>NZ_CP197245.1:4627500-6083462 GCF_052076105.1 Tardiphaga sp. 768_D3_N2_1 | reverse complement strand
GCGCCGAGGTTCTCGACTGGAACGACATCGAAGGCCACGTCTTCACGCAGGGTGAACGCTGGCAAGCCCGCGGCACGGAAGCATTCAAGCCTGGAGAAATGGTCGAGATAGCCAGCATCACGGATCTGACACTGATGGTGCGTCGCCAGCCGGCACTCAGCGCCGGCGAAGGAGGTGTGCGATGATGCTCGATTACATAACCTATTCATTGCTCGCGATCATCCTGATCGCCTTTCTCTCCTCCGCCATTCGCATCCTGCGGGAATACGAGCGCGGCATCGTCTTCACGCTCGGACGCTTCACCGGCGTGAAAGGTCCGGGCCTTTTCATCCTGATTCCGTTCGTGCAGCAGATGGTGAAGGCCGATCTCAGGGTGATGGTACAAGATGTGCCGCCGCAGGACGTCATTTCCCGCGACAACGTTTCCGTCAAGGTGAATGCTGTTCTCTATTTCCGCATCGTCGATCCGGAACGTGCGATCATCAAGGTCGGAAATTACATGGCCGCGACCAGCCAATTGGCGCAGACTACGCTGCGCTCGGTGCTCGGCAAGCATGAGCTGGATGAAATGCTCGCAGAGCGCGACAAACTCAACGCCGACATTCAGGAGATCCTCGATCAGCAAACCGATGCGTGGGGGATCAAGGTCACCAACATCGAGATCAAGGATATCGACCTCAATGAAAACATGGTGCGTGCCATCGCCAAGCAGGCCGAGGCGGAACGGCTGCGGCGGGCGAAAGTGATCAATGCGATAGGCGAGCAGCAAGCCGCCGAGAAGCTCGTCGAGGCCGGCCGGATCCTCGCTCTGGAGCCGCAGGCGATGCAACTGCGTTATTTTGCGGCGTTGCACGACATTGCAGGCGAACGATCATCGACTGTGGTCTTCCCGCTGCCGATGGATCTGCTCAGCCATATAGCGCCGCGGCCGGGCGGAACATCGTGACTACCTTCTTATACTTCGGCGCCAGCTGAAGTTTTCGGCTAGAGTTTGCCATAACCATTCGAACGAACCATGACCTGCACCGGCTTGCTCATCCCCCATTTACCATCAATGAGTATCCTCGGCGTGCTCGTCGGCAGGCACATGTGACGGGTGTCGTGCGTCACCGCGCCGGTTTTGTGGGCGCACGTACATGGTCATCGCTTCCGGGAGCTCCGCCTTGACTCTCAGCGCCGCAACAAGCGCATCCTCGGCGTCCACGACGACATGGCCTGCCTTGCCCTTTAACTTGAATCCAACGGTAAATTGCATCTGCGCACCACCTCGTCTTCACTGCACTCGTCTTCACTGCAATTGTATCACCCGCCTACTTTGCTCCAGCGGGCGCCATCTCAGCCTTCTTTCCTGTCGCGTCGAACTGTTTGAGATAGGCAACAACATCGTCAATCTGCTTCGGAACTTTGAGGCCCGGAAACGTCATTTTGGTGCCGGGGATCTTGGCCTTCGGATCCTTGATGTATTCGCGGAAGGTTGCTTCATCCCAGGTGATCCCGGAATTCCGGTTCGCAGGTGAATAGCTGTAACCTGCAACCGTTCCGGCCTTGCGTCCAAAAAGCCCGTTGAGCTCGGGCCCGACTGCATTCTTGGCGTTCTCCCCGATCTGGTGGCACGCTCTGCACTGGGTAAATATTTTCTCTCCCGATGCAGCATCCTGCGCGAATGCAGAAGCGGTTGAGAGAATTCCGGCTCCGAGTACGCAAGCGAAAATTCGCATACGACCACTCCATGTCTGCCAACTCTGAAGGTCGACAACCAAGATAGATCGACATGTCATCTGGCCGACGCGTGGCACTCGCGGGCGTGCCTCCGGTCCGCAATCAGCCCAGCGACTTGATGATCTCCCGATAAGCCGTTTCGGGAAACGCTTTCAATGTGCGCGTTCGAATGTTTCCCAGCATACCCAGCTGCAAGTTGAACCGTGCCGCGACGGCATCGTCCGGCGCTTCGTAGACCGCGACCATGTCATAGTCGCCCATGGTCAGAAAAAACGATTTGAACTCTCCATCCATATCCTTGAGAGCTTTTTTCGCCAGATCAAGGCGACGCGGCGAGTCCTTGACGTGTTGCACACCTTGATCGGTCCAGTTTGCAAGCATGATATATGTGGTCATGGAAGTCCTCCTTGTGCGCGAGACCCCCGCTCACCTTTACGCCCCAGCCTTGAAGAAAATGATCCGGCTCAACAGCGTGTAGTCCGACTCAAACACCATGATTCCGACAAAGACCAGCAACAGCAACGGCGGGAGCAGGATGGCGTAGGCCAAAGCCAGACGCTCCCACGCCATGTGCATGAAGACCGCAACGATCAAGCCTGCCTTCAACATCATGAACAACACTATGAGAGACCACCTCAGATGTCCCTGCAGGTTGAAGTAGTCCACGAGGTAAGAGCCTGTACTCAGGACAAACAGCCATCCCCAGACTACGAGATAAAGCTTGATTGGGTGCTGATGTCCCTCGGCATGGGCCGTAGGGGTTGCATGGGGTGCTGCATGTAGCGTGACTTCAGCCATGTTTTTCCCTCACCAAAGATAGAAAAAGGCAAAGATAAACACCCATACCAAATCGACGAAATGCCAATACAGGCCAGTGATTTCGACGATCTCGTAGTTCCCCTTCCTGCTTGTGAAAAATCCCCGGCGTCCAGTCTCGAAATCTCCGCGCCAGACCTTTCGCGCAATGATGATCAGGAAAATCACGCCAATTGTTACGTGCGTGCCGTGGAACCCCGTGATCATGAAAAAGGATGAGCCAAATTGCTCCGCGCCCCACGGGTTTTCCCAGGGCCTCACCCCCTCCATAATCAGCTTGGTCCATTCGAAAGCCTGCATTCCGACAAATGTCGCGCCGAACGCAGCGGTCACCAACATCAGGATCGCCGTTTTGTGGCGATCGTGGCGGTAGCCGAAATTAACGGCCATAGCCATGGTCCCGCTGCTGCTAATCAGCACGAAGGTCATGATGGCGATCAGAATGAGCGGAATGTGTTGTCCAGCAATCGTCAGAGCGAAAACTTCACTCGGGTTTGGCCAGGCCACCGTCGTGGACATGCGTGCCGTCATGTACGACAGCAGGAAGCAACCGAAGATGAATGTATCGCTGAGGAGAAAGATCCACATCATGGCCTTTCCCCACGAAACATTCTTGAATGCCCGTTGATCCGAGGACCAGTCGGCGACAATGCCCTGCCAGCCCGAGATCATTGTTCGGCGCTTTTCGATGTTTGTCAGCACAGTCTCTGCCATCGCATCGATGCCTTTCCTATGTCAGCAACTGGCGACAGATGGTGACGAAATCATCCGCCCACCCTGTCAGCAGGGCGAACAGGATCAACCAGACCAAAAGCAGGAAATGCCAATACATCGTGCATAGTTCCACGCTCAAACGCAGGCGCGGGATTTCAACACCGCGCCATGCCTTGACGATGGTTCTGCCCAGAGCCACGAGACCGCCGAGCAAGTGCAGTCCATGAACCGCGGTGATCAGATAGAAGAAGGCGTTGGCAGGATTGGCCGCCAGAAAGTAGCCCCCGGTGTTGAGCTGCTGCCACACCAGCAACTGACCTATCAGAAAAACAACGGCGGCAACGCCGCTTGCAAGGAGACCGATCAGCACGCTCTCGCTGTCGTCCCGATGTGCGGAAACCTGCGCCCATTGCAACGCGCCGCTGCTCACGATCAGAACACCAGTGTTGAACCACAGCAATCCGGGCACCGGCAGCGACCGCCAGTCGATCAATTGCATGCGCATGGAGTAAGCGCTGACGAAGAGCGCAAACAACGACCCGACGACCGCGAGAAACACACCCAGACCGATTTTTGCCGCCGGCAACGATATCGAACTTCCGCCGGGAAAATCGCCGACCGCTCCCTCCTCCAGCCAAGGCTTGGCCGCAAGCCGTTGCTGCGAGAGCCACCATCCCGCAATGGCCGCTATTCCAGCCATGAACAGGACAATGGCCGTCATGGATGCGCGCCCTTCGGTGTCAGACTGGCCGGCGGTTCATTCTGGGGAATGAAATCTCGTGCAGCGCCGGGCACGCTATAGTCATAAGCCCAGCGATAGACGATCGGGAGCTCTTTGCCCCAGTTGCCATGCGCAGGCGGCGTCTCCGGCGTTTGCCACTCAAGCGTGGTCGCGTTCCACGGATTGCCGCCAGCCTCCTTGCCCTTGGACAGGCTCCGGATCATGTTGAACACAAAGACCAGCTGGGCAAAACCGACGATAAGCGCGGCTATACTCATGAATGCATTCAGGTCATGAGCCGACGCCGGGACGAACGCCGTCCCGCCGATGTCATGATAGCGGCGCGGCATCCCCAACAGCCCGAGATAGTGCATGGGGAAGAAGACCGCGTAGGCTCCGAGGAAAGTGACCCAAAAATGGAAACGCCCCAGCGTCTCGTTCAGCATCCGTCCCGTCACTTTCGGATACCAGTGATAGATCGCGCCAAACACGACCATGATCGGCGCAACGCCCATCACCATGTGAAAATGGGCGACCACGAACATGGTGTCGGACAGCGGAACGTCGACGACGACGTTGCCAAGGAACAGGCCCGTCAAGCCGCCGTTGACGAAGGTGATGATGAACGCGAGCGCGAACAGCATCGGAATGGTGAGGTGAATGTCGCCGCGCCACAGGGTCAGGATCCAGTTGTAAACCTTGATCGCCGTGGGGATCGCGATGATGAGGGTCGTTGTCGCGAAGAAAAAGCCGAACTTCGGATTCATGCCGCTGACATACATGTGGTGCGCCCACACCACGAAGCTCAGCGCTCCGATTCCGACAATCGCCCACACCATCATGCGATAGCCGAAAATATTCTTTCGTGCATGAGTACTGATGAGATCAGAGACAATGCCGAAAGCAGGTAGCGCAACAATGTAGACCTCGGGATGGCCGAAAAACCAGAACAGGTGCTGAAACAGCAGCGGACTGCCCCCGCCGTATTTCCCCAGCTGCCCCATCTCCACCAGCGTTGGCATAAAGAAGCTGGTGCCAAGAAGCCGATCGAACAGCATCATCACCGAGGCGACGAACAAGGCTGGAAATGCAAGCAATGCCATCACGGTTGCTGTAAAGATGCCCCACACCGTCAGAGGCAGCCGCATCAGCGTCATTCCGCGCGTGCGACCCTGCAGCACAGTCACGACGTAATTCAAGCCACCCATGGTGAAGCCGATAATGAACAGGATCAGCGACACCAGCATCAAGATGATGCCTGCTTCCTGTCCGGGGCTTCCGGAAAGAATGGCCTGCGGCGGATATAACGTCCATCCCGCACCTGTCGGGCCGCCCGGCACGAAGAAAGTCGAAGCCAGCACCAAGACTGCAAGCAGATAAATCCAGTAGCTCAGCATGTTCGCATAGGGGAAAACCATGTCGCGAGCGCCGACCATCAGCGGGATGAGATAATTCCCGAAGCCCCCGAGGAACAGCGCTGTGAGAAGGTAGATCACCATGATCATGCCATGCATGGTGATAAACTGGAGATACTGACTCGGATCGATAAACGAAAACGTTCCGGGAAAACCGAGTTGCAGTCGCATAAGCCACGACAGCACCAGCGCGACCATACCGATGGCCATTGCCGTAACAGCATACTGGACCGCAATGATCTTGGCATCTTGCGAGAAGACGTATCGCGTCCACCAGCTTCTCGGGTGATAGAGATCGACCTCACCCACTTCGGCCGGCGGAATTCCTGCAAGTACGTCAGACGGGACATCAACCATTAAAATGTCCTCCCGGATTTATCTTCTGATCATCGCTCACCATGAGCGTTACGACGTACAACGCCGCCGCACCGGTCCTGCTATTTGCCGCGGGTCGTGTAAGTCGCCTTCATGATGATGCGATGACCGTATAACGCTGCGAATGTCTGCTGCTTCTCCAGCCATGCATGATATTCGCTCTCTTCCTGGACGATGACGTTGCTCCGCATTTGCGCATGCGCGATGCCGCACAGTTCCGCGCAAAGAACCTCGAATGTTCCTGTGCGCGTGGGAGTGAACCAGAAATACGTGACCGAGCCCGGCACCATATCCATCTTCGCCCGGAACTCGGGCACATAGAAATCGTGCAGAACGTCGATTGAACGGAGCAATACCTTGACCGGCTTCCCGATCGGGAGGTGCAAATCGTCGTTCTCAACCACGACGTCGTCCTGGCCGTTAGGATCGTTCGGATTCAAGCCTAGTGGATTCTCGGCACTGACATTGCGGGCATCGACCGTCCCGAGCCGGCCGTCTTTTCCGGGCAACCGATAGCTCCAGCGCCATTGCTGGCCCATGACCTCAATTTCTGTCGCATCGTGGGGCACCGTCACAAACTGATGCCAGACAACCAAACCGGGCGCCAACATCGCCCCGACACCGATCGCAGTCCCTATGGTGAGCCACCATTCGAGCCTTTTGTTTTCGGGCTCATAGGCCGCCTGTCTTCCTTCCCTGTGATGAAAGCGGAAGATGCAATAGGCGATGAATGCGACGACCGCGAAGAAAACCACCCCCGTGATCCAGAACGTCATGGTGATCGTGTCGTCGATGTAATTCCAGTTTGAAGCGATCGGTGTCCACCACCACGGGCTCAGGAGGTGAAACAGCACCGAGGCGACCGCGACCAACAGCAGTAAGAATGCTACAGCCATCCCTTGTTCATCCTTGCCTCTAGAGGCTGCGGACAAGACTTAGAAAAGGGCGCAGTTCATGTCTGCATCGATGGCTGATTTTGAGCCCGCCATCACAATGCTGGCCGCCTTGCCCTCTAACCGGTCGCAATATCGAATTCGAAAAGTTGCGATCGCTGGTGTCGTCGAACTACGGGCACTTGCCACTACAGGATGTTCCCCGGCAGGCTTGATTGTCAATAGACCGGCTTATTCCTCACGACAGACGATAGCACCACGATCGACCTGTTGAACGACGCGCGTGCAACGGATTTCCATATCGCACTGCAATGCACGATGTGTGCGCCCACCCGACAAACAAGTGATACTCCGATTGCCATCAGCCACGGGACGAAACGTAGACCTTGCAAAAGAAGAAATCACCGAACTGTGCGTGCTATTCTTTCCGGATTGCGTTAGACTCGCTGCACAGGTTGCGACAGGTTTTGCTCGGCAAAGCTCTCTTCGTTGAACTTGGCCGTCTTCCAGAACCAGTCGCGATTTCTGCGCACGAAGGCGAATGCTCGTCATTTGAGAATGACCCGATCTCGCCGGTGCGAACGCGTGGGAGATCGTGACCATGGCTACTCCGTATTCTGACAATATCCCGCAGACAGCACCTGGCGCTTCCGATAGCGTCGCCGCGCCCGTCATTCGCAAGATCGGGTTGTCCGATCTGCACGATGCGTTGCGGCTGGGCTGGGAGGACTTCAAGGCGGTTCCGAGTCACGCCATTATTCTGTGCGTCATCTATCCTGTTCTCGGGCTTGTGCTGGCCAGAATGACCCTTGGCTATTCGGTGTTACCACTGCTTTTCCCGCTAGCCGCCGGCTTTGCATTGATTGGTCCTTTTGCAGCCCTCGGTCTCTATGAACTCAGCCGACGCCGCGAACGCGGCGAAGAAGCGTCCGCCTGGCATGCGATCGACGTGCTACGCTCGCCGTCCTTTGGGGCCATGCTTGGCCTCGGCACGCTCCTGCTCATTCTGTTCGTGGTCTGGGTGACCACTGCGAATACAATTTACGTCTCGAAGTTCGGCAATGCCCCCGCGGCCAGCATTCCCGATTTCGCATCGCGCATCCTCACAACGACAGAAGGACACCAACTGATCGTCCAGGGCTGCGGTGTCGGACTATTGTTTGCCATCGTAGCCCTATGCGTGAGCGTCGTGGCGTTTCCGCTGATGCTCGACCGGCATGCCAATGTGACAGATGCAGTTCAGACCTCGCTGCGGGTCGTAATGAAAAATCCCGTGACGATGGCGGCATGGGGTCTGATTGTCGCCGCGCTGCTGGTGGCCGGTTCGCTACCGTTATTCGTCGGTCTCGCCGTTGTTCTGCCCCTGCTCGGCCACGCCACCTGGCATCTTTATCGCAAGGTGCTGGAACCGGATCCGAATCCTCGGCAGGAGCCGCCCCGTCCACCGAAAGGGCGGCGCTATGCGGCCGATTTTCCGGTATCTCTCTTCCCGTGGGGCCGTGATAGACCGTAGGTCGAAACAAACCTCCGGGGACGCTGGTTTACGACTATATGGCTGCGGTTATGAGCGCTCGGATGTGCCTCCCGCGCGCGAGAGGTTCTGACTCACTCGCCGAAACGATCGAGATCATCGACCGACCCCGGATATCTGCCGGAAGTGGATTCCCTCCCGGCAGGGTGTGAGCCATTATCTATCAGGAGAACCCAAACAGCTTCGCCGGGTTGGTGACCAATATCTTTTCCAGCAAGGCATCGTCCGGCGCGTAGCGATAGAGCAATTCAAGCAGGTCGGCGTCGTTCGGCGGCTGAACGACCGATACGGGATGCGGCCAGTCGCTTGCCCAGACGCAGCGATCGGGCGCGGCTTCGAGATAGGCTTGTGCGATGGGAACGACGTCGTCCCACGGCGGACCTTTTCTGGACGTCTTTTCGCCGAGTGAGAGCATCACCCAGAAATTGCCTCTCGCCAGGAGATCGAGCACGGCGCGCAGGTTCGGATCGTCTTTGCCGCGCGCCGGATCCGGGCGGCCCATGTGATCGATCAGAACCGGCACTTTCAGCGACGCAATCTTGTCCAGATTGCCAACGATGCCGTCCTTCTCCGGCTGGAATTTCGCGTACCAGCCGAGCTCGTTGATGCGCGCGATGGCACGCTCATAGTCGCTGTCGGAGAGGACTGCGCCGAGCTCCTTGCGAAAGCTGAAGCGCGCCCCGCCAACGCCAGCATCGTTCAGCTTTGCGAGATAAGCATCGTCGCGCTCGGCAAAGACGAGCGCATTTGCGCAAGCCTTGTAGTTCGGCCCCATCGCCGCCAGCCCATCGAGGACCACCGAATGATCGGCACCATAGGTCGTCGTCTGCACGATGATGCCCCGCTCGATGCCAAGCGCTTTATGCACCCGAAGTGTCGCTTCCCAGGTCGCGCTCGGCATCTGATACGCCGCGCCGGGTCGAACCGGATAGCGCTCCACCGGACCCATGACATGAAACTGACTGTCGATGCTCTTCGGCGGCGGCTTGCGGGATGGCGTGCGCGGGTTCGGATCAAATGGAAGATAGTCGGGCATCTGTCTGCTCCTTTAATCGATCACCGCAGTGAAATCGCACTGCACCAGGGCGCCGCCCTCCATCTCCATGGAGAGCGCGTGACGGGCCGGGCGCGAATGCTCGTCCGGAAACATCTTGAGCCACTCGACATTGACCGGCCCGCGATTGCTGCGATCCTTCAGCCAGACCGTCATCTTGATGATGTCGTCGGTGCTGCCGCCCCCGGCTTCCACGATAGCCTTCATATGCGCGAACATGTTGGCGCACTGGCTTTCGAGATCGGGCGGCATCTCGCTTGTCTTGGGATCGCGGCCGAGGATGACGCCGGACATCAGCAGATTGTTGATGCGGCAGGCATTGGGGATCGGATTTGCGTGCTTGAACTCGCCGATATGAACGCTGCGGCGGCGCTTGGAAGATGTCATGGCTGCAGTCTCCGGGTAACGGTCAAACGAATTGACACGACACCGAGCCATACGGCCCGTAATCGGCGTGAATCGTATCGCCGCGGCTGACCTCGATCGGACGCGTGAAGGATCCGGCGAGCACCACCTCGCCCGCAGCAAGGTATTCGTCGTGCGGCGCGAGGCGATTGGCGAGCCACGCGATGCCGTTTGCCGGATGGTTCAGCACGCCGGCGGCGACGCCGGTCTCCTCGATCTGACCATTCCGGAACAGCAGCGCGCTGACCCAGCGCAGATCGACATCCAGCGGACGGAATGGACGACCGCCGACCACGAGCGCGGCATTCGCTGCGTTATCGGAGATCGTGTCCACCACCGTGCGAGGCTTCTTGGTTTGCGGATGCACCCGATGCATCCGCGTTTCCAGGATTTCGAGCGCCGGTGTGACGTAGTCTGTCGCGTTCAGTACGTCGAAGATCGTGCAATCCGGCCCGCGCAGGTCGGTCTTGAGCACGAAGGCCAGCTCGACCTCGACGCGCGGCGCGAAGAACCGCTCATAGGGGATGGTGCCGGCATCCTGATAGATCATGTCGGCGAACAGCACGCCGTAATCCGGCTCGGAGATGCTGACCGCATTCTGCATGGCCTTCGAGGTCAGGCCGATCTTGTGACCTTTGATCACCCGCCCGCGTTCGAGCTGCAGCGCCGTCCAGGTCCGCTGGATCGCATAGGCATCCTCGATGGTGAGATCGGGATAATCGGCGGTGAACATGGTGATGAGCGTCTTGGTCCGCTCCGCTTCGTCGAGGCGACGCGCCAGCGTATCGATGACTGCCTGATCAAGCACCGTTATTTCTCCTCTGCGACGACGTTGCGAAGAATGCCGATCTGCCCGGACTCGACCTCGACGACATCGCCTGGCTTGAGCCAACGCGGCGGCGTGAAGCGGGCGCCGGCGCCGGTCGGCGTTCCGGTCGCGATCATGTCGCCGGGCTTCAAGGTGGCGAAGGTCGACAGATAGGAAATCAGATAGTCGAAGGTGAACATCAGCCGCTCAGTCGAGTCGTTCTGACGCTCCTCCCCGTTCACCCGTGTGACGATATCGTGCGTCCCCTGCGGATCGCATTCGTCGGCCGTGACGATCCACGGCCCGACGCTGCCGGAACGATCGAAGTTCTTGCCCTGCGTGACGTTGAACTTGCCGTGGTGCAGCCAGTCCCGCACCGAGCCTTCGTTACAGAGAGTCATACCGAAGATGTGCGACCACGCATTCTCGCGCGTGATGTGACGGCCTTCCTTGCCGATGACAATCACGAGCTCGCCTTCGTAGTCGAGCTGCTCGGAGATCTTCGGCTTTTCAATCGGCTGATCGGAGCCGACCACCGACGACGGGTTGCGGACGAACAGGCTCGGATATCTCGGCAGATCCGAGTTGTCCTTGTATTCGGCGTTGCGGTCCTTGTAGTTGACGCCGATGCACCACAGCTTCTCCGGCGCCGGGATCGGCGGCAGCAAGACCAGATCCGACAGTCGATGATCGGGTTTGCGGCCGGCGCTCACCTGCTTCGCCTTCGCCAGCCCGTTGCCGGCGATCAGCCTGCGCAGATCGGGAAATTCCGATCCGAGCAATGCGCTGAGATCGATGACGCCATCATCGGTCGCTACGCCGTAATGGCTGCTTCCGCCGGTCAAATAGCTGCATAGTTTCATGAGGGCCTCTTGAACAATTCACTGGATCGATTGCCGCCGGGCGCTGGAACGGTTGCTCGAATTGCGCCCGCGACGTTGATCCAACTACTTCGATGTCTGGAACACGGACTTCAACGTGACGATCTCGCCCAGCCGCGCGTAACGCGGACCGGCGATGCGGGCGATCGGATCGAGGCTCTCGGTCTCGATCTTGTCGTTGATGAGCAGATCGTCCTTGATGTGAAATGCGACCACTTCGCCGACGATCAGCCGGCTGCGGGTATCGCCGAATTCGAGGCATTGTCGAAATCGGCATTCCATCGCGACAGGCGCCGCCGTCAGCCGCGGCACCCCGATATGGTCGCTGGGAGTCGTCTCGAGACCGAGGACTTCGACCTCGCTCACCTCCGGCGGATGTTCAGCGGAGCTTTCGTGAACCGCCGACAGCAACGGCGAATCCGCGATGTGAATGACATATTCTTCGCGATCCAGGATGTTGCGTGCGGTGTCTTTGTAGACACCTGATTTGCGGCCGACGCTGATTGCCAGCATCGGCGGCTTGGGCGAGACAAAGGTAAAAGCACTGAATGGCGCAAGGTTGACGGTACCTGCATGCGACATGCTGGTCACCCATGCGATCGGTCGCGGGACGACGATGCCGGTGAGCAGACGATAGGCCTTTTCGGCGCCAAGTTCAGCGGGATCGATCTTCATTCGTCAATCCGCTTTCACGTTGGCCTTGCGCACGACCGGAATCCACTTGGCGTCCTCGCGATCGAGATAAGCTCTGAATTCACCCGACGTCATCGGGAACGCTTCGGCGCCAAGCTTTTCGAACTTGTCGATGACGCCTGGCTCTTTAAGGATCTCAGCCAGCGCCTTGTTCAATTTATCGGTGATCGGAGCGGGCGTGTTCGCCGGAGCAAACAGCCCTGTGAACGTTTGGCCGTCAAAATCCGGATAGCCAAGCTCGGCGAAAGTAGGCACGTCCGGAAGCGTCTTCAGTCGATGTGGGCTCGTGACCGCCAGGGCGCGCAGCATTCCACTCTTGATGTATTGAAGGCTGACCGACAGTTGATCGAATGCGAACTGAACCTGTCCGCCGAGAAGGTCATTGGTCGCGGGCGCATTGCCGCGATAATGCGCCGTCACCCAACGAATATCGAGCTTCGACTGCATAAGTTCGCTGAGCAGGTGATTGGTGGTGCCCGGCCCCGGAGAGGCCATCGTCAGCTTGCCCGGATCGCGCTTCGCGAGGTCGAGCAATTCGGCAAACGACGTGGCCTTCACGGAAGGATGAACCTCGAGCACCAGCGGCGTCATCGAGATGCTCGAGATCGGCAGGAAGTCGCGCTTCCAGTTGTAGGCATCGCGCTTGTTGATTTCGGGAGCGAAGAGAACCGGACCATTGGCGCCAACCATGAGCGTGTAGCCATCATTCGGCGCTTTCGCGAGCGCTTCCCCGGCGATCATGCCGCCAGCGCCCGACTTGTTTTCGATCACGAAGGGCTGGCCCAATTTTTCTTGCAGCCGATCCGCGACGATGCGCGCCGCGCTATCGACATTGCCGCCGGCCGGATAGGGCACGATCAGTTTGACAATGCGCGCGGGCCATTCCTGGGCTGTCGCCGCGCCATTAACCAGCGTCGCAACAATGGCTGCAGCGATCCATAGCGACCTCATCATTTCCTCCCGCAGATGCGACTTTCACGCCGCTGACCGTATGTTCGACGCCGATTGGGACCAGCGCTCTTGCGGCGAACCATTGGTTCAACCGCTTTACTTGTCGATGCCAATATGCGGTTATTGTCCACATTATGGACAATGGACTGCCGATAACACTGGATCCGGAGCCGCGACAAGGCGCACAGGCGATCCGGCGCGCGCTCTTCCTCCTTCGCGTGCTCGCAGCGGGCGGTGAGAGCGGATTGCCGTTGAAAGAAGTCGTCCAGGCGACGCGTCTGTCGCGCCCGACCGTACACCGGATCATCCATGTCCTGATGGAGGAGGGGCTCGTCGAGCGCCACGAGCGCTCGGGTCGCTATGCAATCGGCACGCAGGTCCCTGAATTGGCACTCGCTCGCCCATCGCGCTCGCCATTGCTCGCAGCAGCGGACGACATTTTGCGCGAAACGTCGCAACGGATCGGCGACACACTGTTTCTAACGGTGCGCACCGGCAACGACACTTTATGCGTGGATAGGAGAATTGGCTCATATCCGATCCAGGTACTCTCGATCGCTGTCGGCGCGCGGCGGCCGCTCGGCGTCAGCAGCGCAGGCGTCGCCATCCTGGCCGCGTTACCGGCTCAAGAGTCACGCAGGATCGTTGCGACGAATGAACCTCGTTTCGCGGGATATCGGACCGACCGGCAGACCGTGCTGTCGGAGATCGCCGATGCCCGGCGTAGGGGCTATGGCGTGCGCGAAGTCGGATTGGTCCAGGGCACGAAATCGATCTCGACCTGGATCAAGACAGCCGATGGCGATCCGGCGGCGGCCCTCACCATATCGGCCGTCCGAACACGGCTCGGCCCGCGACGCGAGCAGGAAGTTGTCGAAACGCTTCTGAAGGCGGCTTACGAGATCGAGCAGAAAATCCGGTGAGCAAGCACGCGTCATCCAATCCAAAGCAAAAGTCCGCTTGCGTATAAGCAGTGATTGAGCGGCCAATCGACGGCTGGCGTTTCTAGTTCGAACGGAAAATCTGGCGTGCCATTAAGGATAAAACTGCGAACATTCATGTCATTGAAATATACAACTCTTCGTCGCCTCAAAATGGAACCGATGCTCGTCCACGGAACGTCCAGATTTGTACGTTGCTCCCGATACCGCCGAGCTCGGCGCCAAGAGCGACAGTGGCTTCGTTGCCGAGGCGCGCCGCCACGCCTCCCGTGACGCGCGCGGACCAGCCATCGAGCAGCGGGACGGAAGCCAGCGGCACGGTCCCGGCCAACGCCAGGGCCGCGGCATCGTCGCCGGTGAAGTAGTAGTCAGCATAGAAACCCGCATAAGGCGCGAGCATCACGGCGGCGCTGGTGGGCCAGGGATAACTAAGCTTGATGCCGGCCGAGGCGCGCCCGGTGAAAAAAGTACGATCCGCCTGCAGAGCGCCGAGCGAATCCGTATAGGCGTTCTCGCGTTCCCACAGCGCATAGAACTTCGCCGAAGGCTCGATATCGAAGCCGTAAGTCTTGTGGTTGCCGGTCAGCCCGCTCGACACCAGCCAGCGATGACCGCTGAAGCTGCCCGTAGCGGTGCCTGCAGTGCCGTCGTAGCCGATCCCGGAATATGCCGCAGCTGCATCGAAGCGGAGTCCCGGCGCGAACCTCCAGCCGAGATATGAGCCGAGCGTCCAGCCGTCCCCTTTGAGATGCCCGCTCAAGGCGTCGGATCGGTAGTCGAAGGTCTCATAGCCGCCGAACGCCCCGACCAGAAAATTCGGTGTGACCCTGCGTGTAAGGCCCATGAGAGCATTAACCTGACTGCCGTACAGAATGGGTGCCGATGTCGATGACCCCCAGCGATCGATGCCGCTGCCTTTGACATCCGCCCACAACAGCCAGTCCTTCGGCGCGGCGGTGCGCAACCCGGGCGCCCTGGCGGGCATCGCACTGCGATTGATCGCCGCGAAGGCATCATCGACACGAGATGCGCCTTGCGGCGATTGCGATTGCGATTGCGATTGCGCATAGCTGTTGACACTGCCCGGCAGGCTGCTGCTGCGCCCGTACAATCCATTCCATCGATCCGGCACATCCGCGCCGGCGGTTGCGGCCTGCGGTTGATCGGGATCGGCGGAGAAGTTGAAACGGATGCCGCCTCCACTCGGCGTAACCAGGTTGCCGCCATCGCTAAAGCCTTCGGAGATCGCGGTATCGATCGCACCGGTAATAACGGCGCCCGAATTTTGCGCCACGACCTTGGTTGCGATAACCTGCAGGGCCCGCAGTTTCAGACTGTCCTGCGGCATGTTCACCGCCTGCAGCAGCGCTGCCGACGTACTGGTCTTGAAGTTGTCGTTGCCGGCATAGACCGCGGTGATGGTGTGGGTGCCGGCCGTCAGCGCCGAGGTCGTCAGGGTGGCGATCCCGCCAGTCAAAGTCGCGCTGCCGATTGCAGCACCGCCGTCGTTGAAGCTCACCGTGCCGGCCGGCGTGGCGCTTCCGCTTGTCACGGTTGCTGTGAAGGTGACAGCCTGGCCCAGCGTGCTTGGATTGACGGACGAGACAAGGACTGTCGTCGTCGCCGCCGCCGTCGCCGGGTTCACGATCTGGGGCCCTATAAACGTAACGGTCGTGTTGTTGGTATCGCCGCTATAGATCGCGGAGATTGCATGGGTTCCGACCGTCAGCGCCGATGTGCTCAATGTCGCCACTCCGCCGCTGAGGGTGCCGGTGCCCAGCGTCGTCGCGCCGTCCATGAACGTCACCGTGCCGGTGGGCGATGAGCCCGACACTGTCGCGGTGAAAGTGACGGCCTGTCCCGGGAGGCTCGGATTGGGCGACGCGGCCAACGCAATACCGCTGGCGGCCTGGGCGATAACGACGTTTTGGGTGACCTGGCTTGCGGCCGCGTAAATGCCACCGCCAGCCTGATCGGCGGCAAGCGTGCAGGTGCCGGCGCTGATCATGGTCACTATACCGCCGGTAACCGTGCAGACGCCCGTGGTCAGCGAGGAATAAGCCACCGCCAGGCCGCTGCTTGTCGTGGCCAGCGGATTGACCACAAACGTGCCACCGCTGACATATGTCCGTCCTGCCTGGGCGCCGAAGGTGATCGTCTGGCTGTTGACCGGTCCGACTGTATAATTATTCGAAACGGCAGTGCCGACCCCGGCTTCGCTGCCGACGTTTATCACCCCGGTCAGGTTCAGAACTACCTGGTTGGTTGCGGCCGTCACACCCGAAGCTGCGGTGAGGGTGATCGTGTAGGTTATGTTGTCCGAAGTCCCGAGACTTGACAAAGTAGCTGCGGTGGCCGTCAGGTCAGTGAAATCAAAGCCGGTCACCGCTTCAGAGAAGGTGACTGTCACGGCCGCCGCCGCCACTTGACCATTGGCCAGTTGATCCGGAGTGACAGTGACGGTCGCTGTAGGGGGCGACGCTTTGGCTGATGTCGAAACGGCAAGACATGCGAACACGACAAGTGCGGCCAGCTTGATGTTGCCTAAGATGCGACCAAACACCTGACCCCCAGCACGTCGTCTTGCGATATTCTCAGCAGGCAGCCGTTGGTCGCACAGCAGAACACGCCAGGCAAGTAAATTAATACCGTTCTTTATATCTCACAGGCGGCGTGAGGCTCGTCGGCATCGATTCCGGCCTCACGACACACCTCACAACTCCGCGCGCCACGGCGGCTCCGGGATGCTAATATCGTCGAGGCCGCACGACCGAAGATTTCACCTGTGCGATTGAATCGCGGTCGGGAAACAATGGCGCACGAAGAGATGCACTCCAAAAACAACGGCCGACCGTAATTGCGGTTAATCGGCTGGGACGTGGAGGACGTTATGGCGTGGCGTGACGACAAGGCCCGTGCAACTCTGATCCGCGACGCGGCGGGAAGCGTGCAGCCGGGCAAGGCTCCCCGATCCTTTGCCGAGCTTATGTTCGGCTACACCAATGTCGAGGACCTCGCCAGTTACGATGCCTCCTCGCTTGCCTTCCTGGCGGAGCAAGCCTGGGAGCATGTACAGCGACGCACGGCGGGTCGTGCCGATATCCGCGTCGTCAATCCGATGATGCCGGACGGGCGCGAGATATCCGTGCTCGAAATTCTCAACGACGATATGCCTTTCCTGTTCGATTCCATCATGGCGGAGCTCGCCGAGCAGGGTATCGAAGTCACCCTCGTCTCTCACCCCATCATCGCGGTGGAGCGCGATGACCAAGGCAAGCTCCTGCACTTCTACGGTGAAGCATTGCCGGAAGGGGCAAAAGGCGCGCGAGAGAGCCTGATTCACCTCCACATCACCCGCCTCGACGCCGACGCTGACCGCGAGAGGCTAATTGACGGCCTCGCCAGAACGTTGAGCGACGTGCGCGCCTGCGTCGCGGACTGGCGCGTCATGCGCGACCGCGTCGAGGACGCGATCAAGACATTCTCTTCCAATCCGCCGCCGCTACCGATCGACGAGGTCGCCGAGGCCAACCAGTTCCTGCAATGGCTGTGCGCGGACAATTTCACCTTTCTCGGCGTGCGCGAATATCGTTTCTCGCCCGACGGCGATGCGTCGGACGACATCACGACCGCTGAGGGCCTCGGCATCCTCCGCGACCCCGATGTAAAGGTCCTGCGCCGCGGCAGCGAAATGGTGGTGATGACGTCGGAAATTCGCGAGTTCATGCGCGAGCCGACCCTACTCATCGTCATCAAGGCCAATGTGAGTAGCCGCGTTCATCGCCGCATCCGGATGGATTATATCGGCATCAAGCTCTATGCGCCCGACGGCCGACTCGAGGGTGAATTGCGAGTCGTCGGCCTGTTCACCTCAGGCGCCTATACGCGCTCGGTCCGACAGATCCCCTATATTCGCCACAAGGTATCGCGGGTGCTCCAGCGCGCCGGCTTCGATCCGAACAGCCATTCGGGCAAAGCGCTGATGCATATCCTCGAGGAATATCCGCGAGACGAACTATTCCAGGTCGACATCGACACCCTCTTCAATTTCGTCATGGAAATCCTGATCCTCTATGAGCGCCCCCGCGTCCGGGCGCTCGCTCGGGTCGACAAGTTCGATCGCTTCGTCTCCATCCTCGTCTTCATTCCGCGCGACAAATACGACACTGATGTGCGCATGCGCATCGGCGCCTTCCTGTCGCAGAGCTACAAGGGGATGCTGGCGGCCTCCTACGCGTCTTTCCCCGAAGGAGCATTGGCGCGCGTTCACTACATCATCGGACGCTATGAGGGTAAGACTCCTGCCGTCGAACGCGCCACGTTGGAAGCTGGGATCCACGCCATTGCCGCGACCTGGGCCGACAAGCTGAAGGCCGCGCTGACTGCGTCTACCGATGGCATGCGGGCGCGCATGCTCGCCAATCGCTATGCCCAGGCCTTTACCGGAGGCTATACCGAGGCCTCCACGGCAGAACAGGCGATAGCCGATATCGCCACCATCGAAAGGCTCACGCCGACCCGCCCGGTGACGATTTCGGTTCATCGCTTCGAGGGAGAGGATGATCCCAAACGCTTCGGCCTGAAGGTGTTCTCGGATGCCGCGCCGCTGTCGCTATCCTATCGCGTGCCGGTGATCGAAAATCACGGCCTGCGCGTGGTCGATGAACGTACCTATCAGATCGTGCCCGGTGCCAGGCCGGAGCCGGTGTGGCTGCATGACATGACGATCGAGACCAGCGATGACCAGCCGATCGAGATCAACCGGGAATTCAGCCATCGGCTCGAAGCCTCGATCATGGCGGTGGTCGGTGATCGAGCCGAATCCGACGGATATAACGGGCTGATCCTGCGCACAGCCCTGGGCTGGCGCGAAGTCTCGACCATCCGGGCGCTGTCCCACTATTTGCACCAGATCCGCGCGCCGTTCAGCCAGGACTATATGTGGGAGACTCTGCGCAAGAACGCGGCAATCACCGCCAATCTCGTCGCGCTGTTCCAGACCCGCCTCGATCCACGCCTCGCCCTTACTGATTCCGAGCGCTCGGCCCAAGAGACCGCCCTCCTTGCCGATATCGAGGAGCAGCTCAAATCCGTCGCATCGCTCGACGAAGATCGCATCCTCCGCCGTTTCACCAATCTGGTGCAGTCCACCATCCGCACCAATTTGTGGCAGGTCGGCGAGGACGGACATCCGCGTCCGGTGATCTCCTTCAAGTTCGACGCGCGCGGAATCGAGGACCTGCCAGCTCCACGACCGCTCTACGAGATTTTCGTCTATTCCCCCCGCGTCGAAGGCATTCACCTGCGCTTTGGCAAGGTTGCGCGCGGCGGACTGCGGTGGTCAGATCGGCCGCAGGACTTCCGCACCGAGATCCTCGGCCTGGTCAAGGCCCAGCAGGTCAAGAACGCCGTGATCGTGCCGGTCGGCGCCAAAGGCGGCTTCGTGCCCAAGCGCCTACCGCCGCCCTCCAGCCGCGACGCATGGCTCGCGGAAGGCACCGAAGCCTATCGCATCTTCGTTCGCTCGCTGCTCGAACTCACCGACAATCTCGACGGCGATGACCTCCTCCCGCCCGACTCGACCATACGGCATGATGGTGACGATCCTTATCTGGTCGTCGCCGCCGACAAGGGCACTGCCACCTTCTCCGACATCGCCAACGCGATTTCGGCCGAGAAGAACCATTGGCTCGGCGATGCCTTCGCCTCCGGCGGCAGCCAGGGCTACGACCACAAGAAGATGGGGATTACGGCACGAGGCGCATGGGAGGCGGTCAAACGCCACTTCCGCGAGCTCGGCACCGACATTCAGACCATGCCTTTCACCGTGGTCGGCGTCGGCGACATGTCCGGCGACGTCTTCGGCAATGGCATGCTACTCTCACCGGCGATCAAACTCGTTGCGGCATTCGATCACCGCGACATCTTCATCGATCCCTCCCCCGATCCGGCGATCAGCTACGCCGAACGCAAGCGCCTGTTCGACTTGCCGCGATCGAGCTGGCAGGACTACAACAAATCGCTGATCTCGCAGGGCGGCGGCGTGTTCTCGCGCTCCCTCAAGGCGATTCCGCTCGCACCGGAAGTACGCGCCGTGCTCGATCTCGACAAACCGCACGCAACACCCTTCGAGGTGATGACGGCGATACTGAAGGCGCGCGCGGACCTCCTGTGGTTTGGCGGCATCGGCACCTATATCCGGGCATCGGTGGAGAGCGACGATCAGGCCGGCGACCGCGCCAATGATCCGATCCGCATCACCGGGACCGACGTTCGCGCCAGGGTGATCGGCGAAGGCGCCAATCTCGGCGTCACCCAGCGCGGCCGCATCGAAGCGGCGCAAACAGGCGTCAAGCTCAACACCGACGCGATCGACAATTCGGCCGGCGTGAATACGTCCGACGTCGAGGTCAATATCAAGATCGCATTGGCGCGCCCCGAGCGCGAGGGACGCCTCAGCCCGGCTGACCGTAACACCCTGCTTGCCGCGATGACCGACGAAGTCGGTGCCCTCGTCCTGCGCAACAACTATCTGCAGACGCTCGCGCTCTCACTCGCCGAGCGCAAGGGCGTGGCCGAGACCGGTTTCCTCACTCGCCTGATGCAGTCGCTCGAGCAGCGCAGCCTGCTCAGCCGCGCGGTCGAATTCCTACCCGACGACGCCGTGCTCACCGAACGCACACGGCGCGGGCAGTCCCTGACACGGCCTGAACTCGCCGTGTTGCTCGCCTACGCTAAACTGACGCTCTATGACGACCTGCTCGGCACCAGTGTGCCGGACGATCCTTATCTTGCCCGCGAGCTCTCCGGGTATTTTCCGCGCCAGGTTCAGGACAGGTTCCCGACAGCGGTAGAGTTCCATCGCCTCCGACGCGAAATCATCGCGACCAGCCTCGTCAATACGGTCATCAACCGCGGCGGCCCGGCGTGTATCGTGCGTCTTATCGACGAAACCGATGCCGATATCCCCACCATCGTCATGGCCTATGTGGCGGTGGATGAATCCTACGGGCTCAAGTGGCTAAATGATGCGATCGATACACTCGACGCCTGCATCGAAGGGCAGTTGCAGTTGTCCCTCTACGAGGCGGTCCAGGACCTTCTGCTTTCCCGGATGGTCTGGTACGTGCGCAATATTGATTTCAAGGACGGCCTCGAGGCGGTGATCGCACGTTTCGGCCCGGGTATTCGCGAGATCAGGGCCTCTCTCGACAACACCCTGCCACCGGATTTGCAGGCAGCGCGCGGCAAGCGCCGGCAAGAGTTGACCGATGCCGGGGTCCCGTCCGGCCTCGCCGGCGAGCTGGCCGATCTCGACATCCTGGTCTCGGCGCCGGACATCGTGACGGTCGCCGAGCGCACCAGCCGCAGCATCGGCGATGCCGCCGCGACGTTCTTTGCCGCCGAGGCCAATTTCCGTCTCGACCGCATTATCGCCGCCGCGCGCAGCGTGCCAACCAGCGATCGTTTCGAACGCCTCGCCATCGACCGCGCCGTCGACCTAATCGCGGCTGCCGAAAGAGGCCTCGCCGCGGACATGCTGGCAACCGGCCAATCCGGCCAGCAGGCTGCGGAGACCTGGCTTGCAGCTCATCCCGAGGCGACGCGCATCCGCCGCGCAGTCGAGGAGATTGCTGCTGGCGGCCTGACGCTCGCCAAGCTGATGGTGGCGGCAAACCTGCTGGGGGACTTGGTCAAAGATTGAGGCGTGCTGCACCACCTGGTGGAGTAAGCGGTGAAGCGAGTGCAATCGAAATCCCTGGAGGACCCCACCTAGAAAACCTTCGAGTGCCATGTCGATGGACCGAGGCCGTCGCCTGGCTCGAGAAAAGTCGGCCCGACGTTGTGGCAAGGATCCCGTAAGCTACGAGAAGCGCGGCAACGGCGACTATGGTTGGCGGCATCACAATGAAGCGGAGATGGCGCGCCCGAAAGGATTCGAACCTCTGACCCCGTGATTCGTAGTCACGTGCTCTATCCAGCTGAGCTACGGGCGCGTGCCGCGATGTGTGGGGCCAAAAGTCAGAGCCGCCAACATCGAATGCGTTTCGGAAACGGTGTTTGCGAAAGCGGGCCATAGCTACCGGGTCGAGCCCGGCTTGGCAAGCGCCCTGAGCCGCTTATTTCACTCCTGTGACATGCCAGATTAATGGCAGCTTAAGCCCTCGCGCGTTCGGTGCGGATGCTGTGCAGTTCCACAGGCCGATCCGGCAGGCTGATCCTGAAGGTGGCACCCAAAGTGCCTTCCACAAGGTGAATATCGCCGTCATGGGCGCGGACGAGTTCGGCTGCGATCGCGAGGCCCAGCCCGCTACCACCGGGACGGGACGAGCCCTGAAACGCCTCAAACAGATGATCGCGCGCCTGCTGCGGGACGCCGGGGCCGGTGTCGGACACTTCGAGAATGGTCACAGCGCCTTCGCGGCGGCCGGTAATGCGGATCTGCTGCGGGGCGACGTCGCTCTGTGGCTGCCCCTCCAGCGCCTGGGCTGCATTGCGGACCAGATTGAGCAAAATACGAAATAACTGATCGGGATCAGCATCAACCATCAACCCGCGCTCGATGGCGTTGACCCAGCCGATCGACGCGTCGGTCGCGAGCCCTGCCGATTCGCGGACTTCATTAACAACCGGTTCAACCAGCATCATTTTGCGATCAGGGGCAGCTTCCTGCGCGCGGCCATAAGAGAGTGTCGACTGGCAGAAGGCGATGGCGCGTTCCAGCGAACGCATCAGCTTCGGCGCGAAGCGCTGCACGCGCGGATCGGGCACGCTCGAGAGCTGATCGGACAGCAATTGCGACGATGCAAGCAGGTTGCGCAGGTCATGATTAATCTTCGAGACCGCAAGGCCTAGCGCGGCAAGGCGGCTCTTCTGATGCAGCATTGAGACGAGATCGCGCTGCATGTCGGACAATTCGCGCTCCGCCACGCCGATTTCGTCCGCGCGCTGGCTGGGCACGATGATCCGCGCCGAACTCTCGGGGTTTTCATGGAAAGCCACGAGATTGGCCGTCAGATTCCGCATCGGCCGCACGAACAGGTAATGCAGCGCCAGATAGACCAAACCTGCCGTGAGAATCGCCAGCCCGAGCGATACCCACAGCAAATTGCTGGAGAAGCGATACATCGCCTGCCGCAGCGGTAATTCATCCACCACCACTTCAATGAATTGCGCCCCGCCAGGCGCCGGCCCGATGATACGCATTGTCTGATCGCCGGTTTCCAGCATGACTTCGAACGCATCGACAATCGCCGACCACACCGTCATCGACCGCATGTCGATGTCATGATCGATCTGCGCCGGAAGATCCGCGCTGGCGAGCAGACGGCGCTGCTGGCCCATCTTGATGGCTACCGCACGGGCGCCGATGCTGCTCAGGATCTGCCGCGACAGCGATTCCGGGACCATGCCGAGCGGCGCAGCGTCCAGCACCAGCGCTGCCGTATTGGCCGCGGCCAGCCTGTCGTTCAGCCGGTTGATCCGGAAATTGGCGATCGAGGGCACATAAATGAGAATTTCGGCAATCAGCACCAGTGGAATGGTGAGCAGCAACAGCTTGCCCGACAGCCCCAGCCGTCGCATGGGGCCGAGCCTGAACGCGGGCTCGATGGGCTTTTCGCCGGCCGAAGACACAATATTGGCCTCTGATCTCACGGTCTGACGCTGAACTATCGGGAGATACGGGTCCAACGACGATTTGTTACGATGATGTTTGCGACCAGTTCTTAAATTTGTCCGCTGAGCGAACAGACTTAAGCCATAGAGCAATTTCACAACCGCCAACAACCTGAAAACACCGGGAAATTGGGATTAATCCCTTGGTTCCAGGAATCTGGCGGAGCGGAACACCGCTACAGGGCAACATTGACGAAAACAGGACGCTCCCGTATAAGCCCGCCAACTGTCCGCGATGGCCCGGTCTTGGATCGGGTGCGGCTCGTCTTTGGGCCGGAAATGGCTCATTGAGCCAACATCTTAGGACTTACCTCAAATTAACTTGGCGAATTGCCCGGTCAGCGGAGTACGACCCGTGAAGCGGACTTATCAACCCAGCAAATTGGTGCGCAAGCGCCGTCACGGCTTCCGCGCTCGCCTGGCGACCGTTGGCGGCCGCAAGGTTCTGGCTGCGCGCCGCGCACGCGGCCGCAAGCGCCTCAGCGCCTGATCGGATCTCCTCCGAGAGTTCATCATGGACCGGTTACGGCAGCGGGCGGACTTTCTCGCCGCTGCCAATGGGCCGCGGATGAACAGCCCTGCCTTTGTACTGCAGACCCGGCGACGTGACGATGACGGCCCGATCAGGGTCGGCTTCACCGTGACCAAAAAAAACGGAACCGCCACCGAGCGGAACCGGATCCGGCGCAGGCTTCGCGAACTGGTGAAGCGCGTCGATGTCTTATCCATGCGACCCCACAGCGATTATGTGCTAGTCGGCCGTCGTGTCGCGCTCCAACGCGATTTCACGATGATGCTCGACGACCTCCGCTCGGCGCTGCACCGCCTCGATCGGCAATCTTCTAAGACGCAATCTTCTAAAACCAGCGTGACCTGACGCTCCCAGCCTGCGACAAGCGCGCAGCCGGAAGCGAGAGCCGCACCCGCATTTGAATGACGAGACCTGAACGATGACCGACAATCGCAACACCATCATTGCCGTCATTCTGTCCGGCCTGGTGCTGATCGGCTGGCAATATTTCTACAACATCCCGCAGATGGAGAAGCAGCGCGCGCAGACCGCGACGCAGAGCCAGCTCGCCAACCCGACTGCACAGTCAGGCACCACACCCGGCAGCACGACGCCGACGGCGAACTCCACGGCGGCAGGCGGCGCGCCGGCGAATGTCGCCCCGGCCAATGCTCCGATCGTCAGCCGCGATAGCGCCATTGCAGCTTCGCAGCGCGTCAAGATCGACACCCCGCGAATCTCCGGCAGCATCGCGCTGAAGGGCGCGCGTATCGATGACATCTCGCTGACCAAGTTCCGCGACACCGTGGATCCGAAGTCGCCGGCGATCGTGCTGTTCTCCCCTTCGGGCACGGCCGCACCTTATTACGCCGAGTTCGGCTGGGTCGCCGCCGCCGGTGCAAACACAAAGATTCCCGACCAGAACACCCAGTGGCAGCAGGAGGGCTCCAACGCCCTGACGCCGACCACGCCTGTGGTTTTGAAGTACAACAACGGCGACGGCCTGACATTCACCCGCACCATCTCGATCGACGATCGCTACCTGTTCTCGGTCAAGGATGACGTCAGCAATATCGGCAACGCGCCGGTGACGCTGTATCCGTTCGCGCTGATCTCGCGCCACGGCACGCCGCATGTCGAAGGCTACTACATCCTGCATGAAGGCCTCGTCGGCTATCTCGGCGACCAGGGCCTGCAGGAATACGGTTACAAGAAGATCGACGAAGCCAAGGTGGTGAATTTCAAGGTCACCAATGCCTGGCTCGGCATCACCGACAAATACTGGGCCTCGGCCCTTCTGCCCGACACCAATGCGCAGCTGCAGGCCCGGTTCTCGTCGAACCTGAGCGGCACCCAGCGGACCTACCAGACCGACTATCTGCAGGACGCGCAGACCATCGCGATCGGCGGCACCGGCACGGCCAATGCCCGTCTGTTCGCAGGCGCCAAGGAAGCTGGCACCGTTGGCATCAACTTCCCGCTGGCCGTCGGCCTCGGCGGCTATAATCAGGCACTCGGCCTCAACCATTTCGATCTTCTGATCGACTGGGGCTGGTTCTACTTCATCACCAAGCCGATGTTCCTGGCGCTCGACTGGTTCTTCCACCTGTTCGGCAATTTCGGCATCGCCATTCTGCTGGTGACCGTGCTGGTGAAGATCCTGTTCTTCCCGCTGGCCAGCAAGTCCTACGCCTCTATGGCGAAGATGAAGGCCGTGCAGCCGCAGCTGGCGGCGCTCAAGGAGCGCTTCCCTGACGACAAGATGAAGCAGCAGCAGGAGATGATGGAAATCTACAAGAAGGAGAAGATCAACCCGATCGCCGGTTGTCTTCCCGTCATGCTGCAGATCCCGGTGTTCTTCTCGCTCTACAAGGTTCTGTTCGTCACCATCGAAATGCGCCACGCGCCGTTCTTCGGCTGGATCAAGGATCTCTCGGCGCATGATCCGACCAACCTGTTCAACCTGTTCGGCCTGATCCCGTTCGATCCGACGACGATTCCTGTGTTCGGCCACTACCTCGCGCTCGGCATCTGGCCGATCATCATGGGCATCACGATGTGGTTCCAGATGAAGCTGAACCCGACGCCGCCGGATCCGACGCAGAAGATGATCTTCGACTGGATGCCGTTGATCTTCACCTTCATGCTGGCCGGCTTCCCGGCGGGTCTTGTGATCTACTGGGCCTGGAACAACCTGCTCTCGGTCATGCAGCAGGCCTACATCATGAACCGCAATGGCGTGAAGGTTGAACTGTTTGACAATATCAAGTCGACTTTCGTGAAGAAGAAGACCACCTGATCAAACCAATGAGCTGACGTCCCCGGCGCAAGCCGGGGCGCAGGCCGGAAAGACTTCGCATGACCACTGACACCGATGCGAAGCTGATCGAACAGGGCCGCCTGCTTTTCGCAGGCGAATGGAAGTTCATCTGGGCCTCGCCCTCGATCGAGACCCTGCCACCGATGGCAGGAATGGAAGTGGCCTTTGCCGGCCGCTCCAATGTTGGCAAATCCAGCCTGATCAACGCGCTGACCGGCCGCAACGCGCTGGCGCGGACCTCGCATACGCCCGGGCGCACCCAGGAACTGATCTTCTTCGAAGGTCCCGATGGCGCCAATTTCCGGCTCGTCGACATGCCCGGCTATGGCTATGCCTCGGCACCGAAGGTCAAGATCGCGTCCTGGACCAAGCTGATCTATAATTTTTTGCAGGGCCGCGCGAGCCTCGCCCGCGTCTATGTTCTGATCGACTCCCGGCATGGGCTGAAAGACGTCGATCTCGACGTGCTCAGGTCGCTCGATCGGTCCGCTGTCAGCTACCAGATCGTGCTGACCAAGGCCGATCAGGTGAAGAAGAGCGAACTCGAAAAAAACCTCGAACAGGTGCGCACCGAGTTGCGGACTCATCCCGCAGCCTTTCCCGAGGTGCTGGTCACATCGTCGCGCACCGGCGACGGCATGGCTGAATTGCGGGCCGCCATGGTCCGCCTGTTGAACGAGCGCAATTGATGTCCCGCTTTGGCCTGTTTCGCATCCTTGTCATCCTGGCCGGCGTGATGGGCGCCGATGGCGTCATTCTCGCCGCGGCCTCCGCGCACCAGCCCGATGCGACCCGGCTGGCCTCGGCCTCCTCGATGCTGCTGTTTCACGCGGCCGCTATTCTCGGCGCCGTCGCCCTGATCGAGCGCGGCGTCGCCCATCTGCAGATCGGCCTGACAGCCGCCTTCGGCTTTGTCATCGCAGCCGCGATCTTCGCCGGCGACCTGACCCTGCGTCAGTACGTCGGTCACGGCTTGTTCACAATGGCCGCACCGACCGGCGGCACCCTGCTGATCCTGAGCTGGCTGGGGCTGGCGGTATCCGCAGCTTGGCCGCGTAGCACCTGACGCCGGGCTACTGGACAGAGCAGCGATGCTTTGCGCAGCGCCGATCAATCGGCTAGAACGCGCCGCAGATTGCTCACCGTGAGATCCGCTTCATGACCGACGCGCCCATCATCAGTGCTCTCGACCAGGCCCGCATCCTGTCGGAGGCGCTGCCCCACATGCAGCAATATGACGAAGAGACGATCGTCATCAAATATGGCGGGCACGCCATGGGCGCCGAGGATACGGCCCGCGCCTTTGCCCGCGACATCGTTCTGCTCGAGCAGACCGCCATCAATCCGGTGGTCGTGCATGGCGGCGGCCCGCAGATCGCGCAGATGCTGACGCGTCTCGGCATCAAGTCGGAATTCGCCGCCGGATTGCGCATCACCGATGCCGCGACCATCGAGATCGTCGAGATGGTGCTGGCCGGCTCCATCAACAAGCAGATCGTCAGTTACATCAACGAAGCCGGCGGCAAGGCCGTCGGCCTCTGCGGCAAGGACGGCAACATGGTCACCGCGTCGAAGGCGACGCGCACCATGGTCGATCCGGATTCGAACATCGAGAAAGTGGTCGATCTCGGTTTTGTCGGCGAACCGGAAAAGGTCGACCTGACGTTGCTGAACCAGCTGATCGGCTATGAGCTGATCCCGGTGCTGGCGCCGCTCGCAGCAAGCAGGGACGGCAAGACCTTCAACGTCAATGCCGATACCTTTGCCGGTGCCGTTGCAGGCGCGCTGAAGGCCAAGCGCCTGTTGCTGCTGACCGACGTGCCGGGCGTGCTCGACAAGTCGAAGAAGCTGATCCCCGAACTGTCGATCAAGGATGCCCGCAAGCTGATCGCCGACGGCACCATTTCCGGCGGCATGATCCCGAAGGTCGAGACCTGCATCTATTCGCTCGAACAGGGTGTCGAAGGCGTCGTCATCATCGACGGCAAGACCCCGCACGCCGTGCTGCTCGAACTCTTCACCAATCAGGGCACGGGCACGCTGATCCACAAGTGATGGACAAAACGCGCACTGGAAGCTCCGTCATGCCCGGCCCTGTGCCGGGCATCCACGTTTTCTGGCAACGCGTGACCCAAGGCGCGGATGGCCGGGACAAGCCCGGCCATGACGTGGTGAGGCGCTCGCGCCTATCACTCCTGCTTGGCGCAGTCCTCCTCACCGCCTTCACCACCTCCGCTTCAGCCGATCTCAAACTCTGCAACCGCATGAGCTATGTCGTTGAAGCCGCCATCGGCATCGACGACAAGAGCGCCACCGCGACGCGCGGCTGGTTTCGCATCGATCCTGCGCAGTGTCGCGTTGTCGTACAGGGCACGCTGACCGCTGATCGTATCCTGCTACATGCCCGCGCGCTGAGCATCTATGGTGCATCCCCCGTGGCGCAGAATGGCACCGACAATCTGTGCATCGCGCCGGATAATTTCGTCATTGCTGCTGCCCGACAATGCCGTGCCGGACAGTCGCAAGTGCCGTTCACGATGATCAAGCCGACGCAGAGCGAAGACGGCAATATGGTCGCCTATCTCGCGGAAGACAGCGAATATGACGACGAGCAGGCCAAGCTGGCTGCCATTCAGCGCCTGCTGGTGATTGCTGGCTATGACGCCGCGCCGATCGACGGCGTGGACGGGCCGAAGACCCAGAGCGCGCTCTCGTCATTCCTCAAGAGTCGCAGTCTTGCAGCCGACGTGGTTTCGGCGCCGAACTTTTTTGAAACCATGATCGCCGCGGTGCAGGCCCCTTCCGCAACGGGCCTCACCTGGTGCAACGACACGTCCTACAAGGTGATGGCGTCTGTCGCGACCGATGACGGCAAGGGCGTTGTCAGCCGCGGCTGGTATCGCATCGAGCCCGGTAAATGCCTGCGGCCCGACGTGGTCGGCCAGCCCCGCCAGATCCTCAGTTTCGCCGAGGCTGTCGACGACAACGGCCGCGCCATCAAGCTCAACGACAAGCCCTTGAACTGGGGCGGCGTTCGCATGCTGTGCACGCGCGAGAGCAAATTCGAGATCCGCGACCACAACGACTGTACGACCCGCGGCCTCACCAGCGCCGGCTTCGCCATCGTCGACATGTCAGGCGGCGGCAAGACGCTACGCTTTGCGACGCCGTGACGACCGGACAACAGAGACCACCAATGACCCTGCCGACCAAATCGCCGCGCGCCTTCAGCCATGTCGAGACATGGGTGTTCGATCTCGACAACACGCTGTACCCGCACCACGTGAACCTGTGGCAGCAGGTCGATGGCAGGATCCGCGACTTCGTGGCGAACTTCCTCAGGATTTCGCCTGACGAAGCCTTCAGGGTTCAGAAGGATTATTACAAACGCTACGGCACCACCATGCGCGGCATGATGACCGAGCACGGCGTCCGTGCTGACGACTTTCTCGCTTTCGTCCACGAGATCGATCACTCGCCGCTGGAGCCCAATCCGGTGATGGGCGCCGCCATCGCGCAATTGCCCGGCCGCAAGCTGATCCTGACCAACGGCTCGGTGGCACATGCCGGCGCGGTGCTGGAACGTCTCGGTTTCGCTGACCAGTTTGAGGCGATCTTCGACATCATCGCCGCCGATCTGGAGCCGAAGCCCGCGCAACAGACCTATGACAAGTTCCTGCGGCTGCACGGCGTCGATCCCTCCAGGGCCGCCATGTTCGAGGACCTATCGCGCAACCTCGTGGTGCCACACAAACTGGGCATGACCACCGTGCTAATCGTGCCCGACGGCGCCAAGGAGGTCGTGCGCGAAGACTGGGAGCTGGAAGGCCGCGACGACGACCATGTCGACCACGTTACCGACGATCTGACGGGGTTTCTGGCAGCACTGAACAAGGGGCGGTGAACTCCTTCCTGTCGTCACCCGGCTTGACCGGGTGACCCAGTAAACACCGTCAGCAGTGCCAGAGCCGCCCGGCCGCAGTATACTGGATCACCCGCTTTCGCGGGTGATGACAGTCCGAGTTAGAGGCTCTGTTCTTGACTCCTCTCCCCCAAATCCCGACAAAAGCCTCCGAAATCATCATTTGCCTGCTATCGGCCCAAGAAAATCCAAGGATCCCGCGATGTCGCTGACCGCCCTCGAATCCATCATCAATGCCGCCTTCGAAGCGCGCGACACCGTCAATGCATCGACCAAGGGCGAAGTCCGCGAATCCGTCGATTACGCGCTCGACCTGCTCGACAAGGGCGAGGTCCGCGTCGCCACCCGCGCCGATGACGGCAAGTGGACGGTGAACCAGTGGCTGAAGAAGGCTGTGCTGCTGTCGTTCCGCCTCAACGACATGGCGCAGATCTCCGGTGGTCCCGGCGGCGCGGCCTGGTGGGACAAGGTGCCCTCGAAGTTCGAGGGATGGGGCGACAACAGCTTCCGCGACGCGGGCTTCCGCTCTGTACCGGGCGCGATCGTCCGCAAGTCGGCCTTCATCGCCAGGAACGTCGTGCTGATGCCGTCCTTCGTCAATCTCGGCGCCTATGTCGACGAGAGCACCATGATCGACACCTGGTCGACGGTCGGCTCCTGCGCCCAGATCGGTAAGCGCGTGCACATTTCCGGCGGCGTCGGCATCGGCGGCGTGCTTGAGCCGCTGCAGGCTGGCCCGGTCATCATCGAGGACGACTGCTTCATCGGCGCTCGTTCGGAAGTCGCTGAGGGCGTGATCGTGCGCAAGGGCGCGGTGCTGGCCATGGGCGTGTTCCTGGGCGCATCGACCAAGATCGTCGACCGCGAGACCGGCGAAGTATTCGTCGGCGAAGTGCCGGAATATGCCGTGCTGGTCCCCGGCAACCTGCCGGGCAAGCCGATGAAGAACGGCCAGATCGGCCCCTCCACCGCCTGCGCCGTGATCGTGAAGCGCGTCGACGAGCGCACCCGCTCCAAGACCAGCATCAACGAACTGCTGCGCGACTAAAGCGTTTTCGAGCGAAGTGGGTACCGGTTCGCGTGAAGAAAACGCGTCAAAGTAAAAAGACAGGGCTTGGGTTCTGATTGGTCAGAACCCAAGCCCTGATTTGAGTTTCAGCCGGATTGCGCGCAATATTGCGCAATCCGGAATGAACTTGAGGGCTGGGGGCTGCCATGGACTGGACCACGCTGCTTTTCAGCTTCAACGGCCGCATCAATCGCGGCAAATACTGGCTCGCGATCCTGCTCTACACCGTGATCTGGATCGCCTTCATCGCCGCTGCCGTGATGTGGCTCGGCGGCTTCGACACGGATCGCCTGTTCAGCATGGTCGGCGCGGTCATCCTGCTGTGGCTGGCCGGCATTATCCTCGTCATCGCCGCCACTTGGTCAGGCATCGCCACCGGCATCAAGCGGCTGCATGACCGCGGCAAGAGCGGCTGGTGGATCCTGGTGTTCTGGCTCGGGCCGAGCGTCCTCAGCGGCATCGGCAGCACCAGCGCCGAAAGTACCAGCTTCGTCTTTCATATTGCCAGCTTTGTCGTGGCCATTTGGGCCATCGTCGAGCTCGGCTTCCTGCGCGGCACCGCCGGCCCGAACGAATACGGTCCCGATCCACTCTCCGAGCTTGCCACTGTACCAAGGGTCTGATGTCCACCGACGCTCTCTCCATCGCTCAAGATCTTCTCCGCTGCCCCTCGGTCACCCCTGCTGACGCTGGCGCGCTCGGTGTGCTCGACAAGCTGCTGACATCGGCCGGCTTCACAGTGCATCGCGTCACCTTCAGCGAAGAAGGCAGCGCCGACATCGAAAACCTCTATGCGCGGATCGGAACTTCCGCACCGCATATCTGTTTCGCAGGCCATACTGACGTCGTGCCGCCCGGCGAAGAAGCCGCGTGGAGTCACCCCCCCTTCTCCGGCGATGTGACGGATGGCCTGCTCTATGGCCGCGGCGCCGTGGACATGAAGGGCGGCATCGCCGCGTCAGTCGCCGCCGTGCTGGACTATCTCGCGGCGAATGGCGGACAACCGAAAGGCTCGATCTCGTTCCTGATTACCGGCGACGAGGAAGGCATCGCGGTGAACGGCACCGTGAAGCTACTGCAATGGGCCGCCGAGCGCGGCGAAAAATTCGATCATTGCATCGTCGGCGAACCCTCGAATGTCGAGGAGATGGGCGACACCATCAAGATCGGCCGCCGCGGCTCACAATCCGGCACGCTGGTGGTCGATGGCGTGCAGGGCCATGTCGCTTATCCGCATCGCGCATCGAATCCGGTGCCCGATATCGCCGCGCTGATCACGGCGCTGAGCAGCGATCCGCTGGATCAGGGCAATGCGCAGTTTCAGCCGTCCAATCTCGAATTCACCTCGGTGGATGTCGGCAATAAGGCGACCAACGTCATCCCCGCGCAGGCGCAGGCGAAGTTCAATATCCGCTTCAACGACCATCACACGCAGGCGTCATTGCGCGAACTGATCGATGCACGCGTCGCGGCCGCTGCCGGCAATCGCATTCGCGCGCATGTGATCTGGGAACCGAGCAATTCGGATAGCTTCGTCACAAAGCCTGGCGCATTTACCGATACGGTCGTCGCCGCGATCAAGGATGTTACCGGCCGCACACCTGATCTGAACACGGGAGGCGGCACCTCGGACGCGCGTTTCATCAAGAACTACTGCCCGGTGATCGAATTCGGCCTGGTCGGCCAGACCATGCATCAGATCGACGAACACACGAAAGTCGACGATCTGGAGAAACTCACAAAGATCTATCGCGGCGTCCTGGATCGGTATTTCGCATGAACGGCAAGATTCTCGTCCTCACCGCGCTCGAAAGCGAGCTCGACAAATCGCGCGCGCCTGCCGAGATCGAGGTGATTTTCACCGGCGTCGGCAAGATCAACACCACGATCGCCACGCTTCAGGCAGTGCAGGCCATGCAGCCAAAGCTCGTCGTGAACTACGGCACCGCCGGCAAGCTGAACACCAAACTCAACGGCCTCGTCGAGGTCAGCGATGTGATCCAGCGCGACATGAATGCTGAGCCGTTGGCGCCGCGCGGCCGCACGCCCTTTGCGCCCGACCTCGACCGTCTGGTCTCGGGTCAGCGCGGCGTCATCTGCGGCAGTGGTGACAGTTTCGTCACCTCCACCGATCCTTGGCTGGTCGACAACAAGGTCGACATCGTCGATATGGAACTGTTTGCCATCGCGCAGGTCTGCCTGCGCCACGGCATCCGCTGGCGCGCCTTCAAGTTCATCACCGACGACGCCAATGATTTTGCGCATGAACACTGGACGGCGAATGTCGCGAATGGACAGGATCTGTTCTGGGACGTGATGAAGGGCGTGAAGGTCTAGTAGTCGACCTTTACCAGATACAGCCCATCTGGCGGCGCCACGATGCCACAGGCGCTGCGATCCCTAGCGGCAAGCGCCGCAGCCAGGTCGTCCGGCGTCCAGCGGCCATTGCCGACCCACACAAGCGAACCGACCATCGAGCGGACCTGGCTGTGCAGGAAAGACCGCGCTGATGTTGTGATCGTGATCGCCTCGCCGTTCTGCACTACATCAAGCTGATCGAGCGTACGGATCGGCGACTTGGCCTGGCATTCGGTATCGCGAAAGGTCGTGAAGTCGTGGCGGCCGAGCAACCGCTTCGCCGCCTCGCTCATGGCAGCGACATCGAGCGGACGCGGCACGCGCCAGACTCGGCCGGCATCGACGGTGAGGTTCGCACGGCGATTGGTAATGCGATAGACGTAGTGGCGTTTGATGGCCGAGAACCGCGCCTCGAAATCATCCGGCACAATATCCGCCGACAGCACGCCGACCGGATGCGGCCGCAGATGGGCATTCATGCCATCGCGAAAGCGACCGGGCACCAGCACTTTCGGCACGTCGCAATGAGCGACCTGGCCGAGCGCATGGACGCCGGCATCGGTGCGGCCGGCGCCATGAACGCGGATCGGCTCGCCGCAAATCGCTTCCGCGGCACGTTCCAGCGCGCCTTGCACGGTCAGGGTCGCATTCTCCTGCACCTGCCATCCAGAGAATGGCGCGCCGTCATATTCGATGATCATCTTGTAGCGCGGCATCAGCCCACCCGCATAGGTGGCTTCAAGGCAATGCCCAGCAGAAATTCATCACTCTTCATTGGCAACTTGCCAGCGCGCTGCATCTCGATGACGCGGATAGCACCGTGGCCGCAGGCAATCGTTAGCCTGTCGTCGAGTAATTCACCCGGAGTACCTGATCCTTGCGCTAGTTCGCAGCGCAAGATTTTGAGGCGCACGACCTCTCCTTGGATATAAGCCTCGCACCATGCACCTGGAAACGGAGACAAGCCATGGATATGCCGCAGTACAGCGCGTGCGGGCCTGCTCCAGTCGATTTTTGCTTCGGCTTTGGCAATCTTGTCTGCGTAGGTGACGCCATCCTCGCTTTGTGGCCGAAGCCGCAACCCACCGCGTTCAAGACCTCCCATCGCGATACCTATCAAACGAGCACCTAGCGGCGCCAAGGCATCGTGCAAATCTTTAGCTGTCATCGTGTCTGTTATTGCGATGCGATCCGCCATGGCGACATCGCCGGTGTCGAGGCCGACATCCATCTTCATCACCATCACGCCGCTCTCGGCATCGCCCGACATGATGGCGCGCTGGATCGGCGCGGCGCCGCGCCAACGCGGCAGCAGCGAGCCATGCAGGTTGAAGCAGCCGAGCGGCACCGCATCGAGGATGTTCTGCGGCAGGATCATGCCATAGGCGACGACCACCGCGGCGTCGGCATCGAAAGCACGAAACTGCGTCTCGGCTTCTTCGGTACGCAGCGTCTTCGGCGTCAGCACAGGAATGCCCAGCCGTTCCGCCTCGCGCGCCACCGGCGTCGGCTGCAGCTTCATGCCACGGCCGGCGGGTTTCGCCTCGCGGGTATAGACCGCCACGACCTCATGGCCATGAGCCACGAGTTCGAGCAGCGTCGGCACCGCGAAATCCGGCGTGCCCATGAAAATCAAACGAAGCGACATAGGTCGAAGCCGATCTGTTGCAGCGTCGGCGGAGAAACCTACTCCGCGCGCTTGGCGAGCTTGGTGAACTTCTTCAGCACGCGGTCGCGCTTCAGCTTGGAGAGATAGTCGACAAACAGCACACCATTGAGATGGTCGATCTCATGCTGAATGCAGGTCGCGAACAGGCCAGAGGCCTCTTCCTCGATGGTCTTGCCGTCGAGGTCCATGTAACGGATCCGCACTGTCGCCGGCCGTTCCACTTCCTCGTAATATTCCGGAATCGACAGGCAGCCTTCCTCGTAAACCGAGAGTTCCTCCGAGGCCGAGATGATCTCCGGATTGATGAAGACGCGCGGCTTCTTGCCCTCCTCCTCATCGTCCTTCTTGGCGATATCCATGGTGATCAGCCGCAGCGGAACCGCGATCTGGATCGCCGCCAGCCCGATCCCGGGAGCGTCATACATCGTCTCGAACATGTCGTCGGCGAGCTTGCGCACCTCTGACGTCACCTTCTCGACAGGTTTGGAGATCAGCCGCAACTGCTTGTCGGGCATGATTATGATTTCACGAATGGCCATGGCGGGCGATTTAATCTGCGCGCCGGCCCGGGTCAATCCGCTGGAAAAGCTGGGCTTTGAAGGGCGTTAACTCCTCGCTAAGCATGAAGATTAAGACGAGGGTAACCATGCCGGTTAAGGTCTGCTTAACCACGTTTCTTAGGCATGCATTAACTAGGAAAATTCATCATCCATCAACCATAAATGTTCCCCCTTCGTTCGCATCACTACCCGAATCGGCTACAAGGATCGGATGAACGAGATTCTTTTCATGGTCGGCGACATGCCGGTCACCGCAGGTATGGCGTTGCTGGGCTTCGGGTTGCTGGCGCTGACCTTGTTGTTGGTCATCGCCATTGTCATTGCCCGCTCCGGCAGCCGCGGCGCCGCCATGGCCATGGCCCAGGCGATCCGCGCAGATGAATTGGAAGAGCGTCTCAGCGAGGTGCTGAAGGCGCAGAACGAGGCCACCGGCCGCGTCGATGCCATGGGCCAAGCGCTGGCCGGCCGTCAGGCCGACATGGCACGCGCGGTGTCCGAGCGGCTGGACTCCGTAACCCATCGCGTCGGCCAATCCATGGAACAGACCACGCGCAACACGATGGACTCATTGCGTGTGCTGCACGAGCGTCTCGGTATCATCGACAACGCGCACAAGAACCTCACCGACCTCACCTCGCAGGTGACGACGCTGCGTGACGTGCTCGCCAACAAGCAGTCCCGCGGCGCCTTCGGTCAGGCGCGGATGGAAAGCATCGTCAAGGACGGCATGCCGAACGGCGCCTTTGCGTTCCAGCACACGCTGTCATCGGGCAAGCGGCCGGATTGCGTGATCTTCCTGCCGGATCAACGACCACTCTGCATCGACGCGAAATTCCCGCTGGAAGCCGTCACCGCATTGCACGACGCGCGCAGCGACGAGGAAAAGAAATATGCGGCGCAGCGCTTGCGCACCGACGTGATGAAGCATGTCAGCGACATCGCCGAGAAATATCTGGTGGCCGGCGAGACGCAGGATACGGCGCTGATGTTCGTCCCGTCGGAATCCGTCTATGCGGAAATCCACGACGGTTTCGACGATATCATCCAGAAGGCCTACCGCGCCCGCGTCGTGCTGGTATCGCCATCGCTCCTGATGCTGGCGATCCAGGTGATGCAGCAGATCCTGAAGGACGCGCGCATGCGCGACGCTGCCGACCAGATCCGCACCGAGGTCCTGAATCTGGGCGACGACCTCACCCGTCTGCGCGATCGCGTGATGAAGCTACAGACGCATTTCGGTCAGGCCAATGAGGACGTCCGCCAGATCCTGATCTCCGCCGACAAGATCGAGAAACGCGCCGGCCGCATCGAGGAACTGGATTTCAGCAAGAGCGATGCGGCGGATGTCACGCCGGCCGCAAGCAAGCCGGCAGCCGTGGACATGTTCGCGCCGCTGCCGAAGAAGCTGCAGGCGGGAGAGTAGAACTCAGACTGTCGTCATGTGATCCTGCGCAGCCACACACGCAGGCCACCGGATACTGGATCGCCTGATCAAGCCGGCGTTGGCAACCGTGGTGTCTGCGGATGAGCTCCGAATCTGCTAACTCTCCCTCATGACGAGCGCACCCGAGACTACCGCCCCCGCTTTGCAGCCCCGTGCCTCCTGGCGTGAGAGCATGGCGGTATACACGCAGCCGCGGGTGCTGATCGTGCTGCTGCTTGGCCTGTCGTCGGGCCTGCCACTGGCACTGTCCGGCTCGACGCTGCTGGTGTGGATGCGCGAATCCGGCGTCGATCTCGGCACCATCGGACTGTTCGCCCTCGTCGGCACACCCTACACACTGAAGTTCCTTTGGGCACCTTTAGTCGATGCGCTGCACGTGCCGTTCTTTACACGGCAGTTCGGTCGCCGCCGCGGCTGGCTGGTATTTTCACAACTACTGCTGATCGGTGCGATCCTGCTGTTGGCGCTGACCGATCCGGCGCGCTCACCGCTGTTCGTCGCACTTGGCGCATTGCTGGTCGCCGCAATGTCGTCGACGCAGGACATTGTCGTCGACGCGTTTCGTGTGGAGAGCCTGCCGGAGAGCGAACAGGCTGCCGGCATGGCGTCTTATGTCGCGGCCTATCGCATCGGCATGCTGATCTCGACCGCCGGCGTGCTGTTTCTGGTCAGTGCCTTCGAGAGCACGGGCATCGCGCGCTCCACCGCATGGATGTGGGGCTATGTAGCGATGGCCGCGATGGTGCTGATCGGTACGGTCACAGCGCTTGCGGCCACCGAGCCCGAGCAATCAGCGCAGGCCGAAGCCGCCACGCGCGACGAAAGCGCCTTCGCGCGCGTGCTGCAGGCCGCAATCGGCGCGTTCTCTGAATTCCTCGCGCGAAAGGATGCCTGGGCTGCGCTGGCCTTCGTCGTGCTGTTCAAATTCACCGACGCGTTTTCCGGCACCATGACGGCGCCGTTCGTGATCGACCTCGGCTTCACCCGCAATGACTATGCCGCCATCGTCAAAGGCGTTGGCCTCGCCGCAACGCTGATCGGTGGCTTTGCCGGCGGCTTCGTGGCGCGGCGCTATTCGCTGGCGGCAAGCCTCTGGATCGGTGCGATCTTGCAGGCGCTGTCCAATCTCGCGTTCTCGTGGCTCGCCATCATCGGCGTCAATCAATGGGCGCTGGCACTGGCCATCTCAGTCGAGAATTTCACCAGCGCCATCGGCACGGTGATCTTCGTCGCCTATCTCTCTGCGCTCTGCAGGAACCCGCTGCACACTGCTACGCAATATGCGCTGCTCACGGCACTCGCCGCGGTTGGGCGGACTTATCTTTCTGCGGGTGCAGGTTACGTCGCACAGGCGACGGGATGGCCGATGTTCTTCGTCATCAGCGTGGTGGTCGCGGTGCCGAGCCTGATCCTGCTGATCTGGCTGCAGCGCCGCGCGCATTTCGAGATGCTGGGGCCGGTGCGGGTTTAATCGAAGCGAGTTCAGTTCGGCTTCGACACCACGCTCCATTTCGTCACCAGCGCTTCGCTCATCTGGCCTGCCTGTTCGGCGCAGGACACTTCCGACACCTTGAATGCCACTTCCTTGCCGACAAGTTTCTGCAACTGCGTGGCTTGCGCTTCGCTTGCCGCCACGATCTCGAAGGTCTCGGGGCCGGTCTCGAGATTGCACAGACCGGCCGGGGCCGGCAGACGGCGGGGCTCGCTGACCACCTGATAGACATTGGTGCGCTTGCCTTTCGCGTCGCGGCTGCGCATGGCATTGAGCTGCCCCGTCAGCACGTCGCCGATATGCATTGCCTTTGGCGCAACAGGTTTGGCCGGCGTTTCCTGCGCTTCGGAGGCTGCGTAAGCGACCGTCGTCATGAGGCCTGCAATGGAAAGCACCGCAACCCGACCGAGTTGCGCCGTGAATTTGTATCGTGTCATCGAAATCAGTCCCGTCTCAAAACAGTGTGCGCTGTCGCATGGCTGCCGACAGCGTGCCTTCATCGAGGTAGTCCAGTTCGCCGCCAACCGGCACGCCATGCGCCAGCCGCGTCACTTTCACATTCGCGTCCTGCAGGAGGTCGGTGATGTAATGTGCTGTGGTTTGCCCATCCACCGTCGCATTCAGCGCCAGGATGATTTCGCTCACCTCCGGCTCATGCGCACGGGACACCAGTGCGTCGATGGTCAGATCCTGCGGACCAACGCCATCGAGCGGCGACAGCGTGCCACCGAGCACATGATATTTGCCAGGCGCCGCGTTGGCGCGCTCTAACGCCCACAGATCGGCGACATCGGCGACCACCACGATGGTCGAGGGATCGCGGCGCGGATCCGTGCAGATCGTGCAGGGATTTTGCGTATCAATATTGCTGCAGATCTTGCAGACTTGAATCCGGTCGATCGCCACTTGCAAGGCACCGGCCAGCGGCGTCATCAGCGCCTCGCGCTTCTTGATCAGATGCAACGCAGCACGCCGGGCCGAGCGCGGGCCAAGCCCGGGCAGCCGCGCCAGCAATTGAATCAGGCGCTCGATTTCCGGTCCGGCCGTCGACGCCATCTCAGGTGAGGCCCATCCCCGGTGGCAGGCCGAGTCCACCGGTCAGAGCCTGCATCTTCTCCTGCATGGCAGCCTCGGCCTTGCGCTTCGCATCGCCCATCGCGGTGACCAGAAGGTCCTCGAGGATTTCCTGCTCGTCAGCCTTCATCAGCGACGGGTCGATCTTGATGGCTTTGACGTCCATCTTCGCCGTCATCCGTACCGAGACGAGGCCTCCGCCGGAGATGCCTTCGACCTCGACATGGTCGAGCTCGTCCTGCATCGCCTTCATCTTCGATTGCAGCTGCGCTGCCTGTTTCATCATGCCGAGAAAATCAGCCATGAGCTTTCCTTCGCAATTCGATTAATCGTCGTCGTTGAGACCGTCGGACGCATCGTCGCTGATCAGGTCACTGTCACTACCGCTAAATTCCGGCGGCTCGGGAGCGATGACACGCACCTCGACTTTCGCTCGAGGGAACCGCGCCAATACTTCCTTCACCCGCGGATCGGCTTCCGCCGCGCGTTGGCGCTCGTTCTTCTGTTCGAGCTGCTGCTCACGCAGTGTCGCCTGGCCTTGCTCGTTGGACACGATCACGGCCCAGCGCCTGCCCGTCCATTGTTCAAGCTTGCGCGACAGATCGTTGATCAGCGTGCGCGACGCCGTGCGCTCCATCGCCAGCTCAAGCCGCCCGTCCTCGATCCGGATCAGGCGCACATCGGATTCGAGGGCGCCACGCACCATCAGATCGCGTTTCTCGCCGGCCAGAGCCACGAGTTCAGGGAAGGTCGAAATCTTCAGCACCGGCGCGGGCTGCGCATCCGTCATGCCGACCTGCGGCCGCGGCGATGGTTCGGCACTGCCGCGCTGCATGGTCGGACCGCGCGATACGCCCGCTGACATCGTCGGCATCGCAGATGGCATCTGCGCTGACGGCAAGGATGCCGACATCGCAGCGGAAGGATTGGCGGAGGACGGCGCGGCACGCCCTCCACCATTTGTTGGGATCATCGGCGACGTCCCGCCATTCTGGTCGAGCATCCGGATCGCTTCGTCCGGGGTCGGCAGATCGGCGACGTAAGCTATCCGCACGAGCACCATCTCGGCAGCGGCAGCGGGACGCGTCGCGCCCTGCACTTCAGTGATGCCCTTGAGCAGCATCTGCCACATCCGCGACAGTACCCGCATCGACAGCTTCGAGGCGAAATCGCGTGCGCGCAAACGTTCGGTCTCGCCAAACGCAACATTGTCGGCAGTTGCCGGCACGATCTTCACGCGGGTGACGAAGTTGACGAATTCGGCGAGATCGCTGAGCACCACGATCGGGTCGGCACCAACGTCATATTGCTCGCGGAACTCGCGGAAGGCACTGGCGATATCGCCGCGCGCCAGCGAATCGAACAGGTCGATCACGCGGGTGCGGTCAGCAAGGCCGAGCATCTGCCGGACCGCATCGGCGCGGACCGTGCCTGCGGCATGCGCGATGGCCTGATCGAACAGCGACAGCGAATCGCGCACCGAGCCTTCGGCGGCGCGGGCGATGATGCCCAGCGCTTCCGGCTCGACCTCGACATTCTCTTTGCCTGCGATGTTCGACAGATGCGACATCAGCACGTCGGCATCGACGCGGCGCAGGTCGAAGCGCTGGCAGCGCGACAGCACCGTCACCGGCACCTTGCGGATTTCAGTGGTGGCGAACACGAATTTGGCGTGTTCCGGCGGCTCTTCCAGCGTCTTCAGGAACGCGTTGAAGGCGGCGGTCGACAACATGTGGACTTCGTCGATGATGTAGACCTTGTAGCGCGCGCTGGAAGGCGCATAGCGCACGCTGTCATTGATCTGGCGAACATCGTCGACGCCGGTATGCGACGCTGCGTCCATTTCGAGAATATCGATATGCCGGCTTTCCATGATCGCCTGGCAGTGGATGCCCGGCACCGGCATATGGATGGTCGGGCCTTTGACCGACCCATCGGCCATTTCATAATTCAATGCGCGTGCGAGAATGCGCGCCGTGGTGGTCTTGCCGACCCCGCGAACACCGGTGAGAATCCAGGCCTGCGGAATGCGGCCGGTCTCGAACGCGTTGGAGACGGTGCGGACCAGCGCTTCCTGGCCGATCAGATCGTCGAAACTGCCGGGGCGGTATTTGCGCGCGAGCACGCGATAGGGCGTCGCCACTGCGGGGGCTGCGCCCATATCGAAACCGGCCTGGTGATCATCGGGAAGGGACGTGCCAGCGTCGGTCATCGAGGAATCCGCAATGTGTTGTCTCGTAAAGCCGGCTTGCGGAACATCTGGCGCATCACAGGCGGAACGGGACACAGGTTCCGGCCTTCGATACTGCCTCACTCATCGAACAAGGCGCCCACCGAGCCAACGACCATGAGCAGGACGCTGAATTTGCTCGATAAAACAAGTAGGAGACTGACGAGCGACCCGATCCGGATCTCGTTAGGGCTGCTTCCTTCCGGACCTGACCCGATTGGCGAGTGGCTCGTCCACCGCCAATCTCCCGGTGCTTATTTGGGGCCAAAATGGTCGGAAAGCAAGCGCGGCGGCCGCCGCAAGATTTGCGCAGGAAAGTCGCAAGAAAACGTGGTCCAGACGCGCAAAACCGGCCATGACGGGAGTTGTCTGCGTAGCCGCTTCCTGCGACGCTGTGCGCCTTAATCGAGAGTCAGAATGGCCGCTCCCTCCTCCTGGTCGCTGCACGAGCAGTTGCAGCAAGACACCATCGACATCGGCGACCTCCCCCTCAGCCGCGTGCTGGTGGTGAAGGACGCGCATTACCCCTGGCTCATGCTGGTGCCGCGCCGTGCCGACATTACCGAGATCATCGATCTCGATGAGGTTGCGCAGGGCCAGTTGATGACCGAGATCAACCGCGTCGGCCGCGCGCTCAAAGAGACCACCAAATGCGACAAGCTCAATGTCGCGGCGCTCGGCAATATGGTGCCGCAGTTGCACGTCCACATCATCGCACGCCGCAAGACCGATGCCGCCTGGCCGCGGCCGATCTGGGGCGTGATGCCGCCACTCGCCCATGACGCCGCCGAAGTGCAGCGCTTCATCTCAGAACTCCGCCGCAAGATCTGGCTCGGTTGACCATCATGACAAGCAAGCTGTTTCCGCTCGGCCACCCGGCCTTCGTCTCCAACACGCTCGATCGTGCCGCGCATCTGCGCTTCAGCGACGAGAAACTGTTCGCGCTGGAGGGCAAAAGCTCCTCGCGCGCTTACGTGATCTATCGCGACTCGCTGGTCATGAAGAAGGATGGCGATGCCCAGCGCGCGCTGCTGACCATCGACGAGGCGCTGACATTCGGCGCCAATCCCGGCACCGTCTTTCTCGGCCTGCGTGATGGCGATGCCGTGTTCGGCATGGGCATCGGCGCACCCGCCGTCGAGAAGCTGCTGACCCGCGACGATGCCGTTGTCAGCGAACTCCGCGGCATGGCGATGCAGGGCGTGGTGCCCCCGGAGCAGCTTTCGGCGATCGCGCAGGCGAAGTCGCTAGTGTCCTGGCATCAGCGCCACGGGTTTTGCGCCAATTGCGGCGCCAAGTCGTCGATGGCCGAAGGCGGCTGGAAGCGCGTTTGCCCAAGCTGCAAGACCGAGCATTTCCCGCGCACCGATCCCGTCGTCATCATGCTGGTGGAGAAAGGCGACAAGTGTCTGCTCGGCCGCCAGAAGCAGTTCCCACCGGGCATGTATTCGTGCCTCGCCGGCTTCGTCGAAGCCGCCGAAACCATCGAGGACGCGGTGAAGCGCGAGATCTTCGAGGAAGCCGGCATCCGCTGCACCGACGTCACCTATTACATGACGCAGCCCTGGCCCTATCCGTCATCCCTGATGATCGGCTGCTCGGCCCGCGCCATCAGCGACGAGATTACCGTCGACAAAATGGAACTTGAGGACGCCCGGTGGTTTGACCGTGACGAGGCGATGCTGATGTGGAAACGCGAACACCCGGAGGGGCTCGCGGGGCCGCATGCATTCGCCATCGCGCATCATCTGCTCGGCCGCTGGCTGCATCCCGACCGGGCCTGACCAAACGGGGAATCCTTCATGAGCGCCAAGCCTGTCCGCGTATTGTGCATCGGCCTGCCGGTTCGCGACCTGACCTTTGCCGTTGAATCCGTACCCGGGCGTGGCCAGAAATTCCCTTCCCAACGCTTCGCCCAGATCATCGGCGGCAACGCGCTCAATGCCGCCATCGGCGTCAGCCGGCTCGGCGGCCGGGCGTCGATGACCGGACCAATGGGCGACAAGAGCGAAACCGCTGACCAGTTCCTGTTCGACGATCTCGCCAAGGAAGGCATCGACTCCGCGCATCTGGTGCACATGCCAGGTCTCGTAACGCCGATCTCGGCCGTCATGATCGACCCGTCGGGCGAGCGCACCATTGTCACCTTCCGCGATCCCGAACTCTGGAAAGTGAAACTGCCCGATCACGACCTGCTGCTGAAGGACTGCAACGCCATCCTGGTCGAGAGCCGCTGCGCGGGCTTCGCCACCGAACTCTGCATCGAGGCGCGCCATCGCGGCATTCCCGTGGTGGTCGATATCGATAGCACGCTGTCTCAGCGCGAGGGCCTGCTGACCGCCTCCTCACACCTGATTTTCTCGGACGACGCGCTGCAATCGACCGCCGGCATCACCGACAATCTCAAGGCGCTGCAGAAGATGGCAACGCTGACCTCGTCCTTCCTCGCCGTCACCCGCGGCCCCCGCGGTACCCTGTGGCTCGACGAGCAGGGGCATCCGAAGGAGACCCCTGCCTTCCCCGTTCACACCGTGGACACCCTCGGCGCCGGCGATATTTTTCATGGCGCCTTCGCGCTGGAATTCGCCAGCGGCAAGTCGGTACCGGAGGCCCTGCGCTTCGCCTCCGCTGCTGCGGCACTGAAATGCACCCGCTATGGCGGCGCTTTCGCCTGCCCGCAACGTGCTGAAGTCGAACAGCTTTTGAGGGAATCCAGGGTCGGCGCCCTTACCTGAGGCCGCACAGGGCTTGCCTTGGAAGAATGTTCTATATATGAGGTTATTCGACCCTGTAATTAGAACAAAGTTCTTCCCATGACCGATGTCGCCGATCAGCCCCTTGAATCCACCCGTCGCCTCGATGCGATCGATCGCAAGATCCTGACGGTGCTGCAGGAAGACGCCTCGCTGTCGGTGGCCGAGATCGGCGACCGCGTGGGGCTTTCGTCGACACCATGCTGGAAGCGCATCCAGCGCCTTGAGGCCGATGGTGTGATCCTCCGCCGGGTTGCCCTGGTCGATCAAAACAAGATCGGCCTCGGTATCTCGGTGTTTGTCTCGGTGGAGAGCGGCGACCATTCCGACTCCTGGCTGAAGAAATTCGCCGATGCCGTCAGCGCCATGCCCGAAGTCATGGAGTTCTACCGCATGGCCGGCGACGTCGATTACATGCTGCGCGTGGTCGTGGCCGACATGCAGAGCTACGACATCTTCTACAAAAAGCTGATCAGTGCGGTGGCGTTGAAGAACGTCACCTCCCGCTTCGCCATGGAGAAGATCAAGTCGGTGACGGCGCTGCCAGTGCCGCCAATGCCGGCCGCATGAGTAAGCTCCCAAGAGCCCTCGACGTCATTCCGGGGCGGGAGAGACGCCGCAGGCGTCGGACCCGAGCCCGGAATCCCGATGTGTTTTCACTATGCTGAGATTCCCCGCCACTCCAAGGGAGTGGCTGGGGTTCGCGCCCGGCAAGAGCCGGCCATGCCCCGGAATGACAGCCTCTTAAGCGATCAATCATCTATATCGATTGAAATGACAATAATGATCAATTAGATTTATTGATCAAACGACATGAGGATGTGGCCAAACCGGAGTTTGGCCCATGACCGTTCTTGCCCAAGATGCGAACCGCACCAGCCCGCTTGCTGCGCGCAGCCTTCCGTTTCTCCCCGGCCTGGCGCTTACCGCCGCAATCGCCGGCGCCGCATTCGCCTTGCGTGAGATCCCCTATGTCGGCTTCGCCAGTCCGATGATCCTGGCAATCGGCATCGGCATCGCGATCCAGAACACATCCGGCACGCCAGCCGCAGCCAAAGCCGGCATCGGCTTCTCCATGCGCAGCATCCTGCGCTTCGCCATCATCCTGCTCGGCCTGCAGCTGACCGCAGCGCAATTGCTGGAGGTTGGCGGCATCGGCTTTGCGGTGATCGCGGCGACGCTCATTGCAACCTTCGTCTTCACCACATGGCTTGGCCGCGCGATGGGTATCGACCGCAGACTGGTCGAACTGATCGCCGCTGGCACATCGATCTGCGGTGCCTCTGCTGTTGTTGCGACCAACACCGTGACCCGCGCGCCCGACGAAGATGTCGCTTACGCGGTTGCCTGCGTCACCATCTTTGGCTCGATCGCCATGTTCGTCTATCCGCTACTCAGTAATGTGCTGCGGCTCGATCCGCATCATTTCGGGCTGTGGGCCGGCGCATCGATCCACGAGATCGCACAGGTCGTCGCCGCCACGTTCCAACGGGGCCCTGAAGCCGGCGAGTTCGGCACCATCACCAAGCTTGCGCGCGTGATGATGCTGGCACCTGTAGTCATCACACTTGGCCTGCTGGCGACCCGACGCGCACGTGGCATCGGCACGGAATCCGGCAGCACCAAGGTGCCGATGCCGTGGTTCGCCTTCGGCTTCGTGGCGATGGTGATCCTGAACAGCCTCGTTGACGTGCCGCATGCAGCCATGAGCGTGATCATTCCGATCACGACCTTCCTGCTGACCATGGCGCTTGCCGCGATGGGGCTGGAAACCAATGTCCGGAAGCTCCGCGCCAAGGGTCCCCGCCCGCTGCTGCTCGGCGCCGCGGCCTTTCTGTTCATTGCCAGCTTCAGCCTTGCGCTGGTCACACTGATGACCTGACGGAGATCACATGACGCTCGAACAGCTCCGGATCTTCGTCGCCGTCGCCGAACACGAGCACATGACGCGGGCTGCCGAGAGCCTGCATCTCACCCAATCCGCCACCAGCGCCGCCATTGCGGCGCTGGAAACACGCTATGCTACACAGCTGTTTCACCGCGTCGGCCGCCGCATCGAATTGACCGAGATTGGCCGCGCCTTTCTGATCGAAGCCCGGGCCGTACTGGCACGCGCCGCCGCCGCGACGACCGTCCTCACCGATATGGCCGGCATGACGCGCGGCTCCCTTGCGCTGGCCGCGAGCCAGACCGTCGGCAACTACTTTCTACCGCCTGTCATGGCAGGCTATCGACAGCGCTTCCCCGGCATCGACCTCAGCCTCCGTATCGGAAATACCGAACAGGTGGCCGACTGGGTGCGCGACGGCGAAGTCGATCTCGGCATCGTTGAAGGCGCGGTTGACGATCCGGCGCTCGCGACCCAGCCCGTGGGCGACGACGAACTGGTACTGGTGGTCGGCCGATCCCACCCATGGGCGAAGCAAGGCGCTGTCGTTCCGGGTCAGTTCGCCGAGACAGGCTGGGTACTGCGTGAAGCCGGCTCCGGCACGCGCGCCATCGCGCAATCGGTGCTGGATCAATCAGGCATCGCGCCCGACGACATCCACATCGCCATGGAGCTGCCGTCGAACGAAGCCGTCTGCGCGGCCGTCGTGGCCGGCGCTGGTGCGAGCATCATCTCACGCCTGGTTGCCGCCGCCTTGATTGGCAGCGGCGATCTTACAGCTATCAAAGCCTCGCTGCCGACACGGCGCTTCATCCAGCTGCGCCACAAGGAGCGCTATGTGACACAAGCGGCAAGGGAGATGTCGGAGATGATGGGGGAAAGATAACGCCGATCGTCTCGCCGGTATGCCGGACTCCGAGAGACACTCAGATATTCCCTCGCCCCGCCCTTGCGGGGAGAGGGTTAGGGTGAGGGGCCCTGCGATCCGCAGACACCAGCGATGAGGTGAGCACCGTGCCATGCCCCTCACCCGCCGCTAAGGCGCGGCGACCTCTCCCCGCGCAGAGCGGGGAGAGGTAAGAAGAATCAGATCGTCTGGTTATACGCACCGACTTCCGGATGCGTCCGCAGCACCACGTTCATGGCTTCGAACATGTCGTGCATCCGCGCTTCGGAGACCGGGCTTTCGACCACGACCACCAGTTCCGGCTTGTTGGACGATGCGCGCACAAGGCCCCAGCTGCCGTCCTCGCAGGTGACGCGTACGCCGTTGACGGTGACGAGATCGCGGATCGATTGGCCCGCAACCTTGTCGCCTTTCTTCTGCGCATCCTCGAAATGCTTCACCACCGCAGCGACGACGCCATACTTGGTCTCGTCGGCACAATGCGGCGACATGGTCGGCGACGACCAGGTTTTCGGCAGTGCCTCTTTCAGATCGGCCATGGTCTTGCCCGGGGCGCGGTCCATCATCTCGCAGATCGCAATCGCCGACACGAGGCCGTCGTCATAGCCACGGCCCACCGGCGCATTGAAGAAGAAGTGGCCGGACTTCTCGAAGCCGGCGAGCGCCTTCAGCTCATTGGTGCGGCGTTTCATGTAGGAATGGCCAGTCTTCCAATAGGAAGTCTTCGCATTCTGCTTCTGCAGCACCGGATCCGTCACGAACAGGCCGGTCGACTTCACATCGACCACAAATGTCGCATCCTTGTGAACCGCCGACATATCGCGCGCGAGCATCACGCCGACCTTGTCGGCGAAGATTTCCTCGCCGGTGTTGTCGACAACGCCGCAGCGATCGCCATCACCATCGAAACCGAGACCGACATCGGCCTTGTGTTCGAGCACCGCATCGCGGATCGCGTGCAGCATCTCCATGTCTTCCGGATTCGGATTGTATTTCGGGAAGGTGTGATCGAGATCGGTATCGAGCGGGATCACCTCGCAGCCGATCGCCTCCATGACCTGCGGCGCGAAAGCGCCGGCGGTGCCGTTGCCGCAGGCCACGACGACCTTCAGCTTGCGCTTCAGCTTCGGACGGTTGGTGAGATCGGCGATATAGCGCGCTGGGTAGTTTTCGTGGAATTGATAGGAGCCGCCAGCCTTGTTCTTGAACTCGGCATTGAGCACGATTTCCTTGAGCCGGGTCATCTCGTCCGGGCCGAAGGTCAGCGGCTTGCTGGCGCCCATCTTCACGCCGGTCCAGCCATTGTCGTTATGCGAGGCCGTCACCATGGCGACACAGGGCACATCGAGATCGAACTGGGCGAAATAGGCCATTGGCGTTACCGCAAGGCCGATATCATGCACCTTGCAGCCGGCGGCCATCAGGCCCGTCATCAGCGCATATTTGATCGAGGCAGAGTAGCCGCGGAAATCGTGTCCGGTGACGATTTCCTGCTTCTGGCCGAGTTCGGCAATCAGCGCACCGAGCCCCATGCCCAGCGCCTGAATGCCCATCAGGTTGATTTCCTTGCCAAACAGCCAGCGCGCGTCATATTCGCGAAAACCCGTGGCCTTTACCATCGGCTCGGATTCGTAAGCGTAGGTATTCGGCACGAGCAAGGGCTTCGGCTTCGGAAACATCGCGGGACCTCGCATCTATTGGGATCAATCTCGAATGCGCAGGCTTAGCCTTTGCGCACGCCTGTGGGAAGACGTGCGGGCATTCAAGGGGGCGAGTTTGTTTAGAATTGGGCTGCGGCGTTAATCCCGTGGGGATATGCGGTACTACTGTTCGAGTACCATCCGGCCATTTGCATATTCGAAGCGTTTCAACTTCGAGAGAAATGACAGGCCGAGCAGATTCTCCGACAGTGCCTCATCGGGCAGCACCATCGCGTCAACATCGCGCACAGTGATTTCGCCGACCTGCACCATGGCGATTCGCGTGCGCGCCGCCTTCAGCGTTCCATTCGCCGTTGTCACCGTGGCGTTATAATCGGCACGCGAGGGACGTAGACCAAATCGCGCCGCCGACTTTTCATTCAATGCGATGACGGACGCGCCAGTATCGACCATGAAGCCGATGCGCTGGCCATCGATATTAGCTTCAGTCTGGAAGTGGCCGCGCGCATCGCGCGCAATCGACAGGCTACGGATACCCGCCTTCGCACTGCCCTGTGTCGTGGGTGCGGGGGATGAGGCCCTCGCCATGGCCGGCGTCGTCGCCGTCATCTTGTCGGCCATCTGCGCCATCACGGTGCCCAGACCGATCAGGATCGCCGCGAAGAACATGATACTACGCATACGCAACCTCACTGAACGCAATCAGGGGAACCCGACTTCATCACACGGGCTCACCGCCGTCCGTTCAGGACGGTCTCACTGGTTGCTATTTTCGCGAAAAGGATGAGCGAAGCGTTAATGAGCCGGCACTTTGCCTGATGATCAGGTCCCGCGCGGCTTTACGCGGCGCGTCGGCAGCGCATTGGCGGGATCTTCCGGCCAGGGATGGCGGGGATAGCGGCCGCGCAGGTCGGAGCGCACATCCTGGTAACTGCCGCGCCAGAAGCCCGGCAGATCGCGTGTTACCTGCACCGGCCGCTGCGCCGGCGACAGCAATTCCAGCACCAGCGGCACCTTGCCCTTGGCGACCGACGGATGGGTGTTCAACCCGAACAATTCCTGCAGACGCACGGCGATGGTCGGCCCCTGCTCTGCTTCGTAGTCGATCGCCAGCACGGTCCCGGTCGGCGCCTCGAAATGTGTTGGCGCCTCGCGATCGAGCCGCGCACGCAGATCCCAGGGCAGCAGGCCCATCACGGCATCGGACAGATCGCCGGCCGAAAAATCCTTCAGCGAGGTCTTGTCGAACAACGCGGGCATCAGCCAGCTCTCGCGCGCCGAGGCCAGCGCATCATCGGAGAGATCGGGCCAGGCATCGCCTTCCGACGCACGGAGGAACATCACGCGGCCGCGCCACTGCTGCAGCGCCTTCGACCAAGGCAGGCGATCGATGCCCACGGCAACGAGACCATCGGCGAACACACGCGCGGTGTCTTCGGACGGCTTCAGCGTAAACGGCGCTTCCGACAGCGTAATCGCATGCAGCACACGCTTGCGACGGCCCCGCAGCGATAGCGATGCGCGATCGAAACTGACATCGTCGGTGTTCTCGATCTGATCGGCGAAGCGCGTTTCGATATCAGCCTGCGCGATCGGCGCCGCCAGCAGTATGCGCCCATTGGCGGCGGTGCCGGTGAGTTCGGCCACCGCGATATAGGGCGCCCGCGCGAGTGCCGCGCTTTGCTCGATCGACGCGCCCCGGCCATTGGCGAGCACGAAACTGCCATTGCCGCGATTCTTGGCCACGCGATCCGGGAATGCGAAAGCGAGCATGGTGCCGGTCGTGAGTTCCGCCCCTTCTTGCGTGGACGTAGATCGCTCAACCTGCCCCGCCCAGCGCTCCGCAAGTTGCCGGGCGCTACCGGCGCGCTGCGAGCGGTCGCGGCGGAATTGATCGAGACGATGGTCGAGATCGACGCTGTCGCCGCCGAGGCCGCGTTCGGTGAGAATGGCGGCGATCTCGGCAGCGTCCTCGCCATAGCCGAACCGCGCCGAATCCACGATCATCCGCGCCAGTCGCGGCGGCAGCGCCAGCGCACGCAGCGCGTGACCTTCCTCGGTGATGCGGCCATCGCCATCCAGCGCGCCGAGTTCGCCGAGCAGGCCGTGCGCTTCCTTCAGCGCTGGCGGCGGCGGCGGATCGAGGAAAGTCAGTTGTGCGGGATCGCTGACACCCCATTGCGCGAGATCGAGCACCAGCGTCGACAGATCGGCGCTGAGAATTTCGGGCTGCGTATAGGCCGGCAATGAGGCGGTCTGCGGCTCATCCCATAGCCGATAGCAGATGCCGGGCTCCGTACGCCCGGCGCGCCCGCGGCGCTGGTCGACAGCCGCGCGCGAGGCTCGCACAGTCTCCAGCCGCGTCAGCCCGATATCCGGCTCGTAGCGCGGCACACGCGCAACGCCCGAATCCACGACGATGCGCACGCCTTCGATGGTCAATGAGGTCTCGGCGATCGACGTCGCCAGCACCACCTTGCGCTGCCCCTTGGGCGCGGGCTGGATGGCGCGGTCCTGCACCCCGGCATCGAGCGCGCCGAACAGCGGCACGATCTCGACGGATGCGTCCTGCACGCGTTCGACAAGAAAATTCTGGGTGCGGCGGATTTCGGCAGCCCCCGGCAGGAAGGCCAGCACCGAGCCGGCATCGGCACGCAATGCTGTGGCGATGGCGTCAGCCATCTGCCGCTCGAGCTGGATGTCAGGCTTGCGACCGAGATAGCGCGTCTCCACGGGGAAAGCGCGGCCCTCGCTGGCGATGACCGGTGCATCGCCAAGCAGTTTCGCAATCCGCGCGCCATCGATGGTCGCCGACATCACCAGGATGCGCAGATCCTCGCGCAGTCCGGTCTGCGCGTCGCGCGCCAGCGCGAGGCCCATATCGGCATCGAGCGAGCGCTCGTGAAATTCGTCGAACAGCACCGCACCGATATTCTTCAGCTCGGGATCGTCGAGGATCTGCCGCGAGAAGATGCCTTCAGTGACCACCTCGATCCGGGTATTGCGCGAGATCTTCGAGCCGAAACGGACGCGATAGCCCACGGTCTCGCCAACGCGCTCGCCCAGCGTTTTCGCCATCCGCTCGGCGCTGGCGCGGGCCGCGATCCGCCGCGGCTCCAGCATGATGATCTTCCTGCCCTGCAGCCACGGCTCATCGAGCAGCGCGAGCGGCACGCGCGTGGTCTTGCCCGCGCCCGGCGGCGCGACGAGCACCGCGGCATTGCCGGCTTTCAGCGCGCCCGACAGGTCGTCAAGCACAGCATCGATGGGCAGGGATGTATCGAAGGTTCGGGTCAAATCAGGCTCTGTAATGGTCCCGGCTGTCATACGCGGCAGCGGAGCGGCGGACCATCCCACATTCCTTAACCTGCGTTAACCACCCCGCCAAACTCGCACTGCCGCGACCATTTGCGGGGCATATTTGAGGTTCAGGGAAAGGCAATTGAAACCGATCCCAATCCATGATCCCGCGAAAAGAAGCGCCGAACAGGGGATACCGATGACCACCAGTGGCACCTTCGCTGTCGCCGATCGCGCGGCGCTGTCAGGGACAGAGCGAATCGACTGGGTCGATTACGCCAAGGGCATCTGCATCATCATGGTGGTCATGATGCATTCGGTGCTGGGTGTCGAACTGGCCGCCGGCCAGATCGGCTACATGCATCTGCTGGTGGCCTTCGCCAAACCGTTCCGGATGCCGGATTTCTTCCTGATCTCCGGGCTTTTTCTGGCTGTCGTCATCGACCGCGACTGGCGGACCTATCTCGATCGCAAGGTCGTCCACTTCCTGTATTTCTATGTGCTGTGGGTGACCATCCAGTTCGGCTTCAAGGCGCCCGGCTTCGCCGCCGAACATGGCTGGGCCTATGTCGTCAACCTCTATCTCATTTCCTACATCGAGCCGTTCGGCACGCTGTGGTTCATCTATATGCTGCCGGTGTTCTTCGTGGTCACCAAGCTGACGCGGCGCGTGCCGCCGCTGCTGATCTGGGGCGTCGCCGCGGCGCTGGAGATGGCGCATGTCGCCACCGGCTGGACGATGATCGACGAATTCTGCGCGCGCTTCGTCTATTTCTATTCGGGCTATCTGTTCGCAACGCAGGTCTTCGCGCTGTCCGATCGGGCGCGGGCCAAACCGGTGATGGCACTGGTCGGCCTCGCCGCCTGGGCGCTGGTCAATGCTGCGCTGGTCTATGACGGCTGCAGCGAATGGCCCGTGATTTCACTGATGCTCGGCTTTGCCGGCGCGGTCGCCATCATCATTATGGGCACGCTGCTGGCCAAGATGAACTGGCTCGGCTTCATCCGTTTCTTCGGCGAGCATTCCATCGTGATCTATCTCGCCTTCTTCCTGCCGATGGCGACATCGCGCGCGCTGCTGCTGAAGTTCAGCCCGTTCGACATCGGCACGATCTCGCTGCTGGTCACGCTCTGCGGCGTCATCGGCGCGCTGGTGGTCTGGAGGCTCGCGCTGCTGGTGCACGCGAACTTCCTGTTCGAGCGTCCGGCAGCGTTCTGGATCGCACCGAAGAAGAAAAGCGCGACGCTGCAAGCGGCGGAGTAAAACTCACCCCGCCTTGGGCGACGTGCCCTCATTGAATTTCACGCCGTCCTTCATGTTCTCGATCCGGCTGCGAAAACCTTCCGCATCGCCGAAATCGGCAAATCCGACATAATGCGGATGCGGGCCGAGCACGCGGCGCGCATGCTTGATCGGACACCAATAGACTTCGGTGCGGGCGGCGACTTCGCGCACAAAGGCAGCGACACCGTTGCAATACGAACAATAAGCGCAGTTCACCTTCTCGATGATGTTGAGATAGGCAAGGTGATGCCGATCGAACACCAGATAGTCGCGCCGCCGCACCTTGGGAATACCGTAGATCGGGAAGCAGATCGCCTGATAGGCCATCACCCAGAGATCGATCAGCACGAAGGGGATGATCAGCGAGTAGATCACCGGGGCGGATAACACGATCAGCGGGTGAGCATTGAAGAGGTACTTTGACGCCTTGATCTTGATGGCGCGCTGCAGATCCTCGATGTCCTGCTCGAACACGATCTTGCGCCGCTCGAAACGAAAGCGCAGCTCCTCCCGCCGCCGGGTCAGTTCGGCCTCGATCTCGGCCTCCACGCTCTTCATTTTGTCCATCAGTTCGGCGAGGTCGGGCATGAATGGTCCTTCGGTTGGCCATGACCGGCGCAAGGGCACACGGAACTGGGCGCGACGCAAGCCGGACCACATGACAAAAACCGGCGGGATGACCGGCTGACAGACTGTCATTTCCGGTGAAAATCCTTAAGTTGCGGCCATGCCGAAAACGTCAGAAAAAGCCGCCGCCAAGCCCGCCACCGTCAAGGCCCTCGCGAAGGGCGACCATGTCTTTCTGGTCGACGGCTCGTCCTATATTTTCCGCGCCTATCACGCGCTGCCGCCGCTGAACCGCAAATCCGACGGGCTGCAGGTCAATGCGGTGCTCGGCTTCTGCAACATGCTGTGGAAGCTGATGCGCGACATGCCGCCGGACAACCGGCCGACGCATCTGGCGATCATCTTCGACAAATCCGAAGTGACCTTCCGCAACAAGCTGTATCCGGAATACAAGGCGCACCGGCCACCGGCGCCGGACGACCTGATCCCGCAATTCGCCTTGATCCGCGATGCCGTACGCGCCTTCGACCTGCCCTGCATCGAACAGGGCGGTTTCGAGGCCGACGACCTGATCGCGACCTATGTGCGCGAAGCCGGTGAGCGCGGCGCGACGGCGACCATCGTCTCCTCCGACAAGGATCTGATGCAGCTCGTGACCGAACAGGTCATGATGTATGACACCATGAAGGACCGCCGCCTTGGCATTGCCGAGGTGATCGAGAAATTCGGCGTGCCACCGAACAAGGTCGTCGAAGTACAGGCGCTGGCCGGCGACAGCGTCGACAACGTGCCTGGCGTGCCCGGCATCGGCATCAAGACGGCGGCGCAGCTCATCACCGAATATGGCGATCTCGAAACGCTGCTGAGCCGCGCCGGCGAGATCAAGCAGCCGAAGCGCCGGGAATCGCTGATCGAGCACGCCGAAAAGGCGCGCATTTCGCGGCAGCTCGTCTTGCTCGACGACAAGGTCGCCCTCGACGTGCCGCTGGATGACCTCGCCGTGCACGAGCCCGACGCGCGCAAGCTGATCGCGTTTCTCAAGGCGATGGAATTCTCGACACTGACGCGGCGCGTTGCCGAATATTCCGAGATCGATCCAGCGGATGTGGAGGCCGACAGCGCGACGAAGAACGCTGCGGCGCCGTCCCCGGGCCATGCGAGCGGCGATCTGTTCGGGAACATCGAATCTGCACCCAACGCGAAAGGCAAGACAGCCGCAACCAGCCCGGTGAGCGGCAGTGCTCATGCGACCGGTCCAGGAAGCAAGGACGCGCTCACCCCGATCTCGCTCGCCAAGGCCCGCGCCGAAGCCGCGCGCAAGATGCCAGTGAAGCGTGAAGCCTATCAGCCTGTACGCTCCCTGAAAGAGCTCGAGCTATGGATTGCACGGATTCTCGATACCGGTCACGTCGCGTTCGAATGCAAGGCGTCGTCGATCGATCCGATGCAGGCCGATCTCGTCGGCATCGCGCTGTCGCTCGGGCCGAATGATGCCTGCTACATCCCGCTGGCCCATCGCCAGTCCGGCGACGGCGCCGGCCTCTTTGCCGCCGATCTCGAACCCGACCAGATCAAGGCCTCCGACGCACTCGCAGCGCTGAAGCCGGTGCTGGAATCTGCAGGGCTGCTGAAGATCGGCTTCAACATCAAGTTTACCGCAGTACTACTCGCACAGCACGGCATCACGCTGCGCAATGCTGACGATGTGCAATTGATGTCCTATGCACTCGATGCCGGGCGCAATGCCCATGGCCTCGATGCGCTCGCCGAGATCTGGCTCGGCCACGCCATGCTGACCTTTGGCGAACTCATCGGTTCCGGCAAAGGCAAGCTGACCTTCGAACAGGTCAAGATCGACCGCGCGACGGCCTATGCCGCTGAGGATGCCGACGTGTTGCTGCGGCTGTGGAACGTGCTGAAGCCACGTCTTGCCGCCGAACACATGACCACGGTCTACGAGACGCTGGAGCGGCCGCTGATCTCTGTGCTCGCCCGCATGGAGCGTCGCGGCATTTCCATCGACCGCCAGGTCCTCTCGAAGCTTTCGGCCGATTTCGCGCAGACCGCAGCGCGGATCGAAGCCGAAATCCGCGAGATCGCCGGCGAAGAGGTGAATATCGGCAGTCCCAAGCAATTGGGCGATATCCTGTTCGGCAAAATGGGTCTGCCGGGCGGCAGCAAGACAAAGACCGGCGCATGGTCCACCTCGGCACAGGTGCTCGATGACCTCGCCGAACAGGGCCATGAATTCCCGCGCAAGATTCTCGACTGGCGTCAGGTGTCAAAATTGCGCTCGACCTATACGGATGCGCTGCCGAACTACGTGCATCCGCAGACGCATCGCGTCCACACGACCTATGCGCTGGCAGCGACTACCACCGGCCGCCTCTCGTCCAACGAGCCGAACCTGCAGAACATCCCGGTACGGACCGAAGATGGCCGCAAAATTCGCCGCGCGTTCATCGCCACGCCCGGCCACAAGCTGGTGTCGGCTGACTATTCGCAGATCGAGCTGCGGTTGCTTGCGGAGATCGCCGATATCCCCGTGCTCAAACAGGCCTTCCAGGACGGTCTCGACATTCACGCTATGACGGCGTCGGAAATGTTCGGCGTGCCGGTGAAGGACATGCCGGCGGAAATCCGCCGCCGCGCCAAGGCGATCAATTTCGGCATCATCTACGGCATTTCGGCCTTCGGCCTCGCCAACCAGCTCAGCATCCCCCGCGAGGAAGCCGGCGCCTATATCAAGAAGTATTTCGAGCGCTTCCCGGGCATCCGCGCTTACATGGATCAGACGCGCGATTTCTGCCGGGAGCACGGCTATGTGCAGACCCTGTTCGGCCGCAAATGCCACTACCCGGACATCAAGGCGAGCAATGCCTCGATCCGCGCCTTCAACGAACGTGCCGCCATCAATGCCCGCCTGCAGGGCACTGCCGCCGACATCATCCGCCGCGCCATGACGCGGATGGAAGACGCGCTGGCGGAGAAGAAGCTCTCAGCCAAGATGCTGCTGCAGGTGCATGACGAATTGATCTTCGAGGTGCCCGACGACGAAGTGGCCGCGACGCTGCCGATCGTGCAGCACACGATGCAGGATGCGCCGTTCCCGGCTGTGCTGCTATCAGTACCCTTGCAAGTTGACGCGCGCGCAGCGGATAACTGGGAGGAGGCGCACTAGTTTTACCGCTGGAACAGGCATCGCCGATAGATTCGCCTATCTGCGATGCTGAATCCGGAATGGTTGAGCGTCATCCCGTGGGCTACAAAACGACCATTCCCAGCCTGCGATCGGTCCCATGCCCCATCTCACATCCCTGCTCGGTTTCGCCCTCGTCTCGCTCGGCATGGTGCTGACGCCGGGGCCGAACATGATCTATCTGATCTCGCGCTCGATCACGCAGGGGCCGGCGGCCGGCATGGTGTCGCTCGGCGGCGTGGCACTGGGCTTCATCTTCTACATGCTTTGTGCGGCCTTCGGCATCACCGCGCTGCTGTTCGCGGTGCCCTATGCCTATGATGCGTTGCGCCTCGCCGGCGCGGCCTATCTGCTGTGGCTGGCCTGGCAGGCGTTGAAGCCGAACGGACGCTCGCCGTTCCAGGTCAGGAAGCTGGCCATCGACAGCCCGCGCAAGCTGTTCGTCATGGGCTTCGTCACCAATCTGCTCAATCCGAAGATCGCGATGCTTTATCTGGCGCTGCTGCCGCAGTTCATCGATCCTACGGCGGGCAGCGTGCTGACGCAGTCGCTGGTGCTCGGATCGACCCAGACCATCATCAGCGTCGGCGTCAACGGACTGATCGCACTCGGCGCCGGGTCGATCGCCCTGTTTCTCGGCGAGCGACCGACCTGGCTCAAGCTGCAGCGCTGGCTGACGGGGACGGTGCTCGCCGGCCTCGCCGTGCGGATGGCGCTGGAGACGAAGCGGGCCTAGAGCCTCGCTTCTGCTAGAAGCAGAACCGAGGCCTGGCTTTTTGTTTTGACGCGTTTTCTTGATGCGAACCGGTACCCACTTCGCTCGAAAACGCTTTAATCCAGCTTCGCTTCCATGCCGCGCTTCACGCCCGGACGGGCCATCAGCGTATCGTACCAGCGGCCGACATTCGGGAAATCCGCGAATGACACCTTGTGGCGCTCGTGGCGCCAGGCCCAGCCGAGAATGGCGAAATCGGCCACCGACAGCGCGCCGGCAACGAATTCATGGTCGGCTAGGCGACGATCCAGCACGCCGTAGAGCCGGCGGGTCTCATCGGAATAGCGCTTCAGCCCGTAGGCGCGCTGGGACTGGTCCTCCAGCGCGATGAAATGATGCACCTGGCCGGGCATCGGGCCGAAGCCCCCCATCTGCCACATCAGCCATTCCAGCACCGGAATCCGCTCGCCGAGGGATTTTGGCAGGAACTTGCCGGTCTTCTCGCCGAGATAGAGCAGGATGGCGCCCGATTCGAACACGCTGACCGGCTTGCCGTCCGGCCCGTCGGGATCGACGATGGCCGGAATCTTGTTGTTCGGGCTGATTTTCAGGAATTCGGGCTTCATCTGCTCGCCCTTGCCGATATGCACCGGGAATACCTTGTAGGGCAGGCCCATTTCCTCCAGCGCGACGGAGATTTTGCGGCCGTTCGGCGTATTCCAGGTGTGCAGCTCGATAGTCATGCGATTCCTCTTCCAGTCTTGTCCGATTTTGTTGCCCGGTCTGTAGCATCGTCCTGATGAGCGGTAAAACGGCCGGAGAGTGTTGACGACGCCCGCGCCAGTCTGGAATGTGCCGGAAAGCGCCGATAGATTGCGCCCGGTTCAGCACAGAGACCGTTTCAGCAGAGACATGCCATTGACCAAATCAGCCGCCCGCGCCCGCCTGTTCGAGATCATCCGCGACCGTTCGTTCGGTTATGGCGAGATCACGCTGGCTTCGGGCCGCAAGAGTAATTTCTATTTCAACCTGAAGCCCACCATGTGCGACCCGGAAGGCGCAGCGCTGCTGGCCGAGCTGACCTATGACGCGCTGCGCGACGACAATCTCGATTATGTCGGCGGGCTTGAGATGGGCGCTGTGCCGCTGGCCGGTGCGCTGGCGCAGCTCTCCTGGCTGAAGAACCATCCGATCGCCGCCTTCTTCGTCCGCAAGAAGCCGAAGGAACATGGCGCACGCCTCGCTGTCGAAGGTCTCGCCAAGGGCGAAACGCTGGAAGGCAAGCGCATCGTCATCGTCGAGGACGTCACCACCACTGGTGGCTCGGCTGTGAAGGCACTCGAAGCCGTGCGCGAGGCCGGCGGCGAAGTTGTGCTGGTCTTCACCATGGTCGACCGCGACGAGGGCGCCGCCGAGACCTTCGCCAAGGCAGGCGTGGCGTTTCGCTCGCTTTACAAGGCCGGCGAATTTCTGAAGGGTTGACCCTTCATCGGCTCCGTTCGCGCTTTACGCGCAAGGACGCAGTGAAAGGTCACATTTTGCTTCGCTTCATCGCCCTCGCTGCTTTCGCCCTCAGTATCACGCTTACGCCCGACATGGCGCATGCAGCCGAAGGGGGCCTCGATGGCACCAAGCTGTCGCTGCTGTGGGCACTGCCGTTCGCCGGGATCCTGCTGTGTATCGCCACGGGGCCGGTGCTCTATCATCACCTGTGGGAGTACCATTACGGCAAGTTCGCAGCCTTCTGGGCCGCGCTGGTGATTGTACCGCTGCTGCTCGTCACCGACACAACGACCGTGGTGCACACGCTCTCCCACACCGTGCTGCTCGAATACATGCCCTTCATCCTGCTGCTGCTGGCGCTGTTCACCGTGGCCGGCGGCATCTATCTCGAAGGCAATCTGCATAACAGCGTTTTCACCAATACAGCGCTGCTCGGTTTCGGCACGCTGATGGCCAGCGTAGTCGGCACCACCGGCGCCTCGATGATTCTGATCAGGCCGCTGATCCGCGCCAATGACGATCGCCGCACCAACGTCCATGTTGTGGTGTTCTTCATTTTCCTCGTCTCCAATATCGGCGGCTCGCTGTCGCCGCTCGGCGATCCCCCGCTGTTTCTCGGCTTCCTGCGGGGCGTCGATTTCTTCTGGACCACTGTGCACATTTTTCCGGACACGCTGTTCGCGGCAGGCATCGTGCTGGCCATCTTCATGGTGCTCGATGTCTGGCTACATCACCGCGAAAGAAACCAGCCGGCGAAGAAAGATCCGACGCCGGACTCGCCCTTGCACCTGCATGGCAAGATCAACCTGCTGCTGCTGGTCGTGATCATCGGCGCGATCCTGATGAGCGCGAGCTGGAAGCCCGGCATCTCGTTCACCGTGCTCGGCACGCCACTCGCATTGCAGGATCTACTGCGCGACGCGATTTTCGTGGCGGTCACCCTTGCCTCGCTGTGGCTGACCAGGTCCGAATATCGCAAGGCCAATGATTTCACCTGGAGTCCAATCCAGGAAGTGGCACTGCTGTTCGCCGGCATTTTCATCTGCATCGTGCCTGTGATGGCGATGCTGCAAGCCGGGGCACAGGGGCCGTTCGCGCCGCTGGTTGCTCTCGTCAGCCACGCCGACGGCACACCGAACAACGCGGCCTATTTCTGGCTGACCGGCATCCTCTCGTCGTTCCTCGACAACGCCCCGACCTATCTGGTGTTCTTCGAACTGGCCGGCGGTGACGCCAAGACATTGATGGCATCGGGCGCGGCGACGCTGGCGGCGATTTCAGCCGGCGCGGTGTTCATGGGCGCCAACACCTATATCGGGAACGCGCCGAACTTCATGGTCTACGCCATTGCCCGCGACGCCGGCATCAGGATGCCGAGCTTCTTCGGCTATCTGCTGTGGTCCGGCGCCGTGCTGATCCCGGTCTTCCTGCTCATGACATGGGTGTTTTTCATCTAGGCAACCTGCGTGGTTACCACTCGTTTACCATGACGCCCTAACGTGACACCGCACCGGAGCGTGTTCGCTCCGACACTGACATGCGGTCGCGGAGCTGGCGTTGCGTCACAATCGAAAATCGTCGCGTGTCGTGCGTCCCCTGGTGCTGCTGACGGCCATGAGCCTCATCGCGCTGCCTCCCCAGATGGCATCTGCGCAGAATTTCTTCGACTTCCTGTTCGGCGGCAGCCAGTCTCAGAAACAGCAACAGCGTCGTGGCGCCCCGCCGGCCGAAAGCAATTTCTTCTCGGATCCGTTCGGCCTCAACACGCCAACCGAAACGCCGCCACCCCAACGCAGCGCATCCATTGGCGGCTCCGGGCCTGCCTTCTGCGTACGCACCTGCGACGGCAAGTATTTTCCGCTCGGCCGCGGCATGAGCCCGGCCCAGATGTGCCAGGCGTTCTGCCCGGCCGCGACCACCAAGGTCCTGTTCGGCAGCAGCATCGAAAGCGCCTCGTCGAGCACCGGCGAGCGCTACAACGATCTCGAAAACGCCTTCGCCTATCGCAAAGCACTGAAGGCCGACTGCACCTGCAACGGCCGCGATCCCTCGGGTCTCGCGCCGGTCGATCTCACGCTCGACACATCGCTGCGTCCCGGCGATGTGATCGCCACCACCAATGGCCTTGTCGCTTTCTCGGGCGTCCGTACCGGCAACACCCAGACCGCGGAATTCACGCCAGTTGCGAATTATCCCGGCCTGACCTCGGATGTTCGTGCCCGGCTCGGCGAAATGAAAGTCGCGCCGGTGTCCGCCGAAATGATCAACGACGAAGCGCCGATGTCGGAGGCCGCGCGTGATGTAGCGCCGGCTGCTGCCACGACCGTCGTCCCGAAGAACCTGCCGGCTGCCCGCGCCAAGCGCGCCGAGCTTCAGTAACTCATCGCCCGACGATGACGCCGATCACGTTCGGCGCCGAGAGATACTTCTCCTCGATCTCGGCACGCGCCGCCGCGCGGTTCTCCGGCGTGAGCAATCCGCGCTTCTCGGCGAGGATCATCCAGCAATAGCCCCACCAGTCCGTCAGCATGCCATGGTCGTCGACGAGGTCGTAGCCCTGCTCGGCCGCAAAGATCCGCGCATGTGCCTCGTCGAGCTGATCGAGCCAGGCATGGTCCTTCAGTGAGAACAGCTCATCGCTGATGTCATCCGTCGTATAACCCCACACGGACAGGCAAACGCCGTTGAACTCGCGATCGATCTGATCGTCATCGATTGGATGCCGCCGCGCCATCAAATGCAGTCGCGACAGCGACCGCGCGAAGTCGGCGATCCGGGTGAGAGCAAACTGATCGAAGGCAATGGTGGACATCTAGTCCTCGCGAGCTTGAACAGACCATAGATATTGTAGGCGAAGGCAACGAATCACCTCGGAATATCAATAGCTTACTAATTTGTTCTTAATTTGTTCCATTATTTATCCGTCCGTTCTCGCGCGCGTGCTCAAATCCCGGGCAGTTCCATGGCAAAAGCTCGCCACCCCCACGGGTTCCGGGAGCAGTCAAATGCGCGTATGATTTTGGTCAGTGACACAGCTCAGGATGGCCGGTTTGTCAGATCAATCAGTCCCAGCGAAATTCCAGCCCGAGAATACGCCTGTCGACGAGCTGGCGCTTGCCGACATTAAGAGCGCCATTCTCGTCAAGCTGAGGCTGGCAATCGGCAAGGAAGCCGCTTTCGCCACCAGACACGACTGGTACAAGGCTGCCGCCCTGACGCTGCGCGACCGCATGGTGCATCGCTGGCTGACCTCGGACAAGGAGAGCTACGATGCTGGCCGCAAGCGGGTCTATTACCTCTCGCTGGAATTCCTGATCGGCCGCCTGTTCACCGACGCGCTGAACAATATGGGCCTGCTACCGCTGTTCGAAGCGGCGCTCGGCGATCTCGGTGTCGGCCTCGACGAACTCCGCAAATGCGAGCCGGATGCGGCGCTTGGCAATGGCGGTCTCGGCCGCCTCGCCGCCTGCTTCATGGAGAGCATGGCGACACTCGGCATTCCCGCTTACGGCTACGGCATCCGCTACGACTTCGGCCTGTTCAAGCAGGTCATCTCGCACGGCGTGCAGCAGGAATATCCCGACGAATGGCTGGGCTTCGGCAATCCGTGGGAACTGCCGCGCCGCGAGGTGACGTATAACGTCTATTTCGGTGGCAGCACCGAAACCATCAATGACGGCAAGGGTCGCGTGCAGGTGATCTGGCATCCCGGCGAGACCGTCGAGGCTGTTGCCTATGACACCCCCATCGTCGGCTGGCGCGGCCAGCATGTAAACGCGCTGCGGCTGTGGTCGGCGCGCGCGCCAGATCCGCTGCGGCTCGACGTCTTCAACACTGGCGACTATGTCAGCGCCAGCGCCGAGCAGGCGCGCGCCGAGGCCATCTGCAAGTTCCTCTATCCGAATGACGAGAGCGCCGCCGGCCGCGAATTGCGGCTGCGCCAGGAATACTTCTTCGTCTCCGCCTCACTGCAGGATCTCGTCAAGCGACACCTGCATTCCGACGGCAATCTGCGCGGCCTCGCCAACAAGGCCGCGGTGCAGATGAACGACACGCATCCGAGCCTCGCCATTGCGGAGCTGATGCGCATCCTGGTCGATCAGCACAACATGCGCTGGGATGCCGCCTGGCAGATCACCAACGCGACCTTGTCCTACACCAACCACACGCTGCTGCCCGAAGCGCTGGAGACCTGGCCGGTCGAACTGTTCCAGCGTCTGCTGCCGCGGCATCTCGAAATCATCTACCGCATCAACGAGGCGCATCTCGATCGCGCCGATGCGACGCGCCCCGGCGACACCACCTACCGCGCTTCGGTCTCGATCATCGACGAGACGTCAGGTCGTCGCGTGCGCATGGGCAATCTCGCTTTCATCGGCTCGCACCGCATCAATGGCGTGTCGGCGATGCATTCGGAGCTGATGAAGGAGACCGTGTTCCACGATCTCAACCAGCTCTATCCCGGACGCATCACCAACAAGACCAACGGCATCACCTTCCGCCGCTGGCTGATGCTGGCCAATCCGAAACTCACTGATCTGTTGCGCGCCACCTGCGGCGAGGCCGTACTCGACGATCCCACTCGGCTGATCAAGCTCGAAGCCTTCGCCGGCGACGCCGCGTTCCAGCAGGAATTCCGCAAGGTCAAGCATCACAACAAACTCGCGCTGGCGCGTGTGATCGGCGAGAAACTCGGCGTGCAAGCCGATCCGTCTGCGCTGTTCGATGTGCAGATCAAGCGCATTCACGAATACAAGCGACAACTGCTCAACCTCATTGAAACAGTCGCGCTGTATCAGGCGATCAAAGACGAACCCAACAAGGACTGGGTGCCGCGCGTCAAGATTTTCGCCGGCAAGGCGGCGGCAAGCTATCGCTATGCCAAGCTGATCATCCGCCTCATCAACGATGTCGCCACTGTCGTGAACAACGATACGACGATCGGCGGCAAGCTGAAGGTCGCGTTCCTGCCGGACTACAATGTCAGCCTGGCGGAAGTCATCATTCCTGCGGCCGATCTGTCCGAACAGATCTCGACCGCAGGCATGGAAGCCTCCGGCACCGGCAATATGAAGCTCTCGCTGAACGGCGCGCTGACCATCGGCACGCTGGACGGCGCCAATATCGAAATCCGCGACAATGTCGGCCCGGAGAACATCGCGATCTTCGGTATGACCGCTGCCGAGGTGGTTGAGCGCCGCGCCAAGGGTCTCGACGCCTCCGACGTGATCAACAAGTCGCCCAATCTCGGCCGCGCGATCCAGGCCATCGAGACCGGCGCGTTCTCGCCGGATGATCCTGGCCGTTATGCTTCCGTCGGACACGCGTTGCGCCATCTCGATCACTATGTGGTTTCGGCCGACTTCGACTCCTATTACGAAGCCCAGCGCGGCATCGACACGCGGTGGAAGGCCGGCTCAGCCTGGAGCCGCGCCGCTATTCTCAACACCGCCCGGATGGGCTGGTTCTCGTCGGACCGCACCATCCGCGAATATGCCGATGATATCTGGGGTGTGCCGATTGCCGGCGATCTGCCGGGCACACCGAGCCTGCAGGCACGAAAGGCGACGTGAGCGCGGCGGTGCTCACGCGCGATACGCGACGAGCACCGCGCCGCAGGCGATCAGGATGACGCCGAGCCAGTTCGGCAGCGACAGTTTCTCGCCGAGAAACAACACGGCAAACACTGCCACGAACACCACACTGAGCTTGTCGATCGGCGCCACCTGCGCGGCATTGCCAAGCTTGAGTGCGCGGAAATAGCAGATCCACGACGCGCCGGTCGCCAATCCCGACAGCACGAGGAAAAACCACGTCTTCGGCGAAACCGCCGACGGCGATTGCCAGTTGCCCGTCACATAAACCATCATGCCGGCGGCAAAGAGAATGACGATGGTGCGGATGAACGTCGCGAAGTCCGAATTGACGTTCTCGATGCCGACCTTGGCGAAAATCGCCGTGAGCGCCGCAAAGGCCGCGGACAGCAGCGCCCAGAACGGCCAGGAGAGCATGACGTTTTTCATGCCGCAAACCGTATTCTCTCGGTCGTCATTGCGAGGAGCCTTTGCGACGAAGCAATCCAAGCTTGGCTTGTAGCACTGGATTGCTTCGCTACGCTCGCAATGACGATCTTAAATTTTGTCCATCAAATGAAAAGGGCGACCTTGCGGTCGCCCTCTCGAATTTATCGCTGATACAACGACGTCTTACTCAGCCGCAATCTTCACATCCGGCGCGGCGGCGCGGACTTCCGCATCGACCTGCGCTTCGAACTTGGCGAAGTTCTTCTGGAACATGCCGACCAGCTTGCGTGCGGTGGCATCGAACTCGGCCTTGTCCTTCCAGGTGTTGACGGGATCGAGGATTTCCGCCGGCACGCCGTCCAGCGCAGTCGGGACCGCGAAGCCGAAATACTTGTCGGTGCGGAACTCAACGTTGCGGAGCGAACCGTTCAGCGCGGCCGTCAGCAGCGCGCGGGTCACCTTGATCGGCATGCGCGAACCGACGCCATACTTGCCGCCGGTCCAGCCGGTATTCACCAGCCAGCAGTCGACATTGTGCTTGGCGATCAGGTCGCGCAGCATGTTGCCATAGACCGACGGATCGAGCGGAAGGAACGGCGAGCCGAAACAGGTCGAGAATTCCGGCTCGGGATCGTTGCCGAGACCGCGCTCGGTGCCCGCCACCTTGGCCGTGTAGCCGGACAGGAAGTGATACATCGCCTGCGCCGGGGTCAGCTTGGCGATCGGCGGCAGCACGCCGAATGCGTCGGCGGCGAGCATCACCACGTTCTTCGGCTGCGGCGCGCGGCCGGTGCGCGAGGCGTTCGGAATGAAGTCGAGCGGATAGGCCGAACGGGTGTTCTCGGTCTTCGAGCCGTCGTCGAAATCCGGCAGGCGCGTATTGGCGTCGAGCACGACGTTTTCCAGCACCGCGCCGAAGCGCTTGCTCGCCGCATAGATCGCCGGCTCGGCTTCCTCGGAGAGCTTGATGGTCTTGGCGTAGCAGCCGCCTTCGAAATTGAAGATACCGTCCTTGCCCCAGCCATGCTCGTCATCGCCGATCAGTGTGCGCTTTGGATCGGCCGAGAGCGTGGTCTTGCCGGTGCCGGACAGGCCGAAGAAGATCGCGCTGTCGCCGTCGGGGCCGACATTGGCCGAGCAATGCATCGGCAGCACGCCCTTGGCGGGCAGATAGTAGTTCAGCGTGGTGAAGACCGACTTCTTCATCTCGCCGGCATAATAAGACCCGCCGATCAGGACGATCTTGCGGGCGAAATCGATGGCCACGACGTTCTCCGAGCGCACGCCATGACGTTTGGGATCGGCCTTGAAGCTCGGCAGATCGATGATGGTCAGTTCAGGCACGAAGTCCTTCAACGCAGCAGCTTCCGGGCGGATCAGCAGCGTGCGGATGAACAGGGAGTGCCATGCGAGTTCGGTGAACACGCGGGTCTTGATCTGGAAACTCGGATCGGCGCCGCCGTAAAGGTCCTGCGCGAACAGGGTCATGCCTTCGGCGTGCTTCTTGAAATCGATATAGAGCGCTTCGAACTGCTCCGGCGTGATCGCCTGATTGCCAGCCCACCACATCTGTTCGGTGGAAGCGTCCTTGACGGTAAACTTGTCCTTCGGGCTGCGGCCGGTGAATTCACCCGTGTCAGCGCAAAGCGCGCCATCGGACGACAATTCGGCTTCGCCATTGCGCAGCGAATATTCGTAAAGCTGCGGCGCGCCGAGATTCCAGTTCACCGCTTTGAGATTTTTCAGTCCGAATTTGTCGGCGCCATAGGCACCGTTACGTACGCCCGTCTCTTGCACGGAATATTCCTCCTTGAGTCCGCATATCCGACCTGTGCGACTGTCTTCAATCGCACGTCAGCAGCGGTAGCCTTCATTATAACCACCCAGGCCGTAACCCGGCGATCTAATAGTGACGAAGATGTGAAATGCCAAGCTGCTGTCCGCATATTTGGTTTATTGCGGCACGGCACTTGATACCGATCAATTATTTAAAGCGCGGGCCTGCTCTGCGAGTTCCTTAAGGACCTGCCGCAGCGCACCCGGAGTGACAATCCGCCGCGGAAAATCCAGCCGGATCACCGTCGCGCCGTTCTGCAGATCCATGCCGTCCGGATCGCATCCGGTGCAGCGCCAATCGCCCGCGTCAGCGTGCAGAAGCTTCGTTGCATAGAGATTGAGCGCATCAAGATGATCGGCGTTCATATGGGCAACGGCGCCCTCCTCGGCCTCCAGCATGCCGTCGGCATCGGAGAGATCGGTCAGAAACTGCTCCGGCTTCAGGTCGTTGATGCGGCCAAAGCCAGCCACCAGATGGGCGCCCTTCGGCTTGATCCGGAAGAACGAAAAATCCTTAAAATCCACAAAGACTTGTGCGGATGGATGGACGCTGAGATAGCGCCGGCGCAGCAGCGGTTTTTCACTGTCGCTGGCCTCCTGCGCAATACCTCCGAGCATGATGCGTGCACCCTCCAGCGGGTCACCCGGCGCCCGCTCATCCAGCATCAGCGAGACGCGGGCATCCGCCAGGATATTGCGGGTATGCAGCGCCATCCGCGAAATCAGCAGAATCGGCGAGCCATCCGGGTGGCTGGCGACATTGGCCAGCGCACAATACGGATCGCCGCTGCCGACGCTCAGGGTGGCCAGGGCGCCCTGTCGGCTGCGCCGCAACAGCGACCGGGTGACGCGCGAAGGGTCGAAATCAGGGGTCGGCTGCATGGTTAAATCCCGTATTTCATTGCAAAAAGTGGCTTTTTCTTCTTACGCGGGAGGTCTATACATCTATGGAACCTACGCGTCATTCAAGCGTTCAGGGAACTTGGCCACACTTCAGCCCAGCTTGCATTGCTCGTTGACTGTGTTCTTAAGGCCACCTCATCGGCGGATGATCGAATTCTGCCGGATAGCCCATCCCGCTTCGGAAAGCAGGCTCATGCCAACTATTGCTCTGGTCGACGACGACCGTAACATTCTCACATCCGTATCGATCGCGCTGGAAGCCGAAGGCTACCGCATCATGACCTATACGGATGGTGCTTCCGCACTCGATGGCTTCCGCACCAGCCAGCCGGACCTCGCGATCCTCGATATCAAGATGCCCCGCATGGATGGCATGGAGACATTGCGCCGTCTGCGCCAGAAGTCGGATCTGCCGGTGATCTTCCTGACGTCGAAGGACGAAGAGATCGACGAGCTGTTCGGCCTGAAAATGGGCGCCGACGATTTCATCCGCAAGCCGTTCTCGCAGCGCCTGCTGGTGGAGCGCGTCAAAGCCGTACTGCGCCGTGCTGCACCGAAGGATCCGACTGCGGTTCCGAAAGAGACCGACGCCAAGGCATTGGATCGCGGGTTGTTGCGCATGGACCCTGAGCGCCACACCTGCACCTGGAAGAACGAACCGGTGACGCTCACCGTCACTGAATTCCTGATCCTGCAGGCGCTGGCCACGCGCCCCGGCGTGGTAAAGAGCCGCAATGCGCTGATGGACGCGGCTTATGACGATCAGGTCTATGTCGACGATCGCACCATCGACAGCCACATCAAGCGCCTGCGCAAGAAGTTCAAGGTCGTCGACGACGACTTCGAAATGATCGAGACGCTTTACGGCGTTGGTTATCGTTTCAAGGAAACCTGATCCAGAGACCAGCAGCACGGTTGGAGCCTGACGGCTCAGCCGTGCTGCGCTAGAATGTGCATGCGCAGCAATGAGTGCCGCGCAGCGCTTCGCAGATATCGACAACAACCGGGCAGTTTTGGCATTGCTGGATCGTACGCAGCCTGATGAAAGCCTGGACGTGGACGGCACCTTGCCGAATACGGCAGGCAGCGATGATCGCGAACGTCGCGGCTGGCAACGCCCGCTCGACTGGCTGCGCCGCGCCCGGCAGTTCTTCGTTGCGCTGACCTTTTCAAGTCTGACGCGCCGCATCGTCTCGCTCAACCTCGCCGGCCTCTGCGCGCTGGTCGCCAGCATCCTCTATCTTTCGCAGTTTCGCGCCGGCCTGATCGACGCGCGTGCGCAGAGCTTGCTGGTCCAGGCAGAAATCATCGCCAGCGCCATTGCCGCTTCGGCGACCGTCGAAACCAATACGATCACGATCGATCCCGACCGCTTGCTCGACCTCAAGCCCGGCGAGACCTATGGCGTGCCGGACGAACTCTCAGGCCTCGATTTCCCGATCAATCCCGAGCGCGTTGCGCCGGTGCTGCGGCGGTTGATCTCCCCGACCAAGACGCGCGCGCGCATCTACGACCGCGACGGCGTGCTGATCCTCGACAGCCGCAGCCTTTATGGCCGCGGCGATGTGCTTCGTTTCGAACTGCCCCCGCCGACCACCGAAAAGCCCGGCTTCGCCGAACGCACAATGATTGCGATCCGAACCTGGCTCAATCGCGGCGACCTGCCGCTGTATCGCGAACTCGGCCCGGAAAACGGCAACGGCTATCAGGAAGTGCAGCAGTCGCTCGACGGCCTGAAGAGCAGCATGGTGCGCATCAACGAACGGGGCGAAGTCATCGTTTCGGTCGCCGTCCCGGTGCAACGTTTCCGCGCCGTACACGGTTCGCTGATGCTGTCGACTCAGGGCGACGACATCGACCAGATGGTGACCGCCGAACGTCTCGCCATTCTGAAGGTCTTCGCGGTGGCCGCCGTGGTGATGATCGTACTGTCGCTGCTGCTGGCTTCGACCATCGCGGGTCCCGTGCGACGGCTGGCCGACAGCGCCGAGCGCGTTCGCCGTCGCATCCGCACGCGCGTCGAAATTCCGGACTTCACGCGCCGCCGCGACGAGATCGGGCATCTCTCCGGCGCGCTGCGCGACATGACCGACGCGCTCTATAACCGCATCGAGGCGATCGAGATGTTCGCAGCCGACGTCTCGCACGAACTCAAGAATCCTTTGACCTCGCTGCGCTCCGCCGTGGAAACGCTGCCACTGGCCAAGAACGACAACAGCCGTGGCCGCCTGCTCGCCGTCATTGAGCACGACGTGCGGCGGCTCGACCGGTTGATCTCGGATATTTCCGACGCCAGCCGTCTCGACGCCGAACTGCAGCGCAACGACACTGCGCCCGTGGATGTCCGACGGTTGCTGACCACACTGACCTCTGTCGCCAACGAAACCAAGCTCGGTCATGACGTCGGCGTTGAAGTCCGCTTCGAAGGCGCTGCCACCGACACCTTTTCGGTACCCGGCCACGACTCCCGCCTCGGTCAGGTCATCACCAATCTTGTTACCAATGCACAGTCGTTCTCGACACCGGGCGGCAAGGTGCGGATCGTCTGCCGTCGCCTGAAAGGCAAGATCGAGATCGTCGTCGATGACGACGGCCCCGGCATCGGACTGGATGCGCTCGAACGGATCTTCGAACGCTTTTACACCGACCGCCCGCATCAGGGTTTTGGCCAGAATTCCGGCCTGGGCCTGTCGATCTCCAAGCAGATCGTCGAAGCCCATAGCGGTACGATCTGGGCGGAGAACCGCATCGGCCCGGCCAACGCCGAGGGCGAGATCCCGGTGCTGGGTGCGCGCTTCGTCGTACGGTTGCCGGCCACATGAGCGCGGAGGGCAAAAGCATCCATGCCTCCGCCGTACTGGTCGATGACCGCGCCGTCCTGATCCGGGGGCCGTCCGGCTCCGGAAAATCGCGGCTGGTCTTTGATCTGATCCTCGCCAGCCAGAGTGGACAGCTTCCCGAAGCCATGCTGGTCGGAGACGATCGGGTGCATCTGGATGTCAGGGACGGAAAACTGTGGGTACGGCCGGCGCCCGAACTGGTCGGGCTGCTGGAGATCAGGGGGCTCGGAATCCGGCGTCTGGACTGCGCTACCGGCGCCATCGTCGGGCTGGTGGTCGATCTGGACGCCCCTGACGCCGCGCGCCTGCCAGAGCCGGAAGCGCTCAGAATCACCCTGGAGGGCGTCGAATTGCCCCGAATCCCGGTCGGGACGGGCTTCTCGCCACTACCATTGGTCGTAGCTACACTTACAACAATCGATGGTTTAGCCGCAGTGCGACCTTTGGACGATTGCTCGAAGGGAATTGGTAACCATATTAGTCCCACTATCGCCACCGAATAGACCCGCGTCACCTCCCGCCGCATCCGCGCAATTTAAGGGAGATTCGTGAAGTGCCCTCTTGCATAGGGGCTCTGGATGGTCAAAGTGGCCCTTTCGTGCGGTGCACCAAAAGCACCCACGAGGAGTTTCCGATGATTGGTCTAGTACTTGTGACCCACGGGCGCCTTGCTGACGAGTTTAAGGCGGCGCTTGAACACGTAATGGGTCCGCAAAAACAAATTGAAGCCGTCACGATCGGCGCCGAAGACGATTCCGATTTGTGTCGAAGCGACATTATCGAAGCGGTGAATCGCGTCGACAGCGGCGATGGCGTTGCTATTCTGACCGACATGTTCGGCGGCACACCATCGAATCTGGCGATCTCCTGCATGAGCCGGCCGAAGGTCGAGGTTCTCGCCGGTATCAATCTGCCCATGCTGGTGAAGCTCGCAAAGGTGCGCGAAGAGCGCACACTGCCCGATGCGATCGCCATGGCACAGGAAGCCGGCCGCAAATACGTCACCATCGCCAGCCGCGTTCTCGCCGGCAAATGAGCGACAGCCCGGACGATACGACGGTGTCCGGCGGCGTCTCCCGCGAGATTCCGATTACCAACAAACGCGGCCTTCACGCGCGCGCCTCCGCCAAATTCGTGCAGATGGTCGAGCGCTTCAATGCCGAGGTCACGGTGACGCGCAACGGCGAGACCGTTGGCGGCACATCCATCATGGGCCTGATGATGCTGTCCGCCGGCCCCGGCACCAGCATCTTTGTCGCGGCCAAAGGCGCCGAGGCTCAAGCGGCACTGGATGCGATCACCGAGCTTGTGACCAACAAGTTTGGCGAAGAGTAGCGGCTCACCAAAAGCTGCTTCATCAGCGAAGGGCTATTTCATCGCACCAGGCGCCACCACATAGACATTCCACCGCGTGGTCGTGCCGACATTGCCCTTGAAGAAGCGCCGCGTCGACATCACGATGCGTTCTGCATTCGGCAGGTTATCCTTCATCCACGCTTCGCAGCGATCGAATTTCCAGTCACCCACCAGACAGATTCCGATGAAGCCATTGCGCCTGGCTTCATCCATCGACGTCACGCCTGACGGCCATGGCTCATAGGGTGTCAGCGGCAGCGGATGGTCCGGACTGTAGAACGTCATTTGCTCGGCAACATCCACGAAGCCTACCACGTTACTCCAGCGCGTGTGGAAGCGCTTGTGCCAGACTTCCGTGAGTTCACGCGCAAGCTGTGAATAGGAGATATGGGCGAAATTGCCATTGGCATCGCGCGGCAGTGACGCGATGGCGATCTGCGGCGCAGCGGCGAGCGTGACCAGCGACAGGACCAGCCAGATCGCGGCGAGCCGCACCAGCGCGACCCGCGGCACCTTCAGCGATGGAATCGCGATCACGGCCAGCGGCACCAGGAAGAACAGCGAGATACCCCAATCTGTCTTGATGTAGATGTCGAACAACAGCGCGCCGATGGGCGGGCCGATGGCGACGATGGCCTGGATCAGCCAGATATTCAGCGCCTGATCCTTTCGCACACCGGGATTGGCCGTCAGTGACCACGGCCGCTTTACGAATGCGCGGGGATCGCGCAGCACCAGCACCCACCAGCGCGGGCTCCAGGCCAGCACGGCAGCCGCCAGAACCAGCGGCAACAGCAGCAGCGCGACATTGTGGCCGACATAGCCCCATGCCAGTTGCAGACTCTCCCAGCGCGACGAGATCTTGTAGGTATCGCCGGCGTAGCGAAATGGCGCGTATTCCACGCTCCGCACCCAGTCGACATGCGGAATCATCGCCGCCGCCATCATCGCGATGGCGATCCATGGCGCTGGCGAGCGCAGAAACAACATCCTCTGCGGATGGATCAGCGCGGCCAGCCCGATGGCGCCGATCATCGTCACCACCCAGTATTTGGTCATCAGCGCCAGCGCACCGGCAAGGCCGAGCAACACACCCGAGCGAATCGAGCGTTTCTCGAACGCGTGCAAATAGGCCAGCACCACCAGCGGCAAAGTTACCAGCTGCAGCAGATCCGGATTGTATTTGAAGCCCTTGAAATTGAAGATCGGATAGATCGCGACCATCAGCAGCACGAAAAAAGCGCGGCGACGATCGACCACACGCAGCGCGATCGCCCAGCAAAGGATCATGCCGACACCGACCGTGACCATGGCGAGCAGATAGGTCGCCCAGTCCACCGGCGGGAAAAATCTGAACCAGACACCGGAGATCCAGCCCGACAGCGGCGGATGCTTGCCGTAGCCCATCAGGAACTTGTGCCCCCAGGCATAGCCTTCGGAGACGTCGAAATGGATGTCCTGCGCCGCCTTCACCTGGGTCAGGATCGCGGTCCACAGCACCACATGCGCGATCGTGAAACCGAGCACCAGCAGGACGCTCAATTGCGGATCGGCTGCCCAGGCCACGAGCCGCGCAGCGCCGCGGCGGCCGATCGACAGCAAGCCCCGGCGTTTGGCGGGGGCGGAGGAAGCGATTGTACTCATGGGGCCCTGCCTAGCGCGTTTCGGGCCGGAGTAAAATCAGGATGCCGTGACGGAAACAGGGCTGGGAATCAGGCAAAAGCCCCATTTCGGTTGCCGCATCAGGGCCTGAATGCTATCCCGCGCGCATGACAACTTCCCCGATTTCGAACGTCCGCAACTTCTCCATCGTCGCCCATATCGACCATGGCAAATCGACGCTGGCCGACCGCCTGATCCAGATCACCGGCGGGTTGCAGGCGCGTGAGATGAAGGAGCAGGTGCTCGATTCGATGGATATCGAGCGCGAACGCGGCATCACCATCAAGGCGCAGACCGTCCGGCTGCATTACAAGGCCAAGGACGGCAAGGATTACATCTTCAACCTGATGGACACGCCCGGCCACGTCGACTTCGCCTATGAGGTCTCGCGCTCGCTGGCGGCCTGCGAAGGCGCGCTGCTGGTGGTCGACGCCTCGCAGGGCGTGGAAGCCCAGACGCTTGCCAACGTCTATCACGCACTCGACGCCAATCTCGAAATCGTGCCGATCCTCAACAAGGTGGATCTGCCCGCCGCCGAGCCGGACCAGGTCAAGAAGCAGATCGAGGACGTCATCGGCATCGACGCCTCCGACGCAGTGATGATCTCCGCCAAGACAGGTCTTGGCGTCCCCGACGTGCTGGAAGCCATCGTCACCCGCCTTCCGCCACCGAAGGGCGACCGCGACGCCACGCTGAAGGCCCTGCTGGTTGACAGCTGGTACGACGTCTATCTCGGCGTCGTCGTTCTCGTGCGCGTCGTTGACGGCGTGATGAAGAAGGGCCAGCGCGTCCGCATGATGGGCACCAATGCGGCCTATGACATCGAGCGCGTCGGTTACTTCACGCCGAAGATGGTCAATGTCGACGAGCTCGGCCCCGGCGAGATCGGCTTCATCACCGCCGCGATCAAGGAAGTGGCGGATACCCGCGTCGGCGACACCATCACCGACGATCGCAAGCCGATTACCGAGATGCTGCCGGGCTTCAAGCCCGCCGTCCCCGTGGTGTTCTGCGGCCTGTTCCCTGTCGATGCCGACGATTTCGAGACGCTGCGCGGCGCGATGGGCAAGCTGCGGCTGAATGACGCGTCGTTCTCGTTCGAAATGGAAACCTCGGCTGCGCTGGGCTTCGGCTTCCGCTGCGGCTTCCTTGGATTGCTGCATCTGGAAATCATCCAGGAGCGCCTGAGCCGCGAATTCGATCTCAACCTGATCGCGACTGCGCCAAGCGTGATCTACAAGATGCATCTCACCGACGGCGAGGAGATCGAGATTCACAATCCGATCGACATGCCGGATGTAGTGAAGATCGCCGAGATCGAAGAACCGTGGATCGAAGCCACGATCCTGACGCCCGACGAGTATCTCGGCAGCGTGCTGAAGCTGTGCCAGGAACGCCGTGGCAATCAGAAAGAACTGACTTACGTCGGCACACGCGCGATGGTGAAATACGACCTGCCGCTCAATGAAGTGGTGTTCGATTTCTACGATCGACTGAAGTCGATCTCCAAGGGCTATGCCTCGTTCGACTATCACCTGACCGACTACCGCGCCGCCGATCTCGTCAAGATGCAGATCCTCGTCAATGCCGAGCCGGTGGACGCGCTCTCCATGCTGGTCCACCGCACCCGTGCCGAAGGCCGCGGCCGCGCCATGGTCGAGAAGATGAAGGAACTGATCCCGCCGCACATGTTCGTCATTCCGATTCAAGCGGCGATCGGCGGCAAGGTGATTGCCCGCGAAACCGTCCGCGCCCTGCGCAAGGACGTGACCGCGAAGTGCTATGGCGGCGATATCAGCCGCAAGCGCAAACTTCTGGAGAAGCAGAAGGAAGGCAAGAAGAAGATGCGGCAGTTCGGCAAGGTCGACATCCCGCAGGAAGCGTTCATTGCCGCGCTGAAGGTCGATAGCTGAGGATCGACGGCCGCTGTTCCGATCAGAGGTAGCGCATATGACTGCGATACGGGATGCGAACAGAACGGCGAAGCGACCTCTCCAAGGCTTTTCAGATCCAGCTGTCAAAGCAGCATTCGACCAGCATCCACCGGCGATCAAGGCGCGGCTCATGGCGCTTCGCCAGCTGATCTTCGAGACTGCCGCGGGAATCGACGGTGTCGGTCCGCTCGATGAGACGCTGAAGTGGAAGCAGCCGAGTTATCTCACGACGACAACCGGAAGCGGCAGCACCATCCGGATCGACCGGATCAAGGACACCAACTGGTACGCGCTCTACTTCAACTGCAATACCAATCTGGTTGAAAAATTCCGCGCGCTATATCCGCAGGACCTGGATTACGGCGGCAATCGAAGCATCATCCTCAGCCTCGACGACGAGTTTCCCGAACCCGCCCTGCGCCATTGCATCGGACTGGCGCTCACCTATCACCGAAGCAAACGCAAGCCTCGCTCATAGGCGCAGGCACAGACGCCAGGCCTGAATGACATGGCAGGCGGGGAATGAACGGATCAGCCGGTTGCGGCGACCTATTCTCCATGAGTGGAGATTGCATTCCAGACCCCTACCCCAACAATCTCGCGCACCGCTATGACACAGCGCGCGGATGGTTCGTCGATGCACTGTCTCTGGCTGCGGCCGCCGTCGCCGTATTCCACTACAATCCGACGGGTGTGATCGCCACGGTCATGGTCTTGATTGGCGCTTACGCGGTCGGGAATTTTCTGGGGCAAGTGCTCTGGAGAACCAGCCTGACCTGGCTGTTACTGGTCACCATGCTGATCTATGTCAGCACCTTCTTCTATGCGTCCAGTCACCTCCCGCTGCTCCCGGCCTTGCTCCTTACCCTGTTCCTTCCGGGATTTGCCCAGGCCTATGTGATCTGGGACCTGTGGCCCGCCACGGGCAGCCTGCTGCATCCGATCACCCTGTTCTGTGTAGCCTGGCTCGTCCTGCTGGCGATCTGCATTTTTGAACCGACCACGTTTGGCCGACTGACGTCCTTCATCAAAGCAAGGCGCGGTTGCAGCTAGCGAAGGTTCAATTCCGCCCGGCGCAACGCAGCAGATTTCTGCGACCAAACATCCCTCACGACCGCTCTTGCCTCCTCGCCCCGCGCCCCTCATGCTGCTCCCTACGACGCCGAAAACGGCGCGTATAAAATTTGGGGAGGATTGAATGATCGCGCACCGCACGGTTGCGGCTACGACGTTTGCTGTTTCGCTGCTTTTCGGCGCTTCCGCACTGGCCCAGCAGGCCAATACGCTTCCACTCAAGATCGGCGTGCTCGCCGACTTCGCCTCGGTCTATGCCGACATCGGCGGCCAAGGCAATGTCGAGGCGGCGAAGATCGCCATCGAGGAATTCGGCGGCAAGATGTTCGACAAGCCGATCGAACTGGTCACAGCCGATGCGCTGAACAAAGCCGACGTCGCCGCCACCATCTCACGCAAATGGTATGAGGCCGAGAATGTCGACATGATCATCGACATGCCGACTTCGGCGACCGCGCTGGCCGGCATGGAAATGTCGAAGCAGTTCGAGAAGATCATGATCGTCACGGACGCCGCGTCGTCCGACATCACCGGCAAGTCCTGCTCGCCCTATACCGCGCACTGGACCTACGACACCTATGGCAACGCTCACACAGTCGGCAGCGCCATCGTCAAGCAGGGCGGCGATTCCTGGTACTTCATCACGGCGGACTACCTGTTCGGCCATTCCATCGAACGTGACACCGGCGACGTGGTGCGCGCCGCAGGCGGCAAGGTGGTCGGCAGCGCCAAGCATCCGCTCAACACCGCGGACTTCTCGTCCTTCCTGCTGCAGGCGCAATCGTCCAAGGCCAAGATCATCGGCATGGCCAATGGCGGCGGCGACACCATCAACACCATCAAGCAGGCGTCCGAATTCGGCATCGTCGCCGGCGGCCAGAAGCTCGCGGGCATCGTGATGTTCATCTCCGACATCCACTCGCTCGGCCTGAAGATGGCGCAGGGCCTGATCATCACCGAGGCCTATTACTGGGATCTCAACGATCGCACCCGCGCCTTCGGCAAGAAGTTCTTCGACAGGATGAAGCGCATGCCGACCATGAACCAGGCGGCGACCTACAGCGCCACGCTGCATTATCTCAAATCGGTGCAGGCGGCCGGCACCCGCGCCACCAAGCCGGTGCTGGCGAAGATGCGCGAGATGCCGGTGCGCGACGCCTTCACGGATAACGGCGTCCTGCGCGAAGACGGCCGCATGGTGCACAGCATGTTCCTGCTCGAGGTCAAGAAGCCGGAAGAATCCAAGGCGCCATGGGATTACTACAAGGTGCTTGCGGAAGTCCCTGGCGATCAGGTGTTCCGGCCGATGAAGGATGGCAACTGCCCGTATGTGAAGAAGGACTGAGTTCTAACGCCCGGTCTTGCCTCACACGAACTGGATCGCCCGCTTTCGCGGGCGGTCACAGTTCTTGGTGCACATCGGACATTCGGTAAACGGACGATGGCAGCATTCGGCTGATCCGCACCGTTGATCCGACCGATCAGGAACGCACTTCGAAGATCATATTGAACGGCGTCTCGGTCGCGCGGCGGAAGCGCTTGAAACCTGCTTCAGTCGCGACCTGACGCAATTTGCTTTCACCTGCCTGGGCACCGAGCCCCAAGCCCACCTCCTGAGAGAGCGACGCAGGCGTACAAATGAATGTCGAGGCATGATAGAAAACGGACCCAACCGGGTTGAGATTGTCCTTGAGATTGTCATGAGCAAATGGCTCGACGATCATCCACGCCCCGTCTTTGGCCAGTGTTTCCTTGACATGCTTGCCCGCACCAACGGGGTCGCCCATGTCATGCAGGCAATCGAAGAAAGCGACCAGATCGTAGTCTTTTGCCGGAAAATCCTTGGCACTGGCCTGCGCGAATTCAATGCGGTCTCCGACCCCCGCTTCCTGCGCCAGGACCTTCGCGCGATCGATCGAAGGTTTGTGGTAGTCAAACCCGAAGAACTTGGATTTGGGGTAGGCCTGCGCCATCACGATGGTAGAGGCCCCGTGGCCGCACCCGACATCGGCCACCTTGGCGCCAGCTTTCAGTTTAGCTTCGACGCCTTCGAGCGTCGGAATCCAGTTTGAAACCAGGTTGGCGTTATAGCCCGGCCTGAAGAAGCGTTCAGTACCCGAGAAGAGGCACTTCGAATGCTCATGCCAACCAACGCCTTTTCCTGTTCGAAATGCTTCAGCGACCTTGGGTTCGTCGAGATAGGTGGACTGTACGACATCGAATGCACCGGCGAAAAAAGCTGGCGATCCCTCCTCGGCGAACGCCATCGCTTGTTCGGCCGAGAGCGAGAACGCGTTTTTCTCAGGGTGATAATCGATGTAACCAGAGGCGGCTTGGCCGGAGAGCCACTCGCGGACATAACGCTCATGCAGGCCGGTCTTCTTGGCAAGCTCCGAAGGCGTGAAGATATCTCCATCCGCCATTGCCTTGTAGAGGCCGAGACGATCGCCGAGCAGTATACTGGCACCGCCCAGTGAAATACCGAGGTCATTGACCAGCTTTCCTACGAGTGCGTTCAACTTTTCAGGGTTTGGTTCGCGCATAGCAGCATCCTCCATTTTTTGAAGAACGGCCCCTCGTTTAATTAAGTACGACCGGCGGATTACAAGTGGGAAGGGGACGCGTTTCGCGCCTATAGCCGCGCGCCGCTCGATGTCAGATCGGCGTCAAAGTTGGTTTCGCGTTGCACCGCGTCGGTCCGTGGAGCGATGCATCTCTCTTGACGAGACTTCCGGCGCGGAGCCGGGATGCGCCGACGTCTGGGCTTGCGACAGCAACCATGCACGAAAAGCCTGCAGCAGAGGATTCCCGGCTTTCTCTTCCGGGCACGCGAAATAATACGAACCGACGCTTTTCAGGGTCAGGCTCGACAGCACCTTCAATTTGCCCGACCTGAGTTGATCGGAGATCAGGAATTCGGGAAGCAGGGCGACGCCAAGACCGGAGCTCGCCGCACTGATCAGCGTGGACTGGATATCGAAGCGCGGGCCGCGGATCACATTCGTGCCGCCAAGCTCCGCGGCATCGAACCAGCGACGCCATGCATCGGCGCGTGTGACCAGATGCAGAAGCCGCAGCTCGGCAACCTCGCTCGGCGGCAATTCGCCGCGCCTGCCGATCAGCGTCGGCGATCCGACCGGCAGAAGAATTTCGTCGAACAGATAGTCGGCCTGTGTGCCGGGCCAATCCGGCTCGCCGAAATACAGCGCGCCATCGAGTGCGGTCTCGCTGAAGAAGAAACGCGTGTTGCGCGCACTCACATTGACGGCGACGCCGGGATGGCGCGCATAGAAATCCGGCAGGCGCGGAATGAGCCACTGGCTGCCGACAGTCGGCAGCGCCGCGACGTCCAGAACCATGCCGTCGGCCTCGTAGCCCATGATTTCCAGCGCATCGCGCTCGATCCGCTCGATCGTCTGCGCCACGCGGGTGCTGTAGGCCGCCCCAGCCCGCGTCAACGTGATCCGCTTCTTGATGCGATGAAACAGCTTCACACCGAGCTGCGTCTCCAGCTGCGCAATCTGGCGCGACACCGCACTCTCGGTCAGCGCGAGTTCGCTGGCGGCGCGGGTGACGCTGAGGTGCTTGGCAGCCGCGCTGAACGCCATCAGCGCGCCGAGGCTCGGTATTCTGCGGCGCATAGTTCATTCCAAAAACGCAAGATGTCCGCAGATTAAATTGTTTGCACGCCTAGACACAAGGCAACAATCTCTTCGCGGATGACAAAAGTCATGGCGGACAGCGACCTCTGCCGAGGTCGCGCCCCGGCAACGGTCTCAAGACATGCGGCTTGCGGCGCGGCGCACGTGCGCGCGCCTCATTAATCAACTTCAAGGAGCACATCAGTGGCCGTCAACAAATTGCACGACGAGTTCCACACGCTCGACATGGAGAGCGGCTGGCAACTCCCCGAGGGCTACGATCCCGCGTCGGGAGCGCTGGAGAAGATCCTGTCGGGATCGCTCGATACCGCGAACAAACGCGGCAGCCGGACGCGATTGCTGAAATTCCCTCCGGGTCTCTTCACCAAACAGCAGATCGTTCACGACCACTGGGAAGAAGTCTTTCTCGTCTCCGGCGACCTGATTGTTGGCAATGACGAGAACGGGCAAGGCGGCACGCCGTTCGCCGGTTACACCTACGCCGTCAGACCGCCGGGTGCCTGGCATGGTCCGTTCAAATCCGAGGGCGGCTGCCTGCTTCTCGAAATGCACTACTACGATCCCGCCTGAGAGCGAGGGACGATGACGGTAGCCCCTTTCGAGGGGCAGCCGATCAGCGCCGGTGCTCCCTGAAATCCCCGCAAGAGGTCTTGATAGAATGAATAATGCGAAGCTTCCCGTCATCATCGCTGGTGCAGGGCCGGTCGGCATGGTGGCTGCCGCAGATCTGGTGCGACAGAACATTCCGGTTCTGGTGCTCGAGAAGAACGACGCGCTGAGCAGCGAGTCGCGCGCATCGACATTCCATCCGCCCACACTGGACATGCTCGACGATCTCGGTTTCGCCAGCACGCTGATTGCACAGGGACTGAAGGCACCGACGGTCCAGTACAGCTCGTCCGAGGACGGTGTGCTCGGCACGTTCGATTTCGCGGCGATCTCCGATCTGGTGCGGCATCCGTTCCGCTTGCAGGCCGAACAGTTCAAACTCACGCGTATTATTCTGGACGCCCTGTCCGGCAATCCATTGTTCTCGATCGCGTTCGGCAGCGAGGTCAAATCGGTCGAGCAGACCAGCGATACCGTCAAGGTGGTGGTCACGGCCAACGGTCACGACACGACGCATGAATGCGCCTGGCTGATCGGTGCCGATGGCGCGAACAGCATCGTACGCCGCAGCCAGGACATGGAATTCGAAGGCTTCACCTGGCCCGAGCGCTTCCTGGTGATGACGACACCGGTTGATTTCACCGCGCTTCGCCCGGGCGTCTCGTCGGTCAGCTATGTTGCCGATCCCGAACGCTGGTACTTCCTTCTGCGTATCCTCGGCGCATGGCGCGTGATGATGCCGGTGGCTGCGGAAACATCCGATGAGGAAGCACTGTCCGAAGCCTATGTGACGGCGTCGATCCGGCGGATCGTTCCCACCGAGCTGGACGCTCCAATCATGCACACGACGCTCTATCGCGTGCACCAGCGCGTCGCCGCGAATTTCCAGAAAGGCCGCACGTTTCTGGCCGGAGACGCCGCCCATATCAACAATCCGCTCGGCGGCATGGGCATGAATGGCGGCATTCATGATGCGCTGAACCTCACGGCGAAACTGGGTCCGGTCATCAACGGCACGGCCGATGAGAGCGTTCTCGCCGACTACGATCTGCAGCGCCGCACGGTCACGATGCAGGCCATTCAGGGCGACACCATCCGCAACAAGAAGAACCTCGAAGCGAAAGACGAAGCCGATCGCGCGCGTTTCCGCGACGACATTCGCGCAGCAGCCGCCGATCCGGAAAAGGGACGACAACTATTGCGCCGGATCGCGATGCTCGACTCGCTCGAGCGGGCCGGTGCGTTGCATGTCGCTGAACACCGCCCAGGGTGATCAGCAAACCTCTCTGAGACGATGTCGACGACAACCGGTCACGAGGCTGGATAAAAACCGCGACAATGGAAGCGCCAGTAAGCCTGGAGGAGCCAACACCATGGTTCCCAAGATGTCATGCAGGAGTTTCAGAATGCCAAGCAAGGATTTACGGATGAAGTGGACGACGTTTCTTTTCGCAGCGCTGGCAGCGCCTGTCGCCTTCGGCGTGCCCGGCGCGGCAGCGGCCGGCTTTCCTGAAAAAATGATCACGATCGTGGTCCCCTATCCGGCTGGAAGCACGGCGGACGCGATTCCGCGACTGGTGGCTCCGCTGATGTCGAAGTCGCTCGGCGTCACCGTGATCATCGAGAACCGCGGCGGCGCCAACGGCTCGATCGGAGCGGCTCGCGTCGCCGCGTCGCCGGCGGATGGCTATACGATCCTGCTCGCGACGACCGGCATGATGGCGATCAATCCGTGGATCTATGAGAAGCCCGCCTATAATCCCGAAAAGGATTTCGCGCCGATCACCAATGGTGCCTCGACGCCGAACATCCTGGTCGTCAATCCGTCGGTCAAGGCGAACTCGCTGAAAGAACTGGTGGCGCTGGCCAAGGCCGAGCCGGGCAAGCTGACATTTGCGTCAGCCGGTATCGGCAGCACGAGCCATCTGTGCGGCGAGACGCTGAAGGTGCTCGAAGGCATCGATGCCGTCCACATCCCGTATCAGGGCGCAGCTCCGGCACTTCAGGACGTCATCGGTGGTCAGGTATCCATGATGTGCGACAACCTGTCGAATACGGTCCAGCAGGTGCAAAGCGGAGCATTGAAGCCCATCGTCGTGACCGCGGCTGAACCAAGCAAGCAGTTGCCCAATGTGCCGACGTCACCGCAGGCAGGCTATCCCGATCTCCTCGCAGGCAACTGGTACGGTTTTGTCGCTCCATCGGCGACACCCAAGGACGTGATTGAGAAGCTCAACACATCGATCGTGGAGGCGTTCCGAGATTCAACCGTTTCGGCTCGCCTGGAAGGCCTTGGTTTGACCGTGATCGCCGACAAGCCCGATCAGTTCGGAGCGGTTATCGTCAAGGATTCTGCGCGGATGGAAAACATCGTGAAGCGCTCGAAAGCGAAGATTTCCAACTAGGGACTTTTCGACATCCTCCGAACTTGAATCGATCTTGACTTTAATCCTAGATCGAGCTATCTCGACTCCGGCCTGATCGATTGCTGCGTGCTCATGACACACAGCATCGATCAGACTGCAGCGGCGGCCCGGTCATCCGGGCAACTGCTGGTGGAGCGCCGGGAGGCGCAGCGTTCGCTCGGCGGGCTTCGCACCCCCACCGATGTCGTAACGCGTGCGTCTCTCCTGCGGGACTCGCAATCCCGCCGGTGCTGACGTGCAGGCCAGCCCTCGCAAGGCTAGCCTCAAGGGGTCTCGCAAGCCCCTGGCGCCTCCCGGCGCTCCATTCTCGCAATGGGAAACGGGATGAAGGGTCGTCCGCACCCTCGCCGAAGCGGAGATCGGCGCGTGCCTTATGCGACCTGTGCGCGGACGGATAGTTCCGTGTCCGGCGCAGCGGTAGCCTGAGCGCGCAGCAACTCGATGATCTCCTCATTCGGCCGCGCCCGACTGAACAGGAATCCCTGACCTTCATGGCAACCCTCGCTGCGCAGGCAGGCGAGTTCGGATTCGGTCTCGACGCCTTCCGCCGTGATGGTGACGCCGAGGCCCATGCCGAGGCTGATGATCGAGCGCACAATCGCCTGCGCATCGCGATTGGAACCGAGATCGCGCACGAAGGACTGGTCGATCTTGATCTTGTCGAACGGAAAGCTTCTGAGATAGCTCAGCGACGAATAGCCGGTGCCGAAATCGTCCATCGAGATGCGCACGCCGAGCGCGCGCAGCGCGTGCAGGGTCGCCAGCACCTGATTGCTCTTTTCCAGCAGCAGCGTCTCGGTGATCTCAAGTTCAAGCCGCCGCGGCGGCAGTCCCGAATGCTTCAGCGCATCCATCACCACCGAAAGCAGATTGCCGACGCGGAACTGCAGCGGCGACAGATTGACGGCGACGCGCACTTCATCGGGCCAGCGCGCAGCCTCGTTGCAGGCGCGGCGCAGTATCTGCGTACCGAGCGCATTGATCAGGCCGGTGTCTTCGGCCACAGGGATGAAATCTGCCGGCGATATCATACCGCGTTCTGCATGCGGCCAGCGCACCAACGCCTCGCAGCCGGTGATGCGGCCGGTCTTGAGATCGATCAGCGGCTGGTAGAATGGCCGCAATTGATCGTCCTGAATCGCGGCACGCAGATCGATTTCGATCTTGCGACGCGCCTGCGCGCGAGCATCCATGCCGGACTCGAAGAAGCTGAAGGTGCCGCGCGAGTCATTCTTGGCGCGCGACAGTGCCATGTCGGCGTTCTTGAGCAATCGCTCGGATTCGTCGCCGTCGCTCGGCGCCATCGCGATGCCGATCGAGGCGCCGATGACCACCGAATGACCGTCGAGCAGATAGGTCTCACCGACGGCGTCGAGCAGCCGGCGCGCCAGCAGCACGACATCCTCGGGACGATTGATGCCGGTCTGGATGATGGCGAATTCGTCGGAGTTCAGCCGCGCCAGCGCGTCTTCCTCGCGCAACGACGAGCGCAGCCGCCGCGCCACGCCGCGCAGCAGCTTGTCGCCGATACCATGACCGAGCGTGTCGTTGACGCCCTTGAAGTTGTCGAGGCCAAGAAACAGGACCGCGACCTTCTCGCCGCTGCGCCTTGTATGCGCGAGGACCTCGTCGAGACGCTGACGCAGCAGATTGCGATTCGGCAGGCCGGTGAGACCATCGTGATGGGACATGAAGGCCAGCCGCATCTCGGCGCGCTTGCGCTCCGTGATATCCATCAGCGCCAGCATCACCGCTGGCTCCTCGTTGTAGACGAGGTGCCGCGAATAGATCGCCAGATCGATCAGCGAGCCGTCGGCCTTGACGTGTTTCCAGGTCCGCGCGGCCTGCTCGTCATTGGCATGATCGCCGACCCAGGGCGGGGCGGCCTCGAAGGCCTGTAACTGGCGGATGGTGAGCTTCTCGAATTCCGGACGCGTGTAACCGTAATGTTCGATCGCAGCGTCGTTGACGCTGAGGATGCGTTCGTCATCGAGCGCACAGACGATCATCGGCACCGGATTGCTCTCGAACAGCAGACGGAACGACGCCTCACGCTGTTTCAGCTCGGTGATGTCGACGCGCAGACCGACGACACCGCCGTCTTCGGTGAGCCGCTCTTCGATCAGGATGACGCGGCCGTCGGCCAGAACCTGTTCGTGGCGTTCGCCGGGATGGAACAGCTTGGCGACGCGCTCCGCGATCCATTCGTCCTCGCGACCGATGGCTTCAGGATAGTCGCCGCGCTCGACACCGACGCGGATCGTGTCCTGCAGACGGGCACCCGACACGAACAGATCCGAGCTGCGGTTGTAGATCTCCGCGTACTTCTTGTTCCAGAGGATGTAGCGCCCGTCGGGATCGAGAAACACGATGCCTTGCGGCAGGATGTCGATCGCCTCGCGCAGACGCTCATGGGATTTACGGGCTTCGGCGATCGCCGCCTCAGCCTGGGCACGCTGTCGCACGATTTCGCGGATGGGACCGCTGACAAGACCCTTTTTCGGCGCCAATTTCGGTGCAGCCGCGATCGCCCGGCTCGGCCGGGTAATCCGAGACGCCAGTCCGGCTTTCGCTTTCTTCTTCGCTTCAGGCCGGAACTTCGGCATCAATGATCCACTCGCAACGCGCGTGTGACAATCTGTGCAATAAGTGTCTGAAAAAACGGTATCAATGCCCGTTCGCAGCAACTGATTACCGTCTGCACTGCGGGCCTGTACACATCCCGTGCCTTCACAACAGGCAAAAGCCGTGGGCGTATGGTTACCCATGTCTGGATGTTAGCGGGTTACGCACGATCATCCCCGCCAAGTGAGAGACGCAAGCGGCTCGAAACGCTGATAAAATGATCGAGCCGGTGGCAATTGGAGGACCGGCAAACCCAAACGCAAAAAAAAGCGCCAGCGTCTGACATGGTTACCTGCGGATTAAAATCAGGCGCGCCGCAGGTCACTCACCTCATCGACAGCTTCGGCTATAGTCGCAGGATGAGCCTTCGCCTGATTCTCAGCCTCATATCCCTGCCGGCTGTCATTGCTTCAACGTCGCTGGCGTTGGCGCAAACCCTAGGCAGCGTCGATCCGAAACCGCTGCCGCCGCTGGCCAATCCGAACGACCCGACCATCGGCGCCAAGGAATTGTTCGGCCGCAAGGTACTGCCGACGAAATCGCCGGTGCGCGTGGTCGGCTTCTACGCCAAGGGCTGCATCGCAGGCGCCGAAGCGCTGCCAATCAACGGGCCGACCTGGCAGGTGATGCGACTGTCGCGCAATCGCAACTGGGCGCATCCGCAATTGGTCGAGCTGCTGGAGCGGCTGTCGGTCAAGGCCAACAAGAATGCGGGCTGGCCAGGCATCCTGGTCGGCGACATGTCGCAGCCACGCGGCGGGCCGATGATCACAGGCCATGCCAGTCATCAGGTCGGGCTTGATGCCGATATCTGGCTGACGCCGATGCCGAACCGCCAGCTCTCGCGCAACGAGCGCGAGGAAATGTCGGCGGTGATGATGGTGCGGCGCGACCGGCTCGACATCGATCCGACCACCTGGACTCCGTCCCATCTGCCGGTGATCCGCGCCGCGGCGCTGGAGCCCAGCGTGGAACGCATCTTCGTCAACGCCGCCATCAAGAAGGCGCTGTGCCGCGAAGCCAAGGGCGACCGCAGCTGGCTGTCGAAGGTGCGGCCGATGTACGGCCACGACTATCACTTCCATGTCCGCATCAAATGCCCGGTCGGCAGCACCGAATGCGAAGCCCAGCCACCGCCGAACGAAAGCGAAGGCTGCAGCGCCGGCGATCTCGCTTACTGGTTCAGCGATGCCGTGCTGCACCCGAAGCCGCCGCCGGTACCGCCCAAGCCGAAGCCGCCCATGACGCTGGCGGAAATGCCGGCCGCGTGCCGACAGGTTCTGACGGCACCGTGATCGGCTGACTGGCTATCGCATTGTCGTGAAACCGGGGTAGAACACGCCATCGTTGCGCCGTAAGCCGACGATCAATAACGGGCGCCCCTCCCGAACTCCTTGTCGTATCAGCCGTGGCTGTCAGCTGCCCGGCCCAATCCCGCGAGATCCAACATGCGCATCAGTGCACGCAACCAGATCAAAGGTACTGTCCTCGAAGTCACCAAGGGCGCGACCACATCCCACGTCCGCGTCGATATCGGCGGCGGCCAGGTCGTGACCTCGTCAATCACCAACGAAGCTGTTGACGATCTGGCGCTCAAGGCCGGCGGCAAATGCATCGTCGTGGTGAAGGCTTCCGACGTCATGATCGCGGTGGATTGATCATGATTGCGCGTCTGATTGTCGCGCTCACGCTGCTCGGTTCGGCGCCCGTATGGGCGGCCGAGCCAAGCGGCTGTGACAAGTTCAAGTGGCCGATCGACAAGGAGCGTGCTGCACTGACGGCGCAGGATCGCCCCAGGATTGCCTCCGGTAGCGACCTCGCAATTCCCGCTGCAGCGACCCTCGATCTGAAGGCGCCCGCTGAGGCGAAGCTGCCGACATCGCCAGAGCGAAAGCCGAAAGACGGTACATTTGCAGGCTTTACACGCTTCCAGAAAGCGCCGAAGGCCGGCACCTACACGGTGAGTGTATCGGTCTATGCCTGGGTCGACGTGGTGCAGGACGGCGAGATCCTGAAGCCAATGGAATTCAGCGGCGCGACCGATTGCGCCGGCATCCGCAAGACCATGGAATACGATCTGGCAGCAGGTCCGTTCGTGATCCAGCTCACTGGCGTGACCGAGAACAGCATCAGTCTGGCCGTACTGCCATCCGAGTAAGGATCAGGGGTCTTTACCCCCTTGATCAGCCTGATATTGTTGCCCTGCGATATCCTGGCGGACCGTAAGTCCCCGGGATTGCCGGAACGGCGCTTCCGCCTGTCGCTCTCCTTCCCAACCTACGCCTGAGTTGCGCGCGCTTTGCGCTGCGACCACGCATGGAGCGCCACATGAATCGATTTGCCGGACTTTTTGCTGCGTTCTCGATCCTGCTCGGATCGACCTTCACGCCTGCACACGCGCAGGACAAAGCCCTGACCGTGTTCGCCGCAGCGTCGATGAAGAACGCGCTCGACGAGCTCGATGCCGCCTATACTGCCAAGACCGGCGTGAAGATCACCGCCAGCTATGCTGCAAGCTCGGCGCTCGCCAAGCAGATCGAACAGGGCGCCCCGGCCGACGTCTTCGTGTCCGCCGACACCGACTGGATGGACTACGCCATCGGCAAGAAGAACATCAACCCAGCGTCCCGCACCGACCTGCTCGGCAACAGCATCGTGCTGATCGCCGCAAAGGACTCCAAGCTCGACAACGTCACCATCGGCCAGGGCTTCGACCTCGCCAAGCTCGCCGGCGACGGCAAGATCGCCACTGGCGACGTGAAGTCGGTACCAGTCGGCAAATATGCCAAGGCGGCGCTGGAGAAGCTTGGCAGCTGGAGCGCTGCCGAGCCCAAATTCGCCATGGCCGAAAGCGTGCGCGCCGCGCTAACGCTGGTCTCGCGCGGTGAAGCCCCGCTCGGCATCGTCTATGCGACCGATGCCAAGATCGATCCGGGCGTGAAGATCATCGGCACCTTCCCGTCGGACTCGCATCCGGCGATCATCTATCCGGTCGCTGCGACAACGACCGCCAAGACTGAAGCCGCCGACTATCTGGCCTTTCTGAGGTCATCGGCCGCAAAGACGGTTCTTGAAAAGTACGGCTTCACATTCCTGGTCAAGCCGACGTCCTGACGCGTGTTCGACATTTCACCTCAGGAATGGACGGCGATCCTGCTTTCAATCAGGGTCGCCGTAATCGCGACATTGATCTCGACGCCGATCGGAATCGGCGTCGCGTGGCTGCTCGCGCGGCGTGACTTCTGGGGCAAGCCGATCATCGACGCCATAATCTATCTGCCGCTGGTGCTGCCGCCTGTCGTCACCGGCTATCTGCTGCTGCTGCTGCTCGGCAAACGCGGACTTCTCGGCGCCTGGCTCGCCGAACATCTCGGCATCGTCTTCGCCTTTCGCTGGACGGGTGCCGCGCTCGCATGCGGCGTGATGTCGTTCCCTCTGCTGGTGCGGCCAATCCGGCTCTCGATTGAAGCGGTTGACCGGCGGCTCGAACAGGCGTCGAGCACGCTTGGCGCATCACCCTGGAAAGTATTTGCGACGGTGACACTGCCGCTGGCGCTGCCAGGCGTTTTGGCCGGCATGGTGCTCGGTTTCGCCAAGGCTATCGGCGAATTCGGCGCCACCATTACGTTCGTTTCAAACATCCCCGGCGAGACCCAGACGATTTCCTCCGCGATCTACTCGTTGATCCAGACGCCCGACGGTGACGCGGCAGCCTCACGTCTGGTGATGATCTCCATCGGCATCGCCGTACTGGCGCTGATCGCTTCGGAATGGTTCGCGCGCCGCGCGACGCAACGGCTGCACGGAAACTGATCGTGCTGCGCGTTGACGTCTTCAAACAACTCGGCGAATTTTCGGTCGACGTCGCTTTTACCAGCGAAGGCCGCGTGACGGGCCTGTTCGGCTCCTCAGGTGCGGGCAAGACCTCGCTGGTCAGCATGATCGCGGGCCTTGTACAGCCGGACCGCGGCATCATCGCCGTGGATAGTGACGTACTCTATGACGGCAGCGCGCGCATCCACGTCCCGCCGCATCGGCGCCGCATCGGCTATGTGTTTCAGGATGCGCGACTGTTTCCGCATCTGAGCGTCGCGCAGAACCTCGATTACGGGCGCCGGATGAACCGCCTGACACGCGACCCCACTGAGGAAACGCGCATTACGGAGATGCTTGATATCGGACATCTGCTCGATCGTCGCCCCGGCGGCCTTTCGGGCGGTGAACGCCAGCGCGTGGCGCTGGGACGCGCGCTGCTATCGCAACCGAGGCTGCTACTGCTCGACGAACCGATGGGTGCGCTCGACGAGGAGCGGAAGGCGGAGATCCTGCCCTACCTCAAGCGGCTGCGCGATGCAGGCGACGTGCCGATGATCTTCGTCAGTCACGATGCCGATGAAATGCGGCAACTGGCGACGCAGGTCGTTATGCTGAAGCGAGGCCGTCTCACGGCCTTCGGTGGCACCGAAATCCTGCCGCGTATCATCCCGGCAGCCTGAGCCAATCAGGCGCCGGACAGTGTGGTCCACCCTCGCTTCAGTTTCGCCTTGAGGGCTTGCCTGCGCGTCAACTTTGGCGGCGCGGGCTCTTCATCTTCAGGCAGACGCAGGCCAACCACATTGACACGCCCGCCACCGAGACTGCGCGCGACGAGATCGATGCTGTCGATCGGCAATGCGGCGCCAACGGTCGGCGCATGATCGAGATGGATATCGAAATAATCGGCCAACGTCAGCGATGACTGGGCTGGATCGACGGCGATGCCGTAGATCGCGGCAAGATCGCCGAGAGTGATTTCACCAGACACCATGAAGTCACCAAGCAGATGCGGGTCCGGCGCCGTGCTCGGCGGCATATCGACGAAGAAGCGATCCAGCGCTTCAGCTTTTTCCGGCGGCGCCAGCAGATAGATGTAATCGCCGGCCGCAACCGGCTCGGCCTCCGCTGGCGTCAGGATGCGCTCATCGCGAATGACCAGCGTCGGCTTCGACCACGACGGAATGAGGTTGCGCTTCAAATAAAGGCTCTTCGGGCGCACGGCATAGCCAACCAGTTGCTGTTCGAGCTGACCTGGCAAATCGAGTTCGATACGGCGCGGCCCCCTGTCGGTGCGCGGCAGAGCGACATGCAGCTTCCGGGCGGCAAAAGCCAGCGTCCATCCCTGGAACAGCAGCGAGATGATCACGACCACGAAAGCGACGTCGAAATACAGCGGTGCCTTGGGCAGACCGACCAGCATCGGTATCGAGGCGAGGAAGATGGCGACCGCACCGCGCAGGCCGACCCATGACACGAATACCTTCTCGCGCCAGTTAAAGCGGAATGGCTGTAAACACAGGAATACGGCAACCGGACGCGCCACAAACATCAGAGCCAATGCAACGCCGACCGCCGGAATGATGCTGCCCACCAGTCGCTCCGGCGACACCAGAAGACCGAGCATGACGAACATCACGATCTGCGCCAGCCACGTCGCGGCGTCGAGGAACGTCACCACGGAGTTGTGCGCCCGCGTCGGGCGATTACCGATGATGATGCCGGCAAGATAGACCGCCAGAAAGCCCGAGGCGTGAGCGATCTGAGCCAGCCCGAAGATCACCAAAGCCGCCGTACAAACGAAGGGCGCATGCAACCCCTGCGGCAACGCCACGCGATTCATGGCCAGGACAACCAGCCGGCCACCGACGACGCCGATCACGGTGCCCAGCACGGCTTCCTGAGCAAATTCCATTGCCACATGACTGGCAGTGGTGTCCCCCAGCGACAGAAGTCTGACCAGCGTCAGGGTCAGAAAGACGGCGAACGGATCGTTCGTTCCGGACTCAACTTCGAGCGTTGCGCCAACCCTCGGCCTGAGGCGCAGGCCTTGCGCATGGACCAGCAGAAAGACAGCCGCCGCGTCCGTGGACGCCACCACCGCGCCGGTCAAGAGCGCCTGGGTCCAGTTCAGGTCGAGGGCATATTTGGCGACAGGTGCAGTGATCAATGCCGTCAACAACACGCCAATCGTGGCCAGTACCATCGACGGGGCCAGCACCGCGCGAATGGCCTGAAATCGTGTCTTCAACCCACCGTCGAAGAGGATCAGCGCGAGTGCAACCGAGCCGACCACGTAGGTTGTATGGACGTCGTCGAACCGCAGTCCGCCGGGGCCCGCCTCGCCGGCCACCATGCCGATAAACAGGAAGAACAGCAGCAAGGGCGCGCCGAAGCGAAGCGCAAGCAGGCTGGACAGGATGCCAGCCATGACCAGAACTGCGCCGAGAAGGATGGCAATGCTGACGGAATCAAGTGACGCCATGAGGCTCCGAGGCCGGAAATACTTGTAAATCCATGCTTATCGTCGTCATCCCGAGACGCCAAACGTTTTCTGCGTGATACCTGTTTGCAGGTATATTTCTCGGGAATTGCTCGAGGCAGGAGCTCCGCTCGATGGCGCCGACGCGGTGCTTGTGTGAATCTCCTGCCCATCCGAATCAAATGCGCCGTCCAGCGATGATTCCACACCACACGATACATTCACGACAACGAGAGCTGCGCGATGCTTGACCTGACCGACACCCACGAATTCGTGCTGTCGACCGCACGATCGTTCGGCGCCGAGGTAACCTCGCCGTGGTTCTATCTGCAGCTCGGACTGATGATGGCCGGCGGTGGCATTGCTTTCGCCATCGGGGCCGCAATCCGCTCGCGAGTCGATATGACCTCGCTGGCGATGGGCTGGCCGGCGCCGCTGCGCATGTTCATGCGCATTCTCGTCGGCAGCGCAGCCACCGCAGCCTTTGCGATCCTGATGACCCTCGACCGCGTGATCATGCTGAGCGTGACATGGCCGAGCCGCAGCTATTTGCTGTCGGTGGCCGCGAAGCTTGCGCTCGCCTGGCTGGTGATCCGGCTTGTCACGAGCGTGATCCGTAACGAATTCCTGGTCCGGCTGGTGTCGATCTCGGCCTGGTTCGTGGCGGCCCTCAGCATTGTCGGCCAGTTGCAGCCGACCATCACCATGCTGGACGCGAACGGGATTGATCTCGGCGGCCTCCGGCTGACCCCGCTGCTCTTGATCAAACTCGGCGTCTTGCTCGCGGTGGCGCTGTGGCTCTCGAACATTGCCAGCAATTTTCTCGAAGGACGCATCAGGCAGTCCCATGACCTCACGCCCTCGATCCAGGTCCTGCTGATCAAGCTGGTGCGGCTGCTCTTGATGGTGTTCGCCGTCGCTCTCGTCATGGGTGCGGTCGGCATCAACCTATCGGCGCTCGCCGTATTCTCCGGCGCGGTTGGTGTCGGTATCGGTTTCGGCCTGCAGAAAATCGTCGCCAATTTCATCAGCGGCGTGATCCTGCTCGCGGACAAATCGGTGAAGCCTGGCGACCTCGTCACCATTGGCGACAGTTCCGGACGTATCAGCGCGATGAATACGCGCTACATCTCGGTCGCCGCGGGCGACGGCCGCGAGTTCCTGATCCCCAACGAGGACCTCATTACCCAGAAGGTGGTGAACTGGACCTATACGGACAAGGACACGCTGGTGAAGGTCAATTTCAGCGCCAATTACGATGCGGATCCGCGCGTCGTCTGCAAGCTGGCTATCGACGTCGCAACGGCATCGCCAAGGGCCAATACGGCCAAGACGCCGAACTGCATCCTCACCGAATTTGCCGAAGCCGGCATGAAATTCTCCCTGACCTTCTGGATCGACTCGCCCGACGGCATGGACGCCGTAAAGAGCGAGGTGATGCTGGGCCTGTGGGATGCCTTCAAGCGCGAGGGCATCCGCGTGCCTTATCCGGTCCGCGAGCTGAAAATCCGCAGCGGCGCATTGCCGGTCGAAACCATCGTCGAAGTCGCCTCTGGTCCGGAATAGGCCCGATGAAGCTTCCGCTCGACCTCGTTCCGGCGACGCTGCTGCGGCGCTACAAGCGCTTCCTTGCCGATGTCGAACTGGCCGATGGCAGCGTGATCACCGCCCATGTTGCCAATCCCGGCGCAATGATCGGCCTGCAGGCGCCCGGCGCACGGGTCTGGCTGTCGAAGTCGCCGAGCAAGACCCGCAAGCTGCCTTTTTCGTGGGAGCTGATCGAAGCCGATTTCGGCAATGGCCCCGAACTGGTCGGCGTCAATACAATGCACCCCAATGCCATCGTCGCCGAGGCACTGGCCGACAACGCGATCCCCGAACTCGCCGGTTACGACATTATCCGCCGTGAGGTAAAATATGGCGCGGCGTCGCGGGTGGATTTCCTGCTGGAACACCCTTCGCGGCCACCCTGCTATGTCGAGGTCAAGAACGTCCACATGATGCGCCAGCCCGGACTGGCCGAATTCCCGGATTCCGTCACCGCGCGCGGTGCCCGCCATCTCGACGAATTGGCCGCCATGGTCGCTGCAGGCGCCCGAGCCGTAATGCTGTTTGTGGTCCAGATCGGCTCGTCCACGGCTTTTGCGCTGGCGCGGGATATCGACCCGGCCTATGGCCGCGCCTTCGACAAGGCCCGCGCCGCTGGCGTCGAGGCCATCGCCTATACCTGCCAGATAGACCACGGCAGCATCGTTCTGGCTGGCCGAGTGCCGATTCAGCCATGAATATGGCGAGCATGCGGACCGAGCGATGAGGTCCTGGAAAGCCTCCTTTGGCTTGCGCTGACCGCCCCAGCCATTAAATTGGGGCCTCAAATCAAACATTCCCGTCGCATCCTGCCTGGCAAGATCACCTGATGAGCTACGTCGAAGCCTCTGAAACCTCCCAGCGCAAAACCGGTCAGATCAAGCTGCATGGTCCCGCCGCTTTTGCTGGCATGCGCAAGGCCGGCGCTCTGGTGTCGCTCTGCCTCGACGAACTGACCGATCTGGTGAAGCCGGGCGTGCTGACTTCGGCGATCGACGACTTCGTGCGGGAATTCGCCTTCAGCCATGGCGCATTCCCGGCCACACTGATGTATCGCGGCTATCGCTATTCGACCTGCACGTCGATCAATCACGTGGTCTGCCACGGCATGCCCGGCGACCGCGCGCTGAAGGAAGGCGACATCGTCAATGTCGACGTCACCTTCATCGTCGAGGGCTGGTATGGCGATTCCAGCCGCATGTATGGCGTCGGCGAACTTGCCCGCAAGGCGGAGCGTCTGGTCGAGGTCACCTATGAATCGCTCATGCGTGGCATCGCCGTGGTCAAGCCCGGCAACACCACCGGCGACATCGGCCATGCGATCCAGAGTTTCGTCGAACCGCAGCAGATGAGCGTGGTGCGCGACTTCTGCGGCCATGGCCTCGGCCGCATGTTCCATGATGAGCCGAACATCATCCATGTCGGCCGCCCCGGCGAAGGCGTGACGTTGCGCCCCGGCATGTTCTTCACCATCGAGCCGATGATCAATCTCGGCAAGCCGCATGTGAAGGTTCTGTCCGACGGCTGGACCGCCGTAACTCGCGACCGGTCGCTGTCGGCGCAGTTCGAGCACACCGTCGGTGTGACGGCGACTGGCGTCGAGATTTTCACGCTGTCCAAGCGGCATAACGAACAGCCGCCGACGCCCGCCGCCTAAACTTCAAATCGCTACACAGCAGCGAACACTTTCTGGTTGCAAATGCAGCCGGGGACGGCATGCTCATGGATACGATCCATGCGAGCGTTGGCGCCCCATGTCCGTCAGTCCCAGTGATCCAGCCACGCCGACGGGTCTTGCCGAAGCGCCGCATTATCATGGCCATCGGGAGCGCCTGCGGGAGCGCTTTCGCAGCGTCGGTGCCGATGCGCTGAGCGACTACGAGCTGCTGGAAATGGTCTTGTTCCGCGCGCTGCCGCGCCGGGATGTGAAGCCGCTGGCGAAATCGCTCATCACCAAATTTGGTTCCTTCGCCGAGACGGTGCATGCGCCGGATACGCGATTGCGCGAGATCGGCGGCCTCGGCGAAGCCGCCATCACCGAGATCAAGCTGGTCGCTGCCGCCGCCAGCCGCGTCGCCAAAGGTCAGCTGAAGCAACGCACCGTGCTGTCGTCATGGGCCACGGTGATCGACTATTGCCGCTCGGCCATGGCCTTTGCGGACAAGGAGCAGTTTCGCATCCTCTTCCTCGACAAGCGCAACCAGCTCATTGCTGACGAGGTGCAGCAGGTCGGTACCGTCGATCACACACCGGTCTATCCGCGCGAGGTGGTGAAGCGCGCCCTCGAACTATCCGCGACGGCCATCATCATGGTGCACAATCATCCATCAGGCGATCCCACACCCTCGCAGGCCGACGTGCAGATGACCAAGGCGGTGATCGATGTTGCCGGCCCGCTCGGCATCTCGGTGCATGATCACATCATCGTCGGCAAACACGGCCATGCGAGTTTGAAGGGGTTAAAGCTGATCTAGAACGCTTAGTTCTTGATGGTTTTGACGTATTCTTCCGCTGCCCGAATACCGCCCTTTGCCTTGAGCGTTAAGGCAGTTGTCCGCGGCTTCCATTCGGACATCAGCTTTTCTGCACTTCTGAGTTCCTGCTCGGACAACGTTGCAGCCATTTCATTCACATGTTTCGCGGGCGCCATGTTCGAGAGTTTGAAATATGCATACGCCAACGACGGATCCCTTGGCGTTCCTTTTCCGATGAAATGCAAGCGGGACAATCCAAAGAGGGCGCCGGGATATCCCTGATCACCCGCCTTCTTCCACCATTTCAGCGCTTCTTCTGAGTTCCCTCGTCGATCGTACAAATTGCCGACATCGTGCTGGGCGAGCGAATAGCCGGCTTCGGCCGCAACAAGCTTGTACTTCAAAGCTTGATCGGCGTCGGATTCTACGACGCCCGCGCCTTGCCCGTCATAGTAACAACCGAGCTTATAGGCGCCCAACGGGTCGTTCGACGCAGCCGATTTTTGAAACCACTCAAAGGCCTGCCTGCGATCCTGTTGTGTGCCGATGCCATTATTGTACATCATGCCCACATGATATTGCGCCTCTGCATCTCCCTTGTTCGCCAGGGCGACCATTGCATTGAAGGTATCCGCGTCATTTGCGTTGGCAGGCATCGAGAAAAATAAAAGGCACGAAAAAGCCAAGGCGAAAAATTTCATCTCACCCTCCAATTGGGTTGAACGATTTCACCTTGGTCACGCGCAGCGGAAATAGGTTCGAAGACGCTGATTTGCGCCGGACGGATTGATGCGTAAAGCGCAATCCGGGCACCCCCGTCTTCGCAGGGGCGACAAAAGCGGGCGCGGAGCGAGCTCCTACTGCCGCAGCAATATCAGCGGATCGGCACTATCAGGCACACGGCGCCATTGCGCGTTGTCATCCGCCTCGAAATGCCAGGTCTCGCCGGATGCCGACATCATCAGCAATTCACCGCGTTCGAGACGCCACTGCTTGGGGTTGAAATTCGCCACCAGGGGGTCGCAGCGCGGCTTCAGGAAGACGGCGAAATTGTCCTGGGTCGTCTCGGTATTGGTCAGCGTCAGGCCGCAGACCAGGCGGCCGCTGCCGCGCACCATCGACCAGTCGCCGATCATCTGGTCCATCGACTTGGTCAGCGAGCGGGCCGCCGCCAGGTTCTGCAGAATATAGACGCCCTCGCCGGTGCGAATACCCTCGAAGATGCCGCTCTCGACTTCGGTAAAATCGATTACCGCTTCGCCCGTCGGATTCTGCAGCCGGACGATATCGAGCCCCTTGATGTTCCAGGCTGCGATGTCCTTGGTGAAGGGCAACGCCTTCGCGCAATCCGGCTCGAGTTCGAGCTTCAGCCCCTGCGGCGACGTATCGTTCTTCAGCGTCACCACGCAGGTCTTGCTTCGCTCGGTGGTAGAGAGCTCCCACTGCCCGATCATGTTTTTCCGAAGGGTGGCAGCATCCTGAGCGCGCGTCGGGGCGCCGACGAGCATCGCGCCGGCAACTGCCAGCGCAAAATATCGACAGCGCCCCGACGCGTGCCTCACGATCAGCGTCCCTTTATCGGTGTTTCCGCAATCGGCGTCGTCGGCGCCTTGCCGGCAAACCAGAGCTTGAGATTGTCGACCACAAGCTGATCCATCGCATTGCGTGTCACCACCGAGGCCGAGCCGACATGCGGCAGCAGAACCACGTTCTGCATCGCCTTCAGCTCGTCCGGCACCTTGGGCTCCTGCGCAAACACGTCGAGGCCCGCGGCCAGAATGGTGCCCGACTTGAGCGCCGCAATCAGTGCAGGTTCATCAATCACCGAGCCACGTGCGATATTGATGATGATGCCGCGCGGACCGAGCGCCTGCATGACTTCCGCATTGACGAGATTGGCCGTCGAGGCTCCGCCCGGCGTGATGACGATCAGCGTATCCACCGCCTTCGCCATCTCGACCAGGTTCGGATAGTGCTTGTGCGAAACGCCTGCGGCGGGATTGCGCGAGTGATAGACCACCGGCACCAGCGAGGCGTCGAGACGGCGCGCAATGGCCTGGCCGATGCGGCCCATGCCCACCATGCCGACCTTGCGATCACGCAGCGAGCCGACCGTGAGCGGATAAGGCTGTGTCAGCCACAGGCCCGAGCGGACATATTTGTCCGCCTTGATGAATTCGCGGGCAGTGGCGATGAACAGGCCGAGCGCCGTATCAGCGACTTCCTCAGTCAGCACATCCGGCGTGTTGGTGACGAGGATATTGTTCTCGGCGGCATATTTAGCGTCGACGTGATCGTAGCCCACGCCAAACGAGGAGATGATCTCGACCTTGGGATATTTCGCCAGCACGGCGCTGTTGGTCGGCACCAGACCGGTCACAGCAATGCCGCGGATCTTCTCGGCGACACCCGCCGGCAGCCGCTCGAGATCGTGCTGGGTTTCATATTTATGCAATACGAACTGATCCGAGAAACCGTTATTGATCAGCGGCTTCGTCGGTCCGTAGATCAGCAGGTCGATTTTATCCGAAGAGATTCCCGTCCCCATTATTTTTCCTTTCGCAGTGCACTCTCATGCCAGCGCCGCAATACAACGTGGGATACCAGCGCGAGCAGCATATAGATCACAATCCCCGCAACGGACAGCAACAATAACGCGGCGAACATTCGGGGAATATTGAGGCGATAGCTGGATTCGGAAATGCGATAGGCGAGGCCTGAACCTGCACCGGCCGCCCCCGCCGCGATTTCCGCCGCCACTGCGCCGATCAGCGACAACCCGCCGGCGATGCGCAATCCGCCAAGTATGAATGGCAATGCCGCCGGAAGCTTCAGATAGCGCAGCACCTGCCAGCGCGAGGCGCGATAGAGCTGAAACAGACCAGCCAGATTGCGATCCACCGAATTGAGGCCGAGCGTCGTATTGGCCAGCACCGGAAAGAACGCGACGATCCAGGCGCAGACAACGACCGCGGTTTGCTGCGGCAGATAGATCAGCATCAGCGGCGCAATGGCGATGACGGGTGTCACCTGCAGCACAATGGCATAGGGCAGCAGGGAATATTCCAGCCATTTGGACTGGTTGAACAACAGCGCCAATGCGATGCCACCGACGGCCGCGGCAATGAACCCCTCCAGCGCTGTCAGCAATGTCACACCGAGCGATTCAGACAGGATCGACCAATCAGCGATCAGCGTCTGAAAGACGAGCACGGGACCGGGCAACAGATAGGGCGGGATTTCGCCGATCCGGACGACGAAATCCCACAGCGCGATGCCCGCGATGAAGACGACGACGGGCCAGACGATGCGTTGCCATTGCACATCCCTGCCCGGCGCGACCGAACCGCGGTCGACCACCGGCAACGGCTCCAGCCCCTTCATGCCCGCGCCTTTGCGTCGTTGAAGGCCGGGTCACTGGCCGCCATCAGCGCCTGCGAAACATCGCGGCAATAGCCGGCATAGGCTACCGAGGTCCGGAATGCGTCGTCGCGCAGTTCGGCAGTTTCGATACGGTACTCGGCGCTGACGCGACCGGGCCGCGAGGTCATCACCACGACACGCTGCGACAGATAAACCGACTCGAACACCGAATGAGTGACGAAGATGACCGTCTTGCCGAGTTCGCGCCACAGCGTCAGCAAATCATTATTGAGCCGGAAGCGCGTAATCTCGTCGAGCGCCGCAAACGGCTCGTCCATCAGCAGGATGTCCGGTTCGGTCACCAGCGCGCGGGCCAGCGACGCCCGCATCTTCATGCCGCCCGATAATTCGCGTGGATAGGCGTCGGCAAAGTCCGCGAGACCGACCTGTGCAAGCACTTCATTCACGCGCGCACTCGATTGAGCATCCGGCATATGCGCCAGCTTCAGGGGCAGCCGCACATTCTCGCGGATCGTGCTCCACGGCATCAGTGTCGGCTCCTGGAACACGAAACCGATGGGGTGATCGCTGCTGCGCGCGGCGACATCAACAGTGCCCGCGGACGGAGCGATCAGGCCGGCGATCAGGCGCAGCGCCGTGGATTTCCCGCAGCCTGATGAGCCCAGAAGCGAGACGAACTCGCCCTTGCGGATATCAAGATCGAGTGGCCCGAGTGCGATGGTGCCGTTGTCATAGACCTTCGTGACACCGCGCAGGCGCACGGCAGCGGGGATATCGTTCAAAGGCAAAGCGGGATCGGCCATCTGCCGGCTTACTTCTTCGGCCGCAGGTTGACGCCGACGCCCTTGTTGACGAATTGCAGCGTGTAACCCTTGCGATAGTCGACATCGCGCTTGACCACGCCGGCGCGCGACATCTTGTCAAAGAAGCTGCTGACGCGTGCATCGCTCATCGCGCCGATGCCGTCCTTCAGCGTATCGCCGGAATCGACGATGCCGTACTCCTTCATCTTGGCGATGGAATAGGCCAGCAACTCGTCGGTCATTTCCGGATTGAGCTTCTTGATGACCTCATTGGCGGCTTTGTTGTCGCCATAAAGATAATTGTACCAGCCGATCATCGAGGCATCGACGAAACGCTGGACAAGATCCGGCTTCTTGTCGACCCATTCGCGGCGCGTTTCGATCAATGTCGAATAGCCGTCGAAACCGTAATCCGCGAGCAGCATCACCGTCGGCTTGAATCCGGCCTGCTTCTCGACAACGAACGGCTCGGACGTGACATAGCCCTGCATCGCGCTGTTCTTGTCGACGATGAAAGGCTGCGCATTATAGGTGTAGGGCTTGACCTTGGATGCGCTGAAACCGAGTTCGGACCGCATCCATTGGAAATAGCCGGCGACGCCCTCTTTCGAGATCAAGAGCGTCATCGGCTTGAGATCGTCGAGTTTGGTCACCTTGGGACTGGGATGGGCGAGAAAGACCTGCGGGTCCTTCTGGAAGATTGCGGCCACCGAAACCACCGGCACATTATTGGCGACGGCATCGAAGGATTGCAGCGTGTTCGCGCTCATGAAGAAGTCGAGCTTGCCCGAAATCAACAGGATGCGGTTGTTCACGTTCGGCCCGCCCGGCACGATGGTGACGTCGAGGCCGTAATTCTTGTAGGTGCCGTCCGCGACTGCCTGGAAGAAGCCGCCATGTTCAGCCTCGGCCACCCAGTTGGTTCCGAAACTGACCTTATCGAGCCTGGTTTCCGCTGCGGCGGGCGACCACGCGACCATCATGGCCACTGCGCCAATGGTTAACGCGCGCAACAGGGATATCGGGCTCATATTGGACTCCGTCGACCGTTATGGCCCATGATAGGAAGCAATCTGCCGCCAGACTACCCTGCAAAATTGACCAAAGAAACGCACCTCGATGACTGCCAACATGCCGCCCCGCGACTGGACTGCCATTCACTGGCCCGACATCGCCAAGAGCGACCCGGCCTCCTGGATTGCAGTGCTGCCGCTCGCCGCGACCGAACAGCACGGGCCGCATCTGCCTCTCGGCACGGATGTCATGATTGCGGAAGCCTATCTCGCGGAGGTTCAGCGCCTGCTGCCCGCCGATATTCCTGCGACGTTTTTGCCGCTTCAACCCGTAGGCATTTCGACCGAACACCTCGCCTTTCCCGGTACGCTGACGCTGCCAACCGAGATCGCATTGCAGACCTGGACTGCGATCGGCGAAAGCGTCGCGCGCGCTGGCGTTCAGAAACTCGTGATCGTCACCAGCCACGGCGGCAACAGTGCGGCCATGACGCTCGCGGCGCAGGACCTGCGCGCCGAATACGGCATGCTGGTCGCCACCACCGGATGGAATCGATTCGGTGCACCGGACGGTCTGTTCACTGACGAAGAGTTACGTCACGGGATTCACGGCGGCGCTGTCGAGACGTCGATCATGCTGGCGCGCTACCCGCAGCATGTGCGTAACGACAGGATCGCAAATTTCGCATCGTCAGCGATCGCGATGGAGAAGAACTATCGCTGGCTCTCCGCAAGCCGACCCGCGCCATTCGCGTGGCAGGCCGAAGACCTTCATCCCAGCGGCGCGATTGGCGACGCCACACAGGCATCGGCCGACAAGGGCGAGAAGCTGCTCGCCCACGGCGCAAAGGCGTTCTGCGAATTACTCGCTGACATGCATCGCTTCGATGTCGCGGCATTTGATCGCGAACCGGCCCCCGACGCGTGAGATGTGGTTAACCGCGGATTGCGCGATTCGTGCGACGACATATTCCGTGCAGATGACGACATAATCCTGAAACCAAATAGTTCGACCGGGTCTCGAACCCGATCCGTTTAGGCTCCGACTGATGGGCATGCAGGCCACGATGGCTGCACTTCAACAGGATGGAGTTATCCCATGTCGATCAAGTCCAAGATTGCTGCTTTCGCTCTCGTTGCTCTCACCGCTGCCGGCACCGTGGCCTCGTCCACGCAGTCGGCTCAGGCCAAGGGCCCGGGCATCGGCTTCGGCATCGCTGCCGGTGTTGTCGGCGCCGCGGTTGTCGGTAGCGCCATCGCCGCCAACAACGGCTACTACGGTTACGGATATCGCTGCGGCTGGGTCCGCCAGTATGACGGCTACGGCAACTATGTCGGCCGCGTCCGGACCTGCAACTACTAATACTAATCTCTTGATCGACTGACGTGGATTTGCGTCCGACACGGGCGCCTCATCCACCCCGTGTCGCACCAGACCCGCCCGATTGTCCCCTCGGGCGGGTCATTTTTTTGCGACCGTCAAATGCCTTTCGAGGCGTGCCAGCCAGCTGCTGTTATCCAACCGTCATGATCCGCTGCCACTGAAACATGTCTCTCCAGTTGGTTCTTGCTATTGCGAATTAGTTGCAATTATAATCAAGGAGTCGGCGGGTCGCTCATTTTGCTTCGTTTTGTCTGATGACGCCCTTCGGCACCCTACTGTTATGGGCGAATCGACTATTTTCCCGGAATATCAAACGGTTCGCCGCATGATCGGCGGCGACCTGAAGCGAGAAATGACGGCCGCATGAAGTATCCCGACCACTCGCGAGCATTGTCGTGAAGCGCGTTTTGGCGGGTTTTGCGCTGGGCGCACTGGCGTTCGATGGCTCTGCGATCGCGGCCGATATTTCATCCGGCATGGCGCTGAAGGCACCTCGCCTGGTTTACGACTGGACCGGGTTTTATCTCGGCGGTCACATCGGCTATGGCGGCGGCAGCTTTGGTCCCGGCAGCAATGCGCTGCCTGCGCAGGGCGTTGTCCTGCCGCCTTCGCCGACCGGTCTGATCGGCGGCTATCAGCTCGGCTACAACAGACAGTTCAGCAACAATGTCGTGCTGGGCTTCGAGGCCGACGCCACGTTCAGCAGTCCGCAGGACGCCGCGCGGTTGATGCCAGCACCTTTCCATACGACTTTCGATTATTTTGCGACCGCACGCGGCCGCATCGGCTACGCCTTCGGCGCGTTGATGCCTTACGTCACCGGCGGCGTGGCGTGGGGGCGCACCAAACTCAATCTCAACAATGCCGACGGCGATCTCATCGCTTCGGCGACTCGCAGTCATTTCGGCTGGACCGCCGGCGCGGGCGTCGAATTTGCCGTTGGCGGCAACTGGACCGCCAAGGCCGAATACGCCTATCTCGATCTGATGCGGCAGACCTATGACCTCGGCGAGGCCGGGCTGCCGAATGTGAGCGTTGATCCGAATATTCACACCGTCAAAGTCGGCTTGAATTATCGGCTGTGGGACACGCCGCCATGGTCACCGTCAGCCCCCATCACCGGCAAGACTGCGCTGCCGGAATCGACAGACTGGAATGTCCACGCCCAGACCACCTTCATCGCGTCCGCCTATCCGCGGATTCGCTCGCCTTATGAAGGCACCAACAGCCTTCCCGGTGGTGGCCAGGGGCGCGAGACCTTTACGACGACGGCGTTCCTCGGCTGGCGACTGTGGCAGGGCGGTGAGCTCTATCTCAATCCCGAGTTGGCGCAGGGCTTCGGCCTCAACTCCACGCTCGGCCTCGCCGGCTTCCCTAATGGCGAGGCGCAAAAGGGCGGCGCGCCGTTCCCACGCTTTCGCATGCAGCGCTATTACTTCCGCCAGACACTTGGCCTCGGCGGCGAGCAGGAAGACGTCCCCGACGCCGCCAATCAATTGGCAGGCAAGCGCGATATCGACCGCATCACGCTCACGGTCGGACGCTTCGCGGTGGGTGATTTCTTCGATGGCAATTCCTACGCCAAGGATCCGCGCGCCGATTTCATGAACTGGGCGATGTGGTCATCGGCCGCTTACGACTTTCCAGCCGACCTGCCGGGCTTCACCCGCGGCGCCGTCGTTGAACTGAATCGCAAGGACTGGGCGATCCGAGCCGGCCTGTTTCAGGTGCCGGCGCAGCCTAACAACGACGTCCTGACGTTCAAAACCGGCGGCGCGGTCGTCGAATTCGAAGAGCGTCACCAGATCTTCGACCAGCCCGGCAAGCTGCGCGTCGGCGCCTTCATCAATCGCGGCAATACCGGCAGCTATCGCGGCGCACTGGCAATCGAGGCCAATGATCCCACGCTGGATATCAACGACGTGATGTCCTCGATCCGCCGCGCCAGCGACAAATACGGCTTCTACGTCAACGGTGAGCAGCAGGTTGCCACTGACGTCGGCGTCTTCGGGCGCGTCAGCTGGAACGATGGCCAGAACGAGATCCTGTCCTTCACCGATATCGACCGCAGCGTCTCTGCCGGCGTCTCGATCAAGGGCAGCCATTGGGGCCGCGCCAATGACACGATCGGCCTTGGCGGCGCGATCAACGGCCTGTCCGCTGCGCATCGCGACTTCCTCGCCGCCGGCGGCAACGGATTGCTGATCGGCGACGGACGGCTGAATTACGGCACCGAGCGCATCCTCGAAACCTATTACGCCTATGCCATCGACAAGAACTTCACCCTTACGGTCGACTACCAGCTGATCGTGAACCCTGCCTACAACAGGGATCGCGGGCCGGTCTCGATCTTCTCAGGCCGATTGCACGGCGAGTTCTAGAGCATTTTCGAGCGAAGTGGACACCGCTTCGCACCGAAGAAAACGCAGCGAACAAAACTCTAGGCCGAATGCTCCAGAGCTGCTGGCATGAACGAGCCCGCTTGCGCCATCTCCCATGCATCGCGAAAGCGCTTGTCGCCGGTGCCATCGATCAGCTCATTGTGGCGTAGCGCCGGATACATCCGCGTGAAAGACAGGACGTCGGTACCGGAGGCGCGGTGCGAGAAATGGATCGGGCGAATCTCCTGCGGGTGATCGAGCCCGGCTGCCGCGATCAGCTCAGCCAGCGCATGCAACGTTGCCTCGTGATAGTTATAAACGCGATCGGTCTTCTGCGGCACGGCGAGGGCGCGATTGCGCGTGGCGTCTTGCGTCGTGACGCCTGTGGGACAGCGATCGGTGTGGCAGCTCAGAGACTGGATGCAGCCCAATGCGAACATGAAGCCGCGCGCCGAATTGCACCAGTCGGCGCCCAGCGCCATGGCGCGGGAGATATCGAAGGCCGTCGCGATCTTGCCGGAGGCGCCAATCTTGATGCGGTCACGCGCGCCGATGCCGATCAGCGCATTATGCACGAAGTTGACGCCCTCGCGCATCGGCATGCCCAGATGGTCCATGAATTCCAGCGGCGCCGCGCCAGTGCCGCCTTCATTGCCATCGACCACGATGAAATCCGGATAGATGCCGGTCTGCAGCATGGCCTTGCAGATGGCGAGGAATTCCCAGGGATGACCGATGCACAGCTTGAAGCCGGCGGGCTTGCCGCCGGACAGACGGCGCATCTTGTCGATGAACTCCATCATCTCGATCGGTGTTGAAAACGCCTTGTGATAGGCCGGCGAGATACAGTCCTCGCCCATGGCGACGCCGCGGATACGCGAGATCTCTTCCGACACTTTCGCCGCCGGCAACACGCCGCCATGGCCGGGCTTTGCGCCCTGGCTGATCTTGAGCTCGACCATCTTGATCTGATCGTTGACGGCAAGCCTCGCGAAGGCGTCGGGGTCGAAGTTGCCATCGCGCGTGCGGCAACCAAAATAGCCGGAGCCGATCTCCCAGATCAGGTCGCCGCCCATTTCCTGGTGATACGGGCTGACGCCACCTTCGCCAGTGTCATGGGCGAAGTTGCCACGCTTGGCGCCGGCATTCAGTGCCCGGATCGCATTGGGACTGAGCGCGCCGAAACTCATCGCCGAGATATTCAGTACCGAGGCGGAGTAAGGCTTGAGGCAATCCGGCCCGCCGATGGTGATGCGGAATTGCTCAGTCGCATGCGGCTTTGGCGCGACCGAATGGTGCATCCACTCATAGCCCTCTTCGTAGACGTTCTTCTGGGTGCCGAAGGGACGCTTGTCGAGCACCATCTTGGCGCGCTGATAGACCACCGCGCGCGTGTCGCGGCTGAACGGCATGCCATCCTTTTCGCTCTCGAAGAAATACTGCCGCATCTCCGGGCGGATTTCTTCGAGCAGGAAGCGGATATGCGCCGAGATCGGATAGTTGCGCAGAACCGCATGGTCCTTCTGCAGCACGTCGTGAATGCCGAGCACAGTCAGGCCGCCGAAGACGATGACCGGGATGACAACGAGAGGGATGACCTTGGGGTCGTGAATGCCAATGCCGACCAGCAGCAAGGTGGCGGCGCTGCAGATCGTCAAAACGATGAAGCGCGGCGAGAGGGGAAGCATCAACGTTTCCATAAAATCCTGCCTGACATGAATGGCGCTAGCGTTACACAGACCCGATGACGCAAACATCACAAGCGCGTTGCCGCAGAGCATCGCACCCGAGCGCTCAATCTAGCGCGCCACGCTCAATGAATTGTTGCCAAAAGCGAGAACCTGAAACGACAAAACCCGCGCCGAAGCGCGGGTTTTGCAGTGCAGTGAATGTCGATGGTGTCGGGCTGCCTTAGCGCTCGACGAACGCCTTCTCGATCACGAAATGGCCGGGCTTGTTGCCGCTGCCTTCGATGAAATCGCGCTCTTCGAACATGTTCTTGAGATCCTCGAGCATCGCGGGGCTGCCGCACAGCATAATGCGGTCGGTCTCGATGTCGAGCGGGCCCTGGCCCATGTCCTTGAAGATCTGGCCGGACTCGATCAGGTCGGTGATACGGCCGCGATTGCGGAATGGCTCGCGGGTGACCGTCGGATAATAGGTGAACTTGTCCTTCATCAGCTCGCCAAACAGCTCGTCGTTCTGCAGCCGCTCGACCAGGCGCTCACCATAGGCGAGTTCGGAGACCTGGCGGCAGCCATGCACGAGCACGACATGCTCATAGCGCTCATAGACGTCCGGGTCCTTGATCAGGCTGGCGAAGGGCGCGAGGCCGGTACCGGTGGACAGCATCAGGAGACGCTTGCCCGGCAGCAGGCTGTCGGTGACCAGCGTGCCCACCGCCTTGCGGGCGACCAGGATGGTGTCGCCTTCCTTGATCTTCTGCAGGCGCGAGGTCAGCGGACCATCCGGCACCTTGATGCTGAAGAATTCGAGTTCTTCCTCGTGGTTCGCGCTGGCCATCGAATAGGCGCGCAACAGCGGCTTGCCCTCGACTTCGAGGCCGATCATGGCGAACTGGCCGTTCTGGAAGCGGAATGAGGTGTCGCGGGTAGCTTTGAAGCTGAAAAGTGTATCGGTCCAATGCTGGACGGAAAGAACTTTCTCTCTGTGAAAGGCGCTCATGAGATCTGATTTTCCAGTGCGGGCTTTTTTAGAACAAGTCCATTGTTTGCCGCGTCACGATGCCGAGAAACCATTGCGGCTATTGGCTAATTTTGGTTCTCGCAGCTGCGAATGACAATTAGTCAAAGAAGCCATGAAGTGCAATTGCGGACTGACGGAGGCGGTCGATTAATTTCCAAAGCAGGTTACCCATGCAGCAGCGGCCGATCTGGCCGCGACATTAAATTACCCGATATGAGGGGTTTCGTTCAATTTCTTGCCGGACACCGTTAATGGGTATCCGGCTGGATCGCCCGATCCCGATCCGGTAGTTTCAGGCCACCTCGTTAAAGTCGTCGCAGGCGGCTTTTCGTTCAAACGTCGGCCTGGCCCTGATGACATCCCTTCGCGACATCCGGGCCGGAAAGCCCCCATCCTATCCCGACCAGTCGATCTATGCCGAATACGCGTGCCGCCAGTTCGGGCTGGATTTCGCCGAGGTCGATGGCGGAACGGGCCTGATCTTCACCGTCGGCCGCAATGGCAGGAGCGCATCCTTCGGCGCCGGACGCGGCTCGTTCTTTCCGCAGAACAATGCCACGGCTGCGACGCTGGCGAACGACAAGTATTTCGCCAATGTGCTGATGGAGCGCGCCGGCGTCCCGACCCTGGGCGGGAAATACTTCTTCCTGCATGAGCGCTACCGCGCCCATCGCCCGCCCGGCCACGAATATGCCGACGCCGTCTGGCATTTCGCCGAACTCGGCGACCGGGCCTTCATCAAGCCGCTCATGGGATCGCGCGGCGATTTCGCGGAGATCGTCACCGGCGGCGATGCGCTCATCGCCTATCTCAAGCAGGTCGCGCAGTATTATGACGCGATCCTGATGCAGCGGATCTATACCGGCCAGGAATATCGCGTCTTCATCCTCGACGACGACGTCGTGTATTGCGCGCAGAAGACGGCGCCCTTCGTAACGGGCAACGGCAAGGCGACGCTGAGGCAATTGATCGCCGCGGAGACGTCCGCGCTGGACCGCCACGGCATATCGTCAGCCGCCACAGGTCTCGACGACACCTCCCTCGATCGCGTGCTGCCATATGGCGAGCGACGCGCGATTCCCGGCCGGATGAACCGCAGCGCAGGCGGCAGCATGAGCTTTGCTGCACCGGGAAACGAGACTGTCGCCTTTGCGATGGCGGTGCAGGCCGCCAAGGCGCTCGGCCTGCGCGCCGGCGCGGTCGACCTGTTTACGGATATCGACGGAGATGCTGCGGCCTTGCGCGTGATCGAGGTCAATGCCAATCCCTCGATCCGCTTTCTCGAAGACAGCGGCCGCGAGGATCTTATCCTACGCATCTGGCGGCATACATTCACGGCGATCGGCCTGCTCGATGTTTAACCTGCCCAAATATGGCGACGGCCTCTGCCTCGCGCGGCTGTCCCTGCTGCTCGATGCGCTGTCCATCGATCGTGTCCGGCTGCGTAAACATTCCGTCGTCGTGACCGGCTCGAACGGCAAGGGCTCGACGGCGGCATTCTGCGCCAGCGTCGGACGCGCCTTCGGCCTGCGCACCGGACTGTTCACCTCACCGCATCTCTACCGCTTCAACGAGCGCTTCCAGATCGACGGCATCCCGGTCGATGATGAGCTGCTCGAAGCGCTGGTGCTGCGTGTCGCCACGGCCATCGCCGACCTCAAGCAGCACACGCTGAATGAGGTCTTTGGCGCCTTCGAGGCACAATTCGCGTTGGCCTGCCTGTATTTCCAGGAGACCGAATGCGAATTCGCCGTGTTCGAGGCCGGCATCGGCGGACGCTACGATCCGGTTCGGCTGGTCGGCGCCGACATCACCTGCGTCACCTCGGTGGATCTCGAACATGTCAACCTGCTCGGCAACTCGCTCGAGCTGATCGCCTGCGACAAGAGCGATGCGTGCATCTCGGGCGGCACGGTCGTCTATGGCGAGAACTGCCTGCCCATGCGCGGCAATCTCGCCGAGTACAATCGCAACCGCAACGTCACCGGCCTGCATATCGGCGACGAGATCACGATCAGCAACGTCTTTGCGTCAGCCAAGGGCCAGACCTTCAACTGCCGGCTGGGCGCATTCGACCTGCGTGCACTCGAACTCGTGCTGGCCGGCGAATTCCAGCTCAACAATGCCGCCATAGCGGCTGCGCTGTTCATTCTCTGGATGCAGCGCATGCATCCGGATGCGACCACCAGTGCCATCGATCTCGCGGTCCGGACCGGGCTGCGCGACACCAGATGGCCGGGACGCCTCGAAATCGTTCAGCGCGATCCCCTGACCGTCATCGATGTCGGCCATACGCCCGATGGTGTGGCACAGGCCCTGAAGAGCCTTCGCACCATCCATGGCGATGACAACTGGCTGCTCGTGCTCGGCGTGTCCGGCGACAAGAATGTCGACGATATCGCACAGCACCTCGCGCCCAATTTCGATACGATCGTCTGCACCCGCGCCTATCACAAGGGCGCCGACGCGCGCGTGGTCGGCGCTGCCGCGCGCAAGGTCCACCCGGCGGCGCGCATTCATGTGGCCAATGCCATGGAAGACGCGGTGCGCCTCAGCCAGCAACTGGCGCGCGCCGTGCCGCGCAAGATCTATGTGGCCGGCGGACTGTTTGCCGCGATCGAATATGCGACGGTGCTACGCGGCGGCAAGGCGCAGGATCTGGTGTTTTTTTGAGATCTCTCCGTCGTCCCTGCGAAGGCGGGGACCCATACACACCGAGTGAGTGTTTGGCGCTGTGGCTGCGACTATTCCCGATTTCAGGCCCGGAGGTTATGGGTCCCCGCCTTCGCGGGGACGACACGTTGATGGTATCGAGCCCGGAATGACAGTTTGTGGGGTGACGCTTTGTGGCTAGTTCGTCCCGCCCGCTGAATCGTCCAGTACTTTGAAGCTCTCTTCCAGCTGCGGCGAGATCGAGACGCCCATGCGCTCACCTGTCGGCAGGCGTGCGACGAACCACTTGTTGTAGAGCGGGATCAGATCGCGATTGGAGCCGAGGCGCCGAAAAGTACGCTCGACCACGTCGCTCAGTTGCTTCTCGCCCTTGCGGAACATGATGCCGTAGGGATCGTAGGACAGGTAATCGCCGACGACACGATACTTGTCCTGCGACTTGTGCCGCGCGATCAGGCCGGACAGCAGGATATCGTCGGTCGCGAAGGCATCGGCCTTGCCGTCGACCAGCATCTGGTAGCTCTGCTCGTGATCGGGCGACACCACGATATTGAGGCCGAGATTGAACTTCTTGTCGACCGCATGCATCGCCTGTTCGTTGGTGGTGCCTTTGGTGACCACGATGGTCTTGCCCTTGAAGTCGGTGGGCGCGGTACCCGTGGTCGTCTTCGGCACCATCAGCTTGGTGCCGGCGACGAACGTCAGCGGCGAAAACGCGACCTGCTTGCGCCGCTCGGCATTGGCTGTGGTCGAGCCGCATTCGAGATCGATCTTGCCGTCGATCACGGCCGGAATACGATCGTCCGACGTGACCTTGACGTATTCGATCTTCAGCGCGGGATCGTCGACCTCGATGCCGATGTCCTCGACGATGCCCTCGCAGAGTTCGAGGCTGTAGCCGATCGGCCGGCCGGCCTGATCGAGGAACGAGAACGGCGGTGAACTCTCGCGATAGCCCAGCTTGACCACATGCGCCTTCTTGATGGCCGCCAGCGTCGGGCTAAGCCCTTCCGCAGGCGCTTGCGCCTGCGCGGTCGTCGCCAGCAGCGCTGCCAGAATTCCGGTGATAGGCCCCGTCAGAGAGTGGCGCATCATGCACCTCACCCATGGCCGAGAGCGGGGATTTCTCCGGGGATCATGCTGCCGGGCACCACGTCGTCGGGACCGAGTTCATGTTCGGGCGCGAGTTCGCCTTCCCATTTCGCGACCACCGCCGTGGCCAGCGAGTTGCCGATCACATTGGTGGCGCTGCGCCCCATATCGAGGAACGTATCGATGCCCATGATCATCAACAGGCCGGCTTCGGGAATGTTGAACTGGCTGAGCGTGGACGCGATCACCACCAGCGAGGCGCGCGGCACGCCGGCGACGCCCTTGGAGGTGATCATCAGCGTTGCCAGCATCGCGAGCTGCGTGCCGAGCGACATTTCGATGTGATAGGTCTGCGCGATGAAGATACTGGCGAAGGTGCAGTACATCATCGTGCCGTCGAGATTGAACGAATAGCCCAGCGGCAGCACGAAGCTGGAGATGCGCGACGAGGCGCCGAAGCGGTTGAGGCCCTCCAGCGTCTTCGGATAGGCCGCTTCCGAACTTGCCGTGGAGAACGCGATCATCAAAGGCTCGCGGATCAGCCGCAACAGATGGCTGTAGCGCGGGCCTATGACCACGAAGCCGACGACGATGAGGATCGCCCACAGGATCGCCAGCGACAGATAGAAGCCGCCCATAAAGACGATCAGCTTCCAGAGCACGCCGAGGCCGTTCTTCGACACGGTCGCCATGATTGCCGCCCAGACAGCGAGCGGCGCGAACAGCATCACATAGCCCGTCACTTTCAGCATGATGTGACCGAGGTCATCGATCAGCGCCAGCATCGGCTTGGAGCGCTCCGGCATCGCACCCATGGCAACGGCGAAGAAGATGGCGAAGATGACGATTTGCAGGATCTCGTTCTGCGCCATCGCATCAGCGATCGACGTCGGAATGAGGTGGGTCAGGAATTTCTCGATGGAGAAAGCCGATACGGGCAGGCCCGTGGACTGGCCGGCCGCAGGCAGCGTTCCCGGGAAATTTGCGCCCGGCTGCAACAGGTTGACCATCACGAGGCCGAGCAGCAGCGACACGAAGGAGGCGCTGATGAACCAGCCCATGGTCTTGGCGAAGATGCGTCCGAGCTTGGAGCCGGAGCCCATATGAGCGATGCCGCCGACCAGCGTGGCGAAGACCAAAGGCGCGATGATCATCTTGATCAGGCGCAGGAACAACATGGCGATCAGGTTGACGTCGGCCGCGATCTCGACGCGGCTATCGGGCAAGTAGTTGAAAACCAGCGAGCCCATCACGATGCCCAGCGCCATCGCGATCAGAATGTATTGCGTAAACCTGTTCGACATATCGACCCCCGTTACACATTCCCAACTGCGACAGTCTGTCATATTGATCAGGGCGCGCAACAAGCTTCGTCAGCCGCGTACCGTTTCGGTATCATCAGGCGGAAAATAGCCGTTGTGGAATGCCGCGCTGCCGCATAGCGTCATCGCCAACTATAAAAACTGTGCAGCCTGATTGTTTTGTACGCGGTGACTGCAACAAGTTTCGACAAAGGAAGAGACAGGGAGACAACGGCCATGACCGACACCGTGAATCATCAGGTGCTGCTCGTCGAAAAGCCCACAGGAAAATTGGGGCTAGAACATTTCAAACTATCAAAGGGCCAGATTCCCGAACCGAAGGATGGCGAAGCGCTGCTGCGCGTGCGCTACATCTCGCTTGATGCCGCCAATCGCGCATGGATGCATGGCGCGACCTATCGCGCTGCGGTCGAGGCCAATACGGTGATGGCGGGCGGCGGCATTGCCGAAGTCGTATCGTCGAAGTCGCCTGCGCTGAAGCCGGGTGACATCGTGTTCGGCGACACCGGCTGGCAGAATTACGCGGCGGTGCCGGCCAAGCATCTCAACAAGATGCCACGCATGGAACCGATGACACATCTGCTCAGCGTCTATGGCATCGCCGGACTGACGGCCTATTTCGGTCTGCTGGACGTCGGCAAGCCCAAGGCCGGCGAGACCGTCGTCGTCTCGGCAGCGGCCGGCTCGGTCGGCTCCATCGTCGGCCAGATCGCCAAGATCAAGGGCTGCCGGGTGATCGGCATCGCCGGCGGCAAGGACAAATGCGACTGGCTGACCAAGGAACTCGGCTTCGATGCCGCGGTGGACTACAAGGACGGCGCGGTGTTCAAGGCGCTGAAGGCGGCAGCACCGAATGGCATCGATGTGTATTTCGACAATGTCGGCGGCGATATTCTCGAGGCCTGTCTCGCACAGATGAATCTCAACGGCCGCATCGCCTGCTGCGGCGCCATCTCGCAATATGACGGCGCCCCCTCCGCAACCGGCCCGCGTGGTGTGCCCGGTCTCATCGTGGTGAAACGCCTGATCATGCAGGGCTTCATCGTGATGGACTATATGAACCAGCGCGAAAAGGCCTTGGCCGATCTGCAGTCCTGGGTCGCCGCGGGCAAACTCAAGGTGCAGGAAGACGTCATCGACGGGCTGGAGAACACGCCGCGGGCACTGATCGGTTTGCTGGCCGGTGAGAACCGGGGCAAGCGGATGGTGAAGGTGTAGTTCGCATCCTTTCTGGTCCTCGTCCTTACGATCTCGCATAACGCTCTCGGTCGTCATGGCCGGAGCGCGCGAAGCAAGCTTCGCGATGCTCTCAGGTCTATCACCACGTCATGGCCGGGCTTGTCCCGGCCATCCACGCCTTGCTGTGGATGTCGCCAAGACGTGGATACGCGGGACAAGCCCGCGCATGACGACTGAGTATGTCGTGACCACGGGCGCCACGTCTCTCCTGATTCAACTGTCAAACAGCCACTGCGCTTCAGGCATGCGTCATCACCCCTGTTGTTTGCGGCGCGGGGGCGCCGTCGTCTGCTGCATTCCCGCCCCCTTGTGAGAGGGCGTGCGGAACGCCGGGTGCCCGTTGCACCCTTGGGCCTGATGCGAATGCGGTCTTCCGCAAGGGTAATGTGCATCAGGACTTTCGGAAGCGTCAGGCAAGTGCCCAGCGTTCCGCCTGCGGTGTTTTTTCGACTTGCTTGCACTTTGCCTCAGCGAACGATCCGATCACCGAATTAAAGTCCCAAGGCGATGGGAAGGGAGCCTCAAGCACTTGAGCCGGACGCGTTTCGATTTGGTCGTCCGTCACACTGTCCAGGGGTCTTTCCATCCCAGGGTCGGCCGTCTCCTTGCCAGTGGCAGTGCTGGCGCAGATCCGTCCTGCCCGAAGACAGACGTCACCCCCAAACCGCGTAACGCCGCATCTCCGGCGTCCACCGCACCCTGCCCCGCGAACGTGACGATCGCGATCGCCCCTCTCGGTGGGGCAGGACAGTGGGGAATATAATCAATAAAGGGATATTGTCAACGGGCGATAGGAAAAAATGTTTGACCCGAACCTCTCCGCTGTCGTCCCCGCGCAGGCGGGGACCCATACACGCTGGAGAACTGGTGAGAGTGCTATCGTTGTAACTCTGCCGCTTCAATCACACTGACCGTGGTTGTGGGTCCCCGCCCCGCGCACGCCTTCGGCGTGCTACGCGGGGACGACGCGGAGAGGTCAGCGCGGCCCACACTCGTCATTCCGGGGCGGGACCGGCGCCGCAGGCGACGGGACCGAACCCGGAATGACGGTGGAGAATGACGAGCCAAGCGCACCTCCCGGAATAACGAGCGACGAGCCATGCAGATCCCGCAGCAAGGACGGCTTGCGACGTCCTATCCACCCGTCCCGTGCTTTTGTATGACCTAGCCCTCACTCCCTCCAGCCCATCGAAATCTCGCGAGAAGGACAATCCATGACTGATGCGGCGACTGACGCGGCCAATGCTGAACTCGAAGCCGCCGGCTGGAGCATCATGGACGATGACGGGTTCATCCATTTCGTCGGCCCGATGTGGCACCGGATCGTCGATGGCATCAACGAATTCGCCATTCTCGGCCAGGACAAGCACCGCAACCGCCGCGGCGTGGTTCAGGGCGGGGCGGTTATGACGCTGGCCGACCGGAGCTGCGGCATGGCGGCGCGCGAGGCTGCGGGGGTGGAGGCGCTCGCCACCGTCCAGATGGATACTTATTTCGTCGATGCCGCCCGGATCGGCGACCTGATGATCTCCCGGCCCAAGGTCCTGCGCGCCACCAAGAGCCTGATCTTCATGAGCACCGAGGTCAGCGTGAACGATCACGTGGTCGCCACGGCGCATGGCGTGTTCAAGACGGTCCGCGACCGCACCGATACCGGGCGCAAGAACGACTGAGCTGACGGCCGACGCGGATTTTCCGTCATTCTCACGGATTTTTTTGGCGCGCTGCGGAACGAAAGTGCGAGCAGCGCGCTTAGCAGAGACATGCGAACCAAAACAGTTTTTACGCGACCTATATTCGTATCCGAATGATCACGTTCAGACTGACTGATGCTTTCGACCCGAACCATCCCGGCCCTGTGGCCCATGGAACCGGCGATCAAGGTTCAAATCCCATGGCCCAAGACGCTACCGCAAACGACACCGCCCTCCCCGCCACCGTCCTCGTCGTCGAGGACGATGTGCTGCTGCGGATGTTTGCGGTCGAAATGATCGAGGAAGCCGGTTTCCGGGTGATCGAGGCGCAGGATGCTGACGCCGCAATCCGCCTGCTCGAGGCGCGCAACGATATCCGGATCATCTTTACCGATATCGATATGCCCGGCTCGATGAACGGGCTCAAGCTCGCCCATGCGGTCGCCAATCGCTGGCCGCCCATTCGCATCATCGCGACATCGGGCCACTTCAGGATCGGCGAGAGCGACCTGCCCAATGGCGGCCGCTTCATTCCCAAACCCTATCGGCAGCACCAGGTGATCGGCGCCCTGACCGAATTCGCCAGCCCCGGCCGCGCATTCGGCCGCTGATAAGCCCCGTTCCCAATTGCGCTCACGCTTGACGCTTCCATACCGCCCAGTCACGCTGGTTCCACGATACCAGCTATCGGCAGGGGCAGGCGATGTGGGCATCACTCAAGAACTTTCTCGATAGTTCCATGTTCGCCCCACACGGCATTTGCCTGTTGTGGGATCCCGGCCTGATCTGGCTTCACGTCGGCTCGGATGCACTGATCGCCGCGGCCTATTTCTCGATCCCCATCGCCCTCACGATCTTCGTCTGGAAGCGCCGCGATGTGGAGTTCGGCTGGATCTTCTGGGCCTTCGCGCTCTTCATCATGGCCTGCGGCCTGACCCATGTGATGTCGATCTATACGCTATGGGTTCCGGCCTATGGCGCCGAAGGAATCCTCAAGGCGGTCACCGCCATCGCCTCGGTCGTTACGGCAGCCATCCTATGGCCACTGCTGCCGAGGCTGCTGGCGATCCCCTCGCCTGCGCAATTGCGCGAAACCGAGCTGGCGCTGATCGAGGAGGGCCGGCACCGGCGCGAGGCCGAGGACATGCTGCGCCATACGCAGAAGATGGAAGCGATCGGTCACCTCACCGGCGGCGTCGCCCATGACTTCAACAATCTGCTGACCATCATCATCGGCAATCTCGAAATCGCCGAACACAGCATTTCGACCTGGACGGAGTCCTCGCGCGATCGCCTCAGGCGCGTCATTGCCAGCGCAGCCGGCGGCGCCCAACGCGCCGTGGTGCTGACCCAGCGCCTACTCGCTTTCGCACGCAAGCAGCCGCTCGACCCGAAGACCATCAATGTCAACGGATTGCTCCACGGCATGTCGGACTTCTTCCAGCGCACATTGAGCGAGAATATCGATCTCGAAATCGTCGGCGGCGCCGGGCTGTGGCAGGTCGAGGTTGATCCGAGCCAGATGGAAGCCGCCATCCTCAATCTCGTGGTCAATGCACGCGACGCCATGGCCGGCTCGGGCAAGCTGACGATCGAAACCAGCAACGCCTTCATCGACGAGATCTACGCCCTGCAGCATTCCGATATCGTCATCGGGCAGTATGTCCTGATCTCGGTGACGGATACCGGACCGGGCATGCCAAAGGACGTGCAGGAGCGCGCCTTCGACCCGTTCTTCACCACCAAGGAGCCCGGACAGGGCACCGGTCTCGGCCTGAGCCAGGTCTACGGCTTCGTCAAGCAATCCGGCGGCCATGTGAAGATCTATAGCGAGGTCGGTGAAGGCACGACCATCAAGGTCTATCTGCCGCGCAGCAGGCAGCATACGGAGCGGTCGACCGAGATCGACAGGCGCGTCGTCGGCAGCAAGGGCAATGAAACGGTGATGGTGGTGGAGGACGATCCGGATGTGCGGTCCTACCTGGTCGAGACGCTGGAAGGTCTCAACTATCAGGTCCGTGAGGCCGGCAATGCCAACGCAGCGCTGGCCGATTTTTCTGCCGACCCCGAGCCGTTCGACCTGCTGCTGACCGATATCGTGATGCCCGGCATGAACGGGCGACTATTGGCCGACGAGATGCAGAAGCGGCTGCCAAAGCTGAAAGTGCTGTTCATGACCGGCTATTCGCGCAACGCCATCGTGCATCAGGGCCGGCTCGATCCCGGCGTGTCGCTGCTGCAAAAGCCGATCACGCAAGCCGCGCTCGGCGGCAAGGTACGCGAGATGCTCGACAGGCGGTAAAGGTCAGGGGATTCGCCTGACGGGAACGGCACTGCGCGTCCGCTCCGCCTGACGCCGCATATCGCTCAAGCTCGCGGCGGCACGCGACATTTCGTGAGCAGCGAGCCAGAGTTCGAAATCCGGCACCGACAGCGCCGGCGAATAGACGAAGCCCTGGATCACGTCGCAGCCGAGTTCGGTGAGAATCCGGCGCTGCCCGTCGGTCTCGACGCCCTCGGCCACCACGATCATGTCGAGGCTCTGGCCGACGCGTATGATGGCGCGGGTAATCGCCAGCGCGCTCGCCTCGCTTTCAAGACCACGCATGAAGCTGCGATCGATCTTCAACTCACGGATCGGCAGATGCGTGAGACGGCTGAGGCTGGAATAGCCGGTGCCGAAATCATCCATCGACAGCCGCACGCCGGACTTGCGAATTTTCTCCATAGTCTCGACGGCGGTCGAATGCTCGCTCATCACCACGCCTTCGGTGACCTCCAGCATCAGCATGTCCGGCGACAGACCGTTCTCGGCGATCACCTCGCCGACCAGCGTGGCGAGATCGCCATTCTGGAAATTGATCGGCGACAGGTTGACCGAGACGCCGGGCACGTCGATGCCATTTTTGCGCCAGGCCGCGACCTGCCGGCAGGCCTCGCGCAGCGACCAGGTGCCAATCAGCTCGATCAGCCCGTATTCTTCCGCGAGCGGAATGAATTTCGACGGCGGCACTTCGCCGAGCACCGGATCGGACCAGCGGGCCAGCGCCTCGACACCGTAAAGGCGACCGTCGGCGCGCACCTGCGGCTGATAGTGAAGCCGCAGCGCTCCCTGCACGATGGCATTGCGCAGCGCCGTGCTGAAGGCGAGCCGCTCCTCGCTGACGCGGTTCATCTCCGCACTGAAGAAACGATAGGTCGAGCGGCCGGCCTGCTTGGCCTGATACATCGCCGCATCGGCATGTTTGAGCAGACCGTCGATATCACCGGCATTGTCGGGATAGATGCTGACGCCGATGCTGGCCGATACCGGCACCAGCTTGGCGCCAAGCTGCATGGGCGGCAGCAATGTCTCGAGCAGGCGGCTGGCGATCAAGGCGGCGCCTTCGACATCGCAATTCGGCAGCACGATCACGAATTCGTCGCCGCCCTGCCGGCTCAGCGTATCCGCTGGCCGAATCTGCTTGCACAGCCGCTGCGTGACCGCGACCAGCAACTCGTCGCCGATGGAATGACCGAGCGTGTCGTTGACGTCCTTGAAGTGATCGATATCGAGGAACATCACGGCAATGCGGTCCCGCGACTTGCTCTTGTCGATCAGCCCCGTCAGGATCTGGCTTAGTTGCGCGCGGTTCGGCAGGCCGGTCAGCGCATCGAAATAGGCCAGACGCGCGATTTCGCTGCGGGCCTCGTGCCGTTCAATGGCCAGCGCGCAGAGATGCACACAGGCATCGACAATGGTCTGGTGCCAGCGCGTCGGGCCGCGTGTCTCGCGGAAGTAGAAGGCAAAGGCGCCGATCACACGACCATCCCGCGCCTTGATCGGCGTCGACCAACAGGCGCGCAAGCCGGCTTCCAGCGGCAGGCTGTTATAGGGCAGCCACCGCGGATCCGTGGCGATATCGGTGGCCAACACCGCATGGCCGAGAAAGGCCGCCGCGCCGCAGGACCCGACATCGGCGCCGATGGCCAACCCGTCAATGAGGGGCGCGAAGGTCGGCGGAAGGCTGGGGCCGCCGAGAGGATGGAGCCGACCTTCCGCATCCACATGCAACACCGACGAGACGATATCAGGCGCGATGGCTTCGACGCGGTGGCAGAGATCGCCAATCACATCCACGACCGGCATGTCGTTGGCGAGATTTTCCAGCACGTGATGCTGCAGCGAATTGACCTGCTTGCTCTCGGTGATGTCGTCGAGCACTGCGACCAGATGCTCGACCTCGCCGGCTTCATTGCGGCCTGCGTTGACGGTGCTCGAGATCCAGATCTCGTGACCATCCTTGTCATAGACAAGGATATCCTCTTGCCCGTGTCCTTCGGCATCGATCTGCGCTTGAAACCGCTCCAGCGTTTCGTTGTCGGTATATTCTCCGGTCAGCAGATCCCGGGGATGTTTGCCCATCGCTTCCGCGAGCGTGTATCCGAACAGCTCCGTGAAAGCGTCGTTGACATAGACGATGGTCATGTCGCGTTTGGAGACCATCACGACACGGTCGGTCTTTTCGGCAACTAGTGCCATCAGTGCATTTTGCTCGCGCCCATGAACCTCGTCCGTCACGTCGCGGATGAAGTTGATGTAGAGCGTCTTGCCGGCGTAATCGACGCGGGAGATCGAGAACGCGCCCCAGGCCTCGCTCCCGTCCTTGCGGCTGATCCTGAATTCGCGGCGCCCCTTGACCGCCACCTGCGGATCCATCGCCGCGATCGCCCCGTCGAGATGTTCGCGCATGTCGGGCGGCACAAGGAAGCTGACCTGCCGACCGATGACGTCGTCGCGGTGATATCCCCACATCCGCTCGGCCGCGGCATTGAAGTGCCGGATCGCGTTGTCGACACCCGTGATGACAACAGCATCGACCGCCTGTTCGAACGCCGAGAACAGCGCTTTCGCGGCTTCACTGGGCTGGCCGACAGGACTTGTGGGCATGAAACGACCTTCGATCACGGGAGCCGCGCGAGCACGATGGCGGCTGCCTTCGTTACAACGGCAATGTCATTCGCAGGTACAAGTGTATTTGAACTCCGGTAGCTAAGAAGTTCGTTCAACCTCAGATCGAGGGGCTCGAATACCGGATGTCGTTAACAACACCTTAACAACGGTCGCCGACTTCCCGGGATTACATGGCCGCAAGCGCACCCGGCCGTGTTTCCCCTTGCGAGGCTTCGGCCCGGCGCTCGTCGACCAGCGCCGCCCAGCGTTCGGCATGGCGGGTCACCAGCCAGGCTTCGAAATCGAACGCGGACAAAGCGGGCGAATACAGGAACCCCTGAATGACGTCACAGCCCAGCCCGGCCAGAATCCTGCGCTGCTCTTCGGTCTCGACGCCTTCGGCCACGACCGTCATGTTGAGGCTCTGCCCGACGCGCACGACGGCGGTGGTGATCGCCAGAGCACAGACCTCGGTCTCGATGCCGCGCATGAAGCTGCGATCGATCTTCAGCTCGCGCACCGGCAGATGCGCCAGGCGGCTCAAGCTCGAATAACCCGTGCCGAAATCATCCATCGACAATCCGATGCCGGCCGCGCGGATCTGCTTCATGATCTCGATCGCGGTCGTGTGTTCGCTCATCACCGCACCCTCGGTAACTTCGAGCATCAGCCTGTTCGGCGCCAGCCCGTTTTCCGCGATGAAGTCGGAAATCAACGCCGGCAATCCCGGATTGAGAAAATTGATCGGTGACAGATTCACTGAGACGCAAGGCACATCGAGCCCCGCTCTTTGCCACGCCGCAATCTGCCTGCACGCCTCGCGCAGCGACCAGACACCGATCTGCTCGATCAGGCCGCATTCCTCCGCGAGTGGAATGAATTTCGCCGGCGACACATCGCCCAATACGGGATCATGCCAGCGCGCCAGCGCCTCGACGCCGTACAGATCGCCGTTACCCGCGCGGATCTGCGGCTGGTAGTGCAAGCGCAAACCGCCTTGTGTCACCGCATGGCGCAAGGCGGTGCTGAGACGAAGGCGCTCCTCGTTCATGCGATCCATATCGTTGCTGAAAAACCGATGCGTGGAGCGGCCGGCTTGCTTGGCCTTGTACATTGCCGCATCGGCATATTTCAGCAGGCTATCGAGATCGCGGGCATTGTCCGGAAACATGCTGATGCCGGCGCTGGCGGAAATCGGCACCTGATTGCCGCCGAGCTGCAGCGGAACCGACAGCGCCTCGGTGAGACGGCTCGCGATGCGGGAGGCATCTGCCGCGATGCAGTTCGGCATCAGGATGATGAATTCATCGCCGCCCTGACGGCTGAGGATATCGCCGGGCCGGATGTGCTGATGAAGCCGCTGCGTGACGGCGACCAGCAAGTCATCGCCGACAGCATGGCCCAGCGTATCGTTGACGTCCTTGAAATGATCCAGGTCGAGAAATATCAGCGCCATCTGCCTATCGGCGGAACATTCCGCGACGGCACGCTCCATCAACTGGCGCATGTGCGTCCGGTTCGGCAGACCGGTGAGCGCATCGAAATAGGCAAGCCGCGAGATTTCGTTGCGCGTTTCCTCACGCTCGATGGCGACCGCTGCGAGATGAACACAGGCATCGACGATGCCGTGATGCAAGCGGCTGGGTCTGCGACATTCCCTGAAATAGAATGCGAAGGTGCCGATGACGCGCCCATCCCTGGTCTTGATCGGCATCGACCAGCAGGCCTTCAGGCCGGCAGCCAGCGGCACACTGTTGTATGGCAGCCATAGAGGATCGTTTTCGATATCGGTGACCAGAACAGGCTGGCCGCGAAAGGCCGCGGTCCCGCAGGACCCGACATCCGGTCCGATGGCAATGCCGTCCAGCGCCTGCGCATAACCCGCCGGCAGGCTCGGTCCTCCCAGGGGACGCAGCAGTCCCGCGGCATCGACATGCAGCACCGAACAGACGACATCGGGCGCGATCTGCTCCACCTTCCGGCAAAGATTGTCCATCACCTCGCGCAGCGGCTGCTCATCGGCCAGCGCTTCGAGAATGTGGTGCTGCAGCGACTGAAGCTGCTTGCTCTCGGTGATATCCGTCATCAATGCGACGAGGTGCTGGAGTTTTCCATCCGCGTCGTGAATCGCATTCAGGGCAACCGAGACCCAGACCTCGTTGCCCGCCTTGTCGTAAAGGAGAATTTCGTCTTCAGCAGAACCTTCCGTTCTGATCTGCTGGAACAGATAGGCGAGCGTCGCCTGGCTGGTATATGCACCGACGAGAAGCTCCTCGGGGACCCGTCCGGTCGCCTCTTCCAGCGAGTAGCCGAACATGCCGGTGAAGGCGCCGTTGACATAGCAGATGCGTGCATCGCGGCCCGCGATGTAGATAGCGCGTTTTGTCTTGTCGACCACGAGAGACAGCCGGACCATCTCTTCCCTGCGCTTCACGTCCTCCGTCACATTGCGGACGAAGCCCATATAGGTGATCTCGCCATTCATCTCGACGCGCGACATCGAGAACGATCCCCAGATCTCGCTGCCGTCCTTGCGTTCGATTTTCACTTCGCGGCTGTGACCGACGATGCGATTGACACCGGTGGTGCGGTTCGCGGCGATATAGCCGTCATGATGCGACTTGACGGCCATCGGCACCAGGAAACTGACATTTTGTCCGAGCACTTCGCGGCGCTCATAGCCCCACAACCGTTCGGCAGCGGCGTTGAAGTGGATGACGGTGTTGTTGCTGTCGATCATCACGACAGCATCCATGGCCTGTTCTAGTCCCGCGAGCAGCGTCCTAGCGGCATCACTCTCGTCAACATGCACCAACGTCATAAACGCAACTCGCAATTACTTTGCTCAAACCATCGGACCGTCGTGGAAATGACCCGATCACCGGCTTTCAGCCGAGGTGGTGCAATCGTATGTGCGAGACGTCGCCAAACTGTTTTGCGCAGCGCCTGAGTTTCAGACAGCCGCGAACGTAATTAAGGTTCGGATAAAACCGCGCAGCCTGAGAAGGAGGCGCAATGCACCACGCAACCTTCGATAGATCGCGCGTCGTTCGAGCGGTATCCTGACGCCGAAAGAATGCGCGAAAAGACTTAGTGAGCTTCAGCCGCGAGCACGGCTTCGACGCGGATTTCTTCCGTCAACCGTGCTTTCAGGTCGGAAAAGGCCGGTGTGGTCTTGATTGTGTAGTGCCGCGGGTGCGGCAAATCGACCGGAATGTCCGCCTTGATACGACCGGGACGTGCAGACATCACCACGGTTCGCGAAGCAAGAAATATCGCCTCTTCGATATCATGAGTGACGAAGATCACTGTCTTGCGCTCACGCTCCCAGATGCCGAGCAGCAATTCCTGCATCAAGGCGCGGGTCTGGTTGTCGAGCGCGCCGAACGGCTCGTCGAGCAGCAGGATCTTCGGATCATTGGCGAGCGCGCGTGCAATCGCTGTGCGCTGCTGCATGCCGCCGGAGAGTTGCTTCGGGAAATGATTGGCGAAACTGGTGAGACCCACCTTCTCCAGCCACTGTTTGGCGATGTCGTTGCGCTCACGCTGGGACACGCCGCGCTCGCGCAGGCCGAAGGAGATATTCTCCGACACCGTGAGCCAGGGAAACAGCGTGTAGGACTGGAACACCATGCCGCGATCGGCGCCAGGGCCGGTGATCGCCTTGCCATCGAGCATGATGCGGCCCGTGGTCGGCGTATCCAGTCCGGCAACCATGCGCAGGAGCGTGGACTTGCCGCATCCGCTTGGCCCGAGGATCGTGACGAAGTCGTTGTCCGCGACGGACAGATTGGTCGGCTCCAGCGCACGCGTGGGCGTGCCGCCGCGAACCGCCGGAAAGATACGCGAGACGTTGTCGATAACGAGCTTGCTCAAATGATGCTCCACGGAAACAAGCGCCGGTTCGCAGCCTTGAACGCGTAGTCCGAAATCAAACCGATGATGCCGATGACGATGATGCCGAAGATGATCTGGCCAGTGGCGAGCAGCGCCTGGCTGTCGATGATCATATGGCCGATGCCCGAAGACGAGCCGATCAGTTCGGCGACGATGACATAGGTCCAGGCCCAGCCGAGCACGAGCCGGAGGATTTCCGCAATCTCCGGCGCAGCGGATGGAATGAGAACGCGCTTGAGTACACCGGCATCGCGCGCACCGAGTGTCAGCGATGCCTCGACGAGATCGCGGCGCACGCTGCCGACGGAGACAGCGACCATGAGAATGAGCTGGAACACCGAGCCGATGAAGATCACCAGCAGCTTCTGCAATTCGCCGATACCGGCCCACAGGATCAGCAGCGGAATGAAGGCGGACGCGGGCAGATAGCGCGCGAAGGATACGAAGGGTTCGAGAAACGCTTCGATGGGCTTGTAGGCGCCCATCAGGATGCCGATCGGCACCGCAAACAACGCCGCCAGCACGAAGCCGCCGATGACGCGCCAGATGGTCATGCCGATGTCGTGCAGGAAGCCCTGCTTCACCAGCAGAAACCAGCCGTCCTGCAGCATGGTCCATGGATTGGCGAGAAAGGTCTTGGACACGAAGCCGCCAAAGGTCGCATAGGACCATGCGGCCACGAACAGCACGAAGAAGGAGATGCCGAGCACGACGCGCGCGGTGGATGAGATAGGTGCGAGCGGTTTCATGTCGGACCTGAAAGCGATGCTAAAGATATCGCCGTCATTGCGAGGAGCGAAGCGACGAAGCAATCCAGTCTTCGCTTGTTACTTCTGGATTGCTTCGCTGCGCTCGCAATGACGGCTGAGAGGTGATGCGTCCGATTACTGAATGAAGCGCGGATCGGCGAGCTTCGTCAGATCCGGGATTTCCTTGATCACGCCGATTTCGAGCAGCAGCTCGGCCGCTTCCTTCGAGAAGGCCGCGTGTTCACCGGCGAAGAACTTCTTGTTCGCCTCCTGATCCTGCCAGCGCAGATACTGCGCGGAGGCACCGAACTTCTCGCCGGTCTGCTTCACGTCGGCGCCCATGATCTCATAGGATTTGGCCTGGTCGGCCTTGATCATCGCGACGGCTTCGAAATAGCTCTTGGCCAGCGCCTTCACGGCGTCGCCATTGTCGGCGATGAATTTCGGCGTGCAGCCGAAGGTGTCCATGATCATCGGATAGTCGAGGGTGGTGGCGATGATCTTGCCGGCTTCCGGCTTCTCGCGCACGGCCGAGAGATAAGGCTCATAGGTCATGGCCGCATCGTTCTGGCCGGCGATGAAAGCCTGCGCAGCCGGACCCGGCTCCATATTGACGACGGAGACGTCCTTCACCGAGAGGCCGTTCTTCTTCAGGAACCAGGCGAGCGTGAAATAGGGCGCGGTGCCGGGCGCCGACGCGGCGACGGTCTTGCCCTTCAAATCCTTGATCGATGCGGTGCCGGCGCGCACGGCCATGCCGTCGGCGCCATAGGACTTGTCCAGCTGGAACAGCTGCGTGGTGGCGACGCCATTGGCATTCCATACCACCCAGGTCTCGACCGTGGTGGCGGCGCATTGCACGTCACCGGATGCGATGGCGAGATGGCGGCTGGCCTGTGGGACTTTCTTGATCGTGACGTCGAGTCCGTTTTTGGCGAAGATGCCGGCTTCCTTCGCCAGCGTCAGCGGGGCAAAACCGGTCCAGCCTGAAATAGCGATGGTGACCTTGGTCTGCGCTGCAGCCGGGGTCGCAACGAGAGCCGCGAGCATGGCGGCGACGGAAACTCCAATCAACTTCATAACGCACTCTCCTCAGCCAGATTTAGAATGATACTGCATGGCAACATGGCGGATTGCCAGAGTCAATTTCCGCAGACGGCCTGCGGCAGATGATTCATGTCGTCCTCATGATCGCAGCCCCGTCGGCGTGAAGCGCGCGGTGAGCTGATACAGATCATTCGGATAGGTGACGCGCACCGATGTGATGATCTTGTTCTTGCGCCAGGTGCGGCGCTCGACCACGAGACAGGCGGCCGGCTTCTTCAGCGTCAGCGCCTTCAACGCGACATCATCTGCCAGAGACGCGGTGATCCGGTGCTCCGCCTCATTCCACGGCACGTGACCGAGCAGCCAGGTGCCGGGCGGCACGCGGGTGAAATCGATGTCAGACGCGGGCGGCACCACGTCGAGATTGATCAGGCGCTCTTCCAGCGCGAAAGGCCTGCCCTTGGCGATGTGCCGACAACTCAACACCAGCACGTCGCAGCTCTTGTCGATGCCGAGACGTTCGAGATCGTCCTTGGTTGCCTTGCGCCGCTTGCGCGAGAGCAATTCATAAGCATAGGCCTCGCCGCGTTTGGCGATCTCGGCCTGGATATCCGGAATATGCAGCACCGCCGACTGCACGAGAGGCTTGGCGACAAAACTGCCGACGCGGCGCTTGCGCTCGATGACGCCAGCCGCTGCGAGACCGGACAGCACCTTGTTCACGGTCATCCGCGAGCAGTTATAGCTCTCGACCAGTTCATGTTCGAACGGAATACGATGACCGGGCGGCCAGCGGCCGGAGAGGATCTTCTCTTCGAGATCGGCACGGATGCGCTGATACAGCGCCTGCGGCGCGGCCTGCGCTTTTCCATTTGGTTTTGACGCGCGCGGTGTCGCCATCAGAGTGTCGCCAGCCGCTGCACGACACGCCGATAGCGTTCGGTGATGGATGCGCGCTTGATGTGCCGTCCGTTGCTGACGACCTGCTGGCCGCCGACGAAGACGTCGGAGATCGCCGATTTTCCGGCGACGAAGGTCGCGGCGTCGAGCCAACGGTCGCCGGTGACGGCGCAGAGATCGGGATGCGCGGTGTCCAGCACGACGATATCGGCGCGCTTCCCGACCGCGAGTGCACCGATATTGCGGCCCGAGGCCTGCGCGCCGCCGGCCAGCGCATGTTCATAGAGCGCACGGCCGGTGGATTCGCCCTCATGGCGCGCCACGGCATTGCGGACGCGATAGGCGAGACGCTGGCTGTATTCGAGCTGCTTGAGCTCGCCCGGCGCGGTGATCTCGATATTGGAATCGCTGCCTACACCGAAAACGCCGCCGGCATCGATGAAGCGCGGACCTTCGAAAATACCATCGCCGAGGCTCGCTTCGGTCAGCGGACACAGGCCGATGACGGCCCCCGCTTTCGCGACGCCGGCGGTTTCTTCGGCTGTCATATGAGTCGCGTGGATCAGCACCCAGCGCCGGTCGACCGGCATATGATCCAGCAGCCACGCCACCGGGCGCTGACCGGACCATGCGATGCAGCCCTCGACTTCCTTAGTCTGTTCGGCGACGTGAATGTGGATCGGTCCATCCGGCACCGCCTTGAGGACTTCATTTAGTGTGCCTGGCGTGATCGCGCGCAGCGAATGCGGCGCGATACCGATGGCGGCGTCATCGAGATGCGCGATGGCAGCGCGCGACTTCTCCAGCAGCGCCAGAAAGCGCGCGGGATCATTGATGAAACGGCGCTGGCCGTGGATCGCCACCGCGCCGCCGAAGCCACTGAAATTGTAGAAGGACGGCAGCAGCGTCAGGCCGATACCGGTCTCGCCGGCCGCTGCCGCGATACGCACCGCCATTTCGGCAAGATCCGAGTAGGGCGCGCCGGTCTCGTCGTGATGCAGATAATGAAACTCGGCCACCGAGGTGAAGCCGCCTTCCAGCATCCCGGCATAGGCGAAAGAAGCTATGGCCTCGACATCATCAGGGGTCAGCGTGTCGATGAAGCGGTACATGAGCTGCCGCCAGGTCCAGAAACTGTCCTGCGTGGCGCCGCGGATTTCCGTGAGACCGGCCATGCCGCGCTGGAACGCATGGCTGTGCAGATTGGGCAATCCGGGCAGCGCCACGCCGCTGATGATTTCAGCGTCAGCGCTGCTCGAATTCGCGGCAACGGCCGTGATGGTGCCATTCTCGACCGTGAAAATCACGTCGCGCGCCCAGCCCGACGGCAGCAGCGCGTTTGCGAAGAACAGCCTTTTTGCAGCACGTTGCGTGCCCATAGCGATTGCCTGTTGCATTCAAAAGACGCTCGACAATAAGCGAGGCCGCTGATTATGTATAGACATACGACGTCCCGAATTTACGGCAGTCCGTCATGACCTTCGATACCATCTGGACCAATGCACGCCTTGCGACCATGGCGGCCGGCACGGCCGGCCTCGGCATCGTGGAGGATGGGTGCATCGCAGCAAAGGACGGCCGGATCGTTTTCGCCGGACCGGCGTCAGAGCTGCCGGCTGGCGCCGATGCCAAAACCAGCATCGATTGCGAGGGTCGCTGGATCACGCCCGGCCTCGTCGATTGCCACACCCATCTGATCTATGGCGGCAACCGCGCGACTGAGTTCGCAATGCGGCTGGAAGGCGCGACCTATGAAGAGATCTCGCGCGCAGGCGGCGGCATCGCCTCGAGCATGAAGGCCACGCGGGCGGCGACTGAACAACAGCTCGTCGCCAGCGGATTGAAGCGTCTCGATCATCTGCTCGCCGAAGGCGTCACCACCATCGAGATCAAGTCGGGCTACGGCCTCGACAAGGATACTGAAATCCGCTGCCTCACAGCGGCGCGGCAACTGGGCCGTGAACGCGACGTCTCTGTGATCACGTCGTTCCTCGGCGCGCATGCGATGCCGCCGGAAGCCAATGGCGATAAGGACGCCTATATTGAAAGCGTCATCACCGAGATGCTGCCGGCGATCGCGGAACTGAAGCTGGCCGATGCCGTCGATGCATTCTGCGAAGGCATCGCCTTCTCGCCGGAGCAGACCGCGCGGGTGTTCGACGCCGCCAGGAAACTCGGCCTGCCCGTGAAGCTGCATGCGGACCAGCTCTCCAACCTTCATGGCGCCAAACTCGCCGCCGACTACAACGCACTGTCCGCGGATCATCTCGAACACACGGACGAGGACGGCGTGATCGCGCTGACCAGGGCCGGCACCGTCGCCGTGGTATTGCCGGGTGCTTACTACACCTTGCGCGAAACCCAGGCGCCGCCGATCGCTCTGTTCCGCAAGCATGGCACGCATCTGGCGCTTGCCACCGACAGCAATCCCGGCACCTCGCCGCTGACCTCGCTGCTGCTCACCATGAATATGGGCGCGACTTTGTTCCGCATGACGGTCGACGAGTGTCTGCTCGGCGTGACGCGCGAGGGCGCACGCGCGCTCGGCAAACTCAAGGATGTCGGCACGCTGGAAGCCGGCAAGGCCTGCGATCTTGCGATCTGGGACATCGAACACCCCGCCGAGCTGGTTTACCGCGTCGGCTTCAATCCGCTTCACGCGCGCGTCTGGCACGGCCAATCGCACGCGACCGTTTCCAAGTAAGGATCGACATCATGGATCGCAGCAAGAACAGCCGCATCGTGCGCAGCCCGCGCGGCACCGAACTCTCCGCCAAGGACTGGCTCACCGAAGCACCGCTGCGCATGCTGATGAACAATCTCGATCCGGAAGTGGCCGAGAACCCGAACGAGCTCGTCGTCTATGGCGGCATCGGCCGCGCTGCGCGCAATTGGGAAGCCTTCGACCAGATCGCTGCATCGCTGCGCGCCCTCAACGCCGACGAGACACTGCTGGTGCAGTCCGGCAAGCCGGTCGGCGTGTTCAAGACCCATGCCGATGCACCGCGCGTGCTGATCGCCAATTCCAACCTGGTGCCGCGCTGGGCGACCTGGGAGCATTTCAACGAGCTCGATCGCAAGGGCCTGATGATGTACGGCCAGATGACGGCCGGCTCGTGGATCTATATCGGCTCGCAGGGCATCGTGCAGGGCACCTACGAGACCTTCGTCGAGGCCGGACGGCAGCACTATAATGGCGACCTCTCCGGCAAGTGGATTCTGACGGCTGGCCTTGGCGGCATGGGCGGCGCGCAAACTCTGGCGGCGACCATGGCCGGCGCGTCGTGCCTCGCGGTGGAGTGCCAGCCGAGCCGCATCGAGATGCGCTTGAAGAGCCGTTACCTCGATGTACAGGCGAAAGACCTCGACGACGCATTGGCGATCATCGAGAAGGCCAACAAGGAGAAGAAGCCGATCTCGGTCGGCGTGCTCGGCAATGCCGCCGACATCTTCCCTGAACTGGTCCGCCGCGGCGTCAGGCCGGACATCGTCACCGACCAGACCTCGGCGCATGACCCCGTGAACGGCTATCTCCCGAAGGGCTGGACGCTCTCGGAATGGGAAGCCAAGCGCGCCAGCGATCCGCAGGCGGTGGAGAAGGCCTCGCGCAAATCGATGAGCGAACATGTCCGTGCGATGCTCGACTTCCACAAGATGGGCGTGCCGACCGTCGACTACGGCAACAACATCCGCCAGATGGCCAAGGAAGAAGGCGTCGACAACGCGTTCGACTTCCCGGGCTTCGTGCCGGCTTACATCCGCCCGCTGTTCTGCCGCGGCATCGGCCCGTTCCGCTGGGCCGCGCTGTCCGGTGATCCCGAGGACATCTACAAGACCGACGCCAAGGTGAAAGAGATCCTCGGACACAACAAGGCGCTGGTGAACTGGCTCGACATGGCGCGCGAGCGCATCCAGTTCCAGGGCCTGCCGGCGCGCATCTGCTGGGTCGGCCTCGGCGATCGTTATCGCCTCGGCCTCGCCTTCAACGAAATGGTAGCCTCGGGCGAGCTGAAGGCGCCGATCGTGATCGGCAGGGATCATCTCGACTCCGGTTCCGTGGCAAGCCCGAACCGCGAGACTGAAGCAATGAAGGACGGTTCCGATGCCGTCTCCGACTGGCCGCTGCTCAACGCGCTGCTCAACTGCGCATCTGGCGCAACCTGGGTGTCGCTGCATCACGGCGGCGGCGTCGGCATGGGCTTCTCGCAGCATTCCGGCATGGTCATCGTCGCCGACGGCACGCCGGAAGCCGCGAAGCGCCTCGAACGCGTGTTGTGGAACGATCCGGCCACCGGCGTGATGCGTCACGCGGATGCCGGCTATGAGGAAGCCATCGCCTGCGCCGAGGAACATCACCTCAATTTGCCGTCGCTGCACGCCAAAGGCTGATTGCTGCGCCATGCAAATCCTGCGCGCCGCGAATTACAAGGTGATGCCCTGGAAGAACGGGCTGGGATCGACGACGGAGATCGCGATCTTTCCGGCGGATGCAAAGCTGGACGATTTCGACTGGCGCGTCAGTATGGCGCAGGTGACGAGCGACGGAGCGTTCTCGTTATTTCCCGGGATTGATCGTACACTTCTCGTCATTGATGGTGCCGGCATCGACCTCGATGTCGACGGCTGCGCATCCGTGCGCATTGATCGCAGCACGATCCATTCCTTCCCCGGCGATCAGCAAACATCAGCGACACTGATCGACGGCCCCATCACAGATTTGAATGTGATGAGCAGGCGCGGGATCGTCTCACAGCGAGTGAGACGTATCAACGTAATGAAACGTCAGGATTTTCTAGTTTCTGCACAAATGTTTCTATTCGTTGAGCATGGCACCGTGACCGTACGGTCGGCATCGACCGTCGACAGCCTGTCGACGCATGATGCACTGCTTGTCGAACAAGGATCAGCACCTGTCACGATTGAGTCCGATGCCACAGCGCGTGTCGTCATCATCGAGTTCGGTAGACAGCCGTCACACCAATGATTTTGATGACGCCATAAATTCCAGAAATGGCATCCAAATCAAATATATAACCAAAACTGATTACGCATATATGATTGGTACAGAATCGCGACAGCACTTAGTCTGACTCATGGCTCCATTGCGAGGCTGGATATTCAAATGCAGAAGCGGCATCTCAATATTCCGATTGAAATTGTTCGTACCGTCGTTGCCATTTCAGAGACGGGTAGTTTGACCAAGGCTGCAGAACAATTGGGATTGAGCCAGCCTGCAGTAAGTTCGCAAATCAAGCGCCTCGAACAACTCGTTGGCGGGTCGCTGTTCAGCAAGACACCGAACGGAAGTTGTCCGACCGATCTCGGCAAGCTGGTGCTTGCGCAGGCGCGCAAGATCATCGAGGCCAACGATCAGGTGCTCGCACTCGGCGGAGCCGATAGTCATGGCGAGCGGCTTCGTCTGGGCCTGAGCGTCGTCATGGCGCAGCGCTTCGTGGCCCAGCAGAGCCCGAGCAATCTCCATGACCTACATATCCATGCCGCAATGTCCGCCGAGATCGTGACAGCGTTGATCGACGGCCATGTCGACATCGGGTGTTTTTTCCAGCGGGGAGAAATCAGTCCCGATCTGGCTCCGCTTGTCGTTGATGAATACGAGGATCGGCTGGCATGGGTTCGCGCGAAATCATTCGTGCTCAGCCCCGGCGCGCCTATCCCGGTCATCACCTGGACCAATGACGACTGGATGCTTCATACGCTCACGCGACATGGCCTTTCCTATCGGATTGCCTTCAGCAGTCAGGACTACAGCGCAAAGAAGGCCGCCGTCGAAGCCGGCATCGGACTGACGGCTGTTCCCAGCCGGATCATTCCGCCGGGACTGGTTTGGGCCAGGGACTATTACTTGCCGGAGCTTCCGACCATCAAGGCGTTGCTCTGCATTCGTCCGGGCCTGACGTCGCCGCGTGTCATGGAAATCAAGGATCAGCTCTCGGAGATGTTCCTGCACCCCTCACTGCCCAAGGAAAACGACAAAGTTGCCTAGCGAAGCTGCATATTTCAGAGAGCAGGCCGAGCGCTGCGAAAAGCTGGCGCGGGAGATCGATGACCCCGTGGTTCGCGAGCGGCTGCTGAACCTGGCCACGGAATATGCGCGCCGCGCGGAAAGGAAACCCGTGCAGCCGCGAGCCCGGCTATCGCCGCGGCCGGAGCGGCGCTGAGCGAGACGCGCTACTGCCGGATGCCGTGTTTGTCCAGGTCCGCTTGAACCGCCTCGTCGGAGAGGTCGAGTTTGCGTGAATGTTTCCAGTCATGATGCGAGGTGTCGACGAGACGCTTCACGACATGGTGCGCATCGGTCTCGATGGCCAGTTCGCGGCGGTCGTCAAAACTGCCCGGCGTGAGATTGATCGAACCGACGATCGCGCGTTCCTCGTCGGCTAACAGCATCTTGCCATGCAGCTTCATATCATTGAGCCGGTGCACCTTGGCGCCGACATCATGCATGATGCGCAGGCCCCCAATCCCCTCGATCAGCTTGTTCTTCTTCAGCTTGTGCGGCTGCCGCGCCATGATGTGGACCTGCACGCCGCGCAGCACCGCGCGAACCAGCCGCTCGATGATGTCCGTATCCTGATAACGCTCGTTCTGGATCCAGAGCGTGTCCCGCGCGGAATCGATGAAAGCGCCAATCCGCTCGCGGCCGTTGTTCGGGCACCAGATCAGCTGCGAGTCCGGATGCGGCACAAAGTCCTGTTTCGCCCAGTCGGCGTCGAAGCAATCCACCATCTCGGAGATTTCGAGCTTCTTGGTCGTGGTCACCGCGTAGTCGCGCGTCTCGGTGAGATCGCGCGTCTCCCAGTTCAGCGACTCGACAAAACCCCATTCGTCGTCGATCACCATCGACTTCTGATGGGTCAGCGCGAAAGCAGGATTGCTGTCGCGAACCTCGACCCCGGCAGCAGCCAGCGCCGCGGCGGTTTCGTCATTCTCGCTCTCGCCGTTGCGCCGTGCCGGATTGAGCATGACGCGCACTTTGACGCCGCGCCGTTTGGCGGCAATGACCTCATCGAGCAGCGTCGGATCGGTGAACAGGAACATCCGGATGTTCAGGCTGCGCTTTGCCGCCCTGATCGGATCGACGATGCATTGCGCGGTGTCATCCGGAAACACGAGCAGGTTATGCGTCATGATTGACCTCCCGCGAGAAATGAAGGTGCGCGCAAACGGCTGGTGGCTCTGCAAGACAGCGGCATGGCCTGGACTACGTCTCCAACTCTATACTTGAACGCGGCGCGGCAGAAAACGGGGCGCGCCCCAGCGCCGAACGGCGGTGATGGATGAGATTGTCGAGGCGCTGCGCCGAAGAGACCAGCGTCGCCATTTCAAGTGCGTCTTCATCATCGCGCATGGTCTTCGCCAGCTGCGCGCTGAGAAGGTCGTCGACCTCCTGCTCGATCGCGCACAGTTCCGCATCGTCAGGCGCGGCCCGGATCCGGCGCGGCAATGCATAAAGTGCATTGAGCGTCGCCTCACGGTGGTCGGGCGGGCGGATGCCGAGGAACTTCCAGGCGGCAGCCAGCACAGAGGCAAGGCCGCCAAGGATCATGGGGGCGAGATAGATGTCGTCGCCGTATTTATCCATGAAGCTCTGCTCAGTGCCGTTGTAGTAGGCGGCAGCGCCGGGATGAATGGGGATAAAGGCATCGGGATCGGTGTCGGCAGCGGCGATACCGGCGAGTTGCGGTTGCCCGGCGATCAGATCGCGGCGCGCCGCGATCACCATTTCGGTCAGACGGGCGATCAGGCCGGAATGAAGCTTCTTGTTCGCGACCAGATAGTAACTGACCCGAAGCGTTGTCACGTCGTCATCGGGGACCGGCGGCGCGCCGCGGAGCGACCCTTTCGGAATGTCGAAGCTTTCATAGGCGCCATTGGCATCGGCAATGGCGCCGGCCGCATCGATCGGGATCAGCACCGGTGCGCCGGTTTTGAACAGACCGCGCACCAGGGACAAATACTTCTCGGTGAGCGGAATCACCACCAGCAGGGCGCCGACTTCCTTGGCTTCCACCGCGCGCCGGGTATCGCTGATCTCAAGATTCCTGAATGTGACCTTCGCGCTCGTCAGGTCATATTGCTTGGTGAGTGCATCGACCAGCTTGCGATTGACCTCACCGCCCACCACACCGACGGTGCGGCCGCGCAGGCCTTCGACGCTGGTGATTTTCGAACCCGGAGGCGCGATCAGCATGACGACCGCCTTGGCCATGACGGCAACGGCGCGCGCTTCGGAGAGATCGCCGACATCGGCCCGGACGACAGCGAGATCGACCTTGCCGGAGGAGAACGCCTTGCCGGCATCGACCGCGTTGCCGAAGGTCTCAAAATCCAGCCGGATCGGCGACTTCTTGTTGGCGAAATGACTGGCGATGATCGAGGCCGTCCTGCCGGCTTCGCCATCGATCGACCCGACCGCCAGCTTGAGCACGGTCGGACGTTCGATATAGCGCCAGGTCAGAAGGCCAGCGCCCAGCACCAGACCGAAGATGCCGGCCAACAGAAGTACCCTGCCCCAGAACGGGAAAGCAACGGATCGCACGTTCATGTTCGGTCCTGCGCGGCCCTACCAATCGACTGACGCCCCTGCCAGCATGCGCGGGCTGTCAGCAAAAATCCATCTGTACCCCACTACAGTTAAGACCCGCTAACCGACGGCGGCTATATACTGCGACCGCCCGGGCATCCATGATTCCCGATCTGGACCGCGTTGCTGGAGACAATGTTCGATGGCTCGTCTGGTACTCGAGATGCTCCGGCCCTATCGCGGCTGGCTCGTCATCGTCTTCCTCGCCATGCTCGTCGAGATCGCCATGAGCCTGGCCGCGCCCTGGCCGCTGAAACTGGTGCTCGATGACGCGCTGGGTACTCATCACCTGCCCGCCTGGCTGGACTGGGCCCATGACTATGGCATCGGCCGCCACACGCTGGGCGTGGCACTGTTCGCCGGCATCGCCACGCTGACGATCGCCGTGATCGGCGCCATCGCCACCTATATCGACAACTACTATTCGACATCGGTCGGCCAGTGGGTGGCCAACGACCTGCGCATCTGTATCTATGCGCATCTGCATCGGCTGTCGCTGCGCTACTACGACAAGGCCAAGACCGGCGCGCTGATGTCCACGATCACCACAGACGTCACGACGCTGCAGAACTTCGCTTCATCGTCGACGCTGGATATCCTGCTCGATCTCATCACCATCGTCTTCATGATCGGGCTGATGTTCTGGCTCGACTGGGATTTTACGCTGATCGCGCTCGGCATTACGCCGTTCCTGATCGCCTTCGTGTTCCACTTCAAGCGCGCCGTGAAGGAAGTGACGCGCACGGTGCGCCAGCGGCAGAGCGAGATCGTTGCCGTGGTCCAGCAGGGCCTCGGCCAGGTGCGCGCAGTCACGGCCTTCGGCAGGCAGGATCTCGAACTGGCACGGCTGGAAGCCGCCAGCCATGCGACGGTCGAGGCCGCCATGAAGGCGCGGCAGGTGAAGTCGCTATTGTCGCCGGTGGTCGGTGTCGTAGTGGCATTCTGCACGGCCATCGTACTGTGGAAGGGCACCTCGCTGATCGTTGCCGGTACAATGACCGCAGGCGCGCTGACCGTGTATCTCGCCTATCTCGCGCAGTTCTTCAAACCGGTGAAGGACCTCGCCAGCATGACCAGCGCGATCGCGCAAACCACGGTGGCGCTGGAGCGCATCCAGAACATCCTCGCGGCTGACGATGTGATCGTGGAGAAGCCGGGTGCCGTCGATCCCGGCCGCGCCAAAGGCGCCATCTCCTTCGAGAACGTCGCCTTCGCCTATAGCGAGGAGGCCAGCGTGCTCCGTGATGTCTCGCTCCGTATCGAACCCGGCCAGATCGTCGGCGTGGTCGGGCCAACCGGCTCCGGCAAATCCACGGTGCTCAGCCTGATCCCGCGCTTCTATGACGCGACATCGGGCCGCGTGATGATCGATGGCGTCGATGTCACCGATTACAAATTGTCGGCGCTGCGCGCCCAGGTCGGCTTCGTGCTGCAGGAGACCGTGCTGTTCCGTGGCACGATCCGCGAGAACATCGCCTATGGCCGACCCGGCGCCACTGATGACGAGATTGTCGCCGCCGCGAAGATCGCCAATGCCGACGAGTTCATCAGCCGCATGCCACACGGCTACGACTCCATGGTCGGCGAGCGCGGCGATACATTGTCCGGCGGCCAGCGCCAGCGCATCGGCATCGCGCGTGCGGTGGTGCGCAACAGCCCGATCATGATCCTGGATGAGCCGACGGCGGCGCTCGATCCGGAATCCGAGGCGCTGGTGATCGAGGCGCTGCGCCGGCTGATGCAGGGCCGCACCGTCATCATGATCGCGCATCGGCTCTCGACCATACGCGACGCCGACAAGATCATCGTGCTGAAGGAGGGCGTGGTGGCCGAGCAGGGCTCCAATGACGAATTGATCGCGCAGGGCGGCATCTATGCAGAACTGGTGAAGATCCAGCAGCGGGTGGTGAACGAGCAATCTGCAGGAGCGTCGTCGAGCGTGGGATAGCCGCCACATATTCAAGCGTCGTCCCCGCGAAGGCGGGGACCCGTACACGCTGGAGATTTGATGAAAGCGCTGTAGCGGTGGCTCTTCCGTTTTAACAACACTGACCGTGGTTATGGGTCCCCGCCTTCGCGGGGACGACAGCGGAGAGTGCCGCCCTAGAGGTGCCAGAGCGCCTTTTTATAATCATTCTAATAACATACGCGCGTATGTCTTGACCTTGTCAGGGCGCTGCTCGACAAGGTCGGGCATGACCGTGCACCAGACTGCATCCGAAACATCCACACACGAATTGCGCCTCGGCAATGCGCCGCGCGGATTCATCGGGACCATCGTGGCGTTGCAGCCCGATATTGCAGGCGCCGCCAAGAGCGGCCACGAGCTCGAACGGCATCTGCTGGAAATGGGCTTCACCGAAGGTGCGCGCGTCGAGATCCTGCATCAGGGCGCCATCCAGCGCGATCCGATCGCCGTGCGGGTCGACAATATCACGATCGCCGTCCGCCGGCGCGAAGCCATGGCAGTTGTTGTGAAATGACCAGTACAGACGTGACCACCGAGCGCTTTCATCTCGCGCTGGTGGGAGCCCCCAATAGCGGCAAGACGTCGCTCTTCAACGCGCTCACTGGCAGCCGCCAGAAGGTGGCGAATTATGCGGGCGTCACCGTCGAGCGCAAGGCCGGCGCCTTCGTGACACCGGCCGGCCGTCAGGTGACGCTGCTCGACCTGCCCGGCACCTATTCGCTGCGCGGCCGCAGCCCGGACGAAGAGATCACCCGCGACGTCGTGCTTGGCAAGCGTCCCGGCGAAGCCGCGCCCGATCTGGTCCTGTGTATTGCCGACGCCACCAATCTGCGCCTCACGCTGCGGCTGATCCTGGAGCTCAAGCGCACCGGCCGCCCGCTGCTGGTGGTGCTCAACATGTTCGACATCGCGCAGCGCCGCGGCGTCTCGATCGATGTCGACGCGATGTCCACGGCACTCGGCGTGCCGGTGATCACCTCGGTCGCGGTGAAGAAAGCCGGCGTCGAGGAACTGCGCAAGCGCACCGACGAATTTGCGGCCAATATGCCGGCAATCACCGCCGGCGATGGCTGGAAGCCGCTCGGCCTGTCCGAGATGAAAGCGCTGCAGCGCGAGGCCGACCGCATCATCCGCGACACCGTCAAGATGCCGAGCAAGCCCGACACGCTGACCACCCGCGTCGATGCCGTAGTGCTGCATCCGGTCGCCGGCCTCGCGATCCTCGCGCTCATTCTGTTCGTGATGTTCCAGGCGGTGTTCTCCTGGGCGCAGCCGCTGATGGAGCTGCTGTCGGATTCCTTCGGCGCGCTGGGCACGCTGGTGGCGCAGGTGCTGCCCGAGGGAATTTTCCAGAGCTTCCTGCAGAACGGGTTGATCGCCGGCGTCGGCAGCGTGCTGGTGTTTCTGCCGCAGATCATCATCATCTTCCTGTTCATCCTGCTGCTGGAAGACTTCGGCTATATGGCGCGCGCCGCGTTCCTGATGGACCGCGTCATGGGCGGCGCCGGCCTGCATGGCCGCGCCTTCATCCCGCTGCTGTCGAGCTTCGCCTGCGCGATCCCCGGCATCATGGCGACGCGCGTGATCGATAATCGCCGCGACCGCCTCACCACCATCCTGATCGCGCCGCTGATGACCTGCTCGGCGCGCATCCCGGTCTATACGCTGATCATCTCCGCCTTCATTCCGGCCGAGACCGTCTGGGGCTGGGTCAATCTGCAGGGCCTCGTGATGTTCGGGCTCTATGTGGCCGGCATCACCAGCGCGCTGGCGGCATCCTTCGTCATCAAGTTCTTCATGTGGCGCGACTACCAGCCGGCGCCGTTCATGCTCGAATTGCCGGACTACAAGCTGCCGCGCCTCAAGAGCATCGTGATCGGCGTCTACACGCGCGCCAAGATGTTCCTGCAGCGCGCCGGCACCACGATCCTGTCGATGATGATCCTGATCTGGTTCCTGGCCTCGTTCCCGCAGGCACCGGCCGGCGCCGAAGGGCCGGCGATCAATTACAGCCTTGCGGCCATTATCGGACATGCGCTTGAACCGTTCTTCGCGCCGCTCGGCTTCAACTGGCAGATCGCGGTGGCGCTGATCCCCGGCATGGCGGCGCGCGAAGTCGCGGTCGGCGCGCTCGGCACCGTCTATGCGATCGAAGGCGGCAAGGAAGCGGCCGACGCCATCGGCCAGGCGCTGGCCAGCAAATGGAGCCTCGCCACCGCGCTGTCGTTCCTGGCCTGGTTCATCTTCGCCCCGCAATGCGCCTCGACGCTGGCCGTGATCCGCCGCGAGACCGGCAGCACCAAATGGATGGTGGTGACGTTCCTCTACATGTTCGCGCTGGCTTACGTGGCGAGTTTAATCACCTACACCGTGGCGAAAGCGGCGGGACTGGGCTGAGGCAGAGGAAGCTCGTCATTGCGAGCGCAGCGAAGCAATCCAGAAAGCCAAGAACTGGATTGCTTCGTCGCTTCGCTCCTCGCAATGACGGATCAATAGAGAATCCTCAATAACCCGCCGCGTGGCCGTCCTTGCGCGGGTCGGAGCCGGCGACATAGCCGCCGTCGATCCTGCGCACGAGCTGCGCGCCGCCGAAGCCGAAGGCGGAATCCGGCGGCTCCCGTTCGATGACATGGCCGCGGCTGGCGAGATCTGCCGCGACATTGTCCGGCACAGCCGTCTCGATCGCCACTTTCAAGCCCGCGACATAGCGCCAGCGCGGCGCGTCCGCCGCCGTCTGCGGATCCTGCCCCCAGAGCTGCATGCGCAGCATCATCTGCAGATGGCCCTGCGCCTGCATCGGGCCTCCCATCAGGCCGAAGGCCATCAGCGGTTCTTTGCCCTGCATGACGAAGCCCGGAATGATGGTCTGGAACGGCCGCTTGCGCGGACCGACCTGATTGGGATGACCATCGGTCAGGACGAAACCGAAGCCGCGATTCTGCAGGCTGATGCCGGTACCCGGTACGACCACGCCGGAGCCAAAGCCCGAATAGTTCGACTGGATATAGGACACCATCATGCCAGTGGCGTCGCCAGTCGACAGGCACACCGTGCCGCCGGTCTTCGGCGCGCCGGCGCCAAAATCCTGCGCGCGGCTGCGATCGATCAGCTTGGCGCGTGACGCCAGATAGGCCGGGCTGAGCAGATGCGCGACGGTGACGTCACGCATGTAATCGAGATCGGCCGCATAGGCATAGACATCGGCGAAAGCGAGTTTTGTGGCTTCGATCTGCAGATGGAACGCATCGCCGCTGTCGAGCACGAGACCGTCGGTGCCATAAGTCCGCATGATGCCCAGCGCCATCAGCGCCGCGATGCCCTGCCCGTTCGGCGGGATTTCATGCAGCGAGGCATCGCCGAAATCCTGATGGATGGTGCCGCACCAGTCGTTTTTGTGCGCAGCCATGTCGGCCTCGTCGAGTACTGCGCCATTTGCGCGTGCGAAATCGGCAATGCGCTTTGCGAGTTCGCCGCGATAGAACGCTTCGCCCTTTGTCTCCGCGATCAGCTTGAGCGAATAAGCGTGGCCCGGTGCGCGAAACAGTTCGCCGGCCGCGGGCGCACGCCCGTTCGGCATGAACGCCTCGGCAAAACCCGGCTGGTTCTTCAGTTCATCCGCGCCACGGCGCCACAGCTCGGCAATCACCGGCGAGACGTTGAAGCCGTTCTCCGCATAGGAGATCGCGGGCCCGAAGAGGTCTGCAAAGGGCAGCTTGCCGAACCGCTCGGACAGATCGACCCAGGCCGAGACGGCGCCGGGCACGGTGACGCTTTCCCAGCCGCGATGCGGAAAGGTCTTGTGATTGGCGAAACGCTCAGGGGTCCATCCCGCCGGCGACCGGCCGGATGCGTTGAGGCCATGCAGCTCATTGCCATCCCACAGGATGCAATAGGCGTCCGAGCCGATGCCGTTGCCGGTCGGCTCGACCACGGTCAGCGTGATCGCCGCCGCGAGCGCCGCATCCAGCGCATTGCCGCCGCGCTCCAGCATGCGCAGACCCGCCTGTGTCGCCAGCGGCTGCGACGCCGCCACCACATTGCGCGCCATCACCGGCGAGCGGCGGGAGGCATAGAGGCCATCGTGTCGGTATTGCATCAGTTCAAGCTCTCTTCAGGACTTTGCAGATCAACGTGTCTTCTTATCGACATTTGCACGTGCCGAACAGACAGGTTGCATATGCCGAATAGACAGGCGGGTCTGCTCACCTCTCGATCTTGCACCGCCGGGTCGCTTGCGCCTACGGTTCCTCGCCTTCCATCAAGAGGATCAGTATGGCCATCACCGTCATCCGCAACGCGGACTATGTCGTCGCCTGGGACGCCGCAAAGAGCAGCCACACCTATGTCACCGGCGGCGATGTCGCTTTCGACGGCGGCCAGATCGTGTTTGCCGGCCGCGACTATCGGGGCGAAGCGGCCAAGACCATCGACGGACGCGGTTTCATGGTGATGCCGGGCCTTGTCGATATCCACTCGCATCCGTCCAGCGAACCGCTGAACAAGGGCTTTCTCGACGAGATCGGCTCGCCCGGCCTGTATAATTCGTCGCTCTACGAATACATGCCGATCCTGCGGTCCGATCCGGAAGGCGTGCCGGACTGCGTACGCGTCGCCTATTCGGAATTGCTGCTGTCCGGCGTCACCACGGTGGTCGATCTGTCGATGCCGCATCCGCAATGGCTCGATCTCGCCGGCGAAAGTGGCCTGCGCGTCTATATCGCGCCCGGCTTCCGCTCGGCCCGCTGGTTCACGCCGAATGGCACGCTCGTCGATTACGAATGGAACGAGAAGGCCGGCGAAGAGGGCATGCTGCAGGCTTTCGCGCTGATCGATGCCGCCGAGAGCCATTCGTCCGGCCGCCTGTCCGGCATGATGTATCCGGCGCAGATCGACACCTGCACGCCGCAACTGATGAAAGACAGTTACGCCGAAGCGAAGCGCCGCAACATTCCGTGGCAGACCCATGCGGCGCAATCGGTATCCGAATTCCACGAGATCGTCCGCCGCCATGGCGTGACGCCGATCCAGTGGCTCGGCGAACTCGGCGTGCTCGGCCCGACCTCGCTCGTCGGCCACTCCATCTTCGTCGACGACCACCCGCTGACGCCGTGGCACACGCGCCGCGATCTCGCGCTGCTGGCCGAAACCGGAACGACAGTGGCGCATTGCCCGACCGTGTTCATGCGGCGCGGCATCGCGCTGCGCGATGTCGGCCGCTATCGCGCAGCCGGCATTTCGGTGGCGATCGGCACCGACACCTATCCGCACAACATGATCGAGGAAATGCGCAACGCGACGATGACCTCGCGGCTGATGGCCGGGCATCCGCGCGGCCTGAACTCGACCATGCTGTTCGAGGCCGCCACTACCGTCGGCGCCAAGGCGCTCGGGCGCGACGACATCGGCAGGCTCGAAGCCGGCTGCAAGGCCGATTTTGTGATGGTCGACGTCACCCATCCGATGATGCAGCCGCATCGCGACCCGATCCGCAGCATGATCTATGCGGCGGCGGAACGCGCGGTGCGTCATGTTTATGTGGATGGCCGGCAGGTGGTGAAGGACGGTGTGGTACAGACGTTCGATTATCCGGCTGCGGCGCTGCGTGTGCATGAGGCGCAGATCCGCGCGGAAGAGCGCACGCCGGGTCTCGACTGGGCCGGCCGCAAGCTGACGGAAATCTCGCCGCTGTCATTCCCGATGGCGTGGCCTTCAAACGAATAAGCCGGACGCTTTCGCGCCCGGCTCATTCGGATCAGGCGAGTTAGCGGCGTTACACGCGCTCGATGATGATCGCCGGTGCCATGCCGCCGGCGGCGCACATGGTGACCAGACCGCGCTTGAGGTTGCGGCGCTCGAGTTCGTCGAGAACCGTGCCGATCAGGATCGCGCCCGTGGCGCCGATCGGATGGCCGAGCGCGATCGAGCCGCCATTGACGTTGACCTTGCTGCGATCGAGATCGAGATCGCGCATGAATTTCTCGGCGACCACCGCGAAGGCTTCATTGATCTCCCACAGATCGATGTCTTCCTTCTTGAGACCGGCCTTTTCCAGCACCTTCTTCGCAGCCGGCACCGGCGCATTCAGCATCAGGGTCGGATCGTCGCCGATATTGGCCATAGCCACGATGCGCGCGCGCGGCTTCAGGCCATGCTTGTCGGCATAGGACTTCGAGGTCAGCAGCAAGGCCGCGGCACCATCGACCACACCCGACGAATTGCCGGCGTGGTGGAAATGCTCGATCTTCAGGTCCGGATATTTCTGGTTGATCTGCTTGCGGAAAGTCATGCCGCTGTCATCGAGCGGATGATCGGCCATCGCGGCGAAAGCCGGCTTCAGGCCGGCGAGACCTTCGGCAGTGGTTTCCGGACGGGGATATTCGTCCTTGGCGAGGATGATGTTGCCGTCGTCATCCTTCACCGGAACGATGCTCTTGTCGAAGCGGCCTTCCTTGATGGCGACGGCTGCGCGGCGCTGGCTTTCCAGACCGAGCGCGTCGAGCGCTTCACGCGAAATGCCTTCCATCGAGGCAATGGCGTCGCCGCAGATGCCCTGATGCGACTGCGGATGCACCTTGGCGAGACGCTTGTTGCCCGAGCCCATGCCGAGCGGCGCCTTGCCGGCGGCCATATCCTCGGCAGCCATCGCACCGGTGAGCGACATCATCTCGGTGCCGCCGGCGATGACGACGTCTTCCATGCCGGACATGATCTGCGCCGCGGCGAAGTTCACCGCGGTGATGCCACCGCCGCAGAAGCGATCCAGCGTGGTGCCGGAAGCCCTGATGTCATAGCCGGCATCGAGCGCGGCCATACGGCCGAGATCACCACCCTGCTTGCCGCGCTGGGTCGAAGTCGACCAGATCACGTCATCGACGTCGGCGGTGTTGAGTTTGTTGCGCTCGGCAATCGCCTTGAGCACGGTGGCGGCGAGATGCTGCGGATGCTGTTCGGCGAGCTTGCCCTTGCCCACTTTGCCGATGCCACGGGGCGTGCGGACTGCGTCGATAATATAGGCGTCGGCCATCGTCTTCTCCCAGGAGTTCTGAAGTGTTTTTCTGACCGCGAGATTGGCCAAGCCACCCGTGAAGTCAAGGTGCGCGCGCAGCATGCACGTCTGCCAAAATTGGCGGGCATCGCGCATAGTCCTGGCCGATGCCGGCAAATTGGCACAAGCCGGGCACGATATTATAACCATGCCGGTGCTATGTGGCGGACACTCGCCGTTCCGCTCACACGCGTCGCGTCATGCATTCAGGCCAATTCTAGGGACACACTTCCATGAACAAGCTCGATGCCGCCCGGCGGCGCCCGCGTGCGTTCGTTCCCGGTCTCGTCGTTGCCGCACTGTTGTTGCTGCTTCCGGTGGCGGTGTGGCTCGATCTGACCAATCTGGTTGACGCCGCGTTGCGCCGGCAGGCCAGTGACCTGAACTCCGTGATCACCAGCGTGCGTGGTTATTATGCAACCAATGTGGTCGGGCGCGTATTGGCCCATCAGGGCACCACGCAGGTGGTGCACAATTACGAAAGCGTACCGGGCGCGATCCCGATCCCGGCAACGCTGTCCCTCGAACTCGGCCGCGTCATCGGCGCGCAGCAGGAGAACATCAACTACCGCTTCGTGTCGGACTATCCGTTCCAGAACCGCGCGCCGCACCAGCTTGACGATTTCGAGAAGACATCGCTGCGCAGCCTGCGCGACAATCCCGAGCAGAAGATCATCGATACCAGGACGTCGCTGTTCAGCGACACCGTCCGCATCGTCGCGCCGGTGCTGATGGGCCCGGCCTGCGTGAGTTGCCATAACAGCCACCCGGAAAGCCCGAAGAAGGACTGGAAGGTGGGCGACGTCCGCGGCATCCAGGAAGTCATCATCACGCAGCCCATTGCCGCGAACCTGTTCTCGTTCAAGTTCCTGCTGGCCTATTTCGCGCTGGCGGCCGTCAGCGGCGTCTCGTTCCTCGCTCTGCAGCGTCGCCAGTCGCGGCGCATTGCCGGCATGAATCAGGAGCTGGAAGCCAATAACGATTTCCTCGCCACGCTCTCGATGAAGATCTCCCGCTATATCTCGCCGCAGGTCTACAAGAGCATTTTCAGCGGCCAGAAGGACGTCACCATCCATACCGAGCGCAAGAAGCTGACGATCTTCTTCTCGGACATCCAGAATTTCACGGCGACCACCGAACGGCTGCAACCGGAACTGATCACGAATCTGCTCAACGAATATTTCACCGAAATGTCGGCCATCGCGATGGAACATGGCGGCACCATCGACAAGTTCATCGGCGACGCGATGCTGATCTTCTTCGGCGATCCCGAGACCAAGGGCGACCGCCAGGATGCGCAGGACTGCCTGCGCATGGCGTGGCGGATGCAGCGCCGGCTGATCGAGCTGAACGCGAAATGGCGCACCGAAGGCATCGAGGAGCCGTTCAAGGCCCGCATCGGCATCAATTCCGGCTATTGCAATGTCGGCAATTTCGGCAGCAGCGACCGCATGGACTATACGATCATCGGCGCCGAGGCGAACCTCGCGGCGCGCCTGCAGTCGATTGCGGAACCCGGCGGCATCGTCATCAGCTATGAGACCTTCGCGCTGGTGAGCGACATCATCACCTCGCATCCGCTGCAGCCGATCACAATGAAGGGCATCAGCCGCGAAGTCGTGCCCTATGCGGTGGACAGCGTGATCGACGCCAAGCCGGAGCAATCCGACATCGTGGTGGAGCGCATGCCCGGGCTCGATTTCTATCTGGACCCTTCCGCCGTGCGACCCGACGATGCCGAACGCCTGCGTTCCGTGCTCAGCGAGGCGCTGGCCTCGCTGGACCGCAAGGTATAATCGGACGCAAACGACGCCCGGGCGTTCTCGCACCTGTGTCTATCGGCGGCAGGCATATTGCTCCGATTCAGCGAAGCACATAGTCATGGCTGAATCACGCTGCGCTTGAAGAACTGCCCGGAATCAGATGCTCCAAGACGATCTTAGCCTGCAGGACGATCCCAGCCTTGCCGCCATGGCGGATACGCTCGCCAGATCGACCGACTATCGCGTGCTGCGCCGGCTGATCCCGCGCACCGAATTCGCGCCGGCGAACGGCCAGCCGACACGGTCTGGCATTCTTCTCGATGTCGAGACCACGGGCCTCGATCAGGTTCGCGATGAAGTCATCGAACTGGCGATGGTCAAGTTCGACTATCTGCCGGACGGCAGCATCACCCGCGTCACGGATATCTTCACATCATTCAACGAGCCGTCGCGGCCGATCCCGCCAGAGATTACCGAACTCACGGGGATCACCGACGAGACCGTTGCGGGGCACCGCATCGATCCCGATGCCGTCGCCGCTTTCGCCGAGGACGCCGTCATCGTCATCGCGCACAATGCGGGCTTCGACCGCAAATTTTCCGAGCGCTACTGGCCGGTGTTCCAGCACAAGGCCTGGGGATGTTCCGCGACGGAAGTGGACTGGCGCAAACACGGCTTTGATGGATCGCGTCTCGGCTATCTGCTCGCGGGCGCAGGCTTCTTTCATCAGGCCCACCGGGCGATCGACGACTGTCACGCGCTGCTTGAGATTCTCGCATTCGAATTGCCCGATCTCGGCGAGCCTGCACTGGCCGTTCTATTGGAGCGCGCCCGCAAGAAGACCATGCGGATCTGGGCGGAGCAGTCGCCCTTCGATCTCAAGGACGAACTGAAGCGGCGCGGCTATCGCTGGAGCGACGGCTCCGATGGCCGGCCGAAGTCCTGGTACATCGATGTCGACGAAAGCAAACACGAGAGCGAAATCGAATTCCTGCGCAAGACGATCTATATGCGCGACGTCGAGCCGCGCGTGCAGGCGCTCAGCGCGATGAGCCGGTTTTCGGTGCGGGGCTAGCAGAGTCGGCTGCAGCAGGGCGGGTTAGCGAAGCGTAACCCGCCACACGCTGCTCTATTCACCGTCAGACCGGCTGCAAACCGAGTGCCTGTGCTGCCTCGATCCAGACCGGCAGTTCCTTCTGATACAGCGCGTTGGTCTCCTTGAAGCCGAGCGCGGGTTCGAGCACGAAGGTCTTCAGCACTTCCTTCACTTTGGGATCGCTGTTGGCGGCGACGCAAAGCTGCGCCAGACGATCGACGATCGGCTGCGGCGTCGCCTTGGGCACGGCCCAGCCCGTGAAGCCGCTGACAGTGAAGAATTTTGACGTCGCCCCCTGCTCGGGCAATGTCTTCACGTTGGGGATAGCGTCGACCTTCTTCGAATGCACGGCGAAGACAACACCGCGATCGCCTTGCAGCACGGTCTGCGCAGCGGTGTAGCTGCCCATCGCAAAATCGATCGAGCCTTCCGCCAGTCCCGTCCACATCGGCGCTTCGCCGCGATAATGGATCGGCTCGATCTTGAGGCCATACTGTTTGTTGAGTTCGTTGATGGTCATATGCGGAGCCGAGCCCACGCTATAGGTGCCGAAGTTCACCTTGTCATTCTTGCGCGCGAAGGCGACGAAGTCCTCCAGCGTCTTGACGCCGGATTTCGGACTGGCGACCAGCGGCAACCCGGCGCCGGGAATGACGCTAACCAGCGTCAGGTCCTTGTCCATGTCGTAGCCAGGCGTCTTCAGCATCACCCGGTTCATCACATAAGTGGTCGAGATGGAGCAGAGAATCGTGTGGCCATCTGGCTCGGCGCGCGCAACTTCCGCCGTGCCAATGGCACCGGATGCGCCCGCCTTGTTTTCGATGACGACGGTCTGTCCGACCTGTTTGGAAATATACTCGCCAAAGGCACGCGCGAGCAGATCGGTCTGTCCACCGGCTGGATAACTACAGATCATGCGAATCTGCCGCGATGGCCAGGCGGCCTGCGCCGAAGCATCGCGCGCTACGAACGGCATGGCGACGGCTGCCGATCCGGCAGCAATGAAGTGACGACGATTGATGATTGCAGACATGTTTCCCTCCGTTGTTTTTTATGACGGTAGCCGATCGTTCCATCATTCGCCACGACGATAGACGGGACAGATTGGCGCATTTGAAAAGCAAATCGTTTTCACCTCCGTAGAACTGCACGCATCGGCACGCACCATCTGGATCGCAGCGCGGCAGTGCAGTAGTGTCCGCGCAAACTAAAAATGCCGGACCGTTCGGATCTGGCGCGCACACATCACCTTGAGGAACGAAACACCATGGCGCGGAATATTCTGATTCTCGGAGCTTCCTACGGCTCCTTGCTGGCAACGAAGCTTTTGATGGCGGGTCATAACGTGACCCTCGTATGCCGGAAGAAGACCGCCGAACTCATCAACCGCGATGGTACTGAAGTGCGCATCAAGCTGCGCGACGAACCGACCCACCGCGCTATCTTCTCACGCGACCTGCCAGGCAAACTGGATGCGACCTCGCCGGATCAGGTCGACCTGTCGCGCTACGATCTGGTCGGTCTTGCGATGCAGGAGCCGCAATATACCAATCACACGATCCGCGTGTTGATGATCAAGATCGCCGCGGCAAAGCTGCCGTGCCTGTCGATCATGAACATGCCGCCGCTGCCCTATCTCAAGCGCATTCCGGGGCTGGCCGACATGAATCTCGAAGAGGCCTATACCAATGCGCAGGTATGGGAGCGCTTCGAGCCCGGCCTGGTCACGCTGTGCTCGCCCGATCCGCAGGCCTTCCGGCCGCCGGAAGAAGCCGCAAACGTTCTTCACGTCGGCCTGCCGACGAATTTCAAGGCATCGGCCTTTGCCGATCCGGTTCACAACAAACTGCTGCGCGAACTCGAAGCCGACATCGACGCTGTGAAACTCGATGGCCAGGACGTGCCGGTGAAGCTGAAAGTGTTCGACTCGCTGTTCGTCCCGCTGGCGAAATGGTCGATGCTGCTGACCGGCAACTATCGCTGCATCACGCCGGAAGAGCCGCAGTCGATCCGCGAGGCGGTTCATGGCGATCTGGCTGTCTCGCAGTCGATCTATGATCATGTCGATGCCGTCGCGCGGCGTCTCGGCGCCGACCCCGCAGATCAGGTGCCGTTCGCGAAATATGCCAAGGCAGCCGAGAGCCTGCTGAAGCCGTCATCGGCGGCCCGCGCGGTCGCTGCCGGCGCGCCCTTCATCGAGCGGGTCGATCTTCTGGTGAAGCTGATTTCGCATCAGCTCGGCATGACCAATCCAAATATCGACCGCACGGTCGAAGTCGTCGATCAGAAGCTCAACGAGCGGCTGGAGTCCGGCGCGGGAATCTGACGCGCTGGAGTGACGGTGCTGCAATTGAATACCGGCTTCGCGACTGATCTTTGTCGCGAAGCCACCGCCGTGACGGCGTGTGTCCTCTATTCGATCGACATGATCTCGAGTTCCTGAGCGCCCGCGCCCACGACGTCACCGACGACCTTACCCATGAGCGACTTCGCCACCGGCGAGACGAAGGAAATCGAGCCGGCTTTCGGGTCCGCCTCATCCTCGCCCACGATCCGATAGGTCTGCACACGCCCGTCGTTGCGGCTGAAGGTAACCTTGCTGCCGAAGGCCACGGTGTCCGTCGATGTCGGGGCGGGGACGAGCTGGGCCGTGCGGATGCGGGCCGCGAAATAGCGCATGTCCCGCAGCGGGATGGCAGCCTGACGCCGTCGCTCGTTCACGTCGTCTATCCCGCTTGCCGCGTCATGGGCTTCGCGCGCCTGCTGGAGCTGCGTCTCCAGCGCCTGCAAACCCGCCTCCGTCACGAGGTTCGGATGTGGCGAAATCGGCCGGTCGGGCAACTGGGTTTCCGCAGCCGTTTCGGCACTTTCTTCCTTGGTGAAGGCAACGCTCAATCTCGAACTCCGTATCGACGCGATCCGCTGTGACCGCGTCAGGGACGATTACCCCATCTGTTTGTCAAAACCATGCATAGCAGGGGGCCGCGTCAACGTCCCCCCGCCGCCTCATTTGCTGCTTTGCGGCACCGGGAGACGACAAGGCAGCCTTGTTCCAGCGGAGGGGCAATCCGATTGTGTTTGCGATCTTCGGGGGTTATGGACTGGCTAGACCGATCCTAAATTGGATCGTGGACGGACCCTGCCCTGACCGCAGGGTCTGACATACGCCAATGCCAAGCGCCGGCGGCGGTGTATTCAAACCTCGCAGATCAAGAACGCCGTCAGGAAGGAATTCGTCGTGTCCAAGTCGCCCGTCGTCACCATCGACAATCATCCCGGCCGCTCCGCGCAGACCATTGGCATGGCGCGCGTGCTCGGCACCGATGAAACGCTCATTCATGAGCCGTCGGTGGGCGTGGTCGGCACCAAGGGCGACAGCCAGTGCTATATGGGCGTGATGTCCAAGGTGGACGCGATCCATGAGAGCCTGAAGCGCCGCATCGGCCGCGGCAAGGGCCAGCTCCCCTATCGCCTGGTGCAGCCGGAATACACCATTGCGACCTCGGACGGCATCCGCAACGGCACCCGCGAGATGCGCTATTCGCTGATCGGCCGCGAAGTGACCAATGATGCGCTCTCCGAGCATCTGAGCGCCACCGGCCTGCTCGGCACCATCGCCGTGGTCGCCTGCGACAAGCCGCCAGTCGGCACGCTGGCCGCGCTGCTCGAACATAACGAGCCGGCGATCATCATGTCGGACGGCTCGATCCATCCCGGCGAGGATCCGAAGACCGGCGAGAAGCTGGACATCGTCAGCGCCTATCAGGTCGCCGGCAGTCCAGACGCGGAATATCGCCACCACATCGCCTGCCACGCATGCCCCGGTATCGGCAGCTGCGGCGGCATCTTCACCTATAACACGATGCAGACCTTCATCGGCGTGGTCGGCATGCAGCCGCTGCACATGGTGGCGCCGCCGTCCGACGATCCGCGCCGTCTGAAGGATTTTCCGGAGCAGCTGGTCGGCTATCTCTCGAACATGATCGCCAAGGGCATCAAGCCGCGCGACATCGTCAGCCGCGACTCGATCCGCAACGCGGTGATCGTGTCGCTGGCGATCGGTGGCTCGACCAATGTGACGCTGCATGCGCCGGAAATCGCGCGCGCCGCGGGCTTCAGTGACTTCTGGAAGGAAGTGATGACGCCGGCCGAGTTCAACTATCTCTCGCAATATGTCGTGCCGGTGCTCACCGACGCGCGGCCCTATGGCAAATATTCGATGGTGGACATCGACAATGTCGGCGGCGTGCAGGTGATCGTGCGCGAACTGATGGAAGCGGGCCTGATCAATGGCGACGTGCTGACCTGCACCGGCGAAACACTGGCCGAGCAGATCAAGCGCCTCGAGACCAAGCCGGCGGACGGCAAGGTGGTCTACAAGGTCGCCAATCCCTACAAGCCGACCGGCGGCCTGCGCGTGCTCGGCGGCAACCTGTCGCCGGAATTTTCCGCTATCCTCAAGCTCGCCGGTGTCGAAGGCGGCCTCGAGGACAATTGCTTCCGCGGCACCGCGCGCGTGTTCGAAGGCGAGCGCGGCCTGATCGCAGCGCTCGACAAGCATCCGGAGAAATTCCAGAACCACGACATGGTCATCGTTCGCTACGACGGCCCGGTCGGCGCGCCCGGCATGCCGGAAATGCTTGACCCGACCTCGCGCATCACCACGCTGTGCCGCGAGCGCAATATCGTCGTCGGCCTGATGACCGATGCGCGCTTCTCCGGCGGCTCGGTGGGTCTGGTGATCGGCCATGTCGGACCGGAAGCGGCGCTCGGCGGCGCCATTGCGCTGGTGGAAGACGGTGACGAGATCGTGGCCGATCTCAACATCAACGAGCTCAACTGCACGGAGCTTCAGGACGCTGCCGTCTACAGCAAGCGCAAGGCAGCATGGGACAAGGTGGTCGCCGACAATGGCGGCATCCATCCGAGCTGCGGCGAAGCCGACACACGCCTGCTGCATCGCGCACGCCAGACGGCGGTGCCCGCGACCCGTGGCGCCGGCCTGCATCCGAACCGCGAAGTCTGGGTGCGCAATGCGCGCGAAGCCACGCGCTCGGGCTTCACGCCGAAGAACAAGCATCGGCCGGAAGCCAACAAGGCCTTCTAGACCTTTGGACTGGCAGTCAGGGCCGGGTTTGCTGCGAAGCTCCCGGCCCGAACGATTTCCGCTTCCATCGGCTCTTCCCAAAGCCGCCAGCCGGATATCCTAGCCCTCACCCGCTTCAAGCATTTTGAGCGCCTCGCGGTTATCGGCGGCACGCGCATCGTCGATGTAAGCGACGAGCAGCCGGTTGATGGCGACCGAATCAAGCAGCCTGAATTCGCGGGGCCTGATCCAGCCATCGAAATAGCGGTCGATATAACCGATGGGGCTATCGCGCTCTTCCACCCAGTTCGGCCCGATCAGGCCCTGGGGGCGCAGTTCCCAGTAGCAGGAAATGAGGTGGCCGCCCTGAACAGAGTGGCCAAGGATTCGCTGACCGTCGCGTGGCGCCTCACTCATCGGCCGAAGGAAGTGGCCGTACTCACGTAAAATCCGGTCAACCTGCATGCAACGCGATTCCATTCACGGAGGCGCCGACCGGCACCGCGCAAACATGTAACGGATCGCGCGTTTTTTGTTTCCCATGACAGACCGGGTCGCGTCATCACGCAGCCGGCATTCGCACAGCAGCGCTGTCGAAATGTGTTCCAAATGTGGCGCGAGAGAAGTTGCAAGCGGTGCACATGAAGCGCTGTGGTTTTATCGATCACAATAAATCGATCTAGAGCAAAACCAAACTGCTGCGGGTTAGCGCTGAGTCCGCCAAACCTCTATAAATTAAGGCTTCTTTCAACTTTTATTAAGATGCCGATAAGCATGCCGATGCGCCAATCCGAATTGTGTCGGGTTGTCGATCGCTGTGGCGAATGGGTGACAGCATTTTACGCAAAAGCTGGCTAAGTCCACGCCCATAGACGGAGCGAACGCGCTCTCGCTCTAAAATGGTTTTCTGGAGAAGAAGAAAATGAAGAACTTCCTGATGGGCACCGTTGCCCTGATCGCTCTGGGCGCTTCGGTTCCGGCAATGGCCGCTGACCTGGCTGCTCGTCCCTACACCAAGGCTCCGGCTTACGTTGCCGCCCCGATCTACAACTGGACCGGTTTCTACATCGGCGGTCACGTCGGCGGCGCCTTCAACGGCTCGAACGGCTTCGGCGGCACCAGCGACAACTCGGACGGCCGTTTCCTCGGCGGTCTGCAGATCGGCGCTGACTACCAGTTCGCTCCGAACTGGGTTGTTGGTATCGAAGGTCAGTACAGCTGGGTTGGTTCGAACAACACCAACGTGCTGTTCGCCGGCACCGGCCTCACCTACAACCTGAACCAGAAGGGCCTCGGCTCGGTCACCGGTCGCATCGGTTACACTTGGGGTCCGGCACTGCTCTACGTGAAGGGCGGCTACGCTTACTCGGACTACAGCGAAACCCTCGTGAACGCTGCTGGCGCACCGGTTGCTTTCGCAGCTGGCACCAAGCATGACGGTTACACCGTCGGCGCCGGTCTCGAATACCTGTTCACCCAGAACTGGTCGGGCAAGGTCGAGTACCAGTACTACGACTTCGGCAAGACCCAGTTCTCGACCCCGACCGCTCTGGTTGCTTTCGGTTCTTCCAAGAACGACGAGCACACCGTCAAGGCCGGCCTGAACTACCGCTTCAACTGGGGTGGCCCGGTCGTCGCGAAGTACTGAGCTTTGCGCCTGATTTCAGGCTCTTAACTACGGAAAGGCCGGCGGAAACGCCGGCCTTTTTCGTTTTACCCTTTGGTAACCGCGCAAGCCCCGCGACAGCCAAGGGTTGCCGATTTACCCGAATGTTAACCCGGTACCTACATACTCTCTGCGCGATCCGCCACCAGGACGGTGGGCGTAGGGGGAATCATGGCACTGACGTCATTCATCGGAAAATTCGGACGGTTTCGTTTCTCGCGGCCCCGTTGGGGCATCCGCGGCAGCCTGTTCGCCGCCTTCGCGGTTATCGCGGGCATGGCGATCCTGATCAGTGCCGGCGCCGGCATGATTCTCGGTCAGCTCGGCGGCATGATGACGGACCTGAACGGCCGGGACATTCCGAAACTGACCGCCAGCCTTCAACTGGCCACCGCCAGCGAGAGCCTGGCCAGCCAGGGCCCGATGCTGCTGGCATCGAGCAGCGCCGAGGTTCTGAAGGAACGCTCGCAGCGCATGCGGGATACGCACAAGATTGCAGTCGAGAAGCTCGACACCATCGCCAAGCTCGGCGCCGACAAGGCCGTGGTCGCCGCGCTCGGTGACAGCGTGAAGAATATCGAGGACACGATCCGCAGTCTGGGCGCCGCGACGCAGGAAAAGATCGACGTCGCCGTCCAGCACGAGAAGCTCTACAACGCCATACGCGCCGCCGCGGATAACTTTGTCAGGAAGGCCGCCCCAGCGATTACCGACGCACAGGGCGGCATGGACGCCACCCTGCGTGCCGTCGTGTTCTCCGCCGAGGATTCCGGCGAAGCCTCCCGTATCATCGTGCAGATCGGCAGCGTGGTCGCCGACACCAACTTGATCTCCTCCGACCTGATGGCCGCCTTGTCCGCCGGCACCGGTGACGCGCTCTCCCCCATCGAGGAGAGTTTCAAGACGGCGCAGGAGCGCGTGCAGGGAAATCTCATCGCCCTCGACGGCGCCATCAGCAGCATCCCCGATCTGCGCAAAGCCGCCGAACAGCTACTCGCTTTGGGCAACGGCAAGAACGGCGTGTTCAAGATCCGCCAGAAGGAGATCGACACGCTGGAATACGGCGAACTCATCCTCGACGAGACGCGCAAGCTCAATGTCGGCCTCGGCATGAGCGTCAAGCAACTGGTCGACAAGGTGCGCAGCGAAACCGACGCCGCCACGACGCAGGCGCAGACGACAATCACGCTGGCGACGCAGGTGATGCTCGGTCTCGGCGCGCTGACGCTGATCGGATCGGCATTGTTCGTCTGGCTCTATGTCGGCCGCAGCATTCTGCGCCGCCTCGCGCAATTGCAGCGCGCGATGCAGCGGCTGTCCAGCGGAGATCTCGACACCGAGATCGCCCGCAGCCGCCAGCAGGACGAAATCGCGGCGATGGCGAGCACGCTCGAAGTGTTCCGCGACAGCATGATCAACGCCCGCACGCTCAGCGCGGAGCAGGATCAGGACCGCATCGCCAAGGGCGAACGCACGTCGCGCATCGAAGCCCGCATCGTTGACTTCGAGAGCAAGGTGCGGAGCGCCTTGGAAAAGCTGCAGACCTCGGCCGATTCCATGCAATCGACCGCGCAGAGCATGACGGCCACCGCCGATCGCTCCAGCGCTCTGGTCAGCGCCGTCGCATCGGCCGCCGAGGAAACCTCGGTGAACGTCCAGACGGTGTCGGCCGGGACCGAGCAACTGTCGTCATCGATCAACGAGATCAGCCGACAGGTCGTCACATCGACCGAAATCGCAGCAAAGGCCGTCAACGAGGCCGGCGAAACCGATGCAACGATGCAGGGCCTTGCCGACAACGCCAATCGCATCAGCGTGGTGATCGATCTGATCCAGACCATCGCGTCGCAGACCAACCTCCTGGCGCTCAACGCGACCATCGAGGCGGCACGCGCGGGCGATGCAGGCCGTGGCTTCGCCGTGGTGGCTTCCGAGGTGAAGAGCCTTGCGGATCAGACCGCAAAGGCCACCGACGAGATCCGCACGCAGATCGTGTCGATGCAGCAGGTCACTTCCACCGCCGTCGGAGCGATCCGCAACATCGGGCAGACCATCGCCGAGATCAATCATGTGAGCGCTGCCATCGCCACCGCCGTCGAACAGCAAGGTGCGGCAACACGCGAGATCGCGCGCAACATCCAGCACGCCGCCGGCGGCACCAGCGAAGTGTCGAGCAACATCATCGGCGTCAGCGATGCATCGACGCAGGCCGGCACGGCTGCCAATGACGTGCTCGGCGCCTCGGGCGAACTGCGTCGCGAGGCCGACGTTCTTCGCGGTGAAATCGACGAATTCCTGTCGAGCATCCGCGCCGCCTAAAGCGACAATCCAGCGCATGGCTGCACCCGGCCAGCGTCATTGCTCCAAACCTCAAAATCATGGACTGCTTTCACAGCAGCCCATGATCGGTGGCTGCGCAGAATGTAAGGATTGCGTGAATGCCCCCAACACCCTCTGCATGGACATCGACCGAGCTGCGCCACGACTGGCAGCGTCATGAAGCCCAGGCCCTGTATGACCTGCCATTCGCAGACCTGATCTTTCAGGCGCAGAGCATCCACCGCAGCAATTTCGATCCGAATCACGTCGAAACCGCGAGCCTGCTCAGCATCAAGACCGGCGGCTGCGCGGAAGACTGCGGTTATTGCTCGCAAAGCGCCCACTACAACACTGACGTCAAGGCGACCAAGCTGATGGATCGCGACGCCGTGATCGCCACGGCGCAGCGCGCAAAGGATGCCGGTGCGAGCCGCTTCTGCATGGCCGCAGCCTGGCGCAATCCCAAGGACAAGGATCTCGACCGCGTCTGCGACATGGTCAGCGCGGTGAAGGGTCTCGGCCTCGAGACCTGCGCGACACTGGGCATGCTCACGGAAGACCAGGCCAAGCGCCTGCAGGACGCCGGCCTCGACTTCTACAATCACAATGTCGATACCTCGCCGGAATTCTACGGCAAGATCATCACCACGCGGACGATGGAAGATCGCATCGAGACATTGGCGCGAGCGCGCCATGCCGGCCTCAAGGTCTGCTGCGGCGGTATCATCGGCATGGGCGAACAGGTCGAGGATCGTCTGGGCATGCTGATGTTGCTGGCGAACCTGCCGCATCATCCGGACAGCGTGCCGATCAATATGTGGAACGAGGTGAAGGGCGTGCCGGTCAACGACACCGCCGAACGCCCGGATCCGATCGCGCTGGTCCGCATGATCGCCGTGGCGCGTATCATGATGCCGAAGAGCGTGGTGCGGCTTTCCGCCGGACGGCAATATATGACCGACGAATTGCAGGCACTGTGCTTTGTCGCCGGTGCCAATTCGATCTTCATCGGCGATGTGCTGCTGACCACGAGGAACCCGCAGACCGACCGCGACGCCAACCTGCTGGACCGGCTCGGCATGACCTCGCGGCTCGACGAGGTCAGCGGAAAGAGCGCGCCGGCTGTGCCAGTTACCGGTTCGGTACAGGCCGATATGCGCGCCAGCGCATAAACCCATGCCCTGCGCCAGCCGAATTTGTGCTGGCGCAGGGGTCCTTGGCCCGCTAAGCCGGATGAAAAGGACATTGTGACAGAACCGATGCATTCGAAAACAGACGCCAGCGCAAAGCCAGCCGACGACCTCCGCTATCCCTGGGAGAACCATCCCGGTACTGATCAGGTGGCCGAAATCGCCCCGGGCGTCCTCTGGATCCGGCTCGACCTGCCGTTTCGTCTCAACCATGTGAACATCTATCTGCTCGCCGACGGCGATGGCTGGGCCATGGTGGATACCGGCATCGGCAATGACGCGACCATCGCTGCGTGGACGAAACTGTTCGAAGGTCCGCTGAAGGGCAAACCGATCAGCAAGGTGATCGTGACCCACGCGCATCCCGATCATGTCGGCCAGGCCGGCTGGATGGTGCAGCGGTTCAACTGCCCCTTCTATATGTCGCAGGTCGAATATCTGCAGGGCGTCTATCACCAGCACCGCCGCACCGAAGAGCGCATCGTCAATATGCGGCAGTTCTTCCATCGCCACGGCATGGATGCAGATATCACCGAGCAATTGCTCGGCCGCGGCCAGGAATATCTGAAGAAGACAGTGCCGCTGCCCGCAGCCTATCGCCGGCTGTCGGACGGCGACGATCTCGTGATCGGCACGCGCACCTTCCGCGTGCTCACCGGCGCCGGCCATTCGCCGGATCAGGTGATGCTGTATTGCGAGGCCGACAAACTGTTTCTGTCAGCCGATCAGGTGCTGAGCAAGATCTCGCCCAATGTCAGCGTCTGGGCGCATGAGCCCGACGAGAATTCGCTCGGCTCCTATCTGCATTCGCTGAAGCGTCTCGCCGATACGCTGCCCGACGATGTGCTCGTGCTCCCGGGTCACGGCGTGCCGTTTCATGGTCTCAAGATCCGCATCAAGCAGCTCGCCGACCATCACGAAGAGCGCTGCCAGATGATTGCCTCAGCGTGCAAGAATGCCGGCAAGACGTCTGCCGAACTGGTGCCGGTGGTGTTTCACAAGCACAAGCTGGACGCCCACCAGACCGGATTTGCCGCCGGGGAGTTGATCGCCCACGTCAATCACATGCTGGCGCAGAAGCGGCTGACCTCGACAATGGGCGCCGATGGCGTGTTGCGCTTCAAGGCGACATAGCCTGCGGTGAAGCGCCCGCAGCGCAGCAAAAATTCGTGAATGACCTCAGGCTGTTGATGCACATCAAAAGCCCCGGCGCTTGGTCAAATTGACCAATTGCGCCTCGACAGTCAGGCTGGAAAAGCTCTAAAACGCACCTGACGCAGGGTTCAGGTTCGGTTTTTGGGTCTTTTGCGATGGATTACAGCAAGTTCTTCACTGACGCGCTCAATCGTTTGCATGACGAGCGCCGCTATCGCGTCTTCGCCGATCTCGAGCGCATTGCCGGCCGGTTCCCGCATGCGATCTGGCACACGCCCCAAGGCCCGCGCAATGTCGTGATCTGGTGCTCCAACGATTACCTCGGCATGGGCCAGCATCCGAAAGTGGTCGGCGCCATGGTCGAAACCGCGACCCGCGTCGGCACCGGCGCCGGCGGCACCCGCAACATCGCAGGCACCCATCATCCCCTGGTCCAGCTCGAGGAAGAGCTCGCAGACCTCCACGGCAAGCAGGCGGCCCTGCTGTTCACCTCGGGCTATGTCTCGAACCAGACCGGCATTTCCACGCTCGCCAAGCTGATGCCGAATTGCCTGATCCTGTCCGACGCGCTGAATCATAACTCGATGATCGAAGGCATCCGGCAGGCCGGCTGCGATCGCGTCGTGTTCCGCCATAACGACGTCGCGCATCTCGAGGAACTGCTGAAGGCCGCCGATCCCGCGCGACCGAAGCTGATCGCCTGCGAAAGCCTGTATTCGATGGACGGCGACGTCGCGCCGCTGGCTGCGATCTGCGATCTCGCCGAACGTTATGGCGCCATGACCTATGTGGATGAAGTCCATGCGGTCGGCATGTATGGCCCGCGCGGCGGCGGCATCGCCGAGCGTGATGGCGTGATGCATCGCATCGATGTGCTCGAAGGCACGCTTGCAAAAGCCTATGGCTGCCTCGGCGGCTATATCGCGGCGAGCAAGGATATCGTCGATGCCGTGCGCTCCTATGCGCCGGGCTTTATCTTCACCACCGCACTGCCGCCGGCGATCTGTTCGGCCGCGACAGCCGCAATCAAGCATCTCAAGAGTTCGACCTGGGAGCGCGAGCGTCACCAGGATCGCGCCGCGCGTCTCAAGGCCATTCTGACGGCCGCCGGCATTCCGGTGATGTCCACCGACACCCATATCGTGCCGGTGTTCGTCGGCGATGCCGAACTCTGCAAGAAGGCCTGCGATCTGCTGCTCGAAGAGCATGGCATTTACATCCAGCCGATCAACTACCCGACCGTCGCCAAGGGCGCCGAGCGCCTCCGCATCACACCGTCGCCCTATCACGACGACGTGCTGATCGATCACCTCGCGGAATCGCTGCTGCAGGTGTGGGACCAGCTCGGCCTGCCCCTGCGCACCAAGGCGCTGGCGGCGGAGTAATCCTGGCCGCCAATGGTTGAAACACCGTCATGCCCGGGCTTGTCCCGGGCATCCACGTTTTTAGGATGTGGGTAGTGACAAAGACGTGGATGGCCGGGACATCTAGCGAAGCCGCGCTTCGCGCTTTGCCCGGCCATGACGAGTTTAAACGGCGCATCTACTCAAGCCGGACAATCGGAGACTTCCCCTTGGACATCATCTGGAAAGGTATTCTCGGCGGACTGCTCACCGCCCTGATTGCCTGGTTGTCCAAACGGGGCAACACGCTGCCCGGCATCCTGCCGCTGTTTCCGACCTTTGCGATCATTGCGCTTCTCATCGTCGGCGCAAAAGGCGACAGCGCGGGCTTCCGGGAAGCCTGCATGGCCGGTGCGAAGACCATTCCGGCCTATCTCGCTTTTCTCGGCATCTGCTATCTCGCGATCGGTACGTTCGATTACCGGCTCGCTCTCCTGGCCGGCGTGACCGCATGGCTGTTCATTATCCTGATCGCCTTTTTCGGCCCGCGCTGGATTTAACGACGATCCGGTATTCCCCGGCGTCCGGCCAAATCCCTGTCGCCTGCACCGGCGCAACCGGCTAGATTTTCGCCTGACGGACGGGCTTCAGCCCGCCAAAGGGAGCATGCAGGATGCTGCACGACTGGGGCGTGATCGTTGCCGCCCTCTGCTACATCGGATTTCTGTTCTGCGTCGCCAGCTATGGCGACCGGATCGGGCTGTTCCAGAGCGGTCGCGCCAAGGCCGTCATTTATCCGCTGTCGCTGGCGATCTATTGCACGTCATGGACGTTCTTCGGCTCGGTCGGCGTGGCCAGCCGAACCAGCGTGGATTTCCTCGCGATCTATGTCGGACCGATCCTGTTCTTCGCCTTCTTCTCGCCCGTGCTACGGCGTGTGATCCATCTCGCCAAAACCCAGAACATCACCTCGATCGCGGACTTCATCGCCGCGCGTTACGGCAAGAGCCAGGCCGTTGCCGCCACCGTCGCTGTGATCGCCATCATCGGCTCGGTTCCGTACATCGCGCTGCAGCTGAAAGCCGTGGCGTCATCGCTGGAAACAATCCTCGGCGAAGACAAGGCCATTGCCGGCGTTCCCATCGTCGGCGACATGGCACTGGTCGTGACGCTGGCCATGGCGATGTTCGCCGTATTGTTCGGCACAAGGCAGACCAATGCGACCGAGCATCAGCACGGCTTGATGCTCGCCGTGGCCACCGAATCCATTGTCAAACTGGTGGTGTTCATCATCGCCGGCGCCTTCGTGACATTCTGGATGTTCGGCCCCTCGGAGCTGATCGAGCGCGCGATGAAGACACCGGAGGCGATGCGCGCCATCACCTATGTGCCGTCATTCGGCAATTTCCTCACGATGGTGCTGCTGTCGTTCTGCGCCATCATGCTGCTGCCCCGGCAGTTCCATGTCAGCGTGGTGGAGAATTCCAGCGACTCCGAAGTGAGTCGTGCGCGCTGGCTGTTTCCCACCTATCTGATCGCCATCAACCTGTTCGTCATTCCGATCGCCCTGGCGGGCCTCGTGACCTTTCCGTTCGGCGCCGTCGACAGCGACATGTATGTGCTGGCGCTCCCGATCGAAGCCGGCTCCAGCGCGCTCAGCATGGCGGTGTTCATCGGCGGCTTGTCGGCTGCCACCGCCATGGTGATCGTCGAATGCGTTGCGCTGGCCATTATGGTGTCCAACGACATCGTGTTGCCGCTGGTCCTGCGGCGCGGCCCGCAGACGCAGAACGAGCAGACCGACTTCGGCAACTTCCTGCTCAAGGCAAGGCGGTTTTCGATCTTCGCCATCATGGTGATGGCCTATTTCTATTTCCGTGCGCTCGGCAATACGCAACTGGCCGCCATCGGCCTGCTGTCATTTGCCGCCATCGCGCAACTCGCTCCAGCTTTCTTTGGCGGGTTGATATGGCGGCGCGCGACGGCCCGTGGCGCCATGGGTGGCATGGTGGTCGGCTTCATCGTCTGGGCCTATACGCTGTTCATCCCGAGTTTTCTGGACGGCAGCACCGCGGGCGTTCTGTTCCTTCAGCACGGCCCCTTCGGTATCGACGCGTTGCGGCCGCAGGACCTACTCGGCACCGAACTGCCGCCGCTCCTGCACGGCACCCTGTGGAGTCTGTCGCTCAATATCCTGACTTATATCGTGCTCTCGCTGATGCGGGCGCCGTCGTCGATCGAACGGCTGCAGGCCGACGTCTTCGTACCGAACACGCTGGCGCCGATCACACCGGCATTCCGGCGCTGGCGGACCACAGTCACGGTGCAGGATATCCTCAGCACCGTGACCCAATATCTCGGACCGGAGCGCGCGCGTGAATCCTTCGACGCTTTCGCCACGCGTCGCCGTGTCGATCTCGATCCGGCGGCACCTGCGGATTTCGAACTGCTGCAGCACGCAGAATATCTGATCGCGTCATCGATCGGCGCGGCCTCGTCCCGCATGGTGATGTCACTGCTGCTGCGCAAGCGTACGGTGTCGGCCAAAGCCGCCTTGAAGCTGCTCGACGATTCCCATGCGGCGCTGCATTTCAACCGCGAGATCCTGCAGACTGCGCTCAACCACGTCCGCCAGGGCATCGCCGTCTTTAACCCCGACCTGCAGCTCATCGTCTCCAACCGGCAGTTCGGCGAACTGCTCGGCCTCCCACCGCAGATCGTACAGATCGGCATCCCGCTGCGCGAGATTCTGGAATTCATCGGCCTCCAGAGCGCGTCGCCTTATGGCGACAACGCGACGCTGACGCAGGCGCGGCTGGCGGCCTATACGACTGAGGGCGAGCCTTATCTGGAACGTCTTCAGGACCGCCAGATCGTCATCGAGGTCCGCACCAACAAGATGCCCGATGGCGGGCTCGTGCTCACCTTCTCCGACGTCACACCCAGCTTCGAGGCAGCAGAAGCGCTGGAGCGCGCCAATGCGACACTGGAAAAGCGCGTCCGCGACCGCACTGAGGAACTGACGCGCCTCAATTCCGAACTGGCGCTCGCCAAGAGCACCGCGGAAGACGCCAACATCTCCAAGACCCGCTTTCTGGCGGCCGCCAGCCACGACATTCTGCAGCCGCTCAATGCCGCCCGTCTCTACGTCACCAGTCTCGTCGAACGAAAGAGTGGCGGCGAGGACGCGCGGCTGGTCGAGAATATCGACGACTCGCTGGAGGCCATCGAGGAAATCCTCGGCGCGCTGCTCGACATTTCGCGCCTGGATGCGGGCGCCATGAGCCCTGCGATTTCCAGCTTCCGCATCGGCGACCTGATGCGCTCGCTCGAAATCGAATACGCGCCGATCGCGCGCGCCCGCGGCGTGAAGCTCACATTCGTGCCGTGCTCACTGCCCGTGGAATCCGATCGCCTGATGCTGCGGCGTCTGCTGCAGAACCTGATCTCGAACGCGATCAAATACACGCCGCATGGCCGCGTGCTGGTCGGCTGCCGGCGCCGCGGCAAGGCCCTGCAGATCGGCATCTACGATACCGGCGTCGGGATTCCGATTCTCAAGCGCGGCGAGATCTTCAAGGAATTTCACCGGCTCGAACAGGGCGCGCGGATCGCGCGTGGCCTCGGGCTCGGTCTGTCGATCGTCAAACGTCTCGCGCATGTGCTCAATCACGGCATCGCGCTGGATTCCAACCGCAGCGGCGGCTCGTTCTTCTCGGTGACGGTGCCGGTGGCCAAGGCGATCAATCACACCACCGCGGTCACGTCAGCGACGCCGCTGTCGAAGTCACCCATGTCGGGCACGCTCGTTGTCTGTATCGAGAACGACATGGCGATTCTCGATGGCATGAAGACGCTGCTGCAGGCCTGGGGAGCCGAGGTCGTCGCAGTCGCCGATCCGGAAGCCGCGATGAACGCGATTGCCGAAATCCAGGCCTCGGGCCGACGCCTCACGGGCCTGCTGGTCGATTACCATCTCGACCGCGGCAACGGCGTCGCCGCGATCCGGGAAATCCGCAGCCGCTTCGGCAAGGAAATCCCGGCCATCCTGATCACCGCCGATCGCAGCCCGCACGTGCAGTCAGCCGCGCGGCAGGACAAGATCGCGGTGCTGAACAAGCCGGTGAAGCCGGCGTCGCTGCGCGCTCTGCTCGGGCAGTGGCGCACGCAGCAGATGATCGCGGCGGAATAGGGCTCTGCCCTCATCCTGAGGAGCGACGTCTTCGTCGCGTCTCGAAGGATGGCCGCTTGCACCAATTCATAGTTCTAGACGGCGTCAAAGAGGCGCCTCCTCACAGTGTATTATGGGTGAATTATTGCGGCGTCTGTTCGCCCTGACGCCACTGGCCGCCAGCGATCTTCGCGGCAGCGATGACAGCCTGGGTGCGGCTCTCCACACCGAGCTTCTGCAGGATCGCCGAGACATGCGCCTTGATGGTCGCCTCGGACACGCCGAGCTCATAGGCGATCTGCTTATTGAGGAGCCCTTCCGACAGCATCATCAGCACGCGGACCTGCTGCGGCGTCAGCGTCACCAGCCGATCGCGCAGCTTGCTCATTTCCGGATCGGCCGCGGCGGACATGTCCACGTCCGGTGGAACCCAGACGTCGCCATCCATCACGCGCAGGATGGCGTCGCGCAGCGTATCGACGCCGAACCGCTTTGGAATGAAACCGGATGCGCCGAAGTCCAGCGATTGGCGGATCGTACCGACGTCATCGCTGGCGGAGACGATGACCACCGGAATCGCGGGATACTGTGCCCGGAGGTAAATCAGCCCCGAGAAGCCGCTGATCCCCGGCATCGACAGATCGAGCAGGATCAGATCGACGTCGGAATCCTGTTCCAGCAGCTTGGTCAGATCCTCGAACGTGCCGGCTTCATCAACCGTAGTCGTCGGCAGCACAGTGCTGACCGCCTGCCGCAATGCACCGCGGAAGAGTGGATGATCGTCAGCAATAATGAGGCGCGAGGGAGCGATAACGGTCATCAAAATCCATGCAAAAATCTTGCGGCAAACCAGCGACCGCGTTGAGACGACGCGCAAAAGCGCATTTCGCCACAAGTGTCCCCCGCGCGACAACGTCTTGCAAGCGTCCAATGCTGCCACGCGGTAAATTGGTGAACGGACCCCATTGTGCGCCGCAATATCTCATGGGCGCGCGTATGTCCCGAAGGCAATTGATGGTGCTGCGACGTCTGCGCGCAGCCCCCTTGCGCAGGGCCTAAAGTCGTATTGGGTCGCATTTCCCCGCGATGCTACCTTTCGCATCGAAGTTCTCTGCAATGAGCCGACAGAAGTTCGGCGCAGCGAGCGAGAATCCAAGAACGAAGTTGGCAACATATTTGGGGAGCGATTCAAACATGTCCACCATGGCAGCAACATCCGCGAAGTCCGCGGGGATGACGAAGGACGAACGTTTCGTCATCTTCGCCTCTTCGCTCGGCACTGTTTTCGAATGGTATGACTTCTACCTGTTCGGCTCGCTTGCCGGCATCATCGGCGCGCAATTCTTCGGCGTGATCGATCCCGCCACCAAGGCACCGATGTTCAACCAGGCCACGCGCGACATCTTCGCGCTGCTGGCCTTCGCCGCGGGCTTTATCGTTCGCCCGTTTGGCGCCATCGTATTCGGACGCGTCGGCGACATCGTCGGCCGCAAATACACCTTCCTCGTCACCATCCTCATCATGGGCCTGTCGACCTTCATCGTCGGCATTCTGCCCAATGCAGCGACCATCGGCATCGCAGCTCCGATCATCCTGATCGGCCTGCGCCTGCTGCAGGGCCTGGCGCTCGGCGGCGAGTATGGTGGTGCGGCGACTTACGTGGCGGAACATTCGCCGGCCGGCAAGCGCGGCTACTACACATCGTTCATTCAGACCACGGCTACACTCGGCCTGTTCCTGTCGTTGCTCGTGATCCTGTTCACGCGGTCGGCGCTGGGCGAGGGCGAATTCGCTGCCTGGGGCTGGCGTATTCCGTTCCTGGTCTCGGTGGTTCTGCTCGGCATCTCGGTCTGGATCCGTCTGCGCCTGAATGAATCGCCCGTGTTCCAGAAGATGAAGGACGAAGGCAAGGGCTCCAAGGCTCCGCTGACCGAAGCCTTCGCCAACTGGAGCAACGCCAAGCTCGTGCTGATCGCACTGTTCGGCGGCGTGATGGGCCAGGGCGTGGTCTGGTACACTGGTCAGTTCTACGCGCTGTTCTTCATGCAATCGATCCTCAAGGTCGATGGCTACACCGCGAACCTCCTGATCGCCTGGTCGCTGCTGCTCGGCACCGGCTTCTTCATCTTCTGGGGCGCCCTGTCCGACAAGATCGGCCGCAAGCCGATCATTCTGGCAGGCTGCCTGATAGCAGCACTGACCTTCTTCCCGATCTTCCGGATGATCACCACCAACGCCAACCCGACGCTGGAAAAGGCGATCGAGACCGTGAAGGTGGAAGTCGTTTCAGATCCCGCGCTGTGCGGCGATCTGTTCAACCCGGTTGGCACCCGTGTCTTCACCAAGCCCTGCGATACAGCACGCGCCTATCTTGCTTCGTCATCGGTCAAGTACTCGACCTCCTACGGTGCAGCGGGCTCGGGCGTGAAGGTCGTTGTCAATGGCAAGGACGTGCCCTACACCGCGGCTGCAGCATCGAACCCGCAGGTTCTCGCAGCGGTCCAGGCGGCGGGCTATCCCAAGGCGGGCGACGCGCAGATCGTGAAGATGGCGCATCCGTTCGATATCTTCCGTCCGCAGGTCGCGGCAGTGATCGGACTGCTGTTCATCCTGGTGCTGTTCGTGACCATGGTCTACGGGCCGATCGCGGCAATGCTGGTCGAACTGTTCCCGACCAAGATCCGCTACACCTCGATGTCGCTGCCCTACCACATCGGCAACGGCTGGTTCGGCGGACTTCTCCCGGCGACCGCCTTCGCCATCGTGGCCTCGACCGGCGATATCTATGCCGGTCTGTGGTACCCGATCATCTTCGCGGCGATCACCGTGGTCGTCGGCTTCTTCTTCCTGCCGGAGACCAAGGACGTCGATATCGGCGCCTGATTCCGCAAGGCCGGCAGCCCGAGCTGCCGGCAGACGCGACGACAACAAAAGGCCGCGGAGCAATCCGCGGCTTTTTTTTATTTTAGCCGATCTGCGAGCGTCAGGTCGCGCCGGTAAATTGCAGCACCACTTCGCGGCGATGCGGGCGGGCACGGTGTTCGATCAGATAGATGCCCTGCCAGGTACCAAGCGCGATCTTGCCGGATAGGACCGGAACATGCAGCGAGGTCGCAGTCAGCATGGTGCGAACATGCGCGGGCATGTCATCGGGCCCCTCCGTGTCGTGCGTCCAGTTGAAATCCTGAGGCGCAAGACGATCGAACGTTGTCATGAGATCGACCAGCACGGAAGGATCGGCGTTTTCCTGGATGGTGAGCGACGCTGAGGTGTGGCGGATGAACAGCGTCAACGCACCTTCTCGGGCGCCGGTCTCGCTCAGGAATTTGGCGACCTCGCGGGTCAGATCGACGAAACCTGCGCCGGATGTCTGCACTGTCAGTAGCGACGACACAACAGTTTCGACGCGAACTGCAGACGGCGCGCTGCGCGTGATGGACTTGGCAGATGTCATAACATCCCCTTTCGGCTAATAGATCCCGGCTGATGAACCAAAACGCGCTGATGGCGTTCCCATTTCAATCAGGATGGACAAGGGAAAACGCCATGAAGCCCAAAACATCAAGGGACATTCCGGGGCCGGGACCACGCAAGGACGAACAGCGGACGCAGGAGAAAGCTGTCATAAAGGACGCAGACAAGACCGATCAGGCCGACCGCGACATCATCCATGGCGACGGCGACAATATCGGGCTCGACCGCAAATGAGAGCTGCGCACTGCGTTAATCGTCGGAGCTCACCACGTCTGCGCGGTGAATTTCCTCGCCCTCCTCATTGCGGACGGAAATGGCGAAGTGCTTGCCGCGCAGCTCGGGCCTGATCTTGTAAATATCACCTGCGAGCTTGTCGGCGACCTCAGCGGCCAGCAATTCACTGCGCAAAATCTGCCCGGAAGCGTCAGGCACGGTCGTTCCATCGACCAGATCAAAATAAAATCTCGGCATCAAAGTACTCCTCCCTTGGGTCGAAACCTTGAGTCGAAAAATGTCCGATTGGGCTCCTGTCTGCTTGCGCTGAACTGTTCTCGATATCGCGGCAAAAAGCCCCGCGCATCATATCGATCAACAATGTGAGCACTGCCATCTGTCGCGAATCTGGCCGCGCTCAGATCTTCCCGCTGGCGTCGCGCTGGATGCGGCTCGCCATATCGACAAGGCGTCGCCACGCGTTTTCGACGAAGGCCATCATCCGATCGACGTCGCGCTCGCTCGGCAGCGGAATCTCGATCTTCCTCTCGCCATCGGCACTGCCTGACTTCCCGGGCTTCAGCGAATCCTGCTTCGGGAGCGCTTCATCGGTCTTGCCGGCGACGGCTGGACCGCGCTGCGCAAGCTCCGCCTTCAGCTTGTCGTTGTCCTTCTGCAGCCGTCCGATCTCGGTATCGAGCGCGGCACGTTCATCCGGCAAAACATAGCAGGCCCAGCCGGCCCCCTTATCCGTGCAGGTCGAAACCGTGCCGGTGCGGGTATCCAGGCGAATGACGCCTTCAGTGATCGGCGACAGCGAATAACGACCGTTCTCGATGTCCGGGAGGGCCTGCGCAGACGCACCGACGATCCCGGCCATCAGAACCGCGCTAACCCGCGCAGCGTAGCGCATGGACTGCCCGGGGAAGGTAAAACGCACCACAGCATTCTTCATGGAGATGCTCCGCGTTGCGAGTTCGGGGCGATAGCCGCCTTTTGCTCTCAGATGTGCTCAGATTTGAGATTTGAAAGGCGCCCGCTTTGCTTTCAACGCATCAGCCAGCAATTCGAGCCGGTCCTGCCCCCAAAATACTTCGCCGTTGAGCACATAGGCCGGCGAGCCGAACACGTCAGCCGCAATCGCCTCCTGACGGTTCTGTTCGTATGTCGCAGCGACATCGCTCGACGCCGCGCGCTCTACCAGTTTCGCGCCCGGCAGCCCCGAATCATCCGCCAGCCCGATCAGCACGGCCGGGTCGCCGAGATTGAGCTGACCTTCCCATACCGCAGGAAATGCGCGGCGCAGGAAGGGATCCGGATCGTGTCCGGCCTCGAGCGCCGCAATCACCAAACCATCGGCGAGTCGGCCATCGAATGGCCAGTTCTTCGGCTGCAGATGGAAATCGAGACCGCGCTTGTCGCGCCAACGCTGCAATTCAAGCATCCGGTAGCGCTGCCGCACCGGATGACGCTTGCCGAGCGGGAGGCCGCCGGTTTCCGAAAACAGATCGCCGAGAAATACCGGCTTGTGATTCACCTTGAGATCGTAAGTACTTACGAGATCGCGAAAGAGCGTATGGCCGATATAGGCCCAGGGTGACGGCAGCGAAAAATAGTAATCGATCTCTTGAGGCATTCCGGACTCCGGCAGAGGCATTTTCAAACTCTGCGGTACTCCAACAGAGCGCCCTGCGCCGTGCAAGATAGATCACCTCGAAAGTCACTCTTGCGCTGCGGCGATCCCGCGCAGCGGGATTCGAATTTCGCCAATAAAATCAAGTGAATCAAAGGACTAACAGGTGATCAGCGAATCTTGACTTGGCAAGATGCGCTAAGTATGGTCCGCCCGGCTTTGAAGGGTGACGGGGCGTTATTTCCAGCATTTGCAGCGTTATTTCGAGTGTCGCAGCATGACCAACGACACACGGGACGATGACAGTGGACGCGGACGTGACGGCAAAACGTCTCCCGATGAGGCTGCGCTTTCCGCAAGGCTCGGAAGTCTGAATCAGCGTCTGTCCAAACTTCAGGATGAGCGCAAATTCCAGACTGACCAATCCGACACTGGAAGCGGAAACGCGCAGTCCAGGGCATCGGCCATGGCAGTGGGTCTCCGTCTTTCATCGGAACTGGTCGCGGGCGTCGTCGTCGGAACGATTCTGGGCTGGGGCTTCGATCGTTTGCTGTCGACATCACCGTGGGGGCTGATCGTTTTCATGCTGCTCGGCTTCGTCGCCGGCGTAATGAATGTGATGCGCTCGGCTGGTGTCGGAAAGAAGCAATAAGAAATTCGTGCCCGAGACCTTTGCGTCGATGGCGCAGCATTTGAGTGCCGGCTGTCCGGCAAGGAAACGCCGGGCGTTCCGGCCGAATTGAAAGACCGACGTGGATGGCCGATCCGATCCATCAATTTGAGATCCACAAGATCTTCACCCTGGGCCATATCGGCAATCAGGAAATCGCCTTCACCAACTCGTCGGCCTATATGTTCGGCGCCGTCGCCGTCGTGTCGCTGCTGATGCTCGGTGGCAGCGCCGGTCGCCGGCTGATCCCGAACCGTTTCCAGTCGGTCGCCGAACTGTCCTACGAATTCGTGTCGAATACGCTACGCAGTAGCATCGGCGAAGAAGGGATGAAGTTCTTCCCCTTCGTGTTCTCGCTCTTCATGTTCATCCTTACGGCGAACCTGATCGGCATCATTCCCTACACCTTCACCGTCACCAGCCATCTGATCGTCACCGTCGCGCTGGCGCTGATGGTGTTCCTCACGGTGTTCCTCTACGGCCTCTACAAGAACGGCCTCGGCTTCTTCAAGCTGTTCGTGCCCCACGGCATTCCGATCTACATCCTGCCGCTGATCATGGTGATCGAGGTCATCTCGTTCCTGTCGCGCCCGGTGTCGCATTCGGTTCGTCTGTTCGCCAACATGCTGGCCGGCCACATCACGCTGAAGGTTTTCGCCGGCTTCGTGACCTCGCTCTCGGCGCTCGGCGCAGTCGGCATCTTCGGTGCCGTCCTGCCGCTGGCCATGACCACGGCGCTGACCGCGCTGGAACTGCTGGTCGCCTTCCTGCAGGCCTATGTGTTCACGATCCTGACCTGCATCTATCTCAACGACGCACTTCATCCGGGCCACTAACCGCATTTTAGTGTCCTGGCGGAATTCCACCCCTCACCTGTCTTATCCCTATCCCAAGAAGGAGTTTTACTATGGATCCCATCGCAGCGAAGTACATCGGCGCCGGCATTGCTTGTCTCGGCATGGGTGGCGCTGGCATCGGCGTCGGCATGATCTTCAGCCAGTTCCTCAACGGTGCGCTCCGCAACCCGTCGGCTTCCCAGGGCCAGTTCGCTAACCTGATCTTCGGCTTCGCCGTGACCGAAGCGCTCGGCATCTTCTCGCTGCTGATCGCGCTGCTGCTGCTGTTCGCCGTCTAAGCTGAAACGGATCCGGTTGCCGCTCCATCCGGGGCGCGCTTCCGATCGATAAGGAGACTGCTGTGGCTGAAGGTCAGGGCAAATCCAAGGGCGCCGATCACGGGACTGCCGCACACACTGCGGCAGACGGTGGTCACAAGGCGTCGTTTCCGCCGTTCGAGAGCAGCACCTTTGCTTCACAGCTGGTGTCGTTCGCGATCGCGTTCGGCTTGCTCTATCTGATCGTGTCGCGTCTGGCGCTGCCCCGCGTCGGCGGCGTGCTTGCGGCCCGTCAGCAGGTTCTCGATACGGACCTGAACGAAGCCGCCAAGCTCCAGGCCGATTCCGACGCTGCATTGAAGGCTTACGAAACCGAACTCGCCAATGCCCGCGCCAAGGCGCAGGCGATGGCGACCGAAGTTCGTGAGAAGCTCAATGCAGAACAGGAGCAGGCCAAGGCGAAGCTCGAAGAGAGCCTTGCCAGCAAGCTTGCTGCAGCGGAGCAGACCATCGCGACCACCCGCGCAACGGCGATGGGCAATGTGCGCAGCATTGCTGCGGACACGGCCTCGGCGATCGTCGAACGTCTGACGGGCGTCAGCCCCGATGCAGGCGCCGTCAACGCCGCGCTCGACGCGTCGCTGAAAGGATAAACGGATGTTCGGACTTCAAGCTGAATTCTGGGTCGCCGTCGCTTTTGTCATTCTGATGGTGGTGTTCGGCTGGTTCGGTATTCACCGCACCATCCTGACGGCGCTCGACCACCGCAGCGTCCGCATCAAGCAGGAACTCGACGACGCCCGTCGCCTGCGCGATGAAGCCGCTGCGCTGCTCGCAGACTACAAGAAGCGTCATGCAGCGGCCGAGCGCGAAGCGCAGGACATCATCACTTCCGCCAAGGAAGACGCTGAGCGCATTGCCGCCGAAGCCAAGGCCAAGATGGAAGATTTTGTCTCCCGCCGCACCAAGACCGCGGAAGGCAAGATTGCTCAGGCGGAAGCCCAGGCTGTCGCAGACGTCCGCGCAGCCGCAGCCGAAGCCGCAGTGAACGCTGCAACCTCGGTACTGTCGCAGTCGGTGAAGGGCTCGGTGGCCGACGACCTGATTGCCAAGGGCATCGGCGAAGTTCGCTCCAAGCTGAACTAAGCGAAACACTTCAAACTAAAAAAGCCGGCGCGAGATCATCGCGCCGGCTTTTTTGTTGGCTGAATGTCCTCTTAGCGCCGCTTGCGGGCGGGCGCCTGCGATTTCAGGGCCTGCGGATCGAAGCCGATATAGAAGATATAGGAATCGCCTGCAGTGCCCGTCGGCACCGGATAGACGAGATCCTCGCCGACCAGACTGAAGGGCACGCTGGTCTCGCTGCCGATCTGCACATTGGTCTGGAATACCTTGGTGGCAATGGTCTTCGGCGTCACGCCTTCCTGCACCACAGCGACACGCAGCGGCACATCCACCGCCGCCGGTGCACCGGCCGGTCCGACGATGACGCGGCCCTGGATGCCGATCTTGACCGAGATCTGACCTGCATTGAGATCGCAGGAGCGCGCCGTCCGGGTGATGGTGGCCTGGAAAGCCAGATCGTTGCCGACTGCCGGCTTGCCTGCAGCGCCAACCGCATAGGTCGAGGCGCCTGGCCGGATGCTGACGCTCGGGCAAGTCAGATCATTCTCATCGGTCTGCGGCGACTGCGGCGCGCCGACCTCGGTGGACTTGCCCGAGAACAACTGCGTGAAGCGATCGGTCATCGACGGACTGCCGCCGCCACTACTGGGCGAACCGCCGCCAAACATGCTGCCGCCGCCGCAACCGGCCAGCGTCAGGCTTGCGGCAGTGATCACCAGCAGGCTGCGGAGCGCGCCGGTGCGGCCGCTGATCGGCATCGAACGAATGTTGCGCATTATGAAGATATCCCCGGAGATTCAGTCGTTTGCGCTGCCCCGCCCAAGGCGTGCGCAGGGCCTTATAACAGCGCAATGGCGGCGAACCCAAGGCACTTAAACGAGGCACTTAAGAGAGGACAGACGCGCGCCATTGCGCCACATCCGGACATCGCGTTGCAGCACGACTACCCGCGGAAGTCCTCATGCAGCATGCCGTAAAGCAGGTGATCCTGCCAGATGCCATTGATGCAGAGATAACGCCGCGCCAGCCCTTCGCGCGAGAAGCCGCATTTCTCCAGCACCCGCACCGACGGCATGTTGGTGGGAATGCAGGCCGCCTCGATGCGGTGCAGGTTGAGCTCACCGAACAAGGTCGGCAACAGCACCCGCAGCGCCGCGGTCATGACGCCCTGCCCGGTATAGGGCTGGCCGACCCAGTAACCGATGGTGCCAGCCTGGACGATGCCCCGGCGCACATTGGCCAATGTCACGCCGCCCAGCAGCGTGCCGTCGGACTCGCGAAACACCAGAAACGGATAGGCGCGATCGGCCGCCGCATCGTCGGCATAGCGGCGCAGCCTGCGGCGAAAGCCGGATCGCGTCAGATCGTCTGACGGCCAGATCGGCTCCCACGGCGTGAGATAACCCCGGCTCTGCTCACGCAGATCGGCCCATTGCGGAAAGTCGCTCATCACGGGTGCGCGCAAGGCAACGCCGTAGCCGCGCGGCGCCAGCGCCGCCGGCATACTCGATGGCAAACGAAACAGGGCCATAGGGTCGCTCCCTGATGCCTCGGACCTCGCCGGCCTAGTGCAGCAGGCTCTTGTCCTTGGCGCGGGTCAATCCTTCCGCAAAAGCCACCGCCGTGTCCAGCCCCCGGCCGCTGCCGAGCGCCGCCACCGCCGGGCGGCTGCGCGTCAGCAGGCCACGGGCGACGTTGCGGGTTGATTCCACGCTGACATCGTCGATGCGCTTGACGAGTTCTTCCACGGTGAGCGGACGGCCATAGGCCAGCATGTGCCGCGCCAACTGCTCGGCGCGCGAGCTGCAGCTCTCCAGCGCCATCAGCAGGCCGGCCTTCATCTGCGCCTTTGCGCGCGCGATCTCGGCTTCGGTCAATGTCTCCACCGACTCGTTGATGACGTCGACGATGACTTCCATCATCTCCGGCGCATCGGTGGGATCCGTGCCGGTATAGAGACCGAAGAAGCCGGTGTCGGTATAGGGCGCATGGAAAGTGTAGATCGAATAGCAGAGGCCGCGTTTCTCACGCACTTCCTGGAACAGACGCGACGACATCCCGCCGCCGAGAATGTTGGTGAAGACCTGCAGGCTGAACAGCGACAGGTCCGACTGCGGCAGACCTTCCAGCGCCAGCGTCAGATGCGCCTGTTCGAGATCGCGATTGACCACACGCGAACCTCCCTTGCCGAACATCGCCGGCTGCGGCTTCGGCGCGGCAGTACCTGCGAAACTTGAAAAACGATCGGATGCTTCGTGCACGACCTGACGGTGATTTACGGCGCCCGCAGCAGCCACCACCATGTCCGGCCCGCGATAATGCGTGGACAGGTAGTGCTGCAGCATGTCGCGATCAAATCCCTTCAGCGTCTTGGCGGTGCCCAGAAGCGAACGGCCCATCGGCTGGTCGGGATAGCAAAGCTCGTTGAGATGTTCGAACACCACATCATCCGGCGTGTCCTGCGCCGCACCGATCTCCTGCACGATCACGCTCTTCTCGCGCTCCAGCTCATCCGGCACGAAAGTGGGATTGGCGAGAATGTCGGAGAGCACATCGAGTGCCAGCGGCACGTCGGCCTTCATCACGCGGGCATAATAGGCCGTGGTCTCGGTGGAGGTTGCAGCATTGAGATCGCCGCCGACCGCCTCGATCTCCTCGACGATCTCGCGCGATGAACGCTTCTTGGTGCCCTTGAACGCCATATGTTCGAGCAGATGCGAGATACCATGCTCGTTGGACTTCTCATCGCGGCCGCCGACGCCGGTCCAGACGCCGAGTGCTGCGGTTTCCAGATGCGGCATGGTGTCGGTGATGACCGTCAGGCCCGAAGGCAGCTTTGTAACCTCGACGGTCATCAGGACACTCCCTGCTTTGCAGCGCGGCTGACCGACAGCACGAACTGCTCAATATCGCTTTGGTCATTCTTCATAACCTTAATATGCTCGGGCTTCGTCATCAGCCCTTCCAGATAGACCGGCAATGCCGGCCGGACGCCGCAGGCGGCTTCCACCGCATCGGGGAATTTCGCGGCATGCGCCGTCGACAGCACGACGTTGGGCACATGCATCTCGGTGGTGTCGCGGTCGGCCACGGCCAATGCCACTGCGGTATGCGGATCGATCAGATCGCCGGTCTCGCGCCACGCGGTGCGAATGGCTGCCGCCGTCTCGTCCTCGTCGGCGCGACCGGATTCGAAATCGGCACGGATCGCAGTCAGCACCTTCTCCGGCAGCACGAAGCGGCCGGACTGCTTGAGCGAATCCATCAATCCGCGCACCAGCGCAGCATCGCGGCCGGAGGCCTCGAACAGCAGACGTTCGAAATTCGACGACACCTGAATGTCCATCGACGGCGACGACGAGGCGTGAACTTCACGCACCTCGTAGATGCCGGTCTTGAGCGTGCGATCGAGGATGTCGTTGACATTGGCGGCGACGCGCAGCTTGCGCACCGGCAGACCCATGCGCTTGGCCACATAGCCCGCAAAGATGTCGCCGAAATTGCCGGTCGGCACGGTGAAATCGACACTACGCGCGGGCGCGCCGACGGCGACGGCCGAGGTGAAGTAGTAAACCACCTGCGCGACGATGCGCGCCCAGTTGATCGAATTCACACCGGACAGCGAGACCGCATCGCGGAAGCTGTGATGGTTGAACAGGCCCTTCACGATCGCCTGGCAATCGTCGAAATGCCCCTCGACGGCAAGCGCATGGACGTTCGACGCGCCTGTCGTCGTCATCATCCGGCGCTGCACATCGGAGATACGGCCGTTCGGGAACAGCACGACGAGATCGACATTGTCGCGCCCGGCAAAGGCATCGACGGCGGCACCACCGGTGTCGCCCGAGGTCGCGACCACGATGGTAGTGCGCTGGTTGCGCTTGGCGAGGACATGATCCATCAGCCGCGCGATGAGCTGCATGGCGACGTCCTTGAACGCCAGCGTCGGGCCGTGAAACAGCTCGAGCACGAACTGGTTCGGCGCGGTCTGATCGAGCGGCACCACGGCAGGATGGCGGAACGTGGCATAGGCCTCATTGGCCATGCGGCCGAGATCCTCGTCGGAAATCTCGCCGGCCACGAATGGCCGGAGCACCTCGACAGCGACTTCCCAATAGGGCCGGCCGAACAGCGACGCGATGGTCTCAGCCGAGAGCTGCGGCCAGACCTCGGGAATGTAGAGGCCGCCGTCGCGGGCAAGGCCGGTCAGCATGACATCGCAAAAGCCGAGTTTCGGGGCCTCTCCCCGCGTCGAGATATAGGTCGTCAAGGCGTCCTCCAAAGGCGCGGAAACCGCCAAGCCTTTGATAATAATGGGGTTAAAACTTCACGCCGCGTGAAATCAGAGGGCACCATAATGGGTTTCGCCGGGCGAGGAAACCAACAATGGCCGGGGTTCAGGCCCGCCGCTGGCCCCTGATCCAGACCCCGAAAGCGATCACCACGGCAGCCGCGAGGCCAAACCAGGTGATCGCATATTGCATGTGGTCGTCCTTGAGGTGGATTTCGAGCGGACCCGGCTTCGGGATGGCGCTGGCCGGTACGGGACTTTCCAGATCGACATAGAACGGGGCCACAGCGCCCCAGCCGAGCGCCTGCGCCATGGCGCTCTGATCGCGGTTGAACCAGAGGCGCTTGCTGACATCGTCATGGGGCGTCAGCGTGCCCGCCGTTTCGGGGAAACGCAGATAGCCGGTCAGGGTCACTGGGGCGCCGGTGATGAGCTTCTGCACGGCGCGATCCTGCTGCGCGCGGTCCTGCATCGTGTTCTGCACGAAGCCGGCATTGATCACGACGGTTTCGCCGGATGCGAGCTGCGCCGGCAGGAAGGCCCAGGTCACCGGGCCCGGTACATCTGGCCGCACGCCGGAGCCGGAGCTGTAGACCATGCCGTCCGGGACAGGTTTGTAGGTGGCCGAAAAGCTGACACGGCGAAATTCATCCGTCGCTGCCGTCAGCGCGCTCCATGTGGCTGGTGCAGGCAATGCACCCGGCGCAGCTGCCAGACGCTCCGTGAGTGCGGCGATCAGCGCGTGTTTCTCGGTGCGGCGCTGCAATTGCCAGAAGCCGAGGCCGAGGAGCACGCCAACGATGATCAGCGTAACGATGCCAAGACCGGTGATACTGCGCCGGCGCGCTGCAACAGAGTTCATTTCGGCGTGCGATCGATGAGCTGGCCTTCGGAGGCCTTGTGGTGGAATTGCAGGGCGATCAGCAACGACTTCATGGACCGCAAAGGTAACAGCGTGGTCGCCAGAATCAGTGGCAGCCACAGTGCGGCATGCAGCCAGAATGGGGGCTGATACTTGACCTCGACGATGAGGGCAGCACCGACCACGATGGCACCAGCGAGCATGATGATGAAGATGGCCGGACCATCGCCGGTATCGATAAAAGCATAGTCCAGTTCGCAACGCTCACATCGCGGCGCCAGATTGATGAAGCCCGCATAGAGCTTGCCCGCACCACAACGCGGGCATTTGCAGGTGAGGCCGCGGATAACGGTCTGGCTCAGCGTGGCGGGGGCGGTGAGTTGATCGGGCATCGAGTTAATTTCTTTCACGCCGCAGAGGCCAACGAAAAAGGGCGGCCCTGCGGCCGCCCTCTTGTAGCACCCGAATGCGATCAGTGCGCGGCTGCGCCGGCGATGGGGCCGCCATAGCCCCAGACATAGATCGTGACGAACAGGAACAGCCAGACCACGTCCACGAAGTGCCAGTACCAGGCGGCGAATTCGAAGCCGAGGTGCTGTTTCGGCGTGAAGTGGCCGGCATAGACGCGGAGCAGACAGACCAGGAGGAAGATGGTGCCGACCAGCACGTGGAAGCCGTGGAAGCCGGTCGCCATGAAGAAGGTCGCGCCGTAGATGTTGCCCTTGAAGCCGAAAGCAGCGTGGCTGTATTCGAACGCCTGCACGCAGGAGAAGGCAATGCCGAGCAGCACGGTGAGGATCAGCGCATGCTTCACCGCCTTGCGGTCGCCTTCCAGCAGCGCGTGATGCGCCCAGGTCACCGTGGTGCCCGAGGTCAGCAGGATCAGCGTATTGAGCAGCGGCAGGTGCCAGGGATCGAAGGTCTGGATGCCCTTCGGCGGCCAGACACCACCGAACAGCGCCTCGCGGGTGGCGTGGACGGGATCGCCGGGGAACAGCGACGAATTGAAATAGGCCCAGAACCAGGCGACGAAGAACATTACCTCCGAGGCGATGAAGAGGATCATGCCGTAGCGATGGCTGATCTGCACCACACGGGTGTGGTCGCCCTTGTACTGGGCTTCGCGAACCACGTCGGTCCACCAGCTCGCAAATGTGTACAGCACGCCAATGGTGCCGACGCCGAACACGAGGGGCGCCGCCGCATACATGTGATGCATCCAGCTGACCGCGCCGACCGCCATGATGAAGGCGAACAGCGAGCCTACCGCCGGCCACGGCGAGGGATCGACGAGGTGATAGTCGTGGTGCTTAGCTTGCGCCGTAGCCATTGCGGTTCTCTCCGTCAGCTGCGCCGGTTGAAGCCGGTGCGAGTTCTCTCAGTTTTATAACTCGGAACGCTCCAAAATTATCTCTTGGAGCTTTCCCTTAGAGGTTACCCTTGCGCTTGTCAGTCTCCGTCGCCGCCAGCGGCTTCGGCGCCGGATCGCGCAGGGGGTAGAACGTGTAGGACAGTGTAATCGACTTCAGCCCGTCATTCTCGCTATCTGCGGCTAGTGCCGGATCGACATAGAATACGACGGGCATTTCGCGCTTCTCACCGGGCGCCAGGGTCTGGTCGGTGAAGCAGAAGCAATTGATCTTCTGAAAATACGCCCCCACCGTCAGCGGCGCCACATTATAGGCAGCCTGTGCAGAGGTGGTGCGGGCGGACTGGTTGGTCACGGTGTAGAAAACGGTCACGACCTCGCCGATCCTGACCTCGATCTCGCTCTGCTCCGGCACGAACTTCCATGGCAGCCCGCCCGATACATTGGCATCGAAGCGCACCGCGATTGTACGCGCGATCGGGCCGTTTGCGGGCGCCGAACTGGCCACCATCGTGGTGCCGTTGAAACCGGTGGCGCGGCAGAACCAGTTATACAGCGGCACGGCGGCATAGGACGCGCCGACCATGAAGGCCACCAGCAGACCGCAAGCCGCAGCCACCGTCGCATCGCGACCCAGACCGCGGCGCGCAATCTTATCGCTGCGCGGGCTGTTCACTTCAACTGGCTTGATCTGCGGCTGATCGGTCATGTCACTCAGCTTCTGTCATTACATGGGCCGGATGAGAACGGCCGGCCCCTTGACCATGGTGACGGCAAAGAACAGCACGACGAGAATGCCGAGCGCCCAGGCGATAGCCAGCGAGCGTTCGCGTCGGCTTTTCTTCTGTGCCTCAGTAAGGACGATGCCTTCCGGCTCTTCAGGCTTGCGCTCGTTGTCCATGAGATCATGCGCCCCTCTACCAGACCAGCGGGAGGATGGCCTTCACGACCACCTCGAGCAGCAGAATGGCAAACAGTGCGAACAGATAGACGATCGAGAAAGCAAACAGCTTGCGCGTCGCGCGGTTAGCAGGCGTGCCTTCGCGCAAGCGATAGACCTGCACGGCGAGATACATCATGCCGGCGCCGAGGATCAGCGAAGCGGTGCCGTAGATGGCCGAGAAATAACCGAGCGGCCAAGGCGCGACGGCCGTTGCGACCAGCACGACAGTGTAGAGCAGAATCTGCAGCCGGGTCGCGTCGGGACCGGCAACCACCGGCAGCATCGGCACGCCGGCGCGGGTGTAATCGTCGTTGCGGAACAGCGCCAGCGCCCAGAAATGCGGCGGGGTCCAGAAGAAGATGATCAGGAACAGCAGGATCGGCTCCATCGAGAGCGTTCCTGACGACGCAGCCCAGGCCACGACCGGCGGCAGCGCGCCGGCGGCACCGCCGATGACAATGTTCTGCGCGGTCCAGCGCTTCAGGGCGATGGTATAGATCACGACATAGAAGAAGATCGTGAAAGCGAGCAGCGCACCGGCCAGCCAGTTGACAAGGATGCCGAGCGTCATCACCGAGAAGAAGGCCAGGACCAGACCGAAGGTCAGCGCTTCCGGCCGGGTGACGCGGCCGCGCGGAATCGGGCGGTTGGCGGTGCGCAACATCAGCGCATCGATATCGGCCTCGTACCACATGTTCAGCGCGCCGGAGGCGCCACCGCCGACAGCGATGCAGAGAATCGAGGTAATCGCCAGCACCGGATGATGATCGCCCGGTGCCAGGAAATAACCAACCATGGCCGTGAACACGACCAGCGACATCACCCGCGGCTTGAGCAGCGCGATGTAGTCCGCCACGCCCGCTTCGGAGATGCGGGGGCTGGACAGGTCGATGGCGTGGTGGTCGAGAACGGACAAGATCAATCTCACTTTGTTACGAGCACTCCGCCGAAGCCAGACTGGCCGCGGCGGAGGCATTCACTGGCGCGGCGCCCGAAGGCGCCACGGATAGTTGTCACTTGATGCGCGGCAGCACTTCGAACTGGTGGAAGGGCGGTGGCGACGTCAGCGTCCATTCCAGCGTGGTCGCACCGGCACCCCACGGATTGTTCGCGGCCTTTTCCTTGCGGACGAAGGCTTCGATCACGCCGTAAATGAAGATCAGCACGGCAAAACCGGAAATGTAGGAGCCGATCGACGACACCAGGTTCCAGCCGGCGAAGGCATCCGGATAGTCGACATAGCGGCGCGGCATGCCCGACAGACCGAGGAAATGCTGCGGGAAGAACACCAGGTTCACGCCGACGAAGGTGAACCAGAAATGCGCCTTGGCGATGGTTTCCGAATACATGTAGCCGAACATCTTCGGGAACCAGTAGTACCAGCCGGCGAAGATGGCGAACACGGCGCCGAGCGACAGCACGTAGTGGAAGTGCGCGACGACGTAATAGGTGTCCTGCAGAACGCGGTCGACGCCGGCATTGGCGAGCACCACGCCCGTGACGCCGCCGAGGGTGAACAGGAAGATGAAGCCCACAGCCCAGACCATCGGCGCCTTGAACTCGATGGAGCCGCCCCACATCGTGGCGATCCAGGAGAAGATCTTCACGCCGGTCGGCACCGCGATCACCATGGTGGCAGCGACGAAGTAGGCCTGCGTCGCCGACGACATGCCGACGGTGTACATGTGATGCGCCCAGACGACGAAGCCGATGCCGCCGATGGCGACCATCGCATAGGCCATGCCGAGATAACCGAACACGGGCTTCTTCGAGAAGGTCGAGATGATCTGCGAGATCATGCCGAAGCCGGGCAGGATCAGGATGTACACTTCGGGGTGACCGAAGAACCAGAACAGATGCTGGAACAGGATCGGATCACCGCCGCCGTCTGCGGCGAAGAAGGTGGTGCCGAAGTTGCGATCCGTCAGCAGCATGGTGATGGCGCCCGCCAGAACCGGCAGCGACAGCAGCAGCAGGAACACGGTGACCAAAATCGACCACACGAACAGCGGCATCTTGTGCAGGGTCATGCCCGGCGCGCGCATGTTGAAGATCGTGGTGATGAAGTTGATGGCGCCGAGGATCGACGACGCACCGGCGATATGCAGCGCCAGAATCGCGAAGTCGACGGCAGGGCCGGGATGGCCAGATGTCGAGAGCGGCGCATACATGGTCCAGCCGGCGCCAACGCCGTTCGCCCCAGGCTCGCCTTCCACGAAGGTCGAGATGATGAGCAGCGCGAAAGCGGCTGGCAGCAGCCAGAACGACACGTTGTTCATGCGCGGGAAGGCCATGTCCGGTGCGCCGATCATCAGCGGCACCATCCAGTTGCCGAAACCGCCGATCATCGCGGGCATCACCATGAAGAAGATCATGATCAGGCCGTGCGAGGTGACGAAGACGTTATAGGTGTGGCTCTCGTGGAAGATCTGGACGCCGGGATACATCAGCTCGATGCGGATCAGGATCGACATGATGCCGCCGATGACGCCCGCCACAATCGCGAAGATAAGATACATCGTGCCGATGTCCTTATGGTTCGTCGAATAGACGTAGCGCCGCCACCCCGTCGGATGCGCATGCGCATGATCGTCGTGGGCGTGATCGTCGTGAGCCGGTGTTGCCGCGGTCGTTGCCATTTTCAAATCCTGCTTTGTCTTCTTCTGGCAGTCTTTGGACCTTGCGGTCCCCTCGCCCTAATTTCTTACAGTGCGTGCGGAGCCTCGCGGCTCCGCCACCCGCTTACTGCGCCACAGCAGTTCCGGCCGAAGCGTAGGAATTCGCCGGATTGGACGCGAACTTCTTCTTCGCGGTCTCGACCCACGCGGTAAATTCCTGATCGCTGACGACGCGGATCGCGATCGGCATGAACGCGTGATCCTTGCCGCACAGTTCCGAGCACTGGCCGTAGAACATGCCGGTCTTGGTGGCCTTGAACCAGGTCTCGTTCAGACGGCCCGGAACGGCGTCGATCTTGATGCCGAAAGACGGGATCGCAAAGGAGTGGATCACGTCGGACGCCGTGGTCTGCACGCGGACGACCTTGTTCACGGGAACGACGACTTCGTTATCGACGGCCAGCAGACGCGGCTGCTTGTCGGCAGCCATCAGCGAATCGAATTCGAACGGACCGTTATCGGGATAGCTGTAGGTCCAGAACCACTGCTTGCCCGTCGCCTTGATGGTCAGGTCGGCCTTGGGAACATCGAGCTGCAGGAACAGCAGACGGAACGACGGCACCGCAACCGCGACCAGGATAAGCACCGGGATGATGGTCCAGGCGACTTCGATCAGCGTATTGTGGGTGGTCTTGGACGGAACCGGGTTGGCCTTGGCGTTGAACTTCATCACCACGATGACGAGAAGTGCAAGCACGAACAGCGTGATGGCGGTAATCAGCCAGAGCAGAAAATTATGAAACCAGGTGATGTTTTCCATCACCGGCGTGGCGGCTTCCTGCAGCTTGAATTCCCACGGCGCGGGCTGGCCCATCACCTCTGCGAATGCAGCACCGCCAAAAGCGAGCCCGGCCCCAACAACTGCTAACCCCAGCAACCGGCGGCCAATCTGGCCCCTCGACATCCTCATGCCGCTCGCGCTCCCATATTTACTGTCGCATTTCGGCGTGTCGCCGAATTATGCCGCCCGATCCACACCCTAACAATTTGCCAAAACGCCCAACCAATTGGCTTGGTGGCAGTTGTTAGAATGCGTCGAAATCTAGCCTCTCAAACCATAATTCGCGCCTTGTCGCAATGCAGGAGTAGCGCATCCCGTAATGCATTCGGCGGTATTGAACGAAGGTCGCAATTGCTGCATGAAATCAGGCATAAACGGGTGCCCGACGGCTGCACGGTGCTTGACAGCAGAATTGTCCGTTGTAGGCACAGATCAGGCGATCGGCAGGATGCTGATTCGCACCCGCGAGCGTTATCGTGGCTCCGTGGATGCCTTCAAGGCGCCGTCATTGCCGTATCATTCCGTGGTCTGGAAAAATCCTCCGGACAGACAGCGTCAAGCGTGCTGCCCTGGACTACGACCACCATGTCACCGCCTAAGGAACCGACCCGGATGGGGCACTCGAAGTTGCAGCATAAACCGACCCTGAACCGCCCGGCCCGCGGGATCGCAGGCTGGCGCCGACTGGCGCTCGGTTGTCTGGCCCTGGCAGCGATCGCCGCCGTCCCGGCAACTGCCAACGCCCAGGGCGCGGTGCGCTCGGTCCATGGCGACTGGCAGATCCGCTGCGATACCCCGCCTGGCGCCCAGGCCGAGCAATGTGCCCTGATCCAGAGCGTGGTGGCGGAGGACCGTTCCAATGCCGGCCTGACCGTGATCGTGCTGAAGACCGCCGACCAGAAGAGCAAGCTGATGCGCGTGGTGGCGCCGCTCGGCGTGCTGCTGCCGTCCGGCCTCGGCCTCAAGCTCGACAATCAGGATGTCGGCCGTGCCGGCTTCGTGCGCTGCCTGCCCAATGGCTGCGTTGCCGAAGTCGTGATGGACGACAAGCTGCTCGCCCAGCTCCGCACCGCAAAGACTGCCACCTTCATCATCTTCGAAACACCCGAAGAAGGCATCGGCTTCCCGCTCAGCCTCAACGGCATCGGCGAGGGCTACGACAAGCTGCCATAGGCTTGAACCCGGCAGCATTAGCCGGAACCATGCCCTCTGTAATAGTCCAGCAATCGCCGGGCATCTTCAGATGTCCAGTCGGCCTCTCCAGCAAGATACCCCTCGACCTGCCCCGTCGTTCCAATCAGATATGAGATAGGCATCGCGTAGAGGCTGAACGGAGTATCCGGACCAGCAACCTCGCCGGCACGCGCGACCAGTCCACCAGGGTCGATACCGACATCGAGATGTTTCAGCTTCAAGCTGCGCACAAACGAAGCAACATCCGCACGATCAGTGGCAATCGCGATCACCTGCAGGTTTGCGCGCGTCTCGATATCCTGCAGTCGATCAAGGATCGGCAGTTCGATCTTGCACGCCGGACACCATGTCGCCCAGAAATTGACCAGCACGACCTTCCCTGGAAACGCGGTCAGATAGACCGGCTTGCCAGCAAGGCGAGGCACCGCAACAGACGGGATCGGCCGCGCTCCTCGGATAACAGTGAACTGATGCCGGGCGGTACCAAACGGCGGCGGCCCATCGAACCGCGCATCCGCATCACGCCGTCCCCCGGCCGATACGACCGCCGTAGCTAGCGCCCCTGTGAGCAGCGTACGCCGCGAGATCGGCGAGCGCGCATCGGGGCGCCCGCGCTGGTGTGCTGTCACGGTCCAACCTCCAATGGGCATAAAATGGGGTGGTTCAGGGTACCGCTCAGGATCGGATGTAAGACCAACCCGCCTCCTGTAGCTCAATGATCCGTCCAGGGCCGTTCGGGACCATCTGAACATTGTCGATAAACGAAATCGGATGGCCCTCGCTGCGCTCCATGCCGAGCTTGGTCGCTTCGCAGACCACGAAGCGAATGTCAGGGGTGAGACCCTGGACGACCTTCAGCAGTTCCTTGACCGGCGACGTATCCACTCGAAACATGTGAATACCGGCGTTGTAAGCGACGATTTCGATCGAGAAGTCCTGCTTCGTCTCCCGGTAGTATTTCGGCAGATTCAGCGACGTCGAAATCAGTGCTCTCATAACGGTCGGGTCGTCAGTGTTGATCTGCAGAACGAGACGATGTGCCTTGACCGCCGCAGGCTTCGTCTCCGGCGCCCACGGCTTTGAAATGGCGGACCCCATGTCCGTCAAAGCCAGAGTGACGAACAACGGTACGGCAAATGCCAGACCGAACGCCACCGTGGCCAAGGCCTTGCCGCTATAACTCCGCATTGAAATCATCACTTGCACTCGAACACACTGAAACGTTCGGCTTTTTCCAACGGCAATCCGTGGATGGTCGGATGAGAGCGATGAGCGCTCGCTACCTGAGGATCATGCTGCGCTTGGCGTAAGCCACGATGCCGCTCAATGCGAGCAGCACGATCGCTGGAATGGGTGAGCCGCCAATGACAAATACATGCGTAAAAATCGCACCGATCATGATGCAGCACAGGAGAACCGCGCCAAACCCGACCGTTGACGGAATGATGATCAGGGCTGCTCCGAGGATTTCGAGCGTGCCGGTCAGATAGCGGAACCATTGCCCAAGACCGATATGTTCGAACTCCTCGACGAGCATCGGCACGCCGTAAAGCTTGGCAGCACCTGCAGCAGCGAACGCAAGAGCGAGTACCCCTCTGACAGCCCAGAGACTGACGGAGGTCCAGCGCCGCGGCGCTGATGAGGTGACGGAAGACGATGACATGGGCAGCTCCGAAGATGGTCAAAACGGTTTCGGCTGCGCGGATGACTGCAAAGCCTGCTTCAGATCCGCGACGCGCTTTCGAAACACGAACTTCGGCCGTAAGATGAAAAAGACAAGTAGAATGCTTTTTCTGAGATAGTATGAAAAACATGACTAATGGAAAAACAGACGATATCGCGACCCCTGAATGTCAGCAGGACCGGGCGGTAGAAGATTTTCATCGCGCGATGGGGATGATTACCGGCAAATGGAAAGGTGAAATCCTCTGGCAGCTCGTCCAGCGCAAGCACCGGTTTGGAGAACTGCTCCGAGCAATTCCAGGCGTCACTCAGCACATGCTGACGACGCAACTGCGTGACCTCGAGGCCAATGGGCTCGTCAAGCGCACAGCGTTCGCCGAGATACCTCCCAGAGTGGAATATGAAATCACGGAATCGGCGAGGGCGCTCAGGCCGGTCTTCGACGAACTGTTCCGATGGTCGCAGGCGCATTTCTCTGCGATGCAGACCCAATCCGCGACTTCACCCTCCGATGAGAGCGCAGCGCCTCTGACTCACCCCTAATCCGGAAACGGAGCGCCTTACTCGCCGGGCACCAACCCGACCGCATGACGGCGCCCAGGCTTCGATGCCGCGCGCAACTTCCGGCGCGAGAAATACAGGATGAAGCCGGTCACGGTGAATAGCGGCATCAAGGCCGCGGCCAGCAGGAACACGATGCGACCGGGTAGCCCCAGGAACGCACCGGTGTGGATGTGCAGCACCGCGGCCAGAACGCGCTCGCCGAATGTCTTGTCGTTATAGAGCTCCGCCGACACCATGCGGCCAGTCACGCCATCGATGCGGAAGTCGTCACGCGCTTCATCGAATGACGCATCCTTTGCCACCGAGCGGATGCGCACCACAGTGCCCGGCCCGTTCGGCACCTGCATGATCGCCATCGCATAGCGGCTGCCCTGGTCGGCCAGAAATGTCGACCAGACCTTGTCGAGTGACGGTACGGCCGGCGCATCAGCCGCAGGTGCCTTGGCGCCGCCCTTCGCCCCGCGCGGTGCCTGCGCGGTCGCTGCCGGCTTGCTCGACAGAAGCCAGGTGGCGCTGGCCTTGTACCAGTCGAACGACCACCAAAGACCGGTGAGAATGGTCACCAGATAGACCGGCAGCAACCAAGTGCCGACGACGCTGTGCAGCGACCAGTGAAACGGACGCCCGCTCAGTGCCAGCTTCGGCTTCAACCAGGTCTTGATGCTGCGGACACGGCGCGGCCAGCGCAGCACCATCCCGGAGATCAGCAACACGAACAGGCCGAGCACGGAGACGCCGGTAATCAGACGGCCATAGCCATTGCCGTTGCCCGGCAGCAGCAGAAAGCGATGCAGATTGCGCAGCGTCGCGAAGAAGCTCTCCCCCTGCATCGCCGAAACGACACGGCCATCATAGGGATCGACATAGACGGACGAGCGCTCTCCGGTCTCGCTGCGGGCAAAGCGCATCCGCACCGCCACACCCGGTTCGCTCGAAAAGACGATGAGACCAACCTTGCCCGCCCCCGGCACCGCCTGAACCCGCGCCACCAGCGCATCAGGTCCGAGCATCGGCGCCGGCCGTGGATCAACCTTCGCCACATCGCGATTCAGCGCGGCGACGATTTCGTCCTCGAAGCTCAGCATGGCGCCAGTCAGACCGATCACGCCCAGGATTAGCGAGATCGCCAGGCCGATGATGGAATGGACTTGCAGGAAGGCGGATTTGGTTCGTGAGGCCATGAAAAGCGACAGTATCTCGCAGGAAAAGACCGCGTCCCGGCCTTCTGGCGCGTCGACGAACGATGGTTTCCTCATAGCCCGCGAAGGGCTCCGCTGCCATCAATCCCGGCCTCCGGCAATTTGTAATAGTTCAAATCAGAACCGAGGACTGAGCGGACACCTCGATCCGGCGTCTCTTCCCGGTGCCATGACACCATTTGACTGCCGCTGATGGGCTCTCCCTTTTTCCCGCCGCAGCACCTATCTTGGTTTGAATCGCCTGTTTCACCGCAGGTTACGCCATTGTAAGGCGACCCATCCCCGGGTTGTCGCTACAAATTGAAATCGCGGCCCCGCGCCCGGCGCCGGGGCCGCGCCGCTGACATTGGAGCTTGCATGACCAGCCCAGCCACCACCTCCCTGCTCGACCGCGCCAATCTCGACCGTGACGAGGTTCGCCGCGAGTTGCTGCGCGGATTGCAGGGCGCCGACGACGGTGAGCTGTTCCTCGAATACAGCCAGTCAGAGGCGCTCGGTTTCGACAACGGCCGGCTGAAGCAGGCGACCTACGACACCGCGCAGGGTTTTGGCCTCCGCGCCGTCAAGGACGATGCGGTCGGCTATGCGCATTCCTCGGATGTGTCGATCCCGGCGCTGATCCGTGCGGCCGATGCGGTCAATGCGGTCCGTGGCGGCTATGCCGGCACCTTCGCCGCAGCGCCTTCGCACACCAATGTGCGGCTCTATAGTGACGACAATCCGCTGGACGCGCCGGGCTTCGAGGCCAAGGTCAAGCTGCTGGCCGAAATCGACGCCTATGTCCGCGACAAGGACCCCCGCGTCCGCCAGGTCTCCGTCTCTCTCGGCGCGACCTGGCAGGTGGTCGAGATCCTGCGCCCGGACGGCGAGAGCTATCGCGACATCCGTCCGCTGGTGCGCGTGAACATCTCCGTCGTCGCCGGTCAGGGCGATCGGCAGGAGAGTGGTTCCAAGGGTTATGGCGGCCGCGAGGGCTATGCGCGCTTCATCGAGAGCGGTTCGTGGCGCACGGCAGCCGACGGCGCGCTGCGCGAGGCGCTGGTCAATCTCGAATCGATCCCGGCCCCTGCCGGCGAAATGGACGTCGTGCTCGGCCCCGGCTGGCCCGGCGTGATGCTGCATGAAGCCGTCGGCCACGGGCTCGAAGGCGATTTCAATCGCAAGCAGACCTCGGCTTTTGCCGGCCTGATGGGCCAGCAGGTTGCCGCCAAGGGCGTGACGGTCGTCGATGACGGCACGATCTCGTCGCGCCGTGGCTCGCTCTCCATCGACGACGAGGGCACACCGACCAACCGCACCGTGCTGATCGAGGACGGCATCCTTGTTGGCTACATGCAGGACCGCCAGAACGCCCGCCTGATGGGCATGAAGCCGACCGGCAACGGCCGCCGTCAGGGCTACGCCCATGTACCGATGCCGCGCATGACCAACACTTACATGCTGGCTGGCCAGCGCGATCCCGCCGAGATCCTCGCCTCTGTGAAGAACGGCATCTATGCGGTGAACTTTGGCGGCGGCCAGGTCGACATAACCTCCGGCAAATACGTGTTTCAGTGCACCGAGGCCTACAAGATCGAGAACGGCAAGATCGGAGCGCCTTTGAAAGGCGCGATGATGATCGGCAATGGTCCGACCGACCTGCATCGCATCAGCATGATCGGCAACGATCTCGCGCTCGATGACGGCATCGGCACTTGCGGCAAGCATGGCCAGGGCGTGCCGGTCGGCGTCGGCCAGCCGACGCTGCGGATGGATAAGGTGACTATCGGAGGAACGGGCCAGTGAGTACGGATACCGAAACCACATCGGTCGCATCGACGGCAAGGCGCTGGTCCGGTCAGCTGGCGCAGATCGCCGCCATCGTCGGCATCGTATTCGTCGCCAAGGGCGCCCTCGCCGAACCGTTCTATGTGCCGTCCGCCTCGATGGAGCCGACACTGCTGATCGGCGACGCGCTGCTCGCAACCAAGTTTCCCTACGGCTATTCGACAGCTTCGCTACCGATCCATGTCTCGTTTCCCGAAACCGGCCGCGTCTTCGCGACCACGCCAAAGCGCGGCGACGTCGTGGTGTTTCGCTGGCCCGGCGACCGCTCCCAGGTCTGGGTCAAGCGTGTGATCGGCCTGCCTGGCGACCGCGTCGAACTGCGCGGTGGTCAGGTCTGGCTCAATGGCGCCGCGACTTCGGTGAAGGCCGACGGCATCGGTGCCGCGGAAGACGATAGCGGTGGCTCCGAACCGGCGCAGCGTTATGTCGAAACCCTGCCCGGCGGCGTGTCGCATCCGATCTTCAAGCTGCGTGACAATGGCCGCCTCGACAACACACCGGAGGTCACGGTGCCGCCGGACCATCTATTCGTGATGGGCGATAACCGCGACAACTCCGCCGATAGCCGCGTGCCGGTCAGCCAGGGCGGCGTCGGCCTGCTGCCGATGGATAATCTCGTCGGCCGCGTCGATGCCATCGTCGGTTCATGGGATCTCGGCGTGCGCAACCAGCCGGTCACCAACTGGCTGTCTGGCTTCCGCATGGCGCGGTTCTTCACCGGGGTGCATTGAGCACCGCGACAGCAGCTCAGAAGTAAGCAATGGCGCGGCCGCATATGGCGACCGCGAACCAGATGGCCATCGATGCCAGCGCGCCTTGCCGCGCGCCTGCAGGCATCGGTGACAGCGGCGGCAGCGCCGCGATCTTCGGCATGATCATCGCCTCGACCCAGACGACATTAAGCAAGCCCAGCGCGATCAAAGCCGCCTTGATCTGAAACACGCGATTCAGCACGACATGGCTCGCTTCAGCCGTAAAAAGTGTCGCGCCTGTAAGGACGAGGCCGAGAAATCCGGCAATCGCGAACCAGCGCGCCCTGCGCAGCAGCGGACCGGGCGCCGTTGCAGCCAATCCACCCGCGAGCCGGACATCCATCACCGCAATGGCACCGGCGAAGCACATCAGCGCGACGATGTGGCCGATATTGGCGGACATATAGAGCCAGCGCGATTGCCGGATCGCAGCGCCAATGGCGGACGCCTCCATCGCCATGAAGATTGCCGGCGCGCCCTCGGTCATCAGCCGCTCGCTAACGCAGTTCGTAGGTCTTGCCGTCCACGGTGATGCGTTCGGCGCGCATCTCGTCCTTCTCGACGGTGGATGGATAGCCGAAGGCCGAGACCATCTTGCCGACAGCCACGATATCGGCAGATGCCCCACGCGACGTCATGCGGGAGGTCGGTGCAAGAGTGACGGTCCAGGCCTTATCGGCCCCCTTGATCACGATCGTCGCGTGCGGGTTCTCGAATTTGCTGCTTTCGACAGGACCGTTCACGGTGACCGGATTGGCAGCGTCATAGCTGCCCCAGCCGTGATGAGCGACAGCGGCGACCGTCGTGCCAGCAATCAGCAATCCAGCGACTGTCACTACGGGCAGGAGACGCGTCATGGCTCAACTCCCTTCGTTGCTGGAATGCTACCTCACAACGCCCGAGATAAAACCCGGTTTCCGCCGCGGCGGCTTGATGTCGTTCTTCAGGAAGCAGCGCGCATTCTTGCCGGCATAGCCGGGCCGCGCAAAGGTCCAGGCGCGACATTTGTTGTCATCCTTGCAGGCGTCACGGCAGGCGTCGCCGCGCTCGGCCTTGTCGTCATTCTTGATCTCGAACGAACGATAGTCCCCGCCAAAACGATCGGTCGAGGTTTCCACCGGACCCGTGCGGGGCTCGATGACGCCGGCACCACGCACGCCCGAGACGCAGCAATAGCTCTCGATCCGCGGCGGGACCTTGTCCTTCAGCCAACACACTGCATTTTCGGAATTGTCGCTCGGATAGTTGAAGCTCCAGGCGCGGCACTTCTTGTCGCGCTCGCAGATCAGCGCGCATTCGGCGGGATCGCCGGACAACGAGACCGAGCGCGAATAGTCACCGCCAGGACGATCGAAATTGGTTTGCGCCTGGGCAGGTGCAACGGCCGCCAGCAACAGCATGGCAAAGGCTGTCAGACACGCTCTGAACAGGTTCCTCGACATGCAGGATGACTTTCAGCGGTTTGCAACGGCGTAAAGAGGAACGCCATTGGAACGCCGGTCACCTGTACCGCCGATGAACGGATTTTCAGCTTCGCCAAGCCGCTGATCTAGAAGCAGTATTCCTTGTAGGCCGGCGCCACGGAGCCGCCCCAGGCGCCGTGGAACCTGTCGAGCATCTGCTCGGCCGGGGTCTTGCCGGAATCCAGGATCTGATCGAGCGCATCCAGATGATGGGACTCATCACGCCCGTGGGCGTCGAGTTTGCCGCGCCGGCGCAGACCGCCATGGGCGAGCAACAGGCACTCCTTGGCGATCTCGAACAGATAGCGATCCTTGATCTTCGCCTTGAAGCCCAGCTTCGGCACGTCGTCGCGCAGCGCCTGGCGCTCCCCAGCGGTCCAGTGCTTGACGATGTCCCAGGTAGCATCGAGAGCGCCGTTGTCGTAAAGCAGCCCGACCCAGAACGCTGACAGCGCCGGCAAACGATCCGACGGCACGCCATCGGCGCCGCGCATCTCAAGATAGCGCTTCAGGCGGACTTCCGGGAAAATCGTCGAGAGATGATTGGCCCAGTCCGAGAGAGTGGGTCGCTCGCCGGGTATCTTTTCGTTCTTGCCCGCGAAGAAATCGCGGAACGACGAACCGGACACGTCGATGTAAGTGTCGCCGCGCTTGACGAAATACATGGGAACATCGAGCGCGTAATCGACCCAGCGCTCGAAGCCCATGCCGTCTTCGAATGCCCACGGGATCATGCCAGAGCGCGCATTATCCGTGTCGCGCCAGACTTCGGACCGGAACGACAGGAAGCCGTTCGGCTTGCCTTCGGTGAACGGCGAATTGGCGAACAAGGCAGTCGCGATCGGCTGCAGCGCAACGGAAACGCGCAGCTTCTTGACCATGTCGACTTCCGAGGAGAAGTCGAGATTGGTCTGCACCGTGCAGGTCCGGTACATCATGTCCAGACCGTATTGGCCGACCTTGGGCATGTAGTTGGTCATGATCTTGTAGCGGCCCTTGGGCATCACCGGGATCTGCGCACGCGACCAGGACGGCGTGAGACCGAGGCCCAGAAATCCGATGCCGAGCGGCGTCGCCACTTCACGCACCTGCGCCAGATGCGCCATCAATTCGGACTGCGTCTGATGAATTGTCTCGACCGGCGCGCCGGACAATTCGAACTGGCCGCCGGGCTCCAGCGAGATCGCACCGCCGCCTGTGACGTCATAAAGGCCGATGATATTGCCGGCTTCCATGATCGGCTCCCAGCCGAGCAGGTGCTTCATGCCGTCGAGCACCGCGCCGATGCCGCGCGGGCCTTCGTAAGGCACGGGATTGTGACCGACTAGCGTGAACGGCGTCTTCTCGTGTTCGGTGCCGATGCGGAATTCCGATGGCGGCTTCACGCCCGCCGCCAGCCACGCCACGAGTTCGTCGCGCGACTGCAGCGGCGTCATATCGATTTGGTCACGCGCCATGAAAATTCCGAATGAAAGGCGCTGCAATCTGTCGCGCGCGGTGTCGGGAACGCCCGCGGCCCGTACGGGTCGCGAACGCAGGCAAAAATTTAAGGTTCATCGCGCCGGCGCGGCGTCTCTGGCGGCCGGCGATGTCACTGTCTGTGCCGCTTCTTGGCACGCGCAGCCGAGCCGGTCGAGCAGGCCGCACAATTTTGCTGCATCTGCGTCGGACAATTTCGAGCCGACATGTTTCTCGATCGCCGTTGAATAGGCGCAGCCCATCTTCTTGTGCAACTCGCGCCCAGCAGCCGTGATCTCGACGAACAGGCCGCGTTTGTCCATCTTGCATTCGCGGCGCGCGGCCAGGCCCTCATCGACCAAGCGATCGATCAGCCGCGACGTCGAATATTGCGGTATCAGCATCTGCTTTTCGAGCTCGACCGGGCGCATCTCGCCGGTCGGCGAGCGCGACAGCTCGGCCAGCGCGTCGTACCATGCGAGCGGCGGAAAGCCGGCGCGCTTGAGGTCCTGCTCGACGGCATCCAGCACCCTGCTCTGGATTCGCATCAAGCGGATCCAGGCGGCTGTCGCCTCGGTGGAAGGTTTGCGTTTCATGACTCAGTCCAAATGGTGGCGGCACCCTAGCCCACTTGATGCAGCTGCATCAATCTTGACTCTTTCATGCAGATGCATTTAGTCACCCGCGTGGTTAAACCAATGTCTTCAGGGAGGAATTTTCGATGAAGCTGTATTATTCGCCGGGCGCCTGCTCGCTCTCTCCTCATATCGCACTTCTCGAAGCCGGCCTGCCCTACGATCTCGTGAAGGTCGACCTCAAAGCCAAGAAACTGGAAAATGGCGACGACTATCTCGCCATCAACCCCAAGGGCCAGGTGCCGGCCCTCGGCCTCGACAGTGGTGAACTCGTGACCGAAGGCCCGGTCATCGTGCAGTACATTGCCGACAAGGCAGCCGCCAAGAATCTGGCGCCGGCTCATGGCAGCGACGAGCGCCGTCAACTGCAGGAATTTCTTGGCTTCATCAATGGCGAGCTGCACAAGAATTTCAGCCCGCTGTTCCAGCCGGCGTTCGACGACGAGGTCAAAGGCTTCTTCAAGACCCGCCTGATGGGCAAGTTCAAATATCTCGACAGCCATCTGGCGGGTAAGGACCACCTGCTCGGCAAGGACTTCAGCGTCGCCGACGGCTATCTGTTCGTGATGCTGAAATGGGCCGACCGGATGAGCATCGACCTCTCCGAGTTCAAGAACCTGATGGCCTACAAGGATCGCGTCGCCGCCCGCCCGCAGGTGCAGGCTGCGCTGGAGAAGGAAGGCCTGATGAAGGCGGCGTGAGCCGACTGCATTGAGTGAGAATACGAAAGGGCCGGATCGATGATCCGGCCCTTTTTTGTTTTGTGTTGGAGCCGCGTTGATCACGACACAACAGACCTGGCGCTGTCGTCCCCTCTCCCCTTGCGGGAGAGGGGACATTCCTGTCCGTGTTTGGCTTTAAGCCGCCGCCTTCTTCGGCGGGAATCGCCCATAGAACGTCTCGCCCTTGGCAGCCATCTCTTCGAGCAGCTTCGGCGGGGTGAAGCGGGAGCCGTATTTCGCTTCCAGCTTGTGGCAGAGCTCGACGAACTTCTTGGTGCCCATGAAGTCGATATAGCTCAGCGTACCGCCGGTGAACGGCGCGAAGCCGAAGCCGAGAATCGAACCGACATCCGCCTCACGCGGATCGACGATCACGTGATCCTCGACGGTGCGCGCGGCTTCCACCGCCTGCACCACCAGGAAGCGCTGCTTCAGTTCCTCGACATCGAGCGTGTCGGGGTCAACAGGCTTCGGCAACAGCGGGGCGATGCCCTTCCAGAGGGCTTTCGAGCCTTTGCCCTTCGGCGGATACTCGTAGAAGCCCTTGCCGTTCTTGCGACCGAAGCGCTCCTGCTTCTCGACCATTTCGACGATCAGCTTCTTCTGCGCCTGATCGACGGCCTGCGAACCGAGATCGGCTTCGGTCGCCTTCATGATCTTCAGCACGAGGTCGAGCGCGATCTCGTCCGACAGCGACAGCGGGCCGACCGGCATGCCGGCCATCTTGGCGGTGTTCTCGATCATCGCCGGCGGCACGCCTTCGAGCAGCATTTCGAGGCCTTCGGCCGTGAAACGCAACACGCAGCGATTGGCGAAGAAGCCACGGGAGTCATTGACGACGATCGGCGTCTTGCCGATGACGCGGATGTAATCCAGCGCGGTGGCGAGCGCGACATCGCCGGTGTTCTTGCCGACAATGGTCTCCACCAGCATCATCTTCTCGACCGGCGAGAAGAAGTGGATGCCGATGAATTTCGACTGGTCAGTGAATTCCTCGGCCAGCGAATTGATCGGCAGCGTCGAGGTGTTCGACGCGATGATCGCACCTTCCTTCAGCAGCGGCTGCACCTTCTTGTAGATCTCGGCCTTGACCGCGCGATCCTCGAACACGGCCTCGATGACGAGGTCGCATTCCCGGATCACTTCAAAATCTGCGGTTGCCGTGATCTTCGACATCAGCGCGTCGCGATCGGCTTCCTTGGCGCGGCCCTTGGCGATCAGCCCGTCGATGACCGACTGGCAATGCGCACGGCCCTTGTCGGCCGCAGCCTGATCACGGTCGATCAGCACCACATCGATGCCACCCTTCGCCGACACATAACCAACGCTGGCGCCCATGAAGCCGGCGCCGATAATGGCGAGCTTCTTGACCTTGGTCGGCGGCACGTTGGTGGGACGGCGCGCGCCCTTGTTGAGCTCCTGCATCGACAGGAACAGGCTGCGGATCATCGCCGCCGCTTCCTTGGTCTGCAGGATATGCGCGAACTGACGGGACTCGACGCGGAGCGCCGCGTCCATCGGCAATTGCAGGCCTTCATAGACGCACTGCATGACCGCACGCGCGGCCGGATAGTTGTCGAAGGTTTCGCGGCGATAGATCGCGTTACCCGCAGGGAACATCATCATGCCCTGCTTGGAATAGACGGGGCCGCCGGGCAGCTTGAAGCCCTTCTCGTCCCACGGCGCGACGGGTTTGCCGCCAGCCTTGATCCACTCCTTGGCAGCCGGGATGAGATCGGCTGATGGCACCACCGCGCCGACGATCCCCATCGCCTTCGCCTTGACGAGATTGATCGCGTCGCCTTTCAGCAGCATCTGCATCGTGTCCTGCGGCTGCAGCATGCGCGCGAGGCGCTGGGTGCCGCCGCCGCCGGGGAACAGGCCGACCTTGATTTCAGGCAGGCCCAGACGCGTCTTCGGGTTTTCCGCAGCAACGCGGTAGTGGCAGGCCAGCGTCAGCTCGAACGCACCGCCGAGCGCAAGGCCGTTGATGGCCGCGACCCATGGCTTGCCCGATGTTTCGATCTTGCGCAGCGTCAGCGACAGCTTGCGGCTCTCGTCGAACAGCATCTGCTGCGCGGCTTCCTCGCCTTTGGCCGCCTTGGTCTCGGCGAACACCTTGCCCATGCCTTCCAGCATCGACAGATCGGCACCGGCCGAGAAAGCTTCCTTGCCGGAGGTGATGACGACGCCCTTTACAGCGGCATCCGCAGTGGTCTGATCGACAATGGCGCCGAGTTCCTCGATGGTCGCCACGTCGAGCACGTTCATCGAACGGCCGGAAATATCCCAGGTGACGAGGGCGATGCCATCGGCGTCGGTCTCAACCTTGAAATTCTTGAAGGTCATGTTGGCCGCTCCTTACACGCGTTCGATGATGGTGGCGGTGCCCATGCCGCCGCCGATGCAGAGGGTGACGAGGGCCGTCGATTTGTTGGTGCGCTCGAGTTCGTCCAGCACGGTGCCGAGGATCATCGCGCCGGTGGCGCCGAGCGGATGGCCCATGGCGATGGCGCCGCCGCAGACATTGATTTTCTCGTTGTCGATCTCGAAGGCCTGGATGAAGCGCAGCACCACCGAGGCGAAGGCTTCGTTGAGCTCGAACAGATCGATGTCCGACAGCTTCATGCCGGAACGCTCCAGCACCTTCTTGGTGACATCCACCGGACCGGTGAGCATCATCGCCGGCTCGGAGCCGATATTGGCGAAAGCGCGAATCTTCGCGCGCGGCTTCAAACCTGCCTTCTTGCCGGCCTCGGCACTGCCAAGCAGCACGGCGCCAGCGCCATCGACGATGCCCGACGAATTGCCGGCGTGATGCACATAGTTCACGGCTTCGATTTCCGGATGCGACTGGATCGCGACGCCGTCGAAACCGCCCATCTGCGCCACGGTGGCGAAAGACGGCTGCAGCGCGGCCAGCGACTGCATCGTGGTGGACGGGCGCATATGCTCGTCCTTGGCCAGAATGGTGAGGCCGTTGATATCCTTGACCGGAATGACCGAGTTCTTGAAGCGGCCTTCATCCCAGGCCTTGGCAGCGCGCTGCTGGCTCTGCACCGAATAGGCATCGACGTCGTCGCGCGAGAAGCCGTATTTGGTTGCGATCAGATCGGCCGAGACGCCCTGCGGCATGAAGTAGGCGGGAACGGCGATCGACGGATCGACCGGCCATGCACCACCCGCGGCACCAATGCCGACGCGGCTCATGCTCTCGGCGCCGCCGCCAATGGTCATTTCGTGCTGACCCGACATGATCTGCGCCGCGGCAAAATTCACGGCGTCGAGGCCGGAAGCGCAGAAGCGGTTGATCTGGATACCCGGCACGTCATTACCGTAACCGGCTGACAGCGCCGCCATGCGCGCGATGTCGCCGCCGGCCTCGCCGACCGGATCGACCACGCCGAGGATGACATCATCGATGGTGCCGGGCTTGAGGTTGTTGCGCTCCTTCAGAGCCTTCAGCGGCGCGGTGGCGAGCGCCAGCGCGGTCACCTCATGCAGCGAGCCATCGGCCTTGCCGCGGCCGCGCGGCGTGCGAACGTGATCGTAGATATATGCCTCGGGCATGGTGTCTCCCTCGAGATTAATCGTGTTGTTCGAATTCCGAAGACGCTGTCATCGCCCGGCTTGACCGGGCGATCCAGTAAACACTGGCGCTGGTGAGTTACTACGAACGCCTGTGTTTACTGGATCCCCGCTCTGCGCGCACCTTCGGTGCGCTAGGCGGGGATGACAGCCTGAGTGTATGGCAACAACTGAGTATCAGAACGCTTCCGCTGGAAGCTCCATCGTCGTGGCCGCACCCGTCTGGATGCGGGCGAGATGAAGCGCCGTTTCGGGCAACATCCGCTCCATGAAGAAGCGGCCGGTGACCAGCTTGGTCGTCAGATAGGGCGTCGCGCCATCAGTGGCAATCTTATCCTGCGCGACCTTGGCCATTTTCGCCCACATGTAAGCGAAGGCCGTGAGACCGAACAGCTGCATGTAATCGGTTGCGCCCGCGCCGGCATTGTCGGGCTTGGCCATGGCGTTGTTCATCAGCCACATGGTCGCCTGCTGCAGATGACCGAGCGCGTTCGACAGCGGATCGATATAGGGCTTCATGGCTTCGTTGCCGCCATGCTCCTTGGCAAAAGCCGCAACCTCGCCAAAGAAGGTCATCGCCGCACGGCCGCCGTCGCGCGGCAGCTTGCGGCCGACGAGATCGAGCGCCTGAATGCCGTTGGCGCCTTCATAGATCATGGCAATACGCGCGTCGCGCACGAACTGTTCCATACCCCATTCGGCGATATAGCCGTGACCGCCGAACATCTGCTGCGCAGAGACCGCATTGGCGAAACCGCCATCGGTGAGGATGCCCTTCAGTACTGGCGTCATCAGGCCCATGTGATCGTCGGCGGCCTGGCGCTCCTTCGGATCGTCGGAGCGATGCGCAACGTCGCTCTTCAGCGCGGTCCACACAACCATCGCGCGGGCAGCTTCGTTGAAGGCGCGAATGGTCAGCAGCGTGCGGCGCACGTCGGGATGCACCATGATCGAATCGGCCGGCTTGTCCGGCGACTTCGGACCGGTGAGCGAGCGGCCCTGCAGGCGATCCTTCGCATAGGCCACTGCATTCTGATAGGCGACTTCGGACTGCGCGAGGCCCTGCACGGCAACGCCGAGACGGGCTTCGTTCATCATCACGAACATGCCCTGCATGCCCTTGTTCTCTTCGCCGATCAGCCAGCCGGTGGCGTTATCGTAGTTCATCACGCAGGTCGAGTTGCCGTGGATGCCCATCTTGTGCTCGATCGAGCCACAGACCACGCCGTTGCGCGCGCCGAGCGAGCCGTCGTCATTGACCAGCACCTTCGGCACCACGAACAGCGACACGCCCTTGATGCCGGCCGGCGCGCCCTCGATGCGGGCGAGCACGAGGTGGATGATGTTGTCGGCCATGTCGTGTTCGCCGGCCGAGATGAAGATCTTGGTGCCGGTGATCTTGTAGCTGCCGTCAGCCTGCGGCACTGCCTTGGTGCGCAACAAGCCCAGATCCGTGCCGCAATGCGGCTCGGTGAGATTCATCGTGCCGGTCCATTCGCCGGCGACCATCTTCGGCAGATACTTGGCCTTTTGCTCCGGCTTGCCGTGCACGATCAGCGCCGCGGTCGCGCCCATGGTGAGGCCGCCATACATCGAGAACGCCATATTGGCGGAGATCTGGAATTCGGCGACGGTCTGCGACAGCGTCACAGGCAGGCCCTGACCGCCAAACTCCGTCGGCGCCGACAGACCAAGCCAGCCGCCCTCGGTGACCTGCTTGAAGGCTTCCTTGAAGCCCTTCGGCGTGGTCACGCTGCCATCGTCGTTGCGCTTGCAGCCTTCGAGATCGCCGACGCGATTCAGCGGCTGAAGTACTTCTTCGCTGAGCTTCGCGGCTTCGCCCAGAATCGCCTCGCGCACATCCGCCGATGCATCGGCGAAGCCGGGCAGATTGTTGTAGCGATCGAATTGAAACACATCGTTGAGCAGGAATCCGACGTCTTCGAGCGGGGCTTTGTAGCTGGGCATGGGATTCTCTCGGTTTGAATTCGATGGAGTGGATGATACGGCGCCGCCGTGTCAGTTTTAAGCGATTGCTATTGGACTAGAAGCGGACAGAAGGCGGCTCATTGCCGCGCCAATTCCTCGCCCATCAACCGGTGCAACAGGTTGATGGCTTTGAGTGGCCTGACCATCACCTTGAAGTGGGTGATGCGTCCATCGTCGGCAAAGGTGATCATGTCGACGCCATTGATTTTGATGCCGTCGATCTCGTTCTCGAATTCGAGAACCGCGCCGTTGTCGCTGCGCCACTCGCCTTTGTAAGCGAAGCCGGGGCCACCCAGCACTTTCTCCGCAGTCGTCAGATACTTGAACACGATCTCACGGCCCCGCTGCGGCGCATGCACGACCGGGCTTTCGAACACGGCGTCCGGATGCAGCAGATCCCACAGCGCGGCCCGATCATGAGAGCGCATGAAGCTGTACCACCTATCGAGACTGGTCACACTCATCGGCTCTGCCTCCCGCATCGGGCACTGTTCGGCCAGCGCCGCTCCATACACTTCTGCATGGACGTTAACGCCAGAGCGTGGATTTCGTCAATACACATGTGTATGGTCGGGGAATGGATGACCAACTGACCAAGGACCGCCTGACGCGTTCGGCCTGGCTCGATCACGGGCTGAGGATCCTCGCGCGGCAGGGCGTCGACGCGCTGAAGGTCGGCGCACTGGCGACCGGACTGAACGTGTCGCGCGGCAGTTTCTATTGGCATTTCAAGGATATATCAGATTTTCGACTACAGCTTCTGCAGCGCTGGCAGGAGCGGACGACCGATCAGGTGATCGAGGGAATCGACACGTCGATCGTCGGCGCCGCACGTCTGACCCACCTGATGAAGCTCGCCTTCAACGAAGATCGCAGCCTGGACCGTGCCATCCGCGCCATGGCCTCGACCGACTCGGACGTCGCCAAAATGGTCGCTTCGGTGGATGCCAGGCGGGTTGGATACATGGCGAAATGGCTGATCGAGGCCGGGGTGGAAAGCCAGCGAGCACTACCCCGCGCCGAGTTTCTCTATTGGGCCTATATCGGCCAGTCCGCAGTGATGGACCCGCGCCATAGCGCCATCACCGAACTGGATGTCGACGATTTGAGTGCGCTGTTTACGCGCTGACACCAGGCCAGAGACACCCGATATCGCCTGCAATCCGGCACAAGTGTATCGCCGGGTTAACTTTTAAGGCGGCCAGGGCGCCAACCTTAACCCGTTATTTACCCTAACCCTGAAAAGTCCGGATCAGAGGCAGACGACCCGCGCACGTTACGATTGTCTTCACGATGGGACGCGCGGGGGAGGCTGCAGGTGCCAGTTGGCGCCATCCTCGGAACCGGGCCAAGGCATGAATTCGCGCGTATCGTGGAGTGTTGACGGGATTGAGCCATCGGTTCGCGAGCGGGCCGAAGCTGCGGCGCGCCGTGCCGGCATGTCGCTCGGCGACTGGCTGAACTCGACCATCGGCGAAGCTCCCGCGCGCTTCAACTCGCCCAATGCACGCCCGCGCGACCAGGAACGTCCCCTCACCCCGCGTGCGGCCCTGCCGCAGCGCGACGCCGACGACGTCGCCGACATCCACCAGCGGCTCGACGCCATTGCCCGGCAGATCGAACTGTTCTCGAAGCCTGCGCCGCGCAGCGAGCCCGGCGTTGCGCGCCAGCTCAATGATGCGATTTCGCGGCTCGATGCGCGTTTGTCGCAGATCAGCGAGCCCATTCACCGTCAGCACCAAATGCCGCCGCAGCAGCCGCGCATCGATATGGTCGAGCGCGCCGCCAATCAGGTCTATAGCGCGTCACCGCCGATCGATCCGTTCTCGCTGGATTTCGCCATCGCCGAGATCGCCGCGCGCCAGGGCGAGCTCGACGGCACGCCGCGCATGGCCCCGCGCAGCGCGCCGCCGATTGCGCCGTCATTCGTGCAGCCTCCTTATGCGCAGCCCGCCGCACAGCAGTCGCACAGCCTCCTGCCGGATATGTCCGGCCTGGAACGGCAGCTGTTCCAGATCACGACCAAGATCGATGCGCTGCAGCGCCCGGACAACACGATCGAGCAGTCGATCGCGACGTTCCGCGGCGAACTCGCCGACATTCGCAATGTCATCACCGAAGCGATGCCGCGCCGCGCCATCGAATCGATCGAGAACGAAATCCGCGAGCTTGGCCGCCGCATCGACGACAACCGCCATAGCGGCATCGACGGCAACGTACTGGCCAATCTCGAACGCGCACTCGCCGACATCCACAAGACGCTGACCACGCTGACGCCGGCCGAGCAGCTCGCCGGCTTCGACGAGGCGATCCGCAATCTCGGCGGCAAGATCGACATGATCGTGCGCTCGAGCAACGATCCCGGCACCATGGAGCAGCTGCAGGGCGCGGTCGCCGCGCTGCGCGCCATCGTGTCCAACGTCGCCTCCAACGAAGCGCTCGGCCGTCTCAGCGACGACCTGCAGACGCTGTCGTCGAAGGTCGATCAGCTCGCACGCGCCGACAACAGCGATTCCTTTGCCGCGCTCGAGGCGCGCATCGTGACGCTGACGACGGCGCTGGAAAATCGCGAACGTCCGGCCGTCATGGCCAGCTCCGATCATCTGGAAACCGCGTTGCGGGCGCTGTCCGAGCGTCTCGATCATATGCCGGTGGGCAATGACTCGTCGTCGGCCTTCGCGCATCTCGAACAGCGCGTCTCATATCTGCTCGAGCGGATGGAGAGCATCACCGATACGCGCGGCAACAATCTCGGCCGCGTCGAGGACGGGCTGCAGGACATCCTGCGCCATCTCGAACGCCAGCAATCCGTGTTCGCCGCGCTGGACAATCCGCGCAGCAAGGCGCCATCGGTCGATCCCGGCCTGGTCGACACGATCAAGCGCGAACTCTCCGACATGCGCTTCAGCCAGTCGGAAACCGACCGCCACACGCAGGATTCGCTTGAGGTCGTGCATTCGACGCTCGGCCATGTAGTCGATCGCCTTGCCAGGATCGAGGGTGATCTGCGCGCGGTCAGCGCAGCGCCTGCCAAGCAATCCGCGCCCGTTGCCACACCCGCACCGGCCCCGCGCCCGGCAACCGCACCAGCCGTTTCGGTACCGGCTCCGCCGCGCCCACAGATGCCCAATCCGGTGAAGCCACAGGCTGCGCCGTCGCAGGTCGAGGTACGTCCGCCGCAGGTTCATTTCGATGCCGCGCCGCGCGACTTCGCGGCAACCGCGATCTCGCACGAGCCGGCGCTGGCTTTCGTGGTGCCGAAGGCCATCAGCGAGATTCTCGATCCACCGCCCGCGCCAAAGCCGGTCGCGCAGTCTGCATCCGCTGCCGAGCGTTCCTCGGCCCGCCCGATGGTTGACCCGGCTTTGCCGCCGGATCATCCGCTGGAGCCCGGCACGCGTCCGCAGGGGCGCGGCGCATCGCCATCCGAACGCATCGCCGCGTCGGAAGAGGCGATCAGCGAAATCGCCGTCGATGCTCCTGAACCGGCCACCGCGTCGAGCTTCATTGCTGCCGCGCGCCGCGCCGCACAGGCCGCCGCCGCGACCGGCAACGACAAGTCCAGGTCCGACAAATCCAGGACTGATAAATCGAAGGTCACCAGACCCGGGCCGCAGCTTGCCGATAGCGAAAAGTCATCTTCCACGATCGGCTCGAAGATCCGCTCGCTGCTGGTCGGTGCCAGCGTGATCGTGATCGTGCTCGGCTCGTTCAAGATGGCGATGACGCTGCTGGACAGCGGCTCGCCGGCGCCGGTGGCCGAGAACATTCACTCGGCACCGCCGCTGCAGCTGAACGCGCCCGAGCCGGCCGAGGTCCCGACCAAGCCCGCCGCTCCCGTGCCGGCCACGCCGTCGATGACATCGCCCACTCCGATCGGCAAGCAGTCGCTGATCGCACCGCCCGCCGCCGTCGAGCCAGCGCCGCAGCCGGTGCCACAGGCTGCGCCCGTGCCATATGTGTCGCCCGATGTGACCGGCAGCATTGCCGCGCCCGCACCGCAGGCCAGCGCCACCGGCCCGGTGCTGCCGTCGAGCGGCCAGAAGATCACCACGGCCCCGGTCCCTGCCGGCGAGCACCTGCCCGAGACCATCGGCAGCACCGCGTTGCGCAACGCGGCGCTCAAAGGCGACGCCTCGGCAGCGTTCGAAATCGGCGTCCGTTATGCCGAGGGCAAGGGCGTGGCGCAGAACTACGACGAAGCCGCCAAGTGGTATGACCGCGCGGCACAGGCCAATGTCGTGCCGGCCATGTTCCGCCTGGGCGCGCTGTTCGAGAAGGGCCTCGGCGCGAAGAAGGATCTCGACGTCGCCCGCCGCTATTACGTGCTCGCCGCCGACCGCGGCAACGCCAAGGCGATGCACAATCTCGCCGTGCTCGATGCCGATGGCGGCACCAAGGGGGCCAACTACAAGAGCGCGTCGTACTGGTTCCGCAAGGCGGCCGATCGCGGCGTCGCCGACAGCCAGTTCAATCTCGGCATCCTCTATGCCCGCGGCATCGGCGTCGAACAGAACCTCGCCGAGAGCTTCAAGTGGTTCAGCCTCGCCGCCGCCCAGGGCGATGTCGATGCCGGCCGCAAGCGCGATGACGTCGCCAAGCGCCTCGATCCGCAGTCGCTGGCTGCTGCCAGGCTGGCGGTCCAGACGTTCACACCGGAAGGCCAACCCGAAGACGCCATCAACGTGGCCACTCCCGCGGGCGGTTGGGATGCCACGCCGGCACAGGCCGGGGCGAAAGCATCGATGGGCAAGCGGGCTGCGCGCTAGGCCGGATTTCTGGACCGCCGGATCGAGCCGGCGGTCTTATTTCCTCAACAAACCTTCAGCAGACTTGACGCGATAACATGCGCGCCGGGCCGGACTGAACGACGAGGAAATTGATTTGTCTTTTCGAAATGACGACACATCGGGGGGCGCGGAACGCCCATCGGGGATCCCGACGGTCAATCCCTGGGCCGCACGTCCCGCCGAGCCGCCCGCGCCATCGCAGCCCCCGCCGCCTGAGGCACCGCGCAGCAAATGGTTCAACTGGCCCTCGGTCGCATTCGCGGTCCTGATATTCGGCGGTATCGGCGCGCAGGCCTATCAGGAGCTCTCCAAACCCGAAGCCTGGGCCTATTGGAAAGACCTCTATGTCTCGCCGAGCATGGCGTCTTCGGAGGTCGCCAATCTCGATCCCGACAATTCAGGCCGCGGCCGCCCGGCGCTGGCGATCACGGGCGAGATCGGTCCCGCCACTGCAAGCTGGTTTCGCGAAAAGCTCGATGAAGCCAAGCTCGCGCCCGGCGATACCGTGCTGCTGTCGTCTCCGGGCGGAAATGTCGGCCAGGCCATCATTATGGGCGAGATCATCCGTGCGCGTGGTCTCGCCACCGCCGTGGGCACGGTGGATTCGGCGGGCCGCATCAAACCGTCCTACTGCGCCAGCGCCTGCGTGATGACCTATGCCGGCGGCAAGGCCCGCATCGGCGTCGAGGGCTCAAAGCTGGGCGTTCACCGGTTCGTCTCGCCCAGGCCGGGGGCCGATCCTGTCGCGTCCGCGCAGCGCACCATGGGCTATGTGCTGAGCTACATGACCAAGATGGGCGTGGCCTCGTCGGTCGTCGAGGCGATGTCAGCCACCGAGAAAATCCGCTGGCTCGGCACCAGCGAGGCTGCCGCCATGAACCTCGTCACCGATCCGGCCAGGAAGTCGTGACGCCGCCGGCCTACACCTGACCCAACAAAATTTACCACCTTGAAAGGTGCATCATCGGTCGCGGCGGAAAACCGCGCCTTTACCGGATTCTTTAATCCCATCAACGGACGATATCGTCTAAGACGGGGTGCGGCTCGCAATCCGCGCCGCCTCCAGAACCACGCCGTGAGCGGTTTCGGCCCAACTCAGGGCCAGAATTCCGAAGCGAACGCGCGTGCAACTGTATCTCCCGATCGCCGACATTCCGATCAATGTGCTGCTCATCCTGGCGATGGGCGCCGCAGTCGGCTTCGTGTCTGGCATGTTCGGGATCGGCGGCGGCTTCCTGATGACACCGCTGCTGATTTTCGTCGGCATCGCTCCTGCGGTGTCGGTCGCGTCGGTGGCGAGCCACATCGCAGCCTCGTCTTTCTCCGGCGCACTGTCCTACTGGCGACGCCGCGCCATCGATCCCGCGCTTGCGACTGTCCTTCTGACCGGCGGCGTGGTCGGCACGGCGCTCGGCGTCTGGACCTTCACGCTGCTGCGCAATCTCGGCCAGCTCGACCTCACCATTTCGCTGTCCTATGTGATCCTGCTCACCGCTGTCGGCGGATTGATGTTCTGGGAAGGCTTGCGCGCGCTACTGCGCATGCGGCGCGGTGATCCTGTGAACTTGCGCCGGTCCGGCAGCCATAGCTGGGTTCACGGCCTACCGCTGAAGATGCGGTTCAAGCGCTCCAAGATCTATCTCTCGGTGATCCCGGTGATCGCCGTCGGCCTCCTGATCGGCTTTATCGGCGCCGTGATGGGCATTGGTGGCAGCTTTATCCTGATCCCGATCCTGATCTACTGGCTGCGCATTCCGACCTCGACGGTCATCGGAACATCCATGGTGCTGACGCTGGTCACCATGGTGATCGCGACATTGCTGCACGCCGTCACCAATCATCTGGTCGATGCGGTGCTGGCCCTCATCCTGATGGTCGGCGGCGTCACTGGCGCACAGTTCGGCGCCCGTGCCGGGCAGAAGATTCGCGGCGAGCATTTGCGCCTGCTGCTGGGTCTGCTGATCCTGGCGGTCGGCGTCCGCTTCGCCGTGGAACTGGTCGTTCGCCCCGCGGATCTGTACACGATCCGCGAGACCGGAGGCGTCGCTCCATGATACGCGCGCTCCCGATCATCGCCGCACTTGGCATCGGAATGCTCGCCCCGGCACGCGCCGAGCAACTGATCGTCTCGGTGTCGAACCATCGCGTGACCGTGACGCCGAATTATGCCGGCGAGGAACTGGTGCTGTTCGGCGCTGTCGAGAAAGACGACAAGACACCGCCCGGCCGCAACAACTACAATCTCGTCGTCACCGTCAACGGACCGCGCACCGACCTCACGACCCGGCGCAAGGAACGTCGCTTTGGCATCTGGATCAACACGGATTCGCGCCAGTTCCTGCAGGTGCCGTCCTATCTCGCCGTGTTTTCCAACCGTCCTATGGACGCCATCGCGCCCGCCGACATACAGCGCCGCCAACAGCTCGGAATCAATAACGTCCTGCTGACCCAGCGCGTCGGCACCGACTACGCCGACGTCGTCGCCACCGACCCGTTCCGGAGCGCCTTTGTGCGACTGCGCAAGGAACATGGACTGTATCGCGAAGAGACCTCAGCGGTGACATTCCTGACACCGACGCTGTTCCGAACCAGCATTCCGCTGCCCGCCGAAGTCCCCATCGGAACCTATGATGTCGAGATCAAGCTGTTCGCCGACGGTGCACTGATCTCGAAAGCGGAGACGGCGTTCGATATCGTCAAGGTCGGCTTCGAGCAGTTCGTTGCCAATGCCGCGCGCAATCACGGTTTCATCTACGGGCTGCTCACCGCCGCGATGGCGCTGATGTCCGGCTGGGCCGCGTCGATCGTATTCAGACGGGACTAAAGAAAATTTCCGGCGACCATCGCCACCACGCTGATAGCCATTACGGCAGTCGACAGCCAACCGAGCCAGTGCAACGGCCCCTTGATCACAAAATCGCCCATCACATCCTTGTGGCGCGACATCACCATCAGCAGCACCATCACCGGCACGGCCAGAACGCCGTTGATGACGGCGCTCCAGTACAGCGCCGAGATCGGGTTGATCGAGGTGAAATTCAGCGCGATCCCGATCGTCGCGGATAGCGTCAGCACGGAGTAGAACGCCACGGCCTCGCGTGGCTTGCGATCGAGGCCGACGCGCCAGCGCTGACCTTCGCCGACGGCATAGGCGGTTGAGCCCGCAAGCACCGGAATCGCCAGCAGACCGGTGCCGACGATGCCCAGCGCAAATATCCATTCCGCGAATATTCCGGCGATCGGACGCAGGGCTTCAGCCGCCTGCGCCGAGGTCTCGATATCGGTCTTGCCGGAGGCATTGAGCGTGGCCGCAGCCGTGATGATGATCGACAGCGCGATCAGGTTCGAAAATGCCATGCCGAAGATCGTATCGGCCCGAATGCGCGAAAACTCCATCGCGGCGCCAATCGGCCGCTCGATCAACGGAGCCTTGGCGGGATCGATACGTTCGTCCTCCGCCTCCTGCGAGGCCTGCCAGAAGAACAGATAGGGCGAAATCGTCGTCCCCAGAATCGCGACGACGGTAGTGAGATACGAGGCGCTCCAGGTGATTTGTGGCAGCAGGATGCCTGTAAGAGCCGCGCTCCAGTCGACCTTCACCACCGCAAGCGCGGCAACATAGGAGAACAGGCAGAGCGTCAGCCACTTCAGCACTGAGACGTAACGCTTGTAGTCGAAGAAGATTTGCGCGCCGACCGACAGCACGCCGAACAACACGACATAGATGATGCTGTGACCGCCGATGAGCAGCTTGGTGGCGTCGGCCATGGCGCCGAGATCAGCCGCGATATTGATCGTATTGGCGATGAACAGGAGCGACACGATCAGATGCAGCAGCGGTGCCGGATAGTGCCGGCAGACATTGCCGGAAATGCCACGACCCGTCACGCTGCCGACGCGTCCGGAAATTTCCTGGATCGCGACCATCAGCGGAAAGGTCAGCAGCATGGTCCAGCCGATGCCGTAGCCAAGTTGTGCCCCGGCCTGACTATAGGTGCCGATGCCGGAAGGATCGTCATCGGAAGCGCCGGTGATCAGACCAGGACCAAGCCGCTTCAGAAAGCCTTTCGGACCGGTAGCTTCTGCCTCCTGATCATCAGGCTTCCCGCTGGACTTGTCCGACATCTGATCCATGCCATTTCACCGTTCGGCAACGTGCCGTCGCAGCTAATGTTCCAAATCAGGAACTGGCAACGGGCTAGATCAAAGTCCGCACACCCGGTTCGAGGATACGCAGACGGGCACCGAAGCCGAGCGTATCGAAGGATGCGCGCAGGTCGCCGGCGGTCTGTTTGAAATGCGCCCATCCGTCGGTGTGGACCGGCACAATCGTCGCATCGGGAAACGCGCGCGCCGTCTCGATCGTGTCATTGGTGTCCATGGTGAGGTGGAATGGCCCGCGGGTTTGCGCCGCGCCGGCAAAGGGCAGCACCACGCCGGCCGGAAAACGCCGCGCGACCTCGGCAACGCCATCGAACCAGACGGTGTCACCTGTAATGTAGATCGGCCTGCTCCCCGGCGCGTTCGAACTCAGCACGAAGCCGATGACATCGCCTGACAGCGGCTCGATGCCGGCCGGGCCGTGGCGCGCGGGCGTCGCAGTGATCGTCAGCGCGTGGCCATCCTTGCCTGTCAGCTCGGTGCTGTCCCATGGCGCGAGACCTTCGACATTCCCACCGAGGCGCTTGGCACCCGCAATGGTTGTCAGCGTGCGCGGCGCGTGGCGCAGGAAATCGCGCCCGGAATTGTCGAGATTGTCGGAGTGCTGGTCGTGACTGAGCAGCACCGCATCAACCGCGCCGACCTGCGCAGCGGAGATCGCGGGGCCGACGAGTTTTTCCAGCGTGACATGCGGCAGCTTGTAGGCGCCCGGATGATCGAAGGTGGGATCGGTGAGCAACCGGAAGCCATCGAATTCAATCAACGCGGTGGGACCGCCAATCAGAGTGATGGTGAGAGACATGAACTACTCCTGTCGCAAAGGTGCTGGTGAAGCGGCCGGTCTGGTGACGAGATAGATACCGAGGGCGACCGGGACGATCCCCATGAGGTCACGAATTTCGACATGCTCGCCGAGCACCATCCATGCGAACAGCATGCCGAGGGGCGGCATCAGAAAGTGATAGGCGCTGGCAGCGGTGGCGCCGCAGGTCTTCAGGAGATGAAACCACAGCAGATAGCCGAGGATAGAACCGCCCAATGTCAGGAATGCAAACGAACCGATCAATCGCGCACTCGGCACGATCGCACCGATATCGGAAAATGTGAGCGCCACCGGGATCAGCACCACGCCGGCCGCAAGATTCTGCACACCGTTGCCGAGCCACAGGCTACCCTTCGGGGCCAGCAGCTTGAACAGGATCGTCCCGGTCACAATGGACGCGAGCGATGCCAGCGTGAATACGATGCCGTGCGCGCTGTCGATACCTACCGACATGCGGTGCCAGACGATCGAGGCGACGCCTGCGATGCCGAGCAGGAGCCCGGCGACCTTGCGTCCGGTGAGCGGCTCCTTCAGCAACAGCGCCGCGAGCACGGCCGTAAATACCGGGTTTGCGCTGACGATCAGGCCACCGAGACCGGCGGAGACGGTTTGCAGGCCGGTATAGCCGAGGCCGAGATACAGCGCGTTATTGGCCAGGCCGATGACAGCGTAGGCAGCAACATCACGCCAAGACAGCGACCAAGCATTCCGGCGCAGGGCAGAGATGCCAAGAATCAGAACACCCGCGATCGAGAACCGCGCGGCGAGCAGAATGAGCGGCGGGCAATCGGTGACGGCGATCTTTCCTGCGACGAAGGAGAAACTCCAAAGCAGACAGAAGATGCCGATATAGATCGGCAGCGGATTGAAGGCGGCACGGGGAACCGCGACTGACGGCGTGAGGGACATCGGAAATCTCCTTTGTCCTTGGTCTATGCGCCTGCCTTCTCATTTGGAAATTAAATGATATACTCGTCGTCAGTTAAAAATCGAATGGATAGCCGATGCTGGATCTCGAACTCCTGCGCAGCTTCGTCTCGGTGGTCGATGCGCGCGGCTTTACCCGCGCCGGCGAGCGCGTTCACCGCACCCAGTCCACCGTCAGCCAGCAAATCAAGCGACTGGAAGAGGATATCGGCCAGCCGCTGCTGAACCGCGCCGGCAAGGACGTGACCCCGACCGAAGCCGGCGAGCGGCTCTTGTCCTATGCACGACGGCTGTTGGCGCTGGCGGAAGAAGCCCGCGACGTGCTGGCCCGGCCGACCAATGAAGGCGCTGTCAGGCTCGGCATCCCCGAGGATTTCGCGGCCTATCGCCTGACCGAATTGCTGGCGAATTTTTCGCGGTCGCGGCCCGGCTTGCGGCTCGACGTGCGCGCCGACCAGAGCACATATTTGCGCCGGGATCTCGAACGCGGCGAACTTGACCTGGCACTGTTCAAGCGCGCCGTCGGTGAGAAAGGTGGCATTGCGGTGTGGCCCGAGCGGATCCATTGGGTCACGAGCAAGGCGCATCCGATTGACCCCGCCATCCGGTCCGTCCCATTGATCGGTTTTCCCGCCGGCTGCCTGTACCGGACCCGCGCGATCCATGCCATCGAGGCGGCTGGCCGCAGTTGGCACATGGCCTATACGAGCTCCGGCCTCGCCGGCATCCAGGCCGCGGTCGCCGCCGGACTTGGCCTCAGCATCCTGTCCGACATGGCTATCCAGCCCGACCATCGTATCTTGACGGCGAAAGAAGGCTTCGCGCCGATCGACCAGACTGAACTGACGCTGATGGCCGCCCCCGACGCGAGCCCGGCAACGCTGCGGCTTGCCGACCACCTCGCCGAGTTCTGCGATACGGTGCAGGCGAAGGCGGCTTGACCGAGCCTAGGGAACCGATGATGCCGACGACCAAGGCCGTCACTGTGGAGGTCGCGAATTCCGATTCGTTCGAACCTTTTGGGTGGATACTGGGCAAGTCCGACGCGCTGAAGACAACACCGATCGCGTTTCGCAGCCCCGCTAGCGATTTCTGGCACGAGCACTTCTTCAATCCGGGCACAGACGGCGACACCGAGGTCCTGTGGGTGGAATACCGCGACAACAGTCCGCTCGTCTCAAAGCTCGAAGTCCATCACCTGACCCAACAGGCGATCGTGCCTCTCACGAACGAGATCGTTCAGATTCTTTGTTTGAGTGACGCAAACCAGAAACCGGATCTGGCGACGTTGCGTGCGTACCGCCTGTCTCCAGGTGTCGGAATCTGCATGCGTCCCGGCGTTTGGCACGCAACGCGTGCCGACGATGCGACCTGCCTGATGTTGACCCGTCGCTCGACAACCAGGGATCTCATCGATCATCTCGTCAATGATCGCCCGGCGAAGGAGTCCACCATCTCGGAGATCACTCCCGTTCGCCTCGGCACAGACGGCTAGGCGTCTGCATCGACACGCATTGCATGCTTGTTAACAGCAGCGCGACGCTGCGATGGCGTGCATACGCCGGTCGCCGAGCACATGGGCAACGAAGCCGAGGGTCTGGAAGATTTTCGCGAAGGCTGCATCGCGGATGTTGAGCCCCCCGGTATAGGCGCCGAAGGCCGGCATCACCGCGCGGGTGCCGTCGCTCGCAAAGCAACGACGTTCGACGGCGCGACCGCGGGTGCTGACGCGCGCCTTTGGATGCAGGTGACCGGCAATCTCACCTGCAGCACCCGTCGGCTCATGACGGAAGGTGATCGGGCCAATGGCGACCTCGTCCGCGACGGTGCCGCCGAGATCGGGTGGCAATGCGGGATCGTGATTGCCTGATATCCAGATCCAGTCACGGCGCATCTGCAATGCGGACAGAACCTCGCGATTGGCCGGCGACAACCGCTCGTGGGCGTCACGGTCGTGGAAACTGTCGCCGAGCGCAATCACACTGCGCGGATCGTGACGCGCGATCACCGCACCAAGACGGCCGAGTGTTGCGATCGTATCATAAGGCGGCAGCAGCACGCCGCGATTAGCATAGCTCGATCCCTTTTCGAGATGCAGATCGGACACCACGAGAAGTTTCTGCTCTTCCCAATACAGGGCGCCCGACAGGTCCGCAGCCAGCGTGACGCCAGCGATGCTGACGGTGCTCATATCGGCGGTGATGGTCTCAACGTGCATGGTGCTCTTTTAAGACGAATGCGAGATTCGCAAAACCCTTACGATCCCGTCTCTTCGAATCCCGCCGCTTCTTTCACGAGTTCCTCGGCGGCTTCTGCCAGGAGCTCGTCCGATGCCTCGCCGTATACCGCTTCACGGCCGATTTCCAGCATCACCGGCACCGCCAGCGGCGACACGCGGTCGAGTTCCCGATGAACGATGCGGCCCTGAATGCGCGTCAGCATGTCGCTCAATCGTCGAATGTCCAGCAATCCCGTCGCGGCATCGGCGCGCGCGGCGCGCAGCAGCACGTGATCGGGCTGATGCTTGCGCAGCACGTCGTAGATCAGGTCCGTGGAGAACAGCACCTGACGGCGCGATTTCTCCTCGCCGGTGAAGCGCGTGTGGATCAGCCCTGAGATCACCGCGCAGGTACGGAATGTGCGTTTCATCAGCGCCGATTCCGCGAGCCAGGCTTCGAGGTCGTCCCCAAGCATGTCGGGATCGAACAGAGCGGCGAGATCGAGCCTGCCGTGTCTGATCATGTGCGACGTGTCGCCAAGGCCCCATATGGCCAGTGCATATTCGTTGGCGACGAAACCCAGCGGCCGCGCACGCGCGCGTTCAAGACGGCGCGTCAGCAGCATACCCAGCGTCTGATGCGCGAGGCGGCCTTCGAACGGATAGCAGACGAGGTAATGCTTATCGGCGCGCGGAAAGGTCTCGACCATCAGCTCGCGCGTGCCGGGCACATGCGAGACATGAGCCTGCAGCGACAACCATTCGCGCACCTGATCAGGCAAGCCTTTCCAGGCGCGCTCATCGTCCAGCAGTTTGCGCACACGTTCGGCGAGATAGGTCGAGAGCGGAAACTTGCCGCCCATATAGGACGGCACCTTGGCGTCCTTGTCGTTCGCGCGCGAAACATAAACCTGATCCTCGACCAGGGATTCATAGCGCACGACTTCGCCGCCAAAGACGAAGGTGTCGCCGACCACGAGGCCTTCGATGAAATATTCCTCGATCTGGCCGAGCATGCGTCCCCCGCGCGCCAGCGCACCAGTGACACCCTTTTTGCCTTTTCCGCTGCCTCCGCGCACCAGCCGCACCTTCAGCATGCTCTCCTCGACGATGGTGCCGACATTCATGCGATACATCTGGCGCACCTTGGGATTGGTGACGCGCCATTTGCCCGAGGCGTCCTGCTTGATACGGGCGAAACGTTCGTAGATTTTCAGCGCATAGCCGCCGGACGCCACGAACTCCACGGTGTCGTCGAAATCGACACGCGACAATTCGGCATAAGGCGCTGCCGAGCGCACTTCGTCATAGAGATCGTCCGCGTAAAACGGTGCGCCGCAGGCACAGCCGAGCACGTGCTGCGCCAGCACATCAAGCGAGCCAATCCGCAACGGCGGCGTGTCCTGTGCATTTTCCGCGACGGCATCGATAGCGACACGACATTCCAGCACCTCGAAACGATTGGCCGGCACCAGCACAGCGCGCGAAGCTTCGTCGATCCGGTGATTGGCGCGGCCGATCCGCTGCATCAGCCGCGATGCACCCTTGGGCGCACCGACATTGACGACGAGATCGACATCGCCCCAGTCGACGCCGAGATCGAGCGACGAAGTACAGACCACGCCGCGTAACTTGCCGGCCGACATCGCGTCCTCAACCCTGCGGCGCTGCGCGACGTCGAGGGAGCCATGATGCAGCGCGATGGCGAGGCCATCGTCGTTCATGCGCCAGAGATCCTGAAACAGCATCTCGGCCTGACTGCGCGTATTGACGAAGACCAGCGTGGTCCTGTTGGCCTTGATGAGATCGTAGATCTCGCCGAGCGCATGGCGCGCGGAATGCCCGGCCCAGGGCAACCGTTCCCTGGTGTCGAGCATCTCGACCACCGGCTCGGCCGCGCCGCCGGCGGTGACGATATCGGCGGAGACGCTTTTGCCTGCTGGCTGCGGCACGAGGAAGCGCGCCAGCGAGTCAGGCTCGGCGACCGTCGCCGACAGCCCGATGGCGCGCATCTCAGGCGCGAGCTTCCAGAGGCGCGCAAGGCCGAGCGCGAGAAGATCACCGCGCTTCGACGTCACCAGCGCATGCAACTCGTCGAGCACGACGCGTTTGAGTGACGAGAACAGAAACGGCGCGTCGTCGGACGACAATAGCAGGGCGAGCTGTTCCGGCGTGGTCAGCAGGATGTCCGGCGGATAGCGCCGCTGCCGCGCGCGGCGCGACACCGGCGTGTCGCCAGTGCGCGTCTCGACCTTGATCGGCAGACTCATCTCCGCAATCGGCGTTTCCAGATTGCGCGCGATGTCGACGGCGAGGGCTTTCAGCGGGGAAATGTAGAGCGTGTGCAGGCGGCCGCTGCGCTGAACGCCGCGACTGGTGGAGACCACCTTGCTCGGCGCGCTTCCGGCAAGCGCAGGTGCTCCTTTCTTACCTCCCCCCTTGCGGGGGAGGTCGGCAGCCGCAGGCTGCCGGGAGGGGGGTATCGCTGGTACGACAACACTTGTGGGCCCCCCTCCCCGGCCCTCCCCCACAAGGGGGGAGGGAGCAGGCGCCGCAGCGTTTTTGTTTCCACTCAGTTCCACCAGCGTCGGCAGGAAGCCGGCCAGTGTCTTGCCCGCGCCGGTCGGCGCGATCAGCAGCGCCGAGCGATCGTCGCGCGCCTTCTCGAGCAGCGCCAGCTGATGCGCGCGCGGCGACCAGCCGCGCATGGCGAACCAGCGCAGGAAGTGATCGGGCAGCAGGTCGGGTCTGGCGACGGATTTACGAGGCGGCACGCGTCAGAGTTAGGCATTCACCGCCGTCATTGCGAGGCTAGAAAAGCAGGCTTTCCCGGGCTCGCAATGACGGCGAGGTCGGAGACGCTATTGCGTCACCGACTTGTCGGAGATGATCCAATCCTTGCCGTCGAACCGCTGGGTATACAGCGTCGCCATCGGAACATAGGCGTCATTGGTATAGCTGTAGCTCACCCCTGGCAGCATTTGCGGAGCACGGAAGCCGTTCAGGCCGATGGCCTGTTTCAGCACGTTCTCATGAGTTAGCTCGTCGCCGCAGCGGCGCAGGATCTCCGCCATGGATACAGCCTGACCGTAGCCGAAGAAGGCGATCGAATTATCGGCAGAGACCGTGGGCAGATATTTCGCGCGCAACGCCTCGAACGCCACGATATCAGGATCCTTGGCGTAGAGTGGCGAACCGATATCCTTGCCATAGGCAATCGAGACGATGCCCTTGGCATTCTCAAGCCCTGCCGCCTCCAGGATCGACCGGCCGGTGGAGCCCGCCGACAGCAACTGCAGCGGCTTCCAGCCGAGTTCGACCACCTTGCGGATCGACTGCGACGTCGCCTTGCCGGTGGTGATGTTATAGAAAACATCGGCACCAGATTTGGCGAGATTGATCAGCTGCGAGTCGATCGTGGGATCGGTGAGATCGTAGGTCACCTCGGCGATCACCTTCGCGGTGCCGCCGGCTTTCGCGAGTTCATCCTTGAACGGCCCCAGGAAATCCCGGCCGAAATCATCGTTCTGATAGAGGATGCCGACCTTCGCATTCGGATTCACGCTGACGACATATTTGGCGAGAATGCGCGCCTCGGTCGGATAGAGCGGCAGGCCGGCCATGGTCCATTTGTTGTTCTTCGGATCGTTCCACTTCGATGCGCCCGTGTTGAGGAGCAACTGCGGCACGCCCTTGGAATTGAGATATTTGTGCACGGCCGTCTGCGGCGCTGTGCCGAGCGAGCCGTACAGAGCCAGGACTTCCTCCTGTTCCACCAGACGGCGCGTCGCCTCGACCGCCTTCGGAGCGCTGTAGGAATCGTCCATCGTGAGGAACTTGACCTTGCGGCCGTTGATGCCGCCTTTCTCGTTCAAGCTCTGGAAATAGGCTTCGCCGACGCGGCCGAGCACGCCATAGAGCGAGCCGGGGCCGCTATGCGGAATGGTTTGCCCGATCTTGATCTCGGTGTCGGTAGCACCCGGATCGTATTTCTTGTCCGCCGCAAAGGCCGAATGGGTCAGTATCGAGACAACTGCAGCGAGTGTTGCGGTCCGGAAGACGGACCTGTGGCGTGAAGGCATCTGGCGTTTTCTCCCCGAAACCCGCTGTGCGGGTGTGTTTTTATGACCCGCCGCCGCGTTGATCGCGGCTGTGCGGGCTTACCCATATCCTCTGCGGACACGGCAGGGTTGGCAATCCCCAGCGGGTTGCGACGTGTTTTCCGTGGGTTGGGACGATTGACGGGGCGTCAGCGCGAGGAAACGTGACGTAACACGCACCCGGGCAACGGTACCTAAACGTTTATTTAACCGGCTTTTTCCGGCCGAACTCTCTGCGGTTGCAATGTCGGACAGTGTGGCCGCGCGGATACAGCCAATATGGCCCGACTCCCCTATTCTACCGGTTCAAATCTGAATTGGGGTCGACCATGAAACGTATTCTTCTTGCGAGCGCCGCGCTGCTCGGAACCGCTGTGAGCGCGCAGGCTGCCGATCTGGCCGTCAAGGCCCCTTATTACAAGGCTCCGATCGTCGCCGTCTACAACTGGACCGGCTTCTACATCGGCGTGAACGCCGGCGTCGGCATTGGCCGCGACCGCACCACCCACAGCCTCAACAACGACTCGCTGTACATCTCGCCGCAGGGCGGCTTCGGCGGCGGCCAGATCGGCTATAATTGGCAGGGCGACTCGCTGCTCGGCCCGATCGTTTACGGTCTCGAAGCCGACATCCAGGGCGCAGGCCTCACGGGCGGTGGCGCCTTCGTGTCCCCGGGCGTGGCTTACGGCCAGAAGTCGGATTGGTTCGGCACCGTGCGCGGCCGCGTCGGCCTCGCGACCGGTCCGGTCCTCAGCTACTTCACCGGCGGTTTCGCTTACGGCAACATCAAGAGCACGATCACCGAAGGCGGCGTGACGGCGTTCTCGGAAAACCGCACTGCGACGGGCTGGACCATCGGCAGCGGCGTCGAAGCTGCGCTGGGCGGTAACTGGACCGGCAAGATCGAATATCTTTATCTGAACCTCGGCAACAAGACGAACGCCTTCGGCGCGCCGTTCGCTGGCCAGTTCACCAACAATGAAATCCGCGAAAACCTTTTCCGTGTCGGCCTGAACTACCGTATCGGCGGCAACAGCGTTTATACCCCGGTGGCTGCGGCTAACTGGACCGGCTGGTATCTCGGCGGCAACCTCGGTTCCGGCACGGGCCGCAACGCGACCACGCTCGGCGCGCCGGGCTTCAATCCGGAACAGTTCAGCCTGAACCCGGATGGCATCAATGGTGGTGGTCAGATCGGCTACAACTGGCAGTCGACCAACTGGGTGTACGGTCTTGAGACCGATATCCAGGCCTCAAGCCAGCGCGATAACAAGACCGTGGTTGTTCTCGGCTCCGCCGCTTATGATCAGAAGCTGCCCTGGTTCGGTACAGTTCGTGGCCGTCTCGGCTACTCGGTTGGTTCAAGCCTGTTCTACGTCACTGGCGGTTATGCTTATGGCGGCGTGAAGACCAAGATCAGCTCTGCTGGTGTCGAACTCGCCAACTTCTCGACCACCAAGAGCGGCTGGACTGCAGGTGCCGGCCTCGAGACCCCGTTCAAGTTCCTCGGCCTGTTCGGACCGAACTGGACCTCGAAGACCGAATATCTTTACGTCGATCTCGGCTCGACCTCAGGCTCGTTCCCTGTCGTCCTCGCCGGCGCTGGTGCGACTACACTCACCTCCAGCAGCAAGGTCACCGAGCACATCTTCCGCACCGGCCTGAACTACCACTTCAACAGCCCGGTCGTTGCGAAGTACTAATCTCAGCAACATCCGCTCAATCGAAAACCCCGGCCTCGCGGCCGGGGTTTTTGTTTGCGTCATTGTTTGCATCCTGGACAACGCCATTCCGAGAAAATTAACCACGAGAGACCCAATATCGAAATACCGCAATTTCTGGTCGCGCGGCTACAGACAGCACTCCGTTACCCCTTCATAGTTCGGCCAGAAACCTGAACTGGATCCCATCATGAAAACCCTTCGCCTCACCGCCGCGGCACTGCTCGCTCTGACCGCCGGTGCGCAAGCCGCCGACATGGCCGCGAAGGCCCCCTACTACAAGGTGCCAGTAACAGCGGTTTATGACTGGACCGGCTTCTACATGGGCGTGAACGCGGGCTACGGCGTCGGCCGGGATCGGCTGCAAAATAACGACCCTATCACTCCGGGCTCAGCCACCTCGACCTATCTGCAGCCCGCCGGCGGATTCGGCGGCGGCCAGATCGGCTACAACTGGCAGACCGGTTCGATGTTCGGCCCGCTGGTCTACGGCGTCGAAGCCGATATTCAGGGCGGCGAGTTGAAGGACAGCTATCCACTGCTGAACAACGGCGCCTTTCCGCTGGCGCCACAAGACACTTATAGCCAGAAAATCGACTGGTTCGGCACGGTGCGCGGCCGCATTGGTCTCGCAACGGGTCCGGTGCTCAGCTATGTGACCGGCGGCTATGCCTATGGCAACGTCACCACAACCACCACATCTCTGGGCTTTCCTGCCCTGGCTACAAGCCGCATCCAAGGCGGCTGGACCGTCGGCAGCGGCGTCGAGGCATCTCTCGGCGGCAACTGGACCGGCAAGATCGAATATCTCTATCTCAACCTCGGCAACAAGACAGACCAGGTGATGGTGCTCGGCACCTTCCCTCAGACCACCACCACAGAAGTGCGCGAGAATCTGTTTCGCGTCGGCCTGAACTATCGCATCGGTGGCAACAACAGCGCCTATGTGCCGGCGCCCGCAGCGAACTGGACCGGTTGGTATCTCGGCGGCAATGTCGGCTCCGGCATCGGACGCGACCGCACCACGGTCTCCAAAGCCGGCGACGGCCTTGGCGACTTTCCCTCATACGACGCCTTCAACCTCGCTCCCGATGGCATCAACGGCGGCGTACAGCTCGGTTACAACTGGCAGATGGCGAACTGGGTCTACGGTCTGGAAACCGACATCCAGGCCTCCAGCCAGCGCGACAACAAGACGGCCATTGCCCTCGGCGACGCCCCGTTCGATGCCAAGCTGCCCTGGTTCGGCACCGTTCGTGGCCGCCTCGGTTATTCGATCGGCTCAACGCTGTTTTATGCCACGGGCGGTTACGCTTACGGTGGCGTGAAGACCAAGATCCGCGAAGACGGCGCCCAGGTACTCAATGCTTCGACAACCCTGAGCGGCTGGACCGCGGGCGCCGGCATCGAAACGCCGTTCACCCTGCTCGGCCTGTTCGGCCCGAGCTGGACCTCGAAGACCGAGTATCTCTATGTCGACCTTGGTTCGACCTCGAATCTGGTCAACACCACGACCGTCACGACCAGCGTCACCGAGCATATCTTCCGTACCGGCCTGAACTATCATTTCAACAGCCCCGTCGTTGCGAAGTACTGATCACAGCGACATACGCTCAATCGAAAACCCCGGCCTCGCGGCCGGCGTTTTTGTTTGCCGAGGTATAAACGTCACGACTTCGACGCGACCATCACAAGACTTGGCACCGGCATCTCTCGTTCGTTGCGAATCGAGCCGTGATCCAAGTGGTCAACGACAAGGCCCGCACCGGATAGCAATTCGCGCAGATGCGCCTCGCTCTGGGCGTAGCGCAGGCCGGTGCCGAGAATGACGCCTTCGCCACCATGGGTCTCGGCCGTGAATGCGAACAGTCCGCCCGGCTTCAGCACGCGCGCGGCCTCGTCGATCAACGGCGCGAGATCGTGCAGATAGATCATCATATCCGCGGCCAGAATCAGGTCCGCACTCGCATCCGGCCGATGCGTAAGGCCCGCCGCAGCGTCTGCCACTTCAAGCTCTCGATAAAGTCCGGTTGCGCGTGCCTGCTGGATCATGCCCGGCGACAGATCGATGCCGATGAACTCATCGGTGTGGGCTGCGAAGGCGCGGGCGGCCAAACCAGTCCCGCAGCCGAGATCGATGCCGCGATGGAAGGCTGCCGACTTGCCCTGCGCAGCGCAGGTTTCCAGCACGGCTTTGAGCAGCAGTGCCGGCCCGCGATAGCCGAGTTCGCCGACCAGTGAGGCCTCGAATTTCGGGGCATACTGATCGTAAAGAGCCGTGACATAGCCCGACGGCATGGCCGCAAGCGGATCACCATTCAGCCGCATCAGTCTCAAGCCTGCCCCAAGAGAATCGGAAGAATTCGCAGCCTTTGCGCGCTGAAACGCGGCAATCGCGCCGTCCCGATCGCCCTGCTTTTCGCTGATGTCACCGAGCGCAAACCAGGCGGACGCAAAGCCCGGCGCGACCTCGATGGCCTGCCGGAACAGGTCGGCAGCGGCCTCCAGATCGCCGCGTAATTGCAGATCGCGGCCGTAGTCGAAGCGGCGATCGGCGACCAGATCGCCGGATGACATGAAGACGCGGCTGGGCATGCGGGAACCGATGGGTCAAAGGGGCGTTCGCAGACTCGAACCAACCCGAGGCGGGCTTATATAACCGACATGCGTCCGCAAGACATCCTCATGTCCGCCCCTGCCGGCCTCTGCTGCAAGCCGGGCGGCTTTCATATCGATCCGGTCCGCCCCGTCGATCGCGCGGTCATCACCCACGGCCATTCCGATCACGCCCGCCCCGGTCACGGCCATGTGCTGGCGACGCAGGAAACCCTCGACATGATGCGGCTACGCTATGGCGACAATTTCGCCGGCAGCACGCAAGCCATTGCCTATGGCGAAACGGTCAGGCTCGGCGACGTCACCGTGTCCTGCCATCCCGCCGGCCATGTGCTCGGATCGGCGCAGATGGCGGTGACCTGCAAGAATATCTGCATCGTCGCCTCTGGTGACTACAAGGACGCCCATGATCCGACCTGCACGCCGTTCGAGGTCGTGCCTTGCGACGTGTTCATCACCGAAGCGACGTTCGGGCTTCCGGTTTTTCGTCACGGCGATGCCGCCGATGAAGTAAAGAAGCTGCTGGCTTCCGTCGCGCTGTTTCCGGAGCGCGCGCATCTGGTCGGCGCCTATTCGCTGGGAAAGGCGCAGCGGGTCATCAAGCTGATCCGTCAGGCCGGTTATGACGCACCGATCTATCTGCATGGCGCGATGGAGACGATCACACACTACTATCAGAGCCGTGGCATCGATCTCGGCGAGTTGCGCCCAGTGAAAGGCGTCAAGAAAGCCGACCTCGCCGGCACCATCACGCTGGCGCCGCCATCGGCCACATCGGATGTGTGGACGCGGCGCTTTCCCGATCCCGTCACCGCCTTCGCGTCCGGCTGGATGCGCGTGCGCGCCCGTGCAAGGCAGCGCGGCGTCGAACTGCCGCTGGTGGTTTCCGATCACGCCGATTGGGACGGCCTCTGCGCCACCATCGACGCAACCGGCGCCGGCGAAATCTGGGTCACCCATGGCCAGGAAGACGCGCTGGTGCATTGGTGCCAGAGCAAGGGCCTGACCGCGCGACCTCTTGCGCTGGTCGGCTATGGCGACGAGGAGGAAGAGGAAACTCTGCCGCCCGGCGAAAGCGCCGAGGCATGAATCGGTTCGCCGCACTGCTCGATCGCCTCGCCTATGAGCCCGGCCGCAACAACAAGCTGCGGCTGATCACGGGCTATTTTCGCGAGGTACCCGATCCCGACCGCGGCTACGCGCTGGCGGCGCTGACCGGTGCGCTGTCGTTCAAACATGCGAAAGCCGGATTGATCCGCGACCTCATCGCATCGCGGACTGATCCGGTGTTGTTCGAACTCTCCTATGACTATGTCGGTGATCTCTCGGAAACTGTTGCGCTGATGTGGCCGAAGGCCCAGGAGATCGCGCACAACAACCCGCCACCGCCGACACTGACCGAAGTCGTCACGACGCTGCGCACGCTCGGAAAATCCGAGCTACCCGCGCAGCTCACCCGCTGGCTCGACGAACTCGACGAGACCGGGCGCTGGGCGCTGCTGAAGCTCGTCACCGGCGCGATGCGCATCGGCATCTCCGCACGGCTCGCCAAGACGGCCGCTGCAGCCCTCGGCGACAAGGATCCGCATGATGTCGAGCTGATCTGGCCCGGCCTCGCACCGCCCTATGGCGAGTTGTTCGCCTGGCTCGAAGGCCGCGCGGAGAAGCCGGTCAATCGTGATCCTGCACCGTTCCGCCCGGTGATGCTGGCGCATGCCATCGAGGAAGCCGACTTCGCCAATCTCGACGCGTCCGATTTCGTCGCGGAATGGAAATGGGATGGCATCCGGGTTCAGGCGGTCAGCGGCAAAGGCAATAACGGCAGGATCGTCACGCGGCTCTATTCGCGCACCGGCGAGGACATCACCGGAAGTTTCCCGGACCTAGCTCCATCGCTACGGTTGCCCGGCGCAATCGATGGCGAGCTGCTGGTGCTGCGCGAGGGCCGCGTGCAGTCATTCAACGTGTTGCAGCAACGGCTGAACCGGAAAAGCGTGACGCCGAAACTGACGAAGGAATATCCCATTCATCTGCGCGCCTATGATTTGCTGAGCGATGGCGAGACAGATCTGCGGCAGCTCCCATTTGAGCAACGCCGTGCAAAGCTCGAAGCCTTCATCACCGAGCTTGATGACGATAGGATCGATCTGTCCGACCAGATCCCGTTCGCAACATGGGATGCCCTCACCGCCGCACGTGCTGATCCTGTCAGTGCCGGAGCCGGCCAAGATGCCGACGCCGTCGAGGGCGTGATGCTGAAGCGGCGCGACTCCCCTTATCTGCCGCGACGACCGAAAGGCCAGTGGTGGAAGTGGAAGCGCGACCCGCACATCATCGACGCGGTGCTGATGTATGCGCAGCGCGGCCATGGCAAGCGCTCGTCCTATTATTCGGATTACACCTTCGGCGTCTGGACTGCAGGCGACAGCGGCGACCAGCTCGTGCCGGTCGGCAAAGCCTATTTCGGCTTCACCGACGAGGAGCTGCTGCAAATCGACCGCTTCGTCCGCCGCAACACCACCGAGAAGTTCGGCCCGGTCCGCCACGTCACCCACGAGCCCGACAAGGGGCTCGTGCTGGAAGTCGCCTTTGAGGGGCTAGCCCGCTCGCCCCGGCACAAGTCGGGGGTCGCAATGCGGTTTCCCCGCATCAGCCGGCTGCGCTGGGACAAGCCCCCGCGTGACGCAGACCGCCTTGAGACGCTGGAGCGCATGCTAAAGGCGGAGACCACAATTACGCCCGCCGAGCCTGCCACGCCTTGACGACGCATACTTGACGAACAAGCCGGGTTCCCCATTTGCGTGGGACCACCTATGATCAGCGCGCGATTTGCGCGCAGGAGACTACGATGCAGCCAAATGAGACCCGGGACTTGCCCGCCAACAATGACGGCCTGTCGCGCTTCCTCGGCGGTTCGCCGCTGGCTGTGCTCGGCCGGTTGGTGCTGCTGTCGATTCTGGTCGGCGTCGTTCTCGCCGCCATCGGCTTCGATCCGTGGAACATCGTCGCCAGCATCCGGCGCCTATTTCAGTGGGTCTATGACCTTGGCTTCGACGCCATCAATGGTCTGTGGCGCTACTTCCTGCTCGGCGCCGTCATCGTCGTTCCGATCTGGCTGATCTCGCGACTGTTCAGCGCGCCGCGCGGCCGCTGACAACAGCATCATCCGCTTCAGGCTGCATTGATGTCGTCGGAACTGTCCGTCACCAACAGGCGCGTCTTTGCCATCGCCGGCCCGGCCATGCTGGCCAATCTGACGACGCCGCTGATCGGCATCGTCTCGACCGCAGCAATCGGCCGACTCGGCGACCCACATTTGCTCGGCGGTGTGGCTTTGGCCTCCGTGGCATTCGACTGCATTTTCTGGCTGTTCGGATTTCTGCGCATGGCGACGGTTGCCTTTACCGCACAGGCGCTTGGCGCCGGTGAGCGGATCGAGGTCCGCGCGATCCTGCTGCGTGCATTGATGCTCGGAGCGGTGATCGGGCTGACGCTGATCATCTTGCGTACACCGCTGGCGGGGCTGGTGTTCAGCATCATGGGCGGCAGCGACGCCGTCACATCCGCCGCACGCGAGTATTTCTTCATCCGACTCTGGTCCGCGCCGCTGATGCTTGGCAACTATGTCATTCTCGGCTGGCTGGTCGGCCAGGCGCGTACCGGCATCGCTCTGGCACTGCAGGTCGGCATCAATCTCGCCAACATGGCGCTCACCGCCTTGCTGGTTCTGCAATTCGACTTTGGCGTCAGTGGCGCAGCACTGGCCACGGTGGTCGCGGAAACCGCTGGCTTTCTCGCCGGCCTCGCCGCGGTGTGGAAAATCCTGGGCGGCCGCATCGATGTTCCGCGCGCTGTCCTGTTCGACCGCATCCGGCTGTTGCGGCTGTTCGCAGTCAACCGCGATATCATGATCCGCACGGCAGCGTTGATTGCTGCATTTCTCTTCTTCACGGCGCAGGGCGCCCGCGCAGGCGACCCGATCCTGGCTGCCAATGCCGTGCTCAACAACTTCGTCATGATCGGTTCGTTCTTCCTCGACGGCATCGCCACCGCCGCCGAGCAGCTCTGCGGTCAAGGCACCGGCGCTCGCGACCGCAAGCAGTTTTCCCGAGCCGTAAAGCTCGTCCTGATCTGGAGCGCGGCATTCGGCATCGCTGTCACGCTGCTATTCGTGCTGTTCGGCGGCGCGCTGATCGATTTCATCACCACCAGCCCCGAAGTTCGGCGCGCTGCGCGGGATTACATGCTGCTAGCGGCGCTGGCACCCGCATGCGGCGTCCTCGCTTATGCCTATGACGGCATCTATATCGGCGCATCATGGGCCCGCGACATGCGCAACCTGATGCTGCTGGCGCTGTCGATTTACATCGCCGCATGGTTCGCACTGGCCAGCCTCGGCAATACCGGACTATGGCTCGCATTTCTGGTGTTCATGCTGTCGCGCGGCGCGTTGCAGGCGCTGCGTCATCCAGCCCTGCTACGACAGTCGTTTCCGCAGCAGACCTGGCTTACGCCGGCCAGTCTTCCGCTGTGATCGTCGCCGCATCGGCGCCGACGATTTCCGACAGCGACTCGCGACCGGTGCGCAGCAGCGTCGAGGACAGATCAGCCTTGATGCTGTCGACGAGACCGACGCCTTTATAGACCAATGACGAGTACAACTGGATCAGGCTCGCACCCGCGCGGATCTTGGTCAGTGCAGCACCGCCGCTGTCGATGCCACCGGCGCCGATCAGCGGGAACGCACCTTCGACACGCACGAAGGTCTCCGCCACCATGCGGGTGGACAGCCTGAACAGCGGGCGGCCAGACAACCCGCCCTGCTCTTTCGCGCGCGCCTGCTCGCGCAAGGTCGAGGGGCGACCGATGGTGGTGTTGGCGACGATCATGCCATCGACGCGGCGCGAGCGCGCGACATGGACGACATCGTCGAGGTCGGCGAGGCTGAGATCGGGCGCGATCTTCAGCAGTACCGGAGAATCTCCCGCATTCTTGCGGACGCGCTCACGCGCGTCGATCACCCGCGCCAGGAGATCGTCGAGCTCGGTGGCCTGCTGCAGATTGCGCAGCCCCGGCGTGTTCGGCGATGACACGTTGACGGTGAAATAGCTCGCCACCGGCGCAAAGGTCTCAATCAGCCGCACATAATCCTGCGTGCGATCGGGCGAATCCTTGTTGGCGCCGACATTGACGCCGACGATACCACCATTCTGCACACGTGCAGCCAGCCGACGCAGCACGACCTCCGCACCGTCATTGTTGAAGCCGAGCCGGTTGATGACCGCTTCGTCACGCTCCAGCCGAAAGATGCGCGGGCGTGGATTGCCGGATTGCGGCTTCGGCGTCACCGAGCCGATCTCGGCGAAGCCGAAGCCAAGACGCAGCAGCGCATCCGGCACTTCGGCATTCTTGTCGAAGCCGGCCGCGATCCCGACCGGATTGGGGAAGTTCAGACCGAATGCACGGACCGCGAGTTTCGGATCATCCGGCCGCGGGCGGGCGTAAGGCAGCATGCGCAACCCGCGGATCGCGAGGCGGTGCGCGTCTTCGGCATCGAGCATGCGCAGCATCGGCAGGGAAAAGGCATCGAAAGCGCGGATCACTATTTGAGCTCCGGAATGTCGTGGTTGCCATCGGAGCGCGCGCGCAGATCCATGATGGCCGTGACGGCGCCGAGATCGAGTTCGCCGTAGAGATGCGGGAACAGATCGCCGCCGCGGGACGGCTCCCAGCGCAAGTCGTCACCGAGTGCGTCTGCGTCCACAGCGATCAGAAACAGGCCGGTCTGGCCGAAATAGTACTTTCGGAGCGTCTCGGGGAGCTGTGCCGCGGTCGAGAAATGGATGAAGCCATCCCGGGCATCGTCGGCGCTGCCGCGATAGGCGCCCTGACGCTCGGCCTCGCGCCAGCTTGAGGCCGGACAGATTTTATAGATGGTGCGCAACCGCCCAGACTTCCAAATTGTTGAATCAGCTGTTTTTCGATGTGGTGCGGACGCCAGTCGCTCGATTCAGGGCTGGAGTCGGCAGGTGACCGTATCGACGGCACCCCTCCACTTCAAGGCTGCACATTTTTTTCAAATGCCTGTTGCGAAATCCGTGCATTCACGGCAATAATTCCTAGATTTCGCCACGATTCACCGCCCCGCAGAAATCCGGGCCAACGGACTGAAACCGATGATGCTCTCGCACGCCCAGATCTGGAACGCCCTTGACCGCCTTGCCGAACGCAATGGCATGTCACCCTCCGGCCTTGCGAAGAAGGCGGGGCTCGACGCCACCACCTTCAACAAGTCCAAGCGCATCACCAATGACGGCCGCGAGCGCTGGCCCTCGACCGAGTCGGTCTCGAAGGCACTGACCGCGACCGGCGTGACCATCGACAGCTTCGTCACGCTGATCGAAGGCACCAAGCGCATCGTGCAGTCGGTGCCGCTGCTCGGCTTCGCACAGGCCGGCCATGGCGGTTACTTCGATGATGCCGGCTTTCCCGCCGGCAGCAAGGGCTGGGATGAAGTCGGCCTGCCTTCGGTAAATGACGAGCACGCCTATGCGCTGAAGATCACGGGCGACTCGATGAAGCCCGCTTATCGCGACGGCGACATCATCGTCGTTTCGCCGGAAGCACAGATCCGCAAGGGCGACCGCGTCGTGGTCAAGACCAAGGACGGCGAGGTAATGGCGAAGGAATTGAAGCGCCGGACCACGAAGATCATCGAACTGCAGTCGCTCAATCCGAACCATGTCGATCGCAGCTTTCCGGCCTCCGACATCGCCTGGATCGCGCGCATCGTCTGGGCGAGCCAGTAACCGAACACACTTCTGGACTGGCGTCCGGCCATCGAATGATCTATGCGAGTTCCCCATCCGGAACTCGCAACCTTCGGTGAAGCCATGAAAGCCAGAACCATCGTTGCCGGCGCGATTGCGCTGGCCCTCGTCAGCGTAGGTTCTCTCGCACATGCGAAGCCCATGACCTGCGCAGTCGTCACGACGAAGCAGATCGAAGCGCTGTTCGACCGCTGGAATGCATCGCTCGCGACGCTCGACGCCGCCAAAGTCACCGCCAATTACGCCTCCGACGCGGTGCTGCTGCCGACGGTGTCCAACACCCCGCGCACCGACAGCGCCGGCATTCAGGATTACTTCGTCCACTTCCTGGAAAAGCACCCGCAAGGCAAGATCGATACGCGGACCGTCAAGATCGGCTGCAACATGGCATCCGACGTCGGAACCTATACCTTCACGCTGACCGGCAAGTCCCCCGGCGATACGCAAATCGTCAAGGCCCGCTACAGCTATGTCTATGTCTACCGCGACAAGAAGTGGCTGATCGCGCATCACCACTCATCGGCAATGCCGGAGCCTGTCACACCAGCAGCAGCGACTGCAGCGCCGAAATAGGCATCAAGACAAAGGCGCGCTCCATCAGGAAGCGCGCCTTTGACGTTTCGCAGGTGTGGGCCTCACGCCGAGCGCGCCAACGCGCCGTCGATCATGTTGATCGCATTCTGCACGCCATAGATCGCGACGAAGGACCCGAAACGCGGGCCTTTCTCCTGGCCGAGCAGCACCTGATACAGCATGTTGAACCAGTCCAGCGACACGCCGGGCCGGCCATCCTTGGCGAGCTTCTTGTGATCAAGGAACGGCTCGCGGCGACCGATCTCATAGACCGCGTTCTGGATATCTTCCGGCGTCGCTTCTGTCGGCAGTTGCGACAGCGCATCGCGCAGATCCTGCAGCGCCACACGCTCGACATCGGTGGGCTCGCGGAACATCTTGGTCGGCGCAACGAAGTCCCGGTAGTAGTTGATGGCATAGCCGACCATCGCGTCGAGCCGCGGATGCGTCTCCGCGGAGACGCCCGGGCGATAGCGCCGGATGAAGCCCCACAGGGTTTCGGCATTCTCGGCGTTCGACGACGACACCAGCGTCAGCAGCAGCTGGAACGTCACCGGCATGTCCGACACCGGCGGATCGCCGGCATGGATGTGCCAGGCCGGATTGGACAGCCGCTGCTTCGGATCCTGCTTGGCGTAACCTTCGACGAATTGCTGGTACTCGTCGACATTGCGCGGGATCACGTCGAAGAACAGCCGCTTGGCCGCCTTCGGTTCGCGATACATGAACAGTGACAGCGATTCAGGCGAGGCATAGCGCAGCCATTCGTCGATGGTCAGGCCGTTGCCCTTCGACTTGGAGATCTTGCCGCCCTTGTCGTCGAGGAAGAGCTCATAGTTGAAGCCTTCCGGCGGTGTGCCGCCGAGTGCCGCGCAGATCTTGCCCGACAGCTTTACGGAGTCGATGAGATCCTTGCCGGCCATTTCATAGTCGATGCCGAGCGCAGCCCAGCGCATCGCCCAGTCGGCCTTCCACTGGCACTTCACATTGCCGCCGGTGACCGGCGTCGTCACTTCTTCGTTCGTGTCAGGATCGACATAGGTGACGGTGCCGGCAGCCACGTCGCGCCGGATCATCGGCACCTGCAGCACAACGCCCGTTACCTTGCTGATCGGCAGGAACGGCGAATAGGTCGCGCGGCGATCCGGGCCGAGGGTCGGCAGGATGATGTCCATGACCTTGTCATAGACCGCGAGCATCTTCAGCAGCGTCGCGTCGAAACGGCCGGATGTGTAGTAGTCGGTCGACGAGGCGAATTCGTAGTCGAAACCGAAGTGATCCAGGAACGCGCGCAGCCGCGCATTGTTGGCCGCGCCGAATGACGGATATTCGTTCGAGAACGGATCCGGCACCCGCGTCAGCGGCTTGCCGAGATGCGATGCCAGCATGTCCTTGTTGGGCACATTGTCCGGCACCTTGCGCAGGCCGTCCATATCGTCGGAGAAGGCGATCAGCCGGGTCTTGATCTTATCCTCGGTGAGCACGCGGAAGGCATGGCGCACCATGGTGGTGCGCGCGACCTCGCCGAAGGTGCCGATATGCGGCAGGCCCGATGGACCGTAGCCGGTCTCGAACAGCACTTCGTCTTTTGGCGTTTTCTTCAGACGCGCCACCAGCGCCTTCGCCTGCTCAAACGGCCAGGCGTTGGAATTCTCGGCGAGCGCACGCAGGTCGCTCGGGCTCATGGTGGGATCAGGCGTGGACATCGTGATTTGGGCCTCCGGGCCGCGGAACCTAGCGGCTCCGCACCAAAATGCCAAACCGCGAATTGAGAGAGTTAGAAGGGGCTGACCGAGAAATAACGCAGCCACAGATCGGTGTAGCGGCCTTTCTCCCAGACCCGGAACAGGGCCCAGTTCAGCGCCTGGCGCAGTGTGTCGTTGCCTTTGCGGACGGCGATGCCGATGCCTTCACCGAAAAAGCGGCTTTCGACGAAGGGCCCGCCGCTGAAGGCGCAACAATCTGCGGAATCGCTGCCGTTGATCCAGAAGGCGAACGAGATCGCATCGCCGAAGATGAAATCGACCTCGCTGCGTTTCAGCGCCTGGCGTAGCGCATCGTCGTTCGGAAAAGGCACCAGCACCGCATCGGTGAACATCGCCTTCAGATAGGCCTCGTGGGTCGAGCCCGCGATCACGCCGACCTTCTTGCCCTCGATATATTCCGGGCGAATCTCGGGCATTACGGCATTCTTGCGGGCCGCGAAGCGCGCCGGCGCGCGGTAATAGGGATCGGTGAAGTCGACGCGGGCGCGGATCTGCGGCGTCACAGCCATGGAAGCAATGATGGCGTCGCCACGGTTGCTGGAGATGGCATCCAGCAGCGTCTCGAAGCGGCGCATCTGCACGGTGCAGGTGACCTTGATCTCCTCGCAGAGAAGCCGCGCGAGATCGACGTTGAAGCCTGCCGGATTGCCATCGGGGCCGGTGAAATTGAACGGCGGATAGTCGGTCTCGGTCAGGAAGCGGATCACGGTGATGCGCGACAGGTCCGGACGGTCCGGACGGCGACGCGGATCCCAGAAGCCGGGCGCGGCCTGCGGACCCGGCTGGCCCACGGCCGGAGTCGGCGTCTGCGCCAAAGCCGGCGCGGCCGAAAACAGCGACATCGCCACGGCCAGCAACATGCCAAAAACCGTCGCGAGCGTCAGCGCAGTTGCGCGACGCCCTGCCAGAGGTATTTGGTTGCTGGAATTAACCATCTGTGGTTGCATATAGGTGCTTCCGGATCGCGGTCTTATAGACCATCCGGCGCGAGACGCGAGTAGCGTTTGTGGCGTGGGGGCGTTGCATGGGCGTGCAGCAATCTTTCGGGGGTCATCGGCCGCGCGTCTGGCGCCAGCCGGCTGCCGCGCTAGACCCGCCTCCCATACCGATCGGCAGAATGTCTTCCTTCCCCATGCGGGATCCTGCCGGGCTGGACCGGGGCAAAAACCCAGCCAGCGAGCTCGACTGCCTGCGTGGCATACTCCCGGTCCCGCTTCTGCACGCTGCGGAACGACGGAGTCGCGAACTCAATCTGGGCGCCGATCAGATCCTGATCCGATGGGGCGTCATCAGCGAGGAAAAGTATGTCGCACATCTGGCCCGCCACCTCGGCATCGGCTTCGACGATCTCTCGACTGTCGGGCGCGCTCACTGCCCCCTGGCGGATGCCGACCTTGCGCGGATCGCAGAGTCCGACATCCTGCCGCTCCGGGATGATGACGCACTCAACTGGGTCGTCGCGCCGCGCGCCTTCGCGGCACGGCGGCTGACGCGTTTCTCCACCACATATCCATCACTGATCGCGCGCATTCGGCTGACCACGCGGCGTCACCTGCATCAATATCTGACCGAGCAAACCGGTTGCGCGCTTTCTGATATCGCCGCCGAAGGCCTGCTGCAGAAGCAACCTGCCATGTCGGCCAAGTCGGCCATCGGCTGGCGCCAAGGATTGCAGCCGGCGATTCTGCTGCTGGCATGCGCGGTTCTCACGCTTCTGTATCCGACGCTGACAATGGATCTGATCGGCGGCCTGGCGGCGATCTGGTTTCTCGCCTTCTCGCTTCTCAGGCTGACTTGCGTGCTGGTTCCGCCGCAGCCGGAGCAACAGTTTCCGCCGCTCCGCGACGATGAACTGCCGATCTACTCGGTGGTCGTCGCGCTCTATCGCGAGGAAGCGTCCGTTCCGGGCCTGTTGCGATCCCTGCAAAGGCTCGACTACCCCTCCGAAAAACTCGACATCATTCTGGTGCTTGAGCCCGACGATCTACGGACACGCGCGGCGATTGCCAGAGCCCGGCCGGGGCCACAGGTTCAGGTCCTGATCGCACAGACTGCGGGACCAAAGACCAAGCCGAAGGCACTGAATGTTGCACTTCCCTTCGTGCGCGGCAGCTTTCTGACCGTGTTCGACGCCGAAGACGATCCTGACCCCGGCCAATTACGCGCCGCGCTCGGCATGTTTCGCCAGCACAGCGACGACGTCGCCTGCGTTCAGGCCGGGCTGCATTTCGACAACCTGACGCACAGCCTGCTGTCGCGCATGGCGGCAGTCGAATATGCCGGGCTGTTCGCTGTCTTCCTGCCCGGGCTTGTCGCACTGGGTATGCCATTGCCACTTGGCGGCACCTCCAATCATTTCCGCACGGACACCTTGCGCCGCATTGGCGGCTGGGACGCCTATAACGTCACGGAAGATGCCGACCTCGGGATTCGCCTGGCGCGGCTGGGCTATCGCTCCGTAACCATTCCGTCAGTCACGCTCGAGGAAGCACCGATCGCGTTCGGCGCGTGGCTGCGGCAGCGCTCACGCTGGATGAAAGGCTGGATGCAGACCTGGGCCGTGCATATGCGCGATCCCCGCCGATTGTGGGACGAAGCCGGCGCGCGGGGATTCCTCGCACTCAACATCATTTTCGGCGGCAATATCCTGACGTCGCTGGCCTTCGCGGTGCTGGTCGTCAAACTTGTCGCCTGCCTGCTGCTTGCCGATAGCGCCCTGCTGTTTGGCGACCGGTTGTCGTCACTGCACGTGCTGGCCATCGCCTGCGGCTTCATCGCGACCTGCGTCCTGGGTCTCACCGGACTGATACGTCGTGGCCGTCTGCGCGATGGCTGGATCCTGGCCCTGACGCCGATTTATTGGGGATGCCTCTCGATCGCGACCTGGCGCGCCCTGTGGCAATTCTGGACCCAGCGCTATCACTGGGAAAAGACCGAGCACGGACTCGTCCATCGGGCCGGGACGATGGCCGCGAGCCGCGGGCGAGTTCAGAGATAGCGCTTGAGATCCGCGACTGCTTCCTCCGGCTTCCGCTTGAGGTTGAACGGCGCGACGAAATTGCCGTCCTTGTCCATCAGATAGACCAGCGCAGTGTGATCCATCGTATAGTCGCCGTCCTTGGTCGGCACCTTCTTGGCATAGACGCGGTAGCCGGAAATCACCTTCGCCACCGCATCGGGCGTGCCGGTTAGTCCCTTCAGATGCGGATCGAAGCTCGTCAGATAGTCCTTCATGATCGCCGCCGTATCGCGCTCGGGATCGACCGAAACGAAATAGGTATTGAGGCGATCGGCATCCTTGCCCATTGCGCGCAGCACTTCCGACATTTCAAAAAGCGAGGTCGGGCAGATATCGGGGCAATGGGTGAAGCCGAAGAAGATCAGCGTCGGCTTGCCCTTCAGGCTCTGCTCGGTGACGGTCTGGCCGGACTGATCCGTGAGCTGGAACGGACCGCCGATCGCGGCCGGTGCAGCGACATTGCGGAAACCTCCCGTCAGCCACAGCACGACCAGCAATCCCGCCGCGAGGCTGCTGGCGAAGGCAGCAATGACGACCAGCGGCCGGGTGGTTCGATCAGTCATGGAATGTCCCCTGAAATGCCCTTTGGCAGCCGATCACATGCAGGCGGCGATGCCGGTCTTGATCATCTCGAAAAATACGGCCGTGCCGTAATGTGCCCATAGCCCGATTGCCCCCACCAGAAGGAGCGCCACGAACGCCGCGGCCGATGCGACAATGACCGACGCAAGCCGAGACGACCGCTCGGAGGCGGGCATGGTGCTCTCGGGCGTCGATAAAGGCTGCACCATCAGACGATCTCAGAATGGCCAAGGCCCGAGATCATTCCGGAGCCCGCCATCCGGGTTCCAGATATGCCGAGATGATGACGCGGGCAAGCGCTCCCGGCGCCGCAGGGCATCACGTCATGCTGATGGAATAAAAGTCAAATCGACCTGGAGCCTTATCGGTTCTGATTGCATCAGAACCGGGCTCTAGCTTTTTGTTTTGACGCGTTTTCTCGACGCGAACCGGTATCCACTTCGCTCGAAAACGCTCTAGCGCGCGCTGGAGGCGTGGGCGTCCATGTAACAGGGCTTGTACATGCCCATCAGCTGGCGGCCGCGCAGGAAGATCATCTGCGCCTTCAGTCCGCCACGCCTGGAGATCCAGCGCCGGATCTGCGTCGGATACATCGAATACAGCATCTGGGTGGCTTCCGGATTGGTCACCGCGCGACCATTGGCACCCATGTCCCAGGCCGCATGAAAGCCGAGATTGGCATTGGAGGTGACGCAGATCCGGTCACGCGGAACTGCGCCGAGCACGATCGTGCAGGCCGAGGCGCACAGGCCGTCGATGATCACGGTTTCGCCGGAAGTGCGCAATCCCTGATACTTGTCGACATAGGTTCCGATCCGTCCGCCACGATCATCTGCGATGCGAACCACCGCGTGACTTGCCCCGACGCCCGCGAACAGCAAGACCGCCGCCAGCAAACCCGTAACGAACTTCATGTCCAGCCCCAAAACCTGTCGATCCCGAATCTGACTGCCTTGGTGATGCAAGGCCTAGTCAGCGTGTTGCCAGATCGTGGCTTTGTCCAGACGAGCATGACGCTTCCAATGCGATTCAAATCGAGTGTTGCGCGCGGGATGCACCTCGTTCCCTCGCGGTACCAATCTGAAACAGCGCCGCCCTTCGCGCGCAATTTCCGTTGACCAAAGTTCCCGCGCCGACTTCAATCTCCGTTAACAAGATGGGGGAAACAGAATGGCCGGTGATGCGGATGTCATCGTCGTCGGCGGTGGACTCGCGGGCCTCGTTGCGGCCACGGAAATTGCCGATGCGGGCAAGCGCGTTGTCGTGGTCGATCAGGAAGGCGAGCAAAATCTCGGCGGCCAGGCGTTCTGGTCGTTCGGCGGTTTGTTCTTCGTCGACTCTCCGGAACAACGACGACTTGGCATCAAAGACTCTTATGACCTTGCGATGCAGGACTGGCAGGGCACGGCCGGCTTCGATCGTGATGAGGACCTGTGGCCACGGCGCTGGGCCGAAGCCTATGTCGCTTTCGCCGCCGGCGAGAAGCGCGACTGGCTCCGCGCCATGGGGCACCGCGTGTTTCCCGTGGTCGGCTGGGCCGAGCGCGGCGGCTATGACGCGATGGGCCACGGCAATTCGGTTCCGCGTTTCCATGTGACCTGGGGCACTGGCCCCGGCATCGTCGAACCGTTCGAGCGACGTGCGCGCGAGGCGCAGAAGAAGGGTCTGCTGAGTTTCAGGTTCCGCCACCGCGTTGATGCACTCAGCGTGACCAACGGAACTGTCGATGGCGTGAGCGGCGCGATCCTCGAACCATCCAACACCGAGCGCGGCGAAAGCAGTTCGCGCAATGTGATCGGCGACTTCTCGCTGCGTGCGCAGGCGGTGATCGTCGCCTCCGGCGGCATCGGCGGCAATCATGATCTGGTGAGGCAGAACTGGCCCAAGCGCCTCGGCGAGCCACCGACGCGCATGATCTCCGGCGTGCCCGCCCATGTGGACGGCCGCATGATGGGCATCACGGAAACAGCGGGTGCGCGGCTGATCAATCGCGACCGCATGTGGCACTATGTCGAGGGCATCGAGAACTGGAATCCGATCTGGCCGAAACACGGCATCCGCATTTTGCCCGGCCCATCGTCGATGTGGTTCGACGCCACCGGCAAGCGGCTGCCGGCGCCGCTGTTTCCAGGCTCCGATACGCTCGGCCAACTGCAATATATCCAGTCCACCGGCTATGATTATTCATGGTTCGTGCTGACGCAGGCGATCATCAAGAAGGAATTCGCCCTTTCCGGCTCCGAGCAGAACCCAGACCTCACTAGCAGGAGCTGGCTGATGACCGCGCGCCGCGCCACCAACAAGGGCGCACCGGCGCCGGTCGAGGCCTTCAAGGATCACGGCATCGATTTCGTGGTGCGCGACAATCTCGACGACCTCGTCAGCGCCATGAATGCGCTGACCGGCGACAATCTGCTGAAGCTCGACGAGATCCGGACGCAGATCGAGGCGCGTGACCGCACCATGGCCAATCCCTATGTCAAGGATGCGCAGGTGATGAACATCCACAATGCGCGCAAATATATCGGCGACCGCCTGATCCGCACCGCGAAGCCGCATCGCATTCTCGATCCCGCGCAGGGCCCGCTGATCGCCGTGCGGCTGAACATCCTGACGCGCAAGACGCTGGGCGGTTTCGAGACCGACCTGGACTCGCGCGTATTCGGCAGCAATGGTCAGATCATGCCCGGCCTCTATGCGGTCGGCGAAGCCGCAGGCTTCGGCGGCGGCGGCATGCACGGCTATCGTTCGCTGGAAGGGACGTTTCTTGGCGGCTGTTTGTTTACGGGGCGCACCGCCGGGCGCGCGGCGGCGAAGGCGGTGGGATGATCGCTTCGCCAGTCACAGCCATCCGTTACGCTTGAAGCGCAGATACAGATAGCCGCAGATCACGGCGATGCCGCCCAGCACGACGTAGTAGCCGTAGGTCCATTTCAGCTCCGGCATATGTTCGAAATTCATGCCGTAGATGCCGGCAATCGCTGTCGGCACTGCCAGGATCGCCGCCCAGGCCGCAAGCCTGCGGGTAATCTCGGTCTGCTGCGATTGCCCTGACATCAGACTGGCTTCAAAGGCAAAGGCCAGCACTTCCCGCAGCGAGTCGATATCTTCTTCCGCGCGCTTGACGTGATCCAGAACATCGCGAAACAGCGGTTTCATTTCATCGTCGATGAACAGGATATCGATATGTTCGAGGCGATGACAGACATCGACCAGCGGTCCGACCGCGCGACGCAGCCGCAGCAGCTCGCGGCGCAGCTTGTAGAGCCGCTCGAATTCGGCCCGCGTCAGCATCCGGTGCAAGACACCATCCTCGAGCTCATCGATCTCGGACAGGATGGATTCGATGACGGGACGATAATTATCGACGATGAAATCGAGAATTGCGTAGAGGATGTAGTCTTCGCCGCGCGTCAGATTGGACGGACAGGCCTCGCACCGCTCGCGAACCGACGCATAGGACGTCGAGGCGCCATGACGCACGGACACGACGTAGCCTTTGCCCAAAAAGATGTGCGTCTCGCCGAAGGCAACTGCCCGGTCAACCAGTTGGGCCGTGCGCGCCACGATGAAAAGCGCCTCGCCATATTGCTCCACCTTGGGATGCTGATGCGACTTCAGCGCATCCTCGATGGCGAGGGGATGCAGATCGAGCTGCACCCGCAATTTCTCGAGCAGTTCGATCGACGGCTCCAGCAACCCGATCCAGACGACATGACCCGGCTTCTGCGCCCAGACGCCCGCCTCCTCGACAGGGATGTCGGCGACGCGGCGGCCATTGGCATAGACGCTGGAGGCGACAACGCCGGGGACATTGCCGGCGGTTGCAGCTGAGAGGGGAAACGTCATTCAAAAACCTTGTGTTGTGCGAACAGCAACGGGCGCCTTTGAAGAACGGCGGGGATGCCAAACCGTTCAATCGCCATGCGGCGCCGATCATCTGGAATGAATGAAGGGGCTGGAGCGGACGGAGGGAATCGAACCCTCGTATGCAGCTTGGGAAGCTCAACGTTTTTAAAGAACGTCAGGGACTTAGCTGCAAAACATGTACTTTACCTCTCAAACGAGATCAATGCGTTAGAAGCCAAAAGCAAAACTTCGCGCCCCCTCCTGCTGCACCGGGAGTGGCAGTATGAAGGACGCGGGTGGGCGACATCACACCTCGGAAGCACGCGCCAAAATCGCGGCCTCCAACCGCGCTCGCTGGACTGATCCTGCTAAACGAGCGGAAGTCAGCGTGGCGACCAAAGCCCGAATGGCCGACCCGGCGGTGCGACAGCGCATCAAGGACGGTATGCGCAACGCTGCGCAGCAGGCCGGCGAACTGCAGACCTTGAGGGCGGCATGGCAAGCCGTGTCTTCCGCCACGCGTCGGCGATTTTTATCCGATCTGATTTTGCCCATCAGTTCCGCGCCGGCCCTCGCGAGAGATACGGACGGCGAGGTCGTGACATGAGCTGGGAAGCGACCAATTGGGCTACCCAACTGCGCGTCGGGTCGCCGATAGACAAGTTGTGCCTGCTGATGCTCGGTAATCGTGCCGATCAAGATGGTGTTTGCTGGCCGTCACAAGCACGTCTGGCGGACGAAGGCGAGATGTCAGCCGATACAGTACAGCGTAGCCTGAAGCGCTTGGAGGAGGCCGGATTCATCCGTCGAAGCCGATCGCTTAAGACGCGGGGGCGAAAAGGATATGTTTATCAGCTGATGATGCCGCATGTTGTAGGCGAGAAGGCCGCACAAAGCGGCCTTCCTAAAATCGCTGAGCAAAAACAAACTCAGAAGGCCGCCGTGAGCGGCGTACCTCCAAAGCAGAGTAGGCCGCACAAACCGGCTTCACTACCTCGCACAGAGCGGCCTAAGTACCCCGCACAGAGCGGCCTAGAATCTTCACTTGAATCATCAATTGAACCTTCAGTGAAAATTCCAGTCAAAGGCGCGGCCGAAACTCAGGGACGCGAGAAACCGGCGCAGCACGCCTTTCCGATACCGGACGTCGTCGCGTCGTGCCTCCGCAGGAAGCTTGGCAATGATCGGTATGCGGCATGGTTCAATGATGTCGTTGTGATCGCCAGTGACTGCGGCAAGGTCACGCTATCTGCCGGGACCAAGTTCAGGTCCGATCGCATCAATTCAAATTACGACGTTGACCTTGTTCAGGCTTGGCAGACGCTCGATCCAGAGATTCGTCGCGTAACCGCGATCGCGGGTCTCCCTCGTCCGCAGGACGAACGTACTGCTAGCTCCAGCAACCAACGGGAACGATGATGTTCGGTACAAGAAGCGAAGTTCGAAGTCAGGTCTACGGCGCTTCGACAATCTTCTCGGCGCTCTCGGCGGCGGTCCCGCCCGCGCTGTCATGATGCGCACGCTCAATCATGAGGGCGACAAGCCGAGACTGCTGAGACCTTCACGAAGAGCAGCGCATGGATCACTGGTCGCGTTACCCATGAGATCTCCCGTGTGTTCCCGTTGGAGACAAGTCATGGGTGTCAGCGTGGCTCTGCTGGGCGTGGCGGCCGGCGCCCTCGATGCTACCCACCCCCATGTAGGGACCGTATCCCGCATTTCTCGTGCTCCACGGGGTCGCGGCCCCTGGGATTTCGGCAGTAGGTCCATCGAAAAGCGGTACACGCGAACGCGTGCGGGACACGTGTCTGCACGCATCGGCGATCCTCGAGAATGCAAAGCAACCTTGGCCGACACCAGGCCGAGTCCAGAAGGTTGGATGGCGCACGCCTCCGACGCAGAGCTAGAGCGGTCCGCCTCTATTCCTGCAGTGGAACGGAGCTCTTAACGCCGAGTTGCTGCCCGTCATCGGGCACATATTTATCCGGCGACGGTCATCCACCACTGCTGGACCACTTCGGGGCTGGTGAGTTGGATGCTCGCCGATGCATCGAGCTGTAATTTACGATAGGTGCTGGCCGTGATGCCAAATCGAGCGCGGAAGCTGCGGCTGAAATGGGCCTTGCTGTTGAACCCCAGATCGGACGCGAGGCGGGACAACCGACGGGTTTCCAGTGGGTCGCTGAGCGCAGCCTGAACTGCAAGCAACCGGCGTTCCTGAACCTGGCGCATGATGCCGCCGGCGCTGCATTCGGCTTTGCACGGACTTCAGCGACCAGCACCGATATCCGCGGCACGTCCGACATCTATGCCGGCGCGCTTTATGCAAGCTGGACGCCGGGCGCTGCGGTAGTGGACCTCCGTGTTGCGGCTGGTCCCAGCCAAATTTCGACCACCCGCCAGATCGTGCTGACGTCGTCGGCTCTACAAGGCACCACCAACGGCATTGGTGTCGGCACGTCGCTCGAAGCTGGCTATCGGATTCCGCTGGCGACGAATGCGGTGCTGAAACCGTTTGCCGGCATCAGCTGGCAGGGCTTCCGACGCGACGGCTACAGCGAAAACCAATTGCCCTTTGGGCTGATCTATGCGGCCCAGACCTATGACAAGCTGACCACCACCGCCGGTGTCGCACTCAGCGCGCAGCTGCGTACCCTTGATGGCAATGTCATTATGCCAGAATTGAAGTTGGGCTGGGGCCACGACCTGCGCGACACTACGCTGATCAGCCAGGCAGCACTACTCGACCAGACATTCACTGTCGGGGCCGCACAACCCGGCCGCGACGCCGGACTGATCGGCGCCAAGATCTCCGGCTGGCGGACCGAAAACTTCCGGCTGTTCGCCGCCTATAACGGCGAATTCCGCAGCAACGCCGAGAGCCATCAGGTGTCGGGCGGCGCTCGCGTCAGTTGGTGACTTTAAGCTGGCCGACCTACCGCCTGCGGCCTAGGTCGCCAACGCACCCTAACGTGCGACGGCCGCAGCCCCGGCGGAAGAAACAAGCGCGCATCGCGTGCCTTGAGCTCCAGATCCTTCCAGGCCTGCTCGCGGGTGAGCTTGGTTTCACCGGCCGGATTCACCGGAACGGTAGCGGTCGAATAGATCATAATAGTTCTCCTGATCATTAAATGACATCGCCGCGCGCTATGCCGTGATCTGCGCGATGTGGTCGCGGTACGAGCGGAGCGGACGGCCCAGCAGCTTGGTCAGCCGCTCGACGTCGCCGGTGTCCGGAACCATGCCTTCGGTCAGGAACCGTTCGGCCATCAGGCGCATGTCGAAGGCCATCCAGCTCGGCATGAACTGGCGCAGGTTCTTCTCGAAGCCAGCGGTGTCGTTGCCGGGGAAGGTGATCGTGCGGCCGAGAGCATCCGACCAGATCGCAGCGGCGTCTGCGCCGGTGAGCGTGTCGGGCCCAACCACGTTGATGTAATCGAGCGGAAGAGGCGTGGGCGATTGCTCGCGGCGGATCAGTTCAAGCGCCGCGACCTCACCGACGTCACGCGCATCGATCATCGCGAGGCCCTTGTCGCCGATCGGCATCGGGTAGATGCCGTAGCCGGTGACCACGTCCTTGATCGTGATCTCGTTGTCCATGTAGTAGGCGGGCCGCAGGATGGTGGCGCCGAGCTTCATCTGGTCGATCATGCGCTCGACGCCGAATTTGCCTGCGAAGTGCGGCACGTTCACGTAGCGGTCGCTGTGGATGACGGACAGGTACACGAACCGCTCGATCCCGGCCTCGCGGGCGACGTTCAGCGCGATCAGCGCCTGGGTATATTCATCGGCCACGACACCGTTCAGCAGGAACAGCGTGGACACGCCCTTCATGGCAGACCGGAGGGAATCGACGTCGAGCAGGTCGCCTTGGACGACCTCAACACCGGCAGGAAAGTTGGCTTTAGACGGATTGCGGACGAGTGCGCGCACCGGGGCGCCGCGCTTTGCGAGCTGTTCGACGACGTTGCGACCGATGTTGCCGGTCGCGCCTGTTACGAGGATGGTCATGGGATATTCTCCTATTGGTTGGTCAGCTCCTGAATATGAGCGGTTCACCAATGACCCGATAGACGGTATAAAGAGACAGACAGTCTCATGCGTGGAACAGATGGATCTTCTCGCCTTAGCTGACTTCAACCTCGTTGCCCGCCATGGCGGGTTCGGTCGTGCCGCGCGCGAAACCGGCCGGCCGAAAGCCACCCTTTCGCGGCGCGTGGGGGAGCTAGAGAGCAATCTCAACATCCGCTTGTTTGAGCGGGGCAGCCGGGTCTTGAAGCTGACCGAGGAAGGAAGGGCGCTGTTTGAGCGGACAGCGGTGCTGCTCACTGAACTTGACGAAACAGCCGCAGCGATCGCCTCGGGTGGACACAACCCGCGAGGCAGACTTCGGATCAGCGCGCCGCTGCTCTTTTCACAGATCGCCATGGGCAAGCTGGCCGCGGGGTTCGCGCTCAAATATCCCGAGATACGGCTGGAGATCACGACTGAAGACCGGCCGGTCGATATGGTCGAGGAAGCCTATGACCTGGTCATTCGGGTCAACCCAAAGCCAGATGCAAACCTCGTCGGGCGGGTCTTCCTACACGACAGGTTGGTCATCGTGGCAAGCCCTCGCCTCGCTCCTTCTGCAGACGGTGCGGCTATTCCGGCCGTCGTGCATGGTGCGATCAGCCAAGCTACAATCTGGGAGTTCAGCACTCCCTCAGGCCAATCGAGCGCTTCCGTCAATCCGGTTCTCGGCCTGTCTTCGCTGGTCATGGTTCGCGATGCAGTCCGGATGGGCGTCGGCGTGGCACGACTTCCGGTGTCCCTCGTCAGTCCCGATCTCGCAGCTGGAACGCTGGTGCGTTGGGGCGACGTCGAAGGACCGGGCACCGCCCTTTGGGCGCTCTATCCCACACGTCGATTGCTGAGTGCCCGCGTGTCGGCATTCCTTGAATATCTGCGGGAGGCATTTCCGCAAGGAACGCCCGATGAACTCGCAGCCTATCTTCGTCAATGAAATTTGGAAGCTTGTGCCAACCGGTACTGTTGCCTTGCAATCCGCCGACTCGCTCAGAATGCGGAGCCCTGTTCTCGAGAAAACGCAGCTCGGCGAGAAGAGGAAGGTTATTCAATTGCCTTGTCGATATCTGTGCCGCGGTTGAGCGGTGACGTTGACGTTAAGAAAGACCGCCAACGACTGAGAGGCTCCGTCACAGTGGCCGAAGTCGCGCGTGTGCAATTCGGGCCGGTCGAAGCCATCGATAGGTAAGCGATCGCCACTCGGTTCAGTTAAAGGCTTTGACAGCCATTCTGAAGATTTCTTCTCCGCCCTCATCGACCACAGCCACGAAACGGCTAGCGCCTACATAATTCGGCGTTCCCTTCGCGACGCCTCGAGCGATGCGGGTCGCATGTTCGACCGCAGCTGTTCGAGTCGGAAAGTCCATACCTGAATCGTCAGGGAGACTGGCCCCGCCGACTAAAGGAAAGAAATACTTAGCGATCTAGGACGAGGAACGATCTTTCAGAGGGCCGTCAATTGCTGTTATCTTCCGTGAAGTCGGAGAGAGCGACGCGCGCCCGGGCAAGATCTTCGCGGGCAACTTCGACAAGTTGCTCAGCTGCATCGAGCGCCGCAAAAGCCGCTACGGACGGCTCGGGGCGCTGTGCCCTAATTCTGACCCACGCGGCATCGACCTCAGAAAGTGCTGCATGAAGATTAGCGATCGCCCGCCCAATTGCGTCGTATAAGTCGGCTTCCTGATTTACCCACTGCGTCGGATTTCGTGACATCGACGTACACCTTCATTCGAGTTGGGCGGTTGCCCGCGCTCGACGTCCTCTGACTACGCTGTTACGTTGCCTACCTCGCTCTTTCACTATTGATCTGCCGTGCGCCTTGCCGGCGCTTTTGCGGGCCCAACCTCGATGAGAGCGTTGCGAGTCATGCCATTGCGATCGAACTTGAGCTCCATCCGGCTACCCAGCGGCGTGAGACCGATTAAGTTGCGAAGCTGGGACGCACTTCCGATCGGCGTGCCGTCAACTGACTTGACGATGTCACCTTTCTGCAAACCCGCATTCTCTGCGGGGGACCCACCAACGACGTCGCCAATTAACGCACCTTGATACCCTTCCTTGGAAGCCATGGCTCCAAGGTCGCGGACTGAAATGCCAATCTGCCCGCGACGAACCTCGCCGTACTGCACCAGCTGCTCCATAACCCGGCGTGCCATGTTGATCGGCACAGCGAAACCGATTCCAACGTTGCCACCTGCCGGTGAAATGATTGCCGTGTTAATCCCAATCAGCTGTCCGCTAAAGCTGACCAACGCGCCGCCCGAATTTCCGGGATTGATGGAGGCGTCGGTTTGGATGAAATCCTCGTAGCCCTGCTTACCAAGACCGGTTCGCCCGAGAGCACTGATAATTCCTGACGTTACTGTTTGGCCCAAGCCGAACGGGTTGCCGATCGCAATTACGAAATCACCGACCTCGATCTTGTCGCTGTCGCCCATCGGAATGGCCTTGAGATTTCCCTTGGGACCCTGGAGTTGAAGAACCGCGATATCGGTTGCCGGGTCACGCCCGACCAGCTTTGCATCGAATTTGCGCCCGTCTTTAGTCGTTACCTGCGCCCTTGTGATTTGTGCCACCACGTGATTGGCGGTGAGCACAAAGCCGCGTTCGGCGTCGACAATCACGCCCGAGCCGGTTGCCTGGATTTCTTTTTCAAGCTGCTTGGGAAGATCAAAAAATTCCCGAAAGACTGGATCGTTGTAGAGCGGATTATCCTGTTTTACGCGCGCATACACCGAAATATTGACAACCGAAGGCGTCGTTTCCTTGACGACAGGGGCCACCGTTTGAGTGTAGGCCCCGCGCGCGTCGGCCAAGTTCGCCGGCGACCACACGAGGAGCATGCAAAGAAGCAAAGGCCATCGGTTAGGCCAACGTTTGATCGTCTTTAACGATGAACGAATGAACATTGCTGTAGCAGGTTTCTCAGAATTGTCGTGGTCGGGCGCTCGAAAGGCCCGACCACGGCGTTGCTGTTAGCCATTGCGATTAATCGAGATCCGGCGGACATTCTTTCCTTCGGCGGATTTGGGCACTGTTATTGTGAGTATCCCATTCTTGAATGTGGCCGAGATCTTGTCGTCGTCGACGTCCTGTAACGGTATGAGCCGCTCAAATCGGCCGTAGTACCGCTCGCTGAATCGACGACCTTTGTCTTCCGATTCCGACTTCTTCTCGCCTGAGATAGAAAGGACGCCGTCAGCGATTTCGAGGTTGACGTCCTGTTCGTCGAGACCAGGCAGTTCAGCGGTGATGCGCACCTCCTTATCCGTCTCATCGATTTCGATCTGCGGCCACCCTAGCGCGCTTAGCGTCCGGGTCGACCCGAATGGGGCAAGATCAAAACCGCGGAACACGTCGTCGAACATGCGGTTCATCTCACGATGCAGCGTGAGGAAGGGGTTCGCGTCGGTTCCGCGATGAACGCCGACCTCGCGTCCATTGCCGTTCCAGGGAATGAGATCCTTGAAAGCCATATAGTCTCTCCTTTATTTCGAGCGACTTCCGCCGCGAAGGAGCCGCGGAAGTCGAGTCGTTGACGTGAGTTTCGCGTTCAGGCTGCTTTGCCGTCGATCTGCCGAACATTGGAGCCCGCTGAGCCTGCGATCGAAATACGGCGCGGCTTCATAGCCTCTGGTAGCTCCCGGACCAGTTCGATCTGTAACAAACCGTTGTCGAACGCGGCTCCTTTGACCTGCACGTAGTCGGCCAAATTGAACTGGCGCTTGAACGGCCGCGAGGAAATTCCCTGGTACAGGAACTCGCGCTGCTGCTTATCTGCTTTGCGGCCTTCGACCGTTAGAACGCTCTGTTCAGCAGTGATTGCGATCTCGTCCGCGGAGAAGCCTGCGACGGCCAGCGAAATCTGATAGCGGTCGTCACCAAGGCGCTCGACATTGCACGGCGGATAGTTGTCCTCGGTACCGGACTGTTGCGCCGCGTCGACAAGATCAAATAGGCGGTCAAAGCCGATAGTCGACCGCCAAAGGGGGGCAAAATCGTAGCTAGTCCTCATAGCCAAATCCTCCATTGAGCAAGTTGGATACGAGCGGGCGTCGGACACCCCAGGCGCCCGTCTCCGCCGGGCCCTCGAATGGCGCCCGGACCGCTTCTCGCGGCAAACTAAAAATTAGAAAAGCCTGATCTGGTTTCAAGTGGGTGTCCAAATCTTTTTGGAAGGCCGGCAACGTCGCAGCCTGTCCTTGGCCGGGCGCTCTTCCTCATTCGAATAGCCGCCGCCATGAGCCTTGAGCAGTCTCTTGTTGCTGAACGAGACAAGTATTGTCGCGGGATGCGGCGATCGCCGAACGCTGCGAAGTATGTTGGAGGGAGTTTCGATAGTCAGGTGTCTAAACGTTGCAATTCCGTTACCGCGAGTTCGACCAACCGGGTCAAACGGCGGCGGTCTTCTGACGTAAGCTGGTTAGCCTTGAGAAGCCGGCCGCAATGTTCAATCACTTTGCGTTCGCTCTTAATCAGAAACGATTTGACGCCTGGGATCTGGATCCGTCCCGAAATGAGGGCTTCGTGTGAAGGTCGGACGTTGGTTGATAAATTTGACATGGCTTGGCTGACGAGGGAGGTTTCATCGAAATCCTTTGTCTTTGAGGGGAGCCCGAGATCTAAATCCGGGCTCCCCTCGTTGCTCAGATTTCCATTGTAGGTATGGCCGAAACGTTCGCCTTCTTCGGCGTGTCAGCCACGAGAGCCTCCGTCGTAATTAGCAGCGAGGCCACCGAAGCGGCGTCCTGCAGGGCGGTGCGAACCACCTTCGCAGGATCGATCACGCCGGCCTCTACCATGTCTTGGTACTGGCCAGTCGCGGCATTGAAGCCCCAATTGTAGTCACTGCTTTCCAGCAGCTTGCCGACCACCAGCGAGCCGTCCCCGCCCGCGTTCTGGACGATCTGTCGAGCCGGTACCTGGATGGCTCGACGCACGATGTCGACGCCAGCCTTTTGATCTGGGTTCGAGGTGGTTACGCCGTCCAGTGTTTTGAGGGAGCGTAGGAGGGCCACCCCTCCACCCGGGAGGATCCCTTCCTCCACCGCGGCGCGGGTCGCATGTAGCGCGTCATCAACACGGTCTTTGCGCTCCTTGACTTCGACCTCGGTCGCCCCTCCAACCCGAATTAGAGCAACGCCGCCGGCCAGTTTGGCAAGCCGCTCCTGTAGCTTTTCACGATCATAGTCAGACGTGGTTTCCTCAATCTGAGCCTTGATCTGCGTGGTGCGTGCGTCGATTTCGTTCTTCGCGCCTGCTCCATTGACGATCGTGGTATTGTCTTTGTCGATCACGACCTTTTTGGCTCGGCCGAGCATGCTCAATGTAACCTTTTCGAGCTGGATGCCGAGATCTTCCGATATCGCGGTACCGCCAGTGAGGATCGCGATGTCCTCCAGCATGGCTTTGCGCCGATCACCGAAGCCGGGAGCCTTGACCGCCGCAATCTTCAAGCCGCCCCGCAGCTTGTTGACGACTAATGTCGCCAGCGCTTCGCCCTCGATCTCCTCTGCAATGACCAGCAGCGGCTTGCCAGACTGGACAACCGACTCGAGGAGGGGGAGCATGGTTTGCAGCCCCGTCAACTTCTTCTCATGGATCAGAATATAGGGATCGTCGAGTTCGACCCGCATCTTCTCGGCATTTGTCACGAAATAGGGCGAGACGTAGCCGCGGTCGAACTGCATACCCTCGACCACCTCCAATTCGGTGTTGAGGCTCTTTGCCTCCTCCACCGTAATGACGCCCTCATTGCCGACTTTCTGCATTGCCTCGGCCAGGAAGCGACCGATTTCAGTATCCCCATTTGCTGAGATCGTACCGACTTGGGAGATTTCGTCGTTAGAGGTGATCCGTTTGGCATGCGATTTGAGATCGGCCACGATCGCATCCACCGCCAGATCTATGCCGCGCTTAAGGTCCATCGGATTCATGCCGGCCGCGACGGACTTTGCACCTTCCTTGACGATGGCCTGTGTTAACACGGTTGCCGTCGTGGTTCCGTCTCCCGCGAGGTCATTGGTCTTGGAAGCAACTTCCCGCACCAATTGCGCGCCCATGTTCTCGAACTTGTCTTCCAGTTCGATCTCCTTGGCGACCGTGACGCCGTCCTTAGTAATGCGGGGGGCGCCGAACGATTTTTCGATAACCACGTTGCGGCCTTTTGGACCAAGGGTCACCTTGACGGCATTCGCAAGCGTATCGACGCCCCGCAGCAAGCGGTCACGGGCTTCGGTCGAAAACTTCACGTCCTTGCCAGCCATGATACTTAATTCTCCTTTCCCTTCGATGACTGCGATATCTCAGGCGGCATTCTTCAGCGCGTCGGTCGTTTCGACGACGCCAAGAAGGTCGCTTTCCTTCATAATCAGAAGATCCCGGCCATCAATTTTCACTTCCGTGCCAGTCCATTTTCCGAAAAGGACACGGTCACCAGGCTTTACGTCCAGGGATACTAATTGTCCTTGCTCGTTGCGCGCGCCAGGCCCGACGGAAATCACCTCGCCCTCCTGCGGCTTTTCTTTCGCAGTATCGGGAATGATGATGCCGCCGGCAGTTTTTTCGGTTGCTTCAATGCGTTGCACAACCACGCGGTCTTGCATTGGACGGAAATGCATAGACATCCTCCTTTACGGTCTAGCGATATCATGAGCCCGGCGCCGGACTGCGCGGGCAAAGACGACCTAGGAGCAGCCCAAAAATGGTTCAAGGGGATTTGCGAAATTTTGAGGTCCGGCCGTCAGCGCGCGCGCCGTAAAAAAGCGCTAGAAATTCTGGAAGGAGCGCTCGATGCGGTGAGTCGTGCGAGCTGCTGCGCGATCCCACCCTTTAATGTCGCGCGAGGGCGACAGGGTGATCTTCTTCTTGGTAATAGACATCGGGATTTACTCCGGACGGGCGGCCGAAAGCCTCTCTCTCGGCCTCCGACCCGTCACGAAGCGCAGCGCCGCCCTCTCACTCTGAGGGCAGCGCCATAGAACAGGCGATCCGGAGACACGAAAAAGCACGAAGCCGGAGACACGCCGTTCCGCATCTCCGAAGCCGCACTTGCGAAGGAATTCGCTGCGATCGTCGTCGGTGCGGGCGACGATCTTCGGGCAAGACGGCTCGCTCAACGTAACCGCAAGAGAGAATGACGAACAGGAGCTGAATGGCTGAAACGCTTGGCGGATCCGACGTCGAATCATAAAGAAGAAGTCGCGGAACGACGATGGTGCAGTGTGTCCCATGAGAGCCGCCAGAGAGTGCCCGGCAACGGTATTAGCTGCCCTTGGTCCGGTTTACCCAATCACATCTTCTGAAATCCGTTGCTACTGACGATGCACTGGAACCTTGCCTGAAATTGATCATTTCTTCCGCCTACAAGTGGAAATTTCAGGGATTGCGCCATGAACAAAGTAACTTTCGCCGCCGCGTCTGTTCTCTCTCTCGCTCTCGGCGCCACCAACGTCAACGCACAGTCAGTCGGGGAAAAGACAGGCGTGAACTCCGTCCTAGGCGTAGCGCCGAGCACTGCCGACTTCCTCAAGGAAGCCGCCCTTAGCGACTTGACTGAGATCGCGACCAGCAAGCTCGCGCAAGAGCGCGGAGATGCGGATGCCAAGACATTCGCGTCCCAGATGATCACCGACCACTCCAAGACATCCGAAGAGCTAAAGGCGCTAGTCAGCGGCGACATGAAGGCGGCGTTGCCAACGGCGCTTGACGAAACGCACCAGAAGAAGGTGGACAAGTTGAAGGACGCCAAAGCCGACAGTTTCACGTCCGACTACGCCTCCATGCAAGTAAGCGCTCACAAGGACGCTGTCTCGCTCTTTGAGCGCTACGCCAAGGGAGGAGAGGATCCGAAGCTGAAGGATTGGGCTGGGAAGACACTTCCCCACCTTCAGCATCATCTTGAGATGGCGCAAAACCTAAACAAAAAGAAGTAGCTGAAAAGCGACGCGAACCGGGCGTGCCGTCGACGGAGACCACACCTACCTTTGAAACGAAGCCCGCGGGCTCCGCCCCATAACTTGCCGTCCACGGCGAGTATGAGGGCGGAGAGGCCGGACGAACTCGTTGCATTTGCGTAGCATCGCATGTTGGCCCATCCTACGACGGGAGAGCTAGGAGGGCGCGGACCAGCGAGCTAATATCTCGGCACAGTCAGCCAATTCGATCTGCAGGTCAAAGCGTTTGGCATAAAGCCCCAGTAGTGCATCATGCGTTTCGTCTGCCGAACTGCAAAGTCCATCTTTTGCAACGACGATGCGATAGCCTAGATCGACTGCGCTGAGGATTGTGGAAAGGACGCAGACGTCGGTCTCCGCCCCAGTAATGATCAGAGTATCGACGGCGCGCCGCCGTAGAAAATTATGCAGTCCTGAGTTCGAGAATGCGGAATAGGCAGGCTTGTCGAAAACAACCGCGGGCGGAACGTGGCGCCGCAGGGGCTTCATGAGTTCGAGAAGGTCGAGATCCACCTCCTCGCGCGTCACCAATCGCCACTTGCGGAAATAACTCCGCCACATCCCGTTCGCCTCATCCGGCGATACAGGCGGAATGAACCGCGTAAACACGGTCCGGGACGGAGCGCGCTCGACAATGCGGATTACAACCGGCATGACGCGCTCAAGCCATGGCGTCGGCCATGGTCCTTCCGGTCCGAACAGACGCTGCATGTCGAGACACAGATGGACGGTGCGATCGCCGCCGATCTCCGAGCGGAGTTCTCCCATATTCAGCTCCGGTAAATGCGAAATCGCTTGTAGATCCACCAGCAAGAGCCGGCCGCCACCGCCCAGGCAACCGATGCTAGAGCCAGACTGATCCACGGCGCCGATGCGCTGGTACGAAGGACGACTGTAGCGAATGCCATCAGCCCGACGCTGCCAAGTGCAGCTCCGGCGGCATCGAGTGCGGCGGCATCCGCACCACGCCGATCACCCGTCAAGCCGGCTTCGGTTTTTCGCCGGCGTTCGTGGGTCTGGACAAGCGTCGCGCTCGCGCACAGCATAGCCGGAAAGGCCAGGAAAAGGCCGCCAACCGCCGGCCCCCACCATTTTCCGACGAGTCCCGTGACGACTGTCGCAGCCCCACCAAGCAAAAACCGTACGACATATTCGTACCAGCGACTGTCGCCCAGCGAAGAGAATGACACCCTCACGATCATAAGCTCACCGCCGCGTAAAGGCCGAAAGCGACCGCAAGCCAGACAGGCAACGCGAGGAGAGTGGCCAACGCAGCAGATAATCGCGTGCGTTTACAGAGATGACAGATCGCGATGCTGAAAGCGAACAGCGCTGCTGCGCCGCTGAGCATCGACATGGCTTGGATGGACACGTAATCCGATCCGTGCATCGAAATCGCGAGTGCCAACGATACCAACGCAACCGAAGGAGCGGCGCCGAAAAGTCCCGCAAATGACTTGGGCCGCAAAACGTCGCCGATCAGGGCGAAGACCGAGACAACGGCGCCGCCCGCGATGAAGCGGATGACGCTTTCAGTCATGATACCCGCGACCCCTGCCATAACCCGTCCAACGCCTGACGAGCCGCTCAACTAGAAATCCGCCGACAAAGCCCGCCACAACATCGCTACCCCAGTGCGCGAGGACGGCAACCCTCGTCAGCGAAAGCCCGATCGCGGCGGTCCAGGTAAGCTCTCGATACGGCTCAGGGAACGCCGACGCCGCGCCCGCCAGAGCGCCCATATGGACGGCGTGCCCCGACGGAAACGCATCGTTAGGACGGCCAGATAATGGGATACCATGCAGATGGCCGATCACCGTCAGCCGATCCGGCCGACGCTGATTGAAGATACGTTTGAGAGCGTGGGGGATGATGCCGGTTACAACTGATGTCGCCAAAAGATGTGTGGCAGCAGTTCGCGTCTGTTCGCTGCTTTTTCGCGAGAAGAACCAAAGGGCCGCGGCGGCTGCGATGAGAATATGTTCGTCCGCACCCCAGGTCAGAAGCTGTGCCGCCTGCTCGAAGGCAGGATTGGTGTGCTGCGCTATCGCTGACGCAATGTCGCGATCAAAGGCCGCCGGGTTGACCGTGACCGGCCGCATCATGCACCTCCTAATGACAGTTAGATGACAGGCCCTTTCAACTGCGGCTCTGCGGCTTGGTTCCCGCCGTGGCCCAATAGCGTCTTCGCGTATGGCGACCGTTTTGGAACTAACATCGCGGCGTCGTGTTCTCAGACGATCCTTGGCAACCAATAGGAGAGCGAGATGCCCGAGAAGGACCTGAACGATCTTTTCCTCGATACCCTCAAGGACATCTATTACGCAGAGAAACAGATCTACAAAGCTCTGCCCAAGATGGCCAAAGCTGCGAGCTCCGGCCAGCTTCGCGCCGCGTTCGAGAAGCATCAGGCGGAGACCGAAGTGCAAATCGAGCGCCTGGAGCAAATCTTCGAGAATCTTGGCAAGGCTGCTCGCGGCAAGAAATGCGACGCGATCGAGGGTATCCTTGATGAAGGCAAAGAGATCATGGAAGAGTACGCCGACGCTGCAGCACTCGATCCCGGCCTTCTGGCCGCGGCCCAGGCGGTGGAACACTATGAAATCTCCCGCTATGGCACGCTTCGCACTTGGGCAAACACCCTCGGCCTAAAGGACGCCGTGAAGCTGCTTGATCAGACACTCGCGGAAGAAAAAAAGACCGACGACGCGCTCTCGAAGCTGGCCCTAACGGCCGTGAACGCTGAGGCAGCATGACAAAGCTCGGGCGGGGGCACACGGCCTCCGCCCTCTCATCCTATATCTAAAGCATCTCTATCGACACGTTCGAGGGCGAAGTATCGCGCCACGCTCAGTCAGTCCCTTCGGCCCATAATGGGCACCATGCGGTGACCGCTCACTCGGTGCTTGCGAGCGCGTGGTCGCTCCAGATCTTGCCGTCGCGATGTGCGCGACCGTCCATGTGCGGGCTGGCACGGTTTCCGGCCCGGTGCTAAATCTACTGTGTTGCCAACCAAGATTTCCCGGAACTCTTTGGACACGCATGGGGCCGCGCTGACACGGCGTTACGCACTCGAGACCTATCTGCCGAGTCCTTGCGCAGGGCCGAGAGACTGGTTGACGCACATGGGCTTATCTCGGCCGGAACGCTGGCCGGTCGAAGCGACGCAACCACATTGGGCCGAGCGATCAAGTTGCAGGAAGAGGGTTGCGTGAAGGCGATTATATTTTCCGGCCCGTTAACTAAAAGCAGCAGCCAACATGTCCCACTGGCTGTGTAATGCGACCCGAGGGTGTTATGCCGCTGAAAAAGCAGATCGAAAACTTAGGAAGGAAGCTGGTCGAGAACCGTCCTGACCCGGAAACGCTGGTTAGCTCACTGCGGACGCGCAAACCGGCTGCAGTATTCTTTGCCGACGATGGTATCATCCCAAATAATCCCCGTTTTCCAATGCTGCTCTATCGTGGGGCTGTCACGCCGGCGACCCGAAAGTCCGACACTGCGACGATCATTGATAATATTTTCGCAGAAAATGGCTGGGGCAGATCGTGGCGCGACACCGTCTACGATTTCGTTCATTATCACTCTCAGGTCCACGAAGTCTTGGGTGTAGCGACTGGGTGTGCTGTTCTCGAATTTGGCGGACCGAAGGGGCGTGTGCTTACCATCAAGCAAGGCGACGTCGTCGTTCTGCCTGCTGGTACAGGACATCGGCTCATCAAGGCGAGCCGCGGCTTTCAGGTGGTCGGAGCATACCCCGCAGCTGGCAAGTACGATGAATGCACGGACAGCCGAGATCGTCTGGATGCGGTGAAACGAATCGCGAGGGTTCAGAAGCCGGGAAGTGATCCCCTCTACGGAAAGCAGGGCCCATTGACCGGACTGTGGTCCGCATCGAAGAGGCGGCAGGGCAAATGAGGGGATTCCCGTGATGGCTCTGAGTGATACAATGCGCATCTTCCGAACCGGCGCTGAAAAAGCCTAAGCAAGCCGGAAAGTGATGAGGCCGCGATTGCATTTCAACAACCCATGGCTCGCGAAAGTTTCTGGAATAATTAACCAAGGTCGATGCTCAAGTTGCCGCCGCCGCCGCCGGAATGCCTTTGAAAGATCCTGTGAAGCTGGCGACGCGTTAGCGAGCTCAACCGCCTGCACGCGGCGGAAAGCGATCGCCCTAGGCGACGACACATTAGGACGTGTCCAGCAATGCTCACCCTTCAGGCAGAGCTGGAATAAGACTCGCTATCGCTCTTGAAAGCTGATCCTGAGTATATGGTTTTGAGAGCCGGGGAAGCGCAGCGACGCCGTTTCCCTCCAATTCAGCGAAGCCCGTTGCCAGCAGAACGGGAAGGCTTGGAGATCGGCGCCGCACTTCATAAGCCAGTTCGCTCCCTGTCATATCCGGCATCGCATGATCTGTAATAAGAAGATCTGCGATTAACCCTCCTTCCAGAAGTTGTAGGGCCTCTCGCGCCGAGTGAGCTTCAGTTACGTCGTGGCCTAAATCCTCCAATAGCGAGACGGTGCTTGCCGCCGTCAGGAGATCATCGTCGACAAGCAGTATTCTTGCTCTCGCGGTGTTCGCGGGGGTAGGGAAGCCAAGGCAAGCTGCCGGTGTCGCGTTCGTTGCGACAGGCAACCAAAGCCGAACCGTAGTACCCTTCCCAAGAGAGCTTTCGAGACCTAGGGCACCGCCCGATTGCTGCGCCAAGCCAAATACCATGGATAAGCCTAGGCCTGTGCCTTTACCAACACCCTTGGTTGAGAAAAAAGGCTCAACCGCCTTCGCCAGTGTTTCAGAGTCCATTCCTGTACCGGTGTCTTTAACCGACAGTACGACGTATTCGCCAGGCGAAACGTCAAGTTGATCGCTTTCATGCGCGTATTGCAGACTCAGCTCGATCGTGAGGACTCCGCCGGAGAGCATTGCATCTCGCGCATTTAGTGCCAGATTAAGCAGCGCAAGCTCAAGTTGGTTCGGATCAATGTTGATAGCTGGTAGCTGCCCGTCAGATTTTAGATCCACTCGGACCAAAGGGCCAACCGATCTATCAATAAAATCCATCATGCCGGTGACCAGCGCTTGAATATCCGTCGCTTCGGCTTTCAGTTCTTGTTTGCGCGCAAATGCGAGCAAACGTTGAGTGAGCCCGGCGCCGCGACGAGCGCCCTCCATAGCGCCGTTCACAAGTCGTTTGAGGCGGGCATCCTCTCCGATTCTCTTTGAGAGAAGGTCGAGGTTGCCGGTGATAGCCATCAGCAAATTGTTGAAGTCGTGAGCAACGCCACCGACGAGCTGTCCCAACGCCTCAATTTTCTGAGTCTGAAGCAATGCAGCTTGGGCTCGTTCGCGTTCGGCAATTTCTTCACGAAGGAGGCGGTTAGCCCGCTCTAGTTCGTGCGTTCTTTCGGCAACCAACCGTTCGAGCTCCTTGGCCGCGCTTTGCTGGTCCTCAAGATGCGCTCGGGTTTCGTACTGCCGCGTTCGAGCGCGTTGAGCCGCAATAACGGTTGCCTGAATGGTGAAGCCCTGCATCGGACGTTCAAGAAATCCGACGTTCCGCAGGCGCTTGGCCACCTCGCGCCGGAAGGCAGCGAACCTGGATCCTACGTTTTGACTTGCCATTACGATAAATGGTTGATCCGACCAAGGAGGTTGGCGGGTTACCCATTCTTCCAGCATGTCGACGCATCTTCCAGACAGGGCTTCCTCCGTCAACAGAACTACATCGACGACACACTCCAGATTGTCCAACAATTGCTGTGCATTATCGCAGATGACAGGACGTAACCCTACCTTTTCAACCAAATCAGCGACAGCGACGGCGTCCCGACCGATGGGCATCATAATCAGCGCGGCGCCTTCTTTCGTTTTAGCGCCTTGCATCGGTCTGAGACAGCAGAGGTGTCTCCTCCCCCTTGTACAGCGGCGTCCCTGTGAATATGCCGGCGAACCCCCTCAGGGGGGGGCCGACGGTAATTCCTTGCTCGCTCAGCCTGAATTCTCGGATTGTATGCTCGTGCGTACCGCTTCGCTTTTTTACGACAGAAAGCGCGCGCCGGACGCTACCGTCGAACTCAAAATACCGAAGCATCAAAACTCCGTCAGCGAGGTAGCTGATATCGAGCGGGGTATCCATGGGACCAACTAGGCCATGTTGAGCGAGTACCAAGATCGTGGAGACACCACGCTGACTAAGGTAGGAAAGAAGCTCGTGCATCTGAAGTATTAAAAAGCGTTCGTCAGGCATCGCGTTGAGGTAACCGTTAAGACTGTCAATGATGACCACCTGGACGTTCCGGACCTCTACGCTCCGGCGAACGGCGTCCGCAAACTCGCCAGGCGCCATTTCAGCGGGGTCAATTTGCTGAATCTCTATTAGATCGCCGTCGATGCTTTCCTGGAGCGGAAGGCCCAGAGCTTTGGCACGCGCTTTGATCGTACCGCGCCCCTCGTCAAAAGTGAAAATCGCGGAGCGCTCGCCGCGGGACGCTGCTGCGATCGCATATGTAAGAGCCAACGACGATTTTCCCACGCCGGCCGCACCGATGAAGAGCGCGTTCGTTCCACGTTCCATTCCTCCGCCGAGCATCAAGTCAAGCTCCGAAATTCCGCTTGAGACTACTTCGGTGTTGAAGTCGCTATGATGCTCGGCAGCAACAAGACGGGGATAGACCCTTAGGCCACCATACCGGATAGTAAAGTCGTGAAATCCGCCCTTAAAATCGATGCCACGCATTTTTACCACGCGAAGCCGTCGCCGCTGCGCGCCATAGTCGATGGCCAATTGCTCAAGTAAGACGACTCCATGAACAATGGAATGAAGTTGTAGCTCGTTCTGCTGGGATGACAGATCGTCCAGCAGAACAACGGTGGACCGTCTCCCAGAAAAAAAGTGCTTTAGTGCTAGAATCTGGCGACGGTATCTCAGCGGACTTTGTGCCAACAGTCGCAGTTCCGATAAACTATCGAGCACAATGCGACTGGGCGCGAGCGCGTCTACCTTGTCGAAAATCGCTTGCGTAGTTTCGCTAAGTTCCATCTCTGCGGGGTGAAGCACTGTGAGCTCACGAGTGGAATCCAAGCTGGCCTCCGCTGGAATCAGCTCAAAGATTGTGATGCCCTCAAGAGACCAGCCGTGCCGCTTTGCAACGAGACGTAGCTCACGTTCTGTTTCCGAGAGCGTGATGTAGAGGGTGCGCTCGCCGCGGCGGCCGCCTTCCAGGAGAAATTCCAGCGCGAGCGTGGTCTTGCCCGAACCCGGCTGCCCTTCGAACAGGTAAACCCTTTCGGGATCGACACCGCCTCCCAATATGTCGTCCAGCCCGATATTTCCCGTTGAAATCTTGGGAAGCTCTGGCCCCTCAACGGGTTCGATCTCGCCGGGCATATTACATACTCCTTTCAAAAAGCGCAGCATTAACCGCTTCGCTGAGCTTGGAGTTCCAGAGGTTCGCACGCCGGAAGGCGCGATGTCTTCTGGAAGCGAAGGCTCCGGCCAGAATCAGCGCGGCGCTGGGTTTCGAAGCCAGCAACGGCCGTCTGCGCTGGGCCGGATCCTTGTGGGTCAACCCAAGCACGTATGGTGCGAAGGCGGCCATTGAAGGCGCGGCGCTCATTTTCGCGTTGTGTATTCCGCCCCTGTGATTGGGCGCTCAGAGTATAGCCATGCCAAAGTAGAGCTACCAACGATGCCAGCCGCGGTGACGCCATCCCCAAGGGCCTGGGCGGAAGCGCGGGCCAGGGTAGTAGCTGTACGACCGATAGTGGTGGGGTTGCCACCAGCACCGCCCCCACGGGTTGCACACCCATCTCACGTGCTCAACGTTCGAAGCATGATGGGCGAATGGCAATCCGTTAGGCAGTGCCGCCGCAGACTGCGGGACAGAGGCGATCGCGCCGATAACGACCAAACCAAGGAAGGCAGCTTTAGCTTTCATATTCTCCTCCTGAAATTGAGGCTCGGAAAACTCAAATCAGTGGCCGGAAGTTGCGGTATCGAAGATTTAATTTCGATGAAATGGGCGGTTAGGCAGTCAATGTGTCAAGCGCGGTCCAGTCAGCCGAAGCTGTCACGCCGACGTCGAAGGCCCGCGTGGAACAAATGCCTATTAACGACGTTCAAGGCCGCGGAGCCATCGCCCGCCGTTCACATCGGCGCCTTCGCGGATAGCCAAAGGTCAACGGACCCGCTGCTATTCACCAGTAGCGCTCGCGCGGATAGCCAAAGGCGATGGCTACCGCCCCGTAAATCAAGATCGCATTTCGTTGCAAAATGGATGACGTGTACGATCTGTTGCTAGCCATGCTCACCTTGGTGATTGCTGTCGTGATGCTGGTGGCCGGCGAGCTTTATCTCGTAGCACGTCCAGATCCCCCAGAAACGACTACGACCCGCTCGGTCGTCATATCATCGGTCGAGTAGTAGCAATCTGCGGCCAAAGCGAGCAATTACCAACGGTTGGAAACGTCCGATGCAGGTTCCTTCAAGCATGTTGTCGAGCCTGGTCACGCTCTTCGTCACGATCGGCCCGATCGAGACCGCGGTTATATTCGCTGGTCTTACCGCGGGTGTGCACCATAAAGACCAGCGGAGCCTTGCCCTTCGTTCCGTCGGCGTCGCTGGATTGATGCTGCTGCTTTTTGCATTGCTCGGCAACTTGGTACTGTCGTTGCTGCACGTCTCGCTCTCGGCTTTTCGCGTGGCCGGCGGCATATTGCTATTTCTGCAGGCCTTGACGCTAACATTTTCGAGCCCAGGGCTGTCCTCGATTAACGAGGGGGAACGGAGGGACGCCGAGAAGCCGGGCGATATCGCTGTGTTTCCGCTCGCGTTCCCGTTGATCGCCAGCCCTGGCGCGCTCTCAGCGACGGTGCTTCTGACAGGCCGCGCGGGCGACTGGGTGGAAACAGCATCGATCGTTATGATGATTGGGGTATGTTTGATCTTCACATATTTTGCGATGCGCGCCGCCGACGCGCTCCTGCGGCTCCTTGGACAGACCGGAGCGGATGTCGTTGGCAGAATATCCGGCGTATTCCTTGCCGGCCTCGCGGTACAATTCGTGTTCGACGGTCTTCAGTACCATCCGTTCGTGCAATAAGCTCAACGGACAGTCGGTTTGCCAATTTGCGTGAGCCGTGGAAGCCAGGAGCCCCGCGATGTCCTTGCCCCAACCATGTCAGTTATAGCTGCCATCCTTCCGTTTTTCTGTCAGCACCCTCTGCAGATGTCGGGGATCATCGTTTCGACGCTCCTGTCCGTCGCTTTGAGGCGAGGGTTTTGAGAGACTGGCAGGCGCTTGGCGGGCGATAACACGGAAGCCGCAGGCCTGTCTCGGGGTGGGCTTGATGATCGAGTTTCGCTCTCTTTCGTTTGCGAATTACTGGTTGCCGCAAGGAGGATAAGAGCTGTCGCGAAAAGTCGGATATGACGGGTCTTCATTGTACTAGTTCCGGAGGCGGTTTCTCCGCGGGCGCATTCCCGCATAAGTTACAAGTCAGTAACAAGGCGGCCCCGCACGGTGCATAGCCTGGCAGGCTTATGGTGTTGGATGTCGAGTAACCCGAATAGGTCGCCGCGTGTTCCTGGGCTGCGCATTTTTTAGGGCGAGTGGCTGGATTTTCTGGTCTCGCATATCATCCCGATCGGCCGATATCCTGGATTTTGACGCGCACAGTCGTCAGGCCGTCCTTGCGCTTGACCGAGAGTTCGATTTCCCGCCCGACGCCGACGGCCTCGAGCTGGTCGGTCAAGTCTGACAGCCGCCTTGCAGGCTGTCCGTTTGCGGTTACGATAACGTCGCCCAGTTCACCGATCTCCTCGATGCCGCGAAGCCCGGCTTGCGCCGCAGGCGAACCCGGCACCGCGCGCACCACGACTACGCCCTCGATCCCGAGCCGTGTTGCCACAGCCTCGTTCGCGGCGACGATGCCGATCCCTGGCGTCGGGACGCGCCCATTTTTAATCAACTCGGGAACGACGCGGTTCACGGTATCGACAGGGACAGCGAAGCCTATGCCGGCATTGGACCCGGACGGCGAGATGATAGCAGTCGTAACCCCGATCAACCGCCCAGCGGAATCCAATAGGGGTCCGCCGGAATTGCCCGGATTAACAGCGGCGTCGGTCTGGATGACATTGCCAATTTCGCGTCCGCCGTTCGTTGGCAGCCGCCGCTTGAGGGCGCTGATCACGCCGGTCGTTAAGGATTGGTCGAGGCCGAAGGGGTTTCCGATCGCGAACGCTGCCTGGCCCACTTTTAAGTCGGCCGAGCTTCCAACAGCGATCGGAGTCGGCAGGTTTCTGGTGCTCTGGAGCTTGACTACGGCCAGATCGTAATTCGGAGCGGTCCCGACAATCGAGGCAGCGACGACTTCGCCGGTGGCTAAGCGGATCGCAACCTCCCTGGTCCCGCTCACGACGTGGTTGTTGGTAACCACATGACCGGCGCCATCCCAGACGAAACCAGTCCCGCTTTGTCCTCCACCCTCACTCTCAGCGTATTGGGGACTGGATACATTTGCCGCACCGACCACCTGAACCACGGCAGGAGATACCCGTTCGAAAAGCTCTATTGTCGCGCGCTCTGCCTGCGCCAAGTCGCTTCGTGCTGCAATGGGCCTCGGCGATGTCGCGGAAAACAGCGGGCTGTTGACGTAGGGTCGTCCGATCACGACGGCGAGCAGGACAAGTAGGACGACAAAAGCCGTCCGCGAAAATTTTTGGCGCACAAGACTACTCCAGAGTGCCATTACTCAGCGGGAATCCGATTACTAAGCACGCGCTACCGGTTCAATTCCGCCCCTTCCAGGTGCGGCAAATTTTCCACCCACTTGAAACCAAAATATGGCCTTCTAAATTTTTTTGATAGCCACACGCCGAGTGTAGGGTGCCGGATTCAGGACATGCGGCGCAGGCTGTGAGGACGATCGCTTTAGACGGCGATGTCATCGCGGTAGCATGCTTAGCCACGGCGTGCGCCGTTGTGGCTTAACGCGGCAGGTCATTTCAAACAGAAAGGAGAAAGGAGAAAAGCATGGCACTTCGCGATCTTGTTCCGTGGAACAACAGATCTAGCAACGTGACCGCTCACGGCGGCGAAACGGGCAATCCGTTTTTCGCGTTACATCGCGAGATGATGAATAGGCTGTTCGAAGACACATTCCGCAGCCTTGATCGCCCATTCGGCTCGCCGTCGCTAGGCTGGCCCCACATTGAAATCGACGACGTCGATAAAGAAATCAGGGTCATGGCCGAACTTCCCGGTCTCGACCCAAAGGACGTCAACGTCGAGCTTGCCAACGGCATATTGACCATCAGCGGCGAGAAAAAGAGTGAGACCGAAGACAAGGGGCGGCTCTTCAGCGAGCGATATTATGGACGCTTCGAGCGGCGCATCCCGATCGACAATGTCGAGCAGGACAAAGTGGCCGCGTCCTTCAAGAACGGCGTTCTCACAATTACGCTGCCGAAAGCACCAACTGCACAACAGAAGGCGAAACGGATAGCGATAAACGGCAAGTGAGGAAAAAGGGGCGGCGGGGAGTGACTGCCCCGTTCGCTCCAGTCCGAGGAGGTAAATCCATGCAGAAAGTTGTGCCTTTATCCACGTGGACGGACCTTACGTCGCGCGAGGCAGCACCGACGAAGTCGGTGTTCCCTTCGGATGCGCACGCTGTGATCTACCGGCCGGCTCAATCTCCGATGACCTCCCGGCGGGCCCATCTGCCCCAATGGAAGCTGCGTTTCGAACGACGTTCTGCACCATACATCGAGCCTCTAATGGGTTGGACCGCAGACGATGATACGCTCAGCCAAGTGGAGCTCTCGTTTCCTTCCATAGAATCCGCCATCGCCTATGCGCGCCGCCAAGGCCTTCAATATACCGTGCAAGGTGTGCCTGAGCAGGAAGCCAAGCCGCTCCTGATCTCCGACAATCGCCGCTCTGGCGAAGCGCCTGCAACGGTCCGACAGCGCCGCCGGCGGTTGGAATGGGTCGAGCGCACGCTTGGACCTGACGTGACTGGCCGGGCCGGTCGGAAAATTGATCCGGCCGCAACTTATCCAGATCCTCAAGACGTCCTGCGGGATCCCACACTGACAGGGGAAGACAAGCGCAACGTGCTGCGACGCTGGGCTCTTGACGCCTATCAAATCGAGATCGAGCATTCAAAAGACCAATTGGTAGCAGAGCCGTCCCGCCTACAGCAGGTAATCGATGCCTTGCTCGATCTGGAGGATCCGCATCTCGCCGGCGCCTTATTCCAAAAGGGCAAGAGAAGGGATGATGGAGGTGCTGTGCTGCCACCTGGCCTGGCCGCGTGACCGAGACCAATGGGATCATGAACAATCAAACACGTCACCATCCAACGCCTGACGGACGATCGCTCCTCATAACGCGGGAAGAGCGCCAAAATAAGATGGCGGTCTGCTTGGCGGGCGTGCCGCAGTCCTAAAAGCTCGGCCGCGTTGCCTACGACCGCGAGAGCCCGGCTTTCGTTCCTGCGCCAGACTCCATACCGAGACCGCGGACTCGCTGAGCGGACGGCTGCTTTGATCGACAAGAGGTCCAGTCGATCGTGCAGGCTACGGCCGAGCGTGCATTAGACATCTTCGCGAGGTCCGCCCTTGCTGGAAGAGGCGGCCAAGCGGCGCATGGAAAAGGAAACGATCGAGGAATCGGAGATTGCCGAATTGTGGCGTTCAGCGGCGGCGAAGAGGGAAGCTGCTGAATAGAGCAACCAGCGACCGATTTTCGCTCGTTGACCAGTTCGCCGCAATTCGGTCAGTTGCGGTGCTGAACAGGTGCTCTGAAGACTTCCTCCCCGCTTTCATTAATGACGACAACAAAGCGGCTAGGCCCGGCATAGTTCGGAGTGCCTTTCGCGCCCCCACGAGCGATGCGTGCTGCATGTTCGATCGCTGCCCGTCGGTTCGGAAGGTCGATCCCTGAGTCGCCAGAGAGCCGTATGCCGCCTAGCAAAGGAAAGAAGTACCGAGTCATCTGGAGGAGATAGTTTGCAGCGCGATGAGCCCGCCACAATTGCGGCGGGCTCGTCAGCCGGCTGATCGTCCCTTGATACGTGGGCTCCGAGGCTACCTGCGGCTAAAAGCCGACTGCCATTTTGGGCTCCTCCAACATCGGAAGCCTCATGGCCGGCGCTCCGCTCAGAGGCGGAGGATCGTCATCCTCCTCATCGAGGTCTCTCAACGCACTCAAGATGAGTCCAACCGGGATAGCAGTTGGAGAACCCGGAAGTTGCCTCAGCCACGGATTATTTTCGACCGCGAATGCGTCCGACGCCCAGGCCGCCAGCACGCAGCGCTTTTCAACGCGTGACAGGACAGGGTCGGCCAAAACGTCCGACGGGTCACTATAGGTCGCTACAAGAAGTGGATTTGCATGAATATCGAATAGTGTCTGGTTCGAGTTCATGGTCGCCTCCATTTACTCCTTTCAGTTAAAGAGGGCGATGAGCGATGTAGAGCGGTCGACGTGCAGATCAAGCACATCGGGCTGGCAGGCGCCAAAAAAATTGCGATGCCCCCTTGAAACTTTCCGCCCGTTTTTTCTATTTTAGAACCGTTGGATGCCAAACGTCGGGTCCAACGTGAGGCGGACGCCCGGGGTGTCCGGCGCCTGCCCATACCCATCTTGCTCATTGGAGGATTTGGCTATGAAGACTTATGACTTCGCCCCGCTCTGGCGCTCAAGCATCGGCTTCGACCGCCTGTTTGACCTCGTGGATGCCGCACAGCGCGCCAACGAGGACCATTTTCCCCCATACAATATCGAACGGGTCGGGGATGACCGATACCTGATCTCGCTTGCTCTGGCGGGTTTCTCGCCGGACGAGATCAGCTTGACGGCAGAGCAGAACGTTCTGACGGTCGAGGGCCGCAAAGGCGAACAAAAGCGCGACTTCCTTTTCCAGGGCATTTCTGGTCGGGCGTTCAAGCGGCAATTCAACCTCGCTGACCACGTCCAGGTTACCAGCGCGACTTTCGAAAACGGCCTTCTGCAGATCAATCTGGTCCGCGAGATTCCCGAGGCCATGAAGCCGCGAAAGATCGCCATCAACGCTGCTCCGCGCTCAAACGTCGAGCAACTTGAAGCGCAGGCCGCCTAACGCCTTTTGTTCGCTTAATGCATCCGTTCCGCGATGGCTTCGGCCGTCGCGGATCGCGCCATTTGGGAATGGCGCGCTGATCCACTCGCGAAATTGTCAGGAGACGGGGATGACCCATTTCGCACTTCCAGCTTTGGCCGGTGGAGAAGGCCTCACAAATTATCTTACCGCGATCAAACAGTTTCCTCTCCTCAAACCTGAAGAAGAGCTCGCCTACGCGAGGCGCTTGCGCGAAGACGGCGACCGGGAAGCTGCCTATCATCTTGTGACCAGCCATCTCCGGCTGGTCACTAAATTGGCGATGCGCTATCGCGGCTACGGGCTGCCTATCGCCGACGTCATTTCGGAGGGCAACATCGGCCTGATGCAGGCCGTGAAACGATTTGATCCGGCCAAAGGGTTTAAACTTGCGACCTACGCGACCTGGTGGATCAAGGCAACGATCCAGGATTACATCCTGCGGTCCTGGTCGATCGTCCACATTAGCGCTACTTCGACCCAAAAGCGGCTGTTCTTCAACTTGCGTCGCTTGAAGAGCAAGATTGCAGCTCTCGAGGAAGCGGATATGCAGCCCGACCATGTCGCAACGATTGCGCATCGCTTGAACGTTCCCGAGAGCGAGGTGATCGATATGAACCGGCGGTTCCTCGGCGACATGTCGCTCAACGCAACTGCAAGAGAGAATGACGAAGAGGGAGCTGAATGGCAGGAGCGCTTGGCTGATCCGACGTCTAATTTTGAAGACGATGTTGCGGAACGGAGCGAGCTCAACTGGCGGCGGCACATCCTCAGGCGAGCACTCGACGAGCTGAAACCGAGGGAGCAGCGAATTATCGAAGCACGGTGGCTAGCGGATACTCCGCTTACACTTGACGAGTTGGCCGCAGAGTTGAAGATTTCGCGGGAGCGGGTACGTCAGGTGGAAGTCAGAGCGCTGGAAAAGGCCCGAGCATATGCAGCTTCGCTAGCGAGCGCTGACGTCAAGTGAACGACAATGGTTGCGAAATTCGGAGGTGTTGCTTCGACTAACTCTCGCAATGTGTGCGGGCCGAAGGCGCGGATCTTGTCGTCGGCGCAGCGGGCGGTACGTCACAGTGCTTGCCGGTTCCATGGTGGAGACATGACGGTCCGTTCCTGTAGCTGAAAGCGGGCGAAGGGTGTATGGTCCTCCCATCATCGCCCGTTCCTCGGCAATCAACGGTGACTGAGAGTGCGTTACGCTCCCGCCAGACCTCGCGGTGAGCCATGTGTGAAAAATGTACTGATATCGACTTCAAGATCGCAAACTATCGGCAAATGTTCGTGCTGGTCAACGATCCGCTTGCCCGGGACGCCATCACCGGGCTGATTGATCAGATGACGAAAGACAAGGTTAACCTCCATCCCGAGAGGAAGATACGTGTTGGCTCCGGTGCCTCGATAAGTTGACCTGGTGGTTCAACGCCTCGACCAGCCCCATCTCCGACAGCTCGCCGAGCTGACCCCCGTAATCGGCGACAGCCGGTTGGCATAGATGTCTCGAAGCTTCAGCAGAGCTCGATCGACCTGCCATTTTTTCCGCCGTCATGTCCGTTTTAAAAAATTCAGCCTGTAGCGAATTGGTGACAGCCCCGAGAAACACTCAGAAATATTATGGATTCGCGAACAGAACCTACAGGGGATTCCAATGAACAAGTATGTGTTGGCCACGGCCGCTTTGGCCATGAGCGCAGCCTCGGCATCCGCCGCCGATTTGGCGGCCCGCCCGTACACCAAGGCTCCAGCGGCTCCCGTCGCAGTTGGTTACAACTGGTCCGGTTTCTATGCCGGCGTCATGGGCGGCTATAGCTGGTCGGACCGTATCCGCGTTGACGGCTTCACCGCCGCCTCGAGTGACATCAATGGCGGCTTTGGCGGCGGCACTATCGGCTACAACTGGCAGACGCCCGGCAGCAATTTCGTTTGGGGCCTTGAAGTCGACGCGGCAGGCGGTGACGTCAAGTATCGTGAGACGGGGTTGTTCGGCATTGTCCCGGTCACCGCGGAAGATAAGATCCGCGCCTTCGGCAGCGTCACGGGACGCCTTGGTGTAACCTCGGGTGCGGCTCTATTCTACGTGAAGGGCGGCTATGCTTGGGCTGACAACCGCCTTTCATTCACCACTCCCGGCGCCGCGCTGTTCTCGGAGAGCAAAGTTCACTCAGGTTGGACCGTGGGTGGCGGCGTCGAGTACATGTTCGCCCCGAACTGGTCGCTCAAGGGCGAGTACATGTACGCCGATTATAGCAGCGAGCGGTACGGCACAGTGCTCACCGGTTTCACGGACATTGGAGTCACGACCCATACTGTTAAGGGCGGCGTCAACTACCACTTCAACTGGGGCGGTAGCAGCTTCTAAGACCATTTTTGAAGACCAGGGCCCGGCGAAAGCCGGGTCCTTTCTTGTGCTAAAGCTACGGTGTTGCCAATATTGGTCATGACGTCGGAGTCGGCCAGACTGTGACGCCCGTAGAAATGCTACGAACAGTGATTGTGTGAGGGGCGTTACTTTTATGTAGCCTTTCTGCGATCTCTATAGCGACGTTAAGATCGGCATAAGTGCCACCAGTGCGCTGGTTATTCACGAGCATTTCGTGTGCCTCGCAGCGTGCTCAGTACGCTGATTGACAAGGGCTACCTGGTTTCACCGACGACGCGTAGCACGGTGTGGCTGAGATTCCCGCCCGATACCGTCGATCGATGGTTTCCCAAACTCTATCAACCACGGTCAGCTATATTCCGCTCAGTTGTCGCCCCCCAAAGATCAGCGCTGCAACTTATCTAAGGTAACCGGCAGGTCGCGCACTCGCTTTCCGGTCGCGTGGTAGATCGCATTGGCTATCGCCGCGGCGACGCCGACGAGACCAATCTCACCCAAACCCTTGATGCCGAGCGGATTAACAATGTTATCCTGCTCCTCGACGAAGATGACCTTGATGTCGTGGACGTCGGCGTTAACGGGAACATGGTATTCGGCGATATTTGCATTCATGATGCGGCCGAACTTATGATCGATCAGCGTCTCCTCGTGCAGCGCCATTCCGATACCCCACACCACGCCGCCCATGACCTGGCTGTGCGCAGTCTTGGGGTTCAAGATTCGCCCGGCCGCGACCGCGCTTACGATACGGGTGACGCGGATGACATTGAGCTGTTCGTCCACCTTCACTTCGGCGAAGAGCGCAGAATGCGCGTTGTGCGCATGCTTGCCGTCATTGGCAAAGCTGGTGGATTTCTCCTGTTCGATGTGATCGACTGCGCCAGCCCGCATTACGTCCGCGATCGATATCGCGAGCGACGCATCTAGCCGGCTCACGAGCCTGCCGTCCGCAAGTGCGACTTCGTCGCTTGTTACATTTGCGAACGGCGAATCCGGCACTCGCTTCGCCAGACGCAGTAACTCCTCGCGGATCGCGTTGCTTGTCGTCACGATCCCGTTCGACACCGATGCCGCGATCCATGATCCACCTTCTACTGGTGACTGCGGCAGTGTGGAGTCGCCAAGCTTGATACTGATGTTGTCGAGCGGTAGGCCGAGCGCGTCGGCCGCAACCTGGGCCATGATGGTGTAGGTGCCCGTGCCGATATCGGACGTTGCGCACGCCACCTCAGCGTGACCGTTCGCTGTCAGCTGAATCCGGACGGTGATCGGCACCTGTAACGCTTCCCAGACGCCCGTCGCCATGCCCCAGCCGACCAGCTCACTGCCGTCGTGCATCGAGCGGGGCTCCCGATTGCGCTTTTCCCAGCCAAACATTTCCGCGCCCTGGCGGTAGCATTCGCGCAAATTCTTACTGCTGAACGGCACGTCGCCATTGTTCTGGTCGCGATCCGAGTAACACCGCAGACGCAGCTCCAGCGGGTCAATGCTAAGTGCAACCGCGAGTTCGTCCATCGCGGATTCGAGCGCATAGACACCGGTCGTAGCGCTCGGACCGCGCATATCGCACGATGTCGGAAGATCGAGTCGGGTGAGTTTGTGGGTGTACTGTGCGTTGGCGCATTTATAGAGCAAGCCGGACCAGGTGGTCTCGTTCCGATAGAAGTCTTCGTATTGCGACGTCACCGTAATCGCATCGTGCGTGATTGCATTCAGTATTCCGCCTGCAGTCGCGCCCAGCTCAACCCGTTGAGTCATGGCGGGTCTGTACCCAAGCGAATACATCTGCTGACGCGTCAGAACGAGACGGACGGAGCGCTCCAGCGCGCGCGCGGCCAGTACGGCCAGGACCACCTGATATTGCGGGCGCAGTCCTGAGCCGAATGCCCCACCAACGAATGGTGACATGACGCGCACATCGTCCGGCTTCATGTCGAATATGCTGCACACATAGCGTTGCACGTTCTGTACGCCTTGGGTCTTGTCATAGACGGTCAGCTTGCCGCCGCCATCCCATGTCACCGTCGATGCAAACGGCTCCATGGGATTGTGATGCTCGATCGGGACGTAATACTCGCCTTGGTGGCGCACGTCGGCCGCGGTAAAGGCCTCTGCCGTATTGCCCCGGGCTTTTGCCGGTTCCGGTAATGCAAAGGCAGCTTCACGCTGACGGTAGGGGTCCGTAACGTGCGCCTCCTGTTCGTATTGCACGCGCACCAGCGAGGCGGCTAAGCGCGCGATCTCCCAGCTCTCCGCAAGCACAAGGGCAACCGGTTGTCCGCTGAACAGGATCCTGCCGTCATAAAGCGGCCGGAACGGCGAGCCCTCCGGCGCGACGTCGTCTTTGTAGGCGTGATCAGTACCAGCCATGCGCGGCCGTTTTTCGTGCGTTAGAATATCGATTACGCCTTCGACGCGGAGTGCCTCGCTCGCATCGATTCGCAAGATGCGTCCTTTGGCAATGGTCGATGCGACAACGAAAGCGTGGACGAGGCCAGGCACGTTGAATTCGCCCGCGTATTTAGCCCCGCCGGTCACCTTCGCGTGTCCATCAATGCGCGAGGTTGCAGTACCGATGTAAGACGTCATTGGCTTGCTCACCTGGTTCTTGAGGTCGACTGCGATGGCGGCATGCGGCACCGCGATCCGCGGATCGTCCTGGTCCGAACGCCCCAAGCGCACCATCGCGCCCTCACGCGATCTTCTTGCTCGATTGCGACTGCGGCGTGCCATTCGCAGCTTGCGTCAGCGCACGTACTGCCGCTTGGCGCGCCAGTTCGATCTTGAACGTATTGTGGGCAAAGCCCTTGGCGTCACGCAGCAGCGCATCCGCGGCGCGCCTAAAAATCTCGGGGCTTGCGGCCTGACCATTCAAGGCCGCTTCGGCTGCGATATCTCGCCACGGCTTGTGCGCGACGCCGCCGAGAGCGATTCTCGCTTGGCGAATGGTACGACCATCCATCTCGAGTCCGATCGCGACTGACACAAGCGCGAAGGCGTAGGAGAGACGGTCGCGTATTTTAAGGTAAGTGTAGTTTTTGGCGAAGCCTTGCGCGGGTAGTTCAATCGCAGTGATGATTTCATCACGGTCCAGATTGGTGTCCCGCTGCGGTGTGTCGCCGGGGAGTCGGTGAAAGTCCGCAATGGCAATCGCGCGTTCACCTTTGGGCCCCGCAACGTGAACTGTCGCCTCCAGCGCCGCTAGCGCCACGCACATGTCGGACGGGTGCGTGGCGATGCAGGCCTCGCTTGTGCCGAGTATCGCATGTCCGCGATTAATTCCGTCGATTGCGGAGCAGCCGCTGCCGGGTGTCCGCTTGTTGCACGGCATCACCGTATCGTAGAAGTAAGCGCAGCGTGTTCGTTGCAGCAAGTTCCCGCCGGTCGAGGCCATATTGCGCAATTGCTGCGAGGCACCGGCGCGGATTGCACTGGAAACGACCGGGTACCGCTGCTCGATCAGCGGGTGGTAGGAGAGGTCGCTGTTCGGCACGAGTGCGCCGATCCGCACACCGCCGCCAGCTGTCTCCTCGACGGTCTTGAGCGGTAGGCGCGTGATGTCGATCAATAGGGTCGGGCGCTCGACATTCTCTTTCATCAGGTCGAGCAGGTTTGTGCCGCCAGCGATAAATTTGGCGGCCGGGTCCGCCCTGATCTGCTGCACTGCATCTGCAACGTCGCTTGCGCGCGCATAATGAAAATTGATCATGGCTTTTCAACCATCACGGACATTGCCTGCCTGATCGCCGCAACAATGTTAGGATAGGCGGCACAGCGGCAGAGATTGCCGCTCATTAGCTCGCGGATTTCGTCGTCGGTCTTCGCCTTGCCTTCGGCGATCAGGCCTGCCGCCGAGCAAATTTGTCCCGGTGTGCAGTAGCCGCACTGGAAGGCGTCGTGGTCGATGAAGGCCTGTTGCAGCGGATGCAGGCCACCGCTGGGCGCAAGGCCTTCAATCGTGGTCACTGCGGCGCCGTCCGTCATCACCAACAGCGTCAGGCACGAATTGACGCGGCGACCATCGACCAGCACGGTGCATGCGCCGCACTGACCATGGTCGCAGCCCTTTTTTGTGCCGGTTAGGTCGAGGTGGTCACGGAGCGCGTCAAGCAATGTCGTCCAAGGCGCAACTGTAAACTGCTGTCCGGTGCCGTTAACTACCAACGCTACCGAAATGTTATTACTGGTACGCGCTGTCGTATTGTTTTGCGTCATCTGATTCCCCCCCCCACGAGTCGAAGAGAGTCACGCGGCCGCTACCGGGGTCATAAGCCCCGGTGTTTAGGCGCAGCCAGGAGGCAGGTTCTCACAATGCGTTGCTTGAGGCAACCGTATCCGGCGCGCTCAAATCAAATCTTCACGCCTTGGAAGCGCGAGATGCGCTGAAGACGCGGCGGGTTTGCAATTCTGCGCTTAGGAAGAAGCCGGCGTCCTGATCGAGGCCACAGGTCATAACTAGGATTGAGACGAAAAGATCGCTACTGCAAACCGAACGAGATGCATCTATGGTGGCACGCTATAAGCGCCTCCAGATCGTGCCATCTTTTGATGCTGTTGGTGCAGGCGGCCGATTGCCTGCCCCGGGGTTCGGCGAATCGCACTTCGTAGAGCGTGCACTTTCCATTCTAGGTTTTTATTCCACAATGTAAGTTATGCGCATTGGCGCTGCGCCCTTCGGAAAGAAGCACCATAAGCCGTGCCATCGCCCGTCGCAGACTGAGTCCAGTGCGGCTCTCGTCAAGGATTTTGATTATCTCGGCCACAGAATTGTTTGCTCCATGAGCGGAGCACCAACGACGACGCGGGTCAGCACTATCGTGCGAGTACCGATGACCTTGACGCCATGGTGCACCTCCGCAATCGGATATGCTCTGGTCGCATCCAAGTAGAAACGCGTGCCAGGTACGTAACTTCCGAAAGGTGTGGTAGATGATATTGGTGCTGAGAGAGCGTGATTGCTGGTGTCGTGAATTTCTAGAGAATACTCAGTCATTCTTTCTCCTGTAGCTCAAAGAACAATGTCCGCTAAAAGCTGCATTCTTGCGATACAAAATTTGACGATACTTTTGCTCCGGCATTCGATCCTCTGAATCACCGGTCAGCACCTCACCACGCATACCGCACCACGCCCTTGCCGGCGTAGCTGCGCGTGACATCCGAGAACTCGCCTTCAAAGGTCCCGGCGACGGCCCAACCGTTCGTCCACTTCATCTCCGCGGATGCGGTCGTCAACGCGGTGTCGCTCGCCTGCGCCGCGCCGTTGACGACGAAGCTCGCACCGGGCAGCGTCTGGAACGTCGCCGAAGCGAAACGGTCGCTATTGAAATCGTGCGCCCATGCGACGCGGCCACGTAGCGTCAAGATCGCGTCCGTCACGGCAAACGACTTGTCGGTGCGGAAGCCGAGTTCGCTGCGGGTGCTGGTCACGGTCTTGCCCGCATAGGCCAGTGCGAAGGTGTTGGCGCCGCCGCCGTCAGTCTCTGCATAGGACGGCAAATCGAGCGCTGTAACCTGCGCCGCGGCATAAGGCGTAAAGCCGACGCCGCCCAGCCAGGACATCAGGTAACGATTGCCACCTTCGATGCGACCCGAATAGCTGTTAGCATTGAATTGCGCGCGCAGCCGATCGCCGCCGACGACACGATCGGTGGTGATATCCTGCCAGCCATAGGCCGCCGCTGCTGTGATGTAAGCTGATCCGACCGTGTGGCGCACGAACGCACCCGCCTGGAACAGGTCGCTGCGGCCCGAGCCGCTGTTGGCCACCGAGAAGTTGGTGCCGCCGCCAGCCAGCGAGAAGCCCGCCAACGTATTTGGCGAGAACCAGTAGTCGGCGCCGACCGCGACGCCGCCGATGCTCGACCGGGTGTCGTTCGAGCCGGCCACCGTATTGCCGTCGGTGTTACGCGAGCCGCCGAAGGCCGCCGCCCACACGTTCCAGCGTTCCTGAAACGCAGGTGCCATTAACGGAGCCTTGCGATAGATCGCCGCCAGCGCATCGCTCGGAGACCGCTTCGCGGCATAGGCCGGCGTCTCGTCGACATAGCCAACGGCGCCAGTCTGCGGCGTGCCGCGGCCTGCGGTGAACGGATCGGTCATCACGCCCATGAACTGGGTCATGGCATCGAAGGTGGTCTGCTGGGCGCCGGTGGCTGTCTCGCCGGAGGCTTGCGACAGTCTATTGAGCAGCTCGTTGCCCGACAGAAGATACAGCGCGTTGAAGCCGGTCGGCAGCACTGCGCCGCCGATGATCGCATTGTCGATCGCGCCAGCGACGCTGCGCTGATTGGTGCCGGCACTGCCGGGCAGGATCGGGCCGAGCAGGCCGGGATCAAGCGTCAGCAGCACATCGTTGCCTACATAGCTGAGCCGGGCATTGCGGGCAAAGAAGTTGTCGATGCTGACGCCGTCGAAGGTGCCCGTCCGCGTGCCGGCATTCAGGATCGTGTAGGTCGTGGTGACGCCGAGCGGACGCAGCGGATCGACGATCACCTTGCCTGCGAGCGTGGCAACGCCCGTGACGGCAGTTTTGTCCGAGAAGGTGCCGGAGACCTGCACCAGATAGGTCGATGCCGCCGTCATCGTAAGGCTGCCGCTGACGGTGAGCGTGCCGATCGAATTGCCGGGCGCCAGCGTGCCGCCATTGATCGCTGTCGTGCCGACGACGCCGTTGCCACCGAGCGTGCCACCGGGATTCACCGTCAGGCTGCCGGCCGAGGTGATGTCGCCATTGACTGACAGGGTGCCGCCGTTGACGTTGATCGGCCCCGCGAACGTGCTCGTGCCGGTCAGCGTCCAATTCGAGGAGTCGACCTTGTTGAAGGTGCCGAAGCCGGAATACTGTCCCGCGTCGCTGACCTGCGAGATGTCGAAGCTGCCTGTCCCGGTGCCGCCGAGCTGCAAGGTGTCGGCGACACCCGGCACGTGACCTAAAGGAATCTGGAACGAACTGGCGCCGCCAATCACTTGGCCGATGATGACAGAGGTCGGTGCCAGCGTCAGCGTGTGGGGGGCGCCGTTCGCTATAAAGTACACTGCGGCCGTTGAACCAGATGAACCGTTGATGGCGCCAGCGTTGAACATCGTGAAGCCGGTGACGCTTTCCACGTAGACTGCACCGAATGATCCGGGGGCTCCTGCCGCTGTGAGGCGCGCGCCGTTGCCGATCGTCAGCGAGCCGCTGTCTGCGCTGATGCCGATGGCTGATCCGCCGCTGAGGATTGCCCCAGCGCCGATTGTGACCGTGGCGATGCCACCAAGCGCCTCGACAACAAGGCCTCCCCCTCCTCCGCCGCCGCTGACAATGCTGCCAGCGCCGATCGTCGCCGTGGTGTTGCCGGTGATCGTGTGCGCAAAGATCGCGTCACCAACTGAGCTGATGGACGCTCCCCCGCCCACCACGAGATTTACGTTGCCGAAGGGTGCACCGACATCGATGGCCTGGACGCCGCCGACGATCGACACACCGTTGGCAACAGTCACGGTGGCTAGTCCACCTTGGCTGGTGGCCCTTACAGCCGTGTCGGTGACCGATGTGACATTCCCCAGGACGTTCACCGTCGCCGATCCAGCACCTGCGTCTGCATAGAGGCCGGCGCCGTTGCCAGTGTTGTTGACGGTGCCGTTCCAGGCAATCAACGCGTTGCCATGGCCAATTGCGGCGACGTCCGCCCACGCTTTGATGGTGGTGCTAGCGTCGGAGCTTGTCACGTTGCCGGACCCGGTCACCGTGGCGTTTCCGTCGGGGGTCGACGCAGAGAGGGCGGCATCTACCGATGTGATGGCCCCGTTGTAGATGATGGTGGCGTTGCCCAGGCCGGTGGTCGAGGCGCTGATGCCGGTCGTCGTGGACGTGACGCTGCCGGAGCCGCTGATGAATACGTCGCCTGCGCCGTTGGACAGTCCGATGATGGTGCCGTTCACGGCGGCATTGGAATTGATGATGATTTTGCCGTTGCCGGTGGTAAGGGCAGAGATGCCTCCCGTTCCGATCGCTGCAGTATTGAGAATGCTGATCGTGCCGTCGGCACCTTGGGCGCCGATCCCGAACGCCGCGGCATTGCCGATATAGCTGATGTCTCCGAAAAAGTTGCGGAGGTTCACCATGTTGGCGATGCCGAAGATGGTATCGCCGTTGGTGAAGGTGAGGCTGCCGGGCGCTGTGACGGTAACGCTTGCGCCGCCGAAGGTGGCGTTTCCAAACAGGGCAAAACCATCGATCTTTGCCCCCGGATTGACGGTCACGACCGTGGCGCCGGCGAAAATCGACTCGAGCGTGCCGCCGGTCGCCGGATTGGCCGCGTCGCAGGTCACGTTGCCGGTGTTTTCGCCGACACAGGCCGCCAACGCTCGGTCGGAAACCGCGGCGATCATGGCGATGAACGCACCGGTTAAGGCCGTGCCGATGAGCAAGCGACGCCGATATCCTGCCTTTGACCATTCAGCAGGCTGCGTGGGGTGCCACGTTGGCGATCCGAGCTTGAACTTCATAGTGCGTCTCCAAACGCTCGGGTTTTATGTGCGATTTGCGACAAATGAGGTCGTTGCAGACTCGCCGCACAACGTTTGCGTGGCGATCGATTTGCGCCCGTCACGAATCATCGCGGCAAGTGCTGACCATGTAGATTGTGAGTTCGTTCGTGCCGATGAGACCGTAAGGATCGTCGACGCCCTGCTCGCGGAGCCATTTGATCTGCAGGTCGTAGGCTTGGCGTTCAAGCGCGGCCTTACAGGGCGCCTGAACGTTGCTCGCATGTTGGGCGTGGTGCACGAGCTCATGCAACAGCGCGCTTCTGTTCCGCAGATCCTCAATGTGCCAGCCGTTCGGCAGGAAGATTGTATTCTCTGCATGACTGTAGAGCGCTTGAAACTCCAGGCCATTGCTTTCCGGCGCGCCATACCGCGCTGCCATTTCCGTGGACGTCACAAAATGGACAGCTGGGCGATCTGGCGCGGTCAGCCCGGTTTGAGCGACGATCCAAGCGATATAGACGGCAATTAAACTGTTCAACGGACAAACCTCGTTTGGATTCGTAAATCGTTCGGTGCCTAGTCAGAGTGAACCGCTTCGATCGCGCGTGGGCGCTGATCGGAGGCTGCGCTGCGCGACAGAATGATCGCGCCGATGACGTGGGCGATACCAAACGCGAGCAGCACCAGCGCGATCAGGCATTTGATGCCAAGCGTGTTGTACCCACGCGTTCTCATGTCATTGACCGCCAAACGAAGTGCAGCTTTCGCCGCCGAACTATCTTCGCTTGATGCTTGGCCGGCGCTACCGATCTCACTTCGGTCAGAGTGCATGTGAAGATTCATCGCGACGCGCCTCATCTTGCCCGGTCTCACCACGCATACCGCACCACGCCCTTGCCGGCGTAGCTGCGCGTGACATCCGAGAACTCGCCTTCAAAGGTCCCGGCGACGGCCCAACCGTTCGTCCACTTCATCTCCGCGGATGCGGTCGTCAACGCGGTGTCGCTCGCCTGCGCCGCGCCGTTGACGACGAAGCTCGCACCGGGCAGCGTCTGGAACGTCGCCGAAGCGAAACGGTCGCTATTGAAATCGTGCGCCCATGCGACGCGGCCACGTAGCGTCAAGATCGCGTCCGTCACGGCAAACGACTTGTCGGTGCGGAAGCCGAGTTCGCTGCGGGTGCTGGTCACGGTCTTGCCCGCATAGGCCAGTGCGAAGGTGTTGGCGCCGCCGCCGTCAGTCTCTGCATAGGACGGCAAATCGAGCGCTGTAACCTGCGCCGCGGCATAAGGCGTAAAGCCGACGCCGCCCAGCCAGGACATCAGGTAACGATTGCCACCTTCGATGCGACCCGAATAGCTGTTAGCATTGAATTGCGCGCGCAGCCGATCGCCGCCGACGACACGATCGGTGGTGATATCCTGCCAGCCATAGGCCGCCGCTGCTGTGATGTAAGCTGATCCGACCGTGTGGCGCACGAACGCACCCGCCTGGAACAGGTCGCTGCGGCCCGAGCCGCTGTTGGCCACCGAGAAGTTGGTGCCGCCGCCAGCCAGCGAGAAGCCCGCCAACGTATTTGGCGAGAACCAGTAGTCGGCGCCGACCGCGACGCCGCCGATGCTCGACCGGGTGTCGTTCGAGCCGGCCACCGTATTGCCGTCGGTGTTACGCGAGCCGCCGAAGGCCGCCGCCCACACGTTCCAGCGTTCCTGAAACGCAGGTGCCATTAACGGAGCCTTGCGATAGATCGCCGCCAGCGCATCGCTCGGAGACCGCTTCGCGGCATAGGCCGGCGTCTCGTCGACATAGCCAACGGCGCCAGTCTGCGGCGTGCCGCGGCCTGCGGTGAACGGATCGGTCATCACGCCCATGAACTGGGTCATGGCATCGAAGGTGGTCTGCTGGGCGCCGGTGGCTGTCTCGCCGGCCGCCTGCGACAAACCACTTGCGGACATGTTGGCGAACACTGTGGGAATGCCGCCAGTCGTATTGAAGAAATTGGTCAGCGCGTTGCCGACGTTCTGCTGATTGACGTTGAGGCCGCCTGGAATGGCGAAATTCAGGATCAGACCAAGATAAACATTATTGGCGTCATAGCTCAGCGTTGAACTGAAGTTCGATGGCGCATTATAGGTGGACACTGCGGAGGAGAAGGCGCCGCTGACGCCGCCGGTCGCGGTGAGGATCCTGTACGTCTTTTGCACATAGGCGCCGTCGGCAAATACGACGAACGCGGTCGCGCCACCAAGTGTGGCCGTGCCGGTGACATTCGCAAATGTTGACGTGCTGGGATTGAGGGAAACTACATAGAATGCGCCGGACTGGAATGCGAGATTGCCCGTAATCTTCGTTGATGAGCCCGGTAGACTGAGATCGCCAGCAGAAAACGAGCCGGAAATCGTGCTATTGGCGCCCGTCACGGTGCCGGCACCGCTCAAATTAAAGAACGTCTGGTTGAAGCCGTTCAAATCCACGGTCGCGCCGGCTGAAACATCGACTGTTGGGAATATTCCAAAAGCGCTGGCGGACGCGGCCCGTAATGTGCCGGTTTTCACATTGGTCGGGCCGAAATAACTATTCGCTCCCGCCAGCTCCAGGGTTCCCGCACCGATCTTGGTGAAGCCGGAGCCGTTCCCAAAAGGCCCTATCAAGTTTGCAATCACGCCTTGTATCGTGGTCGTAGTCCCTGCTGCGATATCGAAATTGGGATTGCCGCTCATCACAAATGTGAGGTTGTTGGCTAACGTGGCATTGGCCGTCACGGCCAACGTCCCGCCATCGAACATCGTGATCTGTTTATTGCCGCTGCCCAGGTTAGTGCCGTTCGTAATGGACAACGCGCCCGCTTTAATATCGACGTTACTGCTGAATGTATTGGCTCCAGACAGCACCAGAGTGCCGGCGCCGGTCTTCGAGATTAAGATCCCGTGACCGGTAATGATTGCCGCGAGCGTTGAGTTGGTCGATTGGTCAAGGGTGAGCGAGCCGGTTGCCAAATCGATGTTTCCAACGATGCCATCTGTCGCATTGCCGAGCGTCAGGGTGTTGACGCCGCCTGTGAAGCTGATGGCATTGGTCCGGGTTATGCCGTCACCGTTCAGTCCGCCGCGGATCGTGCCGTTGTTAACAATCGCTATGTCCGCACCGACAATGCCGACACCACCTGCTCCATTGGCGCCATTGCCGGCGCCTCCAACGCCTCCGGCGCCGCCGGCACCGCCGCTCAGCAGAGCTCCTGTCCCCACCTTCACCGTTCCGCCAGCAGCGAAAAACGCTCCGAACCCACCGGTGCCGCCCGAACCACCGAACCCGCTAGCGCTCGCCCCGCCGGCGCCACCAGCGCCGCCTATCCGCTGATCACCACCACCGACATCGAAGGCGGCAGTGTTTGTGAATGCAACCTGAGCGCCGCCTGCTCCGCCACCACCACCACCACCACTGCCGTTCGCGGCACCGCCATTGCCGCCGCCGCTTCCCGTGAAGTTTCCGCCAGTCGTTACAGCCGTGTTATCCCTTAAGACGTTGAAGCCACCTCCGCCACCGCCGCCGCCACCTGCGGCCGCGCCGGCGGCGCCATCGCCCCCGGAAAAGGTTATGTCAGTCGCCCCGAGTCCGCCTGCGGCACCGCCGCTCCCATCGCCGCCCGCCCCTCCAGCGCCCGTAGGGCCGGGAGAATAGACACCGCCGGAGCCGCCGCCGCCACCACCGCCGCCTCCACCAGGATCGGGGAAGCCAGGAACTCCGGCACTTGCCGCTCCATTGAAAAGATTATCAGAGCTTCCCGCGCCTGCTCCTGGAGCGCCTGTAGCACCGCTTCCGCCTGAGCCACCATTTGCGAACGCCGGACCGCAGCCAACACCGCTCGCGCTCACCACGATGGACAGTGACATCCACAGCGCGGTGGTTCTCAGAAGTGCGCTGCGACGTTGAGAAGCTGCAATCGCAGGCTGCGTTGTTTGCTTCGTTGGCGAACTGAGCTTGAACTTCATAACTTAACTCCAAAACGCCAAGCGCATTTGCTTTCGACAAGAAGTCCCGTCAGTCGCCTCGAAAGAGCGGCGGCAAGACGGCTCACCCGGTCTTACGAATAGGCAGAGAGCACAGCGCAACAGAGCTGACCCGCAGACGGTGACGAACGCGCATAAAGGGCATTCCGGTATGTCAATGACGTCAGCGGACCGTCATTTCAGCGTTAGTATTTCTCGTGTGAGAGTGATTTCGTGCGAGTTGCTCAAACGGCCCGTCAGGAGAGGTTGACCGCAGTTAGAACAGCGCATGACAGAACGATGAAAGAGCCGGCAGGCCATCGCCTCTCCGTCCGGTCGTCGCCTGGCATTCACGCCGGCTCACGCCGTGTGCGCATCGTTATATCCCCCATATCGGCACGGTGAGAGAATCCGCCTTCCCAGCACCCGCGCTGAATATCGCGCTACCTGATGCGTCTGAGAACCACCTAGAAAGGTGGTTCGCTGTGCTTTATGTATGCCCGCGCAGGCTCGGCTTCCTGCACTGATTGGGAATGACATGCATCTCTCGACGGATCCCACCGATCCGCAAAATCAAGAAGTCTATGCACTCTGGGATCAGCTGGCCGAGTTCCCAGTCGCCGACGGCGACGCCGCGCTGACACATCTGCTGTCCGCACTGCGTACCATGTTGTCGGCACGCAATGTGCTATGGGGCGTGGTCGTGCGATTGCCTTCGCCGAAGCGGGCAGATCCCTTGCTCGGCTGGCGTCCGCGCCTCGTCAGGGTGCTGGACCCGATACCGGCGGTGGCGGCATCAGTGCAGAAGCAGTACGATACGCTCTGGTCCGACGACGTCGACATGTCTCAGATCCTTTCCATGTCGGGCGATGAGCCGTTCCGCGTCCGCCTGCTGTTTGAAGCGCTGCCGCCGGAATGGTTCGAGGGCAAGCACTATCGGCGGCACTATCTGGACGTCGGCTTCGCCGACAGCATCTCAGTGCGCATTGCGCTCAATGACGACGTGAGGATTCGCCTGTTCGTGTTCCGCGATGCGCAGGCACCTCGCTTTACGCCGCAAGACGGCCAGCGTCTGGGCTTCGTCATGCGCGCCTTGAGATGGTTTCACCGAGAACAATTGCTCAGCCACGGCCTGCTCATCGCCAAGGCGCCCCTCACACCCGCTGAACGCCGCGTGTTGCTCGCACTGCTCGACGGGGACACGGAAAGCCGGATCGCGCAGAAGCTCGACCAAAGTCCGAACACCACGCACTTCCACGTCAAATCGATCTACGCGAAGTTCGGCGTGCGCAATCGCCCATCGCTCTCTGCACTCTGGCTCGGCAAGCTGCGATAACGCAGGACGAAGAACTTGCTCAGTAATGATTTTCTAGCTTTGCTGCTACAAGAGACATTCGCCCATCGGATGTTATGGAATGGGACTTTCCCAGCGACTAAATTGTGCTTCGCCGCGTTACGTTTCTGCCGGCCTTGTCGAAGTGTCTCCAACGCCGATGGTCTTCTCGACTTCCCGCGCGACGCGAAAATCGTCCATGCGATGCGTGTTCGGGCCGAATGCGGCTTCCTTGCTGAGCCAGTGGTACACGCGACCCACGGCACGCTGCAGAACCTTCGGTCTGCCCGGGCGCATATTGCGCGCCTTGCAGATCACACGCTCGGCATAAGCTTTAAAATAATCGACTGCGTCAGACATCGGTGCTCCATCAGGGCGTGCTGCAGGACAAGCTAGGGTGAGCCGTCCCAGAAGCCGGGACGCCTCATGGGCGTCAACGGAACAACGGAGAATCCATCGAAAGGGTCCAGCCGGCTATTGGCTGCCCGAGGTCAGCTTTTCAAGCGCCCCGCCCACTGTGAGATCATGAGTGCAATTTCGGCTACAACGTCCTGGTCGGTCCGTCCGCTGCGGGCCGGGATATGAAAGCCGTGATCGGCGCCATCGATTAGGTGAGAGGTCGCCTTCGATCCCAAGCCTTTGCAGACCTGGCGTATGAGCGCGGGCTCCGCCAGCTTGTCACGCGTTCCCTGGATGAAAAGCATGGGGATCCGAATGCCCGCGAGGTGTTCGGCTCTTGTGATCGAGGATTTACCGGCGGGATGCAGGGGGAAACCGACAAATGCCAAGCCGCATACGGCTTCGATCGGATCTTCTGCCTGCGCCTGCGAGGTCATGCGTCCGCCGAATGACTTGCCGCCCGCTATAACGAGCATCCCGGGGCATCGACGGCGGGCCTCCGCCGTGGCCAATCGTATGGCCGCATGTGCGACAGCCGGAGTGTCTGGGCGTTTGCTGCCCTTCTCCATGAACGGGAACTGGAAGCGCAAGGTCGTGATGCCATGGCCATAAAGCTTTGCAGCGACATCTTCCATGAACGGGTGCGTCATGCCTGCGCCTGCCCCGTGCGCAAAGACGAAACAGGCTCGCGCGTTCCGCGGCTTCATCAAGAGGGCCGATAGCGCGAGCGCGTCCTTGCTCTTCAGCGTCAGCGGCGTTACGCGGGGCGGCCGGGTTTTCATTTCTTTGCCGACTGCCTGCCGGATTGCTCCTCTTCAGACCCGAAGACCGAGCGACCGCCGAGCGCGGGGGATGCCCGCAACTCACCATCCACGAAATCCTCGAATGAGGGGCCGCTCGCCGTCCGTTCGAGGCGGCGAGCTTGGTCGTCGAGCCGTTTAAGCGTCTGCATCTCCTCATCTCGGCCGAGCTTGGCGTTCTGGACGGCTGTCTTCAACACGCGGATGGTCTCGTCGTAGACCTTGATCGGCACCGGGTACGGGTGACGATCCTTGCCGCCATGGGCGAGTGAAAACCGCGCCGGGTCGCGGAAGCGGTACGGCGCGCCATGGACGACCTCCGCCACCATTGCCAGCGAGCGGACCGTTCGTGCGCCGACGCCCGGCGTTAGCAGTAGGTCGGGAAAGTCGAGCGGCCCGCGCTCGGCAGCGGCGGCGAGCGTACCATGAAGGCGCCGGGTGAACACATCGCTCGAGCGGACATCGTGATGTGCCGGCATGACGAGATGCGGCAGGAGGGGCTGGGCCGGCGCGTTACCAGTCAGCGCGGCGAACTCATCGACGATGCCGTCGGGACCCAAAGACGTCAGCAGGTCTAGCTGGGCCCGTCGGGAAGGTGCGGCGCGCCCATCCGTCAGATTGACGACGTTTCCCTGAAACGGACCATCGATGGCGCTGTGCGGTTCGTCGACGAAACTCGTCAGGTTCTCCGAATGCCAATGATAGCGACGGGCCTGTTTCTTGTCGCCGTTCATGCCCTGCTGCACCACGGTCCATTTGCCCTCGTCGGTGACGAAGAAGCCGTGCAGGTAGAGATCGAAGCCATCCTGGACGGCTGCGCTGTCGACCTTGGCGACGAGACGGCTCGCGCGCGTCAGGGCGAGCCCGTCAAATCCGATGCGGTCGCCGAGCGCGTGAAGTTCGTCGGGAGTTTTCCGCGAATGCTGGCCCCGCCCTCCGCAGACGTGGATGCCGAGTTCGTCCTGCAGCGGACCCAGGCCGCGCTTGAGAGCACCGATGACGCTGGTTGTGATCCCCGACGAATGCCAATCCATTCCCATCACGGCGCCGAAGGATTGAAACCAGAACGGATGGGACAGCCGCCGCAAGAACTCGTCGCGACCGTAATGGTGGACAATCGCCTGGGTGACGATAGCGCCGAGCGCTGACATGCGAGAGGCCAGCCATGGCGGAACCCGTCCACCATGCAAAGGAAGATCGGCGCTCCCGGTCCGTTTCGCCATTCGCCCTCGTATCCGACACTTTGCCTTCTAAGGCATTCTACACCATCGTCCGGAAGGTGATGGAGTAGCGTTTGGCCTCGACGGCCGGAATGCTGTGTTCCCATACCGACCGCGCCTCGCCGGACATCATGTAGATCGAACGGGACTTCGCTTCGAGGGTGAAACGCTCGAACTTGGTCGAAGCGGGCCTGCGAAATCGGAACTTGCACATCGCGCCCAGCGATAATCCGAATATCCGGTCGAAGTGCGGCTTGTCCCTGTGCCAACCGATCCCGACTCCGACGTCGTATTCGGTGCAGAGAACTTGCTGTATGCGCGTACTGGGTCCACCGAAAGTCTCGACGCGATGTGAGACATCGGCGAGCCATTCAGGAATCAGCTCGGCTTCAACGAGGCGGCGCGCCGTATAGTCGTAGCTGAACCCGAAGGAGGCTACGCGACGCTTGCCCTCATACTGGCCGAACTGAAACGGCTGGAGGGGCAAGTCGGCCACCTGGGCTATAAGGTCGAGCGCTTCCGCTTCCGAAACGAAGTCGTCGACATACCGGAGGCCTTCGGGACCTGTCGTGTTTTCCGCAAACAAACTGAATTGGTCGGACAGTGGATTTTACCAAGGCTGTGGATCTACGACTTAGTTATGGAGCCGCAGCGCACTCAGCGCCGTCTCTGAGAATCACAAAAGTAACAAAGGCAAGCTAAACACCAGCAGGAAAATGACGAGGACGCCAAGTCCCAGATTATCGTCGCCCTTTACTTCGCTTGGGGTCGTCGGTTTGACCGTCGACATGTTTCAGCCTGACAATAAGCCAGCCACTTCTCGACGAGCCATCCAATGGCCGTCTGCTGGCGCCTGAGATATAATTGATTGCCACCCATCACCATCGTCACGGCCCTGCTAAGAGGCCGCTTGAAGCGTGCGAGCTTCAAGAGCTTCCATGTATTGAGCAATGGCTCTGTTCGAGAGTAGCAGGCGGCGCCTTACGCCCTGCCGCACCATGTTTTCAACGGAATGGAGCAGAATATGAGAGCAGAACTCCGCATTTTCGATTTCGCCTGCCCGCTCCAGATAATCCCATGCAATTTGGATCGCCTCTTCCATGAGGACAGCGAGATGAACCGGTTGGTCAGGATGATTTCTCATGCCTATTCAAACAGCGCGAATTGGAATCGTTCCACGCGAACGGGGAACACTCAATGAAAACGGAGGTTACCTCATCTAAATGGAAGGACAGACCATGAGCGCCGAGAAAACAAACCCGCCGAGCGATGATGACCGCGATAAGCAGGACTGGGGTAAGCATTCACAGAGCAACCAGCCCTGGAAGCAGAACGCTCAGAACACCACTGACCCGAGCCTGCCGCCGGATACACCCAAGCCGGACCTGGAGAAGTGGAAAGACACGAAAACTCACTGATTCACAAAAGCCCGCCGCACCGGGTTCTGGACGGCCGCCATGATTCTCGACGCGTCGCCGACCCTGGTCGAAAACGTGCAGCTGGATTTCGATCTAGGGTCGCGAAAAAAGCATTAATGGCGGCGGGCGAACAAGATCCCACCGACAAATGCGATCGCCAGCATCGCGAGCGGAGCGGCTTTGGTGACGTCCTTGAGCATCTCCAGATATGTCTCCGGCTGCTTTGCCGCTTCGACCTTTTCTTTGAAATGCTGCCCCACCTTATCAACCTGCTCTGTGGCAGCGTTCACCGCGCCCTTCGCAGCGTCGAGCGCATTTTCACCCAAAGACCCGCCGTTCCCATCTTCTCGGCTCATCACGCGCTCCTGAATGCTCATTCGGGCATAGGCTTCGGATTATTCGTGTCGAGCTCGTCTCCAGGCTCATCGCTTTCAAGTTCGGCCTTGGCTTGATGCCAGAACTCATCGGCCCGCCCTTCCGGCCGTCCCTGCTGGTCCCACAGCTTGTGGGCGTACTCGCGAATCTGATCCTCAGAATACTTCGGCATTTGTTTCTCCTCAAAGCGAAGAACCGCTGGCGCCGACATCCGTTCCGAGAACTGCCATCGCATTTTGTCGCGCCGCCGTGGGTCACTTCAGCACGATCCATGCCGGTGCATGATCGCTCGGATCTGGCTTCCCGCGGATTGCGCGATCGACGCCGGCGGATACCAGACGCTGTCGCAACGTCGGACTGAGCAGCAGGTGGTCGATGCGAAGGCCGGCGTCCCGATCGAAGCGGTTTCGCCAGTACGACCAAAACGTATACATTGGCTCGTCGGGATAGGCCTCGCGAAGCGCGTCGGCCCACCCGTTTTTGAGGAGCTTGGCAAACGCCGCCCGAGCCTGTGGCTGCACCAGAGCATCCTTGTTCCAGGACTTCGTCGGGTAGATGTCGGACGGCGTCGGTACGACGTTGAAGTCACCAGCGACAACGGCTGGCGCGCCGGACTTCATCAGCTTGGCTGTATGCGTATTCAAGCGCTTCAGCCAGGCAAGCTTGTAGTCGAATTTCGGTCCCGGCTGCGGGTTGCCATTGGGTGCATAAACGCAGGCGACGAGTACGCCGCTGACGGCGGCTTCAAGATAGCGGCTCTGGTCATCATTCGGATCCCCGGGGAGCCTGCGACGCGTGACGATGATGTCGGATTTCTTCCGTGCGAGGATCGCAACGCCGTTCCATGCCCTTTGCCCGACCCAAGCGGCGGAGTAACCTGCCTTTCGCAAGGCCACTTCCGGAAACTCGGATTGAGATGCCTTCAACTCCTGAAGGCACGCGATATCCGGTTTCGACGACTTCAGCCACGCAAGTAGGTTCGGAAGGTGCTTGTTGACGTTGTTCACGTTAAAGGTCGCGATCTTCACGCTGTCGCTTTCGCACGGGATAGCTTGAGGCCGGCAAACCAAGCCGCATATGGCGTGCTTTTCGCCATATGCCTGTTGAGATCCGGGGCGCCGTCGGTCCACCAGACAGGGCCACGCTCGCCCAAGGCCCGCTTGGCGTCGTCGACGTCGCTATGGGCATTCCCTTCTGTGAAACGTCACCAGCCTGCTTCGCTGCCTTGACCGCGCGGCGGGCCCGCATCAATTCAGCCACAAGCGCTGTCTTCTTCGATTCCGGTAGCGACCGCTAGACGCCAAAGGCGCCCCTTCACGACAAAGTACCGGCCATCCGGCGTCACGGGGTGCCGAAGCGTCATGTCCGCGCGCCGGACTATGACAAGGATTTCACGCCACAGCCTTCTTGTTCACGCCCTTCCGAAGAGCGATCGTGTTTAACTTGGTGTTGGCGGCCTTCTCCTCATTCAGGTTTGTCGTAAGTAGCCGTACGACATCTTCATGACCGAGTTCTTCAGCCCATGCGATCAACGTTCCATATCGGGCAATCTCATAGTGTTCGACGGCCTGCGAATTGGCAACGATGGCGGCGTCGAGCACGGCTTTGTCGTCGATCTCGCTCGCGGTCTCTTTGGCTTCCTTAATGATGCCGTCAATGGCCGGGCAGTCGGTGGCACTTGGCTCCTTGCCGAGCTTCTTGAAGACTTGTTCGAGACGACCGATCTGCTTCTCCGTTTCGTCGAGATGCGCCCTCAGACCGGCTGCGAGATCCCGATTTGTGGCCTGTTCGATCATCTGCGGGAGCGCCTTCGTGATCTGATGTTCCGCATAGTAGATGTCTTGCAGACCATGCACGAACATGTCCTCCATGGTCTTGATGTCTTTGCTGAACAGACCCATTGCATCCTCCTGTTTTGAATTCGCCCTTCGTGACGGCAAGTCAAACGATGATGAGGGCCCTGAGTTCCAGCGGTATTTCGCTAATCCCCAAACACGCCGCTGTGCGCGCAATGTGAGAAGACGTATGATGCGACCGATCGGGGTATTGCGGCTGCGGACTGACCCCGTAAGAGGTTTGTAGGCCGTGATGTAAATTATGTGCAGGCCGGGCACTCATCACCCAGGCCATCAAGTACGCGCTCAACAGCGGCCTTCCGTTCCTTCTTATTTTTGCCTGAGAACTTACGGTGCTCTGCAAGCGACATAGCGTAGTCGACGGCATGATGGCTGTGACGCAGGCGCATATACCCGTGCTCATGGCATGGAGCGATCGCATGGGCTTCCATCAGTAAGTCTGCGGCCCACATCTCGAGGGTGCGCTCTGTCTTCTTCTTGGGCATGGTCAAGCCTTCTTGATTCGCGTTGGCTTCGGAGCGGGCGGCGTCGGCCTCGATCGAAATATGACATCGCCGATCACGTATCGCTCAGTCGTCTCGATGCTGTCGGCAGTGAATAGATGGATATCTCGCCAATTTCGGCCCATGGGGTCTGCTGTTGTGGCAATGGCCCGAGCATCGTCCTCGGTGTCTGCAGAGATAATCGCGATCTGCCTGCTCTTCTCGAGCAGATTAAGCGCAGGCGTGAGCTTCCACTGCCGGTTGGTCTCTGGAACCAGGGCAGGCGGGGCGGCGATCTCGGTGATGGGTTCGTCATCGTCGGACATCGCTGGAAAACGATGGCCGCCGCGCCATGTTCCCGCGTTCTAGGATGGGTTATTCGCGAAGACGTTCCGAGTCTCTGGCCTAGCGTGAGCGGTATGGCACGCGGCCGTTTGCTCAACTCCGCATATCCATTGTGCGCCATGTTCGAGAAGGTCGGCCGCCGCCGCCACCCTGCCGATCCCAACGTTCCGCGGCCGCGCTTCTTTTTAAATGGCGTGTCGCTTGCTAGCGGGATTTATGATCCAGGTAACCAACGATGGCAGCGCCCGCGGCGATGCCGATAATAATGCCAGCGGTTACGTTTCTAATAGCCAAGCCGAGAACAGCTCCGAGGCACACCCCAAGGGCAATACCTACCCCCATCCGCGAAGGACGTTGTTCCATCACATCCACTCAATCGCAATGACTTGCAAACTCGCGTTCCGAGCTTGTCGTTCCTTCGTCGATCACATCATCCGACGGTAGTATGTCCGCTGCGAACAGCTGGTCCTTGCTGAGCAGGCCGGCGTCCTCGAGCGCCTCGATGTCCGGCAGGTCGCGCAGCGTATCGAATCCGAACTGCGCCAGGAACGCCTTAGTGGTCACATAGGTGTACGGCGCGCCAGGCTGTGGCGCCCGCGGGCCGGAGCCGATCAGATCCAGCCTGCGCAAATGTCCGATCACGTCGCGGCTGATCTCCTTGCCGAAGAACTTGCCGAGCTCGCTGCGGGTGATCGGCTGGAAATATCCCACAGACAGCAGCACCTGCATCTCGCTCGCCGACAGCGCGCTGCCCGGCTCCCCGGTGCCGGTCGCGGTGCGGATCGCGTCGGCAAACTGTGTGCGGGTGCGGTGCTGCCAGCCGCCGGCGGCGGCGACCAGCTCATAGGGGCGGCCACGCAGCTCGGCCTGGATGTCGTCGATGATCAGATCGAGATTGCAGTCGGGTCCCACGACCTTCGCCAGCATGGCGCGGGTGACCGGCTCGGGCGAGGCGAAGATCACCGCTTCGACCCGGCCCATCCATTCGCGCCAGCGCAGCGCGGTCGGCAGATCCGTCAGCGCGGTGTCCAGCATGAGTTTGGCTTTTGGTCGGCGTCCCATCTTACAGCCCGTACAGTCGGAAGGTGGGGCGCCCGGTCAGTTCGCGGACGACGCCGAGCGATACCAGACGTTCGAACAGCCGGCGGCTGGAGCGATCGCTGGCGGTCTGCCCTCCCCGCGCTGGCTGCGCATCCTCGCTGAGCAAGGTCGCCACCATGGTGTCGGCGTCCTTGCTGCGCAGTTTTGGCGCCGCGCCGAGCAGGCGATCGGCGCGGTGTCCAAGCTCGGCATAGCGATCCCAGGCCGCCGCGGCGGCGCGCGCATAGGCCAGGCTGCAGACCTGCATCCAGCCTTGCTCATCGCCGTCAGTTGCCGTCCGGCGCAGACCATTGCCGGTGAGATGCGCCGCCAGCAGCGGCACCGGCGCCGGCCAGCTGAGGTGATGGGCGAGCACGGCATCGGCCAGCCATAGCGCCAGCGGCCAGCAGTCCGGTCGCAGCCGCACGCTGATCGCCGCCGTTGCCGCGGCGGCCTGCACCGGATTGCCGCCGCCGATGCACTGCGCCAGCGCACATGCGATCGCCTCCTGCAGCGCTTCGTCGTCGCGGCACGCCAGGAGCGCCGGCAGCATGGTCGGCCACGTCTCCTTCAGCGTGAGCGCCTTGCTGGTCCCGAGGCGGCGCCAGGCGCCGAGCAGTCGGCCGGCGGGGCCCGGATCATCGCTGCTCTGGCGCAGATACCAGTGATCACGCAGCTTCGCTTCGTCTTCGCTGCGGCCGCCCTGCCCGGCCAGCCTGGTTGCGCATGTGAGCGCCAGGCGCTGGCGCCACAACGCGCCAAGCAGATGCTCGTCGCGTGCGATCGCCAGAGACATCGCGCAGCCGCGCCCAGCCAGGCATTGGCGGGAAGCGGCGGGGTGGTGCTGGAATCAGGCGGACGCGAGAAGACATGCGGCAGCGTAAGTCGCCGCGGCGCTTTGTGCCATAGAATCTGCCCAAACCGCCCCAGGTTATGGCTAATAAAAACGAACGATAATGTTGGCTTATCGTTCATTGAAAGCTTTGGAAGCGTTGAAGCGGCACAGTCGTCAGTCGCTACGGATGGATCACTCTTTCCGAATCTAGGCGCGGCATCTATGCGCTCGCAATTTGGCGCTGGTCTTCGCCCCGCAGGGCATCGCTCAGCGTGACACTCGGTGACGTTTCATAAGTCGATCGACCAAGTAATTGGGTTGAGCTTACTAGTGGCGAAGTGAACCGATCGCAGCTTATGGGCCGCTTTATAGCCCCAAAAACTCCATATCCACGATTAGGGGACGCGCATTAGAACGGAACCGCCCGAGCGGCCGTAAATTCCGAAGCGACAACGCCATATCGGCATCGTTCTTTGAGAGGAAGTCGAAGAGCGGCTATGCGGTTTGTGTGGATCTAACCTGGTTTGTCGCTGTCCAACGGCAGAGGGGCACTGAATAAAAAGAGAGGGGGCATCTTGCCCCCGTTTATCAAGCGGGGTACAAAGGGGGGCAATTCGCCCCCCTTTTTACTTTGGAATGCCCATGATTGTTCTGACACGCGAACAGCACTGCTTCCTAGCCGGTATCGACGTTGAGACATTCAAGTCAATGAAGAAACGCGGACAGCTACCAACCGCCGATTACGCCAAAACGCCCGAAGGTGATCGTGGTTACACGCCGACGTCGACACTTATGTTACTCATAGCGATCGACCTATTTTACGCCTGCGGCCTCTCCCGCGACAGCGCTGCTATCATTGCAAACGCAGGCAATTATGCACATCGCAATTGGCCTGCAATCGCAAGCTCCAGCTTGTTGATAGCTCAAGGCAAGCCCGTCGAAAACCCGGTCATGTGCGGTCTGGTGGAAAGAACGAAGCACAAAGCCGAAGCCGCCCGACAGTATGCCCTCTCCCACAATCGTCACCTGTCCGCCTTTTGCGGAACCGTTAGCGATCTCGCTCACCTCGCTCCCATAGGGCGGATGGTTTGCACCAATGTCTCGGAGATCGTCGCACGCATGCGGCTGGCCGCTGAGCGCGCAAACATCGATCTCGAACAATTCTGGCGCGAGGGCTAATCGCATGCGCCGGCCAACCATCCGTAAAACGGACATTGACGCTGCCACGGCGTCGTTGCTGGCCCGCGGCCTTAAGCCAACGGCTATAGATTTCTTGCCCTCCGGCGGTATCCGCTTCCATTTCGGAGCAAGCGCAAAGCAAGCGGACGAGGATCTCGACCGTGAGCTTGCCGAGTTCGAGGCTCAGCATGGTGCAAGTTAACCTGAAGGGCCTCGTCAAAGTCAAAGCTAAGGGCAACACGTACTGGTACGCGTGGCGCGGCGGCCCTCGTCTGCGCGGCGAACCAGGATCGCCAGAATTCATGGCGTCATACAATGAGGCAGTCGAAGATCGACGCACTCCTGACAAGAACCGCTTCCGCTTCGTCGTGGCTGACTATAAAAGCAGCAAGGACTACAAGAAGCTTGCTCAATCTACCCGCGATCAGTGGGGCAAGTGGCTGGATCGGATATCGATCCACTTTGGCGAACTGCGCACAAAACAGTTCGACCGCCCGGAAAAGATTCGTCCGGTGATCCGGCAATGGCGGAACAAATGGGCTGACACACCCCGTACGGCTGATTACGGCATGCAGGTGCTCTCTCGCGTTTGCGCCCATGCTGTCGAACGTGGAAGCGTCGCCGGCAACCCGTGCGAGGGCATCAAGCGTCTTTACAGCAACGACCGTTCGGAGATCATCTGGACCGACGCCGACGTTGCGCAGATTAAGAGAAGCTGTTCGCCCGAGATTGCGCACGCGATCGACTTGGCTGGTCATACAGGTCTTCGTCTAAGCGACCTGATGCGGTTGGCGTGGTCGCACGTCGGTGAAGATGCGATCGTTCTGACAACAGGGAAAAGCCGGCATCGCCGCGAGGCGATCATACCTCTTTACGATGGCTTGAGCGAAGTACTGGCCCGCATTCCGAAGCGAGCGACCACCATACTGACAAATAGCCGCAGCCGTCCTTGGTCCGCTGACGGCTTCGGTAGTTCTTTCAACAAGGCAAAAATCGACGCCAAGATGGCTGGGCAAGATCTCCACTTCAACGATCTGCGTGGCACCGCGGCTACCAAATTTTACGTCGCCGGCTTCACCATGCGCGAGATCGCGGAGACGCTCGCTTGGGAAGAGGAATCCGTCGAAAAGATCATCCGGCGCTATGTGGGTCGCGCCGCAGCGATGAAGGCGCGCATTAGGAAATTGGAGGCCAGACAATGAACAAACTTTGCAAAACAGCCAGCAAAACTTTCAAGGATTTCCCGGGTAAGTGCTGGAGCGGACGGAGGGAATCGAACCCTCGTATGCAGCTTGGGAAGCTGCCGTTCTACCATTGAACTACGCCCGCATCGTTGCGCCTTCTGATCTAGCCGAGACCGGCCGATCCGCCAAGCGGATTGATGGCAGCCGGTTACAGTTTCCTTGCGCTGCACTCCCGCCCGCGCCTTCGAAAGATGACCGCTCAAAAGATTCCGGATGACGGCTTCAATTCGCCTGCTAACATCGCCTTCGGGATGGCTGGGCACGGATACACAACCTTCGACACGTCGGTGGGCCGATGCGGTATCGCGTGGGGCGATGCCGGCATTGTTGGCGTGCAACTGCCGGAAGCGCGCGAGATCGAGACCCGGCGCCGCCTCCTGCAGCAATTTCCCGATGCGCGCGAATTCCGGCCGCCCGCCGATGTCGCCTACGCTATCGAGGGCATTGTTGCGCTGCTGCGCGGGCAAGCCGTCGACCTCAGCGATGTCCCCGTGGATATGTACGGCCTGCCGCTGTTCAATTGCCGCGTCTATGACGCCCTTCGGATGATCCCGCGCGGCGAGACCCGCACCCATGCGGAGATTGCAGCAAAGCTCGGCGCCAGCGGCGCGGTCTATTCAGTCGGCCAGGCCATCGCCCGCAATCCGTTTGCGATCCTCGTGCCATGCCACCGCGCACTGGCCGTTGCGGGCCAGACCAGCGGCTTTGCCGGCAATGGCGGCATCATTACCAGATCGCGGCTGCTCTCGATCGAAGGTGCGCTGGCCGGCCGGACGACCACCACCCTGTTCGACGCCCTGCTGTCGGTTGCCCCACCGCGCCCGCAGGGCTAAATTCAGCCTATGCAGGCAACGACACTGTTCCAGAGCAACGCGATCACCGTCACGGACTATCGCTGCACGGCGGGTCCGGACGACCAGCCGTTTTCCGAACAGCATGCCGGCCATTCGCTCTCCTATGTTCGCAAGGGCAGTTTCGGCTGTCGCTGCCGCGGGCAATCGCACGAACTCATCGCCGGCGCGTTGCTGATCGGCCATCCCGGCGACGAATATACCTGCCATCACGAGCATCACGGCTCTGGCGACGAGTGCCTGTCATTCTCCTTCGCGCCTGAGCTGATCGAGACCGTCGGCGATGCCAGGGACATCTGGCAGCAAGGCGCTATCGCGCCCCGCGCCGAATTGATGGTGCTCGGCGAGCTCGCACAGGCCAGCGCAGAGGCGCACAGCGATCTCGGGCTCGATGAGATCGGTTATGCGTTTGCCGCGCGGTTTGTCGACGTCGTCTCGGGCGAGCCCCGCAGGCGTATGACCGGCAACGCACGGGATCGCCGGCGCGCGGTCGAGGCCGCGCTGTGGATCGACGCCCATGCCAGCGACGAGATCGATCTCGATGCGGCTGCCCGTCAGGCCGGGTTGAGTCCGTTTCATTTCCTGCGCCTGTTCAGGAACGTGCTCGGCGTGACACCGCACCAGTATCTGGTGCGCGCGCGGCTACGGCGGGCTGCAAACCTGCTGGCCGAGAAAGACCGCGCGATTACCGACATCGCGTTCGATGTCGGCTTCGGCGATCTCTCGAATTTCGTCCGCAGCTTCCATCGTGCTGCGGGCGTCTCGCCCCGCGCCTTCCGGCAAGCCTCGCGCGGCGACCGCAAGATTTTCCAAGAACGGCTGGCCGTACACTGAGTAGCTTGCCGTCCTGATCAACCGGGAGGCACAGCATGGCATCGATTCACAAAGAGATTTTCCTTGGCGCACCGGCAAACGATGTCTGGTCCGCGCTGGCCGACTTCGGCGCGCTGCATACAAGGCTGGTGCCGGGTTTCGTCACCGATACAAAGCTGGACGGCGACGCACGCATCGTGACGTTCGCCAACGGCTCCGTCGCACGCGAAATACTGGTCGATTGCGACCATGACCTGAAGCGCCTCGTCTATGCCATCGTCAACGAGCGCATCACCCAGCACAGCGCATCGGCGCAGGTGTTTACCGATGGCGACACGCGCTGCCGGTTCGTCTGGACCGCCGACGTGCTGCCGAATGAGATCGCGCCTTACATGAGCGAGCAGATGGATCTGGGCCTCGCGGCGATGCAGACCCAGTTCGGGAAGGCCGCGCGATGACCGCATCGTTTCTCGATGCGCTCAAGGCCGACGGCCCTGCGCCGGATCGCATTGGCCAGATGGATCTCTATGGCTGGCTGATCGGCGCCTGGGAGCTCGATGTGGTCAGGTACATGCCGGACGGCGGAGAGCGCCGGCGCAAGGGCGAATGGCATTTCGGCTGGGTGCTGGAAGGCCGTGCCATCCAGGATGTCTGGATCGTGCCGCCGCGCGGCCAGTTGCGCGACGGCGATGCCGCAGCGAATGCCTACTCCTATGGAAGCACGTTGCGGATCTACGATCCGCGTATCGATGCCTGGCAGATCCAGTGGACCGATCCAGTGATGCAGAATTTTCTCACCATGACCGGCCGCAAGCAGGGCGACGACATTGTCCAACTCAGCCGCGACAATGACGGGCGCCCGATCCGCTGGAGCTTCTCGCAGATCACGCCTCGCTCGTTCCTGTGGCGCGGCGAAACCTCGCATGACAACGGCGCGACGTGGCGGTGCGATGTTGAGTTCACCGCGGCGCGCGTCGGCTAGAAACTGCTCAGACGAGTTCTGGCCGAATCTCGGGCACGGGGCCAGCCTTCGGTCCCCACGACGTCAGCAATACGCTGAGTGCCGACAGCACGCCGAGCAGCACCATGGACGCTGCCGCGAGCCAGAAAAAGCTCGTGGCCGAGGCATCGATAGACAGCAGATACCAGCCTCCAACGCTGACGAAGACCAGCCGCGCGGTTTGCGCCAACACCGGACCGAGCACCTTGGCGGCGCCCTGCGAGGCAAAATATGCCACCGTGGACAGCCCGAGAAAGGCATACATCGGCGCGCAGGTGGCGAGATAGGTCCGGCTTGCCGCGCGCACGCCGGCATCATTGGTGAACAGATTGACCCAGGCATCGGGGAAGATCGCGATCAGTGTGCCGAGCAAACCGACGACACCGAAGGCGATCACGCTGCCAGTCCAGGTCACACGGCGCGCACGCGCGATGCGGCCAGCGCCGATTGCCATGCCGACGATCGGCACCGAGGCGATACCCACCGCGAAAGCCAGCGTGCTCAGCATGAATTCGAGCCGCGCACCGATGCCGTAGCCGGCCAGCACCGCGGTGCCGTATTGCGCCAGCATATGGGTGAAAATCAGGAGGGTCAGAACGCCCTGTAGCGGGTTGAAACAGGCGATGGCCCCGACTTTCAGGATGTCGAAAAACATGCCGCGCTGGATACGGAAGCCCTTTAGCCGCGGCCTGACCCGAGCGCGGCCAGAAAACACGTACCAGCCCATAACGCCTGTGCCGATCGTGAAGGCAGTCAGCGTGCCCGCCGCGACGCCGGGCATGCCGAATTGCGGGATCGGACCGAAGCCGAGGCCCAGCACGCCGCCGAGAACCACCTGCAAGGCGGCCCCCGCCATCTGCATGGCGGAGGGCATCTTCATGTTGCCGGTGCCACGCAGGATCGCCGCGAAAGTATTCAGCAGCCACGGGATCACGCCACCAGCGAAGAAGACGGTGATGTAGCCCTGCGCCTGGCTCAGCACATTGCCGCGGCCGCCCAGCAGTTGCAGCAGCATGGAGCCGAAGGTCAGCATGCCGACCGTGAAGGTGAGGCCGAAGCAGATGGCGATGAGCAGCGCATGGCCCGCCAGCGTATCGGCGCGTGCGCGGTCGCCTGCGCCGAGCGCGCGCGCGATGGCCGAGGACACGCCACCGCCCATGGCGCCGCCGGACATGGTCATGGTCAGCATTACGAAGGGGAACACCAGCGCCATCGCCGCCAATGCTTCGGTGCCGAGCCGGCCGACATAGGTGGTCTCGAAAATCACGACGACGGCGCCTGCCGTCAGCGCGATGACATTGGGCCAAGCCAATCGCAGGATAGTCGGCAGAATGGGATGATCCAGCAGGGGATTTCTGGCCGGCGCCTTCAGGCTCGGAAGCGGCTGCTTGTCGGCATCGACCAATCGGGGTTCGGCGACGACAGCGTCGGACATGCATTCTCCCTGAGCTTCCGGTCTTGCTTGCCGGACACCTCGTTCCTAGCACCGATCGCGGACAATGCCATGCGCGCGCACGCATGGGGGATGTTCGATTTGCACTGCAGTATCAGCCAGCGTCAGCGTTAGCCGATCGACCAGATGAACGGCAGCGCACCACCTCGTGCCGGCGTCATCGCGATGGGTATATTGCGACCGCATCCGGCGGCGAGGCCCTCGACCAACCCCTGCAAGGCCCTCGCGCAGGGGGCATTGTTGTCGGCGACGCCATCCATCAGTTTCCAGCTCTGCTGCCGGATTTCGAACTGGCCCTCGGATGCGCTGATCTCCACAACATCGTCCTGCGCCGCGAACAGAGTGCCGAGGAATTCCGCGAAGACCCTGGCATCGCCGCGCTGCAGGCCGAAGCCGGCAGAGACCTCGTCGAAATACTGCATGCCGATCAGCTTGCCGGTGAGATGCAACAGATAGCCGGCATCGACCGGACCGAACAGTTGAACCGCCGCAGGCGCTGCGGTCCGTACATATTCCATGGCGTAGTTGCGATAGGCCTTTTCCAGCCGGGCTTTTGGCCAGCTATCCACCGGCAGCGCCGGTGCCTTCGCGGGATCGAACAACGGCGCTTCCAGATGGCGCGCGAAAACCAGACGCTGATCGATATCCAGATCATGGTCGTATTCGCAGTAATAGCCTTCGAGCCCGTCCTGGCCATCGACGCTCTGCTTGGTGCAGACGAAGCCCATGCGGGGATTGCCGAGCGAGACGCCGTTATTGGCGTGCCAGCCGCGCAGCATTGCGCGGGACACTTCACCGGGTACGCCGCAGATCGCGGTGCCTCGCCAAATCCAGCGCGGCGGCGGATAGCGGATCCACGCCTTGCGGTCGCTCTCATACATATATTCGACGGAGACGCCGCCGATCCAGTTGGAGAGATAGTGATACTGGGCCGCAGCGACCGCGGGTGGCAGGCCTGTCAGACCGAGCTTCACGAGTCCCGGCAGAAAGCGCTCCTGCTGCTGCCGGCGGAAGATGCGAAACATGAACTCGGCGGCGTCTGCCGTGCCGCGGCGCGTGACCGTGGTCAGGATCAGGCCGGTGAAATAGGCGTGATAGAGATCGGCAACGCTGCGCCAGCGTGTCCAAGTGGTTTCGTCGCTCGCGCTTGCCGGTCCAGTCATCGTTTCTTCCCTGATTATTGAGAGGACCATAGCCGCGCATCACTCCGGCTTCACATGAAATTCATGCAGGGAGGTCGAACGTTCCTGCATTGGCCGCATTAGATCGTTTCAGTCACAAGGACATTCCATGCGCCAGAAATTCCTGCTTTCAGCCTGTCTCGTCGCTCTGGCGCTGCCACTGGCTGGATGCAACGAACAATCCACCATCGCATCCGGCGAAGATTTCGGACCGTCGCCGAAACTTGTCGAGCCCAACAAGTCGCTGATCCCGACCGTCAATGTCTCCAAGGCGGTCGGCTGGCCAGAGGGCGCCAAGCCGAAGGCTGCGGAAGGCATGACAGTCAACGCCTTTGTGCGCGGGCTCGATCATCCACGCACGGTCTATGTATTGCCCAATGGCGACGTGCTGGTGGCGGAAAGCAATGCGCCGCCGAAACCGGAAGACGGCAGGGGCATCAAGAGCTGGGTCGTGAAGATGGTGATGGGCCGTGCCGGCGCGAACACACCGACGGCAAATCGCATTTCGCTGCTGCGCGACGCGGACGGCGACGGCATCGCCGAGACCAGGACCGCGTTTCTCGAAGGGCTCAACTCACCCTTCGGCATGGTGCTGGTCGGCGACGAATTCTTTGTCGCCAATGCCGATGCCGTGGTGAAGTTTCCCTACAGGACCAATGATACCAGGATCACGACGCCCGCCGTGAAGGTGGCCGACCTGCCCGGCGGCCCGATCAATCACCACTGGACCAAGGATCTCACGGCGAGCCCTGACGGCACGAAACTCTATGCAACCGTCGGCTCCAACAGCAATGTTGGCGAGAATGGCATGGAGGCCGAGAAAGACCGCGCCGCAGTGCTCGAAATCGACCGCGCGACCGGCGCCTCACGCGTCTTCGCATCCGGCCTGCGCAATCCCAACGGCCCGTCGTGGCAGCCGCAAAGCGGCGCGCTCTGGGTGACCGTCAACGAGCGCGACGAGATCGGCAGCGACCTTGTGCCGGACTACATGACTTCGGTGAAGGATGGCGGTTTCTATGGCTGGCCCTACAGCTATTACGGCCAGCATGTGGATGTCCGCGTGCAGCCGCCGCGCCCCGACATGGTGGCCAAAGCCATCGCGCCGGACTATGCGCTCGGCGCACACACCGCATCGCTCGGGCTGACCTTCAATACCGGCGACCTGTTTCCAGCCAGCATGAAAGGCGGCGCCTTCATCGGCCAGCACGGCTCGTGGAACCGACGCCCGCAAAGCGGCTACAAGGTGATCTTCGTGCCCTTCACCGACGGCAAGCCATCGGGCAAGCCGCAGGATGTGCTCACCGGCTTCCTCAATGACAGCGGCGAAGCACAGGGACGCCCGGTCGGCGTGCGCATGGACAGCAAGGGCGCATTGCTGGTGGCCGACGATGTCGGCAATACGATCTGGCGCGTGACGCCATCGGGCGCGAAAGCGGCGTCACTGCAATAAGATCAGGTGACCGGCGCCGGGTTGAACAGCACGAGATCGTTGTGGAGGCCCCATTTGTCCGCCCACACCTGCTTGCGGCCGCTGGCGACATCGAGGATCAGCTGGAACAGCTCCCAGCCAGCTTCCTCGATGGTCATCTCGCCTGACGCGATACGGCCGGCGTCGAAATCGATCAGGTCCGACCAGCGTTTCGCCAGTTCGGTGCGCGTCGAGACCTTGATGACCGGCGCCTGCGCCAGCCCATAGGGCGTGCCGCGTCCCGTGGTGAAGATCTGCATCTGCATGCCGGCGGCAAGCTGCAGCGTGCCGCAAACGAAATCGCTCGCCGGTGTTGCTGCGAACAGCAGTCCTTTGGTCGTCGCGCGCTCGCCCGGGCCGATCACGCCGCTGATCGCGCTCGAGCCCGACTTGACGATCGAGCCCAATGACTTCTCGACGATATTGGCGAGACCGCCCTTCTTGTTACCGGGCGTCGTATTGGCACTGCGATCGGCGCCGCCGCGCGCCAGATAGGAATCGTACCAGCCCATCTCGCGTATCAGCGCGCGGCCGACATCCGCGTTGACCGCACGGCGCGTCAGCAATTCGATCGCGTCACGCACCTCGGTGACTTCGGAGAACATCACCGTTGCGCCGGCGCGCACCAGCAGATCGCTGGCGAAGCCGAGCGCAGGATTGGCTGTCACGCCGGAGAATGCGTCGCTGCCGCCGCATTGCAGGCCGATCACGAGATCGGAGGCCGGGCAGGTTTCGCGCTTACGCTGGTTCAGGATTTTCAAGCGCGCATCGGCCATCGTGAAGATGGTCTCCACCATGTCGCCGAAGCTCTGATTGCCTTCATCCTGCAGGCGCATCATGCTGGCAGGATCGTCCTTCGGCAGCAGCCGCTCCGGTGCGAGCTTCTCGCAGCCGAGGCCGACCACCATCACCTCGCCGCCGAAATTGGGATTGCGCGCGATGTTCTGCAGCGTGCGGATCGGGATATAGGCATCCGGCGCATTGATGGCAACACCACACCCGTAGCCATGGGTGACAGCGACAACGTCATCGACATTCGGATAGCGCGGCAGCAATTCCGCCTTGATGCGCTTCAGCGCGAATTCGAGCGTGCCGGCGACGCATTGCACCGAGGTGCTGATGGCGAGAATGTTCTTCACGCCGACGGAGCCATCGGGATTGCGAAAACCTTCGAACGTATAATCTGTCAGCGGCGGCTGCGGTTCAGGAACCGCATTGGCAATTTCGAGGCTGTCGAGATCGGGGGCGTCGGGCATATGGATGCGTGCCTCCTCGACCCATTCGCCGGCCGAAATCGTATCCAGGGCATAGCCGATGATCTCGCCGTAGCGGATGATCGGCGCATCCTTTGCGATATCTTCCAGCGCCACCTTGTGCCCCTGCGGCACGAAATTGCGCAGTTCCAGACCGTCGGTCATCCTGGTGCCTGCAGGCAGGCCAAAATCATTGACGATGATGGCGACGTTGTCGCGCGCATTCAGTTTGATGTAGCGCGGCGCATGTGCATCTGCTGCCAGCGTGGTGGCCATCGCCTTGTCCTTCCCGTGTCTGCCGGCATTCGCGCCGGTCTCGTAACAGAGCAGTAGCACAAAAGATGACGGTGTCGCGCACTTGACCGGCGCGTTTTGCCCGCTGAAAGATGACTTTCGACGGGGCTTTTACGGCCGCTTCATGCAGAAATGGGATGAACGTGCGTCTTTTCGTCTTCGGGCTCGGCTACAGCGCAAACCGCTTCATCGCGCAACATGGCGGTGAATTCACCGGGATTGCCGGCACCGTCCGCACGGCCGGAAAGCCCGCTGCCTTGGCGCCAGCCCGGGATATCGAAACGCTCGTCTTCAACCCGGACGTCACCGATCCCCGCATTACCGATCACCTCGCAAATGCCGATCTGCTGCTCGTCTCGGTCCCGCCCGGCGCAGATGGCGATCCCGTGTTGCAGACTTTTGGCTCAGACATCGCCGCCAGCGGCGTCCGCCGCATTGTCTATCTCTCCAGCGTCGGGGTTTACGGCGATTATCAGGGCGCCTGGATCGACGAAACTGCCCCGGTCTCCGGCGAGGGCCGGCGCAAGGCACGTATCGATGCGGAAGCTGGCTGGCGCGCCGTGGCTGGCGACAGCACCACGATCCTGCGTGTCGCCGGCATCTACGGCCCGGGCCGCAATGCGCTGGAGAATCTCAAAGCCGGCAAGGCGCATCGTATCGTCAAGCCGGGCCAGGTGTTCAACCGCATTCATGTGGACGACATTGCAACGGCCATCGCGGCTGCATTCGAACATCCGCAGACCAGCATCTTCAATCTGTGCGATGATGAGCCTGCGCCGCCACAGGACGTCGTGACATTCGCCGCGTCGTTGATGGGGATCGCACCACCACCCGAGCAGAATTTCGATGATGCCGAGATGAGCCCGATGGCGCGCAGCTTCTATGCCAGCAATAACCGCATCTCGAATGCGCGGCTGAAACGCGAGCTTGGCGTGAAGCTCGCATTTCCAACCTATCGCGAAGGCCTCACGGCGCTGTGGCAGCAACGCGAGACCTGAGCAGCGCGTGACTCCCGGGCTATCGCCCCGTCATCGCCTCCAACTTGTCCGGATATCGGTTGCCCTGAACGGTGATCTTTGCAGCAGCACTATTGATATCCCGCAGATCATCGGCCGTTAATTCGACGTCCGCCGCACCGAGATTTTCCTCGAGCCGATGCAGTTTCGTGGTGCCCGGGATCGGCACGATCCACGGCTTCTGGGCCAGCAGCCATGCCAGTGCGATCTGCGCAGGCGTCGCCTGCTTCCGTCCAGCGATCTCGCCGAGCAAATCGACCAGCGCTTGGTTGGCCTTGCGCGCTTCGGGCGTGAAGCGCGGGAGAATGTTGCGGAAGTCACCGCTGTCGAGCGTCGTGCTCTCGTTCATGGCGCCCGTGAGAAAGCCTTTGCCGAGCGGGCTGTAGGGGACGAAACCGATACCGAGCTCCTCGAGCGTCGCCAGCACTTCCTTTTCGGGACCACGCGTCCACAGCGAATATTCGCTCTGGATTGCGGTGATCGGCTGCACAGCATGGGCGCGGCGAATTGTCGTTACGCCCGGTTCGGACAGGCCAAAGTGCTTCACCTTGCCCTCGCGGATCAAGTCCTTCACCGCGCCGGCCACGTCCTCGATCGGCACATCGGGATCGACGCGGTGTTGATAGAACAGATCGATGGCATCGATCTTCAAGCGCTTGAGCGATGCTTCGGCGACCTCGCGAATATGAGCGGGGCGGCTGTCGAGACCCATCTGCTGGCCGGTTGCGGGATCGAGCCTGAAGCCGAATTTGGTGGCGATGACAACCTGATCGCGAACCGGCGCGAGCGCCGCGCCGACGAGCTCTTCATTGATGAACGGACCATAGACTTCTGCGGTATCGAAGAACGTCACGCCGCGCTCAACAGCCGCACGGATCAGTGCGGTCATTTCTGTTGTGTCGGCCGGAGGCCCGTAGCCGAAGCTCATCCCCATACAGCCGAGCCCAATGGCTGACACTTCCAGTCCGCTTGCCCCGAGTTTGCGTGTCTTCATTTCAAATCTCCTGCGTCATTCAGACAACGAGCGGCTCCCGCGATGGTGGGATATTGCCGCCGACATGCGACATCTGGAGATCGTGCGCCGATGAGACTAGGTGATATAATCTGCACGCACTTATCAGCCGGATTCATGAATGGCCCGCCAGACGATCGACGACCTCCTTGCTTTCTTCGCCGTGGCGAAGGAGGCGAGTTTTACGCGCGCAGCCGCCAAGCTCGGCGTCTCGCAATCCGCGCTTAGCCACACCATTCGCGGCCTTGAGGAGCGGCTGGGACTGCGCCTCCTCACTCGAACAACCCGCAGCGTTGCGCCGACCGAGGCTGGCGAACGCCTGATCCGGACGATCGGCCCGAAGCTGGAAGAGATCGACGCCGAACTCGCGGCTGTCACCGAGCTGCGCGAGAAGCCGGCCGGCACCATCCGCATCACCACCGGTGAGCATTCCGCCGAGACGATCCTCTGGCCCGCCCTTGCGAAGCTGCTGCCGCGCTATCCCGACATCAAGGCCGAACTCGTCGTCGATTACGGCCTCATCGATATCGTTGCGGAGCGCTACGACGCCGGCGTCCGTCTGGGTGAACAGGTCGCAAAAGACATGATCGCCGTTCGGATCGGACCCGATTTTCGCATGGTCGTGGTCGGCACACCGTCCTACTTCGCCAAACGCCCGCTGCCGAAACGGCCGCAAGACCTCACCGCGCATGACTGCATCAATATCCGTCTGCCCACCATGGGCGGCCTCTATGCATGGGAGTTCGAGAAGCGCGGGCGCGCCTTGAAAGTGCGCGTCGATGGCCAGATCGTGTTCAACAACATGTCAATGCGCCACAAGGCGGTGCTGAACGGATTGGGGCTGGCCTATTTGCCAGAGGATCGCGTGCGCGATCACATTGCCTCAGGCCGGCTTGTTCAGGTGCTGGACGATTGGTGCCAGCCGTTCTCGGGCTATCACCTTTATTATCCAAGCCGCCGGCAACCGACATCCGCATTCGCGGCGCTGGTTGAAGCGTTGCGGTACCGCGGCTGATGATCAGCGATCGATCCTGGTTCCAACGCCTCAATCCGAACATGATTGGAGCGAATTCACACATTGTGCAAAGCCGTGAAAAGTTCCTGAATCAATCTGGGCGATGCTGTGTCATAAGCACGACGCGGTCGCCAAAGCTGCCTTTTTCGTTTGAGACGTTGTTGCACGCGTGTGACAGCAATCACCGCGCAATAGTCTAGGTTGCCTTCGTCATCCCCCGTCGGGATCGAGAAGGAACACCTGATGAAGAAGCTTCTACTGTCTACCGCTGCTCTGGCCCTCGTTGCCCTGGCTGCTCCTGCGTCTGCTGCCGACCTGGCTGCGCGCCCCTACACCAAGGCTCCGGCCTATGCTCCGGTTGCTCCGATCTACAATTGGACCGGCTTCTACATCGGTGGCCACATCGGCGGCGCCTTCCCGGGTGAAGACAACGCGCTGATCGGCAGCCGCGATGGCACGTTCATGGGCGGTGTGCAGGGTGGTTACGACTACCAGTTTGCGCCGAACTGGGTGTTCGGTCTGGAAGCCAACTACAGCTTCAAGGACACCAACAGCAACTTCGACAATCGCGGCCTCGGTTCGGTGACCGGCCGTATCGGTTACACTTGGGGTCCGACCCTGGTATACGCCAAGGGCGGTTACGCCTGGGCTGACTCGCGCTTCACCAATGGCTTCGGCGGTGATGGCGGTCGCGATGGCTACACCGTCGGCGGCGGTCTCGAATACCTGTTCACCCAGAACTGGTCGGGCAAGGTCGAATATCAGTATTACGACTTCGGCAACGTCACCTTCCTGACGCCAGCTCTCGCTGTCGGCGGCTTCAAGAACGACGAGCACACGATCAAGGCTGGCCTGAACTACCGCTTCAACCTGGGCAACTTTGGCGCAGGCTTCGTCCAGTAAATTGGACGCATCTTCGTCTATTTGATCTCCAGAAAAAACTTAGGCCCGCAGCGATGCGGGCCTTTTTTTCGTTGCGTCTTTGAGTTCGTCAGCGATCACACCTTGAAGTGCTTCGAAAGCTTCAGGCTCTGGCCCTGGTAATTCGAGCCAATGCGCTGGCCATAGAGTGCATCCGGACGATCCAGCATCCGCTCATAGACCAGACGGCCGACGATCTGGCCATGTTCGAGAATGAACGGCACTTCGCGCGAGCGCACTTCCAGCACCGCGCGCGAACCTTTGCCGCCGGCGCCGTCATGGCCGAAGCCGGGATCGAAGAAGCCGGCATAATGCACGCGGAATTCGCCGACCAGCGGGTCGAACGGCACCATTTCGGCGGCGTAGTCCGGCGGCACCTGCACGGATTCCTTGGAGGCCAGAATATAGAACTCGCCGGGGTCAAGGATCAGCGTGCCATCCTTGCGCGCCGCGATCGGCTCCCAGAATTCATCGACGGCGTAGCCGCCACGGCGATCGATATCGACCACGCCGGTGTGCCGCTTGGCGCGATAGCCGACGAAGCCCGACGCATTCTCGCCGGAGAGGTCGACGGAGAGAGCGAGCCCTCCCTTGAGATCGGCCGTCTCGCTGTCGACCAGCGGATCCTGTGCGTGCAACTCTTCCAGCTCTTCGCTATCGAGCACCGCGTCGCCGACGCGGAAACGCACTTGGGAGAGCCGTGATCCTTCGCGCAGCAAAACGGGAAATGTCTTCGGGCTGATCTCCGCATAAAGCGGGCCGTGATAGCCGGCGCCGATGACGTCGAAACGGCGGGTGCCGTCAGCGATCACGCGCGTGAAGACGTCGAGGCGGCCGGTCGAGCTTTTCGGATTGGCGGCAGCGAAGATGTTCGGCGGCAGCGCGAGGCTCTCCAGCAGCGGCACGATATAGACGCAGTTGGTTTCCAGCACCGCGCCTTCGGAGAGATCGATCTCGTGCAGCTTCAATTCGTCGATGCGCTCGGCGACCGTGACATTCGGCCCGGGCAGAAAGCTGGCGCGGACGCGATAGGCGACGGGGCCGAGGCGCAGGTCGAGGCTGGCCGGCTGAATCTGGTTTTCGACGAAATCGTATTCGGGAAGGATCAGGCCGGCCTCGGCCATCGCCTCGATCATGCTATCGGGCAGAATTCCATCGGCATCGGGCGCGAGCGTAAACGGCACAGGTCTGGTCCTTCGGTCGTCTTTCGGGACAATACCCTGAAAAATCGCGACTTTACCGGCTATCTCAAGCCTGCCTTGACGGAAAGGGCAAGCGGGAATAGGAACACGGTTATCCCGTGGTGATTTGAGCCGGCCGGCTTGCAGCCACGTAAAATAAGTCGCTAAACAGGCCGGGGACACATGTCCTTCCAGCATGCGATCCCGGCCTGAGGACATCCGTCCAGGCCGGTTTTTTTGTGCCCGCGTCACGCGGGTACGTTGGAGGTCACATGTCTGAGAAGTCCTATCGCCCCGAAACCCGGCTCGTTCATTCCAGCGCCCTGCGTTCGCAATTCAACGAGACGTCCGAAGCCCTCTTCCTCACGCAAGGCTTCATCTACGAGACCGCCGAGGCCTGCGAGGCGCGGTTCAAGGGCGAAGACCCCGGCTTCATCTATTCGCGCTTTTCGAACCCGAACACATCGATGTTCGAGAACCGCATGATCGACCTCGAAGGTGCGGAGGCTGCACGCTCGACGGCCACCGGCATGGCTGCCGTGACCACCGCCATTCTGGCGCCGCTGCGGAAGGGTGATCACGTCGTCGCTGCGAAGGCGTTGTTCGGCTCCTGCCGCTACGTCATCGAAGAGCTGTTGCCGCGCTACGGCATCGAGTTCACGCTCGTCGACGGCCTCGATCTGGACCAGTGGCAGAAGGCGATGCGGCCGAATACCAAGTCGTTGTTCCTGGAAAGCCCGACCAATCCGACGCTCGATGTGCTCGATATCGGCGCCATCGCCAAGATCGCCCATGCCGGCGGCGCGCGACTGATTGTCGATAACGTGTTCGCGACGCCGCTCTGGCAGAGCCCGCTGGCGCTCGGTGCCGATGTCGTCGTGTATTCGGCAACCAAGCACATCGACGGCCAGGGCCGCTGCCTCGGCGGCATCATCCTGTCGTCAAAGGACTTCATCGACGAGCACATTCACAACTATCTGCGCCAGACCGGCCCCTCGATCTCGCCGTTCAATGCGTGGACATTGGTGAAGGGACTGGAGACGCTGGCGATCCGCGTCGAGCGGCAGACGCAGAACGCCGCGGCGATCGCGGACGTGCTGGCGCAGCATCCGAAGATCTCGCGGCTGATCTATCCCGGCCGCGAGGATCACCCTCAGGCGGCAACGGTGAAGAAGCAGATGCGTGCCGGTTCGACGCTGATCGGCTTCGAGGTCAAGGGCGGCAAGGCAGCGGCGTTCCGCGTCCTCAACGAGCTGAAAGTCGCCCGCATCTCCAACAATCTCGGCGATGCAAAGAGCCTCGTCACGCATCCGGCGACGACGACGCATCAGCGCCTGCCGCTGGAGGCACGACTCGAACTCGGAATCACGGAAGGCTTCATCCGCTTCTCCGCCGGCCTCGAGCATCGCGACGATCTAATCGAGGATCTCGAAGCGGCGCTCGCTAAGGCGTAAACACCACTCCGACGTTTCCGTCATGGCCGGGCTTGTCCCGGCCATCCACGCCTTGGCTACAAGTGAAGACGTGGATGGAGTTTTGTTGCACGTATCGGCGAAAGAACGGCCGCCTTACAGCGGCTTCTGCGCCTGCTGAATCTGCGGCTCGTTGATGCCGAGCTTCACCTGGCCGACCGACTTGATGATGTTGTCGCCGAGCAGTTGCGCGAAGCAGGCATAGCCCCAATCGTTCATATGCAGACCGTCAGCGATGACGAAGCTGTCGAACGACATCTGCTGGCCTTCGTGCCACTCCTTCATCACTTCGAAGCGCGGGAAGATGCCGACCTTGCGCAGCTCGGCCACCTTGTGCAGCAGCGAGACCATCTTGCTGGTGCCTTCGGGACGCGTATTCACCAGCGGCGAATATTGCGGATCGACCAGCACCAGATCGGCACCCGCCGCCTGAATGCGGGCGACACCGTCTTCCACCATCTTGCTGGTTTCGCCGGGATCGAGATTGCGCAGCACGGCATTGGTGCCGACCTGCCAGATCACCAGATCGGGCTTCGAATTGATCACTTCGCTCTGCAGCCGCGCCATCATTTCCGGCGCGTCTTCGCCGCCCTTGCCGCGGTTGAGCACGGTGATGTTGGCCGACGGGTAAGCACGATGCAGCTGCGCTGCAAGGCGGTTCGGATAGGTGAATTCCGGCGCCGTCGAACCATAGCCTTCGGTGGAGGACGAGCCGAACGCAACGATGACCACGGGCTTGCCGGCAACGAGCTTGCTGGCCACATGCGGCAGCGCGCCCATCGCCTTCATTCCGCCTTTCGGCGCACGGCAAGGCACGCGGCTGAAGATGTCGGTCGCCGTCTTCGCGACTTCCCTGACCTTGTCGATGGCCTTCGCAGCGACGCCCCTCTTCACCGCGTCAGCGGGATCAGTGGCTGCAACGCTCTGATCGGCGCCCTTGCTATCAGACGGAGCGGCCTGCGCCGTTTCCGCGTGAGCGACGGACGATGAGATCGGGAGTGCGAGAGTCGTAGAGGCAGCAAAGGCAGCGACGACAGCAAGGCGAGACAAATGGCCGACGAAACTCATTAACGCTGAATCCTCAAATCCGCTGCTTTGATCTTCGCCGCATCGATGACAAAGGTCGAAAGCGCGCGGCCAATACAATCATGCACCCGCTTGGCCAATTCCATGCCCGGCGAGGCGCTAAACAAGTCAAAATCACCGCTCTCATTCCAGTGCCGCATGATGGCGAAACGGTCGAACAGCGGAACGTCGTGCTGCTGCGCCACCACACGCATGTTATCTAGGTAGGCGGAGCCAGAAATCATGGTCTCCGTGCGCGGACTGTACTGCAGATTCATTAAAATGACGTCAGTTCCCGCCTTTTGCATGGCAGCAACCCCCTCATCCAGGGCGTTCCGGAAGTCCTCGGCGTCGGCCTGTTTCATGGCATCCACGGTTCCGGTCTGCCAGATCACCAGGTTCGGCTTCTTGTCCATCACCAGCTGTCCCAGCCCCGGGGCCATTTCCTCGGCGGTCTTCTTGACCTGCAGCTCCAGCGCCACGTTCACCTCGACGCCCGGCAGCTTCTCCTTCAGATAGGCCTGCAGGCGGCTCGGATAGGCCGCGGAATGGTCGGAGACCCCGATCACCGAGGATCGGCTGCCAACGACCAGAATATCGAGCTTTCCGCCCGGTTTGGCCGCAGCCTGGACCTTGGGCAGCGTGCTTTCGGATGTCAGGAGGTAGGCCGGAACCTCACAGGCATGCGCGGGCGGTTCGGCCCGGACAGGAGCCGCCACCAGCAGGCCAGCCAGCATCGTGAGCCGCAGAACGGCCTTCATGCTTCCCCTCCTGCGAGATCCGCGTCGGATCGTTTGGCGCGGGACCCGCCTTTGACAGTGACGTTCTTGTACCACGAAAACACCCAGGCGGCGGTTGACATAACAACTATGCCTAGGAAGCTGACTAAAGCATGCATGCCAGCCCCGCCAGCGACCTCAGCCAGCACGAAATGGCCGGCAAAGGCCAGGAACACCCCAATACAGAAAATTTCGAGCGAATGCTGGCCGCACAGCACCATCGGCCGCAGCCAGACCGATTTCAGCGCAGGCCATTCCTTGGGCAGGAAACGGACCGTCAGCGCCGCCAGCGCCAGGAAATGAGCGAAGCGCAGCACATCGAGATCGGTCTTGTTGATGGGATACATCCACTGCTCGATGATCTTCGGTAGCAGGTGATGGATCTGCGGAATGTACCAGGTCAGCGTCACCCAGAACGCCGCCAGGAGATAGGCCATGCAAAGCCACAGCGTGATGTTGGATGACAGGATCCGCGACATCCGTTTCGCACCGCCCATTGCGCACCAGGCGCCGAACACGAACAGCAACTGCCAGGCGAACGGATTGAAGGCCCAGACGCCGTTCGGGTAGGCGGTCAGATGCAGGTCGAATTCCCAGGTCAGCGCATAGAGACCGACCGACAGCGCCAGCGTGAGATCGGCGCGGCGCCGCATCAGCCAGAGGATCGGCGGCAGGAACAGCATAAGGACGATATAGAGCGGCAACACGTCCATGTTCACGGGGCGAAATTTCAGCAACAGCGCCTGGACGATGGTCACATCAGGCTGTTTGAGAAAATCGAGAATGCCCATTTCCTCGGAATAGAGCGGGTTCTCGAAGCGCGTCGCGACATAGGAGATTTCCGCAAGGAAGATCGTGAACAGGAAGACGTGGGCGACATAGATCTGCCAGACCCGCTTGAAAATGCGCGCGCTGGCCACCAGCGTGCCCTGCTCCAGCATCGCGCGGCCATAGACGAAAGCGGCGGTGTAGCCGGAGATGAAGATGAAGATCTCGGTGGCGTCGCTGAAACCGTAATTACGGATCGTCAGCCAGGTCAGGATATTCGGCGGCAGGTGGTCGATGAAAATCAGCCACAGCGCCAGCCCGCGGAACAGATCGAGACGCAATTCACGCTCGGTGCCTGCAACGGGAAGCGACACGGTATCGGCACGCGTCGAGGCCCGCGACGCGGAGACGTGCATTGACGTGTCTGCGTGGGGCTGGTCGGCGATCGGATCGGCAACAGAGGTCATTCAGCACCGCTCAACGGCAATCGTCGCATCATGAAAATTAACCGTCCCACCACACGCAGGCCATTTGCATGGGACGATCCGTCACGTCATAACCAAATCAGGGATCGATTATGCGGTAACTATGTTGAAACAGCGATGGCCCGCCGGCGTTAGACGCCGAACTTCACGTGATTTGGCCAAAGGCGCGGTTTTCGCTATGCTTGCGACGTATTTTAAACGATGACACCGCCATGTACCGCGCCATAACACGACAGATCGAAGTCACCGTCGAACCGAATTTCATGCCCGAACGCTCGTCGCAGGAGAAGCGCGAGTTCTTCTGGTCCTATACGGTCGTCATTACCAATGCCGGCAAAGAGACCGTGCAGCTGAAGACCCGCCACTGGATCATCACCGATGCGTCCGGCCGCATGCAGGAAGTACGCGGCGAAGGCGTCGTCGGCGAGCAGCCCGTGCTCGGCCCCGGCGAACGCTTCGAATACACGTCGGGCGTGCCGCTGCCGACAACGTCCGGCTTCATGGAAGGCACCTATCAGATGGTGACCGATACCGGCGAGCCGTTCGAGATCGACGTGCCGCTGTTTTCGCTCGACGGACCGGACAGCAAGCGCGTGCTGAATTAGGAGCTGGTTCTTCTCCCTCTCCCGGGCGGTGTAGCGCGCAGTGGGGAGGGGATCACCAGCTTCTCCCCACGTCATGGCCGGATGGTGCGACGCTCGTCATGGCCGGGCAGCGCGAAGCGAGCTTCGCTAGATGTCCCGGCCATCCACGTCTTCCTTCGTGTGTGGCCAAGACGTGGATACCCGGCATTCGCCGGGCATGACGGCGTCTGGTTTGAGCGTGCGCGCGTCACGTCTTTCACGGATTCAACTGTCAAACAGCCACCGCGCTCCAGACATGCGTCATCGCCCCCATTGTTAGCGGCGCGGGGGCGCCGTCGTCTGTCGCATTCCCACCCCCTTGTGAGAGGGCGTGCGGAACGCCGGGTGCCCGTTGCACCCTTGGGCCTGATGCGATGCGGTCTTCCGCAATTCAGAGTGCATCAGGACTTTCGGAGGCGCCGAGCAAGTGCCCGACGTTCCGCCTGCGGTGTTTTTTCGACTTGCTTGCACTTTGCCTCAGCGAACGATCCGATCACCAAATTAAAGTCCCAAGGCGATGGGAAGGGAGCCTCAAGCACTTGGGCCGGACGCATTTCGATTTGGTCGTCCGTCACACTGTCCAGGGGTCTTTCCATCTCAAGGTCGGCCGTGTCCTTGCCAGTGGCAGTGCTGGCGCAGATCCGTCCTGCCCGAAGACAGACGTCACCCGTGAACCGCGTAACGCCGCATCTCCGGCGTCCACCGCATCCCACCCCGCGAACGTGACGATCGCGATCGCCCCTCTCGGTGGGGCAGGACGATGGGGAATATAGTCCATGAAGGGTTATTGTCAACGGGAGATAGGAAAAAATGTTTGACCCAAATCTCTCCGCTGTCGTCCCCGCGCAGGCGGGGACCCATAACCACGGTCAGCGCTTCTGAAACGACAGAGCTATCACTATAGCGCTCTCACCAGTTCTCCAGCGTGTATGGGTCCCCGCCTGCGCGGGGACGACGTGGAGAGGTCAGCGCGGTCCCCACTGTCATTCCGGGGCGGCTGCGCGCCTTCGCGCAGACGAACCCGGAATCTCAGCATGGGAGTCTCTAGTCAGCGCAAAACACTTCGAGATTCCGGGTTCGCACTTCAGCGGCTTCGCCGCTTTCGTGCGCCCCGGAATGACGAGCCAAGACGCGCGCCCCGGAATGACGGTGGGGCATGACGAGCCAGGCGAGCGCCCTATTCCACGCCCGCTTCCTGCGGCGTGAACTCATAGACCGACGAACAGAACTCGCAGGTCACGACGACCTTGTCGTCCTTGACCATGTCGGCGCGGTCCTGCGGCTCGAAGCTCTTGAGCATACCGGACACGGCATCGCGCGAGCAGGAGCATTCCGCGCGCAACGGCGAGGGCGCAAAGACGCGAACACCGCGCTCGTGGAACAGTCGATACAGCAGCCGCTCGCCGGACAGATCCGGATCGATCAGCTCCACATCCTCGACCGTCCCGATCAGCGACTGGCCTTCAACCCAGGCATCATCTTCCGGCACGGCATTGGTGCTCACGCCATCCGGCACGTCGCCAGCATGGAGATCGCGCTGTACGCGTTCCGGCGCCTTCGGCAGGAACTGGAGCAGCATGCCGCCGGCGCGCCAGCGATGTGTCGGGCCGCCTTCCTCACCGCTGCGCCATTCCTCACCCACGGCGAGGCGCACCTTGGTCGGAATCTGTTCGGAACGCAGGAAGTACTCATGCGCGGCATCTTCCAGGGTACCTCCGTCGAGCGCGACCATGCCCTGATAACGGCTCATATCCGGCCCCTGATCGACGGTCATCGCCAGATGGCCCTTGCCGAGCAGGGCCGCGGTATCCAGACCGGGCACAAGGCGCTCGACATCGAAGCGCGCATAGGCCCGCATTTTATCGGGCGCGCGGAAATCGACGATCATCAGCGACACCGGACCGTCGGTCTGGGTTTGCAGGATGAAACGGCCGTCGAATTTCAGTGCCGAGCCGAGCAGCGTGGTCAGCACGATGGCCTCACCGAGCAGCTTGGCCACCGGCGCGGGATAATCATGTTTGGCGAGCAGTTCATCGAGCGCCGGGCCAAGTCGCGTCAGCCGCCCGCGCAGATCGAGCGGCGCAACCTCGAAGGGCAGCACCGCGTCATCGACCGGAACGGAGGACGGCGCGCGAATGGGGGCGTCGGGCTGGAGATTTGGATTTGATGGGGTCATGGCGCTCTATTTGGGGGCTGAGGGCCGCAAGTGAAAGGGGCGAATGGAACCGGGAAATATTGGCTCGTCATGGCCGGGCTTGTCCCGGCCATCCACGTCTTTGTTTGAAGCCAAGACGTGGATGCCCGGCACAAGGCCGGGCATGACGGAGATTTTAGAAACTGTAGCCGCAGAAAGACCTCACGCCACAGCGTTGAGGCACCAGGCCAGAATGCCCTTCTGCGCATGCAGACGGTTTTCGGCCTCGTCGAACACCACCGACTGCGGACCGTCGATCACCTCGTCGGTAACTTCCTCGCCGCGATGCGCCGGCAAGCAGTGCATGAACAGTGCGTCCGGCTTCGCCAGCGACATCAGGCGCGCATTGACCTGATAGGGCTTCAGCAGGTTATGGCGGGTCTCGCCGTCCTTGTCGCCCATCGACACCCAGGTGTCGGTGACGACGCAGTCGACGCCCTTCACCATCGCATCGGGATCGTTGCTGAAGGTGATCGGCGCGTTGGCCGCCTTGACCCAGTCCTTGAACGGCTTCTTCGGCGACAGCTGCGGCGGCGTTGCGATATTGAGCTTGAACTGGAAGCGCTCGGCCGCATGGGCCCAGGACATCAGCACATTGTTGTCGTCGCCGGTCCAGGCCACGGTGCGGCCCTTGATCGGCCCGCGATGTTCCTCATAGGTCATGACATCCGCCATCACCTGGCAGGGATGCGAGAAGCGCGTCAGGCCATTGATGACTGGCACGGTCGCATTTTCCGCCAGCTCCACCAGCGAGTCATGATTGAGGATGCGGATCATGATGATGTCGACGAAGCGCGACAGCACGCGCGCGGTGTCGGCAATGGTCTCGCCGCGACCGAGCTGCATTTCGGCGCCGGTGAGCATCACGACTTCGCCGCCGAGCTGGCGCATGCCGACCTCGAACGACACGCGGGTGCGCGTCGACGGCTTTTCGAAGATCATCGCCAGCGTCTTGTTCTTGAGCGGACGATCGGGCTCGGCATTGGAGCCGTCCTTGCCCTTCAGCTTCGCCTTCATGGCGGCAGCCGCGTTCATGATGTTGCGCAACTCACTGGCCGGCACGGCCGTGAGATCGAGGAAGTGCCGCGGTGACGTGCTCATCACGCGGCTCCCTGCGTCTTTGCCGATGAGCCCAAGGCCACGCAGGCCTGTTCCAGCCGCTGCACGGCCTGCTCGATCTCGGACTCGCTGACGATCAGCGGCGGCAGGAAGCGCACGACGTTGTCGCCCGCGCCAACCGTCAGCAGCTTCGCGTCACGCAATGCGGCCACGAGATCGCCCGCCGGCACGACGGCCTTGAGGCCGATCAGAAGACCTTCGCCGCGCACTTCGCTGAGCACGTCCGGATGGCTATCGACCACGCCCGCGAGTTTCTGTTTCAGCAGCAGGGACATCTTCTTCACGTGATCGAAGAAGCCGGGCTTCAGCATGATATCGAGCACGGAATTCGCAGCAGCGACCGCCAGCGGATTGCCGCCGAAGGTCGACCCATGCGAGCCGGGCGCCATGCCTTCGGCTGCAGCGGCCGTGACGAGGCACGCGCCGATCGGGAAGCCGCCGCCGAGCGCCTTGGCCAGCGACATCACATCCGGCGTCACGCCGATGCGCTGATAGGCAAACAGTTCGCCGGTGCGGCCCATGCCGGTCTGCACTTCGTCGAAAATCAAAAGGATGCCGTTCTCGTCGCAGATCTCGCGCAGCGCACGGAAGAATGCGTTGGCCGGCGCGCGTACGCCGCCCTCGCCCTGCAGCGGCTCAATGAGAATGCCGGCAGTGTTCGGGCCAACCGCCTTCTTTACGGCTTCGATATCGCCGAGCGGCAACTGGTCGAAGCCATCGAGCGGCTTGCCATAGCCTTCGAGATATTTCGCGGCACCCGTCGCGGCGAGCGTGCCGAGGGTCCGGCCATGGAACGCGCCTTCAAAGGTGATGATGCGCGTGCGCTCGGGATGGCCCTTGGAGAAATGATAGTGCCTGACGACCTTGATCGCGCATTCCATCGCTTCCGCGCCCGAATTGGCGAAGAACACGAAGTCGGCAAAGCTCTGTTCGCACAGCCGCGCGGCGAGGCGCTCACCGTCCGGGCTCTTGAACAGGTTCGACATGTGCCAGAGCTTGGTGGCCTGCTCCTGCAGCGCGGCGACCATATGCGGATGCGCATGACCGAGAGCGTTCACGGCAACGCCGCTGGTAAAATCGAGATAGCGCTCGCCATCGGTTCCAATCAGCCACGCGCCTTCACCGCGCTCGAAAGCGACATCCGCACGCGCGAAAACAGGCAGCAAGTGAGCCTGAGAGAGGGGCGAAGACGTTGCGTTGCTGGTCATAACCGTTCCGATCGAAAAGACTGCGGCCGCGTCGATGACAATTGTGCGAAATCGAACAACGGACCCTAGAAACGAAACGTGCCGCCCTTCTCGGGCGGCACGTGGGCATTATTCTATGTGTGCTGTGAAGACTGTCAACCGCGCACTGCGGCTTTCGAGTCACACGGAGTCGCAGAAAAAGCCGATTTTGCAGCTTTATTTGCAGAAGCATGTGGACGCGGCATGCCCGACTCTTGCGTGCGAGTCACGGCATATTGTAGCTTTTGCCTTGTCGGATACGACATCTCGTGCGGCGGTAGATCCTTTTGACACATCCAGTGCGGCGTAACAGCCGGACGCGAAATTCGCGCCCGGTGAGCGCTAAGGGATTCTGACCGCAGGGATTTTTGAAGTCTCAACTCGCAGCGCCGCCTGGTCAGGCCGGCGTTCACGAAGGGAAAACTGCGATGACGGTAATGACATGGACCGACGATCGCGTCGAACAGTTGAAGAAACTCTGGGAAGGCGGCCTCTCCGCCAGCCAGATCGCTGCGGAACTCGGCAACGTGACCCGCAACGCCGTGATCGGCAAGGTGCACCGTCTCGGCCTGTCCGGCCGCGCCAAGAGCCCCTCTTCGGCAGCTCCGCGGCAGCGCAAGGCGCGCCCGGCGCAGCAGATGGTACGCGTCGCCCGCCCGATGGCCCGCGGCAACACCGCGCTGGCCCATAATTACGAGGTCGAGGCCGAGCCCGATCCGATCGCCTATGACAATGTGGTGCCGATCAGCCAGCGCCTGTCGCTGGTCGAACTCAGCGACGCCACCTGCCACTGGCCAATCGGCGATCCGTCGAGCGCAGACTTCTACTTCTGCGGCGGCAAGGCCCTGACCGGCGCCCCTTATTGCGCGCATCACTCGCGCATCGCCTATCAGCCGGCAAGCGACCGCCGCCGCGCAGTACCGAAGCCGGCACGCTGAGCTGGAAGATATCTAAAGCAAATGAAAATGCCCGGTGATGAGCCGGGCATTTTTCGTTGGGGGCAGCAAGTGTGACCGAGAGACGCCTGAACCAAACTCAATGTCGTCCCCGCCTAGCACGCCGAAGGCGTGCGCGGGGCGGGGACCCATAACCACCGACTAAGTGGTTGGGGCGAGTATTCGCAGGCGTCCTGGATAGAGCCGAGAAGACGGAGGCTATGGGTCCCCGCCTTCGCGGGGACGACACAGCGTGTGTTGTTACTCCGCCGCCTTGTCGAAGCGGTCGTCCAGCGCGTAGCCGGCACCACGCACGGTGCGGATCGGATCCGGCTCGCCGGCGGGATTGAGCAGCTTGCGCAGGCGGCCGATATGCACGTCGACGGTGCGCTCGTCGATATAGATGTCGCGGCCCCAGACGCTGTCGAGCAACTGTTCGCGGCTGAACACGCGGCCCGGATGTTCCAGGAAGAACTCCAGCAGGCGATATTCGGTCGGACCGAGATCGATCGGGCGGCTTGAGCGCACGACGCGGCGCTTGTCACGGTCGAGTTCGATATCGCCAAACGCCAAGACGGTGGCGAGACGCTCGGGAGCTGCACGACGCAGCAGACCCTTCACGCGCGCCAGCAGCTCCGGCACCGAGAACGGCTTGACGATATAGTCGTCGGCGCCGGTGGCGAGACCGCGAACGCGTTCGCTCTCTTCGCCGCGCGCCGTCAGCATGATGATCGGCAGTGCCTTGGTTTCAGGCCGTGCGCGCAAACGGCGGCACAGTTCGATGCCGGACAGGCCCGGCAGCATCCAGTCGAGCACCACGAGATCCGGCACCCGCTCCTTCAAGCGGGTGTCGGCATCGTCGCCGCGAGCGACGGTTTCAACATCATAGCCTTCAGCGTCGAGGTTGTAGCGAAGAAGCGTCGTGAGGGCTTCCTCGTCCTCCACCACCAGAATGCGTGCATTCACAGCCATATGGTCAATATCCTCAGTGACGTCCGATAAGCCTTAAATCATGATCCTTGCGGGAAACCGGCTTCCGCTTTCCCGCATCATGCTTCAGGCCGTCGGCGTATTCGCGAATGTGGTCATGTCGCCCTTCGGGCGCTTGTCGAGGATCTGCTGGCCCTCGATCATGTAGAACACGGTTTCCGCAATGTTGGTGGCGTGGTCGCCGATCCGCTCGATGTTCTTGGCGCAGAACATCAGGTGGATACAGAACGAGATGTTACGCGGGTCTTCCATCATATAGGTGAGGAGTTCGCGGAACAGCGAGGTGCAGATCGCGTCGATTTCCTCGTCGCCCTTCCACACCGTCATGGCGGCGGGCAGATCGTGCGCGGCATAGGCGTCAAGCACGGCCTTGACCTGGGTGGTCACGAGGTCGGTCATGTGTTCGAGGCCGCGGATCAGCTTCAGCGGATGGAAGTCGCTGTCCAGTGCATTGACGCGCTTGCCGATGTTCTTGGAGAGATCGCCGATGCGCTCCAGATCGGTGGCGACGCGCAGCGCGCCGACGATCTCGCGCAGGTCGACAGCCATCGGCTGGCGCTTGGCGATGGTCAGCACGGCACGCTCTTCGATCGTGCGCTGCAACTGGTCGATCTCGGCGTCGGTGGCGACGACGCGCGCACCGAGCGCGACGTCTCGGCGGATCAACGCATCGACGGATTCGACGATCTGCCGTTCTGCGAGGCCACCCATCTCGGCGACGAGACGGGTCAGCTCCTGCAGATCGTCGTCGAAAGCCTTGGTGGTGTGTTCAAAAGCCATATCTAAATCCTCCCGCGAATATCGCGTCAGCCGAAGCGGCCGGTGATGTAATCCTGGGTGCGGCGATCGGTCGGCGACGTGAAGATCTTGTTGGTCTGATCGAACTCGATCAGCTCGCCGAGATACATGAAGGCCGTGGTGTCGGAGACGCGGGCCGCCTGCTGCATGTTATGGGTCACGATCGCGATCGTGTACTGATCCTTGAGCTCGTCGATCAGTTCCTCGATCTTCGCGGTCGAGATCGGATCCAGCGCCGAGCACGGCTCGTCGAACAGGATCACCTCCGGCCGCACCGCGATGGTGCGTGCGATGCACAGACGCTGCTGCTGACCGCCCGACAGGCTGAGGCCCGACGCGTTGAGCTTGTCCTTGACTTCGTTCCAGAGCGCACCGCCGCGCAGTGCCTTTTCGACGCGGCCATCCATCTCCGACTTGGAGATCTTCTCATAGAGACGGATACCGAAGGCGATGTTTTCGTAAATCGTCATCGGGAACGGGGTCGGCTTCTGGAACACCATGCCGACACGGGCGCGCAGCAGGTTGAGGTCCAGCTTCGGATCCAGAATGTTCTGGTTGTCGAGCATAAGCTGACCCTCGGCGCGCTGGCCGGGATACAGGTCATACATGCGGTTGAAGATGCGCAGCAGCGTGGACTTGCCGCAGCCCGACGGGCCGATGAACGCCGTCACGCGGTTCGCCATCAGCGTCAGGTTGATCTTCTTCAGGGCGTGATGTTCGCCGTAATAGAAGTTCAGATCGCGCACGGTGACCTTGGGCCGGGTCTCGCCCTGCAGGACCGACGGCGGCGGCATCGAGACGGAAGAAACGCCAGACGACACAGAAAGCTCACTCATTTTGCTGTCCTCTCGGCGCCGAGAATGCGTGCGCCAATGTTAAGGGCAAGTACGGTCAAGGTGATGATCAGGGCACCGCTCCAGGCGAGCTGTTTCCAGTACTCGTAGGGGCTCTGCACGAAGTTGTTGATGGTCACCGGCAGGTTGGCCATCGTCTTGGTGAGGTCGAGGCTGAAGAACTGGTTGCTCAGTGCGGTGAACAGCAGCGGCGCCGTTTCACCGGCGACACGCGCGGTCGCCAGCAGCACACCGGTGATGAGACCGGCGCGGGCTGCACGATAGGCGATCCGCTTGATGACCAGGGAGCGCGGCAGGCCGAGCGCCGAGGCCGCTTCACGCAGCGGGTTCGGCACGAGGCCGAGCATGTCTTCAGTGGTACGAACCACGACGGGGATCACGATCACGGCGAGCGCAAGCGAACCGGCGAGAGCCGAGAAGCCGCCCATCGGAACCACCACCGCACCATAAACGAACAGGCCGATGATGATGGACGGGGCCGACAGCAACACGTCGTTGATGAAGCGGATCACCGAGGTGAGTTTGTCGTGCTTGCCGTATTCCGCGAGATAGGTGCCAGCAAACAGGCCGAGCGGCGCACCGATGCCGACGCCGATGATGGTCATGATGACCGAACCGACGATGGCATTGAGCAGACCGCCCTCCTGCGAACCGGGCGGCGGCGTGTTCTGGGTAAAGATCTGCAGGCTGATGCCGGCGAGCCCGTTGTAGAACAGGGTGAACAGGATCAGCGCGAGCCAGGTGACGCCAAAGAGAGCGGCACCCATGCAGAGCCCACGGACGATCTTGTCATTGCGACGGCGTGAAGCGTAAATCGGGTTCATGTTAGTTGCCCGCCTTCTTTTCCAGACGCAGCAGCATCAGGCGCGCTGCCGAGAGCACCACGAAGGTAAGCACGAACAGCAGCAGGCCGAGCAGGATCAGACCCGACTGATGCAACCCGTCGCTCTCCGCGAATTCGGAGGCGATCGCCGCCGAGATCGTGGTACCCGGACCGAACAGAGATCCGGTAATGCGGAACGAGTTGCCGATGATGAAGGTCACCGCCATCGTTTCACCGAGCGCACGGCCGAGCGCCAGCATGACGCCACCGATCACACCGACGCGGGTGTAGGGGATGACGACATTGCGGACGACTTCCCAGGTGGTGCAGCCGACGCCGTAAGCGGCTTCCTTGAGCACCGGCGGCACCGTCTTGAACACGTCGACCGAGATCGAGGTGATGAAGGGGAGCACCATGATGGCGAGGATGAGCGAGGCGTTGAACAGCGAGAGATAGGACGGCGGACCGGCGAAGATGGTGCCGAGCACCGGCACGCCTTCGAACATGTTGATCAGGAACGGCTGGAAGTGATTGGCCAGGAACGGGCCGAGCACGAAGAAGCCCCACATGCCGTAGATGATCGAGGGAATACCCGCGAGAAGCTCAACGGCCATGCCGATCGGGCGGCGCAGCCACTGCGGGCACAGTTCGGTGAGGAACACCGCGATGCCGATGCCAACCGGAATGGCGATAGCCATCGCGATCACCGAGGTGATCAGCGTGCCGTAGATCGGGCCGAGCGCGCCCAGCACCGGCGGATCGGCCGACGGCGCCCAACGCTGCGTGGTCAGGAAGGAGAAACCGAATTCCTTGAGCGCCGGCCATGCGCCGACGATGAGCGACAGAATGATGCCGCCGAGAATAAACAGAACGGACAGTGCCGAGATGCGGGTGATCCAGTAAAACGCCTGGTCCCCGGTCTTGAAGGCATTCAGAGCCTTCGCACGATCATAAGGTCCGGCAGCGTCCATCGAAGAGCTCTGTACGGCCATGTCTGCCACGCCAGTCCCCTGTAATTGTTACAATACCCCAAAACGCGTTGCCCTGGATGGGCTTGTCAGGGCGCGAAGTCAGAAGAGAAGAAGAAAGAAACTCAGCCCTGCAGTGCAGCGAACGGAGGAGAGATGCCCCTCTCCTCCGCCCACACGCCAGATTAGCTCTTGATGTCAGCCGACCAGGTCTTTTCGATCAGCTTGACGACCGAGTCCGGCATCGGGATGTAGTCGAGCTCTTCAGCAGCCTTGTCACCCTTTTCGAACGACCACTTGAAGAACTTCAGCGCTTCAGCCGACGCCGCCTTGTCGGTCGGGGTCTTGTGCATGAGGATGAAGGTCGCCGCAGTGATCGGCCAGGACGCGTCGCCCGGCTGGTCGGTGAGGATCACGTAGTAGCCGGGAGCCTTTGCCCAGTCGGCATTGGCAGCAGCAGCCTGGAAGGCAGCGACGGTCGGCTGCACGGTCTTGCCAGCCTTGTTGACGAGACCAGCATAGGTCAGCTTGTTCTGCTTGGCGTAAGCATATTCAACATAACCGATTGCGTTCTTGGTCTGACCGACGTTGCCAGCAACGCCTTCATTGCCCTTGGCGCCGACGCCAACCGGCCACTCGACAGCCGTACCGGTACCGACCTTGGTCTTCCAGTCAGCCGAAGCCTTCGACAGATAGTCGGTGAAGTTGAAGGTGGTGCCCGAACCGTCCGAACGACGAACGACGGTGATGGCGGCCGACGGCAGCTTCAGCTTCGGGTTCAGCTTGGCGATGGCAGCGTCGTCCCACTTGGTGACCTTGCCGAGATAGATGTCGCCGAGCACTTCGCCGGAGAGGATCAGTTCGCCCGAAGCAATGCCTTCGAGATTCACGACGGGAACGATGGCGCCCATCACCATCGGCCACTGAACCAGACCGTCCTTATCGAGCTGCTCAGCCTTGAGCGGCGCATCGGTGGCGCCGAAGGTCACGGTCTTCGCCTGGATCTGCTTGATGCCAGCGCCCGAACCGATCGACTGATAGTTCAGACCGTTGCCAGTCTCTTTCTTGTAGGCGTCGGCCCACTTCGAATAGACGGGGAACGGGAAGGTCGCGCCGGCACCGGTGATGTCGGCGGCAAATGCCGAGGTCGAGGCGGCAACGAGGCCGGCAGCGACGATCGCTTTGAGGAATTTCATGGGATGTCTCCAATCTCGTGAGCGACCGCGCCGGATGCGCCAGTCGTGCTCACGCCGCCCGTTTAGGGGTGGTCGATTGTGCTTTTATGATAGTTCCATGACACTTGGATGACGACAACAAGCATCTGTAAATGCTTTGTTTTTCAGCTTCTACAGATAATTTTACCGTGCAAATGACACCGAAAATGCCCTTCCATAAGCGTCATGGCAGGCCGTCAAAATCGGCCGTCACAGGGGTTAACAATATGTTTCAGAAGGTAGAATCCGGCCTCGCGAACATGTGCGCCTATGACGCCTGCGGGCACGATCCTGAGGTTGATCGGACGCAATGCCGCACCCAGCCGCCAGGCTTTTTTTGATGGCCTGAGCGAAGCGCAGCCATGCGAGACCGCCCGGGGGCGGTCGTGACGGGGGAAGGCAGAACGATGGGAGTTTGAGGCGTCAGGACGCCGCAGAGGCGGGAGGCGCCGGCGGGGTCTTCACTTGCGGAAAGGCGGCGGTAAAGGTCGCGCCGTTCTTGGGCACGCTTTCGATCAGCAGCCGACCGCGATGCCGGTTCAGGATGTGCTTCACCAGTGAGAGGCCGAGGCCCGTACCGCCCTGCGCGCGGCTGTCGCCGACATCGACCCGGTAGAAACGTTCGGTCAGGCGCGGCAGATGCTCGGGGGCGATGCCCGGGCCATAGTCCCGCACGGCGACGCGGATTTCCGGTACACCCTCCGCAGTCGCCTCGGTGGTCAACGAGACGTCCACCTTGCCGCCCGAGGCGCCGTATTTCAGCGCGTTCTCGATCAGGTTCTCGAACAGCCTGAGCAATTCCTCACGATCGCCGGCGACGGACACCGGGGTCGCCGGAAGGGCCATCTCGATCTTGACGTTGCGCTCATTGGCCAGCGGCTCCAGTCCGTCGCCGACCTGACGGATAATCGGGAGAATATCCACCAGCGTATCCGGCCGCACATGCGCCGACAGTTCGACGCGCGACAGCGACAAGAGATCGTCGATCAGCCTTGCCATGCGGGTCGCCTGCGCATGCATGATGCCGAGAAAACGCTCACGCGCCTTGGGGTCGTCCTTGGCCGGTCCCTGCAGCGTGTCGATGAAGCCGGACAGTGCCGCCAACGGCGTACGCAGCTCGTGGCTGGCATTGGCGACGAAATCGGCCCGCATTTCCTCGACACGGCGCAGCGGCGTCTGGTCGTGGAACGTCATGAGCATGCAGGTGTCGGTGCCGCCAAAGGCCGTCGGGACCGGCACCGGTGTGATCATCAATTCCATCCAGCGATCGACCGGAACGTGATCAAGATAGGTCGCGCGGCGCGGCTCGGTGGTGGCGATCGCCTCGCGCAAGGCGGTGATGATCTCCGGCGAACGCAGCGCGAATTGCGCCAGTTCGTTCTTGCGCAAAGCGGGCGCCAGTTGCGCCGCGGCGGGATTGAGATGGATGACGCGGCCGGCCCTATCGAGCAGCACGGCGGGATCGGGAATGCCGGCGATGATGGCGCGGACTGCAGGCGCCTCGACGGGGTTGGCGGCCAGAGCCTCATCGCGTGCCGTCACCGCGTCATGCAGGCGCCACGGCACCAGTGCCGCACCGGCGATACAAACGAACACGATGCCGGCGCGCAGCGGCGACAACTCGCCGAAGAACACCAAAGCAGCCAGCGCCAGACCGGCTGCCAGCAAAATGATCGCCGAATGCCGCAGCCGGTCCGGCCACGGCGAGAACATGGTCGATGGAGAAGCTTCAATGGCCATCTGAACCGGATCTCTTCCTGCTGCGCATGCGAACTCGTGTCAGGCGCCGGAGCGGCCATGTTCCTTCAGCGGGTGGCCGACACCCGGCTGGGCCTCGGCCGCGACCGCCTGCAGCTTTTTCGATCGCGAACCAATGATAAGCTCGCGAAGCGTCAGTAACATGACTGATATAAAGAATGGCGCGAGGTAATAAAGCACCCTGAACAGCAGCATGCCGGCGAGCAGCTTTTCCTGATCCATCATTTCGAGGCCGACCAGCATCGCGGCATCGAACACGCCGAGACCGCCCGGCGAATGGCTGGCGAAACCCAGCAAAGTCGCCGAGACGAACACCACCGCCACCACGACGAAACCGACGTCAGGCTCGGCAGGCACCAGCATGTACATCGCGAGCGCACAGAAACCGAGATCGATGATGCCAATGCTGATCTGGAGCAGGGTCAGCGGGCCACCCGGCAGCACCACCGACCATGGACCACGGCCAACGCTGCGCGGCTTCATCCAGACCCAGATCACATAGCCGACGAGGCCGGCGAGGATGACGTAAGCCAGAATGCGGTTCATCCAGGGCGGCACCTGGTTGATCGCGCTGGCCGCCTCCGGGTGATAGGCGATGCCCAGGCCGAGCACTGCGAGATTGCCGAGCCAGAAAGTAAGGCCGGCCAGAAACACGATCTTGGCGACATCGACCGCGCTGAGGTCCCAAGCCGAATAGATGCGATAGCGCACCGCGCCGCCGGTGAAGACGCTGGCGCCGACATTGTGGCCGATCGAATAGCTGGTGAAGGCCGCCAGCGCATTGATCCGGTAAGGCACGTCGCGGCGACCGATCGTGCGCACCGCAAACCAGTCGTAGAAGGTCAGCGTGAAATAGCCGGCGGCGACCGACAGCGCCGACAGCATGATCAGCCGCGGCTCGGTTTCCGTCATCGCCCGGAAGACGGCGGCGGCGTCGATGTTGCGCAGCTTGTGATACAGCATGTAGCAGGCGACGCCGATCACCGCGACGCTGATCAAGACACCGAGCTTGTGCAGGACTTGCTTCTCGCGCAGAAACGAAATCGCCCTGCGTATTGCTTCCAGCATCTCAACCTCGAATGCGATCCCCTGACCACGGAATCCGGACCAGGGAAGTCAGACTAGCCTCGGCGGAACCGCCACATCACGTTGTCTCCGGCACAACCGTCGTAGCGCGTTTTTCAGCAAAGTGGAATTCGCCGGCTGTGAATAAAAACAAGTCACATCAGTATATTAGGTCAGTCCTAACAAACCACCAGCCTCTCGGGCGCATTCGCTGCGGCAAAATGCCAACGTCCTGACGCGTCTCACGTCACAATGAGGCTTTCGTGACCTCATGCCGCCGATTTGGCGGCGAGACGTTGATAAAAAAGACGGCAGCGGCCTGCACCGCTGACCTCACCTCGCGCGGGCCTGCTGCCTGACCACCACAATGTCGCGCAGCCACGACCCGATGGCGCAGCCGACGAGATAGAAGCCGAACAATGCAAGGCCGAGATCGAGCCAGTAGCCGAAGCGGCCGGGCACGACTTTGGCAATCGCGATACCGACGATGACCACAGCGATCACCGACAGGCGCTGGATCCAGACCCGCGACACCGAATGCCCGCGATAGACCACGGCGATCCAGCCCATGCAGAAACCGATCAGGAACGCTCCGAGGAGCCAGCCCCAGTGAAACATCGCAAGATAGGTCATGGCGCTTGCCTCACGACGAATTCGATCCGGCGATTCTGCAACTTGCCTTCGTCGGTGTCATTGGTGGCGATCGGCTGGGTGCTGCCATAGCCGATCGTCGAGAAACGATCCGCAGGCAGGCCGGCCTTCACCAGATATTCCACGACGGCGAGCGCGCGCTTTTCCGAGAGCGACTGATTGAACGCCGCGTCGCCATCGCCATCAGTATGCCCGGCGATCTCGACCCGGACATTGGGACAGCGCATGGCGATTTCCACAAGGCGATCGAGCAAGCCCGCGGAATCCACATTGATGCTGGCGCTGGACGGTTCGAACCGGATGCGGCCCTTGGTCAGGTTCTGCGCGAAGAGCTGCTGGCAAACGCTGGCATCGACCGGTGCCGCCGCGGGCTTCACCGATACTTCGGCCTTGGCCTGCCAACCCTGCGGGAGCTCGCGCGCCAGGCTTGCGCGTATCTGGTCGGCGGCGACTTCGTAGAGTGCGTCGCCCGACAGCCTTACCTCGCGATCGGACACCACCAGCGTGCCGGTCGACAGCCGCGACAGCGCGCCCAGCGCCGTCGTTACCGCTGCGGCAAAACCGCCAGGCGCGCCGATGCTGGCCTTCAGGTTGTCGACGATCTTCTCATTGCCGAACTTGCGTCCGGCAGCCGACGCAAGTGCGGCATGGATGTTGTTGTCCGGGACATAGCCGCTCAACGTCAGCGTATTCGTCACCGGGTCCTTGTTGGCCTGGAACACATAGGGCGGCGCCTTGATGTCATTGGCCGCGACCGTGAAACCTTCCGGCAGGTTCTTCAGCGCTGCCGCGATGGCCTCGCGGCCGCCGAGATCACGCGCCATGCCGGAGAGGCTGACATTGGTATCCGAAATGACCGCCTTGCCTTCCTTCAGCTTGGCGACCTGATCAAGCAACAGCACGGCTGCGGCATCGAACCGCGGCGGCGCGCCGCGCTTCAGACCCATCCGGTCGGAGACCTCGGTTCCGCTGAGTGCGGCGCGGGCCGCTTCCACAATTCGCGCCCTGCTGGCCGGCAATGGCGCGGTCCCCCACAGCGTGACGCGGACATTGTCGCGCTCCGCGACCCAGACGAACGGCTTGGCCTCGGCGACGAGACGGGTTTCGTCATTGACCAGGCGCACGCCCGGCGTGGCCTCGACCGACGAGACCGCGCTGAGGCGGCCGTCTTCGGAAAATGCTTCGGCAGAAAACGATACGTCACGGCCGGCAACCGTGATCTGGCTCTTGTCCAGGATCGTGTTTTTCAGCGCCGCAGTGCTGCGCGCCGTTAAATCCGTCTCAAGCGGAATCGTGCTAACCCAGGCAGCAACCACCCAAAGAATGGCAAGCGGGATGAGCCCGGGCCACCATTTGGCACTCCACCTGTAAAATCCGTGCATTCGACGTCCTGCGGGTCTGGAAACAGAGAGAAAACAAACCCTTGCGGGACTGTCAAATTGAAATCAAGGCAAACCTCTGGTGCTGCCGCGGGTATTCGAATAACGCTTTGTTCAATCGTTTCTGATCATTTCCGTGGGTAGCATCAATTGCTCGGTCATACGATGAAGCAGATTCGCAACACGATTATTCGTGCCGGCCTGGATGCGCTGTATTTCAGCGGCGCCCACCGCGTGTTGCGACCTTTCTTCGGCGGCGTGGGCACCATTTTCATGCTGCACCATGTGCGCCCGGCGCATGCCGGTCCGTTCCAGCCCAACCGCCACCTCGAGATCACGCCGGATTTCCTGCGCGCCACCCTCGCTTATCTGCGCGCGACCGACGTCGATATCGTAACGCCCGATGAAGTGCGGCGGCGGCTGACGGAACACGATGTATCGCGCCGTTTCGCCTGTTTCACCTGCGACGACGGCTATCGCGACAACCGCGACCATGCATTGCCCGCGATGCAGGATTTCGACGCGCCCTTCACGGTCTATGTGACCAGCGACTTCGCCTCCGGCACAGGCCGGCTGTGGTGGGTGGCGCTGGAGCGCGTCGTCGCCAGGGCCGATGCGATCGAGGCCCCGATCGACGGACAGATGATGCGCCTCGACACATCGACTCTCGCCGGCAAGGACATGGCGTTCGACCGCCTGCATGGCTGGCTGCGCGGATTGCCGGAAGAAGCGGACGTCCGCCGCGAGATCAGCGCGCTTTGCGCCGCGCATGGCGTCGACGAAGACGCGGTCAGCCGTGAGCTGTGCATGTCATGGGACGAACTCAAGCCTTTCGCCGCCGATCCGCTGGTCACGATCGGCGCGCATAGCGTCAGCCACTGCAATCTCGCCAAACAGACCGAAGCGATGGTCGTGCATGAGCTGTCAGCCAGCCGCACCGATATCGAGAACGTTCTGCAGCGCCCGGCCATACATCTCGCCTATCCCTATGGCGATCGCTGCGCCGCTGGGACACGGGAATTCGAACTGGCGAAAAACGCCGGCTTCCAGACGGCCGTGACGACGCGCCCCGGCGTGATCGCCTCGGCGAACTCCGCGCAGCTCACCGCGCTGCCGCGGGTCTCGCTGAATGGCAACTATCAGGACACCCGCTACCTGCCGGTGCTGACCTCCGGTGCCGCCACCGCTATGTGGAACGGCTTCCAGCGCGGCGTCGGATAGTCCACTCCATGCGCTGCAGGCGAACTGCAGCGCCGCGTCCCGCATCGGATCAGACCGGCTTTTGCGGCAGATCGGTATCCGGCGGGAAATAAACACCCGATATCGGATCGACCCAGCACAGATGCTCGTTGACGCGGGTGACGCCGGCCACATTTTCAGCAGCCACGACGATTGCCTGACGGACATTCTCGTCCGTGATGAAGCCGTCGATGTCCACGACGCCATCCTTCACCCGGACGCCGAGGCCGACGGGTGTCCATTCGTTATGCCTGAGCACAGCGACGATGCGGCGGCGGATCAACGCATCGCTCGACCCGATATCGGAGACATCGTGCATGACATCGGCGATCGCCTCGACGAAATTCTGCCGGCTGACGATACCCACGAGCTTGTCGCCCTGCACCACCGGCACGCGCTTGATGTGATACTTCTCCATGACTTCGACGATATCGGCCAGACCGGTCTCCTCGGTCACCGTGCGGACCTCGCGGGTCATGATCTCGTGCACCTTGCGGCCGGCTTCGCGGACATAATCGACGGCCTGCAGGCTGGGGCCACGCACGAATTCGAGCCAGCGCGGACGCCTGCGCTGCGTGCCGACCTCGTGCCGGCGCAGAAAGTCCCGCTCGGTCACAATGCCAACCAGCTTGCCGGCCGCATCCACCACAGGCAATCCGCTGACGTGGTAGTCGATCATCAGCCGCGCAGCCTCGCTGATCGACGCGTCTGGCGACACGGTGACGAGCTTGCGGGTCATAATTTGATGAGCTCTCACGACACTCTCCCATTGGGTTGAGGTCCGTTTGCTGAACGAACCAACGCAAGAAGCCTATGCCGGCCGCCGGTTCCGGCCTTGATATAGCTCAACTGCAGCAGCGCTTGTTGACTCGCCTTGCCCGCCGCCGCACACAATCGGCCCAACGACAAAACAAACGGGAGGCATCATGTTCACCAATCTGTTTTCGCTCGATGGCCGCATCGCATTGGTAACCGGCGGCTCGCGCGGCATCGGCAAGATGATCGCAGCGGGATTTCTTAGCCAGGGCGCGGCGAAGGTCTACATCACCGCGCGCAAGGCCGGGCCTTGCGAAGCAACTGCGAAAGAACTCTCCGCGCAGTATCCAGGCGAATGCATCGCGCTGCCGATCGACATCTCGACAATGAACGGCATCGAGATGCTGGCCGCCGAGATCAAGAAGCACGAATCCAGGCTCGACATTCTCGTCAACAATGCGGGCGCCGCCTGGGGCGCGGACTTCGATGAATTTCCAGAGAGCGGCTGGGACAAGGTGATGACGCTGAACGTCAAGACACCGTTCTTTCTGACCAAGGCGCTGGCCGGGCCGCTGCGCGCAGCAGCCAGCGCGGACAAGCCCGCCAAGGTCATCAATATCGCGTCCATCGACGGCATCTTCGTCAATCCGATGGAGACCTATTCCTATGCGGCGAGCAAATCCGGCCTGATCCACCTGACGCGGCGGATGGCCGTCAAACTGATCAAGGACCACGTCGTCGTCACGGCCATCGCGCCGGGCCCGTTCCAGTCGGACATGAACAAGGCTGCGCGCGACAATGCCGATCAAGTGGCGACCCGCGTGCCCGCCGGCCGGATCGGCACGGACGAGGACATGGCGGGTGCCGCGATCTATCTCGCCTCGCGTGCCGGCGACTATGTGGTCGGCGCCACCATCGCGGTGGACGGCGGCATCGTCTACGCCAATCCCGGCATCAAGGGCGATGGCTGGGACTGATAACGGACAACGATGGTCGCCCCGGATGGGGCATCAGCCCAATCCGGGCGACCGGCTGCCGTCATAATCAGCCGAGGTTATAAAATGAGCAATTAACGAATTCCGGTCTCGCCCGGGACCGATATGCTGCAAAGCTATTTTCAGACAAGATACTGAAATATCCCGAGATTATCTCCGAATAAGATTGCCATTTGTCATTGTACACAATGGCACGCGCCTTGCTTCGTTAACTCCTGAGAGGCCCATGGCTCCTGGGGAGAGACGGCAAATGGCGGACTCACCACACTCAGCAACGGTTATTGCCGAACCCGGCCCGATCACACTCGACTGGGCTGCGACGGCGCTCGTCATCATCGACATGCAGCGCGATTTCATGGAGCCCGGCGGCTTCGGCGAGACGCTGGGCAACGATGTCTCGCAACTCGCCCGCGCGGTCGAACCGATTGCAGCGGTCCTGAAAGCCGCGCGCGAAACCGGGATGATGGTGGTGCACACCCGCGAGGGGCACCTGCCCGATCTCTCCGACGCACCGCCCGCCAAGATCGAACGCGGCGCGCCGTCACTGCGGATCGGCGATCCCGGTCCGATGGGACGCATCCTCATTCGCGGCGAGGCTGGTCACGACATCATTCCCGCGCTCTATCCGGTCGAAGGCGAGATCGTCATCGACAAGCCCGGCAAGGGCGCATTCTACGCCACAACACTCGGCGCCGACCTTAAGGCGCGCGAGATCGACACGCTGCTGGTCTGCGGTGTCACCACGGAAGTCTGCGTCAACACCACCGTGCGCGAAGCCAATGACCGCGGCTATCGCTGCATCGTCATTTCCGACGGCTGCGCATCCTACTTTCCCGAATTCCACGAGATGGGCCTGAAGATGATCAAGGCCCAGGGCGGCATCTTCGGCTGGGTCGCGGACTCCGCCGCCATTCTCGATGCCATCACACGTTCTGAACATGCACCGGAGACTTCAAACAAACTCGTAGCAGGAGCATCACGATGAGCACGACCGCGGGGACGTTTTCTAAAGATTCTGCCGGCAACTCCGACTTCAAGCCCGCGCTGTGGACGCCGGGCGACTGGAATGCGTTTTTTGGCTTCGGTACCAATATTCTCGTCAACATGCTGGTGCTGACCGGCCTGCTGCGCTTCGTCCTGAAAATGCCGGACAATATCGTGTTCGGACGCATCCTGCCGGCGATGGGCCTGATGATGTGCCTGTCGACGATGTATTACGCTTGGCTCGCCTACAGGCTGGCGCAGAAGACCGGTCGCAGCGATGTCTGCGCGCTGCCCTCGGGCATCAGCGTGCCGCATATGTTCATCGTCACCTTCGTGATCATGCTCCCGATCTCGATCACCACGGGCGATCCCATCAAGGGCTGGGAAGCCGGCCTCGTCTGGGTGTTCTTCCAGAGCTTCATCCTGATGATCGGCGGCTTCATCGCGCCCTGGATCCGCAAGGTGACGCCGCGCGCCGCGCTCTTGGGCACGCTGGCAGGCGTCTCCATCGCCTTCATCGCGATGCGGCCGGCGCTGGAAATGTTCATGACGCCGGTGATCGGCCTCACGTGTTTTGCCATCATCCTGCTGAGCTGGTTCGGCGGCTATAAATATCCCAAGGGCATTCCGGCCGGCCTCGTCGCCATCGGCGTCGGCATGGTGATCGCATGGGGCTCCACGCTGCTCGGCTTCGGAGTCGGTGGCCTCAGCATCGCGGGTGTCAAAGCAGCCTTCACCAATTTCGGCTTCTCGGTGCCGATTCCCGCCTTCGACCACGTGTTCTCGGGCTTCCAGTTCCTCGGCATCATCCTGGTCACTGCCATTCCCTACGGCATCTACGATCTGGTCGAGGCCATGGACAATGTCGAGAGCGCGGAAGCTGCCGGCGACGAATATCCGACCACGCGCGTGCTGACCGCTGACGGCGTCGTCTCGCTGATCGGCTGCTTGATGGGCAACCCCTTCATCAACGCGGTCTATATCGGCCATCCCGGCTGGAAGGCGATGGGCGGCCGGATCGGCTATTCGGCAGCGACCGGCCTGATGGTGATCGTGCTGTCGTGGTTCGGCGTCATCTCGCTGATGCTGGCCATCGTTCCGCTGGTCGCGATCTCGCCGATCCTGCTCTATATCGGCATGCTGATCTGCGCGCAGGCGTTTGAGACGACGCCACGTGAACACGCGCCGGCCATCGCGCTTGCGCTGACGCCGCATCTCGCGGCCTGGGCCTCCGTACTGATATCGGGAGCGCTCGGCGCCGCCGGCATGAATTTCGGCGCGATCCATTCGCCGGAGTTCATCGCCAAAATGGGGCAGAACGGCGTACTGCTCCACGGCCTCGAAGTCATGGGCGGCGGCTCTATCCTGGTCGGCCTGGTGCTCGGCGCCATCGCGGTCTTCATCATCGAACGCAAATTCGTCAACGCATCGGCCTTCGCGCTGGCCGGCGCGGTGCTGACCTATTTCGGCTTCATGCATGGTGAGGCGATCGGGATCGGCGGCGGATTGGGGGTGACGCCCGGCGTCGCTCTCGCTTATGCTCTCGTTGCAGCCGGGCTCTTTGCCGCGGACAAGTTCGGCGCAACCAGCCTGTCTTCTGTCCCGCAATCGGAGCCGCCACTTGCCGTGCCTGCTGAATAACATCGTCTCGACCTGCGGGTGGCACACCCGTGCCATCCGCAGCAGGTTCGCATCGTGAGTGAGTCCGTTCCCGAGACTACCGTTCCCGAAACGATCGCCGCCATCGTTGCCGCGCATCGCGCCGGCACCGTCACGCCCGCACAGACAGTCGCACGCAGCTATCAGCGCATCCGCGAGCGCGGTGATACGGCCATCTTCATCACGCTCCGCGTTGAGGCCGAGGCGATCGCCGAAGCCGAGGCGCTCGCTGCGAAAGATCCTGCCACGCTGCCACTCTATGGCGTGCCGGTCGGCGTGAAGGACAATATCGACGTCGCCGGCCTGCCGACCACCGCGGCCTGTCCCGCTTTCACCTATAACGCAACGCGTGACGCCAGCGCCGTGGCGCGGCTGCGCGCGGCGGGCGCGATCATCATCGGCAAGACCAATCTCGACCAGTTCGCCACCGGCCTTGTCGGCGTGCGCTCGCCCTATGGCATTCCAAAGAACGCGATCCGTGACGATCTCGTGCCGGGCGGATCGAGCTCCGGTTCTGCCGTTGCCGTCTCCGCAGGCATCGTGCCGCTGACGCTCGGTACAGACACGGCGGGCTCCGGCCGCGTGCCGGCGATGCTCAACAATATCGTCGGCCTCAAGCCAAGCCTCGGCCTGATCCCGACGGCCGGCGTCGTGCCGGCCTGCCGCACGCTGGATTGCGTCTCGATCTTCACGCTCACGGTGGACGATGCTATCGCCGCGCTCGATGTGATGGGCGGTTATGACGCGCATGATCCCTATTCACGCAAGCGGGTGCCGGGTTCGGTCACGGAATTTCCGAAAGGACTGAAGCTCGGCGTGCCGCGCAATGGCCAGCTGATCTTCTTCGGCGACAAGGCCTCGGAGAAAGCCTATGGGGACGCGCTGAAGCGTTGGACCGCGCTCGGCGCAACGCTGGTCGAGTTCGACCTTGAACCGTTCTATGAGACGGCGCGGCTGCTTTACGATGGACCCTGGGTCGCCGAGCGTCTGCTGGTGATCCGTGATCTGCTGGCGTCTGCACCGGATGCGATCCATCCCGTCACGCGCGAGATCACCATCGCCGGTGCACGCCAGAGCGCGACCGATACATTTGCGGCCCTGTACAAGTTGCAGGATCTCAAACGCGTCGCCGAGCAGGCATTCACTGTTATCGACGCGCTGGTGCTGCCGACCGCGCCGACCGCCTATACGACGGCGCAGGTACTCGCCAATCCCATCGAGCTCAATTCGCGGCTCGGCACCTATACCAACTTCGTCAACCTGCTCGATCTCTGCGGTCTCGCTGTCCCTGCAGCGATGCGCGCCGATGGCATCCCGTTCGGCATCACCTTGCTGGCGCCGGGCGGCGACGACGCCTTGCTCGCCAGCATCGGCCGGGTGTTTCACGCCGATACCAAGCTCCCGGTCGGCGCCAGGGCGCTGCCGCAACCGGCACTCGCGCCGCTTTCCACCGAGGTCGCCCCCGGCGAAATCGCGATCGCCGTTGTCGGCGCGCATCTTTCCGGCATGGCGCTGAATGGCGAATTACAGGCGCTCGACGCTCGACTGCTGAAAGCCACGACCACCGCGCCGGACTACAAGTTCTATGCGCTGAATGGCACCACGCCGCCGAAGCCGGGCCTGCTGCGCGTCGCCGATGGTACAGGCGCCAAAATCGCGTTGGAAATCTGGGCCCTGTCGGCAGCAAATTTCGGCAAATTCGTCGCGTCGCTGCCGGAACCGATGTCGATCGGCACGCTGCGGCTGGCGGATGGATCGAGCGTGAAGGGCTTCCTGGTGGAAGCCAAGGCGACGGAAGATGCGCGCGATATTACGTCGTTCGGCGGATGGCGGGCGTATATGGCTGAGAAGAAGTAGCACACCGACGGCGCGCTCCCTCGCCCCCTAGCGAAGCTACGCTTCGCACGGCTTGCGGGGAGAGGGCTGGGGTGAGGGGCTCTTACTTCACTTACTGACGCGTACGCGGCAGCTCCCCCTCACCCGAAATCCGCTACGCGAATTTCGACCTCTCCCCGCAAGCGGGGAGAGGTAAGAAAACTTACGCCGCCCGGATATTCCCCATGAACCGGTCCAGTTCGGCACGCAGGCGCGCGCTTTCGCTCGACAGGGTCTGTGCTGAATTCAGCACCTGAGCCGATGCGGCGCCAGTTTCGGTCGCACCGCGATTGACGTCGATGATATCGCCGGCAACCTGCTGCGTGCCATGCGCCACGCGCTGGACGTTCTGCGCGATCTCGCGTGTGGCAGCGCCCTGCTGTTCGACGGCGCTGGCGATCTCCGAGGCAATGCCCGAAATTTCGCCGATGGTGCTGCCGATCTGCTTGATCGCCGACACCGACTCCTGCGTCGCACTCTGCATGCCGGCGATCTGGGTCGAGATTTCCTCGGTCGCCTTTGCGGTTTGGCTGGCCAGCGACTTCACTTCGGACGCCACAACCGCGAAGCCGCGACCGGCATCGCCGGCACGCGCAGCCTCGATGGTCGCATTCAGCGCCAGAAGGTTGGTCTGTTCGGCAATCGCCGTGATGAGATCGACGACGTCGCCAATGCGCTGTGCGGCGCGCGACAATTCGCCGATGCGGGCGTCGGTCTGCTGCGCCTGCACGACGGCGCTGTCGGCGATCTTGCTGGAGGTCTGGACCTGGCGGCCGATTTCATTGACCGACAGCGAGAGCTCCTCGGTCGCGGTCGCCACCGACTGCATGTTCGAGGAGGCCTGATCCGATGCACCGGCGACGCGGCTCGACAATCCTTCGGTGGTCTCAGCGGTGCGCGTCAGCGTGCCTGCTGCGGTTTCCAGCTGGCCGGCTGATGCCGACACGTTCGAGACGATCGCGCCCACGGCGGCCTCGAAATCGTCGGCAAAGCGGATGAGTTCGGCACGGCGCGCAGCACCAGCCTCGCGGCTTTGCTCTTCCTGCATCGCGGCATCCCGCTCGGCCTTCGCGATGGCCTGTACCTTGAACTCTTCCACGGCGGACGCCATGTCGCCGAGTTCGTCACGGCGGCCAAGACCCGGCAGCACGACCTCGAAATCGCCGGCCGCAAGCTTGCGCATCGCGGCGCACATCGCAATCATCGGACCGGCAATGCTGCGGCCCAGCAGCAGCGCAAGGATAGCACCGACGATGAAGCCACCAACGCCCAGCGCCATGACCTGGCGCTCGGTATCCTGGATCGTGGTGTCGGATTCGGTTTCAAGACGCTGCTGATCAGCCAGCAAATCGCTTTTCATCGCCGTCGACAGCTTGGTGATCGCTCCCGCCGTTTCCGACATCTCCTGAACGAGACCGTCGACCTTCTTGGTATTCTCGACGAACTTGACGAAAGCTTCGGCGTAGAGCTTCGTCTCCGCGACGATCTCCTTCACCTTGTTGTTGATCTTGTCGTCATTGGCATAGATCGTCGCGAACGAGTTCTGCAGGAACTTGATGCGGGCCGTCGCGGCATTCGAGGTCTTGTCCTCGGCCTTGCCGATATAGGTGTTCACGAGCGAGGTCGCGGTGATGAACTGGGTGGTGATTTCCTTGACCTGATCCTGCACGGAGGCAAGGCCAGCCATGGTCGCGGTGTCGCCGAGATCATCGATCTTGTTACGCAGCATCAGGCTGGTGCGCGACAACTGGCTCGACGCGATGGTGTCGTTCTGCCCCTTCACAGTCAGGATGTCGGCGAAGACCTTGGTGAAGGTCGTGAATTCGCGGGACAATTTGGTGATCTTGTCGAGCCGCGCGGAGTCCTTGGTCACCTTCATCGACTGATCGATGGCGTCCTTCAGACTGGCTTCCGCAGCCTTCGCTGCCTTGGCGTCCGCTTCATTGCTGGTGAGGACGTAATAGCGCGTCAGCGCCTGATAGGAGGTCAGTTCGCGGTCGATATTGCGGGCCAGACCGGACTCCGCAACGCTGGTGCGATACGACACCACGCCGGCCGAGATGCGCTCGAAGCCGATATAAGCGAGCACCATGCTGAGCGCGGAGATCGCGAGCACAGCGGCAAAGCCCAGCGTCACCTTGGCGCGAAATCTGAGGGCAGGAAACTTAAAAGAAGCCGGCTTCTTCCGGACAAGCGTCGTCGTTGCCACCTGGGGCCCCCGTTCATCACTGCCAACATTCGGGTCATCGCGCGCAAGCGCGCGCAAAGCCGATGCTCAAACCTACGGCACATTGGCTAAGGACGAGTAAACGGATACCGGAACTTCTGGAGGTTGCGCGGCAGGCGAACGGGGGGGGGGGGGGGGGCTGGATTGTCATCGCCCGGCTTGACCGGGCGACCCAGTAAACGGTGCCGCTGGTGGCAACAACTCAGACCGCCGGTTACTGGATCGCCCGCTTTCGCGGGCGATCCAGGGAGAGTGCTACGCCGCCATCGCCGGCGGGGCGAGCGCCTGCCAGTCATTTGCGAGCTGCAGCTTCGGCTCGGTCAATTCCTGCAGCTTCTCCAGCGTCATGCCCTCAACCATCTCGCGCACGAACAGGCCCTGCGGCGTGACATCGATGACCGCCAGATTGGTGTAGATGCGCTTGACGCAGCCCGGCGCGGTGAGCGGCAGGCGGCACTTGTTGAGAATGCGCGGTTTCCCGTTTTTGTCGGTGTGATCCATGATCACCCGGATCTCCTTGGCGCCGACCGCCAGATCCATCGCACCGCCGACACCGGGCGGGAAGCTCGGGTCTTCCGTGGTCCAGTTGGCCAGATCGCCAGCTTCGGAGACTTCAAAGGCCCCGAGCAGGCTGACATCGAGATGCTTGCCGCGGATCATCAGGAAGGCGTCGGCGTGATGCATGAACACGCCGCCCTTGATCAGCGTCGTGTAGTTCTTGCCAGCGTCGATCAGGTTCTCGTCTTCGGTGCCCGGCTCCGGCTTCGGGCCGAGACCCAAAATGCCGTTCTCGCTGTGGAAGATCACCTCGCGGCCGTCGGGCACATAGCTCGCCGCCCGCGTCGGCATGCCGATGCCGAGATTGACATAAGCGCCCTCCTGCAGGTCCTGCGCGGCGCGCCAGGCCATCTGGTCACGGTTGAGCGGCTTATACGTCCGGGTCTTGTCAGACGGCGTCATGCCTTTGCTCCCACTACCAAGATACGATCGATGAAGATGCTCGGCGTCACCACCGCTTCCGGATTCAGGCTGCCAAGCTCGACCATCTCGTCCACCTGCACCACGCTGAGATCAGCAGCCATGGCCATGATCGGATTAAAATTACGTGCCGACTGGTTGTAGATCAGATTGCCCCAGCGATCGGCCTTCATGGCACGCAGCAGCGCAATGTCGCCTTTCAGCGGCTTCTCGAACACATGCAGCACGCCGTCGATCTCGCGGGTCTCCTTGCCCTCGGCAAGTTTCGTATGCGCCGTGACCGGCGAGAAGAAACCGCCAAGCCCGGCGGCATGGGCATGCATGCGCTCGCTGATGATGCCCTGCGGTACCAGTTCGAGTTCCAGCGTCTTGGCGCGATAGGCATTCAGGAAAGCGCTGTAGTCGCCCGAGCGCGGATAAGAGCAGATCACCTTGCTGACCCGGCCGGAATTGATCAGCCGGGCGAGGCCGGTGTCGCCATTGCCGGCATTGTTGTGGACGATGGTGAGATTGGTCGCACCCTGCTCGTGCAGCGCCTCCAGCAGATCATCGGCGATGCCGACGGTACCGAACCCGGCCACCAGAACGACAGCGCCGTCCTTCACCCCGGCCACGGCCTCCGCCGGGCTGGCTACACTCTTATCGATCACTCCCGGAAACTCCTCGTCGCGGAATTGTTATTGTCCGCAATCGCTTGCGGCGTTTGTTGCGGCGCGACTAGAGCATTGTGGGTAGGGAAGTTGAAGGCATAAATTTGCAAGGCGGGGGCGCGTCACCTCTCCCACAAGGAAGAGAGAAGAAGAGCACAGCACCCCACCAAATTCCCAGTTGCAAACTTTTCGGAGCGCGCTTCTAATTGGAATAATTAAAAAATATCGGGAGGTCTGCGTGTCCACAGTCAAACTGACGGTCAATGGCAAATCTGTCTCTGCCACGGTCGAAGACAGAACCCTTCTCGTCCACCTGCTCCGCGAAAATCTCAACCTGACCGGGACCCATGTGGGCTGCGATACCAGCCAGTGCGGCGCCTGCATCGTGCATATCGACGGCAAAGCCGTGAAGTCCTGCACCACCCTGGTCGGTCAGATCGACGGCGCCAATGTCACCACCATTGAAGGCATTGCCAAGGGCGACCAGCTGCATCCGATGCAGGCGGCGTTCCGCGACAATCACGGCCTGCAATGCGGTTACTGCACGCCGGGCATGATCATGTCGGCGATCGACATCGTGAACCGGCACGCCAGCGATCTCGATGAAGAGACGGTGCGCCAGGAACTCGAAGGCAATATCTGCCGCTGCACCGGCTACCACAACATCGTCAAATCGGTGCTCGACGCCGCCGGACGCATGAAGGTTGCGCAAGCGGCTGAATGAGCCGCCGCGCAATGGACTGAACGAAGCCAGCCGCGCCTTTCGATGGAAAGCGCGGACAATCAAAAACTCCGGCAGGGAGACCCACGAGATGGGCGTTGAAGGCATCGGCGCACGCGTTGCGCGCAAGGAAGACAAACGATTCATCACCGGCCGCGGCCGCTATGTCGACGACGTCAAGATCGTCGGCCTCACCCACGCGCATTTCATCCGCAGCCCGCATGCCCATGCCAAGGTCAAAGGCATCGACGCTTCCGCGGCAAAGGACATGCCCGGCGTGGTCGATGTGCTGACCGCACAGCAATTGGTGGACGACAAGATCGGCAATCTGATCTGCGGCTGGGCGGTGTCCTCCAAGGACGGCTCGCCCATGAAGATGGGCGCATGGCCGGCGATGGCGCCGGACACGGTGCGCTTCGTCGGACAGGCCGTGGCGGTTGTGATCGCCGAGACCAAGAACCAGGCCAAGGATGCGGCTGAAGCTGTCGTCGTCGAGTACGAAGAGTTGCCCGCCGTCAGCAGCATGACCGCAGCGCTCGCCTCGGGCGCGCCGCAACTGCATCCGGAAGCGCCGGGCAACGTCGTCTATGACTGGTCGATCGGCGACGAGAAGCTGACCAAGGATGCCTTCAGCAAGGCGGCCAATGTCGTCTCGCTGGACCTGACCAATAACCGCCTGGTGCCGAATGCGATGGAGCCCCGCGCGGCCGTCGCGGAATATGACGAAGCTGAAGAGCACTTCACGCTCCATACGACGTCGCAAAATCCGCATGTGGCGCGACTTGTCCTCTCCGCATTCTATAATGTCGCGCAGGAACACAAGCTGCGCGTCATCGCCCCGGACGTCGGCGGCGGCTTCGGGTCGAAGATCTTCATCTATCCCGAGGAAATGGTCGCACTCTGGGCGTCGAAGAAAGTGCGTCGCCCGGTGAAATGGACCGGCGACCGCACCGAGGCGTTCCTCACCGACGCGCATGGCCGCGATCACATGTCGCATGCCGAGATGGCCTTCGACGCCAACAACAAGATTCTGGGCCTGCGGGTGAAGACCCACGCCAATTTCGGCGCCTATATGTCGCTGTTCTCGTCGTCGGTGCCGACCTATCTCTACGCGACGCTGCTGTCGGGTCAGTACAATATCCCGACCATCTATGCCGAGGTGATGGGCGTCTATACCAACACCACGCCGGTCGATGCCTATCGCGGCGCGGGACGGCCGGAAGCGAGCTATCTGCTCGAACGGCTGATGGAGACGTCGGCGCGGCAGTTGAAGGTCGATCCGGCCGAACTGCGGCGGATCAACTTCGTCACGCAGTTTCCGCATCAGACGCCGGTGATCATGGCCTATGACATCGGCGACTTCGGCGCTTCGCTCGACGCGGCATTGAAGGCGATCGATTACAACGGATTCGCTGCACGCAAGGCCAAGGCGAAAGCCGCCGGCAAGCTGCGCGGCATCGGCTTCTCCTGCTATATCGAGGCTTGCGGCATCGCGCCGTCAAAAGCGGTCGGTTCGCTCGGCGCCGGCGTGGGCCTGTGGGAATCCGCCGAAGTGCGCGTCAATCCGGTCGGCACCATCGAAGTGCTGACGGGATCGCACAGCCACGGCCAGGGCCATGAGACGACCTTCGCGCAGCTGGTCGCCGGACGGCTCGGCATCTCCGTCGATCAGGTGCAGATCGTCCACGGCGACACCGACAAGGTGCAGTTCGGCATGGGCACCTATGGCTCGCGCTCGGCGGCGGTCGGCATGTCCGCGATCTTCAAGGCGATGGAGAAAGTGGAAGCCAAGGCGAAGAAGATCGCCGCGCATCTGCTGGAAGCCTCGGAGGGCGACATCGTCATCGAGAATGGCGAGTTCAAGGTGACCGGCACCGACAAGGCGATTGCGCTGCCGATGGTCGCGCTTGCCGCCTATACCGCGCACAACCTGCCTGACGGCATGGAGCCCGGCCTGAAGGAAGGCGCGTTTTACGATCCCACCAACTTCACCTTCCCGGCCGGCGCTTACATCTGCGAGGTCGAGATCGACCCCGGCACCGGCAAGGTGGACATCGTCGACTTCGTCGCGGTGGATGACTTCGGCCGGCTGATCAATCCGATGATTGTCGAGGGCCAGGTCCATGGCGGCCTCGCCCAGGGCATCGGACAGGCGCTGCTGGAAGGCGCGGTCTATGACGACAACGGTCAGCCAGTGACGGCATCGTTCATGGATTACGCCATGCCCCGCGCCGACGACGTGCCGTCGTTCCGGGTCTCGCACACCACGACACTATGCCCGGGCAATCCGCTTGGCGTGAAAGGCTGCGGTGAGGCCGGCGCGATCGGTTCGTCACCCGCCGTCATCAACGCCATCACCGATGCACTTGGCCACAACAAGATCGAGATGCCGGCGACGCCCGGTCGCGTCTGGGAAGCGCTGCAATTGCAGCAGGCAGCGGAATAAGGGAGAGCGATCATGTACGAGACCACTTATCACCGCCCTGCCACCATCGACGAAGCAGCGGCCCTGTTCGCCAAGCATCCGGAGGCCAAATATCTCGCCGGCGGCCACACGCTGATCCCCGTGATGAAGCAGCGGCTGGCGGCGCCTTCGGATGTCATCGACCTCGCCAAGATCAAGGACATGATCGGCATCGAGGCGACGGCTGATGCACTGATCATCAAGGCGGCGACGACCTATTACGACATCACGCAGAGCGCCGCGGCCAAGAAGGCGATCCCGGCGATCGTGTATCTGACATCGGTGCTCGGCGATCCCGCCGTGCGCTATCGCGGCACCATCGGCGGCTCCATCGCCAATAATGATCCGGCCGCGGACTATCCGGCGGCGGTGCTGGCGCTCGGAGCGACGATCAAGACCAACGCACGCGAGATCAAGGGCGATGATTTCTTCCAGGGCCTGTTCGCAACGGCGCTTGAAGACAACGAGATCATCACATCCGTGTCGTTCCCGATCCCGGCCAAGGCCGGCTATGCCAAGATGCGTCACCCCGCCTCGCGCTTTGCACTCACCGGCGTGTTCGTCGCACAGACGAAGTCCGGCGAGGTCCGTGTCGCCGCCACCGGCGCATCGCAGAACGGCGTGATGCGCGTGCCGGCGATCGAGGCTGCGCTGAAAGCGAACTGGTCGGTGGGTGCGCTGGATGGCGTGAAGATCTCCGCCGACGGGTTGATGAGCGACATCCACGGCTCGGCGGACTATCGCGCCAATCTCATCAAGGTGATGGCACAGCGCGCGGTGGAAGCGGCGGGATAGAACTCGAATCTCTCAATTGTCATCCTCGCGAAGGTCGTAGGATGGGTAGAGCACAGCGAAACCCATCACGACCACGCGACAGAGATGATGGGTTTCGCGAAGACGCTCTACCCATCCTACAGCCTCGGGTTTTGTGCACCGCCCACGCATAGCCGCATGCATCGCCGCGGCCAAAAGGCGCTTGCCCTCGCGGCATGGCCCGGTAACAGTTTTCCGCAATGAACCGGCACCACGCCGGACCACAAACGGGAAACGCAAGTGACGGACACGACCAAACTCTCCGGCCCGCTCAAGGGCACGCGCATCGTCGAATTCGCCGGCATCGGCCCCGGCCCGTTCGCCTGCATGCTGCTGGCGGATATGGGCGCCGAAGTGATTACGCTGGTGCGCCCGAAGCAGATGCCGAAAGGCGCTGCGTCACGCGGCCGCAAGGTCATCGAGGTCGATCTCAAGGACAAGGCTGCCATCGCACAGGTGTTGTCGCTGCTGGATAGCGCCGATGCGCTGGTGGAAGGCTATCGCCCCGGCGTGATGGAGCGCCTCGGCCTCGGGCCGGATGTGGTCCTCGGCCGCAACAGGAAGCTGGTCTATGGCCGCATGACCGGCTGGGGTCAAGAAGGGCCGCTGGCGCAGGCCGCCGGTCACGACATCAACTACATCTCCATCACCGGCGCTCTCGCCGCGATCGGCGGCGCCGACAAGCCCGTGCCGCCACTGAATCTGGTCGGTGATTTCGGCGGCGGCTCGATGTATCTCGTGATGGGCATGCTCGCCGCCATGCTGGAAGCCAGCCGCTCCGGCCAGGGCCAGGTGGTGGACGCCGCCATGTGCGACGGCGCGGCATCCCTGATCACCATGTTCTTCGACATGACCGCGGCCGGTCGCTGGAAGGAAACCCGCGAGAGCAACATGCTCGACGGCGGCGCGCATTTCTACGGCGTCTACGAATGCAGCTGCGGCAACTTCATCTCGATCGGATCGATCGAGCCGCAATTCTATGCCGAGCTACGCGAACTCGCCGGGCTGTCGGAGGCCTGCTACGACAATCACATGGATCCGAAGAACTGGGCGGCGGTGAAGGACAAGCTGACCGCGGTGTTCAAGACCAAGAGCCGCGACGAGTGGTCGAAGATCATGGAAGGCACCGATGTGTGCTTCGCGCCGGTGCTGACCATGTCGGAAGCGACGAAGCACCCGCATATGGTGGCGCGCGAAGTCTTCATCCAGCACGAGGGCGCGACACAGCCGGCACCCGCACCGCGTTTCTCACGCACGCCGTCGGCGGCACGACCGGCAGTCAAGGTGGAGCTAGGGGATGCGGTGAAGGAATGGGCGAGCTGAGGCGCGTCTGGTCAACGCCAAGCAGACGTCTCTCCGCTTACCGCCAACCTCTCGGCCGTCATGCCCGGCCTTGTGCCGGGCATCCACGCCTTTTCTTGCCAGCTCAAGACGTGGATGGCCGGGACAAGCCCGGCCATGACGTGGAGAGGTCGGGACCTACGCCGCCGTCTTATCTCCGACGTGCAGCACACCGCGCCTGATCTGATCTTCCTCGATCGACTCGAACAGCGCCTTGAAATTGCCCTCGCCGAATCCGTCATCGCCCTTGCGCTGGATGAATTCGAAGAAAATCGGGCCGATCGCATTGGCCGAGAATATCTGCAGCAACACCTTGGTCTCGCCGCCTTCCACCACGCCCTCGCCGTCGATCAGGATGCCGTTCTTCTGCAAACGCGGCACGTTTTCGCCATGCTTGGGCAGACGCGCGTCGATCTTCTCGAAATAGGTCTCCGGCGGCGACGGCATGAAGGGCAGGCCATCGGCGCGCAGCTTCTCGATGGTCGTGTAAATATCCGTCACGCCGCAGGCGATGTGCTGGATACCCTCGCCGTGATAGGTGTTGAGATATTCCTCGATCTGGCCGGAATCGCCGGCATCCTCATTGATCGGAATCCGGATCTTGCCATCCGGGCTGGTCAGCGCCCGCGAGAACAGGCCGGAGGCGCGGCCCTCGATGTCGAAGAATCGGATCTGGCGAAAATTGAACAGCTTCTCATAGAAGCCGGTCCAGACATCCATGCGGCCGCGATGGACGTTGTGGGTGAGATGATCGAGATAGAACAGGCCCGCGCCCTCAGGCCGCGGATTCCTGGCGCCCAGCCATTCGAATTCATGGTCATAGGCCGAACCTTTGGCGCCGTAGCGATCGACGAAATACAACAGGCTACCGCCAATGCCCTTGATGGCCGGCACGTCGAGCGTCTTCTCCGTCGCTGTCGCATCAGCCGGTTCCGCACCGAGCAAAATCGCACGATCAAAAGCCGCCTGCGCATCGACCACGCGGAACGCCATCGACGGCGCGCAGGGACCATGCGCGGCGACGAAATTGAAACCGTGGGTGCCGGGCTCTTCGTTGACGAGATAATTGATATCGCCCTGGCGATAGACGGTGATCTTCTTGGTCTTGTGGCGCGCCACCGGGGCATAGCCCATCAGCTTGAACAGCGCGTGGAGTTCCTCGGGTCTCGGATGCGCGTATTCGACAAATTCAAAGCCGTCGGTGCCCATCGGATTATGGACCGAAATGGTGGCGGCCGGCGCGTCGTGCGGAAACGGACCCATGGTGATCTCCCTGACCTGATTGCGAATTTCGCTTGCCAGAAGTGTCCGTCGTTTTCGACGCAAGGTGCATGCAAATCGACGTTACTTATGGCATCATGATGCACGCTTTGTGCATGAGATGGACATTTGACGCATGATCCCGGTAGACGCCTTCGATCTCAAGATGCTGGCCGCCTTGCAGGATGATGGCCGGCTGACCAACCAGCAGCTCGCCGATACGGTCGGCCTGTCGGCCTCGCAGTGCTCACGGCGGCGGATGCGGCTCGAAGAGGAGAAGGTGATTTCCGGCTATCATGCCGACCTGTCGTCGGATGCGCTCGGTTTCAACGTGATCGCCTTCATCCAGGTGCAACTTGCTACCCACTCGCCCGACAACGCCAAGAAGTTTCGTACACTGGTGCAGCGGGTCGACGAGGTGCAGGAGGCCTACTCACTCACCGGCGATGCCGACTATGTGCTCAAGGCCGTGCTGCGCGATCTCAAGGGACTGTCCGATCTCGTCAACAACGTGCTGATGCCGCACCAAAGCGTCGCGCATGTGCGCTCGTCGATTGTGCTCGATCGTCTGAAGGAAACATCGCGGCTGCCACTGAAATCCGCGCTCGCCTGACCGCAAATGGCATTGCCTGGGCGCAGCGGCTCAATATCCCGCGCCCGGATGCGGCATCGTAGCATCCACCTCCCGACGTCACGTCTTCTGGCAGTTCCCGAACCACCGGCCTTCTGCCAAGATCGACTCAACGAACAGATTGGGAGTGAACCATGGCACTGGCGTTGCGGCCGAACTGCGAATATTGCGACAAGGACCTGCCGCCCGCGGCGCGCGATGCCATGATCTGCAGCTATGAATGCACCTTCTGCGCGGATTGCGTCGAGACGAAGCTCCACAATGTCTGCCCGAACTGCGGCGGAGGTTTTACACAGCGCCCGATCCGGCCAGCCACGGAATGGCGACCGGGTTTGTCTGTTGCCAAGCGCCCGGCATCAGACAAGCGCGTGCATCTGACAAAAAGTCTGGAGGACATCGCAGTGCATTCCGCCCGTATCAAGGACATACCGCCCGGAGAGCGGTGATCCCCAGCACCGAATCGTAGGATGGGTAGAGCGTCTTCGCGAAACCCATCTGACACGCAAGGAACGTGATGGGTTTCGCTGCGCTGTACCCATCCTACGGCCCGCTCTAGCGCTTATTCGGATCGAACCGCTTCTCCAGGCCCTTCCAGCAATCCGCATAATCGCTCTGCAACGTCGCCGTCGTGGCAGCGTGTTCCGTGACACGCTGCGGATAGCGGGTCTCGAACATGAAGGCCATGGTGCCGGTGAGCTTCACGGGCTTCAACTCGCCATTGCTGGCGTGATCGAAGGCTTCGCGGTCCGGGCCATGGGGCAGCATCATGTTGTGCAGGCTGATGCCGCCCGGCGTGAAGCCCTGCGGCTTGGCATCATAGACGCCGTAAATGAGGCCCATGAATTCCGACATGATGTTCATGTGATACCACGGCGGGCGGAAGGTGTTTTCCGCCACCGCCCAGCGCTCCGGAAAGATCACGAAGTCGATATTTGCAGTGCCCGCCGTTTCGGACGGCGAGGTCAGCACCGTGAAGATCGACGGATCGGGATGATCGAAGCCGATGGCGCCGACCGGCGAGAAAGTGCGCAGATCGTATTTATACGGCGCATAGTTGCCGTGCCAGGCGACGACATCGATGGGCGAATAGGGCAGCTTCGTCACGAACAGTGAGCCGCCCCACTTCACATAGAGCTCGGTCGGTGTGTCCTTGTCCTCATAGGCGGCCACTGGCGTCAGGAAGTCGCGCGCATTGGCGAGACAATTTGCACCGATGGGCCCGCGCTCAGGCAACGTGAAAGCGCCGCCGTAATTCTCGCACAGATAGCCGCGCGCAGCGCCGCCGGTGAGTTCAACGCGGAACTTGACGCCGCGCGGGATCACCACGATTTCACCCGGCTCCGCATCGATGCGGCCGAATTCGGTGACGAACAACAGGGTACCCTGCTGCAGCACGAACATCATCTCGCCGTCGGCATTGTAGAAATTCTGATCGACCATTGATTTGGTGATCAGATAGACGTGAGCGGCCATGCCGGCCTGGGTGCCGGCATCACCTGCCGTGGTCATGGTCTGCACGCCCTGCAGGAAGGTCATCTCTTCCTTCGGGATCGGCGCCGGGTCCCAGCGCAATTGCGCGATCGGCAGATCGTTCTCGTGACACGGCGCGGTACGCCACAGCTTCGCGTCCGCTTTCTCGAAACGGCCTGAATGCTTCACCGACGGGCGGATGCGATACAGCCAGGACCGCTCATTGGTACCGCGCGGCGCCGTGAAGGGCGAACCTGACAGTTGTTCCGCATAGAGCCCATAGGCGCAGCGCTGCGGCGAATTGCGGCCGATGGGCAGCGCGCCGGGCAGCGCCTCCGTTTCGAATGAATTGCCGAAACCGGACATGTAGCCCGGCGTAACGTTGGACGTCGCACGGCTGATTACATCGGGATTGGTATTGATGTTCATCTCATCCTCCGCTTTGTCTTGCGCATGATCTCGACCGAAAACCGGCATCCACTTTTCGGGATCATGCGCTTTGAAGCGCGGCCCACATTTCGCGGTCGCGCTTGTCGGTCCAGATCACGGGATCGTCGATTCCCGAGGCTTCATCGAAGGCGCGCGACACGTTGAACGGCAGGCAGTGCTCGTAAATCGCGAAGCTCGAGAACTTCTTGTCCATGACCTCGCGGGTCGCCGCCATGGTCTCCTTCAGGCTGCGCCCCCTGGCGACCGACATCTCCGCCGCGCCGTAGAGCGACATCACGAAGTCACGCGTCATCGCGATCGCTTCGCGGGTGGTTTCCAGCCCCTTCAGCGCATCGCCGCGGCCAGGCGCGATGGCCTTCGGATTGAACGCGCGAATCTCGTTGAGGGTCGACGGCCATTCGCGCAGCAGCGCATCGCCGCAATAGCAGGCCGAGTGATATTCGATGAGGTCGCCGGAGAACATCACCTCGGCATCCGGTACCCAGGCAACGATGTCACCCGACGTATGCCCGGCGCCGAGCTGCATCAAGCGCACCTCGCGCTTGCCGAGGAAGATCGACATCTCCCCCTCGAAGGTGAGTGTCGGCCAGGTCAGGCCGGGAATGCTCTCGGCATCCTGGAACAGACGCGGGAAACGCCCGAACTCGGAATCCCAGTCCTGCTGGCCGCGCTCCTCCACCAGACGATAGGTTTCCTGCGAGGCGACGATGCCCTGCGCCTTGTAGGCGGACGCACCGAGCACGCGCACCGCGTGATAATGCGACAGCACGACATATTTGATCGGCTTGTCGGTGACGGTGCGGACGCGCTCGATCACCTTGTTGGCCATCGCCGGCGTTGCCTGCGCGTCGAACACGATGCATCCATCATCGCCGACGATGACCGCCGAATTCGGATCGCCCTCCGCCGTGAAGGCATAGAGATCAGGACCGATCTCGGAGAAGGTGACCTTCTTCTCGGTCATGTCGGTGGTGGATGCGAAACCCTTGGTCATCGAATTCTTCCTTTGATTCTTGTCATTCAGTTCGTGTCGCAACGGGCAGCCGCCGCTTCGCCAGCGCAATCGCATCGCCGAGCACGCCGGCATCGCCGATATGATTGGCGAGGATCAGCACCAGCGCGGTATCGAGTGCTGCGCTTTGTTCATCACTCAATCCACGATGCGCCTCGACGATGGCACGATAGGCGTCGTCGGGACTGGCGAAATTGGACGCTGTCGACAACACCGTCATGACGCTCTCCCGGAGGCACGCGCGACCGCGGCCTTGATCGCTTGCGGCGTCGGATACCGGAACCGTGCAGCGACATAACCGTCCGGTCGCAGCAGATAGGCGTTCCCGGGATCGGCGCCGTAACGCGCCTTGAACAGTCCGGCCTCGTCACGCAGCGCCGCATCATCACCGACGACCAGACGCGCCACGCCCTCGGGCAGTTCGATCGCCTGACCGTCCGATTGCAACACGGTGAAACCGCGGCCGGCCCCCGCGAAACATTCCGAGAGGAATACATGTGCGCCATCGTCCGTCGCCAGCGGCGCGTCCGGCATATGCGCACCCGGCTGAGGACCATTGGACCAGTCGTCGCTATCCGCGGTCGAGAGCGGCGTCTGATAGACCGACGGCACGGACAGCCGCCCGCCATTGATCATCCGCTTGGCGAAATCGGCTTCCCTGGCGAGGGACAGCACCGCCTGCCGCATCCGTTGTTCCTGCTTCGAATGTGGCGCGATGAAATCCGTCGCATGGGTCGAGGCCCGGATGTTTTCATCTGCCGCCCGGCCACGCTCGGCATCATAACTCGCCAGCAGCGACGCCGGCGCATCGCCTGCCAGCACCATCGCCAGTTTCCACGCGAGATTCTCCGCATCTTCCAGGCCGGAATTGGCACCGCGCGCGCCGAACGGCGACACCTGATGCGCGGCGTCGCCGGCAAAGATCACGCGCTCATGCAGAAAGCGCTGCATGCGGCGGCACTGGAATTTGTAGACCGAGATCCACTCGAAATCGAAATCGTCGTGGCCGAGCATGCGCGCGATGCGTGGACGCACTTTCTCCGGCTGCCGCTCCGCGACTGGATCGGCATCGGGCCCGAGCTGCAGATCGATACGCCAGACATCGTCGGGCTGACGATGCAGCAGTGCCGACTGGCCGGAGTGGAATGGTGGGTCGAACCAGAACCAGCGCTCGGTCGGAAATTCCGCGGTCATCTTGACGTCGGCGATCAGGAACTGGTCCTCGAACACCTCGCCGGAGAAATCCGCGCCAACCATGCTGCGCAGCCCTGAGCGCGCGCCATCGCAGGCAACGACATAGCCGGCGCGCAGCGTGTAAGGCCCATCGGGCGTCTCGATGGTGAGTTCCGCGTGATCATTGTGCTGCGCCAGTGCGATGACCTTGTTGCGCCAGCGCAGATCGATCTCAGGCAATTGATGTACCCGATCGACCAGAAAGGACTCGGCGTAATATTGCTGCAGATTGATGAAGGCCGGCATCTTGTGGCCGGTCTCCGGCAACAGGTCGAACTGGTACAGCATGTCTGGCCCGAGGAAGATCTTGCCGACCTTCCACACCACACCCTTCTCGATCATGCGATCGGCTACGCCGAGACGATCCCAGAGTTCGAGCGAGCGTTTGGAGAAGCAGATGGCACGCGAACCGTCACCGATGCGATCGGCATCGTCGAGCAGCACCACGCGCTGGCCGCGCTGCGCCAGATCGATGGCCAGGGACAGACCGACCGGTCCGGCGCCGACGATCACGACCGGATGATGCGCCGCGTCACTCGCCGGACGCGCCTGATCGGCATGGCGAGAATAGGCAAACTGGCGGACATGCTGCGCCATGGCTCAGACCCCGCCCTGCAACCGGATATGTTTTCGGATCAACGCTGGTCTGGCCAACGGATCGCACTCCCTCTAAGATAGTCTCATTTGCAACCATCTAAACGCCGGACCCGTGGCGGCGTCAACAGCAGAATCGGTGGCTCCGTGGCGAAATTCGACCTGTTTCAGTTTGTGCCGTTCCGGCTGAACCGGCTGGCCGCGGAGGTCAGCGCTGCGCTGTCCGACGAGTATCAGCAGCGCTATGGGCTCGACATTCCCGAATGGCGCGTCATCGCCACACTGGGTTTTCGCGACGATGCCTGCAGCGCGCAATTCATTTCGCAATGCACGCGCACCCATAAGTCCACCATCAGCCGCGCGGTCACCGCCCTGCTGGACCGCGCACTCATCGAACGCGTCGAGAACGAGGATGATCGCCGCGCCTTCGAATTGCGCCTCTCCGCGAAAGGGAAAGCGCTTTACGAGGAACTGATCCCGCGCCTGCTAAGCAAAGAGCGCGACATCCTGTCATGCCTGACGGCGCAGGAGCGCAGGGATTTCGCGGCCGCGCTCAGCAAGATCGAACGCAGCCTCGACCTCGTGCAGACACGGCACGGGCACAAGGCCGACGCCTATTGAGCGGCTAGTCGCGCACGAAGGAGCGCGACGGCGTCACATGAAGCGCATAGGCATCGGCCTTGCTGCCCTCGACACGCGGATAAAGCTCGCGCACCAGCGGATCATGACCGGGAATGATCCGGTCGGGATGACCGGCGAGGCGCTCGCAGGTCGTCCAGCCGTCACACATGTCACCGATATTGTAGACGATCGGAAACGGACTGCGGCGCTGCATGTTGCCGTAATAGTGGGAGGCGTCCGAGGCCAGCACCACCGGCCCCCGCGCCGTCTGCACGCGCACGATCTGCAGACCGTCGGAATGGCCGCCAACGCGGTGCAGCGTGATGCCCGGAGCAACCTCGCCATCGCCATTATGGAACGTGACACGCTCGTTGAAGACGTGCCGCACCATCAAGGTAACATCTTCAGCCGAAAACGGATGCCGCAGCAGTCCATTGCACATGCAGCGGCCTGTCGCGTAGCTCATCTCGCGGTCCTGCAGATGGAACCTGGCATTGGGCAGGCGATCGAGATTGCCGGCATGATCGTAATGCAGATGCGTGACGATTACGTCGCGGATGTCCGCCGCGCGGACGCCGAAATCGGCCAGCGCATCGATCGGATTGATCGTGAGCTTGCGGCTGCGCTCCTTCGAGGCGGCTTCGTTGAAGCCTGTATCGACCAGGATGTCGCGACCACCGCCGCGGATCAGCCAGACGAAATAATCGAGATCGGCCGCTGCTGTTTCATGGGGATCGGGTGCGAGATAATTCATCTGCGGCGTCCGCGCCGTCATCGTGGCATAGCGGATCGCATAGATTTCGTAAGTCGCACTCATTCGTTTCGCCCCATTCCCGGTCGTTGTTATGCGCAACAAGCCATTGCTGCCGGGAAAGGTCAAACCATTCCAGCCACTGGAATCACCGGAAACCGGAACTGGAGCGACAACGCGAGACACGTGGCGAATTCACGCGATAGCTGCTGCCCATACCGCACATTGACAGCATCGATCACGCCGGTTTGATAATGCGAATGGCGTGGATTAGTGTCGCTGCGGCGCAAGCCGAGCATGGGCAGCGCCTTCAAGTCTGGACCGGTTTCATTATGAAAATGCGCATTGCTCTGATTGCTCTTCTGGCGCTTGCCGCCACACCCATCTGGCAGGCCTCTGCCGCGGAAGATCGGACCCAGCGGATCGCACTGGTGATCGGCAATGCGAAATATCCGGACGCCGAAACACCGCTCAAAGAGCCCATCAACGACGCCCGCGACGTCGCCGCCGAATTGAAGCGTGACGGATTTGAGGTTGATACCGGCGAGAATCTCAACGGCGACGGCATGCGCCGGGCGCTCGACAAATTCTACGGCAAGGTGAGGCCCGGCTCGGTCGCCCTGGTGTTCTTCAGCGGCTTCGGCATCCAGTCCGCGCGGCAGAGCTACATGATCCCGGTCGATGCCCAGATCTGGACCGAGCCTGACGTGCGCCGCGACGGCTTCAGCCTCGAGACCGTGCTCAACGAAATCAATGGCCGCGGCGCAGGCGTCAAGATTGCGCTTCTGGACGCATCCCGCCGCAATCCGTTCGAACGCCGGTTCCGCAGCTTCTCCGCCGGGCTCGCTCCGGTGATCGCACCGAGCGGCACGCTGGTGATGTATTCGGCGGCACTCAGCTCGGTGGTCAGCGAGGGCGGCGGCGATCACGGGTTGTTTGTCGGCGAATTGCTGAAGGAAATCCGGGTTCCCGATCTCACCGCCGAACAGACACTGAATCGCACCCGGGTCAGCGTTACCCGCGCATCGCGCAGCGAGCAGGTGCCATGGATTTCCTCGTCGCTGGCGGAAGACTTCTCCTTCATTCCCGGTACGCGCCCGGCATCAGCCCCTGTGGCGGAAGCCAAGCCGGCTGATCCAGCGCCGGCTACGACACCGCGCCCCTCTGCCGTGGCCAAGCCGGAGGTCGCCGCCGCGCCTGCAGCCCCGGCACCCGCACCTGCTGCACCCACACCGGCCGCTCCAGCAGCAACGCCAGCGCCAGCCGCGGCGCCGACTCCCGCTCCCGCTCCCGCTCCCGCTGTCGCCGTCGAAGCGCCCCGTGACGAAAACAAGATCCTGCTGGCGCTGGCCGAGGATCCGACTGTCAAAGCGCTGAACGTCAAGCTGACCGATAATCCGGAAGATGCCGGCGCGCTGTATCGCCGCGGGCAGGTCTATGCCAGCAAAGGCGCCTATTCCGCCGCGATCAAGGACTTCGACGCCACGATCAAACTGAATCCCAAGGATGTCGAGGCCTACAACAATCGTTGCTGGGCGCGCACCGTGACCGGCGACCTCGCCGCCGCGCTCAAGGACTGCAACGAAGCCCTGCGCCTGCGCCCGAATTTCGTCGATGCACTGGACAGCCGCGGCCTGGTCAACCTCAAGAACGGCCAGAGCAAGAATGCGATTGCGGATTTCGACGCTGCGCTAAAGATCAATCCGCAGCTGACCTCATCGCTTTATGGCCGTGGCCTGGCCAAACATCGCCTTGGCCAGACCGCTGAAGGCGATCTCGACATCACCAATGCCAAGGCCATGGACCCGGACATCGTCAAGGAATTTGCTGGTTACGGCGTGCGATAGCACGGCGTCCGATAGGACAGCGTTCGATAGAACGGGCATGCGATAGCACGGCATCTGGTGATCCCGGGAGGTCACCGGAATTTCGCAGGAAAGTCGCAAGATCATCGCAAGAAAGTCGCAAGCCCGGTTTGAACCTCCGGCGCGCGAGCGGACACTATTGATGGCAGACCGGAGGCCGTTCCGAAGCGATCCGGCACCAGATTTTGTTGAATTTGATTCAAGCGCGTTTCGCGCGGCTACAATGAAGGATGCACCCATGTCGAACACATCCGCACGCTCCGGCTTCAACGCGCTTCGCACGATCGCCATGATCGGCGTCGCCCTGTCGCTGACCGCAGGCATCGCCGCAGCGGCCGAGGAAGTGACCTCCGACCAGATCCTGCGCGCATTGGCGCCGAAGAAGCCGCTGACCCGCGGCCTGTCGATGACACCGCCGGCCGAGCCGGCCGTGAATGCCGCCGAAGGCAAGTTCGTCGAATCCCTTCGCAATCGCAGCACACGGTCGCTCTCGATCGGCGAGCGCGAGCAGATCGCCGCTGTCGCGCAGACCAAGCCGGCGATCGATCTGGAAATCACCTTCGACTACAACTCGGCGAATATCAGCAAGAAGTCGCTGTCCTCCGTGCAGGCCCTCGGCAAGGCGCTGAGCAGCGACGACCTCAAGGGCGCGACCTTCGTGGTCGCCGGCCATACCGACGCCGTCGGCGGCGAGGAATACAACCAGGATCTCTCCGAGCGCCGCGCCGATGCCATCAAGCGCTATCTGACGGACAAATACGGCATCGCCGGCGCCGACCTCGTCACCGTCGGCTATGGCAAGGGCAAGCCGAAGGCCGGCGTTGCGCCAACCGACCCGTCGAACCGACGCGTCCAGGTGGTGAACATGGCGAACAAGACCACCGCGTCCCAGTAAGGCTCAGTGGTACTTCCGAGCTTGCTGCGGATTGCCGCACCACAGCGTTCCGTACCACACGGGACGCTGTTTGCTGTGGTGATCGCGGATATCCTGTATAGATTGCCCCGACCTCCCACCGCACCGATCGAATGCCCCTGGTGCTCCGTAATACCAAGTGGATCGATCCCGCAATGAAGGCTCTTGCCTGCTTCTCCCCGTCTCTCGCATGTCTGTCGCTGGCGGCCACCATGGTCGCAACAACCTCTATCGGCTTCGCCGCTGAACCCGCACCCGCGGGCTCCGCCTCGCCGAATGGCGCCATGGTGATCGTCGCCAAGGCCACCAATGCCTGCTTCTCCGATCTCGTGCGGGTGACCGGCTTCGTGGTTCCGCGCCGCGAGGCTGTGGTCGGCGTGGAGACCGAAGGTTCGAAGGTCTCCGAAGTGCTGGTCCGCGAAGGCGATACCGTCACCGAGAACCAGGAACTGGCCCGGCTGACACCGCCGCCCACAGCAGGCAATGCACGCCCGAATCCTGTGACGCTGCGCGCTCCCGCGGCAGGCCTGATTACATCCGTGAACACCATTGTCGGCGCGCCGGCCTCACCGCAGGCCGGGCCGATGTTCAGGATCGCCATCAACAACGAACTCGAGCTCGATGCGGAAGTGCCGAGCATCCACATCCTCAAGATCAACCCCGGCGTCACGGCGCGGATCAGCCGCGACGATCAGCCCGATATTGTTGGCAAGGTGCGGCTGGTGTCGCCGCAAATCGACCGCGTGACACAGCTCGGCCATGTCCGGATATCGCTGCCCAGCAACCCCTCGCTCAAGGTTGGCGTCTTCGCCCGCGCCAGCATCGACGCCAAGCGAAGCTGCGGCGTCGCGATCCCGCGCTCGGCGATCGAGCACTTCACCGTGCAACTGGTGAAGGGCAACACCATTGAAACACGCCGCGTGAAGGTCGGGCTGGTGTCCGATACGTCGGTGGAAATTCTCGAAGGCGTCGAGGTGGGCGACATCGTCGTTGCCGACGCCGGCACATCACTTCATGACGGCGACAAGGTCCAGACCATGTTCGTCGATGACCTCGATCGATCGCGGGTGCGTTAATGGCAATGAATATCTCGGCATGGTCGATCCGCCATCCGCTTCCGTCCATCGTCTTCTCGATCATTCTTCTGGTACTCGGCTGGATCAGCTTCACCAAGTTGGCGATCACGCGGCTGCCGAGCGCAGACATTCCGGTGATCTCGGTCGCCGTCTCGCAATTCGGCGCGGCGCCTGCGGAACTTGAAGCGCAGGTCACCAAGACCATCGAGGACGGCGTCTCCGGCGTCGAAGGCGTGCGGCACATCTCGTCGTCGATCACTGACGGCCTGTCGGTCACGACGGTGCAATTCGCGCTGGAAACCAACACCGACCGCGCGCTGAACGACGTCAAGGACGCCGTAACACGCGTACGCGCCAACCTCCCCCAGAATGTCAATGAACCGCTGATCCAGCGCGTCGACGTGATCGGCCTGCCGATCGTCACCTATGCGGCGATCTCGCCGGGCAAGACGCCGGAACAATTGTCATGGTTCGTCGACGACGTGGTGAAGCGCGCACTGCAGGGCGTGCGCAACGTCGCGCAGGTCGAGCGCATCGGCGGCGTCGAGCGCGAGATTCTCGTGTCGCTCGATCCCGACCGCCTGCAGGCCGCGGGCCTGACCGCCGTCGATGTCTCCAGACGTCTGCGCGGCACCAATGTGGACCTCGCCGGCGGCCGCGCCGAAATCGGCAAGAACGACCAGGCGATCCGGACACTGGCGGGCGCCAAGACGCTGAACGAACTCGCCGGCACCATGATCAGCCTGCCCTCGGGTGGCGAAGTGCGGCTCGAGGATCTCGGCACCGTCACCGACACCATCGCCGACCGGCGAACATTTGCGCGCTTCAACGGCGAGCCTGTGGTGGCGCTGGGTATCAAGCGATCCAAGGGCGCCAGCGACGTGGTTGTCGCGGCAGCCGTGCAGAAGCGCATCGATGCGCTGAAAGCGTCCTACCCCGATGTCGACCTGAGGCTGATCGATACGTCGGTGGATTTCACCAAGGGCAATTATGAAGCCGCGATCTCGACCCTGTTCGAGGGCGCGGCGCTTGCCGTCATCGTGGTGTTCTTCTTCCTGCGCGATCTGCGCGCCACGGTCATCGCCGCGATCTCGCTGCCGCTGTCGATCTTCCCCGCCTTCTGGGCGATGGACCTGCTCGGCTTCTCGCTCAACCTCGTGAGCTTCCTCGCCATCACGCTCTCGACAGGTATTCTCGTCGATGACGCCATCGTCGAGATCGAGAACATCGTGCGGCATATGCGGATGGGCAAATCGCCCTATCGCGCCGCACTGGAAGCCGCTGACGAAATCGGCCTCGCCGTAATCGCCATCAGCCTCACCATTATCGCGATCTTTGTCCCGGCCAGCTTCATGTCCGGCATCGCCGGACAATTCTTCAAGCAGTTCGGCATCACCGTGTCGGTACAGGTATTCTTCTCACTATTGGCGGCACGCTTCGTCACGCCTGTACTGGCCGCGTACTTCCTGAAAGATCACAAGCACAACGACCCGCCGCCCGGGCGCATCCTGCAGGCTTACAACAAGCTCGTGACCCTGTCGGTGAAACGCTACTACGTGACGGTTCTGTTCGGTCTCGCCGTCTTCGCACTGTCGATCTGGAGCATCCAGCTGCTGCCGCAGGGCTTCCTGCCGGCCCAGGACACGGCGCGTTCGCTCATGGCGATGGAATTGCCGCCGGGATCTCAGCTCGCTTACACCGAGAAAGTCACAGAAGACATCGTGGCAAGGCTCCGCAAGCGACCTGAAGTGAAGAGCGTGTTCGTCGATGGCGGTCATGTCCCGCCCGGCACCTATGAGGTGCGGCGCGCAGCCCTGATCATCAACTACACCCCGAAGAGCGAACGCGACAGCGCACATACACAGCGCCTGCTCGAACTCGATATCAGCAAGGAACTCGAAAGCGTTCCGGATATTCGCTACTGGTTCCTCGACGAGAACGGGCTGCGCGCCATCTCGCTGGTGGTGACCGGCACCGACAGCAATATCGTTGCCAATGTCGCCAGCGAACTGGCGACGCAGATGAAGCGCATTCCGCTGATCTCCAACGTGATCTCGGAAACCTCGCTGGATCGTCCCGAGCTGCGCGTGCAGCCGCGCGCGGATCTCGCGGCACGGCTCGGCGTCTCCACCGAGAGCCTGTCGGAAACCATCCGCGTCGCCACCATCGGCGACGTCGGCCCGGCTCTGGCGAAATTCGATGCCGGCGATCGCCTGGTGCCGATCCGCGTGCAGCTCGAAGACACGGCCCGTGCCGACTTCCAGATTCTCGAACAGCTGCGGGTGCCACTTGGCGGCGGACGCGGCGGCGTGCCGCTATCGGTCGTTGCCGACATCAAGCTCGATCAGGGACCGACCAGCATCAACCGCTACGACAGGGAACGTCAGGCCACCGTGGCCGCGGATCTCGTGGGCACCGCCGCACTCGGCGATGCCCTGAAGAAGATCTACGAACTGCCGGTCATGAAGAGCCTGCCGAAGAATGTGAGCGTCAAGCAGTCCGGCGACGCCGAAAGCCTGAACGAACTCGCGGATGGTTTCGCCACCGCGATCTCGGCAGGCCTGATGATGGTCTATGCCGTGCTGGTGCTGCTGTTCGGTACGTTCCTGCAGCCGATCACCATCCTGTTCTCGCTGCCGCTCTCCATCGGCGGCGCGATCCTGGCGCTGCTCCTGACAGGCAAGCAACTGACGACGCCTGTCTGGATCGGAATCCTGATGCTGATGGGCATCGTCACCAAGAACGCCATCATGCTGGTGGAATTTGCCGTGGAAGCCATTCGCGAAGGCAAGCCGCGAGAGGTTGCGATCATCGATGCCGGCATGAAGCGCGCACGGCCGATCGTGATGACCACCGTTGCCATGGTCGCCGGCATGATGCCGTCCGCACTGGCCTTCGGCGCGGGTGGCGAATTCCGCTCACCAATGGCACTTGCTATCATTGGCGGGCTGATCTTCTCGACGGCGCTGTCGCTGCTGTTCGTGCCGGCGATGTTCATGATGATGGACGATGTCGGACAATTGGCATGGCGCTTCGGACGCAAGCTGCTGGCATCGAGCGGCGAGGAAGACCCGCACAACGGTCAACCACCCGCCGTCCCGCACAAATAGGCACATGCAATGACCCCCGTCGCCCCTTCCAAGCGAACCACCACATGGGCCAGATTGCTGGTCGCGCTGTCGCTATGCGTGTTCACACAGCCGGCTCTTGCCGCCGACGATCCTGCCGATGCCCCGAAGGGTGCAGCAGTGACCGTGCTGACCGCCGCGAAGTCCTGCTTCTCCGCCACGGTCGAAGTCTCCGGCATCCTGATCCCGCGTGAGGAAGTCTCGATCCGTCCGGATCGTCCGGGCCTCAAGGTCGCCGAGGTCATGGTCGATGCCGGCGAGAATGTCACTGCGGGCCAGATCCTCGCACGCCTGACGTCGCCCGAAGGCGGATCGGTTCAGGTTCAGGCGACGGTCGCAGGATTGGTCAGCGCCTCGTCCGCCGTGGTCGGATCACTTGCATCGGCCAAAGGCGAAGCTCTTTTCAACATCATCGCGCGGAGCGAGTTCGAATTCATCGGCCAGGTACCGACGCGCGATCTGCCGAAGCTCAAGATCGATCAACCCGTCAAGGTCAAGGTGATCGGCGCGGGCGAGCTCGACGGCAAGGTCCGGCGCGTCGCTTCCACCGTGGAGCCCAACAGCCAGCTTGGCCAGGTCGTGGTCTCGATCACCTCGGCACGCCGGCTGATGAGCAATTCCTACGCGCGGGCCATCATCAAGACTGGCGAAAGCTGCGGCGTCTCGGTGCCATTGACCGCCGTTCTCTACAGTGCCGGCGGCACCGTCGTGCAGGTGGTCCGGCGGCAGCGCATCGAGACGCGACGCGTCGAGATCGGCCTGATGTCGGGTGGCCGCGTCGAAGTGCGTGAAGGTTTGAACGACGGCGACGTAATTGTCGCGCGCGCAGGCGCTTTGCTGCGCGAAGGCGATCCGGTTCGTCCGGTGATGGCCAGTGCGGACGCCAACAAGTAAAGGCGACAGAAAAGCTTAGTTGCCGGGCTTAGCTACCGGCTTTGGCCGTTGCGCTATCGCCGAGCTGGATGTCTTCGATGAGCGACGACGACACGGCAGGAACCTGCTCACCGGCGGTTGCGCGGGTCACCGCAACGCGGGTGTTGGTGAAGACGGACTCGGCACTCGCCGGCTTGGCCTTCATGTTCTTCAGCAATTCGGTTGCGAGCAGGCTGTTCTGACCATCCACATCGTCGGCAACCTTGCCCGGCGTCGCCGAGGTCAGGATCAGCGCATTCTCCGGAACGTCGATCGGCGCGAGACCACGGGAATAACCGCGGAAGCGACGCTCATAGGGATTGCGGCGGGACGCATCCAGCACGACCAGTTTGGCCTGGGCGCCCTGCTCCTTCATGACATCGAGAACGGCCTCGACGCTCATGCCATCGCGGCGGATGTCACGCTCTTTCCAGATCGCGGCATCGACGGGGATCATGTAGCTCTGGCGGCCGACCTGGACGCCATAACCACCGAAATAAAGCATCACGACGGTTTCAGGCTTGATCCTGGCCTTCAGGCGCTCGACAGCGCGGATCATGTCATCGCGGGTCGCGTCTTCCACCACATCGACGTCGAAACCGTCGCGACGGAGTGCACTCGTCATGGCGCGTGCATCATTGATCGGCTGGCTCAGCGGCGCTCCGGCGTCGGGATAGTGACCATTGCCGATCACCAGCGCGATACGCGACGCCTTCGTCACGGGATTGATCGTCCCGGTCACCGTCGCCGCCTCTGCAGCTTCCAGCGCGCGCTTGTTCAGCGCGGCATTGGCGCCAAGCGCCAGCGAAACCAGACCGACAAAAGCTGCGGCCACAGTGATCGAGCGACGGGATACGCGAAACTGCCGTACGTTCATAAGATCATTCCTGCTCATCGTTCACGCGCAACCGTGGGTCGCGCGAACGTCGAAATAGGTTTGAAGGGATGCCAAACCAATGAATATCAAATGCGCTCAATTTGCGGCATCGCAGCAAACTGGTTGTTAACCCGCCGGGGCCATCCGGGCAACCGGTAAAGGCCGGGATTTAAGACAGGGTTACTGACTGACCAGGCTAAGGTCTTGAACCGGCTTGTGCTTCACGCAATTGTAATCCCTGCCGATTCGTGCAATTTTTCAAAGGGTTGCAGGTGTCGGGAGACGATAGCGCCGCGTCAATGGCGGGTGGTTTTCGACACGTGCGCAGGGGACGCACTGAAAGAAACCTCATGGGTGTGACTTATTTTGCCGGCGCCGCATACCGCGCGCTGACAGCCAGCAAGGACGGCCCGTCGCTTTACGACCTCTGCGATCCCCTGTTTCACAAGCACACTTTTCATAAGCACTCGGGCGGCGACGCCCATATCGTCAAGTTCTACAAGACCGCGCTCGGCAATGCCGCGCTCCGCCCGTTACTCTGCCGCGCCGGCCTGCCCGAGCTGCGCGATCCCGCCCGCTTCAAAGCCATACAGCAGGCCCTGAGAGCGGCGCGCGACGACGAGACCCCTGACTGGGAAGCCATCGGCCGGCCTATCGCCGAGCTGCTCGACACGGTCACACTGAACCATCCGGCGCCGAAGCCCGTAACGACTTCAGCGCAGGCACCGTCACTGGGCGAGATCGACGATGTCATCAAGGCCTGCGGCACGCATCTGCTGCGCTCGTTCGATCGCAACGGCTTCATTCCCACTTACGCGGCGTTCAACCTGATCGGCGACCCCGACATGCATGGCCGCGATTTCCTGCTGGCGCTGACGGGCCTGAATTCGCGCGGCTACAAGAATTCGACGCTGCTGTTCACCCTCGCGCGCATCTTCATCGCGCGCTCGCCGGCCGCAAAACTCATCAATCCGCCATGGACCGGAATTGCCGAACCGATGTGGGAGCCGGTGCAGATCCGGCATCGCTCGGCCTATTACGACGCTTTCTTCACCGAGGCGCTGCTCAGCTTCGGCGAAACCGGACTGCCGTCGCCGGACCAGACGACATCCTCGCGCCGCGCCATCGATGCGATGGTTGAATTCTGCCTGGTCACCAGCCGCGAGGAAGTCCGCTCACATGACGGGACGCATGTGAACGTCATCACTGCGCTGGCACCGCCGCCGCATCCGCGCTTCAGCCGGCTCTTCGCGCAGATCAAGCAGGACCTCGGCTTCGGCATCTATGTGCCGGACTGCGACACCACCGCCTGCTCGTTCTCCGCCGCCACACAGGCCGGCTCGACCGATCCTATCCTCGATCAGCCCCTGCTCGATTTCTATGCCGGCTATCAGGTCGGCAATGGCAGCAATGAGCCGATGGTTACAGTGTCCATCAACGACAACATCGACTATGACGGCGCCATCGTCACCTGGATCGACAATCTCGCGGGGCAGCGGCCCTACGGCAACGATCTCGATCCGACGCTCAATCTCGACGTGCTCGAAGTGTCATTCCGAAATCTGCTTCGCTGGAAAGTCATGGAGACGCCGAAGCGGCTGGAAACACTGCAGCGGATCATCGGCTTCCAGCGCCGCCTCGTGGCGTCCGGCGCCTTCACCGATCCGAAATCGCACATCTATTATCTGCCGGAGCTCTACAGCGCCTATTTCGGCCGATGCTACGCGGCTTTCCGTGAACTGCCGGCCAAGACACAGCAGACCATCGATACCGATGGCACATTCGAATTCATCCGCCTGCGTGTCCTCGCTTATGTGCAGGGCGAGTTGATCGCACGCGAGATGAATACGTTCGATGCGGCACTCGCATTGATCGCGCTCGGACATCTCGGCGGCGAGCTCACATATTTCGCACCTGCGCTGCGCTGCATCATCGCGGCAAGAGGCGAAGGCGGACGCAAGGGTCCGTTCAAGGCCTATGAATGGAACAAGATGAAAACGCCGACACGGATTCTCGTCGGCGGCCCCGAGGTGACCTCAGCCTTCGTGCTGATGGGTCTCGCGCTGGCACGACGGAGAATGATGAACGGCCACGCCGCATAGTTCATCGCGCGAAGTTGAAGCTATGAAGGGGTGACCGCGCTGGCATGCGCGGCGAAATGCCCGCACTGTCTCCGGATTGTCGTCATGATTTTGCAATCAAACGGTTCGATGCGCATGTTCCGCACCTTCTCTCTTTTTATCGCGATGCTTTGCATTCCCGCGCTGGCACAGGCCGCCGATGTGACCGGCGTGCCGAAGATCCGCGATGGCGACCAGATGACCATTGGCGCGACCCGCATCCGGCTCGCCGGCATCGATGCGCCAGGCCTCGACCAGTTGTGCCTGAATGCCGATGGCGAGCGCTGGACTTGCGGCGTCTCAGCACATGAAGCGCTGGTTGCGCATGTCGGCGACAAGAGCTGGACCTGCCATGTGCTACGGACCGACCGCTTCGGTCGCACGGTCGCCAGATGCGAGGTGGACGGCGAGGACATCGGCCAATGGATGGTGAAAAGCGGCTGGGCGCTCTCCTATGTGCGCTTCTCGCATGTCTATGATGCCGACGAGAAAACCGCACGTGAGGCCAAGGCCGGACTTTGGGCAGGCGCGTTCTTTGCGCCGTGGGACTGGCGCGTGCGCAACAAGAAGACCGCCATCCTCGGTGCAATTAAGCCGCCGGAGGACGCCTTGCCGATCCTGCTGGCCTCCGCATCGGGCCATGTCGCGCCATCCCCGGCCTGCCGGATCAAGGGCAATGTCAACCGCTCCGGCGTCTGCATCTATCACACGCCGGAAAGCCGCTGGTATGCCAAGATCAGCATGCGGATTGCTAAGGGAACACGTTGGTTTTGTTCTAAAGAAGAGGCCGAAGCCGCCGGCTGCCGCGAGACCCGACGATGACATCGCGGCGCTGACGTGGCAGGTTCCCCGCTCAGATTCGATCGAGCGGAACCTTGGCTGACCTGCAGACGGATTTCAGTGCGCAAAAACAACGCCGCAGCCGGACATTCCGGGCGGTGCGACTGACGTTGCTCGCCTTGGTCATCTATGGCGGCATCGCCTATCTGTTGCTCCCGGAACTCTGGACGCATTACGAGCACCAGAAGAGCCTTTCCGGATTGCCGATGACGACGATGACCGCGCAAGGTATTCCCGGCGATCCCATCAATGTCGGCCTGATCGGCGACAAGAAGGACGTGCTGTGCGCGATGCATGCTGCCGGCTGGTACCCCGCCGATCCCGTGACGTTACGCTCGTCCCTGGAGATTGTCGGCAGCGTCCTGCTCGACCGGCCCTATCGCGAGGCACCGGTGTCGCCGCTGGTTTATCTTGGCCGGCGCGAGGACCTCGCTTTCGAGAAGCCGGTCGGCAACAGCGCCGATCATCGCCACCACATCCGGCTCTGGAAGGTACTCGACAAGGGGCAGGAAGATCGCCCGGTCTGGCTTGGTGATGCGACTTTCGACCGCAGTGTCGGGATCAGCAAATACACCGGCGCGATCACGCATCATATCGCTGCCGATATCGACGCCGAGCGCGCGGTGCTCGCGGGCGACCTCGAAAAGGCCGGCATGGTCGAGGCCAAATATCAGGTCACCGGAATCGGCCCAACCGTCGCCGGGCACAATGGCGGCGGCGACCTGTACTACACTGATGGCGAAGTCTGGATCCTGCGGCTGGTGGTGGCCTGCGCCAAACACGACGGCCCTCCCGAGACGATCCCGAGCCCGGCGGCGACCGAGATCAAGGATCAGATCTTCCAGGCCATCGCAAATGTGATCGGGCGTGATGCGCTGACTCACTAAGCGGTCAAATTCAAACCACCTCACACGCGCTTTGATTTCGCGCTGCGCCATGGCACCATGGCCGAAAATACCAACAAGGACTGAAAATGGTCGTTCGTGCAGGTCGTGAATTTCTCGCCATCCCCGGCCCCACCACGATGCCAGATGAAGTATTGCGGGCGATGCATCGTCCGCCGCTGGATATCTATTCCAAGGAAATGGTGCAGCTCACATTCGGGCTGCTACGCGATATCGGCACGTTGTTCGCCACCAAGGGCAACACCTATATGTATATCGCCAACGGGCATGGCGCCTGGGAAGCGACGCTCACCAATGTGCTGTCGCGCGGCGACAAGATCCTGGTGCTGGAAAGCGGGCGTTTCGCGGTTGGCTGGGGCCATGCGGCGCGCGCCATGGGCGTCGAGGTACAGAGCCTGAAAGGCGACTGGAATCGCGCCATCCGTCCTGCCGAGGTTGAAGCAACGTTGCGGCAGGACACCAGGCACGAGATCAAGGCTGTGCTCGCGGTGCAGATCGACACGGCATCGGGCGCGTTCAACGATATCGAGGCGATCGGCAAAGCGATCAAGGCGGCCGGTCATCCCGCGCTGTTCATGGTCGATACTGTCGCATCGCTCGGCTGCATGCCGTTCGAGATGGATGCATGGGGCATCGATGTCGCCATGTCAGGCTCACAGAAAGGCCTGATGACGCCGCCCGGCCTCGGCTATGTCGCGGCGAATGATCGTGCGCGCGAAATGCACAAGACCGCCAATCTGCGCACGCCCTATTGGGACTGGACCGAGCGCGACGGCGACGAGCACTACCGGAAACATTCGGGCACCGCGCCGGTGCACCTGATGTTCGCGCAGCGCCAAGCCATCGACATGCTGTTCGACGAAAAACTCGTCAACGTGTTCCAGCGCCATCGGCTGCTGGCGGAAGCCGTCCGCCGCGCCGTTGCCGTATGGGCCGATGGCGGCGTGCTGAGCTTCAATATCATCGAGCCGAAAGAACGCGGCAACACCGTCACCACGGTGAAGATGGACAACCCGACGCCGCTGCTCGATTACTGCCGCGACAAATGCGGTGTCATTCTCGGCGTCGGCATCGGCGATCTGCATGGAAAAGCATTCCGCATCGCCCATATGGGCCATATCAATGCGCCCATGATTCTCGGAACGCTCGGCGTGATCGAGATGGGACTGCAGGCGCTCGGCATTCCGCACGGCAAGGGCGGCGTCACGGCGGCGGTCAACTTCCTCGGCGAGAGCGTCGGGGCATAGCGAACATCTCAATTGTCGTCCCCGCGAAGGCGGGGACGCATACACACCATCAGTGTCGTTGAATCGGCATAGAAGCGCCGATCGCATTTTAATTATATCTCTTGAGGCTATGGGTCCCCGCCTTCGCGGGGACGACAACCGGAAGAACTGAGCCTACGCCTCGCCGTGTTCGCGGCGGGTTTCCGGCATCACCAGCCAGATCAGCAACAAGCCAAGCCCCGCGACGCAGGCCAGGCCGACAAAGGCAACTGGCGCGCCAAGCTTGTCGGCGACAAAACCTGCCGTCACCGTGCTGAGCGACGCGCCGATGCCGGTGGCGGTGCCAACAATGCCTTGCGCAAGGCTGAAGCGACCGCTGCCAAAGGCGATATCGGCGACAATCAGCGGGATCATCACGCTGAACACGGCGGCGGTGACGCCGTCGAAGACCTGCACAGCAACCAGTGCAAACGGATCGGTGACCACGGCGAATAGCAATCCGCGGGTGGCGAGCGCGGCGAAGGCGATCAGCAGCAGTGGCCGTCGGCCCCATTGCTGCGCCTTTCGGCCGACCGTCGGTGAGGTCAGCGCGACGATGGCCTGCGGTACCACGATGCAGAAGGCGATCAGCGCCGGCGCCCAGTCGGCCGAGCGCGTCGTGACGACGCCGGCCATCAACGGCAGCATCGCGGCATTGGCGAGCTGCAGCAGCAGTACAGCACAGGCGAAAATCAACAGCGGCTTCTGCCGCACCAGATCGCGGAAGCGGATCGGCTTTTTGCTCTCAACGTCCTTGGTACCGGCGCCATGCGCCTGTGCGGAATTGATCTCCTGAGGCCGAATCCGTGACAGCGCATAAAGCACTGGGAACGCCAGTAGGAATGTGACGATGAACACCGACCGGCTGGACAGCAGATAGCCGCAAGTACCCATGACGGCGGCAGCGACGCCATTGCCGAGCGAGGCGAAACGTGCGTTGCGCCCCAGCCGTTCGCCGATCCGCATCGGCCCGACCAGCCCGAGGCTGATAGCGGCAATCGCAGGGCCGAGCACACAGCTCGCCATCGCATGCAGTGTCGCTGCCGCAACGACCACAGGAAATACCGGCAGCACGGCATAGGCCAGCGCACAACTACCGATCGTTGCGACCGCGGCACCGGCGACCAGCCGCGTCGAGCGCGCCGCATCGATGATCGCACCACCCGGAATTTGCCCGAGCAGCGCGACGACGCCGCCGATCGACAGCACGAAACCGATCTCGACCTGCGTCCATTTCTGCGTGGTGAGATAGACCGCGACAAACGGACCGAAACCTGTCTGCACGTCGGCAAGGAAAAAGATGAACCAGTCGAGCCCGCGCAGGCTCTGCTTTGACGGCTCAGGACTCCGCTGCGGCTCCTGCGGGCCCGGCTCGGATTCAGGCGAGATCCCAGGCGCGCAGGCAACCTCGGGCACCGCCCCGACATCATCGCGGCGGGCGAGATCAGCTGCGCGTGTAGTCGCGTGAACCGCCAATTAGCGCTCCTGCATGGTGAGAGGCGGAAATTTCAGCGGCGTCAGCGTGCCGGACGCGCCGAGCACGACGATGGGCTGATCGTCCTTGTATTCCGGCGCGGCACGCACCTGTTCGCGCGTGAGATCCAGCGTGATGCTGGCGGTCTTGTCGGCGACGTTCCAGAAATGCAGTGCCCCCCAATCGACCACGATCTTGCGCGATCCGACCCCGAGGAATCCGCCGAAATCGATGACAGCACCGCGCACCTGCCCCGCGCGATCGACGATCACGTCGGCGATGCGTCCCATGTTCTCACTTGCGGGACTGCGTATGTCGCGACCGAGAATACCCTTGGCATCGAAGGCATCGATCACCGTAACCGATGGCGGCTTGGCGACAGGTGCGGGCACGGCTGCGTCAGGTTTTGGCGCCGTCTGCAGAGCGGGCGGCGATGGCTGTTTCTCAGACGCGGATGCGACAGGCGGCGGCGTTGCCGGCTGCACCGCAGTCGCATCAGGTGCGGGCGACGGCACGGGCGATTGCGCTTCAGGAGTGGGCTTCTCCGACGCTGCGGGCGGAGGCACAGGCGCGTCCGCCGCCTGGCACACTGCCACGGCGTTCAACACCAATGATATCGCCAATCCAGCACCGATGCGAATTGCAGGCATGGAAACTCCCTCACTCACGCGTTTCGCTGATGGGCACGACCCCGGCGCCAGGCGACGCATCAATGCGTCAACACGATCGAGACCTGGATCTGACCGCGGGTTCGCAGCACTTCCAGCGACACATCGTTCTCGTGTTTGCGCAGGCAGAGATCGACGCTGGATTCGCCGAGCCGGAGATCACGCAAAATGACGTATTGCAGGAAGGCGGGCAGCCGCGGATTGCGGAAGCGAATCTCGCCGCGCGCGACGTCGAACTCGATTCCAAGCGCTGCCTCGAGCAGGGTAAACGGCGTTGCGCTCGCCCATGCCTGCGGTGCACAGGCCACCGGATACAAGGTCGGGCCACGGCGTTTTTCGCGCTGGAAGCCGCAGAACAATTCCGGCAATCGTCGCAGGTCCATATAGGTGGCGGTGTCGAACAGGCCCTTGAAGACCGCCTCGACCGAATGCTTCAGGCCATAGCGCGCCAGGCCGAGTGTGATCAGCGCATTGTCGTGCGGCCAGATCGAGCCGTCATGATAGGACATGGGATTGTAGCGGGCCTCGCCGCGCGCAATGGTGCGAATGCCCCAGCCGGTGAAGAAATGCGGGCGCATCATGTCAGCAGCGACCATGCGTGCACGATCTTCACGGACGATGCCGGTGAACAGCAACTGGCCCGCATTGGAGGCGCGAACCGCGCAACGCATCTTCCTGCCGTCGAGCGCAAGCGCATAGGTGCCTAGTTCCTCGCACCAGAACGCTTCCTCGAAACGCGCAGCAAGCTGCTCGGCCTCGGCCTCGAGCTGCTGTGCCTTGTCGGGCAGGTTCATCCGCAATGCGAGACGCGACGCCAGTTGCTTGGCGGCGAAGACATAGCCCTGCACTTCGGCCAAGGCGATATTGCCTTCAGCGAGCTTTCCATCGGCATGGAAGATGGCGTCATACGAATCCTTCCAGCCCTGGTTTTGCAATCCCTGCTCGGTGGCGCGCTGATATTCGACGAAGCCATCCTTGTCGGGATCACCGGGACCATCGATCCATGCGAGGCCCGCCTCGACTGCTGGCCACAGCTCGCGCAGGGTTTCATCATCGCCGGTACGCTCGACATACAACCCCGCGAGCATCACAAAGAGCGGCGTGGAGTCGACGCTGCCGTAATATTGCGCGAACGGAACTTCGCGAAGCGCAGCCATCTCGCCGCCGCGCATTTCATGCAGAATCTTGCCGGGCTCGGCATCCGCAAGCGGATCGACCGATTTCGCCTGAAATGCCGCAAGCCGCTTCAGCACGCCGCGCGCCACGCGCGGATCGGTCCACAACAGTTGCAGCGCCGTGATCAGGCCATCGCGGCCGAATGTCGTCGAATACCAGGGAATACCGGCATAGGGATATCGCCCCTGCGGCGTATTCGTCATCAGAATGCTGAGATCGGCCATCGCCTGGCAGAGCACCTCGTTGAAAATATCATTCGAGGTCTCGATCGTTGCCGCGCCCTTGCTGAAATTGCGCATCTCGCGGCGATGCGCGAGCAGCCCGCGAAAGAACGGCGCAGGCTTGTGGCCGACCTCGGCGTTGCAACTGGCGGCAACGAACAGCGACGTCGTTTTCTGCGCTTCCAGCTCTAAATGATAAGTCGCGGTATTGGCCGCCAGACGCGTCGGACGCGGGTCGAAATGCACCATCGTGCTGAGCGGCTTGCCATCGAGGCCGGTATATTCCAGCGCAACGTCACTGGGCCCGATCAGGCGGCTCGTGGCGATGCCGCGATGCTTGCGCTTTTGGCCCCGCACCTCGAACAGATCGGCAAAGTCATTGTCGAAGGTGAGCGTCAGATCGAAACTGGCACGATGTTCACCGTGATTTTGCAGGCCGATCCGCTGATAGGCCGCACCACGCCACAGGAAGAAGGTGCGCACGATGTGCAGCATATCCTTCTGCAGCACGAGGCGCCCGTTGCGATAGATATCCGGATTGGTCAGATCGACGGTCAGCGACGAATTGTCATCGCGCAAATTCGAGCCGAGCAATAGCGGCTGAACGTCGTTCAGCGCCAGTTCAAGCCGCGCGAGATAACGCGTATCGGCATTGAACAAGCCATCCGGCCCGCCCGCGGACGCGCCAATGTCACCATGACTGTCGAGCACCACGAACGTATCATCGTGCTTGAGAGAGCGCCGCGGGCGCGACGCGGGACCCGTCATCGGAATGTAGAACGGCGATTCGACTGCCTTCTGGTCAGCGATGGCGTTCAACGTGGCAGCAGCGGCTTCAACAGGCATGAAAGTCCTCGGCCGGTTGTAGGATCAGGGCAGGCACGGAGACAGACGCAGCGCTCACACAGGATAGCTGAGTCGTCAGGCGGCGTGCTGCGCAAGGCGACTCATCTCCTGCGTCACCAGATCCCGATACGGTCCCTGGGCCTGCATGAGATTGTCCGGCTTGCCATCTTCGATGATCTCGCCGCTTTGCAGCATGACCACGCGATCGAAATTGCGCAGCGTCGCTAGGCGATGCGCAATCGCGATGACCGTGCGACCACGCATCAGACGCGACAGCGCTTCGCGGATCGCCTCCTCCGATTCACTGTCGAGGGCAGCCGTCGCCTCATCCAGCAACAGAATGGGCGCGTCCTTCAGGAAGGCCCTGGCAATGGCGATACGCTGGCGCTGGCCGCCGGACAGCTTGACGCCGCGGTCCCCTACCATGGTGTGAAGACCTTCCGGCAGCGTTTCGACGAAGTCGCAACGCGCCGCAATGGCCGCACGCAATACCTCGTCATCCGTCGCCTCGGGACGTCCGTAACGGATGTTCTCCATGATGGAGCGATGGAACAACGAGATGTCCTGCGGCACCACGGAGATCGCATGACGCAGGCTATGCTGGGTCACGCGAGAAATATCCTGGCCATCGATGGTAATGCTGCCTTCCTGCACGTCGTAGAAGCGCTGCAGCAAAACAAACAGGCTCGACTTTCCGCCGCCGGACTGACCGACGAGGCCAACGCGCTGCCCGGCATCGAGCCGCAGCGTGAACTTGTCGAACACCTGCAGACCGCCAGGGTAGCGGAACGAGATATTGTTGAAGGCGATCGCTGCGCCTGACTTCACCAGCGGCTCGGCCTCGGGATGGTCGCTGAGCTCGTGCGGCACCAGCAATGTGGACAGCGCCTCGGAGAGGCGCGCAACATGTTGCGTGACATCCACGAGCGCCACCGCAAGATCTCGCGTCGCATGCAGGATCGAGAGACCGAGCGTACAGATCAGAACGACGTCGCCGGTGCTGGCCCCGCCGCGTTGCCAGAGCATGATCGCCCAGGCGAGCAAACCGATGGTCAGCGCAACTGTAATGGCCGCATGTGTCAGGCGCAGGCGCTCGAGGTAACGCAGGCTGCGGCCACGGGCGTTCAGCTCGCGATCGACCGTTTCATCGAAGCGGTCATGCTCGAAGCTCAGTCCGCAGAATGCGCGGACCAGCGGCATATTGTTGATGACATCGACCATTTCGCCATCGACGGCGGCCGCCTTGCTGGCGAAGTCGTCATGCAATTTCTTGCCGGCCGCGGCCATCTTGAACATCATCACGACCACCGCGCCCGCCACGACTGTCAGTCCGGCCGCCATCGGCAGGCTCACGGTTCCAATCAGCAGCATCGCCGCGAATGTCGCGACGCAGGGCGGCAACACGTTCCAGACAAACATGTTTTCGACGGTGAAGACGGCGTTGGATGTTGCCGTGATACGGCTGGTCAGCATGCCGGGCAGCCGATCCGAGAAGTAACTCGGCGCATGCCCGGTCAGATGGCGAAAGATATCGCGCCTGAGATCGCCGGTGACTCCAACGAATGTGTAGCTCGCGGTCCAGCTGGCCACGCGCCACAGGAACATGTCGGCCGTGATCAGCGAGATCAGAACGCCAAATGCGATCCAGACGGTGTTACCGGTTCCCTGAGGACCCGATGAGAGGCCATCGACCAAAAATTTAATTCCATATTGCGTGCCCACCGAACAGGCGACGGCCGCAAGCACGGATATCAGGATGATCAGATGCGATGCTGAACGCATCCTGATGTAGCGCATCACGAAAGCGAAAGGGCGATACGCATATCCGGAAAGACTGTCCATGTGATTGTCAAAACCCGTTGAATGAGAACCAGAATCTCGACGGACAGCGTCCCCGCCCGCTGATGGAAATGATGCCATCCCGAATTACCCACGCTCTCGCCATCTCGGCGCAACATTCGGGCAGCATTAACACTCGGGAAACCGTGGTTGAACGTGATGGCATCAGCAAGACCACAGTGTGGACGAACTACGCAGATCACATAGGAACCTCGCAGATGCGAGAACGTTCCAACTTCCGGCATGTCGCTACCGATACATTGTCATTGAAGTTGTTCACCACTTCCAACATGGGAGATATGTAAATGCGCATCGCGCAAGTTGCTCCGCTGACAGAAGCCGTTCCGCCGAAGCTCTATGGGGGTACGGAACGTGTCGTGCACTGGTTGACCGAAGAGCTGGTGGCGCAGGGGCACGATGTTACGCTCTTCGCCAGCGGCGACTCCCAAACGTCAGGCAAACTCGACGCCGGATGGCCGAAGGCGCTGCGGCTCGACGGCTCTGTCCGCGATCCGAACGCACTCCATATGGAAATGCTCGAGCGCGTGAGGCAGAAATGTGACGACGACGAATTCGACGTTCTGCATTTCCATCTCGACTACTATCCGTTCTCGCTTTTCTCCCGTCAGCCCACACCATTTCTCACGACGCTGCACGGCCGTCTGGATTTGCCGGAACATCAGCCGACCTTCACGACCTTCTCCAAGACTCCCGTGATTTCGATTTCGAATGCGCAGCGCCGCCCGGTACCGCAGGCGAATTTCGTGCGCACGATCTATCATGGCCTTCCCGAGAAACTGCTGACGCCGCAACCCATCACGCCGAGCTATCTGGCCGTGCTCGGGCGTATTGCGCCCGAGAAGGGCGTCGACCGTGCGATCAAGATCGCCATCCGCGCGGGCATCCCGCTGAAGATCGCGGCCAAGATCGACCGCGCAGATGAGGAATATTACGAGCAGGTCGTTCGCCCGCTGATGGACCATCCGCTGGTCGAATATATCGGCGAGATCAGCGACCGGGAGAAGCCGGAATTCCTCAGCGGCGCCTATGGCCTGCTGCTGCCGATCGACTGGCCCGAGCCGTTTGGCCTGGTGATGATCGAATCCATGGCCTGCGGCACGCCGGTCATCGCCTATAACCGCGGCTCGGTGCCGGAGATTATCGACGAGGCTCTGACCGGCTTCATCGTCGAGGACGAGACTAGCGCGGTCGCGGCCGTGGGACGTCTCGCCAGCATGGATCGCATAGCGATCCGCAAGCAGTTCGAAACCCGCTTCACCGCCCGGCGCATGGCCCTCGATTATGTGGCCGCCTACCGGAGCATGAGGGAGCACAAGGTGCCGCTGCGACTGGTCAGCAGCGCAGAGTAGTCTGAAGCGCATGGAAAGCATCGAAGGGCGGCCCGTCGGGTCGCCCTTTTTCGTGTTGACCTGCCGCAAAATTACCGGCCCGCTGTACAGCCCGCGCGGCATTTGCAAGATAGATGACAGACATCAGATCACGGCATTGGCCCGAATCGACGTCCGACCGTTTTTCTCGCATTTCGACAGGCCATTATGACCGCCGTTTCCCGTTTCGAAATCATCCTGCTATTGATGGCCGTGATCGTGCTGCTCGATATGATCGCGCGGCGTTTTCAGCTTCCGCGCGCGGCTGCACTCATCCTCGGCGGTATCGGCTTCGCGCTGATCCCGGGCACCCCGGATGTCGAAATCGACCCCGAACTGGTGCTGGTGCTGTTTCTGCCGCCACTGCTGATGTCGAGCGCCTGGTTCACCTCCTGGCGGGATTTCCGCGCCGATTTGCGCATCATCCTGCAACTCGCCGTAGGCGCCGTCTTCTTCACCACCCTCGTGGTCGGCGTGGTCGCGCATCTGGTGATGCCGTCGCTGCCCTGGGCCGCCTGTTTTGCGCTTGGCGCCATCGTCTCGCCGCCGGATTCGGTGGCGGCCAAGGCCGTGCTGCAGAGCGTACCGCTCCCGCCGCGCATCATCGTGCTGCTGGAGGGCGAGAGCCTCGTCAACGACGCATCGGGCCTGGTGCTGCTGCGCTTCGCCATCGCCGCAGCGCTAACCGGCTCGTTCAGCGCCGCCGCGGCCACTGTGAGTTTCTTCTCGGTCGCGATAGGCGGCCTGCTTGTCGGTGTCGCCTTTGCGTTCGCCGCGATCCTGGTGATCAAGCGCATCAAGGAAATCGACCTTGCTATCGCCTGGACCTTTCTGGTCGCCTGGATCTCCTATATCGCCGCGGAAAAGCTGCACGTCTCCGGCGTGCTGTCCACAGTTTCCTGCGGCATGATCCTCGGATGGAAGCAGCACGAGTTCTTCGGCGCTGCGACGCGCACCCGCGCCACCGCAGCGTGGAGCGTTGTCGTTTTCGTCCTGGAATCTCTGGTATTTATCCTGATTGGGCTGTCGCTGCGCGGCGTGCTGTATCGCCTCGGCGGCTATGACGCGGTGGTGGCGCTGCTGCCGGTGACAGGCGCAATCATCGCCGCGGTGATACTCGCACGCTTTGCCTGGATGTTTCCCGGCACCTATCTGCCGCGCATGCTGATGCCGAAGCTGCGCGCCCGCGATCCCGCTCCGCCATGGACGGTGCCGTTCATCATGAGCTGGGCCGGTTTGCGCGGCGTGGTCAGTCTCGCCGCCGCACTGTCACTGCCGGAGCAATTCCCGGGCCGCGACGTCATCCTGGCGATCACCTTCGCGGTGATCCTGGTAACGGTCCTTGTCCAGGGCTCGACGCTGGCGCCAATCGTACGCCGTCTGATCAAAACCGACGGCGCCCACACCCCGCATCACTCCAAACTCAGCGAGGCGCAGGCACGCGCGCGGATCGCAATCGCGCAATTTTCTGCCGTCGAGAAGGCGTCACGCAATGATGACGGCACACATCGCCATCCGCGCCTGTTCGAGCAATATACCTATCGCAAGGGCGCCGCGGCGCGCTATGCCGAAGAGGCTGAAACACTGTCGCCGCAGCGTATCGACCATTACACAACGGTGCTGGCCGCCATCGAAGCCGGCCGTGCAGAGCTCCTGAAGATGCACCGCGCCGGTGAAATTCACGACAGTGTGCTGCATTCCATCGAGGAAGGCCTTGATCTCGAAGAAGTCAACGCAAGACGTTTCCTCTAGCAGCCATTCGCTGTCCAGACTTCCCACCCGTGACTTCAAGCCTTAACCTTCGTCGCGAAGCGCCGAACAAGGCGCGGTATCCGGGAGAAACACTATGAGACTTCAAGGCCTTTCCACCATCGTCACCGGCGGCGCATCAGGTTTCGGCGCCGAAATCGCGCGATCTTACGCGCGTGAAGGCGCCAAGGTCGTCATCCTCGATCTGAATGCCGATGGCGCGAAGAAAGTTGCGGCCGAGATCGGCGACAGTGCAATCGCCCTCGGGGGCAGCGTCACCAGCAAGGCCGATGTCGATGCCTCGGTGAAGCTCGCGGTCGAGAAATTCGGCAAGCTCGACGTGGTCGTCAACAATGCCGGCTGGACCTTTCGCAACAAACCCCTACTCGAAGTGACCGAGGAAGAATTCGACAAGGCATTCGACATCAATGTGAAGTCGATCTTTCTGATGACCAATGCCTGCGTGCCCGTGATGAAGAAACAGAAGAGCGGCCGCATCATCAATATCGGGTCCACCGCCGGTGTCCGGCCGCGCCCGGGCCTGACCTGGTACAACGCCACCAAGGGCGCGGTGAACCTGATGTCGAAATCGATGGCCGTGGAACTGGCGCCCGATGGCATCCGCGTCAATTGCATCGCGCCGGTGATCGGCGAAACCGCACTGCTGGAATCCTTCATGGGCGTGCCGGATACGCCAGAGAACCGCGCCAAGTTCGTCGGGACGATCCCGCTCGGCCGCATGTCACGCCCCTCGGATATTGCGAATGCCTGCGTTTATCTGGCGGGTGAGGAATCCGAGTTCCTCACCGGCGTGATCCTCCCGGTCGATGGCGGGCGGACGATTTGAAACAGGGAAATTCGTAAACCATCGAATCCAGTCAGATTCGATTTACCAATCGCGTTAAGCAGTTCACCGGCCATTCATGCGATGGTCGCGTCATGATCGAGGGATGAACCTCGGCAGGGAAGGCGTCAGGGTCAGGCCGGTCAACGGTCTGACCCCTCTCTTTGGGGATCATCATGGCAGCAAAAAAGAAACCGGCTCCGCGCAAGAAAGCCAGTGCACCGGACGCTGCTCATCCGACTTTTGCTGTCGCTGCCGTTGCAGTCCGCAGCCTGATCGATATGGCGATTGTATCCGCATCCTGCGCAACCACGTTGTTGACGCTAATGGCTGTGCTCAAGTTCCAGACCGCCTGAACGGCGCTCACTTCATCTCGTTGAGCAGCGTCGGGATCAGTTCCGACACTGTCGGATGGATCGGCACCGCCCATTGCAACTGGGTGTAATCGGCGCCGGCATTCATGATGTCCAGAATGCCATGGATCGCCTCGTCACCTCCGGTGCCGAGGATGGCGGCTCCCAAAATCTTCTTCGTCTCGGCATCGACCACAACCTGCATCATGCCTGCGGTTTCGCCCTTCTCGACGGCGCGGCCCACGCGGGTCATCGGCCGGTTGCCGATCAGCAATTTCCTTCCCGTGGCCTTTGCTTGAGTCAGCGTCATGCCGACACGGCCCAGCGGCGGATCGATGAACAGCGCATAGCCAGGAAGCCGATCGCTGACGCGACGGCTTGCGCCATCGAGTAGGTTCGCAGCGATAATCTCGAAGTCGTTATAGGCCGTATGCGTGAAGGCGCCGCGGCCATTGCAATCCCCCATGGCAAAGATGCCGGGCACATTGGTGGCAAGGCCGTCATCGACCTTGATGTAGCCGCGGGCATCCACAGCGACGCCGGCCTTGTCGAGACCGAGATCGTCGGTGTTCGGACGGCGTCCCACCGCGAGCAGAACGTCACTGCCGATGATCTCCGGCGCGCCTTCGGTGCAGTCCACACCGACAGCCACGCCATCTGGATGACGCTTGAAGGTGATGCATTCGGCATTGGTTCGGATATGGATGCCTTCAGCGAGCAGGATATCGCGAATCGCTTCGGAGATCTCGGCATCCTCACGCGAGACCAGATGCGATCCCTTCTCGACCACCGTCACTTCCGCGCCGAAGCGACGATACATTTGTGCAAATTCGAGCCCGATATAGCTGCCACCGATCACCACCAGATGTTTCGGCACGCGATCCAGCTGCAGGATGCCTGTATTGGTCAAATAATTGACATCGTTGACGCCGGGCATATCAGGCACGACAGCCCGCCCACCGACATTCAGGAAGATCCTCGGCGCGGTCAGCAGTTCATCGCCAACACGGATCGTATCCGCGGATTCGAAGCGCGCATGGCCGTTGATGACCGTGCACTTGTCCATATCGCGCAACCAGCTTTCGACGCCGGTTCGCGAATCATGGATCACCTTGTCGGCGCGCGCCTTGACCTTGGCCATGTCGATCCGCAACGGCGCATCGATCATGACGCCATAGTCGGCGCCGCGGCGCGCGAGATGTGCGGCATAGGCGCTGGCAACGAGCGTCTTTGTCGGTTTGCAGCCGGTATTGACGCAGGTGCCACCAAACAGATGACGCTCGATAATCGCGACCGACATGCCTGCGGATGTGAGCCGGCCCGCGAGTGAAGGTCCGGCCTGCCCGGCCCCGATGATGATCGCGTCAAAGTGCATGACTTCAGCTCCCGACCGGCACAGTCAATGCTGCGCCGTGGCGAGAGACTATCGCTGGAAACAGCGCCAGCCAACGGATGACCGAGTTCCAGCGCCGGCAATTCCCGAACTGTTTAAGACTTGCCGGCGACCGCCGGTCTGCGCCAGCGTGCCCAGAGCCGCTCGAACAGCGGCAGCAGTCCGCGCGGCGTGACCAGAATCACCGAGATCACGACGATACCGTAGATGAAGTAGTGCAGGCCGGGCAGCGTGCTGCCAAGCTTGCCGCGCAGGATTTCGCCAAGCGGCACCAGCAGCAATGCGCCAAGCGCGGGGCCGTAGGCACGACCCAGACCGCCGACCGTTGCGAACAGCACGATCTCGATCGTGATCACAGGCGAGATCAGCAGATAGGGATCGGCAAAAGTGAGATAGCGCACATAGGCGGTACCGACGACGGAGGCGAGCATCGCCGAGATCACCATGGCGGTGATCTTGTAGCGCAGGATGTTGACGCCAATCGCCTGCGCCGCCTTCTCGTTGTCGCGAATGGTCCGCAGATAGTAGCCAAGCGGCGAATTGAGGATCGCGACATTGACCAGCACGCAAATTGCGGCCAGCCCCAGCATCATCCAGAACGCACCATGACCACCGCCGAACTGGAACGCCAGGAAATTACCCGTGTCCTTCGGCAGCAGCAGCCCGGACGCACCGCCGAGAAAGTCCCAGCCCTCGACCATGATGCTGCCCATTTCCGCGAAAGCCAGCGTGATCAGCACGAAGGAGAGATGGCCGAGCTGGAAGCGGAAGTCGATCCAGGCGATGACGGCGCCCAGGATTCCGGAGATTACTGCCGAGATCACGAGCCCCAGCCACATATTGATGCCGAGCTTGAGCAATAGCGCGGCCGAGAACATCGATCCGATACCGATGAACAGGCTGTGCGCCAGCGAGATCTGCCCGGCCATGCCGCCGACGATATTCCACGACGAGGCCAGTGCCACATAGACCAGCGCCAGCGTGAGAATGTGGACGTAATAGCTCGACAGCACGAACGGCATGATGGCGGCGATAGCCAGCGCACCCCACCAGATCGGCGACGCCAGCGTCTTGTAGAATTCCTCTCTCATCGTGCCGAGCTCCAGGTCAGGCCCTTCGGGAGAAACAGCATGATCGCCACGAAGATGATGTAAGGCAGCAGCAGGCCGATCGGGCCGTCGAGATAGATCGTGCCGAAGGCTTCGGCGATACCGATGATCAGGCCACCAAGCATGATGCCGACGAAATTGGTCATGCCGCCAAGCACCACCACCAAAAGCGTGATCACGGTGTAGCGCAGGCCCTGGGTCGGCTGGATCGGCGTGCCAGGCAGCAGCAGCGCGGCCGCCAATGCGAGAATGCCGATGCCGAGCGCAAAGGTGAGCACCTGGACGCGGCCGACATTGATGCCCATCAACGCTGCAGCATGGGCATTCTGGTGCACGGCGCGGATCGAGCGACCGAAATCGGTCGAGCGCAGCATGATGTAGAGACCGATAGCGAGTGCAAAGGAGACGACGAAGGCCACGATATGCGGCACCCGCAGCACCACGTCACCGAGAATGATCAACTTGGACTCGACGAAGGAGGGGGTGCGCGCCGGCTCGCCGCCGAACACCATCAGGATGCCGTTCTGCAGCACCAGACTGAGACCGAGCGTCAGTTGCACCACCATCAGGAACTGATGCCCGACCATCGGCCGTATCAGGAAGATATAAACCAGTGCGCCGATGGCGGTCATCAGCGGCACGGTGATGATGATGGACACATAGGGGTCCATGGCGAAGGCGGAATACAGCGCGAGGCACATGAACATGCCGAGGGAGATGAAATCGCCATGCGAAAAATTGACGACGCCCGATACGCCGTAGACGAGCCCCATACCGAGCGCCAGCAAACCATAGGTGGCGCCGATCAGAAGGCCTTGGGCGAGAGCCTGATAAAGTTCGCTCACATCACTCTCCGATCACAGACCAAGATAGGCGCTGCGGGTGCGCGGATCGTTCTTCACGGTGTCCGCGTCACCCTCGACCGCCACCTGCCCGCGCTCCAGCACGTAGCAGCGCCTGGCGTGGCGCAACGTCAAATTCAGATTCTGCTCGACCAGCAGGATCGTCAGGCCGTCGGCATGCAGCTTGTCGATGATCTCGAAAATATACTGCACGAACAGCGGCGATAGACCGAGCGAGGGCTCGTCGAGCATCAACAGCTTGGCTTCCGCCATCAAACCGCGGCCGATCGCCAGCATCTGCTGCTCGCCGCCCGACAGTGATCCGGCACTCTGGGCCAGCCGCTCGCCGAGCCGCGGGAACAGCCCGATGACCTTTTCCATCTGCTGCGGGCGGTGCTTGCGCGCATGCGCGTTGATGCCGCCAAGCAGAAGGTTTTCGCGGATGCTCATCTCCGGAAACACCAGACGGCCTTCCGGCACCTGCACGATACCGAGTTCGACCCGCGCCTGCGGCGTCAATTTGCTGATGTCTTCGCCCGAAAACAGAATGCGGCCGGATATGGGCTTGACCATACCGGACAGTGCATTGATCAGCGTGGTCTTGCCGGCATTGTTGGCGCCGAGCAGGCCGACGATCTCACCCGCAGCGATCTTCACATTGATGTCGCGCAGCACCGGAACGCCGCCATAGCCTGCGACCAGATTATCGATCTCAAGCATCGAGATGATCTCCGAAATAGGCATCGACGACGCGCTGATCCCGAATGATCTCGTCGGGCGTGCCCTGCGCGATCTTCTCGCCGAAATTGATGACCACCATGCGCTGCGCCAGCCGCATGATCACCGGCATCACATGCTCGACCATCACAATGGTGACGCCCTGCTTGTTGAGTTCCTCGATGATCGCGATCGGCGCGGCGGTCTCGGCCATGGTCAGGCCGGCCATCACCTCGTCGAGCAGAATGCAGCGCGGATCGGTGGCGATGCACTTCGCCAGCTCCAGCAGTTTTTTGTCCTGCAGCGACAGCGTCGCCGGCGTCTTGTGCTCCTTGCCGCCGAGGCCGACGCGCAGCAGCGCCTGGGCCGCATAGTCGATGGCTTCGCGCATCGGCCGGCGCGTCAGTGCTGCGGTCGTCACGACATCGAGCGTCGTCATATCGGCAAAGGACTGGACGATCTGGAACGAGCGCATCAATCCGCGGCGCACCAGCCGGTCGGGCGATACGCCGATGATGCTTTCGCCGTCATAGACGACGTCGCCCGAGCTCGGCGGAATGAAGCCGGAGATCACACCGAACAAGGTGGTCTTGCCGGCGCCGTTCGGGCCGATGATGCCGAGAATCTCGCCCTTCTCGACTTCGAAACTCACCGCGTTGAGCGCGACCAGTCCGCCAAACCGCCTGGTGATGTTGGAGACTTCCAGAAATGCCACAGCCGTCCACTCTTTATGTTGCGCCGAGCCTTAGTGCTGCGTCGATCAGGACTTCGGCCGCGGCGGAACCTGGGCGAATTCCTTCGGGAACACGACCTGCTGATCCTGCTCGGGGGTCCACTGGATGAACATCGCAGAACCATCCTTGAGCAGGCGATCTTCCGCGAATTGCAGGCCCTTCGGCTTGGCAATGTAGAGGTTCGGATCGCCCGCCGGGATGTTGACGTTCTTCAATGCGTCCAGCAGCGCCTCGCTCTGCAGTGACTTGGCGTTTTCCAGCACTTGCTGCAGCACGCGCGCCGCCTGGGCATATTGCACGGCGCCCTGGCCAATCTTGTCGAGCTTGGCGACATCGCGCAATTCCGTGACGATCTTCTGCATCGACTCGATCTTGGCGCCGGCGCTGAATCCGGTCATGCCGAACAGATTCCTCGTCAGCACGGCCTTGCCTATCTCGGGGCCGAGATCCTTCCAGAGCGACAGATCCGAATAGCCGCCGGTGCCGCCGCAGAAGATGCTGCCGTGATAGTTCAGATTGTAACGCGCCTGATGCAGCAGAATGCCGTCACGCGGCGTCACAAGACCGACGACGACGTCCGGCTTGAGCGAGCGGATACGAACCATGGCCGCGGTCTGGTCCTGCGCACGAATATCGAGCGCCGCTTCGCCGATGATCTGGATGCCGCTGGCCTTCAGCTTCTCGACCAGGAACTTGTTGGACTGCTGGCCGGCCTCGTAATTCGAATAGGCCATGACAGCGGTCTTGATCGGAAACTTGAAATCGTCGCGCAGCGAGATGACGAAGTCATGCATGGTCTGCGCATAGCCGCGATCATAGGGATATCCCAGCGTGAACATGTAGTTCGACTGCGACCCGCCGGCCCAGACCGACAGCGTCGGAATCTTGGCTTCGTCGACCACCGGCGTCAGCGCCAGCATCTGCGCGCTGAGAATGGTGCCGGTCAGAAGCTGCACCTTTTCTTCGGTGATCAGGCGCCGTGCTTCTGCGGCAGTTCGCGCCGGCTGGCTGGTATCATCTGCCAGCACCAGCTCGATCTTCGCGCCGCCCTTGCTCTTGATACCGCCCTCGGCATTGATCTTCTTGATGATGTATTCGAAAGCCGGCTGGCCTTCCTGCGCATAGGCGGCAAGACCACCACTCATCGAATTGACCATGCCGATGCGGATCGCCGGTTCGGCGGCGCCTGCACCGCGAATGAACGGCGCAGCGATCGGCCCTGCCAGAACGGCAGAGGCACCAAGTCCAAACGTGCGGCGGGTCATGGTCATGTCGTATCCTCCGATGCACAACGTCGCTGAAACGGCGTGCTTTCTTGTTCTGTTACTGGGCGCTGAAGTGTCGAACACTGCGCCGCAGATTGGGAGTCTGCATATCGCAGTCAGGCAGCGTTTTCGGACTTAGCCGCCTTTGCGCAGCTGCGTCAAATTGCGGCGCAAGGAAATAACGAATGAGGGCCATGCATCTGCGAGAGGGCTTTCACAGCCGGGCAATCGCAAATCCTGCACGCGGAAAATGCACTGCCGTTACGCCGACATCGGGATCTTCACGCCGCACAGCGATGCTGTCATGTCCGCCAGAAACAAATGCGCCGATGACGGGATCGAAACCCCAATCGGTCGGCGTGACCGATATCATCGCGCCTTCCTTGAGTGGCTGACCTTGATCATCCGCAATATCGTCGTGAGCAGAAGCGGATGACGCCAATGGCTGGCCGAGCCGCGCTATATTCAGCGCGTGTTCGGGCGATAGCTCCTCAACCGGTCCGTGGCCCAGCGACGCGACCCTATCCATCCACGCAAGCACAGGTAGGTATTCGGCAAGACCTTCACCCTCGCCAAGATTGCCGCGCAGGTACCAGAGCGGATGATAGACGGCGAGATCGGCAAGTGACGGCGCCTGGCCGAGCAGGAACGCGTCGCCATGCGCGAGCCAGTCGCTGAGCCATGCACGATGGATGCGAAACTGTTCGCGCAGCGCGGGAATTTGCATACGCATCTTCACGCTATTCCAGCCATCGAACTTGCCTGACGTGAAACTTGCGCGATCGGCATGCAGCTCCGGCGGGAAACGATCGCCGTTCAGCCCGAAGACCAGTCCAAGAGCATTGGCAAAGAGCGCGCGATCGGCCCAGGCCGCGATAATATCGGCCTGACCGCGCGTGCCCGTCGGATAAAGCGTTGGCTCGGGAAAACGCCGTTCGAGTTCAGCGAGAATGCGGCGTGTATCGCAATAGATATCCGCGCCAATCTGCAGAACCGGAATGCGGCGATAGCCTCCGGTGAGCGGCACAAGCTGTGGCTTCGGAGCGATCCGCGGCTGGATCACCGAGCGCCAAGACAGGCCTTTCAATCCGAAGGCGATGCGCACCTTCTCGGCAAACGGCGAACGCGGATAGTGATGCAGGACAAGATCGGTCGTTGTCACTGCATCCCTTGCCTATCGACTATCGCGCGTGCACGGCCGCCGTCGCGCCGGTGGAATACATTGCCTCGAATTCGGCGATCGGATGCGGAAGCCCATCCGGACCGGTGATCTCAACATCCCAGCTGCCGTCATCGAGCAGCTCCTTGGCCTTCTTGACAGCTCCGGCGGCATTGTCGCGGCGGAGTGAAACAGTCCCTGACGTATCGGTTCCCCTGACGAAAAACGGCAAGTCACGTCCTCCCTGTGTGAGGCGCCCCGCGATGCGAGACCGTGCGCGACGTCTTGATCGCGTCACTCTGCGCATCAGACCATAGGACTCACGGCAATGCTAGCAACTTGCCGTCGCAATCATAACGAACCTGTTATGCAGTCCCGCGCTGCGCTGCGGGACGCGTCAGCACGAAAAAGAGAAACGTGCAGATGGTCAGGAATACCGCCATTGAGATTAAAACTGCAGGCAATCCCCAGGCGGCTGCGATCGGGCTGGTAGCCGACTGCATCACTGCAGTGCCGAGAAAGAAGGCGAGATTGGCCGCGGAAAGCGCCTTGCCAATGTTCTCGGCAGCAACGACCTGGCGGATCATCGCATAGACGAGCGGCTGCATGGCAACGAGCACGCCGATGACCACCAGAAGGCCGGTATCGACTGCCACCGGCATCACTGGCAGGCCGAAAAGCGTGGCCAACGGATAGCCCGGTGCACCGAGCGCCATCACAAGCAACAGCGCTGCGGCACACAAATGGACCACGAACAGCAGCACGCGGCGATGACCCAGCTTGCGATCGAGCAAGCCCGACAGCGCCGGTCCAACCACAAGCGCTACCGTAAACAGGACCAGCACATTGCCGGCCTCTATGCGCGACAGTCCCTTGATATTCATCAACCAGGGGCCTGCCCAAAGGCCACGCAACACGAGTTGAACCGCCAGCGACACGAAGGCGAGGATCACGATACCGCGCACTGCGCGGGAGACACCGAGCTGCAGGACCGAAACCATCTCCCCCAGGAGTGCGCGCTGTTGACCTTCGGGACGCGACGACGGGACGATAATCGCGATCAGCATGGCCACGACGATCGCCGCGGCCGCCGCAATCCAGAAACCGGCGCGCCAGCCCCAATGCTCGACGACATAAGCCAGCGGACTGGCCGACAACAGCAGCCCCGCATTGCCGAATGACAGAATGATGCCAGACCACAGACCGAACTGCGCCGGTGTCAGCCGCTTTGCCGCGAGCGTCATCGGGCACATCAGCATGCCCGACGTCGCCATGCCGATCGTGGCCTGCGACGCGAAGAACGACAGAGGCCCTGTCGATAGCGCGGCGATCGCCGCACCGCAGATCGTGCCGGCGAACAGCACGAGCGATACCGTGCGGATGCTGTAGCGATCCAGCGCCACGCCGACCGGAATCTGCAGCAGTGCGAAGAAAAAATGATAGGCCGAGGTCAGCGCGGCCAGTGTCTGCGGCGTGACGCCGAGATCGGCCGACATCAGGTCGATCGCGACCGCCGGCGTGGTGCGCAGCATGTTGGACAATACATGCCCGCAAGTCAGAATGAGCATCGCAGCCACGAGGGCTACGCTCACAGGCGGATCAACGACGATAGGCTTGAAGGTGGGGGATTCGGCAGCGCTGGTCATGGCGCTCGCCTACGCGGAAACACGCCACGCAGCAACCGCCACGAAAGCCGTGGCGGTCATGCGCTCATGATGCTGCGGTGCAGCTTAAGCTGCAGACGCCTCGATCCGAATCGGGATCGATTTGTAGGCCGGCGTTCCCGACTTCAAATCGTGCTGGTCGAGCGACACGAGCACATTCGCCTCCGGATAATAGGCCGCCACCGATCCTTGTGGAATGTTGTAAGCCACCGCTGTCACCCGACGCAGCGCGCGTGACGCGCTGTCCGGACGGTCCAGCACGATGTCGATCAGATCGCCGTGGCTCAGTCCGCGGCGGGCGAGGTCCTGCTCGTTGACGAACACCACATCGCGCCGCCCGGTGATGCCGCGATAGCGATCGTTCATGCCGTAGATCGTGGTGTTGTACTGGTCGTGGCTGCGCAACGTAGTCAGCGTCAACGCGGTCTCGGCGGGGCCGTCCTCATAGACGCCGGAGAAGACCAGGAACTGCGCCTTCTTGCTCGGCGTCAGCCATTCCCGTTCCGAGGCGGCGTTGCGCAGCCGGAAGCCACCCGGCTTCTTGATCCGCGCATTGTAATCCTCGAAGGCCGGGAAGACCGACTCGATGGCGTCGCGGATCTTGCCGTAGTCGGCGACGTAATCGAGCCACTTCACCTTGGTGTTCGGCAAAGTCGCGATGGCCATATCGGCGACGATAGCCGTTTCGGACTTGAGGTGTTCCGACGCCGGTTTCAAGCCGCCGCGCGAGGCGTGCACCATCGACATCGAATCTTCCACCGTCACCATTTGTGGGCCGGTCGCCTGCACGTCGATCTCGGTCCGGCCAAGGCATGGCAGGATGATCGACTCTTTCGCGATCAGAAGATGCGAGCGATTGAGCTTGGTGGCAATATGCACCACGAGATCGAGGCTGCGCATCGCCGGATAGGTTTCCTCGGGATCTGACATCGCCACCGCGAGATTGCCGCCGAGACAAATCAACGCTTTTGATCGTCCGTCGCGAATTGCCTTCACCGATGCGACGGCGTCGTGACCATGTGCAGTCGGCGGCTTGAAGCCAAAGGTGCGTTCGATACCGTCGAGCAGCGCGGCGTTGGGTACTTCGGTGATTCCGACGGTGCGATCACCCTGCACGTTGGAATGGCCGCGCAGCGGCGAGATGCCGGCGCCGGGACGGCCGATATTTCCGCGCAGCATCAGAAGATTGGCGATCTGCTGCACGTTGCCGGTGCCGTGGCGGTGCTGGGTGATACCCATACCGTAATTAACGATCACGCTCTTGGCCCTGGCGTAGATGTTGCCGAGATTTTCGATATCCGCGCGTAGCAGGCCCGAGGATTGTTCGATCGCCTCCCATGAGGTCGCGTCGAGATCCGCGAGCAGCGTCTCGATGCCGTCAGTGTGTTCTGCGATGAAGGCGCGGTCGAGCACGCCGGGGCCGCCCTCGGCCAGACTCGCGGCGTCGAGCGCCACGATGGTCTTCATCATGCCCTTCAGCACTGCAATGTCGCCGCCGACCTTGACCTGGTAATACGTTGACGAGATCTGCGTGGAGCTGAGCGTCAGCATTTCCGCTGGATGTTGCGGAGATGTGAACCGCTCCAGCCCGCGCTCGCGCAGCGGATTGATCGAGACGATGGCAGCGCCGCGCTTGGCGCACTCGCGCAGAGTCGTCAGCATGCGCGGATGATTGGTGCCGGGATTGTGCCCGATGCAGAACACAGCGTCCGCATGGTCGAAATCCTCCAGCGTGACTGTACCCTTGCCGACGCCGATGGATTCCGGAAGTCCGACGCTGGTGGCCTCGTGGCACATGTTGGAGCAATCGGGGAAATTGTTGGTGCCGTATTCGCGCACGAACAACTGATACATGAAGGCTGCTTCGTTAGAGCAACGGCCCGACGTGTAGAATTCGGCCATGTTCGGATCAGGCAAAGCGCGCAGGCCGGCACCGATCCGCGCCATCGCATCTTCCCACGAGATAGGAAGATACTTGTCGCTCGCCCGGTCATAGGCCATCGGATGAGTGAGACGTCCCTCGTTTTCGAGGTCGTGATCATGCCAATTCCAGAGTTCGCTCACGGTATGCTCGGCGAAGAACTCCGGCGTGGTGCGCTTGGCCGTTGCTTCCCACGACACCGCCTTGGCGCCGTTCTCGCAGAACTCGAATGACGACGTATGCTTTGGATCGGGCCAGGCGCAGCCCGGACAATCGAAACCGTGTGGCTGGTTCATCGTCAGGAGGCCGTGCGTTTCGTTGACCACCGCCATCTGGCCGCGCACCGCGTCGGCCACTGCCTTCAACGCACCCCAGCCTGCGGCCGCACCTTTATAGTCCTCGACGCCCTGAACGTGCTTCTTCGCCATCGCGATCCGTCCTTCACCATTCCGGCCCATATGGCCTAATTCCGCCTCGTAGCATTAAAGGCTGCATTGCTGCGAATAGATGCCATCAACTTTGATTGACCGAGGCTGCGCTGTATTGAACGATACGAATGTCGCGACATCTCTCGCGAATGCTATCGCCCGATTGACATGTTGAATGGAGCGCCGATGACGTCTTCTTCCCTGTTCCAGCCGCTGCAAGTTGGCCCATATCGATTGAGCCACCGCGTCGCGATGGCGCCGCTGACGCGCATGCGCGCCGAGAAGACATCTCTCGCTGCATGGACGCTCAATGCCGAATATTACGCGCAGCGCGCGACCGAAGGCGGATTGATCATCGCCGAGGCGTCGCAGGTCATGCAGGAAGGACAAGGCAGCCCGAACACGCCGGGTATCTATTCGAAAGAGCAGATCGCCGGCTGGCGTCAGGTCACCGACGCCGTGCATGCCAAAGGCGGCATCATCTTCCTGCAGCTGTGGCATGTCGGCCGTGCCTCACATTCCTCGTTCCAGCCCGGCGGCGGGCTTCCGGTCGCACCGTCAGCCATTGCGATCAACGCTACCACGCGGACGGCTTCAGGCGAGACAGTATCTTACGAGACGCCCCGCGCTCTGGAGACCAGCGAAATTCCCCGCATCATCGACGCCTACCGACAGGCCACGCACAACGCCAAGGAAGCCGGCTTCGACGGCGTCGAGGTGCACGGCGCCAACGGCTATCTGCTCGAACAATTCCTGCAGACCCGCAGCAATCAGCGCACTGACCAATATGGTGGCTCAATCGAGAACCGCGCCCGCCTGCTGCTCGAAGTGACCAACGCCGTCATCGGCGCCTGGAGTGCGGATCGTGTCGCCGTCCGGCTGTCTCCCTATGGTGTCTCGAACGACTCCGGCGAAGCTGATCCGATGCCACTCTACAGCCATGTGGTCCGTGAACTCGACAAGCTCGGCCTCGCTTATCTCCATTTCGTCGAGCCGCGCACCAGTGGCGTCGGCCGCGCGGAAGTGTTCCATAACAACGTGCCGACAGCCTATGAGCTGTTCAGGCCGATGTGGAGCGGCGTGCTGGTCACCGCCGGCGGCTTCGACGGCACCTCCGCCGAGGAGGCCGTCGCTTCCGGCAATGTCGATATCATCGCCTTCGGCCGCCCGTTCATCGCCAATCCGGACCTGCCGGAGCGTATCAAGCGCAAGGCGCCCTTTACGCCCTACAACCGGGCGACGTTCTACGGCGGGGATGTGGCGGGCTATACTGACTACCCCGTCATGGGCGCAGGCTAGGCTGCGGATTATTCAATAGAAAGCACTCCTGGCGCGCTATAATCTGTGCACGGCCCGTAGCGGGCCAGGAGTATCGCCCCATGGATTCCACCCTATCAGCCGCCGAGCTCGACGATCGCATCGCCATCCTTCGCGACAATATCCGGCAGTTGATCGAGCAGGCCGCCGCGGCCTCCGGCGAGAGCAACGAGGAGCGCACCGCGGATCGGTTGGCTCAGCAGAATGAGGAGCTGGACCGGCTGATCGCCCAGCGCGACGCCCTCGGCAAATAGGCGAAGTCCTGCAGGATATTATCCGGACCTGCCCGGTTGCCGGGCGGGATGCGTAAAACCACGGCTTTTCCTCCAGTAAACTTTTGGCTAGCTTGGCTGCATGAACGTTCAAGCCAAGATCGACATCAAGCACTCCACCTGCCCTCATGATTGCCCCTCCGCCTGCGCCCTCGATATCGAGGTGATCGGCGGAAACACGATAGGCCGGGTCCGCGGCTCCAAGGAGCAAACCTATACCGCCGGCGTGGTCTGCGCGAAGGTCGCGCGCTATGCCGAGCGCATCCATCACCCCGGGCGGCTGATGTATCCGATGCGCCGCACCGGGCCGAAAGGCTCCGGCCATTTCACCCGCATCACCTGGGACGAGGCGCTCGACGAGATCGCTTTGAGGTTCAACGAAGCCGAGCGCGACTTTGGCGCGGAGTCGGTGTTTCCCTATTACTATGCCGGCACCATGGGTCTGGTGATGCGCGATGGCATCAACCGCCTCGCCAATGTGAAAAAATATTCGCGCTTCTATTCGACGATTTGCGCAACCATCGCCTGGGCCGGCTTTGCCGCCGGCACCGGCAAGGTCGCCGGCGTCGATCCGCGCGAGATGGCGAAGTCGGACCTGATCGTGATCTGGGGCACCAACCCCGTCTCGACGCAGGTCAATGTGATGACCCACGTGGCTCGCGCCCGCAAGGAGCGCGGCACCAAGCTTGCCGTCGTCGATATCTACGATAACGACACCATGAAGCAGGCCGACATCAAGATCCTGCTGCGGCCGGGCACCGACGGTGCCTTCGCCGCCGGCGTGATGCATGTGCTGTTTCGCGACAACCTGGCAGATCGCGACTATCTCGCGAGATACACCGACCACTCGCCGGAATTCGAGGCGCATCTGGCCACGCGCACGCCGGAATGGGCCTCAGCCATTTGTGGCGTGCCGGCCGCCGAGATCGAGGCCTTCGCGCATCTCGTCGGCGAAAACAAACGCAGCTATTTCCGCCTCGGCTACGGCTTCACCCGCAGCCGCAACGGTGCCGCGCAGATGCATGCCGCGCTGTGCGTGCCCACCGTGACCGGCGCCTGGCAGCAGGAAGGTGGCGGCGCCTTCTTCAACAATGCCGCGATCTGGAAATTCGACAAAACGTTGATCGAGGGCCTCGACGTGCTCGACGAGAGTGTTCGGCGCCTTGATCAGTCGAAGATCGGCCGCATCCTTACCGGCGATGCCGAGGCCTTGCACAACGGCCCGCCCGTGAAGGCGATGCTCATTCAGAACACCAATCCAATGACGGTGGCGCCAGAACAGGCCCTGGTGCGGCAGGGCTTTGCCCGCGAGGACCTGTTCGTCGCGGTGCATGAGCAGTTCATGACCGAAACGGCCATGATGGCCGACATCGTGCTGCCGGCGACCATGTTCATGGAGCACGACGATCTCTATTACGCCGGCGGCAACCAGCACATTTCGGTCGGCGCCAAGCTGATCGACGCGCCGGAAGAATGCCGCTCGAACCACGACGTTCTGCAGGGCATCGCCACCCGCCTCGGCGCCAAACACCGCGCTTTCGACATGCATCCGCGCGAGATCATCGACGAAACGCTGCAGGTCAGCGGCCGCGGTGGCATCGAAGGGCTGGAGGCCGACAAATGGCGCGATATCCAGCCGGATTTCCGCACCTCGCACTATCTCGACGGATTCGCCCATGCCGACGGCAAATTCCACTTCAAGGCCGACTGGTCGACAGTGCCGATGCCCAATGCCGGGTTGATGGGCGCGTGGGACGACATGCCGTCGTTCCCCGACCATTGGGCGGTGATCGAACACGTCGATAAGGCACATCCGTTTCGTCTGGCCACCAGCCCGTCGCGCTCGTTCCTCAACACCTCGTTCAACGAGACGCCATCATCGCAGGCCCGCGAAGGCGCGCCGAGCGTGATGATGCATCCGGTCGATGCTGCGAAATTGAGAATCGCCGATGGCGATGCCGTGACACTCGGCAACATGCGCGGCGAAACGACCTTGATCGCACGCATCTTCGACGGCTTGCGCCGCGGCGTGCTGATCGCGGAATCGGTGCACCCCAACAAGGCGCATATCGGCGGTCATGGCATCAACATGCTGACCGGTGGCGAAGCCGTCGCGCCCTATGGCGGTGCGGCGTTTCACGACAACAAGGTGTGGGTGAAGAAGGCATGATTCCCTCCCCCCGTTAAGGACGGGGAGAGGTTAAGAACGCCGCGCCTTCACCGCGCATCTTCCAGAATCATGTCCGACGCCTTCTCGGCGATCATGATCACCGGCGCGTTGGTGTTGCCCGACATCAGGTCCGGCATGATCGATGCATCGATCACGCGCAAGCCTTCCAGCCCACGCACGCGCAGACGCTGATCGACCACCGCTTTCGCATCATTGCCCATCCGGCAGGTCGAGGTCGGGTGATAGACGGTGCTGCCGCGCTGGCGGCAGAAGGCGAGCCACTGCTCGTCGGTCACTGTGCCTGGGCCGGGCTCGACTTCCTTGGTGACGAACGGCTTCATCGCCGGTGCGTTCAGCATCTTTCGCAGGATCTTGAGCCCTTCGACATTCGCCGTCCGGTCCGTTTCGGTTGCCAGATAGTTGATGCGGATCGCCGGCGGCACTGATGGATCAGCACTATTGATGCGCAGCGAGCCGCGGCTTTCCGGGCGCAGCTGACAGACCGAGGCGGAGAAGCCGGAGAACGGATGCAGCTTCTCGCCCATCTTGTCGGTGGAGAACGGCAGGAAGTGGATCTGGATATCCGGCGACGCCATGCGCGGATCGGTCTTGAAGAAGGCCCCGGTGGTGCCGGCAGCATAGGTCAGCGGACCGGTGCGGAACGCCGCATATTGCAGAGCCATCATCGCCCTGCGAACCGGATGATTGACGAAGTCATTGAGCGTGATCTTCTGCGGACACTCCATCACCATGCGGACCTGCATGTGATCCTGCAGATCACTGCCGACGCCGGGGGCATCGAGAAGGACCTCGATGCCGTGCTCCTTGAGCAGATCGGCGGGACCAACGCCGGAGAGCTGCAGCAGTTGCGGTGAATTATAGGCGCCGCTGGACACCAGCACTTCCTTGCGGGCGCGCGCCTTGCGCACCACGCCGTGCTGCTTGAATTCGATGCCGATGGCACGCTTGCCTTCGAACAGGATACGCTGCGCGAGCGCTTCGGTCTCGACGCGAACATTGCCCTGCTTCAGCGCCGGGCGCAGATAGGCCCGCGCGGTCGAGGCACGACGGCCGCCCTTTGTCGTGGTCTGGAACCAGCCGGCGCCTTCCTGCGTGGCACCATTGAAGTCGTTGTTCACCGGAATGCCGGTCTCGGCAGCTGCAGCAATGAAGGCTTCCGACAACGGGTCGGGGCAGCGCGAATCCGACACCGGCAGCGGGCCGCCGACACCGTGATAGTTGCTGGGTCCGCGCGCCTGATTTTCCGCCTTCTTGAAATAGGGCAGCACATCGTCATAGCCCCAGCCGGTATTGCCCAGCTGGCGCCAGCGGTCGTAGTCCTCGTGCTGGCCGCGCACATACAACAGGCCGTTGATGGAGCTTGAGCCGCCGAGTACTTTGCCGCGTGGCTGAAAGACGGAGCGTCCGTCGAGACCCGGTTCGGGCTCGGTCTGGTACATCCAGTTGACGGATTTTTCCTTGAACAGTTTGCCGTAGCCGAGCGGCACGTGGATCCAGATGTTGCGATCCTTCGGGCCGGCTTCCAGCAGCAGCACCGAATATTTGCCTGAGGCCGACAGGCGATTGGCAAGCACGCAACCGGCCGAGCCGGCACCGACGATGATGTAATCAGCCTCAATCGCATCAGCCGGCGCGCGATGCGTCGACGCAGTTTGACCGCTCATGTTTCCCCCGATTGTTTTCAGCAACTGAAAACGGAAATGACGGGGATGTAAATGGGCGTGGCCGGAAGCATGGCACGCATGCGACTAGAATCGTCGCAATGCGAAAGGGGAAGGATACAGCCCATCAGATGTCGTCCCCGCGAAGACAGGGACGACCGACCGAGAACCTGCTCAGCTATAACGACTGATCGCCAGATCCTTCACATCCAGATCCGGTGCCTTGCCGGAAATCTGGTCGGACAGCACGCGGGCGGTGCCGCAGGCCATGGTCCAGCCGAGCGTGCCATGACCGGTGTTGAGATGGAGATTGCCGATACGCGTCGGGCCGACGATCGGCGGACCATCCGGCGTCATTGGTCGCAACCCGCTCCAGAAGGTCGAGCGCGAGAGATCGCCAGCGGTCGGAAAGAGATCGGTTACCGATTTATCGAGCGGCATACGCCGCGGCGCAGTCGGCACCGGGTGATAATTGCCGACTTCAGCGGTGCCGCCGACGCGGATGCGGTCACCAAGGCGCGTGATTGCCACTTTGTAGCTCTCGTCCATGATCGTCGACTGCGGCGCAACGCTCTCATCGGTAATCGGAATCGTGAGCGAATAGCCCTTCACCGGATAGACCGGCGCGTCGATGCCGAGCGGGCGCAATAGCAGCGGCGAGAAGCTGCCGAGTGCCATCACATAAGTGTCCGCGGTAAAGACGCCCTTATCGGTCGTGACCTGCGCGACCCGGCCGCCGGTGACATCCACCGACTTGATGGTCGTCTCATAGACGAATTTCACACCGAGCCCGGCCGCAATCTTTTCCAGTCGCTGCGTGAACAGATGGCAGTCGCCGGTTTCGTCCTCCGGCAGACGCAGACCGCCGACGAACAGATCCCGCACCCCGGCAAGGCCCGGTTCGTATTTCACGCAACCGGCGCGATCCAGCACCTCATAGGGCACGCCATATTGCTTGAGCACGTCGATATCGCCGCCGGTGGCGTCGAGTTGCGACTGCTTGCGGAACAGTTGCAGTGTGCCCTGACTGCGGTCGTCATAAGTAATGCCGGTTTCGGCGCGCAACGCGCGCAGGCAATCGCGGCTGTATTCGGCGATGCCCACCATGCGCGACTTGTTCAGCGCATAGCGTGCGCTTGTGCAGTTGCGCAGCATCTGCAGCATCCAGCGCCACTGGTGCGGATCGGCCTGCGGCCGCACCACCAGCGGACCGTATTTGTCCAAGATCCAGCCGATCGCCTTTTTCGGCACACCAGGGCCGGCCCAGGGCGAGGCGTAACCGGGCGAGACTTCACCGGCATTGCCGAACGACGTCTCCAATGCGGCGCCGGGCTGGCGGTCGATTACCGTCACCTCGTGACCTGCCTTGGCCAGATAATAGGACGTGGTGACGCCGATCACGCCCGCGCCGAGAACCAGAACCTTCATCGCACCGTGCCTCCAGACCGGGCGGTCCACCGCACGTCGATCTCATCCGAGTAAATTCTCTCATAACGCTGACCCAGCGAGGTCAGCATTTCATAGCCAATGGTGCCCGCCGTTGCGGCCAGCGCGTCGAGCGACTGATGCCCGCCGATGATTTCCACTTGCGAGCCCTGTGCCAACATGCCGGGCGGCAGATCTCCGAGATCGACGGTCAGTGAATCCATGGAGACGCGCCCGGCAATCGCCAGCCTTCGTCCGCGGAAATACACGGCACCGCCATTGCCGAAAGCGCGATGCAATCCGTCGGCATAGCCGATGGCCAGCGTCGCCAGCCGCGTCGGCTTCGTCGCCTCGAACGTCCAGCCGTAGCCGACATGGGCAGCGGCCTCGACCTCGCGGGTCTGGATCACCTGCGCGGTGAGCCGCACCACCGGCAGCATCGGATTGCATTGCGCGGGATTGGGATTGAGACCGTAAAGCGCCGCACCAGGGCGGACGAGGTCGTGATGGAACTCGCGGCCAAGGAAAATGCCTGAAGAGTTGGCGAAGGATTTTCGCGCGCCGGGAAAGCGCTTCGCAAGCGTCTGAAACGCCGCGAGCTGATGCGCATTGGCGGGATGCTCCGGCGTATCGGCGCAAGCGAGATGGCTCATCACCACCTGGATATCCAGAGTGCTGGTGTCCATGCCCGAGAGATCAGCGACCTCACGCGGCGACATGCCCAAACGCGACATGCCGCTATCGACCTGAACGACCGCTGGCAGAATCCGGCCGCGTTGCCGCGCCTGATCGGACCAGGCTTGAAGCTGTTCACGCGAATTGAGCACCGGAATAATGCCGGCTTCGGCGCAGTCGCGTTCGCCGCCGGGTGGCAGACCGTTGAGCACATAGATCGCAACGTCGCGGGGCAGATGGGTCTGGAGATCCAGCCCTTCATCGAGATGCGCCACGAAGAAGGTGCGGCAGCCGGCCCGATAAAGTGCCGGCGCGACGCGGTCGGCACCGAGGCCATAGGCGTCCGCCTTCACCACGCCGGCGCAAGTGACGCCGGGGCCGACCCGCTCGGCCAACAGCCGGTAATTGCGTGAGATTCCTTCGAGGTCGATGGTCAGCACCGCGCTCGCATGCCGCGTGCCCGTCCCGCCTGTCCAAGGTGCCAGCATCACATCCCCCGTCACGAATGATCGCAACGGCAGTATCTCACCTTCCGCATAGCGCTTTACGGCGATTCCGGCCGCTGCTACGGTCAGAAACGGTGATTATCGGCGTAGATCTACGCTTCTGTAGAGAAATCCTGCGAAATTTTGGCAAGAACCATGGCAAGCGACCTCGATTCGACCGACCGGAAGATCCTTCGCGAGGTGGTCCGGGATGCCCGGATCAGCCAGATGGCACTGGCGGAGAAAGTCGGCCTGTCGCCTACCGCCTGTACCCGGCGTCTCACGGCCCTGGAAAAGAAGGGTGTCATCAAGGGCTATGCCGCCGAGATCGACGCATCCGAGCTCGGTTACATGATGACGGTCCACGTCCACATTACACTCGACAAGCAGAGCGAGGACGCGCTGTCGGCCTTCGAGCGCGAGATCGCCAAATGCCCGGATGTCGTGTCCTGCTATCTGATGTCCGGCAATGACGACTATCTCGTCCATGTGCAGGCGCGCGACATGGAGGACTATGAACGCATCCACAAGCAGCATCTCTCGCGGATGCCGGGCGTGGCGCGGCTGCATTCCTCATTCGCCATGCGCAGCGTGGTGAAACGCGGCGTTTCACTGTCGGCGCTGACGGGATGAGCTCTGTCCCTCCTCCTGAGGAGCGGTCGTCTTCGACCGCGTCTCGAAGGATGGTCGCACGCTCTGTGCCCGGCCAGCTCATGGTTCGAGCCGCGCGCGAGGCGCGCTCTTCACCATGAGGATCTGGACGCGCGACTTGACAGAACGAAGGATCAATCCATTCTCACTATCGCAATTCTAGTATCTCATTTAAATGATGCGGATTCTATGCGAGACGGAGCTTACGTCTACATCGTCCGATGCGCTGATGGCAGTTACTATATCGGCATCACCCGCACATCACTTGATATTCGGATAGCCCAGCACAATGCCGGGGTGTTTCCGGGCTATACCTTCACGCGACGGCCGGTCGAACTGGTTTATTCTCAGTGGTTCGAAAGCATCACGGATGCCATCGAAAACGAGCGCAAGCTTAAACGCTGGAGCCGGGCCAAGAAAGAGGCCCTGATCCGGGACGACTTGGCGCAGTTGCAGCAACTTGCCCAGCGCAGATCGCCTCACTCGTCGAAGCAGCCAGAAACTCCGTCCTCATCCTGAGGAGCCGCGTACTTGCGCGGCGTCTCGAAGGATGGTCACATGTTCCGTGCCCGGGCAGCCATGGTTCGAGACGCGCGCAAGGGCGCGCTCCTCACCATGAGGGCTGAGTTAGGGATGCAGACCCGGCGCTTCCTGGCCAGTGCGCGCGACATATTCGGTATAGCCGCCGCCATATTGATGGATGCCGTCGGGCGTCAGCTCGAGCACGCGGTTCGACAGTGCCGCCAGGAAGTGACGGTCATGGGACACGAACAGCATGGTGCCTTCGTAGTCGGCGAGCGCCTTGATCAGCATTTCCTTGGTGGCCATGTCCAGATGGTTGGTCGGCTCGTCGAGCACCAGGAAATTCGGCGGATCGAACAGCATCTTGGCCATCACCAGACGCGCCTTCTCGCCACCCGACAGCACGCGGCAACGTTTCTCGACATCGTCGCCGGAGAAGCCGAAGCACCCTGCGAGCGCGCGCAAAGTGCCCTGCCCGGCCTGCGGGAATGAGTCTTCGAGATTCTGGAAGATCGTGCGCTCGCCATCGAGCAGATCCATCGCATGCTGCGCGAAGTAGCCGAGCTTGACGCTGCCGCCGATGGTGACGTTGCCGTTGTCGGGCTCTGCCGCGCCAGTGACAAGCTTCAACAGCGTCGACTTGCCGGCGCCGTTGATACCCATCACAGCCCAACGCTCTTTGCGACGGACCGAGAAATCCAGCCCTTCATAGATGGTGCGGCTGCCATAGGCCTTGTGGATGTTCTTGAGGCTGACGACGTCTTCGCCCGAGCGCGGCGCTGGCAGGAAATCGAACGACACGACTTCGCGGCGCTTCGGCGGCTCGACTCGCTCGATCTTGTCGAGCTTCTTGACGCGGCTCTGCACCTGCGCGGCATGCGAGGCGCGCGCCTTGAAGCGCTCGATGAACTTGATTTCCTTGGCCAGCATCGCCTGCTGGCGCTCGAACTGCGCCTGCTGCTGCTTCTCGTTCATGGCGCGCTGCGCCTCGTAGAATTCATAGTCGCCCGAATAGGAATTCAGCGAGCCGCCATCGATCTCCATGATCTTGGTGACGATGCGGTTCATGAATTCGCGGTCATGCGAGGTCATGAGCAGCGCACCCTCGTAACCTTTGAGGAAGCCTTCGAGCCAGATCAGGCTTTCGAGATCGAGATGGTTCGACGGTTCGTCGAGCAGCATGACATCCGGGCGCATCAGCAGGATGCGGGCCAGCGCGACGCGCATCTTCCAGCCACCGGACAATTTGCCGACATCGCCGTCCATCATTTCCTGTGTGAATGCGAGACCGGCGAGTACTTCGCGGGCGCGGCCTTCCAGCGCGTAGCCATCGAGTTCCTCGAAGCGCGCCTGCACCTCGCCGTAGCGCTCGATGATCTTGTCCATATTGTCGGCCTGGTCCGGATCGGCCATGGCCGTTTCCAGTTCCTTCAGCTCGGTCGCGACCACGCTGACGGGACCAGCTCCCTCCATCACCTCGGCAACCGCACTATGGCCGGACATTTCACCGACATCCTGGCTGAAATAGCCGATGGTGACGCCGCGCTCGACCACGACCTGGCCCTCATCGGGCAGTTCGCGGCCGGTGACCATGCGGAACAAGGTCGTCTTGCCGGAACCGTTCGGCCCGACCAGACCGATCTTCTCGCCCTTCAGCAAGGCGCCGGCGGCTTCGATGAAGACGATCTGATGACCGTTCTGTTTGCTGATATTGTCGAGACGAATCATGGGAACTACGGGCTCACGGGACAGAATTTAGGCCAGCCAATAAGGCATCCGGCCCCCGTACGGAAGGATATTTTGCGCCGCAAAAGAGCTAGGTGCCCGGCCGCATCTCGCTCAGGCTCTTCATCAGGATTTCCGCGAAAGTCGCCGCGGCCACCGGTAGCGTGCGACCGCGCAGCTGGCACAGCACCAGGTCGGCGGTGGGCACGTCGCGGGTATCGATCGGGCGGCCGACCAGCCCCATACCCAGGTTCCCGGTGGGAGCCCCGATCTCGATCTGGAACGAAATCATGTCGCAGCGGAACACCAGCCCGCGCAGCATCTCGAAGGAGTTTGATTCCGCGAGCATGTTGAGGCGCAGATCGCGGCGAGTCGTGACCTCATCGAGAATCTGGCGGCCGCTCAAAGTCCGATCCGGCAGGGCTGCGGGATAATCGACACAATCGGAGAGGCGCAGCATCTTCTTGGCGGCCAGCGGATGATCCGAGCGGGTGATCACCACAAGACGCTGGGGAATGCTGGCGATGACGCGCAGCGACGGCCACATCGTCGGGCGATGCACCAGAGCGAGATCGACATCGTAGGCCGCCAGCGCGGCCAGCGCACGCTCATGATCCATCACCTTGAGATCGAACACCACTTTCGGATGCTTCTTCTGGAATGCAGCGACACGCAGCGCCAGAAAATCCAGCGCCAACGCCTGGCTGCAGGCGATCTGGATCGGACCGCGCCGCAGACCTCTGAGATCCTCGACCTGCGATCTCATCCGCTCGGCATCGGCAATCTGGCTGCGCGCATAGCGCACGAACATCTCGCCGGCGGTCGTCAGCTTCACGCCCCGCGGCCGGCGTTCGAACAAAGGCGTACCGATTTCGGCCTCGAGGTCCTGAATGCGCCGGTTCATGGCCGATGGCGTCAGATTGAGCTGCTCCGCGGCGCGGCGGATCGAGCCCAGTCGCGCCACTTCAACCACATGGGTCAGCAACCGCAGATGCCTCATTGCCCCGCCTCTCGAGTGATGCCTTTTTCACACCGGTCACTGGAAGAGATAGCAGCAGATGTGACCACTCGGATAGGTCTATCCTGATCCACGCAGGAAGATAGTCGCGAGAGCGACGTCGCCCACCGACCAATTATGTGACGTTTCGCAACAGGAAAGCATCGATGACCGAACACCGGGCACTTCGTGGATTACTGACGCTCGTGTTGGCCTTGGGCGTAAGCGCAGGATCGCTCACTCTTGCCCAAGCTGCCGGGCCAACCAAGATCAAGTTTACCCTCGACTGGAAGATCCAGGGTCTGCACGCCTGGTACTACTGGGCAAAGGCCAAAGGGTACTTCAAGGATGAAAATCTCGACGTAACGATCGATCAGGGCGAAGGCTCGGCGGCGACCGTCACGCGGATCATGTCGGGCGCTTATGATGCCGGCTTCGGCGATATCAACGCCATCATTCAAAATGCCGCTACCAAGCCGGACGATGCGCCGGTGATGGTCTACATGATCTATAACAAGACGCCGTTCGCGCTGCTCAGCAAGGCGGATGGACCTATCAAAACGCTCAAGAATCTCGAAGGCTCTAAGCTGGCCTCACCTTCCGGCAGCGCGTCGCTGAAACTGCTGCCGCTGCTCGCCAAGCAGAACGGCATCGACTACAGCAAAATCAGCATTCTGCAGGTTTCGCCGGCCTTGCAGGAACAGATGCTGCTGCAGGGCCAGGTGGATTCGATCGCAGTGTTCGCGGCCACCAGCTATCTCAACCTGGTGTCGCTCAAGGTCGATCCCGACAAGGACGTCCGCTGGAACTTTTATTCTGACGCTGGCCTCGACCTCTATTCCAACGGCGTGATGGTATCGCAGAAGCTGCTGAAGGAACATCCGGAGGCGGTGAAGGGTCTGCTGCGCGCCATCAACCGCTCGATCAAGGAAACCGTCCAGGCACCGGACGCCGCCATCGACCTGCTCGCCACCGAGGAACCGCTGATCAAGAAGGATATCGAGAAACGGCGCCTGACCTATGTCTACAACAACTTCATCAACACACCGGAGGTCAGGGATCTGGGCCTCGGCGAGCTCGATCAGAAGCGTCTGGGTTCGGCGATCTCCACCATCGTGACCTCGTTCGAACTACCGCGCACGCCAAAGCCCGATGAGGTGTTCAACGATACGTTCCTGCCGGCCAAGCCCGACCGGGTGCCCCCGACTATTGCGCCGTAATGACAACGACTCGCCTCACCGACGCACCACGTCGTATCACCTGCGCGCATGTGATTGGCCCGGACGGGCCGATGCCCGGCGCGCAGGTGATCGCGCTGCAGGACGACAAGATCCAGTCGATCGCACGGACAACCGAAGCAGCAGAGCCGATCGTAGCGCTGCCCGCCTTGGTCAATGCCCACGACCACGGCCGCGCGGTCCGCACCAGCTCCATCGGCGCCGACGCCAAGCCGCTTGAGTCCTGGATCCACTATCTCGCATTGTTTCCTGCGGTCGATCCTTACCTGGCGGCCTGCGTCGCGTTCGCCAGCAGCGCGCTGGGCGGCGCCGGTATCGTCATGAACCATTACACCCGCGTGCAGGGCTTCACTGATCTGCCGGCCGAACTGGCCGAGGTATCGCGCGCGGCACGCGATGTCGGCGTGCGCGCCGGCCTCGCCGTGGCAATGAGAGATCGCAATCCTTTGGTCTACGGTCCCTCGGAACCTGTGCTGGCGGCGCTGCCGCCAGACGTTCGGCCGGAGATCGCGCAGCGTTTCACGCGTCCGCCGCTGTCGCCGCGCGACTACTTGACGCTAATGGACGAGGTCGTCTCCGCCGCCGACGGCCCGAAATTCGATGTGCAATATGGTCCCAATGGCGTGCAGTGGTGCAGCGACGCGCTGTTGCAGGCGATCGCCGAAGCTTCGGCACACACCGGCCGCCGCGTCCACATGCATCTGCTCGAGACCAAGTATCAACGCCAGTGGTGCGACGCCAATTATCCTGGCGGCGTCGTCCGCATGCTGGACGAGATCGGTCTGCTGTCCCCGCGGCTGACGCTGGCACATTGCGTCTGGGCCCGGCCCGATGAACTGGAACTCCTGGCCGAACGCGGCGTCGTCATTTCGGTCAATACCAGCTCCAACCTGCATCTGCATTCGGGCCTGGCTCCCATGACCCGGATGCGGGCCGCCGGATGCCGGATCGCCCTCGGCATCGACGGCAAAGCATTCGACGACGACAATGATGCACTGCGCGAGCTCCGGCTGTCACATCTGCTCCATGCCGGCACCGGTTTCGATCAGGTCGTGACCCGCCATCGGGCGCTGCATGAAAGCGTAAGCAACGGCCGCTTCGCCGTCACCAATATCGCCAGCGACGGCGGTCTGCGCGAGCGCGCCGATGCGGACATGCTGCTGCTGGACTGGAACGCGCTCAACGACGACGCGCTGCGCAGCGACCTCGACCCGATCAATCTCCTGTTCTCGCGGGCAACCGCGCGCCATATCCGGGAGGTGATCGTCGCCGGCCACACGATCGTGCGCGATGGGCATGTCACCGGGATCGACTTCACGGCCGCACGGCTGGAGATTCTGGCGCAGATGCGCGCCGGCATGCCCTCTGGCCAGAACCTGGCTGGGGCCCTCGCCGCGCTCGACGGCGTGATTGCTGCAAGTTTTTGCGGATGCTGCTGACGCGCCTGCGCCTCGCGGTTCTGCGAGCGCCGACCCGAACAACGCGTTATCTGGACGATTCCGAGCGAGGCCTTTTTTGCACCGCTCAGGCGAAAAGATAGCAGCAGATAAGCTCACTCGGATAAGCTTAACTTTGCTCCCGAGGGCGGCCGCGGGGCAAGAGACGCCACCGGCCGAACGTGTCGCACACTGCAACGGGACCACACCCAGGAGCACTTTGGATGACCGGACACCATGCATTTCGTGGCTTGAAGACGCTTGCGCTCGCGCTGGCGGTGACCGCCGGATCGCTTGTCGCCGCGCAGGCCGACACCAAGATCAAGATGGTCCTGAACTGGAAGTATGAAGGTCCGCAGGGCATGTTCTTCCTTGCGCAGGATCGCGGCTACTTCAAAGCGGAAGGCCTCGACGTCACCTTCGACCAAGGTAACGGCTCCGGTGCGGCAGTGCCGCAAGTCGCCAACGGCGCCTATGACATGGGGTTCGGCGACATCAATGCGCTGATCGAACTCGCCGCCAGGAAGCCGGACGAAGCGCCGATCGGCGTCTACCAGATGTACAACCGGCCGCCCTTCACGGTGGCAGTGAAAGCCGACAGCCCGATCAAGACGCCGGCCGATTTCGTCGGACGCAAGCTCGGCGGCGCGGCCAATGACGGCGCGCTGAAGCTATTCCCGGCGCTCTGCGCGGCGACCAAGATCGACTGCACCAAGGTCGAAGTCACCAACATGCAGCCAAACCTGCGCGAACAGATGCTGATGAAGGATCAGGTCGATGGCGTATTCGGCTACATCACCACCATCCGCTTCAGCGCCAGGCTGATCGGCATCGATCCTGAAAAGGAGATCCGCTTCATCAAGTTCGGCGATTACGGCATGGATCTCTATTCCAATGCCATCATCGTCTCGCGCAAGTTTGCCAAGGAAAACCCCGACGCCGTGAAGGGCTTCCTCAAGGCGCTCAACCGCGGCGTCAAGGATGCGATGGCCGATCCGAAGGCCGCCATCGAGGCGGTGCAGAAGCGCGAACCACTGATCAAGCCGGAGATCGAACGCGCGCGCCTGGAAGCCACGCTGTCCGACGAAATGACTTCGCCGGAAATTTCGAAGATCGGCCATGGCGACATCAACGACGAACGCATGAGCAAGGCGATCGACATCCTCGTCAGTGCCAAGGAACTGCCGCGCACGCCGAAGATCGGCGACGTATTCGACCGCAGCTTCATGCCACCGCTGGCCGATCGCCCGACGGCCATCAAGGCCGCGATGTAACGCAAGGCCGCCCTGTGGACCGGGCGCCGCGGCACCCGGTTTCTCCTACACCACCGAAAGACAACCCCATGAAACTCTCCCTCGAAAATCGCGTCGTCATGATCACAGGCCCCGCCAAGGGGATGGGTGCTTCCATCACCCACGCCTTTGCCGAACAAGGTTGCAAGCTGGCGCTGCTGGGCCGCGACACATCGGCGATCGAGCCGGTTGCTGCCGAAGTGAAGGCTAACGGCGGCGAGGTTATTGTCATCCCCTGCGATCTCACCAAGTCCGAGCAGTGCGAAGCCGCGGCGGAGACAACCAAGGCGGCATTCGGCGGACGCATCGACATTCTCGTCAATGTTGCCGGCGGCTCCGGCCCGATCGGCAAGACCGGCGTGCAGACCACACCGGAGGAATTCGACGAGATCGTCACGCTCAACATGAACGGCTGCTTCCACACCATGCATGCCGCGCTGCCCACCATGATCGAGCAGCGCTACGGCAAGGTGGTGAATGTCGGTGGCACTTTCGGCATGCGCGGTCGCGCCGGCCGCATGGCCTATTCGGCGTCGAAATGGGGCTTGCGCGGCATCACCAAGAGCTTCGCGCTCGAGGTCGGGCAGTTCAACATCAACGTCAATTGCGTTGCGCCGGGCATGGTCGATGGCCCGCGCTTTCGCGAGAAGGTGTGCCGCGACATGGCGCTGAAACTTAGCATCACCGAAGCGGAAGCCGCCGAGCGCCACGCCATGGATTACGCGCTGCGCCGCGTCACCGTGGATGCCGATGTCGCCAATGCCTGCCTGTTCCTGGCCAGCGACGTCTCGCGCCAGATTACCGGAGTCGACCTGCCGGTCGATGGCGGCTGGGCGATGCTGTGAGCGGAGATCGTGAGATGAGCGACAAGGTCGATCTGGTCATCAATGGCGGCACCATCGTATCGCCCGATGCAAGTTACAACGCCAGCATCGCGATCAAGGACGGCGTGATCCACGCTATCGGCGCGCCCGAGGCGATGCCGCCGGCGACGCAGACACTCGACGCCACGGGCCTGCATATCCTGCCCGGCGCGATCGATGTCCATGTGCATTTCCGTGATCCCGGCTATCCGCAGAAAGAAGACTTTGCCAGCGGCACAGCAGCGGCGGCCTTCGGCGGCGTGACGACCGTGTTCGACATGCCGAACACGCTGCCAACCATCAACAATGCTGAATCATTGGCCGGCAAGCACAAGATCGCGTCGTCGAAGGCTTACGTCGATTACGGGCTCTATGCGGTGCTCGGTGAAGACAGCATCGAACATGTCGGCGCCCTGATCGATGGCGGCGTGATCGGCTTCAAGCTCTATATGGGCAACACCTTCGGCCGCATCCCGTCGCCGTCGACGGGCGCGATGCTCGAAGCCTTCGAAGTGGTGGCGCCCACCGGCAAGCGGATCTCGCTGCATGCCGAGACCAACACCATCATGGAGCGCCGCGAAGCACGCCTCCGCGCCACCGGCCGCACCGAGCCGATCGCACATCTCGCGGCACGCCCGGCTGTGGTGGCTGTCGAGGCCGTGGCCCGCGCAGCGATTCTCGCTGAATGGACCGGCGCACGCATTCATGTGCTGCACATCTCGTCGGCTGCCGAATTGCGTCCGCTGGCCGAAGCCAAGGCGCGCGGCGTGGACATCACCGGCGAGACCTGCCCGCAATATCTGCTGCTGGACGAGACAGACTACGAGAAATTTGGCGGCGTCGTGCGCGTCAATCCGCCGGTGCGCGAAAAACCGAACCAGCAGCCGATCTGGGATGCGCTGATGGACGGCACTGTGGACATGATCGCCACCGACCATGCGCCGCACGCACCGGACGAGAAGACCCGACCGGACATCTGGACGGTCGACTGCGGCTTTCCCGGCGTCGAGACCCAGATGCCGCTGATGCTGACCGAGATCAACAAGGGCCGCGCCTCCATCAATGACTACGTGCGCTGGAGCGCCGAGAGTCCCGCCAAGATCTGGGGGCTGTATCCGCGCAAGGGCACGCTGACGGTGGGGTCTGATGCCGACATCGCCATCGTCGACCTCAAGCGTGAATGGACCGTCGACGACGCGATGATTCAGTCACGCGCGAAGATTTCACCGTGGCATGGCCGCAAGGCCTCGGCACTGCCAATCCATACCATCGTGCGCGGCCGCTTCGTGATGAAGGACCGGATCTTGCAAGAGGATGCACGCGGCACCGGGCAATCGGTGCATGCGATCCAGCAGATGCCGCCGGCAGTGCCTGTCAACACCGACTCGACCATGGCTGCGATCACCTCCGTGCAGAAAGCCTGACCCGATGAACGCACCGCTCGTCCACTCAAAGCCCCGCACCGCGGACAATGTGATCGAGCTGGAAAAGGTGCGTGTCACCTTCGGCACGGCGAAAAAAGCCGTGACCGCACTGGCTGAGACATCCCTGCTAATCAACAACGGCGAATTCGTAGCCCTGGTTGGACCAAGCGGTTGCGGCAAGTCGACAATCCTCAAGCTTGTGGCAGGCACGCTCACGGCGACGGAGGGCAACGTGTTCGTCGCCGGCCGCGAGATCGGCGCAGGCGCGGCGCGCATCGGCATGGCGTTCCAGAACCCGACATTGCTGCCGTGGCTGAATATCCGCGACAATGTCATGCTGCCGCTGAAGATCGTGCCGCCGTTCAAGGAAACATTCGGCGCCAAGCGCAAGACCGAATATCGCGACCGCGTCGAGGCATCGCTCGCGCAGGTCGGCCTCGGTGGTTTCGGCGACAAATTTCCCTGGCAGCTGTCCGGCGGCATGCAGCAGCGCGCCTCGCTGTGCCGGGCGCTGATTCATGATCCGACCTTGCTGCTGCTCGACGAGCCGTTCGGCGCGCTCGACCAGTTCACCCGCGAGGAATTGTGGGAGATCATGCAGAATCTGTGGATCGAGAAGCGTCCCACGGTGCTGCTGGTCACCCACGATCTCAAGGAAGCGGCCTATCTGGCCTCGCGCATCTGCGTGATGCAGGCGCGGCCCGGTCGGATCGTCGATGACAGCACGGTGCCGTTCGCGCGGCCGCGCACCATCGACGTGTCGTTCGAGCCGGATTTCGTCACGCTGACCCAGCGCCTGCGCCAGCGCATCGTCGCAGCCCGCGCCGTTCAGGAGATCGCGTCATGAGCGAACGTGTCCGCCGCCAGATCATGTCCACCGCCTGCATCATCGGCTTCTTCGTGCTGTGGGAATTGCTGTGCCTGATGTTCCATGTCTCGGACATCGTACTGCCGCGGCCGAGCCAGGTACTTGCGACGCTCTGGACGCGTTTCCCCGCGATCTGGCCGCATGCGCTGCAGACGCTGTACACCACCATGGTCGGGTTCGGCTTCGGCATCGCGATCGGCATTCTGCTGGGCATGCTGATCGGCTCGTCAAAGCTGGCTTATGACGTCGCCTATCCGATGCTGGTGGGGTTCTCGTCGATCCCGAAAGTCGCGGTGGTGCCGATCTTCGTGCTGTGGTTCGGCGCGGGCACCGTGCCGGCAATCCTCACCGCGATGATCATGTGCATCTTCCCGATCGTCGTGAACGTCGCCACCGGCCTTGCGGCGACAGAGCCCGAGTTGCAGGATGTCATGAAGACGCTGCGCGCGACCAAGCTTGAAATCCTGTGGAATGTCGGCCTGCCGCGCACCATGCCGTATTTCTTCGCCTCACTGAAGGTGGCCGCGACGCTGGCTTTCGTCGGCACGGTGATTTCGGAGACCGTGGCCTCCAATCGCGGCATCGGCAATCTGATGATGATCGCGTCGTCCAGCTTCGATGTGCCGCTGGTGTTCGCCGGCCTGTTCATTCTGGCTGCATTGGGCGTCGGTTTGTATATTGTGTTCTCGCTGATCGAGGCGCGCGTCACCGGCTGGGCCGTGCGCAGCGACAGTTTCGCCGCCGGCGGCTGAACACAGGATATTCCATGACGCAGACACTGCTTCCGAGCCCGAAGACCGTTCATTGGGGCTATTTCGACGCCGCGCTGAAGCCGATCGTCACCATCGATCCCGGCGAAACGGTCACGATCACAAGCGTCAGTGGCACACGCGAGAGCCTTCCGACAGAAGCGGGCATGACCGTCCGCCCCGAACTTGTCGCCATCCTGGATGCCGTCACTCCAGAACTCGGGCCGCATATCCTCACTGGGCCCGTCGCCGTACGCGGCGCCCGACCGGGTGATGCATTGCGTGTCGAGATTCTCGACGTCCAGCTCGCGGATGACTGGGGCTATACGCTCTTCAGACCCGGCATGGGCACGCTGCCCGACGACTTCGACTATTTCCGCCGCGTTCATATCGGCCTTGATCGGGCCAATGGCGTGGTGAAGACCCCATGGGGCATCACGTTAAAGGCACAGCCGTTCTTCGGCGTGATGGGCACCGCGCCGAAACCTGCGGTCGGCCGGGTCAGCACGACCATGCCCTCGCATTTCGGCGGCAATATCGACAACAAGGAGCTCGGCGCAGGCTGCGTTCTCTATCTTCCCGTCTGGACCGAGGGCGGCCTGTTCTCCTGCGGCGACGGTCACGCCGTGCAGGGCGACGGCGAAGTCTGTGTGACCGCCGTCGAGACTGGTCTCACCGGCACGTTCAAGATCGATCTGGTCAAGAATGCGCAGTTGGAGGCGCCCTATGCCGAGACTAAGGATCACCTCATCTCGATGGCCTTCGATCCCGATCTCGACGAAGCCGCTCGTGTCGCGCTCCGCCGGATGGTCAGCATGATCGTCGCACGCACGACGCTGACGCCCGACGATGCCTATATGCTCTGCAGTCTCGCCGCTGATGTCCGCGTCACTCAGCTGGTCAATCTCGACAAGGGCATCCATGTCATGATGCCGCATGCGGTTCTGAACCAGTCGAAGCGCTAGATCACGCGCTCAATCAGCTCCGGCGTGGCGCCTTCGTCTTCAGCCGTATCGGCGAAGGTTGCCGGCACGAGGCGCTTGCGATTGATGGTCAGATCGAACACGTCGAAGCGATTGTAATAGCCAACGACGTCGTGGAACTGCTTCGGCTCAATACAGCGACGCACATCGAACTCGGCATAGGCGATGCCTTCGTCCTCCTGCAGCGTGTCACCGAGCACCTCGCCGGTGGGATCGACGAAAAAGCTGGCGGCGCGCTGCGTGCGATCGATCACATCGACCACATCGGGATCCCGCGCGATCAGGAAGTCGCGCATCGCCTTGTCCATATAGCCGGCGGTGACGATGCCGAAGGCCTTGGCCTCGAAGGAATGTGCGCTGGCACGAATGCGATTGGCTGCGACATTGTTGAAGTTGCCGCCGCTGCTCGGACGGCGCGTCGGCCACATCGGCGGCCAGCTCGAAATGTGGATCTGCTCGGCCTGCGCCATCAGCGTATAGCGCGCCAGCGGATTGGTGTTCTCGCCGCAGATGAGATTGCCGACGCGTCCCACAGGCGTATCGGCGACGCGGAGGCCCGCGCCATCACCGGCGGCCCAGATCAGCTTCTCGTAGAAAGTCGGCACCAGCTTGCGGTGATGATTGAGAATATTGCCGTCGGGCCCGATCAACACGTTGCTGTTCCAGATCAGGCCGACGCTGACCGGCGAGCTTTCGCTGATGCCCATCGAGATCGTCACGCCAAGCCCGCGCGCCTCATTGCGCAAGGCGGCCATTTCCGGACCTGCAATCGAGACCGACTGTTCGGCCATCGTCACAAACAGATCATGATTCTCGATCGGCGCCCACAGCGCCGCCCATACCGGAAACGCCGGGATATAGGTTTCAGGAAACGCGATCAGCTGGGCGCCTGCGGCAGCAGCCTCGCGAATGATCGAAATCGCCTTCGCCGTGGTGGCTGCCCTATCGAGAAATACCGGCGCAGCATGGACCGCAGCGACTTTAACCTGTGACGACATCGTCATTCATCCCCTTGCATCGGTGCAGCGACATTCCCGACCGAGCAGAACGGCCGGAAAACATCGCTGAACCATGTTGAGGAGGAACCTATCCATTCGCGGCAGCGGGACCACGGGGCATTTCTGCAACCCGGGGTGCACGGACCACTATGCCTCAAGGACCGACCGGCCCTGGCTCGGCGTCTCGCTTCACCACGTCTGATTGCGGGAGTTGTCGCCGATGCCGTAGCCATAGCTGGTGGGCGCACTCGCATAGGAATCCATCGGCCGCACCGGCGGAGCAATGGAAGGGACAGCCACGCTGGCGGGAGCATTGACACGTCGCTGCACGCGGCGGGCTGCGCTGATATCGGTGGCCAATCGGGGATCTCCGATCCAACGATAGGCCTTGTCGGATGCCGCCGGGCTTTCCCCCATGGATGCCAGCATCACAAAGGCCACGGACGCGGGCACCACGAGCCATCGTCGGGCCGATTTCATCATCGTCTTGCGCGCAAACATCTTCGATCCTTTCACTTGGATTGAGCCAGGGAGATAACTTCAGGGGCGGAGTGGCCCGGGTGAACTATTCGTCAAAGGCCGGGACGATCATGCAAGCGGTCGCGGCCACATTCTGTGATACCCCGTGCCGGGTATCACTGCCGTGTTGCGAGCTCGGACATCATCATGTTGTCGCGGCGCCAGGCATTGGGGCTGGCTCCGGTCGCGCGGCGAAATTGGCGGCACATATGAGCCTGATCGGAGAAGCCGCAATCGATGGCAATCTCGCTGAGCGCCTTGCTGCTGGATTTCATCAGCTCCATCGCGCGCGTCAGACGGCGGGCAACGATATAGGCATGAGGAGACTGGCCGAACGTGATCTTGAACGCATTTGAGAAGTAACCGCAACTCAGGCGGGCGATACTCGCGAGATCCGACACTTGGATGGCTTCATCCAGATTTGAATCAATGTGACGTTTGATCCGGTCCACCTGCCAGCGCGCGAGGCCGCCCCGGGCAGGAATGACCGACGGCTGGACCGGGGCTTCGAGCAGTGAAGCGGCCTGCTTGATGCATCGAAGAGCCGCACCGACATCCGACCCGATCGCCTGCCGCGCATCTAGCAGCAGCTGCGCGACCGTCGTAGAACTTGCGTCAGACAATACACCGGCAAACGAGTCAGAATTCTGGGACTGTGAATCGAGCAGCATATCGGTCTCCTTTGGGTGGTGAATGCCATCGATATCGCGATGACTTCGACGATCCCAGGATGAGAGATTCCGGCCGCGCTAACTATTCTACGAGGATAGAGATTCAAGAAACGAAGGTAATCCCTCCCTATACCAAGGTTTATCCCGGGCGGTATGCCGCCGACCTCGACGGACTTAATCATTCCCTGCAGGACGCACGCCCTGCTTGCTAATTTACGGTTCAAATGACCAGTTCTGATCGCAACCGACGATCCTCACAGCTGCCCATGTCTGTTGCAGCGGCCATCCTTGCCGCGGGCATTTTCGCGTTCGACGCTTTCAGCACATTCGAGATCGCCGTCGCGGCACTTTATATCGTCGTGCTGCTGATGGTGCTCCGTTTCACCAATGTAACGGGCATCGTCCTGATCGCCCTCGGCTGCATCGGCCTGACAATCCTCGGTTATCTGATCGGCCACGCGAACGACCCCGATGAGGGAGCGATGCTGCGCGGCGGCGTCAGCGCGCTCGCCATTGCTATCGCCGCCGTGCTCTGCGTCCAGATCAGGATGTCGGATGCAAGGCTCCGGCAGAGCGAAGAGCGCTACCGCAACATCTTTCAGAACACGAGCGTCGCTGTCTGGGAGCAGGACTTCACGGAAGCGGCCAATGCCTGTGCGCCGATCCTGCAACAGGGCCTTCCCCGACTTCGGGACTACCTCATCGCCAATGAGGGCTTTCTCAAGCATTGCCTGCTTCTGGTGCGGACCATCGACGCGAATGACGCCGCGAAGCAATTGATCGGCGATCTCGACCAGAAGAACGTTGAGCAGTCCTGGGATGCGGCACTTGAGCCGGAGACTTTGGCTGCCTTTCGCGAAATTCTGCTCGCATTTCTTGCAGGAGAGAGTTTTTTTACAACTGAAGCGACCATCCGTGCTGTCAACGGGGAGTTGCGCACCACCATCGTCACGGCAACCTTCCCTACCGATCGATCTCGCTCCGTCCTGATCAGTTCGCTTGACGTCACCGCCAAGATCGCAGCCGAGCAAGCACTTCAGCAGAGCATCGCAGAACTCACCCGCGTTTCGCGTATCGCGACATTGGGTGCCCTGACCGCATCAATCGGCCATGAGGTCAACCAGCCACTTGCCGCCGTGGTAACCAATGCAGAGGCGGCCTTGCGTTGGCTGTCGCGGGAGCGGCCCGATCTCGGCGAAACCACGGCCTGCCTCAAGGAAGTCGTGCAGGAAGGCCGCAGGGCGGGCGACATCATTCACCGGCTGAGATTACTCGCCGTAAAGGGCGAGTTGGCACGCGGCCCGGTCGACGTCAACGCCATCGTCACGCAGGTACTGGCGATGGTTCAGCGCGATCTGGCACAGCACCAGATTGCAGCAGTCCTCGACCTGACACCCGATCTGCCTACCATCGCGGGCGACGAAGTACAGCTTCAGCAGGTGCTGATGAATCTCGTCAACAACGCCGTTCACGCCATGAAGGCGACCGAGACAAAAGAGCTGAAGGTGTGGTCCGCATTCGACGCGGCACAGGGAATTCGCGTCTCGGTGCGCGATTCAGGATCGGGTATACCGGACGACCATATGCAGCGCCTGTTCGCGCCGTTTTTTACGACAAAGGCCGAGGGAATGGGGATTGGTCTCTCGATCTCCCGCTCCATCATCGAGTCGCATCATGGACGCATCTGGGCGGAGCGAAACGAGAGTGGTGGAACCACCTTCCATTTCGTGATACCGACAGCCTCCGCAGCAGGATCCGGTAACCTTGCCTAACGACGCAGAAGCACCTTTGGTCGTCATTGTGGACGACGAAGCCGCCATCCGCACTGCGGTTGGCAGTCTGCTGCGCTCGGTCGGATATGAAGTCAGCTTCGCCTCCTCAGCGGTCGAGCTTCTCGAGAGCGACATTCTCACCAGGGCCAGCTGCCTCGTCCTTGATATCCGGCTGCCGATCGTCAGCGGCCTCGATTTTCAGAAGCGTCTTGCGGATCTCGGCGGCAATACGCCCATTGTCTTCATGACCGGCCATGCCGATGTGCCGATGACGGTCCGCGCCATGAAGGCCGGCGCCGTCGATTTTCTGGCCAAGCCGTTTCGCGATCAGGAAATGCTCGATGCCGTCGCTGGCGCTGTGGAGCGCGACCGCAAGGCGAGGCAGCAACGCGATGGAGTAGCCGATATCAAGGAACGTTTCGGCACGTTGAGCGCACGCGAACGCGAAGTCATGGAGCTGGCAACTGCAGGGCTGCTGAACAAGCAGATCGCCGCGAAGCTGAACCTCAGCGAAATTACGGTTAAGATTCATCGCGGCAAGATGATGAAAAAGATGGATGCCAAATCCTTCGCTTCTCTGGTGCGCATGGCCGAGGCCATCGGCATGAAACCAGCCCCGGGTACCTCCCGATAAACCTCAGTATGATTTCGCCGCACGGCGTTATTTGACAATATTCTGGGCGAAACGGCTCAACACTGGGGTCGCTGTCAAAGCTGCCGCGTGGAGATTGCGTTGAACTCTGACCATGCCATTGCCATCATCGACGATTCCTCGTCGGTTCGCCGCGCGCTTGAAAGCCTGCTGCGATCGCTGGGCTTCGCTGTTCTCAGCTTCGAATCCGCCGAAGCGTTTCTGACTTCGCCTTCGGCTCTCGATACGTCATGCGTGGTGACCGACGTTGAAATGCCGGGCCTCACCGGCATCGACCTCTATGAAAAAATGCGCTCGGACAAGAACGAGACGCCGGTCATTTTCATCACCGCCAATTCCGAGCAGAAAGTGCGTCAGCGGCTGGGCGACACGCCTTGTGTTCTGAACAAGCCGTTTGAAGTTGACGAACTGGCGGACTGCATCAACCGGGCTATCGCGACGCCATAGTCGCACTGCACTTCCGAATGCTCTTTGCGCCGATCCCCCAATAGCGATGGGCTCACATGTCCGGCACGCCGTCACGCGAAGGTTTTAACGTGCACGGGTGTCAGATAGTGTGCGCGCACTTACATGGGGGAATGACATGAGCTTTTCCGGAATATTTGCGCGCGTCGTCGCAGTGATCGGTGGTGCTGCGCTGCAATGGCGCCGTCTGCAGGGCGCCACACATGCACCGGCCTGGGGCAGTGCGCCCGTGGTCCCGGAAGCGAAGCCGCAAGGCGCCATCCCCACATTGAAGATGCCCACGGCCCAAGGCTGGGCCACAGGACAGAAGCCTGTCGTCGCACCGGGCCTCAAAGTCAATGCATTCGCAACCGGCCTGAAACATCCACGCTGGATCAATGTTCTGCCCAATGGCGACGTCCTCATTGCCGAGGCCACGCAGGTCGCAGGCCCCGTGCGCAACATGTTCGGCTATGCGATGCAAGCGACAATGCGGCGGGCCGCAGCACTCGGCATCAGTGCGAACCGCATCACGCTACTGCGCGACCGCGACGGCGACGGCGTCGCCGAGATCAGCCAGACCTTCATGGAGGGGCTGAACCAGCCGTTCGGCATGACACTGCTGAACGACACGTTCTATGTCGGCAATGTCGATGGCGTGGTGGCCTTCCCCTATGTGGCCGGCGCAGACAGCATCACCGCGCCGGGCAAGAAACTCACCAATTTCAAATCCGGCGGCCACTGGACGCGCAGCATCCTGCCGAGCCCGGATGGCAGCAAGCTCTATATCGGCGTCGGCTCGCTGAGCAATATCGCGGAGATGGGCATGGAGTCGGAAGAAGGCCGGGCCGCCGTCTATGAACTCGACGTCGCGACCGGCAAAAGCCGCATCTTCGGCGCCGGCCTCCGCAACCCCGTCGGGCTCGCCTGGGAGCCCACGACCGGTTCGCTCTGGACGGTGGTCAATGAACGCGACGGTCTCGGCGACGAGACGCCGCCGGACTATCTGACCTCGGTGCGCGACGGCGGCTTCTATGGCTGGCCCTATTGCTACTGGGGCAAGACGGTCGACGACCGCGTGCCACAGGATCCGGCGTTGGTCGCCACCGCGATCACACCCGATTACGCGCTTGGCGGTCACACCGCCTCGCTCGGACTGTGCTGGCTGCCCGCCGGCACACTGCCGGGATTCCCTGACGGCATGGTTATCGGTCAGCACGGGTCGTGGAATCGCAGCACGCTCAGCGGCTACAAGGTAGTCTTCATCCCGTTCGTGAACGGCAAGCCGTCCGGACCGCCGCGGGATATCCTGTCAGGCTTCCTCGCGCCCGACGAGAAAGTGTCCTATGGGCGCCCTGTGGGCGTCACGCTCACCCCGGACGGTGCGTTGCTGGTGGCCGACGATGTGGGCGACGTCATCTGGCGTGTGACGGGCGCGGCCTAAACTCCGCGGAATAATCCGGCACGTTCGTGGGGCACGTGTTCATCGCGTGCCCCACGCTCCGGCCTACTTCATTGTTGGCATCACGAATTCCGGCCCCTGCGCGATGCTGGTCGGCCAACGGCTGGTGACGGTCTTGAGGCGGGTATAGAAGCGAACGCCTTCCGGCCCGTGCATCGAGTGATCGCCGAACAGCGACGCCTTCCAGCCACCGAAGGAGTGGAAGGCCACGGGCACCGGGATCGGCACATTGATGCCGACCATGCCGACACGGATGCGATGAGCGAATTCACGCGCGACGTCGCCGTTCTGCGTGAAGATCGCAGTGCCGTTGCCGTATTCGTTGTCGTTGATCATACGCGCTGCCGTCGCATAGTCAGGCGTACGCACCACGGCGAGCACCGGTCCGAAGATCTCTTCCTTGTAGATCTTCATGTCCGGCGTCACGTGATCGAACAGCGATCCGCCGATGAAATAGCCGCCTTCGTTGGACCGGAAGTCCCGCCCGTCGACGATCAGTTTGGCGCCCTGTTCGACGCCGGAATCCACATAGCCACGCACCTTGTCCAGATGCTGCTGGGTGACCAGCGGACCCATTTCGGATTCAACATTGAAGCCAGACCCGACCTTGAGCGCACGGATCTTCGGCTCCAGCTTGGAGATCAAGGCATCCGCCGTCTTCTCGCCGACCGGAACCGCGACCGAAATCGCCATGCAGCGCTCGCCGGCCGAGCCATAGGCGGCGCCCATCAGCGCATCGACCGCCTGATCGATATCGGCATCCGGCATCACCACCATGTGGTTCTTGGCGCCACCAAGTGCCTGGCAACGCTTTCCGGTACTGGTCGCAGTCGAATAGATATAACGCGCGATTGGCGTCGATCCGACGAAGCTGATCGCTGCAACATCGGGATGGTGCAGCAGCGCATCGACGGCTTCCTTGTCGCCATGCACGACGTTGAACACGCCGGCAGGCAGACCGGCTTCGGCCAGCCATTCGGCAATCAGAAGCGACGCCGAGGGATCACGCTCGGAGGGCTTGAGCACAAACGTATTGCCGCAAGCCAGCGCCACCGGGAACATCCACATCGGCACCATGACCGGGAAATTGAACGGCGTGATACCTGCCACGACACCGAGCGCCTGACGCACGCCATAACTGTCGACGCGTGTGCCGACATTCTCGCTGACTTCGCCCTTCAGCAATTGCGGAGCACCGACGGCGAATTCGACGACTTCGAGGCCGCGCTGGATTTCGCCCTTGGCGTCCGACAGCGTCTTGCCGTGTTCGGAGGTGATGACCGCGGCCAGCTCGTCGATGCGATCTTCACAAATGCGCAGGAACTTATTGAGAATGCGGGCGCGGCGCAGCGACGGCGTATCGGCCCAGCTCTCTGCAACCGCCTGTGCGGCTGCAACGGCGGCACCTACTTCGGACGTGCTGGCCAGGCTTACCTGAGCGGTCTGCTCGCCGGTGGCCGGGTTGAAAACCGGCGACGTCCGTCCGCTGCGACCTGCCACCTGTTGTCCGCCGATATAGTGCTTGATTTCCGAAGCCATCGAACTCTCCTTTGATGCTCCGGCCGTCTTGCGCCGCTTCCCTGCCCCGGACAACGCGCAGTATTGCGGCTTCGATGTGCAGCAAATAAAGTCCAGCGATGGATTGGGACAAAGTTCGGATTTTCCTGGAAGTCGCCCGCACAGGCCAGATTCTGGGCGCCGCCAAGCGACTGAAGCTCAACCATGCGACAGTGGCGCGCCAGCTCACCGCCCTCGAAAAAGACCTGAAGACAAAGTTGCTGAACCGCCAGACGACGGGCTCATCGCTGACGCCATCAGGGGTTGCGTTGCTCGCGGCGGCAGAGCGCGCAGAATCCGAACTGCTCAAGGTCGGATCGCAGCTCACATCGGCCGCGGACAAGGTGGCAGGCACGGTGCGGATCGGCGCGCCGGACGGGCTCGGAAACTATTTTCTGGCAGATCGGCTCGGCGGCTTTGCCGCAGCCAATCCGGATCTGATCGTCCAGCTCGTGGCGCTGCCGCGCACTTTCTCCCTCGCCAAGCGCGAAGCCGATATTGTGGTGACACTGGAACGGCCCGATGAGGGCAAGCTGATCTGCACCAAGCTCACCGACTACACGCTGAGCGTCTACGCGTCGGAGGACTATCTGGCCCGATCGACGCCGATCCGCGAACCCGGGGACCTCGCCGATCACCTGCTGATCACTTACATCTATGACATCATCTACAGCCGCGCGCTGGACTATGCGTCGACTTTCAGTGAGCTGATGACACGGCGCTTCGAATGCGGCAGCGTGGTCGGCCAGCTTGAAGCCGTTCGTGCAGGCCACGGAGTCGGCATCCTGCACGACTACGCAGCGCAGCTTTATCCGGAGCTAAAGCGCATTCTGCCGGCCAGTCGCTTTACACGCAGCTACTGGCTCGTTTCCCATCCCGATACGCACGACACCAGCCGGGTCCGCGAAGTGCGCCGCCATATCGTCGCCAAGGTACGCGAGGCGCGCAACCAGTTCGTCGTGCAGTAGACCACAGCGACTTCAGCTTGCGGAAACGACCGCGCCGAATTTGGTGAAGAACTCGCCAGCCAGCTTCTTGGCCGTGGAGTCGATCAGGCGTCCGCCGAGCTGCGCCAGTTTGCCGCCGATCTGGGAATCGACCTCGTAATGCAGGATCGTTTCGTTGTCGCTCACCGCCTCGAGCCTGATCGCCGCACCGCCTTTGGCGAAGCCGGCAACGCCACCCGAGCCTTCGCCGGTGATCCTGTAGCCGATCGGCGGATCGAGATCGCTCAGCGTCACCTTGCCGCCGAACGTCGCCTTCACCGGGCCGACCTTGATCACGACCTTCGCCGTCATCTCCGTCGGCGATGTCATGTCGAGTTCCTGGCAACCGGGAATGCACTGTTTCAGGATTTCAGGATCGTTGAGCGCCGCCCAGACCTTCTGTTGTGACGCGGGAACGCTTTGGCTGTCTTTCATTTGCATGGGATCACCTGTTCGCAAATATGCGCGTCAGACCGCGCAATAGCGCTCCTGAATTTCCTTGTCGGCCAGCAGCGCTGCCGAACTGCTCTCATAGACCACCTCGCCCTGATCCATGATGATCGCGCGATCGGCGAGACGCAGCGCCCATTCCACATTCTGTTCGACCAGGAGCAGCGTAACGCCCTGATCACGCAGCTTGCGGAACAGCACGCCCATCTCCTCGACCAGCACCGGCATGATGCCCTCCGACGGCTCGTCGAGCAGGATCATCTTGGGCTTGGCGATGGTCGCGCGGGCGATCGCCAGCATCTGCTGTTCGCCGCCGGACATGGTGACGCCTTCCTGATCGAGGCGTTCCTTGAGGCGCGGAAAGCTCTCCGCGATCTCCTCGATGGCGTCTTTCTCGTTGATCTGGCCGCGGCTGGCGACGAGACCGAGTTGCAGGTTTTCGCGCACCGTCAGGCCCGGAATGATCCGGCGCTCTTCGGGAACATAGGCCAGACCCAGACGAAAGCGATCATGCGCGGCCAGCGATACGAGGTCGGTACCGTTGAACGTGATGCTGCCTGTGGTCTTCGACATCAAGCCCATGACCGAACGGATCGTGGTGGTCTTGCCGGCGCCATTGCGGCCGACCAGTGCGACGACTTCGCCCTGCGCCACCGAGATCGAGACCCCGTGCAGCGTATGGCTGGCGCCGTACCAGGCGTGCAGGTCTTTGGTTTCAAGCATAGCCATCATTCTGTCCCAGATAGACGCGACGAACCTCCGGGTCCGTCTGGATATCGTGCGGTGAGCCATCGGCGATCAGACGGCCATGGTGCAGCACCAGGATCCGGTCGCTGAGGCCAAGGATCATCTTCATCTTGTGCTCGACCAGCAGAATGGTCCGCTCCGCCGCCAGCTTCTCCAGCAGCGCGACCATTTCCTTGGTTTCTTCCGGCCCCATGCCTGCGGTCGGCTCGTCCAGCAGCAGCACTTCCGGGCTGGAGATCAGCGCGATGGCGATCTCCAGCGCGCGCTGCTGACCATGCGCCAAAAACTTGGCGGTCTCGTCGCGCTTGGCGACCAGACCAACGGCTTCCAACGCGGCGTCCGCTTTTGCATCGAGTTCGGTGAACTTGTTGCGGTTGGTCCAGATATTGTAGCGCGAGCGGCTGGCCTGCGCCGCGACGCGAACATTCTCGTGGACGCTCAGATCGGGAAAGATGTTGGTGATCTGATAGGAGCGCGCGATGCCGCGATGCACGAATTCATGCTGTTTTGTGCCCTTGAGATCGGTGCCTTTGAAGCGGATCGATCCGCTGGACGGCGTCAGCACGCCGGACAGCACATTGAAGAATGTGCTCTTGCCGGCGCCGTTGGGGCCGATGATGGATGTGACGCGACCGGGACGGAATTCCGTCGTCACGCCTTGCAGCGCGACGAAGCCGCCGAACTTCACTCCGATATCGTTGACGGCGAGAAGCGGCGCGTTCATCGCATGACCTTTGTGAGAAATGTGCCCCAGATGCCCTTGGGCAGAAACAGCACGAACAGCACGAAGATGGATCCGACGATGATCTGCCAGTGCGACGTCCACAGCGAGAACACGTCTTCCATCACCAGGAACACCAGCGCGCCGATGAACGGGCCAAAGAAGCTGCTCGCCCCGCCCAAAAGCGTCATCATCACGATCATGCCGGAGGACAGGTAGTGCAGCGAATCCAGCGGCACGAAAGCGAGATGCAGCGCCGACATGGTGCCGCCGAGGGCGCAGATCGTCCCCGACAGGGTGAATGACAGGAGCTTGGTACGCTCGACATTGTAACCGCAGGTCCGGGCACGACGCTCGTTCTCGCGGATCGCCTCGATGGCGGCGCCGAACGGCGAGTTGAGAATGCGCGAGACCAGCCACAGCGCCGCTGCCGCGAACACCATCAGAACATAGTATTTGTTGACCGGATCGAGAAAATTGATCTCGAAGCCGAACAGGTTGATCTTGTTGACGGTGAAGCCGCGCAGGCCGTTTTCACCACCGGTCCAGGACGGTGTCTGCAGCGCGACGTAATAGACAAGTTGCGCCAGAGCGAGCGTGACCATCGAGAAATAGATGCCGCGCGTCCGCGTCGACAATGCTCCCATCACAAAGGCCAGCAGTGCGCCACCAATAACGCCCATCAGTACGGCAAGATACCAGGGCACGCCGAACTGGCCGATCGCGATGCCGGTGATGTAGGCACCGGTGCCGACAAAGGCCGCGTGGCCGAACGACAGCAGGCCGGTATAGCCGAACAGCAGATTGTAACCGACGGCGACAACGCCATAGATCAGCACATTGACCGCCAGTGCCTTGGACGGCAGAAGCCATGGCAGCAGGCAGAGCGCCAGGATCGACAGTGGAACGCGATACCTGGTCATGAGCGCCTTGAAACGCGCGGGCTTGCGCACGCTGGCGGGTGGGGAAACGGCGAGCGCCGGGGATGTCATGGTCCGCTCCGTTACGCGAGTTTGCCGAACAGGCCCTGCGGCCGGATCAGAAGCACGATGGCCATCAGTGCGAACATCACGATGGTCGCCATTTCCGGCGCGAACAGCGCGGTCATGCTGATGACGACGCCGACGAGAAGACCGGCGATGATCGCGCCGACCAGGGAACCGAGACCGCCGATCACCGTCACCACGAAGGCCTCAGCGAGTACCAACGCACCCATTTCCGGATTGACTGACCGCATCGGGCCGGACAACACGCCGCCCAGCGACGCAAGACCGACGCCGAGACCGAAGACCAGCAGCCAGACCTTGCTGATGTCGACACCCAGTACCTTCATCATGGTCGGATCGCGCGCACCGGCACGGACGATCAGACCGAATTTGGTTTTCTCCAGGCCGAGCCACAGCAGCACCACGATCAGAAGGACGATGCCGATGACGAAAATGCGGTAGATCGGAAAGAAACCGACACCGAGATCGACCACCCCGGTCAGAAGCGACGGTGTCGGGAACGGGATGCCATCACTGCCGAACACGATCCGTACACCTTCCACCAACACGTAACTCAGGCCGAAGGTCAGCAACAGCGGATCGTCGATCGAACGCCCATAGAGTGGACGGATCAAAACATATTCAATCAGCATCCCGAAGACGCCGATCATGATGGGGGCAACGAGAAGCCCCCACCAGAAACTGCCGGTCAGTGAGGCAACCCACAGCCCGGCATAGGCGCCGACCATGAACAGCGCGCCATGCGCGAAGTTCACCACGCCCAGCATGCCGAAAATGATCGACAGGCCGAGCGCGGTGATCACGAGGATCGCACCGAGGGCAACTCCCGAAAAGAGTTGCATCAGAATGAGTTCTGTATCCATGGACGACGGATGCTTTCGTTAGGCCGGGAAGCCGAGTTCAGTGCAGCTGCGCAGCACGTTTTCCGAGGCCGGTTCATTGGCCACGATGCTGAACAGGTCGCTGTCGCCCTTCATATCGGCCTTCTTCTTGGACTCGAGTACGAGAACCGACTGGACCGACTGGTGATCGCACTTGCGGTAATACTGCGAGCCCTTGGCGACGTCGTATTTCAGGCCTTCCAGCGCGGTGATCACCTTGTCGGTATCAGTGCCGCCGGCCGCCTGCATCGCCTGCAGCAGCGATGAAACACCGGTGTAGCCATAAGCGCCGTAGTCGGTCGGGATGGCGCCGCCATTGGCCGCGCGATAGGCGTCGTTGAACGCCTTGGCGCTCGGCAACTGACTCTCCAGCCCCCAATAGAAGTTGGAGCCACCGACGACGCCTTCGAACACTTCGGGGCTGACCGCCAGTCGCTGGTTGTGCAGCAGCACGGGCACGACGATCTTCGACTGCTGCTTCAAGCCGAAGTCCACCGCCTGCTTGATGGAATTGGCCTGATCGCGACCGAAATTGCTGATGCACAGGATGTCCGGGCGCATCGAGCGCAGACGCGGCATGAAAGTCGAGTAATCTGCCGCACCGAACGGATGCATGATCTCGCCGACAGTCTCGGCGCCGATCGCAGCCTGTGCGCGTTTGAAACCGCGCAGCATTTCATGGCCATAGGCATAGTCGGCTACGAGATGCGCGACCTTGGTGCCCTTCTTGAACGCATGGCGCGCCACGGCGCCTGCGGTCATGGTCGGGTTCAGCGCTTCGTGGAAGGTGTATTTGCTGAAGTCTTTCACTTCGTTGATGGTGTCGGACTGGCTGATCGAGACATAGAGCACGCCGCGCGCACGGGTCACTTCGTTCACCGCGAGCTGCACGGCGCTGGACAGCGACCCGACGATCGCATGGACCTTGTCCTTCTCGATCAGTTCGAGCGTGCGCGTTGCCGCCTCGCCGCCATTCAGCTTGTCGTCACGCACCAGCAGCTCGACCTTGCGGCCATTGATACCGCCCTTATCGTTGAATTGCTTGACCGCGAGCTCGGCGCTCTTGACCTGATCCTTGGCCTCGGCCGCGAAAGGGCCGGTCAGTGGTGTCGGAAAGCCGATGCGGATCGTGTCGTCGGCGGCGCGTGCGATCCACGGCATGGCGACGAAACTTGCACCTGCGCCAAGGCTGGCCAGCACATGGCGCCGCGAGAGATGGGATCGGTTCTTGCCTCGAATGTCCTTCATGATGTCCTCCGATTGCTCTGTTTTGTGTTTTCAGATGTGTCCAAGCGCCTTGAGAATTCGCGCAGGTGTCATCGGCACCTGTGCGACCGTGCCTCCGAATGGTCTCATCGCATCATTCACTGCATTCATCGCGGCGGCCGACGCCGCGGCCGTCCCGGCCTCACCTACGCCCTTGGCGCCGAGCTGGGTGTCCATGGTCGGCGTTTCGACATGCCCCACCTCGATGTCCGGCATCTCCACCGCCATCGGGACGAGATAATCCGCGAGCGAGCCGTTGGTCAGCTGGCCGCTTTCGCCATAGACGCATTCCTCGAAGAACGCAGCGCCAAGTCCCTGCACCACCCCGCCGCGGATCTGCTCATCGACCAGCAACGGATTGATGACACGACCGCAATCCTCGACCACCCACAGCTTGAGTATCTTGACGAGACCTGTCTCGACATCGAGCTCAAGATGGCAGCCCTGAACGCCATTGGTGAAGGCAAAGGGATAGCCCTGCGGCGCATAATGATGCGCGACGGTGAGCTGCGCCTGTGTCCCGGGCGGCAGCGTGTCCGAGCGGAAATAGGCGATGCGCGCGATCTCCGAGAGCTCCATGCGCTGCTGCGCCGTGGCGGCATCAACGATCCAGCCACTATGGATGTCGAGCTTGTCCGGCTCGTCCTGCAAAATCGCCGCCGCCACCGCGAGTACATTGGCTTTCAGCTTCCTGGCCGCTTGCAGCGCCGTCTCGCCGCCGATACCGGCGCCGCGGCAGGCATAGGTCGCACCGCCATGCGGCGTCGTGTCCGTATCGCCTGTCATGACCTTGATGCGGTCGCGATCAACACCGAGATGTTCGGCGACGATCTGTCCAATGATGGTTTCCGTGCCCTGCCCGAGTTCGGTTACCGAGATCGAGCAGTGAACGTCGCCGGCCGGCGTGATCTTCACGATAGCCCCGTCCTGCGAGGAAATCCGTGCGCCACCGACGCCATAGAAGGCCGGACCGGGATTGGTGATCTCCACGAAAGTGGCGATGCCGATGCCGCGATGAATGCCCTTGGCCCGTAGCTCCGCCTGTTCGGCGCGCAGCCGATCATAGTCCATCATCGCCTTCAGCTTGGCCAGACAGGCGTGATGCGACAGCGCTTCGAACTGGTAGCCGGTCGGCGACGTGCAGGGATAGGCATCGTCGAGGATCATGTTACGGCTGCGGATATCGAACACATCCTGCGCCGTCTTGTCGGCGATCATGTCCACCAGACGTTCGGTGACAGTGCAGGCCACCGGGTGTCCGACGGCCCGGTACTGGCTCATCTGCACCTTGTTCTGGAACACCACCTGCAGATCAGCGCGATAGTTCCTGAATGTGTAGGGTGCGCCCATCAGGCGATAGACCTGATTGCCTTCGACAACGCTGGTGCGCGGATAGGCCGAGAAAGCCCCGATGCCGGTGACGTCCTCCACATCCATCGCCAGGATATTGCCGTCGGCGTTCGCCGCCATGCGGGCGCGGACGCGATGATCGCGCGCATGGATATCCGATACGAAGGATTCGATGCGGTCGGCCACGTATTTCACCGGACGCCCGAGCATCATACTGAGCCCGACCACCGCCATGTCCTCATGATACATGTGCAGCTTCATGCCGAACGAACCGCCGATATCCGGCGCGACCACACGGACGCGGGATTCAGGGAGGCCGTAGTGGCGGGCATAGATGTCCTGGAACTGATAGGGCGTCTGCGTCGCGTGATGCACCGTCAGTTGCCCTTGGCTGGCATCGTAGTCAGCGATGATCGCGCGCGGCTCCATGGTGACCGCTGTGTGGCGGCCGAAGTGAAACTCCTCTTCCACCACATGGGCGGCGCCGGCGAAGATGTCGTCGACACCGCCGGTGTCGATCTTGCCATGAAAGCAGACATTGCTGCCCAGCTCCGGCGCGATCAACGGCGCATCGGCTGCGCGTGCGGCGTCGATATCGACCACCGCCGGCAGTTCGTCGAATTCGATATACACTGCCTCGGCAGCATCCTCGGCCAGCGCGCGCGTGTCGGCAACAACGGCCACCACCGCCTGACCGGACCACACCACCTTGTCGATCGGCAGCGGAAGCTGTGGGGGCGACTTCATGCCCTTGAAGTGGTCCATGGTGCCAACCCACGGCGTGCAGAGTTTGGCGAGATCAGCGCCGGTCGCGATCAATCGCACGCCGGGCATCTCGCGCGCCGCCTGCGCGTCGATCGAGACGATCCGGGCATGCGCGTAGGGACTGCGCACATAGGCGACATACAGCATCCGCGGCAGCGTGATATCGGTGACGTATCGGCCGCGACCGGCGAGCAGACGTTTGGCATTCGGCCGCGGGACCGAACGGCCGATATAGGAATTCGGACGATCGAGTGGGGTCAACACGCTCATGCGCCGACCTCCCCTGAGGCCGGAGCATTCAGCCCTGCGTCGCGATCGCGCGCGACTTTCTCGATCGCATCGACGATCGCCTCATAGCCCGTACAGCGACAGTAATTGCCCGACAGCGCGTCGCGAATCTCCTCGCGCGACGGAACGCCGGGCTGCGCCAGCAAACTGTGCGCCGTCATCAGCATTCCCGGCGTACAGAATCCGCATTGCAGCGCATTGCGCCGGTGAAATGCCTCTTGAAGATCGGCAATCGCCGCACGTTCCGATAGGCCTTCGACCGTCTCGATAGTCGAGCCGCTCGCCTGCACAGCGAAGGTCAGGCAGGAATGCACCACGCGGCCGTCGAGCACGACGAGACACGCGCCGCACACACCCATCTCGCAACCTGTATGAGTGCCCGTGAGCTCCAGCGTCTGCCGCAGGAAATCCGCCAGCGTGGTGCGCGGCGCGATGCCGTGCGACACCTCGGCGCCATTCACCGTCATGGTCACATTGACGAGATCGCTCATGGCGCCTGCCTCGCGATCTGGCCGAGCAAGCGCCCGAGAAGCACGCGCGCAAGACGGCGCTTCATGGCGGGTGGCGTGTGTTCGTCCTCCGGCGGATCGAGATCGTCGCCGACGATTGCCTGTGCCGCAACAATTGCGGCCTGATCGAGCTTCTTCCCGATCAGACTGTCTTCGGCCTGCCGCACGCGGACCGGCGTGCTGCCGACAGAAAAGAACGCAATACGGATCTGCTCAATCACGTCGTCAGAAAACCCGGCAAGAATGCCGCAGCCGACCAATGCGAAATCGCCGCGCCGGCGGGCGAGTTCATGGAAGGCCCAGCGATGACCCGGCCGAACCACCGGCACATGAATGGCGACAAGAAGTTCGCCCGGCTCGATCGCCGTCTGAAACAGATCAAGGAAAAAGTCGTCGGCCGGCACGCGGCGTGCCCCGTCGCGGCCGGCAATCTCGAGCTCGGCACCGAGCGCCAGTGTCATGGCTGGAAATTCCGACGCAGGATCGGCGTGAGAAATACTCCCGCCGAGCGTACCCTTGTTGCGGATCGCCGGATGCGCCACATGCGGCGCGGCCTCGCTGTAGAGCGGTGCATGTTCGCGGATCAGTGGATCGGCCAGCACCTCGTGATGCCGCGTGAGCGCGCCGATGCGCAGCCAATCACCGTGCAGCTCGATGCCACGAAGGTCAGGGATATGCGCGATGTCGATCAGCAATTGCGGCGCCTGCAAACGCAAGGCGAGCGCCGGCACGAGGCTCTGGCCACCTGCGATGTAACTCGCATCGTCGCCAGCTTCCTCGAACGCTTTCAAAGCCTCCACCACCGTGGACGGCCTCACATAGTTGAACGCCCTCGCCTTCAACTTTCCCCCCGAACGTCTCGCAGACGTCAAAGTTTGTGACCATTTGGTCTTAAATCTAGAACACGCCGAGTTCTGAGGTCAACAGAAAACGACCATTTGGTCTCTTTCCTGAATTGGGTTATTCAGGAATCCCGCAATGCGAAGCCAAAATGGCCAAGAAAACCGTCAAAACCGCAAAAAAGCCCCCGCGTCGCAACATGCGCGCGGCAGAGCGCGAGCGCTTCATCGTCGACGAAGCCGTGAAATTTTTCGCCGAGCACGGCTTCGGAGGGCAGACGCGCGAACTGGCGAAACGCATGGGCATCACCCATTCAGCCATCTATCGGCACTTCCCGAGCAAGGAAGCGCTGATCGAGCGTGTCTATGAAGAGATTTATCTCAGCCGCTGGTCACCTTCATGGGCCGGCCTGATCCAGGATCGAACGCTGTCTCTTCAAACGCGACTGTCGCGCTTCTATCTGGAATATGTCGAGCAGGTCTTCGAATACAACTGGGTGAGAATCTTCGTCTTCTCCGGGATGAAATCATTCGACATCACCAAGCGCTATCTTCAAATCGTCCGCGAACAAATCATCGAACCCGCCTGCCGCGAACTCCGTCACGACCTGAAGCTGCCCTCAAGCGACGAGGTGCCGCTATCGGAGCGTGAAATCGAAATGTTCTGGGGTTTGCACGGCCGCATCTTCTATATGGCCATCCGACGCTTCGTCTACGACACGCCAACACCGGATCGACTGGACGACATTGTCAACGACGCGGTGCGTGTGTTTCTCGACGGCTCAAAACAGCTGATGCCCGAGCTTGTGCAATCCTCGTCACACCGTTTGTAGTCCATCGCGATCGCCGCCTTTTGCGATCAGCACACGCCTGCTTCTTGATCTCATCCGAAAGCTTGCGATCCCGACAGGCATACTTCGGGACCGCGAATTCGCCGAGGCTATTATCGATTGGCCTGCACGACTAACGGTCAGCACAGCCGCGCCAGCAGATTGATCAAGTTGATCGAGCACATGAAGTACATTGACAGAGTCCACCCCTGCCGGAGCAGAGACGCGACTTGGCACTAGTTCACGCTTTTCTGCCGAAGAAGTGCAATCATACCACGCCGGTATTACGGGCTTTTCGAAACGCTACACTCGAAGTGAGCACTGCTGCAGCAGGGAAGAAGCTTGCTATCGTTGTCGCAAGCACTACTGCCGTAGAGGAATCCAGAGTGTGTATCATCAAGTATCATTTCTCTCGGTAAGACTTATCAGCACGTTTGTGTAGTTCGTTTACCGGGGCTGTCGATAAATACCGTTGCTAGTGCGCGATGAGTCGTTGCGCACCGTGCTACCGCAGCTCTGATACCAGTCTCCAAGTTTTAGCACAATTAACTCACTGTTTTGCCCATTGCCGCGCCAAACTCCCGCCTCAAACGTAAACAAACGTTAATCCACGGGCGCTTCGATCGAAGCTAATGCAGAACTGTAGTTACGTACCTGCACTTTCTTTTGCGAAGTTTCTTGGGGGCTTCGTCAACACAATACAGGGGAACGGTATTGGCAACATTACACTACACATCCGGAGATAACATCAACGCCCAGGGCGAATACACTCCAGCGAAGGCAGGCTTCAACCTTGCCGACGTTTCATCGGTGGAGGAATTGAATTCGTTGCCGGCAGGCGTGAAGGGTCTCGTCTGGCTCGACCAGGGTGACGGCGTGACCCAAAGTTTCATCGACGCTGTGAAGCCCTACATCGGAAATCCTAACGTCTACGGCTTCTTCCTCAAGGACGAGCCAGATCCAACGGGACAGTGGAACACGCTCGTGACTGCGGCAAATCTGAAAGCCGAGTCGGACTGGATTCACGCCAACGTTCCGGGAGCGAAGACCTTCATCACCATGATGAATATGGGATCTTCGGAAAACCCGAGCTTTGCGAACACCTATACTCCGGAAAATACCCACATCGATTACTTCGGAATCGATCCGTATCCGGTGCGATCCGGCAGTTCGACGGTCGACTACAGCATGATCGACAAGGCTGTTGCTGCTGCCAAAGCCGCCGGTATTCCGGAAGCGAACATCGTTCCGGTCTTCCAGACGTTCGGCGGCGGTAACTGGGTCACCGATCAGGGTGGTCAATATGTGATGCCGACTGCCGCGCAGGAACAGCAGATGCTCGACCATTGGGCATCTGTCGTTCCCAATCCGGCTTTCGACTACGCCTATGCCTGGGGATCGCAGAACGGAGACGTGGCGCTCGAAAACTCGCAAGAGCTCCAGAACGTATTCCTGCAGCACAATACGAGCACCACGACGACGGGTTCGACCTCGACTGGAAACACGACTCCGGTTGATACGTCGAGCAGCAGCCCGGCGACGCCGGTCGATACGTCAAATAGCGGCACTTCGACAGACACGACGTCTTCGAACGATTCTTCGACGACGCCGACGACCTCCCAGCCGACAACGACGGCGCCGACCACCGATACCAGCAGCTCCGGGCACAACCACCATCACAAGGCTGACTCCTCCCAGTCGACAGATGGAAGCACATCGTCCGGTTCCGGAGGTGGACACCATCACCACGGATCCACGGCAAACGCGTCGGTGAGCACTGCAACGGATACCGCTTCCAGCAGCGTTACCGACAAAGCGTTGGTCGATACGTCAACAACGACGGACTCGACCTCGTCGGTCGACACCTCGACTGCGCCCACGACCACGGAGCCAACGACGGCGCCGACCACCAACGCTGGCCACTCCGGACATAACCACCATCACAAGCTGGACTTCTCCCAGCTGACCGATGGAAGCACGTCATCCGGAGGTGGACACCATCACCACGGATCCGCGGCAACCGCGTCCGTGAGCGCTGCAACGGATACCGCTTCCAGCAGCGTTGTCGACACAGCGTCGGTCGACACCTCGACTGCGGCGGCCACCACCGAGCCGACGACGACGGCTCCGGCCACCGACGTCGGCAACTCCGGGCACAACCACCATCACAGGCTGGATTTCTCTCATCTCACGGATGGGAACAAATTTTCCTGGGGTGGTCATCATAACCAGGCATCCGCTCCGCCCGCTGCAACCGCAGCAGCGACGGCTGCAACCGATACGGCTTCGAGCGACGTCACCGACGCAACTCTGGCGCCGCATCTGGATCTCGCTAGCCTCCACAACAACCATCACGTGGATCACCATTCGTGGCACTGGTAAGCCCGCAGAACTGAGTCTGCGACAAAAACGACATATGCGCGGTGATCCGCGCATATGAAAGCGACTTGGGGGGGCCTTCATGGCCCCCCATTTGGGGATCATCGCGGCCAGTATGGTCGCGAGAGGAATGCCGTCTCGCGCAGTGCGGGATGTGTTGCGTACGAGCGCATTCGCGCTCGCTTCTTCGCATATGGCTTCTCTAACGTTAGCGCCGTCCGATCCGGGCGGCCTGGATGCACACATGTATACTTCAGCAAAGCCACCCGCGCTTGCGGACGCTTTCCGTCAGATACGTCCCGGCCTGCTTGCCGCCGGCGGCCTGTCTGTCTTCATAAATCTTCTGGTATTCGTTTCGCCGCTTTATACGATGCAGATCTACGATCGCGTTCTGACGAGTCGAAACGCGATGACGCTGTTGCTGCTTTCGCTCATCGCGCTCGCGCTTTTCATCAGCTACGCAGCACTCGAACACTTTCGCAGCCGCGTTCTCGTGCAAACCGGGATCCGCTTCGACCAGCTACTCTCAGGAGAAGCTTTCGAAACGGCGCTTGCACAGGCGGTGCGCACGGGGAGCTCGCGTCATGTCCAGCTGTTGCGCGACGTCGATACATTGCGCGACGTTCTTTCCGGCGGCGTGATCACGTCTTTGATGGACGTACCCTGGACTCCAGTTTTTCTCGGCATGTGTTTTCTGCTTCATCCGTCGATCGGCCTCGTTGCCCTGACGGGTGCGCTGGTTATTCTTGCGCTCGCCTTTCTCAATGAGCGCGCGACCAAAGCGCCGCTGATGGCCGCCTCGGCCAAGAACCTCCACGCTTTGGATCGACTGACATCCTCGCTGCGTAATGCGGAAGCCATCCGCGGCCTCGGCATGGGGCCAGCCATCCGCTCCGCCTGGGGCGCGATGCATGGACAGGCACTCGTTGAAAGCGCCAGGGCGGGAGAACGCGGCGGAACACTGCTCGCAATCTCAAAGTTCCTGCGGATGGCGATTCAGGTGGCAATTATGGGAGTCGGTGCTTACCTGGCCATTCACCAGGAAATCTCGGGAGGCGTTCTCTTCGCTGCCTCACTCATCATGGGGCGTGCGCTTGCACCGGTCGAGGCCGCCGTCTCCCAGTGGAGAGCGTTCGTTGCAGCACGTACCTCTTTTTCTCGACTCGACGAGGCCCTGCGAACGCGCGCGACAGAACGACAGCCGACACGGCTGCCGCCCCCGGTTGGCCAAATCTCAGTCGAAGCCTTGACCGTTATGGTGCCGGGATCACAGCTGGCGGCGATTGCCGATGTTAATTTCCGGCTGACGCCTGGCGAGGTTGTCGCGATCGTCGGTGCGTCCGGCTCCGGCAAATCCTCTCTGGCGCGCGCGCTGGTCGGAGCATGGCCCGCCGCGCAGGGTTGCGTGCGCGTCGACGGAAACGACATCCGCCATTTCGATGCCAGCTACCTTGGCCAAAGTTTCGGATACCTGCCGCAGGACGTTGAACTGTTCGCCGGAACCGTTCGCGACAATATCGCTCGCTTTCGCGACGGCGCTTCGGACGAGCAGGTTGTCGAAGCGGCGCAACTGGCTTCGGCGCATGCCATGATCCAGCGACTGCCGCAGGGTTACGACACCGTCATCGGGGAAAATGGCGCTGGTCTTTCCGGCGGCCAACGACAGCGCATCGGACTGGCCCGCGCGCTGTTTGGCAGGCCCGTCTTCGTCGTGCTCGATGAACCCAACGCCAACCTCGACGGCGACGGCGATCGCGCTTTGGCTGATGCCATCCAGGCGCTTCGGCAGCAACGCGTGACGATCGTGATCATCAATCACCGACCCAATCTTCTGTCCTTGGTCGACAAGATCGTTTTCATGCATGAAGGCCGCATCGGACGCGCGGGAACACGCGAAGAGCTGCTCCCCCTGCTTCTTGGTGACACGTCTACGCCCAAGCCCCGCGAGACACGGATCGCGCCGGAAGAAGATCGCCTAGTTCACGGACCCTCACGCCACGCGCCGTTTCCACGTTCGGTGCGGCCTGTCCATATAACGAGACAATGATGAATATACCCAAGCTGCGAGCAGAGACGGCTGCTCACGACGAATTGGCGCGCCTTCTCACGCGCCTGAGCGATGGCGGACGCGCATTGCGGTCGCCTGATGTCCTGCAACGTTTCGCGGAGGTCAAGACACGATTGCTCGCCTGGCTGTCGAAGGCGAAGCTGGCGATCTTCCCGAACAACAATCCCGGGGACGACAATGGCGCCCCAACGGGCGACTGGCACACTCCGGCACGACGCGGCTTCGGCATCGTATTCCTGACCTTCGTTGTATTTGGTGGTTGGGCCGGCCTGGCATCTATCGATGGCGCCGTCGTCGCTGCAGGCTCGGTCGTCGTCGAAAGCGACCGCAAATCCGTCCAGCATCTCGAAGGCGGCATCGTCCAAAGCCTGATGGTCAAGGGCGACTCACATGTCGAACAGGGGCAGGTGTTGCTGCGGCTCGAACCCACCCAGGAGCGGGCGCGGGAGGAGATGGCTCGTTCGGCTGTCTATTCGGCAATCGCGGAAGAGGGACGGCTGCTTGCAGAAGCTGAAGGAGCCGACACGATTACGTTTTCGTCCGAACTGATGCAGAAGGCCTCCGACCCTTCCGCGCAGCGGGCCATGGGCGATCAGAAGCGGCGATTTGACGAACGCCGGACCGCACGAAAGATCGAGGTGTCGATCCTGGAAGAAAAGATCGGACAGGCGCAGCGCCAAATCCAGGGGAACGCTGCGCAAAGCAAGGCCGCACGGGCGCAGTTCGACAGCATGGCGCAGGAATATACCAAGCTCAAGCCACTCGCCGACCAGGGAATCGTTCCGTTCGCGCGGATTGCGACTCTCGAGCGTTCCAAATCCGACCTTGAGGGGCGAATTGGTTCATACGACGCAGATATCGCACGCTTCGGACGGATCATCGACGAGGCACGGTTACAGATCAATCAGGTTGGGCAGAAAGTTCTGGAGGAGGCCACCGGCAAGCTTGCCGATACCCGCGCCCAGCTTGCCGATGCGCGCGAGAAACTGCGCATGGCCGCCGACGTTCTCAGCCGGACGGAAGTGCGCGCTCCCCGCTCCGGACGCATCGTCAATCTAAAAGTCCATACGGTCGGAGCGGTAATCAAGCCGGGCGACGTCTTGATGGAAATCGTGCCGGACAACGACGTGCTCGTGGTTGCCGCGAGAATACCATCGCTCGATGTCAACCACGTACAGGTGGGCATGCCCACGGAAGTGCGGCTTCCTTCGTTCAAGGCGCGTTCAACGCCGATCGCCATCGGCGAGGTTCTTTCGGTCGGCGCCGACGCACTTCGCGACGAGGCCACGCACCAGCCTTACTATGAGGTCAAAGTTTCGGTGCAGGTGACGAAGTTTCCGGAAAAGATCCGTGAAAAGCTCAAGCCGGGCATGATGGCTGACGTCCTGATCGCCACCGGCGAGCGCACCGTTCTTGCCTATCTCGTGCAACCGATGACCGACGCGATACGGCGTGGCATGCGGGAAGACTAAGGAGAACAACCGGCATCGCGACTTGTCGGGGCGCCGGATGTCAGGCTGGTATCCATCCGTTCGCCACGGAGGCGGCGAACTGGTCGCGTTGTCCTGCACACGCTTGGTATGCGCGCCGGTCAGGGCGTGGGCCAGTTGCATGCCGCCGCGATCTTGCGTCGGATGGAATCCAGGCCGACCAATTGAAACGTACTCTCATATGGCGGACCTTTCCCAACCTGGACTTTAACGAGAAGCCGGCCGCCATCCGGTATTGAGCGGAGTAAGCGGATGACGTCGCCCGGAAAGGCGAGACTTTTCCCCACTTCTGTGGCTCTCCAGCGTTGTTCAACAACCGGCTCCTCGTTGATCCGGTGCGCGACCTTCACCTCACCATCCGGGACCTGTTTCCAGGACCCCGTTGTAGAAATTATCAGTTCCGTGCGATGGGCACGGCAATGGATGGCGAGCGCGGAGGCAGCATTTTGCGACGCCGCGCGCGCTGTCATCAGTGCCTCAATCTGAGGCTGATAATCCACCGGCGAGGTTGTCTCGCTGATGATCCAGTTCGGATTTTGAGACGGCGCCGCAGCAGAGGGGGCGGCCATTTCCCCCAACAGCGCGTCGACGCATTTCAATCGCTCCATGCCTTCGAGCTGTGAGCAACTCTTCAGACGATCGATGGCGCCGCCGGTTTGAGCACACACAGCCTGGCCCATAACCAAGAGCACAACCAGGCCGAGAGCACTCGTGCCCTTCATGGGGACCGTCCCGCTGTTACGGCCTGCGGAAGATCAAGCCATTCCTGCGCCGGCTTAAACCGGCCGAGGCTCGGCACGCTGGCCCGCAGATTGACCTCTTTCCATTTCGAATCGAAACCAGGGGACTGCAACCGGTCGAAGCGACCAAACAAGTGATCTACAAGACGCGCCACGCGCCGGTATCGGTCGGACTGTTGCGGCCAGTTGTAGGCCGCAAGAATGGTGGGGACTGCAATTGTCGCTATCCGCTCCCCCTTTGGCACCAGACTCGGATAATCCGTCGCGTCGATAGACGACGGAAGATAGTAGTCCTCAAATTTGGCGCCGTATTCGACGGGGAGGAACTTAAATCCGGGATCCCAGCGTCCCTTCAGAAAAGCGTCGACGGGCTTTGACGTCACAAACACAACGGCTGCGATTTCTCCACGCTTCATTTGCTCCAATGCGACCTGGTGCGGAATGAACATCTTTTCCACATTTAGTCCCAGCCGGCTGAAGATCAGCGGACCGGAATAGGCGGCTGCGGTACCTTGCGTATTGAAATTGACCTTTTTGCCCTTGAGTTCTTCGAGCGACCGGATCTCCGGGCGGACGAAGATGTGCAGTTCGGACGGAAAGAGGTTCAGAACGTAAACGATGCGCCGTTCGATAGACGGAACTTGAGCTTTATATTCCTCGAGAGCATCCGTGTTGATGATCGCCGCATCAACACCCTTGAGATACAGCAGCGAATTGACGTTTTCCGTCGCTCCGCGCGTCACGATCGGGAGGACATGAAGCTTATTCTCCTCATTTGCGACGCGAGCGATCTCCGCCGCGAGACGAAGCGGAGCCCCTTCGATGAGCCCGCCGGCGAGGCCGACAGTCCATGCATTGATGCGTTCTTTAGCGGCCGCTTCGGTCCTTTTCGCCGCCGCCGCAGCCTGCGTCTCGCGCGTCGTGAGAGATTGGGCGTTGGCAGCCAGTTGCAGCCCAAACGCCGCCAATGCCATAGCAAATGAGAGCTTGATGAGCGACATGCGGGTCTCCATTCTCAGAATGACTACCTTGGGCTGACGCGTCAGAGGCTGGCGGCTATTTCAGCGTCTCGATCCGAGCCTTCGCATCCTCAATGCCGCCCGCTTGTGCCTTTTCATACAGTTCGCGTGCCTTTCTGGAATCACCGAGCACCCCACGTGCGCTCCACGATTTCAGCACGCGAGCATCGTAGGTCTCCGCGAGCATAAAGGCGGCTCGCGCGCTGCCATGTCCAAGAGCGTGCTCAAGCAATGGGCGCGCCCCGCTGATGTCAGCTTGCCGGAGCAATGCGTTGGCCCGAACAAGCAGTCTCTGTTCGTCCGCCACAGAATGGGGAGCGACACTCGCCAGCACGGTTGCCTCTGATGCCACGGGGACTTTCAGCTCCACACTTGGCACGGCTTCGCGAGCGGTCGACCGTGCTTGCGGTGGCGTTTCCAACACGGACGATCGTTCCGCATATGAAGCGACGGCCTGAGTGGAAGCCCACTGCGGCAAGGCGCTCTTTCCCTCGGTCGTCTTCGCACGGGGCTCCGCCGCGCCTTCGTTCCGGCCAGTCGTGGAGGGTTTGCGCGAAGCGAGAGTCTGAGACGCACTCACGGCAGCAAGCTTCTGGTTTCCAGCCTCCAGTTGGTTCTTAACAAGAGCAAGCTCCTGCACAAGTGCGTCACCACGCTCCCGCTCGCTGGCAAGAGCTCGCTTCTGCTCTGCTGCCGTGGTGTTGCCGACCTCCGTCACCCGAAGCACATCAGCGTGTGCCGCCGCGAGACGGCTGGCATGCTCTTCGATCTGCTGACGCGCCGAGGAGAGCTCGCGGGCGACTGCCTCGGTCCGATTGCGCTCCTTTGCAAATGTCCGTTCGTGTTCGATCTTCGCAGCCTCGATGATCCGCGCGGCCTCCGGCATGGCGGCATGCGCCGCGTCGAGTTCGATCCGGAGGGAGATCAATTCACGCCTGAGGGCTTCTGCTGCGTCTTGCTGCTGTTTGAGCTGTTGTTCGAGCGCCTGCTTTTGTTCGATCTCTGCCGCGGTAGCCTTTGCAGAGTCCGAAGCTGCGATTCGCACCGTATCGAGTTCCACCCGAAGGGAAGCAATGTCATGAGCAAGAACGTCTGCCTTGCCCCGATCCTGCTGTTCGAGCGCCTGCTCCTGTTTGATTTCGGCCTCGGTGGCTTGCACAGCTTTCGAAATCACGATCCGCGCCGCGTCGAGTTCCGTCCGAAGGAAGGTAAGCTCACGCATAAGGTCGATTGTTTTTTCGCGTTCCTGTTCGAGCGCTTGCGTTTGCCTGATCCCGACCTCAATGGCCTCGGTAGGTTCCTTGCCTGCCACCCGCGCCGTATCGAGTTCCGCCCGGAGGGTCGCAAGTTCACTCGCAAGAGCGTCTGCCCTGGCTCGCTCTTGATCAAGCGCGCGTCTTAGCGAGGTGCTGGCTGCTTCGTCCGCCGACTGCGCCGCATTGAGTTCCGTTTGGGCTTGTGCAGTGGAGGCCTGCGTGCGGAATTGGCTTTCACCGCATAGCCCATCCTTCGCAATCCCAATGAAGACCCACAGAATGCAAGCTCCCGCTGCAGACGAGGCACGCGCAGCGGTTCTGCTTCTTACACGGGAGCCCTCAACAGCTTTGGATCGCGGTAGCCAATGCGATGCTACCTCAATTGCCTGTGACCACATCGTGACAACTCAGGTGAGCTTTTATGTGTGTCTATTTTCATGACACAGCCTTCATCGACCGTTTGTCGATGTAGCAATGGAAGTAGTCACAATGAGGTAGGCGCACCAATCGTGGCAATTAAGTAGATCGCGCCTGCATTGTCTGAACTATTCTTGACCCGCTTGTTCGCGCACGATTACGCTGTAGCGCACACTTGAGTCAGCACTCCCAGCACACTCAAGGAGACAACATGAACAGATCACTCGTCGTCTTCGCCAGCGTGGCCGCCGTTGGGAGTATCCTGGTGCTGAGCACCCAAACCAGCGGCGCTGTAGAAATCAATAATTCTGCCAAGACTTCTGCCAGAATGAACGTAAACGCCAAGATGACCACGGGCGCCGTCCGAACGCAGCCACATCGCCTCGCTGTACAGGTTGACGTCAATGACCCCGCAACAATGAATCTCGCTCTCAATAATGTCAGCAATGTAGTTCAGCACTACAGCGAGATCGGTCAAAAGGTTGGGATCGAAGTGGTCGTTTTTGGACCTGGACTACATATGCTACGAGATGACACCTCTCCCGTCAAAACGCGCATCAAATCCATGAGCGAAGCTATGCCACAGCTGACCTTTTCAGCATGCGGGAACACCCGGGAGAATATGGCAAAAGCTGAGGCAAAAGATATTCCTCTTATCCCCCAGGCCAAGGTCACCAAATCCGGAGTGGTACGACTTATGGAGCTGCAAGAGCGAGGCTGGAGCTACTTGCGACCTTGATTGAAGGGGCCTTTGTGATCTGCATCGCCTCGTTTCAATCTGTCGGATCTGTTGGTCGAAGATCAGGAACAGGACAACGTGATCGCTCGCTCGATGACCGGTCGGTTTACGGTCAAATGCGGGTCGATCACCAGATCGAGATGCCCGCCAGCAATCGGAATAACCTCCAGTTTTGCAAACAGAGAGTCCCACCCGAGATGTGCTGGCGCCCCTCGCCGGTTGCAGAGGAACAGCGTTCCGGTGATTGGCAAGCGAGATTTGGCACTCGCCACCCAACGGCCGAATTCCTGCATCCGGAGAATCTCCTCAAGCTCCAACTTAAGCATGAAGCGGGTGCCGGCCAGACGTGTCCAGATCCTCGTATCGAGAATTCGGCAGAACTCCACCTCCCAGTGGAGTCGAACGACGCATTTTGCGATAGCGCGACACAGCATTCGGTACATCGTGACCCGGTGCGATCTAACTCGCTGCAGCGTACGCGACAGGGTCTCCCGATAATCACTCCTGCGCGGGCCGATGTTCGTGTCCAGTATGCCCAGGGATTTCACCGACCGACCTTCCGCAATCAGCCTAGCTGCCACTTCAAATGCGACGCCGCCACCCAGCGAATAGCCAATCAGACTTATGTCGCCGCGAGGATGAACGGCGTTGATCTGTTCCAGAGCCAACGTCGCCATGTGGTCGACCGTACCGCATCCAGTCAGGGCAGACGTCAGATCCGGGTAGCGGATCGGGATCACCTGAGCCGTCTTGCTCAACTGCGCCCCGAACGCCGCCAGACTTGGGCCGTACCCCATTGAACCTGGCAACATCACAAGATGAGGGAGCAGGTCTTCGACCGGTTGTCTCCGCTGCGCCTTACCTCCTGCAGCGACGATCTCGATCATATCGGCTGCGCTCATGTCCACCGTGAAGGCCTCCATGTTGAGCTCTTCACCGATCAGTTCTTCCAACTCCATCACGCATCGCAGAAGCTTGAGGGAATCGCCACCGGCCTCGTCCCAGCGGCCGGCAACATCAGTCGTGCCGAGGATCCGCGTCCATACCTGCGCCACCATCTTTCCAGCTTGCTTCACTTCGTCCGCCCCTGGGGGCCGAGGCGAGGGCGGACCTCTTCGGCTTTCGGTATCCAGCGCCTTGAGTTTCGCGACGTCTATCTTTCCGCCGGCGAGACGCGGAAGTTCCGCGATTTCATGCAATCTGGTCGGATGTAACGCGGTCGGAAGCGTCTGCCTGATGACGTCTCGAACGTCAGCTGTGAATGTTGCCTTGGCTTCGACGCCGGGCGCTGCAAAAATAACCAGCTCGCTTGAGTCGGTCACGATGGCGACGGCGTCGCTCACATAGGGAATCCTCCGGACGACAACCTCAAGCTCCGCCGGTTCGACACGCCGCCCGTTGATTTTGAGTTGACGCCCCTTTCGTCCCAGCATCTGCATCAATCCGCGCGCATCGACAATAACAAGGTCGCCTGTCGGGAAAATGCGACAACGGTCGTCATCCGGGTCAGGTAATGCAGGCAGCACCTGACCGTTCTCCCAGTAACCAAGTAGCACATGCATGCTCTTGATGATCAGCTCACCAACCTCGCCGATGGGCACAGGTACCCCGTTGTCGTCGACAACGGCAAACGACATTCCGGGAAGCAAATAGCCAACCGGGGGCATACTGAAATCGCTTTCTTTGCAGTCGTCGGGAAGAAACCACTGCGTGCCGGTGGTTTCGGTCGACGAATAGCTGATCTGAATGAAGCAGGAGGGCCTCACGACCTTTCGGACGAGTGCGACATCCGTCCACAACACCTTCTCACCGCCAATACGGACGACCCGAAGCGATTCGAAATCACCGGTATCGCTTGCGGCGATCACTGCCCGCAGAAGAGCAGGAACGATATAGGTGATCGTTATCTGCTGCGATCGGATTTGACGCAACACGCCGCGAAGGCCGAGGGCTTCGACATCCGCCATATGCAGTCTTGCGCCAGTCAACAAGGCCGTGAGCATCTCTCTGGTGCCCGCAATGGTTGTAGGGCCGCTCAGAGGCATAAAGACATCGGTGGCGTCGATATGGCATGCATCCGCATATTGCTGGACACGTTGGAGTAAGCTGCGCTGGCTATTCACGACACCCTTTGGCTGTCCGGTGCTGCCCGAGGTGTAGAGCACGAGGGCAGGCGCATCCACCGAGATCGGCTCAAGCGATGCGGTGCCGCCGAAGGGTTCGTTGGCGCGCGTAATATCGATCCAACGCAGGCCGTCTTCATCGATCCATTTGGTCGAGCTACTGTCGCCCTGGCCGATCAGTGCAGAAATCTGCGCATTGGCAACAATGTGGGCAAGCCGCTGGTCCGGATCGCGCGGATTGAGCGGCACCAAGGGTCGCCCTGCCGCCATACATGCAAGCATGGCGATCGGATGCCAGATCGAGTGGCGCAATAGCAGGCCGACGGCCCGCCCTTCGGGAACCACCGCTGTAATCGCCTGGGCCAGCGTCAAAACTCTGATGAGAAGATCCGAATATGTGACTTGGCGGGCGTCATCGCTAATGGCTATGTTGTTCGGAAATCTCTTTGCCACCGCATCCAGATGCGTGATGGCGGGCACGCCGGCAAATTCGGCCCCCATACGATTGAACGGGCGATCGACAGGCCCGCCTACGTCGAGAGGCAATTCGGGAGATTTCATCCAGAGGGCTTTTGCAGGCTCCCTTACATCTCCGGGAAGTGCGCGCCGGCCAACGAAAGTCTTCGCGCGGTTCGGCAGGGATCCATCGGGAAATCTTTGAAGTTGCATGACGGTACTCACCGTTGCGGGATGGACATCGTAGGCTACACGTCGGCTATTGGCGTCCTTCGAGTGAATGATAGGGTTGCACCAATTTTCCGGCCTCTATCCAACTACCGGTTTATTTGGCGGCGGCGGGACGACGAAACTCTACAACGGCGAAGAGCAGGCCAGCCGTCATGTTCACGCGTTTGTAGATGTAGATCGCCATTGCCGTGTTCCAGGCCACATTCGTCACGGCCGTCGCAACGGCGGCACCCATCACTCCAAAGAAAGCAATGCCGATCGCACAGGCTGCGACATTCATGACGGCTCCGATCGCGGTGATTGCGGCTGCTGCCCGCTCGTGCCCAGTCATGGTCAGAAGATTTTGCTGCGGACCAGTAGCAGCAGCGAAGATCTGTCCGACGATAAGAATTTGTGCGACCGGAGCTGTTGCAACGAATTCCTCGCCAAAAAAACGGAGTAGCGGTACCGTTAGCAACAAAAGTGGAAGTGCCAGCACGACTGTTCCAGCGAGCGACAGGACAGTTGCTCGGGCAAACAGACTCTGAAGCGCTGCCTCATTCCGATGCGCGTGAAGCTTCGAAACGTTTGGCGAAAAGAAAGTCCCCACTGCCATCCGAGGGAGAACAAGAAAAAGAGCTAGATTCAACCCCAATGCAAAGATGCCAGCCTCGTGGGCATCGCCGATCCAGCCGAGGATAATCACGCCGGCGCGGCTCATGAGAACCTCAACTCCAATAAGGATCATGACAGGGCAGGCGAGATGCCACCAGTCGCGGGGCGCATAAGCCGGCCCCGCTGAGCGTAGTTGTGGCGGCCAAAGCTTCCGCATGCTCAGTCCGACAATGGCTGCCGTGACGGCAGAACTTGCCATCAACGCGATCAGGACTGTTGTCGCATCGATTGGCGTGACGTTGAGCGCCACTGCAAGCAGAAGCAGAACGACCATAAGGCCGTCCCGAACGAAGCGTTCGGGAGCAATTGCCGAAATGACGCCACCTAACGCGCGTACCGTAGCGGAACCGAGAACGTAAAGCGCGACCAATGGGACGGTCGCCATGCCAACCGCCAGACTGATAGTCAGCTCCCGATGAAGTGTCTCCGACAGGAATAGCGCGGTGGCGATTCCGCAAAGCGCGATCAACATCCCGACCAGCAATGATCGCCCGAATGCAAATTGAATGACTCCGCGCGCCAATGGCCACTTTCCGGTCGCACTGTAGGCCGGCACATATCGCAACAGAACCGTGTTGAACCCGAGTCCGGCGATGTAAGAGAGAAGGGTCGTCCAGGCCAAGACGTATGAGTAGATACCGTAACTCGTCGCTCCTATCGTACGGGCGATGACAAGTTGAGCCATGCACGTCAGCCCGGCGCCGCCAACATAGATAACGAACGCCCACAGGCTTGCGCTGGCCATGCGCCGAGCGAGTTCGGGTTGAGTCTGAGCTGCAAAAGTTCCGATTGCCTCGGGCGCCGGCAGAGGTGGCGTGAACTTCTCGGCACAGGGTTCGAAGCCGTCGTCCCTTGGGTCCGGTGACGAGCCGACCGCTCCATCGGGCCTGAACTTGCTGGAGACCTCCTCTTCGATGCGATCGAGGGCCCTGGACATCAGTCCGGGATCCAGCGAGTTGATGCAGATCACCCGTTGATGCTCGGCCGCGAGTAGTGAGCCAACGTAATCAGTAATCGGCTTTGCTTTGAGAAAGGTACCTACATCGGGTTCGAACCATTTCTCCATGTACGTCTTCTGGCGCACTCGCTCATGGAGGCGCTGTTCTAACAGCTCCTTCGGAGCATCAAACCTGATCAATAGATCTGATTGCGTCCTCATACCGATCGCATGAGCGATCGTCTTCTCGTCCGCTCGGCTAAACAGGGCCAAGGTGCAAACGATCTGCACGAAGCCTTGGTCGAACAAGACGATGCGATCGGGCTTGTGCGAATCTCTCCACACGCAGGAAAATCGGACGACGTATTGGCTAAGCCTGACCCACCAGACGGGATTGTTGGGTGGCATTAGTCGGAGCAGGTCGTTCGCCAGACGCAGCCCTCGGGCATTTGCAACAGGACGGCACAAGATTGCGATGGTGGCGAAGATCGCGAGAGAGACGCGCTGCAGTGCCGGAAGAAATCCCCCAAAATTTAGAAGATGATTGGATAGATGCGGCAACGTAAGTACGAGGTCGACCTCATACCCACGGTCACGCAGGCGCTGAGCGAGTGCCCGGCTGAAAGTTGTTTTGCCGGCGCCAGGTGGACCAAAGGTCTCGATAATCATGCTGCCCTCAATCGCTTCTCAACCAATTGCGGGGGTTCAGTTTGGGCGATCCGGGGCGCTTCAACTCGATTGCGTCGCCGCCCCATGGTCGCCAGGTGATTGCTCTCTTCGACCGCTGGCGGAATGCGTCCCACATCCTCTTGAACAGTTGCTGCGCGCGCTCACCGAACTGGTCCTGTTGTGGTGGTTCGACGCGAGTTAAGACCGACGAGAATCTCGTGCTCTGGGCGGGGCTGAGATGTTCCGTCCGAACAAGTTGATGCAGCGCGGTCTGTGCCGCCTCACGATCAGTGCTTCCCGCGTGAATGGCGAGCAAAACGTGGTCGGCCCAACTCGCCAGCAATCTTGCTTCTGGGGCTTCCAGCAGCGAGGGTCCGTCGATGATCACGAAATCATAAGTGTCGCTCAGTTGCCGGAGCAACGAAGGAATCTTGGGGTCGGAGAGAATCCGAAGCCGATGCCCCCCAAACGGTGTTGCGGGCAGATAGTCAATTCCGGACTCATGGATATGTTCGATCGCGTCTGCCAGTGGGCGGCCATACGCCAGTACACTGTGCAAGTTGGCGGTCTCGCCACCCGGTCGACGAGTGAATTGACCAAAGTCAAGGATTAGCGTGCGCCACCCGAGCCGGGCAGCGTAAAGACCAAGGCTCCACGCTAATGTAGTCTTGCCTTCTCCACCGACGCTGGAGCTGACGAGGACAACACGCTGCGATCGTGGGGTTGCCGGGTCGGAGGCCAGTATGGATACCAGAATGGAGCGGATTGCTCTGGCATAGTGGCTCGCAGGTTCCTCCAAGACATAATGCGGCTGCTTGCCTGACTCCAGGGGAATTGAAGGTATCAGTCCGGCGCATGGAATACGCAAAGCTTCAGCGGCGTCAGCCTCCGTATGCAAGGTCCGATCGAAGTGGTTCAATATCACTGCGAGAACACAACCCAGCAGAGCGAAGATAATTACGGTAGGAGGAATCATCAGTAACGGGTGTAATGAAGTCGGTCGTTCTGGCGGTGTGGCCGTGGCGAGAATACTGACGTCTGATTGCGCGGTCAGACCTTTTGCCGTTAGCTCCTGCCGTCGCCGCAGGAGCGTTTCAAACTGTTGCGCCAGCGTGGTGACCTGCCACTCCAGCGCGGCGTTCCGGGAGGGCGAGAGCTGACCAAGACGGGAGGCTTTTAATTCCTCCTCCGCCTTTACCAGATCCCGCTGAACTTTGGATGATTGTGTCGCGAGGGAGCTCAAAGCATACTCCACGTCGCTTTGCTTCTGACGCGTGACCTCATCGACATACGATTGTGCCACCGTATTGGCGATTTCCGCCGCTCGTTGCGGATCGGAGGCCGTAGAGGTAACGGCAATGATCCTGGAGCGCCGTTCCTGACCAACCCTCAGGCTGCGCTTTAGCGCAGCGAGAGCGGACCCGTCATCGGGCTCGTGGCTTTTACCAAGCAGTAGCTCCTTGGTTGCAGACCATGTACGACGAAAGAGCGCGCGCAAGCTCTGCATCCACGTTCCTGACCCCGCTGCCGCAGCGTGTCTCGCGTCTTCGAGAGCGCGGAGCGTTGGAAGAAGTCTCCGCAGATAGGCGTCGGAGAGCAGCACCGTGACATGCGTGTCGATGGTGGATTCCTCAGCCGCCGGTGTAGGTGCTGCGGACGCACCGCCGGCATTCAAGACATCGGCTGCGCCGGATTGTCGAACGTCAACAGCGAGTTGTGCCGTCGTCATGTAGGAAGGTGACATGAGAAGGCCAGCGGCTCCAGCCAGCAGGGCGCCGATGACAATCATCCTGACGACAAGCCGCTTGTACTTCCGTACGCTATCCAGCACGCGCTTCAATGACTGGAGACCATCATTTGAAGCCAGGGATTGTTCCGTCAGGCGTCGCCCAAGTTCATCCTCTGCCAGATCCGGCGAAAGAGCCTGTAGCGGTCGAATACGCCTTCCTACTAACGCTTCCATAGCTCGCTCCTCTACTGTGCGGGCTCGAGGGTGTCTGTCGATCGGACCGTTCTCTGTTCAACCGTCGTTTCCAGCCAGGACTGCAACATCAGGACGGCCCATAGCGTTCGCGAATGATCACGATTGCCATTCAGATGATCCTGCCAGCAGTTCTGGATCCCTTGTGCATCCAGCAAATTCTGGCGGCGAAGGCGCGCTTCGGAGAGCAGGTCTGCAGCCCACGAGCGCAGGGGGCCTTTCAACCAGGCACCAACAGGCACGTCGAATCCTTGCTTGGGTCGATCTATCAAGTGGCGCGGCACGTAACGATTGAGAACCTGCCGCAATATCCACTTGCCCTGCCCGTCGCGCACCTTGGCCGTGTTCGGCAGCCGCCAGGAGAATTCCACGACGCGATGGTCGAGAATTGGACAACGCGCCTCCAGACCAGTCGCCATGCTGGCGCGATCGAGCTTCACCAGAATGTCGCCGGGGAGATACCCGATCATGTCGCGCACAATGAAGTCGGACAGAAGATCATTCAGCGGCGGCACGTTGCTCGAATCGGAGATCGTCTGCTCCGGGGTTAATTGCAGCTCGGAAAGCCGCATGACTTTCCGGTACATCTCGTCGGCGTTATTGCCTGCAAACAGTTGCGCAAGGCGGTTAATCCGGTCGCTTCCGATCATCCGTCTCAGGCGACCTGAAAGAGGCAGGGCGTCGGCGATGTCCTCCCGGATACCGCGGGCGAGCAATGACACACCCATTGCCGCTGTTCGCCGAATTGCCCGATTGGAGTTAAGGAGAGGAGCCAGACGGGCAGTCAAAAGATGCCTGGAGTATCCAGCAAAACATTCATCTCCGCCGTCACCGGAGAGGACAACAGTTACATCCCGGCGCGCGAGACGAGATAGCAGCAGTGTCGGAATCTGCGACTCGTCGGCGAATGGCTCGTCCCAAATACGGGGCAGCTCGGGAATGACATCTCTGGCCTCCGAGGGAGTGAGACGTAGCTCCGTGTGGTCCGTGCCGAGGTGACGGGCCACAGCCGCGGCACAGGCTGCTTCATCGAAGGCGGGTTCGCCGAAACCGATAGTGAACGTGCGAACTGGCCGGCTGGATTGGGATTGCATCAGGGCCACAACAGTTGAACTGTCGATGCCACCGGACAGAAATAGCCCGATTGGCACGTCGGCAACCATGCGCTCACTGACTGCCTCACGAAGCAAGCCATCAAGATGCGACACGAGCTGGCAATCGTCCGCCGACACGAGGTTTTCTCGGCCGCTCTTTGCGATGTCAGTCAGCGACCACCAAGTATGCGTCTTTGCTCGAAGCTCTGCAGCATCCTGCGATGCCAGAAGATCATCGGCGCTGAAAGATAGAATGCTGCCGGGTGGAAGTTTGAAGACATCTCGCCATATGCAATGTTCGTCCGGTAACCAGCCGCGGGCGAGAAACTCAGCCACCCCGCAAGGATTGATCTCCGGATGGAAATCGGGGAACGCATCGATCGACTTTAATTCTGAAGCAAAGACAGCGGCGTTTCGCGTTCTGGCGACGTAGAGGGGCTTCTTTCCCATTCGATCGCGAGCCAGATGGAGAGTGCGGGTCTGGCGATCCCAGAGACCGATTGCGAAGATGCCGTTGCTGCGCTTCAGGGCTGCCTCAAATCCCCATCTCTCGATCATTGCGAGCAAGACTTCGGTATCGCTGCTGCCGATGAAGGTCTGGCCGAGACGTTGGAGTTCGTGTCGCAGCGACGGGTAATTGTAAATCTCGCCATTGAACGTGATGACGAACCGGCCGCTCTCGGAAAGCATCGGTTGTCGCCCCGCGTCCGTAAGGTCAACGATGGCGAGCCGGCGATGCCCGAATGCAACCCCGGCGTCGCGATCACACCACAAACCGTGACCATCAGGTCCGCGATGGTGCAGACGATTCGTCATTCGGCCGATCGCATCCAGATCGGCGGATCGGGAAGCTCGTGGCATCTGAAGAATTCCGGCGATTCCACACATGATCTAGCTTCCGATGCGCGTGCGTGGCGACGAGGCCTGCACCGATCCGAGGATCAGGCTGAGGGCAAACGCGAACCACACGATGGGATGACGCAAGATGAAATGGCTGATGCTGAAAATAGCCAGCGCAGCGAACAATGCTGCAAGGGCATCGAGTTTCGCGCGGAACATGAGTATGAACGTGCCTGCGAAGAGGCCGCAAACGGCAATCACAGCGAGCAAGCCACCTTGCGTATATATATCCAGCAGCGTGCTGTGAGCTTCGAAAGGAGTTGGAAGCGCCTTGTTATTGGCGACATTCGGCTTCTCAAGATGCGGGCCCGGCCCGAGCCCGAGCGATCCGGATTCCAGTCCTCGATGGAGCGCATCTCCCCAGAGCTGCAGCCGCAGGGATGCGGTGCGCTTCGTCGCCTCACCACCACGGTCCTTCGCCAAACTGATCGCCAGACCTTCAAACTCATCGGCGGTCGCGACGGCATACGGTGCTAATGCGAGTGCCAGAGGAACGGCGGCGGCGATGACCAGAACCGCCACTACAGACCGGAAATTCAATCTATGCTGTGGCGAGGTCAGCCAACTGCGCAAACGCAGCACAGAAAAGATCGCGGTGGCAGTCACCATCGCAACGAGAAACGTATCGCTTTTGGTCAGGCGCCCGACGGCGAAGGTTAGCAGGCAACTGAACGATCCCGCTATGCGGCCGAAGCCTTTGGCCGATAGGGCAAGGCTGAGAGACAGCGGCGTCAAAACGGCGCAATAGAGAGCAATCTGATTGGGATTCTCCGCCCAGCCTCGAAATCGATCCCAGTACCATGGATCGACCGATGGCAGGCTGATGATGGACCAGCCCGCGGCGATCTGAAGGACCAGTGCGACGTTCCAGAAAGCGATCAGGAACCATTGGGTTTGTCGTACGGCAGCGTTGGCTTCCATCGTTGCGACGATAAGACAGGTCAAGGTTGCCACCAACAGATACGCGAAGGCGTCATGTAACATCGAGGGAAGGTCCAGCTCCTGGCTCAGATAGGCCACGCATGTCCCTATGCTCAGGGCGAGTGCAAGACAGACCCAAAACGCACCGATTCGGAGCAAGGCTGTCGCGTTGTAAATCTGGCCGGTAACGACGATCCGCAATGAGACGAAGGCTAACCACAGGACGAGACAGACCTCGCCAACACCCAGCGGAATTCCCGGAAGGCGCAGCTGTGAAGCTGTGGTAAGTACGATGCCAAAAGAGAGAAGCGCATTGGCGATCATGGTACTTTTCCACTGTGCTGGCTCACCCTTCGATCTTCATGGGTGTCGCGAGATAAAACAGTCGGCTCTTCGCTTCGCCTCCCGGTGAAAACCAGCTTCCTGTAAAGATCGGCGTAACGGTCAGCCACAACGTTCAGGTCGAATTCACGGCGCACGAGTGCGATCGAACGCTGCCCCATACTCTTTGCGCGGGTAGGATCCTGGAGAAGATCGAGAATGGCGGCGGCGAGCGCACGCGGGTCCCGGGGCGGCACCAGATGGCCATTACAGTTCTCCACCACAACATCACCGCAGCCTGGCATACGCGTGGCGACAATAGGCACACCCGCCAATCCTGCTTCCAGCAGGACACGGGGAATTCCTTCGCGATATTCCGTCGGGAAGGCGAAGACATTCGCGATTCCAAGAAGCGAAGGAACGTCGGATCGCGCACCGAGAGCGATTACGTGTGGCGCGTATCGATCAATCAAAGCCTGATCCACGGCAAAAGGACCTTCACTCTCCCTTGGCCCGACAAGCAGGAAACGAACGCTGGGTCGCGCTTCGCGGACGATCGCCGCCGCATCCAGAAGCGTGGGTATGCCCTTTTGTACTGTCAGCCGGCTCACGGTCATGACGACTTCATCGTCGCCGATTCCGAGTTCTGTACGAAGTTGTGCAGCGGGCGGCGCTTGGGCCCGCGCCGTCTCGAAAGCATCGACATCGATTCCCGAACTTCCGATCAGTACAGCGGGGCTTTTGCCAAGCAGACGGTAACGGCGGAAAAAGTCGCCATCCTCCTTGTTCTGAAATACCGTTGCCGAGGTCCAGCAGGCGGCCAGCCGCTGCAGTGCCAGGTAGGCGGGCCTGAATGCAAGAGCCTTCAGGTGAGCCGAGGAGAATACCCAACCCATTCCGTTGATGGTGCGCACAATGGGGATCGCCCCTCTAACCGCAAGAGGAGCAAGCAGATTTGGTTTGGTATCGAACGTTTGAACAACATCCGGTCGAATGCCACGCACAAGTTGTGAGAGCTGGCCGACGGCCTGGCGGTCGGCAACTCGTGCGCCGAACCTGTTGAAGTCATAGCGATGATACTCGATGCCGCTATTTGAGAACGGGAATGCAGCGCCGGTGCCGGCAGCGCTCACCCGGAAACCACGACTGCGCAAAGCTGCCAGAAATGGGATCCGCAGGGCATGATCCTCGCCTCCCACGCAAAGCACATGCAACGTCATGCTAATCCTTTCGATCGCAATCGGAATGCAGCTCAGTCGAGCCGAGCGCTCGGCTACAGATGGATTTCGATGTCCTCGAGTATGAGCGGACTATGTGAGCTTACGAGACGGTCACGAAGTGTCTTCATTCGTTCGAATGACGGCAACGTCGGAAATACTCGGCGATCCTGAAGAACTGGGACATCGACACGACGAAGATTACTCCGAATTGCGTCTGGCATGATGTGCGCAAGCTGAAGCGTCATATCGTCAGATTCGGACTCAGTTCAAACGTCTGAGTAAGTGGGGCAGCCGGCGCCCCGTTTCACTTGCGCTGCATTTGCGCCCGGATGGACAACAAGGCTTGCCTGGGTGCCTATCGTCGGCTCAATTGCCGGGAGAAGGCAGGACGGCGACACGCCCGAGCAAGGCAACCAACTCCGCCTGCCGCCGTGTCTGTGTCTTGACGAACAGGGATGCCAGGTGTGAGCGGATCGTCGTCCGGCTCAGCCGTCGGGAGCGAGCAATATCAAGCAAATTATGGCCGCGCGCCAATTCGACTGCAAGCTGGGTTTCCGCGGCTGTGAAGCCGAACAAACACCGGAGCGCCTGGGGCGTCGGCTCTGGATGAGCGTCGAGATCGAGCAGAATGATGGTGCTGGTTTCATCCGTCCAGACGTTGACCATCTGGCTCACAAGGCTGGTGACGCCCTCCTTGAAGGAAGTCGCAAGCCATGATGTCGAGCCAACGGGAATCTGGGCCCCCGCGCGATTCACCAGCTGCTTTACGGCGCTGTAGAGGGTTTCAGGACTGGCGGTGATTTTGTACTCGCGCTCCAATATCGCACGCCCGATCGCACTCACGTCGAGCACGCAACCACGCTTGAGCAGAACTTGCCCGCAGCCGACACGCGCCAGAACCGCGTGCAGTACGTCGCGTTGTTCGCCAAGGTCGGGCTTCTTGTCTGGATCAGCGTCTGGCCTGACAAGAGGAGCGCGATTCGAAATGTTGAAGATTGATTCCCTGCAGGGATGAAGCGATGCAATCGCGCCTGGCAATGCGGCACTCTGGTTCAAGTTCAACATTTCGCCATTCCCTTTGTCTACTCGTTCAACTGGATGACAAGGATTGATCGAACCAAAAGCATTCCAATTTCAACGCGCCATGTAAATGTTCAAATCGGGGTAACCCGACTGCACACCTGAGCGAAGCGATCCGCTATTCGCAGGCCCTCTAGCGGTCTGACCGACAGGGAGGAATGGAAGAAATGCCGCCTGAAAAGCGGTGCGCAACCTCAGCGCGCAGTTCTGTGCAGGCCGTCGGGCTAGAGGCTGCGAATAGCCGTATCCATTGTGGGTACCCCCGCCGGGGCCAATGGCTCAATTGGATGCGCTGGCTACTCCCGAAGCGCGCAGCGAAACTTCGACCACGTCTCCCGGCTCTACATCGAAATCAACTGATGCCGCGATCCTGTTCCACTGCTGACCGACCTTTCGCGCGATCGTTATTTCTGGTCGGAGATCGCTGGTTCCGACCGGTAGTGCTCCCGCACCACCGACAGGCTGCAATTTTTGACTCAACGCCTGCAATTTGACCCGCAGGTCCGCCATCCGCACGGTTGAATCCTTCAACTCGCGCAGCAGATTGATGATGCGCTGGCTGGTGACCCGCTCGATCTGGCGCAAAAAATCTTCGCGCTGACGTTGCAGCCGCATGACTTCAACCGTCGTCTGAAGGCGCCGTGTCGACGACAGCAAAAGAGCGCGTCGGCTTTCCGTGACACGAGGGCTTGGCAATGATCCTGAGCCAAATAACTTGACTACCCGATCCAGCTCATCCTCATCAGCCTGCACACCCTTTTCCTCGCCGTCCTGCTGCTTCCTGAGAGTTATGAGCTGCACGTCCGACTGTTTTACCGCATCCTCCAGAAAGCTTCGTTCCTTGCGGTAATCGATCTGCGCGGTCTTGAGCGACGCTGCCTCGGATTGCACGAGCGGCTCGATGACGGAGGCCGGTAAAGATATCTCGCTGGGTACCTTCTGATCGAAGTTATCGTTGCCCTGGATTTCCGCATTAGTACGGGCAACGTGGAAGTACTCTTTGATGTACTCGGTCGACAAAGATTGGTAATCGCGCAACAGATCCGCCGGATCGGTGGCGCCGACCTGACCGCGAGAACGCAGCAGGCTAAAGCCACCAGCGACCGCAACGGCTTGGCGTACCGTCATGGACGCGCGATACACCAGCTGCCCCGGCGTGAGAACGTCGCCAGTGACATAGATGGGTCGATACTCCACGACGCTCGTGATCACGTCCCCAGGCTTGATTACCAGCGCCTGCTCGCGCCCGTCCGGTGAGCGCTGACGCAGGATTCTGGACTGCAGCAGCGTTTCCATACGGGCCTGAAGTTCGGCCGGGGTCAGACCGGCAACCGGCACCGTACCGACTCCTGGGAGAGCAACGGTGCCGTCCATCTGGATCTGAGCTCTATTGCGCTGTTCAGGCGCCCCACCAACCGCCACTTCGATAGTGTCGCCGGGCGCGAGGCTGTATTGAGCTCCAAGGCAACCGTCGCTGCCCGCCAGGACAATGATTGCTGCCCAGACGCTGATGGGGACATAACTGAAAGTTTTACTGCGCCTGTTGTCTTTCATGACGATCTCCTTGCGCCAAGCTGCTTCCACTGTCTCGATCAGCCCAGTCGATGCGGGAAACAAAATCAAATACGGGCCCGCCTCGTTGCCCCCAGTTGCTCGACCAGATGACTTGCGAGCCATCAGGAGAAGGTGAGCCGTGCGTTTCGCTCCAATAGTCATACGGAGCATTGCGCGTATGCGCGATACGTCGGAATTCGCCGCTGCCATCGATTTTCAATGCGATAACTTCCTGAGCGAACGGGGCCACTTTCTTGCCGCCGGCGGGAGCGAGCGCAGCGCCGGCATAACTCAAGAAGACCCAACCAGGACGGCGTATCGCTCGCATCGACGCATGCTGAGCTTCGCCATAGGGAGCGAGCGCCGTGACTTGTCCGTCCTGGAGCCTCCGTTTGATGACCTGATATTTGTCAGGCACCGACTTGCTGATGCCGACATAAACTTCATGGCCATCGCCATCGACGGTCATGTCGCCGTGGCCGGGCCGATGGTGCTCGGTCCAGCTCTGCAGGAGATCGCCCTCGACGCTGAAGACAAATGCTTGATCCGTGAAGTCAATGAGAGACTGCTGGCAGAATATGTACTTGCCCAGCGGCGAGATCCCGCAATAGTTATTCTTTCCGGGAATTCGCGCCAGCTCAATGTCGGGGAATTTCTGGCGATCCAAAAGATCCAACGCAAATGCGACAAGCCTGCCCTGTTGGCTGATGGCGCGCACTACGATGCGGTTACCGTCCCATGAGGGATTGCCCTTGTAGGGACCGAATTGAAGCTCGCTATATGCTTCAGTATCAAGAATCACATCTTCGGCGTTGCTGCGCGGCGCCCATCGCGAAATGCGACGTCCGGCGACACAAATCATGAGCTCTGGATCTTGCGGATGCCATTCGCATTCCCCCCCGCGCTGTCGCCGGAACAGTGGGGCATAAGTGCGCCCGTCAAGAAAGCACAGACCATTGCACCCGTTGACAATCAAAAGCAGGCTCTGGTCGGCGTTCCACGCCTGCGCGCTCGAATAGCGATGGGTGCAATAGGAACGCTTGCAAGCCAAGCCGTTTCCCATCGGACTGTCAGGCGTGGTCACACGTACAAATGTCGTGCCGAGGGATGCCTCGGCGGCTGGCGCGAGATAGCCAGGCAAATCCATGGCAGGCGCCGGGAGGAACTGGGCGTTTGCGAGCGATTCCGTTGAGGCAGGTCTCGAGGACACGAGCAAGACAAGGGCGCCACAGCACAGGAGAGCTCGGGCATAACCCAGCCGGGCCTTCATGTGATGAAATCCCTCTGCCGCCGGACTTGCTTTCCCGAAAGGCGATGACGCCACCAGTCAACTGTCCGTTCCAACCCTTCCCGCAGCGTGACCTGCGGTGACCATCCCGTCGCATGGACGAAGCGGGTGCAATCAGCCAGCAGCGCTCGCACTTCCGAATTTGTCGGCCGCAGACGCTTCTCCTCCTGAAGCACAGGCTTGTCGCTGGAAGTAAGATCGACGATGACGTCAATCAGGTCGCGGATCATGATCGCCCGCTGACTGCCTGCGTTATATGGCTGGCCATATTCGATGCCCTCGGCCAGCCCGGCAGCCATGAACGCGGCTGCCGTATCTGCAACGAATGTGAGATCGCGTACGGTTGTTGCATCCCCGATCATGATCGCGGGGCAAGAGGGATCGAGTGCTTGCCGTATGATGGCGGCGATGATCGCCCTCTCGCTTTGCCGTGGCCCAAACGTATTGAAGGGCCTGAGGATGACGACCGGTACGCCGAACGACTTCGCGAAAGCCCCCGCCATCATGTCTGCGGCAATTTTGGAGGCGGAGTAAGGCGATTGTCCCTGTAGCGGATGATTTTCATCGATCGGCATTGTTATGGCCGTGCCGTAAACCTCGCTGGTCGACGTGTGAATGACCCGCTCGGTGCCGTGCTGCCGCGCGGCTTCGAGCACATTCAAGGTGCCGAGCACGTTCGTTTCGACATAGGATTGCGCAGCGACGTAGGAATAGGGGATCGCAATCAGTGCTGCGAGATGAAAAACGATTTCGTGGCCAGGCACGAGACGACTGATGAAAGCCGCATCGCGGATGTCGCCGCGAACGAGATTGACTTTCTTTCGGGTCGAATCCGGCAAATCATCCAGCCAACCATGGCTGTCGAAGGAATTGTACTGGGCAAGCGCGGTAACATTGGCTCCTGCCGAAACAAGCGCTTCGGTTAGGTGCGAACCAATGAAACCATCGGCTCCCGTAACGAGAATTCTGGCACCAAGGTAACTCATGGCCGTCAATCTCCGGTTTGTTGTCCAGAGTCTTTGGATTGATCTTTCGGCGTGGATTCAGTCCACGATCCCACGGCGATTGCCCAGGCTGCACGAACAATCCAGCCAAGATCGGAAATCAGTGTTCGGCGCGGGAAATAGGCGAGATCGATCTTCGCCTTGGTCGGGAACAGAACTTGTCGATAGAAGTCCACAGCCGCAACGTCAGCGGGATAGAGCTTGCTTTCATGACGAAACATGACCTGGCAGGGACCAACAAGGCCGGGCTTGTGGTCGAGAAGCTTCTCGAAGCCACTATGAAAGCAGTCGAAGAATGCAAGCGATTCGGGCCGCGGCCCCACGAGCGCCATGTCGCCGCGCAAAACGTTCCAGAGTTGCGGTAACTCGTCCAGCTTGCTCGCGGCAAGGAAGCGACCAATCATCGTTAGGCGGCCATCGCCTTCTACCGTGAGCGGATACCCATGCAGATCGCAATCCGGTCTGAATTTGCGAAATTTATACATGCGGAATGGTCGTCCATTTTGCCCGAGACGAAGTTGCGAAAACAAAATCGGCCTTCCGCTTTCGATCCAGATAGCGAGCGCTACGATCAGGAACAGAGGAGCGAGAGTGGCTGCCGCAGCGCCGGCAACCAGAACATCAAAGGCCCGCCGCAAGCCCACTTGCGTAACAGGAGTTGACGTCGAGAGTTGGTGAGCTGCACCACGCATGGCTATGCGATTGCCCCTAGTGGAAACTCGGTGCCAAGTGCGGCTGCGAGGGAATTCACCGCCTGCTCTACATCGGCCGGGTTCATCCGGGGGTGGAGCGGCAGCGTGAGTTCGCGTTGGGCAAACTCCTCGGTTCGCGGCAAGAGCGTATCGGGGTAAAGCTCTCTGTAAAACGTCAGCTGGTGTACAGGGGGATAGTGAATGGTGGTCTGTATCCCGCGCTTGCGTAGCCGATCAATCACGGGCTGCCGGTCGGTTGCCGCCGGCAGAACAACAGGCATCAGATGGTGCGCCGATGGCCAAGGATTTGCAAAGGGTATCATCACCGTTGGGCAATGCTCCGCCATCAACTGACGATAGCACAGTGACAGGCGTCGTCTGGTGTCATTCCATTCAGGAAGTTTCTTGAGTTGGGCAAGACCGAGGGCCGCACGCAACTCGTCCATACGATAGTTGAACCCAAGGATCGTCACATCGTAGTCGGGGCGGCGGCTGGTGAGGCGCTGCCGCGTGCTGCTTGTCATGCCATGAGATCGTGCTCGCCTGATAGTTTCCCTCAAAGCGCGGCTGCGGGCGATAATGGCTCCACCCTCGGCGGTCGTCATGTTCTTGTTGCCATAGAAGCTGAATGCCGCCGCCTCGCCAAACGTCCCCACGGCGGGCAATCCTGGCGCATGAGCTGCATCCTCAATCAGGAGCAGCCCCTTACGACGAGCAAAGGCCTGCCAAGTATCGCGGTGTGCGAGGTAGCCGGCGAAATGGACGAGAATAATCGCTTTGGTTCTCGATGTGCATTTGGCCTCAGCGTCATCCAGCGACATCAGCGGAATCTCGGCTGAATCGATATCGACGAAGACCGGGCGCGCTCCCACGTAGAGAACGCTATTAGCCGTGGCGACGAAGGTTAGCGATGGAACGAGAACTTCGTCGCCAGGCCCAATGCCAAGCGCGTGCAAGATGAGGTGAAGGGCCGCCGTGCACGAGCCGACGGCGATCGAATCCTCAGCCTCATGAAGATGGGCGAACGCTTGTTCGAATTCCCGAACGCGGTCGCCCATCGTGACCCAACCGCTCTCGATTACAGAGGCTAGGGCTGTCTGCTCGTCCGGACCCAGGACTGGCTCTGATACCAATAGCATGTGTTTATCTCCGATCCCGGATTCAGCGAAACGTTTGAGCAGCACGGACAACAGCCGTGACAAGCGGTGCCTGCGTCAGGCCGCGACGGTTGCCACGAATGCCGGCGGCGACTGCTCGTCCCAGGCAATATCCTGAGCCTTGAGGAAGTCATCCACCCGCCCGATGTCGAGCCACATGCCGTTGTGCTTGAATACGTTCACGGGCACTTCTTCCTCGAGCATCTGGGCCATCAGATCATCGAAGCCGAATGGAACACCTGACGGAATGCGATCCAGCACCGAGGGATCCATGCAATAGATGCCCATGCTCACGAGATGCGATAGTTCGGGCTTCTCGCGGAATCCGGTGACGCATCCGCCCGTCTCGTCGATCACGCCAAAGTCCATCTTGGTGGGACGTGTTGCAGTGGCGATAGTAAGAGGACCTTGATGCCGTCGATGACAGCTCACGAACTGGCTGAGGTTCAGGTCCGTAAGCACATCGCCATTGAGAACCAGAAACGGCGTGTCGAGTTGCTCTCGCAGAAGGGACAGTGGCCCGATCGTTCCAAGCGGCTCCAGCTCCTGCGTGTAAACGATCTGCATATTCCACTGATTGCCGTCGCCGCACACGCTGCGAATAAGATGGCCCAGATATCCAGTCGTGATGAAGACTTCTCTGATTCCGTTTCGTCGGAGCCATTTGAGCAGGAGCTCGAGAACGGGCCGCGATCCGATCGGCATGAGCGGCTTCGGCAAAATGGATGTATGCGGGCGCAGGCGCATTCCCTTTCCGCCGCATTGAATGACAGCTTTCATATTATCCTCCTGTGTTGCTGGAGCACGCAATCGTTCATCATATCAACGCGACAACCCGACCTGGCGCTGACGGCCGAACCGGAATGGCATTGACGAGAAAGCTAGACGTTGACTGTCAACACGTCTTCGTGCGTTTGCATGAGATCTCGCAAGGATAGTTGGATTTTACGTGAGCACATGCATTGAAGCGGCTGTGCTACAGCTCGAAGTAGCTGCCTGATGTGATGGGATAGACCAAGCCCGACTTCGGCTGTCTCGCTGGCGTAGACGTAGATATCGCGAGGCAAGATCGACATCATTGCGATTGGAATGGCGACGACAGACGCAGCGCACCGACTTGTCAGCAAGTCTTCAGAAACTGACGCCCGGCATCCGTCATGCATGCGAGCGACGTTGTACTAACTGTCGCCGAGGATCGGTGGAACAACTTATTGAATCGCATCGCGACAGTACGCGTGATCGTCAACGCATCACGTATCTATGCTTGATCGTTCATCCGCATGGGCGCGACCGCCCGACAATCGTCGGTCAGCGCGACTTGCTCGCCCACACCAACAATCGCCGGCTACTTGCCGATCCGGGCCGTGCCACAAATCTTTCGATTGATGCCCTTGCGGATCAGACCGTCGATGTGCGGGACCTCGACGTGATCTGGCTCGTCGTTGACCACACTGAGAGGTACCGGCGCCTCGATTGTCTTGATCTCGGAGATCATCGCAACAGGATTTGAAAGCCGGCCGTTCGAATCGCCAACCAAAGGTGGAGAGTTGCTGTTCGCTGGTTCTGCCAGTGATCCGTTGTTCATCCCCCAAATCGCTGCCTGTGTCCGATTCTGAACCCGGAGCTTACGAAGGATCGCCTTGACGTGGACTTTCACAGTTGCCTCAGCGATATGGATCTTTCGCGCGATGCTCTTGTTAGAAGCGCCTTCGATCAGGCAGTGCAGAATTGATTTCTCCCGCGGAGAAAGCTGCGGCGCCATCGCACCTTCCGGAGCAATAAGAATCGCATGTTTTTTGTTCTGGCCGCGCGACTCTACCTCGCCTGGGTCGTCACCCTCAGGAGCGAGAACAGATGATAGAAATGCCGGAGGAAAGATAGTTTCGCCCATCATGATCAGTTCGATGGATTTTATGAATACATCGCAGGTCATAACGTTGACAAAGTAACCACTCGCACCTGCCCGGAACGCCGACGCCAGTTCGTCCATTCGATAGTGATCGGCCACGATCGCAATCCGCCCGTTCGGATGGACGTCTCTGAAAAGTTCGATTTGCTCGATTGCGGCGTCAAAATCATCGCCGGTGTAGACAATAAGAAACAGAGGTTGGTGTGCTTGCAGTTGGCCCGGGAGCAAATCATCAACACTTGATACTGAAGCAAGGATACGAAAATTTGCTGAGCGTAAAATTCTGGCAAGCCCCTCTCTAAGTAGAATGCTTTTCCCAACGAGAATGGTCAAAAAAGATTGTTGCCTTCGCATAGCGCTCTCCCAACCACACGCAAACTGATACTAAAAAACGGAGCGATTGAAATTCAGCTCCTTCTTGGTGATCTGTCGGCGGTTAAGTACCGCTTCTTCGGCAGAAGTTTTGGTATTGAAATATTCTTAGTCGGTAAGAAATTCTGTCTTTTAGAAAGCATTTTACGGTCGATTTTAGGAAGCCTCCCTGTCGGTTTGCGACCATTTTATGAATGTTAGATGCGAATTCCCGATCTCCCTATATACCTTTAGTTATAGGCGATGGACCGGTACTGAGGGATGTCGTTCATAATAGTAAACGGGGCAATCACCGCAGACTCCGTAGTGGGAGTGCGTGCTTCGTCATACGGGACATCCATCCTTGAGTGACAATTTGAAACATTGACACTCGACGTTGCATCGTCTTTTGATTGTTGCGCTGCGATGTAGCGCAACAAATTTGAGCCTCCGGAAAATTAGGTTAAGAAGGAAATATCCGGGGTAGTCTGGAGTTTAAGTTTTGGGGGGCGAGGCTGAGGACCGCCCATGAGCTGCACCAGCGTAGTGATAGCAGACCGCCATCCAGTGGTTCTGCAGGGTTTGACGAGTGTGCTTGAAGCGCAAAACGGCTTCAAGGTAGTCGCATGCTGCAGCAATGGCATGAGCTGCATCGAAGCGATCCGAAATTTAACGCCGGACATCGCCGTTATCGACATCGCAATGCCAGGCCTGACCGGGCTGGAAATTATTACCATCGCCAATTCCGAGCGGCTTGCAACGCGGGTCGTCTTTTTCAGCGCCGTGGTCGAAGATCGCCAACTGGCTCTATCGGCCGCGGCTGGCGCCTACGGTGTCATCCTGAAGGACGTGCCGCTCGAAACCCTGGTGCAATCCTTGCGGAAGATCGCGACTGGCCAAAGGCTATTGCCGCTCCCCTCGGTCAATCACGGTATACCTTCCGAGCAAAAGAGTATCGCGATCGCGGAGAGCGTGCTGACGGCGCTGACAGAGCGCGAGCGTCAGATCATGCGCCTGGTCTCTGAAGGGTTGTCGAACAAGCAAATTGGTCGCCGGCTGAATATTGCCGATGGCACCATCAAGCAGCATCTCCACCATATCTATCAGAAGCTTGAAATCAGCAACCGAACAGTGCTTGCGGCGCTCGCTATATCCCACAATGAACGTGGGGGCTTTCTTGAGGACCGAGCTCTGTCGATTCATTGTGATTGAGCGCGAGCAGTCCCGCGCTGACCCGTGCGCTACTTCCACGCTGATGCTGGCGCTGATCGGAGCACAAGCCTGGTCAACGACATCCATCTTGCCGCCAGCGTGGAGGCCGAAAGGCCCCTGATGCCCGGCTTCACCACCATGCGCGACATCGGCGGGCCCTTCTTCAGAAAATCGCTGGAGAGCCTGCATTGCCAGTTGCGCGGCGCCATGCCCCCGGCGGCAGTCCGGTCGCAGCGGAGAAGACGCGGGTGAAGTGACTTTGATCGGCAAAGCCGCAAGCCAGTGCGACATCTGCCAATGGCATATCGCTCTTCATCAGAAGACCTCGGGCCTGCTCGACGCGCTGGGACAGGATCCACTGGTGGGGCGCCTTGCCCGTCGCCTTCTTGAAGCCGCGGATGAAATAGCCGCGCGACAACCCACAGGCCTGGGCAACATCAGCAACGCGCACATTTCCGGCAGCGTTGCAGCTCAGCATTTCGACGGCGAGCGCCAGTTGCGGCCGTGATAGCGCCGCGCCTTGCGACGCGGATTCGAGACTGGCCGCATTGTTGTACCGCTCGATCAGATGAATGCCGATCGTCGTTCCGAGCTGATCGAGGAACAACGGACTCGCCTCGCTACTCTTCTGCAGCAGGGGCTCGACCACGCTGACGAGCCGCAACAGAACGGGATCGGTGTCACCGGCGTGGCACGCAAGGTCGACCGTACCGCGCCACCCGTGCTCCTGCGCCAGTTCGATCAGGAACGGCCGCGATACCTCCATCAGGAGAAAATCGAACGCGCCGCGCAGATCGGCACGATAGTCATCCGCGAGGTTGCGAATATAGATCGAGCCTTCCTCGAACTCATGACCCGTGGCGTGATGCTCGTGGAAAATACGCCGCCGATGACCACGGCCTTGCGAGATGCCTATCAGGAAACCGCGATCGTCGGCTGCGGTCGAGACCTGACCGAGATGCGGATCGTCGCTCCCTTTGCGGAAAAACTTGATCCCGGCGCCGCGCAGCTCCTGATCCTTGTGGAGCTTGCTGGCGGGACAACCAAACAGGTCGATCGTCGGCGCTTTCGGCTTGGCCGGGATTTGCTGCCGCTCCGGCATATGGACGGATCCCGCATATGGTGCACTGTCGGGAATTCGGGTATCCGCCATCATATACCGCCATTGCTGCACGCCACAGATCGCCTGGGCGCTTTCATGCGCCCGACGAACCACCGCAGGTTTCCGTTCAGCCACACACATCGTTGCGCGTCGCCGCCGCTCCATGATTCCAGAATGCGGAATTGTACGCGGACAGACAATTGGAGCATGGTGGAGACTGACTAGACCTTGGTCTAGGCGAGCGAGGGCGGCTCATATCCCAACCGGTCGGCCATCCGCACGATGTCAGCCAGCGAGTTCGCCCGCATCTTGCGCATCATCGTGCCGCGGTGGAGCTTGATCGTGGCCTCGCTCAGGTCCAGCGCAGCCGCAATCTGCTTGTTCATCAAGCCGGCGGCGACATGCGCGAACACCTCGCGCTCCCTGACCGTCAACGTCTCGAAATCCGCCCTGAGGCCAGCGATTTTCTCGGCCGCCTGCTTCATTGCACAGTCGCGCTTCACAGCCGCCTCAACCGCAGCGAGAAGATCCATCGCGCGGACGGGCTTGGTCAAGAATTCGATAGCACCGGCCTTCATCGCCCGCACCGACATCGGCACATCGGCAAAGCCGCTAATCACGATCACTGGCGTCGTGACATGCAGGGCAGCCAGATCATCAAGGAAATCGAGACCGTTACGGCCAGGTAAATGCACGTCGAGAACGATGCAGCCGAATTTGTCCCTGTCATCCTTCGCCAGAAACTCCTGCGCCGAGGCAAAGCACTCGACCTGAAGACCGACCGAGCGCAGCATGCCGTCCAAGGCCTCGCGAATACCCTGGTCATCGTCGATGACGGCGACAACGGCCGCAACTTTTTCTGGATCTGCGATCACGGCGCCACCTGCAGTATACGTGGTGGCAGCGTGAATCGAAAGCACGTACCGGTGGGCACGCGTGGCTCCGCCCAAAGCCTTCCGCCATGGGCATCGAGAATGGAACGGCAGATCGACAGCCCCATACCAATGCCATCCCGCTTGGTCGTGAAGAACGGATTGAAGATCACGTCAAGATGATCGGGGTTGATACCCACCCCGGCATCTTCGACGGTGACGCAGACCTCTCCCAATGGATCCATCGCCGACACCACCGTCACGCGTCGCTGCTGCGTCCCCGACGCATTGATGGCGTCTGCTGCGTTCGATACGAGGTTCAGCATCACCTGTTGCAGCTGCACCCGATCACCAACGATCGACGGCTGGTCGGGCTGAAGATAGACGTCCAGCGCAATCCCTTGCCGCGACAGTTCCGGCTGCACAATCGAGAGGACGCTTTCGATCATCTCGTTCAGGTCGTGCTCTTCGAACACCACCGGCGCGTTGCGCGCAATCGCGCGGATGCGCTGGATGATCGTTCCGGCGCGATGTCCTTCCGCGATGGCCCGCTCGGCAGCGGCGCGGGCCTCGCCGACATTGGCCTTCTCGCCCTTGAGCCATTGCACACAGGCCTCGGCATTCATGACAACGGCCATCAGCGGCTGATTGACCTCATGCGCAATGGACGCGGTGAGTTGCCCCATCGTGGTGATCCGTGACATGCGCGCCAGTTCCGCCTGCGCGACCTGAAGCGCCGCCATGCTCTCGCGCAGCTTGCGGTCGGCACGATCCTTGTAGAGGGCCATTTCGATCACGGTGCGCAGTTGCAGATCCTCGAACGGTTTGAGCAGATAACCGAATGGCTCGGCCTCACTGGCCCGCCTGATCGTCTCGTCATCGGCATAGGCCGTGAGGAATACCACCGGGATCTGGCATCTGGCACGGATCTGCCGGGCGGCATCGATGCCGTCTATCTCGCCTTCCAGACGGATGTCCATCAGCACCAGATCGGGGCGATTGCTGATGGCAAGCTCAACGGCCGCCTCGCCGCGGGCGGTCACCCCGATCACGGAATGACCGATCCGGCCGAGTTGCTCGCTGATATCGCGGGCGACGATGCGATCGTCCTCAACGACCATGACGCGGGCGCGCGTTGTCATGGCGCGAGCCTCGCGCTACGACCAGCCTGGAATGTAAGGATGCAAGTCGTACCGCTGGCGCGATCGACAGAAAACGCGCCATGCAGCTGCTCGACCAGATCGCGCACCAGCTGCAGGCCAAGCGATCTGGTTTCTATGAAGTCGAACTGTTCGGGCATCCCGATGCCGTCATCCGCGACGGTCAGAGTACATATCCCGTCGTCGCTGCGGCCGAACGCGACCTTGATATAGCCAGTACGCTCGCCAGGAAAGGCGTGTTTGAACGCATTGGACACGAGCTCGTTGATGACGAGGCCGCATGACACGGCGCGGTCCATGTCCAGCGTCACGTCATCGCTCTCAGCCGTGATCTCGACGCGAGCCCGCCCATAGGCGCGGCGCAGATGCGTGCACAGACTGAGCACGTGGGTTTGCATCTCGATCTCGGCGAAGTTGCCGGCGCGATAAAGATTTTCATGCACCAGCGCCATCGACCGCACGCGGTTGCGGCTGTCCGCAAACAGCGCCGCGGTGATCGGGTCGGTGATGCGCGATGCTTGCAGGTTCAGGAGGCTGCTGATGAGCTGCAGGTTGTTCTTGACGCGGTGATGCACTTCCTTGAGCAGCGCTTCCTTTTCGTTCAGCGATGCTTCCAGCCTTTCCCGCGCAGCGTTTCCCGTTGTGATGTCCATCATTGCGCGCCGCAGTTCGAGCTGGTTCATGATCTGACGCGCGAGCGCCTGCAGCGTGAATCGCTGACGGGCCGAGAGACCATCCGGGCGCGGCGTATGGTCAAGCACACAGACGGTGCCGATCGGCAGGCCGTTTTGCGTTTCCAGCAAAGCACCCGCGTAGAAGCGCAGCTTTGGACCGCCGCTCACCAGCGGATTGTCCTGGAAGCGCGTATCCGAGGAGAGATCGGGGACCACAAACAAATCAGTTTGGCGGATCGCCTGCGCGCAGATCGAATGATCCAGTGGCAGTTCCCGGTCGCCATGCGCGATGCCGGTCAGTGTCCAGTGCCGGTCGCCATCGATCAGATTGATGGCCGCGATCGGCGCATCGCAGATATCCGACGCGATCTGCACGAAGTCCGCGAAATCCACATCAGATGCAGAATCGAGAATATCGTATCGATGCAAGGCCGCGATGCGATCGCGTTCATTCCACATGTCAGCCACTTATGTCGGCGTCATCCGAACCATCACGCCAAAACAGGACCAATGGCGGGTGCTCGCGTAACCTATTCTGCGGCGGTGGAAAATGAAACCACACCGTAACGCGGTCGACGGAGCGCCCGGCTACCACCCATATTTGAGCTCCAGGCCGAGATAGTTGCTGTCATGGCCGCCAGCATTCCGCACAGTATCGCCGATGACATAATGCACCGCCTCGACGGCTCCGGTCAGGTTGGCGTTGAAGACGTAATCCGCCCGAAGCTGCGAATAGACCCCGGTCCAGCGACTGCCCTGCCCGGCCGTACCCGCAATGGCAACGTTGGGCTGAACATAGACGGCATCGGCGACCGTCTGACGCCACTGCATGCCCACCCCGGCGGTAACCGTCAGATTCGCGATGGGCTTCACCGTCAGTGTCGGCTTGAGATGGATCAGGTTGGCGTAACCGGTATAGCCGGCCAGCGAGAAATAGTAGCCGTTCGGGAATAGCGGATTGAACGTTCCGATCGTGTTGTCGCCTGCACGTCCGTCGCCTGACGCCGCATCCGCCTGCAGGCCGATCCTCGGCGTCCATGCAATGTTAGAGAATGTGTAGCCAGTGCGGCCGCCCAGTGCCCAGGCTTCGATATCCTTGGGTCCGACATGACCGGTCTGGCCCATCGCCTCGAGATCCCAATCGAAGCCATTGGCATTGCCCGCAAAGCGGACGTCGAAGATATGCCGCGCCTCCTCGCCCAGCGCGTCGAGATAACGCGCAGACGACCGCTCGAATAGCGAGTAGTAGCCGGACAGTTCGTTGTCGCCGAACACCTTGCGTTCGATACGCGCGGTGCTGAAGCGGAAATTCTGGCCGGAGAAATCATCGAACACGTCGCCAAAGCGATATTGGACGGGCTGGCTGACAAAGCCGATGAAGCGCCACAACCCGGTCTCGTAATCCGCCCATACCGCGTCGAAGGACTGCCGCACATTCGGCCCATCGCGCGACGACACGAAGCGCTGCAGATCAAAGGCAAAATCCTGCCGGCCGACACGGGCCTTGAAGATTCCATCCCCCAGCGCACCGCTATAGGCGATGAAGGCCAGTCTCAGATCGAGCTGGTTTTGATCGACCGGCGAGATACTCGCCTTGTCGATGGTTCGCACGTCCTCGAGCTGGGTGAATATCTGCCAGTTCTCGTTCAGCCGGATATCGACATGCATCTGCAGCCGCTGCAGCAGATAGGAATCGCCACGCGTATTGCCGACGCCAAAATTCGGCGCGTCGTTGAACTCGAACCGCTCGCGCAGAGCGGCACCGAGCGAGATATAGCTTTTCGGATCGGTGACGAAGAGCGGGATATATTTCAGCGCGTCGAACGGCTCGGTCCGCAGCGCCGGATTGGCGAGCGCTGACCAATCTTCCTGCCAGCGATTGGTGAGGATCTTCGGGCGCGCCGGCTGCGACGCGGCGTCTTCAGCACGCACAGGCGAGAGCAGCGCGGCGACCACGCTGAAAGCAAGTGCGGTCGCCGCTGCCCGTCTTCTATTTGCTGATGGTGGAGTGAATCTCGGCAACATAGCCTCCGGGGAATTTCACCAGCGCCGCACGCCGCGCATCTGCCACATAGGGCTCGACCAGCACGGCGGCACCGGCAGTCTTCGCCTTGGTCAGCGTCTCATCGAGCGACGGCACTTCGTAGCCGGTCAGCTCATGGCCATAGGGATAGGGAAGCACGCCGTCGGTGACCAGAACGGTCATCTTGCCGAATTTCGACGTGAGGCGGATCCGCCGATAGGTGTCGTTGGGGCGGCCGATCTCGATGCCCGGCGCCTTCGCCGTGTCGGAGACGACGCTGCCTTTCGAGAAGGCGACGAAGCTCTTCACGAACTGGTCGGCCCGGCTGGCCGGCACATAGACACGATTTTCCGGAACTGTCTGCAACTCCGGGTAGGACGGCGCGGTCGTGTGCCAATAGAGCTGCATGTTAATGCCACCCGGCCATTGCACCACGACGTCGCGGCCAATGGGGTCGGGGAATGTCTTGACGAGCACGTCGGCGCCCGCGCCCTGCGCGGCTTTGACGGCGGCGTCGATATCGGTGACGAGATATCCGGTGCGCTCATGGCCGAACGGATACGGAATCGGCGTCTTGAAGCCGAACACCGAGACCGACCCCGCCGGAGTCAGCAGAAGCTGCGACGTCGTACTGCTCGGTGTCGGCGTCACCGTGGCAACGACCTGTTTGGTACTTTTGCCGCCAAAGGTTGCGATGAAGCTCTCGACAAAGCGATCGACCTCTTCCGGCGCGACATAGACATGCGTCGTGTCATATTGCGCGCCGACCGCAAAATTGGTCTTCGCCGGTACCTCGCGCGACCATGCATCTTGCGGCGCCGCCGACAGCAACGCGACGGAAACAATAGCGGCAGTGAATTTGAACAAACGCATCATGGCAGTCCTTGTGACGACTAATGCTGGTTGACCAGTTCGGGCTTCGACATCGGGTTCTTCAGATCCAGCGTCAGAAAATGCCGGACCACTGGGGCGGCAGGCCCGATGTGATATTGCGTCATCTCGCGCTGCACATCGGCATCAGCCTTCGAGACACGGTCATGCTGCCGCAGATGTTCCGCCCATGATTCCACCAGGAACCACTCCACGATCTTCTCCGGATCGGCGGCATCTTCGGTGATACCCCAGCCATAGGCACCATCGCGGCGGCGCGCTTCGGAGAGGCGCTTGAGCCCGGTGAAGAATGGCGCGCGGTTTTGACGCGCGATTCGGTACTCAATCAGGATCAGGACGGGACCGCGGTCATGTTCGACCTCATCCGACGTCAGCGGCTCCGGCCAGTAATTGGATGGCGTGAGATCGGCTTCGCCGGTTGGTAGCTTGACCCGGTGCATGATGAAGGCGGCGATGGCGAGACCGCAGGCGCTAACCAGTAACGTCGCCGGCAGGCTCAGCGCTTGGGCCACCGCGCCCCAGCCGAGGCTTCCGGCGGCCATGGCACCGTTGAATATCATCAGATAGACCGCGAGGCCCCGGCCGCGCACCCAGTTCGGCAACACCGCCTGCGCAACACCGCTAAATGTCGTCAGCGCCGTGATCCACGCAGAGCCGAGCAGCAGCAGAGCCGGAAGCGCAACCCATCGTGGTGGCGCGAAGGACAATACGGCCATCACACACGCCGACAACAGCGCGGCGATCAGCAACAGCGCATCGGAGTCGAGCTTCGCGCGGAGCCGCGGCAGCACCAGCGCGCCACCGATTGCACCCGCGCCGACCGCACCAAGCAGCACGCCGTAGAAGCTGGCATCGCCGCCGAGCAAGTTACGCGCCACCAGCGGCAGCAGCGCCCAGATCGAGCTGGAGAACGCAAAGAAGATCGCCGCTCGCAGCAGCACGACATGCAGCTCGCGGCTGGAGCGCGTGTAGCGCAAGCCCGCCCGGAATGCGCCGAAGAACTTCTCCGACAGCACGTCGTTCTCGGCCTTGGCGCGCGGCCACCACAGCAACGCTGCGATGACGAACATATAGCTGATGACATCGGCACTATAGGTGACGGCTGCACCGAATGTGGCCAGCAGGATACCGCCGGCCGCAGGACCGATCGAGCGCGAGACGTTGATGCCCAGCGAATTCAGCGCGACCGCACTCTTGATATCCTGCCGCGGCACGAGCTCCGGCACGATCGCCTGCCACGTCGGCCCGACCAGTGCCGCTCCGACGCCGCCAATGAAGGTCAGGCCGATCAGCAGATTGACCGTCAGCAGCCCGTAATAGGACAGCATCATCAGCGTCGCGCTCACCAAGGCGAGTAGCACCTGCACCGCTATCAGGAATTTGCGACGATCGAGAATATCAGACAGCACCCCAGCGGGGATCGCGAACAAAAAAATGGGCAACGTGCCCGCGGCCTGGATCATCGTGACCGCTGCGGGCGCTGCCGACAGGTCGGTAACGAGCCAGGAACTCGCCACATCGCGCATGAAGCTGCCGGTATTGCCCATCACCGTCGCGGCCCAGATCACCGCGAATACGGATTGACGGAATGGCGCGAAGGCACTGATTGCCTTGGCAGTGTCGGCAGTGCCGCTCATGATTTTGCCTTGTTGAGGTCATGCCATGCGACGAGCAAGAAGCCGCCGCACAGGCCGATATGTTCGAAAAACGAATTGGCGCTCATAAAGCGCTCTGGCGGGGCCAGCTCCCAGAATCGATTCGCCAGAAACGTCGCCATCAGCGTAAAGCCTGCCAGCGAAAGTGCGCCGAGCCACCGCAGAACGCCACCGAGAATCAACAACGAGGCAACCAGTTCGAGCCCGATCGTCGCTAGCGCGAAGGGCGCTGCCGGCTGCAGTCCGAAATGGTTCATCTCGGCAATCGCCCCCGGAAGATCGAACGCCTTCACCAGCCCACCTTGTAGATAGGCCGCGCACAGGCAGAGCAAACCCAGCCAATGCACAAAGGGCGCACCGATCACGCGACGTGCGAGATTCGTGATCATACCGCCCAGCACGCGCAGCCGAGCGCGCCCCAGAAGCTCTTGAGATCGGCGATTGGCAGCTTGCTGGACCACGCCGTGGCATGATCATGGCCGTGAACGCCGCATGAATTGGTGCAGCCGCAGCTCATCGCCATCTTCTGCGCGACGACCTGTCCATTCGCATCGGGCGCAGCCCATGCGCCATAGCCACCGAAGGTGCTAACAGGCGACCAGTCCGGCATCGCCGGCGGCGGCGCATTCTCGTCAAAGCGGGCGAAATCGCCGACACCATAGACGACCTTGCCGCCAACGATGGTGAGAACTGAGCTGATATCAGCGATCTCGTTCTCCGAGCACGAGAAGAAATCACGATCCGGCACAACAACGTCCGCCAGCTGCCCGACCTGGATGCGGCCCTTCTTGCCTTCCTCATTCGAGAACCAGGTGACGTTCTCGGTCCACATGCGCAACGCCGTTTCGCGGTCGAGGCAGTTGCGCTGCGGATAGAGCTGCATGCCGCCGACGGTGCGACCGGTGACCAGCCAGGACAGCGACACCCAGGGATTATAGGACGCGACCCGCGTCGCATCGGTGCCGGCGGAAACCTTGACGCCCTTGGCGAGCATTTTCGATACCGGCGGTGTGGCTTCCGCCGCGCCATGGCCATAGCGTTCGACGAAATATTCGCCCTGATAGGCCATGCGATGCTGGACGGCGATGCCCCCGCCGAGCGCCGCAATACGATCGATCGACTGATCGGAGATCGTTTCGGCGTGATCGAAGAACCAGTTCAGCCCTTCCAGCGGCATTTCCTGATTGACGCGTTCGAACACATCCAGCGCGCGACTGATGGTCTCATCATAGGTCGCATGCATGCGCCATGGCCATTTGTTCTGCACGAGAACGCGGACCACTTCCTCCAGTTCGCCTTCCATTTCCGGCTCCATGTCCGGCCGCGGCTGGCGGAAATCCTCGAAATCGGCCGCGGAGAACACCAACATCTCGCCAGCGCCGTTATGGCGGAAGTAGTCGTCGCCCTGCTTGTATTTTGACGTCTTGGTCCAGTTCAGGAAATCGTCCTTCTCGCCCTTTGGCTTCTGGGTGAAGAGGTTATAGGCGAGACGAATGGTCAATTGGTTCTCGTCATGCAGTTTCTGGATGACGGCATAGTCTTCCGGATAGTTCTGGAAACCACCGCCGGCATCGATGGCGCCGGTGACGCCGAGGCGATTGAGTTCGCGCATGAAATGGCGGGTCGAGTTGACCTGATAATCGAAGGGCAGTTTCGGTCCCTTGGCCAGCGTCGCATAGAGAATGCCGGCATTGGGCTTGGCCAGCAGCAACCCGTTCGGATTGCCGTTGGCATCTCTGATGATCTCACCGCCCGGCGGGTTCGGCGTATCCTTGGTGTAGCCGACAGCACGGAGCGCGGCACCGTTGAGCAATGCGCGGTCATAGAGATGCAGCAGGAATACCGGCGTATCAGGCGCGACGGCATTGAGCTCGTCGATGGTCGGCAGCCGCTTCTCGACAAACTGATGCTCGGTGAAGCCACCGACCACGCGCACCCATTGCGGCGGCGGCGTGATGGCGACCTGGCGCTTCAGCATGCTCATGGCATCGGAGAGCGAGCGCACGCCGTCCCAGCGCAGCTCCATGTTGAAGTTCAGACCACCACGAATGATGTGCAGGTGATTGTCGATCAGGCCAGGCAGCACGCGCTTGCCCTTGAGATCGACGAGCTTCGTCTTCGGTCCCGCCAGCGGCAGGATTTCCGCGTCGTGGCCGACATGGGTAAAGTGGCCATCCTTGATGGCCACAGCGCTGGCGACCGGGTTGGAGCGATCGAGCGTCGTGAACAGGCCACGATGGAGAATGAGATCGGGGGTCTGTGACTCGGCCATAGGGAGCTCCTTCGGAGGTAGTAAATTGAACGGTCGACGTGGTCGTGAGACGCGTACCGGCGACTAGCCGCCAGCGGGCGGCTGCGGCGCCTTCTCGGCCACAACACGCGTAGCGGAGCGCTGGCCCTTCGGCAGATGGCCGAACATGTGTGGCTTCACCTGTTCGAGCCAGGACTGCACCACCGGCTCCTTCTGCCAGATGCTGCGCACCAGCGGCGGCAATTGCTCGCCGACGAGAATGCCGAGCAGGCCAACCAGCGCCACCACCGGTGGCGCCGGAGAGCGCACATTGATCAGACTGTAGATGACACCCACCAGCAGGCCTGCGCCCAGCGAGATCATATGCGCTTTCATGTCGTTGTCCTCGGTTGTGTGACGTGACGGCTTACTTGGCCGGACCGCCTTCGGAAGCGTGTTCACCAAGTGCCCACTTCGAGAAGCGGATCTGGATGCCGTAAGGCGAATGCGCCTTCTGGATGTCCATCATGCCCTCATAGGTCTCGCTGCGCGCCCAATCCTGCTGCAGTTCATAAGCATATTGCGACGATGTGATCGGCACCGCACCGGCCTGGATCGCGCGCTGCACCGCGCGCTCATGGGCTTCAGGCGAGAGATCGCCGCAGGCATCGGTGGGGATGTAGATCTCATAGCCTTCGCGGAGCATGTCCAGCGTCGGGAAGATTACGCAGGCTTCGGTCCAGAGACCGGCGATCACAAACTTCTTGCGGCCCGTTGCAGCGACAGCCTTGCGGAAGTTCGGATCGAGCCACGAATTCATCGAGGTGCGATCGATGATCTCCTGTCCTGGAAACAACGACACCACCTCGGGGATGAACGGGCCGGAAAACGACTCTGCCGCGACGGTGGTGAGAACGGTCGGAATCTTGAAGAGCTTCGCAGCTTTTGCAAGAATCTGGACGTTGTTCAATGTGACAAGACGATCGTGCGACTGGACGCCCTGGAACATCGCGGGCTGAAAATCGATCAACGCGATAGCGCTGTTCTGCGGCGTCAACATTTCCTGAAATGACATTCGAATTCTCCATGAAAGGGTTGTGACGGCTTCGCTTGTGTCCGCACGATGGCGGCTCTTCTGCTGATCCGTACGTCGATACCAACCATCGTTGATCAGGGGATCACGGACCATGAAGCCACCACGCTGGATAGCCCGAGAAGAAAACACGGTCTTGTCTGGAAGTCATCGGCATTGAACGATCGGCTACGACGCGGCGTTGCAGACGCTTGTCCACGGCCTGACTTGCGTCTCTCTGCCCTGCTTCGGAAGCTATCGCACGTCGCATCACAACAGACGGTGATGGGTCTTGGATGCGTCGCCTGAACCAGAAGACTCGAAAGAAATCGAGAAGCCTTCTGGTCCAAAGAATTTCCCACCCCCGCCGACGTGATCACGGGTGAACTTACGGAGCGCGGCGAGTGGATCGTCGCGAACATCCAGCCCAATGGGCACGGCCGGGCGCTGAAGATTGCGAACTGCTGGTTCGTGGCGTGCAGAACACTGTTGAGAGGACGATCAACATCCCGGAGATCAACTGCGAACTTTTCGACAAGTCGCCCTACGACCCCTTGAAGAACTCGCCCCCTGAAATGGGGCAGGACGGCTCGAAGCTGTTCATCGTGTTCGCTCGACCGATGACACCGTCCTCTTCCGCCTGCGTCTGGACTTCGCAAAAGAGTGGCTTCTGTTCTCAGCGCTCACTGATGTGAGCATCACAGACACCTGTGAGCGTCACAGACACCGGGAGCGCAGCCTCAGCGGGACGAGTGCGCGAGGTGCGGAGGGTCGAGCAAGAGCTGTTCGAGTACGGACGATCGCGGAATATCGATGCCGATACGGGCAAGCTGATCAGTTGGAAGAGCGCCTACATTCCCTCAACCTGTTTCAGAACCCGGGCGGCTGCGAACAGGAGCTTGCATCGTGGAACCGACTCGCTGCGCAGCAGCAGGACTTCAAAGACCGGTACACAGTCAGCCTGAGCGGCTCAGCCAAGGCTGCCCCATAGTCATCGGTCCCAAGGCATACCCAGTTGATTTTGGGGCACGCTACGGGACACCCTAGTTCGGGTTCACCTAAACCGCTGATAGTAAATGATATTTTTGATCAAGACATAATGGCGGAGAGGGGGGGATTCGAACCCCCGATGGGCTTGCACCCATGCCGCATTTCGAGTGCGGTACAATCAACCACTCTGCCACCTCTCCAAGGCGCCAAGACCCGCGGTCGCCCGTGGGTGGTTGCGCGGTGTTCTAGGCGAGGATGGCGGGCCAGACAAGACGGGCAGAGCGGAAAATCCGCACCCGATCGCCCACAGGGCCGCAAAAGCTGGCTCGGGCTGGCGCGTGGACCAGAAAGCCCACCTTTTGGTTGGAGATTCCCAGCAGCGCCGGGCGCTATGGTCGTCCCTGCGCCACGACGAGCCGTACGACGTCGGAATGTTTCGACAGCAGGAGCCGGCACTCGGCCATTGGCTGAGGCGGCACCGGGACCATCCGGCCTCGTCTCGCAGTCAGCCACAAGATTGAAGGACTGAAGGTCATCACACCGAATCGCTGTGGCCAGCCCGGCAACTGTCCGGCTCAATCCTTGTCTTTCTTCGCTTTCTTGTCGTCCTTCTCTTTCTTGCGATTCGTGAAGCGAGCATTGCCCAACCCTGTTCCGATCGTGAGCACGCCCCACCGTTCGAAGTCCTGCATGAAGGGGACTTCACTGAGACCCTGGACGACGCCGTCATTGTGCATGAGCACCGCAGTATCGTGATCCCCGATTGTGGGAATGCCTTCGGCGAGCAGCGCCGGCAGGTTGAACTTGCTGCTTTCCCAATTGCCCGGAAGATTCTGCGCGCCTTTCTCGATGGTGCCGTCTTCGTTGATCACGCCGGGGCATGAGATGCCGATGAACGGCGCCAGCTTGAAGCCTTCTTTCTCGGCGGAGCTGATCAGATCTTTCAGCATCTTCACCAGGCGCTTTACCGCGCCTTCGCGCGTCGGCTCATCGTCGGCATGTTTCCATAGATCGGATTTCCACACCGCAGCCTTGGAAAGATCCTTCGATTTCCTCCACCCGGTTTCGACCACGCCGCAACGGATGTTGGAGCCGCCGATATCGACCGCAAGAATGCTGTCGTAACCTTCGAATATCCACGACGGCGCCAGATGCAGGCAGCCGATCAGACCAGCTTCATCGGGATGAAATCGGATCGGCACCAGATCGACCTTTAGACCGTCGGCCTTGAGGACGATATCGGCACGCGCAATCGCAAGCTCGCCGACGCGACTTTGCCGGAAACCGCCGCCAACCACGATACATTCGGTATCGGCCCAGGATTTGGTCTTGAAAAAGCGCCGGACGACGTAAGCCAGTTCCTGGGCAAACTCTTCTATCGCGCCGTGCACCAGCGCTGCCGCAGGTAAATCGTCGCCGAGCAGAATCTCATCGAGGCTGGATTTGCTGATCTTGTTGGCGGCTTTCTCGCCGAGCGGATCCTCGCCGTTTTTCTTCAGCGGCTTGCGTAGATCGTCCAGAATTTTTTGAAATGCGCCCTTGCTGGCCCGATCGCCGAGAAAGCCGTCATCGTCCTTCAACTCGATGTTGAACGTGTCCACGTCAACGGATGGCAGCCGCTTGGCACCGTGATTGCCGATGCCCACGGTCGTCATTGTGTCTTCAGCCATATTGCCCCTGCCAGACTAGAACCGCACGATAATGCCCGGGGAGGCGGTTTGTTTCATCGCCTCGCCGCACGATCGTACCGCGCCTCCCTTTGCGTCGATCCTGCGAGCCCGGTTTCAGCGATGCCGGTAGAACATCCTTAACTAACCAAGCAGTGCAGCAAACCCAAGCCACTATCTTTCTGCGATCAACCTAACGGTAAATTTATCAGCTCAGGTAATTATCTCCGCATTCATACGGGTGCGTATTCATGCTGAAGTCATTCCTCGGGCTATCGTTCCTCAAGCTAACTGATCGTTTTCGCTGCGACCAACGCGGCAATGTCGCGATCATATTCGCGATCACATGCATACCTCTTATTTCCATGGTCGGTGCCGCGATCGACTATACGCGAGCGCTACAGATCAGATCCCAACTGCAAGCTGCCCTTGATACCGCCAGTGTCGGCTCCATCGTACAGAAGTCAGCTGCATTCATTACCGCAGGTTCGATGACATCGGACGGCCCTGTCCCCGGGGGCGACGTCGATGCAATCAATATTTTCAAGGGCAACACATCAGGCAGGACCGGTTTCACGCTGACCAGCACGACAGCGACGGTCAATCGCGCCAACGGCGTCGTGACGGCAACCATGCAATTCTCGGCGGATGTACCGACCAGTCTCACATCCGTCATGGGCTTTTCCAAGATGACCGTCACCGGCACTTCTGTCGCGACGGCGACGATGCCGAATTATATCGATTTCTATCTGCTGCTCGACAATTCGCCATCCATGGGCGTTGGCGCGACACCGACCGACGTGGCTACGATGGTCAAGAACACGTCGGACAGCTGCGCCTTTGCCTGTCACGACCTCAACAACAGCAATAACTACTACAAGCTCGCCAAGACACTTGGCGTAACTACGCGCATCGACGTGCTGCGTACGGCCACCCAAAAACTGATGGATACTGCAGCCAGTACACAAACCTATTCCAACCAGTTTCGCATGGCGATCTACGACTTCGGCGCCGCTGCCTCGACTGCCGGTCTGAGAGCCCTGTTCACATTGTCATCCAGCCTCTCGAGTGCGAAGACGGCGGCCGGAAACATCGACTTGATGACGGTGAACGGCCAGAACGACAACAACGATCAGGACACTGGCTACAGCGCTATATTCCCGGCAATTAACACTGCCATCAGCGCCCCTGGAGCCGGTACAGCCGGTGCACCACTCAAATATCTCTTCTTCGTATCCGATGGCGTGGCTGATGAATACAATCCAAGCAACTGCCTGAAGCCGACAACTAATGGACGATGCCAGTCACCGATCAATCCGGCGCTTTGCACCACGCTGAAGAATCGCGGCATCAAGATTGCCGTACTCTATACGACCTATCTCGCACTCCCGACCAATGCCTGGTACAATACATGGATCGCACCATTCAACGCTGGTCCTTACGGACCCTCGCCCAACAGCCAGATCGCAAGCAACATGCAGAGCTGTGCTTCGCCGGGCTTCTATTTTGAGGTCAGCCCGACCCAGGGCATCTCGGAAGCGATGACCGCGCTGTTTCAGCGTGCCGTCGCCGATGCGCGTGTGAGCCGCTAACCGGCGCAACCACCGGGCAAGTCGGCGAGCTCTGCGACACCGACTGTGCGGTCCATCTTCAAGATCGTGTACGACACCGCGCCGCGGCGAATGCTCATTCGCCCGCGCTCTCCTTCAGGCTTTCCAGCAGCAATTGCGCAGGCCGACTGAGGCCCTTGTCGCGCACGGCAACGACGAACTGCCGCTTCGCCCAGTCGTTACTGAGCGGACTGACTTTCAGCCCCAGCGTTTGCTGGATCGTCGAGGCCTCTTCCTGCGGAACGATGGCGACGGCCAGTTGCGCCGCGACGATGCGATAGGCGGCGTCCACCGTGGAGACCTGGATGCGATAGCGCATCTGCTTGCCGGCCGCCGCGGCGACACTGCGCTGCATCGTCTGCATGATGCTGCGCGCGACGATGTCGACATGCTCATAGTCGATCGTATCCTCGAACGACACTGACTTGCGTCTCGCGAGCGGGTGATCGGGATGCACGACCACGGCGAGATGATCGCGGTGATAGGGAAATGTCCTGAGACCGCGAAGGTCGACGGCATCCCAGCACACACCTATATCAGCGCGCCCTTCCTCGACGCCGCGCACGACTTCCCAGATCTCGCGTTCTTCCAGACTGACACGCACGTCGCGATAGCGCTTGGCAAACAGGCTGATATCTTCCGGCAGCACCTGCGCCACCGCCGACTTCGAGGCGAACACCCGCACATGTCCTTGCACGCCATCGGCAAAGGCGCCGAGTTCGGCCTGCATCCGGTCGAGCAATTGCAGCGACTCCCGCGCATAACGGCACAGCGCTTCGCCGGCCGCCGTCACGCTCACGCCACGCCGGCCGCGCTCGAGCAGCTGCACGCCGGCTTCGTCTTCCATCTGGCTGATGCGCTTGCTGATCGCCGACGGCACGATGGCCTCGCGCTTCGCGGCATTGGCGATGTTGCGCTCCTCGCAGACAGCGATGAACAGGCGGAGCGACACGGGATCGAAGCTTTGCATAGGACATCCGTGAACAGACACCCAGCCATCTTACTTCGGAACTCCTTAGATGAAAAATGACCATTTCAGAGATGGCTGAGGAGAGCGTATACCTCTCCGCAAGCCCATCTCATCCAGCCCGCAGGAGCGCCTCATGCGCATTGTCGATATCCGGGAGCGCACTGCTCCAATCGCCTCCCCCATCGCTAACGCCTTCATCGATTTCAGCAAAATGACGCTGAGCCTGGTCGCCGTGGTCACTGACGTGATCCGCGACGGCAAACCCGTGATCGGCTACGGCTTCAACTCCAATGGCCGCTATGGCCAGGGTGGCCTGATCCGCGAGCGTTTCGCGCCGCGCATCCTGGAAGCCAAGCCCGATAGCCTGATCGACGCCGCCGGCGACAATATCGATCCGCACAAGGTGTGGGCGACCATGTTCACCAATGAGAAGCCCGGCGGTCATGGCGAGCGCTCGGTGGCGATCGGCACCATCGACATGGCGGTGTGGGACGCGGTCGCCAAGATCGCCGGCAAGCCACTGTTTCGTTTGCTAGCCGAGCGCTACGGCACCACGGCCGACCCGAAGGTGTTCGTCTATGCCGCCGGCGGCTACTACTATCCCGGCAAGGGCCTTGAGGGCCTCGCCACCGAGATGAACGGCTATCTCGAGCGCGGCTACAATGTCGTGAAGATGAAGATCGGCGGTGCGCCGCTCGCCGACGACTGCAAGCGCATCGAACACGTGCTGAAACTGCTTCCAGCAGGGGCTAAACTCGCAGTCGACGCCAATGGCCGCTTCGACCTCGAGACCGCCGTCGCTTATGCCAAGGCGCTGCGCAACTACGACCTGTTCTGGTACGAGGAAGCCGGCGATCCCTTGGACTATGAACTGCAGGAAAAACTCGCCGAACATTATCCCGGCCCGATGGCCACCGGCGAGAACCTGTTCTCCATGCAGGACGCGCGCAACCTGATTCGCTACGGCGGCATGCGCAAGGACCGCGACTGGCTGCAATTCGACTGCGCGCTGTCTTACGGTCTGGTCGAATATCTCCGCACGCTCGACATGCTGAAGAGTTACGGCTGGTCATGGCGCCGCTGTATCCCGCATGGCGGCCACCAGATGTCGCTGAACATCGCGGCTGGCTTGGGCCTCGGCGGCAACGAGTCGTATCCGGAGCTGTTCCAGCCCTATGGCGGGTTCCCGGACGGCGTGAAGGTTGAGAACGGGCACATTGTGATGCCGGAACTCCCGGGCATCGGCTTCGAGGGCAAGTCGGACCTGATCAAGGAAATGCGCAGCCTGGCGTCCTGAGAGGCCGCTAAGCCATTGGCAGATAGATAGAACTCCGTCATGGCCGCGCTTGTCCCGGCCATCCACGTCTTGGCTTGCGAACGAAAAAGGCGTGGATGCCCGGGACAAGCGCGGGCATATCGAGAGCGTATCGGTCAAAGGGGCGCGAGGACCGATACCCGCGGGGGGCACGCCAAGACTCTGTTTTTGGCTCACTTTTCGCCCGTCTTTCCTTGACTCTCCGCCTTCACCCTCTATAAAGCACGCTTCGGCGCAAGCTTTGCTTGGCGCCGATTGTTTTTGCGTGGGGTCGCAACGTCGACCAGAAAACGCAGAAATTCGCGACTTCCTAGGAGTCGCGGTGAACCCTTATCGACTGAACAAGAAGCCGTCCCGGATCTGATCCGAGGACGGGATCGAACACGAAGGAATAGAACGATGTTCGCAGTCATCAAAACCGGCGGCCGGCAATACCGCGTCGTTCCGGATGATGTGCTCGAGATTGGCAAGATCGCCGGCGATGTCGGAACGATCGTGCAGCTTGGTGAAGTTCTCGTGCTGGGCGGTGATACGCCTGTGCTCGGCCTGCCCCTGGTGGCTGGTGCGTCGGTTGCGGCCGAAGTGCTCGACCACAAGCGCGGCCCCAAGGTCATCTCTTTCAAGAAGCGCCGCCGCAAGAATTCGAAGCGCAAGCGTGGCTACCGTGACGAGATCACGCTGATCCGCGTCACCGAGATCCTGGCAGACGGCAAGGCGCCGACCATCGGACCTCGCCCGAAGCGTGAGAAGCCGGTCGTGACCGCTCCGGTCGACGGCGATGAAGCTCCTGCCAAGAAGCCAGCCGCCAAGAAGGCTGCTGCTCCGAAGGCAACCGCCGAGAAGAAGCCCGCAGCCAAGAAGCCGGCCGCGAAGAAAAAGCCCGCAGCGGAATAAGTCGCTGCGAAAAGTTGAGAATCTGTGAGACAATTCCTTCAAGGAATTGATCTAGAACTTATCGAGATCGGAGACGGGCTATGGCTCATAAAAAAGCAGGCGGTTCATCGCGCAACGGCCGCGATTCAGCTGGCAAGCGCCTCGGCGTGAAGGCGTTCGGCGGCGAACGCGTGATTCCCGGTAACATCATTGCGCGTCAGCGCGGCACCACCTGGCACCCCGGCCTTAATGTCGGCATGGGCACAGACCATACCCTGTTCGCCAAGGTCGAAGGCCGCGTGGAGTTTCGCGCCAAATCGAACGGCCGCACCTTCGTATCGGTCCTTCCGATTACTGAAGCCGCGGCCGAATAAACGGTGGACACATTGGAGTCCGCCGGGTCCTGTTGAACCGGCGGAGCGCCAGAATTGGGCTCCAGAGGGGAGGCGGGAAACCGGCCTCCCCTTTTCGTTTGGTGCGTCGCTTCGGGGCGCACACAGGAGCCCGAGATGCTGCAGGATATTCCGACCCCGACGCTGAGAGAAACCAGAGGCTGCGTCCTCGAGACCGAACGGCTGGCCTTGCGCAAGCCGACCCTCGCGGACGTAAAAGCCATCGCGCATCTCGCCAATGATCGCCGCATCGCCGAGATGACGCGTCGCCTGCCGTTTCCCTATCAGCAGGATCACGCGGTCGAATTCGTCAACTCGCTGAGCGAAACCGCAAGCGACAGCGTGTTCCTGATCGAACTCGATCGTCGCCCCATCGGCATGGTCGGGATCGACTGGCGCGAAATCGAATCGCCGGAGCTCGGCTACTGGCTCGGCGTCGACCACTGGGGCCAGGGTTTTGCGACCGAGGCCGCACGTGCCGCGATCGACTACGCTTTCGACGAATTCGATATCGATCACCTGATCTCGGGTGCGCGCGTCGCCAATCCGTCGTCGCGCAACATCCTGGAGAAGTGCGGCTTCCAGTGGAGCGGCGTTCAACTGCATCGCTTCGAGGCCATCGGATCCTCGACTCCCGTCGACTGCTTCCGCCTCACCCGCGGCGTGTGGTCGTCGCTGAAGAACTGGGGAACGTCGACGCGGCGGTAGTGTCTTCCCCTCTCCCCCGGAGCAGCGAAGCTGCGACAGGTGGGAGAGGGTGGATCGAATGCGCGAAGCGCGTTCGAGACGGGAGAGGGGGTGCTTCGCTTACGAAGAAAAGGGCCCTCTCCCGCCTTCGCTACGCTCAGGCACCCTCTCCCACGGCGCGCGGCTTTGCCGCGCTGGGGGAGAGGGGAAAAAAGCTAAACCGCCGGCGGCACCTCATCCGCGATCTTTCCGAGCTGCTGCTCGCGCAGGAAGATATAGAGCCCTGCTGCGATGATGACCGCGGCGCCGATCAGCGTGGCCCACGACGGCACTTCGCCGAATACGAGATAGCCGAAGATCACCGCCCAGATGATCATCGAATACTGATACGGCACCACCGTGCTGGCCGGCGCCAGCTTCAGCGAGCGGTTGACGCAGAGCAGCGCGCAGACCGAGACAACGCCCGCGAGAAAGAACAGGCAGAGATCGCGCAGATCGGGCGTCACCCAGCCGAACGCCGTGAATACAGCACCGAAAGTAAACGTCCCGATGAACTGTGTCGTCGCGAGTACGACGTCCGGCGCGGAACGCAGCGAGCGGGTGATCAGCATCAGCGTGGCAAAGGACAGGCTACCGCCGAGCGCGATCAGCGCCGGCCATGTCACCGTCTGCGCTGAAGGCTGCAGCGCGATCAGCACGCCGCAGAAGCCGACGAAGATCGCGGTCCAGCGTCGCCAGCCGACGGCTTCGCGCAGAAAGATCGCAGAGCCCGCGGTGACGAAGATGGGACAGGCGAGATAATAGGTGATGACATCCGCCAGCGGCAGATAGGCCGCCGCCCAGAAGAACGCGGCGACTTCCAGCGTCGACAGCACCACGCGAATGAGCTGAAGACCCGGCCGGTCGAGCCGCAGGAAATCCGCACGATGCCGCCAGATCGACGGCGCCAGCAGCACCAGCGCCGCGCAGGCACGTAGCAACATCAATTGCCCGACTGAGTAGGTGCCGACCAGGAACTTGCCGATCGCATCGCCGCAGGAGAACATGCAGATGCCCACGAGCATCAGACCGATACCGGCCAGCCTGGCGGCACGATTGTCGGCCGCAGTCGAAATGGTCGCAAACATGCCTATATGAGCCTTTACGTAAGCTTCTAGGTGCGGCTTGGTTAACGGCGAGACGAGTCGTTTAGGACGTCACCTGATGCGCAGCAAGGCCCCAAAATAAGGGCTTTTCACGATGCGCCGGCGATGAAGTGGTTGCCGCGCCCCCCCCCCTGCGATACGGATACGCCATGAAATTCCTCGATGAAGCCAAGGTTTACATTCGCTCCGGCGACGGCGGAAACGGCTGCGTGGCCTTCCGCCGCGAGAAGTATATCGAATTCGGTGGTCCCTCCGGCGGCAATGGCGGCCGCGGTGGCGATGTTGTCGTCGAGGTCGTCGACGGCCTCAATACGCTGATCGACTATCGCTACCAGCAACACTTCAAGGCGCCGAAGGGCGTCAACGGCATGGGCAAGGATCGCCACGGCGCCAATGGCGCATCGATCACGCTGAAAGTGCCCGTCGGCACGCAGATCATCGACGAGGATCGTGAGACGCTGATCCATGACTTCACCAAGCTCGGCGAGAAATTCGTGCTGGCCGAAGGCGGCAATGGCGGCTTCGGCAACGCGCATTTCAAATCGTCGACCAACCGCGCGCCGCGCAATGCCAATCCCGGCCAGCCCGGCGAGGAGCGCTGGATCTGGCTGCGGCTCAAACTGATCGCCGATGCCGGTCTCGTCGGACTGCCCAATGCCGGCAAATCGACGTTTCTTTCCAAGGTCAGCGCCGCCCGGCCGAAGATCGCCGACTATCCGTTCACCACACTGCACCCGCAGCTCGGCGTCGTGAATGTCGACGCCCGCGAATTCGTGCTGGCAGATATTCCCGGCCTGATCGAAGGCGCACATGAAGGCGCCGGCCTCGGTGACAGGTTTCTGGGCCATGTCGAGCGCTGCCGCGTGCTGCTGCATCTGATCGATGCGACCTGCGAACATGCGGGCAAGGCCTACAAGACCGTACGCAACGAACTCGAGGCCTATGAGGGCGATCTTGCCAACAAGATCGAGATTGTCGCACTCAACAAGATCGACGCTGTCGAGCCAGATGAATTGAAGAAGCAGAAGGATCGGCTGAAGCGCGCCGCGAAGCAGACGCCGTTGTTGATCTCCGCCGCATCGGGCGAAGGCGTCATCGATGCGTTGCGTGCGCTGGTTGAGGTGATCGGCGAAGCGCCAGTGTCGGACAAGGCCAAGAGCGCAGCGCAAGCTGCCCCATGGGCGCCGGCCTCGAACTGATCTGCGTCTCACGCCCGTCCAAGCATCACACGTCCTGCCAAAGCCCACATCATGTCGCGCCCCGAGCTGAAAAATTTCCGCCGTATCGTCGTCAAGGTCGGCTCGTCGCTGCTGATCGATTCCGCGGCTGGTGAAGTCAGGGCCAAATGGCTCGCGGCGCTGGCTGCCGATATCGCCAAGCTGCATGGCGATGGTCGCGACGTGCTCGTGGTCTCATCGGGCTCGATCGCGCTCGGCCGCAGCCGTCTCAAATTGCCGCGCGGCCCGTTGAAGCTCGAAGAGAGCCAGGCCGCCGCCGCCGTTGGACAGATCGCGCTCGCGCGTATCTGGTCGGAAGTGCTTGGCCATCACGGCATCGGCGCCGGACAGATTCTGGTGACGCTGCAGGACACCGAGGAGCGCCGCCGCTATCTCAATGCACGCTCGACCATCGGCAAGCTACTGGAATGGCGCGCGGTGCCTGTCATCAACGAGAACGACACGGTCGCGACCAACGAGATCCGCTATGGCGACAATGATCGCCTTGCCGCGCGCGTCGCCACCATGGCATCGGCGGATCTGCTCGTGCTGCTATCGGATATCGACGGGCTCTACACGGCGCCGCCCGGCGCCAATCCCGATGCGAAGCTGATTCCGATCGTCGACAGCGTCACCGCCGAGATCGAAGGCATGGCGGGCGCGGCCGAAAGCGAGTTGTCGCGCGGCGGCATGTACACCAAGATCGAGGCTGCGAAGATCGCGACCACAGCCGGCACGCATATGATCATCGCGTCCGGCAAGGTCGACCATCCGCTGCAGAAAATTGCCGATGGCGGCCTCTGCACCTGGTTCCTGACGCCTGCAAATCCCGTCACGGCACGCAAACGCTGGATTGCGGGATCGCTGGAACCGAAGGGCACGTTGACCATTGATGCAGGTGCTGTTGCTGCACTTCGTGCCGGCAAGAGTTTGCTGCCTGCCGGCGTCATCAAGGTGGAAGGTGACTTCGCGCGCGGCGATGCTGTTATCGTGCGCGGACCGGATACGCACGAAATTGGCCGCGGCCTTGTGGCCTATGATGCAGACAATGCCGAGAAGATCAAAGGCCGCTCATCTCCGGACGTGATGATCATTCTCGGTATCAGCGGCCGTGCCGAAATGATCCATCGCGACGATCTCGTAATCTCGGGATCACGAAGTTAAGCAGCGACACTTCGCGTGAATGGCGTAACGCGCAATCCGTGAATCCGGTGCCGGACGTTTGCCGCCATCATTGCGCCATTCCCGCGTACTTCGTTGCGCGGCATACAGTCAGATAACCAATTTTTGGGAGGCCATTTCATGACTCGACTTTTGATGATCCCGTTCCTGCTGCTCGCTTCCTCGGCCTATGCGCAGGGCAACAACACACCGGCCAATCAGTCGGCCTGCTCGCGCGACGTGTCGCGCTTCTGCCGCGCCAAGATGAATGATGGCGACATGGTCGTGCTCAGCTGCCTCAAGGAAAACCGTTCGAAGCTCAGCAAGGCCTGCGCGAAAGTTCTCGCCGAGAATAATCAGTAGCGCCAATAGCGCCTTCTTGCGAAGTGGGCGCCGGTTCGCGTCGAGAAAATGCGTCAAAACAGGAAGCTCTAACCGCTGCTGCCGGCCGGCGTCGCGGCAGGAAGCACCTCGGTCGATGCGCGATCGGGCGTATCGTCTTTCCAGCGCACCGAACCGAACGGCCGCTCCAGCATGCGGCGCACGCGGACCGGATCCGGCCCGCGATGGAACGCCACTGCGCGCTGATACAATGCGCGCTCGGACTGCGTCGCGCGGTTGCGCTGGCGCAGGAAGTCGAGCCAGGTCGGGCAGTGATAACGCTCGGTCCATAGTTCGGGATCAGCGATATCGCGCGCGATTGACCAGCCATAGGCGCCGTTGCGTTGGCGGGAAAGCTGCACGTCCTGCATCACACCGTGGAACGCCCGCGCACTCTCCTGATCCACGCGATATTCGATCTCCACCACCAGCGGGCCGCTACGCGCCGTCAACTGGAGCTGCACTTCGGGATCGGCCAGCGTTTCGGCATCCTCGTCACGCACGCCGGTCGGCGGCATCCGCAGAAACAAGCCGAACAGTGGCGACAGAAACATTGACGCGCCGGACACAAGAAGCGCGGCCTCGACGCCGACCATGTCGGTGAGATGACCCCACCCCCAACTGCCTATGGCAATGCCGCCGGCAATCGCCGCCTGGAATGCCGCAAGCGAACGTCCGGCAACCCAGCGCGGTGCGGAGAGCTGCACGCCGATGTTGAACAGCGCGACCGCCAGCATCCAGACTGAGCCGGCCACCACCAGCGCCGCCGCGGTGATCACCGGCTCGCTGCTCACGGCAACGACGGCAATCGCGACACCCATAATCAGCGCGCAAGCGCGGATCGCGCCTTCGCCGCTGAGATGCTTGCGGACATGGCCGATATTCATCGCGCCGATCACCGCGCCCATGCCAAAGGCGCCGAGCATGATGCCATAGGTCTGCGCCCCGCCATGCAGAAGGTCGCGCGCGACCAGCGGCATCAGTGCCGACACCGAGCCACCGCAGATACCCGTGATCAGCGTGCGCGTCAGCACGATGCGGATCGACGGCGAATTGGCGATGTAGCGCACGCCGGACACGATGGCGCGGCTCATCCGCTCGCGCGGCAGCCTGGACACATCGACCTTGCGACGCCACAGGAACAACACCACCAGCAACGGGATGTACAGCACCGCATTGGCCGCAAAGGCTGCGACGGCACCGGCGGTAGCGACCACAATGCCGCCGATCGCCGGGCCGAAACTGCGCGCGATATTGTAGCTGATGCCGTTCAGAGCCACGGCGGATGGCAACACCTCCGGCGGCACCTGCTCGCCCACTGAGGATTGCCAGGCCGGCCCGAACAGCGCCATGCCGCTGCCGATGATGAAGCAGAAGGCCAGCAGGATGTTCGGCGTGATGTGGCCGGTCCAGTCCAGCATGGTCAGCATGGTGGCGCCGACCAGCGATAGCACCAGCGACACCAGCGACACGACACGGCGGTCATACATGTCGGCCACAGCGCCTGCGGGCATCGAGATCAACATAATCGGCAGCATCAAGGCGGTCTGCACCAGCGCCACCTTGTCCGCCGACGCAGTCATCTGGGTCATCGCCCAGGCAGCGCCCACGCTCTGGATCATCAGGCCCAGATTGGACAGCAGGCTGGCGAGCCAGATCCGCCGGAACACCGCAAACCGCAGCGGGGCGGCAATGCCATCGGAGGGAAGAACCACTGGTTTCGCTGCTTCGGCCATCATCGTCCCGTCGTCTGCTGCAGATCGCGACTGCAGGGCCATGCGGGACCTGATTCCCCGCGGGCATATCCAAGGTGATGCCTGCGAAACGCGTTGTCTGTCCAGTGCCTGCTCCGCTATCACGGAGGCAAGAGCCGGAGGTGCGCAGATAAGGGAGACCAGCCATGGCGCTGTCGCGACGAACCATTCTCACAGGCGCCACGATGTTGCCGCTGGCCGTCCATGCGCTCCGTTTCGAGGCGGTTGCACAGACAGCCCCCGGCACGACTGCGGGGTCCGACATCCCCCCGATCCTGTTCGTCCACGGCAATGGCGACCACGCGGCGCTCTGGATAACGCAGATCTGGCGCATGGAATCCAATGGCATTCCGCGCAACAGCCTGATGGCGCTCAATTTCACCGATCCGCTGGCGCGTTCGGACGATGCTGTGGCGCAGCAAGGCCGCTCCTCCACCGAGGACCAACGCCGCGAGCTCGGCGAGGCCATCGCGGAACTGAAAAAGCGCACGGGCGCTGCGAAAGTGGCGCTCGTCGCCAATTCCCGCGGCGGCAATGCGGTGCGCAATTACATCAAGAATGGCGGCGGCGCCGATGTCAGCCATGCCGTGCTGTGCGGCACGCCCAATCACGGCGTGTTCGACTGGGCCGACAGTCCCGGCAGCGAATTCAACGGCAGCGGGCCGTTCCTCAAAGGGCTCAATGGCACCGAAGGCCCCGAAGTGACAGAGGGTACTGCGTTCCTGACGCTGCGCAGCGATGGCATCGACAAATATGCGCAGCCCGATGGCCGCCTGCTCGGCAAGCCGGGCGTGGCCACCGGCGTCACCTCCGATGGTCCGGCGCTGCGCGGCGCCACCAATCTGGTCCTCGGCGCCATCGATCATCGCGAGACGGGCTTTCACCCTCGCGCCTTCCGCGAGATCTACAAATTCATCGCCGGCCGCGAACCCGCGCGCATCGATATCGCGCCGGAAAATGAGGTGAAAATCAGCGGTCTCGTCACCGGCATGCCTGGCGGCGTACCCACCAACCGGCCTGTCGCGGACGCCATGGTCGAGGTGTATCGCGTCGCGCCTGACACTGGCGAACGGATCGGGGCAGCACTCCATGCGGCCCGCACATCAGCCGATGGCCGCTGGGGTCCGGTTCAGGTCGACCCGGCCTGGCCTGTCGAGATCGTGCTGACCTTGGCCGGCGCACCGATTACACATTCCTATCGTTCGCCATTCCCCCGCTCGTCCGAGGTTGTGCATCTGCGCGCCGGCCGCGCGCTGGGACCTGCCGATACCAATGCCGGCGCCGTAGTGTCGATGTCGCGCGTCCGCGGCTATTTCGGATTGCCCCGCGATGTCGTGCTGCTCGACGGCAAGGAGCCAACCGACGTGAAAGCCGGCGTGCCCACGGATTCGCTCTCGACTATCCGCCTTCAAGCTACAGATATCGGACGTCCGGTGGCAGCGCTGTTCAATCAGGAACGGATCGTGACGCGCGCCTGGCCGGCGTCGGAAAACCGGATCACGGTGGCGGAATTCACCGAGTAGCCGACGAGACCGCCCGTCGCCTTCATGACGCCCGGATTTGCAACTGCTATAATGAGGCTACACCCAGCGCCACATTCCAGGTTGCGAGGTCCATCGTGAGCATTGCCGAAGTCTACGACTTTCCCGCTACACGACAGCCCTTGGTGCCGCCGAGCCCGCCACGTGCGCCCGAGAACATGGGTGCGCTGGGGCGTATGTCCGCAATGCGCCGCAGTGCCATCGAGACCTGGGGCCAGCGCGCCTATGAGGATGACATCATCAAGGGCCGCTTCTTCGGCCACGCCAGTTTCATCCTCAACGATCCCGATGCAATCCGCCATGTGCTGGTGGACAATTACGAGAACTATACCCGCACGCCGGCTGCGTTCCGTGTGCTGCGGCCAATGCTCGGCGAGGGCCTGCTGCTCGCCGAAGGTCGCACCTGGAAGCACCAGCGCCGCACACTGGCGCCGGCCTTCACACCGCGCGCGGTCAACCCGTTGGTGCCGCACATGATCTCGGCCATCGATGACACACTGGCCGACTTGCAGCGTGCTGAAGGCAAGCCGGTCAATCTGCGCGAGATCATGCAGCGGATGACGCTGGAGATCGCTGGCCGCACCATGTTCTCGTTCGGCATGGCCGAACATGGCGCGAAGCTGCGCGACTTCGTGATGGAATACGGCATGAATCTCGCCCGGCCGCATTTCCTCGATCTGCTGCTTCCGCTGGGCTGGCCAACGCCGCAGGATATCTCGCGCGCCTTCTTCCGCAGACGCTGGACAAAGTTCGTCGGCGAACTGATGGCCGCACGGCGCGCCGCCGGCAAGAACGACGACGCGCCGCGCGATCTGTTCGATCTGATGGTGACTGCGCGCGATCCGGAAACCGGCGCGTCCTTCACCGATGTGCAGCTCGGCGATCAGGTGGCAACGATGATCCTCGCTGGTCATGAGACCACGGCAACGGCGCTGTTCTGGGCACTGTATATGTTGACACTCGATCCGGCGACCCAGGAACAGGTTGCGGCCGAAGCCTGCACCGCCAGTGCGAGCGGTACGTTCGATATCGAACATCTGAAGTTCACCCGCGCGGTGATCGACGAAACCATGCGGCTCTATCCGCCCGCCTTCCTGATCGCGCGCGCCGCCGCAGGCCCTGATCATCTGGCTGGCCAGTCTGTCGCCAGCAAGGACGTGATCCTGATCGCGCCCTGGCTGCTTCATCGGCACGAGAAATTATGGCACGAGCCCAACGCCTTCATGCCGTCCCGCTTCATGCCCGGCGCGACGCCGCCGGACCGCTTCGCCTATCTGCCTTTCGGCGTCGGTGCCCGGGTCTGCATCGGCGCGCATTTCGCACTTGTCGAGGCCACATTGGCGCTGGCGAAAATCATCGGCGCGTTCCGCGTCGAGCTTCCGGATAAAGCACCTGTCATGCCGGTCGGCGTGGTGACGACACAACCGGATCGTTCGCCACTGTTCCGGATTGAGCGACGCTGACGTTATTTCAACACGTCCTTCCCTCACGTCTTCCCCGCCACCCCGCACGCTCATGGCATGCAAGGCGGAACGACAAGTTGAAGTGCTCCGGCAAAGGCCTTCTTGGATGCAGCGCCCATTTGGCCTAAACTCGAGCTATGAGTGATGTTCAGGCACAATTCGCGACATTGAACCAGACGATCGATCCCGCCGTGGCGGATGCGATTGCGCAGCTGATCCGCGATGGCGAGGACCACGAACTCAATCGTATCAATGTGCTGGATTTTGCGGCCCGCCGCGGCCTGAACGAAGAGCGCGTCATTTCCGGCTTCCTGCATGCCTCCCGCCTCGGCCTATTCGACCTGACCTGGAATGTGCTGTGCCCGGGCTGCAGCGGCGTCCTCGACGCCCACAGCACGCTGAAATCGCTGCGTCACGACGACTACCATTGCGGGCTCTGCGCCTGCGGCTATGAAGCGTCGGTTGACGAGCAGGTCGAGGTGGCGTTCACGGTTGCGCCGCGGGTCCGGCACATCGCTGCACACGACCCCAATACGCTGCCGCTCTGGGAATATTTCAAGCAGGTGTTCTGGAGCTCCGGCGTCGATCTCAACCAGGAATCGTTTGCGTCACTCACCGATGAGGTGACGCTGGACGCAATGGAGTTGCCGGCACATGAAAAAGCGGTGATGTCGCTGCACTTGCCAGCGGAGTTCGTCATCGTGTTCGAGCCGGTAACCCATGCCGCGCAGTTCATCGACGTGCAGGGCGAGCCGACCAAGGAACGACAGCATTTGTCGCTGATCTACAACCGGCAGCATACACCGACCGGCACCATCACACTGCAACCCGGACCGCTGCGGTTGTCCCTCGAAAACCAGACCGAGGTGCGCGTGCTGCCGTCGGTATTTGTCGCGGCCGAGGGCCTCCACCACCTGATCGGCAAGCGCAAGCCGTTCCTTACGGCCAAGCGGATACTCACCAACCAGACCTTTCGCGATGTCTACAAGGCCGACAACCTCAATATCGATCAGCGCCTGAAGATTACCTCGCTGACCTTCCTGTTCACTGACCTCAAGGGCTCGACCGCCCTGTACGAGCGCGTCGGCGATCTCGCAGCCTTCGATCTGGTGCGCGCGCATTTCCACGCGCTGCTGGAGATCATTGCGTCGGAAGCCGGTGCCGTCGTGAAGACCATCGGGGATGCCGTTATGGCGACCTTTACGCGGCCCGAACAGGCGCTGGCTGCGGGTCTGCGCATGCGCGCCGCGATGGAGCGACTGAACGAGGAACGCGGCACCAAAGACCTCGTGGTCAAAATCGGTATCCATGAGGGACCCTGCCTTGCTGTGATGCTGAACGAGCGGCAGGATTACTTTGGCCAGACCGTCAATATCGCTGCCAGGGTGCAGGGCCTGTCGACCTCGCAGGCGATCCACGTCACCAGCCCAGTGATATCGGCGCAGGCAGTGGAAGCCATCCTGCAGAAGGCTGAAATCACGCCAATCCAGAAGCATGCGGCCTTGCGCGGTATCGCCGACAAGGTCGTGGTCTATGAGATCCCGTGACAGAAGATCGGGTAAACGGCCGATCGTCTCAATTGTTACTTAACTGTCATCAGCGCTTCGGGAACCCGGCCGCATTGCACGCGTTCCATTTTCGCGTCACAAAGCACGAGCGCTTTCGCCACATGGCAGCCCGCTCGATCATCTGGTTCAAAGAATAATGCTGGAAAAACTGCGCCAATTCATTGCCGATGTGGTGTCTCCCGATGCGCACGAACATCAAGCATTCGACGATACCGGTTTCCGTCTTGCCGCCACGGCACTGATGCTTCACGTCATCTCGCTGGACGGCGCGCCCTCCGCGATCGAGAAAGCCAAGTTGCACAGCCTGATCGAGTCGCGTTTCGAGCTCGATCCCGGCACGGCTGACAGGCTCATCTCGGCTGCCACGCTCGTCGAAGGCGAGGCCGTCGACCTCTATCACTTTACGAGCGTCATCATGCGCGTGGTCGATGAGCCCGGTCGTGTCCGTCTGGTCGAGATGATGTGGCAGCTGGTCTATGCTGACGGCCGCGTCAGTGAGTTCGAGGAAAATGTGGTCTGGCGCGCAGCCGACCTGCTCGCCGTTTCATCACGTGACCGGATGGAGCTCAAGCGACGCGTGGCGGGCGGCACAGCCACAACGGACACGACTGTCTAGGCAGGCGCAGCCTGACCGGCAAATGACAGCACCACGACGCATAACCAAAGTTTAATGCGCGGTCCCCGATAATTCATGCCACTGCTACGCATTCGGGAACCGAAGGCCACGCGGTATTCCGGTGGTCATTCCGGCTTGCACATCACGGGTATCCCTATTACGCCTGTAGATGCATGCAAATCGTCCCCACGTATTTCAAGAGTACCTTATTGTGACTGAGCGCGTGACGTTGATAACCGGGGCCTCGGCCGGAATTGGCGCCGAACTCGCCCGCATCTTCGCTGCGAACAAGCATCGCGTCGCTCTGGTTGCGCGCCGTGCCGAGCGTCTGAATGCGCTGGCCGCTGAAATCACGGCAGCAGGCGGTGCTGCGCCCATTATCATTCCCTGCGATCTCGAACAGCGCGACGCCTGCGCCCAGATCGCCGCCGCACTCGCTGCCGCCGATGTCGAGGTCGAGTATGTGGTCAACAATGCCGGCTTCGGCATGTTCGGTCGCGCGATCGAGATGGACCGCGACAGGCAACTCGGCATCATCGAGGTCAATGTTCGCGCACTGACGGATCTCTCGCTGCGTTTTTCCGACAGCCTGATCCGCAACAAGGGCGGCATTCTCAATCTCAGCTCGATCGCGGGTTTTTTGCCGGGTCCCGGAATGGCCGTGTACTATGCCAGCAAGGCCTATGTGTTGTCCTTCACCGAAGCACTGCGCCAGGAGCTTGGCTCCAAGGGTGTGCGCGTGACTGCATTGTGCCCCGGGCCGGTGCCTTCGGAATTCCAGGCACGCGCCGGATTCACGCCGGGCCTCGATTCGGCGATCCTCAATGTCTCGGCGGCCGACGTCGCCCTGCTGGGCTATCAGGGCCTGATGGCCAACAAGCGCACGGTTTTCCCCGGCCTCGGCATCAAGATCGTGCCACTGCTGCTGCGGCTGTTTCCGCGCGGCTTCATCGCGGGGGCGGTGGCAAGGTTGCAGTTGAGACGGGTGTGAACCCGGTTCGCCCGGGCCCTGTGCGGGCTTCGGCGAGATATTCTTCGTTTAATTCGCTTTGTATGGTTGGGAGCGTCGCTGGCCGAGCCAGACCTTGCGAAGCAAGCGAAGGATGGTGGAGCCAGGCGGGATCGAACCGCCGACCTCGTCATTGCGAACGACGCGCTCTCCCAGCTGAGCTATGGCCCCGATACGAACCGGTCGCGCATGCGATCCGGTCAGCAATCGGCGCCATTTACAATCCCCGTTAACGGCAAGTCAAGAACGTCGCAAAAGCGCGGTTTTCCGGCACTTTTCGCCCGGAACTTCCCTTGTTTGAGGGGGGCTGAACCGATATTTAGCGGACAGTCGAATCCGCGACCTAACCCGCGAGCCATCCCCGCCATGCGCGCCGTTCTCGATATCGTGCTGATCATTCTCGATCTCTATGTCTGGCTGCTGATCGCCTCGGCGATCCTGTCCTGGCTGATCGCTTTCAACGTTGTCAACACCCGCAACCAGTTCGTCTCCGCGATCGCCGAATTCCTGTTCCGGATTACCGAGCCCGTGCTGGCGCCGATCCGCAGGATGCTGCCGAGCCTCGGTGGCCTCGATATCTCGCCGATCATCCTGATCCTGATCATCATGTTCCTGCAGCGGGTGATCACCTACTACATCTATCCCAGCGTCTTCTGATCGGCCCCCGGGTTCGTGGCGGATCCCTGGCGCTTCGCGACTGACGGTGTCAGCATCGCCGTTCGCGTAACGCCGCGCGGCGGCCGGGACGACATCGATGGGATTGAAACCATGGCCAATGGCCGCCCGGTGATGAAGGTGCGGGTTCGCGCGATCGCCGAGGGCGGCGAAGCCAACCGCGCCGTGACCGAATTGCTTGCCAAGCGGCTCGGCGTACCCAAGCGCGATGTGCGCGTGCTGTCCGGCACCACATCCCGTGTGAAACAGATCGCGGTCGATGGCGACCCGACGAAACTGGGCGCGATGCTGCGCAGCATCACTGCCGCAATGCCCGACGACACAGACGACAGGAGCGACACATGACCGCCAGCATCATCGATGGAAAGATCATTGCCGCCGAATTGCGTGACCGCGTCGCAACTGAAGTCGCGCGCGTCAAAGCCGAACATGGCGTGACACCAGGCCTCGCCGTGGTGCTGGTCGGCAGCGATCCCGCCAGCGAAGTCTATGTCCGCAGCAAGCACAAGCAGACCCAGGAAGCCGGCATGGCCTCCTTCGAGCACAAGCTGCCGGCCGATGTGGCCCAGGCCGATCTGATCGCGCTGGTGCAGAAGCTCAACGCCGACCCCACCGTCCATGGCATTCTCGTGCAGTTGCCGCTGCCGAAGGGGTTCGACACCGACGCTGTCGTCAACGCCATCGATCCCGCCAAGGACGTCGATGGCCTGCACCCGACCAATGCCGGACGTCTTGCCAGCGGCATGCCCGCTTTGTCGCCCTGCACGCCGCTCGGCTGCATCATCCTGACCAAGAGCGTGCACAAATCACTCGAAGGCATGAATGCCATCGTGATCGGCCGTTCCAATCTGGTCGGCCGGCCGCTGGTGCAACTGCTGCTCAATGAAAACGCCACCGTGACCATCGCGCATTCGAAGTCGCGCGATCTTGCCAAGCTCTGCGCGCAGGCGGATCTCGTCTATGCCGCCGTCGGCCGCCCTGAAATGGTGCGCGGCGACTGGATCAAGCCTGGCGCCACCGTCATCGATGTCGGCATCAATCGCCTGCCCGGCGCGGAAGGCAAGACGCGCCTCGTCGGTGATGTGGCCTATCAGGAAGCGCTGAAGACCGCCGGCGCGATCACCCCTGTCCCCGGCGGCGTCGGTCAGATGACAGTCGCCTGCCTGCTGGTGAACACGCTGCGCGCGGCCTGTGCGATTCACAAGCTGCCGGCGCCTGCAGTTTAATTCGCCGTGTTCTCGATCAGCCGCTGATAGAACCGGATCATGTCGGCGTAATTCGCGACGCTCAGCCGTTCATTGGTGCCGTGAAAACGCTTGAGGTCTTCCGATGTCGCGCGCACCGGCGAGAAGCGAAAGATATTGTCGGTGACGTCGGTGTAGTGCCGCGAATCCGTCGCCGCGACCATCAGGCCCGGCGCCACCAGCGCATCCGGGAAAATCTCGCGGATGGTCTGGTTGAGCGCGCGATAGGACGGGCTCGCCGTACCGGTCACCGGGGGCGGATCGGTATTGCCGGGGAATGGTGCGATCGAAATCCTGTCGTTGCTGACCGCGCTGCGCACATGCTCGGTGACGCTGGCCTGGGTATCGCCGGGCAATAGCCGGAAGTTCACCGTGGCCTCGGCATTGCCCGGCAGCACATTGTCCTGCTCGCCGGCCTTGAAGATCGTCAGCGCCGTGGTGGTGCGCACCGTTGCCTCGGTCGGGCCACTCTTCTCGAATTCGCGCAGCAACAGCGGCTTGAACAGCCACAGATTGGACAGTACCACGCGGTTGAAGCCGCTCATCTCCGGCGCGATCGTGTCGAACATCTCGCCGACGGTGCCGCGGATCTGCATCGGCAGTCGCTTGTTTTCGAGCTGCGCCAGTGCCGCGCTCATCATGCCGATGGCCGTCTCGCGCGGCGGCATCGACGAATGACCGGGCGTACCATGCGCGGTCAGCACCAGCGTTGCATAGCCCTTCTCGGCCACGCCAATCAGCGCCATTGGCTTGTCGAGACCCTTGAGAATCCCCTCGGTGATCAGCAGACCTTCATCGAGCACAAAGTCGAGCTTCACACCGCGCGATTTCAAGAGTGCCGCAATCGCCTTTGCGCCGCGGGTGCCGGATACTTCCTCGTCGTGGCCGAAGGCGAAATAGATGGTGCGTTTCGGCTTATAACCCTGCTTCGCCATCGCCTCGGCGGCTTCGAGGATCGCGTACAGATTGCCCTTGTCGTCCCACGACCCGCGGCCCCAGATGAAGCCATCCGCGACGACGCCCTTGAACGGCGGTTGTTGCCAGTCCTTCTCGGTGCCCGGCGCAATGGGCACGACATCCTGATGCGCCAGCAGCGCAATCGGCTTCAAGCCGGGATCGCTGCCTTCCCATATGTAGAGCAGGCTGTAGTTGCCGACGATCTCGCGCTTCGCCTGATCATGGAAAGCCGGAAAGCTTGCCACCAGATGCGCCTGCATGGCGCGCAGCGGTTCGGCAGCCTGATCGGGATTGAGGAAATTGGAGATGGTCTGGAAGCGAATTGCTTCCGCAAGTCTCTGCGCCACCGCCTGCTCATCGACGGGCGCTTTCGCCGCTGCGGTCACCTGAAGCTGCCGCGATCCATGGCTGAAGGTGTTGACGAGCACGATGCCCGCAAGCAGCAGAACGGCCGCGATGACAATCAGCGCGGCCGTTCGAAGCAGTTTGATCCATCGGCGCATCGGAAGTCCCCTTCTGCTACGCCGATCTCTGTTACTTGGTCTTGGCCGCTTTGGCGCGGTCGATGCCTTCCTGGATCAGGCGCTGTGCGTCGGCGGCGTCGCCCCAGCGCACCACCTTGACCCACTTGCCGGGCTCGAGATCCTTGTAGTGTTCGAAGAAGTGCTGGATCTGCTGCAGCGTGATCTCGGGCAGATCGCTGTAGTTCTTCACCTTGTCGTAACGCTGGGTGAGCTTTGAGGTCGGCACGGCGATGATCTTCTCGTCCTGGCCGCCTTCGTCTTCCATCAAAAGCACGCCGACAGGGCGGCAAGCCATCACTGCACCCGGCACAATGGCGCGGGTGTTCGCGATCAGCACGTCGCAGGGATCGCCGTCGCCGGACAAAGTGTGCGGGATGAAGCCGTAATTCCCTGGATAGCGCATCGGCGTGTAGAGGAAGCGATCGACGAACAGCGCGCCGGATTCCTTGTCCATCTCGTATTTGATGGGCTCGCCGCCCACCTGGACCTCGATCACGACGTTCACTTCATGCGGCGCCTTGGCGCCGAGCGGGATTGCGTCAAGGCGCATCGAACACTCCGGATTTGACTGAAAAGGTTGCGACAGGCGTAGCCGAGCGGGAGCCCGGATTCAACGCCTGCGAGACCAGAAAATAATGAACCGGCTTAATGGCTTAATTCGTCCAGGCGAATGCCACTTTATCGAGCGATTTTGCGCCGAAACGCTCCGAGGAGCGGGCCACCATGCGGCCCCCCAGAGCGCGGTAGAACTCGGTGGCGCCCTCATTGTCCGACAGCGCCCAGATCACCATGCTCTTCAGCCCGCTCTGCACGAGGTCGCGCTTGGCGGAGGCGAACAGCCGGCGGCCGAAGCCAAGGCCCTGGAATTCCGGACGCAGGTAAAGTTCGTAGATCTCGCCTTCGAACTGCAGGCTGCGGGCACGATTGCGCCCGTAATTGGCATAGCCGGCGACCTTGTCGCCGAAGCACAACACGCTGACGCGGCTGCCCTTGCGGATCGCCGAATCCCACCAGCCGGGACCACGGCGATTGATCAGTTTTTCCAGTTCGGGGCCCGGGATGAGGCCCTGATAGGCCGCACGCCAGGCTTCGTCATGGGTGGACGCCACCGCGGCTGCATCCGCAGCTTTGGCCGGCCGAACCTCGATCAGGGTTGTGCTCATGGAGGGGATCAAAGCAAGTCGGCGGGCGCTCTTCAAGGTCCATCGTTAATTATCGGTTAACGTGTGGATTTTCAGCATCAGTTTACCAAATCAGTTGTATCGAAAAAGGACAGAGCTGCATCCCATGCGCGCCAAGCGCCGAGTTTTCCACTGGTGGCACGTATCGCGCGTGTCATGTCGCAGTTGCACACGCGTCTCAACGTGCATCACAGCACCGATGTGATTCGCGGCGTGTAGAATGCGACAGGCATTACGTCCGCACGAAAGTCCCTGAGCGCCCATGAAATACGTCCAAGCGCTTTGCCTGCTGGCTGCATTGCTCGGAAGCGCTGCACCCGCCGCGGCCCAGACATCAGGCGCGCAGGGCCCGGAAGAAACACCGCATCGCCGGCAGCTCTGGTCTGTGCCGTCGCCCGATCCAAATACCAGTTCCCGCGCGGTGCTGTTTCGCCCGCCCGGCAACGGCCCGTTCCCTCTCGCTGTTATCGCGCATGCCACCACACAGAACGCACTGCGCCGCGCGCAGATGCCGCAACCGGAATATCGCGCACTGGCCTCCTGGTTCGTTGCGCGTGGCTACGCCGTGCTGGTGCCGGAGCGCCCCGGCCATGGCTTGACCGGCGGACGCTATCTGGAAGATCAGGATGGCTGCGACAATGCCGACTATCTCGGCGCCGGCCGCGCAACGGCGGAGAGCATCGCGCTCGCAATGAACGGGATGCGCAAGCAACCTTTCATCCACGGCGACGGCGCGATCATCGTCGGCCATTCCGCAGGCGGCTGGGGCGCGCTCGCCATGGCCGGCGCCAACCCCAAAGGCGTCAGAGTGATCGTCGCCTTTGCGCCCGGACGCGGCGGCCACGCCAATGACAGGCCGCACGACGTCTGCGCGCCGCAGCGCCTGATCGCCGCTGCCGCAGCCTTCGGCAAGACGGCGCATGTGCCTGTGATCTGGCTCGTCGCGCGCAACGACAGCTATTTTTCGCCGGACTTGTCACGCCAGCTCGCCGATACGTTCCGCAAGGACGGCGACAAAGTCGATTTCCGCGAATTGCAAGACTTCCGGAGTGAGGGGCACTGGCTTGCGGAGAGCGACGGCGGTGACGACATCTATGGCGCCGCGCTGGACAAGGCACTCAAGGCCGTTATGACCGGCCCGGCGACAGCGCGATGACGCGCAAGCTTGCGCAACTGGATGGACACCGCAGTGACAGAGCCCTGGCCCGATGACGACGTCATTCTCTATGACGGCGTCTGCGTCTTCTGCTCGCGTTGGATCCAGTTCGTGGCCAAGTGCGACACCAATCATCGCTTTCGCTTCACCCCGATCCAGTCCGACTATGGCAGCCGCCTAGCCCGCCATTTCGGCATCGACCCCGCCGATCCCGACACTAATGCGGTGATCCATGGCGGCGTGGCTTACCTCAAATCCGACGCAGCGCTGACGGTGTTGTCGAACCTGCCCGGCTGGCAATGGGTGCGCGTGCTGTCCGCCGTGCCAAGAGCACTGCGCAATCCCGTTTACAATCTGATCGCGACGAACCGCTATCGCATCTTCGGAAAGACGGAGGCGTGTATCGTCCCGGATGCTGGGATGCGGGCAAGGGTGATAGAGTAGCGCACTCCGCTAGGCTTTCGCGCGCTTACTCGCGGCTGTGACTTCCTTCGCCGCCCGCTCCCCGCTTTCCCTCGCCCCATGCGCCGTTGAGAAGAAATTCGGCGATGTCGCCTCGCCGGCGAAGAACAGCCTGCCATCGACCGGCGCCGCGAGAGCGGCGCGCGCATCGGCATGGCCGGGTTTCGCCGCCGAGTAAGCGCCTTGCGCAAAGCGGTCGTGACACCAGCGGGATTCCGCGAGCGGCGTAAGCTGGCTGCGGATATCGGAGCCGAGCAGCGCCACGATCTCGTCGATGCTCTGTGCGGCGAGCGCGCCATTGCCGGCATCTTCCAGTTCGCGCGCGAAACTGCCGCCGAAGAAGCCGGCGATACACGGACGGCCGGAGGGACGCAGGTGGAAGCTGCCGACGCCAGCGCGCAGGGCCGCGCCGCGCAACCCGATATCGGACGGCCACTTGTCGGCATCGGCGAGCGCCAGCATCACCTTGTTGTCGGCGCCGAGCGGCAGGCCCGCGGCGGCCTCGACCTTGCCGGGCAAGGGTGATGCGAAGCGGATATTTTCATTGGCGATGAGATTGGTCGGTACGCAGACGATGACTTTCGCCGCGCTGAGCGTGCCGCGTGATGTTTCGATGCGGATGCGTGCACCAGAGTGATCGATCACGGTGACTTCGGTATTCAGCGCCACCGGACACGGCGCGCCATAGGCCGCGATCAACGCGCCGTAGCCATCGGGCACGCGCCAGTTGATCTCGGTGTCCTCATAGGCATCCATGTCGTGCAGCGAGACATCCTTGAGCTCGAAACCGTTGATATAGGTAGAGACCGCATCGATCATCGGATTCCACGGATTGCCCGGCTCAAGGCAGGTCGCAGCAGGCGCATCGACGGGATTTTCGGCGGCTTCCTCGGCGCGATCGTAAAAGGCATCGATCGCGGCGAAGAATTCATCACGCTTCTCTTTCGAGAAGGCCGCGTCATAGGCGTGATCGCGCCATGGCGGGCGCGTCTTGTCGATGGCAAAGCCGAGATCTTTCGCGATGGCGACAAAATCGTTTTTGTCGGCGGAGTGCAGCCATTCGCAGCCGAGATCGAACGGAATGCCGGGCGCTGCCATGATCGTATGCGCGCGGCCGCCGATCCGGTCGCGCGCTTCCAGCACGATCACGGAGAGCCCCGAGCCTTCCAGCGCACGCGCGGCGCCGAGGCCGGCCGCACCGGCGCCGATGATGGCGACGTCTATCTCGGAAGGCAGTCTGGTCATCGCGTCGTATTCACAGCGGATGGGAAACGGGTGACAACGGGATAAAGGCTTGCTTGAATTATTCAAGCCACCGCTACTCCCCGGAGAAAATGCATGACAGCCCCACCCGATTTCGAACTTTACGGTTTCTGGCGGACATCCGCGACCTATCGCGTCCGCGTCGCGCTCAACCTGAAGGGATTGGCGGCACACGAGCGCGTGATCGACCTCGACAAGGGTGAGCAGCGCGGCGACGCGTTCCTCAAGATCAACCCGCTCGGCGCGATTCCGGCCCTGATCGAGCCCGGCCACCTGCCGCTGACACAGTCGCTGGCGATCCTGGAATTTCTCGACGAGACCCATCCGACCCCGCCGCTGCTGCCGGCCGATCCGCATGGCCGCGCCCGGGTGCGTTCGATCGCCGCGATGGTGGCTGCCGACACCCATCCGCTCATCACGCCACGGGTGCGCAAATATCTGGCCATCACTGCCGGCTTCGACGATGCCGCGGTCCGCGCCTGGCTGGTGCACTGGTTCACCACAGGCCTCGCCGCTGTGGAAAAGCGCCTCGCCAGCGAACCCGCCACCGGCCGCTTCTGTCATGGCGACGAGGTGACGATCGCCGACATCTGCCTGCTCAGCATCACTGCGACCATGAAGGTCCTGAAGATCGAGATTGCAGGCATCCCGACCATCGACCGCATCGTCGCCGCCTGCGAGGCGATGGAGGCGTTTGCGAAGGCGGATCCGTTGAAGCAGGTCGGCGCGCCGAAGGGGTAACCCCCACTCTCCACATGTCATCCCCGCGAAGGCGGGGATCCATATACGCTGTAGAGATGGTTGAAGCGCTATCGAAGTGACCCTGCCGTTTCTATTGTGCCGACCGTGGTTATGGGTCCCCGCCTTCGCGGGGACGACGAACGGAGAGTGATGTACCAAAACAAAAATGCCCGGCTCTCGCCGGGCATTTCGTAACAGTGAAAGAACGTTGCAGCAGCTTACGCCACGGCTTCTTTGCTCTTTTCCGCGCGCTTGCGGTCGTTCGGATCGAGGTGCTTCTTGCGCAGGCGGATCGACTTCGGGGTGATCTCAACCAGCTCGTCGCTCTCGATGTAAGCAAGCGCCTTTTCCAGCGTCATGCGGATGGGCGGGGTCAGGCGCACCGCTTCGTCCTTCGAGGTGGTGCGGATATTGGTCAGCTGCTTGCCCTTGAGAACGTTGAGTTCGAGATCGTTCTCGCGGGTATGCTCGCCGATGATCATGCCGCGATAGACCTTCCAGCCCGGCTCGATCATCATCGGGCCGCGATCTTCCAGCTTGAACATGGCGTAAGCCACCGCTTCGCCCTGGTCGTTCGAGATCAGCACGCCATTGCGGCGGCCGGCGATCTCGCCCTTATAGGGCAGGTAATCGTGGAACAGGCGGTTCATGATCGCCGTGCCCTTGGTATCGGTCATCAGTTCGCCCTGATAGCCGATCAGGCCGCGGGTCGGCGCGTGGAACACGAGACGCAGGCGATTGCCGCCCGACGGACGCATTTCCATCATTTCGGCCTTGCGCTCGCTCATCTTCTGAACGACGACGCCCGAGAACTCATCATCGACGTCGATGACGACTTCCTCGATCGGCTCAAGCGTATTGCCGTTCTCGTCCTTGGTGAGAACCACGCGAGGACGCGACACCGACAGCTCAAAACCTTCGCGGCGCATGTTCTCGATCAGGATCGCGAGCTGCAATTCGCCGCGGCCCGAGACTTCCATCGCGTCTTTGTCGGCGGATTCGACAACCTTGAGCGCGACATTGCCTTCGGCTTCGCGCAGCAGGCGGTCGCGGATCAGGCGGCTGGTGACCTTGTCGCCTTCGGTACCGGCGAGCGGCGAGTTGTTGACGATGAAGGACATCGACACGGTCGGCGGATCGATCGCCTGCGCCTGAATCGGCGTATCGACCGTGGGATCGCAGAACGTGTCGGCGACGGTGCCCTTGCTCAGGCCCGCGATGGCGACGATGTCGCCGGCTTCCGCGAAGTCCACCGGCTGGCGCTCGAGACCACGGAAGGCGAGGATCTTGGAGATACGGCCGGTTTCGACGGTCTTGCCGTCACGCGACAAAACCTTGACGGTCTGGTTCGGCTTCACCGAACCCGACGCGATACGGCCGGTGATGATGCGGCCAAGGAAGTTGTTGGCTTCGAGAATGGTGCCGAGCAGGCGGAACGGACCTTCTTCGACGACCGGCGGCGGCACATGCTTGAGCACCAGCTCGAACAGCGGCTTCATGCCAACATCGTGCGAGGCATCAGGGCTGTTGGCCATCCAGCCGTTGCGGCCTGATCCGTAGAGGATCGGGAAGTCGAGCTGCTCGTCGGTGGCATCGAGTGCTGCGAACAGGTCGAACACTTCGTTGACGACTTCGTCGATGCGGGCGTCCTGACGGTCGACCTTGTTGATCGCGACGATCGGGCGAAGGCCGAGCTTGAGTGCCTTGCCGACCACGAACTTGGTCTGCGGCATCGGGCCTTCAGCGGCGTCGACGAGCACGATAACGCCGTCGACCATCGACAGGATGCGTTCGACTTCACCGCCGAAGTCGGCGTGGCCTGGGGTGTCGACGATGTTGATCTGGGTGTCTTCCCACAGCACCGAGGTACACTTGGCAAGAATGGTGATGCCACGTTCTTTTTCGAGATCGTTCGAATCCATCGCGCGTTCCTGCACGCGCTGATTGTCGCGATAGGTGCCGGACTGCTGCAGCAACTTGTCCACGAGGGTGGTTTTGCCGTGGTCAACGTGAGCGATGATAGCAATGTTGCGAAGTTTCATAGGTCTTCTTCTGTTTTACGGTCTGGGTGCCCTGATGCGGGTTCAACAAGACATGCTCGACAAAGGCCAGATCAATTAGAGTTGGGCCTTGCGCTCGAGCGCGTTCGATAACTGCCTCGTCTGAAAACGCGCTGGGGCAATCCCTCCAAAAGCAAACCCGGCCAGAAGGGGCCGGGTACTCGGACGCGTTGCGGCGCAATATAGGGGGAAATCGCCGAAAAACAATGCGAATCTGCCAAATGGTTAGCCCAATTTCGGGTCCAGAACGGTGGCCCAAAGGGCCGTATCGGCCCGATCCCGCAGGGTGACGGTCATTTGCCCGCTTTGGCCGTCGATTTTGACGTGGCCGAAGAACTGCATACCCGCAGACGGGGGTAAATTCTGCTTGTCAGGCCCCGGCGCCTTCACGAAACGGACCTCCGGACCAAAGGTATTGTCCAGCGCCGCCGGCCCGAAGGTTCCGGCGTGGAACGGCCCGGAGACAAACTCCCAAAACGGCTCGAAATCCTGAAACTGCGCCTTGTCCGGGTTGTAGTAATGCGCCGCCGTGTAATGCACGTCGGCGGTCAGCCAGACCGTGTTGCGAATGCCGGCCGATTTGATGAAGCGCAGGATATCGGCGATTTCCAGCTCGCGACCGCGCACCGGACCGTCGCCCTGCGCGATCGCCTCCGAGCCCGTCCTGTCGGCGGCATTGTCGTAGACGACGAGGCCGATCGGCATGTCGGAGGCGATGACTTTCCAGGTGGCCTTCGACGCCATCAAGGCGCGCTTTAGCCAGGCCATCTGCTCCGGCCCGATGAAATACGCCTCCGGACCATAGGTCTCCTGCAGGTTCGGGCCGTTGGGACCGCGATAGCTGCGCTCGTCCAGCATGAAGACCTCGAGATGAGGGCCGTAATTCAGCGTGCGATAGACGCGGCCGGGTTCGGCGGGATTGACCGAGATCGGATACATCTCGTGAAAGGCACGGGCGCCGCGCGCCGCCAGCAGCGTGATGTCGCGCTCCTTGTAAGACGACGGCAACTGCTTCGAGAGCGACCAGTTGTTGGTGACCTCGTGATCGTCCCACTGGCCGAAAATCGGCACCTGCGCATTGAAGACGCGAACATTGTCGTCCAGCAGATTGTATTTGTGCGCCGCGCGGAATTCATCGAGCGTCTCGGCGACCTTCGCTTTCTCCGGCACCGTGATGGTGTTCTTCCAGATCGTGCCATCGGGCAATTTGACTTCGGGCAGGATCGGGCCATCGGCGTAAATCGTGTCGCCGGAATGGATCAGGAAATCCGGATTATGCTTGCGCATGGTGGCATAGGTGACCATGCCGCCATCGTCGGCATTGATGCCCCAGCCCTGGCCTGCGACATCGCCGCCCCAGACAAAGGACACATCGCGGCGATCCGCCGGCGCGGTGCGAAAGCGGCCGATGACCGGTTCGCCGACGATTTCGGGGTGCGACAGATCGCGGAATTTGACGCGGTAGAAGATGTCCTGTCCCGCAGGCAGATTGTCGAGCAGCAGTTTTGCGGTGAAATCGGTTTCAGACAGCGCGGTGAGCGGCGGCAATGCGCGCGCATTCCTGAAAGAGTCCGTGGTCGCGACTTCGACCATCATCTGCGCCGGCCGATCGGCACGCGACCAGATCATGCCGCTGTTGATCCCGACATCGCCGGACTGCACGCCATGCGAGACGGCAGGACGATCGGCAGCGCGACTGAGATAGGGCATCGCCAGAAAGCTCGCACCGCTCGCTGCGGCGTAAGTCATGAAACGACGGCGAGAGAGGAATGCCATGGCGAACTCCTGATCCTGCTGGCTCTGGCACCAGTGGCTCTAGGCAGTTCGCTTGACGCTGCGATGACAGGTGATGCGCAATATCAACACCCGCCAAGGCAAGCTGCGAATGATTGGCAGCTTGATTGACACATTTGGAAATTTCACCTTAACGTGAACGTGACGGTTCCCTTCGGGGATCAAAAGGGAATGCGGTGAGGGGGATCCCCCGATTCCGCGGCTGCCCCCGCAACTGTAAGCGGCGAGCCTGCGCCAAGAGCCACTGGGTGTTCACCTGGGAAGGCGGCGACAGGCACCGACCCGCGAGCCAGGAGACCTGCCGCCAGTCGTGGTCACACGCGAGCACATTGGGCGGGGTGTCCTGGTGGAAGTCACACTGCCTGTTTGAAAGCGGCAGGACGACTTGGTTTGCGGTGACGTGCCACGTAACCGCGAGTCCCGTAGATGACCTCCGCTTCTCCCATCGCATCGAAGCAATTCAAAGCTCTTCTTTCCTCCGTCGCTCTTACTTGCCTGTTCTGGCCTGCTGAAAGCTGGTCGCAGGCTGCGCCGCGAAGCCAGACGCTCGATCCTGTTGTCGTTCAACCGTCGGCGACGCCTCAGCGCGCACGCCGCGCCACATCAGGCAACGCATCACGCGCTGCGCGCTCGCGGCAGCAGCGCAATGTCGCCGCCAATACCGGCGCGCCGGCTGCCACGCCGACAGGCCCTGTCTTTGCGGCGCCGACGCTCAACCTCACGGGCACCACATCCACCGGCAGCCGTCTCGGCCTCACGCGCTTGCAGACGCCGGCCAGCGTCGAGGTGATCTCCGCCGAGACCATGGCCGAACGCGGCCAGCAGAACGTACTCGATGCCGTGACGCAGAACGCCACCGGCTTCACCGCCATCGGCGACCCCGGCAATGGCGGCGTTGCCTTCTCGACCCGCGGCTTCGCCGGCAGCGGTTCGGTGATGTCGCTCTATGACGGCACGCGCCTCTACATCGGCGCCGGCACTGTGAACTTCCCGTTCGATACCTGGACCGCCGAGAAGATCGAAGTGCTGCGCGGCCCGGCGTCTGTGATGTATGGCGAAGGCGCCGTCGGTGGCGCCATCAACGTGATTTCAAAACTGCCGCTCTGGGTACCGCGTAATCAGGCCGAAATCTCGCTCGACAGCAACATGACGCGCCGCATTGCGGTCGACAGCGGCGGGCCCGTCAGCAAGGACGTTGCCTATCGCATCGCTGTTACCGGCAACATGTCCGATGGCTGGGTCGATCGCGACAACACCTCGAACATCGCACTGCACGCCGCCGCGCAGATCAAGCAGACCGAGGACGTCACCTGGACGATCTCGACCGACTATGGCGACCGACATCCGTCACGCTATTTCGGCACGCCGCTGATCAATAGCCAGCTGAATGAGGCGATCCGTTTCAAGAACTACAATGTCAGCGACAGCCAAATCCGCTATCAGGACAGCTGGAACCAGGTGAAGACCGAGTGGCAGGTCGCAGACGGCATCACCCTGCGCAACACGCTCTACTACATGTATGCGAAGCGGCACTGGAAGGAAGTCGAGACCTACGGCTACAATGCCGGCACCGGCCAGATCGATCGCAGCGACTATTTCGAGATCTTCCATACGCAGCAGCAGGTCGGCGACCGCATGGATGCCACCTTCGAGGGCCATCTGCTCGGCATGGTCAACACTTTCGTGGCAGGCTTCGATGTCAATCGCATCGACTTCAAGCACACCAACAACTCGCCCTATGGCGGCTTCTCGTCGGTGGACCCGTATAATTTCAACCCCGGCATCTTCGACAGCCCGGATGCGACGCGACCGGGCTACAACGCCACCGCCAATCAGTATGCGTTCTTCGCCGAGAACCGCTTGGCGGTGACCGAACAACTGTCGCTGATCGCAGGCGTCCGCCAGGATCAGCCGACCGTCTCGCGCACCGACTTCCGCAATCCCGCCAACAGCTACACGCGGGATTATTCGGCGACCTCCTGGCGCGTCGGCGCGGTCTATACGCCGATCCAGAACCTTGCTTTCTACGGCCAGTATTCTACTGCAGCGGATACAGTCGGCGGCCTGATCTCGGCGAGCAATGCCAATGCAAAGTTCGATCTGGCAACCGGCAAGCAGGCAGAGATTGGCGTCAAGCAATCCTTCTGGGGCGGCCGCGGCGAGTGGACGCTCGCAGGCTATCAGATCGTGAAGAACAATCTGCTGGCGCGCGACCCGAACGATCTCAACTTGGTGGTGCAGGTCGGTCAGCAGTCGTCGCACGGTATCGAGGCGTCGATCGGCCTCGCGCTCGATCACGGCTGGCGCATCGATGCCAACACCGCATTCTTGCGCGCGAAGTATGATGAATTCCTGCAGCCCAGCGGCGCGAACTTTGCGGGCAATGTCCCTGTCAGCGTTCCGCAGAACGTCTCCAATATCTGGGCAACCTGGGCTTTCGCGGCGAACTGGTCGGCCAATGCCGGCGTACAGATCGTCGGAAAAACATTCGCCGATAGTGCCAACACGCTGGAAATGCCGAGCTACACGCTGGTCAATGCCGGCCTGCAGTGGAAGCCCGACGTCAACACCACGGTATCGTTGCGGGTCTGGAACCTGTTCGACAAGATCTATGCGACGTCGAGCTATACCGACAATCAATGGATGCTCGGCATGCCGCGCACGGCCCAGCTTGCCGTCAACGTGAGGTTCTGAGCTTGTCACGTAAGCTGACACGCACTCTCCGGCGGTGGCTGTATATCGGCCACCGCTGGGTCGGCATCGTCACATGTCTCTTCTTCGCGATGTGGTTCATCTCCGGCGTGGTGATGATGTATGTCGCGTTTCCCGGCCTCTCCGACAAGGAGCGGCTGGCAGCACTGCCCCACATCGTATGGGAGAAAGTTACCCTCTCGCCCGACGATGCGATGAAGAAAGCCGGCGCCACGCACTATCCGCGCGAACTGCGATTGAACATGATCGCCGGTGAGCCGGTCTATCGGTTGGCTGATTGGGACGGCAAACGACAAACGATCTCTGCCATCGATGGCCGTGCCATCACTGACGTCACCGAACAGCAGGCGCTTGCTGTCGCAAGGCATCATCCCGCAAGCCAATCACCACAGCTCGAAGAGATCGTCGATCGCGATCAATGGAGCGTCGTCGCCCGCTACGATCCGCTGCGTCCGTTCTATCTGGTCCATCTCGGCGACGATGCCGGGACAAAGCTCTACATCTCCTCGCGCTCCGGCGAAATCGCACTCGATACCAATCGCACTGAACGTGTCTGGAACTGGCTGGGCTCGATCCCCCACTGGATCTATCCAACCGTGCTGCGCAAGGACCAGCCGCTCTGGCGACAGGTGATCCTGTGGACCTCCGGTACATGTCTCGTCGTCGGCATCACGGGAATCTGGATCGGCATTTTGCGCGTGCGCATCAAGCGCCGTTATGCGAGCGGCAACATCACGCCATATCGCGGCTGGATGGCGTGGCATCACGTCACCGGCCTGATCGCCGGCCTGTTCGTCCTGACCTGGATGTTCTCGGGCTGGCTGTCGGTCAATCCCGGCGAATATTTTGCCAACCGCAATACGCCACGCGAGGTATTGCAGCGCTATACGGGCCACGACGCGCCGACTATCGCCACGGCTATTCGCGCATTGGCGGACAAACGCGCGGCCGAGGCACGCTTCGTGTGGCTGGACGGCATGCCGCTGGTGATCCTGGCGTCGCATGACGGCACGCGGACCGTAATCGATGCGGCAAGTGGCGAAATCGCAAGATTGCCGCAAGAAAATCTCTGGAAAGCTGCAACGACGCTGCTGCCGGGTTCACGCCTCGAAAGCAGGCTAACTATCGGAGAATACGACGCTTATTGGTACGCACACCACAATGACCGCGAATTGCCGGTGCTGCGCGCCAAATTCGATGACGATGCGCAAACCTGGTTTCACATCAGCCCGGTCACCGGCGAGATTCTCGGGCGCATCGACTCAAGCCGGCGCACCTATCGCTGGATGTTCAACGCGCTTCACAGTTTCGATTTTCAATTGCTGCTGGTGTATCGCCCGGCATGGGACATCGTAGTGTGGTTGCTATCGATCCTCGGCACCATCGTCTCGGTGAGCGGCGTCGTGATCGGCTGGCGCTATCTCAAGCGCTAGACCGCGAGCGGCCGCGGCGGCTGGCGCAATTGCTCCGGCGGATTCATCGGCTCCGGCGGGACCATCCCGATCAGTGCCTTGCGATCGGCGACGGCATTGTGGAATTGCTCGAGCGCAATGTTGAAGGCTGTCAACGTACCTTCCTCGATGGCGCCGTGCTCGTAGCAATTCAGGGTATGACGCAGAATATCGTCGGCCTCCGCCTGCATCGTATCGAGCTCTTCGAGGGACTCGCTCTTGCGCGCGGCGGCAATCATGTCGAGCAGGCGATCGCGCTCCGACACATTCACGTTGCGCTCATCCTTCTTCAGATAGCTCGCGAACCAGGCGCCGATCGAGCCCATCGCCGAGAGCCCCATCAGGCTCCACCAGATGTAATCGCTGTAGCGATCGAGGAAGGTCTTCTCTTCGCCATCCACATAGGCGGCCGCGCCGGGATGCACGGGAACAACCGCATCCTTGTCAGTATCGGGCGTCTCGATCTTTGCCGCCAGCGGGAAGTCGTTGATGATCTGCTGGCGGATCGCAAACAGCTGCCGCGTGAAGGCAGCGATGGTCACATCCGACAGGCTCTGCCGCGCCACGATGTGATGCGAGAAGCTGATGGTCTTGACGTCATCATCCGGCCGCGCGGGCGCGCCGCCGAATGCGCCTGCAGGAATTTCCGATGCTTCATACATCGGGAAATTCTGCGCGATGGCTTCGGCCGAATCGATCGCGAGGAAAGTCGGCGTGCCATCGCGGCTCGAGGCCTGGATCGCATCATTGGTGATCTTGCTGTTCACCGGGCCGGCCGCAATGAACGCATCGACCTTCTGATCCTTCACCGCCTCGGCCACTTCGGTGGTCGAGAACTGCACGATGGTGACCTTGGCGGGATCGACGCCGTATTGCCGCAGGATGATGTTGAGCAGGTTGACGTTGGCCTGCGTCTTGCCGATCACACCGACACGGCGTCCGGCGAGCTGCGAGAATTTGGTGATCTTCGGCCCGGACTTCTTGCCTTTGACCGCCGGCGGCACCCAGATCACGGCGACGTTCTTGCGCAGCGTGGCAACCGCGCGCGCATTCTTCGGCACTTCCAGATCCCCGCGGATGATCGCGAGATCGGCCTTGCCGTCGGCCAATGCCTTCGCGCTGGCGGTAGCGCCTTCGGTGAAGATCGGTCGCAGCCGGACCGTATAGTGATCGCGCGAGAACGACTGCACCAGCGCCTGCACCACCTTGACGTCATCGCTGTTCGGCGGACCGACGGCGATCCGCAGCGGTACCGGCTTCATGGCGAAGTAGTAAGCGCCGGCCACGGCCGCGACGATCGCCAGCGTCCCCGCCAGCGTGATCAGCGTCATCTTCCGCCGGATGGACCGCGGCGATGGCGGCCCCACCGGTCCGACAACATCGGGACCGTCTGCCATGGATCTAGAAAACAATCGCTTCAAATTCATCTGCGCCAAATGGGTTCGAGCGACAATGTAGCAAGGTTTCGGGTCGATGCGCCGTTCCAGCGGCAGCATGGTTACCGGCGGGCTTGGTTACTTTCCTGCATGCGCGGCATTTACTGCCTTATTGTGGCATGGATCCCAATTGTGTCACCGGGCGTTAGGGTAAAGTTCAAGTGAAGCAGGAGGTTGGCATGGTGGAACGACTCTCGGCCGAGACCCGCAAGGCGGCGCTGAAGGAGCTCTCGGGCTGGAGTGAGGTTTCCGGGCGCGATGCCATCGCCCGGACCTTCACGTTCAAGGATTTCAACGAGGCCTTCGGCTTCATGGCGCGGGTCGCCCTGGTCGCCGAGAAGAGCGACCACCATCCGGAATGGCGCAATGTTTACAAGACGGTGGAGGTAGTTCTGTCCACCCATGACGCCGACGGCGTCACCAAACGCGATGTCGATCTGGCGAAGGCCATGAATACCATCGCCGGGCAACTCGGCCATTCCTGATGCATTGCTGAATGTTGCGACGATCAGGCCGGGTCACCATTTAACCGGCAGGCTCCAATCTGGGGCCGCGAGGATATTTGCCGATGGCAACCGACCACAGCGTGGGCTTCGAGCCAGCCGATGAGCTGGCAAAGGACCGCGAAAGCGTACGCAAGCAGTTCTGGCGCAAGTTCAAGCGACTGGCCGCCAAGCTGCCGTTCGCCGAAGACTTGCTGGCGGCTTATTATTGCGCCTTCGACCGGCAGACACCGCGCCATGTGCAGGCGGCGCTGCTCGGCGCCATCGCCTATTTCGTGCTGCCGTTCGATTTCGTGCCGGACGTGCTGCCCGTTCTGGGATTCACGGATGACGCAGCGGTGCTGGCCACCGCCTTACGCCTCGTGGCGAGCCACATCACGCCGGACCACCGCGAGGCCGCCAGAGCGGCCATCGCGCGTGGATTGAAAGATAGTGACTCGAAGGACAGCGAGACGAACGCGTAATCCACGTCCGCCTCGGTCGCTTATGGATGCAGGATTACCTTGCCCATGGCCTGACGGCCGGCGAGCACCTTGAGGGCATCTGCGGTCTTGGCCAGCGGGAATGTGCGATCCACGTGGGATGAGATCTTCCCTTCGGCCGCCCACTTCACCAGCTTTTCCAGATTGGCACGGTTCTTCTCGGGGTTTTGTCGCACCCATGCGCCCCAGAACACGCCGCGAATGTCGCAGCCCTTCAGCAGCGCGAGATTGAGCGGCATTTTCGGAATGTCACCGGCGGCGAAGCCGATCACCAGGAAGCGCCCTTCCCAGGCAATGGCGCGCAGTGCAGCTTCCGCAAACTTGCCGCCGACGGGATCGAAGATGATGTCGACGCCCTTGCCATCGGTCAGCTTCTTCAGGCCTTCCTTCAAATCCTCTGTCGCATAGTTCAGGCCGATATCCGCGCCGTGCTTCCTGGCGAATTCCAGCTTCTCGTCCGACGATGCGCAGGCGATGACCTTGAGACCAAGCAGCTTGCCGAGTTCGCAGGCGGCAAGGCCCGTGCCACCGGCGGCGCCGAGCACGGCCAGCGTCTCGCCGGGCTTCGGGCTGGCGCGATCTTCCAGCGCATGCAGCGCGGTGCCGTAAGTGATGATCACACCGGCGGCGCGATCGAAATCGAGATTGTCGGGAATCTTCACCGCCGAGGCCGCAGGCACCGCGATCTTTTCACGGGCGCCATTGTGGCCCACGGATGCGACCACACGGTCACCAACCTTGAGGCCGGTGACACCGCTGCCGATGCTCTCGATCACACCAGCGACTTCCGCAGCCGGCGAGAACGGGAACGGCGGTTTGACCTGGTACTTGCCCTGAATCATCAGGATGTCGAAAAAATTCAGCGCCGCGGCCTTGATGGCGATGACGACCTGACCGTCGCCCGCGACTGGATCATCGATATCGGCGAAAACGAGATCGTCGGGTTCGCAGAACTGCGAGCAGAGAATGGCTTTCATCTGATCATCTGACCTTCGGCTTGAGACAGTTGAAGGGAGTCATGCCGGATTTGACGGCGCGCTACAATCTGATTCGAGAAAAGGTAATTCCGCCCCGCGGCCAAATGAGGAACCGTCCCATGTTCGAGACAACGCTGCTCGCCAACAAGCGCATTCTGGTCACCGGCGGCGGCTCCGGCCTCGGTGCGTCCATGAGTCGCCGTTTCGCGGAACTAGGCGCAGAACTCGTCCTCTGCGGTCGCAGACTTGAATTGCTTGAACAAACTGCAGCGCAACTGCGTACCGATTTCGGCGGCAAGGTCAGCGTTGCCCCATGCGACATTCGTGACGCATCGGCCGTTGAGACGATGATGGAAACGATCTGGCGCGCCGGACCGCTCGATGTCCTCGTCAACAATGCCGCGGCCACCTTCATCGCGCAGAGCGAACATCTCTCCGCCCGCGCCGCGGACGCGATCCTCGCGCCGACCCTGCACGGCGCGATGTATTGCACGCTTGAAGCCGGACGGCGCTGGATCGCAGGACACCACAAGGGCGTCGTGCTGAGCATCCTCTCGACATCCACGATCACCGGCCGCGCTTTCACGGTGCCATCGGCGATGGCCAAATCCGGACTCCTTGCCATGACGAAGTCGCTCGCGGTGGAGTGGGGACCCAGGGGCATCCGCACGGTCGCCATCGCGCCCGGCCCGTTTCCCACCACAGGTGCGGCCGGGCAATTGCGGCCCGAGGGACGCGACGGCGGACCTGCGGCGCAAAATCCGCTCGGCCGCGTCGGCGAACACAGCGAGCTCGCCAATCTCGCCAGCTTCCTGATTTCCGATCAGGCCGGCTACATCAATGGCGAGATGGTGGTGCAGGACGGCGGCGCACACCTGCGCGCATCTGGCGCAGAGGATCTGCTGCAGTGGAGCGATGCGCAGTGGGCAGCACAGCGCGCAGCGCGCACAAAGACCTGAGCCGAAGGTTGGACAAAAAACTGAGGACGACGCCTGTGCCGTCAGCGCGCAGCAAGGCAAGGATTGCTATCCTTGCGGAAGTCACGTCTGCCTTTTCAAGAATGCGATTTGCGGATATGGCAGACATCGTGACGTCAGCGATTCCAGATCGTCCTGGTAAAGCCGTCTTGTTGCGAGCCATCTTCCAGTCACAATGATAGAGGATCGAGACTTGATGTCCGTGCGGCGATTCCTGACAGTTGTGTCGATGAGTGTAGCGATGGTCGGCATCGCAACGATCGGTGCTGCCGATCTTGCGCAGGCGCAGACTCCTGCATCGAAGGGCAAGGCCGCCGCACCGAAGGCGGCGCCCACACCGGCAAAGCCCGCAGCCGCGGCGCCTGCTGCAGCGGGTGGCGCCGAGCCCACATTGGTCGGACAGTTCGGCTCCTGGGGCGCCTACACTGCAACACCGAACGGCAAGAAGGTCTGCTTCGCTCTGGCGAAGCCGGCGTCGTCGAAGACCAATCCGGCGAACCGCCCGCGCGATCCCGCTTATGCCTTCATCTCGACCCGCCCGGCCGAAAAGGTGACCAACGAAGTCTCGATCATGATCGGCTATCAGTTGAAGCCGGGCTCCGAGTCCACGCTGGAAGTCGGCGGCGCGCGCTATGCGATGTACACGCAGGGCGACGGGCTCTGGATCAAGAATGCCGCTGAGGAAGAACGCATGGTGGAAGCCCTGCGCAAGGCCGCAGACGTGACTGTAAAGGGCGTCTCCGCCAAGGGCACCGAGACCACCGATACGTTTTCGCTGAAGGGCCTGGCCCAGGCGCTGGACAAGCTGGCGCAGGATTGCCGGCGGTAATTGCCGCCAGAATACCCGCTAAATCCTTGTCGCCGTTAATATTGCCGCATTTCGTGCCTTTTCATTCGAGCGCGAAAAGCCTATTTGAGGTCGGCCCGGTAGAGGCCAGATTTCCCGCGACATCATAGATCGAACGCCATGACCCCCGTTGCAACCGAGGCCGGTTCCGCCATCGACGCTTCCCGCGCATTGCCCGCGGGCGAGATGCCGCTGGAGAAGATCGCCACCGAGACCTATGTGCCGCTGGCCAAGCCGTCCCTGATCGGCCTGTCGCGCGCGGAAATCGCCGAAAAGCTCGGTTCCATCGGCGTGGCGCCGGCCCAGCGCAAGATGCGGACGCAGCAGATCTGGCACTGGATGTATGTGCGAGGCGTTCAGACCTTCGCTGAAATGTCCAGCATTTCCAAAGACATGCGCGCAGATCTCGAAAAGCACTTCACGGTGGCGCGGCCCGAGGTGATCGTCGAGCAGATCTCCAATGACGGCACCCGCAAATGGCTGCTGCGGCTGCCCTCGGGGACCGCCGGCGAGAAGGCCCATGAGGTCGAGTGCGTCTATATCCCCGAGACCGACCGCGGCACGCTCTGCGTCTCGTCCCAAGTCGGCTGCACCCTGAACTGCTCGTTCTGCCACACCGGTACCCAGCGGCTGGTGCGGAACCTGACGGCCGGCGAGATCGTCGGCCAGATCATGGTCGCCCGCGACCGCCTGAACGACTGGGCCGACCGCGAGACCCCGGACGGCAACCGCCGCGTCACCAATATCGTGATGATGGGCATGGGCGAGCCACTCTACAATTTCGATGCAGTGCGCGACGCGCTGCTGATCGTCTCCGACAATGAAGGCATCGGCATCTCGCGCCGGCGCATTACGCTGTCGACCTCTGGCGTGGTGCCGAACATCTCGCGCACCGGCGACGAGATCGGTGTCATGCTGGCAATCTCACTGCATGCGGTGCGCGACGAACTGCGCAACGAGCTGGTGCCGCTGAACAAGAAATATCCGCTGGCTGAATTGATGCAGGCCTGCCGCGACTATCCCGGCGCCTCCAATGCGCGGCGTATCACGTTCGAATATGTGATGCTGAAGGGCGTCAACGACTCGCTGGACGATGCCAAGCTGCTGGTGAAGATGCTCAAGGGCATCCACGCCAAGATCAACCTGATCCCGTTCAATCCGTGGCCCGGCACGCGCTACGAATGTTCGGATTGGGACCAGATCGAGAAGTTCTCCGAATACATCTTCAATGCCGGTTATTCCTCGCCGGTGCGCACGCCGCGCGGCCGCGACATTCTCGCCGCCTGCGGCCAGTTGAAGTCGGAAACCGAGAAACTGTCGGCGCGTGAACGTCAGGCCTTGCGCGCGATGGCGATGACAGACTGACAATGGCGCTGATCGGCCGCCTGTTCGTCATCTTTCTCGGCTTCTGCGCAGCCTGTCTCGTCGGCGGCGCGATCGTGGTGTTCTCGATCCTGTTTCCGGAACTCAGCGCGCTCGACACTGGCGTCATCGATCCAAATACGATCAACATCCTGCTGGGCTTCGGCTTCATCTTCATCAGCGGCTTCGCGCTGATTCCAGCGATACTCGTCGTCCTCATTACCGAGGCCTTCTATATCCGCAGCGTCATCGTCTATGCGCTCGGCGGCGCCGTGGTCGGCCTCGCCTGCTATCTCGGCCTGATCCCCTACGACCCCGCCACCATGACATTCGATGGCATCGTCCGCCGCCATCTTGAGGTCATGACCGGTGCAGGCATCATTGCCGGGCTGATCTACTGGGTGATCGCCGGCCGCAATGCCGGCGCCTGGCGGCAGCCACGGCGCGCGCCACCGCAGTCGGATGCCACAGCCCAGCCGTAGCGCTTTAACTTTCCTTCACCCCCCGCCTCGGTTAAACCGCCCGCCATGAACCGGACCGGACTCCTCATCGCACTCGCGCTGTTTGCTGTCATTGCTATCGTCTTCGGAGTCTGGCCCGAACTCGACCTCAAGCTCGCGGCACTGTTCTACGACCCCGAAACCAGACGTTTTCCCACCACCTCGCTGCCCTATGCGCAATTGGCCCGCGACGCGGCCATGTGGATCGCCTGGGCTTTCGTCGCGCCCTCGATCCTCGCGCTGATCGTGAAGCTGATCTGGCCGAACCGGCCGTTGCTGGTGAAGGGCCGCACCATGGCCTTCCTGATCCTCACCATGCTGATGTCGGCGGGCATTCTCACCAATTTCACCTTCAAGACCTTCTGGGGCCGGCCGCGGCCAGTAACGGTGACGGAATTCAACGGTCCCTGGCAGTTCAAGGCCTGGTGGGATCCGCGGGGGGAATGCGGGCGCAATTGCTCGTTCTTCTCGGGCGAGGGTGCCACGGCGTTCTGGACCTATGCTCCGGCCGCGCTCGCGCCGCCGGCGGTGCGGCCCTATGCCTACGCGGCGGCAACGGTGTTCGGCCTCGCCACCTCTGGCTGGCGAATGGCCTTTGGCGGCCATTTCTTTACCGACGTGACCATCGCCGGCCTCGTCTCATTCCTGGTCATCTGGTTGATTCACGGATGGATTTACCGCTGGCCCTCGACCCGGAAGACCGACGAGGAGATCGATGCCGCGTTGACGCGCTTCGCCTGGCCGGGCTATCGCTGGCGGCAGAAATTGCGCGGTCGCGACATCGGTCCCGTGCCGGCCGCGATCTCCGTCAACCGCCATTAAACGGGTGCCCGTTCACGGGTCGTTTGATAGCGCGCTCCGTACGCACCCGAAACTGCCCCGATTGGACGTTCGATGACCACGATCTTGAAGAGCCTGCCCCAAGGGAAAAACGTCGGCATCGCTTTCTCCGGCGGGCTGGACACGTCAGCCGCGCTGCTGTGGATGAAGCAGAAGGGCGCCAAGGTCTTCGCCTATACCGCCAATCTCGGCCAGCCTGACGAGGCCGATTACGACGAGATTCCGCGCAAGGCCATAGAGTTCGGCGCCGAGAAGGCGCGCCTCGTCGATTGCCGCGCGCAACTGGTCCATGAAGGCATCGCCGCCATTCAGGCCGGCGCGTTCCACGTCTCGACAGGCGGCATCACCTATTTCAACACCACGCCGCTCGGGCGTGCCGTTACCGGCACGATGCTGGTCTCCGCCATGAAGGAAGACGGCGTCAATATCTGGGGCGACGGCTCGACCTATAAGGGCAACGATATTGAGCGGTTCTACCGCTACGGCCTGCTGACCAATCCGGACCTGAAGATCTACAAGCCCTGGCTCGACGATCAGTTCATCGACGAACTGGGCGGCCGCGCGGAAATGTCAGCTTTCATGACCGCCCACGGCTTCGCCTACAAGATGAGCGCGGAGAAAGCCTATTCGACCGACAGCAATCTGCTCGGCGCCACACATGAGGCCAAGGATCTCGAACAGCTCGACAGCGGCATCAAGATCGTCAATCCGATCATGGGCGTGCCGTTCTGGCGCGACGACTGCGCCGTCAAGGCCGAGAAGGTCAGCGTGCGGTTCGTGGATGGTCAGCCCGTTGCGCTGAACGGCCAGACCTTCACCGACCCTGTCGCGCTGTTCCTCGAGGCCAATGCGATCGGCGGCCGCCATGGCCTCGGCATGAGCGACCAGATCGAGAACCGGATCATCGAGGCCAAGAGCCGCGGCATCTATGAGGCGCCAGGCATGGCGCTGCTGCACATCGTCTATGAGCGTCTCGTCACCGGCATCCACAACGAAGACACCATCGAGCAATACCGCATGAGCGGCATGAAGCTCGGGCGGCTGCTCTATCAGGGCCGCTGGTTCGACTCGCAGGCCTTGATGCTGCGCGAGACCGCGCAGCGCTGGGTGGCCCGCGCCATCACAGGCGAAGTGACGCTCGAACTGCGCCGCGGCAATGACTACTCGATCCTGAACACCGAGAGTCCCAATCTGACCTATGCGCCGGAGCGGCTCAGCATGGAGAAGGTCGAGGATGCGCCGTTCACGCCGGCGGACCGGATCGGCCAGCTCACCATGCGCAATCTCGATATCACCGATACCCGCGCCAAGCTGGATCTGTATTCGAAGACGGGGCTGCTGAGTGCCGGCGAAGGCGCGAACATTCCGAAGCTGGGCAGCGATAAAGATTAAGGCGCGTAGGATGGGTTGAGCGCCAGCGACAACCCATCCTAAGCTCTCGCGCCATAGCTACATGCGCATCGACAACTCGACGTCATCGCCGAACGGGACCGACAGGTAACCGTTCGCAGGATTGCGGACATAAGCGAGATAGTCGGGGCTGTAATCCGCATTGTCAGCGATGACGAAAGCACCAGGCTTGAGACGGCTTTCGACGATCGCAAGCACTTCCGGATAGAGCGCCTTGGCGCCATCGAGCAGCAGCAGATCAATCGTATCGGGCAGATCGGCACGCAACGTCTGCAACGCATCGCCCTCACGGAATTCGACAAGATCGATTAGGCCGCCTTCGGCAAGATTCTGCCGCGCGATGACGATTTTCGAGCGCTCGAATTCGCTCGTGATCAGCTTGCCACCGCCACTATCGTTGAGCGCCGCCGCCATATGCAGCGTTGAGATTCCGAACGACGTGCCAAATTCGACGATTGATCGAGCACCGGTCGATCGCGCCAGCATGTAAAGCAGCGCACCGGTCGCACGTGATACGGCGAGCGGGACATCCCTGAACCGGCTGTAGAGATCGACATAGTCGGTCTTGCTCTGCATCATCCGCTGCCGATCGTCCTCAGACAGGTCGGCGACGGCCTGGCTGGTGCGAGACCGTGCGGCATCCGCTTCTTCAAACAAGCGCTTGAGAAGGGGGCCGACGGGATCCGTCGTGAGTGTGGTCATGATATTTCCTGCAAAAAAGACGCTTGATTGCGCCCCTCTGCAAATACGAATATTTATTCGCATTCGCTAATCGCATTGCGGAGGCGGCAAATGACTCGTCGCACAAGTCATTCAATTCATTCGAGAAAACAGCCGCAACAGGCCCGCTCGGGAGAGCTGGTGAGCGCCATTCTCGAGGCTGCTATTCAGGTTTTGGCGAAAGAGGGATTTCACCGCTTCACCACCGCGCGCGTCGCAGAGAAGGCCGGTGTCAGCGTCGGATCGCTGTATCAATACTTCCCGAACAAGGCGTCGATCCTGTTTCGCTTGCAGAGCGACGAGTGGCGCGACACCAACGACATGCTCCGCCAGATTCTGGAGGACGAAAGCGCGTCGCCATCGGCGCGGCTCCGCAAGCTTGTCCATGCCTTCATCAAATCGGAATGCGACGAAGCCGATATTCGCCATGCGCTTGACGGTGCGGCGCCGCTCTATCGGGATACACCCGAAGCCCGCAAGGTGAAGGCAGCGGGAAATCGCATCTTCGTGGCCTTCATCGCGCAAGCACTTCCATCAGTCACGAACGAAGAGCGATCGCTCGTCGTCGACGTCATCACGTCGACGCTGAGCGGGGTGGGAAAGGACTTCTCCATGCGCCCGCGATCGGCGGCCGATATCGAGTTTTTTGCGGAAGGCCTGGCGAACATGCTCTGCAGTTACTTGGAAAGCTCCGGGAGACATGAAACCTAGCGTCTCGGACTGCCATTGCGTGATCGCAGCGCATGTCACCCGTTAGTCATCCAACTGTCGTAATGGAGACCGCGCCTCCTAAGCTGGGCGCTTCAGGGGATATCCATCATGTCGAGAATCTTTCTTGCGGCTGCGGCGACGCTGCTACTGACGAGCGCATCGCTGCCAGCACAGACCATCTATCCGATTGACCGCGCCGAGATCCTCGCCGGCAGCAAATTCGACTTCAAGGTTGAGCTGCCCGAGAAGATCGCAGCCGCCGACATCAAACTCACGATCAACGGCGCCGACCAGAGCGCGGCATTCGGCAAGGCCACCGACTATATCGAGCGCGAGGATGGCAAGGACCAGTCAGCGCTGCTGCTGCGCGACGTCACGCTGGACAAGCCTGGCGTCTACAAGATCGACGTTACAGCTGGCACGCTCGCCAAGTCGGTGACGTGGAACGTCTATGACACCGGCGCGCGAAAAGCGAAGAACGTCATCCTGTTCATCGGCGACGGCATGTCCCTGTCGCATCGCGTCGCCGCGCGAATCCTGTCCAAGGGAATCAGCGAGGGCAAGAGCAGCGGCAAGCTCGCTATCGACGACATGCCGCATATGGCGCTGGTCGGCACCGCCGGCACCGATTCGATCATTACGGACTCGGCCAATTCGGCAAGCGCCTATACGACCGGACACAAGAGCGCGACCAACGCGCTCGGTGTCTACGCGGACCGCACACGTGACGTATTCGATGATCCCAAGGTCGAAACAATCACCAGTCTCGTGAAGCGCAAGCTCGATCTTGCCGTCGGCATAGTCACCAACACCGAGATCGAGGACGCAACACCGGCCTCGATGGTCGCGCATACCCGCCGCCGTGCGGCCTATGACGAGATCGTCGCGCAGATGTTCGCGGCGAAGCCCGATGTCATCCTCGGTGGTGGCGCAGCGAACTTCCTGCCGCAGACGGCCGAGACCTCGAAGCGCCGCGACGATATGGACTATATCGTCAAGTTCAAGGACGCCGGCTATCCGTTTGCGAAGACCGCTGGCGAGATGAAGGCAATTGCCGACAAGCCCGACACGACGAAGCTGCTCGGACTGTTCACGTCCGGCAATATGGACGGCGTGCTCGACCGCAAATTCCTCAAGGGCGGCGGCGTCAAGAAATATCCGGAGCAGCCCGATCTGACCGAACAGGTGCAGGCCGCACTCAACGTGCTGTCGCGCAACGACAAGGGATTTGTCCTGATGGTCGAGTCCGGCATGATCGACAAGTATGCGCATCTGCTCGACATGGACCGCGCCGTCTATGACGTCATCATGCTCGACAATGCCGTGAAGCTCGCCCGCGACTGGGCGGCCAAGCGCGGCGATGACACGCTCATCCTCGTCGTCTCCGACCACAGCCATCCCAACAGCCTTGTCGGCACGGTCAATGACGACATGAGCAAGGAGCCGAACCTGCCACTGCGCGAGCGGCTTGGCGTCTATGAGAAGGCCGGCTTCCCGAACTATCCCGCGCCGGATGCCGAAGGCTATCCATCGCGCGTTGATGTCAGCCGGCGGCTCGCGATCATGTCGGCGAGCCTTCCCGATCACTATGAGACGCTGCGGCCGAAGCTCGATAACCCGAACGATCCCACAGAGAAGGGCGAGGAGCCCGGCACTTTCAAGGCCAACGAGAAATACAAGAATGCGCCCGGCAGCATGCTGCGCCTCGGCAACCTGCCGGCCATGATGGGCGCCAGCGTGCATTCCGGCGAGGACGTGATCCTCACTGCCACCGGCCCCGGCAGCGACCGCGTGAAGGGCTCGATGGATAATACGGAAGTGTTTCGCGTAATGGTGGACGCGTTGGGGTTGGGGAAATAGCGCTCCGAACCACCAACGCACTCCGCTCACCTCTCCCGGGTGGGGAGAGGCGACAGCAACGACGAGGTACTATCAAAACAAGAATGGCCGGGATTGCTCCCGGCCATTTCCATTCATGTCAGCCCACTTACCGACGCGGCGGCGCCGTGCCCGGAGGGGGCGGGGGCAGCGAGGCCTGACCGCCATTCAGAAGCGGCGTGATGTTGCGGATCGTCACGCGGCGGTTCTGGCGCTCCGGACCGTCGGTCTGGATCTTCAGATACTGCTCACCATAGCCCTGCGACGTCAGATTTTCCGCCGGCACCTGGAATTGCTGGGTGAGCAATTCAGCCGCCGACTGCGCGCGGCGATCCGACAGCGACAGATTGTCGACGTCTGATCCGACCGCATCGGTGTGCCCCTCGATGAGGAACACTGCACGCGGGTTGCGCGAGATCGCCCGGTTAAGACCATCTGCGATCACCTGCAGCTTCGAGGCCTGATCCGGCGGGATGTCCCACGATCCGGTCTCGAAGTTGATCGAGTCCAGATCGATAGACGGCATGCGCTGACGCACCATCGGGCTGTAGCGGATTTCATCGAGCGTGTAGCGGCGCTCGATGCGATCCACCGGCGGTGCGATCAGCGTATCGTAGACAAGATCGGGCGAGGCCTGATCGTAATCAACGATATAGCGGTTCTGCGGGATCCGGATCATCGGCGGCGGCAGATCGACATAGAAGCCGAGGCCACCCGGACCGCCGGGGCCACGCGGACCACGGAACGAGTTATCGATGATGATGATCTCGCGTCCCTCACGATCCCTGCGGATACGTCGCAGCAGCTCGCCGTCGCGGCCAACCACCGTGATGATCTGCGAACCATCGGGACGGATCACGATGGTCCGGTCCTCGCCGCCAATCCGATCCGTACGGATGTCACGCGCGCCGTAGCGGAAGCGATCGAGTTCGTTGTGGCGGATGAACGACTGACCGCTCGGATCCTGCACGATGATGCGTCCAGGCTCGGTGATGATCGTGCGACCGCCTTCCTGGCGCTCGCTGCGCTGACCACGGAAATCGCCCATGTTGCGCGGGCCCTGCGGGGCAGCGCCCGGTGCGATCGGCGTCAACGCTGCTGCCGGCGGCGGTGCCTGAGGGATCGGTGCAGTCACCGCGGGTGCGGGCGGCTGCACGACCTTGATGTTGCCACCACCGGGCGCAACCACGACAGGTGCAGCGGTGCTCGTGGGCGGCGCCGCGGCGGGTGCCGCAGCGTTCGGCGCCACTCCGGGCGCGGCAGCATTGGGCGGCGTGCCGGGTGCACCGGGCGCACCTGCGCCGGGGCCACCAGGAGGACCACGACGTCCATCGGAACCACGGCCGTCAGGACCACGCCCATCAGGGCGACCTGACGGAGGCGTACCCGCAGCAGGCGGTGTGCCAGGCGCAGCCGGAGCAGCCGACGGCGCTGGTGCTGCAGCAGGAGGCGTTGCCGCAGGAGGCGTCGCAGCTGCTGGCGGCGTGGCAGGCGTCGGAGCTGGCGTCGGCGTAGCAGCAGGCGCTGGCCGCGCGGCAGGCGGAGTCGTGCCAGCAGGCGGTGTCGCCGGTGCAGCGGCTGGTGGCGTCGTAGGCGCGGGACGTGCGCCGGCCGGCGGCGTTGCACCAGGTTCACGGCGCTCAGGACGTCCTTCGCCGGGTTCACGACGTTCGGGACGCGCAGCGGGCGGCGTTGGCGCGGACGGAGCTACAGGCGCAACGGTAGGCGCTGGAGGTGCGGCGCGCGGGGCCGGAGGCGCGACGGGAGCCGGTGGCGGAGTTGGGCGCGGCGGCGGTGCGGCAGCCGGAGGAGGAGGCGTGGGGCGAGGCGGTGCGGCCGCAGGAGGCGGGGGCGGCGGCGGTGCCGGGCGCGGAGGTGCAGCCGCAGGCGGCGGCGCAGCAGGAGGTGCCGGAGGCGCGGGACGCGCAGCAGGGGGAGCCGGTGGCGGCGGTGGTGGCGGCGCAGGGCGTGCGGCCGGCGGCGCAGCGGCGGGAGGCGCAGCAGCTGGCGGAGCCTTGGGTGGTGCCTTCGGGGGAGCCTTGGGCTCACCTTCAGGCGCAGCAGGTGCGGCCTGCGCGAGCACGATCGGCGCATCGACACTCGACGCATAGGCAGCGGTCGCTGCGATATGCGCAACGCCGAGCGTCGTCGTGGCCAGCAATACGAGACGAAGTTTTGTCATGATAGACCTTGGGCCCCCGGATAAGGATCTTCAACAAACTGATTTTTGTCGGCCGAACAAATCGGCAAATTGATCAACTGATATGCATTGGGCCGGAATGTGGCGACAGGCAAATGCAAATTCGTTTTTATTTTCGACACGACAATGGCCCAAACGCGCTTTGTTCATTTCGCGTTCAGGCCATCGATCTGTAGTTCGCTACATCACCGCCGCTGCATCGCTGTAGGGGGGCTGCTGACCCGGATTGATATCAGGGTTCGGTAACGGCACTTCATCAGGTTGATCTCCCGGCAATTCGTCCGGTCGCGACGGTTCACCGGGATCGTGCACCGGTGACGGCACCTCGGGCCGCGGGCTGCCGGGCGGACTCTCCTGCGGCGGTTCGGTGGGTTGACCGGGCTTGATCGGCGGATCCTCGACGGGATCGATGCCAGGTGAACTCATCATCGACATTGGCATCACGACTCTCTTCGCAATCAGAGACGCTTAGCCCCACCGCATCGGCAGGACTCGCATCAGACTTTGCCATTGCCTTTCACGGCTTTGGTTCAGTACCGAGGACAACGGCACAACGCGCGCGATGTTCCTGGAGAGCAGAATGCCGCTTGTCAGTTGAGTTTGACAGCGGAACCGGAACCGCTCATCAAGACGCAGTTTGGCCATACTGTTTGATTTGGGGGATTTCGATGCCGTTTGCCTATTGGAGCATTTTGATTGCTGCACTGCTGCCGCTGATCATCATTGGTTATGCCAAAGCGGGATCGCGCGACAACAGTGCACCGCGCGACAGCGCCAATAACCTCTCGGGCGCGAAGCGCCGTGCCTATGCCGCGCACCAGAATGCCTTCGAGAGCTTTCCGTTCTACGCGGTCTCGGTCATTGCAGCGCTCAACTTCGGCGCGTCGGCCACGACCGTGAGCGTGCTGGCCGGGCTCTATCTCGCATTTCGGATTGCGCATGCGCTGCTGTACATCGCGGATCAATCGTCACTGCGCTCGACTGCCTATGCCGGTGGGCTGTTCGCGAATATCGCGATCTTCCTGTCGCCAGCGCTGAAGATCAACTTCTTCTAGTTCAAAACACGGATCACGCCGCGCTCCTGGCCGGCTTGCGATGGCGCAGGAAGCGTCCGAGCAGGCGGCGCCTGCCCTTGCGCGGGATGAGATCGATATCGCGAACCAGCTTGGCGCCACCCTTGCGGCGCTCCAGCACGATCTTGCGGCTGTGGAAGGCTTCTAGCTCGGCGCGATGCGCGACGGAAACCACCGTCGCATTGGGCAGCTCCTTGATCAGCAGCTCCATCATCTTATCCTGGCTCTTGGCATCCAGCGCCGACGTCGCCTCGTCGAGCACGATGATATCGGGATTGTGCAAGAACAATCGCGCGAAGGCGAGCCGCTGCTTCTCGCCGCCGGACAGTGTCTGGTCCCATGGCGCGTCTTCCTCGATCTTCTCCTTGAGATGGCCGAGCCCGACCTTGTCGAGCGCCTCGCCGATCTGTTCGACGCTCCAGTCCTCGGCCGCAGCAGGATAGGCCGCCGCCCGGCGCAATGTGCCTGATGGCACATAGGGCTTTTGCGGCAGCATGAATAGCCGCCGGTCCGGATGGAAATTGACACTGCCGCCGCCCCATGGCCACAGGCCCGCAATGGCGCGCACCAGCGTGCTCTTGCCGGTGCCGGACTCGCCCGCAACAAGCAGACGCTCACCGGGCTCGATCTTCACTTCGGCATCGCCGACCACAGCCGTGCCGTCATCGAGCGTGACGGAGAGGTCATGCAGGCTCAACATGGTCTCGTCGGAGGTCTCGCCACGCTGGATGCGGCCGATGCCATCGCCGAGTTCGGCGCGTTCGAGGCCGTCCAGCGACATCATCAGCGAGGCGATGCGACGTGCGCAGGCATTCCAGTCGGCAAGGCGCGGATAGTTGTCGACCAGCCAGCCAAATGCGCTCTGTACGATGGTGAAGGCCGACGCCGCCTGCATCACCTGACCGAGCGACATGCTGCCATCGAGGAATTTCGGCGCACACAGCAACAGCGGCACGACGGGAGCAATCAAGCCCGAGCCCTGCGACACCAGCGTGGTGCGCATATGCTGGCCGGCGAGGCGCGCCCATTGCCTGAGAACATGACCAAAGGTCTTGTCGATACCGTCGCGTTCTTCCTCTTCGCCGCCGAGCAGCGCGATACTCTCGCCGTTCTCGCGCACGCGGGTGAGCGCATAACGATACTCGGCCTCTGCCTGGTTCTTGTCCTCGGAGATCTGCACGAAACGGCGGCCGATCACCGTGATCGAGCCGGATGCGATGGCGGCATAGATGATCGCAGCAATGACGAGGAAGCCGGGAATGGAGATGACGCTGTCGCCCACCTTCAGCGTAAGCGCGCCGCCGATGGTCCACAACACGACGATGAAGGTCGCCGCAGAGAGGAACGCAGCGATGACGCCGGAGACGAAATCGACCGGCGAGTCGGTCGCAATGCGCAGATCCTCGGCGATCCGATATTCGGGGTTCTTGTGATCGCCGCCGACAAGATTGAGCTGGTAGTAGCGGCCGGCCGTGAGCCAGCGCGATACGACGGAATCGGTCAGCCACGCCCGCCAACGGCGCTGAATGCTCATCCGGGCAAATACCTGCGCGACACCAAGGAGCACGCTGCCAATCGCCAGCGGAAAAAACACGCCGGTGAGATGAAACACACCGGCCGCATCGCGCTTCTCGATCGCATCGAAGATCGCGCGATTCCAGACATTGATGCCGTATTGAAACGCGACATTGGCGACGATCAGCAGCACCAAGCCGATAGAGAACATCCAGGCGAGCTTGTCGCCGGACCTGCCCCAGAAGCCACGCGCAGTGATCCAGAACCGCGTCAGCAGATAGTCCCTGCGCACCTGCTCCGCCTCTTCCGGCGTCAGCTCCGGGTCGGGCTCGACCGCATCGGGCGGCGGCGGCTCGATATGCTTGCCGTTCTTGCCAACCACTCCGGCAATCGGCCCCTTCACATCAGACGCATCGGATGCTGATGCGGACTTGGCTTCGTTGGCGGAATGCTTGTTCATGGCGCGATAACGCCAAGGAAATCAGAAGGTTCCCGCGGGTTCCCCGGCGGCTCAGACGGCCTCGCGCTGAGCCTTGCGCCAGATGCCGGCCCTGGTGAGCACCCGCGACAATTGTTCGACCGAATAGGGCTTGTGCAACAGCTCGAACCCGAAGGTGCCGTTTTGCGCAAGCACGTGACTGTAGCCGGAGGTCAGCACCACCGGCAGATCCGGATAGAGCTTGCGGATCTCCTGCGCCAGCTCGATACCGGTCATTCCCGGCATCACCACGTCCGAGAACACCACGTCATAGCGCGTGGCGTGGCGGGCGAGTTCTACGAGTGCTTCCTGAGCATTCGGCCGCAGCACCGTGATGTAGCCGAGCTCGCTTAGTGCATCGGTCGAAAAAGTCCCGACGTCGCGATTGTCCTCCACAACCAGCACTGACATGCCGTGACCATCGACGACGGGCGCTTCGTTCGCCGACAGCGCCGGCGCGATGCTGTCGCCGGAGACACGCGGCAGATAGAGGGTGAAAGTGCTGCCCTTGCCGACTTCACTGGCAACCACGACCTCGCCACCGGATTGTTTGGCAAAGCCGAACACCTGCGACAGTCCGAGGCCAGTGCCCTGCCCGACTTCCTTGGTCGTATAGAATGGCTCGAAGATACGCTCGAACTGATCGGCGGGAATACCGGCGCCGGTATCGGATACGGAGATCGCCACATAACCGTCAGACCTCAGGGCGAGCGCAACAGGGATTTGCTCTGCCGCGCCGACAGCGATCGTCAGCCGCCCCTCGCCCGTCATGGCATCGCGCGCGTTAACCGCGATGTTGATCAACGCGGTTTCGAACTGACCGACATCGGCATTCACGAACAACGCCTCATCGGGCACGTGAGTCATGATTTCGATGGGTGCCCCCGTCAGCGTGCCGATAATCTCGCTGACCGAATGTACGCATTGACCAACGTCGAATACTTCAGGCTTCAGCGTCTGGCGCCGCGCAAAAGCCAGCAGCTGCGCCGTCAGCTTGGCCGCGCGATTCACTGTTTCGGAGATCGCTGCAATGTAGCGGGCACGACGATCCTGCGTGAGATCTGGCCGTTGCAGCAGATCGACTGACGAACGGATTACGGTCAGCAAATTGTTGAAGTCATGCGCGACGCCGCCGGTCAACTGGCCGAGCGCTTCGAGCCGCTGGCCATGTTTCAGCGCCTCTTCGGCCTCGCGCCGCTTCATCGCTTCGAAATTGAGCCTGCGTGTGCGACGGAGTGCGAATACCAGTAGCAGGAACACCAACGCCGTCGCAGGAACACCGAAGATCAGCTGATAGCTGATGGTGCGTAGCCAGCGCGCACGGATCGCTGACGTTTCAAGGCCAGCCGCGACATAGATCGGATAGCTGGCGAGCTGCTGATAGCCGATACGGCGCTCGACATTATCACCGGGCGAGACAAGCGTGACCAATCCTCCAGCAGGATGAGCCGACAGTGTGCGGCCCACGGGCCCCTTGGGATCGAGTCGCACCTCACGGTCGAGCTCCGGATAACGTGCCAGGACCGAGCCATCGGTGAGACCAAGCGCAAAGAAGCTCCCGGCATCGTGGCCGATGCGCGCATAGAAACGATTGAAATATTCCGGAAAGACAGAGGCCTGCACCACGCCGGTGAAGCTGCCGTCGGCCGAGACCCGCCTGCGGCTCACACCGAAGAATGACGCCCCCTGATAGGGCGGGCGCGGCAACAGTGATTGACCGATGAAAGTGCCGGCGTCGCTTGCGATATGAGCGCTGTAGTAATCGCGATCCGAGAAATCGAGATCCGGCAGCGTCAGACCCAGACTGTTGACCAGCGCACGGCCCTTGTTGTCGAACACCCAGACCGACTTCAGCTGCGGCAGCGCATCAGTGAGCTGCTTCAGCCGGCCCGCTATCTGGTCCGATTGCGCACGCAGCTCATCGTCGCTCCTACCGCGCACAATCTCGTTTATTTCGGACAGACTGCGATCGATGGTCTCGAACACTTTCAACGCGTGTTCATGCGCAACATCGAGCGCGCGTTCGATCTCTCGGTCGGCGATCTCGCGCGTCGAGACCCACGACGTCGTCGCCGCAAACAGAAACAGTGCAAGCGGAAGGGCCAGCGAAGCGGCCATCATCCATTGCAGCGTTCTCAACGAATTTTGGTGTTCTGTCTTCAAAGCACCTGCCCGACTCCTTGCAGTCTAGCGCAAGGGCGGTGTCTCACCAACCGCTTCGCGAGCAGGAACCCGGCCCTGGCCGGGCCGGGTCCTGCAGCCCTAGCCGGCTGCACTCATCTGTGACCGGAACGCCCATTTGGTGAAATGCTGCTCGATCCCCGCAAAGACGGCGTACATGAGCACGCCTTCGAAGGCGAGCAGCAGCAAGGCGGCGTAGACATTCGCCATGCGGAAGCTGGCGCCCTCCAGCGCGATCAGATAGCCGAGCCCGGCATTGGCGCCGAGCGTCTCCGACACCACGGTGCCGACGAAAGCCAGCGTGATGGCGATCTTCAGCGAGCCGAAGAAATATGGCAGCGCACGCGGAATGCCGACCTTGAGCATGATGTCGAGCTTGCCCGCGCCGAGCGCCCGCAACACGTCCTCGAGTTCCGGCTCGGTAGTCGCCAGACCCGTGGCGATATTGACCACGATCGGGAAGAACGAAATCAGGAAAGCGGTGACGATTGCCGGCACTTCGCCGATGCCGAACCACAGGATCAGCAGCGGGACGATGGCGACCTTCGGGATCGTGTTGAAGCCGATCATCACCGGATAGAGACCGCGATAGATGGCGCGCGACCAGCCGACGACGAGCCCGAGGATGATGCCGAAGCCGACGGCCAGGGCAAATCCGACCATGGTCACCCAGAGCGTGACCCAGGAATGATAGAGAAACACGCGCCAGAGCTTGAACATCGCCGCAAAGGCAGCCGACGGCGGCTGCAGCACCGACGTGTTGATCTTGAAAACGATGCAGGCCAGCTCCCAGATCAGGAAGATGGCAATGGTGAAGAGCCAGGGCGAAAGCTTTTCGAGAGTCCGCGGGTTCATGACTGGCGCACCTGTGCGATCTTCATGCGCAGCTCCAGCACGATGTCGCCGAAATCCTTTTCATAGGTGACCTGCAGATCGCGCGGGCGCGGAAAATCTACCGACTTGATCTGGACGATGTGACCGGGGCGCGCGCTCATGACGTAGATATTATCAGCAAGGAACGCCGCTTCGCGCAGATCGTGCGTCACCAGAATCACCGTGAAGCCCAGCCGTTGCCAAAGATCGCGCAGCACACACCACAGCTCCTCGCGCGTGAACGCATCGAGGGCGGCGAAAGGCTCATCGAGCATCAGGAGCGCCGGCTCGTGGATCAGCGAACGACACAGCGAGACGCGCTGCTGCATGCCGCCGGACAATTCCCAGGGATAGCGGTCGCCGAAGCCGGCAAGACCGACCGTGGCCAGCAGCTGCTCGGCCTTGGCACGGAACTCCGCTTTCTTCGCGCGAAACTGCGAGCGATACGGCTCGACGATTTCCAGCGGCAGCAGGACGTTGTCGATCACCTTGCGCCACGGCAGCATATTGGCGTTCTGGAACGCCATGCCGGCCATCTTCACCGGTCCCGTCACCTGTTTGCCGTCGATGGCGATGGTGCCGGCCGTTGGCTTGTGCAGGCCCGTGACGAGCCGCATCAACGTGGACTTGCCGCAGCCGGAGGGGCCGACCACCGTGGCGAATTCGCCGCGCTGGACTTTGAGCGTCGCATCCTGAAGCGCGACAATGTCACCCGAGGCGCCGCGGTATTTGAGCGTGACGCCATCGATATCTACGAACGCTTCCATGCGCGCCGACCTGGCCTTCTGTCGTGACGCTTAGAACTTGCGCTCGTCGGCCGAGGGCAGGTATTCCGACGTGAACAGATCACCCGCCTTCGGCTTCGGATTCTTGAACTCGTAGGTTACGGCGATCTGATCGATGGCATCGGTCATTCGCTTCTCGTCGATGCCGCCGACGCCATTGGCCTTCACCCAGGGCGTCACGAAATTATCCTTCAGCGACATCTTGAGGCGGGCGAGTTCGATCTTCTCGTCAGCGGTCTCATTGCGCTTCATCACCGACTTGATGGCCGTATCGGGGTCCTTGATGGTGTCGATGATGCCCTTGACGGTCGCGCGCACGAAGCCGGCCACGAGTTTCGGATTGGCCTTGGCGAATTCGGGATTGACCATGATGGCATTGCCATAGAGCACGATGCCGTAGTCGGACATCAGCATCACCTTGATGTCCTTTTCGGCGATGCCCTTGGACATCAGGTTGAAATAGGACGAGAACGAGAAACCGGTGATCGCATCGACCTTGCCGTCGGCGAGCATCGGCTCGCGCACCGGAAAGCCGACATTCTCGATCTTCACCTTGCTGTCGTCGATCTTGTTCTCTTTGACGAAGGCCTTCCACTGCGCGAAGGCACCGTCCGGCGCCGGCGCGCCGAGGATCTTGCCTTCGAGGTCCTTCGGTCCGTTGATGCCGGACTTCGCGATACTGACAATCGAGAAGGGCGGCTTGTCATAGACCATGAGGACGCCCTTGACGTCCTTGTCGGGATTCTGGTCGCGGAAGCGCGCCAGCGAATTGATGTCGAAGAAGCCGATCGGATAGGTGCCCGCTGCGACGCGCGCGATACCGGCCACCGAGCCCGGGCCGGAGTCGATGGTCACGTTGAGGCCTTCGGCCTTGTAGTAACCCTTGTCGAGCGCAACAAAATAGGGAGCCGACGGGCCTTCGAATTTCCAGTCGAGTGCAAATTTGACATCGGTGTCGGCGCTCGCGGACATCGCAGATGCCAGCAATGCTGCACCCGCCACCACGCTCAAACCCAGCTGACGAAACATCGAAAACTCCCCCTGATCAAATATCAGGCACAGGCTAGCACAGCCCGTGCCAACCTTGGCGAGTCCCCTTTTCAACGAGAAATAGCGCCGCAGCTTCGGGGGGACCGGATTCGAGGAGGCAATCTGATTAAATCATAGGCAAAAAAAGAACACCGGCCTGCTTGCGCAAACCGGTGCCCTGATCGGCAGATCCGGAACCGTGAAACGTCAGACCTGACGTTCGACCATCTTCATCTTCAGCTCGGCGATGGCTTCGGAGGGGTTGAGCCCCTTCGGACACGCCTTGGCGCAGTTCATGATGGTGTGGCAGCGATAGAGCCGGAACGGATCTTCGAGATTGTCGAGACGCTCGCCGGTGGCTTCGTCGCGCGAATCCTTGACCCAGCGGGTGGCCTGAAGGAGCGCAGCCGGTCCGAGGAAGCGGTCGCTGTTCCACCAGTAGCTCGGGCACGAGGTCGAGCAGCAGGCACACAGGATGCATTCATAGAGACCGTCGAGCTTTTCACGGTCGGAGTGACTCTGCTTCCATTCCTTCTGCGGGGTCGGCGTGGTGGTCTTCAGCCACGGCTCGATCGACGCATACTGGGCATAGAAGTTGGTGAGATCCGGCACCAGGTCCTTCACGACAGGCTGATGCGGCAGCGGATTGACCTTGATGGCGCCGTCGTCGACTTCGTCCATCGCGCGGGTGCAGGCCAGCGTGTTCTGACCATCGATGTTCATGGCGCAGGAGCCGCAGACGCCCTCGCGGCAGGAGCGGCGGAAGGTCAGCGTCGGATCGATGTTGTTCTTGATCCAGATCAGACCGTCGAGGATCATCGGACCGCAGTCGTTGGTGTCGACGTGGTAGGTATCGATCGACGGGTTCTTGCCGTCATCCGGATTCCAGCGATAGACGCGGAATTCGCGCGTCTGCGTGGCACCGGCCGGCTTCGGCCATTCCTTGCCGCCGGTGATCTTGGAATTCTTCGGAAGTGCGAACTCAGCCATTCTCTCAAGCCTTCGCTGTCATCATTAGTACACGCGCGCCTTAGGTACGATGTACTGAACGTCGTTGGTCATCGTGTAATCGTGCACCGGACGATAATCGATGGTGGTCTTGCCGCCCTGATCGATCCACGCCAGCGTATGCTTCATCCAGTTCTTGTCGTCGCGCTCCGAGAAATCCTCGCGCGCATGTGCGCCGCGGCTCTCGGTACGGTTCGCCGCCGAGTCCATGGTGACGATCGCCTGAACGATCAGGTTGTCGTATTCGAGGGTCTCGATGAGATCCGAATTCCACACCAGCGACCTATCGGACACGGCGATATCGCCGATGCCGCTATAGACCTTGTGGATCAGGGTCTTGCCCTCATCCAGCACTTCGCCGGTACGGAACACGGCGCAGTTGGTCTGCATCACGTGCTGCATGTTCTCGCGCATCTTCGCGGTCGGCGTGCCGCCCTTCGAATTGCGATAGTGATCGAGACGACCGAGCGCGCGGTCGGCCGAGTCCTTCGGCAGGTCGGGCTGCTTGGCATTCGGCGTCAGCTTCTCGGCGCAGCGCAGCGCAGCCGCACGGCCGAACACCACGAGATCGATCAGCGAGTTGGAGCCGAGACGGTTGGCGCCGTGGACCGAGACGCAGGCAGCTTCGCCCACGGCCATCAGGCCCTGCACCACCGCATTGTCGTCGCCATCCTTCTTGGTGACGACTTCGCCGTGATAGTTGGTCGGAATGCCACCCATATTGTAGTGCACCGTCGGAACGATCGGGATCGGCTCCTTGGTGACATCGACGCCGGCGAAAATCCGTGCCGAGTCGGAGATACCCGGCAGACGCTCCGCCAGCACCTTCGGATCGAGATGGTCGAGATGAAGGAAGATGTGATCCTTCTTCTTGCCGACACCGCGGCCTTCGCGAATTTCGATGGTCATCGCGCGCGAAACGACGTCGCGCGAGGCGAGATCCTTGGCCGACGGCGCGTAACGCTCCATGAAGCGCTCGCCTTCGGAATTGACGAGATAACCGCCTTCGCCGCGTGCACCTTCGGTGACGAGACAGCCCGAACCGTAGATGCCGGTCGGGTGGAACTGAACGAACTCCATGTCCTGCAGCGGCAGGCCGGCACGTAGCGCCATGGCGCCACCGTCACCGGTGCAGGTATGCGCCGAGGTACAGGACGCGTAAGCGCGGCCATAGCCGCCGGTGGCGAGAATAACAGTCTGCGCCCTGAAGCGATGCAGCGTGCCGTCGTCGAGCTTGAGCGCGATGACACCGCGGCAAACGTTCTGATCGTCCATGATCAGGTCGATGGCGAAATATTCGATGAAGAATTCAGCCGAGTGGCGCAGCGCCTGGCCGTACATCGTGTGTAGCATGGCGTGACCGGTACGGTCGGCAGCGGCGCAGGTACGCTGGGCCTGGCCCTTGCCGTAGTCCATGGTCATGCCGCCGAACGGGCGCTGATAGATCTTGCCGTCTTCGGTGCGCGAGAACGGCACGCCCCAGTGCTCGAGCTCGTAAACGGCGTCGGGCGCGTTGCGCACCATGTATTCGATGGAATCCTGATCGCCGAGCCAGTCCGACCCCTTCACGGTGTCGTACATGTGCCAGCGCCAGTTGTCCTCGTGCATGTTGCCGAGCGAAGCGGAGATGCCGCCCTGTGCTGCAACCGTGTGCGAGCGGGTCGGGAACACCTTGGTGATGCAGGCGGTGCGCAAACCGGCTTCACCGCAGCCAACCGTCGCGCGCAGGCCAGCGCCGCCGGCGCCAACGACAACGACGTCATAGGTGTGATCTTCGATAGGATAGGCGTGGCCGTTGGTGGCGGGGCCGCCAACGCCGTTCGCGCCAGTGCCGTTGACGGCCATGCGCTACACTCCGGATGAAAGTTTAAGGATGGCGTAGATCGATGCCAGCGCCACGGCGGCAGAGAAGAAGTTGTTGCCGATGATCGAGATCAATTTGATCTTCTCGTCATGGACATAGTCTTCGATCACAACCTGCATGCCGATCTTCATGTGCCAGATGCTGGCAATAATGAAGAGCAACATGACGATGGCGACAATGGGCGAACCAAGAACCTGCGCGACGCCGGCCTGGTTGCTTCTGAGAAGCGACATCACGATGAAGATCACAGGAATCAGCAGAAGCAGCATCGCGACAGCTGTGAGGCGCTGACGCCAGAAGTCTGATGTGCCCGAATGCGAGGAGCCGAGACCGCGAACGCGACCGAGCGGCGTGCGTACCGACTTCGGGGAGTTGGAGCCGCTCATCGTCCGCCTCCGATCGCATATGCAATGATCCAGAGCAGGATGGTGATGCCGATGCCGCCGATCAGTGCGGCCCAGGTGAGCCATTCACGCTCGGATGGCTTGAAGCCGTAGCCGAGATCCCAGACCAGATGGCGGATGCCGCTCATGGCATGATGGATCAGCGCCCATGTATAACCGAAGGCAATCAGGCGACCCAGAATACTTCCGGTAAAGGCCTGCACATGGGCATAGGCGGCTGGGCCGGATGCGGCGGCGATCAACCACCAGACAAGAAGCAGAGTGCCGAAATACAAGGCGACGCCGGTAGCACGATGCACGATGGACAGGGCCATCGTCAGGGTCCAGCGGTACACTTGCAGATGCGGCGAAAGGGGACGTTCGATCCGAGCGGTCATTTAGCAACTTTGACAGGTTAATGGGCAGACGGTGCCCGATTGGGGATCGCGTAGAGCAATTCTATTTACGAACTCAAAACAACCAGTGCAATCGCGAAATGACATACTCCGAACAATCGTTCAGAGCTTCAATTGAGCCTTGCATTTGTGGGTATTGACAGTTGCCGGGCTTGTTGCTGACAGCCTTGGTGAAGCGCGATTCATGAGAACTTCATGACGCGATAGCAAATGGCAATCGGGGCGGGAATGGCCGGGCTCAATGTAACCGAGATTGCCGAACTGACGGCGCTTCTTATTGCCGTCGGCGCACTGGCCGGTTTCCTGGCAGGTGTCTTCGGAATAGGCGGGGGCGCCATCCTGGTCCCCGTATTTTACGAGTGTTTCCGAATCGCCGGAGTGCCTCTGGAAGTGCGGATGCCGCTCTGTATCGGCACCTCGCTGGCCATCATCATCCCAACCTCGATCCGGTCCTTCCGTGCCCATATGGCGCGCGGCGCCGTGGATATGGAGATCCTTCGGAAGTGGTGGTGGCCGATCCTGATCGGCGTCATCATCGGCAGTGTCACTGCCCGCTATGCGCCGGAGCGGCTGTTCAAGATCGTTTTCGTTGCCGTCGCCTGGTCCGCAGCGGCACGGCTGCTACTTGCGCGCGACGGCTGGAAACTCGGTAACGACCTGCCCGACGGCCCGCTGATGAAGATCTACGGCTTCTTCGTCGGCCTTCTCTCCACGCTGATGGGCATCGGCGGCGGATTGTTCTCCAACCTGCTGATGACCTTTTACGGCCGCCCGATCCATCAGGCGGTGGCGACCTCGTCGGCCCTTGCCGTGCTGATCTCGATCCCCGGCGCCATCGGCTACATCTATGCCGGCTGGCCGGCTGCCGCGCACTTTCCCGACGTCGCAGCGCTGCAGCTGCCCTTCGCTGTCGGTTATGTCTCGCTGATCGGCGCGCTGCTGGTGATGCCGACCAGCCTGCTGGTGGCGCCGTTCGGCGTGAAGGCAGCACACGCGATGTCGAAGCGCGCGCTGGAAATGGCGTTTGGAATTTATCTATTCATCGTCGGCGGCCGGTTTGTCATCGCTCTAATATGACCCCGAAATCGGGGCGACCGACGCGCATCGGTCGCCGTAATAGTATCCGGATCACAACTTGCTATGGATGCCGTCAGACCACGCGACGGAACACCGATGGCGCATTCACATCACGATCATGACGACCACGGTCATACACACGACCATGCCGGCCACAGCCACGCGCAAGGCGATCATGCCGGTCATTCCCACGGCCCCGGCGGGCATGTGCATGCGCCCGCGAATTTCGGCATGGCCTTCGCAATCGGCATCAGCCTCAATACCGTCTTCGTCGTCATCGAGGCGATTTACGGCTATGCCAGCGGCTCGATGGCGCTGGTGGCCGATGCCGGGCACAATCTCTCGGATGTGCTCGGGCTGATCGCGGCATGGACTGCGGCTGTGCTGTCAAAGCGCGCGCCGACGCCGCGCTTCACCTATGGCTTGCGCGGCTCTTCAATTCTCGCGGCACTCTTCAACGCAGTGTTCCTGCTCGTTGCCGTCGGCGCCATCGCCTGGGAAGCCGTGCTAAGACTGTTCAATCCCGAACCGGTAGCCGAGATCACCGTGATGATCGTCGCCACCATCGGCATCGTCATCAACGGCGTGACCGCCTGGCTGTTTGCCTCGGGCCGCAACAGTGACCTCAACATTCGTGGCGCCTATCTGCATATGGTCGCCGACGCTGCGGTCTCGGTTGGCGTGGTCATCGCCGCAATCATCATCATGTTCACCGGCTGGCTGCGGATCGACGCCCTGACCAGCCTCGTCATCTGCGTGCTGATCGTCTGGGGCACCTGGAGCCTCTTGCGCGACTCCACTGCGATGTCGCTCGCCGCCGTCCCGCGCGGCATCGACCCCGTTGCCGTGCGCGGCTACCTCGAACAATGCCCTGGTGTAACTCAGGTGCACGACCTGCATATCTGGCCCATGAGCACCACCGAAGTGGCGCTGACCTGTCACATGGTGATCCCGTCAGGAGCGCCCGGCGATGCCTATCTGATGGAAGTCGCCGCGCGCCTGAAGCGCGACTTTGGCATCGAGCATTCGACCATTCAGATCGATATGGTTCCGACCTCAGCCTGCGCGCTCGCGCCGGAGCATGCGATCTAGGGCACGGCCGCATGCTCCGTCCTCATCCTGAGGAGCGCGTTGTTGCGCGCCTCCTCACCATGAGGGATCGTGCGAGGACTTATTTCGCGTAGATATCCTTGTAACTATCGCGCAGCACGTTCTTCTGCACTTTGCCCATGGTGTTGCGCGGCAGATCGTCAACGAAGATCACGCGCTTCGGCATCTTGAACTTGGCGATCTGGCCATCCAGCGCCTTGAGCACGGAGGCCTCGTCGATCGCGGTCTTCTTGTCGCTCACGACTACGGCGGTGACGCCCTCGCCGAAATCCGCATGCGGCACACCGATCACGGCGCTTTCGATCACGCCGGGCATGGCGTCGATCTCGCTTTCGATTTCCTTCGGATAGACGTTGAAGCCGCCGGAGATCACCAGATCCTTGCCGCGGCCGAGAATGTGCACATAGCCTTTGGCGTCGATCTTGCCGAGATCGCCGGTGATGAAGAAGCCGTCGTCGCGGAATTCCGCCTTGGTCTTCTCCGGCATCCGCCAATAGCCCTGAAATACGTTCGGGCCCTTCACCTCGATCATGCCGATGGTGTCGCGCGCGAGCTCTTTGGCCGTCTCCGGATCGGTGACGCGCACTGAGACTCCAGGCAGCGGGAAACCGACCGCACCGGGCACGCGCTCGCCATCATAAGGGTTCGACGTGTTCATGTTGGTTTCGGTCATGCCGTAGCGCTCCAGCACGGCATGACCGGTGCGCGCGAACCATTCACGATGGGTGTCCGCCAGCAGCGGCGCGGATCCCGAGATGAACAACCGCATGTGGCTGCAAGTCTCTTTCGACAGGTTCGGCGACTGCAGGATACGAGTGTAGAAGGTCGGCACGCCCATCAGCACGGTGGCGCGGGCCATCAGCTTGATGATGAGTTCCGGATCGAGCTTCGGCAGGAAGATCATCGACGCACGCGCAAACAGCGTCACGTTGCTCGCCACGAACAGACCATGGGTGTGATAGATCGGCAGCGCGTGGATCAGCACGTCGTCCCTGCTGAAGCGCCAGTATTCGACGAGGCTCAGCGAATTCGAGGCCAGATTGTCGTGGCTCAGCATCGCGCCCTTGGAGCGGCCGGTGGTGCCGGACGTATAGAGGATCGCGGCGAGATCCTCGTTCTTGCGCTCGACGGTCCGGAAATCCGGATTCTCCTTCGCTGCGGCATCGGTCAGCGAGCCCTTGCCATCAGCACCCAGTGTTTCGACCTTCGCGCCGACCTTGGCCGCAATGGCGGCAAAGCCCTCGGCCTTGGAGGGATCGCACACCACCAGGGACGGTTCGGCATCGGTAATGAAATAATCGAGCTCGTTGAGCGTATAGGCGGTATTGAGCGGCAGATAGACCGCGCCGGCCCGCACGGTCGCCAGATACAGCACCAGAGCGGGCACTGACTTCTCGGTCTGCGCCGCCACGCGGTCACCCGGCTTGACGCCGCGGGCGACCAGAACATTCGCCATCTGCCCCGCCAGCGCGATCAGATCGCCATAGCTGATGTGCTTGCCCTCGGGCGTCTCGATCGCGAGACGCGAGGCATCGTCGAGTTTGTCGAACAGGCGAGAAAACAGATTGGCGTTCATGGCAAGGTCACGCGGGGCAGGAGTGCGGGAGCGACCGTGCGGTTAGCCCAACGATCGCGTCAATTTGTCCCGTTCCTTAGCAAGAATGGTCACATCTAGGCAACGTATCCTGCAGGCGGATGGAGTGCCATATCTGGTGGATCAGCCGCTTGGAGCAGCGTCATCCCGTCGCGGTTTCCGCGCGTGATTGTATCAAACGCGATGTATCGAACTGGTTATTGCCTCGCGCGAACGAAATGCATCCGCGAAAGTTTCAGCAGTGACGAAAAATATAGACTGAAACCGGCCCCGAGGCCTCGCGTAGCTCGGGCATCGACGGCGCAATCGAGCCTCCAGGGATCACCGCGGTCGATACCCAATCATCGCACCGGCGAGATCGCCGGTCACTCACATCACTCGGGAGACGATCCATGTCCAAGCGCATTGCACTTCTGTCGGCCGTCGCATTCAGCACCCTCGCCATCACTGGCGTCGTGCTTGCCCCCGCACAGGCCGAAGACAAGAAGATGATGAAGAGCGAAATGTCGGGCGAGAAGACCGTGATGGTCGGCGGCGCGCCGATGTATCCGTCGAAGAACATCGTCGAGAATGCCGTCAATTCGAAGGATCACACCACGCTGGTCGCCGCCGTGAAGGCCGCCGGCCTTGTCGATACGCTCTCCAGCAAGGGACCGTTCACGGTGTTCGCGCCGACGAATGCCGCCTTCGGTAAACTGCCTGCCGGTACCGTCGATACGCTGGTGAAGCCTGAGAGCAAGGCGACCCTGACCAAGATCCTGACCTACCATGTGGTCCCCGGCAAGCTGAACGCCGCCGACCTCAAGGACGGCCAGAAGCTGAAGACCGTGGAAGGCGAAGAGCTGACCGTGAAGGCTTCGGGCGGCAAGGTCATGATCGTCGATGCCAAAGGCGGTTCCTCAACCGTGACCATCGCCGACGTCAACCAGTCGAACGGCGTGATTCACGTCATCGATACTGTCCTGATGCCGAAAGCCTGATCTCCGGCTTCCGCGCAACAAGTTCGCGCATCCTGACTTGTCCCCACAGGATGCGCGCGCGTCCCCCAAGGATACCGAGGGGCGCCAAGAAGCGAGCCGGGGCAACCTGGCTCGCTTTTTTGTGATCGGAATGATTGGCGTCCCGGAAGGTTGAGAAGACAGCGTCCGTAACGAATGGCACTTTATGCCGTATAGATGCCAGAACCCATGCAAATGGATGATTCCATGTCGAGCATCTCCCTGAGCGAAGACCACACGGCTGCAGCCAAGCCCAAAGCGAAGGTGATCCAGCCCGCCTGGGTCCGTGTCGTGCACTGGATTAACGCCGTGGCCATCGTGTTGATGATCATGTCAGGCTGGCAGATCTACAACGCCTCCCCGCTGTTCAACTTCACCTTCTCATCGTCAATCACGCTCGGCGGCTGGCTCGGCGGCGGCATCATGTGGCACCTCGCCGCGATGTGGCTGCTGGTGATCAATGGCCTCGTCTATCTCACACTCGGTATCGTCACCGGCCGCTTCCGCAGGAAGCTGCTGCCTATCTCAGCGAAAGGTGTGCTCGACGACACCAAGGCCGCGCTGACCGGCCAACTCTCACATGCGGATCTTTCGACCTACAATCAGGTGCAGAAGCTGCTCTATACCGGGATCATTGTGGTCGGCATTCTGATCGTGCTGTCGGGCCTCGCGATCTGGAAGCCTGTCCAGCTGCAATATCTCACGGCGCTGTTCGGCGGCTACGATACCGCCCGCTATGTGCATTTCTTCATGATGGCTGCCATCGTCGGCTTCCTCGTCATCCACGTGGCTCTGGCTTTGATCGTACCCAAGAGCCTGCGCGCGATGATTATCGGACGCTGAGGGAGTACGACCATGATCAGAAAAATCCGCTCCCTCATCATTCCCGGCGTCGACAAGGATCTCCTCGTCAAGGATGCCACCAAGCTGATGCCCGATCTGTCGCGCCGCCGTTTCATCGCGTCGGGTGCAAGTTTCGGCGCCTTGACGTTGCTCACCGGCTGCGATGTCAGCGACAGTCTCTCGGCTGAAAACCTGCTGACGCACATGTCCAAATTCAACGACATGGTGCAGGCCCGAATCTTCAATCCGAACACGCTTGCTCCGACCTACTCGGAGAAAGACATCAAACGCCCATTCCCGTTCAATGCGTTCTACGCCGAGGACGACGCGCCGAACGTGGACGGCAAGGAGTGGAAACTCGAAGTCTCCGGGCTGGTGCAGGACAAGAAGTCGTGGACGCTCGATGAACTGCACAAGCTGCCGGAAGTGTCACAGATCACCCGCCATATCTGCGTGGAAGGCTGGAGCGCCATTGGTTCCTGGCAGGGCACGCCGCTGCGCGACTTCCTCAAGCTGGTCGGTGCAGACACCAACGCGAAGTGGGTCCATTTCCGCTGCGCCGAGGATTATACGAGCTCGCTCGATATGCCCACGGCCATGCATGCGCAGACGCAGATGACCTTCAAGTTCGACAATCAGCTTCTGCCGCGGGCCTATGGTTTCCCGATGAAGATCCGCGTACCGACCAAGCTCGGCTTCAAGAATCCGAAGTACGTCGTCGCGATGGAAGTCACCAACGACTACAAGGGCGGCTATTGGGAAGATCAGGGCTATAACGATTTCAGCGGGAGCTGATCGGCTTCTGGAACATCGACATGGCAGCGCCGACGCCCAGCGTCGCCGCCGACACCACCAGCGCTGAAGTCAGACTCCCTGTCGCGTCGCTGATGGCGCCGACCGCAATCGGTCCCAGCGTCTGCCCAATACCGAACACGATCGTCACCACCGCAATCGCCTTCGGCCATGTCTCCTTCGGATAGTTGAAGCGCACGAAGGCCGTCGTCGCCGCGACGACAGCGAAGAACGACACGCCGAACACTGCCGCCGACACGCCGAGCACCAGCGGCGAATGGCCGAGCAAGGGCATCGCAGCACCAACGGCATTGGTGCCGAGAATGATCGCCATCGCGCGTCCGCTCTGTCCGCGCGCCAGCACGCCGCGCCACAGCCAGGGCGACGCGAAAGAACTCGCGCCGATCAGGCACCAGAACGCGCTCTGCGCGACGGCGCTGCCGCCGCCATCGCGGACATAGGCGATCATGAAGGTCATGTAGGCGATGTAGCCGGCACCAAACATGAAATAAGCGACCAGGAAAATCCACATCGGCCGGATCGTCATGGACGGCGCCGCGGCGCGCGACGTGCCTTCGCTTGCGTCCACCAGCTTGCGTAGCAGCGGCAGGCCCATCACCACCGAGACGAGACCGATCACCAGCCAGACGATCCACCAGGAGCCGGCGCCGAACCCCTGCAGCACGAAGGGGGCGATCAGGCCGGACACCAGAATGCCGATTCCAGGTCCGGCATAGAACAGGCTGAGCAGATAGGACGACCGCTCCGGATGCGCGAGGCCGATGGTTGCCGCGAGCGCACCGCCCGCAACGAAAGAGATCGCCGCACCAAATCCGGTGACGAAACGGGCGATGCTGAGCAGCGTAAAATCCGCGGTGACGCCGCAGAGCAACAGCGACGCAATGCAGGCCACAGTGCCGAGCTGGATCACCGCGAAAAGCCCGTAGCGTTTGCCGAGACCTGCTGCTGCCAGCGCGCCGAGCAGATAGCCGGCGGCATTGACGGTATTCATGAAGCCTGCGGCCGAATAGGACCATTGCAGGCTGTCGCGCATATCCGGCAGCACGAGCGAATAGACGAAGCGGCCGATGCCAAGGCCGATGGCCGGCGCAAGCGACAAAACAAGGATCAGCAACGCCGGATTACGGCGCGAAAGCGAAGTGTCAGTCAAAATCTGGCGTCTCCCGGCCGCACTGTCGCAGCTTTCGCAGAGCTTGCAATCGACGCGTGCAGCAAGGCTGTCTTGCCAATGCTGCAATGACGGCTTAGCACTCGCCCGAAATTCGATGTTCAGAGAAGGAAACGGTTATGGCGGCGCATAAACTGCTGGTTCTCCCCGGCGACGGTATCGGCCCGGAAGTGATGGCGGAGGTGACGCGCCTAATCGACTGGATCGACGCCCAGGGCATCGCCAAATTCGATACCGAGACCGGCCTCGTCGGCGGCGCATCGATCGATGCGGACGGAGTGCCGATCACCGATGCCACAATGGCGAAGGCCGACGCGGCCGACGCCATCATCTTCGGCGCCATCGGCGGCCCCAAATGGGATGGCGTACCTTACGAGAACCGTCCGGAAGCTGGCCTGCTGCGCTTGCGAAAAGATCTCGGCCTGTTCGCCAATCTGCGTCCGGCCGTCTGCTATCCCGCGCTTGCGGACTCCTCGAGCCTGAAGCGCGAAGTGGTCGAAGGTCTCGACATCATGATCGTGCGCGAGCTCACCGGCGGCGTCTATTTCGGCGAACCGAAAACCATCACCGATCTCGGCAACGGCCAGAAGCGCGCCGTCGATACGCAGGTCTATGACACCTATGAGATCGAGCGCATTGCCCGCGTCGCTTTCGATCTGGCCCGCAAGCGCCAGAACAAGGTGACGTCGATGGAGAAGCGCAACGTCATGAAGTCGGGCGTGCTCTGGAACGAGGTCGTCACCCAGGTGCATGGCCGCGAATACAAGGACGTCACGCTCGAGCATCAGCTCGCCGATTCCGGCGGCATGAACCTCGTGAAGTGGCCGAAGCAGTTCGACGTCATCGTCACCGACAACCTGTTCGGCGACATGCTCTCGGATATCGCAGCGATGCTGACGGGGTCGCTGGGCATGCTGCCCTCGGCCTCGCTCGGCGAAATCGACGCCAAGACCAAGAAGCGCAAGGCGATGTATGAGCCGGTGCACGGCTCGGCGCCGGACATTGCCGGCAAGGGCATGGCCAATCCGCTGGCGATGATCGCCTCCTTCGGCATGGCGCTGCGCTATTCGCTGGAGATGGGCGAGTTGGCCGACAAGGTTGACCAGGCCATCGCCGCGGTTCTGGCAAAGGGTCTGCGGACGGCGGATATCAAGTCGGAAGGCGCGACCGTTGTGAGCACGTCAGGCATGGGCGAAGCGCTACTGAAGGAATTGCAGGCGCTGCACGCTTAGTAGCTGAGCCTCATGGTGAGGAGCCCGCCTCTTGGCGGGCGTCTCGAACCATGAGGCGGGTTACACCTGCTGCACATCCTTCGAGACGCGGCCAAGCGGCCGCTCCTCAGGATGAGGTCAGAGATAGTTGGCCCCCCAAAACAAAAAATGCCCGGCTAAGCCCGGCATTTTCGTATCGATAGGTCACCACGCTCAGTAGAGCGGGAAGCGCTCGGGATAGCCGCCGAGATCCCACTGCGAATTGAGCGGCTGGCGGTCCAGCGGACGGTTGTTGTTGTCGCGGGCGAAGGAGTAGCCGGGCGGATAGGCGTAATCGGTGAACTTGCGATCACCCGGGAGCACTTCGACGCCGGCATCGAGCCAGGAGCGGCGCGTCACGTAAACGCGGGTGCGGCCCTGCTGATAGGTCACGTTCGGGCCGCGCGCACCGTAAACGGCGTCACGGTCAGAGACGCGAACCTTCTTCTTGGGGGCGGCGTCGGCCGGAGACACGGCAACGGCGGTCGCGATGACGGCAACCGTCGCGAACAACATGGCGAGAGTTTTCGCGGCGGGGAATTTCAAGGTCATCAGGTCCTCATTGCAGTCAAAAGATCGGCCACGCGAGTCGGCAAATCCGATTTGCGGTCAATTTAGCTGGCCGGGGTATCCGGCCACAAGGTCTATCCGGCCACAGTCGCCGATATAATGCGCGGTGTGGCCGAATGTTGCATGTAATCCAAGGTCTTGGTCCTGCCTATCACGAAGAGGTCACAGACTGCCGCGGAGCAGCGGATTTTGGGCGCCGGTGACCCAATCGGCCGATGTCGCCGACAGCGCCGCGCCGCTGATGCAGCCGGCCCGCTTCAGTTCGGCCTGGGCAAAGGCGTCCTGCAGCCGGGGTTCATTGCCGGCTGTCAGCAGCACGAGCCGGTTCAGGGTGCAGCCTATGGCCGCCCTCCGGGCCGGCAGGCCGTCGCCCTGGCACGACCAGCCGGAAATCCGGAGATTGGCGGCATCCAGGGTCTTCATGAAGCCGAGGCAGCGCTTGCTGTCCTTCAGCCGATCGGCAAAGCCCATCAGGGCAACCGGCCCGAATTTGGTATCGATGATGCCCTCGCCCACCACTTCACGGACCCCGCCGGGGTCCATGCGACCCGCGATCTCGGCTGCCGGCGGACCTTCCCGACCGGCCTCGGCGCCCGGGCGATACAATTCCAGCTCAGCCACCGGGGTCTCCCCGGGCGACGCCCAGCGCAGGACATCCTTGCGGCCCCCTTCGGGGTGCCTGAATATCTCATAAGATGATGTTTTACCTGATGAATCGAACTGGCTGACGGCAAAAGCGGGATGCGAGCGACTGGCGACACTCCAGCCAGCCTTGGCGGGTGGTTCACTGCCGACGTCGAATTCCAGTCCGTCGAACACGGTGACCGCGGCCATGACAACCAGTGCCAGCACTCCCATATAGGCGAGCAGACGTATGGCGACGGCGCCGCACTCGTCGGCAAAGCTCTGCAGGGCCGGATGGACGCCTGCCGGCTTTGGGTGGTGCGGAACCAAAATTGAACGCATCAAAACACGCAAAAACGCTTAGGACGTTGTCTTTGCGGCGTTTCTCGCATAGAAGCGCTCGCTCTTCCCTTTCCGCAAACGGCGGCCGGGAGGCATTTTTCTTCGGAGAGTGAACGATGGGTTACAAAGTCGCGCTGGTCGGAGCGACCGGCAATGTCGGGCGTGAAATGCTCAGCATTCTGGATGAACGTAAATTCCCCGCTGACGAGGTCGTGGCGCTTGCGTCGCGCCGCAGCATGGGCGTTGAGGTTTCCTTCGGCGACAAAACCCTGAAATGCAAAGACCTCGCGACCTATGACTTCAGCGACATCGACATCTGCCTGATGTCGGCCGGCGGAGCCGTGTCCAAGGAATGGTCGCCGAAGATCGGCGCAGCCGGTGCGGTCGTGATCGACAACTCGTCGACATGGCGCATGGATCCGGACGTGCCGTTGATCGTGCCGGAAGTGAACGCTGCTGCCGTTGATGGCTTCACCAAGAAGAACATCATCGCAAACCCGAACTGCTCGACTGCGCAGCTCGTGGTGGCGCTGAAGCCGCTGCACGACAAGGCGACCATCAAGCGCGTCGTCGTCTCGACCTATCAGTCAGTGTCGGGCGCCGGCAAGGATGCGATGGACGAGTTGTTCTCGCAGACCAAGGCCGTCTACACCAACAGCGAACTCGTGAATAACAAATTTCCGAAGCGTATCGCCTTCAACGTCATCCCGCAGATCGACGTGTTCATGGAGGACGGCTACACCAAGGAAGAGTGGAAGATGATGATGGAGACCAAGAAGATTCTTGATCCCAAAATCAAAATGTCCGCGACCTGCGTGCGTGTGCCGGTGTTCGTCGGCCACTCGGAAGCGGTCAACATCGAATTCGAGAATCCGATCTCGGAAGATGAAGCCCGCGACATCCTGCGCAATGCGCCAGGCTGCCTCGTGATCGACAAGCGCGAGCCCGGTGGCTACGTGACGCCTTATGAAGCCGCTGGCGAAGATGCCACCTATATCAGCCGCATCCGTACGGACGCGACGGTCGATAACGGTCTCGTTCTGTGGTGCGTTTCGGACAACCTCCGCAAGGGCGCAGCGCTCAACGCCGTGCAGATCGCGGAATGCCTGATCAACCGCAAGCTGATCACCGCGAAGAAGAAGGCCGCGTAAGCCGCTTCGATATCGAAACACGAAAGGCCGGGTGCATCGCATCCGGCCTTTTTATTTACCCCGCGACAACCCAGCTCCTCATGGTGAGGAGGCGCGTAGCGCCGTCTCGAACCATGAGATGCAGGCACTCCGAGTTTGCGGCCATCCTTCGAGACGCGGCTTGCGCCGCTCCTCAGGATGAGGACGGAGCGCTACGCCGTCGGCTTCGCTTGTCCCACCGGCTTGAACACCTTCTCGACCTTGTCGAGCACCGATAGCGAGCCGAGCGCTACGCCGAAATAGGCGCCATGCAGCAAGAGATCGCCGGCCTCGACGCGCTTCTTCACGAAGGGAAAGGTCATCAGGTTTTCGAGGCTGCGGAACACTGCAGCCTTCTCGATGCGGGTGACGAAATCCTGCATCGATTCATGGTCGCGGATCTCGACGACCTCGCCCGGCTTGGTGAACATCGACATCCAGCGGCCGATGAAGTCGCCCGGCGACAGCGGCGCGGTCTTGTCCACGAAGGCACGGATGCCGCCGCATTGCGCGTGACCGAGAATAACAATGTGCTTCACCTTCAGCACCTGCACGGCATATTCCAGCGCAGCAGAGACGCCATGCGCATTGCCGTCGGGCTGATAGGGCGGCACCAGATTGGCGATGTTTCGCACCACGAACAATTCGCCCGGCGAAGCATCGAAGATGACCTCCGGCGACACCCGCGAGTCGCAGCAGCCGATCACCATTACTTCAGGGAACTGGCCCTTTTCGGACAGCTCGCGGAAGCGCGACTGTTCGGTGGGCAGGCGTTCCGACGAGAAGGTCTGGTAGCCGGAGATGAGTTGCTGCGGAAACGATGCGGTCATGGTTTGCCTCGTCAGCATGATCCCGAAAAGTGGATGCCGGTTTTCGCCGACAAACGGGTTCGTTTGTCGAGGGATCATGCCCAAACAGATGGGTCCCCACGGATAACCATAGGACGCCAGCGCGAACAAGCCTTCCGGGCGGCTGACTGAGATGCTATCGCGAATGCCAACCCATAAGCAGGCACCAAATTTCAGGGAAATACGCCATGATCCGTCCGCGCCGCAGCCATTTGTTCATGCCAGGCTCGAATCCGCGCGCGCTGGAGAAGGCCCGCACCGTACCGGCCGACGGCATTATCCTAGACCTTGAAGACGCCGTGGCGCCGGACGCCAAGGGAACGGCGCGCGATGCCATCGCCCAGACGCTGGCTGCCGGCGGCTTCGGCAAGCGCGAGGTCATCATCCGTATCAATGCGCTGGATTCGCCGTGGTGGATCGACGACGTCACCATGGCCGGCAAGGCCAAGCCGGACGGCATCCTGGTGCCGAAGATCTCCAGCGTGGAGGATCTCTCCGCCGTTGCGGATCGCCTGAGCGACGTTGGCGCCGACATGTCGATCAAGGTCTGGGCCATGATCGAGACTTCGCGCGCCATCCTGCATGCGGAAGAGCTCGCGGCTGCCTCGCGCGATTCCGAGAATCGCCTGGCCGGCTTCGTGTTCGGCCCCAATGATATCGCCCGCGAGACCCGCATCCGCATGATGCCCGGCCGCGCGGCGATGCTTGGCATGATCACCCATTGCGTGCTGGCGACGCGGCTGCATGGTCTCGAAATCCTCGATGGTCCCTACAGCAATTTCAGCGATACCGAGGGTTTCATCGCCGAAGCCGAACAGGGCCGCGACATCGGCTTCGACGGCAAGACGCTGATCCATCCGAGCCAGATCGAGGCGTGCAACAAGGTCTTCACGCCGCCCGCCGACGAAGTCGCCCAGGCCCGCCGCATCATCGCCGCCTTCGAGCAGCCGGAAAATGCCAGCCGCGGCGCGATCCAGCTCGACGGCAAGATGGTCGAGCGCCTGCATGCGGAGATGGCGAAGCGCACAATCGCGATTTCGGACGCGATCGCGGCGATGGGGAACTGACGCGCAGGCGTCATTCCGGGGCGGGATGACAGCGTGAAGTTCGCTTCGCGATGCTCTCAGGTCTATCACCACGTCATGGCCGGGTAGCGCGAAGCGAGCTTCGCTAGATGTCCCGGCCATCCACGCCTTGCTGTGGATGTCGCCAAGACGTGGATACGCGGGACAAGCCCGCGCATGACGACTGAGTATGTCGTGGACCACGGAGCGCCACGTCTCTGCTGATTCAAATTTCAAATAGCCACTGCTCTCCAGACATGCGTCATCACCCCTGTTGTTTGCGGCGCGGAGGCGCCGTCGTCTGTGCATTCCCGCCCCCTTATGAGAGGGCGTGCGGAACGCCGGGTGCCCGTTGCACCCTTGGGCCTGATGCGATGCGGTCTTCCGCAAGTGAGAATGCATCAGGACTTTCGGAAGCGTCAGGCAAGTGCCCAGCGTTCCGCCTGCGGTGTTTTTTCAGCCTGCTTGCGCGTTGCCATGGCGAACGATCCGATCACCAAAATTACAGTCCCAAGGCGAATGGGACAGGGTGCCTCAAGCACTTAAGCCGGACGCGTTTCGATTTGGTCGTCCGTCACACTGTCCAGGGCTGTTTCGATCTCAAGACCGGTCGTCTCCTTGCCAGTGGCAGTGCTGGCGCAGATCCGTCCTGCCCGAAGACAGACGTCACCCATGAACCGCGTAACGCCGCATCTCCGGCGTCCACCGCACCCTGCCCCGCGAACGTGACGATCGCGATCGCCCCTCTCGGTGGGGCAGGACGGAAGGGATAATAGTCCTTGAAGGGATATTGTCAACGGGAGATAGGAAAAAATATTTAACCCGAACCTCTCACTGTCGTCCCCGCGCAGGCGGGGACCCATACACGCTGGAGAACTGGTGAAAGCGTTGTCGTTGAGGCTCTGCCGCTTCAATCACGCTGACCGTGGTTATGGGTCCCCGCCTGCGCGGGGACGACGCGGAGAGGTCTGTGCGGCCATACACTGTCATTCCGGGGCGGCTGCCCGCCTTCGCGCAGACGAACCTCAGCCACTCCAATTGGAGTGGCGGGGAATCCCGACATGTTCAGCGCAAAACACTCGGGGATTCCGGGTTCGCACTTCAGCGGCTTTGCCGCTTTCGTGTGCCCCGGAATGACAGTGGAAACTCAGGGTTCGCGCTCTGCCGGCTTCGCCGGCGACGCGCGCCCCGGAATGACGCAGGAGGCTTGGGCGCTTCGAAAGCCTGGCTCGCCTACCTCTTGCCGACCCGCTCGGTCGCCCAGGCATAAAAGCTTCCCGGCATCGGCGCTTCCTTCCCGCGCCCTTTCGGCGAGATGTGAAAACCCAATATTTCGGGATCGCCGACCAGCGTCGCAAAGTCCGACGGCTCGAAGAACAGCTTTGGCTCCGCGTGAATCGAATAATAAGCCTTCCGCGGTAGCGCGTGATGCTGCGAGCCGTGGCGCTTCGCGAGCGCCGTCAGCGATGCCGGGCCGAAGATCGCGACGCGGACGTCGCTGGCGCGCTTGGTGCTGTCGCGTAGCTTGCGCCATGCGAAAGCAAGGCGATGGCGCAGTGACATCCAGTCCGGCGTCAATTCGTCCTGCCTGATCAGCGCCTCGAACGCTGCAACGATTGGATCATCCGGCGGCAGATACAGCACCGAATTGCCGAGCTGACGTCGCTTCTCCCAGGCGAAATAGGGCTTTGCGGGATCGATCTCGATCGGCTTCAGCAGCAGCACATCCGCATCGAGCCAGAGGCCGAGACCTTCGGCCATCAACCTGATGCGAAAGAAATCGCTGAACTGCAGGGGTGTCCAGCCCACCCATGTGCCGTCGGGAGCAGACGGCCGCAGCCGATCCGCAAAAGCGCGCGGCAGCACGGCTTCCGCATCGGCATTGCTCACGCCATCCGGCAGATCAGCAATGGGTGCGAAACTATAGAGCGTGACGCGGTGACCGGCCTGCACCTGCGAGCGCAGGCACAGCCTGCGCAGCGCATCGAGCGGCCCCTCCCAAAAGGTGACGACGTCAGGAATCACGCGTCACCTTCCGACGTCAGATCAGGCCCAGGCGCGCTCGGTCTTGAGCTTGGACTCGTAGCTGTCGATGGAGGCCTTCTTCTCCATGGTCAGGCCGATATCGTCGAGGCCGTTGAGCAGGCAGTGCTTGCGGAACGGATCGATCTCGAACTTCACCGTGCCGCCGTCAGGACCGCGGATTTCCTGGTTCGGCAGATCGATGGTGATCGTCGCATTGGCGCCGCGTTCGGCGTCATCGAACAGCGCATCGAGATCTTTCTGCGAGACGCGGATCGGCAGCACGCCGTTCTTGAAGCAATTGTTGTAGAAGATGTCGCCGAACGAGGTCGAAATCACGCAGCGGATGCCGAAATCCAGCAGCGCCCAGGGCGCGTGCTCGCGCGACGAACCGCAGCCGAAATTATCGCCCGCGACCATGATCTTGGCGTTGCGATAGGCAGGCTTGTTGAGGACGAAATCCGGGTTCTCGCTGCCGTCATCGAGATAGCGCGCTTCCGAGAACAGACCCTTGCCAAGGCCGGTGCGCTTGATGGTCTTCAGATACTGCTTCGGGATGATCATGTCGGTATCGACATTGATGATCTTCAGCGGCGCCGCGACGCCTTCCAGCGTGGTGAACTTGTCCATGAACGTATCCTCGGATTGGGCGGCCGTTTTAGCCCGATCGGGCGGCCCGTCCAAGGGTGATTTATGCAGGGCTAGTCCGTGACGCCAGCCTCGATCGCCTCCATATCGGCATCCGAGAGGCCGAAATGGTGGCCGATCTCGTGGATCAGCACGTGGCGGACGATATGGCCGAGGGTTTCGTCATGTTCGGCCCAGTAATCCAGGATTGGCCTGCGATACAGCCAGATCATGTTGGGCAACTGCCCGGTATTGTCCTGGCTCTGAAACGGCAGGCCGACGCCCTGGAACAGGCCGAGGAGGTCGAATTCGGTCTCCGCCTGCATCTCCTCCAGCACCTCGTCCGTCGGGAAATCATCGACCCGGATGATCACGCCCTCGCAGAGCTTGCGGAAGTCGTCCGGCAGGAGGGCGAGCATGGCGTGGGCCATGTCCTCCATTTCGGCGAGATCGGGTGCTTTTGCCTGGTGCCACATGGTCCCTGTCTAGCCAATTCCCGTGACATGGCAATGCACCGGTACGGCGCGGTCCCGGCGGTTGACGGGCGGGCGTCAATCGGAGACTTTGCGGCGTTTCCTTTTGAAGCATGATCCCTCGACAAACGAACCCGTTTGTCGGCGAAAACCGGCATCCAGTTTTCGGGATCATGCCCATGGCGGGTTGGGGTGTTAAAATGCGGATCATGATGGCGGCACTGGGATTGGCGGTTGCAGGTCTGGCAACTGTACTTGGCGGCTTGCCAATGGCTGACACCGCACAGGCACAGACGGCCACGCAGCTCGCCCAATCCGACGACAGCGTTCAGCCTCGCCGTGCGCGCCCGCGCGTTCGCATCTATCGCACCCCGGACGAACGCGGTGTCTATCCGAGCTACAATCCCGGTCCGAACGCCGTGCGCGATTGCACCGCCAATCTGGTGCAGGAATATCGCCCGAGCGGCACCGTGATCGTGCCGCGCATGAACTGCTACTGGCGCCGCGGCTAAACGAGAGCGTTTTCACGCGAAGTGGGTACCGGTTCGCATTAAGAAAACGCGTCAAAGCAAAAAACTAGCGGCGCTGCCGCGCGGCGCCGATCAGACCCGCTGCAATCACCATCGCCGAACTGCCATAGACGATGATCGCCATGGCGAGCTGAACTGTCGTGCTTGCCGTGCCGGGCATCACGCCGGGGCCTTGCGACGCCTGCGCGCGTTCGATCCACGGATCCAGAGCGGCGGAGACAAGTGCGAGCGTGACAACAATCGTCGAGATCAAACGCATCATGATGGCCTCCATCATTGCATGATCGAGATACGTGTCGTGCAGCGATTCGGTTTTACAACCACGCCTCCGTCTGGCGCGATGACGCGTATTCGTTCCACCGCTGCGACAGTCCGCCACCGCGTCATATCGCTCACGCAGCATTCACATCGCGTTCACCTCCCGAACCCTAGCGTCATGCACATGGGCGATGATCCATTTGCAGCGTGCATGTTGAGATGCGCGCAGACCTGAGGAGACGACACGTGAACGTAAAGAAAATTCTTGGCTTCGCTGCCATCGCAGGATTGCTGTTCGTCACAGCGCCAACGCAGCAGGCGAACGCCGCTTCGCTGAACGGCCCGGGTATCGCGGCATCGGTTCAGGGCGGCGGCAGCGAGAAGCTGACGACCGAAGTTCAGTATCGTCATCATCACGATCGCGGCTATCGCCCGCATCACGGCATGCGCCGTCACCATGGCTGGCACCGGCCGCATCACGTCCGCCGTCATCATGGCTGGCACCGGCCACACCATGTGCGTCCTCACTGGCGCCACTGAGAATATTTCAAAAATGGAAACAGGCGCACGCAAGTGCGCCTGTTCTCGTTGACGGGATGTTGACCGCGTCCCTCTGTCGCGGGAAATCGCGGTCACCATATGCGTTATGGGTTGAAGGCGACGAAAGACGATCGATGGAAAGCGATCGAGGCAAGGAAGAAACATGAAGAACTGGGTAGGCGCAGCCATGCTGGCTGCAACACTTTCACTGTCAGGCGCATTGAGCAGCGCCCCCGCCATGGCTGACACGCAGGCGACTCACAAGGCTGCGTCGGACAACAAGGCGAAGGCGACGGACTTCAGCGCACAGCGGCGCCATCGCCACTTCCACCACCGCCATTACTACGGCCACCGGCATTACGGGTATCGGAGCTATTACGGCCCGCGTTATGGCTACGGATACGGTTATCGCCCGTACCGCTCCTATTACGGCCCGGCCTATTACGGACGCCCCTATGCCTATCGCCCTGCTTACTACGGCGGATACGGCTATCGGCCCTACGGCTATTACGGCGGCTATCATCCCTATGGCGCCTATGGCTACGGCCCGGGCTTCGGTATCGGCGGCGGTCCGCTCAGCGTCGGCTTCAGCTTCGGCCGCTGGTAAATCCTGACATCACCTGATGACATCGACAGGCGCCCTTTGCGGCGCCTGTTTTTTTCGCGCGCATGACACAGCCTGCCTGCGTCATTCATGACGCGTTCAGATCGGCATCCTTAATTTTCGGTCAAGGCGCGACAACCCACATGACACGACCATGCGCAAACGCACCGTTGGCGCAAGCGAGGACCTGCGCCGTCAGGTTTGCGCGATCGACGTCCCATGCGCTGATCGATGGAGGATGTTTCGATGAGACATGTTCAAGATCGACAATCTGTCCCGAATGCCGAACGAGGTCTTGCGATCAGACAATTCATGACGCGCTCGCTCGGCGTCGCTGCCGCCGCAGCGATGATGATGTCGCTGACGCCACCGGCACGGGCCGTCTCGCTGATCAATCCCGGCGCGGCACCCGCAGCGAAGCAGGCGCATGACGCTTTGTTCACGCAGGTCCAGCATCGCGGTGGACGCGGCGGCGGCGGCGGAGGAGGTTTCCGCGGCGGTGGCGGAGGCGGCGGTCACGCCTTTCATGGCGGAGGCGGAGGCGGATTTCGCGGCGGCGGCATGCCGGCATTTCGGGGTGGCGGTGGCGGCGGAGGCTTCCGTGCCGTAGCGCCTGCGTTTCGCGGCGGCGGCGGAGGCTTTCGTGCCGTCGCACCTGCGTTCCGCGGCGGTGGCGGTTTCCGTCCGGGCCCGGCCTTTGTCGGCGGCGGCTTTCGGCGTGGACCCGTATTCCATGGTGGCTATCGTGGCAGCTATCGTCACTTCGCGCCAGTGCGCTATTATGGTCATCGCCATCACTTCTTCCGACCGCGCTTTTACGGATATTACGGACCGAGCTACTATTACGGCCCGCGCTACTACTACCCGCGACGCTTCTGCCGCATCGTCTGGACCTATTACGGCCCACGCAAGATCTGCCGCTATCGCCCCTGGCATCACCGCCACTGGCACTACCGGCGGCATTACCATCGCTTCCATGCTTATTGGTGAAGTCGACGTTCGCTACCAAACACACCGTCATGGCCGGGCTTGACCCGGCCATCCACGTCTTTGCTTTTTGCCAAGACGTGGATACGCGGGACAAGCCCGCGCATGACGACTGAGTGTTAGTCGCTCACTCACCCAGCTGAAACGCCTCGAAGCGCCCGAGCTCTTCCTCGATGCGCTGCTTCCATTCCTTGCGCGGCGTCTTCGGCTTCGTGCCCTCACCGACCCAGCTCCATTGCTGCATCAGCAATTTGCGCTTCTGCCGATCGGTCTTGAGATCGACGGCCGCCACGATCTTGTCGTCCACCAGCACCGGCAATGCGAAATAGCCGAGCTGGCGCTTCTCCTTCGGCACATAGGCTTCAAAGCGGTGGTCGTGGCCGAAGAACAGATTCGTGCGCTTGCGCTGGATCACCAGGGGATCGAACGGCGACAGCACATGCACCAGCCCCACCTCGCCTTCGCTTCTGTCTTCGAGCGCGACAGGTGTCGTCCAGTGCTCCTGCTTGCCGGCGCCGTCGAGCGCGACGGCCACCAGCTCACCCTTGCGCAACCGCGCCTCGATCAGCTTGCGAATGCCGGCCTTGGAGGGCGCATCGAGATGGCAGATCGAATCGAGGCTGACGATGCCCTGCGAGCGCAGCGCCCGATCGAGCAGATAGGCCAATTTCTCGTTCGCCGACGCTGCCTTCGGCAATTTCTCCCAACCAAAATGGCGCAGCAGAAGATCATAGGTCTTCAGCATGCCCGTGCGCTCGGAAATCGTGAGGTGGCCTTCATAGAACGCCAGTTGCAGCGCCCGCTTCGACGGCTTGCGGCTGGCCCATTCGTGATCCTTCTCGCGCAGCACATCGTCATCGATGTCGCGAATTGACAGCGGACCGGCCTTGGCCAGCCGCATCACCTTGCGCTTGTCCGCGGGCGTTACCGAAGCGAACCAGCCATGGCCCTCGCGGCGATAATATTTCATGTCCGGCACGAAGAAGCCGATATCGTCGGTCGGCACATAAGCGAGCGCATGGGTCCAGTATTCGAACACGCTCTTGTCGTGGGTCTGCGCCTGTTTGAGATCGGCGCGCCTGTAATCGGGAATACGCGAAAACAGGATGTGATGATGGCTGCGCTCGATCACGTTGATCGTGTCGATCTGGACGTAGCCGAGATGCTGCACGGCAGCCTTCACTGCCTCCGCGCCATCACCGAACGGCGCGCGGCTATCCAGCCGCTGCGCCCGCAGCCAGATGCGGCGGGCGGTGGGGATGGAGATGGCCAAGGGTTTTGCGGGAATGCGAGGCATGGCGTGGTGGATCGCTCAAAAGAAAAACGGCCTGCGAGAGCAGGCCGTTGATCTTAGCGCGAATGATATCGAAGCGTAGTCAACAAATCAGTGCCACTCTCTGATATCGACGAAGTGCCCCGCGATCGCAGCCGCAGCCGCCATCGCCGGCGACACCAGATGGGTGCGGCCCTTATGGCCCTGGCGGCCTTCGAAGTTGCGGTTCGAGGTGGCGGCGCAGCGCTCTTCCGGACGCAGCTTGTCGGGGTTCATCGCCAGGCACATGGAACAGCCCGGCTCGCGCCATTCGAAGCCGGCCTTCAGGAATATCTTGTCGAGGCCTTCGGCTTCCGCCTGTTCCTTTACCAGACCCGAGCCCGGCACGATCATGCCCGACACATTGCCGTTGATGGTCTTGCCCTCGACCATCTTCGCGGCGGCGCGCATGTCCTCGATGCGGCCATTGGTGCAGGAACCGATGAAGACGCGATCGATCTTGATGTCGGTGATCTTCGTACCCGCGGTCAGGCCCATATAGGCCAGCGCGCGCTCCTTGGAGAGACGCTTGGCCTCATCCGCGATATCGGCCGGGTTCGGCACCTTGCCGGTGATCGAGATGACGTCCTCGGGCGAGGTGCCCCAGGTGACGATGGGCGGCAGCTTCGCGGCATCGAGACGGATCTCGTGATCGAAATGCGCGCCTTCGTCAGAGCGCAGCGTGTCCCAGTAGCGGACAGCCTGCTCCCACATCTCGCCCTTCGGTGACATCGGGCGACCCTTGAGGAATTCATAGGCCTTCTCGTCGGGCGCGATCAGGCCGGCGCGAGCGCCGCCTTCGATGGACATGTTGCAGACCGTCATGCGGCCTTCCATCGACAGCGAACGGATTGCCTCGCCGGCATATTCCAGCACATAGCCGGTGCCGCCGGCGGTGCCGATCTCGCCGATGATGGCCAGGATGATGTCCTTGCCGGTGACGCCGTCGGGCAATTTGCCATCGACGGTGGCGCGCATGTTCTTCGCCTTCTTCTGGATCAGCGTCTGCGTCGCCAGCACGTGCTCGACTTCCGACGTGCCGATGCCATGCGCCAGCGCACCGAACGCGCCATGCGTCGAGGTGTGGCTATCGCCGCAAACGATCGTCGTTCCCGGCAGTGTGAAGCCCTGCTCGGGGCCGATGACGTGGACGATGCCCTGACGCTTGTCGAACTCGTTGTAATATTCGATGCCGAATTCACGCACGTTCTCGGCCAGCGTGTTGATCTGCTCCGTGCTTTCCGGATCGGGATTGGGCTTGGTGCGATCGGTGGTCGGCACGTTGTGATCGACAACGGCGAGCGTCTTCTCCGGCGCATGCACACGGCGACCGGCGGCGCGCAGACCTTCGAAGGCCTGCGGGCTCGTTACTTCGTGCACCAGATGGCGATCGATATAGAGCAGGCAGGTGCCGTCGGCGGCTTCCTCGACCAGATGGTCGTTCCAGATCTTGTCGTACAGGGTGGTCGGCTTGGATGTTGTCATTTTGCTTGGGCCTGACTTGGAAATTTCTTGGAAACTTCCTGGAAATTTCGAACCTGTTGCGGCTGCCGGGAGATTTGCCGCGCTGGCGGCGCAGGGCACGCAACTGAAGAACGGAAGGCTTAACGCGTGAGATTGCTCACGCGCTTCTAAGCGCGCCCACGATGGAGGTCGTGAAGCGACCGAAGAAGCGACCGGGCAGCCGGCTGTGATCGTCGATGACGATGCGCAAAGCGTGCTGGTGCAGGTCTAGAAACATTCCAGTCATATAGCATTCGGGGAACGCAACGCCAATGCGACAGAGGCATGCGGCATCCGCCCAACAAAAAAGCGCGGCTTGCGCCGCGCTTTTCGTCTCGCACAATTCAATGGTGCGGAAATTACTTGGCAGCGGCCGCAGCTGCGACCTTCGCCGGACGATCGGTCTTCTTCTCGACGATACGGGCCGACTTGCCGCGCAGATCGCGCAGGTAATACAGCTTGGCGCGACGCACCTTGCCGCGACGCACGACCTTGATCGAGTCGATCATCGGGGAGAGCAGCGGGAACACGCGCTCGACACCCTCGCCGTAGGAGATCTTGCGAACGGTGAAGCTCTCATTGATGCCACCGCCGTTGCGGCCGATGCAGACGCCTTCATAGGCCTGCACGCGGGAGCGCTCGCCTTCGACAACCTTCACGTTGACGATGAGGGTGTCGCCGGGACCGAATTCCGGGATCGACTTGGTGGCGGAAAGGCGGTCGAACTGCTCTTTTTCAAGCGTCTGAATTAGGTTCATCGAAATCTCCATCGGCGGCGCGCCCAGACATTGCGCGGGCTGCGCTCGAAACTCTTACCCTGCCATTGCACGGATTTGGCGCTGCTCTACAGGAAAGCGAAGCCGTTGTCACCCGTCTGTGTCACTCACCCGTCGTGATTTTTGGCGGTTTTCGCTTTTTGCCCGATTCTGGCACTTTCGGACGGGCCGCCCATAACTCGGGCCGCCGTGCCGCGGTCAGGGCTTCGGCCTCGGCCAGCCGCCATTTGGCAACCCTGGCGTGGTCTCCTGAAATCAACACATCAGGGATTTCGCGCCCCTCGAAGACCTGCGGACGGGTATATTGCGGGTACTCCAGTAATCCGTCGGAAAAACTTTCGTCGGTTCCAGACGCCAGCTTGCCCATGACCCCCGGCAAAAGCCGCACACAGGCGTCAATCAGCGTCATGGCGGCGATTTCGCCGCCGGACAGCACGTAGTCCCCGATCGAGACTTCCTCGAGCCTTCGGGCATCGATGACGCGCTGGTCGATACCCTCAAAGCGGCCACAGACGATCAGCGGCCCGGCCCCTGCAGCGAGTTCCGCCACCCGGGCCTGGGTCAATGGCCGACCGCGCGGGCTCATGACCAGTCGCGGGCGGTCCCCGGCATCGACCGCATCGATCGCCGCCGCCAGCACGTCCGCCCGCAGCACCATGCCCGGACCGCCGCCCGCCGGCGTGTCATCGACACTGCGATGCTTGTCGGTAGCCGAAGCGCGGATATCGCGCGCCTCCAGCTCCCACAGGCCAGACGCCAGCGCCTTGCCTGCGAGGCTGATGCCGAGCGGCCCCGGAAACATCTCGGGAAACAGCGTCAGCACCGTCGCGCGCCATGGGGCGGATGAAAGATCGGAAGTCATGTCACTCCATCGCGCGTCCGGAGCAAAGCGTCAAACCCCGGCAATATCGGCTCAGGCCGCCGACATCTGTTCGCTGGTGTCACCTGCATCGAAGGCGGCACGGGAGGCCTTGATCTCGGCAAAGCTGCGCTCAGCCCAATCAATCAGGTTCGCCAGTGGAGCCATCGCGGACTGGCCGAGCGGTGATAACCGATATTCGACCGAGGGCGGCTTGGTCGGAAATACGTGACGGGTGATCAGCCCGTCGCGCTGCAGATCGCGCAGGGACTGGGTGAGCATCCGCTTGGAAATATCCGGCACGGCGCGATGCAGCTCGCTGAAACGGCGCGGCTTGGCTGCGAGAGCGACTAGCAGCAACGACGTCCATTTGTCGCCAATGCGATCCAGCACATTGCGGACCGGGCAAGCTTCGGCATCGAAGCCTTGTGCCTGCCATTCGTCGAAGCGGGTGGCCAAAGACGCATCATTTGGCATCGGGAAGCTCCTTCAGATCGGGAACAGGTCACTTCCAGGTAACTCCGAGGTAACCTGGCGAGAAAAACCTGCCTCCTTACGGAAATGGTCTTCGGTCTCTATTCAAGACCTACTGTCAATCAGAGACCATATAGGATCCCACCATGTCGAACCACCGTATTCTTGTCACCGCCGCCGGCGGCCAGCTTGGCCGCCTCACCATCGACGCCCTGCTCAAGCTCGTCCCGGCCAGCCAGATCGTCGCCGGCCTGCGCGATCCGGCCAAAGGCAGCGATCTCGCCGCAAGGGGCGTCACCGTTGTGGCCGCCGACTACAGCAAGCCGGAGACGCTGGACGCAGCCTTCAAGGGCATCGACCGCCTGTTGCTGATCTCGTCGAATGAACTCGGGCAGCGCGTCGCCCAGCACCGCAACGTGATCGACGCCGCAAAGAAAGCCGGCGTGAAGCTGATCGCCTATACCAGCGTGCTGCGCGCGGACACCTCGCCGCTATCGATCGCAAAAGAGCATCTCCCGACGGAAGAGTTGATCCGCGCCTCCGGCATTCCCTTCGCGCTGCTGCGCAACGGCTGGTACACCGAGAACTACACGGCCTCGATCCCTGCCGCATTGGCGCATAATGCGCTGATCAGCAGCGCCCGCGATGGCCGCATCGCATCGGCTTCGCGCGCAGATTATGCAGCAGCGGCTGCAGCCGTGCTGGCGGGAGAAGGTCACGCCGGAAAGATCTATGAACTGGCGGGCGACGAAGCCTTCACGCTGGAGCAGTTCGCAGCGGAGATCACGAAGCAGTCCGGCAAGACTGTTGCTTATGTCCGTCTGCCCGAGGCCGACTTCAAGGCGGCGCTGCTCGGCGCGGGACTGCCGCCAGAACTTGCCGAGCTGATTGCGACGTCGGATACGGCCGCAGCGGACGGCGCATTGTTCGACGACAGCCGCACCCTCGGCAAGCTCATCGGACGGCCGACCACGCCGTTTGCGGCAACGATTGCGGAAGCGCTGAAAGCGTAAGCCTTATGCCGCGGTGGGATCATCGCCGATGATCTCACCGGGCAATTCGATCACGACACGGCCGGCCGCGAGATCGACCGTCGGCACCACCGCATTGGTGAAGGGCAACAGCAGGGTCGCGCCTTCTTGTGGCGCGATCTCGATGATGTCGCCGGCGCCGAAATTATGGATCGCGACGACACGGCCGATCGCATCGCCCGCGGCATTGACCGCAGCGAGACCGATCAGATCGGCGTGGTAATATTCATCGTCTTCGGTATCGGGAAGCGCATCGCGCGCCACATAGAGCTCGACGCCATTGAGGCGCTCGGCGTCTTCACGGGTGGCGACGCCCTTCAGCGTCGCGACCAGATGGCCCTTGGCCTCGCGCACATTATCAACCTCGAAACTCCGCTTGCCGTCCTTGGTGGCAAGCGGGCCGTAGTCGAGCACGGCGAATGGATCTTCGGTGAAGGTCCACAGCCGCACCTGACCGCGCACACCATGCGGCGCGCCGATGCGCGCGACGCAGATTTGCGCGGTGGTCATGCGACCTTACTTGCCGGCTTCAGCAGCCTTGCGCTCCTTGCGCGGCACGGCCTTCTCGGGGTTGTTGCGGGCTTCGCGCTTCTTGACGCCGGCGGCATCGAGGAAGCGAGCCACGCGATCCGACGGCTGCGCGCCCTTGGCGATCCAGGCCTTGGTCTTTTCGAGGTCGAGCTTCAGGCGCAGCTCGTTGTCCTTGGCGAGCAGCGGGTTGAAGTAGCCGAGACGCTCGATGAAGCGGCCATCGCGGGGGAAGCGCGAGTCGGCAACGACGACGTGATAGACGGGGCGCTTCTTGGTGCCTGCGCGAGCGAGGCGGATAACGACGGACATGGGATTCTCCTAAGTGTGTTCGATTTGAATGTGAGTGAATTTGATCGCGTTATTTCTTTTTCCCGAGACCGGGAAAGCCGCCGAGTCCCGGCAGCGTCGGTTTGCCCAGGCCCGACAGGCCCGGGAAATCTTTCGGCAATGACGGCATGCCCTGCGGCAGTCCGCCCGGCATCTTCTCGGCCATCGCCTTCATCTGTTCGGGCGACGGCATGCCGCCGCCACCGAAACCCATGGCCTGCGCGATGCCCGCCATCGGGCCGCGCTTGCCGGAGCCCATGGCCTTCATCATGTCGGCCATGTTCCGGTGCATCTTCAGCACCTTGTTGACTTCCTCGACCTTGAGGCCGGCGCCGGCAGCAATACGCTTCTTGCGGCTGGCCTTGAGGATGTCGGGATTCTTGCGCTCCTGACGAGTCATGGAGTCGATGACCGCGATCTGGCGCTTCACCACGCGGTCATCGAGACCGGCGGAGGCGATCTGGTTCTTCATCTTGGCGATGCCGGGCATCATGCCCATCAGGCCGGAGAGACCGCCCATATTGGTCATCTGGATCAGCTGCTCACGCATGTCGGTGAGATCGAACTGACCCTTGCGCATGCGCTCGGCGGTACGCGCAGCTTTCTCGGCGTCAATGTTCGCAGCAGCGCGCTCGACCAGCGAGACGACGTCGCCCATGCCGAGAATGCGGCCGGCGATACGGCTCGGATGAAAGTCTTCCAGCGCATCGGTCTTTTCACCGGTACCGATCAGCTTGATCGGCTTGCCGGTGACGGCACGCATCGACAATGCGGCGCCACCGCGGCCATCGCCGTCCACGCGCGTCAGCGCGATGCCAGTGAGGCCGACGCGTTCATTGAAGGAGCGCGCGAGATTGACCGCGTCCTGACCGGTCAGCGAGTCCGCGACCAGCAGCACTTCATGCGGATTGGCGACGGCTTTGATCTCGATCGCTTCCGACATCATCTCTTCGTCGAGCGTCGTACGGCCGGCGGTGTCGAGCAGCACGACGTCGTAACCGCCGAGCTTCGCGGCAGACAGCGCGCGCTTGGCGATCTCGGCGGGCTTCTGGCCGGCGACGATCGGCAGCGTCTGAATGTCGAGATCGCGGCCGAGCACCGCGAGCTGCTCCATGGCAGCCGGACGATAGACGTCGAGCGAGGCCATCAGCACCTTGCGCTTGTCGCGCTGGGTGAGACGGCGTGCGAGTTTCGCAGTGGTGGTGGTCTTACCCGAACCCTGCAGACCGACCATCATGATGGCGACGGGCGGGACGGCCTGAAGATCGATGCCGCCTTCGCCGTCGGCGCCGAGGGTGGCGACGAGTTCGTCATGGACGATCTTGACGACCATCTGGCCGGGCGTGACCGACTTGACGACGGTGGCGCCGATCGCCTGTTCGCGCACGCGGTCCGTGAAGCTGCGCACGACGTCGAGCGAGACGTCAGCCTCGAGCAGTGCGCGGCGTACTTCGCGCATCGCGGCATCGACGTCAGCCTCCGACAGCGCGCCGCGCCCGGTGAGCCGGTCGAGAATTCCGCCAAGTCGTTCCGACAGATTGTCGAACATCGCGTACCGCTTCCGAATGCCATCCCAAGGAGATGGCGATGAACCAAACACTTTTGCGCCCGAGGGCGCATCGCGCTGTCGGGCGTTGACCTCCGGTCTCCAGGACCGGTCGGCGGATCGAAAAGAGGACTTTTCGAGAATTGGCGGGGATTTACAGCGCCGGGGCCCGGCGAGTCAAGGAAATACACCCGCGGCGTCACCATCCAAAACGGCAACTTGTTCAAGATAAAGGATATTTTCGGCCAAGGGCGATTAAATTGATAATTGGCAATTGGATTTCCGCGTGAGCTGGCCTAGATGTGAGTGATCGCTCACCTGGGTTCCCCTTTTTCGGCGCCTCACATCATGACCATCACCCGCCGCAAGCTTCTCGCATCCATCGGTGGCCTCGCAGCCACAGTGGGGCTATCGGCCATCTGGGCTTCCCGCATGACCAATTATGACGGCCCCGTCTCCGATCACTTCGACGGCAAGATCTTCTTCGATCCCGATGGAGTGCCGCCCAGGTCGCTTGGTGAAGTGCTGCGCTGGCAATTCGGCGGCGGCCGCACCCGGGAGGTCTGGCCCGACTGGGTCGAGAACGAATTTGCCGACACGCCGCCGGCCAGGGTCGAGGGCACGGGCGTTCGGTTTTGTTACGTCGGTCACGCCAGCTGGCTGATCCAGACCGCCGAGATCAATATCCTGTTCGATCCGGTGTGGTCCGATCGCGTATCGCCATTGTCATTTGCCGGGCCGAAGCGTCACAACGCGCCGGGCATCGCCTTCGACAAACTGCCCAAGATCGACGTCGTGCTGGTGTCGCACGGTCATTACGACCATCTCGATCTTCCGACCCTGTCGAAGCTGTCAGCCAAATTTGCACCGCGCGTGATCACGCCGCTCGGCAATGACGCCACCATGAAAAGCGCCGACAGCACGATCAAGGCCGAGGCCTATGACTGGACAGATCGCGTCGAGCTTGGCGGCGGCCTCGCCGTGACGCTTGTCCCGACGCGGCACTGGACGGCGCGCGGCCTGTTCGATCGCAACAAGTCGTTGTGGGCGAGCTTCGTGCTGGAGACGCCAGCTGGCAAGATCTACATCGTCGGCGACAGCGGCTATGGCGACGGCCTGCACTTCCGTCGCGTGCGCGAGGCCCATGGCGCTATCAGGCTCGCGATCCTGCCGATCGGCGCCTATGAGCCGCGCTGGTTCATGAAAGACCAGCACATGAATCCGGAAGACGCCGTGAAGGCGTTTGCGGATTGCGGCGCGCAGCAGGCGCTGGCCAGTCATCACTCGACGTTCCAGCTCACCGACGAGGCGATTGACGGCCCGGTGAAGGGATTGGCCGCCGCATGCAGCGCGGCGGAATTGCCCAGCGAGAAGTTTATGGCGCTGAAGCCGGGACAGGTGGTGGAGATCTAACGGAGGTCCCCCACCTCTCAGCCGTCATTGCGAGGAGCCCTTGCGACGAAGCAATCCAGCCTTCGCTTGCGGCCCCTGGATTGCCGCGTCGCTTCGCTCCTCGCAATGACGACTGATGGTCCAGCGCGTTACTGCGCCGGCTTGATTTCCCAGGACACGCTGACATTCACGCGCAGCACTTCCTCGCCTTGCGCCACCGGAGCCGATGCCGCATCGGCGCCCATCTTGCGCAACATCATCGGCGCCGGCGCGCTGCCGGAGTCCTCGGAGATGCTGATCGGCGCGCCGAGCTTGACGCCGGCCGCCTTGGCGTAAATCTCCGCCTTGCGCCGCGCATCAGCAACCGCTTCGCTGCGCGCATCGTCGAGCAGTTGCGACGCCTTGGTCACCATGAAATTGATGCCGCCGACCTCATTGGCACCCGAAGCCACCAGCGCGTCGATGGTGCCGGCCACCTTGGTCACGTCGCGCACGCGGATGGTGACGCGGTTGCTGGCGCGATAGCCCGAGATGACATTGGGGCCAGGATTGGGATTGGGACGGGTCTGCTGCGTATATTGCGGAAACAGCGACAGCCGCGATGTCTGCATGTCCTTCTCGGCAATGCCGGCGCTCTTCAGGGCCGCAAGCACCTTGGCCATCGCCGCATTGTTGGCCTCAGCGGCCTCGCGCGCCGTCTTGGCGTCGGTTGTCACGCCGCCATCGACGACAGCGAGATCCGGCGGCACCGAGACGGTGCCTTCGCCGGAGACGGAAATCATCGGCGGTGGATTGACCTGCGCAAGCGCAGGAGTGGCGATGAGCGCAATGCCGAAAACGGCCAGAGTCAGATGATTTTTCATGCCCGATCTCTCGCGACCGTCCAAGGCTTCTTTATGACCAGAGCTTCTTTATCGCTGGCCTTCGCTTCTATTACTTCAGCGGCACATAGACATTGATGACGAGCTTGTCTTCCGCCGTCTTCAGGGGATCGGTCATGTATTCCTCGATGAAGGTGTCTTTCGCTTCCAACTTCTTGTCATCGAGGTGATTGGTGATCGCCTCATAGGTGTTGTCCATATTGTCGTAGGAGCCGCGATGAACGAACTTCAGCGCCTTGCCATCCGGTGACAGACCCATCTTCATCGCCTTCGGCAGGTTCTTCACCTCCTGATCGACCGGGATTTCCGCGAGGAAGGTGAAGCCAGTGTCGTCGGTGGTCGTATAGACGATCATCGGATTGCCCGATGACTTGACGCCCTGTTTGTCGAGCACGGTGGTGATCTGCTTGAACGCATCCATCAGCGTATCGAAGGCCGAATCCCAATTGGCCTTGCCGACGAAGGTCACCATCTGCTTCGGCGACAGCGTGATTTCCTCGCCGAACGGATCGGCAACCTGGACCTGAGGCGCGGCTGGCGTTGCGGGGGCCTGGGCTGCAGCGGGCGGCGTTGCCGGCGCGACTGGGGCCGGCGTCTCCGGTGCGGCGGGAGCGGGAGTGGCGGGAGCCGCTGCCGCCGGAGCTGGTGTGGCGGGTGCGGGCGCGGGCGGCGTCGCCGGGGTGCTTGCCGCTGGCGGCGTGGCGGGTGGAGATTGCGCCCAGGCCGCGGCGTTCAGCGTCAGCGCGGCTGCCGGAATCAGCGCCGCAGTGGCGAGGCGGGACAGGCGAGAACGGGTCATTCGAAGGGTCTCCAGTGACATCCTGCAGCGCAGTGTCCGGCAACATGCGCGATACGGCACCATGGTAACACGCAGCCGCGCCTTTCGTCCCCTCCCCAAATTGCGCAGGGCCATTCAAAACAACCGACACAGAATAGCCGCACTGGTCAATCGGAGCGGCCTCGCCATATAAGGCAGGGACAACGGGACACGACATGAGCGCACTGGCCAACCATTCCTTCGCCAAGATGAACGGCATCGGCAACGAGATCGTCGTGATCGACCTGCGCGATACGGCGTCCGGTATCACGCCGGCCGACGCCCGCGCCGTGGCCACTCCCGAAGGCGTGCCCTATGACCAGTTGATGGTGCTGCAGAAGCCCCGGCTGGCCGGCACCGACGCCTTCGTCTCCATCTACAACAATGACGGCTCCGAAGCTGGCGCCTGCGGCAACGGCATGCGCTGCGTGGCACGCCAGACTTTCGCGGGCGGCGACAAGACGGCGCTCACATTCGAGACCAAGGCCGGCCTGATCAATTGCTGGCAAGGACCGGCGCCGGATCTCTACACGGTGGACATGGGCACGCCGAAGTTCGGCTGGCAGGACATTCCGCTGGCGGAGGAGTTTCGTGACACCCGCGGGATCGAGCTGCAGATCGGCCCGATCGACGCACCGATCCTGCACACGCCGTCAGTCGTGAGCATGGGCAACCCGCACGCAATCTTCTGGGTCGACGATATCCAGGCCTATGACCTCGAGAAGTTCGGGCCATTGCTGGAAAATCACCCGATCTTCCCGGATCGCGCCAATATCACGCTGGCCCATATCGTCGACCGCGATCACATCGTGATGCGCACATGGGAGCGCGGCGCAGGTCTGACCAAGGCCTGTGGTTCCGCAGCTTGCGCAACCGCTGCCGCCGCCGCTCGCCTGCGCCGGACCAATCGCACCGTGCATATGACGCTGCCCGGCGGAGAACTCACCATCGAATGGCGCGAGAGCGACGACCACGTGCTGATGACGGGGCCGGCCGCGTTTGAATATGAGGGCACGTTCGATCCGAAGCTGTTCGCTTCGGTCGCCTGAAGCAAGCCGCGCGCACGAACGGCCGAACTGATCTTCAGTCAGGCACCATAGCCGACAATCCATTTTGTATTGCCACGCCCTTTTATTCAACTTTTAGTTGTGATACACCGATCCAGCGCGTGGGGAGGTGGACATGCCGTCAGTCATTCGCGTCAATTTCGCAGACCACAGCAGTAGCGGGCCAGGTACGACGGCAGCATCGGCCGCCGCGGGCGGCATGCCGACCTACGAACTGAAATTTCTCAATAACACTGCTGCGACACAGACATTTGTCTGCTTCCAGTCCAGCCAGAACCCGCCTTCCGGGCTTGTCCCAGCCTGGTTCGCCATGCGGGTCAGCCCGAGGACGCAATTGCTCTTTTCCTGGCAACAGACTTATGACTTCGTCTGGATGGAGAGCGGCAAGCTTGCGCCGGGCATCACATTCGCTGCAATCGAGGTCCTTCCGGCGACACTGCCGGCCAGCAGCCTCGTGACATTGACCTATGGCAGCGGGGCCTTTGGCTTCATCGACCAGCGGCAGGGGCGCAGCGACTCCCTGATGATCACATGCGACGGGACGGTTCCAACGGACACGGCAAGCGTCGGCATCGGCATGGCCGGGGCGGCGACCGAGGTCATGCAGGCCGCACCGAACATGACATTCACCTTCGCGCCGACGGCGAGATACTGGATGACGCTCGCTGATGTCGTGCAGGGCGAAATCTTCGATCCGTCCAAGCTGGTGCCCGTCGTGCCATTGGTCTTCGAACCGAACGTGTATGCACTCACCGCCACGTTAAACCCCGATGGCACGGTGACAGTTCAGAACGGCGTCGCCGCATGAGCATGGCCTGTCATCGCGCGGCTGATGCCGCGCTATACCGGCGCGTTACTCCCCGTTCCAGCCACATGCCTTGAGCCGTTCATGCAGATGCGGCGGGGCCGGCGCAACGACGCGGATCGGGTCCTTGTTGCGCGAGATCGGAATCACGATCTCGCGGGCATGCAGATGCAGCGTCGGTTCGCCGAAGCGCGGCCCATTGCCATAGATATTGTCGCCAACGATCGGATAGCCCGACGCCGACGTATGCACGCGCAGCTGATGCGTGCGACCGGTGACCGGCTCCAGCGCCAGCCAGCTCATGCCGCCGCCGCGGCCCAGCACGGTGAAGTTCGAGACCGATTTCAATCCTTCCGGATCCGGTTTCATCCACCAGCCCCGATCGGCATTGAGCCGCCCGAGTGGCATGTCGATCACGCCCGAATCTTCAGCAGGCCCGCCCTCGACCACCGCCCAATAGGTCTTCTGGATACGGCTGTGCTTGAACAGCAGGCCGAGCGACGCCGTCGCCTTGCGATGCCGCCCCAGCACCAGGCAGCCCGACGTGTCGCGATCGAGCCGATGCGCCAGCACCGGCGGGCGCGGCAGGCCATATTGAAGGAACTTGAAGGAATTCTCCAAATTCGGCCCACCTTTGGGGCCACGATGCACCGGCAGGCCGGCCGGCTTGTCGATGACCAGCATCAGCCCGTCCCGGTGCAGCACCCGCGACAGGATGTCGGCTTCGGTCAGATCGCCGACGAGGGCAGGCTCGACGACCGCAATCGGCAGGGCGTCGACGTCACTTTCACTGGCATTACTTTGATTCATGGCGCGAAACGGCTAACACACCCTCCACATGAGCGACACTCCCCAAACGCCAAAACAGAGCTGGTGGCGACGGCTCTCCGACGGCCTGAAGCGCACCTCGAGCTCGATCGGCTCGGCGGTCGCCGACCTCGTGACCAAGCGCAAGCTCGACCGCGCGATGCTCGAGGACATCGAGGACGTGCTGCTGCGCGCTGACCTCGGTACCGATGTCGCGGCGCGGATTTCCGCCGCCGTCGGCCATGGCCGCTATGACAAGGCGATCTCCGCCGACGAGGTCAAAACCGTGGTGGCCACCGAGGTCGAGAAAGTGCTCTCGACGGTCGCCAGGCCGCTGGTGATAGACACAGCGCACAAGCCGTTCGTGATCCTTGTGGTCGGCGTCAACGGTTCCGGCAAGACCACCACCATCGGCAAGCTTGCCTCGAAATTTCAATCCGAAGGCCGCAAGGTCATGCTCGCCGCCGGCGACACGTTTCGCGCCGCCGCCATCGAGCAGCTCAAGGTCTGGGGCGAGCGCAACAAGGTGCCGGTCATCGCCGGCGCGCAGGGTTCGGATTCCGCGAGCCTCGCCTTTACCGCCGTCACAGCAGCCCGCGACGACAATCGCGACGTGCTCCTGATCGACACCGCCGGCCGGCTGCAGAACAAGACCGAGCTGATGGTCGAGCTCGAGAAGGTCGTGCGCGTCATCAAAAAGGTCGATACCACGGCGCCGCATGCGGTACTGCTGGTGCTCGACGCCACGGTGGGACAAAACGCGCTGTCGCAAGTCGACGCGTTTCATCGTACGGCTGGCGTCACCGGCCTGGTGATGACCAAGCTCGATGGCACCGCGCGCGGTGGCATCCTCGTGGCGCTGTCCGAGAAGTACAAATTGCCGGTCCATTTCATCGGCGTCGGCGAAGGCATCGACGATCTCGCGCCTTTCACCGCCAAAGATTTCGCGCAGGCGATTGCAGGAATTGAAAGCTGACATGAGTGATGTGATCGACAAGAAGCAGCCGCACCCGCTGTTCAAGCTCGCTACCGAGCTCGGCCCGCTGATCGTGTTCTTCGTCGCCAATGCCAAGTTCAACCTGTTCGTGGCCACCGGCGCCTTCATGGTGGCGATCGTCGCGGCGATGATCGCGTCCTATGTCGTGGTCAGGCACGTGCCGATCATGGCGCTCGTGACGGCCGTGATCGTGCTGGTGTTCGGCACGCTGACGCTGGTGCTGCATGACGAGACCTTCATCAAGGTCAAGCCAACTATCATCTACGGCCTGTTCGCGGCGATCCTCGGCGGCGGCCTGTTGTTCGGCCGCTCCTTCATCGCCATCATGTTCGACCAGATGTTCAATCTCACGCATGAAGGCTGGCGTGCGCTGACGAAGCGCTGGGCGCTGTTCTTCCTGGCCATGGCACTTCTGAACGAAGCGATCTGGCGCACCCAGAGCACCGATTTCTGGGTGGCCTTTAAGGCGTTCGGCGTGATCCCGCTGACCATGGTCTTCGCGGTGGCGCAGATGCCGCTGATCAAGCGCTATAGCATCGAACCGGCGACGCTCGCGGAGAGTGCGGCCGATGAAGGCGATATCAGCAAATAAACCAGCCGCACGTCGTCCCTGACGACGATCATCGCCCCGTATAGACGGGCTGCCGCCGCGCGGCCCAGGCGCGCAATCCCTCACCGAGGTCATGCGTCGGCACCATGCGCGCGAATTGCTCGCGTTCCATTTCCAACCCTTCGCCGATGCTCTGGTTCAGGCCGCGCGTGACGGCCGTGATGATGCCGGCCACCGCCAGAGGCGAATGACGCAGGATGCGCCGCGCGAGATCATATGCCGCCGGCAGCAACTGATCGTGCGGCACCACCGCATTGACCAAGCCGATCTGCAGGGCATGGGCTGGCGAAAAGCTGTCGCCGGTCAGCAATAGCGCAAGGCTGCGCTTGCGCCCGGCAAGGCGCGGCAGACGCTGCGTTCCGCCGAAGGTCGGCGGCATGCCGAGATTGATTTCCGGCTTGGCGAACAACGCCCGCTCGCTCGCAACGGCCAGATGCACCGCCTCGGTGATCTCGCATCCGCCCCCGAAAGCGAGGCCGTTCACGGCTGCGATGACAGGCTTCGAAAACGCTTCGAGACGCGCCGTCATGGCCTGCCCGCGCCGGACAAAATCGCGAACCGCCCTATTCGGCCCCTGCGCCACGCTTGCCGTGAATTCCGGAATGTCCGCACCGGCCGAGAATGCACGATCTCCCGCACCGGTGAGAATGACGGCGCGAATGTCATCTGTGACCTCGATCTCGTCGAGCAGCGCCATCAGGCGATCGATCAGCGCATAGCTGAGTGCGTTCAGCTTGTCCGGCCTGTTGAGGGTCAGGAGCGCGATTCCGCGATCGACCTCCATGGTGACGATGTCTGGCATATCCGGTCTCCCGCAGGTGAAACTGCCGCAACCCTAAGAGCCAGGCGCCATTGTGTATATTCACTGGTCGGTATACTTGCAGCTTATGGCCAGTCCTGCACCATCGACCCGCGACCGCATTGTCGCCGCAGCCAACAAACTGTTCTACGCCGAGGGCATTCGCGGCGTCAGCGTCGACGCCGTGGCCGACAAGGCCGGCGTCACCAAGCGCACGCTGTATTATCACTTCCAGAGCAAGGACGATCTGATCGCCGCCTATCTGGCGGGGCGGGATCAACCCAATCTCGAACTGTTCAAGCGCTGGTTCGACGAAGCCAGGGGCGGACTGGCTGCGAAGGTGCAGGCGATCTTCGACAATCTCGCCACATCGGCACGTCATCCGAAATGGAAGGGCTGCGGCTTCCTGCGCACCTCGGCCGAACTCGCCAACATGCCCGGTCATCCCGCCATCAAGATCGGCGCGGCGCACAAGAAGAAGTTCGAGGCATGGATGGCAGCCGAACTTACGGCTGCCAAATTGTCCGACGCGGCATTGCTCGCGCGGCAGATCACGCTACTGCTCGATGGATCTTTCGCGACAGTGCTGCTGCACCGCGACCCCGCCTATATGGAAGCTGCGGGGCAGGCAGCAAACGCTTTGCTGAGAGGAGCAAAGCGGAAGAAGTAGCGCTCGCCGAAGAACTCGTCATTCCGGGGCGCACGCGCGCGAAGATGCGAACGTGCCCCGGAATGACAAATTCCTGGCAGCTCAATCACACCGCCAGCGTGCCGGCTTTCGCCGCCGCGTAGCGCTCACCAACCTTGGTCCAGTTCACCGTATTCCACCACGCCTTGAGATAATCAGCGCGGCGGTTCTGGTAGGTCAGATAATAAGCGTGCTCCCAGACGTCGTTGCCCATCAGCGCGCGCTTGCCGTCCATGATCGGATTGTCCTGGTTGGGACGCGTCTCGATCGACAGCTTGCCGTCCTTGTCGACGATCACGAACACCCAGCCCGAGCCGAACTGGCGGCCGCCAGCGGCGTTGAAGTCGGTCTGGAATTTCTCAAGGCCGCCGAGGTCGCGATCGATCGCAGCCAGCACGTCACCTTCGGGCTTGCCGCCATTCGGGCCCATGATCTGCCAGAACATGGTGTGGTTGGCATGGCCGCCGAGATTGTTGCGCACACCGGTGCGGATCGCATCAGGTACGCTGTTGAGATTGCCGAGCACCTCGACCAGCGGCTTCTCGCCGATCACCGGGGTGTCCTTGGCAAAATTGTTCATATTGGCGACATAGGCGGCGTGATGCTTGTCGTGATGGATCTCCATCGTCTTGGCATCGATATGCGGTTCAAACGCCGTGACCGGATAGGTCAGCGGCGGCAGAATGAAGGGCGCATTACCAGCGGCGGGGGTGGCCGGCGCAGCAGCCTGGGCGAAAGCAAGACGGGGCGCGACGGCCGCGGCAGCGATGCCGGTCGCAGCGAGCATGAGATGACGTCGGGACATCGATGCAGAGGTCGTCATGGGGCTTCTCCCTGAGGAATTTGCAGGTGCGTCGGACAGATACGCAATGCATCACTGCCAGTTTCATATGCGGGCATTGTGACGCAGCAGGACATAGCACATCACGTGATGGGGAGGCGGGCTTCTCTTCTTTCTCCCGGCGTCCTCACAAAACATCGCCGCAAACAAAAAGGGCGACCTCTCGGCCGCCCTTTCGCAACTCATTTCTCATTTCGCGTGAGCGAAGATTACTCGGCTGCCGGAGCAGCTTCAGCCTTCTGCTTGGCTTCGAGGTCTTCGCCGGTCTCCTGATCGACAGCCTTCATCGACAAACGCGTCTTGCCGCGATCGTCGAAGCCGAGCAGCTTGACCTTGACCTTGTCGCCTTCCTTGACGACATCGGAGGTCTTCTGCACGCGACCGCCAGCGAGCTGGCTGATGTGAACCAGACCGTCCTTGGCGCCGAAGAAGTTCACGAATGCACCGAACTCCATGACCTTGACCACGGTACCGTCATAGATCGCATTGAGCTCCGGATCCGAAGCAATCGACTTGATCCACTTGATCGCAGCCTTGATCGACTCACCATCGGATGAGGCCACCTTCACGGTGCCGTCGTCTTCGATGTTGACCTTGGCGCCGGTCTTCTCGACGATCTCGCGGATCACCTTGCCGCCGGTGCCGATCACTTCACGGATCTTGTCCGTGGCGATCTTGAAGGTCTCGATGCGCGGCGCGTATTCGCCGAGCTCGGCACGGGCATTGTTCAGCGCCTTCGACATCTCACCGAGAATGTGAATGCGGCCTTCCTTGGCCTGGCCCAGAGCGACCTTCATGATCTCTTCGGTGATGCCGGCGATCTTGATGTCCATCTGCAGCGAGGTGATGCCGGTATCGGTACCTGCCACCTTGAAGTCCATGTCGCCGAGGTGATCTTCATCACCCAGGATGTCCGACAGAACCGCGTAGCGCGAACCTTCGAGGATAAGGCCCATGGCGATACCCGCCGTCGGACGCTTCATCGGAACGCCCGCATCCATCAGTGCCAGCGAAGCGCCGCAGACCGACGCCATCGACGACGAACCGTTGGACTCGGTGATTTCCGACACCACGCGCACCGTGTACGGGAATTCGTGGTGGCCCGGCAGAACCGGATGGATCGCGCGCCAGGCGAGCTTGCCGTGGCCGATTTCGCGACGCTTGGTGCCGCCCATACGACCGGTCTCGCCGACCGAGTAGGGAGGGAAGTTGTAGTGCAGCAGGAACGTCTCTTTGTACGTTCCCGACAGCGAGTCGATGTACTGCTCGTCTTCACCGGTGCCGAGCGTGGTCACGACCAGCGCCTGGGTTTCACCGCGGGTGAACAGCGCTGAACCGTGGGCGCGCGGCAGCACGCCGACTTCAGCAACGATCGGACGAACCGTGGTCAGGTCGCGGCCGTCGATGCGCTTCTTGGTGTCGAGGATGTTCCAGCGAACGATCTTCGATTCCAGTTCCTTGAACACGGCGGCGATGCGGAGCTTGTCGTATTTCGGCTCCTGGCCTTCCGGGAAGTAATGCGCGATCGCCTTGGCCTTGACGTTGGCGACGGCGGCATAGCGGTCCTGCTTCACAGGGATCGCGTAGGCAGCGCGCAGCTCGGACTCGACGAGACCGAGCATTTCCTTCTCGATTTCGCTGTCATCGATGGTCTTGACCTCGCGCGGCTCCTTGGCGGCCTTCTCGGCGAGTTCGATGATCGCCTTGATGACCGGCTGGAAATGGCGGTGACCGAACATCACGGCGCCGAGCATCACGTCTTCGTTGAGCTCCTTGGCTTCCGATTCCACCATCAGCACGGCGTCGGCGGTGCCGGCGACGACGAGGTCGAGATTGGTGTCGGCCATTTCGTCGAGGGTCGGGTTGAGGACGTATTCATCATTGATGAAGCCGACGCGGGCCGCACCGATCGGGCCCTGGAACGGGGCGCCGGAAATCGTCAGCGCAGCCGAAGTGGCGACGAGAGCGAGAATGTCCGGATCGTTTTCCATGTCGTGCGACAGCACGGTGACGACGATCTGGGTTTCGTTGCGCCAGCCGTCGACGAACAGCGGGCGGATCGGACGGTCGATCAGGCGGGAGACCAGCGTCTCCTTCTCGGTCGGACGACCTTCGCGCTTGAAATAGCCACCGGGAATGCGGCCGGCTGCGTAGGTCTTCTCGATGTAGTCGACGGTCAGCGGCAGGAAGTCGATGCCGTCCTTGGCAGCCTTCGCGGCGACGACGGTGGCGATAACAACGGTCTCGCCATAGGTGGCGATGACGGCGCCGTCAGCCTGACGGGCAACCTTGCCGGTTTCCAGCTTGAGCGGACGACCGCCCCAATCGATCTCGACGGAGTGAACATTAAACATCTTAGGTTTCTTTCATGGGTTCACGGAGAACGTGACGGCCAAAAACACAAAAGCCATGCGCAAGACGGCAAGAGGCTGTCCGCGAAGCCGCGAAATCAGCGTCCGGCGATCCTGCCATGGCTCTCGTATTCTTCTGAATGGCGTCCATCCTTCCGATGGTCGCGGGGATCTTTGAAGGATCGCGCCGCGCGACGGGCACCTTGCCCGTCATCGTCCAGTTGCCGGATTGCTTCTGAACGTTATCGCGAAAGCCACACATGGCTTCCGCTACAAAAAACGCGCGCAAGAAGCTTGCGCGCGTGAATTCGCTTAACGGCGAATGTTGTGCTTTTCGAGCAGCGCCTTGTAGCGCGCCTCGTCCTTGCGCTTGATGTAGTCAAGCAGCGAGCGACGGGTCGAGACCAGCTTCAGAAGACCACGACGGGAATGGTTGTCCTTGGTGTGGGTCTTGAAGTGGCCGGTCAGGTTGTTGATGCGTTCCGAGAGGATCGCAACCTGGACTTCCGGCGAACCAGTGTCGCCGGCCTTGTTGGCATTGGTCTTGATGACTTCCGCTTTGCGTTCTGCGGTAATCGACATCGTCAGTTACTTTCTTTGCGAGCCGAACTGGCGGTCAGTCCGGTCAGGTTAAACACGCGCTTGGGGATGAGTTCGCCATTGCCAACTTCAGCGAGGGCCAATAACCGCCCTGCCACCGTGACATAAACTGTGCCGCTACAATCGGGCGCATCCCGTCCGCGCAACAAAACGGCCTGGCCCCGATGGAGCCTTGCCGCATCCGCCCGTGTGACGGCCAGTGCCGGGATGTCGTCCAGCGCGGTCTCAACGGGCAGTAGCGCGTCGGCGAGGCTGCCCTCGCCAGACGCGGCTCTATCGCACAAAGCCTCCAACTGTTCCAGCGGAATCATGTCGGCTTCGGCGAAAGGTCCGACCAGGGTGCGACGGAGCGCACTGATATGGCCGTAGCAGCCGAGCAAACGGCCGATATCGCGGGCCAGCGCGCGCACATAGGTGCCCTTGCCGCACTCGGCCTCGAACACGGCATGGTCGTTATCTGGCTGTTCCGTAAGGATTAATTCATGAATCACGACCGGCCGGGGAACCAGCGGCACCACCTCGCCGTCGCGAGCGAGGTCATAGGCGCGCTCGCCCTGAATCTTGATCGCCGAGTATTGCGGCGGGGTCTGCTCGATATTGCCGGTAAATTGCGGCAGCAGCGCCCGGATCTGGTCGGCCGTTGGCCTATTCGGGCTGGTGAAGGTCACCCGCCCCTCGGTGTCGTCGGTATCGCGCTCCTCGCCCCAGGCCACCGTGAAGCGGTAGCGCTTGCGGCCGTCCATCACGAACGGAACCGTCTTGGTGGCTTCGCCCAGCGCGATCGGCAGGCCGCCGGAGGCCAGCGGATCCAGGGTCCCGGCATGGCCGGCGCGCTTGGCCTGGAACAGGCGCTTGGCGACCGCGACCGCCTGGGTGGAGGTCATGCCGATCGGCTTGTCGAGGATCACCCAGCCGTGGACGTCGCGCTTGTCGCGCCGGACCTGGCCCTGCTGACGCTGCTTGCCGCCCTGATGGCGCGGGTCATTGTTGCCACGCGGATTGCCGTCACGCTGGACGTTCTGGGCGCCGTAGTCCTGCTCCCTCCCCCCTTGCGGGGGAGGGCCGGGGAGGGGGGTAACCGCGGGCGACGGCGTGTGTGGCACACCCCCCTCCCGGCGCTGCGCGCCACCCTCCCCCGCAAGGGGGGAGGGGTCCAAAACATGAGCGGCTTTTGTCGTGGTCGCGTTCATCAATTTTCGTCCGAGTCTGGTTTGAGGTCGCGCGCAACGGCAGGCGTGCGCAGAAGTTTGTCGATGCGCTCGGCTTCGTCGAAGCGCTCATCGATGCGGAAGCGGAGATCGGGGGCGTATTTGAGGTTCACGCGATGCGCGGCCTCGGTTCGCAGGAAGCTCTTGTTCGCCGCGAGCGCCTTCAGCACCGGTTCGGTGTTCTGGCCGCCGAGCGGCATCACATAGACGGTGGCGAGCTTGAGATCGGGCGACATCTTCACCTCGGGCACGGTGATGATGGTGGTCTGCAGCACGGGATCGTGGACTCCACCCTGCGACAGGATATCGGCAATCGCGTGGCGCATTAGTTCGCCAACGCGCAACTGACGCTGCGAGCCGCCCGGCGTCGCGGACTTCTGGTGATGCTTGGGCATCGGTTTCCCTGTCAAAAACAACATACGTCATGGCCGGAATTGTTCCCGGCCATTCACGTTTTCAACGACTGAAATTCAAAGACGTGGATGCCCGGCCATCTAGCGAAGCTGGCTTCGCGCAGGCCGGGCATGACATCTCGTTAAATCCGGTCTCTCTGTAAGATTTGGACTTACAGGGAGCGCTGGATGGTCTCTACGCGGTAACACTCGATCACGTCGCCGGCGCGCATGTCGCCGTAGTTCTCGAACGCCATGCCGCATTCCTGGCCTGACGCCACTTCCTTCACTTCGTCCTTGAAGCGCTTCAGTGTCGACAGCTTGCCTTCGTGCACAACGACGTTGTCGCGGATCAGGCGCACATTCGCGCCGCGTTCCACGGTTCCGTCGGTGACGCGGCAACCCGCAACCTTGCCGACCTTGGAGATGTTGAACACTTCCAGGATCTGCGCATTGCCCAGCATGGTTTCGCGCAGCGTCGGCGCGAGCAGGCCGGACATGGCCTTCTTCACGTCATCCACGAGGTCGTAGATGATGTTGTAGTAGCGGATTTCGATGCCGTTGCGCTTGGCAGCGGCAGCAGCTTCCTTGTTGGCACGAACCGAGAAGCCGATGATGGCGGCGTTGAAGCCTTCCGCCAGCGTGACGTCCGATTCCGAAATGCCGCCGACGCCCGCATGGAGAATGCGCGCAGCGACTTCGTCGGTGCCGAGCTTCTCGAGCGAGCCGAGAATGGCTTCGAGCGAACCCTGCACGTCGGCCTTGATGATCAGCGGGAAGTCCTTGCGACCCGAGGTCTTCAGCTGGCTCATCATCTGCTCGAGCGAGCCACGCATGCCGGAGGCGGAGGCAGCGGACTTCTCGCGCTTCTGATGCGCGCGATAGCTGGTGATTTCGCGGGCGCGGGCTTCGTTCTCGACCACAGCCATACGATCGCCAGCTTCCGGCGGGCCGTTGAAACCGAGCACTTCGACCGGCACCGACGGACCTGCTTCGGTCAGCGTCTCGCCCTGATCGGAGATCAGCGCGCGGACACGGCCCATTTCTGCACCGGCCACGATGATGTCGCCAACACGCAGGGTGCCGCGCTGAACCAGCACGGTTGCCACCGGACCACGGCCACGATCGAGCTTGGCTTCGATCACGGTACCTTCCGCCGGACGTTCCGAATTGGTCTTCAGGTCGAGAATATCGGCCTGCAGCGCGATCATTTCGAGCAGCTTGTCGAGATTGGTCTTGTTCTTCGCGGACACTTCGACGTCAACGACATCGCCGCCGAAGGATTCGACCTGCACGTCATGCTGCAAGAGCTCGGTACGCACGCGCTCCGGCTTGGCATCGGGCTTGTCGATCTTGTTGATCGCCACGATGATCGGCACGCCGGCAGCCTTGGCGTGGTTGATGGCTTCGACGGTCTGCGGCATGACGCCGTCATCGGCCGCCACCACCAGGATGACGATATCCGTGACCTTGGCGCCGCGGGCGCGCATCGCGGTGAACGCAGCGTGGCCGGGCGTATCGATGAAGGTGATCTTCTTGCCGCTCTCGGGCGACATGACCTGATAAGCACCGATATGCTGGGTGATGCCGCCGGCTTCGCCGGACACCACATTGGCATGGCGCAGTGCGTCAAGCAGCGAGGTCTTGCCGTGGTCGACGTGGCCCATGACGGTCACGACCGGCGAACGCGGCTCGGTATCGGTGGAATCGTCGACAACGTCGAACAGACCTTCTTCGACGTCCGATTCGGCAACGCGCTTGACCGTGTGGCCCATTTCTTCCGCCACCAGCTGCGCGGTGTCGGCGTCGATGACGTCGTTGATCTTGTGGATCGCGCCCTGCTTCATCAGCAGGCGGATCACGTCCACGGCGCGCTCGGCCATACGGTTGGCGAGTTCCTGAATCGTGATCGCTTCCGGGATCGTGACTTCACGAACCAGCTTTTCCTTCGGCTCGTTCGACTGATGACCCTTCAGGCGCTGGGTGCGGCGACGGAACGAGGCGATCGAACGCTCACGCACGTCGTCGGCCGACAGCGCGGTGACGACCGTGAGACGGCCGCGCTGCTTCTGCGGTCCGGGCTTGGCGGTCGGCTTCGGTGCGATGACCGGACGCGCGGCACCACCGGGACCACGGCGAACCGTACGCGGACCTTCATCCTCGTCGGAACCATCGGCAGCGACACCGGGCGCACGTGCGGGCGCAGCGGCAGTCGTCGCGGGACGAGCCGTCGTCGCGGCCGGCTTGGCGGCCTTCGCATCGGCTTCAGCCTGACGGCGCTTGGCCTCGACTTCGGCGCGGCGCTTGGCTTCCTCTTCCTGACGGTGACGCTCTTCCTCGGCCTTGCGACGGGCTTCGGCGGCTTCACGCTCTTCCTGTTCCTTGAATTCCTTGGTGTTGCGGCGGGCAGCCTCGAGTTCGGCGAGACGACGCTCTTCCTGCTCGCGCACGCGGGCATCGGCCAGCGCGCTGGCGCGGGCATTGCGCTCTTCCTCGGTCAGGGTGCGGAGCACGACGCCCGAACCCGAACGGGCCGGCGGCTGCGGGCGCTGCGGCGCGCGCGACGGCGCTGCGGGTGCCGGGGCTGAGCTGCGTCCTGCGGGAGAAGGTGCAGCAGTACGGGGAGCCGGTGCAGGCGCAGCAGCGCGCGCAACCGGCGCCGCGGGCGCAGCAGTTGCAGCGGGAGCAGCCGGCGCAGCAGCAACGGGAGCAGGTGCAGCAGTTTCGACAGGCGCGGGAGCAGCAGCCGGTGCCGGAGCGGCAGCGGGCGCAGCAGCCGGCGCATCGCCGGGCATGCGGCGCTTGCCGCGCTTCTCGACCACGACCTGCTTGGTGCGGCCATGGCTGAAGCTCTGACGCACAGTGCCCTGCTCGACGCGCGGCTTGAGCGTCAAGGTCTTGCTGGGAACGCTCAGAGTCTTGTCGCCAGGCGTTTTCGTATCAACCATTCAGCAGTCCTAATCTTGTTGCGTTGTGCGCGGTCGCACAGTCGTCGAAGTTTCGATCAGCGAGATCGTTGGTGTCAGCGGCGCCGGTTCCGGCGCAGCGGTTGTCAGCAAAGCTTTGGCGCTTGCGTTGATGTCGTCGTCGGCCAGCCGGTATTGGACCAGAGTCTGGCTGCGTGACAGGAACGTTTTGCCCGCCGGGCCCGTAAGCACGGCAGCATGTATCACATTTGACCGCCCCAATGCCAAATCCAATTCATCGGAGCTCAAAACCGTAATAATCGGCATTTGTCGCGCGTCATCGCCGGATTCCGCATCAAATTCCACGCGTTGGCGGGCAATGCCGTCGAGTTTGCGGATTCCGTCGGCGGCGCCGTCGGAGGCATGGAGCAGAACACCTACCGTTCCGCGGCGCAGGGCATCCTCGACCTTGGTGAAGCCGGAAACCACCTGACCGGCCTTGGCGGTCATGGCCAGCGCCTCGATGACGCCGCGCACCATGAGCTTGTCGGTGTCGTCGGCCAGGGTTGGCGACGATTTAACGGCTTTCTTGAAGCCCTTGGCGAAAAGATTGCGCTTGGCGGCCTCAGCGACCGCCTTGCGGGAAGCCGTGACCCAGAGGCCGCGGCCGGGAAGCTTGCGCTTCAGATCGGGAATCGCCTCGCCCGTGGGCGCGACGACGAACCGGATCAGATCGTCGATCGGGCGCACACTCCGCGTGACCACGCACATCCGCATCGTCCCGGGCTTGGTGCTCCGGGGGCCGTTGTCCAGATCTGCTTGGTCAGCAATGGCGAGCATGCGCGTGGCATTGTCCTTACGCTTCTTCGGTGGCGTCGAGCACGGCACCCTTGTCGAGATCGGCCTGGGTGATCCAGCCGGCCACGACGCGGGCCTGCATGATCAGCTGCTCGGCGTCTTCGCGCGAAATCTCGCTGGCATCGAGAACGCCCGGGTGCTTGACCGGCTCGGAGCCTTCCTTGCGCTCGGTCCAGCCGACGAGATCGTCAGTGGCACAGCCGGCGAGATCCTCGACGGTCTTGATGTCGTTTTCGCCGAACTTGACCATCATCTTGAGGGTCACGCCCGGAACGTCCTTCAAAGCGTCTTCCACACCCAGTTCCTTACGTTTGCCTTCGAGTTCAGCTTCGAGCTGCTCGAGGTATTCACGTGCACGGCTCTGCAATTCGGCCGCTGTTTCGTCGTCGAAGCCCTCGATGCTGGCCAGTTCCTTGGCATCGACCATCGAAAGCTCTTCCACCGAGGTGAAACCTTCCGACGCGAGCAACTGACCGACGACTTCGTCGACGTTCAACGCTTCCATGAAGACGCGCGTGGAATTTTCGAAATCGGCCTGGCGACGTTCGGATTCTTCCTGCTCGGTCAGGATGTCGATATCCCAGCCGGTCAGCTGCGAAGCCAGGCGCACATTCTGGCCGCGACGACCGATCGCAAGGGATAGCTGGTTATTCGTGTCGGGAACGACAACCTCGATGCGCTCACGATCTTCATCGATCACGACTTTCGAGACTTCCGCCGGCGCCAGCGCGTTCACCACGAAAGTGGCGATATCCGGCGACCACGGAATGATGTCGATCTTTTCGCCCTGCAGCTCATTGACCACGGCCTGCACGCGGGAACCACGCATACCGACGCAGGCACCGACCGGATCCACCGACGAGTCGCGCGAGATCACGCCAATCTTCGCACGCGAACCGGGATCGCGGGCCACAGCCTTGATCTCGACGATACCGTCATAGATTTCAGGCACTTCCTGCGCGAACAGCTTGGCCATGAATTGCGGATGGGTACGCGACAGGAAGATCTGCGGACCGCGGGTCTCGCGGCGCACGTCGAACACATAGGCGCGAACGCGGTCGCCGTTGCGGAACACTTCGCGCGGCAGCATCTCGTCGCGGCGCACGATGGCTTCGCTGCGGCCGAGATCGACGATCACCGAACCGTATTCGACGCGCTTGACGATGCCGTTGACGATCTCGCCGATGCGATCCTTGAATTCCTGGTACTGCCGGTCACGCTCGGCTTCGCGCACCTTCTGCACGATGACCTGCTTGGCGGACTGCGCAGCGATACGGCCGTATTCCAGCGGCGGCAGCGTGTCGGCGATGGTGTCGCCGATCTGCGCACCCGGATTGGCGCGCTGCGCATCGTGCAGCGAAATCTGGAAAGACGAATTCTCGACGTCCTCGACAACCAGCATGTGGCGGGTCAGCGAGAGCTGGCCGGTCTTGGGATGAATCTCGGCATGCACGTCGGTTTCGGAGCCGTAACGGGCACGGGCCGCTTTCGCGATCGCCTCTTCCATCGCCTGGATGACGATGTTGCGGTCGATCGATTTTTCGCGCGCGACGGCGTCGGCGATCTGCAGCAGTTCGAGTTTATTGGCGCTGACAGCGGCCATGGCTCATTCTCCTTCGATGGGATCGATTTCGCCTCGACGCGCACGCTCGGCGGCCAGACGATGTTCTTTGGTATTCTTCGGCAAAGGCTTCTTGGCAGCTTTCGCAGCCTTGAGTTTCGGCTTCGGTGCGTAGCTCTTCTTGGGATCGCTGCGCTTGGCATGCGGCGCCGGCGGCGGCGCGAGACCCAGCTGCTGCTTCAAGTCACGCTCGGCCTGCTTGCCGCGGCGCATGGACTCGGCGATCAGTTCGTCGGTCAGCACCAGACTGGCATTGGAGATATCTTCCAGCGGCAACCGCGTGATGGGGTCCTCGCCGTCGCGGGCGCCTTCGCGCTCGATCAGAACGACATCACCCTCAATGGCGCCGAGCGTGCCACGGAAACGTTTGCGGCCACCGACGGCGACAGCCATCTCGATCTTAACCAGATAACCATTATAGCGCTCAAAATCGGAGCGTCGAACCAGCGGACGATCGATGCCGGGCGAGGAAATCTCAAGCCGATAGGCGCGCTGGATCGGATCGGCGACATCCATCACCGGCGACAGCGCGTGCGAGATCGCCTCGCAGTCCTCGACCAGCATGGTACCATCGGGCCGCTCTGCCATGATCTGCACGGTGCAGCCGAGCTCGCCGGAAATCTTGATCCGCACCAGCCGGTAACCCATGGCCTCGAGTACCGGCGTCGCCACAGCCGACACCCGCGCCGCAGCACCCGGCTCGATCACCAGGCGCGGCTCGGAAAGCAGCTCGGTATCAACGGTTTCTGGCTTCTGGTCGGTCATGTGAGGATCGAAATATTCCGGTTCGAGGATGTCTGAATGTGCGTGCAGCCTGTAGATCGTGTGTCGCGTCGGGCTTTCGGCCCTTCCTTGGCCCGGACGAGCCACGCCCGGAGATCACCGGCCAAGGTCCGTTCAGGTAATAAAAAAGAGCGGGTCCCGAGGGGCCCACTCTCAAACGCGATCGTATGAGAACCTAATAAGTTGTGGGCGATATAGCCGTTTTCCGGCGCCCCGGCAAGGCCGCAGTGGCTGCCTCGCAATATTTCTGCAACCCGCGGTAGCCTAATCCTGCGGACTAACCGTTCCTTCATCAACGCCATCTAGGGTGCGTCAGCCTTTCCGTAGGTGGTGTTGAGTATTTTTTGATGGCTGAGGCGAAATCGCTCATTCCGGGGCTGGAGAACATCGTCAGAGATGGCGATCCCAAGCGCCGCGGCGAGGCGGTGCGTAAGATTTCCGAGCTTTTCCTGCGGGGCGCATCCCGTTTTCAGCCGGCCCATGTCGATCTGTTCGACGGCGTTCTGACGAGTCTGGTTCCACAAACCGAGGTCGAAGCGCGCAGCGCGCTGGCTGAACGGCTGTCCGATCTCGTCAACGCACCTCCGCAACTGGTGGCCTTGCTCGTCCGCGATGACGAAATCCTGATCGCCGGGCCGCTGCTGCGCCGCTCACCGCTGATCGACGAGCCGACGCTGGTCGATATCGCCAAGGTCCAGGGCCAGTCCCATCTGCTGGCGATTTCCGATCGCTCGACACTGACGCCGCGTATTACTGACGTGATCGTCCGCCGCGGCGACCGGGACGTGATCCGTCGCGTGGCCGGCAATGCCGGTGCCGCGTTCTCGCAGCTCGGCTATACCGGTCTCATTCGCCGCGCCAGCGATGATGGCGTGCTCGCCGTCACGGTCGGGCAGCGCGACGATCTCGCGCCGGAACAACTCAAACACCTGTTGGCGCAGTCGGTCGAGGTGGTTCGCCGCCGGTTGTTCGATGCCGCTGCGCCCGAACTGCGCAACGCGATCAACCGGGCGATGCAGGACATTACCGGCACGCCGACGCATCTCGCCGCCACCCGCGATTTCGCCACCGCGCAGCGGGCCATTCGCAAGCTCCACCAGGCCGATGAGCTCGACGAAGGCGCGTTGCTGCGCTTTGCCCGCGCCCATCAATATGAGGAAACCGCCGCCGCCCTCGCCGCTCTGTCAGGCGTGCGGATCGGTACTATCGACCAGCTTCTCAAAGGCGACCGCGACGATCCGATGCTGATCCTCGGCAAATCGATCGGTATTTCCTGGGCCACCGTCCGCGCCCTGATGACGCTGCGTCTCGGCCCCGGCCGTTCGCCTGCCGCCGCCGATATCGAGGAAGCCCGGCAGAATTTCGAGCGCCTGGTGCCTGCCACGGCACAGCGCGTGCTGACCTTCTGGCAGACCCGCGAAACCGCCTCAGCGATCCCCCTGCCGCTCTGATCGACCCGGCTTCTCCGGGGCCGCCGTCCGGCGTTCCCGCTTGCGCCACTCCGCGACAAAACTCACGAAGGCCGCCAAGGCCGGCGGCGGTTGCCGGCGGCTTGGGTAATACAAAAACGGCCCGGGGAACGGCGGCAGCCAGTCTTCCAGAACGCTGACCAGCCGGCCGGCCGCGAGGTCGTCCCGCACATAGCCTTCGAAGGTGACGTAGAAGCCCAACCCGTCCCGCGCCGCGTCCAAGCCCAGCCGTGAATAGCTCGCCAGCAGCGGCCCCCTGGGTGGAACCCTGACCACCTCGCCGTCTTTTTCGAACTCCCATTCCGGAATCGAACCGTTGTCGAAACGCGTTCTGATGCAGCAATGCTGCAGCAATTGCTGCGGCGCAATAGGGCGCCCATGCTGCGCAATATATTGCGGGGAGGCCACCATCACGAAGCGCTGCGGTGGCCCAAGCGAAACCGCGATCATGTCCTGCGCCAGATCCTCGCCATAGCGAATGCCGGCGTCGAAGCCTTTGGCGACGATGTCGATCAAGGACGTTTCGGCAACGATCTCAATCTCAACCTGCTGATATTGCTGCAGAAATGGCGTCACCATCGGCGCCACGACGATATCGACGGCTGGTGCCGGACCGTTGATCCTCAACCGGCCAGACGGCACATCACCGAAATCACGGACTTGCTGCAACGCAGCATGAACGTCGCCCATGGCTGGAGTGATTTTGCGTTGCAGCAATTCCCCTGCCTCGGTCAGCGCTACGCTGCGCGTTGTGCGATGCAGCAAACGCACCCCGAGCCGTTCTTCCATGTCGCGCAGCCGCTGGCTCAGGCTGGACACCGACACATGGAGCTCCACCGCCGCCCGCCGGAAATTCCGGGTCCGGGCCACCGCCAGAAAGGCCGCCAGATCGCGTAAATCGAGATCGCTCATTGTTCGCCAAAGTGAACAAGCCTTTCGGGATTGTCCAGCTTATCGGCTCAATGCACCGGGCTCATATCGGGGCGGCAGCGGCATGGATCGGTAGGGATCGGTCCGGCCGTCTTCTGGGAGAACCACAGTGAAACATCTTCAACTCGGAAAGACCGGCCCCTCAGTGGGCGCCCTCGGCCTCGGCTGCATGGGCATGTCGGATGTCTACGGCCCCGCCGACCGCGGCGAGAGCATTGCCACCATCCACGCCGCGCTGGAGGCCGGCGTCACCCTGATCGATACCGGCGACTTCTACGCCATGGGCCATAACGAGCTCCTGATCGCCGAGGCCTTGCGCGGCCGCAGCCGCGACAACCTGCAGCTTTCGGTCAAATTTGGCGGCTTGCGCGACCCCGCCGGCGCCTTCATGGGCTTCGACAACCGCCCGATGGCGGTGAAGAATTTCGTGGCCTATTCGCTGGTGCGGCTTGGCGTCGAGGCCATCGACATCTACCGCCCGGCCCGTCTCGACCCCAACGTGCCGATCGAGGACACCGTCGGCGCCATCGCCGATCTGATCAAGGCTGGCTACGTCAAACATATCGGCCTGTCCGAAGTCGGCTCCGAGACCATCCGCCGTGCCCACAAGGTGCATCCCATCACCGACCTGCAGATCGAATATTCGCTGATCTCGCGCGGCATCGAGGACGACATCCTGCCGACCTGCCGGGAACTCGGCATCGGCATCACGGCTTACGGCGTGCTGTCGCGCGGCCTGATCGGCGGCCACTTCTCCAAGACCCACCTCAACGCCAGGGATTATCGCAGCCACAGCCCGCGCTTTAGCGCAGCAAACATCGATCAGAATCTGGCGCTGGTCGACAAAATCCGCGCCGTCGCCGACGACATCGGCGCCTCAGTCGCGCAGGTCGCTATCGCCTGGGTCGCCGCGCAGGGCCAGGACATCCTGCCCGTGGTCGGTGCCCGCCGACGCGATCGGCTGACGGAAGCGCTGGGTGCACTGGATGTGAAACTGACGCCTGCGCATCTTGAGGCGCTGGCGGAGGCAATCCCTGCCGACGCCGCCGCCGGTGGCCGTTATCCGGACGAGCATCTGGCGCATATGGACAGCGAGAAGAAGCGGGCGTGAGTGCAGCTTGGCTACCCTCTCTTACAGGAGGGTAGCTTAAACTACAGATACCCGCTCAAGTCCTTGATCGTCGGCGCGTCGCCGTTCAGCGGATTCCCCGGATCACGCCCGTAACGCAGCGTCTCGAAGCGCATGTTGCGGGCGTCGATCATCAGCAAGCGACCCACCAGGCCCTCACCAAAGCCAACAATCTCGCGAATCGCTTCCAACGCCATCATCGAACCCACTATGCCGGCCAGCGCGCCCATCACGCCGGCTTCCTGGCAGCTTGGTACAGTGCCTGGCGGAGGCGCTTCGGGAAACAGGCAGCGATAGGTCGGGTTCAATGCGCCCGCCGCATTGGTCTCATGCGCACGGATAGTGGTCAGCGACGCGTCGAAAGTGCCCAGCGCCGCCGAAATCAGTGGCTTCCTTGCGAGATAGCACGCGTCCGACAGCAGATAGCGCGTGGTGAAATTGTCGGAACCGTCGAGCACGATGTCATAGCCCGACAACAGCGCCATCGCATTCGCCGCATTGAGCCTGACGGCATGGCCGATAAATCTGACATGCGGATTGAGCGCATTGATCTTCGCAGCGGCGCTGTCGGTTTTCAGCGCGCCGATATCCGGCGTTGCGTGAATGACCTGCCGCTGCAGGTTCGACAGCGATACCGTGTCGTCATCAACCACACCGAGCGTGCCGATGCCCGCGGCCGCGAGATACATCAGCGCCGGTGCGCCGAGCCCGCCGGCGCCGATCACAAGCACTTTCGCGCCCTGCAGCGCGGTCTGGCCGGGACCGCCGACCTCGCGCAACACAATGTGACGCGCATAGCGCTCGAGTTCATCGGCATTCAGCATCGCAATATTCGCTCCAACTCCACCCTCATGGTGAGGAGCGCGCATCTTGCGCGCGTCTCGAACCATGAGATGAACAGCTCATCCTTCGAGACGGCGCTGAAGAAGCGCCTCCTCAGGATGAGGTTCGCAGACAATCATGAACCCATCCCGCGCTGTCACCGACCCAGCAGATGTGCTTAATTCCACTGAAATCAATCGCCAGCTTCAAGGCCCAGGGTTTGGACATGTCATGAGATCGATGCTTTCAGCAACATTGATGATCGTGACGGCCTCAGCAGCCCAGCAACAGGCTCATGCACAGATGCAGGCGACGCCACCCGCGGTGCAGGGCGTCAAACCGAAGCCGGTGACCACCACGCCGGTCCGTCCGGCGCTGCAGACCCCTGCCGACACCGCCAATGCCATGGCGCAGGCCGAGCGGCTGGGGATCCAGTCGGATCTGGCATGGACCGGGCAATATAACGGCGCCATCACCGGCGAGGTCTCGGATCGCATGGTCAATGCGATCAAGACCTTCCAGAAGGATAACGGCGCCAAGCAAACCGGCGTGCTGAATCCGCAGGAGCGCGACGTATTGCGCGCGGCAGCGAAGAAACTTCAGGACAATGTCGGCTGGAAAATGGTCACCGAACCGGTGACCGGCGCACGGCTTGGCATTCCCGGAAAGCTGGTGCCGCAGCAGACCACCGACATCAACGGCAGCAAGTGGTCGTCCTCCACCGGCACGATCCAGATCACGCTGGCGCGCCGCAAGGAGGACGCGCCCTCCACCGCGAAACTCGCCGAGGCCGAGCGCAAGGAGCCCGGCCGCAAGATCGACTATCAGGTGGTGAAGCCGGATTTCTTCGTTCTGTCCGGATTGCAGAACCAGAAGAAGTTCTACATCCGCGGCCAGTTCAAGGACTCCGAAGTCCGCATCCTCTCGATCTTCTATGATCAGGCCACCGAAGGCACGATGGAGCCGGTGGTGATTGCGATGTCGTCAGCCTTCAACGCATTTCCGACCGGCGCACAGGCGATGGGCCCGCCGCCACGCAAGAAGGTTGAATATGCGTCGGGGATCGTCGTGAGCGATGACGGCACCATCGTCACCGATCGTCAGGCCGTGGACGGCTGCATGTCAATCGTCGTCGCTGGTTACGGCAATGCCGACAAGCTGGCCGAGGACAAGGTGCGCGATCTCGCTCTGCTGCGTATCTATGGCACCCGCGAGCTGAAGCCGCTGTCGCTCGGCGCAGGCGCAACGAAACCCAATCTCGATCTCGTGGGAATCGCCGATCCGCAGAACCAGGGCGGCGGCGCAGCCGTCACCAGCTTGAAGGCATCCACCACGCCGGTTGGCACCGGTACAGAACTAGCGCTGTCGCCTGCCCCCGGCATCGGCTTTTCCGGCGCGGCAGCCATCGACAGCGACGGCAAATTCGCGGGCCTCGCGCAATTGAAGCCGCTGCTCGTTGCCGGCCCGCCCAATGCAGCCCCGCAGGCGGCACTGGTGCCCGCGGAACTCGTGCGGAATTTCGTGAAAGCGAATGACGTGAGCGCGAACGGCACCTCGACCGATGCCAGGGCTGCGATGGTGCGTGTGATCTGCGTGCGGAAGTAGCTGTCGGACTCAGACGCGTGCCGACGTTTGCTAGTCCACTTCCTCGTACATCGAATCCATCTGCGCCGCGAACGGCGTCGCACGCGGCGGCGGCGCTGCGGGCGCGCGGATAATCCGGCGTTCGAGTTGTTCGCGGTTCTGCTGCTCGACAAATTTCACTGCGAAGCCGCCTTCGAGATGACGCACAACGCGGCCGATGCAGGCACCGACCGCCAGCGGCGTTCCGACCTCCGGCTGTATATCGGCCGAGACCGCGGCGCCGGACACCGACATATCGATGACGAAACAGCTTTTCATCGATCCGTCGCCAAAGGTCAGCATGGAATGCGGGCTCGCGGGAATGATGCGGGCCTGCTTGCGCTCCTCGCGCACCATCGGGTCCTTCTGGAATTTCTCCAGCCAGGTGAGCTTGTCCGACAGCTTCTGGCGCATCGGCGGCGTCATGTTCAGTTCGAGCAGAAAGCTGCCCGAGATAGTGTCCGTGATGCGACCTTCGAGCTGACCGAAATCGCCGAAATAGGGCGTGATGCGATCGCCGATACGACCGACCACCGGCACATCGACAATCATCCGGAACGGCGAGACGCGGCTAGTCCGGCAAGCAAAGCTGCGCGGCCTGCCTTCGGAATCCAGCCAGTTCGACAGCGTATATTGCCCGCTGACGACAACATTGACGGCCCGCTGCTTGAGGAATTTTTCGACGGACACAGGTTCACCCTCTACGGTACATTCCCACCACCATAGAAAACCCAGCCACGCGAGCATTTCCGCCCGCCGTGGTTATTTCGTTACTTATATACCCCTTCAAGTTGAGGAAATATTACCTGCAAATCCCGGCTATTTGGCCATGGCAGCCGGCAGAAGCCTTGCCTTAGTCAGGGCTTTAGCCGGACACTCGCCCCTTGATGGCATTGGCGCGGGCACTGCAGGTGATCCGGCCCGTCGCATCCTCCGCAAGTCCCGCCCGGACACGCGATTTGAGCTGCGCGATTTCTCCAGGCGACATCACCGTCAAAGCCGCTTTCACAGACGGGCCCGCTGACGAGGCCGCCCAGAAGTCCTCGAAGTCGGTGAACACGCGAGTCACGTCGATCACGCGCGTTTCGACGTCGCGCAGGCCGGCAGAGGTCCATAACGGTTGCATCACGTCGAGGCGCGATGCGTCCACACTCGGCGGAAGCGATGGCATCTGACCCATTTTGCGGAGTTCGCCAAGAATCGGCTCCAGCGGAAAACCGCCGCCATCCATATCCCAGGCATAGGCGGCCACCGTGCCGCCGGGCGATACGACACGAACCATTTCCGACACGCCCCTGGCCGGCTCCGGCACGAAGAAGATCACCAGCGCCATCACGGCCACATCGAAGCTGCGATCCGGAAACGGCAGCGCCATCGCATCGCCCTGATGGAACGCGGCCATCGCCGCGCCCGGCCGCGTCCGCGCATAGGCAAGCTGAGGCTCTGAGGGGTCGATGCCGTCGATCTTTGCTGGCGCATGACGCTCGGCGATCAGCTGGGTGAACGCGCCATTGCCGCAGCCGACATCGACCCAGGCAAGCCCCGGCTTTGGCGCCATCCACTCCAGAAAGATCTCGCCCGCATTGCGGCTCCACACACCCATCATCCGCTCATAGGACGCGCCGTCGTTGAAACGGATGGAGGGGGAAGATGCGTCGGTCATGGGAGTCCTCAATAGGGTGTTGGCGGCAGATCATGGACGGAAATGCATCGCCTGCAACCTCTGCCTTCGTGGCGGGATCATGCGGTCGGCGCGAAAGCACGTATCGGCACGGTTGTTGCTTAGCTCAACGCAAGCGAATGGTTCGCGATGCCTTGGGGCGTCACGCGGTTGCGGAGGAGAGCGAGATGAAAGTCGGCGTATTCATTCCAATCGGGAACAATGGCTGGTTACTATCCGAAAATGCCCCGCAATACATGCCGACTTTTGACCTCAACAAGGAGGTCACGCTGAAGGCCGAACATTACGGGCTCGATTTCGTGCTCTCGATGATCAAGCTACGTGGCTTCGGCGGAAAAACCGAATTCTGGGATCACAATCTGGAATCCTTCACCCTGATGGCCGGACTGGCCGCGGTGACCAAACGCATCAAGTTATTCGCCACGGCCGCAACACTCGTGATGCCTCCCGCGATTGCAGCAAGGATGGCTGTGACCATCGATTCGATTTCGCATGGCCGCTTCGGCCTCAATCTCATCACCGGCTGGCAACGTCCTGAATATTCGCAGATGGGGCTCTGGCCGGGCGACGACTATTTCGCACGCCGCTACGAGTATCTCTCGGAATATGTCGAGATCCTCCGCGATCTCTGGCAGACCGGCGCCTCGGATCGCAAGGGCGAGTTCTTCCAGATGGAGGATTGCCGTGTCAGCCCGCGGCCGCAAGCCGACATGAAGATCATTTGCGCCGGCCAGAGCGGCGCCGGAATGGCCTTCTCCGCAAAATACGCCGACTACAATTTCTGCTTCGGCAAAGGCGTCAACACCCCGACCGATTTCGCTCCCGCCGCCGAACGGCTGATCGAAGCCACGCGGGAGAGCGGTCGGCACGTCACGACCTATGTCCTGTTCATGGTGATCGCGGCAGAGACCGACGAGGCCGCATTCGCCAAGTGGGAGCACTACAAGGCCGGCGTGGATCACGATGCCGTCGCCTGGCTGGGCGTGCAGGGCGCCGCCGATACCAAGTCCGGCAAGGATACGAATATTCGCCAGATGGCGGACCCGACGTCAGCGGTCAATATCAATATGGGGACCTTCGTAGGCTCCTTTGCAAATGTCGCCCGCATGCTCGACGACGTCGCCACCGTGCCGGGCACCGAGGGCGTCTTGCTCACCTTCGACGATTTCGTTCAGGGCGTCGAAGACTTCGGGCGGCATATCCAGCCGCTGATGACATCGCGCAAGGGTGTTGCAGAAGCTGCAGCAGCGGCATTGAAGGAGATGTAACCGCCGGCGTCGATTACCCGGCAATCGCTGCGAGGATTTGCTCCTTGCCGGATTCCCGGCGTGCAGCGTCCTGCGACATCACCCGGGGCAACATGGAATGGGTCTTCTGGGCGTCTGTGGCCAGACCATGGCGGGTGAGAAGCCCCTTACCAGCGTGGTAACGCACCAGAGCATCGGAATCGTCGAGCGCCACGATCAACGCGCGTGTCACAGCAGGCTCGTTAACATCGCCAAGTGCCTCGGCGGCACTCTGTCGCTGCAACGCATCTGGCGCAGATGCGAGAATATCGACGATAGCGTCTGACCAACGTCGATCCGGCCTGATCTGCAGCAAAGCCTTCGCCTGATGTATCAGCGCATAAGGCTGCCAATCATCGCCCGCCCCGTCTCTTGACGCGTGCTGCATCCGCCGTTCGGCTTCGAACAGAACCTGCAACTCGGCTTGCGCCTTCTCTGAGCGCAGCACACCCAGGCCAATCACGCTGCGCGCGTCAGGCAAACGCTGGAGCAGCATATCCTCGGCGCCTGCGCGTTCCTCGCCGACGAGTTGTGCAAGCGCCTCGAGGTCGAGGCCCTGACGCGCGGAGTCAGCATCCTCGAAGAAGCTGACGCGAAACCGTTCAAATAGATCCGATGTCAAACGCCGCCCTCCGTCTCGAAGCGGTCACGTCACCTCTGGCACTTCGGGCACCAAAAGGTCGACCGTCCGTTCTGCACGAAGCGCTTCACGATGCCCGAACAGCCATCTGTCTGGCACGGCTCGCCTTCGCGGTCGTAGACCTGAAACGAGTGCTGGAAGTAACCCAGCTCGCCATCGGTCTGGCGATGATCGCGCAGCGATGAACCGCCGGCCTTGATGGCCTGGTTCAGCACCTCGTGGATCGCAATGACCAGTCGTCTGGAGTGATCGGTTGGTTCACCTTTTTTGGTCGCCAGCGTCGCTGCCAGCCGCCGCGGCGACAAATGCGACCGAAACAGCGCCTCACAGACATAAATGTTGCCGAGGCCGGCGACGACGCGCTGATCGAGCAGCGCGGCCTTGAGACTGGTCTTCTTGCCCGCGGTCGCGCTGGCCAGCAGCGCGGCATCGAAAGCGTTGCCCAGCGGCTCCGGGCCGATGTCCTTCAGGAACGGCTCCTGATCGATCTCGCTGCGCGCAAAAATCCTCATGAAGCCGAAGCGACGGGGATCGTTGTAGATCACCGACGGGCCCGACGACATGTGAAACACCACGTGGTCATGCGCGCGTTCGTCGCTACGCGGATGATGGAAGGCGCCGGGCATCACGTTATTTTCATCGGAGACCACCCGGAACGAGCCGGACATGCCCAGATGCATCAGCAGCACGTCGCCGGAATCCAGATCCGCCAGCAGATATTTGGCGCGACGGCCGAGGCTGGTGATGACCCGGCCCTGCAACCTCCCGGCAAAATCCGGCTGAAACGGAAACCGCAGGTCCTTCCGGCGCAATTCCAGGCGGGTGATCCTGGACCCCTCCATGGCCGGCTGCAGGCCCCGGCGGACAGTCTCGACTTCGGGTAATTCAGGCATGATTCACGTCATTCACCTTGAGGTAGGGACGTGATAGCCCCATGCGCGCCGGCGCGCTATGGTCCGCCGCATTGAGGCTTTTGAGATGAAAACGATGGATCAGCCGGGCGAAACCACCCATTTCGGCTTCAGGGACGTCCCGGTGGGCGAAAAACAGACGCTGGTGAACGACGTGTTCCACAGCGTGGCCCAGCGCTACGACCTGATGAACGATCTGATGTCCGGCGGCATGCATCGCGTCTGGAAGGACGTGATGATCAACCAGCTCAACCCGCCGCGCTCGGACGCGCCGTTTGCGCTGCTGGACGTTGCCGGCGGTACCGGCGACATCTCGTTCCGCGCCGCCAGGGCGTCGGGCCTCGGCTTCTCGGCGACAGTTTGCGACATCAATACGGGGATGCTGGCAGTCGGCCGCGAGCGCGCCATCAAGCAGCATCTCGAACATCAGGTGTCCTTCATCGAGGGCAACGCGGAAGAGCTGCCATTCGCCGACAAGAGCTATGACGCCTATACGATCGCCTTCGGCATCCGCAACGTGCCGCGCATCGACCGCGCCCTCAGCGAAGCTTACCGCGTGTTGAAGCCCGGCAGCCGTTTTCTCTGTCTCGAATTCTCGACCGTCGACGTGCCCGGTCTCGACAAGATCTATGACCTGTTCTCGTTCAAGGTGATCCCGCCGCTTGGCAAGGCCGTCACCGGCGACTCTGAATCGTATCAGTATCTCGTGGAATCGATCCGCAAGTTTCCGAAGCCGCCCGTCTTCGCCGACATGATCCGCGATGCGGGCTTTTCGCGCGTGAAATACGAACTTCTCTCGGGCGGCATCGTCGCACTGCATTCGGGCTGGCGTTTGTGATCGCTGGTCTCTCTCATATGGCGCGGCTTGCCCGCGCCGGTTTCGTGTTTGCGCGCGAAGGCGTGTTCGGCGTCGTCGATCCGTCGCTGGTGCCACCGCCGGGGCAACTCGCGCTGCGCATGGCGCGGCTCATTGAGCGGCCTGGCGCAAAATCCGGCGCAAGGCTGTCGCGCGCGCTGACGCGGCTTGGACCTGCCTATCTCAAGCTCGGACAGTTTCTCGCGACCCGTCCCGACGTGGTCGGCGTTGCCATGGCGCGGGATCTTGAAAGCTTGCAGGACAGGCTGCCGCCATTCTCCCTGACCGAAGCCGAAGGCGTCGTCGCCGCTTCGCTGGAACGCCCTGTGGCGCAGCTCTATGCGAGCTTTAGCCCGCCGGTCGCCGCGGCCTCGATCGCGCAAGTGCATCGCGCCGAGATCGACAGGGACGGTGTCCGCAAGACGTACGCCGTGAAAGTGCTGCGCCCGAATGTCGCCGGGCAATTCCGCCGCGACCTCGGCGATTTCGCTTACGTCGCCCACAAGGCCGAAGAGCATTTTTCCGAAGCGCGGCGCCTGCGGCTGATCGAGATCATCACCACCATGTCGCGCTCGGTGGCCATGGAGATGGATCTCCGTCTCGAAGCCGCTGCGCTGTCCGAGATGGCGGAGAACACCCGCAACGATCCGGATTTCCGTGTCCCCGAAGTGGACTGGGATCGTACCTCGCACAATGTTCTGACGATGGAGTGGATCGACGGCATCGCGCTGAACGATCACAAGCGCCTGGAAGACTCCAACGTCGATCTGCCGGATCTCGGCCGCAAGGTGATCCAGAGCTTCCTGCGTCACGCGCTGCGTGACGGCTTTTTCCATGCCGACATGCATCCCGGAAATTTGTTTCTGGACAGCGACGGCCACCTCGTCGCCGTCGACTTCGGCATCATGGGCCGGCTTGGCCTGAAGGAACGGCGCTTTCTCGCGGAGATTCTGCTGGGCTTCATCACCCGTGACTATCGCCGCGTCGCCGAAGTTCACTTCGAGGCCGGCTATGTGCCGGGTCACCACTCCGTGGAGAATTTCGCACAGGCGATCCGCGCCATCGGCGAGCCGATCCACAATCGCACCGCCGAAGAAATCTCGATGGCCAAGCTGCTGACGCTGCTGCTCGAGGTCACCGGTCTGTTCGACATGCGCACGCGGCCGGAATTGATCCTGCTGCAGAAGACCATGGTCGTCGTCGAAGGCGTCGCACGAAGCTTCGATCCCAAGCTCGATATCTGGAAGGTCGCCGATCCCGTCGTGCGCGAATGGATCGAGCGTAATCTTGGCCCATTGGGCAAGATTCAGGGGGCGGTCTCCGGCGCCGGCGAACTCGGCAAGGTCGTCGGCAGCCTGCCGGCCATGGCAACGCGCGCGCTGACGGTGCTCGAACAGCTCGAGACCATGACCCGGGACGGCGTCAGGCTCGACGATGCGACCATCGCCGCCATCGCACGGGCACGGGCCAAGCAGCTGCGCTGGCGCACGGTGGGCGTCTGGGTGATCGCGTTGTCGTTTCTGGGACTACTGCTCTCGGTGCGCTAGGATTGATTGCAATGCCTGCATTTTGTGCTAGCATTGCAATCAAATTAGCGCGAGACGCCACATGGCCAGCCTGACGATCCGCAAGCTCGACGACGCCATTCGCGACGAATTGCGACTGCGGGCAGCGCGCAACGGGCGATCGGTCGAGGATGAGGTGCGGGTCATCCTGCGCGACGCATCGCAAGATAACCTCAAGACTGACGCAAGGTTTTCGCAAGATGCGCCGGTTCCCGAAAACCTATCCAAGCCATTGAAAAATATCGGCGATCAGCTTCACGTGACGCTCATCATCGGCGGCGGAATCGCGGCCTATAAAGCGCTCGATCTGATCCGCCGGCTAAAGGAACGCGGCATCCATGTCCGCGTGGTGCTGACGCGCGCTGCGCAGCAATTCGTCACCCCGCTGGCCGCCAGCGCGCTGTCCAACGAGCGCGCCTATACGGACTTGTTCGACCCACAAAGCGAATTCGATGCCGGGCATATTCGGCTCGCCAGGGAATGCGATCTGATCGTGGTTGCGCCGGCGACGGCGGACCTGATGGCGAAGATGGCGAATGGTCATGCAGACGATCTGGCGTCTGCGATCCTTCTGGCCTCCGACAAACCGATCCTGATCGCGCCGGCAATGAATCCGCTGATGTGGAATAACGCCGCGACGCGCCGCAACGTCGCGCAGTTGCAGCGTGACGGCATCAGGATGATCGGACCGAATGCCGGCGAGATGGCCGAGCGCAACGAATCCGGTGTCGGCCGCATGGCGGAGCCGACCGAGATCGCGATAGCCGCTCACACATTCCTGCGGCCACCGACGCCGAAGCCACTGGCCGGCAAGCGCGTGCTGATCACCGCAGGCCCGACCCATGAGCCGATCGACCCCGTGCGCTACATCGCCAATCGCTCATCCGGCAAACAGGGCTATGCAATTGCCGCTGCGGCACGGGCTGCAGGCGCCGAGGTGATTCTCGTCTCGGGTCCCGTCGATCTCGACGAAGTCCCGGGCGTGACCGTGACGCATGTCGAATCCGCGCGCGACATGCTCGCTGCGGTCCAGTCCGCACTGCCCGTCGACATCGCGATCTTCGCGGCGGCCGTAGCCGACTGGCGCGTGGTCAACGAGGGCGCGCAGAAGCTGAAGAAGACCGCCGGCGCTGCGATGGCGCCGCTGCAGCTCACGGAAAATCCCGACATTCTCGCGACGATCTCGAAACTTCCCGAGCATCGCCCGCCGCTGGTGATCGGATTTGCCGCCGAGACCGAACACCTGATCGACAATGCGAAAGCCAAGATCGCGCGCAAGGGCTGCGACTGGATCGTCGCCAATGACGTCTCGCCGGCCACCGGCATCATGGGCGGCGACGACAACACCGTGCATCTGCTCACACGCAGCAAGGACAGCGCCGATATCGCCGTTGATTCATGGGCACCGATGAGCAAGGAACAGGTCGCGACGACCCTGGTCGCGCGAATCGCCGATACCGTGACGCCATCCACGAAAGATCCATCATGAGCGCTGCCACCCCTGTTCAGGTCGACGTCCGGCAGCTCCCGCATGGCGCAGGCCTCGCCCTGCCGGCCTATCAGACCGCACATGCAGCCGGCCTCGATCTGCTCGCCGCGGTTCCCGAAGACAGCCCGATGATTCTCGCCAGCGGCAAATATGCGCTGGTGCCGACCGCGCTGACTATCGCGCTACCACCCGGCTATGAGGCGCAGGTGCGCCCACGCTCCGGCCTTGCCGCCAAGCACGGCATCACCGTGCTGAACTCACCGGGCACCATCGACGCCGATTACCGCGGTGAGATCGGCGTGCTGCTGATCAATCACGGCCCGGCAGACTTCACGATCAAACGCGGCGAGCGAATCGCGCAGATGGTGATCGCACCGGTCACGCATGCGGAACTCGTGGTGGCCGCGGCGCTCAGCGAAACCGAACGCGGCAGCGGTGGGTTCGGATCCACCGGCCGCTAGCGCGTATTTCGTCATATCGCGCATCATTTGAATCAAACCTGACTGCATTTTTTAACCGGGGACTCGGCGTTCACGGTCTGGACTCTTACCCGGCGACTCCCGAAGCGGATATTGTCGAACGATTCGCTGGTGGTGAGGGGCTGCCGGGGAAGACGTGCGGTTTGGGGCGAATGATGTCAGGCGTGATCGCGGCGATGCGTCGGACCTTGCTGTCGTGCACTTCTATAGTGCGCGACGGGCTTGTCGGCATCAGTGCGTCTGCACTTCTGGCCACCTCCTCGGCATCGGCCGCCGACGAACCCTTCATCAGCCAAACGCTCGCCAATCTGCTCGATCTCGATCGCCAGGAAATCGCTGCTCTGACGACAGCGACGGCCGTGCTCGGCTTCTCCGTCGTCTCCGCCATCCTGTTGATGCACAATCGCATTCGCTCGGCCAAGACCGAGGCGAAGCTGCGCGCCGAGCTCCATACGCTGCAGGTAGAGTCCGACCGGTTTCGCGCCTTGCTGTTCACCGAACCGCAGGTGTTGATCGCCTGGGCTGCGGGCGAAACCCGCCCCGATATCTCCGGCGACACCGCATTGATGATGTCGCAAGACCCGCAGCAGCATCAGCCGCAGCGCATTCTCGCGTTCGGAACATGGCTGCCGCCGGAACCCGCGCTGCGGATGGATCACGCCGTCGACGCACTGCTCGATGCCGGCGAAGGCTTTGTGCTGAACCTGACGACCTCGAGCGGCCGCGCCATCGAGGCGATGGGCCGCGCCATCGGCGGCCAGGCCATTGTCCGGATTCGCGAATTGAGTGGCTTGCGCCGCGAGCTCGCCGAAGTCTCGCTGCGTCACAAGGAACTTGCGGAAGAAGCCGAAGTTCTCCGTGGCTTTGCCAATGCCGCGCCATGGCCGATCTGGGCCAAGGGTGCGGATGGCGGCTTGAGCTTCGTCAATGCGGCCTATGCGCGTGCGACTGATGCGGCCGATGCGGGCGATGCGGTCGGTCGCAATCTGGAACTGCTCGACAGCGACGACCGTAGCAATCTGGCGCGCGCGCTGAACGACAATCTGCCCTTTGCCGCGCGCGTGCCGATCGTGATTTCCGGCGAACGCCGCATCTTCGACGTCCACGCCGCAAAGGTCGCCAGCGGCAGCGCCGGCATGGCCATCGACGCCAGCGAAGCCGCCGCACTATCAGCCGCTTTGGTACGCATGGCCGAAGCGCATCGCCGCACGCTGGATCAGTTGTCGTCCGGTGTCGCCGTGTTCGACGGCCAGCGCCGCCTTGCTTTCTATAACGACTCGTATCGAAGGCTGTGGGATCTCGACCGCACCTTCCTCGACAGCAATCCCGACGACTCAAGCGTGCTGGATCGTCTCAGGGCCGCGCGAAAACTGCCGGAACAGTCCGACTACCGCACCTGGAAGTCCAAGCTGCACGAGGCCTATCGTGCCGTCGAGGCAGCCAAGGACGTCTGGTATCTGCCGGATGGCCGCGCGCTCTCGATCGTCACCACGCCTAATCCCGAAGGCGGCGTCACCTATCTGTTCGACGATGTGACCGAGAGTCTCGAACTGGCACGGCGCTTCGACGGGTTGATCCGCGTTCAGCGCGAGACGCTCGACAATCTCGCCGAGGCCGTCGCCGTGTTCGGCAGCAACGGTCGCGCGCAACTGTTCAATCCGGCTTTCGCCAAGATGTGGAAGCTGTCGGACGAAGCGCTGGAGCAGCGGCCGCATATCGAGATGGTCGAGACCTGGTGCCGGCCGTTGTTCGACGATACTCCGACATGGCAGACGATCCGTAGCGCCATTACCGGCATCGACAATCGCAAGTCGGTGCCGCTCAAACTGGAGCGCAAGGACGGCAGTGTCCTCGCCTGCATGACCATGCCGCTGCCTGACGGCGCGACCATGCTGACGTTCCAGGACATTTCCGATGCCGAGAATGTCGAGCGCGCGTTGCGCGAGCGCAACGAGGCGCTGGAGACCGCCGACCAGATGAAGGTGGATTTCGTCCACCACGTCTCCTACGAGCTGCGTTCGCCGCTGACCACGATCATCGGCTTCGCGCATCTGCTCAGCGATCCCGTTACCGGCCCGCTGATGCCGAAGCAGGCCGAATATCTGGACTACATCACCACCTCGACCGGCGCGCTGCTGGCGATCATCAACAATATTCTGGATCTCGCCACCATCGACGCCGGCGCGATGACGCTGAATCTCGGCCCGATCGATATTCGCAAGACCATCTCCGCGGCAGCCGAAGGCATCCAGGATCGTCTGGCGAAGGATCACATCGCACTGCAGATCGAAGTTGATCCCGCGATCGGCAGCTTCACCGGCGACGAGAGCCGTGTCGTGCAGGTGCTCTACAATCTGCTCGCCAATGCCGTCGGCTTCGCCCCGCAAAATTCGGCGGTTACGCTGACCGCGCGGCGGTCTGAACACACCATCACCTTCACCGTCACCGATCGCGGCCCCGGCATTCCGCCCGAAGTGAAGGACAAGGTATTCGACTGGTTCGAGAGCCACGCCAATGGTTCACGCCATCGCGGCGCCGGCCTCGGCCTGTCGCTGGTGCGCTCCTTCGTCGAACTGCATGGCGGCAAGGTCCGCGTCGATTCCGCGGTCGGCAAGGGCACCACCGTCACCTGCGACTTCCCCATCGACCAGACCGCGCATCGCAACGCCGCCGAATGACCGAACCGACCACATTTTCGCTGGCGCTCGCAAATGAGAACGCCACTGCGCAATTGATGGCCGATCTCGCCCTGCTGATCGGCCCCGGCGATGTCATCACGCTCTCCGGCGATCTCGGCGCCGGCAAGACGGCGGCCGCGCGCGCGATGATCCGCCATCTCGCCGGGGATCCCGAGCTCGAAGTGCCGAGCCCGACCTTCACGCTGGCGCAGAACTACGAGCTTCCGCCGTTTCCGCTTGTTCACGCCGATCTCTATCGCATCAACGACGCCAGCGAACTCGAGGAGATCGGCCTGTCGCCGCTGCCGGATGGCGTGGTCGCGCTGATCGAATGGCCGGAGCGCGCCGACGGCACGCTGCCGCCGGATCGTATCGATATCGCGCTCAGTCATCGCCCTGCGCTCGGCTCCGTGGCGCGCGCAGCAGAGATCACTGGTCACGGCAAGGTCGCATCGGTCGTTCTGCGCCTCAAGGCATTGCGCGAATTTCTCGAAGAAGCGCGCTATCTCGACGCCACGCGCCAGCGCATGGCAGGCGATGCCTCGACGCGCTCCTATGCGCGGCTGATCCGCGGTGATGACGTCTTCATCCTGATGAATGCGCCGAAGCGACCGGACGGTGCGCCGGTCTATGACGGCAAGTCCTATAGCGCAGCGGTGCATCTGGCGGAGGACGTCAAGCCGTTCGTTGCCATTGCGAATGGACTACGCGCGCAGGGTATCTCCGCGCCAGCGATCCATCACGCCGATCTCGATGCGGGTTTTCTCATCACCGAGGATTTCGGCACAGCGTCCGTGATCGAAGGCGATCCGCCGGCACCGATTGCCGAGTGCTACAAGATCGCGACCGACATGCTCGCTCTGCTGCACAGCAAGACGCTGCCGGAGACGCTGCCGCTGTTGCCGCATGTCGACTACGCCATTCCCGTCTTCGATACGGACGCATTGCTGGTCGAGATCGGTCTGATGCCGGAATGGTATCTGCCAGACCGCGACGCACCGCTTGCCGATGACGCTCGCACTGAATTTGTCACGATGTGGCGTGAACTGCTGGCGAAGCCCGCGGCCGCGCCGAAGACCTGGGTGCTGCGCGACTTCCATTCGCCGAATATCATCTGGCTCGACGATCGCGAGGGCATCAGGAAGGTCGGTGTGATCGACTTTCAGGACACGGTGCTCGGCCCCGCCGCCTATGATCTCGTCTCGCTGCTGCAGGACGCGCGTATCGACGTGCCCGAGCAGCTGGAGCTGACCATGCTGACGCGCTACATCAAGGCGCGCCGCACAGCAGATCCCGCTTTCGATGCTGCGGCTTTTGCCGAACTCTATGCGATCATGTCGGCACAGCGGAACACACGATTGCTTGGGACGTTTGCGCGACTCAATCGCCGCGACGGCAAGCCACATTATCTCAAGCACCAGCCGCGGATCTGGACCTATCTCAACCGCTCACTGGCGCATCCGACGCTGGCGCCGTTCCAGCAGTGGTATGCGACGCATGTACCACCGCCGCGATTCTAACACTTACTTAACCACTTATTAGTCGCGCACGTTTTATCCTCTGCACGAGCCCTGCACATGCGGAGCTTGGCGTACTGGACAAGGGACGTGTCATGACGGAGCGGCGTGCGGGAGATCGGGTCGTTTTCGAGCGCGGCTTTCCTGCGCACATGATGGGCATCGATGGCACCTGGCGTCGCTCCTGCATCATGGAAGACATTTCCGAAACAGGCGCCAAACTCACCGTCGATGGTTCTGTCGAAGGACTGAACCTGAAAGAATTCTTCCTTCTGCTCTCATCCACAGGTCTCGCCTATCGCCGCTGCGAACTCGGCTGGGTCAATGGTGACCAGATTGGTGTGAACTTTCTCAAACCGAACGACAAAAAGAAAAAGACGAAACGTCCCGAGACGCAGGCGGCAGAAACGTGACGTTGCAGGCGGGTGCAATTGTCGCATCCGCGTCATCTCGGCCCATTATGGCTCGATAGGTTCATGCATGCGACACGCCGCCGTGCTACCATTATTTCAGCTCAGAAATTCAAGAACGATTCCATCAAGGCCCACCATTCTACCAAGGCCCATCTTTTCTTAAGGCCAATGTCGTTATGTCCGTAAAACCCACCAAAGCAATGGTTCTCGCCGCGGGCCTCGGCCTGCGCATGCGACCGCTCACCAACAATCTGCCGAAGCCGCTGGTCTCCGTCGCTGGACAGCCGCTGCTGGATCACGTGCTCGACAAGCTCGCCGCTGCCGGCGTGACCGAAGCGGTGGTCAATGTGCATTACCTGCCCGACCAGATCATCGATCATGTCGCGACGCGCTCCAAACCGAAGATCATCATTTCCGACGAGCGCGATCAGGTGCTCGGTACCGGCGGCGCCGTGGTGAAGGCCCTGCCGCTGCTCGGCACCGAGCCGTTCTATCATCTCAATGCCGACACGATGTGGATCGACGGCGTGCAGCCGAATCTCACGCGCCTCGCCGAAGCTTTCGATCCCGCACGCATGGACATCCTGCTGCTGATGGCGCCGACCGCCAACAGCATCGGTTATGCCGGCTCCGGCGACTACGCGATGCTCACCGATGGCGCGCTGCGTCGCCGCAAGGAAAATCAGGTGGTGCCGTTCGTCTATGCCGGCGTCGCGATCCTGTCGCCCGCACTGTTCAAGGACGCGCCATCCGGCGAATTCTCGCTGACCAAGCTCTTCGACAAAGCCAATGAACAGGAACGCCTGTTCGGGCTGCGCATGGAAGGCGTCTGGATGCATGTCGGCACGCCCGACGCCGTGCGCGCCGCCGAAGAAGCGTTCCTCGCCAGCGTCGCCTGAGCTTCCTGCGACTCCCGTCGCCTTTCCAGCCATGCCATGATGCACCCTGATCACGAATCAGGGTGTTCATGCGCGTCTTCAATATTCCCTCCTCGGCGCCATTTCTGCGCACGCTGATCACCGCGCTCGTCGACGGTGATCTCGTCGAGGGATTCTCTGCGCGCAATGCGCCGGAGAAACTGGCCACCGTCACTTTGTATCTGCCGACACGCCGCGCCGGCCGCATGGCACAGGAGATCTTTCTCGACGTGCTCGGTACCGACGCCGTACTGCTGCCGCGCATCGTGCCGCTCGGCGATGTCGACGAGGAGGAACTGGCCTTTGCTCAGGCGGCATCGCCCGAAGCGCTTGAGCGGCTGGATGCACCTCCCGCTCTCGACGGACTACAACGCCGACTTCTATTGGCGCAGTTGATCGCCGCATGGGCGAAGCAACTCGCACCAGGCGATTCCGGCCAGACACCACTGGTGGTCGGCGCGCCGGCCTCGACACTGGCGCTGGCCGACGACCTCGCACGGCTGATGGACGACATGGCGACGCGCAAGGTCGACTGGAGCGCGCTGGACGGGCTGGTGCCCGATGCGCTCGATCAGTACTGGCAGTTGACGCTGCAGTTCCTGAGCATCGCCAGAAACGTCTGGCCGGACATCCTCGCCGCGCACAATGCAATTGAACCCGCGATCCGCCGCGACCTCTTGATCGACGCCGAAGCCGCGCGCCTGAAGGCGCATAAAGGCGGCCCGATCATCGCAGCCGGCTCGACCGGGTCGATGCCGACGACAGCGAAGTTTCTGCGCGAAGTCGCGCAGCTAGCCAATGGCGCCGTCGTGTTGCCGGGACTCGATACCGACCTTGATGACGTCGCATGGAATCTGATCGGTGGCACCAGGGATGCGCAGGGTCGGGTCGAATCCTCGGCATCGAATCATCCGCAATTCGCGCTCCATGCGCTGCTGGAACGTTTCGGTATCACGCGCCGCGATGTGACGACGCTCGGCACACCGTCGCCGCGGGGCCGCGAATTGCTGGCCTCGGAAGCGATGCGGCCATCCAATGCCACGGCGCAGTGGCATACGCGACTGGCGCAGCCCGCCGTCGACCAAAAGATCGCGGCCGGCATGCAGAAGCTCTCTGTGATCGCCGCCGCCAATCCGGAAATGGAAGCGCTGGCCATCGCGATTGCCATGCGCGAGGCCCATGAGCTGAAGAAATCCGCAGCCCTGGTCACGCCCGACCGCGCGCTGGCGCGCCGGGTGATGGCCGCGCTCGGGCGCTGGAATCTGATCTACGACGATTCCGGCGGCGACGCGCTGACGGAAACCTCGGCCGGCATCTTCGCCCGCCTCATTGCCGAAGCTGCGGCAGAACAGCTTGAACCTGCCACTTTGCTGGCGCTGTTGAAACATCCGCTGTTTCGTCTCGGCGCCACGCCGAACGCATGGACAGATGCCATCGAGACGCTCGAACTCGCACTATTGCGCGGCACGCGGCCGACACCCGGCACCGCGGGACTCGCACAGGACTTCGCACGTTTCCGCGACGAACTCGGCAAGCTGCGCCGCCGCGAAGCCTCGATGCTGCATGGTGCCGAGCCGCGCGCAAAACTCGACGATGACCGCCTCGACCGCACCGAAGACCTGATCGCGGCATTGCGCGCAGCGCTCGCACCGCTGGAGAGCATCCACCCCATCAGGCCCATCGATTTCGCCGAGGTCGCGCTGCGGCATCGCGAGGCGATCAAACTGTTGTCGCGCGACGACAGGGACAGCGAAGCTGCATTTGCCGGACGCGAAGGGACGGCGCTCACCAAGGCATTCGACGATCTCGTCGTCATGGAGACCATCGACACCGAGAGCAGCCCCGAAGAGCGGCTTCGCCCCAGCGGGCTGATGATGCAGCTCCGCGATTATCCCGATATATTTCAGACCGCCTTTGCCGACCGTATCGTGCGCCGGCCGGAAGTCGCCAATGCCAGCTTGCGTATCTACGGCCAACTCGAAGCACGGTTGACGCAATCGGACCGCGTGATCCTCGGCGGTCTGGTCGAAGGCATCTGGCCACCGTCGCCGCGGATCGATCCGTGGCTCAGCCGGCCGATGCGCTATCAGCTCGGCCTCGATCTTCCGGAGCGCCGCATCGGCCTCACCGCGCATGACTTCGTGCAATTGCTCGGCACGGAAGACGTCATTCTCAGCCACGCCGCGAAAGTCGGCGGCGCGCCCGCCGTCGCATCGCGCTTCCTGCATCGTCTCGAAGCCGTCGCCGGCGAGGCTCGCTGGGAGGCCGCGCTTGCTGCAGGCGAACATTATGTTCGCTATGCCGAAGAACTCGATCGCCCCGAACAGGTCACGCCGATTGCCCAGCCGGAGCCGCGGCCGCCACGTGCGGCGCGCCCGCTCAGGCTCTCGGTCACTGCCATCGAGGACTGGCTGCGCGATCCCTACACGATCTACGCCAAATATATCCTGGGCCTCGTGCCGCTCGATCCCGTCGATATGCCGCTATCGGCTGCCGACCGGGGATCGGCGATCCATGCGTCACTCGGCGACTTCACGATGGAATACAGCAAGGCGCTGCCAGACGATCCCGCCGCTGCTCTGCGCCGGATCGGACAGACACATTTTGCGCCCCTGATGACGCGGCCGGAAGCCCGTGCGCTGTGGTGGCCGCGCTTCCTGCGCATTGCATCGTGGTTTGGCGCCTGGGAGATCGACCGCCGCATCAATGTCGCCAGCATCGACGCCGAAGTACGCGGCGAGATCGCGATCCCGCTCGATCACGGCCGTGTCTTCCATCTCTCGGCCCGCGCCGACCGCATCGAACATCGCAGCGACCGCACCTTCGCGCTGCTCGACTACAAGACCGGCCAGCCACCGACCGGCAAACAGGTGCGCATGGGCCTGTCGCCGCAGCTCACGCTGGAAGCCGCGATCCTGCGCGAGGGCGGCTTCAAGGGCGTTGCTGCAGGCTCGTCGGTCAGCGAGCTGGTCTATGTCCGGCTCAGCGGCAACAATCCGCCGGGTGAAGAGCGACTGCTCGAACTGAAGATCGAGCGCAAGGACGAGGCGCAGTTGCCCGATGACGCCGCCATCGAGGCGCGCGCCAAGCTGGAAGCGCTGATCCGCACCTTCGAGGACGAAGCCACCGCCTATGCATCGCTCAGCCTGTCCATGTGGTCGAACCGCTATGGCAGCTATGACGATCTGGCCCGCATCAAGGAATGGTCGGCCAATGGTGGCAGCGGAGGCGAGTCATGAGCGGCCCGCGCAATATCCCGCCCGCCGCGAGCGCCAGGCAGCAACTGGCATCCGATCCGGCATCATCGGTGTTCGTCTCGGCCAATGCCGGTTCAGGCAAGACCTATGTGCTGGTCAATCGCGTCATACGCCTGCTGCTTGACGGTGTCCCGCCCGAGAAGATTCTCTGCGTCACCTTCACCAAGGCCGCGGCGGCCAACATGGCGGAGCGCGTGTTCACGCGGCTCGGCCACTGGGTTACGCTGGATGACGCCGCGCTCGATGCGGAAATCGGGAATGCCGGCGTTCCCGCCTCGAACAGCAGACTGCGGTCGCGGGCGCGCGAATTGTTCGCCAGCGCGCTGGAGACGCCGGGCGGGCTGAAGGTGCAGACCATTCACGCGCTGTGCACACGGCTGCTGCAACAATTTCCGTTCGAGGCCAATGTGCCTGCACGGTTCAGCGTGCTCGACGACCGCGACCAGAACGAGATGATGGAACGCGCCAGCCTGCAGGTGCTGCTGCATGCCGCTGCTGCGCCCGACAGCGCCGAAGGCCGCGCGCTGACGACCGCCATGACATCGGCGGCGGACGTGACGTTCCGCGACGTGGTCCGCGAGGCGAGTCTGTCCCGCGACCAGTTCCTGGCCTGGATCGAACGCGCCGGCTCAACCGACGCTGCGATGGCGCAGCTCTCCGCGACGCTAGGCGTTGGGCCCGGTGATACCAGAGAGAGCGTCGAGCTGGAGATCATCGATGGCCCCAACTTGCCGCGCGAACGCTGGATCCTTGCTGCTGACGTCTTCGAGACCGGTACGACAAATGATATCAAACAGGGCGCGCGGCTGCGCGAAGCGCTATCATACGGCGGCACGGAGCAGATCGACGCCTATCTGAGTGTCTTCCTCACCGACAAGCAGGAACTGCGCAAGTCATTCGCTACCAAGACCATCGAGAAGAACAATCCCGGTCTGTTCAATGCGTTGATCCGCGAAGCAGATCGCATCGCGCCGCTGCTGGAGCGTCGCCGCGCCGTCGCGATGCGCGAGCGCACCCAGTCGCTGCTGGTGATCGCCAGCCAGGTTGCAGAGAATTACCGCCGCGAGAAGAACGAACGCGGCCTCCTGGATTACGACGACCTGATCGCGCGGACACTGGAGATGCTCGACCGGGTGTCGTCGAGCTGGGTGCATTTCAAGCTCGACCGCGGTGTCGATCACGTGCTGATCGACGAGGCGCAGGACACCAGCCCGCGGCAATGGGACATCATCACCCACCTGATTTCGGAATTCACCTCCGGCGAAGGCGCGCGCGACGGGATCAAGCGCACGATCTTCGCGGTCGGCGACGAGAAGCAATCGATCTTCTCGTTCCAGGGCGCGGCGCCCCGCGAATTCGACCTGCGCCGCAAGGCGTTGCAGGGCCGATTCAAGGACGCCGGGATGAAATTCGATCCCATCGCCTTCAGCCATTCGTTCCGCTCGGGCTCGGCCATTCTGCAATCGGTCGATCACGTGTTTCGCGAAGAGGCGATATTCCGCAGCATCCATGCCGTCGAGAACGGCTATCCGATTCATGAAACGCTGGAGGATGCCGGTCCCAGCCTGATCGATCTGTGGGAGCTGGAACAGCCCGACGACCGGCCCAGCATCGAAGGCTGGCAGGCACCGTTCGACAAGCGCTCCGAGACCAGCCCCGAAGTGAAGCTCGCACGCCGTGTCCAGACCGAGATCAAGGGATTGATCGCGGCCAGGACGGAGACCGGCCCCATCGGCAAGCGCCGTCCGCTGCGCTACGGCGATATGCTCGTGCTGGTGCGCCGCCGCGGCAAGGCCTTCGATGCGATCATCCAGGCGCTGAAACATGCGGGCATTCCCGTTGCCGGCGCCGATAGGCTCAAGCTCACCGAACATATCGCCATCATCGACCTGATGAATCTGGCCGACGCACTGCTGCTGCCGCAAGACGATCTGGCGCTGGCGACCGTGCTGAAGAGCCCGCTGTTCAGCCTCGACGACGATGATCTGTTCAAGCTGGCCTGGGAGCGCACGGGATCGCTGCGTGATGCGCTTGGCAGACAGGCGGAGGGCAATCCCAAACTGACCGGCGCGCTGAAGCGGTTGATCGCCTGCGAAAAACGCTTTGCCAGCGAGACTCCTTTCGCGTTCTACGCCTGGCTGCTCGGCGGTGACCACGGCCGCGCGCGTATCCTGCGCCGGCTCGGCCATGAGGCCAATGACGCGCTGGATGAGTTCCTCGAACTCGCACTGGGCTATGAGCGCAAGGCGCCGGCCTCGCTGCAGGGCTTCGTCGCCTGGCTGCGCGCGGCCGACACCGAGGTGAAGCGCGACATGGAAATCACGCGCGACGAAGTCCGCGTGATGACCGTGCACGGTGCCAAGGGCCTGGAAGCGCCTGTCGTCTTCATGGTCGACACCACGTCATCCCCGGCGGATTCGCAGCGGCTCAACCTGATCCATCTGCCGCAGGGCAATGCCGCGCCGCAGGGACCCGGCGTCGTGGTCTGGGCCGGCAAGAAGGTCGACGATCCGCCCGCCGTGGCGACGGCACGCGCCGACATGATCCGCGATACCGAGGACGAGTATCGCCGGCTGCTCTATGTGGCGATGACGCGCGCGGCCGATCGCCTGATCGTCGGCGGCTGCATGCCCGGCAACCGCAACGAGGTGCGGCCGCTGTCCTGGTACGACCTGATCCAGAAGGGCCTCGAAAATTCGGGCCTTCACATGCAGCAGGTGCCGCCGCCGGATGGTGTGGTGAAACGCTATACGCGGGTCGAAGATGTGACACCGGCGCCTGGCGCTGCAATGCCTGTCGCTGCGGCTGCACCGATCGTGCTGCCGGCGTGGCTGCGCGACAAGGTCGGCGATCAGCCGCGCCGCGAGAGCCTGCTGCGGCCATCGGATGCCGAGGATGACGACGGGCGCGGCCAGCGCACGGGTGAATCCGAGCGGCTGCGTCAACTCGCTTTACAGCGCGGCAACCTGGTGCACCGGCTATTGCAGTCGCTGCCCGACATCGCCGCCGAGAAGCGCCGCGAGACCGGGCTGAACTTCCTCGCCCGCAACGCCAAGGACTGGACCGACCTCGACCGGGCGGCGCTGGCCACGCATGTCCTGTCGCTGATTGGCGATCCGCGCCTCGCCGAGCTGTTTGCCCCCGGCAGTCGCGCCGAAGTGGCAGTGGCCGGACGGTTGACGCGAAAGGATGGTTCGCCCGTGCTGGTGTCGGGCCAGATCGACCGGCTGGTCCTGACCAAGACGGAGATCCGGATCGTCGATTACAAGACCAACCACAACCCGCCGCGCAAGCTGATCGAGGCGCCCAAGGCCTATATCCGGCAGTTGGCGCTGTATCGCGGCGTACTCGCCAAGTTATACCCAGACCGGCCTATCCGCGCCGCCCTGCTCTGGACGGAAACGATTGAAATGATGGAGATTTCCGGTGCTGCGCTGGACGCGGAGCTGGCCGCCATCATCTCGGCGTGACCAACCTTGACCCGGCAAGGGGCCGTTCATAGGTTGGATGCATCATTCCAGCGCGCGAATCTTCTGGCGCGCCTTTCATTGAACAGGACGAGGATACGACCATGGCCGTTGGCAAGGTGACAGACGCCGATTTCGAAGCGGAAGTGCTCAAGGCGACCGGCCCGGTCGTGATCGATTTCTGGGCCGAATGGTGCGGTCCGTGCCGCATGATCGCGCCGGCGCTCGACGAAATCTCCGCTGCCATGGGCGAAAAGGTCACCATCCTGAAGCTCAATGTCGACGAGAACCCGAAGACCGCCTCGAAGTATGGCGTGATGTCGATCCCGACGCTGATGATCTTCAAGGGCGGCGAAATGGCCTCCCGTCAGGTCGGCGCCGCGCCGAAGGCGAAGCTGCAGCAGTGGATCAGCGCCGCGGTGTGATCGCGCGCTTCATCCGAGAATTCGAACGGCCGGTGATTATTTCACCGGTCGTTTTTCTTTTGCGTGATGGAGCTGGTTCTTCTCAACTGTCGTCCCCGCGAAGGCGGGGACCCATACACGCCGAGAGTATGGTTGAAGTGCTGTAGTTACGACTCTGCCGTTCGAACACACTGACCGTGGTTATGGGTCCCCGCCTTCGCGGGGACGACAATCGAGAGGGTGTACCGTCTCGCCTACCTGATCCATCCTGTCGCCAGTGCGCTGGCCCATTCGGGTCGTTCGTTCTGCCGCGCCAGCGCTGCCATCGCCTCATGGTCATACGGCACCTGACGGAACGTCACCTGCCAGCGGCCTGAATCGGAATCCAGAATCGCATAGCAGGCATCAGGCGTGCCGACTTCGAGCGTGTGCGGATAGGGCGTGACGTCGCGATAGCCGGGGCCGCCGACGCTGCCGGGATTAACGATCATGCGGCCATCGCGAAGCCGCACCGACCGCGCGATGTGCGTGTGCGCGCACAGGATCAGCGATTGCGTGATGCCTCTCGCCTTCTCCTCGATGGCTTCGATGGCAGCCATGTGCACCACGCCTTCCGGCGTCACCGCTTCCATCCAGTAGGTGTTGTCGTCATCGGGCGTCGCGTGAACGAGATAGACCTCATCGCGATAGATCGTGCTGAAGGGCAGTGCGCGCAGCCAGTCCATCTGCTCTGGTTCCAGCTGACTGTGTGCCAGCCGGTCGGACGGCCACATGTCGTCGAGCTTATAGTCGGTGATGTAACGATCATGATTGCCGCGGACATTGGTGGCATTGAGACCCATCATGGTGTCCACCGCACGGCGCGCATCGAGCGCACCACTGGCCATATCACCCAGATTGACGATGTCGGTGATGCCCTGGTTACGGATATCGGCGACAACGGCCTCAAGGGCAAAGTGATTGCCGTGAACATCGGCAATGGCAGCGAAGCGCATCGAACCTCCCCAAAATCAAGCAAAGATCAATCAGAGACCACTTGTATCGATGCGATTCTATGCAGGTAGCGTGCCGTTCTCCGCCAACACGTGACCGGCCAGATAGAGCGAGCCTGCAATCAGGATCCGCGGCGGGACTTCGTAGGCGAGCCGCGTGAGAGACTGCAGCGCATCGGCGACGCTCGGCGCTGTCTCGACGCGCATGCCGAGACTTCGCGCAGCATCCGCGAGTGTATCCGGCGCCATGGCGCCGTCGCGGCCGGGGATTCTCACGGCGATGATATGGCGCGTCTGGCCGGCGAAATTCGCCAGAAAGCCCGTGGCATCCTTGTTGGCCATCATGCCGGCGATGACCACCAGCGGCCGCGGCACACGCTCCTCGAGATCGCCGAGCGCCGCCGCAATCACGCGTCCTCCATCGGCATTGTGGCCACCATCGAGCCAGATCTCCGAATCGGCCGGCGCCGCAGCGACAAGCTTGCCCGACGTCAGCCGCTGCATGCGCGCCGGCCATTCGGCACGCGCGACACCGGTCTCATAAGCGGCCGGATCGATCCTGAAGCGATCCAGCGCGCGCAGTGTCGCAATCGCAAGACCGGCATTGCCGAACTGATGGCGCCCGAACAGCCGCGGCGCCGCGATATCCATCAGCCCGCGATCGTCCTGATAGACGAGACGCCCACGCTCGATGTTGACGTGCCATTCCTGACCGGCGCTCACAAGCGGCGCGTGCATCTTGCGCGCCTGCTGTTCTATCACCTCGGTGACATCGGGCGATTGCTCCGCAGTGATGACCGGCACGCGGCGCTTGATGATGCCGGCTTTCTCGGTGGCGATCTTCGCGAGCGTATCGCCGAGAAAATCCGTGTGGTCGATGGTAATCGGCGTGAACACGCAGGCGGCGGGCGCCTCAACGACATTGGTCGCATCGAGGCGGCCACCAAGGCCGACTTCGAGCAACACGACATCGGCGGAATGCTTTGCGAACAGATCGAAGGCGGCGGCGGTCTCGGCCTCGAACACCGTGATCGGCGCACCAGCGTTGATCGATTCGACATGCGCGAACGCATCACGCAATTCATCGTCACCCACCAGGGTGCCGGCGAGACGAATGCTCTCATTCATGCGGACGAGATGCGGCGAGGTGTAGACGTGGACGCGCAGGCCTGCGGCCTCGCAGATCGCGCGCAGATAGGCAATGGTCGAGCCCTTGCCGTTGGTACCAGCGACATGAATCACCGGCGGCAATTTCTGCTCGGGATGGCCGAGCTGCGCCAGGAGCCGCTGCATGCGGTCCAGCGACAGATCGATAGCGGTCGGATGCAGCTTCGACAGCCGCGCCAGGATCTCGCCGAGTTCCGGCGACGATGGCGGCGCGGAGGTGCTCACGCGTGGGCGGCCGGCACCGCGTCCGGAGCCACGACGATCTCGGCCGGAATGTTCTCTGCACGCGGCGGGCTCGCAATGGCCGGCGACTTCGTCAGCAGGCGACAGAGACGCGCCAGCGTCGGCTTCAGATCGTGGCGATGCACCACCATGTCGACCATGCCGTGGTCACGCAGATATTCGGCCCGCTGGAAACCTTCGGGCAGCTTCTCGCGGATGGTCTGTTCGATCACGCGCGCACCGGCAAAGCCGATGAGCGCACCGGGTTCGGCGATCTGCACGTCGCCCAGCATCGCATATGAGGCGGTGACGCCGCCGGTGGTCGGATTGGTGAGCACGACGATGTAGGGCAGTTTGGCTTCACGCAGCATCTGCACGCCAACCGTGGTGCGCGGCAGCTGCATCAGCGACAGGATGCCTTCCTGCATGCGCGCGCCGCCGGAGGCTGCGAACACGATGAAGGGCGACTTCTTCTCGACCGCCAGTTCGAGCCCGCGCACCAGCGCCTCACCGGCAGCCATGCCGAGCGAGCCGCCCATGAAATCGAAATCCTGCACGGCGACGACGACGCCGGAGCCTTCCATCTTGCCGTAACCGACCTTCACCGAGTCGTTCATACTGGTCTTGGTGCGCGCATCCTTGATGCGATCGACATATTTGCGCTCGTCGCGAAACTTCAGCGGATCGGCGATCACTTCGGGCAGCGCGACGTCGTACCAGGTCTCGTTGTCGAAGATCGACTTCATGCGCGCAGTGGCGCCCATGCGCATGTGATAGTTCGAGCCGGGAATGACGAACTGGTTGCTCTCGACGTCCTTGTAGAACACGAGCTGTCCAGTATCCGGGCACTTGATCCAGAGGTTCTCGGGCGTATCACGCTTGAGGATGCTGCGGATCTTCGGCCGGACGACGTTGGTGAGCCAGTTCATATGTGTCTCCGCGTCGCTGAGATGATGCGTCGCTCTGATGTCTATATGGCGGCCGGGACGGAGCCCGGCAACCGTTGTTCCCGGTTGATGGAGGCCAATTATGGCTTATTCCGCAGCCTGTTTGGCCCCATGAACGCCCTGGGCGAGGGCTGCGGCCAGATCGGCGACCGCGCCGACGCTCCTGGCCGTGGCCTTGCCATCGGCGTCCAGCGACGCCTTCAGGGCATCGACCAGCGCGGTGCCGACTACGGCGCCACTGGCGTGGCTGGCGATCGCCTGCGCTGCCTCCGGGGTCCGGATGCCGAAGCCGACGCAGACCGGCAGCTTGGTATGACGCTTGATGCGCGCCACCGCCGTGCCGACCGCGGACGCATCGGCTGCGGCTGCACCGGTGATGCCGGTGACGGAGACGTAATAGACGAAGCCCGAAGTGTTCGCGAGCACCGCCGGCAGGCGCTTGTCGTCGGTGGTCGGCGTCGCCAGACGGATGAAGTTCAGACCGGCCTTCATGGCGGGGATGCAAAGCTCGTTATCTTCTTCCGGCGGCAGGTCGACGATGATCAGGCCGTCGACGCCGGCAGCCTTGGCATCGGGCAGGAATTTATCGACGCCGTAGATATAGATCGGATTGTAGTAGCCCATCAGCACGATCGGCGTCTTGTTGTCGGAGCTGCGGAAGTCGCGCACGAGCTGCAACGTCTTCTTCAGCGTCATGCCGGCCTGCAGCGCGCGCAGGCCCGCGGCCTGGATCGAGGGGCCATCGGCCATCGGATCGGTGAAGGGCATGCCGATCTCGATGATATCGGCGCCCGCTTTCGGCAGCGCCTTGACGATTTCGAGCGCGGTGGCGGGATCAGGATCGCCAGCCATCACAAAGGTGACGAAAGCCGCACGGCCTTCGGCCTTGAGTTCGGCGAAACGGGTATCGATGCGGGTGGTCATGATGCGAAGATCGCCGTGCTATACTCTCTGCCGGGGAGAGCCTGGGGGATGGACAAGTTCAAAGCCAGAGCCAAACAACTCCGTACTACGCAAACGAGCGCCGAGGCGAAGCTATGGCAAGCGCTAAGGGCACGCCAGCTGGCGCGCTGGAAATTCCGACGGCAGCACGTGATCAACGGGTTTATCGTCGATTTCGTGACGCTGGATGGCAGGCTGGTCATTGAAGTTGATGGTGTGACGCATGCGACAGCAAGGGAGGCCGCATACGACGCGCGACGCACCTGGGTGCTGGAAAGTGCCGGATTCCTCGTGCTGCGGTTCAGCAATACGGACGTATATGAAGACCTCGAAGGCGTGCTGAAAGTAATCGCGACCACACTGCCGGCGACGGAGTGAAGCCCCCTCACCCGCGCGCAAGAGCGCGCGACCTCTCCCCGGTGGGGAGAGGTGAAGAACGGAGCTCCCTCTTTACCTCTCCCCACCGGGGAGAGGTCGGATCGCTCTTGCGATCCGGGTGAGGGGGCATTTCGGTAAACGCTGACGCTCACTGACGTGCTCGCAGAATATCCCCCACCTGCGGGACGTCCTTGTCGCCGCGGCCGGAGAGGTTGACGACCATCAGGTGATCCTTCGGCAGTTTAGGCGCGAGTTCGGATACCTTGGCGAGGGCATGCGCCGGCTCCAGCGCCGGGATGATGCCTTCGAGTTTCGACAGCAGCTGGAATGCGGCCAGCGCTTCCTCGTCCGTCGCCGACAGATACTTCACGCGGCCGATCGTATGCAGCCATGAATGTTCGGGGCCGATGCCGGGATAATCGAGGCCGGCGGAGATCGAATGACCTTCCTGGATCTGACCGTCTTCATCCATCAAGAGATAAGTGCGGTTGCCATGCAGCACGCCTGGACGACCGCCAGCAATCGATGCGGCGTGCAGGTTGGTGAGCCCGTGGCCCGCCGCTTCGACGCCGTAGATATCGACCGAGGGATCGTCAAGGAACGGATGGAAGAGCCCCATCGCATTGGAGCCGCCGCCGATGCAGGCAATCAGCGAATCCGGCAGGCGACCTTCGATCTCCTGCATCTGTACACGGGTCTCATCGCCGATGATCGACTGGAAGTCGCGCACCATCATCGGATAGGGATGCGGGCCGGCGACGGTGCCGATGCAATAGAACGTGTTGTGCACATTGGTGACCCAGTCACGCAGCGCCTCGTTCATTGCATCCTTCAGCGTGCGCGCACCGACCTGCACCGGCACCACCTTGGCGCCGAGCATTTCCATGCGGATCACATTGGGCTGCTGACGCGCCACGTCCACAGCGCCCATATAGACGATGCATTCGAGACCAAAGCGCGCACAGAGCGTCGCCGTCGCCACGCCATGCTGGCCAGCTCCGGTCTCGGCGATGATGCGCTTCTTGCCCATGCGGCGCGCGACCATGATCTGGCCGAGCACGTTGTTCACCTTGTGCGAGCCTGTGTGGTTGAGCTCTTCGCGCTTCAGATAGATTTTTGCGCCACCGAGATGTTCGGTGAGACGCTCGGCAAAATACAGCGGCGACGGGCGGCCGACATAGGCCTTGAGATAACCGTCCATCTCCTTGCGGAAGGCGGGATCGGCCTTGGCGTCCTCATAGGCCTTCTGCAGATCGAGGATCAGCGGCATCAGCGTCTCGGCGACGAAGCGGCCGCCGAAAATGCCGAAGTGACCGGTGTCGTCGGGACCGGACCGGTAGGAATTGGGAATGGCTTGAGTCATCAGGTCGTCAACTCTTCCGTTGCGCGCGCGGCGCGGATGAAAGCGCGGATCATGTCGGGATCCTTGATGCCCGGCGCGCTTTCCACGCCGGACGAAATATCGACACCGCCGGCCCGCGTGATGCGCAGGGCCTCGGCGACGTTGGCGGCGTTGAGGCCGCCCGACACCATAAAGGGCAGCTTCAGGTCGAGGCCTTCGAGCAGATGCCAGTCGAAGGCCTCGCCGAGACCACCCGGTCGCGTTGCATCCTTCGGCGGTTTGGCATCGAACAGGATGCGATCGCAGACCGCGGCATAGCCGGGCAATGCGGCCAGATCGGCTTTGGCCTCGACGGCAAGCGCCTTCATGACCGGGAGGCCAAACTTCTGTTTGATATCACGCACCCGCGCGACGCTCTCCTTGCCGTGAAGCTGCAGGATATCGGGCCTCAGGGCATCGATACTGTTTTCGAGATCGGCGTCATCGGCATCGACCGACAGCGCGACCTTCACGGCACGGCCCTTTGCCTGCTTGCCCAGAGCCCGCGCAATGTCGAGCGTGACGTGACGCGGCGATGGCGGAAAGAACACGAAGCCGACCATATCCGCGCCGCCGGCCAGAGCCGCATCAAGCGTCTCCGGAGTGGACAGGCCGCAAATTTTGACGATCAGAGACATGCTTCAAATGGCCGCTGGCAATACCGGGAATGGCAGGAAAAGCCTTTGCGCGGGGTTCTACAACGTCGCGCCGGACTTGTCTCGCTCACCGGCCATATAAGGGGAACCCGGCGCCGGGAGCCGCTGCGTACCATTCCGCGAGGCGGTCGCAACATGAGCGCGCAAATCGGCCAGTTCAGCCCGGGCCCGCTGCGCCTCGGCCTCGCGCTGGCGCGCTGCACGGCGCCAGCGGCCCTGCGTGAACCAGGTGGCCATGCCGCCCGCGATGACACCCAGGATGGCCGACAGGATGATCACCGCGAATAACGGCAGCGTGGCGCCGACCGCAGGATCGCTGCTGTTGAACGGATCAAAGGATACCGTGACCAGATGACGGTTGGCGACGGCGAACACGGTAAAGACGATCGCGAGGGGGATGATCACCAGAGCTGAGAAGAATTTGCGCATCAACGTCTCTCGCGAAGGCGATGCGGGCGCGCATTCCGCTAATTGGCTCAGACCTGTCGGCCCGAATGCGCGCTACCTCAAAGTTCTTTATGTCGCCGCGCTTGCTTCCGGCGCGGCATCGTCGCGATTCAGGCGCTCGCGCATTTCCTTGCCCGTCTTGAAGAACGGAACGCTCTTCTGGTCCACCGGCACATGCTCGCCAGTCCGGGGATTGCGGCCCGCACGGGCCGGGCGATGCTTCACCGAGAATGCGCCGAAGCCGCGGAGTTCGACACGATCACCACGTGCCAGCGCAGCCACGATCTCATCGAGAATCGCATTCACGATGTTCTCAACATCCCGCTGGTAGAGGTGCGGGTTATGCTCAGCGATGCGTTGAACGAGTTCGGATTTGATCATCGAGACGTTGGACTCTGAACGGGAGGATGCATTTCCGTGAAAATGCCTTGAACTGTCAAGACGCTAAATGAATTCGAGCACCTTCGAAAATGCGTGACAAATGCCCGAAACCGTTGTTGCAGCCTTCTTTGCAGTGCGGAAAGAACAGGACGAGCGGTTCCCTAGTTGGTGGTGGCCGGCCGCCACAGCGCCAGCATGCCATCGAGACCGAAGCCGTCCATGGCTTGCGCAAGGCCGGCCTGCTCGACCTGCCGCGCGATCGCAGTGAGACCCACTGCATCGAGTGTGATCGTCGCAGCAGCACGCAAGAATGTCAGATCGCCGAACTTGGGCGTCAGCTTGAAGTCGCGAACCGGCAGGTCACTCTTGATCTTCTTCTCGGATACCAGCCACGCCACGGCGGCTTTCTCATCGCCGAGCTGGTCGATCAGCTTGAGATCCACGGCCTGGCGACCCGTGAAAACACGGCCATCGGCGACTTTCTGTAGTTGCCCGTCATCCATGGCGCGGCGGCTCTGCACGAGCCCGCGGAACCAGCCATATGAGTCCTTCACCAGCGATTCCAGCGCTGCCCGCGCTTCCGGGCTGGTCGGCTCGAAGCCGTTGGGCGCGGCCTTCAGCGGCGAGGATTTAACCTGCTCGACCTCGACACCGACGGTCTTCATCAACCCCGTGAAATTGGGAAACTGGAACAGAACACCGATGGAGCCGACCAGCGAGCTCTGCTGCGCGACGATATGGTCGGATGCGAGTGCCGCGATGTAGCCGCCCGATGCGGCCAGGCCCTCGACGACAACGACCATCGGTTTCTTGGCCTTGAGGCGCATCAGCGCGTCATAGAGCTGCTCGGAGCCAGCCGTCGTACCGCCCGGCGAATTGATATGTACCACCACCGCCGCCGCGGATGACTTCTCCAGCCGCTCCAGCGCCTCGACGCGATCATTGTTGCTCTGGATCAGGCCCTCGATCTTGATGCGCGCGATTGCCCCCGACGACGACAGCGCCTGGGACCCGGACCGCGTCACGGCGACGCCGACGACGACCACCGCAGCAACCGCAACCAGTACCGCCGCCACGCGCCAGAAGGTCAGCTTGCGACGCATCCTGCGGCGATCGACGATCACATCGGAATCAAGCGACATCGGAAATCTCCTGGAAGCCCTCGAAAGAGCTTGCGTCTGGCGGGTGCAGCATCTGTCGACCGGGCAGCGTTTATTTGAGGTATCTCAAATACATCAATTGCGAGGCAATATGAAGAAAACATGGTCGAAACAGCAAAAAGGGCCCCGGTGAAACCGGGGCCCTCCTTGATAGCAACAAGTGAGTCGAAACTTACTTGTGCGCTTACTTGTCGGTGCGCTGCTTGAGCGCGGTGCCGAGGATGTCGCCGAGGGTCGCGCCCGAATCCGACGATCCGTACTGCGCGATGGCTTCCTTCTCTTCCGCCACTTCGAGAGCCTTGATCGACACCTGGACCTTGCGGGCCTTCTTGTCGAACTGGATCACGCGGGCATCGACCTTTTCGCCGACGGCGAAACGCTCAGCGCGCTGATCCGAACGCTCGCGCGCCAGTTCCGAACGCTTGATGAAGGTCGTGAAGTCGGTGCCGGCGATCTGAACGTCGATGCCGGATTCCTTCACTTCGAGCACTTCGCAGGTCACGACGGCGCCCTTCTTGACGTCGCCCGGCTCTGCGAAGGGGTCGCCTTCGAGCTGCTTGACGCCGAGCGAGATGCGCTCCTTCTCGACATCCACATCGAGGACGATGGCCTTGACCATGTCGCCCTTCTTGAAGTTGTCGATGACCTGCTCGCCCGGCTGCTTCCAGTCGAGGTCGGAGAGATGGACCATGCCGTCTACGTCGCCTTCGAGACCCAGGAACAGACCGAACTCGGTCTTGTTCTTGACTTCGCCTTCGACGGTCGAGCCGACCGGGAACTTCTCGACGAACACTTCCCACGGATTGCGCATGGTCTGCTTGAGACCGAGCGAAATGCGGCGCTTGACGCTGTCGACTTCGAGAACCTGCACTTCGACTTCCTGCGAGGTCGAAACGATCTTGCCGGGGTGCATGTTCTTCTTGGTCCACGACATTTCCGACACGTGGATCAGGCCTTCGATGCCCGGCTCCAGTTCGACGAATGCGCCGTAGTCGGTGATGTTGGTGACGCGACCCGAGAAGCGCGCGTTCAGCGGGTACTTCGCCTCGATGCCCTGCCACGGATCGTCGAGCAGCTGCTTCATGCCGAGCGAGATACGGTGGGTCTCGTGGTTGATCTTGATGATCTTGACCTTGACGGTCTGACCGATGGTGAGAACTTCGGTCGGGTGGTTCACACGACGCCATGCGATGTCGGTGACATGCAACAGGCCGTCGATGCCGCCGAGGTCAACGAACGCACCGTAATCGGTGATGTTCTTGACGACGCCGTCAATGACCTGACCCTCTTCGAGGTTCTGGACCAGTTCCTGACGCTGTTCAGCGCGGGTCTCTTCGAGAACCGTACGACGCGACACGACGATGTTGCCGCGGCGGCGATCCATCTTGAGGATCTGGAACGGCTGCGAGTTGTTCATCAGCGGAGCAACGTCGCGGATCGGACGAATGTCCACCTGCGAACGCGGCAGGAAGGCCACTGCGCCGTCGAGATCGACGGTAAAGCCACCCTTGACCTGATTGAAGATAACGCCGTGGACCTTCTCGTTGTTGTTGAAGGCCTTCTCGAGCTTGCCCCAGCTCTCTTCGCGGCGCGCCTTGTCGCGCGACAGAACGGCTTCGCCCAGTGCGTTTTCGATCCGGTCGAGGAACACTTCGACTTCGTCGCCGACCTTGAGTTCGCTGTCACGGCCGGGACCGGCGAATTCGCGCAGTGCCACACGGCCTTCAGTCTTCAGGCCGACGTCGATGACGGCCATGTCCTTTTCAATCGCAACCACGCGGCCCTTGATGACCGAGCTTTCCTGAAGGTTGCCGCCCGCGAAGGACTCGTCGAGCATTGCCGCGAAATCATCGCGGGAAGGATTATACGAAGAAGCAGTCGAAGCCATTTGTTCTCCAGATGCGGGTATCGCCGGCCATTCGGGTTAAGGGGCGTCTCAATCGTGAAGTGTCAGGGGTCCGCAACCTCTAACGACCGCCTTGCAGGAGTATGCAAGAACGGGCCGGCAGCATGCCTTCACGATCAAAACGTGGGTAGTACTTGATGGTGTCCGGAGCCTGAAGCGCGTATCGCAGCTCGAGATCGGGAGCGGGCTTTCCTCCAATGACGGCAACGGTTTTGTCTGAGGACTTTCGGAAGGAAAGAAAAATCAGACCCGTTGCCGGCCCGCTCGGACGGCCTCGACAATGTCGATGGCGGCCCGGACACCGCCTTCTATATCCAAATTGGAATTATCCAGCAAGTATGCATCCGCGGCCGGCTTTAAAGGCGCGATCGGGCGGTTCTTGTCGCGTTCGTCGCGCCTGATGATATCGGCCAGCACGGCGGCCTCATCGGCCACCTCCCCCCGCCCCAGAGCCTCCAGGGTGCGCCTGCGGGCGCGGACCCTGGGATCGGCGACGACGAAGATCTTCACGTCCGCATGGGGGCAGATCACGGTTCCAATGTCGCGGCCATCGAGCACCGCTCCCGGCGGATCCTCGGCAAAGCGCCGCTGGAAGTTCAAAAGAACCTCCCGCACCCGGGGGATGGCCGAAACCACGGAGGCTGCATCGCCGACTTCCTGGGTCTTCAGCGCCGGATTGCCGAATTTCTCGGGATCGAGCTCGCTCGCCACAGCCACGGCCTGCGCCTCATCGGTCAGATCCGCGCCGAGATCGAGCAGTGCCTTGGCGACTGCGCGATAGATCACACCGGTATCGAGGTGCCGGTAACCGTAATGGTGCGCAAGCCGTTTGCCCAGCGTGCCTTTTCCGGATGCGGCGGGACCGTCGATAGCAATGATCATGCGTTGCGCGTGCTCGTCTTGTCGCGATGAATGGCGGTGGATCGGGAGCCAGGCTCGCGCGACCTGCGCGGGCTTAGCACCCGTCTCCGGAAATATCCACGCCGGCAGGCTCAGGAAAAATCAGCACCCAGCCGACGCATCATCGGGATGAAATCGGGGAAGCTGGTCGCGATGAATGTCGTGTCGTCGATGGTCACCGGCCGATCGGAGGCGAGGCCCATGGCCAGCGCCGACATGGCGATGCGGTGATCCATATGGGTGGCGACGAGACCGCCACCGGCAACACGGCCGTTGCCATGCACGATCAGGTCGTCGCCAACGATCTCGACATTGACGCCGTTGACCCGCAACATCGCCGCAGTCGCTTCCAGACGATCGGATTCCTTGACGCGCAGCTCCTGCAGCCCGCGCATGATGGTCGTGCCCTCGGCGAAAGCCGCAGCCACCGCCAGCACCAGATATTCATCGATCATCGACGGCGCGCGCTCCGGCGGCACTTCGACGCCGTGCAGCTTCGACGCTGTGATCCGGAACTGCGCCATCGGCTCGCCGGCATCGCCGCGGATATCGCTTTCCTCAATGGATGCGCCCATCTCGCGCAGCGTCGTAAACAGGCCTGTACGCAGCGGATTGGTCATCACATCGGTGAGGACGATCTCGGAGCCCGGCACAATCAATGCCGCGACCATCGGGAATGCTGCGGAGGACGGATCTGCCGGCACCACGACATCGGCGCCCTTCAGTTCGGGCTGGCCAGTGAGCGTAATCTTGCGACCGTGCGCGCCTTCTTTTTCAGAGACGATCTCGGCGCCGAAATGTTTGAGCATCAGCTCTGTGTGGTCCCGGCTGGCCTCGGTCTCGATCACCGTGGTCGTGCCGGGCGCCGAAAGCCCTGCGAGCAGCACCGCCGACTTGATCTGGGCGGACGCCACCGGCGTGCGATAGACGATCGGCAAGGGGTCACGTGCGCCCTGCAGGGTCAGCGGCAGCCGGCCGCCCTCCTGACTGGCGATGACCTTGGCGCCCATCAGTTCCAGCGGATCGACGATGCGGCGCATCGGGCGGCTGCGCAGCGAGGCGTCGCCGTCGAAGGTCACGGTAATCGGACAGCCGGCGACGGCACCCATCACCAGCCGCGAGCCGGTGCCGGCATTGCCGAAATCCAGCGGCGCCTTGGGCGCCGCGAAGCCGGCGACGCCGACGCCGTTGACCTTCCACGCAAAATCGCCTGTTCGCTCGACCCTGGCGCCCAGTGCCTGCATCGATTTGGCGGTATTCAGGACGTCCTCGCCCTCCAGCAATCCCGTAATCCGGGTCTCGCCGACCGCCAGGGCACCCAGAATGAGGGCCCGGTGCGAAATCGACTTGTCACCCGGCACGCGGGCGCTGCCGCGCAGGGCGCCGGATTTTCGCGCTGTCAGCGGTGTCGGCTGGGCGGCGGCTGTGTCTGATTGGGTCAAGATTGTGTTCCTTCGCGCAGGCGGCTCGTAGCATATGAGCCACGCTGCGTCACGCGGCGGTCATTCTCCCGCAAACCGCTATTGACAGAGGCGCGTCAACTAGCCAAGTGAAGCACCGTTTTTCAAAAATCCCCAGGACCCTTCACGTGGCCAAATCCGATCTCGGAACCAAACGCATTTGCCCCACGACGGGCAAGAAGTTCTACGACCTGAACAAGAGCCCGGTGATTTCGCCGTATACGGGCGAGGTCGTGCCTATTGCGCCGATTGCGCCGCCGCGGACCCGCGCGGATGCAGCCGCACGCGCTGCTGCTGCCTCTGCTGCGGCGTCCGAAACGCCGGAGATGGCCGAGAACGAAGAATTGGTCTCGCTGGAGGAAGCCGACGCCGAGGAAAATACCGGCAAGAAGGCTGCCGTGCTGGAATCCGAGGACGATATCGAAGTCGATGACACCATCGATGACGATGAAGACGATGATTCGACCTTCATTGCCGACGAAGAAGAAGGCGATGAGGACGTGACCGACATCATCGGCGACGTCTCGGGCGACGAAGAAAGTTAAGTTCAGAAGAGACTTGAGATCACTCCTGATATGTGATCTTGGTTTGCCGCGCGACGCCCCACCCAGTGCGTCGCAGGTATTGGGGCCATAGCTCAGCTGGGAGAGCGCTTGCATGGCATGCAAGAGGTCGGCGGTTCGATCCCGCCTGGCTCCACCATCCTTCGCTCGCTTCGCGAGCTTCGGCTCGGCGAGACGCACCAATCCATCCTCGTAGAGAATGACCGCGCTAGTCCCCGATCGCAGCGTTGAGCCTGTCGCGGAGTGCCACGAGATCATTTTTCATCGCGGCCATTTCGCCGACTGTGCAGGCTGACGCTGCGAGGATTCCCTGTGGCACGGCCTTGGCCTTTTCACGCAGCGCCTGACCTTGCGCCGTCAATGCGATCAGCATCTGCCGCTCGTCCTCGACACTGCGGGTGCGTTTGATCAGGCCGGCCGCTTCCAGACGCTTCAACAGAGGGGTCAGTGTGCCGGAATCCAGAAACAGCCGCTCACCGATATCCTTGACCGGGACATTGTCCTGTTCCCACAGCACCAGCATCGCCAGATATTGCGGATAGGTCAGCTTTAGCCGGTCCAGCAGCGGCTTGTAGACGCGGTTGAAGGCATGGCCGGCTGAATAGACGGCGAAGCAGAGCTGGTTATCGAGCTGCAATAGCGGATTCGGTGCGGGTTTCTTGGCCATGGTTATCTCCGGAGCTTATCTGGCCACAGGTAATCCCAGACCCAAACCCCTTCACGATCAGTTGAGCACAATTCGATTGCCTCGTCCATTTTATGTATTGCGCACAATCTAATTGTGCGCAATTATAATCAGACAAGACGTAAACAACGAGGAGACGACAATGTCTGTGAATGTGCTCTACAAGACCAGCGCCAAGGCAACCGGTGGTCGCGATGGCCACGCCGCTACGCTTGATGGCGCGCTCGACGTCAAGCTCACCACGCCGAAGGAACTCGGCGGCGCAGGTGGCGCCGGCAACAATCCCGAGCAACTGTTCGCGGCCGGCTACGCCGCCTGCTTCATCGGTGCGATGAAGTTTGTGGGTTCGCAGGGTGGCCCGAAGGTACCGGCCGACGTGTCGGTTACCTCCACCGTCGGTATCGGTCCGCGTTCGGCCGGCGGTTTCGGTCTCGATGTCGAACTCGCAGTCTCTCTCCCGGGCCTGCCGCGTGCAGAAGCCGAAGCGCTGGTCGAGAAGGCGCATCAGATCTGCCCGTATTCCAACGCCACCCGCGGCAATATCGACGTCCGTACCGTCGTGGTGTGATCGATCTCGCAAATTGATCTCGTGGTGTCGCGGATATTCCGCGGCACGACGCAAATCCAAAAAGGGCTCGGCCATTGGCCGGGCCCTTTCTGTTCGCCTGACGGCACCCTCACACCTGCCCATAGCGGCCATCCCGCGGTTGGGCATTGCCGCTGCGGCGGAAGCCAGCTAGCTCTGACGAACTCCGACATGTCCTTCGCGATGCTTTGGGCATATCCGCAATACACGTGAGAGAAGGCTGACTTGATGAGCTTGCCGATAGCTCCCGGCGCAATTGCCGGTCTGCGCGTGATCGATCTGTCACGCGTGCTTGGTGGACCCTATTGCACCCAGATTCTGGCCGACCACGGCGCCGACGTCGTCAAGGTCGAACCGCCCGCCGGCGACGAGACGCGCGACTGGGGCCCCCCCTTCCACGACGACGACGCGGCCTATTTCATCGGCACCAACCGCAACAAGCGCTCGATCGGTCTCGACCTCGCCTCCGAGGGCGGTCGTACCGTGCTGATGCGGATGCTCGAAAATGCCGACGTGATGATCGAGAATTTCAAGCCCGGCACGCTCGACAAATGGGGCATCGGCAACGATTTCCTGCGCGAGAAATTCCCGCAGCTGATCCATTGCCGCATCTCCGGCTTCGGCGGCGATGGCCCGCATGGCGGCCATCCCGGCTATGACGCCATCATCCAGTCGATGGTCGGCCTGATGGCCTCCACCGGCTCGCAGGAAAGTGGCCCGACCCGTATCGGCGTTGCGCTGGTGGATATGTGTACCGGCCTCTATGCCTGCGTCGGCATCCTGATGGCGCTCGCCGAGCGCGCCAAATCGGGGCTCGGTCAATTCGTCGAGGCGACGTTGTACGAAACCGGTCTCGCGATCATGCATCCGCATACCGCGAACTATTTCTACAACGGCGGCAAGCCGCCGGCGCTGACCGGCAACGAGCATCCGAACCTGGTGCCCTATGCCGTGTTCGCTGCGCGCGACGGCAACATCTTCATGGGCGTCGGCAATGACGGCACCTTCCGCAAGCTGTGCCGCGAACTCGGCAAGCCGGATCTCGGCACGGACGTGCGCTTCGCACGCAACCGTGACCGCGTGCAGAATCGCGATGCGCTGCGAGCCGAACTGGAAGCGATCCTGAAGGATCACGACAGCGCGCCGCTGTGCGAGCGCCTGCTTGGCGCCGGCCTGCCGGCAGGCCCGGTGCAGTCGATCGACAAGGCGCTCGCCAATGCCCACACGAAGCATCGCGGCGATATCATCGAGAAGGACTGGTACAAGGGCGTTGCCTCGCCGGTCCGCTTCGATCGTACCAAAGCGAGCCTGCGCCACGTGCCGCCGAAGTTCAACGAGCACTTCAACGAGATTCTCACGGAGTTCGGCTATTCCGGCGATGAGATCAAGGAGCTGGTCGCCAAGGGAACCGTGAGCGGCTCCGAACGCAAGCGATAAGACCAATACGGGGCTGCGCGATCCGCAGCCCCGTTCGTCTTCGACTTTTTGCGGCTTCCCAACGCCGCCATTTCCCGCCTAGCATCCGCGCTGTCAAAATGTCGCATGCACGTCATCCGGCGCAGCTTTGTTGCAACGAGACGATGACGGCTAACGGGAGAAACTGGATGATCCGCCCCCCATTCGCACTTGCCACCTTGTTCGCATCCACGCTGGCGCTCGCTTCGCCCGCGCATGCGGTGACCGAGATCCAGTGGTGGCACGCGATGACCGGCGGCAACAACGATATCGTCAATAAGCTCGCGGCTGACTTCAATGCCAGCCAGCCGGACTACAAGGTGGTCCCGACCTTCAAGGGCAGCTATCCCGACACCATGAATGCCGGCATCGCAGCATTCCGCGCCGGCACCGCACCGCACATCCTGCAGGTCTTCGAGGTCGGTACCGCGACCATGATGAGCGCCAAGGGCGCCGTCAAACCTGTCTACCAGCTGATGAAGGATGCGGGCGAACCGTTCGATCCAAACAACTACCTGCCCGCGATCACCGGCTACTACTCGACATCGAAGGGCGAAATGCTGTCGTTTCCCTTCAACTCTTCATCGATGGTGATGTGGGTCAACCTGGATGCGCTGAAGAAGGCCAACATTGCCGAGATTCCCAAGACCTGGCCCGAAGTGTTCGAGGGCGCCAAGAAACTCAAGGCGGCCGGCTATGCGACCTGCGGCTTCTCCAATGCCTGGGCGACCTGGGCCAATATCGAGCAGTTCTCGGCATGGCACAATGTGCCGATCGGCACCAAGGCGAATGGACTCGACGGCTTCGACACCGAGCTGAAGTTCAACACGCCACTGCATGTCAAACATCTGCAGACGCTGATCGAATTGCAGAAGGACAAGACCTACGATTATTCCGGTCGCGGCAATGCTAGCGAAAGCCGCTTCGGCTCCGGCGAATGTCCAATCTTCCTGACCTCGTCGGGCTACTACGCCAGCGCCAAGGGCACCGCGAAGTTTGCCTTCACCTCGGCGCCGATGCCTTACTATCCCGAAGCTGCCGGCGCGCCGCAGAATTCGATCATCGGCGGCGCCTCGCTCTGGGTGATGGGCGGCAAGAAGCCCGACGAATACAAGGGCATCGCGAAATTCTTCAGCTTCCTGTCCGACACAGAGCGCCAGGCCAAGCTGCATCAGGAATCCGGCTATCTGCCGATCACCAAGGCTGCCTATGAAAAGACCAAGGCCGACGGTTTCTACGAGAAGAATCCGATCCTGCAGACTCCGCTGAAGGAGCTGACCAACAAGGAGCCGACCGAAAATTCGCGCGGGCTTCGCTTCGGCAACATGGTGCAGCTGCGAGACATCTGGTCCGAAGAGATCGAAGCTGCGCTGGGCGGCCAGAAGACCGCGCAACAGGCACTCGACACCGCCGTGAGCCGCGGCAACGCCATGTTGCGAACCTTCGAAAAGACTGCGAAGTAATATCCAAGCGAACGCTGCCATTGCCCAGCCTCGCGCGCAATTGCGCGCCTGGCCAGGCGATGACATGAGCAGACGATGACATGAGCAGACTGAGGCTGCTTTCTGGGGCACGACGAACTGCATGGAAAAGTCCGCGGTCTTCAAGGGCAAGCTGCTGCCATATCTGCTGCTCGTGCCGCAGCTGGTCATCACCCTGGTGTTTTTCTACTGGCCGGCCAGCCAGGCTGTCTGGCAATCGTTCCTGCGCGAGGACGCATTCGGCCTGAATTCGGAATTCATCGGGCTGGAGAACTATCAGGCGCTGCTCGCCCAGCCGGAATATTACAAGGCAATGGCGACGACCGTGGTGTTCTCATCGCTGGTCGCCGCATTGTCGCTGTCGATCGCTCTGCTGTTCGCGACCCAGGCCGACAAGAACCTGAAAGCGGCGCCTACTTTCAAGGTCATGATGATCTGGCCTTATGCGGTGGCTCCCGCGGTCGCCGGCGTGCTGTGGCTGTTCATCTTCCATCCGACGCTCGGCACCATGGCACGGCCGCTGCGCCTGATGGGCTTCAATTGGAATCCAATGTTGAACGGCAACCACGCCATGGCGCTGGTCGTCATGGCCGCGGTGTGGAAGCAGATCGCCTATAATTTCCTGTTCTTCCTGGCCGGCCTGCAGGCGATCCCGCGCAGCGTCCTCGAAGCCGGGGCGATCGATGGCGCCGGACCATATCGACGGTTCTGGACGATCACCTTCCCGCTGCTGTCGCCGACCACGTTCTTCCTGCTGGTGGTCAATGTCGTCTATGTGTTTTTCGACACCTTCGGCATCATCGATGCGGTCACCGGCGGCGGACCTGCTGGGGCGACGACCACCCTGGTCTACAAGGTCTATGCCGACGGCAGGCTTGGCGGCGACCTTGGCGGATCAGCCGCGCAGTCGGTGATCCTGATGGTTATCGTGATCGCGCTCACGGCCATCCAGTTTCGTTATGTCGAGCGCAAGGTGCAGTACTGATGGTCGAGCACCGCCGCTGGAACGACATTCTCGCTTACGCGATCCTGACCCTCGGTGTGCTCATCGTCGTGTTCCCGGTCTATGTCGCACTGATCGCCTCGACCCATGACGCAGCGACGGTGGTCAACGGCAACATGCCGATGCTGCCGGGCAGCCATACGCTGGAGAACTATTACCGGGCGATTTTCGTCGGCGGGTCTCGCTACAGCCGCGAGCCGGTCGGTCAGATGCTGATGAACTCGTTCGTCTCGGCTGCGGGCATCGCAATCGGCAAGATCTTCATTTCGATCCTGTCGGCCTATGCCGTGGTGTATTTCCGCTTTCCATTTCGCAAGACGGCGTTCTGGATCATCTTCGTCACGCTGATGCTGCCGGTCGAGGTCCGTATCTATCCGACCTACAAGGTGATCGCCGATCTGAAGATGCTCGACACCTATAGCGGGCTGATCCTGCCGCTGATCGCATCGGCTACCGGCACGCTGCTGTTTCGCCAGTTCTTCATGACTATTCCCGATGAATTGCTCGAGGCCTCGCGCATCGACGGCGCCGGTCCCTTTCGCTTTTTCAAGGATACGTTGCTGCCGCTGTCGGTCACGACGATGGCAGCGCTGTTCGTGATCCAGTTCATCTATGGCTGGAACCAGTATCTGTGGCCGCTGCTGATCACGACGCAGGAATCGATGCAGACCATCGTCACCGGCATCAAGAAGATGCTGACGACGACGGACGAGCTTGCCGAGTGGCAGCTCGCGATGGCGACAGCGATCCTTGCGATGGTGCCACCTGTCGCCGTGGTGGTGTTCATGCAGCGACTGTTTGTGCGCGGCCTGGTCGAGACGGAGAAGTAAATTCAGATGGCCAATGTTTCGCTGCGCAGCGTCCGCAAGACCTATCCCGGCGGCTTCGAGGCCATCAAGGGCATCGATTTCGAAATTGGCGACGGTCAGTTCTGCGTGCTGGTCGGACCAAGCGGCTGCGGCAAGTCGACCTTGCTGCGCATGGTCGCCGGCCTCGAGACCGTCACCTCCGGCGAGATCGATATTGGCGGCCGTGTCGTCAACGAGATCGAACCGGCGGATCGCGACATCGCCATGGTGTTCCAGAATTACGCGCTCTATCCGCATATGAGCGTCTACAACAACATGGCTTACGGCCTGCGCAACAGGGGCATGCCAAAGCCGGAGATCGATACGCGCGTGCGCGAAGCCGCGCAGACACTCGAACTCGCCGGCATGCTCGATCGCAAGCCCAGACAATTGTCGGGCGGCCAGCGCCAGCGCGTCGCCATGGGCCGCGCCATCGTCCGCCAGCCGAAAGTGTTCCTGTTCGACGAGCCATTGTCCAATCTCGACGCCAAGCTGCGTGTTGCCATGCGGGTCGAAATCCGCAAGCTGCAACGCCGCCTCAAAACGACGTCGATCTACGTCACCCACGACCAGTTGGAGGCGATGACGCTGGCGGATATTCTGGTGGTGATGAATGGCGGCCAGGTCGAGCAGATCGGCAGCCCGCTCGATATCTATCGCAAGCCGGCGACCACTTTCGTCGCCTCCTTCATCGGTGCGCCGCCAATGAACCTGATCAGACTGAGCGGTGACGAGATCCGTGCGCAGTTCGCCGGCGACAGACGCAGCGCTGCCGAGGCCGGTATCCTGGGCATCCGGCCGGAAGACCTCGCGATCTCCGGCGAGGCCACAGCTGACAGCGGCATCACGCTGAACCTGACAGTCGAGGCCATCGAGCGGGTCGGGGCGGAAACCTTCGTCTACGGCACTCGCGCGCGGGCCGAGAAGGCCGTCAGCGCCACCCCGGGTGAGCTGCCCGAAGGCGAGGTCATCGTGCGTATCCCCGGCCAGGATGCCCCGGCCATCGGTGCTTCGATCCGCGCCGCGGCCCCCCGCGACAAACTGCACCTGTTCAGCGCCGATGGCCGGAATCGGATCGATATCTAATCCGTTTCAAGGCCTTAGTAACGGTTTCCTTGCAATTTAGGGGTGCTTGAACCGGGCTTTGGCATGCCCATATGGTTGATTGACCGGTTGGCAGAGTGCCGATTGGCCAGGGGTGCCGTAAGGGCCCCTCAAAGTCGCTTCGAGAGGGCTTTGTAGGTATGTCTCGTGTTCCTTCGTTATCCAGTCCGTTCCTTTTGGGATTCGACGAGATTGAGCGTGCGCTTGATCGCGTCGTCAAAGGCGCCGACGGTTATCCTCCCTACAACATCGAGCGGTGCGACCGTAACAACGGTCAACCCGAACGCCTGCGGATCACGCTGGCGGTCGCAGGTTTCACCCGCGATCAGCTCGATGTGACCACCGAGGAAAACCAGCTCGTGATCCGGGGCCGCCAGCAGGACGACAAGGCCCGGCAATACATCCATCGCGGCATCGCCGCGCGCCACTTCCAGCGCACTTTCGTGCTGGCGGAGGGGATGCTGGTGCTGGGTGCGGATCTGAAGAACGGGCTGTTGTCGATTGATCTGGCCAGGCCTGAGCCTGAAAGGGTCATTAAGACAATCGCTATCAATGAACACGAATAATGGAACGAGTAGCGGACTCGACCGCTTGATCTACCAGAAGGAGTCGAGACGATGACTGAAGTTGCTACGATCACTGAAAATGCCGCCGTGACCACCGAGGCACTGGCACATCTGGGCGAAGGCTTGATCGCCTATGTGAAGCCGGTTCGTTCGGAAGATGTGCCCGGACTGTTCCCGCAGGCGCCTGATATCGCGCCGGGATTGCAGCTGTTCGCGCTGCACGCCGCCGACGGCACACCGATCATGCTCACCGACAGCCGCGAAGCGGCGATCGCGAATGCATGGAGCCAGGAATTGCAGGCCGTCAGCGTTCACTAACGCGGACTGTTTGACATGCAGACGTCAGGATACGCGGTGACAGCCGCGTATCCAATGTCCAGTATCCCAGTATTCAAACCACGATCATTACGTGCAGGCGCTCGGCTTGCATGACGCGGTATCTGTTTAACCCGTCGTCAACATCGTGAGCGCAACATCAGACGCAATCGAGTCGCACGCGACCTTTCGTCTGCTGCGTCATCTGAAAAACTGATCCCCCCATCAATAGAAATCTGGACATCCAGCGCGATGGCATCATTGCGCCTGATCTTTGCTGCCGTTTCGCAGAAGAAAATGGTGACCACGCATTCACCATGACTTGAGAAAATCTGATCATGTTGAGATTCGAGGCCGCTATGAATGGATCGATACAAGCCCAGATCGGTCAAATCGAAGACTTGCTGCGGAGCTTCGGTGCGACGGTCATCGATCGAGAGACAGAGGTGGTCGCGCCAAGCCGCTCCTGGAGTTTCGATAGTCGGCCGGTGATCGCAGCCTGTTTCGCGCTCTTTGTTTTTGCACCGGGCTGCGCTGCGGCCGCCGTGTTCCTGATGCGCGCCGACGGCACTATCCCTCCCATCGTTACGCCCAACAGCAATCCGCCTTTCGTGACCAAGTCAGACCGTTTGCCGCTCGGGCAATGGAGCACCGGGGCAGTTCAACACCTCAGCGCCCGGGATGACGCGCGCCTTGCGACGACTGCCGCACTCGCAGATCCCGCATTTCTCTCACCCATCCTGATCCGCGGCAGCCTTGAAGACGGCACACTCACGACCTTCGCCGAGCCTGCGGTCATTCCAGGGCCGATCATGCTGCCGTCAAAGCTGCGAGTGAAGCGTGACGTCCGGCGCTCCAAGCCAACCAAGCTCGTCGCCGAAATCATTCGCCCTGAGCCGCCACAACCAACCTTCTTCGAAAAGCTGTTCGGACAACGTTTCAACTAGCCCAGTCATTCTTCTCACAGGCGAGGACCACGATGCAAAACACTGCCGCCATGAATTCGGACATCAAAGCTCTCCTCACTTTGCTGTTGCTGAAGACCGGCACCAGTTCGCCAGAGATTCACAATGCTCTGCAGCTTGCTGCCGCATCGCGAGTGATGATGGCGGAAGAGCATGCCAATCCGGCGCGCATGCAGGGCACAGAAACCTCCGGCAGCAACGTCGCCAAGCTTCGCCCCGTAGCCGCCGTCAACGTTCCTGAAACGTCAGCGGCGGTGCGACGCATGAAGCAAAGCGCGGATACCATGAATTCCGACATCAAGGCTTTGCTGACGCTGCTGCTGCTCAAGAGCGGTGCGGATGCCAACGAGATCCAGACAGCACTGCGGATGGCAGCCTCATCGCGCGCCGCCGCTGCAGCGGAAGAAGCAGAATCGGTCCGTGCCGAAACGCAGGCCGAAGCTGCCTCTGCGGCCATGAACGAGCTCGCATCGATCACCGCGCGGCAGGCGGTGCGCAACGAATCGCTCGCTCCAATCTCGGCCAAGGAATTCGCGGCGTAAGCTGGCGAGGCCAACCAGCCTTCTAACCCCACGCAAGCAGGAATTCCGTTCGGAGTCAGAGAATCGCCCGGTCCAACCGGGCGCTTCCAGCGTAAGCTACGGGGTGAGATGGTTAGGCGGCTGTCGCCGGCGGCAGAGCGAGCACCGAATAGATCGCCTGCGCATCGCGAGAAGCGCGCAGCTTCTTGGCGACGTCCTGATCGCGCAGCAGACGCGCGATCCGCGCCAGCGCCTTCAGATGATCGGCGCCCGCACCTTCCGGCGCCAGCAGCAGAAACACCAGATCGACCGGCTGGCCGTCCATGGCCTCGAAATCGATCGGACGCTCCAGGCGCGCAAACAGACCGAACAGCTTGTCGAGCTTCGGCAACTTGCCGTGCGGAATGGCGACGCCATAGCCCACGGCCGTCGTGCCGAGCTTCTCACGCTGCAACAGCACCTCGAAAACGGCACGGTCGTTCTGGCCGGTGAGCGCGGAAGCGCGCGCAGCGAGCTCCTGCAGCGCCTGCTTCTTGCTGTTGACCTTCAACGCCGGGATTATCGCCTCGGGCGCGACCAGATCGGTAATCGTCATTGACCGTTCCGAGGATGTTTGACCGTCAGCGGGGTAGTTAGAACCAAAACCGGCAGCGTCAAGAAAGACTGGAAAGGGACATCGTTCCCTGTGGCGGAAAACGCGCCGGGCGCGAACGCCCGAACGTACTCTAGCACCGGAACCCCCCATGCGAAATCCATTGACTGGCATAACCTGTCAAAGGCGGCGGACCATAGGGAGGGGCCGTTTGGGCGTCAATGCTGTTAAACAGAATTGGCCGTCAGGACGGTTTAACCACCGGCGGATCGACCCAACCCACGTTCCCGTCACCCCTGCGATAGACGATATTTAGCCGGCCGGTACTGCCATGCTGGAATACCACGACGGCAGCGCCGGTAAAGTCGAGTTCCATGACAGCTTCGCTGACCGAGAGCCGCTTCAGCGATCTGGTCGATTCGGCAATGATGACCGGATCGTAGCCGCCGTCTGCATCGTCCTCATGATCGGGCGCCTCGAGGATGTAGCTCGGCGCGTCTAAAGTCGGGGCAGTGAGTTCGGCCATTGCCTGATTTTCAGCATGCGCCTTGCGTGCGGAGCGATCCTTCAGCCGGCTCTTGTAGCGACGTAAACGTTTCTCGATCTGGAGGAGCGCCTGATCGGCGCTGGCGTAAGCATCCGCTGCATTGGAGTCCGCTTCGAGCGTAATTCCGGAGTCAAGATGCAACGCACAATCGGTGCGGAAGCCGAAGCCATCTTTGCTTAGCGTGATGTGACCGGAATAGTTGCCATCGAAATATTTGCGAAGGACTTCATCGGTCCGCTCACTCACGCGGCCTCGCAAGGCGTCTCCGACATTGATGCTTTTTCCCGAGATACGAAGGGTCATGCTGATGCCTCGATTCTTCTGCCTTGAACTGACAGTATCCCGTTTCCACGGGAGTGCAATCAAGCTGGTGCAGTGTCGCGGGATCGGTCGGGTGTCCTGTCAGACTGTGTCCTATCGGACGGAGCGGCGGGCGCCGTGAGTGCATTGCCGAGCATACTCTGCTTGTCGCGGCGGCGTTGAACCGAAGACGGAATACGCATGGCCTCCCGGTATTTGGCAACGGTACGGCGCGCGATATCAATTCCGGCTTCGCGCAAGCGTTCCACGATCGTGTCGTCCGACAGAATAAGAGAAGGACTTTCTCCGTCAATCAATTGCTTGATGTGATGGCGTACCGCTTCAGCCGAATGCGCTTCACCACCATCAGCCGATGCGATCGACGCCGTAAAGAAGTATTTCAATTCAAAGCTGCCGCGATTTGTCGCCATGTATTTATTGGCGGTAACGCGTGACACCGTCGACTCATGCATTTGAATGGCATCAGCAACCGCCTTGAGATTCAGCGGCCGTAGATGTGCAACACCCTGCGTGAAGAAGCCGTCCTGCTGCCGGACGATCTCGGTCGCAACCTTCAGGATAGTACGCGCGCGCTGATCGAGTGCACGCACCAGCCAGGTCGCGTTCTGTAAACAATCGGTGAAGTACGACTTGTCGCCATCCTTGCGGATCGTTTTCGACAATTCGGAATAATAAACCTGGTTCACAAGAACGCGCGGCAGCGTGTCGCTGTTCAACTCGACGTGCCAGCCGCCATCGGGACCGGGCCGCACATAAACATCAGGCACTACGGTCTGCGTCCGCGCCGAGCCAAACTTCAGACCGGGCTTCGGATCGAGCCTGCGAATCTCGCCGATCATGTCGGTCAGGTCTTCGTCGTCGACGCCGCAGATTTTTCTGAGATTGCCGATGTCACGCTTCGCCAGAAGATCGAGATGCTCGACCAGTGCCTGCATCGCGGGGTCGTAACGGTTCTGTTCACGCAACTGGATTGCAAGACATTCACTGAGGCTGCGCGCGCAGACACCCGGCGGATCGAATTTCTGCAACGCGCCGAGAACGCTTTCGACATCAGCAGCCGAGGCGCCGAGCCGCTCATGCACGTCACCGAGATCTTGCGGCAGGTAGCCGGCCTCATCGACGAGATCGATCAGATACTGACCGATCATGCGCTGCGCGGGCGACGAGAACGCCACCGCAAGCTGTTCGGCGAGATGGCTGGCGAGCGTCACTTCCGCGGCGACGAAGGCCTCGAGATTGTAGCTGTCGTCGTTGGAGGCGCCGCCGCCCCATTCGGTATAGGCGGTCGGAGCAGCGTCCTGCGCGTTGCGCGCGGCGGCCTCTGCCGGCTCTTCGGAGAAGACGTTGTCCAGCCCGGTATCCAGGGTCTGTTCGATTTCGGCGCGGGTGCCGAGCTCACGGTTCATCCACTCATCAGGCGCCGGCGCATCGAAGCTGTCGCTGCCTGAACGATCGGAAAAATCGGAGTGGTCGCCGCCATCGTCATGGCCGGAGGCATAGCCCGCCTCGTCCTGGCCCGAAAACTCGCCGCGCTCGGGGCCAGCCTCGCCGGCCACCGGTGGCTCAGGACCGTCGCTGGCGCGCTCCAGCAGCGGATTGCGCTCCAGTTCATCTTCGACAAAGGTTGCGAGATCGAGATTCGACAGCTGCAGCAGCTTGATGGCCTGCATCAGCTGCGGCGTCATCACCAGCGACTGTGATTGCCGGAACTCTAGTCTCTGCGTCAGCGCCATGGAGGCAAAAACCGATCCAAAAGTTGGTCCGTTTCTTGCTTATCTCTTTCCCAGCCTGATGTACACGGCTTGACGAATTGTAAATTTGGGCTAGAGGCGGAATTCCTCGCCAAGGTAAAGGCGCCGCACGTCCGGGTCAGCCACGATCTCCTCTGGAGATCCTTCCGTCAGGATTTCGCCAGCATAAACGATGTAGGCGCGATCTGTCAGCCCCAGCGTTTCGCGCACGTTATGGTCGGTGATCAGCACGCCAATGCCGCGATTGGTGAGGTGACGGACCAGGTCCTGAATGTCGCCCACCGCGATCGGGTCGATGCCGGCGAAGGGTTCGTCGAGCAGCATGTAATTCGGCCGCGTCGCCAGCGCGCGCGCGATTTCGACACGGCGACGCTCGCCGCCAGATAGCGCGATCGAGGGTGACTTGCGGAGCTTCTGGATATTGAACTCTTCGAGCAGCCCGTCGAGCTCGCGCTCACGCTTCTTGCGGCTGGGCTCGACGACTTCCAGCACCGCACGGATGTTCTGCTCGACGGTAAGGCCGCGGAAAATCGAGGCTTCCTGCGGCAGATAGCCGATGCCAAGGCGCGCACGCTGATACATCGGCAATTGCGTGACGTTGTGGCCATCCAGTTCGATGGCGCCGCTGTCGGGCTTGATCAGGCCGGTGATCATGTAGAACACCGTGGTCTTGCCGGCGCCGTTCGGTCCGAGCAGGCCGACGGCTTCGCCGCGGCGAACATAGATGCTGACGCCGCGGGTGACCTGGCGTGAACCGAAGCTCTTTTTGACGTTATGGACGGCCAGATAGCCTGCACGCGGGGCCGCTTTTGGCGCAGCGGCTCCGTTGGTTCTCGGCCGCGGCGGCGCCTTGTCCGGACGACGGGCCGGCGCTTGCTGCGGGGCACGCGGCACCTCCGCCCGGGCCTGTGGAACCTGGGGCGTATCGGCCGGGGCGGTGCGTGCCAGCGGCGGGGCCTCACGGCCCGGATTACCCAGCATATCGCCCATGCTGTCGCCAAGCGCGGTGATGTCGACCGGCGAGCGCGCAAAGCCTTGCGGACCGCGTTTCGGAGCGCGCCGACGGAACATGCCGAGGAAATCAACCATTCGCGCTTCGATCAGCCTCTAGACGTCATCCGCGCCAGGTCGCGGCATATTCGGTTCCCTGGGAACAGCATGGTGCAGTAGATGTCCCTTGCCCAGCCGAACGCCAAGCCTTCCATGTCGATTAAAACAATGGCGATAACGGGTTAGACGACCAGATTCAACCGAATCCGGGTCGTTTGTATCGGCAAACCCTTCGAGTTACTTGGGTTTTCCGCCTCCGGACCCCGGTATGATCGAGGTCGGGCCTCCACCACCGCCCTTCTGCTGGCCGGACGACTCGAACATGCCCTGGACCCTGCCGCTATTGGATTCGACGCGTGAGGTACCGGTGGTCATATCCACGGTCAGACGATCGCCGCGCAGCACATTCTTGCCCTGGGTGAGCACAACATTGCCCTGCATCGTGACGAGATTGGTCCGGGTATCGAATACCGCCGTCTCGCCGGTGACGACCTGGTCTTTCTGGGTGACGATGACGCCGCCACGCGCTTCAAGCCGCTTGATCGCCGACGAGCCACCCGGACCCGGCTGCGCAGCCTTGATCGGTGCCTTGGGTGCAGCCTTGGCCGCCGGCTCGTTCGCGGAACCGCCGCCGTCATAGAAGACCACGAGCGTCTTCGACTTCATCGTGGTGTCGCCCTGTACGACCTTCACATCGCCTGCGAAGGTCGCCTCCTTTTTCTTGTCGCGCATTTCCAGCGATGCGGCCTCGATCTGAATCGGCTGGTCGCGATTCTGCGAGAAGCCCTGCATCGCATTCGGCACACCCTGCACCGCGCTCTGCGCATGTGCTTCACCTAACAAAGCCAGCACGAGCACGGCGATCGCAACACCGGTCGCCCCGCGGAATCGGACACTACTGACGGGAAAAATCATCACATTCATTTCGCGTTGGCGCGCTTGCCGTTGGCGGCCCGCGGTTTCACGGGCTCCGGCGCGGCTTCGGGCTCTGCCGCGGTCTCAGGCTGAGCCGAAGCATCCGGCGAAGGCGGGTCCATCTTCAGGTTCATCGACACACCGCCCTCGAACCGAACCAGCTCACCGTGTTCCGTGATGCGCATCCGTTGCCCGAGCAGAGTGCCGTTGAGAAGTTTGACGTCGACCGGCTCGTCCGACGTGACGATGCCATTGGCAATATCAATGTTCGCCTGAGTCAGCCGCGCTTCGTAGCCGGTCGTCGTTTGCAGGAAAACGTCCTCATACAGATAGAGCATCTGCGCCTTCGAGTTGAATTTCCCGGTGCGGGCATCCATCGTCATCGTCGACTTGTCTTCCATCATCACCTTGGCGCGCAAGGTCGTGAGTTCGACATTGTCGGGATCCGTCAGATCCTGCGTCGCGGCCTTGGCCCATAACTCATATGGCCGCCCGTCCGGCGAGAAACCGGCCAGATGCGGCGTCTCCATGGTGATCTTGGTCCCCGAAACGACCAGATTGCCCATGTCGAGCGGCAATTTGGCGAGAATCCGGAACGGGTTGAAGATCGACACGCCGACAATCGCCGCCATCGACAGGACCACGACGGCAGGGACAGCAATCCGCAGCAGACGCACCAGACGGCTATGGCGTGCCGCGGCCCTGAACCGCGCATCCATGCCCGCCTGATAGCTCGGAATCTGAACTGAACTCACCGTCGCTCCAACGGGCCATACCAAAGCAGGCCACACCGAAAGGCCTGCCAAACCGGCGCCAGTCTACGCTGAAATGCACCGGTTTGCAGCCCCGCCCCACCAGAACGAGGAGTATGACCGAAACGCGGCAGGAGGTACCCTGAACTGTTTCAGAAAGTCACTTCGCCGCAGGCCGGTCACGAATGAGCGAAAATGTCCTCGTTTTCCCAGCCCGAGAGGTCGAGTTTGGCCCGGGTCGGAAGGAAGTCGAAACAGGCCTGCGCCAGCTCGGTGCGACCCTCCCGCGCCAGCATGACGTTCAGCCGCTCACGCAGCCCATGCAGATGCAGCACGTCCGATGCAGCGTAGGATAGCTGGGCCTCGCTGAGGGTCTGACTGCCCCAGTCGCTCGACTGCTGCTGCTTCGACAGATCGACGCCGAGGACTTCGCGGACCAGATCCTTGAGACCGTGCCTGTCTGTATAGGTGCGGCACAGGCGGGAGGCGATCTTGGTGCAATAGACCGGCTCGGGCATCACGCCGAGTGCGTTGTAAAGAGCGGCGAGATCGAACCGGGCAAAGTGAAAGATCTTGGTGACTTTGGGATCGCCGAGCAGCTTCTTCAGGTTCGGCGCGTCCGTGTGGCCCATCGGAATCTGCACGACATCAGCGCTTCCGTCGCCGGGCGAAAGCTGCACCACGCATAGCCGGTCGCGATGCGGATTGAGACCCATGGTCTCGGTGTCGATCGCAACTGAATCGGTGTAGCGGCTCAGATCTGGTAGATCGCCGCGATGCAGGCGGATGGTCATGGTCTCAATTGCCTCTTCAAGCGCCCGCGATTCGCGGGATTTGGGTGACTTTACCGCGCAATGACCGGGCTGACGAGAGATACGCTCTCTCAGCTATGTTTCGCCTGTAGCGAAAAGCTGACAGACTGAGCGGGCCATTCATCCATCACGGAGCGGGCAGAGGTTGCAGATGAACGTCGCACAGCAGCGCTTGCCCCGTTTCGCGGTCCTGATCGATGCCGACAACACGTCCCCGCAGATCGCCGGCGGCCTGTTCGAGGAAATCTCCAAATTCGGTGAAGCCAGCGTTCGCCGGATCTACGGCGACTTCTCAAGTCCGCAGCTCAAATCCTGGGCCGATATCCTGCAAAAACACGCCATCGATCCTTACCAGCAGTTCGCCTACACGAAGGGCAAGAACTCATCCGACATCGCGCTGGTGATCGACGCGATGGACCTGCTGCATAGCGGACGGTTCGACGGCTTTTGCCTGGTGTCCTCCGACAGCGACTTCACACGTCTCGCCTCTCGGCTGCGCGAGCAGGGCGCTGACGTCTACGGCTTCGGCACGCGGAAAACGCCCGAGAGTTTTCGGCAGGCGTGCCGACGCTTTGTCTATACGGAAAACCTGATCGCAGAGCGTGCGACGACGACAACAGAACAGCCGCCGGCCGCCGTCGCCCTGAAGAACCCCGCTGCGGCAATTCCCATTCTGGAAAGGGTCGTTGCCCAGCTTGGCAATGAAGACGGCTGGGTCAATCTGGATCGTGTCGGAGAGCAACTGCCCAACGTCGTCTCCGATTTCGACGTCCGGAATTACGGTTTTAGAAAATTAAGCGATCTCGTGCGCAAGACTGAAATCTTCGAGATCGAGAAGACCGAGGCCGGTCGCCTGAGGCTTCGGGCCAAGCCGAAGGCGAAGCCGGCAGCACCGGCGCCGAGGGAAACGAAGGCGAAACGGAAAGCGGCGGCTGGCCGCGCCAGAAAAGCTACAAAGGACGGCGAAAAAGCCGCCAGCCAGAGTTAGCGGCTTTCCTGATCAACGACAGGCTCCAGACCAGCCTCAGATGCGCCTATCAGGCGTCAACTGGTTACGATTGACGCGCAATTCGATGATCGAGGGCGCCTTGGCCTCCACCGCCCGAGCGAAAGCCGCGGGAAATTCATTATGCGCCTCGATGGCCTCGCCATGGGCGCCATAAGATCGGGCAAGTGCCGCGAAGTCCGGATTGAGCAGGTCCGTGCCGCTTGGACGATTCGGGAAATTCAGCTCCTGATGCATCCGGATCGAGCCATACATCGCGTTGTTGACGATAATCACGATGATCGGCAATCGCTGCTGGACCGCGGTGGCGAATTCCTGCGAGGCCATCATGAAGCAGCCGTCACCGGCCAGGCAAACGATCCTGCGTTCGGGATGGCGCAACTGCGCGGCGATCGCCGCAGGCAGGCCGTAGCCCATCGAGCCAGACTTCGGCGCGATCTGGGTGCCCAGCTTTCTGTAGCGGTAGTAGCGATGCAGCCATATCGTGTAGTTACCGGCACCATTGGTGACGACGGCATCGTCGGGCAATTCGGTATTGAGGTGATCGATCACCGTGGCGAGATCGAATGGCGGCGCATCGGTGCGCGGCGCCTGATAGTCGACGTAAGCCTGACGCAGCTCCGCGCGCCAGCCCGCCCATGCCTCGCTGTCCAGCGGCGGCAGACCGGCCAGCGCTTCGGCGAAGCGCGAGGAATTGGCGGGAATGCCGAGGGTCGGCACATAGACGCGGCCGAGCTCTTCGGGTCCCGGGAAAACATGGATCAAAGTCTGTTTCGGAGTTGGGACGTCGAACAGCGAATAGTGATTGGTCGTGACATCTCCGAGCCTGTCGCCGATCACCAGCAGCAAATCCGCCATCTTGACCCGCGCCATCAACGGACGGCTGCAACCGAGACTGATATCGCCGATATACTGGTCGCTGCGGTTATCGAGCACATCCTGCGAGCGGAAACCGGCGACGACCGGCAAATCATTCCGTTCGACAAAGGCCCTGAACTGTTCGGCCGCTGCGGCGGTCCAGCCGAGATTGCCGACGATCACCAGCGGCCGCTGTGCCTTTTGTAGCAGCGCGCGCACTTCGGCTATCTGCGAGGCCGACGGCGAAGCTTCGATGACGGTCGCAGGTGCCGTGTCGACAACGTCGCTCATCGCGCTGAGCACATCTTCCGGGATCGAAAGCACGACCGGCCCCGGCCGTCCCTGCATCGCGACATGAAAGGCCCGGCTCACCAGTTCCGGAATGCGATCGACCGAGTCAATCTCGACGACCCATTTCGTCATGTCGTCGAAAGTGCGGACGTAATTCATCTCCTGAAAGCCTTCGCGTCCCAGATGACTGCGCGGCACCTGTCCGACGATCAGGATCATCGGCGTCGAGTCTTGCCAGGCGGTATGCAATCCGAGCGCCGCCTGCATAGCGCCGGGGCCCCGGCTGACGACGCAGATGCCCGGACGGCCCGAGATCTTGCCGTCGGCTTCAGCCATGTGAGACGCTGTGGTCTCGTGCCGGCAGACAATGAAGCGGATTCCGGCATCCGGCTCATACAGTGCGTCAAAGATCGGCAGCGCGCTTTCGCCGGGAACGCCGAACATGCGATCGGCGCCATTGCGTCGCAAGGCCGCGACGAGAAGCTGACCGCCATTGCGTGGACCGGTCTTGCTGACCGATGACTGTGTCGGTTCGTGCTTGTTCATGGGGTCTTTCGTCCTGATCTCGCCCGCCGAAATTGCGGATCGAGCAATCTTATTCCTGGAATACTTCGCCCCGGCGCTTGCTGATCGACGGCATCACGATCGAAATCAGCAGGGCAGCCGATAGCAGGAGCAGCGTGAGGCTGATCGGCCTTTGCAGGAACACCATCGGATCACCGTGCGACGTGATCAGGCTGCGCCGGAAATTCTCCTCAACCATCGGACCGAGCACGAAGCCCATCAGCAGTGGCGCCGGTTCTGCGTCGAGCTTGCGCAGGATGTAGCCCAGCGCCGTAAAGCCCACGGTCATATAGATGTCGAAGCTCGAATTATTGACCGAGAACACCCCGATCGCGCAGACCACGAGAATGACGAGATAGAGAATGCGATACGGCACGTTGAGCAGCCGGACCCAGATGCCGATCATCGGCAGATTGATGATCACCAGCATCGCATTGCCCAGAAACATACTGGCGATCAGCCCCCAGAACAGATCCGGCTGACGCGAGATAATCGTCGGCCCTGGCGCGATGCCATGCAGCGTCAGTGCGCCGACAAGCAGTGCCATGGTCGCGCTGGTCGGAATCCCCATGGTCAATAGCGGAACGAATGACGTCTGCGCCGCAGCGTTATTCGCCGACTCCGGCCCGGCAACGCCCTCGATGGCGCCGTTACCGAAGCGCTCGGGCGTTTTGGATACGCGCTTCTCCAGCGCATAGGACGAGAACGACGCGATGGTGGCGCCGCCACCGGGCAAGATTCCAAACACCGTCCCCAGCAGCGTACCGCGAGTCACCGCCCCCCAAGCGCCGCGCAACACTTTAAACGATGGCCAGATACTGTTGATCTTCGAATGGTTCACGATGCGAGTCGAGACGCTTTCGAGGTTGGAGATCACCTCGGCCACGCCAAACAGACCCATCACCAGCGCGACGAAATTGATGCCATCAGACAGTTCGATCAGCCCGAACGTCATTCGTGCTTCGCCGGTATTGATATCCATACCCACCATGCCGAGGAGCAGGCCAAGGAAGATCATCGCCACGGCCCGGAAGGCCGAACCGTTGGCCAGCACCACCGCAGACACCAGACCCAACACCATCAGCGAGAAGTAGTCCGGCGAGGCGAACTTCTGCGTCATCAGCGCAAGCGGCGGACCGAGCAGTGCAATCACGACAGTTCCGAAGCACCCCGCGATGAAAGAGCCGATCGCAGCGATGGCCAACGCCTCGCCGGCGCGGCCCTGTTGCGCCATCTTGTAACCGTCGATGGCTGTGACCACCGACGTCGACTCACCTGGAATATTGACCAGGATGGCCGTAGTCGAACCGCCATATTGCGCGCCGTAATAAATTCCGGCGAGCATGATGATGGCGCCAATCGGATCGAGCGCATACGTGGCCGGCAACAGCAGCGAGATAGTGGCCACTGGACCGAGACCCGGCAGCACGCCGATCAACGTGCCGCAAATGGCGCCGACCAGACAGAACAGCAGATTGAGCGGCGTCGCGGCAACCGAGAAGCCATGGCTGAGGCCGGCGAAGACGTCCATCATGGCAGCACACTCACTGGGATCTTGAGAAGCCAGACAAAGATCACCGAGGAGGCGATCGCCAGCAGAACTCCGGTGACCACACTGGCGAGCCATGTCGTCTCGCGCGAGGCGAAATGAGCCAGACCGACCTGCACCAGGATCGCGATTACGAGACCGGCACGCTCGACCAGGAGACCGAACGCCGCGAAGGACAACAGGACGAAAAACAGTGGCCGCAGATGCAGCCTGCCGACGGACACGCCTTCGGTCGTCAGCCCCTTAACGATCATGACGAGACCCATGCCAAGCAGGATCAGCGCCAGGCCAAGCGGAAAATAGCCCGGGCCCATGTCGAGCACGGTGCCGATTGTCAGCGTGCGGATATAAAGTAAAGCGACGACGGCGACGACGACCAGAAGCAGACCCGAATAGAAGTCCGAATTCCCTCGCTGCGCGATCGATTTCATGGCGGGCTCCTATGCGGTCGGAGGGGGATGCGGACGGCGACGCAATGAATCCGCCGCCCGCGATGTCGGATAATCAGGTCTTCTTCTCGGAGATTTCCTTGAGCAGCGTGCGCCACTGCTCGACTTCCTTGGTGATTTGCGCGGTGTATTCGGCCGGCGTAGTGAACACGGTCGATGCACCGGCGACCGCCATGTTCTTCTTCACTTCGGGATCCGCAGCCATCTTCTTCAGGGCGGCTGACACCTTTTCGACGATCGCATCAGGTGTAGACGCCGGCGCCATGACGCCGTTCCAAGACTCCACCGCATAGCCCGGCGATACGGTCTCGGCGACCGTGGGAAGCTTCGGCGTGAACTCGCTGCGTGTTGCAGACGTCACGGCAAGCGCGCGCACGGTATTGGCTTCGATCTGCGGCAGCGCGTCGGTCATGTTGGTGAAAGACAGATTGACCTCACCCGCAACGACCGCGGCCGTCGCCGGCGAACCGCCCTTGAACGGCACATGGGTCATCTTGGTGCCCACGCGGGCATCGAACAGTGCCACCGAGAAATACATCAGACCGCCGGCACCGCTGGAGCCATAGGTCAGCTTGCCGGGATTGGCCTTGGCATATTTGACCAGATCTTCCATCGAATTGATTGGAAGCGACGGATTGACGATCACAGTCTGCGGAATGGTGCTGACGACACTGATCGGCTTGAAGCTCTTGACCGGATCGTAGGAGGTTGTCTGCGCGACCGGCGCAACCGAGATCGCACCCACGCTGCAGACGCACAGCGTGTAGCCATCGCCCGGCGACTTCGACACGAGATCGGACCCGACGATGCCGCCGGCACCGGCGCGGTTGTCGACGATCACCGTTTGACCGAGTTCCTTCTCCAGGAAACGCGCGGTGATGCGCCCGACCGCATCGGTGTAGCCACCGGGTGCATAGGGCACGACGAGCTTGATCGGCTTCGTCGGCCACTCCTGCGCCGAGGCAGTCGTGACACTCAATCCGGCACCCATCAGCAGGGCCGCTACAAGAAGTCGCTTCATCGGTTTTTCCTAGTGATTGAGAAAATGTCGAGAGGGCTTCAACTACTCATGCAATGTTCGTTCCCACGAGCCCGAGTGCCTGGGTTGCCTTGTCTTCACCTGCGGCAAAATGGCTGAGCTCGATATCGGTCTTCGCGAACTCAACGCGCCGGAACTTGTCCTGATCTTCGAACGGCACCGTGGCGTCGATGCCAAGCTTGGTGCGAATGCCTTCCTTGCTGACACGCACATATTCATGGCCCCGCGCGCCGGGAATCAGAATGAGATCGCTCGACGCTTCCATGCGCGTGGCCACCGCATATTCCACATCGATGGGGTCGCGAATGTCGATGTCGTGATCGACCATGGTAATTAGATCGAGATCCTTCAGCGCGCCAAAGGCGGCCATCATCGCATTGCGCTGCAGACCGTTATGCTGACGGCTCTGCTTCTTCACCTGAATGACCGCATGGAAACGATGCAGTCCACCTGACGTCATCTCGACGTCGGTGACGATCGGAATCGCCGACTGCAGCACCTTGAGCAGGCTGGCTTCGAGCACGTATTTGCGGAGAATGATGGTTTCGCGGCCGAAGCCGTTGATGACGTGATAGATCGGCCGCAGGCGATGGGTGACAGCCGTGACCTTCAACACCGGCGCATCCGCAGCCGGCGCGGCAAAGCCAACGAACTCGCCGAACGGACCTTCCGGCGCGACGTCGTCGATCGAGATTTCACCTTCCAGCACGAATTCGCATTCGGCCGGCACGATCATGTCCTGCGACACGGCCTTCACTACCGTCAGCGGCTTACCTGCGAGACCGCCGGCCACCGCGAGTTCGTCGGCAGTTTCGGGCATCTGCGAACCCATCGTCGCGGCCGTGAAATGCAGCGCAAGATCGGTACCGATGCAAACGGCGACCGGCAGAGACTTGCCCCGCGCCTTGGCGCGTTCGAATGCGAGGCGAAGATGGCGGCCAAAATCGAGTTTAATGGCGACGCTATCCGGCCCCAATAGCTGCAGCCGGTGATAGGACGCATTGTAAATGCCGGTCTCCGGGTCCTTTACGATCACGATACCGGCGGTGATGTAGCGGCCCGCATCGCCCGGCGCATGAAACAATGCTGGCAGTAGCTTGGTAATATCGAACCCGGTCTTCAGCACGACTTCCTGGGACGGCGCGCTGGAGACGACTTCCGGCGGCAACGGACCACCCATCGCGCGCTGTACCAGACCGCGGATGCCGTTGAAATCGAGACCAAACGCAGCCTCGCAGTTCTCCTTCGAGCTCAGCAGATTTCCGATCAGCGGAACGTCGTAACCCTTGACCGACGGAAACAGCAGCGTCTGACGCCCGTCATGCTTCTTCAGAACCGCTGCGATCTCCAGATGCGGATCGGCGGGTCGCTCGAATGTCATAATGCGATCATTCTTGGCCAGGCGCGCCAATGCGGAACGGAACCGTGTGTCGAGGATCTGCGGATGCGGCATGTCGGTCTTTTTCTCGTTTTTCGCCTGATCACATAATTGCGAAGAAAGATAGCTAAGTACTAAAGCTAGTCAAGCACGCTCCCTAGGCACGGACTGACTAATTTCGATGCGTGCACTGCATCATTGCAGTAATTTATCAGTGGCTGAGAGGATCGCCCCGATCGCGGGCGACAGCCCGTCGATCCGGTGATGATGCTCCTTGCCCAGCGCATGACGAACGACATGGTGCAGGACGTCACTCACCTCGCCACGCGTCGATCTGCGCTGTTGCGAGGCATACTGCCCCAACCATGCGACGAGCAGATCATTCTCCAACGACTCGGCGGCGAGTTCTCCAGCCTTGATCTGCGCGCGCAACTGTTCGCTGGCGACCGATGGTGCGGGAGCCGGCCCCAACTTCAACGCGGTTCGGATCGCGCGGAGGGGGTGCACGATCTGTTCGCGCCAGGGACGGCAGGCACGATCCATATTCTCGATGTCGGAAGGAGTAAGAGGAATACGCCGCTGCGCCACCGCAAAAGTCGCAACCAGCAGCAGCATCACATCGACGCCCGCCTCAGCCTGCAGCTTCAGGCAAGCATCCGACACGCCGGGTTCCGCGTAAAGCTTGAGGGCAAAGGCCCAACTTTCACGTGCGGTGAGCGGGCCGTCATCGGTCATTGTCGTCACGCCACCAGATCGGGTGAAGCCGACAATGCCGCGCTCATTGGATGTCTCGGGTCCTGGCGGGATTAAGGCCTTCCCAGCGACTGACGACGCCGGTCTGGATGTCGAACAGATCCAGCACCCGCCCGAGCGTCTGGTCGACCATTTCTTCGAGACTGCTGGGCCGGGCATAAAATGCCGGCACCGGCGGATAGACGATGGCACCGATTTCGGTCACTGCTGCCATCGATCTGAGGTGACCGAGATGCAGCGGCGCCTCGCGCGCCATCAGAACAAGCCGACGGCGCTCCTTGAGGACCACGTCGGCGGCCCGCGTTACCAGCGACGAGGTAATACCGGTCGCGATTTCCCCCAGGCTGCGCATGGAACATGGCGCGATCACCATGCCCATGGTCCTGAACGATCCGCTGGCGATGGTCGCGCCGATATTGTCGGCCTGATGCACGACATCGGCCAGAGCGGTCACATCGGACACCGCAAGGTCCAGTTCCTGCGTCAGCGTGATCTTCGCCGACCGGCTCAATACGAGATGCGTCTCGACGTCGGTCGCCTTCAACAGCCGCAGCAGCCGGACACCATAAATGGTGCCCGACGCTCCGGTGATGCCGACGATCAGGCGCCGCGGTGCAATCTCAGGCTGGGTCGAAATAGTGAATCTCCATCAAGACGCAGCCACCGACCGATTTGAACGGGCCGTGATAGGCACCGGGCGGACGGCAGGCATAGGTGTTGGGCTGGAAGGACTCACCGCCGTTACCCTGCTTGTCGTTACCGACAATCAAGTCGCCGGTGAACAGGAACACTTCTTCCCAGTATTCGTGCACGAAAGGCTCGGTGGTGTAAACGCCGGGCGCGAAACGCAACAGGCGGGTGCGGCTGCCGCGCTTGTTCACCTCATCGAGCGCCCCCGACAGGATCTTCTGCTGGATGCCGGCCGGATAGCCCGCGGGCGTCTCCCATCCCGAGGACATATCGACGGTGCGGAATTCATCGTGAAGTTTGTTGATGGCCATAGTCAGGTTTCCTGCAGGGACGGATCAAGCAACGGCGCGCGGCGATGTGGCCGACGCCGTGGAGGTGGTGACTTCATCGGCAAGGTCATAGCTCGCCAGCATCTTGTCGAGCAACGCCGCCGATTTCATCCAGTCATAAGTCCGGAAAGCGTGGCCCTTGGTGACAAAGGTCGCGCCCGCGAAGAACATCTCGTATTGCGAGTGACGCGAGGCGAATTCCGAGCCGACCGCATCCCAGGCCAGCTTGTAGAACTTGACCTTCTCGGTCGCGCTGGCGGCGGGGGACTGCTGGGTCTTGCCGATTAGGCGCGCCAGTTCCGGATTGCCGAAGTCCTTCACCGAGGACGGCAGCATGATCATGCCGCCGCCGGCGAGTTCGCGCAGCGTGTTGATGACCTTCGAATAGAGCTGCTGGGTGAGGACCTGTGCCGAATACAGCATCGCCCGGTCCGGCACGTAATAGGTGCCGCGCTGCGTGCCCTTGGTCTCCATCGCGACGACGAAGGCTTCGACCATCGACACTTCGGCTGCGAGCTGACCGAGCATTTCCCTGACCTGTGGGAAACCGGCGATGCCGTTGGTCTCCGCGGTCCGATGCGCGATCCCGATCAGGAAGCGCAGCTTCACCGAGAGCCGGATCATGGCCTGATAGTTCTGATACACATGCGCCGGGGTGACGTGGAACTGCTTCTGGCACATCGCGATGTCATCGACGATGAACACGCGATCCCAAGGCACCTTCACGTCGTCGAAATACAGCACGGCATCGTTTTCATCGAAGCGGCTCGACAGCGGATTGTCGAACACCGATGGCGACGCAGCTTCATAGGACTTGCGCGACAGGACCTTCAGACCCTTCGTATTCATCGGAATCGCGAAAGACACCGCATATTTCTCGTCGCCCGGCTGCAGCGGCTGGATACAGGTGACGAACACCTCGTTGGCCATGATGCCGCCGGTTGCCAGCATCTTGGCGCCGCGGATCGTCAGACCCTCGGCATCGCGCGACACCACGCCCGCCGACAGGAATGGATCGGCCTGCTCGGCGGCGCTCTTGGAACGATCGGCCTGGGGGTTGATGATCACATAAGTCAGGTAGAGATCGTTATCGCGGGCGTAGCGATAGTAATCCGCCAGCGCCTTGGCGCGGTCCTTGTTGTAGGTCTCGAAGACTTCAAGACCCATATACATACCGGCGATACAGGAGGCGACGTGATCCGGCGCGCGGCCCATGAAGCCGGCATGCAACTCGGTCCAGGCCTCCAGACCGCGGCGACGATTGACCAGCGCATCATAGCTGCCGGGCAACTCCCAGATCCGGTTGGCGCGGGTGCCGGTCTCGGTCTCGAAAGTCATCAGCTCGCGATTTTCCGGCGCGCTCTGGAAATCGAACATCCGCCCGATCGACGCCACCGCACCACGGAATGCCGGATGGGTGGTCACGTCATCCACCAGCTCGCCATCGAGATAGATTTCACGGCCGTCGCGCAGGCTCGCGATGTGCTGTTCGCCGGTCTTGATCATGGGTTGCCTCGGTCACTTTCAGTCATGGGTGGCATTTCAGGTGCGTTATTTCAGTAATGCATCGGCAGCGGCCATTCCGGGCTGCGTTCGGTACTTGCGAGGCTGCGATAGGCCCCGCGAAAGAAGACCAACGGCTCGTTAGCCGGATAGGCGGTGAACTTCACCACCCGGCCGACGAAGATCACATGGTCCCCGCCGTCATATTGCGCGTATGGCGCGCATTCGAAGTGCGCGAGCGCGCCGGCGATCAGGGGCGCCGCCTCATGGCCCAGCGTATGTTCGACCGCCGCCCACTTGTCGCCGAGCGCCTTGGCGAACTTGTTCGACAGATGCTCCTGGTCGCGGCCGAGGATGTTCACGGCATAGCCCTTGGCTTCGGTCATCGCCTTGAGGCTGAAGGCCTTGCGATCGATCGAGAACAGGATCAGCGGCGGATCCACCGAGACCGAGTTGAACGAACTCATGGTCAGGCCGATCGCCTGGCCATCCGCCGCTTCGGCCGTGATCACGGCGACACCGGTGGCAAACTGTCCGAGCGCCTGTCGGAAGGCACGGGGATCCAAGTCAGCAGTGGCGCCCATGGTCATCTCCTGATCGCGAAACCTGAACGACGCGCATTAGCTTTATAACAAAGCTATATTATCGAACGAAAGCGCGCGCTGTCAAGCATGGCTGGCCTGCTATCAAAACGCGCTGGTTCCAACTTGTTTGTGCGTAACGTCGCCGCTATACGACTCATAGGTGTGCGGGGACCTGATGGCGATTAAAAGCAAATCACGTAAAATGAAGGTAGAACCGACGATTTCGCGGCCACAATTGATGGTCGACGGATCGGATCGGGCTTTCCGTCAATTTGTCCATGACACATTGGCGTTTTCGGCGCGGCTTCAGGCCGTGCGCGGGCAACTCGGCGCAGTGATCGGCCTGTCCGGCACGCAATACACTGTGCTGATCGCAATTGCTCATTTGAGCGGCACAGATGAGAAGATCGGCGTCAATCAGGTCGCCGAGCACCTGCACTTCAGCGGCGCGTTCATTACGATCGAGATCAACAAGCTGGTATCAAACGGCCTTGTTGAAAAAGAGACCGATGCGGAAGACCGCCGCCGCGTCATTCTAACCATCACGCCGAAAGCGCGCGCGCTGCTCAATGAACTGGCACCTGTTCAGCGTCCGGTGAACGATATGCTGTTTCGCAGCATGTCGGCTGCAGACTTCGAGCGAACGCGCAAGCTGATGTCCGAGATGGTGGACGCCGCCGACGAGGCGATCCGGCTACTGGACTACAACGCCCCGGCATCGGTCGCCCGGCAGACCAAATAACCTGCTGTTTGACGGGTTTGTCGCTGGCTATTCGCCGGCGCGCAGCCGATAGCCGATACCCGTTTCGGTCAGGACGAATTGCGGGCGCTCCGGATCAAGCTCGATCTTTTGACGCAGCTGGCGGACATAGACGCGCAGATATTGTGCGTCGGTGAGTTCATCCCACAACTCCTTCAGCAGAAACCGGTGAGTCAGCACCTTGCCGGCATGCTGCACCAGGACCCGCAGCAACTCATATTCCTTCGGGGACAGCTTTACATCGCGGTCACCGACCTTGACGATGCGGCGCACCAGATCGACCGACAATTCGCCGGATCGGAATACCGGCCGCTCGCCGTGAACCTGTAGCTGATGCCTGAGCGCAGCCCGCATCCGCGCCAGCAACTCATCCATACCGAATGGCTTGGTGAGATAGTCGTCGGCGCCAAGATCAAGCGCCTGCACCTTGCCGGCTTCGTCGCCGCGGCTGGACAGCACCACGATCGGCACGCTGTCATCGCGCGCGCGAATCATCTGCAGCAGATCGTGGCCCTGGATGTCCGGCAGGCCGAGATCAAGGATGATGACGGCTGGCTTCTCCGCCAGTTTCTCCAGCGCGATCTTGCCGTTGCTGGCCTCCAGGACGTCATAGCCCTGGGTGCTGAGGCCCATGCGCAGCAATTTGCGGATCGGCGGCTCATCATCGATGATCAGGACCTTGATGGCAGCTGTGTTCATGCGGCGGTGTCCAGAGCTTCAGAGGCCGGCGGGATGGGAAGGCGGATAGTCAGCACGGCGCCTGATCGGTCGGCGCGATTGGTGGCCGAGATAGTGCCATGCATTGCCTCAACAAAACCCCGAGAGATCGCAAGACCGAGGCCGGTACCCGCCCGAACGTGATCGCCCTTGTTGGCGCGATAGAATTTATCGAACACCTGCTCGAGATCGGCGGGTGGAATGCCCGCACCCTCGTCCATCACCTGCAGCAAGACCGAGTCCTTGTCACGGATGGCCCTGATCGCGATGGTGGTGTCATCCGGTGCATATTTCGCGGCATTGTCGAACAGATTGAACAGCACCTGCTCGAACAGTACCGCATCGAGCTCCAGCATCGGCAGGTTTGACGCCAGATCGAGCGCGACGCTATGCCTGCTGAGGATCTTGCCGGCCCGGCGCAGCGCACTGCCGACGATCTCGGTGAGATCCTGCAGCGTTGCATTAGGCACCACGGCACCGGACTCCAGCTTGGTCATATCCAGCAGATTGGCGATGAAGCGGTTCAGCCGTTCGGATTCGTCAATCACCGTGCCGAGCAGATCGGCCTTCTCGGCCTCGCTGAGCTTCGGCGACAGATCGCGCAGCGTGGAAGCCGCGCCGAGCACGGAGGCCAGCGGCGTCTTCAGATCATGCGAGATCGAGGTCAGCAGCGCCTGACGCAGCCGGTCGGATTCGACGTTGCGCTCGGCGCGATCCATGTCTTCCACGAGCTGCACGCGCTCGATCGCGAGTGCGCTCTGGTCCACAAGCGCATCCAGCAGCCGGCGCTGGTCTGGTGTCAGCAATGGCCCCGTGCGATCGTCGTCGATGCCAATCACACCGATCGGTCCACGGCCGGTGCGCATCGGCAGAAACAGCCGCTTGGCGCCGGGCAATGTCTCGGAGCCACGACCGGCCGGCCGATCATTGCTCCAGGCCCAGTTGGCTGCGGCCAGATCGGCCTTGTCCAATTCGTCCTCAGGGGGATAGCCCGCTTTGACGGTGATAACACCCTGTTCCGGCAGCAGAAGAACGACCCGCACCTTGAGCATCAATGCGATCTGATAGGCGCTCGCCCAAAGCACATCGTCGAGTGCCGCCGTGCCCGCTAGTTTTCTGCTGAAAGCATAGAGAGACTCGGTCGTCCGCACGCGGCCGAAGGCCGAGACGGCCTGCGTGCGGACCCGCGCCGCAACATTGGACACCAGAATTGCGATCAGCATGAAGAAGAAGAAGGCCGCAACATTGGTCGGATCGGTGATGGTGAGCGTGTAGACCGGCGGCAGGAAGAAAAAATTATAGCTCAGCGATGCCACGACGCTCGCCAGCAGCGATGGCCAAAGGCCGAAGCGCACGGCGACACCAACCACGGCAGTGAGAAACATCAAATCGACATTCTCGATACCGAAGATTGGACGCAACAGTGTTGCAGCCACAAGGGCCACCGCCACGACGGCAACCGCTGCGATATAGGGCTTTGCGTCGAACGGCTCGACGCGATCGGTCGTCTGCGCACGTTTCGCAGCCGGCTCCGTCGGCAACGCATCGCCGGCAATCACATGCACGCTGATATTGCCGGCGCGCCGGACGAGATCGTGGACCACCGAACCGCGCACCAGTTCGAACCACCATGACCGCGATGCCTTGCCAATCACGATCTGGGTGACGTTATTGGCATGGGCATAACCGAGCAGATCGTCGGCGATCCGCCGTCCAGCGCCCGGAATCGTCAGGGCTTCGGCACCAAGCGCTTCGGCGAGCCGCAGCGTATCAGCCAGCCTGTCGCGCTGTTCTTCGGTTAACTGAAGGCTGCGCCGCGTTTCGATGCTGACTGCCGTCCATGGCGCATGCAGGCGATCGGCGAGACGTTTGGTGTAGCGCACCAGCCCGGCCGACCGTGGATCCTCACTGATACAGACCAGAATGCGTTCACCGGCAGCCCACGGACCAGCAATGGCATTGGCCTGCATATGCGTGAGCAATTGCTCATCGACCCGATCGGCCGTCCGTCGCAACGCCAGCTCACGCAGTGCCGTCAGATTGCCCGGCGAAAAGTAATGTTCCAGCGCACGCTCGGCCTGTTTCGGAACGTAGACCTTGCCTTCCCTCAGGCGCTGAATCAGATCGTCTGGCGTGAGGTCGATCAGCTCGATCGCGTCGGCACGATCGAACACCGAATCCGGCACCGTCTCGCGCACCCGCACATGGGTGATCTGTGCGACCACATCATTTAGGCTTTCGATGTGCTGGATATTGACCGCGGTATAGACGTCGATCCCCGCGGCAAGCAATTCCGCGACGTCGAGATAACGTTTCGGATGCCGGCTGCCGGGCGCATTGGTATGGGCGAGTTCGTCGACCAACGCGATCTGCGGCCGCCGCGCTATCAGTGCATCGAGATCCATTTCCTCGAGTTGCTGGCCCTTGTGATCGATGCGCTTGCGGGGAAGCACGTCGAGGCCGATCAGCAACGCCTCGGTCTCGGCGCGCCCGTGGGTCTCGACCACGCCAACCACCACATCGACGCCCGCCTTGCGTCTGGCATGGGCGCTTTGCAGCATCTCGTAGGTCTTGCCGACGCCGGGAGCGGCGCCGACAAAAATCTTCAGCCGTCCGGCCGCACCTTCCTCGCGCCTTGCTGTTTCCAGCAAGGCTTCAGGCGAAGGTCGTTGATCGGGATCGCGGCGCTGATTTGCCATAAGGCAATATAGTCTCCGCCAGGTCTTAGGCCTAGATTAAGGCTGCGGCCTAGACGGCCTACTTCGGTGCGGCGGCGTCCAGCGCAAGATTCAAGGCGAGAACGTTAACGCGCGGTTCGCCCAGCAGGCCGCCGAGGCGGCCCTCGGTCTTCTCGGTTACCAGCTGGCGGACGCGATCCTCCGGCAGCTTGCGCGCCTTGGCGACGCGCGGCACCTGAAACAGCGCGCCCTCCGGGGAGATGTTGGGGTCGAGACCGCTGCCCGAGGTGGTGACGAGATCGATCGGCACAGGCATCGACGGGTTCTCGGCCTTCAGCTTCTCGACGTCGTCCTTGACGCGGTCGATCAGCGCCTTGCTGGTCGGACCAAGATTGGAGCCCATCGAGTTCACCGCGTTATAGGGCTGCGGCACCGTCTTGGTGGAATCTTGCGGGTCTGGGCCCAGGGTCGCAGACGGACGGCCATGGAAGTATTCGTCGCCCTTGAATTCCTGACCGATCAGGGACGAGCCTATCACCTTGCCGTCCCGCTCGATGAGGCTACCCTGCGCCTGGTTCGGCATAATCGCTTCGGCGACGCCCGTCATCGCGAGGGGATAGCCGAGGCCGGTGATGGCAGTGAGGCCGAGTAGCAAAACAATGGCCGGGCGAATTTCTCTCAACATAGCGTAACTCCTCAAACCAGGTGCAAGGCGGTGACGACGAGATCGATCGCCTTGATGCCGATGAACGGAACGATGATGCCGCCGAGGCCGTAGATCAGCAGGTTGCGGCCGAGCAGTGCGCCGGCGCCGATCGGACGATAGGCGACGCCCTTCAGAGCCAGCGGAATCAGCGCGATGATAATGATCGCATTGAAGATGATGGCCGACAGGATGGCGCTTTGCGGGCTCGCCAGACCCATCACATTGAGCGCGCCGAGCTGCGGATAGAAGGCGAGGAAGATCGCCGGGATGATGGCGAAATACTTTGCCACGTCATTGGCGATCGAGAACGTGGTCAGCGCACCGCGCGTCATCAGGAGCTGCTTGCCGATTTCGACGACCTCGATGAGCTTGGTCGGATTGGAGTCGAGATCGACCATGTTGCCAGCTTCGCGCGCCGCCTGCGTGCCGGTATTCATGGCGACACCCACATCGGCCTGCGCCAGCGCCGGCGCGTCATTGGTGCCGTCACCGCACATGGCCACCAGCTTCCCCTTGGCCTGCTCGTCACGGATGAGCTGCAGCTTGTCCTCGGGTGTGGCCTGCGCGAGGAAATCATCGACACCGGCTTCGGCTGCAATGGCTGCAGCCGTCATCGGATTATCGCCGGTGATCATGATGGTCCGGATGCCCATGCGACGTAGTTCGGCGAAGCGCTCGCGGATACCGCCTTTGACGATATCCTTGAGATGGACGACGCCGAGCAGCTTGCCATCACGTGCTACGGCCAGTGGCGTGCCGCCAGCCTTGGCGATTTCGTCTGAAATCGCCTGGATCTCGCGTGCAGTGTCGGACATCGGCTGGATCGCGCGGGCAACGTTTCCGGACGTGACGGCAAACGACCCGCCGCCATTGACGTAAGCGAGCATCGAATCCACCGCGCCCTTGCGCACCGACGAGCCTCCGGCATCGACACCGCTCATGCGGGTCTGAGCCGTGAACGGCACGAAGGTCGCGCCAAGCTCGGCCATGTCGCGGCCACGGATGCCGTATTTCTCCTTGGCGAGCACGACAATGGAGCGGCCTTCCGGCGTCTCGTCTGCGAGCGACGCGAGCTGCGCAGCATCGGCCAGCTCCTGCTCGGTGACGCCGCGCACCGGACGGAATGCCGTCGCCTGACGGTTACCGAGGGTGATCGTGCCGGTTTTGTCGAGCAACAGCGTATCGACGTCGCCGGCAGCCTCCACCGCGCGGCCGGACATCGCCAGCACGTTGAAACGCACGAGGCGATCCATGCCGGCAATACCGATGGCCGACAGCAGCGCGCCGATCGTGGTCGGGATCAGCGTGACGAACAGCGCGACCAATACGACCACCGAGATCGAGCCGCCAGCATAGGCCGCGTAGCTCGGAATCGTCACCGTCGCGAACACGAAGATGATCGTGAGGCCAACCAGCAGAATGTTCAGCGCGATCTCGTTCGGCGTCTTCTGCCGCTCGGCGCCTTCCACCAGTTTGATCATGCGATCGATGAAGGTCGAGCCCTGCGCCGCCGTTATGCGGACCCGAATCCAGTCGCTCAGCACCTGCGTGCCGCCGGTGACCGCCGACCGGTCACCACCGGACTCGCGGATGACGGGCGCGGATTCGCCGGTGATGGCAGCCTCATTTACGGAGGCCACGCCCTCGATGACTTCGCCATCTGACGGGATGGTGTCGCCAGCTTCCACCAGTACGACATCGCCGACCTTCAGGCTGGTGCCCGAGACCATACGATAGCTCTTGTCACCGGCGTCGCTGCCGGTGAGCAGCTTCGCCTGGCTCTCCGTCCGCGTCTTTTTCAGCGACTCTGCTTGCGCCTTGCCGCGGCCTTCGGCGACAGCTTCAGCGAAATTGGCGAACAGTACCGTGAACCAGAGCCAGAGAATGATCTGGAACGCGAAGCCCAGATCGCTCCCGCCCATGATGATATTCTTAACGAAGATCACCGTCGTGAGCGCGGCGACGACCTCGACCACGAACATCACAGGGTTCTTGATCATCAATCGTGGATCGAGCTTGGTGAAAGCCGATCGGATCGCGGGCAGCACGATTTTCGCATCCAGCATGGCCGAGACCGGCACCCGCTTCTGCAGTTTCAACGTTTCCATGATGAGTACTCCGAAATCCGATCAAAACAGGGTATTGGCGGTCATCGCGAGGTGCTCGACGATCGGCCCGAGCGCGAGTGCCGGGAAGAAGGTGAGACCGCCGATGATCAGGATCACGCCGATAACGAGACCGACGAAGAGGCCGCCCGTCGTCGGCAGCGTGCCGGCCGAGGGTGCAATAGATTTCTTCGCAGCCAGTGAACCGGCCATCGCCATGGCGGGCACGATCATGAAGAAGCGGCCGACGAACATCGAACTCGCCAATGTGAGATTGTAGAAGAAGGTATTGCCGGTGAGCCCACCGAAGGCCGAGCCGTTATTGCCGGTCGCCGAGGTGAAGGCGTAAAGCACTTCGGTGAAGCCATGCGGGCCCGCATTGGCCATCGACGCCACCGCCGAGGGCAGCACCACCGCCACCGCCGTCCAGCCGAGATACATCAGCGGCAGGACGAGAATGGCAAGCATCGCCATTTTCACCTCGCGCGCCTCAATCTTCTTGCCGACATATTCCGGCGTACGGCCGACCATCAGACCGGCGACAAAGATCGCCAGAACGACGAACAACAACATGCCGTAGAGACCCGCACCCACGCCGCCGACGATGATCTCGCCAAGCTGCATGTTGATCAGCGGAATCATGCCACCGATCGCTGTAAACGAATCATGCATCGCATTGACCGCGCCGCAGGATGCCGCCGTTGTCACGACCGCGAACAGCGACGACGCGACGATGCCGAAGCGCAGTTCCTTGCCTTCCATATTGCCGCCGGTGAGGCCGAGCGCATTCAGACCCGTGGTGCCAGAAGCTTCGGCGCCATAGGTGATGGCGACACCGGCAATGAACAATACGCCCATCACGGCCAGGATCGCCCAACCCTGCCTGGGGTTGCCGACCATGCGGCCGAACACATTGGTCATTGCTGCACCGAGCGCGAAGATTGAGATCATCTGGATGAAATTCGACAGCGCAGTCGGATTCTCGAACGGATGCGCGGCATTGGCGTTGAAGAAGCCGCCGCCATTGGTGCCGAGCATCTTGATGGCGACCTGCGAAGCGACGGGACCGACCGCGATCGTTTGTTTGGCACCTTCGAGCGTCGTCGCATCGACATAGGCGCCGAGCGTCTGCGGCATGCCCTGCCAGACCAGGAACAGCGTGTAGACGACACAGATCGGCAGCAGCACATAGAGCGTGCAGCGGGTAATATCGACCCAGAAATTACCGATGGTGCGCATCGACGAACGTGCAAAGCCACGGATCAGCGCAATCGCCAAGGCAATGCCGGCAGCAGCCGACAGGAAGTTATGTACTGTCAGACCCAGCATCTGGGTCAGATACGACATGGTGCTTTCGCCGCCGTAGTTCTGCCAGTTGGTGTTGGTGATGAAAGAGATCGCGGTGTTGAAGGAGAGATCCTCGGCGACCGCCGACTGACCGGCCGGATTGAACGGCAGCACGCCCTGCAAGCGGATCACGGCATACAGGCCGAGGAAACCGGCCGCATGAAACAGCAGCATAGAGACCGTATAGGTCAGCCAGTGCTGTTCGCGTTTCTCGTCAACGCCGGCGACCCAGTACAGCCCGGCTTCGACCGGTCGCAGAACCGGAGAGAGGAAGGTACGTTCGCCGTTGAAGACCGATGTCATGTAGCCGCCGAGCGGCTTCACCAGCGCGAGAACCACCGCGCAGTACAAAGCGATTTGAATCCAGCCAATTGTTGTCATGTCAGTCGACCTTTTGGAGTGCGCGCTCAGAACCGCTCGGGCCGCAGCAGCGCGTAAGTGAGGTAAATCAGCAATGCCGCGGACACGAAGCCGGCGAGGGTGTAATCAAAAATCATGATGCGCTCCTCACAGCCGTTCGCAGGCATAGGCATAGCCCAGCGTGAGGATGAAGAAGCCCAGACCGAGGGCCAGCATGACGACGTCCAGCATGGGAAGCTCCTGATGCGATGACTGCAGCGGCGCGGGGCAAACGGCTCTCGCGCCCGATGCACGATCAGGTGCCATTCCAGACGTAGGTTTTCGAGATGAAGCCAGCAGCGAACTTATAGGAATCTCATAAAGACGCGGGGGCATGCGCGGACCCGGCCAATCTTCACGCGCTTATACGGCCCTTATATTTTCGTGCCCGAAGCTGCATCGTATTCAAATGACGAACGACGGATATTGCATGGTGCGATCTTTCGAAGATCACGCTGTTCATGGAGACCCGTCATGTCGTTCATCTCGATTCAGCGAACGTCCCTTTCCGAAGCGCCATCTGAAACGGCTCCACTAGACGCCACGAGTTTCGCCGCGATCTGCCTCACCACCTGCAAGCGCCTGCCGGCCATGCGCCGCACGGCGGAGGCCCAGCGCCTCGATGCCGCGCTTGCCTTGATCGCCATCGAACTACCGCGGTGGAAACTGCGTCGACTCGCTTATGATGAAGGTGAATGGCATTGCGCTCTCTCGAACCAGCGTGACCTTCCAGACTGGCTGGATAGCGCCGTCGAGACGCATCACCCAGACATGGCAACGGCGATCCTGGATGCATTTCGCGCCGTTGTTAGCCGCGGAGGCACGCCGCATCTGACGCAAGCGCCCGTGCGCGCAATCCAGCCCACCGATTCCGAGCCGATGCTGTGTGAGAACTACTGCTGAGCGAAGAGGGTCAGTGCGAAGTACTGTAGCTCGACCATCTCGAACAGCCTTCCAAGAGTCAGGCTTTCGGCTATGCTTGGCACGAACTCGTGCCATGACAAGCCGGAGCAAGACGTGACATCAGACAAGCCGGCTTTCGTCGCGGTCGATTGGGGCACCAGCAGCTTTCGAGGCTGGTTGATGACCGCCGACGGCAACGCGCTTGCGGAAACCCGCGGGCCTGAAGGCATGCTACATTGCGCGACTGCCGGCTTCGCTCCGGTGCTCGCTGATCATCTTGCCAGACTTGGCGGAACCAGGCTTGGCGGACCGCAGGACCTGCCGGTGTTGATCTGTGGCATGGCCGGCGCACGGCAGGGCTGGATCGAAGCGCCCTATCTGCACACACCGACACGCCTCGACGCCTTGCACGACGGTGCGAAGCGTGTCGATACACAAGGCGACGTGCGTATCCTGCCCGGCATTGCCCAGGCCGACGCCGCGGCGCCCGACGTCATGCGCGGCGAAGAGACGCAACTCCTCGGCGTGACCGAGCCCGGCTTTACCGGCCTGGTCTGCATTCCCGGCACCCACAGCAAATGGATCCGTATTGAGTCCGGCAGCGTGGTATCATTCACGACCTATATGACCGGCGAACTATTTTCGGTCATCACTCAGCACAGCATCCTGAAACACGCCGTCGATCACGACGCGCCGTCGCCCGCCGCGAATGAGGCGTTCCGCGATGGCCTGCAGCGCGCGATCGATGCGCCGATCGGTTTGACTGCTTCGCTCTTCAGCTTGCGCGCAGCGCAACTGCTCGGCTTCCAGCAACAGGCCGACGGTGCCGCACGCCTGTCGGGCCTCCTGATCGGCACGGAAATCGCCGATGCCGGATCGCGCTATGGCACGCAGCATCCGGTGCGCCTGATCGGCGCCGGTGCGCTCAAGGATCTCTATGCGTCGGCGCTTGCGGCTGCCGGCTTCGAGGTTGCCATCGTTGATGCCGAACGCGCGTCGCAACACGGCCTGACCAAGGCTGCAATCCATTTGTGGGGAGCTCAGTTCATATGAACCAGCCGATCCGTTGGCCTACCGTGAAGCGTCCGCTCGTCGCCATCCTGCGCGGCGTGCAGCCCGACGAGGTGGAGGGCATCGTCGAGGCGTTGATCGACACCGGCTTCGAGATGATCGAAGTGCCGCTGAACTCGCCCGATCCGTTCGATTCCATCGCGCGGATTTGCAAACGATTTGGCAGTGACACCCTGATCGGCGCCGGCACCGTCCTCACCGCGGATGATTGCGCCCGCGTCGCCGATGTCGGCGGGCGTCTGATGGTGAGCCCGAATGTCGACGTCGATGTGCTGGCAATGGCCGCGAATCGCGGGATGGTCACGATGCCCGGCGTGTTCTCGCCGACCGAAGCTTTCCTCGCACTCCGCGCCGGTGCCTCCGCGCTGAAATTCTTTCCTGCGTCGATCCTCGGCCCGTCCGGCATCGCCGCCATCCGCGCGGTTCTGCCCAAGGATGCCGTGATCGGGGCTGTTGGTGGTGTTTCCGACCGGAATTTCGCGGACTATGTCGCCGCCGGCATACAAGTCTTCGGCCTCGGCAGCAGCCTGTATCGGCCTGGAATGAGCGCTATCGAGGTGAAGGCGACCGCACAGGCATCTGTCGCGGCTTATGATCAGGCGATGGCCCGCTAGAAGCAGAGCGCGATATCTGTTCGCGGTGATGGCGCGCCGTACCTGTCGGAGGCGTGGCCAGCACATTTAAACTGACTGAATTTCTCTGAATATCAGAGACTTAGGAGCACCGTGGTGCCCAGGAAAGGACTCGAACCTTCACGGCCGTTAAGCCACTGGCACCTGAAGCCAGCGCGTCTACCAATTCCGCCACCTGGGCACGTGCGAGGCACGTGGCGCGGTTAGTAGGGGGCCGTTACGCGCTTGTCAAATTGCTTCGTTCAATTCCAAATCCGCTGTACAGGCCTCGCGCGTTGGCGTATCGCGAATTGGTCTAAATTCCCCCCGTTTTGCCCGTTGCATGACTGACTCAAGGAACTGATCCATGGCTGCCCCCATCGACACCCTCGTTACGGTTTTCGGCGGATCCGGCTTCGTGGGACGCCATGTGGTTCGCGCGCTGGCCAAGCGCGAATACCGGATCAGGGTCGCGGTGCGCCGTCCCGAGCTGGCCGGCCATCTGCAGCCGCTTGGCCGTGTCGGACAGATCAACATTGTTCAGGCCAATCTGCGCCACCCGGCCTCGATCAAGGCCGCGATGCGCGACGCCAGCATCGTCGTCAATCTGGTGGGTATCCTGACCGAAAGCGGCGCGCAGACCTTTGATGCCGTGCAGGCGCGGGGCGCCGGCGCGGTCGCGCAGGCCGCCGCCGAGATTGGCGCCCGGATGGTGCAATTTTCGGCCATCGGCGCCGATGCCAATTCCGAATCAGCCTATGCCCGTGCCAAGGCGGCCGGCGAGCAGGCCGTGCTGGCCGCTGTGCCTTCCGCAACGATCCTTCGCCCGTCGATCGTGTTCGGCCCCGAGGACCAATTCACCAATCGATTTGCCAGTCTCGCCCGGATGGCCCCCGTGATGCCGGTGTTCGGCGCCACGACCAGAATGCAGCCGGTCTATGTGGGCGATGTCGCCCAGGCTGCGGCCGATGCCGTCGATGGCAAGACCCGGCCGGGTGCGACCTATGAACTCGGCGGCCCGGAAGTGCTGACGATGAACGAGATCATCGACATCGTTCTGGCCACCATCGAGCGCAAGCGCATGGTGGTGCCGGTGCCGGCGGCCATTGCCAAGCTGCAGTCCTATTTCCTGCAATTCGCTCCGGGCGACTTCAAGCTGACGCCGGATCAGGTCGCCATGCTGCGCGTGGACAATGTGGTGTCGGAGGCCGCCAAGGCGGCCGGTCTGACGCTGGATGGCTTGGGTATCGCCGCTGATTCGCTGGAAGCGATTGCGCCACAATATCTCTGGCGCTTCCGCGCCACCGGTCAGTTCGCGCATAACGGTATAAACTGACGATATCGTCTCGGCCATGCACACCGAAGGCGTGCATGGCCGATACCCATCGAATTTTAGTAGCCCAGCGCCAGCGCGATCAGGCCAAGCGTGCCGACGATCACGCGCCACCATGCGAACAACGCGAAGCCGTGGCGGGTCACGTAGCCGAGAAAGCTCTTCACCACGATGATCGCGGTGATGAAGGACACCACGAAACCGATCGCGATGATCACGCCGTGATCGACCGAAAGATCGGCCCGGCTCTTGTAGAGATCATAGACGAAGGCGCCGACCATGGTCGGGATCGCCAGGAAGAACGAGAACTCCGCCGCTGCGCGCTTCTCGGCGCCGAGCAGCATGGCACCGACGATGGTGGCGCCGGAGCGCGACACGCCGGGGATCATCGCCACGCACTGCGCCAGACCAATCTTGAGATACATCGGCAATGGGAACGTCGTGGCATCGTGATGCACCGGCTCAAGATCGAGCTGATCGACCCAGAGCAGGATCGCGCCGCCGACGATCAGCGAGAAACACACGACCCACGGATTGAACAAATAGCTTTTGACATAGCCGCCGGCAGCGGCGCCGATGATCGCGGCAGGCAGGAACGCGATCAGCACGCCGATCACGAAACGGCGCGCCGCAGCGTCACCTTTGAACAGATTCAGCGCGATATGCCACAACTTGCCGAAGTAGAGTGCAAGGATCGCCAGAATGGCGCCGAGCTGGATCAGTACGGCGAAGCTCTTCCAGAAATTATCCTCGCCCAGATCGAAGAAGCGTTCCGCGAGCAGCAGATGCCCCGTAGAGGAAACCGGCAGGAACTCGGTGACGCCCTCGACAATGCCGAGAATCACCGCCCTTATCGCATCAGACATCATCTGCTTATCTGTCCTTCGTCAGTGTGGGCCTGAAAAAGCCGGGTTCTTCTCGCCTATTCCCTCCATTGCTGCAATCGCAAATACCATCACATTCGCGGGTTGCCTCAGAACCAAGCTTCGCTAGTTTGGCGCGCGCCGCGTGACACTTTTACCGCCGACGCAACCGAGACGCTTTCTTAACGACCGCATAACTATCAAGGCCCGCATGTACACGCTTTACCATCACTCGTTCTGTCCGCATTCCCGCTTCATTCGTCTCGTACTCGGCGAATACGGACTCGATCTCACATTGGTGGACGAGCGGCCGTGGGATCGGCGCGAGGCATTTCTGGCGCTCAATCCTGCGGGAACTACGCCTGTGCTGCTCACCGACGGTTTCCCGCCCATTCCAGGCGCGGGGATCATTGCGGAATATATCGACGAGACCCACGGGCCGGAGATGGGCGATCGTCGCCTGCTGCCTGTCGCGATGGCGGAACGCATCGAAGTGCGCCGACTGATGGCGTGGTTCAACGAGAAATTCTTCGAGGAAGCGTCCGGTCCGCTGGTCACCGAACGGATTTACAAGCGCTTCATGAGCGAAGAGGTCGGCGGCGGCGCGCCGGCGATGGATGTGATTCGCGCAGCCACCGCAAATGTGCGCTATCATCTGGCCTATATCGGCTGGCTGGCGCGGACGCGTAATTTTCTGGCCGGTGACCGGCTGACTTATGCGGATCTGGTCGCGGCAGCTCATCTGTCGGCGATCGACTATCTGGGCGATGTTCCATGGAGCGAGGACGACGCAGCGAAGGCGTGGTACGCGCGGGTGAAATCCCGTCCGTCGTTCCGACCGCTGCTGAGCGAATGGCTGGCGGGCGTGCCGGCATCGCGGACCTATGTGGATCTCGATTTCTGAGCACATCGGCTGACGACGACCGCACCGCGTTTCCCGCCGATCTCAAGGATACGCTGACGCGCGAGGCACTGGCGCTGGGCTTCGATTCAATCGGGATCACCGATCCAGACGCCATCGCCGGCGTACGCGCGCGACTGCAGGATTTTCTCAACGCCGGCGCCCATGGTGACATGGAGTGGCTTGCCGACAATCCGGACCGCCGCGCCGACCCCAAGGTGATGTGGCAGGATGTGCGCTCCGTCATCATGCTCGGCGTCAATTACGGCCCCGACGAGAACCCGCTCGAAATCCTCAAGCAACGTTCGCACGCCGCAATCTCGGTCTATGCTCGCGGCGACGACTATCATGATCTCATCAAGAAGCGCCTGAAGCTGCTGGCGCGCTGGCTCATCGCGCAGGCGGGCGGTGATGTGAAAGTGTTCGTCGATACCGCCGCCGTGATGGAGAAACCGCTCGCTGGCGCCGCAGGATTGGGCTGGCAGGGCAAACATACCAATCTCGTCTCGCGCGAATTCGGCTCCTGGCTGTTTCTCGGCGCCATCTTCACCACGCTCGAATTGCCGCGCGATAAGCCGGCCAATGATAGCTGCGGTTCGTGCCGGGCCTGTCTCGACAGCTGTCCGACCTCGGCCTTCCCCGCGCCCTACAAGCTCGATGCGCGGCGCTGCATTTCCTATCTCACGATCGAGAACAAGGGCCCTATCCCGCACGAATTCCGCAAACCCATGGGCAACCGCATCTATGGCTGCGACGATTGCCTTGCTGCTTGCCCATGGAACAAGTTTGCGCAGGAAGGCCGCGAGATCAAACTCGCCGCACGTGATGAATTGCGCGCGCCGTCGCTGGCCGAACTTGCAAGGCTCGATGATCCGTCTTTCCGCGCATTCTTCACGAAGTCACCCGTGAAGCGCATTGGCCGTAACCGCTTCATTCGCAATGTGCTGATCGCCATCGGCAATTCAAACGACCTGGCGCTGATGGACGACGCCCAGCGACTGCTCGGCGATGAAAGTCCTGTGGTCCGCGGGGCTGCAGTGTGGGCGTTGTCGCAACTGATGCCTGCGGATGTGTTTGCTGCATTGGCTGTGCGGTTCAGCGAAGCCGAACAGGACGAGAGCGTCGGCCACGAGTGGCGACTGGGCCTCAGTTCGTCAGGTGTCGCGCCATCTCCGGTCGCGCCTTGAGCGCTTCCCCTTGTTTTGCGACGATCCTGGCGATGCGCTCCGGCGCGAAATGCAGATCGACGAAAGCCGGCGCCGTGTTGGCCACTTCGTGATAGTTCGCGATCTTCCCGTCGCGCAGCGTCATGATCGCAACGCCTTCGAACATCGCGCGACCGCCATTGGCTTCGGGGAGTTTCGAGCGATAACTGAAGGTGTAGCGCGCATAGAGCGTAGCGCCGTCGTTCACCGGCGCATGCATATCCCAGCGAAAGTCTTCCGCGGTCCGGTAGAACCAGTCATCGACCATATCAGCGATTTTGGCGCGGCCTTCGAACGCGCCATAGAAGACGTCGTGATAGACGCCGTCCTCGGTGAACAGCGCAGCGAAGCTCTGGCCGTCACGCTGTTCGACGGCATCGCAAAATGCGCGCAACATCGCCATGACATCCATCTCCAGTTCCTCCGCTGATTGATCGCGCTTTTCAGGCAAGCCTATTCAAAACTCCGCCACAGCCGACAATAATCGCGCAATGTCCTGCGGGCGCGACAGCCGATGGTCGCCGTCCTGGATCATGGTCAACACGACATCCTCGCTCGGCAACCGTTCGGCCAGACGAAAGGCATGTTGCCAGGGCACGTCAGGGTCCTGCCTGCCCTGAAGAATCCGCACGGGGCAACCGACGTCGATCGTGCTGCCGAGCAGCAGATGATTGCGCCCTTCTTCGATCAGCCGCCGCGTGATCGGATAGGGCTCGCCATATTCCGACGGGCGCAGCCATTGCCCAGTGGTCTCGATCTCCGCGCGAATGTCCGGCGAGAAGCCTTTCCACATCAGCTCTTCGGTGAAATCCGGCGCCGGCGCGATCAGCACCAGGCCCTTCAGCGTCGCGCGCCCCACTTTGCCGCGTCGAGCCAGCGCGCGCGCCAGCAGCAGTGCCATCCAGCCGCCCATCGACGAGCCGATCACTACCTGCGGACCCTGGCAGGCCGCATCAAACGCCGCGAGGCCATCCTCCAGCCATTGGCCGATGGTGCCATCGACGAAATCGCCGCCGGATTCACCGTGGCCGGAATAATCGAAACGCACGCAGGCGCGGCCATGATCAGAGGCCCAGGCATCAAGCGCCACGGCCTTGCCGCCCTGCATGTCCGATTTGAAGCCGCTCATCCAGAACAGACCCGGAGCAGCGCCATCACGGATCCGCATGGCGATCTGGCGGCTGTTGCTGCCTGTGCCTACAGTGATGAAAGTAGGCTCGGTCGATACCGTTATGCTCATCAAACCATCCTTGTTCGACCCTGAAATGCCGCTTGCTGTTTGATTGAGCAGGTCCGGATCGTCAACGTCGATCCCTGGGGATCATCAACGTCCATACCCTTGTGGAACGTCCACCTCGGTACCGCGTTGCGCTCCCGTCAACCCCGGCTTGCAGAACGAGCCGGGGAACTCTATTTGAGCAAGATTAGCGGTGTGCGACGCCTGATGGCCTTTCGCGTGACGAAATTGCCTCGTATTTGAGTGATTTGACGCTGCGTTGCGTGAGTATGCTTGCTCGAAACGCCTTATTCCTTCACACTGCGGCCTTCCTTCACAACATTGGAGAGTTACCCATTCGCCGTCCCAACAGAGCCCCGCCCGCCGCAACCAAAGACGGGCCGCGCACCAACGATGAAATTCGCAATCTGCAGATCCAGCTGATTGATCAGAACGGCGTGAACCACGGCAACGTGGAAACCATTGCTGCAATCAAGATGGCGATGGAAGCCGGCATGGATCTGGTCGAGATTTCGCCGAACGTGAATCCTCCCGTCTGCAAGATTATGGACTACGGGAAGTTCAAGTATTCGGCGCAGAAAAAGGCCGCCGAGGCCCGCAAAAAGCAGAAGATCGTCGAAATCAAGGAGATCAAGCTCCGCCCGATGATCGATGATCATGACTATGACGTGAAAATGCGCGCGATGCAGCGCTTCTTCGAAGAAGGCGATAAGGTCAAAATCACCTTGCGCTATCGTGGCCGCGAAATGGCGCACCAGGAAATCGGCACCAAGCTGCTCGACAAGGTCAAAGCAGACGTCGCTGAATACGCCAAGGTCGAGCAGGACGCGCGCTTCGAAGGCCGTCAGGTGGTGATGGTGCTGGCACCGCGCTGATCACAATCGTGATTGAGCGCTCAAGGATTGCGGCCCGTCAGTTTTGGCGGGCCTTTTTCTTTGAAAGAGTGTTCGGAGATCAGTCGGAGCCGGGCGGCTCAGCCTGAAATGAGGGCGAGTGCGCCGGCCAGCGCGAGAGCTGCGGCGAGGCCAGCGGCTGCGAACATCCAGCGGGTAGCGGTCTGGGCAGCAGCATCTTGCTGGATGGCAACCGCCCTTGCGGCGGCACGGGCATTCCGGGCCATTGTCGTCGTCCCTCTGTTTCTCTGGTCCGAATAAGATAGGCATCCGACCCCGCTCGGACCAGTCTGAAGCCATGCGCTAAACAGAGTGTTGAGCCGCGTTAATCGTTGCCATCGGGGCATTCCTCTGTCATAAGCCCAACCTTCGTCGCCCGGCTGATTAAGGGCTGCCGTGTCGACGACTGTGCTGACTTCTTGCAAACGGCAATTAGTCGAGCATTTTCAACGCTCTAACGAGCATTTTAGCCTGCGCAACGCCCCTCGGGGCGCTTTCTGCGTGGCCATAGGAGAGCCAAATGCCCAAGCTGAAGACCAAGTCGGGCGCTAAAAAGCGCTTTAAAGTCACCGGTACCGGCAAAGTCATGTCGGCCCATGCCGGTAAGCGCCACGGTATGATCAAGCGGACGAAGAAGCAGATTCGTCAGCTCCGCGGCACCCGCGTGCTGTTCAAGACCGATGGCGACAACATCAAGCAGTACTTTCTGCCAAACGCCTGATCGCCCTACCGCCGCTTAACCCGGCGGATATCACCCCTTTTGTTATTTCAGATGAAGGAGATCAGTCATGGCTCGCGTCAAACGCGGTGTGACGGCTCACGCCAAGCATAAGAAAGTCTACAAGGCCGCCAAGGGTTTCCGTGGTCGCCGCAAGAATACGATCCGCGCCGCCAAGGCCGCCGTCGACAAGGCCGGCCAATATGCGTTCCGCGATCGCAAGCGCAAGAAGCGTACGTTCCGCGCGCTCTGGATCCAGCGTCTCAACGCTGCCGTCCGTCCGCTCGGCATGACCTACAGCGTGTTTATCAACGGTCTCGCCAAGTCCGGCGTGACTGTCGACCGCAAGGTGCTCTCGGATCTCGCGATCAACGAGCCGGCGGCGTTCAACGCGATTGCTGAGAAGGCCAAAGCTGCTCTCGCAGCGTAAGCCAACTTGGGCTGCGCTCGCAGCCTGAGCTCTCAAGCTCCGCGTATTCATCGACATTGTCATGGCCGGGCAGAAGCGTTCACGCGCTCCTGTCCCGGCCATTGACGTCTTAAATCCTTGCAAGACCGTGCTGTAGACCCTGCGCACCCGACCTGTTGTCGGGCGAAGGCAGCAAGAGGCGCCCGCCTCTTTCATCGAGGTTGCTGATGTCCGATCTGACGACCCTCCAACAAACTATCCTGGCAGATATTGCCAATGCTTCCGACGAAGCCACGCTCGAAGCGGTGCGCGTCGGCGCACTTGGCAAGAAAGGCTCGATCTCGGCCCTGCTCGCCACGCTCGGCAAGATGTCGCCAGAAGAACGCAAGACCGAAGGCGCCGCGATCAACCTCGCCAAGGATGCCGTTACGCAGGCGCTGACTGCGCGCCGCGACGTGCTGAAGTCTGCCGCGCTCGATGCGCGCTTGGCATCCGAGACCATCGACGTCACGCTGCCGCTGCGCGATGGCCCGGCCGAGCTCGGCCGCATTCATCCGCTCAGCCAGACATGGGACGAACTGACGACGATCTTCGCCGATATGGGCTTCGCCGTCGCCGAAGGTCCGGATATCGAGACCGACGACTACAACTTCACCAAGCTGAATTTCCCCGAGGGCCATCCGGCCCGCGAGATGCACGACACCTTCTACTTCAATCCGAAGGAAGACGGTTCGCGCCTGCTGCTGCGTACCCATACGTCACCGGTGCAGGTGCGCACCATGCTGAGCCAGCAACCGCCGATCCGCGTGATCTGTCCGGGCCGCACCTATCGCAGCGATAGCGACCAGACCCACACGCCGATGTTCCATCAGGTCGAAGGCCTCGTGATCGACAAGGGCTCGCATCTCGGCCACCTCAAATGGATCCTGCACGAATTCTGCAAGGCGTTCTTCGAGGTCGACAACGTCAATATGCGCTTCCGTCCGTCGTTCTTCCCGTTCACGGAGCCGTCGCTGGAGGTCGATATCCAGTGCCGCCGCGACAAGAACGAGATCCGTTTCGGCGAAGGCGAAGACTGGCTGGAAATTCTCGGCTGCGGCATGGTGCATCCGAACGTGCTGCGCGCCTGCGGCATCGATCCCGATGTGTATCAGGGCTTCGCCTGGGGCATGGGCATCGATCGCATCGCAATGCTGAAATACGGCATGGCCGACCTGCGTCAGCTGTTCGAGGGTGACGTGCGCTGGCTGAATCACTACGGCTTCAAGCCGCTTGAAGTACCGACGCTGGCCGGAGGACTGAGCACGTGAAATTCTCCCTCTCCTGGCTGAAAGATCATCTCGAGACCGACGAGCCGCTTGAGAAACTGACCGACAAGCTCACCATGATCGGGCTCGAGGTCGAGCATGTCGACGACAAGGCGAAGCTGCTGAAGCCGTTCACGATCGCGGAGATCGTCACAGCCGAGAAGCACCCGAATGCCGACAAGCTGCGCGTCTGCACCGTCAATGTCGGCGACGACAAACCCCTGCAGATCGTCTGCGGCGCGCCGAATGCGCGTGCGGGGCTGAAGACCGTGCTTGCACGGCCCGGCACCTATATTCCGGGGAAGGACTTCACCATCGGCCTCGGCAATATCCGGGGCGTCGAAAGCCAGGGCATGATGTGCTCGGCCGGTGAACTCGGTTTGCCCGATGCAATCGATGGCATCATCGAACTCCCCGGGGATGCCCCGGTCGGTGCTGTTTATGTCGACTGGGCCAAGCTCGGCGACCCCGTCATCGAGATCAACCTGACGCCGAATCGCCAAGATTGTACTGGCGTGACCGGCATTGCGCGTGACCTTGCCGCGGCTGACATGGGCGTGTTCAAGAATCCCGGCATCAAGCCAATCAAGGGGGAATTCCCCTGCCCGGTGAAAGTCACGGTCGAAGACGCCAAGCTGTGCCCGGGCTTTGCACTGCGCCTCGTGCGCGGCGTCAAAAATGGCCCTTCGCCGGAGTGGCTGCAGAAAAAGCTGACCTCGATCGGCCTGCGCCCGATCAATGCGCTGGTCGATATCACCAACTTCCTGACCTTCGACCGCGCGCGTCCGCTGCATGTGTTCGACGCCGCCAAGGTGAAGGGCGATCTCACGGTGCGCCACGCGCGCGACGGCGAGACGCTGCTCGCACTCGATGGCAAGACCTATACGCTCGACAGCAAGGTCTGCGTCATTGCCGATGACAACGGCGTGGAATCGCTCGCCGGCATCATGGGCGGCGAAGCGTCCGGCTGTTCGGAAGAGACCACCGATGTGCTGATCGAATCCGCGCTGTGGAACGAGATCAATATCGCGCAGACCGGCCGCAGGCTCGGCATCAATTCCGACGCGCGCTATCGTTTCGAGCGCGGCGTCGATCCGGTCTTCATGGTGCCTGGCCTCGAACTCGCCACCAAGCTTGTGATAGAGCTGTGCGGCGGCACGCCGTCGGAAAGCATCGTGGTCGGCAAGCCCTACGGCGACGACCGCATTATCGACTTCCCGATTGCCGAAGTGAAACGCCTCGCCGCCATCGACGTCCCGTTCCCCGAGATGCGGCGCATCCTCGGCCATCTTGGCTTCATGGTGGCCGGCAGCGGCCCCGTGGTGAAGGTTGCGGTGCCGTCATGGCGCAGCGACGTCACCGACAAGGCCGACATCGTCGAGGAAATCATGCGCATTGTCGGTGTCGACAAAGTGCCGATGACGCCGTTCCCGCGTGGCGATGCCCCGCGCAAGCCGGTGCTGACGCAGATCCAGCAGCGCACCCGCCGCGCCAAGCGTGGACTGGCGGCACGCGGCCTTGTCGAGGCCGTGACGTGGTCGTTCATCTCGAAACCGCATGCCGAAGTGTTCGGCGGCGGCGCCCCTGAACTGGCGCTGGCCAATCCGATCGCCGCCGATCTCTCCGACATGCGCCCGAGCCTGTTGCCCGGACTGATCGCGGCCGCTCAAGCCAATGCACATCGCGGCTCGTCCGATCTCGCGCTGTTCGAAGTCGGCCAGGTCTTCCGTGGCGATCGCCCGCAGGATCAGTTCATGGCTGCATCCGGCGTGCGGCGTGGTCTCGCATCGTCGATTGGCAACGGTCGTCACTGGTCAGGCGCCAGCGCTGCGAATGCGCTCGACGCCAAGGCCGATGCATTTGCGGTTCTCGCAGCCGCCGGCGCTCCGATGCAGGCACTGCAGATCGTGGCCGGTGGCGCCAACTGGCTGCATCCCGGCCGTTCGGGCACCATCCAGATCGGCCCGCAGAACGTCCTCGGTCATTTCGGCGAACTGCATCCGCGCACGCTCGAGGCACTCGGCGCCGACGGTCCGTTGATGGCGTTCGAAGTGATCCTCGATCGTATTCCCGACGCCAAGCAGAAGGCGACGCGCGCCAAGCCGACGCTGGACCTCTCGGCATTCCAGCCGGTCTCGCGCGATTTCGCCTTTATCGTCGATCGCAGGGTCTTGTCCGGCGACATCGTGCGTGCCGCAGCCGGCGTCGACAAGAAGCTGGTCACTGCGGTGACCGTGTTCGACGTCTATGAAGGCAAGGGCATCGACGACGACAAGAAGTCGGTGGCCATCGCTGTCACGATCCAGCCGCGCGAGAAGACCCTGACCGATCAGGAAATCGATGCAGTGGCAGCGAAGATCGTGGCGGAAGTAACGAAGAAGACGGGCGGCACGTTGCGCGCATGATGGAGGCACTCGGCCTGGTCCAGTATTCGACCACGTCGCTCGTTTTTATCACCATCACCGCCTTCATCGCCGGACTGGCCCGCGGGTTTTCGGGCTTCGGTTCGGCGCTGATCTTCATGCCGCTCGCCTCAAGCGTGGCCGGCGCGCAAGTCGCGTCGCCTCTGCTGCTGCTGATCGACTTCTCAACCACGCTGACGCTGATCCCGAACGCTGCAAGACGAGCCGACAGGCGCGACGTCAGCATCATTTCGCTGGGCGCGCTTATTGGCGTGCCGCTTGGCACCATGGCCTTGGCCTGGGCCGATCCGCTGACTGTTCGCTGGGGCATCGTCGCGCTGATCGTCACGATGCTGACGCTACTGATCTCCGGCTGGCGCTATCCCGGCAAGCCGACCGTACCGGTGACGGTCAGCGTCGGTGGTGTCGCCGGCTTTTTCGGTGGCTTGGCGCAGCTCGGCGGCCCGCCCATCGTGATGTATTGGCTGCGAGACGCGGCGGTCGCGGCCGTCACACGCGCAAACATCATTCTGTATTTCGCTATCGCCGACGTGCTGATCATCATCAGCTACACGATCGGTGGATTGTGGAACACAGCCATCCTCGGCCTTGCAGTGATTACCGGACCACTGTTCGGTCTCGGCCTCTGGCTCGGCTCGAAACTGTTCGGCAAGGCCAGCGACGAGCTGTTCCGCCGCATCTGCTACGCGTTGATCGCCGTCTCCGCGCTGATTAGCCTGCCGCTGTTCGACGGGATATTTCACTGACGCTTGCGTGACTTGCGGCGCCAGCCGGCGCGGCGTTAGGGTCTCTCCAATTCAAAAATACGGGAGAAAACCATGATCGATCGCCGCGACATGCTGAAATTTGCCGCTGCCGGCGCCGCGGTCTTGGCGGCGCGCCCCGCGCTGGCGCAGACGCCGGCAAAACCGCGCACCAGGATCATATTTCTCGGCACCAAGGGCGGCCCGCGCGTCGGCGTCGGTGCATCCAATCCCGCTAACCTCGTTGTCGTCAACGATACGCCATTCGTGATCGATTGCGGCATGGGCGTCAGCCGGCAGCTGGTCAATGCCGGCGTGCCGATTCCCTCGGTGAAGTATATCTTCATCAGCCACCACCATTCCGATCACAATCTGGAATACGGCAACCTCTTCTACAATGCGTGGGCCGCAGGCCTCTCGACGCCGATCCACTCGTTCGGTCCCAGGGGCATCGAGGCGATGACCCGGACTTACTGGGAGCTGAACAAATTCGACGTAGATACCCGCATCGAAGATGAAGGCCGCCCCGATCCGCGACCGCTGCTCGTTGCCAAGGATATAGCGGAGGATGGCGTGGTGCTGCAGACCGCCGACGTCAAGGTGACAGCGTTCCGCACGCCGCATCCGCCGATCGTCGACAACTTCGCCTACAAATTCGAGACGCCCGACGGCGTCATCGTGTTCTCCAGCGACACCGCTTACAACCCGAAGCTCGCAGAGTTCGCCAAGGGGGCGGACGTGCTGATGCATGAGGCACTTTACGTCCCCGCTGTCGACCGGCTGGTGATCAAGACGAAGAATGGCGCGACGCTGAAAAAGCATTTGATGGAGAGTCACACCACCACAGAGGATGTCGGCCGCATCGCCGCCGCGGCTGGCGTGAAGGTGCTGGTGCTCAGCCATTTCGTGCCGGGCGACGATCCCGAAGTCACCGACGAGAACTGGATCGAAGGCGCGCGAAAGAATTTCTCCGGCAAGATCATCGTGGCCAAGGATCTGATGCAGCTGACGCTACCGGTGTAGCGCCAATAGCAGCCTCACGTCGCAGCTACTCCGCTCCCGCTCCGCTCGACCGCTGCCGCCGCTGCTTGGTTCGCACCGGCTTTTCCGGTTCCGGCTCCTTCATTGCGCCGATCTTCTTGAGCGCCGCCTCTGCTGCGCGCTCGCCGCTTTCCCATGCGCCATCGACCGTGCCCCACAGCGTTTCATGCGTTGCTTCGCCGGCGAGGAACAGATTGCCCATGGGCTCAGCCAACACGCGGCGCGAGGCCTGGCCACCCGGCGCGGCCCCCGACATGGCTCCGAGCACGAATGGCACCGTATCCCAGCGCGTCGTTGCAGAGCGCTTGATCGCAGGTTTGATATCGGAGCCGAACAGCTTCGTCAGCCACTCCACAGCAAAAGCCAGCATCGCAGCCTCACCCTGAGTTGCAAGGTCGCGGCCGAATGTGCCGGCGACATCGACGGTACACAGTGATGATCCACCAATATTCGCAAATAGCGCACCGGTGCGTGTGCTCGTGCTTTGCTCGACCATCAGCTCGTCGCGACCGAGCCCGAGCGGATTGCCAGTAAACTGCAGCGCTATACGGTCATAGCTGCCGAGGCTGAGTTTTGCCGCCGCCTCGAGCTGCCGCTTTGGCAGTTCCGGCGTGAACTTGATCGCTCCCGACGACAACACATTGCTCGACGCGGTGATGATGACGGCACGCGCCGCAATGCGTCCCGACGCTGTTTCCACCCCGATGTCACGACCGCTCCAAGTCACGCGCGTCACAGGCGTCGACAGCGCCACCGGGACGGCTTCGCCGAGTTTGCCCATCAACGCGCCGAGCCCCTGGCGCGTGGCAACGTCGATGGCGCGATCCTGCGCGCGCGAGAGATCCACCGTCGAGAGATCTTTCAGGTCCTTACCGGTCGCATAAGCCCCGAGCACGAAATCGATCGTGCCCGCCCAGTCCCCGAGGTCCTTCGGTAGCGCCGCGGCGCAGGAGATGTCGGCCCGGCGCGCGGCCTCGTCGATGGCGCGATTGGCGCGCACCACCGCGGCGAGCAATTCCTCGGTTTCGCCGGCGCGGGCGTTGCGACGACCTATGCGCAGCTTCTGGCTCGGCGGGGACGGGGCGACATCGATCCCCGCCGGCCGGGCAAGCTTCACCACTGCGTTGGTTTCAGGCGTGTGCAGCCAGCGTGCGCCACGATCGAACGGGACGTCGAAGCTTGTCGCGTCCGTCATGCACCGTCCGCCAATCCGGCTGGAGGCCTCGACCACGATCACCTTGCGGTTGGCGGCCTGGATACGGCGCGCCGCAGCAATGCCCGCGGCACCTGCGCCGATCACGACAATGTCAGCATCCCGGGGTAGTGGCGCAGCCAATGCCCTTGCGCCGAACAGCGGCGCGAGCGTCAATGCTGCGGACGCCGACAGGAAATCCCGGCGTGAAATTGTCATGACATGGTTTCCGAAATTTTGCGATGCATGAGAACGTCCCGCGAACCTTGCCGTATTCGAGGATGTGCAGCAACCATTGTGGTGAATCAATCGTCACCAGCGGCGCGTGGGCATGAACCAAATTGCAATGGCTCTCGACCATGATGAAGCCAGGGAAAGCGGTCGACATGAACCGCGCTGGGGGAGTCACGATCATGGGCCTCATGCTCGATACGGTCGGGAAACTGATCGCGAAATATCTGCAGAAGGAACTGCCCGGCTACGAGCCCTTCACGCCGAGCGACCCAGAACGCCTGCGCGGTATCATCCAGGAAGGTGATGTGTTGCTGGTCGAAGGCAACAACCGCGTCTCCGGCATCATCAAATATCTCACGCAATCGACCTGGTCGCATTCTGCGCTCTATGTCGGGCCGATCGACGGCGCCACCGAGCCGAATGGCGAGCCGCATGTGCTGATCGAGGCCAATATCGGCGAAGGCGTCACCTCGGCACCGCTGTCGAAATATTATCCGTTCCACACCCGCCTGTGCCGCCCGGTCGGTCTGTCCTATGAGGACCGCGTCACGGTGTGTCGTTACGCCATCAACCGGATTGGCTTTGGTTACGACACCAAGAACATTCTCGACCTGATGCGCTTCCTGATCCCGCTTCCGGTGCCGCAGCGCTGGCGGCGGCGCATGATCGCTTTCGGCTCCGGCGATCCCACCAAGATCATCTGCTCGGCACTAATCGCGCAGGCTTTCGATGCCGTGCGCTATCCGATTCTGCCGAAAATCACCCGCGCCGGCAGCCGCCAGGCCCGCCGCGAGATCCTGCATATCCGCGATTCATCGCTGTATATGCCCAGGGATTTCGATATCTCGCCCTATTTCGAAGTGGTGAAGCCGACCATCGAACTCGGCTTCGATTACACGGCTCTGCACTGGGCCGACAAGCAGAAGCCGCTCCGGGAGGTGGCGGGCACTTTCGATCCATTTCCGGACGTCTTCGGCACGCCGCCGCTCATTTCTGAAACGACTGACACGGAAGCGGAAGTGGCTGACGAAGACATGAGCAGGCCTAGGATCAGGCAGGTCGCCTGATCCGCTACGTCAGGACTTGACCGCGCCCGCTGTGAGTCCGCCGACCATATAGCGCCGGAACGCGTAATACACTGCGGCCGGCGGGAGCGCGTAGATGAAGCCCGTGGTCATCAGCAATTCCCAGGGCGAGTCGTCGGCGGCCAGGAAGTTGCCGAGCGCCACTGGCAGCGTGATCTCCGTGTCTTTCGACAACAGCAGGAAGGCGTAGAGATATTCGTTCCAGGCGAGCAGCAGCGCATAGGTGCCGATCGCGACCAGCGACGGCAACATCAGCGGCACATAGACCATGCGGAACAGTTGCAGCGGCGTTGCGCCATCCATGATGGCGGCTTCGTCGAGCTCGAGCGGCAGCTTGTCGGACGCCTGTTTCAAAACCCAGATCGCATAGGGCGAGGCGATGGTCACCATCGCCAGGATCAGCGACCAGTGATTGTTGAGCAGACCGTAATTGCCCATGGTGCGATACATCGGCACAGCGAGGAATGCCGCGGGAATGAAATAGGTGAAGAGAGCGAGATTCATTACCGTCCGGCCGCCACGTACACGCAGCCGTGAGATTGCAAAGGCTGCCGATGTTGCAGTCACGAGCGTCAGCGCCCCCACCGCAACCGCTATCACAACCGAGTTTCCAAACTGCGCCCAGAAATCGCGCAGGAAATAGTGCTGCTGATTGAACACGATCCTGAAATTGTTCAGCGTCGGATGGTCGGGCCACAGCTTGCCCGCGAACGCATCCTGTTTCGGCGAGATCGCAAACAGGAACATGTGATAGATCGGAATCAGCGTCCAGATCAGCACGGGAATGCCAATCAGCAGCAGTCGCGCTTCGGTTCCGACTTCTCGTAGCGTTGGCACTCTCATCGGGCAAACCTTCTCATCGAGAGAGCCGTTTCATCATGAAATAGACCAGCGGCAACACCAACGGCATCGCGCAGACGATAGACGCCATTGCGAGATCGAGCTGATCGAGCCGGAGATAGCGGATACCCAATGTGGAGAGCACATGGGTAAGATCGGCCGGGCCGCCGCCAGTGAGCAGATAGACGCTGTTGAAATCTCCGAGCGTCCAGATCATCGAGAGCAGCGTGCAGGTCAGATACAGCGTCTGCATTGACGGCCAGGTGATGAAACGGAACTTCTGCCACCAGCTGGCGCCGTCGACGTCGGCGGCCTCGAACATGTCGTTCGAGATGGCGAGGCGGCCGGTCATCAGGATCAATGTCCAGAACGGCAGCGACTTCCAGATATGCACCAGAATCGCCAGCGTCAGACCCATCGCTGGATTGTTCAGCCAATTCGGGCCGTCCTCGCCGGTGAACTTGAAGATCAGATTATTGATCACGCCCCATTCGGGATTGAACATGAAGCGCACCGACAGAATGGTCGGAATCGACGGCACCGCCCAGGGCAGGATGAACAGCACCGAGAGCCAGCGGATCCAGGTGCGCGACTGCACGAAGAAGCCGGACAGGAACAGAGCTATCAGCATCTTCACATTGATGCCGATGATCAGGAAGATCAGCGTATTGACGACGGCGCGGGCGAAGACCGGATCGTTATAGAGCGCGACATAGCTGGCCGGATGCCGCGCCAGCCACAAGCCATAACCGATCGGATAGACCACGAAAGCGGCGAAGACGAGCAGATAGGGCGCCAGCATGACAATGCCCCAGACCTGCGGCGTCGATAGCCGCGCGGACAGGGGAGGAGAAGGAACGTCGGAGGTGGAGTAAGTGATCGCCGTCATTGCGCCTTTGACCTGGATGTAACTCAACTGTCACTCCTCGGCACACCAATTGGTGTGCCGAGGGCGGGACCGGCGCCAAAGGCGGCGGTCCTGTCCGGAACGACGGAGGCCTTAACCCGCGATTTCCTTGATGCGGGCGATCAACTCATCGACGGCCTTTTCGACCGGCACCTTCTCGCTGACCACACGGTTCATCGCCTTGGCCCAGACATTCTCGTTGTTGAGGATCGTGAACTTGTAGTTCTTCACGAAATCGAACGACGAGGTGCCACCCGTGAACTGGGTGTAGACCGCCTTGCGATGCTTGTCGGCCTGCCAGAACGGACTTGCCTGTCCGGCCTTGGTCACCGGGAACCAGCGACCGAGTGCACCTTCAACATAGGGGCCGAGGTTTTCTTCTTCCATCAGGAACTTGACGAACTCCTTGGCGCCCGCCTTGTTCTTCGACTGTGAAAAGATCATCCCCGTCTTCACGTCGGAGCGATACTTGATGGGCGTGCCGTCCGGCTTCAGCGGGAACGACGCCGTGACGATCGTCTCCTCATAGGCTTTCTTGCCCGCTGCACGCTGTTCCGGCGTCAGCGACTGATTCTGCGAATCCTCGAACCACTTCGCCGCGATCGAAATCGTGAAGTTGTGGGTCATGAGGATGCTCTTGTTGTGGAAGGCGACATTGTTGTCGGGGTCCTTCCACGTCGTCGAGGACGGCGGCGTACAGCCCTTGATATAGGTGTCGGTATAGTCCCTGAGCGCGCCGATCAGGCCTTCCTTGACCTTGGGATCATCCACCAGAAGCTTGCCGTCATCATCCACCAACTTGACGTTGTAGGCATCCATGAAGGTGTAGAACGACTGCAGCGAGTCCGTGGACTCCACGCCCATCGGCTGGCCGACGCCATAGGCACGGCTGCCTGACGCCTTGCGGTAGGCCGGCTGGACCTTGTCGCACCAGAATGACCAATAGCCCTTCCAGTCCTTGGGAATATCGCTGACCTTGTAGCCGGCCTGCTCGAGAAGATCGCTCCAGATCTCCACATGCATCGACTGCTGCTTTAGCGGAAAGCCGTAATAGGCCTTCTTCTTGGTCTGGCCATTCATCAGATAGGCGGTCTCGACCGTGTTCGGCGCAAACTTGTCCTTCATCGGCGCGAGAATGTCAGTGAGGTCTTCGAGCTTGCCCTCGAAGGCCCATTTGCCGGACGCCTGCACGTCATAAGTATCGGCATAGGCGACATCCGGCGGTGTCCCGGAATCCAGCGCCGCCACGGTCTTCGGGATCATGTCCTGAATGGCATATTGCGAGAGTTCGACCTTGATCTTGGTTTTGTCTTCGAACTTCTTGATCGCTGCCAGCAGCGATTCATCTTCGGATTTATAGAAGCCCTTGCTGAACCAGACGGTGATGCTTTGCTGCGCGAAGGCGGGCGCTGCGGTCAGAAACAAGCCAGAAGCGGCAGTGGCAACAACAAGCGCACGGGTACCCTTGGTGATCAAGACGTCGTCCTCCCTGATGATTGTTTTTCTTGAGACTACCTCTTTCTATTTATCCGTCCAGTGAAGAAGTCGATGCTGCGCTGCACTTGTCTGACAACTTCGCAATGGTTACGTCTTCGTGATTACAAGGAGAAAATCGGATGTTTGTCGCTGCCGCCAAAGCGCTATCGCAAATTCTTTCACCGCCAATGCGCAGCATCCTGTGGAAGTCGATCGGACTTGCCCTCGTTTTAATCACCGTCCTGGCGGTCGGCATGCAGCGGCTGTTGAACTGGGCTGCCACTTCGGGCGGCGTCTGGGCTGAAAGTGCTATCGGGTCGGACTACCACACGATGATCAATGTTCTGTCCTGGATCTTGTCGATTGCCGCCGGTCTCGGCGTCGTCGTCGGCGCAATCTTTCTGATGCCGGCGATCACGTCACTGGTCGCCAGCGTGTTCGTCGATGATGTCGCCGATATCGTCGAGCGCGAGCACTATCCCGCCGAGCGGGCCGGCGTCGCATTGCCGTTTGGGCTCGCGATCACCGAAGGTGGCAAGACGGCGCTGCTGACCATCGCGGTCTATCTGATCGCGCTGCCCTTCGTGTTCTTTGCCGGCATTGGTTTCATCGTCTTCTTCATCGCCACGGCCTGGCTGCTCGGCCGCGAATATTTCGAGCTCGCCGCCATGCGGTTCCGCTCGCCGGCGGACGCCAAGGCGATGCGCAAGCAGCATGCGGCGACGGTGTTCACCGCGGGGCTGTTCATCGCAGCCTTCGTCTCGATCCCGATCGTCAACCTGGCCACGCCGTTGTTCGGCATGGCCTTCATGGTCCATATGCACAAGCGATTGAGCGGGCCACGACCCGAGCTGATCGAGCCGGGCCGCGTGACGAAGGTGCCGGTCGCCTAGATCACCGTCTTCTCCGGCCACTGGCACAGATCGTTGATCAGGCACACCTCGCAGCGCGGCTTGCGTGCGAGGCACGTATAGCGGCCGTGCAGGATCAGCCAATGATGGGCATGCAGCATGAACTCGTGCGGGATCACGCGCTCCAGTTCGAGTTCGACATCCAGCACGTTCTTGCCCGGCGCCATGTTGGTGCGATTGCCCACGCGGAACACATGGGTGTCCACAGCCATCGTGTATTCGCCGAACGCCATGTTGAGCACGACATTGGCGGTCTTGCGCCCGGCGCCCGGCAGTGACTCGATTTCGGCGCGGGTGCGCGGCACGACGCCGCCGAATTCGCGGATCAGTTTTTCCGACAGCGCGATGACGTTCTTCGCCTTGGTGCGATAGAGGCCGATGGTCTTGATATATTCCCGCACCGTCTCTTCGCCGAGATCGATCATCTTTTGCGGTGTATCGGCGATGGGAAACAGCGCGCGCGTCGCCTTGTTGACGCCAGCGTCGGTCGCCTGCGCCGACAACACCACAGCCACGAGCAGCGTATAGGGATTGAGATGTTCGAGCTCGCCCTTGGGCTCGGGATTGGCCTTGCGAAAGCGCGAGAAGGCTTCATGCACCTGGGCTTTAGTCCAAGGCTTCAACTTGATGGGTTTCAGCTTGATGGGCTTCGACTTGGCTGCCTTCTTCGCAGGCGCCTTTACCGCTTTCGCTACAACCTTCTTTGCAGGACTGGATTTCGTGCTGGCGGGGAGCTTGCGGGTGATTTTCGGCATCAAAGGGATATACTGAGGGACCATGACATCAGGCAACGACTTTGACGTCCTGCAGGAACCGATGCTGTTCAGCGCGCTGCTTCGCCCACATCGCGCGCTGGGTCGCAAGGGCTTCCTCGTGCTCATGGGTTTCATCAGCGTGGTCTCGTTCAGCGCGGGGATGACCTTCCTGCTGATGGGCGCCTGGCCGGTGCTCGGCTTTTTCGGCCTCGACCTGCTGGCGATCTATATCGCCTTCAAGATCTACGACAGACGCGCCAGGGCCACCGAAGAGATCACGGTCACGCCGTCGGAAATCCGTGTGCGCCGGGTCAGCCCGCGCGGTGACGTGGTCGAATGGGCGTTCAATCCGCTCTGGGTGCAGATCGATCAGGTGTGCCACGCCGAATTCGGCATTGAGCAGCTTTTTCTGGTGTCGCGCGGCCGTCGGGTGTCAATCGCGCGGTTCCTCGGCGCAGAGGAAAAAGCAAGCTTTATCAAAGCTTTGATGGAAGCGCTCCAGGCCGCCAAACGCGGCCCGACCTATAATCCGGTGAACTGATGACCAATCGGGAAACGGGTGGTTTGCGCCCCGGGGCAGGCCTACATCGATATCATGATGAATCTTGCCAGAGACCTAGCGATGACTGAGCATCGCCCGATCAAGCCGGGCCAGCGCGACGCGGCCCTGCGCGATTACGATTCCGTGCGCCGTGCTATCGGTTTCATGCATTCACAGTGGCGGGACCAGCCGAACATCGAGGCCGTGGCTGACGCCGCGAGCGTGACGCCGGACGAGTTGCACCACCTGTTCCGCCGCTGGGCCGGACTGACACCGAAAGCGTTCATGCAGGCGCTGACGCTCGATCACGCCAAGCACCTGCTGCGCGATTCCGCCAGTGTGCTCGATGCGGCGCTCGACTCCGGCCTGTCGGGCCCGGGCCGGCTGCACGATTTGTTCGTCACCCATGAAGCGATGTCGCCGGGAGAATGGAAAACCGGCGGCGCCGGTATGGAATTGCGCTACGGTTTCCATCCCTCGCCGTTCGGCACAGCCATCGTGATCGCCAGCGACCGCGGCCTTGCGGGTCTCGCTTTCTCCGATCCCGGTGAGGAGCGGACAGGCTTTGCCGACATGGCCCGCCGCTGGCCAGCCGCGACGCTCATCGAAGATATGGAAGCGACCGCACCACTGGCACGGCGCATTTTCGATACCAAACTGTGGCGCCCGGACCAGCCGCTGCGCGTGGTACTGATCGGCACAGATTTCGAAGTCCGCGTCTGGGAAACGCTGCTGAAGATTCCGATGGGCCGCGCCGTCAGCTATTCGGATATCGCCTGCAAGATCGACAAGCCGAAAGCCTCACGCGCCGTTGGCGGTGCGGTGGGCCGCAACCCGATCTCTTTCGTGGTGCCGTGCCACCGCGCGATCGGCAAATCTGGCGCGCTGACCGGCTATCACTGGGGCATCACCCGCAAACAGGCGATGATCGGCTGGGAGGCCGGACAGGTCGGGGCGAGCTAAGGACGGGAAGAGACGCTGGCCGTAACTTCTGTAACCGGCAGGCCGCGAGATGGACGCGACCTGCTGGATCGCGATGATCAGGAAACTTCCTTCAGCACCGGCACTGCCGCCTCATCTGGCTTCATTTCCTCGAGACTGCGATTGCGGGGCTCGATACCCAGCGCCCATACAGTGATGATCTGCAGGACCAGAAGTCCGATCATCAGCGCCATCACGCCGGCGACGCCGCGCGCCTCGAACAGGGTTACCACCAGGAACGGCGTCACGATGGTGGCCCCGCGCCCCAGCGTATTGACGATCCCCGACGCCCGCAGACGCACTTCAGTGGGAAACAGTTCGGGGATGTAGATGCCGAACAACAGCGCAACCAGCACATAGATCGGGATCGTGAGCGCGAAGCCCACCGCTGGCAGCAGCAGCGGGTCCGAAATCATCGGATAGATGATGCCCAGCACCACCGCGATCAGCGACGAACCGATGATGGTCGGCTTGCGACCCCAACGATCCGCCGTCAGCGCACCAATGGCCGAGCCGACCGGAGCACCCAGCGCCATCAGCAGCGAGTAACTGAACGAGGTCGCGACGCTCAATCCCTGTTTGATGAAGAACACCGGCAGCCAGGTCACGAAGCCATACAGCAATGTGTTGATGGTGATCAGGCAGACCGAACCGACGATCATGCGCGACAGCAGTGGCGGCACGAACAGCGATGACAACTGGCCGGACGCCTGCACGGTCGGGATCGTGGTCACCGGCGGCAGCGGCTTGCCTTGAGCCGCCTCACTCTCGATCTTCTGCATGAGCGCCTCAGCCTCCTCGCGGCGACCGACAGCCTCGAGCCAGCGCGGCGACTCCGGCAGGTTCTTGCGCATATACCAGACCACCAGCGCACCGATACCGCCGAGCACGAACATAGCGCGCCATCCGAACATCGGCACCACGAACGAGGCCACCAGCAGCGCCACCGGCAGGCCACTGACGACGCAGACGGCCATCAGCCCCAGATACCTGCCGCGCGAACGCGCCGGAACGAACTCGGTCATCGTCGAGTAGCCGACCACGTTTTCAGCACCGAGCCCGAGGCCCATTACAAAGCGGCACAGGATCAGAATGGTCATGTTCGGTGCGAATGCTGCCGCAAGCGATGCCACGCCGAATAGCAGCAGATTGAATTGGTAGGAGAACCGACGGCCAAAGCGATCACCGAGAAAGCCGGTGCCGAACGAGCCGAGCATCATTCCGAAGAACGTGGCCGAAATGAACAGCGCATTCTCGGCGAGCGTCGAGAAGCCGCTCTTGAGCGTCACGCCCAGCACCGTTCCTGCGATGTAAATGTCAAAGCCGTCGAAGAACATTCCAATCCCGATCAACGTCATGATGCGGTAGTGGAACGGTCCAATCGGCAGCCGGTCCAGCCGGCCGCCTGCATTTACTGATGTCGGCATCGTCGTCTCTCCCTGTGTGTTTCCGTATCGGTTGACGCCGTCCCTCTTCGGGGATCTTCTGGCGATCGCTTCGCGCTAGTTCAGTCGCTTCTGCCCCGCCGTGTCGCGATACCAGTCGAACGGGCCGTCGCCCGTCGCGACCATCACGCTCTTGGTGTTGAAGTGATCGTCGAAGCTTTCGGTGCCGCATTCGCGGCCGATGCCGCTGTCGTCCACACCGCCCCAGGGCGATGCCGGGTCAAGGCGATGGTGATCATTGACCCAGACGATACCCGCCTTGACGCGGCCGGCCACGCGATGCGCGCGCGCGACATCACGGGTGCGAATGGCCGCTGCAAGTCCGAACGGGGAATCATTGGCCAGACGCAACGCATCGGCCTCGTCCTTGAACGGCGTGACGGATGTGAACGGGCCGAACACCTCTTCCTGGAAGATGCGCATGTCCGACCGGACATCGGCGAACACCGTGGGCTCCACGAAGAACCCGTTTTCGTGACCGGCTATCTTTGCCGCAACGCCACCAGCAACCAGCCGGGCACCGTCTTCGTGACCGAAGCGCGCATAGGAAAGCACGCGGTCGCGCTGGCGCGCCGAGATCACCGGACCGAGCTGCGTGTTGGGATCGAAAGGATCGCCGATGCGGATAGACTTCGTCTTGGCCTGCAGCTTCGCGACGAACTCGTCGTAGATCGAGGCCTGCACGATATGCCTGGAAGCGCAGACGCAAGTCTGGCCAGCACCGATGAATGCGCCGAAAGCGGCATAATTGACCGCCTGATCGACATCGAAATCATCGAACACCATAACGGGCGTCTTGCCGCCGAGCTCCATGGTCTGATGCGCGAAGACTTTTGCTGCCGAAGCACCGGCGACGCGCCCGGCCTCGGTGCCGCCGGTCAACACCAGCTTGTTGATGTCGGGATGTTCGGACAACATCTTGCCGGCACTTGGGCCGTAGCCCAGCACGATATTGAATACACCCGGGGGCAGGCCGGCTTCGGTGAAGATTTGCGCGAGCTTCAGCGTGGTCAGGGGCGTGTATTCCGAAGGCTTCACGACCGTCACGCAGCCGGTGGCCAACACGACCGCCAGCGACTTGCACAGGATCATCAGCGGATGATTGAACGGCGTACAGTTCGCCACGATCCCGATTGGCGTGCGCAGTGTGTAGTTGAGATACGCGCCTTCGACCGGGATGACCGAATCGCGCCGCGCCAGGGCAACGCCAGCGAAATAGCGGAAGAAATCAGGGAGACGCGCAAGCTGCGCCCGAGTCTCGTTGACCGGACGGCCGTTGTTCAACGTTTCCAGCCGGTACAGCGTATCGAGATTAGCCTCGAAGGCATCGGCAAGCTTGTTGATGAGGCGCGCGCGGGCGCGCGTATCCATGCCGCCCCAGGCGCGTCCTTCGAAAGCCGCACGCGCGCTCTTCATCGCATGATCGATATCGGCCGCGGTCGAATTGGGGATTCGTGCGATGACGTCGCCCGTAGCCGGGTTGCGCACATCGATCATCTCGCCATTGCCGGCTTCGACCTCACGGCCGTCGACGAAGTTGCCGTGAATCTCGACATCGATGGAGCCGGTTTTTGCTGGAATGTTCATAGATCTCTCCCTTCGACGATGATCGCGTTACGCGCCAAGGCAGGCAGCACGCGCTTTTCTGTTTTCTCGATGTGGGCCTTGATAATGCGCGCCGCGCCGCGTTGATCACGGCGCTGCATGGCGTCGATCAGGCTGACGTGCTCGCCAACCAGCTGCATGTGATCGCGGCCCTTGACGTTGGCGATGCTCACGCGCACCAGCCGGTCGGCCTGTTCGATCAGATCGCGCGCGGCCGACGCCATGCGCCGGTTGCCGGACGCCTCTGCCAGCGCGATGTGGAAGGCGCGGTTGTAGTCGATGAAATCTTCCGCTGAGCCGTCGAACGACCGGTACTGGTCCAACCCGCGCAGGATGTCGTCCGAGGCCTGCTCGATCGCCTCCGACACACAGGCCGGCTCGACCGCATAGCGAAACCGCAACAGGTCCCGGGCGTCCGAGATCGAGATCGGATTGACCCGGTAACCCTGGCGCGGCTGCACCGTCACGAGATGCTCCCGCTCCAGCCGCAGCAAAGCCTCGCGTACGGGCTGCCGGCTGACCGCATAGCGCTCCGCAAGTTCCTGCTCTCGCATATCATCGCCTGGCAAAAAGCGACACATAAGGATATCAGACCTGAGGCTATTGTAGACATTGTCCCTGAGAAGCACGGATTTTTCCTCTGATTCCTTCCGTAGGATGCATCTCGTGAAATATCACGTCAAGTCAGATTTCCGAGATCGGGGCTTGCTTTTGGGTTCCGGTCCGGGACACAACAGGGCAGGCAGGATGCGACAGCCGAGCAGGCTGCGGCCTGGAAGCTTTTGACGGGAGAGGCAAAAATGGCAGATCGGCGCTTGGCAAACGGCACCGTCAATGCAGCGCAATTTGGCGAAGGACCGGCCATCGTGCTGCTTCACTCGCTGCTGTCTGACCGGGCAAGCTTCGATCGGATCGTGCCGTCACTGGCCAAGACCCACCGTGTCGTTGTTCCCGAATTGCCAGGCTTTGGGGGATCAGACGCCGCAAGCGGCGGATTGGCGGCGGTGGCTGACCGCATGGCGGAGGCCGTCAGGGACTGCGGCGACAGTGCGGACACGATTGTGCTCGGCAACGGCTATGGCGGCTTCGTCGCCTTGCAGATGGCGATCCGCCATCCCGACATCGTAGGCCGTCTGGTTCTCGCCGATTGCGGCGCGGCATTTTCCGAACCCGGTCGTGAGGCGTTCCGCAACATGGCGACGGCAGCATCGACCAAGGGATTGGCGGCAGTCACCGATGTCGCGATGCGACGTCTGTTCGCACCTGAATTTCAGGAGCAGAATCCGGACTTGATGCGCGATCGCCGCGAGGCCTTTCTGCGCACCGATCCCGCTGTGTTTCAGAGTGCGTGCGAGTCCCTGGCGACGCTGGATCTGCGCCCCGAGATCGGCACCGTCAAAGCGCCGGTGTTGGTGCTGGTCGGCGAGCACGATGAAGCGACGCCACCACCGATGTCCAGAGAGCTTGCTGCCGGACTACCTGATGCACGGCTGATCGTGCTTCCGGGCTGCGCGCATGTCCCGCAATTGCAGAAGCCGGACGTCTTTCTCGATGCGATCTCGGATTTCGTATCGGTTGCGGTGGCACGCTAACCGCGCCACGCAACCGAACGCGTCGATCAACCCGCCAGATCGAGTTTCGACGCTACTGTCGCATCGGCATTGAGCCGGTAGATCACCGGCGCGCCGGTCGCCAGTTCGCGGGCCAGAATGCCTTCCGGCGTCAGCTTCTCCAGCACCATGATCAGCGCGCGCAGTGAATTCCCGTGCGCAGCGACCAGCGTGCGTTCGCCGCGCAGCACGCAAGGCAGGATCTCCTGCACGAAATACGGCAGCGTGCGCGCCAGCGTATCCTTCAGGCTCTCGCCACCAGGCGGCGGCACGTCATAGGAACGGCGCCAGACATGGACCTGCTCCTCGCCCCATTTGGCGCGGGCATCGTCCTTATTGAGGCCGGAGAGGTCGCCGTAATCGCGCTCGTTGAGCGCCAGGTTCTTCGTGACGGGAATCCCGGTCTGGCCCATCTCGGTCAGCGCAAGCTTCAGCGTGTGCTGCGCGCGGGTCAGCGCCGAGGTGAACGCGACATCGAAGGTCAAACCCTGCGCCTTCAGCTTGCGGCCCGCTTCCTTGGCCTCTGCGACGCCCTTCTCGGTGAGATCAGGATCTTTCCAGCCGGTGAAAAGGTTCTTCAGATTCCATTCGCTCTGTCCATGACGGACGAGGACGAGAAGACGTTCGTTCATCGAGAATTCCGTTTCGTTCTTCTTACATTTCACCAAGGCCGAGCACGTCAGCCATCGAATACAAACCGGGCTTTTTTCCATGCGCCCACATCGCCGCCTTCAGCGCACCATGGGCGAAGATCATGCGATCCTCGGCCTTGTGCGACAGCTCGATGCGCTCATGGGGACCGGCGAAGATCACCGTATGATCGCCCGCGACAGTGCCGCCGCGCAGCGAGGCAAAGCCGATATCGCCGGTCTTGCGCGCACCCGTGAGACCATCGCGGCCACGGGCCGAATGTTGCTCGAGCGGAATCTTGCGGCCCTCGGCAGCAGCCTGACCCAGCATGAAAGCCGTGCCCGATGGTGCATCGATCTTGGCCTTGTGGTGCATCTCCAGCACCTCGATGTCGAAGCCGTCATCGAGCGACTGCGCGACGCGCTTCACCAGCGCGGCAAGCAGATTGACGCCAAGGCTCATATTGCCTGACTGCACGACGATGGCCTGGCCGGTCACGCTCTTGATCACCGCGTTATCCGACGCCGACAGGCCGGTAGTGCCGATCACATGGACGAGGCCGCGCTGGGCTGCGATCGCGACATTGGCGATGGTTGCCGCGGGAACCGTGAAATCAAGAATGCCATCGGCATCCTTCGACAGCGTCCAGAGATCAGCTGAGAGTTTGACGCCGTTCTCGGGCAGGCCGGCGAGCACGCCGGCATCCTGTCCAAGCAGCTCCGAGCCGGGCGCCTCGAGCGCACCGGACACGACAGCGCCGGGGGTTTCGGAAATGGTGCGGATCAGGGCGCGGCCCATTCGGCCACCAGCGCCAGCAACGATCAGTCTCATATCGGACATTGAACGATCCTCAGTATCTCAAGGCGGTATAGCGGCGCGCTGCCACGGCGGCAACACGCCACGGTACCTAAAGTCCTTAGATACCAATTAGATCAGACACATGCTTAAGGCCCAGCGGCTCAAGGCTTGTTCGCTCAAGGCTGCGGACCGTCATACCCCTCGATGATCACGAGGTCGCTCTCGCCATGCGGGCTGCGCATCGCCACCAGTCGCTGGTATTCCGGCGAATTATAACAGGCCAGTGCGGTCGCGTAGTCCCTGAATTCGAGCACGACATTGCGCGACCGCGAGGTGCCTTCCTTGGCCTCGAACTGACCGCCGCGCACCAGGAATTTGGCCCCGAATTTATTGAAGACCGGGCCGTTCTCGGCCACGTACTGCTTGTAACCGTCCATATTGTGCACGTCGGCACGCGCAATCCAGTAAGCCTTGGCCATCTTGTAGCTCTCCCTGTCCCGTTCTTACTTGCTCGCCAGCGCCTGCGTGATTTCGGCGACTATTGCCTCGGCGGCAGCCTTCGGATCGGCGGCTTCCATGACCGGGCGACCGACCACCAGATAGTCCGAACCTTCGGCAATCGCGCGTGCCGGAGTCATGATCCGCTTCTGATCGCCCACGTCACTGCCCGCAGGGCGCACACCGGGCGTGACCAGACACATCTCGGGCTTGATATGCTTGCGCAGGTTCGCCGCCTCTTCCGGCGAGCAGACGAGGCCATCGATACCGAGCGCCTGCGCCTGCTGCGCGCGCGCGGCGACGAGATCGCTGACACCGAGCTGATAGCCCGCAGCTTTCAGATCCTCGTTGTCGTAAGAGGTCAGCACGGTCACGGCGAGGATCTTCAGGCCGGAACCCTTGCTGGCATTAGCCGCCGCCTGCATGGTCTGCGGATAACCATGTACGGTGAGGAAGGTCGCGCCGAGCTTCGCCACGCTTTCCACACCGCGCGCGACGGTGTTGCCGATGTCGTGCATCTTGAGGTCGGCGAACACCTTCTTGCCGGCATCGGCGAGCTTGCGCACCAGCGGCAGGCCACCGGCATAACCAAGCTGATAGCCGATCTTGTAGAAAGTCACGCTGTCGCCGAGCCGCGCGATCATCGCTTCGGCAGCGTCAACATCCGGCAAATCGAGCGCAACGATCAGGCGATCGCGAGGGTCAATGGTCTGCAACGTCATGTCATCTCACTTCATCTGCTGCGCGACATCGATGAGCTGGCGCACCATCGCCGTCATCGCATCCTTGTCAGCGGCGTGTTTCAGCCGGTCCATATCGTCATAGGCTTCGCTCGCGAATGCCAGTGTCAGCTGATTCGGGATCACAGTCGCGCGGCAGGCCGACAGCACCAGCCGGAGCGCCTGCAGGCAACGCGTACCACCGAGCCGGCCATTCGACGCCGCAGCGATCGCAAACGGCCGCTCCCGAAACACTTGGCCCTTGCTCTCATGCGTGTCTTCCACGCGCGAGACCCAGTCGATCGTGTTCTTCACCAGCGGCGGCAGCGACGCATTGTATTCGGGCGTCACGATCAGCACACCATGATGCGCCGATATCATGCGCTTCAGATCGAGCGCATGTTTCGGCACGCCGGAATTGCTCTCGAGATCGCCGTCATAGATCGGCAGCGGAAAGTCGCCGAGTGAAATCCTGCTGACGTCGACATCGGCGCGAACCAGCGCATCGACGGCGACGGCCGCCAGTTTCGCATTCAGCGATCCTGTGCGCAGCGAGCCGGGAATAACGAGGATCTTGATCGCGGCCATGATTCCGATCGTCGGGCGAAGCCGCCGCGCGATCGCGGCCGGCACTAGCGTTTGCGATACACCCAGACGCGGGCCGGCGGAAGATTCATCCAGATCCGCTCGGAGGCCTCTGTGGACACGCCGGGCAGCGATTTCGGGATCGGCGGCGCCACCGAATAGGTGAATTGCACGAAGGGCGCGTTCGGCGACATGGCCGTAAAGGCATCGCGGATCAGCTTGAGGCGCGTCAGCATCGGCTTGGTAACCAGCGGCAGGCCGGAGACAACGGCGGAGGCGGGTTCTTTCAACACGTCCCACAGCGTATCGCGCAATGCGTAGGCGTCACCCTGAACGATCGTCGCCTGCGGGTAGCGCTCGCGCAGCAGCGCGCAAAAGGTGGGGTTGAATTCGACGAGCACCAGACGCTTTTGGTCCACCCCGTGCGCAACCAGCGCAGAGGTGATCGCGCCGGTGCCGGGTCCAAGTTCGATGACCGGACCGGTCGTGTCATTATCGACATATTGCGCCATGGTGCGGGCAAGAGCTTTGCCCGACGGCATCACCGCGCCCATATGCAGCGGCTTATCGATCCATGAACGGAGGAAGCGGACCTCGTCGTCGAGACGGAGCGGCTTCTTCAACGTACGCGCGGACGAGTGCAGAGGCATGTCGCTTCCAGGCAGACCGCGGAACGTGCGGAACGTCAGAATTTCGTCATAAAGAGGTATAGGCAACAATGGAAACGGTCAAGCTTCCAACGTCAGGAGCCTGTCCGCGTTCCGAAGAAGTCCTTGACCTTAGTGAAGAAACCCGCGGCTTCAGGTTGCGTTGCACCCGAAGATAGTTTCTCGAATTCGGCCAACAGCTCCTGCTGCTTTTTCGTCAGGTTCTGCGGCGTTTCCACGACGACCTGGACATACATGTCGCCGGTCTGGCGCGAGCGCAGCACAGGCATGCCTTTCGACGAAACGCGGAAGCGGCGCCCGGACTGGGTACCCGAGGGAACCTTGACCTTGTTGCGCCCGCCTTCGATGGTCGGCACTTCGAATTCGCCGCCCAGCGCCGCGGTTACCATCGAGATCGGCACGCGGCAATGCAGGTCCGCGCCATCGCGCTGGAAGAAGTCGTGTGAGGCCAGCGACAGGAAAATATAGAGATCGCCCGACGGGCCGCCGCGCGCACCGGCTTCACCTTCATTGGCGAGACGAATGCGGGTGCCGTCTTCGACGCCCGCCGGAATGTTGACCGAGAGCGTGCGCTCGCGCTCGACGCGGCCGGCGCCGGAACAGCTCGGGCACGGATCCTCGATCATCTGACCGCGGCCCTGACAGCTCGGGCAGGTCCTTTCCAGCGTGAAGAAGCCCTGGGCCTGGCGGACGCGACCGGCGCCGCCGCAGGTCGAACAGGCCTTCGGCTTGGTGCCGGCCTTGGCGCCGGTGCCGGAGCAGGCTTCGCAGGTCACCGCGACTGGAATCTCGATCTGTGCGGTCTTGCCGGAGTAAGCTTCCTCCAGCGTGATTTCCATATTGTAGCGAAGATCTGCCCCGCGCTCGCGGCCGCCGCCGCGGCCACCACCGCGCTGCCCGGCCATGCCGAACAGATCTTCGAAAATGTCGGAGAAGGAGGAGGCGAAGCCGGATCCGAAGCCCGGACCACCACCGCCGCCATTGCCCTGTTCGAAGGCCGCATGGCCATAACGGTCATAGGCCGCGCGCTTGTCGCCGTCCTTGAGAACGTCGTAGGCCTCGGCAATTTCCTTGAACTTCACTTCAGCGGCGGCATCGCCTGGATTCTTGTCCGGATGCCACTTCATCGCAAGCTTGCGAAACGACGTCTTCAGGGTCGCATCATTCGCGCCGCGCTCGACTTCCAGCGTCTCGTAATAACATTGCTTGGTGGACATCGGTCAGATCCGCCCGAAATTGGTCCTCATCCCGAGGAGCATCCCAGAAGAACGCATCGCTGAAGATGCTACTCCCGTACTAACAAAACTTGCCTAACAAGGCCCGCCTGACAAAAAACAACCCTCATCCTTCGAGACGCGCACCGCGCTACTCAGGATGAGGGTCATTGTTCCGCTCGCCTATCAGGCCGACTTCTTCGGCTTGTCGTCATCGACTTCCGTGAACTCGGCGTCGACCACGTCATCCTTCTCAGCATCGCGCTTGGCGTCAGCCTCGGCCTGCTGGGCGTACATCGCTTCGCCGAGCTTCATCGAAGCCTGCGCCAGCGTATTGGTCTTGGCCTTGATCGCCTCGGCATCATCGCCCTTCAGAGCTTCCTTCAGGTCGCTCATGGCATCCTCGATAGCGCGGCGCTCGGTCTCACCGACCTTGTCGCCATGCTCGCCCAGAGCCTTCTCGGTCGAATGCACGAGGGCATCGCCGTGATTCTTGGCATCGACAGCCTCACGACGCTTCTTGTCGTCGGCAGCGTTGGCCTCGGCGTCCTTGACCATCTTCTGGATGTCCGACTCGGACAGACCGCCAGATGCCTGGATCCGGATCTGCTGTTCCTTGTTGGTTGCCTTGTCCTTCGCCGACACGTTGACAATGCCGTTGGCGTCGATGTCGAAGGTCACCTCGACCTGCGGCATGCCGCGCGGAGCCGGCGGAATGCCCATCAGATCGAACTGGCCAAGCGGCTTGTTGTCGGCCGCCATTTCGCGCTCACCCTGGAAGACCCGGATGGTGACGGCGTTCTGGTTGTCTTCGGCCGTCGAGAACACCTGGCTCTTCTTGGTCGGGATCGTCGTGTTGCGCTCGATGATGCGGGTGAACACGCCACCCAGCGTCTCGATGCCCAGTGACAGCGGAGTCACGTCGAGCAGCAGCACGTCCTTGACGTCGCCCTGCAGCACGCCGGCCTGAATGGCGGCGCCGATGGCCACGACTTCGTCCGGGTTAACGCCCTTGTGGGGCTCCTTGCCGAAGAACTGCTTCACGACTTCCTGGATCTTGGGCATGCGGATCATACCGCCGACCAGAACCACTTCGCCGATTTCACCGGCGGTGAGGCCGGCATCCTTGAGCGCCTTGCGGCAAGGTTCGATGGTCTTCTGCACGAGATCGTCGACCAGCGCTTCAAACTTGGCGCGGGTCAGCTTCAGCGTCAGATGCTTCGGACCGGATGCATCCGCCGTGATGAACGGCAGGTTGATTTCGGTCTGGGTCGTCGACGACAGCTCGATCTTCGCCTTTTCTGCAGCTTCCTTCAGGCGCTGCAGAGCCAGCTTGTCGTTGCGCAGGTCGATGCCCTGCTCCTTCTTGAACTCGTCGGCGAGGTAGCCGACCAGGCGCATGTCGAAATCTTCACCGCCGAGGAACGTATCGCCGTTGGTGGACTTCACTTCGAACACGCCGTCGCCGATCTCGAGGATCGAGACGTCGAAGGTGCCGCCGCCGAGGTCGTACACAGCGATGGTGCCGGACTTCGACTTGTCGAGGCCGTAAGCGAGCGCAGCCGCAGTCGGTTCGTTGATGATGCGCAGCACTTCGAGGCCGGCGATCTTGCCGGCGTCCTTGGTGGCCTGACGCTGGGCGTCGTTGAAGTAGGCGGGCACGGTGATGACGGCCTGCTCGACCTTCTGGCCGAGATGAGCCTCCGCGGTTTCCTTCATCTTCTGCAGCGTGAAGGCGGAGATCTGCGAGGGCGAATAGGTTTTACCGTCGACTTCGACCCAGGCGTCGCCATTGCCAGCCTTGGCAATCTTGTAGGGGACGAGCTTCTTGTCCTTCTCGACGGTCGGATCGTCATAGCGGCGGCCGATCAGGCGCTTGACCGCAAAAATGGTGCGCTCGGGATTGGTAACTGCCTGGCGCTTGGCCGGCTGACCGACGAGGCGCTCGCCATCATCGGTAAAAGCCACGATGGACGGCGTGGTGCGCATGCCTTCTGCGTTCTCGATGACCTTCGGCGTTTTGCCATCCATGACGGCGACGCAGGAATTCGTCGTACCGAGGTCGATACCGATGACCTTTCCCATGCTCTCATATCCTTTTTCTGCGGCAGGTTGGCTGGGCCCTGACGGCACCCCGCTCCCAACCCCCAAACATCAACTATTCGCGATATTGCGACGGTAGGCCTCATATAGGAGGGGGGGTGGTGGCCGCAAGGCATCTGGCACACTCCAGCCCCATGAAAACACGACCATCGCGCGAAATTAATAATTGGTGAAACAGACCCTTGGCGGTTGTTTCGCCCATACGCGACGGATCGGCGCGGGCGGCGCCGGGAACGGATTTATGGCTTGATCTGTTGGCGGAACAGGGCAACCGTGAACGCTCGTTCCGGCCGGGCGCGCGGCGGCCAAGGCCGGAGCCCCGCACCATCGAACAGCCTCAATGCAAACCCAGTAGATTTTTCATGAAACACGCTGCGCCTCTGTTCGCTTTGACCATGCTGACGGCCATTTCGGCGGTCCACCGCCCCGCTTTGGCGGCTGACCCCGTCTTCCCGCCGGGTGTCCGCGTGGGGCTGTCCCCGTTGGTTGGCCTTGCCCCGGCAAAGACCTTTGTCGGCTTCGAGACCTCCGACCAGGGCGTCAAGGTGCTCATGACCGAATTGCCAGGGGCCGCCTTCAACGAGGTTGAGACCGCGTTCAAGGCCAATCCGGCAGGTATGGTCGCTAAGCCCGAGACCATCGAGACCACGGCCGGAAAGGCCTTCTACACGATCGAGAACGCGAAGGACGCGACCGGTAATGTCAGGCGCTATTCGATGATCGTCGGCGGCGGAACCTTCTCAGGCTATGTCGCCGTACAGGTTCCGGAAAATGCCCAGAAGATCTATACCGACGACGCGGTGCGCCAGATGTTCTCGTCCGTTGTGGTGCGCAAGGAAGTGCCGCTGGCCGAGCAGCTCGGCCTGATGCCGTTCAAGGTCGCCGAAATGAGCGACTTCAAGACCGTCCGTACGCTGGCGCCGGGCGCCGCTTTGTTGCTGGCCGACTCGACCGACGAGAACAGTATCGAAACGAGTCCTTTCATGGTGATCGGCAGCCTTGCCTCGGCACCGGAAAAGCCGGACGACCGCGGCCGCTTCGCCCAGCAGGCTGCAGGCACGATCCCAGGCCTGCGCGAAGGCCGCATCACCATGTCGGAGCCGCAGCGGATCGACGGTATGCCCGGCTATGAGACGCGCATCGACGCGGTCAGCGGCAAGAACAACACGCCCGTCAGCGTGGTGCAGTGGCTGCGCTTCGGTGGCGGCAAAATCACCATGCGCATTATTGCAAGCGCTCCGCGCGATGACTGGGCCAAGGCGTTTCCACGCTTCCGCGCCGTGCGCGACGGCATCGAGCCGCGCTGACGCAGCACAACATCGGCTTCAGGGCTTATGGCTTTGCGTAAGAAGCGTCACCTTGTTGATGGTGGCCACGACGCGAAAATCCTTTAACAGATCAGCGACGTCGGGATGCGCTTTTAGCCATTCCGAGCCGCCGCCGGTGAGGTCATCCACCAGCACCAGGGTCGGTGGTCTTTTCTTGATATCCTCGATCAGCATCGTGCGCTCACGCGCGGCATAGGCCTCGAGCAGTCGATCTTGTGCAGGACTTACTCCGCCTCTGCTGCGCAGGACCGCGTGATAGGCAGCGATCCACAGGCCTTGCTGCCGCAAAACCCATGTTCCGCCGACCGCGCGCACAAGAGGATGTCCGATGCCCGGCTCGGCGGAGATAGCAAGAATGACAGGACGCGGTCCCAGTTGCGAGATTTTCTCCTGCAGTGGGCGCGCATCGAAGGCGGTGTCGAACCATAACATGGAGCGTATGAACAGCAGCACCGGCAGGATGACCGCGCCGACGCCGAACAGACGATCCGTCCTGGTAACCGGCAGATAGGTCATACGCGCATAGCCAAAAGCAAGCAGTGCGAGCGCAATCATTGGGTATGAATGGTAGGGCCAGCCTTTGCCCTGCAAAACAAAACCAGCGGCAAAGCCGGCCGAGGTCGCCAGTAGCAAAACGAACGGACCATCGACGCCGGCGCGCCGTTTGAGCACCACAGCCGCGAGCAACGCGGTGGCCCATAGTGTCACTGCCGGCTTTTCCAGCAGCGTCATGACCGGCTGCTGCACCTGAAGATAAACATCGCGGACCATCGGCCCGACTACCGTCAGGAATTCCGGAAACAGCCCAATGACGACAGCGGCGTAGAGCGCCAGCGCGACGGCGAGCGTCAGATATTCCGGCCGCAGCAGGACGCGCCACGATAACCGCGTGGAGACAGCCTCCGCGACCAGCGCGCCGAGCAGGGCTATCGCGAAATAGGGCTTGAACGACAGCGCAATCGCCGCGCCGATGCCGGCTGCGATGGCCGCGGGCCATGATGGTGTGCTGTGCTTTATGCGGCACGCCAATACAGCCAGCATCGGCAGCATGGCGATCAGCGCAATATGTTCGCGCTGACCGAAAGTCTGCGTCGGCAGCACGGCCAGCAGTGCAATTGCCAGCAGCGCCAGCGGCCAACCTTGCGCGACACCGAGAACCGACGCGCGCGACAGAATGCGAGCGCTGAGCAGCAGCGACACGGCGATGCCGATAAAGACCAGCGCATCGGTCACGCGCTCCGCAGCCAGTCCGAGCGCGCGGGCGATGGCGATTCCCGGCAAATAGGCCAGGACGGCCATCGGCGGATTGGTCTCGATGATATCGATATAGAGGCGCTGGCCGTCGAGTACGCGCTCGCCGACGGTCAGAAGCCAGCTTACATCCGTATTGGCCGCCAGAACATGACGCAGCACGATCGCCACGATCAGCAGCGCGACGACGGCGAGCCACGGAAGGATACGATTTCGCTGCAGCGTCCGCCCGGGCAGAACAGCACTTGCGGTTTCGCCCGGCGTGGTGGCGCGCGTCACGGCATCCTCTTCAGGATGTCGATGCCGTCGATGGTCTGCACCAGGGCATAGGGCTTCAGGAGCTGCGCCAGTTCCGGATCAGCTTGCGCCCAAGCGCCCCAGTCGCTGTCGCGATTGTCGACCAGCACCACATCCGGCGAAGACGCCCGGAAATCCGCGACCAGCCCGTCGCGCTCGGTTGCGACATGGCGATCGAGACGCGCCGAAGTCACTGCATCGAAGGACTGTTCTTGACGCGCACGGCGAACGATCTCCCGGATCAAGAATGCCTCCTGACGCGACACCCAGACACCGCCGACATCACGCACGAGCGGGTGCGCGATGGTTGCCGCGCCGCCCAGCATCATGATCTTCGGATGTGGTCCAAGCTTCGCGACCGCAGCTTCGAGTTTGCGGATATCGACGCTGGCGTTGAACCAGACGCAGGCGTTAGCGAGGATCGTAACGGCCGCAAGCGATGCCGCGATGCGTAGGCGGCGCAGGCGTGCCGTCACAGGATCGACCGCCGCAACGGCATAGCCGAGCGCCATCAGCGACAGCGCCACCATGGGAAAGGCGTGATAGCCCCATCCCTTGCGCTGGACGAAGAACGCCACCGCAAAGCCGAACGAGGTTGCCAGCAACACGGTGACCGCGGCATCGGGCTTGTGCCGGCGTTGCAACAGCAGCACCGCGAGTACCGCAGCGAGCCACAGCATCGTGGCGCCACTGAGCGCCAGGGCCAGCCACGGCGCTGCCAGTAAAAGATAGACATCGCGGACGACGGGATAGATCTGCGTGAAATAGGCCGGGAACGATACATAGATCCAGGCGGCATAGGCCACGACCAGCACGCCGGCGATCCAGTTTTCCGGTGCGACGAGAATGCGCCACTGCCGCGCCTGCAAGGTCGCGGCGAGGATGGCCGCGCCAACACCGAGCGCGAAATACGGTTTGAAGCTCATGGTGACGGCCGCGCTGACCCCGGCGATGACGATCGCAACGGTCGACACCGGCTCGTTCCCGGCACGGCGGATCAGGACCGCAAGCGCCGGCATCAAGAACAGCAGCGCGAGATGTTCACGCTGACCGAAATCGTACATCGGCAGGATGCCGAGCAGCGCCACGGCCCATACAGCGAGCGCACCGGCGGCAGAGCGACCCGGCAGCTTTGAGTTACGTAGCAGCCACCATGTCAGTCCGAGCGAGGCCGTCATCAGAGCCAGCATCAGTGCAATGGTCACCGCTTCCGGCCGCAGGCCCGTGACGCGCGCCAGCGCCACGCCGAGAAAATAGATCGATCCGGCCATCGGCGGATTGGTCTCGAGAATATCCAGATAGAGCCGCTGACCGTCGAACACACGTTCACCAACGATCAGCCACCAGCTTACATCGACATTAAACGGCAGCGCCCAGCGCAGCCCGAGCATCACCACACACACAGCCAACCCGGCAATCAGCCAGGGCCACGCAAGCTGTGCACGGGGAGCGGCAGCCTCACCGATCAAATTCCGATTTTGGGCAGCCCGGCCTCGGGCAAGCCGCAGGCCGATATCGATCGTCATGCGCTCAACTTTTCAGGCAATGCTGCCGCCGAAACTAGGAGAGGCGCATTAACAAGCCCTTGCGCGGACAGCCCGAAATGCGGCTGCCGCCCGCACCACGATCCGCTTTACGCAATGACCGCGACCTGATTGTCTGTGAGGGTTCAATCTCGGGGGGACGACGATGCTCAACAGACGTCAAATTCTCGGAGGGCTTGGAACCATGGCCATGACCAGCCTAGCTCCCAAAACACTGTCCGCTGCCGGCAAGGTCAGCCTCGATCGCACATCCGTCCTGCTGATAATCGACGTGCAGAATTGCTTCCTGCCCGGTGGCAGCCTTGCGGTAAAGGACGGTGATAAGGTCGTGCCGGTCATCAACGGCATCGCCAAGAAATTCGCAGACGTGGTGATGACCCAGGACTGGCACACGCCGGGCCATATCTCCTTCGCATCCAGCCACAGCGGCAAGAAGCCGTTTGAGACCACCGATGTGAAATACGGCAAGCAGGTGCTATGGCCGGATCACTGTGTGCAGGGCACTGAAGGAGCTGCGCTCTCGAGGGATCTCGCCATCCCGCATACCGAGCTGATCCTGCGCAAGGGCTTCAACAAGGACGTCGACAGCTACTCGGCCTTCACCGAGGCCGACGGCAAGACCACCACCGGTCTCGCCGCCTATCTGAAAGCCCGCAAATTGCAGCGCGTGTTTATCGCCGGTCTCGCCACAGATTTCTGTGTCGCGTGGTCCGCCCTCGATGCGAGAAAAGCAGGTTTCGATGTCTATGTGATCGAGGATGCCTGCCGCGGCATCGATACGCAGGGTTCGCTGGCCAAGGCCTGGGCCGACATGAACAAGGCCGGCGTGAAGCGGATTCAATCGGGCGATCTGGCGGCTTGATCCATGCTCTCACTGTCGTCGCCCGACTTGATCGGGCGACCCAGTAATCACCGGCACTTGTAGTATTGCACTGGCAGCAGCGTGTGCTGTTATCACCCGCTTTCGCGGGTGATGACAGCCAGAGACGCTGTTACTCCGAAGCCGGTGCAGCCTTGACGCCGCCCTTCGACACGCCAACCAGCGCCGGGCGCAGCACGCGCTCGCCGATGGTGTAACCGGCCTGCACGACCTGAACGACGGTTCCCGCAGGCACCGATGCATCCGGCACTTCGTACATCGCCTGCTGGAAGTTCGGATCGAACTTCTCGCCCGACGGATCGAACTTCTTCACGCCGTTCTTTTCCAGCGTGTTGAGCAGCGAACGCTCGGTGAGTTCGACGCCTTCGAGCAACGCCTTCAAACCGGCATCGGCCGCCGCCTTGGTTTCGGCCGGGATCGCGTCGAGCGCGCGCTGCAGGTTGTCGGCAATGTCGAGCACGTCGCGCGCGAAATTGGCAATCGCGTAGGTGCGGCCGTCGGCGACTTCCTTCTGGGTCCGCTTGCGCAGATTTTCCATCTCCGCCAGCGTGCGCAGCATCTTGTCGCGCGCGTCCGCGGCTTCCTTAGTCAGAGCCTCGACCGAATTCGGTTCCGGATCGTCCGGCATGATGTAGGGCTTGGAGACCACCGGATCGGCGGCCGCTGCCGTCTTGTCCTGATTGTCGTTCTGCCCATTGGAATCAGTCATCACGCCGCCTTCTCAAAAACACGCCAAAATGGTGGGATTGCTGAGCGGGATATCGGGGTTTAAGCGTCGAAAATCAAGCGCAACCAGCCGGAATGCGGGATCTGGAACCGGCCCTGTCAGCCACCGAGCATGCGGCTGACGATGCGCGCCGCGTAATCCACCATCGGGATCACCCGCGCATAATTCAGCCGGGTCGGGCCGATGACACCGAGAACGCCGACAATATGGCCGGCGCCGTCGCTATAGGGCGCAATGATCGTGGACGAGCCGGACAGTGAGAACAGCTTGTTTTCCGAGCCGATGAAGATGCGGACACCTTCGGCCGTCTCCGCCCGGCCGAGAAGGTCGATCACCTCGCGCTTGGCTTCCAGATCGTCGAACAGGTGGCGAACACGCTCCAAATCCTCCAGCGCGTGCAGGTCCTCGAGCAGATTGGCCTGGCCGCGCACAATGAGCTGCCGATCGTCCTTCTCGCCGCCCGACCAGCTGGCGATGCCGGCGGCGATCACCTTCTGGGTCAGTTGATCAAGCTCGATCTGGCTCTGGGCCAACGCAGTTTCCAGCTCCAGCCGGGCTTCGGCCAGCGTCCGGCCGCGAATCCGGGCATTGAGGAAGTTCGAGGCCTCGTTCAGCGCTGATGACGGCACGCCGGGCGGCAGGGTCAGGACGCGATTTTCAACCTGACCGTCTTCGGCCACCAGCACGACCAGCGCCTTTTCGGGCTCCAGACGGACGAATTCGATGTGTTTCAACCGCACATTGGACTTGGCGGTCAAAACTACCGCCGCTGCGCGGGTTAGGCCGGACAGCCGCGTCAGCGCCTCGCCGAGGGCCGCCTCCACGGTCTGCGAGCGACCCACCGAAGACAGCTGCTGCTGGATCGACTGCCGCTCCGGCTCAGTGAGGTCGCCGACCTGCATCAGGGCATCGACGAAAAATCGCAGTCCGAGTTCGGTCGGCAGCCGTCCGGCAGAGGTATGCGGCGCGTAGATGAGGCCAAGCTGCTCCAGGTCCGACATGACGTTGCGGACCGAGGCCGGCGACAGGGGAACCGTGATCAGGCGCGAAATATTGCGCGAACCGACAGGTTCGCCGGTAGCGAGATAACTCTCGACGATCTGCCGGAAAATCTCGCGCGACCGCTCATTGAGCTGGGCGAGCCCGGCATGCGGCGAGATCAGGCCGATCGGATCGTGGTGGGCCACAGGCAACTCCTTGAGGACCTAATTTGTCGCTCCGGCGGGCCGGATACAAGCACCATTGCGTGCGTGGAACCTGCCCCTGCCCTTGCCGCTACGGTCCGTGGCCCCTAAAAGCACCGCGAACAGGCTTTCTCTGGACATTTGGAAGGATTTTCTCATGCGGCCAAGCCGTCGTGCGCCCGATGAACTGCGCGCCGTGTCGCTGGAACGCGGTGTCGTCAAATATGCCGAAGGCTCCTGCATGGTGAAATTCGGCGACACCCATGTGCTGGTGACCGCCACGCTGGAAGAGCGGCTGCCGCCATGGCTCAAGGGCCAGGGCCGCGGCTGGGTCACTGCCGAATACGGCATGCTGCCCCGCGCCACGCTGGAACGCACCCGCCGCGAAGCCGCATCCGGCAAGCAGGGCGGCCGTACCGTCGAAATCCAGCGACTGATCGGCCGTTCGCTCCGCGCTGCTGTTGATCTCGAAGCACTCGGCGAACGCCAGATCACTATCGATTGCGACGTGATCCAGGCCGACGGAGGCACCCGCACCGCGTCGATCACCGGCGCGTGGGTTGCGTTGGCCGACTGCATTTCGTGGATGAAAGCCCGCAACATGTTCAAGAACGGCGGCGGCAACGTGCTGCGCGACAATATCGCGGCAATCTCCTGCGGCATCCATCAGGGCACCCCGGTGCTCGATCTCGATTACGCCGAGGATTCGGAAGCCGACACCGACGCCAATTTCGTGATGACCGGCGATGGCCGCATCATCGAGGTGCAGGGCACCGCCGAAAAGACGCCGTTCACGCAGGACGAGTTCCTGAAGCTGATGGCGCTGGCGCAGAAGGGCGTCGGCCGGCTGGTCGAATTACAGAAGATGGCGGTGACCTGAATCGAGATCGTCGTGCCCGGCGCATGCCGGGCATCCGCGCCTTGGCCGCGCGTGAAGACGTGGATGGCCGGGACAAGCCCGGCCATGACGGAGTATTATTTTTCATGACCCAACATCGTCGAATCACTGGCAAGCTCGTCATCGCCACCCACAACCCCGGCAAGCTTGCCGAGATGCGCGACCTCTTGGCCCCTTACGGCATCGAGGCCGTGTCGGCCGGCGAACTCGGCCTCCCCGAACCCGACGAGACCGGCGATACCTTCAAGGCCAATGCGGCGATCAAGGCGATTGCTGCGGCCAATGTCGCGCAATTGCCGGCCTTCGCCGACGATTCAGGCCTTGTCGTCAATGCCCTCGATGGCGCGCCCGGCATCTATTCGGCGCGCTGGGCTGGTGAATCCAAGGACTTCACCGGGGCGATGACGCGCATCGAACGCCTGCTGCAGGAACGCGGCGCGACGACGCCTGAGAAGCGCACCGCACATTTCGTCTCGGCACTCTGCGTAGCATGGCCCGACGGTCACGTCGAAGAAGTCGAGGCACATGCACACGGCACGCTGGTCTGGCCGCCGCGCGGCACCGCCGGCTTCGGCTACGATCCGACATTCCTGCCCGATGGTCACACCCGCACCTATGGCGAGATGACCGCCGTCGAAAAACACGGGTTGCCACCACTCGGCGAGGGCCTGTCGCATCGCGCCAGGGCATTCGTGAAGCTCGCGGAGATCTGCCTTGAGCCACGCTGACGCACAGCAAGACGCATTCGGCGTTTATGTGCACTGGCCGTTCTGCCTGTCGAAGTGTCCGTATTGCGACTTCAACAGTCATGTCCGTCATCACGCCGTCGATGAAGTGCGCTTCGCACGCGCCTTCGCGCGCGAGATCGAAACCACCGCAGCGCGCACACCCGGCCGTACCGTGACGTCGATCTTTCTCGGCGGCGGTACGCCGTCGCTGATGCAGCCGCAAACCGTCGGCGCGATTCTCGACTCGATCGGCAAATACTGGAACGTCGCCTCCGACGTCGAAGTATCACTCGAAGCCAACCCGACCTCTGTCGATGCGACGCGCTTTCACGGCTATCGCGAGGCCGGCGTCAATCGCGTGTCGCTGGGCGTCCAGGCACTCGACGATGCTTCGCTGAAATCACTGGGGCGTCTGCATAGCGCGCGTGAAGCGCTCGATGCGGTGGCCATCGCGCGCAGCGCATTCGATCGGTATTCATTCGATTTGATCTATGCGCGTCCCGACCAGACCCCGCAGATGTGGACCGACGAACTCAAGCTCGCGATCTCGGAAGCCGCAGAACATCTGTCACTGTATCAACTGACCATCGAGGAAGGCACGCCGTTCTTCGGACTGCACGCTGCCGGTAAACTCAAGATACCGGACGAAGGCCTCGCGCGCACGCTTTATGACGTGACGCAGGAGGTCTGTGCGCAGCAGGGCTTGCCGTTCTACGAGATTTCCAACCACGCGCGTCCTGGCGCAGAATGCAGGCACAACCTCGTCTATTGGCGCGGTCAGGAATATGCCGGCATCGGGCCTGGTGCCCATGGCCGCCTCGACATCGACGGTGTCAGACATGCCATCGCCACCGAGAAACGCCCGGAAGCCTGGGTCATGCGCGTGGAAGACAACGGCCACGGCGTAATATCCGATGAATTGCTCAACAGCGAGGAACGTGCCGACGAATATCTGCTGATGGGCCTGCGCCTCGCTGAGGGCATCGATCCCGCGCGTTATCAGATGCTCTCCGGTCGCGCGCTGGATGAGAACCGTATCGCCATCCTGCGCGAAGAAGGCGCGATCGTCGTCGAAGCGAATGGCCGCCTGCGCGTGACGCAGGAGGGATTTCCAGTGCTAGACGCGGTGGTCGCTGACCTCGCGGCTTGAACGCTACGCGCCAAAGCTTTTCGGCGAGCCCGCCACCGCTTGACCACCTCCGGACGCAACCTTCATCACGGCGAGGCCGCGATCGTTGCCGCCATCGCTGCGAAACCGGAACAGACCATCGATGCCGGCAAAGCCGGACGGATTGGTGAGCGTTTCAGGCGCGAAGCGCTGTCCGCCCTGGGTGCGCGCCAAGGCAGCCACCAGCGCGACGGCATCGTAAGCGAGCGTCGCCGTGCGCACGGGATCGCCGCCATATTTTGCGCGGTAGCGACCGGCGAAGGCACGGAACCCTGCAGGATCCGGCGCGGCGTAGAGCCCACCCTGCAACGCCGCGCTGTTGAAGACGCGCGGATTGTCCCACAGGCCCGTTCCGAGCAATTGCACGTTGCGCAGATTGGCACCCGCCGCGGTCAGTGCATCGGCCGTTGCGACCACTGCGTCGCCATCGTCTGCGATGAAGAGCGCGTCGGCGCCGGTGAGCGATGCTGCAATGTTGCGTGCTGCGCTGGAACGATCCGCGCCATAGCGCTCAAAAGCAACGATGCGGCCGCCCTTTCGCGCCACGGCCTGCTTGAAGGCGACTTCCACGACATTGCCATAGGCATTCTCGGGCAGCATCGCCGCAAAGGAGCGCTTACCCGTGCCCGCAGCGTAATCGACGATGCGATTGACGTCGGATTCGGGCAGGAAACTGAGCAGGTAAACACCGCGGCCAGCGACGCTCGAATCGGTCGAGAAGGCGATCACCGGCACGTTGCGCGCGCGGGTGAGCTGCGCCGTAGCAGGCACAGACAGTGCAAACAGCGGCCCGAGAATGATTTCGGAACCTTCGTCGAGCGCCTGCTGAGCGGCCTGTTGCGCGCCCTGCGCGCTGCCGTTGTCGTCCTTGATCAGCAATTGAATGCTGGGATTCTGGAATTCGGCGAGCGCCATTTCGGCGGCATTCTTCATCGATTGCGCGGCGACGCCGGCATTGCCCGACGCTGACAAAGGCAGGATCAGGCCCACTTTGGTGCCGCCAGTGCCCACAGACTGTGGCTGCTGCGCCGGCCCCGCGGGAGGTCCTGACGGCGACGCCGGCCCGGTGCCGAAGGCATTGGTCAACGTGGACTGCACACCCGCGCAGGCTCCGAGCAGCGGCGCGCCCAGCAGCAGGCCGACAGCCGTCCGCCGTGTTGCGCCCCACGTCGCGCCCTGGGTCCCGGATTTGGGGTCGAACGGATCCGCCATCACTTCTCTTCTTTCGGCCGCATCACATCGGCCCGCCTCGTCACCCAGTATATAGTGTGAGGCGCGGATTCAGACATATTGTCGGCGATAAGTTAACCAAAACAAAAGCTTTATGTTCGGCCATACCTCGTCACCGTAGCCAGATTAGCACAGCGGGAATGAACCACGGCCAAACGCCGGAAAAACGGCTGTCCCCCTTTGGCGCAATTCGCTCTACATTGTCGCCATGCGTGCAACACCCCTCTCCTCATCATCTGCGGACACCGCGGCGCCATCGACCCGGACCTTCACGGTCTCCGGCCATCTGCTCATGGCACCGAAAGCTGTCCCGGGGCTGCACCTCGTGGCGACGCCGATCGGCAATCTCGGCGACATCACCCTGCGTGCACTTGAGACCTTGGCCGGGGTCGACATCATCGCCTGTGAAGACACCCGCATCACCCGCCGCCTGACCGAGCGCTACGGGATCACCGGTACGCTCAAGCAGTATCACGAGCACAATGCCGAACAGGCGCGGCCGAAGATCCTCGAAAAACTGTCGGAGGGCGCATCCATCGCGCTGGTGTCGGATGCCGGCACGCCGCTGATTTCCGATCCGGGCTTCAAGCTGGTGCGCGAAGTGTCGGCAGCAGGCTTCAACGTGATCTCGCTGCCTGGCCCCTCCTCCGTGCTGGCTGCGCTGGCCGTCTCGGCCCTGCCGACCGACCGTTTCTTCTTCGAGGGCTTCTTGCCGTCACGTCAGATGGCGCGCCGGTCGCGCCTGACGGAGTTGGCCGCCATCGATGCCACGCTGGTGATGTTCGAGTCCGGCAATCGCGTGCAGGACACGCTGGCCGACCTCGCCGATATCATGGGTAATCGCGATGCTGCGATCTGCCGCGAACTCACCAAGATGCATGAAGAGATCAATCGCGGATCGATTGCCGACCTGGCCAAGGAGGCAGATGGGTTGGAGACCCGCGGTGAATTCGTGCTCGTCATCGGACCACCAGCCGCAGACGCGCAGGCCATGACCGAAGACGATCTCGATGCCGTGCTGCGCAGCTCGCTGCGGCGCGATAGCGTGAAGGATGCCGTAGCGCATGCGGTCGAACTGTCCGGCCGGCCGCGCCGCGCCGTCTATGCCCGCGCGCTGGAACTGGCCAAGGAGATTCAAAGTCAGAGAGATTCGGGCGATGGCGAAGACTGAGAAAGTCTCCGCATCGAAGCCCTCCGCCACACCGGCTGCGCCGGAACGCGTTGCAGCGTTCAACACCGGTCTCTCCGCCGAAAGCCGCGCCGCTGCTTTGCTGCTGGCCAAGGGCTACCGCATCCTCGCCCGCCGCTTTCGCACCCCCCATGGCGAGATCGATATCGTCGCCAGGAAACGCAACCTGATCGCCTTTGTCGAGGTGAAGGCTCGCGCCAGCCTGGACGAGGCCGCCTATGCGGTAACGCCGCGCCAGCAGGCCCGGATCATGAATGCCGCCCAGGGCTGGCTGATGGCCCGTCCCGAATATGCGGAATTCGACCTACGTTTTGACGTCGTGCTGATTGCGCCGAGACATTTGCCACGCCATCTGTTAGCGGCATTCGACGCCAGTTCCTGACTTCAATATCTTCCTGAGTTTTCGCCTCCCCGACCATAATTCCGGACCTTGCAACATGACCTTGAACGTCGCCGTCCAGATGGACCCCATCGCACGCATCAATCACAAGGGCGATTCGACCTTCGCAATGCTGCTGGAAGCCCAGAAGCGCGGTCACAAACTGTCCTATTACACCCCGGACAAGCTCTCGCTGCGCGGCAATGACGTGGTGGCACCGGTGCAGTCGCTTTCGGTGCGCGACGTCGAGGGCGACTACTTCACGCTCGGCGAACCGACCCGGGTTAATATGGAATCCTTCGACGTCGTGTTGCTGCGGCAGGATCCACCATTCGATCTCGCCTACATCACCTCAACGCATCTCCTCGAACGGATCCACCCGAAGACGCTAGTGGTCAATAACCCGGCTTCCGTGCGCAACGCACCGGAGAAGATCTTCGTGATGGGCTTCTCGGACCTGATGCCGCCAACGCTGATCTCGCGCGACAAGGACGAGATCAATGCCTTCCGCGCCGAACACGGTGCCGTGGTGATGAAGCCGCTGCATGGCCATGGCGGCGCAGCGGTGTTTCGCGTGCTCCCGCAGGACATGAATTTCGGTTCGCTCTACGATCTGTTCTCCGTGACCTTCAAGGAGCAGTGGGTGATCCAGCGCTTCCTTCCCGAAGTGAAGCATGGCGACAAGCGCATCATCCTGATCGACGGCGAATTCGCCGGCGCCGTAAACCGCGTGCCGGCTGAAGATGATTTGCGCTCGAACATGGTGCGCGGCGGCGCCGCCAAGGCCACGGAGCTTTCGCCGCGCGAACGCGAGATCTGCGAACGCGTCGGACCGGCACTGCGCAAGCTCGGACTGCTGTTCGTTGGCATCGATGTCATCGACGGCAATCTCACCGAGATCAATGTGACATCGCCCACGGGCATCCGTGCCATCGCCAAGCTTGGCGGCCCGGATGTGGCGGCACGCGTCTGGGACGTGATCGAAGCGAAGCGGAAATAAACTCCACCCACGTCATTCGCTGCGCCGCGGCAATCATCGACGCGGCAATTTGAATTCCATTCGTCGCAATTCTTCACTCGTTGCTTTTGCTTGCCAGTCATTGAGGGCAAGGGCAGCATGTTGATGCACGCCCAATCAATCGGGCGGCCCGCCATCTGTGGTGGCAAGCAAAAGCATAGTAGTGGAGGAACGCATGACTTCAGACGTTTCGCGACGGTCCCTGCTCGCGCTCGGCGCAGGCATCGGCGCAAATCTCCTCGCTCCCGGCCTCATTGGCAGCGCATTAGCCAAGGCGCCCAAACTCGGCACACAGGCACCCTACTTTCATCGCTTCATGCTCGGCAGCGCCGAAGTCACCGTTGTCTCCGACGGACCTTTGCCGCTCGGCGATCCCTCCGGCACATTCGTCGGCGTGCCCAAGGAAGACGTGCAGAAGATGCTGACGGATAATTTCCTCAGCAGCAGCAATGTCGTGCTCGAACAGAACGCGCCAATCGTCAACATGGGCGACAGGCTAATCCTGTTCGATACCGGCATGGGCACGTCGCAACTATTCGGCAACACCACGGGACGCTTGCAGAAGAGCATGGCCGAGGCTGGTATCAAACTCGGCGATATCGATGCAGTGGTGTGTTCACACGCGCATATCGATCATATCGGCGGCATCGTCGATGCCAATGACAAGCCGCTGTTTCCGAACGCGCAAGTCTATCTCAGCGAGGAAGACTTTAAGTTTTGGACCGACGAAGGCAAACTCGGTTCGCCGCTCAAGGACTTCATCGTCCATGCGCGCAAGAACCTGCTGCCTGTGAAGGATCGCCTGGTGTTTTTCAAGGACGGACAGGAGTTTCTGCCCGGCGTCACCGCCATGCATGCGCCCGGTCATACGTTCGGCCACCACATGTTCATGATTCAGTCGGACGGAAAGTCCTTCGCGTTCCTTGGCGACCTCACCCATCATCAGGTGCTGTTGCTGGAGAAGCCGCGGATGGAGTTCGCCTATGACTCCGATCCGAAGATGGCCGCGGCAACGCGGGTGAAGATGCTCGACATGCTCGCGGCCAACAAGACCGCCGTGATGTCCTATCACTTCGCCTGGCCGGGCTATGGTCATGTGGTCAAATCGGGCGACGGCTTCCGCTATATCGCCGAGCCGATGGTGATGAATCTCTAGCGGCAACTTTCTTGCAGCTTTCATGCGGCGATCTTGGGTCAGCGATCGTCGCATGAACTCCGCAGCGGTCGTTACGCTGCGGGAAGAAAGTCCCTTGTGTGGTTTTGGCCACCTTTGCCAAGACCACGGTACTTTGTCGACTTCGTTCACTAATTGTTCTTGCTATCGAAGCAACCTTAGGTTACGCTTTCATCCCGAATGAGGGCGGCATGGTTCAACGCGTTTCCACCGTAGCCTTTGAGGGGATCGAGGCCCGCGCAGTCGACGTGCAGGTTCAGGTCGTGCCCGGCCTGCCGAATTTCTTGATCGTCGGCCTGCCCGACAAGGCGGTGTCCGAAGCGCGCGAACGGGTCCGCGCGGCGCTGGTCGCTTCGGGTCTTGCGCTGCCAGCGCGGCGCATCATCGTCAATCTCGCACCGGCTGACTTGCCGAAGGAAGGCAGCCATTACGATCTACCGATCGCGCTCGGATTGATGGCGGCGATCGGCGCGATTCCGCCGGATGCCTTGGCGGGCTTCACCGTGCTCGGCGAACTCGGCCTGGATGGTTCGCTCGCTCCTGTAGCCGGCGTGCTGCCGGCTGCGATCGGCGCCAACGCGCGCGACGAGGGATTGATCTGTCCGGCGGCCTGCGGCGCGGAGGCCGCATGGGCGAGCCCCGATATCCAGATCATCGCCGCGACATCGCTGATCCAGATCGCCAATCACTTCAAGGGCACACAGGTTCTGTCGCGGCCGCAACCGAAGATACATGCACGCGAGGAGGCCTTGCTGGATCTGCGCGACATCAAGGGGCAGGAAAGCGCCAAGCGTGCGCTCGAAATCGCTGCGGCCGGGGGCCATCACCTGTTGATGGCCGGAAGTCCGGGATCGGGAAAATCCATGCTTGCGGCGCGGCTGCCGTCGATCCTGCCACCGCTATCGCCGGCGGAGCTGCTCGAAGTCTCGATGATCGCGTCGGTGGCTGGCGAGATCAAGGATGGCGCGCTCACCGCACGCCGGCCGTTCCGCGCACCGCATCATTCCGCCAGCATGGCCGCGCTCACAGGTGGCGGTTTGCGCGCGCGACCGGGCGAGATTTCGCTGGCGCATCAAGGTGTGCTGTTTCTCGATGAATTGCCGGAGTTCGATCCGCGCGTGCTGGATTCGCTGCGCGCACCACTCGAGAATGGCGAGGTGGCGGTCTCGCGCGCCAATCACCGCGTCACCTATCCTGCCCGCTTCATGCTTGTCGCTGCCATGAATCCATGCCGGTGCGGTCACGCTTTCGAACCGGGCTTCTCCTGCAAGCGCGGCCGGATCGACCGCTGCACCTCGGACTATCAGGCGCGCATCTCGGGACCCTTGATGGACCGCATCGATCTGCGCATCGAGGTGCCGGCTGTCACCGCAGCGGATCTCATTCTGCCGCCACCGTCGGAAGGTTCCGCCGAGGTCGCGGTGCGCGTCGCCGCCGCGCGGGATCTACAGACCATGCGTTACGCCGCGGCGGGATTGCCGGGCACACACACCAATGCCTCCGCGCCTGCCTCTGTGCTGGAAACGGTTGCGCAGCCAGATGCCCAGGGACTGACATTGCTGCGCGATGCCGCCGAAACGATGCGGCTGACCGCGCGCGGCTATCACCGCGTGCTGCGCGTAGCGCGGACGCTGGCCGATCTCGACGGCGCCGAGAAAATCGGGCGACTGCATCTGGCCGAGGCGTTGTCTTACCGCGCGCTGGCGGAGGACGTTCGCCGCGCAGCGTGAATTTCCGGCACCCCCTGATGTGGACGTCAACGCGATAGTAACGAGTTTTGTTTACGCTCTGCTCACCATAACCCCGCGTTACGGGGCCAGGGCGAGTACCGTGTCATGCTGCGTTTCAAGATTTTAGCTTCGACGATTCCTCTTGCGCTGGCAGCTTTTCTCGCCCGAGGCGATCTCGTAACCGGCACGCATCCTTGTATCACCACCGGTGAGACGACCATTCAGATCGCCACCATGCCCTGGCAGGCGCAATCGCATGTCAGCTTCACCAGCGATCCCTTGCAGGCGACCGTGCGTGTGCAAATCGTCGATAGTGCCGACACCGCCGACTTCGTCGTACTCGATGATGTCGATGCCGCGGAACCGGATGCTTGTCCGGTCACCGCTGCGACCCGCTTCATCGGTATTGCCGACACATCGGCAACATTGGAACCCGTCATCTATCTGTCGGAGCAGGGTGACGCCGACTATCGAATCTTCGTGAAGTCACGCAGTTTCACGGCGCGCGATGCCGCTGCGCTGATCGTCAGCGCCCATAGCCGCAGCCCAGCGCGAATCGCAGCGGCCAGCCTCTAAGAAGTGGATTAACGCTTCATCAACCATGTCTGCGCCGGCAAATTCGAAACTGCCGTGACGCAAGCACTTGGCAACAACATCCCCGCATGGTCTCCGGCGGGCGCGATCGCCAGATCGCGGCCTGTGTTCGCTCGCAATCACGAGCTCTGATGTGACCAAGCCGGAGTGTTGATCTGTGGCGAAGGGCGTTTTCCGGATCAAGGTCTACTTCCGCCGCTTCGCGCGCCGCTTTCCGTGGTTCGCTTTCGTCATCCGCTCCTTCGTGATGTTCTCCGCTGCCTTCGGTGGCGCCTACGGCTTCATCTCCGGTTCGACCTCCAAAGACTCCGGTTACGATCCGCATTCTTTTGCGATCGGTGCTAGCTTCCTGTTCGCGCTGGCCTGCGTAGCGCTGGCCACTATGAGCATCCGCATGCGCTTCATGGGCAAGCGGATGCGCAAGCTGGCTGCGCATAACGACGCCCTGGTCGATCGGAACTGGGAGTTGAAGGAAGCCGAAGAGCGCGCGCGCAGCCTGTTCGAGGCGCAGGGCGACCTTATCGTGATCCGCGACAGCGAAGGCTGCATCACCTTCGTCAATGATGCCTATTGTGCGTTGGCGGAACAACAGCGTGAAGCGTTGATCGGCAGCCGCTTCGAACTCACGCTGCTGGAGCAGGGCGACATCGCCAACGAGCCCAACGGTACCAGCGTGCACGATCAGAAGATTGCGACCGCCACCGGCCCGCGCTGGATCGCCTGGCGTGAAGGTCTGGTTCGGATCGACGCAGGCCAGCCCGCCGAACTGCAATGCGTCGGCCGCGATGTCACCGACCGCACCCAGACCGAGCGCGCCCTCAGCGAAGCGCGTGATCACGCCAATGCCGCCAACCACGCCAAGTCGCGTTTCCTCGCCATGGCGTCCCATGAAATCCGCACGCCGCTGAACGGCATTCTCGGCATGAGCGGCTTGCTGCTCGATACGCCGCTGACACCCGAACAGACCACTTACGCCAAGGCTGTGAAGACCTCCGGCGATGCACTGCTATCGCTGATCGAGGAGCTGCTGGATTACTCCAAGATCGAGGCCGGCAAGATCGATCTAGAACATCGGCCCTTTGCACTGGCGGGATTGATCGAGGACATCACTGAATTGCTGGCGCCCCGCGCGCAGGCCCGCAATCTCGAAATCGCGGCCTATGTCGACGAGCGGCTGCCGCTGCAAGTGATGGGCGATGCAGCGCGCCTGCGCCAAGTGCTGCTTAATCTCGCGGGCAATGCCATCAAGTTCACGGCGACGGGCGGTGTAGCGCTGATCGTCGAGCCCGGCATTTGGCCGAACGAAATCTCGTTCCTGGTACGCGACACCGGCATCGGCATCGCGCCGGATGCGCAGCAGCGCATCTTCCGCGAATTCGAACAGGCAGATGAGGGCACCGCGCGCCATTATGGCGGAACGGGTCTTGGCCTCAGCATCAGCGAGCGCATCGTCAAGCGCATGAACGGCCGCATCACACTACAGAGCAAGCTCGGTGCCGGCTCGACATTCGAAGTGTCGATCCCGCTCGCCGCATCCGACAGCGGCACCGCGACCTTCATGCCGCCGGATCTCACCGGCCTTTCGGTGATGCTGGTGGCGCCACAGACCATCGAAGCTTCGCTGACGGCCTTGCGGCTCGGGCGCTGGGGCGCGCAGACCTGCACCGTCTCCGATCTCGCCGTCGCGCAAGCGTTGCTACCCGAGCGCCCGTGGCACGCCGTCATGATCGATCGCGCCCTCGGCGCCGACGCTGCCGAGCGCCTTGCAGATGCTGCAATTCCATACGCTCTCCGACGGATAGTGCTGTTCACGCCGGCGATGCGTCATGAGCTGCAGCCCACGACGCCGAGCGCGTTCACCGGCTATCTGGTGAAGCCACTGCGTGCGGCCTCGCTTGCCGCGCGCCTGACATTGCAGACGGACTCACCGACGATCGCCACCGATGATCCGTTGGATCTCGATCCGGCCACACCGGAGCCAGCGGAGGCAATGGCACCCAGCCTCTCGATCCTGGTCGCCGAAGACAATGAGATCAACGCGCTGCTGATGCGCTCGCTGCTGACACGGCTTGGCCATAAGCCCGTCGTTACCACCAATGGCGATGAGGCCCTGGAATCCTGGCTCGCCTCCGACTCCGCCGGCACGCCCTATGACCTCGTCCTGATGGACATCCAGATGCCGAAGCTCGACGGCATCGAGACCACCAAACGCATCCGTGCGCGCGAGGCCGGTCAACGCGTTCGGCGCACCCCGATCCTGGCCCTCACGGCGAATGCACTGGTCGAAGATCGCTACGCCTGTTTCGAGGCCGGCATGGACGGCTTCCTGATGAAGCCCCTGGACCGCGACAAGCTCGCCGAAGCCCTCAAGGGACTCGCCAAGACCCGACACGTCGCAGCCTAACTCCACCTTCGCTGTCATACCCCCGCAACACGCCCGTCACACGGCTGTTGAGCACCCGTGATGTCTGGTGCGGATAAGCCGCATCGATGATTCGCGTGATGCCTGCGGCACAAGGCGATTGAGTTGGGGATGGCCATGCACGGCAACGAACTGGTGCGACCGAAGCAGGGTTTCATGCAGATGTTGCGGCCCCAGAACATGAGCGCCGCCGCGCAGACTGCGATCACCTGGTTCAAGCCGCCACTGCATCTCGATCCCGCCAGCAACATTCCGGTCACTCCGAATTCGCTGGGCCGGATGGGTCCGCTCGAAGTTCGCCTCGCGCAGGACAAGCGCGACGTGAAGCGCGCGCAGCGTCTGCGCTACAAGGTATTCTACAAGAACGGCACCGCGATCGCCGACGCCGCCACCATGCTGGCACGCCGCGACAAGGATGCATTCGACAAGATTTGCGATCACCTTCTCGTCGTCGATCACGATGCCAAGCCTACGCTGTCCGGCAAACAGCCCGTGGTCGGCACCTATCGCCTGCTACGCCATGAGGCGGCCATGCGGAACGGGGGTTTTTATACCGACAGCGAATTCGATCTGTCGGGGATGATCGAGCGCCATGCGGGTCTGCGGTTCCTCGAACTCGGTCGCTCCTGCGTGCTGCCGCGCTACCGCAACAAGCGCACCGTCGAATTGCTATGGCAGGGCATCTGGAGCTATGTGCGGCAAAACAAGTTCGACGTCATGATCGGTTGCGCCAGCTTTGAAGGCACCGATCCGGATCGTCTGGCACTTCCGCTGTCGTTTCTGCATCACAATGCCCGCGCGCCCGAAGCTTGGCGCGCCCGCGCGCATCCGTCTCGCTATGTCGAGATGAACCGGATGGCCAAGGATGCTATCGACACCAAGGCGGCTCTGCGTGCGCTGCCACCGTTGATCAAGGGCTACCTGCGGATCGGCGCCATGATCGGCGATGGTGCCGTGATCGATCATCAGTTCGGCACGACCGACGTATTGATCGTGATGCCGGTGACGTCGATCGGCGCACGCTATATCGAGCACTTCAGCACGGACGCGTCACGCCACGCGGCGTGATCACTTAGAGGCGACGCAGCGCGACGTTCTCCACCACGTGATCCGCGCCCTTTTTCAGGATCAGCGTGGCACGCGGTCGCGTCGGCAGGATGTTGTCTTCGAGATTGGCGAGGTTGGTGCGCTCCCAGATCGCCAACGCCGTCGCCGTCGCTTCTTCATCAGATAGCAATGCGTAGCGATTGAAATACGACCGCGGATCGTGGAACGCGGTGTCCCGCAGTGCCAGGAAGCGGCGCACATACCAGTCGCGTAGTACCGGCTCGTCGGCGTCGATATAGACCGAGAAATCGAAGAAGTCGGAGACCACGGGCACCGCCTTGCCGTCGCGCGGCAGACGCCCGGTCTGCAGCACGTTGACGCCTTCGACAATCAGGATGTCGGGCTGATCGACCTCGACCCACTTGTTTGGAACCACATCGTAAGTGAGATGCGAGTAAACAGGCGCGCGGACGGCATTGCGGCCGGCTTTGATGTCGCTGAGAAACTGTAGCAGCGTCGGCAGATCGTAGCTTTCGGGAAAGCCCTTCTTCTGCATGATGCCTTCGCGCTCGAGCACCGCATTCGGATAGAGAAAGCCGTCGGTGGTGACGAGATCGACCTTGGGCCGCGGCGACCATCTTGCGAGCAGAGCCTGCAGCACGCGAGCGGTGGTCGACTTGCCGACAGCCACCGATCCGGCGACGCCAATGATATAAGGCATCTTGCGATCTTCGATGCCGAGGAACTTGCGCTGCGCGTAATACAGACGTTGTGTCGCCGTGACATAGATCGAGAGCAGGCGGGACAACGGCAAATAAATCTCTTCGACCTCGCGCAGATCGAGGCGATCATACATCGAACGCAGGGCAGCGATCTCGCCGGCCTCCAGCGTCATCGGCGTATCGTCGCGCAGTTTCGCCCACTGCTCGCGCGAGAAATTCCGATAGGGATTGTATTGCTGGTCTGCCCGCATATCCATGAAGCGGTCCCCGTTGTGATCGACGCTGTTACTCGCTCTTGCGCGAAGCTTTCTCTTGCAGTCCGGATTGCGACGTGCGCTGACCGAGGGCCATCTCGACCTCCTGGATCGTCACGCCGCGCGCTTTCAGCAGCACCAGCAGATGAAACAGCAGGTCGGCACTTTCATTGATCAGATTGGTGCGATCATTCTCGACCGCCGCAATCACGGTCTCGACCGCTTCCTCGCCGAATTTCTTGGCGCAATGCTCGGCGCCCTTGTCGAGCAGCTTGCGGGTATAGGACGCGTCGCCACCCGCCGCCGCGCGAGCGTCGATGGTATCGGCAAGGTCATGAAGCGTAAAAGCCATTTCGGCGCCTTGTTGGCTGGGCAGCGCAGACTCCTGCCAGAGATTGACCTAGGGGTCGAGCCGCATCGGCAGTCCGGCCCGCACCATATGCTCCTTGGCCTCGCGAATGGTAAATTCCCCGAAGTGAAAAATCGAGGCCGCCAGCACCGCGGTAGCGTGGCCGCTCCTGATACCTTCGACCAGATGGTCGAGATTACCGACGCCGCCCGAGGCGATGACCGGTACGCCGACGCTGTCGGCAATGGCTCGGGTCAGTTCGATATCGAAGCCGGAGCGGGTACCGTCCCGATCCATCGAGGTGAGCAGGATTTCACCCGCACCCAATGACACGACTTCCCGAGCGAATTCGATGGCATCGATGCCGGTCGACTTGCGGCCGCCATGGGTAAAGATCTCCCAGCGCGAACCCGCGCGTTTGGCGTCGATCGCCACCACGATGCACTGCTCGCCAAACTTCTCGGCGGCTTCCTTGACGAACTGGCGATTGGCCACAGCGGCCGAATTGATCGAGACCTTGTCGGCGCCGGCGCGCAGCAGCGTCTTGATGTCGTCCACCGTGCGCACACCACCGCCGACGGTCAGCGGCATGAAACAGGCTTCGGCGGTGCGACGGACCACATCCATCATGGTGCCGCGGTTTTCATGGGTCGCGTTGATATCGAGGAAAGTGAGTTCGTCGGCGCCAGCGGCGTCATAGGCGATCGCAGCCTCGACGGGATCGCCGGCATCGCGCAGGTCGACGAAGTTGACGCCCTTCACCACACGTCCGTCCTTGACGTCGAGGCAGGGGATCACGCGGACTTTGAACATGGCTCGGTCCTTACGCCGCCTGCTTGATGAGCTTCAGCGCCGCGGTCGGATCGATCCGCCCGTCATACAGCGCACGGCCGGAGATCGCGCCTTCGAGCTTCGCAGCGCGTGGCTCAAGCATGGCCTTGATATCATCGATGGAGGCGAGGCCACCCGAGGCGATCACCGGAATTGAAATCGAATCGGCCAGCGCAATCGTCGCATCCCAATTGATACCCTTGAGCAAGCCATCGCGCGCGATGTCGGTGAAGATGATGGCGGCAACGCCGGCGTCTTCAAAGCGCTGCGCGATTTCGAGTGCGGTGACGGTCGAGGTCTCGGCCCAGCCTTCAACGGCAACCTTGCCGTCGCGCGCATCGAGGCCGACAGCGACCTTGCCGGGGAATTTCTTCGCGGCTTCCTTCACCAGAGCGGGATCGCGCACCGCAGCCGTGCCGATGATGACGCGGGTGATGCCCTTGGCCAGCCAGGCCTCCACCGTCTTGAGATCGCGAATGCCGCCGCCGAGCTGCACCGGCATCTTGATGACCTTCAGCATCTCTTCCACCGCCTGGGCATTCACCGGCTTGCCGGCAAAGGCGCCATCGAGATCGACGACATGGAGATATTCGAAGCCTTGCTTCTCGAAGTCGCGCGCCTGTGCCGCGGGATCGAGGTTGAACACAGTGGCGCGCGCCATGTCGCCCTGTTCGAGGCGAACGCACTGGCCGTTTTTCAGATCGATGGCAGGAAAGAGAATCACGGCTTCCACTTCAGAAAGTTCGAAATCAGAGCCAGCCCGAAACGCTGGCTCTTTTCGGGATGAAATTGCGTACCGATTGCGGTGTCCTTGCCAACAATGGCGGTGATGGGACCGCCGTAATCGGCGCGCGCCAGCACATCGGCCTCGTTGACCGCATTCAGGTGATAGGAGTGCACGAAATAGGCGTGGCGACCTTTCGGTCCGAGCGGCAGGCGCTCCAGCACGGCGTGCTCGCGCACCATGTCGAGCGTATTCCAGCCCATATGCGGGATCTTCAGGGTCTCGTCGCGCGGCTTGATCTTCTCGACATCGCCGGCGATCCAATCGAGCCCATCGGTCGTGACGTGCTCCTTGCCCTTGGTCGCCATCAGCTGCATACCGACGCAGATACCGAAAAAAGGACGCGCCTTGTCGCGCACCGCTTCGGTCATCGCCTCGACCATGCCGTCCAGCGAATCGAGTCCCTTGCGGCAATCGGCAAAGGCGCCGACGCCAGGCAGCACAATGCGATCCGCGCGAAATACCGTTTCCGGATCGCGCGTGACGATGACTTTCTCGGGCACGTCCATGCTGCGCGCGGCGCGCTCGAAGGCCTTCGCCGCCGAATGCAGGTTGCCGGAGCCGTAATCGATAATGGCAACGCTCACCGTGTTGCTCCCGGTTGCGGGAATAACCCGATAATGTCGTTTTGCGCCGGAGACGGCGGACGCGAAAATGGTTGGGCGGGCACATGACGGGTCGGCGGCGGACCACCACGGTCGATCGCCCACTGATCGTTGACGGAGTTGTGCTCCGCGGTCCAGCGATCGAAGAAGCGACGCTCGGCGGCATCCTTATTATCTGCGACAACCACATCGAGCTGACGCCACTTGCCGCGCGACAACGTCCAGCGTCGGAGGCTGGCGGCCTCGAAACCCATCAGCAGCGCGAACAGCAGCATCACGACGAAACGGGCGCCGAGATCGACCTTCAATAGCGACAGCGCGACTTCGCCGGCAATCGACAGCACGACATAGCCGAGCAGCGCCCACCACAGCCGATGATAGATCAGCCAGATCAGGCCGGCGACGAACGCCCAGAAATGGAATCCATCGCGCACGAACTCGAACTTGTCCGTCGCTGAAAACGGCTCAGGGCCGGCGCCGCGAGGCGCGTGAACTGTGTAGACCGGCATGGCAAAAACTCCGCCCGGAACCATAGAGGCCGATCAGCCGCCGAGCTGACCCTTGGTGGATGGCACTTCGCCGGCATTGCGCGGATCGATCGCAACACCCGTCCGCAGTGCCCGCGCCAGACCCTTGAAGCAGGATTCGGCAATGTGATGGCTGTTCTCGCCATATAGGGTTTCGACGTGCAAAGTCACGCCCGCATTGCCGGCAAACGCATTGAACCACTCGCGCACCAGTTCGGTGTCGAATTCGCCGATCTTGTGGGTCGGGAAGGTGGACTTGAACACCAGCACCGGCCGGCCGGAAATATCCAGCGCCACCCGGGTCAAGGTCTCGTCCATGGGCATGTAGACCGAGGCATAGCGGGTAATCCCGGCCATATCACCGAGCGCCTGCTTAACCGCCTGGCCGAGCGCAATACCGACATCCTCCACGGTGTGATGGAAATCGACATGGAGGTCGCCAACAGCCTTCACGGTGACATCGATACGGGAATGGCGGGCGAGCAGATCGAGCATATGGTCGAAGAAGCCGATTCCGGTGGTCGATTTGGATACGCCGGTACCGTCGAGGTTCACGGAGACCTCGATATCGGTTTCCTTGGTCTTGCGCTTGATCGTCGCCGTGCGCATGAAAACGCCTCTCCGCCTGCTGAAAACGCGCCCTTTTAACAGGGAGATGACACCTTCGCTACCGCGGGAGAGCTGATTCCGGACCGATCTTTAGCCCTATGGTGACCGGAATCCGCGCGCATCGGCCGCTGGCCCATGCTTCCTCGCCGGATTTGCAACGGCCGGTATCCGTGCCTAGATCAGGCGCTCAAGAGGGTTTCCATGAACGCATCCTATTCGGCCTCCCATGACGGGTCGTCCCCAGTCTGGCATGGCACTACCATCCTGACCGTCCGCAAGGGGGGTAAGGTCGTGATCGGCGGCGACGGCCAGGTCTCGATCGGCCAGACGGTCATCAAATCCAACGCTAAAAAGGTTCGGAAACTGGGCCGCGGCGACGTGATCGGCGGCTTTGCCGGCGCCACGGCGGACGCCTTCACCCTGTTCGAGCGGCTCGAAGCCAAACTGGAGCAGTATCCGGGCCAATTGACCCGGGCGGCAGTCGAGCTCGCCAAGGACTGGCGCACCGACCGGTATCTGCGCCGGCTGGAAGCCATGATGATCGTCGCCGACAAGGACGTCTCGCTTGTGTTGACCGGTACCGGCGACGTGCTGGAGCCGGAAGCCGGCGTCATGGCGATTGGCTCCGGCGGCAATTACGCACTGGCCGCAGCAAGGGCGCTGGTCGATACGGACCAGGATGCCGAAACCATCGTGCGCAAGTCGCTGGATATCGCGGCGGACATCTGCGTCTACACCAACCGCAACGTGACGCTGGAAATGCTGGACGCATGACCGTCGCGGGTCACAACACCCGCGCGTCGTCCGTCAGCGACCTCTCGGTCAAACAGGGCGTAGTCATTGCGCTCGGTCTGCTCACCCTGCAGGCGGTACTTCTTTATGCGATGGGGCGATTGCCGATCTGCGCCTGCGGCTATGTGAAGCTCTGGCATGGCGTGGTGCTGAGTTCGGAGAATTCACAGCACCTCACCGACTGGTACACTTTCTCCCACATTATCCATGGCTTCCTGTTTTACGCCGCCACCTGGCTGCTGTTTCCGCGGCTGTCCTGGATCGCGCGCCTGATCGTTGCGATGCTCGTCGAAGGCGGCTGGGAGCTGCTGGAAAATTCGAGCTGGATCATCGAGCGCTACCGCGCCGGAACGATGTCGCTGGATTATTACGGCGACAGCATTGTCAATTCGCTGGCGGACACGCTCTCGATGATCACCGGCTTCATTCTTGCCAGGACGTTGCCGGTCGCGGCTACGGTGGCGATCGCACTGCTATTCGAGGTTCTGGTCGGCCTGCATATTCGCGACAATCTCACTTTGAACGTGATCATGCTGATTCATCCATTTGAAGCGATCCGAACCTGGCAGGCCGGGCCACCCATCATCTGATCCGCTTGTCCCAACGCCCTTCTCAACCTACGTAGAGCGACATGACCGACTTTTCTCCCCGCGAAATCGTTTCCGAACTCGACCGGTTCATCGTCGGCCAGCACGACGCCAAACGCGCAGTGTCCATCGCACTCCGCAATCGCTGGCGGCGCCTGCAGCTGACAGGATCGCTGCGCGAGGAAGTGCTGCCGAAGAACATTCTGATGATCGGCCCCACCGGCGTCGGCAAGACCGAGATCGCACGGCGGCTGGCAAAGCTCGCGGGCGCGCCTTTCATCAAGGTCGAGGCTACCAAGTTCACTGAAGTCGGTTATGTCGGCCGCGATGTTGAGCAGATCGTCAGGGATCTCGTCGAGGTCGCGATCTCGCTGACCCGCGAGCGCAAGCGCAAGGACGTGCAGGCACGCGCGCAGCTTGCAGCAGAAGATCGCGTGGTCGATGCACTGGTCGGCGCCACAGCAAGCGCGGCGACGAAAGAGTCGTTTCGCAAGAGGCTCCGCAACGGCGAGCTCAATGACAAGGAGATCGAGATCGAGGTGCAGTCGTCCGGCGGCCCATCGATGTTCGAAATCCCGGGGATGCCGGGTGCACAAATGGGCGCGATTTCTATCGGCGATATCTTCGGCAAGATGGGCAAGGGCACCAAGACGCGTCGTCTCCGTGTCGAAGATGCGCATGAGCCGCTGGTGAATGAGGAAGCCGACAAGCTGCTCGACAGCGATGCGCTGGTTCAAGAGGCGATCTCTGTCGTCGAGAACAATGGCATCGTGTTCCTCGACGAGATCGACAAGATCTGCGTGCGCGATGGTCGCAGCGGCGGCGAAGTCTCGCGCGAGGGCGTGCAGCGCGACCTGCTGCCGCTGATCGAAGGCACTACCGTCTCCACCAAGCATGGCGCGGTGAAGACCGACCACATCCTGTTCATCGCCTCCGGCGCATTCCATATCGCCAAGCCATCAGATCTTTTGCCGGAACTGCAGGGCCGCCTGCCGATCCGCGTCGAACTCAACGCACTCACGCGTGATGACATGCGCCGCATTCTCACCGAACCCGAGGCTTCGCTGATCAAGCAGTATGTGGCGCTATTGCAGACCGAAGGCGTGACACTGGAATTCGCCGACGACGCCATCGATGCGCTGGCGGATGTCGCTGTTGCGGTGAATTCAACCGTCGAGAATATCGGCGCACGGCGTTTGCAGACGGTGATGGAGCGCGTGCTGGACGAGATCTCCTTTGCGGCGCCGGATCGCAACGGCGAGACCATCCGCGTCGATGCAGCCTATGTGCAGAAGCATGTTGGCGATCTCGCGAAAAATTCGGATTTGAGCCGTTTTATTTTGTGAGACTTGACGACGGCCTTTCGCTCCCTCGCTCCGCGCTTGCGGGAGAGGGCGGGGTCAGGGGCTCTTCGATCCGCAAGCGCGGGGCGAGATTAAGTACGCGCCCGCCTGATCCGCACATACAGCGCACCGGCGCCGCCGTGCCCGATATGCGCTTCCTCGAATCCCACCACCAGCGAACGAAACTCTGGCAGCCCCAGCCAGAGCGGCACCTGGCGGCGCAGGATGCCGCGCTCGGATTCCGGACCGGTGGTCCGGCCCTTGCCGGTGATGACCAGCACGAAAGTCATGCCGTCATGGCTGGCGCGATGCAGGAAGGCGGACAGCGCGTGATGCGCGCGCGTCTGTGTCATCCCGTGCAGATCGATCCGCGCATCGATGTCCTTGCGACCGCGTGAGAGCTGCGAGCGCTCGCGACGGCCGAGCGGCGCCAGAGGTGGTACGGGTGGTGGTGCAGGCTTGGCAGGTTTGAGAGCTGGTAGCGATGATGACGCCGTCTTCTTTGAGACCGCCACTCTGACCGACGCCGGCGCGTCTTCCGCAGGCTCCGGCTTCACCACGCGCTTCTTGCGCAGCGGCTTGACCTGTTTGGCCACCAGTTCCCAGAGCGCGCGCTCCTCTTCGCTCAGCGCGCGGCGACGGCGCGGCGCCACGGGATCGATGAGTTGCGGTGGACGTGAACGCTTCATTGCCAGGGGAAACGGAAGAGTGACTGCGGCTGCTTCGCTGCGCGACGATACCCGCGGTGCCGGACTTTGGCACGTTTCGGTTTAACTTCCCGCTTCACTTCAGGTTTTACTTCGGGTTTTTTCTGTGGCTTCGTCTCGGCCGCAACTTGAGGCGCGACCGCAGGCCGTGCCTCCGGCAACGGCACCGTCGTTGCCGCAGACGGAGGCGACGCCAGTGCGGGCGCGATTGCAGCCGCAGCCGGTTTTGCAACTGGCAATGGCGTCGTCACCGCTGGTGCTACGGGCTTCGACGTCACCGACGTATCGGACCTGGACGCATCGGGCTTTGCTGCAGCCTTGTTATCTGTCGCGGAATTTTCGACGTTCGGTGCTTCGACAGGCTTCGGCCCGGTCTGCGGAAACAGCTTTGCGATTCGCTCCGACGGCCTGATATCGGGCAGCGGCATATGATGACCGCGTGCAGAGGGATCGAGACTCTTCGGCACCAGCATCACGAAGCGCGCGGGATGGCGCATCCGGCCGGCGACTCGGCCAGCTTCTGCGCCGGCTCCAAAATACAGATCGGCACGGGCCGGGCCGATGATGGCCGAGCCGGTATCCTGCGCCACCATCAGGCGCCGAAACGGCGTCTTTGCCGTATCCGAATCGACAGGCAGATCGCCTTCGATGAAGAACGGCGTGCCATAGACATGCAGCGACTTGTCGACGGCGATGGAGCGGCCCGGCGTCAGCGGCACACCCTGCGCGCCAACGGCTTCATCCTTGTCGGAGAGCTGCACCTCGCGGAAGAACACATAGGAGCGGTTCTGCCGACGCAACTCACTCGCTGCATCCGGATTCTCGTCCATGTATTGACGGATGCGCTGCATCGACATCTGTTCACGCGGGATAATGCCGCGATCGATCAGCACGCGGCCGACTGGCGTGTAGCGATAGCCGTTATGCGCATCGTAATTGATCCGCACCGTGCCGCCGTCTTCGAGGCGCACGCGCGCCGATCCCTGGATCTGCGTGAACAGTAAATCAGTCTGGCTCTTCAACCAGACGATTTCGAGCCCGCGCCCGGCGATGGCGCCATCCTCGATCTGGCCACGATCATAATAGGGCACAAGTTTGCGCCGGCCGATCTTGCGAAACACGTCACCACCATTCGGCATGCTTGCAGAGGACTGACTATAGCCGCGCACGAACAGATTCGACGGGCGACGATACACCGGCACCGTATAGACATCGGTCTTGGTTCGCGAACCATCGATCACCGGCTCATAATAGCCGGTGACAAAACCTTCAGGCTCGCCGAGCCGCGAAATACGCAGCGGCAAGAAATGCTCCTCGAAGAAAGTGCGGGCCTTGGCGCCATCGGAAATGTCGGCGCTCCTGGCTGCACGACAAGGATCGCGGAGCGTGGTGCCGAGCGCCTTGGAATCTGGCACTGACTTGCGTTGAGCTACGATCGGTTTGCAGCTGGTGCGAAAAGCCTGGAAGGCTGGGAAGTGATCGTCTTCGTTCCAGCCGGCGATACTGGCCCAAGCGACAGGCTCATACTGGCTGCCTGTGAATTCGAACGGCCATTCCCGCGGCGGATTATGCCGCGGGACATAGACAAATTGTGCAGGATCATTCTTGACGTGCTTGGTGTGACGCCGAGCCCGTGCGTCTGCAGGGGCAGGGATCAACGCAGCAGCGATCACGCACAGCGCGGCAAGCCGGCCGAGCCTGGCAGCGTTACTGCACGCTGCCGGTGCCAACCAGCTTCCAGTTCGGATCGCGCGAGGTGATATCGCGAGCAAAGGTCCAGACGTCGGTGATGTCGCTGACCTTATCGGCATTACCGTCGACGACAGCGCCAGTCTTGTCGCGTGTCACCGAGATCATCTGCGAGACGAAACGCACGGTGAGCTGCGCCGCGCGATCACGCACTTCGGCACCGACGAGTTCGGCCTTGTCGATCGAGACGAAACGGGTCTCGGTCTTCTGTTCGTTCTTCTCGCGGTCCTTGATGACGGCATCGAACGAGTCGAACACCTCAGACGACAGCAGGTCCTTCAGCGACCGGCGATCGCCATTCGCAAAGGCCAGCACGATCATCTCATAGGCGCTCTTGGCCCCGGTGATGAAATGACGGGGATCGAACGACGAATCCTGGTCGACGACAGCATCGAGACCTGCGGCCAGCGGCGTGCCCGGTTCGGTGATGCCCTTCCAGCGCTCGGCGGGAGAGACGTCGGCGGCCGGTGCCGGCGCAGTCTGATCGACGGGACCGCCGGGCATCGGCACGACATTGCCTTCGGGCGGCAAAGCATCACGCGCCGCGCGGTCGAAGGGCGGACGCTCTTCGCCGGTGCGCTGTCCAAGCACATTGCGCAGGCGGATAAAAATGAAGACCGCCAGTGCCAGGAAGATGATGGTGTAAATGTCCACGTCTTATTGCTTTCTGATCGGTGCCGGGCATGCCCGGCGGAAGACTATGCCGCCCATCGCGGTCCTGAAATCGGCTCCCGCAAGGTTGGGAGATCGCGTCATGGGCGAACCTGCTCCATGTAGACATGAAACTAAGCCCAGCCAATGGCGCGCCATCGTGTCCGGCTGCGGCAAAGCGGCCTTCGCACCGGCAACCTCGACCGCAACCGTTTCGATAAATTCTAGCGCGTTTGTCCGACAGAGGAAATCGGATCGGACGAGGAAAACCCGCACTTTCAGTCATTTAACGTGAATTCGGGACGAATATGATCGGTTTTGCGCCCGGATGGCCAAGCGGCGGGTCAAAGCGGCGATTTTCTAGCGTCCAGGTTGCAGCGTGGCATCCTTGTGGAATGCCTCAGGCCTATGATAGCCACTCGCCGCGATCACCTCATTCGACCATTCGCGCGGATACCCGCGACGAACCGGTTCCACCCGCCCGGCAGCGCTTCAGGAGAATTTTCGATGGCAAACGGCAACGGCACCCCTCCGGAGCAGTCCCCCCCCCAACTCAATGTGCTGGCGCAGTACACCAAGGACCTGTCGTTCGAAAACCCGAACGCCCCGGCCTCGCTGGCCCCGCAGTCCCAACAGCCGAACATCAATATCCAGATCAATGTCGGCGCCAACAACCTCTCCGAGAGCGAATATGAAGTAACGCTGTCGGTCGAGGGCAAGGCAGAGAACGCCGGCTCGGTGCTGTTCTCGTTCGAACTGGCCTATGCCGGCGTATTCCGCATCGTCAACGTACCGCAGGAAAACCTGCACCCACTGGTCATGATCGAATGCCCGCGCCTGCTGTTCCCGTTTGCGCGCGAAATCATCGCCACCGCGGTGCGCGATGGCGGCTTCCCGCCGTTGATGCTCGATCCCGTGGATTTCGTCGGTCTGTACCGGCAGAACCTGGAACGTCAGGCTCAGGCCGAGGCTGGCAAATCGAACTAGGTTCGCCGCGTTCAGCCAACCAGTTTGCGTGATGGCCGGGCTTGTCCCGGCCATTTTTGTTTTACGAGGCGGGCCCCAGAAACTCGTTCCAGATTGCCTTCTCGCCCATCGTTGCGACAAAGGCGCGGTGTTCGGCGCGATCGGCTTCGGTCACGCGCAGTGCAAGCGCAATCTCGCGCTGACGGCGCGGCGCGTCGTTGATGCTGCCGGTGCGCTGCGCAGGCGCTTCCTCCGCCAGGATCAGTTGCGACTGCCGGGCGCCGATGAGGTCGATATAGACTTCCGCCAGCAATTCGGAGTCAAGCAACGCGCCGTGCTTGGTGCGGCGGGAATTGTCGATCGCATAGCGGGCACAGAGATCGTCGAGCTTATTCGACACACCGGGATGCTTGCGGCGCGCCAGCAGGAGCGTATCGACGAGACGATCGCGCGGCACCGGCGGACGCTTGATACGATCGAGTTCGGCATTGATAAAGCCGAGGTCGAACATGCCGTTGTGAATCACCAGCGGCGAATCGGCGATGAAGGCCATGAAGTCGTCGACCACTTCATGAAACAGCGGCTTGGTCGACAGGAACTCGGCGGATAGCCCGTGCACGTTGAACGCTTCCTGAGGCATGTCGCGCTCGGGATTAATGTAGACGTGAAAGCTCTGGCCGGTCGGCATCCGGTTGAAAATTTCGAGGCAACCTATTTCCACCAGCCGATCGCCCCGCAAGGGATCGAGGCCTGTGGTTTCGGTGTCCATGACGATTTCACGCATCGCGGTAAGCCGGTTGTCGAATCAGGGAGTGGTTACGGTCGCCGTTGCGGCATCTTAACAGCCTCGGCGAGAATTTCACGGATTCGCTCCCGCACGGGATCCAATCCATTGGATGTATCCACCACGAAGTCGGCCCGTTTGCGCTTTTCCGCATCGGGCAGCTGCCGCGCCAGAATCGCGTCGAGTTTCTCGGCCGTCATACCCTCACGCGCCAAAATGCGCTCGCGCTGCTGCTCGGGATTCGTGGACACGACAACCACCGCATCGACACGCTTTTCTCCGCCGGTTTCATAAAGCAGGGGCACGTCGACCACTGCCACCGGCGCACCCGACTTCTCGGCATCGTCCAGGAATTTTCTGTGATAGGCGCCGAGCAGCGGATGCACGATCTGCTCAAGCTTCTTCATCGCCGTGGCATCATGCACGACTTGTGCAGAGAGCTTTGCGCGATCGACCTTGCCATTATCGGTAGTGCCAGGGAAGGCGGCTTCAATCAACGGAGCTGCTTCGCCTTCATAGACCATGTGCACAGTGGCATCGGCGTCATAGACCGGCACGCCGGCTTCCATGAACAATTTCGCGGTGGTCGATTTGCCCATTCCGATCGAACCGGTCAGCCCCAATACGCGCATCAAACCCTCATCAAAATCAGATCGTGATCATCTCTTCGCCGCGCAGAAAACTCAGCAGCGGCAGCAAGGGCAGACCGAGGATGGTGAAATGATCGCCTTCGATCAGCTCGAACAGATGCACACCCAATCCTTCAAGCTGATAGGCGCCGACACTTGTCGTTACCTTGTCGCCCGCAGCATCCAGATAGGCATTAATCGCTGCAGCATCCAGCTTGCGCATAGTCATGTGCGCGACAGAGACATTGCTGAACAGCGTTGCACCATCGCACACAACGGCAAGCGCCGAATGCAATTCGTGGGTTCGGCCAGCGAGGGCTGCGAGTTGTTCTGCGGCCTGTTCACGCCCGGTGGGCTTGCTGAACATCCGGTCGCCCAGCGCCAGCGTCTGGTCAGCGCCGAGCACATAGCGGCCGGGATGGCGCAATGAAATAAAGGCGGCCTTCTGCTCGGCAAGCAGGGCTGCGATCTCGCCGGGCGCGGTTAGTCCAGACTTCTCCTGAATGCCGCGCTCATCGATATCCGCAGGCATCGCATCAAAGGTGATGCCGGCATTCGCCAGCAACTGGCGACGGGCCAAACTCTGCGACGCGAGGATCAGCGGCTCCGCACTGCGCCAAACACTCATTCCGACATCCGTTGACGCTGGCGGTCGGCCAGCAGTTTCATGATGGCCGCCGCGGTTTCTTCGATGGAACGCCGTGTCACTTCCAGCAATGCCCAACCATATTTTGCGCTGAGCTTGCGCGCATAGGTCACTTCATCCGTCACCGCCTGGCGATCGATATAGTCGTCATTGGACGTATCGCTGCCAATGCTGAGAAGCCGGTTCTGGCGTATCTGGATCAGGCGTTCCGGCGTCGCGTGCAGGCTGACCACAAGCGGGTTTTTCAGCGTCTCAAGCTGATGAGGAATGGGGATGCCGGGGACGAGCGGCACATTGGCCGTGCGAACACCACGATTGGCAAGATAGATCGAGGTTGGCGTCTTCGACGTACGCGATACGCCGACCAGAACCACGTCGGCTTCTTCAAGGCCCTCAACATGCTGGCCGTCGTCATGCATCATCGAATAATTCAGCGCGTCGATGCGCTTGAAGTATTCGGCGTTCAGCGTGTGCTGCGCACCGACACGGCCAGTGGTCGACGCGCCGAGATAGGCCTGAAAGAGCTGCATCACCGGCCCGATGATCGACAGGCTCGGACTGTTGATTTCCTGGCACTTGGCTTCCAACCGGCCGACGAGATCTTTTTCCAGCAGCGTGAAGAGAACGATGCCCGGCGCTTCCTCGATTTCGGAGAGCACCCGATCGAGCTGCTTCTGACTGCGCACAAGCGGATAGACATGTTCAACCGGCGTGACATTCGCGTATTGCGCCGCGACGGCGCGCGCCACCGTGATCAACGTCTCACCGGTCGAATCGGAAACCAGATGGAGATGAAAATAGCTGCCGGTGGTGGGCATCATGACCGTGTATGTCCTGTGAATCTCTGTGGAGCTTTTCCGGGATATCGACCATCGCCTCGGCGGGCCCGGGATAACTCGGTTTTTTCTTCACAGGCCTCATGACGGGGAGAAACTTCGAGGCTGCCTCGAATGATAATGGGGTTATCCGGGTTTGTCTTGGGATAATCCGGTGCGGTGTGACGGTAAGCCTTTGCGCTGCATATCGATATCGCATGCAAGCGGCTTAGTGGAAATCACGCGGCGATGTGCATAAGCGCGGGACAGTTCCGGGATTGTTTTGGGCGGCTGAAATCCACTGCCACTCAGACTCAAACCTAAGATTCTATAAATATTTTTTAAGCGAAGGACGGCTTGCGGATAGCGCGATGATCCGCTCTGTATCCGCGGGTCCTGCAACGTAGCTTTCCGGTGAAATGTTCCGGTCTCAGCACGTGCGATGTGACGCAGTGATGCCGGAAAGAGCTTTCGAATGTATGAATGGGCCAAGGCGTTGCATGTGATCGCCGTCATCTCATGGATGGCGGGGATGCTCTATTTGCCGCGACTATTCGTCTATCACTGCGACGCGGAGACCGGCTCGAAGCAATCCGAAACCTTCAAGGTGATGGAGCGCCGTCTGCTCAAAGCGATCATCAATCCGGCGATGATCGTCACCTGGATCCTGGGCCTGTATCTCGCTTGGGCCGGCCATTGGTTCAGTTCGGGCTGGTTTCACGTCAAACTGACGCTGGTGCTGATCATGTCGGGCGTTCATGGCTTCCTGAGCGCCCGGGTGCGGGATTTTGCTCAGGACAAAAATACGAGGTCTGCGAAATTCTATCGGATTATCAATGAGGTACCTACCGTTTTGATGATCCTGATCGTGATTTTGGTGATAGTGAAGCCGTTCTAAGCCAAATTTCTCATCACAACCGCCGTTTCGGCTCCTTGCGCGACACCCTGCGATTTTCTATATTCGAGTCATCCCACCCCACGCAGGCGGATGTGGTTTGCACCGGTTTCATTTTTTGAACCGGCCACCGCATCAGGTTTGAAGCTCCTTCAGCAACTTCCTCGCTCAAGACTTCCTTGCCAGAGACCTGCGGACTTTCCTGATCTTTTCCAGCGTCCGCACTCGTCTCGGCCATAGCGCTCCCTCTCCGACTTTCCACAGGACACCTCCCAATGCGGGAAATGAAACTTCAGGACCTCAAGGCCAAGACGCCAGCCGAGCTCGTCTCGTTTGCGGAAGAGCTTGGGGTCGAAAATGCCAGCACCATGCGCAAGCAGGAGCTGATGTTCGCCAGCTTGAAGCAGCTTGCGATCAAGGAAACTGACATCATCGGCGAAGGCGTCGTCGAGGTTCTCTCCGACGGCTTCGGCTTCTTGCGGTCGCCCGATGCGAATTACCTGCCGGGCCCGGACGATATCTATGTCTCGCCTTCGCAGATCCGCCGTTTCGGCCTGCGCACGGGCGACACGGTCGAAGGCCATATTCGCAGCCCGAAGGAAGGCGAACGCTATTTCGCTTTGCTGAAGGTCAATACGCTCAATTTCGAAGATCCCGAGAAGTCAAAGCACAAGGTAAATTTCGACAATCTGACCCCGCTCTTTCCGGATCAACGTTTCCGCCTTGAGCTGGAAGATTCGACCCGCCGCGATCTCTCGGCGCGCGTCATCGACATCGTGGCACCGATCGGCAAGGGCCAGCGCGCACTGATCGTCGCGCCGCCGCGCACGGGTAAAACCGTGTTGATGCAGAACATCGCGCATTCGATTACGGCCAATCATCCGGAATGCTATCTGATCGTTCTTCTGATCGACGAGCGTCCGGAAGAAGTCACCGATATGCAGCGTTCGGTGAAGGGCGAAGTCGTTTCCTCGACCTTCGATGAGCCGGCAGTGCGACACGTTCAGGTCGCCGAAATGGTGATCGAGAAAGCCAAGCGCCTGGTCGAACATGGCCGCGACGTAGTCATTCTGCTGGATTCGATTACCCGCCTCGGCCGCGCCTACAACACCGTCGTGCCGTCATCCGGCAAGGTGCTCACCGGCGGTGTCGACGCCAATGCGCTGCAGCGTCCAAAGCGTTTCTTCGGTGCCGCCCGTAATGTGGAAGAAGGCGGTTCGCTGACCATCATCGCCACCGCGTTGGTGGATACCGGCAGCCGCATGGACGAAGTCATCTTCGAAGAATTCAAGGGCACCGGTAACTCGGAACTCATCCTGGACCGCAAGGTCTCGGACAAGCGGACCTTCCCGGCGATCGATATTTCGCGCTCGGGCACCCGCAAGGAAGAGCTCATCACCGATCCGCAGCTCCTCAAGAAGATGTATGTGCTCCGCCGCATCCTCAATCCGATGGGCACGATGGACGCCATCGACTTCCTGCTCGACAAGCTCCGCAACACGAAGAACAACTCCGAATTCTTCGATTCGATGAATACGTAAGTTTCGGGGCTGTTCGAGCGAACAGCTTGAGGAATGCAAGAAGCGCCGTTGCGAAAGCAGCGGCGCTTTTTTCTTATGAGTCCACAAGCCGTCATTCCGGGATGCAGATCGGTGGGCGGAGCTGACCAGAATGTAGACCCAGAATGACCCGTTTGGCTTAAAAGGCGCGACGCAAGAATCTGATTGCGCCACCTGCAGCCCATCGGCAAATAGGCGATGCATCCGCGCGACCAGACGATCTACGCTCTGTCCTCCGGCCGTCCGCCGACGGCGATTGCGATTGTCCGCGTGTCAGGTCCCCAGGCAGGCGAGGCGCTGACGCGTCTGGCAGAGAAGCTGCCAGCGCCGCGGATGGCCACCCATGTTCTCCTCTCGGATGACCGGCTCGGGCCGATCGACGATGCGGTGGTGCTTTGGTTTCCGGGGCCGGCGAGCGCGACCGGCGAGGATATTGCCGAATTTCACATTCATGGCGGGCGCGCGGTGTTGGTCTCGTTGTTCGAGGCGTTGGGCGCTATCGATGGCTTGCGGCCGGCGGAGCCCGGTGAATTTACGCGCCGTGCGTTCGAGAACGGCAAGCTCGACCTGACCGAGGCGGAAGGCCTTGATGATCTGATCCACGCCGATACCGACCGGCAGCGACGTCAGGCGCTGCGGCAGCTCAAGGGAGTGCTCGGCGACAAGGCGCGCAACTGGCGACAGCAGATCATCGAGGCGCTGGCGCTGGTCGAGGTCGGCATCGATTTTTCTGACGAGGGCGACGTGTCTGCCGAATTGCTAGCGCCGGCTTTGGCGAAGGCATCGGCGCTGCATCGGGAGATCGAAGATGTGCTGGCGGCGCAGGGTCGAAGCGAGCGGTTGCGTGACGGTCTGGTGGTGGCGATCGCGGGTCAGCCCAATGTCGGCAAATCGACGCTGATGAATCAGCTCGCCCGGCGCGATGTGGCGATCGTATCGCCGCATGCCGGCACCACCCGTGACGTTATCGAGGTGCAGCTCGACCTCGATGGTTATCCGGTGACGATCATCGACACAGCCGGCATTCGCGAGACGGCCGATCCGGTGGAGGAGGAGGGCGTGCGCCGGGCTCGGGCGCGAGCGGCCGAGGCGGACCTGGTGCTGTGGCTGGTCGATTCCAGCGCGGAGGCATCCCATCCGGAGCGATGGCTGGTGGAATCTGAAGTGCCGGTTTGGGTTGTCCGGAACAAGGTCGATCTGGTTCAGGGTGCCTCACCCGGGCCAGACCTGTTGATCGCAATCTCTGCGGAACGCGGCGATGGCATTGCACAACTGTTGGCCCTGCTGGTCGATTTTGCCGGTCGGTACTTTGGAAGTGGAGAGGCCGGGTTAATTACGCGGGAGCGGCAGCGTCTTTTGCTGCGCAGCACGTCTGATTTGCTGCAGCATGCTGCAGCATCAGCTTCGCAAGGTGAAGAATTCGTTGCCGAGGATATGCGTGTTGCGGCGCAGCAATTGGGGCGGCTGCTGGGGCGTGTCGATGTGGAAGATATCCTTGATAGCATCTTTCGCGACTTTTGTATAGGTAAGTAATATTTCTTTATTCATTATTTAATGAAGTGAATAATAAATCACTAAATCATTAAATCGCGGAACCCACGGTAAAAGCATAGAAATTTCAGCTGTCAGCGCGAGCGGAGCGAAGCAATCCAGAAGGCAACGTTTGCGGGCAGCGACTTGCAAAAGACTGGACAGTTTTCGCCGCAAGATGCTCCTCGTAATGACGGCTGAAGAGAAGAGTGTGTTTCACGTGAAACAGTCGGGCCTTTTCGGATCATCTTCCAAAAGTGTCCGTTGTTTCACGTGAAACAGTGCCTGTGGATTTCTCTTCAATCCCGGTGGCACCCGCGCTAGAAGCTGCGGTCATGCAGGACAAATTTGACGTCATCGTAATCGGGGGAGGCCATGCCGGCTGCGAGGCCGCGGCTGCGGCTGCGCGCATGGGTGCGCGGACCGCGCTGGTGACGCATCAGTTCGCGACAGTTGGCGCGATGTCCTGCAACCCCGCCATCGGCGGTTTGGGCAAGGGCCACCTGGTCCGTGAAGTCGACGCCCTGGATGGATTGATGGGCCGCGTCGCCGACGCCGGTGGCATCCAATTCCGCATGCTTAATCGCAAGAAGGGTCCGGCCGTTCGTGGTCCGCGTACCCAGGCGGACCGCAAGCTTTACGCCGCAGCGATGCAGGCGGCGATTGCTGCGACCGAGAATCTGAGTGTGGTTGAAGGCGAGGCTGACGACCTGCTGATGTCAAATGGCCGGATCGCCGGCATCCGTCTTGCTAACGGCCGCGAACTCTCCGCGGGATCAGTGGTCATCACCACCGGCACGTTTTTGCGCGGCTTGATCCATCTCGGCGAGAAGAACTGGCCCGCTGGTCGGATCGACGAGGCGCCGGCCCTTGGTCTGTCCAAGGCCTTTGAGCGCATCGGTTTCACTCTCGGACGGCTCAAGACCGGCACGCCACCAAGGCTTGATGGAACCACCATCGACTGGGCCGGGGTCGAGATGCAGTCCGCCGACGATCCGCCGGAGCCATTTTCGGTTATGACCGACCGGATCACCAATCCGCAGATCCAGTGCGGCATCACGCGCACCACACCGGCGACCCATGAGGTGATCCGCGCCAATGTGCATCGGTCTCCGATGTATTCCGGCCAGATCAAGAGTTCGGGACCGCGCTATTGCCCGTCCATCGAGGACAAGATCGTCCGCTTTGGCGATCGCGATGGCCACCAGATTTTCCTGGAGCCGGAAGGTCTCGATGACTCGACGGTCTATCCCAACGGCATCTCAACCTCGTTACCAGAGGAGGTCCAGTCCGCGATTCTGGCCTCGATCCCCGGTCTGGAGCGGGTCCGTATGGTTCGCTCGGGCTATGCGATTGAGTATGATCACGTCGATCCTCGCGAACTGGATCCAACACTGCAGACCAAGCGTGTCCCCGGCCTGTTTCTGGCCGGGCAGATCAATGGCACCACGGGATATGAGGAAGCAGCAGCCCAGGGTCTCGTCGCTGGCCTGAATGCGGCTTTAGCAGCGAGCGGCAGCCAGTTGGTCGTATTCGACCGGGCCGACGGCTATCTTGGCGTGATGATCGACGATCTGGTCACCCGGGGGATTACCGAGCCCTATCGGATGTTCACGTCGCGGGCCGAATACCGTCTCACGCTGCGTGCCGACAACGCCGATCAGCGCCTGACCGACAAGGGTATCGCTCTGGGATGTGTCGGCAGGGCTCGTTCGGTTCAGCATGGCGCCAAGATGGAAGCCCTCGCTGCCGGTAAAGCGCTCGCGCAGGCGCTTTCGATCACCCCGAACGGCGCGGCCAAGCATGGTCTGGCGCTCAATCACGACGGTCAGCGTCGCTCGGCCTTCGATCTCCTGTCCTACCCCGAGGCCGAATGGGTCACCGTGACCCGGATCTGGCCGGACCTATCGGCCATTGACCCAGCGATCGGCACCCATATCGAGATCGACGCCAAATATGATGTCTATCTGAAGCGTCAGACCGCCGATGTTGAGGCTTTTCGCCGCGACGAGGGTCTCTCGCTGGCCGATGTGGACTACGATGTGGTCCCCGGACTGTCCAATGAGGCTCGGGCGAAGCTCAAGGCAGCGCTTCCTCACACTGTGGGGCAGGCGGGACGTCTGGATGGTATGACCCCGGCCGCGCTGGCCATTCTAGCGGCCTATCTTCGCCGCCAAGCACGGAAGCCGAAGGCTGCTTTAGCCTAGTCGGTTGTTTCACGTGAAACAGGAAGCCAAATCAGCGTGGCTCTGTTGAAGATGGCTTCGCTGGACGGCGGGGCCAGAAGGCAACGGCTGCTACGGCCACCGTGAAAAGAACTACAGCGACCATCGTCTGGATGATGTCGAAGTTGAGTGCATCACGTGAGACGAATAGCGCGGTGATGGGTGCTGCCAGCGTCAGGAAAAGCCGTACGATCACACTCATGGTCATCTGCCTCCAACGATGATTCATTGGAACGCGGAGCCGCCCCGCTCACATTGATCCTGGTCAACTCAAGCCTCCTGAATTCTCCCGGCTGCGAACCCCTGCGCTCTCAGGATTGCCGTCAACTGGTCATTAGAGGTGCTGAACAAGTCGTACAGGACGGCGTAAGGGTCGCCTTCAAGCTTGAGAACACATGCAAAGGCAGGCTCCGTCTTTACGCCCTCGGCCCGTAACTCGCAGATGGCGGTGTGGAAGGCCGGTCCGCCTAGGCTCAGCAGTCGCCTCTCGACCTCGAAGTGCCGCCAACCGGCTTGATCCTGTACAGGAGTCGAGCTGATGAAGATCTCGAACGGCCATCCATACGCTTCGAATGTCGCGGTCACCGGTCGGCCTTTGGCCGACCATTGATGGACGGCGAAGCTTTCATTCTCGCCAAAGTGCTTCCAGATGAGTCCGACAGCCGCGGGCAGGTCGGTGGCGCTGCAGACGATATCGATGTCACTGTCGGGCCGGGCGACGCCGAGCGGCAGTGTGCCGACCACATGCGGGTCGAACGGCGCGAGGACGCCGAGCAGACCGGTGCGTCGAAGGGCCTCCTGATAGGTCGGTCGTTCATTCATCGGCAATTCCCGCCCGGATTCGTCGCCGCGATCCGGCAATTCGATAGCGACACAAATGGACTCAGAGTATGGATGGGTCCCAACAGCTTTTCAGACAATCCAATGGCTCAACGATCCCAGCAAGCAGCTCCCGCACCCCGGCTCGATGCCGACAAGGCTGCGGCCTTGCGGCTGACACCTGTTTCACGTGAAACGGAGGGCAGGCTCGATCGCTATGTCGATCTGCTGCTGCAATGGCAGGCCAAGACCAATCTGATTTCGCCCGCGACGCTTCCAAATCTCTGGACGCGCCATATCTCGGATTCGCTGCAGCTTCTGAACCTCGCGCCGGATGCAAAGATCTGGCTCGACTTCGGCAGCGGTGGAGGCTTCCCCGGTGTGGTTCTGGCCTGTGCCATGGGCGACGTTACAGGTGGACATGTTCATCTCGTCGAGCGCAACGCCAAGAAGGCGGCGTTCCTGCGCGAAGCGCTGCGAGTGACGCAAGCCCCAGGCACAATTCATCTGGCTGACATCGGGGATAATGTGGATAGATTTCCCGAACGCGTCGATTGCATCACCGCGCGTGCTGTTGCCTCGTTACATATCGTCATCGGTTTCGCCGAGCCCCTGATGAAGCCGGGTACAAAAGCCTTATTTCTCAAGGGTCAAGATGTAGAATCGGAATTGACCGAAGCTACTAGATATTGGAATATAAGCCCGCGCCTGCATGCCAGCCTGACCGGCGGACAAGGCTGGATCGTCGAACTCGACCGGATCGAGCGACTGACCCCGTCCGCAAACCAAAATGGCCACGCCAATGACCGTAATTGATCAAGAATATCAAGAGGATACGTCAAATACGATGCCCGGACACCCGCGCATCCTGGCGCTGGCCAACCAGAAGGGCGGCGTCGGCAAGACCACCACCGCGATCAATCTCGGCACGGCACTCGCCGCCATCGGCGAGCGCGTGTTGATCGTCGATCTCGATCCGCAGGGCAATGCGTCCACCGGTCTCGGCATTGATCGTCGCAATCGCAACTGCTCGACCTATGACGTTCTGATCGGCGAAGCGCCGCTGCGCGATGCTGTCGTGGTCACCGCGGTGCCGCGTCTGCACATCGCTGCGTCGACCATGGACCTTTCGGGCCTCGAGCTCGAACTCGGTTCGGCGCGCGACCGCGCCTTCCGGCTGCGTGATGCCATCGGTGAATTGAACAACAATGTCTCGCCGGGTTCCGACTACACTTACGTGCTGATCGACTGTCCGCCGTCGCTCAACCTTCTGACGGTCAACGCGATGGCCGCGTCTGATGCGATCCTCGTTCCGTTGCAGTGTGAGTTCTTCGCGCTCGAAGGTCTGTCGCAATTGCTGCAGACGGTCGAGCAGGTGCGTTCGACGCTGAACCCGAACCTGTCGATCCATGGCATCGTGATGACCATGTTTGATGCGCGCAACAACCTGTCGAACCAGGTCGTCGCTGACGTCCGCGAATTCATGGGCAGCAAGGTCTATGACACCATGATCCCGCGTAACGTCCGCATTTCGGAAGCGCCGTCCTACGGCAAACCCGTGCTGGTCTATGATCTCAAGTGCTCGGGCTCCGAAGCGTACTTGCGGCTTGCGACGGAAGTGATCCAGCGCGAGCGGGATCTGCGTACTGCTCACTGAAATCTTGCGTCGATAGTTTTCGGGATGCGGTGAGCTTTGCGCCACCGATCCTGCGGTCTGAATTTCTAGTTTGAGTACGGAGTAACCCGCATGAGTTCGAAGGGATTGGCTATGGCCGATGAAGCGCGTTCGCGGTTGGGCCGCGGTCTTGCAAGTCTGATCGGCGATGTCGGCGGCGAGGCCGCGCATGTCGAGCGTCCTTCGCGTAACCAGCGCAAGGTACCGATCGAATTCCTCAAGGCCAATCCGCGCAATCCGCGTCGGGCCTTTGCCGATGCTGAGCTCAGCGAACTTGCGGCGTCCATCAAACAGCATGGCGTGATCCAGCCGATCGTGGTGCGTCCGGTGAAGGGCTCGAACGATCGCTTCGAGATCATCGCCGGCGAACGCCGCTGGCGTGCATCGCAGATCGCCGGTCTGCATGAAGTGCCGATCGTGCCGCTCGACGTGACGGATTCGGCCGCGATGGAAATCGCGATCATCGAGAACGTCCAGCGCGAAGATCTCAATGCGATGGAAGAGGCGCAGGGCTATCACGCGCTCGCCGAGACCTACAAACACAGCCAGGACGAGATCGCGAAAATCGTCGGCAAGAGCCGCAGCCATGTCGCCAACATGATGCGCCTCACCAAGTTGCCTGAGGATGTGCAGGGCCTGATCGCTTCGGGCCAGCTCTCCAACGGTCACGCCCGCGCACTGATCAATCTGCCGGACGCGTCGAGCGCCGCGAAGCGGATCATTGCCGAGGGACTGAACGTTCGTCAGACCGAAGCACTCGCGCATGAAGAGGGGGTGCCGGAGCGCGCGCCGCAGAAGCCGCGCACGTCGTCTCCCAAGGCGGCGAAGGATGCCGACACGATCGCACTGGAGAAGCGGGTTAGCGACGTGCTCGGGCTGAAGGTGTCGGTGGATCACCGCGATCCCGGCGGCACCGTGATCATCAAGTATCGTGATCTGGATCAGCTCGACGAAATTCTGAAGCGGCTGGATTCGGAGAGCTAACCGCGCCGCCTTGCATTCACGGCAATCGACATCAACGCCCTTTGTGCGATCACCGCGCCGAGGGCGTTTTGCTTGCGGACATCGAGGGCCGCGACGGCGAGCTGGTCGATGATATTCACCAGCCGCTGCGCCGAGAAATTTCGCAGCGCCGCTTCCACCGTTCCCTTGCGTGAAAAATGCAGCCGTGGAAATCCACTCTCGACGGCGGATGACGCAGAGCTGCCGGCTTCGACCAGCAGGCTAGCTTTGTGTAGCAATGCGGCCTGGCGCTGCGCGGCCATCATGATCATGCCCGGATAAGTTCCGGCGATCATCGCCTTGTTGAACTCGACTTCCACCGCGGCGGGATTTCCGGCGAAGGCGCCATCGACGATCGGATCGATCTTCAGCTCGGATGCGTCGGCGACAACGGCCATCACGTCGTCGAGCGTGACTTCGCCGGTGCCATGCGCATAGAGCGTCAGCTTGCGGAGTTCATTGCGCGACGCCTGCCGGTCGCCGCCAAGCAGCGACATCAGTGTGGCACGCGCATCGGGCGCCATGCGGAGATTGGAGACACGGAGTTCTTCGTCGATGAGCTTTGCGAGATCGCGCTCGGTGTCCGGGTAACAGGCGATGGCCACCGCAGTTTTGGCCTTCTCGCACACCTTCCGCAAAGGCGATTCCGGCCTGAGCTCACCGGCCTCGATCACGATGCGGCAATCCTTGATGTCGGACTCGGCGAGCGTATCTACGCCGCTGGAAAAATTCTTCGAGCCCGCGCGCACACGGATGGCACGTCGGCCGCCGAACAGCGGGACGGTCATGGCTTCTTCGACGAGACGCGACGGTTCGGCGGCGAGATCGTCGCCGTCCATACGGACCAGCGAGAATGGATCATTGGGATCGTCGACCCCGGATTTCATCAACGCGTCAGCGCGTTCGCGCACGAGTCCGGCATCAGCTCCGTAGAGCAGGATGATCGGCCGGCCGGAATCCGGCCTGGCCAGGAACGTGTCGATATCTTTTCCGCGAAGCGCGACCACGCGACGGGCTTAGGTGCCGGCGTAGAAGAACGACGCCAGCCGGGTATTGATGTTGTCAGCGATCTCGGCTGCGGCGCGGTCTTCGGCGTCCCGATAGGCGCGGGCGCGGGCAAAACGCTGCAACTGACCGGGGATGTCGTAGGTGACGCGGGAGAAGGTGCTGCCGGTCAGAACCTGCTTGCCGGTAGCAATCTCGATCAGGCCGTAGGTCGCGTCGATGCCGTAGTTTTCGCTGGTCGGCAGCGCGGTATTCGGATCGACAATGAGCGAGGTCCGGCTCGGGTTGAAGCGGATCTTCAACTGATAGGTCGGCGGCAGGCCGGTGGCGCTGCCATACATCTTGAACATCAGAGCATTGCGGATCGACACGCCGACGCGGGCCTGCGGCGATGCGTTGGGATATTCCAGCGGCGGAACTTCCACGCCCTGCAGTTTCTCGCGCAGGCCGGGTTTGCCATCATTGCGCTCGGCATACATCGGCTGGAAGCAGCCGGCCGTCAGCGCCGCCAGGGTGGCAACGACCATCAGCCGGGCGGCGATGCGGAATTTAGCCGACAACATTCACGATCCTCTGGGCGACGACGATGACCTTCTTGACGGGCTTGCCGTCGAGCGCCTGTTTTACAGCATCGAGCGCCAGAGCGGCAGCCTCAATTTCCGGGTTCGTCGCTTCCCGGGCCACTGTGACTTCTCCGCGCTTCTTGCCATTGACCTGCACCGGCAGGGTCATGGTGTTTTCAACCAGCAGATTGGGCTCGATTTGCGGCCAACGGGCTTCCGAAATCATGCCCGGTTGCCCCAGTACGCCCCAACATTCCTCGGCCAGGTGCGGCATCATCGGCGCAAACAGTTGAACAAGGATGACCGAGGCCTCGTGGAGTGCCCAGCAGACATCCGGGGCGGGGGTTCCCGGGCGCGCCAAAGCTTCGCCCAGCACATTGGAAAATTCGCGGATATGCGCGAGGCAGACGTTGAAATGCAGTTTTTCGATCTCTGTCGAGACCTTGCTGAGCGCGCCATGGGCGGCCTTGCGGATCGCCAGCGCATCGGGACTGAATTCGGCCGGACGGGCTGCCGGCGCTGACTTGCCGTGCGCGGCTGATTCGTTGATCTGACGCCACAGGCGCTGCACGAAACGCGAGGCGCCCTTGACACCTTCCTCGCTCCAGATGACGTCGCGGTCCGGCGGCGAGTCCGACAGCATGAACCAGCGGGCGGTATCGGCGCCGTAGGTCCCCATGATGTCGTCGGGATCGACGGTATTGCGTTTCGACTTCGACATCTTTTCGATGGAGCCGATCTCCACCGGCGAGCCATCATTCAGCATAGTCGCGCGGCGCCCGTCACCGTCGCCAATGATGTTGATCTCGGCGGGTGAGGCAAAGGTGCCGTCCTGCTTCTTGTAGGTCTCGTGAACCACCATGCCCTGCGTGAACATGCCGGCGAACGGTTCGTCGAAATTGACGTGACCGGTCGCCTTCATCGCGCGGGTGAAGAAGCGGCTGTAGAGCAGATGCAGGATCGCGTGCTCGACGCCACCGATATACTGATCGACGGGCATCATGCGGTTGGCGACAGCGGTGGTTGTCGGCGCGGTCGTGTTCCACGGATCGGTGAAACGCGTGAAGTACCAGGACGAGTCCACGAACGTATCCATGGTATCCGTTTCGCGCCGCGCATCCGCACCGCAATTCGGGCACTTCACATGCTTCCAGGTCGGATGATGATCAAGCGCATTGCCCGGCTTGTCGAAGGAGACGTCCTCCGGCAGCACGACCGGCAAGTCCTTGTCCGGCACTGGCACGATATCGCAAGTCGGGCAGTGGATGATCGGAATCGGGCAGCCCCAATAACGCTGCCGTGAGATGCCCCAGTCGCGCAGACGGAAATTGATCTCGCGCTTACCCCAGCCGTCCTTCTCGAAGATTTCGAGCGACCGCTTCATGGCTTCTTCGCAAGTCATTACGCCAGGTTCACCGACCCAGCGGACATATTGCACCGTATCGGTCTTCGCCGGAACGAAGGCGACATCCTGCACGCGCTCGTCGCTGCCGACCGGCACGAACACGTCCAGCACCGGCAGACCGTACTTACGGGCGAAATCGAGGTCGCGCTGGTCATGCGCCGGACAGCCGATGATGGCGCCGGTGCCGTAATCCATCAGTACGAAGTTTGCGATATACAGCGGCAGCGTCCAAGACGCGTCGGCGGGATGCGTAACCTTGATGCCCGTGTCGAAGCCGAGCTTCTCGGCCGTGTCGATCTCGGCCTGCGAGGTGCCCATGCGATGGCATTCCTCAATGAAGGCAGCGATCTTCGGGTTTTTCTCAGCCAGCGCTTTTGCCAGTGGATGATCCGGCGAAATCGCCGAGAAGGTCGGGCCATACATCGTGTCCGCGCGCGTCGTGAAGACGGGCAGCTTGTCGAAGCCTTCAGGCGCGCCGATCAGTCCGAACTGGAAATGCAGGCCTTCCGACTTGCCGATCCAGTTGCGCTGCATAAGGCGCACCTTGTCGGGCCAGCGATCCAGCGTATCCAGCGCAGACAGCAGCTCATCGGAATATTTGCTGATCTTGAAGAACCACTGGGTCAGCTCGCGCTGCTCGACCAGCGCGCCGGAGCGCCAGCCGCGGCCGTCGATCACCTGCTCATTGGCCAGCACGGTATGGTCGACCGGATCCCAGTTCACCTTGGATTTCTTGCGCTCGGCCAGACCGGCACGCATGAAATCGAGAAACATCTTCTGCTGATGCTTGTAGTAGGTGGGGTCACAAGTTGCGAATTCGCGCGACCAATCCAGCGACAGACCCATGGTCTGCAGCTGCTTCTTCATCGATGCGATGTTCTCATAGGTCCAGGCCTTCGGAGCGACCTTGCGCTCGATGGCGGCGTTCTCGGCGGGCAGGCCGAACGCATCCCAGCCCATCGGATGCAGCACGTTCTTGCCCTGCGCGCGCTGGAAGCGCGCGACGACGTCGCCCATGGTGTAGTTGCGGACATGGCCCATATGGATGCGCCCCGACGGATAGGGGAACATCTCGAGCACGTAATACTTCTCGCGCGGATCGTCGTTCTTGGTGGCGAAGATCGCCTTGTCGTCCCAGACGCGCTGCCAGCGCGGTTCGGTCTCGCGGGCGTTGTAACGTTCGTTGCTCATGGTGCTTTTGAAATCCGCCGGCCGGTTCGAGCGCTTCTCAGATCATGGACGCGCGAACGAGGTCGCAAACCGGTGCTTGCTCGGGCTGAATTCGCGCTTGAGGCCGGGGACTAGGCCATAAAAGGCCGCGTTAGGTCAATGGTTTAAGACGAGAAACGGGACCAGGGGCGGGTCCCTGTCATCTCATCCCGCCAGCGACACGGCCGTGCCGTAGGCTCGGACAAAGCCGTGCTCAACCACTGTGTTGCGGCCACGCCGTTTGGCGGCGTAGAGCGAGGCATCGGCTGCCTCGAACAGGTCCCTGGCGGTCTCCAGCGTGGCGGGCGTCGCCGAGGCTACGCCGACACTGACGGTGACCCGCTGATGCGCGCTGGTGGCATGGGGGACTGACAGATTCCAGATGGCGGCGCGCACCATTTCGCCGATCTGGACGCCGCGGGCGACCTCGGTGCCCGGCAGCAGCAGGCAGAATTCCTCGCCGCCATAGCGCCCGGCAAAGCCCGAGCTGCGATCGGCCAGATTCGAGAGCGCTTCGCCAACGCGTGCCAGACAGGCATCGCCTTCGGGGTGGCCATAGGTGTCGTTGAAGAGTTTGAAGTGATCGACGTCGATCATCATCAGCGTCAGGTGGTCGCCGGACTGCTGGGCTTTCAGCCATTCGAAATCGAGGCGGCTTTGGAAGCCCCGCCGATTCGCTAGGCCGGACAGCATGTCCACCGACGCCAGCACGGTGAGCTGCTCGTTGCTGGCACGCAATTCGCGTTCGCGGCCACGTAGTTGCGCTGCCATGCCGTAAAAAGCGCGTGCCAGCGGCACGAACTCGGCCGGCAGCGTGTTGCGCGCAACGCGCGCCGACCAGTCACCGCGGCCAAACCTCTGCGCCATGGTTTCCATCATCTGGATCGGTTTGATGATCAGTCGCTCTGCAACCACCAGCGCGCCAAGCAGAACGAACAGGCAGACGAAGGCGAGCTGCAAATAAGCGGTGCGGATCTCACGATCGGCAACTGCCGAGACCCGGGCTTCGTCGATGCTGACGATCAATTGCGCGCCGGTGCCGGGGATTGTCGCGAATGATACGGCGCGCTGCGTACCGTCACTGGCGCTGAACGACAGCGAACCGGTCTGCTTGTCCGTATTGCGCAAATGCGCTTCGATCATCGGCAATAAAGCGAGGTCTTCCATTGGCCGACCAATCGCGCTGGCGTTGGCTGGGGGCGCCGCAAGCACGGTGCCCGCATGATCGACCAGTAGCGTCGTGACGCCGGGCCGGTCGCCGAGATTGCCCATGATCTTCGACATCCAGTCGAGATTCACCGCCGCCAGAACCACGGCATCGTCGTCCTTGGTCAGGCCTGGTGCAAGATAGGCAGCCATCACCGTCGGCTGGTTCGTCAAGCGGCTGAACAGATAGTCGCTGACGACAAATTCGCCGGTCGCTAGTGCTTGCTTGAAATAGGGGCGATCGCTGAAATCGAATCTCTGCTCGATGATTTCCGGCCAGGTCGAGCATCTGGCGATGCCATCCGCGCCGGCCACTGTCAGGCTGCGCAGCCACGGCATATCGCCGCGGAGACTCGCCCGCATAATGGCGCAGCTCCGATTCACCTGAGCGGCCGACGTATAGATATATGCGGATGATTTCAGCACGGCCTCGATCGAGGCGAAGACCTCGCGCTGCGCATCGGCACTGTGCTGGGCGACGCCAGCGAAATCACGCGCGGCCGTCGCGATCTGGTGGGTACGTGTCGCATCGAGTGAGCGAATTCGCTCTGCCATTAGCGGCCCGACCAGAATGAGGGCCAACAGGACCAGTCGAGCGCGAATACCGAGAGCTCCCCTAAGCCTCGCTTTATTGCGGTTAATACCGATGCGTGACATCTTCGATCCCTAAGCCCCGCGGACATAGGTACTCCAAAGCCTTCAAAAAGCCTTTCCCGGATTCGTTAAACTGCAATGGATCTCAAGAAAGTTCGCGCCTTGGTTGAAAATAAATCCGTGCAAGAGTCGTCGAGCGTAACGCCTTCTTTACCAACCGGCGGACTCGCATCGGTCGAGTACGATATCTTCCGCGCGTGTAACGAAGCGCGGCGGGATCGTAGTTCTGTGACTTTGATCGCGGTGTCGAAGACCTTCGAGGCTGATGCAATCACGCCCGTGATCCAGTCCGGTCAGCGTGTGTTTGGCGAAAATCGCGTCCAGGAGGCAAAATCAAAGTGGCCGGCGCTGATCGCCACTCAACCCGCGATTGCGTTACATCTGATAGGGCCTTTGCAGTCCAACAAGGCCAAGGAAGCGGTCGCGTTGTTTGATGCGATTCACTCGGTCGATCGCCCGAGCATTTGCGAAGCGTTAAGCAAGGAGATGAAGGCGCAGCAGCGGACACTGCAGCTCTTCGTACAGCTCAACACCGGAGAGGAGCCGCAAAAGGCCGGCATTGCTCCGGGAGAGGCCGATGATTTCCTGGCCCGCTGTCGCGATACCTATGGGCTGACGATTTCCGGACTGATGTGCATTCCGCCCGTTGACGATGCGCCGGCGCCGCATTTCGCGCTGACAGCGAAGATCGCTGCCCGTAACGGATTAACTGGGTTGTCGATGGGCATGAGTGCCGACTTCGCCATCGCCATCCAGTTCGGTGCGACTCATGTGCGCGTCGGCTCGGCGATCTTCGGGAAGCGGTAATTTTTCCTATTACTATCTCAAACACGCCGGCTCCTTCGTCTGAGCGCAAAAGTTCCCGGCCGCCCCATGGAAGGTGCGCCATAATGTCGCACTAATCCGTCTCGACTGTGCCCGGACGCGGGACCTCGCCCGCGAGAGGGACAGATATGCGACGCTTTCGCTCCATTACCTGGCTTCTGGCCGCCCTGGGCCTGATGACAATGCCAGTCATTGCCATGGCGCAGATCATCAGCATCACGATTGCTCCACCGGAGCTGCCGATCTACGAGCAGCCCGCCATTCCTGCGCCTGGCTATATCTGGACGCCCGGCTTCTGGGCCTATGGCCCGGATGGTTACTACTGGGTGCCCGGCACCTGGGTCGAACCGCCTCAGGTCGGCCTGCTGTGGACGCCGGGCTATTGGAGCTGGCATGGCGGCTATTACGGCTGGAACGCCGGCTACTGGGGAACCCAAGTCGGTTTCTACGGCGGCGTCGATTATGGCTACGGCTATAGCGGCATCGGCTATGGCGGTGGGCGCTGGGCCAACGGCGTGCTTGCCTACAACCGAACCGTCAATAACTTCGGCGGCGTCGCGGTGACGAATGTCTACAACCAGACCATCGTCAACAATACGACCAACATCACACGGGTCAGTTTCAACGGCGGTGCGGGCGGGACAACTGCGCAACCGACGCCGCAGGAGCAGGCCGTCGCGCAGCAATCGCACATCGCGGCGACTGCCGTGCAAACCCAGCACGAACATATCGCGAGCACCAACAGAGCACTGCTCGCGTCCGAAAATCATGGTCATCCGGCGATTGCGGCGACTGCCAAGCCGGGTGAATTCACCGGCAAAGGTGTCGTGGCCGCGCGGGAGATTGGGCCGACTGCTGCGCGGCCGGCGGCGACGGCCGTGCCCCTTCCTGCGACCGGCGCCAAACCGCCTGAGAACAAGGGTCCACCGACGGCCGTCGCACATGCAACGACCAATGGCGCAGTCCCGCCGAAGCCGCTGAATACGGCAGCCAGGCCACCTGCGATCAGGCCACCTATCGCCCCGCATCCGGCGGCTCCCAGGATGGCCGCTGTCGCGAAACCGCCGGCCCCGCCGCATGTTGCTGTTGCGCGGCCAGCGCCGCATCCGGTTGCAGCTCGCCCGGCACCCCGGGCGGCTCCTCATCCTCCGGCGAGGCCGAAGGCGCCGCCGCATAACGATCCGCGCAGGAAGCCGGAGTAATCGATCAGTCTGGCCGGGTCATTCAATCTCCGGTCAGATCTTCACGTTTCTTCTAAAATCTGAAGGCTGAGCTTGCACCGGATTTAGCCGATGACAATGCGCGTTTGCGGCCCGATCCGGGCCAGCAGCCGCAGCATGGCCGGCTTGGTCATCGCAACACAGCCCGCGGTTGGCGCGAATTTCGGGCGTGCCAGATGCAGGAACACTGCGCTTCCCCGTCCGGCGATCCGCGGCCGGGTGTTCTGGTCGATCTCGATGATGAAGTCGTAGAGATGATCCTCGCGGGCCAGTCGGTCGCCGTCATTTCCACGATCGAGTCGCACGGGCCGATTGTAGTGCCGGTCAGATGGATCCTCGCACCAGCCATCCACGGGGGTGATCGGGCGGATCGGCAGAAAGCTACGCGGACGTGGATTGCGGTCGGCTCGCCACCACAGCCGGATGGGGTGAAATGTCCCACGTGGCGTTCCGCCATCGCCTTCGCGTTTGTTCGCCTTGATTCCGCCGCGGCCGAGCGCGACGGGTATGGTTGTGTGGTCGGTCGTCAGCCATCCACGGAGTCTGTCTCCGGCTGACGCGCGAATGTGAACCATAGTTAGCGGTCGATCACGCAAGCTTGTTCGATAAGTGTCTGAAATAACGAGACTTCCCATCCGAATCGCGAACTCCGCCTTGCTATTTACCGCAAATGTTCTATTTCGCGCTGCAGCAGTACATTCGCCGGGAATGTCGCTGATTTTGCGCTAGAATATGCGTTAACGGCGAAGCCTGTCACGATTTCTGGCCCACTGTTTCAGCGCGGCGTACAACGCTCCGCCGCAGCCGTTCAAAGGATTGTCGCAATGCCCAATGCCCGCAAGATCCTGATCGTGGATGACGATACTGATTTGCGCGAGGCGCTGGTCGAGCAGCTGTCGCTGCACGAAGAGTTCGAGGCCTCCGCTGTCGACACCGGCGCCAAGGGCGCTACTGCAGCCAAGGCCAATTCCCCCGATCTGGTGTTGATGGATGTCGGCCTGCCCGACACTGACGGTCGCGAAGTCGTACGCAGCCTTCGCAAGGGTGGCTTCAAGGCGCCGATCATCATGCTGACCGGCCACGACACCGATTCCGACACTATTCTCGGTCTGGAGTCCGGCGCCAATGATTACGTCGCCAAGCCGTTCCGCTTTGCTGTGCTGCTAGCGCGTATTCGCGCCCAGCTTCGTCAACATGAAGCCAGCGAAGACGCTGTTTTCACCGTCGGTCCCTATAGTTTCCGACCTGGCTCCAAGATGCTCACCGGCGCCAACGCCAAGAAGGTCCGCCTGACCGAGAAGGAAACCGCGATCCTGCGCTTCCTGTATCGTGCCGGCCAGTTGCCGGTGTCGCGCGAGACGCTGCTGCAGGAAGTCTGGGGCTATAATTCCGGCGTCACCACGCACACGCTGGAAACGCATATCTATCGGCTGCGTCAGAAAATCGAAAAAGACGCCGCCAATCCTGAAATCCTGGTGACCGAAGCCGGTGGCTACAAGTTGGTGCCGTGATACGATTCGGGAGCCGATTCGCCATTAGCTGTTCGGTGCTCTCCTTCGCGCGTCCCGATCACACGGTTCTGCATGTCGATCGATGATGATGTAGCCCTGCTTGAGCGCGTCCCGACATTGCGCCTGTTGGGTATCGCCGCTCTGCGCGTGATCGCGATCGGCTCCGAGCAGCAGGAATTTGCCCGGGGGTCCGTGTTGTTTCGGCAGGGCGACGATGCCGATTGCGGCTATGTCGTCCAGACCGGCGCATTCCGCATCAGCCTCGACGGTGACAGAGATCATGAAGTGATCGCTGGTCCCGGCACATTGATGGGCGAGCTCGCACTACTGGTGGCGATGCAGCGTCCCTCGACGGCGGTCGCGACGGAATATTCCAGCACGATCCGGATCACACGCAGCCTGTTTCAGCGCGTGCTCGACAGCGATCCCGCGGCCGCGCGCCGTCTGCGCGACGACATGGCGACCCGCGTCAGCCAGCTCGCCAGCGACGTGACACTGATCGGCGCCAAGCTCAGCCAGTAACTGATATCAAAGCTCCAGCACCGTCGTGACCGGTACGTGGTCTGATGGCCGTTCCCATCCGCGTGCATCGCCGGTCACGGCGAAGTCGCGGATCGAATCTTTGAGAGCTGATGACACCCAGATGTGATCGAGGCGGCGGCCGCGATTCGACGCTGCCCAGTCGGCGGCGCGGTAGCTCCACCACGTGTAGATCTTTTCCGACAGTGCAATGCGTTCGCGCGCGACGTCGATCCAGTTGCCTTCGCTCTGCACGGCGAGCAGCTTTTCGCACTCGATCGGCGTATGCGACACGATCTTCAGCATCTGCTTGTGCGACCACACGTCATTCTCATGCGGTGCCACGTTAAGATCGCCGACCAGGATGTGACGCGCATCGCCGCGCGGATGCAGCGGCTCGCAGGTCTTCATCTCGTCGAGGAACGAGAGCTTGTGTGCGAACTTCGCATTCACGTCCGGATCAGGAACGTCGCCGCCGGCAGGCACATAGAAATCGTGCACGATCAGCGGCACGGCCATGCCGGCCTTTTCGCCGAACGATACCGAGATGTGGCGTGAATCCAGATTGTTGCAGAACACGCGGATGTCGCTGCTCTCGAACGGAAGTTTCGAGACGATGGCAACGCCGTGATAGCCCTTTTGCCCGTTCAGCACGACATGGTCATAGCCGAGCTGTTTGAAGCGCTTGAGCGGAAAGGCATCGTCCGGGCACTTGGTTTCCTGCAGACACAACACATCCGGCTGCATCTCTTCGAGAAACTTGGCGACAAGGTCGATGCGCAATCGCACCGAATTGATATTCCAGGTGGTCAAGGAAAAACGCATAGGGATCCAGTGATAGGCCGCAAGCTCGGCTCCTCATCCTGAGAAGCGCGTTCTTCACGCGCGTCTCGCAGGATGGCCGCGCATTCCCATCTCACGGTTCGAGACGCGCGCCAAGGGGCGCGCTCCTCTCCATGAGGGAAGCGTATTGCCCTTAATTCGCTGTTCCGGTGGGATATTTGGTGAAGTCGATCTTGAAAAGCCCCGGGTCGGGCTTTTTCGCGGTGTCGAGATTGTAGATCGCGACCGTGGTGTCGTAGCCCTGCGGGTCGGTGACGGTCCATTGTTTGAGCTGGCCATCCTTGGTGCCGACCATCAGCATCAGGCGCGAGGTGCCGACCAGCGCGTTCTTTTCCTCAATGGTCACCGACGTATAAAGGTCGTCAGCGGTGACGGCGACCACATTGGTGTCCTTCATCAGGTCGATGCGATCGGACAGCAGAAACCGCAACGGTGTCTGCGAGAGCGGGTAAATGTCCTGGGTCGCCAGCTTGGAGTCGCGGACGGCGAGCGACTGTCCGTCGGACACCATGGCGATGGTCGTCGGCGCATCATACTCGAAGCGGACCTTGCCTGGCTTCTGGATGAAGAAATCACCGGTGGTGCGACTGCCGTCCGGGCCTACCTGAACGAAGTTACCGCTCAGATTGCTGAGCGACGACAGATAGCTGCTGACTTTGCTCGCCTGCGCCTTTTGATTGGCGTCGAAGCTCATGAAAATGCTGGCGGGAACGTTGCGGCGCGGATCTGGAATAATCGGATTCGGCGGTGTGGATGTCGTCGCCGATGTCTTGGGTGCCACTGCGACCGGCGGCCGAACGGCCTGGGGCTCGGAAGCCGACATCTGGAAGCTGCCATTGCTGCGCGCCTGCGGTGCAGGTCGCGGCAAAGGAATTGACTGGGCATAGGCCGAGGGCGCCACAATGGCGGCGACAAACGTCGCGACGAGGCTGACTGCGCCGATGTGCAGGAAAGGCCGGTGTGCGGCGTGATGGGTCGGGCGTCTCATCAAGGCGTCGTCCTGCTCGGCGAGTTCGGCGCATTTTACCGCGCTTTGCGTCAGAATGGGTACCGGTTTTGCGGTCCGGGGGGTGGCCTCTTGCGCAGCCGTCGCGGCTGGCGCCACCAGCGCAGGCGCTAACCCGGAGCTGTGGCGATTTCGCGACTCGAAAGCGGGATTGTCCATCGGCAGGGTCAAACTCTCAGAACCCGCTTTCTTCTTCTTCGATCAGGATCTCGCGTTTTCCGGCATGGTTGGGCTGACCGACAATGCCTTCATTTTCCATCCGTTCTATCAGCGACGCTGCGCGATTGTAACCGATCTGCAGACGGCGCTGGATGTAGCTGGTCGATGCCTTGCGGTCGCGCTTGACGATCGCAACGGCCTGCTGGAACAGGTCGCCGCCGCCATCGGCGCCCATGCCGGTGTTGTCGAACACAGCGCCGTCTTCGCCTTCTTCCGGTTCTTCGGCAGTGACCGCCTCGAGATATTCCGGTTCGCCCTGCGTCTTCAGATGGCGCACCACCTTCTCGACTTCCTCGTCCGATACGAAAGGACCGTGCACGCGCGAGATGCGGCCGCCGCCAGCCATATAGAGCATGTCGCCGCGGCCGAGCAGTTGCTCGGCGCCCATCTCGCCCAGGATGGTGCGGCTGTCGATCTTCGACGTGACCTGGAAGGAGATGCGCGTCGGGAAGTTCGCCTTGATCGTGCCGGTGATAACGTCCACCGACGGCCGTTGTGTCGCGAGGACGACGTGCAGACCGGCGGCGCGCGCCATCTGCGCGAGGCGCTGCACCAGCCCTTCGATGTCCTTGCCTGCCACCATCATCAGGTCGGCCATTTCGTCGACAATGATGACGATATAGGGCAGCGGCGCGAGATCGAGCTTCTCTTCCTCGTAGATCGCCTTGCCGGTCTCCTTGTCGAAGCCGGTATGGACCGTACGGGTGAGCTCCTCACCCTTGGCTTTCGCTTCGACGAGGCGTGCGTTGTAGCCGTCGATGTTGCGGACGCCGAGCTTGGCCATGCGCTTGTAGCGCTCTTCCATCTCGCGTACCGCCCATTTCAGCGCAACCACGGCCTTCTTCGGGTCGGTCACGACGGGCGTCAGCAGATGCGGGATGCCGTCATAGACCGACAGTTCGAGCATCTTCGGATCGACCATGATCAGGCGGCACTGATCCGGTCGCAGCCGGTAGACCAGGCTGAGGATCATGGTGTTGATCGCCACCGATTTGCCCGAGCCGGTGGTACCGGCGATCAGCATATGCGGCGTGCGTGCAAGATCGATGATGATGGACTCGCCGCCGATATTCTTGCCAAGGCAGAGCGGCAGTTTGATGCCTTCGTTGCTGTCCTGCACGGTCAGGAGTTCGCGCAAGTAGACGTTCTCGCGATGCGCGTTGGGCAGTTCGATGCCGATGGCGTTACGGCCCGGAACAACAGCGACACGCGCGGACAGCGCGCTCATGGAGCGTGCGATGTCGTCGGCGAGGCCGATCACGCGCGACGACTTGATGCCCGGTGCGGGTTCGAGTTCGTAAAGCGTGACAACAGGGCCGGGATTGGCTTTGACAATCTCGCCGCGCACGCCGAAGTCCTGCAGCACGCCTTCGAGCGCGCGCGAATTGGCTTCGAGTTCGGCCTTGCTGAGCGGCTTGCGATCGGCGGCCTTCGGCGCGGTGAGCATGCCGACGGAGGGCAGTTCGAACTTGCCGTTGGATTTACGCACGGGCTCCTTGGCCGAGGATTTCTTGCGCGCCTTCGGGGCGGGCTCTTCTTCCTCTTCTTCTTCCTCGTAGTCGTGCTCTTCCTCCTCGTCGTGCTCGCCTTCGTCTTCGTCATGCGGCGCAATTGACGGGCTGTTGCGACGACCGCCGAGGTTCGGTTCCTGACGTTCGAAGGAGGCTGCGCGTGCCTTTGGCTCGCTCGCGACCATCTTGCCGTAGACCAGCGAGAGCAGCCGGCCGAGACGCGCTTTCGCGCTCATCAGCGCGTGCGCGGCCCAGCCCAGCGAAACAGAGATCGAGCCGCGATCGCGCGTTTCATCTTCCTCGAATGGCTCGTCATCTTCCTCGATATCGATCTCGGCGAATTCTTCCCTGGCGCGCGCGCCATAACCGCAGGCGATGAAGAAGGTCATGATCATAGCCGCGCAGAGAATAAAGCCGAGGACAAACCGATAGATGAAGCCGACAGGGCCGAATACGACCGCGGGCGCGCGAAACAGCGCGTCGCCGACCACGCCGCCGACGCCGGTCGGCAGGGGCCACGACCCGCCATGCTGCCAGCAGCTGGCAAAGCCTGATGCGATGATGGTGCAAAGGACCCAGCAACCGATGCGCAGTGCTTCGCGATCGAAATGCCGATGCGTCATCATCCGCCAGCCCCAGACGGCGATGGTGAGAATCATCATGATCGCGCCGAGGCCGAGAATCTGCATCAACAGATCGGCGCCGATCGCGCCGGGATAACCGGCGACATTGCGGATCGCACGCGAGGTGGCATGGCTCAGGCTCGGGTCCTGCACGGACCACGTCATCATTGCCGCCGCCGCGACACCAGCGGCGCAGACCAGGCCAAAACCCGCCAGTTCGCGCAGCCGTCGCCCCAGCATCTCGCGGATCGACGCGGGCAGATGGCCGACGAGAGGAATGACGCGTTCGATCGTGGTGCTCATACCGGAGTGCTCATGCGCCCTGCATTAATCCAGGATCTTCAATTCAATATCTTCACCAGCCGATGCAAAGCCTCGGCTGTCGTTTCACTGTCCTGCACCATGGCCAAACGAATATAGCCGGCGCCGGGATTGCTGCCGTCGGTCTGCGGGCGCGCCAGATAACTTCCGGGCACCACACGCACGCCGCCATCGCGATACAGTCTCACGGTTGCCTCTTCGTCACCGCCATACGCGGAGACATCGAGCCACAGACAGAAGCCACCGGCCGGTCGCTTGTAGCCGTAGCGGTTGCCGAGGATCTGATCCGCAAGATCGAACTTCAGGCGGTAGAGCCTGCGATTCTCTTCCACATGTGCTTCGTCGCTATAGGCGGCAACCGCGACCTGCTGCAGCGGTACCGGCACCTGCGGCGCAGCCACGTTGCGCAATTCGTGAAACGCGCTCAGGAATTTCTTGTCGCCGGCGACGAATCCGACGCGCATGCCGGGCAGGTTCGAGCGCTTTGACAGCGACTGAAACGCAACGACATTGGCATAGTCGGGGCCGGCTGACGCCAGCATGCTGCCGGGCGCGGCCTGCGTGTAGATTTCCGAATAGCATTCGTCGGACAGCACGATGAAACCGTAGCGCAGCGCGAGATCGTGCAGCTTCTTGAAGTAAGCGGGTGTTGCGACGGCGCCTTGCGGATTGGCCGGCGATGCGACGTACATCGCTACTGTGCGTACCAGCGTCGCTTCATCGAGTGCGTCGAGATCGGGAAGGAAGCCGTTGGCTACGGTAGTCGGCATGAAGATCGGCTCGCAACCCGCCGCGCGCGCACCGGCGCCGTAGGCTGGATAGAACGGGTTTGGCAGCAGGATCGCCGGCGTGCCTTTGCGCGGGCCGACAAAGCGCGCGGCCGTAATCGCGGCGAAGAACAGGCCTTCCCGGCTTCCATTCAGCACCAGCACTTCGGTTTCAGGATCGAGGGCGCGCGGAAGATTGAAGCGCGATCCCATCCATGTGGCGGCGGCGCGGCGGAACGGCTCGATACCTTTGGCGATCGGATAGCGGCCGAAATCGGCAATGTGTTTGGCGAGGACCGGCCCAACGAAATCCGGTACCGGGTGCTGCGGTTCGCCCAATGACAGTGTGATTAGCGGTTGGCCGGGCTGATACGGTGCCAGCAATTCCGTCAGTCGCGCAAACGGCGAACGCTCGCCATCGGGCCCAGCCGAGGTCCGGCTGCCAGCGCCTTGCGCCGCGGAAGGAGGAGCGGTGAGTGCCATCAGGAAAACGCCAGTACTTTCAAGGCAGCCGATCGCCCCATGAGATCGGCTGAAACGGGATCAAACCACCATAGATACGGCGAGGTTAAGACGCGATTAACCATCGAGGAAAGGGCACCTAAGGTGGCGTGCGTTCTGGATCGGTCCGTGAGAATCCTTCACCGAAGTGACTAAGTCGGTCTCGCGACCTCAACCGCGATCGCGGCTTCCAGCGGTGGTAGAGCGACCGTGACGGTGTCCCATATGATTTGAGCCGCGACATCCTCGTAGTCATGCCGGTAGACATTGCCGGCACCGGCGATCTGTTTCCAAGGGATGTCCGTATGACGCGCTTTCAAATCATCGGGCAGCCTGCGGGAGGCCTCCGAGATAATTTCAAGACAGCGGATGACTGCATAGACCGTTCGCAGATCATGTCGGAACTGATTGAAGTCGATATCGGCGATGAATTGTGCAGCTAAAGCAATGTGATGCTGAATATCGCGAAGTGCTGCTTCTGCAGCGTTAGAATGCGTAGACCGCATCTGCTGTCGCCGCCGGCGCAATGTGGGGCTTCAGGCTCTCACGGTTCACGACATCGACGGGGGCATCAAACAAGCCCGCGATGTAGTCCTTCAAGTCCACATAGTCATAGGCCGTGATATGCGCCTCAGGGTCGATTTCGATCATGATGTCGATATCGCTTTCAGGTCGATTGTCGCCGCGTGCGACGGAACCGAACAAGGCGGCTCGGGATACACCGCGAGCGCGAAGCGCTTGCTCCGATCGCCTTAGTGTATCGAGTGCACCTGCGCTGTTCATATTGGCAACATAGCACAACCGAAGCGCTTTCGCGAGGACCCCAAAAGTGAAAGGCCCCAGCTTGCGCTGGAGCCCTTCGACGGTTGGGACATTGCCGGGTAGTGCCCCAACCGATCCCTTTGCGAGCATCCCGGATCGGTGATCCGGGATGCTCTGTGACGCTTACATGTTGTAGGCGCGTTCGGTGTGCTCGGTGACGTCGAGGCCTTCGCGCTCGACTTCAACATTGACGCGGAGGCCGACGATCACGTCGACAACCTTGAACAGGATCGCCGAACCGACGCCCGACCACACCAGCGTGGTCGCGACAGCCTTACACTGGGCGAGCATCTGGGTGACCATGTCGTAGTCGCCGATCTTGCCGGCGACGTAATCCATGACGCCGGTACCACCGAGGGCCGGGTTGACCAGGATGCCGGTGCCGAGCGCGCCGATGATGCCGCCGACGCAATGGACGCCGAACACATCGAGCGAGTCGTCATAGCCGAGCGAGTTCTTCACGACGGTGCAGAAGAACAGGCAGACGACGCCTGCGACCAGACCGAGAACCATCGCGCCCATCGGGCCCGAGAAGCCGCAAGCCGGGGTGACGGCGACGAGGCCGGCAACCGCGCCCGATGCGGCGCCGAGCAGCGACGGGTGACCCTTGGTCATCCACTCCGCGAACATCCAGGCCATCGCCGCAACCGCAGTTGCGAGGAAGGTGTTGGTCATCGCGAGAGCGGCAGTGCCCGAGGCTTCGAGGTTCGAACCGACGTTGAAGCCGAACCAGCCAACCCACAGCAGGGACGCGCCGATCATGGTCATGGTCAGCGAGTGCGGAGCCATCAGCTCCTTGCCGTAGCCGGTGCGCTTGCCGATGATCAAGCAGCCCACGAGGCCAGCAATGCCGGCGTTGATGTGAACGACGGTGCCGCCGGCGAAGTCGAGAGCGCCCCACAGGAACACCTGGCCGGCATCGGCCATGACTTCATCAAGCTTGGCCTGAGCCGCAGCCTTCGCATCGGGAGCCGCTGCAGCAACAGCCTTGGCAGCTGCGACAATGGCGTCCGGACCAGCCCAGTACCAGACCATGTGCGCGATCGGGAAGTAGATCAGCGTCACCCAGAGCGGCACGAAAAGCGCCACAGCCGCGAACTTGGTGCGTTCGGCGAAGGCGCCGACGATCAGGCCCGGGGTGATGGCAGCGAAGGTCATCTGGAAGCAGAAGTAGACGAGTTCCGAGATGTTGGCGTCTGCGGTGAACGAAGCAGCCATCGAATCGGGTGTCACGCCGGCGAGGAACGCCTTCGAGAAGCCACCGATATAGGCCGAACCGCCCGTGAAGGTGATGCTGTAGCCATAGAGGGCCCACAGCACCATCACGATGCAGGCAGTGTAGAGAACCTGCATCAACACCGAGAGCATGTTCTTGGAACGGACGAGGCCGCCATAGAACAAAGCGAGGCCCGGGACGGTCATCAACAGCACCAGCACGGTCGAGGTCATCATCCAGGCGTTATCGCCCTTGTTGACCGTCGGATCGGCGTAGGCCGCGGTTGCGGCGAACAGGCCAACGGCAAGTGCCGCCAATCCCGCGCCAGAGGGACGCTTAAACGTCATTTTGTTTGACTCCTGATTGAAGAATGGGTGAGCGCGAAATCCGAGGAATTCGACTTAGAGGGCTGCAGCATCGGCCTCGCCGGTGCGGATGCGAACCGCGTGGTCGAGGTTGATGACGAAGATCTTGCCGTCGCCGATCTGGCCGGTCTTCGCGGCCGTTGTGATGGCTTCGATCGTTTTGTCGACCTGATCGGAGGCGACTGCGACCTCGATCTTGATCTTTGGCAGGAAGCTCACCGCATACTCAGCGCCGCGATAAATTTCCGTATGGCCCTTCTGCCGGCCATATCCTTTGACTTCCGTGACCGTCAAACCATGAACGCCAATGGCGGTCAGGGCATCACGGACTTCCTCAAGCTTGAATGGCTTGATGATCGCCATAACAATTTTCATGGGTCCTATCCCCGCTTGGGCCCGACCGAAAATCGACCGGGCGATCTCGACTGAGGTTCACCACGCGGAGAAGTTCACTACGCGGGCACAGCCACGCCAGATAGAATCAAATGCCGTGCCAGATCGGTGGAATTCTCTAACGGTTTATGAATCCGCAGCTTTTCGCGATTCTCACGCATTGAGACAGAGTGCGCTATTCGGTCGCGCCCAAACTCTAGTCAATTATGCCCAAAAGGGAAGCATGACAGGCTCTTGACATATTCCTGCTCAGGAGGCGGGCAGCTCGGAGGTGTCCAAATACGTCAATTCGAGGCAAAAACCTCGAGATTGTCTAATCTGCAGGCCGTCCAACCAACGCGCGCAGAATTGACCTTGCTCAACTGGCAGAGCAAGGGAGAGCTTCTCTGGATGTATCCAAGCTGACCGTCAGCAGTCCCGACAGGGGAGGGGACCTGCGCTGGCGTATTGCCTAAAGCGCGTCGCTGTCGGTCTCGCCGGTGCGGATACGCAGGGCGTGGTCGATGGGGGTCACGAAGATCTTGCCGTCGCCGATCTGGCCGGTCCGGGCTCCGGTGGAGATGACCTCGACCGCCTTGGTCGCGAGATCGGATGCCACGGCGATTTCGAGCCGCAGCTTGGGCAGGAAATTCACGATATATTCGGCGCCGCGATACATCTCGGTATGGCCCTTCTGGCGGCCATAGCCCTTCACTTCGGTCACCGTCATGCCGTGGACGCCGATGGCCGTTAAAGCCTGACGCACTTCATCGAGCTTGAAGGGTTTGATGATCGCAACCACGAGCTTCATGCCGGCTTCCTCTTCGGGGCGGTTTACGACCCTGCTTACGCAATCATGCACCTTTATGCCATCCCCGTCGGCACGGCGCGTGGAAATTGGGCGCCGGCGCTGCCTTCGGACGAGCCAACTGCACGCCAACGGGCGAGGCGGTATTCAGGGCTGGCAGTGAAGCAATTTACGTCGTTGGCTTCTCGCGTCGTTCGCGCACTGAGCCTTCCTGCGCCACCGTCGCCACCAGCGTGCCGTCGGGCTTGAAGATCAGGCCGCGCGCGAGACCACGGCCGTTCTGGGCGCTCGGCGAATCCTGGCTGTAGAGCAGCCATTCGTCGGCGCGGAACGGGCGGTGAAACCACATGGCATGATCGAGACTGGCCGCCATCGCCTGACCGTCGAACAAAGTGCGGCCATAGCGGGCCATGATGGAATCGAGCAGCGAAAAGTCCGACGCATAGGCCAGCGCGCACATATGGAGTGCCGGATCGTCCGGCAGCTTCGCGGCGGTACGAATCCAGAAATTGATCCGGCCCTCCGGAATCTTCTCGCCAGCATAACGCTGGAATTCCACCGGGCGCAGCTCGATCGGCCTGTCGGACTCGTAATAGCGGCGGATGAAATCGGGCATCTTCTCGATGATCGGATGTTTGGAGAGCTCTTCCGCAGTGAGCTTGTCCGGCGGTGGCACGTCCGGCATCGGATCCTGGTGATTGAACGAGTCTTCCTCCTCGGCGTGGAACGACACCATCATCGAGAAGATCGCATGGCCATGCTGGATCGCGGTGACACGCCGGGTCGAATAGCTCTTGCCGTCACGCAGCCGCTCGACCTCGTAGACGATGGGAATCTGCGGGTCGCCGGGCAGAATGAAATAACAATGCAGCGAATGCGGCATGCGGCCTTCGACGGTGCGGCACGAAGCCACCATGGCCTGGCCGATCACCTGGCCGCCGAACACCCGCTGCCAGCGTGTTTTCGGGCTGCGGCCGCGGAACATGTTCACCTCGATGGTCTCGAGATCGAGGATATCGATCAGATCGATCAGGCTCTTGGACATGTCGGCATCTTTCCGTCAGCGGCAATATTAAGGGAGGTTTACCAAGACCTTGGCCGTAAAGGCCCCGGTCCCATTGCCGCCCTTGTTTCGCGATCCTGTTTCGCCCAGCTATAAGCGCGTGGCAACAGCGAGAACGGATATCATGGCGGCACAACGAGGCATTGTCATCGGCGGCGGAGCGTTTGCCGGGCTGGCACTGGCGCTGGCGTTGCGGCAGGGGCTTGGCCCCGATCTGCCGATCATTGTCGCCGATCCCGCGCTGGCGGCCAGGCCGAGCCGCGATCCGCGCGCCACGGCCATCGTTGCTGCCTGTCGGCGGCTGTTCGATGCACTCGGTGTCTGGGATGCCGTGGCTGCCGACAGCCAGCCGATCCTCGACATGGTCGTCACCGATTCCAAGCTGGAAGACGCCACCCGTCCGACCTTCCTGACCTTCGGCGGTCATGTGGAGCCGGGCGAACCATTCGCACATATGGTCGAGAATCGCCGGCTGATCGACGAACTGGTGATCCGCGCCGAAGCGGCGGGCGTCGACCTGCGTGCGACTGCGGTGACGACATTCGATTCACGGGCCGATGGTGTCAGCGTCACGCTCGGGGATGGCAGTGTGATCGAGGCTGGCTTGTTGGTCGCCGCCGATGGCGCACGCTCCAAGCTGCGCGAGCGCGCGGGTATTGCGACCCATGGCTGGGACTATGACCAGTCCGGTATCGTGGTCACCGTCGGCCATGAGCGCGATCATGACGGACGTGCCGAAGAGCACTTCCTGCCCGCCGGGCCGTTCGCAATTCTGCCTTTGACCGGCAAGCGTTCGTCGCTGGTGTGGACCGAGAATCGCGCGGAAGCCGCACGCATCGTCGCCTTGCCGGATGAGGAATTCCATGCGGAGCTTGAGCAGCGTTTCGGCCTGCACCTCGGCGAGGTCAAGGCGCTCGACAAGCCGCGTGCGTTTCCGCTCGGCTATTTCGTCGCGCGCTCCTTCATCGGCGAACGGCTGGCGCTGATCGGTGACGCCGCGCATGTGATCCATCCGATTGCAGGGCAGGGCCTCAATATGGGTCTGAAGGACGTCGCTGCATTGGCAGAGACCATCGTCGATGCTGCACGGCTTGGGATGGATTTCGGCCAGAGCGATGTGCTTGAGCGCTACCAGCGCTGGCGCCGGTTCGACACCATGACGATGGGTGTCGCCACTAATGTGCTGAACGTTCTGTTCTCGAACGACCTGCCCTTCGTGCGCAGCATCCGCGACATCGGTCTCGGCATTGTCGATCGGCTGCCGCCGCTGAAGGGCGCGTTCATCAAACAGGCTGCGGGATTGTCGGGCGACGTGCCAAGGCTATTGAAGGGCGAGGCGCTGTAGTTGGCACTCATGCGGTTATGCCGTTCAATGTGGACGGGGGCTGATTCTTCTCGCCTTCGAACAGCGGGCGCTCGCGAATCAATCCTTCGCCGACGAGATCGAAAAAGGCCCTGACGCGCGCCGTATTCTTCAAATCCGCATGAGTCACGATCCAGAGTTCACCCTCGAGCTCCTTGAGGGGCTCGGATAGTGCTCTTGCCACCCCGCTGTCGTGATCAGCGAGATAGCACGGCATCAGCGCGAGGCCGATGCCGGCTTTCGCTGCGATGAGCTGGTTGACCAGACTGTTTGTCCGATAGACGAAGGCCTTCGATGGCGCGGTGCGTGACAGCCAATCGGCAGCCGCGATGCCTGATGTCGTTTCCTCCCAGCCGATCAGGGAATGGCGATCGATCTCGGATGGATTCGATAACGGGCCGCCAATCGCCTCAAGATAGGCAGGGGCGGCATAGAGCCCCCATGCGATGGCGGACAGTCTGCGTCCCCAAAGATCGCCTTCCTTCGGACGGATAGGGCGCAATGCAATGTCGGCTTCGCGGCGCGACAGGCTCAGCACGCGGTTGTCGATCACCAGTTCCACGATGATGCCGGGGTGAGCCTGCTGGAATGCGGCGAGAAGTGGCGTCAGCCGGCTATAGGCCAGTGTTTCGGATGACGTGACCGTCAGGCGGCCGGACAAACGATGATCGCGACCGGATATGTCGCGATCAAGCGCCAGCGCCTCGTCCTCCATGCGCTCCGCGCCGGCAGCCATCCGTGCACCGGCCTCCGTCGCTTGGTAGGCGCCGCCTGGAAGTCGTTCGAACAATCGCACGCCAACCTTGTCCTCCAGCGCTTTTAGGCGGCGAAAGGCCGTGGAGTGATCGACGCCGAGTGTTATCGCCGCCGCTGTCAGACTGCCCGCGCGCTGGATGGCGAGCGCCAGCCGAAGTTCGTTCCAATCATCCATGCTGACGAAGATAGCAGCGTGGTTGCTTGCAGTCACGCAAGCGGAGCTGGCGAAATGCCAATGGGACTTGCGCCCGTGCGGGCAATACCTTGCTGGTGCCGATAGCAACTCCCGACAGATGCAATGAAAGATCCAACCATGAAGCTCTATTACGCCGGCGGTACCTGCTCGCTCTCACCGCACATTGTTGCGAACGAAGCCAATATTCCGATTGAACTCGTGCGGGTGGATATCCGGAAGTCGCCCCACGTCACCGAGGCGGGCAGCGACTATTCGGCGGTGAACCCGAACGGCTATGTGCCGGCGCTGGCGCTCGATGATGGGGCAGTGCTGACCGAAGGCGCCGCGATCGTTCAATACCTTGCGGACCTCAAACCCGAAAACGGGTTGGCGCCGCCTGCCGGCACACCGCAGCGCGTCGAGCTGCAATCCTGGCTCAACTTCATCGCCACTGAACTCCACAAGATGTTCAGCCCGTGGCTGTTTCACCCCGAATATGGTGCGCAGGCGGCAGATGTTGCACGCGCAAAGATCGCAGAGCGGCTGGCGTCGGTCGAGCGCCATTTGGCAGCGGGCAGGCCGTTCCTGCTCGGAGAAAGCTTCACGGTGGCCGACGCCTATCTGTTCACGATCGTCGGATGGTCCAACTTCGCCAAGGTGGATCTGTCCAACTTTCCGCATCTGCGCGACTTCATGGCCCGCGTCGATGCGCGGCCCGCCGTGCAGCAGGCCATGCGCGCAGAGAGATTAAAGGTGAGCGCATGATCGTGAATCAGCCAGATGCGCCAGCACTGACGCTCGTCAGCCATCATCTCTGCCCTTACGTGCAGCGAGCGGCCATCGTCCTTGCCGAAAAGGGCATCCATTTCGAACGGCGCTATATCGATCTCGCGCACAAGCCGGACTGGTTTCACGCGATCTCGCCGCTGGGCAAGGTCCCGCTTCTGCTCGTCGGGCGAGACGGCAATGACACTGCCGCGATCTTCGAGAGCGCGGTGATCTGCGAATATCTCGAGGAGACGCAGACAGGCGTGCGGCTTCACCCATCCGATCCGCTCGAACGAGCCGGGCACCGTGGCTGGATCGAGTTCGGCTCGTCGATCCTCGCCGATCTGTGGGGATTCGAGACGGCTACCGAAGCGAACAGCTACGAAGCGAAACGGAAGACCTTGGTCGAAAAATTCGGTCGCCTCGAGAAGGTGCTAACCGCAGCGCCGTTTTTCGCGGGGCAGCACTTCAGCATGGTCGATGCGGTTTACGCGCCGATCTTCCGCTACTTCGATGTGTTCGACACCATCGCTGACACGGAAGTCTTCGCCCAGACACCCAAGGTTCGGGCATGGCGCGCAGCGTTACGCGAGCGTCCGAGCGTAGCGAACGCCGTCACGGCCGACTACGCCGACCGGCTGCGTGCATTCCTCGCTCAGTACGACGCCCATCTTCTCAAGATCGCAGCATGAGGCAGCCATGAGCCAGGGTGCCGCATGGCTACTCCTGATCGTGGCCGGGCTTCTGGATGTGGCGTGGGCGATCTCGATGAAATATGCGGCGGGTTACACCCGACCGGGCTGGACCATCCTGTCGCTGATCTTCCTCGCCGCGTTCGTCTATCTGCTCGGTCGGGTTCTGGAGGTTCTGCCGGTGGGGTCCGCCTACGCGATATGGGTCGGGATCGGCGCAGCCGGGACGGTGCTGTTCGGAAGCGTGTTGTTTGGCGAATCGATGAGTCTGCTGCGCGGCGGTGGGGTCGCCCTTATCGTCGCGGGCATCGTCGCCCTGAAATTTGCGCCGGCATGAGCTGCCACATCAGAAATTCAGTCGATCTTCCGCGCTTCTTCCGGCAGCATGATAGGGATGCCGTCGCGGATCGGATAAGCAAGCTTGGCCTGGCGCGAGATCAGCTCCTGGCGGGCGGCATCGAATTCGAGTTGCCCCTTGGTCAACGGGCACACCAGAATCTCCAGCAGCTTGGCGTCGACGGTGCTTTCGGCGCGCTCGATTGGCGGTGTGGTCATGGATACGCTCCGGTGATGCGGTCGTTGATCGTGGTTATTTGTCAGAATTACTGCAGCGGTGGGTCGCCGCTGGTGCGTTTCTTGGCCAGATCCATTTCAGTGACGGCGATCAGAATCTCGGCGCGGGTCTTGAGGTCGGGAGCTTCGAGCATCGCCTGCTTTTCTGGCGGACCATAGGGCGACATCATCGCCAGCGCGTTTACCAGGGCCTCGTTGGGAGCCTTGTCGATGCCTTCCCAATCCACTTTCAGGTTGTTGGCCTTGAGGAAGTCGGTGAGCACCGCGAGCAGCGCGGCCCGATCGACATCATCTTCGCCCTTGCGTGCGGTGAAATCGTCGATGAAGGGGAAGTAGTCGACCTTGCACTGCCGGTACGCGGTCAGCACCGAGAGTTCCTGCACCACCTCGAAACGGGAAACGCCGGTCAGTTCGAGGATGTAGCGGCCGTCACCGGATTCGGCGAGCTGGGTGATGCGCCCGACACAGCCGACCTTGAACAATGCCGGCTTGGCCTCATCCGCCGAATGCGCCGCATCGGGCTGGATCATGCCAATCAGCCGGTGCCCGTCGCGAAGCGAATCGTCGATCATCGCAAGATAGCGCTGCTCGAAAATGTTCAGCGGCATCTGGCCGCGCGGCAGCAGCAGTGCGCCCGGCAGGGGAAAGACCGGGATCACCTCGGGAAGTTCGGCAGGCCCGCGATAGTCGGCATTGATGGGCATGTCCGGTTCCGATTCGTCACGCGAGAAGAATTACGAGAACAGGATAGTCGACAATCGCCTGCGGCCGTCAACTGTGGCCTCGTCCGTCGGTCCCCAGGCGTCGAAGAACTGGATCAGCTGCTTGCGGGCGCCGTCGTCATCCCATTTACGATCGCGCTTGACGATCTCGAGCAGATGACCGGTGGCTTCAGCGCGCTGATTGGCACCGTTGAGTGCGATCGCGAGGTCAAAACGAGCCTGATGGTCGAGCGGATTGGCCGCAACCTTCTGTTCCAGTTCGGTGACCGGGCCGAGCGCGCTGGCCTGTTCGACCAGATCGATCTTGGCCTGCACAGCCTTGACCGCGGCGTCCTCACGTTTCGCGACCGGGACGAGCTCGAGCGTCTGCTTGGCCTGCTCGATGGCGCCGGTCTCGACGTAACAGCGGGCAAGGCCGGCAATGGCGGCGATATTGCCGGCGTCGGCGGCAATCACCTCGCCATAGATCGAGGCGGCGGTAGCCGGATCGCCCTCAGCCAGAATCGCTTCAGCTTCCTGAAGCAGTTCTGCGGCCGTGGGCTCGGCGCCGGGCATGCCGGCTGTCAGCTTGTCGATGAACGCGTTGACCTGGCTCTCCGGAACCGCACCCATGAAGCCATCGGCCGGCTGGCCGTTGACGAAGGCGATCACGGCCGGAATCGACTGGATGCCCATCTGGCCGGGAATCTCCGGATTCTCGTCGATGTTCATCTTGACCAGCTTCACCTTGCCCTTGGCGGCGGTCACGGCTTTCTCGATGACGGGAGTGAGCTGGCGGCACGGACCGCACCAAGGCGCCCAGAAGTCGATCAGGACCGGCTGGCGCTTGGATTCCTCGATAACGTCCTGCACGAAGGTGCGGGTGGTCGTGTCCTTGATGAGAGCAGTTGCTGCCTGCGGCGTCGCGGCGCCGCCCTGTTCCATGATGGTCACGTGAACCTCGCTCGATGTCTGAAAAATTTGGCCGCTTTTAGCATGGCCTGAGCGATTAAATGGCGTTCGTGACAGTAATTTGCAATCCGCTGAAATAGGTCCGGCCGGGACCGATTCGGCCCGAGAGGCGACATTTGGCTGTTTTGACCCGTTTTCTTGGCAAAATCTGGCTCAAATGGCCGTAAACCCCGGTTAACTCGGAGCGATCTGAAATGCAGTCTAACTGTTGCATTCGCCACCGGCATTTGGCATAGGTCTGCGCGTCGGCGGCGAGCAATCGCCGCCTGCCTTCTCGGATGCGGGTGTAGCTCAGTGGTAGAGCACGACCTTGCCAAGGTCGGGGTCGAGGGTTCGAATCCCTTCGCCCGCTCCAGAATTTTCCTGGTTTTTTTGGCATCAGTTTTATCGATTGCAGGCCGCCGTCAGGCGGCCTTGTCGTTTGTGATCCGCAGGCACGCAGATCCGTCCCGCATCGCTTGAAATCATCGGGCGTTGGGCAGACAATCCATAGGCGAAGCGGGTACGAGACTGACGATGCCGTCGACCACGGATTCCAACCTGGAAATTGCCAAGCGTGCCAATGATGAGGCGCGGGCGGATTTTGCGACCTGGGTGATGATGGCGAAGCTGAAAAGCCTCGACGCGCTGCCGCAAGAAGCCCAGACATTCTATGCCGGCTATCTCGCGCTGCTCGCGCGTGGCAAACAATCCGAACCAGCCGCGGCCGAAGCCACCATCCAGACTGTCTACCGCAGCTATTATTCCCGCATGGGCGGCACCGGCATCGCGCCCATCATCAAGACGGCTTCGAGATCAAGACCAATGCCCGACGACAACAATAGCAATGTCACGCCTTTCCGCCGGATCAAGCCCAACACGCCACCGCCTCCGCGCGAAAAGAAGAAGTTGCCGGCAGCGCTGATCTTCATCGGGCTGATTGTGCTGGCCGTGGCCTGGCGCTATCTCACCAAGGGCAGCCTTTAAAAAGCGTCGTAGTGATAGCGTGATGATGCGGTGCGATGTGCCAATCGCATCCGCTCGCTGGAACTAACTTTCAAAATTGCTTTTCAAGATGTCGTCGTGATGACGACGTCTTTCGTTTGCGCGAGCGTTAGTTGCGCTTTTCACCTGCGACATTTGTGGTAGCATCTCACTGTCTGAGAAAATCACAGACCAATAAGTTCGTCTCGAACGTTCAATAAGACATAGCAGCCGCAACAAGCTGCACAGGGAGTGACGCGATGAAATCGATGACTGGTCGATCCGTTGTTGCGTGCGCCGCCATCCTCGCCACGGCGATCGGCATGGCCTCGCTCAATCAAGCGAGCGCACAGCAGAAGCTCAAGAGCTACAAATCCGATACCAAGGACTTCTGGACCAATCCGCCGGACGACTGGTTTCTCGGCGACGAGACTGAAGCGCAAAAGGGCCTCGCGCCACCGTCAGGTCCGCCGACCGGTGCGTCTGATGCCGAACTCGCGGCCATGATGAAGAAGATCAAGCTGCCGCCAGGATTCAAGATCGAGGTCTATGCACCCGGCGTGCTCGCGGCGCGGCAGATGGCCTGGGGCGATAAAGGCACACTCTTTGTCGGTTCGTTCGGCCTCGGTAACGTCTATGCGATCACCGACAAGGGCGGCAAGAGAGAGGTCAAGACCGTCATCAAGGGCATGAAGATGCCGACGGGCATCGCCTTCCAGGACGGTGCGCTCTATGTGATCGATATCAACAAGCTGATCAAATACGAGAATGCCGAGGCGAATCTCGACAAGCTCGGTGACGGCAAGGTCGTCTATGACGACATGCCGTCCTATGCCGCACATGGCTGGAAGTATCTCGCGCCGGACAAGGACGGTTGGTTCTACGTTCCGTTCGGACCTCCCTTCAACATCGGCATTCCGCCGACCTCCTTGTCGCAGATCCGCCGTGTCGATCCCAAGACCGGCAATGCCGAAATCGTAGCGCTCGGCGTTCGCAACTCTGTGGGCGGCGACGTCGATCCTCGCACCGGTAAATACTGGTTCACCGAAAATGCACGCGACTGGATCAGCGACGATATGCCGAGCGACAAGCTCAACATGATCTCGAAGCTCGGTGAGCATTTCGGCTATCCGCATTGCCATCAAGGCAACATGCCAGATCCGAAATTCGCCATGGGGCACAAGTGCTCGGAATTCACGCCACCGGTGTTGAATCTCGGCGCCCATGTCGCGCCCCTGGGGATGAAGTTCTATACCGGCAACATGTTTCCTGCCGAATACAAGAACAACATCTTCATTGCCGAGCATGGCTCGTGGAATCGGCACAAGTATCAGGGCGCGCGTATCAAGCGTGTGATCGCCGGGCCGGATGGGAAGAATGCCAAGCAGGAGATCTTTGCCTCCGGCTGGATCGAGGGTGACCAGGGTTATCTCGGCCGCCCTGCCGATATCGTCCTGGCCAAGGATGGATCGCTGCTGATTGCCGACGATTGGGCAGGCGCAATCTATCGCATCAGCTACGCCAAGTAAGTCATGCGTCACGCGAGGCTGGAGTTGCTTCACGAGCGGCTCCAGCCTCGCGCATTCTGGAATGGGAATGTCGCTCATGCATCGTTCTGTACTCGCGGCAGTTGTTATCTTTCTCGCGCTTGGTTCTGGCTCTGGTCCGATCGATGCTGCCGATATTGCCGCCGGCAAGGAGAAAGCCGAGCTCTGCAGTGGCTGTCATGGCGAGAACGGCATTTCGCAAATAGAGAACATCCCATCGCTCGCCGCACAGCCGGATCTGTTTATCCAGTGGCAGCTGGTGTTCTTTCGTGCAGGCACGCGCAAGAACGAGCAGATGCAGCCGATTATCGAGCAGATCGACAACAACGACATCCGCAATCTCGGCGCCTATTTCGCCTCGCTGAAGCCGCCGGAGGGCAAGAAGCCCGATGACAATCCGGATCTGTCGGCCAAGGGCGCGCAAGCGGCGGTTGGCCGTCGTTGTGCGTCATGTCACACGGAGAGTTATGGCGGCACGAAAGCGGTGTCGCGCATCGCCGGACAGCGCGAGGACTATCTCGTCAAGGCGCTGCGCGACTACAAGTCCGGCGTCCGGGCCGGTGGCGGCATGGCTGCAATGGCCGAGGTGGCCTATTCGCTGAGTGAAGAAGAAATCACTGCGCTGGCGCATTATCTGGCGCATCTGTGATGCATGGTTGTCGTCCCCGCGAAGGCGGGGACCCATAGCCTCCGCCGTGAGCGGTTGGAACGGCAGAGAAGCGCCGACCGCGCTTCGCCAAAATCTCCGGCGTGTATGGGTCCCCGCCTTCGCGGGGACGACGAGAGTCCGAGCTACGCCACCCGCTGATGCTCATACGCCTTGAGATGCGTATAGATCATCCGCAGTCGCGGTACGGCGACCTTGGCGGCATCGGCGCGGGCGATGACATCTCCGACGATCTGGTCGGCCTCGATCTGCGCCTTGTTGAGGATGTCGCGATACATCGAGGCGGTCATCTTCGAACCTTCTGCCGTCAGCATGCCCTCGGTGCGTTCCAGGAACGCTGCCCGCGGTGCGAAGCCGTTGGCCTTGGCGACGGCGCTCATCTCATCGCGCACGCCGAGGATGAAGTCGCGGCCACCGGGTGCCGCGACGATGTCGCCGACGGCGCCGCGCATGGCGCTGGTGGAGCCGGCGATCGTTGCCAGGAACACCCACTTCTCCCACATGTCCTGCATGATGTTGTCGGAGGCCGTGCCGCCGAAGTTACCGGTCGCCATGATCGCGGCGATCGCTTTCGCGCGATCTGAACTGCCCCCCTTGCGCTCGCCGAAGCTGAGCACCTGCATCGGCGCCATCTGCACCACTTCGCGCGCCTCGTTGAGCGTGGCCGCGATCTGGCACTGACCGCCCATCACGCTCTCCGCACCAAATTTCTTCTCCAGCACGTCGAGATGCTTCATGCCGTTGAGCAATGGGATGATGGCGGTGTTCGGCCCGACAGCTGGCGCGAAGGAGGCGATCGCATCGTCCAGGTCGAACGCCTTGCAGCTCAGCAGCACGACGTCGAACTTTTCCTTGATCGCATCTGCTTGCACCGTCGGCGGATTCTTCAAGGTCACATCGCCATGCGGGCTCTTGATAACGAGGCCGGCGCTTGCCAGTTCACTGGCGCGCTTCGGGCGGACCAGGAAGGTGATGTCATTGCCGGCCTGCAACAACCTGCCGCCGAAATAACCGCCGATGGCACCGGCGCCGACCACGAGAATACGCATTGAGGGATTCCTTAGTTGGGTTGTTCTGAATTTTATTGTTCGATTGAGTCAGACAGAGATCTCATCCCAGCCTCAACACAACCGCGTTTAGGCGAGATGCGCGAAGTCGCACTCCTCACCATGAGGCAGGGTTTGCCTCTACCACTTCTCTCCGAACGGACGGATCTCCAGTTCGAACGTCCAGGCGCTACGCGGCTGCTGATAGAGCTGCCAGTATGACTGAGCGACCGAGGCCGGTGGCATCAACAAATCGGGATTGTTCAGCGCATCCTTGCCCCACATCTGCTCGCGGCGCTCGCGTACCCAGGCGGTGTCGACGCCGCTGTCGATGATCAGATGGGCGACATGAATGTTTTTCGGGCCGAGCTCGCGGGCCATCGCCTGGGCTACCGCACGCAATCCGAATTTGGCCGATGCAAAAGCGGCAAAGCCACTGCCACCACGCAAGCTCGCGGTGGCGCCTGTGAAGAAGATGTTGCCCTGACCACGCGGCATCATCAGCCGTGCAGCTTCGCGCCCGGCCAGGAAACCGGAATAGCAGGCCATCTCCCAGACCTTGCGAAATACCCGCTCGGTCGTTTCCAGGATCGGGAAATTCACATTGGCGCCGATATTGAAGATGCAGACTTCCAATGGTGCATGCGCATCCGCGCCATTGAGAAAGGCGGCGATCTCGTCTTCCTTGCGGGCATCCAGCGAGCGCGCCACGATGGTGCCACCCATGGCCTCGATCTCAGCCACCAAAGGCGCCAGCTTGTCGCCGTTGCGGCGGCCGGCGAACACTGTGAAACCTTCGGCGGCAAATTTCTTGGCGATCTCGGCGCCGATATAGTCCCCGGCGCCGATGACAGCGACAGTCGCGTTGCGCCTCTGCATGAAAGCCTCCCGTTATTTGCCGGTACCGGAGATCAGCTCCTCGACTTCGCGGAGCTGTTCCTTGCCGAAGAACATCTCGTTGCCGACGAAGAAGGTCGGCGAGCCGAAGGCGCCACGCTCGACGGCGGTCTGCGTATTCGCCACCAGTACCGCCTTCACCTCGGGCTCCTGTCCACGTGCGAACAGTCTTGCGCCATCGAGACCCGAGTCGTTGAGCGCCTTGATGGCCACTTCGGGGTCATCCATCTTCTTTGGTTCACCCCACATATGATGGAATGCGGCTTCGACATATTTCTCGAATACGCCGTCAAGCTGTGCCGCGATGGCGACGCGCATCAGGTTCAGGGTGTTGACCGGGAAGAACGGATTCATCGTGTAGGGCTTGACGCCGAAACGCTTCACGAAACGCTCTGTCTCGAGCTGATGAAACTCGCGCTTGTTCTTGACGCCGGCATAGGTTTCGGCCGGCGAGCGATTATTGGTCGCCTTGAAGATGCCTCCCAGCAGGACCGGGATATATTCAAACTTCGCACCGGTGCGCGCTTCGATCGCCGGGATCGCCTCGTGGCTGAGGAATGCGTTGGGGCTGCCGAAGTCGAACAGGAATTGTGGGGCAGCTTTGGTCAAGGCGGTCTCTCCCATCATTATTTTCTGGGCGTATTCTGCCGCAGGGATGCCGGTTCGTCCATTAACTTTATGATGACCGTCATCCTTTGGGATGCGCCTGAGCGAGTGTCAAATGAGGCGCTCGATGCGCTGCTTCTTCCAGACCAGATGGTAATAGCTCATCTGCAGAATGCACATGGCGCAGAACGCCATCGCATACGCGACCCAGATGCCTTGAAGTCCGAGCTGACGATCCAGGATGAAGGCGGCGGGTACCTCGATCCCGGCGATAGCCACCAGCGACAGGATCATGGGTGCGATTGCCGTTCCGCTCGCGCGCATCGCGTTGGAAAACACCAGCGACATCCCGAACATGACCGAACTCCAGGATACGATGTGAAGCAGGTTCTGAGCGAGATCGAGTACGACGGGATCGATGATGAACAAGGCCATGACGGCGCGCGAAAACAGATAGGTCAGCGCGACCAGACTGCCGGTCAGAACGAGGTTCATCACCAATCCAGTGCGAACCACGGAACCAACGCGATCGGCGCGGCCCGCGCCGATCATCTGGGCGCTCAGGATCGATACCGCAATGCCGATCGACATCGCGGGAAACTGGACATAGGCCATGGCCTGATTGACAGCACCGTAAGCCGCGGTGGCACTGGAGCCGTGGCCATTGACCAGACCGAGCAATACGAGTTCGGCGAGCGACATTGCGACCATTCCCACGGCGGCGGGAAAGCCGATGCGCAGGATCTTGCCGAGAAGCGCCGGATTGGGTCGTAGGTGAGCAAGAACCGCGGCGCTGCAGGCCAGCGGATGGTGTTTGCGGCCGAGATAAAAGCCGAGGCACACCAGCGTTACGAGGCTTGAAATCGCGGAGGCCCATGCGGCACTGGCGATATTGAGCCGAGGCAGGCCGAACCATCCGTTGATCAATGCCGGGGTCAGGGCGAGACCGATCGCTGTGGAAATCGTCAGGGCCAGCAGCGGCGTGACAGTGTCACCCACACCGCGCATCATGGACGTCCAGATGACGAACAGAAAGGTCAGCGGCATTGCGACCAACATAATGCGTGCGTAGTTGCTGGCCTCGTCGACAATATTTGCTGGTGCGGAGAGCGCGACCATCAGGGGGCGGCTGAACAAGCCGCCGACAATCGCCGTCACGAGTCCGAAGAGGAGACAGACCGTAAAGGTCGTGCCTGCGATCACGGCGATCTTCTCCCGTTCGCCGGCACCCCATGCCTGACCGATGAGCACCGTCGCGCCGATGCTCAATCCGATAACGAAGGACACCAGAAAGAACATCACGGGAAAGAATCCGGATGCGGCTGCGAGCGCATCGACGCCGATCATCTGGCCGAGATAGATGTTGTTAAATGTGCCGAACAGCGACTGCAGCACGTTGCTGAGCATCATCGGGACAAGGAAGGTGAGAAACGTCCTCCATAAAGGACGCGGCGTCATCGGCAAGGGCTCAGACATGGCGGATTCTCGTTTGGCACGAAGACATAACAGTCCGTTTGCGCGCGTTGATGCGCACGGTGTTGTGGTGGTCGATGGGGCCGGGTGATCAGGCCGGTGGGGCGGCGGCCTGATCACGAAATGCGAGTATTACGATGTGATCGCGAATATCGCTTGGCCAGTTCGCGATGAGTTCGGTGAATCGCCGTCGATCGCTTGCGAACAGCGCTCGTGACGCTTCCTCGAAGCCCGGCAGGTCGCCAGCCATCGTCGACATGAAATGATAGGCGGCGTCGCGCGCGGCGCGTTGCCGATCGCGGTCGCCATTGGCACGGCGGGCGTCTTCGACCAGCTTCCTCAGCGCGACCGAGGCACCGCCCGGTTGCGCGCCGAGCCAGTCCCAATGCCGCGGCAACAGTGTCACTTCGCGGGCGACGACGCCAAGCTTCGGCCGCCCACGGCCACGTGGCTCGCTAGATGCCTCGACGGCGGGTTCGGGTGTCGATGGCTGCGGCAGACGGGCGACGACCTCGCGATGGCTGCCGCGCAAATCGATATCGAGAGACTTGCCGGTGGCGTTGTCGAAAATGATGATCGGGTCGGCGATTGCGCCGGTCGCGATCTTGATTGCGATCGCCACCTCGGCCAATGGCCCAGAAGCAAGCAGCTTTGGGCCGGCAAAGGCGCTAAAGGGAGGAAAAGTCATTCCAGTCATGGGAATAAGCCCGTCTCATCATCAAGATCGACACTAATTATACCCGGATAATATATCTGTCAATATTACCCGGGCAATATTTATGCGCGTCACCCGCAAAGGATCGCCATGCTCACCGTCCATCACCTGAATAACTCGCGTTCCCAGCGCGTGCTGTGGCTGCTCGAAGAGCTCGGCACTCCCTATGAGGTCATCAGATACAACCGGCAGCCCAACATGCTGGCGCCGCCAGAGCTGCGGGCGATCCATCCGCTCGGCAAGTCGCCTGTCATCACCGACAACGGCAACACGATCGCCGAGTCCGGCGCGATCGTCGAATATCTCGTCAAGACTTATGGCAACGGCCGCCTGATTCCGGCTGACAATACGCCTGAGCGTCTGCGCTTCACCTACTGGCTGCACTATGCCGAGGGATCGGCGATGCCGCCGTTGTTGCTGAAACTCATTTTCATGATGCTGCCGAAGCGCGCGCCGCTGCTGATGCGACCGGTGGTCAATGCCATTGCGGCGAAAGCGCTGAACACGCTGGTCGACCCGCAGCTCAAGCAGCACATGGCCTTCTGGGAAGGCGAGTTGTCGAAGAGCGAGTGGTTCGCCGGCAGCGAATTCACCGCCGCCGATATCCAGATGAGCTTCCCGCTCGAAGCCGCATCAGCGCGTGCAGGGCTGGAGCAAGGACATCCCAAGGCGATGGCGTGGCTCGCGAAGATCCACGCGCGGCCCGCCTATCAGCGTGCGCTGGAGAAGGGCGGGCCGTATTCGGTGGGACGCTAGATCGCAGGGAAGCCGAACAGCTTTTGCGGGTTGTCCGTGAGGATACGGTTGCGCACCGTCTCATCCGGCACCCACTCCGCAAGCAGGTCGAGCAGATCGCTTACGCCCATCATCACGTCCCAATTCGCCACATGCGGCCAGTCGGAGCCCCAGATGCAACGACCCGGATTGGCAGCGACCAGCTTCTGCGCGAACGGAATCGTATCGCTATAGGGCGGGCCACCCTGGATGCTGGTGCGATAGGCGCCGGACAGCCGCACCCATGCGCCGTCACGAACGAGTCCGACCAGAGCGTCGAAGCCCGGATCGTTGATGCCGCGTGAGGTCGGGAAGTGTCCCATGTGGTCAACGAGGAACGGCACCGGCAGTTTCGCAAAGCGCGACGCCAGCGCCGGAATGTCCTTCGCGTCGATGAGGAATTGCAGATGCCAGCCCATCTCGCGGCAGAGCGACGCGTAGTCCTCGAGCTGCGCGAAACCCATTCCGCCGCCATAAAGCACGTTGAGCCGAAGGCCGACGACGCCGGCTTCTTTCAGCGCCGCCTTCTCCTTCTCGGGGCAATCGAGCCCGATCACAGCGATGCCGCACAGCCGCTGGCGATTGGCGGTGAGTGCATCCACCAGCAGGCGATTGTCGGTGCCATGCACGCTGACTTGGGTCAGCACGCCGTAAGTCATGCCAGTTGCTTCGAGCATCGATAGATAGGATACCGCCGTGGCTTCCGGCGGTGTGTAGCTGCGGCCGTCGACGAACGGATAGTCCGGCGGCAGACCGATGACATGGGCATGGGTATCGACGGCGCCGTGCGGCACGGTAAACCGTGTCGCGCTACGCTGGGTCGGTTGCGGTCCCGGGCAAGCCCGGGGTTCGCCAGCGGATGGATCAGGCGTCTGCATAGAGAATACGTCCGCGAGTCTCAGGCAGTGCAAAAGCTGCAAGGAAGAACAGGCCATAAGCCAGCACGGCGAAGATCGCGATGGCGTTGCCGAGGCTGGTGGTGTTGGACAGGGCGCCGACCAGGAACGGGAACAGGGCGCCTATGCCACGGCCGAAGTTGTAGCAGAAGCCTTGGCCCGATCCGCGCAGACGCGTTGGATAGAGTTCCGTGAGGAATGCGCCCATGCCGGAGAAGTAACCCGACGCAAAGAAGCCGAGCGGGAAGCCGAGGATCCACAGCACCTCGTTGGTGAGCGTCACCTGTGTGTAGATCAGGATGACAGCGATGGCGCCGAGCGAGAAGGTCAGGAACAGGTTGCGGCGGCCGATGCGGTCGGCGAGCCAGGCGCCGACGAGATAGCCGACGAAGGAGCCGATGATCAGTGCCGAGAGATAACCTGTCGATGAGACGATCGACAGCTTGCGCTCGGTGGTGAGAAAGCGCGGCACCCAGAAGGTGATGGCGTAATAGCCACCCTGGCAACCGGTCGCAGCGAGCGACGCAAGGATCGTGGTCTTCAGCATCGGGCCGGCGAAGATTTCGCTGAGCTTGGGCCGATCGCCGCTGGCGTTCTGCTTGGCGCGGGTCTCCGCGGCGATGACCGGTTCTTCGACGTAGCGGCGCAGATACAGCACCAGCAAAGCCGGCAGCGCGCCGATAGCAAACATCCAGCGCCAGGCCGTCTCTGGCGGCAGCCATGAGAACAGGATTGCTTGTGACAGCACGGCGAGACCCCAACCGATCGCCCAGCCGGACTGCACAGAACCGACTGCGCGACCGCGATATTGCGGGCGGATCGCTTCGCCCATCAGCACCGCGCCTGCAGCCCATTCACCGCCGAAGCCGATGCCGAGCAGCGCACGCGCCACCAGCAGCTGATCGAAATTCTGCACGAAGGCACAGATCAGCGAGAAGAATGAGAACCACAGGATTGTCAGCTGCAGCGTACGCACGCGGCCGATACGGTCGGCGAGATAGCCACCGAGCCAGCCGCCGATCGCGGAGGCAAGAAGTGTTACGGTGCCAGCGAGGCCGGCGGTGCCGGGATCGACCTTCCACATCACGATGATGGTGCCGATCACCAGCGGATAGATCATGAAGTCCATGCCATCGAGCGCCCAGCCCGTCGCGCAAGCCCAGAACGTGCGGCGCTCCGGCGGCTTCATGTCGCGATAGAAGGCCAGAAGGCTGGTGTCTTCGATCTCCGCGCGCTCGATGGCGCCGGAATCGGTTGGTCGGTTGCCGCTCATGATTGTTTCCCCCGTTTGTCGTCTTGGTTCGGGGACGCTCACCCGCGCGCCCCTGGGGGCATCGGATGTGTTATTGGACGTCAGTATCCAGATGCCTCAGCGCCACGCGTACGCGGATCAGGAGCGCCAAGCAAGCCGTCTGGCGTCACGAGAATAGAATTGGCCGAAGTCTGGCCCATCGGCTCGACCACCTTGTGGCCCATGGCACGCAGGGCATTGAGAGTCTCTTCGCTGAAGCCGCGTTCGATGCGCACTTCATCCGGCAGCCACTGGTGATGCAGGCGAGAGGTCGCAACGGCCGACATCACATCCATTCTGTAGTCGATCACATTGACGATCACCTGCAGCACCGTCGAGATGATGCGGCTGCCGCCGGGCGAGCCGGTGACGAGCACTGGCTTGCCGTCCTTCAGCACGATGGTCGGCGACATCGATGACAGCGGTCGCTTGCCGGGGCCGGGCAGGTTGGCTTCGAAGCCGACAAGTCCATAGGCATTGGATGCACCCGGTGCCGCGGTGAAGTCGTCGAGCTCGTTGTTGAGCAATACACCGGTGCCATCGGCAATCAGGCCGACGCCATAGCTGAAATTCAGCGTGTAGGTGTTGCTCACCGCATTGCCGGCGCTGTCGACCACCGAGTAATGCGTGGTGTTTTGTCCTTCGCGGGGCAGTACGGCCGAGAGGGCATCCGTCCACGGCGTTGCCTTGTTGGGATCAATCGAGGCGCGCTGCCCGGCGGCGTAGTTCTTCGAGGTCAGCGTCGCGATCGGCGCGTTGACAAAAGCAGGATCGCCCAGATAGCGCGCGCGATCCGCATAAGCGCGCTTCATGGCCTCGATCAGCAGATGCAGCGACGGTGCGGAGGCCTGCCGCATATCGCTCATCGGAAAGCCTTCAAGAATATTCAGCGTCTCCAGCAGCACGGTTCCGCCGGACGATGGCAGCGGCATCGAGATGATGTCATAGCCGCGATAGCTGCCGCGGACCGGCGTGCGGACCACGGGCTGATAGGTCTTGAGGTCGTCTGCCGTGAAGATGCCGCCTGCGGCATTGATGCCGCTGACCAGTTTCTCGGCGACGGGGCCTTCATAGAAGCCGCGCGGTCCCTGTGCGGCAATCGCCGTGAGCGTTGTCGCGAGATCTGTCTGGATCAACCGGTCGCCCTCGCGTAGTGAGGTGCCGTCGTCACGCGAAAAGATCTTCTTTGTTGTCGGCCAGCGCGCCAGGCGCCTGTGCCAATCCGGCAGCGTATCCGCGCCATCGTCAGTCAGGACGAAGCCGTCGCGCGCTAGAGCAATCGCGGGCTGTAGCAGATCCGACAGCGTGAACCGGCCGGAGCCATATTTCTCCAGCGCCAGCGCAAGTCCCGCCACCGTGCCGGGGATGCCGATGCCCAAAGCGGAATCGCGGGATTTCGCCGTGTCCGGCTTGCCGTCGCTGCCGAGAAACATGTTGCGGGTGGCAGCCGCCGGCGCGGTCTCGCGGTAGTCGATGGTGACGTCTTCGCCGGAGGCTGTGTGGATCACCATGAAACCGCCGCCGCCGATGTTGCCGGCGCGGGGGTAAGTCACCGCCATGGCAAAGCCTGTCGCAACCGCAGCGTCGATGGCGTTCCCGCCGCGCGCCATGACATCCGCGCCGATCTTGGCGGAAATCTTTTCCTGGGCGACGACCATGCCATGCTTGCCAGCTATGGGCTTGAGCGTGCCAGGTGGTGCGGGGGTATAGATGTCACGCGCCTGCTGCGCGTTTGTCGATGCCGGGACGACGAGTATAAATGCGAGTGCTGCGACGCAGGTACAACGCAGGAAAGCAAACGGTGCCATCGATCACTCCGGCTGACAGCGGACATGATCGCATCGCCGTCTCGAATGCTATATGGCTTGTGAAACGTACGAGACAACACTCTGTGATTCGCGGGGGATACCACGCATGGCGGTCGCCGCCGCTTCATCAGCCTCTGTGACAGCGGCGCCAAAGACCTATCCACCGCGCTCTGCGGTGATCAGCTGGATGTTTTTTGACTGGGCGGCCCAGCCTTACTTCAGTCTCATTACAACCTTCGTCTTCGCGCCCTATTTCGCCACGCGTGTGGCATCCGATGCTGCGACCGGACAATCCCTGTGGGGCTTTGCCACCGCCGCGGCCGGGTTGATCATCGCGCTGGCATCGCCGATCCTCGGCGCGATTGCCGATGCGAGCGGCCGCCGCAAGCCGTGGATCGCAGGCTTCGGCGCAATCTTCGTGATCGGTGCCTGCATCATGTGGATCGGCAAGCCCGGCGATCCCTCGATTATTCTGCCTCTGCTGATCGCGTATGGTTTTGCGACCATCGGTGTGGAATTCGCGACCGTGTTCAACAATGCGATGATGCCGACGCTGGTGCCGCCGGATAAAATCGGTCGCCTGTCCGGCTCCGGCTGGGCGCTCGGCTATGTCGGCGGTATTCTCAGCCTCATCATCGTGCTCGGCTTCATGGCTGCGAATCCAACGACGGGGCGCACGCTGTTCGGTCTGGTCCCTATCCTCGGCCTCGATCCCGCGACGTTCCAGGGCGATCGCATTTCGGCGCCGCTGTCGGGTCTGTGGTTCGTCGTCTTCGTGCTGCCGATGTTTCTGCTGACGCCGGATTTTCCTGCGAAGGTTTCGCCCGGTCACGCTGTGCGTGCAGGTCTGACCGATCTCAGGCACACGCTAAGTGAATTGCCGAAGCATCGCTCGATGATGGCGTTCCTGATCGCCAACATGATCTATACCGACGGGCTGGTGTCGCTGTTTGCTTTCGGTGGCATCTATGCGGCCGGTACGTTCGGCTGGAATACGATTCAGATCGGAACGTTCGGCATCATCCTCGCCGTTGCCGGAACGTTCGGCGCCTTCATCGGCGGCAAGCTCGACGATGCGCTGGGGCCGAAGCGCGTAATCACCGGGAGCATCCTGCTGCTGCTGACCTCGATCATCGCGATCCTGCTGATCGATCGCGAAACCATCTTCTTCATCAAGGTTACACCACCGGTGCCTGGCGGCGGGTTGTTCGTAGCGCCGGCAGAGAAGGCTTATCTTTTGCTGGGTTGCCTGATCGGCATGGCCGGCGGCCCGCTGCAGGCGGCATCCCGCACACTGCTGATTCGGTTGGCGCCTCAGGACCGCATCGCGCAGTTCTTCGGATTGTTCGCGTTGACCGGGAAGGTGACGTCCTTCATGGGGCCGTTGCTGATCGGCTTCGTCACCGCAGTCACCGCCAGCCAGAAGGCTGGCATGGCGGTGCTGGTGCTGTTCTTCGTCGGAGGCCTCGGCTTGCTCGGGCGGGTGCGGGAAGCCTGAGCCTCAAAAGCCTCAGTGCTTGAAGTGGCGGACGCCGGTGAACACCATGGCGATCCCGGCATCATCGGCCGCCTTGATCACTTCATCGTCGCGCACCGAACCGCCGGGCTGGATCACCGCGGTGGCTCCGGCCTCGATGGCAACCAGCAAGCCATCGGCGAACGGGAAAAACGCGTCTGATGCGACGACCGATCCCTTGGTCATCGGCTCGGCGAGCTTCATCTCGGCGGCAGCATCTTGCGCCTTGCGGGCGGCGATGCGTGCGGAATCGATGCGGCTCATCTGGCCGGCGCCGATACCGACAGTGGCGAGGTCCTTGGCATAGACGATGGTGTTCGACTTGATGTGCTTGGCCACGCGGAATGCAAATTTGAGATCGCGCAGTTCGGCATCGGTCGGCTGACGCTTGGTCACGGCCTTCAGCACCATGTCGTCGACAACGGCATTGTCGCGGCTCTGGATCAGCATGCCGCCGGCCACGGTTTTGGCGGTAAAGCCTGGCGCGCGCGGATCCGGCAATGCACCGGCCAGCAGCAGGCGCAAGGTCTTCTTCGCGGCGACGATGGCGATGGCTTCCTCGGTGGCGTCGGGCGCCACGATCACTTCGGTGAAGATTTCCGTAATCACGCGTGCGGTGTCCGCATCGAGCGTCTTGTTCAGCGCAACGATGCCGCCGAATGCCGAGGTGGAATCGCAGGCTAGTGCCTTGCGATAGGCCTCGACCAGGCTGCTGCCTTCGGCGACGCCGCAAGGATTGGCGTGTTTGACGATGACACAGGCCGCGGTGCGCTTGGGATCGAACTCGGCGATCGCCTCATAGGCCGCGTCGGTGTCGTTGATATTGTTGTAGGACAGCTGCTTGCCCTGCACCTGCCGCGCCGAGGATACGCCGGGGCGCAGTTCGGGCGTGCGATAGAACGCAGCGGTCTGATGCGGGTTCTCGCCATAACGCAGCGCTTCGACGAGCTTGCCGCCGACGGCCCGGAAATCCGGCGCATCGATTTTGAGCTGATCGGCAAACCAGTTCGAGATCGCGGCGTCATAGGCGGCGGTGCGGGCATAGGCCTTGGCTGCCAGACGGCGGCGCAGCGTCAGCGTGGTCGCGCCCTTGTTGGTGGCAAGTTCGTCCAGCACTGACTGATAGTCAGAGGGCTCAACGACGACCGTGACATCGTCATGGTTCTTGGAGGCTGCGCGGATCATGGCCGGACCGCCGATGTCGATGTTCTCGATACAATCCTCATAGGAGGCGTTCTTCGCGACGGTCTCCTCGAACGGGTAGAGGTTCACGACGAGCAGATCGATCTGCGAAATGTCGTGATCCTTCATCGCCTTCCTGTGTTCGGGATTGTCGCGGATCGCGAGCAGGCCGCCATGGACCTTGGGATGCAGCGTCTTGACCCGGCCATCCATCATTTCCGGGAAGCCGGTGAGATCGGACACGTCGGAGACCTTCAGGCCCGCTGCGGCAATCGCCTTGGCGGTACCGCCGGTGGAGACGAGATCGATGCCGTGAGCGGACAGCGCCCGCGCAAATTCGATCAGCCCGGACTTATCGGAAACGGACAATAGAGCGCGGGTAACCTTGCGCGGATGGTCGGTCATGATGCGTATCCCGTGGGAGAAGACCGCCGCGTAGCATGGTTTCGCGGTGCAAGAAACCGCAAGGGCTTGCATGCCAGCAATTTCGTCGTGAATGCCTGATTTACAACGGTAATTCAGGCTCGCGGCGGGCATTGCGGCGGGCCGTGGTCTGCGACGGCGAGGAGGCCGAGCGGGCAAAGCTCCAGCGAATGCTGGAGGTCTGCTGGGCGTTCTGGTGGATTACGATCTGAGCCGTCCGGCGCGGCCCGTCATTGCCGGCCAGGAACACGCTGTCCTCGAGTTCGACCTTGTCGTCGAGGGCCTCGAAGGTCCAGACGTCGCGGTTCGGCAGTACCAGCATGACGCCGCGGGCGTCGCTGAGCCGGCTGGCCTTCACGGACGGATGCAGATGGAAGCGCAGGGCGTAGTCGGTATTGCTGCCCTTGAGCCGCGCCCCGGGGGCGGCCGCCACGATGTCTTCGCCTTCGAGTTTCGAGCCGTCCTCGGAGATCATCAGCACGCGCCGATGGGTGACGCCAAAACGCGGGTGGTAGCCGTCATGCGACGTAGTCAGCACGGTGCCACTTGAGGTGATCTCGCGATAGCTCTCGACCACATGCGGACCGTTGACGATCGGTGCGCCTTGCAGAAACTTCTTCATCGCGCCGCGCTCGATGAACTGGCACGACGAGGTGTTGTGATAGGTCATGGTCGAATGCGCGGGCGTGCCACGCGCGAAAGCACGCCAGTTGTCACGTCCGGTCGACGGCATCCCGCAATTGACGACGATGCGGCTTGGGCCGGAGGAGAGTTCAAACGACAACGTGCCGGCATGAGCATCGTGGCTGACACTCGGCGGCGGCGGTGGACCGGTGTCGATGATCACGGTCATCTGTCCGGCTTCGAGGCGTTGGAAGCCTGTATGCGGCATATGTGCCATCGGCACGCCATGGGTGTCGTCATAGGCCAGCAGTGTCGCCAGCAGATGCGACGGCGCATTGCTCATGCCGTTGAACAGCGCGAACGAGCCATCGCCGTGACGGAAGAACCGCAACATCGGCATCATGCGGTCGATGGCGTTCAGCAGCGCCGGGGGCGGTGCGATGTTGCGGGCAGCAAAGGTCTGCCGCAGCGGTAGGAGGTCGATCAGCAATTCGATCAGCGCGCCCGGATTGCGCGAGATATGCCCGCCATCCGGGAGAATCTGGCGCTGTAATTCGTCGGACAGTTTACGCGTGGCAGTGCGGATGTGGCGTGCCTGATTGGCGAGGCAGAGCGAGGCGTAACACAGCGCAATGAGCGCCTGCAGTTTCGGCACGCCGTCGGGTGCATGCGACAGCGCGTAGCGTAGCGAGCGAATCTCGCGGCTGAGTGTGCGGAGATAACGACGATAGAATTTGCCGTCGGTATCGCCGAGCACCAGCGGTGCCTGCGATAGCAACGAGATCACGCGGCGGGCAATGACGTCGGCGCGGCGTCCGACCGGGCGCTTGCGCGACGGATTCGACATCCAGTCGTCGATCAGCGAGCGGGCGTTGGCGCGGGTGATGGCAGTGTCGGCGGCGCGCAGATGCCGTAGCCAGCCGAAGCCGAGCAGCGAGACTTCCCAGTCTTCCGACGGCGGTTCCAGATCGAAGATCGAGCGGCCGTGACAGGTGACGATCTTGCCGGCAAAGACGAAGCGCCCCGCATAGATTTCGGCGGCGCGGGTGGCGTCGGTGGTGCGCAGGTCATGCGGCGCAATGATCAGGCGATCGGTGCGTCCGGGCCACAACCTCGCCAGTGCGGCCGATCCGCCGGACGCGCGCGACATCGCACTCCGCGCGAAGCGGCCGAGGATCAGCCTCGAGATACGTCTGCGATGAGCGACCACGCGCGCCTTGAACTGGAGAGAAAGGTTTGTTGCGAATCCTTTTAGCCGGAAACGCGGTCCGCACACAGTACAAGGAGGCCCCCTGTGGAAGCCTCGCGAATCGGGAGATTACTCTGTGAATATCAGGATTTAATCAGTCGCGCCGCATAGAAGCCATCGAGCCCGCCGAGCCGGGGGTCGGCATGGGGCAGATGGCTCGGCAAAGTGCGCAGATCGCCCTCGGGGGTGACGATCTCGGCAAGGCCGGCCACCTCGCTAGCGTCGGCGGGGGCGCGGCGCATGCTGGAATCCTTGGCCAACAGGTCGGCGATGGCCTGTTCACCTTCTTCGAGCTCCAGCGAACAGGTGCAATAGACTAGGGTTCCGCCAGGTTTCAGGATGGAAGCGGCCTTGTGCAGCAGGCGTCGCTGCAGCGCCGTCAGCATGACGATGTCGGAGTCCTGCTTCAGCCAGGCGACGTCGGGATGCCGCCGGATGGTGCCGGTGGAGGAGCAGGGCGCGTCCAGCAACACGCCATCAAAGCCTTCGCCGGGATATTCGGTGCCGTCGACGACGACGGTTTCGGCTTCCAGAGACAGACGCGCCAGATTCTCGCGCAGGCGCGCCACCCGGTTTGGCGAGCGATCCACGGCAGTGACTTGCGCTCCGCCATGAACCAGCTGTGCGGTCTTGCCGCCCGGTGCGGCGCAGAGGTCGACGATGCGCTTGCCCTTGAGGTCGCCGAACAGCCGCGCTGGCAATGCTGCCGCCGCGTCCTGTACCCACCACTGGCCGTCATTGAAGCCCGGCAGCATGGTCACCGAACCCTGCAGCAGGGTTCGGACGGAGCCTGTGGGGAGTACCTCGCCATGCAGGCGCGTGGCCCAGGCATCGGCTTCGGATTTGACAGTGAGATCGAGCGACGGCTCATAGCTCAGCGCCACGGCCACTTCCTTCGCGGTCGTCTCGCCGTAATGCGCCGTCCAGCGCGCCATCAGCCATGGCGGGATGTCGAGAGTCTGGGCGGCCACTTCGTCGATGAGCGGTTGGCCTTCACGCGCGCAGCGCCGCAACACGGCATTGACCAGCCCCGCATATTTCGCGGCCTTACGATCGGATTGCACCATGCGGACCGACAGGTCGACGGCAGCGTGATCCGGCACGTCCATCCAGAGGATCTGAGCAGCGCCGATCAGGAGCGCGCTTTGCGCACGCGGTGCATCTGTCGGAACACCGCGGTCGAGCAGGCGGGAGAGGATGTGCCCAAGCGTGCCGAGCCGGCGAAGGATCGTCGCAACCAGACGGCGCATCAGCGCGCGGTCGCGGTCAGACAGCGTTTTCAGGCCGGGATGGGCGGCCGCACCTTCGAGCTGGTCGTCGAGGGTCCGGTGCTTGTGCAAGACGCCGTCGAGAATATCCGCCGCAATCCGTCGCGCGGCGAGGCCGGGGACCTCGGTTGGCGGTGCGTATCTTACTTGCGACATACAAAAACATCACGACTGAGGGCGGGCAATGGCGCGGGCAGGCTCAGCATGCGGCCACTGGATGGGAGCGATTCTGTCGCATGCGAATATGCCAAATGTAAGAATCGCCCTTATATGCTCACAGTCGAACGGCAACTGTTCGACTGTGATTGATGTAACGCATGCCGCCCTTGCCGGTTCAGCAGGAAACCTGAGATGAACGACATTCCTTCCGAGTCCGCAACGCCTTTGCCAGAGCATGAGCCGGCACCGAAGAAAGTTTTGACGCCCGCCGCGCAGCGCGCGCTGGCCGAGGCGGAAGAGCGCCGGGCCGCAGCTGCAGCAAATACTGCGGCGAAAGCGAAAGAGTTTCAGGGACCTGAAGGTCCTGAGCCCACGCGCTTCGGCGATTGGGAGCGCAAGGGTATTGCGTCTGACTTCTAGCCGTCGCGTAATTGTAGCCAGATTCTTCTGGCTGGCTGTTTCGACTCACATTATCGCAGGACGATGACCCCAGCATCACGCATTCATCGTGCGTCGCCGTGGCGTTCCCGCATGTCCGCGGCGATGCCGTGGGTATTTGTGCTCGGCCTGGCCGCCGGCACCATGCTGCCGGTGAAGCGCTGGCTGCCATTCCTGCCTGGCGCGGATCAGACAGAGGCCGCCCGCGATTCCGAGGCGATCGTCAGGCGCGCTGGCAATGCTGAGGCTCGCTATCCGATCGAGATGCGCTATGCCATCGACGGCGACACTTTTGGCGCGCGCGTTCATCTTGGTTCCGGTGAAGACGTCAGCGTGCGCATTCGTTTGCGCGGCATCGATGCGCCGGAGCTGAAGGGGCAATGCGCGCGCGAGATTCAGAAGGCAGAAACCGCGACGGCCGCACTGACGAAGTTGCTCCGCGAGGGAAGCCTCACGATCTACAATATCGGGCCTGACAAATATCCCGGCCGCGTGGTCGCCGATGTGGCGACCAGGCAAACGCCCAACGTATCTGCAGCAATGCTCAACGCAGGGCACGCGCGCCCGTATGGTGGTGGTCATCGCAGCGGCTGGTGTGATGGCCGCTGAGATCAGCAAAACAAAAAGCTGCGCATCATGCGCGGCTTTTCAGAATAGCGAAGCTGCCAGCGATCAACGCTGAGTGACGATGACCGGCGTGCCGACCGAGACGCGCGAATAGAGGTCAGTGATGTCTTCGTTATACATACGCACGCAACCGTAAGAGACATAGCCGCCGATCGAATTGGGCCGGTTGGTGCCGTGGATGGCATATTCGCCGCCGGCGAGGGTCATCGCAGCAACGCCCATCGGATTGGCTGGCGAACCGCCCGCAATCACGTCCGGGATGTTCGGATTGTCACGCTTGACGTCGGCGGGCGGAGCCCAGGCCGGCTGGCGGTACTTGCCGTCGATCTTAGTCGCGCCGGCCCACTGTTTACCGGGCTTGCCGACGCCGACGGGATAGCGCACGGCCTGACCCTGTTCGAGCACGAGATACAGCTTACGCTCGTTGGTCTTCACGACGATGGTCCCGGGCGCATAATCGCCGCGGAAGCCGACCACATTGGGTGCGGCCTGCGCGGCGGGGGACATCAGGGCGCCAATGACAACGGTGGCTGCCAGCGCACCTGTAATCTTCAAGGACATCGATCTCTCCAGTTCGGCCCGGCCGTTGCGGCCGACGAGGTCGTGCCGCCCCTCAAGGCAGCGAAAACAATTGCACACGGGAAATTCTCGACCGGACGTGTAAACAACCGGTCTCTGCCGGCGCGGGGGAGTGCGCCAACGAGCGCCTAAAAAGGAAATCCGCTGAACAAAGTAAATGCCCGGAAAACAACACTCGCTCTAAATTGGTCAGCGGTGGCCATCTGCCCCTGACAATCGCGTGAGGGCAGCCAGATGCGATGCGTTGGAGGTCACTAGGCCAGCGTAAAGGCCTCATGGACGGCGGATTGTACCGCGCCGCCGAGGACAGCACCGCCGCCGGCCACATAGATCCAGTCGCCAATGACCGTGGCGCCGACCGCATGGCGCGGGGTCAGCATCGGTGCGTGGCTCTGCCAGGTGTCGGAGGCCGGATCGTAGCTCTCCATCTGTCCGTACACCTTGCCCTGGGTAAGCTGGCCGTTCTGCACCACGCCGGATTCGCCGCCCATGGCGAACAGCCGGTCGCGATACACGACAAGGCCATGGCCCGAACGCGTCGTCGGCAGCGCGGCGCGCAGCTCCCATGTGTCGCGCTCGGGCAGATACACATGGTGCAGATCGGTATTGTACTCGAACGTATTGAAACGTCCGCCGATCACATGGATCACGCCGCGCGTGGCGACGCAGCCGACATGGTCGCGCGCGCCGGGCAGTGCCTTGCGGGTCTCCCATTTGTCGGTCTTGGGATCATAGACCTCGTGCCAGCTGACACTGGCGCGCTCGGCCGCCGGCTCCGACGCGCCGCCGATCAGATGGATCTTGCCGTTCAGCGCAACGGCCGCACCGGCACCGCGCGGTCGCGGCAACGGCGCGATCGTATCCCAGCGGTTGGCGGCGACATCATAGGCATAGGCGTTCTGGTCCGAGCCGCGGTTCTGCTGCATGAAGCCGCCGAGCGCATAGACGCGGCCGGCATCGGCAGCGACCGAGACATGGTTTGCGCCGCGCGGCAGCGGCGCGGCGTCGAGCCATTGATCCGAAGCGGGGTCGTAGACGTGGTGATAGGGGCGGTCGACGCGGCCTTCACCATAGCCACCAACGATATGCATGCGATCGGCCCAGGATGTCGCCCAGGCCATCTCGCTGCGCGGCAAGGGTAGTGCAGCGCGCGATGTCCACTTGCCCTGCGGTCCCTTCGGCGCGGGACTCTCAGTGACGCGCTGCGCTTCCTGCTCAGGCGTCATGTGATGCGGCACGCCGCCCTGCAGTTTGGCGTAGGGCTCTTTCGACGGAGCGGCGGCGGGTAGTGCCGGATGACCGGCATGTTGTGCACGGGCGGAAACTCCGCCCGTCACAATTGCAGCACTTCCCAACACGAATGACCGACGATCCATCACATCACCCCATGTTGGTCGATAGATATGCGAGCAGTTACGCCCCCGGCTTCTTGTTCTGCCGGTGCTCGACGAGGTCGGTGACCACGGCGGGATCGGCCAGTGTCGATGTATCACCCAGAGATGACGGTTCGTCTTCGGCGATCTTGCGCAGGATACGGCGCATGATCTTGCCGGAGCGGGTCTTCGGTAGGCCCGGCGCAAACTGGATGAGGTCCGGCGAGGCGATCGGGCCGATATCCTTGCGGACCCAGGCGACCAGCTCCTTGCGCAGCTCTTCCGTCGGCTCGACGCCGTTCATCAGCGTGACATAAGCGTAGATGCCCTGGCCCTTGATGTCGTGCGGGTAGCCGACCACGGCGGCTTCCGACACCTTCTCATGCGCAACCAGCGAGGACTCCACTTCGGCGGTGCCCATGCGATGCCCGGACACGTTGATGACGTCATCGACGCGGCCGGTGATCCAGTAATAGCCGTCGGCATCGCGGCGGCAGCCGTCGCCGGTGAAGTACTTGTTCTTGTAGGTCGAGAAGTAAGTCTGCTCGAAGCGGGCGTGATCGCCATAGACCGTACGCATCTGGCCCGGCCACGACTTGGCAATGCAGAGATTACCCGAGGTCTCGCCCTCCAGCACTTTGCCATCGGCATCGACGATCTCAGGGACGACACCGAAGAACGGCCGCGTCGCCGAACCCGGCTTCAGCTTCGTGGCGCCGGGCAGCGGCGTGATAAGAATGCCGCCGGTTTCGGTCTGCCACCAGGTATCGACGATCGGCGCGCGTGCCTCACCGACCACGTGATAGTACCACTCCCAGGCTTCCGGATTGATCGGCTCGCCGACCGAGCCCAGCAGGCGCAGGCTCTTGCGCGAGGTCTTCTTTACCGGCTCGTCGCCGGCCTGCATCAGCGCGCGGATTGCAGTCGGCGCGGTGTAGAAGATGTTGACCTTGTGCTTGTCGATAACTTCCCAGAAGCGCGACATAGACGGATAGTTCGGCACGCCTTCGAACATCAGCGTTGTCGCGCCGTTGGCCAGCGGTCCGTAGAGAATGTAGCTATGACCGGTGACCCAGCCGACATCGGCGGTGCACCAGTAGATATCGCCCTCGTGATAATCGAACACATACTGATGTGTCATCGAGGCGAACAGCAGATAGCCACCAGTGGTGTGCAGCACACCCTTGGGCTGGCCGGTGGAACCTGACGTGTAGAGGATGAACAGCGGATCTTCCGCATTCATCGGCTCGCAGGGGCATTCGGTGGTGACGACTTCAGCGGCTTCGCGGTACCAGAAGTCACGGGCGGGATCCATGTTCACCGGTGTGCCGGTGTGCTTGACGACGACAACCCAGTCGACACCGCCGGCCTTGGCGACCGCGGCATCGACATTGTTCTTCAGCGGCACCTTCTTGCCACCGCGCAGGCCTTCATCGGCGGTGATGATGATCTTCGACTGGCAGTCGGTGATGCGCTGCGCCAGCGAGTCCGGCGAGAAGCCGGCGAAGACGACAGAGTGGATCGCGCCGATGCGGGCGCAGGCGAGCATCGCATAGGCCGCTTCCGGAATCATTGGCAGATAGATGGTGACGCGGTCGCCCTTGCCGACGTTGCGGTTGCGCAACACGTTGGCCATCTTGCAGACTTCGTCGTGCAGCTCCTGATAGCTGATGTGTTTCGACTGCGAGGGATCGTCACCTTCCCAGATGATCGCGGTCTGATTGGCGCGCTTCGGCAAATGCCGGTCGATGCAGTTATAGGCGGCGTTCAATACGCCATCCTCGAACCACTTGATCGAGATCTTGCCTGGGGCAAAGGACGTGTTTTCGATCTTGGTGGGGGCGTGGCTCCAGGCGAGGCGCTTGGCCTGCTCGGCCCAGAAGCCGTTGGAATCGCTGATCGAGCGCGCATACATCGCCTTGTATTTCGCGTCATCGACGAAGGCGCGCGTCGTCCACTCAGCCGGTACGTCGTAAATCTTGTCGGACATTGTCCCCTCCACCACCGTGCGACCGCTGCGCGAATTCGCCGCCAGCCGGTTCTCGTTGCGCGCAATATGCGCCGGCGCGAGATAGCTGGACAAGCGGGGCCGGACTAGGCCTTTGGTCGGTCGGCAAGGTCGCAGCCCCGATCACGTTCGCGTTTCGACGGCCCGGAAATTTCATCATAAAGCCATTTCGGCCGCTAAACGGTAACCAGTAACCGAAATTGCGCGCCTGTGGACTCGCAATAGTTGCGGGAAGCCCCTAAATCGCCCTCGCAGGGGCGGCCAAGCGGCCCGGAACCAAAAATCAATAAACGGCATTAGCAGAGACACAGGGCCGACGAGGCAGATAACACTATGATGGAACAGCAGAATTTCGCGCCTTCCCGGGCCGTTTCCGCCCGTTCCGTCGCGCGACCAGCCCGTATGGCCAAGCCAAGTCCTGCGAGTGTGGAGGTTTTGGCCCGTGAAATGGGCTTGAAGCTTGGCGATCAGTCCGAGCTGACGATCCGCCGGCTCAAGCGCGGAAAATCTTACTCCTTCGTCAGGGCCAACGGCACCCCGATCAAGCATGTCGGCACGATCAAGCGGCTGAATTCCATGGCGGTGCCCCCGGCCTATGCCGAAGTCCGCTATGCCGTTGATCCTACGTCGCATTTGCAGGCCGTAGGTCGCGATGCGGCCGGCCGGCTGCAATACCGCTATCACTCGGACTGGGAGAAGGTCCGCGAGCAGCGCAAGGCGCATCGGCTGGCGAAGCTGGTGGCGGCACTGCCGAAGATTCGTCGCAACGTTTCGGCGCTTCTGGCTGGCGACGAGCCGACGCGTGAGTTCGCGCTCGCCGCTGTCATCGAACTCGTCACGCGCACCGCGATCCGTGCCGGCAATGAGAGCTATATGAAGCTGTCAGGCACGCGCGGCGCTACAACACTGATGAAGTCGAACGTCCAGCTCGAAGACGATTGCATCGTGCTCGCCTTCAAGGCGAAAGGCGGCAAGGCCGTACGCAAGGAATGCAGCGCGACCAAGCTAGTGCGCGCGATCGGAATTTTGCATGACGTCCCCGGCAAGCGGCTGTTCCAGTATCGTGACAATGTCGGCCGCATCCACAAGGTCAATACGGCTGCGGTGAACGCGTTTCTGCGCGACATCGCCGGGATCAAGATTTCGCTGAAGGATTTTCGCACTCTGATGGCTTCGGCCACGGTGGCCGAAACGCTGTCGCGGATCGAACCGGCGGCGAGCGAGCGCGGTCGCAAGAAGCAGGTGCTCGACGCCGTGCGTTCGGCGGCGGACGAGTTGCAGAACACGGCGGCGATTTGCCGCAAGAGCTATGTGCACGACACCATCGTTACGGCCTTCGAGGATGGCGTCCTCGCTCGCATCGCCGCGACGCAGACGGGCTATCGCTCGCAATCGAAGCGCGAGCAGCTTCTGGCGCAGGTGGTGGCCGAGGCTGGCTGAGTCTCAGGCGAGCGTCCACACTGCGGTGTTTTTGATCTCGGCATCTTCGAGATCGCGCGTCACCGGCACCTTGTATTCGGTCAGCTTTCGCAATTTGTCCTTCGGCAGATAGCTGCGACCGGGATCGCCGATCAGCACCGTCGCACCGCGTACGGCCTGCGCTGATAGAAATGCAAAGGCGCTTTCTGCGGTGTCGCGTTCATAGAAAATATCGCCTGCCAGAATCGTTTGTGCGATGGGGACAGATGAGCCGCCGAGCAGATCGTCACCGCGAGCATTGATCGTAACGCTATTTTCAGCCGCGTTCAGTGTGATCGCCATGCGCGCAAAGGCGTCGATGTCATAGGCGAAGACACTGCTTGCCCCTGCCTTCATGGCGGCGATAGCCACAAGCCCCGATCCCGATGCGAGATCGATGACGGTCTTTCCAGCAACATGCTCGGGATGATCGATAACAAAGCGCGCCAGCGCCTGTCCGCCGGCCCAGGCAAAAGCCCAGAATGGCGGCGGCAATCCGGCCTCGCCGAGTTCTTCCTCCGTCTTGCTCCAAAGCGGCACGGCCTCGTCGGCCACGTGCAACATGATCTCCGGCACCAGCGGCACCGGCAGCAGGCGCGTATTGGTGCGGATGAAAGCAGCGGGGTCGGCGATCGCAGGTTTGGCCGCGCTGTGGGCGCTCACAGCCCGCCCATCTTGCAGAGCAGCTTCCATTCCTCGGCAGTGATCGGCGGTACCGACAGGCGAGACTGCTTCAGGATTGCGACGTCAGCAAGCTTCGGCTCAGCCTTGATCGCTGCCAGCGACACCGGCTTTGGTAGGTCTTGCACGGCCTTGACGTCGACGCAGACCCAGGGCGTTCCCGGCTCGGCGGTGGGATCGGGATGATGCTCCCTGATGATCTCGGCGATACCCACGATCTCCTTGCCGATATTCGAATGATAGAAGAAGGCGCGGTCGCCCTTCTTCATCTTCATCATGTTCAGCTTGGCGGTGTGGTTACGGATGCCGGTCCATTCGGTGCCCTTGGCACCGGCCTTTTTCTGCTCGTCCCACGACCAGGCGTCGGGCTCTGATTTGATCAGCCAATAGGCCATGCCTGCTATCCTTTTATAGTCTGATATCGATGGGTGTCCCCGGTGCGACCCGTGCCCAGATGTCCTCAATCTCGCGATTTGTCACGGCGACGCAACCATCCGTCCAGTCGCGGAGTAGATGGAGCTTGCCGAGCCAGCTCATGCCGTTGCGCAGGCCGTGGATCATAATGTCGCCGCCCGGCGCCACGCCTTGCTGCCGCGCACGCTCGCTGTCTTCAGTATTCGGATAGGAGACATGGAGCGCGAGGTGAAAGCGGCTGCGGCCGTTTTTCGAATCGATGACGTAGCGTCCTTCTGGCGTACGCCCGTCGCCTTCACGCGTCTTGTGGCCGGCCGGCGTGGAGCCCAGCGACACCGGATAGGTCGTGAGCACGGTGCCGCCGCGCGATAGCGTCAGCGTGCGGGCACTCTTGTCGACGGTGATGAGATCGGCTCGCTCTTCTGCCGCGACCAGTTCGGGAAATCGGCGACTGAGCTGCAGGAAGTCCCAACCGACGAAAAATGCACCCGCTGACAGCAGGAGCATCGCAGCGGCCAGCACATAGTTCCGAACCGACAGACTCATCCTTCTGCCTTGAACGGCCGCGTCAGCAGGCCATCGATCGCCTGATCGATGGTTGCCTGGCCGGCCAGAATTGCTGCCACGGCTTTTGCCACCGGCATATCGACGCCCTTCGATGTCGCAAGCTCGATCAGCACGGGCGCCGTGAACTCACCCTCGGCGAGTTTGCCGCGGGCCGGCTGTTCGCCGCGGCCGAGCGCCACACCAAGTGAAAAATTGCGCGACTGCGCGCTCGAACAGCTCAGGATCAGGTCGCCCAATCCTGACAGGCCCGACAGCGTCTCGGTGCGCGCGCCGCATGCGATGCCTAGCCGTAGTAACTCACTGAAGCCGCGCGTGGTGAGTGCTGCGAGGGCCGAGGCGCCCAGTTCCTTGCCGGCGACGATGCCTGCGGCAATCGCCAGTACATTCTTCGCCGCGCCGCCGATCTCGACGCCGCGCACATCGGTGGAGTGATAGGGACGGAACGTTGCCGAACCCAAGGCCTGCACGAGTGCGACAGCGACATCTTCGTCGGCGCAAGCGAGCGTCACGGCCGTGGGCAAGCCAGCCGCGACATCGTCAGCAAAATTCGGTCCCGACAGAATGGCAGGGGTCGCATGCGGTGCGACGTCGGCGATGACCTCCGTCATGAATTTGTGGCTGCCGCGCTCGATGCCTTTGGCGCATGCGACCACCGGAATGCCCGCCGGCAATAGCGGCGCGAGCGCCGTCAATGCCTCGCGCAATTGCTGCGAGGGGACTGCGAGCAGAATGATATCGGCGCGTGCCGCCAGCGAAAGATCGGCGGTGACGAAGACGGACTCATCGATGGTAGCGCCGGGCAGCCGTGGATTGGCACGCGATACCTGCATCAGCTCGGCAGCCGCAGTGGAGCGCGCATAGAGTACGACGTCGCGGCCAGCGCGCGCAGCGACATCAGCCAGTGCCGTGCCATAGGCACCGGCCCCGATCACCGCCACTGAGTTGAAGTCGGCCATGGTGTTCCAGTCAGTAAGCCGCGCGGGATTTGGAATGGCCTGCCGGCGCCTTGGCGTCAGCGTCGAGCAGCCAGCGAGCGCGGGGCGGTGCTTCCATCGTGTCGGTGAGTCCTAGCGCAAGGCGCTCTGCGCCGGCCCAGGCGATCATCGCGCCGTTGTCAGTGCACAGTGCCGGGGGCGGGATGATCAGTGTGGTCTGCGCTTTTCCGGCGACGGCCTGCAGCGCGCCGCGGATCGCCTGGTTGGAGGCGACACCGCCGGCTGCGACCAGCGCATGCGGTGGGCCGAATTGGTCTTCGAACAGTTTGAGGCCGACGCTCAATCGATCCGCCGTCGATTCCAGCGCCGCTGCCTGGAAGCTGGCGCAGAGATCCGCGATGTCCTGCTCTTCCAGCGGAATGAGACGGCTGGCTTCGTTACGGACCGCAGTCTTGAGACCTGAGAGCGAAAAATTCGCATCGGGCCGGCCGAGCATCGGTCGCGGAAAGGCGAAGCGCTTGGGATCACCGCCCGATGCGGCGCGTTCCACCTGCGGGCCGCCGGGATAGGGCAGGCCGAGCATCTTGGCGACCTTGTCGAAGGCTTCCCCCATGGCGTCGTCGACGGTGGTGCCGAGTCGGACATAGTGGCCGACGCCGAGCACCGCGACGATCTGGGTGTGACCCCCGGAAACGAGAAACAGGCAATACGGAAACGCCAGCGCAGTGGTCAGCCGCGGCGTCAGCGCATGGGCCTCGAGATGGTTCACGGCCACCAGAGGCGTGTCATGCACCATCGCGATAGCCTTGGCGGTGGTGAGACCTACGATGACGCCACCGATCAGACCGGGCCCGGCTGCCGCCGCCACGCCGGTCAGTTGCGCGAAATTGACGTCGGCGTCCTTCATGGCGCGGCCGACAATGCCATCTAGCAGGTCGATATGGGCGCGCGCGGCGATTTCGGGCACCACGCCGCCATAGGGGGCGTGGTCGCCGATCTGTGAATGGACGATATTGGACAGGATCTTGCCGCTGCCGTCGGACTGGCGTTCGATGACGGCGGCCGCGGTTTCATCGCAGGTCGTCTCGATTCCCAGCACCAGCATCGGTTGGTCGGTGGTCACTATCGGTCCTTGCTAAATCAGCCAAATCCGGGCTTTTCCTGTCCCCGGCGTAGCATTGCGGGGTCGCAAGGTGCAATCACTCGATGCCCTGTGTGACATGCGAGACCCCCGAAACCGGACCTCAGATATGGCTATTCTCGTCACTCGCCCACAGCCGGACAATACCAGCACCGCTGCAGCCTTACGCGCGCGGGGCTTCGAGGTGCTGGCGGCACCGATGCTGCGCTTCGAAAAGGTGTTGCTGTCCATCGATGCCGATGCGGATTTCGGCGCGGTGATCGTGACGTCGGCCAATGCACTGCGCGCCCTTGCCGATCAGCCCGTGCAGGCAGCCCTGCTTCGCCTGCCGCTGTTCGCGGTCGGCGACCGGACCGCCGAGGTCGCGCGCAATCTCGGCTTCGCCAGGGTCATATCCGCCGAAGGTGATGCTGCGGCACTGCGGGACCTGTTGATGGAGAGCAGCAAGAGCAAGTTGCTGAACAAGGATCGCCCGCTCGTTTATCTGGCCGGCGCCGATCTGGCGCGGGATCTCGCCGGCGAACTCGGTGCGCGCGGCTTCGCGGTGGTGACACAGACCACCTACCGGATGATGCCGGTTGCCGATCTGCCGCATGATGTTTCGGCGGCCTTCGTGGCCGGTAAGGTCGAGGCCGTGCTGCATTATTCGCGGCGAAGCGCCCGGGCCTTCTTTCAGGCGGCTGGGCTTTCAGGGGTCGAAATCGCTGCCCTCGCAGTTCCACATTATTGCCTTTCGGCTGCGGTCGGCACGATTGCGCACGATGCCGGAGCGAGCCAGGTCGTGGTAGCTCAAACCCCGGACGAAAATGCCCTGTTCGCGGCGCTGGACCGTGCCATCGCGCCATTATCACGTTAAGACTGCTGTGACCAAATCCGGATAGGGATCGGGCATGTTACGAGGGAACCGACGCGATGGCCGACGATAGCGATACAGGATCGTCTCCCGATGCCGGTCGGCCCAAACGCCCGCCGCCAACCATCGAATTGACGGCTGCAGACGTCACCGAGCGCCCGGCTGCTGCGGAATCTGCGGCACCGGAAATACCGTCGGAGGCTGTCGATACCGCGCCGTCGGATATGCCGCCGTTCGAACCTGCCGGGGAGGCTGTGGCCGAAAAGTCCGCGCCTGCGCGCGCACCTGTGCTGGTTCCCGCTGCGGTTGGCGCGGTTGCCGGTGCGCTTGTCGCCGGCATCGCCTGGTTCGGTCTGAGCGGAAGCGCATCGAGCGACAAGGCTGATGTGGATGCATTGGCCTCTCGCATCGCGCAGATCGAAGCGCGCCCCGCCATTGCGCCGGATACGGGCCTGGCGACGCGGATCGATACGCTCGAGAAATCCATCGCGGGATTGCGCGGCGATCTTACCGCCGCGAAGACGCAATCGGACCGTGTCGTCGCCGATCTCAATCAACTTAAATCCGCGCCCCGCCCGGCCGCCGGTGTGGTCGATCTCGGGCCGATCAATGAGCGGCTCGGGCAGATCGAACGCGCCGCCAGCGAGCTGAAGTCTTCAGCGGCCCAACAGAATATCAAACCCGTCGATGACACAGCCTTGCGCCGTGTCGTTGCGGCATCATTGCTCGATACATCGGTGCGTCAAAGCGAGCCCTATGCGGCCGCACTCGCAGCCGTCAAACCGCTCGCAAGCAATGCCAATCAATTGAAACCGCTCGACGCATTTGCAGCGACGGGTGTGCCGAATGCAGCCGCGCTCAGCCGTGAATTGCTTGTATTGCTGCCGAAGCTGACACCGGCTCCGGCGGAGACGCCTGCCGCAGGCGTCGGTCTTATGGATCGCTTGCAAGCCGGCGCCGCCAGGCTGGTCCGTCTTGAGCGCACCGATGCTCCCGGTGCAGGTAACAACAGCGGCACCATCTCACGCGTCGCCGTTGCAGCGCGCAGCAACGATATCGCCGTGGCCAAGCGTGAGTTGCTCACGTTGCCTGCCGCCGATCGCGCGGCGGTTCAGCCCTGGCTCGATAAGGTTGATGCGCGCGATGCAGCGCTCGCGGCTTCACGACAATTCGCAGCCGACGCGATGGCAGCGCTCTCCAAACCGGCGCCATAGGAATCCGATGTTTCGTATCATTCTGTTCCTCGTGTTGATCGCGCTGGCTGCAGCTGGCGCGGCGTGGGTGGCTGACCAGCCCGGCGATGTTGTGTTGTCGTGGGGCAACTGGCGTGCCGCGCCGTCGTTGCCTGTATTCATACTGGTGCTCGGCCTCATCGTCGTCGCCGCGATGCTGGCCTGGTCACTCTTGCGTGGCTTGTGGCGCGCGCCTGAGCAGATGCGCCGCCGTGGCCGCGAAAAACGTCTGGCGCGGGGACGTCAGGCGATCACCCATGGCCTGCTCGCGATCGGGCAGGGCGATGGCCACTCTGCGCGGCGTCATGCCGATATTGCCAAGCGTTTGACGGCTGAAGATCCGCTCGCTCTATTGCTGCAAGCTCAATCCGCGCAGCTCGATGGCGATCGCGCTGGTGCGCATCGCGCCTTCCAGGCGATGGCTGAGCGCGGAGATACGCGGCTTCTCGGTCTGCGCGGCCTGTTCATCGAGGCGCAGCGCAGTGACGATCCGGTGGCCGCCGTCACGATCGCCGAAGAAGCGTTGAAACTATCGCCGGGATCGACATGGGCCTCGCAGGCTGTGCTCGGCTTCCGCTGCGCGCAGGGCGACTGGACCGGCGCGCTGAAAATCCTCGATCACAATTTCGCCTCCGGGCTGATCGATCGCGCGACATTTCGCCGGCAGCGCGGCGTGTTGCTCACGGCGCGTGCGCTGGAACTGGAAACCGGAGATCGCGACCTGTCTCGCGAGAGTGTGACGGAGGCGATCAAGCTTGCGCCAACTCTGGTGCCGGCCGCCGTTCTTGCCAGCCGATTCCAGAGCGAGGCGCATCAGACCCGCCGGGCGATGAAGATCATCGAGACAGCGTGGCTGGCGCAGCCGCATCCGGATCTCGCCGACGCCTATGCCCATGTGAAGCTCGGCGATTCGGCGCGGCAGCGGCTGGTGCGTGTCGAGACGCTGGCGTCGAAAGCGCCAGGCCATATCGAAGGCGCGCTGGCGATCGCCCGCGCGGCCATCGATGCAGCCGAATTCACACGCGCCCGCGAAGCACTGGCGCCATTCACGACCGACTCCACCCAGCGCGTCGCGATGCTGATGGCGGAAATCGAACGTACCGAACATGGCGACAGCGGCCGCGCCCGTGCCTGGACATTGCGTGCCGTGCGCGCGTTGCATGATCCGGTCTGGACCGCCGACGGCTATGTGTCCGATCGCTGGCGGCCGGTGTCGCCAGTCACCGGCCGGATCGACGCGTTCCAGTGGCAGACGCCGCTGGCTGCGCTGCCGTCGGACAAGGCCTCGACCATCGAGACCGAAATCTTGCGCGAAACCGTCCTGGCTCCGCCGCCCGCGATGCCGAAACCGGTGGCGCCCATACCGGCCGAAGTCACACCCTCCGCGCCGGCTCAGGACTTCGCGGCGGAACCTGAGGTGTCGCCACAGTCCGAACCGGTAGCCGATACCGCGCCCGAGCCCGCCGAGGCGCCGCCACCGCCCCCGAAGCCGGCCCCCACGCCGCCACCGCTGTTCCGCGACCGCAGCGATATCGCCAGTGCCGCGAAGCCCGCTGTGGCCATTCCGGCCGTCATTCCCATCGTCCGCCCGCCAGACGATCCCGGCGTGGACGAGGCGGACGATTATCGCGATGAATTCGCCGAACTGAACGCAGGCCAGCAACAGGGCGGTTGGCGCGGTTTTCTGCGCCGCTGGGGCGGCTGACGCCCCTGATTCAGGCCGAAATGGTCGGTTTCGGCAGTTGGTTCGCTCAGCTTTTCGGCCACCGAAGACGTCTCGGCTTCTTGCAAAGCGGAGCCCCGGGCGATATCAGATGCCCCAGCGTTTTCGGCCGAAAAGCCGAATCGCCGCTTGGTTCGCCGCAATAGCTCAGTTGGTAGAGCACGTCATTCGTAATGACGGGGTCACAGGTTCGAGTCCTGTTTGCGGCACCATCTGCGCTTCGGCGCCATATTCTCAGTCACAACGATCAGTCGCAGCTTCGGCGTCTCATGTGGCGGTGGCAGGCATTTCCAGGTCGGCCCAGATCTGCGCGAAATAGGCTTGGAACGCGGCGTCGGTGCGCAGCGCTACGGGATCGCGGCCTGCCTTGGGCAGATCGATGACATGGAGCGCCCTCACCGTTGCCGGGCGTGCACTGAGCACCAGAACCCGGTCGGCCATGGCAATGGCTTCGCCAATATCATGGGTGACAAGAATGGCGCTCTTGCCGTTTTCGGCGATGATGCGTGACACATCGGCCTGCAACAGCAGGCGGGTTTGGAAGTCCAGCGCCGAAAACGGCTCATCCAGCAGAATCACCTGCGGATCGAAGGCCAGCGTACGCATGATCGCTACGCGTTGGCGCATGCCACCGGACAAGGTTGCGGGCTTGGCATGTTCGAAGCCGGCGAGGCCGTAGGCGCGGATCAGTTTGGTGGCGATCTCCCGCGACGTCTGACGCGGTGCTCCGCGCACCTCCAAACCGAGCATCACATTGTCGATGACGGAACGCCACGGCAGCAGCAGATCCTTCTGGAGCATATAGCCGACATGTCCTGCGGCATCGTCGACACGGATGCCCCCGACCTCGACATGCCCCCGTGTCGGCTTCAGCAGACCGGCGATGACATTGAACAATGTGGACTTGCCACAGCCGGACGGACCGACAATGGCCAGCGTTTCGCCCTGCCGCAGTTCAAAGCTAACGTCGCGGATGGCCTCGACAAACTGCTTGCCGGTTCCGAAGGATGCGCCGACCTGTTCGGCCTTGAGCACAGTGGATGTGGACGACGACGTTGCGATTTGCGTCATGACGTTCATGCATCCACCTCGTCGCAGAAGCCGAGCAGCATGTCATTGAAGACATCGGGAGTTACGGCAGTGAAGGCATGTGCGCCCCACTCCACTTCGCGAATGCGGGCGCCGGGAATGGCTGCGGCCAGTTGTCGTGAGAGATAGGCCGGTACCAGGCTGTCGTCGCGAGACGAGGCCAGCAGTGTCGGCGTTGTAATGGTCGTGAGGGCTTCGCCGGGATCAAAGGCGAGAAACATGTCGATGCGCGCATTCATCGTGGCTGCTGTCGGGAAGTGCGCGAGGATGCGCTCTTCTTCCGCATCGAGCTGCGCGGCATTGTCGGAAATCCAACGCGGCGGATAGAGGAACAGGGGCTGCGCGCGCACATATGCTTTCGGGCCGGACTGGTTCAGTATCTGTTTGCGGACTTCGAAGCAGCGCCGGAGGAACGGATCGGCGCGGCCCCAGCCGTTCACCACCACCAGACTGCGCAAGCGCGCGGGATCGCGCAGGGCAAGTTCGATTCCGACGATACCGCCGATGGCATGGCCCACCACATGTGCGTTGCTGACACCGGCGTCGTCCAGCACATGCGCGATGTCATCGGCCATGCCGGCGATCGACCGCGATGGCGCACTGTTCGCAGCGCTACGGCCGGTGCCGACGTGGTCGTAGAGGATAACCTGGTGTCGTTGTGCAAGGGCGTCCAGCTGCGGCGTCCAGAACGATCCGCTACCGCCCATGCCGGCCGACATGAGGATCGCCGTTCCGTGTCCATGAGTTTCGTAATAGATGTCGGCGTCACCGCCGCTTGCATAGGGCATGGCTGGTCTTGCGTGTTCGAGCGATGAAAAATCAGAAGCGCAGGCGGCGTTCGAGAATGTCGATCGCGCCGTACATCAGCAGCGCCACTGCCATGAGCGCAGCGATGCCGACCCAGACGGCATTCAAATCGTAGAGCACGCCGGCATAGTAGATCATGTAGCCGAGGCCTTCTTTTGAGGCGATGTATTCGCCGACGACTGCGCCGATTAGCGCGAAGCCGACATTGAGACGGAAGGCGGACACGATCCATGGCATGGCACCCGGAATGACGACGGTGCGCCAGGTCTTCCAGCGGCTGGCGCCGAGCGAGCGCATCAATTTGATCAGATCGCTATCGACTTCCTTGGCGCCCTGCTGTGCCGTGATCACCGCGACGATGAAAGTGATGATGGCGGCAATGGCGATCTTGGATGAGATGCCGATGCCGAACCACACGATAATCAAGGGTGCGAGCGCGATCTTCGGCAAACCGTTGAGCGCAATGAGATAGGGGCGCAACACCGCTGCGCTGGTTGGAAACAACCAGAGCAGCAGACCAACCGCACTGCCAGCGATGGTGCCGATCAGAAATCCCGCGATGGCTTCCCAGGCGGTCAGGGCAGAGTCGCGCAGGAGTTCGCCGTTGGCGATCAGAGTGGAGGCCTTGGCGAAGATGCCGCTTGGCCGTCCATAGAGATAGACGGCGATCCATTTGAAGCTGATCGCAATTTCCCAGGCTGCAAGTAACAGAGCCAGCAGGGCGACCTGCAGCAGCGCGATTCGCACGATGGGCGGCATCACGCGCTGCTCGACATTGCCCTGGGGGGCTTCGATCGCCGTCACATCAAGCTCGCTTGTGCGCGATTGATGCGATCTCGACGAGACAGTCCGGCTTCACCAATCCGCACTGGATGCAATAGCGCGCTGGCTTTTCGCCAGGGAAGTATTCGGCATAGACTTTATTGACGGCGCCGTAATTGGCCCAGTCAGTCACGAAGATGGAATTAAACGTGACATCGGCCATCGTGGCGCCTGCGGTCTCCAGTACGCTCTTGATGGTTTCGAGGATGTGCCGGGTCTGCGCGGCCGCATCGCCGACGTGAACGACGTCGTTATTCTTGTCGAAGGCCAGTGTGCCGGACACATAGATCACACCATCGGCCATCATGCCGGGCGAGTAAGGTGCGAGCGGCGGATGAGTACCGGGCGGAATGATCGCGCGATCTGTCATGGGATCCTCAGGCTTTCGTGGATGGTTCGGTCTGCGCGAATGCGCGGCGGAAATCGGCGGTGCTGGAGACCCAGCCGAAGAAAGTTTCGATGTTGAAGACGGCCGCCTTCTGGACGTAGTCGGGGCCAGCCTGATGTGTGGCGTCTTCGAGCATCACGCCGAAATATTCGAGATGGAAGCCGTCGCGCAGGGTCGATTCCACGCAGACATTGGTGGCAACTCCGCAGAACACCAGATTGCGGATCCCGCGCGCGCGCAGGATGCTATCGAACTGGCTGTTGAAGAAGCCGCTATAACGCGGCTTCGGTACCACGATGTCGCCGGGCTGTGGCTGGAGTTCATCGACGAGCGCATAGTCCCAACCACCCTTGGCGAGCAGGCTGCCTTGTAATTCGGGGCGTGCGCGCATGGTCTTGAGTGCGTTTGATTTGTGCCAGTTCGGGGATCCCGGACCGCCGGCCTCGACATAGTTGGCGTCCCAGCCGTTCTGGAAATAGATCACGGTGACGCCGGCCTCGCGCGCGACGTCCAGCGTCTCCTTGACGGCCGCAATCGCAGCCTTGGCGCCGGTTACGTCGAAGCCCGCGAGATCCAGATAGCCGTTCGGCGACGCGTAGGCGTTCTGCATGTCGACCACAATGACCGCGGTCTCCTCGACCGCGAGCCGCAGCGGCTCGGGGCGCGCTGGCAGCGTGACATAGCGCCGTTCCGGCGGAAAGCTAGTTGAAACCGACATTAGGCCAATCCGAATTCCTTGGTCGCTTTCTCGGCGAAACGATTGTCGACCATCTGTGTGTAGGGCAGTGTTGAAGAGACAGCGCCGCCGCCCTGTTCGAGCAACATCGCGCGATCCCATTCGTCCGCAGAGATGGTCGGGTTTTTCGGGATCGCCGTCTTGCTGCCAAAAAAGTTTTTCGTCGCGTTTCCAACCACTGAGGGCGAGACTTTCGGAAAGTACTTCTCTGCGACCTCGGTGAAGACCGCATTGTTCTGGTGCATCATTTTCTGGGCTTCGGCGATGGCGTTGCAGAATCCCTGCACGGCCTCCGGGTTGGAGGTGATCACGTCTTCGGTGGCCATGGCGGTGGTGAAACACAACGGCCCGAGCAGATCGGCAAAGGACAGCGAGGGAACGAGACCGAACTGTTCAGCGCCGATGCTGATGTCCCATTCGAATGCGGTGGCGATGTCGGCACGGCCGTCCTTGACGGCTGCGGCCTGTGCGCCGGGAGGCAATTCCAGGAAAGTGACGCCGGCTTCCTTGGGATCGAACTTGCCGACCGTCTTCATCGCATAGGTCGGGACCTGGATTGTCGATGAGGGAAATTTCAGTGTCGCGATCGTCTTGCCGCGCAGATCGTCGATCGTGGTGATCTTGGTGTCCGGGCGGGTCATGCCCCACATCGACACGCCGCCGACGATCTTGGCGATGTTCTTGATCTTGCCGCCTTCACGCGTTGCGTTGACCGACATGCCCGGGCTGGTGACACCGATCTGACCGCGGCCGGACAGCAGGATTGGTACTGGCAGGGCGATGCCGCCTGCGGTCGACAGGTCGGTGTCGAGGCCATGTTTGGCGAACAGGCCTTTGTCGGTCGCAACGTAGAGCGAGGCATACATGCCGAGCCGGATGGCTTCCGACACCAGCACCTTGCGGCCTGCGGCAAAGGCCGGTCCGCCCAGACCAGCAAATGGGGCCACTGCGGCGCCGATGAGCGAGTATTTGAGTAGGTTGCGCCTGTCGATCATGCCTCTGTCCCTCGCCGCCGTTGCCGATGTCAGATGGTGCGCTGCATAGTTTTTAGCCGCAGCGTCTCTTCGCATAAAATTCTTGCACCCGTTAATTTCATTAACAAGTCGGGAAAAACAGATATATTTATCTGTAATGCTAATGAATATCGACCTCCGGCAACTTCGTGCCTTCGTCGAGGTGGTTCAGGCTGGCAGCTTCAGCCGGGCCGCGCGGAAACTTGGCGTTTCCCAGTCCGCTCTCAGCCAGGCCGTTCGCCAGCTCGAGGATGCGTTGCAGGTCCGGCTACTGGACCGGACGACGCGCAGTGTTCAGCTCAGCAAAGTGGGTGTCGAATTCCTCCCGGGGATTCAGCGTCTGCTGGCGGATCTCGATCACCAAATCCAGGATTTACGCGATCTGCGCGAGCATCGCCGCGGCCATGTTACGGTGGCTTGTGTGCCGTCGGTGGCGTTGCGCCTGATGCCGGTGGTGCTGGCGAACTTTCAACGCGAATATCCAATGGTGAGCGTGACACTCAAGGAAGTGTCACGGCATCAGATCATTACCGGACTGCGCAGCGGCGACGCCGAGCTCGGCATTGCCAATGTGCCCGGTGAAGATGTCGATCTCGATGCTACAAAACTGCTGAGCGACCGTTTTGCGCTGGTGATGCGGCGGGATCATCAATTGGCGTCGCAAAGCGCCGTGAACTGGATGGACGGCGTCGCTGCAGGCATGATCGCGATGGCCACCGGCACCGGCATCCGGCTGGAAATGGAACGCGGCCTGCAGGAACTCGGCCGCAGCAGCCCGCTGCATGAGGCCGAACACCCGGCAACTCTACTCGCGATGGTCGAGGCCGGCGTTGGCGTTGCGCCATTGCCAGGCCTGGCACTGCCGGCGACGGACCACCCCGTGCTGACCTTCCGCAGGCTGCTCGATCCGGTCATCGAGCGCGATCTCTATCTGATCCGGCGTGTGGGGCGTGACCTGTCGCCGGCCGGGCGTGCACTTTACCGCGGCATCCAGCTCGTGGCTCAGTCGATCCGCGAGCGCACTGCCGCCGGATGGTAGCGAACACGCTTTGACCTTGCTCTCGCGAGTCCCTATTTTGGGATGGATAGTCCCATTTCGCTAATTTGAGCTCCTTATGACCGCCTCGTTAAAAGCCATCGACGGATCGGCCGATTTGCCTGTCCTGATGAACGACCTCGCCCGGAGCGCCCGTGCGGCTGCGCGTGCGTTGGCGGTGGCCCCAACGGAACAGAAGAACCGGGCACTTGCGGCGATGGAGCGCGCGATCCGCGCCGGTGCGCCGGCGATCCTGGCGGCTAATGCAGAGGACGTCGCTGAGGTGCGCGCCAATGGCGCGACGTCGGCTTTTATCGACCGGCTGACCCTGACCGAGGCGCGCGTGCATGCGATGGCCGACGGCATCCGCGTCATTCACGACATCGCTGATCCCGTGGGCGCCGTCACCGAAAGCTGGCAGCGGCCGAATGGCATGACCATCGAGCGTGTGCGTGTGCCGCTCGGCGTCGTTGCGGTGATCTTCGAAAGTCGTCCGAATGTCGCGGCGGATGCCGGCGTGTTGTGCCTGAAGTCGGGTAATGCGGTGATCCTGCGCGGCGGTTCGGACAGTTTCCGGTCCTGCCGCGCGATTCACGAATGTTTGGTGCAGGGCCTGCGCGAAGCCGGTCTGCCGGAAGCCGCGATCACGCTGGTGCCGACGCGCGATCGTGCGGCGGTGGGCTTGCTGTTGACTGGCCTGAACGGCGGTGTCGACGTGATCGTCCCGCGCGGCGGCAAGAGCCTGGTTGCGCGCGTCGAGGCCGAAGCGCGCGTGCCGGTATTCGCACATCTCGAAGGCGTCAATCACACCTATATCGATCGTGCTGCAAAGCTCGATATGGCGAAGTCGATCGTGCTGAATGCGAAGATGCGCCGTCCCGGTGTCTGCGGCGCGACGGAAACGTTGCTGATTGACCACGCAGCCGCGGGCACGCATCTGAAGCCGCTCGTGGAAATGCTGATCGATGCCGGTTGCGAGGTGCGCGGCGACGCCGCCGTGCAGCAGGCCGATGCACGCGTAAAGCCTGCAACCGCCGAGGATTGGGACACCGAATACGAAGACGCAATCATCTCGGCCAGGATCGTTGATGGTGTGGACGACGCGCTCGCGCATATCCGCGATCACGGATCGCATCACACCGATGCGATCGTGACCGAGGACGCTGCGGTGGCCACGAAGTTTCTCAACGAAGTGGATTCGGCGATCGTGCTGCATAATGCATCGACGCAGTTCGCCGACGGCGGCGAGTTCGGCTTCGGCGCGGAAATCGGAATTGCGACCGGCAAATTCCATGCACGCGGTCCGGTCGGCGCCGAGCAGCTCACCAGTTTCAAATATCGCATTCACGGCACCGGACAGACCCGGCCGTGATGATGTGTGCGTGGGCGCGTGGAGACTGAATTGGAGTCGCATTCAGTCCCGCCGGCGCAGGGCATACCGCCACATAGTCCCGGCATGCGGATCGGCCTGCTCGGCGGATCGTTCAATCCGCCGCATGCCGCGCATCGGGCCATCAGCCTGTTCGCAATGAAGCGGCTGCAGCTTGATCGCATCTGGTGGTTGGTGTCGCCGGGCAATCCGCTCAAGGATCAACGCAATCTGCACGATCTCGCCGGGCGGGCGGCCGCTGCGGAAGCGATGGCCGATCACCCGCGCATCGATATCACCTGTCTCGAGAGTGTCATCGGTACGCGCTATACTGTCGACACCATCAGCTACCTCCGACGTCGATGTTCGCAAGCACGATTTGTCTGGATCATGGGTGCCGACAATCTCGCCCAGTTTCACCGCTGGGAGAGCTGGCAGGTCATTGCCGGGGAAGTGCCCTTTGCGGTCATCGACCGGCCACCGCAAAGCTTTCAGGGATTGGCGTCGACCGCCGCCCAAGCCCTTGGCCGTTACCGGATACCGGAGCAGGACGCTGGGTCATTGGCCGACCTGAAGCCCCCGGCATGGGTATTTCTGACCGGTTTGAAGCTGAATCTGTCTTCCACCCGGCTGCGGAACCCGGATGGCAGCTGGAAGACGTAATTCCACAACACTCGCCCGATAAGTGTTATAGGGCGGGCGCTGGAATATTGAATCCGGCATTCCCACATGCATACTTGATCTCACCGGGCGTCGGATTCGGCGTCCCAATACAGTGAAAGGAATGGTCCTCTGGCCACTTCTGTATTGTCCAAGACAGGCGCCAAGAAAGCCTCGTCCAAGGTTGCCTCACCTAAGAAGCCCGCTTCGGTAAAGAAGGCTGCCGCGTCTGAAAAGGCGACCGCAACCAAAGCCGCAAAGCCGAAGGCTCCAGCCAAGACACCTGCTGCCGCAAAAGCCGCACCGAAGGCTGTCATTCCGAAGAAGGTTGCCTCGCCCAATGCCTCGTCCAAGGCGGCGAAGAAATCAGCTGCGGTGGCAGCGGTGCGTGACAGCGCGACCGAAACGCTCAATCTCGTTCTCGCCCGCCTCGAAGACATGAAGGCGGAGGAAACGGTGACCATCGACCTGCGCGGCAAGTCGGCATTCTCCGACTACCTGGTTGTGACCACCGGTCGGTCGAACCGCCATGTCGGCGCGGTCGCGGAGAATGTTGCCAAAGGCCTCAAGGAAGCCGGGCAGAAGAAGCTGCATGTCGAAGGCATGACCAATTGCGATTGGGTGCTGATCGACACCGGCGAGGTGATCCTGCACGTGTTCCGTCCCGAGGTGCGCGAATTCTACAATATCGAACGTCTATGGACGCAGAATACACCCGACGACTCGCGGATCAGCCTGAAGGCGGTCTGACCCAGCCGGATGGCTGCTTCGGTCGATGGGAAACGGCTCGGCGCATGCTAATCTGCGCCGATGCATCTCATCGTGATTTCCATCGGCAAGCTCAAGCAGGGGCCGGAACGCGAACTCGCCGAACGCTATCGCGAGCGGTTCGACGATATCGGCCGCAAGCTCGGTTTCCGTAGCCTGACGATTCATGAAATTCCGGAAAGCCGGGCCCGTGATACGGCCACCCGGATGGCCGAGGAGGGCACGGCGATTGCCGCCCTGATTCCCGATAAGGCCATCCTCGTCACCATGGACGAGCGCGGCAGCAGCATTGATAGCGCGAGCTTTGCTCGCCATCTTGGCAAGGCACGGGACGAATCGGTGTCACATTATGTTTTTGTCATCGGCGGGGCGGACGGACTTTCGCCCGAATTGCGGCGCAAAGCCAAACTGAGCATTGCATTCGGCTCGGCGACCTGGCCGCATCAAATGGTTCGCGTCATGCTTCTGGAACAGATTTACCGGGCCGCTACAATTCTGGCTGGCCACCCATATCACCGCGTTTAGCTCACGGTGTTTAGCTTAACGCGTTTGGAAAAAGGCGCTGTCGAAACCACGATGCTGTCACCGCGGGCCATTCCATTTGAACACGCCGCCGTTCGCCGCGGGATGTCGAGCGTATCGTCGTTGTCGATGATGGTACTGTCAGCAGCTCTTATAGCTGCCACTGTTGCAGGTTTGATGACGACCTCGGTCCGGGCGCAAACCGCTGCGCCAGTTCAACAGGCAAATGCGCCATCGCCTGATATCATTCGCCAGCGCGAGCAGGAGCTCGAAGCGATCCGCGCGCAGCAGAAGAGCGCCGCAGAACTGCAGACAAAGCTGAAAGCCGATATCGCGGCGATCGGGCAGGATCGCGGCAAGCTCAATCAGCAGCTCATCGATATCGCAGCTCGTGTACGCGGCATCGAAGGCCGCATCGACGACGCTGAAGCGCGGCTGCGTCCGCTGGATGCGCGCGAGCAGCAGATTCGCGGTACTCTGGAAGCGCGCCGTGGCGAGATCGTCGAGGTCCTGTCGGCCTTGCAGCGCGCGGGCCGCCGTGCGCCGCCTGCCTTGCTCGTGCGCCCCGAGGATGCTTTGAAGTCGCTGCGTACTGCGATGCTGCTTGGCTCCGTCGTACCCGACATGCGCGAGCGCGCCGAGAAGCTGGTGGCTGATCTCAGCGAGCTCGTGAATCTACGCAAGGCGATCTCGACGGAGCGCGATCAGCTTGCAAGCGATCGCGACAAGCTCAAGGAAGACCAGACGCGCCTCGCGTCCTTCACCGAAGAACGCCAGAAGCAGCAGTCGGCTGCGGAAAAGGACATGGAAGCGGAAGCCGCGCGTGCATTGGCGCTGTCCCGTCAGGTCGACAGTCTGCAGGGTCTGATCGCGAAAATGGAGCAGGACTCCAAGGCCGCGGCGAAGGCAGCCGCTGCCGCCAGTCTGCAAGGAACGCCGGCGGCGCTCAGCAATGGCAAGCCGAATATCGGCGCCTTCAAGGACCCCGGCCGGCTCAGTCCGGCGATCGCCTTTGTCTCGGCGAAAGGTATGCTCGCACTTCCGATCAACGGGGTTAAAATTCGCAATTTCGGCGGTTCCGATGGCGTCGGCGGCGTCGAAAAAGGCATTTCACTGGCCGCACGGGCCGGTGCGCAGGTCACAACACCGTGTGACGGCTGGGTTGTTTATTCCGGTCCGTTCCGTAGCTATGGACAACTCTTGATCCTCAACGCTGGGGGCGGGTATCATGTCTTGATCGCCGGGATGGAGCGTATTTCGGTGAACATTGGTCAGTTCGTCCTTACCGGGGAACCGATCGCTGTCATGGGGTCAACATCCCGGGTAGCATCCGTCCTTGCGGCCAATGCCAGCCAGCCTGTGCTTTATATCGAGTTCCGTAAGGACGGGACTCCCATTGATCCAGGCCCATGGTGGGCCGCTAACGAAGGCGAAAAGGTTCGCGGATGATGCGCAAGACTTCCATAATTCTGCTGAGTGCTGCCACTGGCGCCGCCTTGACGCTCTTCGTGACTCAGCCACGCGCCGTGTTCATGGGCACGAGCGCCCGCGCCGCGACGTCCGATACCTATCGTCAGCTGAACCTGTTCGGTGACGTGTTCGAGCGCGTCCGCAGCGACTACGTCGAGAAGCCCGATGATAGCAAACTGGTCGAATCCGCGATCTCCGGCATGCTCACGGGCCTCGATCCTCATTCCAGTTACATGGACGCCAAGAGCTTCCGCGACATGCAGGTGCAGACTCGCGGTGAGTTCGGCGGCCTCGGCATCGAAGTCACCATGGAAGACGGCCTGATCAAGGTGGTGTCGCCGATCGACGATACCCCGGCATCGAAGGCCGGCATCATGGCCAACGACATCATCACCAGCCTCGACGAGGAAGCGGTGCAGGGTCTCACTTTGAACCAGGCCGTCGAGAAGATGCGCGGTCCGGTCAATACCAAGATCAAGCTGAAGATCATCCGCAAGGGCCAGGACAATCCGCTTGATGTCACCCTCGTGCGTGACAACATCCGCGTCCGTTCGGTGCGCGCCCGCGTTGAAAGCGACGATATTGCTTACATCCGCATCACCACCTTCAACGAGCAGACCACCGAAGGTCTGAAGCGCGAGATCGCGGCACAGACCGCGGCGATCGGTGCTGACAAGATCAAGGGTTACATCATCGACCTCCGCAACAATCCGGGCGGTCTGCTCGAAGAAGCCGTCACCGTTTCCGACGCGTTCCTCGAGCGCGGCGAGATCGTCTCGACCCGTGGTCGTAACGCTGAGGAAACCCAGCGTCGCACAGCGCATGCTGGCGATCTGACCAAGGGCAAGCCGGTGGTCGTGCTGATCAATGGCGGTTCGGCTTCGGCATCGGAAATCGTTGCCGGCGCGCTGCAGGATCACAAGCGTGCGACCACCATCGGTACGCGCTCGTTCGGCAAGGGCTCGGTGCAGACCATCATCCCGCTGGGCTCCGGCAACGGTGCGCTGCGTCTGACCACCGCGCGTTACTTCACGCCGTCGGGCAAGTCGATCCAGGCCAAGGGCATCGTTCCGGACATCGAGATCGTGCAGGACGTGCCGGACGAGTTGAAGTCCCGCGACATCAAGGGCGAGGCTTCGCTCCGTGGCCATCTCAAGAACGATGGCGACGAGAAGACCGGTTCGCAGTCCTACGTGCCGCCGGATGCCAAGAATGACAAGGCGCTGAAGGCCGCTGCTGATTTGCTTCATGGCATCAAGGTGACGTCGAACGCAATCATCACGCCGCCGCCGGGAGCCGCTGCTGCTGCGGACAAGCCGGCAGACGATAAGCCGGCCGCCAAGCCGAACTGATCGGCGAGTACGCATCAATTCTGCGGAACGGGCGGCCTTCGGGCCGCCCTTTTTGTTGGAATCCTCTCAAAGGGATCCGATGCCCTTCCGGCTGCCGTGGCCATGACCGGGCGTGTTATTGTCCGGTCGGGTGATTCGGGGGATCCATGGCAGTGTCGGCGGACGATCTAAGCGCCCCGCTTGGACAGAAATCGAAGCGTAAGCGTCAGTTCCGGCTTCCTTTTTCCGGAACGCAGGCGCTTGCCACGATCTTCGCCTTGCTGCTGCTCGGCTTTCTCGGTGTTGCCATTTTCAATAACAACCCGATGGGCGGCGAGCCGGTAGCGCGCGTAGCGATCAAGGCACCTGCCACGGCCGATGATGAGAAGGCCGCCGTCAAGCCGCCGGTCGAGATCAAGCACGGTACGCCGGAGACGGCCAAGGCGCCTGAGGCTCCCGGCCAGAAGACCATTACCATCATCGACGGTTCCAGCGGTGCCCGTAAGGACGTCGTGGTGTCCAGCGAGGGGGCGGATAGCGCCGCGGTCGATGCACCGCCGCCGGTCATGACGGGGATTGATCAGAAACTGCTGGAGAAATCTCGCCACGGTATGGTGCCGATCGCGATCGGTGCGCTGAAGCCGATGACGGCCTATGCCGCCGGCTCTGAAGCCGAGCGCGCCAGGGCGATGAAGATGCCGAGCATTTCCATCGTCATTGGCGGCCTCGGCGTTGGTGCAGCCAAGACCACCGATGCCATCATGAAGCTGCCGCCGGCGGTCACGCTGGGCTTCACGCCCTATGGCTCGGATCCCGGCAAGCTGGTCGAACGCGCACGTGCGCAGCGCCACGAGGTGCTGCTGCAGCTGCCGATGGAACCGTTCGACTATCCCGACAACGATCCCGGCCCGCAGACGCTGTTGTCCTCGGCTACGGCCGAGCAGAACCTCGATCGCATGATGTGGCATATGAGCCGCTTCCAGGGCTATGTCGGGGTCGCCAACTTCATGGGTGCAAGGTTTATCGCTACGGACACCGCCATGCAGCCCATCGCGCGCGAGGCCAGCAAGCGGGGGCTGGCATTGTTCGACGATGGCTCGACGCCGCGCAGCGTTGCCGCGGCAGCGGCCGAGGGGCAGGGTATGTCCTTCGCACGTTCCGATGTTACCATCGATGCGGTGCCGACCTCCGCAGATATCGACAAGGCGCTGGCGCGGCTCGAGGGGCTGGCCAAGGAGCGCGGTGTGGCTGTTGGCGTCGCTTCGGCCCTGCCGATCTCGATCGAACGTATCAGCGCCTGGGCGAAAACCCTTGAAAGCCGCGGGGTCATGCTGGTGCCATTGACAACCGCGATGCTGAAATCAAAATCAAGCTAGCGTCTTTGGGCTAGGGTGAATTCGGCACAGTCGAATTGCTGCGTAAAGAGTGCTCGAACGGACGCAAGAGGCATTGACGGAATGGCGCGCTACGAAGACCTGCCCTATCGAACTTGCGTCGGAATGATGCTGATCAACCCGCAAGGGCTCGTCTTTATCGGCCGACGTGCCGGTGGTATCGAGCATGTCGATGACATGCATGTCTGGCAGATGCCGCAGGGCGGCGTCGATCCCGGTGAGGACACCTGGGAGGCCGCCAAGCGCGAGCTCTATGAAGAAACCAGTGTCCAATCGGTCGAGAAGCTTGGCGAAGTGCCGGATTGGCTGATCTACGACATTCCCCGTACGGTGGCCGGGCGGGCCTGGAAGGGTCGCTATCGCGGCCAGCGCCAGAAGTGGTTTGCGGTGCGTTTCACCGGCGACGACAAGGAAATCAACGTCACGCATCCACCGGGGGGCCACAAGGCCGAGTTCATCAATTGGCGCTGGGAGCCGATGAAGAACCTTCCGCAGTTGATCGTGCCGTTCAAGCGCCCCGTCTATGAGCGGGTGGTGAAGGAATTCGCCGGTCTGGCGGACGGCTAGCGTCGGAATGACGGACAACCGCCCCTATCGCCCCAATGTGGGCGTCGCATTGTTCAATGCCGACGGCAAAGTTCTGATCGGTCGCCGTTTCAAGGATGATGGGCCGGAGATCATCCTGCCGGGCCTGGAATGGCAGATGCCTCAGGGTGGGATCGATCCCGATGAAGATCCTCGCGTCGCCGTGATGCGCGAATTATGGGAAGAGACGGGCGTCAGCCATGCCGACTATCTCGGCGAGACCGGCTGGATGACCTACGACTTCATCCCGTTCGAGAATCCCGGTCATCGCTTTGCGCAGTTCCGCGGGCAGCGGCAGAAGTGGTTTGCGCTGAAATTCACCGGGGATGACGCTGAAGTCGATCCGCTGACGCCACGCAACGGTCAGCCGGCTGAATTCGACGCCTGGCGCTGGGAGCGGCTGGATCGCGTCGCAGACCTCGTGGTGCCCTTTCGGCGCGAGGTCTATCGCGCCGTGGCCGAGAGTTTCGCGAAATTTGTCTGAACCGAAGCCCTGACGAAACGAAGCGCTATCCGGGCTATAGCGCTTAGTGCATCGCCGTCGATGTGACGTGCTGCTGGATGACCTTGAAGTGGTCGATGCGCTCGATGGCGCGATCCAGCGCGGAGCCTTCCTTCTCGGCCAGCTTTTCTTCCATCTCGGCGATCTGGCTCGCGAAAGCTTCACGGTCGAGCTCTTCTATCGACGTTGCGACCTCAGCCAGCACGGTAAGGCCCTTGTCGGACACTTCGGCGATGCCGCCGAGCACGATGATCTTCTGCTGGGTGCCGCCGGCCTTGACGACCATGATGCCTGGACGAAGTGCTGCCACCAGCGGTGCGTGACCGGCCATCACGCCGAGATCGCCAGCGACGCCGGGGATATCGACCTGATCGACTTGGCCCGCGAAAGCGAGCTTTTCCGGCGAGACGAGATCGAAGTGGAACGTGGCCATCGGTAGCTACTCTCTTGGCTGTCACCCGCGAACTCGGTCCGCGGTCTATCAGTCAGAATCTGCAGTCGGAACAATCAAGTCCGCTGTCGGGCTGAGCCCGACAGCGGCAATACCCTTTTGCTTAAGCGGCTTCAGCAGCCAGCTTCTTGCCCTTCTCGACGGCTTCTTCGATCGCGCCGACCATGTAGAAGGCCGCTTCCGGCAGGTGATCGTACTTGCCTTCGACGATTGCGCGGAAACCCTTGATGGTGTCGGCGAGCTCGACGAACTTGCCCGGCGAGCCAGTGAAGATTTCAGCGACGTGGAACGGCTGCGACAAGAAGCGCTCGATCTTGCGGGCGCGGGCCACGGCAAGCTTGTCCTCTTCCGACAGTTCATCCATGCCGAGAATGGCGATGATGTCCTGCAGCGACTTGTACTTCTGCAGCACCTGCTGAACCATACGCGCCGTCTGATAGTGCTCTTCGCCAACGACCAGCGGGGACAGCATGCGCGACGTCGAGTCGAGCGGATCCACTGCCGGATAGATGCCCTTTTCCGAGATCGCACGGTTCAAAACGGTCGTTGCGTCCAAGTGGGCGAACGAGGTGGCAGGTGCCGGGTCGGTCAAGTCGTCGGCCGGAACGTAAATGGCCTGCACCGAGGTGATCGAACCCTTATGCGTGGTGGTGATGCGCTCCTGCAGAGCGCCCATGTCGGTCGCAAGCGTCGGCTGATAACCCACCGCCGAAGGAATACGGCCGAGCAGAGCGGACACTTCCGAACCTGCCTGGGTGAAGCGGAAGATGTTGTCGACGAAGAACAGCACGTCCTGGCCCTGATCGCGGAAGTGCTCGGCGACGGTCAGACCCGACAGCGCGACGCGGGCGCGGGCGCCGGGAGGCTCGTTCATCTGGCCGAACACGAGAGCGCACTTCGACTTCACGGACGGATCCGGGTTGTGCGGATCGGCGTTCACCTTGGACTCGATGAACTCGTGATACAGATCGTTACCTTCACGGGTACGCTCGCCGACACCGGCGAACACCGAGTAACCACCGTGCGCCTTGGCGACGTTGTTGATCAGTTCCTGAATGAGAACGGTCTTGCCGACGCCGGCGCCGCCGAACAGGCCGATCTTACCGCCCTTGGCGTAAGGCGCGAGCAGGTCGACGACCTTGATGCCGGTGACGAGAATTTCAGCCTCGGTCGACTGGTCGGTGTAGAGCGGTGCTTCAGCGTGGATCGGACGAACGCCTTCGGCATCGATCGCGCCGGCTTCATCGATCGGCTCGCCGATCACGTTCATGATGCGGCCGAGGGTGCCAACACCCACCGGCACCTTGATCGGCGAACCAGTGTCGGTGACTTCCTGGCCACGGACCAGACCTTCGGTGGTGTCCATCGCGATGGTGCGGACGGTCGATTCACCGAGATGCTGGGCGACTTCGAGAACCAGGCGGTTGTTGCCGTTCTTGGTCTCGATCGCGTTCAGAATGGCGGGCAGGTAACCTTCGAACTGCACGTCGACGACGGCGCCGATGACCTGTGTGATACGTCCGGTCTGGTTGGCGGGGCTAGCCATGAAAACTTCTCCTTAAACCTCAAGGACTCTGAAGTCCGAAACTTGAACGGCGGTCGGGTAGACCGGATTATTGCTGTTAGATCGCCTCGGCGCCGGAGATGATTTCGATCAGCTCCTTCGTAATCATCGCCTGGCGGGTGCGGTTGTAGATCAGTGTTTGCTTGCGGATCATGTCGCCGGCATTGCGCGTGGCGTTGTCCATCGAACTCATCTGCGCACCGTAGAACGAAGCATTGTTCTCCAGCAGCGCGCGGAAAATCTGCACCGCGAGATTGCGCGGCAGCAGGCCGTCAAGGATCTCATCCTCGGCGGGCTCGTATTCATAGGTCGGCGTCGGGCCGGCATTGGCAGCAGGCGCTGCGACTTCCAGCGGAATGATCTGCTGGGCGGTCGGGACCTGCGAGATCACCGACTTGAAACGCGAATAGAACAGCGTGCAAACGTCGAACTGACCGTCATTGAAGAGAGCCAGAACTTTCTTGGCGATATCATCGGCATTGACGAAGCCAAGCTGACGCACGGAACGCAGTTCGATATGACCGACGATCTGCTTGTCGAAGTTGCGGCGCAGCTGCTCGTAACCCTTGCGGCCGACGCAGAAGAACTTGACCTCTTTGCCCTGGTTCATCAGCGCCAGCGCACGTTCGCGCGCCAAGCGGACGATCGAGGAGTTGAAGGCGCCGGACAGGCCACGCTCGCCGGTGCAGACCAGCAGCAGGTGAACCTGATCCTTGCCGGTACCAACCAACAGCGCCGGACCGGTGCCCGGTGTGGTCGCACTGGCGATGCTGGCGATCACCGCATCCATCTTCTCGGCATAAGGACGTGCAGCTTCGGCAGCAGTCTGCGCACGGCGCAGTTTCGATGCTGCAACCATCTGCATCGCCTTGGTAATCTTCTGCGTCGCCTTGGTTGAGGCGATGCGGACACGCATGTCTTTAAGTGAGGCCATTCTCAGTCCACCCCGGCGATCTAGCCAATCAGCTGATCGCGAACCTCTCGTTCGAAACGTCCGACCTCGTGCCGGACATCAACGCGAATGGCCGGCATGAGCCGGCCATTCATTGGCAATATTAAGCGTAGGTCTTCGCGAAGCCTTCGACGACGGCCTTGAGCTGGGCGGCAACGTCATCCTTGAGATCGCGGCTGTCGCGGATCGCGTTGAGGATCTCGACGTTCTTGCCGCGCAGCAGCGACAGCAGACCATCTTCGAAGCCCCGAACCTTGCTGACCGGCAGCGCGTCGAGATAGCCGTTGGTGCCGGCCCAGATCACGCAAACCTGCTCTTCCATCTTCAGCGGCGAGAATTGCGGCTGCTTCAGGAGTTCAGTCAGACGTGCGCCGCGGTTCAGCAGGCGCTGGGTCGAAGCGTCGAGGTCCGAGCCGAACTGCGCGAATGCAGCCATTTCGCGGTACTGGGCGAGCTCGCCTTTGATCTTGCCGGCGACCTTCTTCATCGCCTTGGTCTGCGCGGCGGAGCCGACGCGCGACACGGACAGACCGACGTTCACGGCAGGACGGATGCCCTGGAAGAACAGATCGGTTTCAAGGAAGATCTGACCGTCGGTGATCGAAATAACGTTGGTCGGGATGTAGGCCGACACGTCGTTGGCCTGGGTTTCGATGACCGGCAGAGCCGTCAGCGAACCATTGCCCTGGGAATCGTTGAGCTTCGCAGCGCGCTCAAGCAGACGCGAGTGAAGATAGAACACGTCGCCCGGATAAGCTTCGCGGCCCGGCGGACGACGCAGCAGCAGCGACATCTGACGGTAAGCAACGGCCTGCTTCGAGAGATCGTCATAGATGATAACGGCGTGCATGCCGTTGTCGCGGAAGAATTCGCCGATCGTGCAGCCGGTGAACGGCGCGATATACTGCATCGGAGCCGGATCGGAAGCGGTCGCAGCGATGACGACGGAGTATTCCATCGCACCCTGCTCTTCGAGCACCTTCACGAACTGAGCGACAGTCGAGCGCTTCTGACCAACGGCGACGTACACGCAGTACAGCTTCTGGCTCTCGGGAGCACCCGCGCCGTTCAGCGACTTCTGGTTCAGGATGGTGTCGAGCGCGATTGCGGTCTTGCCGGTCTGACGGTCACCGATGATCAGCTCGCGCTGGCCACGGCCGACCGGGATCAGGGCGTCGACCGACTTCAAGCCGGTTGCCATCGGCTCGTTGACCGACTTGCGCGGAATGATGCCCGGCGCCTTAACGTCGACGCGCATACGCTTGTCGGCCTGGATCGGACCCTTACCATCGATCGGATTGCCGAGCGCGTCAACGACGCGGCCGAGCAAACCCTTGCCAACCGGCGCGTCCACGATCGAACGGGTGCGCTTGACGGTCTGGCCTTCTTTAATTTCGCGGTCAGCGCCGAAAATAACGACACCGACGTTGTCGGTTTCGAGGTTCAGCGCCATACCGCGGGTGCCGTTCTCGAATTCGACCATTTCACCAGCCTGGACGTTGTCGAGGCCGTAGACGCGGGCAATGCCGTCGCCGACGGACAATACCTGTCCGACTTCGGAAACTTCAGCTTCCTGGCCGAAATTCTTGATCTGGTCTTTGAGGATCGCGGAAATTTCTGCGGCGCGGATGTCCATCAGCCTGCCTCTTTCATCGAGTGCTTGATCGAGTTGAGTTTGGTGCGAAGCGAGCTGTCCACCATGCGGCTGCCGAGCTTGACGACAAGCCCGCCGATGATGGACGGATCGACTTTCACGTTGAGCGCGACGTCCTTGCCCGTCACTGATTTCAGCGCGGTCTTGAGAGCGTCGAGATTCTTGTCACTGAGCGGCTCGGCGACGGTGACGTCAGCCGTAGCTTCGCCCTTGAACTTGGCTACCAGTGCATTGAAACCGCGCACCACATCGCCAACGGCGAACAGGCGGCGGTTGGCGGTGAGGACCTTGAGGAAGTTGGCGGTGATGCCGGTAATTCCGGCCTTCTCCAGAACCGAAGCGAGGGCCTTGCCCTGGATCTCTGCCGAGAACACCGGGCTGCGAACCAGTCGCGCCAGATCGGCGCTGTCGGCCAGCATCGCTACGAATTTGTCGAGATCGGCCTTCACCGCATCGACGGATTTTGCGTCACGCGCCAGCTCAAACAGAGCCGTTGCATAACGACCGGACATTCCCGAAACCGACGGATCTTCTGCTGCCACGAATTGCGCTCTTCAGGCTGTCAAATTCGCAAGGGAATAACCATCGCCTGAATGTGGCGCCTAGCGATCCAAGTCCTTGGAATTCAAGCGGGACTTCGATTTTTGGGTCACAACAAAATGTCGTGACCCGTTCAAATCGCGGCTTTGCTAACATAGCCCGCGCGCGGGTGCAACGCGACGAAAGCGTTTGATGATGCCTTGTCGCAGGCCTTCGCAAAGAATCATTTCAGGGAGGTGGACGCTTGATGGGCGTCCTGACGACGCGCCTTGCTGCTTGCCTCCGAGGCGGAATTTCTAATTCCGCATGACGGCACAGGGTGGCGATTTTCGAGTGCTGTGCGAGCCACATTGCCGTCCAAGTCGCAACGGCATGCCGAAGGCTTCGCTGGGGGCGTTGGCCGCTGCGTTGCAGGTCGCCGCGGCCGACTGCTTAAGATTTACTTACCGAATGCTATCCATGCGCAACGATCACTTCGCTATTCAGTATAGTTATGTAATAGATAGTATATTAAATAGTTAATAAATTATTAAAGCGGCTCATTAGCCATGTTTTGTTCCATCACAAGATATTTCATCTGGTCATGGAACGATTGTGTTGCCCATTTTACGCCTCATTACGTCGTCAAACGCTCAGCCAGTGAAATTGGGACGGGGGTCCACTTGCCACAATTGTGGCAATACTGTCTGAGGGACAACACCTTATGCTGCGTTACGGAAAATCGACGCTGGGCGCTATCGCTCGGCCGCGTACGGCAATCGCTGTCATGACTGCCGCTCTTGTTCTCGGGGGAACTGTTTCAGAGGCTTCGGCCAAATCCCGGCACCATCGCCATCATCACAAGCATCACGCTCGTCAGGCCAGCCAGCCGTCGCTGTTCGATGCCAACGCGTCGATCGCTCCGTCGACGGGCGGTCGTAGCTTCTCGGGTGTTGCGTCCTATTACGGCAATGAGTCAGGCAGCCGCACCGCGTCGGGTCAGCGCTTCAATCAGAATGCGATGACTGCCGCGCATCGTTCGCTGCCGTTCGGCACCAAGCTGCGCGTTACCCATGGAGGTCGCAGCGTTGTCGTCACCGTCAACGATCGCGGGCCGTTCATCCGTGGCCGCGTACTCGACCTGTCGAAAGGCGCAGCCAGCGCGATAGGTTTGACCGGCCGTGGCGTCGGCCGCGTCGTCGCGGAAGTCATGTAAGCAAGACTAACGCGTCGCGTTTCTGATCTTTCAAGTTCAGTAGCGTTGTGTGTGTATCGAGTAGAGTAAGCGTTGAGTAAAAGAGCCTGCTGTCATCAAAAGACAGCAGGCTTTTTTGTTTTTGCGTTGTCAGTTCACACCGTCATTCCGGGTTCGCGCACAACAGCGAGCGCTCCGAATGAAGAAGCTCAAAGAAAGCTCTGCGGGTCGACATCGACTTCGAGCTTGAGGTTGCCTGTCGGTTTCGGGCCATGCGCCAGCCAGTCGCGGAGATAGTGCGACAGGTCGACATTGCGCGCCGACTTCACCAGCAGTCGGAAGCGATAGCGACCTTTGATGACGGCGAGCGGTGCTTCGGCCGGGCCGAGCACCATGATGCGCTCATCGATCGGTGCTACGGCGGCGAGTTTGCGCGCATAGCCCTCGGTGGTTGGCCGGTCGCCGCCTGAGATGATCAAGCTCGCCAATCGGCCGAAGGGCGGATAGCCCGCGCGCTCGCGGGCCTCGATCTCGCTGGCGTAAAACGCTTCGCGGTCGTTTGCCACCAGCGCCTTCATTACCGGATGCTCCGGCTGATGGGTCTGCAGATAGCCAACGCCGCGTCCCTGTTCACGTCCGGCGCGTCCGATGACCTGATTGAGCATCTGATAGGTACGCTCCGCAGCTCGCGGATCGCCATTGCCGAGGCCCAGATCCGCGTCGATCACACCGACCAGATTGAGCCGCGGGAAGTTATGGCCTTTGGCCACGAGTTGCGTGCCGATAATGACATCGACACGGCCTTCGGCGATCTCGGCCAGTTCGGTCCGCATCGCATCGATCGACGTAATGAGGTCGCTCGACAGCACCATGGTGCGCGCATTCGGAAACAGGCTTGCTGCTTCCTCTTGCAGCCGCTCGACGCCCGGACCGACGGCGACCAGCGATTCCTCAGCCTGACAATGGGGACACTGATGCGGGCGATGCATCGAGAAGCCGCAGTGGTGACAGACCAGTCGCTGGCGAAAGCGATGATCGACCAGCCAGGCATCGCAGATGGTGCAGGCGAAGCGGTGGCCGCAGCCGCGGCATAGCGTCAGCGGCGCATAGCCCCGGCGATTCAGAAACAGCAGCGCCTGTTCCTTGCGCTCTATGGCGACCTGGATTTTCTCGGCGAGGCGCGGTGCGATGAAGCGGCCGCGCATCGGCCCTTCGCGGCGCAGATCAATGGCTTCGATATGCGGCATGTGCTGGCCGCCGAAGCGCGAAGGCAGCGCGATGCGCTGGTAGCGTCCCTTCCGCGCATTGACCTCGGACTCGACCGATGGCGTGGCAGAAGCGAGCACGATCGGGATCTTCGCGATCGATGCCCGCACCACGGCCATGTCACGAGCGTGGTAATGCGCGCCTTCGTCCTGCTTGTAGGCTTGGTCATGCTCTTCATCGACGATGATCAGGCCGAGCTTCGCATAGGGCAGAAACAGTGCCGAACGGGCGCCGACGATGACATGCGCCTCGCCATTGGCGATCGACGCCCAGTTGCGGGCGCGGGTGCGCGGGGTCAGTTCGGAGTGCCACTCCAGTGGCCGCACGCCGAAGCGTTTTGAGAAGCGCTCGAGGAATTGCCCCGTCAGCGCGATTTCGGGCATCAGGATGAGCACCTGTTCCCCGCGCTTGATCACCTCGGCAACCGCCTCGAAATACACCTCGGTCTTGCCGGAGCCGGTGACACCGTCGAGCAGAGCGGCGTGAAAATCCCCCTTGGCGGCAAAGGTCCGCATCGCTTCAGCCGCGACGGCCTGGTCGTCCGAAAAGTCCGGTTCGGCGAAGGTGGGATCGGGTGCCGGCGGCGGTAGCGCGCGGGGCATGGCTTCAATAGCAAGCGTGCCTTCATCGACGAGACCGTCGATCACGCCGGCGCTGACGCCGGCTTCCTTGGCGGCTTCGGACTTCCCGTGCAGCAGACCGTCGGACAGAATCTCGATCAAGCGTGCGCGTGCCGAAGTCATGCGCCTGGGCACTTCGCCAACCAGGCGGACGCCCATGCGCACCCGCTCCGGGCCGAGATGCTCGCCCATCCGCAGGGTCATTTTCATGACCATGCCGCGCGCCGACAACGTGTAATTCGCCACCCAGTCGACCAGGCTGCGCAATTCCTGCCTCAGCGGCGGGACATCGAATTTATCACCGACTTCCTTGAGCCGGTTGTGCAGCCGCGGATCGGGATTGGTGTTTTCCGCCCAGACCACGCCGATCACCTCGCGGGCGCCAAGCGGCACGCTGACGACATCGCCGGGCTGCAGATCGAGGCCACGTGGCACGCGATAGGAATAAGCCTGGTTCAGCGCGACCGGCACCAGCACGTCGACGACGCCAGATGATGTTTTGGTGCGCGCAGCTTCGTCCATCAGGGGAATTCAGACTCGAATTGGAGTATCCGCTAACCTAAGCTCGGGGTGCGGTCCGGACCAGTGCCGGCCCGGGTAGCCCGGTCTTATGACCGATGTGCCGCCACGACAATGAAGCAAAAACAATAAGCCAAAGGGAGACCCTTCATGGGCCACAGGCTCGCCGGGGCAGTCGCCTCATTCGTCATGTTTTCTGCCGTCGTAATGCCTGCGCTGGCGCAGGACCGGATGCCGCCGATCCCGGCCGATAAATACACCGAAGCGCAGAAGAAGGCTGCCGAGGAATTCGCCGGCGGGCGCGGCTATGAAGTCCGAGGCCCCTTCGTGCCGTTGATTCGCAGCCCGGAAGTGATGCTCCGCGCCAAGGCCATGGGCGATCATCTCAGGTTCAAGAGCGTGCTGGCACCGCGGCTCAGCGAAATGATTATCCTGATCACTGCGCGGGAATGGACCCAGCAATATGAGTGGGTTGCCCACCATGACATCGCGATCAAGGCGGGTCTGCGCAACGAGATCGCCGATGCGATTGCCGATGGTCGGCGTCCTGTTGGCATGGCCGAGGACGAAGAGGCTGCCTACGACATGTCAATCGAGATCCAGCGCACCAAACGGGTGAGTGACCCGACCTGGAACAGGGCCGTCGCAAAATTCGGCGAGCAGGGCGTCATCGATCTGCTCGGGATCAATGGCTATTACACCTTCCTGGCCATGGCCATGAATGCTGCACGAACAGGGCTCCCGGCCGGTGTCGCAGAGCCCCTGAAGCGGTTCCCGGACTGATGCTGCCGTCGGTTCACCAAAGTGAAACGAGCGGGGAGTGATAATCTCCGCCCGTTCGCGTTCCGCGAACTGCAAGGCATCCCGATGGCCAAGCTTTCCGACAAGAAACCAGCCGAAGCCAAATCAGGTGGGCCAGCGCCGATCGACCTCATCTGCGCGGACGCCGATGTCTCGCTGCAGATGACGCGGTGGCTGTCACATCTCCGCGCCGAGCGGCGGCTGTCGCCGAAGACGCTGGAGGCCTATACGCGCGACGTCCGGCAGTTTCTGGCATTTCTCGCCGAACACTGGGGCGCGCTCGTCTCACTGCCGCGTTTCGCCAAACTGGAAGCCAGCGATGTCCGTGCCTTCATGGCGGCGCGCCGCGGGGATGACATTGGCGGTCGCTCGCTGATGCGCGCGCTGGCGGGTCTGCGGTCGTTCGGCCGCTTTCTGGAGCGCGAAGGCAAGGGCACCGTCGGTGCGCTGTCAGCGATTCGCGCGCCCAAAATAGGCAAGAGCCTGCCGAAACCGCTGCAGATGGCCTCTGCCAAGCGCCTTGCCGATGCGGATGAGCGTGCGGGCGAAAATCGCGATCCGTGGATCTGGGCACGCGATGCCGCGGTGATGGCGCTGCTCTATGGTTCGGGCCTGCGCATCTCCGAGGCGCTTGGCCTCAAGCGGCGCGACGTGCCGGCGCCCGGTGCCGGTGACGTGCTGATCGTCAATGGCAAGGGCAACAAGACCCGCATGGTACCCGTGTTGCATAATGTGCTCGAGCTCATCGCCGACTATGCGGCGCAGTGCCCACACCCACTGCCCGCTGAAGGACCGATGTTTGTCGGCGCGCGGGGCGGCCCGCTCAGTCCTCGGATCATCCAGTTGACCATGGAGCGGATGCGCGGCGCGCTAGGCCTGCCCGACAGCGCCACGCCGCACGCGCTGCGCCACTCCTTTGCCACCCATCTGCTGACGCGTGGTGGTGATCTCCGCGCGATCCAGGAATTGCTTGGCCACGCCTCACTGTCGACCACCCAGATCTATACCGGCATCGATACCGAGCGGTTGTTCGAGGTCTACAAGACTGCACACCCGCGCGCGTAGGCCAGGCAAGCCCAGCTGTAGTAGAAGTGTCATGAGCTGCCCCTTGCGAAGTCGCTGCGGTTCGGTCAAATCGACACATCGACCAACCGGAGGGGATTACGATGGGCGCGCACGAAAGTATGGAGCACGCGGAGCATGCCGAGCATGCCTCCGGCTCGAACAAGAATATTGCATTGCTGATTGCCGTGATCGCGCTGTTTCTGGCGTTCTCGGAAACCCTCGGCAAGGGTGCGCAAACCGAATCCATCAGCAAGAATGTCGAGGCGTCCAACCTCTGGGCGTTCTTCCAGGCCAAAAGTATCCGCCGCACCGTCGTTCAGGCGACGTCAGATCAAGCCCGGCTGAGCCTCGGCTTGATGGGTGACGATGCCGCCAAGGCCGCACTGTCCAAGCAGATCGACGATTGGAAGAAGACCGCGGATCGCTATCGCTCTGAGCCGGAAACCGGCGAAGGCTCCGAACAGCTCGCCGCCCGGGCCAAGGAAGCCGAACATGCGCGCGACCTCGCAATGGCGCGGTATCATCACTATGAAGTGGCCTCTGCCGCATTCCAGATCGGCATCGTTCTGGCATCGGCCACGATCATCACCGGCATGATCGCGCTGGCTTGGGTATCAGGTGCACTGGCGATTGCCGGCGTCGCCTTCACCGCGATTGGCCTGTTCGCGCCACATGCGGTGCATATTATGTAGCAACCTACGTCGAAGCGGTCCGGCAGAGCTGCAGGACCGCATCGGCAAACTCCCGCGGCGCTTCCTGCGGCACATTGTGGCCCACGCTCGGGATTACGCGGCGTTCATAGTGTGCCGTAAAATACTGGCCGTGATTCTCCGAACCTTTCACCGGCCCCACGCCGTCGTCGGCGCCGTGCAGCACAATGGTCGGAACATCGATCCTTGGCTGCGCTGCGAGTTGCGTTTCCAGGAAAGCATAATTCGGATCGCCGGCGACGCTGCCGGTACGGTGCATGTAGGAATGCACGACCACATCAACGAAGTCATCGTTGTCGAAGGCCGCCGCCGAGCGCTCGAATGTCGCGTCGTCGAACGACCAGCTGGGTGACCACATCTTCCAGAGCAGTTTGGCTAGTGTGTCGCGGTTCTGGATCAGGCCGTTGCGGCCGCGTTCAGTATGGAAATAATACTGATACCATTGCCGCGCTTCCTGCTCAGGCGCGAATGGCCGCGCCGCATTCGTCAGGTCCTGGATGTTGTAGCCGGTGCAACTGACGAGGCCGTGTACACGCTCCGGCCATAGCGCTGAGACAACACAGGCCGCGCGGCCGCCCCAGTCATAGCCGGCGACGACCGCCTTGCCGGTACGCAGCGCGTCCATCAGCTCCAGCAGATCCTGTCCAAGCGCGGCCTGTTGCCCCGAACGGATGGTCGCGCTGGAAAGAAACCGCGTTGGCCCATAGCCACGCAGATAGGGCACGATGGTGCGGAAGCCGGCTGCGTTGATGATGTCGACGGCGTCGTCATAGCCTCTGATGTCATAGGGAAACCCGTGCATCAGCAGGACGGGCAAGCCACCATCCGGTCCGCTATGTTCATAGGCAATATCGAGAAGGGGAGTTTGGATGCGTGCCAGCTCAGCCAAGTCGCTCTCCCGTTCGGTCTACCGCGCCGAATGCGCCCGATGACGCAGCCGTTGTACCAGCCGCATCCAACGCGATGATGAATTGGAGCGGAACATCGCCATCGTCGCCTTGATTCTTGCAGTCACAGGCGCGACCAATTCGCCGGCCCGGCGGCGGATGTCGAGAACGAATTCGTAGAGCTTCCGAAACCAGTTCATCTGCAACAGCTTCGGCCGTGTCACATCGAAGATGAACGCGGTGACGCCGACACCGAGAAACTTGCTGAACACGATGAGCGCGAAAGCGCTGATCCAATACTGATGCATGAGCAGCCAGGCGCCGGCCAGTTTCAACGGAAACAGCAGGATCGCCGGAACAACAAACACGACCAGCGTCAACATTGGCGACAGCCGCGCGATTCTCGCGGCCAGCCATTCCTTGAAAGCGCGCAGCGGTATTGCTGCAACGACGCGCGCAACGACCGGTTCGAGATGATCCCACAGCCACGCCTCGATCAGGAAGATCAAAGCGAGGAAGAACCATAGCGGTTGCAGCACGCGTCGTATCATCACGTTCGTCTCCCAGCCGGCGCCGCGCCGGCCGTGACTCACATATGGATAGCGCGCTTGGCCACCGCAAATGCCGCTTCCTTCACCGCCTCGGAGCGGGTCGGATGCGCATGGCATGTGCGGGCCAGATCTTCGGCGGAACCGCCGAATTCCATCAGCACGCAGGCCTCATGAATCATTTCACCGACTTCGCGGCCGATCATATGCACGCCGAGCACGCGATCGGTCTTCGCATCTGCGAGAATCTTCACGAAACCATCGGTGGTCTGGTTGACCTTGGAGCGGCCATTGGCCGTGAACGGGAACTTGCCGACATTGTAAGCGATACCGGCAGCCTTGAGTTCTTCCTCGGTCTTGCCGACGGCGGCGACTTCCGGCGTGGTGTAAACGACGCCCGGGATCACGTCATAGTTCACATGACCGGCCTGGCCTGCGAGAATCTCGGCGCAGGCAACACCTTCGTCTTCCGCCTTGTGCGCCAGCATCGGGCCGGCGACGACGTCGCCGATCGCGTAGATACCCTTCACATTGCTCGAGAAGTGATGATCGATCTTGACGCGGCCGCGCTCGTCGAGCTCGACGCCGGCTTCCTTGAGACCGAGCTTTTCGGTGTAAGCCACGCGGCCGATCGCGACGAGGATCACATCGGCTTCGAGCGATTCTGCCGCACCGCCTGCTGCCGGCTCGATCTGCGCCTTCAGCGTCTTGCCCGACGTATCCACGCCGGTGACCTTGGCGCCGAGCTTGAACGACATGCCCTGCTTCTCGAGCATGCGCTGGAACTGCTTGGCGACTTCGCCGTCCATGCCCGGCAGGATACGATCGAGGAATTCCACCACGGTGACTTCGGCGCCGAGGCGGCGCCACACCGAACCGAGTTCGAGCCCGATCACGCCGGCGCCGACCACGATCAGCTTGCCCGGGACCTTGTCGAGCGACAGCGCGCCGGTCGACGACACGATGCGCTTCTCGTCGATCTCGATGCCCTTCAGCTTGGCGACATCCGAACCGGTGGCGATGACGATGTTCTTGGTCTCCAGCGTCTGGGCTTTGCCGTCAGCGCCGGTGACCTCGACCTTGCCGGTGCCGAGCACACGGCCGGTGCCCATCACGACGTCGATCTTGTTCTTCTTCATCAGGAATTCGACGCCCTTGACGTTGCCGTCGATGCCCTGCTGCTTGAAGTTCATCAGCGCGGGAAGATCGAGCGCCGGGGCAGACACCTTGATGCCCATCTTGGCGAAGGAGTGGCCGGCTTCCTCAAAAAGCTCCGACGAATAGAGCAAAGCCTTCGAGGGCATGCAGCCAATGTTCAGGCAGGTGCCGCCAAGCGTGCTGTTCTTCTCAACGACGGCGACCTTCATGCCGAGCTGCGCCGCGCGGATCGCGCAGACATAGCCACCGGGGCCGGTGCCGATAACAACGAGGTCGTAAGCCATGATGTAGTCCTGTATTTTCTTCTGGATGTTATGGGGTGCCTGGGCCTTAGCGGCCACCGGACACGTCGAGAATGGTGGATGTGACGTAAGAGGCTTCGTCCGACAGCAGCCAGACGATGGCATTGGCGATTTCGTCCGCGGTGCCGACGCGCTTCATCGGGACGTGAACGCTGAGACGGTGTGCGCGATCGGGCTCACCGCCTGACGCGTGAATATCGGTATCGATCAAACCCGGCCGAATGCCGGCGACGCGAATGCCCTCGGCTGCGACTTCGTGTCCCAATCCGATGGTGAAGGAATCGATCGCGCCCTTCGAGGCGGCGTAATCGACATAAGTGTTGGGTGCGCCCAGCTTGGCAGCAACCGATGACAGGTTGACAATGACGCCGCCCTTGCCACCGTGCTTCGTCGACATCCGCTTCACGGCCTCGCGGGCGCAAAGAATGCTGCCGGTGACATTCACCGTCATCATGTTCGCGATGCGCTCGGCACTCATCTGATCGACGCGGATGGAGGGGCCGACGATGCCGGCATTATTGACCAGCGCACCGAGCGGCCCGAACGCGTCGGCCGCCTCGAACAGCGCGAGGATGTCCGCCTCGGAACCGACGTCGCATTTTACGGCGATGGCCTTGCCGTTGGTCGCTTCGATCTTCGCAACAACTTCATTCGCAGCGGCTTCGTTGCTGGCATAGCCGACCACGACCTTGAACCCGCGTGCCGCCGCCTTGAGCGCCGTTGCACGGCCGATACCCCGGCTACCACCAGTGATGATGACGACGCTGTCGGTCATGTCCTGCTCCAGCTTCGCTAAGGTGCCAAGACTTCAGGTATCGAGGCTTCGGATATCAAGGCTTCTTAGTCATCAACCGGCAGCGTCGCCGCTACCGGTTGATGATAGTGAATAAGGAGAGATCAGAGATCCAGAACGAGACGTGCCGGATCTTCCAGGCTTTCCTTGACGCGGACGAGGAAGGTCACGGCTTCCTTGCCGTCGATCACGCGGTGATCGTAGGACAAAGCCAGATACATCATCGGACGGATCTCGATCTTGCCGCCGACCACGATCGGACGTTCCTGGATCTTGTGCATGCCGAGGATGGCCGACTGCGGCGCGTTCAGGATCGGCGTCGACATCAGCGAACCGTAGATGCCGCCATTGGTGATGGTGAAGGTGCCACCCTGCATTTCGTCGATCTTGAGCTGACCGTCACGGGCACGCTTGCCGAAGTCCGCAATGGTCTTTTCGATGTCCGAGATCGACTTGGTATCGCAGTCGCGCACCACGGGAACGACGAGACCCTTGTCGGTACCGACGGCAACGCCGACGTGATAATAGTTCTTGTAGATCAGGTCGGAGCCGTCGATCTCGGCGTTGACGGCCGGGAGATCCTTCAGTGCCTGCACGCAGGCCTTGGTGAAGAAGCCCATGAAGCCGAGTTTGGTGCCGTGCTTCTTCTCGAACACGTCCTTGTACTGCGAGCGCAGCGTCATGACGTTGGTCATGTCGACCTCGTTGAAGGTCGTGAGCATCGCGGCGGTGTTCTGCACGTCCTTGAGGCGGCGCGCGATGGTCTGGCGCAGACGCGTCATCTTCACGCGCTCTTCGCGGGCGGCGTCGTCAGCCGGCGACGGCGCACGAACCTGCACGGCAGCGGCAGGCTGATTGACCGGGGTCGGTGCCGAAGCGGCCTTTTCGATCGCAGCGAGCATGTCGCCCTTGGTCACGCGGCCATCCTTGCCCGAACCGGGCACGGTGGCGGCATCGATGCCGCTCTCGGCCGAAATCTTGCGCACCGACGGCGCCAGCGGCGCATCGACAGGTGCTGACTTCTGAGCGGGAGCAGGCGCAGCCGCGGCGGGTGCAGCAGCTGGGGTCGGGGCTGCAGGCTTGGCAGGCGCAGCAGCCGGCTTGGCGCCACCGGCACCATCGGTGATCTGGCCGAGCAGGGCGCCGACAGCGACGGTCTCGCCATCCTTGGCAACGATTTCGCCGAGCACGCCAGCAGACGGTGCGGGCACTTCGATCGTGACCTTGTCGGTCTCGAGTTCAACCAACGGCTCGTCAACGGCGACGGCATCGCCAGCCTTCTTGAACCAGCGGCCGATGGTGGCTTCCGTCACGGATTCGCCGAGCGTGGGAACGCGAATTTCAGTCATTGTCTATTTCCTCTTGTGGCGTGGCGACCCGCTCGGTCATCCCTGCCTGAACTTGAAATCAATGCGGATATGCGAACGCCCCGCGGGTGCGGGGCATTCGCCAACAGGATGGAGGCTTAGCCGAGCGCTTCGTCGAGGAAGGCCTTGAGCTGGGCGAGATGCTTGGACATCAGGCCGGTAGCGGTCGCCGCAGATGCGGCGCGGCCGGCGTAACGCGGACGCTTGTGGGTGGCGTTGATCTGATTGAGCACCCATTCGAGATAGGGCTCGATGAAGTGCCAGCCGCCCATGTTGCGCGGCTCTTCCTGGCACCAGACGAATTCCGCACCCTTGAAGCGGGTCAGCTCCTGCACCAGCGTCTTGAGCGGCACCGGATAGAGCTGCTCGATACGCATCAGATAGATGTCGTCAACGCCACGCTTCTCACGCTCTTCGTAGAGATCGTAATAGACCTTGCCCGAGCACAGCACGACGCGGCGGATCTTGTTGTCGGGGGCGAGCTTGATCTTCTCGTCCGGCAACTTCTCAGCATCGTCAAACAGGACGCGATGGAAGCTGGTGTTCTCACCGAGTTCGCTCAGCTTCGATACTGCGCGCTTGTGGCGCAGCAGCGACTTCGGCGTCATGACGATCAGCGGCTTGCGGATCTCGCGCTTCAACTGACGACGCAACATGTGGAAGTAGTTGGCCGGAGTTGTCGGATAGACGACCTGCATGTTGTCTTCCGCGCACATCTGCAGGAAACGCTCAAGGCGTGCGGAGGAATGCTCCGGGCCCTGGCCTTCATAGCCATGCGGCAGCAGGCAGACGAGGCCCGACATACGGAGCCACTTGCGTTCACCCGACGAGATGAACTGGTCGAACAGCACCTGTGCGCCGTTGGCGAAGTCGCCGAACTGGGCTTCCCATAGCGCCAGAGCCTTCGGCTCGGCGAGCGAGTAGCCGTATTCGAAGCCGAGCACGGCTTCTTCCGACAGCAGCGAGTTGATAACCTCGTAGTGACCCTGGTCGGGCTTGAGGTGATTGAACGGCGTGTAGCGGCTTTCGTCTTCCTGATCGAACAGCACCGAGTGACGCTGCGAGAAGGTGCCGCGCTCCGAGTCCTGGCCGGACAGACGGACGCGATGACCTTCTTCCATCAGCGTACAGAATGCGAGTGCTTCGCCGGTCGCCCAGTCGATTCCTTCGCCTGATTCGATCGCCTTGGCGCGGGTGTCGAGGAAGCGCTGTACCGTGCGGTGAACCCGAAACCCATCGGGCACCTTGGTAATCTTGGCGCCAATAGCCTTCAGCGTATCGACGTCGACACCCGTCACGCCGCGGCGGGGATCTTCCTCCTGGTCGGCATATTTGAAGCCAGCCCATTTGCCGTCGAGCCAGTCGGCCTTGTTCGGCTTGTAGCCAGCGCCGGCTTCGAGCTCGGCATCGAGACGAGCGCGCCAATCGGCCTTCGCCTTGTCGATTTCGCCTTCGGTCATCACGCCATCGGCGATGATGCGCTTGGCATAGATATCCAGCGTCGACTGATGCGCGCCGATCTTCTTGTACATCACCGGCTGGGTGAACGCCGGCTCGTCGCCTTCGTTATGGCCGTGGCGGCGATAGCAGAACATGTCGATGACGACAGGCTTGTGGAACTTCTGTCGGAACTCGATCGCGATCTTGGCGGCGAACACAACCGCTTCCGGATCGTCGCCGTTCACATGGAAGATCGGAGCGTCGATCATCTTCGCGACATCGGACGGATAGGGCGACGAACGGGAGTAACGCGGATAGGTGGTGAAGCCGATCTGGTTGTTGACGATGAAGTGGATCGAACCGCCGGTGCGGTAACCCTTCAGGTCCGACAGCGCGAAGCATTCCGCGACCACACCCTGACCTGCGAAGGCCGCATCGCCATGCATCAGCAGCGGCAGCACGGAAATACGCTGGTCCGGCGGATCACCATTCTGGTCCTGCTTGGCGCGGACCTTTCCGAGCACCACGGGATCGACGATTTCAAGATGCGACGGATTCGCCGTCAGTGACAGATGGATATTGTTGTTGTCGAACTCGCGATCCGACGAGGCGCCGAGGTGGTACTTGACGTCACCCGAACCTTCGACCTCGTCCGGATTGGCCGAGCCGCCCTTGAATTCATGGAACAGCGCGCGGTGCGGCTTGCCCATCACCTGGGTCAACACATTGAGGCGACCGCGATGGGGCATGCCGACGACGATGTCACGCACACCCAGGCTGCCGCCGCGCTTGATGATCTGTTCCAGCGCCGGGATCAATGATTCGCCGCCGTCGAGGCCAAAACGCTTGGTACCGGTGAACTTGACGTCGCAGAACTTCTCGAAGCCGTCGGCTTCGATCAGCTTCTGGAGGATGGCGCGGCGACCTTCTGGCGTGAAGCTGATTTCCTTGTCCGGACCTTCGATACGTTCCTGAATCCACGCCTTCTGGGCGCGGTTCGAGATGTGCATGAATTCGACGCCGAGGGTCTGGCAATAGGTGCGTTGCAGAATCGCAACGATCTCGCGCAGCGTGCCGTATTCGAGGCCGATGACGTTATCGAGGAAAATCTTGCGGTCGTAATCGGCATCGGTGAAGCCGTAGGAGCGGGGATCGAGTTCCTCGTGATCCTTCTGGCCTTCAATCCCCAGCGGATCGAGATTGGCGTGGAAGTGGCCGCGCATGCGGAAAGCGCGGATCAACATCAGCGCGCGCACGGAGTCGCGGGTGGCTTGATTAATGTCACCCGTCGGCGCGGTCGCGCCGGGCTGTGCGGCCTTGGCGGCGAGCTTTGCGCCCATGACCTTCTCGACCTGGGCCCAGTTGCCATCCATGGCGGAGGTCAGGTCGTCCTTCGGTGTCAGCGGCCAGTTGGTCTTTTCCCAGGACGGACCTTCGGCGTTCTTTTGAACGTCGGCAGGCGAGTCCTTCAGGCTCTTGAAGAACTCCTGCCACTCGGCATCGACCGAGGAGGGGTCCTTTTCGTAACGGGCATAAAGTTCGTCGATATAAGTGGCGTTTGCGCCCTGCAGAAATGAGGAGAGTGCAAAGGCGGCGTTCGCGTCCTGGCGAGACATGATGGCGTCCTGATTTGGTATCGCGCGGAAATTTTGGCGAGGGCTGATCCGGTTGCCGGATCATCCTAAAGTCGAGCGAGCTTCTACCCTATTTAATCCGAATGTGCGCCCTGAAAAGCACGAAGAACTGAATATTTCGTCAATTCTTTGTGCGCGAGATTTTGCCCGCGCATTTCAGTCGACGACACTGAGGTCTTCCTTGGCCAAAGCGGCAGCGCCGCCTTGCAGTCCGGCGCGTCGGGTGCGGCGGATTTTGGGCGGTCCGCAGGCCTCGTCCAGCAGGGCATTGGCGGCCATGCCGGCGGCGTCTGCGACGGTCGGATCCCGGGTCACCATGGCGGCGACGATGGCGCCATCCATCAGCAAGCCGATTTGGTGGGCCAGAAAATCCGGCTTCTTTGCACCGGCGGCTTCGGCCAGTCCTGAGATGTGCTTGAGAATGAACGATTTGTGCCGGATCGTGATGTCGCGCAGCCGGGTTTCGTCCTTCGAGTGCTCACCCACTGCATTGATGAAAACGCAGCCGTAATAGGTGTCTTCGGCAAACCAGCTTTTCAGCGCGGGGAAGATCGAATCCAGCTTTTCACGCGGGGTTTTGGCGCGTTCCACGGCTGCAATGAACCAGCCGCGCCAGGTCTCGCTTTCCGCCTTGAGCACGGCGTCGACGAGATCGTCCTTCGATTTGAAGTTCTTGTAGAGCGTGGTTTTGGCCGTACCGGCCTCACTGACGATAGCGTCGATGCCGGTGGCATTGATGCCATTCTTGCAGAACAGCCTTGTTGCTGCGTCCATCAGCCGCTCCCGCGGCGTCACCTGCGGAACTTTGCTCTCGACAGCCTGCGGCATCGCATCGGTCATGCCCTGTCATATGTCATGGCGCGCGCGAGGCGCAAGCAATCATCGGTTCCTGACCAATATTCGAGCGGGTAAACGTCGATTTGGCGCGGTAAGTGGCAATTCCCCCTCTGCTCGATTCTACGGCATCTCGTCAACCATCTGAAATCGTGGCCGTTTCCGATCCAGCTGCTGCTGGCACACTTTCTGCAAAGATACAGAACGTTCTGTATCTATCCATCCGTTCCAAGGGAGAGAACCAATGACTGCTGTTGCCGCCAAAACCGCCCTGACCGGCTGCCTCGCGCCGATCGACAAAGGCGGGCTCGAACAGCTGATCGCCAACGGCAAAGCCAATCCCAACGTCATCAAGACGCTGAAGTGCAAGACGGTGGCCGAGGGCAAGTTCCGCCACGCCAACTACATCCGCAACCTGCCGCCCTACATCGTCGATGAGCCGCCAGCGCTGCTCGGCGACGACACGGCGCCGAATCCATCAGAGGCGTCCTTGGCGGCGCTCGGCTCCTGCATCGCGGTCGGTCTGCACGCGAACGCGGTGCATCGTGGTTGGACCGTCAACAAACTCGAACTGCAGCTCGAAGGCGACCTCAACATCACTGCTGTCTGGGGCACCGGCGACATCAGCGAGAAGCCGGTCGGTTTCACCGATGTGCGCATCAAGGTCGACATGGAATGCGAAGGCATTGCGCAGGCCGAGATCGACGCGCTGATCGATCACGTCAAGAAGTGGTCGCCCGTCGCCAACACCTTCACGCGTCCCGTCAATCTCGAAGTCTCTGCTTGAATGTGAGTTCGCGCAGCCGCAGCGATGCGGCCGCCCTCTCTTTTCCTTGCGCGTGACGGAGATCGACATGACCACGACGGCTGTGCTGCGGAAATCGGATGATGTTGATGCGGCGGGCGACACACCGTCGCTCGTTGAACGAATAGCCGCCGTCGCGCGCACCGATCTTTCACCGATCGCTTTGGAAATCGACGAAGGCACGATCTATCCGGATCGGGCGCTGCGTTATCTCGGCGATGTCGGTGCCTGGTCGGCTCACACCGATCTCGGGGAGACGATTGCGGGCATCTCGACCATCGGCGAAACCTGCGGCTCCACCGCCTTCATGGCGTGGTGTCAGAACACGCTGGTCTGGTACATCCTCAATTCCGATAACGCCGCGCTGAAGGCGAAGTATCTCAGCGATGCCGCGAGCGGCAAGCTGCTCGGCGGTACCGGCTTGTCGAATCCGATGAAGAGCTTCTTCGGCATCGAGAAGCTGAAGCTGAAAGGTCGACGCACCGAAGGCGGATATATCGTCCGCGGTGCGTTGCCATGGGTATCGAATCTCGGTCCCGACCACATGTTCGGCACGATCTTCGAACTCGATGACGGCTCCGGTGAAAAGGTGATGTTCCTCGCTGACTGCGCGGATGAAAACCTCGCATTGACGCCATGCAAGCCGTTTCTGGCGATGGATGGTACCGGCACTTACGCCGTGCAGTTCCGTGATGTCTTCATTCCCGACGATCAGGTGCTTGCTGCGCCGGCCATGCCGTTCGTGAAAAAAATTCGTGCTGGCTTCATTCTGATGCAGATGGGCATGGGCCTCGGGTTGGTGCGCGACTGCGTCGCGATCATGGACAGCGTCAAGCCGACGCTGGCCCACGTCAATTGCTTCCTGCCGCAGCAACCCGAGGATTTCGCCGGGCTTCTCGCAAAGATGGAAGCGGAGACGATGGTGCTTGCGGCGACGCCGTTTGACACCAGCAACGCTTATTGGCGCAGCGTCGTTGAATTGCGTCTGCGCGCCGGCGATGCAGCTGTCGCCGCAGCACATGCGGCGATGCTGCATTGTGGCGCACGTGGCTACCTCAAATCGCACCGCGCACAGCGCCGGCTGCGTGAAGCCTATTTTGTGGCGATCGTGACCCCCGCCACCAAGCAACTCAGAAAAATGCTCGCAGACAATGCGCGCGAAACTCAGGGAGACCAGGGAGGAGCGTGACTTCACCTTACGTGAACAGAAAGCGAATTGACTTAAGTCACGGCGAAACGACAGGCGATCCAGCTCAAACGGCTCAACAACGACGGTTCAACACAGTGGAGGCTTTCAATGGCTGAAGTTCTCATTTCCGCAGACGATCTCGTCACGTTCATGAAGTCAGAACCTTGCGTCGTCATCGACACGCGCAATCCCGATGCCTATGCGGCCGGGCATATCCCCGGCGCCGTCAATCTCCATGAGATCTTTACGTTCCTCGCCACCTCGACGCCCGAAGGCATGGACGAGCTGAAGAAGAAGTTCGCTGCGGCCTTCGGCGGTGCCGGTCTGTCCGGCAGCGAGACTGCGGTGATCTACGAACAGTCCATGAATTCGGGCTTTGGTCAGTCCTGCCGCGGCTACTTCCTGCTGGAATTCCTCGGCTATCCGAAGATCAAGGTCCTGCACGGTGGCTATGACGCCTGGACCATGAAAGGCCTGCCGACGACCACAGACGTCCCGACGCCGACAGCGGCTTCGTTCGCGATCAAGCCGGAGGCCGGCTCGATCCTGATCGATGCAGCGACCATGCAGGCCGCCCTCGGCAATCCATCGATTGCCATTCTCGACGTCCGCGATGTTGACGAATGGATCGGCGAGAGTTCATCGCCCTATGGCAAGGATTTCTGCCCGCGCATGGGCCGCATTCCCGGCGCTGTCTGGATCGAATGGTACCGCATGATGAAGCCGACATCGGAAGGCCCGCGCTTCAAATCGAAGAACGAGATCCTCGCTGAATGCGCCACCGTCGGCATCACGCCGGCGACCACGGTTTATCTCTACTGCTTCAAGGGCGCGCGGGCGTCGAACACGTTTCTCGCACTGAAGAACGCTGGCGTCGCTGATGTCAGAATGTACTTCGGATCCTGGAACGAATGGAGCCGCGATGTGAAATATCCGATCGAGGAAGGCTTGCCGCTGGTGGGCGAGAAGCAGGCCGTGGCGGCGTAAGACGTTTCACCGTCATTCCGGGGCGCGGCCGGCTTTTGCCGGACGCGAGCCCGGAATCCCGTGCGGTTCTATCACTGCGAGATTCCGGGCTCGGTCCCGCTGCTTGCGGCGCCAGTCCCGTCCCGGAATGACGAGTGTGTGGCGCGAAAACAAAAGGCCCGCTCTTTCGAGCGGGCCTTCGTCATTCTCAATCGTTATGCGCGGGGCTTACTTGCCCTTCAGCACATCCACCAGCGTGGTGCCGAGGCGCGCCGGCGACGGCGAGACGCGGATGCCTGCGGCTTCCATGGCTGCGATCTTCGACTGGGCGTCGCCCTTGCCGCCCGACACGATGGCGCCGGCATGGCCCATGCGACGGCCGGGAGGTGCGGTGACGCCGCCGATGAAGCCGACCATCGGCTTCTTGCGGCCGCGCTTGGCTTCGTCCTTGATGAACTGTGCCGCGTCTTCTTCCGCCGAACCACCGATTTCACCGATCATGATGATCGACTCGGTCTTGTCGTCGGCCAGGAACATCTCGAGCACGTCGATGAATTCGGTGCCCTTGACCGGATCGCCGCCGATGCCGACTGCAGAGGTCTGGCCCAGGCCGGCCTGGGTGGTCTGGAACACCGCTTCATAGGTCAGCGTGCCGGAACGCGACAGGATGCCGACCTTGCCGGGCTTGAAGATGTTGGCCGGCATGATGCCGATCTTCGATTCACCGGCGGTGACGACGCCCGGGCAGTTCGGCCCGATCAGGCGCGACTTCGATCCCGACAGCGAACGCTTCACACGCACCATGTCGAGCACCGGAATGCCCTCGGTGATGCAGACGATCAGCGGGATTTCCGCATCGATGGCTTCGCAGATCGCGTCTGCGGCACCCGGCGGCGGCACGTAGATCACCGACGCATCGGCGCCGGTCTTGTCGCGTGCTTCCGCCACGGTATCGAACACCGGCAGGCCGATATGGGTCGAGCCGCCCTTGCCCGGCGAGGTGCCGCCGACAACCTTGGTCCCGTAGGCGATCGCCTGTTCGGAATGGAAGGTGCCGTTCTTGCCGGTGAAGCCCTGGGTGATGACCTTGGTGTTCTTGTCGATCAAGACTGACATTGGCTTACTTTCCCTTCACCGCGTTGACGATCTTCTGCGCAGCATCGTCGAGGTCGTCGGCGGGCAGAACGTTGAGGCCGCTCTCGCGGATGATCTTCTTGCCTTCCTCGACATTGGTACCTTCGAGGCGGACAACCAGTGGCACCTTGAGGCCGACAGCCCTCACCGCGCCGACAACGCCGGCGGCGATGACGTCGCACTTCATGATGCCGCCGAAGATGTTGACGAGAATGCCTTTCACGTTCGGATCAGCCGTGATGATCTTGAACGCTGCAGTCACCTTCTCCTCGGAAGCGCCGCCACCGACGTCGAGGAAGTTGGCGGGGCTTTCGCCGTAGAGCTTGATGATGTCGAGCGTGGCCATTGCGAGGCCGGCGCCGTTGACCATGCAGCCGATCGTACCGTCGAGGGCGATGTAAGCGAGGTCATACTTCGACGCCTCGATTTCCTTCTCGTCCTCTTCCGTGGTGTCGCGCAGCGCAACGATTTCCGGGTGACGATACAGCGCGTTCGAGTCGAACGACATCTTGGCGTCGAGGCACTTCAGCTCGCCCTGCTTGGATACGATCAGCGGATTGATCTCCAGCATGTCCATGTCCTTGGCGATGAACGCCGTATAGAGCTGCGCGGTCAGCTTCTCAGCCTGCTTGGCGAGATCGCCCTTGAGGCCCAGCGCCTGCGCGACGGTGCGGCCGTGATGGCCCATCACGCCGGTGGCCGGATCGACCGAGAAGGTGATGATCTTCTCAGGGGTGTCGTGGGCGACGTCCTCGATGTTCATGCCACCTTCGGTCGAAACGACGAAAGCTACGCGCGAGGTTTCACGGTCGACGAGCAGCGAGAGGTAGAACTCCTTCTCGATGTCCGAACCGTCTTCCAGATACAGGCGGTTGACCTGCTTGCCGGCTTCGCCGGTCTGCACGGTCACGAGGGTCGCGCCGAGCATCTGCTTGGAGAATTCCTTGACCTCGTCGATCGACTTGGCGAGGCGGACGCCGCCCTTGTCGCCGGCCGATGCTTCCTTGAACTTGCCCTTGCCGCGGCCGCCGGCGTGGATCTGGCTCTTCACCACCCACAACGGACCGCCCAGCTGCTTGGCGGCAGCTTCAGCTTCTTCGGCCTTGAGGATTGGCACGCCCTTCGACACGGGCACGCCGAATTCCTTCAGCACGGCTTTCGCCTGATATTCATGGATATTCATAGGTTGCTCCCGAACCCCGGATGGTGAACTTGGAATTCACGTCGTCTTCTTTGAATTGGCATACTGTATACCAAGGATGCCGCAAGTCAAAGACGTCGGTAATTCCGTGTGACGGACGAATTGGCTGAGGGGTTCGTTGCAGTGTTTGCCAGCGTCGTCAAATGCAAAACCGGCACCCAGAGGGTGCCGGTGAAGTCCGCTTGATCTTAGCCGAGCAGGTCGGGCGCGATCTTCTTGCAGGCGTCCATCAAGCCCACCACTGAAGCGACCGACTTGTCGAAGCCTTCCTTGTCCTTGCCGACAAGTTCGATCTCGACGACGCGCTCGACGCCCTTGGCGCCGATCACGACGGGAACGCCGACATACATGTCCTTGACGCCGTACTCACCGTTGAGGTGCACGGCGCAGGGCAGAACGCGCTTCTTGTCCTTGAGGTAGCTCTCGGCCATTGCGATGGCTGAAGCTGCGGGAGCGTAGAAGGCCGAGCCGGTCTTGAGCAGGTTGACGATCTCGGCGCCGCCGTTGCGGGTGCGATCGACGATCTCGTCGATGCGGGCCTGCGAGGTCCAGCCCATCTTCACGAGGTCCGGCAGCGGGATGCCGGCAACGGTCGAATACTTGACCAGCGGAACCATGGTGTCGCCGTGGCCGCCGAGCACGAAGGCGGTGACGTCTTCGACCGAGACGTTGAATTCATCGGCCAGGAAGTAGCGGAAGCGCGCCGAGTCCAGCACGCCGGCCATGCCGACGACCTTGTTGGCGGGCAGGCCGCAGGCCTTCTGCAGCGCCCAGACCATCGCGTCGAGCGGGTTGGTGATGCAGATGACGAAGGCGTTCGGAGCGTATTTCTTGATGCCCGCGCCGACCTGCTCCATCACCTTGAGGTTGATCGAGAGCAAATCGTCGCGGCTCATGCCGGGCTTACGCGGCACGCCAGCGGTGACGATGATGACGTCCGAGCCTTCGATCGCTTCATAGGAGTTGGCGCCGGTCAGCTTGGCGTCGAAGCCGTCGACCGGCGAGGACTGCGCGAGATCAAGCGATTTGCCCTGCGGCACACCTTCCGCAATGTCGAACATCACGACGTCGCCGAGTTCTTTCAGGCCAACGAGGTGAGCGAGCGTTCCGCCGATCTGACCAGAACCAATCAATGCGATTTTGTTACGCGCCATGGGAAATCTATCCTTTAAGCCCGAAGGGGTGAGGAGGGAGCAGGAAATGCTGACAGGCTGGTTATCCCTTTCGCGGACAGCGTTCAAGTCGGGGTCTGCCCAATTGTCGAGCGCCGGCCTGCAATGCAAATTATTATGGGCGAACCGGAAATTGGAATCGCTCGCGAAAGTACCGATTCCGCTTTGATATCGATCCGATCGCGCGTGTCAGGTTTCGACCAGGCCGGTGGTGGCGCCTGATGCGGTGGAATCGCTGCGGCCATGGGGCAGGGCCAGATATGTTTCAGAGCCCATCTCGAACAGGCGCGAGGCCGTGCGCACGAATTCAAACTTTTCGACGCCCTCGGTCGCCGAATAGAGGTCCGGCGGTTCAGCTGCAGCGGTCGCCATTAGTTTCACTGCATTGTCATACATCGTATCGATCAGTGAAATGAAACGCTTGGCCGCGTTACGATTGGCATAGTCCATCATCGGCACGTGCTCGATGAACAGCGTGTGATACTCGTGCGCGAGCTTGAGATAATCTGACGCGCCGAGTGGCTTCTCGCACAGATCGTTGAAGGTGAAGCGCGCGACGCCCTGTGCTTCCAGTGACACATGCAGCTTACGTCCCTTCACCGCAAGATCGCGTGATCTGCCAGGCGCACCGCCGGTGAGCTTCGCCCAAGCCGCATCGAGCGCAGCTTTGGATGCGTCGTCGTCCGGCACCAACCAGCTCTTCACACCGACCAGCTTTTCCATACGGAAATCGGTGCGCGAATCCAGCTTGCGCACGTCCATGTGGTCTTCGATCTGCTTGATGAAGGGCAGGAACAATGCGCGGTTGAGGCCGCCTTTGTAGAGATTGACGGGTTCGACATTGGATGTGGCGAAGACGACGGTGCCGAGTTCGAACAGTCGCGCGAACAGGCGGCCGAGGATCATCGCGTCGGCGATGTCGGTAACGTGAAATTCGTCGAAGCAAAGGAGCCAGGCTTCGTCGAAGATCGAATTCGCCGTCAGCGCGATGACGTCGCCCTCGGGAATCTCGCCGCTCGCGATTTTCTGGCGAAAATTATAAATGCGCTCATGGGTGTCAGCCATGAACTCATGGAAATGAGCGCGACGCTTATGCGCGACCGCGCTGGCTTCGAAGAACAGGTCCATCAGCATGGTCTTGCCGCGACCAACCTCGCCATGGACGTAAAGACCGCGCGGCGGTTGCATATCCTTGTCGCCGAACAGGCGTCCGAAGAAGCCCTGCTTGCGCGGTGGCTTATAGGTGGACAGCGCAGCATCGAGCGCTGCGATGGCCTCGACGGCGCCGGCCTGCGCCGGGTCAGCCTCGATGGCGCCGGAGGCAACGAGGGCTTGATATTGTTCGCGGAAGGATTTCGGAGGGCTGGACGACATGGGGCCCTAACGGCCCCATGTGCCCGGAAAATGCAAGGTGCGAATTGGTCGAAGGGGATATGCGCTCATGCACAGAGTGCGTAGGAATCCTCGACCAGATAAGGGCCTCCGCCCGTGGACGCCCGCGACGAGAACAGCACGAAGCGCGAGGCGGTGAAGATCTTCGTCGGGAAGTAGCCGCGCACCGACAGATAGTCTGCGACGTCGCGGTCGCAGGAATCGCGTAACCGGGCCAGTGTGACATGCGGTGTGAATTTGCGGCCTTCCGGCTCGAGTCCGCAGCGGCGCACCAGGCGTTCCAGTTCGGACTGCAGTTCAAGCAGTGGGCGGCTCGGATCAACCGAGGCGACGACAGCGCGGGGTTTCTTGCCGCCGAAGCTCGACAGGCCGCGCACGGCGACCTCGAAGGGTCTGCGCTCCACACGCGACATCAGATAGGCGATCTCGTTGGCGGAAACGCCATCGATGTCGCCGATGAAGCGCAACGTGACATGATAATTTTCGGGATCGATCCAGCGTGCGCCTGGCAGGCCGCCACGCAAATTGGCCAATGTCTGGCCGATCTCGGCTGGTATCTCCAGTCCGGCGAACAAACGCGGCATAGTCAGCTCCTCTTTGCCGGGGCGCGATTTTCGCCGAAAGGTGTGGCACCACGTGCTTGCACCTCTCGGCGAAAATCATGCCCGAACAAACGAGCCGGTGACGAATCACCGATGTCTTTTTTGTACCCGATCTATGTGACTCTGCGAAGCAGATGCCGCGGTCGGTGCATGAAGGTTCCGTGAAAAACCGTCATTAAGGTTGAGACTGCCTGTTTCTCAACTGCGTTGCCCAGCGATCGCGCCGACAAATGCCTCGACGCTGGGCAGGATATTTTTCACGACGATGTCGACGCCGTCGGCAGTCGGATGCATCGCGTCGGCCTGGTTGAGTTTGCTGTCCCCGGCGACGCCTTCGAGGAAGAACGGGTAGAGCGGTACGCCGAACTGCCTGGCCAGATCCGGATAGATCGAATTGAACTTTTCCGCATAATCGGCACCGTAGTTCGGCGGTGCTACCATGCCGCAGAGAAGTACAGATATGTTGCGCGCTTTCAGTCGGGTCAGAATCTCGGTCAGTGCCGCGCGCGGGACTTTCGGATCGGTGCCGCGCAGCGCATCGTTGGCGCCGAGTTCGACGATCACGCCATGCGTTCCCTCCGGGATCGACCAGTCAAGCCGACCGAGCCCGCCGGAGGTGGTATCTCCGGATACACCAGCATTGATCATCTCGACCTCTATCCCCTTGTCCTTCAGGGCCTTTTGCAGCCGGACCGGAAATGCGGCCGCGGCCGGCAGCCCGTAGCCGGCGCTCAGGGAATCGCCGAGCACGACCAGCTTGATCGGCTTGCCCGCGCTGGTACTGGCTGCCTGTGCCGTGGCGGAGCGGATCGGAAGTGCGACCATCAGCCCAGCAACGACCAGCCACATAAACATGCGCAGCAGCCCCTCGACCGCCGCAAACGAAGTGCCATATGAAGCTCGCATGGATACTTTCATTGAAGCCTCATCATTGGCCGGCGTTTCGCCGGACACCATTTCAATCTCGAACATCAACCTCTCGCTCGGCGCCGGTGCCGCACGCGTGCATATCCTCAAGGATATCAGCCTGCGCGTCGGATCGGGTGAAGCGATCGGGCTGATCGGCCCGTCGGGCTCCGGCAAGTCCACGCTGCTGATGGTGATGGCGGGGCTGGAACGTCCTGACTCAGGTCAGGTGGTGGTCAACGGCACCTCTTTCAATGATCTCGATGAGGACGGATTGGCGCGGTTTCGTGGCCGTCATGTCGGTATCGTCTTCCAGTCCTTTCACCTGATCCCGACCATGACGGCGCTGGAGAACGTCGCGGTGCCGCTGGAATTGGCCGGTCATCCAGATCCGGCCGGCCGTGCGGCGCGCGAGCTGGAAGCGGTCGGTCTCGGTGCCCGTCTGCATCACTATCCAACCCAGCTTTCTGGTGGCGAACAGCAGCGTGTTGCGCTGGCGCGCGCATTGGCGCCGGATCCCGCGATCCTCGTCGCCGACGAGCCGACCGGAAATCTCGACGAATCCACCGGTGGTCAGATCGTCGATCTGCTGTTCGCGCAGCACGCCCAGCGCGGCATGACGCTGGTGCTGGTTACCCACGACAACACGCTGGCGCATCGCTGCGACCGCGTGGTGCGATTGCGTTCAGGCCGGATCGATGGTCCCGCTACCGAGCGTAACTGGGTCGAGACGGCCTGATCCGATGGCCACCATCACCGATACCGTCCCCAATAGCCGCGGCCCGTCGCTGGCGCTGCGCTATGCTTTCCGTGAAATGCGCAGCGGCCTGCGAGGTTTCTACGTTTTCATCGCCTGTATCGCGCTGGGAGTCATGGCCATCGCCGGCGTTGGCTCAGTTGCGGCCAGTCTCGGAGAGGGCGTGGCGCGCGAAGGCCGCACGTTGCTCGGCGGTGACGTCGCATTCTCGCTGATGCAGCGCGAGGCCAAACCGGAAGAGCTCGCCTTTCTGCGCTCACGCGGCGCGGTGTCGGTTGCCGCAACGCTGCGCGGCATGGCGCGCGCGCCGGATGGCAATCTTGCGCTGGTCGAGATCAAGGCGGTCGATGGCAGTTATCCCTTGCTTGGCAAGGCGACCCTGGCGCCAGACATGCCGATGAGTGATCTGCTCGCCGAACGCGACGGCGCGTTTGGGGCTGCGACAGATGCGACCCTGATGGCGCGGCTTAGCCTCAAGGTCGGTGACCGCCTCACGGTCGGCAATGCCACGTTCCAGATTCGCAGCGAGATCTCAGCCGAGCCGGACAAGCTCGCGGGCGGCGTCGGTTTCGCGCCGCGCTTCCTCGCCAGCGAGGATGCCCTGCGAGCCACCCAGCTTCTGCAGCCAGGCAGCCTGGTGCGCTGGATTTACCGTGTTCGCCTGCCGGACGAGGTCTCTGGCGACCGTGCAGCCAAGGCGCTGGCCGACGATGCGCGGGCCCAACTGCCGCAGGCAGGCTGGGAAATCCGTTCGCGGGATAATGCGTCGCCGCAACTCGAGCGCACCATTACGCGCTTCACCCAATTTCTCACTCTGGTCGGCCTCGCATCACTGCTGGTTGGCGGCGTCGGTGTCGCCAATGCCGTGAAAAGCCATATCGATCGTCGCCGCGACGTCATCGCAGCGCTGAAAGCACTTGGGGCCACCGGCCGCGACGTGTTCGCGATCTATCTCACCCAGGTGCTGGTGCTGGCGGTGATCGGTTCGCTGATCGGCCTGGTGGTTGGCGCGTCCCTGCCGTTCGTCATCGTCGGCCTGTTCGGCAAGCTGCTGCCGCTGCCGGTGGTGCCGGCGCTTCATCTTGGCGAGTTGGCCTTGTCGCTGTTGTACGGGCTGCTGACCGCGCTAGCCTTCGGCCTGTGGCCCTTGGCACGTGTGCATGACGTGCCGGTTGCGGCGCTGTTTCGTGACGCGGCGCTGACGGAATCGCACCGGCCGAAGCTCCGCTACATGCTCTGGATGGCACTCGTGGTCGGCGTGCTGATCGCGGTCGTGGTCGGGCTTGCCTACGACAAGCGCGTCGCCTCCGTATTCGTGGTGTCGTCGATGGTCGTGTTCGCCTTGCTGCGCGGTATCGCCGGCGCATTGATGGCTTTTACGCGCAAATTGCCGCGTCCGAGTATGACCATGCTGCGGCTCGCCATCGCAAATATCCACCGGCCGGGCGCGCTGACACCATCCGTGGTGATGTCGCTCGGGCTGGGTTTGACAGTGCTGGTGACCGTCACCCAGATCGACGGCAATCTGCGCCGGCAGTTCATGGCGGCACTGCCTGAGAAAGCTCCGTCGTTCTATTTCATCGATATTCCCTCCACCGATGCCGACCGCTTCAGCGCGTTTCTCAAGGAGAAGCAGCCGCAATCGACGGTCGAGGATGTGCCGATGTTGCGCGGCCGGATCGTCGCCGCGCGCGGCGTCAAGGCAGAAGACCTCAAGCCGTCATCCGATGCCGAATGGGTGCTGCAGAGCGACCGCGGCCTCAGTTACACCAACGAGGTTCCGCGCGGCTCCAAGCTGGTCGAGGGCGAATGGTGGGCGCCCGACTATAGCGGTCCGCCGCTGGTCTCGTTCGAGAAGAAGCTAGCCGACGGGCTCGGGCTCAAGCTCGGCGACGAGGTCACCGTCAACGTGCTCGGCCGCGACATCACCGCCAGGATCGGTAACATGCGGTCCGTCGACTGGCAGAGCCTCGGCATCAATTTCGTGCTGGTTTTCTCGCCCAATACTTTCCGTGGTGCACCGCATACTCATATCGCCACGCTGACCGAACCGAAGTCTGATCCGTCCCAGGATGCCAGTCTGGTCAAGGCGGTGGCCGACGCATTCCCGATGATCACCACCGTCCGGGTGCGGGAAGCGCTCGACACCGTCGGGAGTGTGGTCACCAACCTCGTCCTTGCGATCCGTGGCACCAGCGCGGTCACGCTGCTCTCGGCTATCCTGGTGCTCGGCGGCGCGCTGGCCGCCGGTCACCGGCATCGCGTCTATGACGCCGTGATCCTCAAGACCCTCGGCGCCACGCGCGCGGGGCTGCTCGGTGCCTATGCGCTCGAATATCTGATGATCGGCCTGGCCACGGCTGTCTTCGGTGTCATCGCTGGCTCGGTGGCGGCCTGGCTGATCATCACGCGTCTGATGTCGCTCAGCTTCGTCTGGCAGGCGGGCAGCGCCGCTGGCGTGGTACTGGCGGCGCTTATTGTCACAGTGGGGCTCGGTCTGGCGGGTACGTTGGTAGCCTTGAACCAGAAGCCCGCCACCGTGTTACGGAATTTGTGACCTGTTTTGACACGAAGCGGCCTTTGCGCAGGCTGATTCGTGCAAAATGGCTGAGAAATCGCCAAGCTTGCGCCAGGCTGAAAGTTTACCAGGTTGCCTGAATGTAAATCGGAGCGACATTCCGCCACGCGTGGAAGCTTGCAGCGAATGTGTTAGTTTACCACATACCCTATGGGTCAGATACCGAGCGCAGATGACATCGATTTTTTATGAAATCGAATTAAGTGTCAGGAAGTGCAGATATCTGGGATACAATTCGAACCGGCGACGCGAACCCTTTGCGATCAGCCGGACAACATCGAGGTTTCGACCATGTCGGATCTAGACCGTAACTATGCTTCCCCCTTCGGCCGGGCCGGCGCGCGCGATGCCGCTGCCGTGGATGCCGGACTGCGCTCGTATATGCTGCGCATCTACAACTACATGACGATCGGTCTGGCCATCACCGGCCTGGCTGCTCTCGGCGTGTACATGGCGGCTGTCACCACCGATCCGTCGGGCGCCGCTGCCCGGATCGGCAGCTCCTACCTGACACCGTTCGGCTACGCGATGTTCGTGAGCCCGCTGAAGTGGGTGTTCATCCTGGCGCCGCTGGTCATGGTGTTCGCCATCTCGTTCGGCATCAACCGGCTGAAGCCGGCCACCGCGCAGATGCTGTTCTGGGCGTTCTCGGCTCTGATGGGCATCTCGCTGTCGTCGATCTTCCTCGTGTACACGCACACGTCGATCGTGCGGGTGTTCTTCATCACCGCGGCCTCGTTCGGTGCGCTGAGCCTCTATGGTTACACCACCAAGCGTGACATGACCGGTATGGGCTCGTTCCTGCTGATGGGCCTGTTCGGCATCATCATCGCGAGCGTCGTGAACATCTTCGTCGCTTCGTCGATGCTGCAGTTCATCGTGTCGGTCGTTGGCGTGCTGATCTTCGCGGGTCTCACCGCTTACGACACCCAGCGCCTGAAGAACGACTACATCTACGGTTACGCCTCGCAGGGCGGAGACATTGCCGAGCGCGCGGCAATCACCGGTGCCCTGTCGCTCTACTTGAACTTCATCAACCTGTTCACGCTGCTGCTGCAGCTGCTCGGACAGCGCGAATAAGTTTCAGGACATCAGGAAGATCTTAGCCCCGGCCAAAAGCCGGGGCTTTTCTTTTGGGTCGGGCAAAAATAGTCTCTATCCTATGTCCGATATTGAAATCAGGCCCGCAGTCGCGGCGGATCTGCCCGCGATCACCGCGATCTATGACGAGGCGGTGCAGTTCGGCACGGCCACGTTCGAACTGGTCTCGCCAGATTTGGCCGAGATGACGCGGCGTTTCGAGGCGCTGATGAGCGGAGGCTATCCGTATCTCGTGGCTGTGTTGGAAGGCCGGGTTGTCGGCTATGCCTATGCCAGCGCACATCGCCCGCGACCGGCCTATCGCTTTACCGTCGAGAATTCGATTTATCTCGATCCCAAAGCCCAGCGGCGGGGCGTTGGTGGCAAACTTCTGGCGCGGCTGATCGCCGAATGCGAGAGCCGCGGCTACCGCCAGATGGTTGCCGTGATCGGTGACAGCGCCAATGCCGGCTCCATCGCAGTTCATCGCAATGCCGGCTTTCAGATGGTCGGGGTACATCCCGATGTCGGTTTCAAGTTCGGTCGCTGGCTTGATACCGTCTCGATGCAGCTCGCACTTGGCGAGGGCGCCCGCACGCTGCCCTGACGCTCTGCGAATCGATTTACACCACCGCCAGCTTGCGATCGATCACCAGGAGCACGCGGTCGAGTTCCTGGCCGCGGCGCAGGATCATGCCACTCGCTGAAATGACGCTATACATGCCCTGCTTGCGCGCCAGTCGCGGATCTTTCTCGATGCGATAGAGCGGCACTTCCGACGAGCGGCGGAACACCGAGAACACCGCGCGGTCGCGCAAAAAGTCGATGGCGTAATCGCGCCACTCGCCGTCGGAGACCATACGGCCGTACAGGTTGAGGATGCGGCTGAGTTCAAGGCGATTGAAGCTGACGACGGGCGCGGCGGCGGCAGAGCCCGTCGCCGCGCGATTCTCGGTGGGCTCAGTATCTCCCGGAATCACATTCATGCGGCGCCTCCTGTCATATCCCCGACATGATCGCGCCGACTGAGGCCCTCTGCAAGGGCCGATCCGCGGGCCCAGCGGTAGAAATTTCCCGTCACGGGAACGTCAGGTGAATCTTATTGCCGCCAAATTTTGGCCCATCGGGCGCCCTTCTGGATTGCGACAAGAAGATACTGCGTCGGGTCCGGTTCTTCCGGTCTCGGATTCCTCAGCCCCCAGCCCCCCGCGGTCGTTGGGATCGGACCCTGCGCAGGAAGTTAATCCCCACTGGGCCAACGCAAGTTGGTCCTTTTCTTTTTGGTGGGTGCTTCGGCAATAGCCGGTCAGCGGCGACGATCTCTCAAAACGGCGTAGCTCTGCCTGTGAAAACAGAGCAACGATTCCAGAGTTTTGAAAAACCTACTGCAGCGACGTATACGCCGCGCCGCGCATCGCGCCGGGCTTGTCACGCGTGCCATCCTGGACATAGACGACAGCGGCATCGACGCCATCTCTGGAAATGTTCTCCAGCGGCAGCGTCCAGTTAGCGGCGTTGCCGGTCCAGTCACCGACCTTCAGCCAGTTCCGGACGACATTGTAATAGGTCAGTTGCTTGCCGCGATTCTCGCCGCGACCGACTGTAATCGGCACAGCCTTCGACACCGAGCAGATCCAGACTTCGCCATGCGCTGTATCGGGCGCATTGCTCGATGCGGCAACGGAAACGTTGACGTGTTTGCCGGAAACCGACATCGACACCGGCACCGTCATCACGGCGCCTTTCTTGGTTTCGCTGATAGCGCCCTGGATACGATCGGCATCGCTGCCGATCACCTGAGTGGCGCCGTTAACGACGACTTGCGGCGTGTAGACGTCGCGATCGCCGCGCATCTGCGAATAGGCTTTCTGCCGCGCGCTGAAACGCGAGTCCGCCAGCGTATCCTTCCAGCCGAGATAGTCCCAGTAGTCAATCGGCATGCTCAATGCGATCACGGACGGGTCTTTGGCGAGGTCGCCGATAATTTTGTCGGCAGGCGGGCAGGACGAGCAACCCTGTGAGGTGAAGAGCTCCACCACCGCCCGGGGCTGGGCCAGCGCGCTACCGCTCGCTGCAATGGCGGCGCACACGCTGAGCGCGCCAGTCCACTGCGATATGCCGCCAAAGGATTTCATGAGGTTTTGCTACGCTCGAGGTGGGACACATAACAGACGGTGTCGCACATTGGTGTCGCTAACACGTTCAAGCCCCCAAACGCCAGAAGGCGACCTTTTCATAGGCCGCCTTCTGTTCACTAGCCACTCACTTCGCGGTGAGGCACTACGTCACACCCCGCACGGGCGTCAGGCTGCGAGCTGACGCAGCACGTAATGCAGGATGCCGCCGTTGCGGTAATATTCGAGCTCGTCCAGCGTATCGATGCGGCAGAGCAGCGTCTCCTTGTGGAGTGAGCCATCGGCCGACACGATTTCCGCCACCATCTGCTGGCGCGGCTTGATCTCGCCGGTGAGGCCGCGAATCGTGACCTTCTCGTCGCCTTTGAGGCCAAGCTTCTTCCACGACGAACCATTCTCGAAGGTCAGCGGCAGGATGCCCATGCCAACCAGATTGGATCGGTGAATACGCTCGAAGCTCTCGGTGATGACGGCGCGAACGCCGAGCAGGCGTGTACCCTTGGCCGCCCAGTCGCGCGACGAACCGTTGCCGTATTCGGCACCGCCGAACACGACCAGCGGCACCTGCTCGGCCTGATACTTCATCGCGGCGTCGTAGATCGACATCGTCTCGCCGTCCGGCCAATGCTTGGTGTTGCCACCTTCAGGCACGTTGCCGTCGGCGCCCTGCAGCATGAAGTTCTTGATGCGGATATTGGCGAAGGTGCCGCGCATCATCACTTCGTGATTGCCGCGGCGCGTGCCGTACTGGTTGAAATCGGCGGGGCGCACCTGGTGCTCCGACAGATATTTGCCCGCGGGGGAAGTGAGCTTGATCGAACCGGCCGGCGAGATGTGGTCGGTGGTGATCTTGTCGCCGAACAGGGCCAGGATGCGTGCATCGATGATGTCGGTGGTCGGTTCCGGCTCCTTCTTCATGCCTTCGAAGTAGGGCGGGTTCTGCACGTAAGTGGAGCTCATGTTCCACTTGTAGGTCTCGCTCTCGACCGTCTTGATCTTGCGCCAGTTGGCGTCACCCTTGAACACGTCAGCATACTTCTTCTTGAAGATCGTCGAGGTGACGTACTTCTTGATGATCGCGTTCACTTCTTTCGAGGTCGGCCAGATGTCCTTCAGATAGACCGGCTTGCCGTCCTTGCCTTCTCCGATCGGCTCGACCGCGAGATTCTTGGTCACAGTGCCGGCGAGCGCATGGGCAACGACCAGCGGCGGCGAGGCGAGATAGTTCGCCTGCACGTCCGGCGAGACGCGGCCTTCGAAGTTGCGGTTGCCCGAGAGCACGGCGGCGCCGACGATGCCGTTATCGTTGATGGTCTTCGAGATCTCTTCCGGCAGCGGGCCCGAATTGCCGATGCAAGTGGTGCAGCCGAAGCCGACCAGATTGAAGCCGACTTTGTCGAGGTCGAGTTGCAGGCCCGAATCGGCCAGATATCCGGCAACGACCTGCGAGCCCGGCGCCAGCGAGGTCTTCACCCACGGCTTTGCTTTCAGGCCTTTGGCAACGGCGTTACGTGCGAGCAGGCCGGCAGCCACCAGCACGCTCGGATTCGACGTGTTGGTGCAGGAGGTGATGGCGGCGATGACGACGTCGCCATGGCCGAGATCGAAATTCTTGCCTTCAACCGGAAAGCGTTCGTCGGCATTGGGCTTCTTGTATTCTGCGGCGAGCGCCGTGGCGAAACCCTCTGCGATCGCTGGCAGTGCGACGCGGCCTTCCGGGCGCTTCGGGCCTGCCATCGACGGCACGACGTCACCAAGGTCCAGCTTCAGCGTTTCGGTGAAGACCGGATCGGGCGACTTGGCGGTGCGGTACAGGCCCTGCGCCTTGGCATAAGCAGTCACCAGTGCGACACGCGCGGTCTTGCGGCCCGACGTTTTCAGATAATCGATAGTGGCGGCATCGACCGGGAAGAAGCCGCAGGTCGCGCCATATTCCGGCGCCATATTGCCGATCGTCGCCTTGTCGGCGACCGACATGGCGTCGAGGCCGGGACCATAGAATTCCACGAACTTACCGACGACGCCCTGCTTGCGCAGCATTTGGGTGACGGTGAGCACGAGGTCGGTGGCGGTGACGCCTTCCTTGAGCGCGCCCGACAGCTTGAAGCCGACCACGTCAGGCAGCAGCATCGACTGCGGTTGGCCAAGCATCGCGGCTTCCGCCTCGATGCCGCCGACGCCCCAGCCGAGCACGGCGAGGCCGTTGACCATGGTCGTGTGCGAGTCGGTACCAACCAGCGTGTCGGGATAGGCGACCTCGAAGGTCGCGGTCTTCTTGCCGACAGTCATCTTCTGCTTCTTCGTCCAGACGGTCTGGGCGAGATATTCGAGATTGACCTGGTGGCAGATGCCTGTGCCGGGCGGCACCACGGAGAAGTTCGAGAAGGCGCTCTGGCCCCACTTCAGGAACTCGTAGCGTTCCTTGTTCTGCTTGTACTCTTCGGCGACGTTCTTGCCGAATGCCTTGTTGTCACCGAAGAAGTTGACGATCACCGAATGGTCGATGACCAGATCGACGGGGACCAGTGGGTTGATCTTCTTCGGGTCGCCCTTCAGTGCCTGCATCGCATTACGCATCGCCGCGAGGTCGACCACGGCCGGGACCCCTGTGAAGTCCTGCATCAGCACGCGGGCGGGACGGAACGCGATTTCATGCTCGAGCTTGCGCTTCTTCACCCATTTCGAGAACGCGACGATGTCGTCTTTCTTGACGGTGCGGCCGTCCTCGTTGCGCAGCAGGTTTTCGAGCAGCACCTTCATCGAGTAAGGCAGTTTCGAAATGCCCGTCAGACCGTTTTTCTCAGCGAGCGGCAGGCTGTAGTAAACATAAGTCTTGGCGCCAACCTTGAGCGTCTTCCGGCATTTGAAGCTGTCGAGCGATGTCATGTGAGGGGATCCCAATTCAGTTGACTGATACCCGGCATGAGGTATCAAGGCACCGTCTGCGGAGAGAGCCAGTTTGCTTGCAGGCGCCGATTGTGTGCTGCATCAAGTTCCGGCTTATAGAATCTTTCTAGAGATGCTGCCATATCGACAATCGTTTGCAGCCTTGCGAAATGATGCAACAACGCCGCGCGACTTCTGATCCAATTGGAAGGCCATGGAAGGATTATGATGCGGCTCTCGGGGCGCAATTTGCGATGCGTGCGAGGCGGCCGTGAAGTTTTTGCCGGACTCGATTTCAATGCCCTGGCAGGCGAGGCGGTGGCTGTTGTCGGGCCTAACGGGGCGGGCAAAACCTCGCTCTTGCGTCTGATCGCCGGCCTTCTGGTGCCGGCCGAGGGCGCCATCACCCTCGAGGGTAGTGACGGCGAGATGACGGTTGCCGAACAGGCGCATTACCTGGGCCACCGCGATGCCATGAAGCCGGCTTTGACGGTGACGGAGAACCTGACCTTCTGGGCGGAATTTCTCGGCGGCACGCTGGTCGATCCAACCGCGTGTATTGCAGCGGTGGGCCTCTCTCATGCTGCAGCGTTGCCCGCGGGCTTTCTCTCGGCCGGTCAACGCCGGCGGTTGTCGATTGCGCGATTGCTGGCCGTCCGCCGGCCGATCTGGCTGCTTGACGAGCCCACCGCGGCGCTTGATCTGGCCAGCCAGCGGGTGTTTGCGGGGCTGATGACTGATCATCTCGCATCGGGCGGCCTGGTTATCGCCGCGACCCATGGTCCGCTTGGGATCGATGCACGCGAATTGCGGATCGGGGGCGAGGCGTGAGGGGAGCAATCTTGCAACTGGAGCCACGCTCCGCGCGATGTACTCCCTCCCCCCCTGCGGGGGAGAGCCGGGGAGGGGGGTGGCAGCGGGCGACCGCCCCTCGATTATTTTCCGGCGTGGCAACAGCAATTATTTGCGGTCACGAGCGATTGCGTGTGGGGCTACCCCCCTCCCTAACCCTCCCCCGCAAGGGGGGAGGGGACGTGCAGCGCTCGTGGCTTCGGATTCGTCCCTCATGACCGCCCTGTCCTCCCTCATCCGGCGCGACATCCGCATTGCCGTCCGGGTTGGCGGCGGCGCGCTGATCGGCGTGCTGTTCTTCCTTACCGTCGTTGTGTTGATGCCCTTCGCGCTGGGGCCGGATCTCGCACTGCTGGCACGGCTGGGGCCGGCGATCCTGTGGCTCGGGGCGCTGCTTGCGAGCTTGCTGACGCTGGACAGACTGTTTACCGCCGATCACGACGATGGCTCGCTGGATCTCATTCTGATGAGTCGGACGCCACTGGAACTCGCCTGCGCCGCCAAGGCTCTCGCACATTGGCTGGCCGCAGGCGTGCCGCTGATCGTCGCGACGCCAGTGCTGGGGCTGCTGCTCAATCTGGACGGTCGGGCGACGTTGGCGGTGGCGCTGACGCTGCTGGCGGGTACACCAGCGCTGACCTTCACCGGCATGATCGGCGCCGCCCTGGCGGTGACGCTGCAGCGTGGAGGGCTCTTGCTGGCGGTGCTGGCGTTGCCGTTGTCGATCCCGGTGCTGATTTTCGGCGTCGCGGCGTCGAATGCCGCCATCCTCGAGCAGGGAACGCTGACTTTTTCGACACCGTTCTCCATTCTCTGCGCGCTATCGCTGGCGAGCCTCGTGATCGGGCCTTTTGCGGCGGCGGCGAGCCTGCGGCATGGACTGGATTAAGGCGGTTGGAACAATCACGACGGGCTGAGACACTGGATTGACTTCGCTCGATTGACTTGGGTCAACTCGTCGCGAGCGGTATTGAACGAGAATAAGTTGCATTGATCGCGGACGGAGCCGCGACTATTGGAAGTGCCATGACGCTGACCGAACTCGCCAATCCGACCCGGTTTCTGTCGCTCGCCACACGCATCCTGCCGTGGTTCGCGATCGCGACGGCCGTTCTGCTCGCAATCGGCCTGTATCAGTCGGCCATGGCCCCGGATGACTATCAGCAGGGCGCCACCGTCAAGATCATGTTCATCCATGTGCCGAATGCCTGGCTATCGATGTTCGTCTGGGGCGTCATGAGCGTGGCATCGCTGGGCACGCTGGTGTGGCGGCATCCCCTCGCCGATGTTGCAGCCAAGGCGGCGGCGCCGATCGGCGCGGCCTTCACCTTTCTCGCATTGGTCACGGGTTCGCTGTGGGGCCGGCCGATGTGGGGCACCTATTGGGAGTGGGACGCACGGCTCACCTCGGTGCTCATTCTGTTTCTGATGTATCTCGGCCTGATCGCGCTGTGGCGTGCCGTCGAAGACCCATCGCGGGCGGCGCGCGCCGCTGCGGTGCTGACGCTGGTCGGCGCGATCAATATCCCGATCATCAAGTTCTCGGTTGATTGGTGGAATACGCTGCATCAGCCGGCTTCGGTGATGAAGATGGGCGGCTCGTCGCTCGACAAATCGTTTCTAATTCCCCTGCTGGTAATGGCGGTGGCGTTCTCGTTGCTGTTCATCACGTTGCATCTCGCTGCCATGCGTAACGAGATCCTGCGGCGTCGTTTGCGCGCGCTGCAGATGTTGCAGGCGTCAAAGCCGGTGGCACTCCCGTGATGGCGCTCGGTCCCTACGCATCCTTCATCGTCACGTCCTATGCACTGGTCGCAGCGGTGGTGCTGATCCTCATCGTGTGGATCGCCATCGATCACCGTCGCGTTAGAGCACGGTTGCACGAGATGGAGTCTTCTGGCGTGGCACGGCGCTCGGGTCGTGGTGCGACGGACCTCACATGACCACACAAGCCACTCCGAAGCGCCGCTGGGTGCTAGCGCTGCCTCTGCTGGTCTTCGCCGCGCTGGCGGCGCTGTTCTGGTTTCGGCTCGGGGCCGACCCTGCGAAACTTCCCTCTGCATTGATTGGCCGCGCCGCGCCGCAGACGGCGTTGCCCGCGCTGGAAGGGCTCACCGATAGCGGCGCACCGGTCCCGGGGCTTGATCCCGCAGCGTTCAAGGGCAAGGTCAGTCTCGTCAATGTCTGGGCGTCGTGGTGCGTGCCGTGTCACGAGGAGGCGCCGCTGCTGACGGAGCTCGGCAAGGACAAACGGCTGCAACTGGTCGGCATCAACTACAAGGACGCGCCGGACAACGCGCGCCGCTTTCTTGGCCGTTACGGCAATCCGTTCGGCATCGTCGGCGTCGACGGCAATGGTCGCGCCGCGATCGAATGGGGCGTCTATGGCGTGCCCGAAACCTTCATCGTCGGTCGCGACGGCCGCATTGCCTACAAGATGGTCGGTGGCATCACGCAGGAGAATTATGAGCGTGTGTTGAAGGTCGAGATCGACAAGGCGCTGCAGGCGGGAAGTTAAAATACCGGCCTCATCGGGGAGCGCCTTGCGTGTCTCCAGGGATGGGGCGACATCATATGACTTGAGACGGCGTCAGTGCGTCTCTTCGGCGTCAGGTCTCCGCCGACTACCAGTTAACTACCAAAATAAATTTCAGCTTTTATCTGCGGTTCATTTTCGCGCCACGGCACCGCCATGAATCCGCAGCTAGCTTGATCGTGTTACTTAAACCGTCCTTGGAGGGACAAACCGATGCGTCATTTCAAGCTTGCTACATTGACCGCTGCCGCTCTTACCCTCGGTCTGCTCGCATCCGCGCCGTCGATGGCGCAGGCACCGCAGACAGCTCCCGCGCCTGCCAGCAAGATGGCTCCCGCGGATTCCAAGATGGCACCGTCCGCCACCAAGACGTCGCCTGCCGCGGGTACCACGGGAGCCGCGTCAGCCAAGGTCGAGCTGCTCGATCTCAACTCCGCCAGCGTCGAAGCGCTCGAGGCGTTGCCGGGTATCGGCAAGGCCTATTCGGCGGCGATCGTCAAAGGCCGTCCGTATAAGGGTAAGGACGAACTCGTGCAGAAGAAGATCGTGCCCGAGAAGACCTATGATGGCATCAAGGACAAGGTGATCGCCAAGCAGAAGAGCTGAGCGCGGTTGCTTTACCGATCTGGAAACGCATCGGCGCGACCGCGCCGGTGCGTTTTTCATTGCGGGCGATCGTATCAGCCGATCACGCTGTCCTTCACCACATCGCCCAGCGCGGCGAAATCCGCCTTGCGCGGTGATGTCTTGCGGAAGGCGAGGCCGATGGTCCGCCCGGGCTGCGGATTCTCCAGCCGCAGGAATTTGACACGCTGGTCGCGTTGTTCGACATCGGCGGCGATCTGCGGGATCAACGTCACGCCATAGCCGCTGGCGACCATTTGCATCACCGTCGAGAGGCTGGACGCAGCGAAGGCCATTCCGTTGCCGCCGGACTGGCGGCCACGCGCCGCGGTGGCGCAGAAGGCCAGCGCCTGATCGCGCAGGCAGTGACCGTCTTCCAGCAGGATCAGCCGGCTCTGGTCGATCTCCATCGCCTTGACGCGTTTGTCGGCGGGGCGTGGATCATCCGCCGGCACCGCGAGCAGAAACAGGTCGTCGAACAGCTTGGCGGTGTCGATTTCCGGCTCGCCGAGCGGCAGCGCCAGCATCGCGGCATCAAGCGCACCCGATTTGATGTCGTCGACGAGTTGCCTGGTTTGGGTTTCGCGCAGTTCCAGCCGCAATTCCGGAAACTGCTTTTGCAGCGCCGGCAGGATCCGGGGCAGCAGATACGGCGCCAGCGACGGGATCACGCCGAGCGTCAGTCGCCCCGTGAGAAGCCCGCCGCGGTGGCGCGCAAAGTCTACCAAGTCGCGCGACGCAGCCAATACATCCTCCCCCCGCCGCGCGACCTCACGCCCGACATCGGTCAGCATCACTTCGCCGGGTCGGCGCTCCACCACCTGGACGCCCAGTGTCCGTTCGAGATCGCGTATCTGCATCGACAATGCAGGCTGAGTGACGTTGCAGGCCTCGGCCGCGCGGCCGAAATGGCCGTGCTTGGCGAGGGCGGCGAGATAGCGGAGCTGACGGAGCGTAATCATGGTCCATCAGTTAAACTGATCGCGGGGCGAAGACAATTCGACTGGACCTGATCTAAGAATTCTTCCAATCTCCCGTCACGAAATCCGATTAGGGTGAGCGCCAGGCTCGTCGAGGAATTCGGCAGATAGTTGAAATTAGACAGCTTTTGGAAAATCTGAGCGGGTTTTTGGTGGCGATCCGGCGTGTCGGTGTTGCCTGGGACGGCTCTTATTCCAAACAGCCAGAAGGAGAGACTGATGGACACGACGAATGAGAACGGCGCTGGCAAGTGCCCCGTTGCGCATGCCCCCGCTGCCCGGGCCAATCGTGACTGGTGGCCGAACAAGCTGGACCTGTCGATTCTCCACCAGCACTCGTCGCTGTCCGATCCGATGGGCGCTGCGTTCAACTACGCCGAGGAATTCAAGAAGCTCGATTACGAGGCGTTGAAAAACGACCTGCGCAAGCTGATGACCGATTCGCAGGATTGGTGGCCGGCTGATTTCGGACATTACGGTCCGCAGTTCATCCGCATGTCGTGGCACGCTGCCGGCACCTACCGGCTAAGCGATGGCCGCGGTGGCGGCGGTCGCGGTCAGCAGCGTTTCGCTCCGCTGAATTCCTGGCCCGACAACGTTAACATCGACAAGTCACGCCGCCTCCTGTGGCCGATCAAGCAGAAGTACGGCAACAAGATCTCGTGGGCCGACCTGCTGATCCTGACCGGCAACGTGGCGCTGGAGACCATGGGTTTTCGTACCTTCGGTTTCGCAGGCGGTCGTGCCGACGTCTGGGAGCCTGATCAGGACGTGAACTGGGGCTCCGAGACATCGTGGCTGTCCCACCGCACGCTGGACAAGTTCGAAGCTCCGCTGAGCGCCACCGAGATGGGCCTCATCTACGTCAATCCGGAAGGCCCGGGCGCCAACGGCGATCCGGTGTCCGCCGCCGCCTTCATCCGCGAGACCTTCAAGCGCATGGCGATGAACGACGAGGAAACCGTCGCGCTGATCGCCGGCGGTCACACCTTCGGCAAGACCCATGGCGCTGCACCCGAGTCTCACAAGGGTCCGGAGCCGGAAGCGGCCGGCCTCGAAGCGCAGGGCCTCGGCTGGGCCAGCAATTACGGCACCGGCTCCGGTGCAGACGCCATCGGCAGCGGTATCGAAGTCACCTGGACGCAGACGCCGGCGCAGTGGAGCAACTTCTTCTTCGAGAACCTGTTCAAGTATGAATGGGTGCAGACCCGTAGCCCCGGCGGCGCCATCCAGTGGGAAGCCAAGGATGCAGAGGCCGTCATCCCTGACGCGCACGATTCATCGAAGAAGCACAAGCCGACCATGCTGACGACGGATCTGTCGCTCCGTATGGATCCGGCCTATGAGAAAATTTCGCGCCGCTTCCTGCAGAATCCGCAGGCTTTCGCCGAGGCTTTCGCCCGCGCCTGGTTCAAGCTGACCCATCGCGATATGGGACCGCGCGTCCGTTATCTCGGTCCGGAAGTGCCCAAGGAAGAGTTGATCTGGCAGGACCCAATCCCCGCTGTCGACTATCCGTTGATTGATGACGCTGACGTCGCTGCGCTCAAAGCCAAGCTGCTGGCATCGGGTCTGACCGTGTCCGAATTGGTAAGCACGGCCTGGGCGTCGGCCTCCACCTTCCGTGGCGGCGACAAGCGTGGCGGTGCCAACGGCGCGCGCATCCGTCTGGCTCCCCAGAAGGACTGGGAGGTCAACCAGCCGGCTCAGCTGGCGAAAGTATTGCAGGCGCTCGATAAGATCCGGAAGGAGTTCAACGCGGCGCAATCCGGTGACAAGCAGGTTTCGCTTGCCGACCTGATCGTCCTCGGCGGCAGCGCGGCGGTCGAGAAAGCCGCGAAGGATGCTGGTCTTGATGTGACCGTTCCGTTCTCTCCGGGACGCGGCGACGCCTCGCAGGCGCAAACCGATGTGGAATCCTTCGAGGTCATGGAACCGGTGGCGGATGGTTTCCGTAACTACCTCAAGGGCACGTCTGCTGTGCCGGCCGAAGTATCCCTGGTGGATCGCGCGCAGTTGCTGACGCTGACCGCTCCGGAAATGACGGCTCTCGTCGGCGGCTTGCGCGTGCTCGGTGCGAATTCCGGGCAGTCCGTGCGTGGTGTCTTCACCAAGGCGCCAGAGACGCTCACCAACGACTTCTTCGTCAACCTGCTCGATATGAGCACGGAGTGGAAGGCAGTCGATGGCTCGAACAACGTGTATGAGGGGCGTGATCGCAAGAGCGGCGAAGTCAAGTGGACGGGCACACGCGCCGATCTCGTCTTCGGCTCGCACTCGCAACTGCGTGCCTTCGCGGAAGTCTATGCAAGCGCCGACGCCAAGCAGAAGTTCGCGAAGGATTTCGTCAGGGCGTGGGTGAAGGTGATGAACGCGGATCGCTTCGATCTCGTCCAGAAGCCGCTGCAGCAGGCGGCCGAGTAATCTCGGCCTGCCATCGTGAATGTGAAAGCCCTCGCGACCATGTCGCGGGGGCTTTTTCTTGTCGCGCCGCATCGCGCTCAACTGTCATCGTCCGGCCTGGCACGCAATTGCGTGGTTGGAACAGGCTGTCCAGTAAACGCCGCAGTTCGTGCTTCATCACGCGTGGCGGTCACCTTGCACGATCCTCCGAATCCTCGCACAAATAGTAAAACATTCTGCCGGAGGACATTGCGATGATGAAACTCTACTGGTCGCCGCGCTCGCGCTCGTTCACCGCGCTTTGGCTGATGGAGGAAACCGGCGTTGCCTATGAGCGCGTGCTGATCGATATCACCACCGGTGCGCAGAGGTCGCTGGAATTCCTCACGGTTAATCCGATGGGCAAGGTTCCCGCTCTGCAGGACGGCGACGCGACCATGGCCGAGGCCGCGGCGATCTGTGCTTATGTGGCCGAGCGCTATCCCGAAGCGAAGCTGGCACCTCCACTCGGCGACTCGCATCGCGCGAAATATCTCTACTGGCTGTTCTTTGCGCCGGGCTGTATCGAACCGGCGATCGCACAAATCGCGACCAAGATGGAGCTGAATCCGGTGGCCGCGGGTTGGGGCGATGCGCAGCGCGTGTTCGATGTGCTCGAAGCCGCGCTTGATGAAGGTCCATGGATTCTCGGCGCACAATTCTCTGCGGCCGATGTCGCCATCGGTTCAGGACTGAACTTTGCCGTGCGCAATTTCAAGATGGTGCCGTCGCGCCCGGCGTTCGAGCGTTATCTCGATCGTTGTAGCGCCCGTCCGGCCTTCCAGCGCGCGATGGAATTTGCATCAGGGGAGAAGACGTAAGGCGAACTACTCGCCTGCGTCCGCCTTCAGCGCATCCGGATGCGGCATAGAGATGATGTTGTAGCCGGAGTCGACGAAATGCGTTTCGCCGGTCACGCCGCCGGACAGGTCCGACAGCAGATACAGCGCGGTGCCGCCGAGCTCTTCCAGCGTCACGCCACGGCCGAGCGGCGAATGTTTCTGCTGGAATGCGAACATCGCGCGGGAATCGCCGATGCCCGAGCCGGCCAGTGTGCGCACAGGCCCGGCAGACACCGAATTGACGCGAATGCCCTGACGGCCGAAGTCCGATGCGAGATAGCGTACCGAAGCTTCGAGCGCAGCCTTGGCGACGCCCATCACATTGTAGTTCGGCATCACGCGGGTTGATCCGCCGAAAGTCAGCGTGATCATGGCGCTGCCGGGCTTCATGATCTCCGACGCGCGCTTGGCGACTTCGGTGAAGGAGAAGCAGGAGATCACCATGGTGCGCGAGAAATTGGCGCGCGTGGTGTCCGCGTAGCGACCCTTGAGTTCGTTCTTGTCGGAGAAGCCGATGGCGTGGACCAGGAAATCCAGGCCACCCCATTTCTCCTTGATCGCAGCAAAGGTCGCGTCGACGCTGGCGATGTCCTCGACGTCGCAGGGCAGTATCAAATCCGCATTGAGAGATTCTGCGAGCGGTTTGACGCGCTTGCCGAGCGCATCGCCCTGATAGGTGAAAGCCAGTTCGGCGCCCTGCGCATGCAGTGCTTTGGCGATCCCCCATGCAATTGAATGATCATTGGCGACGCCCATGATCAGTCCGCGCTTGCCCTGCATCAATCCTGACATTGGGCTTACGCATCCATCCGCTTGAACACCAACGTGGCGTTGGTGCCGCCGAAGCCGAAGGAGTTCGACAGCACGGTGCCGACCTTCACATTGTCGATGCGCTTGCGCACTATCGGCATGTCCGCAAATACTGGGTCGAGTTCGGTGATGTTGGCGCTCTCGCAGATGAAGCCGTTATTCATCATCAGGAGCGAATAGATAGCTTCCTGTACGCCGGTAGCGCCGAGCGAATGGCCGGTGAGGGCCTTGGTCGCCGAGATCGGCGGGCATTTCTCGCCGGTACCGAACACGTTGCGGATCGCCTGCATTTCCGGCGGATCGCCAGCAGGCGTCGACGTCGCGTGCGGGTTGATGTAGTCGATCTTGATGCCGCCGGTGGTGGCCAGTGCCATCTTCATGCAGCGTTCTGCGCCTTCGCCCGACGGCGCGACCATATCGTAACCGTCCGAAGTGGCACCGTAACCGATGATCTCGCCGTAGATCTTGGCGCCGCGTGCTTTTGCGTGCTCGAGTTCTTCGACAACGACGACGCCGGCGCCGCCGGCGATGACAAAGCCGTCGCGGCTCACGTCATAGGGACGTGAAGCGGTGGAGGGCGTATCGTTATACTTCGATGACATCGCACCCATGGCGTCGAACAACACCGAGAGTGACCAGTCGAGTTCCTCGCAGCCGCCAGCAAACACGACGTCCTGCTTGCCCCACTGGATCATCTCATAGGCATTGCCGATGCAGTGGTTCGAGGTCGCGCAGGCGGATGAGATCGAATAGTTCACGCCCTTGATCTTGAACCAGGTGGCGAGCGTCGCAGAAGCGGTCGAGGACATGGCCTTCGGCACAGCGAACGGGCCGACGCGCTTCGGACCCTTTGTGCGCGTAGTGTCAGCGGCTTCGACTATGGTGCGTGCGGAAGGTCCACCCGAGCCCATGATGATGCCAGTGCGCTCGTTGGAAATATCGGACTCTTCGAGGCCGGAGTCCTGGATCGCCTGTTCCATGGCGATATGATTCCATGCGGCGCCTTCGCCGAGGAACCGCATGGCGCGGCGGTCGATCACATCGGCCGGATTGATGGTCGGTGCGCCTTGCACCTGCGAACGGAAACCGAGCTCTGCATATTTGTCGGCGCGCGTGATGCCCGACTTTGCCTCATGGAGGCTCGCAAGCACTTCCTGAGTGTTGTTTCCGATAGATGAGACAATGCCCATCCCCGTGACGACAACCCGCCTCATGATCGCCTCGCCCTTTGAACTACGTTGTTGTGGAACTGGCGGTCGCCCCCTCGGAGACCGCCGTTGAATGGCACCCGGTAAATTACGTTCCCGGCTGCAATGCGGCAGGTGCATCCTGCTTGAACAGGCCGACCTTCAGGTCCTTGGCGCGATAGATAATCTCGCCATCGGCCGAAAGCGAGCCGTCGGCAATCCCCAACCACAATTTTGAACGCATCACCCGTTTGATGTCGATGGTGTACACGACCTTCTTGATATTCGGGAGAACCTGACCGGAAAACTTCAGCTCGCTCAGTCCGAGCGCACGTCCGGGACCGATGCCGCCCGACCAGCCCAGAAAGAACCCGACCATCTGCCACATGGCGTCCAGGCCGAGGCAGCCCGGCATGACCGGATCGCCCTTGAAGTGGCAGGCAAAGAACCAGAGGTCCGAATTGACGTCGAGTTCAGCGCGCACGAAGCCCTTGCCGAATTCGCCGCCATCAGCCGTGATCTCGGTGATGCGGTCGAACATCAGCATTGGCGGCAGCGGTAATTGCGCGTTGCCGGGTCCGAACAGCTCGCCGCGGCCGCAGGCCAGCAGGTCTTCATATGCGTAGCTGTTGCGTTGTTCCTGGATCATGCCGGCTTTCTGGGTCCATCAATGGTGGTGGCTACCCCGGGTCGAGTCGCCACATATAGAATTGTTCCAAATGACACGGGAACTTGCCCCGGTTGGGCGCTCTCTATCATAGGCTTATGGGGCGGCAAAGCGCCGGATCGCCTGCTTTTGGCGGTCTATTGACCATGTTGCGATGCACTGGGGAAGCATCCCTTCTGATGCATGGCTCCTAGTTGCGAAAACCTTGCATCTGAGGCCCCGTCTTTCTATAATAGAATGCTAATTCAGTGTTCTTTTTGAGTATGAACGGCAGGATTACTGACGTGGATATGAGCGACAGCGTTTCAGTTCTGGATGACGCAGCTGCAGTTGCGGAAATCAATCATGGCCGCCAGCCGGCTTTGACTGGTTGCCCGTGGCATGACGTCAACGAGATGCTGCAGTCGGTCGGCCTGCGTCCCACCCGTCAGCGCATGGCGCTGGGTTGGCTGCTGTTCGGCAAGGGCGCCCGCCATCTCACAGCGGAAATGCTCTACGAGGAAGCGACCCTCGCCAAGGTGCCGGTGTCGCTCGCAACCGTCTACAATACGCTCAATCAGCTTACGGATTCCGGTCTGCTCCGCCAGGTCAGCGTCGATGGTACGAAGACCTATTTCGATACCAACGTGACCTCGCATCACCACTACTATCTCGAGAACAATCACGAGCTGGTCGATATTCCGGACCAGAACCTCGTGCTGACCAAGATGCCGGAAGTCCCCGAAGGCTTCGAAATCAGCCGCATCGATATGGTCGTCCGTCTGCGCAAGAAGCGCTAACGGTTCTATCCAAATTCTGACGTTATTTGCGCCGCCGAACCGTTTTCGGCGGCGTTTCCATGTTGGTTTGCGCGACTGTCACAATTGCGCGCGCCAGTGCACGACCTATGCATTCGTAGCCGGCTGCGGAATTGTGTAGTCCGTCCCAAGCCGTCAGCGCTCCCATGGAGAGCCCTGCGTCCACCGCACGGCGCATCAGCTCGAAGCGCGAAAACAGCGGCACGCGTTCCTGCCGGGCGGCCTCAGCTATGCTCGCCTGCATCTTGGAATATTGCGATGCGAGAATGACCGGCGCGTATTGCTGATCCATCAGGATCACGTCGGCCCCGTCAGCCTTCAGCAGGCGAATGCCCTCGACGATTCGGCCGGTCAGGCTGTCCGCGCTTTGCAGCCAGGTCACATCATTGGTGCCGATCTGCCAGATCACCAGATCCGGGCGATGCATCAGCACATCGCGATCGACGCGCGCGATATTGCCCGGGATCGTATCGGCATTGCGCCCGCTATTGACGACCTCCAGCCGCAAATCCGGCCTCAGACGTCGCAGCTCGCTCTCCAGCATGCCGGGATAGGTTTTGGCGGGGTCGGACTGCCACAAGCCGAGCGTTGAGGACGAGCCCATGGCGACGATCTTGAGCGGCCCATTGGCTTTGAGCGCCGCCGTAGTGCGCGGAAGGGTCGCATCCGCCGATAGCCGCTGGTCGACAGCCAGACAGGTCTCAGTGGCGGATTGCGCACGAGCCGGGCTAGACCATGACAGCGCTGCAGCACCGATCAGCGCGCCGGCGCAAGCCAGGCTCCTGATGCGGGATGGGCTCAGTTCACCTTCTCGTCGGCGTAAACGCCCCATAGCCGCTGCTGTTCGATCCAGCCGTCAAAACCGTTGCCGATAACCCGGCACCAGCCATTGTTACAGCGCTTCACCTGCGCCACGACACCCGCCTGTAACCGCGCTGCGACGGCGCTGGTTGCATCCGGATTGTCATAGATCGAGGCGAGCTCGTCCTTCGATTTCATGGTCACGACCGCGGTGCGGCGGCCGGAGAGTAGCGAGTGATAGACCCAACCCTCGGCGCCCTCGGAATCGCGGACGCGGCGCCAGTTCTCGTATTCGGCGGTGATCTCGACCGGCAGGCCGGAGCGGGTATAGACCCAGGCGACATCATTGTCCTTGGTGGGGCCGGCGCGGACATTGACGTGATCCGACTTGAGGCTGACATAGCGCGGCACCGGCAGGCCGCTGGCGCCCAGCGGCGTATCCTTGGCAGCGAGAGCCGGATCGATTGCTGCCGCGATCAGAGTACCCATCGCCAACATCGCACACGCAAATCGCCGGAACGCCATCAACCCCACCTCAACCCAATCCCAAGAACGCAAGTGTCGCCGCGCCGCACGCGCCCGTTGGGTTCTTGTTTTGGCTCGGTCTTCTGCTAGAGAGGACCGAAGGCCAAGGCACCAAAAGGGTGTCGGGGAACCCGAGGAAACGGTGAATTCGCGGCTGCGGCAGTTTCGAACAACCGGGTTAATGCGGACTGAACGGATTAGCCAAAGCGCGAGTGAGCAGGACATGTCGGTCAAGAAAAAGCCTCTCGTCGTCGTCACGCGCAAGCTGCCGGACTCGATCGAGACCCGCATGCGCGAACTGTTCGATGCGCACATCAATCTCGACGACACGCCTCTGACGCCCGAGCAACTCGCTGAAGTGACCCGCACCGCCGATGTGCTGGTGCCGACTGTCACCGACGAAATCACCAAGGAGCTGCTCGAACATCCTGACTGCAAGCTCAAGCTGATCGCCAATTTCGGCAACGGCGTCGACAATATCGACGTCACCGCCGCCCATGCCCGCGGCATCACTGTCACCAACACGCCGAAGGTGCTCACCGAGGACACCGCCGACATGACCATGTCGATGATCCTCGCAGTGCCGCGCCGGCTGATCGAGGGTGCCTCGATCCTGACCGAGGGCAAGGACTGGCAAGGTTGGTCGCCAACCTGGATGCTGGGCAAGCGGCTCGGCGGCAAGCGGCTCGGCATCATCGGCATGGGCCGCATCGGTCAGGCCGTGGCGCGCCGCGCCCGCGCCTTCGGGCTACAGATCCACTATCACAATCGCAAACCCGTCGCGCCGAAGATTGCCGAAGAACTCGGCGCGACCTATTGGGACTCGCTCGACCAGATGCTGGCGCGCATGGACATCATCTCGGTGAACTGTCCGCACACGCCGGCGACGTTCCACCTGTTGTCAGCACGTCGTCTCAAGCTGATCCGTAAGGACGCCTATATCGTCAATACCGCGCGGGGCGAGGTGATCGACGAAGAGACGATGATCAAGCTGATCGAGTCGGGCGACATCGCCGGCGCCGCGCTCGACGTGTTCGAGCATGAGCCCGCGGTGAGTCCGAAACTGGTGCGTCTCGCGCGCGCCGGCAAGGTCGTGTTGTTGCCGCATATGGGCTCGGCGACGATCGAAGGCCGTGTCGAGATGGGTGAGAAAGTCATCATCAACATCCGAGCCTTCCTCGACAATCACAAGCCGCCGGATCGTGTACTGCCGAACATGCTGTAAAGCGCAGCCTTAGGCACGTTGCGCTTGATTTAGGAGATCAGCTTGAAGATGAGATAGGCCGCTATGCGGCCCTCACGCGTGGCTTTGCGGCCGTAGCGCGTCATGGTGTAGTTCGGCCATGGCAGACGCCAGTCATCGGCGCGCTCCGCGGTCCAGATAAAATCCGGCGATCGCGACACATGCCAGAGTGTCCACGCGACGTAATCCGGAATGTCATGGACGAAACGAAATTCGCCTGACGGCTTCAGCACGCGCGCCATCGCAGCCAGTGTTGCGTCCTGCACGAAGCGGCGCTTCCAGTGACGCTTCTTTGGCCATGGATCCGGATGGATCAGGTCGATGCGTGACAGCGATTGCGCCGGTGCCCATGTGAGAAGTTCGGCGGCGTCGCCAGCGACGAGGCGGATATTGCCGATGTTCTGCGCTTCGATCTGCGTCAGAATCTTCGCCATGCCGTTGACATAGGGCTCGCAGCCGATGAAGCCGATATGTGGATGCGCCAGCGCTTCCGCGACGAGATGCTCGCCGCCGCCGAAGCCGATCTCCAGACGGACGGTCTCTACGTCTGTACCGAACAGCGTGCGAATATCGTCAGGCGCGGGATGTGCGATGTCGACGGTGAGTGCGGGCAACAGCGTCGCCATCAGGTCGGCCTGATGATCGCGCAGCTTGTGGCCCTTGCGGCGCCCGAAGAACGAGCCGGTATAATAGCCGCTCTCGGCATGCGGGGACGCACCCGCGTCAGCGGGGCGGTCGTGATCGTTATGGTCGGAATCGGCTGTGGTCATCGCGCGCGAGTGATACAGCCGAAACGCCATCGGCGCCATCAGGCGCGATGACGTTTTTTCCGTTGAAATACCGTGATTCTAGCGATGATCCGGGGCTTCGCGGGAAGCGATCTGCTCGACCAGGTCGACGATGCTGCGGCGGAGCTTGGCATCGGTGATGCGCGTGAATGCGCGGGTCAGAGCGAGGCCTTCGGATGTGGCGAGGAAGTCCGAGACATATGCAGGCGACGAAGCTTCGGCGAAGCCTTCGCCATTCTGGATCGCGCCGGGGCCACCTTCGAACAGGAACGATACCGGGACCTGCAGGATTTCCGAAATTTGCTGCAGCCGGCTGGCGCCGACGCGGTTGGTGCCCTTCTCGTATTTCTGAACTTGTTGAAACGTCAGCCCGAGCGCTTCGCCCAGTTTTTCCTGACTCATGCCGAGCATAATGCGCCGCATGCGCACACGGCTGCCGACATATTTGTCAACAGGATTGGGCGCTTTCGTCGACATCTCAATTACTCCTGGATCACATCAAGGGAGACGGATCATGTGTGACAATCCGTCATTAGGTCGGCTTCGGTTGTAACCAAAGGTATCCTAGTGGATTATAACAACCGCGCAAATTTTCCTAAGCGGAAAATTTAAGCCACTGCACCTTTATTTCTCAATAGGTGAGAAATAAAGCTAACAAAGCTAGCTTAAAAAGCAATCACATCGGGAGGATTGTTCGGTAGACGGCGAAAAGCTGGCTCGCAAACTATATGAAATGCTTCAAGTATCAAGCTAGTGGCGTGCCGGCGCACGCCGCCGAACAGCGAAAATGATCGCGAGTGCGACGAACATCGCGGCAGGAATATCGCCGATTTTCGAGTAGACCGTCGGCGATATGGCCGCCGGCAATCCCGAATCCAGCACGCCTTCGACACCGAGATCGAGCCGCGCGATCACGCGGCCGACAGGGTCGACCACGACGGAAATGCCGGTGTTCGCAGCGCGAACCAGCGGCAGGCCCTCCTCGATGGCGCGGACGCGGCTTTGCTGCAGGTGCTGATAGGGGCCGGTAGAAATGCCGAACCAGCCATCGTTGGTGAGATTGACGATCCAGCCCGGCCGATCGTTCCGCGTGGTGATATCGTCCGGGAAAACCGCCTCGTAGCAGATCAGCGGCAGCATGCGCGGCGCGCCGGGAATTTCCATAGGCTTTCGACGCGTGCCTGGAATGAAGCCGCCATGGACTTTGGTCAGTTGCTGGAAGCCGATCTTCTCCATGAAGCTCTGGAACGGCAGATATTCGCCGAACGGCACCAGATGAAGTTTGTCGTAGGTCGACAGGATGCTGCCGTCGTGATCGATCACATAGATCGAATTATAGGCCTGCGTGATGCGCGCGCCGAGCGGCGCATCCGGCGGGCGCACCGCGCCGGTGACCAGCACAGTGCCCTTCGGCAGCAGATTGGCGATCTGCGCCATCGCATCGGGTTCGCGCGACAGGAAGAACGGGAATGCGGATTCCGGCCAGATCAGAATGTTGGCTGCGCCAACGCCTGAGTTCTGCGGACCGGTCGCGCGGTCCGACAGGACAAGATATCTGCTCATGACATCCGCCTTGGCGGAGTAGTTGAAGCGCGTGTCCTGCGACAGATTCGGCTGCATGATGCGCAGCTTCACATTGGCAACCAGCTGCGTCGGTGTGCGCGATAGCCGGGCCATGCCATAGGCGCCCATCACGACGAGCAGCACCAGAGCAAGCGCCGGTGCCAGCCATGGCCGTTGTGCGCGCGAGCGGCCGTCGATCAGCACCGCCGGCGATGCAAAGATCGCGACGGCGACAAATGTCAGTCCCCACAGGCCGACCAGCGATGCGCTCTGCGCCAGCGCGAGCGGTTCGGTGAGAGCGTAGCCGAAGGCATTCCAGGGAAAGCCCGTCAATACATGACCGCGCAGCCATTCGCCGATCGTCAGGCTCGCGGCGAGCGCGAAGATCCGCGCGACATCCTTGGTCCAGAGCAGACGTGCCAGCCCGAAACCGATCGCCGTGAACAGCGCGAGATAGGCGGGCAGGCCGCAGATTGCAGCCGGCAACAGCCATGCGAAGGTCTGCGCGTCGACGAGGAAAGCGTAGCCGATCCAGTACAGACCCGGCACGAAATAGCCGAAGCCGAACCACCAGCCGGCCATGGCGGCAGCGGGAATGCCGCGCATCTTGCCGGCGGCAGCGCCATCGATCAGCCAGACGACGACCGGGAAGGTGACGAACAGCACTGGCCAGGCGTTGAACGGCGCCATAGCCAGCGACGACGCCGCGCCCGCCAGCAAGGCGATGCCTGCGCGTTTCCAACCCCAAGCGAGAATGATGCTGAGTGCGACAGAGCGCAGGCTACGTGATGTCAAGGTGTACCCGCGCTGTCGCCAGACGGTGGCGTATTCAGATTGTCGTTGGTCGGTGCCGCGCCGGTGTCCGGCGGTGCATCGCGGCGGCGCGGTTCGCGGGTGCGCGGCGCGGGCCGCTCCTTGCGGGGGCCGACGCGTAGTCGCTTGACGCGGCGTGGGTCGGCATCCAGCACTTCGATCTCGAAATTACCAGGGCCGGAAATCACCTCGCCACGCACGGGCAACCGGCCGACATGGGTGACAAGATAACCGCCGAGCGTTTCGACTTCCTCGCCGTCTTCGCCGGTCTCGAATTCTTCGCCGATCATGGCGCGCACGTCATCGAGGCTGGCGCGTGCATCGGCGATGAAGCTGTCGCCCTGCCTGACAATGGATGGTGGCTCGTCGCTGTCGTGCTCGTCGTCGATTTCGCCGACGATCTGCTCGACGATATCCTCGATGGAGACGAGGCCGTCGGTGCCGCCATATTCGTCGACAACGAGCGCGAGATGGATACGTGCTGCCTGCATCTGTGCGAGTAGATCGATGGCACGCATCGATGGCGGCACGTAGAGCAGCTTGCGAATGATGCCGGTCTCGACAACGGTCTGTGCCAGATCGACCGAACGCAGGTCGAGGCCCGCGGGAAACACTTTCTTCTTCTTGGCCGTCGATGGCACGACGTTGCGCGCCTTCACGGTCATGTAAGCCAGCAGGTCGCGGATATGGACGATACCGACAGGATCGTCGAGGGTTTCGTTGAATACGACGAGGCGCGAATGCGCCGCGCTCTCGAACAGGCCCATTAGTTCGCCGAGCGAGATGTCCTGCTTCACCGCAACGATATCGGCGCGATGTATCATGACATCGGCGATACGGCGCTCGTTGAGGCCGAGAATGTTGCGCAGCATCGTGCGCTCGATGGTGGAGAAACCGGTCTCGTCCGGCGCGGAAGCGTCGAGCACGACTTGCAGGTCGGCACGCACCGAGCCCGGCTTCCAGCCGAACAGCGAGCGGATCGCGCGGGTCAGCCAGGTTTCTGACGTCGGGCGCATGACCTCGCCGTCGTGAACCACCGCAGGCAGATTGCTCGAGGTCTTCGAATGATCGTTTCTAGTGTCGCCGTCCGGCATCTCAGGTCACCCGATCCTGATCTGCATAGGGGTCTGGGATTCCAAGGGTCGCCAGGATCTCGCGCTCCAGCGCTTCCATCTCTTCTGCTTCATCGTCCTTCTCATGATCGTAACCGACCAGATGAAGGAAGCCGTGGATCGCGAGATGGCTGAGATGGTTGGCGAAGGTTTTCTCTTCCTCGTCGGCCTCGCGGCGCGTGGTCTCGTAAGCGATCGCGATGTCGCCGAGCATGCGCGGCATATCGTCAGGCTCGTCCGCGCCTTCGGGCGGCTGTAGCGCCGGGAATGACAGGACATTGGTCGGTTTATCAATGCCGCGCCAGTTCTGGTTCAGGGTACGGATGCCGGCGTCGTCGGTGAGCATGATGGCGAGTTCGGCGTCGGCCGTATCGGTATCGACCATGGCGGCGGCCGCTTCGATGGCGCGGTGGATCACGGCGTCGGCATCGGCCTCGGCAGACCAGCAGTCGGCGACAATGAGAACCTCTGTCGCGGGGGATGAATAGGTCGGCATCAGTATCGAACTTCTTTCGCGAACGGACCCGATTCCGGGTCCGCCGTCAGCGTATGAGTGTGTCATCAGGTCTTGGCAGTGGCCGCCTTCTGCGGCGTTCCTTCGTAAGCGGCGACGATGCGGGCCACGAGTTCATGGCGGATCACGTCTTCGCCGGTGAATTTCACCTGCGAGATGCCCTGCACGCCGTCGAGCAGACGCGCGGCTTCGGCGAGACCCGAGGTCTGGCCGTTGGGCAGGTCGACCTGAGAGGGGTCGCCAGTGATGATCATGCGGCTGTTCTCGCCAAGACGCGTCAGAAACATCTTCATCTGCATCGAGGTGGTGTTCTGCGCTTCGTCGAGGATGATCGCCGCATTGGTCAGGGTGCGGCCGCGCATGAACGCGAGCGGCGCGATTTCGATTTCGCCGGTCTGCAACGCGCGCTCCACGATGCGCCCGTCCATCAGGTCATACAGTGCGTCGTAAATGGGCCGCAGATAGGGATCGACCTTCTCGCGCATGTCGCCGGGAAGGAAGCCCAGGCGTTCGCCGGCTTCCACCGCGGGACGCGACAGGATGATGCGGTCGACTTCTTTGCGCTCGAACAACATTGCCGCCTGTGCGACCGCGAGCCAGGTCTTGCCGGTACCGGCGGGGCCGATGCCGAACACCAGTTCGTTGCTTTTCAGCGCGCGAATATAGGCGTCCTGCGTCGCAGTGCGGGCGCGCACCGGGCGCTTGCGCAGATTGATGGTCTCGAAATTCGAGGCGGCATTTTTTGATCCCTTGGGATCGAACGGAAACAGCGTGCCTTGCGCCAGTGTTGCGCGGATCGTGCCTTCGACATCGCCGGGAGCAAGGTCATGGCCCTGCACCGCCTGCGCATACAGCGTTTCGAGTACGCGCCGGGCCGAGTCGCAGGCGTCGCGGGTGCCGGTGATCGTGATGTGATTGCCGCGGGAGTCGACGACGACATTCAGCCGGCGTTCGATGATCGCGAGATTCTGACCATAAGGCCCGACCAGCGAAGAGGCCGCCCGGTTGTCATCAAAGTCGATGACGACCTGCGTCTCAGCCTGCGGTGGAGTATCGAGTTTACGAACAGCGAGCGTAGACGAATCCGATGCGCTTTTGGCCAAGAATTCAGGCTCCCGTAACGGTGTGAGAACGGACTGGCTGCAACACTGGTGGAACTGGTGAACTAGCAACTGGAGGTGATGTGAGGCTGCCGAGCAGGCTGTAGCGCTCGAGGCTTTCAATGGTGACCGGAAGCACCTGGCCGATGATGTCGTCGGAGGCCATCACATGGGCCGGCTGCAGGTAAGCGGTGCGTCCGACGATCTGGCCGGGATTGCGGGCCTTGCGTTCGAACAGCACATCCACAGTGCGTCCAATCGTGGCCGCGTTAAAGGCCGATTGCTGGCTGTCGATCAGTTTCTGAAGCCGCACCAATCGCTCGTCCATGTCAGCCTGTGACACCGTCTCCTGCAAATCCGCGGCCGGCGTTCCCGGACGCGGCGAATACTTGAACGAATAAGCGCCAGCGTATCCGATTTGTGTGACGAGCGCGAGCGTGGCCGCAAAATCTTCCTCGGTCTCGCCGGGGAAGCCCACGATAAAATCAGAAGTAAAAGCAATATCTTGCCGCGCGTCGCGAAAACGATCGATGACACGGCGATAATCTTCCGCTGTATGTTTCCGGTTCATGGCCGCCAGAATGCGGTCCGAACCCGACTGCACGGGCAGATGCACGAAGGGCATCAGCTCCGGCAAATCGCGATGCGCCGCGATCAGCGTGTCCTCGACATCGCGGGGGTGGCTGGTGGAATAGCGCAGCCGGGCGATGCCGGGAATCTCGGCGAGGCGATAGAGCAGCGTGCCCAGCGCCCACGGGCGGCCGTCGGGTCCATCGCCGTGATAGCCGTTGACGTTCTGGCCGATCAGGGTGATTTCGCGCACGCCATTGTCGGCCAGCCGCTCTACGTCGTCGATGATCTTCGCCACGGGGCGCGAGACTTCGGAGCCGCGGGTATAGGGCACCACACAGAAGGTGCAGAACTTGTCGCAGCCTTCCTGCACGGTGACGAAAGAGGAAATGCCACGCGCGCGAATCGCTGCGGGCTTCGGCGGCGGCAGGAAGCCAAATTTGTCCTCGATGGGAAATTCGGTGTCCAGCGCGCGGCCGCCGGCTTTCGCCTGTTTCAGCAGCGCCGGCAGGTTGTGATAGCTCTGCGGCCCGACCACGACATCGACCACAGGCGCGCGGCGGATGATCTCGTTGCCCTCGGCTTGCGCGACGCAGCCGGCGACAACGACGTTCATCTTGCGTCCGGCCTGCGCGGCTTCCGCCTTGGCGACGCGCAGCTTGCCGAGTTCCGAATAGACTTTCTCGGAAGCCTTCTCGCGGATGTGGCAAGTGTTGAGGATCACCAGATCCGCGTCGTCGGCATTGGCCGTCTCGACGAAGCCTTCCGGCGCCAGCGTGTCCACCATGCGCTGGGCATCGTAGACGTTCATCTGGCAGCCGTAGGATTTGATATGCAGCTTACGCGGCGCGGTCATGGAACCTGCAAGGTTTGGAACCTGAATGGGCTGGAAATGCGCTTGCTGCGCAGCGCTCAATTATAGGCTAACGCCCGGAAAATCCAGCATTTCTACAAAATATAAGGTGGTCCAAGGGGTTAGGAGAGCCCGGCAGGTTCGCTAGCCAGTGCGCCCCTGGCCACAAGACCCGGAAGCTGCCGCATGTCGTCGAAAACGAGATGGGCGCCGGCGGCCGTCAGGGCTGCCGCTGTGGCCGGGCCGCAGTGGCCGCCGCCATGATAGCCAAACACGGTCATCCCTGCGGCTACGCCCGCTGTAACGCCGGGAATGCTGTCCTCGATCACCACGCAGCGCCCGGGTGCGGCATTCATCTGGGCCGCGGCAAACAGGAACAGATCGGGCTGCGGCTTGCCGCGTTCGACCTGCAGGGCGGAAAACAGATGCGGATCGAAACGGTCGAGCAGTCCGGTCGTGGTGAGGCTGCTGCGAATCCGTGTCGGCGTGCCGGAGGAGGCCACGCAGACCGGCTGCGACAGGATTGCGAGCGTCTCGGCGATATGCGGGATCGGCTGCAACTTCGCGCCGAACACCTCGTCGATCGTGGCGCGCAGCGTCGCCGTGTAGTCGTCGGGCAGCACGCGGCCAAGCTCGCTTTCGACTTCGAGGCGTGCCTCGCGCGCGGAACGGCCGAGGAAGCGCTCATGCACCTGAGCAGCCGATATTGGATAGCCGTACTGTGTCAGAACATCCGCATGGACGACACAAGCGAGGGCCTCACTGTCGACGAGCACGCCGTCACAATCGAAGATGACGAGATCGAAGCGCGACGAAATTGAACTCACTTGGTGGTTTTGTCCTCATCGAGCGGTACGCAGTACAGCTCCAGCCGGTGATCAACCAGCTTGTAACCGAGCTTCGCGGCGACTTCAGCCTGCAATTTCTCGATCTCTTCAGATGTGAATTCGATGACGGTCCCGTCGCGCAAGTTGATCAGATGATCGTGATGGCTGTCACGCATCGTCTCGTAACGCGCGCGGCCTTCGCGAAAATCGTGACGCTCGATGATGCCGGCGTCCTCGAACAGCTTTACCGTGCGATACACCGTCGAGATCGAGATCTTGTCATCCACCGCAACGCAGCGGCGATACAGTTCCTCGACATCGGGATGATCGTCGGCTTCCGCCAGAACGCGCGCAATCACGCGTCGCTGTTCCGTCATGCGCATGCCGGTCGCGGCGCAGCGCGCCTCGATACCAGCAGATTTCATCGCAGATGATTTCAGTGCAGTCATGATCCGGATCCCATCGTGGCTTCTTTTGCCACTCCGCAGGCGTCAGGACAAGTCGCGCCGCATCACCAGCGCATTCAATTCCGCTCCATCCGCTTCCTTGTAGTAGCGTTCGCGGCGTCCCGCGACTGCGAAGCCGGTTCGATCATAAAGCCGCCGCGCCGGTTGATTGTTTTCCTCTACTTCGAGAAACACCGTGCGGACGCCGCGACCGGCCAGATGACCGAGATGGGTGAGGAACAGGTCGCGCGACAGGCCGCGGCCGCGATAACCGGGCGACACCGCAACGGAGAGAATCTCGGCTTCATCGGCGGCGATTCGTGAGACGGCAAAGCCGATGAGGCGGCCGCGCAGTTTGAGCCGATGCACGAGGGTGTTTTGTTCGCGCAGCATCTGTTCGAACTCCCCGGCACCCCAGCCGCGATGGAAGGAGGCCGCATGCAACTGCGCGAGCTGTCGCGCGTCGCGCAATGTGGCGGGCTCGACCACGGCATTGCCGTGGCCAAACAGGCGTAGCCACCAGTCCGGCATCATGATGCGGCTTGTGCGGCCTGCTGCATCAGGCTGCTTTGCGGCTTGGCATCGGGTGCGCGGAGATAATACGGGCGCGGCAGCGCGGTTTCCGGATTCACCGCGGCGCCGAGCCATGCCACCCATGAGATTTCGGGTGCAGGTTGCATATCGACGCGCAGCGGCGCCGGTGCATCGGACGGCCAGCGCGCGGCAACGATCTCTGCGGCATTGCCGACCAGATGCGGCGCGCCGAACTGTGCGGCTTCGATGGCCTCGTCGATGGGAACGACCCCGGGTCGCACCAGTGAGGTACCGTTACCGCTGACGACCTGGAAATAGACATGGTCATGCCGGGCATCGATGGCGGCGATGACAGGCGCATCCATATTCTCGCTGACCACAGGTGCCGCATAGGCCGTCAGTGTGGTGATGCCGACCACGGGCTTGCTGGCCGCGAGGCCGATGCCGCGTGCTGCCGACAGGCCAACGCGCAGTCCGGTGAAGCTGCCCGGTCCAGTGGTGACGGCGATGCGGTCGAGGTCCGCGAAGGCAATGCCGGAATCCGCCATGACACGCCCGAGCAATGGCATCAGCGCTTCGGCATGACCGCGCTTCATGAGTATGGACTCATGCGCAATGAGCTTGCTGGTACGGGTATCGAGGATGCCTGCGGCACAGGCGTCGAGGGCAGTATCGATGGCAAGGATCAACATAATCCAGACGTTATCATGGCTTGCAGGAATTTGCGTATGCCACTCGCAAAATATTCGGGTGCAGGCAAATGGGGCGATGATTCGGTGTCCTTCTGAAAGGGAGGACGGAATGACTTTGCGTGCATCGGCACTAACTTTAGAGCAAAGATATTTGGCGGTCGCGTTACGTTTCAATTTAACTAATTGTTTGGGGATCGATGAGAAAAAAATACCAGCCAGAGCGGGACGAGAGGCAGACGCAAGCGCCTTCATTTGAGTCGTCCGGCCAGCCAGCAAATTTTTTTCAAAGACCATCTCATTCAAAAAGGCAGTCCAATGTTGCAGTGGTTGAGCACTCAGGCGGCACGTGATGCAATTGCCCTGGCCAGGGCAATCGACAAATCGCAGGCGATGATCGAATTCAAGAAGGACGGCACCATCATCGGCGCGAATCAGAATTTTCTCGATGCGCTCGGTTACACACCTGAAGAGATCATCGGCAAAAATCACAGTATGTTCGTGACGCCGGAGGTACGAGACAGTGCGGACTACCGCGCTTTCTGGGCCAGGCTCAATCGCGGCGAATATCAATCCGGCGAATTCAAGCGACTGGGCAAGGGCAAGGAAGTCTGGATCCAGGGCTCCTACAATCCCATCCTCGACAAGGATGGAAAGGCGTTCAAAATCGTCAAATTCGCGATGGATACCACGGCGATGAAAGTACGCAGCATCGACGATGCAGGCAAGATCGCGGCAATCGGTCGGTCCCAGGCGTTGATCGAATTCGATCTCGATGGCACGATCGTCACGGCCAACGACCTGTTCCTCAATGTGCTGGGTTACACCTTGCCGGAAATCCAGGGCAAGCATCACAGTATGTTTGTTGAGCCTTCGATGCGTGACAGTGCGGCCTATCGCGAATTCTGGGCGAGCCTCAACCGCGGCGAATATCAGGCAGCCGAATACAAGCGCATTGGCAAGGGTGGCAGGGAAGTCTGGATTCTCGCAACCTACAATCCGATCTTTGACGATGCCGGCAAGCCTATCAAGGTCGTGAAATTCGCCACCGACGTCACCGAGCAGAAGCTGAAGGCTGCGAATTTTTCGGGTCAGATCGAGGCCATCGGAAAATCGCAGGCGGTGATTGAATTCAATATGGACGGCACTGTCCTGAATGCGAATGAGAACTTCCTTGCCGTGCTCGGCTATGCGTTGCCCGAGATTCAGGGCAAACATCACAGCATGTTCGTTGCGCCCGGCGAGCGTGACGGTGCGGAATACCGCGAATTCTGGGCGTCGTTGCGCCGTGGCGATTACCAGGCCGCCGAATACAAGCGCGTCGGCAAGGGCGGCAAGGAAGTCTGGATTCAGGCTTCCTACAATCCGATCTTCGATCTCAACGGCAAGCCCTACAAGGTCGTGAAATACGCCACCGATACCACGGCGCAGGTAGTCGCGCGCATGAAGAGCGAGCGGGTTCGTTCGATGATGGAGTCGGTCGCTGCCGGCGCTGAGGAACTGAACGCCTCGGTTCGCGAGATTTCCGAGGCGATGATGAAGTCGAGGGACACGGCGATGTCCGCGGTGGGCAAGGTCGAGCATGCCGACGAGCAGGCGCGGCGTCTGAACACAGCGGCGCAGGCCATGAGCGGTATCGTTGAGCTGATTGGCAACATTACTGGACAGATCAATCTGCTGGCGCTTAACGCGACGATCGAATCCGCCCGGGCGGGTGAAGCCGGACGCGGCTTCGCCGTGGTGGCCTCCGAGGTGAAGAATCTTGCCAATCAGGCGAAGCAGGCGACTGACAAGATTGCTAGCGAAATCGGCAGTCTGAACGGGATTTCCGGCGATGTGGTCGACGCGCTGAACGCGATCAAGCAGGAAATCCAGAATGTCAGCGAATATGTGACTGCAACAGCGGCTGCGGTTGAGGAGCAGAGCACGGTGACGAATGAGATGTCGTCGAGCATGCAGCGGGCGGCCGAGGAAGCTGCGAGCATCGGGCGTTAAACGAAGGCAGGTTCCAGAAACGAAAATGCCCGGGATTGTCCCGGGCATTTTTATGTATGGCGGAGCGACCGAAATTACATCGGGCGGACTTCGATCACATCCGGCACGAAGTGCTTCAGCAGGTTCTGGATGCCGTGCTGCAGGGTTGCCGTTGATGACGGGCAGCCGGCGCATGAGCCCTTCATGTTCAGATAGACGATACCGTCCTTGAAGCCGCGGAAAGTGATGTCGCCGCCATCATTGGCAACGGCTGGGCGCACGCGGGTCTCGATCAGGTCCTTGATCGTATCGACCGTCTCGGCATCGGCCTCGTTGAAGAACTCGGCTTCGTCGTCGGAGATCACGTCGCCGCTCACGCTGCCGTCGGCCATCAGCGGCGCGCCGGACATGTAATGCTCCATGATGGCGCCGAGGATTGCCGGCTTGAGGTGCTGCCAGTCGCTGTCGTCCTTGGTCACGGTGACGAAATCGGAGCCGTAGAACACGCTGGTGACGCCCTTCACGGCGAACAGCTTTTCGGCCAGCGGCGAACGCGTGGCGGCTTCCGCGGAGGTAAATTCCATGGTGCCGCTGTCGAGCACGTCGCGGCCGGGAATGAACTTCAGCGTGGCGGGATTGGGGGTAGCTTCGGTCTGGATGAACATCGGTCTCTCCTGCGTCGCCGGTTCAAGGCCGGCGCGTGAGTATCTCCTAGCAGATGGCGACGAAAAACGCACGATCAAGGCGCGAAATCGCCGAATTCGGCCTATTTTGCAGTCCCTTAGCCGTCTGAAAGGGCGGCTACGACAGCGCGTCGATGTCGAGGTCGCTCAGGGCGCCTGACACGATGACGACCGGTACCGGAAACGAGCCGACCAGCTTGGCCATCATGGTGACGATCGGGCCGGGGCCTTCCGCGCCAGCCGATGCGGCCAGCACCAGCATGGAAATGTCGACGTCCTTGTCGATCACGTCGAGGATCTGCTCGGTCGGATCGCCCTCGCGGATCACGCGTTCGGGTGTGATGGCCGCGATGCCATTGGCGCGGCCCGAGGCGCGGTCCAGCGCGGCATTGGCGCCCTCTTCCGCTTCGGCGCGCATGATGTCGGCGACACCCAGCCATTGCTGGTTGCGATCTTCGGTCTCGATGATGCGTAGCATCACCACGCCACCGCCGACGCGGATGGCCCAGCGGCTGGCATAATACACCGCGCGGTCCCATTCCTCGCTGTCATCGACGACCACGAGGCATTTCGGCTTGTGGCCGCTTTCATAGCTACGTCGCTGGGTGCTCATGCATGTCCCGATGCTGTCGCGCTTATCGTGCGCCAAAATGTGAGCGGCTTGGCAATAACGTCATGCTGCCACGGCGCAGCCGCGTTCGACAAGCGCGACGCAGAGAGCATCTGCGTCGCGTCGATTGTGGCGGAGACAAGGGAAAACGACGGCGAAACTACCGCTTGTGGACGAAGCCCATGATGTCCTTCACGGACTTGATGGTTTCGGCGGCAATGACTCCGGCGCGTTCGCCGCCATCGGCCAGAACCTGATCGACATAGGCCAGATCGGATGTTGTTAGCCGCTTCATCTCACCGGCGATTGGTGACAGTTTTTCGACAGCGAGATCGACAAGGCTCGATTTGAAGCCGGAAAACTGTGCGCCGCCGAATTCCGTGAGAATGTCAGCCTTCGACCGGTTGGAGAGGGCCGCATAGATGCCGACGAGATTGTCGGCTTCCGGACGCGGCTCCAGGCCCTTCTCTTCCGACGGCAACGGTTCCGGATCGGTCTTCGCCTTGCGGATCTTCTGCGCGATCGTGTCGGCATCATCCGTAAGGTTGATGCGCGAATTGTCCGAGGCATCCGACTTCGACATCTTCTTGGTGCCATCGCGCAGGCTCATCACCCGGGTCGCTGGGCCGGTGATGACAGGCTCGGGCATCGGGAAGTAGGGACCCTCGTGGCCCTGTGCAGCAATGGACTCCGAGAAGTCGTTGTTGAACTTCTGAGAGATGTCGCGGCACAGTTCGAGATGCTGCTTCTGGTCCTCGCCGACCGGCACGTGTGTGGCGCGATACAGCAGAATGTCCGCGGCCATCAGCACCGGATAGTCATAGAGGCCCACAGACGCGTTTTCGCGGTCCTTGCCGGCCTTTTCCTTGAACTGGGTCATGCGGTTCAGCCAGCCGAGGCGAGCGACGCAATTGAAAATCCAAGCCAGCTCGGCATGGCCGGACACCTGGCTCTGGTTGAAGATGATCTGCTTTTTTGGATCGATACCCGAGGCGATGAAAGCCGCAGTTACTTCGCGCGTGTTACGGCGCAATTCATCCGGGCCGCCCCACACGGAAATCGGCACGGTGACGGCATGCATATCAACCACGCAGTAGAGGCAGTTATGCGTCTCCTGCAGTTTGACGAAATTCACGATCGCGCCGAGATAGTTACCGAGGTGCAGATTGCCCGTCGGCTGGACGCCCGAAAAGACCCGTTGAGTAAAAGCCATAACCAAGTTCCTGCGCGCCCGTGGTGGAATGCGGGCCAAGGGGCGTGACTTGCCATAGGCGCCGGGCGGCGTCCATTGCCAATGTGACCATGGCTAGATGGCAGGAGCCTTTCTGAGGGCGCCGCGGACTTCGGCCCAGCGCACTGCGCCGGTGAGCGTGAGCAGTGCTGCGTAGATTGCCAGCCCGGAAGCGATCAGGAGACCCAGCAAGCCCGCTCTCATGAGGCCGTGGGCCTGCGCCGTCCAGGGCAAGACCATATGCGCCGCGAGCCATAGCAGTCCGCCCATGGTCAGCGACGACAGGACGATGATCGGCAGCCGGCGTTTCGCACCCTTGTCGAGTGAGAAGCCGAAAGCTGCTGCGCTCCGGACGATCAAAAAGGTCGCGCTTCCCCACGCCGCCAGAGCGATCGCCGCCGCGATGCCGCTCGCACCGAATGGCCTATTCAAAACCAGTGCGGAAATGATTGCGACGATCAGGCCGACAAGTGTAGCGAGCAGCGGCGTCGTCGTGTCCTCGCGTGCGAAGAAGGCGGGCGACAAGGCTTTCACAAGCACCTGAGCGGGCAAGCCCAGCGCCAGCCATATCAATGCACTCGCAGTCGAAATCGTATCAGTTGCGCTGAACGCGCCGTGTTCGAACAGGAGCTGCACGATGAGATGGCTCAGGACCATCAGCCCAAGTGTTGCAGGTAGCGCAAGGCCGACTGCGAGTTCAAGCCCGCGCGATTCCGCCTGCGCGATGGCTGCGTGATCGTCTGATCGCACGGCGCGCGTCAATGCGGGCACCAGCACCGTGCCCATGGCCGTACCGACGATGCCGAGCGGCAGTTCAATCAGGCGATTTGCGAAATACAGCCACGACACGGCTGCCGGAGTCGTCGATGCGATGATTGCGCCGGTGACGATGAGGAGCTGCGGCCCGGAATTGGCGACCATGCCAGGCAGTGCCTTGCGGAAGAAGCTGCGCATCTCGCTATCGAGCGACAGTCGCAAGGGCGCCGCAAGATTGCCGCCGGATTGTCGCAAGATCAGCATCAGCAATTGCAGTAGCCCGGCGATGCCGACGGTGGCCGCCATGGCCATAGCGGCAGTGTCCGGCTCTTGCCGCCACACCAGCAGTAGGGTCATGACGGCGATCAGGGCGATGTTGAAGAGCAGTGGCGAAAATGCGGTCAATGCGAAACGGTGCTGCGCATTCAGCAGTCCCATCATGACCGTGACGGGGCCGGCGAAGGCGAGATAGGGCAGCATCAATCGCGCATTGTCGACGGCGAGCTGCAGCGTCGGCTGTCCGACGAAACCCGGGGCAAGCAGTGCGATCACGACCGGCATCGCAAAGCCGATCAGAATGGTCGCGACCATCAGCGCAACACTGATGGTGCCGAGCAAACGACCTGCAAAAGCGGCGGCCGCGATGGCGCCCTGCGTCGCCTGGATGCGCAGCCAGGCCGGAATGAGCGCCGCATTCAGCGCGCCCTCGGTGAGCAGCCGCCGGATTACGTTGACCAGCTGGAATGCGACCAGAAAAGCATCCGCGATGGGGCCTGCTCCGAGCAGCGCGGCGACCATCGCGTCGCGGGCAAAGCCCAGCAACCGCGACGCCAAAGTGCCCGTGGAAACGGTCAGGATGGAACGGATCATAGAACCATCGTAATGGGCTGTCCTTGCTGGCGCGGGGCAGAACGTGATAGTCGCTGCAGCCATCAAACCGGCCTTCACCGATGGCTCAACTTGGGCGACCGCGAGACGAGTTGAAACGGATTTTCAGCCTCATCGCAATTGCCGCAACGGGATATTCTTAATGACCTCAGCGAAATATGACGTGCTCGGAATCGGAAATGCGATTTTCGACGTGCTGGTGCAGGCCGATGACAAGTTTCTCGCCGCGCATGAGATGACCAAGGGCGGCATGGCGCTGATCGACGAAGCCCGCGCCGCTGCGATCTACAATGCGATGGGCCCTGCCACCGAAATGTCCGGCGGTTCGGCTGCCAATACCATCGTCGGCCTCGCCAGCCTTGGCGCGCGCGCGGCCTATGTCGGCAAGGTCAAGGATGATCAGATCGGCACGCTCTACACCCACGACATTCGCGCCGCTGGCGTTACGTTCGACACCAAACCCGCCACCGGTGGTCCGGCCACCGGCTGTTCCTATATCCTGGTGACGCCCGATGGCGAGCGCACCATGAACACCTATCTCGGTGCCGCGCAGGATCTGACACCCGACGATATCGACGCCGCTGCAGTCGCAGCCTCGTCGATCGTCTATCTCGAAGGTTATCTGTGGGATCCCGTCAGCGCCAAGGAAGCCTTCGTGAAGGCCTCGAAGATCGCCCATGACGCCAAGCGTCAGGTCGCATTGACGCTGTCGGACGCTTTCTGCGTTGGTCGTTACCGCGCCGAGTTTCTCGATCTGATGCGCTCCGGCACAGTCGATCTCATCTTTGCGAACGAGGCCGAGCTGACCTCGCTCTACGAAACCACGGATTTCGATGCGGCGCTGAAGCAGCTCGGTCAGGATACCAAGCTCGGCGTCGTTACCCGCAGCGAGAAGGGCTGTGTCGTGACATCAGGCGATGGCGTCGTTGCGGTGCCTGCCCACAAGATCGAGAAGCTCGTCGACACGACGGGCGCGGGCGATCTGTTCGCGGCGGGGTTCCTGTTCGGCCTGGTGCGTAACGCTGGCTATGAAAATGCCGGCAAGCTCGGAGCGATGGCCGCCGCTGAAGTCATCCAGCATATCGGCGCGCGTCCGCAGGTCTCGCTGAAGGACCTGGCCGGTAAGAACGGGTTGCCAGTTTAAGACGGCGACTCTCTGACTTTCCCTCGCGTCATGCCCGGCCAAAGCGCGAAGCTCGCTTCGCGCTGCTCGGCCATGACGTGGTGTGAGATACGCGCGTCGTAACTACGCCGCTTGCTTCGCGCCGAGCCCCGCATAGATCGCCTGCTCGAAATCCGAAAATACCTTCAAGCAAGTCGAATCCGCAAACGGCAGCACCTGCATCATGATGACGCCGGTGATATCTAGCGCGGGATCGATCCAGTAATAGGTGTTGGCGAGGCCGGCCCAGGCGAGGCTGCCGGCGCTGCGGCCTTCGGCTGACTGCGCAGTGTTGATCATGAAGCTGAGGCCGTATTTCTTGTCGATGCCCGGAAGGAAGTCGACATTGTTGCTGGCGGTCGGCACCGCTGAGGTCATCGGCGTCATGTTGAGTTCCCCGATGTGATTTTGACTCATCAGCGCGACAGTCTCCGGCTTTAACACCTGATGGCCATTGCCCGTCCCGTTGTTCAGCATCATTTGCGTAAACTTGATGTAGTCGGGAGCGGTACCATAGAGCCCTCCGCCACCGGCGAAGAATTCCGGATCCTGTTTGATCTCGAACGGGATCGGGCTCAGTGCACCGTCGGTGCCGCGGCTGTGCATGGCAACGAGGCGCTTGCGCTGCGCATCGCCAATCACGAAGGCGGTGTCGCTCATCCCGAGCGGCGCCAGCAAATGGTTCTGGAAATAGGCGTCGAGGCGTTCGCCGCTGACGGCCTCGACGACCTTGCCCACGAAGTCGATATTGGTGCCGTACTCCCAGCGGGTCCCGGGATCGCGCATGATCGGCACTTTCATGGCGGCGTTCAGTCCGGAGCGAAACGGCGGAATGCCGGTTGTTTCGAGATAGCGCACCATGTCGCCGTTCCACATGTCGTAACAGAAGCCGGCGGTGTGGGTCAGCAGATGCCGCAAAGTGATGGGTTGGCGCGGAGGGCGTAGTTTCGGTGTGCCTTCGCTGTCGAAGCCATCCAGGACCTGCGTCTCCGCGAGGTCCCGAAGCACGGCCGCCAGCGGTGCATCCAGCGTCAATTTGTCCTGCTCCACCAGCTGCATTGCCGCAGCAGCCGTGATCGCCTTGGTCATGGAGGCGATCCAGAACACGCTGTCCGGCGTGATGGTGGTATCCTTGGATGTGTCGCGCTTGCCGAACGCCCCCTGGTAGATGATCTCGTTCCGCGTCGCAGCCACCGCCACCGCACCGGGAATTGCGCCTGTTTCGCTGGCTTGTTGCAGAATCCGGTCAATCTCGACTTGAACTGACATCCGTTTCCTCTCCGATTTTCTTTGATCTTACTGATTTCTGGCGTGGAAACTCAACTTGGGCGCGAGGTCGTCGGTCTCGCGGATGTGATTACATTTGCGCTGGTTTTAGCATTTGAGGGGAACCATATCGGTCTTGGGGCGAGTTTGATCGCGCCTTGGAACGAAATTGGCGCAGCTGTGTTAAAAAAAATGACGTGAACGTCAAAGCGCCTTCCGACACTAATCCGTAAGACCATGAGTACCTGATGCAGCGTATCAGCTGCGGAGACCGACGATGATCGCGAACTGGACCGACTGGAAACATTATCCCCGCGCTTCCCGTGGCGAGAGCATCGAGGCCCCGATCGGTCCGGGAATTTTCGAGGTTCGCGTGGCGCAGACAGGTGCCCTTTTCGCTTTCGATGCGTCCGACAACCTGGCGCAGGCGCTGGCGAAGATCTCGGCCCCACCCAAATCGTTTATTTCCTGGTTCGGTCGCAGCGATGCCGCGATGCTGCCGGAGCTGGAATACCGAACCTTCTCCACGACCACCCGTGCCAACGCCCGCATCGCTTTCGAGCGAATGATCGATCGGCGCGAGACCTATATGCGCGGCGCGGCCTGATCGGGCTCGCGACACTCTGCGACTGTTGAATTCGGGCATTAAATACCCCTGCGAGCGATAGCTGCCATTCGCCGTGAAGGGGAGCTTTCGGGCCTATACTCCTCTACAAGTCCGCGGCTATACGTTCGCGACACTTTCCGCAGGAGAACCGCCCATGTCACCGACATCAGCCGCACGCCAGTCCACCGCCCCTTCGTTGCGCGACCGCCTCAAGGACCCCTCCCTGCTGCGCGACAAGTGCTATATCGACGGCGCCTGGGTCGGCACCGGCGAGACGGTGGTCACCAACCCGGTCAATGATGTCGAACTTGCCAAGGTGCCGAACATGAGCACCAAGGAAGCGACGCAGGCTGTCGAGGCCGCCGAAAGGGCGTTTCCGGCCTGGGCCAAGTTCACCGCCAAGCAGCGCTCCAACATTCTGCGCAAGTGGTTCGAGCTGATTATCGCCAACCGCGAGGATCTCGCGCTGATCCTGACCACCGAGCAGGGCAAGCCGCTGGCCGAAGCGCTGGGCGAGGTCGATATCGGCGCCGCCTATATCGAATTTTTCGCCGAGGAAGCCCGCCGCGTCTATGGCGAGACCATCCCGACCCAGCGTGCCGATGCCCGACTCCTCGCCATCAAGCAGCCGATCGGTGTGTGTGGCGCCATCACGCCCTGGAATTTCCCGAACTCGATGATCACCCGCAAGGTGTCCCCGGCGCTGGCCGCCGGCTGCACCGTGGTGCTGAAGCCTGCCAACGAGACGCCGCTGTCGGCGCTCGCACTGGCTGAACTCGCCGAGCGAGCCGGCGTCCCGAAGGGTGTGCTCAACATCATCACCGGCGATGCGTCGTCCATCGGCCTCGTGCTGTGCGAACATCCCGCCGTGCGCTTCGTTGGCTTCACCGGCTCCACCAATGTCGGTAAGATTCTCTACAAGCAGGCTTCGGTCGGCGTGAAGAAGCTCGGCCTCGAACTCGGCGGCAATGCACCTTTCGTGGTGTTCGACGATGCCGATATTGATGCCGCAGTCGAAGGTGCAATTGTTTCGAAGTATCGCAACATGGGCCAGACCTGCGTCTGCGCCAACCGCCTCTATGCGCAGGATGGCATCTACGATCAGTTCGTCGAGAAGTTGTCGAAGAAGGTCGCGGCGATGAAGGTCGGCGACGGCACCGAGCAGGGCGTCACGCAAGGCCCGTTGATCAACGAAAAGGCCGTCGAGAAGGTCGAGCGTCACATCGCTGACGCGGTGAAGGGCGGCGCGAAGATCGTCACCGGCGGCAAGCGTCATGCGCTCGGCAGCACGTTCTTCGAGCCAACGGTGCTCGCCAATGTGAGGCCGGATGCACTGGTTTCGCAGGAAGAAACCTTCGGTCCGCTGGCGCCGGTGTTCCGCTTCAAGGATGAAGCCGACGTCATCGCCATGTGCAACGCTTCGCCGTTCGGTCTGGCATCGTACTTCTATTCACGCGATCTCGGGCGTGTATGGCGTGTTGCGGAAGCGCTGGAGTCCGGCATGGTCGGCGTTAATACGGGCCTCATCACCACCGAAGTCGCTCCGTTCGGCGGCGTGAAGGAATCAGGCCTCGGCCGCGAAGGCTCGCATCACGGCATGGAAGAATATGTCGAGATCAAATACATCATGATGTCGGGGATCTGAGGCGTTCACCTCCGACCCAACTAGAATTCACTATGCGTCATGCCCGGCCAGCGCGAAGCAAGCTTCGCCAGATGTGCCGGGCATTTGCATTTGGGCTGGCAGTGCCGCTGGTTGAGCCAGCGTCGGTCAGTAGCAGCGACGTACGCGCACGCCATTGACCCAGACGGTGCGGCACGCGACCCCCACCGGGCGGCGCACCACGGCGGCGCCACGATAGCCGGCGCAGCCGGCGCGGTAGACGCCGCGTGCGCAGACGACGGCGTTGGCATCGGTGGCCTCAAATGTCATCGTTGTACCGAAGGTGAGAACGGCTGCAACCATCATCAAGAAAGTACGCATGGTGATCTCCCGGCTGTGTCGGTTGTCAAAGGTTTTGAGCAGAAAGGTTCGTTGGCTTCAGTAGTGGCATAAGCGGAATACAAAAAGAGCTTCGGAAATCGCTTTAACTGCAAAGAGTAGTTCGCAAGAACGCGCAAAAATCTCGCGGGTGATCAGAAATCCTGCAACGGCGCCTTGCGTCCTGATCCGGCATTACATCTACTAAACCTCGCAAATACTTGCCGACTTGAAACATGCGACGGGGCTATTTCACCCGATGTTGAAACAGCAGGAGGAAGCATGTCGGATTTCAGAACCAGGTGGTTTGCTTTTCATGATCGACATATCGAGCCCGTCTCAAAGGAAATATTCGGCCACGTCGAAAAGATGGTGATCGGCACTTTGATTATATCGGCCGGGGCACATGTATCGAGCGATGAGCCCTCTATCGCTCTGTTCGGATACCTGCGCCACGGTCTCATCGGTCGTGGTGTCGAACTGTTCGGAATCGTTCTGTTGCTGCTGAATTTCATCGATGGCCTCTACAAACTTGCAAAGCTGCAATGGCACGTCGCGTTTCAGATCGCGATGTCATTCTGCTACATCATGCTATCTGCCCGGTTGATACAGTTGATCCTTGCGTTTCGTGGAGAGTAACGGATGCGGTCGGCGAATCGCCGTCGCGCAGCCTCAGTCATCGTTGAGCGAACGGCGCCAGGACGCTGGTGCAAGCCGGCGAGAGCGAAGCGCTGTTGCTGGCCAGGCACTGCACGATACGGCCGCCACCCGGCGCAATGCCGCCGCAGAGCGATCTGATGTCACCTCCACACGCTGATCTCATCACGAGCAATTCTTCGCGTGGCCGCATCGGTCGCAGCGCGAGGATTGCGGGTGCGGCGGTCGCGGCTGCCGCAGCCGGAGCTGCAGTTGTGCCTTGCGCAGCGGGCGCCGCTGCGGCGGCCGTCCCGCCGCTGGCTGCACTGACGGCTTTCTCGCAACCCGCTGAAAGCTTGGCCTTGTTTGCCTCGAGGCACTGCAATGCCGGCGCTCCGCCGGTCGGCACGCCCTTGCAGACCTTCGGGTAGTCGCTACTACAGGCGCTGCGGATGGCCGCGATCTGTGCACTGCTCGGTTGCTTCATCGCTGCTGCCTTCGGTGCGGCAGTTGTGGCGGCGGGCTTGGCAGCCGGAGGTGTCGCCTCGGTCTTGGGCGTCGCTGCAGGTGTCGGTTCGGCGGCCTTTGGTGCAGCAGCCGGGGCTTCGACGGCCCGAACCGCGCCCGCACATGCTGACGAAAGGCTCGACATATTTTTCTGCAGGCACTGCAACGAGGCTTCTCCGCCGGGTGGAACGCTCGAGCAATGCGCGATGTAATCGGAGCGGCACTGCGTCTTGATCGCGTCACGCTGCGCCTGGCTTGGTGCCTGCGCAAACGCGGAGCTCGTGATCGTGAGTAGAGTAATAGTTGCCATCGACACGCGATGTCGCGCGGCTGAACCGACTATGAAATTCATCGATGAAACCCTCGTTGCTACGGCCCGATCAATCAGGGCAACTGTGCAAAATCTTCAAGAAGTGTGAGTTCTGAAAGGCATTCGCAAAAACAACTTTGGTCGGACATCATTTTACGGTTTCGGTTTCACTACAAGTGGATTGTTGCTATTGATCCGGACGGCCGTCGAATTTTTTTGGCCGAGGATTTTTTTGAGAGTCATTTGATTGAGGCAGGAAGATGCGATTTGTGCGCGCCTGTTCATCTGGACCGAAAGATCGCATTGAGCGGCTGCAGCATGTCACTGCCATACGCGCTGCCAGCGTTGTGCTGACAAGCCTCTTTTTAAGTGCCTGCGAGCAAAACACTTTCGTGCCGCCGCCGCCGCCGAAAGTTGAAGTCGCGGTCCCTGTGCAGCGCGGTATCACGCGCTTCCTCGAAGCGACAGGCAATACAGCACCGATCAAGAATGTCGATCTCGTGGCGCGCGTTCAGGGCGTTCTGCAGTCGATCAACTATCAGGACGGCTCCTTCGTGAAGCAGGGCACGACGCTGTTCACGATCGAGCCTGAGACATACCAGTTGAAGCTGGAACAGGCGCAGGCTGCGGAAGCCGGTGCGCAGGCATCTGCGAAGCAGGCGGAAACGGACTTCAAGCGCCAATCAGACCTCGTGTCCCGACAAGTTGTCTCTCAGTCAACGCTCGAGCAATCGACAGCGACACGCGAAAACTCCCAAGCCAATCTGCAACAGGCGCAAGTCAACACCAAGATTGCAGCCGTCAATTACGGCTATACGAATGTCATCGCTCCGTTTGACGGCATCGTCAGCGCGCACCTGGTGTCGGTTGGCGAACTGGTTGGTGTCGCGTCGCCGACACAGCTTGCGACGATCGTGCAGCTCGACCCGATTTATGTGAACTTCAACGTCAATGAACAGGACGTGCTGCGCATTCGGGATGAAGCCCGGCGACGGGGGCTGACGGTGAGCGATCTCAGGCAGTTGCCGATCGAGATCGGATTGCAGACCGAGACCGGTTTCCCGCACAAGGGCCAGATCGATTACATTGCGCCTACACTCAACCAGTCGACCGGAACGCTTCCGGTGCGAGGCGTGCTGCCAAATCCGAATCGCATCCTGTTGCCGGGCCTCTATGTCCGCGTTCGCGTGCCTATCGACAAGCAGGACAACGCCCTGCTGGTGCCGGATGTGTCGCTCGGCAGCGATCAGGCCGGGCGCTATGTGCTGGTCGTGAATAGTGACAGTGTCATCGAGCAACGCAAGGTCGTGACCGGCCCGCTGGAAGGTGAGCTTCGCGTGATCGAAAGCGGTCTGAAACCGGATGATCGCGTCGTCATCGCTGGCCTGCTGCGTGCCATTCCGGGGCAGAAGGTCGATCCGCAACTGAAAAAGATCGAAGCACCGACACCGACGAAATAGGACAGGCCATGATTTCGAAGTTCTTCATTGAACGGCCGGTCCTGTCCAATGTCATCGCGTTGCTGATGATCCTGATCGGTGGCGTCTCGCTCTATGGCCTCGCTGTCGCACAATATCCCGACGTGGTGCCGCCGACCGTCCAGGTGACGACGCGCTATCCCGGCGCCAGCGCCAAGACCATCATCGACACGGTTGCGCTGCCGATCGAGCAGCAGGTCAATGGCGTCGAGGACATGCTCTATATGCAGTCCTACAGCGCCGCCGACGGCACCTATTCGCTCACGGTCACGTTCAAGATCGGCACCGACCTCAATTTCGCGCAGGTGCTGGTGCAGAACCGCGTATCGAGCGCGCTGTCGTCGCTGCCGACCGCCGTGCAGAATCAGGGCGTTACCGTTCAGAAGAAGTCGACGGCGATCTTGTTGTTCGTGACACTGACGTCGCCAAAGGCGACCTATGACAGCCTGTTCCTGAGCAACTACGCCACGATTAACATCCGGGACGAGCTGTCGCGTCTGTCGGGGGTTGGCAATGTGACGGTGTTCGGCGCCGGCCAGTATTCGATGCGGATATGGCTCGATCCGAACAAGCTGCAGGTGCGCGGGCTGATGCCGCAGGATGTCATCCAGTCCATCCAGCAGCAGAGCCAGCAGGTTTCTGCAGGGCAGATCGGCATGCCGCCGACGCCTGCGGGCCAGGCCTTCCAGTACACGCTGAACATCAACGGGCGGCTGGATGATCCCGGTGAATTCGAGGACATCATCGTCAAGACCGGCGACAATGGCGATGTCACACGGGTCCGTGACATCGGGCGTGTCGAACTGGGTGCGCAGACCTACAGCCAGATCTTCTCGCTCAACCAGAAACCGGCCGTCGGCATCGGCGTGTTCCAGTCGCCGGGCGCCAATGCGCTCGAGGTGGAAAAGGCTGTCGAGAAGAAAATGGCCACGCTGGCCACGCAATTTCCCGACGACATCAAATACGACACGCCCTTCGACACCACGAAATTCGTCCAGGCATCGATCAACGAGGTCTACAAGACCCTCATCGAGGCCGGTCTGCTTGTGCTGGTGGTCATCCTGATCTTCCTGCAGGACTGGCGCGCGATGCTGGTACCCGCGACCACGGTGCCGGTGACGATTATCGGCGCCTTTGCGGCGATGGCGGCGCTCGGTTTCACGATCAATCTGTCGACCTTGTTCGCCATCGTTCTGGCCATCGGCATTGTCGTCGACGATGCCATCGTCGTTGTCGAAGGCGCGGCCTACAATATCGAGCAGGGCATGTCCGGCCACGACGCTGCGATCAGTGCCATGGACAAGCTGTTCGCTCCGATCATCGGCATCACGCTTGTGCTGATCTCGGTATTCCTGCCGGCGGCATTCCTGCCCGGGCTGACCGGGCGCATGTATGCGCAATTTGCACTGGTCATCGCGGCTACGGCGCTACTCAGCGCCGTCAATGCAGCGACGCTGAAGCCGACGCAATGCGCATTGTGGCTACGCCGCCCGGTGCCGCCGGAGAAGCGCAATTTCTTCTATCGCGGGTTCAACAAGGTCTACGATCGGCTCGAACGGGGCTATGCCGGCCTGATCGGTCGCATGGTCGCGCACAGCAATCTCTCGGTTGTCCTGGCATTGATCCTGATCGGGATCGGCGGTTACGGCCTGTCCCGGATTCCCACCGGCTTCATCCCGATCGAGGATCAAGGTTATCTGCTGGTTGCAGTCCAGTTGCCCGATGGCGCCGCGCTGGACCGGACGCAGCGTGTACTCGATCGGGTCAGCGAGTTGGCCGCGAAGACGCCAGCGGTGGAGCAGGTGGTTACTATTGCTGGCATCTCGGCGCTCGACAGCAGCTCCAGTCTGGCCAATGCCGGTGTCGCCTATCTGATCCTGAAGGAATGGAGCGAGCGCGGACCGGGGCAGGATCTTCGTTCGCTGTTCGTCGGATTGAACGAGAGCCTGTCGGTGATTCCAGAGGCGCGCATTCTGGTGATCCCGCCGCCGCCTATTCAGGGCATCGGCAATGCGGCGGGCTTCGCCATGCAGATCGAGCTGCGCGATGGCAATGCCGATTACAGCAAGCTGCAGGCGATCACCGGGGCGATCGTAGCCAATGCGCAAACGCAGAGCGCTTTGCAGCGCGTCAGTTCGCCGTTCCGCTCGATGGTGCCGCAGTTCGATATCGAGATCGACCGTATCAAGACCCAGACCCTGCATGTGACGACGGATCAGGTGTTCTCGGCCCTGTCGTCCTATCTGGGCTCGTCCTTCGTCAACCAGTTCAACAAGTTTGGCCGCACCTTTCAGGTCTATACACAGGCGGATGCCAAATTCCGGCTGACCGCCCGGGACATCGAGAACCTGATGGTTCGCAACCAGCAGGGAAACATGATCCCGCTTGGCACCGTGGCGAAGATTACGCCTGCCGTGGGGCCGTCGCTGATCAGTCTCTATAATCTCTATCCGACGGCGGCGGTGATCGGCCTGCCGGCACAGGGCTACAGTTCCGGGCAGTCCATGGCGCTGATGGAGCAGATTGCGGCGAAGACTCTGCCTCCGGGGACGGGCTTCGAATGGACGGCGATGTCATATCAGGAAAAGATCGTCGGCAATCAGCTCTATTACGTATTCGGTCTTGCGCTGTTGCTCGTCTATCTGGTGCTCGCGGGGCAGTATGAAAGCTGGTACGCGCCGATTTCGGTGATCCTGGCCGTGCCGCTGTCATTGCTCGGCCCGATGGCGGTACTCACAGCGCTACGGATCGAGAATAATCTCTACACCCAGATAGGCATTATCCTTTTGATCGCGTTGTCAGCGAAGAACGCGATCCTGATCGTCGAGGTGGCGATCGAACTGCATGTGCATGATCGCAAGCCGCTACTGGAGTCGGCGGTCGCAGCTGCACGCGCGCGATTCAGGCCGATCCTGATGACGTCCTTCGCCTTCATTCTCGGCGTGCTGCCGCTGGTGCTTGCGACGGGCGCCGGCGCCAACGCCCGCAAGTCGATCGGCATCACCGTATTTTCGGGCATGCTCGCCTCGACCTGCCTTGCCGTCCTGTTCGTTCCGACCTTCTTCGTCGTCGTCCAAAGATGGGAGAACTGGCGCGCCAGCCGCAAGGCAACGATACCTGCCAGTTCGACTGCCGGTGCCGGCGGCCCCAACGCGTAGCCGGCCGTGACGTTCGTTTCAGATGCGTCGTGCAGGCTGTTCTTACCTTCGCAGCACCGCGATCATCCGGCTGGCAAAGGCCAGCCGCTCTGCCATGACGGACACGAAATAGGTCAGTAGCTTCTGGCTCAAGGCTGGATGGTTCTGCTTGATGTCCTCGAAGGCGTCGGCACGCAGCAGATACAGCACGCTCGCAATTTCTGCCTGGATGGTGGCGCTGCGGGGGGCATAGGCGACGAGGCCCATTTCACCCACCGTCGTGTAGCGTCCGAGGCTGCGTACCCGCGTCAGCTTGCCATCGCCTGCGGGCACCATAATGCCGACCCGGCCGTCGAGAATGAAGTGCATGGAATCGGCAGCGTCGCCGGCCTGAACGACGATTTCGCCGGCGCCGACCTCGACGCGCTGGCAGCGTCGCATCAGTTCTTCGGAATCGTCGGCCGTGCGCAGGATCTTGGTGAACCAGTCGCGCAAGTTGGCTTCTTCTTCGGCGAGCCCGCGATGCCTGACGATCACCTCATTCTCGCACCACTCCAGCGCGTGATCGAGTTCGCCCATGACCTTGACGGCCTCGTCGATAAACAGGCTGGCACGTAAATTGCGATTGGCTGAGGGATGAAGATTGGCGAGCACCAGCGTGGTGCCGTGGCCTTCGGCGATGCGCTTGATCTGGGCGAAGCTGTGGGCCGCCGACGAGTCGATACCGGTCACCAGCTTGAAGTCGAACACCAGATAGCGGCATTCGGGATGACGGCGCAGCAGCGCCTTGACGTGCAGATACAGTCGGTTGGCCGAGCCGAAGAACAAATAGCTCTGCAGATTGAGACCCTGTATTTCGAGGCCATGCGCCGCCAGCGTGCGCTGGTCCTCAAGTGACCGATCAAGCGAACTGCGATACTCCGAGCCATCGAAACCGTATTTGATCGAGGACACTCGCGACACGCTGAGCGCGAAGGTGGTGCAGCCGATCACGATGCCGATCAGCACGCCGGCCACGAAACCCCAGGTGAGAATAATGACGATGATCGCCAGCAGCGACAGGTAATCGAGCAGCGAGAGCCGCTTACGGGAATCGATGATCCAGCGATGAAGTTGCTCTAGGCCGAGATACAGCAGCAGGCCACCGAGCACGAAGCGTGGCATATAAGCAAGCAGCGCGGGGTCGACGACGAGCATCAGCGCGGCTGCCGCGGCGACGGTGAGGCCCGAAAGCCGCCCGGTAGCACCGCTGTTGCGATTCAGGAGCGAGCGGCTGATCGAAATGCAGCCGGCATAGCCGCCGAGTACACCGGTCAGGATATTGGCCGCCCCGGTCGCATTGAGCTCGCGTTCGATATCGGCTTCCCGATGTGCGGCGACTTCGAGGCCCGTCGTATTGAACAGGGTGCTTACGGCCGTCACGAAGATCACAGCGATGAAATTGCCGATGAGTCCGGGAAGCGCCCGCCATGGGTAGCCGTCGCTGAAGAACGCCCAGGGCAAGGTCAGGCTGGCTTTCGGCGGCGATGCGAACGTCCAGCCGATTGCCTGGGCCTCGATTACCGATACGCCTGAGATCCGGAAGACGAGATGCGCAGCTATGACGCTCCCGAGAAGAATCATCGGCAGGCCCAGTGGCTTACGGGACCGATGCCAGGTCGCATAGATGGTCAGTGCCACGGCTGCGGCGGCCAGCAATTCGTAGAGCGTCATGGGATTGGCGAGTTTTGCCAGGTTCGCCCATTGCAGCTTGTGGCCGGTGATCACCTGAAAGGCGCCGGCGACAATCAGGCTGGCGGTGGCTCCGAGAAAGCCGCCGATGACCGGATAGGGCACATAGCGGATCGCGCGTCCCATGCGGGTAACGCCGAAGCCGCACAGCACGATGCCGGTGATGATCGTGGCCGAGGACAGGGTGATGAGTACCGGGCCGAGCAAGGCAGACGGTGCATCGGCCGTGACGATGTGCTCGACCAGGGCTGCCGCCAGGATGGCGGTGACGGCCGCAGTAGAGCTCTCGGGGCCGGCGACCGCGAAGGGAAACGAACTGCCGAGCGCGATCACGGCGGCGATGACGCTTGCAGAGATGAAGGTCGCGGCGATGCCGTAGGGCAGCAGCGAGGCCAGCGGCCCGGTGAAGATCAGCACCGAATAGGACAGGCCGAAGCTGATGGTGAGGACGCTGGCGATTAGGCCGCCGAACACGTCATTACGCCATGCGCGCAAAACATCTGGGCTGACAAGGGAGTCAGCCATGGGCGGCCACTTTCAAGGCGGAGAGGATGCTGGAGGCGGGCCAAAAGTATGTCACGCGCGAACCTGTAGGAGCGCTGCACGACAGGCGCAATCGCCGCCGTCTCTGGTAGACGACGGTGAGATGTACGGACAAGACTATTTTTATGACAGTCCGCTGGAAGGACGGTCAGACGCTCGGAGTTCGGTTCGGGACCCTTGGGCCGAACGCCAACTGTGTATGGTCGTTCACACCCGGATTTCCGGATCGGGCTCAGCTGACCACAAGTTCATGCCCGGTCAGGCGCCGATAGGCTTCCAGATAACGCTTGCTGGTGGCGTCGATCACCTCGGCGGGCAGCGGCGGCGGCGGGGCTTCGCCGTTCCAGCGGCCGGCTTTGCGCTCGATATCGAGATAGTCGCGCAGTGGCTGCTTGTCGAAGCTCGGCTGCGGCTGGCCCGGCTTATAGACGTCGGCGGCCCAGAAACGGGAGCTGTCCGGGGTCATCACCTCGTCGATCAGGATGATGCGGCCGTCGGCTTCCTTGCCGAATTCGAACTTGGTGTCGCCGATGATAATGCCGGCCTCGCGGGCGATCTCCTCGCCCTGGCTATAGACGGCGCGGGTCATGCTCTCGAGCGTGAAGGCATCTTCCTCCCCGATGATCTCGCGCATCCGGGCGATGGTGATGTTCTCGTCATGGCCGGTTTCGGCCTTGGTCGCCGGGCTGAACACCGGTTCGGCGAATTTCTGGCTTTCGAGCAGCCCCGCTTCCAGCTTCTCGCCGGCCAGCGTGCCTGACGCAGCATATTCCTTCCAGGCCGACCCCGAAATGTAACCGCGAATCACGCATTCGATCGGGAACACGGTGGTGCGCCGGCACAGCATGGCGCGTCCGGCCAGCGCGGCGCGATGGCCCTGGAGCGCCGGCACCTGCCTGATGATCTCGTCGGCATCGGCCGAGATCATGTGATGGGGCACCACGCCGCCGAGCTGGTTGAACCACCAGGCGCTGATCTGGGTGAGCACCGCGCCCTTCATCGGGATCGTTTCGTTCATGACAACGTCGAAGGCGCTGATGCGGTCGGTTGTCAGCAGCAATACGCGGTCGTCGCCGACGGAATAGATATCGCGCACCTTGCCGCGACCGATCTTGGGGAGTGGGAGATCGCTGGTGGCCATCGTGGTCATGTCAGGGTCTTTCGAAAGCAGAATCGTCCGGCGTCTGGCCGGTGGCGGCGTGATGAAGGAGTGAGCCTATTCCGGCAGTGGGATGAATTCGTGTTCGTTGGGCACATGGGCGAAGCGGCCGGTCTTCCAGTCCTCTTTCGCCTGCTCGATGCGCTCCTTGCTGGAGGATACGAAATTCCACCACAGATGCCGCGGACCTTCCAGCGCATCGCCGCCGAGGAACATCATGCGGGTATTGCGTGTCGCCTTGATGGTGATCGCGTCGCCGGGCCGGAAGATCAGCAGTTGCGGTGCTTCATGGCGATCGCCGGCGATCTCGATCTCGCCATCGACGATATAGACCGCACGCTCTTCATGGTCGGGATCGAGCGGCACGCTGGTGCCGGCCTCGACGGCGACTTCGGCATAGAACCATGGCGACACCATCGACACTGGCGATGATTTGCCGAAGGCGCTACCGGCGATCACGCGCGCGGTGAAGCCGGTATCGGTGATGGTTGGCAGGCTCTCGGCGGCATAATGCTGGAACGAGGGCGCGATCTCTTCGGAGCCCTTGGGTAGCGCGATCCAGCTCTGCAGGCCGAGCATCTTCTGCCCGCTCGCGCGCTGCACGTCGGGCGTGCGTTCGGAATGGGCGATGCCTTTTCCGGCCGTCATCAAATTCATGGCGCCCGGCTGGATCTCGCGGATATTACCCTCGCTGTCGCGATGCATGATGGCGCCGTCGAACAGATAGGTCACCGTGGCCAGGCCGATATGCGGATGCGGTCGCACATCCATGCCCTTGCCGGAAATGAACTGCATAGGCCCGAAATGATCGAAGAAGATGAAGGGACCGACCATCTGGCGCTTGCCATGGGGCAGGGCGCGGCGGACGAGGAAGCCGTCGCCGAGATCGCGGGTACGCGGTACGATCACAAGCTCCAGCGCGTCGCAGGTCTGCGCGTCGCCGAGGATCGGATCTTCTGATGGTTGCCAGCTCATGAGGGCTCCGTGGGGTTGGAGCCATCATAGCAGCATTTGGCGGGGCGGGTAAAACGGGCTCAGCCCGGATGGATCACTCCGTCCGGACTGAGGAATGGCTGTGCTTACAGCGGCTTGATCTGGACCTTGCGGAATTTCACCACACCGGAGCCGTATTGCAGGGCGATCGGGCCAGCGGCGTGCTTGGTGTCCTCGACGTCAACAGTCTTTTCGCCGTTCAGGATCACGGTGAGCTTCGGGCCCTTGGCGGTGATCTCGTAGGTGTTCCACTTGTCCGCTGCCTTGGGCATCGGATTGACCTTGGCCACATCGACGATGGCGCCGGTGCCATAGGACGGGTCGGGCCGCTTGTCGAAGATGTTGACCTCGTAGCAGGTCTTGCCGTCGATCACTTTCGGGTTGTCGCAGCGGATGAAGATGCCGCTATTGGCTTCGGCATCGGTCCAGAACTCGGCCTTGATCTGGAAATCCTTGTAGGGTGTCTTGCTGACGAGATAAGCGAGATCCTTGCCGGAGAGCAGCTTGTCGGCGGCGAGCGCCCCGTCCTTCATCTCCCAGTTGGCGTCGCCAACCTTGTCCCAGTCGCCCATCTTGGTGCCGTCGACCAGCGTGACCCAGGCGTCCGATTGGCTCGATGCCGATCTGATCATGTTAAACGCAGAAAGGCCGATCGCGACGCAGGCCGTGATCGCGGTGATGCGATTCATAAAGGTCTCCTCCCGTTTGCTTTTTATTGCCGTGACGTTAGCCACGGGAGGACTGGGTTGTAAATCTACTTCACATTGTGCAGTGCGCTAACGCTTGATGCTTTGTGCTTGGCTGCAGGGCCGCGAGCCGGTCGCGTGTCCAACAGCACTTTGTGTAGCGCCTGGACGTTCGGCGAAGCCGCGCCCTTGCGCCAGATCAGCACGGTCTCGGCGTGATTTTCTCCGCGCGGCAGGCGATGCACGGTGAGCCGCTTGCCCTCCGGGAATGTCGATAGCACGCTTTCCGGCAGCAGCGCGATGCCCATACCCGCGACTACGCAGCCGAGCATGGCGTGATAGGAGCCGAGTTCGATGGTGCGCTCGGGCATCTCGCCGCGCTTTGCATACCAGTCTTCCAGCCGCTTGCGATGCGGGCAGCCGTTCTCGAACACCAGTACCGAGCGCGGTGCGCTGTCCGTGCGGCCGATCGGCGGATGGCGTGGCGATGACACGATCACAGGTTCTTCGTCGAACGCATGCATGCGATCGAACGGCGCCGATGCAACCGGCTCGGCCACGAAGGCGGCGTCGAGATCGCCGGCGAGGATGCCCTTCGCGAGTGTCTCTGGATTACCGATGCGCATTTCGAGCTGCACATCGGGATAGCGACGGTGAAATTCATTGAGCGGTCCGGGCAACCGTACCGCTGCGGTGCTCTCCATGGCGCCGAGGCGGAAGATGCCGCGCGGCCGCGGGTCCTGCACCGCGTCTCGGGCCTCGTCGGCAAGTGCCAGCAGCCGGTCGGCATAGCCGAGCAGCGTTTGCCCTGCAGGCGTCAGATGCAGGCGCTTGCCCTCGCGCACGAACAGCGCCGTGCCGAGATCGTCCTCGAGCTGGCGCACTCGCGTCGTCACGTTGGACTGCACGCGATGCAACCGCTCCGCGGCGCGCGTCACGCCGCCTTCGCGTACCACAGCCCGGAAGATACGCAACTCGGACAGATCCATGCATCTCTCCATGAGATCAAGATGATCTTGATTATTCATTTTATGGGATGAAATGCGCCGGGTAAACCCGCCATGGCCAACGTTACCGCATAAGCAGAGAGGGGCGGACATGATCGACAATGAACCCAAACCGCACGCGCATGACGTCCGCTGCCTGACGCCGCTGCAATGGACCGCGCTGAAGCAATGCATCGTCCAGCGCGCCCGTGCCGAGCGCGGCCGGATGTTGCGTTTGGTCGCGATCGCCGCTGTCGCAGCGCTGTGCCGCGGCTGGCGCCGCCCGCGCGAGCGGCAACAGGCGCGCAATGAACTGCGCGCCATGAGCGACTACGAATTGCGCGATATCGGCGTGACCCGCGCCGGCATTGATGCGGTGACCCGCCGCGACGCGGTCGATGCGACGCAGGGCGCGCCACAACGATCACAGCAAAACTGGAGAGCCATGATGTCGAAAGCCTACTGGATTGTCCGCGTGTCGGTGCGCGACGAGACTCGTTACCCGGAATATCTCGCAGCGGCCAAGCCGGCGTTCGACAAGTTCGGCGCACGGTTCATCGTGCGCGGCGGCGCTTTCGAAACCATGGAAGGCGCCGCCCGGGATCGTAATGTGGTGGTGGAATTTGCCGACCACGCGACAGCAACAGCCTGCTACCGCAGTCCGGAATACGAAACTGCGAAAGCCATTCGCCAGAAATACGCTGAGGCCGACTTCATCATTATCGATGGCGTCTAATGCCTTTTATCGTCCCAGCGCGGTGGCGGTCGCAACGCGGTCGAAATTCTCGAGCGAGAGAATGGCGTCGGCGAATTTCTCGGCGCGATTGTTCAGTACGGGGCGTGCGAGCTGCAGGAACTTCTGCTGCATGGCCGCAGCATCCGGGAACGAAGTCGGCTCGCCCGACGGATCGGCATAGATGCGTTCATGCATGCCGTCTTCGGTGTGGATGCTGACGCGGGCGCCGAACGGATGGCGCTTGCCTTCGAGGCGTTCGTCCTGAACCACGTCGAAACGATCGGCCAGCGCGTCGATGGTCTTGTCGCCGAGGCGCTTGTAGTCGTCCCAGCCGAACGAGCCCTGATCGAGTGCCAGCGCGCCGGTGAAGAACATCGAAAACTGGCCGCCGACGATGGAGGTCGGGTGGCGCTTGGTGGCGGCGTCGCCGGTCAGGGTAATGCCGTTGCGATGCAGGCCGATCTCGACGCGCTTGACCTGGTCGGGCGTGAGATTGTGCTCACGGCGCATCGCGACCAGGGCGTCGATGGCAGCGTGGGTATAGCGGCAGCTCGGATAGGGCTTGATGCCGATCTTCATGGTCTCATAGACCGAGCCGAGATCGGCGACAGCCTTCTCCGGATGCGCGTCGTCGCTATAGCCGACCAGCAGGCCGTGCTTGCCCTCGACGGATTCTGTCGCGCCGATGAATTCGTTGCGCGCCAAAGTCGCGGCGATCACACCGTTCATGGCGGCGGCGCCGACCTGATAGCGCTTGTTCCAGGCGCCGTTGACGAGGAATTGCAGCGAGCCTGCCGCCTGGCTGCCCGACACGCCGAAGGCCGAGATGAGCTGATCCTTCGAGAGGCCGAACAATTTGCCGGCGGCCGCCGCGGCGCCATAGGTGCCGGCCGTCGCAGTGGGGTGGAAACCCTTGGCATAATGCGAGGTCGGGTCGAGCGCGTTGCCGAGCCGGCAGCAGACCTCATAGCCGGCGACGATAGCGGTCAGCACCTGCTTGCCGGAGGCGCCGACCATTTCGCCGACGGCGAAGGCGGCGGGCACCACGGGAGCGCTGGGATGCAGCGAGGAATCGGCATGGGTGTCGTCGAAATCGAGCGAGTGGCCAAGCGCGCCGTTGAGCAGGGCGGCGACGGCCGGCGTCCAGGTTTTGCTGTCACCAAACACGGTGGAATCGCCCTTGCCGTCCAGCGACAGGGTTTCCAGCATCTTGAGCAAGGAGGGGGTGGATTCGGCCTCGCTGCGGGCACGGATCGTGCTGCCGAGATAATCGAGGGTGAGGACCTTGGCGCGTTCCAGCACGTCCCGCGGTATGTCGTCGAATTTCAGGTTTGCGACATAGGCGGCAAGCGTTGCAGTCTCATTGGCCATTGTGTTTCCTCACTCTTATTGAAATAGCCTTAAGCGGACCAAATCGGCGTTTCAAGCCGGCAGGACGACGCGTGGATCAGCCATGCCGAAACCGGTTCGCCAAAGTTCGTTTCAGGGATCAATTTGGACATGTCCGCATCGAAGCGAATTCTCGGCTTCCTGAAACGGGTGATTGCCTTCTTCGGGGAGCGGAAGGTCGAACTCGGCCTCGGCGTCCGGGTGACCACAGCGGCGCTTGCTGCGCTGATCGTGGCCCTGACCGTTGGGCTGAAACTGCCGCTGTGGGCTGTGCTGACAGCCATCATCGTCACGCAAATGAGCGTTGGGCGCTCGCTGAAGGCGACGCGCGATTATCTGGTCGGTACGATCGGCGGCGCCATTTATGGCGGCGCGGTTGCGATCCTGATCCCGCATTCCAATGAAGGCGCGCTGCTTGCCGTTCTGGTGCTGGCGGTGGCGCCGCTGGCCTTCATCGCGGCGATCAATCCAAGCCTCAATGTCGCGACCGTGACGGCGATCATCGTGCTGCTGCTGCCAATGATGAATCACAATACGCCGCTGGAATCTGCGGTCGACCGCGTGCTTGAAGTCACGGTGGGCGCTATTACGGGTCTACTAGTGTCGTTCCTCGTGCTGCCGTCGCGGGCGCATAGCCAGGTCCGGGCCAGTTCGGCAGAGGCGCTCGATCTGATCGCGACGGCGCTCACGGAGTTGCTGGCTTCGCTGACGCGCGGGCGCGACAATGAGGCGCTGCACCGACTGCAGGATGGCATCGGTCATGCTCTTACAAGTCTGCAGGCGATTGGAGCCGAAGCCGAGCGCGAGCGTGCGGCGCATCTGTCCCGCGGCCCCGATACAGGTCCGTTGCTGCGTACGACGCTGCGGCTGCGGCATGACCTGGTGATGATCGGCCGCTCGACCGTGGTGCCCTTGCCATCCGCGCTTCAGGTTCGTCTTGCGGGCCCGCTGTCGCGCGTGAGCGATGCCATGGCGACGTTTCTGCATTCGATGGCCGTGGCGCTGCGCAGCGGCACCGGCGCGCCGGCGATCTGGCCGGTGCAGACGGCACTACAGGCCTATGCGGGAGAGGTCGCGGCGCTTCGTCAGGAAGGTCTGACGCGCGGATTGCCTGGCGATGTCGCCGAACGCTTCTTTGCCATCGGCTTTTCGCTGGAGCAGATGCGGCAGAATCTGAAGGATCTCGAACGCTGTGTCGCAGAATGGGCGGCTGCGGACCCGGATCCGGTCAAGGAGCCTATTGACGTGACCTGAGCGTCGCCAGAGCGTGGAGTTGAAGCTTTTCCGGGTCGCGCTCGCCGCGCGACGCTTCATCAAGGATGCTGCTTGAGAGCAGCTGAACGGCATCCGACGAAATCCGCAGTGGCAATTCGTCGAGGCAGAGATCCAGCGCCGTCGACATCGCAGCCACCGTCGCCGGGCCGAACGTCTGGTTTCGCGGGTCGTCGGCCTGCGGCGCGAGATCGGGCGACGCCACATCGCGAATGCGGGCCGACAGCCGCGTGGCTTCGGCGAGCACCCGCAGGTAAATCAGTCCGGCCTCGCCGAGTGCGTCTTCGTCGGTTTGCCCGGATCTCGCAACAGCGACAATGCGTGCCGCAAGACGGCGGCGGTTCTCGGCTGTATCGGCCGCTTCACCTTCATGCGCGACAAAAGGCTGCCATGCAGCGTCGAACGCGCGTGCCAGCGTCACCTTCAGCTCGTCATTCTGCGGGTCGATCTCGGATGTCATGCGGATTAACGGGTGGCGGTGGCACCAGTTCCCGCTTTGGTTGATAAATTCAGCGGGTTACCTGCTGCAGCATGGAACGGACCACCATCCGGTGAAACGGCTTGATGACCGCCAGATAGATGCGTCCGAGCCAATTGTGCATCAACACCACGGTGGTTGCCGTGACGCGCTGGCCGGCGCCCTCTGCTGCGACATCGATCACGACGCGGAAATCGAGATGGTTGTCGTTGAAGCCTGCGACCAGACGCTGTGGCGTCTGGCTGAGCACCGGGAAGAAGCCGACTTTGTCGATATCGGCTTGGCGCGCAGAATGTGCGGTCTTCAGTCCGAATGGCGCGACGATCAGATCCCGCAGCCGCATCAAGGCGTCCACCCAGCGCGGGGAGCGGCTGAGCATGCGTTCGGCGGCCTCACGGGCAGTGAGGTTCGTCGCGATGGAGATGCTGAACGCGTCGGCGAATTGTGCACCGCTCAAAAGGCTGTTGGTATCGATTGTCGGGTGAACCATCGAGACGGTCATCAGGACCTCCGTAAATATCAGGCGCGGCGCGCGGCGGTTACGCCGCTCTGCAGCATAACATGTCTTTGCGTCCGGCGCTGGATGCTCCCTAAGATGACGAAAAAATCAGGGAGGACTTGGAATGGCTTGGTTCAGGCTTGCTCCGCTCTGTCTGGCGCTGCTCGCGCCCCTCTCCGTGTCCGCGCAGGACTATCCCACGCGCCCCATTACACTCGTCGTGCCATTTGCCGCAGGCGGCAGTTCCGACGTCAATGCGCGGCTGATTGCCGAACAGATGAGCCGGCATCTCGGTCAGCCCATTGTGATCGAAAATATCGGCGGTGCGGGTGGCGCTGTGGCGCTGGCCCGTATCGCGCAGGCGCCACCTGACGGCTACACCATCGTGCAGGGCAATAGCGGCACCAATACCGCGGTCTATCTGTTCACGCCTGATGTGAAATTCGCGCCGTCGGATTTCGCCAGCATTGGCATGTTCAACAAGAGTTCGGCCATGGTCGCCATCCGGCGCAATTTCCCGGCGGAGAATCTCGCGCAATTCATCGCCCATGCGAAGCAGAACCCCGGCCGTCTCAATATCGGTCACTCTGGTGTGGGGTCGCAGAACTATCTGTTCTGCAAGGCGTTCGTTCAGGCTGCGGGCATCGATGTCACGCTGGTTGGCTATCGTGGTGGCGGTCCGGCTCTGAATGATCTGATTGGCGGGCAGATCGATGGCATCTGCGACTCCTCTGCGTCGGTGACCCCGGCGATTCAGAGCGGTCTTATTCGCGCCATTGCGCTGGCAGCCCGAACGCGACTTCCGCATTTGCCTGACGTCCCGACTGCGAGCGAGGCCGGATTGCCGCAATTTGAAATATCCGGCTGGTATGCGCTGTTCGCGCCGAAGGGCACACCCGCGCGGATCATTGAGAAACTGAACGCCGCGATGCGCTCGGCCGTCGCCAGTCCCGATTATCAGAAGCGGCTCGACGATCTCGGCTCGATGCCCGCCGCGGATGCCGAAATGGCGCCGGCCTATCTCGCGGCCTTTGTGCCGCAGGAGATCGAGCGGTTTCGAAAGATGCTTGCTGACAGCAAGTGATCCAAAGTTGGATGACCTATGCAACGGTATAGTATGGCCGTCATCGCTTTGATGTTATAAGGGTTCCAGTTCGGCTACCGGTGGGGGAATGCGTTGGCTTACGATCGTTCGACCGTTGAAGCGGTCATCCAGCATTATTTCGACGGCCTCTACGAGGCTGATGCCGATAAGCTTGGCGCGATCTTTCATCCGAGTGCAGATCTGCGCTGGGTCGAGAATGGCGAGCTGAAAGTGTTGGCCATGCCGGACTGGATGGCCATGGTCCGCAAGCGCAATTCGGGCAAGGTCGAGGGCAAGGCGCGCGAGGATTTCATCGTCACGATCGATCGCTCCGACGACAAGACGGCTTTCATCAAGGTGCGCTGCCAGCTGCCGCCGCGTTACTTCACCGATTACCTCATCGCGATGAAGCTCGCCGATGGCTGGCAGATCGTCTCGAAATCCTATCGTTACGACGTGAAGGACTAACAGGCGCCCTGCCTGCTCCTGCAGAGGAAACAGGCCAGGTTCGGTTGTGTTGCTTTGATTATAAGTATCAAAAATTGCGACTGATTCCGGTTGGAATCCGTTCGCGGACTTGACCTAAGTCAATTGGGGCGGCGGCGCAGTGAGCTAGTCGTGATGGCGTGGGAAGCTGTGCAGATCAGGCGCTGTGCGTCCTGCCTGACGAGCCGGTGCGAGACGAGCAGGGGATATCCGGATGATCGCGCAATTGACCAAATCAGAACGGCATCTCGCGTTGATCATCCTGCTGGCCCTCACGATTTGCGGTCTCGCGATGGCTATCGCCGGCCGCCAGGATCCGCTGGGCGTCCATGGCGCGATTGTCATGCTGGCCGGGATCGCCGGCATCTTCGGTGTCATTTATGTCTATTACGAGCCGGAGCCCGACGAGGCCCGGCTGGCACTGTATTACGACGACCCCACCAAGGTCGCGATCATCCTGGCGATGATCTGGGCTGTGATCGGCATGTTCATCGGCGACTGGGTCGCCTGGCAGCTGGTGTTTCCCAATCTAACGTTCGATGCAGGCTGGTCGAGCTTCGGCCGCATCCGGCCCGCGCATACCAGCGCGGTGATCTTCGGCTTTGGCGGTAATGCGCTGATCGGCACGTCGCTCTATGTGCTTCAGCGCACCTCGCGTGCGCGGCTGCCGGATCAGGTCAGCCCGTGGTTCGTGCTGCTCGGCTACAATCTGTTCTGCGTGCTCGCTGCTACCGGCTATCTGATGGGCGTCACCCAGTCGAAGGAATATGCCGAGCCGGAATGGTATGTCGATCTCCTGCTGGTGATCGTCTGGGTCGTCTATTTCATCATCTATCTGCGGACGCTGGCGCGGCGGAAGGAGCCGCATATCTACGTCGCCAACTGGTACTACATGGCCTTCATCCTGGTGGTGGCGATCCTGCACACCTTCAATAATCTGGCGATGCCAGTCTCGTTCGGTCACGCCAAGAGCTATTCGGCCTTTTCCGGCGTGCAGGATGCGATGACCCAATGGTGGTACGGCCACAACGCCGTCGCCTTCTTCCTCACTGCCGGCTTCCTCGGCATGATGTATTATTATCTGCCGGTGCGCGCGGGTCGGCCGATCTATTCCTACCGGATGTCCATCATCTCGTTCTGGGGCATCACCTTCATGTATATGTGGGCGGGCTCGCATCATCTGCATTATACGGCTCTGCCGCAATGGGTGCAGACCCTCGGCATGACCTTTTCGGTGATGCTGCTGGTCCCATCCTGGGCGTCGGCCGGCAATGCGCTGCTGACGCTGAACGGCGCCTGGTACAAGGTGCGCGACGATGCGACGCTGCGCTTCATGATGGTGGCCGCGGTGTTCTACGGCCTCACCACGTTCGAGGGATCGTTCATGGCGATTCGCTCGGTGAATTCGCTATCGCATTACACCGACTGGACCGTCGGTCATGTCCATGCCGGCGCGCTCGGCTGGGTGGCCATGATCACCTTCGGCTCGATCTATGCGTCGGTGCCGTGGCTGTGGAAGCGTGAGCGGATGTACTCGCCGGCGCTCGTCGAATGGCACTTCTGGCTCGCTGTCGCTGGCCTCTTCACATACGTCTTCGCGATGTGGAATTCAGGTATCATCCAGGGCTTGATGTGGCGCACCTATAACGACAGTGGCACGCTGTCTTACTCCTTCATCGAAACCGTGGTTGCGATGAAGCCCTACTATGTCGCGCGTGCGATCGGCGGCCTCCTGTTCCTGGCTGGTGCTGTCGTCGGTTCCTACAATATCTGGATGACGATCCGTACCGCCGGTCAGCCGGTCGACGAGCGTGCGGCGGATCTTCCGGTGGCACAACCCGCGGGCGTGCCTGCGCTGCAGCCGGGAGAATAGTGATGGGTTTCCTCGGTCTGCATTACAAGCTCGAACGCAAGACGATGAGTCTCGCCATCGGCATCATCATCGCCGCCAGCATCGGCGGTCTCATCGAAATCGTGCCGCTGTTCACGATCCATCAGACGGTGGAAGACGCACCGGACATGCGCGTCTATACGCCGCTCGAGGTTGCGGGCCGAAACATCTACATCCGCGAGGGCTGCTACGCCTGCCATTCGCAGATGATCCGCACATTGCGCGACGAGGTCGAGCGTTACGGGCCATATTCTCTCGCGGTCGAATCCAAATACGACCACCCGATGCTGTGGGGCTCGAAGCGTACCGGACCGGATATCGCGCGCCTCGGTGGCAAGTATTCCGACGAATGGCACGTCAAGCATCTGATCAATCCACGCGATGTGGTGCCGGAATCCGTGATGCCGCCTTATGCCTATCTCACGCGCGCCAAGGCGCGGATCGACGATCTCGGCCTGCATCTTGCCGCGCTTCGCAAGGTCGGCGTGCCTTATACGGACGAGATGATCGCCAATGCATCCAACGATGCCTATGGCCAGACTTCACCGGATACACCCTTCGCCGAAGGCGTCACCAAGCGCTATGGCGAGGCAACCAATGTGCGCGCCTTTGACGGTCAAGCTGGCGAGCCGACGGAGATGGATGCGCTGGTCGCTTACTTGCAGATATTGGGCAAGCTGACTGATGCGGCTCACAAGGCCAAAACGGCTGCAGCGGGAGAGTGACGATGGAGCATGAGACCACCGTCTGGTTCGCGAAGTCCTTCGGGCTGTTCTACCTGATCGCCATGTCGATTGGCGTGGTGGTCTATGCCTACTGGCCGAAGAACAAGACGTCGTTCGACTCTGCAGCGCAGTCGATCCTCGACCCCTCTGTTGAGGACAAGCCATACGAGGCGAAGCGATGGCAGTAGAGGAACGCGATCCCGTCTCCGGTTATCTCACCACCGGCCACGAGTGGAACGGCATCAAGGAACTGAACACGCCGGTGCCGCGTGTGGTTTACTTCTTCCTCTGGGCGACCTTTCTCTATTCGGTCGTTTACTGGATCCTGATGCCGGCCTGGCCGCTGGGCGTGACCTACACCAAGGGCCTGCTCGGAATCGACCAGCGCAATATCGTTGCGGAGCAGCTCAAGGACGCGACCGTGGAGCGCGCCAGGTGGAGCAAACTGATCGAAACCGAAAGCTTTGAGGCGATCCAGGCTGACAAGCGGTTGATGACGATCGTGCGGCAGACCGGCGCGACGTTGTTCGGCGATAATTGCGCGGCCTGTCATGGCCGCACCGCCGAGGGCGGCAGCGGCTTTCCAACATTGGTGTCTCAGGCCTTCCTATGGGGCGGCACACCTGATGCGATCGCCGAGACGATCCGCGTCGGCATCAATTCACCGCACAAGGATACGCGGACCTCGCAGATGCCGGCCTTCGGCCGTGACGGGATGCTGAAGCGCGAGCAGATCGATGATGTCGTCGACTATGTCCGCAGCCTGTCGAATCCCGCAGTGGCCAAGGCGATCGCGCCTGCGAAGCTCGCCAGCGGCAAGGCGGTGTTCACCGACAACTGCGTCGCCTGCCATGGCGAGAACGCGACCGGCAATATCGAACTCGGTGCGCCGAACCTGCGCGACAATTTCTCGATCTATGGCGGTGACGCCCAGTCGGTCTTCACCACTGTCTGGGGTGGCCGGCAAGGCCATATGCCGAGCTGGGATTCGCGGTTGTCGGCGCTCGATCGCAAGATTCTCGCGCTCTATCTCGTCAACCTCAGGGCTGCCGGACCATGAGTGCAGCAGCGAAGCACGTCAACGCGAAGGTCTGGATCTGGATGGCGGTTGCTGCCGGTCTGCTGCTGGTGCTGATGGCCAATGTTCATCTGGTCTATGTGGCGTTCTCGTCGCAGCCCGATTGCATCGATCACGTCAGGCGCGGCGCCAGTGCCGCGGAAGTCGGCAAATTCAGTGCGGCATCCTCGTCATGCACACCGCGTCATTGAGATTGCGAGGTTGAAGATGGATCTTCCAGCCGTTGCCCCTCCGTTGCCACCCTCAGCGTCGTGGAATCGCCATGTCGCGCCATCCGTCGCTTTTGACTGGCTCAAAGCCGGCTGGCGCGATCTGACGATTTGGCCATCTGTCAGCCTCGCATATGGCGCGTTGGTTTTTGTTATCTCGGTCGTGCTGGTCGGCGGGCTGTTCGCCTTCGGCTGGGACTACATCCTGTTTCCGGCCTTTGCCGGCTTCATGGTGGTCGGCCCGGTGCTCGCCATCGGGCTCTATGAGAAGAGTCGCCGGATCGCCGCCAATGAGCGGGTGTCGCTACTGCAGATGATTCTCGTCCGGCCGAAGTCAGGCGGGCAGGTGCTGTTTGCGGGCCTCTTGTTGTGCTCGCTGATGCTGGTCTGGATCCGCGCCGCGGTGATCATCTACGCGCTATTTTTTGGCATGAACCCGTTTCCCGGCCTCGATGGTGTTGCGGCCATGCTGTTCACTACACCCGTCGGCTGGGCGATGCTGATCGCTGGCACCGCGGTCGGCGGCATCTTTGCGGCATTCTCCTTTGCGATCAGCGTGTTCGCCATTCCCATGCTGCTCAACGAACGTGTCGATGCGCTCACCGCCATGGGCACGAGCATGGGGATGGTCTGGGCCAATCTGCCGGTCATGCTGACCTGGGCGGGAATCGCCCTGGCTTTGTTCTTGATCAATGTCATGACCGGTCTGCTCGGTATGATCGTTGTGTTTCCCGTGCTTGGTCACGGGACATGGCACGCCTATGTGGCGATGAAGCCAGGTGTTGAGGTGACTAGCTAAAGCATGATCCGGAAAAGTGGGAGCCGGTGTTCCGAAAGGATCATGCTCAGAGTGAGAAACGAGGTCTCCGATGAGTTGCTGTGGCTCAGGAGCAGAATTGGCAATGCTGGCGGCGCCGGATCCGCGCGAAGTCCTGCTGGTCAGCCGCAGCATTGCCGGCGGTTTGAGGCAGACCGATCTCTCCGTGCCGGACGTTCACTGCGGCGCCTGTATCCGCACCGTTGAGAAGGCGCTCGGCGCGCTCGACGGCGTGACCTGGGCACGGGTGAATCTCTCGACCAGGCGCGTCACCATCAAATGGCGCGCCGATGCCGCGCCGCCGCCCTTCATCGAAACGCTGCGCAATGTTGGCTATGAAGCGCATCTGTTCGAGGTCGATGGCGATGCCACGGATACAACGCTGTCGGAGCTGATCCGTGCGCTCGCGGTGTCGGGTTTTGCGGCGAGCAATATCATGTTGCTGTCGGTCTCGGTGTGGTCCGGTGCCGAGCCCGCGACACGCGATCTGTTCCACGGCATCTCTGCGCTGATCGCGCTGCCGACGCTGATCTATTCCGGCCGGGTATTCTTTCGCTCGGCCTGGCAGGCGCTGCGTCACGGTCGCACCAATATGGATGTGCCAATTTCTCTCGGCGTGTTGCTGGCCTTCGGCATGAGCCTGTACGAGACCGCGATTCATGGTCCGCATGCCTATTTTGATGCGTCGGTGACACTATTGTTCTTCTTGTTGATCGGCCGCACGCTCGATCACATGATGCGTGAGCGCGCACGTGTCGCAGTCAAGGGGCTCGCGCGTCTGGCGGCGCGCGGTGCGCTGGTTCTGCAGAGTGACGGTGCGCAGATCTATCTGCCGGTCGGCGAAATCACGCCGGGTATGACCATCATGCTCGCTGCCGGCGAGCGCGTGCCGGTCGATTCGCAGGTCGCCAAAGGTTTGTCCGAGCTCGATGTCTCGCTGGTCACCGGTGAGAGCGTGCCGCAGCCGGCACTGCCGGGGTCGATACTGCGCGCCGGCACGCTGAATCTGACAGGACCGCTGACGATTACCGCGATAGCTTCCGCCAACGATTCGTTCCTGGCCGAGATGCTGCGGATGATGGAAGCTGCGGAGCAGGGCCGTTCGGTCTATCGCCGGATCGCTGACCGTGCGGCGGGGCTCTATGCGCCGGTCGTGCATCTGACCGCGGCCATCACGCTGGCTGGCTGGATGTTTGCCGAAGGTGATTGGCACCATGCCATCACTATTGCGGTCGCAGTGCTTATCATCACCTGTCCCTGTGCGCTTGGTCTTGCCGTGCCGATGGTGCAGGTCGTCGCCGCACGGCGGCTGTTCGAGAATGGCATCATGATCAGGGATGGCGGCGCGCTGGAGCGCCTCGCCGAAGTCGATACGGTGGTGTTCGACAAGACCGGTACGCTGACGCTAGGCAATCCGCGTGTCGTCAATGCGGTGACGATCGCGCCCGCGACGTTGGCGCTGGCCGGCGCGGTTGCCGCATATTCGCGTCATCCTTATTCGCGCGCGCTCGCTGCGGTCGTTCCGACGGCGCAGGCTCCGATCGCGCTAGATGATGTTTCCGAACATCCCGGCTGCGGCATGGAAGCGCGCCTCGGCGGCAGCGTGTTCCGTCTCGGTCGGCCGGAATGGGCCCTCGCCGATACCAGCAACATGGATCTCGATGGTTCCTCCGTGGTGCTGTCGCGCGATGGACAATGCGTGGTGGATTTCCGCTTCGAGGATCGGTTGCGCGCGGGCGCAGCCGAGACGGTCGGCGAATTGAAGCGCGACGGGCTGGCTGTCGGGGTTGTCTCGGGAGATCGTGAGACGCCTGTGCGGATGCTTGCCAGCGGCATGGGTGTGCCGTATTTCGCAGGCGTGCTGCCGGGCGGCAAAGCGGCCCATGTGGCAGAGCTGGCATCCGCCGGCAAGAAGGTCCTGATGGTTGGCGACGGCTTGAATGACACGCCGGCGCTCATGGCCGCGCATGCGTCGATGGCGCCGGCATCGGCTGCCGATGTCGGGCGTAACGCCGCAGATCTCGTCTTCCTGCGCGAGGATCTGTCGGCCGTGTCGCAGGCAATCGCGGTTTCGCGCGAGGCAGGGCATCTGGTGCGGCAGAATCTCGCGCTCGCGGTCGGCTACAATCTCATTGCGGTACCGATCGCGATCATGGGCCACGTCACGCCGCTGGTCGCAGCCATCGCGATGTCCGGCTCGTCCGTCGTGGTGGTGGCCAATGCGCTGCGGCTGCGTGGCCGCGGCAAATCCGAGAAGCCTCAGGGCGCAAGCGCATCAACGCCGGGGATGTCGGTCAGAATGGAGCCGGCGGAATGACGGACTATTTCTATCTGATCCCGATCGCCATCGGGCTTGGTCTGTGCGGCCTCGCGGCGTTCCTGTGGTCGCTGAAATCAGGTCAGTATGACGATCTGCAAGGCGCCGCTGAACGCATCCTGCATCAGGACGATGTGCCGCTGTCGCACTAGAGCGCTTTCGCGCGGGGGAGTGCCGGTTCGCGTTGGGAAACGTGCAAACAAAAGGGCCTCGGTTCTGATCAGAACCGAGGCCCTTCTTTTAGTGGCGATGTTGCTTACGGCTGGATCGCCGAGGCATCGCGGCTGGCGAACTGCCGGTTGATCGAGATCGCAAGCAGGGTCATGACCGCGCCCGACAGCAGATAGACGCCCGATGACGACAGGCCGAAGCGGCTCGACATCACCAGCGCTACGAACGGCGCGAAGCCGGCGCCGAACAGCCAGGCAAGGTCCGTGGTGAGCGCCGAACCCGTATAGCGGAAGCGCTTCGAGAAGCTCGATGCGACCGAGCCGGACGACTGACCGAGCGACAGGCCGAGCAGAATGAAGCCGGTCACCATGAAGGCCAGTTCGCCGACGATGCCGCCGTCCAGCATCTGCGGTGCGAAGCCGCTGAACACGGCGATGGCAATCGCCGAACCGGTCAGCAGCGTGCGGCGGCCGACCCTGTCGGCGACGTAGCCCGAAACGATCATGGCGATGATGCCGAACACGGCGCCAATACATTCGACGAGCAGGAAGCGGCCGGGGGCTTCGCGGGTGAACAGGAATACCCATGAGAGCGGAAACACCGTGACCATGTGGAACAGCGCGAAGCTCGCCAGCGGTGCGAAGGCGCCGATGACGACGGTGCGGCCCTGCTGGGCAATGGTCTCGGTGACCGAGGACGGCTCGAGTTCACGGGCTTCGAACAGTTCCGTATAGCCCGGCGTCACCACCATGCGCAGACGTGCGAACAGCGCGACGACATTGATGGCGAAAGCGACGAAGAACGGATAACGCCAGCCCCAGTCGAGGAAGTCTTCAGCGGACAGGGTGTCGACGAAGAAGGCGAACAGCGCGCTGGCCACCAGCAAACCGATCGGCGCGCCGAGCTGCGGGATCATGGCGTACCAGCCCTTCTTGCCCTCCGGCGCATTCAGCGCCAGCAGCGAAGCAAGGCCGTCCCATGTGCCGCCCCAGGAAATGCCCTGACCGATACGCGCCGCGGCGAGCAGCCAGGCCGAGGTAATGCCGATGGATTCGTAACCGGGCAGGAAGGCGATGGCGACGGTGGCGACGCCGAGCAGGAACAGCGCGATGGTCAGCTTCGCGCCCTTGCCCTGGCTGCGGTCGATGGCCGTGAAGATCATCGTGCCGATCGGGCGGGCGATGAAGGCCAGCGCAAAGATCGCAAAGGAATAGAGAGTGCCAGTCAAGGGATCGAGGTGGGGGAAGACGAGCTTCGGAAACACCAGCACAGAGGCGATCGCATAGACGAAAAAATCGAAGAACTCGGACGTTCGGCCGATGACGACGCCGATGGCGATCTCGCCCGGGTTGACCTCACCGTGGCCATCCGCGTGCAGAAGGCGCGCATCCTGTTCCATCGTCGATGACGTCTGCGCCATTTTTTCTATCCGTCGGTGGTGTGTTGAAAGTAATGCAATCGACGCCCAAAGGGCGACGCGAGGTTGACGATTTGTCGTGAACGGCGTCTCCGAACCATTGGACAAATTGTCCAATGTTGCCCTGCAGCAAATGCGCCTAACCGTGCGCGAGAACCGTCACTATGAAATAGGTAACACCTTGAGCCGCCTACGGATCCTTCTCTTGCTGCCCTTGGTTGCCTTGCTGGGCGGATGCAATTTCGTTGTGATGAATCCTGCGGGCGACATCGCAGTGCAGCAGCGCGATCTCGTGGTGATTTCCACCGTGCTGATGCTGCTGATCATCGTGCCGGTGATGGCGCTGATCGTGTTCTTTGCCTGGAAGTATCGGCAATCGAATACGGCCGCCAAATATGAGCCAGACTGGGATCACTCGACCCATCTCGAGCTGGTCATCTGGGCGATGCCCCTCCTGATTATCATTTGTCTCGGCGCTGTGACCTGGTCCAGCACCCATCTGCTTGACCCGTATCGCCGACTGGACCGGATTGCGCCCGGTAATGCTGCGAGCCTCAACGAACCGCTGCAGGTCGAAGTCGTCGCGCTCGACTGGAAGTGGCTGTTCTTCTACCCCGAATACGGCATTGCGACGGTCAATGAACTGGCCGCGCCCGTCGATCGTCCGGTGCGCTTCAAGATCACTGCCTCGTCGGTAATGAACTCTTTCTATATCCCCGCGCTCGCCGGTCAGATCTATGCGATGCCCGGAATGGAAACCAAGCTGCATGCGGTCATCAACAAGGCCGGCGTTTATGACGGCTTCTCGGCGAACTATAGCGGCGCCGGCTTCTCCGGCATGCGCTTCAAGTTCTACGGCGTCGATCAGGCTGGCTTCGATGCCTGGATTGCCAAGGCCAAGGCGAGCAGAGATGCGCTGAGCCGCGAGGCCTATCTGGAGCTCGAAAAGCCCAGCGAGAACGTGCCGGTTCGTCTCTACAAGGAAGTCGCGCCTGACCTCTACAAGGCGATCCTCAACATGTGCGCCCAGCCCGGCAAGATGTGCATGAGCGAGATGATGGCGATGGACGCGAAGGGCGGTCTCGGTCTCGCCAGCGCCCGCAACATCCTGCCGCTGAAGTACAATATCTCGATGCTCGACGGCTCCAGCTCGACCAAGAACTACGTCGCCAGCGTCTGCACCCTCGCCGAGGCGGCACGCGAAGCAGCCGATCACCGCTCGTCGACGGCTCCGCTCGACCCAACACCGGTCACAGGTGCTGGTCTCACGCGCCCGGGTGCCGCCCCCGCGCCGTTCAATTTCACGCCTGCGCCGTCGCCTGCCGAGCGGCGCGCTTCCAACACCTGATCGGGTCGATCTAAATGTCTGATACAGCCGCATTGGCAAATACCGGGCTTGCGAAGCTCATTTTCGGCCGCCTGTCGTTCGAGTCGCTACCCTTCCACGAGCCGATTCTCGTCGCCACTTTTGCGGGCGTCTGCCTCGGCGGCCTCGCGCTGGTCGCGGGCCTGACCTACTTCCGCCTCTGGGGTTATCTCTGGAAGGAGTGGTTCACCAGCGTGGATCACAAGAAGATCGGCATCATGTATATGGTGCTCGGCCTCGTGATGTTCCTGCGCGGCTTTGCCGACGCACTCATGATGCGCGCCCAGCAGGCGATGGCTTTCAATGGCTCCGAGGGCTTCCTACCGGCGCACCATTACGACCAGGTGTTCACCGCGCATGGCGTGATCATGATCTTCTTCGTGGCCATGCCCTTCGTCACCGGTCTGATGAACTACATCGTGCCGCTGCAGATCGGCGCCCGCGACGTCTCCTTCCCGTTCCTCAACAATTTCAGCTTCTGGATGACCACCGGCGGTGCGATCCTCGTCATGATCTCGCTGTTCGTCGGTGAATTCGCCAAGACCGGCTGGCTCGCTTATCCGCCGTTGTCGAATCTCGGCTACAGTCCCGACGTTGGTGTCGATTACTATATCTGGGCACTACAGGTCGCCGGCGTCGGCACGACGCTGTCGGGCATCAACCTGATCGCGACCATCGTGAAGATGCGCTGTCCCGGCATGACCATGATGAAGATGCCGGTCTTCACCTGGACCTCGCTCTGCACCAACGTTCTGATCGTCGCGTCCTTCCCCGTCCTCACCGCCTGTCTGGTGTTGCTGTCGCTCGACCGTTACGTCGGCACCAACTTCTTCACGAACGATCTCGGCGGTAATCCGATGATGTACGTGAACCTGATCTGGATCTGGGGTCACCCGGAAGTCTACATCCTGGTGCTGCCAGTCTTCGGAGTATTCTCGGAAGTGACCTCGACCTTTTCGGGCAAGAAGCTGTTCGGCTACACCTCGATGGTCTACGCCACGATCGTTATCACGATTCTGTCCTACCTTGTCTGGCTGCATCACTTCTTCACCATGGGTTCGGGCGCCAGCGTGAATTCCTTCTTCGGAATCACGACCATGATCATCTCGATCCCCACCGGTGCGAAGATATTCAACTGGCTGTTCACGATGTATCGCGGCCGCATCCGGTTCGAACTGCCGATGATGTGGACGATCGCATTCATGCTGACCTTCGTGATCGGCGGCATGACCGGCGTTCTGCTCGCGGTCCCCCCGGCCGACTTCGTGCTGCATAACTCGCTGTTCCTGATCGCCCACTTCCACAATGTCATCATCGGTGGCGTCGTGTTCGGCGTGTTCGCGGCAATCAATTTCTGGTTCCCAAAGGCATTTGGCTTCAAGCTGAACCGGTTCTGGGGGCTGGTGTCGTTCTGGTGCTGGGTGCCTGGCTTCTGGTTGGCTTTCGCGCCGCTCTATGTGCTCGGACTGATGGGTGTCACCCGTCGCCTTCGCGTGTTCGATGATCCGTCGCTGCAGATCTGGTTCGTTCTTGCCGCGCTTGGCGCGTTGCTGATCGCAGCCGGCATCGGTGCGCTGCTGGTGCAGATTGCCTACAGCATCTGGAAGCGCAACGAGCTGCGCGACACCACTGGCGATCCGTGGAATGCGCGTACGCTGGAATGGGCGACTTCGTCGCCTCCGCCGGACTACAATTTTGCTTTCACCCCGGTGGTTCACGACAATGACGCCTGGTACGACATGAAGAGCCGCGGTTATCAGCGTCCGCTGCAGGGCTTCAAGCCGATCCATATGCCGAAGAACACCGGCGCAGGCATCATCCTGTCGGCCTTTGCCACTGCATTGGGTTTCGCGCTGATCTGGTACATGTGGCTGTTCGCAGCGGTGTGCTTCGTCGTGCTCGTGGCCGGCGCCATCTACCACACCTTCAACTACAAGCGTGATTTCCACATCTCGGTGGATCAGGTCATCAACACTGAAGCCGAGCGCACCAAGCTCCTGTCAGCACAGGTCGTATCATGAGCGCACCGATTCAAACCATAAGCGGCGCTGCGCCGGTCTTCTACGTCGTCGACGAGCATGATCATCCGCCGGGCGGAAGCACCATGCTTGGCTTCTGGCTCTATCTGATGAGCGATTGCCTGATCTTCGCGATGCTGTTTGCGACTTTCGGCGTGCTTGGCACGAGCTACGCCGCCGGTCCTGGCCCGAAGGATCTGTTCGACCTCAAGCTAGTCGCGATCAACACTGCGATGCTGCTGTTCTCGTCGATCACCTACGGCTTTGCGATGCTGGAGATGATGAAGGGCAGAGTGAAGTCGACCCAGATGTGGCTGGCCGTCACCGGCCTGTTCGGTCTGGCCTTCCTGTGCATTGAACTCTACGAGTTCCATCACATGATCCATGAAGGTGCTGGTCCGTGGCGCAGCGCCTTCCTGTCGTCCTTCTTCACGCTGGTCGGCACCCACGGTCTGCACGTCACTTTCGGCATCATCTGGCTGGTGACGCTGATGGTGCAGGTGGCGAAATTCGGTCTGATCGAGGCGAACCAGCGCCGGCTGATGTGCCTGAGCATGTTCTGGCACTTCCTTGACGTCGTCTGGATCGGCGTCTTCACCTTTGTTTATCTGCTGGGAGTGCTGCGATGAGCGCCGATGCACATGCCACGCACGGACATGGTCACGATGATGGTCGCGACCATGGTTCGTTCAAGTCGTATATGACTGGCTTCATCCTCTCGGTCATCCTTACCGCCATTCCGTTCTGGCTGGTGATGACGGGGGCGATCGAGAACAAGAACTGGACTATCGCGATCGTCGTTGCGTTCGCTGTGGTGCAGATCGTGGTTCACATGATCTACTTCCTGCACATGAACACGACGTCGGATGCCGGCTGGACCATGATGGCGCTGATCTTTACGATCATCGTCGTGGTAATCGCGCTGAGCGGCTCGCTCTGGGTGATGTACCACCTCAACGTCAACATGATGCCGGTTCACGACATGAGGAATATGCCCTGATGGCCATGGTGCGCGCCAACGACGGGATCGTCGTGGGCCGCCCGGCCAGACGGGAGTCGTCTGAATCGAAAATCGAATCCGGGCGGTCGCCGCGTAGCGCGACGACCCTCACGGTGCTAGGTCTGCTGGCACTGCTCGGTATCGCGGGGTTGACCGCGCTGGGCATCTGGCAGGTTGAACGCCGCGCCTGGAAACTGGATCTGATCGCACGTGTCGATCAGCGCAGCCACGCCGCGCCCGAAGCTGCACCCGGGCCTGCGGCGTGGCCTGCGATCAATCGCAATGACGATGAATATCGTCGCGTCAGCATCGCGGGGCGGTTTGTGCCGGGCGCTGATACTCTGGTGCAGGCCGTCTCGGATCTCGGCGCCGGTTTCTGGGTGCTGACCCCGCTGCGCGTCGAGGCCGGCTACACCGTGCTGGTGAACCGGGGCTTTATCAGCCCGGAGGAGCGCAAGGCTGACGTATTTGCGGCGCCCGCGACGCCGGTGTCGGTAACCGGCCTGCTGCGCGTCACCGAGCCGAAGGGCGGGTTCCTGCGCTCAAATGATCCCGCCGCACAGCGCTGGTATTCCCGCGACGTCGAGGCCATTGCCGCCAGCCAGAAGCTCGACGCTGTCGCACCCTATTTTATCGATGCCAATGCTGGGCTGGACGCACCGGGTCAGCCCCATGGCGGCCTGACCGTGATTGCCTTCCCGAACAACCACGTGGTTTATGCCATCACCTGGTTTGGGCTCGCTCTGATGCTGGCCGGCGGTGCTCTGTTCGTCGCTCGCGACGAGTGGCGGATTCGGAAAAAATCATTACCTCGCGTATGACGTCATGGATGATGCGCTGGTCCGATTCAGGCCGGCCGATCAAGCTGACGGGGCCAGATGCCGGGTTTGGGAGCAGAGAGCAACGTGAGGACACCAGATGTCACTGGCGTCAGTGCGGTGACCCCGTCGCCTGTCGACGCTGTGGGGGGCATCACACCTGTTGCGCTCGAGGCTTTACCGCTCGACGAGACCACCAATATCAAGAATATCAATCTGCTGATCCAGTTGCGCTGGATCGCAGTAGTCGGACAGGTCCTGACCATCGGCTTCGTGCATCTGGTGATGGGCATCGCGCTGCCGTGGATGGCCATGGTGGCGGTGCTGTGTGGCTCGGTATTCCTCAATGTCATCAGCCAGGAGTGGTTGCGCCAACAGACCGATGCGCGTGACCGCGAACTACTTCTGCTCCTGCTGCTCGACGTGGCGGCTCTGACGGTGCAGCTCTATCTGAGCGGCGGCGCGACGAATCCATTCGTGTCGCTCTATCTGCTGCAGGTGACGCTCGGAGCAATGCTGCTGAACGGTCGCTCGACCTGGGTTGTGGTCGTTGTCGCCTGTCTGTGTTTCGCCGGGTTGATTGTGTTTCATCGCCCGCTGGACCTACCGGACGCGCTGCGTGACAATCTGTTCCAGTTACACATCATTGGCATGCTGATCTGTTTCGTGCTGGATGCGGCGCTCATCGTTGTTTTCATGACTCGCATCGCACAGAACCTGCGCGAGCGGGACGAGGGTCTCGCAGCACTGCGCCAGCAGGCCGCAGAGGAAGACCATATCGTGCGCATGGGCCTGCTCGCCTCTGGTGCCGCGCATGAGCTTGGTACGCCGCTGGCATCGCTGTCGGTCATCCTCAGCGACTGGCGCCGCATGCCGGCGCTCGCCAAGGACCCTGAGCTGATGGAAGAGATCGCTGAAATGCAGGCCGATGTACAGCGCTGCAAGTCGATCGTCACCGGCATCCTGATGTCAGCGGGTGACATGCGCGGTGAAGCGCCTGCCATCACATCCGTGCACGATTTCTTCAGTGAACTGGTCGAGGAATGGCGCATCGCGCGCTCGAGCAGAACGCTGGTCTATGAAAACCGGTTTGGCGAGGATATGCCGATCGTTTCGGATTCTGCGTTGAAGCAGATGATCTTCAACGTACTAGATAATGCGAATGAAGTATCGCCGCTCTGGGTTCGTCTTGCCATCGAGCGCGATGAAGACCAGCTGGTACTGAAGGTCAGCGACATGGGACCGGGTTTCGCCAAGGAGATGCTGGCGAATCTCGGAAGACCCTACAATTCAAGCAAGGGCCAGTCCGGGCGCGGACTCGGTCTGTTTCTGGTGGTCAATGCCGTCCGCAAACTGGGCGGTACGGTGATGGCGGAGAATCGTCCCGTGGGCGGCGCCCTCGTGTCGTTGTCGCTGCCACTGTCGGCCCTCGCGATTGGAGCGCGTAAACATGTCGGATGAACGTCTGCTGATCATTGTCGAGGATGATGAGGGTTTCGCGCGCACGCTGAAGCGCTCGTTCGAGCGCCGCGGCTATACCGTGCTGCACGCCGACGGCTTCGAGACGCTGACTGAGGTACTGGGCGACAAGGTGCCTGGCTATGCGGTGGTCGATCTCAAGCTCGGGGGAGCCTCGGGCCTTGCCTGTGTCGAAGCACTGCACGCGCTCAGCCCGGAGATGCTGATCGTGGTGCTTACCGGCTATGCCAGCATCGCCACGGCCGTGGAGGCGATCAAGCTCGGTGCATGTCATTACCTTGCCAAGCCCTCGAACACCGACGATATCGAGGAGGCCTTCCAGAAAGCGACCGGCGATGTGCAGGTCGCGCTCACGGAACGCCCGACCTCGATCAAGACCCTGGAATGGGAGCGCATTCACCAGACGCTGGTGGAAAGCGATTTCAACATTTCGGAGACCGCGCGTCGTCTCGGTATGCATCGTCGGACGCTGGCGCGGAAGCTTGAAAAACGTCAGGTGAACTGAACCCGCTCGCGACTGGGCGAGCTAGCAACACCCCTGTTGCTGGAACCAGTGCGACACAGCGCTTTCGAATGGTGCCCAGGCGTGCTCGAACGCCTTGAACTGCGGCACGCTCTTGCGATAGAGCCCGCGCAACTCGGTTTCCATAGCCTCCAGATCGACGCCGGTCGGCTTGCCATCGCGGCTGATGGTGCGGCCACCCACGATCACGTCGCGGACGCAGCTTGTGTTGCCACGGGCAAATAGCATGTCGAGTGGATCGACCGGTATGATGGCATCGCGGTCCAGCTGGCCGATATCGAGCGTCACGAAATCCGCGGCTTCTCCGGTCGCCAGTGTGCCCGTGCCGGGTGCGCCGATTGACTTGCGGCCGTTGCGGATGGCGAGCGCCAGAAATTCTGTCCGGCTCCAGGTGCGGTCGAAGCCGAGGCCATCATGGGCCATCTGCACGAGGCGCATTTCCCGGATTGCGTCATCGTCCTCGTCAAGGGCGACGCCGTCGATCCCGACCGCAATCAGACAGCCGCGACGATGGGCGTCGGCAATTGGCGCTAGGCCCGAATGCAGATGCAGATTGGAGCTGAAATTCGTCACGATGGCCGCGCCGGACTCGGCGATCATGTCGAGTTCGTCCGGCCGGGCGTGAATGCAATGGGCCAGAGTCAGCCGGTTGGATAGCAGGCCGATATCTTTCAGGAAGCGCACCACGCCGCCGGGAAAGGCGCGGTCGGCCCATTGCCGTTGGTAGATTGTCTCGAGCAAATGCATGTGCACGCGCCGGCCGGTGGCGGCGGAACGCTCGGCGATGGCTTCGAGCAAGGCAGGTGAGCACCATTGCACGCTGGCCGGGCCGAACTGCACGTCGATCATCGGTCCGGCAATGGCGGCGTGAATCGCTTCGACACGATCGAGATATTCCGATGGTGTCGGGCTCGGACGAATGAACATGTCCTGGATCGTGTTTCGGTCGTCTTCGGGCAAGGTGGCCAGCACATCGGCGCTGTCGCCATAGACGATTGGATTCTGGTCGCGCACGGCCAGTGCAAAGGCCAGCCGAATACCAACATCAGTGGCGGCCTTCGCAATCGCAATCGACTCATCGAGGATCGGCATCTTGCCGCTTGGACGGGTGTAATGAATCATAGCGCCGCCGCAGCCTGCACGCGCCGAGCGGGCGAGCGAGACAGCGGCGGCGAGATAAGGATCGGGTGGGGTACCGAAGGCCGAACGCGCGATCCACGATTCCAGTGGCATGTTCGATGCGCCGAAGGACGTCATGGATGGTCGCGCGTGGTCGTGGGCATTGACCAGCGCGGGAATGATCAGGTGGTTTGTCTGCGGCGAAATGCTTGCACCGGTTGAGACACTCGTGATCAGGCCATCCGCATGATGGATGCTGGCCTGAGGTACGAGACCCCGATCTGTAGCGGTGAAGATATTCGTCGCAGACGCAACCTGGGTCATCTAAGGCGTCGTCTAGTTTGCTGTATAGACCAGTTCACGATCCTTGCGCTCCGGCAGGAAGTCGCGCGAGAAGATTTCCTTCGGGGTCGGAGTGCGCTTCAGGTCGTAACCTTCGACGACCATACTGATGGCGCGGGTCATGCGGTCATCCTTGATGTCGCCGACGCCGATTTCCTTCATCTCTGGCGAGACCATCAGCTTGTCGAAGGAATACTGCAGCCGGCGCTTCTCGACGGGGACATCGATCAGATTGTCGAAGGCGACGACCGAGGCCATGCCGGCACTCTGATCCTTGGCGACGGCGATGTTGGCCTTGTTGATCGCGCGGACAAGACCGGCAACGGCCTTCGGGTTTGATGCCAGCAGTTTCTGCGATACCATCACGCCGTTCGAATACAGGTCGAGGCCGAATTCACCAAACGAGAACCACTTATAGTCCTTTTCGGGATCCTGGCGGTTGAGGACGAGGTTGAAGTAGCTGGTGATATTGAAGACCAGTGCGGCGTCGATGTCGCCCTTGATCAACATCGGCTCCTGCAGATTGGGCGCCATGTTCGTAACCTTGATCTTGTCGCCGGCGAGACCGTTCTTCTGGATGAAAACCGGCAGCAGGCGGGTCGTCGGTGTGCCCTGCGCGCCGCCCAGCGTGTGACCCTCGAAATCCTTGATGGTCTTGATGCCGCTGGTGTTCTTGGTGACGATCGAGAAGGGCGGCTGGTTCCACATCATGTAGACCATGACGGGCGCGTCCGCAGGGCGTGTCGATGAATTCTGGATGATGGCGTTAACGTCGCCGAAGCCGGCATCCCAGGCGCCGGACATGATGCGCGTCACGGTCGCGCCCGATCCTTCGCCCTGATCGATGACGACGTTCAGGCCCTCTTCCTTGAAGTAGCCTTTGTCCTTTGCGTAGAAGAATGCCGCGTCACTTCCTTGGGTTTTCCAGCCCAGCGTGAACTTGATGGTCGTCTCCTGAGCGAAGGCGGAGCCTGTGAGCAGGACGCTGCCGACGGCGAGGGCGGTCAATCTCTTCAACATGACGTTCTCCTGGTTGGTGTGAGGTGATTAGGTCGCAACGAGATCGTTCTTGCGCGTGGCCCAGCCAGTCACGCGCGCCTCGATCAGAGAGAAAATGACGTAGAGCGCCACGCCGAGGATCGCGAGAATGAACAGGCAGGCGAACACCAGCGGGACGTTGAAGTTTGACGATGCGCTCATCATCACATTGCCGATGCCGCGATTGGACGCGACGGTTTCCGCCAGGACGGCGCCGACGAAGGCGTAGCTGACCGCGACTTTGAGCGAGGCGAAGAAGAACGGCATGGTGCGCGGCAAGCCGACATTCCAGAGAATATCCAGCTTGCTGGCGCCAAGGGCCTTCAGCACGTCCTCCAGCTCCGGCTCGGTGGTGGCGAGACCGGTCGCAATGTTGACGACGATGGGAAAGAAGCAGATCGACAGCGCGGTCAGGATCGCAGGCACGGAGCCCGAGCCGAACCACAGCACGAAAATGGGCACGACGGCGACCTTCGGGATCGACGAAAAGCCGACCAGCAGCGGATAGGCAGTGTCATAGGCGACTTTGGAGACGCCAATGACCGCACCCAGCACGACGCCGAGGCCGACGCCGAGCGCGAAGCCGGCCATGGTGGTGCTGAGGGTCTGGATGATATGCGGCCACAGCACCGGAAAGCGCGCAATCAGTGTCGCGAGAACATCGGTCGGGCGCGGCAGGATCAGATCGGACATGCCCGAGATGATGCAGAACAGCTGCCATCCCGCGAAGAACGCGACGATCAATCCGAACGACCAGAGTTTCTGACGGAGGCCGAGATTCATTTATGCCTCCTGCGTGGCCGGAGCATTGCTCCGCGCATTGACGATGAGGTCGCGCAGACGCTGGTTCAGTGCAACGAAGTCGGGTTCGAAGGTCATGGGGATGGTGCGCGGGCGCGGAAAATCCACCGCGCTGTCGTCGAGGATGCGGCCTGGGCGCGCGCTCATCACGCAGATGCGGCTGGCGAGGAAGCCGGCCTCGCGGAGATCGTGCGTGACGAGCAGCACCGTCGGTTTGTGTTGCAGCCAAAGGCTTTGCAGGATCGACCAGAGTTCTTCCTTGGTGAACTGGTCGAGCGCGCCGAACGGCTCGTCCAGCAGCAGCATGCGCGGTTCATGGATCAGCGCGCGGCACAGATTGGCCCGCTGCAGCATGCCGCCGGACAACTGCCAGGGATACTTGTTGCCGAAGTCCTTGAGGCCGACCTGCGCCAGCAATGCATGGGCCTTGTCGCGAAATTCGCCTTTGCGCTTGTGTCGATACTCGGACCGGAACGGCTCCACGATTTTGAGCGGAAGCATGATGTTCCGCTCGATGGTCAGCCAGGGCAGCATGGTCGGGTTCTGAAACGCCATGCCGATCCGCAGGGCCTTGGCAGCGACCTCACGTCCGCCGACGATGACGACGCCGGTGGTCGGGCGGAGCAGATTGCTCACGAGCTTGAGGATCGTCGACTTGCCGCATCCCGAGGGGCCGACTAGGGCGAGGAATTCGCCATCCGGAATGCTAAGGTTTGTCTCGGCGAGCGCAGGCGTGGCCGTGGGACCGCGGCCGAAGGTTACCGAGGTCGCCGACAGTTCGATGGCGGTCGGCCTGCGCTGGGCTCCGGCGGCCCCGATGTCTTGCATACTTTTCATAACAATAAGTGCATGCAATTGGGGTGCCACTTGAGTCCGGGGCGAAACGTTGTCATTTTACGTTCGCTCGCCATTCCATGCGGAATTATTGGGCAGCCACTCTCTTCGATTGCATGCACTTCGGGCACGGCCCGTGTGCGGAGATCGCGACAGGTTCGATTGAATGCCAGAAGCGCCGAATTCAAAAGACAAGGTTGGGATGATCTGCCGAGCGCTGCGGCGGGCGATCATCGAGCAGGCCCTGGAACCTGGCGCCAAGCTTCCCGAGGACTCGCTCGGTGAACGCTTCGGCGTCAGCCGTACCATCGCCCGCTACGCGCTCGGGCAACTGGCCTCCGAGGGGCTGGTCGAGCTGCGTCGTAACCGCATTGCTGTGGTGGTGACGCCGAGCTGGCAGGACGCGCGTGATATTTTCGACATCCGGATGGATCTCGAACGGCTGATCGTCCGCAAAATCGCCGGCAAGCTCAGCAGCAGCCAGATCGCGCGGCTCAAGGCGCATGTGGAGGCGGAACGCGAGGCGGAGCATGGGCCGAACGCGGTGTCGATCCGCCTGGCGACGGAATTTCACATCATGCTGGCGTCGATGACCAACAGCCCGGTGCTGGTCCGCTATGTGAGCGAGATCGCCTATCGCTGCTGTCTGACGTTATCGCTGTTCAGCCGGCCGCATTCATCGGAATGCGGCATCAACGAGCATATTGCGATCATCGAGGCGCTGCAGGATGGCGACGCCAACAAGGCGATGTCGCTGATGCATTCGCATCTGGATTCGGTCGCCAACCGTGCGCTGGTGGAGCCGACCCCGGCGCGAGGGCGGGATCTGCTCGACGTACTCGCGCCCTATGCCGAAGAAACGACCTAGCGGCCTCGGCAGCGCGGTTGTCTTTGGTTACACGTCCACATTCGCGCTGAGCGAATTGTCCTGAATGAATTCGCGGCGCGGTTCGACGACGTCGCCCATCAGCTTGGTGAAGATGTCGTCGGCCTCGTCGACTTCCTTAACCTTCACCTGCAGCAGCGAGCGCTCATTGGTATCGAGCGTGGTTTCCCAGAGCTGACCGGGGTTCATTTCCCCCAGACCTTTATAGCGCTGCAGAGCCACACCCTTGCGGCCGGCATCTGTCACGGCCTCGAATAGCGTAACGGGGCCGTGAATCGGGAATTCCATGTCCTTGCGGCGCAGGATGCCGGATTTCGGATAGGCCTCCTGCAGGCGTGCCGCATATTCGTCGAGCTTGCGGGCGTCGGCCGAACCGAGCAGCGCTTCGTCGATGAACGCGACTTCCTTCACGCCGCGGATGGTGCGTTCGAAGAAGAAACCTTCGCCTTCGCGGAACTCACCGACCCAGCCACGTTCGACTTCGTCCGCCAGTGCGTCGAGGCGGCGCGCGATATAGCTTGCCGCTTCGTTGGCGCTGGCCAGATCACGTGTGACATCGGTGCTGAGCACGCCAGCAATGGCTGCTTGCTCAACCACGCTGCGATTGTAGCGCGAATGCAGGTTGTTCAGCGTCAAACGGATGACGCGGGCATCTTCCACAAGCGACAGCAGATCGCGGCCGGTGCGCTCTTCGCCGGATGAGAGGCGGAACAGGGAGTCGTCGAGACCGGTCTCGATCAGGTAATCCTCCAGCGCGCGTTCGTCCTTGAGGTATTGCTCGGACTTGCCGCGCGTCACTTTGTAGAGCGGAGGCTGCGCAATGTAGAGGAAACCACCTTCGATCAGCGTCGGCATCTGGCGGAAGAAAAACGTCAGGAGCAACGTGCGGATATGCGCGCCGTCGACGTCGGCGTCCGTCATCAGAATAATCTTGTGATAGCGCAGCTTCGAGAGATCGAAGTCGTCGCGGCCGATACCCGTGCCGAGCGCGGTGATCAGCGTGCCGATTTGTTCGGACGACAGCATCTTGTCGAAGCGCGCGCGCTCGACATTAAGGATCTTGCCGCGCAGCGGCAGCACCGCCTGGAATTCGCGGTTGCGGCCCTGTTTCGCAGAGCCGCCTGCCGAGTCACCCTCGACGATGAACAGTTCGGACTTGGCGGGATCGCGTTCCTGGCAGTCGGCGAGCTTGCCGGGCAGCGACGCGATGTCGAGCGCGCCTTTGCGGCGGGTCAGTTCGCGCGCCTTGCGTGCGGCTTCGCGGGCCGCACCGGCTTCGATCACCTTGTTGACGATGATCTTAGCTTCGGTCGGATGTTCCTCGAACCATGAAGCGAGCGCTTCATTGAGCACGTTCTCGACCACCGGACGCACTTCCGAGGATACGAGCTTGTCCTTGGTCTGCGACGAGAATTTCGGGTCCGGCACTTTCACCGAAAGTACAGCGGTAAGACCTTCGCGGCAGTCGTCGCCGGTCAGCGCGATCTTTTCTTTCTTGGCCACGACTTCGGCATAGCCATTGACCTGACGCGTCAGCGCACCGCGGAAGCCGGCGAGATGGGTGCCACCGTCACGCTGCGGGATGTTGTTGGTGAAGCACAGCACGTTCTCGTGGTAGCTGTCATTCCACCACATCGCGACTTCAACGCTGATACCGCCCTGTTCGGCGCGCATCACGATTGGCGCCGGCACCATCGCCTTCTTGTTGCGGTCGAGATACTTGACGAATTCCTCGACTCCGCCCTCATACATCATGGTCTCGGTCTTCTCGACCGGATGACGCAGATCCGCCAGCTTGATATTGACGCCGGAATTCAGAAAGGCGAGCTCGCGCAGGCGATGTTCGAGCGTTGCGAAATCATATTCGAGCGTCGTAAAGGTTTCGGCCGAGGCATAGAACGTCACTTCGGTGCCGCGCTTGCCATTGGCATCGCCGACGACCGCCAACGGCGCAACAGAATCGCCGTGCGCGAATTCGATGCGGTGCTCCTTGTCATTGCGCCAGACGCGCAGGATCAGCTTGCTCGACAGCGCGTTGACGACGGAGACACCGACGCCGTGCAGACCGCCGGACACCTTGTAGGAGTTCTGGTCGAATTTTCCGCCGGCATGGAGCTGGGTCATGATGACCTCGGCCGCCGAAATGCCTTCGCCCTTGTGAATGTCGACGGGAATGCCGCGACCGTCGTCGCGCACCGTCACTGAGCCGTCGGCATTCAGAATAACTTCGACAGCGCTGGCATGACCCGCGAGGGCTTCGTCGATCGCGTTGTCGACGACTTCGTAGACCATGTGGTGCAGGCCGGAACCATCGTCCGTGTCGCCGATATACATGCCCGGCCGCTTGCGGACGGCGTCGAGTCCCTTCAGGACCCGGATCGATTCCGCGCCATATTCAGCGGGAATGGCATGCTCAGTGTCGGCGATCGGTTGCCGGGCTGGTTCAGTCATGTAGGGGCCTTCGAAGGTGTGCCGAATCAGCGCGGAAAACGGCGCCTGAATCGCTCTATTTGTGCCACGAAAGACGCATTGCGCCTAGCGCAAAGTAACGTGCAGCAAGCTATTGAATAAATGGGATTTTTTGGCGCAATTTCAAGCCGGATCGAGGCCGTTTTTACAGCCTGATTTCGCGCCTGTTCCGGGCGTCGAAATGCCCGGCTTGCGTGCATTCCGGAGGCTATTTGTCGGCCAGTTCCGCAGCGGGCTTGGTGGCGTTTATTTTGAGTCCGCGACGGGCGATCAGATGCGCGGCCAGCACCACCGGCTCCAGCAGCACCATCCCGAACAGAATGCCGAACAGGCGGTCATAACCGGGCTCCAGGGCGGCATTGGCGTAGTTGTCAGGCACCAGCACCACAAGGAAAGCGAGCGTGAACTGCAGGCCCGCGTAGCTCATGGAGGGCGGGCCATTTTCGACGTGACGGCCGATCATGACGCCGAGCGCTAGTCCGATGGTCATTACGACCGGCGAATGCTGGCTGACCAGCAGGATCGCGCTGGCGAGCAGACCGCCGGCGAGACAGCCAACCAGCCGATTCATCATGCGCGAGGAAACCGGGCTGAGCATGCCTTCCGCGAGGGAGGCAGCCGGCACCAGCATGACCGCGAAGATCGTGATGCTGGACTGGCTGAGCGAGGGAATGCCGAGCCAGAGCCACGCCCAGGGGATCAGCGCCAGCGCAATGCCGCCGACCAACGCGTGACGCGCCACTGTGGCGTGCCATTGCCGCGTCGGCTGGTTGTACGGCTTGGCGCGCAGATTGTTGTCCGGATTCGGTAGCGCGCGCCGCACTGTCCAGGTCGAGATCGCGCTGACAATGACACAGGCGGTGGTGCCGGCCAGTACTTCGAGCACGCGCGTCGAGGCAAAGCGAAGGATCGGCTCCCGCGCATGTTCCATGCCTTCGATCAGCACCATCAGAAAGGTGAGGCCGGTGAACAGCCACGCATAGGCACGGCGACCGACGATGGCGAAATAGAGCGTGATGCCGCCGCCGATCAGAAGGCCAAGACTTAGCAATAACGGCTGCTTGAGCAATAGCGGCGCGGCCGCAAGCGCGATCCCTGCACCTGCGAGCGTCCCGATCACACGGAGCAATCCGCGCGTGAAGCTTTCGGTGACATGCGAACGCATCACCATGTAGCCGGAGAAGGCCGCCCAGCCGACATTCTCGGCACCGATGGCGTGCGAAAAGACGATCGCCAGCAGCACCGAACAAATGCATTCGACCTCGTCGATCATGCGCGGTCCGGGGACCGGCAGCGACCGCATTTCAGTCCCGAATGCGCGCGCGATCCGCGACAGGTGAATGGCCAGAAATACCAGCATGGCCAGATATTTATGCCGCCCGGCGCCACCCACAACAGGCGATTTTTCATGGCCCAATGCTGCCGCGGATACGCTCGCCGGTGCGACCGTGCGCTTCGTCTTCAGTAAAGCTGCAGGGGGAGGATGTCCCGACCGTCGGGGCCGACCATCAGACCCCAGCTGTCATTGGCCGCGACCTTGATCGTGCTGTCATGCGCGGGTTTGCCAGCGGCCCTGATTGTGACCTTGTAGGCACCGGGCGGCAGTTCCATCGTCGGCCCGTTCGGATTCTGCGGACCGCCTACGCCGGGCCCAACCTTGATCGTCTTGTTATTGACGCTGACCGACACTTCGGCATCGCCCATATTTCCGAACAGCAGCCGAACCTTGCCCGGTGCGGGTAGAATGCCGGCCTTTGTTGCTTCTGTGGGATGGCGCACGACAAGACTGACCGTGGTCTCATCGTTGCGACGCTCCAGCTTCAGCATGGCGGGACCGCCGGGGGCCTTGAAGGCCAGCATGGCGGTGTCGGGCTTGATGACCGTGCTTTTTGTATCTTCCTGCCACTGTCGCTGCGTGAGTTCGCGCCGGTAGAACGCCAGAACAGAATCCAATCCGGCAGGAATGGAGGCGTTCAATTCATGCCGGAATGGTGCGCCACCGGGCAGCCCGGATTTGCCGAGCGATCGCAACGTCCGCTGTTTCGGGGTAGGATAATCGGCATCGCCATCGGATTCGAGAACCTGTTCGATACTCTTGGCGTTGTCCGTCGTGGTCTTGTTGCCGGCAGAGGCTGCAACAGGCGCGCCCTTCAGGCCCGAGCCTGTCGCCGTAACATTCACCTTCGGGCCCATCTGCATCGCCGTCAGCGCGATGCTCTGACCGCTTTTGCTGAAATTGAGCACCACCATGTTGGGATTGTTGATGACGGATGGCATGGCCTTCCAGCCGAGCGTCTTCATCCCGCCACGATAGAAGTCCGCGATAGCGCCGGCGCTGGAGGTGCTTGCAAATTCAAGCTTGCCGGCTTGTCCGTCGAATTCCACTTCGCTGGCCGTGTCGGGCACGGGAATGGGTACAGCGGAGCCACTCATCGTGCGGAGCGGAGCTTCCGGTCCACGCGCCGACTGTGCCGCGGCGCGTCTCGCATTGTCTTCGGCAATCACAGCCTGGCCAAATGAAAGCGCATCCTTCATGAAGCGGTCGTCTGCTTCCTTTTTGGCCTTCGCGCGCGCTGCGATCACAGATGGCAGAACCTGCACGTCGATCTGCACGGTGGTCAGATCGTATTTGCGACCAATCTGCATCGTCGCAGTTTCCTCCGGGGAGGTGAATGCGAGCGAGGCGCGATCGGCGGTGACGACGGTGTCCTTGCTTTGTTCGATCCAGCCTTTCTTGCCGAGTTCGCGGCGATAGAAGGCGAGCACGGGGCCAAGCTCTGCCGGGATCAGCGCATGCGCTTCACGCTTGATGGAATCTGCGCTGCCGGTGGTTCCGGCGGATTTGATGCGCTCCGGCTTTGGCAGGCCGGCAGATTCAGAGCCGGCGACCAGCTCCTGCGGGAGTGCGAATGGCGCGACGCGAATCTCGACACTGGTCTTGCTGTCGGCGCCTCGTTGCAGGGTCAGCATCACTGGCAATTGCCGGGTGTTGCCGTCGCGGGTGAAATAGACACGCACGCCGTCAGCGATCGTTTCGTCAATCTTCGCGTCCGGCCAGCGAGCCTCCGCCGCACTCGCGGATAGTGGCGACCAGCCCAATGCAGCGAGCTCTTTCTGAAAGAAAGCCAGCGTTGCGTCGACCGTTTCAGGGGTCGCGCATCCGAGATATGGCCGCCGCTCGTCATAGATGATGTCGGTTGCTCGTTCGGGGAAGGGCAGATTCACTTCCAGGCGCTGCGAGCTGTAGCTGACGCCGGACCGGTCCGTTCGGCTGCCGTCGGTCATAAAAGATGCCGACACACCCTGCGCGCCCTTCTTGTACCAGCGACTGCGCTTCGAGGCCTCGAATGGCGGCGTGTAGGCGATCCAGCCATCGGCGGCGAGTAATCTATCGGTGCTGGCAATGGTATCTGCAACGGTGCCCGCGCCAAAATAGCTGGCGCTGAGGTTAGGATATTTGGCGGCTTCCGGCCGGGCCGTCGCACCGTCGATGTACGGCAGCGTCCTCACATCCACCAGGCCGTCTTCGGCGCGGCAGGCCAGCGAGCCGCCGGCGATGGCTGTACTGACAAGCAGGGCCAACAGAGAGTGTCTGGCCGCGAACTGCATCACGCGCTTGCTTGAAAACATCACTGAAAGCCTCCGACGTTTGGTGACGCGCATGCAAAAGCGCCGCCCACTAGGGCAGCGACATCATTTGCGCGGGGCACTCAGTGTGAGTTCCGAGAGGTGTTGCTTTGGTTCAACCGGTGGACTGGCGCCGGGTAATCCGTCCATTCGCGACGTCGAAGATCTCGCCGGAGGGGCCGATATCCCCGAAAGCAGCAGGATCAGCGCCGGTCATCCAGACCTGGGCGCCCAATTTCGCGAGTTCGCCGAACAGCGACTTGCGCCGGTCAGGGTCGAGATGGGCGACGACTTCGTCGAGCAGCAGCAGAGGCGTGATGCCGGTCATCTCGGCGACCAGCGTGGCATGTGCGAGCACGAGGCCGATCAGCAGCGCCTTCTGTTCGCCGGTGGAGGCGTCGCGCGCCGGCATGTTCTTCGGCGCATAGATCACCTGCAGGTCGGTGAGATGCGGGCCGTCGAGTGTACGGCCGGCAGCGGCATCGCGCGGGCGACCATCACGCAGAATCTGGCGATAGCGATCTTCGACCGCTGTGGCCGGCTCATTGACCAGCGCATTCTCCATCCATCCATCGAGCATGATGAGTGCGGATGGAAAGGCCGAGGCTTCGCCGCGGACGCGCAGCATCTCTGCGAGCCGCATCGCGGTCTGGCCGCGCATGGCTGCGACAGCAACTGCGAGTTCGGCTGTCTCGCGCTCGATGGCATCGAGCCAGTGGCTGTCACCGTTGCGCTCCTCGAGCAGGCGGTTGCGTGAGCGCAGACTTCGCTCGAGCGCGGAGACGCGACCGGAATGGTCCTTGTCGATGGCCAGCACGAGGCGGTCGAAGAAGCGCCGGCGTTCGGAGGCGGCACCCATGAACAGCTGGTCCATCGCGGGCGTCAGCCACACCATGCGCAGGTGATCACCGAATGCCGTGGCAGAGCCTACCGGCTCGCGATCGATGCGACAGCGACGGCTGGTGGAGGCGCCTTCAGCGGTGGGGGCATCGATTCCGGTGCCGAGCGTAGCGAGGCCCACTTCGCCTTCGACGGTCGCTGATACGGCCCATGAACCGTCACCTTCGTTATTCGCAACGTCTTCAAGCGTCGCGCGTCGCAGGCCGCGGCCTGGCGACAGAAACGAGATCGCCTCGATGCAATTGGTCTTGCCGGCGCCGTTCGGGCCGACGAGAGCGACCATGTTCGCCGACGTCTCCAGCGATGCCGCGCGATAGCTGCGGAAGTTGGTGAGCGACAGGCGATGGATGCGGGAGGCGGTCATCGGCAAAATTCTCTCGTCATGCCCGGCCAAGCGCGAAGCGCTGCTTCGCTCGATGTGCCGGGCATCCACGCCCTTGCGGAATGGCCGTTAAGACGTGGATGGCCGGGACATCGAGCGAAGCAACGCTTCGCGTTAGGCCCGGCCATGACGACATCTAGTGAGTCTATGCGGCGCCAGAAGGGGCCTCACACCCGCATTGGCATCAGCACATAGAGGGCACCCTTGGCGTCCTTGTCCTGCACCAGCGTCGGCGAGCCTGGATCGGCGAGGCGCAGTACGGCGACTTCGCCTTCGATCTGGGCGGCGATGTCCAGCAGGTAGCGCGAGTTGAAGCCGATATCGAGCGCGTCGGAGGCGTATTCGACCTCGAGCTCTTCCGTCGCACTGCCGGAATCCGGATTGGTTACCGACAGCACCAGCTTGCCCGCCGACAGCGCGAGTTTCACGGCGCGGCCGCGTTCGCTGGAGATTGTCGAGACGCGGTCGACGGCGTTCTCGAAATCCTTCTTGTCGATCACCAGTTCCTTGTCGTTGTTCTGCGGGATCACGCGGCCATAGTCCGGGAACGTGCCGTCGATCAGTTTCGAGGTCAGAACCACATTGCCAAGCGTGAAGCGGATCTTGCCCTGCGACAGCTCGATGGTGATCTCGGCTTCCAGATCCTCGATCAGGCGCTGCACTTCACCAACCGTCTTGCGCGGCACGATGACGCCCGGCATGCCGTCGGCGCCCTTGGGCAGTTTGAGGTCGATCTGAGCCAGACGATGACCGTCGGTGGCGACGGCACGCAGGGTTGCTGCGGTCGCGGTGCCGGCGGCGTGGAGATAAATGCCGTTGAGATAATAGCGGGTCTCTTCGGTGGAGATCGCAAACTGCGTACGGTCGATCAGGCGCTTGACGTCGGAGGCGGGCAGCGCAAACGAATGCGTCATCTCACCGGCGGCGAGATCCGGGAAATCATTCTCCGGCAGCGTCTGCAGGGTGAAGCGCGACCGGCCGGCGCGGATCGCCATCACCGAGCGGTCGCCATCGGCTTCGAGCACGATCTGCGAGCCGTCCGGCAGCTTGCGGACGATGTCGTAGAACATATGCGCAGGTACGGTGGTGGAACCGGCGGTGCCGACTTCGGCGGCCAGGGTTTCCGTGACTTCAAGGTCGAGGTCGGTGGCCTTCAGCGACAGCCGGGCATTTTCGGCGCGGATCAGCACATTGCCCAGGATCGGAATCGTGTTGCGGCGCTCGACCACGCGATGCACGTGGCTCAGCGACTTCAGGAGTTGCGCGCGTTCGACGGTGACCTTCATAACAAAACCCGCCCGATTCAATCCGGTGTCGTGTGGAAATGCCCGGCAGCCCGAACGGGCGCCGCGGCGATGACACCCGCAAGCTCGATCAAGTGGATTTTGCTCAATCCCGCGGGGGACCGCAAGGTGGCGTGGATGGCCGGGAAGCGCAAGAGAGATGCGCTTCCGGCCCCCAGTTTTGACGGTTAACACCCCCGTCCTGCCCCCGGTGCGCGCTTCGGCGCGCCGGGACGGGACGCTTTACTCCTGCAGCTGGCGCTTCAGCGTTTCGACCTCGTCCTGCAGGGCCACGTCCTTGCCGACCAGCGCCTCGATCTTGCGTACGGCATGCAGAACGGTGGTGTGATCGCGGCCACCGAAGCGGCGGCCGATTTCCGGCAGCGAGCGCAGCGTCAGGGTCTTGGCCAGATACATGGCGACTTGGCGGGGGCGCACGACATTCGCGGTGCGGCGCGACGACAGGAGGTCGGACCGGCTGACATTGTACTGGCGCGCGACGACACGCTGGATGTCCTCGATCTTGATGCGCTTCGGCTCCTGCGGGCGGATCAGGTCGCGTACTTCGCGCTCGGCCATTTCCAGCGTGACCGGCGTAGCATTCAGCTTCGAATGCGCCAGCAGGCGATTGATCGCGCCTTCGAGATCGCGGCCGTTATGGGTGATGGTACGGGCCAGATAATCCAGCACCGGCTCCGGCACGTCGAATGAGGCGTGATGCGCACGGGCGGCGGCAACGCGCGATTTCAGGATGCCCAGGCGCAGCTCTTCGCCGAGCGAGCTCATTTCGACGACGAGACCGCCGGCGAGGCGCGAACGCACGCGTTCGTCGAGGCTTTCCAGATCCGACGGCGGGCGATCGGCGGCGATCACGACCTGGCGGCCGGCATCGATCAGTGCATTCAGCGTGTGACAGAACTCGGCCTGCGTGGTCTTGCCCTGCAGGAACTGGAGATCGTCGATCACCAGCACGTCGATGCCGCGCAGCGCTTCCTTGAAGGCGAGCGCCGTCTGGGTCTTCAGCGCAGCGACGAAGCCGTACATGAACTTCTCGGCGGTGAGATACAGCACCTTGCGGTCGGGGCTGGAATTGCCGGCCCAGGTCACGGCCTGCAAGAGGTGAGTTTTGCCGAGGCCGACGCCGGCATGGATATAGAGCGGATTGAACATCACCGGATCGCCGCGACGACCTTCCGCCACCTGACGTGCGGCGGCGTGGGCCAGCGTGTTGGCGCGGCCGAGCACAAAGCTCGCAAAGGTCAGGCGGGGATCGAGTGGCGAGCCGCCGAGTGCTTCATGGCTTGCGGACACCGGCGCGGTGGCCGTGGCGCGGAGTTCGGGTGCCGGGCGGTTGGTGGACGTTTCGGTGCGGCGTGCTTCGGCTGGCGCGACGGCTTCCTTGTTCGCGGGCGCAACGTTGCGCATCGCCGAACGCACGGTGAGATCGACGCGATGAACCTGCGGCATTTCGGCCTGCCAGGCGTTCAGCACGCGCTCGGCATAGTGGGCCTGGATCCAGCTCTTCAGGAATCGGGTGGGTACCGAAAGATGGACGCTGTCGTCCTGCACGCTTTCGAGATCCATCCGCGCGAACCAGCTGGAGTAAACGTCTTCGCCAACCGTCGACCGCAGCCGACCTTTCACGCGAGACCAGTGATCCTGTTCCATATTAGCCATTGTCAGAGAGCTTTTCAGATAGAGTAAGTGTCCGGCACACCGCTGCCGATTGAATGTCCGCGTATGAAGACGCGGGGTGACCTCGTGTGACGCGTCGTCCTCGGGCACAGCTCCGCAAACGGCCTTCCGGCCGAGATCAGATCAGTGATGTCGAAGAGGACCTCGTCGCGAGGTCAGCGCGTACTGGACGGTCTGTCGGGAGCGTGGGCGGAGGTGCGGGTCGCCGCCATATCTGAACGAGACGCAGATCGCTGTCGCTGGAATGCTGTCGTGGTCGATTTGCGCATAAGTCCTCCCCCGCTCGCCGCGGTCGCTCGCGGCAAGATGTCAGTTCACATGTGGTTCAAAGTCAGTCCGCAACGCTGAACATCGAAACTCGTTCAGTCGCATTCCCGTGTCGTCGTCTTGCCCGCTCGCCTGCCCGCTTACTTCCGCACCGTCAGCTTTGCTGGTTGCGATTGGCCGGTGCGCATTTCTTTTCAAAGCATCCGAATGGATGCCCGAGAAATTTCGACACAGAACAACCCTTCCCATATTGCTATGGGCTGCGATCCGATCAAAGCTTGGAAGGTGTCGCTAACCTGAAGACCGTCGCTGATCCTAAGGTCCGTCCTGGTTCTTAAATCGCTCTGATCTCAAGAACCGCGGGCGCCGCGAGTGATTTAAGAAATACAGCACGCCCGGTTTCTCGCAACGGAATCATTTTTGAGATGCCCCGCAAAAGCCTCACTTGCGCCGCGCGGAACGCGTCGTGATTTTTTTGACGATGCGTCAAGGTTTTGAATCAACGCGCTGAATCGTAATGTGACAGTGCCGTTGCAGATTCGATCCAGCGAAAAAAGAAATTCATAATTCATTTACGAATGAAGGCAGCGAGTCCTCGTTTTCAAACTGGTTCGCTTCGCTATGCCGATAAGTGATTAGTGCCGCGCGTTTTTTTCTGTGCGTTGAGTCAGGGTAACCCTAGACATCGGACTCAGTATCGCGGCGAGAGGCGCTTGCTTTTTCGGAATCGCGCTGACGCAAGCAATAGAGCGGATTGGGGCTCGCTTTGATGCGTTGTCTGTTCCTGCCGTGTCGTTGAAGAGACATGACGAGACACGCATCATGCAAGCATGCAGCCGTCTTTGCGCTTCATCAGAATTTGTGACGCGATAGCGCGAGCGCATTGCGGCATAAAAAAGCCCGGCGCGAAGCCGGGCTTTTAGAAAGAATGTTGTCGTCAGATTACTGCGCGAGCTTCGCGATCTGATGAACGAGGCGCGAGACCTTGCGGCTCGCGAGGTTCTTGTGAACGAGGTTGCGCTGAGCAGCCTTCATCAGTTCAGGCTCGGCGAGCTTCATTGCCTTCAGCGCCGCTTCGCGGTCGCCGCTCTTGATCGCCGCCTCAACGGTGCGGACTGCACCGCGCATCTGGGTGCGGCGGGACTTGTTGACGATGGTGCGGCGGGCAATCTTGCGCGTCGCCTTCTTGGCGGAGGTCGTATTGGCCATATCTCACTATCCTTCAGCAGCGTCCCGTCTCGGGCGCCGGGCTGATTGACGTTTGCCGCTCGACTGCGGCCAACGCTGATCTGTTTCCGGGGTGTTCCTGAAAATGCTATCCCCGGAGCGGCAAAGCTCACGCAACTCACGGGGCGCGCCGCTCAAAGAACAGCGGCGGCGGGATTGCGCCCACCGCCATTGGCGCTCCTTATAGAGTGCCCAATTTCCACCGTCAACGCTTTCCGGCTGTGCTTTTGGACGGAAAACAGCCACAGAGCGGCGGTTAAGTTGCTGAAGAGGTTGAATTTCTCGGGTTTGCCCGGTATTGCCGGGGGTGAGAGCGATGAGGGGATTCGGATGATCCGCGGGTTTTTCCGCCTGATAGGGCTGTTACTGCTGGCTGGTGGGTTCGTATTCCTGGTCTATGACGGTGCACGCTCGATTGCCGATCAGGCGTTGCGGCTGACCCGGCTCGGGGAGTTCTGGAACGACATCAATCAGGCCAGCCAGCGCTCTTTCCAGGCATTGATCGATGCCAATGCGCCTTTTCTCAGCGGGCTTCTCAAGTTGCTGCTCAACCAGCCGGCCTGGGCCGTCATGGGCGTGCTCGGCATCGTGCTGATGCTGCTGTTCCGGCCAAGCAAGCCGCTGATCGGTTATTCGCGGAACTGAACGGCGCACCAGTGGCGTAACAGACCTGCCGTTTCCGTCGTAGATACCTATATTGCCACTTGAGATACGCGCCGCGGCAGGAGTGAATCCGGTTCTGTCGGCACGGCGTTGTTGGCCCTCAGAGGTGCGTGTTCGTCCAGCGAACCGGAGTCCACTTCGTTCGCGAGCGCGCAGGGAGATGATCCATGCTGTTCATGCGTAAAACCACTGCATTGCCGACCGCTGCCGAAGCGTTGCCCGGTCGCGATACGCCGATCCCCACTGCCAAACATCACTTCGTCCATGGCAGCAACATCCAGCCACCCTATCCGGAAGGCCTTGAGCGGGCGGTGTTTGGGCTTGGCTGTTTCTGGGGAGCCGAGCGCAAGTTCTGGGAGCTCGGTGATGGCATCTATACGACGGCGGTCGGTTACGCCGGCGGTTTCACGCCGAACCCGACCTATGAAGAGGCCTGCTCGGGCCGTACCGGTCACACCGAAGCGGTGCTGGTCGTTTTCGATCCGAAGAAGATTTCCTACGAGCAACTCCTGAAGACGTTCTGGGAAAGCCACGACCCAACCCAGGGCATGCGCCAAGGCAACGATATCGGCTCGCAATATCGTTCCGCGATCTACACCTTCAATGACGCGCAGCGCGATGCCGTTGCCGCGTCGAAGGCGGCATATCAGAAGGCGCTGTCGGCGAAGGGCCTCGGCACCATCACCACCGAGATCGCGCCGGCCGGGAATTTCTACTTCGCCGAGGACTATCACCAGCAGTATCTGGCGAAGAATCCTGGCGGCTATTGCGGTCTCGGCGGCACCGGTGTGTCCTGCCCGATCGGGGTCGGCGTCACGGCCTGACCTGACCACGGCTAAGTGTAGATAAACAACGTCAAAAGCCCGCTTTCGGAATTCCCGGAGGCGGGTTTTTGCTGCCTGATGGAAGGCCATGACAACGGAATTTTAACCATAACAGGCCAGAACCGAAGCTGCCTCTATGAGGGATATGTCCAGTGTCGTCTGCCCGCGCGTTTCGTCTGCCCATGATTGTCGCGGTTGCCGCGCTGGCATTGTCCGGCTGCATGCGGAGACCGGGTCCTGTTGCAGTGGTTGCGCCCGCTGCCGATCTCGATACCCTTGCTTACGGTCGCCCGGGTTACGGGCCGGCAGCAGTGCCGGTTGCTTATGCTCCCCCGGTCTCGACCTATGATGCGCAGTACAAGCTCGATGCCGGCGACAAGCTGCGCGTCGTGGTTTATGGCCAGGAAGGTCTCACCAATTCCTACGCCATCGATGCCGGTGGCGCGATTACCATGCCGCTGATCGGCCGCGTGCCAGCGCGCGGCATGACACCCGCTGCCTTGGCCGCGAGCATCACCGGTCGCCTGCGTAACGGATTCATTCGTGAACCGTCGGTGGCTGTCGAAATCGAAGCCTACCGTCCGTTCTTCATTCTCGGTGAAGTCGCCGCTCCCGGACAGTATCCTTACGTGCCCAATATGAGCGTCGAGAGCGCGATCGCCATTGCCGGCGGTTTCTCACCGCGCGCCAAGCGTGACGAAGTCACGCTGACCCACACCACTATCGAGGGCTCGTATCGCGCCGTAGTGCCGTTGGGTACGCCGATCAATCCCGGCGATACTGTGCTGGTCAGCGAACGCTGGTTCTGATCGCGCGTATCAAGCGCCGTCGTCACCTCAGGCGTGATTTTCTCCGCTTTGCGGAATAGGTCGACGTGCTCCCGATAATTAAAGGCTGCGATGTATGGGCGCATCGGCGTCACGACACGCGCTGCGCTGTATCAGAATCGTCTTCCGCACTGTAAGCAATGGGCAAGCGAGGCCAACTCGCCGGAGCGCCGCTATGTCGGCGCAATCAGATTTGGAGGGGGAATAGATGAAGACGAGTCCGTCGATCAAGGCCATGCGCGGCGTCGCTCTGGCAGCCATCGTGGCGCTGGGAGCGGTGTCGTCGCAAGCATCTGCGCAGACGGCGCAATCCTATCCCGATCGGCGCATCACTTTCGTCGTGCCCTATGCGCCCGGTGGTGCCACCGATGTCGCCGCGCGCCTGCTGGCGCAAAAGCTGCAAGAATCCTGGAAGCAGACCGTCACGGTCGACAATAAGCCGGGCGCCGGTGGCGTGATCGGCAACGACTTTGCCGCCAAGGCTCCGGCCGACGGTTACACGGTGCTCGTTGCCATCACGCAGATCATTCAGGCGCCAAGCCTGATGTCGAAACTGCCTTACGACGCATTCAAGGATCTCGCGCCGGTCACGCAGGTCGCGATCTCCCCGATCGTGCTCGTCGTTCCCGAGGCACAGCCGATGAAATCCGTGAAGGAGCTGGTCGATCTCGCCAAGGCGAGCCCCGGCAAATATCCATACGGCACGTTCGGCAATGCCACCACGTCGCATCTCTATGGTGAGCTCCTGAAGAAGAATGCCGGCATCGATATGACCCACGTGCCGTATCGCGGTGCGGCGCCGCTCTTGAACGATCTGCTCGGCAATCAGGTCACGGCGGCCTTCCTCGACTTCACCACGGCCGGACCGCAGCTCGAAGCCGGCAAGATCCGTCCGCTCGCCGTGGGCGGCGAGAAGCGCAAGCCCAAGCTGCCGAATGTGCAGACCATGGCTGAACTCGGCTATCCCGGTTTCGAGGCTGAAGGCTGGGTCGGCATCTTCGTGCCTGCAGCGACGCCGAAGGACATCGTGAACAAATTGTCCGCCGAGCTGGGGCGCATCATTAATTCGCCGGAAGGGACCGCCGGCCTGCAGGCGGTTAATCTCGTTCCCGTCGGTGACAGCCCCGAGTCGTTTGAGAAGAGCTTGCGCCGCGACTTCGATCGCTGGGCGACGGTGGCAAAGACCGCAGGCGTCAAGGGCGAGTAAGTTGGCCCGGGCCGGTCTCGGCTCTGACCACCCGCGAAATCGGGTGGTCAGTAAACGCAAGGGATCGTGATCAGCCCTGGTGACAAGGCATAATGGATCGCCCGGGCGATGACACCAGAAGTATGACGAGGAGAGACGCGGTCGCGTCTCCTACTTCACCAGATGTTTGGCGAGAAAGCCCAGGCTGCGCTCCCTGGCGAGGTCGGCGCTGGCTTTGTTGTAGCTGGCGCGCTGGTCGCAATTGAAGCCATGTTCGGCGCCGTCATAAACGAAGATCTCGACATCGGGTCGCTTGGCGCGAATGGTCTCGACGTCCGAGAGCGGAATGCCGTGATCCTTTTCACCGAAATGCAGTTGTGTCGGCACGGTCGGCTTGTCGTCGGCAAAACGGACGATAGCGCCACCGTAATAACCGATGGCGGCGCTGAGGCCGGTCAATTTCGTGGCAGCGGCGAAGGCGACGCTGCCACCGAGACAGAAGCCGATAATGCCGACATTGCCGACATCCTTCACTGAATCGATCGCGGCCTGGGTATCGCGCAGCATCGCGGGCCAATCCGGATTGGCAACGAACTTGCGGGCGATGGCTACTTCCTCGGGCGAGTAGCCGGACTGGAAATTGGGCTCGATGCGATCGAAGATCGAGGGCGCCACCGCCACATAGCCTTGCACGGCGAAGCGATCGCAGATCGTGCGGATATGGTTGTTCACGCCGAAGATTTCCTGAATCACCACCACGGCGCCCTTGGGCTTGCCCTCAGGCTGGGTGCGGTAGGCGCCGAGTTTGAAGCCGTCAGATGCGGTCAGCGTGATATCTTGTCCCACGGGGTATTCCATATCGTTGTTGAGGGGTGAGGTCTGTTTGGCGCGGACGGCAGTGCTGGTCCACTCACAAAGCGGCTATTGCCACATCCAGTTCCGGCCCCAGTCGCCCTTCCAGCCGGTCAGGCGTCCCTTGCGAAACTGGAGATAGAGGCGGTCGCGGCGATCGAAGAAGCCGCTGCCGCCGAAGGTACGGATCGCCAGATAGATCTCATGCCCCGGCCGGCCGCTGATATAGGCCAGTGGCGTATCCAGGGCGCGGGCGGCTTCAGCCGTTGCCATGCCGAAGGCCAGCGGGGTGGCGTTTGACAGCGTGGCGGTGAAGGGCAAATCCGGCGCGGTTCCGCCAGGCTGCGAATATGCGGGAGGTGCCAGGGCGAGGGCAGCCGCGAAGCCAGCGATAAATGCGGAAATCTTCATGGCGCGATTGTTTTCCGGATCGGATACCGGCGCAAGGCGGCATTGCTTAAAGTTTTCACGAAGGCCCTAACTGACTGATAGCGCTATCCGCCGGAATGAAAGCTTCCCGGCCCCGATCAGGAAGCATTAACAATACCCATTAAGCTTCAGGAACCGAGTTTCGAGGTATGTATGTCCTGCTTGCGGCCCGTTCGTCGCAATAGATCGAGGGCATATGACCGCTTCAGTCAAACAATCGCCGGCGCGCCGCCGACTGCTTCTGGCATCGGACCGCAGCGATAGCAGCAGCGAACTCGTCGATATTCTGCAGAAGGTCGGCGAAGTCGATGTTGTCCCAACGTCGGCCATTCCGGAGATGCCGCCCGGCGAGCTGTCGGGTATCGTGGTCGATATCAATCTGCGCTCGGCGGAGGCCGTGCAGCGGGTGCGCAACAAGCTGCGCCACAAATCCTATGAAGCGATACCGCGCCTGTTCGTGCTGGCTGACTCGCTGCATCACGGATCGATGCAGGCCTGGGCGCTTGGCGCCACCGATACGATTGCGCGGCCGTTCGATGCACGCGGCGTCATGCAACGCATCCGTGCTGCATTCCCGAACCCGCATGACGAAGACTTCTCCACCCGCGGCAAGGCGCTGAATCGTGGCGTCGAAGCCGCCCATGCGGTGATGGTCAAAATATTCGAGAAGTTGCCCGCCGGCGTGCCGCTCACCTTCAACGACGTGATGCAGGCCGAGAACCAGATTCTGAAGGCCATCAAGCGCACGTCGCTGCGCGAATGGCTGGCCGCCGTCGGCCGTCATCACAATCACAGCTATCGTCACTGCCTGTTCGTGACGGGTTTCGCGGTGGCCTTTGCGCAGCATCTCGGCATGCGCGACGAAGATCAGCGCCGTCTCACACGCGCAGCCCTTGTCCATGATGTGGGCAAGGCCTTCATCCCGGTCGCGATCCTGGACAAGCCGGGCAAGCTCACCGAGGAAGAGACGCTCGAAATCCGCAAGCATCCGCGTCTCGGCTTCGAGGCACTGGTCGCGCAAGGTAGTTTTCCGCGCGAGATGCTCGACGTGGTGCTGCATCACCACGAATTCCTGGATGGCAGCGGCTACCCCGATGCGCTGGCTGGCGACCAGATCAGCGACATCGTGCGCTTGATGACCATCGTCGACATCCACGCAGCTCTGGTTGAACGGCGCGCCTATCGCATGGCTTTCACGCATGCCAAGGCGTTCGAGATCATGGAGCAGATGGGCGACAAGATCGACCAGCAACTGCTACAGGTATTCCGCCCGGTAGCCCTCGGCGCATAAGCGAGGTTCGTCTCAGGCGAGCAGCTTGCGCAGCTCCGCCTTGGCGACCTTTTCCAGCGTCGAACGCGGCATCTCGTCGACGAAATGGATTTCGCGCGGCACCTTGAAATCCGCCAATCCGCTTTTACAGGCTGCTATGACATTGTCATGCAGCACCGGCGGTGCATTTGCCACGCCGGCATGCGGAATGATGAAAACCACGGGCACTTCATCCAGCATGGGATGCTTTTTGCCGACGACGGCGGCTTCGCGAACGCCGGGCACCGTGATGACGATCTGTTCGATTTCCGATGCGGCAACGTTCTCGCCACCGACCTTCAGCATGTCCTTGGCGCGGTCGCCGAATTTGATATAGCCACGCTCGAGTAGCGTGACGCGGTCGCCAGTGATGAAGAAGCCGTTCGCGTCGAAACTGTCTGAGGTTGCGGCCTCGTTGTGCAGATACTCCTTGAACAGCGACAGGCCGGGAATGCCCTTGATCGTGAGATTGCCCGTCTCGCCCACGGCGGTCGGCGTGCCGTCGTCATTGGTGACGCGGATGCTGTATTCGGTTGCGGCGCGACCGATGGCCATGGGCGTATTGGGCTGATCGACCTCGCCGATGATGCCGTGGGTGATGGTCTCGGTCATGCCCCACCAACCGATGATCTTGACGCCGAATTTGGCGAAGGCCGGCGGATCGCAGAACGACGCACCCCACATTCGGAAATGATGCTTCGGCACTTCATGTTCGAGGAGCGCTTTCATGCAGAACGGGATTGTCGAAAGCCAGGTTGCGCGATGTTCGGTAGCGACGGACCAGAACCGGCGCGCGGAGAAGCGCGGCTGGAGCACGATGGAGGCGCCGACCCACAGTGTCGCGAGCATCGAATAGGCCAGTGCATTGGTGTGGAATAGCGGCAGATAGGTCATATGCGTATCGAACGCATGCAGGTCCTGATGCGCCGCGTTCACCTTGCCACCCCACAGCGCATTGGCATGGGTCCATAGCACGGCCTTGGGCCGCGACGTGGTGCCCGACGTATATTGCACGCTGCAATGCGCCCAGGGATCGACAGGGCGGCGCGGGCGCTCGGCGCTGTCGGCGAACAGGGATTCGAACCGCTCGGCCTTGCCGACGGTGTGCCCTTCAGACGATGTGCCGGCGTTGTGGGATGTCACCGCGATCCAGCGCAATTTGCGGCAATTGGTGGCGACAAGCTCGGCATAGGATGGCTGGGTGATTGCGGCGACTGCGCCGCAATGATCGGCGAAATATTCGATCTCCGCAACCGACGAACGGGTATTCGTGGTGACGGCGATGGCGCCGAGTTCGACGCAGGCGAACCAGGCCAGCAGCATCTCGACGCAGTTATCGAGGTGGATCAGCACATAGTCGCCCTGGACGATGCCGCGTCTGGCAAGTCCTGCGGACAGTGCGCCGACGCGATCGTGAAATTCGCCATAGGTCCATGGCCGCGCAGGTGCATCGAATGGCGACCAGATAATAAAGGGGTGATCGCGCCGCGTTTCCGCACGCATGCGCAGCAGCCACGGCACATCCATGCCGTCGAACGGGCCGATCGAGCCGGGAATCATGACGGGCTTCGTGGCGGGCTGGTGGGGCATGTATCCTCCGTCGAAAACCGCTCGAGGACCGCTTGCGCGGTACGGCTTTCCTATTTTTGTTTTTGCGGAGGATGTTGTGCCATCGGCGGCGGCGCGGCGCAAACCGCCCCGGCCTGCAGGATCAGCCTATTTCGTAAGATGAAATTTCGATCAGGCTACCATCGGGATCCCGGCAATAAACCGAGCGCAAGGTGCCGCGCGCGCCCTGTTTAGCCACCGGACCTTCCTCGATGGCGACGCCGCAGGCGCCGAGATGCGCGATCACCGCGTCGGGCGGTGATGCCGTGAGAAAACAGAGGTCATCGCTGCCCGCTTTCTCGTGGTCGGCCGTAAACCACTCGACCTTATCGGCGCCGATCGGTCGCAGATTGATCTTCTGCGCGCCAAAACTCACCGATGTGCGCGGCAACTTGCCCGGACCGGGATCGAACACCTTCACCTCCATACCCAGCACGCTTTGATACCAGGTGGCAGAGCGCTGGACGTCAGCGACGTTGAGGACGAGATGATCGAGGGCCGTGACGGTGAGGGGCATGAATGGTCCTTGGCTTTGCCTTGACGTTTCTTTGGGCTGGTGCCGCAGGTGTGTCGCACTGGCCGATAGTTGAATTGTTTGGTAGATACGGGCGTTGTCAATTCAACACACGCTGACCGCGCGCAAAGTTGCGGCAGCCGGAGGGAATAAAATATGACTTCACGTCGCGCCGCGATCGGTCTGATTGCGCTGGGCTTTTCTGCTTTCGTGTCATCGACCGTCGTTCCTGTCAGCTCGGCGCTTGCTCTGGATTATCCGACGCGGCCGGTGCGTTTCGTGGTTGGCTATCCGCCCGGCGGCGCCACCGACATTCTGGCCCGCCTGATCGGTCAGCGGCTGTCGGAAAAGCTCGGTCAGCAGTTCATTGTCGAGAACAAGCCGGGCGCCGGCAACAATATCGGCACCGAATCCGTCATCAATGCGGAGCCCGACGGCTACACCGTGCTGCTGGTCAATCCGGCGAACTACATCAACGCGACCCTGTATCCGAAGCTGAGCTTCAATTTCGTGCGCGACATTGCCCCGGTGGCTGCGTTCCACCGCACGGCCAATGTGATGACAGTCAACAAGGACATCACCGCAAAGACCGTTGCCGAATTCATCGCCTATGTGAAGGCCAATCCGGGCAAGGTGAATCTCGCCTCGTCGGGCAACGGCACTTCGGTACATCTCTCCGGTGAGATGTTCATGATGATGTCGGGCGCCAAGATGCAGCATGTGCCCTATCGCGGCGCCGCGCCTGCGATCACCGACATGATGGGCGGTCAGGTGCAGTTGATCTTCGATAATATGCCGTCGATCATTCAGCACATCCGTTCCGGCAATCTGCGTGCGCTGGCGGTGACGACCACCGAGAAGTCGCCGCTGTTGCCCGATGTCCCGACCGTTGCGGAAACCGTGTCGGGTTATGAGGCCAGCGCTTTGTTCGGCATGGGCGCGCCGAAGAAGACGCCGCCGGAGATCATTGCGAAGCTGAACACCGCGGTGAACGAGGTGTTGGCTGAGCCGGCAATCAAGGCGAAGCTGATTGATCTCGGGGGCGATCCGCTGATCGGGCCGCCGGAGGCGTTCGGCAAGATGATCGTCGCGGAGACGGAGAAGTGGGAGAAAGTGGTCAAGGCTGCTGGTCTTAAGGTCGAATGAACCCATGCGGCACTATCGTGTCCAACCCTCGTGATTGCGCCTGTGTAAGTGCGCGATCACGAGACCGGGATGTGCCGGAGCCTGCGGGAACGTTCATCCGCAGGCTCTGTTGCTTTCTGGAGACGTCACAGGACCGCTACCGCGGAGGAAAAGACATGATGCGTAATCTGATGCTGGCCGTACTCGCTTTTGGTGGTGTTTCGGCTCTGGCTTCTGGCCCTGCCATTGCTGCTCCGGCCTATCCCTATTGCATCCAGTCGCAGGCCTTCGGGACCGATTGCTCCTATCCGAGCTATGAAGCGTGCCAGGCCACCGCATCGGGGCGCGGCGTCGATTGCATCGTCAATCCGCGTCTGGCGTTCAGTCCGCAGCCTTACGGCGAGCCGCGCCGCAGTCGGCGTTCGGTTGCCTATTAAGGCCCATCTTCATGGCGGCGACGGCTATGTTTTTGGCTTCGTCGCCAGCCAGATGACATGACGGGCGCCACCGCGTGTGCCGGTGGCGCGGATCTTGATTTCCTCGGCGTTGAAGCCTGCTTTGCCGAGCAGTGCCGTGAATTTGTCATATGGAAATGACGACCAGACGGCCAGTACGCCGCCCGGACTGAGCGCGGCCTGGGCCGCGCGCAACCCTTTCAGGTCATAGAGTGCATCGTTCGATTTTCGCGTCAGGCCCTCGGGCCCGTTATCGACGTCGAGCAGGATCGCATCATACTTGCCGCGTGCACCGGCGATGGCTTTAACGACATCGCCTTCGACAATCTCCACACGCGGATCGCTCAGGCTGTCGCCAGATAGCTCGGCCATTGGGCCACGCGCCCAGGCGACGATTGCGGGTACCAGTTCGACCACGGTGATCTTCGCTTTCGGGCCGAGCACCTTTAGCGCAGCGCGCAATGTAAAGCCCATGCCATAGCCGCCGATCAAAAGCCGCGGCGCCTTCATGTCCTTGAGGCGAAAGCAGGTGAGCGTCGCCAGCGCTTCCTCGGAGCCGAACAGCCGACTGCTCATTAGCTCGTTCTGGCCGAGCTTGATGGTGAACTCGTGCCCACGCTGCATCAGGCGTAGCGGCACGCCGCCGCCGGGTACTTCGGTTGTATCGATCAGTTTCCAGGGAAGCACGGGTGTCTTTCATCAAGCGATTGCGCGGTGGCAGGTGGTAGCGCGAGAACCGAGTTCTGCGCAACTCGCCTATCATGCAAGGCGCTACAGCAATTGAGTTCGCTCGTGTCGCAGGACTTTCAATTGCACCGCGCGATCAGACGCGGGGTTCCGGTCCCCGGAATAGCTTCAACATATCGCTGCATCTTTTTTAAAGAGAGTACTTCGCTCGGCAGCTCCATTCGCCGTTTTTAACGGGCGGATAACTAACCGAACGAGTTGTACCGATGCCTTGATAGAACGGAATTGCAAACGGTATCTGGTGCTTCTAAGCAGAATGAAGACCAATGCATCTTCGGGTTGCGCGTTGCGCGGCAAGACGAAGACGCTTTCGTCGGGGCCGAATGATCTTCAACTCATCGAGAGGAATAGAATGACCAGAATTCTGCACCTGATGGCGGCATGTCTCGTCGCCATGTTTATCGTCTCGACACAGGCAAGTGCTGCGCCGATGATGGGCCAAAGCATCGCTGTCGAAGCGCATGTGATCCCGGTCGCGGGTGGCTGCGGTCCGAACGGCTGGCGCGGTCCCTATGGCGGCTGCCGCTATACGCCCTATTACGGCCCGCTCCCGGGCGGTTACTATCAGGAAGCTCCGGTGATGGGTAATGGCTGCCCTCCCGGTTACTGGCGCGGTCCGTGGGGCCACTGCCGCAACACGCCTTATCACGGCAACCTGCCGGGCGGCGGTTGGAAGCCATAAGCCAAACGTGACGCTGCGTCGCACGTCGCAGCGCACGATCTGACAGTCGATCAGCTGAAAGGCCAGCCGCAAGGCTGGCCTTTTTGTTGCGCGCAAACATTGAAGCGCAGCGTTGAATGTGTTGCCTTGGGCCATCAACGGATGCTTGGAGGCGCTTTTATGACGATGCGGTTCACACCAGGTGCGGTGACGCTGGCGGACTGGCGGTCGATCTATCGGGGTGCCGTGCCGGTTCTCGATGAGAGCTGTATTCCCCGCATCAATGCCAGTGTTGAGGCAGTTGCCCGGATCGTCGGCAAGGGCGAACCCGTTTATGGCATCAATACAGGCTTCGGAAAGCTTGCTCATGTCGGCATAGAAGCCGAAAGCATCACGGCCCTGCAGAAAAACATCGTGCTGTCACATTGCGTTGGTGTCGGCGATCCGGCGCCAGCGCCGGTGGTGCGGCTGATGATGTGCCTCAAGCTTGCGAGCCTGGCGCAGGGTTTCTCCGGCGTCCGCATGGAGACGGTCCAGTTGCTTGGCGCCATGATTGCGCATGACATCACGCCCATCGTGCCCGCGCAGGGATCAGTCGGTGCTTCCGGCGATTTGGCCCCGCTCGCGCATATGGCGTCGGTCATGATTGGCGTCGGCGAGGCGCTGACGAAGTCCGGGCGATTGCCGGCGACGGAGGCGCTCGCCAGTGCGGGGCTGCAGCCGATCGAGCTGCAGGCCAAGGAAGGACTGGCGCTGCTGAACGGCACGCAGTTCTCGACGGCCTATGCGCTTGCGGGATTGTTCGAGGCTGAAATTCTTTTCAAGACAGCGCTCGTCAGTGGTGCCTTGTCCACCGATGCCGCGCGTGGCTCGGATACGCCGTTCGATCCACGCATCCATCAACTGCGCAAGCATGAAGGGCAGATCGTATCGGCCCAGGCATTGAAGGAACTTCTCGCCGGCAGCGCGGTTCGGGAGTCGCACCGCACTGGCGACGTCCGTGTTCAGGATCCTTATTGCCTCCGCTGTCAGCCGCAGGTGATGGGTGCCGCGCTGGACGTTTTGCGACAGGTGGCCACGACGCTTCTCACTGAAGCGAATGGCGTCTCTGATAATCCTCTGGTCTTTGCCGACGACGATATCGCGATCTCCGGTGGCAATTTCCATGCGGCGCCGGTTGCTTTTGCGGCGGATATGATGGCGCTTGCGATCTGCGAGATCGGATCGATCTCTGAACGTCGGATCGCCATGCTGGTGGATCCGGTGCTGTCCGGTGTGCCCGCGTTCCTGACACCGAAGCCGGGGCTTAATTCCGGCTTCATGATCGCACAGGTGACGGCGGCGGCGCTGGTATCCGAGAACAAGCAGCGGGCTTATCCGGCCAGCGTCGATTCGATTCCGACATCGGCCAATCAGGAAGATCATGTCTCGATGGCTGCCCACGCGGCGCGCCGGCTGCTGCCGATGATCGAGAATGCGATGGCCGTCATTGCCATCGAGCTGCTGGCGGGCGCGCAAGGCTGTGATTTCCATGCGCCGCTCAAGTCCAGCGATCATCTGGAAAGCGTTCGCGAATGCATCCGGACCGAGGTGGCTCATCTCGACGATGACCGATATTTTCACGACGACATCCAGAAATCGCTTCGCCTCGTGCGATCCGGCGCGATCGTCGCGGCAGCGAATCTCGACGTGATCCCGGGTGTCTAGGGCGCGGGAGAGCAGTTAGCCGATTGCAGTCTTGATCACGCTCAGCAATTCCTGGAATGGCTCAGCACAGGACGGATCGGTCGGATGCTGTTGCAACACGTCGTAGATCTTGGGCACGAGCTGGACGGCCTGGTCCAGTTCATTGTCGCGGCCGGGCTGATAGCCGCCCATCAGGCGGAGGTCGCGGGTGTCCTCGAAACGCGCGATCATGGCGCGCAGCTTGCGGACCAGATTGGCTTCCTCCGGCGACCACACATGCTGGCCGAGGCGCGAGACCGATGACAGCACATTGACGGCCGGATAGCGGCCCTGATCGGCCACGTCACGGTCCAGTATGATATGTCCGTCCAGCGTGCCGCGCACCGTATCCGCCACGGGCTCGTTGTGGTCGTCGCCATCGACCAGCACGGCAAAGACGCCGGTGATGCAGCCCTGACCTTCGAGGCCCGGTCCTGAACGCTCCAGCAGTCGTGGGAGTTCGCTGAAGACGCTTGGCGCGTAGCCGCGTGCGATCGCCGGCTCGCCGGTGGCGAGCGCGACTTCGCGCGATGCATGGGCGAAGCGCGTCATCGAATCGACGATCAGCAGCACCGATTCGCCGCGATCACGGAAATATTCGGCGATCGTCATCGCCGTCTTCGGCGCAAGCCGCCGCATCATCGGGCTTTCGTCACTGGTCGAGACGACCGTGATGGCTCGCGACTTGTGATGCACCAGCGCTTCTTCGAGAAATTCACGCACTTCGCGGCCACGCTCGCCAACCAGCGCGGTAACGACCGTGTCGAAGCCGGAGCTACGCGCCAGCATCGAGAGCAACGTGGTCTTGCCGACGCCGGAACCGGCGAAAATGCCGATGCGCTGGCCGACGCAAAGCGGGGTAAAGAGATCCACGACGCGAACGCCGGTGCGCAGTGGCTTGCTGACGCGCGAGCGGCTCATGGCCGGCGGAGGATTGGCGTCCGTCTGCATCTCGCGCTCGCCGACCGGCATGTCGCCGGCGCCATCCAGTGGCTCACCGAGTGCGTTGATGACGCGGCCCTTCCAGGCCGGGTGGGGGGACAGTGTCTTGGGAGGCATTCGGAAAGCGGGAACGCCGAGGCCGGCAGCAAAGTGGGAATCGAACGGTTTGGCCGTCACGCCATCATTATCGATTCGCACGACTTCACCGAGATGAACCTGCTTGTCGATCTCCAGTCCGATCAATTCACCGAGCCTGACATAGCGCGACAGGCCGGAGACGCGAAAATGCGTCGGCGTCACCTCGGACACCATGCCGCCGACACGAACCGTGGGCACGTCCCGGCGCAGGGTCGCGATGGTCGATTCGAGTTTTTCAAGCGCGTTCATCGAGCTCTCCCGCCGGTCACGTCAGGCATCAGGCTTTTGGATCGCCCAGCGTGCGAATGGCGCTCTGCATTGTGCCTTCGGAGTTGTCGATCAATGAGCTGACGCTCTGGAAGGTGCGTTGCGCGGTCATCATCTGCGTGAGTTCGGTCAGAGGATCGACATTCGATCCCTCGACGTAGCCCTGCTGAAAGCCCACCGTAACGAAATCGAGCGCGGCGGTCGCCGGTTTGCTGGGAATCACGCCCGAAGTTCCGAATCGCTCCAGCTTTGCGTCCGGGGGAATGTCAAACAGACCAAGCTGACCGACCTGGATTCGGCCCTGCGAAATGGTGCCGTCGCGGACGATCGTGAGTGGGCCAGCATCGGGATCGACGATGATGGGCGTGCCGCCCGAATCGAGCACGGGATAGCCGGTGAGGGTCTGGAGCTGTCCGTTGATATCGATCTGCATGCGGCCGTCGCGCGTATAGACAGTACCGTTCGGGCCGGAAAACGCCATCCAGGTCGTGTGGCCTGGATCGGTTCCGCCGGGGTAAGCGGCTCTGCTATTCCCGACAACAGCGACGTCCAGTGTATTGCCGGTCTGTGTGATGGCGCCTTCCTTGCGCGAGATGAAATTCTCGCCGGGCGAGGAGAAGGCGACTGCCTGCGTCGCGGCGCGCGACATAGCAGTCTCGAATTTCACGGCATCGGCACGAAATGCGGCCGTTTTCATATTGGCCATATTGTTCGCGATGGTTTCGAGCCGCTTCTCGAGCGAGACCTGGGCCGAGAGGCTGACATAGAGCGCTGATTGCATTTTATTGTCCGAGTTTCAGGTTCTGCAGGGTGGTCAGCACATCCGTGCTGAGGCCCATTTCGAGCGGTTGCGTGATGAGGATGCTTGGAGTCGACTGTGCGGTGGACGTTCCGTTCTCCGTCTCCCACATCGCCGAAAAACGCTGCAGGAACTTCTGCAGTTTCTCGGGGGTCCGGAAATCCGTGATGTCGATTTTCGCGCTGAGCATATTCGCTTGTTTGTCGACATCCGCCATCGAGGTCATCGATGAGACGCCCAGCGCGATCTGAGCGACCTTGAGTAGCGCTGGATCCGCGAGAATCTGATAGATGTTGGTGATCTTGGGCGCCTTGCGCTCGAAGTAGAGTGCCAGACGCACGCCTTCATTCTGCGATCCGGCATCTTCCTCGAGTTGCTGCCGAACATATTTCTCGACAGTGCCGACCTGCGCGGCGGTCGTACCCGTCGCCTTGTCACCCAGCTTGGCGAAGTCGAACGCGGTTGCGAACTCGCTATAGCGGGTGTCGGAGAGTTTGTTGGCAAACGTGGTCGCGCTGGCGACACCTTCCGTGAGAACCCTGTGCATGAAGGCCTTGGCATAGGTCATGTCGCTCAGCCCGTAGGCCTTCATGGCATAGCTGAACAGCCGATAATCACCGACGAATTCGTCGATCGTCTTCACATCGCGGATGTGGGACAGGTAGTACTCCGTATCCTTCGACACGTCCGGCTTCTCCATCGTCTGTTGCAGCGATTTGACGATGTTCTTGGAGATCAGCTGGTAGCTTGCGATTGTCGAGAGCATCAGAAATGGGTTCCCAGTCTGCGGGCGCATAGAGCGAGACTGGCCTCAAACTCCCCGGACAAGCTTGCGCGGGGCTGGCCGCCGCAGCCCGATGTCAGCCTCGTGCAAGCATCGTTGCCTAAGTGAATTGCATCCTCAATTTGGAGCGGTGCGCTTGAGCATTCTCTTTGGTGTCATAATCACACTCGCCAGTCTGATCGGCGGGTTCACCGCGATGGGCGGTCATCTCAGCGTGATATGGCAGCCCTGGGAATTCGTCATCATCATGGGGATGTCGCTGGGCACCTATGTCATTGCGAATCCTTGGAAAACCGTAGTCGACACCGGCCGCGCCACCGTGCAGGCGTTGACGGTCGCGGTACCGAAGCAGCGCCATTACCTCGATTTGCTCGGGCTTTTGCATTCGTTGATGCGTGAAGTGCGGAACAAGGGCCGTAACGAGGTGGAGGCCCATATCGACGATCCATCATCGTCGGAAATATTCACCGCCTTCCCGACCATTCTCGCCAATGAGCCGCTTCTGCACTTCATCTGCGACTACTTCCGCCTGATCATCATGGGCAGCGCGCGGCCGCATGAGATCGAAGCGCTGATGGACGAGGAAATCGAAACCATCGTTCGCAGCAAGATGAAGCCATATGGTTCGTTGATGATGGTCGCCGAAGGCCTGCCGGCGCTCGGTATCGTCGCCGCGGTGCTCGGCGTCATCAAGGCGATGGGCGCGCTCGACCAGTCTCCGAAACTGCTCGGCGGCTTTATCGGTGCCGCGCTGGTTGGCACCTTTGCGGGCATTTTCCTGTCCTACGGCCTTGTCGCGCCGCTCGCCCACAAGATCAAGCTGGTGCGTGAGCAGCGCGCCCGCATGTATGTGATCGTCAAACAATCCTTGCTGGCTTTCATGAATGGGGCATTGCCGCAGATTGCCATCGAGCACGGCCGCAAGATGATCGGTCCCGCCGAGCGGCCGTCGATCGATGTGGTCGAAAGCGAAACCATCTCGGGCGGTCCTGCAAAAGCGGCGCCCGCTGAACCGGCGGCGAAGGCGGGAGCGCGGGCTTGATGTCAGAGGTGAAGTCGGGCCGCGTGGATCAGGGATCGGATCAACTCCTCGGGGCGGCCGGAATTTCCGTCGAACGCATGCCGATGCTGCATGTGATCTTCGACCAGATGACGAATCTCTGCGCCGAAAGCCTGCGATCGATGTCGCCGTCGCAGTCCTATTTCTCGCTGAGCAGCGTGGGCAGCGATCGTCTCTCCGATATCCTCGATCGCTATGAGGGCGAAGCCATTGCCGCGGTCTTCTATGCCCAAGCATGGGACGCCCGTATCCTGATCGGGTTCGATCGCGATTTCGTCTATACGATGATCGAGCTCCTGTTCGGCGCCGACGGTGCGGAGCCGCCGCTCGACATGCCACGGGTATTCTCGAATGTGGAGATGCACGTTGCGCAGTCGCTGTTCGAGCGCTTCGGCAAGGCGTTGCAATCGTCCTTCGACCGCGCTTCCGAGGTCACGTTCAGCCTGGAACGCGTCGAGACGCGCATGGATTATCTCGCGATCGGCCGTCTCAACAATATGGCCGTGTGCGCGAAGATCCTGCTGCAGGGTCTCGATCGCGGCGGCGAGATGTTCATCGTCATTCCTCACGCAGCGCTTAATCCGATCCGGCAGGCACTGTCGCAGATCGTATCCGGCGAATCGGCGTCCACCGATCCGAACTGGAGCCGTCAGCTGCATAGCGAGATCAAGCGAACCGAAGTCGTGCTGAAGGCCGTTCTCGAGGAACGGCCGTTCACTCTCGGCGAGGTTGCGAAGTTTCACGTCGGCCAGGTGCTCAAGCTCAATGCCACGCCGGACACCATGGTTCGCCTCGAATGTAATGATCAACGTCTGTTCTGGTGCCAACTCGGCCAGATGAACGGCGTTTACTCGCTGCAGGTCAAGGAATCGGCCGACCAAAAACGGGAATTCATCGATGGTATCCTATCTCGTTGACATCATCCTTTTCGCAGCTCTGCTCTTCACGAGCATCCGCGTCACCAAGATGCATCGTGAGCTCGTGAAGTTGCGCGCGCATCAGGGAGAGTTCACCGCCGTGGTCGGGAAGACCAATGAGACGGTGGACGACATGGTGGTGATGGTTCGCGAGTTCAGTTCGGAGGGGCGGCAAATGGTCCAGGCCCTCGGCGACAAGATCGACGAGGCGCGCAAGGCCATCGCGGAAATCGACACCCGTACGGCGGCGCAGAATCCGGTCTAGACCAAGATCTGAGTTTTCAAGAAGGCAGGGGATATGAAGCAACCATTCGATATTGATCCAGTAAGCGCGGCATCCGCTAGCGATCCGCTCAAGACCGAAGGCGCATCGTTCGGCAAGTTGGCAGATCTTGCGGCTCGCGCTGCCGAGGAAACCAGCCGGCTGACGAATCTTGAACCCATCCTGCGCATTCCGGTCACGGTGCAGGTCCTGCTCGGCTCAGCCACCATGCCGGTCGCGGATCTCATGAAGCTCGGCCGCGGTGCCGTGATCCCGCTCGATCATCGCGTGGGTGAACCCGTCGAAGTCGTCGTGAACGGACGTATCGTCGCGCGCGGCGCGGTTGTCGTCGTGGAAGACGAAAATTCGCGTTTCGGTGTATCGCTGACGGAAATCGTCGGAGGAGCGGCCGGGGATCCGGACGCCTAAAGAGATTTTCCTAAAGAGATATTCTTATGGCATTCAACGCACCTGCTAAGCGCGCCGGCACCAGCGTCAAACCGCTGGGTGGCACCGAGAAAGCGGCAGCTCTTCTGCTGGCCATGGGGCGTGAGCTCTCGGGCGGCCTGCTTCGGGAGTTCGATCCTGAAGAAATCAAGCTGGTCACGCGCGCGGCGGCCGATCTCAAACCCATTTCAGGGCCTGAGCTCGAGGGGATTATCGAGGAATTCGCTCAGAACTTCTCGGAAGGTCCGAATATCTTCGGCACAGTCGGCGAGTTGGAGAAGCTGCTGAATGGCGTGCTGCCACCGGACCAGATCACTGACATCATTTCCGAAGTTCTGGGCAACAAGACAAAGTCGGTGTGGGAGCGCATCTCTCTCGTCTCGGAGAGTCTGCTCGCCAACTATCTCCTCAAGGAGCATCCGCAAACTGCGGCGTTGATTCTCTCGCGCGTGAAACCGGCTTGTGCTGCCCGCGTGATGAGTCATCTGCCGCCGGATATCCGTCACGACCTGATGCGACGTATGCTCAGTCTCAAGCCCGTCGTCGAAGATGCGATGAGCATTATCGAAAAGACAATGCATGAAGACTTCATGATCAACTTCGCACGCAACCTCGCGTCCGATACCTATCCGCGGATGGCCGACATCATCAATAAGATGGAGCGGACGCAGATGGAGGAGTCGTTGAAGAACCTCACAGAATCGCGGCCGAAGTCGGCCGAAATCCTGAAGGGCATGCTGTTTACCTTCGACGACATCGTGAATCTGACGGCCAAGGCGCGTATGCTGATCTTCGATCAGGTGCCGACCGACCGCGTGGTGATGGCGCTCAAGGGATCGGATGCGACATTCCGCGAGCTCATTCTGTCATCGCTCGCCTCGCGCACCCGCCGTCTGGTGGACCACGAACTGGCAAACGGTATCCCTGCGAATCAGCGCGAGATCCTGGACGCGCGGCGCGCCATTACCGACCTTGCGCTCGATATGGCCGGACGCGGCGAAATCGAACTCAATCCCGATCAAGAAGATCAGCCGGTATTCACCTGAAGATAGAGCATTGTGTCTGACGAACCCGATAAGGAAAGTAAAACCGAAGAGGCGACAGAGAAGAAGGTTCGTGATTCCGTTGAGAAGGGCCAAATCCCGGTCTCACGCGAAGCACCGATTTTCGCCTCTATGATCGCGCTATTGATTATTCAAAGCTTTCTGACCACTGACAACGTCAGAAAACTGACATTCACTTTAGCCCGATTGATCGACGATCCATCGGGTATCCGCATCCGGAATGGAACGGATGCTATTGGGTTGCTCTCCGCGGTCGGTATGAGTGCGGCGGGACTGGTTATTCCGATTGTTATCGTCCTGATGCTGGCCGGGCTGGCATCATCTTTCCTGCAGAATGCACCGCGAATTGTGTTCGATCGCATCCAGCCGGAAGCCTCGCGCATCTCGATAGCGAAAGGCTGGGGCAGAATCTTCGGCGCGCAGGGACGTGTGGAATTCGGAAAGTCGGTCTTCAAGTTCGTCGCTATCAGTCTGGTCGTGATGATCGTCCTGCGGGCTGAGGAGGCCGTGGCCGTGAATGCATTGTTTAGCGATCCGGCGGCCGTTCCGGAACTGGTGCTGACGACCGCGATGCGGCTCGTCTCCGCCATCAGTATTGCGACCATTGTTCTGGTGTCGCTCGATCTCGTCTGGGCGCGCTTCCACTGGCGCCGCGAATTGCGCATGACGAAGCAGGAGATCAAGGACGAGTTCAAGCAGGCTGAAGGCGATCCGATCGTCAAATCGCGGTTGCGTTCGTTGGCGCGCGACCGTGCCCGCAAATCGATGCTGGCGGCCGTTCCGCGCGCCACGCTGGTGATCGCGAATCCCACACATTACGCGATTGCACTGAAATACAAGCAGGGCGAAGACGCTGCGCCGACGGTGCTTGCAAAGGGGCAGGACCTGATCGCGCTGAAGATCAGGGAAATCGCCGAGAAGAATGGTGTTCCGGTGGTGGAAGACAAGATGCTGGCGCGCTCGATGTATGATGTCGCGCACATCGACAAGATGATTCCGTCGGAGTTCTTCCGCCCTGTCGCAGAAATCATCTACTTCCTGCATTCGCGAAAGCAGAAGACGAACGCGTAAGCGCCCCGCGCATGTCGTGATGCGCATCTCCAGCCTCGGACAAGTTTCCATTTGTAAACCATGATGAAGGAATCATGGATGCCTGGGGGATAAGTGGGACCCGTCTATCTCTTCGACGTTGCCTCATCGCATGAGCGATGGCTGTCGCTGCGACAGTCCGCAATCTCGGCGAATGTCGCCAATGCGAACACGCCTGGCTATCGCGCGCAGGACATCGAGCCGTTCAACAAGATCATTGAATCGAAGGTCGTACCCGTGACGGTGACGTCACCGGCGCACATCACGACCGGCTCTTCGGTGGAAGCCCAGGGCATGCGCAAGGAGAAGAGCTGGGAGACCGTGCACTCCGGCAACTCTGTCAGTCTCGAGCAGGAAATGCTGAAGGCCGGCGATATCAACCGCGACTACTCACTGAATACGGCGATCGTGAAATCGTTCCATCGCATGTTCATGACAAGCATGAAGACCTGAGGAAAATGACGATGATCGATCCGTTGCAGGCATCTGTTCAGATCGCAAGTTCCGGCCTCGAAGCGCAGTCGACGCGCCTGCGCGTCGTGTCGGAAAACCTTGCCAACGCCAATTCGACCGGCCGTACGCCTGGCTCTGACCCCTATCGCCGAAAGACGACAACTTTCACCGCAGAGATGGATCGCGCCGCTGGTGTGCGCATGGTCAAGGTCAAGGATGTCGGAACCGATCAGGCCCCGTTCCGCGTGGACTATGAGCCAGGTCATCCAGCCGCGGATGAGACTGGTTACGTGAAGCTGCCCAACGTCAATTCTCTGATTGAAATGGGCGACATGCGGGAAACCAACCGGTCCTTCGAGGCCAACTTACAGGTCATCAAACAAGTGAGATCCATGGTGTCGATGACCATCGATCTCCTGAGGAGCTAAGCATGCTTGAAGCGGTATCCTCGGTCATCAGCAGCGCTGGCGAACTCGCCAAAACCAGCGAAGTCATCAATTCCGCGACACCTGCGGTGCAGCCCGGGGCGGCCACCGTCGGTTTCAACAACGTCCTCGAACAGGTCGCAGCCGATGCCATCGGTTCGATCAAGGCCGGCGAAGCCGCGTCGATCCAGTCTATCCACGGCAAGCTCTCGGCACAGAAGGTGGTCGAGGCGGTCATGTCTGCCGAACGCTCGTTGCAGATGGCTGTCGCCGTCCGCGACAAGGTCGTTCAGGCGTATCAAGAAGTCAGCCGAATGGCGATTTGAGGTTCAATCATGAGAGCTCTGGCCATTGCTGCCACCGGTATGGGCGCGCAGCAGCTTAATGTCGAAGTGATCGCGAATAATATCGCGAATATCAACACGACCTCGTACAAGCGATCCCGCGCGGAATTCACCGATCTGTTCTATCAGATCGATCGTGCGCAGGGTGTGCCAAACCGAAGCGGTGAGGGCTCGGTGCCTGAAGGCGCAAAGCTCGGTCTCGGCGTGCGCTCGGCAGCCGTGCGCAAGCTGCATCTGCAGGGTGCAATGGCGCAGACCGGTAATACCTATGACATGGCCATCAATGGCCGCGGCTGGTTCCAGATCGCCGGTCCCAATGGTGAGACGCTCTATACGCGCGCTGGCGCGTTCAATCTGAATGAAAATCGTCAGCTTGTGACGCCGGACGGTTATCTGGTGACGCCAGCGATCATCGTTCCGCAGAATGCCGTGGACGTCACCGTCAACGAGTCTGGCCAGGTCTTTGCGAAGGTCGACGGAAACGTTGCGCCTGTTCAGCTCGGGCAGCTCTCGCTCGCGAACTTCTCCAACGAAGCTGGTCTGGATCCGCTCGGCGGAAATCTCTATCGCGAGACGGTATCCTCCGGCGTGCCCGTTGTCGGTTTCGCAGGCGATATTGGCTACGGCAAGCTGCATCAGCACTATCTCGAGAGTTCAAACGTCGATCCGGTGAAGGAAATCACCGAGCTGATATCGGCGCAGCGTTCCTATGAAATGAACTCGAAAGTTATTCAGGCGGCTGACGAAATGGCGTCGACCATCTCGAAGGGTATGCGGTAAATCCACAGAACGGGATCTCGGTCTGATGCGAGCAGTCACCATCGTCATCCGCTGGCTTGCGAGCGTCGTGCTCGCGGCCGGCATCGCAGGCGTCGCTAATGCAGCGGAAGATGCCGTCCGCTATCCCGTGCCGGCCACGGCGATCTATCCCGGTGACGTCATCCGGGATGAGATGATCATGGATCGCAACTTTGCGCCCAATATTCAGGGCGCAAGTGCCTTCATCAACGATCGTGCATCGCTCGTTGGTCGCATTGCGCGTCGCACTCTGTTGGCGGGGCACTTGATTCCGATCAACGGGCTCGAAGATCTGAAGGCCGTCACCCGTGGCGCTGTGGTGAAGGTGCTCGTTGAGGATGACGGGCTCATTATCGTTACCTATGCGACATCTCTCCAGTCCGGCAGCGCCGGCATGATGGTGCAGCTTCGCAATCTTGACACCGGCGTGACCATTCGGGGCATCGTCCAGCAGGACGGATCAGTGCGGATTCAGAACGGATGATGTTGCGTCTCCTCTGCGGTCTCCTGCTTTCGCTTTCGCTTTCGACGGCAGATGCCGCTGTGCGTGTGAAGGACATCGCCAATCTCAAGGGCGTGCGTGAGAATCAGATCCTCGGCTACGGCCTCGTGATCGGCCTCAAGGGCACCGGCGACACGTTGCGCAACGCGCCGTTCACGGAACAGTCGTTGCAATCGATGCTTGATAATATGGGCATCAATATCCGTGGCACCTCGTTGCGCACGCGCAACGTGGCAGCTGTCGTTGTGACGGCGGATTTGCCGCCGTTCGTCGCGGGCGGTTCGCGAATCGACGTCGCAATCTCGTCGCTGGGCGACGCGTCATCTCTGCTTGGCGGAACGCTGGTGATGACGCAACTGCGGGGCGCCGATGGCGAAACTTACGCTGTCGCGCAAGGCGCTATCGCCGTCGGCGGCTACAACGTCGAAGGTGCTGCACAAACGCTCAGCCAGGGTGTGGCCACAGCCGGCCGCATCCCGAATGGCGCGCTGATCGAACGTGAAGTTAGGGGTCGCTTCAGCGAGATGGAATCGCTCATTCTGGAGCTCAAGAATCCGGATTTCGTCACTGCAACGCGCATCATGGATGCAATCAACGCGCATGGAAACGGTCGTTATCAGAAGGTCGTGGCCTTCGAGCGCGATTATCGCACGATAGTCTTGTCGCGCCCGCGCTCGACGTCGCCGGTGCGTTTTATCGCCGAAATCGAGGAACTGCTGGTCGAGCCGGATACGCCGGCGCGCGTCGTGGTCGACGAACGCACGGGAACGGTGGTCATTGGCCGGAATGTACAGATTTCGACTGTGGCGGTCACCCATGGCAATCTGTCCGTGAGAATCACCGAGGCGCCCATCGTGTCGCAGCCGTCACCGTTTGCCCGCCGTGGCGAAACCGTGGTGGTGCCGCAGACCTTCATCGAAGCCAATGAGCCCGGCGCCAAGATCGCAATTCTGCGCGGTGCTGATTTGCAGCGTCTGGTGCGTGGTCTCAATCAGATCGGACTGAAACCGCAGGGGATCATCGCGATCCTGCAGGCGATCAAGGCGGCCGGTGCGCTCCAGGCGGAACTCGTCATCCAGTAGGGCGTGGGTCAGCGTCGCGCAAGCTAAAGCGTGCAACGCTCGCTCAGCTGAATCACGAGAATACGAATGGCGCGCGTCGCAAATCGATCGATCAAGTTTCTCATGCTGGTCGGTGTGGTGCTGTCCACACAGGCATCGGCCGAACCCGAGCAGAAGCTCTCAAAACCGCTGAACCTCGGTGAGTTTGCAAAGACGCCGCAAGTTGCGCGCCCTCGCCCGGCTGCAAACAAGCAAGACCCGGTGGTGCGTCCAACCGCTGATTCGGGGCTGATCACGGGCGCAATCGACAAGAAGGACAACGCAGCCGCGAGCGCCCAGGACTCTGACGTCGCGCGCTTTTGCAGCAATATCGCGGACCAGGCGCTCGATGCCCGTGTGGCGTGGCAGCAGAAAGAGCTCGAAGCGACAGAATCCAAGCTGAAGCTGCGTATTGCGGAACTTGAGGCCAAACGAGCCGAATATGAAGAGTGGCTGAAGTTACGCGAGGAGTTCCTCAAAAAGGCGGAAGACAGCGTCGTCGAGATCTATTCACGCATGAATCCCGAGGCTGCAGCGCAGCAGATTGCCAGCATGGCTGATGACACGGCGGCGGCCGTTCTCGCCAAGCTGCGCGTTCGCGTCGCCAGCGCGATCCTCAATGAAATGGAACCGGCACGTGGCGCACATCTCGCCGACACGCTCGCCGGAATGCGTCGCACCGACGACGGGAAAGCCAAGAAATGATGTGGTTGAGAGTGATTCTGATTCCGGTCGCATTGTCGTGCCTGACCGGTTGCGCGAGCAATCTCGCTGAGGTTGGCCAGGCGCCCTACATGTCGCCGATCGGCAACGGCATGCAGGTCGATGCGCGCGCAATTCCGATCGAAAGGCGCGCCTATGGTAGCGCAGGTCCTCACTCGATCTGGAATGATCGCAAGGACCTCTACCGCGATTCCCGGGCAACGCGGGTCGGTGATCTTCTGACCGTGAACATCCTGATGAACGACAAGGCGATCCTCGACAACAAGACGGATCGATCGCGGGACTCGCAGATCAAGGTGGAATCCGACTACTCGGCCAATATTGCCAAATGGATCTCGGCGGGAAATTTCGACACCAACGTCAAATCCCAATCATCGAACAAGGGCGCAGGCAAGATCGACCGCAATGAAGAAGTCCGTTTCTCGGTGGCGGCCGTCGTTGTCGACGTACTCCCGAACGGAAATCTCTTGGTCAGCGGTTCGCAGGAGATGCGCGTCAATTACGAAATGCGCATCGTCAACGTCGGCGGTATCGTGCGCCCGATCGATATCAGCCGCAACAACACCATCGCCTATGAGAAGATCGCCGAAGCCCGCATTTCGTATGGTGGGCGCGGCCGGTCCATGGAAGTGCAGCAGCCGAACTGGGGCCAGCAGGTCTATGACCAGGTCGCACCGTTCTGATGAGGATCGCTCATGGCCGATGACACCGCGAATGAAGGCCAGCGCCCAGGGTTCATGCAGTGGTTTGGCGCCCTGCTCCTCGTCACCGCGCTTTCGGTCGGGGCTGGAGCGCTGGCAAGCCTGCATCTGATGTCGACGTTCCAGCGCATTAGTGAAAGCCGGAAGGAGGTCCAGGAGAAGCCGATCTCGTCGGCCTTCAATGCCAATGATCGTCTGCGCAAGATCACACCGGTCGTGACCAATCTGGCGGCGCCGCCAAATGCCTGGATCCGCATGGAGGCATCGGTCGTGACCGATAAACTGACCGAGGAAGAAGCGAGTATCGTGGTCGCCCGCATCGGTGAGGATGTTGCAGCCTATCTACGTACGCTCACACCTGCGCAGATCGAAGGCGCCCGCGGCCTGCAATATCTGCGCGGAGACCTGAATGAGCGCGCGCTCACGCGTTCGAGCGGAAGGGTTCGTGAGTTGATCATCGAGACGCTGGTGGTGCAATGAAGCGTATCATTCCGGTTCTGCTCCTGGTGCTTCTGCCAACGGCTGCAGCGGCGCAGGTTCCGGATCTGTCGACCTTGCTGCCGCAGGGCGAGGGTAGTGCCAGCGGCCGAATCATCCAGATGGTCGCATTGCTGACGGTGCTGTCACTGGCACCGGGCTTGCTCATCATGGTGACGAGCTTCACGCGATTTGTTGTCGCACTCTCATTCCTGCGCACGGGGCTTGGCCTGCAGACCACGCCGGCCAATATCGTAATGATCAGCCTCGCGCTGTTTCTCACATTCTATGTGATGGCGCCAACTTTCGATCGCGCGTGGGTGAATGGCCTCCAACCATTGATGAAGAACGAGATCACCGAGCAGGAAGCCTATTCGCGGGTCACAGATCCGTTCCGGGATTTCATGCTGCAGCATGTGCGTGAGAAGGATCTGCAGACCTTCGAGAATCTCGCTGCCGAGAGCATGAAGATCAAACTCGAAGGTCAGCGGATCGATCTACGAATCATCATCCCGGCTTTCATGGTGTCGGAGCTGCGCCGCGCATTCGAGATAGGTTTTCTCGTCGTCATGCCGTTCCTGGTGATCGACATGATCGTTGCGACGCTGACCATGTCGATGGGCATGATGATGATGCCGCCCACGGTGTTCGCGCTACCGTTCAAGGTATTATTCTTCGTATTGATCGACGGCTGGAATTTGCTCGCAGTTGGTCTTGTGAAGTCGTTTCTCTAGATCATTTGATTCATTACGAGGTAAGTGACGAATCAAATGATCGGTGTTAACTATACAAGGCGCCGCCGCCTTCAGCTTTGGGTAAGGTTTGGCGGCTAGCTTGCAATTCACGACAGGTTGGGTCGATCAGAAATCGACATTCCAAAGGCATGATGCCGCCCTGCCGTACCGGTGAAAGTCCGGTATGTCCCCAGCAAATTAATCAAATTAAAGGGACATACGATGTCTAGCTTGATGACTAACTCCCAGGCAATGACCGCGCTGCAGACCCTGCGCTCGGTCGATGCCAACCTCTCCACCACGATGAACCGCATCTCGACCGGCTATCGCGTGGCGACCGCGTCGGACAACGCCGCTTACTGGTCGATCGCTACCACGATGCGTTCGGACGTTCAGGCTCTGGGCGCCGTGCAGGACGCTCTCGGTCTCGGCGCCGCGACCATCGACACGATGTATACCGGCCTCGAAGGCACGGTCGACGTCGTCTCGTCGATCAAGGAAAAACTGGTTGCTGCCCGTACCCCGGGTGTTGACCGCGCCAAGATCCAGAGCGAAATCACCGAACTCCAGAAGCAGTTGAAGAACACTGCTGACTCCGCCGTGTTCAACGGTGAAAACTGGATCTCGGTCGACTCGCAGGACCCCACCTACAACTCGACCAAGTCGGTCGTGTCGTCGTTCTCCCGCGCCGGCGGTGTCGTTTCGGTTGACACGCTCACCGTCGACCTCGATGCCATCAAGCTCTACGATAAGACGCTGGACGCCGCCTACATCACGGCTCATGGCGCTGCCACGACGACGACCCTCGTTTTCGATCCGGCCACCGTCGGTGCGGCTGGCCCGCCCGCGACGACCACGGGCACGATCGCTTTCGCCGTTACGCCTGCTGGTGGAACTGCCACGACGACCACGATCAACGTGTCGCAGACCTCCACGATTCAGGACGTCGCCAAGGCAATTAACGCTCTGGGCGTCCAGGGTCTGACTGTTGGTGTCAATGCCGACGGCAAGACGCTCGAAATCAAGAACGCCAGCACGACTGCGATCGCCACCACCAGCACCAATGGCGGCGCGACCGGCGGTACCGTCGCGGCACAGGCAGCGGCTACCGCTAACGTGGCGACCCAGAAGGGCGTTCTCGACCAGACCTACGACGTTTACAAGAATGGTGGCTGGACCACCTTCAGCGTCGCTGATCTGGACATCTCGAAGTTCACCGATAGCGCCTCCGATCTGACTGCACTCGAGACCTACATCTCTGGTACAGACAAGGCGCTGAGCAAGATCACCGATGCCGCCACCAATCTCGGTGCCATCAAGAACCGTATCGGTCTGCAGCAGAACTTCGTGAAGACCCTGACCGACTCGCTCGATCGCGGTATCGGTCAGCTCGTCGACGCAGACATGAACGCCGAATCGACCCGCCTCCAGGCCTTGCAGACGCAGCAGCAGCTGGGCATCCAGGCGCTGTCGATCGCCAACGCCGGCAGCCAGAGCATCCTGTCGCTGTTCCGCGGCTAATCGCTCTCGTATCGTGAATAGGAATGGCCGCGACCAATCAAGGTCGCGGCCATTTCGCTTTCCGGCTCTCCGTAACCCTCGGACAAGCTTCACAATCGATGATCGATTCGGAAGTGGGCAGGGGTATTTATGGTCAATCGTGAGCACGCGCAGAAGCTCTGGAACAATCTGCTTGAGCTGGGTACGAAGCGTCTCATTCTGCTCGCGGTGGTCGGCGCTGCTGTATTCGGCGGCGTTGGCGGCGGCGCATACTATATCAGCCGGCCGGAATACAATGTTCTCTATTCCGGCCTCAGCCGTGAGGACGTGACGCGTGTCAGCTCGGTGCTGCGCGACGCGAACGTCGCTTTCGATCTGAATACGGCGGGCGATACCGTCTATGTTCGTCCCGGACAGACGGCGCAGGCGCGTACGCTGCTGGCCGACAAGGGTCTGCCCAGCGTCACTGGCGGCGGGTATGAGCTGTTCGACAAGATTGGCTCGCTCGGCCTGACGTCGTTCATGCAGGAAATCACGCGTGTGCGCGCGCTCGAGGGCGAGATTGCGCGGACGATCCAGGTTCTCAAAGGGGTCAAGGCTGCGCGTGTCCATATCGTGATGCCTGCGCGTGGCTCGTTCCGGCGCGAGCAGTCGCCGCCGTCGGCTTCGGTCGTCTTGCGAACGGATGGTCCGGCAGATGCGCGCACGGCACGCTCCGTGCGCCATCTCGTAGCCGCGGCCGTGCCAGGAATGACCGCGGACAAGGTGACTGTGCTCGACAGTGACGGGTCGCTGCTTTCGGACGATGACGGCAGCGGCAGCGTCGGGGCCACGCCGACCACGATGGCCAATTTGCAAAAAGTCGTCAGCCGCTCGATCCAGGAGAATGTGAGCCGGGCGCTGACGCCCTATCTGGGGCTCGATAATTTCGAGGTCAGCGTTGCGACCCAGCTGTCGACGGACAAGAAACAGACCAACGAGACGACCTACGATCCGGATTCGCGGGTGCAGCGCTCTGTGCGCGCTGTGCGAGAGAAGGAAACGTCGCAGAGTCTCGATCGACAGCAGCCGACGACCGTTCAGCAGAACTTGCCGGATCAGCAGGTCAACGCGACCGGCGCCAAGAATCAGAATGATGAGAAGCAGCGTCGCGAAGACATCACCAATTACGAAGTGTCGTCGAAGACGGTGACGACCACGAGCGATGGTTTCGTGGTGAACAAGATGTTCCTCGCTGTTCTGGTCAACCGGCCGCGCCTCATTGCGAGCCTTGGTGACAAGGTGAGCGATGCTGCGATCGAAGCCAAGGTTGCGGAGATCTCGCAGATTGCTGCGACCGCAGCTGGTATCGATCGCCCGCGCGGCGACCAGATTCAGGTTTCGGCGGTCGAATTCATGGAAGGTGCGCGCGATCTGGCGCCGGTACCGTCAATCACCTTCACAGAGGTGATGATGCGTCAGGCGGGCAGTCTTGTGAGTGCCATCACCATCCTGGCCGTGGCCGGCATGCTGATCTGGTTCGGTCTGCGCCCGGCCATCAATACGATTCTGGCGAGCGCGAAGACCGACGAGACAACGCAGTTCCAGGCGGAAACGAACGCGCTGCTCAGTGGCGGCAGCACGATGGCGACGGCGGCGCTGTCAGGGGGCGAGCCTCCGCCCAACCTCATTCAGGACGTCTCGAGCAATATGCAGAACACGCCGCAGAAGCGGTTGGAGCAGATCATTCAGCTCGATGAGAAGCAAGCGGCGGCGATCCTCAAGCAATGGATCAGACAAGAGGAAGCGGTATGAGCGCAGAGCAAGTCGCACGTCTGATCGCCGATTTCGATCGACCGGAGCCACCAAAGACACGCAGCCGCGTCGTTCCGTTCGACCATCTGCATCACTCCGGCGTGCCGCCGCAGCATCAGCCGCTTCTGCAGAAAGCAAAGCAGCAACCGTCGTTTCAACCGCAGCCGCAGATGCAGCCAAAGTCGCCTTCCGTGCAGGAGGATGATGGCTATGAGCGCGGTCGCGCTGAAGGCTATGCGAGTGCACTCGCCGAGTTCGAACGGCGCATGGAGCAGGAGAAGCAGGCACTTGCGGCGCAGGCTGCCGAAGAACGGCAGCAACTGCTCAACGAGACCGCGGCCAAGCTCGCCGGGGATATCGCCGAAATGGGCGATCAGTTGCAGGGAAGAATCGCTGGCGTAGCTGCTCGGCTCCTCGAGCCGCTCATCAATAACGCTGTGCAGAAACAGGCGGTCACTGCGTTCATCGAACATTTGTCGTCGATCACAACCGATAGCCGCCGCCCGGTTTTGCGCATCACCGGTCCATCGGAGCTGCTCGAATTGATCCGCAGCAAGCTCGGCGTCCGCGCCATTGCATCGGAATTGCGTGCCGGCCCCGAAGCAGAAGCGTCGATCGTCGTTGATCAGATCGTACTTGAAACTCAGCTCAAGGTCTGGACCGAGCGATTGAAGATGGCGGTCCAGAGCTGAGATGGCCGATCCGCTTCCAACAGAACTTGTCATCATTCGCCGCCGCAGTTCTCTCGAGAGCGGCGAAACGAAGAACAGCGTCTGGAAGATCGCCTATGCCGACTTCATGACGGCGATGATGGCGTTCTTCCTGGTGATGTGGCTGATCAATGCCACCAATCAGGAAACACGCGAGAGCGTTGCCACCTATTTCAATCCGATCAAGCTGACGGACTCAACGCCGGATCGCAAGGGCATCAACGACGCCCGGCGGGTTGATCCCGGCAAGGCCGTGGAAGGTGAGAGCAAGTGGCCGCATCCGGAGCCGGGTCAGCCGACCGATGCGCTGGCGCGACCGCAGCCTCCACAGCCGCGTTATGGCGAAGCCACGTTATTCCGTGATCCCTACGCGGTGCTCTCGGAGATTGCCGGCGGCCCTCCACGTCAGGGGCAGACCAGCGCAGCGCTCGATCCGAATCGCAAGGAAGGGCTCAAGGGCGGAGAAGCCTATCGAGACCCCTTCGATCCGATCAACTGGCCGATGGCGTCGATCTCGTCGCTCGAGAAGAAGCTGTCGGGACGCAAGGACGCCGGCAGCCTTCCGTTCGGCGAGGATGTTGCCGCTGTGGCGAGCGAAGGGCAAGAACCGCGTCCGCTCGACACCAAACCTGACGCCACCGGGTCTCCGGGTCAGGAAATGTCCGGATCGAATTCAACTCCCGCGAAATCCGACAAGCAGGAGGCACCGAAGCCCGCCGGACTGTTTGCCGATGAGGGCGACAAGCCCAATCCAGCTGCAGGCCGTCCGCAGCCGGCGCAGGCAGACAAGACGGCAGCGCCGGCCGATAAATCCCAGGCGCAGCCTGACAAGGCGCCTGCTCAGGCCGAGAAGGCCCAGCCGATGGACGCCACCAAGCTCCAGGCCGCAATCTCGGCAGCACTGGCCGCGATTGGACCGGCACACCCGGTGGCCGAAGTGAGGGAAACCCCCGAAGGACTCCTGATCAATCTGACGGACGACGTGAATTACGGAATGTTTGCCAACGGCTCGGCGGAGCCCACGCCCGGCCTCGTTCGCGCGCTCGACAAGATCACGCCGATGATCGCGCAGAACCGCGGCCAGGTCATCGTGCGTGGTCACACGGATAGCCGGGTCTATCGAACGTCCGAATATGACAACTGGCGGCTTTCGACCGCGCGTGCGCATATGGCCTATCACATGCTGGTACGCGGTGGCCTCGACGCCGGGCGGGTCGAGCGCATCGAGGGCTATGCAGACCGCCGGCCGAAAATTCAGAATGATCCGCTCGCCGCGCAGAACCGGCGGATCGAGCTGCTGATCCGTGCTCCCGTGCTATGACCAGCACCAGGATCATTGCAGCAACGCTTCTAGTCTGTCTTGGCAGCGCACATGCGCAGCCGGCCGACGACCAGATGCGCGAGCCATATCAGATGGTTCGTTCATTGCAGATGCTGCAAGATCAGATCGCGCGCGGCGACCTTGACGCCCACAATTCCCAACCCGCCCTGCTGAAACGCCTGGGTGAGAACTTCCTGAAAGCCGATGCCGCCGTCTGGAAGGAGCCACGCAATTCGCGCGCAGCTGTCACCTTCCTCTTGAGTGGTGGGTCTCCGCAAGTGGTCGCGAGCCTCCGCTCTCGCAACGTGCTGAATATTGACGAGGCCATTGTCGATGGCGCCATCGCCTATGTCGAAGGGCGCACGGAGGAAGCGAAATCGAAGCTTGCCAATATCAAGCCACGCAGTCTGCCTGCGGCACTCGGTGCGGAGATTGCGCTGGTGCAGTCGGCACTGGTTGCGCAGGACGACCTGAAGGTCGCGATCGGATTGCTCGACGAAGTGCGGTTGATGATGCCGGGCACGCTGGTCGAGGAAGCGGCACTGCGCCGAGAGATTTTCATCGTCGGACAGGACGATGACTTCGACAAGTTCGAAGCCCTTGCGGTGCGCTATTTCCGCCGGTATCGGCACTCTATCTATGCGGGCAATTTCCGCCAGCGCTTTGCGCTCTCTGTTGCACGCTTCAGTTTCGTGCAACGTCCCGATCGGTTTCCGCGCCTTGTCGCCGTGCTCGATCATCTCGATCGGGCGAGCCAGCGTGCGCTCTACCTTCTGATTGCAAGAACGGCATTGGTTCGCGGCAAGACTGAAATGACGGTGCTCGCCGCCGACCGTGTATTCGCATTGTCCGATGACGACAGCGCTGAGCGCGTGCGCGCGCGCCTGTATCGTGCCGCGGCACGCGTTGCCACATCTGCGCATAGTGCGGCAATCGCCGAGCTTGAGCAGATCGACAAGGCAAAACTATCCGAACGCGATGTCGAGCTGCAGGCGGCCGCGCTCGCCATTGGACTGAATGTTCGAAAGGCGCTGCCGGAGGCAAAGGCCAAGAGCGACGGAAGCAGCGAAGCTAAGACGGCCATGCGGCCGCGCATTGATTTCAGCCGTTCTCTCGCCGCCGTCGATCGCGCCCAAAAGCTGCTCGATGCCTCGCAGGAGCAATTAAAGGAGAAAGCCCGATGAACAATGCCGACCTCCTGACGGCAGCGCTTCGCCAGACAGCGGCCGGAAAGGCCGGGGCGAAAGGCGGATTGCACGGCGGTACCCATGCCAAGGATGCCAAGGATGGCAAGGAGAAGGCCGATCACTTTCGCGAGCAGCTTCGCCTGGTCTCAAAAGAGACCCAGACTGTCACGCCGCATGTCCCTAAGACAGCCGATGACGCGAAAATCGTTGACCCAAAGCCGGTGCTCGACGCGGCATCCGTTCTTGCGGAGTTGACGGGTGAAGTCGCGCAAAAGCCTGATGTCAGTGACGATCAAACCGATGATGACGATTCGAAGGTCACGAAGGACGAGGAGGGGGCGACAAAATCTGCACCCTGGCGCGGGCCGGATTCTGCGCTGAGCGCAGTGATGGCCAAACTCGATCACGCGCACTCACCTTTGCCAAGCAATGACAAAGCTACGCCTCGTATCTCGGTACCGGACGTGAAGGCAGATGATGCTCCGCGCGATCCCGCGAAGCTCATTCACGCCGCAACAGCCGACGTGCCTGACACTGATGCCGCTGCCACTCAACGTTTCACGCTGACGGTCGAGACGACGGATACGAAGCCGCTTCCGGCTGCGAAGGCGGTCGTTCGTGAACAAGAGACGCATTTCGAGCCCGTGCAACAGGTGACGACGCTGCAGAAGATCGTCGATCGGATGGCGGCTGATCTGCCGGCCGTCGCATCACCTGAAGGGGCTCGCCCTGCCGACGCGTCGGGGCTCGAAACGCACAAGACTGCGGATAGCCGGCCGGTGCGCATGATGACGCTCGAACTCGATCCGCCCAATCTCGGCTCCGTCACCGTGAAGATGCGGCTTGCCGGCGATTCCGTGGAGATTCACCTCACTGCGGATCGCTACGAGACCACGCAGATGCTGCGGCAGGAGCGCGGTGTGCTCACCGACGCCATGCAGTCGGCGGGTTACACGTTCGACATTGCGGCCATCGACCATACCCGCACCCCCGATTCCAATCTGAACAACGGCCAGCAGCAACAGCAGGCGTCGTCCGATCAGCGCTCTTCGCTGCCGTCGTCAGGCGGATCGCAGGCGGACAGTGGTTCTTCGGGCCGGTCGTCCGGCGATGCACAGAGCGGCGCACGGCATAACAGGCAGGATCATGAGCAATCGCCAAGGCCGTCAGAGCGGCAGCAAGATCAGAATAGCAATCGGGTTCGCAGCAGCACTGTTTATATCTAGCGCTGCGACTGATGCCCGCGCCGAAGGACCATGCGAACGGGAGATGGCGCGCGCGGCGCGCCGTCACAACGTGCCACTCGGTGTTCTCTTTGCAGTCGGCCTCAGCGAGACCGGACGCAAGGGCGTGTTGAATCCCTATGCGCTCAATGTCGATGGCAGGACGGTACTTGCGACCGACCTGCGAAATGCCGTCGCGCGTTTCACTGAGGAAAAAGGCAAGGGCGCTAAATTGGTCGACCTTGGCTGCATGCAGATCAACCATCGTTATCACGGCGAGAAATTCCCCAGCGTAGAGGCGATGTTCGATCCAGCGCGCAACGTCGATTACGCCGCGCGGTTTCTGAAAGATCTGCGCGAGCGTGAGGGAAACTGGACGATGGCTGTCGCACGCTACAATGCCGGGCCGACCAATGTTGTCGGCCAGAAACGCTACATCTGCAGCGTCATTGGCAGCCTTGTCGCAAGCGGATTCGGGTCGTGGACGAGCAAGGCTCGCGACTTCTGCGCGGAACGCACTGCGTCACGATGACCCTGTGGATAACCGCCAGCCTCGCACAAGCAACTTCAACTCTAATACTTCACACGTGAAACGGAGGATGATCGATGAGTCTGTATGGGGTGATGCGCACAGGCGGCTCCGGCATGAACGCCCAGTCGAACAAGCTGGCGACGGTCGCGGATAATATCGCCAACGTGAATACCACAGGCTACAAGCGCGCCTCGACGGAATTCTCTTCCCTTATCCTTCGCAGCGGAACCGGAAACTACAATTCCGGTAGCGTCGAGACACAGGTCCGCTACGCTATTTCCGATCCCGGAACGCTGAATTACACGACTTCTGCGACTGACCTTGCGATCCAGGGTAACGGCTTCTTCGTCGTCAGCGATGCGGGTGGCACACCTTACCTGACCCGCGCAGGCTCCTTCGTGCCGGATGGCCAAGGCAATCTCTACAATACCGCCGGCTATTATCTGATGGGTTACAACATCAAGAACGGCGCCCAGCCGAACGTCGTTGCCAACGGACTCGGCAATCTCGAGGTCGTAAACATCGCGCAGCAGTCCTTGCTGGGAAATCCGACGACCCAGGCAGGCATCAGCAGCGCCAACCTGGATTCCAATGCTGCGATCAGCGCCGGACCGCCGGCCTTTACGTCGAAAACGTCGGTCATCACCTACGATAATATTGGAAATGCGGTGAAACTTGACATGTACATGTTCAAGACGGCCGCCAATACATGGGATGTGCAGATCTACAACAGCGCAGGCGCGGCAGCAGGCGGCGGCTTCCCCTATGCAGCCGGGTCGCAGCTAGGCGCCACCACGACATTTACCTTCGACGTCAGCGCCACCGGCAAGGGCCGTCTCGATGCCGCAAGTCCGACCTCGATGGCCTTCACAATCCCGGGCGGCTCGCCCGTCACTTTCGACATGTCGAGTATGACGCAGGTCGCGGACGAGTTCCAGTTCAAGGCCACGACCAACGGCAACGCGCCAAGCGCGCTCGACCGTGTCGAAGTCAGCTCGGACGGCACCATGTATTCGATCTTCGACGACGGCACGCGGATCGCGAGCTACAAGATTCCGCTGGCGACCGTGCCGAGCCCCGACAATCTCTCGCCCGAAGTCGGGAACGTCTATTCGATCAGCACCAACTCCGGTAACATCCAGGTCGATTTCGCGGGCAATAGCGGTCTCGGCACCATCAAGCCGGAAGCGCTCGAAGCATCCAACGTCGATCTCGCCAACGAGCTCACGGCGATGATCGAATCGCAGCGTGGCTACACCGCGAATTCCAAGGTGTTCCAGACCGGCGCTGACTTGCTCGACGTACTCGTCAACCTGAAGCGCTAGCGCACAGCGCGGATTACTGACGGGAGTCCCCATGTCACTTACGGTCGCACTCAATTCGGCCCGCTCGTCGCTTATGGCGGCGGGCGTCCAGTCTTCCGTCATCTCGCGCAACGTCGCCGGCCTGCATCAGGACGGTTACTCGCGCAAGAATGCGCTGATCGTTTCCCAGCCGGGCAGCGGGGTCTATGTCAGCGGCATTCAGCGGGCGGCCAGCGCCGGCTTGTTCAATAATGTCGTCAAGGCTGTTTCTACCTCGGCACAGCAGGATGCTCTTTATAACGGTCTGCAGAAGGTTGCGGCCGTCACCATCGACGATCCCGAGCTCGATCAGTCTGCCGCGGCGCAACTGGCCAAGCTGAAAAGCGCCCTGCAGCAATATGCATCGGCACCGGATAACGTGACGTTTGCGAATTCCGCCGTCACAGCGGCCAAAAATGTTGCCGCATCGCTGAACGATTCAACCAATACGGTACAAACGACCCGGGCTGATGCCGATGCCGAGATGGCGACTTCGGTTGGCAATATCAATCAGTTGCTGGCCCAGTTCGAGACGGTGAATACGGCGATCGTCAAGGGAACGATGTCCGGCTCCGACGTTACCGACTACCTCGATACGCGCGATAGTATTCTGTCGAAGCTGTCCCAGGAGGTCGGGATCACGTTTGCTACTCGCGCAAACAATGACATGGTTGTCTATACGGATTCCGGGGTCACGTTGTTCGAGCGTACCGCTCGCTCCGTAACCTTCGCTCCGACAAATTCCTACACGGCCACCACAACGGGTAATGCTGTGGTGATCGACGGCGTTCCCGTCACCGGCGCTAACGCGATCATGCCGATCAGCTCCGGCAAGCTCGCCGGTCTGGCGACGCTTCGCGACGACAAGATGGTGACCTACCAGAACCAGCTTGACGAAATCGCGCGTGGCGTGATCGAGATCTTTGCCGAAAAGGATCAGACCGCAGCCGCTGGGCCAGATCAAACCGGCCTCTTCACCTATGCTGGTGGGCCCGGAATGCCGACCGCGGGCACGATTAATGTCGGGCTCGCCGGCACGATCAAAGTCACCAATCTGGTCGATCAGGCGCTGGGCGGCAATCCGAGCTTGATTCGCGACGGTGGCATCAATGGCGCCAACTACGTTTACAATACCGGAGGTCAAGCAGGCTTCTTCGCCCGCATTCAGAGCCTCGTCGATGGTATGGCGGCATCCCGGACCTATGATCCGGCCGCGCTCGGCAAGCCTAGTGGCAACCTCATCGACTTTGCCGGCTCCTCGGTGAGTTGGCTGGAATCGCAGCGCAAGAGCGTGGGCGAAGAAGCGACCTATAGCCAGACACTTCTGGAGCGCAGTGCCGATGCGCTGTCGAATGTCAATGGCGTCAATATGGATGATGAAATGTCCTTCATGTTGCAGGTCGAGCGCACCTTCTCGGCATCGTCGAAGCTCATCTCGACGATCGACGACATGCTGAAAGAACTTCTGATGGCGGTAGGGTAATCGATATGGCAACGAATTTTATCTCGTCGAACTCGATCTCGACTACTCTTCGCATCTCCGCGTCGAAGAGTCTGGTCGCGATCTCAAAGGCCACCAAGGAGGCGACCAGCGGACGGTTGGCCGACGTGGGGGAAGGCCTTGGCGCGCTCACCGGCCGTGACGTCACGTTGCGTGCGGAGCTCCTCGATATGGACAAGCTCGTCGACACCAATGCACTCGTGGGCGCTCGTTTGGACGTCGCCCAGGAGCGTATCTCTCAACTGATCGGCACGGCGCAGTCCTTCCAAAAGGATCTGCTGGCGGCGCGCAATTCGGCAAATGGCGGCGTCATCATCGCCCAGCCGGCAGCATCGAACCTCCAGTCGCTTCTCACGACGCTCAATGTTGCGATGGACGGGCAATATCTGTTCGGCGGCATCAACACGGCGCAACAGCCGATGACGCCTTATCAGACCGGTTCGGCCAGCAAAACGGCGATCGATGCGGCGTTTACTGCTGCTTTTGGTTTTCCGCCCGGTGACGTGGCTGCCGTTAACATCACCCCCGCCGCCATGAATAACTTCCTCGACAACGCGTTTGCGACCGAATTCGACGATCCGGCCTGGGGAACGAACTGGTCATCGGCATCCGATCAGGTCATGCGCAGTCGTATCTCTACGACACAAACCGTCGATTCCTCCGCCAGCGCCAATGACAAGGCATTCCGAAAACTGGCGATGGCCTACACCATGCTCAGCGGGCTTGGTCTGGAAACAATGAATCAGAGCACATTCCAGGCCGTCACAGACAAGGCGCTGCTGCTGGTTGGCGGTTCGGTGTCCGATCTTGCGAGTGTCGCTGCACGCCTCGGCACCTCGCAGGAGCAGACGACAAATGCAACCAGTCGTCTCAAGGTGCAGACCGACATCGTCAACAAGCAGATCAACGCGATGGAAGTGGTCGATCCGGAAGAGGCATCCGTCCGGGTGAACTCACTGAAAAATCAGTTGGAGATGTCGCACGCGCTGACCGCGCAAATTCAGAACCTCAGCATCCTCAATTATCTCCGATAGGCGAGCTGATCTATGAAGCAACAGGTTGTCGATTGAAATGGCATTGGCAGGTTACGACGCGGAAATCGAGGATAGCAGCCGCGAGGCGCGATCCAGGGAACAACAAGCGCTCAATCACGGAATTAAACTACTTCAGAAGATCCAGAGCGGAGCGCTTGCTTCATCCGAAGAGACAGACGCCTTACTCTATATTCGCAATCTCTGGACCTTCTTCATACAAGATCTGTCGAATCCACGAAACGGCCTGCCGGAGCAGTTGCGAGCGCAGCTGATTTCAATTGGCATCTGGGTCATCAAGGAAGCCGAGCGCCTCCGGGAAGGACAGTTGTCGGACGTGAGCGATCTCGTTGCCATCAATATCGTCATCCGGGATTCGCTGGCATGAAGAAGCCAATGTGCATATCGCTGCGATCGGGCGAGAAAATCTATATCAACGGTGCAGTTTTGCGGGTCGATCGCAAGGTGACGCTGGAACTGATCAACGACGTGACATTCCTGCTGGAAAGTCAGGTCATGCAGGTGGCTGACGCGACAACGCCGCTCCGGCAGCTCTACTTCGTTGTGCAACTGATGTTGATGAGTCCGGGCGATATCGAACAGGCGCGTGCGGTCTTCGGACATCAGCGTTGCGCGATCTACGCAGCTGCCGACAACAGGGAATTGCTGCAGGGCCTCGATGCGATCGAGGAACTGGTCGAGGCGAAGCGTTATTACGAGGCGTTGCGGAAGATCCGGGCCCTGTTCGAAGTCGAACAGGCGATCCTTGGCGGCGCCGACATGCTGCTGCCGGTCGTGGCCTGAACCCAGGGAGAGCAAGATGATCGTCAACGGCGTAGATACCTCGAAATCCACGACAGACACGACGTCGACGACGTCGAAGTCGACCAACATGATCGACTACAACGGCTTCCTGCAGCTTCTGATTGCGCAGATGCGCAACCAGGATCCCACCAATCCGACCGATTCAACCGAATATATGAGCCAGCTCGCCCAGTTGTCGTCCGTCGAGCAGGCGGTTCAGACCAATGCGAAGCTCGATACGCTGCTGTCGACCAGCGCGATTACCCAGGCAGAAGGCCTGATCGGCCGTACCGCTTCATTCACGGATGAAAGCGGAACGAGCACGACCGGCAAGATCAAGGAAGTCTATATTATCCAGGGTGGTGCCGTTGCGACGCTTGAAAACGGCACGAAGGTCCAGCTCGGGCCCGGCATTACTATTAGCTGAAGCATGAACGAGCGCGACGCCCTCGATATCGCCCAGCAGGCGATCTGGACAATCATCGTGTCCGCCGGCCCGGCGGTCGCTGCCGCTATGTTCGTCGGCATCGTCATCGCCCTCCTGCAGGCGCTGACCCAGGTGCAGGAAATGACGCTGACCTTCATCCCCAAGATCGTGGTGATGCTGATCGTGGTCGCTGTCACCGGCTCCTTCATGGGAGCGCATATCTTCGCCTTCACCGAAGTGCTGTACGGCCGGATCGAACGCGGCTTCTAGCCGCCATCGTCTCCACCATCTTCACGCAAGGTCGGCGCTGCACAGTGCGGCCATGATATTCGCGCGAGAACTGCCATGGCCGACGTAACGATCTCAGCCCTGCCGGCCGAACGGCGGGCCGGTACGGACGTCGCCTTTGCATTCGGCATCGTCATCATTCTGGTGATGCTGGTATTGCCGGTTCCGACGATCCTGATCGACCTTGGCCTGGCCTTCTCGATCGCGTTGTCCGCCCTGATCCTGATGGTGGCGCTGTGGATTCAGCGGCCACTGGATTTCTCGGCATTTCCCACCGTGCTGCTGATCGCCACCATCCTGCGATTGGCGCTGAACGTGGCGACCACGCGCGTGATCCTGTCGCATGGCGGCGAGGGAGAGCACGCCGCCGGCTATGTCGTCGCCGGTTTCGCCAAATTCGTGATGGGCGGCGACTTCGTCATCGGCCTCATCATCTTTGCGATTCTCGTCACCGTGAATTTTGTGGTGATCACCAAAGGTGCGACGCGTATCGCCGAAGTCGGTGCCCGATTTTCGCTTGACGCCATTCCCGGCAAGCAGATGGCCATCGACGCCGACCTGTCGGCCGGTCTGATTGATGACAAGGAAGCGCAGCGTCGCCGCCACGAGCTGGAGGAGGAGAGTTCGTTTTTCGGCGCCATGGACGGTGCCTCGAAATTCGTGCGCGGCGACGCCATTGCCGGCCTGATCATCACGGCCATCAACATCTTCGGTGGCATCATCATCGGTGTCACCCATCACGGCATGGAATTGGGACGTGCGGCCGACGTCTTCACCAAGCTCTCGGTCGGCGACGGCCTGGTATCCCAGATCCCGGCGCTGATCGTGTCGCTCTCGGCCGGCCTGCTCGTCTCCAAGGGCGGCACCCGTGGCTCTGCCGAGCAGATGGTGTTGAAGCAGCTCGGAAAGTACCCGCGCGCCCAGTCAGTTGCAGCGATGATGATGTTCGCGCTCGGTCTGCTGCCAGGCCTGCCGTTTCTGCCCTTCGCGCTGCTTGGCAGCGCCATGGCCTTCATGAGCTTTACGCTGCCGCGCCAGCAGGCCGCCCGCGCGAAGGTTGAGCAGGCGCGCATCGCGCAGGTTCAGGAAAAAGCGCAGATCGAGAACAGGGATTCCGTCAAGGAATTGCTCAAGACTTCCGACGTGGAGCTCTGCGTTGGCAGTCAGCTCGCGATCCAGATGCTCAATGCCCATGGCGAACTGGCACATCGCGTCGCCAAGGTCAGGCGGCGCTTTGCAGCCCAATATGGCTTCGTCGTCCCCGAGATCAAACTGACCGACGATCTATCGATCGGGCCGAAGTCGTATCGTATCAAGATTTACGGCACCGTCGTGGCCCATCATGAATTGCGGATCGGTGAGGCCCTGGTGCTGTTCGATGGCGATCGGAAACCCGATGTGCCGGGCGACGAGACGATAGAACCTGCCTTCGGCATGAAGGCGATGTGGGTTCCGGAGACCTTTATCGATGAGGTCAAACAGGATGGTTTCAAGGTCGCGGACAATATCTCGGTCCTACTCACGCATCTCAGCGAGGTCGTCCGTAACAATCTGTCCCAGCTCCTCACCTACAAGGACACCCGCGCGCTGCTCGATCGGCTCGATCCCGAATACAAGCGGCTGATCGAGGACATGGTGCCGTCCCAGATCTCCTATTCGGGGCTGCAGGCGGTGTTCAAGCTTCTGCTCGCGGAGCGGATCTCGATCCGGAATCTGCATCTCATTCTGGAAGCCATCGCCGAGATTGCGCCCCATGTGCGCCGTTCCGAACACGTGGCCGAACATGTGCGGATGCGCATTGCGCAGCAGATATGTGGTGATTTCGCCGATAATGGCGTGCTCAAGGTGCTGCGTCTCGGCAATCGCTGGGACCTCGCTTTCCATCAGAGCATCAAGCGCGACGGCAAGGGCGAGATCATGGAATTCGACGCCGATCCACGACTGGTCGAACAGTTTGCGGACGACGTGTCGGTTGCGGTTCGCAAGGCGGCTGCGAATGGCGATACCGCAGTGCTGGTCGCGCCGCCTGATGTCCGCCCATATGTGCGGATGATCACCGAACGCATGTTCCCCGCGCTCCCGGTGCTGTCGCATGTGGAGATTGCACGCGGTGCCGAGGTGATGTCGCTTGGAGCTGTGTCTTGATCGCGAGCAGCTCGGTCTCCATCCTGTCGACGTTCCTGATCTTCTGTCGCATCGGGATCTGCATGATGGTGGCACCCGGCTATTCCCGCGTGAATATCCCGATGCAGGTACGCCTGTTTCTCGCCATCAGCGTCACCTTGATGCTGACCCCCCTGCTGGAATCGATGGTCCGGCCGGCCGTGGAGGTGGCGACGGCATCGGACCTTATCCGCCTGATCATGTCCGAGCTGATGGTCGGCCTCGTCATCGGGCTCACCGCTCGCGTGTTCTTCGCTGCTCTTGAGACAATGGCGACATTTGTTGCTTCCGGGATCGGTCTGAATCTTCCTGGCGTTGCCGACGACGGCGAACATGTGCCGGCGCTGGTGCCACTGATCACGTTGACTGCAACGGTCGTCTTCTTTTTGACCGATCAGCACTGGGAATTGTTGCGCGGTCTGGTCGGCTCCTACCAGATCTGGCTGCCTGCGACCGGGATCAGCGCCGAGGGCGGGTTGACGCAACTTGTCGATCACCTTTCTCAAGCCTTTACGCTGGCGCTTCGGGTCGCCAGTCCGTTCGTCATCTATGCCGTCATTGTCAATTTCGCGGTTGGTCTCGCCAACAAGCTGACGCCAAGCATTCCCGTCTACTTCATCTCGCTTCCCTTTGTGCTCACCGGGGGGCTGTTGCTGCTTTACTTCGCCGGTCGCGAAATGGTGCTGCAATTCAGCATCGCCTTCTCGTCCTGGCTGTCGGGGTGACGAGCAGTGCAGAAGCGCGACCGCAAGATCCGCCGTATCGCCGCCGTGCAGGCCAGGCTGCACCGGATTGCCGAGTGGCAGTTGATGGAATGCCAGGCACGGGAAAACCAGCTCGAGGAGAAGCAGCGCGTCATTCTCGAAGATTTCAATGACGAGAGCAAACTTCCGGACCTCGCCGTGCAGACGGCGAGCCAGAGTTTGCGCGCCGCCAGCATCGAGCAAGGCGTCGTGGCCAAGACCAGGGAAAGACTGGCGGCGCATGCGCGCGACGAAGGCCGCAAGCTGAAACATGCGCTGAAGATGGTGAAATCGGCGGTTGGACGCACGGTTCGGGCTGACGAAAAGCGGGTTCTGGATGATGAAATCGACAAGGCCGTACGGCGGTCGATCGAGGGAGCATAGGCTGATGGGAATTCTGACAATTGCGCAGGGTATGTCATGACAGTCGCTCCGGTATCGAACGATCTGATCGCGGATGTCATGAAGGCGGCCGACCCGGCCGCCCAGCGCATAGCGGCGACCAGGCTCGAGCGGATGGCGCCGGCGGACAAAGCGAATTTTGCATCCGCGATCGCCGACGAGTTCGCCGCGGGGCAGACGGCGCAAAGCGCGACGCCCGCCCCAGTAAGCGGCGGAGAGGTCGCGACGACACCGGTCATCCGGAAGGCAGAAGGAAGCAATCCGACTTATCGCAAGTTCGAAGCCTTCGTGCTGCAGATGTTCGTGGAAACGATGCTGCCGAAGGATGCGGAAGACGTATTCGGCAAGGGCACTGCCGGCAATATCTGGCGTTCGATGCTCGCCGAGCAGATCGGCAATGAAATGGCCAAGGGCAACGGCGTCGGCATCGCCAAGCAACTGGCCAAATCGCGCCCGACATCGGCTCCGACTTCAGAAAGCTAACGGCCGATTCCGGCCATGACAGTAGAGATCGACATGGAACAGATCGAACAGCAAACCTCAGTCATCCCCGTCGAGGCGCAGGCTCTGGCCTTGCCTGAGACCGAGCTTCCTGAATCGGCCGCGCAGGAAGCCCCCGTTTTCGGCGAGGCGGATGATACCCCTGGCCAATGGCTCGGCATGCAAAGCAGCGCGCTGACCGCGATCGATCGATTGAAGGCGACCATCGACGAAGAGACGGAGAAGCTCGAGGTTCGCGCCGTCGTGGATTTCGACGGCTTCAGCCAGCGCAAGAACCGTGGTCTGCTCGAGCTAACCCGCGCGATGCGGCTGACCCAGGACATCAAGAACGATCCGCGCGTCGCGCCGCAACTCACACTGTTGCGCGCCAGCCTGATCCGCAATCAGGCTGCGTTGCAGATCCATCTCGATGCGGTGCGGGAGGTCTCGGCCATCATCGCGCGTTCGATCCAGGAGGTTGAATCGGACGGCACCTATTCACGGGCGATCGCAGGCAAGCGCACATGATGAAGCTGCTGATCACAGGCATTTGGGCCTGTCTCGTCACTGTTGGCACCAGTTTCGGGATCTCCTACTGGAAGGAGACTGCGGCTGCATTGCCCGCGAAACAGGACCAACCCGAAGGTCTGGTTTACGAAAAGGTCAAGGTGATCAATGTGCCGATGATCGCCGACGGCAGCGTTCAGGGCTATATCGTCACCCAACTCGTCTTCACTGCTGACGCCAAAGTCCTACGTCAGCTTCCGGTGCCGCCGGAGCCGTTCGTCGTCGACGAAGCGTTCCGCATGATCTATGGCGACCAGAAGCTCGATTTCAAGAATCTCGGCCGTTACGACCTCACGCAATTCGCACAGACGGTGCGCGCGCAGGTCAACAAGCGTCTGCAGACGGAGGCGCTGCAGGAGGTCCTGGTGCAGGATTTCAACTATGTGTCGAAGGATCAGATTCGCCGTTGACGCTACAGCAAGTGGTCGCTGCTGTGGTACAGTGATACACGATGATCTGGCGTGGTGGATGTGTGGTACTTCGTGTTGCGCGAGAATCTCTGTGTCTGGCACAGCAGTTCGAGGAGGCGGTGGACGCCAACGCCGTGGTCGGCGTCCTCTTGCGCGTAAGGCGTGAGCCTTAGTTCGCCTTTGAAACCGGCGCTTCGTTAGCGGGACGAGACTTCAGATCGTCCAGCCGGTAGCCCATATAGCGCTTCGATTCGATCGGATCGAAGCCGAGATGATCGCGTAGCTTCTTGCGCAGCTTGCTCACATGGCTTTCGATCACATTCTCATCGAAGCTGGCATCGAACAAACCGTAGATGGCGTTGAAGAGCTGGGTCTTCGTCAGCCATTTGCCCTGATGTCCGACCAGGTGTTCGAGAATGCGCAGTTCGCGTCGTGGCAGGATCAAAGTGCGACCGGCGACCTCCGGGTCGCGGCCATCGAGAAAGACACGAATCACGCTCGTCTGAGCCGGTTCATGCTGATCGATGGTGCGGCGGCGAATAACTGCCGTTCGTGCCATGATTTCGCGGACGTGGACCGGTGCGTGAACGACGTCATCGACGCCAGCTTCGAACAACTCAATGGTCTGCTTGAGATGCTTCAGGCCGTTGAGCGCAATGATCGGCGCCCGTGACCTGTTGCGGATACTGGATGGGATGCTCGTCCGATCCGGACAATCGCCCAGCAGAAAGGCCCGAATGACATTCAAATCATTACCAACGGCACATTCCAGCCAATCGCGAAAGTCTGTAGACGTGAAGCCAATCGATACAACCCCTTCGCGATCAAACCCGGCCGCATAGCCTTGTGTGACGCCCTCTCGGTCATCGATTACAACAAACATTTTAATCCCCTGCGTGTTCGCCTTGATATCGTTATGGGGTCGAATTAGGCGCACTCGCCCCATTTTTGTCTTGAAGACGCAACACAACAGTTACTTGAGCGGATGGATGGGCCTTTGAGCGATTCGCTGACTTGCAAAGGGGGAGCCCGGTCGCTTTTACGGGATACCCAGTGCAGTGATGCGGTCAGCTCACGTTCTCTGGCTTACACTCATCCGTAGTTCAGAGAGCTCCCTCTCGCTATGTGAACACGACATGACATCTCATGGTCGTGCACGGTCGGTGGCAGAACCGAGCCAGCGCAAATGTCAAAACCGGGGAAGTGGCTGATCGCGTGCCGTATCGTCGATATCTGGCGCTTTGATCGGCTGAACTTGCCCGAATTGTCACACACGCGAATCGGCATACTGGTCATCAGGATGATACCGCATCATCAAGTAGTCGAGGTGCACAAATTTGCAAAGAGTCGTGCTTGCAAACCATGCAGTTGAATCAAACTAACAAGTGGATAATTCCTGAGGGGCGACGATTTCGCTGGATGCTTTTGGCACCGAACTATCTCGCGGCGTGCCATCACAGGTGCAATCGCGACTTCACTGGTTTGAACCAGTGAAGTACCACACGGCAACACGCATCGATCATCGTGCGTGGACATATAGAGCGAGAGTCTGTTTGTCATGTGCGGGGCAGCAACATGCGATTGCGTGGGCCCGATATCAGCCGGCATCGGCTAGTACTGACACCCACTCTCAAGAGCGTGCCATATAGGGCCCTCGGATCGATCGATGCGAATCCGAAGCTGCCGATCTTGTCGGCGTCGTCCTTGGTAGTCATCCAGCGTGTCACGAGCATCCTGCCTGTGCGTGGCCGTAAGTATCAATCAGTTAGATCGAGGCATCAATTCAGCGACCTGAGAGGATGACGCCTCTGCTGGTCAGAACTTGCCAGCGGTTGTTTTCGTTCTTGATTTCCTGGATTCGCCCGAGAGCGGGGACATCCTGTCCCGGCACGACCTCAATCACACCGGTCTTCCCCTCAAGCACGGCGACGCCGTCATAGGCGCGGCGCACATGCCAGCCGGGAATAACTTCGCGCGACGTACTTGCTGGCCGTTGCGCCTGAGGCTGCACCGTGCCGGTGATGTCGGGAGTATTCGCGAGCGTTGCCGCGACTTGTACCGCTTGGGTTTTCTCGTCAGCGATGCGTGCAAATTTTGCAGCCAAAGCCGCCTGTTCACGCTCGGCGCGATCTTGTGCGCGGCTTGCCTGTTCGGCGGCCTGCGTACGGGCAGCTTCAACGACAGCGCGACTGCTGGCCACATCGCCGGTCATCTCCGCAACTTGCCGTCGTAGCTGCGTGACGGAATCGCGAATGCTGCGCAGATCCGCATCAGATATGGCTGAAGATGTCATCGGCCGCAGGAACAGATAGGCAATCGCGCCAGCGGAAACGAGCGTTGACAGACCGACGACCATGGCCAGGGAGAAGAACGGAGCTTTCCATGCCGGCGATTGTAACGGTCTTGCGACAATACGGGCTGGCGGCACAGTGAAGCGCACCTTTGCCTTGATCGGCTCTTCGCGGACGGAAATGCGAGCGCGTTGCATATTTGCCCGCGCTTCGCTGGCGAGACGCTCGTCGATCGCGGCGGCAGCAGCGATATGAGGTTTTGGCGTGGCGTGTGAATTCGGTGATTGCTCACGAAACAGGCTGCCGTTTTCCACAGCGGCCGACTGTGAATCCGGCGGTATCTTGGACATCGTCATGCTGATCTTTGCATTGGTCATGACTGTCTGCAGCGGCAATCAAATCGTAAGAGCGGCGTAACAAGCGAAGCTTGCGCGAAGCCGTCGTGGTGCGTGTCTGAGCAGATGATCAACTGAAGGTGGCTGCACATCGCGGACGGATGCGGATCTTCCGATCGATAATCGTGCGACTGAGTAATGCCGGCGGGACTGATGCGCAGTGCACAAGAGCGCAAAGCCATCGTGTAGTTTGTTGTGTGGTAGTCGTGTGGTCTTCAGCTTCCGGCTGATGATCTTCTCGTCGTCGCGTCGCGGCAGTTCAATTGAAAGCGCGGCGGCGCGCGCATTCATCATTGATGAAGTACGGCGCGATCAAATCAAAGAAGAGCCAAACAATATTGAAATTGATTCATAAAAATATAGATGAGTCGGGCTGCCTCACGCGAAAGCCCGTGAGATCGAATCAGTAAACTGCGCATTGAGTTAAATGCCGGAAGTCTTGATAATAGATCGGTAGGGGCTATTCATCGGTTGATGAAGTGGCGTTTTAAGAAACCGACACTATTGCCGTGGCCATGGATATCGATCTCAAAACCCTTCGCGATTACGTGAAATTGCTGAAAGCCGAACGGCAGGATTCGCCGATCGGCAAGATCAAATCGGGCGCGACTGAAATCATTCGAAAGAACCTTCGGGAACTGGAACGGATGCACCGTGAAGACGGCGCAACGTGGACCGAAATTGCTGCGGGCCTTGCTGCGCAGGGCGTTACCCAGGGCGATGGCCAGCCCATCACTGGCCGTCGCCTGACAGCCTTGATGCATAATATCAGGGTACAGGAAGAGCGGGGTCTTGCCCGGGAGAAGGCGCTCGCTGATGCGCCTGACGAGGAGCCGCGCGAGCCACAAGGCAGCGGCGACTGAGGCGTCGTTGTGGATTGTCAATTCGATCCATTCAAAATGACGCATCTTGCTGATGGCATTCAGTCACGAACGTCGTTGCAGTGGATAGAGTTGAGATAGGTGACAGGCATGTCCGGTGTCTTCGCCGCATCGGACTATGGCGCGCCCTCCGCTTTTGCACCCGCTCGACGTCAAGGCCTATGCAAGGACCCGGTGATTTTCGAGGATGTCTTCGGATGTCTCATGATGCGGCCTCAGTCCGTCAGCTCCGACTGTTCGGACCGTCGTCCCACGTGTCGACGTTCGGCCACGGCCAGCCTGATATGATGCTTGATCAACCTCTGACTAACCAGGCAACGCTCTACTTCGAAGCGCGCTCGGGATGTTGTGGTCCATCATATCTTGCAGAGGATGTGTCGACAGCGCGTGATGCGCTGAGCTGACGATATGGAATACAGATGGTGGCGCCACGCCGCTTATCGACCGGTCTCGCAGCGGCAACGGTGATCGGACGCAGCAGATGAAAATTGGACATGCCCGAGTGACCTTCAACAGGTCGGGCAACGATCCCCGGCCGGACGCCGTAAGCGGACAACCGGTGTCCGATGGCAGGCGGCTCTGGGAGGCGAAAGGCGGCTTCAGCCAGCTCGCCGAAAACGCTTGCAACTAGGCATGTTGCAGCCTTCTTCGCCCTCGTCAGACGCGTTTTTTTGTTGCATTCATGTCGTGTCGCGCATCAATCCATGATGGCGATACCCGTTCTATTGCAACTCCAGTGAACTGGCCACGTCTGTCAAGGAATCCCATCGGTGAGTGCGACGGCTGAAAGCCCAAACAGGACGAGACCGAGAATCCTCGAACTGGGCTCCTGGCACTACTGCAAGGACATCTATCCCGAAGAGACGGATGTGCTGTGGACGGGGGAACGTCCGATCCCTCGCGGGCGGGCGGGTAAAGGCTTCGCCGACTGCACGCCCTGGCGATTTATCAAGGCGATGGGTGAGGCGCGACGCGGGACATACGACCTGATCATCGTCTATATGCCACTCCGTCCGGCGTGGCATCCGCGCTACTGGCTACGCGCTTTCTTCCGGCAACCGCTTCGTCCGCTCTCCGCGATGACAAGAGTGTTCGGCGTTTCCTGGTTACGATTCGTAAAGCTTCCCGTGCCGATCGCCGTTCTGGATATGAATGACGCTTTCATCGTCGGCTCGCATAACTTCTTTCTGCTCGACAAGGCCACCGCGGCTTTCAAGCGCGAGCTTCCCGTCGATCGGTGGCACATCCTCTGCCACTCGGCCCATCCGGCACTGCCGACGCGGCGTATACGGCGCAATCGGCGCTGGAACGAACGTCTGGCGAAAATACGCCCCATTTCGCTTCCTGCAGCAAGGATCGATACCGCAGGCGAACATCCGGAAAAGACGTCTGATGTGTTTTTCGTTGGCGAAGTCGCGGAAAATTCGTGGGTGCGCCGTGTCGGTCTTGCAGAACTCGAGGCGTTGAGAAGCAAGGGACTCAAGATCGATATTCCGCGTGATCGGCTACCGCATGACGAATTCCTGCGGCGGCTTTCGAGCGCATGGCTGGCCTGGTCACCGTCGGGCTATAGCTGGGAGTGCTATCGGACTGCCGAGGCGGCGCAATGCCTGACCGTGCCGGTTCTCAACTATCCGACGGTCGAGCGTCATGCGCCCGTTCGAGAACACGAGCATGTCCTGCTCTACGACGTGACCCCGGGCAGTCTGTCGTCTGCGATCGAGCGGGGACTGAGCGACAAGCCACGTCTGCGCCAGATGGCACTGGATCTGCGCGATCATGTTCGCAAATATCATCTGCAAGACGCGATGGTCGACTATGTCATCGACGAGACGCTGCGGGCTGATGGGCGAACAGCTTAACGGAAGCAAAGCTCCAGGCCCAATCCGTTGGGCTTGACCCCGCCGCGCATGCTGCCATGCCGTCTAGTGCGGCGCGGCAAGATCTGGCGCACCCGACACGATTCGAACGTGTGACCTTTGCCTTCGGAGGGCAACGCTCTATCCAGCTGAGCTACGGGTGCTTGAGGTCCATTTAGCCGATTGGCCGGGCGGCGGCAACGGCCGGCCAAGGCCGGATTCGATGAAAATAGCTCGGTTGGAGGTCGCACTGCCCTCTTTCAGGCGGCGGACACACGTTTGAAGCGGGTCTGGGTGCGCCGGAACGCGCGTGCCGCTGAACCTGGGACGAGAGCCGAGTGACATAACTCCGGCTACCCAGGCGCCATTGTGCGAACCGACCAAGGGCGCCGGCCGTTCCCGCGTTGACCATCGGAGGACGTCCCATGAATGCGAACCAGGCTCTTTGGGAGAAAGGCGATTTTACCCGTATCGCGGAGACGATGCGGGCCAGCGGCGAGGCGCTCGTTGCGTCGATCGGGATCACGCGCGGAAGTGACGTGCTTGATCTTGGATGCGGGGACGGCACGACAGCGCTTCCAGCAGCAAGAGCCGGGGCAAATGTCACAGGTGTCGATATTGCGCGCAATCTGGTGGAGGCCGGCAACAGGCGCGCGATGGCGGAAGGGCTTACGTGTCGTTTTCAGGAAGGCGATGCATCGAATCTGACAGATATCAAGGACGACAGTTTCGATCTCGTTGTCAGCATCTTCGGCGCGATGTTCGCGCCCAGGCCATCGGATGTCGCTAGGGAAATGGTTCGCGTCACGCGGCCGGGCGGCCGGATTGTGATGGGAAACTGGATCCCGAATGATCCCACTCTGGTGGCGCAGATCCTCAAGATCAGCTCGTCCTATTCGCCGCCTCCACCGGAAGGGTTCGTAAGTCCCATGACCTGGGGTCTCGAGGACAATGTTGTCGAGCGCTTCACGTCGGCTGGTATTCCGAAGCCAAATATCTCATTCGCGCGTGACTCCTACGAATTCAATTTTGCCGGAACGCCGGCAAAGTTCGTCGACCAGTTCAAGGCATATTATGGTCCGACCATGAATGCCTTCGATGCGGCTGAAAAAGACGGTCGCGCCGACACCTTGAAGGGAGAGCTTGTCAAGCTGTTCGAGAGTCAGAACAGAAGCTCCGATCCTTCGCAGACATCGGTGAAGGCGACGTTCCTGCGCGTGACCGTCCGCAAACCGTGACATGACCGCGAGCGAGCTGCTGCATAGCCAGTTTGACATTGGGCTGTGCAGCAGGAGGGCGATCCCCGTCGTGTTTGCTCTGCAGCATGTGGAAGCACACTTGACATGGATCGCGAAACGATCACGTTGGCCTCAATCAAGTGAACGCCGGCCCAAAATGGCGTCACGACATCAGGGAGGAACCAATGTTCACAAGACGCGGTGTTCTACTCTCTTCACTCGCAGGAGCGGTCGTGCTCAGCAACAGGTTTGCGGTTGGCAAGGCCGCGCAGCCGGCGACGCCGGTGAATTTCCAGGTGCCTGCGGACGCCTGCGACTGCCACACCCATATCCACGGCGATCCCGAAAAATTCCCGTTCTTTGCAGGCCGCGTCTACACGCCTGAACTGGCGTCGCCGGAGGAGATGGCGGCGCTGCACAACGCACTCGGTATCAAACGTGTCGTCATCGTCACGCCGAGCATCTATGGCACCGATAATTCGGCGACCCTGTTCGGCATGAAGGCACGCGGCAGCGATGCGCGCGGCGTTGCTGTCATCGATGACAAGACACCGGAGAGCGAGCTCGACGCCATGAAGGCCGCGGGCATTCGCGGCATGCGGATCAATCTTGCGACCAGCGGTGTGAGCGATCCGGCCATTGGCAAGCGGCGTCTTCTGGCTGCGATCGAGCGCATGAAGACGCGCGGCTGGCATATCCAGATGTTCACCAATCTGCCGCTGGTATCGTCGATCAAGGATGTCGTTGCCAGCGCGCCGATGCCGCTGGTGTTCGATCATTTCGGCGGCGCGGAAGCCAGGCTCGGGCTGGATCAGCCTGGCTTTGCGGACCTGCTCGACCTCGTCAAATCCGGAAAGGCCTATGTGAAGATCTCCGGCGCCTACCGCGCATCGACGCAGGGGCCGGATTATGCGGATGCAGCGCCGCTGGCGAAGGCGCTGATCGCGGCCAATCCGGAGCGGATCATCTGGGGCACCGACTGGCCGCATCCGGATTCGGTCACACCGCCCGGCAGGAAGCCGACCGATGTCACGCCGCTCTATCAGATCGACGATGGCCGCCTGCTGAACCAGCTTGCGGTCTGGGCGCCCGATGCGGCGGTTCGCAAGACAATCCTGGTCGACAATCCCGCGCGGCTGTACGGCTTCTGACTGCTGGGTCGCGCGGGCGTCTCTGGCCGCGTCAGCTCCGGATCATGTTGATCGAGACGTCGCGGATCTGGCCCTTGGAGCTGATCGAGACCAGTTGCTTGTTGCCCTTGGTTGTCAGCGTCAGGTTGGCGGCGAAGCCGGCGGCCTCGACGAAGACATCGATCTGGCCACCGCCGGCGCTGCCCTGCAGATTGCCGAAAATATTGCGGCTGGCTTCGCCCCAGGTGCCGGTCACCTGATTGCCCTGGCTCTTTACGTCGCTGCTGAGCTCGAACTTGTAGCTGTCGCTGGCGCAGCGCAGGGACTGCTTCAGTGCAGTGCCGCCAACGACATTGTAAGTGGCGCGGCAGCGAATCTGCTCGGAGGAGCCATCCGACAGCGACACGGTGCCGCTGCCGCTCCACGATCCGTTAAAGCCGGCAAAAGGGCTCGCCGACTGGGCCTGGCTCGCCGTCGCCGACAGCATCAGGATTGCGCCGACAGTGGCAGCCTTGAGCGTGTGTCCGATCAGATTTGCGCTGAATGAGGTCATGGTGATGGCTTTCTATGTCTGAGGATGTCGGAGGGGAGGGATGCGATCAGGCGCGGCGCGTGAGCGTCAGATAGGCGAATTTCGCCGTCGCCGTATCGGAGGCGATCTGCGCGCCGTTGTATGAAAAGGTGCCGATGCCCGGCAGGTCGTTCATCGCGGTGCCGGAGAATGACGGGCCGGCAAAGGCGAACGAGAAGGCAAAGATGAAACCGATGATGCGCATGTGACTGTCCCTGTTGGGCGGCGCTGTGTGCCGCTTCGTTGGACAGATGGATAACCATGCAAGGTTTCGGGCGGTCTGCGTCGAAGTGGACAATGGTTTCGTCGGGGGATCGTTTTGTTTCGCCGCGTGCCTTGCCACGAAACACAAAAAGGCCGGGGCAGCGGTGCCGCCCCGGCCTGAATTTGGCTTAAGCCAGTTAGATTAGCCGCTAGTCGACCGTCTGGATCACGTTGGAGATCGGGCGGGCGTTGCTGGTCTTCACCGGCTGCAGCTCGGCCGCGATCGCGGCATCATAGCTTGCGATCGTCGGCAGCGTGTCCTTGGCGCGGATATGCACGACCTTGTAGCCGCCGGCCTTGAGCTGGGCGAGCAGGTCCGGCACCGCGGCCGCGGACCACTTGTGCAGGTCATGCATCAGGATGATGCCCTTGCCCTTCTTCTTCAGCTTGTCCATCACCGAGGCGACCAGCTTGCCGGCATTATGGATGCGGAAGTCCTCGGAATCGATGTCGATGGAGAAAGCCGCGATGTTGCGCTCGGCGAGATAGGCCTTCAGCTCCGCATTCTGGCGCAATTGCGGGAAGCGGAAGAAGGGCGACAGCGGCTGGCCGGCCATCAGGGTGATGGCGCTGATGCCGCGCTCGATCTCGTCCTTGGCTTCCTGCGGCGTCTTGCTCGCCAGGTTCTGGTGCGACCAGGTATGGGTGCCGACCGAATGGCCGGCCGCAATCACCTGCTTCAGCACCGCGGGATGCCAGGTGGCATGTTTGCCGATCGGGAAGAACACGGCCTGTACGCATTGCGCGCTGAGCGCAGCCAGCACGGCAGGCGTGGTCACCGGCCACGGGCCGTCGTCGAAGGTCAGCACGACTTCGCCGGGCTGCAGGAAGTCATAGTCGCGATATTGCGACATGCCGAGGCCGGGACCGCCGGTGGTGTCGATCTGCACGGTGCGCGATACGCCGAGCGCATTGGGATTGTTGCAGACGGGTTTGGCGATGGTCGGACGCTTCTCCACGGCCGGAGCGGCGGGTATCGGCGCGGCAGCCGGTGCGGCGGCGACGGCCTGCACGCGCGGCGGCGGTTCGGTCGAATTCGACTTCGGCGCGCGCGTGTCGATCGAGGCGGTGGTCAGCTCGCCTTTATCGGCTTTGGCGCTGGTCTGAGCGCCGGCGGGACCGAAGAAATGCCAGGCGCCAGCGCCTGCGGCGACAACCGCCGTGAAAGAACCTGCAACGATCAAAAAAGGAAGTTTACGCATAATCACTCCGGCGCCCGAGGCCCACCTCGTTTCACCATTGAGCGAAATAGTTAATCACGCGTATGCACGGCGCACTCTCAACGAGAAAATTTGAATTTGTTCAACGCAGTGCGCGTCAGGCCGGTACGATGACCTTGCCGATCGGCCAGAGCGCGATGCCGGCGAGCTTCAGATGCGCCCAGGCAAAGGGAATGCCGACGATGGTGATCGCCAGGGCCAGCGCCGCCAGGAGATGGCCGATTGCCAGCCACCAGCCTGCCAGCACCAGCCAGATGATGTTGCCGATCAGGCCGAGCACGCCGGTGCCGATGTCGCTGCGGCCGGTAACGGTTTCGCGGTCGACCGCGCGCTGACCGAAGGGCAGCAGCGTATAGGCGGCGATATTGAAGGCGGCGCGGGCCCAGGGCAGGCCGATGATGGTGATGGCCATGACAACGGCTGCGATCAGCCAGCCGACCGCCATTCCCAATCCGCCGAACACGATCCAGAGGATATTCAGAAATAGCGGGACGACGGGCATGGGGTCTCTCTGGTGATGTTCAGCGCGTGGTTTTCAGTCCCTTAACAGATGGGATGTGGTTGCGGCATGACAATGACGGGGAGAGGGCGGTGCCTCAATATCCCCGGCCGCCGGCGCGGGAATAGGCCGGGCGAGCATCTGCTGCCGGGCGAGCCGATGATGCGCCGCGCGGGTCGCTACTGGTGTGCGTCTGTGGCTGCAGCTCCTCCAGAAAAATCGGCTTGGAGAAATAATAGCCCTGCGCATAGCGGATCTTGGTCGCGGCCTGCAGATAGGCCAGTTCCTCGAAGGTCTCGACGCCTTCCGCAATCACGGTCATGCCGAGCGCCTCGCTGAGCGACTCGATGGCGCGGAGAATGCCCTGGCTGCGCGGGCGCTTGTGAATGTCCGTAATGAAGGAGCGGTCGATCTTGATTTCGTCGGCAGTGATGTCCGCCAGCGCCGACAGCGAGGAATAGCCGACGCCGAAATCATCGATGGAGATGCCGACGCCAAGCGCGCGGAACATCGGCAGGATGTCGTCCTGGAAATGCGTCTTGGCAACGAATGCGTCTTCGGTCACTTCGACCATGAAGCGCGTCGGGCAGCCAGTCTCCTCGATCGCCCTGGCAAAAGCGCGCATGAATTCCGGATTGCCAGCCTGTTTGGCGGCGACGTTGATGCTGATAGTGGCCGTGGCGCCGAAGGTCTCGTCAATCAGGTCGATCGACTTCATGATCTCGGCGAGCACCAGATGGGTGAGCTCGTCAATCAGGCCGAGTTCGACGGCCAGATTGATGAAGGTGCTGGGCGCCTGAATCACGCCATCGTCGTTACGCAGCCGCACCAGGGCCTCGATACCCTTGATTTCCAGGCTGCGGATATCGACCTTCGGCTGAAACGCGCAGCAGAACCGCTTGTCGAGGATCGCCAGCCGCAATGACTGTTCGGTGGCCATGCGGGTCAGCGCCTCGCTCTCCATGCTGGAGTCGAAGAACACCGCAGCGCCCTTGGTCTCATTCTTCACGCGATACATCGCGATATCGGCGTTCTGATGCAGCGCGTCGTAGTTGCGACCGTGTTCGGGATAAAGGCTGACACCGATCGAGGCGGAGGCGAATATTTCTGAGCCGTCGATGAAGAACGGCGCGCGCAGCCGCTGTACCAGCAGCTCCAGATATTCGGCGACCTCCTGCTGGCTCTGGATCGGGTTCAGCAGCAGCAGGAATTCATCACCGGAAATCCGCGACAGCATATCGGTGCTGCGCAGGTCGAGTGCCAGCCGCTTGGCGAACTGCACCAGCAGCGCATCACCGACGCTGTGACCGTAATAGTCGTTGATGTGCTTGAAATTGTCGATGTCGAGGAAGGCTAGTGCGAAATGTGATGTCTCGCCGGAATGGCCAATGATGTCGCCGACATGTTTCTCGATCACGCGCCGCGTCGGCAGATCGGTCAGCTCGTCGTAATAGGCGCGACGAAACAGCTCTTCTTCCATCTCTTTCTGCCGGCTCACGTCGGTGGCGCTGGACAGCAGCACGCTTCGATCACCGATACGAGCCGGACGATGCGTGGTCAGGAACACCCGCCTGTCGCGCTCGGAATTGACGCGTTCCTCGAACACCGCGGAGCGGCCGGACTGCAGCAGGTCGAGCGCAGTGGCGCGTCGATGCGTCAGTGCCTGCACCAGAAAATGTGATTGCGGATCGGGCCTGTTGAATTGGTCTGCCGATGCATTGAACTGGATTGCCGCGGCATCATTCACCAGCAGAAAGTCACCCTGATCGTCTTGCACGGTGACGGAGGCGGGCAGCATGCGTACGATCTCGCGCAGCATCTCCAATTCGTGTGCGGCATCGCTATCCACGAATCCGGTAGCAGCCTCGGTCGAAGAGGTTGCGGTGGGGCGGTCGTTGTCCATTGGAGAGGTCGACGAGCCTGGGGCGGATGCATTCTGCATGGTGGCCGAGCCTCGCAAAACGCCTTGTCGATTTGGTTAAATCGGTTCGCAAAACGCGGGTAGTTGTGTAAATGCCGCAGGATTTGGAGCGGTAGCGGTGCTGACGTCATTAACAAAGCGTCAATGACCGGAGAGAAAGCGGCAATCTGCCCGATCAGGCCATGAGATATTATGCTCGCGCGATGCCTCCACGCGAAACAATGTGGGTGTCTGATGCTGTCATCTCAGCATGAAATTCCCCACTGAGTTGCGTTGATCACCACGCGCCCCCGTGCGTTCCGACCCACGCGGTTGTGATCGCCGTAAGCTGCAAGATCCGTAGAGAAAAATGCGCTGCATATGCCCGGAAGTTTGAAAGGAACGCCTCGTCATCGGCGTAAGCCACAGTGCGTGCATCGCTATTTTCCCGGGCCACTCGACAGACTTATGTCATGACACCATCCTCTCGCGATGCCGCAATGGTGGCCCGATGCGAGAGAGACGTCGCCGATGAGCAATCCATCCAAAGCCAATATTCTCTGGTTCCTGCCGACCCACGGCGATGGACGCTATCTCGCCTCGACCCAGGGTGCGCGCGACATCGACTTCAAATATCTCCGCCAGATCGCGCAGGCTGCCGATCAGCTGGGCTATTTCGGCGTGCTGCTGCCTACGGGGCGCAGCTGCGAGGACTCGTGGGTGGTTGCTTCCGCTGTGGCCCCGTGGACCGAACAGCTTCGCTATCTCGTTGCCGTGCGACCGGGCCTGCAATCGCCGAGTGTCGCGGCGCGCATGACGGCAACGCTGGACCGCGTTACCAACGGTCGTCTCCTGATCAATGTCGTGACCGGCGGCGATCCGGTCGAGAACAAGGGCGACGGCATCTTTCTGCCGCATGACGAGCGCTATGCCGTCACCCGCGAATTCCTCAACGTCTATAACGACCTGCTGGCCGGCAAGACCGTCAATGTCCAGGGCAAGCATATCCAGATCGAGGATGGTCGTCTGATCTTCCCGCCGGTGCAGTCGCCGCGCCCACCGCTCTATTTCGGTGGTTCGTCGGATGCCGGCATCGACGTCGCGGTGGACACCGTCGACAAGTATCTCACCTGGGGCGAACCGCCGGCGCTGGTCGCCGAGAAGGTCGCGCGCGTCAAGGCTGCTGCCGAGAAGCGCGGCCGCAAGCTGTCGTTTGGCATCCGTCTTCATGTGGTCGTGCGCGAGACCAATGAGGCGGCGTGGAAGGCCGCCGACGAACTCATTCAATATGTCACCGACGACGTCATCGCGAATGCGCAGAAGACATTGGCCCGGCAGGACTCGGTCGGCCAGCAGCGCATGATGCAGCTGCATGGCGGGCGTCGCGACAAGCTCGAGATCAGCCCGAATCTCTGGGCCGGCGTCGGCCTCGTGCGCGGCGGCGCCGGCACCGCGCTGGTCGGCGATGCGCAGACCGTGGCGGCGCGCATCAAGGAATATCAGGACGTCGGCGTCGATACATTCATCATGTCCGGCTATCCGCATCTCGAGGAAGCCTATCGCTTCGCCGAGCTCGTCTTCCCGCTGTTGTCGCTGCAGCAGCATGACAACGTCACGTCGCTGCGTACGCGTAACGGCCCCGTTGGCGAAATCGTCGCCAATGAGCATCGCGCGCAGAGCGCCTCGTAGTTCCGACAGGCACCCATCATGAGCATTGTTGAAATCCTTCCCCGCGTTCGCAGCTTTCGCTTGCCGCGCATCGATGGTCTTACCCAGTGGATCGTGCCGCTGGTGATCCTGCTCGTCTGGCAGGCGGCTTGCGTGACCGGTTACGTGCCGGCGCGGGTGATGCCGGCGCCGACCGATGTGGCCCTGGCCGGGTGGAAGCTGCTGGTCTCGGGAGAACTCGCCCAGAATATCTGGGTGTCGTTCTGGCGTGCCTCCGTCGGCTTCCTGATCGGCGGCAGCATCGGCTTTGCCTTCGGCCTTGCGAATGGTCTGTCTCAGCTCAGCAGCAAGCTCACCGATACGACGTTGCAGATGGTGCGCAACGTGCCGCATCTGGCGCTGATCCCGCTGGTCATCCTGTGGTTCGGCATCGATGAGTCAGCCAAGCTGTTCCTGGTCGCGCTTGGCGTCTTCTTCCCGATCTATCTCAACACGCTGCACGGCATTCGCACCGTCGATCCGCAATTGATCGAGATGGGCCGCATCTATGGCATGAGCAACAGCGAACTGTTCCGCCGCGTGATCTTCCCGGGGGCGCTGCCGTCGATCTTCGTCGGCGTCCGCTTCGCGCTTGGCATCATGTGGCTGACACTGATCGTTGCAGAAACCATCGCGGCATCATCTGGCCTTGGCTACATGGCGATGCAGGCGCGTGAATTCATGCAGATCGACGTCGTGGTGCTGAGCATCCTGATCTATGCCCTGCTGGGTAAGGTCGCCGACAGCGCCTCGCGCGCGCTGGAACGGCTGACATTGTCCTGGCATCCGGCCTTTCAGAAACACTGAGCGAAGTTGAAAGCGAGAATTTGAAATGACCGTGCAACAGTCTCTTCGCCTCAGCCATGCCGATGCTCAGGTCATCGATGCGCCCGTTGATTTCGAACAGGCCCTCGCCACGCAGGCGCGGCGTCCGTCCGAGCAGAAGTCCCGTGGTCTGTCGCTGACCATCCGCGGTCTCCGCAAATCCTTCGGCAGCAATGAGGTGCTGCGCGGCGTCGATCTGCATATTCCTGCCGGCCAGTTCGTTGCCATTGTCGGCCAGAGCGGCTGCGGCAAGAGCACGCTGCTGCGCCTGATCGCTGGCCTCGACAAGCCGACCGCCGGCACGATCAGCTTTGGCGAGGAAACCCGCGCGGAGGACATCCGCGTGATGTTCCAGGAACCGCGCCTGTTGCCATGGGCCAGTGTGCTCTCGAATGTTGAAGTGGGCCTCGGTACCGACCGGACATCGGCCGATGCCAGGGCGCGCGCTGAAAGCGCATTGACGGAAGTCGGCCTCGCCGAGAAGCGCGATCAATGGCCGTCCGTGCTGTCAGGTGGCCAGAAGCAGCGTGTCGCGCTGGCCCGCGCTCTGGTCAGCCATCCGCGCGTGCTGGCGCTGGACGAGCCGCTCGGCGCGCTGGATGCGCTGACACGTATTTCGATGCAGCAGCTGCTCGGTCGTGTGTGGCACGACCAGACCTTCACCTCGATTCTGGTGACGCATGATGTGTCCGAGGCCGTGGCATTGGCCGATCGTGTGCTGGTGATTGAAGACGGCCGTATCGCCCACGATATCAATGTTGACATCGCCCGGCCGCGCCAGCGTGGCTCGGCCGATCTTGCGGCGCTGGAAGGTTCGATCCTGCGCAATCTGCTCGGCCCGGGAGCCGACGCCACTGGCTTGTGAGACTATTGTGACCTGCGAGGCTGCCATGAATTCCATCGTTCGTAACATCACTGTTGATCGCGAGGTTTCTTCGCAGGAATTCCGTGGCGCCATGCGGGTGCTGGCGGGTGGCGTCAGCGTCATCACGGTCGGGCGCGGCAAGGACATCACCGGCATGACGGTGACTTCGGTTTCGTCCCTGTCGGTCGATCCACCGACGCTGATTGTCAGCGTCAACAGGGAGTCGTCGTCCTGGCCGCTGCTGCAGCGCTACGGTGCTTTCGGTGTCAACATTTTGTCGGCTGATCAGCTCGACGTGGCCGAGCGGTTTTCTGGCAAGGGTGGATTGAAGGGCGCAGAACGTTTCGCCGGAGCGCAGTGGGTGACCCGGGCAACCGGCGTGCCGCTGCTGGCGGGCAGCCTTGCGGCGATCGATTGCGACGTCGAGGAAGTCATCGAGCGCCACTCCCACGCCATCGTCATCGGCCGCGTCCGTGATGTCATCACCTCCGTTCCGCATACCGCGCTGACCTATTGGGACGGGCAATATGTGGCGATCGATCAGAACGAGGATAATCTGAAGCTCGCCGAAGTCAGCGTGCCCAGCATGCGGGCGCTCAGGGAGATCTGAGGCGCGTCTGCGCGAAGACGCGCCCGCGCCCTCAGGCAAACCAATTGGTTTGCCGGGGAATGACAATGTACGACCGCGCTGCCCTCTCCGCGTCGTCCCCGCGCAGGCGGGGACCCATAACCACGGTGAGCGTGATTGAAGCGGCAGAGCCACAACGACAACGCTCTCACCAGTTCTCCAGCGTGTATGGGTCCCCGCCTGCGCGGGGACGACAGCGGAGAGGTTCTGGTTAAAGATTTTTTCCTATTTGCGATTGACAATATCCCTGCATAGATTATATTCTCCTCCGTCCTGCCCCACCGAGAGGGGCGATCGCGATCGTCACGTTCGCGGGGCAGGGTGCGGTGGACGCCGGAGATGCGGCGTTACGCGGTTCATGGGGGACGTCTGTCTTCGGGCAGGACGGATCTGCGCCAGCACTGCCACTGGCAAGGACACGGCCAACCTTGAGATGGAAAGACCCCTGGACAGTGTGACGGACGACCAAATCGAAATGCGTCCGGCCCAAGTGCTTGAGGCTCCCTTCCCATCGCCTTGGGACTTTAATTCGGTGATCGGATCGTTCGCTGAGGCAAAGTGCAAGCAAGTCGAAAAAAAACACCGCAGGCGGAACGCCGGGCACTTGCCTGACGCTTCCGAAAGTCCTGATGCACACTCACTTGCGGAAGACCGCATTCGCATCAGGCCCAAGGGTGCAACGGGCACCTGGCGTTCCGCACGCCCTCTTTCAGGAGGGTGGGAATGCAAGAGACGACGGCGCCCCCGCGCCGCAAACAACAGGGGCGATGACGCATGTCTGAAGCAGTGGCTGTTTGAAGTTCAAACGATCGCCGAGTCAGCGGTCGCGCCTCGAAATGACAGCTCACTTCGTCAGCAATGCAAACGCGCCGTTCCAATCCTCAGGCGGCGGGTTCTCCTGATAGGCACGAATACGCTTCTCATAGAGCTCGTAGAGCTTCTCCAGTGCATTCGCGACATCGGAATTGCGGCCACGCTCGATCGCAAACAAGGCTTCGCTCCAATCGCGATTGCGATAGCAAGCCAGCATCTCGATGGTCAGGTTGCGCAGCATCTGGAAGCGTTCCGAATGCGTCACGTCCTCACGTCCGGCGATGGCGTAGATCACTTCCGGTTCTTTCTTGCCCTTCACCATGATGAAGTCGAGCTCGAGAATGGCGAACTTGTCCTTGGCGGCGAGTGCGGTCTTCGAGCCGACGATGATCGGAAAGCCGTATTCCTTTGACTGGCCTTCGAGGCGCGAGGCCAGATTGACGCTGTCGCCGAGCACCGAATAGTCGAAGCGCAGGTCCGATCCCATATTGCCGACGACGCAAATGCCGGTATTAAGCCCGATACCGACATTGATGGGGATATAGACGTGGCCGCCATTCTCGGCCTCGGTCTGGCGCAGCCTGTTCAGCGCGTCGATGCGATCCAGCATGTCGAGCGCCGCGTCACATGCATTGATCTGGTGCCGGTCGTCGTCGAGCGGCGCGTTCCAGAACGCCATGATGGCGTCACCCATATATTTGTCGATGGTGCCCTTGCGATCGAGGATGGCATTGGTGAGCGGCGTGAGAAAACGGTTCATCAGCGTGGTCAGGCCGTGCGGATCGTGCTTGTAGGATTCCGAGATCGTGGTGAAGCCGCGCACGTCCGAGAACATGATGGTCATCTCGCGCTCCTCGCCGCCCAGCACCAGTTTCTCTGGCGACTGCGCGAGCTGTGCCACCAGCGCCGGCGACAGATACTGGCTGAAGGCCGAACGGATGCGACGGCGCTGTGCCTGTTCGCGCACGAAATTGCTGAAGATCAGTGTGAGATAGATCAGCGTGGTCGAGAGCAGGGGGTATGTGAAGTCGATCAGCAGGCGATGCTGCGTGTAGAAGTACCAGGATGTGCCGGCCAGCAGCGCTGCGAACACAGCACCCATGATGACCAGCGTCACGGGACCGAACATCGGTGCCAGCGAGATCACCACAACACCAAGCAGTAACGCGACGCAGAGCTCGACGACGATCGCATAGTTCGGCTGCGACAGTACCTGCCGTGTCAACGCACTTTCCAAGACCTGCGCGTGCACTTCGACGCCCGGCAGCACCGGATCGATCGGTGTTGTCTTGACGTCGAGCAATCCCACCGACGATGTCCCGATCAACACCAGCTTGCCTGCAATGGCACCGGGCGGGAAGCTGCCGTCGAGTATATCCGACGCCGGGATATATATCGTCGGATCGTGCTTTGCGAAATGCACCCAGAATTGTCCGTTGCGATCGGTCGGGATCTGCAGGCCCTTGACCGCGATACTGCGAATACCCGCCTCGTCCGATCTGGTTAGAATGGTATCCGTACCGGTGGCGACGCGCAGCATTTCGAAACTCAGAGAAGGCAGCGTCATGCCCTGGGCCTGCATCAGCATAGGCACGCGCCGTACGATCGCGTCGCGCTCGGTACGAATGGTCAGCAGACCGCGACCGGCAGCGGCGGATTCCAGCGTCGATACGTTGCGGAGCAGCCCCGGAAAATTGATCATGAACGGGCCAGGATCGCCGCCCAGCATGGCGAGCCCCGTCAACGGCAGCGAATTGTCCAACGTCCTGACCGGGTTGGGCAAGCCTGATTCACCCAATACCACGCGCGACTGCTTTATCGCCTGTGCGAGTATCGCATCATTGCTCGGAAGCGCGCGGAGTTTGGCACGGGTCTCATCATCGAGCCCCTGAAAGAAGTCTGCTGCGATGGCGGGCGTCATTCGGTCCGGCTCGGGAAACACGATGTCGAAAGCGATCACCACTGCGCCGGCGCGTGTCAGCTTGGTGACGAGTTCGGCAACGCGGGTGCGAGGCCACGGCCATTGACCGTCTTTTGCAAGACTCTTTTCATCGATGTCGACGATCACGACGGGTCTGACCGTCTTCACGCGTGGTTCGATCACCTGATAGGTGTCGAAAGTCCGCATGCGTAATTCCTCGACGGCCGAAGGATCTGCAATGCGCAGCGCTGCGAGCCCGAGCAGCAGGAGCACGCAGAACGCCCGTGCCCGCCCAAACTTCTGCGCCAGCCGTCTTACTCGCCGCATGCGCTTCATGGTTGTCTGGTCATTTCTCGCGGAAGGCGCGCATCAATTGATCGCTTAGCGGCTTGGCGAGATAGGACAGCATGGTGCGGTCGCCGGTCTGCACGAAGGCTTCGACGGGCATGCCGGGGATCAGGCGCACATCGCCGAGCTTGGCGACTTCCGATGCCGGCATTGAAATCCGGATCGTGTAATAGCTCTGTCCGGTGCGCTGATCCGTCGTCGTATCCGGCGAGACGCGGCTGACGGCGCCGTTGAGCTCGGGCGTGGTGCGCTGGTTGAAGGCGGAGAGTCGCAGTAGCGTCTTCTGGCCGATCTGCAGCTTGTCGATGTCCTGCGGATTGACCCGGGCTTCCACCGACAGATTGTCGGTCTGCGGCACGATCAGCATGATGGCGTCGCCGGCAGTGATGACGCCGCCGATCGTATGCACGGTGGATTGCAGCACCATGCCGTCCTGCGGTGCGCGGATGTCGATGCGGCGCAGCTGGTCTTCGGCAGTGACCTTGCGTTCGACGAACTCGCCGATCTTGTCATTGGTCTCGCGCAGATCCTTGGAGACTTCGCTGACCAGATCCTTGTCGATCTGGAAAATCTGCAGTTCGATCTCGGTGATCTTGCCCTTGGCCTGGGCGCGGGCGGCGACGAACTGGGCGCGTTCGCCGGCGAGGCGGGCGGCATCGCGCTCCAGCACGGTCAGGCGAGAGATCTGCACCAGTTGCTGGTCGAACAGGCCGCGGACGCCGACCAGTTCCTTCTCGACCAGTGCGATCTCGCGCGTTTTGGCGGACTCCTGCGCGGTGAGACCCGCGATTTCCTCGTTGAGCTGGGCGATGCGCTCGCGCAGCTGCGACTTCTGCCCGACGCGTCCTGCGGAGCGGACGTTGAACAGCTTGGTCTCGCTGGCGATGACATTCTTCACGTCGTCATCGGCGATCTGCTCGAGCAGCAGTGTCGGAAAGGTAATGTATTCAGCGCCGCGCTGTTCCGCTTCCAGCCGTGCCGCGCGTGCCCACAATCCGTTGAGGTTCTTGGTAACGATCGCAAGGCCGGCCTTGGTCACGGTGTCGTCGAGGCGCACCACGACATCGCCGCCCTTCACCACGTCGCCATCGCGCGCACGCAATTCGCCGACGACGCCGCCGGTCGGGTGCTGGACTTTCTTGACGTTGGAGTCGACGACCACCGAGCCCGGCGCAATCAGGGCGCCGGAAATCTGCGCCGTCGATGCCCAGCCGCCCAAACCTCCAGCCAGCACGAGCACGACCGCAACGCCGATCATCAGATGGACGCGAATGGAACGGCGCGAACCTGTGAGCGGTGCACTCATGGCTTGGCAACTCCGCCATCGGCGACGATCTTGATCGGCTGCGACGCCGGGCGCTGCAACACCTGGCCGAGCACGGTCTCCTTCGGCCCGAAGGCCTGCATGCGTCCGTCCTTCAGCACCAGCAGCATGTCGACGCCTTCGATGCCGATCGGCCGATGTGCAACTACAATGACGATGGCGCCGCGCGTACGGGCCGCGCGGACGGCCTTGGTCAGCGCTTCGTCGCCTTCGGTATCGAGATTGGAATTGGGTTCGTCCAGAACGATCAGGAACGGATCGCCGTAAAGCGCCCGCGCCAGCGCGATGCGCTGCGCCTGGCCGGCCGACAGAACGCTGCCGTGATCGCCGACCTGCGTGTCGTAGCCCTCGCGCATGCCGACGATGAGGTCATGTACGCCGGCCTGCCTTGCCGCGGCGATGATGTCGTCATCCTTCGCATCGGGATCGAAGCGGCAGATATTGTCGGCAATGGAGCCCGCAAACAGTTCGACATCCTGCGGCAGGTAGCCGATATGGCGGCCGAGATCGTCAGGCGCCCATTGCTCCAGGGCCGCGGCATCAAGCCGGACATGCCCGCGCACCGGCTTCCATACGCCAACCAGCGCGCGCAGCAGCGATGACTTGCCGGAGCCCGACGGTCCGATGATGCCGAGGCCATGACCGGCTTCCAGCGCAAAATTAATGTCGCTGACGGTGACTTTCTGCTCGCCAGGCGGCGCGATACTGACGCCCTCGATGCTCAGCTTCTGCGACGGGCTCTGAAGCTGGGTCAGCGCCGCTTGCTCCGGCAAGGCATGCAGCAGCCCGTTGAGGCGCCGCCAGCTCTGCCGCGCGGTGACAAAACCCTTCCAGTGCGCAATCGCCAGATCGACCGGCGCCAGCGCACGTGCGCTGAGGATCGAGCCGGCGATGATAATGCCGGCGGTGGCTTCCTGATTGATTACGAGATAGGCGCCGACGCCGAGCACCGCGGATTGCAGCACCATGCGCATCACCTTGGCGATGGCGCCGAGACCGCCGGCCACATCGCTGGTGCGCTGGTTGCCGGCCAGATAGGTCTCGTTGGCCTCGCGCCAGCGCTGCGTCAGGCGCCCGGCCATGCCCATCGCGACGACGACTTCGGCATTGCGCCGGCTGGCCGAGGCAATCCCGCTGCGACGTGCCGCAAGATCGTTGGCCTCGCGCGCAGGTTCGCGGGTCATGATTTCCGTGAGGATCGTCAGGCCCACCAGCAGAACTGCACCGACCAGCGCGGTGACGCCGATCATCGGATGGAAGGCAAAGCAGATCGCCAGATAGAGCGGCAGCCAGGGCAGGTCGAACAGTGCGCTTGGCCCCATGCCGGACAGGAAGGAGCGGACGTTATCGAGATCGCGCAGCGGCTGCAGGCCTTCGTTGCGTCCACCGGCGAGCAGCGGCAGTCGCACCACGGTCTGGAAGACGCGTGGGCTCAGCGCCTCGTCGAGCGAACTGCCGATCCGCACCAGGATGCGCCCGCGCAGCAGGTCGAGCACGCCTTGGGCGACATAGAGGCCGCCGGCCAGGATGATGAGACCGACGAGGGTCGGCACGCTGCGGCTCGGCAGCACGCGGTCATAGACCTCGAGCATGAAGAACGAGCCGGTCAGATACAGGATATTGATCATGCAGCTCATCAGCCCGACGCCCAGAAAGGCGCCGCGGCAGGCCCGCAAGGCATCGCCGAGCTCGGTCCGCGCCGGTAGACTGGAGGTTCGTGACAGGCCACGCTGCATCGTCAAACCTTTGCGGATCATGCGGACGGTCGCTCGTCAGGCATCAAGCGCCCCCCAAGCCCCGATCAGATGGCCATTATGCCATCAGTCAGGCGACTTGTGCAGATGCTGTCCACGGGACGGTTAACGGTGCCGCGTTACGCCACGTTGGAATAGGGGTGCACGATGAAGTCGCTGGCGTGCAGTTGGGACATATGCACGTTATTGAGTTGCAGCGTGTCACCGCCATCGAGGTGGATCAGGGTATTGTTTCCCTTTTGCTCGATTCCGCCCGACAATTCCCAAAGGGCCAGCTTCAAATCGCCCAGCGGGCCTGAAAGATTGGGCACGCCACGAATGTGATCGAGCACGATCTTGTCGATGCCGACTTCGAAGTCCGTGACGATATCCTTGTCGATCGATCCGCTATGCGACCCGAAGACGAATTGATCCGAACCGTGGCCACCCGTCAGCGTGTCTTTATTGACCGTTGCGAAGATGACGTCATTTCCGGCCGTGCCGTTCAGCGACACCTGCGTATTGGACTGGAGAGGCGCTGTATTGAAGATGAAGTTGACATGCTCGCTAGCGCCGAACCCGTCGGTGATGGTGACAGCGACAGTGGCCTGAGGCGCGTCGGAACTGGAAGGCTTAAAGGTGAAACCGTCCTCGAGGTAGTGGTCTATAGAGGCGAGTGATCCTGACTTGACGACATGCCCATTGATGTCCAGCTGATAGTTCTCGCTGCCGGACGAATCCCTGTCCCACACGGAGATGTCGGAAATCTTGAAAGATCCGTCGCCGCGCTTGGAAAGTTCAGCTGATGACGTGTCGAATTCCGGCGCATCGTTCTTCCAGGTCATCTCGGTGCCACCGCGATGGTCCGAGTCGATGTCGAGATGTTTCAGCACACCCGGATCTGTCAGCGTGAAATAGTCGTTCTTGCCCCAGCCGTAATGCACATCGACGACACCGTCGTGCTGGTCGAACCAGAGCTGCCAGGGCGAGATGCCCTTCAGGTCGATCGTGTCGCCATAGGACAGACCGGATATCGTGCCGACAAAGTGCGAGCCGCGATCGAGGATCAATTCGTCGCTGCTGGCGCCGGAGAAGATGACATTGGCGTTCGACCAGCCGCCGAATTCGAGATTGCCGCCGCTGATCCTGGCGGTACCGTGTCCGGTGACATCGCCGCCGATCTCGAACAGGCCGGCATAGGCTCCGATGGTCCCGTAATTGACCAGATCGCCTTTGATCTCGAGACCGCCGGTGGCCATCGACGCGATGACACCGAAATTGATCAGGCTGCCCTTGCCGGTGTCGATGATCAGTGCATGCGAGTAGTTGGATGCGATGATCTTGCCGTCGCATTCATTGACGATGCTGAGCTTGCCGTCGCCGAGCTTGCCATAACCATTGATCGTATTGTCGGCATTGATGAGTTTCGAGCTGAGCGAGTCGCCGGTGATCCGGTCGGCGCTTCCGTCGAGCGTCACGGTGCCTTCGCCATCGAGCGTGACCGTGCCGTGGATCAGCAGGGTCGCGCCGGCCGTGTGGTCATCGACCAGCAGCGTGCCGGTGTTTTGCACAACACCGTTGACTTCGAGCGTCGTGCCCGGTGCGAGCTGGATATCGCCGTCGTTCACCAGCGTGCCGGTGACATTCAGCGTTCCAGTGCCGGTCAAATCGAGCTCGGCGCCATCTCCGATGTGAAGCCCCGCAATTTCCAGCAGGCCGTTGAGATTGAAAGTGACCGCCGGCGGAGCAACTGTATTGATATAAACGATCTCGTCTGCCGTCGGGACGATGCCGAGCGACCAGTTGCCCGGCGTGGTCCAGTTGTTGTCACCGGCAGCACCGGTCCAGACGTTGGAAGCGCCGAGGCCGATAATTGCGCCGGTTGCAGAGCTGATGACCGCTTCGTTCGTCCCGTCGCCGTCGGTATAGCTGGCGACGACATAGACGGTCAGGCCGACATCTGCGGCAGTGAGGACGTAGCTGCTACCTGTGGCCTGCGAAATCGCGACAGGTGCATTGGAGCCGGGGCTCGATCGGTACCATTGATAGTGAAACGTCCCCAGTCCATCGACATCGGCCACGCTGCCGGTCAGGGCGGTGATCGTCGCGCCTTCCTGGAACGTTCCGGAGAGCGTGACCTTGCCGCTGGGCAGGTCATTCACTGGCGTGACATCAAGCGTTGCACCGCCGGAAACGGACGTTACGCCGTCGGAGATCTTGTAGGTGAACTCCACAGGGCCATTGAAATTGGCCGCGGGCGTGAAGGTCCAGGTGCCCGCCCCGTTATATGTCAGCGTGCCGCAGCCGTTCGCGACTTCAAGACAGGTCACGTGCAGCGTCTGGCCGTCGGCATCCGTGGCGTTTGCCAGCAGTTGGGCCTCTGTGATGGTCAGGCTGCCGTCTTCGTCGATAGCCGCGAGTGTCACATCGCTCCCGGCAACGGGTGCGTGATTTTGACCGGGCGCGACAGTGCCCTCAAAGGGGGCGCTGAGATTGTTGTGGCTGCCCCCATCGTCGACCTGCACCGTGAAGGTGGGCTCGCTGGTGCTGCCGTCACTGACGAAGCGCACGTGATGCTGGGCGAGCTGCTCGCTCGTGAATGTGTAGGTGGTCTCCGACTCGCTCGTCTCGCTCATGAGCCGGAAGACCGACGGCGTGGCCGGCACCCATTCGGTGCCGTCCCATATTTCAAACGTGCCGCCAGTGACGTTGCTCACCGTGAAAGTGAAGTCGGTCGTTCCGTCGGGATCGTTGACCGTGAAGCTTGTGCCGCTCAGCACCGTCACGCCGCCGAGGACGACTTCGATCGACGTGCCGGTGATCACCGGCGCGTCGTTGACGCCCGTGATCGTAATCGTCTCGGTCTGCGCCACGCTCGCGCCGTGGGCATCGATGATATTATAGGTGACCTTGAGGGTCGCCGTCTGGCCTTCGCCGAGATAGGCAAATGCGCTTGGATCGACATGGAGGGTCGTGCCGTTCAGCGTCACGCCAGTCGGCGCAGCAGGCTGCGCGGTGCCGCCGTTCAGCGCGAACTTGACGTTACCCACGGTCAGCGTTGCTGTTTCGCCAAGATCGGCGTCCGATGCGCCGGCAAGCAGATTGAAACTCTGTGCGCTGTCATTCTGGTTCGCGGCAGCCGTCAGCGCGGATGCAACGACCGGCGCATCATTGGAGCCGTCGACCGTGAAGGTCAGGGTCTCATGGGTCGTGTCCGGCCCGGACTGGCTGTCGAAGCCGATGGTGTAGACGGCCTGTTGTCCTGCGGCGAGGAACTTGAACGCTGCCGGATTGTAACTGACATGGCCGGTTTGCGGATCGACGGTGATCAGCGACTTGAGGTCAAGCGACGTAGGTGTGCCGCTCGGGCCGCTTGCCGAAATGATATGCGCCGTGCCTGGCACATAGGGTGTCGCAACGTCGCCGCTATCCGGATCGGTGATATGCACCTGATCCTTGATCTCGAAGCTCGCCTTGTCGACCGGTAGCATCACGACAACCGGCGCAACGGTGATGGTCGGCGCCGTGTTGAAGCGCGTAATCGTGACCTCGATCGGCGGCGTAATCGGGGTGTCGCCCGGCAGGTTGATCGGGACCTGGAAGTGCTGGCCCGGCAACACATCTGGCAGCTGAAAGAATTTCAGCGGGTCCGGACTAGTGCCCGAATTGGGATCTGCAGGCGACGATCCACCGCCGGATCCGTTGCTGCGTGGATTGGCGTTCGGCACATAGTTCGGGAAGTAGGTCTGCAGCGTCTGCTCAATGATCGCCCGTGCGATCGGCGTCAGCGGATCGGCGATGCCTGTGGCCGTATCGCCATTGCCGAGCACGCTGGTCACCTGACCGGCTGCATTCACGGTGCCGATGATCTGGCCGCTCGTCTTGCTATACAGCACATAAGAGCCGACGCGCCCGCCCGGCTCGACGAGCACCTGGAATTTCACCGGTGGGGCACTGCCTTGACCGGGCACTTCGAAGCCGATTTCGACCAGCACGGCGGTGCCGCGGATGCCCATGGTGGCAACCGGCGTGTCGACGCGCATATTGCCATGCTTGGCCGTCTCGCCGGCAACGAAGGTGATCGTACCCTGCACGAGGCTGAGCAGGGATGAGTTCGACGATCCGTTGGGATCGTAGATCATCTCGTTCAGCACCATGCGTGCATTGGCCGAGAGGCCAAACACGGTGCCATCGACGAAAGTCATGGTCAGCGACGAGTCTGCGCCGGCCTGGACCACGTCGCCTTTCTGAACCTGGTCGCCGACATTGAGCATCACGGAGACGCCATTGCGGATCGCAGTCGCGCTGCCGGCTAGCTTGCTAACAGTACCAATGACTTGCGCGGCGGCATTGGCGCCGCCGCCGAGCTGCGCCACCTGCACTTCGCCAACGAGGGCAGTGACGAGATCGCCGGACAGCTGCGCGCCATCGGGCGACGACAGAGCCGCGCGCAGCGAACCCTTGAAGTAGTCGGAGACGACGTGTTCGTGCCCGTCCTTGGACAGCACAAGATCGACGCCGGAGCGCTTGTAGTCGCCGGAGAACAGCAGGTTGGCATCCTGCACGACAATCGTGGAACCGGCTGTATGAGCGGAAAACGTATGGCCAATAGTATCGGCGCCAGCCGCCGGTTCGGCCGGCGCATCGCCAAATTGCGAAAATTCAAATGGACCCGCGTAGTTCAATGTCTGCCGCGCATGATTATGGTTATTAATTGGCTAATTTTCGAGGCATGCATACCACCGCGGGGTGCAATGCGATAGTGGACGTCTGCGCATCACTTTTTCAGGCTATGGGCCGCTTTGTGAAATCGTCTCGATGCCACTGATCCATATAGTAAATTTTCATTAACGATGTTCCGATTTCAGTTTGTGTTCCGATTACGGAACTCGACGCCTCGGGGAACAAAGAGCCGGGGTAATATAATCCTCTAATCTGGGGTTTCCGGCCATTTCGATAAAATTGTCGCAAAGCCGGTCAGGCCCCTTTCAGCCTGTCTGCGAACTTCGTCGACCCGGCTAACCCCTTTTAATCCCGTCGAAAATCAGCCGCCTCAAGATGGCCCCACAAATGATCCGGTCACGTGCGAGCAGCCCTGCTTGCCGATGCCCGGACAGACGGGGCGTCTATGATGTGGACTTCTGCTTTTGCGCGGGTGCGCTGCGCGTCTGTGCTGGTCTTGGGGCTGGCGATTTTCGCGGCACCCGCTGATCTCCTGGCCGGAACGGCCTTTCCTGATCAGGCGATCGACGCTGTCGACCGGCCTGCGGAGCCGTTTGGCCTCGCCACATCGGCGCTGCCGGAAGGCGAGCTCAAAGCCAAGTGGCGCGGGGTGGAACGCGAGCAGGACGACGAGCAGCTTGCCCTTGAGCTTTGTGCCGAAACGCCCGTCCGCTGCTCGCCAGAGGCGGCGAAGTTTCTGGATATCGTCGGCGATGCCAGTGCCCGCGACGGTCGCGCCCGCATGGGTGAGGTCAATCGCGCGATCAATCTGGCGGTTCGGCCCGGTGACGATCTTGTGCTCTATGGCGCAACGGATGTCTGGCGTTCGCCGCTGGCACTGCTCGCCACCGGCGCTGGCGATTGCGAGGACTATGCCATCGCCAAGTTCAGCGCGCTGCGCGCTGCAGGCGTCGCTGCGGAGGATCTGCGGGTCGTGATCCTGCGCGACACGTTGCGCCAGGAAGACCACGCCGTTGCGGCCGCCCGTCTCGATGGCCGCTGGTTCATGCTCGACAACCGCCGCATGGCGATGGTCGAGGACATCAACATGAAGAACACGAAGCCGCTCTTCGTGATGGACCACAACGGCATCCGGCAATATGTCGATGCGCCGCTGCTGGCAGCTACGCAGCATCCCGTTGCGGATGAAGCAGCTCTGACCACGCTGGCGTACAGTGCCAAAAGGACATCGGGCCGCCCCGCGCTGTAAGCGGAACGGCCCGTATCCGATCGAAGCGTCAGTCGGCCGCCTGATTTAGGCCGCGCGCACCTTGGTCAGGAAGTCCGTCACCGCCGATTGCAGCATGCTTGCCTGCCCGTCGAGCTCACGCGCACCATTGAGAACCTGGCCGGCCGCTTGTCCGGTGGCGGAGGCCGCCGCATTGACGCTGCCGATATTGGTGGCGATTTCGCTGGAGCCCGTGGCCGCAGCCTGAATGTTGCGGGCGATTTCGCGGGTCGCGGCGCCTTGCTCCTCGACGGCCGATGAGATCGCCATCGAAATCTCGCTCATCTTTTCGATGGTCGCGCTGATATTGCCGATCGCCGAGACGGCATCGCCGGTTGTCGACTGCATACTGGCGACCTGCGCCGAGATTTCCTCCGTCGCCTTGGCTGTCTGGGTTGCCAGGGCCTTCACCTCCGAGGCGACAACCGCGAAACCGCGCCCCGCTTCGCCTGCGCGGGCGGCCTCGATGGTGGCATTGAGCGCCAGGAGGTTGGTCTGTGCTGCAATCGTGTCGATCAACTGCACCACAACGCCGATCTTCTCAGCTGCGCCGGACAGGAGCTGAACCGTTGCGTTGGTTCGGTCTGCTTCGCCGACGGCCTGCCGTGCGATCTCGGTCGATTGCGCAACCTGCCGCGAGATTTCCTCGACGGAGGCGGTCAGTTCTTCCGCTGCGGCGGCAACGGTCTGGACATTGTTTAGCGCCTTCTCGGACGCCATGCTGACGCTGGCGACGCGATCGGTGGTTTCGCTTGCGGTGTTGGTCATGGACGATGCGGTGGCCTGCATTCCGGCCGCGGACGTCGCAACCGATTTGACGACGCCGTTGACGCTTTGCTCGAAGCCATCGGCAAGGCTGTTCATCGCCGACTTGCGTTCGGCGGCGGCGCGCTGCTGGACGGCTTCCTCTTCCTGCTCGAGGCCATGCATGCGGATCGCATTGTCCTTGAACACCTGCACCGTCGTGGCCATCGCACCGATCTCGTCGCGACGGTCGGCGCCGGGTATCTCGGCTTCCAGCTTGCCATCGGCGAGATCCCGCATGCGGGTGCCGAGCTGGCTCAGTGGCTTCGTGATGCTGCGGGCGATGAACCAGGCGATCAGGCCGGCAACGACAGCGATACCGAGGATCGCTGTCGCCAGCGACCAGATGATCGGCGTCAGCTTCGCATCGAGATCGTCGAGATAGGCGCCGGTGCCGACGAACAGGTTCCAGTCGGGCACGGCAACCGCATAGGAGAACTTGCGGATCAATTCGGTCGTACCCGGCTTCATGTATTCGTAATACAGCGTGACATCGCCCTTGGCGGCGACGCCATCGCGCAACTCGCGGGTCAGCGCACGGCCGTTGGTCGGGACGTCCAGCCGGTTGGTGCCGAACTGTTTCGGATCCGGTGTCACCAGCGCGATGCCGTTCATGTCATAGGAGAAAACGTAGCCGTTGCCCTTGTCATAGGTCATCGTGCGGGCGCGCTTGACGAATTCCTGGATCGCAGCATCCTTCGTCAGCTCGCCGGCTGTCACCTGCTTCTGCAGACCGAGCGCCAGATTGCGCGCCGTTTCGACGATGGCGAGAACCTGCTCCATGCGGGAGCTGCGCATCTCGGCGCTGACGAGGCGCGTTGCCTGCACGCCGGCGAGGCAGAGACCGATCAGAGTAACGGTGACGAGAAGCCCAAGCTTGGCGGAAATCGGCAGGTTATTGAGCAGCTTCACGGAAAAGGTCTCCAGCAATCGCGAGCCATGCCTGGATGGCGGTACAATGCTGCACAATATGCAGATGCGTCTTAGAACTTCCTTAATCGTAATTCTCGGAGGTCACCGACGGTTGTGACTTGGAAAGTTCGCCGCTTCATCTGCAAATTCAGTGAGCTGCGCGTCGCACTGACTCCAAATACGCCTTGCGTTGTTGCGCGTCAGAGGCGTCAAATACGGACCATAAAAACAAATGGGGAAACGATATGGGGCGTCTCGACAACAAGGTCGCAGTCATCACCGGTGCAACCAGCGGCATCGGATACCGTACGGCGGAAATCTTCATCGAACAGGGTGCGAAAGTCGTGATTGCCGGGCGTCGCGCGTCGGAAGGCAATGCGCTTGCCTTGAGGCTCGGCGCAAATTGCAGTTTCCGTCAGACCGACGTGACCGATGAAACGCAGATGAGCGCGCTGATCGGTCATGCGGTCGAGAAATTCGGCCGCATCGATTGTCTGTTCAACAATGCCGGCGGTCCGGCGCAAACCGGCGGTATCGAGAGTCTCGACGTCGATCGTTTCGATGCGGCGATGGCCACACTCGTGCGTAGCGTCATGCTCGGCATGAAACACGCCGCCCCGCATATGAAGAAGCAGGGCTCGGGCACCATTATCAACAATGGCAGTATCGCCGGCCATCTCGCCGGTTACTCATCCTCGGTGGTCTATGGCGCCGCCAAAGCCGCGGTCATCCACTTGACCAAATGCGTGGCGATGGAGCTCGGTGAGAGCGGCGTGCGCGTCAACAGCATCTCGCCAGGCGCCATCGCGACCGGAATCTTCGGCAAGGCGCTGGGATTATCGGTGGAAGCGGCCGAGCAGACGCCGGCACAGATGCGTGAGGTGTTCAAGGCTGCACAGCCGATTCCGCGCGCTGGTCTGCCGGACGACATTGCTCATGCCGCCGTATTTTTGGCGAGCGACGAGTCCTCCTTCGTCAACGGAACGGATATTGTGATTGACGGCGGTGTGATTGGCGGCCGCAACTGGAGCCAGCAGCAGGCGGGCTATGTGGTGATGCGCAAGGCGTTCGGCCAGGACAATGGCTGACGGGCAGGGGAGCGAAGAATGTCCATCACATACGATGCGATCGTACCGAGGCCGCCTGAAACCCGCTATGTGTCTATTGCCGTTGCCGCCGGACTGATGTGTGCGATTGCCTTTGGCAAGGCACTTCCGACGACGATGGACGCCTTATCGACTGTTCTTGCGCCGCTCTGTGCCGTCAATAATGGCTCCAGCGCCAATCCCGGCGATGCGGTGGAACTGATCACGTCGCATGCGCTGCCGAATGTGCCAGGCAAGCGCGTGACCATTGTGCGCGTGTCCTATGGACCTGGCGGCTTCAGCGCGCCGCATCGTCATTCCGGCACGGTGACGGCCTACATCACCAAGGGTGAGATTCGCTCGCAGCTCGGTGGTGGACCGGTCGAAACCTTCAAGGTTGGGCAGTCATTCTTCGAGCCGCCGGGCTCGACGCATCTCGTCTCGGCCAATGCGAGCAATACGGAGCCGGCCGAGCTGATCGCGGTGTTTGTGGCCGATGAAGGCGCGCAGCTTACGATGCCACTGGACTAGTTGCGGTGATCAGGGCTGGCGTCTTGGGCATGACGCGGTCATGCCGTTGCAGGAAGGACAAGCCTGCGGCCGTCACCTGAACGACGGAGCCATGTCCGGCGACGTGCATGCGCGTGGCAAACCCACGATCGATGCAGTCTTCCCACACCGTCAGTCGCGGGCACGACGTCCGCCATGCATCGAGCACGTCGGCATAGGATCTGGGTTCGCGCGCGATCCACTCCAGGAGATCAAGGATCAGGGGATCGAGGTCATGAGAGGAGAACTCATGGGGCATGGCGCTGTCTGCCTCCCGCGATCGAGGCCGGCGCAATCCGCACAGCTCTATGCTATCGATACGCATATACGCAGATAATAAGAACCGGGAGACACTCCATGTCCAGAACTTTGCGAGTCATGCTCGTCGCTGTGGCGACTCTTGCTGCCACGGCCAGCGCGCCCGCTGCGGCGCAAGCGCAGACCAAACCCAAGGTCACGTCGCTGGGGCCCGATTTTCCGAAGACCGAGATCTTCATCGGCAACAGCTTCTTCTATTTCAACAACAGCATGCACAGCCACGTGCTGGCGATGGTGCGCGCTGCCGACCCCGCCAACAGGACGAGCTATCAGGCGACCTCGGTGACCATCGGCGGTTCCGGCTTCGAATGGCACGATGTCGAGAGCTATTTCCGACCCAACGCCATCGCGTCCTATTCCTTCGATGACAATAACAACATCATCTTCAACAAGCGCGAGCGGCTGTTCGATGCCGCCATCATGATGGATTGCAGCCAGTGCCCGCTCCATCCCAAGCTGAAGTCAGTCTTTACTGAATATGCGAAGAAGGATGCCGACATCGTCAGGGCGCACGGCGCGAAACCGGTCTTCTTCATGTCCTGGGCCTATGAAGACAAGCCGGAGATGACGCAGCAACTGGCCGAGGCCTATACGGTTGCCGGCAACGACAACAATGCCTTGGTGATTCCGGCAGGTCTGGCATTTGCCAGAATGCGTGCGAAGCAGCCCGAGCTCAATCTGTACCAGCCCGACAAGCGCCATCCGAGCATGGCCGGCACATACCTTGCGTCCTGCGTAGTCTTCACCGCGCTGACCGGGCGCTCACCGGTCGGCAATCCCTATCTCGCGGGTCTCGATGAAGCGACTGCGAAGATGCTGCAGATGGCGGCGTGGGAAACGGTGCAGGATTATTACGGGAAGTGAGCGCCACATTCTCCGTCATGGCCGGGCAAAGCGCGAAGCGCGGCTTCGCTGGATGTCCCGGCCATCTACGTCTTTGCCTGGTGGTCTAAGACGTGGATACGCGGGACAAGCCCGCGCATGACGGAACTCTAGCTACCCTTTCTTCTGCAGATCCGGTGCATTCACCAGCGGGATCGCCACGCGTCCCGGTCCCGTCAGTGGCAGCGCCGCCGCTGCCTTGTCGTTGGCCATGATCTTGGCCATCACGGCCTGACCCGCGCGCTCGAACACCTCGCGGTTCTCGATCACGAATTGCTGCGATTTGCGCAGTGATGCGATGTAGCCGTTGATCTCCGGCACCACATAGCGCGCCACCATGTCCCAGCTGCGCCTCGTGTTCTCCGGATTGGCCCAGTCATGCACGAAGCCGATGATGGTGCCGACACCGCCTGAGACCTGCATCAGGTTCTTGATGGTCTTGATCAGGTCATCCGGCGTGCCGATGGTGGAGGCCGCGCTCTCGCCGCCTGCAGTCTTCTCGACAGCATCTTCCGGTGAGGTGAAGGGCTGCAGGCCCGGCCGTTGCAGCGTGCCGACATTATATTCGTTGTGCCAGCGCATCAGGCCGGGGCCGGCCTCACGCGCCGCCTGTTCGCGGGTCTCGGCGATGTGCCAGGACAGCAGCACGCGCCAGTTGGCGCGGTCCACGGTGGTGCCATGCTTCTTCGCCGCATCCTCCGCAAAGCCCCATTGCGTCGGCAGTGCCATCAGGCCCTGTGTCGACATCGAGCCCAGCGAGATGATGCCGATGCCGTATTTGCCGGCCAGCGTCATGCCCGAGGGCGAGATCTGCGACGCCACCACGAAGGGCATCTCCTCCTGCAGGGGCAGGATCTGCAGCGCGGCGTCGTTCATGGTGAACCAGTCGCTTCTGGCGGTGACGCGCTCGCCGTTGAACAGGCGGCGGATGACGGCAATGGCTTCGTCCTGGCGATCGCGTTGCGTCATTGGATCAATGCCGAGCGTATGTGCGTCGGAAGCGAGCGCGCCCGGCCCGGAGCCGAAGATGGCGCGGCCGCCAGTCATATGGTCGAGCTGCACCATGCGCTGGGCGACATTGTAGGGGTGGTGATAGGGCAGCGAGATCACGCCGGTCCCCAGGCGAATGCGCTTGGTGCGCTCGCCGGCCGCGGCGAGGAACATTTCCGGCGAGGCGATCATCTCCCAGCCCGACGAATGATGCTCGCCGCACCAGAATTCATCGTAGCCAAGTGAATCCAGTTGTTCGACGAGATCGAGGTCCCGCCGGAACTGCAGCATCGGATGTTCGCCGATCGGATGATGCGGTGCGAGAAAGGCGCCGAACTTTACGCGAGCCATAGTGTTTCCTCTTTGTAATGTTTTTTAATGTTTTTCGTCGCGCGCAGCCTATGGCCCCATGTCGCGGCATTCAATGCAATCCGCTGCATGGCCGCGACGCGCTGCCGCACAACGCCGTCTTGCGGAACGATCGGGCGGATCACCATTTGATGCCTGCACCGCAGCGTTTCCCGCACATGTGCTGGCGCACGGGGGCAGGAGGACCAATGAGCTACTTCAAGACCGCGATTCTGCTGGCCGGCATGACCGCCCTGTTCATGGGCGTCGGCTATCTCATGGGCGGCGCGTCGGGTGCGATGATCGCGCTGGTGGTTGCCGCCGGCATGAACATGTTCGCCTATTGGAATTCGGACCGCGCGGTCCTGTCGATGCACGGCGCGCAGCCGGTAGATGCGCGTAACGCGCCGGACCTGTATCGCATGGTTGGCGAACTCGCGAACAATGCCGGCCTGCCGATGCCCAAGATCTACATCATGGACAATCCGCAGCCGAACGCCTTTGCGACCGGTCGTAATCCGGAGAACGCGGCCGTTGCCGTGACCACCGGCCTGATGCAGCAGCTGTCGCGCGAGGAACTCGCCGGCGTGGTGGCGCATGAGCTTGCGCATATCAAGCATCACGACACGCTGCTGATGACCATCACCGCGACCATCGCCGGTGCGATTTCGATGATCGCCCAGTTCGGCATGTTCTTCGGCGGCAACCGCAATAGCAATGGCCCCGGCGTCATCGGTCAGATCGCGCTGATGATCCTGGCGCCGCTCGCTGCCATGCTGGTGCAGATGGCGATCAGCCGCACGCGTGAATATGCTGCCGACGAAATGGGCGCGCGGATCTGCGGCCAGCCCATGTGGCTCGCTTCAGCGCTGGCCAAGATCGACAACGCCGCGCATCAGATCCCGAACGAGGATGCCGAGCGCGCCCCTGCGACCGCGCATATGTTCATCATCAACCCGCTGTCGGGTCGTGCCATGGACAATCTGTTCACCACGCATCCTGCGACGCAAAATCGAATCGCGGCGCTGCAGCAGCTTGCGGGGCAGATGAGTGTTCAGTCGCACGCCCCTGTGCGTCCGGCACCGCCCCCGACTGGCCCATGGAACGGCGGCCAGTCGCGCCGTGGTCCGTGGGGCTAGGAAGCTTTCGACCTGACGAGATTGGTCGCCGCGCGGCGCCGAGACCGGCACACTGACGTTGAACATAGTTCTCGCCCCTGCATTTGCGCGCTCCGAATGACGGTCGCGTGAAGGCTTGGCGTTCTCCAAGTTCTACCAAAGCCCAATAGTCTCGAAGAAGCAGCCGGAGATACTGTTATCGGAAGTTGATGGAAAGGTTGTTGCCCGGACAGATAGAAGGGTAATCGCATGACGCCTAATGCCGTCGCCTTGGCCGCTATGGTAATTCTGCTTTTTCCGATGGGTTTCTTTCTGCTGTCGTCGCCGGCCTTTCTGCTGGTGAAGCTGGATATTCCGGAAGTGACCCAGCTGCTGCGGGGCCTGTTCAGTTCCTATTTTCTGATGGTGAGCATTGCCGGTGTCATCGCGACCGGGGCTTTTGCCTGGGCTGGTCGATTGGTTTTCACAATGGGCATTGGCTTGATCACGGCTTTCGCGGTCTGGGCGCGTGGCTGGTTTTTGCGACGGATGGATAGTCAGCTGATTGCCAGAGATGCCGGTGATGCCGATGCGGTGCGCCGGCTGCGACGGATACATTGGGGTGGCATGCTGTCGAATGCACTCCAGCTTGCCGTTGTGCTGGGGAGCACGCCCTACATGATGTCAGCCTGATCGGCTTCGCCATAGAACGAGGCTTCTGTCGCAATGGGGAATGCAGATGAGCAAATTCTCTTGGCGCTGGTTGTCACGACGCAAGTCCAGATCCCCGGATGCCGGCGCGCTTTCTTGTGAACGATTTGAAGACGGAGATCGGCGTCAGCTGCTCCACGCGTTGTCGGCCATCGCCGCCGGTGGCGCTTTGGCTGCGATACCGCAAAGCTCGGACGCGAAAGATTCCAGAGACCTGCCACCTCCCAAACGGGCACTTACCGGCCGCGATGAAGCCGGCAAGTCGGTGTTCAAGTCCTTCGATGTCACGTCCAAGGTCGTGGAGATCGATGCCAATCCCGGCCTGACTTTCTACGAACTCTACATGACTGAGGGAGTGCCCGGCCTCACCGGCCTGGAGCCCGACCCGATGCTCAAGGGAACGCGCGCTTTTCCCGGTCCGGGAGGGACGATGTTTCGCCTGATTTCCTATCCGCCCAAACGGCCCGAAGGCTGGAAGCCGCCGTCCGGCGTCACGTTCGAGAGCGGGCTGAAAGAGATGTCGGACAAGGTCCCTGGCATGGGCGACCATTTCGAACGCGATGCGCCGGGCATGCACACATCGGATACCATCGACTACGGGGTCGTGGTTCGCGGCGAGATGACGCTGGAACTGGACGATGGACAGAAAGTCCATTTACGCCAGGGCGATTGCGTCGTGCAGAACGGGACGCGCCATCGCTGGCGCAATCCGTTGCCGGAGCCCTGTCTCATGGCCTTCATCTCGATCGGCGGCAAGCGTAGTTAGAACCTGGGCGTCCACGCGTGACGTCAGGCCATGAATCCATGTGGCCATAATCCATGTGGCCATAGCGCTCCTGCGCTATCGCGCCGTCATCCTGTTCCACGCATCCAGCCCCGCGATCTTGTAGGCCTCCGCCAGCGTCGGATAGTTGAACGTGTTCTGGATGAAGTAGTCGATCGTGCCTTTGAGATTGAGCACGGCCTGGCCGATATGGATCAGTTCGGTCGCGCCTTCGCCAAGGATATGCACGCCGAGCAGGCGGCGGGTCTTGGTGGAGAAGATCATCTTCATCATGCCGCTATCCAGGCCCATGATGTGGCCGCGCGAGGTTTCGCGAAAGCGAGCGACGCCGACCTCATAGGGGATGCCCTTCTGGCGGACTTCCTCTTCGGTGAGCCCGGTCGTGGAAATCTCCGGCACCGAATAGATGCCGTAGGGGAAGAATTCCGGCGGTGCCAGCGGATCAATGCCGAGCGCGTGGCAGGCAGCAACGCGGCCCTGCTCCATGGACGTGGAGGCCAGCGAGGGAAAGCCGATGACATCGCCCGCGGCATAGATATGCGGCACGCTGGTCTGCAGCGTGACGGGATCGACATTGATACGGCCGCGGTGATCGACTGTGATGCCGGCGGCGTCGAGATTGAGCCGGTCGGTGGCGCCGACGCGGCCGGCGGCGAACAGCAGCATTTCCGAGGTGACGTTGCGGCCGTCTGCGAGTTTGGTCACGATGTGCCCGCTCGGTGCCTGCTCGATCGCATTGACCTTGGAGCCGAGCCGCAGCGCGACATTGCGATCGCGCAGCTCATGCATGAATTCGTCGATCAGTTCCTTGTCGATGAAATCGAGAAAGGTCGGCCGTGGCTCGATCAGTGTCACGGCGACATCGAGCGCGCTGAAGATGGTGGCATATTCGACGCCGATCACGCCCGCGCCGATCACCGCGAGGCTGCGCGGCAGTTTCGGCAGGTCGATGATCTCGTCGCTATCGAACACGGTCTTGTTGTCGAACGGCACGTAATCGGGCCGGAATGGCCGCGTGCCACAGGCAATCAGGATATGGCCGGCGGAGACATTCTTGATCTCGTTCTTCTCGTTGGCGATCTCGATCTGGTGCGGTCCGGTGAAACGCGCCTCGCCGAGCGCCGTCTTCACGGCATTGCGGCTGAACTGATGCTCCAGCACCTCGACCTCGTGGTCGAGTGTCTTCTGCAGCCGCACAATCAGGTCGTGGGCCTCGATATCCTGTTTCACCCGATAGGAGCGGCCGTAGAAGCCGCGCTCGCGCCAGCCGGACAGGTTGAGCACGGTCTCGCGCAGGGTCTTCGAGGGGATGGTGCCGGTATGGACCGAGACGCCGCCGACCCGCCGGCCCTTCTCCACGACCAGCACCGATTTACCTAGCTTGGCGAACTGGACGGCTGCGCGCCGGCCAGAGGGGCCGGAGCCGATCACGATCATGTCGTAGTCATACATCGAAGAGGCCTCGAAACCGGAAGGGCCGGCATATGCAATTGCTTCGCCATGCAGCAATCGGGCCACAGGCGGTATCTTCCTGCACGAGGAATGCAAATTCGGTGTGACTTGGACGGGGAGATCGACCTGCGAAGCCGAGCCTGCGGTCAGCGCGCCACCAATGCTGACGGGAGAGCTCAATTGAATAAAGCTACCTCCGAGGTAATCGACGCGATGACCGGAAGCTGGGATCAACGCGGACGGCCGCTTCAGGCCGAACCGTTGAGCGAGGCGTTGCCATGCACCAGATCATTGCCAATCCTGTCGACTCCGCGCGCCGCTGGTGGGTGCTGTCGATCGTCGTTGCGGCGCAGTTCATGTTTGGCGTCGATGCCTTCATCGTCAATGTCGCGATCCCGACCATCGCCGTGGAGCTTCGTGCCAGCGCGGCGCAGATTGAGGCCGTGATTGCGGTCTATCTGATCGGATATGCGACGCTGGTGATCACTGGCGGCCGGCTCGGTGACATCTATGGCACCAGGAACACCTTTCTCGCCGGCGTGCTCGGCTTCACCCTGACGTCGCTGTGGTGCGGGCTCGCGCAATCCGGACCGGAGCTGATTTTGGCCCGGCTGGCACAGGGCGCCACTGCGGCGCTGATGGTGCCGCAGGTGCTGGCCACCATCCATGTGCTGTTTGTGGATGGAGATAGCCGCGCCCGGGCCTTCGCTGTCTATGGCATGGTGCTCGGCCTTGCCGGCGCTGCGGGCTTTCTGCTCGGTGGCCTGCTGGTGACGATGGACCTTGCAGGCCTCGGCTGGCGTGCGGTGTTCTTCGTCAATGTACCGGTGGGGCTTGTCATCATCGCGGCCGCGTGGCGGCTGATGCCATCCATTCCCCGCCGTCCAGGCACGCGGCTGGATATACCGGGTGCGCTGGTGCTGTTCGCCGGATTACTCGGTCTGATCGGCCCACTGCTGTTCGGGCACGAACTGCAGTGGGCGCCGTCTGTGTGGCTGGCGATGGCTGTGGGGGTGGCAGTGATCGCCGGCTTCGTCAGGCTGGAGCGTCGCGTCGCGCTGCACGGAGGCATGCCGCTGATTGACCTGGCATTGCTGGCGGATGCTGCGTTCATGCGCGGGCTGTGCGCGGTGTTCTTTTTCTTCTTCGCCAATCTGTCATTTTATCTGGTGATGACGTTGTTCATGCAGAACGCGCTGCATATTCCGCCGCTGCGGGCCGGTGTCATCTTCGCACCGCTGGCGCTGGCCTTTGTTGTCGCGTCGCGTCACAGCGGCATGCGGGCGCGCCATCGTGGCGGCTTGGTGCTGATTGAGGGGGGCGTGGTGCAGGTCACCGGTCTTGCCGCGCTGGCTGCAACGGTGCTGGCCGTGAACACGTCGTCTGCATTGCTGCTGGCGGTGCCGCTTGCCGTATTCGGTTACGGCCAGGGTCTGGTCATGGCGCCGCTGTCCAGTGCCGTGCTGTCGACCGTACAGACGTCGAGCGCCGGAGCCGGCTCGGGCATGTACGGCACCACGACGCAAATCGCCAACGCAGCCGGCGTTGCTGCGATCGGCGCGGTCTATTTCGCGGTACAATCCGCCGCATCGGCAGTCATCGCGCTGCTCGCAAGCTTCGCATTGTGTGTGTTGTCGGTCGCCGCCTGCGCGGGCTTTCTGCTGTGGATGCGCCGCGCGGGCAACGCATAGAATTCCTGCACGGCGTTTGACCGCCCAGCACGCGCCTTGACAGGTTAATCGCGATGGCTTGATATTAGAGGCATGGGGACAAAGCGATCTCCCCACGAGGCGACATGCCCAAGTATCGCGTCCCGCATTCCTGCAAGGACGCGCCATGTCATCGATTAACAGCATTTCCGTTGAAAAACTCGCTCGCCTGATCGGGACCCCGAAATGTCCCGCGCTCGTCGATGTCCGCACCGACGAGGATTTCGCCCGGTCGCCGTTTCTCCTGCCAGGTTCGGTCCGGCGGCCATTCGGCGACGTGAATGGTTGGGCCGCGGCGCTGCGCGGTCGGTCCGCCATCGTGATCTGCCAGAAAGGTCTCAAGCTCAGTCACGGCGTTGCCGCGCTGCTGCGCGATGCCGGTATCCCGGCCGAGGATCTGGAAGGCGGGTATCTCGCATGGGAGAGTGCAGGCCTGCCGCGCGTTCCCGCCGGCAAGTTGCCGCCGCAAAACACGCAGGGCCGCACCCTGTGGGTGACGCGCGAACGCCCAAAGATCGACCGCATTGCCTGTCCCTGGCTGATCCGGCGTTTCGTCGATCCGGCGGCGCTGTTCATGTTCGTTGCACCGTCGGAAGTCTCGGCCGTCGGCGAGAAATTTGATGCTGCGCCTTTCGATATCGAAGGCGTGTTCTGGAGCCATCGCGGCGAGCTCTGTACTTTCGATGTAATGATCGAGGAATTCGGCCTCGCCACGCCGCCATTGCTGCGGCTGGCTACCATTGTCCGCGCGGCGGATACAGCGCGGCTCGATCTTGCCCCGGAAGCGCCGGGCCTGTTGGCGGCGTCACTCGGCCTGTCGCGGATGTATGCCGACGATCTCGAGCAGCTTGAGGCTGGACTGAATCTGTACGATGCGTTCTATCGCTGGTGCCGCGATGCCAGCACTGAAACCCACAACTGGCCGACGGCAAAGACGAGAGCTTGAGATGACGGAAGCAACTTCGGTCACGCCACCGGCCATTCCCCAGCCGCAGACCCACGGCGTTTCCTTCTCGGAGGCATTTTCGGTGTGGCTGCGGATCGCGTTGCTTTCCTTCGGCGGTCCGGCGGGGCAGATCGCGGTGATGCATCGCATCCTCGTCGACGAGAAGCGCTGGGTGTCGGAAAGCCGGTTTCTGCATGCGCTGAACTATTGCATGCTGTTGCCGGGCCCGGAGGCGCAGCAGCTCGCCACCTATATCGGCTGGCTGATGCACCGGACCGCTGGAGGGTTGATGGCCGGCGGGCTGTTCATCCTTCCCGGTGCGATCAGCATCATGGTGCTGAGCTGGATCTACGCTGCATTCGGCAATGTCGGCATCGTCGCGGCGCTGTTCTTCGGCCTGAAGGCCGCGGTGCTCGCGATCGTGCTGCAGGCGCTGGTGCGGGTCGGTAGCCGCGCACTGAAGAACAACGTGATGCGCGCGCTGGCGGCCATTGCCTTCCTCGCGATCTTCTTTCTCGATGTGCCGTTCCCGGTGATCGTTTTCGGTGCGGCAGCAATTGGCTTCCTCGGTGGCCGGGCCGGCCTGCCGGCCTTCACGGTGAGTGCGGGCCATGGATCATCAGGCGGCGACGACGCTGATAGTTTGCTCGGAGATCAGCTTCCTCTCCATGCCCGGCCGAGCATACGGCAGTCGCTGATCGTTGCGGCCGTCTGGCTGGTGCTGTGGCTCACGCCCGTCGCTGTGCTGCTCGTGGCGTTCGGCAGCAACGATGTGTTCAGCCAGATTGCCGTTTTCTTCTCCAAGATGGCGATGGTCACCTTTGGCGGCGCCTATGCGGTTCTCGCTTATGTCGCGCAGCAGGCTGTCGATCACTATGCATGGCTGAAGCCGGGCGAGATGCTCGATGGCCTTGGCATGGCCGAGACCACGCCTGGTCCGTTGATCATGGTGCTGCAATTCGTCGGCTTCATGGCCGCCTTCCGTGCGCCGGGGATGTTGCCGCCGCTGCTGGCGGGCACGCTTGGTGGATTGCTCGCGACCTGGGTGACCTTTGCGCCGTGCTTTCTCTGGATTTTCCTCGGGGCGCCGTTCGTCGAAACCCTCCGTGGCAATCGCGCGCTGAGCGCCGCGCTGGCGGCGATTACCGCCGCAGTGGTCGGCGTCATCCTCAACCTGGCAATATGGTTCGCCATCCACACGATGTTTCGCGACGTGAAACCTGTTCGTGCGCTCGGGCTCAGCTTCGACATGCCGGTTCTGCAGAGCGTCAACGGATGGGCTGTCGCGCTGTCGGTCGCGGCCCTGCTTGGGATCTTTTATCTGAGGATTGGTCTGCTGCAGATATTGTTGGCTTGTGCAGGTGCGGGCGTGCTTTTGCATATCGCCGGCCTGGTATGACCTCGCGAAACCGTGTGCGGAAGCGGTATTCGACGGCTGACGGAACAGGAACGTTTCGAACGACGTCGCGTTGAAGGCGGTTCACTCAACAGGAGCCGACCATGCGGAAAACCATTCTTGCTGCGATCTGCGCCACGGCCATCGGTGCTACTCCGTTCGCAGCCATCGCCCAGACGACCGGGCCCTCCGGTCAGGATTCGACCAAGATGGGCACCGGTACGACGGCCAGGGATGGCGAGTCGCGGACCACAGGCACCCAGGGAATGTCGAAAGACAGCGCGAAGAAGAGTTCCATGCACAAGGACGGCATGAAGAAAGACAAGATGATGAAGAACGAAATGAAACAATAACGCGTCATCGTCTCCCCGACTTGCCCCGTTTGGTGTGGTCACGTTATGGCCGGTCCTGCGGGGCTTCCTTTGCAATATAGGTAATTTCTGAAGCGTCCGTGGCGCCTCTCGTTTCCTTGATAGGTATATTGAAACCGTATTTGTTTTATTTCGCAGTGCAGCAACCATATGTCGTCGGTACTGTTGTATAAGCCTGACGACCCTAGGAGCTGCCGTGTCTCTCGCCGATAATATCGATTTCCTCCGCAACCTCCCGAAACCGCCCGGAATCAATACGTTGGAAGGGTTGGTGCGCGGCCGTGCGTCGGCAGGTTTGAGCCCAATCAGCGAATCAACGGGTTTCGGCAGCAATCCCGGCGACCTCCGTATGTTCAGTTACGTGCCCGCCACGCTGGCAGCGAAGCCGGCATTGGTCGTTGTGCTGCACGGATGCACCCAGAACGCGGCGGGTTATGATAGCGGCACCGGCTGGTCTGCTCTTGCCGAGCGCTATGGTTTTGCGCTGCTGATGCCCGAGCAGAAGTCATCCAATAACGGCAACACCTGTTTCAACTGGTTCAATGCCGATGATATCGCGCGCGATAGCGGCGAAGCGCTCTCGATTCGTGAGATGATCGAGCAGATGGCCGTGGACCACGACGTGGATCGCAAGCGCATCTTCGTTACGGGTCTGTCGGCCGGCGGCGCGATGACCTCTGTCATGCTTGCGACTTATCCTGATGTGTTTGCGGCCGGCGCCATCATTGCGGGTTTACCCTATGGCATCGCCACCACCATGCAGGAGGCGCTGAGCGGCATGTATCGCGCGGCATCGCGTCCCGCGAACGACCTCGGCAATCTCGTCCGCAAGGCGTCGCCCTATACAGGGCCATGGCCGAAAGTATCCGTCTGGCACGGCAGCGCCGATCGCACCGTCAATCCGGCCAATGCCGGTGAGATCGTCAAGCAGTGGCTCGACCTTCATGGCCTGCCGCCAGCGCCGATGTCGGCGGTGGATGTCGACGGCTATCCGCGCGAGGTGTGGTGGAACAAGGACGGTGAAACCGTCGTTGAATCCTACACGATCACCGATATGGCGCATGGCGCACCGTTGGCGATTGCCGGACAGGACGAGCCGTATGGTGCCGCCGGTGCCTTCCTGCTCGAAGCCGGCATCTCATCCTCCTATCATATCGCGCAGTTCTTCGGTCTCACCCGGCAGGTCGCACCGCGCAATGTCGGAACTGCGGTGGTAGAAGCCGCGGCTTCGACGGATGCCATTGTCTCGTCGGCGACACAAAAGAAGCGCATGTCGGGCGATCGACGTGCCGCGCGCCGCGATCCGGCAGGGCGGCGGTCCATCGATATCAATGGCGCGATTACCCGGGCCCTCACGGCCGCCGGTCTCATCAAGTCACCCTGACAAGTAAGTAACAGGGCGTGATTTGCGCCGATTTGCGCCAGGTCTGACAGGGCGCTAAGTTCTCGAGATCCGTCAGCCTGGTCCTGCGTACCGGTTGCCCGCGCATGTTGGATGCTCATCGACCGAATTGGCCCGACTTTCTCGCCGGTGGAGGCGAGATGGGGGCGTTGATGCGCGCTTACGATTGGGCATCGCATCCGATCGGCGCACCAGACACCTGGCCGCAGAGTCTGCGTACCGCGATCCGGATCGTTCTGAATACCAACCACCCGATGTTCATCTGGTGGGGACCGGAACTCTTCCAGTTCTACAACGACGCCTGCGCCCGGACACTGGATGCGCAACAGCATCCCGCGGCGCTGGGCGCGCGCGGTCGTGAATTCTGGCATGAGCTCTGGCACATCATCGGCCCGCAGATCGCGCAGGTGATGAGTGGTGGCGGTGCCACCTGGCACGAGAACCAGTTGATCCCCATCACGCGCGACGGCAAGCTCGAACACGGTTACTGGACCTACAGCTACAGTCCGCTTGATCTGGATGACGGTGTCGGCGGCGTGCTGGTGATTTTCCGCGATGTGACCCGGGATCATGAAGCGACGGTCGCCTTGCGCGAGCGCGAAACGGAACTCGCGCGCGTGCAGAAGATTGGCCAAATCGGTGGCCTCGAAGTTGACCTCCGCACCGGGTTTCACAATCGCCGTTCGCCCGAATATCTGATTGTTCACGGTCTGCCGCCGGAGGCAGTCAACGAGTCGCACGAGGATTGGGTGCGCCGTATTCATCCCGAGGATCGCGAGGCGGTCGAGCAGAAGTTTCGTGACGCGGTGGAAAGCGACGTGCGCGATTACACGGCGCAGTATCGCATCATTCGCCCGAGCGATGGCCAGACCCGCTGGATTTCAGTGCGGTCCTATATCGAGCGTGACGAGGCGGGAAAGCCGTTGCGGCTGGTCGGCGCGCATACCGACGTCACCGATCAGGTACTGGTCGAGCAGGCGCTGCGCAAGAGTGAGGAAGAGGCGCGCCAGCTCGCGGCAAAACTCGCGGACCTCAATGAGACGCTGGAACAGCGCGTGCGCGACAAGACGCGCGAGCGCGACCGGATCTGGAGTGTGTCGCAGGATCTCCTGATGGTCTCCGACTATGACGGCGTCTGGCGCACCGTCAATCCGGCCTGGACGCGCATGCTCGGCTGGAGCGAGGCCGAGCTTCTGAACAGGACCTCGCGCTGGCTCGAACATCCCGACGACCAGGCCAGGACGATGGCCGAGATCGGAAAGCTTGCTGATGGCGAACCGACGATCCGTTTCGAGAATCGCATTCGCCACAAGGATGGCTCCTATCGCTGGCTGTCCTGGACGGCGGTGCCGGATCAGAACCAGATCTATTGTGTGGCGCGCGATATCACTGCCGAGAAGGTCGCCGCCGAGCGCCTTAAAAACACGGAAGAGGCGCTGCGGCAGTCGCAGAAAATGGAGGCTGTCGGTCAGCTCACCGGTGGCATCGCGCATGACTTCAACAATCTGCTCACCGGCATCGTCGGCTCGCTCGACCTGATGCAGACACGGCTCGGTCAGGGCCGCACCGACAACATCGCGCGCTATATCGACGCTGCGATGACCTCGGCCAATCGTGCGGCGGCGCTGACGCACCGGCTGCTGGCCTTCGCGCGGCGACAGCCGCTGATTCCCAAAAGCGTCGATGTCAATGCACTGATCGTCTCGCTGGAAGATCTGTTGCGCCGGACCATTGGTGAGACGCTGAATCTCGATATTGCGGCGGCGCCTGATCTGTGGTGCACGCTGTGCGATCCGAACCAGTTGGAGAGCGCGTTGCTCAATCTGGCGATCAATGCGCGCGACGCGATGCCTGATGGTGGGCACTTGAAGATCGCGACACAGAATGTGCGCGTCGATGCCATCAATGCCAGTGGGCCGGCTTTGACGCCTGGCAACTACATTTGTATCAGCGTCAGCGACAGCGGAACCGGCATGAGTCCGGAGGTCGTGGCGCGCGCCTTCGATCCGTTCTTCACGACAAAGCCGATCGGGCAGGGCACGGGCCTCGGCCTGTCGATGATCTACGGCTTCGCGCGTCAGTCCAATGGACATGTCAGCATCGAGAGCGGGGTCGGTATCGGGACGGTCGTGAAATTGTATCTGCCGCGTCACGAGGGAGACGCTGCCGCACAGGATGCCGATCCGCTGAAGGGCGATCAGCACGTGGCTGCGGGCGAAACCCTGCTGGTCGTCGAGGATGAGCCGGTGGTGCGCTCCGTCATCGTCGATATGTTGCAGGACGAAGGCTATCGCGTGCTCGAGGCTGGTGATGGCCCGTCGGGCTTGCGGGTCCTGCGCGAGACGCCGCAGATCGATCTGCTGGTCACCGATATCGGGCTGCCCGGCATGAGCGGCCTTCAGCTTGCCGATCAGGCGCGCGAGGCGCGGCCAGAGTTGAAAATCCTGTTCATCACCGGCTATTCCGAAAGCGTCGTAATGGCGAAGGGCTTTCTGCTGCCCGGGATGGAGATGATCACCAAGCCATTCGACCTCGATCATTTCTTGCGACGCATCCGCGCGATGGTCACGAATTAAAGCGTTTTCAAGCGAAGTGGGTACCGGTTCGCGTCAAGAAAACGCGTCAAAATAAAAGACTCTGATCGCCCGGTTCCATATCTCTCCAGATATTTGAGCGTCTCTGCGCAGGCTCTAACAGTTCAATCTCCGGAACCATCGTGCGGTCGCGAACTTGTATCGGCGCAATATGGATCAATCAGAACTGGAGATCATCATGATCCGCCGTCTTCTTGGAACCGCTGCCATCGTCGCCGTGATGGCTCTTCCCGTTGTTGCTCAGGCCCAGGGTGTCCCTGGAGGCATTGAGCGTGGCGCGCGCGATGGCGAGCGCGCTGCCGGTCCTGTCGGCGCTATCGTTGGCGGCACCATCGGTGGTGTTGTCGGCGGTGTAGCCGGTGTGCTCGGCGTCGACGATCGTCCGCGGTTCCGCAACTACGTCGTGGAACAGCGTCGCCCATCCTACACCTATAGCAACGAGGTTCGTGTCGGTGCCGTGCTGCCCGAGAGCGGCGTGACCTATTACGAAGTTCCGGCGGAATACAATTCCGCTCGTGAATACCGCTACACCGTGGTCAATGGTCGCACGGTTCTCGTCGAGCCGCGCACCCATCGCATCGTGGAAGTGATCGATTAAGCCGATCGCGAAGTAACTTATGGAACAGGCTGCCTTCGGGCAGCCTGTTTTGTTCCGTCTATGGCCTGCAGCGTATCTGTAGTCAGCGCCGATCTTCTCGCGTAGAGAAGTGCAGGGGAATCACACGAGCACCACGCGGCGATCCGTCGCCCGGATGCGGAGTTAAATGGCCGTCAGCAATCGCGACCAGATCGCTCCTGCTATCGCACTCGATGTTCCGCTTGCTGATCGCGCTGAAACAGGTCTCTCTTTGCCGGAGGGCGTGCAGCCTTACCGGATCGACTGGCTCAACACGCTCACCATCGGCACTTTTCACGCACTCGCATTGCTCGCTCTGATGCCGATGTTCTTCAACTGGACCGCGGTGATCGTGGCGGTCATCGCAGCACGGTTGTTCGGCCTCATCGGCATCAATATCGGTTATCACCGGTTGCTGACGCATCGCGGTTTCAAGTGCCCGAAATGGCTGGAGCACGCTTTCGTTGTGGTAGCGATCTGCTGTGCCGAGGATACGCCGGCGCGCTGGGTTGCCATCCATCGCCGTCATCACGAGAAGTCCGACGAGCAGCCGGACCCACACAGCCCGCTTGCCAGCTTCTTCTGGGGCCATATGGGCTGGTTGCTGGTGAAGAACCCAGACCTGTCTCGCCTCGGCATCTATGAACGATATGCCAAGGACGTCCTGCGTGATCCGTTCTATGTCGCGCTGGAGCGTAATCTCTGGCAGCTGAAGATCCTGCTCATCCAGATCAACGTCTTCTTCTTTGCGGGCCTCGCCGGCAAACTGCTGTGGGGCGGCTCATGGGCCGAGGCCGTGCAGTTCGCTCTCAGCATCGTCGTCTGGGCGGTCTTCATGCGAACCGTCCTCGTCTGGCATCAGACCTGGGCGGTCAATTCGGTCACCCACATCTGGGGCTATCGCAACTACGCGACCGACGAGGACAGCCGCAACAATCTGTTCATTGGCTACCTCGCCCATGGTGAGGGCTGGCACAACAATCACCACGCCGATCAGCGCTCCGCGCGCCATGGCCATCGCTGGTGGGAGTTCGATACCACCTATCTGACGATCCGCCTGCTGGAGAAGCTCAGCCTGGTATCGGATGTTGTCGAGCCGCGGCATACAACCAAGAGGTAAGGCCTGCCGAGCCTGAGCGTGCCACACGAGATGCAACTTTTCGTCACAATTCGCGTTACTACACCATGATGACGAAGCCCGATATCTGGTACGTGGCGTTTGGCCCCGACAAATCAGTGAAGTCCGATACCCGCGTGACAAATGGCGTGCGTACGACCAGGACCTTCAAATCCGAAATCGATGCAAAACTGTTCGCCCGGGAAATCCTGGCCAAGGGCTGGACCGCGACGGCCGGTACCCTGAATCCATATCAGCCCAAGCGAACCATTGCGGCATCGCAGATCGAGGACTGGACAAATCTCTGAAGGCGCTGCGAGGCGCTCAGATCACTTCATACGTCGCCTATGACGCTACGCTTCGCCGGTGAGGAACGGGTTGGTCATGCGCTCCTGGCCGATGCTGGAGCCTGGTCCGTGGCCGCAGATGAACCCGACATCGTCGCCGAGCGGGATCAGCTTGGTCATGATCGAACTGATCAGTGTTTCATGGCTACCGCCGGGGAAGTCGGTCCGCCCGATGGAGCCTGCGAACAGCACGTCGCCCACATGGGCGAACTTCATCGCACGGCTGTAATACACGACGCTGCCGGGCGAATGGCCGGGGCAGTGCAACACGTCGAATGTCAGACCGCCGACACTGACGGTGTCGCCTTCATTGAGCCAGCGGTCAGGCATGAAGTTGCGGGTGCCCGTCATGCCGTATTTTGCGCCGCTGTCCTCGACGTGTTCGAGCAGGAACGTATCGGCGACATGCGGGCCGATGATCTCGACCTTCAGCGTCTCGCGGAGTTCGTCGGCGCCGCCGACATGGTCGATATGGCCGTGGGTCAGCCAGATCTGTTCGACCTTCACATTGGCCTTGGCAATGGCGTCCAGGATCAGCGGTACGTCGCCGCCGGGATCGATCACCACGGCCTGCCGCGTGGCCTCATCCCACAGCAACATGCAGTTCTGCTGAAACAGGGTCACCGGGATGATGGTGCCGCCGGCCTGGGCTTTATGTTCGGTTTCGTTTGTCATCGCGCCACAATGCTGATTTTTGCGGGCGAGAAAAGGGGAATCTGATCGCTTTCTTTCTTCCCCTCTCCCGCCAGACGCGACTACGCCGCGCCCGGGGGAGAGGGGACAAAGATCACTTCTTCAATTGTACCTTCAACGTCGCCTCCACCTCGCGGTCGAAGGACGACGTCTTGGCCGGCACCTTGTCGCGCTGGGTCATGAGGTATGCATCGCGCTTGGCCACCAGCGCGGTCAGCTTGTCGTTCAGCGCCTTGCGATCTTTCATCTGCTTGCCGAGTTCTTCGGCGCGCTGCTGCGGTGACAATTTGCGCATGGCCTCAGGCAATTCATCCTCTTTCACGCTGTCGAGCTTCTGCTTGCCGGCGGACACGTCGCTGACGAGATCGCCGCCGCCGGTGACAGCTTCCGACGACACTTTCGCGCGCTTGTTGATGTAGCTCGCCATATCAGTCGCCGATGCTGGCGCCGCCGCAGCGACTTCCGAGAGCTGTCGGGTCTTGTTCTCGGTATGCTTCTGCAGCGGAGGGGGGCCGTAGGGGATCACCGTCTTGTTGATGTCATTCTGCAGGATGATGATCTCTTCGTCATAGGGCGTCTGGATGATGACGACCTGTCCGCCATCCTGGGGGATCGCAATGAAACGGCCGTCGCCGCGCTGGGCGATATCGCGCCACGCCTTCTCCGTGTCGCGCGCCGCGCCGGTCAGTACGGCGTTGACGATGATGTCCTTCTGCTTCGCGACTTCGAGCGTGGTCATGTATTTCGTGTCTTGCTGATAATCCATATGCGGCGGTGCGTCGCCGACCAGGAAGACGATACGCCTGACATCGTTGCCCTTGGTCCATTGCAGCTTGTTGACCGCGACATCGAGTGCTTCGTTGACGCTTTCCGGCCAGTCGCCGCCGCCCTGCGCCCGGACCTGCAGCAGATTGCCATAGAGATCCTGGATGTCGGTGGTGAGGTCGAAGGTCTTGGTGACGTAGTCGTCGCCAATGTCGCGATAGGCGACGAGGCCCATGCGGATGTCAGCGTCAGGATTGCTGTCGAGGATCGTGGTCGCGATCGACCAGATCTTGCGCTTTGCACCCTCGATCAGCCCGCTCATGGAACCGGTGGTGTCGAGCACAAAGGCGACTTCAACGGTCGGCTTGGCACGTGCGGAACCGGCGAAAATCGCTTGCGGCAAAGTTGCGGCAGCCGCGGTCAGGATGACGCGACTGAGATGGGCTAAGCTCATGGGATGTCTCCGTAATCCAGACTGCAACGATGAAAGGCCACGCCCGTTGCCGCTTGCGGAAAACTTGCGTCCGGCTTGCGACATTCGTGCGGCAGACTGGCGGGAGATGTGATGGGCGGTCCCGCCGAAATCGGCTAAGTTTGTCGCCATGGAATCGAATGCCGTTCACACGCCCGCGCTGATTTTCGATGGTCGCCAGTCGGAGACGGCGCTCGCGATTGCGCGCGGAACCACCCGGCTGTTGCGATCGCTCGGGTTTTCATGCGTCAGCGAGTTGCCGCTGCCGTCCGGACGGCGTGCGGACCTGGTCGCGCTGAACGAGCGTGGGGATGTCTGGATCGTCGAGATCAAGTCATCGATCGAGGATTTGCGGGCCGATCAGAAATGGCCGGACTACCGCGCCCATTGCGACCGGCTGTTCTTCGCCTTCACGCAGGATCTGCCCTGCGAGATTTTTCCCGGCGAGACAGGCTTGATCGTGGCGGATTCCTATGGGGCGCATATCCATTGCGATGCGCCGGAACATCGCCTGCCCGCGCCGACGCGCAAAAGCATGATGCTGCGCTTCGCGATGACCGCGGCGCACAGACTGAACAGGCTGCATGACCCTCAAGGTCATGCAGCCTGGCCGAACGAAATCTAGCTTTTAAAGAAGGCTCAGCGCGGCGCGCGCTTGGCGAGAATGCGCTGCAGCGTGCGGCGATGCATGTTCAGACGACGCGCCGTTTCCGAGACGTTGCGATTGCACATCTCATAGATGCGCTGGATGTGTTCCCAGCGCACGCGGTCGGCTGACATCGGGTTGTTCGGCAATTCAGACTTGTCATTGTCGATCGCAAGCAGCGCCGCAACAACGTCGTCGGCATCGGCCGGTTTCGACAGATAGTCGACGGCACCCATCTTCACCGCGGTCACGGCGGTGGCGATGTTGCCATAGCCAGTGAGCACGATGGCGCGCGCATCGGGACGCTGCTGTTTCAGTGCGGATACGACATCGAGGCCGTTGCCGTCGCCAAGACGAAGATCGACCACGGCAAAAGCGGGCGCCGACTTGCCGATCTGGGCGAGACCTTCGGAAACGGAGTCGCAGGATGTTACCGTGAAGCCGCGTGTTTCCATCGCACGCGAAAGACGCTCCAGAAACGGCTTGTCATCCTCTACGATCAGGAGCGAGCGGTCGGTCTGTTCGGTCACTTCGGCGAGTGCATTCACGGTTCAAAATCCTCCATATCCAATACCCTAGCATATGGCTGCGCGAATGGCAGCTGCCAAGGGTGTGAGGCTTTGAATGGCTCGATTGTGAAGTTAATCCAAACGCGATTTTCACCGGTAAAACGGGTGGTTAATTCCAGTCAGGATGGTACATCAGCGCGGCGTGTTGTCGCATAGCGGCATCATGAAGGAAACGTAATGAAGGCAGATCCGGAATGGACGCAACTTCACCTAAGGTAAATGACGAGACATCGGCGCGTTACGACGGCTGGCGTATCGTCGGTGTTTGTTTTCTGCTCGCAACATTCGGCTGGGCCCTCGGCTTCTATGGCCAGAGCGTCTATCTCGCGGAACTGCAGCGCGTGCATGGCTGGCCGGCCTCGACCATCGCAACGGCGACGACCTTCTTCTATCTCGTTGGCGCACTTCTGGTCGCATTCGTGAGCGAAGCGATGCGTGCGCTCGGGCCACGGAACTGCCTGCTGGCCGGCGTCGGCGTGATGGCTTTCGCCACCATCCTGCTCGGACAGATCACCTCGCCCTGGCAACTCTATGCGGTGAATGTGCTGCTCGCGTTCGGATGGGCCGGTACCAGTCTCGGTGCCATCACCAACACGCTTGGTTTGTGGTTCGACAAGAAGCGCGGCATGGCCATCAGCCTCGCGCTGAATGGCGCGAGCTTCGGCGGCATTGTCGGTGTGCCTCTGATGGTGACGGCGAGCAGTGCATTCGGCTTTGGTGGCGCGACCATCGCAGCAGCGGTTGCGATGCTTGTGTTGCTCGTTCCGGTGATCATCATCTTCGTCGGTCATCCGCCGCATCGTGCAGTGTCTGCTGCGCAGGGCGGCATTGCCGCTACGGCTAATGCACCATCGCCGACACGCATGCGCGCGGAGGCGATGCGCGACGTTGCGTTCCTGACGCTCACCATCGCCTTCGCATTCGGATTGTTTGCGCAAGTCGGTTTCATCGTTCACCTGATCTCGTTTCTCGATCCGGTGATCGGCCGGGAGCGTGCAGCGGCCGCGGTATCGCTGCTGACGCTGATGGCGGTGGTTGGCCGCGTGTTATTCTCGACGGTGATCGACAGGCTTAATCAGCGGCTGGCCTCGGCCTGTTCGTTCCTCAGCCAGGCGGCGGCGCTTGCCATCATCATCAATTCGCGTAACGAGGCGCTGGTGTTCTTCGCCTGCGCGTTGTTCGGTTTTTCAGTTGGCAATCTCATCACGCTGCCTGCGCTGATCGTGCAGCGCGAATTCGATGCGCGGTCGTTCGGGGTGCTGGTGAGCCTGATCACGGCTGTGACGCAGGTCACTTACGCTTTCGGTCCGGGCATCGTCGGCTGGCTGCGCGATCTGTCGGGAAGCTATGCCGTGCCGTTCTATGCCTGCATGGCGCTGCAGGCGGCCGCGGCCGTGTTGATCATGGTGCGGGGACGGAGGGGAGCGCCTTCGTCAAAGCCATAGATCGCTACGCCATCCACTGTCGTCCCCGCGAAGGCGGGGACCCATACACGCTGCAGAACTAATTGAAGCGCCGATAGTCGCGGCTCTGCCGTTCCGATTTCTTTATCGGAGGTTATGGGTCCCCGCCTTCGCGGGGACGACGAGAGGTAAGGTGTGCGTCACCCCACCCGTTGTTTCAGCAGCTCCTCGACGTCCAGCCGCTTTGTGAACATCGCAATCCCGCCATTGGCATCGCGTGGCCAGTCCGCCTCCGGTCGGTCCCAATACAGTTCGACGCCATTCTGGTCGGGGTCGCGCAGATACAGCGCCTCACTGACGCCGTGGTCGCTGGCACCGTCGAGCTGAATGCCGGCTTCGAGCACGCGGTGCAGCGCCTCAGCTAATGCTGCTCGGGTCGGATACAGGATCGCGGTATGGAAAAGACCTGTCGTGCCGGGCGCCGGCGGCTGGCCGCCTTTGCTTTCCCAGGTGTTGAGGCCGATGTGATGATGATAATCGCCAGCGGCGATGAAGACGGCCTGATCGCCATAGCGCTGCTTGACCTGAAAGCCGAGCACATCGCGGTAAAAACCGAGCGCGCGCTCGAGATCGGCAACCTTCAGATGAACATGCCCGATCCGTGTGCCTGAGGGGATCGGCGGGGTTGGGGCGGGCATGTGGGGGCTCCTGAGGACCGGGATGCGTCAGGGCGATCTAGTCACGATCGGAACTTACGCAAGCTCCGAGACCAGCCCGTCCGGCAGGCCGAATTCATAGGTGTTCAGCGTCATCGAGACCATCGTGTAGTAACCGCAAAGCCCGATGATCTCGACGAGGCCCTGCGCGCCCAGCGTCTCGGTGGCCTCGTCATAGAGCGGCTTGGACAAACCCTGCGCCTCGTGCAGCGACCGGGCGACGTCATAGATCACCCGCGCCTTCTTCTCGCTGAAGGTCGGTGTGCGGCGGTTCTTGATGTCTTCGATAATGGCGGGATCGAGGCCGCCATCCAGCGCCATCTTCTTGTGCGCATACCATTCGAAATGTGCGGTCCAGTGCCGGGCGGTGACGAGGATCGCCAGCTCGGCATGCGCGGGTGTCAGCGTGGTGTCGTAGCGCAGAAACGCGCCGAGGCGGGTCGCGTGCCGGGCCATGGTCGGGCTGGCGAGCCAGGCCATCATCGGCTCCGGCGGGCGTCCGCGCTTGCTGGCGATCGACTCGTCATAGATGGACTTCTGGTCGGCAGACATTTCGCCAGGCGAAAGCCACTTGAGACGCATGTTGTTTCCTCGTGTGTTTTTGCTCGCTGTCCTCTGGCGATACACCGGAATGGGGAGCCTGACTACTTCCGCTTTGCAGCAAGCCATTGAATTCCACGAAGTGGCGAGTAAGCTTCGCCCAACAACATTGCGGATGCTCGGCATCCCGCGCACAAAACGGATGGAAACGCTGATGTCGGATCTCGATCAATTTCGCAGCGAGACGCGCGCCTGGCTCGAGGCCAATTGCCCGCCGGAGATGCGCAAGCCGATGAGTTCGGACGAAGATACGTTCTGGGGCGGACGTAATGCCAAATATTCATCCGAGCCGCAGCGTCTCTGGTTTGAACGGATGCGCGACAAGGGCTGGACCGTGCCGCATTGGCCCAAGGAATATGGTGGCGGCGGACTCGATGGCGAACAGACGAAGATCCTGCGCCAGGAAATGGCAGCGATCTCGGCCCGTCTGCCACTGGTGTCGTTCGGCATCTCCATGCTCGGACCGGCGCTGCTGAAATACGGCACCGGCGCCCAGAAGCAGGAGCATCTGCCGAAGATCGCTGCAGGTTTGATCCGCTGGTGCCAGGGCTATTCCGAACCCAATGCCGGATCCGATCTCGCCTCGCTCCAGACCCGCGCCGAGAGTGACGGCGACGACTATCTCATCACGGGCCAGAAGATCTGGACGTCCTATGCGAATTATGCCGACTGGATCTTCTGTCTGGTGCGTACCGACGCGTCTGGCAAGAAGCATGATGGCATCAGCTTCATCCTGTTCGACATGACGTCGAAGGGTGTCTCGACCAAGCCGATCCTGCTGATCTCCGGCAAGTCGCCGTTCTGTGAAACCTTCTTCGACAATGTGCGCGTGCCGAAGTCCCATGTGCTCGGCACCGTCAATCGCGGCTGGGACGTCGCGAAATATCTGCTGCAGCACGAGCGCGCGATGATCTCCGGCATGGGTGAGCGCGGCGCCGGCCGGCCGCTCGGCCAGATCGCTGTCGACTCCATCGGCGCTGATGCGGAGGGCCGTCTCGATGATGCGATGCTGCGCGGACAGATCGCAAGCTTCGAAGTCGACGAGGCCGCATTGGCCTGTGCGGCTGAGCGCGCCGTCGATCTGGCGAAAGCCGGGCAGGCGCATCCGGCGTTTTCGTCGGCGATGAAATATTACGGCACCGAGCTCAACAAGCGCCGCCATGAAATCCTGATGTCATCAGGTGGCATCGATGCGCTGGAATGGGAAAGCCAGCGATCCCATGAAGGCGCACGTCCGCGTGCGTGGCTGCGCACCAAGGCAAATTCGATCGAAGGCGGCACCAGCGAGGTGATGTTGGGGATTGTCGCCAAACGCATTCTGGATCTGCCGGGGGCTTAGGCCTCACGCCACCGTCATCCTGAGGAGCGCGCAACGCGCGCGTCTCGAAGGATCGCGGTGGACATGAACATCTCATGGTTCGAGATGGCGCCTTGCGCCTCCTCACCATGAGGGACTGAGTTTCGGATCAATTCGGTCGAAAGACCTTCATTATCGGATCACAACCATGCCTCTCCTCCTCAACGAAGAACAGACCATGCTGCGCGACAGCGCCCGAGGCTTTATCGGCGACAAGGCGCCGGTCAGTCATTTCCGGCAGTTGCGGGATGCCAAGGATGCGACCGGGTTCTCGCGCGACTACTGGCGCACGTTTTCCGAGATGGGGTTTGCCGGGCTGCTGGTGCCGGAAGTATTCGGCGGCAGCGGGCTCGGCGCGGTCGAGGCCGGCGTGGTGATGGAGGAGATCGGCCACACGCTGATGCCGTCGCCATTCTTCTCCACGGCCGTGCTGGGTGTCTCGGCGCTGAACCGCGGCAGCGATGCGCAGAAGGCGGAATACCTGGCAAAGATTGCCAATGGCGCGTTACTCACGGCGCTGGCCATCGATGAAGGCGCGAAGCATCGTCCGCTACAGACGGCGATGAAGGCCGCGCGCTCTGGCAATGGTTTCAAGCTGAACGGCGCGAAGTCTTTCGTCGTCGATGGTCACACCGCCGACCTCCTGATCGTTGCGGCGCGTAGCGCAGGCGCGCCGGGCGAGCGCGACGGGCTCACGCTGTTTCTGGTCGATCCGAAGGCCGAGGGCATCGCGGTGGAGCGCACCGCGATGGTGGATTCGCACAATGCAGCGCGGATCACGTTCGACAACGTCGAAGTCACCGCCGACAGTGTGCTCGGCGATGTCGATCAGGGCGGCGCATTGCTGGACAGCGTGCTGAATATCGGCCGCGGTGCCGTCGCTGCGGAAATGGTCGGCCTGTCAGACGAAGTATTCGGCCGCACCGTGACCTATCTCAAGGAACGCAAGCAGTTCGGCAAACTGATCGGTGAATTCCAGGCGCTGCAGCACCGCGCCGCGCATCTCTATACCGAGATCGAGGTGACTCGCGCGGCGGTGCTGAAGGCGCTGCAACTCATCGATGACGGCGCGCCGACGGCGCCGGCCGCGATTGCCGTCGCCAAGGCCAAGGCCGGCACCACGGCGACGCTCGCGGTGCAGGAAGGTGTGCAGATGCATGGCGGCATGGGCATGACCGACCAGTTCGACATCGGCTTCTTCATGAAGCGGGCGCGGGTCTGTCAGGAATTGCTGGGGGACAGCAATTACCATGCGGATCAACTGGCGCGGCTGAAGAATTATTGAGGCATCTTGCTTAACCTCGCCCCGCTCTTTGCGGGGAGAGGTCGGCGCGCAGCGCCGGGTGAGGGGCATGGCACATATGTGCCTTGCATGCGGGCCATCGGATCGCTCCGATGATTGCCGCGCTCCGATTTGCAAAGAAAATCTTCGATCCAAAAGTTGCGAGATTGGCACTGGCCTTGTGCCATGCCCCTCACCCGACCGGCTACGCTGCGCTTCGCCACTCGACCTCTCCCCGCGCAAGATGCGGGGAGAGGTAAGAAAGAAACTACCTGATCGGTGGCGCGTATTGAATGCCGCCGGCGCTCCAGATCTGGTTGAGCCCACGCGGAATCTTCAGCTTCGAGCCTTCACCGATATTGCGGTCATAGACTTCGCCGTAATTGCCGACATGGCGGATGATGCGGGCGGCCCAGTCCTTGGGAAGGCTGAGGTCTTCGCCGTAAGCGCCTTCGGTGCCAACCAGACGCATCACGTCGGGCTTCTTGGACTTCAGGGCTTCGTCGATGTTCTTCGAGGTGATGCCGAGCTCCTCGGCATTGATCATGGCGTAGAGCGTCCACTTCACGATCATCATCCAGTCGTCGTCACGCTGGCGCACCACGGGAGCCAGCGGCTCCTTGGAGATGACATCGGGCAGGATCAGGTGGTCGTCGGGCTTGCTCATGGTCAGGCGCAGCGCATAGAGCTGCGACGCATCCGCGGTGAAAGTGTCGCACTGGCCGGAATTATAGGCCTTGAGGACATCGTCCAGCTTCGGGAACTTCATTTCGGTGTATTTGATGTTGTTGCTGCGGAAGTAGTCGGCAAGGTTCAGCACTGTGGTCGTGCCGTCCTGGACGCAAACCTTGCTGCCGTCGAGCTCCAGCGCGGAGTCGATCTTGCGGGACTTCGGCACCATGAAGCCCTGGCCGTCATAATAGGACACCGCAGGGAAATAGAGATCGTAATTGGTCTCGCGCGACATGCTCCAGGTGGAGTTGCGCGACAGGATATCGACCTTACGGCTCTGCAACTCCTTGAAGCGGTCGGAGGCATCGAGCGGGACGAACGTCACCTTTTTCGGATCGTTGAAGATCGCGGCGGCGACGGCGCGACAGAAGTCGACATCGAAGCCGGTCCAGGTGCCCTGCGCGTCCGGCGACGAGAAGCCGGGCAGGCCGGTATTGACGCCGCACAAGACGGCATCGCGCTTGACCGTGCGCTTCAGCGTCTTGGTGTCGTAGCGCTCATAGGTGATTGCAGCCGCAGCCACTGCAGTGGCAACCGCCAGGCCGATGGCCAGCCCGGTCGTGAAAGTCCGCTTCATCGCCATGCGAAATCCGCCCTATTGTCGGTGATAAGGTGTGTCAGAGGAAAAGCTGGATCGAAGAGCTGTGCGATCACGCGCAGGATCAGATTTCAGGCTTCTGGCGCACGATGACCTTGGTACCCACCGGGATCCGGTCATAGAGATCGGCGACATCGGCATTGACCAGCCGGAAGCAGCCGGACGACACGGCGGTGCCGATGGTGTCGGGCCGGTTGGTGCCGTGGATGCGATAGACGGTGGCGCCGAGATAGAGTGCGCGGGCGCCGAGCGGATTGCCGGGGCCGCCAGCCATGAAGCGTGGCAGGTAAGGCTGGCGCGCGATCATTTCCGGCGGCGGCGTCCAGTCCGGCCATTCCGCCTTGCGCGAGATCTTCAAGAGGCCCTGCCACTGGAAGCCATCGCGGCCGACGCCGATGCCGTATCGCAGCGCGCGGCCATTGCCTTGCACCACATAGAGATGGCGTTCCGAAGTCGCGATGATGATGGTGCCCGGCGCCTCGGTGGTGCGGTACAGCACCATCTGCTTCTGGAATTCCGGTTCAAGCTGAACGGAGTCGTCGGCAATCAGCCCGGGCTCGTCGCCAACATCCGGACGCGGCTGCTGGGCGAGGCCTTGCGTGATCGACAACATCAGGCTGACTGCGGCGACGAGTTGAAAGCCAAGCAGGCGGCGGATGTTGATCATCGCGGGCATCTCCGGTTTCGCGTCCGATATTCTGTATCATCCCAGCCAAATCACGGAAACCATGAAATCAGCGGGCATAGCGACGGTCCGCGCGCGGACGTCGCGAGGCGTCGGCAGTTTTGCCGTCCGCGGGTGACGATTTGATTAAAGGTCACCGCGCCTATTTCGGTGCGATCCACAGTCGCAGCACGTAGCTGACGAGGGTCACACTGGTGACGCCGCCCAGCCACAGCGCAACAAACCACAACAGGCGCTGCGTCAGCGGGCGCTTGCCCAAAGAGTCAGGCTTTTGCTGCGATGCAGGTGTCATCAGTGATAGCCCACGCCGGCGCGAACCTTGCCGCGAAACACGTAATAGGCCCAAGCGGTGTAACCGAGGATGATGGGAACCAGCACGGCAACGCCGTAGCTCATGAAATGCAGGCTGTTGTCGGGAGATGCGGCCTGCCAGATGGTGATGCTGCGCGGCACGATATAGGGCCACATGCTGATGCCCAATCCGGCATAGGACAATGCGAACAGCGCCAGCGACAGGAAGAACGGCCGGTAGTCTTGCTTCGCTGCGAGGCTCCGCATCAGGAGTGCGGTGACGGCAGCGACCGCGACGGGTACCGGCGCCGTCAGAATGATGTTGGGCCAGGTGAACCAGCGCCGCGCATATTCGGCATCCAGAAATGGTGTCACGATGCTGACGAGACCGATCGCGCCGAGCATGGCGAACAGCAGCCACCAGCTCAGACGATAGGCCTGATCGCGCAATGCGCCTTCGGTCTTCAACACGAGCCATGTGGCGCCGAGCAGGCCGTAGCCGACCATCAGCGCGAGTCCAGTCAGGACGCTGAACGGTGTCAGCCAGTCCCACCAGCCGCCGCCATAGTGGCGACCATTGACGACGATGCCCTGCAGGATCGCGCCGAGCGCGACGCCTTGCGCCAGTGTAGCCATCAGCGATCCGCCGGCAAAGGCGATGTCCCACAGATTGCGCTCGCGCGTGGTGCGCCAGCGGAATTCGAAAGCGACGCCGCGGAATACGAGGCCGAGCAGCATCACGATCATCGGCGTGTACAGCGCCGGCATCAGCACTGCATAGGCCAGCGGAAACGCCGCCATCAACCCGCCGCCGCCCAGCACCAGCCAGGTCTCGTTGCCGTCCCAGACCGGAGCGACCGAGTTCATCATGACGTCACGGTCTTCCTTCTTCGGGAAAAGCGGAAACAGCATGCCGAGGCCGAGATCGAAGCCGTCCATGACGACATAGACGAATACGGCAAAGGCGATGATGAAGGCCCAGACGACCGCGATATCGATCATGACGCGTGCCCCGATGCGGTGGCGCCTACAGCCGGGGTAATGCCCGCCGCACGGCTCGGGACGTCGCCCGACGGGCCTTGCTCGTCATGATGCGGCGGCGCGGCCATGAGCCGGAGCAGATAGATCGTGCCGGCGGCGAAGACCAGGAAATAGACAATGGCGAAGGCGATCAGCGATGACGCAACGGCAGGCGCAGCCAGCGGCGAAACCGAATCGCTGGTCCGCAGCAGGCCGAACACCGTGAAGGGTTGCCGCCCGGTTTCGGTGGTCACCCATCCGGCCAGCACAGCGATGAAGCCGGCCGGGCCCATCGCGAGCGCAAAGCTGTGAAGCAAACGCGACTCATAGAACTTGCCGCGGAAACGCATGAAAAGGCTCAGCAGGCCCAGCCCCAGCATCAGAAAGCCGATGCCGACCATGATACGGAACGACCAGAAGGTCACCGGCACCGGCGGCCAGTTCTCGCGCGGGATGGTGTCGAGGCCGGCCATCGGTGCATTCGGATCGTGCTTCAAGATCAGGGATCCGAGCTTGGGTATCTCGATGGCGTAGTTCACCCTGCCTTCGGTCTCGCTTGGAAGGCCGAACAGGATCAGCGGTGCACCATGGGGATGACTCTCGAAATGGCCTTCCATGGCCATGATCTTGGTTGGCTGGTGCTCGAGCGTGTTGAGGCCGTGTTGATCGCCGGCGAGGATCTGCAGCGGCGCGACCAGCGTGGCCATCCACATCGCCATGGAGAACATCACGCGCGGGCCCGGCAGGCGCGAGTCCTTGAGAAGATGCCAGGCGCCGACGGCACCGACCACGAAAGCCGTGGTGAGATAGGCCGCCAGAACCATATGCACGAGCCGATAGGGGAAGGACGGATTGAAGATCACCTTCCACCAGTCGGCCGCGACGAACTGGCCGGCAGCGTTGATGCTGTAGCCGGCCGGCGTTTGCATCCAGGAATTCGCCGAGAGAATCCAGAACGCTGAAAACAGCGTGCCGATCGCGACCATCAACGTTGCGAAGAAATGCAGCCTTGGACCGACGCGCTTGAGGCCGAACAGCATGACGCCGAGAAAGCCCGCTTCGAGAAAGAAAGCGGTGAGGACTTCATAGGCCATCAGCGGGCCGATGATCGGTCCGGCCTTGTCGGAGAAGGTCGACCAGTTGGTGCCGAACTGGTAGGACATCACGATGCCCGAGACCACGCCCATGCCGAAGGCAACGGCGAAGATCTTGAGCCAGTAATTGAACAGGTTGAGGAAGACGTCGCGCCCGGCCCACAGCCAGAGCGCTTCGAGAACGGCGAGATAGCTCGCGAGCCCGATCGAGAACGCTGGAAAGATGATGTGAAATGACATCGTGAACGCAAATTGCGCTCGGGCTAGTATGACAGGGTCAAAGCCTTCGAACATCTGCATCCGTCCAATTTTAGTTACTGGACGGATGCTATCACGGTGTTGTGGCCAAGCCTACTATACGCAGGTTTCGGGGCTTAGCTGTTTGCGCTCAGCAACTTCTTGATAATACTATCCATCTGCTCGTATTGGCCTTCCCCGTCGTGCTGGTAGACAATTTGTCCACTCTGATCGACGATGTATTGCGCGGGCCAATAGCGGTTGCTGTAGGCGTTCCAGGTCTTGGACTCATTGTCCTGTGCCACGGGATAGGTGATGCCGTGGCGCTTCAGTGCGTTCTGCACGTTGCTGGCAGATTTCTCGAACGGGAATTCCGGCGTGTGAACGCCGACAATGACGAGACCGCGATCCTTGTATTTGGCGTGCAGCGCCGTGACATGCGGCAGCGTGTTGACGCAGTTGATGCAGCCATAGGTCCAGAAGTCCACCAGCACGACCTTGCCGCGCAGGCTCTTGATATCGAGTGGAGGGGAATTAAACCAGTTGCTGATGCCGGTGAAATTCGGTGCGGTGCCTTGCACGGCAGCTATCTGCGCCGGCGTAGTTTCAGCACTAAATCCCGGCGCTGTCGCGCCAAACAGGCACAGCGCGATCAGTGAGGCCGATGTCGCGAGCGATCGTATGGTCATGGCAAACTCCGTTGTCTCAAAGTGTCAAAGGCCTATCTGGCCGCTTGGGTAAAATCCCGTCAGCCACGCGACGATCAGCGTGTCGTACTGAAAGTAGGAGGCGATCGCGAAGCCGATCACGATGACGCCGAAGGCTTGCTGTAGCCGCGGAGTGAGGCGGGCGAGGCTGCGCACGCGCGTCGTGATGGCCTGTCCGCCATAGGCGATGATGAGCATCGGGATAGCTGCACCGATGGTGTAGGCAATGAGCAGAACGCTGGCCCAGGCGACATCCTTGGACGTTGCGATGATGGTGAGGATCGAGCCGAGGACGGGGCCGGCACAGGGTGTCCAGACGAGGCCGAGCGTGGTGCCAAGCACGAAGCCGCCAAGATTGCTGAGATCTGTGGTGGTGGACTGGCTGGCGAGCCCGCCGATCCGGGCTGTCAGCCATTCGAACGGCGTCGGAAAGATCATCAACAGCCCGAAACCGAGCAGAAGCACTGCGGCTATGGTGCGCAGGATGTTCGGATCGAAGTCGAAGATCTGCGTGAGGCCGCCGAGCAGCAACGCAACGGCCGAGAACGACACCACGAAGCCAAAGGCAATCAGCGCCGGGCGAATGCGGCTGGTCTGGCCCACGGAGGACCCGAGCAGGATCGGTAATACCGGTAGCGTGCAAGGTGTCGCTATCGTTACGACACCGGCAAGCACAGCGAGCAGAAGATTGAGCATCGGCCGGATCCATTCAGCGTTGGCGGTCAGGCCTGTTGGCTTGATGCGCGCTTGATGGTCTTCGGCTGATACGGTGCTGATGTTACGCCCTGGGCGTCACGTATTCGTGTTCTCGCCTGAATGGCCAACAGAATGCGACCCGGAAGGGGGCATCCCGTCCGGGTCGCTGGAGGTGGGGAGGTTTACGCGAACTGACGTCTGGAACGTTGGAGCAAAAGGATCCGGCAGATTACGCAGCGATACTGTCGATGCCCGCGGTCTTCAGGAGATCGGCGAGCTGCTTGCGGGCGTAGAACATACGGGTCTTCACCGTCGATGCGGGGATACCGATCAGGCCGGCGACCTCTTCCACTGACTTCTCATGATAGTAGACGAGGTTGACGATCTCGCGATGCGCCGGCGACAGCTTGGCGACACAGGCCCGGAGAATGGCGCTGGTGCGGCTGCGATCGAGCGATGCCTCAGGTGTATCGGCCTCGTCAGCGATTTCCATGACATCGTCCTGGTCGATGTCTTCATATTTACGCTGGCGCAGCGCGGTCAGTGCCTTGAAGCGTGCGATCGACAACAGCCAGGTGGAGACCTGCGAGCGGCCTTCGAACTGGCTGGCGGTCCGCCACACATCGAGGAAAACCTGGCTGACCAGATCTTCCGCCGCCGACGCGTCACGCAGCATGCGGAGAACGAAGCGATAGACCCGCACATTGTGCCGGGCATAAAGCGTGTGCATCGCCGTGCGGTCACCGCCCGCGATATTCTCCAGCAGCATCTCGTCCGAGGTGGCGCGGGCCGTGATGATACCCTGCTGACCGGCGGCATTGAGGGCGATGACGTTCTGCATGACTAACTCCCGTAAGAGACCGCGTGGCGGCTTCGTTGGGAGGATTGTTAAGGAGCCCCGGTTTCAGGACGTTGGCTCCAAAAGCGGAAAATGGTTTCATGGAACCGGAGAATTGTTTCGTCGCAAGCTTGGCGACGAAACATTCAGAGGTGAAATGCGTGCAAATTGAATGAGATAGATTCAAAAAGGGGTGCTCAGGCCTTCTCACCCGATGGGGAGAACAAATAGCCGCCGCCGCGAATTGTACGGATCACGGCGGGCTTCGTCGGATCGGGCTCGATCTTGCGGCGGATTCGCATGATCCGCAGGTCGACCGCCCGGTCGAAAGCCTCGGCATCCCTGGCATTGGCCAGTTCGAGCAACCGTTCGCGCGAGAGCACGCGCTTCGGATTCGCGGCAAATACCTTGAGCAGGCCAAATTCGGAAGCCGTCAGCGGATGTTCGTTGCCTTCGTCGTCACGCAAGGCCTGCGCTTCCAGATCGAGCCATTTCGTGCCGAAGCGCACGAGATGATCCTTGCTCTCCTTGGCAGGCGCTGCATCTGCTGCTGCGCCTTTCACCGGCGTGCTTCGGCGCAAGACCGAGCGGATGCGTGCCATCAATTCGCGGAGTTCGCAGGGCTTGGCGATGTAATCATCGGCGCCGAGTTCGAGGCCGACGACCCGGTCGATCGGGCTTGCGGTGGCGGTGAGCATGATCACCGGCACATTGATGCGGCTCTTGAGATCGCGGATGATCGAGAGCCCGTCTTCCTCGGGCATATTGAGGTCGAGCACCACGAGATCCGGCACCTTGGTCTCGATTTCGCTGCGCAGGCTCTTGCCGCCGTCGCACAGGGTCACGGCAAAGCCGTGCATCTTGAGATAGTCGCCCACCATCTCGCGGGCGGGCGCTTCGTCGTCGACGATGACGATATGCGGGCTCTGGCTCATGACAGGCCCTCGGTGGTGGCTGGCAGCAGGATGGTGAAGATGGCGCCCTGGCCGGGGCCTGGACTGTCAGCATTGACCTCGCCGCCATGCATGTCGATGATGCGCTTGACGATCGACAGGCCAAGGCCGGTCGAGCTTTCGCCCCCGGTCGGCTTGGCTGAAAGCCGCTGGAAACGGCCAAACAAACGGTCGAGATCTTCCGGCGACAGGCCGGGACCTTCGTCGCTGATGCTGATGCGGACATAATCTGCGTCGCCCGTGATGAGCAGCGCGATCTTGCCGCCGATCGGGCTGTACTTGATGGCGTTGCTGACGAGATTGTCGATGGCTTCGCGGATTCTGTCAGCATCGCACATGGTGAGATCGTGGTGATCCGGCGCCGAGACAGAGAGATCCTGCTGTTTGTTCACGGCAGACGGCCGGTTCGCTTCCGCGACATCCCGAACCAGCGTCGCCAGATCGACCGGCTCACGGCGGATGGTGATATCGAACGCGTCCGCCATGGCATCGGAGATCAGGTGATCGACCATCGAGGTCAGTCGCTTGGTGGCGTCACGAATATGATCGATCTGCGCGGAGACGTTCTCCTTCGGTGATCCCGCCGATATCAATTCGGTCAGCATCTCGGTGCGCCCGAGGATCACACCGAGCGGATTCTTCAGGTCATGGGCGACGGTGCCCAGAATCTCGTTCTTGAAGCCGTTGGCGCGCTGCAGCCGCAGCCACTGCGCGGAGAGACGGCGGTTGGCCTGCATCAGCGCGCGGGTGCGCTGTGCCACGCGATCTTCCAACTGCGTATTGGCCTCGTGCAGTTGCTGATAGAGGATCACATTGTCGAAGGCGATCGATAACCGGCTGCCGAAGATCTCCACCAGCGAACGATCGGTCTCCGACAATGGCCGCTCTGCCTGCAGCAGCACGACAACCTCGCGGCCGCTTCCGGTGCGGATATAGAGCGCCGTCCGATGGTCGGCGAAGTCATGCTTGCGGCGCTTGAAGGCCTCTTCGACCATCTGGCGCAGGTCCGGGTCGAGCGACTGCGAAGTCGCGGTACCCATGAAGCGGCTGTAGCAGCCTGATCCGGCAAGGACGGCATAGTCGTCGCCGACAACGCCACCATCGCGCAGCACCAGAATGCCGGCGCAGTCCACATTCAGCAGCGATGCGATCTGGGTCAGCACGCCTTCGGCGAGCCGCTGCATCGATTTGAAATCGTAGAGCGTCGAGGCTGCGTCGATGATGATTTCGAGGCCGCGCCGCGTCTGCACCATGCGCTCGAGCTGCTGATAGCTGCGCAGTGCCGCCGTCAGCGAGGTGAACAGCTTATCGGCGGTCAGTTCGGTCTTCGCCTTGTAGTCGTTGATGTCATAATCGACGATGACGCGACGCTCCGGCGCCTGACCGGGCTGGCCGGTGCGCAGGATGATGCGAACGGTTTCGTTGTGCAGTTCGTTGCGGATGAACTCGACCAGTTCAAGGCCGGCGGCATCCGTCTCCATGATGACGTCGAGCAGTACGGCCGCGATATCCGGATGTTCGCGCATCAGGATCTGACCTTCGGCGGCGGAATAGGCCGACAGGATTTCCAGGGACTGGCCGTTCAGGGTGTAGTCGCTCAGCGCGAAGCGCGTGCCCTCATGCACGGCCTGGTCATCGTCAATGACCGCGATCTTCCATTTTCGATTATTGGATTCTTCCGGGGCGTCCCCGGCATCTTCAATCAGGTAGAGGACATCGTCCTGGTCGGCCATTGCGTAGTCCCGTCAAATGATCCAGCGGCGCCAGTGGCGGCCCGCGGCATGATAATGCGAAATGTCGTGCCTTGTCCCAGTCTTGACTCCAGCATCATCCGGCCACCCAGCTGCTGGGTCACCAGATTGTACACGATGTGGAGGCCGAGGCCGGTGCCGCCTTCGTTGCGGCGCGTGGTGAAAAATGGGTCGAACGCCTGCCGCTGGACGTCCGGGCTCATGCCCGCGCCGTTGTCGGAGAAGCTGATCTCGATATCGTCGGTGCCGCGCGGTTTCGCGGTGATCGCAATGGCGCCGGGCTTGCCGTCCGGGAATGCGTGATTGGCTGCATTCAGGAACAGATTGGTCAGGATCTGGCCATAGGACCCGGGATAGCCGTCGATCATGAGCCCGTCCGGCACATCCACCGTCAGCGTGATCGGGGCCTTCTTCAGGACGGGTCGAAGGCTGGCGATGATCTGATCGGTTGCCTCGGAGAGGCTGAATTGCCGCCGTTCGGCGTGGGAACGATCGACGGCGACCTGTTTGAAGGACTGAATAAGCTCGCCGGCGCGATGTAGGTTGGCGACCAGTTGCTGCGCCGCATCGCGTGACGTCTTGACGAATTCCTCTAGCTGCGAGCGCCTCAGCGGGGCATTGGAGCGCAGCTCGGCCTCGAACATTTCCGAGCGCCGCGCAAAGCTCGATGCCACGGTGAGGCTGATGCCAATCGGGTTATTGACCTCATGGGCCACGCCGGCGACCAGACCGCCGAGTGCGGCCAGCCGTTCGGCGTCAATCAAATTCTGCTGTGCGGCATTTAGTTCGAGCAAGGCACTTTCGGCCTTCTCTTTCGAGGCGCGCAGCTCGTTCTCGGCTTCGCGCTTGGCGACAGCGTTCTCACGGAACACTTCGACCGCGCGGGCCATGGCGCCGACCTCGTCGGTCGCGGCAGTGCCCTGGACCTTGCGATCATAGTCGCCGGAGGTGATTGCGCGCATCGAGGTCATGATCTGCTGCAGCGGCAGGCGGATGCTCAGCGCGATAATGATGCCTGCGGTGATGATCAGCCCAAGAAACGCCGCGGCGATGACCATGACATTGCGGGAGATCGCCGTCAGTGTGCGGTCGAAAGTGGCCTGCGCGGACTGCTCGCGCTGGCGCATCTTGACGGACAGACCATCGATCGCAGCAATCGTGTCGGCCTGGCTGGCATCGATCGAGTTGCGCAGCAGGTCCGTGCGGCTGGAGAGTTGATCGGACAGTTTTGCGAGGCCCTGGCGCAGTGCGACTGCGCGTCCCTTGAGCCGTTGCAGTGCGATGCGCTGCAGATCATTGTCGGCAAGGTCGGTCATGACCGGGATAGTGCGCTCGATCGTTTCTGTGTTGCGCCGCGCCTCCTCGGCCGCGGCGGATGCCAGCGACAGATAATAGGCGTTGGCGGCGACCAGCATCGCGGTGAATGCCTCACGCGACTTGCCGAGTGCGGGCCAGATCAGTGCATCGCGCTGTCCGGTGGCGCCTTCGATGATGGAATACAGTCCCGCCATGTCCTTGGCGGGCCCGAGCACCTGTTCCTCATAGGTCTTCGCAATGGTGGTCTGAAGCGTCCGCAATTCACCGAAGCCGCTGAGGAAGCGCTCGGTGACGCGCTCCAGCTCGGCGACGGAGCCCGACAGCATGGGATCGGTCGAGGCGCGGGTGTTCAGCGTCCCAAGCACGGCCTCGCGCAGCAACAGGATTTCGGCGAACAGTTCGGGGCTGGGCTGATTGATATAGCGATGGATCAGGTTCTGCAGCCGGCCGGTCTCGCTCTCGAGCAGGGCCAGAACCTGATCGGACTGCCGGACCTGGCGCACATCATCCCAGGCGGAAGACAGGACCCGCGAGCCACTCCAGATCAATCCCGCCAGGACGAGGACGACCGCCGAATTCAGGGCTGCGATGGACAGAATGCGCCAGCGGATCGGAATCGCACGGACAGCAGCAACGATGCCGGTCCGGCCTCGTGCCGCCAGCTCGTCCTGTCCGTCAGAAACTCCGTTGTGCGGGCTCGTCACCACAGGTCTGTCATTCGGCCTTGCGAAAGGTTCAATCGGTGAGACAGCCGTGCGTCACAACCCGGCAACTCGATCTTTATAGTCTGAAAGAGTTTCGTTGAGGTTGCGAGACAGTTCAATCTAGCAAATAGAGGTGTTGCTGGCTATTGGCCTGCAACAGCTGGTTGAACTGCGTCCGGTCCGATTGAACCGAATGACGTTTGGTCTCAACAGAGTGCTGCGGCAGATCGTATCCGGTAACCGCTATCGTGCGGGGCTATTTCGATCAAAACTATAACGGAATCATTATTTTATTGGGGGGACGCTTTGGCCTCCCAACAAGAATGATAGCACAGCAGGCCGGCAGCCGACGGCGTTGTAAGGGCAGAATGAAATGAAGTTGAAGGCGGCGCTCGGATATCTCGCGCTTGTGGTGACGGCCAGCCAGATGGCGACGCCCGCACGCGCCACCGACATTCAGTGGTGGCACGCGATGTCCGGAGAACTCGGCCGGCATGTTGAAAAGCTGGCCGCGGATTTCAACGCCACGCAGACGGGCTATCGCATCGTTCCGGTCTACAAGGGCAACTACACCGAGACGGTGACCTCGGCGATCTTCGCTTTCCGGTCCCGGAGCCAGCCGGCCATCGTCCAGGTCAATGAAATCGCGACGGCCACCATGATGGCGGCGAAAGGCGCGACCTATCCGGTCTACGAATTGATGCGCGACCAGGCGGAAGCGTTCAATCCATCGGCCTATCTGCCAGCCATTACGGGCTACTACACCGATATGGCCGGCAACATGCTGTCCTTCCCGTTCAATGCGTCGACGCCGATCCTTTACTACAACAAGGATCTGTTCCGGGCCGCCGGGCTCAATCCGGACGAGCCGCCGCGAACCTGGCCGGAACTCGGCGCCGCTGCCAAGCGATTGCGGATGGCGGGTGCGGTTTGCGGCTTCACCACGGCCTGGCCATCATGGATCAATGTCGAGAACTTCTCGGCATTTCACAACATCCCGGTGGCGACCAAGTCCAATGGCCTAGGCGGATTGGACGCCATGCTAACCTTCAACAATCCGTTGATGGCGCGCCATATCGCGCAACTCGCCGAATGGCAGAAAACCAAGGTCTTCGACTATAGCGGCCGCGCGACAGCGGCCGAGCCGCGCTTTCAGAAGAGCGAATGCGGGATTTTCCTGGGCTCGTCGGGAACCCGCGCAGACATTCTTGCCAATGCGAAATTCGAAGTCGGCTATGGCCTGATGCCTTATTGGCCTGATGTCGCGGGCGCACCGCAGAATTCGATCATCGGCGGCGCCACGCTCTGGGTGTTGCGCGATCGGCCGCGCGAAGAATACAAGGGCGTCGCGAAGTTCTTTGCGTTTCTCTCGCAGCCCGAAGTGCAGGCGGCATGGCACCAGAAGACGGGTTACCTGCCGATCACGCGCGCTGCCTATGAACTCACGCGCCAGCAGGGTTTTTATGATCGCAACCCCGGCACCGTGAAATCCATCGAGCAGATCACGCTCAAGGCGCCGACGGAAAATTCGAAGGGATTGCGCCTCGGCTCGTTCACGCTGATCCGTGACGCCATCGAGGATGAGCTGGAGCAAGCCTTCAGCGGCAAGAAGCCTGCGCAGGAGGCCCTCGACGCCGCAACAGAGCGCGGCAACAAATTGCTGCGCCAGTTCGAGCGCGCCAATCCCGTTCAGTGATATCTGCCACGTCGCGGCACACGACGATCTTCGTTAGTCGCTAACGAAGATCGTATCGCAGCGGAACGTTGAACGCCTCCGTACTGCCAGTCTTCTCCGGCGGAAATGCCGGGAATGGCTGCGCGCGGCGAACCATGGCGAGCGTTTCGGCATCAAGCGCCGAATTTCCCGACGATCCCAGGAGGCGAGAAGACAGCACGCGACCGCTGCGATCGAGCGTAAAGGCGATCCTGACAACTGCCGTGCCTGACTGACCAGTGCGGGCACTCTGGGGAAATTGCTTGAAACGCTGCAAGTGTGATTGGACGAGCTGATTATAAGACGCTGACGCTGCCCTCGATGCACCGGCGGCGGCCGCCGATGCCGCAGGCGCAATGCGCTCTGCGCGCGGTGCTGCGGTGGTCTGCGGCGCTGCCGGCGTATCGTTGGGCTTCTTCTTGACCTCGGCGCGTATCGGCTTCGGCTTGGGCTTTTCCGGCACCGGCTTTGGCGGATCGGGAATGATCTTGGCCTGTTCGGGCGGGGGAGGCGTCGGCTCGGTCTTCTGCTCGGGCGGCGCTTCGACGACCGGCTTCTCCATCAGCGGCGTCGGCGGGATCTGCTCTTCCACCTGCTTCTGCTGAACAGGCTCTGGCGGCGGCTCGGACGGCGCTTCCGCTTGCTGCATCTCGGGGCCGGGCGCGATATCCAGCGGCTGTGTTTCGGGCGCAGCGGTGGCCGGCGCCATATCGATCATGATGGTCGGCATCGCGACGCCTGGAGGGCTAGGTTGATGGTACCACCAGATGCCGGCAGCGATCAGGCCGGCATGAATCGCGACGATGGCGATCGCCGACCCGGTCCAGCGAAGACCGACGCTGTCGGTCGGCGCATGTAGCGCAAAGACATTCATGGCGCGGAGGTTCGTCCGTCGAGGCCGACCAGTGCGACTTTGAGATAGCCTGCATTGCGCAGCAGGTTCATCACTTCCATCAGATCGCCATAGCTCACGACCTTGTCCGCGCGCAGGAAGATGCGCTCGTCCTTGTTGTTTTTGGTCGCAGCATCCAGCGTGCCGCTAAGCGTATCGCGCGGGATGATGTCTTCGCCGACAGCGATTGTCAGGTCAGGCTTGACGGTGACAAAGACCGGCTTGTCAGGACGCGGCTGCGGCTCAACGGCGCTTGCCGGCAGGTCGACACCGAGATCGACTGTTGCCAGCGGCGCTGCCACCATGAAGATGATCAGCAGAACCAGCATCACGTCGATGAAAGGCGTAACATTGATTTCGTGGTTGACTTCGAGGTCGTCACCGCCGCCTGAGCGCCCACCTAATCTTGCAGCCATGGTCTATTCCGCCGCTCGCGAGATCGGCATGCCGCGACGACCGTGGTCACGGCTCATCAGCAACATGACCTGCGCGGAGGCATCGCCGAGCAACGCACGGTAGGTCGTGATATTGCGAACGAGCTGATTGTAGATCACCACCGCCGGAATGGCTGCGACAAGACCAAGTGCTGTCGCGAGCAATGCTTCTGCGATGCCCGGTGCGACGACGGCAAGGTTGGTGGTCTTGGTTTCCGAAATGCCGATGAAGGCGTTCATGATGCCCCAGACGGTTCCGAACAGGCCGACGAAGGGCGCAGTCGCACCGATCGTTGCGACGACGCCGATGCCACGGGAGATCCGGCGCGACATCGCCTGTTCGACACGCTCAAGCCGAAGCGCAATGCGTTCCTTGAAGCCGTCATCGAACAGTCCATGGGAGAGCGCAGTCTCGCGCACTGCCGAATGAATGAGCTGGGCCACGGGATCACGGGCATCGGCGCTGTCGCGCTCGACCTGGGCCAGTGTCGTGTCGCTTTCCAGTATGTCGAGCCGCCGTTTTGCGGAGCGTGTTTCGCGGTTGAGTTCGATGGTCTTTGCGAGCCAGACCGTCCAGGTTACCAGCGAGGCGATAGCAAGACCGATCATCACGGCCTTCACCACGATGTCGGCGTTCATGAACATGCCCCATGGGGACAGATTATGCGGCAGCAACGCTTCCGTGGTCGCAGCTACAGCAATCTGCGGAACCGCCGCCGTTCCGCTAACCGCCACCAATACAGTTGTGATGGGAGACCAGGATCTTGTCATAGGGGCTGCATTCCGTCGGTCGAAGCTTGCGATGTGAGATGATGGCGAAGAATAGCTTCGCATGTGAACGATGTCGCCCTCCGGAGGCGAAGTTGAGGCCTAAACTGGAGCGATTCCAAGGTCTCGGTGCTCAAAATCTCATACTCGTGAAGAGCCGCACGCCGCGTCCGGGCTGCAGCACTTCCGCCTTCTTGAAGGAGATGTGGTTGCGGACCTGTTCGTCGAGCAGATTGTCTCCGGTGACGCCGAAGGTGATGTCGCGCAGGCCGCCGTCGACCTTCGCGAATGTGTGGGTATAGCTCACCTCGGCCTTCAGCAAGTTGTAGCCGGCAGTCGGCGTTTCGTTGAGAGCAATGTCATTTTGCGTGAATGCATGCAGGACACCCAGACGGGCATACCATTCGGCGCTGCGCCACCAGACGCCGCCGCCCACGCGCATCGGTGCGATGCGCGGAACATTGCTGCCATCGGCGAAGGTTGCGCGAACCACGTCGAACTGCGTATCGATGCCGAACATGCCGTCGCTGAGCGGAGTCACATCGAGTTGTGCCATCAGCTCGGCGCCGCGGAAATTCGCGTCGCGTTGGCCATAAGCGACCTGCAGAAGCGGGCCGGTCGCGCCGCAGCTCGCGAAAGTGTCGGTGCAGAAGTTGCCGGTCACCTGCTTGAAGATGAAATCGAGGTAGCGCGTGTAGTAGAGGCTGGCCTCGAAGCGAAGCTGGCCGCTGCTGCGCTTGAGGCCGACTTCGATCGACTCGGCGGTTTCGATTTTCAGATCCGGATTGCCGATGACGAAGGTGCCGGATGCGCCATCAGAGCCGCGCGAATAAAGCTCGGGCGCGGCAGGCGCGCGCTGCGCACGCTGTACGCTCAGATTGGCAACCATGTCCCAGGGTAGTGATTTCAGCAGTCCGAAGCTGAAGCTCTTCGGAGTGAAATCGCGCATCGCTGCGGTCTCGGAGAATGTGTCGGGCGGCGGCAGGAGATTGCTGGGGAAAATCGGCGCCATGCCGGACACGGAAAGATGCTCGATGCGGCCTGCTGCCTGAAATTTGAGAGTGTCCGAGAGCTGCAATTGCTCGAACACGAAGCCTGCGACCGTGTCCGTATTGGTCGGTGCGAGCAACCCGCCGAGCAGGCCTGCAGTGCCGAGCTTGCGATTGCTGGCCTGCACGCCCCAGCTTCCGGTCAACGCGCCGAGTGGCGTTGCGACCGCAGCATGGTCCAGTTCGAAGCGGCCTTCGATTTCCTTGTTGGTGATGGTGTTCTGCAGGCCATCGACGCCATTGCTGCCGATGCCGAGCTCGCCATGCTTGTAGTCGCTGATGCCGAACGTATAGCGGATCGCAGCGATGCCGTCGGTTGGCGCGCGCCATTCGCCCTTGCTGGTCACTTTGGTCTGTTCGAGATCGATGCGAGTCCGCGCCGCTGACTCGGCAACGCCGGGGATATGATAGAGGCTGGTGATGTGCTGGATCGCGGTGCCGATATAGCCGCCATCGAAGATGTAGGAACCGCCGACCGACTGGCCTTCCGAGCGCAGTCTCGTATTGGCCTGCACGCCGCCGCCGGGAATTCTGTAATCGCCGGCGCTGCGGCCGAAGGCGTCGACATGAATGGCGACATTGTTGCCTGACGCATCAATGCTGGCAGCACCGTCGATGCTGCTATCCACCGAGGAGCCGCCGCCCTTGATGCGCGCGCTGAAACTGTCCGGCACGAGATTTTCCGGAATGCGATTGTTGCTGGCATTGACGACGCCGCCGATGGCCTGATTGCCGTAGCGCAGCGTCGCCGGGCCGCGGATCACCTCGATCTTGTCGGCGGAGAGCGGATCGACCGGGACCTGGTGGTCCTGGCTGAAATCCGACGCATCCTGGCTGCCGATGCCGTTCTCCTGAATGCGAACGCGATAATCGTCGAGGCCACGGATATTTGGCCTGCTCGCGCCCGGCGCAAAAGTCGATGCCGCAACACCCGGCTGGGTGGCCAGCAGGTCGGCGAGGGAGGCGGAGGTCGTGCGCTGCAGGGCGTCACCCGTGAGGAGGGTGGAGGACTGGAAGCCGTCCGCTTCTTTCTCGCGCTCGGCGCTGACCACGATTTCCGAGAGCGTCTGTCCCTCCTGGGCCCTCGCCTCCCCAATCCAGATGGATGAGAGGCATGCTGCCCCCGTGATCGACGCCCACAACCTCAAACTCACGCCATTCCCCAAGGTTCTTGATCTGATGCGAATGCTAATGCGAACTATTCGCAATAAGGAGGTGCGAGCCAGTTATGTCAAGCCAGAATCGGGCGAGCAATGACGAGGCAGGCCTGCGGGGATGTTTAAATTATGAGCATATGAATATCTTTGTATGCAATGCGCCTGAGTTCCTGACGATGCCGATCGTTCGGCTTGTTATGGAAATGCTCGATTTATCAGACGCCTAGGCGACTCTTAGGGGTTCATTAAGCTCTGGCACGAAGTTTGCGATGTCTGTTCCCAAGCCGATCCACTCGCGCCCTTGGGGAGAGCAAGAATGAAGCGTCGTGATTTTCTGAAAACCGCCACAGGCGCCGCCGCCGGCGCGATGGTCACCGGTCCGGCGATCTTTTCGTCCGCCAAGGCAGATGTCCGGTCCGAAACCCTGCTGATCGTCTCCGAAAGCGGCCCCAACAATCTCGATATTCATGGCGTTGGCACCAACGTGCCCGGCTATGAAGTGTCGTGGAATTGCTATGACCGTTTGATCGGTCACGAGATGAAGGCCGGCCCCGGTGGCGTGCCCTATTACGACCGCGACAAGTTCAAGCCCGAACTCGCCGAAGACATGACCATCAGCGACATGTCGGCGACCTTCAAGCTGCGCAAGAACGCGAAGTTTCATGACGGCGCGCCGGTGACGGCGAAGGATGTGAAGTGGTCGCTGGATCGTTCGGTCAGCGTCGGTGGTTTTCCGACCTTCCAGATGAGCGCCGGTTCGCTGAAGAAACCCGAGCAGTTCGTCATCGTCGATGATCACACCGTGCGGGTCGATTTCGCCACCAAGGATCGCCTGACGATTCCGGATCTCGCGGTCATCGTGCCCTGCGTGATCAATTCCGAACTGGTGAAGAAGAACGCCACCGAGAAGGATCCGTGGGGTCTCGAATACACCAAGATGCAGACCGCCGGTGGCGGCGCCTACAAGGTGACGAAGTGGACCGCGGGCACCGAAGTCGTCCTCGAGCGCAATGACGACTGGGTCAGCGGCCCGATGCCGAAGATCAAGCGCGTGATCTGGCGCATGGTGCCGCAGGCTGGCAACCGGCGTGCGCTGCTGGAGCGCGGCGATGCCGATATGTCCTATGAGCTGCCCTACAAGGATTTCCAGGAGATCAAGGCCAACGGCAAGCTGAACGTGACCTCGCTGCCGTTCTCCAACGGCATCCAGTATATCGGCATGAACGTCACCAAGCCGCCCTTCGACAATCCGAAGGTGCGCCAGGCTGTAGCCTATGCGCTGCCCTATCAGAAGATCGTCGATGCCGTGCTGTTCGGTCTCGCCAATCCGATGTATGGCGCTGCCGCCGACAAGCCGACCGAAGTCGCCTGGCCGCAGCCGCACAAATACAATACCGACATGGCGAAGGCGAAGGCACTGCTCGCGGAGGCCGGCTATCCCAATGGTTTCGAGACCTCGATCTCGTTTGATCTCGGCTTTGCGGTGGTCAACGAGCCGCTGTGTGTGCTGGTCCAGGAAAGTCTTGCGCAGATCGGTATCAAGGCCACGATCAACAAGATCCCCGGCGCCAACTGGCGCACTGAGCTGAACAAGAAGGAGATGCCGCTCTACACCAACGTGTTCTCCGGCTGGCTCGATTACCCCGAATACTTCTTCTACTGGTGCTATCACGGCGACAATTCGGTGTTTAACACCATGAGCTACAAGTCGCCGGAGATGGACAAGTTCATCAACGGCGCGCGTACCGCCGCCGCGACGGGCGACAAGGCGACCTATGAGAAGGACGTGAAGGGTTTCGTCGATCTCGCTTTCGCCGACATCCCGCGGATCCCGCTGTATCAGCCCTATGTCAACGTGGCGATGCAGAAGAACATTTCCGGCTACCAGTATTGGTTCCACCGCCGGCTCGATTACCGCGCGCTCGTGAAGGCGTGATGCGTCATGCTCAGCCTGATCGGCAAACGCCTGATGTTCGCGATCCCCTCTCTGATCGGGGTCGTGATCGTCACATTCCTGCTGACGCGCGCGCTGCCCGGCGATCCCGCGGCCTATTTCGCGGGGCCTTCAGCGGACAAGCAGGCGGTGGAGGAAATCCGCAAGAAACTCGGTCTCGACAAGCCGCTGATCGAGCAGTTCTTCCGCTATACGGCGGATCTGGCCAAGGGCGATTTTGGTAATTCGCTGACGACAGGCCAGCCGGTGGCGACGGAGCTTCGCAATCGTCTGCCGGCATCGGCCGAACTGACGCTGCTTGGTCTGCTGGTCTCGGTCATGATCGCCATTCCGCTCGGTATTCTCGCGGCCACTCGGCCGGGCTCGTGGATCGATCATCTCTGCCGGGTGACCACGACGGCGGGCGTATCGTTGCCGGTGTTCTTCACCGGTCTGGTGCTAGTCTATGTCTTCTATTTCAGGCTCGGCTGGTCGCCGGCGCCGCTCGGGCGACTGGACGTGTTCGCGTCGACGCCTCCCAGTGTGACCGGCTTCTACCTGATCGACAGTCTCATCGCGCGCGACTGGGAAGCCTTCCGGTCTGCCCTCAACCAATTGATCCTGCCCACAGCGACGCTGGCGATCTTTTCACTTGCGCCGATCGCGCGGATGACCCGCGCCTCGATGCTGGCGATCCTGTCGTCCGACTTCGTCCGCACGGCGCGTGCCAGCGGCCTGTCGCCACGCGCCGTGATCGTCACTTACGCCTTTCGGAACGCCATGCTGCCAGTCATCACCACGCTGTCGATGACGTTCTCGTTCCTGCTCGGCGCCAATGTGCTGGTCGAGAAGGTATTCGCCTGGCCGGGCATCGGCTCATACGCGGTCGAAGCGCTGATCTCGTCGGATTTCGCGCCGGTGCAGGGCTTCGTGCTGACGATGGCCATCATGTATGTGCTGATCAATCTGATCATCGACATTCTCTACGGCGTGATTGATCCCCGCGTGCGGCTGGAAGGGTGAGGTGTAAACCATGAACGCTGTCACGCCTGTCGATTCCGAAGCCGTTCCTGCACCGCAGCCTGCGCCCGTCAAGCGAAGCTCCGGCTTTGCCGCGACGCTGTCGCACACTCGCTACATTCTAGGCGAAAACCGCGTCACGGGTTTTGCGTTCGGCCTGTTGGTGCTGATCGTGTTCGCTGCCTTATTCGGGCCGTATGTCGTGCCCTACGATCCGCTCGCCAGCGACACCGCGCAGGCGTTGAAGGCGCCGTCCGCGGCGCACTGGTTCGGGACCGATCAGCTCGGGCGTGACATTTTCAGCCGCGTCATCGTGGCGACCCGGCTCGACTTCTTCATTGCCATTGCCTCGGTGGCGCTCGTCTTCGCCATGGGCGGCCTCGCCGGCATTGCCTCCGGCTATTTCGGTGGCTGGACCGATCGCATCGTCGGCCGCATCGCCGATACGATCATGGCGTTTCCGCTATTCGTGCTGGCCATGGGCATCGTCGCTGCGCTCGGCAACACCGTGCAGAACATCATCATCGCGACGGCGATCGTGAACTTCCCGCTCTATGCGCGCGTTGCGCGCGCCGAAGCCAATGTCCGCCGCGAGGCCGGTTTCGTGCAGGCGGCGCGGCTATCCGGGAATAGCGAGATGCGCATCCTGCTGGTGCATATCCTGCCGAACATCATGCCGATCATGATCGTGCAGATGTCGTTGACCATGGGCTACGCGATTCTCAATGCCGCGGGCCTCTCCTTCATCGGTCTCGGTGTCCGCCCGCCGACCGCCGAATGGGGCATCATGGTCGCCGAAGGCGCCTCCTTCATGGTGTCGGGCGAATGGTGGATCGCACTGTTTCCCGGTCTCGCGCTGATGATCGCGGTGTTCTGCTTCAATCTGCTGGGCGACGGTCTGCGCGACATCGTCGATCCGCAGCGACGCACGTGAGGGCCTGGCCATGACCGCTCAACCGCTTCTCGACGTCAGCGATCTCACCGTCGAATTCGCTACACGGCGCGGCATCGTCAAGGCCGTGCAGCACGTCAATATCTCCGTCGCCAAGGGCGAGACGCTGGGCATCGTCGGCGAGTCCGGCTCGGGCAAATCCGTGACGTCCTATGCCGTGATGCGCATTCTCGACCGCGCCGGCAAGATCGCCGAAGGTTCGGTGATGTTCTCCGGCGTCGATGTAAAGGCGGCGACCGAGAGCCAGATGCGCGACCTGCGCGGCCGCGAAATTTCGATGATCTTTCAGAACCCGCGGGCGGCGCTCAATCCGATCCGCAAGGTCGGTGACCAGATCGAGGACGTGCTGCGCCAGCATGCGCAGGCGGGCAGCGCAGACCGCGCGGAAAAAGCCATCGAGGCGCTGGAACAGGTCAAGATCGCGCGGCCGCGTGAACGCTATCACGCCTATCCGTTCGAACTCTCCGGCGGCATGTGCCAACGTGTGGTGATCACGCTTGCGCTGGCGTGCAATCCGCAGCTCCTGATCGCCGACGAGCCGACCACAGGGCTCGATGTCACGACGCAGAAGGCGGTGATGGATCTGGTCGTCGAGCTCACCAGGAGCCGCGGTATGTCGACCATCCTGATCACTCACGATCTCGGCCTTGCCGCCGCCTATTGCGACCGCGTGGTGGTGATGGAAAAGGGCAGGGTGGTCGAGACGGCTCTGTCGGCCGATATCTTCGCTAACCCGAAGCATGCCTATACCAAGAAGCTGATGCAGGCGACGCCTCGGCTCGGCATCTCGCTGCGTGATCTGCTGCCCGCCGAAGAGCGCGCCGCAATGCCGGTGCAGCAGCCGGTCGCAGACAGCGTCAGTACTGACGTGACCGCAAAGCCGCTGCTGGTCGTCGAAAACCTCGTCAAGGAATATGCCCGCCAGGGCGCGACCGCATCGCTTGCCAAACTGTTTTCGCGCAAGCCGCCGACCGAGCCGGACAAGTTTCGCGCGGTCGACGGCATCAGCTTCACGGTTGGCCACGGCGAGAGCGTCGGTCTTGTCGGCGAATCCGGCTGCGGCAAGTCCACGACGTCGATGATGGTGATGCGGCTGATCGACAAGACCTCGGGGCGCATCTCGTTCGATGGCGACGAGATCGGCGAGATCGCGCCGAATTCCTTTGCGCGGCTGCCACTGCGCAAGAGCATCCAGATGGTGTTCCAGGATCCGACCGATAGTCTCAATCCGCGCTTCACCGCAGCGCGGGCCATCGCCGATCCGATCATGCAGCTTGGCGACATCAAGGGCGCGGATGCGTTGCGTGCAAAATGCGAGGACCTCGCGCGACAGGTCGGCTTGCCGCTCGAATTGCTCGATCGCTTTCCGCACCAGATGTCCGGCGGCCAGAAGGCGCGCGTCGGCATTGCCCGCGCCATTGCGCTGCAGCCGAAGCTGATCATCCTGGATGAGCCGACGGCGGCGCTGGACGTCTCCGTGCAGGCGGTTGTGCTGAACCTGCTGCAGGACCTGAAGCAGTCGATGGGAATGAGCTATTTGTTCGTGTCCCACGATTTGAATGTGGTGCGTTTGCTGTGTGATCGTGTCATCGTGATGCGCACGGGGCGGATCGTAGAGCAGGGCTTGACCGAGGCCGTGCTGGATGCACCGCAGGACGCCTATACGAAGGAGCTGCTGTCGGCGATCCCGCATCCGCCGCTGCCGGTTCATTGAGACAGATCGAGGGAGGGACCGTGGCCGAACCGTTTGATGACTATATCGACGCCGTCGCAAAGGCGCTGGCATTGCCGATTGAAGACGCATGGAAGCCATCCGTCCGTGCCAATCTTGCCGTGACCCTGAAGCTGGCCGGCATGGTCGACGAATTTTCGCTGCCAGATGAAACCGAGCCGGCGAGCATCTATGCAGCTTGATCCTGTTGTCACACCCGAAGGCGATTGGCGCCCGGCCTCCGAAATCGCACAGGCGGTTGCCGCGAAGAAAATCTCGGCACTCGCCGTCACTGAAGCAGCGCTGGCGCGCATCGCACAGCACAATCCGGTCCTGAACGCCTTCACCGACGTCACCGCCGATCGCGCCCGGGCCACGGCGAAGGCGCTGGATGCCGCGATTGCCGCCGGTCAAAGCGTCGGCCCGCTCGCCGGTGTGCCGTTCGCCGTAAAGAACCTGTTCGATGTCACCGGCCTGCCGACCCGCGCCGGATCGAAGATCAATCGCGATCGTCCGGCTTCAACCCGCGATGCGACGCTGGTCGAACGCATGGAAGCCGCGGGCGCTGTCTTGGTCGGTGCGCTCAACATGGGCGAATACGCCTATGATTTTACGGGTGAGAACATTCACGACGGGCCATCGCGAAATCCGCATGACACGACCCGGATGACCGGCGGCTCATCGGGTGGTTCCGGCGGCGCCGTCGGTGGCCGGCTCGTGCCGATTGCCCTGGGTTCGGACACCAACGGTTCGATCCGCGTGCCGTCGTCATTTTGCGGCATCTTCGGCCTGAAACCGACCTATGGCCGGCTGTCGCGTGCGCGCTCGTTTCCCTTTGTCGCGAGCTTCGATCACCTCGGCCCTTTCGCGCGGTCGGTGGAGGATCTCGCGCTGTCCTACGATGCAATGCAGGGGCCTGATGCCGAGGATGCCGCCTGTTCGACCCGTGCCATCGAGCCGGTGACGCCGCTGCTAGGGCAGGACATTGGCAATCTTAGGATCGCCGCTGCCGGCGGATACTTCCGCAAGAACCTGTTTCCGGAGGCCCAGGAGGCAGTCGCGCATGTCACGAAGGCGCTCGGCGTCACGCGTGACATCGAGCTGCCCGAGGTTGCCCGCGCGCGCGCTGCCGCCTACGTGATCTCGACCGTCGAGGGTGCGTCACTGCATCTGGATCGCTTGCGCACGCGTCCCAATGATTTCGATCCGGCGGTGCGTGACCGGTTGCTGGCCGGCGCCATGGTGCCGGCGCCGCTGGTCGACCGCGCCCAGAAATTCCGTCGCTGGTATCGCGCCAAGGTGCTCGAATTGTTTGAGGACGTCGACGTGATCATCGCGCCGGCGACGCCGTGCATCGCGCCGAAACTGGGACAGGCGACGTTCGTGCTCGACGGCGTCGAACTGCCGGTACGCGCCAATATCGGCATCCACACCCAGCCGATCTCCTTCATCGGTCTGCCCGTGGTCGCTGTCCCGGTGCCGCTCGATCCGATGCCGATTGGCGTGCAGATCATTACGGCGCCGTGGCGGGAAGACATCGCGCTGCGTGTCGCCTATGCTTTGGAGCGGGCCGGCACCGTTGCCGCGCCGCGCGCAAAAGGGTTCTGATATGGACATTGATCTGCCTGACGTCATCGCCGAAGTGGGCGCAGCTTTCGCACGTTACGAAGCCGCCCTGGTGAGCAACGACACCGCAGTGCTGGGGGAGCTGTTTCGCAAGGATCCCCGCACCCTTCGCTACGGTGCGGGCGAAAATCTCTATGGCTACGACGCGATTCAGGCATTTCGCAGCGCACGCTCGCCGATCGGGCTGGGACGCCGGACAGAGCGCACCGTGATTACATCCTATGGCCGCGACACTGCGGTCGCCTCAACGCTATTTTATCGCGATGCGGCTCCGGGTAAGGTCGGTCGACAGATGCAGACGTGGATCCGCTTTCCGGAAGGCTGGCGAATCGTGGCGGCCTCTGTCAGCCTGATCGACGAACCGCAGGATCCCAAGGGATGAGTTTCGACGACATGCTGATCCAGCCGGGGAAGCCGCGCCGCAAGGCGGGCATCGCCGGGCCGGTCAGCCGGGTTGACCGCGCCGGCGCAACCACCGGCAAGCTGACGCGCGCCGAAGAACTTCGCCTGCAACTGGCCGACGAGATCGTGCGCGGCGTGCTGGCACCCGGCACCCCGCTTGACGAAACAGATCTGGCACAACGTTTCAATGTTTCGCGGACGCCCGTTCGTGAAGCGCTGCGCCAGCTCACGGCGAGCGGACTCGTCGACTCGCGTGCGCATCGCGGTGCGGTCGTGGCGCAACCATCGGTCGATCGTCTCACTGGGATGTTCGAGGCTATGGCGGAGCTCGAAGCGTTGTGTGCAGGCCTCGCGGCGGAACGTATGCCGGCCGTGCAACGTCGCGAGCTGGAAGCCATTCACGAAGAGCTGCGGGTGCTGAGCTATGACGGCAATCCGGATCGCTTTCACGAAGTGAACGAGCGTTTTCACAACGCGATCTATACGGGCTCGCAGAACGAATATATCGCCGAGATCACGCTGGCCACGCGCGTGCGCGTGCAGCCGTTCCGGCGTGCCCAGTTCCGCAATCTCGGCCGTCTCGCCAAGTCGCAGGCCGAGCATGACCGCGTCGTCGTCGCCATCATGCGCGGCGATCGCAACGGCGCCGCGGCGGCAATGCGCGCCCATATCGAGCTGGTGCGCGGCGAATACGAGCATTACGCCGTTTCGCTCTAGGTCCCAATTCCCCGCATAAAATGGGAACCAACGCGTTCTTCGCGGGTTGCTTCACGGAGAATGTAACCCTTTGGCGCTGAATCACCCGTCACCGCAAGGTTTCGGGCTTTTCGCGTTGATGTCGATTTCCGCTTGTCCGTGGGGGTGCGAGCAAATGCTCAGGAGCAAGGCGGCATGGCTTATCTGAGCAGCACGGAAATAGCGGCCTCGCCGGTGCCCGGCCGGACGCCAGCTTCTGGCTCGGATCGTACGATTGAAACCGACATTCCTGCGCGCCTGGATGCGCTGCGCTGGAGCGGCTTTCACACGCGGGTCGTTCTGGCCCTTGGCATCACGTGGATTCTCGATGGTCTTGAGGTGACCCTGGCGGGCGCGCTGTCCGGTGCGCTCAAGGAAGATCCGGTGCTACGGTTCTCGAACCTCGATGTCGGCTTTGCCAACAGCGCCTATCTTGCAGGCGCCGTGATTGGCGCGCTGGGCTTCGGCTGGCTGACGGATCGCATCGGGCGGAAGAAGCTGTTCTTCATCACGCTTGCGCTTTATCTCATGGCGACTGCCGCGACGGCGATGTCGTGGAATCTTGCCAGCTATGCCTTGTTTCGCTTCCTGACGGGCGCCGGCATTGGCGGGGAATATACCGCGATCAATTCGACGATCCAGGAGCTGGTGCCGGCACGCTATCGCGGCTGGACCGATCTGGTGATCAACGGCAGTTTCTGGCTCGGCGCGGCGATGGGCGCGGTCTGCGCCATCGTCCTACTCGATCCTGCCGTCATTTCTCAGTCCTATGGCTGGCGCGTCGCATATTTCACCGGCGCCATTCTGGGTCTCATCGTGCTGTTCATGCGGATGTGGATTCCGGAAAGCCCGCGCTGGCTGATGATCCACGGTCAGCCGCAGCGCGCAGAAGCGATCGTGGCCGATATCGAAACCTCAGTGCAGCAGAAAGCCACTCCGTCGGCTTTGCGATCACTGCCGAAGATCAGACTGACCATGCGCGATCACACGCCGCTGAAGGAGGTCGCGCAGACGCTGTTCGTGCTGTATCGCCAGCGGTCGCTGGTCGGTCTCATGCTGATGGCGTCGCAGGCGTTTTTCTACAACGCGATCTTCTTCACCTATGCACTGGTGCTGACGGATTTCTTCGGCATCCCCTCCAGCCACGTCGGCTGGTATATCCTGCCATTTGCCGCTGGTAATTTTCTCGGGCCACTGTTGCTCGGCCGGCTGTTCGATACGCTCGGGCGCCGCGTGATGATTGCGGTCACCTATGGCATGTCGGGCATATTGCTTGCGATCTCCGGCTATCTGTTCTCGATCGATGTGTTGAGTGCGCAGACCCAGACCATCGCCTGGATGATCATTTTCTTCTTTGCATCGCCTGCGGCGAGTGCGGCCTATCTCACGGTCAGCGAGACGTTCCCGATCGAGGTTCGCGCATTGGCGATCGCTGTCTTCTACGCGATCGGTACCGGGATCGGCGGCGTTGCCGGACCGGCTTTGTTTGGCGTGCTGATCGATACCGGGTCGCGCAACAGCGTGTTTGCCGGATACCTGTTTGGTGCTGTTCTGATGGTCGCGGCTGCGATTGTCGGCTGGCGCTATGCCGTCGCGGCGGAACGCCAGCCGCTTGAATCAGTTGCACGGCCGCTGGCCGTGGTGGAGTAATCTCATGAACATGCCTCAGAAAATTATCGAAATTCATGTCGACGATGCGCCGCATTCCGAAGAGGTGCTGTATCCGGGTGCGGAATTGCCGCGGCTTAGCGAATGCGCGCTGCTGCTCGATATCGACGGTACGCTGCTCGACCTGGCGCCGACGCCGCGTGAGGTTTGGGTGCCGCCGGATCTGGCGACGTCCATGGGCAAGCTGCTGCAGCGCACGAATGGCGCCATGGCGCTTGTCTCAGGACGTTCGATCAACGACATCGATCTGATTTTTGCGCCGATGCAATTCCCGGCGGTCGGCGGTCACGGCGCCGAGATGCGACTGTCGGCAGAGAATGAATCGGTTGCGGCAGGTGCGCCGCCGATGGACAAGGAATTGAAGCGTCGCCTTGCTGCCATTGCGAAGTTGAGCCCGGGTATTCTGCTCGAGGACAAGGGCTATGCGCTCGCGCTGCATTACCGTCTCGCGCCGCATGCGGAGAAGGCGATCTATGATGCGGTTTCCGCGATCCGTGCCGATCTGCCGAATGCACCGATCGAAGTGCTGCCCGGCAAGGCTGTCTGCGAGATCAAGCCGGCTGGTGTGACCAAGGCGACGGGCGTGATCGAGTTGATGGCGCATGAGCCGTTCAGCGGGCGCCGTCCGATCTTCATCGGCGACGATGTCACCGATGAATCCGTATTTGCGATCATGCCCGGCATGAATGGTCTCGCATTCTCCGTCGGCCGCCGTGCGCAAGGTGTATCGGGTCACTTCGACGAGCCGCGCGATGTGCGTGCATGGCTCGCGCGCTTGCTGATCGACGATGCAGCGAAATCGAAATAGCGCTGCGCAACATCATTGATACCGCTGCGGATGGAACTCACTGAAAGGTGAGTTCCATCGTCGCGTGCCCGAATTTGGTTTCAATTGGGTCGAATGGTGACGAGGAACCATATTGATGAACGTACGTTTATCAATATGTGCAATCAGGAGGGGACCCTGTGAATCTCGTCGTAGTCTCAAACCGAGTATCGCGCGCTTCGGCGAATGAGCCGATGACCGGCGGTCTGGCAGCAGCCCTGTTGCCTGTGGTGGAGAAATCTGGCGCGATTTGGGTCGGTTCCAGCGGTCGCGTGCGTGATGGCGCGCAGAAGGAGCCTTTTGCCGAAGTCGAAGCGCTTGGCGCTGGCGCGCTGGCAATGCTCGATCTGCCTGCCGCGCATTACGGTGGCTATTATGAAGGCTTCGCCAATTCGGCGCTTTGGCCTGCGCTGCATTCCCGTACCGATCTGATCAGCACATCGCAGGATGATTATCAGTCGTATCGCGAAGTGAATTCGTTCTTCGCACGTGCGCTGCTGCGGTTCCGCAAGCCCGATACCGCGTTCTGGATTCAGGATTACCATTTCCTTGCGCTTGGCGCAGAATTGCGCGCGCTTGGTGTGACGCATCCGCTCGGCTTTTTCCTGCATACGCCGTGGCCGGCACACGATATTTTTAGCGGCGTGCCGCATCATCGCGAACTAGTCGAGGCAATGCTCGCTTACGATCTGATCGGCTTCCAGACCGAAGGTGATCGCGACAACTTCCTGTCTTATGTGGATGGCGATCTCGGCCTGGATACGACGGGTGGCGTGGTGTTGTCGCGTTACGGCGCGTCGCGCTGTGCGGTATTTCCGATCGGCATCGATCCCGCGAAGTTTGCTACGCATGCCGCCAGGGCGGCGTCGCATCCCGATGTGTCGCGGCTGCGCCGCAGCCTGCACGGCGAGAAGCTCGCCATCGGCGTCGATCGCGTCGATTACTCCAAGGGTCTCGTCAATCGTCTCGAGGCGTTCGACCGTATGCTGACGCGGCATCCGCAGCTCAAGCGTTCGGTCTCGCTGTTGCAGATCGCGACACTGTCGCGCGGCACGATCGAGGCCTATGGCGACCTGCAGAACCAGCTTGCCAAGCTGGTGAGCGACGTGAACGGGCGTCACGGCGAAGTTGACTGGACACCGATCCGTTATCTCAACAAGGGCTTCAGCCAGACCGTGCTTGCTGGCCTCTATCGCACCGCGCAGGTCGGCCTGGTGACGCCGCTGCATGACGGCATGAATCTGGTCGCCAAGGAATATGTCGCGGCGCAGAACCCGGTCGATCCCGGTGTGCTGGTGCTGTCGAAATATGCCGGCGCTGCGAATGAGCTCGATACCGCCCTGCTGGTCAATCCGCATGATGTGGACGGCATGGCGCGGACCATCGCGACTGCCCTGTCGATGCCCCTGGTGGAGCGTCGCATGCGCTGGGAAGCCATGATGGCGAAGCTGCGCGCCAGCACGATCCAGGACTGGTTTGCCGATTTCGTCGAGGCGCTGCAGCAGGCTCACATCGCCAATGACAAAATGCCGGTGGAAACGCTGCCGGTTGAGCCGCCCGTGGTCTGGCCGGTTCGGTCGGCCGGTGCGGGATTAGGCAGCCGCTTCCACTGAGCCGGCTGCCAGCCAGGCCAATGGGGGAGGTTCCCCGCGGCGCGCTGGCTCGGGGATTATTGCGCCGACGCATCGCAAGCCGATTCGCCGCTCGCCAGGGCGAGCAGGAGGCGCCAACGTTCACCCGAATTCCCTATATCCTTCAATAATTTGAGAAAAACTGCCGGGCCAGGCCGGCGGTCCCTTGCAAATCTCGCTCCGGCCCGTCATGAGAAGGCGCGCCGGAGAGATGGCCGAGTGGCTTAAGGCGCACGCTTGGAAAGCGTGTGTGCGGGAAACCGTACCGTGGGTTCGAATCCCACTCTCTCCGCCAGCCCCCTCCCGACCAGCTGATCTATTTGCGAGCCGGCCGGCGTCATTCCGCTCCCCGCGCGGTAACGGGATGACGATTGTATCGATGGTCAGGTTTCTAACGAGCCTGTACGGCAGGCTCCGATTGGAAAAGGAGGCTCACGCTCAGGAAGGTGGACCTTCTTGAATCGCGCAAAGTCTGGCGAGGCCAAAATGGCTTAATACGTCAGGCTGGTTGCCTTGATTTGAGCTTGAATCATTGGGTAGCCTTTTTTGCGTCGCGCCTGGGGCATCAATTGCGTAGATCTCGAATTGTTATTGCTGCTGCGTCTGCCGGAGCCTTGGCTGTGGCTCTGACGCTATGTGCATACGTTCGAGAGCCTCAAAATATGCTGCGCTTCTTGAGGGCCGAAAATCCAGATCGTTCCCGGCCCGATGTCGTCTCGTTCGCTCAGCGTTTTCCGCAAGCTTTTGATTTCGAAGTGTCGGTTTCGAACGCCGAACTGGAAGTTCGTCAGGCCAAGTTACAGCTCGCGCAAGCCATGCGATCGCAGCCAATGCTTCCCGCCGACAACTTGCCCGGAAGCTCGGCGGCGAATGGAAAAGTGCCGCTGCCGAGAGTCCGGCCGTCGGCGGCCAATTTGATTGCTGTGTCTCTGCCGGATCAGGCGTCACCGCCGTCTGATCCGTTGTCCAATGTCAGCGCAGCACTTAAAAAAGTCTTCGCGATGCTCCAGCCGTCTGAAACTCTTTTGGCGTCTGCATCGCCCGACGGTGGAATCTCCGGCGACGGAAAGGACAGTGCACCTCCAACGTTGGCGGAAACGCGGACGGCGCTTTACGACATCTCCGCGCGCACCGTTTACATGCCCGACGGAACGAGGCTTGAGGCTCACTCCGGACTTGGCGAGCTCATGGACGATCCGACGCAAGTTCACGTCCATGATCGAGGTGCAACGCCGCCGCAGATATATGAACTGAGCAAGCGAGAGAAGCCGTTCCACGGTGTCGAAGCATTGCGAATGAAGCCGGTGGGTCAAGGTGATCTGTTTGGCCGCTCAGGATTGCTCACACACAGCTACTTGATGGGGCCAAAGGGAGATTCGAACGGTTGCGTATCATTCAAGGACTACGCAACGTTCCTGCAGGCCTACAAAGCAGGCGCCGTGAAGAGATTGATCGTCGTACCGAGCCTGGCCGATCCGAGCGTCATGGTGGCACAAAAAACCTAGACGTAGCTGTATCTGTGAGTACTCAGATATCGCGCTTCAGCCTGAGATTGATCTTCAGAACTAATTTTCGCCCAGATTTGGATTGGTAGTATGCCAACGCTGAATCGGGGGATTCGCATATGACACCCAGTGACTACGCGCGAATGGCGAAAAGTTATGCTGAGCGAGCTGACGCCTTGGAGCCCGGCCCGAAGAGAGACGAGCTGCTTAAGAAGGCACAGCAGTTTCGTTTTTACTCGAAGGTCGAAAACTGGGTCGCGTCACCGGGACTGCAACCCCCGGATTAATTCCCGCGCAGTCAATGCGGCAAACGCCTCAGCGCCTGGAAGACGGGACGCAGATAGTCCAGCATTTTTGGCGGGTTTTCCGTCATCGGAAAATGCCCGAGCTCCGGCATCTCTGTGACCACGGCGCCTTCGATCCATTCGGCGAGCGCGTAGGCGTCGCTCACGGTGGCGGAGAAGTCGTAGTGACCGATCAGAAGATGGACGGGGATCTTGTGGCCGTCGATGAGCTTGGCAGTCTGCTCGCCGTCGAACTCGTCCGAATAGAAAGCCAGATCGCCGTCATAGATGCCCGGCGCACCTTGCGAATAGATCCATGCGGCGCGTCGGCGATCCTCAGCGGGGCTGGACGGGCTCATCAATCCGCGCACATAGGCTGCCGAGTGCCAGCCACCATTGACGCCCGCATGGGTGAGATAGTCATTGCGACGGCCGCGCGGGCGCAAGGGCGCTTCGAGCGCGACCACGGCCTTCACGAGATCAGGTCGCTCTGCGGCGAGCGCCATGGCGATGCCGGCGCCCATCGAGCAGCCCATCACCACAACGGGTTCGCCGATCGCCTGTTCGATAAAGCTCGCGCACCAGTCCAGATAGGTCGGCTGATCGAGCTGATAGATGCTGCCATCCCAGCCGATGGGCGGCATCGAGCGGCCGTGATGCGGCATGTCGAAGCCGATCAGGCGCCAGTCGCGCCCGAGTTCAGGATCGCACATCACGCCGTGAAACTGCCGCGTATCCGCTCCGGCTGTGTGGAGGCACAGCACCGGTCTGCCGGTGCCCGTGCCCTCTGAATAGATTTCGGCAATCTGCCCGCCGGCGCTGTGCACGCGGTGATAGCGACCCTCAAGGCGTGTGAGATCGACTTCGACGGCATGCGCGGCCGGCGTGGTCAGATTCGCGAACACGGCTTCGAGAAATGCGCGGGCCTGCGCAATAACCAGCGCATCGCCGGTCACGGTGAAGCTGGTGTTGCGCAGCTGGATCGATGAAAACGAATGATAGGTCGGTGGCGCGCAGGGGGCCAGTACCTTCAGCCATGCTGTTGCTGGCCCGGATAGCGCGATGTCTGGCGCATTGCTGGGTATACTGACAACCGGCTGGCTATTGCGACAAGCAATTGCGACGGCGGCCTCGTCGATCCCAAACTGAATTTCAAGATTCAGCCCGCGCGCAAAGGACTGCACCTCCGGCGCGGCGATCGCGACCGCAAGTCGATTGCGAAGCTCGTCGATCAGGCCCATGCCCGGTCTCACCTACTTCCTGGCAGTGAGATAGCGGCCGATCTCGACATGATCGGCCGACGGTCCGAGTTTCTCCAGCGCGGCATCCCACAGCGCGGCGACTTCATCTGCCAGCGGCGCGTTGACGCCGATCTGGTGGGCGAGTTCGTCGGCGGTGCGGATATCTTTCGCCATCAAAGCAAGCGCAAAGCCCGAGGTGTATTTCTCGGGAATGACGAATTGCTTGAGCTTGTTCTCGGTCGAGTTGTTGCGCCCGGTGGAGGCATTCAACACGTCGACGAGGACGTTCGGGTCGATGCCGAAGCTGCCACCGATGGCGACGGCTTCGGCGGCAGCGGCGAGGCCTGCTGCCGAGACGTAGTTGTTCAGCGCCTTGGCGGCATGACCGGAGCCGAGCGGGCCGGTACGGAACACTGACTTGCCCATAGCACTCAGCACGGGATCGGCGCGATCGATGGTCTTGCCGTCGCCGCCGGCCATGATCGCCAGTGTGCCGTCGATGGCGCGCTTCACGCCGCCCGATACCGGCGCGTCGATGAAAGCGAGGCCCGCTGCGATCAGCTCTTCGCCGAGCGCGCGCGTGCCCATCGGTGCGGAGGAGCTCATGTCGATCACCACCGTGCCCGGTGTGAGCTTCGCCTTGAAGCCCTCGACGGCGGCGCGCACGATCTTGCCATCGGGCAGCAAGGTGATGACGGCGGCTGCATCCTTGACGGCTTCATCGACGGTCGCCGCCGACGTGCCGCCGGCTTCGGCATATTTGGCACGTGCTTCGGCGAATGTATCGAAACCGACCACCTGATATCCGGCACGCGCGACACAGGCGGCCATGGGGCGTCCCATATTGCCGAGGCCGATCACGGCGATCCTGGCGGGCGGATTGATGGCGGCTGAATTCGACACGGGCGTTCCTCTTCAAGTTCTTATTGTATTCGATATTGGGCGCGGCAAGTGATCGCGCCGGTCAGGGATTATCGCGCTGCAACGCTTCCAGTGCGATCGCGGCGGCATTCTTGATGTGCTGAACGCAAGCCTGCTCGGCTCCATCTTGGTCGCCGGCCTCGATAGCGACAAGGATGGTCTCGATTTCGGCAAGACTGCGGCCGATACGATTGGCCTGCGTCATCGACGTCATGCGCAGCACCGTGACGCGGTTCAGCAGCATTTTCAGAAAGCGTTCGACGAAAACATTGCCGCAGCCTTCGAGCAGCGCGGCATAGAATTCAGTCTTGGCGGCCAGCAGGTCGCTGCGGTCTTCCTGACCGGCAACTGCGCCCATCTGGATAAACTGTTTGCGCAACCGTCCGATAATCTCCGGGTCGCGCAGTCGCGCACATTCACGGCCGGCATAACCTTCCAGCAGCGCGCGCAAATCATAGAGCTGCTCGGCTTCCTCGACGCTGATGGTGCTGACGATGGGGCCGCGATGCGGAATCGTGGTGACGAGGCCCTCGGCCTCCAGCTGTCGGAGCGCCTCGCGGATCGAGGTGCGGCCGACGCCGACCTGCTCGCACAGTTCGCGCTCGATCAGCCGCTGGCCAGGCCTGAAAAGCCCACTTCCGATTGCGGAGCGCAGTCGATTTTCAACCAACAGTCGCAGACTGGTCGATTCCCGCGAGACATTCAGGTCCGATTCGATCTTTACCATGCGTCAAGTTGACCGCCTATCAGACAATCTGTCAAGCAGCTTGACCGCTCGTCTGTTTTATGTCGAATTGCCGGCGAAGCCGCAAAGGCCGTTCTGCATTCGGAGAAAACGCCCATGTCCAAGACAACCTCCCATCGTGGTGGCCTGAGCCGCCGTACGCTGCTTGCCGGAACTGCATCGCTGCTGGCGAGCCCGATGGTGCTGTCGCCCGCACGGGCGCAGGCGAAGCAGGTCAATATCGGCGTGATCATGCCGCTGTCGGGCGCCAATGCGCAGTTCGGCATCAATTCGCGCAACGGTATCGAGCTCGTCGCCGATGAGATCAACGCAGCCGGCGGCATCAAGGCGCTCGGCGGCGCCAAGATCAATCTGATCGTGGCCGACGCGACGTCGACGCCGACCACGGCGGGCACGGTCGCGCAGCGGCTCATCACCCAGAACGAAGTGACGGCGATCCTCGGCGCATTCGCGTCATCGCTGACCATCGCCATTTCGGAAGTCACGGAACGCCGGGACATTCCGCTGCTCACAATGTCCTTTGCCGACCAGATCACCGGTCGCGGCTTCAAGAACATCTTCCAGATCGTCGCCAAGGCCTCTGCGCTCGGCAAGGCGCAGCTCGACTACACGCTGGCGATTGCGCAGGCATCCGGCGCCAAGATCGACAAGATCGCGATCATGTATGAAGACACCGCCTATGGCACTGCGCAGGCTAATGGTCTTCGCGCCGCCGCCAAGGCCGCCAATATCGAAGTGGCCATGGACGATGCCTATCCGCTGGGAATCACCGACACCACGCCGCTGATCAACAAGCTGCGCGCGTCCGGTGCCCAGGCCGTCTTCCCGGTGTCCTATCTCAATGACAGCCTGCTGCTGATCCGCACCATGCGCCAGCAGCGCATCACGATCCCGGCCATCGGCGGTGCTGCCGGTTATGTCATTCCGGATTTCGAGAAAGGTCTCGGCGAATTCGCCGAAAACGTGCTCTCGATCGCGCCCGCCAATTACGATCTCGCGCCGGATCTCACCGAGCGTTTCCGCAAGCGCTTCGGCTACTTCATGGTGCATGAGGCGCTCGAGCATGCCGTCGCGCTCGATGTGCTGGTGCAGGCGATCGAGAAGGCGAAATCGGCCAAGGCCGAGGACGTCACCATGGCGCTGCGCGGTGCGAAGTTCACCGGCGGCTGGACCAAGGCGATGACCGGCGGTGCCGTCGAATTCGACAGCACCGGCCTTAACGTCCTGTCCGTCCCCGTGATGGCGCAGTGGCGCAACAAGGAGCTCGTCACGGTGTGGCCGAAGGATGTGGCCAAAAGTTCCGCTGTCTGGAAATCCTGACGAACTAGCGAAAGATCACCGTGTCATTTCTGCAGGCAATAATCGACGGGCTGTTGGTGGGCGGCGTCTATGCCGTCATCTCCATCGGCCTGACGCTGGTCTATGGCGTGATGGGCATCGTGAATTTCGCGCAGGCGGAATTCCTGATGATCGGCATGTTCGTGTCCTGGTTCGCATGGGCCTATCTCGGCCTTGATCCGGTGCTGGCCGCGCCGCTATCGTTCGCGGTGGCGTTCGGCATCGGCTGGCTGGTGCAGGGGCAATTGATCGCCCGCGTGTTGAAGGCGCCGTCGGTGGCGCAGATCTTCCTCACCGTCGGATTGCTGATCGTGATCGAGAACGGATCGCTGCTGCTGTTCGGCTCGCAATTCCGTTCGGTGACCACGTCCTATCAGACCATGTCGCTGTCGCTCGGCGCGCTGTTCATCAGCGTGCCGTATCTGATTGCCTTCGGCATGTCGCTGGCCTGTGGTCTGGCCCTGTGGTGGTTCATGCGCACGAGCTGGTTCGGGCGCGCCATGCGCGCGACGGCGCAGAACCCGATGGCTGCCCAGCTGATGGGGATCGACACGGCTTTGATGTACAAGATCGCCTTCGCGCTCGGCGTCGGCCTCACAGCCTTCGGCGGCGCGGTGATCCTGCCTTATGTCACGGTCTTCCCCGGTGTCGGTGGCCAGTTCGTCGTGCTGATGTTCACTGTCGTTGTCCTCGGTGGTCTCGGCAGCGTCGCGGGCGCCGTAGTCGGCGGGCTCGCGGTGGGCGTCATTCAGGCGCTGTCGTCGCTGTTCTTCCCGATCCAGTTGCAGAACCTCATTCTGTTCATCGTCTTTATTTTCGTGCTCGCGGTGAGGCCGCAAGGCCTCGTGGGAGCAAGCAGATGAAACGCTGGATCGCAATTCTGGCAGTGATCGCCATTGCAGCCGTGCTGCCGCTGCTGCTCAGCCCGACCGGATACTGGATCCGCGTGCTCACCTTCACACTGCTATTCGCGGCGATGGCACAGGTCTGGAACATCATCGGCGGTCTGGCCAATCAGACGTCGCTTGGACACGCAGCCTTCTTCGGCATCGGCGCCTATACATCCACCATCCTGGTGCTGAAATACGGCATCAGCCCGTGGATCGGCATGTTCGCCGGTGGCTTTCTCGGCGGCGTCGCGGCACTGATCATTGCTGTTCCGACCATGCGCCTGCAGGGCCATTACTTTGCCTTGGCAACGCTGGCCTTCGGCGAAGTGATGCGCGTCATCGCCAATGTCTGGACGTCGCTCACCGGCGGTCCTGTCGGTCTGTCCGTGCCGTTCACCCCGCCCAGTATTGCCGCCTATTCCTTCAAGCAGCTATTGCCGCATGCCTATATCGCCCTCATCGCCTTGATCATCGTGACCTTCATCTTCGAAGCGATCCGGCGCAGTGCCATGGGCTATCGGCTACGCGCCATCAAGGAAAACCCGGCCGCGGCGGAAGTGATCGGCATCGACACCACAAAGGTGAAGCTGCAGACCGCCGTGATCTCCGGCGTGCTGATGGCCATGCTGGGCACGCTCTATGCGCAGGTCGCTGTGTTCTTCGACCCGGATACGGTGTTCAGCGCCGCGTCCATCTCCATTCGCGTCGCATTGATCGCCATTCTCGGCGGCGTCGGAACGGCGATCGGTCCGATCCTCGGCGCGCTGTTCATCATTCCGGTCGAGGAGCTGATGAACGATCTGTTCTCGTCGGGCGCGGCGGGCCTGTCGCAATTGATCTTCGGCGTCATTCTGATCGCTGTCATTCTGTGGCGTCCACGCGGCTTCATCACCGTGTTCGACTCGTTGATGGCACGCTTCTCGAACAAGGCACGCTCATGACCATTCTCGATGTGCGTGGTATCTCGCGCCGCTTCGGCGGGCTTCAGGCGCTGTCCGACGTGACGTTCTCGGTGCCGAAAGGACAGATCGTCGGGCTGATCGGCCCGAATGGCGCCGGCAAGACGACGTTCTTCAGCACGCTGGTCGGCCTCATTCGTCCGGACAGCGGCTCGATCGAGCTCGACGGCACCAGTGTTGTCGGTCAGAAGCCGCACAAGGTTGCGGCGCTTGGCATGACCAAGACGTTCCAGAACGTGGCATTGTTTGCCGAGAGTTCAGTGCTCGACAATGTGCTCACTGCAGGCCTGTTGCGTCACGATGTGGAGACCGCTCGGAAGGAGGCATTGATCTGCCTCGATCGCGTCGGGCTCAAGTCTGTTGCCCATAAGCTCGCGGGCAATCTCTCATTCCCCGAGCGCGCGCGTGTCGAACTGGCACGCGCGTTGTGTACCGGCCCCAAAGTGCTGCTGCTTGATGAGGTGATGGCCGCACTCAATCCGGTCGAGATGCAGGAGATCATGGATCTGATCCGCTCGCTGCGCGACGACGGCATCACGCTGCTGGTCGTCGAGCATCATATGCGCGCGATCATGACGATCTGTGATCGCATCCTGGTGCTGAATTTCGGGCGTCTTCTGGCCGATGGCACGCCGGAGCAGGTGGCGAACGATCCGGTGGTGGTGGAAGCCTATCTCGGCCGTTCGATGGAGGCCCACAAATGAGCGCGTCTCAGCCATTGCTCGAGATCAGGGGTCTCAACGCCGGTTACGGCGAGATCGAAGTCCTGCACGGCATCGATCTGCAGATGTTCGAAGGCGAGTTCGTCTGCATCATCGGCGCCAATACCGCCGGCAAGAGCACGATCCTGCGTACGATCTCGCGCCTGGTGCCGCATGTCACCGGCACGTTGCGTTTTGCAGGCAATGATTTGTCGAGCCGCGCCTCGCATGACATCCCCACGCTGGGCATCGCGCATGTTCCCGAAGGGCGTCATGTGTTTACGGATATGATGGTGGAAGAAAACCTGATGCTCGGTGCCTTCACCGCACGGCATGCCAGGGATCTTCAATCCCGCATGGAAGGCATCTTCGAACTGTTCCCGCGTCTGCGCGAGCGGCGCGGGCAGTTGGCCGGCACGCTTTCGGGCGGAGAGCAGCAGATGGTCGCTGTCGGGCGTGCACTGATGCTGCAGCCGAAGCTGTTGCTGCTGGACGAACCAAGCCACGGTCTGGCGCCAAAGGTCGTCGAAGAGATGCACGATGCCTTCACCAAGATTCATAGCCGTGGAACCTCGATCCTGCTGGTCGAGCAGAATGTCGGACTGGCGCTCGATGTCGCGACACGCGGCTATGTGCTGGAAAGCGGTCGCATTGCACTGCAGGGCACGTCTGCAGAATTGAATGAAAATCCTGCCGTTCGCGCGGCCTATCTCGGCATATGATCAAGGCAGACGGGCGAACGACGTCGAAACCCGGCAATCGCAAATGGAAGGAATAAACATGAGCTACGATCAGAAGATCACCCTCGGCGGAATGTTCGACATCGGCCTTGCCGCACGGCGCGAAGTGCTTGGTGCGGCCTATGTCGACAAGTCGATGCAGTCGACCAATGACTTCATGATGTCGTTCCAGCACATCACCACCGAATGGTGCTGGGGCTATGCCTGGAACCGTCCGGGTCTCGATCGCAAGACCCGCAGCATGCTGAACCTCGCAATGCTGACGGCGCTGAACCGCGCGCCCGAAATCAAACTGCACACCCGCGGCGCCATCACCAATGGCGTCACCGTCGACGAAATCAAGGAAGTGCTGCTGCACGCTACGGTCTATTGCGGTATTCCGGCCGGCCTCGATGCGTTCAAGGCCGCCAATGAAGTGCTCAAGGAAATGGGCAAGGTCGAGTAGGACGCCGTCATAACGCTAGCCGCTTGAGACGTCCTTTGCTGCCCCTGTTGGATGGCCGCCCGGATGCCTCAAGCGTCGTAGCGCGATAGGGTCGAGCGCGTGATCTTCTTCGATCACAGCGCCAAGGGTGCGCATCGGACCCGCCCCGTGGACCCCGTACATGCGTTGCCAAACGTCGCATTATTGGGTCACGAAAAGAAAGACCGCAATCACAGCGGACAGCATAACGGCGGAGACCGTTGCGACGGTCGATAAGACGCCCATCACTCTGAGCGCGCCTGCGAACAGGATAATGATCGGGGCGGTGGTCATCAGGCCAATCTGAGCGTTGGTCATGCGATCGGGTTCCGTAGATAGTTCTTCATCGGCTTCGATCCTACCGCGCAACTTGCATCGATCGTTGCGCCGAGACAAAGACGACACACTTTGCCTGCCGTAACGACTGCCGCATCGGAACCGGGGAATCGGCGATGGATGGCGTGTCGAACAGGCAAGACAGCGAGTGGGAAATATTCGCGGATCTGCCTGGCGACCCGATGATGTGGGTCCTCATATTGAGCGAACTGGCCGTGTTCGGGATATTGCTCGGCGCATTCGCCGTCGCCTCGGTCTTCAACACCCCGACCTTCGCCGCCGGACATCGTCTCTTGAACCCGGCGCTTGCGGGTTTCAATACCGTCCTCCTGATGACGAGCGGATGGGCTGCAGCGCGTGGCGCCCTGGCCGCACGCTTCAACCGCGTGAAAGCATGCCGGCTTTGGCTCTGGCTTGCGATTGCGCTCGGCATCGCATTCGTGGTCGCCAAACTGGTCGAATATGCGGGAGAGATCGCGGCTGGTGCCGTATTCGATGACAACATCTTCTTCACGCTTTACTTTCTCCTCACGGGATTCCACCTCCTGCATGTCGTCCTCGGCGTCATCATCCTGATCGTGGTGCAGCGCGCCGCGCGTCCAACAGCCGTGGAAACCGGAACATCGTTCTGGCACATGGTCGATCTCGTCTGGGTCCTGATGTTTCCCATCATCTATTTGACCAGGTGAGACGATGAGACTGCATCGTCTTGAAGCCGCGCTCCTTGCGCTGTTCGGGCTGACGATCATCGCGCTGTTCGCTGCAGGCCATGTGAGCGCCCGGCCCGCTGCCCACGCGACCATTCTCGGCGTCGCGGCGCTGAAGGGCAGGCGGATATTGTTCGATTTCATCGGTCTTCGCGCGAGGCCCGGGATCTGGCGCGGTCTTCTGAGCGCATGGGTCGTCGCAGTCGCTTCATTCTGCTGGGTCGTGCTTCTCGTCGGTTCGTATGTCCGTGGCTAACCGCCCGATGATTGCTCCAGCACAAAGTACGGCCTGATCGATCTGTCTAAGTCGTCGCAGCGCTCGCTCAAACAATGACCGGAAAGGACGAGTGATGGCTGAACGCCTCACGAAAACAGCAGCCCGCAACATTTTTTACGGGGGATCCGCTTTCTTCTTCGCGATCTTCCTCGGGCTGACGGCCCACAGCCACTACTACATGCTCAACACGTCGACGAACGCGGCGACACTCAAGGATTCGGTCGCCCGCGGTAAGCACGTCTGGGAGAAGAATTCATGCATCAACTGCCACACTTTGCTGGGTGAAGGCGCCTACTTCGCTCCGGAGGTCGGCAATGTGTGGAATCGTTGGGGGGGACGGGAGGACCCGGCCGCCGCGAAGGACATCCTGAAAGCCTGGATGCAGGCACAGCCGTCCGGCGCGCCGGGTCGGCGGCAGATGCCGCAATTCAACCTCACGGATCAGGAGCTCAACGATCTCGCCGACTTCCTTCAATGGACGGACAGCATCAAGACCCAGAACTGGCCGCCGAACAAAGCTGGTTGAGCGCCGCCTTCCCAGATCTCCAGATAGAAGATGATTATCCATGAAGTATCAGACTCAGAAGGTCGCGTTGCTGTATTTCTATGGCGCGCTCACGCTGTTCCTGGCCCAGGTCGCCTTTGGTCTCGTCGCCGGCACCATATACGTGCTTCCGAACACTCTATCGGTTCTGCTGCCGTTCAACATCGTTCGGATGATCCATACCAATGCGCTGATCGTCTGGTCGCTCATGGGCTTCATGGGGGCGACCTACTATCTGCTGCCTGAGGAGACCGAGAACGAGCTGTACAGCCCGCTGCTCGCCAAGGTCCAGTTCTGGATGTTCTTCGGTGCGGCGGGCGTGGCGGTGGTCGGCTATCTCTTCCACTACCATGAGGGCCGCGAATTCCTGGAGCAGCCGTTCGCCATCAAGGTCGGCATCGTCGTCGTCTGTCTCATATTCCTGTTCAACGTCACCTTGACCGCGCTGAGAGGCCGCAAGACGACGGTAACCAACATTCTGCTGTTCGGGCTCTGGGGCGTCGCGATCTTCTTTCTGTTCGCGTTCTACAATCCGATCAATCTCGCGGTCGACAAGATGTACTGGTGGTATGTCGTCCATCTGTGGGTCGAGGGCGTCTGGGAACTCATCATGGCCTCGGTGCTTGCGTTCCTGATGATCAAGCTCAACGGCATCGATCGCGAGGTGGTGGAGAAGTGGCTGTACGTCATCGTCGGTCTGGCCCTGTTCTCCGGCATTCTCGGCACCGGCCACCACTTTTACTGGATCGGCGCTCCCGGCTACTGGCAGTGGATCGGTTCGCTATTCTCGACGCTTGAGGTGGCGCCCTTCTTCACAATGGTAATATTCACGGTGCAGACCACGTGGAAGGCCGGCCGTAAGCATCCGAACCGCGCTGCATTGCTGTGGTCCGTAGGCTGCTCGGTGATGGCGTTCCTCGGTGCCGGCGTATGGGGCTTCCTGCACACGCTATCCTCGGTCAATTACTACACACACGGCACCCAGGTGACGGCGGCACACGGTCATCTCGCTTTCTTCGGCGCCTATGTCATGCTCAATCTGGCGATGATGGCCTATGCGATCCCGCAGATCAAAGGACGCGAGCCGTATAATCAATGGCTCAGCATGGCGAGTTTCTGGATCATGTGCACCGCCATGATGGTGATGACCTTCGCGCTCACCTTTGCAGGTGTTCTCCAGGCTCATCTCCAGCGCGTGCTTGGCCAGGGCTATATGGAAGTTCAGGATCAGCTTGCCTGGTTCTACTGGATCCGACTCGGTTCCGGTGTCTTCGTGGTGATCTCCGCCGCCATGTTCATCTGGGCGGTTCTCGTGCCGGGCCGCGAGAGATCGTCTGCCATGGCGACGAAGCTGCAGCCCGCCGAGTAACGACAAGAAGAGGCGGCCGGATTCATGCCGGCCGCGCTCCCATCCGGAGAATGACACATGCAGCCTGCTCTTCAAGCCGTCGTCGCATCGTTGCCGGAGATTCCGGCATATGTTCCGACCGGAATCGAATGCGAGTTGTTCGAGAATGCCTGGCGCCGCCAGTTGCCGTTGCTGTTAAAAGGACCGACAGGTTGCGGAAAGACCCGGTTCGTGGCCCACATGGCCGCGCGTCTGGGCCTTCCGCTACACACCGTCGCCTGTCATGACGATCTCACCGCAGCGGATCTGACCGGACGCCATCTGCTGAAGGGCGGCGAGACGGTGTGGACCGATGGCCCGCTGACGCGCGCGGTGCGCGAGGGCGGCATCTGCTATCTTGACGAGGTGGTAGAGGCGCGCAAGGACGTCACCGTGGTGTTGCATCCCCTGACGGACCACCGGCGGCTTCTTCCGCTGGAGCGGACCGGAGAGGAGCTACTGGCGCCGCCCGGCTTCATGCTCGTGGTGTCCTACAATCCCGGCTACCAGAGCCTGCTGAAGGCGTTGAAGCCGTCGACCAGACAGCGCTTCGTCGCCATTGATTTCGACTTCCTTCCTCCCGAGCGGGAGATTGCGGTCGTAGCCGCCGAAAGCGGGCTTGCGCCGGACCGCGTGCGTCCGCTGGTCCAGCTCGCCGCACGCTTCCGTGCGCTCAAGGGCCACGATCTCGAGGAGGCCGTGTCGACCCGCCTGATCGTTTATTGCGCCACGCTCATTGCGGCCGGGATTGCGATCGAGAGTGCGATCCTCGCCGGCATGATTGAGCCGTTGAGTGACGATGTCGACGTCAAGGCGGCTTTGATCGAGGTTGCCCGCGCCGTGATTGGGTGAGCGATGTTCGAATTCCTCGAATTGGAGGAGACCGTCGGGCGCGCGTGGCATGGGCTGGTCGGCTCAACCGCGAGCTACCCGGTTTATCCGGAGCATGCGGTCGAACTCGCCGATGTCCGCAGTCGTATCGGCGTCATGTTTCGCGCGCTTGGCGGTCAGGCGGGGGTGCAGATCGCGGGAGCGAAGGCGCGCAAGCGGACGCACCGTCTCGGCTGGCGCCAACGCATCGGTCTTGGCGACGAAAGCCTCGATCAACCCGGTCGTGATGGCGCCACGGTCTTCCTGCCCGAGCGCGTCTGTGTATTTCCCGACCGGGCTTTGAACTCCGAGCTCTACCGCTGGCTTGCCGCATGGTTCGCGGTGGGCGCACTCGATCCCGTCAGCGATGTGGATCCGCTGCGGCAAGACCTCCTGACCTTGCGCCGCGCGTCCGAGACCTCGGCTCTGGTGATTGCGCGATTGCCGGGACTGGCCCGGTCTTACGCCACGCTCGCCGCCGCCATGGCTAGGGCGCGTCCGGAGCGTCCGTTGCCGCGCGCCGAGCGGGAGGTGGAGAATCTCGTTATGACCCTACTTGGTGCCGCCGGGCAGGAGCGGGGAGAATTGTGGCCGGCCGTCTTCGGCATCGGCGAGATTCCGATGAAGGCGCCGCGAGGCTATCGGCCGATGCTGCCCTGTCCGCTTTGGGGAGATTGCTGGATCCGCGACGCGTCGCCGGCGGGCAGCGGAGAGGATGACGTGGAGACGCCGAGCGGCAAGGAAGCCGCCGGTCCCGATATCCAAAAGCGGACCGCGATGCGCGAACGCGAAAGCGGTGCCTCCCGTGATCCGTTCATCCTCAATCGTTTCGAGAAGATCCTCGCCATGGCCGAGATGGTCGATGTCGATCGGCCGTTCGATGACAGCCAGGAGGACGACGCCAGGAAGGCGGCGGACGACCTCGACGAGCTCGCGATCACCAGGCGGAAAGGCAGACCCGCGAGCAAGCTGAAATTCGATCTCGATCTACCGCCTGAAGCCATCGATACTTCGTGGCTCGATGCGGGGCGGCTTTATCCGGAGTGGAATTACCGCAGCGGCAGCTACATGCCGGATCACTGCCGCGTTTTGACCGGCGCGGCGAGCGAGGTCGGCGAGAGCTGGGTTCCGGATGACCTTATGCGTCGCAAGATCCGGCAAGTCCGCCGACAGTTCGAGGCGCTCAAGCCTCGCCATGAACTCATGCGGGCGCAACCGGACGGCCACGATCTGGATCTGGACGCCCTGGTCCGCGCCCGTTGCGAGCTTCGCGCCGGAACCGGTTCGCTCGAGCGCGTCCATCTCGCGATGAGACCGCAGAGACACGACCTGGCGGTCTCGCTGCTGGTCGACGTCTCGCTCTCGACCGATGCATGGGTCGATGGCTGCCGCGTGCTGGACGTTGAAAAGGAGGCGCTTCTGGTTCTGGCGCATGGGCTCGCCGCTTGCGGCGATCACCACAACATATTGACGTTTACGTCGCGCCGGCGCTCCTGGGTGCGTCTTGAGACGATCAAGGATTTCGCCGAACCGATGAGCGCGCGGATCGAAAAGCGCATCGCATCCCTGAAGCCGGGCTATTACACCCGCATCGGGACAGCGATCCGGCACGCTGCCTCGGAGTTGGTTGCGCAACCACAGCGCAAGAAGCTTCTGATCATCCTCACCGATGGCAAACCGAACGACGTGGATCATTACGAGGGGAGGTTCGCGATCGAAGACACCCGCAAGGCGGTTCACGATGTGCGCCGGCTCGGTGCGTCGGTCTTCGGGGTCACCATCGATGCCGCCGCGCAAATCTACCTTCCGACTCTGTTCGGTCACGGCGGATATGCGATCGTGAGCAATATCCGGCGCCTGCCGGCCGCGTTGCCCGCTCTGTACCGTCAACTGACCCAGATCTAGATCGAGCGGGGCCGCGCCAGACTGCTATCGTCCCGCGGACTGCCGCTTCGTCGAGCGACTTGGCGCTTGAGACAGGCTCGATCAAACGGCTCGACTATGCGATGCCGACGATTGCGCGAGATGGGCATCGAATGCCGAAGCGACGCTGCGAACCAGGAATTCCGCGCCATCGCTGACGGAGATGCGATCGCCGATCATGGTCGCAGCGCCGTCTGCGATGAGGCTTTCAAGTCTGGGCCGATCGACGATCGCCATGTCCGACGTACGGCCATGCTTCTGCGCCACCTGGGAAAGATCCACCGTCATTTCGCACATGATGCGTTCGATGATGTCGGCTCGAAAACGATCGTCCTGCGTAAACGCATAACCCCGGGCGGTGGCAAGACGGTTCTCGGCGATCCGCGCGAGATATTCACGGGTCGCCACGACATTCTGGACGTATCCCTGATGCATGCGGCCGATGGAGCTTGCGCCGAGACCGATCAGGATGTCGGCTGCATCGTCCGTATAGCCCTGGAAATTGCGTCGCAACGTGCCGCGCTGTTTGGCTACGGCCAGATTGTCGTCGGCCAGAGCGAAATGGTCGAAGCCGATACGCACATAACCGGCGTCGATCAGGGCTTCGGCGATGCTCTCGGACTGACGATGCCGATCGACACTGTCAGGCAACGTCGCTTCGTCGATTTTGCGCTGATGCTTCTTGAAGGACGGGATGTGAGCATAGCCGAACACGGAGAAGCGGTCGGGACGAAGCTCGATGCATCTCGCGACCGTGTCGAGACACGATTCGACGGTCTGCAACGGCAAGCCGTAGAGCAGGTCAAAGTTGAGTTTGGTAACTCCTGCATCGCGCAGCCTGTCGACCGATGCTGCGGTTTGGTCGAAACTCTGCAAACGGTTGATGGCGCGTTGAACGGCCGGATCGAAGCTCTGGACGCCGAGGCTGGCGCGATTGACGCCGCACGCGCCGAGCGTGTCCGTCATCGGTTCCGTAAGCGTACGAGGATCGATTTCGACCGCGATTTCCGCATCCGGCTGCACCAGATAGGCGCGGCGCAGCGCGCTCATCAGCTCGGCAAACGTCTCGGGTGCCATGATGGTGGGCGTGCCGCCTCCGAAATGAATGTGGGCCAGCGGAAGCTTCTCGCCGATGGCGTCGGCAACCAGCTGGGCTTCGGTCATCAGGCCCGCAATATAGATCGCAATCGGATCATCGCGCTTCGTGACAGAGGTATGGCAGCCGCAATACCAGCACATGGAGCGGCAGAACGGGACATGCAAATAGAGCGATGCCGACTGTTGGCCGCCAATCGTTCTTAGCCACCGCCTATACTCTGCCTCACCGACCTTTGAGGCGAAGTGAGGCGCCGTAGGATAGCTCGTATATCGCGGCAGCCTGTCCAGTCCATGACGTCGAGCGAGTTCCGAATGCATGTTCACGTCTCCGGGTACATCGATTGAGTATCCCGGATTGCGTTGTCATTTATTGCTTTAAGTCAAAGTGCTGCGCATCAGAACGGTCTGACAATGACCAGGATCACGATGGCCGTCAGAGCCGTGATCGGCAGCGTGCTGGCAATGCTGTAGGTGAGGCGCATGTTTCGCTCGCGATCTGCTGCGAAATCCTTCACCCATCGGGCGAAGAGACCATGAACGCCGGAAAGCGCCACAACAACGGCGAGCTTGGCGTGAAACCAGCCGGACGTCCACCAATGGCCGGACCATGCAAGATAAGGTCCGGCCAGCCAGGCCACGATCATGGCGGGGTTAATGATACGCTTCAGAAGGAAATGTTCGATCTTCTTCAGCAGTGCAGACTTTTCCGAACCCACTGCGGCGTCGCAATGACACATGAACAGAAATGGCAGGACGATCATGCCTGCCATCCAGATCATCACAGCGAGCACGTGGAGCGCTTTTATCCATTCGTACACGCCCGGCATTTCCCCTATGAACGCATGAAAAGCTTCGCCGCGTTGCGGGCGGTCCGGGAAACCAGGGATTGCGACGGCTGAACGACGAGCCTGAACCCAAGAGCGGTCGGCGGGACTCCAACGGCACAGCCGCCCGCCTTCGGGTCGCGGATGAAATCCGTCATGTATGACCGGTGAGCGCCCTCCACGACGCGGACGCCGCAATTGACGTTGGTGATCTGCTCGCGCCCATCGTCGATACGGGACCGGATGAAGCAACTGTCGGTCCACTCCCACACGCCACCGGCAAGGTCGTCCAGTCCGTTGCTGTTCGCGCCGAGTGCCCTCCGCGATGAGGTTGCGGGTTTCGCGCGCGAGGCCTCGGCGTCGTAGCGGGCAATCCAGGCTTGCGCCGGGTCGGCGGGATCGACTGGCGGCAGCGTCTCGTCGGGCGCCCTTTCGGCAGCGGCAAATGTCCATTCCTCGTCGGTCGGAAGGCGATAGAACATGCCGGTCTTGCGGGACAACCATGCTGCATATGCCGAAGCATCGTGCCAATTGACGCCGGTCACCGGATTGTCGGGTCCGTTGATGGCGGCGACGCGCGAGCACTCTGCGTCAGCGACGCAGCGCTCATAGTCGGCGACCGTCACCAAACGCTTCATGATCGTCAGATCGGCGGGCAGACGGAGGTGGCGGAGCGGGGCCTGGACAGGGGTACGATCCCGGGAATACTCACCGGTTGCTCGATACTGAAACATGGCGGGCGTGAGGTGACGTGCGTCCGGCGGTCGGTGCGATGCGGGGGGTGTCAGCGCGGTTGCCAGTACGGGGGCCGTCAGCGCGCCGGCAAGCATTGCCATCTTCACTTTCATCAAAAAGAGCATGACATCGTCTCCTTGCGAGGTGACCCGCGGTTTGCGCCGCGAGTCACCTGAACGCTGTCTATTGGTTCGTGGTCGTCGGCTCGATCGCACCGAGCTTGTCAGGCGGGATAGAACTCGGAGGCGAGACCTGCTTCATCAAGTCCTCATTCCACTTGCCATCAACCTTGAAATGCGCAGCGGCACCGAGCTCGAAGGCCTCGATCAGGTTGTGATTGACGTATGCGTAGATGCCGGGCTGACGGAACGTGTAGAGCGCGGCACCGGCGGATCCACCACGAATGAACCAGGTTTCGAGATCCTTTTCAGGTGGATTGGCGAATTTTCCCGTCTCCCAGACATAGTCGCCGTGACCGCCGATCAGATGCGGGCGGGTGTCACGATTGGCCTGGGAATGAACGATCAGTACGGTCTCGCCGACCTTTGCGGTCATCGCGTTCTTGCCCGTCAAAGCTCCGACGCGGCCATTGAACACCACGTGGCTGGGAATCAGCTTCCGCATGACCTCGGTCGTATCGGCGTAGGATTCGCCGGCCGAGGCGTAGGTCTTGTACTTGCCCTTCTCGTCCTTCGGCACGTAGAGGTCGTTCTCGCCAACATAGTAGGCCTTGTCGTAGTGCAACGGCTTGCCCGCAGCATCCTTCAATCCGTCCCGAGGCAGCACCATGACCGTCCCGTGCATGCCGGAAACAACGTGCCAGGGGACCATGCCCTCCGGTGCGCAATGATAGACGAAGACGCCGGCACGCGTTGCCTTCCAGCGCAACACGGCCTGTTCGCCCGGATTGACGCGCGTCAAAGCGCCGCCGCCGAGCGCTCCTGTCGCCGAATGTAGATCGATGTTGTGGGGCATGGAGTTGGAAGCGGGATTGACCAGCGTCAGCTCCATATAGTCGCCTTCGTGCAGGACCATTATCGGGCCGGGCATCGAGCCATCGAACGTCATGGCGTGAAATTTCGTGCCGGCGTCGTCAATGACGACCTCTTCCTCCCGGATCGTGAGCTTGAACTCGACGATCTTGGGTCCCGCCTTGGTCGCCTGTTCGTGTGGATGCACCGCCGGAGGCGCGACCAGCGTCACTCTCTCGCGTGGCAACTTCAAATCGTCAGCAGCCAGTGACAATGACTGCCCGCTCATCATTGACACGGCAATCGCCGCGCTCAGCAATGCAGTTCTACGCGTAAGCATGATGGTCTCCATCCGTCGGTTTCAATCGAACGCATGGATCATGATCAAGCGGAGTGCGCCCCTCTTTGTCGTGGAACAATGAGTATTGCGGTTCGAACTATTCGAACAAGGGAGCCGGATCGGATTTGAAGTGTAGCTCAAACATCGACACGTTCCGGGCGCGACGAGCTACGGTGCCCGTTTGCGGATCTGAGACGGTTCGTCTCCTTCGGCGAGACTGCGCAGTCTCTGCGCGTCACGCAGCACGACGCGCTGGCGTCCACCTTCAACGAGCCCATCGCTCTCCCACGCGCTGAGTATGCGGCTGACGGTATGCAGCGTCGTGCCCGTCATCTCCGCGATGTCCTGCCGGCTGATCGGAAAGTCTATCTCTATGCCGGTATCCACCTTCCTGCCTGCCTGTTTGACCAGGCGAAGAAGCGCGTGTGCGACGCGCTGTTCGACCTGCTCGCTCGATATTTCCATAACGCGGGCCTGCGTATCCTGCAGACGACTACCCACCGTCTGGAGCGCGCTGGCCGCGAGAGATGGATAATTTGCGATCAGGCGCTGCCAGGAGAATGACGGCCAGACAAGGGCGATGCTGTCGACGACGGCCACCGCAGTGGCCGGATAGCGCGCAATATTCATGGCTTGCGCCACTCCGAAGAGCTCGCCCGCGGACACGTAGCGCACCACGGTCTGGTTGCCTTGAGGCGTCGTCTTCTCGACGCGCAGGTGGCCATGAAGAAGAAGGAAAAACCGGTCGGCTTCGGCGCCCTGATCGAAGACTGCGCTGCCCTTGGCATACCGGACCGATCGCGCCTCGCGCAGCAATTCATCCTGCTCCGGGGCAGTCAGCTTCGCGAATATCTCCAGCTTTGCCACCAAGGAGCGATCGATCGTCGCCATGTTTATCCCCGCTTAGGCTCGAGCAAGCTGCCCTACGCTGAACCACGATGCGGTCACCCTTGTGACCGTGAAAAGTCGAGGAAACATTGCGCTGGCTCAAATTGGCCCCGCCCGGGACCGGATATCGATGACCCGAACACCGATGATCAAAGTCGAAAGGGCGACATATGAGAAAAATGACTATTCTGGCTGCCGCAATGGCAAGCCTGGCGCTGTCGGGAACGGTCCATGCGGCCGAGATCGAGGTCAAGCTTCTGAACAAGGGATCAGACGGCGCCCTGATGGTGTTCGAGCCTGCATTCGTGAAGATTGCACCCGGCGATACCGTGAAGTTCATGTCCGTGGACAAAGGACACAACGTCGAGTCGATCAAAGGCATGCTTCCGGACGGAGGCGTGACGTTCGTCGGCAAGAACGGCGAGGACGTCGCCGTCAAATTCGAGCAAGAGGGCATTTACGGTGTGAAGTGTCTGCCTCATTACGGCATGGGTATGGTCGCGATGATCGTCGTCGGCAAGCCCTCCAATATCGATCAGGCAAAGGCCGTTCCCCAGATCGGCAAGGCGAAGCAGGTATTCGCGACGCTCTTCGGCAAGCTCGAGACGAGCAACACCGCGTCAAAATGACGGACGGTACTTCGCCGCCGGAAGGATGCGAGAGAGTTCGCGTCCCTCCAGCGCATCCGTGTCGGACCGCACCAGGCGCCGGCGCAGAAGTCATTGTTGCGCAGCAAGCGGGCGGGCGAAGAAAGCCATAAGTTTGCTGGGCGACAAAGAGATGCTCGCCTCCGCGGTTCATGTTGGCTCTCAGACGGCAGGAGAGAGACATCCATGGCAACGATGCTGTTTGCGGCTCTTGGTTACATTGCGCCCGGCTCGGACATGTATGCGTGGACGGCTGGCGCAATCGGGTCGATGGCGATGGCCGTGATGACGCGCGCGTCACTCGGCGAGATCGGACAGGCTCTTCATGCATCCGCCGCGATCCAGCCGGTCAACGCAGTCATCCATGCGCCACTGCTCTGCCGCGAGCGGAAGGGCGGGGACTGATGATCGGTGCATCCATATCGCGGTGGACCATCACCTATTTCGCCGTCGCGCTGGCGTGGCTGTTCGCTGTTCTGATTCTTATGGTCGCAGGCGTGGGTTATCCGGCAAGCGAGATTGCGGCACCCGACACCCTCGTTCTGGTCCACGTCCTGTGCATCGGGTGGCTCAGCCTCGCGCTTTGCGGCGCGCTCTTCCAGTTCGTTCCGGTCCTTGTTGCGAAGCCGCTGTTTTCCGATCGGATGCCACTTCCTGCGCTCGCTCTTCTGAACATCGGCTTGCTCGCGCTACTGGCTGGCTTTCTGTCTCTCGGAGGGCGGTTGCCGCCGGTGCTCTGGCTGCTTCCGCTCGGAGCGGTTTTACTCGCCGCGGGTTTTGGTCTGGTGCTTGTCGATCTCGGCATGACGGCCTGGCAACGGCGAACCGGGCCGTCCCGCTTCGTCCTCGTCGGCCTTGCTTCGCTGTTCGCGACAACCTGCTTTGGTGTTTTGTTCGCATTCACGCTTGCGGGGGAAGCGGGCCCGATGGGCGACCTCGCCGTGGCCCACGGCATTCCGTTACATGCCATCGCCGGCCTCGGCGGATGGCTGACGCTTACTGCGATGGGGGTCAGCTACCGGCTGCTGCCGATGTTCATGCTTTCTCCAGACGTTGACGACAAGCAGAGTCGCATCACATTCGTGGCCGGCACGTTGGCCATCGTTGTTGCTGTGGTAGGCGGGTCGATCGCGATCGGTGTCGCTTCCGGGTTGTCTGCCGTGCTGTCGGCTGCCGCTATTCTCGGCGCGGTGAGCGCTGCTTCCTACGGGCGCGATGTCGTCAGAATCTTCCGCATGCGCAAGAGGCGGCAGCTCGAGCTGAGCATGCGGATGTCCACACTGTCGTTCGCGAGCCTCACTGGCACGATCGTCCTGGGCGGTGCGATCGTCGTAACCGATACGATCGCCGCCCATATCGGCTCCTTCGTGTTTCTTGCGTCCTTCGGCTGGCTGTCGGGGTTGGTGCTGGCGAAGCTGTACAAGATCGTTGCTTTCCTGACCTGGATCGAGACCTACGGACCTGTGCTTGGGCGGACGCCGACGCCACGCGTCCAGGACCTCGTGACTGAGGGCAGGGCGACCAAATGGTTCGTCATCTACTACGCGTCTGTATGGGCAGGAACGGCTGCGTTGTTGATCGGGCAACCTGTAACGTTCCGACTGAGCATCGCATTCATCTCGCTGGGAATCGTCGGAATCGTTCATGAGATGATCCGGACCAGAAGACTGGCGGATGTGGCCCAGTCGCTTCGGCTACCGGGAGGCGCGTCGATACCTCCCCTCTTGTTCGCACGCAACTGAAGGAGAAGCAGCATGACTACCCTTGTCGATGTGGATGTTCGTCCGATCCTGCGATCCGGCGGAGAGCCGTTTTCGATCATCATGGCCGCGCTGGACGATCTACCTCCGGGACAAGGACTTCGCCTCCTTGCGACATTCAAGCCGGTTCCGTTGTTCGCGGTGATGGAGAAGAAGGGCTTCCTGCACCAGGAGCAAGCGATGGAGGGTGGTGATTGGGAAATCCTGTTCACACCAACGCAGGCCATTCCCGCGCAGGCAATTTCCGAACGAGCGTCAGTCGACGCCGCTATCGACACGATGCTTCCCGAACAGTGGCCCGAACCGGACGTCCGACTGGACAACAGGAATCTTGAACCTCCCGAGCCGATGATCCGCATCCTGGCGGCGGCAGAAAAACTGAAGCCGGGGGCGACCCTGTCAGCACTGCTGTCCCGGGAGCCCATGTTCCTGTTCCCGCAGCTTGAACAGCGCGGCTTTCGCTGGCTCGGGGGATTCACTCCCGACGGCAAGGCTTACGAGCTGACCGTGAGGGCTCCATCGTGACCGCCGAAATCATCAATCGAATACGGGACGCGATGCGCATCGTCATCGATCCGGAGCTTGGTCAGAATATTGTCGATCTCGGCTTCGTCTACGACATCACCGTCGTCGGCCCCGTCGCCCGGATCACGATGACCACGACTTCGCCGGGCTGTCCCGCCTCCAGTTTCCTCCTGGAAGGCGCCCGACATGCAGCAGAGGGGGTGGAGGGCGTCAGTTCCGTCGACGTCGAGATGACCTTCGATCCGCCCTGGACGCCTTCCCGCATCGATCCGTCGGTTTCGACGTCGCTCGGCTTCGCAACCATCAACTGAAAGCCGATCCCGGCGTTCACGGTCGAGATCAGTCATGCCACAGGGGCGACTGGCGCAGATATCTACGCCGGGCGCTTCTGTTGCACTTGCATGCCAGTCCCGCAAGCTCAGGCGGCGGGGTTGGATGCCGTGGTCGTGGACGCGGCTGGTGGTGCTGCCTGAGCCTGGGGCTCGGTTGTGGCCTTGGCGAGCGCGTTCCTGAGCGCCTGTTCCTTGGCGTCGTCGAGGGACGTCTTCAACACGGTGCCGCCGGCGTCCTGGATTTCCTTGAGGACCTTGTCCGCGGTGATGCTCTTGATGAGAACGAACAGCGCCGCATTCCCCGGCTGAAGGTTAGCCGATAGCTCCTTCATGAAATCGTCGTTGATGCCATAGTCCGTCAGTGCGCCGCCCAATGCACCGGATGCCGCGCCCAGTGCCACACCGAGAAGGGGATTCAGGAACAGCACGCCGATCAGCAATCCCCAAAAGCTGCCGGAGGCTGCGCCGGCCATGGTGGTATTCATCAGCTGGTTCAGCTTCACGGGACCGGCTTCGGTTTTCACCGCGATCACGGCATCGCTGATCGTGATCAGATATTCCTTCTGCAGCTTGAACAGACGCTGCCGGACTTCTTCGGCTTTTGCTTCGGATGGATAGATGATCGCAACGAGATCTGACATTTCCAATCCTCCTGGCTGAGAGATTTCTATCGTGTCACGTGGTCTGCTTCGTTGACGGTTTCTTCTGCGGCTATGCTGCCCTGGTTCTCAGCTGCCATGCGTAAGCGAGCCACGCCAAGCCGTGGGAGATCATGTCTATGGCCAGCAGGGTGCCGAGAACCCACAGGCCTGTCCTGGGAAAGCCGGTCAGAATGACCAGGCCGGCCAGAATGCCGAAGAGTCCTGAAGCCAGCATGATCCAGCCCCCTTTGCTCCAGCGGCTCAATCCAAGCAGCACGCGAATGAAGCCGGAAACCAGCAGCAATATACCGAGGACATAGGTGAGGATGATCGCGCTGGCGACGGGCTGCTGCACCAGAACGATGCCGAATGCGAGGTAGAGAATGGCGAGGAGGATTTGCCACAGAAATCCTCCCCATCCCTTGGTCCAGAACGCATGGATCATTTCGAATGCGCCAGCGACAATGGCCGTCCAGCCGATGAATAACGTGCTGATGACGGTGGCGAGAACGACATCGCCGAGGATCAGGAGCCCGGCTAAAATCAGTACTGCACCAAGCAGTACGCACATCCAGAACGGCGGCGAAGGCAAGCCGGTGACGCTTACAGAGGAATCGCTGCCATACGTCGTCATCTTGTCCTCCCGCTCAGGTGCTGCTCTCGCGCCATGATTTGAGGCCGCATGTGGTACAGCGCATTTGCTTCACAACATCAGCGCCACGCGCAGACGCGGCGACCATCGCGCCACCAGCACACACGGCGACGACGTCGCGACGATCGATGCGGCTGGTGAAGGACCCTCCGTGCCGGCCGGCCATCCACGACCACCTGGGCGTTCTCGGTGATGGGCTCCAACCTGTCCGCAAGGTCCTTCTCCAGCGGGATCGGCGCGGCCTTGGCGGCCGTCAGAAAGACGCTCGTGCCAATGCCCGTGGCGACGGCGCTGAATAGAAGGCCTTGCAACAGGCTTCGCCGATCCATCACTTCCATCGGACTTCTCCTTCCAACCATCCCATCATGTCGGAACGATGAGTTCGCGATGGGTATGCATTGCTGTCTCAATTTGTAGAAAGTTTAAGGGCGCGTGATTGGATCGGCATGTCGCAACATGTTCGCGTCGTTGAATGATCTTCAGTCACCTTTCTCTATTTGGGGGGCTCATTTTCTTTAGCGAATACATCAAAACGAGCGGTGGTCACATCGGGTCAAACCCTACATGCGCGGATGTTACCGAAGCTGTGATAGCATTCCGGTAGTCAGGGAATGTGCCTGATCACGCGAGGGTCGTCATGAAGAGAGGGAATGCGGGAGAAGGCAAACCCGCGAAGGGGTGGAACGAAGAAACAATCGACCCGCGCCGGGGCGATATAGAGGACGATGCAGCCAGCCCTGAACAGCGGACCCTGCTCTCGATGGCCGGGAGCCTGCTTGTTGAAGTCAGTCTGCCAAAGCTCCTGTTCGCCTGGACAGTATCGTTGTTGCTGCCGGCGGTGTCGCTGGGCCTCGCGGCATTGGTCGCTTCTGCCTGGCTCTCAACCCTGTCGGACAAGGTTCTTGTGCTGACAGAACTCGGCGCGCTGCTGGTGGCAATCGGGATCTTTGCGCTGGGGTGGATTGGCTGGAAGCCTCTGTTCCGGGTCGCGGAGATCAACTTCTGGTCCCTCAATGCGCTTGCCATCCAGCCCGGATATGTCTTCGGCCGCGAAGGTCTGCGGCATCTGGCGGAGAAGGTGCTGGGGAAAAATCTGACCGTGCATGGAAGAGCACGGGTGCGCGCGGTGAACTCAGCCGCAGCAGGAATCGCCATCTCCATCTGTGCCGTGGCGGTTGCCATGTGGGCGTGGCCAGCCTCGCGCTGGACAGGAAGCCTGGAAGATCTTGGCGTTCCTCATCGTTTGATCATTCCGACGCTGGCAAATGCCGCCGTCCTGATATGCGGCTACCTCGCCGGCGCATCGCTGGTCTGGGGCCTAGCCGATGCCCGGATGGCGCAGCCAGTCGATCTTGTCGCCTTCGATGCAGCGCCGGCGCATGCTAGGATCTGGCGTGTAGCTCATTTGTCGGACCTTCATGTGGTTGGCGAACGTTACGGGTTTCGCATTGAAAGCGGGCGCGCCGGGCCGCAGGGAAATGAGCGTCTCCAGCAGGTGATGGCGCGGCTGGCCGCCATTCACGCCGTTGATCCGCTCGACCATGTGCTGATCAGCGGCGATATGACCGATGCCGGACGGGCGACCGAATGGGCGGAGTTTCTGGACGTCCTGTCGCACTATCCGGACCTCGCTGCGTGCACGCTCGTGCTGCCCGGCAATCACGATATCAACATCGTGGACCGGGCGAATCCGGCACGGCTGGATCTCCCGTTCAGTCCGGGCAAGCGGTTGCGACAGGTCCGCACGCTTTCGGCAATCGCTGCCATTCAAGGCGATCGTGCGTTTGTTGTGAAAGACGGGAAAGGTCTTACAACGACACTGAATGACGCATTGGCGCCGTATCGCCGTCCGATGGCCGATTTCGCAGATCTCGGTGGCTTGCAGCGTGCAGCCCGACTGGGTGGGGTCTTCGATGACTTGTATCCGATGGTCGTTCCGCCTCTGGAGGAGAATGGACTCGGCATCGCGCTTCTCAATTCCAATGCTGAAACGCATTTCTCCTTCACCAATGCTCTTGGCTTCGTTTCGATCGAGCAGACACGCCGGCTGGAGGCTTCCATCGCCGAGTTCCCGAAGGCGCGCTGGATAATCGCATTACACCATCACCTGATGGAGTACCCGATGCCAGTGACTGCCTTTGCTGAACGCATCGGCACGGCTGTGATCAATGGCAGCTGGTTTGTACGCCGGCTGAAGGCGCTTGCCGATCGGGCCATCGTCATGCACGGACATCGCCATATCGACTGGATCGGCACCTTCGGATCGTTGAAGGTCATTTCGGCTCCGTCACCAGTCATGGGCGCTGCTGATGCGGCCAGCACGCACTTCTATGTTCACAGGCTTGCGGCCGGGCCGGATGATCAGCTTTGCTTGCTTGAGCCGGAGCGGATCGACGTGCTGGCAGATGCGAGTGTCCATGGAGATGAGGCGGAGGATACGGCCGTCAGGCCAAAGATCGCGTAACGCTATTACTCGCAATCGTCTGCGGACATGGCTCGATCAGAAAACTGCCCGGGCTGCATCACGTCGTAACTATTCGAATCGAAAGCGAGTCAGCTTGTGAACTGTGTCTGATGGGACGATCTTGCGACGCCAGGTAGCCACTGTCATATTCTCGCGCAGAAAGTGGAGGCTCCCATGATGAAGAAGGCCCTGCTTGGACTTTTCAGCGCATCCCTTTTGCTTTGCGCCTCGTCGCTGCCGGCTTCCTCCGCCGCATTCAGGGCAGGAACGCTGACATGTATGAGCAATCCGCGGATTGGCCTGATTATAGGTTCACGTCAGACACTGCGCTGCGTGTTCAGGGTGCGAAATGGGTCACGGCAGTACATCTATGAGGGAACGGTGCGCCGCATCGGCCTGGATCTCGGCATAACTCCATCGAGCGCGCTGGTCTGGCGGGTCTTCGCCCGAAACTCACAGGTCGGCCGGGGTACGCTTCGCGGAAATTACGTCGGCGCAAGTGGCAGCGTTGCGTTTGGCCCGGGTCTGGGCGCGAATGTTCTGATTGGGGGATCTCGCAGGACTGTGATGCTCCAGCCATTGTCGCTTGAGCACCAGATTGGCGTGAGCCTTGCCGCGGGAATAGCGACGCTGACGTTACGCTAATATCACTGAACTGATTTCTGTTGCTGGCGCAGCCGCAATTGTCGCTCGCTCGGAGGCCGCGGCAAAGCGTGCGTGCGTGGTCGCCCTCTGCGGTGCAGTGTCTGTCCTTGGGGGTGTCGCGGTTGTTCTACCGTGAGCGGCGACGCTGGTGTCTTCAGGCGATTGGTGCGGACATCGTCCCGCATTGCGTCAGTATCCAGTCTCTGACCACGCTCGACGGAATCGCGAGGCTCCGCATGCGCAGATAGCGCAGCGCACAAGAAAATCAGTCCCGAACCTGCTGCAGCAATAAAACGTTTCATGACACCTCCCGTTAAGGATCGCTCGAACGGAAACTCTTAAATGAAAAAGCTGCGCATCTCCATGCGACCCAAACGCAGCTTCCTGGTTTGTCAGCTTCGCTAATCGTCACTCAGTCCAAGGCGCCGGCGAGCCGCTTCGATATCCGATATGTCATCGTCCGGTATATCCCTGTGATCGGTAACCGGATTGCCCGGTGAAGCGGGCCGTGAAGATGCCGTTCGCTCGGATCGACGCGTATCCGTCCGGAACGACCAGAAAGCCATGGCAAGGCCGATCACGAAAACCACAATCAGAATCAGAAAGAGCGCCGATTGCTTAATCCAGGAGATCGCGGGAACTGCCAGAGCCATCGAGAGGCCGAGGAATCCCATTTGCAGCGACATAAGGTTCAGCCCGGCGAGAAAGGTGCCGAGCGCTAGCAACATCAGAAGCACGAGACTTGTCGCAGGTGCGGGCATAAGTTGTTGAACGCCCGCCAGCAGCATGATGTTCATCGTAACAAGAACGGCGATCCAGTGAAGCGCCTGCGTCCATACCAGTCGAACCCGAGCCTGCCTGTCATCGAGCTCGGTCCATTCGGTCACGACACATACAACACCAATTGCGAGGGCAAGGAACTCCCAATAGCCAATGAGTGGTTTGCCTGAAAAATTCGTATAGGCCACGCCCGCAATTGCAAGCGCGAGAAGGGCAAGAAAGGGTAGCTGCCTGAGGACGATGCTTCTCGTTCTGAAGTGCAGGTCTTCAGTATGCCGACCCGGTGGCAGATCCAGTTCACTCATCGACGATCCAGTCGTAATCCCGTCTATTGCCGCGAATTCCAAACGTCGCGTCCTCCTTCAAAGCGTCAGCCTAGGCCTCTGTGAGGCCGATGCGGTATCGGATGATCACCTTAGGGGACCTAGGGGATTTCCCGATGAGTTCGCGGGCGCCAATTTGTTTCTGGCCGGGGTGGGCGTCGCCGGATGCAATGAATGCCGGCATGATCGGCGTTTCGTGATCCGGATCCTGCGCCCCGCCCTAGGGAAAACACCTGATTGTCCTGGTGACGGCGTCAATGATCTGCTGAGCCGAGTCCGGCTCGTGCTGCGTTGCTCGAAGGCAATCGAGAAAGGCTATGAGAAGGGGTTTGACTGAAGGTGCACAAGCCGGGCGAATAGAGATGAAGCTTCGCAAGGTATCGCAGCTCTTCGATACGCTCGATCCATCTCCGTTCCGCGAGACTGATCTCGCGCCACAGGCCGAAGATTACATCGTTGACCGCGCGCTGGAGTTTTCCGACCGTGTTCCAATTGAAATCGTCATCTATCTGCCGCCTGATGAATTCCGGAAAACCCATGTGTCTGACATAGCCGCCGCCGTCAGATATTACTTTGACCTTCGAAGCCAGGCCGTCTCGCGTGAACTCAGCGAGTTGTTCAAGGCCGGCCGGCTGTCCCTCGTCGTCGGAATGGTGATTCTTTTCATCTGCCTTTTGCTTGGCTGGAGCTTTTCCCAGCGAATGACGGAGGGACCGTTTTCAAGGGTTTTCTCGGAGAGCTTTCTTATTCTGGGCTGGGTTGCGATCTGGAAGCCCTCGGAGATATTTCTTTACGCCTGGCCACCCGTTGCAGCTCGCAGAAAACTCTTTGACCGGCTCTCCGGGGCGACTGTTCTGCTCGATGAGGACGACACCGTGTCATCGACTGCGGAAGGTGCGAGCGGATAGCTGGAACGATCTCGGAGGACCTGGAAACGGTGTCCTCGTATTGCTGCGTCTATGTTGATCCTTCTTCATTCGACCGATCGTCTTCGAGCGTCAGGTTCAATAGAAAAATGGCAACATCATCCAGTTCATCCGATCAGAAGCTTTCGCGCGGGGCGTTGATTGGGCTCGTGGTCGGCTCGATGGTCGGCTCCGGAATCTTTGCATTGCCTTCGGCATTTGGTCGCGCCACGGGCGGTCTCGGTGCCCTGGTTGCCTGGTGCATCGCCGGCACCGGAATGCTGATGCTGGCTCTTGTCTTTCAGACGCTATCCCGCCGCCGGCCCGATCTCGATACTGGCATCTACGCCTATGCCGAGGCCGGCTTCGGCGAATATGCCGGCTTTGCGTCTGCGGCCGGTTACTGGATCGGATGCTGTCTTGCCGATGTTGCGTGTCTTGTGCTGATCAAGGCGACATTGGGACAGTTCTTCCCGGTGTTTGGCGATGGCACCACGCCGGTTGCGATCGTGGTCGCGTCGTTGCTGCTCTGGAGCGTTCACATCCTGATTCTCCGGGGCATCAAGGAAGCTGCCGCGCTCAATACGATTGCGACATTCGCGAAGATGATACCGATAGTTCTTTTCATCGTCGTTGCCGCTTTTGCGTTCAAGGCCGACGTCTTCGCGCATAATTTCTGGGGCGATGAGGAGCGGAGCTTCGCCAGTGTGTCGAACCAGGTTCGCAACACGATGCTGGTCACCGTATTCGTTTTCGTGGGGATCGAGGGAGCAAGCGTCTACTCACGCTATGCAAAAAACCGCAACGATGTCGGGATCGCGACGGTTCTCGGCTTTCTAGGCGTGCTCGCCCTGCTTGTCCTGGTCACCATGCTGTCCTACGGAATTCTCCTGCGCCCGGAGCTGGGCGCGCTCGCGACGCCCTCGATGGCAGGCGTACTCGAAGCGATCGTCGGGCCCTGGGGCAAGGTGTTCATCAGCATCGGCCTGCTGATCTCCGTGCTTGGAAATTATCTGTCCTGGTCATTGCTCGCCGCCGAGGTTCTCCATTCCGCAGCCGTGAATGGCACGATGCCGTCTTTCCTCACGCGCGAGAACGTCAATAAAGTGCCCTCGGGCGCGCTGTGGCTCACCAACTGCCTTATTCAGCTGTTCCTGCTCGTCACTTATTTTGCCGAATATGCCTTCAGCTTGGCACTGAAGATGACGAGTTCAATGACGCTCATCCCTTATCTGTTTGTCGCGGCCTACGGACTCAAACTCGCATGGACCGGAGAAACATATCAGACAGAGTCGCATAGCCGCGCCATGGACGGGGTGCGCGGCGCACTTGCCACGGTTTACGCGGCTGTGATGATTTACGCAGGCGGTCCTACCTTCCTGTTGCTTTCGGCGCTTCTCTATGCGCCGGTCACGATCCTGTTTGTGATCGCAAGGCGAGAACAGAAAGCGACGGTCTTTGCGTCTGCCGAGGGGGTCCTGTTCGGAGCGATCCTCGTGGCAGCGGCCGCCGGCCTCTACAATCTTGCGATGGGCAATATTTCGATCTAGCCGGAGTTTCCTGCCATTATCCAAGGTCCTGACCGTTGTTCAGGTGATCCCCCAGGCAGTCCTCGACATAGAGTCGAAGAACAGCGACGCGCCCGATCGCGAAGAGGGGCATCGCAAGCGCAATTCCCAGGACGCCGAACAGAGAGCCGAACAGGACGATGGCGACCAGCGTCCATGCGGGAGGCAGCTCCACTGCTTGCCGCTGAATGAGCGGGCCGATCACATAGCCCTCGATGGATTGAATAACGGTGTAGATTCCGATGGCCCAGATCAGCATCGAGGGGCCCAGCGGCATGGCGACCAATCCCACAGGGATACTCGCCAGTATCGGGCCGAGATAAGGCACAAAGTTCGACAGACCGGCCTGCAGGCCGAGCAGAAAGGCGCTTGGAAGCCCGAGCAGATAGAGCGCCAGCCATACGCAGGCGGTCATCAGGATGATCCGGATCAGTTGTCCCATGAGCCATGAGCGCAACACGGCGCCCATTTCATCCAGAACAGAACGGATGCGTTCGCGCGAGGAGGGTTTGACCAGCAATACCACGCCGTCGCGATAGGCCGCCGGATCGAGCGAAAAGAGAAGGCCGAGAAATATGATGACGAGTGTATTGGCAAGAAAGCTCGAGGCGGTGCCGACGGCCGATTGCGCGTGGCCAAAGAGCTTGTCGTGATCGGGAAACCAGCGGGAAAAGTCACGCCCTCCGTCCGGGCCGAACAGATCCACGCCAAAAGCCAGCAGGCGTTGTTGCAGGATATCCAGCTGCGCGTCCATGACGCGCATCAGGATCCGGGCCTGTTCGGGGATTTTTCCAATTCCCCATATTGTCCCCAGCGCCACCACTGCAGTCAGGGTGACGATCACGATGGCTAACCGCCACGCACGCCCGATCGGAATGTATCGACCAAGCGACCGGGCGCAGGCATCGAGAAACGTTGCAAGCAAGATCGCCGCAAATATGATGAGAAGGCTGGACGACGCCCGCCAGGCGAGGAAGATGCCGCTGGCAACAGCCAGAACAACGAGCGCTGTCCCGAGGGTCAGCCGCCGGCCGGTATGCGCGCTTCCTGTAGGAAGATCCCGACTTCGAACGTCCTCGGCAAAGATGGCTTGATCCACTCTCGGCTCAGGCATGGTCCCCCACATTTGCTATAGCGACTAGAGCCCAATCAATTTTGTGCGAATTGCATACCGGACCAGTTCGGCGGTGGAGGAGATTCCAAGCTTGCGCATGGCGGATGCGCGGTGGGCTTCGACGGTTTTCACGCTGAGAGTCAGAATTGTGCCGACGGACTTGTTGGTGTGTCCTTCGGCGATCAGCTGAACGACGTTCTGCTCGCGTAACGATAGCAGGACTTTCGATTTGTCCTTTTTGCTGGCCAGGTAGTCGTGAAGCAATTTTTCCACGACCACGCTGGTGAAGTAAGGCCGGTGATTGAGGAGGGCGTCGATCGCTGCAACGAGATGATGTCGCGCATCTGACTTCAGCAAGAAGCCCCGCACCCCTGCCAGGAGCGATTCGGTGAGGATTTCATTGCTTTCGTGCATTGTCAGGATGAGCACCTCCGTCCGGGGGTGATGCAACTTGATCTGACGGCTCACCTCCAGACCATTCAGGACGGGCATGGAATAATCGACAATTGCGATATCCGGCTTCAAGTCCCTGATCATGGCGACCGCGGCCCGGCCATCGCTCGCTTCTCCGCTCACAGCCCAGTCCGCACGGCTTTCCACGATCGCGCGCAATCCGGATCGCACGACTTCATGATCGTCTGCAATCAAGATCTGCTTCACAGTGCCGTTCCCATTCCTTGGAACCACTGGCCATATCCAAATTGACGAAAGAAGCTCGCTAGAACGGTCGCCTTGAAATGATATGCGTCACGACGGCCAGTTCAGTGAAGACCGTCGACCACATTTGCGCAGTCATGCTTCTACCAGACTGTTTCGAACGGCGTACCGCACCAGACCTGCAGTCGATTTTATGTTGAGCTTGCGCATCGCCGCAGCCCGGTGCGTCTCGGTCGTTTTGATGCTCAGATTCAAGGCCTCGCTTACACGCTTGTTGCTGTAACCTTCGGCCACCAGTTTGACGATTGTCCTCTCTCGCGGCGAAAGCGACCGGCCTGCACCTATATTTCCGTCTGCCGATCCGGCCATCGCGCCGCAACTATCGCCCGCATAAAACGATCTGTGATGCATCAGTGATTCAACGGCCGCCAGGAGCATTCTGTTGGCGTCGGATTTTCGCAGGAATGCACGAACGCCAACTTGAGACGCCTGCAGCTCGAGCGCGATCGAGTCGTGCATCGTGAAGATAAGAATCTCTGTTGCGAGCTTGTACTCCTTCATTCGCCTCGCAACTTCGATGCCGGTCATGAATGGCATCGAGTAATCAACGATAGCGACATCCGGATGTTTCTCGATGGCGCAGGCGACGGCCTCCTTGCCATCGCGGGCCTCGGCGACGATCTCCCATCCAGGACGTCGTTCGAGAACCGCGCGGATTCCGGCCCGCACCGCGTCATGATCATCGGCTATCATAATCTGCTTCATGGTTCTCGGCACTCCGATGTCATTTCCTTACGGGCGGCGAAATACTTTCATCGAGAAAATCTAGCCTCTGAGATTGCTTGTCCTCTCTGGGCGTAAGATTGTTGAGGGCGTTGGCTGACCTTCAGCCATGCGACGGCCGGATCTTCGCGGGTCCGCGGCCGCGTTGGTGGATATCCACTGGCTTGTTTCCTTTGCGCGAGATGGCTCGCGGAATAGTCGCGCACACCGTGGTCCCGCTGCATTCCGCAGCGGATGACGAGTGGATCTCAAATGTGCCTCCCATCTGATCCAGTCTCGCTCTCATGGCCGGAATTCCAACGCCAAGTGACACTGCTTCATGGCCATCTCTTGTTTGGGAGAGCGGCATTCCGCAGCCGTTATCGCTGATCCGAAGCGTGACGTTGGTGTCCGTGGCCCTGATCGAGACGGTCACCAGCGTCGCTTTCGCGTGCCTGAAGACGTTCGCGAGGGCCTCCTGGACAACTCGCAGCAACGAGCGCTGCGCGTCGTTTGGCAATTTATTGACCGCAGCATCGATCCTGAGACGCGTCTCCAGCGATGTCCGCGATGACAGCCCCATCGCAAACTGCTCGATCGCCGACTTCAGTCCGCCGTCGAGCAAGTTCTGGGGATGCAGGAGATAAGTAAAAGCCCTGATTTCCCTAAGGGCCTCACCTATTGACGCGTCGATCTCATCACAAACTTTTATGGCACTGCCGATATCAGCGACGGCGTGCCTCATGCGCATCATATTCAAACTCGCGGCCAGCAGATGCTGGCAAGTCGAATCGTGAAGGTCTGATGCAATGCGCTGCTGCATATCCTCTTGCAGCGTCAAAAGCTGGATCTCAAGGCTTGATTTGCCGGGTTTCGACTTTGTTCGCGCGCTAGCAGTGCCGTTGAAAGTGTCGTGAACCACGACCTTTGCCCGAACATGAATTCGACACGATTCGTCTACGTGAGCCTTGCCGGCCATCATGTAGTCCGATGCATCTTGGATCGAGCAATGAGCAGATAACCACTAAGGTCAAATGCCATGGCTCTCTCGCGGGAAGTCCTCCCTACTAAGTACCTCTGATTGAATTGACGTCAAGTGAGATGTCGCCAGATTGGTTGATGTCGCGATTGACTATTCTCACGCTGAAAATATCCGAAGTAACAATGGAAGTAATTTCAGTTAATTGCCGCGTTTGCTCTGCACAAGAAACCTGATCGCCTTCAACTGGGCGCGTGAATCTTGTTGCGATTTGGGAGTGTCCGGCAGCGCATCAGAGAATCGTTCGTGCGATCAGTAGTTTTCCCGATACCGGGTAGATGTCCGCAACCCCAGAATACTTTCAGTCATGGAAAAATTGGCGAGCAAGCGATCGTATAGGTAGGAGCTGCTATCCGCTTCTGCATGGCGATCCGGTGAATGTGGCGGCGCAAACATGATCATCGAGGGTCCATTCATGCCTGCGTATGCCAGTGATGCTGACATATGCCGAGTGACACGATGTCGGACGATTACAGTTATTCTAACAATTGTGCCGGCGTTTCTGCTGGCGGCGTGCGGCAGGGAGACCGGTGAAACTGCTCCTGTCGTGCGGCCTGTGCGTACGGTCACTGTTGCGAAGAGCGTAGCGGGCGCGCCGCTTTCATTCACCGGCCGTATCGAAGCGGAAGACGAGGTGGCGCTGGCATTTCGCATCTCCGGCCGGCTCATCGAAAACAACGGCAGAACCGGAGACCGGGTGCAGCCCGGTCAGGTCATCGCGCGGCTTGAATCCCAGAATGAGTTGAACACGTTGCGCCAGGCTCAAGCGGCAGTCGCGGCGGCGCAGGGGCAACTGACCCAGGCGCGCAATCATTTTGATCGTCAGCAGACACTGCTTGCACAGGGCTGGACCACGCGCGTCAATTACGACCAGGCAACGCAGGCGCAACAAACCGCTCAATCGCAGGTCGATGCCGCCGAGGCGCAGCTTAAGACGGCACATGATCTGGTGGGCTTTACCGAGCTGAAGGCGGACGCACCGGGCGTCATCACCGCTGTCGGACCTAGCGCTGGAGAAGTCGTCCAGGCCGGACAAATGATTGTCAGGCTGGCACGTAAAGACGGTCGCGACGCGGTTTTTGACGTACCGGCTCAATTTTTTCGATCAGCACCCAGCGATCCGCAAATAGCCGTCAGCCTGACGGACGATCCCCGGGTGATGGCTCACGGCCGTATCCGCGAGGTCGGCGCCCAGGCCGATCCCGTCACGCGCACCTTTGAAATCAAGGTTGGCTTGACGGATCCGCCGTCGACCATGCGGCTTGGCGCGACCGTCGTGGGGCGCATGGAAATGGATGCCGTCCCCATCATAGAGATTCCGGCATCGGCATTGACGCGGGCCAATCAACAGCCCGCAGTCTGGATCGTCGATCCCGCGAACCGGACGGTTTCGATTCGAAACGTGGACGTGTTGCGCTTCGAGCAAGCGCAGGTCGTCGTATCGCAAGGACTCGATACGGGAGAGATCGTCGTGACCGCGGGTGTGCAGGCACTGCACCCCGGCCAGAAAATACGCCTGCTTGGGTCAGAGCAATGACCGGCTTCAATCTCTCGGAATGGGCACTTAGACACCGTTCCCTGGTGATTTACGTCATGATTGTTGCCGTTATCTTCGGTGTCTTGTCCTATTTCCGCCTCGGTCGCAGCGAGGATCCGTCATTCATCATAAAGACGATGGTCGTTCAGGCGGCATGGCCCGGAGCGACAGTCGAGGAGACCGTCAAACAGGTGACGGAGCGGCTCGAGCGCAAGCTGCAGGAAACACCTCATCTGGATTTCCTGCGCAGCTTTACGCGGGCAGGCGTCACCACAATCTTTGTAAACCTGCAGGGGAGCACGAACGCCGCGCAAGTGGCCGACACCTGGTATCAGGTGCGCAAGAACATTGGCGACATGCGCCATACGCTGCCGGCAGGAGTGGTCGGCCCCGGGTTTGACGATGATTTCGGCGACACGTTCGGAATTATCTATGGCTTCACGAGCGACGGCTTCACGCACCGGGCGCTTCGCGACTATGTGGAGGATGTTCGCTCGAAGCTTCTGCTTGTCCCCGACGTATCGAAAATCGAGTTGCTGGGGGCTCAGGATGAGCGGATCTTCGTTGAATTCTCGATGAAGGAACTGGCAAGCCTCGGCATCGACCGCACGGCACTGCTGTCCGCTCTCCAGACTCAAAATATCATAAGGCCAGCCGGCACGATTCAAACCGGCGACGAGACGTTATCGCTGCGGGTGTCAGGCGCATTCCAGTCCGAGCAGGATGTCGCTGACATCAATTTCGTCGCCGGTGGGCGCATGATCCGCCTGAGCGATATCGCCCGGATTACGCGCGGTTATGCCGATCCGCCGCAGCCTCTGTTTCGCGTCAACGGCGAGCCCGCCATTGGCCTGGCCATCTCGATGCGTGACGGCGGAGACATTCTCGCGCTCGGCAAGAATCTGAAGCGGGCGATGACTGCGATCACGGCGGATCTTCCGATTGGTATCGAACCGAAACTCATTGCCGACCAGGCTGTCACGGTCGAGAGCGCGATTTCGGAATTCATGACGTCGCTGCTGCAGGCAATTGCCATCATTCTCGTGGTGAGTTTTATCAGCCTCGGTGTGCGCCCGGGCCTGATCATTGCGCTTTCGATCCCACTGACATTGGCCATCGTCTTCCCGATCATGAAGCTCGCGGGAATCGACATGCAGCGCATATCGCTCGGCGCACTCATCATCGCCCTCGCGCTCCTCGTCGATGATGCCATGACCACCACGGATGCCACCCTGAATCGCCTGGCCGAAGGCGACGACAAGGTTCAGGCCGCCAGTTTTGCCTTTCGCACCTACGCCTTCGCCATGCTGGCAGGAACGTTGGTGACCATTGCGGGCTTCGTGCCCGTCGGCTTTGCGGCGAGTTCTGCGGGAGAATACACGTTCTCCCTCTTTGCCGTCGTCAGTATCGCACTGATCGTCTCGTGGTTTGTTGCCGTAATCTTTGCTCCGCTGATGGGCGTTGTCATCCTCAAGCCGCCGAAGGAACGCAAGGCGGACGCTCCCGGCAGAATTTTCAGGTGGTATCGCGGCTTTCTGCTATTCGCCATGCGGGCGAAATGGCTGACCATCGCGCTCTCGCTGGTGCTTTTCGTCGGCTCGTTTCTTCTTCTCCCGTTCATCCCTCAGCAATTCTTCCCATCGTCCGATCGTCCGGAATTGATTGTCGATATCACCCTGCCGCAGAGCGCATCCATTCATGCCAGCAGGACAGCCGCACAGAAATTCGATGCCGCCCTGCAGGGCGATCCGGACGTTGCGCGCTGGAGCACCTATGTGGGCCGCGGCGCCATCCGGTTCTACCTTCCGCTCAATGTTCAACTGCCAAATGATTTCTTTACCCAGGCGGTGGTTGTCGCAAAGGATGTCGCGGCGCGTGACCGTATCCGCGCAAAGCTGGTGACACTGCTGGCGAATGATTTTCCCAGTGCGATTACACGGGTCTCGCCCCTCGAGCTTGGGCCACCGGTCGGCTGGCCCGTCCAGTATCGTGTCAGTGGTCCTGACATCGGCATGGTGCGTGAAATTGCGTTCAAGCTTGCCCAGGTCATCGCGGCCAATCCCAAGACGAATGGCGTCAATTTCGACTGGATCGAGCCGGCAAGGCAGGTACGCATTCGAATCAATCAGGACAAGGCGCGGTTGCTGGGTCTGAGTTCTCAAGCTTTGGCAGGCGTGCTGAACACAGTCATCTCGGGTACGACGGTCACCCAGGTTCGTGATGATATTTATTTGGTCGATATCGTTGCGCGCGCGATCGATGAGCAGCGCGTCTCGCTGGCCAATTTGCGAAATTTGCAAGTCCCGCTGCCGAGCGGGCAGACGGTTTCGCTCAGCCAGTTTGCAAGCTTCGAATACGAGCAGGAATATCCCCTGATCTGGCGGCGCGACCGTGTCCCGACCCTGACGGTGCAGACGGATATCACCGCGGGTGCAATTCCGGAATCCGTCGTCAGTTCGCTGAAGCCGGCCATTGCCGCCCTGGCGAAGACCATTCCGGCATCCTACCGCATCGTGGTTGGGGGCACGGTTGAAGAAAGTCAGAAATCGCAGGCGTCGGTCATCGCCGTTGTGCCGGCAATGCTGCTGATCATGTTTACGGTTCTCATGGTCCAGCTCCAGAGCTTTCAGCGGTTGTTTCTGGTCCTGAGCGTGGCGCCGCTTGGGCTCATCGGCGTGGTCGCCGCCCTTCTGCTGTCAGGCAGGCCGCTCGGCTTCGTTGCGATCCTGGGAATTCTCGCACTGATCGGCATGATCACAAAAAATGCGGTGATCCTGATCGGTCAGATCGATGCCGAACGCAATGCAGGGAAAAGCGTGTGGGACGCGGCGCTGGATGCCTCGAGCTCACGTTTCCGCCCGATCATGCTGACGGCCGTGTCGACCGTGCTCGGCATGATACCGATCGCTCCAACGGTGTTTTGGGGGCCGATGGCCTTTGCGATCATGGGTGGGTTATTGGTTGCGACGCTTCTCACCCTGATCTTCCTGCCGACATTGTATGTGGCATGGTTCAGGGGCAAAGAAAGGGCGCCGGACCCACTCCCATCGACGCAAGCATAGTCAGATCGCGCGCTATTCAGCGCCGGCGCCCGCTTCGGCACCTAGGGAAACTCCCGTCTTCGGCCTAGGGCATCACCCGATATCGTGGTGCATCCCGAATGTGCTCTCCTTTTCATTAGTTGGTGTTGGAAAGGGGCGCATGGTGCAGGACCTGATGTCGTTTGCGTCTGCCCGCGCCTTGCGCGCAGCGGCGAGGCTCCCGTGCCCGCCTTATGAGGCTGTGCAAAACATTCGGCGCGCAGGTTCGTCGCGGCCAATCTTTCGTCAATCCCGTCACTTTCCTCAATCTTGCCGTCGCGTCTTGCGGGCCCCGGTCCCAGGTGATCGCCCGCATCTGCCCTTGGGCGTGCTTTGGGGAGTGCTTCGGCCATGAGCAATGCCGGCGACCAGAAACTGCCGCTGTGGACGCTCACGGCCATGGTGGTCGGCGGGATGGTCGGCGCCGGCGTGTTTTCGATACCGCGTAATTTTGCTCAGGCCACGGGCGTCTATGGAGCGCTGATCGCGTGGGCCGTCGCCGGTGCCGGCATGCTGATGCTGGGATTTGTGTTTCAGACGCTGGCCAACCGCAAGCCGGATCTCGATGCGGGCGTCTACGCCTATGCGCGGGAGGGGTTCGGGCCCTATGTCGGCTTCTTCTCCGCCTTCGGCTACTGGGCCAGCGCCTGCGTCGGCAACGTATCCTACTGGATTCTGATCAAGTCGACGCTCGGGGCGCTGTTCCCCGCGCTCGGTCAGGGCAACACGGTCACTGCCATCGTAATATCGTCAGTAGGTGTCTGGGCATTCCATTTCCTTGTGCTGCGCGGCGTCAAGGAGGCGGCGGCGATCAATAAGATCGTGACGATCGCCAAAGTCATTCCGCTGCTGTTGTTCGTCGTCCTGGCGATCTTCTTCCTCAAGCCCGATGTGTTCGCCGGCAACCTCTGGGGCGGCGCAAGCGGGGACTACGGAAATCTCTTCGCGCAGATCAAGGCGACGATGCTGGTCACGGTCTTCGTGTTTCTTGGCATCGAAGGCGCCAGCAACTACTCCCGCTACGCACAGCGGCGCGAGGACGTCGGTATTGCGACTGTGACGGGATTTCTGGCCGTGTTGGCCTTGTTCGCGTCCGTGTCCATTCTTGCATATGGCATCCTCCCCCGCGAAGAACTGGCGCAACTGCGTCAGCCTTCCGTTGGTGGCGTGCTCGAAGCGGCCGTTGGTCATTGGGGCGCCGTTTTCATCGGCTTCGGCGTGATTGTCTCGGTGCTCGGGGCCTATCTTGCCTGGACCCTGATGGCCGCCGAAGTGCTGTCGGTTGCGGCGAAGAGGCGGGACATGCCGTCCTTCCTCGCGCGCGAGAACGCAAACCAGGTTCCGTCAATGGCGCTCCTGATGAGCACGTTGCTCGTTCAGATCGTGCTCATCGCCACGTTGTTTTCCGACGATGCCTTCACCTTTGCTCTCTCGCTGTGCAGTCACCTGTCGCTGATACCTTATTTCCTCTCGGCAGCGTTCGCGCTGATGCTGGTCTACCGCAAGGAGACTTACGAGACTGATCCGAGCGATCTCCGCAAGGACACGATCATCGCTGTTCTGGCGACAGCCTACACGATCTTCCTGCTGTTCGCCGGCGGCATGAAATTTCTGCTGCTCGGCTTCATCATCTACGCGCCCGGAACAATCCTGTATTTCATCACACGGAGGGAGCTCAAACAGCAGCTCTTCACTCCGGCAGAATGGGTCCTGTTCGGCGTCGCTGTTGTCGGATGCATTGTCGGCATCCATGGCCTCGCCACCGGCTATATCAGCATCTAGGAAATCGATGGGAGTTCACGATGGCCAGCGCAAAGAAAGTCCCGTTTGGTGTGCACTCCGAAGTTGGCCAGCTGCGCAAGGTTCTGGTCTGTTCCCCGGGCCTTGCCCATACACGCCTGACCCCGTCCAACTGCGATCAGTTGCTGTTTGACGATGTGCTCTGGGTCGATAATGCGAAGCGCGACCACTTCGATTTCGTCACCAAAATGCGGGACCGCGGCGTCGATGTCGTCGAGATGCATAACCTGCTCGCCGAGACGCTGGCAGTCCCGGAGGGCAAGGCCTGGATCCTCGATAATCAGGTCGTGCCGAACCAGGTCGGCCTTGGCTTCATCGACGAGCTCAAAAGCTACTTGTCCGGGCTGGATAACCGAAAGCTCGCGGAAACGCTGATCGGTGGCCTGTCGACTCATGACTTCCCCGAAGCACATGGGGGCGCCGCACTCAGGATGGTGAAGGAGGCCGCGGGCGCGACTGAGTATCTCCTCCCGCCGCTGCCGAATACGCTATACACGCGCGACACGACCTGCTGGATCTATGGCGGTGTCACCCTCAACGCGCTGTACTGGCCTGCGCGACATGAGGAAACGATCCTCACCACAGCGATCTACAAGTTTCATCCCGATTTTGCCGGCAACGTCAATGTCTGGTGGGGCGACCCGACGGAGGACCATGGCCTGGCCACGCTGGAGGGCGGCGATGTGATGCCCATCGGCAAGGGGGTGGTGCTGATTGGCATGAGCGAACGCACCTCTCGTCAGGCGATCAGCCAGCTAGCCGCGACCTTGTTTAAAAAGAAGGCCGCGGAGCGCGTCATCGTTGCGGCGATGCCGAAGATCCGTGCGGCCATGCATCTCGATACTGTTTTTACATTCGCCGACCGCGACTGCGTGTTGCTCGCGCCCGACTTCATGAACCAGACGCGTACCTATTCCTATCGCCCGAGCGATCATCCGAGCGGGGTCGAACTGCATGCGGAGAAGAAGTCATTTGTCGGCGTCGTCGAGGAAGCACTGGGCCTCAAGAAACTGCGCGTGGTCGAAGCCGGTGGCAGTGACTATCAGAGAGAGCGGACTCAATGGGACAGTGGCGCAAATCTCGTTTGCGCATCACCGGGTGTCGTCTATGCTTATGATCGCAACACCTACACCAACACGCTGCTTCGTAAGGAAGGCATCGAGGTGATTACGATCGTCGGCGCGGAACTCGGTCGCGGTCGTGGTGGCGGTCACTGTATGACTTGTCCGATCATCCGGGATGCCGTGGACTACTAGCACTATCGGCCATTCTCCGCTCGGGGGAGCGAGATCATGGGACTGTCATCATCGACGTCAGTACCATCGACCGACGGAGAGTAATTGTCTGGGGAGTGTGCAATGCGTGGATCGGGAATTGTCCTGGCAGCAACAAGCTTCCTTTATGCCAGCGGGGCAATAGCTGCTGACATCGACCTGACCGAGCTCAGAAAGGTCGAATATACGTCGATGAGCCCGACCTGGAGCGTGGTTGGGTCCCTGTCGCCCACCTACACGGCCAATGCCCTGTTTTCGCGCGATGACCGGCGCGGGGACTTTTACTATGAGCCTGACGTGAGCTTGCGGCTGGACGGCAAGCTTGCGCCGGACCTGTCCTACCGCATTTTTGCACGTGCCCAGTTCGAAGCATTTTCCAGAGAGCATGATGCCAATGCTGCCATTGCGCGTCTGGGAGCGCGGCTGACGAAGAATCTGTATGGCTGGAGAATAAGCGCCACCTACGAAAACAGATATGACTACGATGGCGTGTTTCGCGATCTCGCCTTCACCTCTCACGACGTGACGGGCGCCATCGCGCGCGATTTCAGCTTCGACAATGTCACGCTCTCGCCGCTTCTCCAGCTCACTTATCGCTTCTCCGATCTCGCCGAGGCCAGGCGCTGGCGTTTCGATGCGCTGGTCGGCATCGAGGTCGAACTGAATTCGAAATGGTCCATCGTTAGTACGCCATTTTTCGAGGCATTCTGGTTCACCGATGGCTTGAACCGGGACCGGGAGGATCAGATCTATTCGGCCTCTCTTGGCTTGAAATACAACATCGCCAGCAACGTATCGCTCACCACGAACGTGATCTATGAAGCGCGGAATTCGAACGTGGCGCTGCGTCATTATAGGGACTGGATGATCGGCCCACGGCTGGACTTCGCGTTTTAGAAATCAGGATACGAGAGGCGATGATGCGGCGATTGATGGCGACGACAGGCACGACAATTCTCTTCATCTGCACGGCATTTGCCGCCAGTGCGGAGCCACGCGACTCCGTCGAGCGCGGCGGGCGGCTGGACCGGGATGCCCTGCGGGACGACGTTCGCGTCGATCGTCTGAAGATTCCGCAGCACCCGATCGTCGTCGAAGAGCTCCAGCAGCCCGTTTACAATACGAAGACCAGGCAGAAATCAAAGCAGAGCACGGACGGCAGTCGCTAGCTGTATGGACCTGCCTCGCGATCCCCATGGCTGAAAGGGGCCTGATCATTTCGTGAGCGTATCGTGCAGGGTCGTTCGATATGCAGGGGTACTCATCGCGACCAGATATTGCGGAAACGGGTGGCTTCCATGAGCGCTATCGAGACCGGCAATAAGGGAGAGGCGAGGTGGTCGGAGGTCATCGGCAGCGCTGCGATCCGCGCTACCGGTTTCTTCTGCTTCTGGCTGGTATTGACGCACGGTGATCCCGGCGACATGGGCCCCGGTCTGGTTGCAGCTGCCGCAGCGACCTGGGCAAGCCTCAAACTGCTGCCTGCCGACCAGTGGAGCTTCCGCCCGATCAAGTTTGCCGGATTCGTCCTGCACTTTCTCCTCCAGTCCATTGTCGCGGGAGCAGACGTTGCGCTGCGGGCGCTTCATCCACGGTTGCCATTGGAGCCGGGCTTCGTCGCCTATCGAGCGCAGCTGCCGCCGGGCACGAAGCGGAATATGTTTTGCGCGATCATGAGCCTGATGCCGGGGACGCTCCCGTGCGGAACGTCTGGTGACGGCGATCTGGCCATTCATTGTCTCGATGTGACGCAGCCGGTCGTCGAACAATTGTCGATGGAAGAAGCCCTGTGCATGGGGGCGCTCGGAAGCGCAAAAGCCGATGCCTAGCCTGCTGTTCGCGGCCTCGGTCTTTGTGCTGCTGACCGTGGCGCTGGGTTTGTTCGCCATTCTTCGGCGACCAGCCGATGTCGATCGCCTGATGGCCGTCCAGCTGCTTGGCACCGGAGGAGTCGCCATCCTCCTTTTGCTCGCTGTCGCGAGCGAGACGCCACCCATCGTGGATGTTGCCGTAATGCTCGCGCTGTTCGCGGCATTTGCAGCCGTTGCATTCGTCAGAAACGCGTCCGGTGCTTCACGCGAAGCCAGAGGGGAATGAGGGACGCATGAGCCTTGTCATGGATATCTGGACCATTTGCGCGGTCTCCGCAGGCGCGCTGTTCTTCCTTGCGGGTACGGTGGGTCTGCTGCGTTTCCCGGATACGCTGACGCGTCTGCACGCACTGACCAAGGTTGATAATCTTGGTCTTGGCTTGATCGTTCTGGGCTTGCTGCCGCAGACGAGCAGCCTGCTGCTTGCGGTCAAATTGGTGATCGTCTGGCTGCTCGTCCAGCTATCCGGAGCGGTCGTCACACAACTGGTCGCCGGTGCGATACGTCAACACGGAGCAGATGGATGAGCATCGCTTCCGTCTTCGATATCGCTCTCGTTGCGTTGATCCTGGCGATCGGCGCGTCAACGATCCTTGTGTGCACGGCGTTCGCCGCAGTTGTCATGTTCGCTGTCTATGGGTTGCTGCTGTCCATTGCATGGGTTCGCCTCCACGCTGTCGATGTGGCGTTGACAGAGGCGGCGATCGGCGGCGGAATGACCGGCCTGTTGCTGCTCGGCGCCGTTGCGCGGCCCCGCTCGGGCGATGTCGATCGTGTGAGGGTTGGTTATCCGGTTCGCCTTGCTGCAGGTGCATTGTGCGCGCTGGTCGTGGCGGGTCTTGCCATCGTCGTGCTCCATCCGCCCGCGGCCGTTCCGACGCTCGCACCGGTGGTGATGGAAAACCTGCCGCCGAGTGGTCTTGGCAACCCCGTCGCCGGCGTGTTGTTCGTGTTCCGGGCGCTCGACACGCTGCTCGAAAAGGTGGTCGTGCTGCTTGCCTTGCTCGGAGTCTGGTCGCTGGCGCCGGATCGCGCCTGGGGTGGAGCACCGGGTCTGCAGGTTTACGCAAAGCCCGATCCCACGCTGATCTTTCTGGCCCAGCTTTTGCCGCCGGTGGGAATCGTGTTCGGAATCTATATGTGCTGGGTCGGCGCGAAGGACCCGGGTGGCGCCTTTCAGGGCGGCACGGTGCTGGCTGCGATGTGGCTCCTTGTCATTGTCGCGGGATTACAGAAGGCCCCTGCGATCAGTCGGCTCTGGTTGCGTGGTCTGCTCATCGCCGGGCCGGTGCTGTTCCTTGCCATCGGCTTGGCGGGATGGGTATTCGCCGACGCTTTTCTGGCTTATCCGGAAGGCTACGCCAAACCGCTGATTGTCGCTGTGGAAGCCGCTCTCACGCTGTCGATCGCTGTCGCGCTTGCCATGCTGGCCGCGGGACCGCCAGAACGGGCGCAACAGCAATGAACGCGGCAACGCTGTTCGGCTTGTGTGGCGCTGCTCTGGTGGGCATCGGACTGTACGGGCTCATCACGAATCCCGAACCGCTACGCAAGATCCTTGCATTCAATTTGCTTGGGAGCGGCGTATTTCTGCTGTTCGGTATGATCGCCAGACGGGCGGCAGCGGCTGGGCTCGGCGGTGACCCGGTCCCCCAGGCGATGGTGATCACCGCGATTGTCGTCGCCTTCGCGGCAACAGCCATGGCCATCGCGCTCGTGCAGCGTCTTGCGGATGAGACCGGACGGGCATCGATCAGCTCCGACGGTTCCAGCGCCGTCGATGGCGAGGGCAAATCCTGATGCCGGCGATAACCGTGCTTGATGCGACAACTGCCGACGGCGCGCTTCTTGTTCTGGCCATCGTATTGCCGGTCGTCGGCATCCTGCTGTCGTTTGTCCTTGGCGGACGGTATGCCGAAAGAATTGCCGGGGTTCTGTTGCCCGGAGGCTTTGTCGTAGCATGCATCATCTTTCTGAAAGTGTGGCAGGGCGGAGAGTCGCTGATTTACATTGTGGGCGGTTGGCAGCCTCCACTCGGAATCACGCTGCGCGCCGACGGACTTTCAGTCGCGATGATGGTGGCAATGGCCATCGTTATCTGCCTCATCGGCGTGTTCGCGCATGCGAATTTCGGCAGTCGCGCAGCGTCAGTTGAAACCCGCGCACCTCTGGTGTTCTGGGTCATGCTCATGGCGATCTCGGGCGCGATGAACATGATCTTTCTCGGCGGCGATCTGTTCACATTATACGTTGCGCTTGAGCTGCTGACCTTCGCTGCGGTGCCGCTGGTCTGCCTCGATGGCCGCGTGGAGACCTTGCAGGCCGCGTTGCGCTATCTGCTCTTTGCGCTGCTGGGCTCGATCCTCTATCTGGTCGGAACGGCCTTGCTTTACGGAAGCTATGGGACCCTCGACATCGTTTTGATGTCGCAGCGCGTGCGTCTTGAGCCGGCGACGCTGGCTGCTGCCACGCTGATGACGCTGGGGCTGTTCGCCAAGACGGCGCTCTTTCCCCTGCACCTCTGGCTTCCCCCGGCGCATGCCGGCGCACCGGCGGCTGCCAGTGCGGTGCTGTCGGCAGTCGTCGTGAAGGGATCGTTTTTTCTCATCGTCCGGCTCTGGTTCGATGCCCTGCCGGGGCTCTTGAGTGTGGCCGCCAGTCAACTCATAGGCGTGCTGGGAGCGTCAGCGATTATCTGCGGCAACATTGTCGCGCTCCGACAGAAGCGGCTTAAGCTGCTGATCGCCTATTCGACAGTCGCGCAGATTGGCTATCTGTTTCTGATGTTTCCGCTCGCTTTCAGTGCCGATCCGTCGCCCCTCCGCTATGGCGATGCCCTGACGGCAGGCATGCTTCAGACCATTTCGCACGCGACCGCGAAAGCCGCCATGTTCATGGCTGCCGGACTTGTCTATGCAGCGCTTGGTCATGACCGGATCTCGGAGCTCGGCGGGATCACGCGCGCGCTTCCCATGACGATGTTCGCCTTTGGTCTCGGTGGCCTATGCCTGATCGGGTTGCCACCAACGGGCGGCTTTCTGGCGAAGTGGCTGTTGCTGGAGGCGACGATTGCGACGGCGCAATGGTGGTGGGCAATCGTGATCATCGCAGGAGGGCTGCTCACGAGCGCCTATATCTACATCGTGCTATCGCGCGCGACGGGTCCGCCAAGCGCGCCGCTGACACTGCAGGCCACGGTGCCGAAGTATCAGGAAGTGGCGGCGCTGGGGCTGGCGCTTCTTTCGATACTACTGGGGCTCGTGGCGCTCGGTCCTATCGATGTATTGCAAGTTGGTCGTCCGGAGGCACCGATGGCTGGGTTGCGATGATGGAGGCCTATCCCTTGCTCGCTGGCGCCTTGCTTTTTCCGCTCGGGATGCTGCTGGCATGCCTCTGGCCAGGGGCTTTGCTGCGAATGCCCTCGTATCTGGCCTTTGCTCCGATCCCTGCATTTGCGGCCGTCCTTTTTGTTGCCGATGATTCTCCGCTTGTCGTCGGCCCGCCCCGTCTGCATTTGACTTTCACGCTTGATCTCCCCGGCGCGCTGCTGCTCGGCGTTGCTGCGCTGCTGTGGATCACGGCCGGGGCCTATGCATCGCCATATCTGCAGGGCAGGCGGAACCGCGGGCGGTTCGCCGTGTGCTGGCTCGCCGCACTGACGGGTTGCATCGGTGTATTTCTCGCTGCCGATATGGTGGGCTTCTATTTGTTCCTGGCGATGCTGACGCTCGGCGCCTGCGGCCTCATCATCCAGCATGAAACGGCCGATGCGTGGCGTGCGGGCGCGCTCTATATCGGTCTTGGGCTGCTGGCGGAGACATTGTTGCTGATCGCTTTCGTGCTGCTCGCGGCAGATATTCCCGGCAATGGGCTGTTAATCGCTGATGCCGCGGCCGCACTACCAATGTCGCCACACCGCGACCTGATCATCGGCCTGTTGATCGCAGGCTTTGGCATGAAGGCAGGTCTTGTTCCATTTCACGTCTGGATGCCACGCGCCTATGCGGCAGCGCCGACGCCGGCTGCCGCCGTGCTGAGTGGCGCAGCCGTCAAGGCAAGTATCCTCGGAATGATCCGCTTTCTCCCCCTCGATACGGCGTTGCCCCATACAGGGACGTTACTCGCAGCTGCAGGCTTGTTCGCGGCGCTCTATGGGGTGGTCATTGGAATAACGCAACGCAGGCCCAAAGTTGTGCTGGCCTATTCGAGCGTCAGCCAGATGGGATTCATCGTAGCTGTCATTGGCATGGGCATGATCGCGGGAGATGGCCGTGCTGCACTGGCGGCGATCTTCTATTCTGCAAACCACGTTCTGGTCAAAGGCGCGCTATTTCTTTCCATCGGCGTCATCGCCGCGACCGGTCGCCGGTATCTGTGGCCCATGCTGCTTCCTGTGGCGATCATCGCAGTCGGCCTTGGCGGTCTCCCGCTGACCGGCGGTGCGCTGGCAAAGATCGTGGTCGACGGACCGCTCGGGGATGGGGCCGCCAATACGGTTGCAACGCTGTCGGCTGTCGGCACGACGCTGCTCATGCTGCAGTTCGTACGACGCCTTATCACGACCGTATCAACGGATCAGGAGGCGACAGCGGCGCCAAGCCTGTTCTGGCCATGGCTGTCGACCGCTGCAGCGTCGCTCGTCGTACCATGGGCCCTATTCCTCGCGGTCCCCGAAGGAATGTTGCCCAACCCTCTGGCGCCAGAGTTGCTGTGGAAAGCCCTGTTCCCAGTGCTGTTGGGCGCCATATTGGCGGCAGTGGTGTGGCGCTGGGTGCGGCGGCTGCCACATATTCCCGAAGGAGATATCGTCGTCGTTCTGGACAGCTGCGTGAAGGTCGCTCCGGCCTGGGGCAAGACGATCGAGCAAGCGGAGGGCATGCTTCGCCAATGGCATGTCGCAGGAATTTCACTGCTCGTGCTAACGCTGGCTCTCGGAGCGGCACTGTTGGCCCAGTGAGCACGCCGGAAGATCGACATCTCCATGGATACGATGATCGTGTCGTCAGGCCGTCACCGCGGCCAAATTCTTGATGCCAGCGACGACGCGCTGACGAAGTTCGACGCGCTGCCGGGACGATACACCCAGAAGGTCCGCGGCGCGCCAGATCGCATTCTCTTCGAATTCGTTGACCCGCTGATCGGCGTAAACGATCTCCCACATCAGTTGAACGATCCGTCGACGTCCATCGTCGTCGAGCGATTCATTCAGCTGCCGCGTAAAGCGATAGAGATCGACGGCGCGACGGGCGACTATATCCGCGTCAGCGAGCAGCTGAGCCGTCGCCGTGTCATCGAGCCCATCAAGCGATCTGAAAATGGCGTGCAATCTGGCGCGCCTGAGGTCCGATAGCTCACTATGGACGGTGGCAACGCGGATGAGCAATGCCGCGGTCGCGACGAGAAGCTCTCTCTGCCCGATGTGTTTCCGTTGATTGGCGTCTTCGATCGCACGCGAGATGAACGCCTTGATTGATCCAAACATCACTCGACCATTCTCTCCAGGGACGATGATGACTGTGCTCTGACGGCCGGCCATCCAGGCTCGCGATATCTGGGAAGTTCAGGAGCAATCGTCCAAGCTGGAGATGGCGTTCGCCCATCAGCACTGCAACTTTCTTACAGAATTTTAAAGTTTCGGATTCAGCCAAAACAGGGGCAAAACAGCCGCACTTGTGGCGCTCCGCTCCCTGCGAATGACCTGAAGCTCTCCACGGGGCGCGCGCTGCGCACCTGAATCCAGGCCGTTATTCCGGGCAATCCGGGTACTCATCATGACCTCCTCAGGGTTTTTCCCGATTACCTATTACGTGCTGACGGCTAGCCTCGTGCGGCAGAGGTCAGGTCATTCTTGTCGCGGCTTCGAGAGGGGAGCAAATGTTCAACATTCGCATATTGACGGTGGCATGTGCCTTCCTGATCCCGCAGATGTTACCCGCACAGGCTCACGCGCAACAGCTTTTGCGCGTCGGCGGGCTGACATGCAGCACCGGTCCGAGAGTCGGGCTGGTTCTTGGCTCACGCCAGGAGATGCAATGTGTCTTCCTGTCCACCGTGGGTGCGCGGCAATATAACTACAGAGGCACGATCAGGCGGGTTGGCCTCGATGTTGGCGTCACCCGGGGTGGGACACTGTTCTGGGGCGTCTTTGCGCGAAACAGTAATATCGGCCGCGGCACATTGAGAGGCAGCTATGTCGGGGCAAGCGCAAATGTTGCACTTGGCCTGGGTCTTGGTGCCAACGTCCTGATCGGCGGATCACGCCGCACGATCACGCTGCAGCCGCTGTCCGTCGAGGGCCAGATCGGACTGAACCTGGCACTGGGCATATCCAATCTCGTTCTTCGATAGTCGGTATTTATTATAGGTCATCGCCGGCATCGGAATCGGGAGTCCAGAGGCGAAGGTGATCGCAAACGAATTTCGGAATGGAGACTGATCATGCTGTTTCAGGGTGGCTTCACATTCGCGAATTTCGTGGCCGATGTATTTGCAGTGTTCATGTTCGTGCTGTGGTTCTGGCTCTTTATCGTGATCACCGGCGATTTGTTTCGCCGCCATGACGTGTCCGGTATCGGCAAGGTATGCTGGGTGATACTGCTCATTGTCCTGCCCTATATCGGCATCTTTGCTTACCTGCTCGTGCACGGCCGCAGCATGGCTGAGCGGAACGCCGAGCGGGCCAAGGAGGCTCGCGACGACTTGCGCCGGGCGGTGGGATTCAGTGTTGCCGATGAGATCGAGAAACTCGATCGCCTGAAATCGGCGGGCTCTATTACAGAGGCGGAATATACGCGCCTCAGGACCGGTCTGGTCCGATAGGTCCGATATCGCTCTACCGGGTGGATGGGGCGGTCTTTGCAGGGGCGAGAATGCTCTCGCCGATCCGGCCGACCATATAGGGGAAGAACGGGTTTGATGACGCCCGCATCAGCGAGTCGAGGCTGGCGATCAGCACATTGCGTTCCCCGCGCGGCGCCAGGGTCCCGAGATTCTCGCCAAAATCCTCGGACTTGTCCGGCTCCACTCCATAGAGGGAATCGCTGACCGGAAATGGCAGCGCCACATGCGATAGCGAGTAGAAGCCGCGTGGATAGTTCAGGCCGAGCGGGCGAGAATGCTCGGCGAAAGCGCCGGCCTCGGTCACGCGCTCGATCACGTCGTCATTATTGTCGCCGGAATTGGTAATGACGGCGAGGCGGTAGCGCCGCGGGCCGGCGGGTACGATGCGTGCCAGCGCGGTATCGGTGCTGGTGCGGAGCAGGGGACCAAACCGGGCGGTGCGGTTGACGTCGAACAGAACGAGTTCGCTCCCATTGGCCGGCAGATGGGCATAAAGGTCGGAGACGATGGCCCGGGTGCTCACCGTGAAATCCATCAGCGACTGGAATGTCAGGATGGGTGGAAACTGACCCAGTCTGCCTTCACCCGCATAGCGCGCGAGCCTTCTTTGCAGAGCCCTGGTTAGAAGATGCGATTGACGCGCGCCGTTCACCGGGAATGAATTGTACTTGAAGGGATTGAACTCCGGCACGATGTCGAGCCATGCGGCCTTGGCGAAGGCGGGCAGAATTGCCGGAAATCCCGCGAGGCCGGCAAAGCGCGCAAAACTGGTGATGCCGACCATCGGCGAGATCAGTATCAGGCGGTCGGGTCGCGACAGTTTTTCATCGTCGATGGCATCCAGCGCATACATGATGGCCAGTGCACCGCCATTGGAAAATCCCACCAGATGCAGCGGTACAGACGGATCCATACGCTTCTTGACTTCCCGCACTGCCAGCCGTGTGGCAGCCAACCAGTCTTCCCATTCGACGTCGGTCAGAGCGGCTGGAACCGTGCCATGTGCCGGCAGCCTTGGTACGATCGCCAGGAAGCCCTGATCGCGGTAGAAGCGCGCAATATGGCGTTGGCTGTAGGGGGAATCGGTCAGGCCGTGAAGGAGCACGACCGCTCCGATCGGCTTGCCCTTCGGCTCCAGCACAAAGGAGCGGTTGAAATCCTGCACGAAATGCGGGGGATAGACCGGGCTGCCTTCGAAATACCGATTGGGTGGCACACGTTCTGTCGCATCGAGCTTCTGCGATACTTCGCGCCGGACTTCGTCGAAAAGCACCGCCTCGGCCGCCATGTATTGCGCCCAGTCGGCAGTATCCAGCTTGCTCGCATGGAGCTCATGCGGAACGTAAGTATGCCATGTCTCGAGTGGCAGCCCTCGCTGTGAATCGTAGATGCGGACAGCGAAGATCGTCATCAGCGCGATGCCGACAAACGCCATCAGGATCTTTGCAAATCTGAAGATTCTGGCCCGCACGACCGAACCCCGTAAATGACGATGTGGTGCAGGATAGCCCGGAAAACTTGAAGCGCGACAGGAGATATAGGGGAAAGCACCCGAGCGGGTATCGGGCTTTACCCTGATACGCGGCAACTCCTTCGACGGATGTCACGATCCGTATAGACGGCGGCAGCCATATACGAAGCCGTCAGTTGGCCCGGCATCCGAATATACGGTTGCCATTCTCGTCGAGAACAAACACCAGGTGAGACCTGCAAAGCGCGCCGGCCTTGCTCAATTCCGTAGCAAGGGCCCGTGCCTGCGTGATCGCGAGCGTCGGATTTGCAAGGCGGCTTCCGACCTCATCGGGAAAAACTTTCGGCCCGTCCAGGATATGGAAAAAGTATCGCATCGCGCTCCAGTAATTCGGAAGGGCGGCGCGTCCCAGTGAATAATTAGTAAGGCGCTGGCACATGCGGTCGGCGTTGGTTCCGCTACAGATGGTGGCGTGCAGGGTCGCCGAGCGCGTCACGCGCACCGGCCAAGGGTTTTCCCCGATAGCTATGGCTCTGCAAGTGCATTTCAAATTGGGACAGGTGAGGGGGCCACAGAGCATCAATTGTCAGGGAGTTACGCATGCGCCGGATCTCAACCTTGCTCGTTCTACTCACGCTGTCTGCAGTAGTTCCGCTGGCGGATGCGCTTGCCCAAAGCGCAGCAGGACGCGGCGCAGTGTCCGGTGCGATCATTGGTGGCGCCGTCGGCGGGCGACGCGGTGCGGCCATTGGCGCTGCCACCGGAGCGGTGGTGGGGAGCCAGAGGCGGCATATGCACAGCCGGTATTACTGGCGCCATGGCCGTTGTTGGGTTCGGTCATCGCACGGAAGATCCCACCCGGTATCGCATCGCTATTGCAGGTAAGCGATACGATTGCACCGCCGCAGCTGCGATAACCATTCCGGCGCATCGCGATCTTTCGCCGTTGGCGCATGAGTAGTTCCGCGGCTCGGACTCAGGTCAATACCCGATATCGTCACGCAATCGGTTCATCCATTGTTTCGTGATTGAAAAGGAGGATGCGATGCAGAACCTGAAGAAGCGTTTTCTATTGTCCCTGCTTGCTTCCACGATCGTCGCGAGCGCAAGCATGGTATTCGTCACCACGCAGAGCGAAGCCAAGGGAAGGGCATGGTGCGCCAAATCGCAGTCGCGGGGCACCGATTGTAGTTATGACACGATCGACCAATGCCGTGCAGCGGTCAGCGGCACAGGTGCTTCCTGTCGCAAGCGCGTCCGTTAAGGCGTTACGTCGCTTTTGAATCGGCGGCCGTCGCCATGTCGTTTGGCGACGGTACATTTATGCACAGACGAAGCGGCGACCTCCCGGCAAGGTCGCCGCTTCTCGCGCTCTCTTTATTCCGCCGCGACGGCGACCTGACCCAGCCTGTCGAAGACGACGTTGCCACCGAGAATGGTGAGATCGCAGCGGGTGCCCTTCTCCACTTCCTCGGGCGCGCAGGTGAAGACGTCGTGGCTGAGCACGGCGATATCGGCGAGCTGACCCGGCACCAGACGGCCGACGCGCTCCTCGGCGAATTGCGTATAGGCGCCGAAATAAGTGTAGGCGTGGATCGCTTCCGCCATCGACAGCTTTTGTCCTTCGCCAAGCACCGTATGGCGGTTCGACATACGCGTCGTCATCGTGAACAGGTTCTTGAACGGATCGGTGGTGGAGACCGGCGCGTCCGAGCTTGCGGCCGGATGCAGGCCGGCGTCGAACCACTTGCGCATGGGATAGGCGACATCGGTGCGCGCCTGGCCGAGATTGGTGATGTAGAGATCGCCGAATTCATACATGAAGACCGGCTGCGGAACCGGGTCGATGCCCGCGGCTGCCATGCGTGCGATCTGGCTGTCGCTCAGGAAGCCGCAATGCTCGATGCGATGGCGGCGGCCGAGCACCGGTTTGTCCGCCGTACCCGCCTTCTCGATCCCTGACAGCACCTGCTCGATGGCGGCATCGCCGATGGCGTGGATGGCAAGCTGGTAACCGAGGCCATGATAATGCGCGAGATAGTCGTGCATTTCCTTGTCGGTGTAGCAGAAGATGCCGCGGTTATCGGGATCGCCCACGAGATAGGGCTCGGACATCGCGGCGGTGAGGCCGCCGGCGCTGCCGTCGCCGAACACTTTCATCGCGCCGTAGCGCAGCATGCCGACCTCGCGGCCGAAACGATAACCGGCGGCATGTGCCTGATCGCCGATACCGTCGGTGTTGCCATAGATACAGACCCAGGTGCGGATCGGCAGCGTGTTCGATTTGGCAAGGTGCTCATAGGCATCGATCTCGTCCATGCCCGCGGTCATGCCGACCGCAGCATCCATCACGCTGGTGAAGCCTTGCTCGAGCATGAATCGGCTGGCGCGGTCGATCGCATCGCGCAGGCGTTCGGCGCTCGGCTTCGGCGCGGCATCCACGATCAGGCGCAGCGCGCGTTCGGCGAGCAGGCCTGTCAGCTTGTTGTCGCGGCGTTCGATCATGCCGCCATCGGGCTGCGGCGTGTTGTGGCCGATGCCGGCCGCGCGCATCGCCTGCGTGTTGATCACGGCGACATGGCCGCAGGTGCGCTTGAGATAGACTGGATTGTTCGGCGCAACCTGATCGAGCTCTTCGGCGGTGGGGTGTCGCTTTTCGGCGAGCTCGTAATGGTCGTAGCCGCGTCCGTTGATCCATTCGCCGGGCTTGGCCGTCTTGGCCTTCTCGGCGACGCGACGCAGGATTTCGCTAATCGAGTTGGCGCCGGTCTCCGGCCGCAGATTGATTTCGGTCATGGTCAGGCCGAGCGGCAGCAGATGCATATGCGCATCGTTCAGGCCGGGGATGGCGGTGCGGCCGGCGAGTTCGACGATGCGCGTCTCCGGGCCGGCAAGCTCGGCGATCGTTTCGGCGCTGCCCGTGGCCAGCACGCGGCCGTCCTTGATCGCGATCGCTTCGACGAAGCCTTCGTTGAGGCCGCAGAAAATGCGACCTCCGGTAAGGATCAGGCTCGGCTCGTTCATATGCATTCCACCTTCAGTCAATTGGCCACGCGCAGCGAATGACGCAAATTCGCGCGCGCGGCAAGATTGCACATTGGGCAATGCAAGCCCGCGGTTTCAGCATTGCCCCGCACATTGCCTTGCAGCGGCATCTGTGATGGATTCCGATGTTGGCAGCATGTTCAGATAACAAGTGATGTGAGCTCGTGTGATGACGACCAATACCCAGGCTGCAACCCGTGCGACGGTCGAAATCCCGAGCATCCCCTGTGACGCCGAGGGGCCGGTGTTTCGCGAGCCGTGGGAGGCCCAGGCTTTCGCCATGGCCGTGACGCTGCATGAGCGCGGCGTGTTCACCTGGACGGAATGGGCTGCGGCGCTCGCAGCCGAGATCAAGCGCGCACAGGCCGGCGGCGATGCCGACACCGGCGAGACCTATTACCGGCACTGGCTGGCGACGCTGGAAAACCTGATCGCCGAGAAGGGCGTGACCACGGCCGATACGCTGCACCGTTATCGCGATGCCTGGGACCACGCCGCCGATCGCACGCCGCATGGCCAGCCGATCGAACTGACCCCGGCGGATTTTCACTAGCTGCAGCGACGCGTCCCTTAAACCTCTCCCCGCTTGCGGGGAGAGGTCGTCCTTCACATGCGAAGCATGTGGAGGGCGGGTGAGGGGGACTCTCCACGCGCTCGGAGCCTGTGGTGAGGGGGGGGGGGGGGGGGGGGGGGGGTGGGGGGGGGGGGGGGGGGGGGGGCGCCCCCCCCCCGGGGGGGGGGGGGGGGGGGGGGGGGCGCCCCCCCCTCTCCACGCGCTCGGAGCCTGTGGTGACTCCCCCTCACCCGAAGGCTCCGCTTCGCTCGCCTTCGACCTCTCCCCGCAAGCGGGGAGAGGTAAGCATCCCCCACGGTGCGCGCTGCGCACCACCGCCCCCCTGTTTGGCATCTCCCACAATCGCTCGGGCAATTCGATGATCCCTTCGTTGACGCTGGCCCTGTCGTGGCTGTCCGGCGTCGTCGGAGAAAAAGATGCTCGATACAACAAGAACAACCGGCGATTGGCAGGCGCTCGACGGCGCGCATCACGTCCATTCGTTCACCGATCCCGCCGTGATCACCGGCGGCAAGACCCGCGTCGTTGTGCGTGGCGAGGGCTGCCAGATCTGGGACAGTGACGGCCGCCGGTTTCTCGACGGGATGGCCGGGCTGTGGTGCGTGAATGTCGGCTATGGCCGGCAGGAACTGGTGGATGCCGCCGCCCGGCAGATGGCGGAGCTGCCATTCTACAGCAACCACTTCCAGTCGACGACGCCGGCCATGACGGAGCTCGCGCACAAGCTCTCGCAGCTCACGCCGGAAGGGCTCGACCACTTCCTGTTCACCTCGTCCGGCTCCGAGGCCAACGACACCATCGTCCGCATGGTGCGCTATTTCTGGAAACTGCAGGGCAAGCCTAACAAGCGCACCTTCATCAGCCGCACCATGGCCTATCATGGCAGCACGCTGGCCGCTGCCAGCCTGTGCGGAATGCCGCATATGCATGCCATGGACGGGGGCACGCTCCCCGGTTTCGCGCATATCCAGCATCCGCACTGGTACATGTTCGGCGGCGAGCTGACCAAGGAGGAGTTCGGGCTGCAGGCCGCGCAGGCGCTGGAGCAGAAGATCCTCGAACTCGGAGCCGAGAACGTCGCGGCCTTTATCGGCGAACCCGTGCAGGGCGCCGGCGGTGTGATCGATCCGCCTTTGACCTATTGGCCGGAAATCCAGCGCATCTGCCGCAAATACGATGTTCTGCTGATTGCGGACGAAGTGATCTGCGGCTTCGGCCGCACCGGCGAATGGTTCGGGGCGCAGGCCTATGGCATCACGCCGGATCTGATGACCATGGCCAAGGGCCTCTCCTCTGGCTATCTGCCCATTGCCGCGGTGGCGATGAACAAGCGGGTGTTCGAGACCATCGGCGCCGGCGGCCTGCTGGCCCATGGCTACACCTATTCGGGCCATCCCGTTGCCTGCGCCGTGGCGCTCGCCAATATCGACATTATTGAACGCGAATGCCTTGTCGATCGCGTGCGCGACGATATCGGTCCCTATCTGCATCAGGCGCTGGCGCAGTTCGAACAGCATCCGATCGTCGGCGAGGTGCGCGGCATCGGCACATTGGCGGCGCTGCAACTGGTCAGGGACAAGGACACCCGCGAGATTTTCACGGTCGAGGACGGCGCCGGCATCTTCTGCCGCGAAGCCTCCTACAATCAGGGCTTGATCGTCCGCGCGGTCGGCCAGTCCATCGTGCTCAGTCCGTCGCTGGTCATCACCCATGCCGAGATCGACGAGATCGTCGACAAGCTCAAGCGCGCGCTCGACGAGACGGCACGGCATTTTGACCTGTAAATATTTCAACGTAATTTGGAGAACCGCATGAGGATGAGATCAGCTTTCGCCGTGCTTGTTGCGGCCTTTGCTTTTGCGGGGGCGGTCGCCGCCGAGGAGCCGATTCGCGGTGGCACGATGCGGATCGTGATGACGGCGGATATCCGCACGCTCGACGCCTCGCGCAGCGACAATCTCACCGATCACGTCCTCAACCATATCTATGAGCAGCTTGTCGCACACCGAAACGACATGACCATCGGCCCCGCGGCGGCCGAGAGCTGGGATGTCTCGCCGGACGGCAGGACCTACAGCTTCAAGCTGCGTGAAAACATGGTCTATCACAACGGCGACAGAGTGAAGGCCGCCGACGTCAAGTGGCTGTGGGAGCGCCGCATGGCGGCTCCCAAGTCGGGGGCACCGTGGGTGTGTGCCGCGAGCTTCGATGGCTCGCGGGGCATGAAGGTCGAGTCGGTGGAAGCGCCGGACGACGGCACCGTCGTGTTTACTCTCGACAAGCCGAATACGCTGTTTCTGGTGCGGCTCGCCGACATCGTCTGCAATTTCTGGATCGCCAGCCCGAGGAATGTCGATGCCGACGGCAACTGGATCGCCAATTCGGCCATCGGCTCCGGGTCGTTCAAGCTGAAGGAGTGGCGCAAGGAGCAATATGTCTCGCTGGAGCGCTTTGTGGACTATGTCCCGTCGAAGCAGAAGCGCGATGGCTTCGGCGGCGACCGCACCAGCTATTTCGACGAGGTCCGTTTCGTCGTCATTCCCGACAAGACAGCGGCGGAAACCGCGCTGCTCGCCGGACAGGTCGATATCGTCACCTATCTGCAGGTCTCGCGCATCGAGGAGATGAAGAAGCGCGGCGCCATCGTGAAGACCGCGCCGGGCCTGTCGCTGTCGGCGATCCTGATCCAGACCTCCGATCCCCTGATGTCGAACGTCAAGATTCGCCGCGCTCTGGCGCATGCGATCGACTTCAAGGAAATGGCCGAAACCAAACTGCTCGGGCTCACCGAGTTCAATCCGTCGGGTGTCGCGGAATCCTCGGCCTATTTCGACAAGTCGTTCCAGGCCTGGCCGAAATACGATCCGGAAGCCGCGAAGAAGCTGCTGAAGGAGGCCGGCTATAAGGGCGAGCCGATCAAGATGCAGACCAACAAGCGCTATATCGGCATGTATGAGAATGCCGTTGTGGTGCAGGCCATGCTCAACGCCGCCGGCTTCAACGTGCAGCTCGACGTGATCGACTGGGCCGCTCAGCTCGAGAACTGGATGAGCGGCAAGTTCCAGCTGCAGTCCTTCGGCTATTCCTCCCGCGCCGACCCGATGCTGATGTATGGCACCATCATCGGCAACAAGGCCAAGGCGCCGACCTCGCAATGGGACGATGCGGAGGCGCAGGCGCTTTATCTCAAGGCGCTCACGACCACCAGCTTCGACGAGCGCAAGGCGCTCCTGAAGCAGCTCCATGCCAAGATGGCGGAGGAAGTGCCGATCCTCGGCCTTTATTATTATCCCGTGATCGAGGCGGTCTCGCCGAAACTCGTGAATTACGAGTCGTGGCCGCTCGAAAAACCGCGCGCCTGGGGTGTGTGGAAGAAGCCGTAACGCCCCGCAGCGTTACGGCCAACTTGAAGACCCGGAGCCAGCGACGGCTCCGGGTTTTTTCGTACTCCGCCCTCATGGTGAGGAGCGCGCTCTTGCGCGCGTCTCGAACCATGGATGTCAGACGCCGGCGTCTGCGGCCATCCTTCGAGACGCGGTCGAAGACGACCGCTCCTCAGGATGAGGACAGAGCTCCAACGTGAGCTTTACGAAACTCCGTCATGGCCGGGCTTGTCCCGGCCATCCACGTCTTACTTGCTCAAGGCCAAGGCGTGGATGCCCGGGACAAGCCCGGGCATGACGAAGATGGGGGTGGAGCTAGATAGCCGTCGCCACCGCCGCTCCCTCAAACCTCCGGTCCAGCAGCATCGCCGCATTCAGCAGCCGCTTCGTATAATCATGCTGCGGGCGATCGAAGATATCGTCGCGGCTGCCGACTTCGACGATCCGCCCGTTCTGCATGACGGCGACACGATCCGCGACCTGTTCCACGGCGCCGAGATCATGCGAGACGAACAAACATGCAAACCCGTAGCGGTCCTGCAGATCGCGGATCAGTTTCAGGATCTGCTTCTGCACGGTCATGTCGAGCGCCGAGACCGGCTCGTCGGCAACCACGAAGGCGGGACGCCTTGCGATAGCGCGGGCGATGGCCACGCGCTGGCGCTGGCCGCCGGAGAGCTGATGCGGCAGCCGGCGAAGGAAGTCTTTGGGGAGGCCGACCTCGTCCAACACCTCGCGCACGCGTTTGTCGCGCGCCTTGCCGTCCATCGTGGTGTCAAGGCGCAGTGGTTCGCCGACGATATCGCCGATGCGCTGGCGCGGATCGAGCGACGAATAGGGGTCCTGGAAAATGATCTGCATTTCCTCGCGCTGCAGCCGCGCCGCGCGGCCGCGCCAGGTCATGATCTGTCCGCCGCGGAAGGCGATGTTGCCCGAGGTCGGCGTGATCAGGCCGACAGTGGCGCGCCCGAGCGTGGTCTTGCCGGAGCCGGAGCCGCCGACCAGCGCCAGCGTCTCGCCCTCGCCGATGGTGAGATCGACGCCGTCGACGGCGCGCTTGGCCTCGGTGCGGCCGAACAGGCGCGGGCGTCCCGCATAGTCGATCACGACATCGCGCAGTTCGACCAGCGGCTTGACCGTGCGGGCGCTGCGCAGTCCGCCGGCGCTTCGCCGCGGCAGCGCGTCGACCAGACGCTGCGTGTAGTCGTGCTGCGGCGACGACAGCACCTCATAGCTGCGGCCCTGTTCGACGATCCGGCCTTTCAGCATCACCGCGACGTCGCGCACATAATGCGAAACCATCCCGAGATCGTGGCTGATCAGCAGCACCGCGGTGCCGTTCTCCTGCGTCAGTTCCACCATCAGGTCGAGCACGTCACGCTGCACCAGCGTATCGAGCGCCGTGGTCGGCTCGTCCGCGATCAAGAGATCCGGCTTCAGCAGCATCACCGAGGCCAGCATGATGCGCTGGCGCATGCCGCCGGAAAATTCATGCGGATAGGCGTCGAGGCAATGAACCGGATTGGGAATGCTGACGCGTTTCAGCATCGTGAGGCAGCGGTCGCGGATCTCGCCTGATGACAGCCGGCGATGATGCAGTTTGAGGCCTTCCGCCATCTGGCGGCCGATGGTCATCGACGGGTTGAGCGACACCATCGGCTCCTGGAACACCATGCCGATATGCGCGCCGCGGATTTTGCGCAGCGCCGGCGGCGCGATGCCGACGAGTTCAGTGTGGCGAAACCTGATGCTGCTGCCGGGTGCGGCGATCAATGGCGTCGGCAATAGGCCGAGCACGGCGCGCGCGGCCATGGTCTTGCCGGACCCGCTTTCGCCGACCAGCGCCAGCATGCTGCCGGGCATGATGGAGAAGCTGGCATCGTCGACGAGTCTGTTGCCGCCGGGGCCGACGGTCACCGTCAGATGCTCGGCTGATATCACGGGCTGCGATGGATCATGTGTCATTTTCATCGCATCACGCCTGCATTTTCGGGTCGAGCCAGTCGCGCAGCGCGTCGCCCAGCATATTGATGCCGAGCAACGTCAGCGAGATGCACAGGCCCGGCAGGATGAGCAGATACGGCGCCTGGGTGATGAACGGCCGGCCCGAGGCCAGCATGTTGCCCCAGCTCGGCGCCGGCGGCGGTACGCCGAGGCCGAGAAAGCTCAGCGCGCTCTCCGACAGGATCACCCATCCGAACATGGTGGTGGCGAGCACGGTGATCGGCGCCATGCAGTTCGGCAGCACATGGCGCACCATGGTCACCAGTTCCGAATTGCCCATCACCCGCGACGCCTCGATATACTCGCGCTCGCGCACCGACAGCACGCTGGCGCGGGCGACGCGCACCACCGCCGGCATATAGGCGACGCTGAGCGCGAGGATCAGCGCTTCGCGGCTCGCGCCGGAGATGGCCATGATGAACAGCGCCAGCAGCAGGCCGGGAAAGGCCAGCAGCGAGTCGTTGAGGATCATCAGGATGCGATCGGTCCAGCCGCGCAGGAAGCCGGCAACGATGCCGAACAGGAGGCCGAGCGAGACGGCGATGGCAACGGTTGCAAGGGCGATCCATCCGGTGGTGCGCGCGCCATAGATCAGGCGGCTCAGTACATCGCGGCCGAATTCGTCGGCGCCGAACAGGTGCGATGCGGAAGGCGCTTTCAGAACGGCGCGCAGATTGAGCTTGAGCGGATCATAGGGCGCCAGCATCGGCCCGAAGATGGCGAGCAGGGCCAGCAGCAGGACGAGGCCGCCGCCGATCAGCAGATTGGCGCGGCCGCGCGTGAGGCGGGGGAGATAGCGCATCATTGGGCGATCTTCATTGGGCGATCTTGGGATCGAACAGCGGATACAGCATGTCGACCACCAGATTGACGATGACATAGATGACGCTGATGAACAGGATGCAGCCCTGCACCACCGGATAGTCGCGGGCATAGATCGCCTCGACCAGCAGGCGGCCGAGGCCGGGAATGGTGAACACCGTCTCGGTGATGGCGATGCCGCCGAGCAATCCGCCGAGGATCAGGCCGATCAGCGTCCAGGTCGGCGCAAAGGCGTTGCGGAAGGCATGGCGCCACATCACCTCGGATTCCGACAGGCCCTTGGCGCGGGCATGGGTGATGTATTCGAGCCGCGACACTTCGATGGTTGAGGCGCGCGCCATGCGCACGATCGGGCCGAGCTCGACCATGATCAGCGTCAGCACCGGCATGAAGATGAACAGCACGCCCTGGCGAAAGTTTTCGCCGAGCGACACATAGCCGATGACGGGAAACCATTCGAGCCACATGCCGAATACCAGCAGGATCATCAGGCCGAGCCAGAAGCTCGGGATCGACAGCAAGAGAGTCGACAGCGCGACGGTGCCGTAGTCGGCGAACGAGCCCTGTTTCCATGCCGCGAACATGCCGGCCGGCACCGCGATGAGCGCGGCAAACACCACGGCTGTAACGACGATGGTCGCGGACACCGCGAAGCGATCCAGCATCAGCGGCAACACGTGTTCGTCTGACGAGATCGACTTGCCGAAGTCGCCGGAGAAGATATGGCCGAGCCAGGTCAGATACTGCGACGGCAGCGAACCGGACAGGCCCATCTCCCGGCGCAGCGCCTCGACCTGTTCGGGCGTTGCGAGATCGCCGAGCATCACCGAGGCGGGATCGCCGGGGATCAGCCGCATGGCAAAGAAGATCGCTGCCGATACGATGATCAGTGTCGGCACCGCCTGCAGCAGACGTCCGAGCAGGAAGCGGCCCATCACGCGGCCTTTCGGTTATCGTGTGAGCGCATCGCGGATCGCATGCGCGGCGGCGACGGCCTCGCGGGCACGCGGCACGCTGGTGACGTCGGGCCAGGTCGAGAGCTTGACGAAAGCGAATTCGGATTCGGGATCGATATAGATCAATTGCCCGAAGATGCCGCGCGCCAGCATGGCGCGGCCTTTCGGGTCCTCGATCCACCATTTGTTGTGATAGGCGCCCTCGGGCAGCGTCTCGCGGAAGAAGCCCTGGAAGATCTCGGTATTGCCGTTGTTGCGGGTCTCGTCGATCCACGTCTTCGGAATGACCTGGCGGTCATTGGCGCGGCCGCCATTGATGATCATCTGCGCGAAGCGGCCATAGTCGCGCAGGCTGGCGCAGAAGCCGCCATCGGCCAGCGCGAAGCCGCCGTGATCGACAGTGAAATAGCCGTCCTCCTGCGCGCCCATCGGCGCCCATAATTCGCGGCTCACCAGTTCGGAGAGCGAGGTTGCGGTGGCGCGTTCGAGGATGAAGCCGAGCACGTCGGTCTCGATGGAGCGATACTGGAACAGCGATCCGTGCGGGCGGTCTTGTTCGGTGAGCGTCAGGATCAGTTCCCACATGGTGCGCGGCCAGTCCGGCTGGTCGTTGACGCGCCAGCCGCAGGCATAGCCGAGCTTCACCATATGCGAGCCGGGCGTGGTGTAGGATTCGTCGAACACGACGCCGGTGGTCATGTCGAGCACATGCTGCACGGTGGCGCCGCTATAGGCCGTGCGCGCAAGCTCCGGCAGATACTGCGTCACCGGCGCGGTGGGATCGAGCACGCCGCGATCGGTGAGGATGCCGGCCACCATGCCGACCATGGATTTCGCCATCGACATCGACAGGTGTTGGCTGTGCGGCTTCATATCGTTGAAGTAGCGTTCATAGACGATGGCGCCGCGATGCAGCACCAGCATGCCGTCGGTGGCGTTGTCTGCGAGGAAGCGGTCGAAACTCAGCTCGCGGCCATCGAAGGTAAAGGCGACATCGTCCAGCGTCTGAAGATTCTCGCGCATCGGCATCACCGGGCCCGGGCCGCGCCAGACCTGCGCGGTCGGCGTCATCTCGCGGATATGCTGGAAGGTCCAGCGATGCATCGGCGCCCGGCTCCAGCCGGAGCGCGGCAGCAGCGGACCGCCGGGATTGAGCGGGTCGCGGTAGGGTGGCCGTTGAAACAGGTCGGTCAGTGTCGTCATCCCCATGCAGCGGCCGCCGCGCCGCGCGCGATGAGCCATTGTTAGACCGCACGAGGGTAACGTCATCAAGATGGCTCGGAAGATGCCAATGAGGGGCATGGTGGTGCACCGGGCGCACCGTGCTAGACTGCCATCTTGCCGCAGCCCTGCCGACTTGCCTCTGCGCATACCGGCATGTCTCTTGCTTCGCTGAATGTTTGTCTCACTGGCACGATCCGCCTGGCGGTCGCGCCGCCAACCGAATGTGGATGGATGATGAAGCCGGTCTCCGGTCCAGGCCCCAATCCTGTCGTGATGGACGATAGCGGAGCTGCGCCGGCCCCGGCGCTGAACCCGCCGTCGCGCAAGTCGATCCCGCCTTTCGAGGCGCTGCGTGCCTTCGATGCGGTGGCCCGGCTCGGCGGCGTGCGCCGTGCGGCGCAGAGTCTCGGGCGCGATCACGCGGTGATCAGCCGGCATTTGCGCACGCTGGAATCATGGACCGGCACCAAGCTGATCGACCGGACGTCGTCGAGCATTTCGCTGACCGACGATGGCGTGCGCTATCACCGGCATATTGCGGCGGCGATGGATGCCATCGCCGATGCCACCATCGACCTGATGCGGCGCGGCGACAATCATCGCCTGCTGATCTGGTGCGCGCCGGGTTTCGCGCTGCATTGGATGTCGCGCAAGATCGGATTGTTCGAGAAAGCCAATCGCGACGTCGAGATCGAGCTGCGCCCTACCGATCGCCGGCCGGATTTCGCTTCGCACGAGACGGATATCGATATCCGCTTCGAGTCGGTCTATGGCAATCCGCTGCAGCTCGCCCCCGGCCTGCGCTGCACCGAGGCGGCGCGGGTGCCGATCGTCGCGGTGGCGAGCCCGGCCTACCTTGCCTCTATGCCGGCAATCGAGACGCCGCGTGATCTGCTCAGCCAGCGCCTGCTGCATGAAGAGGATTTCGACAGCTGGGCGCACTGGCTGGCGGCCCATGGCATCTATGACGAGCTCGATCTTGGCGGTCCTCGCCTGTGGCAGGGCCACATGACGCTGGACGCTGCGGTCCACGGCCGCGGCGTTGCGCTGTCCAACCATATGGTGGTCGCGCATGAGCTGGAATCCGGCCGCCTCGTCGAGATCGGAAAGGACAATGCGAGCTTTCAGCCTTATTCCGACGGCATCTATTACTTCATCACCCGCGCGGACCGCTGGGACGCGCCGCTGATCCGGCGCTATCGCAACTGGCTGATCGAGACCATCGCGAAGGACTGGCCCGAGCTGAGCGTCGCCGCACAGGCGAAGCGGAGCAAAGTGGGGTAGGCGAGTGTCGTCCCCGCGAAGGCGGGGACCCATAGCCATTGTCGATATGGTTCAAACAGCAGAGCTACGACTGCGTTGCTTTCACTGATCCCGCAGCGTGTATGGGTCCCCGCCTTCGCGGGGACGACAGCCGTGAGAGCCGCTTACTTCAGCGCTTTCACCACCGCATTGAAGAAATCATTGTCCAGAATCGGCGCGTTCAGCGTTGTCGGTTTTGAGCGTGCGCTCAGCACCACGCAGATCACGCGCTGTTTTGGATTGATGTACAGCATCTGGCCGAAAATGCCGCGCGCCACGAAGGCGCCGTCATCGAGCGTGCCGTCGGGCGCCGGAACGATCCACCACATGTAACCGTAATCGACGCGCTGGCCGTTGATCTGTCTGGAGGCCCCGGCCTCGCGGACCCAGCCTTCCGGCAGCACGCGTTCACCGTCGATCACGCCGTCATCGAGAATGAACCGGCCGAAGCGGGCATAGTCGCGCATGGTGGCGAACATGCCGCTGCCGGCAACCTCAAGTCCACCCGGCGCTTCCAGCCACCAGGCGCCGTCCTGCTCCATGCCGAGCTTCGACCAGATCTTCTCCGAGAGATAATCGCTCAGCCATTTGCCGGTGGCGGCCTTCACCAGCGCGCCGACCACATGGGTGTCGCCGGTCGAATAGGTCCATTGTGTGCCGGGCGCCGCGGCGCGCGGACGCTCGGCCATATAGCGCATGACGGCGCCGGGCTCCTGTCCGACCTGCAATGCCAGCATCGCGCGGCGCTCGGAATTCGCGTCGGTCTGGTCGTCGCTCCAGCGCAGGCCCGAGGTCATCTGCATCAGCGTCTTCACGCTGACGCCCTCGAAAGCGGTGCCGGAAAATTCGGGAAGATATCTGGTCAGCGAGTCGTCGACGCTCTGGATATAGCCGTCCTGGATGGCGGCGCCCACCAGCGTGGTGCTGAAGGATTTCGCCATCGACATCGACAGCCAGCGCATGGCGGCATTGATGCCGAGGTCGTAATGTTCGAGCAGGACCTCGTCATTCTTCATCACCAGAATGCCGGCGACGCGATTGCGCGAGACATAGTCGTAGATGTCGAATCTGCCGGCCGTGGAGACGATCGGAAAGTCAGGCAGGCCGCGCTTCGCATAAGTCAGCGGCCGCACCGGCGCGCCAGCCTTGATGATGCGCGTCGCGAAATTCATCTCGGGCGTGACGAAGGTCCGCAGATGATCGATAGGCATCGATCGGCCGGCATAGGAATTGATGATCGCGTCGGTTGCGGTCTGGTTTGCGGTCTTGGGGCTCGTCGCGGAAGCCTGACGAATGGTGCTGTTGGCTTCGCCTGCACCCGGCGCCATATCTGTCACAGTCAACGGTCTGTCCTGCATCTTCGGCGCGTCGATGCGCCCAAGGTTTTCGCTAGGATTTTACTATGGCAGGGCAGAGGGGCTGTCGAGGGTGCCAAGGTTGAATCGCGCGGTGCGCCGGGATCACCGGCGCATCACGTTGATTAAGGTCAAACCGGTCCGGTGTCCTGATGCGACAATCAGCGAACCGCCGTCGTGTTCGAACTGGTGAGCGCGGTCGGCTGGCCGGCCTTGATGACGCGGGCCGTCTGGGTGCCGTCGCTGGTGCCCGTGCGGGCGGCGATGCCGAAACCTGCAACCGCGATGCCGGCAACGAGGGCGACAACGACGATCTTCAGATGCGTGCTGCGGTCTGCGCTGTGGATCGAGTGGTTCATGGCGGCCTCCTGCCGTCTACGCGGCTACCTGTCACATAGAGGTGTAGTCCCGGCCGGTTTCCAGCCGATGGCGTCCGTGTGGAAAATTGTTCCGTGGGTGCAGAGATTTGTTTCGTCGCGTAACCGGATACGCACGGATGCGGCGGTTTTGGTCGTTTGGCGGTATTTACGTCACACGTATCGTTCGACGCCGGGGAATCCCGACCCACGCTTGTCATTCCGGGGCAGGACGGACCGCGAAGCGGCCGGACTGAACCCGGAATCCCGGAATGTTTTGCGCTGAACAGGTCGGGATTCCGGGTTCGTCTGCGCGAAGGCGCGCAGCCGCCCCGGAATGACGAGTGTATGGCCATGCTGACCTCTCCGCGTCGTCCCCGCGCAGGCGGGGACCCATAACCACGGTGAGCGTGATTGAAGCCGCAGAGCCACAACGACAACGCTCTCACCAGTTCTTCAGCGTGTATGGGTCCCCGCCTGCGCGGGGACGACAGCGGAGAGGTCCGGGTCAAACATTTTTTCCTATCTCCCATTGACGCCATCCCTATAAGGATTATTATCCCCATCGTCCTGCCCCACTGAGAGGGGCGAGCGCGATCGTCACGTTCGCGGGGCTGGATGCGGTGGACGCCGGAGATGCGGCGTTACGCGGTTCATGGGTGACGTCTGTCTTCGGGCAGGACGGATCTGCGCCAGCACTGCCACTGGCAAGGAGACGGCCGACCTTGAGATGGAAAGATCCCTGGACAGTGTGACGGACGACCAAATCGAAATGCGTCCGGCCTAAGTGCTTGAGGCTCCCTTCCCATCGCCTTGGGACTTTAATTCGGTGATCGGATCGTTCGCTGAGGCAAAGTGCAAGCAAGTCGAAAAAAACACCGCAGGCGGAACGTCGGGCACTTGCTCGGCGCGTCCGAAAGTCCTGATGCACACTCACTTGCGGAAGACCGCATTCGCATCAGGCCCAAGGGTGCAACGGGCACCTGGCGTTCCGCACGCCCTCTCACAAGGGGGCGGGAAGGAATGCTCACAACTCGGACGCGAAAGCGCCGCGAGAATGCGAAGGTGTGTTTTTACTTTACTGAAGCAGGGGCCGCCAACTCACTTAGGTTAGGTAAGTACTACTGCTTGTTATTGCGGAGAGCGGATTTAAAACGCCCTCGACAAGGTCATGGGCAGACGAGGATCATATGATCATCAAGCCCAACGCATCGTGGCATAGCCGCTCGACTCTCAGCAGGTTGGCGCACATCCTCGAACGGACTGGCCTCGCTTTGCTTGGGGCTGCCTGCGGGTTGTTCGTTGCCGAGGTCGGCCGCTTCATCGACTTCATTGGTTCGGGTGAAGTCGTGTTCGCCATGATCATTTACGGGGCTACCGGTTTCTATCTCGGGATCGATCTGCCTCAGGTCCCTGCCGATTACCGCATGCATCTGCCACTATGGCGCGGCCTGGGCACCAGCGCGGATATGGTGGAGCTGCTCACTGCGGCCGGTACTTTCATCACATCGGTGACGGCGATCACGTCAGTCTCCAGTATCATTCTGGGTGAAACCATGGGCCCGAGGACGGCTGGCATCATCTGTCTGAGCTGGGCCATCGGCGCCACCATGCAGATCGCTGCCGGTATCATCGCGCGAATAGAGTTAGGTCGTGCCGTGAAAATGGCGAAGCTCGCACTCTTCTCTCGGTGAAGGGGCAGGCCAATCCCGGCTGACGGAGGTCGAACATGCCGCTCTATATGTATCAGGCGGCCTACACGCCGGAATCATGGGCCGCGCAAATGAAGAATCCGCAGAACCGCGTTGAATCCGTCGGACGGCAGACGACGGAGGTCGTCGGAGGAACATTGATCGGTGGCTGGTACTGCCTCGGCGAATATGACGTGATGCTGATTGCCGATGTGCCGGATATCGAGAGCATGGCGGCCATAGCCGTCGCGATTGCAGCGGGCGGCGCCATCAAGTCCAGCCAGACGACTGCATTGATGACCGGGGCAGAACTTGTGACGGCGCTGCAGAAATCGGCGTCCGTCATCAGGGGGTACAAGCCCGCCCGATAGACATCCGTGGCTTCGATCGCTCGCTATCGTCCCGGCGTCGCATTCACCAAAGCGAGTATCTCTGCGCCGTAATGCTCCAGCTTCTTGTCGCCGATCCCCGGGATTTCGCGGAGCTGGCTGAGCGTGGTGGGATGTTCGCTGGCGATGCCATCGATGGTGGCGTCGTGCAGCACCACATAGGCCGGGACGTTGCGCTTCTTCGCGACTTCCGAACGCCAGGCGCGCAGCACGGCGAGCAGATCGGGATTGGCGTTGTCGCTGCGCGGTGCCGCGAGATCGCCGCGACGGGATTTGCTGCGCGGGGCACGGCCGCTACCGCCGGTTTCCTCGCGAAACATCAGCTCGATCTCGCCCTTGAGCACACCGCGGGCGTTCTCGGTGAGCTTCAGCGCGTTGAAACTATCTGCATCCGCATAGAGAAAGCCGCGCGCCACGAGCTGGCGCATCACCGCACGCCACTGCTTCTCCGAGAGTTCACCGCCGATGCCGAATACCGAGAGCTTGTCGTGGCCGAACTGCTTGACCTTGTCGGTGAGGCGCCCGATCAGCACGTCCACCAGATGCATGGCGCCGAATTTCTGTCCGGTGCGATAGGTACAGGACAGTAGTTTCTGCGCGGCGACGCTGCCGTTCCAGACCTTTGGCGGTGAGAGACAATTGTCGCAATTGCCGCAGCGCGTGCCGGTGGCTTCCTCACCGAAATAGCCCAGCAGTCGCGTGCGCCGGCAATCAACGGTTTCGGCGAGGCCGACCAGCGCATCGAGCTTGCCGATGGAGACGCGCTTGAAGGTTTCGGAGCCGGTGGACTCGTCGATCATGCGACGCTGCTGCACGATGTCCTGCAGACCATAGGCCATCCACGCATTCGACGGTTTGCCGTCGCGTCCGGCGCGTCCAGTCTCCTGATAATAGGCCTCGACGCTTTTCGGCAGATCGAGATGGCAGACGAAGCGCACGTCAGGCTTGTCGATGCCCATGCCGAAGGCGACGGTGGCGACGATCACCACGCCGTCTTCATTGATGAAGCGGTCCTGATTGGTCTCGCGGGTGCGCGCATCGAGCCCGGCATGATAGGGCAGTGCGAGAATGCCGGCCTTGTTCAGGGCCGCAGCGGTGTCCTCGACCTTGGCGCGCGACAGGCAATAGACCACGCCGGCCTCGCCCGAATGCCGGTCGCTAATGAAAGCCTGCAGCTGTTTCTGCGCGTTGGTCTTGTCGACGATTTCGTATTTGATGTTGGGCCTGTCGAAACTCGCCACGAAATTCGGTGCGTCGTCGAGGCCCAGTCGCTGCACGATCTCCTGCCGGGTCAGATCGTCGGCAGTGGCGGTCAGCGCGATGCGCGGAATATTCGGGAAACGTTCGGCGATGACCGAGAGGCCGATATATTCGGGGCGGAAATCGTGGCCCCATTGCGAAACGCAATGGGCTTCATCGATGGCGAACAGGGCAATGCTGGCGCGGCCGAGCATCGAGAGGCAGCGCGGCGTCACCAGCCGTTCCGGGGCGATATAGAGAAGGTCCAGCTCGCCGGCGAGCAATTGCCGCTCAACTTCGTTGGCTTCGTCCCATGACAAAGTAGAGTTCAGGACCGCCGCCTTGACGCCGGCTTCGAGCAGGCCCGCAACCTGGTCGCGCATCAGCGCGATCAGGGGCGATACGACGATGCCGCAGCCCGGGCGCAGCAGGGATGGCAACTGGTAACACAGGGACTTGCCGCCGCCGGTCGGCATCAGTACGAGGCAATTGCCGCCATCGGTCACGTGGCGGACAATGTCCTCCTGCGCACCGCGAAAACCCGGCAGGCCGAACACCGAATGCAGTACGGACAGTGCCGTCGGCATGCTCTCGGAACGGCGAATCGCTGCGGGGGACGTCATCATGTCTGCACGTCTAACCCTGATTCGGCTGTCGTGCATCCCGGCGTGCGGACAGGGAACCTGCTAGATTTTCTCGACACTCCCATAGCCCGCAACGTCGCAGGTCGCGGGCGGTGCGCCACCGAGGTCGGGAAACTGCTTGGCGATTGCCGTGACATTGGCCGATCGCCGCTTGACGTCGGTGGCATGGTCGCTGCCTGAACTGGCGTCGAGAATGCGCTGGATCATGGCTTTCTCGATATCCTCGACGGATTGCGAGCGTGCGAGCGACTGGGCATAGCGTGCAAGCTTGAGGGCTGTTGTCGGCCCCTTCTGGTTGGCAACGTCCATCACATAGAGCTGGGCAAACGGGCTCTTCGCGAAAACGCCACCGCGGGATCGAAGCACAGCCATGCAGCCCGTGCTGGTGTCGAGGAACTTGCGATACAGTCCCGCATATTCTGTCCGGCCCTGCGACGATCTCAGATCCTTGGTCAGTTCGTCCGAGACACGATAGAAATCGCCCCAGGTGGCAATCGAATAGACCCGCCCCCAGGTTTCAAGCGGACGCACGGTCTTGCCGCCGACGGTACGGTCACGGATCGCGCCCAGCGTTGCCGCATCGTGTTTGGCGAGAACGCGCGTGAGCGAGGTCCGGAACGGCCCGAGGTCTCCGCCATCGTTGGAGCCGATGTCGATCTGGTGTGCGCCATAGCTGGGGGAGCTGTTCCACAGCACAGCGTCAACCAGCTCGAAGGGTGAGGCGTAGATGAACTTGTTGTCCGGCACGGGACCGTCGGTCACGCTGATTTCGTTGAGCATGATCGCGCGGTGTAGCGCCTTCTGTCCAAGCGTCAGATCGTGGAATGTTGTCAGAAAGCCGCGGACGTCTGCGCGCCGGTCGGCGACGGGGAGTGCGCCCAGCCGATGCTGCCGCAGCGCCGTCAGGAGCGACTTCTCGGCGGCGACAATCTTCTTGTTGCGACAGGCGGTGCCGCGACCGCAGGCGATCGCGCCGGCGCGTTCCAGCGTGATGGCGCCTTCGTCGCGCTTGCGGCCGTAGCGATCGATCCGCCGGCGTGGAAGCAGCGCAAAATACTTGCCGTTCTGCGGCGGTGTCACCTCTCCATTCTTGTCAACCTTCAGGACTTCCTCGCTCGCATTGCGGGTCATATCCACGCGCATCGTCACGAGCGTTGCGTCACCGCTGATTTCCGATTTGACGACGCAGGCGGTGCGGACCTTCACCTTGTTGCAGCGCCATTCGCCGTCGGGTTTGTCGGTTGTCAGGATCGGATAGAAGTTGGCGAAGCCGCCGTTGGGAAGGCTGATGCGCACGATGCCCGTGCCCAGCGTATCGACCAGCTCGGTCCCTAATCCACAGCCCTGTGTAAGCGTCGGTGCGTAGGTCGTCGTTGCCGGCGGTGGCTCGGGGGTCTCGACGTCGGCTTCGACGATGCGGGTCGTTGCCCGTACATATGCGGCCTCCTGCTCCCAATCGCATTTCGGCCCTTTGGCCGCTGCGGCAGGCGATGTGAGCAGAAAGCTCAGTGCGAGCAAACCAAGTATAATTTTCATGGCAATGCCTCTGTTCGGGAACATCCCCGTCGCAGCTTGAAAATGAAGTGTCTGAAAACGCGATCCGCCGGTCGAACAGGAATGCGACCGGCGGATTGTCACGCGATGGATCTATCGCGGGATGTTGGCAGCAACGACCTGTGGAGCACCCGGCCATGGCGCGTTCTGAAATGAGAGGGCGCTATCGAACGGCCTTGCCCAGCCACGCTTCGCCAGAAGTTTGACTTCTTGCGTATTGAGGCACGTGCGATTGGCGACTTGTCCATAGGAGTCGGCATTGGCTGCGGCGTGATAATAGAGCCCGACGGCAATCGAGACGGTGTCGGAATGAGCGGCTGCCGACAGGGTGTTGCGCAGCGCCGGGCAGAAGCGCGCCATGTTCTCCCAGAACGCGGGATGGGCATTGAGGACGTCCCGTACGACGTCATTCCAGTCCTTGCCGGCGACACGGCTGAAGTCGGCGGGGATCGCCCAGTATGGTTGCGACGGCTCGGATTTGATCAACGCGTCGTAGTAGGATTTCTGGACCGCGAAGACCTCCTTCTGCTGGGCGCGGTAGCTCGCGCGACCGGTCGATCGAGCGATCTCGGCGACCACGCCGCGCGGCTTGCGATCGCGGTCCAGCAGTTTCAGCAGTTCATTGGTTGCGTCGGTCAGATCCTTGAGAGGCTTTGTATTTGAAGCCAGGAACGACACCGCGGCGGCAGCTCCCGTAAAGACCACGCCACCGCCCGGCGCTGCCAGTCCGCCCACGGCGCCCGCGAGCTTGCCGAACGATGCAACGGCGCCTGAAGCATCGAGAAAGCGTACGCCTTCTTTTGTCGAAAAGTCGAAACGCGCAGTCACTTCCTGATTACGTGGAATATCCTTGACGGTGATCGGTGCGCAGTTCTGAACACCGCGATCGCCAGTGTTTGCGACCGCGATTAGAGGGATCGTGATGTTGGATAGATTTGGATAGCTGTTTGGGAAGGTGTAGGTTACCGACATGGCGACCGCTTTTTCCGTGATCGCCCATTCATCGACCCAGGCAGTGGCTGCCTCCGTGATGCTGCCGGCGCCACACAGATTTTCGATTTTGAGTTCGTAATAGGCATAATCACCCGCCCCACTCACGGAAACGGCTTTGGGTATTTTTTGAACGGCTGCAAGGATACGGTCGGTCGGTGAAGACTGCGCATGGGCCGGGTGAACGATCTCGCAGATCGATGTCACGCCGAACAAGATTGTCAGGCAAAGCCCTAAAGTCACACGCTGCATGATGATCTCTCAAAATGAGTAATCGAATTTGGGCGGATGAAACGCGGAATGGATGCGGACCGCCGACATTGTCGACATCCACAAAATCCCAGCATCAGACAAAGGCAGGCCGCGTGCAATCTAAAATTGTATGGCTCCGGCGGGTTTCCGTGCACCTTTGTCCTGCCATGTCGATACCGGCCTGCCGTCAATGCGCGGCGCGTGGCCATGGACCGTGTGTCCCCCGATCGCCGCGCGCGAACGTCGCGACGTTTCGCCTTGATCGCGCCGCTTTACCCCTGTGGATGCTCGTTCTAAGACTGACCATGCGGCGAACCTGCCGAACTCGCTGCAACCGGGCAAAAAGAAAAGCCGTATGCCATTCATTTTGCGAATCTTTTCTTGGCTTCTGAACCGCCGGCGTGGGCCGCGGATCCGCTGGCAGGCGGCCAATGAGAATGCCGCGCGAAAAGTGCGCCGGAAATTCAGGAAGGGGCCGAAATCCACGGTCCTGTCTCATGTCATCGCGCATCGGCCGCCTGTGACGCTGGTGGGGCGGCTGCCAGCCGTCGAAATCTGGAACCTGTCCGACCCGAAGCGCGTCGCGCTGTTGTATCTGCAGCATGGCCGCCGGTTGCGGCTGCCTGCGCCCAAGGCGCTGATGGACGATGCCGTGAAACGGGCTCGCGCCGCGGAATAGTGGAAGTGGTCCACGCGTGGCCACTTCTGCCGTGTGGCGTCATGGGCTTGACGGGCCAGTTCCGAGCGAGGATGGTCGCCGCCGGGTCACTCCGTTCCACATTCAATGAAAGACTTCTGCATGATCAAGCGTCTCGGTCCTGGCAAGCGCCTCAGCCAGGCTTCCATCCATGGCAACACCGTCTATCTCGCCGGCCAGGTGCCGGATGAGTATTCGGGCGACGTCAAGACGCAGACCAAGCAGGTGCTCGACAAGATCGACGCGCTGCTCAAGGAAGCCGGCACCGACAAGAACAACATCCTCAGCGCGACCGTCTGGCTGCCGAATATCAACGACCGCGATGCCATGAACACGGTGTGGGATGCCTGGGTGCCCGAAGTTGGCCCGGCACGCGCCTGCGTCGAGTCGAAGCTCGCGGACCCCGCCATCAAGGTCGAGATCGCCGTCATCGCAGCGATTCCGTAAATCATGCCCCCCGTTGCCATTGCGGTCGCCCCCAACGGCGGCCGCAAGGTCAAGGCCGACCATCCCGCGGTGCCGCTGACGCCGGCGGAGTTGGCGGTGACGGCCGCGCATTGCCTTGAGGCAGGCGCGGCGATGATCCATGCCCATGTGCGCAATGCCGATGGCAGTCACCTGCTCGATGCGGCCGCATATCAGGATGCGATCGCGGCAATCCGCAGTGCCGTCGGCGAGCGGCTCGTCATCCAGATCACGTCCGAGGCGCTCGGCAAATACACACCGGCGCAGCAGCGTGCGGTGGTGCAGGCGGTGAAGCCGGAAGCAGCATCGCTGGCGCTGCGCGAACTGGTGCCCGATGCCGGCGAGGAGCAGGCCTTCGCCGATCTGCTCGGCTGGATGAAGCGCGAGCGCGTGACGCCGCAGATCATTCTCTATGATGCGGCGGATGCCATCAGGCTGGCGGAGTTCCGCAAGCGTGGCCTCGTGCCGTTCGAAAAACTGCCGGTGCTGTTCGTGCTTGGCCGTTATACGGCGGGGCAGACGTCAAGCCCGGCCGATTTGTTGCCGTTCGTGGATGGCGCCGCGCCAAAATTCGAACACTGGAGTGTCTGCGCCTTCGGTGCGCAGGAGACGGCCTGCGTCACCGCGGGCGCATTGCTCGGCGGCCATATTCGCGTCGGCTTCGAGAACAACGAATTGCTGCCCGATGGTTGCCGCGCCAAAAGCAACCAGGATCTGGTTGCGGCGGCGCGACGCGCGATCGAAGCTGTCGGGCTGAAGCACGCGACGGCGGGTGAGTTGCGCGCCGCGACGGCGGAGTAACTAACCTCTCCCCGTTCTTTACGGGGAGAGGTCGCCGCGTCTTCGCGGCGGGTGAGGGGCGGCGCGCCATAGTCCTTGCACAATTGCACTCACGGTTCGCACCGATCCCGACCCGATAAGACCATGCGAGATGATAGGCCATTGCCTTGCCCCTCATCCCGACCTTCTCCCCGCGCAGTGCGGGGAGAAGGAGCGCGCCGCCGACGCCAGGATTACTCACTCAAACCACGGCCATTCCGCGCCGCCGTCATGGGTAACGGCGCCGCCGGGTGCCTGTCCGACGAGCTTGGCATATTTCGCCAGCGCACCGGCGCGGTGGCGCGGCGGACGCTGGGTCCACGCCGCCTTGCGCGCCGCAAACTCCGTCTCGTCGATCATCAGATCCAGCCGTCGCGCCGTCGCGTCGATGCGGATCTTGTCACCATCGCGCACCAGTGCGAGCGGGCCCCCGATATAGGCTTCCGGCGAGACATAGCCGATACACATGCCGCGTGTCGCGCCGGAGAAGCGGCCATCGGTGATCAGCGCGACCTTCTCGCCCATGCCCTGACCATAGATCAAAGCGGTGACCCCGAGCATCTCGCGCATGCCGGGGCCGCCGACCGGACCCTCGTTGCGGATGATCAGGACGTCGCCTTCCTTGTAGTTGCGGTCCTTCACGGCGGCGACGCAGCTCTCCTCGTCCTCGAACACGCGGGCGGTGCCTTCGAACACCGTCTTCTTCAGGCCGGCCACCTTGATCACCGCGCCATCGGGCGAGAGATTGCCCTTCAGCACTGCAACGCCGCCATCCGGCATGATCGGCTTCGACGGTGAATAGATGATCTCGCCATCGGCCTTGTTGGCGTTGCCGTATTCTTCCGCGATGGTCCGGCCGGTGATGGTCAGGCACGAGCCGTCGATATGGCCGCTCTCGATCAGTGCACGAATGACGACCGCGGTGCCGCCGATGTCGTAGACGTCCTTGGCGACATATTTGCCGCCTGGCCGCAGATTGCCGATCAGCGGCGTGCGGGCGAATACTTCGCCGACATCGTCGATGGTGAACTTGATGCCGGCTTCATTGGCGATGGCTGGCAGATGCAGCGCGGCATTGGTCGAGCCGCCGGTTGCAGCGACGATGGCGGCACCGTTTTCCAGCGATTTGCGGGTGACGATGTCGCGTGGCAGCGGGCCATTCTTGCGCAGCATCTCCATCACCAGACGTCCGGCACGGCGCGCGAATTGCGCACGCTCGGCATAGACGCCGGGGATCATCGAGACATTGGGCATGGTGATTCCCAGTGCCTCGGAGACCATCGCCATCGTATTGGCAGTGAACTGGCCGGCGCAGGCACCGATGGTGGGGAGGCACGCGCGTTCGATGGCGTCCAGCTCCTGCTTGTCGATGTCACCGGTCATGAAGGCGCCGACGGCCTCATAGGAATCCAGCGCAGTGAGCGTCTTGCCCTTGTGCAGCCCCGGCAGCGAACTGCCGCCATAGATGAAGATCGACGGCACGTTGCAGCGGACCATGCCCATGATGACGCCGGGCAGCGTCTTGTCGCAGCCGCCGAAGCCGATCAGCGCATCATAAGCAAGGCCATGCATTACGGCTTCGATGGAGTCGGCGATGATCTCGCGCGACAGTAGCGAGAACTTCATGCCTTCGTGGTTCATGCTGATGGCGTCGGAGACGGAGATGGTCGAGAATTCGCGCGGCGTGCCGCCGGCTTCCGAGATGCCCGTCTTGGCGGCGTCGACCTGAAAGTCGTGGGTCATGTTGCAGGGCGTCTGCTCGCCCTTCATCGATACGACGCCGATCATAGGCCTCGCGATCGCATCGTCGTCGAGGCCCATGGCGCGCATGAAGGCGCGGTGCGGCGCGCGGTCGAGGCCGTCGGTGGTGACGCGGGATCGCAATTTTTTCATCACTCGTATCTTTCCGTTTCTTGGTCTTGTCGTCCAATGCATTGAGGCCACGCCGTGGGCGTGGCCTCAGGACATCATATAATGAGTGTCGTGTCTTGCCTTACTGGATCGGCGCCACGATGGTCGGATGCTTGAACTGCATCACGTCCATCTTCGGCAGCATGCCGGCTTCCTGATAGATGTCGAGCATCTTCTGCATCGCCGGGAAGTTCGGCGCAGCGCCGGGATCTCGGCCGAAGTCATTATCCTTCAGAAGGTAAGTTTCGAGCACCGGGATCGGCGCCTTCAGCACTTCGTTGACGACCTTCAGCGTTTCGTCGCGATCCGCCAGCGCCTTCTTCATGCCAAGGGTTATGTCGGCGACATACATTTTGGCGAGTTCGGGATTCTTGTCGACGAAATCGGCGCGGCAGGCTTCGAGGATGTGCACGATGTTGGGCATCGCCTCGTTGAGTGCGAACAGCTTGCGCGTGCCGCCCTTGGCTTCCATGCGTGCGGCGAACGGCTGGTTCATGTTGATGGCGTCGACGCGGCCCTGACGCAGCGCATCTTCCGATGCGGCAAAGCCGATCTCGATCAGCTTGATGTCCTTCTCCGGATCGACGCCGCCGCCCTTCAGCAACATCTTGAACGGCCCGTAGGTGCCGCCGCCGATGACCGAGATGCCGACATTCTTGCCCTTCAGGTCCGCAATGGTCTTGATCGGCGAGTCGTCCTTCACGGCCCAGTAGACCGAGAAGCCGCCTGGCTTTTCGAACACGTGCTGCGCAACGATATAGGCCTTGAGGTTGCCGCCAGTCACGCCGTTGGCAAGCGACAGCACGCCCTGCGTGGCGCAATCCAGCGCGCCGGCGGCCAGCGCCTGCGTCATCGGCGAGGTGCCCTGAAACTGGGTCCACTCGATATTGTATTTCTTGCCCAGGTTGGTGAATTCGGTGGGCCGTTTCATCATCCAGTATTTGGATTCCTCGGCCGGAATGGTCCAGCCGACCTTGATGGTCGGAATTGTCTGGGCCTGCGCACCCGACACTGCCCCCGCCGCGAGAACCGCCGCCACCAGCCACTTCGTAGAACCCAGCTTCATGCCCGCTCGCTCCGTTTGATAATGGCCAGACATGGCCATAGGACAGACCCGCTGCCTTGAAGCCTTTCATGCCTCAAATATTCTGGCAAGCGAACTGCGTGCCCAACATTCATTCGTGCTGTGGCGCAACAATTGGCAGCCCGGCAGGCGATGATATCACCGTTGCTGCGGCTGCGGACGCAGCGTAGATAGCTCGCAGAGGCGAGCAGCGCGGCTCGGCGATAGAAGGACAGTGGCGTGACCATGGCGGATTCGGCAGGCAGCAAAGAGAAGCTCGGTTACCTCGGTCTCGGTCTGATGGGATTACCGATGACCAAACGGCTGCTGAGTGCCGGCTTTGACGTGGCCGTGTGGAATCGCTCGCCCGGCAAGGTGAATGCACTCGTCGAGGCCGGTGCGAAAGCCGCCGCAAGCCCGCGCGATGTCGTCGCGCATGCCAGCATCATCTTCATGTGCCTCACCGATGCATCGGCGGTGGAAGAGGTGGTATTCGGCGACAACGGCCTGTCCGGCACCGATGGCAAGGGCAAGCTCGTCGTGGACTTCTCATCGATCCATCCAGACAAGACGAAGGCCATCGCGGCGCGGTTGAAAGCCGCAAACGGCATGGGCTGGGTCGATGCGCCGGTGTCGGGCGGCACCAAGGGTGCAGAGGAAGCCACGCTCGCGATCATGGCGGGCGGTGAGGCCACCGATGTCGAACGTATCAGGCCCTATATTCTGGCGATGGCGCGCAACTTCACGCATATGGGGCCGACCGGCGCCGGGCAGATGACCAAGCTCTGCAACCAGGTGATCGTTGGCTGCGCCATGGCTGTGCTGGCCGAAGCGACGCGACTGGCTGTGAATGCCGGTATCGACGCCAAACGCTTGCCGGAAGCGCTCGCGGGCGGTTTTGCGGATTCGATCCCGCTGCAATTGTTCGTGCCACGGATGGCGCAGGGCATTCATTCGCCGCCGCTCGGCCACATCCATACGATGCTCAAGGATCTCGATACGGTCGTCGACGTGGCGCAGGACACATCGACGCCGGTGCCGATGGCGGCACTGGCGGCGCAGATCTTCCGCATGGGCAAGGCGGTGCGTGGCGCCGACGCCGATGCGCTCGAGATCTATAAATTGTCGGCGCCAAAAGAATGAAGGTTCTGGTGATCGGCGCGGCCGGCATGATCGGCCGCAAGCTGTGCGAGAGGTTGCTCAAGGACGGTCGGATCGGTGGCGCTGCTATCACCGACCTGGTCATGGCCGATGCCGTCGCGAGCGATCTCGGGGTGGGGTCAGGCTTTGCGCGTAGCATCACCGTCGATCTCGCGCAGCCCGATGCATCGACTACGCTGCTGGCGTCGAAGCCCGAGCTGATTTTCCACCTGGCGGCAGTCGTCTCTGGCGAAGCCGAGCAGAATTTCGACAAGGGCTATGCCGTCAATCTCGATGGTACGCGCAATCTGTTCGAGGCGATCCGCGCGATGGGCGACGGCTATCATCCCCGCATCGTCTATACGTCGTCCATCGCCACCTTCGGCGCGCCGTATAACGGGCCGATCGTGGACGAATTCTTTCACACACCGCTGTCGAGCTACGGCACGCAGAAGGCGATCTGCGAATTGCTGCTGGCGGATTATACGCGCCGCGGTTTCTTCGACGGCATCGGAATTCGCCTGCCGAACATCTGCGTGCGGCCGGGCAAACCCAATGCGGCGGCGTCGGGCTTCTTCTCCAATATCATCCGCGAGCCGCTGGCCGGGCGCGAGGCGGTGCTGCCGGTGTCAGACGACGTCGGTCAGACCCATGCCAGTCCGCGTGCGACGACGGAGTTTCTGTTGCGCGGTGCGCAGCTCGACAGCACCCAGCTCGGCGCGCGCCGCACGCTGATGATGCCCGGCGTGCGAGCCTCGGTCGCCGACATGATCGCCGCGCTGCGCCGCGTGGCAGGTGACAGTATTGTGACGCGTATCAGACGCATGCCCGATCCTGCCGTGATGGCCATGGTTGCCGGATGGCCGACGATGTTCGCGACCAAACGCGCACTGGCATTGGGCTTCCTGGCGGAGCCGGATTTCGATTCCATCATTCGTGCCCATATCGAGGATGACCTCGATGGCGTCTTTGTGCGTTAGCGGTTAAGGACAATCATGGCGCGCGATATCATCATGGCAGCGGGAGGCATTGTCGTGCAGCGAGGCGAGACGCCGCTGTTCGCCGTGGTCTGCCTGCGCAAGCGCGGCGACTGGGTGCTGCCGAAAGGCAAGCTCGACAATGGCGAGACGCCGCGCGACGCGGCCGAGCGGGAAGTGCTGGAAGAGACTGGCCACGCCGCGTCGGTGCATGATTATCTCGGCGCGCTGGCCTATCCACTCGGCGAGCGCACCAAGGTCGTGCATTTCTGGCACATGGAGGCGGCGCCTACGCCATCACGCAAGCTGATGAAGGATATCAGCGAAGTCGCGTGGCTGCCCTTCGACGCCGCGCTGGCGCGGCTGACCCGCAGTCATGAACACGCGTTTTTGGCGCAGGTCGGACCGATGGCGCTTGCGGCAGCAAGAACGGCATTGGTCGTCGACGGCGAGCCGGTGCGGCCAATTGCTGTAGGCCCCGTCACCGCGCGGCGAGACCCGGGCTTTTTCGCGAAGATCAGGAACTGGCTAAACGGGTAAGGTCCATCGTCGCCGCGAATACCGGTATGATGGCCTCAATGCCTGTTGGTCTCGTCATCGAACCGCAGCACATTGCCGAATGGATCCGTGATGGCTGGCGCCTTGTCCGTCGGGCTCGGCCGCGCGAAGCGGGCCTGCCTGTCATGCAGCTCCTTCGCGAAAGCCGCGATATTGCTGCCACGGATATAGACCACGCTACCCGGCGTGCCGTCGCCATAGTGCTCGCTGAGATGCAGCTTCACGCAGCCGCGCGACACCTGCATGTAGAGCGGGGAGTCCGGCTCGTAGCGATGTTCCCAGTCGATCGCAAAGCCGAGGAAATCGACATAGAACTCCCTGGCCTTGGCGATGTCATAGATACGCAGAACCGGAATTGCCGGTTCGAAGGTAACGTCGGTCATCGCGATCTCCCACTAGTGACGTGCGCGAGATTATCGCAGCGAGATTGCCAAACGCCAGAACGCTCGGTCAGGCGCCGCGCATGATCACGCCGTACCAGCCGAGACCCTTATAGGTCTCATAGCCCGGTGTGGCATGGAAGGCGACGAGGCCGCCCGAACGGTCGTGATAGAAACCGCTGCGACGACCGTTCAAGGCCAGCGGGATTCGTTCGGTGAGCAGGCCCTGACCGTCGGACGAAGCGATTACGCGCAGGTTCGAATCCACCAGCAGCACACGCGTCTTGTCGTCATCGACGCGAACGCCTTCGACGATGGCGCGCGCCTGGGCTTCCCAGTCGAAATGAATCGCGAGCACGCCGATGGCGCGGCCATTGGCCTTGCCGCCTTCGCGCACGCTGGCGCAATAGGTTGCGACCTGTGCATTGTTCAGGAGCGGCTGGCGCTCGACATCGCCCGCGGTGTAGTCGTCGCCGGAGCGCAGCGTACGGGCGTCGCGAAACCAGGCGGTGCTAGCAATGTTCTGACCCGTGACATTGAAACGATCGCCACGGCCGCTGGCGATGACATTGCCTTGCATGTCGCACAGCCAGAGATCGAGATAGACGGTGTAGGCGCCGAGGATCACGGCAAGTCGCTCGGAGACATGGGCGACGGTGGCATCGCCCGGTGCGGCCGCGCAATCGACGACGGCGGAGTCGGTGGCCCACCAGCGCACGTCGCAGGTGCGCTCATAGAGATTGCGGTCGATCAGCTCGATGGCATTGAGGGACAGATCGACCATGCGTTCGCCGCGCGAGCGTTCGGTCATCTTCTCGATCGACGCCATCAGGCTGCCGGTGCGCGCGGTGAGCTGGGATTCCAGATCGCGCGCGATGGTCTCGACCTGCTGGCCGACATTGCGCACTTCCTGCGCCACGACGGCGAAGCCCGCGCCCTGTGCGCCGGCGCGGGAGCTTTCGATCAGCGCGTTCAGCGCCAGCATCTTCATCTGGTTGGTGATGTGCTGGATCGACTTGGTCTTTTCGCAGGCGATCTCGTTGACCTCGGCGGTCAACCGCCCGATCAGCGCGGAGATATCGGAGCTGTCGTCAGTCTCTTCAGTCGCATTGGCATACGCAGAATTGCGGCTGCGGTTCATCGCCAAAACCATCGTCGCATCCCCGTTGAGACAGCAATCAGTTACCTTTCGTTTTTATCGCCCAGTCATGGTTAATCGTGACTTAATTTTCCGCGTGCCGGGTTCCACCGACCTGCACGAATAAGAGGCAAGAGTGCGCAACAGGCACTGTCTCACTGCGCCTGATCGCTTGCAGACTGCATTCGCGCGAAGTCCGGCGCCACTAACGGTATAAATTAGGGTGGCATTAGTGATGCTTATGCGCGCGCTCCCGATTGTTGTGACGAACAACGCGATATCAACCTCGTTCTGGCAGGCTGGCTACTTCATGGGCTGAGCCATTGTGATGAGCGTTCTCGAAGACCTGACCGGTGCGACCACGTCGGAACTATCCGACGAATTGATCTTCCAGATCGCCTCGGCTTCCAGCCCCGAGCAGCGCAAATACACGGCTGACCTGTTCCGGCATTTCGCCAAACAGCTCGAATTCGAGTCCTATCGGCGCGGGCAGCAGAGCATGGCCGTTCCGCAGCTTCCGTCGCCGGCCATGATCATCGACGCGACACCCGAGCGGGGCGACGCACCCACGATCCAGCCGTCGGATGACCCTGGCGAGGACCCGTCCGTCGGGCTGATCCCGCCGGTGCGCTGGCAGGATTGACGGCGGCGCGACAGTTTTACGTCAGATCCGTTGCTTCCTATCGATTGGCTTAACCATTCGCAGGCCAAATAGTCACGAGTGATTCGAGCGTTGCAATCGTGAAGAGCGGGCGTCCCAGTGAGTGTAGTTATTCCATTCCCCATGCGTGCGGCGGCCCCTCAGGCCGATGAGTGTGAAATCGATCTGCTGAGCGCCGTCGATCTGGCGATCCGCGATCTTCGTGAAATTTCCCAGACCGCTAACGACATCGCGCAGGCGCGTGCGCGCGAATGCCTGGCCATGCTGGAAAGCGCCTATGCGGGCGCGCTGCAGGGCTGACGCGTTCTGAGCGCGCCAACAGGAGATCAGCGATGCTGTTTCTGGTGATCTCGAATCCGCGCGCCGATCGTCCCTCCGACATGGCGGCCGCGCGCCAGGGCTTCTGGCCGTGGATGGCGGGGTATCAGGCGTCGGGCATCTGCCAGCACATCTATCCCCGCGTCGGCCGCGGCGCGGTCGCGGTGTTCGAGGTCGATGGCAATGAGGTGCTGCATCGTATCCTGAACGAATGGGCCGACATCATTCCGGCGCAGTTCGAGGTCTATCCGCTGGTCGATCTCGACGCCACGACCAGGCTGCTGGCCGCGCAGGTCGCAGCTTCCAAGTAACGTCAGCAACTACAGTTCCCGGTGGGGTATTTCACGCGGAATCCATTGGTTTGCACCATGGACTCGGCAAATCCGCGTCGCTATATGCGTCATCTCTCCCTTACCAGTATCGGGCACTTTTCATGACGACCTCTGACACCGCTGCACCCGTTTCCCAGCCGTTCCAGGCCGAAGTCGCCGAATTGCTGAACCTGATGGTTCACTCGGTCTATTCCGAGACCGATATCTTCCTGCGCGAACTGGTGTCCAACGCGTCCGACGCCTGCGACAAGCTGCGCTATGAGGCGATCGCGAATCCGTCGCTGATCCCCGACGGCCAGTCGCCCAACATCACCATTGTCCCGGACAAATCAGCCAATACGCTGTCGATCATCGATACCGGTATCGGCATGGATCGCCAGGAACTGATCGACAACTTGGGGACGATCGCGCGTTCCGGCACCAAGTCATTCCTGTCGCGCCTCACCGAAGTCAAGGATGGCTCCAACCTGATCGGGCAGTTCGGCGTCGGCTTCTATGCGGCTTTCATGGTGGCTGAGAAAATCGTCGTCACCAGCCACCGCGCCGGTACCCACGATGCCTTCACCTGGACCTCGACCGGCGGCGCCGGCTTCGAGATAGGTCAGGTTGCTGACGGCATGAGCGTGCCGACCGGCACGTCGATCGTGCTGCATCTGAAGGACGACGCGAAGAAGTATCTCGAAACCTACGAGATCGAGCGCATCGTCGGCGCCTATTCGGACAACATCCAGTTTCCGATCATGCTCAAGGATGGCGATGCCGAGCCACGCCAGATCAATTCGGCCAGCGCGCTGTGGCAGCGCTCCAAGTCGGAACTGAAGCCGGAAGATTACAGCGCGGCCTACAAGTCCATTGCGCATGCCTATGACGAACCGGCGATGACACTGCACTACCGCGCCGAGGGCCGCTATTCCTATGCGGTGTTGCTGTTTGCGCCATCGACTAAGCCGTTTGATCTCTTCGAGCCGAACCGCAAGGGTCATGTGAAGCTCTATGTGCGCCGCGTCTTCATCACCGACGATGCGGATCTGCTGCCGTCCTATCTGCGCTTCATCCGCGGTGTCATCGATGCCGAGGATCTGCCGCTCAATCTCTCGCGCGAGATGTTGCAGAACAATCCGCAACTTGCGCAAATCAGGAAGGCAGTGGCGACCCGCGTGATCGGCGAGCTGGAGAACCTCAGCGAGAAGGATGCAGAGACCTTCGCCAAGATCTGGGACGCCTTCGGCCCGGTAATCAAGGAAGGCATCTATGAGGATTTCGAGCGCCGCGAAAAGTTGCTCGCGCTGTCGCGCTTCACCACGACTGCAGGCGAGAAGCGCTCGCTGAAGGATTATATCGCTGACCTGAAGCCAAACCAGACCGAGATCTATTATCTTGCCGGCGACAGCCTTGACCGCCTGAAGTCGAATCCGAAGCTGGAGGCCGCCAAGTCGCGCGGCATCGAGGTGCTCCTGCTGACCGACGCGGTCGACGCATTCTGGAGCTCGGCGCCGCTCGATTTCGACGGCAAGCCGCTGAAGTCGCTGAGCCAGGGCGAGGTCAATCTCGATCTGGTCCCGCGCATCGACGACGAGGCGACCAAGGACGAGCCGAAGACCGAGACCGACGAGGCTGCGACGATTGCCGTGATCAAGGATGCACTCGGCGAGCGCGTTTCCGACGTGAAGGTCTCGACGCGCCTGACCACATCGGCCTCGTGCCTCGTGGCCGGCGGCGCCGGCCCGGATCGCGAGCTCGAACGCATGCTGGCGATGCAGAACCGCGGCAGCGTCACCAAGCCGATCCTCGAGATCAATCTGCGCCATCCGCTGGTGGCAAAGATTGCCGGCGCGGACAAGGCGGCAGGCGGCGAAGCATCGGACATCGCGTTCCTGCTGTTGGAGCAGGCGCAGATCCTCGATGGCGAGTTGCCAGAAGATCCTGCGGCCTTTGCAAGCCGTCTCAATCGGCTGGTCCTGCGCGGCCTCTGATCGCCGACCATTTCACGGCGCGGGGCATCGCTCCCCGCGCTTTCGATGCAAGGAATTCCCATGAGCAGCGTCTTCGAGAAACTCATCGCGAAATATGCCGAGCGCGGCGATTTCGAGCGTTTGAAGGGCTACAAGACCGACCGGATGGCCATCCTGAAAAGCATCCAGGATGGCACTTACGAGAAAATGCATCTCATTTCCGACGCCGATCCGGTGTCGATGGTCGCCGAAATCGAGCGGGAATTGGCCTGTATCGAAGCGGCGCTGAAGAAGCAGCATTAGTCGAGTGCGTTGCAGCAAATGGTGCAACGACTGCGTTCGGCGATGACGCAAAGCTGATCTGCAAATTCTGTCTAGGCCGAAAGATTATCTGGTTCGACCTCCGCTTCTAAAATAGCGTGCGCCCAAATTAAAACCTTGGGAGGCATTGATGAAATTCGGACTGTTGTCGACGGCTGCGCTGTGCGGTCTTTTCCTGGCGGCTCCGGCCTCGGCGCAAGGCGTCAAGATCGGCATTCTCAACGATCAGTCCGGTGTCTATGCCGACTACGGTGGCAAGTGGTCACTCGAAGCCGCGAAGATGGCCGTCGAGGAATTCGGCGGCGAGGTGCTCGGCCAGAAGATCGAGGTCATCTCCGCCGACCATCAGAACAAGCCGGATCTCGCCGTCACCATCGCGCGCAAATGGTACGACGTCGATGGCGTCGATATGATCACCGAACTGACCACCTCGTCGGTGGCTCTGGCGGTGCAGGAGCTGTCCAAGGAAAAGAAGAAGATCGATATCGTTGTTGGTGCCGCGACCTCGCGCATTACCGGCGACGCTTGCCAGCCCTCCGGTTTCCACTGGGCCTACGACACCCATGCGCTCGCGGTCGGTACCGGCGGTGCGCTGGTGGAGGCAGGCGGTGACACCTGGTTCTTCCTCACCGCCGACTATGCGTTCGGCTATGCGCTTGAAAAGGATACCGGTGAGATCGTGACTGCCAAGGGCGGCAAGGTTCTCGGCGCCGTACGTCACCCGCTCAATTCCTCGGATTTCTCATCCTTTTTGCTGCAAGCGCAGAGCTCGAAAGCCAAGATCGTCGGCCTTGCCAATGCCGGGCTCGACACCTCCAATTCGATCAAGCAGGCGGCGGAATTCGGCATCGTTGCCGGCGGCCAGAAACTTGCCGGCCTGCTGTTGACGCTGGCAGAGGTGCATGGGCTAGGTCTGCAGGCTGCGCAGGGCCTTGTCCTGACGGAGGCCTATTACTGGGACCGCGATGACAAGTCGCGCGAATTCGCCGAGCGCTTCTTCAAGCGTACCCAGCGGATGCCGAACATGATTCAGGCAGGCACCTATTCGGCGACGCTGTCCTATCTCAAGGCGGTGAAGGCCGCCGGCAGCAAGGACACCGAAGCGGTGACGAAGAAGCTGAAGGAGCTGCCGGTCAACGACGCCTTCGCGCAGGGCGGCAAGGTGCTCGCCAACGGTCGCATGATCCACGACCTCTATCTGTTCGAGGTCAAGAAGCCTGCGGAATCAAAGAAGCCGTGGGATTATTACAAGCAGCTCGCCGTGGTGCCCGGCGACAAGGCGTTTCCAACGGCGGCCGAGAGCGGCTGCCCGCTGACGAAGTAAAACACGAGCGTTACCGAAATAAATCCAAACACCGTCATGGCCGGGCTTGTCCCGGCCATCTACGTCTTAATCCTGCATCGAAAGTCGTGGAAGCCCGGCTCAAGCCCGGGCATGACGGTGCTTGTGGCAGGCATCGCGCTTCAATACCCCGTCATTTCCAGATAGCCCGTACCGCTGTGACTGCCGGTGAAGCTCACCGGCCCTTCCCAATACGGGAAGCTTGTCGTCATCCAGCTCTTGGCATTCAGCGGCGAGGTCGCGATCTGTAATCCGCGCGATGCGATCGATACCTTCCATGATGTCGGGATCCTGCGGCCGGCGATTTCCGTCATGACTGTCGGCGCCATATCCATGGCGCCTGGGGCAAGCTGTTCGGATTTTCCGTCTGCGGTGATCCAGTTGCCAGCAAAATAATGCGCGCCATCTTTCTGCCTGAGACGAAACAGCATCAGCTTCGCATTGTCAGGCAGATGCAGCGAGAACCAGTCCCAGCCGGTCTGGTCGGAGGCCAGCGGCTGGCTCGAATATTCCCTGTCCATCCAGGCGCGGCCGGTGACGGCAATCTCCTTGCCGTCGATGGTCAGCACGCCCGATGCGGTGAAATATGGCTGGCTGTAATAATACGATGCCTGGCCGCGTTCGGATTTGCGGCTGAAGCCATTTTCGCCCTGCAGCACGAGCGGCTGCTTTGCATCGAGCCGTAGCTGGTAGCTGAAATCCGCTGACGATGCCGACACGTCAACCGGCGCAACCGACCTGTCGTCGAAGTTCTCAAGCCCGCGGATTTCCCACGCATCGATCCAAGCACGGAACGGTGTTGTCGTGACGCCGGCCTGACCAACGCCGCCGCGGGCAAAACTCTCGGCCGCATGATGCGCGGTCGCCGATGTCACCGCCGCATGACCCATCCAGATCTGCGGCGTCGCCCAGCCGTCGCCTTGCGCGCCCGCCGCCATCGCCTGACGAAATAGCGTCCATTGCACGCCATAGGCATTGCCCGACCCGTCCGTGAGATTGGCGGTGAGGTACCACCATTCGATGCGATAGTCCGGATGCGGGCCGTGATCGGCGGGAAAGGTGAGGGGGCGTCCGGGCACGACGCTGGCAAAGCCCTCGGCGTCGCGGCCGAGACCTGCGAAACCTTGCGCGAGCGCGCGTGAGCCGCCGAGGCTGAGCAGGGCGATGCCGCCGATCAAACTGCGACGCGTGACGAGGCTAGCGCTCATTGGCGAATACCTTCACCAGTGTGGCCGGCTGCATGCGCAGCAGCTTCAAGATCGGTAGCAGAGCTGCGAGCAGCGAGGCCAGCATGGCAACGCCGAGCAACTGGACCAGTTGCAGCGGAAACACATGGAACGGCAGGCGCCAGCCGAAGGCCTTCACATTGACGATAGCGATGAGACACCACGCCACCAGGAGGCCGAGCGGCAGCGCCAGCAGTGAGGTAATCAAGGCGACCGACAGCGTCTTCAGCAGCTCGATGCCGGCCAGGCGGCGACGTGTGATGCCAATGGCCCAGAGGGGCGCCAATTGGGGCAGGCGCGAATTGCTCAGTGTGAGCAGGCTGGTGAGCAGTGCGACGCCTGCGACACCGAGTGTGAAGGCATTGAGCGCTGCAGTGACGGCGAAGGTGCGGTTGAAGATCGCCAGTGACTCTGTCTTCACCGTCGTCTGATCTGCGAGATTGCGGCCGTCGAGGCCGAAGCGCGTGCGGATGGCGTCGATCAGCCCGGGTACGGCCGCGGGGGCTACGCGCAGGCCCATGCGGGTCTGCGAAATGTCAGGGACATGTTTGACCAGCGCATCGATGTTCACGCCGATCTGGCCTTTTGGATTACCGTAATCCGCATACACGGCAACGACGTCCATCGGCCATGTGCCGGTCGGCGTCGGCACGTCCAGACGATCGCCGAGTTTGAGCTTCATGCGCAGCGAGAGTTGTTCGCTGACGAGTGCGCCGTCGCCGCTGCGTACGCGGTCCCATGCATCACGAGTGGAATCCAGTAGCGGCCACTGATCGCGATAGGTGGCGTGATCGGCGAAACCGAGAAGCTCGATCGGCGCGCCGTTGAACTGCAGGTCGGTGCGGCTGCCCGGCAGAACTGCCTGCACGTCGGGGCGCGTCTTCAGCCAGGTCTTGATCTCGACTGCTTGTTTCTCACTCGTTGCGTTCAGATAGATCTCCGACGCCAGTCGGCCATCGAGCCAGCCTGTGAAAGTGCGGCTGAAACTCTCCACCATGGTGCCGACGCCGACATTGACGGCGAGCGCCAGCAGCAACGCCATCAGCGCCAGCGACAGGCCGGAAAGCTGCAGCCGGCTATCGGCCCAGAACCATGTGGCGAGCGGGCGTCGGGTACTGCGTTCCCCGCCGGCAAGGACGAGGCCGAGGATGACCGGCAATGCGAGTGCCGCGCCGAGCAGCAATGCGGCAAGCACGAAGAAGCCGGCAATCAGCGAATCGCCAAGCCAGAGCGTAAGTCCGGCAGCGATGAACACGAGCAAAGCGCCCGCGCCTTGCAGCCGCAGCCAGCGATGCTGGGCCTGTTGCCATGCGTAGGGCTGTGCGGTGGCGAGCAAGGGGAGGCGGACGGCTTTCAGCAGGCTCGATGTCGCCGCCAGCAGCGCGCCGATGATGGAAATCGCGAGCCCAGCGAACCACCATTCGGGCTTCAGTGTGAGTTGTCCCGGGATCTGCGCGCCATAGAGCCCGCGCAGGCTGGCCGCAACATCGGGCAGCAGCGATGCGGCGATGAAATAGCCGCAGACGAGACCGATGACGCCGGCGACGAGTGCGATGCTGACAAGCTCCAGCACGAGCACGCTGTTGAGTTGGCGCGCCGAGACGCCGCAAGCACGCAAGGTGCGCAGCATCGGCAGACGCTGTTCGAAGCCGAGGCCGATGGCCGAATTGACGATGAACAGCCCGACGAAGAAGGATAGCAGGCCGAAGGCGGTGAGATTGAGATGGAAACTGTCGGTGAGACGTTCGAGGTCTGTTTCGGCGTCGGGCTGCACCAGCCGCAACCGATTACCCGCAACGCTGTCGAGCGATGCGCGGGGACCTTTCGCGCTGCCGATCAGCAGGCGCGAAATCCGGTCCGGCATCTTCAGAAGTTTCTGGGCGATGCCGATATCGACCACCAGCACACCCGGCGCGAGCTGCGGCTGCAGTTTCAGGGGCGGCAGCAGCGCTCCGTCATTGAGCGCAGGTGTCGCGCCCTCAGCAAGGCCGAGACTGGCCAGCGTTTCCGGTGCGATCAGCGCCTGACCGGGCGGCGTGAGAAACGCCTGCGCGCCGGTCCTGCCGATCTCCGTCGCAGCGCTGGCTTCGACAGGCATGGTCACCGGCTCAATGCCGAGCAGACGCACCGAGCGACCGCCGATTTGCACGCGGCCTTCGACGACAGGCGAGACCGGCCAGCCTGCGCGGCGGAGATCGACGAAGAGTTGTTGCGCGAATGCGCCGCCATTGGTCGCGACCAGCATCGGCGCGCGCGTCCCGCCGAACGCTGCGGCGGCGCGGTCATAGCTGATGCGGGCTTGCTGATTGAGCGCCTGCACGCCGCTCCACAACGCGGTCGCTGCGATCAGGCCGATCAGGAGCGTCGCGAACTGCATCGGATGCCGGCGCCAGTGGCTGAGCAGTACCGCGAGGATCCAGAGCGCGCGTCTCACGCGATCAATCCGGCATGGAGATGGACGTGACGATCGAGCGTGGCGGCGAGGCGCTCGCTATGGGTCACCATCAGGAAGCCGCAGCCGGTGCGTGCGACGAGATCGCGCGCCAGTTTCAGAACGTCGTCAGCGGTGTCTTCGTCGAGATTGCCGGTGGGTTCATCCGCGAGCAGCAGCAGCGGTTTCGAGGCCAGCGCGCGGCCGATGGCGACGCGTTGCTGCTGGCCGCCAGAGAGTTGTTCGGGATAGCGCTTGAGCAGCGCGCCGAGGCCAAGGCGCTCGGAGAGTTCGTGCTGCCAGGCTGCGTCATGCTTGCCGGAGATGCGCGACTGGAACGCCAGATTGTCGGCGACCGACAGCGACGGGATCAGGTTGAACTGTTGGAACACGAGCCCGAGGCGGTCGCGGCGCAGCGCGGCGCGAGCGGAATCATGGAGGCCGGTGACGACAATGTCGCCGAGCTGGATCTCGCCGCTGTCGGCCTCATCGAGGCCGGCGATCAGATGCAACAGCGTGCTCTTGCCGCTGCCGGATTCGCCGGTCAGCGCCACGCTCTCGCCGGCGGCAACGCTGAGATCGACGCCGCGCAGAACGGCGACCTGTTCCTGGGCTGAACGATAGGATTTGGTGAGATGGCGAACCGTGAGCATGCGGCGCCATCATAGCAGATGCATGTCGCCGACGCGATGACGCCAGCGTTACCGCTTGCGTTCAGATACCAGCGCCAGCAGCACCGTCGCCGCCATGAAGCAGGCGGAGGCGCCGAACACCCAGTGTGGCAAGGCGTGGTCCATGAACCAGCCGAACAGGATCGGGCTGATGATGCCGCCGAAATTGAAGCCGGTGGAGACGATGCCGAAGGCGCGGCCGGCAGCACCCGGAGGGGCGGCCTCGCGCACCAGCATGTCGCGCGACGGCGTCAGCACGCCGCCGAGGAAACCTGCGGTGGTCATGGCCGCGACGATCACCGGCGTCGGCAGGGTGAACACTGCGATGGCGCAGATGATGGCGGCATTGATCGTGAAACACACCGCGGCGACGCGGCTATGGTGTCTGGTCCGATCGGCCAGCCAGCCGCCGGCAAGCACGCCGACGGCGCTGGCCGCGAGGAAAGCGGTGAGGGCGATATTCGCCGATGACAGCGATGTGCCGTAGCCATTCATCAGCGCGACGATGCCGAAGCTGTTGATCCCGTTCTGCGACAGCGAGAGCAGCGTGAAGAACAGCGTCAGCATCAGGATCGCCGGGGTCATCATGCTGACCTTGGGCAACTCCGCATTGTTGGCGTCATCGCCATCTGCCATCGCGCCGGCATCGGGAATGCCGACCACGATCAGCATCAGTGCAATCGCCACGCCGATGGCGCCCGCGACGATCAGTGCGCCTTGGCCGCCGATACCGACCAGCAGCGCGGCCATCACGGGAGGCGCAACTGCGCCGCCAACGAATCCTGCGAATGTGTGGATCGAGAACGCACGACCCATCTTCGACTCGTCCATATGGGCGGCGAGGATGGCGTAGTCGGCCGGATGGTAGACGCTGTTGGCGAGGCCAAGCAGCGCGGCGCAGACGATCAGAGCGGGATAGCTGAGCAACAGGCCGAGGGCGATCAGCGCGCAGCCGCCGAGCGTGACGCCGAGGATCAGGATCTTACGCGCGCCGATGCGATCGACGAGATAGCCGATCGGCGCCTGGGTGAGGCCGGAGACGACCGCGAAGGTGGTGAGCGCGAAGCCCAGTTCGATATAGCCGACGCCAAGCTTCTCCTTCAGGAAGGGAAACAGCATCGGTAGCACGAAGATGTGGAAGTGGCTGACCCAATGCGCAGTGGAGATCGCCGTCAGCGTGCGCGTCGCCGAAGGGACGTGATCGCGCGACGTGAGATGCGAGGTCGAGGCCGGGATATCGACCATATGCGTTTCCACCCAGGGCGGCTGATGGCCGCTTGTTGCAGCCTCGAAAAGGTGCGTTATGCCTACGTTCGCAGCAGGTTAATGTCTATGAGCGCTGCGACATGCAGGTGTTGCGGCCCGTGCAGGGCGGCATCGGTGCGGGCGACGGCGGTACGAAAATGCGACATGATTGAGCATGATGACGAGCCGCCCGTTTTTTAAGCCACTGCGCATCCTGCTGTCGGAAGGTACCAGCACCTCCGCGCGGGAGGCTGTCACCGTGCTCGGTCTCGCCGGCCATGTGGTGGATGCCTGCGATCCTGCCACTGCAGGACTGGCGCGGTTCTCGCGATTTGTCCGCAGATATCACCGCTGCCCGGGAATGCGGGAAAATCCCCTGGGCTTCCTGCGGTTCATCGAAAGCCTGCTGGCGACAGGCGACTACGACGTGCTGCTGCCGATCCACGAACAGGGATTTCTGTTCGCCAGGGCGCAGGAGCGGCTGAGGCCGCTGGCCAGCCTGGCCTTGCCGTCCTTCGCCAACTATCGGGCGGCGCACAGCAAGGCCGGCTTCAGCCGCATACTCAGCGAACTTGGATTGCCGCAGCCCGAGACGCAGATCGTCGCCAGCGCCGATGCGCTCCGCACCGCTGTTCGTTTTCCCTGCGTCATCAAGACGGCCATCGGCACCGCGAGCCGCGGCGTCTGGATGGTGCGTGACGGTGCTGACCTTGCGCTGGCAATGAGGGAGCTTGAGGCCGGCAACCGCTTTGCTGGCGAGGTGCTGGTGCAGGCCCGCGTCACGGGCGCGACCGAGAAGGCGCAGGGTGTATTCTGTCGCGGCGAACTGATCGGCTTTCACGCCTATCGCCAGATCATGGAAGGCGCCGGCGGTGGCGATGCCATCAAGCGTAGCGTGCGGCGAGACCGTGTGCGCGACGATCTCGCCACCATTGGCCGGCATCTCGCATGGCACGGCGCCCTGTCCATCGATGTCATCATGCCGGATGACGGCACCGGGCCATATTATATCGACTGCAACCCGCGACTGGTCGAGCCGATGGCGGCTTATCTGGCCGGTGTCGATCTGGTCGATCAGCTGCTGCGCATTTCGATTGGCGAGACACCCGAGGCGACGCCAACGACGCAGGAGGGCGTGGTTACGCATCAGGCCATGCAGGTGCTGCTCGGCAGTGCGCAGCGCGGCGGCGACAGGCGCGATTTGCTGCGCATCTGCCGCGATATCTGGCGTCGTCGCGGCGATTATGCCGGTAGCACCGAGGAGCTTACGCCGGCGCGCATCGACTGGCTCAGCGCCGTGCCCTTGGTCATGACCGCGCTGTTGCTGCTGGTGTCGCCAAGGCTGTCGCACGTATTGGCGAAACGCGGTTGGGGCCAACATCTGCTCGATATCAGAAGTGTAGCAATCATCGAAAGTGAGATGTTCTAACATTCGCGGCTGTACGGATTGATGTGTATCAATGTGTGCCGCGCCAACCCGGCTATCGTATGGTGCCTCGCAACTCCGCGAGGCCAACGAAACCCGGGAAGCGCATGACAAAGCTGATGGCTGCATCGTCGTTCGCGGCGCCTTTGGCGAATGCGGCCACACAGCCGGGCGCCTTCCTGTCCCACCTTGGCGCGGCTGATCTGCGCCAGTTGATGGCTCTGGGCGAGCGGGTACCCCATGCCTCGCAGGATGTCCTGTTCACGCAAGGAGCGCCGGCCGCCAAATGCTTCAGCGTGGTGGAGGGGGTCGTTTGCGTCTATCGCACCGAGCACGACAATCGTCGCCAGATCACGGGCTTCGCGCTGCCCGGCGACGTTCTGGAGATCGCCGCACAGGGGTATCATGAAGTGTCTGCCGCCGCCGTCGGGCCGGCGCTGGTCTGGGAAATCCCGCGCGAGAAATTTGCGCAATTCGCCAGTCACCGCCCCTATGTGCTGAACGAGATCGTCGCGCTGATGGCTGCCGAGATAGCCGACGCACACGACAAAATGTTCTCGCTCGGCCGCCGTGCAGCGGAAGAGAAGCTTATGGTCTTCCTGACATGCTGGCGCGACCGGCTGGCGCGGCTCGGCCGCGATGTCGATCCGTTGCCGGTGCCAATGAGCCGACGCGATATCGCCGATCATCTCGGCCTCACCGTCGAAACGGTGTGCCGGACGCTGGCCAAGCTCGAACGTCGCGGCGCGATCGAGATTCTGCCCGGTCGTATCCGACTGCTGGATACCGAATCCGTCGCGGCTCCCGCTTTCGCCTGACCCGTTGCGCTACGCATGCGCGACCTTCTCCCGACTTTGATTTCAATCAATTCGCAAAACGCAGTGTCGTGATTGATGGAGACGTGTTCGGGAAAGAATCATCATGACGAAACAGACTGACAGCGTGAAGTGGATGACGATCGGCGAAGGCGGTCTCACCGTGATCTTCGCGGCCACCGTGTTTCTCTCCATCATCGCAGCGGCAAAGGCGGAAGATACGGCCTACGCCTTCCACGTGACGCTGGCCGGTTTCGCCAGCCTGGCCTCCATATTCGTCATCCTCAACCGTTACTTCGAACGCGGTGCATTGCCGCCGCAGGAAATTGATGGACGGCCGAATTACAATTTCGGGCCGATCAAGTTTGCCGCAGCGGCCTCCGTGTTCTGGGGCATCGCCGGCTTCACGGTGGGATTGCTGATCGCCTTGCAGCTCGCCTGGCCGGATCTGAACTTCAATTTGCCCTGGACAAGCTTTGGCCGGCTGCGGCCGCTGCATACGTCAGCGGTGGTGTTTGCTTTCGGCGGCAACGTGTTGATCGCGACGTCCTTCTTCGTGGTGCAGAAGACCTGTCGCACGCGCCTCGCCGGCGATCTGGCGCCATGGTTCGTGGTGCTCGGCTATAATTTCTTCATCGTCATTGCCGGCACCGGCTATCTGCTCGGTGTCACGCAGTCGAAGGAATATGCCGAACCGGAATGGTATGCCGACCTCTGGCTGACCATTGTCTGGGTCGCCTATCTGCTGGTGTTCCTGATGACGCTGGTGAAGCGCAAGGAGCCGCATATCTTTGTCGCCAACTGGTTCTATCTCGCCTTCATCATCACCATTGCGGTGCTGCATCTCGGCAATAACCCGGCGCTTCCCGTCTCGATCTTCGGCTCCAAGTCGTATGTCGCCTGGAGCGGTGTGCAGGATGCCATGTTCCAGTGGTGGTACGGCCACAACGCGGTGGGCTTCTTCCTCACCGCCGGCTTCCTCGCCATCATGTATTACTTCATTCCGAAGCGCGCGGAGCGGCCGGTCTATTCCTATCGGCTGTCCATCGTGCATTTCTGGGCGATCATCTTCCTCTATATCTGGGCCGGTCCGCATCACCTGCACTATTCGGCGCTGCCCGACTGGACGCAGACACTCGGCATGACCTTCTCGATCATGCTGTGGATGCCCTCCTGGGGTGGCATGATCAACGGGTTGATGACGCTGTCCGGCGCATGGGACAAGCTGCGCACTGATCCCGTACTGCGCATGCTGGTGGTGTCGGTGGCGTTCTACGGCATGGCGACCTTCGAAGGCCCGCTGATGTCGATCAAGGTGGTCAATTCGCTCAGCCACTATACGGACTGGACCATCGGCCACGTGCATTCCGGGGCGCTCGGCTGGGTCGGCTTCGTCTCCTTCGGCGCGCTCTATTGCCTGGTGCCGTGGCTGTGGAATCGCAAGCAGCTCTACAGCCTCAAGCTGGTGGAGTGGCACTTCTGGATCGCGACGCTCGGCATCGTTCTCTACATCTCGGCGATGTGGGTGTCGGGCATCCTGCAGGGTCTGATGTGGCGTGCCTACACGTCGCTGGGCTTCCTGGAATATTCCTTCATCGAAAGCGTCGAGGCGATGCACCCGTTCTACATCATCCGCGCAGCGGGCGGCGGTCTGTTCCTGATCGGTGCGCTGATCATGGCCTGGAATTTGTGGATGACCGTGCGCGTCGGCGAGGCGGAAGAAGGGGCGCTATCGAGCCCCGGCGCCACGTTGCAGCCGGCGGAGTAAGGATCAATCATGTCGTTCTGGAGCCGGCACCAAATCTTCGAGAAGAACTCGATCGTCCTGATCGTGGGCATCATTCTCGTCATCGCCATCGGCGGCATCGTCGAGATCGCGCCTTTGTTCTATCTCAAGAGCACCATCGAAGCCGTCGAGGGCATGCGGCCCTACACGCCGCTCGAACTCGCCGGGCGCAACATCTATGTCCGCGAGGGTTGCTATCTCTGCCATTCGCAGATGGTGCGTCCGCTGCGTGACGAGGTCGAGCGCTACGGGCACTATTCGCTCGCGGCGGAGAGCATGTATGACCATCCGTTCCAGTGGGGTTCAAAGCGCACCGGGCCTGATCTCGCCCGTGTCGGCGCCAAGTATTCCGATGAGTGGCACGTCACGCATCTGAGCAATCCGCGCGCCATCGTCCCGCAATCGGTGATGCCGTCCTACAAGTTCCTGGCCGAGACGCCTGTCAGCACCGAGACCATCGCCGATCATCTGCGCACCAACCGCGCGGTGGGCGTGCCCTATACGGATGATCAGATCGCCAATGCGGTGGCGGACCTGAAGACCCAGGCCGATCCCGACAATGGCGATACCGACGCGCTGCTCAAGCGCTATCCGAAATCGGTCGCGCGTAACTTCGACGGCAAGCCGGGTCTGCCTACCGAGATGGATGCACTGGTCGCCTATCTGCAGATGCTCGGCACGCTGGTCGATTTCAAACTCTACAATGAAAAAGCAAACCTCCGCTGAGGAGATGGAAGCATGCGCGCAATCCTGACCGTCGAGAACTTCGCGTCGAACCTCGTCCTGACATTCTGGACGCCGGTCTTCGTCGGGATCTTCATCGCAATTCTGACTTACGCATTGTGGCCCCGCAACAAGGCGATGTTTGACGCAGCCGCGCGTCAGCCGTTGCGAGAGGATTGATCAGATCATGAGCGATCACCAAGGCGAATTCGACAAGGCCACTGGCAAGACCACCACAGGTCACTCCTGGGATGGCATCAAGGAACTCAACACGCCGCTGCCGCGCTGGTGGGTGATGACCTTCTATCTCACCATCGTCTGGGCGATCGGCTATTGGGTCGTGTATCCGTCCTGGCCGCTGGTGCAGAGCTATGCGACGGGCGTCATGGGTTATTCGTCACGTGCGGATGTCGCTGCCGATCTCGCCAATCTCGAGAAGATCCGCGGAGGCAGGATGGCGGAACTCGGCGCTGCACCGCTCGCGGAAATCGAGAAGGATCCGGCGCTGTTGGCGCTGGGGCGCGCCAGAGGCCGTGTGGTGTTCGGCGACAATTGCGCGCCGTGTCATGGCACTGGGGCGACCGGTGCCAAGGGCTTCCCCAACCTGAACGATGACGACTGGCTGTGGGGCGGCACGTTGGAGCAGATCCAGAAGACCATCCAGTTCGGCGCGCGTTCCGCCCATGCGGAATCGCGCGAAGGATCGATGCTGGCCTTCGGCCGCGATGGTATCCTGAAGAAGCCGGAGATCGAGACGGTTGCGAACTACGTGCGTTCACTGTCGGGATTGTCGACGGCCAAGGGTTACGACGCCAATGCCGGCCGGAAGCTGTTCGCCGACAACTGTGCCTCGTGTCACGGTGACGCCGGCAAGGGAAATCCCGACATGGGTGCGCCGAACCTGACCGATAATATCTGGCTTTACGGTTCGGACGAGGCGACCATCGTCGAGACCATCACCAACGGCCGCAATGGCGTGATGCCGGCCTGGATTGGCCGTCTCGATCCGACGACCATCAAGGCGCTGACGATCTATGTCCACTCGCTGGGGGGTGGACAATAAGTCATAGCCGCGCGCGGCCAATCCCGTGCGCGCGTTTGACGTACATCAATTGCATCGCACCAGCGAAGTCTAGGGTCATTCCAAAGACGAGAGTGACCCCATGAACAAGCCTGTTGCGCCAGAGGAATTCGACTACGGTCCGCTCTATGCGGCGCAGAAGAAGGTCTATCCGCAGAAGGTCTCCGGCAGGTATCGCAACGTCAAATGGGTGCTGATGGCGGTTTGCCTCGGCATCTATTATCTGCTGCCCTTCGTACGCTGGAATCGCGGTCCCGGTGCTCCCGATCAGGCGGTGCTGGTCGACCTGCCGAACAGTCGCTTCTATTTCTTTTTCATCGAGCTGTGGCCGCAGGAGGTTTATTTCTTCACCGGCCTGCTGATCCTTGCCGCCCTTACGCTGTTCCTGATGAATGCCGTCGGTGGCCGTGTCTGGTGCGGCTATCTCTGCCCACAGACGGTCTGGACCGACTTGTTCTTCGCTGTCGAGCGGTTGATCGAAGGCGATCGCCGCGAGCGGATGAAGAAGGAGGCCCAAGGCGTTACATTGCAGCGGATCGTCGAGTTGACGATGAAGCATTCGATCTGGCTCCTGATCGCGTGGTGGACCGGCGGCGCATGGGTGCTCTATTTCAACGATGCACCAACACTGGTGCGCGAACTCGTGACGTTCCAGGCGCCAGCGCTGGCTTATATCTGGATCGCGATCCTGACGGCGACGACCTACACGCTGGCGGGCTGGATGCGCGAGCAGGTCTGTCTCTATATGTGTCCGTGGCCGCGTATCCAGGCGGCGCTGACCGACGAGTGGGCGCTCAACGTCACCTACAAGACCGATCGCGGTGAACAGCGCACCTCGCTGAAGAAGGCGAATGAGTTGCGCGCGCTGGGGCAGCCCGCCGGCGACTGCATCGACTGCTATCAATGCGTCAATGTTTGCCCGGTCGGCATCGATATCCGCAATGGCTTGCAGATGGATTGCATCCAGTGCGGATTGTGTATCGACGCCTGCGACGGTGTGATGACCAAGATCGGTCGGCCGACCCGGCTGATCGGCTATGACACCGACATCAACATTGCCAGGCGCAAGGCGGGTAAGCCCGAGATCACGCGCATCATCAGGCCGCGCACAATTGTTTATGCGGGTCTCATCGTCGTCGTCGGCGTCGTCATGCTCTATGCGCTGCTGACCCGCTCGCTGCTCGATATCAATGTGTTGCATGATCGTAATCCGGTCGCCGTGCGCCTCAGCGATGGTTCGATTCGCAATGCCTATACGGTGAGACTGCTGAACAAGCGCGGTGCTGGCCGCGTGGTCACGCTCGACGTCAACGGGCCGGCAAATGCCACGGTCCATGTGGTGGGCATGGATGCCGCGTCGTCGGGCCGCCCGGAGATCGTGCTGGGCCGCGATCAGACCACTGAATTACGTGTGCTGGTGACAGCGCCCGCGGCCAGCAATTCCGAGAAGTCGATCCCGCTGGTGATGCGTGTCACCGATGCCACCCATGGCGATATGGCGTCGGCGACCGATCATTTCGTTGCACCGTGAAGGAGAACAGCATGAGCGCCGCCGTTGCCGCACCTCGTCCGATCACCGGCCGGTTCGTCCTGATCTGCCTGATCCTGTTTTTCGGCATGATCATCGGCGTCAATGTCGTCATGATGAAACTCGCACTGGAGACGTTGCCGGGGGTCGAGGTGGATAGTCCCTATACAGCGAGCCTTGCTTACGGCAACGAGATCGAGGCCGCGCGCGGCCAGAGCAGCCGCGGCTGGAAGGTCAGCGCGCATGTCGAGCGCGATGCTGCAGGTGACGCTGCCGTCCGCGTCGAAGCGCGTGATCGCAACGGCAACCCGATCGTCGGATTGAGCTTCACTGGTCGGCTGGAGCGGCCGGCGGATCGTCGCGCCGACCGGACGGTTGAGCTCGTCGGGGCTGGCGGGGCGCTGTATCGCGGCAAGGTTGCCGAGCTTGCGCCGGGACTATGGGATCTGGTGCTTGAAGGCGAGGCCGGTGGACAGCGCATGTTCCTGTCGAAGAACCGCCTCGTGCTGAAATAGGTCCGTCATGCAGTCCCTCGTCGTCCTCGTGCCGCTGGCGCTCGCGCTTGGGTTGCTTGGCCTGTGGGCCTTCATGTGGTCGCTGAGATCAGGCCAGTTCGATGATCTCGATGGCGCAGGCTGGCGTGCCATTCTTGATGACGATCCGCCTGCGAAGAAGCCCGGCGATCCCGTCTGAGGCGGCTCTTTCCGTTCAGTTCATCACCGCCACAACCTGTGGCCATATCTTTCTAACCGCCATGTCTTTGCCGCGCGTTGCCTCTGCAGCGCGCCTGCTGGCGTCTGCCGCGCGCCCGGCGCATAATGACGGGAATGGATTTTGCACGCGTTCGGTCGGCCGAGATCGGCGCAAGGCGCCGCAGCGGAAAGAAATGAAGCACTATGTATGATGTGATCGTCGTCGGCGGTGGATCTGCCGGCGCTGCCGTGGCCGCCAGGCTCTCTGAAAATCCCGCGACGCGTGTGCTGCTGCTGGAGGCCGGCCTCGACTGGCGCGCGGCGGATGCGCCCTGGGAAGTGACCACGCCGAACCCGATTCCGATCATTCACCAGCGCGAATTTCAGGAGAAGTGGCAGTGGCCGCAACTGCATTCGCGCCGCGTCGCCGGGCAGGATCAGCGCTTCTACTGGCGCGGCAAGGGCCTTGGCGGTTCGTCGATGATGAACGGCCAGATCGCGATTCGCGGCGTCGCCGACGCATTCGACGAATGGGCGTCGCTGGGGTGCACCGGCTGGTCGGCCAAGGAGATCATGCCGCTGTTCTCGGTGATCGAGGACGATCTGGAATTCGGCGACAGGCCCGGTCATGGCCGCGGTGGTCCGCTGCCGGTCTATCGCGCGCCGCCCGAGACATGGGGGCCGATCGACAAGGGCTTGCGCGATGCGGCGCTGGCCTCGGGCTATGCGTGGTGTGACGACGTCAACGGGCCAGATGGCGAAGGCGTCGCCTGCTACCCGATCAACAGCCGTGATCTGCGTCGCATTTCCACCAATGAGGGTTATCTCGAGCCGGTGCGCGGCCGTGCGAATCTCGAGATCCGCGGCCACGCGCTGGTCGATCGCGTTGTGATCAAGGACGGTCAGGCGACCGGTGTGATCGTGCACTTCGAGGGGCACGGTACGCAGGAAATCAGCGCGCGCGAGATCGTGCTGTGCGGCGGCGCGATCCACAGTCCGGCGATCCTGCTGCGCTCAGGCGTCGGCCCGGCGGCTGAGCTACAGGCGATGGGTATTGCCGTTCAACGCGACCTGCCTGTCGGCCAGCATTTCTTCGATCATCCGCTGTTCCGTACCACCATCAAGCTGCATGACGACGTTGAGCCGAAGGATAGGGATGCGCGCCACACCAATTGCTGCGTCACCTATTCGTCCGGCCTCGACGATGGCCGGCGCGACATGATCCTGATCGCCTTCAATCATCGCGGCATCGGCAATCCCGGCGCGATCGGCGCGGGGCTGTATCGCGCTTATTCTCGGGGCACACTGAAGCTCGCATCACCCGATGCGACGATCGATCCGATCGTTGAAGAGAACATGCTGTCGGATCCACGCGACATGGCGCGTATGGTCGACGCGGTGAAGCGACTTGCTGTGATCACCACGCAGCCGGCGCTCGCCGGTATCGCCGACTGGATTCGCCTGACCGATACGGATCTCACGCTGCCGCAGGCGGCGGCGCTGCCCTTGCATGAACTGGAGGCTCTGCTGCGCCGTGATACTGGCGACATCCAGCACGCTTCGGGCACTTGCCGCATGACGGGCTTCGATATGACTGACGGCGTCGTCAATCCGGATGGCACGGTGAAAGGTATTGCAGGCCTGCGCGTCGCCGATGCGTCGATCATGCCGGCCGACTGCCGCGCCAACACTCACTTCACCACGGTGGTGATTGGCGAAGCCATTGCGCGCATGATGATGCGCAGGCAGGACAGTGCCGCGCCCGCCGTGGCGATGGCCAAATAGCAACGCGCAACGCAAGCGCTTCAAGAATGACTGAAGGACTACGCATGTCGAACACTACCGAAGCCCAGATCATCAACTGGCTGGCCTCACAGAAGCAGCCGATGATCGATCTGCTGCGCGATGTCGTGAACATCGATTCCGGTTCCTTCGACAAGGAAGGCGTCGATGCCGTCGGGGCTCGTTTCGAGCAGCACTTCGCCGAATATGGCATCGAAACCTGGCGCGAGCCCCATGACGTCTATGGCGATGCCGTGCATGGGCTGATTACCAAGCCCGGCAGCAACGAGAAGCCGATCCTGCTGATGGGTCATCGCGACACGGTGTTTCCCAAGGGCGAAGTCGCCAAGCGCCCCTTCACCATTAAGGGTAATCTTGCTCATGGCCCCGGCGTGGCTGACATGAAGGCCGGCGTCGTGATCAACGTGTTCGTCGCTGCAGCGCTGAAGAAATTCGATGCCGCACCGTGCCCGATCAAGCTGCTCATCACCGGCGACGAGGAGATCGCGTCGCGCTCGTCGCGGCCGATCATCGAGCGCGAAGGCCGCGCCGCCCGGGCGGTCTATAATTCGGAGCCTGGGCGTCCGACCGGCAATATCACGACCGGGCGCAAGGGCGGCGTATTCATGCGTTTCGAGGTGTTCGGCAAGGCCGCGCATTCCGGCAATAATTTTGCGGTGGGCATCAGTGCCATCGGCGAACTCGCGCACAAGATCGTGCAGATCCACGCTCTGACCGATATGGACAAGGGCATCACGCTCAATGTCGGTCTGGTCTCGGGCGGCCAGTCGGTCAACACCACGGCGCCGCATGCGGAAGGCGAGATCGATTTCCGCTACATCGAGCCGACCGATCGCGCGACCATCATGGCGGCGATCGAGAAGATCATCGCGACGTCGACCGTGCCGGGCACGACAGCGAAGCTGCACATCAACGGTGAATTTTTGCCGCTGGTGCAGGACGCTGCAGCCAAGGCGATGTTCGAAGCCTATCAGGCGGCTGCTGTCGACTCGGGTCTCACCACGCTGACCGGCGAATTCGCCGGCGGCTGCGCAGATTCCGGTTTCACCGCCAGCGTTGGCACGCCGACATTGTGCGGGCTCGGGCCGGTTGGTGGCAATGTCCACACCGATCTGGAGTGGCTGGATATTGAGAGTATCGTTCCGCGTGCGCAGACGCTGGCGCGGGCTATTTTGCGGACGGAGATCTGACGACGGGAGATGCCGTGTGGCATGGTTCTGGCACGGCGATGGTTACTGACAACGCCTTTGTTTGAAGAGACACTCGCCTGACCATGACATCACCTTCTCCCGATACTTCGGTTCCCACCCATCTCAAAGCCGATGTCCTCGTGATCGGCGCCGGTGGTGCCGGCATGTATGCCGCGCTGGAAGCCGCTAGGAACGGTGCGTCGGTCATTCTCGCTGATCGCAGCCTGATCGGGCGTGGCGGCGCGACCGTCATGGCGCAGATGACGGTGGCTGCGGCGCTCGGCGAGCAGACGCCGGATCACTGGGAACATCATTTCGCCGATACGCTCGCCGCCGGCCGCGGGCTCTGCGATGAGCGTCTTGCCGCGCTGTTGTGCGAAGACGGCCCGCAACGGCTGCGCGAGATGGATGCCTGGAAGGTCGGCTGGGCGCGCGAGGATGGTCATATCAAACAGGCACAGGCGCCAGGCCATGACCGGCCGCGCTGCGCCTATGTGGACTTTCTCTCGACGGGTCCCGCGGTGTCGAAGACGCTGCGCACGCAGCTGAACAATGCGAGCGGCATTCGCCGTATCGGCGATCTCACCATCGTCGATATCGCATTGCGTGATGGCGAAGCCTGCGGCGCGATAGCACTGCATCTGCCGACCGGGCAGGCGGTGACGCTGGCGGCGAAGGCGGTGGTGATCGCGACAGGCGGGCTCACCGGGCTCTATCGGCGCAACAGCGCATCGTCGAATATGGGCGGCGACGGTTATGCGCTGGCCCTGCGCGCGGGCGCCGAATTGATCGACATGGAGTTCGTGCAGTTCTTCCCGATCGGCCATCTCGCGCCAAGACTGGTTGGCATGGATCCGATCATGTGGGACCCGTTTCGCTACAAGCTTGGCGGCAAGCTGCTCAATTCCCAGATGCGCGAGTTCGAAGAGGATTATGTGACGCGCGACAAGCGCAGCGATGGCACCTATGTGCTGACGCGCGATCTCGCCACCTATGCGATCACCAAGGAAGTCGAGGCCGGCCGCGGCAGCCCCGCTGGTGGCGCCTATCTGAGCTTCCAGCATGTGCCCGAAGTCGAGATACGCAAGGCGTTCGGGCCGGTGGTGGATCGGCTGGCGGAGAACGGCATTGATCTCGCGCAGCGTCCTGTCGAGGTCGCGCCGATCGCGCATTATCATATGGGCGGTATCCGCGTGGACGAGATGATGGCGACCGGCGTCCCCGGACTGTTCGCTTGCGGCGAAGCGGTCGGCGGCGCCAATGGTGCCAACCGGCTGTCGGGCAATGCGATCACCGAAGCCTTTGTATTCGGCGCGCGAGCGGGTCGTAGCGCGGCAGAACGCGCGAAGCAGGGGACTTCGATGTGGTCCACTGAAGCGGCGAAGCCGGCACTCGATCTGCTGCGCAGTGCCAGCAGACGCGATGCGCCAAATCCTGCGGCAGTCATCGTGAAACTGCAGGCCGTGATGGCCGATGATGTCGGTCCGTTCCGCACTGACACCAAGCTGCGTTCGGCGATTTCCCAGATCGCGGAATTGAAGGTCGATGTCGGCGATAGGCCATTTGCATCTGCAGACGCGTTTGATCCTGTACTGGCCGACTGGCTCGACCTCCGCAATATGCTCGCCGTTGCACAATCCGTCGCCGTCCCCGCGCTCGCGCGCACCGAAAGTCGCGGCGCGCATCAGCGTGACGATCATCTCGGCCTCGACGACGCATGGAGTGTCAACCAGATCGTGGCACTGTCGGGCAGCGACATGACCCTGCGCAAAGTCATGCCCACCACCGGAAAGGCTGCCGCATGAAGGCGACACTCAGCATTCAGCGCGGCACGCTCGGCGAGGCCCCGCACCAGGACACGTTCGACATTTCCTTCGAGCACGGTCAATCCATTCTCGATGGTTTGCGCACGGTGCGTCGCGATATGGATCCGTCGCTGGCATTCCGCTTCGCCTGCATCAATGCCAATGCGTGCAAGGAATGCATGATGCTGATCGACGGCAAGGTCGATTACGCCTGCACAGTGCGCCTGAAGGAAGGGACGACCACCCTGGCGCCGCTGCCGAAGAAGGCGCTGATCCGCGATCTCGTCACCGAAATCGCGCCGCCGGATGAGCGGTTGGTGCTGCGACCCTGAATATCTGTCTGCCTCTAAGGCGGTCAGCCTGATTAATTTATAGTCGTTCTAATCTGGCGAAGTTGCTGTCCAGTGCGCTTATTCCGCGAGATCGGGCGCGGCATTGCGGGTGGCATTCTCTGCGACAATGCGTTGCATCAGCGCAATGAAGGTGGCCTGTTCCGGTTTCGACAGGCTGCCAAGGGTTGCGCGATGCGCGTCGCGGGCGGCGGCCTCGATCTTGTTCAGCAGTGTCGTGCCGGCGGGAGTCAGTCTGCATACGCGCGCCCGACGATCGTCGTCGCTGACCGGACGCTCCACCAGTTTGCGCGCCTCCAGCCGCTTCAGTGCGCCCGTCGTCGTCGTGCGATCCAGAGCAATATCAGCGGCTAAAGTCGTTTGATCCGCGGTTCCGCGCACCGCCAGCGCCGACAACAGGCTGTATTGCAGCGGCGTCATCTCGAAGGCGCTGCACGCCTCCTGGAACAGTGCGACATGGATCTGGTGCAGCCTGCGGATCAGAAATCCCGGCCGCTGTTCCAGTGGCCAGGGCTTGTGGGCGGCCTGATCGCGCCGCGGCTTCGCTCTCGGCAAGGTCGTGTCTCCTGCTATCGGCCGCTTCTCGCATGGTGCAAGCGCTCTGAAAAGTTGCCGCACTGCAATCCTATGGCACGGACTTTGCTTTTGTAAAATACGAAGTATGCTTCGTATTTTGGTGGGCCTCTAATGTCCGCCGGAACGCAAGGAGACCGCTATGTCCGTTACTGCCTCATTCGACCTGCTGCTGCGCGGTGGTCGTGTCATCGATCCCGCCGCCAGTGTTGACGGCATCAAGGATGTTGCCATTCGGAACGGCAAGGTCGCGGCCGTGCAGGCTGACATCCTGCCGACCAGCGCGCGCGAAGTCATCGACGTCACCGGCAAGCTGGTGCTGCCGGGGCTGATCGATACGCATGGTCATGTCTTTCAATATGTCTCCGGCCGCTTCGGCATGAATCCCGACATGGTCGGCGTGCAATCGGGCGTCACCACGCTGGTCGATCAGGGCGGGCCGTCCTGCATGACGCTTCCCGGTTTTCGTCACTTCATCGCCGAGCCCGCGAAGTCGCGCGTCTACGCGTTTCTCTCGGCCTATCTGGTCGGTGGCCTCGAAGGCCATCTCTATCCCAATCTCTACAGCCCCGACTGCGTCGACATCGACGCCACGGTGAAGTCGGCGGTTGCCAATCGCGATCTCGTGCGCGGCATCAAGGCGCATGCGGAAATCGGCGGCTTCGCACGCTGGGGCATCAAGGTGATCCAGATGGCAGCGGAGATCGGCAAGCGCGCCGAACTGCCGGTCTATGTGCATTTCGGCCAGCTCTGGGGCCTGCCGGAGTCGGGCACCAATGGCGAGGATGTCGATACGATCCTCGAGCGCGTGATCCCGCTGCTCAAGGAAGGCGATGTGCTGGCCCATCCGTTCACGCGGCATCCCGGCGGCTTCGTCAATCGCGAAGGCGAGGTGCATCCGGTGATCCAGGCGGCAATCGATCGCGGCCTCAAGGTGGATGTCGGCCATGGTAGTCACTTCTCCTATCGCCTGGCGAAGAAGGCGATCGCGGCCGGCATCGTGCCCAGCACGCTCGGCGCCGATATCCATGGCTACAACACATCGATGCCGGCGCCTGCCGGCACGCCGGAAGAACATGAGGACGACGAGAACCATCCGTTCAAGGGCCAGGCCAAGTTCAGCCTGGTGCAGGCGATGAGCTCGATGATGGCGCTCGGCCTGACGCTGGAGCAGGTGGTGCCGATGGTGACGTCGAACCCGGCCAAGATGATCGGCCTCGAAGGCACCATCGGTTCGCTCAAGGTTGGCATGGACGCCGACGTCTCGGTGCTCTCGCAGATCCCCGGCAAGTTCATCCTGCGCGACAACGAGGATACCAAGACGGTGTCGGACGGCCTGCTGCAGCCGGCCTTCTGCCTGCGCGCCGGCATTCGTCACGACGCCGTCGCTCCGATCCTGCCTCAGGCCGTCGCGGCCTGAGGTTTGCAAGCCCATACGGAAGACGCCGGGAGTCCGTCGATGCGCAATGAGCGGGATATCTCGCCTGCCGCGCCTGCTTCAAAGCAGGGCGTTGGCGCGCGCGTGCCGCGCAAGGAGGACGATCGCCTCATGCGCGGGCGTGGACAATTCGTCGGCGATATCAGGCTGGCGGGATTGCAGGACGTCGCTTTCGTCCGCAGTCCGCTGGCGCATGCACGAATCCGGGCGATCCATATTCCTGAGCGCTATCGTGACGTGGTGTTCACGTCCGCCGATCTTGTCGGCATCAAGCCGATCCGTGCGATCACAGGATTGGCCGGCTTCAAGCCGTCCGATCAACCCATTCTGGCCACCGACAAAATCCGTCAGGTCGGCGAACTCGTCGCCATGTGTGTCGCGCCCACGCGCGCCGAGGCCGAGGATATCGCGGCCTCCGTCACGCTCGATCTCGAAGAGCTGCCCGCCGTCTATGACATGCTCAAGGCGCGCGAACCCGGCGCGCCTTTGGTGCACGAGCACTGGGGCGACAATGTCTTTCTCGAAAGCTTTTTCGAGCTCGATATCAGCAAAGCCCTCGACGCGCCGATCAAGGTAACGCGCGAAATCTCGACCGCGCGGCAATGCATGTCGCCGTTGGAAGGTCGGGGTGTCATCGCCACGTTCGATCATCGTCTCGATCAGCTCACGCTCTATACGGGCAGTCAGATGCCGCACATTGTGCGTAACGGGCTGTCCGACTGCCTTGAGATGGATCAAGGACAGATCAGGATCGTCTCGCCGGATGTCGGTGGTGGCTTCGGCCACAAGGGCATTTTGCTGCCGGAAGAAGTCTGCCTGTCATGGCTCACCATGAAGCGCGGCTTCCCGGTGCGCTGGATCGAGGATCGCCGCGAACATCTCGTCGCGAGCTCGAACTGCCGCGAGCATCATTACAAGATCACCGTCTATGCCGATCGCGACGGCACGCTGCGCGGCATCGATTGCGAAGCCACGGTCGATTCCGGTGCCTATTCGTCCTATCCGTTCTCGGCGTGCCTCGAAGCGGCGCAGGTCGTTAGCATCCTGCCAGGGCCCTATCAGATGCCGGCCTATCGCTGCCGCACCTATTCGGTGGCCACCAACAAATGTCCGATCCTGCCCTATCGCGGTGTTGCGCGCACCGGCGTGTGTTTTGCGCTGGAGCTGATGCTCGATCTCGTTGCCGCCGAAGCGGGGCTTGAGCCCGGTGACGTCCGGCTGCGCAATCTGGTGCGGCCGGAGCAGATGCCGTTCGACAACATCACCAAGAAGCATTTCGACAGTGGTGACTATCCCGAAGCCTTGCGTCGCGCGGTCGCGCAGATCGATATCGATGGCATCCGTGCGCGCCAGCGCAAGGGTGAGAATGACGGCCGGCTGATCGGGGTCGGCCTGTCGATCTATTGCGAACAGGCAGCGCACGGCACCTCGGTCTATTCGGGCTGGGGCATTCCCATGGTGCCGGGCCATGAACAGGCGAGTGCTAGGCTGACACCGGATGGAGGCCTTGAACTGAAAGTGGGTGTGCATTCGCACGGCCAGGGCCTTGAGACCACGCTGTCGCAGGTCGCGTTCGAGCTGCTCGGTGTCGATGTCGGCAAGATTCGTGTCGTCCATGGCGATACGGCGATGACGCCCTATTCCACGGGTACCTGGGGTTCGCGCTGCATGGTCATGGCCGGAGGCGCTGTCGCCACGGCCTGTCACGAACTCGGCGAACGCGCCAAGAAGATCGGCGCCAAGCTGCTGCAGGTCGATGAAGCCAACGTGGTGCTGGTCGACGGCGAAATCCGCGGGCCGAATGGCAGCGTAACGCTGAAGGAAATCGCCCACACCTGGTATCGCCGGCCGCAGGATCTGCCGGGTGATGTCGATCCCGGCGGGCTTGAAGCGACCTCCGGTTATAAGCCGCAGCGCGACAGCGGCACGTTCAGCTATGCCGCCCATGCGGTGACCGTCGCAGTCGATCCCGATCTCGGCGATGTGGAAATTCTCGATTACGTGATCGTCGAAGACGGCGGCGTGTTGGTCAATCCGATGATTGTCGACGGCCAGATCTATGGTGGTCTCGCGCAAGGCATCGGCACCGCGCTCTATGAAGAAATGCCGTTCGATCGCGCGGGTCAGCCGCTCAACACTACGCTCGCCGATTATCTGCTGCCGGGCCCGACGGAAGTGCCGGCGCCGTGGCTTGATCACATGGAAACACCGTCGCCTTACACCAAGTTCGGCGTCAAGGGCATCGGCGAGGGCGGGGCGATTGCGCCGCCTGCTGCGATCGGCAATGCGGTGAACGATGCGCTGCGCGGCCTCGGCGTCGAGATGTTGCAGTCGCCGATCACGCCGCGCCGCGTGCTCGAAGGCATTCTGGCCGCACGCGATGCGAAGAGGACGGCCGCATGAAGCCGGCACCCTTCGCCTATGAGCGTCCGCGCGACATCGCCTCGGCTCTTGCCGTGATGGCCGGAACCGAAGGCGTGGTGAAGATCATCGCCGGCGGCCAGTCGCTCGGGCCGATGCTGAATCTGCGTCTGGTCGCGCCCGATACGATCGTCGACATAACGGGTCTCGCCGAGCTGAAGCATGTGGAAGTCTCCGGCGACGAACTGGTGATCGGCGCTTGCGTGACCCATGCGGATATCGAGGATGGCCGCATTCCCGACGTCACCCGCGGCGCGATGCAGCGTGTCGCATCCGCCATCGCCTATCGTGCGGTGCGCAATCGCGGCACCGTCGGTGGTTCGCTCAGCCATGCCGATCCGTCCGCAGACTGGGTGTCTACCTTTGCGGCGCTCGGCGCGACGCTGTCGCTGCGCAGCGCCAAGGGCGCGCGCCGTGTCGCGATGAAGGATTTCATGCTGGGTGCGCTGGAAAGCGTGCTGCAGCCCGGCGAAATACTGGAAGCTGTTCGCGTGCCAGTGATGTCTGCGTCGGCGCGCTGGGGCTATGTGAAGAGCTGCCGCAAGACCGGTGAGTTCGCCCATGCCATCGGCGCGGTGCTGATCGACCCCGAGGCCGGCAAGGCACGCGTGGTGATCGGCGCAGTCGAGGCCGCGCCCATCATCGTCGAGAATGCCGAGGAGTTGTTCGGTGGCCGTATCACCAGTGATTTCAGGACAAAATTCGATGCGCGGGTCGCCGATAGTCTGCTGTCGAAAGCCGGCATGAGCGACGCTGCCGACCGGCACATCCATGTCACGGTGCTGCGCCGCGCCGTTGCGGAGACTGCGGCATGAATTCGGTAGAGCTCACCGTCAACAAGCGGTTGGTCCAGAAGGCGGTCGAGCCCCGCACCAGCCTTGCCGACATGATGCGCGATACGCTGGATCTCACCGGCACGCATCTTGGCTGCGAACATGGCGTCTGCGGCGCCTGCACGATCCTGGTCGACGGCGTGCCGACGCGCTCCTGCATTACCTATGCAGTGGCCTGCGATGGCGCTGATGTCACCACCATCGAGGGCCTCGATGACGACGAGATTGCTGGCGAGTTACGCGCCGCCTTTACGCGCGAACATGCCTTGCAGTGCGGCTACTGCACGCCGGGCATGCTGGTCTCGGCCCGCGATCTGGTGAAGCGCCTGCCGGATGCCGACGAGAAGCAGATCCGCATCGGCATGTCAGGTAATCTCTGTCGTTGCACCGGCTATGTCGGCATTGTGCGGGCCGTGCAGTCGGTGATTACCGAACGCCGTGCACGCGATATCGCGCCGGAGCCGGATGGCGGCCGCAAGGTGCTTGGGCCTGCCGGGTCGGGTCACAAGGCCTGCGTCAGTTCGCAAAAGCTTGCGGTGATGAAGTCTGCCGCACATGCTCCGTCGGAAGTTGTCGCTCCACTCGATATTCCCGATTTTACACCATCGACCACGCTCGATCAGCAGTTCACCGTCGCGCATCCACCGGCGAAAGTCTTCGCATTGTTCGGCGACATCGCTGCCGTCGCATCGTGCCTGCCGGGCGCCACATTGGTCGGCACGCCCAGGCCGGAGCGCGTCGAAGGCGCGATCCGTGTCAAGATCGGTCCCATCTCCGCGAACTTCAATGGCGCTGCACGCGTCGAGCGCGACGAAGCCAATCTTTCCGGCCGCATTCTCGGCGTCGGTAACGATCAGCGCAGCCGCTCCACGACACAGGGCGAAATCCGCTACCGACTGGTCCCCCTCGATGACGGTGCAGCGACGCAAGTCGAGTTGACCATCGGCTACAGCCTCACAGGCGTGCTGGCACAGGTCGGTCGCAGCGGGCTGGTGCGCGATCTCGCGGCGCGGCTGGTGGCGGAATTCGCCGGCAATCTCGATCGTCGCCTGTCGGGCGATGCGACGTCGGTGCCGTCAGCGGCCGCTGACCTGAATGGTGTTTCGTTGATCTTCGGTCTCCTGCGTGAGCGCGCGATGGATGTCGTTCGCCGTTTCACCGGGCGCGGAGGAGGATCAGCGTGAGAGATCGACGTTCGCTTGGACATGCGAGCGGCGAGGTTTGGACTGCGCAAGTTTCATCAGCGTCACACTGGAGGACCATATGATACGGACCATCAAGGCAGCTTCGGCTGCCGCTCTGGCAATTGCTTTCCTGGGCAGCGCCGCCACTGCGCAAACCATCAAGATCGGCGTCAACGAGCCCTTGACCGGCGCCTTTGCCGCGTCGGGCACCTATGTCGTTAATGGTGCCAAGATCGCCGCCGACGAGATCAATGCCAAGGGCGGCCTGCTCGGCAAGAAGATCGAGCTCGTAATCGAAGACAACAAGAGCAACCCGACCGAGGCTGCTGCCGTCGCCGAGAAGCTGATCACCCGCGACAAGACGCCGGTCATGCTGGGCGCCTGGGGGTCCAGCCTCACCCTCGCGGTGATGCCGAAGCTGGTCGAATACGAAACCGCGATGGTGGTCGAGACCTCCTCGGCCAGCAAGATCACCACGTCGGGTAATCCTTACGTGTTCCGCATCTCGCCGCCGTCCTTCGTCGAAGCGGCAGCCTTCAAGAATATCGTCGACAAACTGGCGCTGAAGAAGGTCGATTTCCTCGTGATCAACAACGACTGGGGCCGCGGCACCGCCGAGGACTTCAGCAAGATGATGAAGGAGAAGGGCATCACCATCGGTCTGGTCGAGACCATGGACCAGTCGGCGCAGGACATGAGCGCGCAGCTCGCCAAGATCAAGGCGACGGACTCCGAGACCGTGATCATCACAGCTGCAGTCGATCAGCTGACGCTGATCTTCAAGCAGGCCGCGGCACTCGGTCTGAAGAAGCGGATCATCACCACCGGCGGTTCGCAGAATCCGGATCAGATCATCGCGCAGGCCGGCGCCGCCGCGAACGACACCATGCATCTGACGACGTTCCTGCCGTGGATGCCAGAAAAGACGCCGAACCCGGAAGCCACGACCTACTTCATTGGTGAGTGGAAGAAGCGCGGCTTCGACTTCGCCGGCTGCACCGAGAGCTTCCGTGGCTATGACGGCATCCGCACCATTGCGGCCGCCATCGAGAAGGCCGGCAAGGCCGAACCCGCAGCGATCAAGGACGCGCTCTGGAAGATCGACGTCAAGGGCCTGAATGGCGACATCGTGTTCAAGAAGTCGGGCCCGGCCGGCTCGGAGAGCGGCCAGAGCTTCCCGAACGTCTATCTGGTCGAGATCGCCGGCGGCAAGATCGTGATGAAGGATCTGTGAGGCACTTCTCCCTCTCCCCGCTTGCGGGGAGAGGGCTGGGGTGAGGGGGCTATCCACAAGCTCGGAGCAAGTGGATAGCCCCCTCACTCGCCCGGCTTCGCCGAGCGACCTCTCCTCGCAAGCGGGGCGAGGTTAGCAACTCACTGAGATCGAGGAAATTTCGTGGACCAGCTCCTGCAACATGTCGTCAACATGCTCGTGCTCGGCGGCACCTATGCGCTGCTCGGCATCGGGCTGACTCTGATCTTCGGCATCATGAACGTGGTGAATTTCACCCACGGCATTCTGTACACGTTCGGCGCCTATATGATGTTCATCGTCGTGCATCAGCTCGGCCTGAATTTCTTTCTCGCGCTGCCGGTAGCGATTGTCGCCGGCTGGCTGCTGGGCGCCGTGATCGAGATCACGCTGCTGCGGCCGCTGCGCGGCGCGGATATCGACACCACCATGCTGGTGATGATCGGCGCCTGGATCGCCATGCAGTCTGGCGCGCTGTGGATCTGGGGCGGTGTCGCCAAATCCATCGACAATCCGTTTCCCGATGCGCCGCTGGTGATCGGACCCGTGTCGGTGTCGTGGCTGCGCCTGTTCGTTCTGTTCGCAGCGGCGCTGCTGATCGTGCTGGCTTACTCACTGATCAATCTCACGAAACTCGGCAAGGCGATGCGTGCGACCTTCCAGGATTCCGACACGGCCGCACTGATGGGCGTCAATGTCAGCCTGATCTACACATCCACCTTCGCCATCGGTTCGAGCCTTGCCGCAGCCGCCGGTGCCTTGCTTGGCCCGGTCTATGTCGTGTTCCCGCAGATGGGTGATCTTGCTGCGGTGAAGGCCTTTGCCATCGTCATTCTCGGCGGTCTCGGCAACATCACCGGGGCAGTTATTGGGGGCTTCATTCTCGCGTTGGCGGAAGAGCTCGGCGCCGGCTACGTCTCGTCGGGCTATCGCGATGCCATGGGCTTCCTGATCATCATCATGGTGCTGATCTTCAAACCCACCGGGCTGTTCGCACGCGCGGAGCGCGTCGGATGAAACAGATCGTCACGCTCCTTTGTCTCGCCTTCTTCGTCTCCGTGCCCATGTGGTTGACGGACCCGTATCTGCTCAATGCGCTGATCACCACCGGCATCTTCATCATCGGCGCCATGAGTCTCAATCTGCTGCTCGGCTTCACCGGGCAACTCAGCCTTGGTCATATCGCTTTCTTCGGTATCGGTGCCTATGTCAGCGCGCTGACATCGCTGGGCTTCGATGTGCCGATCTACGGTGATTTCCATATCGTTCACGTGCCGTGGCCGCCGATTGTCGGCTTCGTGCTGGCAATCGTCATCTCGGGCTTCTGCGGCTATCTGGTCGGACGCCTGTCCTTCAGCGTGCGCGGCGCCTATTTCGTGATCGTCACGATCTCATTCGCTGAAGTGGTGCGACTGGTCGCGCTGAACTGGGTCGAGCTGACGCAGGGCCCACTGGCGCTGACCAATATTCCGTCGATCACCATAGGCCTGCCTGGGCTTGGTTATCTCGCGCTGAAGACCAAGTTTCACAATTACTATCTCGTGCTCGCTGTCGCCGCGATCTCGTATGTCCTGATCTCGCGCCTCGTTCATTCGCATTACGGCCGCGCCATGCGCGGGCTGATGGAGAACGAGACCTTGGCTGTCGCCGTCGGTATCGACGTCACCAAGACGCTGACATTGGCGGCCGTGCTCTCTGCCGGTATCGCCGGCGCGGCTGGCAGTCTCTATGCGCATTACATCCGCATTATCGATCCCGACGTCTTTGCCTTCATCTCGACGGTGACGATGGTGATCATGGTGGTGTCGGGCGGCAAGGGCTCACTGGCGGGGCCCGTGATCGGCGGCGTCATCTTCGGCCTGCTGCCGGTGTTCCTGCGGCCGATCATGCCGCCGGAAGCGCAGTGGATTACCTATGGCGTGGTGCTCATCGTCATCCTGTTCGTGATGCCACGCGGCATTGTGCCGTCGCTTGCCGCGAAACTCGGTTTGGCCCGTGCCGGCGGAACCAGACGGGCCTCCATCGCCGTCTCCGAACGCACTGCCGAGGAGCACGCGTGATGGCCGAGACAATACTCAGCATCGAACATGTCGCGGTCCATTTCGGCGGCCTCGTCGCGATCTCGGACATGAATTTCCATGTCAACAAAGGCGAGATCGTCAGCCTGATCGGGCCGAACGGCGCCGGCAAGACCACGGCGTTCAACGTCATGACCGGCTTCCTCACGCCCACCAAGGGCGCGGTGAAATATTGTGGTACGGACCTTAAGGGCAAGAAGCCGCATGAAATCGCGGATCTCGGCCTGATTCGCACCTTTCAGCGCACCAGCGTGTTTCCAAACGACACGGTTTACGACAACGTCCTGATCGGTCTCCACCGACAGGGCAAGCTTGGCCTTGCCGAAGCCATTCTCGGACTGCCGCGGGCCCGCGCCTCCGAGAAGGCGCAGCGCGCGCGTGCCGCCGAACTGGTGCGCTGGATCGGCCTCGAAGCCCGCGCAAACGATCTCGCCGGCTCGCTGTCCTATGGCGAGCAGCGCCTCGTCGGTGTCGCGCTGGCGCTCGCGGCGCAGCCGAAGATGCTGCTGATGGATGAGCCTGTATCTGGCATGAATGCATCGGAGACGCACACTTTCGTGCAACTGATACGCAAGATCCGCGATAGCGGCGTCACGATCCTTCTGGTCGAGCACGACATGCCGATGGTGATGAGCGTGTCCGACCGCATCGTGGTGCTGAATTACGGGCGTATCATCGCCGAAGGGCCGCCCGATGAAATCCGCAAGAATCCCGCGGTGATCGAGGCCTATCTCGGTCAGAGTGCGAAGGATGTGGTCAAGGAGGTCGCGGTTCATGCTTGAGATCCGTGACATGGTCTGCGCCTACGGCCAGATCTCGGCCCTCAAGGGCATCTCGCTTTCGGTCAAGGCCGGGCAACTTGTGGCGCTGATTGGCGCCAACGGCGCTGGCAAGAGCACGACGCTGCGCGCGATCTCGGGCCTCGTCCCGTCACGCTCCGGCAGTCTGCATTTTAACGGCGAAGACATCACCGGCATCGGCGCGCAGCGTGTGCTCGCCAAAGGCATCGCGCATTGTCCGGAGGGGCGTCGCGTATTTCCGCACATGACGGTCGCCGAAAATCTCGACATGGGCGCCTATCTGCGCTCCGACACGTCCGAAGTCGCAGTGGATCGCGACCGCATCTATGGCGAATTCCCGCGCCTCGCCGAACGCCGCAAGCAGGCGGCGGGCACGCTGTCCGGCGGCGAGCAGCAGATGCTGGCGATCGGTCGCGCGCTGATGTCGCGGCCACGCCTGGTGATGTTCGATGAGCCGTCGCTTGGTCTCGCGCCCAACATCGTCGAGCGTACCTTTGCGATCATTCGTGCGATCCGTGACGCCGGCACGACTGTCTTGCTCGTTGAGCAGAATGCCTTTGCCGCGCTCGAGATGTGCGATCATGCCTATCTGCTGGAGTCCGGTCGTGTCGTACTGTCGGGCGCAGGAGCGGAGCTGATCGAGAACGAGCATGTGCGACGGGCCTATCTTGGCGGGTGACGACGATCCCGCTCGATGGGTCGCGGTCTGTTCGCGCGAGCGCCTGACCGAACAGACGATCGTCTGCGTCAATGTGGCTGGCCTCGGTGTTCTCATCGTGCGGGATGGTGAGACAATTTACGCCTGCGAGCGCGCCTGTCCGCATGAGCAGGCGGATCTCAGCCTTGGCCGCGTCGTCGATCGCCGGCTGCACTGTCCGCGTCATCTGGTCTGGTTCGATCTGGCAGATGGCAGCATGTCGCCGGGCTGGCCGAGCAGGGGTCTGCGACGCTATCCGGTGCGCGAAAGCGATGCGCAGATTTGGGTCGACGCACAGGCCATTGTCCCGAAGTAACACGCCTTCGCGAGAGTTACGCGGCATCGGGCCTGGATGCAGAATTCGTTGGCGCTGCAGCATTCAATTGGTGCAACTGCGGTATAATAATCATGCTTGCCCCCTCGTAAAGCGCGGATAATACTGCTGAAAAGTCAGTCTCCTGAGTGTGTCTGGCCGTTACAAAAATGGGCGTAAGACCCATGCTTCTCGTCGATCTTTCAAGCGATCTCCGTCAAGGGCTAGGGATGTGACCATTATCGATTTCGGCAGGGCCATCCCGTCGTCGCAGGCGCGTGGCTGGCAGCAATGGCCTGGCCATGAAGACTTTTCGCTGCAGTTCCTGCGCGTGCTGCGCGCGGCCCAGGAGGGCGGAAGTACTGTTTCGGAATGTTTCCTGGCGGCGGAGCGCATCAATCCGCGCGATGACGAGAGCTGGTATCGCGAATGGCACAGCGCGGCTGATATCAACCGTGAGCGCGCCGCGGAGGCGCTGGAGAGTGGCCGCATCCCAACGGCGCTAAGCAACTGGCTGCGCGCGGCCAACTACTATCGCACGGCTCAGGTCATGCTCGCTTGCAGCGATCCGCGGCAGGGCGCTGCCATTGCCTCGATGCAGGATTGCGCCCGACTTTACGTGCAGCATGCAACGCCTGCCGGCGAGATCGTCGAGATCCCGTGGCGCGACGGCGTGTTGCAGGGATACTTCGTTCCTGCGCCGCGCGCGACGCGGCCGATGCCGGTCGTTCTCTGCGTCGTCGGACAGGGCCACTACAAGGAAGAACATCTGCACAGGGTGCCCAGCTACGCGCTGGAACGCGGTCTCTCGCTGTTGCTCGTCGATTTACCCGGTCAATCCTATAGCCAGGAGATGATAGGGTCGCCTTGTCGGTATGAGGTCGAAACGGCGATCAGCGGCTGGGTCGATTTCCTGGCCGACCGCAACGATATCGATCAGGAGCGAATTGCGATCTTCGGAGACGGCCTGGGAGCTGCCTTTGCGACGCGCGGCGCCAATCTCGACGATCGCTTTGCAGCAGCTGTTTGCGATGCCGGGATCTGGGAGCTTCACGAGCGCGCATTTATTGCCAGCCGCATTTCAGGCCGGGCTGGTCTGGGTTGTCCGAGTGAAATCGAGGGCTTCAACAGCAGCAGCGTTGCCGCCAACATCAAATGCCCGGTCCTGGTCGCGATGGGCGAACGCGACTGGCTCGATGTCGATCACGTCACGGAATGTTGCCGCGTCCTGAAACAAAACGGCCTCGACATCGAACTGAAGATCTTCCGTGCGTCAGAAACGGTGGCCCCGCCCGCCCAGATCGATATTCCGACAGTGGGTAACGAGTTCATTTTCGACTGGATTGTCGATCGTTTGAACTCAAGGATGAAGTAGGGGGGCGGCTCGGTCGATTGACCCGCCGCTCATCCGGCGGTGTTCAGCTCTCGACTTCCAGCATCAGTGTCGCCTTTTCGAGGCGACTCTTGAGCCGGGACATATGCTGTCCGATCTCCTTCAAGGCCTGCTCGTCGAAATCGCTAAGAATGAAATCCCCAAGCGACTCCCTGCGGGCCGACAGGGCGGAGATCTTTTTGCTAGCCTTGTCGGATAGCGACATCAGCACGACGCGGGCATCCTCGCGGGACGCGACGCGCCGCATGAACCCGTTCTTCTCGAGCATCTTGGATTGGGTCGTGACGAAGGAGGGGTCGACGTGGAGCATGGCCGAGACGTCTTTGACCGGCACGCCGTTGCCGCGATCAAGGTCGCTGACGGCCATCAGGATCATCCATTGCGGTCCGCTAATGCCGAGCTCCTTGGCCCAGAACTGGCGGATTCCTTCAAGGTGAACGTTGATCGAAGCGATGTCCCAGATGAACTGTCGGATGACTTCCTGATTCTGGCCGGTCACCCAAATCGAAAGCTCATTTTCGTTCCAGCCCGCAGATCCCCCACGCATAGTCGCTGTCGCCCCGCCGGCCATTCCCACCGTCTCACAGATTTCAGATTTCTATAATTGTATCAGTGAATTGTGACGTGCAAACCACGATTTCGTGTGTTGCTGGGAAACCACACTGCATCGCGATAAAGTTACCTGAGTTCATAAAGTATTTTGCTTCTAAGAATTGCGCAGGCATTGTTGGTTCCGGCGATGGGGAAACCCTCAATCGTCCCGTTGAAGTAGTTCGCTTGAGTGCCTCGCGTTATGCGGGTGTTTCCGAAAGCGCGAAGTACGCCGGCGGTTAGTTTGGGGACTTGGGGGACTAAATCTTCGGGCGCTCGCGCCTGGCAGATCCGGAACCTTCCCTTTTGGACAACTTGGAGGTTTAACATGACGATGATTAAGAGCCTTATCCTCGGCTCGGCGGCGGGTCTGATCGCCATCGGCGGAGCTCAGGCAGCCGATCTTCCGGTGAAGGCCAAGGCAGTTGAATACGTGAAGATCTGCTCGCTCTACGGCGCAGGCTTCTACTACATCCCGGGCACCGATACTTGCATCAAGATCGGCGGCGCGATCCGTTTGGACGTTGCGTTCAACGGCAGCACCTATGACGTTCCGTTCTGGCAGGGTGGTGCTGGCGGCAACAATCTCTGGACCAAGAACTATTTCTCGACCCGTGAACGCGTCAACTTGACGACGGACACCCGCACCGCGACCGAATACGGCGTGGTTCGTACCTACGCGAACATCCAGTTCGACTTCCTCCAGGATCGTGAATCGATCGCTGGCGGTTACACCGAAGTCGACTACGCGTTCATCCAGTTCGCCGGCTTCACCTTCGGTAAGGCCGTCTCGCAGTTCGATCCCCAGTGGGCGCTCGCCAAGCCATACATTTCGTCGGGCTTCAACGCTGGTTCGAACAACGCGACCGGTATCCCGCAGCTCGCCTACACCGCTTCGTTCGGTAACGGCGTGTCGGGCACGATCTCGATCGAAAACGCTTCGGCCTACCGCAACGCCGGTCTCTGGAACACCAACGGGTTCATCGTTGGCCCCGGTGCACCTTCGTTCACGGGTGCGTTCTACGGCTCTTCGTCGAACACCTTCCTCGGCAATGCCTACGGCGGCAACCACATTCCTGACATCGTTGGCAACATCCGCCTCGATCAGGCTTGGGGCACCCTGCACTTCGCTGCTGCGATGCATGCCGCGACCCCGGGCTTCTACGGCGCGAACGAAGCTACCGGCCATGCTGACGACAAGTACGGTTTCGCTGTAAGCGGCGCGGTCGAGTTCAAGAACCTGCCCACCGGCGCAGGTGACAGCTTGAAGATCGAAGCATCGTACGGCAAGGGCGCAGCCAAGTACGTCTTCGGTGGCACCACCGATACCTCGGGTGGCGGTCGCTATGCGAAGGTTGATGGCAACAGCCTCGGCTTCGGCTATGTCCTCGATGGCGTTTACTCCACCAACGGCCAGATCATCCAGAGCTCCGCTTGGGAAGTCAGCGCTTTCTACGAGCACTACTGGAACCCGGCCTGGCGCACCTCACTGTTCGGTAACTACAGCCATATCTCGTATGGCTCCGGCAACGACCTGATGATGGCCGCCTTCACTGGTGTCAGCACCGGTGGCCCGGGCTTCAACTCGTCGTCGGCTGCTGCCGCTCGTGCGGGTGTGTTCGCCGGTACGGGTAACTTCGACCTGGGTCTCGCCCAGATCGGTACCCGCACCGCCTGGACCCCGGTTCAGAACCTGACCCTGTCGGCTCAGTTCACCTATAGCCGCCTCGATCAGAACCTGAACGGCACCTACACCACCAATGCTGGTGGCATGTCGGGCAAGCCGGCCGGTACGGTCTTCAACACCGCCGATCAGAACCTCTACAACGGTTCGGTGCAGATCCTGCGCTCCTTCTAATTCTGATCGTCTCACGACGACCAGTCTTTGAAACAAAGACCCCCGGCAGGAAACTGCCGGGGGTTTTTGGTTTTATGGAGCCGGGCCGGACTTCATCGGCTTAAGCGGACGTTCTCGACGCAGCGGAGGCGGGCGTCTATACCGGGCGGCGTGGCCCCCGACCGTGCAAGCCGCAAAGCCCTAAGTCCGCAGGATCATGGCGTCTCCAGCTGAACTATTTCAAAGCGCATTCGCCGCCTTCCAGCAGGGCCGCCTTCAGGAGGCCGAGCGCGGGTTCAGCAAGTTCTTGCGCAAGGATCCGAAGCATTTCCCGGCGCTGAATATTCTTGCCATCGTGCTGGTCGCGCTGAAGCGCCATGCGGAAGCCGAGCCGCATCTGAAAGCCGCTCTGCGCATCAATGCGACATCGGATGCGACATTCTACAATTACGGTCTGGTGCTGAAGGCGTTGAACAGGCCGGATGAGGCGCTTCAGCGCTTCACCGAAGCGCTGGCGCTCAATTCCGGCAATGCCGAAACGCTGAATAACCGTGGCACGGTTCTGAACGATCTGCGCGACTACCCCGCCGCGCTGGCTGATTTCGATCGCGCGCTGGCGCTCAATCCGCGTTACGCCGCGGCTTTTTTCAACAAGAGCAAGTCACTGGCGGAGTTGAAGCGCTATGACGAGGCCCTCGCGGCTTGCGAGTCGGCGCTCGCCTTGCAGCCCGATCTGGCGGAAGCGTGGTTTGGCCGCGGCTACATCTTTGGTCAGATGCGAATGCCGGCTCAAGCGGTGGAGGCCTATGGCCGCGCGCGCCAGCTCAATCCGGACATGCCGCTGCTGAAGGGCAACCTGCTGCATCAGAAGATGCTGGTCTGCGACTGGCATGACGCGAATGCGCTCATTGCCGAGATCGAGGCCGATCTCATCGCCGGCAAACTGGCCGCCGAGCCGTTCGGCTGGCAAGGCGTCGCCACCTCGGAACGTAGTCTGCAGCGCTGCGCCGAACTGACCAACGCCTCGCGTTTTCCCGTGCAAGCTCCACCGCTGCGGGCTTACCCAACCGGGCCGAATGCAAAAGTTCGTATCGGCTATCTCTCCGGCGAATTTCGTCAGCAGGCGACCTCGCTGCTGCTGGTCGGTGTGCTGGAGCAGCACGACAAAGGCGCGTTCGAGATTTTTGCCATCGATAACGGGTATGACGACGGCAGCGACATCAGGCGACGCATCGCTGGCGCCGTGGATGGGATCATCGATATCTCCACACTGAGCGATCCACAGGCGGTGAACGCCATTCGCGCGCAGCGCATCGACATCCTCGTCAATCTCAACGGCTATTTCGGCGAACAGCGTACCGGCGTATTCGCGCGTAGGGCCGCGCCGGTGCAGGTCAATTATCTCGGCTTTCCCGGTACGCTCGGCGCAGGTTTTATGGATTACATCCTCGCCGATGCGCATGTCCTGCCGCCCGAGCACCGGCAATTCTATAACGAGAAAGTCGCCTGGCTGCCGAATAGCTATCAGGCCAACGACGATCGCCGTGAGATCTCGACGCGTGCATTCACGCGCGCCGAGGTCGGCTTGCCCGCGCAAGGCTTCGTGTTCTGTTGCTTCAACAATGCCTACAAGATCACGCCCGACGTCTTCGATAGCTGGATGCGGATCCTCTCGGCCGTTGACGGAAGTGTTCTCTGGCTACTGGAGGACAGCGCTGCGGCTGTGGCGAATCTGCGCCGCGAAGCGCGAGCACGGGGCGTCGACCCCGCGCGCCTGGTCTTCGCCGGCCGCATGTCGCCGGCCGAGCATCTGGCGCGACATCGTTGTGCGGATCTGTTTCTCGATACGTTGCCATACAACGCGCATACGACAGCGAGCGACGCATTATGGGCTGGATTGCCTTTGCTGACGTGTTGTGGAGAAACTTTTGCAGGCCGCGTCGCCGCGAGTCTTCTCAAGAATCTGGATGTGCCGGAGTTGATTGCGACGAAGCGAGATGACTATGAGCGCATGGCGATCGAACTGGCGCAAAATCCCGAGCGGTTGTTGTCCATCCGGGAAAAGTTATCGGCCAATCGCCTGAAAATGCCGACCTTCGACACACGGCGTCTGGGGCGTGATATCGAAACGGCATTTCGCAAGATGGTCGAACGGGCCCGGGCAGGGCTGGCGCCAGCCCACATAACGTTTCCTGCTAACGATAGCGGCCAATAATATATTTGATTGAGCAAATCAGGTATTGCGCTCAACATTCTGGCTCATGTAATATTTTAGTGCGCAGCCGGCAAATTTTTGACGGCCCTAAGTCTTCGAGGAGACTCGCGCACTCTGCTGTAAATCTCCGAAACCACCGGCAATGCCCTGCCGGTGGTTTTTCGGCTTTTTGGAGCCAATTTCGGGTGGCCCGGCTGGTATTCCACGATTATTGCTAACGCGGAAAGCGCGCGGGAACTGTGTCATGGCGGCACGCCCTTGAATCAGTCCAACCCCCTCTGAAAACGACAGAATTGCTGCTGACCGGATCGGCAGCATGAGATGGAATCTGTCGCAGCGGCGTCCAAATTATGACCTGTTGCCCATCGTTGCATATCAGGACTGACGAGCTATCTGACCGAAATTGCTAGAGATTTCTTGCTTTTTGAGCAAGTTGTGGCTAAAAGCCGCTCATCGTGGAGAGTATGAATAATGGCGCATAACTACGCAATTAATGAGGACGTTCACCACCAGCTGCAGGGGCCGCAGGGCCGTTCCACCATCAAGGAACGCAGCATCTACACCATCACGTCTCGCCTTCCGATCGAAGCCGATGGTCGCCCGCGTTACCGGATCAAGAGCAAGTCCGAGAACATTGAGCGCGTCGTGACCGAAGAACAGATCAGCCGCCTCGGTTGATCTCGGATCAGCCTCTGGCTGATCGTACTTGCCGTTTGCTGTCGTCGCCGGGGCCTTGGACCCCGCGACGAAGCAGACCGCCGCAAAGATCCCAACCAGATATATCTTGAAGCGGGAAGCTTGCCCGGGGCTGATCCCTGGCTGCATTGCTGCGATGGTTGCGGCAAGGCGGATTTGCACAATATGCTTTGCCCCGAGGGCGGACACCGAAGGCCACACACGCGATCGTCGCGCCGCACCTCGGCAAAAATGATGTGGTCGGAGCGGGGCGTCCCTTGATCGATAAACTTGAACTGCTGTTGTCGCTGGCGAAGGAACGGCATTTTGGCCGCGCTGCCGAAGCATGCGGCGTCACCCAGCCCACCATGTCTACCAGCCTCAAGCAGCTCGAAGACATGCTCGGCGTGATGCTGGTGCAGCGTGGCTCGCGCTTCCAGGGGTTTACGCCGGAAGGTGAGCGTGCGCTCGATTGGGCGCGCCGCATCGTTGGCGATGCCCGCGCAATGAAGCAGGAGATCAACGGCCTCAAGGACAGTCTGTCCGGCGAGATTCGCATCGCGGCTATCCCCACCGTACTTGGCATGGTCGCCTCGCTGACAACGCCGTTTCGCGCGCGGCATCCCGATGTGCGCTTTCGCATCGTGTCCTGCACCTCCGCGGCGGTGCTCGGTTTGCTCGAAAATCTCGAAGTCGATGCGGGCCTGACTTACATCGAGAACGAACCGCTCGGCAAAGTGCGTTCGATCCCGCTTTACAAGGAAAGCTACCGCTTGCTGACCTCGCCGGACGGTATGTTCGGCGATCGCAAGAGTGTCACCTGGTCCGAAGTCGGCCAGGTGCCGCTGTGCCTGCTGACCCCCGACATGCAGAACCGTCGCATTATCGATCGTGCCCTGAAGTCGGTGGGCGCCGAGGCGATGCCGATGCTGACGTCGAATTCGATTATCGTGCTCTATACCCACGTGAAGACCGGCCGTTGGGCCAGCGTGATGCCGGCCAAACTGGCGGAGACGCTGGGTCTGACCGCCAATGACTCGGTGCGCATGATCCCGATCGTCGATCCCGTGGTAAATTACGGCGTCGGCCTCGTGGTCCCACAGCGCGATCCCATGACCCCGCTGGTGGCGACCCTGGTGCAAATTGCCCGGGAAGTCGCGCCGTCGCTGGAGGCGTAAGATCTTCGTTTTGGGCGCCGCAATTGTTGCATTGCAACCAAGCTAACCATTTCAAACTCATTGGTTTCGCCGGGTGTCGATACCGTTTCCGTATCGCAGCATGAGACAGCTTTATTGATCTTTGGATCGATTCCAATTCTGATTGGTTTTCCAGTCATAAGATCAATCGAGTACCGGGATGAACGCAGCCTACGAGCCCAACGCTTATGAGCCCTGGAGTGCCGACCGAGGCACCGAGATCATCGAGAGCCTGTCCCATGTGGAAGGCGGCGTGATCGTGATCCTGCATGCGATGCAGGAAGCCTTCGGTTATGTGCCGGAGCCGGCAATCCCGATGATCGCGCTGGCGCGCAACCTGTCGCGTGCCGAGGTCCATGGGGTATTCACTTTCTACCATGACTTCCGGCATGAACCGGCCGGCAAACATGTGCTGAAGATCTGCCGCGCCGAGGCTTGCCAGGCGGCCGGCGGCGATGCACTGGCGGCACGCGCGGAAGCGAAATTGGGTGTAAAGTTTGGAAACACGACGGCGGATCAGCGTGTTACACTAGAGCCGATCTATTGCCTCGGGCTTTGCGCCACGGCGCCATCGGCGATGCTTGATGGCCGTCTGGTTGGCCGCCTCGATGAGAAGCGCATTGATGCGCTGGTCGCGGAGGCACAGCGATGACTCTCAAGATTTACATCCCGCGCGACGCTGCAGCCGTTTCGGTTGGCGCCGATGAACTCGTTAGTGCCTTCGAAGCGCAGGCTGAAAACCGCAAGCTCGCAATCGAGATCATTCGCCCCGGTTCGCGCGGATTGTTGTGGCTGGAGCCGATGATCGAAGTCGCGACGCCGGAAGGCCGCGTCGCTTTCGGGCCGGTCGAAGAGAAAGATGTTGCGTCGGTGCTCGACGCCATGGTCGCAAACGGCCCACACGCGCTGCGTCTTGGTGTCGCGGAGGAGATTCCGTGGCTCAAGAAGCAGACGCGTCTGACCTTTGTGCGTTGCGGTGTCGTCGATCCCCGGTCGATCGAGGATTACATCGCGCATGGCGGCTATAAGGGCCTGGCGCGCGCGCTGACCCTGGACGGCGCCGCCATCATCGCCGACGTCACCGCCTCTGGTTTGCGTGGCCGTGGCGGCGCCGGTTTCCCCACCGGCATCAAGGCGAAGACCGTGGCCGAAACCCAGGCCGACCGCAAATTCATCGTCTGCAACGCAGACGAGGGCGATAGCGGCACCTTTGCCGACCGCATGATCATGGAAGGCGATCCCTTCGTCGTGATCGAGGGCATGACCATCGCCGGTGTCGCCGTAGGCGCGACCAAGGGCTACATCTATATTCGCTCGGAATATCCTCACGCTGTCATTGCGATGGAAGAGGGCATAAAGGCCGCGAAGCGCGCGGGCTGGCTCGGCAACAACATCCAGGGCTCCGCGCATAGTTTTGATATGGAAGTCCGCGTTGGCGCCGGCGCCTATGTCTGCGGCGAGGAGACTGCGCTGCTGGAGAGCCTTGAGGGCCGTCGCGGCATCGTCAGGGCAAAACCGCCACTGCCGGCGCATAAGGGCCTGTTCGGGAAGCCCACAGTCATCAACAACGTGCTGTCGTTCGCCGCGGTCCCGTTCATTCTTGACGGCGGAGCCAAGGCTTATGCCGATTTCGGTATGGGTCGTTCCCGTGGCACCATGCCGATCCAGCTCGCTGGCAACGTCAAGCATGGTGGCCTGTTCGAAGTCGCCTTCGGCATCACGCTGGGTGAGTTGGTCGACGATATCGGCGGCGGCACGCTGACGGGCCGGCCGGTGCGCGCAGTGCAGGTCGGCGGTCCGCTCGGGGCGTACTTCCCACGCGAATTGTTCGATACGCCGTTCGACTACGAGGCCTTTGCCAAGCGCGACGGCTTGATCGGCCATGGCGGCATCGTCGTGTTCGACGATACGGTCGACATGTCGAAGCAAGCGCGTTTCGCGATGGAATTCTGCGCCATCGAATCCTGCGGCAAGTGTACGCCGTGTCGTATCGGCTCCACCCGCGGCGTCGAGACCATCGACAAGATCCGGCGTGGCGAACGCGTGGCCGAGAACATCGCGGTGCTGCAGGACCTCAGCAACACCATGAAGTTCGGTTCGCTTTGCGCGCTGGGCGGCTTCACGCCGTATCCGGTGATGAGTGCGCTGAAACATTTCCCTGAGGATTTCGGCCCGGCGCCCACGCGTCTTCAGGCCGCAGAGTAAAGGAGCACATCATGTCGCTCATCCACGAAATCGACTACGGCACCCCGCTTTCCAAGTCCGAAAAGATGGTGACACTGACCATCGACGGTCAGAGCGTCTCGGTGCCCGAGGGCACCTCGATCATGCGCGCTGCCATGGAGATGGGCACGGAGATTCCGAAACTCTGCGCCACCGACATGGTGGATGCCTTCGGCTCCTGCCGTCTCTGTCTCGTCGAAATCGAAGGCCGCGCCGGCACGCCGGCCTCGTGCACGACGCCTGCGATGGATGGCCTTGTGGTTCACACCCAGAATGCGCGGCTCGCGGCGCTGCGCAAGGGCGTGATGGAGCTCTATATCTCCGACCATCCGCTCGACTGTCTCACCTGCGCCGCCAATGGCGATTGCGAATTGCAGGATATGGCCGGCGCCGTCGGCCTGCGCGACGTGCGCTACGGCTATGACGGCGAGAACCATGTGTTCGCCAAGTCGGGTCCGCAGCACACCCACAATTCGCCGGAAGCCTGCGAAAACGATCGCTGGATGGCGAAGGACGAGTCGAATCCGTACTTCACCTTTGATTCCTCCAAGTGCATCGTCTGCTCGCGCTGCGTTCGCGCCTGTGAGGAAGTGCAGGGCACGTTCGCGCTGACGATTTCCGGCCGTGGCTTCGACAGCCGCGTGTCGCCGGGCATGAACGAATCTTTCCTGGGCTCGGAATGCGTCTCCTGCGGCGCCTGCGTGCAGGCCTGCCCGACCGCGACACTGACCGAGAAGGCCGTGATCGAGATCGGCCAGCCCGAACATTCCAAGATCACCACCTGCGCCTATTGCGGCGTCGGCTGTACCTTCAAGGCGGAAATGCGCGGCGAAGAGCTGGTGCGCATGGTGCCGTGGAAGGACGGCAAGGCCAATCGTGGCCATTCCTGCGTTAAAGGCCGCTTCGCCTGGGGCTATGCGAACCACAAGGAGCGTATCCTCAATCCGATGATCCGCGAAAAGATCACCGATCCGTGGCGCGAAGTGTCGTGGGACGAGGCGTTCAATTTCGCAGCCAGCAAGTTCAAGGGTATCCAGGCCAAATACGGCCGCGACTCCATCGGCGGCATCACGTCGTCACGCTGCACCAATGAAGAAGTCTATGTGGTGCAGAAGCTGATCCGCGCCGGCTTCGGCAACAACAATGTCGACACCTGCGCCCGTGTCTGCCACTCGCCCACCGGCTATGGCCTGTCCTCCACTTTCGGCACCTCGGCCGGCACGCAGGATTTCGACTCAGTGGAAGACACCGATGTCGTCATGATCATCGGCGCCAATCCGACCGATGGTCATCCGGTGTTCGGTTCGCGCTTGAAGAAGCGCCTGCGCCAGGGCGCCAAGCTCATTGTTGTGGACCCGCGCCGCACCGACATCGTGCGTTCGGCCCATATCGAGGCACAGCATCATCTGCCGCTGCTGCCCGGCACCAATGTGGCTGTGCTCACCGCGATCGCGCATGTCATCGTCACCGAGGGACTCGTCAACGAGACCTTCGTGCGCGAGCGCTGCGACTGGAGCGAGTTCGAGGATTGGGCGTCCTTCGTCGCCGAACCCTCGCGCAGCCCGGAAGCCACCGCCATCATGACCGGTGTCGATCCGAAAGAACTGCGCGCAGCCGCACGGCTCTATTCCACCGGTGGCAATGGCGCGATCTATTATGGCCTCGGCGTCACCGAGCATAGCCAGGGTTCGACCACGGTCATCGCCATCGCCAATCTCGCAATGGCCACCGGCAATATCGGTCGTTCCGGTGTCGGCGTGAACCCGCTGCGCGGCCAGAACAATGTGCAGGGCTCCTGCGACATGGGCTCGTTCCCGCACGAACTGCCGGGCTATCGTCATATCGCGGGCGACGCGGTGCGCGAGAGCTTCGAGGCGATGTGGAACGTCAAGCTCAATCCCGAGCCGGGCCTGCGCATTCCGAACATGTTCGATGCGGCCACCGAAGGCACCTTCATGGGCCTTTACGTGCAGGGCGAGGACATCCTGCAGTCCGACCCGAACACCTCGCATGTGGTCGCGGCGCTCTCCTCGATGGAATGTGTCATCGTTCACGACCTCTTCCTCAACGAGACCGCCAACTACGCCCATGTGTTCTTCCCGGGTTCTACCTTCCTGGAGAAGAACGGCACCTTCACCAATGCCGAACGTCGCATCCAGCGCGTCCGCAAGGTGATGTCGCCGAAGAACGGCCTTGAGGACTGGGAAGTGACCTTGGGATTTGCCAAGGCACTGGGCTTCGAGATGAAGTATGACAACCCGTCGCAGATCATGGATGAGATCGCGGCGCTGACGCCGACCTTTGCCGGCGTCTCCTACGAGAAGCTGGAGAAGGAAGGGTCCGTGCAGTGGCCGTGTAACGAGAAGCAGCCTTTGGGCACGCCGATCATGCATATGGACGGCTTTGTGCGCGGCAAGGGCAAGTTCATGCGCACCGAATATGTCGCTACGGACGAGCGCACCGGCCCGCGTTTCCCGCTGCTGCTCACCACCGGCCGTATTCTCAGCCAGTACAATGTCGGCGCGCAGACGCGGCGCACCGAGAACGTAATCTGGCATGAAGAGGATCGTCTGGAGCTGCATCCGCACGATGCCGAACAGCGTGGCATTCGCGATGGTGACTGGGTGCGGCTGCAGAGCCGTGCCGGCGAGACGACGCTGCGTGCGCTGATCACCGAGCGTGTGGCGCCGGGTGTGGTCTATACGACCTTCCATCACCCGACGACGCAGGCCAACGTCATCACCACCGAATTCTCGGACTGGGCAACCAACTGTCCGGAATACAAGGTGACGGCGGTGCAGATCTCGCCCTCCAACGGTCCGTCGGAGTGGCAGAAGGAATACGAGGAGCAGGCCCGCCACTCGCGTCGCATCGCGCCGCTGGAGGCTGCCGAGTAAGTCATGCACGATCCGGTTCGCAAAGCCTCGCGAAAGGTCTGGCGCCAAACCGGCGTCAGCGAGGGGCTGCGCGCCGTGCCGGAAGAGACTGCGCTGGCGATCACCTATAATGGCGGCACCTATGCCGTCATGATGGGGACGCCGCAGGACTATCGCGACTTTGCTTATGGCTTCAGCCTGAGCGAAGGCGTGGTTGCCTCCATCGACGAGATCGAGAGCTTTGAGGCGGTCGAATTCGACGACGGCGTTGAGTTGCGCATGTGGTTGGCGGCAGAGAAAGCCGAAAGCATCAGCGCACGGCGCCGGCAGATCGCAGGCCCGACGGGCTGTGGTCTGTGCGGCATCGACTCGATCACCGAGGCGGTGAAGCCCGCTGCGGTGGTTGCTGCCGGTGGCTCGTTCTCGTTCGATCAGATCATGGCGGCAATGGATACATTGGCGCCGTTGCAGAAGATCAATATCGAAACCCGTGCGGTGCATGCTGCCGCGTTCTGGACGCCCGAGAAGGGCATCGTCGCGCTCCGCGAGGATGTCGGACGGCACAATGCGCTCGACAAGCTGGCCGGTGCACTGGCACAGGCCAAGGTCGATGCAGGGCAGGGCATGGTATTGCTCACCAGCCGCGTCTCTGTCGAAATGGTGCAGAAGACGGCGGCCATCGGCGCGCCGCTGATGGTGTCGGTCTCGGCACCCACCGCGCTGGCCATCCGCATGGCGGAGGCTGCCGGTATCACGCTTGCCGCGATCGCGCGCAGCGACGGTTTTGAAGTTTTCACACATCCGCACCGCGTGCTTCCGCACGTCGTGGCGGATGCATCAGGACAAGAGCATGGACACCCACACATCGACGTCGCCTGACCGGCTGATCTACATGGCCAACCAGATTGGCGACTTCTTCAACAGCCAGGGGCACGATCACGCCGTTGCCGGCATTGCGGAGCATATCAAGAAGTTCTGGGATCCGCGCATGCGCAAGAAGATCTTCGAACATCTGGACAACGGCGGGGCGGGATTGAAGCCGAACGTCCTCGAGGCGATCGCGTCGCTGAAGAAGTAGGACCAACCCGCACCCGTCATTCCGGGATTCGCCGCAGCCGGCGTTTGCCGGCGTAGGCGAAGACCCGGAATCCCGTAGTGTTCAACCATGTCGGGATTCCGGGCTCGCGTGCGCAAAGGTGCGTTTGCACCCCGGAATGACAGATTGGGGTCGGCGAGGTAGGCGAGCTAACCGCCCGCTTCCTTCGGCGTCTGCGGTTTCAGCGCCAGCGCATGTACCGTTCCCGCGAGTTCCGTCGCCAGCAGTTCGTTGATCATGCGATGGCGGTCGATCCGGCTCTTCCCTTCGAAGGCCTCCGACACAATATTGACCCTGAAGTGGGTTTCACCCTCCTCGCGGTGGCCCATGTGACCGGCATGCAAATGCGATTCATCGGTCACGGCGAGGCTGAGAGGCGCGAAAGCCTCTGTCAGCTTCTTTGTGATGTTATCTTTCATGGTCATGATGGCCGGCTTAGCGGTTCGCGCCGCTCATGGTCAATCACGATATGGCGACCACATTGGTGCGGCGCAGGGCGCTGAATGAGGTAATCCGAATGTCAAGACTTGAAGCTTTTTGCATTGCGTTGTCATAGTCAGCCATGCCCATCGACTCATCCAAATTCTTCGACAGCATCCGTATCAAGCCGAACAAGCTGAGCGCGAAGCAGCAGGCCGCTGCGCGCGAAGAAGCTATTATGTGCGAATGGCCCGAGTGCAAGAACAAGGGGCCGCACCGCGCGCCCAAGGGCCGTGCGCAGGACAAGGAATACTGGCACTTCTGCCTGAACCACGTCCGCGAATACAATCAGGGCTACAACTTCTTCCAGGGCATGGCTCCCGACGCGGTCGCCAAGTACCAGAAGGATGCGCTGACCGGCCATCGTCCGACCTGGAAGATGGGCGCCAACGGCTCTCCGGATAAGGCCAAGGGGCAGCCCGACCTCGACGGCGCGATCGACCCGTTCGCCATGTTCAACGAGATGAACGGTATGGGCATGGGCCGCGGCCGGGCCCGCAAACCGCAGGCGCCGATCAAGGAAGAAACCCGCAAGATCTTCAATGCCGAGCGCAAGGCGCTGCAGGTGATGGGTCTCGGCCCCAGCGCAACGCTGGACGACGTCAAGACACAGTACAAGGCGCTGGTGAAGCAGCACCACCCCGACGCCAATGGCGGCGACCGTTCCACGGAAGACCGGTTGATCGAAATCATCAAGGCTTACAACTACTTGAAGACCGTGGTGCGGGGCTCGTAGGCGCTCTCTCGTGTCATCCCCGCCTTCGCGGGGCTGACGACAGTGTGCCAAACCATTAAGCATAAGCTGTCCCCGCCCGCTTAATTCGCTCCGGTGCCGGATCCCGCCGTAATTCCGCCCGGCCTCAGATCTTCAATCTCTGTTGACCATCGCCGGAAGGGAAGCTGCCGCTCACGGCCAGTTGCCTTGCGAGCAGGGGGCCTTAAGGCTAATATTTGCGTACGAATAAGGGCTAATTTGTCTTTATTCCGGGACTTCAGAACTTGGGGTGTCGGCGTCCTGCCGGCTGCGGAGCTTGGCTTTGAAACATCGCTCGCTTGTTCGCGCGCTGCTGACGTCGGTCGTACTTGCGACAGGCGTGGTGCTTGCCGGCTGCAATGGCGAAGACATGTCGCTCGCCAGCAATGCCAAGGCCAACCAGCCCGTTCCTCCCAAGCTCGTCGCCGAGATGACTGAAAAGGACATGGACCTGCAGTCGCCGATGCTGGTCCGCGTGTTCAAGCAGGAAGCCGAACTCGAAGTCTGGAAGCAGAACCGCTCCGGCCAGTTCGCGCTGCTGAAGACCTATCCGATCTGCCGCTGGTCCGGCGATCTCGGTCCGAAGGTCAAGGAAGGCGATCGTCAGGCGCCGGAAGGTTTCTATTCGATCACGCCGGCGCAGATGAATCCGCGCTCGTCCTACTATCTCTCCTTCAATACCGGTTTCCCCAACGCCTTCGACAAGTCGCTGGGACGCACCGGTTCGCAGCTGATGGTGCATGGCGATTGCTCGTCGCGCGGCTGCTTCGCCATGACCGACGAGCAGATCGCCGAGATCTACTCGCTGGGTCGTGAGTCTTTCTTCGGCGGGCAGCGCTCGTTCCAGTTCGCGGCGTTCCCGTTCAAGATGACGCCGGTCAACATGGCCAAGCATCGCAACAACCCGAACATGCCGTTCTGGAAGATGATTAAGCAGGGCTATGATCATTTCGAAGTGACGCGGCAGGAGCCGAAGGTCGAGTTCTGCGAGAACAAGTATGTGTTCGATCCGGCCGCGCCCGCGGGATCGACCAAGCCGCTGGTGTTCAATGCCTCGGCCAAGTGCCCGGTCTACCAGATCCCGTCCGAGATCGCCGATGCCGTCAGCGCCAAGCAGGCGCAGGATGACGCCAAGGTCGCCGAACTGATCGCCAAAGGCACGCCGGTCGCGCAGCGCCGTCCCGATATCGACGGTGGCATGAACCGCGTTTTCGCCGCCAAGCTGCCTGATGCCTCCACCGGCCTGTCGGATCCGGAGCTGCCGGGCATGCAGACCGCCGCCTATTCGCGCGCACCGGGCACCATCCCGCCGCACGTCAATCCGCCGAAGGCAACCGCTGCGGCGACAGCCTCCTATTCGGCGTCGCTCTTCGCGGCATCGGAAGAGCCGGTCGTCGCCGCGCCTTCCACGCGTGTCGCGTCGGCCTCGTCGGATGGCGGCTTCTTCAGCAATCTCGCCAAGAAGGTCGGCATCGGCGGTTCGGACACGACGGCCACCACCACCGCTGCGCCGCCGGCTGCTGCACCGGTGCCGACACCGGCCGCCAAGCCAAAGGCTGCGACCGCTGCCAAACCTGCCCCGGCGCCCGCCGCCGTCGCTGCACCAAAGCCGGCTGCTGCGCCTGCGCCGGTCGTTGCAGCAACCCCACGCCCGCCGCTCAAGCCGACGCTGTCGGCCGAACCATCCGCGCCGGCCTCCGGCGGCGGCGCCGGCACAGCCGCGCTGTCAGGCGCAGCCCCGGTGGTGTCAGCGAATTCGTTCTCGGATCGCTTCTCTGCGATGCGCTGAGACGCGCGTCGCTCTTCCTGCAGACATCTCGCTTACGTGTGATTGGCGCCGTTGTTGCTCGCACGCTTCACGATGCTCACCCGGTTCACGCCATCAAGCTCCTGCAGCTTCGAAGGATAGCTGGCGATATCCTGTGACGACACCTTGCTGAGCAGGATCGAGAGCTGGTCGGTGCCCTGAGGATCGCGACTTTCCACGAGGAAGCGCTTCACCTGGCTGGGGCGCAGCGACAATGTCTCGCGCAGCAATTCCGGCGTCAGGCCATTGTTCTCGACTTCCACCTTGAGCATGCAGGTCTGGTTGCGCGAGCGATAGGCCTCTTCGAGCGGTTTGATGCCGACGAGGATGATCAGGATGATCACCGTCGACGCGCCGGCTGCGAGATACAACCCGCCGCCCACCGCAAGCCCGATCGCCGCCACCGTCCAGATACTTGCTGCTGTCGTGAGTCCTTTCACGATCTCGCCGCGCGCCAGGATCGATCCCGCGCCGAGAAAGCCGATGCCCGACACCACCTGCGCCGCGATGCGCGAGGGATCGAGCACGACATGATCCTGAGCGAGAATGTTCGAGAAGCCGTATTGCGAGACCAGCATGATCAGGCAGGAGCCGACGCAGACCAGCATATGCGTCCGAATGCCCGCAGCCCACAGTAACCGCTCGCGCTCGAAGCCGATCAGACTGCCGAGCGCTGCAGCGGAAACCAGGCGGATCAGCATCTCGGAATTGGACATCATCAGGACGCCTCCTCATTCCTGCGGCCGTTCATGTCGGCGCGGCGGATCAGGCTAGTCCTCTGCGACGCGTTGTCCAATCGTCGTGAGCGATATCCAGCGCAGTGCTTGGCTGCGTGAATGCGTGGAACTAACAGGCTCAAAAGAAAAATCCCTCCCGCGAGGGGAGGGATTTCCGATGGTTTGGCGATCTACCCGGTGGTGAGCTTACGTATATCGCCCGTGGCAGTGCTTGAACTTCTTGCCCGAACCGCATGGGCAATCCTCGTTGCGGCCGACCTTGCCCCAGGTGTCCTGGTTGTTCGGATCGCGGGCGGCAGCGGGCTGCTGCTGGCCCATCGGAGCCAGCGCCGCATTGGCGAAGGCCATCTCGTCCTCGCCGGTGTTGTAGTCGAGCTTGTGGGCTTCCATGACAGGCAGTTCGGGCTGCACGTCCGGCGGCACGATCTCGACGCGCATCAATTGTGCCGTGACGGCTTCGCGCAGATTGGAGATCATTGCCTCGAACAGGTTGAAGGCTTCTGCCTTGTATTCCTGCAGCGGATCGCGTTGGCCATAGCCGCGCAGGCCGATGACCTGACGCAGGTGATCCAGCATCACCAGATGCTCGCGCCACAGGTGATCCAGCGTCTGCAGCAGGATGGTCTTCTCGACGTAACGCATCACGTCGGGGCCCCACTGGGCGACCTTCGCCGCCATATGCTCGTCGGCCTTCTGCTCGATACGGTTGAGCAGTTCCTCGTCGGCGATGCCTTCTTCCTTGGCCCATTCGTCGACCGGAAGATCGAGGTCGAGCACGCGCTTGAGCTCTTCCTTCAGGCCGGCCACGTCCCACTGCTCGGCATACTGGTTTTCCGGCACGTGTTTGGTGACCAGATCCTCGACGAAGGCGCGGCGCATGTCGTTGACGGTCTCGGCGACGCTCTCGTTCTGCATCAGATCGACGCGCTGTTCGAAGATCACCTTGCGCTGATCGTTCTGAACGTCGTCATATTTCAGCAGGTTCTTGCGGATGTCGAAGTTGCGCGCCTCGACCTTCTGCTGGGCTTTCTCGAGCGCCTTGTTGATCCACGGATGGATGATGGCCTCGCCTTCCTTGAGGCCAAGGCGGGTCAGCATCGTATCGAGACGATCCGAACCGAAGATGCGCATCAGATCGTCTTCCAGCGACAGGAAGAACTTGGACCGGCCAGGGTCACCCTGACGGCCGGAGCGGCCGCGCAGCTGGTTGTCGATGCGGCGTGACTCGTGACGCTCTGAGCCCATGATGTAGAGGCCGCCGGGTTTCTCGACGGTCTTGGCCGGCTTGCTGCCCTTGGCCGGCTCGATCTCGACGATTTCCTTGGCGTTCAGCACGGTCTCGCGGAAGCGCTCGATCTCGGCCTTGATCTCGGCGATCTTGGCGGCCTTCTCGGTCTCGTCGGTGATGTCAGCCGTTTCGATCTGCGCGCGCATCTCGAACGAGCCGCCGAGTTTGATGTCGGTGCCGCGGCCGGCCATGTTGGTGGCGATGGTGATGGCACCGGGAACGCCGGCTTCGGCGACGATATAGGCTTCCTGTTCGTGGAAGCGCGCATTCAGCACCGCGAACAGTTTCGCGGGTTTGCCGGAGCGGGCTGCCGCATAGAGCTTGGTCATGCCCTTCGGATCGCTGAAGTCGATCTGCTTGTAGCCGTTCTTCAGCAGGTACTCGCCGAGCACTTCGGACTTCTCGATCGACGCAGTACCGACCAGCACAGGCTGCATGCGCTTGTTGGCGCGCTCGATCTCGGCCAGGATCGCGGCATGCTTCTCGTTCTGGGTGCGATAGACCTCGTCGTCCTCATCCAGACGGGCGATGCCGATATTGGTGGGCACCTCGACGACTTCGAGCTTGTAGATGTCGAACAGTTCGTCCGCTTCGGTCAGCGCCGTACCGGTCATGCCGGCCAGCTTCTTGTACATGCGGAAGTAGTTCTGGAAGGTGATCGAGGCCAGCGTCTGGTTTTCCGGCTGGACCGTCACATGTTCCTTGGCTTCCAGAGCCTGGTGCAGGCCTTCCGAATAGCGGCGGCCCTGCATCATGCGGCCGGTGAATTCGTCGATGATGATCACCTCGTCGTCGCGGACGATGTAGTCCTTGTCGCGGGTGAACAGCGAGTGGGCGCGCAGCGCCTGATTGATGTGATGTACGACGGAGACGTTCTCGACGTCGTACAGGGTCTCGCCCTTGAGCTGGCCAGCGTCGCGCAGCAGGGTTTCGATCTTCTCCATGCCGGCTTCGGTCAGCGTCACGGTGCGCTGTTTCTCGTCGACCTCGAAGTCGGTGAGTTTTTCAAGCTTCGGCAGGAAGGTATCGATGGTGTTGTAGAATTCCGAGCGGTCGTCGAGCGGGCCGGAAATGATCAGCGGCGTACGCGCTTCGTCGATCAGGATCGAGTCGACTTCGTCGACGATGGCGTAGAAATGCGCGCGCTGGACCATGTCCTCCAGCCGGTACTTCATGTTGTCGCGCAGATAGTCGAAGCCGTATTCGTTGTTGGTGCCGTAGGTGATGTCGCAGGCATAGGCCGCCTGGCGCTCGGCATCATCGAGGCCGTGCACGATCACGCCGGTGGTGAGGCCCAGGAACGAGTAGATCTGGCCCATCCAGCCGCTATCGCGCTTGGCGAGGTAGTCGTTGACGGTGACGACATGCACGCCCTTGCCGGCGAGCGCGTTCAGATAGACGGCGAGGGTCGCGACCAGCGTCTTGCCTTCGCCGGTCTTCATCTCGGCGATGTCGCCCTCATGCAGCACCATGCCGCCGATCAGCTGGACGTCGAAATGACGCTGGCCGAGGGTACGCTTGGCAGCTTCGCGGACGGTGGCGAAAGCGGGAACGAGCAGATCGTCGAGGGTCTTGCCGGCCTCGAGCTGCGCCTTGAACTCGGCGGTGCGCGCTTTCAGCGCATCGTCCGACAGTGCCGAGACTTCCGGCTCCAGCGCATTGATCGCGGCAACGCGCGATTGATATCCCTTGACGCGGCGGTCGTTGGCAGAGCCGAAGAACTTGCGGGCGAGCGCGCCGATCATCACGAAATCCTGTCTTTAGCAGTGCGGCCCGAAAGCCGTGGAATGGTGCAGCGGTCGCCCAGCCTCGTCATATCCAAAGTCTGTGGCGGATTGCTGTCTGGACCCCGGTGCGGGAGAGCCAAAAAAGCAAGACCCCGGGAGATGAGTGGGTGCAGGGCAATCAGGGGTTCAATGACCACGGCGCGGCCGAAATCGCGCCTTCGCCACCGGCCCGGTCGGGGAGAGATATGGCCCGTGTGGGGGGTTGTCAACGGCGCGAACCTCTCAAGGATTTCATCATTTTGACAGAGTTTTCGCGTTGCCAAGACGGCACGTTTGGGAGAGTGTCCGCCGTCCCCAACAGGCTCTTATCCGAGATAAGGATTTTCCATGACCTTCGTATCGCCCGCTCTTAAGCCGGGCCAGCGCCCGGTCCGCACTCTGGCTGCCCTGACCGGCGCTGTTGCGGTGGCCTTCCTCACCAGTTTCCCGGTTTACGCGCAGGACGCCAATCCGGTCCTCGCCAGGGTCAACGGCCAGGAAATCCGCCAGAGCGACGTCACCATTGCCGAGGAAGAACTCGGTCCGAGCCTCGCCCAGATGGATCCCGCGACCCGGAAGGACAATGTCCTGTCGTTCCTGATCGACATGAAGATCGTCGCCAAGGCGGCCGAGGACAAGAAGATCGCCGACCGCGACGACTTCAAGTCCAAGCTGGCCTTCGCCCGCAACCGTCTGCTGATGGACAATCTGCTGGCCGTCGAGGGCAAGGAAGCCCTGACCGACGACAACATGAAGAAGGTCTATGAGGACGCGGCCAAGCAGATCACCGGCGAAGCCGAGGTCCATGCCCGCCACATCCTGGTGGAGAGCGAGGCCGAGGCCAAGACGGTTGCGGACGAGCTGAAGAAGGGCGCCGATTTCGCCGAACTCGCCAAGAAGAAGTCGAAGGATCCGGGCGCGGCCGATGGCGGCGATCTCGGTTTCTTCACCAAGGACCAGATGGTGCCGGAATTCTCCGCCGTCGCCTTCGCGCTGGAGCCGGGCAAGATCTCGGACCCCGTGAAGTCGCAGTTCGGTTGGCACATCATCAAGGTCGAGGAAAAGCGCAACCGCAAGGCGCCGGAATTCGAGCAGGTGAAGCCGCAGATCGAACAGTATGTGGTGCGCAAGGCGCAGGCCGACTACGTCACCAAGCTGCGTGAAGGCGCCAAGGTCGAGCGCATCGACCAGGCTGCTGCAAAGCCCGCGGACGCTGCTCCCGCCGCACCTGCCGCCAAGGACGCGCCGAAGCCGGCCGACAGCAAGATGGCCCCGGCCAAGAAGTAATTCGGGAATTGAAAAGCCCGCCCTCTTTCGAGAGGGCGGGCTTTTTGCTGTCTGCAACACATACTCCGTCATGCCCGGGATAAGCCCGGGCGCGACGGAGTTCTAGTTGCCGAGCCGGCAACGCTTATGCTGGCACCTTCACCCGATAGCGCGGGGCCGGCTTCGAATGACCAAACTTCGCCGATAGCGTGCGGCGATCCGCCTCAAAACGTGTCCAGTCGTCGCCGTCCTGCAGACCCGGGATGGTGACGCGTTCACCCTGATCGAGACCAGCCAACGCCGCATCCACCATGTCGTTCGCATGCATGACGATGGCCTGGTCCATATTCTGGTGCGGGAAGCCCGCGATATCCCAGAACTCGGTGGCCGTTGCTCCGGGCAATACCGCCTGCACGCGGATGCCCTTGTCGGCCAGTTCATGCACCAGCGAATGGCTGAAGCTGAGCACATAGGCCTTGCTGGCTCCGTAGACGCCATTGAGCATCTCCGCGGCAATGCCGACGATCGACGAGATGTTGATAATCGTGCCTTTCTTGCGCGCGACGAAGCCGGGCACCGCGGCATAGGTCAGTCGTGTCAGCGCGGTGACATTCAGCGTGATCATGTCTTCCATTTTGTCGATATCGGCATTGAGCAACGGTGCCACCGCGCCGACGCCGGCATTGTTGACCAGCATCGTGATGCTCGCATCGTCGCGCAGCACAGCTTCGACTTTGGCGAGATCGGCCTTGGCGCCGAGATCGGCCGCGAGTGTGCGAACCGATCTTCCCGTCTCACTGGTCAGCCGTTTGGCGAGTGCCGTGAGCTTGTCCTGATTGCGCGCCACCAGAATGAGATCATAGCCACGCTTGGCCAGCCGGTCCGCGTAGACAGCGCCAATGCCGGTCGAAGCGCCCGTAATCAGCGCCGTGCCCTGGTGTGAAACAGTCATTGTCGTTCTCCTGAATGCTCTCGGCCGCAGCGGCCGTGTCAGGAAACCTAGTCTTGCGCTGTTATGTCTTAAATGTCATATAAACGGCGTTTTAGGACGTATTATCTTGCGGGAGCCAACACATGCAGCGCATCGGTTTGGTTGTATCGCCCGGCTGTTCGCCGATCAGCTTTGCGGCACTCTCGGTGTTCGAATTGGCCAACGTCTTTATCGAACCAAAGCCCTACGATCTGCGCATTCTGTCGGAGCAGGGCGGTCCGGTCGGCATGTCGCTGGGTATGAGCGTCACGACCGAAGCATTCGATGACACCGCCTACGATACGCTGATCGTCGGCGGCGGACTCACGGTTGAGATACCGCCTCCCGGATTGGTCGACTTCATGCGCGAGGCTCCAGACCGCGCGCGTCGGGTGGCCGCGATTTGCGTCGGAGCCTTCGTGCTTGCCGAAGCGGGCGTGCTCGATGGTCGGCGCGCGACCACGCACTGGGCCTATGCCCGCGACATGCAGAAACAGTATCCGCAGGTGAAGGTCGAGGAGGATCGCATCTTCATTTGCGACGATGCAGTGTGGACCTCTGCCGGCATGTCAGCGGGTATCGATTTGGCGCTCGCTCTGGTCGAAGCCGATCTTGGCGCTGATGTGGCGCGCAACATCGCGCGTAAAATGGTGATGTATCATCGCCGTGCGGGCGGTCAGTCGCAGTTCTCGGCGTTACTTGAACTGTCACCAAAATCGGATCGCATCCAGAAGGCGCTCGCCTTCGCGCGTGACAATCTGCAGAAGCCGCTGACGGTGAATGATCTCGCCGATGCCGCAAGTCTCAGCCCGCGTCAGTTCAGTCGCGCCTTTCATGCCGAGACAGGTCAGTCACCCGCCAAGGCGATCGAACATCTGCGGCTGGAGGCTGCGCGACTGATGATGGAGCAAAGCCGGCATCCGATCGATACTGTCGCGGAGCAGACGGGCTTTGCCGATCGCGATCGCATGCGACGCGCGTTTCTGCGCGCCTACGGCCAGCCACCGCAGGTGATCCGCCGCAACGCGCGTTCGCCAATGGATGCGTGAGATAAGTGCCTATCAGCCGATCTTGCGGCCGATATCCAGAAACTTCTGCCGCCGCTGCTGACGCACCGCCGTCGCATCCATGCCGCGCAGGTCGTTGAAGGCCTGGGCGATGGCGCCGCCGGTGGTGGCAATCATCGCGGCGGGGTCGCGGTGGGCGCCGCCGGGCGGCTCTTTCAGAACAGAATCGATCACGCCGAACTTCAGCAGATCCTGCGCGGTGATCTTCATGTTGGTCGCGGCTTCCTGCGCTTTCGAGCTGTCGCGCCACAGGATCGAGGATGCGGCTTCCGGCGAGATCACGCTATAGATCGCGTGCTCCAGCATCAGCACCTTGTTGGCGGTGGCAATCGCGATCGCGCCACCCGAGCCGCCTTCGCCGATGATCACGGCGACATTGGCGACGCCGAGGCCCAAGCAGGCATCGGTCGAGCGCGCAATGGCTTCAGCCTGACCGCGTTCTTCCGCGCCGATGCCGGGATAGGCGCCGGCGGTATCGACCAGCGACAGCACGGGAATGTTGAAACGGTCGGCCATCTCCATCAGGCGTACCGCCTTGCGGTAACCCTCGGGGCGGGCCATGCCGAAATTATGTTTGAGCCGGCTTTCGGTGGTGTTGCCCTTTTCCTGGCCAAGCACGCAGACGCTCTCGCCGCGGAAACGGCCGAAGCCGGCCACCAGCGCTTCATCCTCGCCGAACTTGCGGTCGCCGGCGAGCGGCGTGAATTCGGTGATCAGCGCTTCCACGTAATTCATGCAGTGTGGGCGCTGTGGGTGGCGCGCGACCTGGGTCTTCTGCCACGGCGTCAGATTCGCGTAGAGCTCGTGCAGCGCCGCGACGGCCTTGTCCTCGATACGCACGATCTCCTCGCCGATGTCGCTGCCGCCGGCAGCCAGCGTGCGCAATTCATCGATCTTGGAATCAAGCTCGGCGACGGGCTTTTCGAAGTCGAGATAGCTGCGCATGGGTTCGGACATTCACTGGATATGGGGAGGACGGATGGCGGGCGAAACTGCCGGTGCAGGCTTTTCAAGTCAATCGGGGCTGCAAGTCAAGCCGCGATGGCGTCATTTGCTCTGAAAAATCAAAGAGATATTTCAACGTTGAAATGCCTTTTTATGACGCTTCCATCGCTGTGTTGCGTTTGCGGCGATGCCACCACCAGATGGTGGCGCCGGCCAGCGCGGCCGTCACGATCACTGCCTGAATCCAGTAGTGTTTGGCCTGGCCTTCGAGGCCGGCAATGCCGCCATAGCGGTCCAGGACCGACACTGCGAGCACGCCAGGCAGCACATGCGCCGGCGCCCAGATCAATGCTGCGGGGATGTTCACGGCATAGAATTTCGCCGGCGCGGTCCCCAGCGCGCCGGCTGTGACTGGCACAAAAGCGCGGATCGGCGGCACGAAGCGGCCGAGAAACACAGCCAGCGTCCCGAAGCGGTGGAAGAAGGCCTCGCTCTGCGCCACCACGCCCGGATAATTCGACAGCGGCCACGCATCGAGCAGTTGCCGCTGCCGGACATGGCCGATCCAGAATGCACCGCCGTCGCCGAGCACGGCGCCCGCCACGGCAGCCACCAGCACCCCCACCAGGCCGAGGTCGCCTGCCGGGATCAGGGCGCTCAGCGCCAGAATGATCGTGGTGCCGGGAATGAACGTGCCCAGCACGGGTACCGCCTCCAGCAGGGCGGCGAGGAAGATGGTGAGGTAACCCAGCCAGCCATGCGCGGCGACGAAATGGGTCAGGGCATCAATGAAGGACGTCACGAATATCCGATCCGGCGCCAGGCGCCTCAATCAACGGTAATGCCAATATACGGATCAAATTGCGCGCCGCCCGGATTGATCCCCGAATAGTCATGCAAATTCATCGGCATGCCAGCCGCGCCCGTTTCGCAGGGCAGGCTTCCAAAAATCGTCATTACAACCTATCTCGATGATAACATTTGGGAACTTTGATAGCGCCGATCATGTTGTCTTGGGCTTTGTCCGGCCGCGGCTCTCTGCTACGTTCCACAAAGCACCCCATCCGCAGCCGTAACTAGACTGGTTTCGGGATATCCGGGACCACGGAGGATTGATGACCGCCGCCTCGACCAAACTGCAAGAAAAGCCCGACGCGTTGACTGGCATACCCGATATCAAGGTCTCGGTGCGCAAGGTATTCGGCATCGATTCCGACCTCGAAGTGCCTGCGTTCTCTGAATCCGATCCGCATGTGCCGGACGCCGATCCCGATTACCGGTTCGATCGCGCCACAACGCTTGCCATTCTCGCCGGCTTCTCGCGCAACCGCCGCGTGATGGTGACGGGCTTCCACGGTACCGGCAAATCGACCCATATCGAACAGGTCGCCGCGCGCCTCAACTGGCCGTGCGTACGCGTCAACCTCGACAGCCACATCAGCCGTATCGACCTCGTCGGCAAGGACTCGATCGTGGTCCGCGACGGCAAGCAGGTCACCGAATTCCGTGACGGCATCCTCCCCTGGGCACTGCAGCACAACGTCGCGCTGGTGTTCGACGAATATGACGCCGGCCGCCCGGACGTGATGTTCGTGATCCAGCGCGTGCTGGAAGTCTCCGGCCGCCTGACGCTGCTCGACCAGAACAAGGTCATCAAGCCGCATCCGGCGTTCCGTCTGTTCGCAACCGCGAACACGATCGGTCTCGGCGATACGTCGGGCCTCTATCATGGCACCCAGCAGATCAACCAGGGCCAGATGGACCGCTGGTCGATCGTCACGACGCTGAACTATCTGGCACATGACGAGGAAGTGCAGATCGTGCTGGCGAAGGCCAAGCACTATCAGAACGCCGAGGGTCGCGACATCGTCAACAAGATGGTGCGCCTCGCCGATCTCACGCGTAACGCTTTCGCCAATGGTGATCTGTCGACGGTGATGAGCCCGCGTACGGTGATCACCTGGGCGGAAAACTCCGACATCTTCGGCGATATCGGCTTCGCCTTCCGCGTCACCTTCCTCAACAAGTGCGACGAACTCGAGCGTCCGCTGGTCGCCGAATTCTATCAGCGCTGCTTCAATGCAGAGCTGCCGGAAAGCTCGGTCAACGTGGCGCTGAGCTGATGTGATGGCGCAGGTCACTGTGGAGCGCACGATTGGAGCAACCAAGCGCGCGGTTCAAGGTGGCCTGTTTCGCTACAATGTCGAGAAGATGGGGAAGCAGAAGCACAAGAGCTTCGCCATCTCGTTGCGCGACAAGAAAGAGGTCGTCGGCGGCATTGTTGGCGAAGTCTGGATGACCGTGCTGTTCATCCAGCTCTTCTGGATCGATCAGCAGTTTCGCGGCAAGGGTCATGGCAAGGCGCTGATCGAAGCGATTGAGGATCAAGCGCGAAACTTCGGCGCAGTGCGTGCCTATGTTGATACGATGAGTTTTCAGGCGCCAGACTTCTACCGCGCCTGTGACTATGAAGCTTTAGGCACCATTGATGGTTATCCAGGTGGCGTGACGCGCCACTGGTTTACCAAGGCGCTGTAAGGACTGGCGATGAGCACGACGACGACCAATAAATTCCGTCCCGGAGCCAAGGAAGCACCGACCGAACCGTTCAAGCGCGCGGTGACGTCGTGTTTGCGCGCGATCGCCAAGACGCCCGAGCTTGAAGTGACCTTCGCGGCCGAGCGGCCGGGTCTCTCACCGGGCAAAGCCCGTCTTCCTGAGCCCGCGCGAAAGATGAGCAAGCGCGACGCCGCCATTGTGCGCGGCCACGCGGATTCTGTTGCGCTCAAGCTCGCCTGTCACGATCCCAAGGTTCACCGCAAGCTGATGCCGGGCAATCCGCAGGCGCGCGGCGTGTTCGAAGCCGTCGAGCAGGCCCGCGTGGAAGCGCTCGGGTCACGCCGCATGGCCGGCGTGGCCAAGAACCTGACCGCGATGCTCGACGATCATTTCCATCGCGGCAAGTTCGACGAGATCACCGACCGTGCCGATGCGCCCCTGGCCGATGCGCTGGCGATGCTGGTGCGCGAGCGCCTCACGGGCCTCGCGCCGCCCGCCGCCGCGAAGAAGATGGTCGACCTCTGGCGGCCGGTCCTCGAAGACAAGATCAGCGGTCGCCTCGACCAGCTCGATCAGTTCGCGGAGAACCAAGCCAAGTTCGGCGATGCCGTGCATGATCTGCTGTCGGCGCTGGAGCTCGGCGACGATCGCAATGCCGAGCCGGACGACGAGGAGAGCGAGGACGACGAGCGTCAGGGCGAGAACGATCAGGCCGGTGCTGAAGGCTCGCCGGAGAGCGACGCCTCGCAGAAAATGAGCGCCGACCAGGCGCAGCAGTCGTCCGAGGAAATGTCCGACAGTTCGATGGAGAGCGCGCAGGCCTCCGCATCGGACACCTTCGACGAAGATGGCGAGATGGGCGACGACGAGACGCCGGGCGAAGCCACGCGGCCGAATTCGCGCGGCCAGAACGAACGCCTCGGCCCGGAATATCATGCCTTCGCGCCAAAATTCGACGAAGTCATCGCGGCCGAAGATCTCTGCGATCACGACGAACTCGAACGGCTGCGCAGCTATCTCGACAAACAGCTCGCGCATCTGCAGGGCGTCGTTGCGCGCCTTGCCAACCGGCTTCAACGCAAGCTCATGGCGCAGCAGAATCGCGCCTGGGATTTCGACCTTGAGGAAGGCATCCTCGATCCCGCGCGTCTATCACGTGTGGTCACCGATCCGTTCTCGCCGCTGTCCTTCATGCATGAGAAGGAAGCGACCTTCCGCGATACGGTCGTGACGCTGCTGCTCGACAATTCCGGCTCCATGCGCGGTCGCCCGATCACGGTCGCTGCGACCTGCGCCGATATTCTCGCGCGGACGCTGGAGCGTTGTGGCGTCAAGGTCGAGATTCTCGGCTTCACGACGCGTGCCTGGAAGGGCGGGCAGTCGCGCGAGGCGTGGCTTGGCGCCGGCAAGCCGGCGAATCCCGGCCGTCTCAACGATCTCCGTCACATCATCTACAAGTCGGCGGATGCGCCGTGGCGCCGCGCGCGCAAGAATCTCGGTTTGATGATGCGCGAAGGTTTACTCAAGGAGAACATCGACGGCGAGGCGCTCGACTGGGCGCACAAGCGCCTGCTCGGCCGTCCCGAGCAGCGCAAGATCCTGATGATGATTTCTGACGGCGCGCCGGTGGACGACAGCACGTTGTCGGTCAATCCCGGCAATTATCTGGAACGTCATCTGCGCCACATCATCGAAGAGATCGAGACCCGCTCGCCGGTCGAACTGATCGCCATCGGCATCGGCCATGACGTGACGCGCTACTACCGCCGCGCCGTGACCATCGTCGACGCCGAAGAACTCGGCGGCGCCATCACCGAGAAACTGGCGGAATTGTTCAGCGAAACGGCCGTGCCGGCACCGACCCATGGCCGGCGACGCAGGACGCATTAGGCTTTACAGGATGGGTTTTGCTTTGCTCTACCCATCCTCCGGGGCCATCACTTGACCGCTGACCTCACCCGTCGTCACTTTCTTGCCATCGCGGCTTCGGCAGCCGCGCTGCCGTCGCTTGCCCGTGCGCAGTCCGTGCCTGTGCCGGCAACGCCATTGGCGCGTGCGCCGGTGTCCATCGAGGTCGAAGCCCGCCCGATTCCGGCTTTCGACACGCGTGATCGCGTGCATACAAGGTTCGGGTCGCTGCAATATCGCAGCGGATTGATCCTGACTTCGAAATACAAGGACTTCGGCGGCATCTCCGGTCTTCGCCTGGATGACAAGGGCGAGGGTTTCATCGCCATCAGCGACAAGGGCAAGTGGTTCACCGGCAAGATCGCCTATAGCGGCGATGCCATGGTCGGCATTGTCGATGTCGAGGCGGCGCCGATGCTGGGGGCCGACGGCAGGCCGATCACCGCGCGCGGCTGGTACGATACCGAGTCGATCGCGGTGGATGGGCCGACGGTCTATATCGGCCTCGAACGCGTGCATCAGATTCTGAAATTCGACTTCGGCCGCGATGGCATGCGCGCCCGGGGCGAGCCGATCCCGCAGCCGCCCGGCATGCGCAAGCTGCCCAATAATGGCAGTCTCGAAGCGCTGGTGATGGTGCGCAGGGACAGGTTCAAGACCTCGCCGCTGGCCGGCATGCTGCTGGCGATCTCGGAGCGTGGGCTCGACAGCGCCGGCAATATCTCGGCATGGATCATCGGCGGCAAGGCGCCGGCGACTTTCTCGATTCGTCGCACCAAAAATTACGACATCAGCGATGCGGCGCTGCTGCCATCCGGCGATCTGCTGCTGCTGGAACGCAAGTTCTCGCTGTTCGGCGACACCGGCGTTCGCATCCGCCGCATTCCCCTCGCATCGATCGTGCCGGACGCCGTCATCGACGGCCCCACCATCTTCGATGCGGATCTCGGCTACGAGATCGACAATTTCGAAGGGCTCGACGTCCATGTCACGCCCGAGGGCGACACGGTGCTGACGCTGTTCTCGGACGATAATTTCTCGATGCTGCAGCGAACCCTGCTGATGCAGTTCACGCTGCTGGAGTAGGCCGTCACGCCGCAGCCTCGGCCTTGTTGGCCTGATGGGCGATCAATAGATCCCGCAACTCTGCTGCGGGTTTGGCGGCGCTGAACAGGTAGCCCTGCATCTCGGTGCAGCCGAGTGCGCGCAGCAGTTCCTTCTGCCGGAGCGTCTCGACGCCTTCTGCCGTTGTCGTCATGTTGCGTGAACTCGCGATATTGACCACGGCCTGCACGATCGAGGACGACCCCTGCGCATCGGCGATATCGGTCACGAAACAACGGTCGATCTTGATCTTGTCGAACGGGAAGCGCTGCAGATAGGACAGCGACGAATAGCCGGTGCCGAAATCGTCGAGTGCAATCCGCACGCCGATCTCGCGCAGCCCGTGCAGGATTTCCAGTGCGGTCTCGTCGTCGCGGATCAGCACGGCCTCGGTGATTTCGAGTTCGAGCCGCCGTGCCGGCAGGCCGGAGGCGGCGAGGGCAGAGGTCACCTTCAGCGCCAGTGATGCGCAGCGGAACTGAACCGGCGACACATTGATCGCCACCCGGACCTCGTCGGGCCAGTTGGTGGCCTCGGCGCAGGCGGTGTTCATCACCCATTCGCCGAGCTCATTGATGATGCCGATATCTTCGGCGACCGGAATGAACTCGGCCGGCGAGATCATGCCGCGTTCGGGATGACGCCAGCGCAGCAAGGCCTCGCAGCCCACGACGGTGTCGTCGCGCAGCGTCAGCAGCGGTTGATAATAGACTTCGAAGCCGCCTTTCGCGAAGCCGCCATCACCGGCGGCGTGACGCAGTTCAAGCTCCAGGGAGCGGCGGGCCTTCACCCGCGCATCCATTTCGGGCTCGAAGAAGCGGAACGTGCGGCGGCCGTCGGCCTTGGCGCCATACATCGCCAGATCCGCATTCTTCAGCAGCGTATCGAGGTCTGCGCCGTCGCGCGGCGCCAGCGCGATGCCGATCGAGGCGTCGGTGAGCAGGCTGTGGCCGAGACAATCGAATGGCTGACGGACCGCATCATAGATGCGGCCGACAAGGTCTGTGATGTCGGAATGGGTCTCGACGCCGGTCTGCACGATGGCGAATTCGTCGCCGCCGAGCCGCGCCACCACGTCGGAGCCGCGCACGCAGCCGCGTAGCCGCAGCGCGATGCCCTTGAGCAGTTCGTCGCCGACGGGATGGCCGAGCGAGTCATTGATGCCCTTGAATTCGTCGATGTCGATATAGAGCACCGCGCATTGCGCGCCGCGTGCGACGCGCTTCAGTTCGCGTTCGAGCTCGTTGCGGAACAGCGTGCGGTTCGGCAGGTCTGTCAGCGCATCGTAATGCGCCAGATGCGCGATCTTCTCCTCGGCATTGCGCCGCTCGGTGATGTCTTCATGGGTCGCGACCCAGCCGCCATCGGCCACCGGGCGCGACGAGATCTGGATGGTGCGCCCATCGGCCGTCTGCATGATCTGGATGTGCGACCGCCCGACATCGCGCATCACCTCCGCGATATAGGCATCCACATCTCCCGCAAACGAGCCGGTCTCCTTGCGATGCGCGATCACGTCACGGAATGGACGGCCGGGTGTGATGACCTCGCGCGACAGCCTGTACATGTCGAGATAGCGCTGGTTGCAGACCACCACGCGCGCCTGCGCGTCGAACAGCAGCAGGCCCTGCGTCATGTTGTTGATGGCGGTGTCGAGGCGCATTTTCTCCAGCGTCGTTTCCAGTTGCGCTGCACGGCTCTGCCGCTGGATGTGACGGATCACCAGATAGATCAGGCCCGCCAGGATCAGGGCCGACAGTGTCGCGAGGGTCACGAGAAATTTGGTCTGGTCGCGCCAGTTGGCCAGCGTGCCCTCCACCGTCGTGGTTGCGACCAGCGCGATCGGAAAGTTCTGCAGCAGGCGGATCGAGCCAAGGCGATCGATATTGTCGATAGGGCTGACGGTGCGGATGGTCGCGGGCGCGTCGCTGAAGCGCAGGTGCTGCAGCAGCGGGCCGGTATTGAAGACCTTGCCGATCGATGCGTTCATTTGCGGGTAGCGCGCCAGCAGCGTGCCATTGCGGTGGAACATCGCGATGGTCCCGTTCTCGCCGAGCGAGACGGAGGCAAAGAATTTCTCGAATTGCACCGGCTCGACGCTGCGCGTCACGATGCCGAAGAATTCGCCCTTGGGCCCTGTGATGCGACGCGCGAACAAGGTCTTCCATTTGCCGGTGATGCGGCTCAGGACGGGCTGCACGATCTCGTCGTCCTGGGTGTAGCTCTGCGATTTCAGCTTCTGGAAATATTCACGGTCGGCAAGCACCAAGTCCGGTCCGGGCCAGGCGCCTGTCCAGTTGACCAGACGGCCTTCGGCGTCGAGCACGGTGATGTCGTTGGCGAATTCATCATCCACCTTCGACTTGAGCATCATGTGAGACTCGTAGCTCGACATGCTGCTGGCGAAGCTGTGCACCGACATTACGCCATTGGCGAGAAGATGAGCCGTGAGGCTCTTCTGGATCCGCTGCAGATCCTGGAATTGCTGATCGAAATGCCGGCTCAGCAGCAGCACGGTGTTTTCAAGTTCGCGGTTGGAATTGTCGATCGTGCGCTGACGGAAATTGTTCACGGTCATCGCCGTGCCGGCGGCAATGGTGATGACCAGCACGACGCCGACCAGCACGAGCCAGCGCACCGGCGCACGACGGGGCGTCGAGCGCCCATCGCCATACTCGGCGGAGCCCGGCGCTGAAGCGCGCACGTCGTTCGTCATTCGCCTCCCCGGCACCCGCATGAATTCCTACCCCTCGTGCATAGAAATACCCGGGCAAGGGTGGAAGACGCGTTAGCAAGTCAGGTGAACCGCGGGTTAATTACAACCGTACAAGTGGTATTTTATTACGCAGCAAGGCTTTTCTGCCGCGGTGCAGCCGGCCATGTCCGGTTACGGCCATGCGCCTTGGCCGTATAGAGCGCACTGTCGGCATTGTTGATCAGGTCGTTCGACGTGGTCATCGATGATGGCACGAGACAGGCTGCGCCGACGCTGATCGTCGTGGTGGTCATGCCGTCGCGCTCGAGATGGCCCACTTCGATGCGGATCCGTTCGCCAAGTTCGATGGCGTCGGCCAGAGAGAGGCCCGGCAGGATCAGTGCGAATTCCTCGCCGCCATAGCGCGCAGCGCAATCGCTGGCGCGTTTGGCATGCCGGGCGATGCTCCAGGCGATTCCGCACAGAACGAGGTCGCCGGCCTGATGGCCGAAATTGTCGTTGAATGTCTTGAAGTGGTCGGCGTCGATCATCAGCAGCGAGATCGGCGCGCGGGCGCGCTGGGCGCGCTGCCATTCGTTGTCCATCACCACGTCGAAATGACGTCGGTTAGCGAGACCGGTGAGGCCGTCGGTCATGGCGAGGCGCGCCATCCTGTCTTCCATCTCGCCGCGCTTGCCCATCTCGCGCGCCAGGATCAGCATCAGCGCGCAGGCGATCAGGCCGAGCGCCCCCATGGCGCCGCCGATCTGCAGCGCTTCCTTGCGCCACTGGCCGAAGATCACGTCGGTGGACCGCCCCACCATCACGATCAGCGGATGCGAGCCCTCACGCCAGACATAAAGACGCTGCACGCCGTCCACCGCGGAATTGCCGATATGGGAGCCGGAGAAATAGGCCAGCGCTTTCTGTACGGCCGGGACCCGACTGAGATCGCGGCCGATGATCGCCATGTCGAACGGTGAGCGCATGATCAACACGCCGTCCTGCCGGACGACGGAAATCAGGTCGTTCGGCTCGAGCTGCAGGCGATCGGAGATCTCGTGGAAATAACTGTAGCGGATGAAGCCGGCGACGATGCCGAGAAAAGTCCCGTCGCGCGCGGCGATGCGGCGGCTCAGCACGATGCCGTAACTGCCCTGATGCAGCGTCGGCGCGGAGATATAGAGGCCGAACAGCGGATCGCGCTTGTGGACCTTGAAGAATTCCTCATCGGCGAAATTCTGCGGCTTCGGATCCAGCGTCGATGAATCCAGCGTGACGTTGCCGGCGACGTCCGTGACCTGGATGGCGCCGAAGTGGCGCGCGGTGGCGGCATGGTCGAACAGGATCAGTTGCCGCATCGGCCGCGAGATCTCGACCAGTGCCGGCTCGGTCATGTTGCCGACCACATTGCGCAGCGAGAGGTCGTAGAGTTCGATATTGCGGGCGATATCGGCATCGATGCTGGAAGCGAGATTGCCGAGCGTCTGGTGTGCCAGCTTCTCGTCGCCGCGCCGCATGCTGAGCAGCACGCTGCCGCAGATCGCAGTGAATCCGATAACGACGATCGCCGCGGCGGCCAGGAGCCAGCGCGGGGAAATCCGGCGGGTCGTCTCGGAGGTGTTGCGGGCCAGCATTGGCTTTCGTCGATCAAAAGAACTGCGTTGCAATCACCGAGCCATAGCATCACAACCGGTAATTCTTTGACAGCTACGCGGTGATCAACAGTTTCGTTTCGCCGTTTTGTGACGGGCGGTTAACGAGGTGTGAAAGAATTTCGCGGGCTTTGACGGCCAAGTGCGCAACAGGTGCGCAACGGGTGCGCAAAAAGAAACGTTGGGCGTGCCTGCGCGGCACGCCCAACGTCGGTGGTTCTGTAAAGCCGGTTCCCTGCGATCACCGCATGGCGCCGGCGACCACGATGTCGCGGCCGGAGCGATGCCCGTTGTCGTCGCAGGTCAGCGCCACGGCGATATCGGCGATACTGTCGGGCGTGTGGCTCCGCGCAGCGGGCAGAGCGATGAACTGCCGGTTGCGCACGCTGCCGTCGAGCACGTCGATGGCGGCGGGTTCCTCCGGGCCGAGCATGCCGGGCGCGATGGTGCTGACGCGGACATTGCGCGTGCCATAGGCGCGTGACAACCCGCGCGTCATGGCATCGATGGCGGCGTCCGCGCCGGGATCCGGCAGCGATGCAGGCGCTGTCGGAATGCCGTCGAGGGCCGTGAGATTGACGATGCTGCCGCCGCCTGAGCCGAACATCCGCACCGCCTCCTGGCACAGCAGCATGGCGCCGAACACCTTGAGCTCGCGCTGCCGGTGCAACTCGTCCTCGGCCACCACGTCCTCCACCTCGCTTCGTGCGAAGGCGCCGTTATTGACGAGAATATCGAGCCGGCCGAAGGTCGCCGCGATCTCCTCATAGAGCCGCCGCACATCCGGCCAGCGTGCGATGTCGCCCTGTACGGCGATGGCGCGGCCGCCGCGCCAGACGATTTCGGCGACCACGCGCGCCGCGCCGTGCGGATCGCCCGCGTGATGCACGATCACCGCCGCGCCTTCTGCGCCGAAGCGCCGTGCAATGCCCGCGCCGATGCCGTCCGCGGCGCCGGTCACGAGCGCAACTTTTCCTGCCAGTCTTGTCATGGCATGTCCTTGGATATGGATGATGTCTGTCTTGATCGTCAGTCGTGTGCGCAGGTCGCGTGTCGGAATCGATCCGGGCGGGATCGCGCTCCGGATTGACTCTGGGAGCGCAAGGCGGGGATTTCGACCCGATTGCCGCGAACTTGGCACCATATGCCCTGGCAGATCCGAGGCCCGCGGGCGGCTCGCCGATCTGCTCTGTGGCTGGTGCTGTTATCGCAAACGGAGCCGCATCGGCGTTAGCGCGATCCTGCATCTGTTTTGCACGATCCTGCAAAAGTGATCCCGCAGCCATTTCCCCGCCACGGCACTGCACCTAGATACACCTCGGCATAAAAGGCCTGCCGCCTGAGGGGTTTGTGTGTGACCGAGACGATTCGTGAGATTGCCGACATCATTGCCCGTTACGCCGCCAATGGCAGCGACCACCCGGCCGGGCTCCCCAGCCTCTATCTGAAGAGGCAGGCCGAGCCGACCCAGCTCGTGCATACCGCGCAGTGGCCGTGTTTCGGCCTTGTGGCGCAGGGCGCCAAGCGGCTGCAGCTCGGCACCGAGACCTATACCTATGCCGCCGGCGATTATGTGCTGGTGTCGCTCGACCTGCCGATGTCGTCCTGCATCGTCGAGGCCTCAGAGGCGGAGCCGCATCTCGGCATGGGCTTTGCGATCGATCCGCAGCTCTTGAAGGAAGTGCTCGGCCGTTTCGGCAGCGGACCTGCCGACGGCCATGCCCATCCGCAAGTGCCCGAGCGCGGCGTCGTCGTCGCCAAGGCTTCCGCCGATCTGCTCGATGCCACGCTGCGGCTGCTCCGCCTGCTCGACCGGCCGCAGGACATTCCGGTGATGGCGCCGCTCCTCGAACAGGAAGTGCTGTATCGCCTGCTGGTCGGCCCCTACGGCGCGCGTCTGCGGCAGATCGCGCTGGCGGAAAGCCCGAGCAACAAGGTCGCCAAGGCGATTTCCTGGCTGCGCAGCAACTATGCCAGCCCGCTCCGCATCGAGGATCTCGCCGACCGCGTCGGCATGAGCGAAAGTTCACTGCATCACAATTTCAAGACCGTCACCGCAATGACGCCGATGCAGTATCAGAAGCAGCTTCGTTTGCACGAAGCGCGCCGCCTGATGCTGGTCGAACGCCTCGATGTCGGCAGCGCCGGCTATGCGGTCGGCTATCAGAGCCCGTCGCAATTCTCCCGCGAATATGCCCGGCTCTACGGCCAGCCCCCGATCCGCGACGTCGGCGCCGCACGCGGCCCCGTGCTCGGCGGCGAGGCGCGTATCGCGGGGTAGTGGCTTTCTTTACCTCGCCCCGCCTAGCGAAGCTTCGCTTCGCGCGGGCGGGGAGAGGTCAGCGCCACCGGGTCGGCGCTTCGCGCCGCCCGATGACAGGCTCCGCGCCGGGTGAGGGGACTTTCCCCACGCGCGGAGATCAAGTACCCCCTCACCCCAGCCCTCTCCCCGCAAGCGGGGCGAGGGAGCGCACGGCCGGTGCGCGCAACAATAAGGGGCGGGAATGATCTCTGCGGTGATCTTTGATTTCGGCGGGGTGATCACCTCCTCGCCCTTCGAGGCCTTTGCGCATTACGAGCAGAGCCATGGCCTGCCGAAGGACATCATCCGCCGCACCAATGCGGACAACCATTTCGAGAATGCCTGGGCGAAATTCGAGCGCGCCGAAATCGATCTCGCCACCTTCGACGCACTGTTCGCCGCCGAGTCCAAAGCGCTCGGCGCCGAAGTGCCGGGCCGCGACGTGGTCAAGCTGCTGAAAGGCGAGATCCGCCCCGAAATGGTCGAGGCGCTGCGCCGTATCAAGGCGGCGTTCAAGACCGGCTGCATCACCAACAACCTGCCGGCCAATGCCATGGGCTCCACCGACGGCCGCGCACTCTATGTGGCCGAGGTGATGGTGCTGTTCGATCACGTCATCGAGTCCGCGAAAATCGGCCTGCGCAAGCCCGATCCGCGCATCTACACGATGATGACCGACAAACTGTCGGTCGATCCGAAACATTGCGTCTATCTCGACGACCTCGGCGTCAACCTCAAGCCCGCGCGCGACCTCGGCATGACCACGATCAAGGTGACATCCGCCGCGCAGGCGCTGGCCGAGCTGGAAGCCGCGACGGGATTGAAGCTGACGTAGGGGCGGCAAACTCTGCTGTCGTCCCCGCGAAGGCGGGGACCCATAACCACGGTCGGCATGGTTGAAACGGCAGAGTTACAACGACAGCATTCTCACTATCTATCCGGCGTGTATGGGTCCCCGCCTTCGCGGGGACGACAATGAGATTAATTGAGCGCGCCGTTCAGTGACGCACGTACAAAAACACAAAAACAAACGGCGCGCCTCTCAGCGCGCCGCCTGCTCACTTCCCCCCGATCAGATGATCGAACGATCCACATTCCTGATCTCGCCGGTGCGCGCGTCGATATCGACCTCGATCCACTTGCCATAGGTATCGCGGCCCTCGATCTCCCATTCGTTGCCGTCGAAATGGGTGTTCTGCACCGTCACCACGCCGATGCCATAGGCGATGCCCAGCGCCTGCTCCAGCGTCAGCGGCCCGGCGGGCACCGGGGCCACGACAGCGCGCGGCGCGCGTCCGCCCACATAGACATCGGCGGCGACAGCCGGCGCAGCCGCACCGATCGCGCCTGCCAGCGCCAGCGGAAGCAAAGCCTTCAAAAACACGGGCTTTTTCAAAATCTGTGGCATCGAAATCTCCTCATCTGTCCCACGCACCGCATGCGGCGCAACCGGGTTAAGAACGGTGCACGCTGCACTGCGTTCCCGAAGGAAATGAGGCGATTTGGTGGGCTGACAGTCGCAATTTCAGGCCAGTCGCCGTGCGGCATCGTTGTCGCCTTTGATCGCTCCGCTGCGAAAACTCGCCGTTGCCTGACCATTCGGGAGCGACGAGATGGCTACAGTCAGGTAGAACTTCTGCCCACCGCTGATGCGGCAGGTGCTGGATTTCGTCGTCACCTTGCGCAAGGACCGATATGCTACCTAATAGCGGGACCTGATGCAGCGCAGGCAAACGGGTTAAACGCCGTCTGAGATAATGTTGAGGACGAAGCCTCAAATGATGTGTGAGAGAGGAGGCATCTACGTTTGCAGTTTAATGGGCTGCTTGAGCGTCTGATACAAAGTGGTCACGTTCTCATGCCGTAACTGTACGCATAGCGCGAATTTCTGCGAAGCAATATCGTTCGGAGCCCAGCGTCTTGAGCACCATACCGCGACAAAATACTTTCCGCCGTAAGCGCTAATGTTCGTTTTGCGGCTGTGTGTTCCTACTTGCAAAGTGCCGTACTCTCGCAAGTCTGAGCCGATGTCGGTTGCGCAAATGAACTTCTGAGGGAATTTCGGCGGTTTTCCCTCTTCTTTCGTCCATTTCCGAAACTGATTGAATACATCGCCCTCATTTGTTCCGCGGAGTAGGCGCCACCCCATCGTTACGCCGAGATAATCAGCTCTTGTGTGCCGAACAGGCGGGTCGAACGCCAGTGATACTTTGATTTCTCGAGATCCTTTAGCGGTTTGGAATTCGTCGGGAATGGGGACTTCAAACACTGCAAAATGATCTAGAGGCAGTTCATCTTCAGCGAAGAACACGACACGGCCGTCGTCAGAACTAGCAGCGTGTTCGGCATTAGAAATTCCCATGCCGCAAGCCATCCAAGCATCTTTCTGCTTTAGTCCGCCTATGCGCGCTGTCACAGCGGGAGGAATTGTTGCTGAGAGAGCCAGAAGAGATCGGAGAAGATTGGCAGATGCGGTTGGGAAACTTGATAACAGAAGCGCGGCTTTATAGGCGATGTTCGGCGCAGAAAAAGATGTTCCTGATCGTGATCTGAATAGCTTTTCGATAGGCTTGTGGTGCATGGTCCAGATGCCGGCGGCACCTTTCCGATCGCCGTTCACTACAGCGCGAGTTGGACCATCCCACACGGCGTTGCCGCCGATGTCGACCAAATCGGGTTTGATCATTCCCCGTACACCGGGGCCGGAACGAGTGAATGGGGCGGGCTCATTTGCTCCGCAAATCGGGCGAACGCCCGCCAGCTCCTCGTCGTCGCTCTCGATGCCGTTCGAGTGAGCTACTGCACCGACAGATAGAACGTTAGCTGCTGTTGCTGGGTCCAGTATTCGCGACGCGCCTGTCAGGAGGTATTGAGGGTAAGCTGCAATGATGCCGTCGTGAAACGAGTTGGTGAGATCATTCCTGTTGCCAGCCGATACAATAAGGAGAACGTCTAGGTCTCGAGCAATTGCATCCAAAGCAGCTGCCCATGCATCCGGCTTTCCGCCTCTGTATACTTTCTTTGAGTCTCCCAAAGAAATGTTGAAGATGCGGCATCCATACTCAGTATGTAGCTTGCCAATCGCCTCTTCCATCAGACTAGGGACAGATCGTTCCTTGGGGAAGCGGCCTTCATCGTTAACTACGCGACCGCTCGCTATCCAGAATTCGGCATCAAAATCTTGTGCTGCGACGCGGGCGGCGATGTCGCCATATGCAGCAATGGAGGCGACGGAGGTTCCGTGCCCCGCAATGTCAGACAGGCTCCACGCTGGATCGAGGGCTATCGATCCCGCCTCTGTATTTGCTAGCAACGGGTGTCCGAAATTGATGCCGCTATCGATAATCCCAATCACGACCGCATCCGCCGCAGGCGAACTACCTGCCTGGATTTGAGAGATATCCAAGGTGCCAAGATCTTCGCCGGCGAGATCCGGTTGTGGTGGTAGGTCGGCTATTGCGACTTCGGGCAACTCAAGCGCAGCGCGCACGGCATTTCCATTGCACTCCGCCCGCGCGATGAGCAGGTGATAGCCGGAGTACACGCTCAAGAGGGTTCCTCCTGCAGGAAGAATTGCCTGTTTTAAACGATGGACGAATATTTCACTCTCGTCTTGAGTAGGTGGGCGATGTAGTTCAAAATCTAGGACATAGTTATCGGTCGCGGCGAAGTCTGTGGGTTCATTAATTCCATCAGCTCGGAGGGCCGGACCAATTCGGTCAGATGCGTTCAGCAGGGAAACCGCTTCAATCGACGCAATAAGGCTTGCAAATTGAGGAGATTTTTGTCCGAGGGGTAATTCACCTTGATACGCCTCGACCTTGTTGCGGAAGTCCTGCAACGATTTATCGTTCGCGAAGAGAACTACAGAATTGTCGCCGTCGACGGATAGGACCGTCAGGTTGACTCTTCGCCATTCGTCTTCGTCGATATTTCCTTTGATCGAAATTTTTAGGATTAGAGAAGGATCGATTCCGTCGATAGCGGGCAAGGACGTGAAAGAGGCGATCGTCTCTTCGATCTCTTTTTGAATTCGAGCTCCGTGCTGTTTCGCTTCTCGTTGAGGTAATACTCCGAAGCCATGCATTCGGCGCGCAAGAACGCCTTCAAGCCGCTTGAGCGGCAAGTGCTCATAGATAGCCATCTTCCCCCCGGACAGACGATTAGTCCTGAACGCGCTCCCTAATTTTCATTCGTCGGCGTTCAGCATCAATCGCGCGTTCGAACAATAAAATTGGAACGGCTGTCTCTCGTGCCAAGATCGATGCCCTAATAGAGCTCACGCAAATGCGCTCTATCTCAGCGAAAGACATTCCCTCAAGACGATCAGCGTAAATTGCAGGTTCGAATTGTGTTGGATAATTACGCAACTTTAAGCGTAGCGTGGATTTTATTTGATGTATAGTTGGTCTCTCAAACAAAACGACTTCGTCGAAACGTCGCCATGCAGCATGGTCGATGGAACTGTCGAGATTGGTTGCCGCAACTAGTACACCCGTCCCTGTGAAGCGATCGATCATCATCAGTAGACTGTTCACGACGCGCCGGATTTCGTTGTGTTCTGTCGAGTCCGTTCGGGCACGAGCCAGTGCATCGAACTCGTCTAAGAACAGGACGGCCGGTATTTGGCTGATCGTCTCGAATACCTTTCTGAGATTGCTTGCCGTTTCGCCGAGGTAAGTTGTGATGATGCCATCGAGTCGTGCAACTAAAAGCGGGAGCTTTAGCTCTCCTGCGAGTACTTCAGCGCAAAGCGTCTTGCCGCAGCCGGGTGGGCCGCAGAAAAGAAGCTTGGATCGAGGCAATAAGCCGTGCCGCTTTATCTCTTCGCCGCGCCGGACCTCATCGACGACGTCGGAAAGAGTTTTATAATTCTCTGGGCTAAGAATTAGGTCCGAAACGTTGTGTTGAGGCTCGATCAATTCGAGCAAGCCAGACGTTGACAACTGAGTTTTCGCGATGGCCGAGAGGCGCCCCCCAGGCAGCTGCTCTCTTCGCGCTGCGGCCCTTTTTTTGATAGTCCCGGCTGGTAGCCCTTCTTCGTGCGCTTGAGTCACTGCTGAGCTATCGCCTGTGTCCGACGCTCGAGTTGCAAAGGAGAAGCCGCGAAATTTGGCGTTCATGATCCCTACCGGCCGGCGCAAGCAATCGAGCTAATCATTGCTGTTGGAAGAGTGCGCTTGGTGTGTGTCATTAGCAACCGCTGGGCTAATGCCATCCCCAAACGAAAAACGGCCGGATCTTGCGATCCAGCCGTTTTCAAATTTCAGTCCGCCCAGCGTGAGCGGCTAGTCAGGCTCAGGCGGCCGCTGCGGGGGCGGTCTCGGCCTTCTTCTTCTCGATGGCGCGCTTGAGCAGCACGGCCTTCTGCGACAGCTCGCTCTCGCGGGCCTTGATCAGATAGGCATCGAGGCCGCCGCGGTGGTCGACCGACTTCACGGCATTCGCCGACACGCGCAGGCGCACGCCGCGGCCGAGCACGTCCGACAGGAAGGTCACGTTCACCAGGTTCGGCAGAAACCGGCGCTTGGTCTTGATGTTCGAGTGGCTCACCTTGTGGCCCACCTGGGGGCCCTTCAGTGTCAGTTCACAGCGCCGAGACATGGCGAAAATCCTCTGTCATCCCCGCAGCTAAAGGGCGAAGAGCCCAAAGCCGGGCAGGGGTTCAAAATCACGTCCATTTCAGGAGTGGCGGACGTATAGGGGGCTTGGCCACGGCCGTCAAGATATCGAGCCTGCGAAAGTCGCGGCAAAACCGGCAAAAACCGCCATTTGCGGGCGCTGTATAACCCGTCCCACCGGCGGAAACCACATGGAAATCAACGCGGTTCCCATCATATAAACGACGTATTCGGGCTGGAAACACAGCTTTCAGCCCCGATATGCGATGCAACCCCGCGCCCCGCGCGGGATTTGCCGACCAGGTGATGCCCCAAGTGAGTTCCCAAGAGAGTTCCAAGGTGAGCCCCCGAGTGAGCCCTCACGCGACCTTTTCTGCGCCCCTTCCGGCGATAGCCGCTCCGGTGACAGGCCGGATGGCGCGCGCCGTTGTTGCTGCGGGTCTGCTGCTGGCGCTGCCGGTGATGGTGTCCGGCGCCGCGCGGGCGCAAACGCCGGCTGCGACTCCGGCGCAGCCCTCCCTTCAGCCGCCTGCACAGGCGGTGACCCTCGGCGGCAAGCTGGAGGCCAAATATGAAGCCAGCCTCGCCGGCATCGCGGTCGGCAAGGGCCAGTGGGCCATCGACATCAATGACGACCAGTATTCCGCGACGGCCTCGGGCGGCACCGCCGGTCTGCTGAAAGCCTTTGCCGGCGGCTCGGGCTCCGGCCAGTCCACCGGCCGCGTGGTCGCGGGCACTCTGGTGCCGTCGAATTATCAGGCCGTCACCACTTCCGCGAAGAAGTCCGAGACGATCAGGATGCTGATCACACCGGGCTATGTGAAGGAGTTCTCCATCGAGCCGGAGCCGCCGCTCGATCCCGAGAAGATTCCGATCAGCGATGCGCATCGCCGTAATGTGATCGATCCGATGACCGGCTCGCTGCTGCGCGTGGCCGGCACCGGCGAATTGATGACGCCGGATTCCTGCCGCACCGGGACGTCGATCTTCGACGGCCGCATGCGCTACGATCTCAAGCTCGACTACAAGCGCATGGAAAATGTGAAGGCCGAAAAGGGCTATCATGGTCCGGCCATTGTCTGCGCCGTCTATTTCACGCCGATCGCCGGCTATGTGCCCGACCGCGCCGCCATCAAATATCTTGCCGCCCAGCGCAATATCGAAGTGACCCTGGTGCCGATCGCCGGAACCCGCGTGCTGGTGCCCTATCGCATGACGGTGCCGACCCCGCTCGGCGTCGCCATGCTGGAAGCCACCGAATTCGTCACCACAGCCGCGCCGCCGAAGGCCGTGGCGAAGACGAACTGAGGGGCGGACAAGACGAACCGAGTGAGAAGGAGGCCGCTCCACACACCGGCCTCATCCTGAGGAGCCGCGCCCCTGCGCGGCGTCTCGAAGGGTGGCGACGAGTTCCGGCCCTGCAGCTCATGGTTCGAGACGCGCGAAGACGCGCTCCTCACCATGAGGGACTGAGAACAGGCGCTGCCGCAGGATTGCCGCAAGCGCGGATGACGATCGGGCGGTGCGGGCGGTTTTTCCTGCGACTTTCCTGCAGCAAGGCTGCAGCATTCTTGCGACAGGGCGCTTGACTCAAAGCCGGTTCGGAGTCCGTGCGCTGTTCATAACTTGAGAGATTTGTCGGCCCTTGTTGCGCTGTCACAAACTTGATCTAGTCAGTTTTGTTGGACGTCAGCGCGAGATATTGGGGTGATGCGGCCGCGGAGGTGCCGAGTCACCGATTCGGGCCGCTTTCGTTCCGGACTCGTTCCAGACCATCCAAATGCGCGGCTCTGAAGCGTCGCAAGCTGTTCCAGTCTTGAAAGTCGGCGACGCGGAAATACCTGAAAAACATGGCCTTTTCTTCTTCTCCGCCCATGCCCTCGAACGGCAGGGCCCCCGGCGCCGGCGTCACCGCGGTGCTCGGCCCCACCAATACCGGCAAGACCCATCTCGCCATCGAGCGCATGCTCGCGCATTCGTCGGGCATCATCGGCCTGCCGCTGCGGCTTTTGGCGCGCGAGGTCTATAACAAGATCGTCGACCGCGTCGGACCACAAGCTGTTGCGCTGATCACCGGCGAGGAGAAGATCAAGCCCGCCAGGCCGCGCTACTGGGTGTCGACCGTCGAGGCGATGCCCAGGGATCTCGACGTGTCGTTTCTGGCCGTCGATGAAATCCAGATCGCGGCTGATCTCGAACGCGGCCACGTCTTCACCGATCGCATCCTGCATCGCCGCGGCCGCGACGAGACGCTGCTTCTGGGCGCTGCGACCATGCGCCCGATCATCGAGCGCCTGCTGCCCGGCGCCAGTATCGTGACGCGGCCGCGGCTGTCGCATCTGGAATTCGCCGGGGATCGCAAGATCACGCGGCAGCCGCGCCGGACAGCGATTGTCGCGTTTTCCGCCGATGAGGTTTACGCGATCGCCGAACTCATCAAGCGCCAGCATGGCGGCGCTGCGGTGGTTCTGGGCTCGCTGTCGCCGCGCACGCGCAACGCGCAGGTGGCGATGTTCCAGAATGGTGACGTTGACTACCTAGTGGCAACCGACGCGGTCGGAATGGGCCTCAACCTCGACGTCGACCACGTCGCCTTCGCCTCTGACCGCAAATATGATGGCTATCAATTCCGCCGCCTCACGCCGTCGGAATTCGCGCAGATCGCCGGCCGCGCCGGCCGTGCAACGCGTAACGGTACTTTCGGGACTACGGGTCGCTGCGAGCCGTTTGAACCCGAACTCGTCAATCAGTTGCAGAACCATATTTTCGAGCCGGTGAAGGTGCTGCAGTGGCGCAATTCGAAGCTGGATTTCTCTTCGATCGCCTCATTGCAGGTGTCATTGGCTCAAACGCCGCGCCATGAGGCGCTGACGCGCGCGCCGATCGCCGAGGACCTTCGCGTGCTCGATCATACCGCGCGCGACGTCGACGTGCGCGACAGGGCCCAGGGCAAGGACGCTGTGGAGAAGCTGTGGGACGCCTGCCAGATCCCCGATTATCGCCGCATCGCGCCTGCTGCACACGCAGAGCTGGTAGTCACCATCTTCAATTTCCTGATGCAGCGAGGCCGTGTGCCCGATGCCTGGTTTGGCGCTCAAATCGCGCAAGCAGACCGAACAGATGGCGATATCGACACGTTATCGGGCCGAATCGCGCAAATCCGGACCTGGACATTCGTGGCAAATCGCCCGGATTGGCTCTCAGATCCGGATCATTGGCAGGGAATCTCGCGCGAATTGGAAAATAAACTGTCAGATGCCCTTCATGAGAGGCTCACAGAGCGTTTCGTTGATCGTCGTACCAGTGTATTGATGCGCCGCTTGCGGGAAAACACGATGCTGAATACTGAAATTGGTAAGACGGGCGAAGTGATCGTAGAGGGCCATGTGATTGGCCGTCTCGACGGATTTACATTCTTGCCCGATGCGGCCGAGGCTGGCTCGGATGCGAAGGCCTTGCAGGCCACGGCGCTGAAGGCGCTGGCCGGCGAGATCGATGCGCGCGCCGAGAAACTTGGCAACGCGCCGGACGATCAGTTCGTGCTCGCCTCCGACGGCACCCTGCGCTGGACCGGCGACGCGGTGGCCCGTCTGGTCGCAGCCGACGATGCATTGCATCCCCGTCTCCGTATCATTGCCGACGAGCGCCTCTCCGGCGCGCCGCGCGATGCTGTTCAGGCCCGTCTCGATCTCTGGCTGAAGACACATATCGAAAAGCTGCTCGGGCCGCTGTTCGATCTCACCAAGGCCGAAGACATCACCGGCATCGCACGCGGCATCGCATTCCAGCTCACTGAAGCGCTGGGCGTGCTTGAGCGGCAGAAGATCGCGACCGAGATGAAGGATCTCGACCAGCCGTCGCGCGCCGTGCTGCGCAAATACGGCGTCCGTTTCGGCGCCTATCACATCTATATTCCCGGTCTGCTGAAGCCTGCCGGGCGTTCGCTCGCGGCGCTGCTCTGGGCGTTGAAGCAGGACAATGTCGACATGTCGGCGCTGTCGAGCGCACAGCATCTCGCAGGGTCGGGCCGTACATCCTTCCCGGTCGACAAGCTGCTCGATCGCGATGCCTATCGCGTGCTCGGCTATCGCCAGTGCGGTGAGCGCGCGGTGCGCGTCGATATTCTGGAGCGTTTGGCCGATCTGATCCGTCCTGCGCTGGCGTGGCGTGAAGCGTCGCCGGGCGAAAAGCCCGCTGGTGCCTTCGATGGCCGCCATTTCGTGGTGACGCAGGCGATGACCTCGCTCACCGGTTCGGCCGGCGAAGATTTCGCCTCGATCCTGCGCGCCCTTGGCTATCGCATGGAGAAGAAAGCGCCGCTGCCGCCGGCGCCGCCGAAGCCGGTCGCTGCGACGACGCCGATCGAGGTCAAGGCAGACGACAACACGGGCGATCAGCCCGACGCGCTGGTGGGACTTGCCGAGTCCGACAAGCCCGGTGAGGACAATGTCATTGCGGTCGAGGCTGCCGCTGAGGTCGCCGCGGCGGCTGATGTCGCACCTGCGGAGGTCGCACCGGCTGAGGTTGCGACCGAAGCGGCCCCGGCCGAGGAAGCTGCAGCCGTGCCGTCGGCATCGCTGTTGCCCGAAGTCGCATTGGTACCGAGCACCGAGCCGGAAGCGGCGCCTGTTGCCGAGGCCGCATCCGTTGATGCGCAGCCGGATTCGGCGCCGGCCGCTGAGGGGGCTGATGCTGTAGTGGCTGCTGAAGGCGAAGCCGCTGCAACGCCTGCCGTCGCTGCCGAGCCCGAACTGGTCGAAGTCTGGCGCCCCGGTGGCCGGTCGGAAGAACGCCGTCCGCCGCGTCACGATCGCAACCGCCACCACCGGAACAACACGGCGTCCCAGGGTGGTGCTCAAGGTGCACCGGCCGAAGGCGCTGCAGCCGATGGCGAGAGGCGCGAGCGGCATGACCGTGGCGGCCAGGGCCGCCGCGATCGCAATAACAACGAGTTCCGCCGTCCGCGCAGCGATGCGCCGGGCGCCACCGCCTCCGCTGAGGGGGCGCCGAACCGCGACAACCGTGGCAATCGCGGTCCGCGCGACAATAAGGGCGAGGGTGGCCGTCCGCCGCGCGAGCGCGAACGCTTCCAGGGCAAGGGTAAAGGCGGTTTCAAGGGCGGCGACAAGGGCCGCGAGGGCCGTGGCAACGACCGCGGCGGCGCGACCCGCCCGTTCGCCACGTCGGCCGCACCGCGCGAACGGGACCGTCCGATCGATCCGAACTCCCCCTTCGCGAAACTCGCCGCGCTCAAGGAGCAACTGAGCGGTCGCAAGGATTGATACAGGTCATGTAGGGCGGTACCGCGCCGCCGTTTGATGGTGTGTTGATTGGAGCGCCAGCGTCTCGATAAATGGCTGTGGCACGCGCGGGTGGTCAAAGCCCGCACCAGTGCCGCTGCGCTGGTGGAAGGTGGCCAGGTTCGCATCAATGGCGCGCGCGAGAAATCGCCGGGGCACGGTGTGAAGATCGGCGATGTGCTCACGGTGGCGCTGGACCGTACCGTGCGGGTGATGAAGGTCGAGGGCTTCTCGGAACGGCGCGGCGATGCCACTGCGGCGCGGGTGCTCTATACCGATTTGCAACATCTTCCGGAGTAACTATCTAGGCCAGACGCTGCGTCCAATGATGGTTTCGTGGCAGGCTTTTCCCTTGGTCGAAATGCCCTGACCTATGCCGGCCGCATCCCTTGCGGCAGCGGGGTTGGTGCGCTACGCAAACACTGAATATCGATCGTTTCCGGAGTTATGGATGACTTACGTCGTCACCGACAATTGCATCAAATGTAAATACACCGACTGCGTCGAAGTTTGTCCCGTGGACTGCTTCTACGAGGGTGAAAACATGCTGGTCATCCATCCGGACGAATGCATCGACTGCGGCGTGTGCGAGCCCGAATGCCCTGCGGATGCGATCAAGCCGGATACCGAAGGCAACATCGAGAAGTGGCTGCAGATCAATCTGGAACACGCCAAGAAGTGGCCGAACATCACCCAGAAGATCGACGAGTTGCCGGAAGCCAAGGAATTCGACGGCCAGGAAGGCAAGTACGAGAAGTATTTCTCGGCGGCACCTGGCAAGGGCGACTGAGTTTTCCGATCGCGTCGATCAACTCACGATTTGCGTTATCCCGGTACCTGTGACCACGGGAAATTTACCCTAGCCCCGATTATGCTCCGGAAGCGGCCACCAGGCGGCCGCGATAGGGCATAAATCATTGATTTTTGCGGGAAATGTGCTATAATAGGCACAATTCAAGAGGCTGGACCGTGTGGTGCCGCTCGATATGGCTCTGCCAGGTTCCCGTTTAAACATCAAACAGGGGCGTGGCGGTTTCCACGCGCAGGCTGTGTCACAGAAAACGCGTAAAAAGAGTGTTTCCAAGGCTGCTTCGAAGAAGGCTACTGCTTCGAAGGTTTTGGATCCGAAGGCTTCCAAGAAAACAACTGCGGCGAGCCGCGTTGTGAAGGGTCCTGCTGCGAAGAATTCTGTCACCAAAGGCCGCGCCCGGGCCCCTGTCAAGGACACCCGGACCGCCGCGAAGGCTGCGGCTGAAAAGTCCTCCAAAAATAAAAGAAGTGCAATGCCCAACAAGACTGCCAAACCTGCCCCCAAGGCTGCTGCTTCGAAGACCACTGCCGCCAAGCCTGCTGCGCCGAAACCGGCCGCGAAGGCTCCCGCGGTCGCGAAGGCCCCCGCTGCAGCTCCCGCTGTGAAGGCTGCAGCGCCGAAGGAAGTTGCCAAGGTTGCTGCGAAGCCCGTCGTTGCCAAACCGGTGGCCGCCAAGCCGGCGCCCGCTGCCGCGCCGCGTGCCGAAGAACCGAAGAAGCCGCTGACCCAGCGTCAGGGCTTCAAGACCAATGAATTCGTGGTCTATCCAGCGCATGGTGTTGGCCAGATCCTCGCCATCGAGGAACAGGAAATTGCAGGCGCCAGGCTCGAGCTCTTCGTGATCAATTTCATGAAAGACAAGATGACCCTGCGCGTTCCGACCGCGAAGGTCGCGAATGTCGGTATGCGTAAGCTGTCCGAGCCGGCGCTGGTCAAGCGCGCGCTGGAGACACTGAAGGGCCGTGCCCGCATCAAGCGCACCATGTGGTCGCGCCGTGCGCAGGAATACGAAGCAAAGATCAATTCGGGCGATATCGTTGCCATCGCCGAGGTGGTCCGTGATCTGTTCCGCTCCGACTCGCAGCCCGAGCAGTCCTACAGCGAACGTCAGCTGTATGAAGCAGCCCTCGATCGTCTGTCGCGCGAAATCGCTGTGGTCCAGCACGTCACCGAGACCGAAGCGGTCAAGGAGATCGAAGGTCAGCTTGCCAAGAGCCCGCGCCGTGGCGCCAAGGCTGAGGCAGGCGCCGACGCCAGTGTTGACGACGCCGATAGCGATGGTGACGATGATGTCGCCGCGGCGGACGAAGCTGCATAAGCAACGTCTCGCAAGTCGAATACGAAAAGCCCGGCCGAGAGGCCGGGCTTTTTTGTTGTCGATGAGCAGTAACCGGGTGGATCTCAATCCACTACGATCTTGACGCGGTCGCGGGCTTTCACGCTGGCGTTGTTCTCAAGCCCGTTCAACACGCGGAAGCGCTCCAGCGGACGATCGATGCCGCTCATGCGATGCGACAGTGACTCCACGGTGTCTCCGGGTTGCACTGTGATCACCTTGATGCGCAGCGGACGGGCGGCCTGAATCTCGGCCAGCGTCAGGCGGCGGAACGAGTTGACCGTTTCGCGGGCGTTGCGTTCGCTCTCGGTGCTCTTCTGCTTGGCAGCGAAGATGAAGCGGTAAACGTCGCTGCCGAAGCGCAGTGCGTAGACGCGGAATTGCCACTGGTCGCCGCGTGCGATGGCGGAAGCTGCCGGGAAGCCGTTGATGGTCAGCTCTTCCGTGGTGGCCTTGTCGACATTCTCCATCCAGCCGGAATTGAGGTAGTCGCTCAGCGTCTGTTCGGACGGTACGCGCACCACATCGAAGCGCATGGCCTGATTGCCGCCTTCACGGACGCCGATCACCGCCTGCGCCGTATTGTCGAGGGTGAAGGCCTCCGGCGCCTGGAAGGTGAAGCCGAGCTTGGGATGCAGGAAACGGCGGCCGCGCACGAAACCCTCGCTCGGATCCTCGCCATAGACGATGCCGTCAATGGCCGACAGATAGGTCTCGCGATCGCGCTCGCCGCCGTCGGGCGAGGAATATTGCCGCGCATTGGCCTGCGCATTCTGCACGCGCTCTGGTGTCGCCGGATGCGACGACAGGAAGTCCTGCGCGCGGGGATCGAGCGGCGTACGGCTGGCCTTCAGCGCCGCGTTACGCTCCATCGCCGCGAGAAAGCGCGACGCGCCATAGGGATCGAACTTCGCGCGGGCCGAGATGCCGACGCCGATACCGTCGGCTTCGAACTCCTGCGCACGCGAGAAGCTCGCCATCGTCAGTTTGGATTTGGCGAGTGCGAGCGCTGTCAGATCGGGATCGCTGCCCATATCGGTGACGACGCGCGTGACGATCGATGCCTGCCGTGCCTGCTCCTCGCGGATGGACGCGTGCTTGGCGAGCACATGCGCCATCTCGTGCGACAGAACCGACGAAATCTCGGATGTATCGCTGGCCAGCGCGATCAGGCCGCGCGTGACATAGAGTTGTCCGGTCGGCAGGGCAAAGGCGTTGACGGCGCCCGAATTGAGGATCGTGACCTTGTAGGCCAGGTCCGGTCGCTCGGAGGCTGCGACCAGCCGTTCGACGGTCTTGGTGATCAGTGCTTCCAGCCGCGGGTCGTCATAGGCGCCGCCATAGGATGCGAGGATGCGCTCGTGTTCTTTTTCGGCGGCCGGGGTCTGCACCATGGCAGGCTTAGGCGGCTTGGCCGACACCGTTGGCTTGACCGACGAGGCGGCCTCGAATCGGCTGGCGTCGCCGCAGGCCGATAGCGCGAGCGCAGCGCACAGCAGAGCCGGCGCAGCCCAAAGGCGGCGGCTCAAGCTGGTTTGCCGTCCCACACCCGTCACGTCATCCACTTTCTGCCCAAACAGCCCATTCGCCCAAATCATCTTCGCTCAAGCGATCTTGCTGCCCAAGTGGCCTAATTGTCCCCGACCACTTCGATCTGCCGCACCCCGAGCGCTTCGATCCGCGGCCCGCCGCGCCTCTCGATCCATCCCCGAACGCGAATATATCGTCTTTCCAGGGACTTAAGCGTAATTCCTGCCGTCTCGAAGGCGGCCATCATGCGCCTTGAAACAGTCACCGCAAAGTCCTCAGTCCAGCGACGTCCGAAATTGACGTAGGTCACCGTTCCGGCCTGGCGAACCGATAAAACCCGCCCCTCGACCACCCTGAAACGCCCCACATCGGCCAAGATATCGCCGGGACTTTCCGCGTTTTTTATGACGTTGGTTTGAGCCCAGATTCCGCGCTTCAACCGGCGCGCCGAGCCTTCTGCAGCGGCGAGTTCCGCCGCGCAGGTTTTATCCGAAATCGTACCGGAGGCGAGGGCAGCGCCCTGCGCCAGAAGCTGCGCCTGCAGCGACGGTGCAGCGGGATCGACGAAGACAAAAGCCGGCTGCCGGCCATAGCGATCCGGCATGTCGCTTTCGCCGTACAAGGTGACATCGCGGCCGGAGACCAGTGCGACAAGTTCGTTCGTCGACTTCGGTGAGTCGGCTAGCGGCTCGATCCCCGCCAGACGGATCACATTGCCGTCGCTCAAACGCAATGTCCTGACATCGATCACGTCGGCGACACGACCTTCGCCCTGCGCGGCGAACATGCAGGCGGCGGACGCAGACTGCATGGATGTTGAAATGCCGATCACTGCCAGCAACAGCGTTGTAGCATGCGACACGTCACACTTTGCAGATGCGGCACGCATCACGCCACCTTGCGAGCTTCGGTCAACCTCTCGTCGATCATAGCAAGCAATCCATTCCGCTTTGCGGAAAACCTTGATGCCTTTGCAACTATTCTTGGCAGCACCGCCGCTTGCCGCTGTTGTTCCATTGCGGCATGATCGCGATAACAACAAGCACCGCGCACGAATAATAACGGCGCGTCTGAGGGAGGGACTTTTGAAGAAGATCATTTCAGGTCTGCTGGCGTCAGCAATGGCATTCGCGGCCACAAGTGCCATGGCGCAGACCAAGCCGCTGAAGCTCGGCGCCATTCTCGATATGTCGGGCCTGTATGCCGATATCACTGGCCCGGGCAGCGAGACCGCTGCGAAGATGGCTGCGGAAGATTTTGGCGGTGAAGTGCTGGGCCGCAAGATCGAGATCATTGCCGCCGACCATCTTAACAAGGCTGATCTGTCAGCCAACATCGCGCGCGATATGCTCGACAATCAGGGCGTCGAGGCGATCATCGACGTTGCGGCATCGGCGACTGCGCTGGCAGCAAGCGAAATCGCGCGCGCGCGCAACAAGATCATCATCTTCAACGGTCCGGGCTCAATCCGCCTCAGCAACGAGGCCTGCGGCCCCTATACGGTGCATTACGTATTCGACACCTACGCGCAGGCGAATGTGACCGGCCTCGCCACCGTGAAGAATGGCCTCGATACCTGGTTCTTCCTGTCGGCGGACTATGCATTCGGTCAGGATCTCGAAAAGGACACCACAGCTGTCGTCACCAAGGCTGGCGGCAAGGTGGTGGGCTCGGTCAAGCATCCGCTGAATACGTCCGACTTCTCGTCCTTCCTGCTGCAGGCGCAGAGCTCCAAGGCCAAGGTCGTCGGCCTCGCCAATGCCGGCGGTGATACCATCACGGCGATCAAGCAGGCGGCTGAATTCGGCCTGACGCGTAGCGGTGGCCAAAAGCTGTCGCCGCTGCTGGCCTTCATCTCCGACATTGACAGCGTCGGTCTCGATACCGCGCAGGGCCTGATCCTGGCGGAAGCGTTCTACTGGGATCTCAATGACGAAACGCGCGCTTTCACCAAGCGCTTCCAGGAACGCACCAAGCGCGTGCCGACCTCGGCCCAGGCCGGCGTCTATTCATCGGTGCTGCATTATCTCAAGGCGGTGAAGGCGGCCGGCACCACGGACTCGGCTCCGGTCATGAAGCTCATGAAGGAGACGCCGATCAACGACATGTTTGCCAAGAATGGCCGGATTCGCGAGGATGGCCGCATGGTGCATGACATGTACCTGTTCGAGGTGAAGAAGCCGTCGGAATCCAAGGGCCGCTGGGACGACTACAAGCTGCTCGCGACCGTTCCCGCAGAGCAGGCCTTCCAGCCGCTGGAGGCCTCGCGCTGCCCGCTGGTGAAGAAGTAATCGTCAGGGCCTGAAGCTTGCCGGATGATCAAGAACAACAAGGAGCGCAATCATGAGCGACATCGTCCTGCAGGACCTCGATAACGGTCTTCTGACCATCACCATGAATCGTCCGGATCGGCGCAATGCGCTCAATCCGGAGATGACACAGGGCCTGGTCGCAGCGGCCCGCCGCGCGCAGGAAGATCACGACGTCCGCGCCGTACTCATCAAGGGCGCGGGCGGAACCTTTTGCGTCGGCGGTGACGTCAAGTCGATGGCGGCTGGCCGCGCGCCGCTGCCGTTCGAGGCCAAGCGCACCAACTTGCGCCGCGGCATGGAAGTGTCGCGGATCCTGCACCAGATGGCGAAGCCGGTGGTGGCGCAGCTCGACGGCGCTGCCGCAGGTGCCGGCCTCTCCATCGCGCTGTCCTGCGATCTGCGCGTCGCCGCAAGCTCGGTGAAGATCACCACGGCTTTCGCCAAGGTCGGCTTCTCCGGCGATTATGGTGGCACCTATTTCCTGACCAAAATGCTCGGCAGCGCCAAGGCGCGCGAGCTTTACCTGATGTCGCCGGTGCTCTCCGCGCAGGAAGCGCTGGCGCTCGGCATCGTGACCAAGGTTGTCGATGACGCCGAGGTGGAGAAAGCGGCGCGTGACCTGGCGATGTCGCTCGCGCAAGGTCCGAGCATCACCTATGGCTACATCAAAACCAACATCAACAATGCCGAGACGATGACGCTGGAAGCCTGTTTCGACGGCGAATCGATCCACCACACCCGCTGCAGCGATACCGATGATCACAAGGAGGCCGCGAAGGCTTTCGTCGAGAAGCGCAAGCCGGTCTTCAAGGGGCAATGATCATGAGCCAGATGCGGTTGCGGCAAGTTTGTCTGGTCGCTCCGCATCTGGAGCCGGTGGTGAGTGATATCGCGGCCGTTCTCGGCCTCGATATCTGTTATCGCGATCCTCATGTCGGCAAATACGGTCTCGAAAATGCGCTGATGCCGGTCGATGTGACGCTGCTTGAAGTGGTAGCGCCGACGCAGCCGGGCACGGCGGCCGGGCGCTTCCTGGAGAAGTCCGGTGGCCGCGGCGGTTATATGGTGATCCTGTCCTGCGAGGATCCCGATGAGCGCGGTCGCTTCGCCGCCAGCATTGGCGTGCGCACCGCCAACGTGATCAATCATCCACCTTATCACGGCGTGCAATTGCATCCACGGGATTGCCGGGCTGCCTTTATCGAATTCAACCACACCGAAGGCAGTGACGATGATTTCGGGCTGTATCCGCCGGCCGGTCCGGATTGGCAGGAAGCGATCCGCCACGACATTACGCGCGCGCTCATCGAAGTCGAACTTCAGAGCCCCGATCACTATGATCTTGCGCAGCACTGGAGCAACATCATCGGTGTGCCGCTGACCTCGGCCCGCAATGACGATCCGCAGATCGCGTTCACGAATGGTTGCCTGCGCTTTGCCATGGGCAAGACCGAGGCGATGACCGGGCTCACCTTTCGCGTCAACGACGTCGCGCAGGTGCTCGGCAGTGCACGGGCGCGCGGCTGTCCCTGCGCTGGTGATGCATTTCTGCTGGCCGGGGTCACGTTTCGCGTCGTTGCATGATCGCGGCAATCGCCGCACGATCAGTTCCTGTTCGACGCGTTTTCTTCATGCGAGCCCGTATCCACTTCGCTCGAAAACGCTATGGCTATAACAATAACCGAGAAACGCCATGACCGTGACACGTCCGCATCCGCTGGACTCGTTCTTCAATCCATCCAGCATCGCCATCATTGGCGCCTCCCGCGATGTCACGAAGATTCCTGGCCTGCTCCTCTCCTTTCTGCGCAAGAACCAGTTTTCCGGCGCGATCTATCCGGTCAATCCGAACTATCCGGATATCGATGGGCTCACCTGCTATCCGACCATCGAAGCCATTGGGCAGCCGATCGATCTCGCTATCGTGATCATTCCTGCACGCGTCGTGCTCGGCGCGCTTGAGGACTGCGCGAAGCTTGGCGCCAAACACGCGATCATCATCTCTTCGGGTTTCGCCGAGGAAGGCGGCGATTCCATCGCGATGCAGGATGCGATCGTGGCGCTGGCGAAGCGCACGGGAATGCGCATATCCGGGCCGAATGCCGAAGGGTACTACAACCAGATCGCCGGCGTTGCCGCGACTTTCAGCCCGACTGTCGATGTGAGGCCAGACCAGCCAAGCCTGATCGCCACTTCAAAGCGGATCGGCATCGTCGCACAGTCCGGTGGCATCGGCTTTGCGATCTATAACCGCGCCAAGGCACTTGGCATTGCGCTCAGCACCGTGATTTCGACCGGTAACGAGTCCGATCTCGGGGCCGGTGAATTCTTCGATTACATGGTGCAGGATCCCGCCACCGACGTAATCCTGCTGTTTATCGAAGGCATTCGCGACGTCGACAAGTTTCTGGCTGCGGCCCGCAAGGCGGCGGAGCTGGGCAAACCGGTCATTGTCACCAAGGTCGGCCGGTCGGGTGCGGGCGGACGCGCAGCGGCGTCGCATACGGCGAGCATGGCTGGATGGACTGCGGCCTATGATGCGGTGTTCGCGCGCCAAGGCTTCATCGTCTCCAACGACCTCGATGAGGCCGTGACGATCGCTGCTGTGCTCACCACGTCGCCGCTGCCGAAAGGCGAGCGCGTTGCCGTCGTCACTGTCTCGGGCGGCGCGGGTATCTGGGGTGCTGACATAATCTCGGAGCAAGGGCTGCAGGTGCCTGAACTCTCCGATGGTGTACAGGCCACCATCCGCGGTCTGATCCCGTCCTATGGTTCCCCGTGCAACCCGATCGATATCACGGCGCAGGCGGTGCATAGCGGCGGGCTGCAGAAGACCATTGAACTGCTCGATAAGTCCGATGAGGTCGATATTATTCTGGTGGTGATCTCGCTGTCGAGCGAGACGCGGATGCCGTTCAAGACACCGGAGCTGAAGCCCGTCATTGCTGCGCAGAACAAGCCGGTCGTGTTCTGGTCCTACACGCTGCCGTCGAACTTTGCGCGCACAGGTCTAGCAGAATCCGGCGTTGTGGCGCTGTCGGGTCTCGCACATGTCAGCGCCGCGTTGCGGCGACTTGTCGATCACGCCAGGTTCAAGCCGGCAGAGCCAGTCGCAACAGTTGCCGTCGCGCCGAACGATCTGACCGAGCATCTGACCGCACCGACGCTCTCCGAGTATGACAGCAAAACGCTGTTGCGGATTGCCGGTGTCGCGCTGCCAGGCGAGATTCTTGTGACCGACAGATCGGCGCTGGATGCAGCGATTGCCAAGATTGGCTTCCCGCTGGTGATGAAAATCCAGTCGCGCGACATTCCGCACAAAAGTGAGATTGGTGGCGTCAGGGTCAACATCACCACGAATAATGAAGCCGCAGCTGCCTATGATGCGCTGACAGCCAGCGCCCGGCAGCATCGACCGCAGGCCGCGCTGCAGGGCGTGCTTGTTTCGCCGATGGCTAGGAAGGGCGTCGAGATCATCGTGGGTACGCTGCTGGACGAGACCTTCGGGCCCATGGTGATGGTCGGTCTTGGTGGCATCACCACGGAACTGTTTAAGGATGTGATCTATCGCCCAGCGCCGGTCAGTGCCGGTGAGGCTGCATCCATGCTCAGTGAGCTCAAGGCGGCGCCTCTGCTGAACGGATTTCGCGGGGCAGCGAAGGCTGACGTGCCCGCAGCAGCGGAGCTGATTGCGCAGCTCTCGCAGCTTGCAGCGCAGTTCAAGGGCGAGATCGCCGAGATCGAGCTCAATCCGGTGTTGGTGCATCCGGCAGGCGAGGGCGTCACCATCGTTGATGCGTTGGTAGTGAGGAAGAGTTCTTAGTATTGTCGTTCCCGCCTACGCGGGGATGACAACGAGTGCTTGACGATCATCAATAAATAAAAATGGCCGGGCGAACCCGACCATTTCATAGTGAGGTTTGAAAAACAAACCCGACGGGGACTTAGCGCCCCTTGAAGTTCGGCACCCGGCGTTCGGCTGTGGCGGCCACGCCTTCCTTGAAATCTTCCGTCTTGCGGAGGCGTGTTTGTTCCGCGAGCTCGTGCTCGGTCGCCTTGGCGACGCGGTCGGCGAGGCCATTGCGCATGGTGGCACGGGTCGAGAGCAGGCCCAGCGGGGAGTTTTCGGCAATCTCCTCGGCGAGCTTGATCGCGGCATCGCGGACCTCGGCCTGCGGCACCAGCACATTGGCGAGACCCATCTTCAGCGCTTCCTCGCCACCGACGCGGCGCGACGTGTAGAACATCAGCTCGGCATTGTTCTTGCCGACCAGTTCGGTGAGCGCGACGGTGAGGCCGAAACCGGGATGGAAGCCGAGCTTGGTGAAGTTGGCTGCGAAGCGCGTCTCCGGACAGGCGACCCGGAAGTCGGCCGACACCGCGAGGCCGAGCCCGCCGCCAATAGCTGCGCCATGAACGGCAGCGACGATGGGCTTTTTGGCGCGGAAGATGCGGACGGCTTCCATATAGAGATGGCCGATGGAGCCGAGATTGTCGGCCGGATCGCCGCTCCTGGCCGCCGTTTCGGTTTCCTTACGGTTGGGATCGCTGAAATCGGCGCCTGCACAGAACGCCTTGCCCTGAGCGCACAGAACCGTCGCGCGGATTTCGGGATTGGCGTCGATCTCGTCCAGCGCATTGGCGATCTGCTGGATCAGCAGGATGTCGAAGAAGTTCAGTGGCGGTTTGCGTATCTCGATGATCGCGATATGGCCGCGGGTCTCGACGGCGATGTCTTTGTAGGTGGTCATGATAGCTCTCTGTTGAATGGATGAATCAGCGCAATCCCAGTCCGCGCGCGATGATGCCGCGCAGGACTTCGGTGGTGCCGCCCTGAATGGTGAGTTTCGGCGCTGTCTTGATGGCGAAGCCCAGCATCTCGTCCAGCGTGGCGTGGTTCGAGGCGCTGTCGTCGACGAAGGCAGCGAGTTCGCGCACGCGGTGCGGTAACTGCTGTTCCCAGATCGTACCGATATCCTTGACGATGGATGCTTCCACCACCGGCTCCTTGCCAGCCTGCAGCATGCCGGCCACTGACACCGACATGCGCCGCATCGTGTGCAGCTGCGCAACAAGGCGGCCGATGCCTTCCGCGCTGCGGGTATCCGGCTTCGGGCCGACAGCGCGAACCAGCTCGGTCAGCACGTAATAGGTTTCAAGGAAGCGTTCTGGGCCGGATCGCTCATAAGCGAGCTCGCTGGTGGCCTGCTTCCAGGCACTGTCGATCTCGCCCAGCATGTGGTCGTCCGGCACAAAGTAATCAGTGAAGACAACTTCGTTGAATTCATACTGGCCGGTGATCTGCGCGATCGGGTTCACCGTGATCCCGGGTTTCTTCATATTGACCAAAAACTGCGTCAATCCGTGGCGGCGATTTTCCTTGGTCGGCGGCGACGTCCGGAAGATCGCGATCATGTAGTCGGCCATATGGGCCGAGGTCGTCCAGATCTTGCTGCCGTTGATCAGCCAGCCGCCGTCGGTTTTGGTGGCCTTGGTCTTGGCGGCGAACAGGTCGGAGCCCGAATTCGGCTCGCTCATGCCGATGGAGAAGCAGACCTCGCCGCGGCAGATGCGTGGCAGGATATCCATCTTGATGTGTTCGGGCGCGTATTTCAGCAGCACCGGACCGCTTTGGCGGTCAGCAACGAAGAAGCGGCGCACCGGCGCGTTCGCCACGCGCATCTCTTCGGTAACGACGTAACGTTCTAGGAACGAGCGCTCGTGGCCGCCATATTTCTTGGGCCAGGTCATGCCGAGCCAGCCGCGTTCGCCGACGCGGCGGGAAAATTCGGGGTTATCGCTATCCTCGCGCTGGGGCTTGTGCGGATCGAAGGTGCCGGCGGCAATTTCCTCGGCGAGGAACGCACGGACTTCCTTGCGCAACTGCTCGCATTCGGGCGGCAAACGGATCGGATCGAAACGAAGGGCTGCAGTCATGGGAAAGATCTCGTTTCTTTGTTTCGATCAGCGCGAGGCGACCAGAGGCCACAACTCGTCGGCGCCGCGGGATGCGACGAGCTTCCCGAGCTCGACAGCCCAGTAGCTCTCGCTGCCGAAATCATCGCGCCATGCCAATGCGCGCAACGTGTAGCGATGCAGAATGTGTTCCTGCGTGAAGCCGATGGCACCAAGAACCTGATGCGCGATGGCGGCGCCCTTTTCAGCGGCCTCCGAGCAACGGATTTTCGCAGCGGCGGCTTCGAGGAAGAGTGCGTCATCGAGCGGCGCGCCGCTGGAGAAGGCGTCAGCCGCGGAACTGGCAGCGGCGAGGGCCGCGGAGGTCTCGCCCGCGAGCTTCGCCAGATTGTGCTGTACTGCCTGGAATTTCGAGATCTTCTTCTCGAACGCCACACGCTCGCCGGAATAGGTCACGCCAATGCCAAGCATGGTCTCCAACGCACCGGCAATTTGCTGGCTGCGCACCAGTGCGCCCATCAGCAACAGCGCGTTTTGATCGAAGCCCGATGGCGCAGATTGCATGGTGACCGGCTTCACAGCATCGAAATGTACCGTGTCGGATGGGTCATCGGCCAGACCGAGCCCGGCTTCAATCCGGCAGGCGCTGGCGTCTACCAGTGCAATAGAGGCGCCGCCAATGCCGGAGGCGACGACGGCGATGTGTTTTGCATCCTTCGCGAACGGCACGCTGCGTGCGCGGCCGGTGATTGTACCATCTGCGTTGAGCGTGAGGCGATCGCGCGGGCTTGCCGGCGCGACGGTCATCATGCCGTCCGGTGACTTAATCTTGGCCTGCGCGAGTAGCCAACCCGCCAACATGGTTTCCGCGAGTGGCACCGCAACGCCGGCGCGGCCGGCGACGCTGAGGACGCTGAAACCTTCGGCCATGCTGGTGCCGGAGCCGTCGCATTCTTCAGGCACCCAGGACAGCGGCAGGCCGGCATCGGTCAGCGCTTGCCAGAGCGGTGCTTTCCACTTGCCTTCTTTGTCGTGGTTGATGGTCTGTGCGTCCGCTAGATCGGTGAAGATACGTTCCGCAGTTTCCGCAACGATATTGTCTGTGTCCGTCAAGGCGTTCCCCGTGTGCTAGCGCATCTCATTCGGCAGGGAATGCCGGGCATGGGCGCTGCCACTCTTGTTGCATTCATGATGCGGAAAAGGCGAAGGGAAGACAAGCGGGCTGGCCGCAGAGGGGCCTGCGGTGGCGGCATGATGTGTTGGTGCAGCGCAATTTAATTCCGCAAAGCGAACTTGCGCCGCGTTGTATACCAGCGCGATCGCATTATGGTAGATCGCATCAGCGTCCGAAACAAAGCAGAGGAAATGCAGATGGCAAGTGACGGTTTGTGCGTCGTGATTACAGGGGCGGCATCGGGGCTTGGTGCCGCGACTGCGACCATTCTCGCCAGGGACGGCGCCCGTATTGTCATCAACTATTCGTCGAGTCAGAAGGAAGCCGAAGCCACTGCCGAACTGTGCCGTGATGCGGGTGCAACCGAGGTCATCGTGGTTCAGGGCGACGTGTCGAAGGACGACGATTGCAAGAATATCATCGCCGCCGCCCAGCACTGGGGGCGGCTCGATGCACTGATCAACAATGCCGGCATGACCAAGCACGTGCCGCATCACGATCTCGATGGCCTGTCAGCGGAAGATTTCCAGCGCATCTACGCGGTCAATACGATCGGGCCCTTTCAGATGGTGCGTGCAGCGCGCGCCCTGCTCGAGGCCGGCGCCAGGGCGTCGGGGCGTGCCTCGGCCGTCGTCAATGTCTCGTCGATGGCCGGTATCACAGGCGGCGGTTCGTCGGTCGCCTATGCCGCCAGCAAGGGTGCACTGAATTCGATGACGCTGTCGCTTGGCCGAGCACTGGCTCCGCTGATCCGCGTCAATACAGTCTGCCCTGGCTATATAGATACGCCGTGGTTCACCAAGGGACGTGGTGCGGAAGGTGCTGCTAAAGTTCGCGATGCCGTGATCGCGCGAGTTCCGCTGAAAGTGGCCTCGACCGCGGAGGACGTCGCTGCCCTGATCTGCTTCCTCGCGACGCCGCCGTCGAGCAACATGACGGGCGAATTGGTGCGGATGGATGCCGGCATGCATCTGCTGGCCTGATCGGAACCTGCGTCAAACAGCAAAAAGCCTCGGGTGATGCCCGAGGCTTTTTTGTTCTCGATTGCTGGCAGGTCAGCGATTGCCCGGATCTGAAATCACATTACGGGCAACCAGCCTGTTCCAGATGAACAACACCACGAGGGCGCCGATCGTGGCGGTGATGAAGCCGGCACCCTGGTTCGGGCCGTAATGGCCAATTTGCTGGCCCACGAATGTTGCCAGGAATGCGCCGGCGATACCCAGGATAGTGGTCAGAATGAAGCCGCTGGGATTGTTGGGCCCGGGTGACAAAAGGCGGGCGATAATGCCAGCGACAAAGCCGACAACGAGAATCCAGATCATAGCAATATCCCCTCTTTCAAGTGCGTGTTAAACCCAGCTGGACTTAACTTCGTCTTCCGTGGGTAGCCGGCCGTGCGGAGTGAACTGATTAACGGCATCGGGCAGTTCATTGCTCAGCTCGGCGAGAAGCTGTTCACGTGACATGCCGGTGCGTGACGTCAATTGCGCGATCTGATCCGCGCCAAGTGCGGCGCCGAGATCGTTGGGCGAGATCTGCTTGTTCGGGCCGGAACTGACCCAGGAATCCGCGGCGTCGCCATGGCCGTTCTGTTGGAACTGCTTGAGCAGGTCGTCAAGGCCACCGCTAAGCACGCTGCCAGCGGCACCGCCCGCCAACAGACCGCCAAGCGGGCCCTTCAGAAGGTCGCCAAGGCCGCCACCGCCTGCTGCAGTGCCAGAATTTCCGCCGAGGAGGCCGCCAAGCATACCGCCTAGGCCGCTATCTTGCGCACTGGCCTGTGTTGTATTCGGCGGCGGGATTTCTTGCGGATGCCCCTGTGCCGCCGGTTGGCTGCCAGTGAAGTGTTTGTAGCCCTTGTAGGCGAGCAGCGCGAGGATCGCCATCGTCATCGGCGACATGCCGCCGCTCTTGTCGTTGGGATCGCTGGGGCCACGCGGCCCATTGGCCATGCCATTCAGAATGTCGAGCAAACCCATGATCATCTCCTGTTCTGCCAGCCCTGCGAAAGCATAGCTGCGCGGTATGACGCCTACAAGGCGCGTCGGTTCCGCCGATAGGCAGCGCTGCGGCATTTTGCTAGTAACGGATGCCGGATGAACGGGAGATGACGTGATCAAAACGCGACCCATTTGTATCGCCGGTGCCGGCAGTATCGGCTGTTTCGTGGGGGGCGCCCTGGCGGCAGCTGGCCGCGACGTCGCCATACTGGCGCGGCGGCGCATCGTGGACAGTATCGAGGCGCACGGTCTGAGGCTGACGAGCTTCGAGGGCCTCGATCAATGTCTCGCCCCCGGTCAGCTGCGGCTGTCGGATGATCCCACCATCATGAGTGAGGCGAAGATCATTCTGGTCACGGTCAAGAGCGGCGATACTGCGGAGATGGCAAGGCTGATCGCGGATCATGCTGCGAAAGATGCGATCGTCGTCAGCCTGCAGAACGGCGTCGGCAATGTCGAAGTCCTGCGCGCAGCTCTGCCCGGGCGCCGTATCCTCGGCGGAATGGTGCCATTTAATGTCATCGCAAAGGGCGATGGCCATGTTCACCGCGCGACATCCGGAAACATCGTCGTCGAACGCGATGAGGCCGATACCGCTTCGGCGCTATCCGTGCCGCATCTTGCCGTCCTTGCGGGCGATGACATTGTCGGTGTCCAGTGGGGCAAGTTGCTGGTCAATTTGAACAACGCGCTCAATGCGCTGTCGGATATACCGCTGCGATCGCAGCTTGCGCAGCGCGCATGGCGTTCGCTATTCGCCGATCAAATGGCGGAAGGTCTGGCCGTTCTGAAGGCGGCTGGTATCAAGCCCGTCTCGGCGACACCGATTCCCGCTTGGCTAACACCGCATTTGCTGCGGCTGCCTGACGGCTTGTTCAGTATGCTACTCGGGCGGACCATGAAGATCGATGCAAATGCGCGCTCGTCCATGTGGGAGGATCTGCAGCGCGATCGCCGCACCGAGATTGATTATTTGCAGGGTGTCGTCGTTGAGCTGGCGGCGAAATATCAGATCACAGCTCCGCTTTCGCTGCGTGTGATGACACTGATCAAGCACGCGGAGACGTCAGGCAGGGGATCGCCCGCACTCACGCCAGATCAGATTCGCAGTTAGCGTGAAATTGATTGAGCCGAAGGGAGTGGACCGAATTCTGCGCTATCATTACGAGAATGTTACTAATCATTTCGGCTACTATCGGCGGACTCAACTATCCGAATGTTCAAATCGTGTCTGCCGGTCAATGCGATGGTACCATTATCCGTTGCATTCGCATCAAGCCGATGATTCTCCGTTAAATATCAATTGCCAATACGCGTCGGTGAATTCTCAGTAAATGAGATGTAAAGAGTCTTTTAGTCCATCATTACGCGGGCAAGTAGCAGTTCACCTCGTGAAGAATGCCCGCAAGGGTACGGCTGGTTCGATACTGAACATCATGATGTGACATCAGGGGCTATGTCATTCGCGACATCTTTAGTATAGAAGGCCGCGTGATTTGACGGTGGTTCGCGCTTCGCGCGCTGGGCTGAACGTTTGATCCTTTCATATCATCGGTAAAGCGTGTGCCGGTCGAATTATTCAACTAACAATCGGAGCTACAATGGCCAAGAAAGCGAAAAAGAAACTCGTCCGTCGCGAGTACACCAAGGAAGACGTGAAGATCCTGAAGGCGCATTCGAAGGCCCAGACCCCGCTCGAGAAGATTTCCAAGGAGATGAAGCGCACCGGTGGTTCGCTGCGTCAGAAAGCCATCAAGCTGGGCATTCCGCTCGGTCATCGCCGCCGCAAGGCGAAGAAGGTTGCCACGAAGGCCGCCAAGGTGACCAAGACCGCGAAGGCCAAGAAGGCCAAGAAGTAAGCTTCCGTTTTGAACGAAGCCGGCCTGAAGCGCGTTAGCGCTTCAGGCCGGCTTCTTGGGTGGAGCGATCGATGCGAGCCGTGCTTTTGAAGGTCATGAAGCGGAAATCCTTCGTCGCTATCGCTGTCGCAGTGGCCATATCTAGCATCGGTGCTATCGCACCTGCCCTTGCGGTTCCGCCGACGGTCACCCCGTCGCCGGGTTATGATGCCCGGCTTGCCGAGCAACGGCGCGCGGCTGAAGTGCAGGCCCCAGCCCATGCCCGCAAGCCGTTGCCGCGATCTCCTGCTCAACGTCGTCGGTATAGTCATTGAAACTGACCCGTAAAGCGATTGTCATGAATTGCCGCCCCGCGAGGTTGTTTGTGCTGTGTGGCGCGTTGATCGCGGCAACCATAGTCGAGGCCCGAGCGGCGGATTATGCGACCCAAATCAGTGCCTTTCGCCGGGCGCACAAACTCTCCTCTGTCACGCTGGACAGCAAACTGAATGCGGTCGCGCTTGCTCAGGCGCAGGCGATGTCATCCAGTGGCAAGGTCAGCCACGAGGTCGGCGGTGTTTTCTCCGCACGTGTGAGGAAGCTCCGCAAATCCAAAGCAGCCGAAAACATCGCCGCGGGCTTCCTGACATTTCCCGAAACGTTGAAGCAATGGGAAGAGAGCCCAGGGCATCGCGAGAACCTGCTCATGTCAGGCGCACGCAAGGTCGGCGTTGCTTACGTGGCCAATCCCAAGTCGCCCTACCGGATGTTCTGGGCGATGGTCATCACGGATTGATATTTGACGGGTTGTTATGGCTCAGGTGCGCTTGGTCTTGGCCGGCGCGGGCGTACCGAACAGTGCGTCCTTGATGTCTTTCAGCCCAGACGACAATTTGGACCATCCGCAGGCAAGCGGCTCGATTGCGCAGTCCGGCTCCTTGGCGCGCACTTTGGGCCGAGGCCTAGGTAACACGACAGGTTTCACGTTGCTTGGGGTTTCCGCGGTCTGCCGAAAGTCCGTTTCGAGCGCAGCCTGGGTTTGCGCCTCGCGCTGCTTTTCAGCGAAGGCCGCGACGATGACGCTGCGACGCTGACTGTCCAGATAGGTCTTGTACTGCTCGTCGATCGCCTTCTGTTCGGCCGTGGTTGGATTCGGGCCAGCGATATCAAAGCTGCGGTTCTGCATGAAGTCGTGATACGTATAGCCGCCACCGCGCTTGCGCCGTCCTGCGAACTTGCTTTCGCAATCCGACAGCGCCGCAGCCTTGGCGTCTTTTGAAGCAGTCGATTTTTCGACGCGCTCGGCGCAATCTTCATAGTCCGCAGGCGCGGCAGTCCACCATTGCGCAAGAGCAGGCGAAGACATCAGCGCGAGACCGGAGAGTGATGCGGTCGTCAGTAGCGCAAATATGAGCGACTTGTATGCGGACGAATGAGCCACGTGGGTTCCGATGTAGATAACAGACCCAATTCTCGCCATTTGTCGGCCGTTTTTCAACCTCGGATGTGTTACTTCTCCCCGCTTTTGGAACAAGTGCAGCATGACTGCATCAGTGCGGTCTTCTGGTCAGCAGATCAGCGCAATTTCGCGATATAGTGCTGATATGGAAGTGTTTTCAGGTTGAGATCTCTTGTTGCTCTCACATTACTGAAATTGATGACCTCACAGTTTTGAGGCGTTCTCGACAGTAGTTTGCACCTCGCGCTGCTACTCGACGTGCAATCACCTACACGGGACCACACGTAGTTCGAGAAGCGTTCGCTTGGGACTCTGTCCAACACGAAAAGGGCGGTCCATCCGGGCCGCCTTTTTCTCAGATGTCAGTTATACTACTGGCAGATATGTCGTCGGCCATCCTCGCCGCGGAACCAGGTTCCCGGCTGACACACGAAGCCCATGCGCTGTAAGTAGGAATCGCGCTGGACGTCATTGTAGCCATCATAGGAATTGTAGCTGTTCCGGAACGGCGTAGTTGCGATGGCCCCGGCGGTGCCCGCAGCCGCACCTGCTACACCCACGGCACCGCCAACCATGCCTGCCGCTACGTCACCTGGCCAGAAGCCCGAATCACGATAGCCGCTGTCGACCGTGCTGGCTCGATACTCCTGAGTGGCCTGTGCGCGGCGATTCATCGGATCCTTTGCATTACTGGCGTAGCCATCAAGCCAGAGACCACGGCAGCGGCAGTTGGAAGTCTCATCTTTGTCATGTGAGGTTCTCCATCGTTATGCGACGGCGACCCAACGACGGGGGGACGAGACGTTCCGTGATCGATGTCTGGAGCTTTCAAGGGTACGTGATGCCGATTCCGGCCCCGCCGTATTTGAACGGCCAACGGGTAGCGATGATCGAACGGCTCTGATATGGAACTGTCCATGCCCGGTGTTCCTGACCGGGATCGCGGTCCCGTAGCTCAGCCGGATAGAGCGACGGTTTCCTAAACCGTAGGTCGCATGTTCGAGTCATGCCGGGATCGCCAGCTTTCCTTCCTGTTTAATCCGAAACGGGCCATTTTCGCGACGACTTCAGACCGTCAGGCGACAGCAATCTCGGGTTTTCGCAGCATGGCCCGAATCTCCCGTGACGGCTTGGCGGCGCTGAAAAGAAAGCCCTGCATCTGGGTGCAACCGAGCAAACGCAGTGCGTCGAGTTGATCGGCTGTCTCGACGCCTTCCGCTGTGATGATCATGTTGCGCGCGGCTGCGATGGTTACGACCGCCTGTACGATCGATGACGATCCGCCGGGCGCTACGATGTCCCGGATGAAACTGCGGTCGATCTTGACCTTGTCGAAAGGGAATCGCTGTAGATAGCTGAGCGATGAATAGCCCGTCCCGAAATCGTCCAGTGCAATCCCGACACCGATGCCGCGGAGCTGATGAAGGATCGCGAGCGCCATCTCGTCATCGCGGATCAGCACTGTTTCGGTGACCTCAAGTTCGAGTCGGTGAGCCGGCAAGTTTGCTGCCACGAGAGCTCGAGCGACATTCAAGGCCAGGGTCTGCGTTGTGAATTGAATTGGCGACACATTGACGGCGAGCTTGATCGGTGTTGGCCAGGAGGCCGCCTCAGCGCATGCCGTTCGCAATACCCATTCGCCGAGTTCCGCAATCAGGCCGGTTTCCTCGGCGATCGGAATGAATTCTGCCGGCGAAATCATGCCGCGAACCGGATGCCGCCAGCGTAGCAATGCTTCGCAGCCAGTGATCTCGTTGCTGGCGATATCGATGACGGGTTGATAGTGAACCTCAAGCCCGCCTTCCGCGAGCGCCTTCCGCAGATCCTGTTCCAGCGCGCGGCGCGCTCTTGCGTCTTCATCCATGGCAGGCTCGAAGAAGCGAAAGGTGCGTCGTCCAGCGGCCTTGGCGCTATACATCGCAAGGTCGGCATGTCTCAGCAATTCGTCAAGATCGGAGCCGTCATCGGGGGCCACAGCGATTCCGATGCTGGCATCGGTCGTGATCTGGTGGCCAAGGCATTCATAGGGTTGCCGGATGGCGTCATAGAGCGGCACCACCAGATGGGTGACGTCGCTGCGGCGAGCAATTCCCGTATGCACAATGGCGAATTCATCGCCGCCAAGTCGCGCGACAAAGCCCGCATTACCGACACAGCTGCGTAGCCGCGTGGCCACGATTTTCAGCAGTTCGTCGCCGATGGCATGACCGAGCGTGTCATTGACGCTCTTGAACTCATCGATATCGATATAGAGAATCGCAAATCGCGCGCCATCGTGGACCGTTGCGATTTCCGCTTCGAGGCGCTCACGGAACATCACCCGATTGGGGAGATCTGTCAGAGCGTCGTAATGCGCAAGATGGGCGATGCGCTCTTCCGAACGTTTGCGATCGGTGATGTCCTCGAGCGTCGAGGCCCAGCCGCCGTCCTCCGATCTCTGAACGAGGATCTGGATCGAACGACCATCCGGTGTGGTCAGCAGCGTGTCGTGGACGGGGCCTTCGGCAACGCTTCGCAAGAATGACGTGCAGTATTCGTCGACATCGCCGACGAAGGTTCCATTGTCCTTGCGATGCTGGATGGTCTCGGAAATGACAGCCCGGCTTCACGACTGTGCCGGAGAGCCCGAACATGTCGACGAAGCGCTGATTGCAGACGACCAGTCTGGCATTCGCGTCGAACAGCAGCAGGCCCTGCGTCATATTGTTGATTGCAGTATCGAGATGCGTGGATTTTTGCGCCAGCATCCGCTCGGCTGAGCGGTGCTGGCGGTTCAGTTGCCGGACGATCAGGAATAGCGTCGCCAGGATCACCAATGCGGCAAGCGTCGCACCGATGATTTGATATTTGGTCTGCTCGCGCCAGTCATGCAGGGCCGCGGGCATGCTGGTGGTCGCGACGATCATCACTGGAGCTGCCGCGAGGCGCCTTGCAGAGCCCAACTCGTCTTCCCCGTCGATGGGGCTGATATAGTGCCCCGTCGAGGTTCCGCCCGACGACCAGAGGTCTTTGAAGACCGAACTGCTACTGAGATTCTGGCCGATAACGGTCTCATTCTGCGGATAGCGAGCAAGCACGGTGCCGTTGCGGTGGATCATCAAGATCTTGGCGTCTTTTTCGAGCGCAAGGGATGCGAAGAAGCTCTCGAAGTGAACGGGTTCGACGCCGCGGCCGATCATGCCCATGAATTCGCCATGGCGTCCGATCAGCTTGCGCGCAAACACAGCGGTCCATGCACCGGTCACCCTGCTGATGACGGGTTCTGCCAACACGACCGTGGGTCCGTTGTCGGCCTGCAGCGTCTGGAAGTGCTGACGGTCGGCGATGTTAATGGCCGGTACGGGCCAGGTTTCCGACGAATTGAGTAGCTTGCCATCGGAATCGAACAGGTTGATGCCGCCGACATAGGGTAGGCTGCTGAGCTTGGTACGCAGCATGCGGTGGACGTCGATCCCCGACATCAGGTGCTGGTAGGCAGCACTGTTCTGGATGTTGGCCGACTTCATATAGGTGATAACGTCGTTCTGGATGCCTTGCAGGTCTCCGAACTGTTGGTCGAAGTGTCGTGCGACCAGCAGAACCGTGTTTTCCAGTTCGCGCTTCTTGCTCTCGATGGCGCGGTCTCTGAAATGGACGGTGATGCAGGCCGTGCCGATGGCGATGGCGGCAATCAGCAGGCAGCCACACAGGATGAGGCCTTGGATCGGTCCGCCTTGGAATCGAAAACGGCGCAGCGCGGCAAAGCCGGCAAGACCGCCAGCGCCATCAGACCGCTCCCCCGACTTTGCGTCGTTTTGCCCCATGCGGACTTTTGTACCGGGGGGGCCGCCAACACGCCGTTACGAACTTCGGTGAACGATGGGTTAAGACAGCTGGGCCGTCACGCCGATTTCGATATCGCGCCGGAGACCTATCCCGCCGCCGAACCGTTGACGATATCGGCCTGCTCGCCGCGCTCGATTAGCGATTTGACCAGCGAGGATTTCACGCCAGAGACGTGTTCGCGCATCAGTACCTCGGCGCGCCAGGGCTCGCGGGCCATAATGGCGTCGTAGATCCGGTGGTGATCATCATGACGCCGGCGCACGTCGCGATGCTCGAAGGCGACGATGTTGCGGCTCGATGACATCGGGACGTGGTGGCAGATCCGGATCATCTCCGCCAGCATGCGGTTACGAGCGGCGCCTAGCAAGGTATCGTGGAAGTCGCCGTTGATGCCGCGATAGATGGTGAGATCGCCTTCCGCGAACTCACCGCGCGCCAGCAGCTTGTCGCCGGCGACGAGGCTTTCCTCGATGATGGCGCGCTCCTCTGCGCTCAGTCCACGTTCGGCGGCGAAGCGTGCGGCCACGCCTTCCAGCGATGCGCGGATTTCGTAGGCGTCGACAATGGCGGAGAGCGGGAATTCACGGACGGTGAAGCCGCGATTGGGGGCGTAGTCGAGCAGCCCTTCGCCGGCCAGTGCCTGCAAGGCGGCGCGGACGGGTGTCCGCGAGACCTCCAGCGTCTTGCTGAAGCGGACCTCGTTGATCCGCTCGCCCGCGCTGACCGTGCCATCCAGAATGGCGTCGCGGATCTGATCCGTGACCGACAGCGACCGGTTGGCGGCGCGGCCGGGGCCGCCAGCTTCGGGCGGTGGCGAGAGGGATGAGTCGGGCATCCGTGGTGCTCCGCAGCAAAGTGAATACAATTCAATCCGAGTGTGACCCGTCTTTGCTACTCAGCATACAGGAAAGCGCAATTTTGCTGCATAAATATCGCGCAAAAAGGGAAGGCAATTCGCAGAAATGATGGGCATTGAGAAAAGTGTATGTAATTCTGATTGACACATGACCCGAACCCGCAATGATGCGGTCACGTTCACAAGAAGCAGGCGGTACGCGTCTCATGACAGCAGGGAAGTCGATCGGCGAAAACGCGATCGAAGAGATCACGGCGGATCGCACCCCGCATTACGAGCCGTTTGGCTGGCATCACTGGCCCGAGCATCCCTGGCTTGCCTATCAATTTCGCCGCGGTCTTGGTGAGACCCAGGAGGGCGGCGGCAGCGTATCCGAGGTGATGCTGGCTGGTTCGAGGATGATCCCGGGCGATCTCGAAAGCTGGCATAAAGAGTGGATGGTGATTGCGGACGCCAACTGGCAGCGCGGCCTTTCCGAAGAGGGGCTCGGCCACATCCGTACGGCGATGAACTGCTTCCTGCGGGCCGCCGATTATTACCGGCAGGCCGAATTCCATCTCGAGCCGACCGACCCGCGCCGGCTGCCGACCTTCGAGAAGATGGAGGCCTGCTCGCACAAGTTCATTTCCTATCTCAATCCGCCGGGCGAGGTGGTTGAGATCCCCTATGAGCCGGGCAAGCCGATCTGCGGCTACTTCATCCGTGCGCCATTTCCGGGCGACAAGCTGCCAGTGCTGATCTGCATGGGCGGTCTCGATTCCATCAAGGACGAGATGTGGTTCATGCAGGCCCATGGCTGTCTGCAACGCGGCATTTCGGTGCTGATGGTCGATCTGCCCGGGCAGGGCGGTACCTTGCGCCGCCACGGTCTCGCGACCCGCGCCGATACGGAAGTGCCAGTCGGAAAATGTATCGATTGGCTGGAAAAGCGCGCCGATGTCGATGGCTCGCGCATCGCGGTCTGCGGCTCCAGCATGGGCGGTTACTATGCCGCGCGCGCCGGTTGCTACGAGCATCGCCTCGCTGCAGTGATCTCGCACGGTGCCGTCTGGTCCGTCCACGACATGTGGGGTCAGAAGGGCGACGACTTCGGCTTGGCGATGCATATCCGCTGGGTATTCGGCGCCAAAACGATGAAGGAAGCCCATGAGCTGATGAAGCCCTTCACGCTCAAGGGTCATCTCGAGCACATGAAATGTCCCTATCTCGTGCTGCATGGCGGTCACGACGTGCTGACGGTGACTGCGGCGCGCTCGACCTATGACCACGCCATTGCCAATGGTGTCGATGCGACACTGCGCGTGCTTGAGCCGAATGAGACTGGCGCCGAGCATTGCCAGCATGACAATCCGACGATTGGTCAGGAAGTGCTTGCCGATTGGCTCGCCGATAAATTCAAGATCGATCAGCGCGCGCTGCTGAAGACCTCATTCAACTCGCTGGTGTGATCATGAATCTCGGCGTCAATCAAATTAAGGCAGCCGTCGTTGCGATCGACCTGCATCGCGGTCATCTCGACATGTCGGTGGCAACTATGCCGACGACGCCGGATGTCGCGAAACAGGTCATTGCCTCTAACAAGCGGCTATTTGACTGGTGCCGTAGTGTCGGCATCCCCGTGATCCATCAGGTCACGTCCTATCGCGACGAAGAAGAAATCCGCGCCAACCCGTTCTGGCGGACCCGCGCCGAGGATCCAAGGGCAACGCGCAAGAATGTGATGCGGCACAATATCATGGGCGGCCCCGGCTGCACCGTGATGCCGGAGCTGCTGGACCCCAGCGACTTCATCGTCAATACCAAGAAACGCTACGACTGCTTCTTGGGCACCGATCTCGATTTCGTGCTGCGTTCGCACGGCGTCAACACGCTGCTGATCACCGGCGTAAACACTAATTCCTGTGTGCTGGCGACGACGACGGCCGCCAATGTACGCGACTACTCGGTGATCGTCGTTGAGGACTGCGTCGACAGCATGGACGGGCCAGAGTTGCATGCCGCCGGCCTCGCCTGCATCCGCACCGCCTTCGGTTTCGTGATGGATACCGATGCGGTGATGCAGCTCGATGGCCTCAAGAGCGCAGGACGCGCCGTATGATCTCCTACAATCTTTCACTTTCGAAGGGCATCCAGCCATGACCGGTCCCATGCAGCCGCGTGAGCGTTGCGACTATTCCGCCATTGTCGATCGTCCCAAGCTGAAGCTGCCGGGCAACGCCCGCATGATCGTCTGGACCATCGTCAATCTCGAGGTCTGGGACATTGCCAAGCCGATGGCGCGTCAGGTTCTGCCGGCACCGACCGGAATTCCGCTGCTGCCCGATGTCGCCAATTGGGGTTGGCACGAATACGGCATGCGTGTCGGTGTCTGGCGTTTCTTCGATCTCTACAAGAAGCTCGGCATCAAGCCTACGCTGTCGATCAATGCGCGTGTCTGTGAGGATTATCCGCGCGTGGCCCAGCAGGCGAAGGACGCCGGCTGGGAGTTCATGGGCCATGCCTATGAACAAGGGCCCATCCACAAGGAGGCCGACCAGAAGGCGATGATCAATCGCTCGATGGATGTAATCGAGAACTTCACCGGCAAGCGCCCGGTTGGCTGGCTCGGACCGGGTCTGACGCAGACGCTGGACACCCCGGAATTCCTCGCCGAAGCCGGCGTGAAATATATCGGCGACTGGGTCTATGACGACGAACCGACGGTGATCCGTACCGAGAAAGGGCCGCTCACTACGCTGCCTTACACGGTGGAGATGAACGACATCCCGATGATGATGGTGCAACATCACGAGAGCACGCAGCTCCTGAATCGTGCCAAGGATCAGTTTGATCGCCTCTATGCCGAAAGCGCGGAGCGGCCGAAGATCATGTCGATTGCGATCCACCCGTATATTTCGGGTCAGCCGTTCCGCATCAAGTATCTCGAAGCGATCTATGATTACGTCAACCAGTTCGAAGGCGTTGTGCATTGGAATGGCGCCCAGATCCTCGATTGGTACAATACCCAGGTGGCGAAGTGAGCGTGACGTCCCAGCAGATGCTACCCGCAATTCCCGTCACCGGCGTGCCGGTCGTGGGCGGCGGCTTTTTCCCCGTACGTCGCGTCTATTGCGTGGGGCGTAACTATCTCGACCACATCCGCGAGATGAAGGAAGCCGACGAGCGCGATCCGCCGTTCTTCTTCCAGAAGCCGCGCGACAGCGTGGTGCCGGATGGCGCTCGCGTGCCTTATCCTGCTTTCACCGAAGACTTCCAGTTCGAAGTCGAGCTGGTGCTGGCGATCGGCCGTGGTGGACGCGACATAGCGGTGGAGGATGCTCTCGATCACATCTGGGGTTATGCCGTCGGCATCGATCTCACCCGTCGCGACCGCCAGCGCGATGCCCGCGATATGCGACTGCCTTGGGAAATGGGCAAGAGCTTCGACGCGTCTGCGCCTTGCGGCGAAATTGCGCCGGCACGTGATGCCCGGCATTTCAACAATTGCGCGATCACGCTGTCGGTGAACGGCGTCGAGAAGCAGCGCGGTGATATCGGTCAGATGATCTGGAGCGTGCCGGAGATCGTGGCGCAGCTGTCGAAGCAGATGAAGCTCGAGCCGGGCGATCTCATCTATACGGGTACGCCTGCCGGTGTGGGTCCCGTCGTTCCCGGCGACGTCATCGATGCGCGAATCGAAGGTTTGCCGTCGCTCGGCATCACCATCGTCGAGGCGCAAGATTAAGGACTGGATCTGATCATGTTGCCGACCGAACGCATTTCCTATTCGCCCATCGACGCCCGCCCGCCGCTGAAACTGCCGAATGGCAAGCGCATGGCTGTGTGGATCATCGTCAATGTCGAGGAATGGGACGCCAAGCAGCCGATGCCGCGCACGGTGTTGACGCCCCCGGCCGGCGGCTCGCCCTCGCCGGATGTTCCGAACTGGGCCTGGCACGAATACGGCAACCGTGTCGGCTTCTGGCGCATGTTGAAAGTGTTCGACGACTACAAACTCCCCGCCGCGCTGGCGATCAACGGCTCGGCGATCGCTGCTTACCCGCCCATCGTCGAAGCGGCCAAGGCGCGCGATTGGGAGTTCATGGGTCACGGCTTCACCCAGCGCAACATGCAAAAGGTGGAGAACGAGCGCGAGGATATCCGCAAGACCGCCGATGTGATCGAGGGCGTGACCGGCAAGCGTCCGCGCGGCTGGCTCGGGCCTGGCCTTACGGAGACCTGGGAGACGCCGGACCTGCTCAAGCAGGAGGGGTATGAATATGTCTGCGATTGGGTGCTGGACGATCAGCCGGTGTGGCTGAAGACGACGACCGCACCCATCGTCAATGTCCCCTACACGCAGGAATGCAACGACGTCGCGATGATGCTGATCCAGCATCACAAGGCGTCGGAATATTACGACCGGGCCATCGACCAGTTCGAGCAGATTTACGAGGATTCCGAGAATTCGGCCCGGGTCATGGCATTGGTTGTGCATCCCTACATCATGGGCGCGCCGCATCGCCTGAAGCACTTCCGCCGGATCTTCGAGACCATCCAGAAGAAGTCCGACGTGGCCTTCATGACCGGCGAGCAGATTCTCGATTGGTACCTTTCGGTCGGTCCGAAAGCGCCGGAAGCATAGATCAGGCAAGCAGCAGGGCATGAGTCTCTTTCAACTCCTCAACGGCCTGACCTTCGCCGCGCTGCTGTTCGTGGTGGCGAGCGGCTTTACGCTGATTTTTGGGCTGCTGCGGATCGTTAATCTTGCGCATGGTGCGCTATATCTGTTCGGTGGCTATATCGGCTACAGCATCGCTGTGAAGACCGGCAGCTTCGTCGTCGGTGGCATCGGAGCCATGGCTGCCATCGCGGCCATTGGTTTCGTGCTCGATCAGGGCTTATTGCGTTTCGTGCGCGGTAATGAGTTGCGGCAAGTGCTGCTGACGCTTGGCGTCGCGTTCTTTCTCAACGATCTTGCTCTGGTGATCTGGGGCGGCGACAGCTTCACTGTGCCGATCCCGGAGATGTTGCGCGGCGGCACGCGGGTGTTCGGCACCTTCTATCCGATCTACCGGCTGTTTGTGTTGGGGATGGGCATCTTCGTGTTCATCGGCCTGTGGGTGTTGCTCAACCATACGAGGCTCGGTGCGCTGATCCGCGCCGGTGTCGACGATGCCGAGATGGTCGAGGCATCCGGCGTCAATATCCGTCGGGTCTTCCTCTTCACCTTCCTGTTCGGTTCGGCACTGGCCGGTCTTGGCGGCCTGATGGGAGGCGCGTTCTTGTCGCTCTATCCCTCGGCTGACGCCGAAATTCTGACCTTCAGTCTTGCCGTCGTCATTATCGGCGGGCGCGGCAGTCTCGTTGGGGTGGGCGTCGGCAGTCTGCTAGTCGGGCTTCTGAATACGCTTGGCCAGGTGATGTTCCCCGAACTCGCTTATTTCGTGATCTTCGGCCCGATGGCGGTGCTGCTCGCATTCCGTCCACTCGGCCTGTTCGGACGTGCCACATGACGCAGCCCGTATCCAAAACGTCAGTTCTCGCCGGCATGACCGGCCGTGGACTCGTTATCGCCGCGCTGGTGGTGATCGTCGCGGCCTGCCTGCCGATGGTGCTATCGAGCTATCAGGTCGGTCTCGCCACCGAAGTACTGATCTTTGGTGTTCTCGCCATGTCGATCGACATTCTTGCTGGCTTTGCCGGTCGGACCTCCCTCGGCCATGGCGCCATCTTCGGTGTCTCGACCTATGTCGTCGTCTATGCGACCGGCCAGGCTGGCCTGTCACCTTGGACGGGCTTCGCGCTCGGTGTATTGGCCGCCACCGCGGTGGCTTCGGTATTTGCGCTACTCGCGGTGCGCACCTCCGGTGTCTATTTCCTGCTGCTGACGTTGGCGCTGGGCATGATCGTGTGGGGTGTCTGCCTGCGCTGGACGCAGGTGACCGGCGGCGAGAACGGCATGCGCGCCGATGTGCGGCCAGCGATCCTGATGGGTCATAGTGCGTTCTACTGGGCGGTGCTCGCCGGCGCGGTTGTCGTGTCCTTTGCCATGTGGCGCTTCGTGCGCTCGCCGTTCGGCTTGACGCTGCGCGGCATCCGCGACAGCGAAAGCCGCATGCGCAGCCTCGGTTACAATGTGCCTCTGCATCTGTTTATCGGCTTCACGGTGTCCGGCATCTTCGCCGGCATCGCTGGGGGACTCTATGCGATGTTCAACAATTTTGTCAGCCCTTCGACCGTCGCGCTCGCGCAGTCGGTGGAGGGGGTGTTGATGATGATCGCCGGCGGTGTCGGCACGCTGTTCGGCGCCTTTGTGGGCGCAGCGGCGATCATCGTGCTGGAGAATATCGTCAGCTCCTATACCGAGCGCTGGCTGATGGTGCTCGGCATCACTTTCGTTCTCATCATGATATTCGCCCCCGAGGGCATCATAGGCAAGCTGCGCGCGATCACCTCGCGCAAGGTGCGATAAGTCGGTTTCACGTTTCAATCGGGTTGCTCACGAAAGGACTTCGAGATGGATCGCAGGCAATTTCTCAAGAACACTACGGCGGCTGTCGCGGCCGCGGGCGTCGGTGTCGCTCCGTGGCGCTCCGCACAGGCTCAGGCCGGCCCGATCAAGATCGGTCTGCTGGCGCCGCTGACCGGCGTTGTGGCTTCGGGCGGCAAGGAGATGGTCGAAGGCGTGCAATTCTATCTCGACCAGGTCAAGAACGAGATGGGCGGTCGCAAGGTCGAGCTGGTGATCGAGGACGATGCGTCGAATCCCGACACAGCACTGCAGAAGGCTCGTCGCCTGGTCGAGCAGGGTAATTGCCACATGCTGATCGGCAACCTGCTCGCCAATACCGGCCTCGCCGTCGCCAATTACGTCAAGGGTACCGGCACGCCTTACTTCATTCCGATCATCGCGGCCGACGACCTCACCCAGCGCGCCCGCATCAAGAACGTGATCCGCGTCGCTGGCTATTCCGCCAGCGCCTTCACCCACCCGTTCGGCGATTGGGCTTTGAAGCAGGGCTACAAGAAGATCGCTACCATCAGCCAGGACTACACTTTCGGTCACGAACAGTGCGGCGGTCTCGCCCAGGTATTTACCGAAGGCGGCGGCCAGATCGTGCAGCAGTTCTGGCATCCGTTGAACACAGCAGACTTCAGCCCCTATCTCGGCCAGCTCGCCGACCTCCAGGTCGACGCGATCTTTGCGATGGAGACTGGTGCGGACTCAACTCGTCTGATCCAGCAATATGCGTCGTTCGGCCTGAAAGGGAAGACGCCTCTGCTGATGGCCATGAACGGCACCGACCAGTCGGTGATCCGCACTATGGGTGACGAATGCGAAGGCATCGTCGCGGCGGCGCATTTCGCCGAAGGCTCGGACGTTCCGACCACCGCGAAGTTCGAGAAGGATTACGAAGCGAAGTACGGCAAGATCCCGTCGCTTTATGGTTTCTCGATGTATTCCGGCATGATGTGGATCGATGCCGCGCTGAAGAAGATGGGCGGCAAGGTCGAGGACCGCGAAACCTTTATCGACACGGTGCTGAAGACCGAGCTCGATAACTCGCCCCTCGGCAAGACCGTGAAGTTCGACGATTACGGCAACCCGATCTACGACGTTTATATCCGCAAGGTCGTCAAACGCGCCGACGGAAAATACTGGAACGTGCCGATCGAGACCTATTCGAATGTCTCGCAGTTCTGGAAATACGATCCGGCGACCTACCTGAAGCAGCCGCCATACTCGCGGACCTTCCAAGGCATCAAGAAGACCTGATCTATAGCGCTGACATCGGAGCGCGGCCATGCCGCGCTCCGCCCAACGGGAAATTTTCGTGTCCGAACCGATCCTGACGCTGAGCGATGTAACGGTGGCTTTCGACGCCCTGAAGGCGGTCGATGGCGTCAGCCTGACCGTACCGCGGGGCCAGCGCCGGGCCATCATTGGCCCGAATGGCGCTGGCAAGACCACGCTTTTCAATGCCATTGCCGGCGCGCATCCGCCAACGTCCGGCAAAATCAGCTTCAATGGACATGACGTGTCCAGGCTGCCGCCCCACCGGCGTGCGCAGCTCGGCATCTCGCGCACCTTCCAGATCACCAACCTGTTTCCTACGCTCAGCGTGCAGGACAACATGATGCTGGCGCTGCGCGGATTGAAGCCGAAGAAGTTTTCGCTGTTTGGCTCGCCCGATCCGGATGATAGCGAGGCTACGCGCATCGCGGCCGCGCTGAACGCCGCACGGATCGCCGAGCGGGCCAATATCATCGTCAAGGAAATGTCCTATGGCGAGCAGCGGCAGCTCGAAATCGCGATTGCGCTGGTGACAACGCCGACCATGTTGCTGCTGGATGAGCCGGCTGCCGGCCTGTCGCCGTCGGAGCGCTCGATGATTGCCGAGGTGATCCGCTCGCTCGACCTGGCAATTACCGTGATCCTGATCGAACACGACATGGATCTGGCGCTCGGGCTGGTCGACTACGTGACCTGCATGTTTGAGGGCCGCGTGCTGGTCGAGGAGCCGCCGGAAGGCATTCGCCGCAACGCCAAGGTCCAGGAAGTCTATCTCGGGAAGCCGCGTCATGCTTGAGGTCAAGGATCTGCACAGCGGTTACGGCGACGCGGTCGTGGTACGCGGCGCGTCACTCGAGGTGCGTCCTGGTGAGATCGTGGCGCTGCTTGGTCGCAATGGCATGGGCAAGACCACTTTCATTCGCTCCATCATGGGCCTGACGCCGCCACAGGTGAGCTCGGGCACGATCACCTGGCGCGACGAGAGCCTCGTTGGTCTGCGTCCTCATGATATCGCCAATCGCAAGATCGCCATTGTGCCGCAGGGGCGCCGGCTGTTTCCGTCGTTGACGGTGACCGAGCATCTGACCATGCTGAAGAGTGCGCGCGCCAAGGATGGCTGGACGCTCGATCGCGTATTCGCCATTTTTCCGCGGCTTGCCGAGCGTCGTCATCACCGTGGCGGCCAGTTGTCGGGTGGTGAGCGTGGCATGCTGGCGGTCGGCCGCGCGCTGATGATCGATCCCGAATTGATCCTGATGGACGAGCCCTCGGAAGGTCTCGCGCCGGTGATGGTGCAGCACCTCGAAAGCATCATTCTCGACCTCAAGAAGGAGGGGCTGTCGATCCTGCTGGTCGAGCAGAATCTCTACAGCGCGCTGGCCGTCGCCGATCGCGTCTACATTATGGAAACAGGGCAGATCGTGCATCACGGCACGTCGCAGGAGATGAACCAGCAGACGGACGTATTGTTCAAGCGGCTCGGCGTGCATTGAGGTGACCATGAGCGAAGACCTGTTGCGCCAAGTCGCTGCCGAATTGAACAAGGTGCCCGGCGCCGCTGAACGCGCACCGCGCATGACGGGGCTGGTTGCGGAAAATAACACGCGCGTCGCGACTGCAGCTGTTCAAGACATGGTGTTCGATTCGACGCCCTATGCCTATCAGGCGTGGCTCGCTGATATGGACAAGCGCTGATGCAGAGCGCGATCGCCACTCTTGATCTCTGCGCCCTCGCGGATGCCATCGCCAAGGGCGACGTCACGTCCGTAAAGGCCACAACGGTGGCGCTGGAACGGCTTGATCTGATCGGCCGCAAACTGAATGCCGTAGTGCGGCTTGATGACGAACGGGCGCTGGACGCGGCCGAAGCCGCCGACAAGTTGCGCGCATCGAGCGCGGTATTGCCGGTGCTGCATGGCGTGCCGCTTGCTCATAAAGATCTCTTCTATCGTGCCGGTGATCTGTCCGGTGGCGGCTCGAAAATCCGGGCTGACTTTCGCGCTGACGTGACAGCCACGGTGATCGCTCGGCTCGACGCCGCCGGCGCGCTCGATCTCGGCCGTCTGCAGCTAGCGGAATTCGCCATGAGCCCAACGGGCTATAACGAGTCGCTGGGTCATGCGCGCAACCCGTGGAATCCGGCGCATGTGCCGGGCGGCTCGTCCTCCGGTTCCGGCGTCGCCGTCGCCGCGCGCCTCGTGACCGGCTCGCTCGGGACGGATACCGGCGGTTCACTACGCCATCCCGGCGCCATGTGCGGCCTGATAGGGTTGAAGCCGACCTGGGGACTGGTTCCGACCGATGGTGTGATGCCGCTATCTGCCTCACTGGATTGCACGGGACCTCTGGCCCGTACCGCGCAGGATGCCGCGCGACTGCTGTCGGTGATCTCCGAGCGAGACTATGAAGCTGCGCTCGATACGGGTGTGGCCGGGATGCGCATCGCAATTCCCGGGGGGTACTACCGCGAACTTCTGCATCCGGATGTAGCGGCAGCGCTGGATGAAGCCGTGAAGGTGCTCCGGTCGCTCGGCGTCACCATCCTCGAGACCACTCCGCCGGACATGGCCCTGATCAACGCGCTGATGCAGATCGTCATGAGCGTCGAGGCTGCGACGATCCATCGCCGCTGGTTGATCGAGCGACCGCAGGACTATGCCGATCAGGTACGCTCGCGCATCGAGCCAGGCCTGCTCTATCCGGCGACACGTTATGTGGAAGCGCTGTCGCTGCGCGCGCAGATCACCCAGCAATGGATCGCGTCCTGCATCGGATCCGCCGATCTCGCGCTGCTGCCGGCGATCTCGATTCCGGTGCCGACCATCGCGGCAACCACCGAAGGCGATCCTGCCGACGTCGCTGCCGTGATCGGCCAGCTCACACATTGCACCCGCGGCATCAATTATCTCGGTCTACCGGGAGCCTCAGTGCCGTGCGGCTTCGATGCGGCGGGTCTGCCCATCGCGTTCCAACTGGTCGGTCGCCCCTATGCGGAGACTGATATCCTGCGCGTCGCTCACGCCTATCAGGGCGCGACCGACTGGCATCAGCGCATCCCCGCTGGTGCCGAACTGAACTGAGAAGAGATTTCGAATGCCCATCATCGACATGCACACCCATGCTCTCAGCAAGCGCGTCGAGCCGCTGGTGGCTGGACATTATGATCCGATGGACAATCCCTATCGGCGCGATATGTCGCCGGCGAGCCGTGAAACTGATGCGGAACAGGGCAAGCTGCTTCCGGGCCTGATGCTCGACATCGCCAAGCGCCGCGAGATGATGGCGAAGATGGGCGTCGACTTTCAGGTGATCGCGCCGGCCCCGGCGCAACAGAATTACTGGGCCGGCGAAGATTTGCAGTGTGCGCTGTCGCGCGTGCAGAACGAAGACATTGCCGCGCTCGTGGCGCAGGATCCTGCGCATTTCGCGGGGATGGGCACGCTGCCGATGCGGTTTCCCGCGCGCGCGGTGGACGAGGCGGTTCATGCGGTCGAGCAACTCGGCTTGCGCGGCTTCCAGATCGATACCCGCGTCGAAAACCTCGAACTGTCTCACGCCTCGTTCGATCCGCTCTATGCACGGCTTGCCAAACTGCGGGTGCCGCTGTTCGTGCATCCCCTGGGTTTCTCCCATGGTCAGCGGCTCGGCGATTTCTTCATGGTCAATAGCGTCGGCCAGCCCATCGAGGAAACCATTGCGATCTCCCACTTCATCATGGGCGGCATTCTCGACCGGCATCCGGATCTTGACGTGGTTATCGCTCATGGCGGTGGTTTCTACCCATTTTACGCAGCTCGACTGGATCACGCCTGGAAGGTGCGCCCGGAAGTGCGCCGGCTCACGGCAGATGCGCCGTCGACCTATCTTGGGCGGCTCTGGTTCGACACCTGCGTGTTCTCTGCGGATTTGATCGACAACCTGGTCAAGACGGTGGGCGTCGATCGCGTGATGATGGGCTCGGATTACCCGTTCGACATGGGGGACCCCGATCCGGTGGGGCTGGTCAACAAGGCCAAGCTATCGGAAACTGACCGTCAGAAGGTCCTGTCCGGCAATGCGAGCCGGCTGTTCAAGATCGGATAAGCTCCTGCCTCGTTGCGGCAAGGCGGCAACTGATGAGGCAAGATTGGCGATGGTTCATTTTGACTTTGCGAAGCTCAGTGGCCCCGAGCGTTACAAGTTGTTGTGCGGTCTGGTGGTGCCGCGTCCGATTGCGTTGATCACCACCATCTCAGATGCCGGCGTGGTCAATGCAGCGCCGTTCTCGTTCTTTAATGTGTTCTCCGAGAAGCCGCCGCTGGTGGTGGTCGGCCTGCAGGCCAGGCCCGATCTGTCGGTCAAGGACACGACCCGCAATGTGCGCGCCAATGGGCTGTTTGTTATCAACATGGTGGATGAGGCCCTCGCCAACGATATGGTCGACTGTTCGATCAGCTTTCCATCCGACATCGGCGAACTGGATGCCCTGCAGCTTCCAATGACGGCTGGCATCAATGTGCCGGTACCGCATTTGGCGAAGGCGCCTGCGGCACTGGAATGCCGGAAAGTGACAATGATGAACTTTGGCGCAGAACGCGACCTGCTGGTCGGGGAGGTCCTGGGTATTCAGGTTCGCGATGGCGTTGTCGACCCCGTCACCTTGCGTACGGATTATGATCACTATCTTCCGGTCGCCCGCATCGCGGGAACCATGTATGCACGGATGCAAGATCGGTTCGAGATCAAACCCGACAGTTTCGACACCTGGCAACTCCGTGGCTCCCGTTGAGGGAATTTTTTGTCCAGGAGTGCGTCGGAATGCCGGTGGTAGTTTTCTGCGTGTTCGATTAACCGTCAGAGGTGAGAAATCGCCGCTCCGCGGTTGTATAGGATATGACTGCTGGATGTATCGAAAAACCCTCATTGCTATTGCATGGACTATACTTGCGCTGATTGCTTTTGCGACTCTGTCACCGATCGGGCTGCGACCGCATTTTGGCGGTGTCAGTCTTGAGCGCTTCGGCGCATTCGCACTCGTGGGCCTTTTGTTCGGTCTCGCTTATCCCCGCCATCTCTGGCTTGTCCTGACGCTCGTTGGGGGGGCGGCAGTCGGGCTTGAGGTGCTGCAACATCTGACGCCGGACCGGCACGGCGAGGTGCGGGATGCGCTGGTCAAACTTGCAGGCGGCGTCACCGGCATCGGGATGTCGCTCGCGCTCCATCAGACTCTAAAAAGATTTATCACCTTAGGTTGAGATCGATCTGAACTATATCGCCAAGGGTGCGTCAGCTCTTTTTGCGAATCGCGTTTGATAGTTCCGGCCTGTGAGGGGTATCTTCGATGCTCTGCATTTCGCGGCATTAAAAAATACCTGCAAGCACGGTAGCGTTCTACCCGCGACCCCGCCTTGAGCCTGCGAATCGCAGAAATCACGCATGCCTCCACGTGAAAGTACTTGGCATGTGTAAAAGGACACCGATACAACTTGTGGGAAGGTGTGTATCGCAGTGTCTACAATTTCAACGATCTAAGAAACGTTTCGGTCAGGTTGGTGTAGATGGCCGATGACTTTGGTGTGACGTCTCGAAGCGGACAATTCCGTTGCGTGGAGAGACGTCGATCTCAAAGGACAACGTATTATGCATCGGCGGTACCAGCATTCGAGTATCCCAACCGAAATCATGCGATCGGTTGTTGGTATTTCCGAAGCCGGCAGCATCACCAAGGCCGCCAAGCTGCTCGGCCTGAGCCAGCCAGCCATCAGCTCGCAGATCAAGCGCATTGAGCATGCGGTCGGCGGCAGTATCTTCCAAAAGTCTGCCAATGGTTCATCGACAACAGAGCTCGGAAAGTTGGTTCTGATCCAGGCCAGGAAGATCCTGGAGGCGAACGATCAGCTGCTCTTGCTGCGTGGCGCTTCGCCCGAAGATCAAACTATTCGGCTTGGACTGGCCAACTTCTATTCGCAACGCGCAATGGAAGGGATGAGCAAGGCGGCGATGAGTAATGTCTGCATCTATGCAGATAATTCGACTGAGATCGCAAAAAGCATGCTCGACGGCTACATCGATGTGGGCGTGTTCCTCAGTATCTCCGATATGCCCGTGGATGCGGCCGTCGATGTCGTCGCACAACGCGACGATGAATTGACCTGGGTCCGATCGAAGGATTTCACGTTAAGTCCTGGCGCACCCATTCCGTTGCTGACTTGGCCAGGGCAGATCGCGCATGACGTTATGATTGAGGCGCTCGAGCGCAAGAGTATGATCTATCGCATTGCATTCTCCAGCCCGGACTATCATGCACGGATCGAAGCTGCGAAGGCAGGCGTCGGTTTAACTCTGCTGCCAACAGCTCTGATCCCCGCGCCGCTCTTGGCGGCCAATGAATATTATCTTCCGAAGCTGGCGATACCCAAACTCTTGCTATGCGCGCGCGAGGGCATTCGCAAGAAACACAGTGTTCTAATGGAGGAACTGCGCGTTAAATTCTTCGGTATATAGTTCTCTCATTGGCGTGTATCAGAAAACATGATGCCTCCATCAAATCCAATGCCGTCATTCAACACTATCCGGGCATTGGAGATGATTGATCCCATCAGGTGGTAACAGAAGTTGTATAGGTAGTTTTCACGCGCTTTTGCGAATCTCAGTGCATGTTGAGATTCGGCACCAGCATGAGAAGACTCCTGTCGTGTCGACGCGGTGCTTCCGCAGTCGAATTCGCGATGCTGCTTCCCGTCTTTCTGTCGATCGTTTTCGGCATCGTCGTCTTCGGATCATATCTTGCGGTCGTTCACGGTGTTCAGCAGCTTGCTGCCGAGGCAGCACGTTCCTCTGTCGCCGGACTGTCCGAGACCGAACGCGGCTCGATCGCATCGACCTATGTCGCGTCGAATGCAGCGACTTATCCGCTGATCAATGCGTCGAAGCTGAGCGTCAATGCGGCGACATCATCATCGAACGCAAACGTTTTCGTGGTCACGGTCAACTACGACGCGTCGACCATGTTCATCTATTCGCTTCCTTTCGTGCCGATGCCCCCATCGCAAGTCACGCGATCTGCCGCCATTCCCTACGGAGGGTTTTGAGCGATGGAATCGATGTGCGTACTTCTCAAGAGGTTTCGCTCCGACCAACGCGGAAATATTGCCATCATGTCCGCGGGCGGCATGGTTCTGGCCATTTGCTGTGCTGCACTGGGTGTCGATATCGGGACCATCGCTGCCGATCGTCGCAAGACACAGGCCGCCGCAGATCTCGCGGCGATCGTCGCCGCTAGCAATCTGAGCAATGCGACGAACGCCGCGCGGGCGGCGGTCACCAGCAATAATTATCCGGCCAGTTCCCTCGTCGGTGTAGAACTCGGAACTTACACAGCCAATTCGGCCGTCGCTGCGCAAAGCCGCTTTGTTACGCCAGCGACTGGAACAGCCAATGCGGCGCGGGTCAGTCTTCAGACCGCGACACCGCTGTACTTCAGCCATTTCTTTACCGGTAGCAACAATTTCACCATCAAGACGACGGCAACCGCAACAACGACGGCTATAGCGTCGTTCTCGATCGGTTCGCGATTGGCGTCGTTAAATGGCGGTCTGTTGAATAGCGTTCTTGGATCGATGCTGGGAACGACCCTGTCGCTGTCGGTCATGGACTACAATGCGCTTCTTGGTGCGCGTATCGATGCTTTCACCTTCCTCTCGGCGCTGGCGACGCGTGTCAGTCTGACCGGCGTGACTTATGACACGCTGCTGAAATCGAACATCAAGATCGGAGATATTCTATCCGCAGCGTTGAGTGCGCAGCAGGCTGCCAATGGCAGCGGGACGGCGACCACCGCGCTCTCGACGATATCGCAGGCGTCAGCCTCTGTGACGACCAAGATTGCGCCTGGTACGCTGATTGATGCGGGCCCCTACGCAAACCTGATCGTGGGCGTCAAGCCGAAAGACGGTGTGAGCATCTCGCTCTACGACTTGCTGCAGGCAACGGCTGGAGTCGCTAACGGTACCAACCAGATCGCCGCATCCGTCTATTTGGGTCTACCGGGCATTGCCAGTGCATCACTTACGGCGACCATTGGCGCACGTCCACAGGGATCCGGCTGGATTGCCGTGGGTACGCAGGGCGTCAGTGTTCATACAGCCCAGACACGGGTGCTGCTATCCATCCAGTTGATCGGAAGTGGTTCGGCGTCATTGGTCAATCTGCCGGTTTATGTGGAGGTCGCGTCGGGCACAGCGACGCTGAACAAGGTCAGTTGCGGCTATCCGAACGTCAATACATCGAGCGTCACGCTTGGCGTCACACCCGGCATTGTTGATGCATGGATAGGTAATGTCACTGCGGCTGATCTCAACAACATTACGACCAAACCGAACCCGGGGTCGGCACCGCTTGTGAATCTCCTGGGGCTTCCAATCGTGACGGGAAAGGCCCATGCGGGCATGGGCAACACCACGCCGGTCAGTGTCAACTTCAGCTATTCGGATATCACGTCGCAGACGAAGAAGACCGTGAACACGACAAACTTCACGTCGTCCCTGACGGGCAGTCTGCTTGGCGACCTCAACATCAGTGTTCTTGGATTGGGTCTGGCGATCCCGGGTCTCGGCGGGCTCGTCACCAGCATCATCAGCGGGGCGACCAGCTCAATCGATCAATTGCTGGCGGCAACGTTGGCAAGTCTCGGCGTCGGAATTGGACAGGCCGATGTGTGGGTATCCGGTGTTCGCTGTGACGGCGCAGTGTTGGTGAACTGAATCAGTAACGCGTGAACTTCAATGCCACCTTTAACAGAAGAGGACTGATAAAATGGGATACGAAGCCGCAATGAACCGCCCTAACGTTAACCGCAAGCGCTCGGTTGTCGTCTCGAAGAAGCGCACCAGCGTCAGCCTGGAAGACAGTTTCTGGGCCAGCCTGCAGGCGATCGTTCGCATGGAAAATACCACCATCGAACACTATATCGAGAAGATCGAGCGCAAGCGCGAAACGCCAAATTTGTCGTCCAATCTACGTATCGCTGTGCTCGAATATTTTCAGCAGATTGCTGCACGCAGCTTGACGGCCGGCACCGCCGATCAGCCGGCGGGGAACAACAATGCCAAGCTGGATGCCAACCACAACCAGCTAGCTGAGAAAGTTGCGGCCTATTGGGGGCGTGTGGAATCGCAGAACCGGCAGCTGGCCGACTAGGCCAGCTGCTCGAACTTTCCAGTTTATTTGATTTGAGGAAACGACGCGCAGTGCCGCGCGACGTCGTATCGCCGACTATTTGAAGATAACGGCCGTTTGGGCCACGGAGCGACAGATGTTTAATCGACACAGCAAGACCGATTTACAAGATGCATTGGTGCAGGCGACCGCGATCAGTCGCTCCCAGGCCGTCATCGAATTCAATCTCGATGGCACGGTCATCAAGGCGAATGAAAATTTTCTCAAGGCGCTCGGCTATACTCTCGATGAGATCAAGGGCAAGCACCACAGTATGTTTGTGGAGCCTACTGTGCGCGAGAGTGTCACTTATCGGGAGTTCTGGGGTAACCTTAACAGGGGCGTTTTTCAGGTTGGGCAATTCAAGCGGGTTGCCAAGGGCGGCAAAGAGATCTGGATCGAGGCCTCCTATAATCCGGTCATGGACAAGAGCGGTAAGCCGTTCAAGGTCATCAAATTCGCTACAGATATCACGGCGCAGAAGTTTGAAAGTCTTGAGGCGCACGGAAAGGTGATTGCGATCAGCCGTGCGCAGGCAGTCATCGAATTCAATCTTGATGGTACCGTGATTGTCGCCAACGAGAATTTCCTGAACACGCTTGGTTACACGCTGTCCGAAATACAGGGGCGGCATCACAGCATGTTCGTGGAAGCCGGCGAACGCGATAGCGCAGCCTACCGGGATTTCTGGGTGCGGCTCGGCCGGGGTGAGTATCAGGCGGCTGAATACAAGCGTATCGGCAAGGGCGGCAAGGAAATCTGGATTCTCGCGACCTACAATCCGATTCTCAATGACGCCGGCAAGCCGTTCAAGGTTGTGAAATTCGCGACAGATGTGACACAACAGAAGCTGCTTGCCGCTGATAGCAACAGCCAGATGGCGGCTATTCGCAAGTCGCAGGCAGTCATCGAGTTTCGCATGGATGGCACCATCCTGACGGCAAACCAGAATTTCCTTGATGCGGTCGGTTACACGATCGACGAAATCCGCGACCGGCATCACAGTATGTTCGTCGATCCGATCGAGCGATCTGGTGCGGCCTATGTGGAATTCTGGGCGAGTCTCAATCGCGGCACCTATCAGGCCGCGGAATACAGGCGCATCGGGAAAGGGGGGCGGGAGATCTGGATCCAGGCGTCCTACAATCCGATTTTCGATCTCAACGGCAAGCCGTTCAAAGTGGTCAAATACGCTGCCGATATTACGGCACAGGCTATGGCCCGCGTGAAAGCGGAGCGCGCTCGTTCCTTGATCGAGTCGGTCGCAGCCGGTAGCGAAGAAATGAACGCCTCTATCCGCGAAATCTCCGAGACGATGGTGAAGTCGCGACAGACGGCGGAGTCAGCGGTGCAACAGGTGGAGACGGCGGATATCCAGGCGCAGCGGCTTACCTCGGCGGCTCATGCGATGGGAGGCATCGTTGGGCTCATCGGCGACATTACCGGCCAGATCAATCTGCTCGCGCTTAATGCGACCATCGAATCGGCTCGCGCTGGTGAGGCGGGGCGGGGCTTTGCCGTGGTGGCGGCGGAGGTCAAGAATTTGGCCAACCAGGCCAAACAGGCCACCGACAAGATCAGCAGTGAAATCGAGGCCCTGAACGGCATCTCCGGAGACGTGGTTGGCGCGCTGGTCTCGATCAAGCAGGCGATCGAACATGTCAACGAGTTCGTGACCTCGACGGCGGCGGCCGTCGAGGAGCAGAGCACTGTGACCAGCGATATGTCGGACAACATGCAGCGCGCGGCATCTGAACTGGCTTGATGCGCAGAATTTGTACGGCTTTGTCGGATCATCCGCGATTGTGCTATCAATCACGGATGATCCTGCCGTTCAATGCCGCCACCCGGACAATGATCGAGACGCGCCTGGCCGCATTCACGCGGGCCGACGAGGGCCAGTACGCTTCAGGCCTGAAGCGTGCGGCGGTGGCCCTCGTGATGGCTGAAGCGGTGACTGAATTGGAGACCTCTCTGTTGCTGACGCTACGTGCGTCCGGTCTGCGCGCTCACAGCAATCAATGGGCGCCTCCTGGCGGTCGCTGCGATCCCGGAGAGACGCCCGAGCAGGCGGCAATCCGCGAGTTACATGAGGAGCTCGGTCTGCAGCTCACGCGGGACGATGTCATCGGCGTTCTCGATGATTACCCAACCCGCTCCGGCTATCTGATCACGCCTGTCGTCATGTGGGCGCAAGACAGCCTTCAATTGATGCCGAACCCCGATGAAGTCGCCTCGGTTCATCGCATCGCGCTGTCGGAGCTCGCGCGGCCGCAGGCGTTTGATTTCGTTGCTATTCCCGAGAGCGACCGGCGCCTGATCCGCTACAGTCATTTCGGCCACCTTATTCACGCGCCGACCGCCGCGCTGATCTATCAGTTCAGCGAAGTTCTTGCGGGGCGCACCACCCGTGTGGCCGAGCTGGAGCAGCCGGTCTTCGCCTGGAAGTGATTCTGCTCCCCGGCGCGACGTGTCGGCGCAGGCAGCGCCCGGCCTTGGAAAGACATTGTTCACCAAACTCATCCAACGTCATTCTAAGCGGGATATGTTTGACCCGCCTGGGAGGGGCGCGGGGCGGCGTCCTGCCTCATTCCTTTGCATTGCCGGCTACGCCGGCAGCCATCTCGACAGGTCCCATGTCTCATTTGATTCGCGCCTTTACTGCCACTGTCCCGCTAGCGGTATTTTTGTTCATGCCGGTCGCGCATGGGCTGGATTCCGCCCAGTTGCCGGCAGGCGTCGCCAATGCGGTGGCCCAGGGCGCTTCGCCGCAAGCGATGGCTGAATACCGACGCAAGCTCGCGGAATATCAGGAAGCGCGCGCTGCCTTTGATCAGGAGGCTGGTGCCTATTGGGATGCAATCTCTGAGAAGCGAAAAATCCGCAACGCCAAGCGCCGTGACCGCCAGCAGATTACGCTGAATGACTACGTGCTGGAACAGGCGCCGCTCTATGAAGGACCGAAGCGTCCGGTGAATCCGGAGCCTGAAGATGCCGGTCCGCGCGTTCGCAAGGATCTTCCGGTGGTGGCGGATTTTCTCGCGGCGGCGAGGGACCAATTCCAGTTCGTGCCGCAGCGGCCTGCCAATGAGATGGAGTTCAAGCGCGCCTATGCTCGTGCCGCTCTGCAGGCCGGGCTGACACGCGACATTGCGGTGCGCGTCTATTCTTTCGAGACCGGTGGCAATGGCGGCCATGACATGCAGTCGGGCCTGAACCCGTCACGTCCGGGGTCGCGCGCGATCTCTACCGCTATCGGCTACAATCAGCTGCTCACAGCCAATACGACCACGCTCGTTGCCGAACAGGGATCTCATATTCTGAAAGTGCTGATCGAGAAAGCATCGACGCTCTCGGGTCCGCAGCGTAAGGCGATGGATCACAAGATTGCGGTCTTTAAGCGCATGCAGGCGACTGTACGCACCGTTCCGCAAAACTGGAGCGCGCTTGAGAAGCTTGGCACGACTCCGCAAGGCTGGGCGATGCATGCGCTCGTGTTGGACATGGATATCGGCCCGCAATTGCAGGTCCACAAACTGCTGACCTCTGTGAATTTTGCGCGCGCCCGTGGCTTCGACCGTCCGCTCAGCGCAGCCGAGCTTGAGATGATGAACCTCACTGGCGATGGCAACGGCTTCGATATGGTGACCATGCCATTGGCGATGCGTGAACAGGTGCCGACGGCGAACTTCTTCCAGCGTGGCGGCTATGAGCGCAATCCGGTGGCGATTCGCCACAATACCGTAGCCAAGCTGCTCGCAGTCACTAATGCGCGGATGGATAGCAACAGCAATTTGCCAGGCGCAAAGGAATTGGCCGCGGCTTTTTGAGCCACGGCCAATCTATGCCTCGTAATATGCGCTCTCGCCGGAGAGTGGCTGAGCTTATGAGTTCCCCGGATTGAAATCGTCGCTCGATGCTTCTGCCGGCGCGCCAGCAGCAGCAACGTCGGGGCGAGGACCGTGCGGACGGCGGCGGCGACGCGGCGGGAAGCGCTCTCCACCACCATTCTGCTCGAAGCCACCTGGAGCACCACCGGGCTGAGGTTGTGCGCCACCCGTGATGAAAGAAGGCAGACGATCGACACCGTCGCCGACCGGCATCATGGGCTGCGGTTGCGGCTGATATTGCGGCTGATTTTGCTGGCGGTGTTCGCGGTGATTGTTCTCGCGGGGCTGATAAGGCTGTTCGCCGCGTTGCTGATAGGGCTGACCACCCTCACGCTGTTGAGGCTGTTCGCGCTGCGCAAAGGGCTGCTGTTGCACCGGTACGAAACCAGGCTCGGCGCCGAAGTTCGAGAAGCTCTCGCTCTCGTCATCATTTTCCTCAGGCGGCATCTCGTTTTCGGTACGTGGTTGCGGCTGGTTCTGCCGAAACTGCTCCTGCGCGGCAGCGATCAGGCGGAAATAGTGCTCGGCGTGCTGATAGTAGTTCTCGGCGGCAACGGGGTCACCGGAGCTGCGCGCATCGCGGGCGAGCTGGACGTATTTCTCTGCGACGTGGGAGGCGGTACCGCGGATCTTGATATCGGGGCCATTCGATTCGAAGACCCGGGTCATCGGGTTCTGGCCGCGCCGATTGTTATTGTTGTTATTATTATTGTTGCGGTTGTTGTTGTTGTTCCGCATCCGCTTGTTGTTGTTCTGACCGTTTCGCATGTGTCGCCTTCAGTTATCGATCCAGAGTGTCACAGAGCTATGTTTCAAAGAGATGATTGCCGCAGCACATTGCGGGATGCGGACGCGTCAAGCATCCGAATCGTCGTGCAGACCTTTGCTGCATCGATGTTGCCGTCATTCGCGTTCAACAAAGACGCGTTCCCCAACCGCCTGCTGACCGTGCCAGCCGGACCAAATCACTCACCTGCCGAAACAAGGTCAGGCTTCTGTGCGTGAAGTTTAAAGCGCAATATCAGGCTTTCGTTCGCTTTGCGGTCGCGAGCAGCGCAGCTCTCTCAGCCATCGCGCTCAACCAAACCTGCCTGTTGGAACCTTTCACCCGGACGGGCTCTCTAGCGAGAATTCTGGCTTCCAGCCGTAAATCTACGGGGCGAGCCAACCCTGAACCGATGTTGTGAGTGGAAGGTAGTCGCTCCCCGGGGATATTCCAAGCGGTTTTTTCTGTCCTAAGAAGGCTTTATCGGGGCTTTTTTTGTCCAGATACCGCCCTGCGGATGCCTCCCAGATCAGCTTTTGGGGGGGCTGGCGGGGTTAGCCCGGATGCCGCCATCAGGCCGGCGACATCGTCGCTCTGGTCGTGGCCCACCTCGACCACCAGCAAGCCGCCGGGCACCAGCAGCTGCGCGGCTTCAGGGGCGATTATCCGATAGGCATCCAATCCGTCCGTTCCACCATCCAGGGCGCGGAGCGGGTCGTGGTCGCGCACCTCGATGTCGAGGTCGGCAATGTCGGCCGAGGGAATATAGGGCGGATTGGAGACGATCAGGTCGAAGCCGCCGACCAGGGCCGAGGCATAGTCGCAGACAACGAAATGAGCGCGCTCGATCAAGCCGAGTTGCGCAGCATTGGAGCGAGCCGTCCGCAGGGCATCGAGATTGATATCAGTCGCAATGCCGGTGGCATTGGATAACTCCGAAAGCAGCGCCAGCAGGATCGCGCCGGAGCCAGTGCCGAGATCGGCGATCACAAGCGGACGGTCGCGCGGACCTATCGCGTCGAGAAGTTCGAGCGCCGCCTCGACGAGGGTTTCGGTATCGGGGCGGGGCACCAGCGTATCGGGCGATAATTGAAGCGGCAGGCCCCAGAATTCTTTCATGCCAAGGATGCGGGCGACGGGTTCGCCATCGATGCGGCGCTGCACGAAGTGGGCAAGTTGGGCCGCTTCGTTGGACGTCAGGATGCGCTTTGCAGCCGAGATCAACCCGGTCAGATCGAGTTCGAGCGCGGCGCCAGTCAGCAAGCGCGCGTCGAGTTCAGCGGAATCGATGCCTTGGGTGCGGAGCAGATTGGTCAATGAGCGTCGTGCGTTCTCGACGCTCTGTCCGGCGAACGCGTCGCCGGCGCTCACGCCGCGTCGCCCTGGGCAGCGAGTTGTGCAGCCTGATGCTCTGTCGTCAGCGCATCGACCAGTTCGCCCAGCGCTTCGCCGGCAATCACCTGCGGCAGCTTGTAGAGTGTGAGATTGATGCGGTGGTCGGTGACGCGACCCTGCGGAAAGTTGTAGGTGCGGATGCGCTCCGAGCGGTCGCCGGAACCGACCTTCTCCTTGCGCTCGGCCGAGCGGGCGGAATCGATGCGCTGTTGCTCGGCGTCATAGATGCGCGAGCGCAGGATGTTCATCGCCGAAGCGCGGTTTTTATGCTGCGAGCGGCTATCCTGCATCATCACCACGATGCCGGTCGGGATATGCGTGATGCGGATCGCCGATTCGGTCTTGTTGACGTGCTGGCCGCCGGCGCCCTGGGCGCGCATGGTTTCGATGCGCAGGTCGTCCTGCTTGATCTCGACGTCGACTTCCTCGACTTCCGGCAGCACCGCCACCGTTGCTGCGGAGGTGTGGATGCGTCCCTGCGTTTCGGTATCGGGCACACGTTGGACGCGATGCACGCCGGATTCGAATTTCAGCTTGGCGAAGGCGCCGCGGCCTTTCACCTCGGCGATGATTTCCTTGTAGCCGCCCATGGTGCCTTCGGAGGCCGATATCACCTCGACTTTCCAGCCCTGCAGGCTGGCGAAGCGCTCATACATCCGGAACAGGTCGCCGGCGAAGAGTGATGCTTCATCCCCGCCGGTGCCGGCGCGGATTTCGAGCATTACGTTGCGTTCGTCCATCGCGTCTTTCGGCAATAGGGCGACGCGAATTTCTTGCGCCAAGGCCTCGATACGCTCTTCCAGCGCCGGGCGCTCCGTCTCTGCCATCCCCCGCATCTCGGCGTCGGTCGACGGATCGGAGATCATCGCATCGATGTCTTTGATCTCTGCAAGCACGCCGCGATAGGTTTTCACCGCGTCGATCAGTGGATTGAGCTCGGAGAGCTCACGCGTCATTTTCACATAGTCCTCGGCGGCAAGCTGGCCGAGAACGGCGGCTTCGAGCGAGGCGTGATGTGCGAGGAGTACGTCGAGTTTGGTTTCAGGCAGCAGGGACATGGTCGAATCTCGGAGATCGCGGAAAGGGGAAAAGCGCGTCGTACGGGCAGAGCCTCGCTACAACGACAGCCCCTCGGCTTCGGCGAATTCGGTGAGCTTCTGCCGGATCGAGACGCTGCCCGAAGGCGCGTCGAGCAGTTGTGTCATCAAGGCCTCAGCCTTCTTGGCATCGAGATCGAGGATGAGCGCTTTCACCGGGCCGTGCGCGGTGGCGGATAGCGATAGCGAACGATACCCCATGGCGACCAGCGCCAGTGCGCCGATCGGCTGCGACGCCATCTCGCCGCATAGCGAGACGTGACGTTTGGCGGCGTCGCCTTTTTGCACGATCTCGCGCAGCACGCGCAGGATCGGCGCCGACAGGGTGTCGAAACGCTCGGAGACCTTGGCGTTGCCGCGATCGACTGCGAACAGGAATTGGAACAGGTCGTTGGAGCCGACCGAGACGAAGTCGACCTTCTTCAGGAGTTCGTCCAGCTGATAGACCAGCGCAGGCACCTCGATCATGGTGCCAACATCGATTCGCTCTGGCAGCGCATGTCCATGCTGGCGCAGATAGGTCAGTTCACGCTCGATGATCGCCTTGGCCTGATCGAATTCGGCCACTTCCGAAATCATCGGAAACATGATGCGCAGCGCACGCCCTCCGCCTGCACGCAGCAGTGCGCGGATCTGACCGCGCAGCAGGCCCGGGCGATCGAGGCCAAGACGGATTGCGCGCCAGCCCAGTGCCGGGTTCTCCTCGACGATGCTCTCCATATAAGGGAGCGCCTTGTCGCCGCCGATATCGAGGGTGCGGAACGTCACCGGCTTGGGGCCGGCAGCATCGAGCACCGCACGATACAGCGCCAATTGATCGCTGGAGCGGGGCAGGCTTTCCCCGACCATGAATTGCAGTTCGGTGCGGAACAGGCCGATGCCCGCCGAGCCGGTATCGTCGATATGCGGCAGGTCGATGATCAGACCGGCATTGATCAGCAGGTCGACCTTCTGGCCATCTTTGGTCACGCAGGGACGGTCGCGCAATGCTGAATACTGCGCCTGTCGCCGCGCGCGGAAACGCACGCGCTCCGCATAGGCGGATTCGATTTCCTGCGATGGGCGGATATAGATCGAGCCGGATGTGCCATCGACAATGACGGCATCGCCTGGATCCGCAATGCCCGGCGCATTTGCGACTTCGCCGATCGCAGGAATGCCGAGCGCGCGTGCCACAATCGAGACGTGCGAATTGGCCGTGCCTTCCTCCAGTACCAGGCCACGCAGCTTTTTGCGATCGTAGTCGAGGAGGGCGGCCGGGCCCATCGCGCGTGCGATCAGGATCGCATTGTCCGGCATCTGCTCGCGCGACGGCGCGTGATCCTGACCGACCAGCTGCCGCATCAGGCGATGGCCGAGATCTTCAAGATCGTGCAATCGGTCGCGCAGATAGGGATCGGTGGAGCGCAGCATGCGGGCACGGGTATCCGATTGCACCCGTTCGACGGCGGCTTCGGCGGTGAGGCCGGTGGCGACGGCTTCGTGCAGCTTGTGCGACCAGCCGTGGTCATTGGCGAACATGCGATAGGCTTCGAGCACGTCGCGGTGTTCGCCACTATCGGCGACGTCGCCGCGTTCCAGCATGCGGTCGAGGTCCGAGCGCAGCTTGGTCAACGCCGTATCCAGCCGCTTGATTTCTTTCGGCAGGTCTTCGGCGATGTAATTGGTGATGACGACGCGCGGCTCATGCAGAACCACGTGGCCGAGCGCGATGCCATCGGAGAGAATGGCGCCGGTCTTGTGCAAGGAATGCCGTGCAGCGGGTTCAGCGCCCGGCTGGGCCAGCGCCGAAAGTTCGCCGGAGGCGATCATCTCGGCGAGCACCATCGCCGTTGTCTGCAGCGCCTCGACCTCTTCCTCGACATAAGTGCGCTTGGCGCGGTTCTGCACCACCAGCACGCCAAGCGTATTGCCGGCGCGCAGGATCGGCACGCCCAGGAACGAATGGTAGATTTCTTCGCCGGTTTCCGGGCGGAACGAGAACGCCGGATGGCTCTGCGCGTCGTTGAGATTGAGCGGTGTGGCTTCGGAGGCGACCAGACCGACCAGGCCCTCATGGGAGCTCAGCACGGTCTGGTGGACGGCGTCGCGGTTGAGGCCTTCGGTGGCATAGAGCTCGAGTGTATTGTCGACGCGCAACACGTATGTCGAGCAGACTTCCGCCACCATATTGGCAGCGATCAGCACCACGATCTTGTCGAGGCGTTCCTGAGCGCTGACCTGCTCCGCCATCACTTCGCGGAGCCGTCTCAGCAAGACTCGGGGACCACCCGACGCGCTCCGCATGTGCCGACACCCTCCCCGCGAAGCCGGCACCCGGAAAGAACCGCGTGTCGGCGCTAAGCCTCAGAAAACAACAAAATTTCTGCCGCCGCGCAACAAGAGGCACAGCGACAGTACCGTATCAGATTGTCCGAAACGGTGCCCTCAGCCGCGACGGCTGCCCATTCAGGCCGTATAGCGAATTGAAGCTTGTTTTGCCAAGCAAAACGCCTGCCAGACAAGAAACACACCGTTCACATCAAAATAACGGATGTTTCAGGAAGAATTTTCTACGCTTTGTCGAGGCCATACAGCGTGTGCAGGGTGCGAACCGCCAGTTCCGTATAGGCCGTATCGATCAGGACCGAGAACTTGATCTCGGACGTGGTGATTGCCCGGATATTGATCTGACGCTCGGAGAGGGCAGCGAAGGCTTGCGCGGCGACGCCAGCATGGCTGCGCATGCCCGAACCGATCACCGAGACCTTGGCGACATCGGTTGCGCTGTCGATCCGGGCATAGCCGATCTTGGCCTTGGCCGCCGTGATGGTCTCCTTGGCGCGGGCATAGTCGGTGGCCGGCACGGTGAAGGTCAGGTCGGTGGTCTTGCCGTCTTCGGAGACGTTCTGGACGATCATGTCCACATTGATGTTGGCTTCGGCCAGCGGCACGAAGATCGAGGCGGCAACGCCCGGCTTGTCCTCGATCTGGCGGACGGAAATCTGGGCCTCGTCCTTGGAAAAGGCGATTCCGGTGACGACGTGGCTTTCCATGATTTCCTCCTCGCTGCAGATCAGCGTGCCCGGCGGGGTGCCGTGCGGGTCGATGTCTTCGGGTTTGTCGAAACTTGAGCGTACGAAAATCGGCATGTTGTGGGTCATGCCGAGTTCCACGGAGCGGACCTGCAGCACCTTCGCGCCTTGCGACGCCAGTTCCAGCATTTCCTCGAACGCCACCTTGTTCATGCGTTGTGCTTTTGGCACGACGCGCGGATCGGTGGTGTAGACGCCGTCCACATCGGTATAGATGTCGCAACGGTCGGCTTTGATGGCAGCTGCAATCGCGACGGCCGAGGTATCCGAGCCGCCGCGGCCGAGCGTGGTGACGCGGCCGGTCTCGGCATGGATGCCCTGGAATCCGGCGATGACGGCCACTTCCTTACGCTCCTTGAAGCGCTTGACGAGCTTGTCGCCGTCGATCTCGTCGATCCGGGCCGAGGCATGGGCGTCCGACGTCTTGATCGGGATCTGCCAGCCCTGCCAGGAGCGGGCCTGGATGCCGATGGTCTGCAGCGCGATCGCCAGCAGGCCGGCGGTCACGAGCTCTCCGGACGCGACGATGGCATCGTATTCCCGGGCGTCATGCATCGGCGACACCTCGGTGCACCAAGCCACCAGTTCGTTGGTTTTGCCCGACATCGCCGACACCACCACCGCGACCTCATGACCGGCATCGACCTCGCGTTTGACGTGCTGCGCGACGTTGCGGATACGGTCAATGTTGGCGACGGACGTACCGCCGAATTTCATTACGAGCCGGCCCATGACGAGTGGTGCATTCCCTGACGACAGTGGGTAAAGATACCGCGCACTACGCACGCGGACGAAAACGCGCGTATACATAGCGGCGAGGGTGGGGGCAAGCAACCCGGGCTTCTGGTCCCTTAGAACGCACCGAGACAGGGCATTTTGGACGGTTTATGGGGCGCTATATCGACGATATCCTGCAGCCGGGCGAGAAGGTGCTGTATTCCAGCAACTTGCACTGGGTGGTCTATGCCCCGGCCATTGCGGCCTGGATTGTCTCCGCGGCTTTGCTGGTCCTGACGCGTTACGCGATTAACGAAACCCTTGTTCTGCTCTGCCTGGCATCCTCGGCCGTAGTGGCCTTCGCGGCGCTGTACTGGTCGATGAGGGGCTGGTTCCAGCGCTGGACAACCGAGACGGATGTCACCACGCTGCGGGTCGTCCACAAGGAAGGCTTTATCACGCGCAAGACTTTCGAGATCAGTATCGACAAGGTCGCGAGCGTCAGCGTCAATCAGAGCATTCTGGGACGCATCTTGAATTATGGTGACATCGCCATCGAGAACATGGGTGACGATGAAGAGGTCATCAAGATGATCGCGTCGCCACTCGCATTTCGCAGCCACATCACAGCGCGATAGGACAACGGCTCCACAATGGCCATCCAAGCAAACTTTTCCGACGCTTCCGCATCCTCCGTCGATGCCAGCGAGGTCGCGAAATTCTCAAAGCTGTCGGAGGAATGGTGGGACCCGCGCGGCAAGATGGCGCCGCTGCACAAGATCAACCCGCTGCGCCTGACATATATTCGCGACGCTGCCTGCCGCAAGTTCGATCGCAATGTTCGCAGCCTGAACTGTCTGAGCGGATTGCGGATGCTCGATATCGGCTGCGGGGCTGGTCTTCTGTGCGAGCCGTTCACCCGGCTTGGCGCACAGGTGATCGGCATCGATCCCTCTGCCACCAACATCGCCGCCGCAAAGCTCCATGCCGAAAAGGGTCATCTGTCCATCGACTATCGCTGCACTACTATCGAGGACATGGACAAACGTGAGCGCTTCGACATCGTGCTGGCGATGGAAGTGATCGAGCATGTCGTCGATGTCGGCGCTTTCCTCGACCGCTGCGCGTCGATGCTGAAGCCTGGTGGCCTGATGGTGGTCTCGACGCTGAACCGAAACTGGAAGAGCTTTGCGCTCGGCATCGTTGCCGCTGAATATGTGCTGCGCTGGCTGCCGCGCGGTACGCATCAGTGGGACAAGTTCGTCACCCCCGACGAACTCGCGCATCATCTGTCGCGCAACAAGCTGGAAATCACCGAACAGTCAGGCGTCGTCTACAACCCGCTCGGCGATCGCTGGACGCTGTCGTCCGATATGGACGTGAACTATATGGTGGTCGCGGAAGAGGTGTAGCGTTTCAATTCCGCCTGCTTCTGCCTCGCAAGGCCGTCAAACCCCGTTGAGAATAATCACCGTCGGCGCCTTGGGCAGCGCACTGAGCGATATTGTCAGCGTTTGGGCGCTCCGTTGGTCGATCTCGAACTGTTTCCCGATCTTTGCCATGAAGTCGCTGAGCGGCGTCATGAAACGATGCATCGGCAGCACCACTGAGGCCCGCAGCCGCTTGGTGATCTCGGATACGCCGTCGAGGGACATTGTGTAGCTGCCATCGATCGGCACCATCACGATGTCGAGGCGGCCTATCGCTGCGAAGTGGCTTTCGTCGAGCTTGTGATGCAGATGGCCGAGATGGCCGATGCACAGACCGGCAACTTCGAAGATGAAGATCGAATTGCCGTCCTTCACCATCTCGCCGCCCGCGTCATCGCCATAATAGCGGCGGATGTCGGTCGTGACGTTGCGGATCAGCACGTCGCCGATGCGCTCATGGATCTGCGCCGGCTGTCCACCCTCGCCCCACCCATGCAATACCGTCTTGATGCGCGGGTCGGGGTACAGCGTGTAGTGCGTGCTGTGCGCCCGGTTCATCGTCACCACGTCCGGGATGCGATCAAGCTTGTAGACGCCGTTATAGTCGGTGGCGATGGTCACGCCGCCGGGAGTGTCGATATAGTAGGTGGAGTGTCCGGCATAGGTGATGGCGATCTCATCGGCCTTCGCCGCAGTCCGGCGCAAACTGACCGGAACCGCGAGTGGTGGCCGTGTGGCCATTGCCAGACACTCACTGCCGCGCGGGGCATTTTGCGCGAGCGCCGGCGTAACGAACCAACAAGTCAGGGCGCCGAGGACGGCAGGCAGAAATCGCAGCATGATCCGGCAGTCTCCGAATGCGCTTTGCTTCAATGTATCGCCAAAAGCGGGCGCTGCAATGCTGGTTGTGGCGCCGGAGATTGCCCAAGATCGCGGCGCATCGCACGATGCGGATGCTCGGGTGCCGCGATGGTGTAGTTGCCATGCCGCAGGGATTGACAGGTTGCCGAAGGTAAGGTGGTTGGATAGGTCTTGTGATCACTACCGCGAGCATTGCAGTTGTCATCCGCTTCAATCCAGCCCTGGGAATTCGTCAGCCGCGATGATCGTGTTGCGGCGTCGCAATCGGGCTGGGTGTTTGACACGGCGATGCTGCTGCTGACGCGGCCGCTCGATGCGGCGATTGCCGAGATCCTTCAAGCCGTAGGTGTGGACGCCGAAGCTGATCGCGCATGGATGTTCGAATACGACGCCGACCATCTGCGCTTTCGCAATACCCATGAGTGGAGCCGCGGCGGGGTTGGATCATTTGTGCAGGATCTGCAGCATGTGCCGGTCACCATGATCGGCTGGCTGCATCAAAGGCTGGTCCTGGGGCAGGCGGTCATGGTCAATGACATCGAGGCACTGCCTCGCAGCGCCGGTGCGTTGCGCGCGGAGTTTATCCGGCAGAACAACAAAAGTGTACTCAGTGTGCCGGTGTTTCATGACGGCAGGCTCGTCGCCTGTATCGGCTTCGATGCGGTTGCAGTATCGCGCCGGTGGTCGGATGAAATCGGTGATCTGTTTCGTTGCGCCGATCTCATCGCGGCAGCGCGTTATGGCCGGCCGCCGATCGCCTCTGCTGGGGGAGATTCGCAGGCCGCATATCCTGCATTGATCTATCTACGTCGCGCACATGGCATTCTCGGCACTCCATTGACCGAAATCGTCGGCCTGCGCTCGTCGAAAGATTATACCGAGGTGTGGTTGATAGATGGCGCGATGGTGCTCGATCCAAGGCCGCTGACACAGTGGCTCGGCCTGATCCCGTCGGGCTGGTTCGTGCGCATTCATCGCACGGCCGTTGTCAATCATCAGTTCGTCCGCGAGGTCGTGCGCCGGTCGAGTGGGGCATGGCAATTGCGCGTTCATGACTATGACGATCATTGGCCAGTGTCGCGCGCCGGCCGTGCTGAGTTGCGTGCGCGCCTTGGTGTTTGAACTACACGACGTGAGACGAATGCGAGCGCGTTGACGACTCACATTTTCGGGCTCGGATTTCCATCAATTCCCTGCTGATCATGACTTAATAAATCGTTATCAGTGTCGGCGCGCCGAGTGTTTTACGCCTCGCGTGTTGCTGCGTTTCAACATGCGAAAATCCTGCAGGGCATTCGTCGAACCTGTAAGTCGATTCGTCGATCTTTGATTGCGACTCATCATGTGACCGCGTGTCTCATGGAGCTTCACTCGCGTCGATCTGCGAGCTGGAGTTGGATAGTGAAGCTCCCAGTATTTTTAGTCGTCGGCGCAGCGCGCCGCAGCGGCTCGGGCAAGAGCAGTGGCACCGGCGTGCGCCCCGCTCATACGTTGATGTCGTCGACGGCTATGACGCTTTCGTTTGCTGGCTCGTTGCTGGTTGTTGCGGCTATTGCCTCGTCGCAAGCGGTTCACGCTCAGTCCTCCGGACTTGGCGGCACTGGCGGCGCTCACTCCACCAGCGATCCGAAGGCCGGTGGTGCAGGCGGCGTGATCGATCCGGCGAATGGCGGCGGCGGCGGCGGTGGCGGCGGCGGCAGGGATGCCGACAAGAAGTATCCGAAAGATGCTGATGTCGGCAATGGCGGCAAGGGTGGCAGCGGTGCGAATGCCAAAGGCGGGGGCCTCGGCGGTCATGGCGGCGCGCCGGGCTTCAATGGCGCTCAGCTCCAGGGCGGCGCTATCCAGGGCGAGATGGGACAATACGGCTCGTTTCCGGAGAAGGGCAAAGGCGCCGACGGTACCAACTGGTTTCACGGAATGGGTCATGACGGCGGCAGTGGCGGCGGTGGAGGCGGCGGTGGCACCGGCGCGATCTTCAGCGGGGCGTTCGTTCCCGGCAACCAGTTCATCGCAGGCGGCAAAGGCGGCTATGGCAGCGTCGGCGCCGCCGGCGGCGATGGCGTGTTGGCGTTTTATGGCGCCTTCATGGAGCCCGGTTACGGCGGTGGGGGCGGAGGAGGCGGAGGTGGCGGTGGCGGCGGCATAGGTCTCTTCTCGACCGGAGACACTCTGGAAACGCTGGCACCGACGATCAGGGGTGGTCTTGGTGGTTGGGGCGGCGCTGGCGGCGGCGGAGGCACTGGCGCCCCCGATGCTATCGGCAACTATTGTCCCGGCGGACAGCCGCCCTGCATCACCACTGCGACCGACGGCGGCATCGGAGGCGATGGCGGCAGTGGCGGCAATGGTGGCAACGGCGGCGCCGGCATCGTCGTCTCTCGCGCGCGCATGACGGTTATCGAGGGCGGCGCATCGGTGCTCGGCGGAGCCGCGGGCGGCGGTGGCGCCGGGGGATCGGGCGGCCAGGGCGTTTCCGGCGGCAATGGTGGCAATGGCGGTGCCGGTGGTAACGGCGGCAATGGCGTCGTGATGGCGACTCCCGGCACCATACGCGTCGACCGCGGCGGACTGGTGCAAGGCGGCGATGCCGGGATCGGCGGTGCCGCTGGCCCGGGCGGCGGCGGATGGGAGCTCGGCAACGGAAGCAGCGGTCACGCCGGTGCGAATGGAGCGGGCGGAGCCGGCATCTTCGGCCAGAGCGCCGGCATCACGGTAGTTTCGGCGGGGACGATCGAGGGCGGACAGAACGTCGACGGATCGCGCGCTGCGGCGGTTCTGTTCACCGGCGGCGGCAACAGGCTCGAATTGTGGTCCGGCTCGAACATTACCGGCGATGTCGTCGTTGGTCTGGATACGAGCAATCCCAATATCTTTGCGTTGGGTGGCTCTCAGGACGGAGCTTTCGATCTCTCCGCACTCGGCACGAAGTATCGCGGCTTCTCGGCGCTGGAAAAAAATGGCGACGCCGTTTGGACGCTTGCGGGAACATCGACGTCTTTCAACGGTGATCTGCGAGCCAATGCGGGCACACTGGCGTTCGCCAGCGGCGCCAGGCTAACGACGGCCAATGGGTATGTCGGCTATGACAGCGCTACTGATGCCAATGTCACTGTCGCGGGCACCGGCGCATCGTGGCTCAATACCAATCTGTTTGTCGGCTATCGTGGCAATGGTTCTTTGTTGATTGCGGATGGCATGCATGTAACTGCAGCCACCGTTTCGATCGGCAATGATGCGACCTATGTCTCGCATGGTGCTGTGAAAGTCGATGGTGCGGGATCGGCTCTCGACGCCCAGACCTTGAAGATCGGGGCAGCGTCTGTGGGTTCGCTCACGGTAAGCAACGGGGGGACTGCGAAGGCGCGTACGATTCAGATCGGCGCCCTCGGCGTCAGCGGCACATTGAGTATCGGCGCCGAGGCGGGCTCGGCGGCTCTGGCGCCCGGTTTCGTGACAGGTCTGATTGACCTCGCGCAAAGTGGTGCGCTCAATTTCAACCATACGAGCAGCGATTATCTCTTTAACAATTCGATCACCGGCAATGGTGTGATCAACGCACTCGCCGGAACCACGATCCTTTCCGGCCGGAGCACTGCTTTCACGGGCACCACGGAAATCCTGAACGCAACATTGGGCGTGACCGGACAACTCGGCGGCACCGTCACGGTGGATCACGGCGGCAGACTGATCGGAAACGGATCGGTGGGCAGTACGACGGTCCTGAACGGCGGCAAGCTGGCGCCTGACGGTACCGGCCACCTGACTGTGAACGGCAATCTGTCGATGCTTGCGGGTAGCAATTTCGATTTCAATCTCGGCCATTTCTCCGGCGCCGCGTCGTCGACCTCGACCTCGGTTTGGGTCAATGGCGATGTCGCGCTCAACAATGTGACGTTCAATATCAGTACCACCGGCGAGCCACCCGTCGGCTATTACCGCATGATCAATTATTCCGGCGGTGCGTCGATCTCCGGTCTGACCATCGGCACCATCCCGCCGATCTCGGGGCTGTTTCCTGTCACTTATGCAATCGACAGTTCTCGTGCGCATGTCGTCGATCTCGTCGCGTCCCCGAACGGCACTGACATTCTTCAACGCTGGGATGATGCGTCGAGCGGCACGGCCGGCGGCAGCGGGACCTGGAATGCGACCAACAACAACTGGTTCGACTTCGGCGGTGTCGCCAATACGCAGTGGGGCTCCATTTATGGTGTGTTCAGCGGGCCCGGTGGGACCGTCACGGTAAACGGGTCGCAAAAGTTTTATGGACTGCAATTTGTCAGCGGTGTCTACGATCTCACGCAAGGAACCGGTGAGTTGCGGCCAACGTCGCTCGGTGGCACGGACGGCATTGGTGAGCTGCGTGTCCTGTCAGGCGAGAACGCGACCATTTCGGCACCGATTGTCGGCTCCGGCGGCATCAACAAGACTGGTGGCGGCACGCTCGTGCTCGCCGGTGCCAACGCCTATACCGGAGGCACCACGATCAGTGGCGGCACGCTGCAGATTTCGTCGAATGCAAATCTTGGCGCCACCACGGGTGGTCTGACGTTCGACAACGGCATCCTCCACACGACGGCCAATATCAATTCGGCACGCAATGTGTCGCTGCTCGGGATCGGCGAAATCGACACCGACGCGGCAACCGCGCTGGTGCTGACTGGCACGGTGTCCGGCGCCGGCAGCCTCGTCAAGACGGGCGATGGCGCACTGGTCCTCACGAATATCAATAGCTGGACCGGCGGCACCGTGCTCGAGGCCGGCACGCTGCAGCTCGGCACCTTCGGTGCACTGCCCAGCGGCAGCGATGTCATCGTCTATGGCGGCAAGCTCGATCTTAACGGCTACAATACCACGACGAATTCCTTGGTCGGTTTCGGCGGCGAGATCGCGCTTGCGAGCGCGCAACTGACGCTCAACCAGGCCGCCGACACGGTCATTGCAAGCACGATTACAGGCGTTGGCGGCAGTCTCGTGAAAACGGGCAGCGGTACGCTGCTGTTGTCTGGAACGAATACATATACGGGTGGCACGACAATCTCGGGCGGGACCATTGCCATATTGGCAGATGCCAATCTCGGCGCAGGCGCGCTTGCTTTGTCGGGTGGCAGGCTGCTGACGCTGGCCGACATCACATCCACGCGCAGCATCTCGCTCACGGGCAGTTCGACGATCGAGGCACTGTTCGGGACGACATACTCGACCACCGGCAACGTCACGGGCACTGGCACTCTGATTAAGGACGGCTGGGGCACCCTGATTCTCGCTGGCAACAACAATTATAACGGCGGGACGACGGTCGCGGCTGGTATGCTGCAGATCGGCAATGGCGGCACGTCGGGCACACTGACGGGCAATGTCGCAAACAGTGGCATGTTGGCCGTCAACCGCTCCAACACTCTCTTCTACAATGATGTCATTTCCGGCACGGGGTCATTCGTTCAGATGGGCGCTGGCCTCACCGCGCTTCAGAACGACAACACCTATACAGGTGGCACGCTGGTCAGCGCGGGCACTCTGCAACTTGGTTCCGGCGGTGCCGCTGGCTCGATTGTCGGTGATGTCGTCAACAACGGGACATTCCAGATTTTCCGTTCGGATATCTACACGTTTGGCGGCACGATCTCTGGCAGCGGCGTGTTCCGGCAGGTCGGTGCCGGCACCACGATCCTCACCGGCGAAAACACCTATAGCGGTGGCTCTGTCATTACGAACGGTACCCTGCAGATCGGCAATGGCGGCCTGACCGGCTCGATCACGGGCAATGTCATCAACAATGGCGCTCTGGTTGCCAATCGCGAGGGACTGCTCACGCTCGCAGGCGCCATCTCGGGCAACGGCACGTTTACGCAGGCTGGTAACGGCATCACGCGCCTCGACGGCCTCAACAGCTATACGGGCGCCACCTACGTGAGGGCCGGAACGCTCAGCGTCAACGGCTCGATCGCCGCGTCGTCGCTGGTGAGCGTCGAGCGGGGCGCGACGCTCGGCGGCAACGGTATTGTCAACACGACGCAGATTGCCGATGGTGGTGCGCTGTCGCCCGGCAATTCGGTTGGGCTGCTGTCAGTTCAAGGCAATCTGACGTTTGCAGCGGCTTCGCACTATCTGGTTGAAGTATCGGGCATGGCCGCGGACCGGACCAATGTCACCGGCACGGCAACGCTCAACAATGCCAGCGTTCGCGTCAGTTTTGATCCTGCGTCCTATGTCCGCGAACGCTACACCATTCTGAACGCCGCAGGCGGCGTTGCAGGCGCGTTCAGCCGGAATATCGTCAGCGACGAGCCGCCCTCATTCATCACGACGCTGAGCTACGGTGCTCAAAACGTCTATCTCGATGTCGATCTGAAACTGACCGGACTCAACGTCAACCAGAATAACATCGGCTCGTCTCTGAACACTTATTTTGGCAGCCATGGCGGCATTCCCTATGCGCTCGGCGCGATGTCGCCGGAAGATCTGACGCGTTCATCGGGCGAACTCTCGACCGGCGTACAGCAGAATACCGTGCAGGCCATGACGCAGTTCATGGGTGTGTTGACCGATCCCTTCATAGCCAATCGCGGCCTCGCAGCAGCAGGCACAGTATCAAACGCCTTCGCATCGGCCGATCGTTCGACGACGTCGTGGCGGGACGCCTACGGTGCGATCGCCAAAGCGCCGCTCGCGGCGGCGAGCTTCGAATCGCGCTGGAACGTCTGGGCCGCGGGCTTCGGTGGTGGTCAGACGACCGATGGCAATACGGTCGTCGGCTCGCATAGTAGTAGCAGCCGGATCGGGGGTGTTGCCGTGGGGGCCGATACCTGGCTGTCGTCGCAGACGCTTGCCGGCTTTGCCGTGGCCGGTGGCGGCACCAGTTTCGGCTTGTCGGATAATCTCGGTTCAGGTCATTCGGACCTGTTCCAGATCGGTGGCTTCATCCGCCATCACCAAGGCCCCGCTTATATCACAGCTGCGCTCGCCTACGGATGGCAGAACGTCACCACCGAGCGGCTGGTGACCATCGTCGATGCCGAGCGGCTGGGCGCGAACTTCACCGCGCACGCTTTCTCGGCGCGCGTCGAAGCCGGCCATCGCAGCGTGGCGCCATGGTTCGGCGGTGTAGGCGTGACGCCGTATGCGGCTGGACAGGTCACGAATATCGATCTGCCTGCCTATGCAGAGGCGCTCGTCTCTGGCGGCAATGATTTCGCGCTCAGTTACACCGGACGCAACGTCACTGCCACGCGTAGCGAACTCGGTCTCCGCACCGACAAATCCTTCGTTCTCGATGATGCGTTGCTCACGCTTCGTGGCCGAGCGGCGTGGGCGCATGATTTCAATCGCGACCGCGTCGCGCAGGCCTCGTTCCAGTCGCTGCCTGGCGCGAGCTTCGTGGTGAACGGCGCCGCGATGGCACCCGACGCGGCGCTAACCAGCGCGAGTGCGGAAATCTTGCTCGGCAGCGGGTTGTCGGTCGCGGCGACATATGAGGGCGAGTTCTCCAACCTCACCCGCAGCCATGCCGGCAAAGGCGTCGTTCGCTTCGTTTGGTAAGCGAGCTCTGAGGCGGTCGTGATCGCATCGCAGGCATGGGCATAGACAGCTTGACCCTGCGGCGTTGCGCGGTCAGGTTCCGCGCCATCTCACGCGGACCCATCCTGCCTCATGTTCACCATCGCCTCACTCTGGATTCCCTTCACCATCGTCGCCTCGCTGGGGCAGGTGGCGCGCAATGCCATGCAGCGCTCGCTCACCGGGCCGCTCGGGACCTGGGGCGCTACCAACATCCGCTTCCTGTTCGGCTTCCCGTTTTCACTGGTGTTCTTCGCAGTCATCCTGGTCGCCACCGGCGATAGCGTGACATGGCCTCCGATGGCATTCTGGCCGTGGCTGCTGCTTGGCGCCTTGAGCCAGATCTTCGCCACCGGGCTGATGCTGGCGGCGATGAACGAGCGCTCTTTCGTGGTCACCACGGCCTATCTGAAGACTGAGGCGATTCAGACTGCGATCTTCGGCTTCGTGTTCCTCGGCGATCACCTGACTGCTTGGCGGGTGATCGCGATCCTGATTGCGACCTTCGGCGTCGTCGTCACGGCGCTGCGGCCGGGCGCCACGCGCGATCTCGGCAGCGTCCGGCCGACAGCGTTGGGGCTTGTCGCCGCGGCGGCCTTTGCACTCTCGGCGGTCGGCTTCCGCGGCGCCATCATCAACGTGCCAGGCGTCAGCTTCGTCACTGCCGCATCCTATGCGCTGGTCTGGGCGCTGTTCGTGCAGACGTTGATCCTGACGGCCTATCTGCTGGCCCGTGCACCCAAGGTGCTGAGCGACATTCTCGGCCTGTGGAAGCCATCGATGCTGGCCGGCTTCATGGGTGCGGCCGCCTCGCAATTCTGGTTCCTGGCCTTTGCGCTAACGGCCGCCGCCAATGTCCGGACGCTGGCGCTGGTCGAGGTGCTGTTCGCGCAGGCCGTCGCCTATTACTCGTTCAAGCAGCCGCTGTCGGCGCGGGAGCTGGCCGGCGTGGTGATGATCGTGGCTGGCGTGGCGCTGCTGGTGGCGGTGTAACGGCGCAGTGCGTCTGATGTCTCTTTCGTGGACGCGCCTGCTGCGATAGGACTGATCGCAGTCCTCCCGTGCCGATCCCGAGACCAGATTGATGCGCATCCTTTCCCTGCTGTTCCTGCTGCTTGTCGCCAACCCGGCCTCGGCGGTCGAAGCCATCGTCAAGGACGGCGACACTATCCAGATCGGTAATGTCGCCTACAAGCTTGCCGGCCTGGACGCGCCGGAGGTTGATCAGCCCTGTGTCGATGAGCATGCCGACAACTGGGCCTGCGGTATCGAGGCAAGGGACCAGCTGGTGAAACTGATCGGCAAGCGCGAGGTTCGCTGCGAGGATCGGGGCGAGGACAAGATCTACAAGAACCGCCGTTCCGGTCTCTGCAGCGTTGTTGGCGAGGCAGAGAGCCTCAATCAGGCGGTGATCCGATCGGGCTATGCGGTGAGCATCGAGCCGTCGGACAAGGCAAGCGCCAGGACCAGCTTCAAGCCCGACGAGACAGCCGCCAAAGACAAGCGCCAAGGGCTGTGGCGCGGGTGCTTCGTGACACCCGCAGAATTCCGCGGCAAGGCGAGCGACAGCCCATTGCTCGGCTCGGCCTGCCGGAGCGACAAGGACAAGGAGTTGCGCGCGGCGCTGTTCCCCACCGATCTCACGATGCCGGCCGGCTGCAACATTAGGGCGAAACAGGTCCGCCGGGCCAAGTTTACCGGCCATGTCGGCGTCTATCTTATTCCCCAGTGCCAGAATTACGCGACCCAGCCGAGGCCGGACCGCTGGTTCTGCAGCGAGGACGACGCCCGCGCCGCAGGGTACCGCAAAGCGCTCAACTGTCAGGCTCCCAGCCGCCGCAACTGAGCGATGAGCCGGTGGCGCTGGACGCGGCTGGCTGAACCACGTAGCAAATCAGGACGCCGGAATGAGCCGGGCGAGCACGCTATAACGTGTTCCGGGCTTATTCCAGCATGCGAAATCCGGAGTGAAGCGCGTGGCCGAGAGCACCAGTTCGTCAGCATCGATTGAAGCCGTTGAGCGCAGCCTGGCGGCCGCCGGCTATATCGCCAGCCGGCAGATCGCCACCGCCGTCTATCTCGCCGAGAAGATCGAAAAGCCGATCCTGGTCGAAGGTCCTGCCGGCGTGGGCAAGACCGAACTTGCCAAGGCGATTGCTGCCTCGCGCGGTCTCGAGATGATCCGGATGCAATGCTACGAGGGCCTCGACGAGGCCAAGGCGCTGTATGAGTGGAAATACGCCAAGCAGTTGCTCTACACCCAGATCCTGAAAGACAAGCTCGGTGAAGTGCTGGGCGATGCCGACACGCTCGCCAAGGCGCTCGATCAACTTCATACTTTCGGCGACGTGTTCTTCTCGAAGGAGTTCGTCGAACCGCGCCCGCTGTTGCGCGCGCTGGAACAGCCGATGGGGTGTGTGCTGTTGATCGATGAGATCGACAAATCCGACGCCGAATTCGAGTCGCTGCTGCTCGAAATCCTGTCCGACTTCCAGGTCACGATTCCCGAACTCGGCACCGTTGCGGCCATCGTACCGCCGACGGTGATCCTCACCTCGAATGGCGAACGCGATCTCGGCGATGCGCTGAAGCGCCGTTGTCTGCATCTGCATATCGGCTTCCCCGAGCCCAAGCTGGAAGAGCGCATCGTCGAAACCCGTGTACCCGGAATTCCCGCGGTGCTGCGCAAGCAGCTCGTCGGCTTCGTCAATCAGGTCCGCACGCTCGACCTCAAGAAGTTGCCGTCAGTGAGCGAGACCATCGACTGGGCCAAGGTGCTGGTGCTGCTCGGCGCATCCGAACTCGGCCATGAGATGGTCAAGGACACGCTCAATGTACTGTTAAAGTATGAGGCAGACATCGAAGCCACGCTGCCGCAGGTCTCGGGTTTTGTCGCCAAGTCCGGCCGGCAAGGCGTATTCGGCTAGCCGATGCGTGACACCCTGCATCGTTTCTTTCGGGCGGCGCGCGGCGCCGGGGTGAGAATCTCGCCCGCCGAAAGTATCGATGCCATGCGTGCGGTCGCCGAGGTCGGCCCTTCCGATCGCGGCATCCTGCGCGATGCGCTGCTGCTGACGCTGGCGAAGTCCGGCGATGACAAGGCCGCGCTCGGCGCGTGTTTCGATACCTTCTTTACCCACCCCGACTTCGAGCAGCCTCCAGCGGCGAATGACGACGACGCGGAGAATGCGGACGAAGGTGCGAGCGAGAGTGGCGCCGAAACCGCGGAAGGCGCGGCGTCCGGTCAGGCCTCTGCCGAACTCGGCGCTCTCGCGCAGATGCTGCTTGCGCAGGACCGTGCGGCGATTGCTGCGGCGCTGTCCAATGCCTCGAATGCCGCAGGCTTGACCGATATTCGGGTCTTCACCCAGCGTGGGTTGTTTGCCAGCCGGGTGCTCGAACAGCTGGGGATCGCGCAATTGCGCGATGATATCGACGCTCTCAATGCCCGGAATTCGGCGGATGCCGAGCGGCTCGCAGCGGCGCTCGGCAGCCTGCGCGAGACCGTTAGCGAAATGGTTGCGCAGGCGCTGCTGCTCTATGGCCGCGAAGAGAAAGAGGCGCTGCGCAATGAGATCCTGCGCAATGCGCCGATGGCGCGGCTGGAACAGCGCCAGATCGAGCAGATGAGGGCACTGATCCGTAACATCGCACGGCGGCTGCGCGAGCGCTTCAGCAAGCCGCGCAAACGGCAGCGCCGTGGCCATCTCGACGTCCGCCGTACCATCCGCCGCAATGCTGCTTGGGGTGGCATACCGTTCATGACGGCATGGAAACGCCGTCATCGTGACAAGCCGAAGATCGTGGCCATCTGCGACGTCTCGGGCTCGGTGGCGCAGGTTTCCGACTTCTTCCTGCTGCTGATCCACAGCCTGCATGAAGTTGTGTCCGATGTCCGCTCCTTCGCTTTTTCCGGCAACTTGATCGAAGTCAGTGAGGTCCTGGAGAAGAACAAACCTGAAGAGGCGATGAAGCAGATCATGTCTTCGGTCGGTTATGGCTCGTCAGACTACGGTCGCTCCTTCGTTGATTTCGAGAAGGGCTTCATGAGTGCGATCACGCCACAGACCACGGTCATCGTTCTCGGCGACGCCCGCAGCAACAATCTGGATCCGCGCGCTGACATCCTGCGCCGCATCGGCGAGCGGTCGAAGCGGCTGGTCTGGCTCAATCCCGAGGGGCGCATGGCCTGGGGCTTCGGCGATTCCGAAATGCCGCGCTATGCGACCTTCTGCAATGTCGTGCGCCAATGCGCGACGGCGCAGCAATTGGAGCGCGCCGTCGCGGATATTGTGGCGACCTATCAATAGCCCCGTCGTCATCAGCCGAAGGTGAAGGCATAGGCCCGCACGCCCGGATCGAGGAATTCGATTCCGAATGTGCGGTCGGCGACGTCGCCGGCCTGCCGCACCAGCTGATACAGCTTCGCATCCGTCACGGTTCCATACCCCTCCGCATCGGTATCCGTGCCATGGCTGGCGCCGGGCGCTGCGCCGTCGATGGTCACACGGAAGCGCACCGGCTTGCCGTCCCGTGATGGGCCGAGAACCAGATGCAGGTCGCGAGCGTGGAAACGATAGGCGATGCGACCTGGTTGATCGTCGAGCTGTGCATATTCGCGGCCGATGGTCCATGTGCCGCCCAGCGTCCAGCGGTTCAGTGGCAGCATGTCGATGCCGCGATAGAGACTCGGTACGTCTTCGCGTGCGCCGCCCGGCGACGTGAAGCCGCTGGCCTGCGCATAGCCGAGATAGGTCTCCGACGAGCGGAGTTGCTCCTCGTCGGCGGCGACCTGGGTGCCTTCCGCCTGGATCTTCGCGGCCTCAACAGTCGGCTTCTGGCCGGCTTCTGCGAGCAGTTGCTGGATCACCTTTTCGGACGTCGTGTAATTGCCTTCGCCGATCGCCTGATGACGGATGTGACCATCGGCGCCGACGAAGTAGAGCGCAGGCCAGGCATTATTGCTGAAGGCGCGCCAGATCCGGAAGTCGTTGTCGATCGCGACGGGATAGCTGACTCCGAGCTTCGTCGTTGCGATGCTGACATTGCCGACGTTCTTCTCGAACGCAAATTCCGGCGTGTGCACGCCGATCACGACGAGGCCCTGATCGCGATACTTGTCGGCCCAGGCGCGGACATGCGGCAGCACGCGCAGGCAGTTGATGCAGGAATAGGTCCAGAAATTCACCAGCACGACCTTGCCCTGTAGGTCCTCAGCCTTCAGTGGCGACGTGTTGAGCCATTGCCGGCTGCCCACGATCGACGCAAGCGGACCCGACAGCGTCGCATGGACCGTGGCATTGCCGATTGTCGTTCCGGCCTGCGCGGATGGTGTGGGCTGCAGCGTGTCGATCAGCTTGCTTTCGAACGCGGTCGTCGACGGTAGTGATAATTGCGTCAGCAGGCGCGTATCCAGCCCGGTCCAGATCGCGATGGCGCCGAGCACCACTGCGCCACCCAGCGTGCGACGCACGCCGTCGCTCCATGGCATCAGCTCGCGTGCCTTGGCGAGCAAACGTCCGCCCAGCAGCATGCCGGCGGCGAGTGAGGTTGCCGCACCAAGGCCATAAGCGAGCAACAGCAACACGGTGTCGATTCCTGGTCCATGCAGTGCTGCGCCGGTAAGGATCAGGCCCAGCACCGGTCCGGCGCAGGGTGCCCAGACGAGGCCCGTCGCAATGCCGAGCAGCAGCGAAGCGACCGGTGTGCGACGTGTATTTGCACCGCTTTCGCCCGCCCAGTTCGTCAGCCTCGCACCGAGCAGCACCAGCGGCGCCATCAGTCGCGTGGCGAGAGCCGGCAACAGCAGTGCCAGGCCGAACAGCGTCATCGCGATGAGGGCGATGGTTCTGCCGTATCGGTTGGCCTCGATCGCCCAGTTGCCGGCGACAGAGGCGAGGCTAGCGGCCACTGCGAAGGTCAGTGCGAGGCCGATCAGCAAAGGCAACCCGCTGCGGCGAAACGGTTCGTCCGCGCGGGCGAGAATGATCGGCAAAATCGGGAAGATGCAGGGCGATGCGATGGTGAGCAGGCCGGCTGCATAAGCGAGGATGAAGAACGTCACGCTGATCTCCAGAAATACACGAGTGAAGCCGGCGACCGTTCGGTGGAGCGCCGCGATCCGCGGACCGGTTGACGGTCCGCGGAAGAAGGTGAGGGTCAGATCAGGTTGATCGCGACATTGATGTTGCCGCGCGTTGCCTTGGAATAGGGGCAAATCTGATGCGCGGCATCGACCACTTGGCGAGCGACGTCCGGTGCCAGGCCGGGCAGGCTGACATTGAGGCGGGCCTGTAGGAAGAAGTCGCCGCCTGTGGTGCCGAGATCGACTTCGTTATCGACGGCAACGTCAGCCGGCAGCTTGACCTTCAGATTGCTGGCGGCGCGGCCCATGGCGCCAATGAAACAAGCCGACCAGCCGGCCGCGAACATCTGCTCAGGATTGGTGCCGGCGCCCGCCGAGCCGGGAGGCGACAGCTTGACGTCGAGCCGGCCGTCGGAGCTTCGCGAGGCGCCATCGCGGCCACCGGTGGTGTGGGTCTGGGCGGTGTAGAGAACCTTCTCGATGGTGGTCGTGGTCATGATCGCTTCTCTTTTTAAATCGTATACGATGTAATCGAATGCGATATAAGTAGCGGTATGACTGCTCTTGTCAACTCTTCCGATCTAATCGCATCCGATATATATGTGTTCGACAGGTCACGTTCTCGTGTCCCTGACGGAGTGCAAACATGCCATCCATCAAGCCCAAATCGATTGAACAAACCTCCGCCGATTTCGGGCAGGCCGGGCCGAAACTGTCCGATTTCCTGTGCTTTTCGATTTATTCAGCCAATCTGGCCTATGGCCGGGCCTACAAGCCGATCCTCGAAAAGCTCGGCCTGACCTATACCCAGTACATCGCCATCGTCGCGCTGTGGGAGCAGGACGGGCAAACCGTCGGCAGCCTCGGCGAGAAGCTGTTTCTGGAGTCGAACACGCTGACGCCGATCCTGAAGAAGCTGGAAACCATGGGCTATCTGCGCCGGCAGCGCGATCCCGAGGACGAGCGGCAGGTGGTGATCACCCTGACCGACGAAGGCCGGCGATTGCGCGAGAAGGGGCTGACCATGAATCTCGTGAAGGCATCCGGCCTTGAGCCCGACGAATTCAAGAAGATGCAGCTGGGCGTTGCCACGTTGCGCGACAACCTCATCAAGGCTGCGCGCGAAAGCTGATCCGCAGGTCGGCCATGTAGCGCCTGGCATGCGGATACATGCCGCGCCGTCCTCCTGTAACCTCAGGGCAGCAGATCAGTCCGAGAGGTTGGCGTGAGCGACATCGACACGATATTTACGCAGGCGAAGTTCGCCGATGGCAGCCTCAACACGATCGCGGTCAGTGGCGGTCTGATCACCGGGATCATATCCGGCAGCGATCCAGCACCGACAGCCGCAGAGACCGTCGATCTCGGCGGCACGCTCGTGATCCCGTCCTTCGTCGAAGGCCATGTTCATCTCGACACTAGTTTCTATGGCGATATCTGGCGGCCGCACGTGCCGTATTCGAACGGCTTCAATGTGCAGGAACGTGTCGCGATCCAGGCAGACAACATGGCCAAGGCCGCGCCGATGGCGGAACGGGCGCGGAGCCAGCTTGAGCTTTGCCTCGGGCACGGCAGCACACGGATGCGCAGCCATGTGATGGTCGATGGTTCGGTCGGTCTCAAATCGCTGGAGACCATCCTCGCCGTGCGCGAGGCGCATCGCGACCTCATCGACATCCAGCTTGTCGCCTTCCCGCAAAGCGGCATCCTGCGCAGCCCAGGCACGCCGGATCTGCTCGATGCTGCTTTCGATCTCGGTGCGGACGTGATCGGTGGCCTCGACCCCGGCGGATTCGATCGCGATGTCGAGAAGCATCTCGACGTCGTGTTCGGTATCGCGGAGCGCCGCGGGGTCGATGTCGATATTCATCTGCACGATCCCTCCATGCTCGGCATTTTCGAGATCGAGCAGATCTGCGCGCGCACACAGGCGCTGGGCATGCAGGGCCATGTGGCTATCAGCCACGCTTATTCGCTCGGCGATGTCGCCGCCGATGTGGTGCAGCGAACAGCCGAGTTGCTGGCCGTGAGCGGCGTCGCCATCATGACCAATGCGCCCGGGGCGCGGCCGTTTCCGCCGGTGAAACTGCTGCGTGTGGCCGGTGTCACCGTGTTCGGCGGCTGCGACAACATCCGCGACTCGTGGTGGCCCTATGGCGATGGCGACATGCTCGGTCGCGCAATGATGATCGGCTACCGTTCGGGCTTCAACACCGATGCAGACCTGATGCTGGCCTTCGATATTGTCACCGCCGGTGGCGCCAAGGCGTTGCGGCTCGAAGATCATGGCCTGCGCGTCGGCGCCAGAGCCGATTTCGTTGCCATCGATGCGCCTGAAGTGCCGCAAGCGGTGGTCGATCTGCCGAAGCGCCGCGCGGTCTACAAGAATGGCCGGCTGGTGGCGCGCGACGGCGAGGTCGTCCGAAAGGCTTGAATCATCGGCCAGACCCGTTACGACTGCGCCCGACGATCCGCTGGCATGCCAGAGACTTTGGAGACGATGAATGCTTGAAACACCGCGCGCGCGACGGGGCATGGTGACCTCTCCGCATCACCTGGCGTCGCAGGCCGGCCTCGATGTGCTCAAGGACGGCGGTACGGCCGTTGAAGCCGCGATTGCCACGGCAGCGGCGCTGGCCGTGGTCTATCCGCATATGACCGGCATCGGCGGCGATGGCTTCTGGCTGATCGCCGAGCCCGGCAAGGCGCCGATCACGGTGGATGCCTGCGGTCGCGCCGGCGCGGCAGTGGATCTGGCCTACTATGCGGCGAAGGGCGCTGCGACGATTCCGTTCCGCGGCCCGCTCGCTGCCAATACTGTCGCCGGCACAGTGTCCGGCTGGCAGAAGGCGCTGGATGTTTCCAAGCACTGGCAGAAGCCGTTGTCGCGCGAACGCCTGCTGGACAGCGCAATCTATTATGCCGAGAGCGGCATCGTGGTCACGCGCAGCCAGTCTGAGCTCACTGCGGAGAAATCTGCCGAGCTGAAGGACCAGCCGAATTTCGCCGGGACTTTCATGCCGAACGGTCAGGCGCCCGCCGAAGGCGATGTGATAAAGCTCCCCGCGCTCGGCGTGACGCTGAAGCGTCTGGCTGCCGAGGGCTTCGAGAGTTTCTACAAGGGCAAACTCGCCGATGCGATCGCCGCCGATCTTGCCAAGGTGGGGTCGCCGGTCACTGCGGCCGATCTGCAAAATCATCAGGCCAGCGAGCGCCCGCCGCTATCGACCACTGTCCGCGGCGCGCAGCTGTTCAACATGGCGCCGCCAACGCAGGGTCTGTCATCGCTGATGATCCTCGCAATGTTCGATCGGCTCGGCGTCACCCAGGCCGAAGGTTTCGATCACATTCACGGCCTCGTCGAGGCTACCAAGCAGGCCTTCATCGTCCGTGACGAGCATGTTGGCGATCCCGATCACATGACGGTGGATCCCGCGACGTTCCTTGAGGACGCGAAGCTTGATGAACTGGCGCGCCATATCGATCGCAAGGTTGCCTTGCCGTGGCCGCATGTGCGCAAGCCCGGCGATACGATCTGGCTCGGCGTCATCGACGGACAGGGCCGTTCGGTGTCGTTCATCCAGTCGGTCTATTTCGAGTTTGGCTCCGGCGTGGTGCTGCCGGAAACCGGCATCTGTTGGCAGAATCGCGGCGCCTCGTTCCGGCTTACCGAGAGCGGCTGGAATGCGCTGAAGCCGGGTCGCAAGCCATTCCACACGCTCAATCCCGCGATGGCGATCTTCGATGACGGCCGTCGTATGGTCTACGGCAACATGGGCGGCGAAGGGCAGCCGCAGACACAGTCGGCGGTGTTTTCGCGCTACGGCATGTTCGGCATGCCGCTGCAGCAGGCCGTGACCGCGCCGCGCTGGTTGCTCGGCAAGACCTGGGGTGACGAGAGCGTCACGCTGAAGGTCGAGGACCGCTTTTCACCCGCACTGATCCAGCAGCTTCGGGATGCTGGTCACGTGGTTGAGGTGCTCGGCAGCTATACCGGCACCATGGGTCATGCCGGCGCCATTGTGCTGCACGCCAATGGCGTGCTCGAAGGCGCGACGGACCCGCGCTCGGATGGTGCTGTCGCCGCCTGGTGATCAGCTCGCCATCATCCTGCGTAGCTCGGTCTTGAGGATCTTGCCGTTGGCGTTGCGCGGTAGCGGCTCCTTCAGGAAGGTGATGCTGTCCGGCACCTTGTAATCGGACAGCCGCTCCGCGCAGTATTTGCGGATATCGGCCTCATCGCCGCCATCTGGGCTATAGGCGAAGGCGTGGACGCGCTCGCCGAGCACCGGATCGGGCTTGCCCACCACGGCGCTTTCGACGATGGCGGGATGATGTGACATCACGTTTTCGACCTCGGTACAGTAGATCTTGAAGCCGGCGCGATTGATCATGTCCTTCTTGCGGTCGACCACATAGACATAGCCGTCCGCATCCATGCGGCCGATATCGCCGGAGCGCCAGTAGCCGCCGACGAAGCCGGTGCGCGTCGCATCCGGATTGTCCCAATAGCCCGGCACGACCATCGCGCCAGCTATCAGCAATTCGCCGTCCTGGCCGGCCGGCACCTCGCGGCCGTTGTCATCGGCGACCACGATATGCGCGCCGATCACAGGGCGCCCGACCGAATTGATCTTGCTGACGGGCGAGCCGGGCGGAAACATTGTCGCGGGTGATGAGGTTTCCGTCGAGCCATAGGCATTGCAGAGATTGAGGTTCGGCAGCGCCTGTGCCAGGCGCGTGATGGTCGCTTCCGGCATCGGCGCCCCGCCGAAGCCGGCGATACGCCAGGACGACAGATCGTGGCGATCGAAATCCGGCTGCAGCAAGCAGAGATTATACATTGCCGGCACCATCAGCGTGTAGGTCATGCGTTCGCGCGTCGCGGCGGCGAGAAATTCCGGCGCCTTGAAGGCTGGCAGGATCACGGTGGTGCCGGCGACATTGATGGTCGCGAGGATCAGCGCCACGAGGCCGGTGACATGCGATGCTGGCACCGCCAGCATGGTGACGTCATCGTCATGCAGGCCATAGCCGTGCTGGAAGTTCAGCAGCGAATGGATGATGCTTGCATGGGTAAGCATCGCCCCTTTCGGATTGCCCGTCGTGCCCGAGGTATAGAGCAGATGGGCGGTGTCCTCCTGAGTCAGCTCGGGCAGAGCAGCGACCGGCGCATCCTTCATCAACTCCGCAAAGGATGGCGCACGTCCGCTGCCGACGACCCATTGCCTGCGCAAGTCCGCACGCGGTGCGGGCAGGTTGGTCTCGCAGTCGGCATCATAGACGAGCGCCGAAGCCCCGCACTGCTGCAACACATAGTCGATCTCGGGGGCGCGCTGCCGCGTATTAAGCGGGACGACGATCATGCCGGCGCGGCCGGCACCGAGGGCGCAGAAGATGAATTCCAGGCAGTTGCCGAGCAGCATCGCGATGCGCTCGCCTTTCTTGAAGCCGGCGGCAATCAGATTGCGGGCGACATTCTCCGCGACGCGATCGAGCTCCGCATAAGTGACTCGTTTTTCGCCGAGCACCAACGCAACGCCATCGGGCTTCCGCGCGACTGCGGCGCGCAGCATGGCGTCGAGGGTCGGCGGGCGATCGGAGAAACAGGTGACGACGCGTTCGCCGTAGAGAATTTCATGGCGTGTGGCCGGCGTTGATGTGTCCGGCGCGATTTGTCCTTGCATGTCCATCCCAGACGTTTTTTTGCGCGCCGTGGTCGGCGCGCGCCGCCATTTGGCTGGCGATGATGACGTCAGGTTAATCAGCCACGCGACGAATGCCAACCCGCCTCGCCGCATGGCTCGTAACGCGGGAGATCTGCGTCCGGCTAGCGCGCTTCCACAGTCACGTGCTGCAATTCATGTACGGCTGTGAGGCGCTGCCGCACCGTCTCTGTGCTCGCTCCGCCGGCAAAGCCGACGATCGCGGCATGCGCACCGGGGCCGACGCGCCAGACGTGGAGGTCGAAGATGCGGGCATCGCCGGGGCGCTCGACCTCGTCGCGGATTTCCTGTTCGAGATGCGGATCTGACGTGTCGAGCAACACGGCCGCCGTGTCGCGCAGCAGATTCCACGCCCAGGAGGCGATGACGATGCCGCCGACGATGCCCATCACAGGATCGAGCCAGACCCAGTTAAGGTAGCGGCCGGCTAGCAGCGCGGCGATGGCCAGCACCGAGGTCAGTGCATCGGCCAGCACATGCATGAAGGCGGAACGCATATTGTTGTCGCGATGATGCGCGCCGTGGTGATGGTCGTGGTCATGGCCGTGAGCGTGATGTCCATGATGATCGTGGCCATGGTGATGATGCCCGCCGCTCAGCAAAAACGCGCTGGCGATATTCACGATCAAACCGATGACGGCAATCACCGTGGCTTCCCCGAAGGCGACGGTGGATGGATTGAGCAGCCGCTGCACGGATTCGACGGCGATGCCGATGGCAATGATCGCTAGCACCAATGCGGAGGCAAAGCCGGCGAGATCGCCGACCTTGCCCGTGCCGAAAGTAAAGCGGCGGTTATGTGCGTTGCGGCGTGCATAGGCATAGGCGCCCGCAGCAATGGCGAGCGCCATGGCATGGGTCGCCATGTGGAAACCGTCGGCCAGCAGGGCCATCGAGTTGAAGACCGTGCCGGCAACGATCTCGCCGACCATCATCAGCGCCGTAAGGACGACCACCCACAGCGTGCGGCGGGTGTTCTCGTCATGATTGTCGCCCAGAAACATGTGCTCGTGGGACAGGGTGTCGATCTCGGCGTGGGTGCGCATGCTGCCGGTCCTTATTTCGCGTAGCGCCGGATGGCGGCGATGAGTTCTTCGGCGCCGGCCGCACGAGCGTCGGCGTTGAGACCGGGATGGGCGACATGCTCGCGGACATGGTCCTCGATCAGTTCATCCATCAGCCCGCTCACGGAACCTCGCACGCCTGCGACCTGATGCAGGATCGTGGCACAGCCGGCGTCTTCGGTGATGGCCTTCTCAATGGCGGCCATTTGGCCGGTGAGCCGACGGACCCGGGCGAGCAGCTTGGTCTTGTTGGTCGTGAGATGTGACATAGGATAGCCCCCTACCCTATATTTCTTCCGAACGAAAGTCCCTACCCGGCGAAAAGCCGGGCAGGGGAAGTTTACGGGAGAATATGAACAGGGATCGATCAGGCGGCCGCGGCCATCACGCGAGGATGGGCGACGTGTTCCTTGAGCACCAGGCCGGAGGTATCGACCTCGGCAAGCGAGACGTCGTAGCTCCAGAGATCGGCGAGATGCTGCAGTACTCGCTTGGCGTCGGGCTCATTGAGCAGGGCACCGTTGAGTACGGCGTGACGGAGCATCAGCCGGCGGTCGCCGGCGAGATCGACATCCACCACTTCGATATTCGCGTCGATCAGGCCGACGTCATATTGCCGCGCCAAGGCACGGCGGACCCGGCGATAACCTCGCTCGTCATGGATGGCGTCGACGCGGATGCCTTCCGAGACGGCCGGATCGTCATGCAGGTGGAACATCCGCATGTGGCGCATCAGTCGCGGGCTCAGGAACTGGCTGATGAAACTCTCGTCGCGGTAGTTCGCCCAGATATCACGTAGCACTGCCATGGCATCGCCTTTGCCGGCGATATCGGGGAACCAGGCGCGGTCTTCGTCGGTCGGATCGGTGACGATCTTCTCGATGTCCTGCATCATGGCGAAACCGAGCGCATAGGGGTTAAAGCCCGAAAAGCGCCGGTCGTCGTAATTCGGCTGGAATACGACATTGGTGTGCGACTGCAGGAATTCGAGAAAGTTGCCGTCGGTAATCTGCCCGTTCTGATGCAGCCGGTTCATGATGCGATAGTGCACGTAAGTCGCCGTGCCTTCGTTCATGACCTTGGTCTGGCCCTGCGGATAGAAATACTGCGAAATGTGGCGAACAATGCGGATGAGTTCGCGCTGCCAGGTCTTCAGGCGCGGTGCGGACTTCTCCAGGAAATACAAAAGATTTTCCTGCGGCAGGCCGAGCAAGGCCCGACGCCGTTCGGTGCTGAGCGCCGACGCGCTCTTGCTTGGGCCGGTCGGCACAGTGCGCCACAGGTCGTTGAACGCAGCCTCTTTATGGGTACGGCGTTCTCGTGCGCGCTTTTCCTCGGCTCGCAAATCCAGTGATTTCTTGCCGGGATAGCGATCGACGCCGTGCGACATCAGCGCGTGTGCGGCGTCGAGTGTCTGCTCCACCGCTGCCCGGCCATGTCTTTCCTCGCACTGTGCCACATAGCCCTTGGCGAAATCGAGATAGTCGAGAATGCCGTCGGCGTCGGTCCACTGCTTGAACAAATAGTTGTTCTTGAAGAAGTGATTATGGCCGAAAGCGGCGTGGGCAATCACCAGCGTCTGCATCGTCGCGGTGTTTTCCTCCATCAGGTAGGAAATGCACGGCGACGAGTTGATCACGATCTCATAGGCGAGACCCATCAGGCCCTTGCGATAGGAGGCTTCCTGATGGGCGAATTGTTTGCCGAACGACCAGTGCTTGTAATAGAGCGGCATGCCGACCGACGAGTAAGCGTCCAGCATCTGTTCGGCGGTGATGACTTCGATCTGGTTCGGATAAACGTTGAGGCCGAGCTCCTTTTCGGCGATCTCCTCGCAGGCATCGTGGATACGCTGGAGTGTGGGGAAGTCCCAGTCGGCGCCTTCGTAGAGACGGTCTGTCATGGAGCCACCTTCTCCTTGGCCTGGCGACGCTGAAACAGGTCGTGGAACACCGGAAAAATCTCGCTGCGGTCGTTGACCTTGCGCATCGACAGCGGTGCGCCTTCTGCGCGCAGTCGCTGATACAGCGTCCACAGCGAGGATTCAGACATCTCGAACGGGTGACTACCGGCTTCGCCCACTTCCAGATAGGCGAAGAACTGCGTCACCGGCAGAATCATGTCCTTGAGCAGACGGCCGGAGAGATCACCGTCGGCATAGGAGTTGTCGCCGTCCGAGGCCTGTGCGGCATAGATATTCCAGTCGGCGGGGCGATAGCGTGACTGCACGATCTCATGCATGGCCTGCAGTGCGCTGGAGACCAGCGTGCCGCCCGACGCAGGGCCGTGGAAGAAGGTTTGTTCGTCGACCTCCTCGGCGCGGTCGGTGTGACGGATGAAGACGATCTCGACCTTGCGATATCGACGCGTCAGGAAGACGTAGAGCAGCATGTAGAACCGTTTGGCGAGATCCTTCATGTGCTCGGACATCGAACCGGAAACGTCCATCAGGCAGAACATGACAGCCTGTGCCACCGGCTTCGGCATGGTCTCGAAGCGGCGAAAGCGGATATCGATGGGATCGATGAAAGGAATCCGCCGCATCTTGGATTTCAGCCGCTCGATTTCTGCCAGCAACTCTGGGCGAGCCTCGTCACCACAATGCTCCAGTTCTGCTTCCAGCTGCGCAATGGCTTCTGGTCGCGGTCGCTGCAGTGCAACCCGTCGCGCCATGGCCAAGCGCACGGTGCGGCTGACCGAGATATTGGCAGGCGACCCCGACGTCGTATAACCGGCGCGCCGCAGGCCTTCGTTTTCGACTTCAGCCAGCTTGCGCTTGGAGAGATCCGGCAATTCCAGGTCGTCGAGGAAAATGTCGACGAACTCATCCCGGCTGAGCACAAACCGGAACGCATCCTCGCCATCGCCTTCACCGGCATCGTTCGATCTGCCGCTCTTCGATTGCGGTCGCTGAAGATAATCACCTTCCACGAACTTTACGTTGCCGGGTAATACCCGATCGCGAACTCCGCCTTCACGATGAAAGCGGGGTTCGTTCATCCCGTCCAGCGGGATGGAGACTTCCCCGCCTTCCAGGACGTCTTTAATGTCGCGGTCCTGGGAGGCTTTCTTGACGGCTCCCTGAACCAGAGCTTTCGCGCGCCGCAAGAACCGCTGGCGGTTCTCAAGACTCTTGCTGCTCGGGTTCAGGCGTCTATCGACGATATGCATGGCCACGTTATGTTGGCTCCTTGCGTCAGCCGGCCTGTTTCACGCGCATGTACCATTCGACGAGACGACGAACCTGGCGCTCGGTGTAGCCGCGATCGACCATCCGCGCGACGAAGTCGTCATGCTTCTTCTCGGTCTCGCCGTCCTTCTTCGATCCGAAGGAGATCACCGGAAGCAGATCTTCAACTTGAGAGAAGATGCGCTTTTCAATGACTTCCCTGATCTTCTCATAACTCGTCCAGGTCGGATTCTTTCCACCATTCTGTGCCCGCGAGCGAAGCGAGAACTTCACGACTTCGTTGCGGAAGTCCTTCGGGTTGGCGATTCCGGCCGGTTTTTCGATCTTGCTCAGCTCCTGATTGAGCAATTCGCGATCGAGCAACTGTCCGGTGTCAGGATCCTTGAAGTCCTGATCCTCGATCCAGGCATCGGCATAGTCGACGTAACGATCGAACAGGTTCTGCCCGTAGTCTGAATATGATTCCAGATAGGCTTTCTGGATTTCGTGACCGATGAACTCCGCATAACGCGGCACCAGCTCGGCCTTGATGAATTCGAGATAACGTTTCTCGACTTCATCAGGCATCTGCTCCCTGCGGATCGCCTGCTCCAGCGTATACATCAGGTGCACGGGATCGGCCCCAATCTCCGACGTGTCGTGATTGTAGGTTGCGGCCAGGACCTTGAACGCGAAGCGCGTCGAGGCACCGTCCATGCCTTCATCAACACCGGCGGCGTCCTTGTATTCCTGAACGCTGCGGGCCTTCGGATCCGACTCTTTCAGGCTTTCGCCGTCATAGACCCGCATCTTGGCGAAGGTGGTGGAGTTTTCGTGCTTGCGAAGCCGCGACATTACGGAGAAGCGCGCAAGGGTTTCCAGCGTCGCCGGTGCGCAAGGTGCGGTGGCGAGTTCGGAGCCCTGAATGAGCTTCTCATAGATCTTCTGTTCTTCGGTGACGCGCAGGCAATACGGCACCTTGATGACGCAGATACGATCGATGAAGGCTTCATTGTTCTTGTTGGCCTTGAAACTCTGCCACTCGGACTCGTTGGAGTGGGCGAGAATCACGCCAGTGAACGGAATCGCGCCGATATTTTCGGTTCCGATATAGTTGCCTTCCTGCGTCGCCGTCAGCAGCGGATGCAGCATCTTGATCGGCGCCTTGAACATTTCAACGAATTCAAGCACGCCCTGATTGGAGCGGTTGAGGCCGCCGGAATAGCTGTAAGCGTCGGGATCGTTCTGGGCGAAGATTTCGAGCTTGCGGATATCCACCTTGCCGACCAGCGAGGAAATGTCCTGGTTGTTCTCGTCGCCGGGTTCGGTCTTGGCGATGGCGATCTGGCGTAGTCGTGACGGCTGGATGCGGGCGACGCGGAACTGCGAGATGTCGCCGCCGAAAGCTTCGAGCCGCTTGTAGCACCACGGACTCATAAGGCCCGTAAGCCGCCGGCGAGGAATGCCGTATTTCTCTTCGATCATCGGGCCGAGCGTGTCCGGATCGAACAGGCTGAGCGGACTTTCATAAACCGGAGAGAGTTCGTCGCCGGCTTTTAACACATAGATGGGGTGGACTTCCATCAAGGCCTTGAGGCGCTCGGCAAGCGATGATTTGCCGCCGCCGACCGGGCCGAGCAGATAGAGAATCTGCTTGCGCTCTTCGAGGCCCTGCGCCGCATGACGGAAGAAGGCGACGATGCGTTCGATCGTATCTTCCATGCCGTGAAAGCCGGCAAAGGCTGGATAGCTACGGATGGTACGATTCAAAAAAATACGGCCAAGGCGTGGATCCTTGGCCGTGTCTATCATTTGAGGTTCGCCGATCGCCGCTAGGAGGCGTTCCGCCGCGTTCGCATATCGCATCGGGTCTCCTCTGCAGGATTCCAGATACTCGGACATCGACATGTCCGTCTCACTTCTAGCCTCGTAACTTCTAGCGAACGCATTGAACAGAGAATCGTTGTACATGATCCCTCTCTCCTTGCTGGTCGGCCGTCCTGTTGGTCGCGGTGCTCCTAATGTGGTAACGGAACGCGTCTTTCCGATCGCGACTCAACATCAGCACTATAGCCTTCAGGACACATCCAGGTCCGAAATCGCGCAATGCGATCTGAGTGCAGTGTGCGACTCATATTCAGGCACTTGCTTATAAGTTAGGCGAGTTTTGCCATCTCTCAAGGGCCGGCAAAGCGATTGTCCACGTCTGTGACTCGAACGCCACAAAGTTGCCGTATGTTTTAAAGCTTTCGGAGTCCTGTACCGGTGGCGCTGTTTGGATGAGTCGAAACGCGCACAAGAGTGCTGGTGAGCGGAGGTTGCGCTCAGTTCCGATCGCTGGGCAGGACGGGCAGCGGAGTCACCTCGATACCTTCATCGATCAGCGACCGTGCTTCATCCGGCGTCGCTTCGCCGTAGATCGGACGATGTTCAATGTCGCCATAATGCATCTTGCGGGCTTCGGTCGGGAAACTTTCACCGACATTGTCCGCGTTTCTGGTGACGTGATCGCGCAGTTCTTTCAGCTTGGCGCGCAGCGCGGCTTCCTGCGGCGCCATCATCAGCGGGGCCGTGGTCTCGGAACCCGCGTCAGGGGCGGGGGCCTCTGCGGATGCCGGGTGATTCTTGCTCTTGCTCAGGATACGCGGGGCCATAATGGCCTTCTCGACCTTCACCGATCCGCAATTCGGGCAATTAACCAGTTTGCGCTTCACCTGGGAGTCGTAGGCGCCGGAACTCTGGAACCAGCTTTCGAAAGCATGGCCCTTCTCGCAGCGCAGGTCGTAACGGATCATGTCGCTTGCCGGACAAGGTGCAGATAGTCAGGGCCCGATTTGGGATCGCTGACGCTGAAGCGGCGGCCGTGCTGCAGGGACGGCACGGTCTTGCGCGCTTCCGTCACCTTCGCAGGATCGATCTTGGCCAGAATGAAGCCCGGCTCGACGCCGGTCGCTTCGGCCAGAACCACGCCCCACGGGTCGATAATCAGGGAGTGTCCATAGGTCGCACGCTTGTTCTCATGCACGCCGCCCTGCGCCGCCGCAAAGACGAAGCAGCCGGTTTCGATGGCGCGGGCGCGCAGCAGCGTGTGCCAGTGGGCTTCGCCGGTCTTCTGGGTAAAAGCCGACGGCACCGTCAGGAACGACGCGCCGCTTTCGGCCAATGCGCGGTACAGCGCCGGGAAGCGGACGTCGTAGCAGATGGTCAGGCCGATGCGGCCCCAGGGAAGGTCGGAGATGACGGCAGTCTCGCCGGGCTGATAATTCGCGGATTCGCGATAGCTCTCGCCGTTCGGCAGGTCGATGTCGAACATGTGGATCTTGTCGTAGCTCGCCAGGACATTGCCGTCCGGTCCGATCAGAAACGAGCGGTTGGCGGCGCGTTCCGGATTGGCCAGCACAGCCAGCGATCCGATATGCAGGTAGATCTTCAGCTCTGCGGCGAGCGCGCGATAGGACTTTAGCGAGAGGTCGTCTTCCTCCGGGCGCAGATGTTCGAACAGCGCTGTGCGATTGAGCTGCATCATGTTGCTCACTTCCGGCGTGAGCACATAGTCGGCGCCGGCGAGCGCGGCTTCGCGGATCAGATGGCGGCCCTGTTCGAGGCTCGGCTCCGGCAGCAGGCCAGTGCGCATCTGCACCATGGCGGCGGTGAAGGTCTGGGGCTCGGACGTCGGGGATGTCTGGCTCATGAGGTGGCCTTTTCACCTGCGATCAAGGCGTCAAATTTGCCTTCGCGGTCCAATGCATAGAGATCGTCGCAGCCGCCGATCAGGGTGCCGCCGATGAAGATCTGCGGGAAGGTGGCGCCTGGATAGGTACGGTCGAACATTTCCTGGCGCAGCTTCGGATCGGTCGCGGTGTCGAAATGGGTAAATGCAGCTTTCTTGCGCTGGAGCAGCGATATCGCCGCGCTGCAATAGCCGCAGCCGGGGCGGGTGTAGATTTCAATCGCGGCGGCCATCTGGTGCTCCGGTTCGCAGGGAAGTGTCTGATTATATGGGGACCTTGTGGGCCTCCACAACCCGCGCAAAGACCAACACATCGACCTGGGCCGCCTTGGCGCGCAGCAGCGCCCGTGCGCAGGCGTCCGTCGTGGCACCCGAAGTCAGCACGTCGTCGACCAGAATGACGCGGCGGCCCTGGATTTCAGCCCGGCGTTCAGGCGGGACCTTGAAGGCGCCCTGCACATTGCTGGCGCGTTCGGTGCGCGACAGGCCAATCTGGTGTGCGGTCGGGCGTATTCGCCGCAAGGCATCGCGGGATATCGCAACGCCGCTCTGCTGGCTAATTGCCCGCGCCAGCGCGCCGGACTGGTTGAAGCGCCGGCTGAAGCCGCGCCGCCAATGCAGCGGCACCGGCACCAGAATATCGGCGTCGGCTAGCAATTCCTTCCCCGCACGCGCCATCCAGCGACCCATGGTTGGCGCGAGATCTGTCCGGTCGTGATATTTTAACTGATGCACCAGCGTGCGGGCGACATCGTCATAGCGCACGGCTGCGCGGGCGCGCTGATAGGCCGGCGGATCGGCAATCGCCTGCATCGACAGGATGCCTGGGCCGGGATCATAGACAAACGGAATGCCGAGCCGGTTGCAAAAGGGCGGTGCGATGAAGGAGAGCTTGCCCCAGCAGGTCGCGCAGACACCTTGACCCGCAACAGGTTCCCGGCAGGCGACGCAGAGTGTCGGCAGTGCGATGTCGAGCGCCGCTCGGGCAGTCTGCGTCCATGCAGACCGGCAAAACTTCAGCGCGCCGCGCAATTGCGCGGGGAGGGACCATGACACTGTGGCCTCTGCGTCCATAGGTTGAAGGCTAGAGCCCTCCTGCGCTGATCTCAAGCGCGATTGCCAGATCCCCGGTGTTCGGCGTACCAAGCCGCATGGCTCAGACCCCAAATGCCGCACCTATTCTGTTCGACCGAGCTCTGCTGCGGGCGCGGCAGGCGCGTGCGTCGCGGTTGGGCGTCGAGAATTTCCTGCTGGATCGTGTCATCGCCGACATGGATGAGCGATTGCAGGCGGTGCTGCGCCAGTTCGACAATGCCGCTGACGTCGCGACGCCGGGCAACCGTCTGCGTGATGCCGTGGCCGGGCGTGTCGGCCGTCTCGCACATGCCGAGGTGCCCGATGTCGAAAGCGATGGTCTCAATCTCGCGCCGGCGTCGCTCGATCTCGTCATCTCCGCGCTCGGGCTGCACTTCGTTAACGATCTGCCCGGCGTGATGGCGCAGATCCGCCGCGCGCTGAAGCCTGACGGCTTGCTGTTGTCAGCGATGCTCGGCGGCGACACACTGACCGAGCTGCGGCAGAGCTTCGCCGCGGCGGAAGCCGAACGCGAAGGCGGCATCTCGCCGCGTGTCGCACCAATGGCTGATCTGCGCGATGTCGGCGCCTTGCTGCAGCGCGCGGGATTTGCGCTGCCGGTGACCGATGTCGATCGCGTCGTGGTGCGTTACGACAGCGCCTTCGGTCTGATGCAGGATCTGCGCAGGATGGGCGCCACCAATGTGCTGGTCGAGCGCCGCCGCGCACCGCTCCGCCGCGCGACGCTGCTGCGCATGGCGCAGATCTATGGCGAGCGTTTCGCCGATCCCGACGGTCGCATCCGCGCGACCTTCGACGTCATCTGGTTGTCCGGCTGGGCGCCGCATGAGAGCCAGCAGAAGCCGCTGAAGCCGGGCTCGGCGAAAGCAAGTCTCGCCGATGCGGTGAGGGGGCTGAAGCCCTAAAGCAGATCGATCAGATGCGGGATCAGCGGGATATCCGCGGCCGGCATCGGATAGTCGCGCAGTTTGTTGGGGCGCACCCAGGCCAGGTTCTGGCCTTCCCTGGAGATCGCGAGGCCTTCCCAGCGCCGGCAGATATAGAGCGGCATCAACAGATGGAAGTCCTCATAGGCATGGCTGGCGAAGGTCAGCGGCGCGAGGCAGGCTTCCTTCACGGAGATCCCGAGCTCCTCGTGCAGCTCGCGGATCAGTGCCGCTTCCGGCCGTTCGCCGGGCTCGAGCTTGCCGCCGGGAAACTCCCATAGGCCGGCCAGCGCCTTGCCTTCCGGCCGCTGCGCGATCAGCACGCGGCCGTCGGGATCGATCAAAGCGCAGGCAACGACGAGAACCATTTTCATCGGTAATATCTCACTTCAAGAAACGAGCGCTGCGCAGCCTGGAATCTCGCCCGGAGACTGGCGCGTAAACGTCGGGTCATCGTCCTTGCGCGCAATGCCTGCAGCGGGCTTGACGCGGATATCGACAATCAACGGCTTCGTACCGCGCGGAAATCTTAGCGTATAGCCGAGCGTGTCGGTGCCGTCGAACCCCCGGGCGGGACCGATACACGATCTCCACGCCTTCGATTTCCATCGGCATGCAGTGCTTGGCGCCACCGAACAACACATTGCTTGGTTTGACCAGGCCGCTGCGCAGGCAGACGAAACCATGAGCGGGTGCGGTGTCGAGCTGAACCTGCGGAATGCCGACGCTCTTGCAGGCATTGTTCCAGCGTGCGCCAATGCCGATGCCGACTTCCTTGTTGCTCTCGGTCGCGCCGCATGCGCCCGACCGGCAGGTCCTTGGCCAGGGCCTCTGTCGAAAAGACGATCGCCGCCAGACTGACGCTCGCGGCGATTCTCCTCACGACCGATAGTCACCGTTGATGGCGACATATTCCTTGGTGAGGTCGCAGGTCAGCACGCGGTCGCGGCCCTTGCCGAGGCCGAGCGTGACCTTGATCTGCACCTTCGGGTTCTTCATCGCGTTGGACACTTCGGTCTCGTCATAGGACGGATCGCGCGCGCCCAGTTTGGCGACGCGGATGCCGTTGAAGGAGATCGAGAGCTTGTCGCGATTGGCGGGTTCGCCGGCCTTGCCGACCGCCATCACCACGCGGCCCCAATTGGCGTCCTCGCCGGCGATCGCCGTCTTCACCAGCGGTGAATTGGCGATCGACATGGCGATCTTGCGTGCCGAGGCCTTGGTGGTCGCGCCTTCGACAACGACTTCCACCAGCTTGCGGGCGCCTTCGCCGTCGCGTGCGACCTGTTCGGCGAGGTCGTTAAGGATCACGTTCAGCGCCTTCACGAAGGGTTTCAGCCTGATATCGCTGGCCTTGGTGATCTTCGGTGCGCCCTGGGCGGCTGCTGCACCGGTGGCGAACATCAGCAGCGTATCGGAGGTCGAGGTGTCGCCGTCGATGGTCACCGCGTTGAACGAATCTTCAACGCCGGCCTTCAGCAGGGCCTGCAATGCGGCTGCGCTGATCGGCGCATCGGTGAAGATGAAGGACAGCATCGTCGCCATGTCGGGCGCGATCATGCCCGCGCCCTTGGCCATGCCGTTGATCGTGACCTTCGCCTTGCCGAGTTTCACGGTGGCGGTGGCGACCTTCGGGAAAGTGTCGGTGGTCATGATCGCCCTGGCGGCATCCATCCAGCCGTCAGGTCCGGCGCTTTCCGCGAGCGTGGCGAGCACGCCGTCGAACTTGGTGGCATCGAGCGGCTCGCCGATCACGCCGGTCGAAGCGAGGAAGATCTCGTTCGGCTTGCAGCCGACGGCCTTGGACGCGATGTCGCCGGTGAGTTTGGTCGAGGCTTTGCCGGTCTTGCCGGTGAAGGCATTGGCATTGCCGGAATTGACCACCAGCGCCTGTGCCTTGCCGTTTTTCAGCACCGCGCGGCACCACTCCACGGGAGCCGACGGACACTTCGATTTGGTGAACACACCCGCTGCCGTCGTGCCCTTGTCCATCACCGCGAGCAGCACGTCGGTGCGGCCCTTGTAGCGGATGCCGGCGGCGGCGGTGGCGAGGCGCACACCTGCAATGGCGGGCATCTCGGGAACGTCGGTCGGGGCGAGGGGGGAGATGGGGGACGGCTTGGCCATGAGTGCTTTCAGCTTTCGTAAAAAGATGAAGCGCTCTGTATCACCTCTGCCACCATGGTGGGAGAGGGCTTCATGGAGAAGGGAGCAATGTCATGGCTCCGTCATGCGGCCCCGTCCGGTCGCGCATGATCCTCCGAAAACCGGGACTAGCCCGGGCCGAATTTGAACTTGCCGTCGTCTTCGAGGAACGGGCCGCTGCGCATATAGAGCTGGCCGTTCTCGCCGATAAAGAAGAGCGTGTTCTTCGGCACTTTCTTGGCGCCTTTCAGCAGAAACTTGGCATTGTTGGTGCCCATCTTGTACGCGAAGGTCTTGCCTGATGCGTCGTAGCCATAGCCCATGTCGGGCGAGAGCACCCAAGGGGTCGGCGCCTGTGCCAGAGCCGGGCCCGCGAGGATCGACGTCACCAGTGACGTGGCGCACAGCATCGTAAAGGCTCGAGCGGTCATCCCTAATTCTCCGAAAAGTGTCTTTTGAAAGTGCAGCGCGACTGTGCGTTTGTCTTGAACAAATCACGAACGGCAACAGGCCGTCAATACGACATGCGGTCGCGACAGAGTTTGTTATTTCGCAAGCCTGGTCTGGCGACTATCTTTCGCATTCGGGCTAAGCCGGTCCACGATGAATTCGGCGATGGGGATGATTCGACAATGCGCGTGATGGTGAAAAGTCTTCTGGTTGCGGGTGCGGTGGTATTGGCGCCCGGTCTTGCTGCGGCGGATGATTACAAGCTCAGCAACAACCAGCGTATTGCCTGCGGCCGCGGCCTCAGTGCCGGCAAGCTGAGCACGGCCACCTGCCGTTCCTACGCCTATCTGTTCAATACCAGGACCTCCGAATATTTCCGGTGCTCGGTGTCGCTGTCGATGACGCGTGACGCCAAGGAAGTCATCAATGTGCAGACCGACGGCGGATGCGTGAAGAAGCCGCGCGTGTTCGATACCGACTCCAGCTATTCCTTCGATGCGACCGAAACCGAACCGCCGAACACCAATTCGTTCTTCGGCAATGGCGGCTTTGTCATATGGGCGAGTGATAACACCCAGCAGAAGGTCCGCGGCTGCGTCACGATTCCATCTGGACTCGGCTCCGACGTGTCGCGCTGCATCGACATGAAGTTCGAGTAGGCGGTCTTACTTTTTTCCCTCCCTCAAGCGGCGAAGCCGCGCAGTGGGGAGGGTGGATCGATGCGAGCGTTCAGCGAGCATCGAGACGGGTGGGGTGGTGCAGCAAGCGCCGTCCTTCCGTGGGGAGAGACCCCACCCCGGCCTATCGGCCGACCCTCCCCACTGCGCGGCTTCGCCGCTTGAGGGAGGGATGCCTCTGACGCCTGCGCGTCGTTGCTGATGTGAATTTCAAACAGCCATTGCGCTTCAGACATGCGCCATCACCCCTGTTGTTTGCGGCGCGGGGGCGCCGTCGTGTTTTGCATTCCCGCCCCCTTATGAGAGGGCGTGCGGAACGCCGGGTGCCCGTTGCACCCTTGGGCCTGATGCGATGCGGTCTTCCGCAATCTATAGAGTGCATCAGGACTTTCGGAGGCGCCGAGCAAGTGCCCGACGTTCCGCCTGCGGTGTTTTTTCGACTTGCTTGCACTTTGCCTCAGCGAACGATCCGATCACCGAATTAAAGTCCCAAGGCGATGGGAAGGGAGCCTCAAGCACTTAGGCCGGACGCGTTTCGATTTGGTCGTCCGTCACACTGTCCAGGGATCTTTCCATCTCAAGGTCGGCCGTGTCCTTGCCAGTGGCAGTGCTGGCGCAGATCCGTCCTGCCCGAAGACAGACGTCACCCATGAACCGCGTAACGCCGCATCTCCGGCGTCCACCGCACCCTGCCCCGCGAACGTGACGATCGCGATCGCCCCTCTCGGTGGGGCAGGACAGTGGGGAATATAATCAATAAAGGGATATTGTCAACGGGCGATAGGAAAAAATGTTTGACCCAAATCTATCAGCCGTCGTCCCCGCGCAGGCGGGGACCCATACACGCTGGAGAACTGGTGAAAGCGCCGTCCGTTGTAACTCTGCCGCTCTAACCACACTGACCGTGGCTATGGATCCCCGCCCCGCGCACGCCTCCGGCGTGCTAGGCGGGGATGACGCGGAGAGGTCAGCGCGACCCCACACTCGTCATTTCGGGGCGGCTGGGCACCTTCGCGCAGACGAACCCGGAATCTCAGCATAGGAGTCTCTAGTCAGCGCCAAACACTCCGGGATTCCGGGTTCGCACTTCAGCGGCTTCGCCGCTTTCGTGCGCCCCGGAATGACAGTGTGAAGCAGGCGCCCGCCCACTCCCAAAATAAAAGGGCACGCGCAGATGCGCGTGCCCTTCGATCAACTTGCGATGACTATCACAGCCGGTACGGCATGATCAGCCTGTGCCGGGCTCTGATTGTCAGCCCTTACTCCGGCTTGATGCCGGCGAACTGGGCGACCTTGCCCCACTTCTCGATTTCCGACTGCACATAGGCATCCATGTCGGCCGGCGAACCGCCGGTCGGATCGGCGCCGAGCTTGATCAGGCGGGCAGTGCCATCGGCCGACTTGATGAACTTGTCGGTCGAGGCGTTGAGCTTGGCGATGATCTCCTTCGGCGTCTTGGCCGGTGCCGCGATGGTGAACCAGGAGGCGGCGTCGTAGCCGGGAACGCCAGCTTCGGCGATGGTCGGAATGTCCTTCATCGGCTCCCAGCGCTTGGCGGTGGAGACGGCGAGCGGACGGATCTGGCCGCTTTCCGCGAAAGGCTGTGCGGCGGGCAGGTTGTCGATCATCAGATGGACGCGGCCGCCGATCAGGTCGGTGAGCGCGGGGGCGCTGCCCTTATAGGGCACGTGGGTCAGCTTCACGCCGGTCATGGACTTGAAGAGTTCGGTCGACAGATGCGCGGTCGAGCCGAGGCCCGGCGTGCCGTAGAAATATTCGTCCGGCTTGGCCTTGGCGAGTTCAATGAATTCCTTGACGCTCTTGGCCGGCAGCGAGTTGGTCACCGAGAACAGGTTCGGCACCTTGGCGATCACGATCACCGATGCCAGATCCTTGACCGGATCATAGGTCATGTTCTTGAACACGAACTTGTTGATGGCGTGGGTGCCCGGAGTGCCGACCAGGAAGGTGTAGCCATCGCCTTCGGTCTTGGCGACGAAATCGGCGGCGATGTTGCCGCCGGCGCCGGCCTTGTTCTCGACGATGAACTGCTGGCCCATCTCTTCGGACATCTTCTGCGCGACGACGCGGGCCAGAATGTCGGTGGTGCCGCCGGCCGCGAACGGAACGATGAACTTCACTGGCTTGGTGGGCCACTCTGCGGCGCTGGCGCGGCGCGACAGGATCGGCAGCGTGCCGAGGGCAGCCGCACCGCCGAGGATCACGGAGCGGCGGGACGGGAAGCGGGTCGATGATGACATCTCGAAGAGTCCTTTTGCATATCGGGCAGGCCGCGCGGCTGCGACGCGCGATCTGATTGAGGGTGTTTAAGACAATGACGGGAGGCCGGGATCAAGTGGGAACCGGCACGGCTGGGGTAACGAACCCGAGGGCGGTTCGCTCCTACGACTCATCTGCGCAACCGGCAGGTCCTTTCAGCTTCTCCCGATCAGCGTTTCCATGGACAACATGCATGGGAACGTACTGGGTGGATGGTACTATCCTGCACTGCAAGTTGCTACCGCAATGCAATACCATCCTTAAGCATTTGGTACTAAGGCGTGATGACGTGCGTCGGAAGGTCGCGTTTCCGGCATGGTGAGGACGAAGCCTGGGGCGAACGGCAGCACGATCGAACCGAGGGGGACGGTATTGCCCGGCAGGCAATGGCGGCTGAGTGATCCGGTTCCACGGTATTCGTCGTCGTAACACCGTCCTGTCAGGTGTGGTCCCCGCCTGCGCGGGGACGACGTGGAGAGAATATCGCAGAACAAAGGCCGCGATGCGTGTGCATCGCGGCCTTTCAAACTTGTGGGATTGTGGGCCGGCCTTACTTCCCGATGCCCTTTTCCTTGAAGTATTTCAGCGCGCCCGGATGGAACGGCACCGGCGAGCGGTCCTGCACCTGGTTGTCGAGCGAGAAGCTTTCGGCTTCCTTGTGCACGGCGACGATGTCGGCCTTCTTCTCCACCAGCGTCTTGACGATGTTGTAGGCGTCGTCATCGCTCATCTTGTTGCCGGTGACGATGATGTTCCAGACTTCGGTATTGGCGTTGTCCTTGTCCATGCCGGGATAGATGCTCTTGGCTATGGTCGAGGGTGAATACAGCTTGCCGTATTTGACGTTCATCTTCTCGGCGAGGTCGCTGTGGTCGATCAGCTTCATCTTCACGCCCGGCGTGGCGGCGAGATCGGTGACGGCTGCGGTCGGAACGCCCCCGACCCACATGAAGGCGTCGATCTTGCGATCCTTGATGGCGTTGACACTTTCGGCGACGCCGAGACGCTCGCGCTTCATGTCCTTGTCCTTGTCGAGGCCGGCGGCTTCCAGCACACGGAACGCCATCACCTCGGTGGCGCTGCCTGGCGAGCCCGTGGAGACGCGCTTGCCCTTGAGGTCGGACATCTTCTCGATGCCGGTGCCTTCCACGGTCACCACATGCATGCGGTTCGGATAGACCACCAGCAGGGTCTGCAGCGGCACCTTGCCGCTCTTGAACTTGTCTTCGCCCTTGAAAGCATCGAGCGCGGCGTCGGCCATGGTGAAGCCCATTTCGCTCTGGCCCGAGGCGATCAGCTTGAGGTTATCGACCGAACCGCCGGTGACTTCCGCAGTGGCCTGGGTGTTCGGGAGTGCCTTCGACAGCACATTGGCGATGGCGCCGCCGAGCGGATAATAGACGCCGCCGGTGCCGCCGGTGCCGATCGCCATGGTCTTCTGCTGTGCGATGGCTGCGCCGGCAAGGCCGGCAGTGGCGACCAGCGCCACGGCAATCGATGTCTTTCTGAAACGCTTGAACATGGTTCCTCTCCTCCAGTTTTCCTGTGATGTCGCGGTGACTATTTCACCGCGCCGACTTCCTTGAGATATTTGAGCGTGCCGGGATGGTATGGCGCCGGCGATTGCGCGGGTGTCTGCGTGGCGAGATTGATGTTCTCGGCCTCCTTATGCACGGCGACGAGGTCGGCCTTGTTCTCGAAGATGGTCTTGGTGATCGCATAGGCCGTCTCGTCCGACATCTTGTCGGTGGCCATGATCTGATTCCAGGCGGCGAAACCACGGCTGTCGGTGGTCTGGCCCGGATAGCTGCCGGCCTTGATGACGCTGGGTGCGAAGATCTGGCCGTATTTCTTCACGATCGGATCCAGCAGATAGTCGATATCGATCAGCTTGATGGTGACGCCCGGCGTCGCCGCGAGGTCGACCACCGCGGCAGTCGGCACGCCGCCGCCCCAGAAGAAGGCATCGATCTTGCGATCCTTGAGCGCGGATGCGGATTCAGCCACCGACAGCCGCTCGCGCTTGACGTCCTTGTCCTTGTCGAGGCCGGCGGCTTCGAGCAGGCGGAAGGTCTGCGCTTCGGTGGCGCTGCCCGGCGCGCCGCCGGAAATGCGCTTGCCTTTCAGATCGGCGAATTTCTCGATGCCGGTGCCGGCGATGGTCACCACATGCACCGGGCTGGAATAGACGGCGACGATGGTGAGCAGTGGCACCGGCTTCTTGAACTTGTTCTCGCCCTTCACGGCGTCGGATGCGACGTCTCCGGTCATGAAGCCGAGATCGGCCTGGCCGGTTTCCAAGAGCTTGATGTTGTCGACACTGCCGCCGGTGACTTCGCCGGTGGCCTGGGTGTGCGGAAGCTTCTTCGACAGCAGGTTCGCAAGGCCGCCGCCGAGCGGATAGAAGATGCCGCCGGTCCCGCCAGTGGCAATGGCGATGGTCCTGTCTTCCGCAGAAGCACCGGTCGCGGCGCAGGCCATGCCGAGCAGAGCAAGGCTGAACGCCCCATGTCTGAACGCCCCGTGTCTGAAAGCTGTCCATCTCATCGCGTCACTCCCTGAAGTCGGCGGCGCCGCTTATCTGCGGCGTCCGCTGTCATGCGATAACTTGACGTTATTCGTTTCTGTCGTTGGTCATGCCGGTAACGGTTGCGTCCTCGTCCTTGCCTGCCACACCAGCACGCCGAGGCCGATGATGAGGCCGGGCACGAATGTGTAGCTGATGTCGCGGCCGATGATCGATTCGATGATCGCCTCGATCAGGCTTGGAAACACCAGCAGCAATCCCGATAGCAGAAGCAGGCCGCGCTCCACTGGCGTATTATGTCGCAGGCCCCAGTTTTGCGCGACGGCGGCGAGCGCGAGCAGGCCGCAGGTGGTCTTGAAGGTGATTTCCAGGATATCCACCCACGAGCCGCCCTTCGGAATGTTCAGCAACAGGCCGACGCCTTGCGGATCGCAGACGAAGACGAATGGCACCAGGAAGGCGGGTAGCGTGTATTTCCACGACTGCAGCGTGGTGCGGTAGGGATCGCCGCCGGTGATCGCGGCCGCCGCGAAAGGCGACAATGCGGTCGGCGGAGAGACTTCCGAGAGCACCGCATAATAGAAGATGAACATGTGGGCGGCGTAATCGGGTACGCCGAGCTTGATCAGCGCGGGCGCGGCGATCACGGCGCAGATGATGTAGGACGCGGTGACCGGTACGGCGAGGCCGATGATCCAGACGATCAGGGCGGTGTAGATCGCCGTCAGCAACAGGCTGCCGCCGGCATAGGAAATCACGATCGACGAGAATTTCAGGCCGAGGCCGGTGAGCGTGACGACGCCGACCACGATACCGGCGCAGGCGCAGGTGGTGGCCGCGTTGAGCGCGCCGATCGAACCGTCGGCCAGCGCCTTCACCAGCTTCTTCGGCACCAGCGCGGTATCCTTGCGCAGGAAGCTGAGCGCGAAGGTGACCAGCGTGGCGTAGAACACCGACAGCGACGGCGAATAGCCGATGATCATGAAGACGACGACGGCGAGCAGGGAGATGAAGTGGAAGCCGTAGCGCTTGGTCATTTCGCCGAGGCCCAGCTCGGGCTTGATCTGTACGTTTTTCGCACCGAAGCGCTTGGCGTCGATCTCGACCATGATCAGCAGCGACAGATAATAGAGACAGGTCGGGATGGTCGCCATCCAGATCACGTCGAGATAGCTGATCTTGAGAAACTCAGCGATCAGGAATGCCGCAGCGCCGAGCACCGGCGGCGACAGGATCGCGCCGAGGCCGCCCGCTGCAAGCAGGCCGCCGGCGGCGTTCTTCTCGAAGCCGGCCTTGGACAGCATGGGTGCAGCGACGGTGCCGATCATCACCGTGGTGGCGACGCCGGAGCCCGAAGGGCCGCCGAGCAGGAATGACGACAGCACCACGGTGCGGCCGGCGGCATTCGGCTTGCCGCCCATCAGTGCCAGCGAGAAATCGATGAAGAATTTGCCGGCGCCGGACATCGACAGGAAGGCGCCATAGATGGTGAACAGGATGATCAGCGTGGCCGATACGTCGACGGCGACGCCGAAAATGCCTTCCAGGGTGATGAAGAGATGGCCGACGAGGCGCGGCAGGTCGTAGCCGCGATGGGTCCATGGCGCGGGCAGATGCGGGCCGAGCATCGCATAGGCGATGAAGAACAGCGACACGACCGGCATGATCAGGCCGGTGGTGCGGCGCGTCGCTTCCAGCAGCAGCACGATGAAGACGATGCCGACAATGACGTCCATATGATCCGGCACGGTGGCGCGGTCGGTGAAGTCATCGCCGCCCCATAGCGCATAGACGATGGTGGCAATGGCGACGATGCCGGGCACGATGTCCCACCAGCGCACGCGATTGCGGAAGCGCGCGGCCACGGGGAACAGCAGGAAGCTCAGGATCAGGGTGAAGGCGACGTGGATATAACGCAGCTCCTGCGTCGGTACGATTGCGTAGGCGGCATAGAGATGAAACAGGCTCATCACCACGGCGATGCCGGTGGAGATCGTCCCGGCCCAGCCAAGCAGGCGATTGGTTGCGCCTTCATCGGCTTCGATGAACGCTTCAGCCTTTGCCAATGCCTCGTCGGAGACGGCAACGGTTTCATCGTTCGCGTTAGATTTCTGGTCAGTCATGTTTCTTCCCCCGGGATATTTCCCGCAGCCGGCTTTGCCGGCCTTATTCTTCTGAGTGCGGGGCATTCATGCCGTTTTACCCGGCTGGCGCAAGGGCTTACGGGTGAAACTTTCGTCGCGGCGACGGCGTTCGCTCTTGCAACGCCGTTGACCGCATGAGGGCCGCGGTTCACTTTCGCGGTCCGCATGACGGGAAATGACATGACAACGAGGAAGCGTCTGCTGGCGGCACTGGCGAGTGCCGTCGTCCTATGCAGTGCAACCGCGCGCGCCGAGCCGTCCATCACGCTGCTGACCGGCAATACGTCCGGGATCTATTTTCCGCTCGGCGTGTCGATCGCGATGATCTATGCGGATATCCCCGGCGCGAAAGTTCAGGTGCAGACAACCGACGGTTCGGTCGAAAACCTCTCGCGGCTGCAGCAAGGCACAGGGCAGGTGGCTTTTGCACTGGGCGACGCGCTGAAGGACGCCTGGGCCGGCAATGCCACGGCGGGCTTCGACGGCAGGCAGGACCGGCTGCGGGTGATCGGCGCGCTCTATCCGAATTACATCCAGATCGTTGCCACCAAAGCGAGCGGCATCAGGACGCTCGGCGATCTCAAGGGCAGGAGCCTGTCAGCCGGCGACAGGCGATCCGGCACCGAGCTGAATGCGCGCACCATCCTGCGCGCAGTGGGACAACCGGTCGAGGTTCTCGGCGAAGTACGCTATGTCTCGTTTGCCGAATCCACGACGCTGATGATCGAGAAGAAGCTGGACGCGGCGGTGCAGTCGGCCGGCCTTGGCGTGACGTCAATCAAGGAGCTCAGCGAAGCCACCGATATCACCCTTGTGCCGCTGCCGCGGTCGGTGGTCAGGAAGATGGGTGCACCATTCAAGCCGGATATCATTCCGGCGAACACCTATGTCAGCCAGAACAGGCCCGTGCCGACGGCATCGGTGATGAATTATCTGGTGACGAGCACGGCCGTGCCGGACGACCTCGTCTATGAGATGACGAAACGCCTGTTCGACGGTCTTGATGAGTTGGCGGTCGCGCATCGCGCCGGCCACGAAATCCGACTGGCGAGCGCCGTGAGCAAAAGCCCGGTGCCACTGCATCCCGGCGCGCTGCGCTACTACCGGGAAAAGGGATTGATCAAATAAGTCATCGTTGTCCGTGCCCGGCGGCCATTGGCGCTCTTTGAGGCGCGGGTCATCCGGGCTAGGATGATGGCGGGCTGGGCGCGTCGATGAAATTCTCCTGGACGGCATTGTGTCTGTGTGTTGCCGCATCAGTGCTTGCACTGATGAACACGGCTGCGCCGGGATGGGCCGCCGATGGAGAGCTGAGCTGTGCGCTCGACAGCCCCCTGCCGCTTGATGAGACCATCGGAATCTGCGGGCTGGTCATCAATTCCACTGCCGGCCTTCGCGAACGCGTCGGTGCCCTGATCGTGCGCGCCGAGCTGCGGTTGAAGCAGGACGATCCCGGCAAGGCCATTGAAGACTGCGGTCAGGCCATCGATCTCGATCCGTTGTCGACCGCTGCGCTCGATATGCGCGGCAGGGCGCTGGCTGCGGACAAGAAATTCGATCGTGCGCTCGATGATTTCGATCGCGCGATCAAGCTCAATCCACATAGCGCCACGCTGTTTGCCGGGCGTGCGTCGACCTTCGCAGCCATGCATGAAAATCGCCTCGCGGTGCGCGACTATACCGAAGCGGTTCGCCTCGATCCCACTCGCGTGCAAAGCCTCGTTGACCGGGCCGCCGCCTATGCCAAGGTCAAGCGCTTCGATCTGGTCATCGACGACCAGAGCGACATCATTCGTCTGGAGCCGACTGCGGAACATTACGATGCGCGCGGTCAGTCCTATGCGCGCAACAATGCCTATACTCGCGCGATTGCGGATTTCGACGCGGCGATCAGGCTGGAGCCGAAGGCCAGCTACTTCATGAATCGCGGCAACGCCTTCAGCCTCAGCGGCGCCTATGATCGCGCCATCGCCGATCACGACATGGCCGTGCAGCTTCAGCCCGATCTGGCGATGGCCTACAACAATCGCGGCGTCGCCTGGCGCGACAAGGGCGACCCTGCGCGTGCTCTGGCCGATTTCGACGCGGCCGTTCAGATCGATTCAACGCTGGATATCGCTTTGCGACATCGCAAGCAGCTTGAGAAATATCGGGTGGCGGCACGCAAGCCGGCGATCGGATTGCATCCATCCGCCGATGCGAGCACGCGATAGCAATGACTTTTCGCAATTCATACGTAGGCGTATCGCGCGTCGTCGGCGTTCTGATCGCACTGTGCTGCGTGATCCCGGACACAGCATGGCCAGCAGTCAACGAACCCGCAGCCGCGCCAGTCGATCCCGCGCTGTGCGTTGCAGCAGTTGCGTCAGGCGATGACGAGAAGATTCTCGCGGTTTGCAGCACGCTGATCGACAACGAAAAGACCGAGCGGCCCGACCGGCTGAAAGCGCTGATCGCACGCGCCGGTGTCTATGTGCGCAAGGAGCAGACCGATCGCGCCATCGCCGATTATGACGCGGCGCTGCGGCTCGATCCGACGCAGGCCGTTCTGTTCAATGCGCGCGGCGAGCTCTGGCGCAAGAAGGGCGATCGGCCGCGCGCAGTGCGCGATTTTGGCGTGGCAATCAAGCTCGATCCGCAACTGGACGTGGCGCGCGCCAATTACAAGGCGCTCGCGCAGGAGATCGAGCGGATCGGCGTGGAGATGTCGGTCAAGCCACAACCAAAGGCACCCTTGAAATAGCTGGCCATCCCGTGACAATGACGAGGCAATGAACCCCGGCGGTAAGCGGGGGCGGGAGAGACGCCAATGACAAATCGCAATGCCAGCCGCTATCACGAGGTTCACGCGCGCTCGCTCGCGGACCCCGAAGGCTTCTGGGGCGAGGCCGCGCAGGCGATCGACTGGATCGCGCCGGCGAAGAAGGTGTTCGATCCGTCCGTGGGTCTTTACGGCCGCTGGTTTGTCGGCGGCGTGCTCAACACCTGCTACAACGCGCTGGATCGCCATGTCGCGGGTGGCCGCGCCGATCAGGTCGCGTTGATTCACGACTCGCCGCTGACGGGTGAGGTCCGGAAATTCACCTATGCCGACATGCTGCATGAGGTGCAGGTACTCGGCGCCATCCTGCAGGATCTTGGCGTCGGCAAGGGCGATCGCGTCATCCTCTATATGCCGATGGTGCCGGAAGCTGTGGTCGCCATGCTCGCCTGCGCGCGCATCGGCGCGGTGCATTCGGTGGTGTTCGGCGGCTTCGCGGCGAAGGAGCTCGCGACGCGCATCGAGGATGCGCGGCCGAAGCTGATCCTGTCCGCGAGTTGCGGGATCGAGCCCGGCCGCATCGTGCAATACAAGCCGCTGCTGGATGAAGCGATCGCGCTCGCCAGCGTGAAGCCCGATGGCTGCATCATCCTGCAGCGCCCGCAGCATGGTTGCGATCTCAAAGCCGGCCGCGATCACGACTGGGCCGAATTGCGCAGCAAGGCGATGGCGGCGAAGAAGTCCGCCGATTGCGTGCCGGTGCTGGCGACCGATCCGCTCTACATCCTCTATACGTCCGGCACGACCGGCAAGCCCAAGGGCGTGGTGCGCGACAATGGCGGCCATGCCGTCGCGCTGGCTTGGTCGATGGAGAATCTCTACGGCGTGAAGCCGGGTGAGGTCTGGTGGTGCGGCTCCGACATCGGCTGGGTGGTCGGCCATAGCTACATCGTCTATGGCCCGCTGCTGCATGGCGCGACCTCGATCATGTATGAAGGCAAGCCGGTCGGTACGCCGGATGCCGGCGCGTTCTGGCGCGTCATCTCCGAACACAAGGCCGTTGCTTTTTTCACCGCGCCGACCGCCTTCCGCGCCATCCGCAAGGACGATCCGGACGGCAGCTTCATCCGCAAATACGATCTCTCGCATTTCCGCACGCTGTTTTTGGCCGGCGAGCGCGCCGATCCGCCGACGGTTGACTGGGCCGAGAAGCAATTGAAGGTGCCGGTGATCGATCACTGGTGGCAGACCGAGACCGGCTGGTGCATCGCCGGCAATCCGGTGGGCCTTGGCCAGTTGCCGGTGAAGCACGGCTCGCCGACAGTGCCGATGCCCGGCTACAAGGTCGAGGTGGTGGATGAGGCGGCAAAGCCGCTGCCTGCGGGCACCATGGGCTCCATCGTGATCAAGCTGCCGATGCCGCCGGCCTGTCTGCCGACTTTGTGGGAGCAGGACGAACGCTGCAAGGAAGCCTATTTCAACGAATTCCCCGGCTACTACAAAACGTCCGATGCCGGTTATCTTGATGACGACGGCTACGTCTATGTGATGGGCCGCACCGACGACATCATCAATGTCGCCGGCCATCGCCTCTCCACTGGCGGCATGGAAGAGATTCTGGCCTCGCATCCCGACGTCGCCGAATGCGCCGTGCTGGGCATCAAGGATACGATCAAGGGCGAGGTGCCCTGCGGCTTCCTGGTGTTGAAGGCCGGCGTCGCGCGCTCCACTGCGGAGATCGAAAAGGAAGTCGTCGCTTTGGTGCGCGAGAAACTTGGGCCGGTCGCCGCCTTCAAGCTCGCCATCGCCGTGGCACGCCTGCCGAAGACGCGGTCGGGCAAGATCCTGCGCGGCACCATCAAGAAGATCGCGGACGGCGACAGCTGGACCATGCCCGCGACCATCGAGGATCCGAAGTCGCTGGACGAAATCGGCGCGGCGCTGAAGGGCAGGGTGTGAGGCTCGGTCGTAGGATGGGTAGAGCGGAGCGAAACCCATCACTCTGCCACTGACCCGGCCGATGGGTTTCGCTTTGGCGCGATGCGCCTCCGCTCTACCCATCCTACCCACCTTACAAATCCCGCATTTCGCGCTAAACACGGCGTCACCGACGTGACAGGAACCATGCATGCGACTGACCTCGACCTCTCTCATCGCGCTGACGCTGGCCGCGACGCTGCTCAGCGCCTGCGCGCGCCGTACCGATGTGCCGATCTCGAGTCTCGGCGACGACGATGACGCGATCTGCCGCGCCAATGGTGTCGTTGCCGGGTCAACGGAATATGCAGCCTGCCGCAAGGACCGCGACGTCCAGCGCAGCAATGCGATCAATCGTGCCGACCGCGCGCAGCGTAATCTCGGCGAGTACATGCTGAACAATCCGAACCGGCCGTAACGCCGCGGATTGATATTCCGCAAGACTGTGTCACCCAAAGGCAACGACCGCGCAGCGAGACGCTGTGCGGTCGTTTGCTTTTGATGGAGATCAACGTGCAGGCGCCGCAGCGAGCGTCTTTCGGATTTGATCGGGTGAGATCGTTCACTCCGAACGAATCGAAAGACAGGGCGCTTCGTGATGAAGAGAATTTTGACAACGATGTCGTTGCTGATGGCGGCAACGGCGATGACCAGCATGGCGACGACGGCAGGCGCCGCCGATCTTCCGGCCGCGACACCGTATTACAAGGCGCCGGTGGTCGAGGCGTGGAATCCCTGGATGATCCGTTTGCGCGTGCTCGGCGTCATTCCGGAGAATGGCGGCACGGTTCACCAGGTGCCGGGCTCCAGCCTGAAGACCTCCGATCAGGTCGTTCCCGAACTCGACATCTCGTATTTCTTCACGCCGAACCTCGCAGCAGAACTGATCCTCGGCGTCACCAAGCACCACGTCACCGGCGATGGCGCCATCGCCGGCCTCGATGTTGGCAAGGCCTGGCTGCTGCCGCCGACGCTGACCTTCCAGTATCACTTCACGCAGTTCGGCGCCTTCAAGCCCTATATCGGCGCAGGCGTGAACTACACCTGGTTCTTCAGCCAGAGTGCCAGCGGCGTGGGCGTGACCAACAGCCGTCTGAAGGACACCGCCGCGCCGGTGCTGCAGTTCGGCTTCGATTACATGATCGACAAGCACTGGGGCTGGAATGTCGACGTGAAGAAGATGTGGATGCGCCCGGATTGGGAAGGCACGCTGGCGTCAGGCGCAGCGATCACCGGTCAGGTCAAGCTCGACCCGTGGCTGGTCGGCACCGGCATCACCTACAAGTTCTGATTCTGTCGGTCTCTCTCTGACTGAAGGGCCGATGTCAGTCGGCCCTTCTTTTTTGCCATTTTGCCGCGCAACTGTTGCTTTCGGCGCTCCCATCCTGTTGGGTGCCCCGCTCCAAACCATCGCACCATCAGGACAACATCATGGATATCAAGGTCAGGGATTCGAACGGCGCGCTGCTCGCCGAGGGTGACACCGTCACACTGATCAAGGACCTCAAGCTGAAAGGCTCGTCCACCGTGCTCAAGCGCGGCACTGTGATCAAGAACATCCATCTCACCGACAATGAAGACGAGATCGAAGGCCGCACCGACAAGGTGAAGGGCCTGGTGCTGCGGACGGAATTTCTGAAGAAGGCGTGAGGGCCCGCAACGTCAGGTCTCGACGTAATCCGCAATGCTGGTCGGGGCGGGGACAGGTAGCCCGTCTTCTTTCAAGCCTTCGATATGAAAGCGGACAGCGTCCCGGATCTCGGCCTCGACGATCTTCACTGTATCGCCGGTTGCGACGCAGCCGGGCAGGTCCGGCACGTATGCGGAATAGTTGTTGTCGGTCTTCTCGATGACAACTGCATAGCGCACTAGGGTTTCTCCGTCAGGGCTGCCTGACTATCACATCCTGAAACTCGCTGCGGGAAGAAATTCTGACTTTCCTCATGCTACTCCCGCCCTTCCTCATGCTCGCGGAACGTCGATAGCCGCGACAGGAATGCCAGCATCAGTCCGATGCCTGATATCGAGAACAGCATGGTGAAGATTTTGGCGATGGCGGTGGTCGGCGACAGCGTGGCGTCGCCGACAGTGGTGAGTGCCATCGCGCTGAAATAGGCAGCGTCGATCCACGGCCAGCCTTCCACGGCGTGAAAGAACACGGCGCCGGCGGCCATGGCGATGGCCAGCAGAAACAGGGTCGCGCGAAATTCGGGATCGCGCAGGCCGCGGCGGAAGCCGGCCAGCAATCGCACCAGACCGAGCCAGAGAGATGCCATCGTCGCCACTCCAAGCGTTGCCGTCCATGCGCGATGTCGCAGGATTCGATGGCGTTTGGAAAGTGAAGATTATGCGTCGGTTGCTGGTGTAGCGGGATGGAAGGTGTTTGTAGGATGGGTAGAGCGCAGCGAAACCCATCTCTTTCGTGCGGTAACGATGGGTTTCGCGAAGACGCTCTACCCATCCTACAAACTACAGAAACAAAAAAAAACGCGGCGGGATGAACCGCCGCGTTTTCAATTCTGCAATTGCCGCCGCGCATCTGTGCGCAGCGCAGGCGCCTATTCTTCCTCGTCGTCCTGCTTCTTGCCGCCGCCGATGGTCTTCAGCTTGGCGAATACGGCATCGACATTGAGGTCGTCGCGGCTGCTCTCGGTGGTCTCGAACTCGTCCTTGCGGGTGGTTTCCGAGGCCGGTAGCAGGGTCGCGCCGCCATAAGCCTGATCGGTCGGCTTTTCCTTGGCCGCGCGCTGGACTTCGAAATCGAGTTCGATCTGCGAGCACAGGCCGAGGGTCACCGGATCCATCGGGGTCAGGGTCGAGGCGTTCCAGTGGGTGCGGTCGCGGATCGAGGCGATCGTGGTCTTGGTGGTGCCGACCAGACGCATGATCTGGCTGTCCTTGAGCTCCGGATGGCTGCGGACCAGCCACAGGATCGCGCTCGGGCGCTCGTGGCGGCGCGACACCGGGGTGTAGCGCGGGCCCTTCTTCTTGGCGGCCGGCGGGAGGATCACCTTGCTCTCTTCGAGCTTGAGCCGGTAATTCTTGTCCTTTTCGCCCTTTTCGATCTCGTCGCGGGTCAGCTGGCCGTTGGAAATCGGGTCCATGCCCTTGATGCCCTGGGCGGCGTCGCCGTCGGCAATGGCGCGGACTTCGAGCACGTGCATCTTGGTGAAATCGGCGACCTGGTCGAAGGTCAGCGCCGTATTGTCAACGAGCCACACGGCCGTCGCTTTTGGCATCAGCGGGGCATTGCTCATGGCAAATCTCCTTTGTGCCTCGCCCACCTCTTTCGGAGGCGAAGCCGTCTGGTCATCGGGGATGACGGGAATTAAGCCTCTATATAATCTGTCCGAGGGCAACCACGCAATGCCCGACAGTTCGGCCTTGACACCGCCGCAAACCGGCCCCAAGTCCTTATGCAAACAAGCCCTTTGGCTGATTTCTCCATTAAATTGAGCGCTCGCATCCGCGGTTCCGGTTGCTGAACCTGCTCCAAGGCCCCTGGATCGCCCGATATGACGACCAAACCGCCCCTTAAACTCGTGCTTTGCTCGCCGCGTGGCTTCTGCGCAGGCGTCGTCCGGGCGATCGATACGGTCGAACGCGCACTCGCCATCCATGGCGCGCCGGTCTATGTCCGGCACGAAATCGTCCATAACAAATATGTGGTGGACAGCCTGAAGACCAAGGGCGCGATCTTCGTCGAGGAACTGGCCGAGATTCCAGATAATACCTCCGCACCGGTCGTATTTTCCGCCCACGGCGTGCCGAAGTCGGTTCCGGAAGATGCGCGCCAGCGCAATTTCTTCTCCCTGGACGCGACCTGCCCGCTGGTGACCAAGGTTCACCGCGAGGCGGCGATCCACTTCAAGCGTGGCCGCGAAATCCTGCTGATCGGGCATTCCCATCATCCGGAAGTGGTCGGCACGGTCGGCCAGCTGCCGCCGGGCGCCGTCCAGCTGATCGAGACGGCCGAGGATGCGCAGACCTTCCAGCCGAAGGATCCGGACAACCTCGCTTTCGTGACCCAGACGACGCTGTCGATCGATGACACGGCGGAGATTGTCGCCGTGCTCAAGGAGCGCTTCCCGACCATCAACGGACCGCACAAGGAAGACATCTGCTACGCCACCACCAACCGCCAGCTCGCGGTGAAGAAGGTGGCGCCGGTGGTCGATGCGCTGATCGTGGTCGGCGCGCCGAACTCATCGAATTCGCAGCGGCTGCGTGAAGTGGCCGAGCGCGAAGGCTGCAAGGTGTCGGTGCTGGCGCAGCGCGCCAGCGATCTCGACTGGTCCATGTTCGACGGCATCTCCAGCCTTGGCATCACCGCAGGCGCATCGGCGCCGGAAGTGATCGTCGAAGAGATCATGGACGCGTTCGCGCAGCGCTACACGCTGCATGTCGAGACCGTGTCGGCCGCTGAGGAGAACGAGTTCTTCCCGCTGCCGCGTTCGTTGCGCCCTGACGCGGCATAAGTGCGATGGCGGTTTACACCGACGTCGCTGCCGATGATCTCGCGGACTTTCTGAAAAGCTACGATGTCGGCGAATTGCTCTCCTACAAGGGCATCGCCGAAGGCGTCGAGAATTCCAACTTCCTGCTCCACACCTCCAAGGGCGCGTATATCCTCACGCTCTATGAGAAGCGCGTGGCGGCGGACGATCTGCCATATTTTCTGGGCCTGATGGCGCATCTCTGCGCGCGCGGTGTGAATTGCCCGCAGCCGCAGAAGAATCGCGATGGCGAGGTCTACAGCACGCTCGCCGGCCGGCCGGCGGCGATCATCAACTTCCTCGAAGGCATGTGGCCGCGCCGTCCCAATGTGATGCATTGCGCCGGTGTCGGCGAGGCGCTGGCGAAGATGCATGTCGCTGGGCGCGATTTCCCCCTGGTGCGCAGGAACCCGCTCTCGGTGGATGGCTGGCACACGCTGCTCGAGGCGGCGGGGCCGCGCGCGGACACCGTGCAGCACGGCTTGTTCAACTTTCTGCAGACCGAGCTGGATTATCTCACCGCGCGCTGGCCGGGCGATCTGCCGGTCGGCGTCATCCATGCGGATCTGTTTCCGGACAATGTCTTCTTCCTTGGCGACAAGCTTTCGGGCCTGATCGACTTTCCGTTCGCCTGCAATGACCTGCTGGCCTATGACGTGGCGATCTGCCTGAATGCCTGGTGCTTCGAGCAGGACTATTCCTTCAACGCCACCAAGGCCCGCGCATTCTTCAACGCCTATAACAGTGTGCGGCAGCTCACCGAAGCCGAGCAGAAGGCATTTCCGCTGCTGGCGCGTGGCGCTGCCATCCGCTTCCTGCTCACGCGTCTGGTGGATTTTCTCAACGTGCCGGAAGGCGCCTTCGTGAAGCCGAAGAACCCGCTGGACTATGTCCGCATCCTGCGCTTCCACCAGTCGGTGGCATCCATGGCGGATTACGGCGTCGAAGCTCCCAAACTCCCCGCATAAGACTTGCCGCATGAGACTGCCCGCGTGACGACATCGACGCCTGTGACGATCTATACGGACGGCGCCTGCTCCGGGAATCCCGGCCCCGGCGGCTGGGGCGCGATCCTTCGGTTCGGCGATGCCGAGAAGGAATTGAAGGGCGGCGAGGCGCACACCACCAATAATCGCATGGAGCTGATGGCGGCGATCTCCGCGCTGGAGGCGCTGAAGAAGCCGTGCTCCGTCGATCTGCACACCGACAGCCAGTACTTACGCAATGGCATCATGAGCTGGATTCACGGCTGGAAGAAAAACGGCTGGAAGACCGCCGACAAGAAGCCGGTGAAGAATGTCGACCTGTGGCAGCGGCTCGACGCCGCGCTGAAGACCCATGACGTACGCTGGCACTGGGTCAAGGGCCATGCCGGTCACGCGGAGAACGAACGCGCGGATCAGCTGTCGCGGGATGGTCTGGCGGAGAACCGGGGCCGGTAGGAGCGGGCGGCATTTTGCGCTGACTGCGCATCCAACTCTGTCGTCATGCCCGGCGAATGCCGGGTATCCACGTCTTGGCCTGAGGCGAAGACGTGGATGGCCGGGACAAGCCCGGCCATGACGGAGTTCGTGGTTCTGTAATCGAAGATCTCAGCTCAGAGCTGGCCCAGCAGCGTGTCGCCGCCGGAGACTTCGACCTTGCCGGGTGCCGGCTCAAGGTTGAGCTTGGTCACCTTGCCGTCTTCCACCAGCATCGAATAGCGCTTCGAGCGGATGCCGAGGCCGTTGCCGGATGCGTCGAGCTCCATGCCGATGGCCTTGGTGAAGTCGGCATTGCCGTCGGCCAGGAAGGTCGCTTCGTCGCGCAGGTCGGTGTCTTTCTTCCAGGCGTTCATCACGAAGGCGTCGTTGACGGAAATGATCGCGATGGTGTCGACGCCCTTGTCCTTGATGGCATAGGCGTTGAGGAAGATGCTCGGCAGATGCATCTTGTGGCAGGTGCCGGTATAGGCGCCGGGGACGGCGAACAGCGCCACCTTTTTGCCCTTGAAGATGTCGTCGGTGGTCTTCACGGCCGGACCCTCGGAGGTCATGACACGGAGCTTGGACTCGGGCAGCTTGTCGCCAACTTGAATGGTCATCGTCGGTCTCTCCTGAAAGTAAGGGTGAGTGTGTTTAGACCGGCTGCATGACGCGGGCAATATTACGCGCTGCGCAAAGCTTGGCCTGCCGCGCGTATCACGACGATGTCACCCGCCGAAGCCGCCGGCATCGAGAAAGGCCTGCTCCTCCGCCGTGGTGCTGCGCCCCAGCACCCGGTTACGGTGCGGGAAACGGCCGAAGCGCCGGATGATATCGGCGTGCTCGTCGGCATATTTCAGATTGTCGCTCTCGCCGGTGGCGCGAAACAGCGCGCAGCAGTGCTCCTGATCGGCGAGGTCTTCCGAATGCATCAGCGGCATATAGACGAATTGCTGCATCTGCTGGTCGACCCGCTGATCGACACCGCGCTCGACCGCCCTCACCGTGAGGTCGCGGGCGAGGCGATCGCTGGAAAAGGCACGCGCGTCGTTGCGGAACATGTTGCGGGGAAACTGGTCGAGCACGAGGATCAGGGCGAGGGTGCCCTCGTCGCTGGTCTCCCACGACGCGAGCCCGCCCGTGACAGCCTCGTCCCACAGCGCCCGGAAGCGACGGGTGATCTCGGCGTCGAAATCGTCGTTCTTGGCGTACCAGCGCTCCCAGCCGGCGTCTGCCCAGAAGGCGATGATGTCGGCGGGAGTCGTTGCAGTCATATTGAAATCCATAGGGTGGGCCATGCGAAAGCGGCCCACCCTATAGCAGTGTGTCAGGCCGCTGAGGCCTGCTTCTTCTCGTCGCGGAGCTCGCGGCGCAGGATCTTGCCGACATTGGTCTTCGGCAAAGCAGTGCGGAATTCGATCTGTTTCGGCACCTTGTAATTGGTGAGCTGGGTGCCGCAGAACTTGATGATGTCCTCGGCGGTGACGTTCGGGTCCTTCTTGACGACGAAGGCCTTCACCGCCTCGGTGGTCTTCGGATCAGGCACGCCGATCACGGCGCATTCCAGCACGCCGGGATGGCTGGCGATGACGTCCTCGACCTCGTTCGGATAGACGTTGAAGCCCGAGACCAGCACCATGTCCTTCTTGCGATCCACGATCTTGGTGAAGCCGTCGGGGGTCATGATGCCGATGTCGCCGGTGCGGAAGAAACCGTCCGCGGTCATCACCTTGGCGGTCTCGTCCGGCCGGTTCCAGTAGCCCGACATGATCTGCGGACCCTTGGCGCAAATCTCGCCGGCCTGGCCGAGCGGGACTTCGTTGCCGTCGTCATCGCGGATCGAGATGTAAGTCGATGGCACGGGCACGCCGATGGAGCCGTTGAACTGATCGACATCGGCGGGGTTGCAGGTCAGCGTCGGCGAGGTTTCGGAGAGGCCGTAGCCTTCGGCGACGAAGCAGCCGGTCACCTTCAGCCACTTCTCGGCCACAGCCTTCTGCACCGCCATGCCGCCGCCGTTGGAAATCTTCAGCTTGGAGAAGTCCACCTGGTCGAAGCCCGGCGTATTCAGCAATCCGTTATAGAGCGTGTTGACCGCCGGGAAGCTGTTGACCTGATACTTCATCAGCTCCTTCACGAAGCCCGGCATATCACGCGGATTCGGGATCAGGAGGTTGACGCCGCCGGCGCGCACGGCCAGCAGGAAGCAGGCCGTCAGCGCGAAGATATGGTACAGCGGCAGTGCGCAGACGATGAACAGCTGGTCCACATGCGGCGGCTTGCGCAGCGCCGGCTGCAGCCAGGCATCGTTCTGCAGCACATTGGCCAGGATGTTGCGATGGCGCAGCGTCGCGCCCTTGGAAACGCCGGTGGTGCCGCCGGTATATTGCAGGAAGGCGACGTCGTCGGGTCCGAGCACCGGCTTCTTCAGCTTCATGCTGCGGCCGGCGGAGACTGCATCGTTGAACCAGACGGCGCCCGGCAATTCGTAAGCCGGCACCATCTTCTTCACGCGGCGGACCACGAGATTGACGATCACGCCCTTGAAGCCGAGCATGTCGCCCATGCTGCCAAGGATCACATGTTTCACATTGGTCTTGGCGATCACCTGCTGCACCGTGGAGGCGAAGTTCTCCAGCACGATGATGGCTTCGGCGCCGGAATCCTTGAGCTGATGCTCGAGTTCGCGCGGGGTGTAGAGCGGGTTGACGTTGACCACGGCATAGCCGGCGCGCAGCACCGCAGAGGTGGCGATCGGATATTGCAGCACATTCGGCATCATCAGCGCGACGCGGGCACCCTTGGCGAGGCCCTTGCTCTGCAGATAGGCGCCGAGCGAGGCGGACATTTCGTCGAGCTCACGATAGGTGATCGACTTGTCCATGCAGATGAAGGCTTTGCGATCGCGGAACTTGGCAAAGCTCTCTTCGAGCAGATCGACCAGCGACGGATACAGACTGACATCGATGTCGGCTGGCACGCCTGCCGGATATTGTTTGAGCCAGATACGCTCCATGACACTTCCCCCTCGATTTGATTATTTCAGGGAAGTATTGAGCAAAGCTGCCCTTGATAGCAAGGCGCGGCGCAACATGACGCCGCCGGAAACCGGCCGCGTTAACGATGATAGTTGAGCTTTGTCGACGAAGGTCTAACTGCGCGGAGCTGCCGCAGCCGGCTTGGCTTCGCCAGTGGTAGCCTTCGGTGCGGGTTTCGCCGCTGCCTTCGGCTTGGCCGGCGTTGTGGCCGGAGCGGCGGCTGCCGTGGCAGGCTTGCCGGCTGCAGGTTTGGCTGCTGCGGGTTTCGCCGTTGCAGGCGCGGCTGCCGCTGCAGGTTTTGGCGCGGCGGCATCCGGCTTGACTGCGGCCTGTTTGGAGGCGGCGGGTTTGGCGGCTGGCTTCGCTTCGGCGGTTGCTGCGGGTTTGGCGTCCTTGGTGTCGGCTGCGGCGTCAGGCTTCTTGGCGGCGGTCTTGGTGCCCTTCTTGCCCTTGGGCTTCGGCGTCTGCCGGGCTTCTTCCACCGCATTGGCGGCAATCAGGTCGGCGCCCACTTTCTTCGGGCCGGTATAGACGATCACCGGTTCGACCGGCGCGGCGGCTGCGGCGATCATGTCGACCGGGCGCAGCGTTGGCGGCTGCAGGCCGGCGGTGAAGAACGACATCGCCTGGCTGCCGGCTTCGTTACTGGCGACGACTTCGTCATCGGCATCGCTGGCCGGGCGCTTGCGCTTCGGTCCGCACATGTCGTCGCGCAGGTTCGGGGGCGCGGCATCGATCGGCGCGAGGGCGTCCACGGTGCCGAGGGCCGGACGCAGCCAGGTCAGGCCGCCGGCGCCGGTGTTGAAGCCGCGCTCCAGGAGTTGCGCCGCCTTGACGGCGCGGGCCTGGCCTGAGGAGGCGCCGAGCACCACGGCGATCAGCCGCTTGTTGCCGCGGGTGGCGGTGGCGACGAGATTGTAGCCGGAGGCGCAGATGAAACCGGTCTTCATGCCGTCGGCGCCGGGATAGCGGCCGATCAGCTTGTTGAAGTTCGGCGTGATGCGGCGGCCGAATTTGATCGCGGGAATGTGGACGAAATATTCGTATTCCGGCAGGTCGTGAATGATCGCGCGGGCGAGGATCGCAAGATCGCGCGCCGAGGTGACCTGACCATCGGCCGGCAGGCCGTTCGGATTGACGTAGTTGGTCTGCGTCATGCCGAGCTTCTGCGCGGTGGCATTCATCATCGCCGAGAAACCGTCGACAGAGCCGCCGACGCCTTCGGCGAGCACGACGGCCATGTCATTGGCCGACTTCACCATCATCATCTTCAGCGCGTTGTCGATGGTGACCTGCGTGCCGGCCTTGAAGCCCATCTTCGAGGGCGACTGTGCCGCGGCGATCGGCGACACCGTGACCAGCGTGTCGAGACTGATGCGTCCCTGCTTCACCGCCTGCAGCGTGACATAGGTCGTCATCAGCTTGGTGACGGAGGCGGGATACCACGGATAGGTCGCGTTCTCGGCCTGCAACACCTTGCCGGTATCGACTTCGACGAGCAGGAGTGCTTCAGCGCTGGCCGTGCGTGGCGCGGCCACGCCGAGCACAAGTGCCGCGGCGAGAACGAACCAGTTGAGTGATAGCAGGCGGCGCGATGCGAAGTGAAATTGCACTATCCGATTCCGGTCCTTTGCGGCCCGCCTGCAGTGCCGTGACACCGCGCGCAGCAATTCTTGGATTTGAGGTTCGGGACTCTCATGTCGGTTTGGCCGTCACGCGGTGACCGCAGCAAACCTATACCGGCCGAGAGCATCAGAACAGTGGCGAGCCGGTTAAATCGGTGATGAAAGGGGCCAAATTTCGGCCGCTCGCAAAGGCTTTACCTCGCGAACGACATCACAGCGGCTGGGCGGCGTCCGGCAGGGCCATGCTGGCGCGGGCGTCCTCCTGAACCATGAACTGGGCGGCGGCAAGATTGGCGAAATAGCCGCCCTGCATCACGAGTTCATCGAAAGTTCCCGCTTCGATCACGCGGCCGTTCTCAAATACAAGGATACGCGTGGCATTGCGGATGGTGGACAGCCGGTGCGCGATCACAAAAGTGGTGCGGCCCTTCATCACTTCATCGAGAGCGACGTTGAGCTTGGCCTCGGTCACGGCATCGAGCGCGCTGGTGGCCTCGTCGAGGATCAGGATCGGCGGGTCTTTCAGCAGTGCACGGGCGATCGACAGCCGTTGCCGCTCGCCGCCGGACAGCATGCGGCCACGTTCGCCGGCATTGGTGTTGAAACCGTTATCGCTGCGCTCGATGAAATCGAGCGCCTGGGCGCGGGCGGCGGCGATACGCAACTCTTCATCCGTCGCGTCCGGTTTGCCGACGCGCAGGTTGTCGGCGATGGAGCGGTTGAACAGCAGCGCCTCCTGGAACACGACGCCGATGTTCCGGCGCAGGCCCGACAGCGTGAGCGCACGGATATCCATACCGTCGATCGAGATGATGCCGGATTGCGGATCGAAGGCCCGGTGCAGCAGTGCGATAGCGGTGGATTTGCCCGCGCCGGTGGAACCGACGAGGGCGATGGTCTGGCCGGGCAGGGCCGTGAAGGACAGATCCTGGATCGCGGGCCGCTTGCCGTCATAGGAGAACGACACGTCGTTGAACTCGACCATGCCCTGCAGCCGGCCGGGATCCATGGCGTCGATGCGGTCGCGCACGGTGGGCACCGCGTCGAGTACGTTCATGAAATCGCGCAGCCGCGGCGCTTCCATGAAGATGGTGTTGATGAAGGCGACCACCTGTTCGAGCTTCTGGATCAGCATCGTCGCAAAACTGACGAACATCACAATCTCACCCACGGTGGTGAGACCCTGCTGATGCAGCGCGATGCCGACGGTGAAGATCGCCAGCACCGTGATGGTGGTGGAGGTGCGCGTCATCACCGAGACCAGTGCCCACCACGACAGCACCGGCATCTGCTTTTCGAGCAACTGACTGGAGACGCCGCGCAGGCCCTGCACCTCGGCATCGATGCGCGTGAAGCTCTGCACCAGCGCGACATTCCCCAGCGCATCGGAGGCGCGCGCGGACAGATCGCCGTAATGTTCCTCGACATCGCTTTGCATGCCCGAGGTCTTGCGCACGACCATCGTGGTCAGCACCGTGAAGACGACGCACAGGATCACGAGCAGGATGGCAAGCCGCCAGTTCAGATAGACCGACAGCGGCAGCAGTACGAACAGCGAGACGATGGCGGCGAAGTGCTCGCGGAAGAAGCCGAGCCAGACGCGCCAGAGGGCATCGGTGCCGGCCAGCATCACTTTCATCAGGCGGCCGGAATGCGTACCGGTGTGGAAGGTCAGCGGCAATTGCATGATGTGTTCGAAGTAATCGGTCAGCACCGCCTGGCGCTGGCGATGCGCGAGGCGATCCGCATGCAGCGCGACCACTGTGCCGCAGACGATCGTGAACAGGCCGAACGCGACCCAGGCCGCGAGCAGTGGCCAGGGCGACGTGCCATCCGTCTGCATCGCGGCCGTCGAGAGATTGTTCGACAGCACGTCGATGATCCGGCCGAACAGCACCGGTTCGGCGAATTGCGCGCCGGCGAGCAGCAGGTTCGCGCCCGCAAGAAACCAGCCGAGGCGCCTCTCCTTGCCGAGCAGCTCCAGCACACGGGTGTAAAGACGGATCATGGGAGGTCACTCAGCGCAGCGCGAACGGGATAACCGATTGCGCATAGTCTAAGCGGGGACGGCAGCCGAATACAGCTTCGGGAAAAGTTGTTCAGTTGAACTTCTTCAGTTGATTTTGCGGCCGACCGTGCCCGGCAGGAAGCTGTCGTCGAAGATGTTCGCGGCCGTGGGGCGCTTCTTGAAGGTAAAATCTTCGGCAATCTCGTCAAGCGATGCTTCAAAACGTGCGGCGTCCATGCCGCCCAGCCCGTCGCGGCGGACATCGTCGGTCAGGATATTGTCGGTAATGGCAGTGTGCAGCCGCGTCAGTTCAAGCTCGCGCGACCCGTTCTCCATCTGGGTCATGACGTCGTTGATCGCCCTGGCCGGGTCCTTGATGGTCAACTGCGTCCCGGCGGTGACGGCGCGGATGAACGCCTTCACGGCCTCGGGTCTGGTGGCAGCGAATTTCGGATTGACGATCAGGGCGAGGCCATAGGCGGCGGAACCGAACTCGGCGAAACGAAACACCGCGAGGTCATCGGCGGGGACGCCGCGGTCGCGCAGGTTGACCGCCGAGAGATAGGAGAAGCCGGTGATCGCATCGACCTGACCGGCCGAGAGCATCGGTTCGCGCACCGCAGCGCTGATCCTCTCCTGCTTCACGGCTGCAAGCTTGATGTTGTTGCGCTTGGCCAGCGCCGGCCACAGCCGGATCGCGAGATCGCGGTCAGCGACCCCAAGCACTTTTCCTTCAAGACTGCCGAGCGAGATCACGCCGCGGCTCTTGCGGGCGACAATGGCATAGGGGGCTGCGTTAAGTAGCACGAAGACGGCTTTCACCGCCGCTGCATCGGGATCGCCGCGATAGCGGATCAACGCATTGAGATCGGCCAGCGCCATGTCGCTGGCGCCTGAGGCGACCCGCGCGATGGTCTCCTTCGATCCCGCGGCCACGGTGGTCGTCACATTCACGTTCTCGGCCCGGTACAGGCCGCGGGTCTCGGCCAGCACGAACGGGGCGGCAATCGCATCGATCGCGCGCTCGAGCGCAAACTGGATATTGGCCGGGGTTTTGTCGTCAGCTGCCTTGTCACTAGGCGTCTTGTCGTCGGCGGAGGCTTGTACCGATGATGCGCAAAGAGCCACCGACCCCAGCGCACTCAGCGAGAGGAGGACATGCCGCCGGGAAATGTGGGTCGCGGTTCTGGGCATCAAGATACTTAACGACTGGGCCGGCAGTTACCCCGCCGGCATGTTCGATTGATGGCAGTAAGGTGCGACATCTTGCGCGTCGTTTCTAACCGTAAAAGGCTGAACGGGAGATGACTGCCCCGATTTGGACACCGATCGTTCAGCTGCCGTTGGGGTTGAGGAACTCATACTGTCCGAAGTGGTTGGCTATCTAGAGGCCCGCAGGGCCAGACGACCACGGAGGACATTGAGATGTTCGTACGAAATGGATTGTTTAAGTCGACTGGCCGCGCCGCCATCGTGGCGAGTGTTGCGGCCATGACCATCTCGGCAATTGCGCCGACCGGAGCAATCGCGGCGCCTGTCGCCAAGAGCACGAGCCAGGCTGTCGCCACGCATGGCACCAGCGACGCCACCGATTTCAGCAGCGCGCGCCGCCGCTATTATCGCGGTGGCGGAAATGCCGCGGGCCTCGCGGCCTTTGGCGCCATCGTCGGCACCATTGGCGCGATCGCTGCCACGCAGAGCCGTCGCGACTATTACGACAGCTACGGTTACTATGGCGGCGGTCCGGTCTATTACGGTGGTGGTCCTGCCTATTATGACGGCGGCGGCTATTATGGTGGACCGTATCGCGGCTACGGCGGTGGTCATGGTTACGATAATTCGCGTCGCATGACCTGGTAGTTCGCGATCGGTCACAACTCGTTCCGTCATGCAACCGTCACTTAACTATCAAACGCCGGTCGCGTTCGCGGCCGGCGTTTTGACGTTGTTGCAGACACTTGAGGGCCGGCCGTTAACACGCTGGCCACAGCTTTGAGATAGTGTAGTTCCATGAGTGATTCGCTCGACCGGCTTTATCAGGCGGTGATCGCGGCCAAGGATCTCGATCCGTCGGTCTCGCGAACGGCCCGGCTTTATCAGCAGGGGCCGGAAAAGATGGCGAAGAAGCTGGCCGAGGAGGCGATCGAGGTCGTCATCGACGCGGTCAATCGCAAGCCGGACGCTGTGATCCGTGAGAGCGCCGATCTTCTCTACAATTTGACTGTGCTGTGGGCGGCCGCTGGTGTGCGTCCTGAGCAGGTCTGGGCTGAGATGAGCCGGCGCGAGCGAATGATGGGTATCGCCGAGAAATTGCCGAAGTCGCCCAAGTCGATATCAAAGGGCGCTAAGTCGCGTGCTTCCGCTGATGGTCGGCGACCAATTGCCGCGCTGGAAGATCGTATCCGCAAGGTGATCTGAGCCGGTCATCGGTTCCTTGTTATCTGGCCGTCACCAATCAAGCATGGACAAATCGGCCTCAGGATGGTTCATCGCGGACCATGCTCAGACGAATGTATGACTGGTGTATCGACGCCGCCCACAAGCCCTACGCCCTCTGGATTCTGGGCATCGTGTCCTTCGCGGAAAGTTCGTTCTTTCCGGTGCCGCCGGATGTGATGCTGATTCCGATGGCGCTGGCCCGGCCACAGAAGGCCTGGCTCTATGCAGGCATCTGCACCATCACATCGGTCGCGGGCGGCGTGGTCGGTTATCTGATCGGCCACTTGCTCTATGACAGCGTCGGCCAGTGGGTCATTCATTTCTACGGCTATGGCGACAAGGTCGAGGCATTCCGCGCCGGCTATGCCGAATATGGCGCATGGATCATCCTGCTGAAGGGACTGACGCCGATTCCCTACAAGCTCGTCACCATCACGTCGGGCTTCGCCAACTATAATATCTGGATGTTCATCGCGCTCTCGTTCGTCGCCCGCGGCGCGCGCTTCTATGTGGTTGCGGTCCTCATGAACCGCTATGGCGTGTGGATCCGCGAGACCATCGAGAAGCGGCTTGGCCTGTGGGTTGGGCTCGCGGTAGGCGTGGTCGTACTCGGCTTCATCATCGCGTTCCGGCTGTTCTAGATCAGGGTGCTTCCCCCGGCGCAGGTGCCGGGATACGTTCCACATCATGTTCGATTTGACTCGTCTGTTGGCTCCGGTAACCCGCAACTGCGTCGTCGCTGCGACCGCGGCACTGGCCGTCGGCGCAGCCACCGTCTGTGCCTGGTCGCAGGCCATGCAGCAGCAACCGGCGCCGCAGAAATCGATCACGATTCAGGTTGTCCCGGCTCCCTCGGCGGCACCTCCGCCTGCCGCGGCTTTTGCGCCGGCTCCCATGGCTCAACAGGCGCCACCGCCATCACCGCCGCCAGCGCCCGAGAATCCCGGCCTGTTCAACGAGATCGGGAAGCTGTTCAAGAATTCCACCTCGCTGCTGCCATCACTGCCCGCGATGCCGTCGCTCGGTACAGACAGCCTGACCAAGCTGAACACGGTGGTGAAGGGGCGGGTCGCTTGCCCGATCGCGGCCAACGGCGCGCCGGACTGCAAGGCGGCCTCGGACAGACTGTGTCAGAGCAAGGGCTTCAAGGACGGCAAGAGCCTCGACACCGATGCAGCGCAAAGCTGCTCGCCCAAGGCCATGATCCCCGGCCGCGCGCCGGAGCCGGGTGACTGCAAGACGGAAAATTACGTCACCCAGGCGCTCTGCCAGTAGATCTATGCCGGCAGCAGTCCCGCCGCGCGATAGCTCTCGATAAGCGTGTCGTAGAGCGAGACATCCGCGCGGCTTCTTGCCATCAGCTGCGCGCCGGTAATGGCGGCGAAGATGGCGCGCGCACGCGGTTCGCTCTTCTCGGGGCTCGCGGCGGTCACAGCGACGAGAACCTTGCTCAGCCATGCCACATTGATATCGGTGAAGGTCTGGATCTCTTTCTTCACCGGCTCCGGCAGGTCGTCATATTCGGCGGCCATGAAGCTGCACAGGCACATGCGATTGCCGCTCTCCAGCGCCTTGCGAAACGTGCCGGGATATTGGCGGAGGCAGGCGGCCGGGTCCTTGGACTCGGCCAGCAGTATCTCCAGATAGGCGGCCGAGTCCTCCCAATAGCGCCTGGCAACCGCGGCGCCGAGATCGGCCTTGCTCGGGAAGTGGTGGTAGATGCTCGCGGCCTTGATGCCCACATCGGCCGCAAGATCACGAAAATTCAGGCCGCTATAGCCATGGGCCTGCGCCGTCAGTTTCGCTGCCGCCAGGATGGCTTCTCTGGAATTCGAACTCATATCCCGGTCTCACAACCCCGTGTTTGCAGCCTACCAAGTGATAGATAGGCGTTGACGGCAATAAATCAAAGCCGTAAGTGCGGCCTACCAACTGATAGGTAGGACAAGACAATGAGCACTCAGATCCCCAATGGCGACGCAACAGAGCTGCCGATGATGACGATCCACGATTGGAGCACCGGGCCTTACCCGGCGCGCGTCCGGATCGCTGTGGCCGAGAAGAACCTCCGATCGCGTATCAATTTCGTGTCGGTCGATCTCACGAAAGGCGAGCACAAGAAGCCTGAATTCCTCGCCAAGAACTATTCAGGCACGCTGCCTGTGCTCGAACTCGACGACGGCACTTTCATTGCCGAGTGCACGGCCATCACCGAATATCTCGATGGACTTGACGGCTCCCCCTCGCTTACCGGCGGCACGCCGCGCGAGAAAGGCTTGATCCACATGATGAGCAAGCGTGCCGAGCTGGAGCTGCTCGACGCCATTAGTGTCTATTTTCATCACGCGACACCGGGGCTCGGGCCCCATGTCGAGATCTATCAAAATGCCGAATGGGGCTTCCGCCAGCGCGATAAGGCGCTGAGGGGAATGGCGTACTTCGACGGGGTGCTGAAAAAGCAGCCGTTTATTGCCGGCGAGTTTTTCTCGATGGCCGATATCACAGTGATTGGCGGTTTGATCTTCGCCGGCCTCGTGAAGCTCGAAGTACCTGCGGAGTGCGCGGCGCTTCAGGCCTGGTATGCGCGGATGCAGGAACGCCCCAGCGTCAAAAATCGCGTGACGATGTCAGACCCGGCTTGATGAGGTGGATGGCTGTCATTGCGCAGCCATCCCGATAACGGGACATCGCCCGGGTCATGTGATGTCCCATTATTCCGCGTCCTGAACCAACGCCGTTCGGCCCGGCTTTTTTCTCCCGCAGCGCAATTGCCATCCGCCCTCGGCTTCTGGCATCGTCCGGCGGCCTCCCGGATCGACCGGGGGCGGGCGCGTTCGATCGCGCACAAATCAAGAAAAGAAGTCGAGGAATTTTCCATGTCGATGCCGGCTTTGTTCAAGAACCGCCTGTCGCTGCCCGTGATCGGTTCGCCGCTGTTCATCATTTCGGTGCCGGATCTCGTGATCGCGCAGTGCAAGGCCGGTATCGTCGGCTCGTTTCCCGCGCTGAATGCGCGTCCGGCGGCGCTGCTCGACGAATGGCTGCACCGGATCAAGGAAGAACTCGCCGCACATGACAAGGCGCATCCGGATCGCCTCTCCGCGCCCTTCGCGGTCAACCAGATCGTGCACAAGTCCAACAACCGGCTCGAGCAGGACCTGGCGCTTTGCGAAAAGCATAAAGTGCCGATGATGATCACCTCGCTTGGCGCGCGTGAAGAACTCAACCAGGCGGCCCATGCCTGGGGTGGCATCGTGTTTCATGACGTCATCAATCAGCGTTTCGCGCACAAGGCGATCGAGAAGGGTGCTGACGGCCTGATCCTCGTTGCGGCAGGCGCCGGCGGCCATGCCGGCGAGATCTCGCCGCTCGCATTCGTCGCCGAGACCCGGCAGTGGTTCGACGGCCCGATCGCGCTGTCGGGCGCCATCGCAAACGGCCGCGCCATTCGCGCCGCGCGTATCCTCGGGGCCGACTTCGCCTATATCGGTTCGGCCTTCATCGCCACCACCGAAGCCAATGCGGTGCCGGGCTACAAGGACATGATCGCGGCCTCCGCTTCGGAAGACATCGTCTATTCGAATCTCTTCACCGGCGTTCACGGCAACTATCTGAAGCCGTCCATCGTTGCCGCCGGCATGGATCCGGACAATCTGCCGGAGTCCGATCCGACCAAGATGAATTTCGGCACCGACGCGAGTGGCGAGCGTGCCAAGCCGAAGGCCTGGAAGGAAATCTGGGGCAGCGGCCAGGGCATCGGCAGCGTGTCGAAGGTCGTGCCGGTGGCCGAGCTCGTTGCGCGCTTCAAGAAGGAATATGACGAAGCGATCGATCCGCCGCTCTGATCCTGCATGAGAAGGCTGATCTGATGGACGCCATCTATCGCGTGGACGGCAATCATGTCGTCACCAGTCCGCATGCTGCGGGCCCATGGAACGAGACCATGCAGCATGGCTCCGCACCGTCGGCGCTGGTGACGTGGCTTGCCGAACAGATGCCCACTGCAGGCCCGATGCATGTGACGCGGGTTACCATCGACCTGTTGCGGCCGGTGCCGGTGGCGCCGCTCACTTTCGAGACGGAAGTGCTGCGCGAGGGTCGCAAGATCCAGCTCGTTGGCGTCAGGCTGATGGCGAATGGCACCGTCGTGGTGCGTGCGACGGTGCTGAAGATCAGGGCGGAGGCGCAGCCGCTGCCGCCGGAGATTGTCGATCCGCCGGTCACGGTGCCGCCGCCGGATCAGGGCGGTTTGCTGGAGCCACGTTACGCCAGCAGTCCCTTCGTCAGCGGCATGAGCGTTCGCGCCGTGCGCGGCGGCTTCCTGTCGCTCGGTCCGGGCGCGATCTGGTATCGCGCCAATCGGCCGATCGTCGAAGGCGCCGGCCTATCGCAGGTGATGCGTGCCGTCATCGCGGCCGACTTCAGCAACGGCTCGTCGCCGGTGCTGAGTTTCAACGACTGGACCTTCCTCAATGCCGACCTCACGGTGAGCCTGTCGCGTCCGCCGGTGGGCGACTGGATCCTGCTGGATGGGGAGAGCTGGATCGGGCCGGACGGCGCCGGTCTTGCTGCGTCGAAGCTCGCCGATATCAACGGTTATTTCGGCCGGGCCGTGCAGAGCCTGGTGATCGAGAAGCGCTGACCGCCCTGCGCCGATCGATAACTTTTTAGCACTAGCTCGGAACTACTTGATACTGCGCGTGTTATTTGGCGTCAGGGGTTGGTATGGGTTCGACGCACGTGCAAAACGAAAAGGCTAGAACCGGCATCTGGGGGTTGGACGCTATCCTCTCGGGTGGTTTTTCCCGAGGACATGTTTTTCTCGTCGAGGGTGCGCCCGGCACCGGCAAGACGACGGTTGCTTTGCAGTTTTTGCTCGAAGGTGCGCGCGCCGGCGAGAAGAGCCTCTACATTACACTGTCGGAAACCGAGCAGGAGTTGCGCCAGGGTGCGGCCTCTCATGGTTGGGAGCTCGGCGATCGCATCGCAGTCTACGAGTTGCTGCCGCCCGAGAGTCTGCTCGATGAAGACCAGCAGCAGAGCCTCTTGTATTCGTCCGATCTCGAACTCGGCGAAACCACCAAGCAGATATTCGAGGCCGTTGAGCGCTTCCAGCCGAGTCGCGTCGTACTCGATAGCCTTTCAGAAATCCGGTTGCTGGCGCAGAGCTCGCTGCGCTATCGCCGCCAGATCCTGGCCATCAAGCATTACTTCGCCAAGTTTGGCACCACGGTGATGTTGCTCGATGACCTCACAGCGGAAGTCGCCGACAAGACGGTCCATAGTGTTGCCCATGGCGTGCTGCGGCTGGAAGAACTCGCTCCGTCCTATGGCGCCGAACGTCGCCGGGTGCGCATCATCAAATATCGTGGCGTCAAATTTCGTGGCGGTTATCACGACTCCACCATCACGACGGGCGGAGTGAATGTCTTTCCGCGTCTGGTGGCGTCGGAATTCCGCGGCAGCCTGAAGCGCAGCACCAAATCGACGGGAAGTGCCGAGTTCGACGGCTTGCTGGGCGGCGGCATCGAAACCGGATCGAGCACGCTCATCCTCGGCCCCGCCGGCACCGGCAAGTCTCTCGTCGCCATCACCAATGTCGTTGCGGCGATCAAGCGCGGTGAGAAGGCCGCGATGTTCGTGTTCGACGAGGAGCTAGGACTGCTGTTCGACCGCATGACGAAACTCGGGATCGATCTGGGCGCGATGCAGGAGGCCGGCAACCTGTTTGTCGAGCAGGTCGACGCGGCCGAACTGTCGCCCGGCGAATTCGCGCATCGGGTGCGCCGGCAGGTCGATGAACAGGACATCAAGATCGTCGTGATCGACAGTCTGAACGGCTATCAGGCGGCGATGCCGGAAGAGAATTCGCTGATCCTGCACATGCACGAGTTGCTGCAATATCTGAATCGGCGAGGTGCGGCGACGTTCATGACTGTCGCTCAACATGGTCTGGTTGGCGATATGAAAGCGCCGGTGGATGTGACCTATCTGGCCGACACCGTGATTTTGCTCCGCTACTTCGAGGCGCTCGGGAGTGTCCGTCGCGCCATTTCCGTCATCAAGAAGCGAACCGGTGTGCATGAAGCGACGATTCGGGAATACAGGATCGACCAGAGAGGGCTCACGATCGGCGCGCCCTTGAACGAGTTTCAGGGCGTGTTGCGCGGCGTACCGGTTTATGCCGGCGAGCGCCAGCTTCTCGACGGACAATCGGAGTGAGGCCGGGGCGTTCATCCGAGCGCGCCGTTGTCCTTGCGCCGACAGGACGCGATGCCGCTGTTGCCGCGGCACTGATCCGCGAAGCCGGCTTCTATGCGCAGCCTTGTGCGGACTTCCAGTCGCTGTTCGAAGAGATCAAAGGCGGCGCCGGCGTGGCTGTGATTGCCGACGAGGCGATCAAGACTGTCGATCTGCGCGGTCTCGGCAATTGGCTGCACGACCAGCCGTCATGGTCCGATTTTCCCATCGTGCTGCTGACGCGTCAGGGCGGCGGACCGGAGCGCAATCCGGATGCGGCAAGGCTCGGGCAATTACTCGGCAATGTGACCTTCATCGAGCGCCCGTTTCACCCGACAACCCTGATTTCGATCGTGGGTTCGGCCGTTCGTGCGCGCCGGCGTCAATATCAGACGCGTGCCATTCTCGAGGATCTTGGCGACAGTCAGGGGCTGCTGCAGACGGCGCTCGATGCGGGGCGGCTCGGCACGCTCGAATTGCACCTGCCCGAACTGCGGCTTGAGGTCTCGGATACGACCAAGGCATGCTTCGGCCGCCGGCCGGATCAGTCATTCACGTTCAGCGAGTTGCAGGCCGCGGTTCATCCTGATGATCGCGAGCAACGCCAGCAGGCGCTCGATGCGACGCTGATGACCGGCGCGGATTACAATGTCGAATACCGCAACATCTGGCCGAACGGCTCGGTGCATTGGGTCGAGACGCGTGCGCGCATCGTCCGTGGGCCTGACGGCAAGCCGAAAACGCTGGTGGGCGTCTCCGTCGATATCACGGCGCGCAAGTCTTCCGATATCGATCGCGACAATTTGCTGGATCAGTTGACGGCGGAGCGGTCGGCGCTCGCCGAACTCACGGCGACGCTCGAACAGCGCGTCGAGGAACGCACCAATGACCTGATGAAGGAAGTCGCGGCGCGCGAGAAAGCGCAGGACCAACTGCGTCAGGCACAGAAGATGGAGACCATCGGCCAGCTCACTGGCGGCGTCGCGCATGACTTCAACAATCTGCTGATGGCGGTGATGGGCAATCTCGATCTGCTGCGCAAGCGCATGCCCGACGATCCGCGCCTGAAACGACTGGTCGATGGCGCGATCCAGGGCGCCGAACGCGGCGCCTCGCTGACGCAGCGGCTGCTGGCCTTTGCGCGGCAGCAGGATCTGAAAGCCGTGGCCGTCGATCTCGGTGCGCTCGTCCGTGGCATGAGCGATTTGCTCGAGCGTTCGCTCGGGCCGCGCGTTGCGCTGCGTCTCGATATTCCCGACAATCTGCCGCGGGCGCAGATTGATCCCAATCAGCTCGAACTCGCCATCCTCAATCTCGCGATCAATGCGCGCGACGCCATGCAGGATGGCGGCTCCATCGATATCAAAGTGAAGAAGCATCGGGTCGTCAGAGGCGACCCGGTTCTGAAGCCCGGCGACTATCTCAAGGTGTCGATCATCGACAATGGCGCCGGCATGTCGCCGGAGACGTTGAAGAAGGCGATCGAGCCGTTCTTCTCGACCAAGCCCGTCGGCAAGGGGACAGGTCTGGGACTGTCCATGGTGCACGGTCTGGCCGTACAGCTCGGCGGTACACTCGATCTTTCGAGTGTCGTCGGCAAGGGAACGACGGCGACCCTCGTGCTGCCGGTCACCGACAGGAAGCCAGAGGTGGCCGATACGGCCCATGTCCTGCGCCATGCCGCGCGCTCTGCCGTAATTCTGTTTGTCGATGACGATCCCCTGATCGCGATGTCGACAACGGAGATGCTGGAGGATCTCGGCCATCGCGTCATCCCGGCGAGTTCGGGGCGACATGCGCTGGAGATTCTGAAGAGCGACGAGCCGCTCGATCTGATGATGACGGATCATGTGATGCCCGGCATGACGGGCATCGAGCTTGCGGCTTATTCGCGCGAAATGCGGCCGTCGTTGCCGATCCTGCTCGCCACCGGCTATGCGGATCTGCCCGAAGGCGCTCAGCTCGATCTGCCGCGGCTTGCCAAGCCGTATCATCAGGACCAGCTCCGGGATCGGCTCGATCAATTGCTGGGCTGACCCTCGCCGCAGCTGCGGTATCAATCTGCCGGCGGCGCAGTGAAATTAACCATTCATTAAATCCTGTGGAACCAACAATGCCCTGATCGGGAATCAACCGATTCAGGGGCCATCATGGATATCGAAGCCTATTTCGCGAAGACGCCGGCCACGATCGAGGAGATCAAGGCACGCGTGGCCGCAGCTTTCGGCCGTCATCCACTGTGTCGCGATGTGCAATTCGACATCGTCAGTACGCCTCGCGCCGGAAAGGGCGCGAACTGGACCATCAGCATGCAGTCGGTCGCCCCGGATGCGCTGTGGGAAGCCTCCGATATCGTGAGCGACATCCAGGAAGCCTACGTTCTCGCCAACGCCGCCTGAGCGTCGCCGTTAAGTATTATGGCACCGTTGCGGTATGGTTAGGCCATAATTAATCTCCATTTGTGACGACAGGTACCTGTGGTGGTCCTGAATTTCGGAGACTGGCTTGACGCGTGCGCTGACCCTTCTTGTGCTGGGCTGCCTGTTGCTGACCGGCGTGGCCGTTGCGAGCATCCTCGGTCGCGATAGCGTCCCGTCGCCGTCCTATGGCGAGAGCGCCGCGCAAAATTCGGTCGCCGTGTCGCGCGGACCGGTTTCCAATACGCAAGGCAAGAAGGACAAACTGCCATTGGCCGGCGCCATGATGGCGTCGCTCGATCCGCAGCAGGTCCCGAGCGTTGACGGCAGTCCGTTGCGTCAGGCCTTCGCATCCGACAGTCCGATCGAAGTGCCCGGTTCGACGGTGCTTGCGCCGATCGTGGTGCCGCAGCCGACCGCCAAGCCCAAGGCTGCCGCCAAGCCGGTGCAGAAGACCTATACGCTGCTCAGCGATGCGCAGATTTCGGCGATCAAGACGCGGCTCAATCTGACCGCATCGCAGGAATCCTACTGGCCCGGCGTCGAAGCGGCGCTGCGCAACGTGGCGCGCAGAATCCATGAGACCAGACAGGCCAGTCCTTCAGCCGGTGCTCCGCCGATCGATCCCGACAGCGACGAGGTGCAGCAGCTCAAATCCGCTGCGATGCCGTTGCTGTTTCAGTTGCGTGAGGATCAGAAGCGCGAAGTCCGTGCACTGGCACGCATGATCGGGCTCGAAAAGGTCGCGTCGGCGATCTGATCGCCTGTCACATGCCGGCCCGTCGGCGACGCAGGACTGTCACAACCCGTAGCTGACATATTGTCGCGCCTGTCATCCGGGCTTCGCATCCATGGTGCAGAGATTAACGCCTCTTAACCTGTAACGGGGGCGTTTCATGACCGATTTCACACTCAATCAATCCATTTCCGGAAGCGGACCAGTCGAGCCTGCGTCGCGGCCCAATCTCGACAAGGGTTTTAACCCGCTGACGATGATCCTGTTTTTCGGCATTCTGGCCGCCGGCGCGCTGTTTGTCGCCTACAGCATCTATGCGGATGTCCATGCCACCGGCACCCGCGTCACCAGCTACATGCCGTATCTGCTGCTGTTCGTGGCGCTGCTGATCGCGCTCGGCTTCGAATTCGTCAACGGCTTCCATGACACTGCCAATGCGGTGGCCACGGTCATCTACACCCACTCGCTGCCGGCGGAATTCGCCGTGATGTGGTCGGGCTTCTTCAACTTCCTCGGCGTGCTGTTCTCCACGGGCGCGGTGGCCTTCGGCATCGTCTCGCTGCTGCCGGTGGAGTTGATCCTGCAGGTTGGCAGCAGCGCCGGTTTCGCCATGGTGTTCGCGCTATTGATTGCTGCGATCATCTGGAATCTCGGCACCTGGTATCTCGGCCTGCCGGCTTCGAGCTCGCACACGCTGATCGGCTCGATCATCGGCGTCGGTATCGCCAATGCCGTGATGCGCGGCCGCGACGGCACCTCGGGCGTGGATTGGACCAAGGCCACGGAAATCGGTTACGCGCTGCTGCTGTCGCCGCTGTTCGGCTTTGCCTGCGCCGCCATCCTGCTGCTGATGCTGAAATTCGTCGTGCGCAATCCCGCTCTGTACCAGGCTCCCGATGGCGCCAAGGCGCCGCCGCTGTGGATCCGGGGCATCCTGATCGCCACCTGCACTGGCGTGTCCTTCGCACATGGTTCGAATGACGGCCAGAAGGGCATGGGCCTGATCATGCTGGTGCTGATCGGCACCGTGCCGACCGCCTATGCGCTGAACCGCGCATTGCCGGAATCCCGGGTCGCCCAGTTCCAGGTCTCCTCGATCGCAGCCGCCAAGGTGATCGCAGCCAAGGGCGCCGGCCACAGCATCATCGGCGATCCCCGCCCGGCTGTGACGCAATATGTCGCCGCGCGCAAGATCAGCGAAGGCACCTATCCGTCGCTCGCCGTTCTCGTGCAGCAGGTCGGCGATCAGGTCCGCACCTATGGCACGCTGGACAAGGTGCCGGCGGAAGTTGTCGGCAACACGCGTAACGATATGTATCTCGCATCGGAAGCCATCCGCTTCCTGATGAAGGACAAGGAAAACGACCTCAACAAGGAAGAGGTCGCGACCCTCAATGCCTATAAGGGCGCGCTCGATTCCGCCACCAAGTTCATCCCGGATTGGGTGAAGATCGCGGTGGCCATCGCACTCGGCCTTGGCACCATGGTGGGCTGGAAGCGCATCGTCGTCACCGTCGGCGAGAAGATCGGCAAGACGCATCTGACCTATGCGCAGGGCGCCTCCGCCGAGCTCGTGGCTGCCGCGACCATTGGCGCGGCCGACGTATTCGGCCTGCCGGTCTCGACCACCCACGTGCTGTCGTCCGGCGTCGCCGGCACCATGGCCGCGAATGGTTCGGGCCTGCAGATGGCGACCATCCGCAACCTGCTGATGGCCTGGGTGCTGACGCTGCCCTGCGCCATCATGATCTCGGCCTCGCTCTACGTGCTGTTCAGCCAGTTGTTCTGAGAATAGACGAGGCCGCCGCGGAAACGCGGCGGCCTCGTTCTTTTCACATCATCAAATAAAAGGCCCGCGCATCGTCTGCACGGGCCTTTTATTTGAATACTCTCACGGCCGTCATTGCGAGGAGCGAAGCGACGCGGCAATCCAGAAGGCCAAAAGCGAAGGAAGACTGGATTGCTTCGTCGCAAGATGCTCCTCGCAATGACGACGGAGAGGCTGTCGCCAGCGTCTTGCGAGGAGCACCGCTTGTTTTACGAACTGCTCTCGCGATGCACGTCGTGCACGACGATGCCTTTGCCCTGCTCGGGCAGGGCCAGCCAGTCGCGGCGCTTGAGGGTGCGGCGGGTATCGTCGAGGCCGCTCTGCCAGTGCTCGCGCATCGAGGTGGCCGAGAATTCGTGATCCTTGGAATCGCCCTCATAGGCCTTCTGCTGATAGATCATCTGCAGGATGGTGATCTCCGGCAGATCCGCCAGGCTGTCACGCCGCGCGCGTTCCTCATCGCTGAGCTGGTCGTCGGGAATACGCTGCAGCACCTTGTAGAGTTCCGACTTCAGATTGTTCATGCGCCGGTAGATGTCGGTGTTATGGCGGGTGCGGGACGAATAGACGATGTCCTTGTGCCGGGCCAGAACCTCCTGGATATCGCGCGGCAGCACGCCGCGCGCGCTGAAGAGGTCGACCTGGAAGACCAGCGAATTCATCTTGTCGTCCTGGTCGAGCAGATGCTGCAACGGCGTGTTGGAGACGATGCCGCCGTCCCAGAAATGATCGGTGCCGATCTTCACCATCGGCAGGGCAGGCGGCAGCGCGCCTGATGCCATCACGTGTTCGGGCGCAATCACTTCCTTCTTGTTGTCGAAATACAGGAAGTTGCCCGTGATGACGTTCACCGCACCGACGGCGAAATGGGTCTTGCGCGCATTGATCAGGTCGAAGTCGACCAGTTCGAGCAGGGTGTCGCGCAGGGGTGAGGTGTCGTAATAGCTCGTCGCCGTTTTTGCACCGGCAGGGCTGAACCACGGATTGACCTCGTGTGGCTTGAAGAAGCCGGGCTGGCCGAGGGTCGTGGTCATGAACGAGCTCGCGAGATTGCGGGCCTTGCGATAGACGTCGCCGTCCGGTGTGTAGTGCCAGACCTTGCGGGCGGTGATGCGGTCCCAGAAGATCTGCAGCTTTTCCAGCCGGTCTTCCGGCGGATTGCCGGCGATGATCGCCGAATTGATGGCGCCGATCGACACGCCGCAAACCCAGTCCGGCTCCATGCCCTCTTCATGCAGCGCCTGATACACACCAGCCTGATAGGCGCCGAGTGCGCCGCCGCCTTGCAGCACCAGCGCGACACGATCACAGCGATCGGGGCGCCAGCTGGCTTCGGTGGTCGTCTCTGAACCGGGTGTCCGCGCGTCCATCTTCGTTTTCTCCTCAACGATCACATGATGTTGGCGGCAGAATTCAGATGAGCAGTGACGGCGTTGTGACAAATGGCAAATTCGATGATTGCGCATCAGTCCATGAAGTGCGTCACGCCCCTGAAGGAAATTCCTCACACCGCCGTCAAACACCATCGTTAGCAAAGGGCAGATATTAATGATTGCTTACGAAGGGCCGCGCGCATGTTGTCTGGAAAGTCCGCTATCATCACCGGCTCCACCAGCGGCATCGGCCTTGGTATCGCGCGCGGTCTTGCGGCCAGCGGTGCAAACATTGTGCTGAACGGCTTTGGCGACGCCCGCGAGATCGAGGCGATCCGTAGCGAGCTCGCCGACAGCCATCAGGTGCGCGTACTCTATAGCGGCGCCAACATGGCCGACGGCAATGATATCGCGGCGATGATGGCGCAGGCCGCGCAGGAATTCGGCGGCGTCGATATCCTAGTCAACAATGCCGGCATTCAATATGTGGCGCCGCTCGAGGAATTCCCGGTCGAGAAGTGGGATGCGATCACGGCGATCAACCTCACGAGTGCGTTTCACACCACACGTCTCGCCATCCCCCACATGAAGGCGAAGTCCTGGGGCCGCATTGTCAATATCGCCTCGGCCCATGCGCTGGTCGCCTCGCCGTTCAAGTCGGCCTATGTCGCGGCCAAGCACGGCATTGCCGGCCTGACCAAGACGGCGGCGCTGGAAGTCGCCGAACACGGCATCACCGTGAACGCGGTATGCCCGGGCTATGTGATGACGCCGCTGGTTGAGAAGCAGATCCCGGAGCAGGCCAAGGCGCGCGGCATTACGGAGCAGCAGGTGATCTCGGATGTGCTGCTGGCCGCGCAGCCCACCAAACGTTTTGTCACCGTCGAAGAACTATCGTCCGTCGTCAATTTCCTCTGCACCGACCACGCCCGTTCGATCACCGGCATCACGCTGCCGGTCGATGGGGGCTGGACCGCTCACTGATTTCCACCCGGCGAATTCTACCCAGCGATTTCACACTCAAGGAGTTTCCGATGCGCCAGGAAGACATCCTCCGTTTGCCGTCGATGCCGATGGCCGGTCCGAGCTATCCCGCCGGTCCCTATCGCTTCATCAATCGCGAATTCCTTGTCATCACCTATGAGACCGATCCTGATCTGATCCGGATGGGCCTGCCCGAACCGCTGGAGCCGATCGAACAGCCCATCGTCCATTATGAGTGGATCAAGATGCCGGACTCATCCGGCTTCGGCAGCTATACGGAAACTGGCCTTGTGATCCCCGCACGCTTCAAGGGCGAGGACGTCAACTTCGTCTCGCAGATGTATCTGGACGATGATCCGCCGATCGCCGCCGGCCGCGAGATCTGGGGCTTTCCGAAGAAATACGCCCATCCCAAACTCGAAGTGGTCAAGGACACGCTGACCGGTACGCTCGAATATGCCGGGCAGCAGGTGGCCATGGGCACGATGGCCTACAAGCACGGCGCCATGGCTGGAAACGGGGAGGCGACGCTTGCGACGCTGTCCAAGACCCAGATCAATCTGAAGCTGATCCCCGGCGTCGATGGTAGCGCGGAAGTCTGCCAGCTCGTGGCGATCAACCTGACTGATATCACTGTCAAGGGCTCATGGTTCGGACCCGGACGTCTGCATCTGATCCCGCATGTCAACGCTCCGGTCGCCGACTTCCCCGTGCGCCGCGTGCTTGGCGCGCATCACTTCCTGGCCGACCTGACACTGCCTTATGGCCGTGTCGTCCACGACTACAACAAACAGGGCGACGAACTCGCCGAAGCCGCTGAATAGCAGCGGCTGACACACCCCTGTAACAAGGGTGTCATTAAGTGCCTGCGGCGGACTGACACAGTTGGAAAGCCGCAGGCATATTTTTTCAATTTTGGTGATGCATGCGTTTTGCGTGGCGTGAAGAGAAGCTGGTGCCCCATGCAGCTTGAGGTCCCGGTCGCATCGACACAGAGCGATTTCGCGTTGAACCCGTCCGATCCGATTCCGGGACTGGTCTGGGCTTTCCGCATCCATTCGGATGGCAAGCCGGAGCCGCTGCCTGTCGATGCGGGTATCGACATTGCCCATGGCGGTCTGTTGTGGCTGCATTTCAATCTCGCCGATACGCGCGCGCTGCAATGGCTGGCGCAGATCCCGTTGCATGCGCCGGAGCAGGCGCGGACGCTGCTGTTGTCGAAGGACACCTATCAGCAGCTTCATGCCACCGATGACAGCATCTATGGCGTGATCTCGGACCTGTTGCGCGATATCGATGAGGCGACCGAAGACACCGGCTATCTGCGCTTCGTGATGACCGAGCGTCTGTTGGTCAGCGGTCGACATCACGCGCTGTGTGCCGTCGATGCCACGCGCCGTTCGCTCGAGCAGGGCCAGCGCATCGACAGCATGGCCGCGCTGCTTGAAACCATCGTCGAAAATGTCTGCGACACCATGGACGGCGTCGCCGATAGTCTCGCACTGTCGCTCGACCAGATCGAGGAGCAGGTGGTCTCGGGCGATTCCCGTGACTTGCTGCAGAAGCTCGGTCGGTTGCGCCGGACCTGCGTCCGGCTGCATCGGCAACTCTCGGGACTGCGCATCGTATTCCAGCGGCTTGAGGCCAAAGGTCTGCGCGAGCTGAAGCCTGCGCTACAACTGCGCGCCGGCAAGCTGGCGCAGCGGCTCGACGGGCTGGATCACAACGTCGTCGAGATGCGCGAGCGCAGCCGGCTGTTGCAGGAAGAGCTGCATTTGCAGATCGAGGAACGCGGCAATGAAAGCCTGCGTGTGCTCTCGGTGCTCACCGCCCTGCTGCTGCCGCCGACGCTCGTCACTGGCATCTTCGGCATGAACACCAAGGGCCTGCCGCTCACCGATGTCGAAACCGGATTTCTCTGGGCGGGGTTACTGATTCTGGTGTCGTCGGCATCGGCCTATGCCGTGATGAAGCGCCTCAAGATCATCAGGTAGCCATCATGGTCGGTGCGTTTCCGTGCTCGATGGTCCGTGCGATCACGGCGCTCGCCGGCTTTGTTGTCATGTGTTGCATGATCTCGCTGTCTTCTGCCTATGCGGGCGACTGGCGCGATAGCGGCCTGAAGCCGATCAATGACCGGCTCGCCGAATGGGGCGTGGCGCTGTCAGCCACCTATATCGGCGAAGCGCTCGGCAATGCCTCCGGCGGCATCCGGCGCGGCGCGATTTACGAGGGACGGTTGGATGTCGGCGTCGATGTTGATCTCGACAAGGCGGTCGGCTGGAGCGGCGCCACCTTTCACGCCAATGTCTATCAGATCCACGGACCAGGCCTGTCGCGCGACTATATCGGCAATCTGATGCTGGTCAGCGGCATCGAGGCGCTGCCGGCGACGCGGCTCTATGAATTCTGGATCGAACAGTCGCTGTTCGGCGGCAGGCTGCTGGTGAAGGTCGGTCAGCAGCCCTCCGATATCGAATTCATCGACAGCAAATATGACGACATCTTCGTCAATTCGGCGCTGGGCTGGCCCGGCATCACCGGCGTGATCCTGCCGGCGGGCGGACCGTCGCCGCCGCTCGCGGTGCCGGGCGTTCGCTTCAAGGCCAATCTGTCGGATGCGTTCACGGCCTATCTCGCCGTGTTCAATGGCAGTGCGGCTGCGCCCGGCCTGAACGATCCGCAAATCGCCAACGCGCATGGCCTCGCATTTCGCGTCAACGATCCGCCGTGGATCATCGGGCAGTTGAAATACAGCTACAAGCTCGGGCCGTCGGAGTTGCCGGGGTCGATCACCGGCGGCGGCTGGGTGCATCTTGCCGAATTCGATGACGAGCGCTGGACCGCACAGGGCCTGTCGCAGGCCGATCCGGCCGGCACCGGCGAGCCGCTGATGCGGCGCGGCAATCGCGGCGTTTTCGCCGTCTATGAACAGCGGCTCGCCTTCAGCGCACTCGGGCCCGACAAGGGCATCGGCTTCTTTGCGCGCACATCGATCAGCCCGTCCGATCGCAATCTGATCACCTTCTATCTCGATGGCGGCATTCAGGTGTCGGGTTTCTCGGCGGAGCGGCCGGATGACCGGTTCGGCATCGCCATGACCTATGCACGCATTTCGGATGGCGCGCGCGGGCTGGATCGTGACGTGCAGCTCTTCACCGGCATTCAATCGCCCATTCGCGATTTCGAAGCCGTGCTGGAAATGACGTATCTTGCAATGGTTGCGCCTGGTGTCGCGGTGCAGCCGGTGTTTCAATATGTGATGCATCCCGCTGGCGGCGCCGTCGATCCCAACGATGCCACGCAGACGAAGCGAATCAAGGACGCCGCGGTGTTCGGCGTCCGCACCACCATCAATTTCTGAAACGTTTCAGCAGGCAGCTTCGGCCGGCGTTTTGCTCAGGCCTGCAGCGGCCTCCGCAATCATCTCGTAGGACTTCAGCCGCGTGGCGTGATCGTAAACGTCCGAGACGATCATCAGCTCATCCGCGCCGGTCTCCTCGACCAGCGCGGCGATGCCGGCGCGGACCGTTTCCTTGGAGCCGATGATCGATCGCCGCAGCATGCCCATGGCCTGCATCTTCTCGGCCGGCGACCAGTAGGTCTCGATATCGTCGATGGGCGGCGCGCTCAGGCCGCGGGTGCCGCGGAACATGTTGGTGAAGGACATTTGCTGCGTGGTCCACAGCCGCTTCGCTTCCGCATCGGTGTCGGCGGCGATGATGTTGACGCCGACCATGGCGTAAGGCTTCGCCGACTGTTCTGAGGCCTCGAAATGCTGGTGATAGATCTGCAGGGCGTGCAGCAATTGCTCGGGCGCGAAATGGGAGGCGAAAGCGTAGGGCAGGCCGAGGGCGGCGGCGAGCTGCGCGCCATAGGTCGAGGAGCCGAGAATCCACAGTGGCACGTCGGTGCCCGCGGCGGGCACCGCCTGCAGGCTCTGGTTCGGGCCGGCCGGTGCGAAATAGGCCTGCAGCTCCTGGATGTCCTGCGGGAAGTTGTCGGAATTCTGCAGCGAGCGGCGCAGCGCCCGCATGGTCATCTGGTCGGTGCCGGGCGCACGTCCCAGGCCGAGATCGATGCGGCCGGGAAACAGCCGGGCCAGCGTGCCGAACTGTTCGGCGATGACGATGGGCGCATGATTCGGGAGCATGATGCCGCCGGCGCCGACGCGAATGGTTTTGGTCCCCGCCGCGATATGGCCGATCACCACCGATGTCGCGGCGCTGGCGATGCCGATCATGTTGTGATGTTCGGCGACCCAGAAGCGCTGATAGCCCCACTTCTCCGCATGGCCGGCGAGATCGCGGGAATTGTCGAGCGCGCCGTGCGCATCGGTATCCTGGGTGACGCGGACGAGGTCGAGAATCGAAAGTGCGGTCATGACGGGGCTCCCATTGCCCCTGCCATGTGGGCATGGCCGGGGCCGATTGCCAGCCGGTTGCGTGGCCAGCATGGCAGCCCGGCGTTACCCCCGAGTGGTCAGGTCAGGCCCGCATGGAAGGCACGGACGATCGCGGCGCATTCGGCCGGCTTTTCCATCTGCATGAAATGCGAGGCGTCAGGCACGGTGGCGAAGGCGAAGCCGCCATCGCGCGCGAAGGCACGCTCCATGTCGACGAACGGGCTGGTTCTCGTCTTGGGCTCCCCGGCGACGAGCAGCACCGGCAGGCCGACGCTGCACATCCGCTCCCAGGCGCCCGGGAGATCCTGCATGGAGAAGATGCTGGCCTCGAATTCCCTGACGCAGGCGAGTTCATAGAGCTGCTTGTCGTCGTTCCAGCGCAGCGTGGATGCGGCGAGCGCCTGCAGCCCGGCATCGTCGACGCCGGCAAATGCCCTGCTGCGGCGATAGGAGTCGAACAGCTCCTGCACATTCGGAAAGCTGGTGCGACGCTGCGCGGCGCGTTCGGCGAGTCTGGTATTTTCCGCAAGGAAACTTGCGAATTCCGGATAGCTCGCTGGCGGCGTCGCCGGCGGTTCGAAGCCGACGATGCCGATCCACGGCGTCTTGTATTCGGCGGCATGCAGCAGGGTCGTCAGTGCGCTCATCGAATGAAATGCACCGAGGCTCGGCGCTGCGCCGAGTTCGCGCGTGATCCCCTGCATGATCGCCTCATAGTCGCGGATGAGCTGCGGCCAGACCTGCGGGATGGGCTGACGATACGGGCTGCTGCGGCCGTGATGACGAAAGTCAAACACCACGGTCTGGTAGTCATCGGTGAAGTGGCGCCAGAAACTTTGAAAAGCATCGATGGCGAGGCCATTGCCATGGCTGCAGATGATCCGCGGGCCTTGTCCATACACACGGACGCTGGCGGTGGCGCCGTCTTCGAGCGGAACCTGAAAAGAATGCGTCTCGGCCGCAAGGGCCGGCGCGGAAGGCGCATAGTCCATATGGGGAAGAATCCGTTATATATTGGAGCAGAAGGCGAAGCCGTTGCAGGCTTGGCCGGACCGCAGAGTCTAAGAGACTTTGTCTAAGAGACTTTGTCTAAAAGACTTTGCTGCTCACCGTCAGTTCGTACGTATTTGCAGGATACAAAGCGCTGCGGGGCGGTTCAAGCCGCAGCAGGTCATACCAGCTCAGCTGGAACGCCGGACGATGGCCACGCGCCCGTCGAGCGGAATCGTCGCGCGCCCGTCCGTTACCGGCACGCGGCGCCAGTCGGCATCGTCATTCGGACGGTTGAATGAGAGCGAAGCGGCAGGACCATCGACGGAAATGTCGATCGGTTCCGTGGGCACCGGGATGTCTTCGGCCTTCTCCACATTCCAGCAGCGCACCGCGCGCCATACCGCAAACAGCGGTTGTCCCTGCACATCCTGAAACGCGATGTGCCGCAGGTCCGGTGCCGCGGATGCCACGCGTAGCGGCTGGTTGTCGCTGGCGCGGCGTGCGTCTTTCAGCGCGGAGAGAAGATTCCGGATGGCGTGGTAGCCGGGCTTCGGCGCGCCGTCATTGCGGACAAGTCCCCAATGATGTTCGCCATCATTGGGATCGGTACCGCTATCGAAGAATTCGTAGAGGAACGTCCGGAGAATGCCGAGGCGGAAGTTGTTGAGCAGCAGCCGCGGCAGATAGAGCGCCGCGGCCGTCTCCGACACGCCGGAGGTGCCGGGCTTCACGACATTGCAGTAGCCGCATTCGGTTGCCAGCGCAGGCGCGCCGGGTTTGAACGCGTCGCGCATATTGTGGAGATACCACGACACCGCGGCGTAATCGTCGGATGTTTCCGGCTCCTGCGCACGCTGCACATAGGAATGGATAGCGACGGCGTCGCTGAACGGCGCGGCCGGGCGTAGCAGTGCGACGTCGGCGGGCTTCCAGTTGATCACACTCGGTGACAGCAGCGGCAACTCCGCCGCCGCATAGCGCGCGCGTAGTGCATCGTGCACCTCGCGCTGATAGTTCACGACGACATTGCTCCAGCCGGGCTTCGCCAGCGGCAGCGACAGGAACCAGTCGCTGTTGCCCTCGTTCTGGCCCTCCATCGCCGAGACGCGCTCGATGCCCAGTGCGGCGAGATAGGTCATCATCTCCGGCACGGTATTGGTCGCCGGCGACACCACAAGATTGAACAGGATGTTCGCGCGTTTGTTCAACGCGCGCCAGCGATCGAGATCGTTGCTTGGCCGCAACTCGTCGCGCAGATGGCGAATGCCGCTGGCTGCGAGCAGGTCGTGGAAACGGTGGAAATTACTCGCATATGGCTCGCTGCTGATATGCACATTGACGCCGACGCTGTCGGTGAAGCTGTCGGACGGGCCGGGAAGCGGCAGGGCGGCCAATGGACCAGGGCGCAGCATCATCGATGCCGCGCCTCCCCTCAGGATGGCTCGCCTGCTCAGGCTAGTCATTTCGATCCCGCACGCTTGAAGCCCAGTGCCCCTCCGGGCAGTCTGGGCCTGTTAGACTTAATAAACCGCCGATCGACAAGAGATGTTCTCGTCAGCGATCAACCGCGCGCTGGTCATGCTATCGGCAAACCACCTGCGCGCTCGCAAAAACGTGAGCTGCGACGGCCCTTGGCCTGTCGGCTCCGGGCCGCCCCGTGCGTCTTTCACTCAGTGAACGCTGACATGGAGACCTGGAATGACCGATTCTCACTATCGCTGGGTAATCGTCGCCGCGGGCGGCCTTCTGGGCTGCGTCGCCATCGGCGGCATGTTTTCGCTGCCGGTGTTCCTGCAGCCGATCGCGCGGGATACCGGCTGGTCGGTCACCGGTATATCGAGTGCCATGACGATTGGTTTCCTCGCAATGGCTGTCACCAGCATGATCTGGGGCACCTTGTCCGACCGGATGGGGCCACTCCCGGTAGTGTTGACCGGGTCGGTCGTGCTCGCGTCAAGTCTGGCGCTCGCGAGTCTCGCGACATCTCTGATCGTGTTTCAGTTTGTTTTCGGGCTGATGGTCGGCGGCGCCACCGCCGCGATTTTTGCGCCGATGATGGCGGCGGTCACCGGCTGGTTCGATACGCATCGCAGCCTGGCCGTGTCGCTGGTTTCGGCGGGGATGGGCATGGCGCCCATGACCATGTCGCCGCTGGCGGCCTGGCTCGTTTCGAACCACGATTGGCGCACCTCGATGCAGATCGTGGCCGTCGTCGTGGCCGCGATCATGATTCCAGTCTCGCTGCTGGTGCGCCGCGCGCCGGCGCTGGCGAGCGCGCCTCCCGCTCCATCCGCCGAGCCGGTGCAAGCAGAGATGTCGCGCGCGCAGGCGCTACGCTCGCCGCAGTTCATCATCCTGCTGCTGACGAATTTCTTCTGCTGTGCCACGCATTCAGGGCCGATCATCCATACTGTGAGCTACGCGATCAGCTGCGGCATACCGATTGTCACTGCGGTCACGATCTATAGCGTCGAAGGTCTGGCAGGGATGGGCGGCCGTATTGCCTTCGGCCTGCTCGGCGACCGTTTTGGCGCCAAGCGTATACTGGTCCTTGGCTTGCTCGCCCAGGCGTTCGGCGCGCTCGGTTTTGTCTTCGTGCGTGAGCTCGGCGGGTTCTACACCGTGGCGTCGGTCTTTGGCTTCATCTATGCCGGCACCATGCCGCTCTACGCCGTTCTCGCGCGCGAAAACTTTCCGTTGCGGATGATGGGCACAGTGATCGGTGGAACGGCCATGGCCGGCAGTCTTGGCATGGCGACTGGACCTCTCGCCGGAGGTTTGATCTACGACGCGTTCGCCAGCTACGCTTGGCTCTATATCGGCTCCTGGATCATGGGGCTCGGCGCTTTCCTGATCGCAATGACATTCAGGCCGATGCCGGTCGTGAAAGCGGAGCCCGCCGCCCTGCCGGCGTGAGGACAAATCGTCCAGAGCATGTCGGTCCGTGCAATTTGCTGCGTGGTTAAGAGGCCCGGAACTTCATACGAAACGATCGTGTCTAATTGCGGCATTCGGCAGCTCGGCCGATATCATAGAGCGACCGTTCCGGGTCCTCGTAGATCAAACATGTAGCAGGCAGTTCTCGCTTCACAGCGGACATGACCGCTTCTGACGTATCCCGCTTCTCTATGAACACGCCGTCAAATCCGATCGCTCTGGCCCGCGCGATAAGTTTGGCAGGCTCTTCGTCCGCGGAAAGCTTTGATTTCAAATCCGCGAAGCCCGGCTGGCGTTCTGATGTACCAAAACTCCATTTGGTGTTTGATCCGCGAGCGTCAAAGATGGGGCCATAGTGATGCATCTGATATTCGGGCCACGAAGCGATGGGCAATTGCAGGATGTGGGTGAGGCCAGCACTGCTTTTGGCCTTGAGCGCCTCAGTGAAGCTTCTGATCATGCCCTGGGTTTTGATGTCATTTGAGGTCCACGCAAGTCTATCGGTCAAAATGCCTGCCACGGAGACGCTTGACGAGAGTATGCCGATCAAAGCCAGATATGCGAGCAGCCTTCCCCATCTTGAGCGCCCTTGCAATGCGAAGTGAACGACCGAAGCGGCAACGAAGATTGCAAGAAACGTCAGAAATGGCATTAGCCTTGATTGCCCCCGAAGCGCAGGATTTACCAACGTATTAAAGAGATATCCCGTGCCCCCACGGCTAGCGAAAACCAGTCCAATTGTGATCAGCGTGGCTGCGGGAATGATGCGTCGAAGACCGCGGTCAATCGTGTTGTTGTTGAACGCCCAGAGTGCGACCAAGGGCGAAGAAATGATAATCACCGACAGTACGATGCCCGGCCATTCGTGGTGACCTTCTCCAATCAACGTATCAATTCGCTCGCGGTCATATCTCGTGATCACTTTGGGAAGACCGGGTATCCAGCTGAAAGAATAGAGTGCGTCTGAAATTGAAAGCCCGTGTCTGAACTGCTCCCACGGAGCGCGTTTCGGAGCGCCAGACGTTAGAAGGCTGATATTCGGGCCGAGAGATCCTGCAAGAAGGAGGACCACGACTATGGTGGACAGCCCCGCAAACACGACAATGGGCCGGACACTCATGGTCCGAAACGAAAATGCGATGATCGAGAACCCCATGAGCAGCAGGGTAAACATCGCGTAGTATAGACCCGACGTCGAGATGATGAACAAAGACACCAGAAAGAATCGTGATTTTATCAGTTGAAAGAGCTGGGTTTCATTCTCCGCGAAATTGATCAAAAGCGTGAGGGTCGCGCCAAATGCTGCTGCGGCGTAGACCGAAAGAAAGTCATGATTGACACCGCGTATTTGAAAGTAACCAGTTACCGTGAACGCAATCGCTCCGATCAGCGAGAGTATGGGGCCAACGTCTAGTTTGCGCAGGCAGACAAATCCCGAGATTGCCATGGCGGCGATTGCAATGACGTAGAAGATCTTCACCGTTGTGAAGACGTCGAATCCGAGCTTCGCGATCAGGAGCAAAGCGAATTTGAGCAGTGGCTCGAACTCCGGCCAGTAGGCCGTTTTAAGGCCGTAGGGGTAGCCGAGGAGATTGCTGCTCCAAAATCCTTGCCCCTCCATCAGCTGCCGGGCGGGCGACAGAAGAAACACATGGTCTCCGGAAACAGATAGCGGTCCAGCTGACCAGATGCTCAATGCGCCTTGGATGATCAGGCAAGCTGCAACTGCTGCCGAGCAGCAAATGACATCCAGCCAACGCGTATCAAGTCGAATTGACGATCGCATGGGTTCTCCTGGCTCGCATCCAAGGTAGAAACTCAACGACTGGGCGTAAAGTGGCTCGGCGAACCGTCGTGGAGACTGTTTTCCGCTTCACGGGGGCGTTCATAGGGTGATCAGGCGCTGGCTTGGAGGGGCACGGCTTTCGGCAATCTGGCCGACACGGAAACGTCGCGAAGGAGTGGCGAGCGAGTCGTCGAAGTGCCGAATGAAAGAGGCGATCAACGCGCGCAACAAGCTGTTGGTGCCCCTGGCCGGAATCGAACCAGCACTCCTTGCGGAACTCGATTTTGAGTCGAGCGCGTCTACCAATTCCGCCACAGGGGCCTTCGGACGCCGGCCGGGGCCGGGGTCGCGAAGCGGGCGGAATATAGCGGGCGCGGGCGGCGGGTCAACCTGCGGTTTGGCCGATAGGGCCGCCGCGCACACTCCAGTGTGATCGGGGCTGTCTCGACAGGGTGGTGCCCCCGGGATAGGACGCAGCAGCCACTCCGGAGAGCACCGTGACTGCCCAGACCGCCCCTCGATCCGCGCCCGCGCAGGCGTCATCCAACCCGGCGCTGGTCGCCGCACTGGTGGTCGGCCTGATCGCACTGGCGACGCTGGCAGGGGCCTGGTTCTTCCAGCTGGTGCTGGATATCCGGCCGTGCCCGCTCTGCCTCGAACAGCGTTATGCCTATTATCTCGCGATCCCGCTGGCGGTGCTGGTGGCGATTGCGGCCGCCAGGGACGCGCCGCGCGGTCTGGTTGTAACCGGCCTCGTGGTGCTGGCGCTGGCGGCGCTCGGCAATGCGGTGCTCGGCGGCTATCACGCCGGGGTCGAATGGAAATTCTGGCAGGGGCCGACGGACTGTTCGGGGCCGGTGGTCGATCTCGGCAAGGCCGGCAGCCTGCTGGAGCGCCTTGACACCGTGAAAGTGATCCGCTGCGACGAGGTGCAGTGGCGTTTCCTCGGCCTGTCGCTGGCCGGCTACAATGTGCTGATCTCGCTGTTGATGGCGGCGATCGCAGTGTGGGGCGCCGGCAAGACCGCACGGCGCTGATCCGCCGCCGGTCCTGCCTGCTGGCGCACCGCTACCAGCGATAGCGCAGCGTGCCGATTACCGTGCGACCCTGGCTCAGATAGCAGTAGCCGGAATTGCAGACCGCGACCTGCTCGTCGGCAACGTTATTGGCGTTGATCGAGGCCTGATAGCCCGCGAACTTGGGTCCAAGCTTGGCGAGATCGTAACGCGCGGCCAGATCGAACAGCGTATAGCCGTTGTTGCGCGAGGTGTTGTCGTTCGACGTCCAGGTTGCGTCGATATAACGGACACCGGCGCCGAGACCTAAGCCTTCGAGCGAACCGTTCAGGAAGGTGTAGTTCATCCAGCTCGACGCGGTGTGCTTCGGTGTCACCGCGGGGGTCTTGCCGAGCTCCGACGCGATCGAGCTCCTGGTGATCTCTGCGTCGGAATAGGTGTAGGCCGTCACCGTTTCGAGTTCCGGCGTGAGTCGTGCGCGTGCCTCGAATTCGAAGCCCTGCACGCGGATCTCGCCGACCGAAGCGTAATAGGCGATGCCGTTGACATAGCCGGCGAGCTTGGCGGCGTTCTTCTCCTTGAGGTCATAGATCGACGCCGTGAGTAGCACGTCGGGCCGTGGCTGATACTTCACGCCGCCTTCGATCTGTTCGCCTTCGGATGGCGCCAGCACGATGCCGTTGATGCCGAGCGAGGTCTCCGGCTGGAACGAGGTCGCATAGCTCACATAGGGCGCGATGCCGTTCTCGAAGTGATAGAGCAGGCCGGCGCTGTAGGAGAACGCACTGTCGCTCCGCGCGCCCGTGACAGCGCCCGTATAGGAATTGGTTTGCGTGCGATCGGTCCAGTCCTGCCGGCCGCTGAGCGACAGGTGCCAGTTGCCGAGCCGCATCTGGTCCTGCAGATAGACGCCAACCTGTTCCTGTGTCGAACGCGAACCGGACGTATAGCCCGGGGTTGGGCCGGCAATGCCGTAGACGGGATTGAGGATGTTGAGCGCATAGCTGGGATTCACGGGGCCCAGGCCGAGCTTGAAGTCCCAGGTATTGTGATCGTAATTCACGCCGAACAGCGTGCGGTGGACGATCGGGCCGGTGGCGAAGTCGGCCTGCAGCGCATTGTCGGTCTGCCAGCTCGTCTGGTCGTCGCCGACGGCCACGGCACCGCGGTCATAGACGGTCGATGTCGCCGTCGCAAAGCTGCCGCTGACATAGCGCGATTCCGCATGCAGCACGCCGAACCGCGTGTGTTGGCGGAACGTGAAGACGTCGTCGAAGCGATGCTCGAGCTTGTACCCGACTTGCGCCTGCTGCTGCCGCAAATAGTCGTATTTCGGATCGCTCGAGCGCAATTTGAGCGTCGCGCCGTTGACGTTCACCAGTTGGCCGTCGCGATTGAGCATGGCGACGCTGGCGTCGGTTTCGTCCTTCTGCAGGATGGCATAGGCCGTCAGCGTGGTGTCGATGGTCGGTCGCCAGGTGATCGACGGCGCCAGCATCAGCCGCTCGTCGGCGATGTCGTAATTGGTCTCGCCGGCGCGGCCGAGGCCCACCAGGCGGTACAGCAGCGACTTGTCAGAATTGGCGCCACCGATGTCGAACGCCGTTTGCATGCGGCCATAGGTGCCGCCTTCCAGTGAAATCTCGTTGACCTGATTCTCGACCGGGAATTTCGATCGGCGATCGACGAGACCGCCGGGGACAGACTGCCCATAGAGCACGGCGGCCGGGCCCTTGATCACCTCGACGCTGTTGAGCTGATAGGGTTCGGTCCGGAATGTGGTGAAGCCGGAGGGAAACTGCTTCAATCCGTCGCGGAAGTCACCGAGCGTCGTCGTCGAGAAGCCGCGGACATAGATCTGATCGAAACGCGGATCGTAGCCGAAGCCGCCGGTGGTGACGCCGGCTGTGTAACGCACTGCTTCGGGAATGCTGGTGACGCCACGATCATCGAGTTCCTTGCGGTCGATGACGCTCACCGAACGTGGCGTGTCGATCAGCGGCGTATTCGTCTTCGATGCCGAGCTGGCATGACCTGCGACATAGCTGTTGTTGTCGGCGCTATAGATGCGCTTGTTGACCGATGACGCGGGTGCAATCTGCGGCGTCGTCGCGCGCGTGCGTTGTGTTGCGCGTGTCGATGTCTGTGATCTCGTTGCCGTCGTGTTGCGCGCGCGCTGCTGGGGCTGCGGAGCATCCACCGTGACCGGTGGCAGGCTGGCCTGTGCGAATGCGTCGCGCGGAAGGTCCATCGCCAATGCCATCACACTGACGGTGCAAAGCAGTGCAGTCTGCTTCGTCGATCTTGTCGTTCTCAATTTCATTTCAACGCCCCGATGATGCTGGTCACACCAGCTTGATCGGGCGTCTAACTTGATTGGTCCTGTGGCGCACTACGGTGCGCGGTAGAATACGTCTAGACCTTGTGACGCGGGTATCTGCAACGCTGCAAGAAGCTCACATCGTTAGATCAATTCTATTATTTCAATCGGTGTCTGCGAGGACTGAAGATCAGTCGTCGATGTCGTCCTGCGCCTTGCCGAACAGATGCACGATGCCGGGCGTGACGATCGAGACATAGATGAAGCGCGACAGATGATGCGCGCCAACGAACACCGGATCGATATGCAGCGTCAGCGCCAGTGCGAGCATGGCGTCCATGGCGCCGGGCGCGAAGGCGACGACGACATCGCTCAGCTTCACGGTCGTAGTCAGCGCGATGATCGTGACGAACACCGACGAGATCGCGATGGCCACTGCGAATGAACCGAGCGCGGCCCAGACATGGCTGAGAATGGTGCGCGGCGAGATCTTGCCGAAGCGCGAGCCGATCAGGCTGCCGATGCCGACCAGCGCGGTGATATAGGCCCATTGCGGCAGCGTGCCGTGGACCCAGCCGGTGCCGTGCAGCACTGACGAAGCCATCATCGCGCCGAACATCCAGCTCGCCGGAAACTTGATCCAGCGCATGAACAGCGAGACGGCAACGGCTGCTGCGGCGAGTTCGGCAAGCGCCAGCGGTGAGGCTTCCGGTCCGCGCGATGGCAGCGGGCCATGGCCCATCAGGCCGGTGGCAGCGAGCAGCAGTGGCACCATGCCGGTGAGGATGATGACGCGGAAAATCTGCACGACCGCGATGCCCGGCACGTCGGCATTGCGCTCGGTGGCCAGCATGATGATTTGCGAGAGCGCGCCGGGGCTGCCGGCCAGCAGCGCGGAGGTGCGGTCCCAGCCATGGACACGTTGCAGATAGATGCTGCTGCCGAAGGTGGCGCAGAACGTGGCCAGCGCCAGCAGCGCGATGGTCACCGGATAGGCGCTGAGATTGTGCACCATCTCCGGCGACACCATCGAGCCAAGCGACAGGCCCAGTGTCATCAGGATGACATGAGCCATCGGCTGCGGCAGGCCGACCGGGCGGCCGAGGATGCCGTAGATGGCGACCGCGATCATCGCGCCGGAGATCAGTCCGCCCGGCAATTCCGCCCAATAGAATAGCGCGCCGCCGATCGTGCCGATGACGAGCGTCTCAAGGGTGGTGCGGATCTGCAGGGAGCTGGGAAGAGCGATGGCCATTTGCGCGGGAAGCTGAAGGAGCCCGCTTTATGGCAAAGTCCGGTCGAGCCGACAAATGCGGTGTGGTCTACCTGTCCCTCGCTTTCGGGCGAGGGACAGGCCGATGACGAGAGTTTAGTTCGGTTTTGCGGTCTTCTTGCACTCCGAACGGAATTTACGGCGCTCGGTGCCATGCAAGCCCTTGGCGTCGGCCTGCTTCGAACATTCGAGCGACGCCGCCGTGCGGGGCTTCTCGGCTGTCTTGTCCGCAGGCGCCATCTTGTCGGCGGGGGCCGCCTTGGCAGGCGCAGTCTTGGTGGCCGCCGGCGCAGGTGCCTGAGCGGCGGTCTGAGCGGATGCCGCCCCCATCAGCAGGACTGAGGCAACGGCGGCAGTGGCAAGGCTGGAAGCGAATCGGATCATGGCAGCACCTCGAATTGAACAGGGAGGACAGGGTGGGCGCGCCGGGCTGAACGGCAGGTGAATGAGTTGAAATATATCTGACGGTGCGATCACGATAATTTTTCGCAGGGAGCTGCGATCTCGTTGCCACATTCAGTGGTAGCTATAGGATGCCGCCGTCTATTTTTACTTAGTGTAGCAAAGGGAGAGAACGCCATGACGATGCCTGTCAAATTCGCCTGTGCGATTGCAGTGTCCAGTTTTGCTCTGCTTGCCTTCAGTCCGGCCCAGGCACTCACCGCGACTGAATGCAGTGCAAAATATCAGGCGGCCAAGACCGCCGGCACGCTGAACGGCCAGAAATGGAACGACTTCCGCAAAGCTGAATGCGGGACCGATGCCGCTGCGACGACGCCCGCTGCCACGCCCGCAGCAACCGCGGCGCCGAAGGCTGCCGAAACCAAACCTGCGGCTACGCCGAAAGCTGCTGCAGCCCCCAAGCCGGCAGCCACGACGGCTGCGGCTCCGGCAGGCCCTGCTACCTTCCCGTCGGCGGTCGATCCGAAATACGCCAAGGAAACGGCAGGCAAGGCGCGAATGCACACCTGCGTCGATCAATACAATGCCAACAAGGCCAGCAATGCCAATGGCGGCATGAAGTGGATCGAAAAGGGCGGCGGCTACTACAGCGAGTGCACCAAGAAGCTGAAGGGCGCCGCCTGATCAGGTCTGTCATATGCCGGCGCAACAAAAGCAGCGCGATCCGCGTCACAAGGAATGACGCGTGCCAGCGATTTCTTTGAGCTTTCGGCTGCAATGAGCTGTATCGCGTGGCTCGTGCCGCATCTGCACTAGCAAGACCCTGGGTTGATGCAATTGTCGAAAGCTCAAATGATCGAAGAGTACAAAAAGAACGCCGCGGACGCCGCGGCGTTCTATGATCAGAACTATGATGGTCTCTGCGCCTGGATCGTGCAGCCGACCGGCGAGAAATTCGTGCTCGGACCGAAAGAGAAGCGCGTCTGCCGATTTTGCGGCCTCGACGAGAGCAAGACGACGTTCAAGCTCGAAGCGCACGCTATTCCGGAAGCTTTCGGCAACAAGAGCATTTCCACCAATTACGAGTGCGATCCCTGCAATCAGTTGTTCGGCGGGGGAATAGAGACGGATCTCGGGGGCTGGTCCAAGCCCATGAGGACCTTCGCGCGAATACGTGGCAAGAACGGTGTCCCGACCATCAAGAAAGGCGGTCCGGGGCCGGGATGGAGGATCGAATACGGCGAGACCGGCTTCAAGATGAGTCAGTATGAAGATGATCCATTCTTCGAGGTCGACGAGGAGAAGAGGCAGCTGCGGTTCAGCCTCACGCGCGACAGCTATACGCCTGTGGCCGTCCTGAAGGCTTTCGTGAAGATCGGCCTGTCGCTCATGCCCGAGGAAGAAATCTTGAATTTTTCCGAGGCGCTCGCATGGATCCGGGAGAAGGATCACACGAAAAAGTTCTTCGAGGGCGCATCTGTGATCCGTACCTTCCGCCCTGGCCCGATGCCCAACGACGTGCTCTCGGTTATGATTCTGCGGCGAAAGGCAGGCGTTAGCGGAATCCCCTATTCCTTTCTTGTTCTCGGTTTTGGAAATGACCTTTTTCAGGTCGTCCTTCCTTCGCCAAGGAACGATGCGAGCGTGAAAGGAAAGGACATCACCTTGCCGCCGTTTCCAATGATAGCTGGTCCCGATCTGGAGAAGTACGGGTTGGGTCGTCGCGGCGTTCTCAATCTCTCGGGGCGCGATGTCGTGCGGGGCGAGAAGTTGCCAATTGTCCTCGGCTTTGAGTCGGCCACACTTATTCCTGGCAAACCGGTTCCGGGCAAAACGGACTGATCCTCGCAGGCCTGGTCCGGGTCGATTCGCAGTCATTCAGGTGCCGGCGGCGCTGTTCCTGTCGTGACCGCAGAACCCCCAGGCTTGTCCTGATCGACTTTTCCGGCTCTGCGGGCGATAAGAATCGTCACCCGCGGAGTCCCCATGATTGCCAGTCTGTCCCTGATCCTGCTGTGCCAGCTCGCTGGCGAGATCGCCGTGCGCGCTTTTGCGTGGCCGGTACCTGGCCCGGTGCTCGGCATGCTGCTGCTGCTCGTTCTGTTGTTGCTGCGTGACCGTGCCGTGCTGTTCGCGCAAGGGCCGCTGCAGGGCGGCGGCGTGGAGAATGCCGCGAGGGGCCTGCTCGCGCATCTGTCGCTGATGTTCATTCCCGCCGGTGTCGGCGTGGTGCAGAAGCTCGATCTGCTGGCCGAGCATGGCACGGCCATTGTCGGCGTTCTGGCGATCTCGGTCGTGATCACGCTGCTGGTAACGGTGGCGACGTTTCTCGTCATCAGCCGGATGACGACCCGCGGGCGAAGCGCGTCATGAGCGCCAATCCGTTCTCGCTCTGGGTCTATCTCTCGCAGCAGCCGCTGCTGTGGCTGACCGTGACGCTGCTGGTCTATGCGACTGCCGATGCGCTGTCGCTGGCGACCGGCCGGCATCCGTTCGCCAATCCGGTGTTCAACTCGATGTGGATCATCGCCGTGTTCCTGCTGCTGACCGGGACGTCCTACACGACCTATTTCAGCGGTGCGCAATTCGTCCACTTCCTGCTCGGTCCGGCGACGGTGGCGCTGGCGGTGCCGCTCTACGAAAATCGCAAGGTGGTGGCGGCGGCGATCGTGCCGATGCTGGCTGCGCTGGTGGTCGGCTGCGCCACGGCGATCGTCTCTGTCGTGTTGCTGGCAAAGGCCTTCGGCCTGCCGCAAAACGTGGTGCTGTCGCTGGCGCCGAAATCGGTCACCGCTGGCGTTGCCATGGGCATCAGCGAATCGCTTGGCGCCGACGCATCGCTGACCGCGGTGGCGGTGGTACTCACCGGCATCATGGGCGCGATCATCGTCACGCCGATGATGAACCGCATGGGCATCACGGACTATCGCGCCCGCGGCTTTGCCGTGGGCCTTGCCTCGCACGGCATCGGCACTGCAAGGGCTTTTCAGGTGGATGCGGTGGCCGGCGTCTTCGCCGGCATTGCCATGAGCCTCAATGCGCTGGTGACCTCCCTGCTGGTGCCGCTGGCCGTCACCCTGCTGGTGCGCTGACGGTCACGACAGCGTTTTTCCGGCAGGCGGATTTGTGATGTTGACTGCATGGAGCCGGGCCCAAAAGGCCATTATGGTCGCGCGTCCCCAGAACAGGATCCGGAAAGGTGGACACCGGTTTTTCTGGAGATCATGCTCGAATGAAAAGGTGAGAATCGACCGCTGATGATGACTGTGATGCAAGGGGCGCTCGGCCTGGCTTCGGGCGCGCTGGTCGGCTTCTCGCTCGGCCTGGTTGGTGGCGGCGGCTCGATCCTCGCCGTGCCGCTGATGGTCTATGTCGTCGGCGTGCCTGAGCCGCATGTCGCGATCGGCACCAGCGCCATTGCGGTCGCGGCCAATGCGGCGGTCAATCTCGGCAATCATGCGCGTGGCGGCAATGTGCACTGGTCCTGCGCGCTGGTATTTGCCGCTGCAGGAATCGTCGGTGCGCTCGGAGGTTCGATCCTCGGCAAGCGGGTGGACGGGCAGAATCTGCTGGCGCTGTTCGCGGTCCTGATGCTGGTGATCGCCGTGCTGATGCTGAAGACGCGCGCCCATGCCGGCGAGCAACGCGTCGAGATCAGCATGTCGAACACGCCATCGCTGCTGGCGCTGGGTCTTGTCACCGGCGGGCTGTCCGGCTTCTTCGGGATTGGTGGTGGCTTTCTGATCGTGCCGGCGCTGATGGCGGCCACGGGCATGTCGATCATGAGTGCGATCTCGTCGTCGCTGGTGGCGGTCACCGCTTTCGGCCTCACCACGGCGTCGAGCTATGCCTGGTCCGGACTGATCTCCTGGAAGCTTGCGCTGGTGTTCATTCTCGGTGGTCTGCTTGGCGGCCTGGTCGGAACCAGTTTCGCCCGGCATCTGTCGCTGCGGCGTGGTGCGCTGAATACCGTTTTTGCGTCTATCATTATTATGGTGGCGCTCTATATGTTGGCCCGCAACATCTACGTGACCTGAGCACTGGCGCCTGATGCGTCTTTCGGAGAACATCATGACCGCCACAATCCGCCAAAACTCACATGGCCTCACGACGCGCCGCGCTGCGCTCGGACTGCTTGGCGGCGCCATATTGTTGGGCACCCATGGCGAGATGCTGGCTGCTGCCGGTGCAGCCAAGGGCGATGACGTCCTCAACGAAGCCGCGGTGCTTCGCGATCCGGACATCCCGGCCGCCGGGAATCCGAAGGGCGACGTCACCATCGTCGAATATTTCGACTATCAGTGCCCTTATTGCCGCAAGATCGCGCCTGACCTGCGCGCCTTGGTGAAGGAAGACGGCAAGGTGCGACTGGTGTCGAAGGATTGGCCGATCCTGGGGCCGGTGTCGGTCCATGCCGCCCGTCTCGTGCTCGCGGCGAAGTATCAGAACAAGTTCCTCGAGGCGCAGGAGGCCCTGATCAGCCTCGATACCAAACTGACCGAGGCTATCGCCCGCGACCGGCTCGCAAAGGCTGGCATCGACGTCGATCGCGCCGTCGCCGATCTGCAGAAAAATCAGGATGCGATTGTCGCGAAGCTGAAGCAGATCGACGAGCAGGCGACCGCCTTCGGCTTCAACGGTACGCCATCCTTCATCGTCGGCAAGTTCCGCATTCCCGGGCCGATCACGAAAGAACAATTCGTTCTCGCGATCGCCGATGCGCGTAAAGCTGCGGCTGCGAAGAAGTAAAAGCCGGCACGTTCACGACAGAAAAACGCCCTCGCTCATCAGCGAGGGCGTTTTTGGCTGGCTTCAGCCGGTTTGTCGTTGGCGTCTTACGACTTCACTTGCGAGGTCAGCTTGGCCCAATCCTGTTTGGTGCGCGTTTTCAGCGCTTCCCATTCATTGGCGGCGACGTCCCAATTGACGATGGTCCGGCGCTCCTGCGCGGTCTGGCCGTTGGCCACAGACGAGGTCGACATCGAATCGTAGATGTAAACACCGACGCCCAGGATCAGCGCACCCAGGATCATTCCAAAAAACGTCCGCATGTCGATAAGCCTCCGTTGAGTGTGGATAACGTGTCTTCCAGAGCTTTGGTTCCCGGCCGGGTGGTGCGCTATTGCCGCAGCGCATTCATTGGCGGCATTGATCTTGCGGTCGCGGCGTGGTGATCCTTGGGAATCATGACCGTTCATCTCACAGATCAGTCCGTGCTCGACGACGCCGTGATGAAGCTGGTGAAACTGGACCCGCGCCTGAAGCCAATCCTGGCCATGGCCGGGATGCCGGCGCTGCGGCAACGCGCGCCGGGCTTCGAGGGGCTTGCGCAGATTATCTGCGGGCAGCAGGTCTCGGTGGCCTCAGCCTCTGCGATCTGGGGCCGCGTCTCCGGCGCCTTCTCGCCGTTCGATCATCATGCCATCCGCAAGGCGCGCACCGATCGCCTGGGCCGGCTTGGCCTGTCGGCGGCGAAGATCAAGACGCTGAAAGCGCTGGCGCGCGAACTCGTCGAGGAGCGGCTGAATCTCGACGTGCTTGCCGAGGAAGACGCCGATGCTGCGCATAACACGCTGGTCGCATTGCACGGCATCGGACCATGGACTGCCGACGTCTATCTGCTGTTCTGTCTCGGTCACGGCGACGCCTGGCCCGCGGGCGATGTCGCCATTCAGGAATCGATCAAGGTCGGGCTCGGTCTCAAGGAGCGCCCGACCGTGAAGCAGATGGCGCCGCTGGCAGAATCATGGCGCCCGCTGCGCGGCGCCGCGGCGCATCTGTGGTGGGCCTACTATCACGCCATCAAGAAGCGCGAAGGCGTGATCGGCAAGGTGACGACTTAACAGGGCTGCGACGTAAGACGGTCTGTCTTAAACGGCGTTTGAAACGGACGTTGTTTTAAACAACTCCGCTGTCGCAAAACAGACATTGGTCGCGGGAATGATCGCAGCAGAACAACGCTGCGGAGTTCGAACATGAGCACATGCACGCAATTCAATATCGCGAAGAATGATTTTCAAGGCACCGCGTTGGTGCAGATGTCGCTGCCGCGACTGGACGAACTATCCGATGATTGCCTTCTGGTCGAAGTCGAGCGCTTCGCCTTCACCGCAAACAACATCACTTATGCGATGCTGGGTGACCAGATGAAATACTGGCAGCTGTTCAAGGCGCCTGACGGCTTCGGCAACATTCCGGTCTGGGGGTTTGGCAGAGTGATTGCCTCGATGCATCCGCAGATCGCCGAAGGCGAGCGGCTGTTCGGCTATTTCCCGATGGCCTCGCATCTGGTGATCGAGGCCGCGGATGTCAGCAAGCGCGGCCTGCGCGATGGCGCGGCGCATCGGCAAAGCGTGGCGCCGGTCTACAATGCCTATGCGCGGGTGACCGGGGATCCGGCCTTTGCCGGGCGCAACGGCGACTATCAGGCGTTGCTGCGGCCGCTCTTCATGCTCTCGTTCCTGGTGGACGATTTTCTCGCCGAGCAGGAATTCTTCGGTGCCCGCACTGTCATTCTCTCCAGTGCGTCCAGCAAGACCGCTTTCGGTCTCGCGCATCTGCTGCACAGCAAGCGCAAACCGCTCCGCGTGATCGGCCTGACCTCGGCGGGGAATGCCGATTTCGTGCGGTCGCTCGGCTGCTACGACGACGTCGTGCTCTACGACCACATCGATAAGCTGCCTGTCGGTCAACCGGTGGCCTTCGTCGATATGGCCGGGAATGCCGATCTGCGCGGCCGGCTGCATCGGCACTTCAACGACAAGCTCGTCTATAGCGGCCGCGTCGGGCTCACCCATCAGGATGCAGCGGTGGATGAGGAGCTTCCCGGCGCCAAACCCTCATGGTTCTTCGCGCCGGACCAGATCCGCAAGCGCGCCAAGGAATGGGGACCGGGCGGCATCGATACACGCTTCAATGCGGCGTGGTCAGGATTCCTGCCGCTGCTGGAACAGTCGCTCGAGATTGCCGAGAACCGTGGCCCTGTCGCCGTCGAGCACATCTATCGCGATACACTGGCCGGCCGGGTGCCGCCGCATCAGGGGCATATGCTGTCGCTCGCGGACGGCTGACGACAGACCGTCACATCTCGCCGATCGCTTCGCGGCGACGCTGCTCGGACTCTTCGGCATAGCGCCGCGTCGCGTGGGCTTCCGATAGCGTGCCGAGCACGCGGTGGCTTGCTGGCTCGACGACGGCCAGCGATTCCGCTTCGGCGCCCTCGAATACCACCATGGCGTCGCGGATGTTCATGTCGGGATGCAGGACGACATCGCGACAATGCAGCAGGCTGTCGAGGCGGAATGCCGTCACATCAGGTGAATGCGCTTCAGCGACGGTGGCGAGGCCGACATAGCGGCCTTCGGGATCGACGGCGACAACCTGGGTCTTCGAGCCGAGCGGAAACTTCTCGCGGAATTCGTCGAGCGGCATGGTGGAGTCGACAGTCGGCACGTCCGGGCGGAGCAGGCGCTTGACGGTGAGATCGCGGATCCAGCCGACGTCGGCGGCGCTGCGGATGGTCTCGCCGCGCAGATGCAGGCGCCATGTGGCGAAGGAGTAGCCGAACAGTTCGCGCGTCAGCTGGGTGGAGATGATGACGGCCACCAGCACCGCGGTGGTGAGCCAAAGATTGCCGGTGGATTCGAGCGCGATGAACGACATGGTGAGCGGGCCGCCGATCACCGAGGCGGACAGCGCGCTCATGCCGATGATGGTGTAGACGGCGGGATCGATGGTGAAGCCGGCGCCGATCGCATTGAAACCGACCGCGAACAGATGGCCGCCGAGGGCGCCGAGAAACAGCGTGGCAAAAAACAGGCCGCCACGAAAACCCGTGCCGAGCGAGACGATCGAGGCAAGGGTCTTCAGCGCCATCACGAAGGCCACCAATGCGACCGGATAGGCTGTCATGCCGCCGAAATGCAGCGCGCCGTGTCCGGATGCCATGATTTGCGGCGTCAGCAGCGCCATCAAGCCGACCAGCAGCCCGCCCAGCGCCGGACGCAGCGGCGGCCACAAATTGATTTTGGTGAGCAGCGCTTCGGTCCAGGCGACGACACGCATGATGCCGATGCCGAAGGTCGCGGCGAAGACGCCGAGCAGGGCAGCCACGACGAGATCATGACCGAGCACGTCGCCAAACCGTCCGGCAACGATGCCGAGTGACAGCGGATCGAAGGCATGGGCGACGAAATAGCCGATCACCGCGGCGATGCCGACCGGCATCAGGCTCGCCGATGTGTAGCTGCCGATCACCAGTTCGAAGGCATAGAACGCGCCCGCCAGCGGCGCACCGAATGCGCCGGCGATCGCGGCCGCCGCACCGCAGCCGACCATGACGCGCTGATCGCCACGCCGCAGATGGAAGGCGCGCCCGATGGAGGCGCCGAGGCCGCTGGCGAGCTGGGTGTAGCCGGCCTCGAGACCCACCGAGGCGCCGACGCCGCTGGACCACACGGTTTGCAGCGCGACGATGACGCTGCCGCGGAACGACATCCGCCCCCCATGGAGCGCATTGGCCTCGATGGGGTCGACCTCGCGGGCCGGTCGCCAGCGCAACAAAAGCAGGAACGCGATGCCAAGCAGCAGCCCGCCCAAGCTGGGAACCAGAATCGCGCGCACCGGATCGATCCAGAACTGGCTGGAGAGCCGCTGGCCCCATTCCAGATTGAACAACACGGCGTGAAGGACACTGACCGCAGCGCTCATGGCGGCCACCACGAGACCCCCGATCACGCCGATCAGCGCCGCCAGAACCGCAAGGCTGGTTTCATGCGCGCGGACAAAGGCGCGCAGCCGTTGCGGGGCTTCGAGATAGCGGGAGGAAGGGACCATCGGGCAGCGTCCGGTATTCGCGGCCGCGAACCGGGCGCGCGCCACGGGGTTTAGCGGCAGGCGCTGCGACAGACCACCCGCAGTTCCCAGAAAAGCGTCCCAACACGGCGCTTTTGTGAGGGGATAAGGTCTGCCCTATGCCCTTCACAACCCTGTCACGCTGCCTGTAGTATGTGGAGACAGGTTGCTTCGCAGCCATATGTGGGGGTCAGGAGCGTTACTTGAACGCACATGTCTCGCAAGGCGGTTGGCCGGTTCTGGTCCTCAATGCGGACTTCCGGCCGCTGAGTTACTACCCACTGTCCCTGTGGTCGTGGCAAGACGCGATCAAGGCAGTGTTTCTCGACCGTGTGAATATCGTAGAGCACTACGATCACGCGGTGCGGAGCCCTTCGTTCGAATTTCAGCTGCCCAGCGTGGTGTCGCTGAAGTCGTTCGTGAAGCCGACGACGCATCCTGCTTTCACCCGGTTCAACGTCTTCTTGCGCGACCGCTTCTCCTGTCAGTATTGCGGCTCGCATGACGATCTGACCTTCGATCATATCATCCCACGCTCCAAGGGCGGCCAGACCACTTGGGAGAACGTTGTTGCGGCCTGTTCGCCCTGCAATCTGCGCAAGGGCAACATGACCACGCAGCAGGCGCGCATGTTCCCGCGCCAGACGGCCTTCGCGCCGACGGTGCACCAGCTCCATCGCAACGGCCGGCTGTTTCCGCCGAACTATCTGCACGGCAGCTGGCTCGACTATCTCTACTGGGATACGGAACTCGATCCGTAGGCGTCGTCGGGCGCTACTGTCGTGGGACTCATTCCTCAACGGCATGTCGAGCGGGCGGATTCTGGCCTAGAGGGGGACTATGATCGATGTGGTGGCTGGCGGTTGTTCCTTAGGAGTGCCGTGCCCCATGCGTTTCTCCGTCCGAGCCGGAATTGCGGGCGCCAGCGAGATCCACGCCTTCATTCTTTGACCGGTCGGCTCATGGCGCTTCGCTGACCTAGTCGTTGATCGCGCGAATGTCGACTCGTTAGGGTTTAGCGGACATGTACATTGCGCCCTCGTAAGGACGCGAATGACCCCAACCGAATATCCAAGCTTGCGAAGCACAGTCAGGTCTCGTGCTTTGGCCGGACAGAGCACGCTTCTCGCGACAGTCCTAGCGCCGCCCGTGGCAGAAGTGCACGCCGAAACGCGCTATGATACTTAGCCTGCAACCTGGGAGGCGGCCGACATCAGCTCTCGTGGGGTCGGAGCCCCAAACATGCGACGGCCCTCCTCGGGAACTTCGGTAAAGCTCCAGCGCACGATACCCTCCCGATCAAGCAGGAATTGGCCAAAGAGTTGGCCATGGCCAGTTGCCTTCATGTGCTCGTCGGCTTCGGTCATTTCGTAGCCGTCCTTATTGTTGAGGAGATCAGCCGCGGCCATCGGATTCATCGGCTCGGGCAGCTCGCCCGGCATGTCTATCCGCATGGTCATGACAGCGTCCATTCCCATCTTGTGCGGCCACTCGCTTTCGTTCTCCGTGAATTCGAGATTGGGCAAGCCAAACGCGCGGTGCGAAACGCGCTCGGGGTCGGACGCGGCGAGCAGATTGGGCAACGGATGATAACGGAAATAGAGCCGCGCACGCTCGATTGGCGTGTTGACCACCACCAGACTCTCGACGCCTTTCTCGCGCAGGGCTGGGTCAAGTTGCGCCTGGGTCGCGAGATGGCGCCGACAGAACGGGCAATGCAGGCCTCGAAATAAGCCGACCAATACTGGGCTGTGGCCGCGAAAGTCATCAAGCGCAATCTTGCCGTCGCGTGTAATCGCATCCAGCACAATGTTCGGTGCGCGGTCGCCCGGGTGGAGTAGCCCATCGACATGATGTTCGGACATGGTCAACCTCCTTCAGTTTACTAATCAAGAAACGGCAATACGATCAGAGCTTCAGGATCAAGCCCGTGATGGGCGCAAACATCGTGCGCCAAAGCAAAATACCGCTCGGCCTCAGGCATGTCGCCTCGATCGAGGTTCAGCGTTGCTAGACCATCATAACATGGAAAGAGCTGCTGTGGCTCGCCCGTTTCGCGCGCCACCTCGATTGCTTCATTGTAGCAGCGGGCCGCAAGTTCCGGCTGGCCATGGCATTGATGAATTTGTCCGAGCACAATCAATGGCACAGCGAGATGCTCGCGCTGATCGAGCGCACGGTCGAGTTCGATCGCCTTTTCGGCAGCAGGCACGCCTTCGTCGGCACATCTGTCCGTAAAAGTGCAACAAGCGACAGCGAGATTGGCAAGAAGGCGCGCCTGAAAGCCGAGATCGCCGATACGGCGCGCGACATCAAGGCCGCGCCGGCATACCTCCATGGCTTGTGCCGGATCGACCATCGTGTAGAGCACACTAAGATTCGTGTAACCGCGACAGGCTGCGCTGAGGAGGCCAGCGGCTTCGGCGACTGCGACGCTACGTTCCACCTCGCGCACGGCCTCCCGGCTTCGGCCCAGCCGCGCGAGTGCAACTCCTTTGGTATTGAGCGCTTCTGCAGTAGCGCGAGCCGCCTCAAGCCCGGCTTGTATATCTACGTCCGGCGGCACGGATTGAGCGTAACCCAGCGCATCGTCTGCCCATCTCGCAGCCGCGGCGTGATCGCCCGTCCGAAACGCGAGGTGGCCGCGCTCTTGCACGAGATGCGCCCACTCGATCGGCGCGTCCGTTCCTTCAAGCAACGCAGCCGCCTCGGCGTAATGCGCCTCCGCCCTGGTTCGTTTGCCAGCGTCCCACATCAATCGACCAAGTTTGCGCAGTATCCGCGCTGCGGCGGCGCGGTCCCCGGCCGCGCGATGGATCTCCAACACCGTCTCGTAGTGTTCGTCGGCCGTGTCTCGTCGGCCAGCAGCTCCACAAAGGTCGGCAATTCGCTCGTACAGCACAAGCCGTTCCGGTCCTTGATCGCCAGAGGTCAACAAGACGGCGAGTGCCTGCTGATAGAGGCGGATGGCGTCATCGTTGGCGTAGATCGCGCGCGCTCGATCACCTGCTGCGCTCAGGTAATGTGCGCCCTTCGGCTTGCTTGCACTGAGGCTGAAATGATGTCCCAGCAAGGTAAGGTCTTCGAGCTGCTCGGGATCATCCCCGCACAACTGCTCGAGAGCAGTACCGATCCGCCCATGCATCTCAATACGCCGTTGCAGAAGGAGATTTTGGTAGATCACATCCTGAAGCAGGGTTTGCGTGAAACGATAGGATTGCAGCGAAATCGAGTTCGCACCTGCGATCTCCTCGATGATCTCGGCGTCGCACAACAGTTCAAGCCCTGCCTCTACTTTCACCGGGGCGGTCGCCGTGGCACCGAGAAGAGCAACATCAAAGCGCGGGCCGATAACCGCTGCCTCTTGAGCCAACCGACGCACGTCGTGTGGCAGTCGGTCCACTCGCGCGAGTAACAAGGCCTGAATGCTCGCCGGGATGTCAGCGGCCGCTTCATCGGACTTGATCTGCCAATGCGGGCCGTCACGCGCCAAGACGCCAGCTTCGATAAGACCGCGTATGATTTCTTCAACGAACAGCGGATTACCGCTCGCCCGTTCAAGAATTCGATTGAATAGATTTCCGGAAGACCCACTCCAACCGTCACCGAAGAATGCCGCGAGCAGCTTTTTTCCGTCAGCGACGCAAAGGGGTGCCAGCCGGAGTGTTGTATGGCTAATTCGACTTGACTCGAGCGGATCCATTTCAAGCGCCGGTCGGTGTGTGAACAATAGCATCAGCCGCCTGCGCTCCAGCCGATCCATCACGAACCGCAGTACCTCAAGCGACACGGCATCGGCCCAGTGCAGGTCCTCGACAATAATCAGGAGGGGCGATAGGGCCAGACGCCGTTCGAAGACTGTGCGGATCGCGAAAAAAATCTGTCGCCGGAGCTGTTCCGGCTCAACATGCTGCAAAGCGGCATCGGGGTCGCCGAGACCAAGAACATAGAAGTAGAGGGGTATCAGCCGCTCGATTTCTTCGGTCGCCAGGCCAAGCTCCGACAGCGCTTCGGCCAGCTTGGTCTGCGTCTCTGCCGCCGAAGCCTTGTGCGCGATGCCGTAAGCACTGCGCAGCACCGCGGCGAGGGTACCGTAGGATTGTTCACCCAGGGGCGAGCAAACGGCCCGTCGAATCGCCACGCTCGCGAAGCGGTCATCATCGCGAGCGCGGGTAACGAACTCATTCATCAGGCGCGTTTTTCCGATGCCGGCTTCGCCGACCAGCCGCACCAGTTGAGCAGCTCCGCCACACGCCAGATTAAGGCACCCCATCATACGGGCGATCTCTTCGTCGCGTCCGATCAGCGGCGCGCTAAGGCCCAGTATTTCGAGTCCGCGCGCCGCACGCGGTGTGTCGAGAGGCCCCTTGAGACGATGTACCAGGACGCTGCCAACCTTGCCGCGAAGCGCAACGTCGCCAAGTGATTCATACGAGAATGCATGCCGCGTGAGGCGGTAGGTGAGTGGCCCCACCAGCACTTCGCCCGGGGCTGCCATCGATTGCAATCGCTGAGCGGTATTCACCGTGTCACCGGTCACTGAATAGGATTTGGCAGCGCCCGCACCAAGTCCCCCCGCAACCACGTGCCCGGTGTTGATGCCGATATGGAGCATGAGCGGCGCACCTGCGTATGCCTTCAAACGTTCTCCCAGGTGCGCCGTTCGCTGGATCATGTCGAGGGCCGCGCGGAGCGCCCGCTCAGGGTCGTCTTCGTGCGTGGCCGGCGCACCAAACAGTGCGAGCAGCGCATCGCCGATGAATTTGTCCACGAAGCCGCCAAAATTTTGCACCGCTGCCGTTAGTTCCTCAAACAATTCGTTCTGAAGAGTCTGCATGACTTCCGGGTCGAGCCGCTCGCTCATCGTGGTAAAGCCACTGAGATCCGCAAACAGCACGGTAACGGTGCGGCGGTTCGCTTCGGTATCGACCTTGTGGGGTGTCCGCCGCGATGCTCGCTCGATCTCGACTGCCGGGCTCGGCTTGAGCGCTGGTCGATCGGGCCCTACCGGAATCGTCGGTGATGACGCCTCCCGTCGGTCGCCGGCATTAGAGTCGTCATCGACGTGGGCGCCACATTTCGGGCAATACGTAAAATCGGGTGCGCATACATAGCCGCAACCGGGGCACGAGTTCGGCTGCTTTGCACCGCACTTCGGGCAGAAAGCAAAGCCGCTCTGAACCTCGAAACCGCAACGGGAGCAGGTCATGGATCAAGACCTCGCGGGAGTCGCGATAGCACGATCTGATCTTGGACCTCACCGAATGGGTCCTAGATCATTGGTAAGATGGCCTCACAGCGTCGGAAGAGCAAGCGGGGGTTCTGGTATGGAGCCGGGCTACACCAGAATCGCTAATCCTGCTTCAGCTCGAGCTTGCGGATGATATCGCCCCATTTGGTGATCTCTCCGCGCACATAGTTTTGGGAGTCGGTCACCGAACTACCAACGGCCGCGAAGCCGATGCGGTCGAATTGTTCGCGAACACTTGCATCTGCAAGCGTCTTGTTCACGTCAGCGTTGAGCTTGTCGATGACTGCCTGCGGCGTCTTCGCCGGCACCAGGAATGCCACCCAGGTTGCGTCCTCGTCGTCGCTCAGTCCGAGCTCGCGCGCGGTCGGGACATCCGGAAGCGATGGCATACGCTCGCGGCTCGTCACGGCCAGCGCCTTGACCTGTTTGCCCTTCACCAGCTCCATCGCGGCGGGTAAGGCGACACTGGCCAGAGGCGTGTGTCCGCCCATCACCGCGTTGAGCGCGGGACCTGCTCCCGTGAACGGCGCATGTATGATGTTGGCCTTGGCGTTGAGCTTGAATATTTTTTCGGCCGACAGATGCGGCGTAGTGCCGACACCGGCGGTGCCATAGGTGAAGTTTTCCTTGGCGGCAGAGGCAATCACCTCACGCAGGGTCGATGCTGCGAGATTCGGCGCGCCGACGATCAGATTGGGCGTGGTCGCCGCGACCACCACGGTCTTGAATTCATCCGGCGAATAGCCGGCCTTTGCCGACAGGCTCGGATTGACGGCGAATGCGCTTGTGGTCACCAGCACGGTATAGCCATTGGGTTCGGCTCTTGCAGCCGCGGCAGCCGCGATATTGCCGCCGGCACCACCGCGATTCTCGATCACGACGGGTTCGCGCCACAGATCGTTCAGTTTCTGTCCGACAATGCGCGCGATGATATCCGCGGGACCGCCCGGGGCGAAAGCGACGAGCAGGCGCACCGGCTGCGATGGGTAGGGCTGCTGGGCGACGGCGGGATCGATCGCCGTCAGCAGCGCTGCGGTGATGACGACCGCGCAGGATGCGCGCTTGAAGAAGTGCGTCACGATATTCCTCCTCGATATCTTTTCGGGAGGCTTTTGCGCCTCCTCAAATGGGCGTGGATCAGAACACCTCGTCCTTGAACCACCGGCCCTGCGCCAGCGCGTATTCGGCAATCTCCATACGCGTGCCAATCCAGACATCGTCGCGCTTGCGCGCCAGCTTGATCATGGCGTCGTAAACCCACGCGCCTGCCGGCCGACCGAACACATGAGTGTGCGCGGTGACGTCGAGCATGAACGGCGCCGCGTCGGCCTGGCTAGCATTGTCGAGGATGGCGCGGAACTGGTCGATCAGTGTTGCCGGCGCATTGCCGTAGCGGATGCTGTGCGGCAGATCGTTCACGTCCATCGTTAGCGGGATGCCGACGATGCGCTGCTCCGGCGCATCTTTCTGAGCAATGATCGAGGGCAGGTCGTCGTCATTGCAGTCGCCGAACCAGACATAGCCTTCCTCAGCGAGCAGCTTTGGCGAAATCAGGCTTCCGGTGCCGCGTGGGCTGATCCATCCTTTCGGACGTTCGCCGGTGACGGCGGCGATGAGGTCACCGGTGCGGCGGATATTGGCGCGCTCACCGGCCTCGTCGAAATAGACCGGGATGACATCCATGCCATAGGAATGCGCCACGATCTCGTGGCCAGCGGCATGCAGCTCCTTCAACACGGTCGGGTGGGTTTCGGCCAGCACGCCGTTGACCATGATGCTGGTCTTCACATCGTTTGCGGCGGCGATCCGCGTGAGGCGCTGGATGCCGCGCACGGCGCCATAGCTCGCCCAGGAGTGCGCGTTGGTATCGAAAAAGCCGGGCTGCAACACGTTGCCCATCGGCCCGATGCCCGGAGCCTTGCCGGGCGACCAGGCTTCGTAGGCCAGGTTGAAGACGACGCCGATGCGTGCGCCATTCGGCCAGCGAAAGTCCGACGTTGCACGCTGCACGCGGAATGCCCGGGAGTCACTCATGTTGTTGTCCTTGTTTTTGGCGAGTGCGGTGCCGTGTCAGGCCACGATGTTGTTGGACAGGATGCCGATGCCTTCGATCTCGGCCGTGACGCGATCTCCCCTGAGCAGGAAGCGCGGCGGCGTCATCGCATAACCGACCCCGGACGGGGTCCCGGTGGCGATCACGTCTCCGGACTCCAGCGTGAGGCCGCGCGTCAGATGTTCGATGATGGCCGGGATATCGAAGATCATGCGGCTGGTGCGGCTGTCCTGGCGTACCTCGCCATTGACCGTGCTGAAGATCCGAAGGTCGCCAACATTCGGCAGCGCGGACGCATGGACCACAACCGGCCCGAATGGGCAGGAGCGATCGAGGCCCTTGCCCTTGAACCACTGGCCGTAGCGGCGCTGCATGTCGCGACCGGTGATATCGTTGATGATCGAATAGCCGAACACATGATCGAAGGCGTTCTGTGCGGAAATGTTGCTGCCCGGCTTGCCGACGATGACGGCGAGCTCGACTTCGTAATCGAGCTGTTCGGTGACATTGGCATGCTGCGGAATCGTTTCACCTGAAGCGATCACGGCGGTCGGCGGTTTGGTGAAGAATTCCGGCACGCTTGGCAGCGGGGCGGGCGCCTTGCCCTGCGCGCGCATGCCTTCGTCGATATGGTCCTTGTAATTGCGGCCGACGCAGAAAACGTTCTTTTTTGGCCGCGGGATCGGTGCCATCAGAGTCAGCGATGCCAGCGCAACAAGGTTCGCGGCCTTCGCGGTGGATGCGAGATCACGCACGATGGCGAGCCCCGCTTCGCCGGCTTCGGCGAGATCGCCGACATGACGCGGCGCGGAGACCTGGCCTGCACCCGGCCACGCCTTCGTCAGATCGAGAACCTTGTCATCGATCAGGAGGCCGAGATGCGGTCCGTCTGCGGCTGCGAAAGTGAGGAAGATCATGTCGGGGTCTCATCCTGTTCGTGGAGGTCAAATTCTTTCAACGACGCTGCTGCCTGGTCGCGCAGCAAACGGACATGCCGTCGCGCGAGCATTTCCGCGCGGTCGGGATCGCGCTGTGCGATTGCGTCGATGATGTCGTGATGCTCGTGAAACGACTGCGAGCCGCGGTTGAGACGCTCGATGAAGCGCAGTCCCGCCATTTTCAGATGGCCGAATGAGTCCCATGTCTTGCCGAGCAGGGCGTTGCCGCTCTCTTCGATCATCAGTGCATGAAAGGCAGTGTTCGCAGCGGCATATTCGGCGGGGCGTGCCAGCGCGCCGGCTTCATCGAAATCGGCGAACACGGCCCGCAGGCGGGACGCGACATCAGCCGCACCGTGGAGGGCTACCTCGCGCGCTGCCAGACCTTCCAGCATTTCCCGGATCGACAGCCATTCGAGATATTCCGGCAGCGATGTCGGCATCAGCCGCGCGCCGCGGCGCGGGCGAAACGTGATCAGCCCTTCCTGTTCGAGCCTGCGCATGGCCTCGCGTACGGGAGTCCGGCTGACCCCGAGCTCGGCCGCAAGCTCTTCCTCTCGAAGTCGCAAGGGGGCCGTGAGGCCGGCCGCGCGCACCCCCAGCCGAACTTTCAGGGCCGTATAGACTTCGTCTCTCAGATAGGGCCTGGCGGCGATCGGGCTGATGCTCATAAATTTCTGTATATGTATACAAAACTTGAAAGTCTACGGTATTTCAATGCTGCGTCGCAGCGATTTCGCCGGATGTCGGTGATTTGGATGATCGATAGCTGTGGTTGGCAGATATCGCGGGGGCGCGGAGATGGCCGCTTTGCCGTCGTATCGGTATGGTCTTTGGCCTCTCGCTCGGTCCTGGGTTGATAGGGCCAAGTGATTTGCCGGGAGTTTCCGATGAGCGACATTGTCGTCGACGATATCGTGGTGCTGTTGCCGCCGCTGCTGCAGTCGCTCGAGGCGCTGCAATTCGTTGCGCGCAATCTGCATCCGCCGACGTTCGGTGCCGTCATGGAAGCGGTGGGCGAGCCCGATCAGGCGCTCAAGGCGGTGCGCGCAGAACTCAACGCATGGCCGGATGATTTTAGTGATCTGCGGGCGCATCTCGATGCGGCGAGCGACGCAGCGCTGACCGCCTTTACCGGCCTGCGCGCCGCCCAGCAGCCCGGTGGCGATTTGCCGATGGTGGCTCGCGCATTGCGCCATGCGACGCGCGCGCAGGAGGCGCTCTACGCCACGGTGGCGCGGCTGCCGCCTGTGAGTACGTTCTTCCTTTCGCCTGACATGCGCGAGAACACGGCACTGCTTGAACGGCTGGCCTCGCCTTCGGCAGAGAACACCGGCGTCATTCATGATGGCGAGCCCGGTCGTCGCGGCGGTTTCTCGATGTATGTGCCAGAAACCTACACGCCGGATCGGGCATGGCCGCTGGTGATGGCGCTGCATGGCGGCAGCGGCAACGGCCGGGCTTTCCTGTGGAGCTGGCTCGCCGATGCCCGCAGCTCTGGCGCGATTCTCGTCGCGCCGACGGCGATCGGCAGCACCTGGGCGCTGATGGGCGATGATGCCGATACGCCAAATCTTTCGCGCATTCTCGAACTGGTGCAGTCGCGCTGGCATATTGATCCCGCGCAGCTCCTGCTGACCGGCATGAGCGATGGCGGCACCTTCTGCTATGTCAGCGGCCTCCGCGCCGAGTCGCCCTTCACCCATCTGGCGCCGGTGGCCTCGACCTTCCATCCGCTGATGGCGCAGTTTGCTGATGCAGATCGCCTGCGCGGTCTGCCCATCCATCTGGTCCATGGCCGTCTCGACTGGATGTTCCCGGTGCAGACCGCACGCGAGGCACAGCAGGCGCTCACGATCGCCGGCGCTGATGTCACCTATCGCGAGATCGACGATCTCAGCCACTGCTATCCGCGCGAGATCAACGCAGTGCTGCTGGCGTGGCTCGCACAACGTTCCGGTGCGTAGCCAAACGCCGCAGGGCCGCCAAGTTCACAGGCTGGACTTCCACGTCGGCGATCGGTTCTTATATGGCGGGGACTGGCCATTCCGGGCAAAGGAGAATTTGCATGCCTTCACTGACCGAGTGGAAAGTCCCCCCGGACGTGCAGCCGCGTGCTGAGGATTACGGCTTCGACCTCGAACAGGCGCTGGACGCGGTGGTCGGGCTGCATTGCATTGTTCCTGAAGATGCTTTCACGGCAGAAACGCTCGGCACCGAGCGCGCCGGCAATGGCGTGCTGATCGGTGACGGTCTCATCCTCACCATCGGATATCTCATCACTGAAGCCGAAACGATCTGGGTCCATCTCGGCGACGGCCGTGTGGTGCAGGGGACCGCGCTGGGCGTCGATCAGGAAAGCGGCTTCGGACTCGTGCAGGCGCTCGGCGAGATCGACATCGCGCCGCTGCCGCTCGGCGAGTCGGCGACAGCGAAGATCGGCGATCGCGTGGTGATCGGCGGCGTCGGTGGGCGCACGCGCTCCGTGGCCGGCAAGATCGCCGCGACTCAGGAATTCGCGGGCTATTGGGAATACCTGCTCGACGACGCGATTTTCACACATCCGGCGCATCCGAACTGGGGCGGTGCCGCCCTGATCAACGCCAGAGGCGAGTTGATCGGCATCGGCTCGCTGCAGATCGAGCGCGAGCATGGCGGCAAGAACGAGCATCTCAACATGATCGTGCCGATCGACCTGCTGAAGCCGGTCCTCGACGATCTCAGGACCTATGGTCGTGTCAACAAGCCGCCGCGGCCGTGGCTCGGCCTGTATGCCGCCGAGGTCGAGGACAGGGTGGTCGTGGTCGGGATTGCCAAGAAGGGCCCCGCGGCCCGGGCCGAGCTCAAGACCGGCGACGTGATTCTTGCCGTCAACGGTGAGGAGGTATCCGATTCCGTCGAGTTCTATCGCGCGCTCTGGGCGCTCGGTCCGGCCGGCGTCGACGTGCCGCTGACGCTCTATCGCGGCGGCGATACGTTCGACGTCGAATTGGTATCCACGGACCGCTCCAAGATGTTGAAAGCTCCCCGGCTGCACTGACGCCAGGTAGAACCGTGGCCTGCAACGATGGTGGATTGCATGCCAGACCGTTGCGTCAGGGAGCGCTGACAAAAAATTGAGACATTCAGAATTGCAAGCTATCAGAATTAGCTAAATATTATGAGCGAAGCGACTTCTGATTCGTGCTGCGCGTGATTCACGTCAATTCCAGGTCAATCTCATTGTCACGCGCATCATTTGACAGTTCGCAACGGGGCGGACTGTCTGTCGTCAAGAGTTCTGATATGCCTCATCGTGCGATGCCGTTCGGCAATGACAATATCCGCACCAGCCATTTGAAATGCGATCAGTGCAAGACGCGCACGTTCTTGCAAGACATTGAGCGATCCCAGGGTTTCGAGATCAGGCTGTTCGGCTGCGCCCATTGCGGCGCGGTCAAGGCAATCCGGATCGATACACGCGACGCAATCGCGGCCTCGTCCTAGCCATCAGGCGCACCGCAACATGTGCGGTGCGCCTGATGTCGACGTGATCAGTGCGCGTGTCCGCCACCGGCCGGTGCCGAGGCGCCAACGGCATTGACGTCGAGTTCGATGTCCACCTTGCCGGCTTTCTCGAACTGTAGCTGCACCTTCACTTTGTCGCCCTTGGCGAACGGCTTGGCGAGATCCATCAGCATCAAATGATAGCCGCCGGGCTCGAGCTTCACGGTGGCGCCGGGCTTGATCTCGAGCCCTTCATTGAGCAGGCGCATCTTCATCACGCCATCGGTCATGCTCATCTCATGCACCTCGATGCGGCTGCCGCCGGTGAATGTCCCACCGAGCAGCTTGTCGCTGGTCTTGCCGCTATTCGTGATGGTGAGATAGCCGCCGGCCACCTTGGCTGCGGGCGGCGTCGCGCGCGTCCAGGGCGTCATGATCATCAGGTCGCCCGCGTGGACCATGCCGGCCATCTGCGCCATGGCATCGTGCGGCGAGGCGGCGGCAAGGCGCACGGTCGGCGCCGGAGATTTCAGGCTGTGCGGATCCTGCCCAGCAGCCGGGATCTGCGCCCAGTCTTCCGAGCCCTGCTCGCAGCTCTGCAGCGTCGGCAGATACAGCGGCGCATCGGCCTTCAATGCGGCAGGCAGATAGGCCGAGAATACGAACTCGTCATAGAAGTCGTTGTCGAGCTTGCCGGTCCAGGTGATTTCCTTGACGCCTTCCGACGCCTTCATGCCGTGCATGAAGTCGTAAGTTTGCGCATAGGCGCCCTTCTTGATCGCGATGGTCCAGCCTGGCTTCGCCATGGGCTTCACGGCGATCATCCCTTCCGGAATCTGCACGGTGATCTTTGTCGTTGGCGAGGCGCCGCAGCCATGCGGCACGGCGAGCACTGCGCGATAGGAGCCGCCGACCGTGGCCGGACCGCTCTGCACGAAGACATGGGCATAAGCGGGTGAGGCCACTGCGCCCAGCGCAGTGAGAAGCAACAGCATGGAGCGGTTGGTCATGGAACGTCCTTTCGTGAATTGAAGCATAGCGGAATTCGTCATCTTCACCACCTCGCCTTGACGCCGGCATAGACGGCGCGGCCGGTGCCGGGTTCGAACAGCGGCGACGTCGCTGTGGCCCTGTCGAGGATACTGGCGGAGGCGATGTAGCGGGTATCGAGCACGTTGCGCGCCTCGATATAGCCGGAATAAGTGCCGCCATTGTCGACGCCGGCTTTCAGGCCGAGCAGCGCATAGGGTTCGGTCTTCAGCGTGTTGGCGCTGTCGACATAGTAGGCTTCCGGCACCCATTCGACATTGGGGCCGAGATAGAAGCCGTTGGCGTGCTTGTAGAGCAGTTCCGCGCGCAGATAGTGCCGCGGCGCGCCCGGCAGCAGGTTGTTGCCGAACGTCGCGTCATTGTCGAAGCGGAAGTCGTTGAACGTATAGGCCATGTTGAGCCAGAGCTTGTCCGGCTGCGGCCCTGCATCGAACATGCCCTTGAAGACAGCGATGCCGAGGCTGGCCTCGATGCCCTGATGGATGGTGCGGTCCGCATTGGTGACGTTGCAATTGCCGAAGGCGCTATAGATGCATTGCAATTCGTCGGTGATGTTGGCGCGGTAACCCGTCAGCTCCCATGTCAGGTCGGGACGTCGTCCGCGGGTGCCGATTTCATAGGTGGTCGCACGCTGTGGCCGGATGCTGGTGAATGGAATCGTCGGGATGCTCGGGCCGTTCGAACTCTCGCCAAAGCTCGGCACTTCGGCACTGCGCGAGACATTGGCATAGGCTTGCCATGTCGGATCGATATTCCAGAGCAATCCGCCCTTCGGACTCCACAGGTTGAATTCGGTGGCGCCCGACTGGTCACCATCGCTCAGGAAGCGGTCCTGGCGATTTCGCGTGGCATAGAGGAACTGCGTGCCACCAATCACGGCAACAGTCGGTAGAACGTAGAGCGAGTTTTCGGCATAGACCGAGGTATTCTTCGAGCGGTCGATCGAGGATGACGCCAGCGCGCCCTTCTGGCCGGCGACATTGACATACTGGTTGTTGTCGATCCGGCCATTGATCACATTGACGCCGGCGATGAAGACGTTGCGATAGCCACCGATGATGCGATCGTCGGTCACTTTTCCGAAGCCGCCATAGTCCTGATAGCTGTAGTCCAGATACTGGAAGATCGGATGCATCAGGTGGCGGTCGACGCCGAAGACGCCAAAGTCGATCGTGGTATTGTCGAGCCGGATCGTCGTCTTGTTGGCGAGACGTACTGTGTCGATGTTGCGCTGCTGGTCCCCGGTGAGGTTATTGGCCGCCGCGGTGGTCGGCGAATTCAGCGCGCTGTCCTTGCTCACCGAGCCGGGAATGCGCTGCCTTACGCTGTTGGCATTGAGATAGAAGCGCGTCTCGAAGTCCGGCGAGAACTGGTAGCCGACATTGCCGCTGACGCGCGTGGCCTCGCCGTAGCTGTGATCGCGAAAGCCGTCGGCGGATTGCGTCGAGGCCGTGATGAAGCCGTCCCACGGACCGTTCACGCCGCCGGTGTTGGCCTGCAGCCGGCGGAAGCCGAAGGCGCCCATGTCGACCGATGCGCCGTTCGCGAACGGATCGCGGCCGGTGGGCGTCACGAAGTTGATCGCGCCGCCGAGCGAATTGGCGCCGAAGCGCAATGCGTTGCCGCCCTTGAACACCTCGACATATTTATAGGCGGTTGGGTCGATTTCCTGGAAATCGCCATAGCCGTCGGCGGTGTTGATCGGGATGCCGTCCATATAGAGCTGCACGCCGCGCAGATGGAAATTGCGCGACAGGCTCGATCCGCGGATCGAGAGGCGGGTGTCGTCGCCCCATTTCGGCTGTGCGAACACGCCTGGCACATAATCGAGGATGTCCTTGATGGTGTTCGACGGAGTTGAGTTCCGCCACGCATCTGCGGTCACCAGCGCGACGCCGCCCGGCGTCTGCTGGATCTCGCGCAGCGCCTGCTGCGCGGTCAGCACCGTAAGGGCGCCTGGGACGCTCGGAGCCTGCGCGCCGGCAGGTGTTGGCGTTGCCGCAGGGCCGGTACGGGCCGTGCGGGCGTTTGGCGCAGTTTGAGTTTGGTGCGGTTTGCGCGCGGCGACAGCGCGCTGTTGCGCCGGCGCATCGACGGTGACCGCCGGAAGCGATGTCGAGGAGGCCGATTGGGCCGACACCGCGCCTGGAATGAGCGCGGCCGCGGATGCGAGCAGGACGCTGCGCAGCCGCATGGAAACGGATAGCATGGGGAAAACTCCACCGGGATTGAACTGAGATACGCGCGCGTTGGTGCGCGGCGTCTGACGGCGTGGAACGTCAGCTCAGGCGCGGTGGCGCGCGGGCCCGGTGGTCGGAAGTTGCGGCTTCTGCGACGATGCGATCGTCGCGGGCGGCAACAGGAGCGATCGCGATGGCGATACGCGAGACGAGGAAAGTCGCGGAGGCAGGCGGGGCGCCCGGCGCATGGGTGCCGACGCAGATCGGGCAATGTACCGCCGGAGCGCCGGTAGTCTTGCCGGCGTCATCCGGGGATGCGGCAAGATCGGGATGGGTGAGGCAGAGCTCGAAGCCTGCGGCCTGCGCAGTCGGCGAGATCGCGGCCAGCAACAGGCTGGACAGCACGACATTGAGCACAAGCGCATAGGCAGCGGCCAAAGATGCCACGGCCCCAAACCAGCGTTTGCGCGAAACATGTGTCACGGGAACGATCCTCGCCTCCCGATTAACACGGGGGCGGAACCTGTCAAAGCCGTTCGTGACCGGATTCGTTGATCCAGGTCAGAGAACCACGATTCCGGAATGCTTGGCCTTGTCGTCGGGTTCGACATGGATGGTGATCAGCGCCTCGCCGATCTCCTGGCGGATCGCGGTCTCCAGCTTGTCGCAAATGTCGTGCGCGGCGCTCACGGTGGTCGATCCTGCCACCACCAGATGGAAATCGATAAAGGTCATGCTGCCGGCGCGGCGGGTGCGCAGGTCATGCGCCTCGATGGCGCCGTCGGCATGGGTCGATATGGTCTGCTTGATGCTCGCGAGCATGGCTGGCGGGATTGCCTCGTCCATCAATCCGCTGAGCGACGCCTTCATCAGGCCCCAACCGGCCCACAGGATATTGAGGGCGACGAGTGCCGCAAGGATCGGGTCGAGGATCGCGATGCCCGACAGTGCCGCTACTCCGACGCCGCCGAGAACGCCGATCGAGGAATACACGTCGGACAATAAATGGCGGCCATCTGCTTCGAGGGCAGGCGAGCGATGGATGCGGCCTTGCCGGATCAGCACCCATGCCCAGCCGGCATTGATGATGCTCGCCGCTGCGTTGACGAGCAGCCCGAGCCAGGGCGCTTCGACGAGGCGAGGCGTCAGATAGCTTTGATAGGCTTCACGCATGATCAGGATCGCGGCGAGCACGATCAGCACGCCTTCGAGCACGGCCGAAAAATATTCAACCTTATGATGCCCATAGGGATGATCGTCGTCTGCCGGTTTCGCGCTCAGCGTGGTCGCAAGCAAAACGACGATGGCCGTCACGACATTGACGATGCTTTCAATCGCATCGGACAGCAGTGCGACGCTGCCGGTCAGATAATAGGCGGCATATTTCATGCCGAGGACCAGCAGGCCAACGGCAATGCTGCCTTGCGCAAGACTGCGAACGCTTGTCATCTGAAAATCTCGTTGGGGTAACGCGAAGTCTCACGCGGCTGTGTGCTCTAATATGCCGATCCCGACGATGCAAGCCGTGAAATCCAGCTGCAAGTGCTTCGCATTACAATGCGCGTGTACTTCATCGGGCGCGTCGCTCGATCAACTGACATGATATCGATCCCGTCATGCGCGTGGCATTTGTAGCGGTCGTCCGCGCATTGATAGTTGCGGGATGACATCGTGCTGAATCGCGTCGTCATGGCGCGGTCCTCAATGTCGCTGGTCCCAACAAGGCCGGCGAGGCTCACGCTGGAGCCCTTCGGCACGCATCGGCGGGCATCGCTGCTGCGGTTCCGCGGAGAGGCTCGCGCTGCGCGCCGGCAGACCCTCAAAGGCGATCGATCAACCTGAGGTTATTCGTGAACCTGCGCGGCTGTGGCGCGATCACCACAGCGGCGCGCAAAGTGCACCGCAGAGCTGTTCCATGACCCGAATGACACGCTGTTGAGCCTGATTTGATCGCTCAGCCCTGTATGAGGTGCGGGTCGTCCGGGTTGGACGCGTTGCAGCAAGGGATGGGAATGACTGGTTTTGGTGGATCACGCGGGCTGCGCCTTCTGGCGCTTTTGATGTTGCCCGCTTTGCTGGTGGGGTGTGCAAGCAGCGGTGGGATGATGTCGTCCACCGGCTTTGGCGGTCCGTCCGCCAGTTATGCCGAGTTGAATGACGGTGGGTACACGCTGCCGGCCATCGACGTCTCCGCAATCGATCCGGCGATGCTGCGTCAGCGCGTCGCTTACCGCACCAAGGAGCCCGTCGGCACCATCGTGGTCGATACGGCCGCGCGACATCTCTACCTCGTCGAGGGCGACGGCAAGGCGATGCGCTATGGCATCGGTGTCGGCAAGGCCGGCCTCGCTTTTGCGGGCAACGCCACGATCAAGCGCAAGGCCGAGTGGCCGCATTGGACCCCGACGGAAAACATGATGAACCGCGAACCTGCGCGCTACCGCAAGATGGCGGGCGGCATGGAGGGCGGCATCGACAATCCGCTCGGACCTCGCGCGATGTATCTCTATCAGGGTGACCGCGACACCATGTTCCGGATCCACGGCACCACCGAGCCCGAGACCATCGGCCATGCGGTGTCCAGCGGCTGCATCCGGCTGATGAACCAGGATGTCGTTGATCTCTACAATCGCGTGAAGATCGGCAGCCGCGTGGTGGTGATCCAGAGCGGCCGCGCCGACTCCTGAGACGCGTCTTCGACCGGGAATTCAAAACGCCGGGTGTCCCTGATACCCGGCGTTTTGCGTTTGGCGCCGCAAATTTTGCCATAGCCGGTTTCGTTGCACGGCTTTATGGTGCATTTACTTAAAATACATCTTTTGATTGTTTTTTTAGCGAGCGAGGCCCGGATGTCTTTCCGCGAAGATAACAGTGCGTATGAGGATTGGCTGCGTCGCCAGTGCCACGTCGTGGAAAAAGACCTCAGGCTCAAGCACAAATTGATGCGCGAGGATGCGTTCGTCTTTTTGCGCGGGACATATTTTCGGTGGGCAAGGAAGGTCGAAGACCTCTGCCCGACTTTATGTGACGCGCCGCATGTCCTCTGCGTTGGAGACGTGCATCTCGAGAATTACGGCACCTGGCGGGATGCCGAAGGGCGTCTCGTATGGGGGATCAACGATTTCGATGAGGCGGCGAAGATGCCGTATCTGTTCGATCTCGTTCGTCTTGCGACCAGCGCGCTGCTTGCTCCGGGTATGAGGCTTGGGAGAGCGGCGATTTCGCGTGCCATTCTCGCCGGCTACCGCAAGGGTCTGGCCGATCCCCATCCGGCATTATTGGATCAACGCGAATTCTGGATGCGGCCCTATGCCGTTCGCGCGCGCAAGAAGCCGGCGAAGTTCTGGAACGAGGTGAAGAAGTATCCGACCGCCAAGCCGCCTTCTATTGTCGTCCGGGCGCTGAAGAAGTCGCTGAAGGGGGCGACGATCGAGAGATTTGGCAGCCGTGTCGCGGGCACCGGCGGCCTCGGCCGGCCGCGCTATGTCGCAGTTGCTGTAGCGGAAGGCGGTTGGTCGTTGCGAGAAGCAAAGGCGCTCGTCCCTTCGGCCTGGCTGTGGGCGCATCGGTCAAAATCCGAAGTCTCGCATCTTCACGCTCTGGCGTTTGGACGCTATCGCGCACCGGATCCGTTTTTGACCATTGATGGCAAGTTCGTGATCCGCCGGCTTGCGCCGGATTCCCGCAAGATCGAACTCGGCAAACGCCCGGGCTCCGAACTCGCAAAACTGACCACGCAGCTTTTGAATGCGATGGGGCAGGATCTCGCGGCCATTCATGCCGCGGGCAGGATCGGCGCAAAGGCTTTGCGCGCCGATCTTAAAAAGCGCCCTCCGGGATGGCTCGGCAAGGCCGCCAAGACAATGTCGGAGCTGGTGGAAAGCGACTACCGCGCCTGGAAAAAGTAATGAGCCGCGGCAGTTGCTCCGATCTCACACAAGCCCGCCATTGGCGCGCAGCACCTGGGCGTTGATCCAGCCGCCTTCAGGGCCGACCAGGAAAGCAACGGCATTGGCGATGTCTTCGGGCGTGCCGAGACGCTCCATTGGCGTCGCCTTGGCGAAACGCTCGATCAGTTCCGGCGACTTGCCATTGAGGAACAGGTCGGTTGCGGTCGGGCCGGGTGCGATGGCGTTCACGGTGATCGAGCGGCCACGCATCTCCTTGGCCATGATACCCGTCATGGTTTCGACCGCGGCCTTGGTGGCGGCATAAATGCCATAGGTTTCCAGCTTGGTGCCGACGACTCCCGTGGAGAAATTCACGACCCGTCCGCCATCTCGCAATCGCTTCGCCGCCTCGCGCATGGTGTTGAACGTGCCTTTCAAATTGACCGCGATCTGCTGGTCGAACGACGCATCGTCGGCATTGGCGAATGTGGCGAGCTTCATGATGCCAGCATTGTTGATCAGCACATCGATCCCGCCAAAGGCGGTCTCCGCTGCATCGAACATGCCGCGCACTGCGGCGGGATCGCTGACATCGGCCTTGGCGGTGAGCGCGCGGCCGCCGGCTGCCTCGATCTTCTGTGCGACGGCTTCGGCAGGTGCGGCGCTGCCGGAGTAATTAACGATCACCGTGAAGCCGTCGCGGCCCAGCCGTTCGGCGATGGCTGCGCCGATGCCGCGGGATGCGCCCGTCACGATGGCTACCTTGCTGGATGGGTTTGTCATGTCGCTTCTCCTCGTTGCGGCGGCCGACTGGCAGGACCGTTCTGACGGGAGAAATCTAGACGGTTTCATTTTTCGGATAATGATGCATTATCTGGCATCACAATTCGGATTTAACGAACAAAGAGAGATGGACCGTTTCGAGACGATGCGGGTGTTCACCCGGGTGGTGGAGCGGCGCAGCTTTACGGCTGCGGCGGCGGATCTCGGCCTGCCGCGCTCGACCGTCACCGATGCGGTCAAGCAGATCGAGGCACGGCTCGGTGTGCGGTTGCTCGAGCGCACCACGCGGCTGGTGCGGCCGACGCTGGACGGCGAGGCCTATCACCAGCGCTGCCTGACGCTGATCGCCGATCTCGAGGACGCCGAAAGCGCGTTTTGTGGCGCCAAGCCCAAGGGACCGTTACGGGTTGATATGAACGGCACGCTGGCGCGCAATTTCGTGCTGCCGCATCTGCCGGACTTTCTAGCCGAATATCCGGATATCCAGCTCTATCTCAGCGAGGGCGACCGGCTGGTCGACCTGATCCGCGAAGGCATCGATTGCGTGGTACGTGTCGGCGAGCTCCGCGACAGCGATATGGTGGCGCGCCGGCTGACCATAATGGACGAGGTCACCTGTGCGGCGCCGTCCTATCTCGCGCGCATGGGCATGCCTTTGTCCATCGATGCGCTCGCAGGTCATCGCATGGTCGGCTATCACTCCTCGGCGACAGGCGCGGTGTTGCCGCTGGAATTTCAGGACAACGGCGCGTTGCGTCATGTCACCTTGCCGGTGGCGATCACGGTGAACAGCGCCGACAATTACGCGGCGATGGCGAAACTCGGTTTCGGTCTGGTGCAGGTGCCGCGCTATCGCATCAAGGATGAACTCGCCGATGGCACGCTGGTCGAGGTGCTGCCGCAACATCCGCCAATGCCGTCGCCGGTGTCGCTGCTCTATCCGCGCAACCGCCAGCTCTCGCCGCGGGTGCGTGCGTTCATGGACTGGCTGACGCGTGCTTTCGCGCGCGACCTCATTTAGGGAAACCTGTGATGGTCCCTGTCTTTCGCTTCGCGCCCAGCCCCAATGGCTATCTGCATCTCGGCCACGCCGCTTCGGCGCTGCTGAATTTCGATCTGGCGCGCGAGGCCCGCGGCCGGTTGCTGCTGCGGATCGAGGATATCGATGTCACGCGTTGCCGGCCGGAATTCGAGGCGGCGATCTACGAGGATCTCGCCTGGCTCGGCATCGTCTGGGAGGTGCCGGTGCGGCGACAGTCGCTGCATTTCGCCGACTACCGTGCCGCGACCGAGCGGCTTACATCCATGGGACTGCTCTATCCAAGCTTCGAGAGCCGCGCCGAGATCGCACGCATGATCGCGGCCAAAGAAGCGAAAGGCTCATGGCCGCGCGATCCCGACGGTGCGCCTCTCTATCCGGGCATTGCCAGATCGTTGTCGCCGCAGGCTGTCGCCGAACTCAGACAGGCAGATGCCCCGATGGCGTTGCGGCTCGATATGGCCAAAGCCATTGCAGCCGGCGGTCCGCTCGCATGGACCGAGCAGGGCGCGGGTCCGGGCGGCGAGACGGGTATCGTCGCCGCACAGCCAGAGGCCTGGGGCGACGTGATCCTGGCTCGCAAGGAAACGCCGACCAGCTATCACCTCTCGGTCGTCATCGACGATGCGCTGCAGGGTGTGACCCATGTGGTGCGCGGCGAGGATCTGTTCTGGTCGACCAGCGTTCATCGGCTGCTGCAGCAACTGCTCGGCCTGCCGCAACCGCTCTATCGGCATCATTCACTCGTGCGCGATGACACCGGCGCCAAACTGTCCAAATCGACCGGCTCGACCAGCCTGCGTGAGTTGCGGGCGCAAGGCGCCACACCGGCTGATATCCGCCGCATGGTCGGTTTGTCTGACCCGACGGCCGCAAGTTAGCCGCAAGCGCGCCGCAAGAAATTCGCAAGCCTGACTTGGCCTGCTGCGTGACTCCGTGTGCTCCGCCGTGGCATGGTGCCGCCGGGACGGGTGGCAACATATGGCGCTGACATCGCGCTCTCCGCGCAAGATGCGGACGCGCACCAAGCAAACGCTGAAGAAACGCGTGGCCAAGAAGCGTGTGGTGAAGAAGCCCGCGCCGAAGCCGCGCGCCAAGCGCAGGTCCGTGCGTGCGGATACGATGGTGGAAACCGCGCTGGCAGTATTTGCCCATGAGGTGCGCACGCCGCTGACGGGCATTCTTGCGGTCAGCGATCTGCTGGCCACTTCCGATCTCGACGAGCGTGAGCGGCGTTGGGTCGACACGATCAAGGCCGGCGCCGAACATCTGGCGGGTCTCGCGACATTGTTCGTCGATGCGGCGCGCAGCAGCAAATCCAGGTTCGAGCTGCGGCAGGATTTCTTCGATCTGCGCGCGCTTGCCCGCAACATCGGCGACTCGCTCGCGGGCCGCGCGGCTGCCAAGGGGCTGCTGTCGCGGGTCGCGATCTCCGACAGGCTGCCGGTGTTCGTGGTCGGCGATCCCGTGCGGCTGCGCGCGGCGCTGGAAAATCTGATCGACAATGCAGTGAAGTTCACCGAGCAAGGCAACGTGACCCTGAAGGTCTCGCCCGTTCGCATGGCCGGCAAGGTCGGCGTCTCCTTTGCCGTCTCCGACAGTGGCATCGGACTTACGCTGGCCGAGATCAAGCGACTGTTCAAACCGTTCTCGCAGGCCAATGTCTCTATTGCTTCGCGCTTCGGCGGCGCCGGCCTCGGCCTGTCGTCGGTCAAGCAACTCGCGCGCGCGATGGGTGGCGACATCACGGTGGCGCAGCGCCGTGGCGGTGGCACGGTGTTCACGCTGACGGTGGGCCTCGCCAAAGCCAACGGTCCGATCGCCATCATGTCGCGCGATGATGCTTTCATTGCGCCGGGACAGGCGCTGCGGGTCTTGAGCGTCGAAGACAATCCGTTCGGCCGTGTCGTGCTCAATGCCATTCTCACCGAACTCGGCCATCAGGCAGAGTTCATCGGTCGTGGCGAGGCAGCGGCGGAGCGTGTCGCACAGGGCACGTTCGATGCGGTCCTCATGGACATGGTGCTGCCGGGGATCGACGGCGTCGAGGCGATCAGGCAAATCCGTGCGTTGAAGGCGCCGCATGGCCGGGTCGCGATCATTGGCGTGTCCGGTCGCAGTGAAGACGAAGCCGCGTCGCGTCAGGCAGGCGCTGACGCATTCCTGATCAAACCGGTGTCTCCGCGTGCGCTAGCGACTGCGCTGCTTGAAGCGAGACGCCGTGGGGCAGCCGCGACTTGATGATGGCGGCGTTGAGTTCGCCGCCAAACACGAAGATCGCGGCAATAAAGTACAAAAACACCAGCGCGATAATCACCGACGCCAAGCCCGCATACATCGTCACGTAGTTGTTGGCGAAGCGCGCCAGATAAAGACCGAAGCCGATACCCGACGCCAGCGAGGCCAGCATCGTGAAGATGATGCCCGGCAGGATCTGGCCGAAGGTGCGCCGGCCCGACGGAAGCCAGGCATGCAGGATGAACAAGGCGATCACCATCGCGATGCTGGTGATGCCATAACGCGCAATCGTCAGCAGCCGTTCGTTGTTCTCCACCATCAGCGGCACATAGCGCCTGATGATTTCAAGCATCAGCGGGCCGAGCACGATCAGGAATGCCATGGCCAGCGCAGTGACGGCGGCGATCAGCGTGTAGCCGATCGACTCCAGCCGCAGCCAGTACCAGCGCCGCAGCTCGACTACTGAATAGGCGCGGTTCAGCGCTACGCGCAGGCTCTCGACGCCGTTGGAGGCGAAATAGACTGCGAGCACGAGGCCGATGGTCAGCGCATCGCCGCGGGTCGTGGTCAGCACGTCATGGATCTGTCCGGACAATGCGCCGGCCACCTGGTCCGGCCAGATTTCCAGCAACAATCCGACCGCCTGGTCGGCCAGATCCTTGGAGCCGAAAAAGCCGGCCAGCGAGGCCAGTACGATGAGGAACGGAAACAGCGCCATCAGGGCGGAAAGGGCGATATGGCTAGCAATCGCCCAGCCGTCATCGGCGAGAAACGTGTAGAAGGCATCCAGCCCGATATCGAAGACGGTGCGTATCTGCCTCACATGCCACCTGGTTCGGGATCGGCCGGCAAATCACCGGTTGTCACGTTAGCTTCTGATATCTAACGCGAAAAAGCCAGATCGTTGCATTGCTGCCGGCGCTTTATCGCTTGGCCATTTTGACGGCCGGCGATAGCGAAGCCTGTGACGCAGTGTTATGTAGCCGATATGACATCAACACTCAGCAACATCATTCTCCCCATCGCGGTCGGTGCCGTTGCACTGGTCCTGCTGCTCGGCCTGTTCAATATGATGCGCGGCGGCTCGCCGGATCGCTCGCAGAAGCTGATGCGGTGGCGCGTGGTGCTGCAATTCGTCGCTATTATCCTCACCATGGCCACCGTCTGGGCGATGGGTCGCTGATGTAAGCTCCTCACTGATACCGGATCAATTCGATGGTCGTTCTCAACCGAATCTACACCCGCACCGGCGATGACGGCACCACGGCCCTCGGTACCGGCGAACGCCGGCCGAAATACGATCTCCGCGTCAGCGCCTATGGAACAGTGGACGAGACCAACGCCGCGATCGGTGTTGTCCGGCTGCATCTCGCCCATGCGCGATCGCTTGATGGGATGCTGGGATTGATCCAGAACGACCTGTTCGATCTCGGGGCTGATCTCGCGGTTCCGCAGCGTGAGGGCAAGGCCGAGCGGCTGCGTCTGCTGGCCAGCCAGGTCGAACGGCTGGAGAACGACATCGACATACTCAATGCGCCGTTGGCCGATCTGACCTCGTTTGTTTTGCCTGGCGGAACTCCGGCCGCCGCTCACCTTCATGTCGCCCGGACGATCTGCCGCCGTGCGGAACGGATCATGGTGGAACTCGCCGCTCAGCCCGATGAGCCGGTTTCGGATGCTGGTATCCAGTATATGAACCGGCTCTCGGATTTCCTGTTTGTTGCCAGCCGCTCGCAGAACGATAATGGCGCCGGCGACGTGCTTTGGGTGCCCGGGCAGAATCGCTAGATTGTGCCCGGCCAGAACCGGTAATTTCGGCCATAATTGGCTGACCTAGAGATATTCGATTTTCGGGTCAGGCGCGTTGACCCCGTGTGGCAGGGGCTTTAGGTTCCGCGCCCAAGCTTCCGAGCAAGCTCTGAAACAATAAAACTCACACGAAAGAGGATCGATGAAGGTTCTGGTCGCGGTCAAACGGGTGGTCGATTACAACGTCAAGGTTCGCGTCAAGAGCGACGGATCGGGCGTCGAACTGTCCAACGTCAAGATGTCGATGAATCCGTTCGACGAAATCGCCGTTGAGGAAGCCCTGCGCCTGAAAGAGGCCGGCAAGGCAACCGAAGTGGTGGTGGTATCGATCGGTCCCGCACAGGCGTCCGAAACCCTCCGCACTGGTCTCGCGATGGGCGCCGACCGTGGCATCCTCGTCAAGGTCGAAGGCACCGTCGAGCCGCTCGCTGTCGCCAAGATCCTCAAGGCTGTCACCGATGAGGAAAAGCCAGGTCTCGTGATCCTGGGCAAGCAGGCGATCGACGACGATAGCAACCAGACCGGCCAGATGCTGGCCGCGCTGCTCGGCTGGCCGCAGGCGACCTTCGCCAACAAGCTCATGCTCGAGGGCGACGACGTCACCGTGACCCGTGAAGTCGATGGCGGTCTGCAGACCGTCAAGCTCAAGGGACCGGCGATCGTGACTACCGATCTTCGTCTGAACGAGCCGCGCTATGCGTCGCTGCCGAACATCATGAAGGCGAAGAAGAAGCCGATCGACGAGAAGACCGCCGATGGTTACGGCGTCGATATCTCTCCACGTCTCGAGATCATCAAGACCAGCGAACCGGGCGGCCGCAAGGCCGGCGTCAAGGTCAAGGACGTCGCCGAACTGGTATCGAAACTCAAGACTGAAGCCGGGGTGCTCTAATGCCGACATTGCTGCTTGCCGATCACGACAACGCCACCCTGAAGGATTCCACCAACAAGGCGCTCACCGCTGCGACCCAGATCGGCGGCGAGGTGCATATCCTCGTTGCCGGCCAGAATGCGAAGCCGGCCGCGGAAGCTGCCGCCAAGCTGCAGGGTGTCACCAAGGTGCTGCTCGCCGACGACGCTTCCTATGCCCACGATCTCGCCGAGCCGCTGGCCGCGCTGATCGTGTCGCTCGCGCCCGCCTATGACGTGCTGATCGCCGCTGCGACCACGCGGTCGAAGAACACCATGCCGCGCGTTGCTGCCCTGCTCGACGTGATGCAGGTGTCGGAAATCACCAAGGTGGTTGCGCCCGACACGTTCGAGCGTCCGATCTATGCCGGTAACGCGATCCAGACCGTGAAGTCCAAGGACGCCAAGAAGGTCATCACGGTGCGTACCTCGACCTTCGCTGCAGCCGGTGAAGGCGGCAGCGCGGCGGTGGAAGACGCCAAGACGGCCGAGAATCCCGGTCTGTCGACCTTCGTCGGCGAGGACATGGCCAAGAGCGATCGTCCGGAACTGACCTCGGCGAAGATCATCGTCTCCGGTGGCCGCGCCATGCAGAGCCGCGAGAACTTCACCAAGTACATCGAGCCGCTCGCCGACAAGCTCGGCGCCGGTGTCGGCGCCTCGCGCGCCGCGGTGGATGCCGGTTATGCGCCGAACGACTGGCAGGTCGGCCAGACCGGCAAGGTCGTGGCTCCTGAGCTGTATATCGCCGTCGGCATTTCCGGCGCGATCCAGCATCTCGCCGGTATGAAGGACTCCAAGGTGATCGTCGCGATCAACAAGGACGAAGACGCGCCGATCTTCCAGGTTGCCGATTACGGCCTGGTCGCGGACCTCTACCAGGCCGTGCCGGAGCTGACCGAAGCACTCGGCAAGTAGAGGCTGGGCAGGCAAGGATTTGGCAAATAAGGCCTTGCTGAATGAGGGCTTTGCGCCTCAATTAACGACATCGGCCGGAGTGACTGACTCCGGCCGATATTTTATGTAAAGATAGCTTTCCGAACGCGGCATGCGCGGGCGGCGTGTTCCCTGAGATGACAAGCAAGATGGCGGTTATGATCAAGAAAGTCGGCGTGATCGGCTCGGGCCAGATGGGCAATGGCATTGCGCATGTGGCTGCATTAGGCGGCCTCGAAGTTGTCCTGAACGATGTCTCCGCCGACCGACTGAAGTCTGCCATGGCGACGATCAACGGCAACCTGTCGCGTCAGGTTGCCAAGAAGGTCATCACGGAAGATGCCCGCAAGGCGGCGCTGGACCGCATCACGTCATCCGACACGATGGATGGCCTGGCCGATTGCGATCTCGTGATCGAGTCCGCGGTCGAGAAGGAAGAGGTCAAGCGCAAGATTTTCCACGATCTCTGTGCGGTGCTGAAGCCGGAGGCGATCGTCGCCTCCAACACATCGTCGATCTCGATCACGCGCCTCGCGGCGTCGACAGACCGTCCCGAGAAGTTCATCGGCATTCACTTTATGAATCCGGTGCCGGTGATGGAGCTGGTCGAATTGATCCGCGGCATTGCCACTGATGACGCGACCTTCGACGCCTCGAAGGAGTTTGTTACCAAGCTCGGCAAGCAGGTCGCCGTCTCGGAAGATTTCCCGGCCTTCATCGTCAATCGTATTCTTTTGCCGATGATCAACGAGGCGATCTACACGCTGTATGAAGGCGTCGGCAATGTCGAAGCCATCGACATGGCGATGAAGCTCGGCGCACATCATCCGATGGGCCCGCTCGAACTCGCCGACTTCATCGGCCTCGATACGTGCCTGTCGATCATGCAGGTGCTGCATGAAGGCCTCGCCGATTCCAAGTATCGGCCATGCCCGCTGCTGGTGAAATATGTCGAAGCCGGCTGGCTCGGTCGCAAGACGCAGCGTGGCTTCTACGATTACCGCGGCGAGAAGCCGGTCCCGACGCGCTAAGCGTTGCGCGCTGTCGCTCACATGCGACGTCGTCATGGCCGGGCAAAGCGCGAAGCGCGGCTTCGCGAGATATCCCGGCCATCCGCGTTTTTGCGGTCAGATGAAAACCCGCAGCAAGCTCACCGTCGCCGGCACAAGACCGACGATAACCGCCATTCCCATGCTGATACCGCACAGATGCGCCATCAATGCCGCGTGCTGTGTAATCATGTCACGTACTGCGCCACGCCGTTGCCGAATGACCAGTTCTCCGGCAGCACCTCGACGAGATTGATGAAGACGTCTTCGGGCCGCAGGCCCGGTCTGTCAGTCAGCTTCTCGACGATCCGTTTGTAGAGCGCCTGCTTCTGCTCGCGTGGGCGGGTGTTGCTCACCGTCAGCTGGATAATGACGAGGTCATCTGTCCGGCGAATGCCGAGATAATTCGGATCATAGATAAAAGTGCCATCCTCGTGCTCGTGGATGGTGACGAAACGGTCGTTTTCGGGGACGGCGAAACTCTCCCGCAGCGCCTGATAGACGCCTTCGGCGATCGCTTCCCGATAGGCGGCGGGCTTGCCCTTCTTCAGTGAAATGCGAACCAGCGGCATGGTGGTCTCCTGTCGTTCAAATCCGATGCAGCAAACCTAATCCCATATTGATCATTGGAAAATCGTATGAAAGAATATTTCAATGATGTCATATTGAAATGATGGGCTGATGAAAGCGCTCGATATCGAGGCGGTGCAGGCTTTTGTACTGGTGGCCGATCTCACCAGCTTCACCCGCGCCGCCGAGGCGATGGGAAGCACGCAGTCGGCGATCAGTCTGAAGGTCAAGCGGCTGGAAAGCGGGCTTGGCAAGCGCCTGCTGGAGCGAACGCCGCGGCTGGTGCGCCTGTCGGCGGAGGGGGCGGCGTTTCTGGCCTCCGCGCGAAATCTCGTCGCGGCGCATCAGTCGGCCATTGGCTCATTTGCCGCCGAGCGGCGAAGGCTGGTGGTCGGGATCAGCCATCATCTCGTTGGCGCCGATCTTGCCGACGTCTTGAAACGCATGAGCGCGACCGATCCGTCCCTGGTGATCGAATTGCGGATCGAGTCATCGCGGGTCGTGCTGTCTGCCTATGACGCCGGCGATCTCGATGCGGCGATCGTGCTGCGGATCGACAAGCGGCGCCGCGACGGCGAGGTCCTGATGGAAGAGCCGTTTGGCTGGATGGGGGCGCCGGATTTCCTGCACACGCCCGGTGAGCCGTTGCGACTCGCGGCGCAGTCCGCGCCATGCACGGTCCGTTCGGCGGCGATCACGGCGCTCGATGGGGCTGGTATTCCGTGGACCGAAGCCTTCGTTGGCGGCGGTGTTGCGACCATCGGCGCGGCGATCTCCGCCGGTCTCGCCGTTGGTGCGCTGGTCCGCCGTGTTGCTCCCGCCGGCAGCATCGATCTCGGTCCGCGCCTCGGTCTGCCGAAATTGCAGGATGCGGAGACGATGCTGCATTCCAGTCTCACCGATGCACGGGCGCGCGGCGCGCTGCGTACGCTGGGTGCGGCCTTTCGGGCGAATGCCGGCTGATTGTTGCCCAAGGTCAACATTCGTTAACCCCGCACCGCTATACCGGCGGTACGTCGTTACGGAGTATTTCCATGGATATGGCCTTGGTCGCCAGCGCGCTTGCCATGCAGGCAGCGGGAACGCAGCAGCAGATTTCGACCTCGATCATGAAGTCGAATGCCGACATGGAAAAGAACACCGTGCTCACGCTGCTTGGCGGCGCACAGCAGGCATCCCAGGCCAATCTCGGCCCAGGCGTCGGCGGCAATCTCGATATCGCGGCCTAAAGCGTTTTCGAGCGAAGTGGATACCGGTTCGCGTTAAGAAAACGCGGAAAAAGAATCCAAGGCGCTATCTAGTCCGGCCGTTCGCCATTAGAGGCAGCAGTCAGTGTCGTCCGAAAATGGCTCGGCGGCGCGCCGATAATGCGCTTGAAGGCGCGGCTGAACGCGGCTTCCGATTCATAGCCGAGCCGGCGTGCGACGACCGCAATCTTCAGGCGGTCGCGAACGAGCCACTGTTTTGCTTCCCGCATCCGCAATTGCGCGACGTAACGGGCTGGTGTCTGGCCGACGACATTGGCGAAGCGCAACGCAAATGCCGAGCGTGATGCATGCATGACCTCCGCCAGTGCCTCGACGGTCCAGTCCCGGGTCGGATCGCGATGGATGGCGGCGAGAACACGGCCGATACCGGGGTCGCGCGCGGCTGCGACCCAACCGTCGGAGCCACAACCTTTCTCTACCCAGTTGCGGATCAGTGCCGCGGCGACGACGTCGGCCAGCCGCGTCAGCATTCCGCCGGCACCGACGCGGTCCAGCGCCAGTTCGGATGTCATGGCCTCGAGCAGATGCGGGATGGCGGGTTCGTCGGTGGCAAGTTCGTGCATCTGCATCAGCTCAGGCATCATCAGAAGCAAGGGATGCTGGCTGTCGAGGTTGAAGGTCATGCCGGCACCGAACAGTACGGTTTCCTCGCCATTGCGGCCGCCACCGCTGCAGGTGTCGAGGATGCCGCAGCACACCGGCTCGAACTGGCAATTCTCGACAGGCGCGGGGAAGGCATCGGGTGAACTCGCCAGTGCGTGTTCCGCGCCGCGCGGCAGCAAGACCGCATCGCCTGGTTCAAGACGGACCCACTCACCGTCCAGAGTCCGCAGCCAGCAGCCGCGCTCGGCGACGAAGTGAAATTGCGCCTTTGGCCGCGCCGGGAATACCAGCCCCCATGGTTCGGTCATGCGGCAGCGGACGTAATCGACGCCCTCTATCTTCAAGCCCCTGAGCATTTCGGTCAGGGGGTGAGTGGCGACACCTGTGGACGAATGATCAAGCATTACGGGTTTTCTAGCATGGAAACTCCAGAAGGTCACCTCCATCTCCGGGGTCCCTTCTGGAGGCTGCCATGACTGATTCCGCCACTGCCGCACTTGATGCCGATGTTTCTCCCGTAACCACTGAGCGGACGGACGCAGCCTGGGCGGCTGTTGTCTCCCTGATGCTTGGTGCGTTCAGCCAGGTCACTGCTGAATTCCTGCCCGCCAGCCTGCTCACGCCGATCGCCAGAGATCTCGGTGTTTCAGTTGGTGCTGCCGGGCAGGTGGTCACGGCGACCTCTCTTGTCGGGATCATTGCCGGGCTTGCGACCGCCATTGTGACACGCGCCATGGATCGCCGGGTCGTCCTGTGGCTGCTGACGGTGCTGCTGATCGTGTCCAACCTGCTGTCGGCGACGGCGAGCAACCTGCCGATCCTGTTGTTTGCCCGCGTGCTGCTCGGCATCAGCCTCAGCGGCTTTTGGGCGATGGCAACCGCCACCGCCATGCGGCTTGTTCCGGCGGAGGCGCTGCCGCGCGCGATCTCGCTGATTTTCAGCGGCGTTTCGATTGCCACCGTCAGCGCTGCGCCGATCGGTGCATATCTCGGCGATCTCTGGGGCTGGCGGAATGTGTTCTTGCTGGCGGCCGCCGTCAGCGCCGTCGTGCTTGTCTTTCAGATGCTGACGCTGCCACGCCTGCCGCCGCTCACGTCACCGGACGTGCGCACGCTGTTCGTGCTGATGCGTCGGCCCAGCGTCCGGCTCGTGATGATCGCAATCGCTGTCAGTATCTCGGGCCACTTCGCAGGGTTCACTTACGTCCGGCATTTCCTTGAGCAGGTGCCGCAACTTCCGGTCACTGCAATCTCAATCGTCCTGTTGGTCTACGGTGTGGGCGGCTTCTTCGGCAATTTCGCGGGTGGCGTGCTTGTCGCCCGTAGTGCGAAACTTGCGATCGTCACGGGGTCTGCGGCCATCGCCGTCCTCGCGCTGGTCCTGCTGTTTTTTGGCGGTTCGGGACTTGTCGCTGGCATCGCTGTGGGCCTGTGGGGCTTTGCATTCGGCGTGCTGCCGGTTGGCTTCCAGACATGGATGGTGCGGGTCGCATCGGATGAAGCCGAATCTGCGGGTGGTTTGCTCGTCTCGGCTTTTCAGGTTGCGATCACGGTCGGCGCAGTCGTCGGCGGCATTCTGGTCGACGGTCTCGGCCCGTTCGGCGCCGTCGGCTATCTCGCAGCGGCGACGCTGGCGGGCGCGCTGCTCGTGTCGTTGTCGCGCAGCGGCGAGGTGCCAGCCTGAAGCATGAAGAGAGGCAGCAGCTTGCTGCCTCTCGGCTTCTCTTACGTGAACGGCGTGACCCAACCGATCCCGGCGCCGCCGGGCTGCAACAGGATTGCGAGCCGGCCGACATCGGGAATGTCGAATACCGGCCGCATCAGCGTGGCGCCGGCGGCGACCGCTTTCTTCACTCTGATATCGACGTCATCGACGGCCAGATATGGCATCCAGCCGTCGGGGACATTCGCGTAGCCCGGACCTTCCGCGTGGAAGATGCCGCCGACGCGCACATCGTCCATCATCGCAATCCAGTAGATTCCGCCGCCCGCAAGCGTCTTGGCCTGATAGGTCCAGCCGATCGTCTCCTGATAGAAGCGCTTGGCGCGTTCGGGATCGCGCGTCACGAATTCATTCCAGTTGAAATGGCCGTGCGGAGTCATGGGCGTCCTCCCTTTGTTGCGTCAGACAGAAACCAGCGTCTTGAAGCCACCATAGATCATGCGCTTCGCATCGAACGGCATCGCCTTCGGATCCATCATCTTGGCAAGGCGCGGATCCTTCATCACCTTCGCATTGATGCGGTCGCGATCCCGTCGTGACTTGTAGATGATATAGGAAAACACGACGGTCTCGTTAGGTTTCAGCTTCACGCTGCGCGGGAACGAGGTCCATTTGCCAACGCTGACGTCATCGGCAACATATTCATGATAGTCGAGCGCGCCGTATTCGCGCCAGATCTTGCCGGCCTTGCGTGCGAGGCTGCGATAGGCGGCGAGGTTCTTCTTCGGCACCGGAACAATGAATCCGTCAGTATAAGCCATCGGTCGTTTCTCCCTGCTGTCATGCACAAGCGCCGGGCATGAGGCCCGGTTGTTTTCAAGACGAACGTCACTGCGTTCATCCGACAGGATGGCGGGGGATTTCGCGGCTGGGGCAGGCGGCCGTATGTCGCAGTCGGTGCCTAAGGCGGATCCGCGTAGCCTAATCCGTCGTCTCGCTGTTAGGGCGAGTTACGGCTTCGCCGAACCCGCCCTGCGCTTTTGCGACAAAAGTCTGTGCGGGTTTTGCGACTATTGCGACGGGAAGCCGATCCCGCCGCGATAATTCTGACGCGCTCTATAGGGGCCGATTGTGCAATTGGCAGAGCAGCTTGCGCCCGGCACGGCTGACCGGCAAAACGGTGTCCTTATCGATCCTGATACCTTCGCGGCTGGTTCGTGTGTCGACCGACGCAGCCAATGAACGCGAAACCCAATGCGAACGATGGATGCGGACGCCGACCTCTGGACCGAGCGCCGTAATGGCGCTCGACAGCTTCATCAGGATCAATGCCTGGCCGCGATCGGTACGCACGCGCACATAGTGCTCCTCTGCGCTCAACGCCACGATTGCCGCCTGCCGAAGCGTGATCGGCAGTCTCGCGCGCAATTCGCTTGAAATATCGTCCGTCTGTGCATGCCGAACATCTTTGGACGGGCTCGCAACGCTGTCGTCCGATTGTCGGAATGCCATCCATGCCACAACCGCGACAAAAAAATTGATGAGCAGAACCTGCCCCGTCAGTTCGGAAAGCGAGACATAGGGTAGCGCTTGCGGCGCAAACAGCCGCAGCGACTGCTGAACAATAAGGCCGCCGAGGGGCGCGATCGCCAGCGCCACAATTAAAGACGCCCAGAAAGGGAACGCGCCTCCCAGCACGTATCGGCGGAGGGAAGCCGACAGGCCGAATGCGAGGATACTGATCGCGAGTGACGTCCCCAAAAAATGGAGCAGCCGAAGCGGGAGTCCCATGGCAACATAGGAGCCAAACGCTCCGACGACGGCGAGGCCAACGGCCATGAGCGTTATGACGGCGACCGAATGGTACCGCGCCGTCCCGTTCGCATTGAACCGGAAAAGGCCGACAGTGGTCATTGGCGAATAATCCGTGCCGTTCGCGAAACCGAAATGGACCTTAACGACAACGTTCTTGTAGCAGCACGGCATTGCATTGTGCGAGGTAGCTTCATGCGAAGGTCGAAAACTTTTGTGGTTGGATGGCTCTGCTCCGGGTTGCTCGTTATCGCAAACCTGCTGTCAGGGCACCCGGCGATGGCAACCGAGGCCGGTTGGCGGCAATACAGTGTGCCGGTCTCGGCCTCAAATCCGGAACCCATTCAGGTTGCGCTATATTATCCGACGGAGGCACCGGCGCGGGAAATAGCGATGGGTCCTTTCAGGGTGCATGCTGCTATCATGGCGCCGCCTAATGCACAGTTCAAAGGCCTGATCGTTCTCAGTCATGGAACGGGCGGATCGGAACTCGCACACAGCAGTCTTGCGGAAGCTCTCGCCCAAGGTGGCTACCTGGTTGCCGCGCTTCGGCATCCCGGCGACAACTTTGCGGACCACTCGGTGTGGCAGAAAGCGCCAGGCGCATTTTTCACGGAACGTCCGCGGCAGGCATCCGCGGTGATCGACGCTCTGATCGGCGATCCTGTGTGGAAGGACCGCATTGCGACCGATACGAAAGGACCACGCATTGGCGTGCTCGGGCATTCTGCAGGCGGTTTTACAGCGATTGCCTTGGCCGGCGGGCAGTCCGACCTGTCGCGGATCGTCGCGCATTGCGGCGCGGAGCGCGGGGACGATCCTGTCTTTTGCAGCATGGTTCGAGCTGATCAGCCATTGCAAGGGTCGCCGATGATTCCACTCACGACCGACAAGCGCGTTCGCGCGGTCGTTGCAATGGCGCCGATGGGTGTTGCTTTTACGGCCTCTTCGTTGGCGACGATCGATATTCCGACATCGATCTACGCGGCGGAGCAAGACCGCTGGCTGGTGCCGCGGTTTCACGCCGCGTGGATTACAAAGAATGTGCCGGGCGCGGAATTCCAGTCGGTCGCCAATGCGTGGCACTTTGCCTTCATGGATCGGCCCGATACTCCCATTCAGACGCTGGATGGCGATGCCGCTGCCGATCCGCTCGGGTTTGATCGCGCAATATTTCTTTCGCGGTTGCGCAGCGAGGTCCCGGCTTTCTTCGACAGGGTTTTCGCGGCTACCCAGTAGCTAAACCTGGATTGATCGCGCGGATTATCTGCCAGTCGCGACCTTCAGCAGCTTGATAGCATCTTCGCTGTCCCATTCGGCGGGGCCGGCGATGGTCGCGATCTCGCAGCCCTTGCCGTCGACCAGCACCGAGGTCGGCATGCCCAGCGCGCGGCCGATGCCCTTGAGGTCCTGGAACACCTTGGCCGAGGTGTCGGTGAAATAATCCAGCCGGTTGAGGCCGCCGTCTTTCAGGAAGGCCTTCGGCTTCTCGGCGTCGCGGGTGTCGATATTGATCGCCACGACCTGGAAGTCCGGGCCGCCGAGCTTGGTCTCGAGGTTGTTCAGGGCCGGCATTTCCTTGCGGCAGGGCACGCACCAGGTGGCCCACAGGTTCACCAGCACCGTTCGGCCGCGCCAGTCTGACAATCTCTTCTCCTGGCCGTCGGCATCCCTGAAAGCGAGATCCGGCAGTTTCAGCGGCGTCCTGGCCATGGTCAGGCCGGCGACTTCGCCGCGCGCCAGCGGTTCGATCTTCTTCGACAGCGCCACAGCCGGTGCGCAGGTCGGATCGCCCGGCGCAGCCTGCTGCCCCAGCCGATCCATATTGGAGACCGCGGCAAAGCCGATCACGGCACCCACGAGCACCGCGCCGAGCACGATCAGGCGGCGTTTGACCGGACGGGGGGCGGGCTGGTCTGGCATAGGGTTTGTCATTCGGTCTCAGTTAGGGCTATGCAACGGTTGGCGACGGACGATCCGTCGGCTGCGGTTAAAGATGAGTGAGAATTCATGGCTTCGCGCAAGGGCAACGGCAAGTCCAGCAACGACGGTAAAGACTCCGGTGTGAGCAACAAGATGTGGGGCGGGCTGTTCGATGAAAGCCCCGACGCCATCATGGAGGAAATCAATGTCTCCATCGACGTCGATCGCCACCTTTATGCCCAGGACATTACCGCGTCCAAGGCCCATGCTGCGATGCTTGCCAAGCAAGGGATTATCACCGCGAAAGATGCGAAAAATATCGCAGGCGGTCTAGACACGATCCTGTCAGAAATCACCAAGGGGTCGTTCACATTCAAGCGTGCGCTCGAAGACATTCACATGAATGTGGAGAGCCGGCTCGGCGAGCTGATCGGCCCGGCCTCAGGCCGCCTGCACACCGCGCGTTCGCGCAACGATCAGGTGGCGACCGATTTCCGCCTGTTCGTGCGCGATACGATCGACGAGATCGACAGTGCTTTCACCTCGCTGCAACAGGCGCTGGTCGATCGCGCGCTGGAACATGCCGACACGGTGATGCCCGGCTTCACCCATCTGCAGACCGCGCAGCCGGTGACCTTCGGCCATCATCTGCTGGCCTATGTGGAAATGGTGTCGCGCGATCGCGGCCGCTTTGCCGATGCGCGCAAGCGCCTCAATGAAAGCCCGCTCGGCGCCGCTGCGCTGGCCGGCACCTCATTTCCGATCGATCGCTATGCCACGGCAAAGGCGCTCGGCTTCGATCGGCCGATGGCGAATTCGCTCGATGCGGTGTCGGATCGCGATTTCGTGCTGGAGACGCTATCGGCTGCGTCCATCGCCGCTGTGCATCTGTCGCGCTTCGCCGAGGAGATCGTGATCTGGACCTCGCCGCTGGTCGGTCTTGTCAGGCTTTCGGACAAGTTCACCACCGGCTCCTCGATCATGCCGCAGAAGCGCAATCCGGATGCGGCCGAACTGGTCCGCGCCAAGACCGGCCGCGTGATCGGCTCGCTCAATGGCTTGCTGATCGTGATGAAGGGCCTGCCGCTCGCCTATCAGAAGGACATGCAGGAGGACAAAGCCGGTGCGATGGAAGCCTATTCGGCGCTGTCGCTGGCGATCCGCGCCATTGCCGGCATGGTCCGCGATCTCGTGCCCAACGAGGAGCGCATGAAGCTTGCGGCCGGCGAGGGCTATGCCACCGCCACCGACCTCGCCGACTGGCTGGTGCGGACGCTGAAGATGCCATTCCGCGACGCGCATCACGTCACCGGCCGCATCGTCGGCATCGCCACCAGGAAGGGCGTGGCGTTGCACGAGCTCGACCTGAAGGAGATGCAGACGGTGGAACCGAAGATCACGGCAGAAGTGATGAAGGTCCTGTCGGTGGAATCCTCGGTGAAGAGCCGTGTCAGCTACGGCGGCACGGCGCCGAAGAATGTGACGTCGCAGGCGAAGGCCTGGCTCAAGCGACTGGAAAAAGAGCGGAAATTGGGCTGATCAGGCCTCGCGTGCGAAAATTCAATGGATTTCGGGGTCTCGCCAGAGCGAAGCAATCTTTGTATGGTGCGCCCGCATTTGGGGATTTCGCTGTGACTTGTCCGACCCGCCCTGCGTCCGCGCGATGGGCCATTCTCGTTCTGACCGCTTCTGCTTTGGCGCTGGCTGGCTGCGGCCGTAAAGGCGGCCTCGATCTGCCGCCACAGGCGTCCGCGCAGCCGATGGGCACCGGCGCTCCGGCGTCCGATCCCGATGCACAGTCGGCTGCCAACAAGGGCAGGGACGTGTTCGCGCCTTCGAACGGCGTCGATGAGGGCCCGCCGTCGGCGACCCGTGGCCGCAAGAAGCCGTTCCTGCTCGATCCGATCCTGGACTAAATCGCCATGCGCCATTTCGACTATCGCAACGGCGTGCTGCACGCCGAAGGCGTTGATATTGCCGAAATGGCGGATGCCGTCGGCACGCCATTCTATTGCTATTCGACCGCCACGCTGGAGCGGCACTACCGCGTCTTCACCGACGCCTTTGCCGATACCAAGGCGCTGGTCTGCTACGCCATGAAGGCGAATTCCAACCAGTCGGTGCTGCGCACGCTGGCCAAGCTCGGCGCAGGCGCCGACGTGGTCTCCGGTGGCGAGTTAAAGCGCGCGCTGGCCGCGGGCATCCCGTCGCGAAAGATCGTGTTTTCCGGTGTCGGCAAGACCGCGGATGAACTGCGGCTGGCGCTCGACGAAGACATTCTTTGCCTCAATATCGAGTCGGAGCCCGAACTCGCATTGCTGTCGGAGATCGCCAGCGAGACCGGCCGCACCGCACGTATTTCGATCCGCGTAAACCCCGACGTGGATTCCGGCACCCACGCCAAGATCTCCACCGGCAAGTCGGAAAACAAGTTCGGCATCCCTATCAGCAAGGCACGCGAGGTCTATGCCCGCGCTGCGAAGCTGCCGGGAATTGAGGTCACCGGCGTCGACATGCATATCGGCAGCCAGATCACCGATCTGGGCCCGATGGAGCAGGCGTTCCGCATTCTGGCCGATTTCGTCACCGTGCTGCGCAGCGACGGCCACACGATTTCACATGTCGATTTCGGCGGCGGTCTCGGCATTCCCTATTACGAAGACCGCGCCGCGCCGCCGGAGCCGATGGCCTATGCGGCGATGGTCAAGCGCGTCACGCATAATCTCGGCTGCACGCTGATGTTCGAGCCCGGCCGGATGATCGTCGGCAATGCCGGCATCCTCGTCGCGCGCGTCATTCATGTGAAGCATGGCGACGGCAAGACCTTCGTCATCATCGACGCGGCCATGAACGATCTGATCCGGCCGACGCTCTATGAGGCCTATCACGAGATCCTGCCGGTAGCTGAGCCCAAGCCTGGTGCGAAGCTGACGGCCGTCGACGTCGTCGGCCCGGTCTGTGAGACCGGCGATTACCTCGCCTTGGATCGCAAGCTGCCAGAGCTGAAATCCGGCGATCTGGTCGCGATCATGACCGCCGGCGCCTATGGCGCCGTGCAGGCGGGAACCTACAATACCCGCGCGCTGGTCCCGGAAGTGCTGGTGAAGGACGATCAGTACGCGGTGGTTCGTCCGCGCATCGAGGTCGAGCAGCTGATCGCCATGGACAAGGCCGCGCCCTGGCTGTGACCGTCGGTGCTTCCCGCATCCACCGGTGTCATCGCTCGGCCTTGCGCGCAATTGCGCGCTTGGACCGGGCGACCCAGTAATCACCGGCCTCGGGAGCGGACCATTGGCCTCCCTGGATACTAGGTCACCCGGTCAAGCCGGGTGGCGACAGCGGTAGATTTCGCCCCTCACGCCTTCGTGACCCCAATCGCTCCGAATCGACTTAGGCTCAGGCTTTGCATGTGAATGGATGGCCCCGTGGCCATGCCTCATTGCCGCCGCCGTGCTAGTGTGTCGTGCGGTAACATCGGAGATCGTCGTTGAGCGCTGCGCCCCCCGACCGACCACAACCACCACACGATCCAAATGCCGATCGTCAGGCGGCGGCGCAGCTTCAGCTGGCGCAGGCGCTGCAGCGTGCCCGGCTGGCGATTGGCTGGGAGCGGGGATGGCCCCATCTGGCCCGGCTGCTCAGTGTCATCGGGCTGTTCCTGGTGGCGTCCTGGGCCGGTCTGTGGCTGACGCTTCCCTTCACTGCGCGCGCCATCGGTCTGGTGTTGTTCGTCATTGCCGCGCTGGCGACGCTCGTTCCTCTCATCAAGTTTCGCTGGCCGTCGCGTGAAGAGGGCTTGTCGCGTCTCGATCGCGGCACAGGCATTGCACATCGCCCCGCCACTGCGTTGACCGACACGCTGTCGTCGCAGGACCCGATGGCCCGGGCGCTGTGGCTGGTTCAGCGCGAGCGTACGCTGGCCTCGCTCAAGAAAATCCGCGCCGGTCTGCCGTCGCCGCGCCTTGCGATCCATGACCCTTGGGCGCTGCGCGCGATCGTCGTCGTGCTGCTGTTCGCCACCTGGTTTGCCGCCAGTGGCGAGCGCGGTGCGCGGATCATGGCGGCGTTCGACTGGAACGGCGTGCTGGCGCCGGCGAATGTGCGCGTCGATGCCTGGGTCACGCCGCCGCCTTACACCGGCAGGCCGCCGATCATCCTTTCCGCAGCCAACAAGGACGCGTCCACGACCGATGCCGCTGCGTTGCCGGTGCCGTCGGGCTCGACGCTGATCGTGCGCTCCAGCGGCGGCGCGCTTGATGTCGTTCTCACCGGCGGCGTCGCTGAAGTGGCGCCGACGGCGGAAGCCCCCAAGGGTACCAGTGAAAAGCACTTCACCATCACCTCTGACGGGACAGCGCATGTGCGTGCGCCGTCCGGCCAGCCGCAATGGAAGTTCACGGCAACGGGTGATCGTCCGCCGACCATCGCGCTCGCTAAGGACCCGGAGCGTCAGGCGCGCGGTTCGCTGCAGATGTCCTACAAGCTCGAGGACGACTACGGCGTCACCGAAGCCCATGCGCAATTCGCGGCGCGTCCCGCCGAGACCAAGGATGGCATCAAGGACGCCGCCAAGCCGCGCCCGCTGTTCGATGCGCCGTCCTTCGCGCTGGTGCTGCCGAATGCGCGCACGCGCAACGGTGTCGGCCAGACCGTCAAGGATCTCAGCGAGGATCCCTATGCGGGCGCCGATGTCACGCTGACGCTGACCGCGAAGGATGAGTCCGGCAACGAGGGCAAGAGCGAGCCGTTCAACATGCGGCTGCCGGAGCGGCTGTTCACCAAGCCGTTGCCGCGCGCGCTGATCGAACAGCGCCGTATCCTGGCGCTCGACGCCAACCAGCGCGGCCAGGTCTCCTACGCGCTGCAGGCTCTGATGATCGCTCCGGAAGTTTTCACACCGGAAGCCGGCCAGTATCTCGGGCTGCGCAGCGTTGCCACCCAGATCGAACGCGCCCGCACCGACGCGGCTTTGAAGGAAGTCGTCGCCAGCCTGTGGGCGCTCGCCGTCACCATCGAGGACGGCGACATCACCGATATCGACAAGGCGCTGAAGGCGGCGCAGGACGCGCTGAAGCAGGCACTGGAGCGCGGCGCCAGCGACGAGGAGATCAAGAAGCTCACCGAGAACCTGCGTGCGGCGCTGGACAATTTCCTGAAGCAGCTCGTGGAGAAGATGCGCGAGAATCCGCAGCAGTTGGCGCGTCCGCTCGACAAGAACACCAAGGTGATGCGGCAGCAGGACCTCAACAATATGATCGAGCGCATGGAGCGGCTGTCGCGTTCCGGCGACAAGGACGCTGCCAAGCAGTTGCTCGAACAGATGCAGCAGATGCTGGAAAATCTGCAGATGGCGCAGCCCGGCCAGTCCGGTGACAGCGAGATGGATCAGGCGATGAACGAGCTTGGGGACATGATCCGCAAGCAGCAGCAGCTTCGCGACAAGACCTTCAAGCAGGGCCAGGACCAGCGCAACGAGCGGCGCCGCGGCAAGCAGGGCGAGCAGAGCATGAGCGATCTGCAGCAGGATCAGCAGAACCTGCGTGATCGCCTCAAGCAGCTCCAGGACCAGCTCGCCAAGCAGGGCATGGGCCAGGGTCAGAAGGGCCAAAAAGGGCAGGGGCAAAAGGGCCAGCAGGGGCAACAAGGCCAGCAAGGTCAAGGCGGCGACGATCAGGCGGACGCCGATGGTGACGGCGACGGTGATGGTCTCGGCGATGCCGACAGCGCCATGGGCGATGCAGGCGGCCAGCTCGGCGATGGCAATGCCGACGGCGCGGTGGGTTCGCAGGGCAAGGCGCTCGATGCGTTGCGCAAGGGTGCCCAGAAGCTCGCGCAGGCCATGCAGCAGGGCGAGGGTGAAGGGCAGAACGACGGCCCCGGCAACAATCCGGGCCGCCAGCAGAGCGGTGGCCGGCAGAGCGATCCGCTCGGGCGTCCGCTGCGCGGCCGCGAACTTGGCGACGATCTCACGGTGAAGATCCCCGGCGAGATCGACGTGCAGCGCGTGCGGAGAATCCTGGAAGAACTGCGCCGTCGCCTCGGCGACACGACGCGGCCGCAGCTTGAGCTGGATTATATCGAGCGGCTGCTGAAGGATTATTGAGGGGCTGCCGGGTTCGCGTGCGCAAGATGCGCCCGCGTCCCGGAATGACGCGAGAGCTATCCCTTGTTCTTCACTGCCAGCGCATCCGCCACCGCCGTGCGGATATCCGCCACCGAAAACGGCTTCGTCACCACGTCGTGCACGATGGCATTCAGGCCAGTCGCGCGTTCACGCTGGTCGGCATAGCCGGTCATCAGCAGGATCGTGAGCTCGGGGAAATCGCGCGCGGTGGCCAACGCCAGCGCAATGCCGTCCATCACGGGCATCTTGATGTCGGTCAGCAGCAGGTCGAAGGCACCTTCCTGCTCCATGAGGATCTCCAGCGCCTCGGCGCCGTCTTCGGCAGTGACGATCTCGTGGCCATCCATGGCGATGGCGCGGCCGACCAGGAGCCGCATCGATTCCTCGTCATCTGCAATCAGGATACGCGCCACGACAACTCCTCAGACCAAAATTCTATTGTTTTTCAGACGCGTTTTCTTCACGCGAGCCGGAAGTCACTTCGCTCGAAAACGCTTTAAGCGCCGGCGACGTCGCGCTTGTTGAAGAAGCGCACGTCGATACTGCGGCCCTCGGCCGGCGGCGAAGCCAGCCGTGACCGGAACCATGTCTTGTCGCCGGGATTGAGGCCGGGCTGTTCGAGCACGGCGTTCCAGCCATAGATCTCAGTGCCTTGGGCGTCGCGGACCACGAAACGCAGGCGGGGCAATGCGGTGGGCGTGCGGGTCTCGGACACGATCAGGCCTTCGATGAGCAAAACCGACTTGCCGTCCACCGTCTCGGTCGTAACCTTCACGTCCTTGAAGGCGAGGCCCCGGATATTCACGTCGAGACCGACTGCCTGATAGAAGGCTGCGGTCTGTGGCATCAGTCTGACCATGTCGATGCGCCAGACCACCAGCGCAAACAACAACGCTGCCATGGCAGCGGTGGCGATGGGGAGGCTGTGGCGCGGCATGAAGGACAGGCGCGGCAGCGACGGTTTGAGACGGCGGAGCGCCGCAAAGCGCGACGGCGGGGTGGCCCGCATCGCGTCCAGCGTATCGTGCTGCGCCAGCGTGGCCCAGTCGGCGTCCTGCGTGCGATCATTGGCGTCGGCTGGCCAGTCGGCCGAAATCGACGGGCTTTCGACCACCGGGACGTCCGGCGCGGCGTCGTCATCCTCGCTCACGCCCCAGGCGCTCATGTCCTCGTTCGGATCCGGCTCGCTGGCCTTGGCCGCCATCGCGGGAACACGGGCCTCGGCGCGGGACAGGTCTTCCGGCCGCGCCAGCCAGACTTCCTTGCAGCGGGCGCAGCGCACCGTCCGTCCGGCATCGCCGAACGTGGCCGGATTCACGGCGTAGGACGTCGTGCAATTGGGGCAAACGATATGCATGGAGCCGATAGCCGATGACATGGCCGGCAGGCTACAAGACGACCGTTAACGAATCGGAAACCATAACGGCCGCACAAGCAATTGACCGTCTTTTTGAGGCTTTTTGAACCCATCGAACGGAGCTGAATGTGGTCCGGTTCGAAAATGTTGGTTTGCGCTACGGGCTCGGCCCGGAGATTCTGCGCGACCTCAGTTTCCAGATCCCTGCGCATTCGTTCCAGTTTCTGACCGGGCCTTCCGGCGCCGGCAAGACGTCGCTGCTGCGCCTCCTGTTCCTGTCGCTGCGGCCGACCCGCGGGCTGGTCAATCTGTTCGGCCATGACATCTCGCTGCTCGGCAAGGACGAGATCGCGGACCTGCGCAAGCGCATCGGTATCGTGCTGCAGGATTTCCGCCTGCTCGACCACATGACGACCTATGAGAATGTCGCATTGCCGTTCCGGGTGATGGGCCGGGATGAATCCAGCTATCGGCGTGAGGTCATCGATCTCCTGAAATGGGTCGGCCTCGGCGATCGCATGGACGCACTGCCGCCGATCCTCTCGGGCGGCGAGAAGCAGCGCGCCGCGATTGCGCGCGCGGTGATCGCGCGTCCTATGCTGCTGCTGGCGGACGAGCCGACGGGCAACGTCGATCCGACGCTGGGCCGGCGCCTGCTGCGGCTGTTCATCGAACTCAACAAATCCGGCACCGCGGTGATTATCGCGACCCACGATATTACATTGATGGATCAATACGACGCGCGGCGCATGGTGCTGCATCAAGGCCGGTTGCATATATATGAGTAAAATCGGCGAAGAACACGGCCCGCTGATGGACCTCGGCACCGATCGCCCGCAGGTCCCGGCGAAGGCGCGCAACGCATCCCCGATCGTGCCGCGCGGCTCGATCGCCGGCCGCGCGCTGGTCGCCGTCGTCGCCATCATGACCTTCCTTGCTTCCATCACCACAGGCGCCGTGCTGCTGATCAGCGCATCGGCATCGGAGTGGCAATCGGAAGTCGCCAGCGAAATCACGATCCAGGTGAAGCCGCTGGGCGGCCGCGATCTCGACCGCGATACGCAGGCGGTGACCGACGCCATTCGCGGACAGCCGGGGATTGTCGAGGTGCAGCCCTATAGCAGGGAGCAATCGGCGCAGTTGCTGGAGCCGTGGCTCGGTACCGGACTGTCGCTCGACGACCTGCCGGTGCCTCGCGTGATCATTGCGCGCGTCGCACCGGGCGCGGCGCTCGATATCGTTGGCTTGCGCAAGCGGGTGACGCAGGCCGTGCCCTCGGCCAGCGTTGACGATCACCGCGCCTGGGTCGAACGGATGCGGTCGATGACGTCGGCAACGGTGCTGGCCGGGCTCGGCATCCTTGCACTTGTGATCATCGCCACCATTATCTCCGTGTCCTTTGCGACGCGCGGCGCGATGGCGGCGAACCGACCCATCGTCGAGGTGCTGCATTTCGTCGGCGCCGGCGACCGCTATATTGCCAACCGCTTCTTCCGCCATTTCCTGCGGCTCGGCTTTCAAGGCGGTATCATTGGCGGCGGCGCCGCGATGCTGATGTTCGGGTTTTCCGAGTCGATCGCCAGCTGGTTCTCCGGCACGCCGGTGGGCGACCAGTTCGCCGCACTGCTCGGGACATTCTCGCTGCGCTCGTCGGGATATCTCGCCGTAGCGGGGCAGGCCGTGCTGATCGCCGGAATCACTGCCTGGGCCTCGCGCCGCACGTTGTTTTCGACGCTGAACGATATCGAGTAACGCGTCAGGCGCGGGCGGTGGCATCGCCAAGGCGCCGAAAAATAATTAAGATTGCTGCCAAAGGACCCAACGCCAGACCGATGACCTTGCTTGACGACCAGGACACCACGGAGATGCACGTCGCCGCGCCGCCGCGGCGGCGCGTCATCCGTGCGGCACTCGTGGTCGCATTTGCGCTGTCCTTCATGGTCGGTGCCATCGGTTTCGTCGCGTTCCTCGCGCAATTGCGCAGCGGCGAGCTGAAGCCCTCGGCGAAGGCCGATGGCATCGTCGTCCTGACCGGCGGTTCGTCGCGCGTTGCGGATGCGCTCGAACTGCTCGCCAATGGCTTCGGCAAACGGCTGCTGATCTCTGGCGTCCATCCCACCAATGGCGCGGCCAATATCTCGCGCACGCTGCCGGACAGCCAGCGGCTGCTGGATTGCTGCGTCGATCTCGACCGCTCCGCCGTCAATACCCGCAGCAATGCGGTGGAGACCAAGCGCTGGGCTCATGAGCGCGGCTTTCGCTCGCTGATCGTGGTGACCTCGAATTATCACATGCCGCGCGCGATCGTCGAAATGTCGCATGAGATGCCGGATATCGAGCTGATTCCGTTCTCGGTGATAGGCGACAAATGGCGTGACGAACCGTGGTGGACCAGTGGCCCGACGCTGCGGTTGCTGCTATCGGAATATGTCAAATATCTCGCGGCTGAAGCGCGGGTGCGGCTGGCGAATATCGGCATTGATCTGATGCCGGATTCCGGCGGCGACCAGCAGAGCGACGCGCCGCAGCGCCGGCCGGCCACGGCGTCCGCGAATTGAACTGCAATTGAGCTGATCGGAACACCATGACTTCGATATTCGTGCGTTCGTTGATCTACAACGTGCTGTTCTATGTGCTGCTGGTGTTCTGGATCCTGGTGGCGATTCCAACCTTCGTGATGCCGCCGCGCGCCTTCATGGCGATCGCGAAGGCCTGGGCGACCAGCAGCATCTGGCTGATGCGCGTCGTCTGCAACACCAGGGTCGACTATCGCGGGCTCGAGAAAATTCCCGCGGGGCCGCTGATCGTCGCATCGAAACATCAGTCGATGTGGGAAACCTTCGCGCTGATGCCGTTCTTCGACTGGCCTTTGTTCATCTACAAGCGTGAGCTGGGACAAATCCCGTTTTTCGGCTGGTATCTGAAGAAATCGAAGATGATCGGCGTCGATCGCGAAGGCGGCGCGCGTTCGCTCATCGACATGGCCAAGCGCGCTACCGAGGAAGTCCAGCTCGGCCGTCAGCTCATTATCTTTCCCGAAGGCACGCGTCGTCCCGTCGAAGCACCGCCGGATTACAAACCCGGTGTCGCGCAGATCTACGCCAAATGCGGCGCGCCGTGTCTGCCGGTGGCGCTGAATTCCGGCCTGTTCTGGCCGCGCCGCACCTTCCTGCGCTATCCCGGCACGCTGGTGGTGGAGTTTCTCGATCCGTTGCCGCCCGGCCTGCCACGCAAGGAATTCATCGCGGCGATCAGCGATGCCATTGAAGCCGCGACCGACCGGATCGTCGCCGAGGCGCGCGCGGAGCAGGCGCAAATTTTCGGGCGCGTGCCGAATGTCGCGGTGAAAGAGAGTTAGGACACCAGTGTCGTCCCCGCGAAGGCGGGGACCCATAACCAGGGTCAGTGAAATCGAAACGGCAGAGTTGCCGCGACAGCGTTCTGACCAGAGCTCCAGCGTGTATGGGTCCCCGCCTTCGCGGGGACGACACCTGGGAGACGACACATCACTCGTGCAGCATGGCCGCCAGCTGATGCAACTGTGCGTCGCGAAAACCTTCGGCCTCGATGGCCTTCACGGTCGAGAGCACGTAATCGCGGTTGAGCCCGGAACGGCCGTGGCCCTGCCGCACGAAATGCAACTGCTCGCTGAGGCTCAATCGCCCCGCATATTGCACATGGCCGCGATCGACCACATAGGCCAGCGCGCTGACGCGGGTGCGCTCCACGTCATCCAGCCAGACCGAGCGCATGACTTCGCGATAGACATGGGTGGTCTGCTCGCGCTCCCTGAGATAGGCGATGGTGTCATGGCGGAGCTTTGCCGCCACGCGAAAGGCAATGCCGCGACAGGCGCCGCCGCGGTCCAGGCCGAGCACGAGGCCGGGCTTCTCCGGTGTGCCTCGGTGGTCGAAGGAATAGACGCAGAGCGCCCGATGCTCGCCGATCAGCCGGGCCGGGACCTGTTCAATGAACTCGAAGCCCGGCCGCCACATCAGCGAGCCATAGCCGAACACCCAGAGATCGCTGTCGGAATCGGGCTCAGGGTTGATTTTCGCGGTCATGCTGCCGACCTAGCAGAAACCTTGGGCCCGGGCGATCCGGATTTCCTGCAATATGGCCCTGCGACCGCAGGATAACCCCATGAAAGGGATCGCCGATTTGACAAAATCATGCGATCTACGTCCGCCATGTCCGAATATGCACAGCCGACCCAGCGCCGCCTCTGGCCGATTTTCATCCTGCCCGTCATCATCGTCGTCCTGGCGGCGGCGTGGAGCGGCTTCTGGTTCTATGCCGCGTCCAAGGTCGACGAAAACGTCGATATCTGGCGCGCCCGCGAGGCCGCGGCCGGCCGCGTCTATGATTGCGCCAACCGTTCGGTCTCCGGCTTCCCGTTCCGGCTCGAAGTCCGCTGCAGCGGTGTCAGCGTTTCGCTGACCTCGCAAACGGCCACCCAGAATGCGACGCAGGTGCCGATCACTGCCAAGCTTGGTGAGATCGTCGTGGTTGCGCAGATCTACACGCCGCGGCTCCTGATCGCCGAATTCACTGCGCCGGCCGTTTTGTCCGATCGCGGCCAGCCGGCCATGGTGATGAACTGGGGCTCCGCGCGCAGCAGCATCACCGGTCTGCCTGGTACGCCTGACAGCGCCGACATCGTGTTCGACGACGTGTCGCTCGACCGCTTCTCTGGCTCCGTGCAGGCGCCGACCGCGCGCGCCAAACATGTTGAACTGCATGGCCGCACGGCAGCGAATTCGACGCCGGACAAACCGGTGATCGAGACAGCCTTGCAGATCACAAGCGGTAGCATTGCCGATGTTCATCCGATCCTCGCGGCGCCGTTCGATGCCGATATCCGCGCATTGCTCAGCGGGCTCAAGGATGTCTCGCCCAAGCCCTGGCCGCAGCGTTTCCGCGAGCTTCAGGCCGCAGGTGGACGCGTCGAGATCGTGCAGTCGCGCGTGCAGCAGGGCGAGATCATTTCTCTGGCGACCGGTTCGCTTGGGCTGACCGCATCCGGCAATCTCGATGGCGAGTTGCAGATGACCGTGGCCGGCCTCGACAAGGCCATTGCCGCCCTCGGGATCGACAAGTTGCTGGAGATGGGCGTGCCTCAGGAGGCGCTGGATCGCATTGCTCCCGGCGTGAAATCGCAGGACGTCAACAACATCCTCGGTGCGCTGGATCGCGCGATTCCCGGTCTCGGCAATGTCGTGCGCAAGAATGCCGGCAGCGGCCTTGCCGCCGGCGTCAATTCGATTGGCTCGCCGGCGACGCTCGAAGGCAAGCCGGCGCGGGCGTTCCCGTTGAAGTTTGTTGATGGTGCGGTGTTCTTGGGCCCGCTACGCGTGGCGCAGGTGCCGCCGCTTTTCTAAGGTTTCTTCCCCTCGCCCACTAGCGAAGCTTCGCTTCGCGTAGGGGGAGAGGGTGGCCGCGCGTAGCGCGGACGGGAGAGGGGGCGCCACAAGCTCCGAGCGCAGCCGCTCCCTCTCCCGTCTCGCCCGCTTCGCGGTCGATCCACCCTCTCCCGCAAGCGGGAGAGGGGACGAGAGAGCGCCTCCGCTAGCCGTCCTTCTTCGTCAGTGCCTGATGCTTGCGCCCGAAGTCCGGCGCCGCTTCATCCTGACCAATACTGACGATGCCGCGGCGGATCGCGCGCGTCCGGGTGAAATGCTCGAACAGCGCATCGCCGTCATCGCGGCGAATGGCACGGGTCAGCTTCGACAGGTCTTCCTGGAAGGTGCCGAGCATTTCCAGCACCGCGTCCTTGTTGGCGAGAAACACGTCGCGCCACATGGTCGGGTCTGATGCTGCGATACGGGTGAAATCGCGGAAACCGCCCGCGGAGAACTTCAGCACTTCCGAACGAGTCACGTCTTCGAGCTCGTCGGCCGTGCCTACGATTGTATAAGCGATCAGATGCGGCAGATGGCTGGTGACCGCGAGCACCAGGTCGTGATGCGCGGCCTGCATGATCTCGACATTGGCGCCGAGCGCAGCCCAGAAGCCGGTGAGCTTCTCGACGGCTGCGGGATCCGCACCCTCAGGCGGCGTCAGAATGCACCAGCGATTGCTGAACAGTTCTGCGAAGCCTGAGTCGGGACCGGAGTTCTCCGTGCCCGCGACCGGATGCGCGGGAATGAAGTGGATGTTGTCCGGCAGATATTCCGACATCGCCTGCAGCACCGAGGCCTTTACCGAACCGACGTCGGACACGATCGCGCCGGGCGAAAGATGCGCCGCGATGCTCTTCGCCACGTTGCCCGCCACGCCGACGGGTACGCAGGCGATGACCAGATCGGCATCCTTGACGGCGCTGGCATTGTCGTCCGCGATGCGGTCGGCGAGCTTGATCTCGACGGCGCGCGCGCGCACGGCCGCCGAATTGTCGGTGGCAACCAATTCACCGGCAAGGCCGAGCTGCTGGATGCCGCGCGCCAGCGACGAGCCGATCAGGCCGAGGCCGATCAGCGCGATACGTTTGAAGGGCGGCGTGGCGCTCACGTCATTGCCCCGAATTCGATGCCATGAATTCACGCAGCGTCTCGATCACCAGCCTGTTGGCTTCCTCGGTGCCGATGGTCATGCGCAGCGAGTTCGGCAGGCCGTAATTGGTCACGGCACGCAACACCAGCCCGCGCCTGGTCAGGAACGCATCGGCATCCGCTGCAGTCTTGCCGGTTTCCGGAAAATGCATCAGCAAGAAATTGGCTACGCTTGGCGTCACCTCGATGCCGAGCTTGGTGATTTCCTCGGTCAGGATGCCGATCCACTTGGCGGTGTACGTGCGCGACATCTCGACATGGCCGGTGTCCTCGATCGCCCCCACCGCGGCCATCATCGCCGGCGCGGAGACGTTGAACGGCCCACGAATACGGTTCATCGCATCGACGATATGCGCAGGGCCGAACATCCAGCCGATCCGCAACGCAGCCAGGCCGTGCACCTTCGAAAAGGTGTAGGTGGCGACGGTGTTCTCGGTGGTCTTCGCCAGCTCCAGGCCGTTGTCGTAGTCGCCCTTGGTCACGTAGTCCCAATACGCGGCGTCGAGCACCAGCAGCACATGCTCCGGCAGGCCGGCGCGCAGGCGCTTGATCTCGGAGGACGGCAGATAAGTGCCGGTCGGATTGTTCGGGTTCGCCAGCCACACCAGCTTGGTGCGATCAGTGACGCAGTTCAGGATCGCGTCGACGTTGCAGGTGAAGTTAGTTTCCGGAGCAACCACATTGGTGGCGCCGTTCGCTTGGGTAGCGATCGGGTAGACTAGGAAGCCGTGCGCGGTCGAAATCGCCTCGTCGCCGGGGCCGAGATAGACATGTGCGATCAGGTTGAGAATTTCGTCGGAGCCGGCGCCACAGATGATCTGCGCGGGATCGAGGCCGAAACGCTTGCCGAGCGCCTCGCGCAGCACCTTCGACGTGCCTTCCGGATAATCCTCGAGATGCGCGACAGCGGTGGCAAAGGCGTCCTTGGCGCGCGACGATGGGCCGAACGGCGTCTCGTTGGCCGACAGCTTGTAGGTCTTGCGGCCGGGCTCCACCACTGGGCTCTTGCCAGGGGTGTAGGGCGCGATATCGAGAATGCCGGGCTTCGGCACGGGACGGGACATCTTCAACTCCGGAACGTCAGATTGGCTTACGAGCGCGGTGCGCCGTTGGCGGGCACGGTATAGCGGGTTGCGTGGCTGCCGACGAGAGCCGTGGAGCGCACCGAGGCACCGGCCTCGATCAGCGCCGACTTGATCTTGTCGAGGCTTGAAGTCGACGTGATCGAGATCAGCAGCGCCGCGCCGTCAAAGGCGGTATCCGGCACGGCGACGATTTCGGCCAGCGGCGACAGCGCACGCGCGGTTTCGGCATTCCAGCCCGACACCCGTACGCTCCACATCTCGACTTCGGTCACCATGGCGCTGTCGGCGACGCGCGAGACCACAAATACGGGAAGCGCGGCCGGATGGTCGGCGCGTTCGATGAACGGCAGGCGCGCGATGATCTTCGGCGCGCCCTGAGCTTCCAGCGGGATCCACCACGGCGTGCGACTGGACGTGGCCGAGACCAGTGCGAGATCGCCCTTGGACTTGGCCACGGCCTCGACCGCTGCAGCAGCGCTGAAGTGCCCGACATACGGCACGGTGAAGCCGAAGTGAAAGCGCGCGGAATCCCGCATCGCGCTTTCGCCCAGCGACACATCCGCATGAACCGAGAACGGCGCCTGCACGTAAGTGAAAGTCGAGATGATCACCCGCCAGATGCTCTCGACGGTGTCGATCGGCAGGATGCCGCGATGGCGCTGCACCAGGCGGCGCATCATGTCGGCCTCGCGCGCTGGCCGGAAGGCCGAGCCGACCTCCTGGGTCTGCTTCACCGAGATCAGCCGGTCGATGATGTCGCCGCGCTGCATCAACAGGGCGTGAACCTGCGCGTCGATGCTGTCGATCTCTTTGCGCAGTTCGTCCAGCGAGGGCGGGGCGGGTGGTAATTTCGACATGTTCAAAACCTTCGGGACGGGAGGCGTGATAGGTCCCGTCAAGCTTGGCCGGGCCGGCTCCGGAGAGCCGGCGGGCACGGCCATTGATTAGGTAAGACGGTGCCGGAAAGCAAAGAAAACATGGAGGATTTTCCCGCAGGGCAGTTGGTCAATTTGACCGGGCCACAGCTTCGTTTGCCCATATTGACGGCATGCAGGTGTGGGACTAATATCTTGTCACTTCCGTGGTCATTTGAGCCGGCCGGCTTGCAGCCACGTTAAACAACTCGCTAAACAGGCCGGGGACAGTTTGATCCCGGCCGAACTATTTGTTCAGGCCGGGTTTTTTATGGCCTGATTCCGGTTTTGGTTTGAGCACCTCCTGAGGAGGCCGGTATCAAGATGGTAAATGTCGAACTGGTGAAGAGTCCGGTTGTCCGCCCCGATGAGCGCGGCCATGAAGCCGATCATCCAACCTCGCTGGTCGCGGGTTTTCGCATGGATCAGCCGCTGCGGCTCGACTGCGGCATCGACCTGGCCCCGTTCCAGATCGCCTATCAGACCTATGGAACGCTCAACGCCGACAAATCCAACGCCATCCTGGTTTGTCACGCACTGACCGGCGACCAGCATGTCGCCAATCCGCATCCGGTCACCGGCAAGCCGGGCTGGTGGCAGACGCTGGTCGGTCCCGGTAAGGCTCTCGATACCGACCGCTACTTCATCATCTGTTCGAACGTGCTCGGCGGTTGTATGGGCTCGACCGGTCCGGCCTCGACCAATCCCGTCACCGGCAAGATCTGGGGACTGGATTTCCCGGTCATCACCATTCCCGACATGGTGCGCGCGCAGGCGATGCTGATCGACAGTCTCGGCATCGGCCAACTGTTCTGCGTGGTCGGCGGCTCCATGGGCGGCATGCAGACGCTGCAATGGACCGCGGCCTATCCGGAGCGCGTGTTTTCCGCGCTGGCGGTCGCCTGCAGTACGCGGCATTCGGCGCAGAACATCGCATTCCATGAGCTGGGTCGTCAGGCCGTGATGGCCGATCCCGACTGGCGCGGCGGGCGTTATTTCGAGGAAGGCACGCATCCGCATCGCGGCCTCGGCGTTGCGCGCATGGCCGCGCATATCACCTATCTGTCGGATGCCGCCTTGCACCGCAAGTTCGGCCGCCGCATGCAGGACAGGGAGTTGCCGACATTCTCCTTCGATGCGGATTTCCAGGTCGAGAGCTATCTGCGCTATCAGGGCTCATCCTTCGTCGAGCGCTTCGATGCCAACTCCTATCTCTATCTGACGCGTGCGATGGACTATTTCGATATCGCAGCCGATCACAACGGCAAGCTCTCGGAAGCGTTTCGCGATACGCAGACGCGCTTCTGCCTGATGTCGTTCACGTCCGACTGGCTGTTCCCGACGGCGGAATCGCGCGACGTCGTGCATGCGCTGAATGCCGGCGGCGTCCGCGTGTCCTTTGCGGAGATCGAAACCGACAAGGGCCATGATGCCTTCCTGCTCGACGTGCCCGAGTTTCTCGATATCGCCGATGCATTCCTGAACTCCGCAGCCTCCGTGCGCGGCCTGCCTGTGACGGGGGCATAGAGATGGCGTTTCCACAACAGACCTTGCCGCTGAACTCCGCAGTGGCGACGCCGGCGCCGCGCGGCAAGCAGGATTATCGTGGCGATCACCTTCTGGTCGCGGAGATGATCAAGCCGGGCTCGAAGGTGCTCGACGTCGGCTGCGGTGACGGCGATCTGCTGCAATTGCTGGAGAGCCGCGGCATCGACGGCCGCGGCATCGAATTGTCGCGCGAGGGCGTCAACCGCTGTGTCGGCAAAGGCCTCGCAGTGGTGCAGGGCGATGCCGATACGGACTTGATCAACTATCCCGACGATGCGTTCGACTATGTGATTCTGTCGCAGACGCTGCAGGCGACGCGGCAGCCGCGCGTGGTGCTGGAGAATCTGCTGCGCATCGGCCGCAGCGCTATCGTGTCGTTTCCGAATTTCGGTTTCTGGAAGATGCGCGTGCAGTTGCTTGTCGGCGGCCGCATGCCGCGCACGGAGAATCTGCCGGCGACGTGGTACGACACGCCGAACATTCACTTCTGTACCATCAAGGATTTCGTTGTCCTGTGCGACGAGATCAACGTGAAGATGGAGCGTGCCGTTGCGCTCGATCTCTATGGCCGCCCGCTACGGCTCAATGCGCCGTGGTGGTTCTGGAACATGTTCGGAGAGCAGGGCGTTTTCCTGCTGAGCCGCGCGAATAAATCCGCACAGCCCTGATCGCGTGTAGATTTCTGCAGGATGGGAGCAGAAATACCGCGTCCTGCGCCATCTTTCCGCCGTGCATCGCAAGCCGATGCACGCATGAAGTGCGCGCAAAAAGCTAATTCAAATAGGTAATATAAGTGCGACTTGCGTGAGACGGGCGGCTGCTATGTCTATACGTATTGCAACCGTTGAAGTTGAGGCGGGTTACTCCGTTATTGCCGTTAAAAAATCGTCATCCGTTCCGTTAGAGGTCTTGTTATCGCCATACCAACTTCGTTACCACGCCCGTCCCGTTTCTCGGTCCGCGTATTTGGATCGATGGGGTTCGGGGGTGTTAAGAGGAAAAATCTGGTATGGTTCAGTTCTATGCGTATCGCCGTGCACTTCGCATCTCGGCTCTTGCGATGTGTTCGGCGGCAGTTCTTGCGTCAGTCTCTCCCGCGTCGGCACGACCCCAGCACGGTGCCTCGCGTCATTCGCACCACGTCGGCAAATACTCACACAGCGCACGTCATCACGTCCGGCATCGCGCGCGTTATGCGCGGCACAGAGGCGAAGCCACGCAGCAGGCGCCATCGTTCGGCGACTCCGCGAATTTCAATAACGCCAATGCGAGCATGAATCAGCCCTCCGGCGGTTTCGGCGGTTCGGGTATCGTCGATGCAGCGCGCAGCTTCATCGGCCGCGGCAATCCGACCGGCCGCGCGAGTTTGTGGTGTGCGCGTTTCATGAACCTGGTGCTACAGCGCACCGGTCATCAGGGCACCGGTTCGGATATGGCGCGCTCGTTCTCGAGCTACGGCCAGCGCATCTCCGGTCCGCAGGTCGGCGCCATCGCCGTGATGTCCCGCGGTCGTCGCGGCGGTCATGTCGGTGTCGTCTCGGGCATCGATGCCAAGGGCAATCCGATCATCGTGTCGGGCAATCACGGCAACCGCGTCGCCGAAGCCACCTATTCCAAGGGCCGCGTCTACGCTTACGTGATGCCGACGAGCTAAGCTCGTCTATTCTTCGACAACGATCTTATCACCGGCGGTGATCGTGCCGCCGGTGATAACCTCGGCATAGATGCCGCAATCGGCATGGCCGTAGGTCTGCAGCAGCGTTTTCGGAATCGTCAGATCCCGCGCGGCCGTATCCGGATCGACATTGGTCGCTGCACAGCGAACGATGCGCTTCACCACCTTGAGCCGGGTGCTGCCGATCGCGAGCGTCCGGTCGATCAGTTCGAATTCATGCCAGGCCGGCCAGCCCGCCACATGCAGGTTGCCGCGGAAGCGCAGCGGATGCACCGGCTGCCCGACGGCCTTTTCGAGATCCTTGACGCTGGCGAGGTTGATGATCGACACCACCTTGCGCGGGACGTCCGAAAAACTATGGCCGTCCGCGAACAGCACCTTCGGTGGTCCGCGTAGCTCGTCGGCAAAATTCGCGGCGAAAAACGCTTCGATCTCGGCTCGCCCCTCGGAGGTCTGCAGGTCGGCCCGCGCTGCCTCCACATTGTCCTGCCGGATCGTCAGCGTATGGCTGGCGTCGTCATAGTGGCTGCGCAGGGCCGCGAGGCGTTCGTTGCGCATCAGCATCAGAAACTGGGTCTTGGGAAAATATTGCGGCGCTGCCGGGTCGAACCCGATCGGGCCGTTCTCGATGGCATAGCGCCGGTCGCCCGGCAGGGTCTGGCCGGGCTTCAGCGCGACGTCTTCCAGGGGCTCGGGCGTCAGGCCCTTCACGGGATAGCGGTAGATGCTGGCAACGCTGGCGTAAGACTGTTCTGGCATGGTTCCGGTCTTAAGAGATTTGGGCTCGTGGCGCCATCGCCCAGCCGATTGGAAATTTATGCTGACCCCTTCCGTTTCCGGAACTGGCTGCCCACATTTGCATCAAGCTGGTTTTGACGCCAGCGACGACCGCAGCCGGTTGACGACAATCAATGCGGCCTGCGGATACCCAATGAAGATGCCCCATCCGTGCTTTCGAGGCGGACAGGGCAGGCCGAGGGACAACACACGATGAATATTGAGAAATACACCGAACGGGTGCGCGGCTTCATCCAGTCGGCGCAATCGCTGGCCGTGCGCGAGGGCCATCAGCAATTCTCGCCGCTGCACATTCTGAAAGTTCTGCTGGACGACAGCGAAGGTCTGGCCGGCGGCCTGATCGACCGCGCCGGCGGCAACTCCCGCGCCATCCTGAAGGCGACGGAAACCGAGCTGGGCAAGATGCCCAAGGTCTCGGGTGCCGGGGCCGGGCAGGTCTATTTGGCGCCGGCGACTGCGCGCGCCTTTGATGCCGCCGAGCAGGCGGCCGAGAAGGCCGGCGACAGTTTCGTCACCGTGGAACGGCTGCTGCTCGCGCTCTCGCTCGACAAGGATTCGGAGGCCGGCAGCCTGCTCAACAAGGGCGGCGTCACTCCGCAAAATCTCAATGCCGCGATCAATGCGCTGCGCAAGGGCCGCACGGCGGATTCCGCCACGGCCGAAAACGCCTATGACGCGTTGAAGAAATATGCCCGCGACCTGACCCAGGCCGCGCGTGACGGCAAGCTCGACCCGGTGATCGGCCGCGACGAGGAAATCCGCCGTACCATTCAGGTATTGTCGCGGCGAACCAAGAACAATCCCGTGCTGATCGGCGAACCCGGCGTCGGCAAGACCGCCATTGTCGAAGGTCTCGCGCTGCGCATCCTCAATGGCGACGTGCCGGAGAGCCTGAAGGACAAGAGCCTTCTCTCGCTCGATCTCGGTGCGCTCATCGCCGGCGCGAAATATCGCGGCGAGTTCGAGGAGCGGCTGAAGGCGGTGCTCGGCGAGGTCACCTCGGCCGAAGGCGGCATCATCCTGTTCATCGACGAAATGCATCAGCTGATCGGGGCCGGCAAGGGCGACGGCGCGATGGATGCGTCGAACCTGCTGAAGCCGGCACTGGCGCGCGGTGAGCTCCATTGTATCGGCGCGACCACGCTCGACGAATATCGCAAGCATGTGGAGAAGGATGCGGCCCTTGCACGGCGTTTCCAACCGGTCTTCGTGGCGGAACCGACCGTCGAAGACACGGTCTCGATCCTGCGCGGCCTGAAAGACAAGTACGAGCAGCATCACGGTGTTCGCATCACGGACAGCGCGCTGGTTGCTGCCGTGACGCTGTCGAACCGCTACATCACCGATCGCTTCCTGCCGGATAAAGCCATCGACCTGATGGATGAGGCTTCAGCGCGGCTGAAGATGCAGGTCGACTCCAAGCCCGAAGAACTCGACTCGATGGACCGCGAGATCGTCCGGCTCAAGATCGAGCAGGAAGCCCTGAAGAAGGAAACCGATGCCGGCTCCAAGACCCGGCTGGAAAACCTTGAAAGGGAACTCGCCGATCTCGAGGAGAAATCCGCCGCGCTGACCCAGCGCTGGTCGGCCGAGAAGAACAAGCTGTCGAATGCGCAGAAGCTCAAGAGTGAGCTCGATGGCTTGCGTCTCGAACTCGCCGAAGCGCAGCGCCGCGGCGAATATCAGCGTGCCGGCGAACTGGCCTATGGCCGGATTCCGGAACTTGAAAAGCGGCTGGCCGATATCGAAGCCAACGAGAATGCCGGCGAGATGATGGAAGAGGCGGTCACCGCCAACCACATCGCGCAGGTGGTCTCGCGCTGGACCGGCGTGCCCGTCGACAAGATGCTGGAAGGCGAGAAAGACAAGCTGCTGCGGATGGAACTGAGTCTCGGCGAACGCGTCGTCGGCCAGGCCGAAGCCGTGCGCGCAGTGGCGACGGCAGTCCGTCGTTCGCGTGCGGGTCTGCAGGATCCAAATCGGCCGATCGGCTCGTTCATGTTCCTCGGCCCCACCGGCGTCGGCAAGACCGAGCTGACCAAGGCGCTGGCGGCCTATCTGTTCGACGACGAGACCGCGATGGTCCGCTTGGACATGTCGGAATATATGGAGAAGCACTCCGTCTCCCGCCTGATCGGCGCGCCTCCGGGCTATGTCGGTTATGACGAGGGCGGCGCGCTCACCGAAGCCGTGCGGCGGCGGCCCTATCAGGTCGTGCTGTTCGACGAGGTCGAGAAGGCGCATCCGGATGTGTTCAACGTGCTGCTGCAGGTGCTCGACGATGGCCGCCTGACCGATGGTCAGGGCCGCACCGTCGATTTCCGCAACACGCTGATCATCATGACGTCGAATCTCGGCTCGGAATTCCTGGTCAACCAGCCAGAGGGCGAGGATACGTCCGCCGTGCGTGAACAGGTGATGGGCATGGTGCGCGGGCATTTCCGCCCCGAATTCCTCAACCGTGTCGACGAGATCATCCTGTTCCATCGCCTGCAGCGGAGCGAAATGGGCCGGATCGTCGAGATCCAGTTTGCGCGGCTGCAGAAGCTCTTGGAAGATCGCAAGATCACGCTGGTGCTGGACAACGATGCGCGCGACTGGCTCGCCGACAAGGGCTGGGATCCCGCCTATGGCGCCCGGCCCCTGAAGCGGGTGATCCAGCGCAGCGTCCAGGATCCGCTGGCCGAGATGATCCTCGCCGGCGACATCAAGGACGGTGACCATGTCGACATAAGCGCCGCCGGCAACGTCCTGACCTTCAACGGCCAGGCCTCCCAAACCGCGGAGATCGCGGCGTTCGAGGCGCCGGTGCCGAAGCGAAAGCTGAATTGAGCGGTTTGACGTAACCTGAATGAGCGGCCTGAATCTCTCGGTTCAGGCCGCTTTTATATTCTCGGGAGCCATTCATGACCCGCATCCTCGTCGCCGGCGCCACTGGTCTCGTCGGCCGTCACGTGATTGCCAAAGCGCTTGCCGACAGTCGGATCACGCGTGTCGTGGCGCCGACGCGTCGGCCGCTAGCGGCGCATGCGAAGCTCGATAACCCGCTGGTCGATTTTAATCGGCTGCCTGCCGAGGCCGATTGGTGGGATGTCGACGGGGTGGTTTGCGCGCTGGGAACGACGCGCGCAAAGGCCGGCTCGGACGAGGCGTTTCGCGTCGTGGATTACGACTACCCGCTCGACGTCGCCCGGCTAGCGCGCAAGCACGGCGCTAGCCGTTTCGCACTGAATTCCTCAGTCGGTGCCGACGTGCACTCAAAGCTGCTTTATCCGCGTACCAAAGGCGAAGTGGAGGAAGCGCTGAAGGCGATGGGCTTTCCGTCATTGACGATTGTGCGGCCGGGCCTGATCGGCGGCGATCGTGATGAATTCCGGCTGGGCGAACGCATCGCGGCGACGGTGCTCGGTATCTTCGGTCCGGTCCTGCCGCGCAGCTACCGGATCAGCCCCGCCGACAAGATCGCCGACGCATTGATTGAGGCCGCCGTGACAGGCGCGCCTGGTGTTCACCTGATCGGGTCTGCAGAGCTCGCTGCGAATTGATCGCCGGACCTCAGCGTCCCTTTCGGCAAGCCCGCACGGCATCGGTCTGACGCGCGGAACAAGGCGAAGAATACCGATTTAGCGACTGGTCGTCGGCCGTGCCGGAGGCACTGCGCTGGTCGCGCCGGCGTCGGACACGCGGGCGCCGGGGCCGCGCATGGTCATCTGGGTATCGATCCGGTCACGCTCCTTCTCGAAGTTTGCCATGATCGGCCCTTCGAGCGAGCGGCCGCGCGGCAGTTTCACGCGCATCGGATCGACGAAGCGGCCGTTGACCAGAATTTCGTAGTGAACGTGGGCGCCGGTGGACATGCCGGTCGAACCGACGAAGCCGATGACCTGGCCCTGCCGCACGCGCTTGCCGGGCTCCATGCCCTTGGCGAAGGCCGACATATGGCCGTAGGCGGTTTCGTAGCCGTTATTGTGCTTGATGCGGATATATTTGCCGTAGCCGCCTTCCCAGGCTGCCTTTTCGATCACGCCGTTGCCGGATGCGAAAATCGGAGTGCCGTAGGGTGTCGACCAGTCCACGCCGGTATGCATCTTGGTGTAGCCGAGGATCGGGTGGCGGCGTCCGCCGAAGCCTGAACGCATGATGGCGTTATTGACGGGTTTGCGGACCAGGAACTTCTTCGCGCTCTTGCCGGTCTCGTCATAGTAGTCGACGACCGAGTCGTCGGTGGTCAGGAAGCGATAGTATTTCTTGGTTTCGCCGCCCACCGTGAGCGAAGCGAACAGTACTTCGGTCTTTTCGGTGATGGTGGCGCCTTCATCTTCGCCGGCAAAGAACACGTCGAACGAGTCGCCGGGCTGTACTTTGCGCTGGAAATCCACGTCGTAGGAGTAGATCCGGATCATGTCCTCGATGACGGTCGCCGGAACCTTGTTGCGCAGCGCCGTCTCGTAAATGCTCTGATAGAGCCGTACGCCGGTGCCGTCATCCTCCTCGTCGTCATCCGATGCGCTTGGCGCTTCGGCGACGGTATTCATGCTGGAGACATCGACGGCGACGTATTTGCCGAGATCCGAGAGGGCGGCGACCGCCTCGATGGTGGAATCGTTGGCAACGATGACTCGGTAGGGCTGCAAACGCTGGCCCGGTCCGGCCGGCGACATCAGAATTCGAACTTTCTGGCCTTCCTTCAGTCCGCCGTCACGGCCGCGGGCACCCAGCGTAGTAGCGATTGCCTTGGCTTCCTCGGGCATTGCGCCCTGGTCGCGCAGGATGGTCAGAATGGTGTCGCCCTTCTTGACGATATGGATACGCTCGCCATTCGGGTTGCCGCCGGTCGCCTGATCCTTGGTCTTGGCCAGCAGCGTTACGTTTTCCGGCACGATGCGGGTCTCAAAACCAGCATATGGATCGGCCGTGGTGCCTTCGGCGGCATAGGCCATCTTCATGTCAGGTTGCCCGCCGATATCGCCGGTGGCGCTGGCGACGGTCGTATAGCGAACGCCGGTATTGCCGCGCCAGTTGGAGGCATCGCGCACGCGCATCAAGACTTCATCGATGGCAACGCTGGCGCCGATCTTTGCTTTCGGCAGTACCTGACCGAGATCGCGAGTGACAAAGGAGACTTCGGCGTCGGGCTCGACGGCATTCGGATTCGCCGCGGCGTCGTCGCTGTTGGGAGCGGGGCTGCCGACATCGGTCAGCAGGCGCTGCGCATTAAAGGGCGGGATCTTGGCGCTGAGATCGCTGGTCGCCATCGCCAGATTGCCGGAAATCCGGATGAAGGGCCGCACACGCATCACGTCGCGATTGCCGACGCGGGTGACGGTGGAAACTTTGAGTACCTGGCGCGCGGCGGAAGCTTCGCTCGGCGGCGGCAGGCGGTCAGACTTATGCAGGCTGGCTTGTTTGTCGGTGGCACTAAAGGCGCCGCGCAGCGCGCCTTCGACGCGTTCGGGGACCTTGGCAAAGGTCATCTCGCCGTCGAGCGACGCAAAAACGGCGCCGCCGATCAGAGCCGCGCCGCAGAGACCTGTGAGGATAGTACCACTGAACCACTGTACCGATACGCGGCGACGATCGATCACCGCGGCTTCGGAGCCATCAACGGATAGCGGCGGCTCGTGGCCGAGATCGATCATCCCGGTCTCACGATTATAGGCGCCACTGCGTGACAGTCCGTGGTTCAAGCCGACATCCCCCGAATTCCCAGCATCATGCGAAGAGTCTTCCCCAAGCACATCGCATCGACGGTCGAACAGTGCGCGCCAAAATGCTGGCCGAATGGACGAACGTCAATGCTGCAAACTCTTTCGCGGTGTTATCATTGGCCCAAAAGAGCGCTGCGATGGCGCAGTTCGTTCTTTCGAGAGACCGTTGAGCCCAGATCCCGGTCCGACCGACCCCAAAAAGTTTCAGGGGCGACGCAGAATCTTTGCACAAGGCATGCTCAGAACGTCGGAGGAATGTGGCTCTTGTACGGCGTTACCCCTGTAAAACCTACGCTTTTTGGGCCCTGACGCCTCCTCCACAGCACGTGACGATTTTCTGACGAATGGCGTTGACAGTCTCGGGTGAGGGGGCCTATAACCCGGCCACTGAGCGCGGCGGCGCCGGGGCCTTCGGCCCGGGCGATTGTTTGTGTCTCGGAAGCTTCATCACCGCGAAGAGTGCTTCAGTAGCCGATAGGTGTCGGCTGCTGATCTGTCGTCGGGTGGTTGGGTGGCAAGATTTTCTCCCTCTCCGGGAGAGTGACGCATCTGCGTCGGGCTGTTTGACAAGTTGAAAAGAAGAAAGAGAAACGTGGACGGCGGAGTCCTTGCGGGTCTTGGTGTAGAGCTTCGGCTTTATCATTGAGACCGGACGAAAGACTTCGGCGGTACACGTTTTGAACAAAGGTTAACACCATCGTTGCCAGCGCTGTGAAGCGCAGGCAGCAGATCAAATGAGCTTCGGTTTGTTTGGTTTAGTATGGTGGGACCTCGTCAATACGTTGTGATCAGCCGGTTTAAAGTTTCAAGTCCAACTTGAGAGTTTGATCCTGGCTCAGAGCGAACGCTGGCGGCAGGCTTAACACATGCAAGTCGAACGGGCGTAGCAATACGTCAGTGGCAGACGGGTGAGTAACGCGTGGGAACGTACCTTTTGGTTCGGAACAACACAGGGAAACTTGTGCTAATACCGGATAAGCCCTTACGGGGAAAGATTTATCGCCGAAAGATCGGCCCGCGTCTGATTAGCTAGTTGGTAGGGTAATGGCCTACCAAGGCGACGATCAGTAGCTGGTCTGAGAGGATGATCAGCCACATTGGGACTGAGACACGGCCCAAACTCCTACGGGAGGCAGCAGTGGGGAATATTGGACAATGGGCGCAAGCCTGATCCAGCCATGCCGCGTGAGTGATGAAGGCCCTAGGGTTGTAAAGCTCTTTTGTACGGGAAGATAATGACGGTACCGTAAGAATAAGCCCCGGCTAACTTCGTGCCAGCAGCCGCGGTAATACGAAGGGGGCTAGCGTTGCTCGGAATCACTGGGCGTAAAGGGTGCGTAGGCGGGTTTTTAAGTCAGAGGTGAAATCCTGGAGCTCAACTCCAGAACTGCCTTTGATACTGAAAGTCTTGAGTATGGGAGAGGTGAGTGGAACTGCGAGTGTAGAGGTGAAATTCGTAGATATTCGCAAGAACACCAGTGGCGAAGGCGGCTCACTGGCCCATAACTGACGCTGAGGCACGAAAGCGTGGGGAGCAAACAGGATTAGATACCCTGGTAGTCCACGCCGTAAACGATGAATGCCAGCCGTTAGTGGGTTTACTCACTAGTGGCGCAGCTAACGCTTTAAGCATTCCGCCTGGGGAGTACGGTCGCAAGATTAAAACTCAAAGGAATTGACGGGGGCCCGCACAAGCGGTGGAGCATGTGGTTTAATTCGACGCAACGCGCAGAACCTTACCAGCCCTTGACATGTCTATGACCGGTACCAGAGATGGAACCTTCCCTTCGGGGCATAGAGCACAGGTGCTGCATGGCTGTCGTCAGCTCGTGTCGTGAGATGTTGGGTTAAGTCCCGCAACGAGCGCAACCCCCGTCCTTAGTTGCTACCATTTAGTTGAGCACTCTAAGGAGACTGCCGGTGATAAGCCGCGAGGAAGGTGGGGATGACGTCAAGTCCTCATGGCCCTTACGGGCTGGGCTACACACGTGCTACAATGGCGGTGACAATGGGATGCAAAAGGGCGACCTCTCGCAAATCTCAAAAAGCCGTCTCAGTTCGGATTGGGCTCTGCAACTCGAGCCCATGAAGTTGGAATCGCTAGTAATCGTGGATCAGCATGCCACGGTGAATACGTTCCCGGGCCTTGTACACACCGCCCGTCACACCATGGGAGTTGGTTCTACCTGAAGGCAGTGCGCTAACCGCAAGGGGGCAGCTGACCACGGTAGGGTCAGCGACTGGGGTGAAGTCGTAACAAGGTAGCCGTAGGGGAACCTGCGGCTGGATCACCTCCTTTCTAAGGATGGTTCTTCAGATGCTTGCATCTATCGAACCTCTTTTGAAACATCAGTGGCCAGACATTGGATCAATGTCTGAGCTGCATAGGCGGGACACCGCCGTCTTCGTTTCTCTTTCTTCGCGGACGAACACACGCTGGGGCGTGCTTGTGTCGTGCATCTGGCGGAAGCGGATGTCGATCGCAGGCCCTATGTTGTTAGGGCTTGTAGCTCAGTTGGTTAGAGCGCGCGCTTGATAAGCGTGAGGTCGGAAGTTCAAGTCTTCCCAGGCCCACCATATTTGCGCGCTTTGCTTTCAAGGCTGCTGCTGACGTCGACATCGCATCTGCAAAACGCGAACTACAGCGTTGAGCATTCGTCTTCTGGAACGGGGGCATAGCTCAGCTGGGAGAGCGCGTGCTTTGCAAGCATGAGGTCGTCGGTTCGATCCCGTCTGCCTCCACCAGAAACTTGGTGTTGGCGATGGTATCAAAACAAACATTCAGTGTGTTCACAGTGAGCGCTATCCGAGCTGCTCCTGATTAGTCCGCTTATCACTTCGCTTGTTGGTCTTACGAGATCGACTGCGGGATTTATGACATCGTAAAGAGGAGATCGTTCCGAGGTTCGGATCTGCAAGCAATTGCGGGTACCGATCCATTATCTCCAGAGTTCATGTTCGAACGCTTCGCTTGCGAAGCTTCCGGATGATGGCTCTTTTTGGTGAAGCTTGACCGCCTCATCATCGGATCGATCTTACGAA
>NZ_CP197245.1:4620000-4622500 GCF_052076105.1 Tardiphaga sp. 768_D3_N2_1 | reverse complement strand
ACGTTTTGAACAAAGGTTAACACCATCGTTGCCAGCGCTGTGAAGCGCAGGCAGCAGATCAAATGAGCTTCGGTTTGTTTGGTTTAGTATGGTGGGACCTCGTCAATACGTTGTGATCAGCCGGTTTAAAGTTTCAAGTCCAACTTGAGAGTTTGATCCTGGCTCAGAGCGAACGCTGGCGGCAGGCTTAACACATGCAAGTCGAACGGGCGTAGCAATACGTCAGTGGCAGACGGGTGAGTAACGCGTGGGAACGTACCTTTTGGTTCGGAACAACACAGGGAAACTTGTGCTAATACCGGATAAGCCCTTACGGGGAAAGATTTATCGCCGAAAGATCGGCCCGCGTCTGATTAGCTAGTTGGTAGGGTAATGGCCTACCAAGGCGACGATCAGTAGCTGGTCTGAGAGGATGATCAGCCACATTGGGACTGAGACACGGCCCAAACTCCTACGGGAGGCAGCAGTGGGGAATATTGGACAATGGGCGCAAGCCTGATCCAGCCATGCCGCGTGAGTGATGAAGGCCCTAGGGTTGTAAAGCTCTTTTGTACGGGAAGATAATGACGGTACCGTAAGAATAAGCCCCGGCTAACTTCGTGCCAGCAGCCGCGGTAATACGAAGGGGGCTAGCGTTGCTCGGAATCACTGGGCGTAAAGGGTGCGTAGGCGGGTTTTTAAGTCAGAGGTGAAATCCTGGAGCTCAACTCCAGAACTGCCTTTGATACTGAAAGTCTTGAGTATGGGAGAGGTGAGTGGAACTGCGAGTGTAGAGGTGAAATTCGTAGATATTCGCAAGAACACCAGTGGCGAAGGCGGCTCACTGGCCCATAACTGACGCTGAGGCACGAAAGCGTGGGGAGCAAACAGGATTAGATACCCTGGTAGTCCACGCCGTAAACGATGAATGCCAGCCGTTAGTGGGTTTACTCACTAGTGGCGCAGCTAACGCTTTAAGCATTCCGCCTGGGGAGTACGGTCGCAAGATTAAAACTCAAAGGAATTGACGGGGGCCCGCACAAGCGGTGGAGCATGTGGTTTAATTCGACGCAACGCGCAGAACCTTACCAGCCCTTGACATGTCTATGACCGGTACCAGAGATGGAACCTTCCCTTCGGGGCATAGAGCACAGGTGCTGCATGGCTGTCGTCAGCTCGTGTCGTGAGATGTTGGGTTAAGTCCCGCAACGAGCGCAACCCCCGTCCTTAGTTGCTACCATTTAGTTGAGCACTCTAAGGAGACTGCCGGTGATAAGCCGCGAGGAAGGTGGGGATGACGTCAAGTCCTCATGGCCCTTACGGGCTGGGCTACACACGTGCTACAATGGCGGTGACAATGGGATGCAAAAGGGCGACCTCTCGCAAATCTCAAAAAGCCGTCTCAGTTCGGATTGGGCTCTGCAACTCGAGCCCATGAAGTTGGAATCGCTAGTAATCGTGGATCAGCATGCCACGGTGAATACGTTCCCGGGCCTTGTACACACCGCCCGTCACACCATGGGAGTTGGTTCTACCTGAAGGCAGTGCGCTAACCGCAAGGGGGCAGCTGACCACGGTAGGGTCAGCGACTGGGGTGAAGTCGTAACAAGGTAGCCGTAGGGGAACCTGCGGCTGGATCACCTCCTTTCTAAGGATGGTTCTTCAGATGCTTGCATCTATCGAACCTCTTTTGAAACATCAGTGGCCAGACATTGGATCAATGTCTGAGCTGCATAGGCGGGACACCGCCGTCTTCGTTTCTCTTTCTTCGCGGACGAACACACGCTGGGGCGTGCTTGTGTCGTGCATCTGGCGGAAGCGGATGTCGATCGCAGGCCCTATGTTGTTAGGGCTTGTAGCTCAGTTGGTTAGAGCGCGCGCTTGATAAGCGTGAGGTCGGAAGTTCAAGTCTTCCCAGGCCCACCATATTTGCGCGCTTTGCTTTCAAGGCTGCTGCTGACGTCGACATCGCATCTGCAAAACGCGAACTACAGCGTTGAGCATTCGTCTTCTGGAACGGGGGCATAGCTCAGCTGGGAGAGCGCGTGCTTTGCAAGCATGAGGTCGTCGGTTCGATCCCGTCTGCCTCCACCAGAAACTTGGTGTTGGCGATGGTATCAAAACAAACATTCAGTGTGTTCACAGTGAGCGCTATCCGAGCTGCTCCTGATTAGTCCGCTTATCACTTCGCTTGTTGGTCTTACGAGATCGACTGCGGGATTTATGACATCGTAAAGAGGAGATCGTTCCGAGGTTCGGATCTGCAAGCAATTGCGGGTACCGATCCATTATCTCCAGAGTTCATGTTCGAACGCTTCGCTTGCGAAGCTTCCGGATGATGGCTCTTTTTGGTGAAGCTTGACCGCCTCATCATCGGATCGATCTTACGAAGCAAACTGGTCTTTCTAATCATATCCAGCTGTTGGACTTCGGTTCAGCAGCAACTCTGCCGAGTGTGTGGATATTGATAATGAGAGCAATCAAGTGCCTTAAGGGTGTTCGGTGGATGCCTTGGCAATGA
>NZ_CP197245.1:0-4615000 GCF_052076105.1 Tardiphaga sp. 768_D3_N2_1 | reverse complement strand
CGTCAGCTTGCTTTTTTGTCTTAACCCTTTGGCGGAGCGGATATTTTTACCGATTCCCGCTGCAGCATTTTGTCATGGAAGGCGTCGAGTTTCGGAAACGCCTTGCGCCATCCGCAGTCCGGGAAGCGGAAGTCGGCATAGCCGAGCACACAGACGAGCGCGATCTGCGCCGCATCCAACGGACGCGTCAGGATGTCCGGATGATTCTCGAAACGCGTAAGCCCCTGCCACGCGCGATCCCACTGATCGTCATACCAGGCCTGCCACAGCAGTTCCTTCGGACGCACGCCGATTTCGTAGCGGCACAGCAGCATTGCATCGGTCATGCCTTGCAGCATCGAATGTTCGCTCTTCACCTTCCAGCGCGCGGCACCAGAGGCCGGGATCAGCTTGTTGCCGCCGGCGAGCTCGTCGAGATATTCGGTGATGACGTAGGAGTCGACGATGACATTGCCATCGTCGAGGATCAGCGCGGGCAGTTTCCTGACCGGGCTGACGTCATGTGCATAGGCTTCGTTTTTCTGGGTCGGTGCGACAGAGGCAGGCGTGAGTTCGATCTTGTCGATCAATCCGAGTTCGATCGCGGCGATGCGCACCTTGCGCGCGAAGGGCGAACCCTGAGAAAAAGTCAGCTTCATGTTCGATGTCTTTCATGAATGGAAAGCACGGACACGCCCAGCATGTCCGTGCGCAATGAAGGCCGCTTAAGCCGCAATCACTTTCTGCTTCTGCTCGCCAAGCTTCTCGATGCCGAGCGTCATGACGTCGCCGACTTCGAGGAATTTCGGCGGCTTCATGCCGAGGCCGACGCCGGGCGGCGTGCCGGTGGTGATGATATCGCCCGGCAGCAGCGTCATCATGCCGGACAGATACGAGACGATCTGCGGCACGTTGAAGATCATGGTCGCGGTCGAGCCGGTCTGGCAGCGCTTGCCATTGACGTCGAGATACATGCTGAGCTTGTGCACGTCGCCGACTTCGTCGGGCGTGACGAGCCACGGCCCAAGCGGGCCGAACGTGTCATGCGACTTGCCCTTGGTCCACTGGCCGCCGCGCTCGATCTGGAAAAAGCGTTCGGAAACGTCGTTGCAGACGCTGTAGCCGGCGACATGTTTCAGCGCATCGGCCTCGGTGACATACTTGGCTTTGGTGCCGATGATGATGGCGAGTTCGACTTCCCAGTCCAGTTTGGTCGAGCCACGGGGCTTTTCGACGTCGTCATTCGGGCCGCACAGGCTGTTGAGTGCCTTCATGAAGACGATGGGCTCTGACGGAATCGGCATGTTCGATTCAGCGGCGTGGTCGGCATAGTTGAGGCCGATCGCGATGAATTTCGGCTTGCCGCCAACGGGCGAGCCGATGCGCGGCGAGCCGCTTACGGCGGGCAGTGACGCAGGATCGAGCGCGGCGAGCTTGGCAAGATTGGCGGGTGCGAATGCGTCGTCGGCCAGATCCTTGATCTGTCCGGAGAGGTCGCGCAGCTTGCCGTCCTTGTCGATCAGTCCCGGCTTCTCGCTGCCGAACGCGCCGTATCTCACGAGCTTCATTGTCGTCTCCCTTGGGCTTGTCTGAAAGGTTGTGGAACAGGGCGCGGGGAAATTCAACCGCGATACGGAAAAGTCAGAGCCGCAAAAATCAGTGCTGCAGCGCGGCAAATTTGAAGGCATCTCCCGCGCGTGAAATGCGGCCGGCGCCGAAGTGGCCGCCGATCACCAGCGTCGGCGTATCCGCGAAACGCGAGAACAACGCGCGCCGTGATACGGCAGATTGCACCGGGTCGTAATCCGCCGTCGATGACCACTCCAGATGCGTCATCTGTACCGGGTGATGCGCGGCATCGCCCGTGAGCAGCGCTTCCTCGCCTGCGGATTTGATATGCACGCTCATATGCCCGGGGCTGTGGCCCGGCGTCGGGATCAGCGTGATCTCGTCCGAGAGCTGCGCATCGCTGGCAACGAGATCCATCAGCCCGGTATCGGCGATCGGCTTCACTGAATCGTTGAATACGGCGAGATGTGACGCCGTATCGCTATGCGTCGCCCAGTAATCGTATTCCTGCCGGCCGAACACATAGCGCGCGTTCGGGAATGTTGGCACCCATTGGCCGGCGACCAGTTTCGTATTCCAGCCGACATGGTCGACATGCAGATGCGTGCACAGCACCGTGTCGATGCTCTCCGGCGGAAAGCCGGCCGCCGTCATGTTCTCGAGGAACGGCGTGTGCAGATTATTCCAGGTCGGCACCGAACGGCCCTGCTTGTCGTTGCCCAAACAGGTATCGACGATGATCCTTTGCGTCGGCGTTTCCACCACCAGCGCGTGGATCGACATTATCAACCGGCCTTCGGGGGATGCAAATTCCGGCATCAGCCATGGCAGCGCATGGACTTCATCGGGGCCGACCTGTGGGAGGATGAAGCGCGTGCTGCCAATGGTCTGGCCTTCGATGACCTGCGTGACCCTGACCTTGCCGACCGTCCACTGCATCAGGCGTTCATCCCATTGTTCTTTTTAAAGCTGGAAGATGCGGGTTTCGGGCGTGGCGCGCAATGGATCATCTTGCCGGGCTGCGCGTTGTCTGGATGGAACATCAGGCCCTCAGCAAGGAGCGTGCGATGCCGGAGTTAGCGATTTCATCCGATAAAGTGGGTTTCCTGATCGAGAAGGCGCGGCAGTTCGACGCCAAGGATATCGCCTCGGATCCCGATTCCGGCTCGAATGGCGCCGACGACGATATGATCGATGTGCTGGAGGACAATGGCGAAGATCCGGTGGTGCGGGAAATCGTGGGCTTCATCAGCGCGCTCAGCGAGGACGAGCAGATCGATCTTGTCGCCCTGATGCGGCTAGGCCGCGGCGACGGCACTATCGAGGAATGGAGTGACTTGCGCCGCGAAGCAGCAGAAGGCCGCAATGGCCGCACCGCGCGCTATCTGCTGGGCGAGCCGTTGCTCGGCGATCTCCTCGCCGAAGGTTTGGAAGAATTCGGTGTCGATTGGTCCAACGAGCGCATTACGCCGGTCCATTGAGCGCGTAATCCAAAAACAAAGGCGATCGGCATGCGAGCCGATCGCCTTTTCGCGTCTTGAGATCTTGCCGCTTACATCGTGCCGGGGAAAGCGCCGCCGTCGAGCACGATGTTCTGGCCGGTGATGAAGCCGGACTTCGCGCTGCACAGCCAGGCGCAGGCCTGACCGAATTCATCGGCATCGCCGAAACGCCCTGCCGGATTTTCCGCGGCGCGCTTGGCCAGGATCTCGTCGATCGACAGGCCGGTCGCCTTGACCTGGCCGGCTGCAACGCCCTTCAGGCGATCGGTGTTGAACGGGCCGGGCAGCAGACCGTTGATGGTGACGTTGTTGCGCACGGTCTTGCGCGACAGGCCGGCGATGAAGCCTGTGAGGCCGCTGCGCGCGCCGTTGGACAGGCCGAGCACATCGATAGGCGCTTTCACGGCGGCCGAGGTGATATTGACGATGCGGCCGAACTTGCGCTCCATCATGCCGTCCACCGTCGCCTTGATCAGCTCGATCGGCGTCAGCATGTTGGCGTCGATGGCCTTGATCCAGTCGTCGCGGGTCCAGTTGCGGAAATCGCCGGGCGGCGGGCCGCCGGCATTGTTGACGAGGATGTCGATCTGGCCGGCTGCCTTCAGCGCGGCTTCGCGGCCTTCGACCGTGGTGATGTCGCCGACGACCTCGATCACCTCGACACCCGGATTAGCCTTGCGGATATCGGCTGCCGCGGCGGCCAGCGCTTCTGCGCCGCGTGCGGTCATGACGATATGCACGCCTTCTGCCGCTAGTGCTTCCGCGCAGCCGCGGCCGAGGCCCTTGCTGGATGCGCAAACAAGCGCGCGGCGGCCTTTGATTCCAAGATCCACGATGTCACTCCTGAAGTTGTCGAGATGGCGAAGAAAAGAGGCGGCCACTCTAGACCTTCGGGCGCGGCCTGATAAGGGCGCCGATGTCAGAGCCGATGCGCGCGTTTCCATTGCTCGATCGTGGCCGTCACGTCCGGCGGCAGCGATTTAACGCCTTTTTGCCCGGCCAGCGATAGCAGGGGCCGCAGATGTGAGCCGGTCATATAGGCCGGCTGCCGATCAGCTGGCACCAGCTGGTCGAAGATCAGCACGAGCGTCACCGCGATCAGGCCTACGCGGGTGGCCCCGAGCAAAGCGCCGGCGAGCCGGTCGCCGATACCGATCTCGTGACCGATCATGTCGTTGATCGCCATGCGCAGCAGCGAGCCGAGCACGATGCCTGACACCAGGAAGATCGCGAAGAACAGCAGTGAATTTTGCGTGGTCGGTGCGGCGGCGCTGCCGGACAGTTGCGGCGCGATCAGTCCGGTAATCCAGACAGCAATCGGCATCGCCAGCAGATAGCCCAGAATGGTTACGGCGCTGCGCAAGAGGCCGGCGCGGAAGCCGATGACCATGGCGACGATCAGGCCGACGTAAACGATGACATCGAAACTGTTCATCGCGGCTTCGTCCCCATGCGGCAATTCCGCGTCAAAGAAATCGGTGGAGCGCGGCGGTTTGCGATCGCGGCAAGGCCGGGTATCACTAGGGCAAAATCAAAGGGAAATGCCATGTCCGGGATATTCGACGTCAGTAAAGAAACCATCCTCATTACCGGTGCCTCGCAGGGCCTCGGCCGGCAATTTGCACGCGTGCTGTCCGCGCATGGCGCAGCTGTGGTGCTCGCAGCACGGCAGATGGGCAAGCTGGAGAGCCTGCAGAAGGAAATCACGGACAAGGGGGGGCGCGCTGTCGCGGTGTCGATGGACGTCACTGACAATGCCTCGATCGCAAAGGCGTTCGATGCCGCTGAAGCTGCGCTCGGGCCGGTCAGCGTGTTGATCAACAATGCCGGCATTGCGGTGGAGAAGATGGCCATCGATCAGACCGAGGCGGATTGGGACGCGGTCATCGGGGCCAATCTCAAGGGCGCCTATTTTGCGGCGACCGAAGCCGCGCGCCGCATGATCGCGCATAAAGTAGAGGGTAATATCGTCAATATCGCTTCGGTCCTCGGATTCGGGCTGACCAAGGCGGTGTCGCCCTATGCGATCTCCAAGGCCGGCATCGTGCAGACGACCAAGGCGCTGGCGCTGGAACTCGCCGCGCACCGCATTCGCGTCAATGCGCTGGCGCCGGGCTATATCGATACCGACATCAACCACGCCGCGTGGGACACGCCCGTGGGCGAGAAGCTGGTCAAGCGCATCGCGCAGCGCCGGGTCGGTCGTGAGAGCGATCTCGACGGTGCCATTCTGCTGTTGGCTTCGCAGGCCTCGCGTTACATGACCGGCAGTACCGTGACCGTGGATGGCGGCTTTTTGCTGAGCTAGGCCGCCAAAGAGCCGTCCAGCGGGCCTGAAAAGCCGGTTTCGGCGGTTGCATCCGGGGCGCGCCGGGTTGTACCGAAACAGGGCAGATCGGCGTTTTCCCGGGCCGTCATAAAAGCGCAAAAAGATCGCCGCTGCCCCTTTCCAAAGCAGGCCGGCATTGGTACATACCCCTCGCACCGAGGGCTTTGCCCCGGTTGCCTTCTCAGGAAGCCTCCGGACTGGGATCGATCGACGCTTTGGCGTTGGCCGACTTCGTTTTGTCTCTGGTTTTCCGAAAGGTTTGGCGCGGGGTGGAGCAGCCCGGTAGCTCGTCAGGCTCATAACCTGAAGGTCATAGGTTCAAATCCTATCCCCGCAACCAAACATCTATCTGATTACTAAGCTGAAGCAGCCGCCCCTTGGGGCGGTTTTTTCATTCGTGGAATCGCCACCGAGTCGCCACCGGCGACCAAAATGGTGAAGTTCGACCGCAGGCCAAAGCTGGCTCCGAACCGGCGCATGGAAGCACTTACTCGGATCGAGCAAGGTGAGGAAATCGAGTCTGTGGCGAGGTCCGTCAACGTCGATGAGGCAACTATTGCGCGGCCGAGGACATCGATTCCTTAAGGGCTGGGCTTGCCTGACGGTTGACGAAGCTGAGAGACACAAGCGCGAGAACGCTCAGTGCAGAAGATACCAGCAGTACCTGACCGCCGAGCTTATCGATGAGCAGGCTGAACCCGACTGGCGCCAGCGCTTGTGAGATGCGGGCTGGAGCGCCGAGTATCCCGAGGCGATAGCCATAGTTCTGTGGTCCGAATATCGCCAAGGGCAGGGTCCCGCGCGCAATGGTGAGAATTCCGTTGCCGGTGCCATGGAAGATAGCAAAGACACTGGCCGCGCCGCCGCCAAAGATCGCGACGACAATCGCGCCTAGCGGATGTGTCGTGCAGGCAAGGCGAGTGGTGACCAGGGGGTGGAGCCGGCCGAGTACACTGGCCTCCATCACGCGCGCGAAGACCTGCGCAGGACCGATGAAAGCTCCTGCGGCAATTGCCTGCACGGTGGTTGCGCCGGTGGCTTCAAGGATGCGGGGGAGGTGCGCTGCCATGGCGCCGGTGACAGCCCAGGCCGCAGCAAAGGCGACTGCCAGCAACACCATGGTGCGATCGATCGGGATATGAGGCTTGATTGTCTCTGTGGTCGCAGCGACGGCGCGCTTCACTTGCGGGATGAACCACAGGTTCAACGGGAGGCCGATCATCAAATGGGCGGCCGCCCATGCATAGCATGTGTTGCGCCAGCCGATGATCTCCAGTCCCCAGGCCGTCAGGGGCCAGCCGATGGTGCTGGCAAAGCCAGCGAGCAATGTAATTCCCGTAATCGCACGGCGCGCCTTGTCGCCATAGATTCGGCCGAGCGCGCCAAAAGCCGCATCGTAAAGGCCTAGTCCCATACCGATGCCCAAAAGCAGCCAAGCTACGGCGAGCATCCATAGTTCATGGGCCGAGCCAAGAAGAGCCAGGCCAAGAGCAAAGGTGACATTTGAAATCGAGAGGACCTGACGGCCCCCGACGGCATCAATCTGCCTGCCGACGCGCGGACCAAGCAGTCCGGATATCACCAGTGCCGCCGAGAACGCCGCAAAGAACCAGTTACTGGACATGCCGAGGTCGCGCGCGATGGGATCGGCGAGAATGGCGGGCAGATAATAGCTGGACGCCCATGCCAATGTTTGCGTGGTGCCGAGAGCCAGGATGATAGGGAGCTGTCGGTCGCTGATTGGAGATTCCATAAAACGTCCTAGGTAGGCTGGTTTGCAGCTCGCGTTCGAGACCATGCGAGGGCGAGAGGGCCGAGCAGAATGCCTGCGGCCAGGACGCAAAAGGCGAACAGCCACGCTGAAGCGACCTGCGGGCCACCAGCCAGATCGAGGGCGGACCCAACGCACCACGCGCCGAGTGCCGAAAAGCCGAATCCAACGGTTGAATGCACGGCCATCGTTGCCCCGCGACTATCGGGGTTGGCCGCCATGGTCATGCCAGCCGTCAACGCGCCGGAGTCGGCCGGGACGGTGATCGCGTAAATCAGGATGAGGGGTAGAAGGAGCCAGGGTGATTGGCCTGCCAGTGCTCCGATGAGAACCGCGACCAAGGCCGATATCACCATGATGGTGGTGACAGCGCGGTGCCGTCCGAGCCGGAGGGCGATCTCATTGCCCAGGATGCTGGACGGCATCGCCAATATGGAGAAAGCGAAACTGATGGCGATGGGCGTGAGATAAGAAGAGCCGCCGTGGTTGCTGGCGACAAAGGTCCAGAAAGCCACCAGCCAGGTCCGGATACCGTAGAGCTCGAAACAGTGAGCGCCATATCCCAGGACGAAACCCATCGCGGGCCTGTTACGGAATACCGGGGCGAAGTTGAGAAAGCGTCCCTTGCTGGATTTAGGGCTGAGCGGCTTCAGAAGAAGGCAAGCCGCTATCATGAAGAGAGGTCCCAATGATGTAAGGTAGAATGCCGCGCGCCAGCTGATGTTCTCCGCGACCAGTTGGGAGACGAGAAAAGAAAGCCCAACGCCCAATGAAAAGCTCGACGTATAGAGCGTCACCGCGCGAGACGAGTCGCCAGGGTTCAGCCGGTCGGTCAGGGCCTTGAGGCCTGGCATATAGGCTCCGGCAAAGCCAACTCCAGCCAGTGCCCACAAGACGGCTCCCGACCATAGACCTTGGGCAAAGAGGCCAAACAGCAGGGTCGCCAGAGCGCTCAAGGTGGAGCCTGCTATCAGGACGAAGCGCGCATCAATCCTGTCAGTAAGCGTTGCCAGGAAAGGGACAGCGAGCATGTAGCCTGCGGCATAGCTGCCAGCCAGCAGACCTGCGTTAGCGCCAGTCAACTGCCATTCGGGTATCAGGAACTGAGCAAGGATCGAGGGGACCACGACATGCGGCAGCAGGCTTCCCAGCTGACCGATGCACATCGCAAAGATTGCCGGGCGGCCTTGCCAAGTCCCAAAAAGGGTCACTGAACGCTATCCCATCGTGTGACTTGTTGGCGATGATGGTCATTCATGCGCAAACCGACGTCTCTGCTCGCTGTGCGGGGGCACAACAGCTGTTGTTTGGAGCTGGTTCGGGTCCGCCGCAGCAATTCGTCGCCTCAACGGAGGTGCGTGAGCAAACTCCCGTTTCAGGAAGAACGAGTTCAACGCGTTCGGCGGCCTCACGGTCGCCTGCGATATCCGCTGCGATCGAGCGTACCTGTTCATAGCCCGTCAACATCAGGAAGGTTGGAGCGCGTCCGTAGCTCTTCATCCCGGCAAAATAGAAACCGGGCTCGTCTTGCGCCAATTCCCGAGCACCATGGGGACGAACGGTCCCGCAGCTATGTTCGTTTGGATCGATTAAAGGGGCCAGGGCCACCGGGCATTCGACGGTGGAATCGAGTCTGATACGCAGTTCGCGCACGAAGTCGAAGTTTGGGCGGAAGCCGGTCGCTACGATCAGCTCATCGACAATGACATGGCGACTGCAGCAGGCCGATCCGGAAGTGATATGGAGCCGTTCGTTTTCAAGGCTCAGGCGTGTTGTCCGGAATCCCGGCTCGACTTGAATAAGACCTGCCGCGACCAATGATGCGAATGCTGAACCAAGTTCTCCTCGCGCAGCCAGCTTATCGTTGGCGCCGCCGCCAAATGCCCTGGCTGGGTCTTCGCCGCGAAGAAGCCAAATGACGGTGGTCTCCGGAGCTTCACGCTTGAGATGCGCAAGGCTGGTCAGGGTACCAATGGCGGAATGGCCTGCGCCGAGTACGGCAACTGCTCTACCAGCATACTTGGCTCGATCCGCACCAAGGACGTCCGGCATGGCGTATGCAACCCTGTCGGCGACATCCTTTTCGCCAAGGGCATAGAGGCCGTTTGCGCCAGCGGGGTTTGGCGTGGTCCACGTTCCTGAAACATCGATGACGGCATCGGCGCGGGTGACCTGCGTCGTGCCGCTTGAGGTTTCATAACGAACTTCAAATGGTGCCGAAGCGCGGCCATTGCTCTTGAGCTTGTCAAGGCCTTGGCGGCTGATGTCTGTGACTCTGCTTGAGGTGAGAATATGTTGCTGCAGTTTCGTTCTGCTAGCTAAAGGCACTAGATACTGTTCGACCAGTTGAGAGCCTGTCGGATAGTCTTCGGGCTCCGGGGAATTCCATCCCGTGGGCTCAAGCAGACGCCTGGCGGCTGGGTCGACATTGTATTCCCAAGGAGAGAACAGCTGTACATGCCCCCATTGCCGGACTGCATGGCCGACTTCAGGGCCTGCCTCCAGCACAATCGGCGTCATGCCTCTTTCCAAAATGTGGGATGCAGCAGCAAGACCGACCGGACCTGCTCCGATGATCGCAACCGTCTTGGCGTTGGCCATATCATTATCCCTTTATGCTAGAATTATAGAAATAAAGATCGGAAAAAATCATGCTGCGGAGCTCTTGGCCGGGGCGCATTCCTCTGCATCAGCGCAGCATTCGGCGACAAGGAAATCCACGAGTCCCTGCATGACGTCATAATTCGCGTGGCAGACAAGCGTCGTTGACTCCCGGACCTGACTGATCAGCCCGGCCGTTACGAGCGTCTTGATGTGATGAGAGAGTGTGGACGGAGCCACCTTGAGCTTGTCCTGAAGGCGGCCGACCGGCAGCCCGGCTTCACCGGCGCGAACAAGCGCTCGATAGACCTTGAGGCGGGTCGGGTTGCCCAGAGCTTCCAGGCGAATGGCTGCATCATCTAGCTTCATGGCTGCATCAAGGTCTCAAAAACGGCGAGAGTCAACCATATTTCTAGATTGATAGAAATAACAGATTGTCTCTCCTCTTGACTCGAGTCAAGAAATCCATAAAGCTGGATATATGGAAAAAGAAAACGCAATACTGGCCTTTGCCGCCCTCGCGCAGAACACCCGGCTTGATACGTTCAGGTTACTGGTAAAGGGCGAGCCGGAGGGCATCCCGGCTGGAGAACTGGCCCGCTTGGCCGGTATTCCGCAGAACACCATGTCCGCCCACCTGGCGGTCCTGTCGCGCGCGGGGCTCGTGGTAGGCGAGCGCCAAAGCCGCTCCATCATCTATCGCGCCAACCTCAAAACGTTTCAGGCGCTGACCCTGTTCATGATCGAGGACTGTTGCGGTGGCGATGCCGCGCAATGCGAGCCGCTGATAGCCAGCTTGATCCCCTGTTGCCCCCCAAAGACTGCGGACAAGCGGAAGACCAAAGCCAGCATCAAAGCCTAATGGAGGCACTCATGACTGACCGCGTTTACAACGTGCTGTTCCTCTGCACCGGCAACTCCGCGCGATCGGTACTTGCCGAGGCCATTCTGCGAAAAGATGGGGGCGGGCGCTTTCAGGCGTTCTCCGCAGGCAGTCAGCCGAAGGGCGATATCCATCCCATTGCCGTGAAGGTCCTCAAGAGCTTTGATTATCCGACCGAGGGTTTGCGATCCAAGAGCTGGCTGGAATACGCCGCCGTCGATGCGCCGAAAATGGATTTCGTCTTTACCGTTTGCGACAGCGCAGCTGGCGAGTCGTGTCCGGTCTGGCCTGGACAGCCGATGACGGCACATTGGGGCATCGAAGATCCCGCCGCAGTGACTGGATCTGATTTTGAAAAGGAAGCCGCCTTCGTTGCCGCCTTCCGCTACATGAAAAACCGCATTGCGGCATTCTCGGCGCTGCCGCTGTCATCTATCGACCCGATGTCCTTGCGCACGACACTGAAGGACATTGGTGCGGGCGAGGGGGCCAGTACTACCCGGCCTCAGGTCGCATAGCATGAGCGTCTTCGAACGATACCTGACACTATGGGTCGCCTTGTGCATCGTCGTTGGCGTGGCTCTGGGGCATCTGATGCCGGGCGTCTTTGGCGTTATCGCCAGCGCCGAGGTGGCGAAGGTGAACATACCCGTAGCGCTGCTCATCTGGCTGATGATCATACCGATGTTGCTGAAGATCGACTTCGGGGCGCTCGGCAAGGTCGCGGAGCATTGGCGCGGCGTTGGCGTGACCCTGTTCATCAACTGGGCGGTCAAGCCCTTTTCCATGGCGCTGCTCGGCACCTTCTTCATTGGCTATCTCTTCGCGCCGATGCTTCCTGCCGGGCAGACTTCCTCCTACATTGCGGGCCTCATCCTGCTGGCTGCGGCGCCGTGTACGGCCATGGTTTTCGTCTGGTCCAATCTTGTCGAGGGTGAACCGCATTACACGCTGAGCCAGGTTGCACTCAATGACGTGCTGATGGTGTTCCTGTTTGCGCCGCTGGTGGGCTTGCTGCTTGGCGTCGCTTCGATTTCGGTGCCTTGGGACACCTTGCTGCTCTCGGTCCTGCTCTACATCGTGGTGCCGGTGGTGATTGCGCAGATATGGCGGAGAGCCTTGCTTCGGTCAGGGCAGGGTACGTTCGATCGCACGGTTGGGCGTCTGGGTTCAGTGTCGCTGGTTGCCCTGCTTGCGACTCTCGTTTTGCTGTTCGGTTTTCAGGGCGAGCAGATCATCGCCCAGCCTACGGTTATCGCCATTCTCGCCGTGCCGATCCTTATCCAGGTCTACTTCAATGCAGGTTTGGCGTACTGGCTCAGCCGGCAATTTGGTGTTGCCTGGTGTGTCGCCGCTCCCGCCGCTCTCATTGGCGCGAGCAATTTCTTTGAGTTGGCGGTGGCTGCAGCCATCAGCCTGTTTGGGCTCAATTCAGGGGCTGCTCTGGCCACCGTGGTCGGCGTCCTTGTCGAAGTGCCGGTGATGTTGTCGGTGGTCAAAATCGTCAAGGCAACGCGCGGCTGGTACGAGGATGGCGCTTCATCACAAGCAAATAACGTGGAGGTGCGGCCATGACCGTGACGATCTATCATAATCCGGCATGTGGCACGTCCCGCAACACTCTGGCGATGATCCGCCAGAGTGGCGTTGAGCCTGAGGTTATAGAGTATGTGAAGACACCGCCTTCGCGTGAACGACTGGTTGAACTGCTTGCTGCCATGAATATGCCAGCCCGCGCATTGCTGCGTGAGAAGGGGACCCCGTATGCAGAATTGGGGCTAAGCGATCCCAAATGGAGCGAGGACGAGCTGGTCGATTTCATGATGGCGCATCCCATCCTTATCAACCGACCCATCGTGGTCACGCCGCACGGGGTGAAGCTATGCCGCCCGTCAGAGGCCGTGCTGGAAATCCTGCCAAACCCGCATATCGGCCGGTTTGTGAAGGAGGATGGAGACGTGATCGAGGCCAGCGCATAAACCGCGCATCCGCGCAGTAGAGGCAGAGGAACGTGAGAAGCTTCGGCGGCGATGAGGTTAAACAGGTGATTCCATATCGACGGTGGTGATCGTGCCATCGACTGACTTTGCCGGGACATGGCATCGGGAAACGCCGTTATCGCAAGAATTCTCTGAATCGTTGCAAAGAGAAGAAAAACAGGATCGCCCCGATCACCAGCAGCGCGGCGAGCTGCGGCCAAACCACATCAAGCCCGGCACCTCGGAACAGCACGGCTTGTGCGAGAATGACGAAGTGAGTGTTAGGCGCGGCGAGCATGATATTCTGGATGATCTCGGGCATGCTCTCCCGCGGCGTCGTGGCTCCCGACAACATTTGCAGCGGCATCAGCACGAGCATCATCAGCAGGCCGAATTGCGGCATGGTTCCCCCAACCGTCGCCAGGAAGATGCCCATGTTGGTCGTGGCGAAGAGATAGAGCGCGGTGCCAAGCAGGAATAGCAGGATCGAACCGCCGATCGGTACCGACAGCAATCCCTGCACGACAAACACCAGGGAAAAGCTGGACGCCAGCAGCACGACAAGGCCCATCGACCAGATCTTGCTCGCCATGATCTCGAACGGCGTCACCGGCATCACGAGCAGATGCTCGATGGTTCCGTGTTCACGCTCGCGGATCAGCGCGGCTCCGGTCAGAATGATCGACAGCATTGTGATGGAGGAGATCACGTTATTGATGGAGCCGAACCAGCCCTTGTTGAGTTCCGGGTTGAACCGCGCCCGGAGCGCGAGCTCGATAGGGAGAGGGGTAGCCGAGCGATAGCGGGCGAGAAATTCGCCGACCTCGTCGCCCACAATCGACTGGATATAGCCGCTTCCGGTGAAGGCCTGCGATATGCGGGTCGCATCCACGTCGAGTTGGATCGCTGGCGATCTCCGGGCCAGAAGGTCGCGCTGGAAGTTGGGCGGAATGTTGAGCGCGAAAGTATCGAGTCCCGCATCCATGCGCGCGTTCACCTCCGATTGGAGGATCAGCCGGGGTATCGTGAAAAATGGCGGATTGAACGCCGTGACAATGCGCGTCGATGCCGGCGACTTGTCCTCATCGACGATCGCGAGTGCGGCCTGGTTCAAGGTCTCCGGCTGCGACCTGGACGCCGTATAGATCGAGACCGTGAAAGCATAGACGATCAGGATCAGCATCATCGGATCGCGGAGCAGACCCCGCAATTCCTTGACGCCGAGCTGTATGATGTTGGAGACACGCATGTCTAGCTCGCTTGTTTCCGCAACAGCAGCACGCCAAGGCCGATCAGCACGGGGATGGTTACGAGTAGCGCAACGAATGGGCCCACCAGATCGCCAAAATCGAGTCCTTTGGAGAAGGTGCCGCGCGTGATGGTGACGAAATGCGCGGTGGGATAAATCCGCCCGATGAAGGCGCCGGCTCCCTGAAGGGACGATACCGGATCGACCAGCCCTGAATATGTCGTGGCGGGGATCATGGTCAGCAGCGCGGTCGCGAAGATCGCGGCGATCTGACTGCTTATGAATGCCGAGATGACGAGTCCCATCGCGGTGGTAATAATGACGTAAAGAAGCGCCGCGGTCGTAAAGGCGAAGAAGCTGCCGGTGAATGGGACGCGGAAGACGAATACGGCAAAGGCCGTCAAAAGAAAGAAATTCAGCATGGCGAGCGCCACATACGGAAGTTGTTTGCCGGCCAAAAACTCCAGTCGTGTCACCGGCGTTACGTAGAAATTGATGATCGATCCAAGCTCCTTCTCGCGTACGACGCTCAGCGTCGCCAATATCGCAGGTATGATCAGCAGCAGGATCGGGATCACGGCGGGAGCCATGGCCACGATGCTCTTGATGTCAGGGTTGTAGCGGAAGCGAACCTCGATCCGGAAATCGCCTGTGGTCGCGGCGTTACCGTAGAGCAGCAGGGCACGCTGCGTCAGCCACGTTGCGTGCATTGCCTGCACGTAACTCCTCACGGTTTCCGCGCGCGAGGGCATCGCCCCGTCGATCCACGCGCCGATCTGGACGTTGCGACCGTGTGCGGCATCGCGCGCGAATCCGGGTGGAATCTCGAGCGCGAGACTGAGTTCACCGCTGCGCATGCGGCGATCGAGATCGTCATAATCGGTAATCGGAGGCATTTCCGTGAAATAGCGGGATCCCGAGATCTGCAGGATGTAATCGCGACTTATCGTCGTGTCGTCATGGTCCATGACCGCGAACGAGAGATTCTCGACGTCCATGTTGAGGCCGTAGCCCAGCACGAACATCATGATGAGGCTGCCGAGAACGGCCAGCGTGGCACGGATCGGATCGCGCCGCAGCTCGAGCGCCTCCCGATGCGTGTAGGCGAACATGCGCCGCAGATCGAAGAATCGCGTGAGCCATCCGCGTGCCGCACCGTTATTGCTGGCTGGCTCAGCCTCGATCGCTGTCGCCGGTACGGCTCTCGGGAGCTCGGTATCCGTCGCCCCGATCGCGTCTTGCAGATAGGCGACGAAGGCTTCTTCGAGGCTCCCTCCGCCGCGCAGCTCGGCGAGCCTGGCTGGTGCATCGCTGATGAGCACCTTGCCCGCGTGCATCAGTGAGATACGGTCGCAACGCTCGGCCTCGTTCATGAAATGCGTCGACACGAAGATCGTGACATTGTCCTTGCGAGAGAGGTCGGACAGACTTTGCCAGAAGTCGTCGCGCGCCACCGGATCGACGCCAGATGTAGGCTCGTCGAGAATCAAGATTTCGGGTGCATGGATCATCGCCACCGCCAGGGAAAGGCGTTGGCGGACGCCAAGCGGCAACGCAGCGGGCAACGTGTCGATGACATCGACGAGGTCGAAGCGCCGCGCCATTTCCTGAATGCGACCTTCGATCATGTCCGGGGCAAGCCGAAACAGCCGCGCATGCAGTTCGAGGTTCTGCCGGATCGTCAACTCGGAATAGAGCGAGAAGGCCTGCGACATGTAGCCGACGCGACGCCGCACATCCATGTCGTTGGGATCTACCTCGTGGCCGAACAATCTTGCAGTGCCTTCGCTGGCGGGCAGCAGCCCGGTCAGCACCTTCATGGTCGTGGTCTTGCCGCAACCGTTTGAGCCGAGAAAGCCGAAGATCTCGCCGCGGGGAATGCGGAAACTCACATTGTTGACGGCGGTAAAATTGCCGAACCTCACGGTGAGATGCTCGGCCTCGATGGCGATGTCGTCGGCGGATCCGCTTGGGCAAGGTGGGATCACCACTTCCTTGTGATCCCGGCGCTGCGCCTCGGGGAGCAGGGCGATAAAGGCGGCATCGAGGTTGGCCGCACCCGTCTGCCGCAGCAGGTCGGCGGGCGCGCCGGTTGCAAGCACGCGGCCTTCGTCCATGGCGACCAGCCAGTCGAAGCGAGCGGCCTCCTCCATATAGGCGGTCGCGACTATGACGCTCATGCCGGGGTGACTGCCGCGGATTCCGTCGATCAGTTCCCAGAATTGGCGGCGTGAGAGCGGGTCGACACCGGTGGTCGGTTCATCCAGGATCAGGAGGTCCGGATCGTGGATCAGCGCGCAGCACAGGCTGAGCTTCTGCTTCATGCCGCCCGACAGCTTGCCGGCCGGCCGGTCCGCGAAAGGAGCGAGCCCCGTACCTAGCAGAAGCTCGTCGATTCGCTGTTCGCGCTCGGGCCTGTCCTGGCCGAACAGACGACCAAAGAAATCGGCATTTTCGAAGACCGATAAGGTCGGGTAGAGATTCTTGCCGAGCCCTTGCGGCATGTAGGCGATCTGCGGGCATGTCCGCCTCCGGTGTGCGGCATCGGCCATGTCGCCGCCGAGCACATGGACATGTCCTTCCTGGATCGCGCGGGCACCCGCGATCAGCGAGAGCAGGCTGGATTTGCCGACGCCATCGGGTCCGATCAGTCCCACCATGCGCCCGGACGGAATATCGAGCGTGATGCCATCCAGCGCGCGTGTCTTGCCGTAGAACAGTCCGACCGCTTCCAGACGTATCACTGGGGCGGAAGGATCAGATCGATCTTCGTTCGACGTGGTGCTCATTTGACCAGATGTTCCGTCAACCGCGCCGGCCATTCGGCATTTGGATCAAGGCGGATGAAGGCACGGCCGGGCAGGCCAGTCTTGACCTGTTCGATGTGTCTCCGCAGCAGCTCTGGCGGGATATGTGCCCTGATGCGGAACATCAGTTTCTGACGCTCCTCCTCGGTCTCAACCGTCTTGGGTGTGAACTGCGCAACGTTGGCGACGAACGTCGCCTTGGCGGGAATGACCCATTGCGGGGCGGCGTCGAGCACGAGTCGAACTTCCGAACCAATGGCGACGCGGCCGGCCTGCGCCGTCGGCAGGAAGAAGGTCATGTAGACCTCGCTGAGGTCGACGAGGTTGAGCACGCGTCCGCCGGCGGTGAGGACCTCTCCCGGCTGGGCCACCCGGAACTGGACGCGGCCGTCGCGCGGCGCTCGGAGCGTGCTATCGGTGATATCCGCCTTGATGCTCTCGATGGCGGCCTTCGCTGCCTCGACGGCTGCCTCGGCATCGACCACTTGCGCCCCCGCAGCGCTGATTGCGGCCTCCGAGGCTGCAAGCTGTGCCTCTGCCGCAGCTACGGCTGCCCTCGCCCCGTTGGCAGCAGCACGGTCGTCATCGAGCACCTGCTGCGATACAGCGTTGGTCCTGATCAGTTGCTCGGAGCGCTGCAGCTTTCGATCGGCTGCATCCAGTTCGGCGCTGCGTTGGGCGATGACGGCTGTCGCCGTCTTCTTCTCGGCCTCGCGCTGGGTCACGAGACTCTTCGCAGTATCGATACCGATCGTGGCACGCCGCAACTGCGCCTGGGCCTGACGGTACTGCGCCTCGAGCTGCACCGTGTCCATTTGTGCCAACACCTGCCCCACCGAGACCAGATCGCCCTCTCTCGCCAGAATGTCCCGGATGCGTCCGGGCGCCTTGGTCGCGATATCGATTTCGACGGCCTCGATACGGCCGTTGCCGCTGGCGAATCCGGGCGGAAGATTGTCGCCCTTGAGCTTTTGCCAGGCAAAGTAGCCGCCGGCGCCGAGGGCCACGGCGAGGAGGGCGATCAACCAGCGTTTTCGATTGCTTGCCATGATCTAGACCGTTTCATCGACAGGCGGCGTCAGTTGATTGGTTGATTTGGAAGCCCCCTTCACGCGCTCGCGCAGGCGCTGGAAGGTCACGTAGAGCATCGGCACCATGAAGATCCCGATCGAGCTCGCGGCGAGCATGCCGGCGAAGACGGCAGTGCCGACTGCTCTGCGGCTCAGCTCGGCGGCGCCGGTTGCGATCACGAGCGGTAATAGACCAAGGATGAAGGCCACCGAGGTCATCATGACCGCACGGAAGCGCATATGTGCGCCCTGGATCGCCGCGTCGTTAAGCGCCACGCCCGCTTCGCGTTGCTCCTTCGCAAATTCGACGATCAGAATGCCGTTCTTGGCGGCAAGCGCGATCAGCACAACGAGTCCGATCTGCCCATAGAGATCGAGATTGAGGCCCGCGAGCTTGATGCCGATATAGGACCCGAGCACGCCGACGACGACCGACAGCAGCACCGGGATAGGGATGATCGTGCTCTCATAGAGTGCGACCAGGAATAAATAGGCGAACAGTACGGCAAGTGCGAGCACGATACCGGTCTGACCGGCAGCCTGTTGCTCCTGATAGGCGGTGCCGGTCCATGCGAAACTGTAGCCCGCAGGCAGCACCGCATTGGAGATGTCCGACATCGCCGCAATCGCAGTGCCGGACGAGACGCCGGGCGCCGGACTGCCATTCACCGTCACCGAGCGATAGTTGTTGTAGCGGGTGATCACCTGCGGTCCGGTGACGATCTTGATGCCAGCCAGAGACCGTATCGGCACCATCTGGCCAGTATCGTTGCGCAGATAGATGCGCCAGATGTCCGAGATATCAGCGCGGTCGAACGCTTCGCCCTGAACGTTGACCTGCCAGGTGCGGCCAAACCGGTTGAAGTTGTTGACATAGATGCCGCCGAGCGTCGCCTGCAGGGCGGTGAAGATGTCGCTGATTGTCACTCCGAGCGCCTGTGCCTTGCGGCGGTCGATGTCGAGATAGATGGATGGATTGGTCGCGGTGAAGGTCGAAAAGACGCGTGCAAGTCGTGGATCGGCGTTGGCAGCGCCGATCAGCGCGCCCGCGACACTGGAAATCGCGGCCGGACTCTGTCCTTCCAGTGCCTGGAGCTGGTATTCGAACCCGCCGCTGGTGGAGAGCCCGATGATCGGCGGCAAGTTGAACGGCAGTACGTTGGCCTGTCGAATCTGCGACCCGGCCGCGAAGGTTTGCCGGATCAGCGCTTGCGCAGAATCTGTTGCTGCCTTGCGATCGGCAAATGGCTTCAGGCGCGTGACCACCAGCGCGCTATTCGGCTCAGATGCACCGTCGAGCAGGGAAAAGCCGATGACGGCAAGGACGTGATCGACGGCGGGCATCTGCTTCAGGATATCTTCGACCTGTTGGGTGACTTCGCTGGTTCGTGCCACCGACGCGCCGTCGGGCAGTTGCACCGAGGTGAAGAAGGCGCCTTGGTCTTCCTCGGGGAGGAACCCCGTTGGCGTGATCAGCGACATGCCGAAGATGCTGGCGGCGAAGACGGCGATGAGCAGTAGGGATAGGCTCGCCATGCGCACCAGTCGGCGCACGCCGCCACTGTAGCGATCGCGTAACCAGTCGATGCCACCGAGGACACGGCCTATGATGCCGCGCCGAGGGCCGGTGTGACGCAGGAACAGCGCGCACAATGCAGGCGATAGCGTCAATGCATTCAGTGCTGAAATCATCATGGCGGCGCTGATCGTGACTGCAAACTGACGAAACAGTGTGCCAGAGATGCCGGGGATGAATGCGATCGGTACGAACACGGAGAGCAGCACCAGCGTGATCGCAATGATCGGCGCGGTGATCTGCGTCATGGCCTTTTTACTGGCCTCGGCCGGCGATAGATCTGGTTCTTCCTCCATCACCCGCTCGACGTTCTCAACGACGACAATGGCGTCGTCCACGACGATGCCGATGGCGAGCACCATAGCCAGCAGGGACACCGTGTTGGCCGAATAGCCCAGCACCAGCAGGACGGCGAAGGTGCCAATCAGGCTCACCGGAACGGCAATGGCCGGGATCACCGTGGCCCGGAGATTGCCAAGGAAAAGGTAAACTACGATCACAACGAGGACGAAGGCCTCACCCAGTGTCCGCAGCACCTCCGTGATTGTATCCCGCACAAAGCTCGTGGAGTCGTATTGCACGAGGTAGCTGAGCCCGGTTGGAAATCGCTTGGACAGGCGCTGCATCGTAGCCGCGACCGCCTGCGCGGTGGTTACGGCATTGGCGCCCGGTGCCAGATAGATCGCGATCGGCACCGCCGCGCGCCCGTCGATCCGCGCTTCGCTATCCAGGTTTTGCGCGCCCATTTCGACACGGGCGACGTCCTTCACCAGCAGTGATGAACCGTCCGGATTGGCGCGCAGCACGATATTGGCGAATTGATCGACAGTGGCGAGCCTGCCGAGGGTCTGTACGTTGAACTGGAATTGCTGGTCGTCGCTGATCGGCCGCGCTCCGATGCGACCGACCGGCGCCTGGACACTTTGCGTGCGGATCGCGGCGATGACATCCGACGGTGTGAGATTGAGGCTGGTGAGCCGCTGTGTATCGAACCAGATTCGCATCGAATAGTTCATCTTGGCGAACAGATTCGCCTGACCGACGCCCGGCGTACTCGCGATCGCATCGAGCACGTTGATGATGGCGTAGTTGGTGATGAACAGCGGATCCTGCTGGCCGTCGGCGCTGTAGAGCACGAGGAATTGCAGAATCGATGAGGATCTCTTCTGTACCGTTAGCCCCTGCTGCTGCACTTCGGTCGGCAATTGCGACAGGGCACTCTGCACGCGATTGTTGACATTGACGGTGTTGATGTCGGGATTGGTGCCGAGGGCGAACGAAACCGTCAGTGTGTAGCTGCCATCATTGGCGCTGGTTGATTTCATGTAGAGCGCGCGGTCGACGCCGATAATCTGCGCCTCCAGGGGCTGGGCGACGCTGCTCTCAACGACCTCGGCGGAAGCACCGGGGAAGGTGCCGGCGACCGTGACCTGCGGCGGCACGATGTCCGGAAATTGCGCCACCGGAATCTGCATCAGCGCCAGCGCGCCGGCGATGGTGATGATGAAGGCGATCACCATCGCAAGCCGCGGACGATCGATGAAGACGGCAGATATCATGGCTTGTTGTCCACCGGGGGCGTCTTGCCGGAGGCGCCGCGATCCGCTTGCGGAGTTGCGTCGCCGGCGGCCGCCTTCATACTCGACGTAATCTGCGGGCTTGCCGGTCCCGGCGATACGGCCTGACCAGGGCGAGCCCGCTGCAGGCCCTCGACGATCACCTTGTCGCCAACGGCAAGGCCGCTGATGACGGAGGCGATGGTTGGAGTCGATTGCCCGAGTTGGATACGGCGCTGCTCGGCCTTGTTGTCGGGACCGACCGCGAGAACGTAATCGCCCTGCTGGTCGGAAAGGACCGCCGAGCGCGGGATCGCCAGCACCTCGATCGGCTGGACGCCTTCGAGCACGACAGTGACGAATTCGCCGTCGGTCAGCTCGTGAACTGTAACGCCCGCCACGGACGGGGCACGTAGGATAGGATTGACGATCTCGCCCCGCACGGTGATCGTGTCGGTGTTTTGCGCAATAGTGTTGTCGACGAAGTTCAGCTTGCCGGATTGGCCATACATGCGGCCATCAGGCAGCCGGAGCCTGATCACCACTGCTTCCAGGCCGCCTTGCGGCCCGTATCGTTCGCGCAGTTCCAGCCCCTGGCGCAGAGACACCGGGAAGGTGACATACATCGGGTCCTGGCTGACGATCGTGGTCAATATGCCCGAGCTTGGACCGACGACGTTACCTTCCGTCACGGCCGTGCGTCCGATCTTGCCGTCGATCGGCGCGCTGATGATGGTGTAGTCGAGATTGATCCGGGATGCCTGGACCTGTGCCTCAGCGGCCTGGACCTGCGCTTCGAGGCTGCGCTGGTTCGCGACGGCCGCGTCGTATGTCGACTGTTGCCCTGCTGGCCCGCCGAGCAGGGTGCGCGCGCGTTCTGTCGTCAGTTTGGCATTCTCGAGTGTTGCCCGGAGTTGCGCCACCTGCGCCTGCTTCGATGCGAGATCGGCTTCGAAGGGACCACGCTCGAGCTGGTAGAGCTGATCGCCTTTCTTGATCTCGGCGCCCTCCTCGAACAGGCGGCGTTCCAGAAACGCAGTGACGCGAGCGACGACGTTGACCCGATTGATCGCCTCAATCCGCCCGAGGAATTCGCTGGTCTCGGTGATCGGTCGTCTGGTCGCTTCGATCACTCCGACCGCGGGCGGACCGGCCGGAGCTGGCTGGGTCAAGCCCGCTCCGCCGGTCGTAATCGTGACAAGGCTCGCCGCGAGCAGTCTGAACGAGACCTTGGCAAGGTACATCTTGCACTCCCTGCCCCGAGTTCGGAAAAGAACTGCAGGGCCAGTACTCTTCGAAGACCTGCTAGACCTCGCTCACTCTCGCGGAGGCCGATTGCTGTGTGCAGACTCGTCGTAACCCTTGCGATGGGTGTAGAATATGAGCGTGATCAGGCCGCACCCGGCCACGAGAGCCAGTATGGCGGCAACTCCCATGATGATATTGCCGTAAAGTGGCATTGATGGCGCCGCTCGCCATACCGATACGCAATACCAGGTTGCCCCAACGAGAAGAGCTGCCAGCACGGCGGCAAGAAGCCATCGGTTCTTGCTGCGCACGGTTCCCTCCATCACTTGGGTAAGAGCTTGCGCAGTCTTCATGATAAATCTGCCGCTGATGAATTGGATTGCGAGAGGCGTTCCTAGTCCCACCGCCATCCGCAATGACGACGACCGCGACTCCACCAGCAAACCCAGCGACGCCTGCGCGGCCGCGGGCGACCCCAGCCGGGGGCAGGGCCCCAATCGGGAGCGCCCCAACCTGGAGTGCCCCAGCCGGGAGCGGCGCCCCAACCGGGCGCGCTCGCTGGTCCCCATTGCCATCCGCATCGGCGACGACCGCGATCCCACCAGCAAACCCAGCGGCGCGTGCGCGGTGCCGGCCGACCCCAGCCCGGGCCAACTCCCCAGCCGGGCCCCCAACCGGGAGCAGGCTGCGGTCCCCACCACTGGGCTTGAGCCGCAAGGTCAGACGGTTTGCCGGCTAGACCCAGATCAGGTGGGACCGGCATCGCTTCCGCAGTCTCAATGAAACGAGTCCCGATGGTGCCGATCGCCGCGGCGGCAATAGCATTCTGAGCAAGTGCCAGGAAAGCTCGGCGGGTGGGAGTCTCCATCGTCATCTCCTCTTTAGTTACGCAGTCCTCCGCACGGATTGAACCGCATAGAGCAACCACGCCAGGCCATGCGAAATCAGGTCGACGCCAAGCAGGAATCCCAGCGCCCAGACGCTGACGGTGGGAAAACTGAACAGGATCAGAGCGCCGGCGACCAATCCGAAGATGCCGGAGATCAGCATCATCCAGCCGTTCTGTCGCCAATGCGCGAAACTCAGCAAGCACCGAATGGCGCCTGACGCGAGCAGCATGGCGCCGAGGAAATAGGTCAGGATCAGGGCGCCGGACGCCGGCTGCGTGAGTAGCACAAGTCCGAAAGCGAGATAGAGCGCGCCAAGGATCATCTGCCAATGGAAGCCGCCCCATCCCCTGGTCCAGAACGCATGTATGATCTCGAACGCGCCGACTGCGATTGCCGTCAGCCCGATCGGTTTGACGCTGATGATGGTCGCAAACGCGACGTCGCCGAGTGCGAGGATTCCGGCGGCGATCATCACGATGCCGAGTAGCGCGCACGCCCAGAGTGGAGGTGGACCCAGGGCCTCGATGCCGGACTGGCGATCATAGACTGTCATGCCAAGCTCCTGATCCGCGTGATGATCGGCAGCCTTTGAATGGTATCTTCCGATCCGCAATGTCGACATCCGACAAAACCCTGAGCGACGGGGCGGGAATGTCCCCATACATTCAACTGGGGCTGCGTTGGTCGCGGCCACCTATGGGGTCGTTGAAACTCTGCTGGTCGATACTGACGAGGGGCATTCGCCCGAACAATCTTTCAAAGCCGCGGTAATCACGGTCGTCAAAATGAACCAAACATCGTTCCCAGTATAAGCACCGCAGCAAGTGCAATGATGCAGGTGACGATCACGGTCATCACCATATCGAAATAGCTCTCCTTGTGGGTCAGCCCGCTGATCTGAAGCAGCAACAGGACTGTGCCATTGTGTGGCAAGGCGTCGAGCGTACCAGCGCCAATCGTGGTCACGCGATGCATCAGCGCGGGATCAATTCCGTGCTCGGCGGCGAGCTGCATGAAGGTGTCGCCAAGTATGTTGAGCACGATTGCCATTCCACCAGAGGCGGTTCCGGTGAGTCCGGCGAGCGCGTTCACGGCGATCGTGAGAGAGATAAGGGGGCCGCCGCCAACCGAGAGTAACGCGTCACGCACGTCTGCGAATGCGGGCAGAGCTGCAACGACAGCGCCGAAGCCAACGAGACTGGCAATCGTCAGGATCGGTAACACGGAGGAAACGGCACCGGCATCCAGACTTCCGCGCAGCGCCGGGAAACGCCTGAAGTTGAAAACAATGACGGTCAGAGTCGCAGCCGCGAGCGCAATAACAACCGACCAGACGCCGGCCACCGCTCCGATCGTGGTCTCACCCCATGCCTCTTTGGCCAAGAAGGAAAAATCCAGCCGCGGGAGGACAACCAGCGACATCAGGAAGTTGGTGCAGATGACGACAGCGAGCGGCAATGCGGCGATAACAATGGGCGGCAGGCTGGCGCTGTGCCCACCATGCTGAATTTCCGCTGGATCAAAATCACCGGCCGCTGTCGCCTGTACGCGAACCGTCTCGTCGATGGCGGGAGACTCTTCCGCACTCTTGCCATAACCCTCGCCGGCTTTACGTGCGGCCGCCTCTGCGCGGCGAAGCCACCACATGCCGATAACCATGATGATGATCGATGCGATGATGCCCAGACCGGGCGCCGCGAAAGCGGTTGTGCCGAAATACGGCATCGGAATGGCATTGTTGACGGACGGGGTTCCGGGCATTGCCGACATCGTGAACGTGAACGCCCCGAGACCGATGGTCGCCGGCATCAACCGGCGGGGAATGTCAGCGGCCCGGAACATTTCCTTTGCCATGGGGACCAGCACGAAAAAGGCAACAAAGACGCTGACGCCGCCATAGGTAACCACCGCCGAAGCCAGCACCACCGAGAGCATCGTGCGGCGTGTTCCCAACCGTTCAGTCAGGAAGCGCGCGATCGAGGTGATCGATCCGCTGTCGTCCATCAGCTTGCCGAATAGCCCGCCAAGCAGGAACATGGGAAACCACTGCGTAACGAATCGACCGGCACCGCCCATGAAGGTCTGCGTCCAATGCGCGAGAAGCGGCTCGCCTGAAATTGCAGCAGCCAGGAGGGCAGCCACCGGTGCTACGATGAGTACGGTCCACCCTCGATAGGCAAGCCACATCATCAAAGCGAGGCCGAGCAGTATTCCGACGAGTCCCATGGTTCAGTTCTCCACCGGCAACAATTTGAAATCCGAGACGTGCCAACGTCCGGGCTTGTCCTGGAGCACTATGAAACCTGGGTAAGACATGTGTGCTTCCAAAAAGAGATCAGCTTGCGCGCGTTGCGGCGGCTTCGTCTGTTGCGGTCGATGCTGGCTCGAAACATTGGCGTGGAAGAAGGAAGATCCATGTGACGAGCACAAAAGGCGCGGTAAGCGCAGGGATGGCGAGCGGCGTCAAGGCAACGTTCAGTGCTGCTTGCGCGATGACCGTAACCAGCGTGCCCAGCATGGCGTAGATCGCTATGCGCCAGCTCGGTCTGTAGAACACGGCACCGAGCGCAATCGCCGTCAGAACGGGGCTGAAACCGAGAAGGCCGCCGGTGATCAGTTCGCTTTCCGCGCCGAAGAGGTGGGCCGCCAGAACTGCCAGTATCGCGCCGGCGAGAGCAAATGCGGCGGCCGCCAGTGAGTTCACGGCCAGGCCAACGAGCAGCAGAAGGGCGGCCACACTGTTCGCCTTCAGGAAGACCTGTGAAATGCTTTGAAGCACACCCTGCAGGAGGTCGATCAGCTTGAGTGGGCTAGCCTCGTAGGATTGAAACGCAACGACAACGTCGCTGGCCGGTAGTGCAGCTCCTACGAGGCCGGAAAATCCATACGTGGCCAACAGAAGGAGCCACGTCGTGAGCACGAATGGAAATGTGAGACTGGAGAGCCCCCATGGTTTGACGGCATTGGCAGTCCCGAGCATGGCGATGACCGAAACTGGCGCCCCCAACACCACATAGACCCACATGAGTGCGTTCGGAGATAGAAATGTCGCCAACGCAAGTCCGACAAGGATGCCGTTATATCCATAGAGCCCCGAATGGAGCGACGCTCTGTCAGCGTTAAGCCATTGGGCCGTTAGATTTGCCACGACAACAGCGACGACGCCGGCAATGGCCACTCGGGGAACACCAGCTGCGTATGAACCCCAGGCGATCGCGACCAGAAAGAGAAGCCCGGTTAGTGGATTGTCCTGAAACATGACTTGCCCGATGCTGCGCAAATTGATGTCCATGAACCGCACTATTCCTGACGAGGCGGACAGGCTTTCCCACTTTCCCGGGATCTCTTTCATTGTTGGCTCCCTGAACGTGTCGGCACCTGCTGTTGGAGATCACCTGCTGTAACCGTCGATCCGCTAGCGCCATAGATAGGGCGGAGGTAGCGCGGCGCCGATGATCTCCTGACGTACCACGCTCCAGAACTCGCGTACCTTGGCTTTCACCTGCGCGGTTTCGCGGCCAAGCACCTTGAAAATCAGGCCGGCGTCATTGGGCAAACGACAAGCACCGAACGCAACACCCTCGGCAAGATTTATATCGGCTCCCGCACGCTCGTGGATACGGTCTGCCTTGTCCTTGGGGGCGCACAGGATCACGTTGGCGAACACATCAAAGGAGTCCATCACGCCGGTCTGCCGCATCACATATCGCCGCGGCTCGATCACGAGCTTCTCTGCGAATAGGGAACGACCGTCGGGACGTGCAGCTGCCGTCGATATCGAGAACACGGTTGCTCCGAAGCACTCGTCCGGATGATGGTGCTTTCGGCCGGGTTGAATAATCTCCGAAAGAAGCAATGTGGCCGATGGGGCGATGGAGATTTGTGTATCGCTGATAAACCGCGAGTGCCGGTGCGGGATCACAGGATCGGGAAGAAATTCAAGGTATGCGTCATCCGCAAGTGTAATAGTTTGGCTTTGCGCCGCATAGTTGGCGTCCATCGCATGGATCTTGGTCGCTGACTGGGAGGTGATGTGTGCTTGCGCGCGCGGATGAAGGATGATGTCCAGAGCGAGTCTGTCTCCCTGCAGCAAGCAGCCCGTGGTGGTGATCAGGAACACGTAGGCCAAACCTGGCATTTGTTCGTCGCAATGCAACGCGCGCTGCACCATGTAGGGAGTCCGGCGTTCCAGATTTGCCAGGATCGTTTCACCGGAGCGGTGCTCGAAGCCCAGACGGAGGAAACCTGTCTTGCCCACGGTGCCACTGCTCATCTGCTGTGGCTCATCCTGGAACGCGGCAAATTCCGGTGCCGATGCGCCGAGTGTTTCGGCGCGTGTCCAGGGAGGAAAGGCCGCCGGTATCATGCGGAACGCCGTGCGCGCGGGGTGATGTCGAACAGAAATTCCCGTTCGATCAGCGCGACCAATTCCGGAATGCCTTCCCCCGTCTTGCAGTTCGTGAACAGGAACGGCTTGGCACCGCGCATCATCTCCGAGTCCTGCTTCATCACCTCAAGGCTAGCCCCGACATGGGGCGCAAGATCTGTTTTGTTGATCACCAGGATGTCGGAATAGGTGATCCCGGGGCCGTTCTTGCGAGGGATCTTGTCGCCCGCGGCGACGTCGATGACATAGATGAAGTAATCTACCAGCGCGGGCGAAAAGGTCAGCGTCAGGTTATCGCCCCCGCTTTCAATCAGCACGACGTCGCTATCCGGAAAGCGCCGTTCCATATCCTCGACCGCAGCGAGGTTCATGCTTGGGTCTTCGCGCACCGCTGTATGGGGGCAGGCACCCGTCTCCACTCCGATAATGCGTTCCTGGAGCAGAATACCCTTGAGGGTGCGCTGAACATGCTTGGCATCTTCAGTCGTTACCACGTCATTGGTGATGATAAGCACCTTGATGCCAAGGTCGAGCAAACGCGGTGTAATGGCCTCGACGATCGCGGTCTTGCCTGACCCGACAGGGCCGCCGATGCCGATACGTGTGATGTTCTTCGACATCCGCAGCTCCCTTCAATATCAGCTCATGAACAGCCGGACATGCGCCTTGGTATGAACGGCGGCCAGAATATCCGTCAGCGGCGCAAAACTTGCCATGTCCGAAAGCCGCGCCGCTGCGGCGGTCTCGTACATTCCTGTCGCTTGTCCGGTGAGCTCGTAGAGAATCGTCTGCGTGTCGATGTGACTGACTTTCATCAACCGCAAGGCCGCGCCGAGGATCGTCGTCGCAACGCCATACTGATGCACGACAAACGCCTGGCTGGCCGGCAGATCCTGTACGGCAAAATTGATCGCGAGGGCTATCGGGTAGCAGCCGGGAGTGACAGACTTTTCGATCAATTCACGCCAGGTGCGAAGCAGCGGCGCGCCCACCACCTCCACACCCATCTCCGTGAACTTCTTGCCCATGCGAACCGACATCGTCCGCGCTTCGTCTGAAAGCTTGCGGGCGTATACCTGCGCATCGATTCGGGTGAGGGTGTCGACATCGCCGGCGGTTGCTGCGCGATGCGCGGCGATCAGGGCGATGCCGTCACCCCGCGCCGCCTGTTCTAACGCGGTGCGCGCGAACGCTCGAAGCGTTGCCACGTTGATGACGACACCTTTCTGAATGGCGGATTCCAAGCCGGAGGAAAATGCGAACGCGCCAATGGGAAACATCGAGTCGCCAAATTGCAGTATCCGCGAGAGAAATGCGGCGCTGCCCGGTGCATCAACGCCATCATTCGCGATGGTCATGCGCGGACCTCGCCGTTGCCGACGATGTTTGTCCCTGAGTTCCCGAGTGGGCATGGACATGCATCGGTGGATGTCCGTATACGCGGCCGCTCCCGGACTCGATACCGGCATAGCTTTCGTGCGTGTGGGAGTGCACCGGTCCTTCCGCGCCACCGAAGAGCCTCCGCGATTCATGTGGAGCGAGATAGGGAACAACGTCTCGACCGGATACGAACTCGTAACGGATTCCCTCAAAACGGTGTGTATTCATGACGGACGCCATCACCTTACGATCGACGGTGAGCGGGACATAGACGACTGTGTCCTTGACTAGCGCCGGCCAATGCTGATTTCCCATCGCGTGTCCTAGTTCAACACATGTCCGCATTGCCACTTCGCGAGTGAGGCTCATGAGTTCGTCCAGATGCACGATCATCACGTCACGCAGCTCGATTCGTGCAACGAGTGCCGAGAGCGCCTGGGCGTCCCAGAGCAGCACATCTCCATCGCGGATATGGGTGCCGCGGTCGATCGAGACTGCGATCTCCAGCCCCTTTGCAGTCGTCTTGCGGAAGCGGCTCTTCTGCGCTTCCCATTGGTCGATCTCCAGCAAGTCCGTATTCGCAGCAGACAAGCGCTCGGCCCATTCGCGATCGCCGATATTGCCCAGAACGGTCTCGATGAGAATCATGGTGAGCGCCTTAACTGAAGAAATACTTCTGGTTTAGCGAGATCGTGGTCAGGGGTTTCACGGTGGCGTGCTTGCCGTCGACGGTCACGGCGAAAGTTTCCGGGCTGACTTCAATTTTCGGCGTCCCGGCATTCCGGACCATGTCGCGCTTGCCGATGTTGCGCACGTTTCGCACCGGCATCACCTGCCGGTGAAGCCCCAGCCGCTCCTTGACCCCTGCAGCATGAGCGGTGCCGGAGACGAATGTGATGCAGTTGGCCGCCAACGCATGACCGTAGGCCCCGAACATGGGCCGATAGTAGGTGGGCTGCGGCGTCGGCAGCGATGCATTCGGATCGCCCATCACTGCCCAGCTAATAAAGCCGTTCTTGATGACGAGCTTGGGCTTGGCGCAGAAAAACGCCGGCTCCCACAGGACGAGGTCGGCGATCTTGCCGACTTCCACCGAGCCCAGCACGTCGGCAATACCATGCGTGATTGCCGGGTTGATGGTGATCTTCGCCACGTAGCGCAGCACCCGGAAATTGTCGTTGCCGGGCGCATCCTCCGGCAGCTTGCCGCGCCCGGTCTTCATCGCATCGGCGGTCTGGATGCAACGCAGCCAGCATTCTCCGATGCGCCCCATGGCCTGCGAGTCGCTCGAGAACATCGAGATGACTCCGAGGTCCTGAAGGACGTTTTCTGCGGCGATGGTTTCAGCCCGGATGCGGCTCTCAGTGAATGCAACGTCTGACGGGATGTCAGGGCTGAGGTGGTGACACACCATGATCATGTCATAGAGCTCCGCCTGTGAATTGATGCCATAGGGGAGCGTGGGATTGGTCGAAGATGGCAAGACGTTAGGAAGGCCGGCGATCTTGATGATATCCGGAGCGTGGCCGCCGCCGGACCCTTCGGTATGAAACGAATGGACCGTCCGCCCCTCAAATGCCTCGATCGAATCGTCGACGAAGCCGGATTCGTTCAGCGTGTCGGTATGGATGCATACTTGAGTATCCGTCTCGTCTGCGACGGTGAGCGCGGACCGAAGCACCGCCGGGGTGGTGCCCCAGTCTTCGTGACATTTCACGCCGACCGCGCCGGCCTCGATCTGTTCAAGCAGGGCCGCTTTGCCGTGTCCGTGGCCCTTGCCGAGAATGCCGACATTGAGCGGCCAGTTTTCGAATGCGCGTAACATCATGCTGATGTTTCCGGGACCAGACGTGACCGTCGTCGCGTAGGAGCCGTCCGAAGGACCGGTACCGCCACCGATTAATGTCGTCGTGCCGTTTGAGAGCGCCGCTTCCGCCTGCTGCGGAGAAATGAAATGGATGTGTGTGTCGATCCCGGCGGCCGTCAGGATCAGATGCGAGCCCGAGATGGCATCGGTGGCGAGGCCGATCTCCAGGCCAGGTGTAACCCGATCCATTGTCTGCGGGTTGCCAGCCTTGCCGATTGCGCTGATACGACCGTCCTTGATCCCGACATCCGCTTTCACGACGCCCAGCATCGCGTCGATCACGGTCACGTTGGTGATCACGAGGTCGGGAGCACCGTCCGCCCGCGTCACCTGGTTGTCCATGCCCATCCCCTCACGCATGCTCTTGCCGCCGCCGAAGACGAGCTCGTCGCCATAGCCGCCGCGTAAATCGCGCTCTATTTCGACAAACAAGCCCGTATCGCCCAAGCGGATGCGGTCGCCCGTCGTGGGGCCGAACAGGCCGACATATTCTTGTCGAGACATCGTAGGCATGGTGGCCTCATTCAAGATTTTCTTTTCGACGCGACCTCATGTCTTAAGTCGAGCGGAAGCCTCGCTTCTTCGCCTCCGCCACCGCTTTGGATTTAACCGTGGCGGCGTCCTTGCCTGCGGTAGGGCCATCGACGAGATTGTTGAAGCCATAGACGGCGCGCTTGCCGCCATAGGGAACGAGTTGAATCTCGCGCTCGTCACCGGGCTCAAATCGCGTTGCCGTCGATGACGGAATGTTCAGGCGCAACCCGAAGGCCGCTGCGCGATCGAATTCCAGCGCAGGATTGACTTCAAAAAAATGGAAGTGCGATCCGACCTGGATCGGGCGGTCTCCCGCATTGCGTACCTTGAGCGTCGTCACCGGACGATCGGCCTCGAATGTAATCGCCACTGAACTGCATATGTAGCCGCCGACAGGTACAACCTTTGTCGCCGGGTCGACATCTTTGGCAACAGCGGGCCCCACCTTTGGTCCAGCCATGCTGACCTCCTGTTAAGCGTTAGGCACTCACTGGACAGGCGTGTGCACCGTCACCAGGCGGCTGCCGTCGGTGAACACCGCCTCGATCTGCACCATTGGAATGAGATCGGCGACGCCATCCATCACATCAGCTTTGGTGAGGGCGGTGCGTGCGTCCTTGGTGACGTCTTCGATTGTTTTTCCGGCACGTGCGCCATCGAGGGCGACCGCTGAGATGACCGCGACGGCTTCGGGATAATTGAGCTTGAGGCCTTTGGCTCTTCGCTTTAACGCGACATCTGCCATCATGTAGATGAGCAGCTTGTCGAACTCTCTCGGAGTGAGCTGCATGCAATCCTCCGCGCTCTGTCTGCCTGGCTTGCTTTACTTGGGGGAAAAGCAGGGGCACGACCGAGCTAATTGGCTGTCGGTTCCATGAAGTGTTAGAAGCTCCATGCAACGACGTTTACCCGACAGTAGGTCCCTACAATTGGATGCGTCAATCAGGGTTCTCCCCCGGTCTTCCATCGGAATCACCCTGATGGACCAGCTGTCACCGGCGGACGTATGGTCCGGGCTATCGGTGCGGAGGTTCTTCGCTCCGATGCTATCTTGAAACGTGCGAATGACCGGAGACGCCCTGAACGTCGTGTCCTTCCTCTTTCTCGGCTTCTTCCTTGGGATGAGGCATGCGACCGACGCTGACCACGTGATCGCCATTGCGACGATTGTCAGCCGCGAGCGCAGCGTGGCGGGCTCGGCGCTGATCGGCGCTGCCTGGGGCGTCGGGCACACCGTCACGGTCATGGCAGTCGGCGCGGCAATCATCGTGTTCGGGGTCGTCATTCCGCCGCGGCTCGGCATGTCGATGGAATTTGCCGTCGGCATCATGCTCGTCCTGCTCGGCGTTCTCACCTTGAGAGGCATGTTGAGAGGTATGGGCCGCACGGGCGGCGAGACCCATGTGCATGCCGGTACTCCTCACAGGCATGAGCTCAATGTTCACGATCACCTCCATGCGCATGGCGACTACTTGCATCGGCACGCGCACGGTCACGGCCCCGGCGCGCACGGGCACACCGATGAGCGCACGCCGCTGGCGCGGTTTGACCGCAGTGGGCTTGGCCGGATCGCGTTCTATGACTGGCTGCGGCCTTTCGTGGTCGGCCTCGTGCACGGCCTTGCCGGATCGGCTGCCATCGCCCTGATGATCCTCTCGGTCATCCGTGAACCGGTCGCCGCGCTCGGCTATCTGCTGCTGTTCGGGCTCGGCACGGTTATCGGAATGATGCTCATCACATTGATCCTGTCGGCGCCGTTTGCGTTCACGGCTATCAATCTCCCCAAAATCAACTGGCGGTTACGCGTGGCATCGGGCGTGTTGAGCTTCTCCTTCGGGGTGGTCCTGATCTACGGCATCGGCTTTGCCGAGGGCGGCCTGTTCACCGATGCGCCGATCTGGGAATCCCATTGACCTGGCGGACGGTTTGGGATCCGTTGACGGATTTCTCGACTGCTGCGCACAAGACTATCTTGCAGCTGCATTCCGCAGTGCGGCAGCGATCGAAGTACTGCAGATGGTGACAGATACATAACGCTCGTTCACTCGCAGCTATAGAAATCCTTCAGAAATCCAAAAATACACTTACCTTGCCTGCCGGGTTGGAATACCCTTCAACCACAGCGTGCGCTGTGCTTCACGCATGTTCTGTCGATGAAACGTTGAGCTAAGTTCGACGAAAGACTTCGATAAGAGGGCGAGATGAACAAGACCCTTGCACACAAGTCCGGTCGGTTCGAAGAAACAAGCGAGACCGATCTGCGCGCGATCCTGGACCAGGTCTCTGATTGCTACCTGACGGTGGATGCCGACTTCAGAATATCGGCGATGAACGCAGCGGCCGCGCGTTGGGTCGGTCAGCCGGTCCAGAACGTACTCGGAAAATATGTGTTCGATGTGTTCGCAGAGACGGATCCGGCCGATCGGGCCGCGCTGATTGATCTTGTCGAAAGTCGTGAGAAGCGCAGGGTTGAGATTTCCAGCAAGACGCATCCGGGCTGTCGGGTGGAAGCGGATTTTCTGCCATCCGGTCAAGGGACCGCCGTCCTCTTCCGCGATGTCACCGATAGAAAAGCAGCGGAACTGGCCGGAGAGAAGGCCAGGGACCTTCTGAACTCGGCCCTCGACGCGACGTCTTCCGAGATCGCGATACTGGATGAGGAAGGGCGCGTCCTTGTCGCGAACCGGGCTTGGCATCGATTCATGACAGATACTGGAGGATATCTGCCGGACAATGGAATCGGTGAGCACTATCTCGATATCCGGGACCTGCATCCAGTCAAACCTCAACTACTCGCTTTCCGGTCCGGCATCAGGTCCGTGCTTACTGGCGAGACGCGGGAGTTCGGCTTGAACTTCAGGACCAAGGTGCGCGGCGGCTACCGCAGCTATCGTCTCCGTGCGTCTCGGATGGAGGTTCGGCGCTGGCGTCGCACTCTGATCTCGCGGGACGATGTGACCGAACTGGAAACAGCACTTCACGACGTGGACAACCTTGCCGTTCGCCTGGTCAATCTGCAGGAACAAGAACGCCAGCGGTATGCGGCGGAACTGCACGATTCCACAGTCCAGCATTTGACGGCGGCGAGCCTTAACTTGATGTCGCTGCGCGATCGAATGCCGGCGAAGGAGTTGGATCGCATCTTGGAGACTGTGGAGGAATCGGTTTCCGAGGCACAGCGGGAGATCCGATCGGTGAGCTATCTGCTCTACCCCCAGGCTTTGGACCAGGACGGGCTACGCCCCACATTATCCCGTTTTGCTTCCGGCTATTCCGACCGCACTGGAATAGCTGTTAACCTGCGCATCTCGGGTACTCTCGACGGTCTGCCGCTCAGTCTGAAGCGTACAGTGCTTCGGATAATACAGGAGGCGATGGCTAATGTGCATCGGCACGCGTATGCGAGCGCGGTGCATGTCGGCGTCGCGGTGGGCGCAAGACGGATCTCGCTGGGCATCGCTGACGATGGCGTAGGAATCGCGCGCGACGTAGAAGGAAAGCTGGCGAAATCGGGTGTCGGTATCTCCGGCATGCGGGCTCGCGCACATCAGTTTGGCGGCTGCCTGAAAATCCGCTCATCGGGCAAGGGCACAGTGGTCTTCGTGCGCATTCCGTTGTCCTCGGCGACCGCAGTCCTTCCGGCTGCCTAGCAGTGCGCGGCATTTCGGGGAGCCGGCTCTGTTTTTCAGGGTTTATACGAATACGGGGAACACCTGGATCTCGCTAATCTCCGTGCCTCGCGGCCCTAATCGGAGGTCGGCTTGCTCAACGGCCCGCCAGCGGTTCGCATTCTGATCGCGGACGACCATGATGTCGTCCGATCGGGTCTGCGCTCGATTCTGGAGCTTCGCGCCGGATGGGAAGTGGTCGGCGAGGCGGGCGATGGAAGGACGGCGCTCACGATGGCACTGGCACTCAAGCCGGATATCGTGATTACGGATTATTCGCTTCCCATGATGAACGGCGTCGAAGTCACCCGCCAGGTTCGGTCACGTCTCGATCGGACCGAAGTCTTAATGTTCACGATGCACGATACGGACGAGATCATTACGCAGGCGCTGGCCGCAGGCGCCAAAGCTTTCCTCCTGAAATCGGACGCGAAACAATACCTTGTCGCCGCAATCGAGGCGCTGGCGAACCGCAAGCCATTTTTTACGGGGCGTTTGTCGGAACGTATGTTGGATTGCTACTTGGCAAAGAAGACCGACAAAGCGGCTCCCTTGCTGACACCGCGTGAGCGTATCGTCGTTCAGTTGATCGCGGAGGGGAACAGTAACAAGGAGATCAGCGCGCTATTGAACGTCAGCATCAAGACTATTGAATCGCAGCGTTCGACGGCGATGAAGAAGATTGATGCGAATTCGACAGCGAGCCTTGTGCGTTATGCAATCCGGAACAAACTCATCGAGCCATGAGCGATGCCATTAGCGCCTCGCCAGCAATACGACCACAGCTATGGCGAGCAGGAGCGATAAGCCCTTCCAGACCATGTTCGGATTGCGCTCCAGGAGCGGCACGGTCGGAGGATTGAGAAACTCCGCCTTCGGATTGCGCAGGTCGTAAATATACTCGGAGAGTTCGTCATAGCGCTTCGCCGGGTCGGGATGTACGGCCTTGCGCAACACGCCGTCGATCCATTCCGGCACATCGCTGGCATTGTCGAGCAGCGATCGATAGCGCAGCTTGCGGTGCTGTGCGGCAGTCGTCGCTTTCGCAACCTCCGCTCCATAAGGCAGCGTCCCGGACAGCATCTGGTAGGTAAGGGTCCCAAGCGCATAGAGATCGGATTGCGATGTGGCGCGCTTGCCGAAAAACAACTCGGGTGCGGTGTATTGCGGCGTGCCGAGAATGTCGCTGTGCTTGCCGGGTGAATCGGCTTCGGCGACGCCATTAACACGGGTCGAGCCGAAATCGATGATCTTCACCGTGCCTGTCCGGTCGATCATGATATTGTCTGGCCGGATATCCTGATGGAGCATCTCCATCCGATGAAATGCCTGCAAACCGCGTGCGATCTGCTCGGTGATGCCGCGCACGGTTTCCAGGTCCGGCTTCGGATTGTCGAGCATCCACTGCTTCAGTGTCTGGCCTTCGATGAATTCGGCGACGATGTAGTGGTAGTTGCGCTTACGCAGCTGTCTGCACGGCTTCAGCACATGCGCGCTGTCGATGCGCCGCGCCACCCACTCTTCGATCATGAATCGCTTGAGATAGACCGGGTCGTCGCGCAGATCGATTGACGGAATCTTGATGACAACTTGCTCGTCGCTTTCGATGTCGACCGCGAGATAGATGTGGCTGCGGCTGCTGCCGTGCAGTTCGCGTATGATCTTGTAGCCGTCGAACACCGCGCGGGCTTCGAGCAATGGCGGTGGAGGTAATTGCGGCATCAAAATGTCGCTGGCCTCGCCATGCGGCACTGCATCGATTCGCACGATCTGCACGGTGAGGTTATCCGGGCTGTTCTGCGCATAGGCCTCATCGACGATCAACTTCGCGGCGGCGTCGAGATCGTCGGCGTGATCGGCGATCGCCGAAGTGACGAAACGCGGGCTGACGAAATCATAGACGCCATCGGTGGCGAGGATGAAGACATCGCCGTTGTCGATCTGCAGGGCCTGATAGTCGATCTCGATTTGCGGGTTCACGCCAAGCGCGCGGGCGAGGTAGCTCTGCTCGGATGAGACCACGACGCGGTGGTCGGTGGTGAGCTGCTCCAGTGCGCGGTCGGATACGCGATAGATGCGGGAATCGCCGACATGAAAGATGTGCGCTGCACGTGCGCGTATCACCATTGCACTCAGCGTGCAGACATAGCCGCGATCCCTATCGTAATGGTACCGGCCACGCTGCGTCTGGGATTGTAGCCACGAATTGGTTGCGGCGATGACGCGCTGCGCCGATGTCTTCACCGACCAGGATTCGGATGTGCAGTAATAGTCGGTGAGGAACGATTTGACCGCAGATTCGCTGGCTTCGCCGCTGACCGCGCTGCTGCTGATGCCGTCCGCGACGACGACGGCAATGCCCTTGAGGCTCAGGAGCGGCTCGGTCGGAATCAGGGCGCCGTGGAAATCCTGATTGGTGTCCTTGCGGCCCTTGTCCGAATATTGGCCGATCGAGATCGTCAGTTCACGCGGCATGGGGCACGGCACTAAAAGGACGCCCCGGCCGGAGAAGCCGGGGCGTCGTTGCGAGGATTGTGGATCGGCCTAGCGGGCGAGACTAGCAGCGCGCTTCGGAGCTGTCTTGATGTGGGTGGCATATAGCGTCAGACCGGTGAAGGTAAGGCCGCCGATGAGGTTGCCGAGCACGGTCGGAATCTCGTTCCAGATGATGTAATCCATGATCGTGAACTTGCCGCCGAGCATCAGGCCGGCGGGGAACAGGAACATGTTGACGATCGAATGCTCGAACGTCATCGCGAAGAAGACCATGACCGGCATCCACATCGCGATGACTTTGCCGCTGACGGTCGTTGAAATCATCGCGCCGACCACGCCGGTTGAGACCATCCAGTTGCAGAGCATACCGCGGATGAACAGCGTCAGCATGCCGGCTGCGCCATACTGCGCATAGCCGAGGGTACGACCTTCGCCGATATGGCCGATCACCTGACCCACCTTGTCCGGCGGTGTCGAGAAGCCGAAGGTAAACACGATTGACATCATGACGGCGACGACGATCGCGCCCATGAAGTTGCCGATGAAGACGAGCCCCCAATTGCGCAACACGCCGCCGGCGGTGACGCCGGGGCGCTTGTCAATCAACGCCAGAGGCGTCAGCACGAAGACGCCGGTCAGGAGATCGAAGCCGAGCAAATAGAGCATGCAGAAGCCGACCGGGAAGAGGATCGCGCCGATGATCGGATAGCCTGTCTGCACCGTGACGGTGACGGCGAACACGGCGGCGAGCGCCAGGATCGCGCCGGCCATGAAGGCGCGGATGATGGTGTCGCGCGTGGACATGAAGATCTTGGATTCGCCGGCATCCACCATCTTGGTCACGAATTCTGAAGGGACGAGATAGGCCATTATCTGAAAACTTCCTTTGGGAGTGAGGTGGTGTGATGCGGCGCGAGCCTACGGGGCGGCGGCGACGCTCATGTTGAGATAGATGCGGCCGTTCTCGAGCTTGACCGGGAAGCTGCGCGCGCAGCCCTTGTCAGCACCCGAGGCTTCGCCATCATCGAGATTGATGATCCAGTTATGCAGCGGGCAGGCCACCTTGCGACCGTGCACGATGCCTTCGCTAAGCGGGCCGCCCTTGTGCGGGCAGCGATTTTCCAGCGCGAACACCTCGTCGCTGGCAGTGCGGAACACCGCGATCTCGCGCCGCGGGGTCTTCACCGTGCGCGCGCCGCGTTGTGGGATCGCGCGCAGTGGGCCGACGTCGAACCAGAATTCGTTGGATGGGACCATTGTCATGTTCATTCTGCCGGGACGGCCATGATGGAGTTGATTGCTGCAAGCGGCGTAAATTCATGCTGTTCGCGGCCGGCGGCGCGTTCTGCCCACGGGTCCCTGCGGACTGCGCGTTGCGATTTCTCGAAGCGCGCCAGCAGAGCGCGACGGTTGTCGGCGTCGTCCATGATCGCCGCGCGGACCTTGTCGAGGCCGACATTTTCGACCCATTTCCAGACGCGTTCGAGATAGCCCGCTTCCTCGCGGTACATCTGCATGAAGGCGGCGATGTATTCGATCGCCTCGTCCTCCGTATCGACATGGCCGAGCAGATCGGTCTGGCGAACATGCAGACCCGCCGCACCGGCGATGTGGATGTCGTATCCGGACTCGACGCAGATCACGCCGATGTCCTTCACCGTGGATTCCGCGCAGTTGCGCGGGCAGCCGGAGACGCCGAGCTTCACCTTCGCGGGCGCCCACGAGCCGCACATGAAACGTTCGAGCTTGACGCCGAGGCCGGTCGAATCCTGCGTGCCGAAGCGGCACCATTCGGAGCCGACGCAGGTCTTCACCGTACGGAGGCCCTTGGCATAGGCCGCGCCGGAGACGAGGCCCGCACTGTTGAGCTGCGCCCATACTGCGGGCAGGTCTTCCTTGCGCACGCCCAGCAGGTCGATGCGCTGGCCGCCGGTGACTTTCACCGTCGGAATCTTGAAGCGGTCGGCGACGTCGGCAATGGCACGCAATTCGTCAGGTGTGGTCAGGCCGCCCCACATGCGTGGCACGACGGAGAAGGTGCCGTCCCTCTGGATGTTGGCGTGAACGCGCTCGTTGATGTAGCGCGATTGCGCGTCGTCGGCATATTCACCCGGCCAGGCGCAGAGCAGATAATAGTTCAGCGCCGGGCGGCAGGACGGACAGCCGCAGGAGGTTTTCCATGCCAACTCCTGCATCACCGCGGGGACGGACTTCAACTCCTTCGAGAGAATGAAGCCGCGGACTTCGCTATGGGTGAGGTCTGTGCATTTGCACATCGGCTTGCGGCCGGCGGCGGAGTAGCTATCGCCGAGCGTGGCTGCGAGCAGCGATTCCACCTTCGACGTGCACTGGCCGCAGGAGGCCGATGCCTTGGTGCGGGCGCGCACATCGTCGAGGGTGGTGAGGCCGTGGGCGGTGATCGCCTGCGTGATCGCGCCCTTGCACACGCCATTGCAGCCGCAGATTTCGGCGTCGTCCGACAATGCTGCGACAGCGGCGACCGGATCGAGGGCTACGCCGCCCTGATAGGCCTGGCCGAGGATCAGCGCGCTGCGCATGGCGCTGATATCGACGTTCTTTTTGAGCAGGTCGAAATACCACGAGCCGTCGGCTGTATCGCCATAGAGCACCGCGCCGATGATGCGGTCATCGCGCAAGACGACACGCTTGTAGATGCCGCGGGCAGGATCGCGCAGCACGATCTCGTCCTTGACGTCGCCCTCAGCGAAATCGCCAGCGGAGAACAGATCTACGCCGGTGACTTTCAGCTTGGTCGAGGTGGTCGAACCGATATAGCCATCCACGGTCTCGCCGGCGAGCGTCGCCGCGAGGGTCTTCGCCATGTCATACAGGGGCGCGACAAGGCCGTAGCACTGGCCGCGATGCTCGACGCACTCGCCGACTGCATAGATGTTGTCGTCGCTGGTCCGCAGATGGTCGTTCACGACGATGCCGCGCTTGACGTCGAGGTCGGCGAGCTTGGCGAGCACGGAGTTCGGGCGGATGCCGACCGCCATCACGACGAGATCGGCCGGCAGGGTCCGACCATCGTCGAGCCGGACCGACTCGACGCGTGAGTCGCCGAGGATGGCTGCCGTGTTGGCTCCGGTCAGCACCTCGATGCCGCGCGCCTCGATCGCCTTTTGCAGCAGATAGGCGGCGTTCGGATCGAGTTGACGCTCCATCAGTGTTGGCATCAGATGGATGACGGTCGTTGTCATGCCGCGCATGGCCAGGCCGGCTGCGGCCTCGAGGCCGAGCAGGCCACCGCCGATGACGACAGCGTGGCCGCCCTTGCCGGCTGCATCGAGCATCAAGTTGACGTCGTCGAGATCGCGATAGGTGACGACGCCGGGCAGTTCCGCACCGGGGACCGGAATGAGGATCGGCTTGGATCCGGTTGCGATAATCAGCGTGTCGTACGCCTCGATCGCGCCGGATTCTGTGGTAACGGTTTTCGCAGCGCGATCGATCGCGATGACGAGTTCGCCGCGTCTGAGATCAACCTTGTTGGTGGCGTACCACTCATCGGTGTGGATCAGAATGTCGTCATATGCCTTCTCGCCGGAGAGCACCGGCGACAGCATGATGCGGTCATAATTAACACGCGGCTCCGCGCCGAACACCACAACGTCGTAACGGTCTGGTGCGCGCGCGAACAACTCGTCCATGACGCGGCCGGCGGCCATGCCATTGCCGAGGATGACGAGCTTCTGCTTCTTTGCGTTCGGTTGATCGAGCATGTGCAAACCTGTTTGGACCGCTGCCGATCGGAAACAGGGACTCGCTCACCAAGCCCGGTAGGGATGGAGTCACGATGACCGCTTCGCACCTGACAATCAGGAAGCGAGCTGTGTCCCTGCGCCTGAAACCAACAGCGGTTTCAGCATCCGGCGGACGGCGGTCATCATTGACGTTGCTAGCACTGCAAACGGCGTGCCAATCTAGAATATTTCTAACTTTTTGATTTCTAAGGCATTTCCAGGTGGGCTTTGCTGTCGTGGAGCAGCCGGTGCCGCCGAAACGAGCGGTGCCACTGATTTCCTAGGCAGGTGATTAAATTTTGTGCGGCGCACTTCAGGTGCGATGATGGCCCCGATCCGGGCAGATCACGGGGGCGACGAATGACGCGCGGCTGGCGAAGATCACGTCAATTTATTTATTGGCGGATCGTTACGGTGGTGAGTTGCTCGTTCTCAGTGTTCGGCTGGCCACGGCGACGCAGCACGTAAAGCGTACCGAGGGCAGGGCGCCCGGCTTCGAGGCGGAGCTCGGAATTCTCCTTGCGCACGATCCCGAAGCCCTTTGCGGCGCAGGCTTCGAAATATGTCTCGCTATGGGCGAACCGGCCGGATGAGAGTAACGTGAAGTCGCCGTGATCCGTGCGTTCGATACTCGCTGCGAAGAGGCCGTCTGCAGGCAGCACGCGCGCAATCAGATCGATGAGCTCCTCGAGCCGGCCGAGATAGATCAGGAGATCGGCAGCGAAGACGAGATCGAAGCTGCGCGGGCCGTCCGCGAGATGGCTCATGACATCGGCCTTGATAAGGTCGTGATAAGCGTTCCGCCGTGCCGCGACGGCGAGCATCTTCTCCGACAGGTCGATGCCGGTCAGCCGCGCGCCGAACCGCCCGAGCGGCTCTGCAGCCAGTCCCGTTCCGCAGCCGAGATCGAGGATGGTCGCAAGTGTCGGTCGGCAGGACGCCACCATGTCGGCGAGCTGCTGCGGCACCTTGTAGCCAAGAATGTCCACAAGCTTGCTGTCGAAGCCCTCCGCGAATTCATCGAAGTGCGCTTCGACATAGGCTGCCGGTGCGCGATCATGCGTCTGTCCACCGACAGCATCCAGCAAATAGAGCTGCACGGGATCGTCCGGCTGGCCTTCCAGTCGCAGACGTCCGACCGTGGCGGCGGCTTCGTGCATGCCATAGGCGCTGAACAGCGCGAATGCGCTGCGCAAAACCTCGTCCAGTGGTTCGGTCTCTTGTCCCGCAAGCGTCGGGTAGCGGGCGATGGCGCCATGAACATCGCCGTCCAGCATCGAAGCGAAGGTGCGCGCGCGGGCGTAGAGACGCAGTGTCACGCCTTCAAGCGGCACAAAGCCGTTTGCGATTGCCAAGGCATCGGCACTCTCGCCAAACCGGCCAGCCATGTAGAAGGCCTGTCCGAGGCAAAGATGCGTGACCGCATCGATGCCGCCCCAGGACAGTGCGCGTTGCAGATGGGTGATGGCCTGCTCGGGACGGCGGGAGCCGAGATACAGCACGCCCAGGCCGAGATGAGCATCGCCAAGCGAGGCATCGCCCGACAGGGCGCGCAGATAGGCCGCTTCTGCATCATCGACACGCTGCAGCCGGTAGGCGAGGCTCGCATATTGCAGCCATGTCGTCGCGTGGTCCGGGTCGATGGCGAGCGCCTGTCGCGCACATGCTTCAGCCAGTTCGTCGCGTCCGCTCAACTGGTAGTCCGAAGCAAGCGCGCGCCACGCAGCAACATCTGTCGGCATCAGTGCGAGTGCGGCACGAATCGCGTCGATGGCCGTATCGCTCTGACCATGATTGCGGTTGATCGATGCAAACTGCCGCAGCGCCGAGCTTGCATCGTCGGCCTGTTCGATGAGCAATGCAAAAGCGGCGTGCTCGCGCGTCCAGCGATCGATCTGATCGGCGACGTGTCGGGCATCCGGAAGTGCGAGCGTGGTGAAATCCGTCGAGTCAGTCAGGAAATTCGAATCCAAAGTTGTGCGCTATGCTGCTTCTGCTCAATGCGCGCCGCGAAGGCAAGACATCGATCGTTCCGTAGAGGTTGTGTTGTTATCGCGCGGTTGTGTGCGAGTACTCGTCTAAGGTTGGATGATCTGATCTGTTGCCGCAGTTCTTAATCCGTATAAGCTGGTTGAAAAGAAACCGATCATTGGGTGGAAATGGAGAAGGCGCGGTGAAATCACCCGTCGTAAAGCGATCGATCGTCGTTGCCGGTCACAAGACGAGCGTCAGCCTCGAAGAGGCATTCTGGACGGCTCTGAAAGAGATTGCCGGCATGCGCCGGATCACGATGTCGCAGCTCGTCGGCGAGATCGACAAGAACCGGCAGCAGAACAACCTGTCCTCAGCAATCAGGCTTTACGCGCTGGCCCATTATCGGGCTCTCGTCCCGCAGCTCGCGCCGTCATAAGCGTCCGGCAAGTCCTGCAGCGGACCGGCTGGCGGCAAGGCGCATCTGCGCCTACATTCGGGTCCAGCTACGTTCACACCAGTCAGGGCCTCTGCATGACCGTTCACCAGCGCAATTTGTCCACCCCTATCGATCCCGTGAAGCTCGACCGTCTGGCCGAAGTCGCCGTGAAAGTCGGGCTGCAACTGGCGCCGGGGCAGGATCTGCTGCTGACCGGCCCCGCCGCGGCGCTGCCGCTGGTGCGCAAGATCGCCGAGCACGCCTACAAAGCCGGTGCCGGATTGGTGACGCCGTTCTTCTCGGATGAAGAGATGACGCTGGCACGCTACCGCTATGGCCAGGATATCTCGTTCGATCGCGCCGCCGGCTGGCTCTATGAGGGCATGGCCAAGGCACTCGGCAACAACACTGCGCGCCTTGCCATCGTCGGTGACAATCCGATGCTGCTGTCCAACGAAGATCCCGCCAAGGTGTCGCGCGCGAGCAAGGCCAATTCCATCGCCTATCAGCCGGCGCTGCAGAAGATCGCAGGCTTCGACATCAACTGGAACATCATCGCCTATCCCACGCTCTCCTGGGCCAAGCAGGTGTTCCCCGGCGATGAGGACGATGTCGCCGTGCAGAAGCTTGCGGATGCGATCTTCGCGGCGTCGCGCGTCGACAACGCCGATCCGATTGCGGCATGGGCGAAGCATAATGCCGCGCTGCGCAGTCGCACTGAATGGCTGAATGGCCTGCGCTTCCATGCGCTGCATTTCACCGGGCCAGGCACCGATCTCGTGGTCGGCCTTGCCGATGGTCACGAATGGGAAGGCGGCGCGTCGACTGCCAAGAACGGTATCGTTTGCAACGCCAATATCCCGACTGAGGAAGTCTTCACCACGCCGCATGCTGCGCGCGTCGAAGGCCATGTCCGTTCGACCAAGCCGCTGTCCTATCAGGGCACACTGATCGAGGACATCGCGGTGAAATTCGAGGGTGGCAAGATCGTCGAGGCGAAAGCCTCGCGCGGCGAGGAAGTGCTCAACAAAGTGTTGGACACCGACGAAGGCTCCCGCCGTCTGGGCGAGGTGGCGCTGGTGCCGCACTCATCGCCGATCTCGGCTTCAGGGCTGCTGTTCTACAACACGCTGTTCGATGAGAATGCAGCCTGCCACATCGCGCTCGGCCAGTGCTATTCGAAGTGTTTCGTCAATGGTGGCGATCTCACGCCCGAACAGATCGCGGCGCAGGGCGGCAACAAGAGCTTCATCCATATCGACTGGATGATCGGCTCTAGCGAGGTCGACATCGACGGCGTGCACAGCGACGGTCGCCGCGTGCCGGTGTTTCGCAAAGGCGAATGGGCGTAATGTCGTCGTTGCGATGATTTGAACCGGCGCGGATACGATGGCCCAACCTCACCGCGTCGGTTTTCTCCTGATCGATGGTTTCGCGCTGATGTCTTTCGCCTCGGCGATCGAGCCGCTACGGGCAGCCAATGTCCTGGCCGGCAAGAAACTGTATCAGTGGCTGCAGATCTCGACCGGTGCCGATGCGATCCTGGCATCGAACGGATTGTCGGTGGCCTCCGATCACACCATTGCCGATAGCGTGCGCTATGACACGGTTCTGGTTTGCGCCGGTGGCAATCCCGCGACCTTCGATGATCCGAAGACGCTGGCCTGGCTGCGCCGTCTGGCGCGCTCCGGCTGCGCCATCGGCGGTGTATCCGGTGGGCCTTTCATTCTCGCCAAGGCCGGCATGCTCGACGATGTCCGCTGCACGATCCATTGGGAACATCTCGATGCATTCATCGAGGCGTTCCCGGATATCGAGCCAACGCGAACGCTATTCGAGATCGACGGCAACAGACTGACCTGCGCCGGCGGCGTCGCGGCACTCGACATGATGCATGCCATCATACGCCGCGATCATGGGCAGGCATTGGCAGCAAAAGTCAGCGATTGGTTTCTGCAGACAGCTGTAAGGCTCGGCGATGATAGCCAGCGCATTTCACTGCGCGAGCGTCTCGGCACCAGCAATCGCGCGGTGTTGTCAGCCGTCACTGTGATGGAGCGTCGTCTGGCCAGCCCGGCAGTCCGCGATGAACTGGCGAAAGTGGCTGGCGTGTCCGTGCGGCAACTCGAGCGGCTATTCACCGCGCATCTCGGGGTGACCATCGAGCAGCATTATCTCACGCTGCGCCTCGCTAAGGCCCGCGCGCTGCTGCAGCAGACAAGCATGCCGGTCGTGGAGATATCAGCCGAGTGTGGTTTCGCCAGCGCCAGCCATTTCGCGCGCCTCTATCGCCGCGCCTTCGAGGTGTCGCCGTCGCAAGACCGGATGCTGGGGAAGAGCAAGGCGAAGTAAGGCCTAACTTCGCCGCGGATAGATGATCACCGACAGATAGGTCATCGGTGCCTTCACCAGTTCTTCTGGCCCGTGCCGCGCGGCGGCGTCGAAGAACAGCGTATCGCCAGGTTCCATCAGATAGGTCTGGTCGGCATGACGATAGCGCACCTTGCCGGATAGCATGTAGATCATCTCGACACCGGCATGGCGGAAGTTGCTATAGGCCTCGGCGTCCTCGTTCAGAGTGATCAGATAGGGCTCGACGCCGAGCTCGCCATGAATCGACTGGCCGAGCAATTGATAGTGATGACCGGATTTCGTACCACGTCGTTCGATCCGGGTGCCCGCGCCGGCCTTCACGAATGAGCAGTCGCGCTCTTCCTCCGTTTCGCGAAAGAAACGGCTAATTGGCACGTTGAGTGCTTTCGATAGTGCGTTGAGCGTGCCCAGCGATGCCGAGATGCTGCCGGTCTCGATCTTCGACAGCATGCCCGTGGATATGCCCGCCGATGTGCTGAGCTCTGCCACTGTCAGCTCCAGCTCCTTGCGGAGCTGGCGCACTTCATTGCCGATCTTGGACTCGAGAGAGCCGCCGGCTTCAAGTGGCGCGTTCGAACCGGTGCGCAGCTCTTCCGGCTTCGGTCGCGCGGGCGATGACTTGGTCTTCTTCGGTTTCGCTTTCACGGGGGCGTTTCCTACATGCGTCGATTTCCCGACAATAGCGATATTTCCTATAGGGAAAACTATTTTCTCTATGGTTGACATGGCGGTTTTATTTCAGGCAAGGTTCACGCGCATTCAACGAGTGAGACGCTCCTCATGTGCGGCATTGCAGGTCTGTTTCTGAAAGATCAAAGGCTGGCGCCCGAGCTTGGCGGACTGTTGTCCGGCATGCTGGAAGCGCTCAGTGACCGCGGTCCGGACTCGGCAGGCTTTGCTGTATATGGCGACGGCGATGCCGGTCAGATCAAACTGACACTGCGCGCTGCCCCGTCGTTTGATTTCGCTGAATTGATGGCATCGCTCGGCAAGGTGGCTGGCGCGTCGATTGAGTACCGGGTGTACGACACACACGCCGTTATCAGCATCCCCACGGACCGCGAGGCCGCCATCGCCGCTGCGCTCGTCGGCATGAAGGACGTCGATATGGTTGCGCGCGGCAAGCGCATGGCGGTGTTCAAGGAAGTCGGTCTGCCCGCCGATGTGGCGAAGCGCTTCGGTTTGAGCGCAATGAGCGGCACGCATGCCGTTGGCCATACCCGCATGGCAACGGAGTCCGCCGTCACCACCAATGGCGCGCATCCGTTCACCACAGGCACGGACCAGTGTCTCGTGCATAACGGCTCGCTGTCGAACCACAATGACGTCCGCCGCGAGCTGATTCGCCAGGGCATGACGTTCCGCACCGAAAATGATTCCGAAGTGGCCGCCGGCTATATCAGTTCGCAGATGGCGGCAGGCGCTTCGCTGCAGGATGCAATGACCTCGTCGTTGTCTGCACTCGATGGTTTCTACACATTCGTCATCGGTACCGAGACCGGATTCGGCGTGCTGCGCGATCCCATCGCTTGCAAGCCGGCCGTGATGGCCGAGACCGATCGCTGGGTCGCCTTCGGCACCGAATATCGCGCGCTCGTCGATTTGCCTGGCATCGACGTCGCCAAGGTGTGGGAGCCCGAACCCGCCAAAGTCTATTTGTGGGAGCGCCACTGATGCCCACGGTCGATCTCGCCTCATCGCCGCTGCGCGAGCTGAATGGCGCACTGCATAAACTCACACCCAACACCAACGAGACGCACTGGACCGTTACCAATCCGCGCGGCCAGCACAATATCGCGGTCGGTCTCGATCTTCCGGTCGAGATCGATATCGACGGCCATGTGGGTTACTACTGCGCCGGCATGAACAAGCAGGCACGCGTCACCGTACGCGGTAATGCCGGGCAGGGCGTGGCCGAGAATATGATGTCGGGCCGCGTTCATGTCACCGGCGACGCATCGCAGGCGGCCGGTGCCAGCGGCAATGGCGGCCTCCTGGTGATCGACGGCAACGCATCGGCGCGTTGCGGCATTTCGATGAAGGGCATCGATATCGTTGTGAAGGGCTCGGTCGGCCATCTCTCCGCCTTCATGGCGCAGGCCGGCAAGCTTGTGGTGCTCGGCGATGCCGGCGATGCCCTCGGCGACTCCATCTATGAGGCGCATCTCTACGTGCGCGGAACGGTGGCAAGCCTCGGGGCCGATTGCATTGAGAAGCCGCTGCGGGACGAGCACAAGACCGAGCTGAAAAAACTACTGGACGACGCGGGCGTCGAAGGCGTCAGCCCCGACGAGTTCAAGCGCTACGGATCGGCGCGCAAACTCTACCACTTTCACATCGACAACGTCGGATCGTACTGATGAGCGCGCAAGACCGCTGGATCCATACGCCGCCGCGCAAGTCGGCGACCTTCGATGATGCCGCCATTGCGGAAATCCGCCGTGCTGCCGCGACCGGCATCTACGACATCCGTGGCGCGGGCGCCAAGCGCAAGCTGCCGCATTTCGATGATTTGCTGTTTCTCGGTGCTTCCATCAGTCGCTATCCGCTGGAGGGCTACCGTGAGAAATGTGCTACCGATGTCGTCATCGGCGCGCGCTTTGCGAAGAAGCCGATCCATCTGAAGATTCCAATCACCATCGCCGGCATGAGCTTCGGTGCGCTGTCGGGTCCGGCAAAGGAAGCGCTCGGTCGTGGTGCATCGGCCGTCGGCACATCGACCACGACAGGCGATGGCGGCATGACGCCTGAAGAACGCGGTCATTCCGATTTGCTGGTCTATCAGGTGCTGCCGTCGCGCTACGGCATGAATCCGGACGATTTGCGCAAGGCTGATGCCATCGAGGTCGTGGTCGGGCAGGGCGCCAAGCCCGGCGGCGGCGGCATGCTGCTCGGCCAGAAGATTACCGAGCGCGTCGCTGGCATGCGCCGTTTGCCTGTCGGCATCGATCAACGCTCGGCCTGCCGGCATCCGGACTGGACCGGTCCTGACGATCTCGAAATCAAGATCCAGGAACTGCGCGAGATCACCGACTGGAATACGCCCATTTACGTGAAGGTCGGTGCATCCCGTCCGTACTACGACATCGCGCTCGCGGTGAAGTCCGGCGCCGATGCCATCGTGCTCGACGGCATGCAGGGCGGCACTGCGGCGACACAGGATGTGTTCATCGAGAATGTCGGCCTGCCCACGATGTGCGCGATCCCGCCGGCGGTGAAGGCACTGCAGGATCTCGGCATGCATCGCAAGGTACAGCTCATCGTCTCCGGCGGCATCCGCAATGGCGCCGACGTGGCCAAGTGCCTCGCGCTTGGCGCCGATGCGGTGGCGATCGGCACGGCCGCACTGATCGCGCTCGGCGATAACGATCCGGCGCTGGAAGCCGAGTACCAGAAGCTCGGCACCACGGCGGGTGCTTATGACGACTGGCACGAAGGTCGCGATCCCGCGGGCATCACCACGCAGGATCCTTTGCTGGCCGCGCGGCTCGATCCCGTCATCGCTGGGCGCAAGCTCGCGAACTACCTGTCGGTGATGACGCTTGAAGCGCAGACCATCGCGCGCGCCTGCGGCAAGAGCCACGTCCACAATCTCGAACCGGAAGATCTGGTGGCGCTGACAATGGAGTCGGCGGCGATGGCGAGGGTCCCTCTCGCCGGAACGAACTGGATTCCCGGCAGCAATATCTAACAGGCCGCCAATATCTCTTCGCAAAATTGGCTGGTTCACTTTCGGAGATGTCAATGACGACCTGGACCGAACTAGCCAAACAACAAGACCTCAAATACTTCCTCATCGCCTTTGTCGATCTGTTCGGCGGCATGCGCGCCAAGCTGGTGCCGGCGACCGCGATGGACAGTGTCGCGAAATCCGGCGCGGGCTTTGCGGGTTTTGCGGCCTGGTTCGACATGACGCCGGCCGATCCCGACGTGCTGGTCATGCCGGACATGGACACACTGACGCTGCTGCCATGGAAGCCCGGCGTCGCCTGGGTGACAGGCGATCTCTATATGGGCGGCAAGCCGGTCGCGCAGAATCCGCGCCAGGTGCTAAAGGGCTTGATTGCCAAGGCGGCCGAGCAGGGCGTCGAGCTCAAGACCGGCGTCGAATGCGAGTATTTTCTGATCGCGCCGGACGGCACCGCGATTTCCGATCCGGCCGATCAGCAAGCCAAGCCCTGCTATGATCAGCAGGCGCTAATGCGGCGCTACGAGATCGTCGCCGAAATCTGCGATGCGATGATTGCGCTGGGCTGGAAGCCGTATCAAAACGATCATGAAGACGCCAACGGCCAGTTCGAGATGAACTGGGAGTTCGATACCGCGCTGAAAACTGCCGATCGCCACGCCTTCTTCAAGTTTATGGTGAAGTCGATTGCCGAGAAGCACGGCTACAAGGCGACCTTCATGCCGAAGCCCTTCGCCAATCTCACCGGCAACGGTTGTCATGTGCATGCATCGCTGTGGTCGACCAGGGACGGTTCAAACGTCTTCGAGGACGAAAGCGGCGAGTTGGGTCTCTCGAAAACCGCCTATCACTTTATCGGTGGGCTCGTGCATTCCGCCGAAGCGATCTGCGCGATCACCAATCCCACGGTGAATTCCTACAAACGCATCAACGCGCCACGTACGCTGTCCGGCGCGACATGGTCGCCAAACACGGTGACCCATGGCGGCAACAACCGCACCCATATGATCCGCATTCCAGATGCAGGCCGTTTCGAATTCCGTTTGCCTGATGGCGCGGTCAATCCGTATCTGCTGCCTGCGGCGCTGTTGGCTGCCGGCCTCGACGGGATGGCCAATACCCGCGATCCCGGCCCGCGGCTCGACATCAATATGTATACGGACGGCGCAAAGGCGCCAAAGGCGAAGCAGTTGCCGCTCAACCTGCTCGATGCGCTGCGTGCGCTCGAAGCATCCGAGGTGTTAAAGGCGCAGCTCGGCGAAGTCGTGGTCGGGTCTTATCTGAAGCTCAAACATAGTGACTGGAACGAGCATTGCCGCCAGCTCACCGAATGGGAGCGGCAGACGACCTTGGATTGCTAGGGCAAGAATTCTTGCTCAAATCCGTGCTAAGGTCGTGGCCATCGTGTTGTCACAGGCCGCCACAAGCTGCCGCAACTTTGCCGCAGGACATTGGCGCAGATGACCATCGAAAGCGGCGATTTCTATTCCAGAATTCCGGTCTTTTACGGCTTCAACCGGGTGATGGACCCGTCCTTGTACAAGCCACTGCCGGATGACTGGATCGTCGGCGTCGCCGATATCGTCGAATCCACCAAAGCCATCGCCGAACAGCGCTACAAGGCCGTCAACATGGCCGGCGCCGCCGTCATCGCGGCGGTGACCAATGCGCTGGAAGGTCGTGAATTCCCGTTCGTGTTCGGTGGCGATGGTGCAAGCTTCGCAGTCTCGCCGGACGATCTCGATCGCGCCAGCGGGGCATTGGCGGCGACGGCGACCTGGGTAAAGCACGATCTCGATCTCGTGATGCGCGTGGCCTTGGTGCCTATCAAAGACATCCGTGCGCAGGGGCTGGATGTGCGCGTGGCGCGCTTCGGTCCGTCAAAGAACGTGTCCTATGCGATGTTTTCCGGTGGTGGACTGGGTTGGGCGGAGGCCGCGATGAAGCGCGGCGAATTCGCGGTGACTCCGGCGCCTGTCGGGACCTATCCCGATCTCTCCGGGCTCTCATGTCGCTTCGAGGAAATTCCATCGACGCATGGTTTGATCCTGTCGGTGCTGGTGACGGCTGCAACGGGAGCCGACGCATCGGCATTTCGTCGCGTCATCGAAGACATCATCGCGTTGGTCGAACGCAGTCCAAATGCGGGCCGTCCCGTGCCTGCTGGCGGACCAGCGCTGAAGTGGCCCCCTGCAGGGCTGGACTATGAGATTCTGGCCGGCCGAGGAGCGAACTCGCTGGCGCGTTTTCGCATACGGGTACTCATGCGAACCCTGTTCGTCTATGTCGTGATGCGCTTCGGCATCAGCGTCGGCGGCTTCGTGCCGAAGACATATGTGGAGCAACTGGTCGAGAATTCGGATTTCCGCAAATATGACGACAGCCTGCGTATGATTCTGGATTGCACGCCCGATCTCGAACGCGCGCTAGAGCAGCATCTTGTTGCAGCGGTCTCGGAAGGAACGGTGCGCTATGGTCTGCACCGGCAGGATGCTGCGATGATGACGTGTTTCACACCGTCTGCCATCCGCAGCGATCACGTGCATTTCATCGACGGCGCGCGCGGTGGTTATGCTTCGGCGGCCACCGCGTTGAAGGCCATGTCAGTCTGAAAGAAGCAAACCGAGTTACCGGCCGACGCGGGTCCAGTTCTCGCCACCGCAGAATGCGCCGACGCAGCCTTCGACCTTGAGCGTGTTAGGGCCGGTCAAGGCGAGGTTGCTGGTATAGATCTTCCCGTCATCGGCATTGTAGATTCGGCCGGACCACGTATTCGCGCCGGTGGGCCGCATGTCGTAGAACAGGTGAATGCCGATCATCGAGCGCTTGGCCAGCGCGGGATCCGGGTTCTTGTCGTCGATCGGGGGCTTGCCAGTCTGCGGATCGATCTTGTCACGCAGCGAAACGATGGTGCCGCACAGAATCGTGCCGCATTTGCTGACCCGCACTTGCGCATCGCCAGCCTGGGTCTGCCAGACACCCGTCGCTTCGCCACCCGACTGGGCTTGCGCAGCGGAGCCTGCGAACACCGCACCCAGCAATGCGATCATAACAATGAATCTGGCGGCCATGCGTGTCTCCTCGGATCAGGCGGTCTGCATAACAAGAAATTGGATTTGTGCAATGCCGCGGAGATGGGTTGAGCTGACCCAGCGTCTCAAATGATCATGATCGATTCAATTTGACGCAGCTTGCTCAGGTCAATCGGTGGCGGTCACCACGGTAGCCCGCAAAGGTCCATCTCGCCTTCATGCGGCGCGCGCTTCAGGTAGGACACAAGCGGGGTCATGACATCGAAGCGTATCCGCGCGCCGTGCTGTTCGGCATAGACCTCGCCGATAAACGGCTTCCAGTTGCGGCGCGTGTAAAACTCTGCGTGGTGCGGTTCGCAGAACAGCAGCGCAAAATCGGTGGCGCGTTCGTCTTTCAGCGTATGGAGTGCGGCTGTGAGCGCCAGGCTGGCCAGACCGCGACGACGATAGTCGGGATGCGTCACAACGCCTCCGATTCCGCCAATCCGCGTCTTGCGACCCTTCCACATGCCTTCGCGCCGATACAGGCCGACATGGCAGACCGGTTGCCCATCGTCCTCCACGATGACCCGCAATTCGGGATAGGCGAAGACCAGGTGTCCCCAGGGCAGTTTCTCGACGGCCTCGCGCGGCCAAACCAGGTCGAACAGCGGTTTGACGCTCGGCCATGAGGCATCGCCGGTCACAATCTCGATTTCGATGCTCATTTCGGTCGCCACCTCTGCGCTTTGTGCAGCCCTTATAGGTCGGTCCGAGGGTAGTAAACCTGTCGAATCCGGTGCTTATCTGAGAATAATATTCTAGGGATCAAGGAAACGTTGGAATGACCGAGGCGGAGCTCTCCAAATACCAGCGCTGGGCGATTTTAGCCGGCGCGGCGACGCTGTTGAGCTTGGCCATGGGCATGCGCCAGAGCTTTGGCCTGTTTCAACCCTCGATCCTGCGCGACACCGCCATCACCACGGCCGATTTCTCGCTGGCCACCGCTTTGCAGAACGTGATTTGGGGCATCTCGCAGCCCTTCATCGGTGCCATCGCCGATCGTTTCGGCACTCGTCACGTGATGATCATCGGCGTTTTGATTTATGCTGCCGGCCTCGTCTTCATGATGTTCGCGACCACGCCGCTGGTTTTCACCCTCGGTGCTGGCCTGTGTGTTGGCCTCGCGCTGTCCTGCACGGCCTCGAGCATGACCATGACGGTGGCCTCGCGCAGTGTGTCTGCTGCCAAGCGCAGTGTCACCATGGGTGCTGTGTCGGCCGCCGGTTCGCTCGGCCTCGTCATTGCCTCCCCGCTGGCGCAGACCCTGATCTCGACCGCCGGTTGGCAGGTTGCACTGATCGGTTTCCTCGGTCTGGCTGCTGTGATGGTCCCTGCCGCATTGTTTGCCGGCCAGTCCGACAAGATCGAGCACGCGGCGATCGATGAGGCGCCGCAATCGATGAGCGAAGTGGTGCAGTCTGCACTCGGCCATTCCGGCTATATCGTGCTGGCGCTGTCATTCTTTGTTTGCGGCCTGCAACTCGTCTTCATCACGACGCATCTGCCGAATTATCTGGCGATTTGCGGCCTTGATGCATCGCTCGGTGCGACGGCGCTGGCGCTAGTTGGCCTGTTCAACGTGTTTGGCTCCTACGCCTTTGGCTGGCTCGGTGGCCGTTATCCGAAACAGATTTTGCTCGGCGGAATTTACATCGCCCGCTCGCTGGCGCTCGCCACCTACTTCTATTTCCCGGCAACGCCGACCACGACCATGATTTTCGCAGCCGTGCTGGGATCGCTGTGGCTCGGCGTGGTGCCGCTGGTAAACGGCCTCGTTGCGCAGCTGTTCGGCCTGCGTTTCATGGCCACGCTCACCGGCATCGCCTTCCTCAGCCATCAGGCGGGATCTTTCCTCGGCGCCTGGGGCGGTGGAATGATCTTCTCGCATCTCGGCAATTATGACCGTGCCTGGCAATCCGCGGTGGTGATTGGCCTGATCGCTGGATGCTTCCAGATGCTGATGAATGTGAAGCCCCCGGTGCGACGCGATGCCGTCCCCGCTGCAATGCCGAGCGCGGCCTGATCGGGCTCGTCAAACGATCGGGATCGCCGGCGGTCGGGATCGCGAAGATGGGAGTGTCGGAGCCGGACGGAACCTTCTATAAGGGTTCCCGTTAAGCCAACTCTCCCATTATTGCGGATCTGGACCCATGACCTTCACGCTTCCCAACCTGCCTTACGCTTATGACGCGCTCGCGCCGCATATGTCGAAGGAAACGCTGGAATTCCATCACGATAAGCACCATCAGGCTTACGTGACCAATGGCAACAACCTGCTGAAGGGCACCGAATTCGAAGGCAAATCGCTTGAAGAGATCGTGAAGGGCTCGTTCGGCAAGAATGCCGCGCTCTTCAACAATGCCGGCCAACACTACAACCATCTCCACTTCTGGAACTGGATGAAGCCGAACGGCGGTGGCGACAAGCTGCCCGGCCGTCTCGAGAAGAAGATCACCGAGGATCTCGGTGGTCTCGAGAAGTTCAAGACCGATTTCGCCGCTGCAGGCGTCGGCCAGTTCGGCTCCGGCTGGGCCTGGCTCTCGGTCAAGAACGGCAAGCTGGAAATCTCCAAGACCGCCAACGGCGAAAGCCCGCTGGTCCATGGCGCGACCCCGATCCTCGGCGTCGACGTCTGGGAGCACTCCTACTACATCGACTACCGCAACCGTCGTCCCGACTATCTCAAGGCGTTCGTCGATCACCTCGTGAACTGGGACTATGTCGACGAGCAGTTCGGCAAGGCGATCTGATCGCATTCAATTTGCGCCTGATGGCGTGTGGGAAGGGCGGTGGCGCGAGCTACCGCCCTTTTTCGTTATGCTGTCGTATTTGTGCGAGGTGACGCGCTGCCTGCGACTTGCCGCCGCAAGCAGGCTGCGGCAGAACGAATGACGATAGCGGGCCATCAGGGGCGGCAGATATTCAATGAATTACGTTTTGGTTTTCATCGGCGGAGGCCTCGGCGCGACCCTGCGCCATGTCATCAATGTTACCTGCGCGCGGTGCATGGGCACGGGATTCCCGTGGGGCACCTTCATCATCAACGTCACCGGCTCTACCGTGATGGGCCTGATCGCCGGCTACCTCGCTTTCAAGGGCGAGGCCTCGCAGCCATGGCGGCTGTTTCTGATGACCGGCATTCTCGGCGGCTACACAACCTTTTCGGCCTTCTCGCTGGATGCGGCGCTGCTTTATGAGCGCGGCGAACTGGGGCTGGCGGCGGCCTATGTGCTGGGGTCGGTCGTGCTGTCGATCGCCGGGTTGTTTGCCGGCTTGGCGCTGGTTCGCCACTTCGCCTAACCCGCTCCCGGGCTTGCGATATGTTATAATATAACATACATATAAGCGAGGTGCCTTTGGCGCCGCGGTTTCATTGGCTCAGGCCCGATTTCATGGCGCATTCCCATTCTCACGGTCATGACCACTCCCATGGTCACGCGCACGGCCTTGGTCATACCCACAGTCATGGGCCTGCCAGCCCGCATCCGGCCCAGCCTGCGCCTTGGTCGATCCTGCGCATGACATTGCCGGCACGTGTCGGCGCCGCTCTGGCGGTCTCCGCAGCGCTCTGGGCGGTGGTTCTGCTGGCGATGAGGCCGTCATGAGCGCGCAGCTTTCATTTCGGGACGTCACGCTGGGCTATGACCGCCATCCGGCGGTGCATCACCTCAATGGCGAGATCGCGGCGGGCAGCCTTCTCGCGGTGGTCGGTCCTAATGGCGCCGGCAAGTCAACGTTGTTTCGCGGCATCGTCGGCATTCTGAAGCCGCTGACCGGTGCGATCATGCTGGGTGAGTTGAAGGCGCGCGATATCGCCTATCTGCCGCAGAGCGTCGATATCGACCGGACGTTCCCGATTTCGGTATTCGATTTCGTCGGCACAGGCCTTTGGCGCACGACTGGCATCTTCGGTGGCCTCGGCAAAAAAGCACGCGCGCAAATCGCGCAGGCGCTGGCTGCTGTCGGCCTCAACGGTTTCGAGAACCGCAATATCGGCACACTATCCGGCGGCCAGATGCAGCGCATGCTGTTCGCGCGCGTGCTGCTGCAGGATGCGCGGGTGATCGTGCTCGACGAGCCGTTTAATGCCATCGACGCCAAGACATCGGCGGATCTGATTGCGCTGGTTCGTCACTGGCACGCGGAAAAGCGAACGGTACTGGCGGCGCTGCACGATATGGATATGGTGCGCGCGCATTTTCCGGAAACTCTGCTGCTGGCGCGTGGCTCGGTGGCCTGGGGGGCAACGCAGCAGGTGTTGACGGCGGATAACCTGCTTGAAGCGCGGCGCATGTGCGAAGCTTTCGACGACGGCGCCGGCACCTGCGTCGTCGATACCACACATTCGCAGGCGGCCTGATCGACATGCTTTATGATGTGCTGATCGCGCCATTCCTTGAATTCGAATTCATGCGCCGCGCGCTGGCCGGTGTGGTCGCGCTGGCACTTGGCGGTGCGCCGATCGGCGTGTTCCTGATGCTGCGGCGGATGAGCCTTGTGGGCGATGCGATGGCGCATGCCATCCTGCCAGGGGCGGCCATAGGCTTCCTGTTCTCCGGGCTCAATCTGTTTGCGATGACGTTTGGCGGCCTGATTGCCGGCTTTTCAGTCGCGCTGCTCGCGGGTCTCGTTTCGCGCGTAACGGTCATCAAGGAAGATGCGTCGCTTGCAGCCTTCTATCTCGTATCACTGGCAGTCGGCGTCACGATCGTTTCGATGCGCGGCACCAATATCGATCTGCTGCATGTGCTGTTCGGCAATATTCTCGCGCTGGACGACCAGACGCTGCTGGTGATCGCCTTCAACGCGACGATCACGCTGCTGGTGATGGCCGTGATCTATCGCCCGCTGGTGATCGAATGCGTCGACCCGGTGTTTCTGCGCACGGTCTCGCGTGCTGGCGCACCTGCGCATCTCGCATTCCTCGCGCTGGTCGTCGTCAATCTCGTCAACGGCTTTCATGCGCTCGGCACGCTGCTTGCGGTGGGCCTGATGATCCTTCCTGCTGGCATCGCGCGGTTCTGGTCGCGCGATATCACGGGGATGATGATGATCTCCGTCGCGAGCGCAATGATCTCCGGTTACGTCGGTTTGGTGCTGTCGTTCCAGACCAAGGTGCCGTCCGGCCCCGCGATTATCCTCGTCGCCGCGGTGCTCTACGTATTTTCGGTTTTGTTCGGCAATGTCAGTGGCTTGGTGAGGCAGTTATTCCCCGGCCGTCATCTTGAGGCGTAGTTGTGTCAGTCTTGCGGAAATCCAGCGTATTCGCTCTCTGTGCTGCTCTATCGCTGCTCAGCGCGATCGTTCCCGCGCGTGCACAGGACAAGATCCACATCGTCGCCAGTTTTTCCATCCTGGGTGACTTCGTCCGCAATGTCGGCGGCGAGCGAGTCGCTGTGACGACCTTGGTTGGCCCGAATGGTGATGCGCATGTCTACACACCGACGCCGCAAGACGCGAAAAAGATCGCCGATGCGAAGCTTGTAGTGGTCAACGGTCTGGGCTTTGAAGGCTGGCTGCCGCGGCTGGTGAAATCCTCCGGCGGCAAGGCGACAATCGTCACTGCAAGCCGGGGCATCGCACCGCGTAAGCTCGATTCGCATGAAGATCCGCATGCGTGGCAGTCCGTGGACAATGCCAGAATTTACGTCACCAATATTCGCGATGCGCTGGCCAAGGTCGATCCGGCCGGTGCGGACGCCTACAAGGCGAACGCTGAGGCTTATCTCGCGAAGCTGGCCATCCTCGATAATGACGTGAAGGCCGCTGTCGCCAGCATTCCCGAGGCCCGCCGTAAGGTGATCTCGACCCATGACGCCTTCGGATATTTCGCGGCGGCCTATGGCATCGAATTCATTGCGCCGCAGGGCGTTTCGACGGATTCCGAGCCCAGCGCCAAGGATATTGCCGTCATCATCACCCAGCTGAAGCTCTCGAAAATTCCGGCTGTTTTTCTGGAAAATATTGCCGATCCTCGGCTGATGCGCCGGATTGCCGCCGAGACCGGGGCAAAAATCGGCGGAACGCTGTATTCCGATAGCCTGACGGCCGAAAACGGCGACGCCCCCACTTACATTGACATGGTCAGGCACAATATAAAGGCGCTGACGAGCGCGCTGACCAGTTAGCGCAGGGGCACCCCTGCTGCCGGCGCTGCCAAGTCCCTGAAAAGACCCCGCCGGAGTGATCATGTCTGAAGCGACTGCCAACAAAATTCCCGTGACCGTGCTGACCGGCTATCTCGGCGCCGGTAAGACCACGCTGCTGAATCGCATTCTGTCGGAAAACCACGGCAAGAAATACGCGGTCATCGTCAACGAATTCGGCGAGATCGGGATCGACAACGATCTCATCATCGGCGCAGACGAAGAAGTGTTTGAGATGAACAACGGCTGCGTCTGTTGCACCGTGCGCGGCGATCTCGTGCGCATTCTCGATGGCCTGATGAAGCGGAAGGGCAAGTTCGACGCCATCATCGTCGAGACGACCGGCCTGGCCGATCCCGCGCCGGTGGCGCAGACCTTCTTCGTCGACGAGGACGTGCAGGCAAATGCGCGGCTCGATGCGGTGGTCACCGTAGCCGATGCCAAATGGCTGAGCGACCGTCTCAAGGACGCGCCGGAAGCCAAGAACCAGATCGCCTTCGCCGATGTCATCGTGCTGAACAAGGTCGATCTCGTGTCGAAGCCCGAGCTCGCCGAAGTCGAGGCGCGCATCCGCGCGATCAACCCCTATGCCAAGCTGCACAAGACCGAGCGCGCGCAGGTGAAGCTGTCCGACGTGCTGGAACGCGGCGCTTTCGATCTCGATCGCATTCTGGAGATCGAGCCTGAGTTTCTCAGCGCAGATGACGGTCACGATCATCACCATGACCACGATCACGGTCATCACCACCACCATGATCATGACCATGGTCACGGATTGAAGCACTATCACGACGAGGACATGCAATCGCTGTCGCTGCGTACCGACAAGGCGCTCGATGCATCGAGCTTCATGCCGTGGCTGCAGGACCTGATGGCCAAGGAGGGCGGCAAGATCCTGCGCTCGAAGGGTATCCTGTCCTTCTCCGGCGATGATGATCGCTATGTTTTCCAGGGCGTGCACATGATGCTGGAAGGCGATCACCAGCGGCCGTGGAAGGATGGCGAGAAGCGCGAGAGCCGTCTCGTCTTTATCGGTCGCGATCTGCCCGAGCAGCTGATCCGCGACGGTTTCGAAAAAGTCATCCCGTCCTGATGTCCGATTTCAATCCACTGCAGGAGCAGGAATCCATCGTCTCGGTCACCGACCGTGTCGTGCCGGTGGCCATTGGCGCGGGTGTCACCGCCGTGCATTTTCTCGGCGACAAGGCCGCCTTTGTCGGTGCCGAGGAGAAGGTCACATTGGTCGATCCGGCAGGCGCCATGTCGCCCGTCGAGGTCGCCTTTGGCGGCATCCTATGCTCGACCTCCGACGGCAAGCGCATCGTGATGGGCTGCGACGACGGCAAGGTTGTCGTGCTCGATCGCGACGGCGTGGTCTCGACCTTTGCTACCGACGCCAAACGGCGCTGGATCGACAGCGTTGCCCTGCATCTCGACGGCGCCGTGGCGTGGTCGGCGGGCAAGACAGCTTTCGTGCAAGCGCCGAAAGGTGAGGTGAAATCCTTCGAGGTGCCATCGACGGTTGGCGGTCTGGCATTTGCCCCCAAGGGGCTCCGGCTTGCGATCGCGCATTACAACGGCGTGACGCTGTGGTTTCCCAACATGGCCGGCAATGCGGAAGTGCTGGAATGGGCGGGTTCGCATCTCGGCGTGACTTTCAGCCCGGACAACAAGTTTCTGGTCACTGCGATGCATGAGCCGGCGCTGCATGGCTGGCGCCTCGTGGACGGCAAGCACATGCGCATGACCGGCTATCCCGCACGTGTGCGCTCCATCGCCTGGAGCGCCGGCGGCAAGGGCCTCGCGACCTCGGGAGCAGATACGGTCATCATCTGGCCGTTCGCGAGCAAGGACGGCCCGATGGGCAAGGAGCCGGCGATGCTGGCGCCCCTCAAGGCCAAGGTCACCATGGTGGCCTGCCACCCCAAGCAGGACATCCTGGCTGCCGGCTACAGCGATGGCACCATCCTGATGGTCCGCATTACCGACGGTGCGGAGATTCTGGTGCGTGCCAACAAGGGGCAGCCTGTCAGCGCGCTGGCCTGGAATGCCAAGGGCACGCTGCTGGCCTTTGCCGATCAGGACGGCGACGCGGGGCTGCTGGAGCTGTAGCTCTTTCACCTCTCCCCCGGTGCGAAGCGAAGCTTCGCTAGAGGGAGGGGGAGTTCATAACGGTCGGTGCGAGGCGGCATTGTCATCCGCCCGTCACTTCCTGTACGCATGCAGGCATCATGCGATTTCTGGCGACATTTCAGACTTACGACTTCCTCGACACGTTGCTCAGCCTGGCGACCGCCTTTGTGCTGGGCACGCTGATCGGCGCCGAGCGGCAATATCGCCAGCGCACTGCGGGCCTGCGCACCAATGTGCTGGTGGCAGTGGGGGCTGCCGCCTTCGTCGATCTTGCGATGCAACTGGCCGACGCGGACGGTGCTGTCCGCGTCATCGCCTATGTGGTCTCCGGCATCGGCTTCCTCGGCGCCGGCGTGATCATGAAAGAAGGCACCAATGTCAGCGGCCTCAATACGGCGGCGACGCTGTGGGGGTCGGCTGCAGTCGGCTCCTGCGCCGGCGCGGACATGATCGCGCAGGCAATCGCGCTGACCGTCTTCGTGCTGGCCGGCAACACGCTGCTGCGGCCGCTGGTCAATGCGATCAATCGCTCGCCACTGGACGCGAAGTCCTCCGAAGCGACTTACTATGTGCGGCTTGCGGTTTCGCCGGACGTCGTCTCCGACATGCGCGAGCGGTTGCAGGAAGCACTGGAAGCTGCGAAGTACCCCGTCGGTGATGTCGATGTCATCGAGCAGAGCGAGACCCAGCAGGAGATCGTGGCCACGCTGGTCTCGACCGCGGTGGATCCCAAAGAACTGGACGCGGTCGCCGCCAAACTCGAGGTGCTGCCCGGCGTGCGCAATGCGACCTGGGACGTCAGTACCAAGGACTAGCGACTTTCTGGCACGGGAACCTTGTGGGCCGGGCCCCGTTGTCACCGCAGACAAATCGCGGTGAATGCCATGACGAAGATATACGTGCCTCGGAAACAGCTCGTGCTCGCGGCCTTGGCGCTCGCAGCGGTGTCCGGCATGTCGACCTCGGTCATGGCGAGACTCACTTTGACCCCACCGCCGGCGCGACTGGCGCAGGCGACACCGCCACTGCAGTCGACGCCGGGCGCCGAGAGTAAGCCAGCAGCACCGTCTGAGCCGGCGACAACCGGCCAGCGTCCTCAGGAGACCCCGCCGCAGCCGGCTCGCCCGGATGCGGAAGCGCGCGATGCCGGCGCCAAACCGGCGCTGCCGCCCGCGCCAGCCGAGAAGGTCGCGCCGCCGATCACGGCGAAGTAAGGCGCTGCCCGCAATCTGGTCTCGCTCATTTCACATGCCGCCCCCATACTCCCCGGCAACAAGATCACAGGGGGCTGCATATGAAGATCGATGACGTCCGACGCAACGCCTATTCGATGCCGCTGACCAATCCGTCGTTTCCGCCCGGGCCCTACAAATTCTACGACCGCGAATATTTCATCATCAGCTATCGCACCGACATGGAAGCGCTGCAGGCCGTCGTGCCGGAGCCGCTCGAAATCGTCGACAATATCGTGAAATACGAATTCATCCGCATGCCGGATTCCACCGGCTTCGGCGACTACACCGAAACCGGGCAGGCGATCCCGGTGCGCCTCAATGGCGTCGAGGGCGTCTATATCCACTCGATGTATCTCGACGACGATGCGCCGATCGCCGGCGGGCGCGAGCTCTGGGGCTTTCCGAAGAAGCGCGCGACGCCAAAGATCGCGGTGGAGAGCGACGTGCTGGTCGGCACGCTGCATTACGGCTCGGTGCTCTGTGCGTCAGGCACCATGGGCTACAAACATCGCCCGGTGGATCATGGCACAGTGATGCACGCGCTGCAGGTGCCGAACTTTATTCTCAAGATCATCCCGCATGTGGATGGCTCGCCGCGGATCTGCGAGCTGGTGCGGTATCACCTCGAAGAGATCAATCTGAAGGAAGCCTGGACGGGCCCCGCCGCGCTCGGGCTGTTTCCTCATGCGCTGGCGGATGTGGCGCGCCTGCCGGTACGGGAGGTCGTATCGGCGCTGCACTTCAAGTGCGACCTGACGCTGGGATTGGGCGACGTGGCGTTCGATTATCTGGCGCAGAAGTAGCAGCACGTCGCAAGTAACGGACTGCAGAAGAATGCCGATCGATCAGGAAGTGTGCATCATCTGCGCACCTTCAGCGATGCTGCGTAAGGTTGAGTAATTTAATTTGACATTTTATGGTTGTTGCCGGACAATTTTATTTTATTGCGAAATTGATTTTCAGGAGAATTGGGATGGATCGTCGTCGCTTTCTCGTGTCAGCAGGCATTGCCGCTGCGTCCCCGATATTCCCGGCATTGGCGCAAACGCCAGCCGCTTCGCCGCCAGCCGCAATGCCTGACATCACTATCATCAGCGCTTTACCGCCTTTACCCGCAGATCTTGCTGACAAGGCCGCACAGCCGCCAGCAGGTTTCGGTGAGCTCACACCTGTTGGCACTGCACCGCCGACGTCAGCTGAAGTGGATAAGGCTTACGACCTTCTGATCAATTCACCGATTGGTGGAGCACCGATCGATGTCGCGCAATATTTTCTCGCGGTCGGAGCCGGGGCGTATGGCGAGGACCTTCGTCCGTTCGCGCGCGAATGGCCGGTGCGGGCAAATCCGATGATCATGCATTTTTTTACGTCAACCCAGACGAAGCCCGAAGGTGACGTGACGGCGTGGTGCGCGGCATTCATGAACTGGTGTTTGTTGCGGGCGCGCGCCAAGAATGTCGACCAGATCGGAAGCGGGGCGGCTGGCTACATCAAAAAAGGCAAGGCATTCACGCCTGAAAGTCTGAAGCAATACAGTACCAACAGCGCAAGTTCAGGGTCATTTCGCTGCTGGAAGCCGATCTCTGCTCCGAAGCGGGGGGATATCGTTGTTCTCAAAAACGCAGGTACGGACAATCTGACGAGAGCCTGCCAGGGGACCGGACACGTTACATTTTTCGTCAAGGTCCCGTCTCCGGGCCTGGTGCAGGTGATTGGCGGCAATCAGAGCCAATCGGGAAGCAACGGCGCGATTACCGTCGCGAACATGTCGACCCAGCCCGGCAGCAGATTCATGAAATACGTTTCGTCTGTGAAAGATGTTCAGCCGAGGGCGTGATGACATGTGCAGGCTCACACTTCCACTGATCGGAATTGGCCTCGTACTTTCGACAGCCTGTCGTGCATCGGAACCGTCGGCCTATGAAAATGTGATCGCCAGCCTGTTCCGGCAGGCGATCGTCAAGATTGACGTGAGCAGCACCACTCCTGTCTTCAAGGAGAACGAGAAGCAGGAGAAGGTCAATATCTGCAAGTCGGAAGGCACGGGGTTCCTGGTCAATGCCAATCATGTCGTGACTGCGGAGCACGTCTATCTGCTGGCTCCGGAGTGCGGCGAGCGAAACATCGTCGTCAAATCGAAGAAGAACAATCTTCAGAAGCTTGCAGAGGTGGTCGCTGCCAAGGATGATGTAGGGCTATTGAAAGTCGATAGCGATTTTCCTGCCGAGATGTGTGCGCTTGGTCTGGTGAAGCAGGATGTCTATGGCACCCAGGCGATCCGGTTCGGCATACCTGGAGGATGGGATCAACCGGGGCCTCCGGCTGGCGTCAGGATCGATGAGAAGGATGGTTCATTTGCTCCGCTCACCCTTCTGGCGCCTGCCATTACCGAGAGGGGCGAGAGTGGCGGACCCGTCATCTATCTGTTCAATGTTGTTGGACTGACGCGGGCACGGCATACCCAGTATGTCGGATACAGCTTCATGACGGCTGCAAGCGTGATCCGTGCGCTGATGGCCGCGAAGGGAGTTCAGCCATCGGGGCATATCTGCAATCCCGTGGAAGCCAGCATGTGGACCAACATCAATCAGTCTCTTCCCGGCGGGCTATTTGGAGGGAATAACTCCATTTTCAAAGGGAGCGTCATTGGATCCATCAAGTTGGACCAGCAGCTATCCGCTCACACATCAGCGATCATGCCCGATATCTTTAAAGGTATCGGGAAGACAATCAGCGCATCGACACTCAACGTGAATCCAAGTCCAGCGGGGACCGATGTGTCAATCCAGGGCCAGTTTAACTCGAAACCGGAGTACAATGACGTTCTGGGCAAAGCCACACGCACGACTGACGAGGTTTCATCCGAGATGCGAGAGACACTATGGAAGGCTTACGTCACGGAGGCCGACAAAAATGGAAAATGGAAGGATGCAGTTATCCCGCCACGCTCCCAAAAGCCTCCACCCGTGCTCGCAAGGTAGTCTTGGCACTGCACTTCAAGTGTGATCTGACGCCGGGATTGGGCGAAGCGGCGTTCGCGCCCGGAATGACGAGTGGGCTGAAACAAAAAAGGCGGCAATGCTCTGGCACTGCCGCCTTCGTCTCTATTCATTCAGTCTGAACGACAGATCAGCGCACCAGCACGTTCTTGAACTGCCACGGATCGCTCGTGTCGATATCTTCCGGGAACAGACCCGGGCGACCTTCCAGCGGCGTCCAGTCCGTGTAGTAGCCTTTTACCGGGCCGAGATATGGCGTCTGGATCTCCAGCAGGCGCTGGAAGTCGATTTCGTCGGCCTCGACGATTCCTTCATTCGGGTGCTCCAGTGCCCACACCATGCCGCCGAGCACGGCAGAGGTCACCTGCAGGCCGGTGGCGTTCTGATAGGGCGCGAGTTCGCGTGTCTCCTCGATGGAGAGCTGCGAGCCGAACCAGTAGGCATTCTTGCCATGGCCGTAGAGAAGGACGCCGAGTTCGTCGATGCCGTCGACGATTTCGTTCTCGTCGAGGATGTGATGCTTCTCCTGCATCTTGCCGGAGCCGAACATCTCGTGCAGCGAGAGCACGGCGTCATCCGCGGGGTGATAGGCATAGTGGCAGGTCGGCCGGAATACCGCGGTGCCCGATGCGTCACGCACCGTGAAGTAATCGGAGATCGAGATCGACTCGTTGTGGGTGACGAGGAAGCCGTATTGCGCGCCGCGCGTCGGGCACCAGGTGCGCACGCGCGTATTGGCGCCGGGCTGCATCAGGTAGATCGCAGCGCCGCAGCCGGCCTCGTGGGTGTGGGCATTTTCCGGCATCCACTTTTCATGGGTGCCCCAGCCGAGTTCGGACGGCTGCACGCCTTCCGAGAGGAAGCCTTCCACCGACCAGGTGTTCACGAACACCTCTGGCGGCTTCGGTGACTTGGAGCGTTGCGTGTCGCGCTCGGCGATGTGGACGCCCTTGATGCCGGCCTGCCGCATCAGGTCCGCCCATTCGGCCTTGGTCTTCGGCTGCGGGGCATTGAGCTTCAGATCGGACGCGACATTCAGCAGCGCCTGCTTGACGAAGAAGGAGACCATGCCGGGATTGGCGCCGCAGCAGGAGACGGCCGTGGTCGAGCCGGGCTTGCGCGCCTTCTTGGCGGCCAGCGTCGTCTCGCGCAAAGCGTAGTTAGAACGTGCGGCCGCACCCTTCGAGGCATCGAAATAGAAGCCGAGCCAGGGCTCGTTGACCGTGTCGATATAGAGTGCGCCGAGTTCGTTGCAGAGCTCCATAATGTCGACGGAGCCGGTATCGACCGACAGGTTGACGCAAAACGCCTGGCCGCCGCCTTCGGTGAGCAGCGGCGTCAGCAGCTCGCGATAATTTTCCCGGGTGAGGCCCTGCTGGATGAAGCGCAGGCCATGCTTGTCGCACAGCGCCTTGCGGCCCTCGTCCTTGGGATCGAGCACGGTAATGCGCGACTTGTCGTAATCGAGATGCCGCTCGATCATCGGTACCATGCCTTTGCCGATCGAGCCGAAGCCGACCATCACGATGGGGCCAGTGATCTTCGCGTAGATCTGCGAGGCGGGGGATGAGGACATCAGCTTCTAACTCCAGACAGGATCAAGATGAACGCGCTGCGTCGTGCGCGGTTGGGAAAGGACAGTGACGATGTGACACCAGAATGAAATTTCGGGAATGAAATCTCGATGCCAGTATTAAGTGCAGCTCAGCGCATGCCAACCCAGAGAACGGTCAGCGAACGTGGTTCCCCCGAGGGCGTCTCGAATGTAATGGACTGCCCCGCAGAAAGGCCGATAAGCGCGGCTCCGATCGGGGTCAATACCGAAATTCGCCCGGCGTCCACGTCGGCGGAGGTCGGATAGACCAGTGTGACGTGTTTTTCCTGCCCGCTGATATCGTCGCGGAACGTCACGTTGGACTCCATGCCGACGATCCCGGACAATGGATGAGTATCAGGCACGATCGTTGCGCGCTCAACTTCGCCGGCCAGAAAGTCGGCGGTCACGGGGTACTTCTCTGCAGCGGCCTCGGCCAGTACGCCGAGACGCTCGCAGTCACTGCGGCGGAGTGTGATGGGCGGCAGCTCAGAGCGAAGGGAATGGATCATGGGTTTCACAGCCAAATGACGCCCGTGCGCAAAGCGCCCGAGCATTCCAAAATGATAAGGATGCTGAAATCGAACAAGCCCGGACGGCACGCGCGCGTGCGCCCGGGTCACATTCCTGCTTGAAGGTGACCGGCGCGGAGCAGTAAGCGGTTGCGGGGCAGGTTCGTCATGATGGCCGAAACCTATGTATCCTGCAGTGAAAGTCAACCGGCGCGCCGTTGATAGCAACGACGTCCAACGAGTGTGTCTGACGCGCGGTTGACGATTAGCTGCGGCGCTTGGCGGTTACTTCGATTTCGACTTTCATCTCGGGCTTGTAGAGCCCGGCGACCACGAGGAGCGTGGCTGCGGGCCTGATCTCGCCAAGATGGGTACCCGTCACCGCGAACACCTTGTCGGCGTCGCTGGCGTCCGTGATGTAGTAGACCGCACGCACGATATCGGCCAAGGCAAAGCCGGCCTCCTTCAGTGCGGCTTCAATCGTCTTGAAGCAGTTCTGTGTCTGTGCCGTGACGTCGGCCGGCAAGACCATGGTGCTGTAATCGTAGCCGGTGGTCCCGGATACGAAGCAGAAGTCGCCGTCGACCACCGCGCGGCTATAGCCGGCGATCTTCTCGAATGGCGATCCGGTGGAAATCAGTTCGCGCGTCATTGCCTGGCCCTCCTGCGGAGATGAGCCCCGCAATGCCGTGTCTCGGTGGTCAAATCAAGCTGCGTGGGCCAGATCGGCGGCCGCGGCAGCAGAGCGGACCCGCTTACCGCTTCCCAGGATGATGCCACGCGCGCCATCGAGCGCGCCGGGCTTCAGTTCGAGGCCGAGCAGGCGGTCGCGCTCGAACGGGCCGGGCAGTGCCAGATCGGCCATTTTCCGGGGCATGAAGCCGAAGCGGGCGTAATAGGGCGCGTCACCGAGCAGCACGATGGCGCCGTGGCCGCGCGCCGAGGCCTCGGCGATCGCGTGATTCATCAACGCGGCGCCAAGGCCAAGGTCGCGGACTCCCGGATCGACCGCCAGGGGGCCAAGCATCAATGCAGCTCGGCCCCCGGCGTCGACATGCCAAAGCCTGATCGTGCCGACCAGCCGGCCCTGATGCACCACCGAGAAGGCGAGACCTTCAGCGGGCAGTCGTCCGTCACGCAGTCGCTGGCAGGTGCGGGCATGGCGCGAAGCGCCGAAGCACACATCCAGCAGAGATTCACGGGCGGCGACGTCGGAGCCACGTTCCGCACGGATCTCGTACGAAGAGGCTGCGATGGGCAGGGCAACAGTGTTGTTAGTGGCGGTCTCGTGCAGATCGGTCATGGCATGTCGGTCCCCACTCCGTTTTTCAGGCGGAGTGTTGTCATCCAGAATGGAAGGTGACGGGATGAGAGCCGGCGGGCCGGCTCTCCGATTAGTCATATCCGGGGCAGGGTCCGGATATAGGGAGCGAAGTCAGATTTACAACGCTCAGATATGGAAGGTGCGCAGCGGCGGGAAGCCGTTGAATGCCACCGCCGAGTAAGTCGACGTATAGGCGCCGGTGCCTTCGATCAGCAGCTTGTCGCCGATCTCGAGAGTCACGGGCAACGGATACGGCAGCTTCTCATACATCACGTCGGCCGAATCGCAGGTCGGGCCGGCGAGTACGCAGGGCGTCATCTCGGCGCCGTCATGCGGCGTCTTGATGGCGTAGCGGATCGACTCGTCCATCGTCTCGGCGAGACCGCCGAACTTGCCGATGTCGAGATACACCCAGCGCACATCGTCCTCGTCGCTCTTCTTCGAGATCAGAACGACTTCGGTCTCAATGATGCCGGCATTGCCCACCATGCCGCGACCCGGCTCGATGATGGTCTCCGGGATCGCGTTGCCGAAATGCTTGCGCAACGCGCGGAAGATCGAGCGGCCGTACTGCACGACCGCCGGGACTTCCTTAAGGTACTTGGTCGGGAAGCCACCGCCCATATTGACCATGGATAGGTTGATCCCGCGCTCGGCGCAGTCACGGAACACGGACGAGGCCATCGCCAGCGCACGGTCCCATGCCTTCACCTTGCGCTGCTGCGAGCCGACATGGAACGAAATGCCATAGGGCTCCAGGCCAAGGCGCTTGGCGAGATCCAGCACGTCGACAGCCATTTCCGGATCACAGCCGAACTTGCGCGACAGCGGCCACTCGGCGCCGGCGCAATCGTAGAGGATGCGGCAGAACACGCGGGCACCTGGAGCAGCGCGCGCAATCTTCTCGACCTCGGCGGCGCAATCGACCGAGAACAGGCCGATGCCGAGCGCGTGGGCGCGCGCGATGTCGCGCTCCTTCTTGATGGTGTTGCCGAAGGAGATGCGATCCGGGGTGGCGCCGGCGGCCAGTGCCATCTGGATTTCCTGCACCGATGCGCAGTCGAAGCATGAGCCCATCGAGGCCAGCAGCGACAGCACTTCCGGCGCCGGGTTTGCCTTCACCGCATAGAACACGCGGCTGTCGGGCAAAGCCTTTGCAAAGCTCTGGAAGTTGTCGCGCACGACTTCGAGGTCGACAACGAGACACGGCTCGACATCGGTGCCCTCGTTGCGGCGGGCGCGGAGGAATTCCTGGATACGTTCGGTCATAGCACTCTCCCAAACGGCCCGGCTCAGGGACACGTTCAAAAAATGATGACGGTTCAGCGCCTTCGGACCCAGACACGCGATGGAAGCGTGGCAAAGCCAAAAGTACAGACCGTAAGTGCTGCCGTGGATTGGTTGGGAGTGACCCTACCGCACACCTGGCAATGAAGGACAAGCCTCTTCGGTATTCGCGCTGGCTGTTGGAAAGCCAGCAGAGACCAAAAAAGCCCGCTCCGTCGTTGCTTTAAGTCGCGTCCCCCGTTGAGAACGAGGTGCGCCGGTTCGCCTCCGGCTGCCAGTCACGGTTGCAAAGAACAAAGTCACCTTCAACGGCATCTCTGGAGAGAGATGCTGGCCTTTCGCAAAACTCTCTGGAGAAGAGAATTTGGAACGACCCTCGGCTTCTTCATCCCTTGGCGGCTGTCCGGCCTCTTGTCCGGATACCTACCGACTGACACACGACCACAGGCACGTGCGAAATTGGGCAAGACGGGAAATAGGTTCTTTGACCCTGGCGCGCAACAATTTTTTTGGGCTGTGGGGCATTTTATTCAACACCATCCCGCAGCGTTGCAAACGAGACGCACTCAGCGAGCTCGACATGAACGGATGTTAAGTTCGGTTAAGAAATTGGCGCGGTCTGAGGCTGGTCCGAAGTGCTGAACTACACCAGCGTCATGGTACTGTAGTCGTCTTCTCTTGCGGCTGTCATCTCGCTCTCGTCGACGTCCTCCGTGAAGGCGGAGGATCCCGTAAACGCTGTAGCTAGCGATGAATCGCGAACAGTTCAGTTACTGATTCGCCTGGTTCAAGGACGCAATTGCGAGTCAGGCCGGGCGACGACAGTTGGCTGTGACGAAGCCGGAGAGTGGAGCAGCAGCGCGAGCGCGCAGCAATCAGCCGCGGCGGGTGAACGGCTCGATCCGCGCTGCGGTGCGCAGGAAGGCGACCATGATGGCGACGCCGCACAGGAACAGGCAGACCTGCAGGATGTGCTCGCCCGTGGTGGAAAGGCCGAACAGGATCGACAGCGCCCAGCCGCCCGCGAAGGCGGCGCCGAACACTTCCGCGCCGATCAGGATCGCCGCCGAGATGACGGTGATGACGCTGGGCCAGTAGATGCGGCGAGGGGCGATGGAGGTGGTCATAATCTCAAGGTCCTGTTTCGGGCCGCAATCTAACGAAAAAGCCTGCTGCGGCAAGCACTAAAGGGCCCAAAAAAGCCCCATCGCGTGGTATAGATCGACGCATTCTCTGGGCTTTAAAGCAGGATTTCTTATGTCAGAAACGTCGGTCTCGCCGGTTGCGTCGAAAGGTCTCGAAAATCCGCTGCTCAAGGCCTGGACGACCCCGTTCGAGACCCCGCCGTTCGATGAGATCAAGCCCGAGCACTTCATGCCGGCTTTCGAACAGGCGTTTTTCGACCATTCAGCCGAAATCGCGGCGATCGTGAACGATCCTGCCACGCCGGATTTCGCCAACACCATTACGGCGCTGGAGCGCTCCGGCAAGCTGCTGAGCAAGGTCGCGTCGGTGTTCTACGATCTCGTCTCCGCTCATTCGAATCCGGTCATTCTGGAAATCGACAAGGATGTGTCGTCGCGGATGGCGCGGCACTGGAATCCGATCATGATGAATGCCGTGCTGTTTGGCCGCATCGTGGCGCTGCACGATAGGCGCGCCGAGCTCGGCCTCACCACCGAGCAGATGCGGCTGCTGGAGCGGACCTATACTCGCTTCCATCGCTCGGGCGCTGGCCTCGACGAGACCGCGAAAGCGCGTATGGCGGAGATTAACGAGCGCCTGGCGCATCTCGGCACCACTTTTAGCCATCATTTGCTCGGCGACGAGCAGGAATGGTTCATGGAGCTCGGCGAGGGCGATCTCGACGGTCTTGCCGAGAGCTTCGTCGCCTCTGCCAGGGCCTCGGCCGACGAGCGCGGCATGACCGGCAAGGCGGTCATCACCACGTCGCGCTCCTCGATGGAGCCGTTTCTGAAGAGCTCGGCGCGGCGCGACCTGCGCGAGAAGGCCTACAAGGCCTTCATCCAGCGCGGCAACAACGGCAATGCCAACGACAACAACGAAACCATCGTCGAAATCCTGAAGCTGCGCGAGGAGACCGCGAAGATCCTGGGCTTCGCGACCTTCGCGGCCTATCGGCTGGAAGATTCAATGGCGAAGACGCCGGAGGCCGTGCGCGGCTTGCTGGAGCGGGTGTGGAAGCCGGCACGCGCACGTGCATTGGCCGACCGTGACGCGTTGCAGGAGCTGATCGCGGAGGAGGGTGGCAACTTCAAGCTCGCTGCCTGGGATTGGCGCTATTACGCCGAGAAGCTGCGCCAGCGCCGCGCCAATTTCGACGATGCGGCGATCAAGCCGTATCTGACCCTCGACAACATGATCGCGGCGCAGTTCGACACCGCGACCCGGCTGTTCGGCATCACGTTTGCCGAGCGCAAGGACGTGCCGGTCTGGCATCCGGACGTCCGCGTCTGGGAGGTCAAGGATGCCTCGGGCGCGCTCAAGGCGATCTTCTATGGCGACTATTTCGCGCGGCCGTCGAAGCGCTCTGGCGCCTGGATGACCTCGCTGCGCGACCAGCAGAAGCTCGATGGCGAGGTGGCGCCGCTGGTGTTGAACATCTGCAACTTCGCCAAGGGCACCGATGGCCAGCCGTCATTGCTGTCGCCGGACGATGCGCGGACGCTGTTCCATGAATTCGGCCATGGCCTGCACGGGATGCTGTCCAACGTCACCTATCCCTCGCTGTCGGGCACGTCGGTGTTCACCGACTTTGTCGAACTGCCGTCGCAGCTCTATGAACACTGGCAGGAGCAGCCGCAGGTGCTGCAGACCTTCGCCAAGCACTATCAGACCGGTGAGCCGCTGCCCGACGATCTGCTCAAGCGCTTCATTGCCGCCCGCAAATTCAACCAGGGCTTTGCCACGGTGGAGTTCGTGTCCTCGGCGCTGATCGATCTCGAATTCCATACCCAGCCGGCCTCGGCGAGCGCCGACGTGGCGGCCTTCGAGAAGAGGGAGCTGGAGAAAATCGGCATGCCCGAGGAGATCGCGCTGCGACATCGCCCGACCCAGTTCGGCCACATCTTCTCCGGCGATCACTACGCGTCCGGCTACTATAGCTACATGTGGTCCGAAGTGATGGATGCGGACGCCTTCGGCGCCTTCGAGGAAGCCGGCAACATCTTCGATCCAACGGTGGCCAAGCGACTTCATGACGACATCTATTCGTCGGGCGGTTCGGTCGACCCCGAAGCGGCCTATATTGCCTTCCGCGGTCGTGCACCGGCGCCCGATGCGCTGCTCAGACGTCGTGGGCTGCTGGAAGAGCCTGAAGCTGCGTAAGGTGATGCCGCTGATGAACCGTTTTCTCAATCTGATTGCGATTGTTGCCGTGTTGGCGGGGTGTATCACCGCAGCCTCCGCTCATCCGCATGTCTTCGTCACGGCATCGAGCGAGCTGATTTACGCTCCCGATGGCACCATCACAGGTGTACGTCATGCCTGGGTGTTCGACGATATGTTCTCGACCTATGCGCTGCAGGGGATCGAGAGCAAGACCAAGGGCGTCTATACCCGCGAGGAGCTGGCGCCGTTGGCTCAGACCAATGTGGAGTCGCTGAAGGAATTCGCCTTCTTCACCTTCGCCAAGGTCGAGGGCAAGAAGCAGCGCTTCAACGACCCCGTCGACTACTATCTGGAGAAGCGCGACGCCGCTCTGGTGCTGCACTTCACGCTGCCGTTCAAGACGCCGTTCAAGGCGAAGAAGATGGAGCTGGAAATCTTCGACCCGAGCTTCTTCGTCGATTTTGGCCTCGAGAAGAAAGATCCGATCAAACTGGCTGGTGCGCCGTCGACCTGCACGATGGCGATCCAGCGCCCGTCGGACGGCGCCGCCAAGGCGCAGACTATGAATGAAGACACCTTCATGAATGGCGAGAACAGCAATTACGGCGCCATGTTCGCCAACAAGATCACGGTCGATTGCCCATGATGTTCGAGAAAATGACGATGCGCCGCGTGCTGTTGGCCGGTGCCGTGCTGGCCGTCACGTCAGTGATCGCCGATGGTGCGCTGCATGATGTGTTGGCCCAAAATCCGTTCGGGGCGCCGAAAGGCGTGTCGGATTCGCGGGTCGGCGGCATCATCGGTTGGTTGCTCACCAAGCAGTCCGAATTCTATCGCGAGATGTCTGCGACCATCCGTGCTGCCAAATCCGACGGCAGCGCGGTGTGGACGCTGCTGGCGATTTCCTTTGCCTACGGCATCTTCCACGCCGCCGGTCCCGGCCACGGCAAGGCGGTGATCTCATCCTATCTGGTCGCCAATGAAGAGACCGCGAGACGCGGTATCGTGCTGTCCTTCGTCTCGGCGCTGATGCAAGCGCTGGTGGCGGTGCTGATCGTCGGCATTGGCGCGTGGCTGCTGAATGTCACAGCCAAAACCATGTGCAGCACCGAGCGTTGGGTGGAAATCGCGAGTTACGGTCTGATCGCGGCCTTCGGCGCGCGGCTGGTCTGGAGCAAGGGGCGCGGGTTCTTCCGCGCCTTGCGGCCGTCGCTGCCGGCTGCGGGGGCGCAGCTCGCGGTGGCGCATGCCGGTGCGTCCGCGCATGCGCATGATCATCATCATTCTGACCACCACCATGATCATGGCCACGCGCATTCACATGCCCACGCCCATGTGGCGCATGCCGAAGCCTCCGCGCGTGCTCATGTCCATCATAATCATAGCCATCATGATCACGTCCATGACGAGCATTGCGGCCATTCCCATGGCCCGACGCCGGATCAGCTCGCAGGCCCCGGCGGCTGGGCGCGGGGCTTGTCGGCGGTGTTCACGGTGGGCATCCGGCCTTGTTCGGGCGCGATCCTGGTACTGGTGTTTGCACTGGCGCAGGGCATGTTCTGGGCCGGCATCGCCGCCACCTTCGTGATGGGCCTGGGCACCGCGATTACCGTGGCGACCATTGCCGTCGTCGCCGTCTCCGCCAAGGGTGTCGCCGGCCGCCTGGCTGGTGGACGTGACGGCAGCGGCGCGCTCGTGATGCGCGGGATCGAGTTCGGCGCGGCCGCCCTAGTGATGCTGTTCGGCGTCGGCCTGCTCCTGGGCTATGTTGCGGCTGAACGTGTCACCTGCTTCTGATCGCTATCCGACCCCGCATGGGCAGTCCGTCGTCTTGACAAGGTCCAGCCAAAGCGCGAAGCCACCGGCATCATGACAAATGTCGTTTCCCTTGAGCAGCCATCGGTCCCCTCCCTGGAGATGCCGGAACGCGTCGGCGTCCTGCTGGTCAATCTGGGAACCCCCGACACTGCGGATACTCGCGGCGTGCGCGTTTATCTCCGAGAGTTCCTGTCCGATCCGCGCGTGATCGAGAACCAGGGCCTGCTGTGGAAGCTGATCCTTAACGGCATCATCCTAACCACACGGCCGCGCCGCAAGGCCAAGGACTATCTGAAGATCTGGAACACGGAGAAAAACGAATCTCCGCTGAAGACGATCACCCGCGCGCAGTCGGACAAGCTGGCTGCGTCGCTCGATAGTCACACCCATCTCGTGGTGGACTGGGCGATGCGCTACGGCAATCCCTCCATCCGCTCCGGCATTGCCGAGCTGACGGCGAAGGGGTGCGATCGCATTCTGGTGGTGCCGCTCTATCCGCAATATTCGGCCGCGACATCTGCGACGGTCTGCGACGAAGTGTTCCGCGTTCTCGGCACCATGCGCGCGCAGCCGACGCTGCGGGTCACGCCGCCCTATTATGACGAGCCGGATTATATCGGCGCGCTGGCGACCTCGATCGAGAAGCATCTGGCGACGCTATCATTCGTGCCGGAAATGATTGTGGCGTCGTTCCACGGCATGCCGCAGAAATACATCGACAAGGGCGATCCCTATCAGGCGCAATGCGTGGCCACCACCGAAGCGCTGCGCAAACGGCTTGGGCCGGATGCGCCGAAGCTGCTGCTGACCTTCCAGTCGCGTTTCGGATTCGACGAATGGTTGCAGCCCTATACTGACAAGACGATCGAGCAGCTCGCCAAGGACGGCGTGCATCGCATTGCTGTCGTCATGCCGGGCTTTGCGGCTGACTGTCTGGAGACGTTGGAAGAGATCGCGCAGGAGAATTGCGAGATCTTCATGCACAATGGCGGCGAGCAATTCTCTGCGATCCCCTGCCTTAACGACAGCGACGAGGGCATGGACACGATCCGCCAGTTGGTGCTGCGCGAGCTGCAGGGCTGGATCTAGAGGCCGTCAACCTCTGCCGTCATCGTTGCTTTCTCGCGCAGACGTGACGGCGCTCGCTTTTCCCGGTCTCGAACCTTAAAATCCTCCCCGACGACAAAACAACGAGGCGCGCCATGTGTTGCGCGTCCATTTTGCCGCAGGGAGACTTTGATGTCCGGTTACGACATTTTCGCCATCGCCGTTGTGCTGCTGATCATCTTTACGCTGTTTGCCGGCGTGAAGACCGTACCGCAGGGCTATGACTGGACCATCGAGCGTTTTGGAAAGTTCACGCGTACGCTGTCGCCGGGCCTCAATCTCATCATTCCGTATTTTGATCGCGTCGGTCGCAAGATGAACATGATGGAGCAGGTGATTAGTATTCCCGAACAGGAAGTGATCACCAAGGACAACGCCACGGTGACCGTGGACGGTGTCGCCTTCTTCCAGGTATTCGATGCGGCCAAGGCGAGCTACGAGGTCTCCGATCTCAATCAGGCGATCATCGTGCTGACCATGACCAATATCCGTTCTGTAATGGGCTCGATGGATCTCGATCAGGTGCTGTCGCATCGCGACGAGATCAACGAGCGGCTGTTGCGCGTTGTCGATGCCGCCGTGTCGCCATGGGGTCTCAAGGTCAACCGCATCGAGATCAAGGATATCGTACCGCCGGCCGACCTCGTCGAGGCGATGGGCCGGCAGATGAAAGCCGAGCGCGTCAAGCGCGCCGACATTCTGCAGGCCGAAGGCCAGCGGCAGTCGGAAATTCTCCGTGCCGAAGGCGCCAAGCAGGGCCAGATCCTGCAGGCGGAAGGTCGCCGCGAGGCTGCGTTCCGCGATGCCGAGGCACGCGAGCGTTCCGCAGAGGCCGAAGCGCGTGCGACGCAGATGGTTTCGGAAGCCATTGCCAAGGGAGACGTCGCTGCGCTGAACTACTTCATTGCCGATAAGTACATCAAGGCGTTCGGCCAGCTTGCGGAATCGCCGAACCAGAAAGTGATCATGCTGCCGGTGGAAGCCATGAGCATGCTGGGTTCGCTGGCCGGTATCGGTGAGATCGCCAAGGCAACCTTCGGCGAGAGCGCAGCCTCGGCGCAGGCTGCTGCACGCCGCGGCGGATCGGTGCCGCCGGCCGGTTCTACGCCGCCGTCACCGCAACGTTGAGACCGCTGCAATGGCCGATATGTTTGTTACTTTGGGAACCTGGAACTGGTTGATCTTCGGCGTACTCCTGATGGCGCTGGAGCTGCTGGCGCCCGGCGTCTTCATGTTCTGGCTCGGACTGTCAGCATTTCTTGTCGGCGTGCTGTCATTCATCGTTACGCCGTCCTGGCAGGTGCAGATCCTGCTGTTCGGATTGTTTGCTGCGGCTGCCGTTCCGCTGTGGCGGCGCATCGCGCGTCAGAAGCCTGGCGCCAATCCGAACCCGTTCCTCAACAAGCGCAGCGACGCGCTGGTCGGTCGCGTTTGCACGCTGGACCGGCCGATTATCGACGGCGAGGGCATCGTGCGCATCGACGATACGGTCTGGCGCGTCAGCGGGCCCGATACACCGGCGGGTACGCGGGTGAAGATCGTGAAGGCGGACGGGGCGAGTTTGACGGTGGACGTGGCCTGATCAGTCGGCCGAAAGCGACTTGCTCCATCGCTCCGCGAAGCGGTGCAGCGGCATGAATGTAGCCTGCAACTCCCGCCCTGTATCCGTCAGTCCATAGCCGTCCGGCAGCAACGCGATCAGACCCGCGTCTCTGAGATCGCTCAGACGCGCTTGCAGCACGGTCGGTGAGGCGTCGTCACAGGCTTCGCGTAGCGCCCGCGAGGTCAGGGACCGCTCCCGGAGTTCCCAGAGAATGCGCAATGTCCAGCGCCGGCCCAGCAGGTCGAGCAGCGCCATGATCGGGCGGCCGGAGGTTGAGCCGCGCACGGCGCGTGTGGGCGGCTTGGAAACGGACTTTGCCATCACATTCTCTCTTGCAGGTCGCTACAAAATATGTAGCATGCCGCTACGATTATTGTAGCACGGGAGTTGGCTATGTCACGCGTTGCGCCACTGCAGCCGCCTTACGAGGCTGACATTCAGACGCAGTTCGATGCGATCATGCGTGGTGCGCCACCACTGATGCTGTTTCGCGTGATTGCGGGGCATCCGAGGGCATGGAGCAAGTTTCGTGCAGCTGGCCTCCTCGATCGTGGGCCACTGTCACTGCGCGAGCGCGAGATCGTCATCGATCGTACCTGCGCACTGACCGGCTGCGAATACGAATGGGGCGTCCATATCACGGCTTTTGCAGATGCGGCGAAGCTGACGGATGCGGAGGTGAGGGCGACCGTGAATGACGATGCACAGGCTCCGTGCTGGTCGTCAGCGGAGCAGGCGCTTATCGCGGGCGTCGATGCGTTGCATCACCGCGCCACGCTCAGCGATGCTGAATTCAAGGCGCTTGCCATGCATTACGACGACGCAAAGATCTTCGAGATCATCCTGCTGTGCGGTTTCTATCGCACGGTTTCGTACATCGCGAACGGGTTGGCGCTACCGCTCGAAGCCAACGCGGCAAGGTTTCCGCAGGCTACGAGCTAACGTGGTTTAAGCCACGCCCGCCCGCAGCAGATCGTGCAGATGCACGATGCCGACGGGCTTTCTGGCATCCGTGACCAGCAGCGCGGTGATCTTCGACGAGTTGAGGATTTCCAGCGCCTCGCCGGCGAGCAGGTCGCGGCTGATGGTCTTGGGATTTTTGGTCATGACCTCGTCGACCGACACGGTCATCAAGTCGGCGCGCATGTGACGGCGGAGATCGCCATCGGTGACGATGCCGACCACGTGGCCGTTGCCATCGGTGATGCCGACGCAGCCAAAGCCCTTCGAGGACATTTCCACCAGCGCATCGGACATCTTGGTGCCCAGCGGCTTGAGCGGCACGGCATCGCCTGAATGCATGAGGTCGCGGGTGTATTTCAGCATCGCGCCCAGCTTGCCGCCGGGATGCAGCACGCTGAAATCCACCGAGGTAAAGCCACGGCCCTCCAGCAGCGCGATGGCCAGTGCGTCACCCATTGCCAGCATCATCAGCGACGAGGTCGTAGGCGCGAGATTGTGCGGGCAGGCCTCGCGCGCCTTCGGCAGCGTCAGCGCGACATCGGCGGCCTCGGCCAGTGTCGAGGTGGCTTCAGACGTGATCGCGACTACGCCGATCCTGAAACGCTTGGCATAGGTGATGAGGTTCTTCATCTCCGGCTGCTCACCGGACCAGGACAGCGCCATGATGACGTCGTCGGGCGTAATCATGCCGAGATCGCCATGGCTAGCTTCGGCGGCATGAACGAAAAAGGCGGGTGTGCCGGTCGAAGCGAAGGTCGCGGCGATCTTGCGGCCGATATGGCCGGACTTGCCGAGGCCCGTGATGATCAGGCGGCCCTTGGCCTTGAGGATCAGGTCGGCGGCCGCAACGAAGGCCGGGCCGAGGTCCGACTGCAGAGCGGCAGCCAGCGCGGTGACGCCGCTGGCTTCGGCCTCTAGCGTGCGCAGAGCTGAGGCAATCGCTTCAATGGCCTGATCGCTCATCGCTGCCGTCGTTTTCGTCGGGAGACCGGGTGTCTTGGAGAGGGGCATCAATCGCATCCTGCGGCCGTAAATTGTCCGGCTGTGTCGTCGTCCTCTTAGCACGGCTGGGTCTGCCTGGCGAAACCCCGCCGATCACGATCTCAACGGGCCATTAACCATAAGCGTTTTAACTCCCTTAACCATGAGTTCCCGTGCGCGCCTCCGGGGCCGTTCCGCAGGAATTTTCTAAGTTTTTGATAGTGTTGGAGTTTTTCTGATCGTGAGGACGGGTCGAGTACGCGACCGCCGCAACCGCGCCTGGGCCAACGGCGCGGTGTCGGCATGTCTGTGTCTGAGCCTCCTCGCACCATCTCCGGCATTCTCGCAAGCATTGACGTCAGACCTGCTGGCGCCGGTTCCAGGCGGCTTCGTGTCGCCGCAGAACCTGCCGACGCGCCGGACGGCGGATGCGCCGCTCCAGCCAAATGGAACGCTGCAGACCAGCCAGCTATCGCCGGATCGCTTGCCACAGTCGATCATCACGCCGCCGGTGCCTGCTGCATCGGGCGCCGCCAGCACTGGCTTCGACGCGCTCAACCGTAAGCGCAAGCAGACCAAATATTATCCGGGTGCGAAGAAGCCGAAGCCGCCAGTGGGGCCTGGCAGCCCGCCGCCGCCGCTGGTGCCGGAAACCAGGCCATCACCGCCATCGGCCAAGGCAGCGAAGCCGCCTGTCGCGCCATCGGTTGCCGGCACGGTGGTGGGTCAGCCGCCGCGCCGGCGATTGCCGATCGATCCCGATCCTTACGCGCCGACCGGCGTGCGCGTCGGCAGCTTCCTTGTGAAGTCGGCCGTGGAGATCTATGGCGGCTACGACAACAACCCGGCGCGCTTCGTGCAGCCGAAGGGGTCGTCGTTCTACAAGGTCGCGCCAGAGCTGCTGGCCGCAACCGACTGGACGCGGCACTCGATCATCGTGGATCTGCGCGGATCCTTCACCGGCTATGAGAGGCAGTTTCCGTCAGCCCCGTTCCAGCCTTCACCGGCGCCGGAAAATGTCGACCGCGCCGAATTCAACGGCAAGATCGCCGGTCGACTCGATGTTGCCCGCGACCTGCGCGTCAACAGCGAAATGCGCATGCGCGTCGGCGCGGACAATCCGGGCAGCCCGAATATTCAGGCCGGATTGAAGGACTTTCCGCTATTCACGACGACCGGCGGTTCGCTGGGCGTTGAGAAGGATTTCAACCGTTTTACGATCAAGGTCGATGGGCTCGTCGATCGCACCGTCTACCAGGATTCAAAACTGACCGACGGCACCCAGACCAACAACAACGACCGTAATTTCAATCAGTATGGCGGCGTGGGCCGCGCCACCTATGAAGTGCTGCCGGGTCTAAAGCCGTTCGCTGAAGTCCAGGGCGATGTGCGCGTGCACGACGAGGCCAGGGACCGCTTCACCTATCTCAGGGATTCCAGCGGCGGCTACATCAAGGCCGGCACCACCTTCGAATTCACGCGTCTGCTGACCGGCGAGGCGTCGATCGGTTATGCAGCGCGCAGCTATACGGACCCGCGGCTGGAGATGCTGAAGGGCCTGTTGACCTCGGCCTCGCTGGTCTGGTCCGCTACGCCACTCACCACGGCGAAGTTCATCTCGACGACGTCGATTGACGAGACCACCGTACCTGGCGTGCCAGGGATTCTGACTCGCACCTATGCAGTCGAGGTCTCCCATGATTTTCGTCGTTGGTTGACCGCCATTGGCAAGTTTACCTACGGCACGCAGGACTATCAGGAGAGTTCACGGTTCGATCGGACCTATTCGCTGCAGGGCGATCTTGTTTACAAGCTGAACCGGGAAATCCAGCTCAAGGCGCAGGTGCGCCGGGATATCCTGGATTCCAACGTCGCAGGCGCGAGTACCGCATCGACGGTGGTTATGCTAGGCGTGAGATTGCAGCGATAGCGAACCAAGGCTAGGTCGCTCGTCTCACTTCCATTTACGTAAGAATTTGGCCGTCTTCCGGCGAAATTTTACACCCGACCCGTCCGGCAATCGCGTGGCGATGAAGCCGGCTGCGATACAGGCCTCGCGCTGCGGCATTTGCTCATCCGGCGCGCGTTCGGTTTCCCACCACGAGGCCCTTTGCGAGGCGCGCGGCAGCGCATCGTCGATGATCTCCTCGATTGCATCCATGCTCAGCACGAATTCGTCCTTGGTCTGGCTGGCCAGATAGGCGCGGAGCAGGTCGTAGTCAGGCACGGAATTGTCCTCGGTGTGATCTCATATCCGTCATACGCGCCCGCGCGATCAGGCGCTACCGTGCGGATTCGGTAAATCAGCACCGGAGTGCGTCATCCGAGCATTTTCCGCAACCGTTCGTTAACGCCGTGCGGAACCCGGGCCCGGTATTTAAGCGCTCGGCAAGCATTGGCGTGCCATCCGTCTGGTACGGAGCACATGATGAAATCGGGGAATGCGAGCACGGGAATTCAACGCTGGCCGTTATCGGCCAAGCTTCTGATTCTATCGTCGCTGGTCACGATCCTCGGCTTCTCGGCTATTTGCGGCACCGTGATGCTTGATATGCGCCGCGGCGAGGAAGCGCTGGCGCGGCAGACTGCCGAGAACCTTGCCACCTCTATCGATTCCGATATCGGCCGAACCGTCGAACAATACGATCTGTCGTTGCGCGCCGTCATTTCCGGTATCAATACGCCCGAGATCGACAAGCTCAGCAAGGAAATGCGCCAGCTGATCCTGTTCGACAACGCGGCATCGTCGCGCCAATTCGCGTCCATTCAGGTGTTCGATGCGCATGGCGATCTTATCATCGATGCGGCATCGCTAGATCCCGCCAAGCAGAGCAGTGCCGACGAAGAGTACTTCAAGGTCCACAAGTTCGATGGCGAGCGCGGGCTCTATATCAGCAAACCGATGCTGCACCGGGGTGCCTATTCCGTGGTGCTGAGCCGCCGCATCACCGACGCCGATGGCAATTTTGCCGGCGTCGTCGCGGGTGCCATCCGGTTCGCCTATTTTCATGATTTGTTCGGCCGCTTGCGGCTCAACAAGGACGACAACATCACGGTGATCCGCCGCGACGGTGTCGTCATCATGCGTACGCCGTTCGATCTCGACGTGATCGGCAGGGATCTGAGCAAGACCCCCGGCGTGATGCGGGCGCTGAACCGGTCCAACGGGTCGTATTCGGGCATCGGTGTCGTTGACCAGATCGAGCGCCTCTATGTGTGGCGCGACAGCGGTCGGCCGTTGCTCGTGATCGTCGGCCGGCCGTGGGCCGGCATCTACAATCTGTGGTATCAGCAGGCAATCAAGATCGGCGGCATCATGCTGGCGCTGATTATCTTCATCACCGCGGTGACGCTGTTCCTGGCGCGCGAAATAGGCCGCCGCGCACGCGCCGAGCACAAGCTCGAAGAACTGGCCACGACGGATGGTCTCACTGGCCTGCGCAACCGCCGCAAATTCGATGCCGCGATCGAGCTGGAGTGGCGTCGTGCCATCAGGCATTCACGGCCGATGGCGCTGCTGTTGATCGACGCCGACCATTTCAAGGTTTTCAACGACAGCTTCGGTCATCAATCCGGAGACACCGCCCTGATCGCGATCGCGAATTGCATCGCAGGAGCGGCGAAGCGCGCCGGCGACTGTGCCGCGCGCTATGGCGGGGAAGAGTTCGCCGTGCTGCTGCCCGGTGCGACCGTGCAGGATGCCTATGAGGTTGCCGAAACCATTCGGCGCCGCGTCGAGCAGGTGCCGGCGGATCCCGCGATGCTCACGGTTAGCGTCGGCGTCGCCAGCGTGAAGCCGCTGGTGACGATGGAGTGGACAGGCCTGGTCGAAGCTGCCGACAAGGCGCTCTATGCGGCGAAGGCCGCAGGCCGCAACCGGTGCGTCATCGCAGGCGATGCGCACCAGGCGATGGCGGCCTAGCGCTTATTCTCCGAGATAACGCAGCATTTCGGCACGCAGGCCTTCGCGCAGATCAGGGCGCTGCAGGCCGAAGGCGATGTTGGCGCGCAGGAAACCCGACTTCGAACCGCAATCGTGCCGTTCGCCTTCGAATTCCACACCATAGAACGACTGGCTCTTCGCAAGGCCGATCATCGCATCCGTAAGCTGGATCTCGCCGCCCGCGCCGCGCTCCTGGGTCTCCAGGATCTTGAAGATCTCCGGCTGCAGGATGTAACGGCCGGTGATCGACAGATTGGACGGAGCCGTGCCTTTCGGCGGCTTCTCGACCATGCCGTCGATGCTGAAAGCCGCCTTGTGGGTCGGGTGTCGTTCGCCGACGCCGCAGATGCCATATTGATGCGTCATGTCCATCGGGACTTCCTCGACGGCGACGAGGTTGGATTTTTCGCCAAGCGCGCTCGCGATATCGACCATCTGCTTCAGGCAGCCCGGCGAATTCAGCACCAGCTCATCCGGCAGCACCACGGCGAAGGGCTCATTGCCAACGATGTCACGGGCGCACCACACCGCATGGCCGAGACCGAGCGGCGCCTGCTGGCGGGTGAAGCTCATGGCGCCAGCGGCCGGCTGGAAGCGTGCGAGCTGCTCCATTTCGGAGGTCTTGTTGCGGCTCTTGAGTGTCTCGTCGAGCTCGAACATGCGGTCGAAGTGATCTTCGATGACGCCCTTGTTGCGGCCGGTGACGAAGATGAAATGTTCGATGCCGGCTTCGCGAGCTTCGTCGACCACATACTGGATCAGCGGCCGATCGACGATGGTCAGCATTTCCTTTGGCATCGCCTTGGTGGCGGGAAGGACGCGGGTGCCGAGGCCGGCGACCGGAAAAACGGCTTTGCGAATTTTCATCAGGGGACTTTGCAATGACCTTGGAGGGGAGCGACGCAGGCAGGCCAACGAAGATTGCGCCTGCTGGTTCCGTTTGCAACCGGGAACAAAGGCGGATGTGTGGTGCCGGGCTACGTGTCTGCAATTATCCTTTCCGGCGAGGATGCCGCATTCGCCGGCGTGGCTGAAATTGGGTAATATTAAGCGGATGGAAACCCCGACCGGGCCTCCTGTCATCCCGCAGTCATGGCCGATTCCGGCCGGCTTCTTGAGATGGATAATGATGAAATCTGCGACGAAGGTGGCGCGTGGCCTGACATACGGTGCGGCTGTGCTCTGCGTGGTTCTGCTTGCGGCTGGACGGCCCGATGCGGCGCAGGCGCAGGCCAAGAGCGGCCCTTTCAGCCTGTTTGAGAACATCTTCACGGGATCGTCCCAGACGCAGGATCCGCCGCCGCAGGCTGCGGTGCCTGGTGCGTCCGGTGCGCAGCCATGGTCTGGCGAAGACGGTGCATCCGGCCATCCGTTGATGACTGCACAGGCGATCCGTGAGGCTGCTGGTAATTTCGACAACTGCATTGCCGGACTGTGGCCTGATGCCGCACGCCGCGGCATCTCGCAGGACAGCTATCAGCGTTTCACCGCCGGCCTGACGCCTGATCTGCGAATCATGGATCTGATGGATTCGCAGCCGGAATTCACCAAGGCGATCTGGGAATATCTCGACATTCTGGTGAACGACAACCGCATGGCCAAGGGTCGTGAGGTGCTGGCGAAGTACAAGACGATCTTCGATGCGGCCGAGAAGGCTTATGGTGTCGATCGCTACATCATTGCGTCGATCTGGGGCATCGAGTCGAACTACTCGACGATGATCGGCGATCGCAGCGTTCTGCGCTCGACGGCGACGCTGGCCTGTGTCGGCCGCCGTCAGGCCTATTTCAAGGACGAGTTTCTGGTTGCGCTGGAGATCCTGCACCGTGGCGATCTGAGGCCTGAACAGATGCGCGGCTCGTGGGCCGGCGCATTCGGGCCGACGCAGTTCATGCCGACCGCATTCAAGCGCTTTGCCGTAGATGGCGATGGCGACGGCCGCCGCGACGTGGTCGACAATCCGACCGACCTGATCTTCTCGACGGCCAATAACCTGAAGAAGGATGGCTGGCAGAGCGGCCAGAGCTGGGGCTTTGAGGTCGTCGTGCCACAAGGCTTCAACTACATGCTGGCCGACAAGGCCAAGGCGATGACACTGCCGCAATGGGAGCAGCTCGGCCTCAAGCGCGCCGACAACCAGCCGTTCCCGAAGATGGCGGAGAAGGCCTACCTGCTGGCTCCCGCAGGTTCGCAGGGGCCGGGCTTCCTGATGCTGACGAATTTCCGCGTCATCATGAAATACAATCCGGCCGAGGCCTATGCGATGGCGATCGGCCACTTTGCCGACCGGCTGCGCGGCGGGCCGCCCTTCGTGCAGCCATGGCCGCGGCAGGAGCGCGTGCTCTCGCGATCCGAACGGCTCGAACTGCAGCAGCTGCTGGCGCAGCGCGGCTTCTACAAAGGGACACCGGACGGCCAGTTCGGCGGCCAGACCCGCGAAGCTCTGCGCAACTTCCAGGCCTCCATAGGCGCGCCCGCCGACGGATTCGCGTCGTCGGAGATGCTCGATCGGCTCAGGGCGAGATAAGCGTCCTGCGCAGAGGCCCATGGCGCATAACATTATACCGCAGTGCAGCATACGTGTTACGCTCGCCCCTTAGATACATTCTTTGGGGACGATCGATGTTGAACAGGCGCACGCTGCTGGCCGGATTGTCGGCAAGCCTTCTTCCATTTCAGGCGAAGGCGGCATGGCCAGAGCGGTCCATCACCCTGTTGCACGGCTTCGCGCCGGGCGGTGGCACCGATGCGACCTCGCGCGTGCTCGCCGAAGGCCTGTCGAAAATCCTCGGCCAGACGGTGGTTGTTGAAACCAAGCCCGGTGCCGGCACGACGCTCGCCGGGGCACAGCTCGCCCGCTCGGCACCTGACGGTTACACGATCTCGCTGATCACAGCGACCTATGGCGCGTCGTCGGCCTTTTACAAGAGCCTGCCTTACAAGCCGGTCGATGATCTCAAGGGCATCTGCCAGATCAGTGAAGCGCCCTACATGTTCTCCTGCAATGCAGAGGCGCCGTTCAGGAATCTCGCCGAGCTGATCGCGGCCGCAAAGAAGCAGCCAGACAAGCCGTTGACCTATGGCACGCCCGGCGTCGGCTCCGGTCCGCATCTGATCGTTGAGCAGGTCGGACAATTAGCTGGCGTGAAGTTTCAGCACATCCCGTTCCGCGGCGGCGCGCAGGCGGTGGTCGAGGTGCTGGCTGGTCGCATCGATTTCATGGTTGATCCGCCGATCTCGATGATCGAGCAGATCAAGGCGGGCAAGTTTCGCGCGCTGGCCGTCACCACGGCCGAACGCTTTCCGTCATTCCCGGATATTCCGACCGTGGCCGAAGCTGGTTTTCCCGGCTACGCCGCGCCGGGCTGGTACAGTCTCGTGGGCCCGATCGGCTTGCCTGACGACGTCGTGGCGAAGCTGAACGCCGCGACGGTCTCGCTGCTCAAGGATGAGAGCGTGAAAGAGCGGCTGCTGGCGCTCGGCAGCCAGGCGAAAGCCTCGCAGCCAAAGGAAGTCATCGACCTCCTGGCGTCTGACGTGAAACGTTGGGGAGAAGTGCTGGAGAAAGCGAAGATCGAGCGGATCTAGGAGATACGCAGGCGCGCCGTGCCGTGCGGCGCGCCGATCTTTGAACGACAAACTATTCCGCCGCCTGCTGCGCCACGGTCGGGGCGTTGCCGGCGACGGTTGCGCGGCGCATGTCGCGGGGCTGCGACTGGTCGTAGCGGCGGACACGATGCATGGTCTGGCGATTGTCCCACATCACGAGGTCATGCAGCGTCCATTTGTGGACATAGACGAATTGCGGTTGCGTGGCATGCTCGTTGAGATCGCGCAGCAGGACGCGGGCTTCGGGCACCGACATGCCCCGGATCGCGCCGGCATGCGACGACAGATACAGCGACTTGCGGCCATGTACCGGATGCGTGCGCACCAGCCGTTGCAATACCGGTTTGAACATCTCTTTCTCTTCGTCGGTGTAGTCGAGAAAGCCGAGCGCGCCGCGCGAGGTCATCAGCGAATGTTCGCAGATCATGTCCTCGATCTCGGTTTTTGTGTCGTTGTCGAGCGTATCATAAGCCGCGCGCATGTCAGCGAATTCGGTATTGCCGCCCTTCGGATTCACCACGCGTGCCGACAGCAGCGAGAATTTTGCCGGGATCGGCCGGAAGGAACTATCCGAGTGCCACAGACAGTTGCCGAGATTGAACAGATGAGTGCGGCTGTCTTTCGGCAGCGGCTTGCCGTCCTTGCCGAGATTGGATACGTCGGCGAGCCCCGATGTCAGCCGGTAGTCTTCCTTCTTGGTGACGGAACCGCCTTTTCGATTTTCGCGTTCGCCGAAATTCTGCGCGAAAGCGAGTTGTTGTTCGTCGGTGATGTCCTGCTTCGGAAATATCAGGACGGCATAATCGTCCATGCCGCGCTCGATGGCGACGGCATCGTCGTGGCTGATCGGCTTGGTCAGATCGACACCGGTCACTTCGCCGACGAACAAGGGGTGCAGTTTACGGATCGTCACGGGCATTGCAATTTCCTCCGTGTGGAATGGTTGGCCCATTCGATTGCGGCTTCCGATCATGTCGGACCGCTTGAGAAAAATGCTACGCCCGCAAGGTGCGAAGTCAACTGGCGTGAATGCAGTTACGCATTGCGTGCCATTAGGCCTCCGTCGACCGGGATCACCGCGCCAGTGATATAGGACGCAGCCGGCAGGCACAGACTCAGCGTCATATGCGCGACCTCTTCGGGATCGCCGTAGCGGCGCAACACGGTGCGGCGCTTGGCGAAGATCATCTTGTGTTCGTCGCTGATACGCTCGGTGATTCCCGTCGTGATCGGGCCGGGACAGATACAGTTCACCGTAATGCCGTCGCGGCCGAGTTCCACCGCGAGTGAACGCGTGAGGCCGGTGACGCCGGCTTTTGCTGCGGAATAGGGACTGTGCAGTGCGGTGGCGCCGAGCGCTTCGGTGGACGCGATGTTGACGATCCGCGGCGATGGTGATTTGCGCAGATGCGGCAATGCGGCGCGGATGATGCGCTGATGCGAGGTGAGCATCACGGCGATGGCGCGGTCCCATGCGGCGTCATAGCCATCCTGATCGATCGCGGTGCTCACCGAGATGCCGGCATTGTTGACGATGATGTCGAGGCTGCCGAAATGCGCAGCGACGTCGCTGACCACCGTGCGAATACGATCGGGATCGGCGACGTCGAGCGTCCAGGCATGTGCGCTGCCGCCGCATGACGTGATCGCGTCCGATGCTGCTGCAATCCCGTCCTCCGAAATATCGGTGACGGCGACATTGGCGCCTTCCGCTGCGAATACGCGTGCAGTCGCGCGGCCCATGCCGCTTGCGGCACCAGTGACGAGTACGGTGAGGCCGCGCACCGAGCGGCTGAGCTGTTTGAAATCCGACTGATCGAAATTTGACAACGCATCCTCCGAATTTTCGCACCTTCATGATGAGGCTTGATTGAAGGCTTGCACCGATCGCCTGCGCGGTCAAACATGTGCGCATAAAAATCAAGAAGGACATCAAGGGATGAACGAACTCGACTTTAGTGGTCAGCAGGTGCTCATTGTCGGCGGATCAAGCGGCATCGGCAACGGCATGGCGCAAGCCTTTCGTGCGCGGGGCGCGCATGTGCATGTCTGCGGGACGCGCGCCAAGGCCAGCGACTATTCCATCGACGAAGGCTCCGATCTAGATGGCCTCAGCTACAGCCAGCTCGATGTCGGCAGCGCGTCGGCGATCGAGGCGTTTGATCCGAAGCTCAAGCGGCTCGACATACTGATCCTCGCGCAGGGTGCGGTGATCTATCGTCGCGGGGAATTCGAGATGGATGGCTTCCGCAAGGTAATGGAAGTCAATCTGATGAGCCTGATGGGCTGCGCGACGAAGTTTCATGCGCAGTTGAAATCGAGCAGGGGGCGGCTGATCATCGTCAGTTCGACTGCGGCCTATCACGCCACCAAGGGCAATCCCTCTTACAATGCATCGAAGACCGGCGCGGTCGGTCTCACGCGCACGTTGGCGCAGGCCTGGTCGGAAGACGGCATTCGTGTCAACGGGATCGCGCCTGGCCTCGTTGACACCAAGATGACAAAGGTCACGACGGCCAATCCGAAGCGGCTGGAAGGTGCAATTGCGCGGATCCCGCTGCAGCGTCTCGGCACGCCCGCCGATATGGCCGGCGCTGCATTGTTCCTGGCGTCGCCGCTGTCATCCTATGTTTGCGGTCACACACTGGTCGTCGATGGCGGTTTGATCCTTTAAAATCATCGCATCCGCACCGTGACGGAACCAGTATGGGGTTCAGGCATTACACCGGCGAGAATTTCCTCACGGAGTAATCGACATGGACAAGGACCGTATTGCAGGTGCAGCCAAGGATGCCGCTGGCAAGGTTGAAGGTGTGATTGGCCGCGCGACGGGTGACGAGCGGACGGAAGCGTCGGGTCGCGCGCGCGAAGCCTCTGGCACCGTGCAGAACCTGTACGGCCAGGCCAAGGATGCCGTGCGCGATGCGTCGGACGCTGCCACCAGCTACGCCAAGGATGCGCTCGACAGCGATGTCTATCGTGACGGCACGCAGGCGATCAGCGACAAGGTCCGCGAGAATCCGCTGGGCTCGTTGTTGATCGCAGGTGGTATCGGTTTTGCGCTGGCGATGTTGATGACGCGCCCGCCACGCCGTCGTCCGAACCGTTTCGGCTACTGATCGCGTATTGCGACTGACATCAACGATGCCGCAGAAGCGTCAGCAGTCATGTTCGAGAAAACGTCAGGGACATGAAAATCCCTCAGCCCGCAAAGGCTGAGGGATTTTTTGACTCTGAAATTTCGTGTCGGAATTTTTCGCGCTCTAGCGCGTGAAGAAACCGGAGGGGGCGGAAGCGGCGGGGCCGATATTGGCCGGCGGGCGCGGTCCGGGTGCCTGGGCCGGGCGGGGGCGCTGCGGCACCAGCTGGACGGGCGCGCGGCGCGGCTCGTCGAACCCGAAGAAGCTACCGAAGGACGAAGGCGTTTCGGTAGCGACGACGGGCTTCGGCTTTTTCTTCGGTGCAGTCGGCGGTGCCATCACCGGGACGACGCCATCCGATCCGGTCGCGGCAGCGGTGCTGCTCGTACCCGATGGGCCTGGGGTTACTGCAGCGACGGGAACATCGCCCTTGGCCTGTTCGCGGCCGATCTCGCGGCGTGGCCAGGCGAAGTCATCGGCACGCCCGGCGGGCGCGGCGAGCGGCTCGCCTTTCACCAGCACCCGCGCCACCAGCGCATCCACGTTCACCGGCTTCACGCCGGGCGCGCCCAGCAGCTGATCGGTGCCGACGGAGGAGGCGACCAGGGGCACGATGGGACCTGCCAGCGGACGCGGTGCCGGCGCGCCGGGCACGGCATTGAGGTCCGGCGTCGCAGGCTCGCTCGGTAGCGCGATCGGCGCGGAGCGGCCGGACAGCAGGCGGGTAATCTCGCGCTCGACGTAATGCGCCATCTTGCGGGCGCCGGCCTTGGTGAAATAGACGCCGTCGGCCGAGCGCAGCCGGCGGATCTGGCCTTCAAAATCCGGGCCCTGTTGCAGGAAGCGGCCGACTTCATCGACGAAGCCATCCCAGATGTCGACATAAGTGATGCCGGCCTTGGTCGCAGCCTCGCGATAGAGATTGTCGAGATAGAGCATGTCGGCGGTCGCCTTGGTGCCGCGTACCGCTGGCAGGCCGACCCACAGCACCGGCACGCCCTTCGCCTTCACGACGTTGATCATCTCCTCGATCTTCTTCGAGTAGAGGTCGCCCCAGCGTTCGTCGCGGAAATCGACCATGCCGCCGGTGCGCGCGCCGCGCTCGGCGACGATCGAACCGGGATCGGGAATATCCGCATCGTCGGCTTCGGGCTCGACCGGTTTGTCGCCGGGCTTCACCTCGGCCGCGCTGTCCTTCTTCTCATCCTTTTTGGCGCCCTTCTTCTCGGCAGCCTTGTCGGGCTCGCGGATCGCGACGCGGTCATTGAGGCCGAGCATGACGACAATGGCATCGGGCTTCTCGGTGGCCAGAATGCCCTTGGCTGCCGCGGCCCAGTCGGCGGGCTCGCCCTTCGGTTGATAGCGCAGCAGGCCGGAGACGGTTTTGTGCTTGCGGATCACGCCCATGTCGGGCTGTTCGGCATAGGCGTCCTCGAGGCCGTAAGCGAGCCAGTCGGCCATGCTGTCGCCGAGCACCAGCACGTTGCGTTCGGCGGGGGCATCACGTTTTTCCGGCGATGGCGCGCGCGAATAGTCCTCGCGCGGAGCGACCCGCTTAGGCGCCTGTTGTTGCTGGAACGGCGCAAAAAACGGACTGTCATTGCCACCGCCGAACCAGCCGAAGCCGCCACCGCCGCCCTGCGGCACATTGCGCTGCGGACGCGGGGGAGGTTGCTGCGGACCGCCGAAACCGAAGAATTGCGCCGACGCGGGAGCGACGATGCCAATCAAGAGGCCCAATGCCACGGCGAGCACCATCAGCGTGCCCTTTTCGGCACGCCAGTGGTCGATCCGCCATCTCGGCAAGTTGGGCTTCTGTGACATGCGCCTTGACCGCAATCGCAGGGTCCGCTGACCCGGGTTCCCGCTCGACATACTACCGGATTCGGGCCGCAAGCGGGCAGCCTCAATCCCGCCATCAAGCGCCGCACGGCGTTAACGTCAAGCAAATCCCGTAACTTTTCGCGGCAGGGTTAGCGCCGTCGGGCCTGGACTACTTCCAGAGGCCCAAAGACTGCCATTTCGCGGGCGGAATGACCGTCCCCGTCTTGTAGGTGAAATCCAGCACGGTCTTGTGGTCCGGCGTTGCCTTGCAGGTGAAGGCGACCTGCATCCATTTGCCGCCCGCGCGATAGGCACCGCCCTTGGCGATCAGCGTGTTGCCGAGATGCTGCGGCGGCACCAGCGCGTCTGATTTCGCGCGCTCGACGCGTGGCCCGCCCTTGCTGATCCGGCGCATCGCCTCGAAGTCACAGACCTGCTCCAGTCGGGTTTTGGGATCGAGCTTGCCAAGGGCCGCCATGAAGCGGGCATCGCTGGCATGGGCCTGCGGGATGAGCGCCACGAGGCCGAGCGGAAGAAGCAGGAATTTCATGCGGGAAGGGACAACACGTTTGAAAGGACGAACCGGCGGGACGACATCCGCTTAGCGTGTCCGGAGGTTGCTGACTACCCACCCTGAGATGCGCCGCGCGCCTGGTCGCGTGGGGCGAGTCTTTGTACTGCTTTGGATGGCGTCATGTTCCGGATGACGCGCACGCGCCGTCTGTCCCGCGCTTTTGCGCAAGTTGGCCTTCCGGTGGCCCCCCCTGCGAGATGAGGGGGATGAAGCGCCGAAAGGCGCAACTTTGTAGTTCGTGGCGCGTCCCGTCGGCTGCCTGCGACAGCGACCTTCGGTGCGCGCACGCCTTTCGGCGCTCCATCGCGGCTTTTCTGTTCCCGGGGCCGTGCTTCCGGGTACTGGGCAGGACTAATGAAAGCCCTCCGTTCCGGACGAGCTTTCGCCCGCCTTCACCCGCACCGCGTCCAGCCACTGAAGGCAGAGCCCCGTAGTGGGCCCGGACGGCTACCCAAGACCTCCCGAGTCCGTGCTTGCGAGGCACGTCCGCGGGCGCCGCACCCTGTCCCACCTCCAAAGACGCCCTCGAGAAGCGCCCCTCGTTGGACAGGGTTGAGGGAATATAAGCCTAATTATCTAAGTTGTCAAACTACACGCTAACTAATTGGCTCGATGCGCAGAAGGTGAATATGCTGTCGTTCTGTTAGCTGAGGAGCTGTAGGTGCCTGAAGTAGTTTACGTACTAATCAACGAGGCTATGCCCGGCCTCATAAAGATAGGACGAACTAGTAACGATCTGGCGGGAAGAATACGAGGCTTATACTCAACAGGTGTGCCTTTGCCATTCGAGTTATTCTACGCCTGCGAAGTCAACAACGGATTGTTTGTGGAAAGCCATCTCCACGAAGCTTTTGGCGATCATCGCGTCAGTAAGGGGCGAGAATTTTTCCGACTTGCTCCGGAACGTGCTAGAGCGGCGCTAACGCTGGCAGCAATCAAAGAAGTAAAGCTAGGGGATGAGATCTTCGAGACCAACGAGATCAAGGCCGAAGTTGAAGCAGCAAAGCGAAGAGGCCGTTTCCGTCTTTCAATGATCGGAGTTCCTGTCGGCTCTGAGCTTCAGCTTTTCAAGGATCCAAAGATCATCTGCACAACGGTCGATGAGAACAACAAGGTGAATTATCTTGGCGATGTAACGTCGCTCTCGGATGCTGCTCAACAAGCTCATCTGGCTATCGGGGATGACTGGCCCTCAGTATCTGGGCCGTGGGCTTGGGCCCATCATGGGAAGCGCCTGGACGATTTGCGTCGTGAAATTGAAGACCAATCCGACTGATACGTGAGCTTTACTTCACTGGCGAGTGAGCTGGTTCTCATCCCTTCCTCCCGCGCGGCAAAGCCGCGCGCAGTGGGGAGGGCGACCGGCCACTTGGCCGGTCGGGTGTGGTCTTGCAGCAAAGCGAGAACAGTGTGGTCAATTCGTTCGCGCGCTCCGTTAGGAAGACCCGACGCCGCAGGAAGCGAAGCTGTGGATCAAACTGCGTGAGTTGAAGCCGCTTGGCTTTCACTTCCGGCGGCAGGCGCCAATCAAGCATGTCATCGACGCAGCGCATCGGGATGAAGTATGGGATGCGTTCTTGCGCGGCGAGGGATCTCGCGCGATGCGATTATGGAATTTCGAGGTGGATCGGAATTTGCCGGGGGTGATGGAAACGGTGGTGACCGCATTGGGCACCCCAACCCGACCGGCCTGATGGCCGGCCACCCTCCTCACTGCGCGGCTTCGCCGCTTGGGGGAGGGAAAAGCAAGAAGCCTCGACGCTTGCGCATCGAGGCTTCTTTCAATTCCAACGACTGCCCGCCGCCCTTTACCTCGGCAGCGTCGTCGTTCCCATCAACGCCTGATCGATGGCACGTGCACACAGGCGTCCTTCGCGGATCGCCCAGACCACCAGGGACTGGCCGCGGCGCATGTCGCCTGCGGAGTACACCTTGGGCAGCGAGGTCGAGAAGTCGGTGGTCGCGGCGCGGACGTTGCCACGCTGGTCGAGTTCGACGCCGAGGGTCTTCAGCATGCCTTCGTGGACCGGATGGACGAAGCCCATGGCCAGCAGCACGAGGTCGGCCTTGAGCGCAAACTCTGTGCCGGGGATCGGCTTGAACTTGTCGTCGACGCGGACGCAATTGAGCTGCGTCACCTTGCCGTCCTTGCCCTCGAAGCTCTGGGTCAGCACGGCGAATTCGCGCTCGGCGCCTTCGGCCTGGCTCGACGAGGTCCGCATCTTCAGCGGCCAGTTCGGCCAGGTGAGGCCCTTGTTCTCGTGCTCGGGCGGGGCCGGCATGATTTCGAGCTGGGTCACCGACAGCGCGCCCTGACGCAGGCTCGTGCCGATGCAGTCTGAGCCGGTGTCGCCGCCGCCGATGACGACGACATGCTTGCCGCCGGCCAGGATGTCCTTGACGTCGCCGAGGGGCTCGTTGCCGACCCGGCGGTTCTGTTGCGGCAGGAAATCCATCGCGAAATGGATGCCGTCGAATTCGCGGCCCGGGATCGGCAGATCGCGACCATGCTCGGCGCCGCCGGTCAGCGCGATGGCTTCATATTCCTTGAGCAGTTCGGCGGGATCGATCGCGCCGGGCGAGGTGCCGCCGACAGCCTTGCCGTAGTGGAAGGTGACGCCTTCGCCCTCCATCTGCGCGACGCGCCGATCGATGACGTGCTTCTCCATCTTGAAGTCGGGAATGCCGTAACGCATCAACCCGCCGGCCTTGGCGAACTTCTCATAGACATGAACGTCGTGTCCGGCGCGCGCGAGCTGCTGCGCGCAGGCCATGCCGGCCGGGCCGGCGCCGATCACGGCGACCTTGCGGCCAGTTTTCACGGCGGAGACCTGCGGCTTCAGCCAGCCATTGTCCCATGCCTTGTCGACGATGGCGCATTCGATGGTCTTGATGGTGACCGGATTGTTATCGATGTTCAGCGTGCAGGAGGCTTCGCACGGCGCCGGGCAGATGCGGCCGGTGAATTCCGGGAAGTTGTTGGTGGAGTGCAGGTTGCGCGAGGCTTCTTCCCAGTTGCCGGTATAGACGAGGTCGTTCCAGTCCGGGATCTGGTTGTTGACCGGGCAGCCGGGTGTGCCGGGCTGAACCGAACCGGTGCCGTGGCAATAGGGAATGCCGCAATTCATGCAGCGCGAGGCCTGATCGCGGAGGTCTTTCTCGCTCAGCGGAATGACGAACTCGTTATAGCCCTTCAGGCGCTCGGCAACCGGCGCATACTTGCGGTCGTGACGATCGATTTCCAGAAAACCCGTGATCTTGCCCATTACAACTGACGCCTCTGCAGTCTGTCCCATCGTCATCCCGAGCGTTACGCATTGGCGCGCCTCGAAGGATGATTTGCTTGTTTCGATCTCAGTTCCGCCGCCCCTCGGGGCGGCGGCTCAGTCCGTATCCTACGCGCCGATCGCGATCGCCGGTTCGGCCTCGGCGCTTTTCGCTTTCATTTCGCGCAGCGCACGGCGGTACTCGACCGGCATGACCTTGCGGAATTTCGGCAGCCAGGTTTTCCAGTCCGCGAGGATCATCGCGGCCTTGGCCGAGCCGGCATATTTGGCGTGGCGCGAGATCAGCACGTGCAGGCGCTCGACGTCGCTATCGAGCAGGTCCGCGAACACGTCGACCTTGCCATGGGCTTCGAGATCGCCTGTGTGGTGATAGGTGTTCTCGGCCACCATCTCCTCGGAGAGGACGGGTTCGAGCTCGACCATCGCCATGTTGCAGAGCTTGTCGAAATCACCGGTCTCGTCGAGCACATAGGCGATGCCGCCGGACATGCCGGCCGCGAAGTTACGGCCGGTCTTGCCCAGCACCACGACAATGCCGCCGGTCATGTATTCGCAGCAGTGGTCGCCGGCACCTTCGACGACAGCCACAGCACCGGAGTTACGCACGGCGAAACGCTCGCCGGCGACGCCGCGGAAGTAGCACTCGCCTTCGATGGCGCCATACATCACGGTGTTGCCGACGATGATGGACTCCTCCGGCACAATTGCGGAGTGAGCCGGCGGACGGACGATGATCTTGCCGCCCGAGAGGCCCTTGCCGACATAGTCGTTGCCTTCGCCTTCGAGATCGAAGGTGATGCCCTTGCACAGCCAGGCGCCGAAGGCCTGACCGGCAGTGCCCTTCAACGACACCTTGATGGTGTCCTCGGGCAATCCGGCATGGCCGTAGATCTTGGCGACCGCGCCGGCCAGCATGGCGCCGGCCGAACGGTTGGTGCTGTTGATCTTCGACTCGAACTTCACCGGCGCGCCGCGGTCGAGCGCGGGCTGGGCCTGCCTGATCAGATCGCGATCGAGCACGGCTTCGAGATGATGGTCCTGATCCTCGGTGTGATAGATCTTCTGGCCGGGCAGTTCGGGCTGGCGCACGAACAGCTTGGAGAAGTCGAGGCCCTTGGCCTTCCAGTGCGAGACGAGCGCGGTTTGGTCAAGCATCTGCACCTGGCCGACCATCTCGTCGAAGGTACGGTAGCCGAGCTGGGCCATGATCTCGCGGACTTCCTCGGCGACGAAGAAGAAGTAGTTGATCACATGCTCGGGCTGGCCGGTGAAGCGCTTGCGCAGCACCGGGTCCTGCGTCGCAACGCCGACCGGGCAGGTGTTGAGATGACACTTGCGCATCATGATGCAGCCCGCGGCGATCAAGGGCGCGGTGGCGAAGCCGAATTCGTCGGCGCCGAGCAGTGCGCCGATGACGACGTCACGGCCGGTGCGGAAGCCGCCATCGACCTGGACGACGATGCGCGAGCGCAGGCGTTCACGCACGAGGGTCTGATGGGTTTCGGCAAGGCCGATTTCCCACGGCGAACCCGCATGCTTGATCGAGGTCAGCGGCGACGCGCCGGTGCCGCCTTCGAAGCCGGCAATGGTCACATGATCTGCACGCGCCTTGGCGACGCCCGCGGCAACCGTGCCGACGCCGATTTCCGACACCAGCTTCACTGAGACCTGGCCCGTCGGATTGACGTTCTTCAGGTCGTAGATGAGCTGCGCGATGTCTTCGATCGAATAGATGTCGTGATGCGGCGGCGGCGAAATGAGACCGACGCCCGGGGTCGAGTGGCGCACGGCGGCGATCGTCGCGTCGACCTTGTGGCCTGGCAACTGGCCGCCTTCGCCGGGCTTTGCACCCTGCGCCATCTTGATCTGCATCATGTCGGAATTGACGAGATATTCCGTGGTGACGCCGAAACGTCCTGACGCGACCTGCTTGATGGCCGAGCGCATCGAGTCGCCATTCGGCATTGGCTTGTAGCGATCTGACTCCTCGCCGCCTTCACCGGTGTTCGACTTGCCGCCGATCCGGTTCATGGCGATGGCCAGCGTCGTATGCGCCTCGCGCGAGATCGAGCCGTAGGACATGGCGCCGGTGGCGAAACGCTTGACGATCTCGGCTGCGGATTCGACCTCCGCGAGCGGCACCGGCTTACGCTTCTCGTCTTCGGCGCTCTTGATCTTGAACAGTCCGCGCAGCGTCAGCAAACGCTCGGACTGCTCGTTGAGAATCTTCGCGAAGGCGCGGTAGCGATCCTGAGAATTGCCGCGGACGGCATGCTGCAGCAGCGATACCGACTCGGCGTTCCACGCATGGTCTTCACCGCGGCTGCGATAGGCGTATTCGCCGCCGACATCGAGGGCCGTCTTGTAGATCTGGATCTCGCCGAACGCCTCGTTGTGGCGACGCACGGTTTCCTCGGCGATTTCGGCAAGGCCGACGCCTTCGATCTTGGTGTGGGTGCCCGTGAAGTACTTGGTGACAAATTCCTGACGCAGGCCGACAGCATCGAAAATCTGCGCGCCGCAATAGGACTGGTAGGTCGAGATGCCCATCTTCGACATGACCTTGAGCAGGCCCTTGCCGATCGACTTGATGAAGCGCTTGACGATCTCATAGTCGTCGAGCTGCACCGGCAGCTTGTCCTTCATCGCGATGATGGATTCGAACGCCAGATACGGGTTGATCGCTTCGGCGCCATAGCCGGCGAGGCAGGCGAAGTGATGCACTTCGCGCGGTTCGCCGGATTCAACGACCAGGCCGACCGAGGTCCGCAGACCCGTGCGGATCAGGTGGTGATGCACCGAGGCGCAGGCGAGCAGCGACGGAATCGGAATGCGATCCGAGCCGGCCATGCGGTCGGACAGGATGATGATGTTGACGCCTTCACGCACCGCGGCTTCGGCCCGGGCGCAGAGTTCGTCGAGCACCTGCTCCATGCCCGCCGCGCCGAAACCGGCATGGAAGGTGGTGTCGAGGGTGCGCGAGACGAAGTGCGACTCGGCGACGTCGGTGATCGAGCGGATCTTTTCGAGATCCTGGTCGGTCAGGATCGGCTGACGTACTTCGAGGCGCTTGGTAGTGGCGACGCCCTGCAGGTCGAACAGGTTCGGCCGCGGCCCGATGATCGAGACGAGGCTCATCACGAGCTCTTCACGGATCGGATCGATCGGCGGGTTGGTGACCTGCGCGAAGTTCTGCTTGAAATAGGTGAACAGCGGCTTCGGCTTACTCGACAGCGCCGAGATCGGCGTATCGGTGCCCATGGAGCCCGACGCTTCCTCGCCCTGCGACGCCATCGGCGTCAGCAGGATGGTGACGTCTTCCTGGGTGTAGCCGAAGGCCTGCTGACGATCGAGTAGCGGCAGGTTGGAGCGCTGGCCCTTGGCCGGCGCGTCCGGAAGTTCTTCCAGAACGATCTGGGTGTGTTCGAGCCACTCGCTATAGGGATGGCTTGCGGCCAGCGATGCCTTGATCTCGTCGTCAGGGATGAGACGGCCCTGTTCGAGGTCGACCAGCAACATCTTGCCGGGCTGCAGGCGCCACTTGGTAACGATGTCTTCTTCCGGAATCGCCAACACGCCCATCTCGGACGCCATGACGATGCGGTCGTCCTTGGTGACGAGATAGCGTGCGGGGCGCAGACCGTTACGGTCGAGCGTCGCGCCGATCTGGCGACCATCGGTGAAAGCGAGGGCGGCAGGGCCGTCCCACGGTTCCATCATCGCGGCGTGATATTCGTAGAACGCGCGGCGCTGCTCATCCATCAGGGGATTGCCGGCCCAGGCTTCCGGAATCATCATCATCACGGCGTGGGGCAGCGAGTAGCCACCCTGCACCAGGAATTCGAGCGCGTTGTCGAAGCAGGCGGTGTCCGACTGGCCTTCATAGGAGATCGGCCACAGACGGCTGATGTCCTTGCCATAGAGTTCGGACTCGATGGACGCCTGACGCGCCGCCATCCAGTTAACGTTGCCGCGCAGCGTGTTGATTTCGCCGTTATGCGCGACCATGCGGTAGGGATGCGCCAGCGACCAGGTCGGGAAGGTGTTGGTCGAGAAGCGCTGGTGCACCAGCGCCAGCGCGGACTCAAAATCGTCCTCGTGCAGGTCGGCATAGTAGCTGCCGAGTTGGTCGGCGAGGAACATGCCCTTGTAGATGATCGTGCGGCACGACATCGAGCACGGATAGTACCCGGCAAGGCCGCGCTCGCGGCGCTGATAGATCGCCTGCGAGATCGACTTGCGGAGAATGTAGAGGCGGCGCTCGAATTCATCCTCGTTGGCGATCTTCGCTTTGCCGATGCCGATGAAGACCTGCATGTTGGCAGGCTCGGTCGGCTTCACGCTTTCGCCGAGCGAGGTGTTGTCGGTCGGCACGCTGCGCCAGCCGAGCAGAACCAAGCCTTCCGCCTTGATCTGGTCGGCGATGATGCCCTTGATGACCTGACGCCAGGCGGTGTCGCGCGGCATGAACAGCGCGCCGATGGCGTATTTGCCAGGCTCCGGCAGGCTGAAGCCGAGTTCCGCCGTCTTGCGAACGAAGAACTTGTGCGGGATCTGCACCAGAATACCGGCGCCGTCGCCAAAGCGCGGATCTGCGCCGGTGGCGCCGCGGTGCTCGAGGTTGCAGAGGATGTTGATCGCGTCAGACACGATCTGATGCGACTTGCGGCCCTTGATGTTGGCAATGAAGCCGACGCCACAGGCGTCCTTTTCCTGCGACGGGTCGTAGAGGCCCAACGCCGGCGGACGGTAGGTATGGAGTTCCGGTTTGATGGCGGTGTCTTTCACGTGAGCCGATTTGATAGCCGGGGCCGCCGAATGCGTGCCGGTTTCGATCAATTGGCGCTCGTGCTCTGATCCGCTCATCTTCGTCCTCTCAACCCCCCGTCGGGGTTCTGCCACCCTTGTCGGCGCACCTTTGACGCTCGCGGAACCCGTTCGGGCTACCGCTCGCGCGCCTTGCGAGCCTCGTTTTCAGAATTCAGACTGGTGGTGCCCATCGTCCCCGGCGGCCACCCCATATCTCGCCTTAAAGGCATTTCGTCTCAGCAGGCGTGTTTTTTAGTCGCTACGCCTGCTTATGTTGCAAACCCTGTGCCGGATTTGCCACCAAAAATTGCGACAGTGATGCTGTCCTAACCAGGACTTTGCCAAATTTTTATCTAGCACACAAGCGCGCTTGAGTCCGCCATCGCATAGCAGCAACGCATGCCAAATTGTCCATGCCTCGAAGACACATTCAGGCGGGTGGTGCCGTGATCCGGCCCAAGCCCGGCCCAAGGACTGCCGGATTCAGCGATGAGGTTGCGCAGCTCGTTAACGCCTGTGGCGGCGGTGCTGGCCAGGCGAGCGAAGCGTGAGGTTCAGGGAACTGAACACACTCCGGGCGCGGGGGCGTCGAAGGAGCATGCAATGAAGGTACTTGTGGGATGTCTGGCCTCGGCCGGTCTGTTGCTGGCGAGTGGCGCTGCACAGGCGCAGGCGCTGCCGCCGATGCGCGGCGATGTTGCCGCTGTGGCGCGGGTATCCGATGTCGGCGGTCCCTATGCGGCCATGCCGCCGGCGGAATATGCTGAGCCGCGCCCCTATGGCGTCTTGCGCCGCAGCTATGATCTGGCGGTGCTGCCGCTGCGGGAGGTCTATTCGATTCTGCGCGAGGCCGGCTTCTCCGCCCTCGGCATGCCGCAGCAGCGCGGTCTCGTCTACACGGTTTCGGCGATTGATCTCGACGGCGAGGACGGCCGGCTGGTGATTGATGCGCGCACCGGACGGATCCTGCGCTTCATTCCGGCCTATCGCATGGGCGACCGGATGGGCGAGGAAATCGACGCGCGCTACGGCCCGCAAGGCGCCGTGCCGACCCTGCCGCAATATCGCCGTCCGCCGTTTACAGCCGGGACGGCAACACCCGCACCGAAAGTCGCGAGCCGCGCAACGACAGTGCCGTTGCCGAAGCGGCCGCCGGTGCGCGCGGTTGCGGCACCGGCCAAGCCTGTCGCTCCGGCCGAGACCAAGCCGGTCGCAGTCACGCCACCTGAAACGCCGCCGGCCGCAGCGCCGGTGCAGCAATCGGCCGTAACTGAACAGAAGCCCGCCGAGACGAAGGCGCCGGAGACGACGGGGACTGCTCCAACAACACCGGCGGCGCCCGAGAAGAAGGATGCTGCCGCACCGACGGTCGCTCCGCCGGCAACAGAAGCAAAGCCTTCGACGCCGCCCGCTGCAGAAACGCCGCCGCCTGCGCAGGGGTTGGAATAGTCCGGGAGAGCCGCTGACGGTATCTCTCCCTCCAGCACTTTGCTTGGGGGATCAAGAAAAACGCCCCGGATGGCTCCGGGGCGTTTCGTTCTACAGCTACACTTATTTCACACTACAAAGTCGCGGTTACGCGGCGACTTTCTCGGCCGAGCCGTCGACCACCTGCGGTGCGCTTACGGTGCCGGTGGAAATCGGAATGCTGCGCGGTTTCTTGGCTTCCGGAATCTCGCGGACGAGGTCCACATGAAGCAGGCCGTTCTCAAGCGAGGCGTTCTTCACCTGGACGAAATCGGCAAGCTGGAAGGCGCGTTCGAAGGCACGGGCGGCGATGCCGCGATAGAGTACTTCGGACTTGCTGCCATTCTCGTTGGCAGCCTTCTCGCCCTTGATCGTCAGCGTGTTTTCCTTCGCGACGATGGAGAGCTCGTTCTGCGCAAAGCCGGAAACGGCAACGCTGATACGATATTCGTTCTCGCCGGTGCGCTCGATATTATAGGGCGGATAGCCCGGCGCTGCATCGCCTGTGGCCTGATCGAGCAGGTTGAACAGGCGGTCAAAGCCGACGGTGGAACGATAAAACGGGGTGAGATCATAGCTACGCATAGGATAGTCCTCCATTGAGCGACTGTTGCAATAACCCGCCCGCCACAGGGCCGGGCTTTCGTGTCATGCAGCCTAGAGAGGCCTGCATGAAGCTGATATGGGAGGGGGCTGGCGGCTCGCAAGGGGGGCCGAAAGATTCGCGCCGACCTGTCTCCTGCCCTTGAAATCCCGCGTTTTTCGCCTAGCCGGTCCCCTGCCATGACGCTCGTCTCGATTCCCGCCAATCCCGTTCCCGAGGGCGCCGTGTCCGGCACCATCAAGACCCCGGACGGGGTCGAACTGCGTTTTGCGCGCTGGGCGCCGACGGGCGGGCGCAAAGGCACGGTCTGCGTCTTCGCCGGGCGCGGCGAATATATCGAGAAGTATTTCGAGACCGTGCGCGACCTGCGTGACCGCGGCTTTGGCGTGGCGATGATCGACTGGCGCGGGCAGGGCCATTCGTCGCGGCAGTTGCGCGATGGCCGCAAGGGATACGTGCGCAACTTCTCCGATTTCGAGATCGACGTCGAAACTTTCGTGCAGCAGGTGGTGATGCCGGATTGTCCGCCGCCCTATTTCGCGCTGGCGCATTCGATGGGGGGCGCTGTGATGCTGCGTGTGGCGCATTCCGGCAAGCGCTGGTTCGATCGCATGGTGCTGTCGGCGCCGATGATCGATCTGCCGGGCCGCTCGACCTCGCTGCCGGCGCGGTTGTTGTTGCGCGTCATGCGCTGGACCGGGCAGGGCGGCAACTACATTCCCGGCGGCAATGGCGAACTGGTCGGGACCTCGTCATTCCCCAACAACAAGCTGACCAGCGATCCCGTGCGCTATGCCCGCAACGCAGCGATCCTCGAAGAAGATCCGACGCTGGGCATCGGTTCGCCGACGGTGGCCTGGGCCGATACCGCGATCCGCGGAATGCACGGCTTTCGCGAGGCCAACTATCCCGTGAAGATCCGTCAGCCGATCCTGATGCTGGCCGCCAGCAACGACCAGGTGGTGTCGACGCCGGCCATCGAGGAATTCGCCTATCACCTGCGCGCCGGTTCGCATCTGGTGATCGCCGGCTCGCGCCACGAAATCCTGCAGGAGCAGGACCGCTATCGCCAGCAATTCTGGGCGGCCTTCGATGCCTTCGTGCCGGGCACACCGCTGTTCAAGTAACGGACACATCCTATGCTTGGTATTCACGGCCTCTGGCTCTTTATCCTCTCCGGCATCCTGCTCAACATCACGCCGGGACCCGACACCGCCTATATTGTCGGCCGCAGCGTGCAGATGGGCTGGCGCGGCGGGGTCGCGGCGGCGCTGGGGATCAGTGCGGGATGCCTGGTCCATGTGTTCGCTGCGGCGGTCGGATTGTCGGCGCTGCTGGCGGCCTCATCCTATGCCTTCACCGCAGTGAAATGGATCGGCGCGGCCTATCTGCTTTACACCGGCGTGCAGATGCTGCGCTCGCGCGCATCGACAGCTACGACGAACGACGCCGCGGAAAAGCCGCTGCTGTCGCTCCGGCAAGTATTCTGGCAGGGCGCCTTCACGAACGCGCTCAACCCGAAGGTTGCGCTGTTCTTTCTCGCCTTCCTGCCGCAATTCGTCGACGTGGATGCGCCCAGCAAAGCATTGGCCTTCATCGTACTCGGGCTGATCTTCATCAGCACAGGCACGATCTGGGGGCTCGGCACGGCCATTGTCGCAGCCAAGGCCGCCAGCCGCGTCCGGCAATCCGGTCAGGCGATGGTCTGGGTCAACCGCGCGCTCGGTGGCGTCTTCATCTATCTCGGCATTCGCGTGGCAATGCTCGAAACACGTTAAGCGGTTTCAAGCGAAGTGGATGCCGGTTCGCGTCCGGAAAACGCGTCAAAACAAAGGGCTCTACGGCTACTTCATCACCGCCAAGGTCGCGGTGATGGAGAGATAGATGCCAAGCAGCAGCATCGCGACCAGAAACCAGCGGCGAAACTGCTCGGGCTCCATGCGCTCGCGTACTGCCTGACCGAGGAACATGCCGGCAAAGGCGGTGATCATCGCGATCACGCCCGGCACCGCCGTTGCCGCATTGAGGAGACCGGCGCTGGTCAGGTTGAAGGCCTGTGCAAACGTCGCGACGGTGAAGTACAGGCCGAGCGCCTGCACCAGCTCGTTCTTCTCCATGCCGATGGACTGCATGAACGGCATCGACGGAATGACCTGCACGCCGGTGGCTGCGGCCACCACGCCCGTCAACAGGCCGGCGACGCCGCCGACCCATTTCTCGTTCTGAGGCGCTGTCCTGAACTGGAACTTCACCAGCGTGACGACGGCATAAATCACCAGCAGGATACCGAGCACGATCGAGCCATATTTTGCATAAGGCCCGGTCATCAGCCCGCCGCAGAGCCAGATGGCCACCGCAGTGCCGATCAGCAGTGGCCACAGCCTGCGGATGATGTCGCGCAGATAGGGGCCGGCAAAGGTCTGCCAGATATTGGTGACGATGGCAGGCACGATGACGATGGTCAGCGCCTGCACCGGGCTCATGGTCACCGCGAGCAGGCCTATCGAGACGGTCGGCAGGCCGAGGCCGATGACGCCTTTGACGAAGCCCGCGAGCGCGAAGACAGCGGCAATCAGAATGAGCATGGAATCGATCATGGTGCGACACATTGACCGATCATCCCGGACGGCACAATCTGGAGGTTACGGAGAATGCCTTCGTTTTGGACGAAGGCTGATGCGGAGAGAGCCATGCATGCCGATCTTGTCGATCTCAGGCTGTTCGTGGCAGTCGCCGAGGCGCGCAGCATCACCGGCGGCGCTAATGCCGCCAATCTGGCGCTGGCCTCGGCAAGCGCCCGGATCAAGGGGCTGGAAGCGACAGTCGGTGTGCCACTGCTGAAACGCGGGCGGCGCGGTGTCTCGCTGACGTCAGCCGGCGAAAGCCTGCTCGGCCATGCCCGCATCATCATGCAGAATGTCGAGACCATGCGCGGCGACATGGCCGCCTATGCCAATGGCATGAAGGCCAGCGTATCGATGCTCGCCAATACGGTCGGGCTCTCAGAACATCTGCCGAAGGCGCTGGCGGCGTTTCTGCGCGAGCATCCCAATGTCAGCCTCGAGGTTGAGGAGCGCGAAAGCGCCGATATCGCGCAAGCGATTGCCGCCGGCATCGCCGATTTCGGCTTCGCGGCCGAGCACACGCTGCCGGACAGCCTGGAACGCTTCACCTTCAACGAAGATCGACTGATGCTGGTGACGGCGCCGCGCAGCGATCTGGCCGGCCGCCGTCACATCGATTTCCACGAGATCATTGATCGCGACTTCATCGGCCTCACCAACGCGACGGCGCTGCAGAATCACATCGGCAAATATGCGGCGCAACTCGGAGCACGGCTTCGGTACCGGGCGCAGATGCGCGACTTCGATGCGATGTGCCAGATGGCGGCAGCCGGCGTCGGCATTGCGATCGTGCCGGAGGTCGCAGCACGGCGCTGCGCACGGTCTACCGCGCTGGCTCTGATCCGGATTCGCGATCCCTGGGCAAATCGCAAACTGGCGATCTGCTTTCGCAACCTGAAGACGCTGTCGCGGCCCGCGCAGCAGATGATCGAGCATCTGCGCACGGCTGCGCGGGCGTAGCAGGATCCGATCAGGCGTTGAGGATTTTCAGCGCCGCCTCATGCACGCGCGGATCGCCGGCGGCGACGATGCGGCCACCGTTCTGCGCGGGTTTGCCCTCCCATGTGGTCACGACGCCGCCAGCGCCGGTGATGATCGGGATCAGGGCTGCGATATCGTAGGCCTTCAGTTCGGTTTCGATGACGAGGTCGAGATGACCGGCGGCCAGCATGCAATAGGAATAGCAATCGCCGCCGTAGCGCGTCAGCCGCACGGTTTTTTCGACGTCCTGAAATTTCGCGCGATCGGCATCGCCCATCAGCCGCGGGCTGGTGGTGAACAGCGTGGCATCTTTCAACGATGCGCAGCGGCGCACGGCAAGCTTGCGGGTGGTGTTGTTGGCGCCCTGGTAGCGCGCCGACCCATTATCGCCGCTGAAGCGCTCACCGATATAGGGCTGATGCATCATGCCATAGACCGGGCTGCCTTTGTGCAGCAGCGCTATCAGCGTGCCCCAGATTGGAAAGCCCGAGATAAAGGATTTGGTGCCGTCGATCGGGTCGAGCACCCAGACATATTCGGCGTCTTCGCGTTCGGTGCCGAATTCCTCGCCGACGATGCCATGCTGGGGGAAGTTGGCCTTGATGAGCCGGCGCATCACCGCCTCGGCGGCGCGGTCGGCTTCCGTGACCGGGTCGAAATCGGCGCTGTTCTTGTTATCGACGCTCAGCGAGGTGCGAAAGAACGGCAGGATGGTCTCGCCCGACGAGGTCGCAAGACGACCAATGAAGGCGTTGAAGTCGATGACCGTCACAGGGAGGTCCTTTGTTACGGCTGCTGGATGGGGACGTGTCGCTTCCTATACAGGGCAGAGCAACGACTCGCATCTGCGGCGATCGAAACCCCTGTGCGATTCCACTAAATCACAGCGCTGAATCGGGTTGCGATTTCCCTAAGATTTTTGATGCCCGATATCAGAAATTGACCAATGAAATGAATTTATGATCATTTCTTAAATAGGTCAAAGCTACTGTCGTTTTTATAATTATTTGATTTTTCTAGCGAAAATTATGACGCCCATGCCTGAACGGTGCGATCACCATGCGAAATTTGCATGGAAATTTGCCCGAAAAGCCTTGCACTTGGTGCGCCGCGGCTGCATATTGTTGCGGTGCGGTAGCGCCTTGCGCTATCGCTGCCCTCCTTGGGCGTTTCCTCCCTAGACTTGGGCCGCTTGCTATCGCAAGCGGCCCTTTTTTCTTGTCTTGTCGGAGGAGTTTTGCATCAAGCGTGCCGACGTGGCTACCGGCGATTGTCTTTGCGTCGCCTGACCTGTTCGTCGTCCGCACCCCCCGACAGCCTCGGGTCCATTGCGACGTCAGTCATCAGGCAAGACCTATTCGGCTGAGAACCTCAAGCCGGTGTCCACGTCGCAGAGGTTACTTCAGCGACGAATTGATGTCGGCGAACTTGCCATTGAGGTTTGTGCCGAGTCCGTTGACGACGGCAATGATGGCCAGCGAGATGCCTGCAGCAATCAGTCCGTATTCGATCGCGGTTGCTCCCGATTCGTCCGACCAGAATTTCTTGATCATGTTCTTCACGTTCTCTCCTGCCCATTGTTGTGCGGTTCCAATCCGCGGAACCACGCTGGTGGGAAGAACCTAAAGTTGTGTGAATCGTGACGGTAGAATCCTGCCCCATCTCCAAATCCCCGCGAGTATGGCCAATTTGCCGCATGAAATAAGAACTCGTGATCTCTCGGATACGGTTCCAAATACCACATACGGTTGAGTTGACGGTTTGGACCTGGGTGGGGCGTTTAGAACCGGCCTATTCGGCGGCGGCCTGGAACGGGCCGAGGCTGTCCAACGGGATTTTCGCCAGCGCATCGGCCAGAACGGTAAAATCAGCCGCAATCTGGTCGAAGCGCGCTGTCCTCTCACGGCGGCGTTCATCCATATAGATCGCCCGATTCAGCTCGATCTGGATGGCGTGCAGCCCGCTGGCCGGGTTGCCGTAATGCTCGGTAATGAAGCCGCCGGCATAGGGCTTGTTACGGCCCAGGGAATAGCCGAGGCCGCCGAATGTGCCTTCGACCACCTCGGCCAGGAGAGTAGCGCAGCTGGTGCCATAGCGGTCACCGACAACCACGTCAGGGCGGCGCGGCTCCTCACGGGAGATTCCGATCGAGGGCATCGAGTGGCAATCCACCAGGATCACCGTACCGAATGTCTGGTGCGCCTTGTTGATCAGGCGGCGCAGGGCGCGGTGGTAGGGCTTGTACAGCGCCTCGATCCGGGTGAGGGCGTCATCAACGTCGAGCCGCTCGCGGTAGATCTCCTGGCCGTCACCGACCACCCGGGGAATCGTGCCGAGGCCGCCGGCGACGCGCATCGAGCGGGTATTGGCGAAACTGGGCAGACGACCGTTGAACATCCGCGGATCGAGCTCATAGGGCTCGCGGTTGACGTCCACATAGGAGCGCGGGAAGTGCACCCGGACCACCGGGAAGCCGCGATCGCTCAATCCTGCGATCAATTCGTCCATGAACGAATCTTCCGAGCGGCGCAGCGCCGCTACGTCGATACGGGACGCACTGAGGAATTCCGCTGGATAGACCGAGCCTGAATGCGGGGAATTGAAAATGATCGGGGCGCGCCAGTTGGCCGGCTCGACGATCTCAAAGGGAGGCGACAGCTCACCGTCAAACTGGGTCATCGTCGCGCATCGTCCCTGCAGCCGCCTTCTTCGGTTTGCCCAGTCTGGCAGAAAACCGGCGCTTTGTGAGGCGGCATTGTCGATAACCGAAACAAGTCTGCCAAGTTAAAAACCTTCCGCAGGCGTGACGATCGCGAGAAACGCGCTCATTTGTTGTGTTTCAAGGCGTTCTGGCGCACCATCCTGGGACGCTTATGCACAGCCTGCACTGATCACCTTCACCCGAAATTTACCAGACCTCGGGCTTAGTGGGCGAACAGGTCCTCTCATTCAGGTTCGACGTCCAATCGCCATGCACAAAATCCTTCTCGCAGAAGACGACAACGACATGCGCCGCTTCCTGGTGAAGGCGTTGGAAAACGCCGGTTTTCAGGTGTCGCACCACGACAACGGGATGTCAGCCTATCAGAGACTCCGCGAGGAACCCTTTGAAATGCTTCTAACGGACATCGTGATGCCGGAGATGGACGGGATCGAACTGGCGCGCCGCGCCAGCGAACTCGACCCCGACATCAAGATCATGTTCATCACCGGCTTTGCTGCTGTAGCGCTCAATTCCGACTCGGAAGCGCCGAAAAACGCCAAGGTGCTGGCCAAGCCGGTCCACCTGCGCGAATTAGTCAGCGAAGTGAACAAGATGCTGGCGGCCTGAGGGCAGCCGGCTTTCTTGCCGAGTTTCTTGGATTTTCCTGCGAATGAGGCAAGGATTGGCTGTTCGGCATCCTTGCTTGTCCGGGTTTGACCCGTTATAGACCCCACACCCGTAACGACCGGTTCTTAGGGCGCGTAGCTCAGCGGGAGAGCACTTCCTTGACATGGAAGGGGTCACAGGTTCGATCCCTGTCGCGCCCACCATCCAAAACCGTCAGCTAAATCCTCCGAACGGTGCCAGATGGGTGCCTTTTCAGGCATCCGGAGACGTTTCTTTCCCGAATGCACCGCTTAATGACAGTTTTGTTTCGGAATCAGTCGTTTTCGCGCCGTGACTCGGCTATAGCTCAATGGTCCAGGACTTTTCGACCGGAAGCTGATGCCAACGAAGACCCGGCCGGTAATCGGCGTGATCGGCAACGCGTATCGCATTGAGAACAGGTTCTCCGTCCAGGCGGTTGGAGAAAACAACCTTCGTGCGGTCGCGGAAGTGGCCAATGCCCTGCCGATGATGTTTGCCGGCACTCCTGACATCACCGATATCGGCCAGGTGCTCGATCTGGTCGACGGCATTCTGCTCACTGGCGCCCGTGCCAATGTCCATCCGACCCGGTTCGGTATGGAAGCCCATGTCCGTCACGAGCCCTACGACAATGGCCGCGATGCGGTCGCTCTCTCAATGATCGAAGCTTGCGTGGCGCGCGGCGTTCCGATCTTCGGAATCTGTCGCGGGTTGCAAGAGATGAACGTAGCGTTCGGCGGTTCGCTGCACCCCGAGATCCGTGAGATTCCCGGCCGTATCAATCATCGCATGCCGCGGCTTGAGAATGGCGAGATCCATCCCGATCCTGCCGTCGTATTCGCCGATCGCCATGACGTGCATCTGACCAGCAACGGCACATTCGCCAGCCTACTGGGGCGCGATACCATCACGGTCAATTCCCTGCATGGCCAGGGCATCGACATCCCAGGCGAACGTGTGGTGATCGAGGGCATTGCCGAGGACGGAACCATCGAGGCCATTCGCATCGCCGATGCGCCGAGCTTCGCGCTTGGTGTGCAATGGCACGCCGAATATGACCCGCAGATCAATCCGATCAACCGCACGCTCTTTCAGGCCTTCGGTGAGGCGGTGGCCGCCCGCAGGCAACGCGGGACCTTCACGGCTGCGCCGCTATCAGCAGGAACGCGCTGAGCGCGGCTGCGACGCAAAGGACGGCACCCGCGACTGTTGCTGCGGCAAATGCGTCGATCAGCGCCGGTCCCTTGGCCGCCATGACCGATCCGATCAGCGCGGTGATGACAAGCCCGCCGGTGCGTGCGACCGCGCTGTTGAGACCGGAGGCAGACCCCGTATGACGCGCGTCGACTGACATCAGTACGGCCGTGGTCAGAGGCGCGACGGCGCCGGCCATGCCAATGGCGATGACGATCATGGCGGGAAGGACGGTGGTCCAGTAGCTGGTGTCAGGGCCGATCCGAAGCGCGAGCAGAAAACCCAACGCGACGATGACGGGCCCAAGCGTCAACAAGGCCCGTGGGCCGGTTCTGGCCGCGAGCGAACCAGCGAGCGGCGATGTCAAAGAGATGACAAGCGGCAAAGGCAGCAGCGCGGCACCGGCTTGCGTTGCCGTATAGCCGGCGGCCTCGATCAGGAGAAAGGGCAGCAGGACGAACAGCCCGCCGAGTGCGCCATACAGCAGGAACGTCAGTAGCGTCAGGCCGACGAAGCTCGCCGACCCGAATAATGCGAGCGGCATCATCGCGCGTTCGCCCTTACGGCCTTCGACCCATACGAACACAAGCAAGAGCAGGAGGCCTGCCACGAGCATGCCAGGCGTGAAACCCGCCCAACCATGTGACGTAGCTTCGGTCAGACTCCAGGTGGTCAGGCCAAGTCCCGCAGTTGCGAGGATGGCGCCGAGACTATCGAGCGGTTCGTCGCCGTCCTGTCGGTCGCGGGGGATGCCAAGCCAGGCAAGAGCCATCGCAGCCAGCGCGATCGGCACATTGATGAGAAAGATGAGATGCCAGCTGCCGATGTCGATCAGCCATCCCCCGAGCACCGGGCCGAGTGCACCTGCAGCAGCGCCGCTGGCAGCCCAGATGCCGATGGCGCGCCCCTTGGCTTCACCGGAAAACGTCTGGCCGAGGATTGCCAGACTGTTCGGCATCAGCATTGCTGCGCTGACACCCTGCAGAAATCGTGCAGCCAGCAGCAGACGCAGGCTGGGCGCCACAGCGCAGGCCAGCGAGGCAAGCGCAAACAGGCCAACGCCCCAGATCAGGAGTTTGCGGCGGCCGAAGCGGTCGCCTGCTGCACCGCCGAGCAAAAGAAGTGCACTGAGCGGCAACAGATAGGCATTGATCACCCATTGCAGGTCGGCGGCATCGGCCTGAAAACTCGCGGCAATGGCAGGAAGTCCGACATTCACCACCGACCCGTCGATAAAGGCCAGGCTGGAGGCCAGGATCGTGGTGGTGATCACCAGCCCGGGATGGCTGATATCATCGATCTTTTCCGCGGCGCGGGCGGCACCTGTGTCACAAAGCGCATGCAGGGCGTTGCTCATGACCGGGTTGTAGGGGGAACGGGAGTTCAGAACAAACCGTTGTCCTCCGATCGGGCAATTCCGTTTTGGCCCCGATTGTGCAAGCATCCCGGGCGGTCGTGCCGGGGCGCTCGGAAAGAGAGTCGTTTGGCGTGAGATCGGACTGTGTTGAGGAGAGGGACTATGAAACGATTTTTTCTGTTGGGGACCATGATCGCCGTGGCGGTCTGCACGACGCAGGCGGGCGCTCAGGAGCTCACCGGCACGCTCAAGAAGATCAAGGACACCGGCGCCATCACCATCGGCTTCCGCGATTCCTCGGTGCCGTTTTCTTATCTGGATGACAACCAGAAGCCCGTCGGTTTCGCCATGGACATCTGCTACAAGATCGTCGATGCGGTGAAGAAAGAGCTGAAGAACGACAAGATCGAGGTGAAGCTCAATCCGGTTACCTCGGCTACCCGCATTCCGCTGATCGCCAACGGCACCGTCGATCTCGAATGCGGCTCGACCACCAACAATGCCGATCGCCAGAAGCAGGTCGCCTTCACCAATACGCACTTCCTGACCGCCAGCCGCTTCGTCTCGAAGAAGGCTGCCAAGCTCGACAAGATCGACGATCTGAAGGGCAAGTCGGTGGTCTCGACCTCCGGCACAACCAATATCAAGCAGCTCACCGAAGCCAATGCTGCGCGCAATCTCGGCATCAACGTCATTCCCGCCAAGGATCACGCCGAAGCGTTCCTGATGGTCGAGACCGACCGCGCTGTAGCCTTCGTGATGGATGACATCCTGCTCGCCAGCCTTGCTGCCGGTGCGCGCGATCCGAGCGCCTATGTGATCTCCAAGGACGCGTTCTCGAAGGCCGAGCCGTACGGCATCATGCTGCGCAAGGACGATGCTCCGTTCAAGAAGGTCGTCGATGCCGCCACCGCCGAGCTCTACAAGAGCCCGGAAGGCGCGAAGATCTATGACAAGTGGTTCATGCAAAAGATCCCGCCGAAGGGCCTCAATCTGAACGTTCCGATGGGAGCCGAACAGAAGAAGGCGTTCGCCAGCCCGTCGGATTCGCCGGATCCGGATGCCTACGTGGCCAACTAAGACGATCTGCCCATGCAATGGCCCGGCCATTGCATGGGTTTAGCCTTAGGTTGCCAGTTTTTCGGTTGCCAGGTTTTCGCGTAGGACGGCGCGTGGGGGTGAATGCGTGAACTATAACTGGAATTGGGGGATATTCTGGGACCAGACGCCTGATGCGATGGGGACCTATTTCGGTTCGCTGATGAGCGGCCTTCAGGTCACGATCCTCCTTGCACTCAGCGCCTGGGTCATCGCTTTCGTGATGGGCTCTCTGATCGGCATCATGCGGACCCTGCCTGTGCGCTGGGCCGTGATCGTCGGCAACACCTATATCGAGATATTCCGCAACATCCCGCTGCTGGTGCAGCTTTTCATCTGGTTCTTCGTCGTTCCCGAACTGCTGCCCGGCGATCTCGGGATCTGGATCAAGCAACTGCGCAACGGGCCGTTCATCGCAGCGATGCTCGGGCTTGGCTTCTATATGTCATCGCGTGTCGCCGCGCAGATCACCGCCGGCATCAATGCGCTGCCAAAGGGCCAGCGCATGGCCGGCACGGCAATCGGCCTCACCACCTGGCAGACCTATCGCTACATCCTGCTGCCGCTAGCCTATCGCATCATCTTCCCGCCGCTGACCTCCGAATTTCTCAACACCATCAAGAACACGGCGCCGGCGCTGACCATCGGTGTGCTCGAACTGACGGCACGGGCGCGGTCGATGCAGGAATTTTCGTTCCAGGTGTTCGAGGCCTTCTCGGCCGCAGCCGCCATCTACCTCGTACTCAGTGCCGTCGTGACGATCGTAATGCGCATGATCGAAAAGCGCCTCGCGATCCCCGGTTTCGGCGGGGGGAAATAAGCGATGTTCAGCAATTTCGATTACGACGTCATCTGGCGCAGCCTGCCCTACCTGTTTCAGCAGGGCATGGTGTTTACGCTTACTCTGACGGCGATTGCGACCGTCTTCGGCCTCATCCTCGGCACCTTGATTGCTATGATGCGGCTGTCGTCCAGTGCCGTGCTGTCGGGCTTTGCGGTGAGCTACGTCAATCTGATGCGTTCGCTCCCGCTCGTGCTGGTGATCTTCCTGTTCTACTTCCTGATGCCCTATGTCGGGCAGTGGATCATCCGGTCCGATCAGCCGGTGCAGGTCGGCGCTTACGCCTCGACCATCGTCACCTTCACGCTGTTCGAGGCTGCCTATTTCTCGGAGATCATGCGCGCCGGCATCCAGTCGGTTCCGCGGGGGCAGGTGATGGCAGGTTACGCCATCGGTCTCAACTATCGTGAAGTGATGCGCCACGTCGTGCTGCCGCAGGCGTTCCGCAACATGCTGCCGGTGATCTTCACCCAGACAATTGTGCTGTTCCAGGACACGTCACTGGTCTACGTACTGTCGATCACGGACTTCCTCGGCGCAGCGTCCAAGGTCGCACAGCGCGACGGTCGTCTCACGGAAATGTATCTGTTCGCGGCGCTGGTCTATTTCGTGATCTGCTTCACCGCCTCGTTCTTCGTGAAGCGCTTGCAGAAGCGCATCAGTATCATCCGCTAACCGCTTCGCTTTCAGTCTTTGCCTCCAACTGTCGGTCGCTCATCATGCCCATGATCACCATCGAAAAAGTCAGCAAGTGGTACAATCCGCAGTTCCAGGTGCTGAAGAACTGCACGACGACGGTCGAGAAGGGCGAGGTTGTCGTCGTCTGTGGTCCTTCGGGCTCGGGCAAGTCGACGCTGATCAAGACTGTCAATGCGCTGGAGCCCGTGCAGGAGGGCACCATCATGGTCGATGGACTGAATGTCACGACGATGAAGAAGGACCTGCCGAAGCTGCGTTCGCGCGTCGGCATGGTGTTCCAGCACTTCGAACTGTTTCCGCATCTGAAGATCGTCGAGAATCTGTGTCTCGGCCAGACCATCGTGCTCGGCCGCTCTGAAGATGCGGCGCAGGCCAAGGCGATGAAGATGCTGGAGCGCGTCGGCCTGACAGCGCATGCGCAGAAGTATCCCGGCCAGCTCTCCGGCGGTCAGCAGCAGCGCGTCGCCATCGCACGCGCGCTGGTGATGGACCCGATCTGCATGCTGTTCGACGAACCGACCTCGGCGCTCGATCCCGAAATGATTAACGAAGTGCTCGATGTCATGGTCGAGCTCGCCAAGGAAGGCATGACCATGATGGTGGTGACCCACGAAATGGGCTTCGCCAAGAAGGTCGCCAACCGCGTCATCTTCATGGATGCCGGTGAGATCGTTGAGGACGCGCAGAAGGATGACTTTTTCGGTCATCCGCGCAGTGATCGCGCGCAGCACTTCCTGTCGAAGATCCTCTCGCACTAACGCATACAGTGCGGTGCTGGTGCCTCATGTTTATGCAGGTTCTTGAATGCTGCGTGACGGGGCAATTAACGAATGTGTCAGAAATGAAGTGGTATCCTTCAACCGTGAGGGCGAGGGCCTGTTGGTCCGCTGATTGAACTCCACCGGAGCGATCGGGTCTTTGTCCTCACGGACAACCCGTGTCGCCACGTTCTCAGCCTCTGCCCCTATGCTTCTCTGACCGTCTTCCAACGACCCGAGCCGAGGCTGCGCGAGCCGTGCTTGCGCGCGTGTCCTGTCCTGGCCCTTCTCCGGAAAGTGCATCGCATGATCAAGATCAACAGCGTCGGCAACAAATTGGGGCTTGCCGGTCTCGTTGGCATCTTGCTCTCCGCTGGCGTTGTCGCAAACCAGATGAGGACCGAGAGCGCGATCTCGGAGGTCAATCGTCTGGCCGATGTGCAGCAGAAGATCGCCGATAGCGCGATGGAGGCCGACGGCCAGATGCGCGCCATGCAGGTGGCCAGTCAAGGTCTGCGCATGGCCATCACGACACCCGAGATTGACAAGAGCGCGGCCGAGATCAAGGCGGCCAAGGCTGCGCAGGACCGCATCATCGATGCCGCGTCCGCCCTGGCGACCCGGCAGGAATACAAAGACAATTTCGCGAAGATCAAATCGCTGACGTCAACCTATCTCGCTGCTGCCGACGAAATTGTTGGCCTGCAGAAGAAACTGCTCGAATTCTATCGCAACCGCAACGTCGCCGTAATCGACTGGAACCGGCATCTCGACCAGATGCGCCTCACCACTGCCGTCACCGAGGCGACGAACTGGCCTGAAGTGGATGGACAGCTTAAGATCGCGGACAATGCCATCAACGCCGTGCAGGCAGCCGCATGGCGCTATGCGTCGATGAATGAAGTGACGCAGAAGGGCCAGATTCTCACCCGGGCCAAGGTGCTGACCGACGCGCTGGCCAAGGCCAGCGTGTTCGAGGACAGCGAACTGGTGCAGAGCGGCTTGATCCAGCTCGGTGCCGACATGAAGAAATTCATGACGGCCACCGATGAAGCGATCAGCAGCAACGATCAGAAGACCGATATCGTCCGTACCAAGATCACGCCCACCGCTGCGGCGGCATCTCAACTGGTCGCGCAATCGGTATCGTCGGCCAAGGCTGCGGTTGGAGCGGCCCGGGCTCAAGCCGTCGAGGAAATGGCACGCTCCGGCCAGGTCAATCTCGCACTTGGACTAGCGGTCGTGCTGGTCCTGATCTGCACCATGGTGTTCTCCTTCATCGGCGTTGCCCGGCCGATGACGCGTCTGAACGGCGCCATGGGCAAGATGGCGGCTGGCGATCTCGATGTCGTGATCCCCGGTGCCAAGCGCGGCGACGAAATCGGCGATATCGCCAAGACAGTTACGGTCATTCGAGCAAACGCCGAACAGAAAGCACGCGATGAAGCTGCGGCGCGACTCGATCAGGAGAATCTAACGATGGCGTCGCGCAAGCGCGAAATGGTCGAGCTTGCCGATACGTTCGAACGGGCCGTCGGCAACATCGTCGATAATGTCTCGTCGGCATCATCTCAGCTCGAGGAATCTGCGGGTGCGCTGACGGCGACGGCCGAACAGGCCAAGGAGCTGACGGCCGCCGTCGCTGCTGCCTCGGACGAGGCTTCGACCAATGTGCAAGCGGTGGCGTCGTCGACCGAGGAAATGTCGTCCTCGGTGAACGAGATCAGCCGGCAGGTGCAGGAATCGGCTGACATCGCCAACTCGGCCGTTGCGCAGGCGCGCAAGACCAACGACCGTGTAACTGAGCTCGCCAAGGCAGCGGCCCGGATCGGCGATGTCGTCGAGCTCATCAACACCATTGCCGGCCAGACCAACCTGCTGGCGCTTAACGCCACCATCGAAGCGGCGCGCGCCGGCGATGCCGGCCGCGGCTTTGCGGTTGTTGCATCCGAGGTGAAGGCATTGGCCGAACAGACGGCCAAGGCGACGGGCGACATCAGCCAGCAGATCAGCAGTATCCAGACTGCGACCGAAGAATCGGTCGGCGCCATCAAGGAGATTGGTGACACCATCAGCCGCATGTCCGAGATCGCCTCGACCATCGCTTCAGCGGTCGAACAGCAAGGCGCAGCAACCCAGGAAATCTCGCGCAACGTTCAGCAGGCAGCGCAGGGCACGATGCAGGTCACGTCGAACATCACCGATGTACAGCGCGGCGCCAGCGAGACCGGATCGGCCTCGACGCAGGTGCTGTCCGCGGCGCAGTCGCTGTCCGGCGAAAGCGCGCGGCTCAAGCTCGAAGTCGGCAAGTTCCTGGACTCTGTCCGGGCGGCATAAATTCATGCTTCTCCCACAATGGGAGAAGCAGCAACAAAGACGGCGCCCGTCGCCGAAGCCAGATCAAGTCCTACCTAGGAAGCCAATGATGTCGCTGCTCAATCTCCGTATCCGCGGTCGCCTCTATGGCGGCTTCGGCGCGCTGGTCCTGTTCGGTCTCGCCAGTTCCGGCTTTGCCGTCTGGCAGATGACGGAGGTTGGAACGCAGGTCGAAACGCTGAGCGTGCAGTCGTCGAATACGATTCGTGCCTCGGAAATCGCGTCCGAGCTACACGCGATCCGTGGCGCCGTATTGCGCTATTCCTTCGATCAGGACGAAGCGGCGCTTGCAGATGCCGACAAGCGCCTCGCCGGGGTCACCGCCAGCCTGGATACGGTGATCAAGGCCAGCCGCTCGGAAGAGCGCCGTGCCGCCTACCGCGCCATCGAGAAGGATGTTGCCGATGTGAAGGCGCGGCGCCAGGCGCTCGGCGAAGCCATCAAGCAGATGGTCGCTGGCCGGGAAGTGCTGCAGGAGGCCGGGGATAAGCTGTCATCCAGCCTGCGCAAGCTGGTGATCAGCACGCGCAACACCATGTATGGCCAAGGTTCGACCAAGCTCGAATCCGACACGCTCATGGTGCAGATTGCGAATTGGCGCTTCTTCGTCAGCCGTGACGAGAAACATATCGAATCCTTCAAGGATCACGTCCGCATCGCGGAGCAGCAGATCGGCGAAATGGAGAAGATGCAGATGCCGCCGACGCTTAGCGCGTTGTTCGGTGCGATTCGTAGCAACCTGAAGAACTACGCTGCCCAGTTCGAGAAGGCTGCCGCCAGCCTGCAGACGGCAGACGGTATCTTCAACAAGTCGATCAGCCCGATCATCGTGAAAGCAATCGGCAAGGTCGAGACCATCAAGTCCGACATCCAGCAGGTTCAGTCGCAGACCGTCGCTGCAACCAGCAACCGCGTTTCGACAACGGGCATGCTGCAGCAGATCGTGGCAAGCGTCGCTACTGTGATGGGCCTCGCGATCGCCTTCCTGATCGCGCGCGGCATTATTGGCCCGTTGTCCGGCCTGACGGCAGGTATGAAGCGGCTCGCTGACGGCGATTTCAGCGTGGTGCTGCCGGGTCTCGCCCGCAAGGACGAAGTCGGCGACATGGCACGGGCAGTCGAGACCTTCAAGGTACGGGCCGAGGAAAAGGCGCGCGCCGAAGCTGAAGCCAAGCTGACACAGGACCAGCAGGCAGCCATCCAGCGCCGCAAGGACATGATCCGTCTCGCGGACGATTTCGAAGGCGCCGTCGGCAGCATTGTGGAAAACGTCTCGTCGGCCTCGAGCCAGCTCGAGGAATCGGCAGGTGGATTGACAGCGACCGCCGAACAATCACGCCAGCTCACCGCCATGGTGGCTGCAGCCTCCGATGAAGCCTCGACCAATGTGCAGGCGGTGGCGTCGTCCACCGAGGAGATGTCGTCCTCGGTCAATGAGATCAGCCGTCAGGTTCAGGAGTCGGCCAACATCGCCAACTCCGCGGTGGCACAGGCCCGCAAGACCAATGATCGCGTGGCTGAGCTTGCCAGGGCGGCCGCGCGGATCGGCGATGTTGTCGAGCTGATCAACACGATTGCCGGTCAGACCAATCTGCTGGCGCTCAACGCCACCATCGAAGCGGCGCGCGCCGGCGATGCCGGTCGCGGCTTCGCGGTCGTTGCATCGGAAGTAAAGGCGCTTGCCGAGCAGACGGCCAAGGCAACCGGCGACATCAGTCACCAGATCTCCGGTATCCAGGCCGCGACCGAGGAGTCGGTCGGCGCCATCAAGGAGATCGGTGACACTATCGGCCGCATGTCGGAAATCGCATCGACGATCGCGTCTGCCGTCGAGCAGCAGGGCGCGGCGACGCAGGAGATCTCCCGCAACGTTCAGCAGGCCGCGCAAGGCACGATGCAAGTGAGCTCGAACATTCTGGATGTGCAGCGTGGCGCGAGCAACACGGGTTCGGCGTCGTCGCAGGTTCTGTCCGCTGCACAATCGCTGTCCGGCGAAAGCGCGCGGTTGAAGCGCGAAGTCGGAAAGTTTCTGGATTCCGTTCGCGCCGCCTAGGACCAAACGTCATACGACTACGCGTGTTCGTCTGACGAAGAAGGCAGAACTAACAAACAGCCCGGGATGCGTCGTCGCATCCGGGCTGTTGCCTTTGTGAGCGGAGCGATGATGCGTATGCGCTTCCTGAACTCGGTGCGTGCTGCCTGAGTTTGTCCTAACGGCTCTCGCCGACGTGACCAGAGACCCACCTTCTCTCGCGCCGCAGGTCGCGCTGTTTCGGCAGAACTTCGCAATTGAAGCTATCTCGCCTGGCTGGCTATCGGCCTCGTACTGCAATCTTAGATAGTTAATTCGGGGCCGGCGTTGCACGAACTCCCGACGCATCGACCCGGAAAATGTTCGAGTTACTTAGGTGCCGCTGCCATTTCAGTTCAATTTGAGTGAGGGCATCATCGGCGTGTTAACGTTTGTGTCAGAAGCGCGGTGGTAGGTTCCTGTTCATGAACGGGTGATTTGATCGATCATCGAATGTATCGCTCGCTCATATGAGCTGATGACGTTTCTCGTTCAGGATCGGCTCAGGCCAAGCTTCGCGTGCCCGTCGGATTGCCGCCGGGCTCCGCCAAAAAGACAACCGCCTAGCATTCGACCATTTCATTCGACGCCGGACTCTGTCCGGCGAAGGACGACCCGACTCATTTCTCTGCCACTTCATTCCCAGGGACTGTCATGGCCTTCATCCAGAATCTGCGTATCGGCACCAAGCTCGCGATTGCGTCCGGGCTCGGCATCATTCTCGTCAGCCTGATGATCTATATGCAGATCACGGGAAGTGCGGAGGTGCGTCAGTCCTATCAGACCGCCGGCGTCTATCAGGCCATTGCGCAGAATGCTGCCGAGGCCAAGGCCTCATTCCGCGGCATGCAGATCGGCGTGCGGGATTTCCTCGGCGCGACGAAAGTCGCTGACGTCCAGAAGGCCGCCGATTATTTCACAGCGCGGACCGCAGCCGGGCTTCGCTTCTCGTCGCAAATGTTGAAATTGGCAACTGCGCCGGATGAGCGCGAACGCATCAGCAAATTCCTCGACATGATGACGACCCTCGGCAAGGGCGGTGACAAGATCGGTGCGATCCGGACGGATATCCTGAACCTGCAGGCGACACGTAACGAGGCAGGCGAACTGTCTGCCGATGCCTCCGCACGAATCACAGCGCTGGGTGCAGAGATCGTCAAGCTCCGCACCGATGTGCTGTTGCCGATGAGCGCCGAACTCGACAAGCTGGCGGATGCCATCGTCAACATGGCCAAGGAAAAGACCGAGCAGCAGACGACCGCCGCGGCGAACGAGGCCGCTGCAGCCGAGCGAAATTCGCTGATCCTTGGTGGCGTGGTCGCGCTAATGCTGATCGGCACCTGTGCATTCTCGGTGTTCACGATCGGCCGTCCCATGAGCGCGCTGAGCAAATCCATGGAAGAGCTCGCCGAGGGCAATTTCGGCGTGGTGCTGCCGGGCCTCGGCCGGAAGGACGAGATTGGCGAGGTCGCTGGCGCCGTGGAGAAGTTCAAGCTGAAAGCGCAGGAGCGCGCCCGCGCAGAAGCTGACGCTCAAAAACAGCAGGAAAAGATCGCTGCCGAGCAGCGCAAGCGCGAAATGATGAAGCTGGCGAATGATTTCGAGAGCGCCGTCGGTGAGATCGTCGAGACCGTGTCGTCGGCGTCGACGGAACTCGAAGCGTCAGCGGGCACGCTGACGTCATCGGCCGAGCGTTCACAGCAACTCACGACGATGGTCGCAGCGGCTTCGGAAGAAGCGTCGACCAATGTGCAGTCCGTGGCATCGGCGACCGAGGAAATGGCGTCGTCGGTGAACGAGATCAGCCGCCAGGTTCAGGAATCTGCGCGCATCGCCAGCGAGGCCGTGCAGCAGGCACAGAAGACCAACGACCGTGTCGGCGAATTGTCGAAGGCGGCGAGCCGTATTGGCGATGTGGTTGAGCTGATCAATAGCATCGCCGGGCAGACCAACCTTCTGGCGCTCAATGCGACCATCGAAGCCGCCCGCGCCGGTGAAGCCGGGCGTGGTTTCGCCGTAGTGGCGGCTGAGGTGAAGACGCTCGCGGAACAGACCGCCAAGGCGACGGGCGAGATCAGCACACAGATTGGCAGCATCCAGTCCGCCACCGACGAATCGGTCAGCGCCATCCGCGAGATCGGTGTCACCATCGGCCGGATGTCGGAAATTTCGTCGACGATTGCTTCGGCCGTCGAAGAGCAGGGCGCCGCCACCCAGGAGATTTCCCGCAACGTGCAGCAAGCCGCGCATGGCACCCAGCAGGTCTCGTCCAACATTACGGATGTGCAGCGCGGCGCCAGCGAGACCGGGTCGGCCTCGTCCCAGGTTCTTTCGGCCGCGCAGTCGCTCTCGTCGGACGGCAGCCGCCTCAAGGCGGAAGTCAGCCGCTTTCTCAGTTCGGTTCGGGCGGCCTAAGGCCATGCCGGACAACAGCTAGTTCCACCGACGAACGCCCACAGGACGTCAGCCATGTTCTCGAAGATCTCTATCAAAGCCAAGATCACCATCGTTATCGCGTTCCTGTTGATCGCGATGACTGGGATGGGGGCGCTTGCCGTCAGTAAGATGCAGACGATCAACGCCAATGCGTCGGACATCCAGAAAAACTGGTTGCCCAGCGTTCGTGTTCTCGGCGGGCTGCGGGCGACGACCATCGATTATCGCAATCTGGTGCGTGCCCACATTCTCGCAGCCAATGCCGAGCAGATGCAGAAGACAGAGGCTGGCATCGACACCATCGTCAAGCGGGTTGCCGAAGAGCGGGCGGCCTACGACAAATTGATCTCGAGCGCTGAAGAACGTGCGATCTTCAATGACTGGAGCAAGGAATGGGACACCTATCTGTCGCGCAGCCAGGAAGTCTTCGCGCTTGATCGCAAGAATCTCGGCAAGGGCAATCTGGAAGCCCATGAACTCAATCTCAATGTGATCAATCCGCTGGGATCCAAGGCCGACTTCGTCCTGCGCAAGGCCATCGAATTCAACGACAAGGGCGCAGCGGCATCGGGACAGAAGGCCGATGACAGCTATGGTTCGGCGCTGATGACTGTCATCGCGATCATTGCAGTGACCGCGGTTATCGGCATCGGTGTCGGCGTCTATCTGGTCAAGGACGTGTCCTCGGGCATCGCATCGATCGTCAAGCCGATGCAGGCGCTGAGCGCCGGCGATCTCACGGCGCATGTCGCGCATCAAGGCGAGAAGACCGAGATCGGCGCGATGGCCGACACGCTTCAGGTGTTCAAACAGGCGCTGATCGACAAGCGCGCGGCAGATGAAGCTGCCTCTGCCGACGCCGAAGCCAAGATCGAGCGCGGTCGCCGCGTTGACAACATCACCCGCGAATTCGAAATGATGATCGGCGAGATCGTGGATACCGTATCGTCGGCATCGACCGAACTCGAGGCCTCCGCAAGCACACTGACTGCGACAGCCGAACGTTCCCAGGGCCTGGCCACCACAGTGGCGGCAGCGTCCGAAGAAGCCTCCACCAACGTCCAGTCGGTGGCATCGGCCACGGAGGAAATGGCCTCGTCCGTTAACGAGATCAGCCGGCAGGTGCAGGAGTCGGCGAGCATTGCCAATCAGGCGGTCGATCAGGCGCGCCGCACCAACGATCGCGTCAGCGAACTCGCCAGCGCTGCATCGCGCATCGGGGACGTCGTCGAACTGATCAACAACATTGCCGGCCAGACTAACCTGTTGGCGCTCAACGCCACCATCGAGGCAGCACGGGCCGGCGAAGCCGGCCGCGGTTTCGCGGTCGTGGCCTCCGAAGTGAAGGCACTCGCTGAGCAGACTGCCAAAGCGACTGGCGAGATTTCGACGCAGATTTCCGGTATCCAGGCGGCGACGCAGGAATCGGTCGGCGCCATCAAAGAGATCGGAGACACTATCGGCCGGATGTCCGAGATTGCCTCGACCATCGCTTCCGCGGTGGAAGAGCAGGGCGCCGCGACGCAGGAGATTTCGCGTAACGTTCAGCAGGCGGCACAGGGTACCATGCAGGTCTCGTCAAACATCATCGACGTGCAGCGTGGAGCGTCCGAGACCGGCTCTGCGTCGTCGCAGGTGCTTTCGGCCGCGCGTTCGCTGTCATCGGACAGCACACGTCTCAAGAACGAAGTAAGCAAATTCCTGAATTCGGTGCGCGCTGCCTAACGGGTTTGAACACTGGTGTACAACGGCAAAAGCCGGCGCGTGAGCGTCGGCTTTCTTGCGCGATAATGCTGTTATGCGTGTGCGCCACACTCATTCAAGAAGCCATGCACAAGAAGTAGTCATGATGCACCGCTCCTTAACTTTATCCGGACAATCTCGATCACGAGATCGTTGATCGCTGAAAGCTATCGACGCTTGGCCGGCAGCTCCAATGCATGCCGCGTCTTCAAACCCAGAAAATACCATTCGTGCAGTTGCGCGCCAACGGTCGAAAACCGAGGGACCATCACCTATGTTTGCCAGCCTATCCATCCGCACCAAGATCACCATTGTCGTCTCGTTTCTGCTGCTCGCCATGTCTGCAATGGGCGCGCTGGCCATCAAGCAGATGTACACGATCAACGGAGCGACCTCCGACATCGTTACAAGCTGGCTGCCGAGTGTGCGTTCTTTGGGTGAAGTCCGCGCTGCTACGATCAGCTATCGCTCTGTGGTTCGCGGACATCTGCTTGCAACGGATGCCGCAGATACGAAGGTTCAGGACGACACGCTGGTGCGTTACGCCGAGATGCTCGACAAGGCGCGCAAGACGTATGAGCCGATGATTTCCTCGCCCGAGGAACGCGCGATGTACAACGAATTCAGCAAGCTCTGGAGCGAGTATATCGCGGCAGTGCAGCCCGTTCTTGCGTTGTCGCGCAAGAATGCTCGTGATGAAGCACGAGATATGAACGTGAAGGTCAACCAGATTGGCTTCAAGGCGGACGAAGCCTTGCAGAAGGATGTCGACCTCAACAACAAGGGTGCTTTGGCGGCCGGAGAACTGGCGACGGACAGCTTTGGGATCGCCATCAAGATGGTGATCGGTTCGCTCTTGCTTGCGGTCGTTGTCGGCGTCGGTGCGGCTACCCTGCTGGTGCGCGATGTTTCGGCCGGCATTACTTCGATCGTGCTGCCCATGCAGGCGCTCGGTACGGGCGACCTGACCGCAGTCGTCCCGCATCAGGGCGAAAAGACCGAGATCGGTACGATGGCGGACTCGCTGCAGGTGTTCAAGCAGGCGCTGATCGACAAGCGCGCGGCGGATCAAGCCGCGGCGGCCGACGCCGAAGCCAAGATCGAGCGCGGTCGCCGCGTTGACAGCATCACCCGCAATTTCGAATCGATGATCGGTGAGATTGTCGAGACGGTGTCGTCGGCATCGACCGAACTGGAAGCCTCGGCAGGCACGCTGACCGCCACGGCGGAACGTTCGCAGGAATTGACCACGACGGTCGCTGCAGCCTCAGAAGAAGCATCGACCAATGTACAGTCAGTAGCTTCGGCGACCGAGGAAATGGCCTCCTCGGTCAACGAGATCAGCCGCCAGGTTCAGGAATCGGCGGCAATCGCAGGACAAGCGGTCGATCAGGCACGCAAGACCAACGATCGCGTCAGCGAACTCGCCAGCGCAGCGTCGCGCATCGGCGACGTCGTCGAACTGATCAACAACATTGCCGGCCAGACTAACCTGTTGGCGCTCAATGCGACCATCGAGGCTGCACGGGCCGGCGAAGCCGGCCGCGGTTTCGCTGTCGTGGCCTCCGAAGTGAAGGCACTCGCTGAGCAGACAGCCAGGGCGACTGGCGAGATCTCGACGCAGATTTCCGGTATCCAGGCGGCGACACAGGAATCGGTCGGCGCCATCAAGGAGATCGGAGACACTATCGGCCGCATGTCCGAGATTTCCTCGACCATCGCTTCCGCGGTGGAAGAGCAGGGCGCCGCGACGCAGGAGATTTCTCGCAACGTTCAGCAGGCGGCGCAGGGCACGATGCAGGTCTCATCGAACATCGTTGATGTGCAGCGTGGTGCGACAGAGACCGGATCTGCCTCGACTCAGGTTCTCGCTGCAGCGCAATCACTGTCCTCGGACAGCACGCGGCTGAAGGATGAAGTCAGCAAGTTCCTGAACGCGGTGCGGGCAGCGTAATATTTGCGCTCTCCCCGCATGCGGGGAGAGCGCAAGGCCGCTACTTCACATTCGACATGACCAGTCCTGCGACGTCCATATAGGTGCGCACCAGCGGGGCGATGAATCGATGCGTTGAGGTCTTCGACACCAGCGTATCGTGCAGGATCAGGTGGTCAATGCCGGTATTGATGAAGCACGCCATCGCATCGCGCGGGGTCTCGACGATCGGTTCGCCCTTCACGTTGAACGAGGTGTTGAGCAGCACCGGAACGCCGGTAAGCGCATCGAATTCCTTCAGTAGCCGATACAGCACCGGATTGGTGTCTTCCGTGACGGTCTGGATGCGCGCCGTTCCGTCGACGTGCACGATAGCCGGAATCTTCTCGCGCCATTCGGGTCGCACCGGGGCCGCGATCAGCATGAACGGCGAATCCTGATCGCCTTCGAAAATCTCTCTGGCGCGCTCGGCGAGCACGATCGGCGCGAATGGCCGGAACGGCTGACGGTGTTTCACGCGTGAATTGAGAATGTCCTTCATCTCCGGCCGGCGCGGATCGGCGATGATGCTGCGATTGCCGAGCGCGCGCGGCCCGTATTCCGAACGCCCTTGAAACCAGCCGATCACTTTCTGGTCTGCGAGTAACTTTGCCGTGTCGCGGCAGATATTATCGCTGCGCACCGCGCTGGTCTGTGCCTTGACGAGCGTGCGCTGGGTCGCTGCCTCGACGTCGCGATCCGTATAGGCGCGGCCGGTGTAAGAGTGCGTCATCACATAAGAGCGCGGCTGCTTCTGTACCTCCAGCAGGCCGTAATAAGCACAGCCGATGGCGATGCCGTTGTCGCCGGCAGCGGGCTGGATCCAGACATTTTCGAAGCCGGCTTCGCGGGCGATGCGACCATTGGCGACGCAGTTCAGCGCGACGCCGCCGGCGATGCAAAGGTTCTTCGCGCCGGTCGTCTCGCGCAGCCAGCGCGCGCGGGCGAGCAGCACCTTCTCGGTGTCGTCCTGCACGCGCCAGGCGAGATCCTCCCAATGCCGCATGGACGGATGGGTGTCCCACTTGCCGTCGCTGTCGGCGATATAGGGCTGGTTGTATTCGGGGGTCCAGCGCGGCACGCTGAGGACATTGTCGGTGATATCCATCAGCGGCTTGATCTGGTCGCGGCGGCCGTAGGGGGCCAGCCCCATCAACTCACCGCATTTGTTCCAGTCGCCGAACACATAGGTCGAGGCCCGGCTATAGAGTGCGCCAAGGCCCGGCATGTTGTAGAATTCGTCGCTGAGAAAGCCGCGATCCGGCTCCATCCAGACTTTCTTCAGGCAGTCGAGCTGTGCGCCCTTGAACGTGTAGTAGCTCTCTGATTCCCGGGCGAGCTTCGAGCCTGGCTCGTCGCCAGGATAGGTCTCCATCACGTCCGAACGATAGCTGCCGACGCCGTCGACGATCATGATTGCCCCCTCCTCGAAGGGGCAGACGGCAAACGCGCTATAGGCGTGAGCCAGGTGATGCGAGATCGTTTTGACCTTGCCGGTGCGGGAGCGGAACAGCGGATGGACGCTGGCGTCCTGCCGTTCATATTCGGGCAGGAAGCCCGGCATGTCCTGATAGATCAGGCGGTCTTCCATCTCAGGAACCGGCAGGATGTAGCAATTGCTCACGACCAGGTCGACGTCGTCGAGCGTGATGCCTTCGGCGTCGAGGACGTAATCGATCACTTCCTTGTAGAATCCCGTGGCGTGTTTCTCGCGGGTAATCCGCTCCTTCTCGATCGCATAGGCCAGCGCGCCATCGCGCAGCAAGCAGGCGCTGACGTCGTGATCGTAGGTGTTGAGACCAAGGATGTAGCTGGGTTTGGGCATGAATCAGCTTCTGACAATTCGCGGGAAGGGACGAACGATGGGATCGAGCTGCTGACGCAGACGCGGTGGGTGTGACGGACCGCATATTCGCAGATGCGAGGCAGCGATCAGCATAGTGCGAGGCAATATGAAGAGAAGATGAACGGCAGGAGGTTAAAAGCGAGGTGATGCGGGAAGGTGCGCATTCGTTCGTAGTGACAGCGTTGCCGGCAACTTGACCGACGTTTGAGCTTGACCCTATTGTAAAGCACGTTCGTGCATGCACGCCTTGTGATGGCCATATTACTATTCTGGTTTCAGCACCTGTGTGAATCAAGAATTGCTCACTGAACGATTCGAGGCCGGAAGCATTCTAAAGCTGTGCTTCTGCAGAATGGGAGATCCTAAGAATGGCTCAAACCAAAACGACGCGCCATAATATCGTGACCCGCTGCCTGGCAGCGATGGCGCTTGTGTCTGTCTACTGTGTTGGTCTGATCGGCGCGTCCACGGTGTTGCTCACTACAAGCAGCACTTCGGCCGAGGCCCGTGGCGGTGGTCGCGGTTGGGGGCGTGGCGGCGGTTGGGGCCGTGGCCGGGGTGGCGGTTTCTATCGTGGCGGCGGCTGGGGCCGCGGTCGTGGCTATGGCTTCTATGGTGGGCCGCGCTTCGTGGCGCCGGGCTGCTATTTCAGCCGTCGCTGGGGCCGGGTGGTCTGCCCGTACTAAGTTGTAGGCGCTGCGGCGCTGAATGAACGAGATAGAGAGGCGCGCCGGATAACCGGGGCGCCTTTTGCTTTCCAGGCTCGCTTTCTCCAGGAATTGGGCCTCTCTTCCAGGAATGATTTGTCGAAAGCTACCTTCCTTGCACAATGCTGAGGTCGCTTTTGGCATGCCATCTTGCGTTTTCTCCTCCAAGTTCCAATGTCGGCATGGCAAGCTTGCGCGCTCGCGCATGGCAATTTGGTCCTCCCACCCTGGAATCTTCATGAGCGCTCTGTTTTCTCCCTTCAAGCTGCGCGACCTCACGCTGCCGAACCGCATCGTCATTGCGCCGATGTGCCAGTATTCTGCCGAAGATGGCCGGGCTACCGACTGGCACATGATCCATCTCGGCAATATGGCCCTGTCGGGCGCGGCCATGCTGGTGATCGAAGCGACAGCCGTGGAAGCCATCGGCCGCATCACACCAGGCGATCTCGGGCTCTATAACGACGAGACCGAAGCCGCACTGAAGCCGGTCCTCGCGGCGATCCGCAAACATTCGAAGATCGCCGTAGCGATGCAAATCGCCCATGCCGGCCGCAAGGCGTCGAGCCATGCACCGTGGGATGGTGGCCAGCAGGTACCGTTGGACAAAGGCGGCTGGGTCGCTCAGGCCCCGTCCGCGATTCCGCAGAAGTCCGACGAATTGCCGCCGCAGGAGATTGATGCCGCGGGCCTCGCGCGCATCCGCGACGCCTTTGTCGCGACCGCGAAGCGCGCGGAGCGGCTCGGCATCGACGCGCTCGAAATCCACGGTGCACATGGCTATCTGCTGCACGAGTTTCTTTCACCGATCTCCAACCAGCGCACCGACAATTATGGCGGCTCCCTGGAGAACCGGATCCGCTTCCCGCTCGAAGTCTTCGACGCGGTGCGTGCGGCGTTTCCCGCCGGCAAGCCGGTTGGCTTCCGTGTTTCGGCATCCGATTGGGTCGAGGGCGGCTGGGATGTTGAGCAGACCATTGTTCTCGCCAACGAGCTGAAGAAGCGCGGCGTCGACTGGATGGATGTTTCATCAGGTGGTGTCTCGCCACAGCAGAAGATCGCGCTCGGGCCGGGTTATCAGGTGCCGTTCGCCGAAGCCGTGAAGACGGCCACGGGATTGCCGACGATAGCCGTGGGGCTGATCACTGAAGCACAGCAGGCCGAAGACATCGTTGCTTCCGGCAAGGCCGATCTGGTCGCCATCGCGCGCGGTATTCTCTACGATCCGCGCTGGCCGTGGCACGCGGCGGCGCATCTTGGCGGTCAGGTACAGGCGCCGCCGCAATACTGGCGCTCGCAGCCATCGACGCAAAAGGCGCTGTTCGGCGATACGACGTTCGGCGGCCGCTAAACCACTTCAAGACGCCTCACTTTCAACACCCACGCATTGTCCCGCAAGTCCGGTGCGATGTGTGGGTGTTTGCGTTTGCTGCGCGCCCACTCCGCGAATGGCAGCCCTGCAGCAGCATCGTGTTTACATGACAGAATGTCGCACCTACACAGCGCAAAATTCTGCGCCGTAAAATAATCGTGGCATCCGGCGCTGCCCGCCTATCGAGAGGAGCCCGCCATGGCCCGCCATTTCTTATGGCTTCTGCTGATCCCCTTCGTCGGCCTGCTCTGGGTCCCGTTCTACAACTTTCATGATCCGGTGCTGTTCGGCTTTCCATTCTTCTACTGGTACCAGCTCGCCTGGGTGCCGATGACCGCCTTCCTGACCTGGCTCGCCTACCGGACCTACCCCAATGAAGACTGAGCTCGATATTCCCGCCGTTGCGGTCTTTCTGTTTTTCTTCGCGCTCGTCACCGTGATGGGCTTCGTCGCCTCGCATTGGCGCCGCCCGAAAACGCTGGCCAGTCTCGACGAATGGGGTCTTGGTGGCCGCCAGTTCGGCACCTGGATCACCTGGATCACCTGGTTTCTGGTCGGCGGCGATTTCTATACCGCCTATACGGTGATCGCCGTGCCGGCACTGGTCTATTCGGTCGGCGCTTATGGCTTCTTCGCGCTGCCTTACACGATCCTGGTTTATCCTATCGTGTTCATGGTGATGCCGAAGCTGTGGCAGGTGGCCAAGGACAACGGCTATGTCACTGCCGCCGACGTTGTGCATGGCCGCTATGGTTCACGCCTGCTGGAAGCAGCAGTCGCCATCACCGGTGTCGTCGCCACCATGCCCTATATCGCTCTGCAGCTGATCGGTATGGCCACGGCTGTGAAGGCACTTGGTTTCGAAGGTGAACTTCCGCTGATTGCGGCCTTTGTCGTGCTCGCGCTCTACACCTATTCGTCGGGCCTGCGTGCGCCGGCGCTGATCGCCTTCGTCAAGGATATCATGATCTATATCGCTGTGATCGCGGCAGTGTCGGTGATCCCCGGCAAGCTCGGCGGCTATGCCGCAGTGTTCGACGCAGCCGATCAGGCATTCAAGGCCAAGGGTTCGGGCAGCATCTTGCTGCAGCCCGGTCAATATGTAGCCTATGCCACCCTGGCACTCGGTTCGGCGCTCGCGGCCTTCATGTATCCGCATACGCTGACCGGCATCTTCGCCAGCAAGAGCGCCACGACCATCCGCAAGAATGCGGTGCTGTTGCCGGCCTATACGCTGATGCTCGGCCTCTTGGCGCTGCTCGGCTATATGGGCCATGCTGCCAAGCTGAAGCTTGCCAGCAATAATGACGTGGTGCCGGCGCTGTTCCAGACGCTGTTTCCGAGCTGGTTCGCCGGCTTCGCTTTTGCGGCGATCGCCATCGGCGCGCTGGTCCCTGCGGCCGTGATGAGCATTGGCGCTGCCAATCTCTTCACCCGCAATTTCTGGAAGGCCTATGTCAACCCGCAGGTCGATACGGCGGGCGAAGCCGCGGTGGCGAAGATCGCGTCGCTGGTGGTGAAGGTCGGTGCGCTCCTGGTGATCATCTATCTGCCGACGCAGTTCGCGCTCGACCTGCAGCTTCTCGGAGGCCTGTGGATTCTGCAGACGCTGCCGGCCTTGATCTTCGGCCTGTTCACCCGCTGGTTCACCGCGCCGGCATTGCTGACCGGATGGGTGGTCGGCCTGTTCGGCGGGACATATCTGGCCTGGACGGACGGGCTCAAGCCGCTGCACATGCTGTCGATGGGCAGCTTCCAGGCGACGGTCTATGTCGGCTTGATTGCCCTCGTCGCGAATATCGTGGTCGCGGTGCTGGTCAATCTCGTGGTGCCGAAGCCGGTGGTAACGGCCGAGGCGGTGAGCACTTAAAGGCCGTTGTAAAGCCCGCGCGCGCATTGTTTCCGGCGCGCGCCGGCTTTATTGTCCGCGCGAATGCCCGCCATCCCTGTGCGGGACCGCTGGATGGAGCTTGCCTGAGTGACTGAATCAATGCGCATCGGCACGCGCAAAAGCACTATGGCGCTGGCCCAGACCGAAGAGATCGCGCGCCGGCTTGCGGTGGTTGCGCCGGAACTGGCCGTCGAGATCGTGAAATTCGAGCCGGTCGGCGACCGCGACCAGACCAGCAATCTCCTGAAGCATGGCGGCAAGGGCGGGGCTTTCGTCGGCGAGATTCGCGCCGCCGTGCTCAAGGGCACGTTGCATGCGGCAATGCATTCGCTGAAGGACATGCCGGGCAACGAGGACACGCCCGGCCTCGTGATCGGCGCTACGCTGGTGCGCGATCCTCCGACGGACTCGCTGGTGCTGCGCAAGGGTGTCAGCCTCGACGATCTCAAACGGACGCGTGGTAAAGGCTTCAGGATCGGCACCAATGCCGTGCGCCGCGCGGCCTATATTCGGCGGCTGTTTCCCGAGATTGAGGTGATCCACTTCCGCGGCGCTGCCGATACGCGCGTGCGCAAACTCGACAATGGCGAGATGCAGCGACTGCCCGATGGTGGCGAGGTCGGCCCCGCCGATGCGCTGATCATGGCGCGTTCAGGCCTGGAGCGGGTCGGGCTGGCCAGCCGCATTGCCCGTGATTTCACGCCGCAGGAAATGTTGCCGGCCGTGGGGCAGGGCATCGTCGCAGTCGAATGCGCGGCGCATGATTGGGCTTCGCGGCGCTATCTGTCGCTGATCGATGATCCTGCTGCGCACCTGTCATGTGATGCCGAGCGCGAGGTGTTGTGGGTGCTGAACGGCCACTGCAATTCGCCGATCGCCGGTTATTCGGTGATATCAGGGCACGAGATGTCGCTGACCGCATCGGTGCTGGATGAAGCCGGCGGGCAGTTCATCGAGGTAACGCGCGTAGGGCCGGCGGATCGTCCGCGCGAGCTGGGGCGGGCTGTCGGGCTGGAACTGCTGGGCAAGGGCGCCGGTGCGCTGATCGAGGCCAACAGGCCGGCGGAGTAGGCTGCCAACCTCTTAGTCGTCATGCCCGGGCTTGTCCCGGGCATCCACGTCTTAACCGAGCGAGAGAAGGCATGGATGGCCGGGACAAGCCCGGCCATGACGGAGCTGAACTCAACGACGACGACTAGCTCTCCGCCATCCCCACCGACCACAGTGCAAACGCATAGACGATCGCGATCTCATCCAGCCGGTTGAAGCGCCCGGACGCGCCGCCGTGACCGGCGCCCATATTCGTCCGCAGCAGCACCGGGCCGCCACCCGTCATCGTCGCGCGCAGCCGGGCAATCCATTTCGCCGGTTCCCAATAGGTGACGCGGGGATCGGTAAGGCCGCCCATCGCCAGGATCTTCGGATACTGCTTGGCCGCGACCTGATCGTAAGGCGAGTAGGACAGGATCGTCTTGAAATCCTCCGCGCTCTCGATCGGATTGCCCCATTCGGGCCATTCGGGCGGCGTCAACGGCAGCGTGTCGTCGAGCATGGTGTTGAGCACATCGACGAACGGCACTTCGGCGACGATCCCGGAGAACAACTCGCCGGAGCGGTTGGCGACCGCGCCCATCAGCATGCCGCCAGCGCTGCCGCCGTGACCGACGATTCGCTTTTCTGACGTGTATTTCGCATCGATCAGTGCTCGCGCCGCCGCAGCGAAGTCATCGAATGAGTTGGTCTTCTTGTCGCGCTTGCCGTCGAGATACCAGCCCCAGCCCTTGTCGGCCCCGCCGCGGATATGCGCGATCGCATAGACAAAGCCGCGATCGACCAGCGAGAGCCTGTTCGCGGAGAACGACGCCGGCATCGCCATGCCGTAGGAACCATAGCCATAGAGCAGCAGCGGAGCCTTGCCGTCCTGCACCAGGTCCTTGCGGTGCAGGATTGAGACCGGCACCTCGGCGCCGTCATGTGCCTTGGCCATGATGCGCGTGGTGACATAGTCAGCGGGATTGTGACCGGACGGGATTTCCTGCCGCTTGCGTAAGGTACGCTCGCGCGTCGCCATGTCGTAATCATAGACTTCGGACGGCGTCGTCATCGAGGAATAGGCGAAGCGAAGCATGGTCGTATCGAATTCGTAGCCGCCCATCGTATCGAGCGAATAGGCAGCCTCGTCGAAGGCAATGGCGTGCTCCTCCTTGGTGGTGAGATCGCGGATCACGATCGACGGCAGTGCGTTGGCTCGCTCCAGACGGACCAGGTGATTGACCGTGAGATCCATGTCGAGAACATAGATGCCCTCGCGATAGGGGATCAGGTCTGTCCAGTTGGCGCGCGCGGGTGACGCCAGCGGCGCGGTCACGATCTTGAAGTCGATAGCGCCGTCGGCATTGGTCAGGATGAACAGCTCATCGCCGCGATCGGCCAGCGAATACTGCACACCGTCTTCACGCTTCGCCACGAGGCGCGGCGGCGCGTCTGGCGTGGCGAGATCGATCAGCTGTTGTTCGGAGGTCTCATGATCGCCGCCGGCGATGACGCAGAAGCGGCCGCTGGCGCTTTCATGGATGTGGGTGAACCAGCCGGAATCTTGCTCCTCGAAGATCAGTTTGTCGTCGGCCTGTTTGCTGCCGAGCCTGTGCAGCCAGACCTGCATCGGGCGATGGTTGTCGTCGAGCTTCACATAGAAGAAGGCCTTGCAGTCAAGCGTCCACACCACGCCGCCGTCGGTCTCCTCGACTACGTCGTCGAGATCGTTGCCGGTGGCCCAGTCACGCACGCGGATGGTGAAATATTCCGAGCCCTTGACGTCAGCACTCCAGGCTTCCAGCGCGTGGTCGGGCGAATGGCGGGCGCCGCCGAACTTGAAATATTTGTGGTCCGCGGCCAGCTTGTCGCCGTCGAGAATGATGCTGGCCTCGCCGCCGTCCCGCGGCATGCGGCCGAACAATTCATGCTGGCCGCCCTCGCGGAATTTCCGCAAGTAAGCATAGGGACCGTCCGGCGATGGCACGCTGGAATCGTCTTCCTTGATGCGGCCGCGCATTTCCGCGACCAGTTTGGTCTGCAGCGCTGCCGTGCCGCCGAGCAGGCTCTCGGTATAGGCGTTTTCGGCCTCCAGATATGTGCGGATCTCCGGCTCCAGCACGCTGGGGTCGCGCAGTACCTCCTGCCATTTGGCGTCTTTCAACCAGGCGTAATCATCATTCACGGTGATGCCGTGGGTCGTAAAGGAATGCGGATGACGCGGCGCAACCGGCACGGGCATGGAAGATGTCTGCTTTGTCATGAACGCTCTTTTCGCGGAAGCCTGATCGGATATGATTGCGGCACACGCGCATCGGCGCCTGCCCCGCATATTGGATATTCCATGGATATAGAGATTATCGACCGCCTTGCCATCCGCGATCTCATTGAAAACTGGGTGGTCTGGCGCGATGCCGGCGACTGGGACCGTTTCCGCACTGTCTGGTTCGACGATGGCCGCATGGTGGCGACCTGGACCCAGGGCACCGCGGACGAATTCATCGCCATGAGCAAGGCCGGCTGGGCCAAGGGCGTTTCGATCATGCACTTCCTCGGTGCGCAATCGATCGACCTCGCGGGCACCCGTGCGGTGTCGCAGACCAAGATGACCATCGCCCAACGCGCGCTGGTCCATGGCGTCAATGTCGACGTGATGCTGACCGGGCGATTCTACGATTTCCTCGAAAAGCGTGACGGCAAATGGGGCATGGTGCTGCGCCAGCCGATCTATGAGAAGGACCGCATGGATCCCGTGGTGCCTGGCACGCCGTTGAAGCTCGATGCGGATCTGCTCGCGAGCTTCCCCGAGGGCTATCGCCATCTCGCATATCTGCAGAGCCAGATCGGCTATCAGATCAAGCCCGATATGCCCGGCCTGCGCGGTGCTGCTGTGGAAGCGCTCTATGCCAGCGGCAAGAAGTGGCTGAACGGCGAAAAGCTGGATCGGTAGCTTTCTGACCTCCCCTGAAAAGGGGAGGTCAAGCAAAGATAATCAAGTAAGAACAAAAACGAGGAAACGCATGCCCGACTTCATCACCCTCGATGCTTTGGTCCATAACACCGCCGTGTCGAAGCCCGACAAGATCGCTGTGATCGACGCTGAACGCGAGATCGATTACGCGGCGTTCGACCAGCTGATCGACCGTATCGCTGCATCACTGCAGGCCAGCGGCCTCAAGCCGCGCGATGCGATCTCGATCTGTGCGCTGTCCTCGATCGAATATGCCGCCGTGTTCCTCGGCGCGCTGCGCGCCGGCGTTGCGGTCGCGCCGCTGGCGCCGTCATCGACACCGACGGATTTTGCCGCGATGGTAAAGGATGCTGCGGCAAAAATCTTGTTCATGGACGATGCGACGGCTGCGTCGTTCGCAGAGGCGGCGATCGATCCCTCGATCCCGCGTATCGCATTGGACGGCGGTAAGGCCGGAAAGCCGTTCGCGCAATGGCTGGCGCCGGAAGGTGTGAAGCCCACACCGGTGACGATCGATCCGGAATGGGTCTTCAATGTCATTTATTCCTCGGGCACGACCGGTACGCCGAAGGGCATCATCCACACTTATTGGATGCGCTGGCGGCAATATGGCCAGCTCGATCCGCTGGGCTATGGGCCGGATGCGGTCACCGTGCTGTCGACGCCGCTCTATTCCAACACCACGCTGGTCTGTTTCAATCCGACACTTGCCGGTGGCGGCACCTTGGTGCTGATGAAGAAGTTCGATGCGCGGGGCTTCCTCGAACTCGCTTCCAGGCATCGCGCGACCCATGCGATGCTGGTGCCGGTGCAGTATCGCCGTATCATGGCGGTTGAGGACTTCGATCGCTTCGATCTCAAATCCTTCGTGATGAAATTCTCGACCTCGGCGCCGTTCGGCGCTGTGTTGAAGGCGGATGTGCTGAAGCGCTGGCCCGGCGGGCTGACTGAATATTACGGCATGACCGAAGGCGGCGGCACCTGCGTGCTGCTGGCGCATGAACATCCGACCAAGCTGCACACGGTCGGGCAGCCTGCACCGGACCATGAGATCCGCTTGATCGATGAGGACGGAAATTTCGTCGCTCAGGGTGAGATTGGCGAAGTGGTCGGGCATTCGCCCGTCATCATGCAGGGCTATCTCAACCAGCCCGGCAAGACCGCCGAGACGTTCTGGCATGATGCTTCCGGCAAACGCTATGTGCGGACCGGCGATGTCGGTCGCTTCGACGAGGACGGCTTTCTGCAGCTGATGGACCGCAAGAAGGACATGATTATTTCCGGCGGTTTCAACATCTATCCGAGCGATCTGGAAGCCGTGCTGACGAAACACGACGACGTGCTCGAAGCCGCTGTCGTGGCCATGCCGTCGGAAGAGTGGGGTGAAACGCCGGTCGCCTTCGTGGTGATGAAGGCGGGTGCCTCAGTCGATGCGCCAGGGCTGAAAGCCTGGACGAATGAGCGTGTCGGCAAGTTTCAGCGACTCAACGATGTCGTGCTGGTCGATGTGCTGCCGCGCAGCGCCATCGGCAAGGTGCTAAAGCGAGAGTTGCGAGATCGGAAGTTGGCGGCGGACTTGTCCGCGTAAGCGCCGGTCGATCAGCCTGTCGTCCCCGCGCAGGCGGGGACCCATAACCACGGTCGATATAGTCTAAACGACAAGGTTATAGTTGCAGCGTTTTTCCCAGTTCTCCAGTGTGTATGGGTCCCCGCCTGCGCGGGGACGACACCTGAGACCGTCTTCAATAATGCGGCGGAGGTTCATTCCGCGGCGCGCCGCTGTTGCTTTCGGCTTCCTGCAGCCGCTCACCGAGCGTGGCGACTTGCCGCGTCAGCATGTCGATCTGTTTCCACTGAGCGGTGATCGTCGCATTCAGCGTCTCGATCGTGTCGTCCTGATAGGCGACGCGGGTCTCGAGCGCGTCGAGGCGTTCGCGCAAGCCCGTCAGGTCCTTTGCGGTCTCACTCATCGGATGCGCTCTCCCGCAGCATCGCAAAATCTTCCGAATTGATCGGCAGGTCAGGCTTGATCGACTGGCTCTCGACGAGGCCATGGCCGAGCGCGACGCGCTGGTCGAACACGAAGCATTCGCCACGCCAGCGGCTCTCGGCCTCGGGTATCTCTTCGAGATATTTCAGGATGCCGCCCTTGAGGTGATAGACGTCGGCAAAGCCACGCGACAGCAGGTAAGAGCTCGCCTTCTCGCAGCGGATACCACCGGTGCAGAACATCGCGATCTTCTTGTGCTTCTCGGGATCGAGCGTGCGCGCGACGAAATCCTTGAACTGGCCGAAGCTTGCGATCTCCGGATCGACCGCGCCCTCGAACGTGCCCATCGCCACTTCGAACGCATTCCGCGTATCGAGTACCAGCGTGTTCTCGTCAGCGATCAGATCGTTCCAGTCGGCGGCATCGACATAGGTGCCGACGGTCTTGGTCGGATCGGTCTGGGGATCGCCGAGGGTGACGATCTCTTTCTTCAGCCGCACTTTCATGTGCAGAAACGGCATCATGCTGGCGCGAGAGAATTTCAGCTCGAGATGGTTCAGCCGGTCGCTGAACATCACACCTGCCCGAAGCTCCGCCATCAGCGCATCTATGGCAGCGTCGGTGCCAGCCACGGTGCCGTTGATGCCTTCCTCGGCCAGCAGGATCGAGCCTTTGATCCCGAGATTGGTGCAGTACGCACGAAGCGGTTCGCGCAATGCGCGAAAATCCGGCAGCGCGGCAAATTGATAGAGGGCGGCGACCTTGAACATGGCGGGGGTTTACCAGCCGGACCGGCGAGGGGGAAGTCCGGGAACTGACCGAAATATCGTTGCCATCAGGGCTTTGGACCGGATGCTCCCCTGCGCAGGTATTGACCTATGTCATTCCGGGCGCAGCGTAACGAGCTGACGGACAGCAAAAAACCGGCCCCTTTTGGGACCGGCTTCTTTTGCAGCGTCACCCGCAACCGGCGAAGGAGTCAAAACTCCGCCGGCAGAGACATTCTAGAGTTTGCGGTTCGCAAAATCGGATGCCTTATCGGCGGCGTCCTTCGCGGCCTGCTTGGCGTCGCCCACGGCCTTCTGCGCGTGGCCCTTGCCTTCCTGGATCAGGCCTTCGCCCTGCAAGCGATCCGAACCGACGGCCTCGCCAACGCCCTGCTTGGCCTTGCCGATGGCTTCATTCGCGGTTCCCTTGATCTTGTCGGCGGTGGCACCCATAAGATACTCCTGTCATGCTGCAGACGCAGTTCCGAGACCATTCTCGATGCGCGCTGCTTGAGCTTCGCAAAGACAATTGCCAGCTCAATTGAATGTTCCTCACTCCCGGGGAGGTGATGTCGCACGCGGTGGCACCATTTCTTCGGAACCCAAGAAGGCAACGACATGTCCGGCCATGGTCACGACCACACTCATCCGCACGATCATTCACATGATCATTCCCATGACCATGATCCGGATCGCTGGAAGCATGACGGCATTCGCGTGATTCCGGCCGACAAGCTCGACACCAATGTCCCGTCGACGAAGGGCATGGACCGCGCGGCGGCGATCAATTTCGCGCGTGTCGGTGCGCAGAAGCTGTGGGCCGGCACCGTGTCGATCCAGCCGGATGCCAAGACCGGCGCGCATCATCACGGTCATCTCGAAAGCGTCATCTATGTCGTGAAGGGCAAGGCGCGGATGCGCTGGGGGGATCGCCTGCAGTTTACGGGAGAAGCCGGCCCGGGTGATTTCATCTTCGTGCCGCCTTACGTGCCGCATCAGGAAATCAATGCCAGCCGTGACGAAGTGCTGGAATGCGTGCTGGTGCGCAGCGACGGCGAAGCAATCGCCATCAATATCGACATCGAGCCGGTCGAGAAGCCGGAGACCGTGCTGTGGGTTGATCCCACGCATCCAGATGGTGCAGTGAAGAAGTAAGTATCAAGCTGAGGCCCTCGCCCGAGATTGGGCGAGGGCCTTTTGCTATTTGATTTCGGGCAAACCCGGCGAAAACGCCAGCGCACTTTCGATCCACTTCGCAACACGCAGTGTGCGCAAGTCGTTCAGGTAGGGGCCGACCACCTGCAGGCCGAGCGGCAGATGGTTCTTGCCAAACCCGGCTGGCAGCGACAGCGCGGGCACGCCGATCAGGGTCCATGGCGCGCAATATTCGGCATCTCCGGTATAGCTCAGCCCTTCCGGAGCTTCGCCATAGGCTGGCAGTGTCAGCACAGCATCGTAATTCGTCATCTGCGCGGTGAAATCCGCACGCAGCGTTGTCTGCAGCGCCTTGGCCTTGAGATAGGCGGTCGCACTGATGGCGCTGCCGGTCTCGACCAGCTTCTTCAGGTGATCGCTGGTCTTGTCTGGATAGCGCGCGACGAGATCGCCGAAGATCACCGCGCCTTCGGCGGCCAGGATGGTATTGATCGCGTCCCAGTTGCTGCGATCCAGTTCCGGCAGTTCAAGTTCTTCGATCGCTGCACCGGCGCCTCGTAGCCGCGTGACCGAGGCCTCGAACACCTGCTGCTGCTCGCTCTCCGCCTTGGCGAATTTGGCGAAGCGCACCACCGCAAGACGTGGCGACGGCAGCGGTGGCACGCCGCGCTCGACGGAAATCTCGAAACCTGGCACCGGCGCGCCATGCGGATCGCTGTGGCTGGTGCCCGCGAGCAATGACAGCGCATAGGCAACGTCGTCGACTTTGCGCGCGAAGAAGCCAATGTGATCGAGCGACTGGCTCAAATGATGCGCGCCACTCCGCGGGATGGCGCCGAAGCTCGGCTTGAAGCCGACCACGCCGTTGAAGGCTGCGGGGCGGATGATGGAGCCCAGCGTCTGCGTGCCCAGCGCCAGCGGCACGATGCCGGCGGCGACCGATGCGGCCGAGCCCGAAGACGAGCCGCCCGGTGTGTGCTTGCTGTTCCATGGATTGGTGGTCGGCCCGGGATGGCGCCAGGCGAATTCGGTGGAGACCGTCTTGCCGAAGATCGTGGCGCCGAGATTACGCAACCGTTCGACCACCCAGGCATCGCTTGAGGGCACGTGATCGGCATAGACGGCCGATCCGTTGGTGGTCGGCATGTCGGTGGTGGCGATGATGTCCTTGATGGCAACGGGAATGCCGGACAGCGGTCCCGGTTTGCGCACGGTGTCGGTGGGGAGGACCTCGAAGGCCTTCAGTACTGGCTCGGCGGCCTTCGCCTGTGCGAGGCGCTCCGATGCGTAGTGGTCCGCTGCAGATGTGTTGCCTTTGAACAGCCGCAGCAGGTCCAGAACCCCCGCGCCAGATGTTGCGGTGCGCGCGGTTGTATTTGTCATGTGGGTTCGTCCTGAACGTTTCTTCTGGAATCAAGAGAGGCGCGCAGCCGCCGAGCTGCGCGCCTTCGATATTACTTCATCGCCAATGCGGGCTCGATATATTTCTTCACGACAAACTTGTCATAGTCGGGTTGAGCGGCGAGGTTGCCGAGCGCGATCTGGGTGTCCATGGAGATCTTCAGCGAGGGGGCGGAAATATCGACGCTGTCCGGATAGACACCGTCGGCCAGCATGCGCTTGACGGCGGATTCGATCACCGCAGGATCCAGCGTTGGAAATTCCTTTTGCGCAATGGCCACGGTCTTGGCAGGATCTTTCTTCATGAACCGCATCGCCATTTCCATGCCGTTGGTGACGCGCTGCGCCAGATCCGGATTGACGTCATTGCGCGCTGTCACTGACGAGAATGCATAGGCGCCGTAGCTCTTCGGGAAGCCGTAGACCACCTTCATACCCTTGGCGACTACCTGATCGAGGCCGGGTTCGTACATCACGGCGACGTCGGCCTGTTTGGCGAGGAACGGCCCTGGCTCGCTGCCGATCGCGACGGGGATCATCTCCACGTCAGTCTTGCCGTCCATGCCGTTCTCTTTCAGCAGCTTCAGGAACAGCGAGGTGCTGGTGGTCGGCATGGTGCCGACGACCACCTTCTGGCCCTTCAGGCTTTTGACATCGGTGAACTTGAAATCCGGTGAGGTCGCGATCCACACGGCGGCGCCGTTGACAACATTGGCGATGATGCCGACCGGCGCGCCCTTGGAGGCGGCGATGGCGGTCCATTCCGGACCATGGATCGAGAACTGCGCGCTGCCGGAGATCACGGCTGAGAGTGCGACCGTGGGCGAGCCTGCGGTTTCCTTGGTGAGGTCGAGGCCCTGCGCGGTGAAGAAGCCCTCATTGATGGCGACGTAAAGCGGTAGATACAGCATCGACTGGAAGGCCTGCGACAGCACCACCTTTTTGTTCTGCGCCATGGCGGGAGTGGCGAGCAGGATTCCAGCCAGCGCGACCGCGCCGGTGATACGCTTCAACAACGACATGGAACGTCTCCTTGAGTGAGAAGGGAAAGAGAAGTCAAACCTGGACCTGATGCGAGGTGGTTGCCTGTTTCCACGGCAGCGAGGTGCGCTCGATGATGTCGATGACGTAATAGAGCGCGAAGCCGAGGATCATCAGCGTGAACAGTCCGACCCAGACCGAGTTGAGATCGTAGAGGCTCGAAGCCGTGAAGATCATGTGGCCGAGGCCACGCTGCGACGAGATGAATTCGCCGACCACGGCGCCAACCAGGCCAAAGCCGATATTGATGCGGAAGGTGGCGATGATCGATGGCAGCGTGGAGGGGACGACAGCCTTCCAGAACACTTGATGCTTGTCGGCGCCCATCGAGATCATCAGCGACTGCAGGTCGACATCGGCATCCTTCGCGGCCTGATAGGCAGCGATCAGGGCGACCAGAGCTGTGAGCGAGACGGCGAGTGCGACCTTCGAGATCAGGCCGGTGCCGAACCAGAGCACGACAATCGGTGCCAACGCGATCTTCGGGACGGAATTGATGGCGACGATGAAAGGCTCGACCAGTCTGGCGACGAATACCGAATACCAGAGTGCCAGCCCGAACAGCGATCCGAAGATCGTGCCGATGATGAAGCCGAGAATGGCCTCGAACAGCGTGTACCAGGAATCCGACAGCAGCTCGCCGCTCAGGATCAGCTTATAAAACATCCTGAAAATTCCTGACGGAGATCCCATCAGGAAGGCGGAGATATAGCCGGCATGCACGCCGGCCTCCCACAGTGCGAAGAAGATGGCGACGCCAAGAAGCTGCAGTACGGCACGACCAAGCGTAGTGTCGAAGATCGAGCGGTTCTTGCGGATCTTGCGCGGAGCGGCCTTTTTGCGTGCAGGCGTGCCAGACATCACGAGAGTCATGATGTTTTCTCCGTCTGGATATCGAGTTCGGCGCAGAGCGTCTTGAAATAGGTCGAGAACTTCACGTCGTTGCGGGCCGTGATAGGCGACGTCGCCTCGATGTCGATCTCATGCACGACCTTGACCCGCGCAGGGCGGCCGGAGAGCACGACGACGCGCTTCGACAGCGCGACGGCTTCGTCGATGTCGTGGGTTACGAGGATGACGGTCTTGTTGTAGGTCTGGACGGCGTCTTTCAGCACGCCTTCGAGATACAGCCGTGTCTGGTAGTCCAGCGCCGAGAACGGCTCATCGAGCAGCAGGATATCGGGATCCATGATCAGCGTGCGGATCAGCGCCACGCGCTGGCGCATGCCGCCGGACAGGGTCTTGGGATAGGCATTCTCGAAGCCGGCAAGGCCGAACTGCGTGAGATATTCGCGAGCCTTCTCTTCGGCTTGTTTCTGGTCGACGCCGCGCGTCTCCAATCCGAGCAGCACGTTGCCCATCACCGTGCGCCACGGAAACAGCAGGTCCTTCTGCATCATGTAGCCGACGCGGCCGCGCAGGCTTTCGATTTCCTCGCCGCGATAGGTGATCGTGCCGCCATCGGGCTCCAGCAGGCCGGCGATGATGTTGAAGATCGTCGTCTTGCCGCAGCCACTAGGGCCGATGATGCTGACGAAATCACGCTCGTTGATGGTGAAGGAGAGATCGTCGAGTACATTGACGTCGCCGCCCTTGCCGGCAAACGACTTGCTGATGTTCTGGACGCTGAGCTGAACTTGTTTCGGCGGCATGATGCGGTTTCCTGGGTACCGCACATACGCAAGCTGCGTGCCACCTCGGGCACGAAAAAGCCCCAAGCAATCGCGCAGGTTTTCTGCTGAGTGCTTGAGGCTTGAAGCGTTTTGCCCCGGCTTTGGGCAGGCTCGAATTATTCTCGGCGAGAAATTGAGCAGCGACGCCGAAGTGTATTTTTGGCGAACACTTTGTCAGCCCGTCACCGCCATCACCGCTTCTCTGATCTTCGCCAGCGCATAATTGCCAACCATGGCGGCGTCGATATGCGGCAGGTTCGGAATCTCGTCGGCGGCCACCACGCAGTCGACAATCGCCGGCCCGTCGCAGGCCAGCGCATCGGCGATGGCCTTTTTGAGGTCGCCCGGCTGCTTGGCCGTGAAACCTTGCGCGCCGCAGGCACGCGCCAATGCCGCGAAATCCGGGTTGGGGAATTCGATGGCCTCGCGGAACGGTGCGAGGCCAATGCTTTCGGCTTCCAGGGTGATCAGACCGAGCGCCGAATTGTTGTAGACAATCACCTTGATGGGCAGCTTGTGCTGCACGGCGGTCATGAACTCGCCCATCAGCATGTTGAAGCCGCCATCTCCGGTCAGCACGATGACCTGCTTGGTACGGTCGAGAATCTGCACGCCATTGCCTTGACCCACGGACGTGCCGACGGCGGCGTTGTTGAACGAGCCGATGATCCGTTGCGTGCCGTTCTGGCGGATCCAGTTTGCCGACCACAGCGTGTTCAGTCCGGTGTCGAACACGAAGATCGCGTCGGGCCGTGCCAGATCGCTGGCGATGCGCGCTACGGCCTGCGGGTGGACCTTGTTCTTGCTGCGGGCGGGATCGGCCTGCTTGTCGAGCATCTCGTCCCACTTCTTGCGGGCGCGGCGCGTTGTCTCGAAGAACTCGCCGTCAGTCTTGGTCTGCACCCTGTCGAGCAGCATCTTCAACGCGGGGCGTGCCGAACCGATGACGCCAAGGCTCGTCGGTGTGCGCCGGCCGAGCGCTTCGGCGCGTACGTCGATCTGGATGACATTACCTTTGCGCGGCAGGAAGTTCGAATAGGGATAGTCGGTGCCGATCATCACCAGCAGGTCGGCGTCGTGCACGGCATTGTAGACGGCCTTGGTGCCGATCATGCCGAGCCCGCCCATCCATCTGACGTCATCGAACGCCATGATCTCCTTGCCGCGCACCGAATGCACCAGCGGGGCCTTCAACTTGTCGCTGAGCGCGCGCAGGAGTTCGGCGGTGCCGATGGCACCATGGCCGCACATGATGACGACGCTGCCGGCCTCGTCGATGCGGCGCGCGGCTTCCTGTATGGCGGCATCATTGGGCAGGATCTCGCCGCGCGGCACCAGCGTGGCAAGGCTCGCTGTCGCCCCTTCGGCTTTCGACGACAGCACGTCGACAGGCAGCGTCAGATGCGCGACGCCAGGGCCGGCATAGGCGGTGGAGATCGCCTGATGGATCACACCGGGCGCCTGCGCCGCGGTGGTGATGGTCTGGGTGTAGAGCGCGACGTCGCGAAACAGCAGGTCCGGCTCGGTGGTCTGGAAGAAGTCGACGCCTTTGGCTGCCCGCGCCATTTCGCCAGAAAGCGCCAGCACCGGGGCATGATCGCGCGCCGCTTCATAGAGACCGGCGACGAGATGCGTGCTGCCCGGCCCGGTGGAGCCGGCGCAAACGCCGAGCTTGCCGGTGAGCTTGGCCTGGCCCGCGGCAGCGAGCGCCGCGCCTTCCTCATGGCGGACCCCGACCCATTCGATATTGCTGCGCCGGACCGAGTCCGCCAAAGGATTAAGCGAGTCGGCGATCAGGCCGAAAATCTGCTGTACGCCAATCGTCTCAAGCACATGGACAATCTCATCTGCGACAGTTTTCGACATGGGAGCTCCGATTTCTGGAATTGGCTCTCCGCCGGGAGGCGGGCTAATGCAGCGATGCGGTCGGTCCAATTGTGATTGGAGCCGAAAGATCGCACTGCAGCAATAGCTGAGCCGCGAAACGGTTTCATGATCGTCAATTAAGTTCGCGCAATGCTTGGACAAATGCGCGATGTGTTGAACCTTTGTTACATGTATCTGAAGATCGGATCGTCATAGTCGATGGCCGGAAACACGTCCTTGTCGCTCCAGTAGTTCTGGTTGTGCTGCCACTCCTGCTTGTCGCCACGCTTCGGCAGCAGATGCATGCCGCGCATGATGTAGCCCGGGTTGAAGTCTTCGGGGTCGATCCAGGGCAGCAGCGGCATGTCGCTGTCCTCAGGCCGCAGCATCGGCGTCACCTTCGTCGCACCGGTCTCCTCCATATGATTCAATAGCCCGCAGACGAAATCAGCCACGAGATCGACGCGGAGAGTCCAGCTGGCGCGTAGATAGCCGAAGATCCACACCATGTTGGGCACGCCGGTGAACATCATGCCGCGATCGGTCACGGTGTCGGAGAAGTTCAGCGGTGTTTCGTCGATGGAGAAAGCGATATCGCCGAGTACGTTCAGGTTGAAGCCGGTGGCGGTGACGACCACATCGGCATCGATCGTCTTGCCTGATTTCAGCGTGATCCCGCGCTCGGTGAAGGTTTCGATCTCGTCGGTGACCACGGTCGCTTTGCCGGCCTTGATGCTCTGGAACAGGTCGCCATCCGGAATGAACGCGATGCGCTGCCGCCATGGGCGATAGCGCGGCGTGAAATGCGTGGCGATGTCGTAGTCCTTGCCGAGATAGGCCTGCACACCCTTCAGCAGTTCCTCTTTCACCACCTCCGGCTCGCTGTTGGTTCGCTTGGTGAAGGCCTGCTGGTCGAACAGGATCTTGCGGCGGACGATCTCGTGCACCCACTCCTCGTCGACATCCAGCTCGCGCAGCGTCTCCGCCAGCGCGTTGGCATTGCGACCGGTGATGAAGAAGGTCGGCGAGCGCTGCAGCATGGTCACTTCAGCACATTTATCGGCAATGGCCGGCACCAAGGTCGCCGCGGTGGCGCCCGAGCCGATCACAACGACCTTCTTGCCGGTGACATCGAGATCCTCCGGCCAGGTCTGCGGATGCACCATGCGGCCCTTGAACCGGTCCATGCCCGGCCATTGCGGTGTATATCCCTGATTGTGATTGTAATAGCCCTGACACATCCAGAGAAAACGCGTGGTGAAGAACAACGTTTCGCCGGTGTCGTGACGGATGATCGCGAGGGTCCAGAGCTTGTCAGCATTCGACCAGTTGGCGGACAAAATCTTGTGCTTGTAGCGGATATGCGTGTCGAGGCCGTTCTCGGCGATCACATCGCCCATATAGCGCAGGATTTCTGCAGCGGTTGCGATGGGTGCCGAGGTCCATGGCTTGAAGCGATAGCCGAAGGTATGCAGATCACTGTCGGAGCGGATGCCGGGATAGCGATGGGTATGCCACGTGCCGCCGAAACTGTCCTGGGTTTCCAGAACCAGAAAGCGCGTATCCGGATTTTGCTTCGTCAGATGATAGGCGGCGCCGATACCGGAGATGCCGGCGCCGACGACGATGACATCGACATGTTCGGCGGAGTTTTCGACGGACGGTTCTGTGGCAATCTTTCCCTGGACGTTCATGGGCTCCCGATCTTTTTTGGCTCTCGCGCTTGGTGCGCGGATGCTTTTATGCGGCGATCCCCGGCCTGAGGTCGGGGATCGCCGCGATCGGTATCATTGACGATCACAGGGAATGCGCAAGTGGGAATTGCGCTGGAGAGGCGTCAGCTTTCTGCTGCAGGGGCCGCCGCCGGTGACTGCGCGCGCCTCGAGAACAGAATGCGCTGATACAGCCAGCCGATGGCCACCAGCACGAGGCCGAGGCACATGAAGGACAGTGCACGATAGACGCCTGTCAGCGATGACATATCGACGAGGAACGCCTTCAGCACCGTCAGCGCGATCACGATCGCCGAGGCGAGGCGTGCGCGCTGTAATGAGAAGATCACGCCGAGGCCGAGCAGTAAGACGCCGAAGCCAAGCCAGGCAATCGATAGCGTATATTGTTCGGCATCGGTGGTCGTTGCGTTGTAGAAAATCGGCCCGTGATAGATGCGGCGGATTTCCAGTGTCACATAGGCCAGCGCGAGCACCAGCGCGCCGCCAGCGATGGTGTTGCCATAGGCGGGCTTCCTGCGGCCGGCTACGGCGTAGGACAGCAGCAAAGCGAGCACGGCGGGCAGGGCATAACCGAGCAGCAGCAGGTTGAAGACAATGCCGCCGACGTCGATGCGCCAGATCGCCGGGTTGGTGAGAAATAGCAATCCGCCGAGACTTGCGACGCCGGCGAACAGTGTGAGCAACCCGGCACTGACGCTGTGCACGATGCTGCGGCTCCGCTCCCACAGGCGTTCCAGCCCGATCGCCATGGCCAGTGCGACGCAGACCTGCAGCGCGACTTCGGTAAGGCTCGACGACGACCGGTAGACGTCGCCGCCATTCACGAAGTGGCGAATTTCCATGAAGGCCAGCAGCACCGTGAACAGGATCGCTGCGGACTCCACCATGCGTAGTGGTGCGTCATCGCCGCGGCGGCGCATCAGGATGCTGGCAGCCCAGAACGAGGCAGCCGGCACGCCGTAACCCCATAGCAGCCAGTTGAAGATCGGTGTGGTGCCGACGAGATTTCCGACCACGCGCGGTTCCCAGCCGGTACGGGCGACGACGATGCCGGCGAGGATGGCTGCGAGCCAGCGCAGGAACGGGATCGGCCGCTGCATCGAGATCCATGCGGTGCCGAGCGCCATCAGCGACAGTGCGATAGTGAGCCAGCCTTTTTCCAGCGCGAAAGTCAGCCCCAACGCCAGTGCGCCGAGCGTGCCGGTGGCAAACAGCGCGGTGGAGATCGCGAGACCGGGGCGTTGCTCGCGCTTGCTGAGCAATTCGGTCGCGGCCGCGAAGGCTGCACCGATGATCACGGCGAGGATGGCGAAGGGAATCGAGCGATCGAGATGCGCGATACGGGCATAGAGTGCAATCAACAGCGCGAGCGGCGTGAACACCGCGGCGCCCGACCAGATCACCGGAATAACGGCGCTGACGGAGCGGCCCTGGGCGAGGAAGCCGAGCGCGCCGAAGCCAATGCCGAAGATGCCGGCGGATGCGAGATGCAGCGACACCGAGCTTTCCACCGGGCTGGCGCCGATGCCGGCCAGCGGCCCGCCGGGCAGCACCAGCATGTCCAAATTGCCCTGGATGGCCCATTCCAGGAAGACCACGGCGACGAAGCCTGCGGCCACGGCAACCGCCGCAGTGGCGGCTTGGGCATACCAGGCGACGAACAGCGTGCCGGCGACGATCAGCGCGAAGGTCACCATGGCGATGTCGGCATGAAAGCTGGAAAGCACGACCAGTGTTGCGCTGAGCAGGCTCGCGCCGAGTGCACCCGACGAGATGCCTTCGATGCGGCCTTCGTCGGCCGGCGGGCCATATAGGAAGCCACAGACGACCAGCAGCGAAGCGAGGATGAAGCCGGCGAGCACATGGAATGTATGCGGTGCAAGGGCAGGCGTCCCGCCGTCGAGGCCCGGCAGCGTCCATAGCGTCGCGAAGGCGATGGTGGTCAGCGCCAGCCAGCGCCACAGCCGGATACGCGCGAGGCTGAAGGCGGCTGCCATGACAATGGCGAGATAGATATACAGCGCCCAGTAATCCGGCTTGTCGGACGAGACCAGCACCGGCGTGACGAAGGCGGCGGCAATGCCGAGGCCGGCAAGGGCCGGGCCGTGCAGCAAGGCCGCAGCCATGGTGCACATGGCGACAATGCCGAGCAGGGCAAAGGCCGTCCCGGGCACGAGGAAGTTATACAGCGCATAGGCCGCATAGACCGTTGCAAAGGCGACGGCAGTGCCGGCCGCTGTGAGGATCGCCGGAATATTGGCTATGGGCAGTGGCACAATTGATGAGAGGTTTTCCTTGCGGCGCGCGAATTCGCCGACGGCGAGCAGCGCCAGGGCGAACAGGCCGCCGAGCAGTACGCGCACTTCGGGGCCGAGCAGGCCGGCTTCGATGGAATAGCGCACCATGAAGAAGCCACCGAGCGCCAGCGTGAGGCCGCCGACCCAGACCACCCAGCGGGTGCCGATCCGTTCCTCGAAGCCGGGGCGGGCGGTAGGTGGCTCCACGGGCGAGATGGGTTCGGGAGCGGCCTGTGCGGGAACATCCGGCTGCATCGAGAGCGCGGCTTCGCTGGTGACCTCGGCCGAAGCGTCAGATAGGGCTGGTGAGGCAACGATGTCCGGTGCGGTCGCTGTGAGGTCCGGTGTTGCTGCTGCTACCGTCGCCGCAGCCATATGTGGCGTCGCCTCATAGGCGTCGAGCCGGGCACGTAATATCTTCACCTCATTGCGCGCCTTGCGCGCGAAGATGAAGGCAACGATGGCAATCACCAGCGTGACGAAACCGAAATCATCGAACATCGACTATCAAACCTTCAAGACACAGGGCGCGCGTCAATCATGCCCCGGAACAGCGTCCGGGGACATGGCCATCGATATGTGTTGTCGTGGAGAACTTTAGTTCACGCGCCGGCGTGCAATTGCTGGAATTAATCCAGATCGAGGCGAAACGGCTTGCCGACCACGGTCAGATTGCCCGGGCCCATCTCGTCGAGCGCGCGAACCATGCGGCCGCCGCGGCCCAGCGCCTTGTCGGCGAGGGTCACGAGCAGGCGGTTGGGGGACGCGATCGGCGAGGCCGCGCGGATGCGCAGCGCGATGTCGCGTTCGTCGCGGTTCGGATTAAGCATGCAGGCGGCGGCAAAGGCGCTGGCGGTGGAACGCGAGATGCCGGCATAGCAATGGATCACCAGCGGTGAGGCCCGGTCCCAGCCGCGGACGAAGTCCAGCACCTGCGCGATATGGCCCTCGTTCGGCGCGACAAAGCCGTCCATGGCCTCGGTGATGTCGTCGACCTGAACCCTGAGATGATTGGCCTCGCTGATCGACGGCGGCCGCTGCACCTGGGCGACATTGGCCATGATGGTGAGCACGTGGCTCGCAGCCGTGTCCTTCACGGTGGGGTGCAGATCGGCGAGCGAGCAGACGTGGATCATGGCAGTCCTTTGTTGTGCCTGATTATAGACCCGCGTTTGTGGCGAGCAAAGGCGCGGCGCTTTTCTCTTCCTACTCTCTGCGCTCGGGGGAGAAGAAGGCGCATTACCCCAGCAGCGTCTCGAACCGCGTCAGAAAGCGCTTCTCGGCCTTACCTGCGGACCATGGCGTCAGGTAGTCCTCGATCATGGCCTCGGACAAACCGGGATCCTTACCGAATAACCGTTTTGCCTCGGCTTCCTTGAAGCCTGCAAGGCGTGTGGCTTCCAGATAAGCGGCGCCCATATCGGCGGCTTTGATCTGTTTGGTGATTTCCGGGGCCAGTACCGGCGGCAGGCCGAAGCGGATGTGGATCGCGCCGAGCAGGCGATTTTCGATCACCTTGTAGTCGCCGCCGATCACGGCCTTGAACGGCGAGATCATGTCGCCGATGACATATTCCGGCGCATCATGCAGCAGGGCCGCGAGCCGCACACGCTCGTCGGCGCGCGGCATCTGCTCGCGCAACACGGCCTCCACCAGCAGCGTGTGCTGCGCCACCGAGAAAATATGCGCACCGTGGGTCTGCCCGTTCCAGCGCGCGACGCGCGCGAGGCCGTGGGCAATATCGGCAATTTCTATATCAAGCGGCGAGGGGTCGAGCAGATCAAGCCGCCGGCCCGACAGCATGCGTTGCCAGGCACGGGTGGCGACGTCAGTAGAGAATTTCGATTTGGCCATCGGTTCTTGTTCTTGAGTTTCTTGCCGCTACTTCGCCTTGAGGCGCGGCTTGCGCTTCAGGCCCATGCAGGCCTCGTGGCAAAAGCAGGTCACGAGATGATCGTTGACCATGCCTGTGGCCTGCATAAAGGCATAGACGATGGTCGGGCCGACGAATTTGAAGCCGCGCGCCTGCAGGTCTTTCGAGATCTTGGTCGATAGCGGTGTCGAGGCCGGCACGCTGCCATGGGTCTTGAAATTGTTGACCAGCGGTTTGCCGTCGACGAAATCCCACAGGTATTTCGAGAAGCCTGCGCTTTCTTCCATGATTTTCAGATAGCCTTTGGCGCTAAGGATCGCGCCTTCTATCTTGGCGCGGTTGCGCACAATGCCGGCGTCATTCATCAGCGCGTGAACTTTCTTCTCGCTGTAGCGCGCGATCTTTTCCGGTTGAAAGTCATCGAATGCAGCGCGGAAATTGTCGCGCTTGCGCAGGATGGTGATCCAGGAGAGGCCGGCCTGAAAGCCGTCGAGGATCAGCTTTTCGTAGAGTGCCCGGTCGTCATATTCCGGCACGCCCCATTCGGTGTCGTGATAGGCGACATAGAACGGGTCTTCGCCCGGCCACGGGCAGCGTGTCTTGCCGTCGGCGTGCCTGATCGCTGGTTTGCTCATGCGTCAATCTTTTTCATGCAGAGGTCTTCTTCGTGGCCAGCGCGCGCACGGCAGCGGCGTCGGCGAGATGAATGGCGATATCGCCAGCCAGGAAAGCTGCATTGGCGTCGAGCGCATCACTGGCGCGGTCGGTGCGGATCATGGCGAGGCCACGGCCATCGGCGGACGAGCCCATGGTGCCGATCGGCTTGTCCGCAGCGCGGATTTCGGTGCCAGCGGCGGGCGCCGCGCCATCCAGCGTGACGCCGACAATGCGTGTGCGCGCGGTGCCGCGATGCTGCATGCGGGAAACGACCTCTTGGCCGATGTAACAGCCCTTGTCGAAATCGACGCCGGAGAGCTTGTCCATATTGGCTTCGTGCGGGAACGCATCGCCATAGGCAAAGTCGGTACCCCCACGCGGCACGCCGAGGCTGATGCGATGCGCCTCATAGGCTGATGCGCCGACCAGTTCGGCCCCGATTAGCGCCGCCGTCTTCGCGGCGAGATCCGCCGGCACGAGGATACGATAGCCGAGCGCGGCATCGCGTGGGTCCGCGAAGGTCAGATCCGGCTTCATGCCGGGTTCGCCGTCCCACACCGCGAGTACGCCGAGCGCATCGGAGAGATTTTCCACCGTCACCTTGGCGCGCAGTTTGTAGAAGCCGAGCTTGGTGGCCAGCGGTTGCGCCAGTTCGCGCGCGCAATCGATCAGCAGGCCGCCGCCATGGCCGCTTGGTGCTTCGGTGACGAGAAAGTCGGCGATAATCTTGCCTTGCGGCGTCAGCAGCGCGCCGAACCGTGCTGTGCCCGGCGCCACCACCTCGATCTCGGAGGTCACGAGGTTGTTGAGGAAACCGCGGGCGTCATCGCCGGCGATTTTCACCACACCCCGATCGGGGAGGAACGCTGCTTTCATGAGTAAAATCTCGAAAAAATCCAGGAAACGAGCCGGAAACGAGGGGGAATCGCGGCTAGCGGATATGACAGTCAAAGTTAAGCCGCTAAGATGCCGACAACAAGGCCCGCGCTCATCCTGCGCGGCATCCACAGGCTGTGACGAGACCAGATGACCCAGACATTCGATACGATTTTGAAGAACGGCACCGTCGTCAATCAGGACGGCGAAGGCCTGCGCGATATCGGCATATCCAGTGGCCGAATCGCCGCCATCGGATCGCTCGGCACGGCTTCGGCCGCCGAGGTGATCGACTGCAAGGGGCTGCACATCCTGCCGGGCGTGATCGACACCCAGGTGCACTTTCGCGAGCCGGGCCTTGAGCAGAAGGAAGATCTGGAGACCGGATCACGCAGCGCCGTGATGGGCGGCGTTACCGGCGTGTTCGAAATGCCGAATACGAATCCGCTGACCATCGACGAGGCGACCTTCACCGACAAGGTGAAGCGCGGCCATCATCGCATGCATTGTGACTACGCCTTCTTCATTGGCGGCACCCGCGAGAACGTACAGGACCTGCCGGAGCTGGAACGTGCGCCTGGCTGCGCTGGCGTGAAGGTGTTCATTGGTTCATCCACCGGTGCGTTGCTGGTCGAGGACGATGACAGCCTCCGTCGCATCTTCCAGGTCATCAAGCGCCGCGCCGCATTCCATGCCGAGGACGAATATCGCCTCAATGAACGCAAGAACCTGCGCATCGAAGGCGACACCCGTTCCCACCCGGTGTGGCGCGACGAGACTGCGGCGCTGATGGCGACGCAGCGGCTGGTCAACCTTGCGCGCGAGACCGGCAAGCGGATCCATGTGCTGCATATCTCAACGAAAGAAGAGATCGAATATCTGCGGGACCACAAGGACGTCGCGTCCTGCGAAGCGACGCCGCATCATCTGACCATGGCGGCGCCGGAATGCTATGAGCGCCTCGGCACGCTGGCGCAGATGAATCCGCCGGTGCGCGATGCCAGTCATCGCGACGGCATCTGGAATGGCATCCATCAGGGCATCATCGACGTGCTCGGTTCCGACCACGCGCCGCACACGCTCGAGGAAAAGAAGAAAGTCTATCCGGCATCGCCTTCGGGAATGACCGGCGTGCAGACGCTGGTGCCGATCATGCTGGATCACGTCAACGCCGGCCGTCTGTCGCTGGCACGCTTTGTCGATCTGTCGAGCGCGGGTCCAGCCCGACTCTACAACATCGCCATGAAGGGCCGCATCGCCGCGGGCTATGATGCCGACTTCACCATCGTGGATCTCAAGCGCACCGAGACCATCACCAATGACTGGGTGGCCTCGAAGGCCGGCTGGACGCCCTATGACGGTGTGAAAGTCACCGGCTGGCCGGTCGGCACCTTCGTGCGCGGCCGCCGCGTGATGTGGCAGGGCGAACTGGTCACGCCGTCGCAGGGCGAGACGGTGAAATTCCTGGAAACGCTGAAGGCGTGATGGCGTGCGGCATTGCCGTATCGCTCAACTCTCCGCTGTCATCACCCACGGAAGCGGGTGATCCGGTAAACGCCATCGGAGTGTGAAGCTGTGAAGCCAGTCTCTACTGGGTCGCCCGGTCAAGCCGGGCGATGATATTTGAGTCTGTTGAAGACGCCTGAGGATAACTGGTGCTTAGCCGTTACTGCCGTGCCAGTGTCAGCGAGAACTCGCCATTGCGCACGCGACCGGGCAGGCCCTCGACGAACTTCGCCACGGCGTCTTCGCCATAGGTGCTAACGAGCTCGGCAAAGGCTGCGAACAGGCTGGCCTGCGCGAGGCAATCGCCATCGACGCCGTCGTGCCGTGCTTCCGCCCAGGCTTCGTTGAGATAGCTCAGCGCTGCCTGCTTCTGTTCCTGATCCGGTAGCGGATCGCGGGCGGGGCGGTACGACAATGATTCGCTCATGAAATTCCCAAAACGGTCTTCGGCGCGCATCAAAGCGAAGCGCGCCTCGCAAGTTCGAATCGAGATTTACCACGCGGAGCAGGTTCCGCGAGCGACATCTTTAGGAAAGGTTAACAACAGCGACTCACATTGTCCGACATTATGTTAACAGCGGGAACCGGCCATCTTGACCGGTTGAGGAAGCCTATGGACGCAAACAGTTTTTCGTCTTTCGCGAGTCCCGGCGACGCTGCGCGCGCAGCAGAGCTGCGCCGCGTCAAGGCGGTTGCGGCGCTGGTGCTGGCGAGCTGTCTGGTGGTGTTCATAACGGCGAAAATCCTGCTGCCGATTCATCCCGTGTTCGGATTCGTTGCGGCCTTTGCGGAAGCCGCGACCATTGGCGGGTTGGCGGACTGGTACGCCGTTGTCGCGCTGTTCCGTCGGCCGCTGGGTCTGCCGATTCCGCACACCGCGATCATCCAGGCGAATCAAAATCGCATTGCCGACAAGCTGGGTGAATTCATTGAGGTGCATTTCCTCGAAGCCGGGCCGGTCGAGGCAAAATTACGTGAGGTTGATTTTGCGAGTTTCGTTGCAGACTGGCTGAGCGATAAAAAGCGTAGCGCCGATCTCGCGCGTTTCTTGCTGCGGCTGTTGCCGGAGGCGATGTCGGCGACGGAAACGTCTGGTCTCAAAACCTTCATTGTCCGCCGCGTGATGACGCAGCTGCAGTCGGTTGATCTCGCGCCTATCGCTGCCGGCACCATGCGCGGTTTCATTCGCGACGGTCGCCATCAGGGTCTGCTCGACAATCTGCTCGGCGCCATGCATGGCGCGCTGACCGAGCCGGACACGCTGGCCGTCATCAAGAACAAGATTCGCGACGAGCTGCCGACGTTGCTCAAACTCTATCGCGCCGATGCGTTCCTGCTAAAGCGCATCGTCGCGTCGGCCACGACTTTTTTCGACGACGTGCGCAAGGATCCCGCGCACCCGTTCCGCGGCGAGTTCGATCGCATGCTGCTGTCCTTCGTCGATCGGCTGGAGACCGAGCCCGGCTTCACCGGCCGCATCGATGGGTTGAAGCGCGATCTGCTGGCGCGGCCCGAGCTTGCCGAACTCGGGCGTAATCTCTGGAACAATGCGCGCAGTTTCATCGAGCGCAGTGCATCGGGCGAAAGCAATGTACTGGCACATCATCTCGCCAATGTGTTCGTCGAGGCCGGCGCGGCGCTGCGCGCCGATGCCGAGATGCGCGGCGAGATCAATCAGGGCATCGTCGTGGTGCTGCGGACGTTCATCGCCGACCAGAAGAGCGGTGTGTCGAGTTTTATTGCCGATCAGGTGAAGGGCTGGGACATGCAGCAGCTAATCGGTGTCATCGAAGTCAATATAGGCCGCGATTTGCAATATATCCGCTTCAACGGTTCGCTGATCGGCGGGCTCGCCGGGCTGGTGCTTTACACGATCGAAGTTCTGTTGCGACTGCTGTGAGAGCTGTTCCGCATTGCGGAAGCGAGGCGGCCGGTGGGTATCGGGGTGCGCTTGAACTGCAGCAAACACGACCTTAACTTCAGTGAATTGATACTTCGGTGAGTGGCGTGATTCCCTCCCTGTGAGGCTGCTTTCAAATCAATCGATATGACCGGCCAACGCGCCGGCGAGAGGAAACCAGATGTCGGCTACGGCCCAGGCGCAACGTCCCCCATCCAAAACCCTGATGTTTCTTGAAGGCCGTGCGATCCACGAATTCGGCGCCTTTCTCGGCGCGCTGCCGCTGCTGAATCTCGCGCCGCGCGGCGATGGTCATCCGGTACTGGTACTGCCGGGCCTCGTGGCCTCGGATGTTTCGACGGGGCCGCTCCGCACGTTCCTCAAGGGCCGCGGCTATGCCGTCAGCGGCTGGAAGCAGGGCCGCAATCTCGGCCTGCGCGATGGCGTGCAGGGCAGCATGGTCGAATTGCTGAAAGAAATGAACGAGACGCACGGCCGCAAAGTGAGTCTTGTCGGCTGGAGCCTTGGCGGCCTCTACGCACGCCAGCTCGCCAAGATGATGCCGGACCGCGTTCGTTCGGTGATCACACTGGGTAGCCCGTTTGCCGGCCATCCCAAGTCCACCAATGCCTGGCGCGTCTATGAATTCGCCAGCGGCAAGCGTGCCGATGACACCGACGACGATTTCGGTGGCGCGCTCGCCGATACGCCGCCGGTCCCGACCACCGCGATCTACAGCCGCACCGACGGCGTCTGTGCCTGGCAAGGCTGTATGGAGAAGTCATCGGCGATGTCGGAAAGCATCGAGGTCGAGAGCAGCCATTGCGGCATGGGCCATCACCCTGCGGTCGTCTATGCAGTGGCCGAACGTCTCGCGCAAAAGGAAGGCGCGTGGGCGCCGTTCGATCGCTCCGGCTGGCGTAGCCTGGTCTATCCGGACCCTAACAGGTAGGGGGCACGCACCCCACTTTCCGCCGTCATTGCGAGCTCTGACGAGTTGGCAAGGCCAATTCGTTTGGGCGAAGCAATCCAGAAGGCTGCAAGCAAAGACTGGATTGCTTCGTCGCAAAGGCTCCTCGCAATGACGTGGAGAGGTTCGCGGATTACTCCGCCGCCTTAGTCACGATCCGTATCTCCGACGTTAGTGTCCGGTGTACCGGGCATTTGTCAGCGATTTCCATGAGCTTTGTGCGTTGCTCGGCATCGAGCTTGCCGTCGATCGTGATGACGCGCTCGATCTGGTCGAGCATGCCGTCCTTGGTCTCGCATTCCTCGCAGTCTTTGGCGTAGATCTTCTTGTGGTTCAGCGTCACCGTGACGTGGTCCATCGGCAACGCCTTGCGATCCGCATAGAGCCGCATGGTCATGGCGGTGCAGGCGCCGAGCGCGCTGAGCAGCAGATCATACGGACCGGGCCCGGTGTCCTCGCCGCCGGCGGCGATCGGCTCGTCAGCGAGCATCTGATGCGGGCCGACAGTGATGACTTGCTGGAATTTGCTGGCGCGCGTCTCGCTCACCATCACCCTGCGCGGCTCTTCGGGGAGGCTTGCTACGGGCGTGACGGCGGCGGCATCGAGATAGCGTCCGGCCCAGGCGGCGATGACATCGGCGACATAGATCGCGTCATGCTTTTGCGTGAGCAGATGATCGGCGCCGGCCAGCGAGACGAAGCTCTTGGGATGTTTGGCAGCGACGAAAATCTTCGTCGCGTTGTCGATGCCCACTATGTCGTCGGTGGGCGCGTGCATGATCAGTAGCGCCTTGTGAAGCCTCGTCACCTTGGCCATCAGATTATGCTCGGCGATGTCGTCGAGGAATTCGCGCCTGATGCTGAATGGCCGACCGGCGAGCTTGACCTCGACCTCACCCTTTTCGCGGATTGCGTCGACATGTTCGGCGAACATGTCGGTGACGTGGGCGGGATCGGACGGCGCCGCGATGGTGACGACGGCCTTGGCTTCCGGCACCTGTTCAGCGGCGGCGAGGATCGCTGCGCCGCCGAGGCTGTGGCCGATCAGGATCGCGGGCGCCTGCCGTATCTCGCGCAGGTGGTCGGCGGCCTTTACGAGATCGGCGACATTCGACGAGAACGTGCTATTGGCGAAATCGCCCTCGCTGGAGCCGAGGCCAGTGAAGTCGAAGCGCAGCACGGCGATGCCCTTGAGCGTCAGCGCCGTGGAGATGCGCCGCGCCGCGAGCGCGTCCTTGCCGCAAGTGAAGCAATGCGCGAACAGCGCATAGGCATGGACCTCGCCATCGGGCAGGTCGAGCGCCGCCGCCAGCATATGGCCGGCCGCGCCGGGGAATTGAAAGCGTTCGGTTGGCACGGATGGCTCCTATCGTGACAGATGTCTCTATTCTACACCGATTCCGCTCGGTCAGCGGATGCCAAACACCTATGCAGGAGTGACGTTCGAGCTGCCGCCTCTTCGCGCTGCACCTCGGGTTGAACTTTAGTCCTGCGCGGTCGCTGGAGCATGCGCTTGCCGACCCCCGGTGTCGGTGCTAGATGTCGGGTCATCGTACAACTTTGTGGATGCGCTGCCGATACAAGCCGATGGACGGCGGGCCGGCTCGCTCCTAGAGTTGCGACGACAAGATCGACCCCACAAAGGGGCGAACCAGAATAACGGCCAAAGCGCCGCATCGGGAAATTCATAGGGAGGATTTCGTCCATGAAGAGAAGAGATGTCGTCAAAGGCGGCCTGGCCGCGCTTGCGGTCGGTGCGACCGGTCTCGGGCGGCTTACGCCGGCGCAGGCGCAAACCAAGATGGTTCTGAAGGCCTCCGACGTCCATCCGCTCGGCTACCCCACGGTCGAGTCCGTGGTGCGCATGGGCAAGAAGCTGGATGCGGCCACCAATGGCCGGCTCACCATCCAGATGTTTCCGTCCATGCAGCTTGGCGGCGAGAAGGAAGCCATCGAACAGGCCCAGGTCGGCGCATTGCAGATCGCCCGTATTTCAGTCGGCGCAGTCGGCCCGGTGGTCGATGACGTGAATGTCTTCAATATGCCGTTCGTGTTTCGCGATTCCAAACACATGGAAGCCGTCCTTGATGGCGAGATCGGCGCTGAACTGCTGAACAAGATCACGGCCAACGAAAAAACCGGCCTGGTCGCGCTCGGCTGGATGAATGCCGGCTCGCGCAATATCTATAACAGCAAACGTCCGATCAAGAGCCTGGCCGATCTCAAGGGTCTCAAGATACGCATGATCGGTAACCCCCTGTTTATCGACACCATGAATGCGCTCGGTGGCAACGGCGTCGCCATGGGCTTCGATCAGGTGTTCAGCGCCATGCAGACTGGCGTCGTCGATGGGGCCGAGAACAACCTGCCATCCTTCGTGGCGCAGAACCACTTCCAGGTCGCCAAATATTTCTCGATGACCGAGCATCTGATCATTCCGGAATTGCTGGTGTTCTCGAAGGCATCATGGGCGAAGCTCACGCCCGACGATCAGGCGCTGCTGAAGAAATTCGGCCGCGAAGCGCAGCTCGAACAGCGCGTGCTCTGGTATGAGGCAGAGAAGACCGCGCTCGACAAGATGAAGGAAGTTGGCACCGACATCGTCACGTCCATCGACAAGCAGCCGTTCCGCGATGCCGTGAAGCCGGTGTGGGACAAATACGGCGCGAAATACGCCGACATGACCAAGCGCATCGCTGCGGTGAGCTAGCAGCGGATTTGCTCGTCGGATTTTCAACGTGTCGTCCCCGCCTAGCACGCCAAAGGCGTGCGCGGGGCGGGGACGACGGCCGAGAGATTTGCGTTCCCAGAGGTCCAATGTCCGAAGCCGTCTCCAAAACAATGATGACCGAACGGGCGGAGACCATCAGTGCTCCCGCCGCCGCTTTTCGACGCGCCATGAACGCATTGTACTGGACTGGTGCCGTGTTCTCGTGTCTGGCGCTCGTGCTGATCTCTGCGATCATCCCGTGGGCCGTCTACACGCGTTACATTCTGAATAGCGCGGCGTCATGGCCAGAGCCGCTGGCGGTGTTGCTGACCATCGCGGTGACGTTTATTGGCGCTGCGAATTGCTATCGCCAGCGCATCCACATGAACATGACGGTGGGGACCAACCTGCTGCCGCCCCACGCGCGTGTCGCGGCTGCTTTCGTTAGCGAGTTGCTGATGGCTGTCGTGGCGCTGTTCATGGTGATCTGGGGCATGAAGCTGGTGATGACCACCTGGGGCAATTCGGTGGATGAATTTCCCTGGTTGTCTGTCGGGATCACCTACATGCCGATCCCCGTGTCCGGCGCGATGATGTTTCTCTTTGTCGTCGAACGCCTGACCATCGGTCCGCCGCCGCAGGATGGCAGCGACGCACACATACCTCTCGACTAGCTTCGCCGATTAGCTCCGGCCAGAACAAAGAAAATCCGACATGGACATCGCCGTTCTTCTGCTCAGCATGTGTCTGTTCTTCGCCGTCGGCATGCCGATCGCCTTCGCGCTGGCGCTCTCGGCGCTGGTCGGTGCGCTGTGGATTGATCTGCCGGTCGCGGCCGTGATGCAGCAACTCTCCAGCGGCGTCGGCAAGGTGTCGATGCTGACCGTGCCGTTCTTCGTGCTGGCTGGCGCCATTATGGCAGAAGGCGGCATGGCGCGACGGCTGGTGGATTTTGCGGCCGTGGTGATCGGCTTCACGCGCATTCGCGGCGGCCTGTCGCAGGTCAACATTCTGGCCACCACCATCATGTCCGGAATCTCCGGCTCGTCGGTCGCGGATACGTCGGCGATTGGCTCGGTGATGATCCCGCAGATGGCGGCGAAGGGTTATCCCCGGGTGTTCGCCACCAATGTGACCATCTCCGCTTCGGTCCAGGCGATCCTGGTGCCGCCAAGCCACAATGCGGTGATCTATTCGCTCGCGACCGGCGGCGTGGTTTCGATCACCAGCCTGTTCCTGGCAGGTATCGTGCCCGGGTTGCTGCTTGGCTTTGCGATCATGCTGTTGTGTCTCTACTTTGCCTATCGCGATGGTCATCCGAAGGGCGAGCCGGTGCCAGTGAAGCAGGCGCTGAAGATGCTGGGGGACGCCACCTGGGGCATCGTCACGCTGGTGATCGTGCTCGGTGGCATTCTCACCGGCGTGTTCACACCGATCGAGGCTGGCGCCGTGGCGTGCGTCTGGGCCTTCTTCGTCACGATGTTCATCTATCGCGACTACAAATGGTCCGAGCTGCCGATGCTGACCTACCGGACGCTGCAGACTGTGGCGATGGTGCTGACGTTGGTCGCGACCGCGTCATGCTTCGGGTATGTCGCGGCGATGATGCAGATGCCGATGCACATGACCGAATTCTTCGTTGCTATCTCATCGAACAAATATGTGCTGCTGATGTGGCTCAACATCATGCTGCTGATCCTCGGCACTGCGCTGGACCTCGCGCCGCTGCTGCTGATCTGCACGCCGATCCTGTTGCCGGTGGTGAAGAATTTCGGCATCGATCCCGTGCATTTCGGCATCGTCATGCTGCTCAATCTCGGTATCGGCCTGCTGACACCGCCTGTTGGCACCACGCTGTTCGTCGGCTGCGCCATCGGCAAGGTCTCGGTGGACGAGGTCATGCGCGGCATCTGGCCATTTTACTGGGTGATGTTCGCGGTCTTGATGATCGTGACTTACGTGCCGTGGTTCTCGATGGCGCTGCCGCACGCGTTCGGCTTCAGGTGAGAGCTGGAGCTACTGCACCGGCTCCACCGACAATTGCTTGTAACGTTCCTTGCCGTTCAGCAGGTGCCGGCGCATGGCGTCGCGAGCCTTGCGCGGCGAGCGTGCACTGATCGCATTGACGATGACCTGGTGCTCTTTCTCGACGCTTTCGAGATAGCGCTTTTGCAATTCGACCTTGCCGTCGAAGGTGCGGATGCTCTGGCGCGGTATGATGAGGCCGCCGAGGAATTCCAGAAAACCGACAAAGCGTGCATTCTGCGTCGCGACGGCAATGGCGAAGTGGAAGTCGAAATCCTCTTTCACTGCGCGGTCGCCATTGGCAATGGCGCGGCTGAAGGTCGCCGCGGCCTTGGCAATGGCTCTGATCTGGGCAGCGGTGGCGCGCTCGCTGGCTATGGCCGCGGCCTCCATCTCGACGGCCGTGCGCAGTTCAAGAATTTCGATCACGCTGCCGAGTGAGCCCAGACCGTCTGGGTCGATGGCATAGGGCTGCTGATCGGGCTCGCTGTTGACAAAGGCACCGGCGCCCTGCCGGGTGGTTACAAGGCCCCGGGCGCGGAGCGCCGCAATCGCCTCGCGAACGACCGTGCGGCTGACGCCCATAGCCGCCATCATGGCCTGCTCCGTCGGCAGGCGCGCGCCTGCCGGCAAGCGACCTTCGGTGATCTGGGCGGCGATACGCTCGACCACCTCCTCGGTGCGGCGGCGCACGGGATTGAGCGGTCGCAGCAAAGGCGTGCCTGCGGCCCCATTGGTCGTCTTGCGCCTGGTGCGTGGCTTAGCTTGTCCGGTCATCGTACAACCGGGCTATCACCGCCGGTGTCGCTGTGCAAGTTTGCTGCGCGCGGCATATCGCGGCGCCGCGTGCCTACATGGCTTCGAGTTCGGGCAGCTTGAGATCGCATTCGACCCAGGCACCGTTAATGGCGAAGCGCTGGAACGGCGAGTCGGGCACCGGAGCCTGCAACGGCGCGAGGAACTGCGCGTCGGCAGGGCTGCGCAGGTGAAACTGGACATGGCTGGCGGAGAGGGCATTGCGGGACAGCCAGACCATACCGGAAAACAGCTCGATCAGCAGTTGTCCGTATTTGTCGAGACCGGCACTCCCGAGGTCGTAGGTCGGCGACACGGTCATGAAGCGGCAACGCAGCACGGGACCTTCGAATTTGGGCATCAGCAGTTTGCTGACCTGACAGAAGGCCTGCGGAACGGTGCCGTCGTAGAGGCCGTACAACCCACCCTTGCCGCCTTGCATGACCGGGTCCAAAGCGGCGAAAATCCCCTGGGTGTAAGTGGAGAAGTCTTCCTCGGCTGCCTCGGCAGCCTTCCGCCACTGCGACTTCAGTGAAGCCCAGCTTCTGTCGGCGTCGGTGATCGGCAAAAGCCGCATCTCGAGATCCTCCAGCCGATTTACACACGGCCGGACGCAACCTTAGCTATACACCCTCAAGATTTTGATAACGGGGAACTCGGCGCCACCGGCCTTGCGCGACCGCGGACGCCTACAGAGCGCGCTCAGGCGCCGGCAGACTGCAATCCGGCTGCAGCTGCGGCCACGATCGACACCACGACCTGCTTCCAGGTCGTCGACGACTGCGGGCGATGAGACGGGGCTTTGAAGCGCATGGTTCTTGTCCGGTTGGGCTGCAAATATTGCTGTGCAGCCGGTCGTCCTCAGGGACGACACCCGGAAAATCGTGCCTTGCGCGGGGGAAGTCGATCCCCCGGCAAAAATAGCAATATCCGTGCTGCTCTCGTGCCGGGCGGCGGTTGGCTTGTTCTCTGCGGGAAATGAACGGCAGTGAATTATTCTCGCTGCCTCACCCCATCGCGGGAGCTTGCTCCTGCACTATCGCTGGCTCCTGGCAAACATCGACCCAGCTGGCCCCGGTCAGTTCAGCCATCCGTGCCGGGGACATGCGCACCGAACTATTGACCGAGCCCGCCGCCGGCCACACCTCGGCGAATTCCTTCAGCGACACGTCGCAGTAGACTTGTAATGGCGTTGCCAGGCCGAACGGGCAGACGCCGCCGACCGGATGGCCGGTGAGGGCAACAACCTCGTCGGCCCCCAGCATGCGGGGCTTGCCGCCAAGTGCATCGCGTGCCTTCTTATTGTCGAGCCGCGCTGTACCCTTGGTCACCACCAGCACCACCCGGTCGCCGACCCGCACCGACAGCGTCTTGGCGATTTGGCCGGGTTCGACGCCCAACGCCTCGGCGGCGAGAAGGACCGTGGCCGAGCTTTTGTCAGTGACGGTGACGGATAATTCGGGGGCGTTGGCGGTGAGAAAAGCGCGGACGGACTCAAGGCTCATGATGTGGTCTCGATAATGTACCGTCACGCCGTCTCACATGTCGCGGGCAAAAGGAAGTCACATCCGCGCATTGGGGAACTGGGGCGGCGCTGCCGCGCGGCATGCGTGCCATTCCCTCACGCCGGTTTTGACCTTATACGGGCTCTTGTCCGGCTCATCGCGCCGGACGTTGTTCCGGGGACCCCTCTTCGATGCTGCCGGCCTATGTGATTCATGCCAAGTCGTTGCCCGAGCGCACGGAGCATATCCAGCGCGAGCTCGACCGTGCGGGCATCGAGTTCGAGTGGGTGCTGGATTTCGATGCCGATGAGATCACCTCTGATGTCGATCGCGCCTATTTCGCCGAAGGCGCCGACCTGACGCTGAGGCAGAAATCCTGTTCCTTGAAGCACATCGTCGCCATGCAGCGTATCCGCGAGCGCGGCCAGGATATGGCGCTGGTGTTTGAGGACGACGCTCTGCTGGTGCCGGATTTTTGCGAACGGTTGAAGCGCGTACTTGATGAAGCTGCGCACTGGCCGCGCCCGCGCATCCTGCATCTCGGTGCCGCGACGAATTTCTACACGCCGGCATCCCAGTTGCGGCCCGGCCAGATCGTCTATCCCGGCAATCGCGTGCGTAACATGGAAGCTTATGTGCTGGGCGCGCCCGAGGCCTCGGCGCGGCTTGACTGGATCGCGCGACATCCGATGCATGAGCCCATCGACATCGCCTTTAACACCGGCGATCCTGCCATGGGCATCCCGTTCCTGTGGCCGGAACCGCCACTGGCCGAGCAAGGCTCGCTCAACGGCGTGTTCAAGAGCTCACTCGATCGCAAAGGGCATGCGCAATTGCAGCTGCGCATACAGTTTGCCGTGCAGAAGTTCAGGCGGCGCTATTTGAAGCGGTGGCTGAAGCTGAAGTAATTGGCGGCGTCCGGCCGGTCATTCCGAATCTGTATTGCGCACCAACGCGCCCAGCAATCCCACTGCCAGACAGTACAGCATTCCTTGCGTCACCGCCGAGATGTGACTGTTGAATAGTCCGCCGATCACGTTCTGCAACACGACCGCCTGGCCGAGGATGCTTGCATAATCGCGCGCGAGAAAAAGTCGTGCATGCGCGATCCACATGGCCCACAGCAGCAGCCCGCCGATCAGGCCGACCTGCAGCACCGTATGAAGCGTTTGATTGTGCGGATCGGGCGTGGCTTGGCCATAGGGCGACGGCTTCGTCGCCTCCATGCTCTGATACAGCGGCTTGATGCTTCCGGTGCCGTGGCCGACGATGGGCGAGGCCTTTACGAAGCCGACCGCCTTGCTCCAGAAATCCAGCCGCGATGCAGTCGAGATTGTTTCGCCGCCGGCGGTCTGGCCGCTATTGGCATTGATGTCCGAGTTGATCTCTGCGATCCGGCGCTGGGCTTGTGGCGAGGTCAGCAGTGCGATGCCGATCACGATCATGGCTGCGATCGCGACAATGGCAGAGCGCCGCCAGCCGCCGGCGTGGATGACGAATAGGCCGAGCAATGCAGTGGCCATGATTGCGCCGGTCTTCGACACATAGATCAGGAAAATGTCGGCAAAGAACAGAAGTGCGAGCACGACCATCGCAATGGCGCGGCGGGTGTCCTGCGCCCAGACACGGATCGCGCCGATCGCCAGAGCGAAGGCGCAAAGTGCGAAGCAGCCGGATTGAACCGCGTTGTCCTTGAAGGGGACGCCGGGCGCCTTGAACCAGCCCCATGGTCCTGTTGGCCACAGGAACGCAGCCCATGACAGGGCGAGAAGACCTATGCAGGCGGCAAGAAAGCCATAACCGATATGTAATGCTTGTTTCGGCGTAAATGCCGTTGCCATCACCAACGGGATCAGCAGCAGCTTGGCGTAGGGACCGACCCATCTGATCGCGCCGCTGAGCGGCTGCATCGACCAGAGCATGCCGACCAGGATCAACGCGAACAGCGCGACCGGCAGATAGGCCGCGGGCCTCCGCAACGTGGCGATGAAACGATCACGGTCGAGTGTCAGCAGCGCGAGCACTGCAAAGATCGACACGGCGATAGCCTGACCGCTGGTTGAGAACGGCAGCGAGAAGCCGGTGGCAATGGCAGCGATCTGCCGGGCATCCGCAAGTTTGCGCGGCAGATCGTTGTTCGTCATATGCCCAGGAGTTTCCGTGCGTTGTTCTTCAGGACCTTCGGACGCACCTCGTCGCGAATGTCGAGCTTGGCGAAATCGGCCATCCAGCGATCCGGCATGATCACCGGCCAGTCGGAGCCGAACAACATCTTATCCTGCAGGATCGAATTGATGTAGCGCACCAGGATCGGCGGAAAGTATTTCGGCGACCAGCCGGACAGGTCGATATAGACGTTGGGCTTGTGGGTCGCGACCGACAGCGCCTCTTCCTGCCAGGGGAAGGAGGGATGCGCCAGAATGATCTTCAGGTCCGGAAAATCGACCGCAACGTCGTCCATATACATCGGGTTGGAATATTTCAGCCGCATTCCCATGCCGCCGGGCATACCGGAGCCGACGCCGGTCTGGCCGGTGTGGAACAGCGCGATAGCGCCGCCCTCCTGGATCGCCTCATAGAGCGGATAGGCCATGCGGTCGTTGGCGTAGAAGCCCTGCATGGTCGGATGGAACTTGAAACCCTTTACGCCGTATTCGGAGATCAGCTTGCGCGCCTCGCGCACGCCGAGCTTCCCCTTGTGCGGATCGATCGACGCGAAGGGGATCAGCACATCGGAATTCTCCTGCGCGATCTCCAGCATTTCGTAATTGTTGTAGCGGCGGAAGCCGGTTTCGCGCTCGGCATCGACCGGGAAGATCACTGCAGCGATCTTCTTCTCGCGGTAATAGGCGGCGGTTTCCTGTACGGTCGGCGGATGCTTGTGCGGCGACTTGAAATACTCGGCCATGCGGGCCTGGAAATCGTCATAGCCGTCGTCGGCGTGGCAGCCGCATGGCTCTTCCGCATGGGTGTGGATGTCGATGGCGACCAAGTCGTCCGGATTGAGCAATTTCATGTCCCGCGTCTCCCGCACTGTCATCATTATCGTTGGCGGTTGCTCTAGCAAACCAGCCTGATGAATGAAAGGCGCGGAACGCTGTCGGCCTAGCCGGTGGAGAAGGACTGTGTCCGGATATCCTGCGCGGTGCGGCGGAGCGGGATCAGGTATTTCTCCTTAGCCGTCGCCTCGTCCATGGTGCCCGAGATGGCATTGATGCTGATCGCCGCCACGACCCGGCCGCCGTGGTCGCGGACGGGGACGGCGATGCCGCAGATCGCGGGATCGAGCTCTCCATCGATCCAGGCATAGCCTTCGGCCTCGACACGTTCGAGCTCGCGTTCCAGCAGTGCGGGATCCGTGATGGTGCGTGGGGTGATCTGCTTGAATTCGGTGGTGGCGAGATAATGCGCGCGCTGGTCCGGCGGGAGGGCCGCTAGCAGGACACGGCCGAGCGAGACCACATGGGCGGGCAGGCGGCTGCCGACGGCGAGATTGGCCGAGAGAATGCGCTGTGCCGGCAATCGTAGCGCATAGACGATCTCGGTCTCGTCCAGCACAGCCAGCGAGCAGGATTCGCCGATTTCGTTGCGCAGGTCTTCCAAAGCGCGTTGCGCATAGCCCCAGTAAGGCAGTGCATTGAGATAGGAAAGACCAAGCCCCAGCGCCCGCGGGCGTAGGCTGAAATAGCGACCATCGGCTTCGCAGTATTTCATCACGATCAATGTCGCGAGCATGCGGCGCGCGGTGGCGCGGCTGAGGCCGGCGCTGGCGGCCACTTCCGAGAGCGTGTGCCGGCCCGGCGGGCGACCCAGTGCTTCGACGGCCGCAAAACCACGGGCAATCGCCCGAACGAAACCATCGCTGTCTTTGGCCATGCATCATCCTACCGGTTCGGACTTGTCAGTCCCGGGAAACCGCGCCTATAACTGTTCGTAAGGCGGTCATAAAGTTCGCCTGGTGAACGATAGTGGAGAAAGCGCTATGGCGCAAGCGAAAGCTTTTGAAACCGATTTCTGGAAGGACGCGAACCTGCGCAAGGTTTGGGACGAGATCGTCCCGGGCGAACCACGCAAGACGCTGCCTTATGTTCTGACGAAGGAGGCGATCCAGCTTTATTGCCGCTCGGTGGGCGAGAACCACCCATTGTATTTCGACGAGGCTTACGCGAAGGCGTCGCCCTATGGCGGTCTGATCGCGCCGCCGTCGATCCACATCCTGCTGATGTTCTCCTGCACGCCCACCGATGACTGGATGCGCACACCCGGCACCGTCAATGCTGGCCAGTCCTGGAGCTACAACATCCCGGCACGGCCCGGAGATACCATCACCCTGCAGGCCCGCGCGCTCGACAAGTTCATCAAGCGCGAGCGGCTGTTCGTGGTCCACGACAACGTGTTCTTCAACCAGCGCGGCGACGTCATCTGTTCTGGCCGCGGCCAGACCATCCGCCCGATGTGAGCGGGGCAAGGAGATCAATCATGACAACCAGCTTTGACAAACTCTCCACCGGCGACACCATCGACGGTCCGAGCTTCGCAGTGTCGCGCGAGTCGATCCGGCTCTTCTGCGACGGTTCGCTCGATTACAATCCGCTGCATCTCGACGACAACTACATGAAGAACTCGTTCGGCAAGACCAATTTCGGCGGCATCATCATGCATGGCATGAATAATTTCGGGCTGATCACCCGCATGCTGACTGACTGGGCCTATCCCGCAGGTGCGATCCATCGCCGTCTCGAAACGCGCTGGGTCAAGCCGGTGAAGCCCGGCGACACGATCCAGCCGGTTGGTATCATCAAGGCCAAGCAGACCACCGAGAAGTCGCGTTGGGTGCTGATCGACGTGATGGTGAAGAACCAGAACGACGAGAAGGTCGCGACCGGCGAGGCGATGGTCGAATTTCCGCTGACAGCCTAGTGGCTGAATGCAACGGCGTGCGGCATAGTCCGCACGCTGGACAAGAACAGGCAAGGGATTGAAATGAAGAAGCTCATGAGGCTCGCCCTGTCGTGTCTGGCGATGACTTTTGTCATGTTGTCGGGTGCGCTGGCGCAGAATTTTCCAGTCAATCAGATCAAGATCATCGTGCCGTTTCCGGCAGGTGGTACGACGGACATCCTCGCACGGTTCGTCGCGCAATATCTGGGCGAGAAGCTCGGCGCCACCACGATCGTCGAGAACCGGTCAGGCGCATCGGGCACGATCGGTTCGGAGGTCGTGGCGAAATCGCCCGCCGATGGCAGCGTGTTGCTGATTACGGCCACGCATCACGTGATCAATCCGAGTCTGCGCAAGAGCCTGCCCTACGATACGCAGAAGGATTTCTCGCCGATCGCCGTGGTCGCGACAGCCCCGAACGCGCTGGTCGTGACAAAGGATTTCCAGGCCAAGACCGTTGGTGAGCTGATCGAGATGGCGAAGAAGCAGCCAGGCAAGCTGTCATTCGGCTCTTCGGGAATCGGCGGCGCCAATCATCTGTCGGGCGAATTGTTCAAGCAGATGGCCGGCATCAATATCGAGCACATCCCTTACAAGGGCGCGGCGCCGGCCATGAACGATCTGATTGGCGGCCATATCCCGATCATGTTCGATACGCTGCCTACGGTCCTCCCGGCTGCGGAAGGTGGCACCATTCGCGTGCTTGCGGTGACCAGCGCGCAGCGCGCCGCGTCGTTGCCCAATGCCCCGACCCTCGACGAGGCCGGTGTAAAGGGCTTTGAGGCCACTGCCTGGTTCGGCATGTATATGCCGCAGGCCAATGGCAACCCGGCCTATACGAAGCTGGTCGCGGCCATGAAGGAGATCCTGGCGGCACCGGCGACCCGCGAGAAATTCGCCACCCAAGGTGTCGAGCCGGGCAAGCTGACGGGAGCTGAATTCACCGCTTTCGTCGATTCGGAGATCAGGAAGTGGGGCGCGGTGGTAAAAACCGCGAATGTCCCGCAAGAGTGATCGCACCGGTTTGAGGCTCCGGTGGCTGTTCCCGGACCCTTCAAATCACCAAAATACCTGCAAATATCGATCCGGCGGTCGCCAGATGCCCGGATCGGATTGACAGTCCGGCGCCCGATGGCTTAGAAACCGCGGGTCCCGGGCGACTTGGTCGCCAGCGGGTTCAAGCTCATTTTCGCTGATTTCGGACTGCCGCGCACGGCCTTTGACGTCAGTATCGCAAGCTATCAGGATTGACCGATGAAAGTCCGTAACTCGTTGAAATCGCTGCGTGGTCGTCACCGCGACAACCGTCTGGTCCGCCGCAAGGGCCGCGTCTACGTGATCAACAAGACCCAGCGCCGTTTCAAGGCTCGCCAGGGTTGAGTTGTTGATCAGCCGGCATTTTGCCGGCTGGCCTCACGACATCACAGGTGTTTGACGCGCTGCTGCTTTGCAGCGCGTTTTTTCGTGTCTAGACTTGCGGCATGGCTTTACGAATCCCGGCCGCAGCTTTTGGAATTCTGCTGAGCGCATTTCTGGGCGCAGCGCCTGTTTATGCGCAGGTCAAAGATCCGCAGATCGTGACCCCGGATGCGCCGAAGAAGATTCCCGAGCCACCTGCCAAACTGCCGAAGGTCAATGCCGACAAGACGCGAGGCCTCGATTTCCTGTTTGGGGCGCTGAAAGCGGCGCCGGACGAAGCCAGTGCCAAGCACGTCGAAGGCCGGATCTGGGCTCTGTGGTCGCAGACCACGAGTGACACGACCGCGCTGCTGATGACCCGCGCCAAGACGGCGCTGGATGCCAAGCAGGTTGATCTGTCGCTGCAATTGTTGAGCGCCGTGGTGAAGCTGCGCCCCGATTACGTCGAGGGCTGGAACCGGCGCGCCACGCTGTACTACCTGCAGAACGATTACACTCGCTCGCTGCAGGATATCGAGCAGGTGCTGAGACGCGAACCCCGGCATTTCGGTGCTCTGGCGGGGCTCGGCATGATCATGCAGGAGCTGGGGGACGACAAGCGTGCGCTTGATGCGTTCCGCAAAGCGCTTGCGGTCAATCCGCATCTCGAAAAGGTGCCGGAGCTGGTCAAGACCCTGACCGAGAAGGTCGAAGGCCGCGATATCTGAAATTCCCTGAAAGTCGGCGTGCTCGCGGGACATCGCGGGAACATCGCCCTGCTTTGACGCATTCCTGCTGCCCGCGATGGAAAAACAAGACATCGTCGCCGAGGAATCAAACTTCTGACACAGGAAACGGGCGAAAAGGGCGTTTTCCGAGCCACAGGAAGGGACACCTTTTGGCGCTGAAGTCATTTCCGCTATTCGCCTTGCTATGTCTGCTGATGGCCGCACCGATGGCTGCTGTGCCCAGTCCTGCGCTGGCGCAGAAAGCCGATGCGCCATCGGCGCCTGCGGCTTCGACGCTGTCCCCCGATCAAGCTAAGGCTGCACTCGAAACCCTGCAGGACGACGCCAAGCGCAAGGAGATGATCGACACGCTGCGCGCAATCGCCACCGCCACACCCGCGGCGCCCGAGAAGAAACCAGCCATTCCGCTCGACGCCGATAGCCTGGGTGCGCAATTGCTGGTGTCGATTTCAGATCAGCTCGGCGATATCACGAATGAAGTCTCGGCAGCCGTGCAATCGGTCACGCGCTTTCCGGCCCTGTGGTACTGGCTGCAACGCAGCGCTAACGATCCCGCCACCTATCATCTCCTGTTCGATATCGCCTGGAAGCTTGTTATCGTGTTCGGCGGCGCGCTGGCTGCGGAATGGCTTGTGGTCTGGCTGCTGCGGAGGCCGCAGGCGGCGCTCGAAGCGCGCATTCCCTTTGTCGCACGCGCGCCGGCGGCGGTGATTGAGCGCGCTGATCCGCCGTCTTCCACGGCCGATTTCACCGAGGCGCCCGATCTCAACAAGCGGCGGCGCAGCCTGACCCGGGCCTGGCAGTCGTTGCTGCGGCTTCCTTACGTCGTCGGCCGTTTGCTCTTCGAATTGATTCCGATTTTCGTCTTCACAGGCACGGTATCGCTGTTGCTCGGTACCCAGATCGGCGATGCCGGGATCACGCGCCTCGCGATCCTTGCGATCGTCAACAGCTATGTGGTGGCGCGGGCCATCATCTGCGCGATGCGCGCGCTGTTCGGGCCGCTCGCTCTGTTCAGGGTGAAGGAGGAGACCGCAGCCTATCTCGAAATCTGGACGCGCCGCATCGTCGGCGTCGGCGCCACTGGCATCGCAATCGCCAATGTCGCCCTGATGATGGGCCTCTATCGCTCCGCGCATCTCGCGCTGATCAAGCTCGTGATGCTCGTCGTGCATCTGTTTGTCGTCGTCATCATCCTGCAGTGCCGGAAGCCGGTTGCCGATGCGCTCCGCGCCCCGGTTGGGGCGACGGGCTTCCTGAGCGCGATGCGCAATCGCCTTGCCGGTCTCTGGCATGTGCTGGCGATCGTTGTCGTGATGGCCGCCTGGACCATCTGGGCACTCAATATCCAGAACGGTTATGCATTGCTGCTGCGATACATCGCCGGCACGGTCATTGTCGCGCTGGTGACCCGGCTCGTCTCGATGGTTGCGTTGAGCCTGATCGATCGCGGTTTCCGCATCAAACCGGAAATCCTGCAGCGCTTTCCGGGTCTTGAGACGCGTGCCAATCGTTATCTGCCATTGTTGCGCAAGGTCGTCGCGACAATCATCGGGGTGATCGGCCTGGTCGCCTTGCTGGAAGTGTGGGGCGTCAATGCTGTTGTCTGGTTCTATGGCGGCCAGATCGGCAGCCGGGTCGTCTCGGCTGTCATTACCGTCGGCATCGCTGCCATTGTCGCTGCGGTTGTGTGGGAAGGTAGCAATGCGCTGATGGAGCGTCAGCTCACGGCGCTGACGCGCGACGGTCATTTCGCCCGCGCAGCACGTCTGCGCACGTTCCAGCCGATGCTGCGTACGACATTGCTCGGCGTAATCATTGCGGTGGTTGCGCTCACTGCGCTGAGCGAGATCGGTGTCAATGTCGCGCCGCTGCTCGCCGGCGCCGGCATCCTCGGCATTGCCATTGGCTTCGGTTCGCAGAAGCTGGTGCAGGACGTGATTACCGGCTTGTTCCTGCTTCTGGAAAGCACCGTGCAGGTCGGAGACAACGTCACGGTGTCGGGTCTGTCAGGCGTCGTCGAGAACGTCTCGATCCGTACCATCCGGCTGCGTGCCGGCGATGGTTCGGTTCACATCATTCCCTTCAGTGCGGTGACCACCATCACCAATGCCAGCCGCGGTGCAGGCAATGCAGCTGTCAGCGTCAGTGTCGCTTACAAGGAAGATACCGATCGCGCCGGCCAGTTGCTGAAGGACATTGTGGAGCAGATGCGCAGTGAGGCAGGTTTCAGGCCGCTGATCCGCAGCGATCTGGAATTGTGGGGCGTCGACAAGGTCGATGGTTCGATGGCGACGATCGTCGGTCAGATCCGATGTACCGATTCCGGCCGCTGGGCAGTGCAGCGCGAATTCAATCGCCGCATGAAGATTCGCTTCCAGGAAGAAGGTATCGAGATCGCGTCGCCCGGACAGACCGTTCTGATGCAGTTGCCTCCGCCGACCACTGAAGTTGCAGAAGGCGACGATGCTGATGTCCAGCAGAGCAATTCGGCACAGCGCCGCGCGAGCTAGCACTTATCGCTGCTTTTCGACGATGTGGACCGAAAGAGAACGACAAAGAAGAGCCAGAAGACAAGGACGATCCAGGATAGGCGCGTCAGTCGATCTAGTGCAGGACGTTATTGCCAGGCCGGACAGAAGCGAACTGCGGTGAAGCGGCATAGAGTTGCTGCAGTTCCGCTTCCAGTTGCTCGTTGACCATCAGCAAAGCCTTGAGCGCGCCGCGCAAGTCGCCATTGCAGGTCGCAATGATTTCGTCGATCAAAGTATCAGTGGGGCGGGGCGTCATAAAACTATCTCCAGTTCAGATCGTGGCGTCAGTCCGCCGCGTGATCATGGCGACAACCGGGCGGGAACAAATGCGTTCCTGTGGATAGCGTGGACAGTTCGGGAAGAGCCATTCGTCGCGACCGCCGTGGCAAAGCTGCAAAACGCCCCCATATCCACAAGATTGCTTCCCTCCACGGGCCTTTCCTCGGTGAGAAAATTTGTGATTGTGCTGCTCGCGCTGCTCGTCCTTCCTATTGTTGTGTCGGCGGCCAGGTACTGGATGGGGGACCGTTCGGTAGATTGGCAGAGCGCGGATCGTTCCAGCGCCGGCCTGTTGCCGCCGGCCGCGGCGCATCCCGAGGCGCTGGTGCGCGTCTTCGCGGCGCGGACCGTGCGCTGGCGCGGTATCTTTGCAGTCCATAGCTGGATCGTATTCAAGGAAAAGGGCGCGTCGCGCTATACGCGCTACGACTATACGGCGTGGGGCGAGCCCATTCGCCTGAATGGTTTTGCTGCTGACGGTCGCTGGTTCGGCGATGTGCCGACCGCCATCGCATCCGCCGATGGTGACGCGGCCACGGCGATGATCCCGAAGATTCAGACAGCAATCGCCGGCTACTCCTGGCGCTCATACGGCGATTATCGGGCCTGGCCGGGGCCGAACTCCAATACCTTTGTCGCAGCCATTCTGGCCGCCGTGCCCGAATTGCAGGTGGCGTTGCCGCCCACCGCCATCGGCAAGGATTTTCCCTACGCCGGCAATGCCTTTGGCTGGACACCCTCCGGCACCGGTGTGCGCGCTACGCTGGGCGGCTATCTCGGTGTCACCGCAGGCTGGGTTGAAGGGATCGAGCTCAATCTGCTCGGTGCCGTATTCGGTCTCGACATCCGCCGGCCCGCGATCAAACTGCCGGGCATTGGACGTCTTGGCGTCAGCGCGTAAGTGGCGCGCGGCGCGAAACCTTCAGGGTACCGTCGCGTAGCTGGATCGTGCGCAAAATTTCCCGGATATTGGCGATGATCTCGGTCACTGTGGTGGCCACACTATGCGTACTTGCCGTGGCTACGCAGGTCGGCGTGTTCGTATTCGAGCGCAGATATCTGCCAACGGGTGAGCTTGTCGATGTTGAAAGCGGCCGTCTGCATGTGGTGCAGGTCGGACCACGCGATGCATCCGGACCGCCGATCGTCCTCATTCACGGCGCTACGTCGAACATGGAGACCATGCGGCTGCCGCTCGGCAATATGCTGGCAGAAAAACACCGCGTCATCCTGATCGACCGTCCCGGCTTTGGCTGGAGCGCGCGTGACGATGTGTCGGACTCTTCTCCGGCGATGCAGGCGAGGATGATCGATGAAACGCTCGAGAAACTCGGTGTCGATCAGGCGATCGTCGTGGTGCATTCGCTTGCCGGCGCATTGGGGGCGCTGATGGCACTGGACTATCCGCAGCGTGTCGCAGGACTGGTCATGCTGGCGGGTGTCACTTATCCCTGGTCCGGTGGCGTTGGCATCTATAACACGGTCGTCACCACGCCGGTGATCGGCAAGCTGCTGGCCTATACGATCACGCTACCGCTTGGCTATTTTCTGACGAACATGGGCGGACGCGCAGTGTTTGCGCCGCAGATCATGCCCGAAGGCTATATCTCGCAGACGGCAACGCAGCTGGTGCTGCGGCCGCGCAACTTCCTCGCCAATGCCTGGGATCTGGTAACATTGAAGCCCGCCGTCGTGGCGCAGGCATCGCGCTATGCCGATATCAAAGCTCCGACCGTGGTGATCACAGGCTCTGCCGACACCATCGTATCGCCGGAGATTCATTCGCGTCAGTTCGCGAAAACCGTGCCGGGCGCCAAACTAATCGTGCTGCCGAACGTTGGTCACATGGTGCAAAACGCTGCACCTGATCTTATCATGAGGGAGATCGAGGGCATGATCTCGGCCGCTGACACAAAACCGAAGGCCGCCTTGCGCTAACCTCCCGTTCGATCGACTTCAAACCAAATTGAGGAGAATTGCATGACCACGACTTTCGGTTCGGCCAAATGGCAGGGTGGCATCAAGGACGGCAAGGGATCGATTTCCACCAAGAGCGGGGCGCTTGCCGATTATCCCTACGGTTTCGCCAGCCGCTTCGAAGGCAAGCCAGGCTCCAATCCTGAAGAACTGATCGGCGCGGCCCATGCCGCCTGCTTCACCATGGCACTGTCGCTGATCCTCGGTGAAGCCGGGTTCAAGGCCGACAATATGGAAACGAAGGCAGACGTGACGCTGGAGAAGCAGGGCGACGGTTTCGCCATTACCAAAGTGCACCTGACGCTCTCGGCCTCCATTCCCGGCGCTGACAAGGCGAAGTTCGACCAACTCACGGCGATGGCCAAGGCCGGCTGTCCGGTGTCGAAGGTGCTGAACGCGGAAATCACGCTCGACGCCACGCTGGTTTAAGTAGCGCAGACCTCATAGCCGTCATTGCGAGCCCTGACGAATTGCAAAGCAATTCGTTTGGGCGAAGCAATCCAGAAGCAACAAGCGAAGACTGGATTGCTTCGTCGCAAGGGCTCCTCGCAATGACGGGGAGAGATCAAAGGCTCCGCGTATGCTGGGAGAAACCGCGGTATGAACTACATATCCGCGTCGTTTGGCCCGACATAAGCGATGCGCACCATGTTGGTCGCACCCGGCGTGCCGAGCGGCACGCCAGCGACGATGATGATGCGCTGGCCGGCTTTGGCGAAGCCGTCACGGAAGGCGATGCGTGCGGCGCGGTCGACCATGTCGTCGAGGTCCTTCGCATCCTCCGCCACCACGCAGTGTACGCCCCACACGACCGAGAGCTTGCGACCGGCGGCGAGGTTCGGCGTGATCGCGACCACTGGCGGCTTCGGCCGTTCACGGGCGACGCGGACGGCGGTGGATCCCGAGCTGGTCCAGCAAATGATCGCAGACAGATCCAGCGTTTCTGCGATCTGTCGTGCGGCGTCCGCAATGGCGTCACCGGCGGTTGGTTCGGGCTCGGGGCGCTGGGCCATCAGCACGGAGCGATAGGTCGGATCGCGCTCTACTTCCTCGCCGATGCGGTTCATCGTCGAGACCGCTTCCACCGGGAATTTGCCGGCAGCGGATTCGGCCGACAGCATGACAGCGTCCGCGCCTTCATAAATGGCGGTGGCGACGTCGGAGACTTCGGCACGAGTTGGCACCGGGCTCTGGATCATCGATTCCAGCATCTGCGTGGCGACGACGACGGGTTTGCCGGCGCGGCGGGCCATGCGCGTCATGCGCTTTTGTAGACTTGGTACCCGTTCCAGCGGCAGTTCGACGCCGAGATCGCCGCGCGCCACCATCAGCGCGTCTGACGCTTCCAGAATGGATTCGAGGCGGTCGATGGCCTGCGGCTTCTCGATCTTCGACATGATGGAGGCACGGCCGCGCACCAGCCGCTTGGCTTCATGCACGTCCTCGGCGCGCTGCACGAAGGACAATGCGACCCAGTCGATGCTGGTTTCCAGCGCGGCCTCGAGATCGGCGCGGTCCTTCGGCGTCATGGCCGAGACCGGCAGATCGGTGTCGGGCAGGCTGACGCCCTTGCGGTCCGAGATGCGACCACCGACCACGACGCGGGTCAATGCGCGTTCGCTAGTGGTTTCCTCGGCAATCAGCCGCAGCTTGCCGTCATCGATCAGCAGCGCATGGCCGGGGCGAAGTGCTGCGAGAATTTCCGGATGCGGCAGGTGCACGCGGGTGGCGTCGCCGGGCGCGGGATCGGAATCCAGCACGAAGCTCTCGCCGTTCTTGAGCTGCACGCCGCCGTCGGCAAAGGCGCCGACGCGCAGCTTCGGGCCCTGCAGGTCGACCAGAATACCGATCGGGCGGCCGTAGCTGCTCTCGACATTGCGGATGGTCTTCACCAGCTCGCGCATCTTGTCATGCGGCGTGTGGCTCATATTGATGCGGAACACGTCGGCGCCGGCCTCGAACAGCTTGCGGATCATCGCGCTGTCCGAGGAGGCGGGGCCGAGCGTGGCCAGGATCTTGATGCGGCGTTGACGTCTCATTGTTTGCCTCCCGGCGGAACTGATGGCGGCAGGGTTGTTGACCCGCCCGGGGGCGCGCCGCCTGGCGTGTTGGGCAGATTGGGGAAGCCCGCACCGGGCGCACCTGGTGGTGGTCCGGTCGGCCCCGGAATGCCCGGCAGCTTCGGCGGCTGTTCGTTGGTTTCGGTCAGTTGCACCGTCCAGGCGCGCTGTTCGCCGGTATCGACCTCGAAAAAGCCGGTCCGGTCAAAGCCGCGCGCGAGGCAGTTTTCGGTGCCCTTGATGGTGAATTCCTTGTCGCGGGAGCACATGAAGGCCTGACCCGACCACTCACCGCCCCGGTCGTAGTCGAGTGCATAGATATAATAATACCGCGCAACAAGGGTTCCGCGCAGCAGGGTTTCGCAGGCGCGCGATGAGACGTTCCACCAGCCCTCGGTGGTCCAGCCTTCGGCATCCTTGTAGCCCAGCGCGATCCCGACCCGGCTCGAGGTGTTGTTGCACAGCCGGAAATCAGCCGCCGCAGGGCTCGTCCACAGGCACGACAAGGCCAGCGCCAACACCGGCAACAGGGCGGCGACGCGGACGCGTCGAAAAGGGCGGTGGCGGGAATCTGGTGCGATCATGCGGCGAAGCTATCTCAATTCATTGACGATTTCGCGTGACCCGACGGGCCTGTCAACGGTCACGGAACCAATTCTGCCCCGCCAGGCGGTTTGCGTTGTGATATGGCAAAATCTGTGACAGCGCCCATGTTACATGAAGACGACGGGCCGGTATCGGGTGCAACAGCGAGACCATTGATGGCGATAGACGACAAGATCCAGACCGAACTCGAGGCCGCCGCCTTTCGCCGGCTGGTTGACCATTTGCGCGGTCGCACGGATGTGCAGAACATCGACCTGATGAATCTGGCTGGCTTCTGTCGGAACTGCCTGTCCAACTGGCTGAAGGATGCCGCCGACGCCAAGGGCGTGGCGATGACCAGGGATGAGAGCCGGGAAGCGGTTTACGGCATGCCTTACGAGGCCTGGAAATCGCTGTATCAGGCCGAGGCCAAACCGGAACAAATTGAGGCCATGAAGAAAGCGCACAGCGGGCACTGACGATTTCTCGTCTTTTCAGGCATGAAATCAAAGCTGTGGGGGCGCTGTGGATGACCGCGATGGCGCCTTGACGCAAGGCGCTGTGGTCTTGAGTGTCATTTCCTTAAGATTAATGCGCGCATAACGCTGCGCACTTCAATCGATCCAACACCCTTCAAAACAACATCAGTTCCCAGGAGTTTTCGATGGCCACCTCTGCTGCGTCCGTGCTGGACGATCAGGCGACACATTCTTTCGCCAAGGATCAGCTCAAGGCTATCGTCGAGCGCATCGAGCGCCTTGAAGAGGAAAAGAAGACGATCTCCGACGATATCAAGGACGTCTATGGCGAAGCCAAGGGCAACGGCTACGACGTGAAGGCGCTGCGCACCATCATCCGCATGCGCAAGCAGGACGCCAACGAGCGTGCCGAGCAGGAGACGATCCTCGAGACCTATCTGCAGGCCCTGGGAATGCTGTGAGGCTGTTGGCCTCATTGCGATTACTGTCATCCCCGCTCAGCGTGCCAAAGGCGCGTGCAGAGCGGGGATCCAGGATCCACTGACTTTTCAATTTTCCTACTGACACCACCGCATACTGGATCATCCGCTTTCGCGGATGATGACAGGCTGTGTGGTTGGAAGACTTGAGTGCGCTCTTAGCGCAGCGACGCCGTGCGCAGCACGAATGCTGTCGTCGCGAGCGTCATGGCTTGTGCGAATGTTGCGATCAACAACGCGAAGCCAGTTGCAACAATTGACCTGATCATTCTGACCTCCCTTCCGCTGGGCAGAGGCGGCCGTTGGGCCGCCTCTTTTGGCCCTATCAAGTGAGGTTCTATTGACACATATACATCACGCCATCAGAGCCTTTGATCATGGTGCCGGGATCGCAGACAATGCCGTTGCGAGCCTTGTAGTCAGCCCAGCCGCTGTGGCCATACCACGGGCCGTCCGCGTAGTAGGCCTTCTGTAGGTAGAACGGCGTCGATTCGATTGGGCCGCCATAATAGGCGTTAGCTGCCAGCGCTCGGCTCCCGACATACGGCCTGTTGTAGTAAGGGCCGGTGCCCCAAGCTGGCGATGTTGCCGCGACGGCGGCTGCTGTGCCGACCAAAGCCGCGCCCGCGAGACCGGCGCCGACGACGCCCGCGCCGTAGCCGTACGCAGCCCGCCGGTTTTGTCGACGGGCAACACCCGCAACGCTGACGGGGGTAAGTGGGCGACCGACCCGAGCTTGGGCGCTCTCGACTGACAGTGAGACCCCGCTTTGTTCACACCAGCCAAAAGAAAGCAGCGTCGCGAACGTAAACGTCGAAGTCGCAATGGCAATCTTGCTGAGGCTTAACGGTTTCATGGAAACGTCCTCCAGTGACAACTGCCCCATTAAAAAGTGCGCCGCGGCGTTGGAGGAAGTGTTGCGCTAGATCAAAGTGTTTCAACGGATTACCAGCCCTGGATAAGGTAGAAACACTGACACGTTAGGGCTCTCCTGCTCGGAGACGTGCGATAGTCTTGCTGGGAAGCGCTGCACGCAACAGCGGTAAAATCGGAAGCAAGTCGCAGCCTGGAACGGATGTCGCCGATAACGCCGCGCTGACCTCGACCTCGGCAGAGATGTCCTTCAACGGCGGTTGGTCGTCGCTGCCACCTTCGATGGCGAATTCTCCGACATCAGCCGCAGCTATGCCGGCAAGGGTGTGATGCGTTACGCGTGGTAACGCCACGCGCGCTCGCGTCGCCGGCACCGGATCGTCGAATAAACATTGTCGGGCCAAGCCGGCCGTGACGTGGAGAGTGCCACGTTGTTTCAACGTGTTCGGCGCTCTTAGCGCAGCGACGCCGTGCGCATCACAAATGCGGTCGTCGCGAGCGACGCGGTCGCCGAGCCGGTGAAGCGGTCGCAGACCAAGCCGAGCTGCGGATCATCCGAGAACGTCATTGCCACCACCGCCTGCGGCTTGACGAAGTGCGCGCGCAGGATGGTCATGTCGCCGTCGCCCATCACCGATGCCGACATCGACGTGGTCGCGCTTGGCGCCAGGATCATCGCGCGCATCCAGACATGGTCATCGGGAATGGCGGCTGCGGTGAGGCGGGTCGCGACAGTAACGGCACTGCTCTGGCCCTGGGCGCCCTTCGCGACGACGGTCGTGATGTTATTCACCGCCATCGGGTTCTTGGCGACGGAGGCCGGACGCATGCTGCGCGGGATCGGCGCACTGGCGGCGACGACATTGGCGCGATCAACCGGGGAGTTTGCCGGCGGCGCGTAGGCCATGGCCTTGGCGAAACTGGACTCGCTCGCGGCCGGCTGCGGATCGACCACATTGGCCAAGGCCTGGCGGGCGGTGATCGCGGCGACCTGCTGCGGCGTGGCCTGCTTCGGCGCCGGCATGTCATCCCAGAAGCCGCGGGCATTGATGATATCGGCCGGCGTCTGGGGCCGGTTGTCGGCCTTCGCTGCAGGGGCGGGCGCGGGAATGGGCGCCTTCGGGCGCGGCAGCGGAACGGTCTCGGTGTCAGCGGAGGCCAACTGATAGGTCGCGGCTGCGGCCGGCTTGGAGCGCGGCATCGGAACGGGGTCCGAAGACTTCGCCTCAGCCTGCTTGGTTTCGGCCTGCTTCGTATCGACCGGTTTCGCAGGCAGCGCGGCGGCCATCATGCCCACAGGCGACGGCTTGGCGGGCGCGATCGCGGCGGCTGCGCTCTCGTCTTCGTCGTCATTCGACTTGCCGCCACGGAACAGCGAGGCGAACAGGCCGGGCTTGCTCTTGGCAAAAGCTGCGCTGTCGCCATCGCCGCGCTTCTCGATGTCAGCCATCGCCAGCTGATAGCCAGCCAATGGACGGCCGTCGGTGGGGAGATGCACGGTGCGGCCGTCGGGGAAGACGCGCGCCAGCTGGTCATGCGTCATGCGCGGCCAGTGACGGATGCTGCCGGTGTCGAGATGCACGAAAGGCGAGCCGGAGGTCGGATAGAAGCCGACGCCGCCGCGCTGCAGGCGCAAACCGGCGAAGCGGATCTTTTCCAGCGCCACGCCGGGAATGAAGAAGTCCATCGCGTGGCCGAGCATATGCTGACTGGCGCGGGCGACGCCGGAGGAGCGGCGGCGGAGCATGGCATTGGTGGCGGGAGAGCGATAGGCAGAGATGATCTGGATCGGCGCCTTGCCGTCGACGTCGCGGTAGACTTCCCAGAGGATGTCGAACAGGCGACGATCCATGTTGGTCTGGTCCTGGCTGCGCCAGTCGCGGAGGAAGTAATTGATCTTCTTCATCGCGTCGTCGTCGTAGCGGCCATTGCGCTTGAACGTGACGGTGAGGTCTTCGCCTGAATGGGTGTGGTGGAACGAGAGGGTGCGGGTTTCGTCGAGGGCGGTTGCGTTATGGACGGAGCTGGCACCTGCCATCAGCAGGACTGAAGCGAGGCCGGCATGAAAGCCAGCGCGCGATGTGCGCAATCTCGTTTTGCGTGCGAAACCGCTCAGCACGTATGAACCCACCCAAGTCGACAACTCTCTCGCTACCCCATGCGGCGACAGAGAGTGAACGCACTCTTAAAACGGGAGGGTTAACCGAGATTTACAACCCATCCCCCCAAGCGGGCTTTTCAGCCAGCCCTTAAACTTAACCCATTGAGTATGGCGAAAAATAGCCCGCTGCCGGGTTCCAGATGGACGATGGTTAATCCTGGGAGAGGGCGAAACGTAAAAAGGGCTCCACCGTAAGGTGAAGCCCTTGATATATCTTCCAAATCTTGGTGTCGACGCCGCGTTTAGCGAGTCACCGTCCGGCGCGGCCTCTGGCCGGGTGCCATCGGCTGTGGTGCCGGGGCACCGCCGCCGAACAGGCGCTCGAAGAAGGACAGGCCGCCATTGCTGGCCATGCGCGAGCCGTTGTCGTTGAAGGCTACGCCCTGCGGGATATCCGCGCGCGGGCGCGAATAGCTCGGCTGGGCCCGGGCGACAACCTGCTCCAGATCCTTGTTCTTGCCGCCGCGGAGCAGCTGCATCATCTGCGCGTCACGGCCGTAGATGTCCTTGCGCAGCTGCAGTTTGCCGGCGTCATCGACGAAGGCAGTCTGGTAAGTGATGTTCACCGGGATCGGCGTCGGGAATTTAAGGTCGATCTCGCTGCGGCCATACATGCCGCGAACCTTCTCCGGCGTGTAGTGCTCGTTCGGCATCGTGATGTTCAGCAGCGTCGCGGCATACTGATCCGGATTCTGTACGCGCATGCAGCCGTGGCTGAAGGCGCGCTCGTCGCGGCCGAACAGGTTCTTGTCCGGTGTGTCGTGCTGATAGACGAGGAACTTGTTGGGGAAGTTGAAGCGGATCCGGCCCAGGGCGTTGGCTTCACCGGGGGGCTGCGCAATGTGGATGCTGCCGTCGGCGTTGCGCGTCAGCTTGAGACCCATGCGGTCAAGCACCGTCGGGTCCTGCTGCAGGGCGGGCAGGTATTCGTTGTAGATGATCGACGGCGGGACGTTCCAGGTCGGGTTGACCGTGATGTACTTCATCGTCTCGGTCAAAAGCGGCGTGGCGTGATTGCCCGGCTTGCCGACGACGACGCGTGTGGTCCAGACCTGCGCACCGTTCTGCATCACCTTCAACGTATAGTCGGGGATGTTCAGGATCACATAGGCGTTGCCGATCGCAGATGCACCAAGCTGACGCGGCAGCCAGCGCCAGCGCTCCATGTTGACCAGCACCGTATCGATGTGGCGATCGCGCTTCGGCGAATTCATCGCGCGTACGGTGGCCTCGTCGAGCACGCCGGTGGCCTTCAGATCGTTGCTGGCCTGATACTTGCGAACGGCGTCCGCAACAGCAGCATCGTATTTGGTGTCGGCCGGATTCTCGACGTTGAGGCGAGCGCGCAGCAACGGCACGCGCGGGTCGTCCATCACGGTCGGATTCGGGGTTTTCTTCGTGGCCTTGGCGAAACGCAGAGCCGGGCCTTCGCCAATGGGCTGTACCGGCGTTGCGGTTTCACCGCGCAGTTCAGCGAGCTTCTTCTTCAGCTCCTGATAGCCCTTGTGCGGCGGGTTGTAGGCGTCGAGGGCTGCCGAAGCGTTCTTCGCCGTCGAGATATTGGCGAGAACTTCCGCCGGATCGGTCGGATGCTCCGGATACAGGATGTCGCCGGTCACCTGCGACCAGTGCATGCGGCCGCTCTGTGCCTGGCGGGCATAGTCGAGCATGCTGGCGGTGAGCTTCAGCTCGGCTTCGGCGAGCGCATCGGGCGAAGTCGCTGCGGCAAAATCCGGCACTGGATAATCGGCAGCGTCGAGGCCGTCAGAAGCGGCGTCCTTGAGGCGCGCAATGACGCCCTTGGCGGCAGCGGTCGTTGCGCCGCCCTGGGTCCAGATCGGTGCGAAGTCACGTGCGGTGTAGAACTTCTCGACCGCGGCGCGCTCGCCCTTGCGGTCGAAATAACGGGTGGCCTTGGCGCCGAACATATCGCGCAGTTTCTCGGCGACGGGCTGATCGCTGGACGCAACGGTGGTCGCGGGTTTGGTGATGTCCTTCGCGACGTCCTTGGCGGGGGCAGCGGCAGGGGGTGCAGCAGGTGCAACAGCGGTGGCGGCTGGCGGCGCTGCTGCGGCGGGCGCAGTGGCAGCCTCGCTCGGCTTCACATCCTCAGGTGCTTTCGCCGCCTCGGTTGCCTTTGGCGTATCGGTCGAGGTCGAGCCGATGGTCTTCTCGGACGCCCGGGTTGCGTCGGGCACGGACGCGGTGGTCTCGGCCTTGGGTGCATCAGCCTTGAAGTCGGCGGCGGTCGGCGGGGCTACGTTGGCGGGTTCCGGGCGCGGCACCGCAGCATCGATAGCGAGTTCGGAGACACTGTCGCGAGGTGATGTGCTCTGGGCAGCAGCGGCAGCGGAGACCGTCAGGAATGTTGCAGCCACGGCCATCAGCACGCGGTCAAATCCGGAACAGCCCTTCGAATAGTCTCGCATTCTCGCACCTCATTGGGTGAGCTGCTCCGTCATGGAACAGTTCTAGTCTGACGTCACCAGCTTCGGCTGAAGCAGTCGCGTTGTTGTCTGCTCGCTCCGATTCAGAGCTCTTTAATATGCAGACGATACACGCGCCCGGCACAAGCGCTAGCGCTTGTCGGACAAGTCACAACAAACTGACCTCAACCTCCCCGGTTTGCAACGCAAACCGGGGTTTCACCGATGCTTTTGGCTTTGTGTGTCACCAGACCGCAACGGTTCAAGTTCCGTAGCGATCGCAACAACATGTTCAATCGCGTGCGAGGCGAGAAGTTCAGTTCGACGATGCGGAATCTGCAATCGATGAATCCTTCTCCGCTGCCTCATCGAGCTTGCGGTAGAGGGTCGACCGGCCGATCTTGAGACGCCGTGCGACTTCCGACATCTGGCCGCGATAATGCGCAATGGCAAACCGGATGATCTCGGATTCGAGATCTTCCAGTGGCCTTACTTCGTTCTCGGCTGTCAGCATGGACAGGCTTCCAGCGGCGAGGGATATCGGGGCTGCGTCGATGCCCGGTACCATGGTCGGCGCCATCGTGTGGAAGACGGGGTCTACAATCAGCGGCGCAGCCGTCGATGCAGCGATCGATGGAGCGTGCGCGGTCGTTTGCGGGAAGTCGGCCAGTCCGAGTTGATCGCCTTCGCTCATCACCACGGCGCGGTAGACGGCGTTTTCCAGCTGCCGGATATTGCCCGGCCAGTCGAGTTGCGTGAGCATCGTCATGGCGTCGCCGGCGATGCTGGTAATCGGTTTGTTCTCCTCGGCGCAGAAGCGCGCCAGGAAATGTCGCAGCAGATATGGAATGTCCTCGCGGCGCGCCCGGAGCGGCGGCACCGTCAGCGGCAACACATGCAGGCGATAGAACAGGTCTTCGCGGAATTGCCCGGCTTTGACGAGATCGAGCAGCTTGCGGTTGGTGGCCGAGATGATGCGGACATCGACCTTGACCGGCTTGCGCCCGCCCACGGCCTCGACCGAACCTTCCTGAAGTGCGCGCAGCAGCTTCACTTGTGCCGATAGCGGCAGCTCGCCGACTTCGTCGAGAAACAGCGTGCCGCCGTGAGCCTCGACAAACTTGCCGAGATGCCGGTCGGTGGCGCCGGTAAAGGCGCCCTTCTCGTGGCCGAACAGGATCGACTCCACGAGGTTGTCGGGAATGGCGCCGCAGTTCACGGCGACGAATGGTTTGCTGCGGCGCTCGCCTGAGCCATGAATGGCGCGTGCGATCAATTCCTTGCCGACGCCGGACTCGCCTTCGATCAGCACGGGAATCGTGGAAGTCGCCGCCTTGCGTGCGGTGTGCAGCACGGCGTCCATGCCGGCATTGCGGGTGATGATGTCGGCAAAAGTGAGCTTGCCTTCGCGGCTGTGCCTGATGCGCTGCAATTCGCCTTTTAACGCGCTGGTATTGAGCGCATTGCGCAGGCTCACCTGCAGACGTTCGACGCCGACAGGTTTGACGACGAAATCATGCGCGCCGGCCCGCATGGCGGATACAACATTCTCGATGCCGCCATGGGCGGTCTGGACGATGACGGGAATGCTGAGGCCGCCATCGCGGATCTTGTCGAGCACGCCCATGCCGTCGAGGCCGGGCATCATCAGGTCGAGGACCAGCGCGTCGATCGAGGGCGCTTCGGGATCGATCAGCCGGGCCACTGCAGCGTCGCCGCTATCGACCGTGATGGCCTCATAGCCGCAGCGCTGCACCATGTTTTCGAGGAGGCGGCGCTGGACGGCGTCGTCATCGGCGATGAGGATTCGTTCGGCCATGGCAACTCCAGAGCGGGTATGTCCCGATTTGAGCCACCATGGCGATCAAAGCCTTAATGCTTTCATAACACCGGGGCGAGGTAAGCGGTCGCATAGGGCCAAACTTCGCGGGTGCCGCGATAGATCATGTCGCCCGCCACGTAGAGAATGATGGCGAGGCCGACATAGGCAATCCAGCGATGCTTCTGCAGCAGCTTGGCGATGAATGAAGCGGCGAGACCCATCAGCGCGATCGACAGCACTAGGCCGAAGATCAGGATGGCCGGGTGTTCGCGCGCCGCGCCGGCAACCGCGAGCACGTTGTCCAGCGACATCGAGACGTCGGCGACGGTGATCTGCCAGATCGCCTGACCCAGCGTCTTGCGCGGGCCGTTGGCCGTGCCGTCGGCATTGAGCTGGTTCTCAAGCGCGTCGAGATCGTGCTCATGCCCGGCGCGCAATTCGCGCCACATCTTCCAGCACACCCACAGCAAGAGAATGCCGCCGGCCAGAAGCAGGCCGATGATCTGCAGCAGTTGAACGGTGACGCTGGCGAAGCCGATACGCAGGATGGTGGCGGCGACGATGCCGATCAGAATGGCTTTGCCGCGCTGTTCCTTGGGGAGGCCGGCGGCCGCGAGGCCGATCACGATGGCGTTGTCGCCGGCGAGAACCAGATCGATCATCACGACCTGGAAAAGTGCAGTCATAGCTTCAGCGGTGAAGAACTCTGTCATGTGGGCCACTCCGTATGAACGTCCAGTCCGACATCACAGTTCGGGTGAACTGCCAGAGGGGCCCGGGCCAGGACGTGCTTGTTAAAAGTCGTACTTTGCAAACATGCGGGTTTGATCCCGCGGTTGATCCGATCCGTTACTCGGGTTGATCCGAGAGGGTGACGAGCCGAACCATCTGGTCGGGCTCAATGAAGAAACTGATTCCGACCCCGATGAAGGTCAGGACGCCGGCGACATCGAACCAGGTTGCGCGTCGCGCGAGACTTCGCGGAAGCAACGCGCCACCGGCCATCAATGCTGCAAGTGCGAATAGCAGGGTGGCGACCATCGGCGCCAGCGCGTCGAGCGAGACAAATGCGCGCAAGGCCAGTGCCGCGGTCAGCGCCAGCAGAAGGCTTGCGGCAAACAGCTCCTTGACCCGGTGAGGGGCAGGAGGCGCATACTTGCAGTCGATGCTGTTGCGATCCGTAAAGGCCATCGTTGTCCCGTCGGGTATCGTTTCATCCCGTCCGCAACGTTCTTGCAGCTCGATAGTCGTGCTACGGGAAGTCGTCAGTTCTTTAATTCGTATTGGATAGTTTCGTAATCATGAAACGTGGCGAAAATCAAGGGGATTTCGCTGGAGTGCAGCGCGGCAAAGTCTTGCCGGAAGCGCGGCAGTTGCGAAAACAGGCTGGGGATTGGCTGAAAGCGCGACGCGCGGAAGCCGGGTTGTCGCAGGTCGATCTCGCCGCAAAACTCGGTCTCAAATATTACACGTTCATCTCGCAGGTTGAGAACGGCTTCAGTCGGGTGCCCACCGAAACGATGGAAGCATGGGCCATTCAGCTCGGTCTGGAGCCGGCCGCCTTCGCAAAACATTTGCTGGTCTATTACGAACCGGAATTGCACCGGCTGCTGTTTGGAGCACCCAAATGAACGTCATCGCATTTCAGCGCAAATCGCTGCAGGGCGCGTGGAGCGAGACCGAGCTCGCCACGCTTGCCGACACGATCAATCTCGGGCATCGCGGCCGCGAATGGGAGACTGGCATTACCGAGAATGGCGATGCGCAGCTCTATCTGCTGGGACCGCAGCCGGAACAGTCCTGCGAATTGTGCGTATCGCGTGTGGGTGGCCGATATATTCTCGAAGACGGTACCGGCCGCCTGTTGTTCGAGCATCGCAGCTTGCCGCTGGTGGCGGCGCATGCCCGCACTGCGCTGCGCGGGACGCGATGGTGGCTTGTCGCACGGATTGTCATGGTGTGGTGTACGATTCGCCATATGATCAATGACGAGATCGAACCCTTGATGATCGAGGGCGAAGAACTGCTTGTCCATTTCGCTCCGCAGCTCGCTGCTTTCGTGTGACGGCTGCACCCAACCGAAAGTATTCATGACGAAATCTGCGACCGCCCGAACCGCCAGGCCTTCTCGAAAGACCGCTTCCCGCAAAACTGTTTCGCGCAAATCCGCTCCGGCCAAGAAAGCGGTGAGCAAGGTGGCGTCGAAATCATCGGCCAAATCGCCGGGAAGCAAGCTGCCGGAATGGAATCTTGCGGATCTCTACACGGCCATCGATGCGCCGGAGATTGCCGGAGATCTCGACAAGATCGACGCCGAATGCGCGGCCTTCGAAGCCGATTACAAGGGCAAGCTCGCGGAAGAGACGGCCAAGCCCGGCGGTGGCGTGTGGCTCGCGGGAGCTGTTCGCCGTTATGAAGCGATCGACGATCTCGCAGGGCGGCTCGGCTCCTATGCCGGCCTCATTCATGCCGGCGACAGCGTCGATCCGGCGATTTCGAAATTCTATGGCGACGTCTCCGAGCGCATCACCGCGGCGTCGGTGCATCTCTTGTTCTTCAGTCTCGAACTTAACCGCATCGATGACGCCGTGATCGAACAGGCGATGCAGACGCCGGAGCTTGGCCACTATCGGCCGTGGATCGAAGACAGCCGCAAGGACAAGCCCTATCAGCTCGAAGACCGCGTCGAGCAGCTGTTTCACGAGAAGTCCCAGACGGGTTATGGCGCCTTCAACCGCCTGTTCGACCAGACCATCGCGGGGCTTCGCTTCAAGCTCGGTGGCAAGGACCTGGCCATCGAGCCGACGCTGACCATGCTGCAGGACCGCGCGCCGGCCAAACGCAAGGCGGCCGGGCAGGCGCTGGCGAAAACCTTCAAGGCCAATGAGCGCACCTTCGCGCTGATCACCAATACGCTGGCCAAGGACAAGGAAATCTCAGACCGCTGGCGCGGTTTCCAGGACATTGCGGATTCCCGCCATCTCAACAACCGCGTTGAGCGCGAAGTCGTCGATGCACTGGTCGCGTCCGTGCGCGCGGCCTATCCACGGCTGTCGCATCGCTATTATCAATTGAAGGCGCGCTGGTTCGGCAAGAAGAAGCTCGCCCATTGGGACCGCAACGCGCCGCTGCCATTCGCACCGACCGGCACGATTCCGTGGTCGGACGCGCAGGACATGGTGCTATCAGCCTATGGCGCGTTCTCACCCGACATGGCGAATATCGCCAAGCGCTTCTTCACCGATCGCTGGATCGATGCGCCGGTGCGGCCGGGCAAGGCGCCCGGTGCCTTCTCGCATCCGACCACGCCCTCGGCGCATCCCTATGTGCTGATGAACTATCAGGGCAAGCCGCGCGACGTGATGACGCTCGCCCATGAACTCGGTCATGGCGTGCATCAGGTGCTTGCGGCGCGCAACGGCGCGCTGATGGCGCCGACACCGCTGACGCTGGCCGAAACCGCCAGCGTGTTCGGTGAAATGCTGACCTTCAAGCGGCTGCTGTCGCAGACCAAGAGCGTCAAGCAGCGCCAGGCATTGCTCGCGGGCAAGGTCGAGGACATGATCAATACCGTGGTGCGGCAGATCGCGTTCTATTCATTCGAGCGCGCTGTTCACACCGAGCGCCGTCACGGCGAACTCACCGCGCAGCGGCTCGGCGAGCTTTGGCTCAGCGTGCAGACCGAAAGCCTCGGGCCCGCGATCGAGATCAAGCCGGGTTACGAGAACTTCTGGATGTATATCCCGCACTTCATCCATTCGCCGTTCTACGTCTATGCCTATGCTTTCGGCGATTGCCTCGTGAACTCGCTCTATGCGGTCTACGAGAACGCTCAGGAAGGTTTTGCCGAGCGCTATCTTGCGATGCTCGCTGCCGGTGGCACCAAGCATTATTCGGAGCTGTTGAAGCCCTTTGGTCTCGACGCCAAGGATCCGACCTTCTGGGATGGCGGCTTGTCGGTCATCGCCGGGATGATCGATGAGCTGGAGGCGATGGGGTAGACGCCCCCTCGCTTCAATTCGACAGGGCGAAAAATTAGGCAGATGCAGTCATCCACCGGCCTGATGCACTGCGGTATGCAAAACCCGCCGTGGTATGCCACGAACCGTTGCTCTCCCTATTCAATTGCGCTAATTCCGTGGCAACATACGAAAGTACGAGGCGGGAGACCCTGATGTCCGATCACAGCGAAGTCGCTTACACCACGGCCGATGGCAATGACTATCCGGCGCATGAGCAGACCTATGAGGGTTTTCTTATGTTGGTGAAGTGGGGCACCATCGGCGTCGTCGCTATCGTGGCCCTGATGGGCATCTTCCTCACCTGATCTATCGCCGATTGCGCCGCCCGGTTCGGGTGGCGTCCTGTCCTGTTTGCTCACGCGCGGGCCATGCGCCGCCGGAGGCCCCATGAAGATTGCCGTTGCCAAGGAAATCGATCCGTCTGAACCGCGCGTGGCGATCTCGCCCGACACGGTGAAGAAGTTCAAGGCGCTCGGCGTCGATGTGGCGATTGAGCCGGGAGCGGGCATCAAGTCCGGCCTGCCGGACCAGGAATTCACTGCTGTCGGCGCCACAATCAGCGCCGATGCGGTGAAGGACGCCGACATCGTTATCAAGGTAAAGCGTCCCGAGGCGTCCGAGCTCGCTGGCTACAAGCGCGGTGCGCTGGTGATCGCGATCATGGACCCCTATGGCAACGACGCCGCGCTGAAGGCCATGGCCGATGCCGGCGTGTCGGCGTTTGCGATGGAGCTGATGCCGCGCATCACCCGCGCGCAGGTGATGGACGTGCTGTCGTCGCAGGCCAATCTCGCCGGCTATCGCGCGGTGATCGAGGCTGCGGAATATTTCGGTCGCGCCTTCCCGATGATGATGACGGCGGCTGGTACGATCCCGGCGGCCAAAGTGTTCGTGATGGGTGTCGGCGTCGCCGGCCTGCAGGCAATCGCCACCGCGCGCCGTCTGGGCGCCGTGGTCACCGCGACGGACGTGCGCCCTGCGACGAAAGAGCAGGTCGAGAGTCTCGGCGCGAAATTCCTCGCGGTGGAAGACGAGGAATTCAAGAACGCGCAAACCGCTGGCGGCTATGCCAAGGAAATGTCCAAGGAATATCAGGCCAAGCAGGCCGCGCTCACTGCCGAGCACATCAAGAAGCAGGACATCATCATCACCACCGCGCTGATCCCGGGCCGGCCCGCGCCGCGCCTCGTCACCGCCGAGATGGTCGCGTCGATGAAGCCGGGTTCGGTGCTGGTCGATCTCGCCGTCGAACGCGGCGGCAATGTCGAGGGCGCCAAGCCCGGCGATGTCGCTGACGTGAACGGCATCAAGATCGTCGGCTTCACCAATGTCGCAGGCCGCGTCGCCGCCTCGGCGTCCAGCCTCTATGCGCGCAATCTGTTCTCGTTCATCGAGACGCTGGTGAACAAAGAGACCAAGTCGCTCGCCGTGAACTGGGACGACGAGCTGGTCAAAGCCACCGCGCTGACAAAAGACGGCGCCGTCATCCATCCGAATTTCCAGCCGAAGACCGCTTAAGGAGCGCTGCCATGGATCATGCTTCACTGGTCAGCCCGTTCGTCTTTCAGCTCTCGATTTTCGTGCTCGCCGTGTTCGTCGGCTATTTCGTGGTGTGGTCGGTGACCCCCGCGCTGCATACGCCGCTGATGTCGGTGACCAACGCGATCTCGTCGGTGATCGTGGTTGGTGCGCTCCTGGCAGTCGGCGTCAAGCTGGCGGGCAGCGGCGGTGTGCTCGCCCGTGGCTTCGGCTTCGTGGCACTGATCTTCGCCTGCGTGAATATCTTCGGCGGCTTCCTGGTCACCCAGCGAATGCTCGCAATGTACAAGAAGAAATCAAAGTGAACGGCGTGCACCTCAAGGTGACGAATGTGATGGGGGCCTGAGATGAACGCCAATCTATCTGCACTTCTTTATCTGGTTGCCGGCGTGCTCTTCATCATGTCGCTGCGCGGCCTGTCGAGCCCGGCTTCGAGCCGCCAGGGCAACTTCTTCGGCATGATCGGTATGGCCATCGCCGTCGGCACGACGCTGGCCGCGCATCCGCCAGCCGATGCGCTGGGCTGGATCCTCGTGATCCTTGGTATTGCCATCGGCGGCGGTATCGGCGCCGTTATCGCCAAGCGCGTGCCGATGACCTCGATGCCCGAACTGGTCGCTGCCTTCCACTCGCTGGTCGGCATGGCCGCGGTGCTGGTCGCCGCCGGTGCGTTCTATGCGCCGGAAGCCTTCGGTATTCTCGATCCCGCGACCAACAAGATCGTCTCGGCGAGCCTCGTCGAAATGTCGCTCGGCGTCGCCATCGGCGCGCTGACTTTCACCGGCTCGGTGATCGCCTTCGCCAAGCTTTCGGGCCGCATGAGCGGTGCGCCAATCATCCTGCCGGCGCGGCATATCATCAATATCGCACTCGGCCTCGCGCTGGTGTTCTTCATCTACGGTCTGGTGCGGTCCGGCTCGGCGGTCGATTTCTGGGTCATTACCGTCATCGCGCTGGTGCTCGGCGCGCTGCTGATCATTCCGATCGGCGGCGCCGACATGCCGGTCGTGATCTCGATGCTGAACTCCTATTCGGGGTGGGCCGCTGCCGGCATCGGCTTCACGCTGGGCAATTCGGCGCTGATCATCACCGGCGCGCTGGTCGGCTCATCGGGCGCGATCCTGTCCTACATCATGTGCCACGCGATGAATCGTTCGTTCATCTCGGTCATTCTCGGCGGCTTCGGCGGCGAGACCGCTGCCGCCGGTGGTGGCTCGGGCGAGCAGAAGCCGGCCAAGCTCGGCTCGGCTGACGATGCGGCCTTCATCATGAAGAACGCGCAGAAGGTCATCATCGTGCCCGGCTATGGCATGGCGGTGGCGCAGGCGCAGCACGCGCTGCGCGAAATGGCCGACACGCTGAAGAAGGAAGGCGTCGAGGTGAAATACGCCATTCACCCGGTGGCAGGCCGTATGCCCGGACACATGAACGTGCTGCTGGCCGAAGCCAATGTGCCTTACGACGAGGTGTTCGAACTCGAGGACATCAATTCGGAATTCGCCCAGGCCGACATCGCCTTCGTGATCGGCGCCAATGACGTCACCAACCCGGCGGCGGAAGAGGACAAGACCTCGCCGATCTACGGCATGCCGGTGCTGCAGGTCTGGAAGGCCGGCACCGTGATGTTCATCAAGCGCTCGCTGGCCTCCGGCTATGCCGGCATCGATAACCCGCTGTTCTATCGCGACAACACCATGATGCTGCTGGGTGACGCGAAGAAGGTGACGGAGAACATCGTCAAGGCGATGTAAGTCGTTCGCACGGACTGGATTAAAACGCCCGGCCAAAAAGCCGGGCGTTTTTTGTTTGGAAAGTCAGCTCGCGGCGGCTTCTTTCGGCAGGCGATACAGCGCGCAGAGCTTGTTGCCGTCCGGGTCGCGGAGATAGGCCAGATAGAGCTTCATGCCGCCTTCGCGGATGCCCGGCGGCTCTTCGCAGGTGGTGGCGCCGTTGGCGATGCCGGTGGCGTGCCAGGCATCCGCCTCTTCCTGCGAATTGGCGATAAAGCCGATAGTGCCGCCATTGGCTGGCGTGGCGGGCTCGCCATTGATCGGCTTCGACACCGAGAACGTACCGGTCTTGGTCCGCCAGAAAATCCTGTGACGATCGACCGCGCCGGGCGCGACACCCAGCGTGCCGAGCAGCTTGTCATAAAACGACTTCGCGGCTTCGAGATCGTTGGTCCCGATCATGACATGTGAAAACATCTCGCTTCCTCTCCCGGTTTCTTGCAAACTCACCTTTAGGTGATACGCAACTATACGCATCATACGCCGTTTGGCGAGACGGCGTGACGCTGCCGCGCAATCGGTCATGTGAATCTGCAATGGTGACGTGTCGCTTGCTGCCGAAGCTGTTTTCAATCGGGACACTTGCTTGATGTCAGCTCATCCCATGCCCAGATCGTCCTGGATTTTCCCCACACTGGCCGTTCTGCTTTTTATCGCGACGTCGATTCCTTCGCTCGGGATCGGCTTCACGGAGACGCCTGCCGGCATCGGGTTCGCGGCTGTTCTGCTGGTCATCCTGTTCGGCACGGTGTTCGCCGCCGTGCATCATGCCGAAGTCATTGCACACAAGATCGGCGAACCGTTCGGTACGCTGTTGCTGACGCTGGCCGTGACCATCATCGAGGTGGCGCTGATTGCCACCATCATGCTTGGCGACAAGTCCGTCCCGACGCTGGCGCGCGACACGGTCTTCGCCGTGGTGATGATCGTTTGCAACGGGTTGATCGGCATCTGCATCCTGGTCGGGGGCTTGCGTTACCGTGAGCAGGATTTCCAGATCACCGGGTCGAATATCTATCTCAGCGTGCTGATTGTGATGGCGACGATCACGCTGATCCTACCGAATTACACCCTGACCACCCCGGGACCTTTCTACTCGAACGCACAGCTCGCTTTTGTCAGCGTTGTCACCATTATGCTCTATGCGGTGTTCCTCTACACACAGACCATCCGGCATCAGGATTACTTCGTCGCTGACGGGAATGACGAAGGCGATGCAGGCGGGCATGTTTCCAACCGTTTTCTGGCCGTCAGCGCCGTTTTACTGTTGGTCTCGTTGCTGGCGGTGGTGTTGCTGGCGAAGAAATTCTCGCTGGTGGTGGATGCCGGCATCGAACGGGTCGGTGCGCCGGAAGCCTTTGCCGGCATTCTCGTGGCGCTGCTGATCCTGCTGCCGGAAAGCGTCGCCGCCATTTCTGCCGCGCGTGGCAACGATCTGCAGAAGAGCATCAATCTGGCACTCGGTTCATCGCTCGCCACCATCGGACTGACGATACCTGCGGTTGCGGTGGCGGCCTATGCGTTAAACAAGGAACTCGTGCTCGGTCTCAGTGCGCAGAAGATGGTGCTGCTGGTGATGACCTTCGTGCTGAGCATGCTGACCTTTGGCACCGGGCGCACAAACATCCTGTTCGGGCTGGTCCATTTGGTGGTGTTTGCGGTATTCATCTTCATGGTGTTTGTGCCGTGACCACTTTGGAGAATGAGACGATGCTCGCTGCCCAGTCCGACGTTCAGCAGGACACGCCCGAAGTTCGCGTGACCGAATGGCGGCTCGCGCCTGGCGCGGCGACTGGTCGCCACACTCACGGGATGGACTATGTGATCGTGCCGATCACCACCAGCGTGATGACCATCGTTGCGCCGGACGGCACCCGTTCGCAGGCGCCGATCACGACCGGCAAATCCTATTTCCGCAAGGCCGGCGTCGAGCATGACGTTCTGAATGAAACCGACAAGGAAATTGTGTTCCTCGAGGTCGAGGTTAAGAAAGCTTAACCTTATCCACCTGGAGCGGCTGCCGGTTCGTTGTGCTTAGCCGGCTCGGGACCACCTGAAACAATTCAATGCGACGGATTGGAACTTTGCCTTCGATCCGTCGCGATTGATCCCTGAATCAGCCTCAAATTCCCAGCATGAAGCAGCTTGGGGAAGAGGCCGGTCTATGCTGCAGAAATATCTCTCGAAGTTCACCATCGATATCTTGCCGTCGATCCTGGCGACGATCGTGGGTGCTTATATCGTCAATCACTACATTATCCCGAAGGCGAACCCGGATCGACCTGCTGCAGCTGTCGCATCGACGCCTGCGGATTCGAAGCCTGACACCAAGGCAGCGACAGCCAAGCCCGCCGAGAATTCTGCCGACCTCGCCAATCTGCCTGAACCGGCCCCGGCCAAGGCCGGCGACAAGCCGGTGGTCGACAAGGCCAGTGTCGAAAAGCCCGAGACCGCCAGTGCTCCTGAGGCGCGCCGCCATCAGCCGGCACCGCGCGAGAAGGCTGCCGCCAAACCCGCGCCGGCTCCGGCCACTCCTGCGCCCGTCCTTGCCACCGTGGGTACTGCGCCGGCGGCAAATGCCAGTGCTGATGAACGTCGTGACGCCAACGATCTCGCCCGTGCCGCTATCGAGCGCTTGAACCGCAGCGAGCCGCGGGCGCAGGAAGTTGCCCGCACGCCTGAGCCCCCGCGCGCTCCGGAAGCACCGCGGGTGCAGGAAGCGGTACGGACGGTGGCGCCTCCACCGGTACAGCAGCCTCCATCGGTGCAGCAATTGCCGCCGCCGATTGTTGTGGCAACGCCGAGCGTCGAGAAGTTCGATTCCACGCCTTCCCAGGCAGAGCGCTCGGAATCGCGGCGCATTCGCCCGCCTGGTGAAATTCCGACACCGCAGCCGGTGGACCTGCAGGCCAATGCCGTTGGCGAACCGCGCTCGGAGCGCACCAACGTGGCCGAAGATGTGCTGTCTGCGGCGAAGTCGGTGTTCAATTCGGTGATCCCGCGCCCGTTCGAGCGGTAAGGGAGATATGGCTTCTCCGCGCGTCGCTCTCACGCATGCAGGGCGACGCCATATTGCTATCACCCTGATCCCTGCCAGCTTTAGCTAGCCTGCGCGTCCACCCGTGCGGGCCAGGCCGCTCCGCGCCGCATCGTCCTTCGGGCGCAGCGCGACAGCGCGGCTGTAGGAGTCCGCAGCCTTGGCCCTGTCACCAAGCTTCTCATAGGTCGCGCCGCGGGTAAGCCAGACCTGCGCATTGCCCGGAGCCACCTGCGAAGCCTCGTCGAGATCCGCTGCGGCTTCCTGGTTTTTGCCGAGGGCGAGATAGCATTGCGCGCGGCCAAGCAGCGGATCGGCCTGCTGCGGCGTCAGGCCGTTGGCTGACGTAAAATCCGCGATGGCGAATTCATATTTCTTCTCGGACTGATAGAGCATCCCGCGTTGGTAGAAGGTCTGCGCACTGTGCGGATCGAGGTCGAGTGCCTGATTGAAGGCCAGCAGCGCGTCGTCGGGCTTGCCGGACTGTGCGAGCGCCTGCGCGCGTGCAGCGTGGATTTGCGCATCCTGCGGATTGGTCTTGCCGGAATTCGCTGGCGACGCGGGCGCCAGGGCCGTCGTCTTCGGTTCGTCCTTGTCAGACCCCGGTGTCAATGACGACAGGTTGAACGAGCATCCGCTGCCGCACAGACCCGCAGCGACAAGGGCAAGCGCGACAAGGCCGCGGGCGCCGAAGCGGGACGAGGACTTGCGGACGGGACATTCCATGCAGGGCAAATCTCACGCAGCGACCAATGACCCATTGGTAGCGCGACATCGGGCAAAATGCACCCGGTCGAGACCAGTGCTCCCAAGGGAATGGTTCGCGCAAAAAGCAACTGCGCAAAAAAATAACGCGGGCCTTGGCCCGCGTTATCGAACTCGAATGATGAAGCGAGCTTAGCGCGGTGCGCGCGGAGCAGCGCCTGCGCCGGGACGGCCGCCACGCTCGGCGCCAGGACCCGCGCCGAACACCGGCTTCGGCTTCATCGGCAGCAGGCCTTCGCGCTGCAGTTTCTTGCGAGCCAGCTTGCGTGCGCGACGCACAGCTTCAGCCTTCTCGCGAGCCTTCTTCTCAGAGGGCTTTTCGTAATGACCGCGGAGCTTCATCTCGCGGAAAATACCCTCGCGCTGCATCTTCTTCTTCAGCGCCTTGAGAGCCTGGTCGACGTTATTATCGCGAACGAGAACCTGCACGCGGCATCCTCTTTTCAATTGGTCGGATTTGAATTTCGGTAAAGTGAAGGGCCGACAAAGGCCATGCCCTTAACCTCAAGGGCGCCGATGTACCAGATGAAATGGCGAATGTCCACCTTCCGGCGCCGTCATTTTAACCTTCCGGGCCGGGAGAATAGCCTGTTTTTCCGAATTTTTTCGAGTGGGGATAGGGCAGGTTCCCTGTCTCGACAGGTATTGGAGCACGGACGCATAATTCCCGTGGCGACTCAGCCGGGACGCCGATTACGACCGGAGAGCATTATGAATGGGAAAAAATACGCGGCCGAGCTGATCGGCACCTTTTGGCTCACATTTGCAGGCTGCGGCAGCGCCGTCATCGCGGCAGCATTTCCGCAGGTCGGTATCGGTCTCGTCGGCGTTTCGCTGGCCTTCGGCCTCAGCGTCGTGACCATGGCCTATGCCATTGGCCACATTTCGGGCTGCCACCTCAATCCTGCGGTCACCGTGGGCCTTGCAGCGGGCGGACGTTTCCCCACCGGCCAGATTCTGCCTTATGTGATTGCGCAGGTCGTCGGTGCGATAGCGGGGGCGGCCGTGTTGTATGTCATCGCTAGCGGCGCTGCCGGTTTCGACCTTGCCAAGGGCTTTGCCTCGAACGGTTACGGCGATCATTCGCCCGGCAAATACAGCATGGTGGCGGGCTTCATCATGGAAGTGGTGATGACCATGATGTTCCTGTTCATCATCATGGGTTCCACGCACGGCAAGGCGCCTGCGGGCTTCGCGCCGCTGGCGATCGGGCTTGCGCTGGTGATGATCCACCTTGTCAGCATTCCAGTCACCAACACGTCGGTGAATCCGGCGCGCAGCACCGGGCCGGCATTGTTTGTCGGTGGCTGGGCACTGCAGCAGTTGTGGCTGTTCTGGGTGGCGCCGCTGGTTGGCGGCGTTCTCGGCGGCGCGATCTATCGCTGGCTGAGTGACGAGCCCGCTGGTGTAGTGGAAGGCAAGGCGGCCAGCTGACGAATGAGGAGGCGAAGCCGGCGTCGTTACGTGGCCGGCTTCACCTCAACCACATGGCCCATCTTGCGGCCGGGCTTCGGCGCGCCCTTGCCATAGAGATGCACGGTGGCGCCGGGGACGGTGAGCCACTTGCCATAGTCGAGAATGTCGTCGCCGATCAGGTTGATCATCGTGACCTGGCCATGGCGGACGGGCTTGGCGAGTGGCCAGCCAGCGATGGCGCGGATGTGCTGTTCGAACTGCGACACCGAGGCGCCATCGAGCGTCCAGTGGCCGGAATTGTGCACGCGCGGCGCAATTTCGTTCACGACAAGCGTCGCGCCGTCAATGGCGTCCTTCTGGCCCGGCACCACAAACAGTTCGACGGCAAAGACTCCGACATAGCCCAGTGCGGTGCCGATCTTCTCGGCGATCTCGCGTGCCTTTGCGGCAAGCGTGTCGGAGATGCGCGCGGGCGCATAGGAGAATTTCAGGATGTGATCGCGATGCTCGTTTTCGGTGACGTCGAAACATTCGACATGGCCGTCGGCGCCGCGTGCGGCGATGACCGAGACCTCGCGTTCGAACGGCACGAAGGCTTCGAGGATCGCGGAGTTGGTGCCTAGATCCTTCCAGACCTGATCGAGGTCGTCACCCTCGCGGATGATTGCCTGACCCTTGCCGTCATAACCGAAGCGACGCGTCTTGATGACGGCTGGCAGACCGATCTTCTTGACCGCTGCATGAAGCTCGCCAGCATTCGCAACGCCTGCGTAACCGGCTGTGCCGATACCCAGTGACGTTACGAAATCCTTCTCGGCCAGACGATCCTGCGTGGTCTGCAGGATTGTCTGCGCGGGCAGAACCGGGCGCCGCGCGTCGAGGATCATCGCGGTGGCGGCCGGCACGTTCTCGAATTCGTAAGTGATGACGTCGCAATCGCTGGCGAACAGTTCGAGCGCCTCGACATCAGCATATTCAGCGCATGTCGCGTTCTGCACGACATCGAAAGCCGGCGAATCCGGATCCGGTGAAAAAACCTGACAGCGGAGGCCGAGGCGTGCTGCGGACATCGCCAACATGCGACCGAGCTGGCCACCACCGAGAATGCCGATCGTATCGCCGGGCTTGAGAACCTTCGTCACCACAGCGCTCACGCCGCACCTTCCGGCTTTTCAGCCACGGCATCGGTCTGCGCCTTGCGCCAGGCAGCGAGCTTTGTCGCCAGTGCCGTGTCGTGCAGCGCCAGCACGCTCGCCGCGAGCAGTGCCGCATTGATCGCGCCGGGCTTGCCGATCGCCAGCGTGCCGACGGGCACGCCGCCCGGCATCTGGACGATCGAATAGAGCGAGTCGACGCCGGACAGCGCCTTGGATTCCACGGGCACGCCGAACACGGGCAGTTCCGTCAGCGCCGCAGCCATGCCGGGCAAATGCGCAGCGCCGCCGGCGCCGGCAATGATGATCTGGAAGCCCGCTGCCTTGGCGCCCTTGGCGAATGCGACCAGCCGGTCCGGCGTACGGTGGGCCGAGACGATGCGTGCCTCATGGGATACGCCGAGCGCAGTCAGCGTTTCGGCGGCGTGGCGCATGGTTTCCCAGTCCGACTGGCTTCCCATAATAATGGCGACGGGCGCGGTCATTCCGTATTTTCTTTCGCGAATCCAGAAAGATAGGCTGGAAATACAATGTCGTCCCCTTGCGTGGCAAGGAGCGTGGCAAACACGATCTCGTCTTGGTGAAGACTGGCAAGCCTTGTAACAAATCCCATGCAAAAGAAAACCCGAAGGCCTGCCGCAAAGTCGGTCAAACGCTCGATGAAGTCTGCCTTGCGCGGTTCCAGGGCGCTTGTGTCGCTGCCGAAAAGCCGGGTGCTGCCTGACGCCGCGATCGACCAGCTCACTTTCGTCTTGCGCGACATCAACGTGTCAGCCGGCGCCTCCGCAGGTGTCGCGCTGCTGGTTCCTGAGGCCGATGGCGAAGCCGTGTTGGTCCGCGCCGACAAGGCGACGCATGTGCGCAAGACCGCGTGACCTGCGGAAGTGTAGCTAGCCGATCGTCACCGTTGACGTCTTTACAACGCGCTGAGGTCGCTTGGCACTTCGCCAAAGGAGCGGATCACCTGAGCGTCGCCGAATTCGCCGATCATCGGATCGCCGGTACGGCTGAAGGCCAGTGCGCCGATCGAGCCTGGCGCACGGGACAAGAGTTCGGCGCGGCGGATGGCGCCAGATGCGCTCTGACATTCCTCGGCAGCACCGGCTGCCAGCGAACCGGAGTCGTCCTGCAGGAAGGGCAGTGCGACATAATAGGTGATGTCAGCCATGGGCGTGCTCGCGAGTCGATTGATCTCGATAAGTTTGTTCCTATTTTGTTCTTCTGTCAAGCTCGGCGCCCTGTGCGCGACCTTCCCGTGGGGTGTCTTTATCCGCCGAAGCCGGCTCGCGCTGCGACAGTGTCAGGCTGCCCCGTAGGCGTCGTCATCGCGATCGGTTCGCGTCGCCCATCCAGACAAAGACGTTAGTGAAAGATCAACCAACAGGCGTGATGCAAAGAAAGCCGATCCGTTGATCGTCATGCATCGGGCTGCAGTCGTGGCCGCTCGTAAGCCCACAGCCACAGCGTGACGTGTTGTCTCAGGCGATAATGTCCGGGGTGATCTGATCTTCGATGAACGAGATGCGGTCTTTCAGCTGAAGCTTCCTCTTCTTCAACCGTTGCAGCCGCAAAAGATCGGGTGCCGGTGAGTGCTGCAAGGCATCGATAGCGGCGTCGAGGTCGCGATGTTCCTGCTGCAATCGGGCGAGTTCTAACGGGAGTTCGCGATCTTCGTCGTCGTTCATGTTTCTAGCTGACTGGATTCGCAAGTTATTTGCGAGGGATTTCTAGAATCACTATCGCCGGTGCGGGCACACCACGCAAGCCGTCCGGTTCCAGCTTTTTGCGGCGCAAATCAGGCCACGATTCGTTTCAGACGATACCTGAAACTCAACATACACTTTTCAATACCCATCGACAGATGTCCACTGTCATGTAGAATTCATCGTCCAACCGAACGTATCCTGAGGTTCAATCCTACCGAGGAGTTTTCGAATGGCACTACAGGCGCATCTCGTCGAACTGGAACGCAAGCACAAGGTTCTCGAAAGCGAATTGCACGAAGCGCTCGTGCACCTGTCTACCGACGATCTCCGCATCGTCGAACTCAAGCGTCGAAAACTGATGGTCAGGGACGAAATCCAGCGTCTCAAAAATGGCGCCAGCGACACGGTGCATTAATCAACGGCTGCACTGATCAGCGAACGATAAATCACAGTATCGACATCGCCGTTTACGTCATTGCTTTTACGTAGGTGCGATGACCTCTTTCCTTGATCCCGCGACAGGTTTGCGACGAAGCTCCAGTTATTCGGTTGGCCTGGATCGCTTCGCCTGCAACCCTTCGCGTTCAATGTCCCGCCATGTCAGCCACATAGTCCGCGATGGCCAGGGACGATGTCAGCCCCGGTGACTCGATGCCGAACAGGTTGATAAGGCCGGGCACGCCATGGGTCTGGGCACCCTGGATCATGAAGTCCTGCACCGCGACTGCGGGCGGCACGATCTTTGGCCGCATTCCGGAATAGCTTGGCATCAATGCGCCGTCCGGCAGATCCGGCCAGTAGCGCCTGATGGCCGGATAAAACTTCTCGCCGCGTGCCGGATCGACCGTGTAGTCGATGTGATCCACCCACTCGACATCAGGGCCGAAGCGCGCCTGGCCGGCCAGATCGAGCGTCAGATGCACGCCGAGGCCGCCCGGTTCCGGCACGGGATAGATCAGCCGGGAGAACGGTGCTTTTGCATTGCAGCTGAAGTAGCAGCCTTTCGCGAGATAAGCGGGCGGAATCAGATCGAGCGGCATGCCATCGAGCATGCGTGCAATCGCGGTCGCAGACAGGCCTGCAGAATTGATCAGCATGTCGCAGGCAAGTGTCATCGGAGCCTCGCCGCCGACATCCAGTTCGAAACCGTCGGCGGTGACCCGGCCACGTTCCAGCGGCGCGAGAAATGCGAAGGCCGCGCCTGCGGCTTCCGCCTCACCGCGCAACGACAACATGTAGCTGTGGCTGTCGACGATTCCGGTGGAGGGGGACAACAGCGCGGCTTCGCAAGCCAGTGCCGGCTCCAGCGCCCGTGCCTCTGTCCCTGACAAATGCGTGAGGTCAGCAACGCCATTGGCTTCGGCATGCGCTTTGATCGACGCCAGTTTGGCGATCTCCTCCGGACGTGTGGCGACGATCAGTTTCCCGGAGTTGCGATGCGGGATGCCGCGATCCCGGCAATAATCATAGAGAGCCTGTTTGCCAGAGACGCAGAGCCGCGCCATCAGGCTGCCGGCCGGATAATAGATGCCGGCATGGATGACCTCGCTGTTGCGCGACGAGGTCACGGTACCAATCGCATCCGCGGCCTCCAGCACGATGACCTCGCGTCCCGCTTCCGCCAGTCGCCGGGCGATCGCAAGACCCACGACGCCGGCGCCCACCACCACGCATTCAACCTTGTCCATGTCGCGTCCGATAGTTTGCTGTGCCGATCATCCGCGGTTCGACCCTGCGCATGTGGCGCATTAGTAAAACATTAAGCATCACAGCTAATTACCACCAAATTTCGCCGCATTCTGCAGGTGCGACGATACGCATTTACCTGATCCACATACCTGTAACCAAACACTCCCGCTGCGAATACGCGGGTGTGTAATGACTGGCAAGATCGGGCGATCAGACAGCAAGGCGGCAATGTCCGTCATCGCGGTCGCGTGCCTTCTCGGCAGCATTACCGGAGCCCGCGCAGAATCCCCGGCGGTTCATTATATCAGTGAACTCGATCCGCAAATGATCTGGCAGATCCTCATCGGCGGATTTGTCGCGCTGGCATTTCTCGCCGCCATCGTGCTGTGGGTCGCCTCGGCGTTGCGCAACGTGCGTCGCGAGCAGCAGCGTCGCAATGCGTTTGTCGGTTCTGCCCTCAATCATCTCGGCCAAGGCATCGTGATGCTCGACGACCAGAAGCGGGTCGTGTTTTGCAACGATCGCTATCTTGAGATCTACGACCTGACGCGCGCCGACATCACCAAGGACATCACCGGTCCAGGACTGCGTGAGTTGCGCCGCCAGCGTGGCAAGCTCGATCTGAACACCCAGAGCTTCTACGAACAGACTGTTTCCGCCGGCGAGTACATTGCCGAAATGCCCGGTGGGCAATCCGTTCACGTCAAGTTCAGCCGGCTTCCCAATGGCGGCGCCATCGGTATCCACGAGGATTGCACCGAGCAGCGCTTCCTGCAGCGCGAGCTCGCGACCACCAAACAGTTCCTTGAATCTGTCTTGGATCACGTCCCGATCTGTGTTGCGGCCAAGACCATTGACGATGGCCGTTATATCTTCGCCAACCGGGCTTTTGAGACCTTCTCCCGGCTCTCGCGTAATCAGATCGTCGGCAAGCGACCGGATCAGATATTCTCTACAAAGTCTGCGAAGGCGATTGCCGAGGCAGACGCCCTGGCCGTGGAAACACGCAGTCAGTGTCGCAGCGAGTTCAATGTGGAGGTCGGTTCGGACGTCCGCACGCTGGATAGCAATCGTGTGATTGCTTTTAATGAACGCAATGAGCCAGCATTCCTGATTGCACTGTTTGAGGATGTGACCGACCGCAAATCGCTGTCCAAGGAACTGGAGAACGCCAAGAAATTCCTTGAGACTGTACTCGACAACATTCCTGTGTCGCTGATGGTGCAGCAGATCAGCACCGGCCGTTATCTGTTCGCCAATCGCGGCGCAGAAGTCATTTTGGGTCGCAAGCGCGAAGACGCTATCGGTCTGACCGTTCCCGAAATGCTTCGCCCGGAAGAAGCAAAGCTGATCGTCAGCCGGGATCAGGCGGCGATCAGGGGGCGAACACCGATTGCGGAAGAGCACCCGATCAGCACGCGCGATGGATTGCGGCTGTTCCTGACCCGGCGGGTCACTGTGCTCGACGACGCAGGCGAGCCGCAATATCTGATCAAGACTCACGAGGACGTCACCGACCGCCGCCAGACCGAGGCCCGGATGGCGCATATGGCCTATCACGACGGCCTGACCGATCTGCCGAACCGGCCGGCGTTCCTGCAGGCCCTGTCGCAGATGATCGATGCCTGTAGCGAGACCTCCGAGGAATTCGCGGTGCTGTCGATCGATCTCGACGGCCTGAAGGAGGTCAATGATGTCTTCGGCCATGCCATCGGTGACAAGCTGCTGATCGAAGTGTCGCGTCGTATCGATGCGGCCGTAGGCGGTGGCGTTGTGGCGCGGCTCGGCGGTGACGAGTTCGGCGTGATCATCGACGGCGCGCAGCCTGCGGCCGGGCTGTTGATCGCAGAGCGGATCTCCGCGGCCCTTGCGGAGGAATTCCCGATCGAGGGCAAGTCGGTGCGTACAGGCGTCACCACGGGCATCTCGCTCTTCCCGCGCGATGGCAGCGACGCCGCAGCCCTGCTGGCGAATTCCGGTGCCGCGCTGTTCCGCGCCAAGTCGCAGTCGCGCGGTTCGATCAGCATCTTCGAGCCCGGGATGGATCAGCAACTGCGCGATCGCCGCGTGCTGCATCAGGATCTCTCGGCTGCGATCCGCAATGGCGAATTGTCGCTGCACTACCAACCCCAGGCACGCGCCGGCCAGACCGTTGTCGATGCCGATATCACAGGCTTCGAGGCGCTGGCGCGGTGGATTCATCCGACGCGCGGTTTTGTGCCGCCCGGAGACTTCATTCCGCTGGCCGAGGAAAGTGGCCTGATCGTCGAGATGGGCGAGTGGATCCTGCGTCAGGCCTGTCTCGAGGCTGCCTCGTGGCCGGTCCCGCTGCAGATCGCGGTCAACCTGTCGCCCGCGCAGTTCATGCACGGCGATCTCGTCGGCCTCGTACATTCGATCCTGCTCGAAACCGGCCTGCAGCCCGGCCGGCTTGAGCTGGAAATCACTGAGGGCGTGCTGATCGAGGATTTCGATCGCGGCGTCGCGTTGCTGCGGCGGTTGAAGGCGCTCGGTGTGCGCATCTCGATGGACGACTTCGGCTCCGGCTATTCCTCGCTGACCTATCTGCAGGCATTCCCGTTCGACAAGATCAAGATCGACCGCGCTTTCGTGATCAATCTGGGGCTCAATCCGCAGTCCGCCGCCATCGTGCGCGCGGTCATCGGGCTTGGCCATGGCCTCGACGTCGCGATCGTTGCGGAAGGCGTCGAGACCCACGAGCAACTCTGCTTCCTCGCCAGCGAAGGCTGCGACGGCGTACAAGGTTACTTCATCGGGCGTCCTGCTCCGATTGCGCAATATGCTACGCTGGTCGGACGGATTGCCGCGACATCCGTCGCTCGCAAGGCTGGTTGAGCGCCAGACCGTTGCGAAGCGCTGATGCTGTTGAGCCCGCGGCGTTCCGCGGCTAGCTTGCGGTTATGACGAATCTCACTGCGACAGTCGCGGATCCAGCGGCCAGCGATGCGCCGGTCATCGCCTATCCCACGCCCTTGCTGCGGATCGATGGCGTCACCAAGGCATTCGGCGCGCATAGCGCAGTGGACAATCTGTCCTTGGATATCAAGGCCGGCGAATTCTTCGCGCTGCTCGGGCCGAGCGGCTGTGGCAAGACCACGTTACTGCGCATGCTGGCCGGTTTCGAAGCGCCGGACACGGGCAAGATCGAGTTGAACGGCGAGGACATCGCCGCGGTATTGCCGCATCAGCGGCCCGTCAACATGATGTTTCAGAACTACGCGCTGTTTCCGCACCTCAACGTGCGTGACAATATCGGTTTCGGTCTCAAGAGCGCTGGCCTGACGCGTCTCGGCATCGATACGCGGGTCGCCGAGATGGTGGCGCTGGTCAAGCTCCAGGGACTGGAGAAACGCCGGCCGGATCAATTGTCGGGCGGCCAGAAACAACGCGTGGCGCTCGCCCGGGCGCTGGCGCGGCATCCGCAATTGTTGCTGCTCGACGAGCCGCTGGCAGCGCTCGACAAGAAGCTGCGCGAGGAAACCCAGGTCGAGTTGATGGCGCTGCAGCGCCAGCTCGGGACGACCTTCGTGATCGTCACCCACGATCAGGAGGAGGCGATGACCATGGCGGACCGAATTGGCGTCATGCATGGTGGCCGCCTGCAACAGGTAGCGACGCCGCGGCAGCTTTATGAGGCGCCAGCATCGCGCTGGATCGCGGAGTTCGTCGGTGACATCAACATCATCGAAGGCGGGATCACGCACCGTGACGGTCATCGCTTGACCATTGCAGGCCGCGATGTAGGAACCTTGTTTGCGGTCGAGCCGCGCCAACCTGTCGGCGATGCGGTCATCTGCGTTGCGATCCGCCCGGAGAAGATCCGGCTCTCGCGTCGCGGGCCGGCGACGGGCCTCGTCAATAGCGGCGTCATGAACAGCCTCGAGGGTGTCATTTCCGACGTCGGCTATCTCGGCGGTCGCTCGCTCTACAAAGTGAAGCTCGACCGTGGTGCCACATTGCGGGTGGCCCTCGCCAACACGGCGCGGCTCGATGTCGATGCTTATTCGATAGGGGAGCACGTCGCGGCATGGTTTGCTCCCGATGATTGTGTGGTGCTGGTTCAATGAGCGGGCGTCGCATCTTCGCGGCGCCGGCGCGGCGCGCTGCGATCCCGCCTTATGTCTGGATGGTGCTGTTCTTTCTGGTGCCGTTCGGCTTCGTGCTGAAGATCAGCCTGTCACAGACGGTGATTGCGCAGCCGCCTTATCTGCCGGTGTTCGGTCTGTCCGAAGGAATCGCCGGGTTAAAGGCGTCATTTGCCGCCCTGTCGCTGGATAATTTCCGGCTGCTTGTGTCGGACAATCTCTATCTCGCATCCTATTTGCGCAGCGTTCTCGTCGCCGTCGTATCGACCCTGATCCTGCTCGCGGTCGGCTATCCCATCGCCTATGGCATGGCGCGTCTGCCGCGGCGCTGGCAGGGCATCGCAATGATGCTGGTGATTGTGCCGTTCTGGACCTCGTTTCTGATCCGCATCTATGCCTGGATCAACATCCTGCAGCATGACGGCTTGCTCAATAAGGTCCTTCTGGCGCTGCATATCGTATCGACGCCGGTCGTGTGGCTCTCCACCGACAGTGCGATGTATCTGGGCATCGTCTATTCCTATCTGCCTTTCATGATCCTGCCGCTCTATGCCACGCTGGCGAAGCAGGACCCGTCGCTGATCGAAGCCGCCGCCGATCTCGGCGTCTCGCGCATCGACGCATTCTGGCTGGTGACAGTTCCCTTGTCCTGGCGCGGCGTCGGCGCCGGTGCGTTGCTGTGCTTCATCCCGATCATGGGTGAATTCGTCATTCCCGATCTGCTCGCCGGGTCGAATGCGTTGATGATCGGCCAGACGCTGTGGCTCGAATTCTTCACCAACAAGGATTGGCCGGTCGCCTCTGCCACGGCCATCGTGTTGCTCGGACTGCTGTTGGTCCCGTTGCTGGTCTATGACCGGCTGCAGCGCCGGCATTTGGAGGCGCGCTGATGGCCGTGCATCCGCTCCGCCTGTCGCGCTTTAACATCACATCCCTGATGCTCGGTCTGGCGTTTCTCTATCTGCCGATCGTCATTCTGGTCATCTATTCGTTCAACGCCTCGCGGCTGGTAACGGTGTGGGGCGGCTGGTCGACGCGCTGGTACACCGAATTGTTCAACGACCGCGCGATGCTGGATGCGGCCTGGATGAGTCTTCGCGTGGGAGTCGTGTCAGCAACGCTGGCGACGCTGCTTGGCACATTGGCAGCTATTGCATTGACGCGTGGCGCAGGATTTCGCGGCCGGACGATGATGTCCGGGATGCTCTATGCACCGCTGGTGATGCCCGAGGTGATCACCGGCCTGTCGCTGCTGCTGTTGTTCGTTGCGCTGGATGCCGGGCGCGGCCTTGTCACGGTGACGATCGCCCACACCACGCTCACTATGTGCTTCGTCACCGTCGTGGTGCAATCTCGCCTCGCCGGGATTGATCGCAGCCTCGAGGAAGCGGCGATGGATCTCGGCCGCGATCCGCTCCGTGCCTTCCTGGCTGTGACCTTGCCGCTGATCTGGCCGGCCATTGCCGCCGGCTGGATGCTGGCCTTCACGCTGTCGCTCGACGATCTCGTGATTGCCAGCTTCACGACAGGCCCGGGCTCGGCGACGCTACCTATCCGGATCTATTCGGAGGTGCGCCTCGGCGTGAAACCGGAGATCAATGCCATCTGCACGCTGATCGTCGGCTTCATCGCCGTGGTCATCGTGATGGCGTCGTTGGCGTCGAAACTGTCAAGCACGCGCGGCGAAAGCGCCGCGCCGCTATAAGGATCGACCCTAGTTCGCTTTTGCCGCGTCGGGTGGGGCTGCTGCCGCAGGCGTATCGGCCTGCTTGTCCGCATTCGCATCCGGCGCTGGCTGCTTCGGTCCGCCCGTAAAGCGCTCGATGACCGAACGTACCGCGTCGCGCGTCTTGCGATCCTTCACGGCATCCAGCAAGGGTGCTGCTCCCGGCGAGCGGCGGATCAGGCTTTCCGGATCGGGAAAAATCAACGGATCGTCCCATGGGCCCTGGATCACGAAGGGCAGTTCGAAGCCACCGGTGCCGCTGGCGGGAGCGGTAAGGCTGGCAACGCCCTTGAAATCATATTCACGCGAGGGCACCGACGCGGTACCGGTCAGCGTCAGTTTCGCAGCGGGACCATCGATACGGATATCCTGTGCGGTGGCGATGCCGTCGTTGAATTTCACGGACATGTTGAGGGTGTTGAACGGCGTCGAACCCGAGCGGAAATTGCCGGCGCCGGACAGCGGACGTCGCTCCAGCCGCTTCAGCAACTGTTCGACGTTGAAGCCACTGATGGCGCCGTCATGACCGGTCAGGGTCGCAGTGCCGTCGAGTGATTGCGCCAGACCGAAGGGCGATGAGCCCGAGGCCTCCAGCATCATGCTGAGATTGCCGCGGCCGGTAAGTTTGTTGACGCCGAACAGATCGCTGGCACAGGCCTGCAAGTCGACATCGCTGAACTGGAACTGGGCCTTCACATCGGCCACGGCGTCGGAATGGGCGATGTTGAACGAACCGCGGACGATGCCGCCATACATCTGCGCTTCACCCACCGACAGCGCCAGCGTGCCGCCGCGCAGATTGGCGCCGAGCGCGGTGCGGCCGAGCACGGAGGAACCCACTGTGACCTTGGCGGCCGACAGGCGCATATCGAGATCGGTGGTGGACAGGGCGTTTAAATCGAACAACTGCCGATTCCAGTCACGCGCGCCGGAGGCCAGAAGTCGCACCGTCGAAACATAGGGCGTGAAATCGAGCGCGCCGGCAGCCAGCGTCGCCTGCAGCGTCTGGCGGCCGGTGTTGCTGTAGGTCATGACGCCCTCGGCACTGTTGCCGTCGAGTTCGACATTGACGTTGGTGAGTGCAATCGATGGGCCCACCAGGCTGGCACGCGCCTTCAGGGCAAAGCGGCCGAAACCGCCGGAGCCGGGCGGTGCCTGGCCGACCCAGCGCAGCGCATTGCGCAAAGAGAGACTGTCAGCGGTCAGCGTGCCTTCCATGACCAGGCTGGCGCGGTTGGCAACAGTACCGTCAAAGGCGAGCTTGATCGGCGCACCCGCGATGCGGGCCTTCAGGCCGGAGCGTTCGCCGGACAGCGCCGCAATGAAGTCGCTGATGCTGAGGCTGCCGTCGATGCGCTCGCCGCGCCAGTCGAATTGGCCGGTTGCCGCGAATGAGCGTGAGATCGATGGCCAGGCCAGCGAGAGGTCGATGTCGCCGAGACGCTCGGTGTTATGCGGATCCTGATAATGCAGGACGCCGTCCTGGATCCGGATTTCGGAGAACGACAGCGGTTGCTCCGCGCCCGGTTTCATGGTGCGGGCGATGGACTCGATGAATGGTGTCCAGTTGCTGTCGCCGGAGGCCTCGCGGATCACCCGGATGCGCGGACGCAGCATCATCATGTCGGCGATCTCAAAGCGCTGCAGCAGCAGCGGCAACAGCCGCAGATTAGCGGTCAGCACATCGACCGTCAAAGCGGGATCGATGGACCCGCCGCCTTTCAGGCCGACATCGTGAAACGAGACATAGCTGCCTGGAAAGACGGATACATCCACGGCGCCATTGACGACGAAGTCCAGCCCGGTCACGGCGCGGATCTGTGCCTCCACGGCATGGCGCAGCGCGTCGCGGTTGAGCAACCACGACATGGCGAACAGCCCGATCAGCGCGACGCCCAGGAGCGCCACAATCGGCATCCCCAGGCGTCTTATTCCTTGGGCACTCGTCAATGAACTATCCGGGTTGGTGGTGGTCACATACAGTGGGCGGCATCCGTGTGCGCCCACGTCCAAGACCCTCAATTTGAAGGGTTTTCTTGACGCTTTCAAGGCCATAGGAGGGGTGACGGCGTCGCAGTCCCCCGCGATTGACCTGCCGCGGAGTTTCCGCCTAATAATCCAAGACATAGCCGCCCGCGCCCGCGGGGTTTTCAGCGCATTCCCTTCATCAGGTCGATTTCCCATGAACAAGGTCTACCCCGACGCCAAATCGGCACTCGACGGCATTCTCAAGGACGGCATGATGATCATGTCCGGCGGCTTTGGCCTCTGCGGCATTGCCGAGGACCTTTCGGACGCCCTGCGCGATTCGGGGGTCAAGGATCTGACCGTGGTGTCCAACAATGCCGGCGTCGACGGCATTGGCCTCAGCCGCCTGCTGGAAACCCGCCAGATCAGGAAGATGATCTCGTCCTATGTCGGCGAGAACAAGCTGTTCGCCCAGCAGTATCTGGCCGGCGAACTGGAACTCGAATTCTCCCCGCAGGGCACCCTGGCCGAGCGTATCCGCGCCGGCGGCGCCGGCATCCCCGGCTTCTACACCAAGACTGGCGTTGGCACGCTGATCTCCGAAGGCAAGCCGACCATGGAATTCAATGGCGAAACCTACATGCTGGAGCGTGGACTGTTCGCTGACATTGCCATCGTGCACGCCTGGAAGGGCGATACCGCCGGCAATCTCGTCTATCGCAAGACCGCCCGGAACTTTAACCCGATGATGGCGACCGCCGCCAAGATCACCATTGCCGAAGTCGAGCATCTGGTGCCGGCCGGCGAGATCGATCCGGATCACATTCATACGCCGGGCATTTTCGTGAAGCGCATTGTCGAGGTTGGTACCGGCAAGAAGCGGATCGAAAAAGTCACCTCGCGTCAGCGTCCCGCGTAACCGCTAAAAGCAAAAACAGGAGAGAACGATGGCCTGGACCCGTGATCAAATGGCAGCGCGCGCGGCTAAAGAACTGCGCGACGGATATTACGTAAACCTCGGCATCGGCATTCCGACGCTGGTGTCGAACTACATTCCCGAAGGTGTCGACGTTCAGCTGCAGAGCGAGAACGGCATGCTCGGCATGGGTCCGTTCCCTTATGAGGGCGAGGAAGATCCGGACCTGATCAATGCCGGCAAGCAGACGGTCACCGAACTGCCGACCACCAGCTATTTCTCGTCGGCCGATTCCTTCGGCATGGTCCGCGGCGGCCATATCGACCTGTCGATCCTCGGCGCCATGCAGGTGGCCCAGAATGGCGACCTCGCCAACTGGATGATCCCCGGCAAGATGGTGAAGGGCATGGGCGGTGCGATGGACCTCGTCGCCGGCGTGAAGCGCGTCGTCGTCGTGATGGAGCATTCGGCCAAGGACGGCGCCAAGTTGCTGAAGACCTGCAACCTGCCGCTGACCGGCGAGCGTGTCGTCGACATGGTCGTCACCGACTTGGCCGTCTTCACCATCGACAAGACCGGCAATAGCGGCATGGCCCTGATCGAACTCGCCGACGGCGTGACGCTCGATGAGGTCAAGGAAAAGACGGAAGCTGAATTCCGGGTCGCGCTGACCAATACCTGAACGATTGCGCGCTCCGAACGTTGACATGGTGCCCGGCCTTGTGCCGGGCATTCGTGTTAGTATCTGCCTTCATCTCTTTAGTGAGTATGATCTTTCGGAAAGCCGGTTTCCACTTCCCCGGATCATGCTCTAGGAAGCCGACATGCGCGCCAGTCTCGAAGACCGTTTCTTCCTGCTTCTGATCGTCGTGGTCACGCTGGCCTTCGGCTGGATCATGAGCTCGTTCTACAGCGCGATCCTGTGGGGCGTCGTCATCGCGATCATGTTCGCGCCGATGCATGGGCGGCTGGAGCGCCGGATGCCGAACCATCCAAACTCGGCGGCCTTGCTCACCGTGGGATTGATCGTGCTGATCGTGATCCTGCCGCTGACATTGGTTGGCGCATCGCTGGCACAGGAAGCGGCCGTCGTGGTCGGCAAGATGAAGTCGGGCCAGTTCAACCTGGCGACCTTCATCCAGCAGATTTTGGACGGGCTGCCGCAATGGGCCAAGGGCCTGCTCGAGCGCTTTGGCGTCGCCAATCTCGGTGGCATGCAGGAGAAACTGACCGAAGGTCTTGTAAAGGGGAGTCAGTATTTCGCGTCACAGGCCCTCAATATCGGTCAGAGCACTTTCGATTTCATCATCAATCTCGGCATCATGCTCTACCTGCTGTTCTTCCTGTTCAAGGATGGCGAGGCGTTGTCGCAGCGTGTGAAGAATGCCATTCCGCTGCGGCCGGAGCTGCGTGACGATCTGATGGAGAAGTTCACGGTGGTGATCCGCGCCACGGTGAAGGGCGGCATTCTGGTGGCGCTGGCACAGGGTGCGCTCGGTGGGCTGATCTTCTGGATCCTTGGCATCAATGCCGCATTGCTGTGGGCCGTGTTGATGGCGTTCCTGTCGCTGTTGCCGGCGGTGGGTGCCGGTCTGGTCTGGATGCCGGTCGCGCTTTATCTGCTGGCAACAGGCTCCGTCGTTCAGGGCGTGATCCTGATCGCCTATGGATTCCTCGTCATCGGTCTGGTCGATAACATCCTGCGTCCGATGCTGGTCGGCAAGGACACCAAGCTGCCCGACTATCTGGTGCTGATCGCGACCCTCGGGGGCATCGATGCGCTGGGCCTCAATGGCTTTGTTGTCGGTCCCGTGATCGCTGCAATGTTCGTCGCGGCCTGGGCGATCTTCGCGGAGTCGCGAAAGAGCGGTCAGGTCTCAGCCGTCTAGCTGGCCCTAGACTGGTCCGCTGGGCACGTCGGCGAAGCGCGTCAGCCACACAACGGGACCGATGCTCGCAGCGACGATCAGCAGTGCGGCGAGAGCGCCCTCTTCGAAACTGCCGCGACTGGCATATTGATAGATCGATGTCGCGAGTGTCTCCACATTCAACGGTCGCAGCAGCAGCGTTGCCGGGAGCTCCTTCAGGCAGTCGACAAAGACCACGATGGCGGCGCCAAGCAATGCCGGGCGCAATAGCGGCAGTTGAATCACGCGCAGTGTGGTGATTGCGGGTGCGCCGGCGGCACGGGCGCTGTCGTCGTAATCGACGGGGATGTGTTCGAATCCGGCTTTGATGAATCCGGTCGGCACCGCCAGGAACCGGATCACATAGGCGGTCACCACGGCGGCGCCGGAGCCGATCATGACAAGCCCGGGCGATGCGAGACCGAGCCATCCGGCGAGCATGCTGAATCCATTGTCGACGAACAGGACCGGCGTCAGCAGACCCAGCGCCAGCACCGTTCCGGGCAGCGCATAGCCGGTCTGGGCGATAGAGAGCGACAGGTTGGTCAGCCGCGAGGCACGCCAGCGCTGAGCGACGATCACGACAAGCCCGAGAAGCAGCGCGGCTCCCGTGGCAATTGCGGCCAATGCAATGGTGTGGCCTGCATCGCGCCACACCGTCGTGTCCATCGATAGCAGACCGCGGCGCAGGCTCTCGCGCAGCAGATAGAGCAAGGGCACAGCGAAGCCGAGCAGGGCAGGGAGGAGACAGGCGGTGAAAGCAAGCCATCCGCGTACGCCCGTCAAAGGCGTGCGCGGTGCCAGTCTTGGGTTCTCCGAAGAGAATTCCACGCTGCCTGCGCGGCGGCCGAAGCGCTCGATGGCGATCAGCACCCCGACGATGGCGAGCATGAACAATGATAGCTGCGCAGCACCTGCAAGGCTGCCGCGATTGAGCCAGGTCGTGAAAACCGAGACGGTGAGCGTGCGAATGCCCAGATATTCGCTGGCGCCGATATCGTTCAGCGTTTCCAGCGATACCAGCGCGAGGCCCACAGCGAGGGCGGGGCGCGCCATCGGTAGCGAGACACGGCGGAACGTCGTCCAGCGATCCGCACCGAGTATCTTCGCGGCTTCAGCAAAATCGGCGCTGCGATGCTGGAACATCGCACGGGCAGAGAGATAGACGTAAGGATACAACACGATGCCGATCACGAAGATGGCGCCGTGCAACGACCGCAGGCTCGGCAGCCATCCGATCGCACCGGGCAACGACAGTGTCGTTGCCAATGCGCGATGGACGAGGCCCAGGGGCTCGAACAGGTCCACATAGACGTAAGCGGCGAGATAGGTCGGAATCGCGAGCGGCAGCGGCAAGAGCCAGAGCATCAGCGCGCGGCCGGGGAAATCATGCGCCGAGACGAGCCATGCGGTGCCGGCACCGACCATGAGCGTGACGATACCGACGCCGATCAGGAGGGCTGCGGTGTCGCGCAACGCTTGCGGCAACACATAGGCGATCAGATGCTGCCAAAGCTCAGGCTCCGGCTGCAGCGCGAGTAGCGCAATGCTGATGACAGGCGCAGCCACAAGCAGCGCGGTGGCAATTGCGACGAGAATCGCGAGCGCTTCAGTGCGGGAAGGCCTCACGGGCGTGCATGCTCGCGTGGGTACGCTCCGCATGTCATTCCCGCGAAGGCGGGGATCCATACCCCCAGGAGAAGTAAGTCAGAAATTGCCGTAGCCACAGCGTCCTACCGAAAGTTCGGTGCGTATGGGTCTCTGCCCCGTGTGCGTTGCAGGCACACGGGGCGGGGACAACATACTGATAGGCTGTGTATCATCGCAGCCTACGGAGCAATAGCCGGGCTCAATTATCAAACCCGACCTTGTCCACCAGCGTCGACGCGGCCTTGCGGTTGGCGGCAATCTTGGAGATGGGCATCGGATCGGCATTGAGCTTGCCGTAGCCGGCGATCGTCGGGTTCACGGCGATGCCGGCGCGCACGGGATATTCATAATTGGCGTCGGCATAGACCTGCTGGGCATGCTCGCCGGCGAGCCATTCGATCAGCTTCATGGCATTGGCCTTGTTCGGCGCATGTTTGGCCAGCAGCACGCCGGACAGGTTCACATGGGTGCCGCCGCCTTCGAAGGTCGGCAGGATCACCCTGGTGGCCTCGGCCCATGGCTTCTTGTCGGGATCGGCATTCATCATCAGCGCCCAGTAATAGGTGTTGCCGATGCCGAGATCGCATTTGCCGGCCGCGACGTCGCGGGCGGTTTCGCGGTCGCCGCCGGATGGCTTCTGCGCCAGATTGGCCTTCACGCCGCGCAGCCATTCTTCGGCCTTGGCCTCGCCGTGCTTGGCGACATAGGCGGCGAACAGGCCGTTATTGTAGATGTGCTGGCCGGAGCGGATGCAGATCTTGCCCTTCCACTTCGGATCGGCCAGTTCCTCATAGGTGATGGCGTCCTGCTTGACGCGATCCTTCGACGCATAGATCACGCGGGCGCGCATCGAGATGCCGGCCCAGTGGCCGTCGGGATCGCGATATTGCGCCGGCACGATCTTCTCGATCACCTCGGATTTCATCGGCTGTGTCACGCCTGCCTGCACGGCTTCATCGATACGGCCGATATCCACCGTGAGCAGGACGTCCGCCGGGCTGTTGGCGCCTTCGGCTTTCATGCGCTGCTCGAGGCCTGAGCTCGCCGAGATTACATTGACCTTCACGCCGGTGTCCTTGGTGAAAGCCTCGAAGATCGGCTGCACGAGCTTGGTCTCGCGATAGGTATAGACATTGACCTCTTCGGCAGCCTGCAGCGCAGAAACACCAAGGGCGGCGAAGACGAGGGCGGTGGCAAGGGCGTGATTCTTGATCATGAAATGGCTCCGGCAAGGGGGCGATGGCAATGGCAGATGAGTAGCGTAGCGGGCGCTCGAATGTCAGTGACGGAACGTCGCGTGGACGAAGGTTAGATTGATTCCAATCCGAACAAGCGGGCCGCAGATAAGCAACGGCTTACCTGCGGCCCCAAATGCCTAGTCTCAGAAGTTGGCAGTTGCCGACAGTCTGAATACGCGCGGCGAGCCAGGCGTGATGTTGTTGTTGCCGTCAGCCGTGGCGAAATAGCCGCGATCGAACAGGTTCTCGATGTTTAGCTGTGCGCGCCAATGCTCGTTGAAGCGGTAGTAGACCGCCATGTCGACGCGGGTCCATTCCGGCAGAAGCACGGTGTTGTCGGATGACGCATAGAAATTGGTGTAGTGGATCACACCGACGGCTGCGGCCCATTGCGGGGTGAACTGGTACTTGTTCCACAGCGAGAAGGTATTGAGTGGCACGAGGCCAACGCGGTTGCCCGGCAGCACTGTCGTCGAGTTCGCACCTGTGATCTGGGCATCGGTATAGGCATAGCCACCCGTCACCTGCCACGCATCGGTGATGTAACCGGCCAAGGACGCTTCGAAACCGCGCGTCTTGGTCGCGCCGCTGGTGATGAAGAAGCCTGCATTGTTGGGGTCGGCCAGACGCTGGTTGGTCCGGTTCAGGTCGTAGACCGCAGTGGCGAATTGCAGGCGCGGATGAATATCCCACTTCAATCCGACTTCGTTGTTCACGAATTTCTCAGGCTCCGCGATCACGAGGCCCGGTGAAAGCGTGCTGAACTGGTCACCCGAGCTCGGCAAGTAAGAGACTGCATAGCTGTAATAGACCGAGACGTTGTCGACCGGCTTCACGATCACACCGGCACGGGGTGACACGAGGTCGTCGGTGCGGGTCTGGATTGCGCCAGTGCGGCGATCGCGTGATGACAGATCGAAGTGATCAAAGCGCAGGCCGCCGATCAGCTGAAGATATCGCGTGATCTCGACCTGATCCTGAACATAGAGGGCGCCGAGATTCAGATTGTAGGTGTTGTTGGCGTCTGTCGCGGTGTTCCGGAAGGCGACCGGAGCAGAACTTGTCGGGCTCCGGGGATCCACAGGTAGGCTGGTCTGCGTCGTGTCGCCGTTGAAATAGCCGCTCTTCCGGAAAGCAAGGCCGCTCTGATTGCCGACTTCGCCGCCGAACATGACGGTGTGGCGGACCGGGCCGGTATTCACGCGGTAGGTGAAGTCCGTCTGGTTAAACAGATTCTGGCGATCGGTCTCGTTATTATAGGCGCTGAGATTGACGGAGGTGCCCGCGAGATTCACCGCGCCGCCCGGATAGACGTTTTGATAGAATTTCCGGTAGTCCGCGAATTGCGACGCGTTCTTCACGGTCAGCCCGTTCTCGAAATCATGCTCGATCACGGCATTGGCGATGTTGACGTCGGCAACTGCGTAATTCGCATTTGGATTGCCAAAAAAGGTCGAGGAGGCGGTGTTGTAGGCGAATTGCGGTAGCGCTCCGCCCGGACGGAGCTGCGAGGGAATGCCGCGATCGACCGTGCGGTTGTCGTGCAGATATTCGTAGCTCAGCTTGACCTTTGTAGTGTCGTTCGGTGCAAAGGTTACTGTCGGATTGAAGCCGTAACGTTCGAGATTGACGAAGTCGCGATAGCTATCGGTGTTCTCGTAGAAGGCGTTGAAGCGAACTGCGAGGTCCTGGGTCACGGCCTGGCCGATGTCGACCGAGGTGCGGCCGCCTGGATACGAGCTGCCTCCGACCGTCACTTCGCGGATCGTGGTGCCGTCGGCTTCCTTGAGGACGCGGTTGACGACACCGCCACCACCGCCGCGGCCGAAGATCATCGCATTCGGTCCCTTCAGGACCTCAAGGCGTTGAAGGTTATAGAAGTCGCGGAAATACTGAACGTCGTCGCGGAGGCCGTTGGTGTAGAAATCGGCATTGCTGCGCTGACCGCGGATCACCAGGTCGTCGCGATGTGACTCGCCCTGATGATAGATGACGCCGGGGACATAACGGACGGCCTCGCCGATCGATGTGAAAGCCTGATCCTTGATGAAATCCTTGGTCAGCACCGATACCGACTGCGGCACATTGATGAGCGGTGTGTTGGTCTTGGTACCGCTCGAGATGCTTTGCGTGATGTAGCCGACCTGACCGGTGCGGGCGTCCTGATTGTTAACGACCGGCGGCTGGCGAACCGGCTGCGGCGTAACGGGGCGCGTCCGGGCGACGCGGCCGGATGCGGCGCGCTGCGGCTTGGCACGGCGGACGCGGGGTGCGCTGGGAGCGTCGACCTGCACCGGTGGCAATGTCGATGCGCCGGAATTTGCATTCTGCGCAATCGCCGGCTCTGCGATGCAAAATCCCGTCGCGATCATGGCTGCCGCGCTCGTCGAAATCAGAAAAGCCTTGCGCGCCGCCGTGCCGCGCCCCCCGATAGAAGTCCTGGAAGTCATTACTGCCCCTGAAATATTCTCCGCTCATGCAAATGCCGGCGGTCCTTGTGCTTCCCCGGAAACACTTGGACACATCTGCAATTCGGAGTATTAGGCGCGAATTAGATGGCGTTTAGAATAAATCGAACTTCGAGGGATATGCCCAGGGTGTGTGATCTGCGCACCAATGGGCGTCGATATAATTTGTAATCGTTCTAAACGAGGTGCGGCGGCTGGCCTGCGCCAGATCATTAGCCTCCGGGCAAGCGCTGCAGTCGCCGACACCTGGGATAGGGGAATATCGAGATGCCTCTGATGTTGTCTGACCTGTCGAGGATTGGCTTTCCGAATTTCCCGCAGGCACGAGATTGAATGATGCGCGTACTACTGATCGAAGACGATGCCATGTTCGGCAAGGCGCTGGTGCGCGGCCTGAGCGAGAATGGCATGAGTGTCGACTGGGCGCGCAATGGCCGTGATGGCTTCGCCGCGATGGACCGGTCGGAATATGCGGTCGCACTGATCGATATCGGTCTTCCCAAGATGTCGGGCCTCGACGTACTCAAGGCGAAGCGGAAAGCAGGCATGACGACGCCGGCCCTGATCATCACCGCGCGGGATGGCGTGTCCGACATGGTGGCGGGCCTCGATCTCGGCGCGGACGATTACATCGTCAAACCGTTTGAACTGCCGGTCCTGCTCGCGCGAATCCGCGCAGTCACGCGCCGCTCCAATGGTCGCGTGGTGTCGCTGATGACGTCCGCAGAGATCATGCTGGATCCATCGACGCAGGTGGCGACGTTCCGCGATATCAAGCATCTGCTGTCGGTGCGCGAATTTGCGGTGCTCCAGGCTTTGATGGAACGCCCCGGGCAGATCCTGTCGCGTAGCCAGATCGAGAGCCGGATCTACGGCTGGGGCGAGGAGGTCCAGAGCAACGCGGTCGATGTGCTGATTCACGGGCTGCGCAAGAAATTCGACAAGGACATCGTTCGCAATGTCCGCGGTGCGGGCTGGATGGTGACAAAGGAGGGCGCATGACGTCGCTGCGAAGGACCGTGATGGCCTATGTCACCGGTCTGCTCATGGTCGTCGGCGTCGCCGCATCGGTCACGTCCTATTATTTCGTCAAATACGAGGTGAACAGTTTTCAGGACAACGCTCTGCACGAGGTTGCGCTGACGGCGGGCATGGTGTTCCGGCATGATATCGAGCCGCGGATCGATGCCGAGCTGGAAGACCAGCTGGTGATCCAGATCTGGGATCAATCGAGGCAGCCCATCCATCGTTCAGGCCCTTCGGTCGATATCCCGTTTCAGTCGGAACTTGGCTATGCCGACGTGACCGCGGGTGGAGAGCGTTGGCGTGTGTTCACGTCGCGCGATGCGACGCATGCGATCCAGGTGGCGCAGCGCTGGAGTGCGCGCGAGGAAGTTGCCGCCTATGCGGCCGCGGGCGCGGCGGTGCCGCTGATCGTTGCTATCCCGATTGCGTGGTTGATGATCTGGTGGGCCGTGAAGCGTGTGTTGTCCGGGCTTGGAACACTGTCGGCCGATATCGGCCAGCGCAGCACCGACGCGAAGGGCGCGCTCAGCCTGACCGGTGTTCCGGTCGAAGTCGCTCCGCTCGTGACAGCCATGAATTCCCTGATCGCGCGACATCAGACCGCGCTGGAGACCCAGCGTCGCTTCGTGTCTGACGCGGCACATGAATTGCGAACTCCGCTCGCGGCTCTGCAGATCCAGATCGATAATCTGCGATCGCGCGAACTCAATCCGCCTGAACGTGAGATCGCGCAGGATCTGCTCGACGGGATTCGAAGGGCCACCTATTCGGTGAACCAGCTGATGACAATGGTGCGCGCCGATGCTGGCATCGAAAGCGAAGCCGAGGTCGTCGATGCCGAGGCCTTCGTGCGGCTTGTGGTGTCCGGCTTCGTCTCCATCGCCGAGGCCAAGGGCGTCTCACTCGCGATTGTACCGGGGGCGCGTGATGAATTGAATGTCCGTGCCGCCGATCTCCGGCTGATCGTCTCGAATCTGCTCGACAATGCGGTGCGTTACACGCGCGCCGGCGGCGCGGTCAGCATCAAGGCCGCACGCCGGGGTACGGATTTCGTTATCGAGGTGATCGACAGCGGATGCGGGATACCGGAATCCGCCGTGCCGTATCTCTACGATCGCTTCTTCCGTGCGGCGCCGATGGATATCGATGGCACCGGGCTCGGATTGGCGATTGCCCGGACGGCGGCGGATCGTAACGGCTTCAGCCTCGATATCGCAAACCGCGGCGATGCCCAGGGCGTCAGGGCTGCGGTCTCGATTCCACTCGGAGACGTGTCGCACGACGTCAGGCAATTCGAAGCGGCGTAACCGCGCTATGCGTCGTCACCTGGAATAGCGTTGGCGAGCGTACGCAATGTCTCGGGGTCGCGCAGCACGATGCGCTGCCGGCTGCTTTCGATCAGCCCGCGCTGTTCCCAGGTGCTGAGCGTGCGGCTCACGGTGAACACCGTGGCGCCGGTCATCTCGGCGATATCCTGACGGCTCAACTGGAAATCGATCTCGACGCCTTGCGCGGTCTTGCGGCCTGATTGGTTCACCAGCCGCAGCAGGGCGTGGGCGACGCGCTGCTCGACCTGCTGGGTCGACATCTCGACCACGCGCGTATGCGCCTCCTGCAACCGGCTACCGACGGTCTTGAGTGTGTTGGCGGCGAGGAGGGGGTAGTCGGCGACCAGGCGGGTCCAGACCGTGGTGGGCCATACCAGAACCACGCTGTCATCCACCGCCGTCGCGGTTGCCGGATAGGTCGCGAGTCCGATCGCCTGGCCGATCCCGAATATCTCGCCGGTCGCGACATAGCGCACGATCACCTGCTCGCCGGCGGGCGTCATCTTGGTCGCGCGAATATGCCCATGGAGCAGCAGATAGAACGAGTGGACGTCCTCGCCTTGCTCGAAAACCACCTTGTTCTTCGGGACGCGGATCGAATGCGCCTCGCGCAGGATCGCCTCACAGGCTGCGGTGTCGAGGCCTTCGAACAGTGGCAGATGCGCGACCATGGAGCTGTCGACTGCCGACATGCGTTCTCCGTCAGATTTCCATTCCGGGCACTTCTAGACCGTGATTGCGGGCGTCGATCAAGCGGAAGTTTGCGCTGGCGCAATGTGGAGGCCGGGCGGCAGGCCTAATTTGGCGCATCCGGCGCGAAATGCCCGCCGCATTACGGCATGGGCATGGTGGGACCGGTGGTGTCGGTACGCCAACCAATGCAGCCGAAGCCAGGGCGGTGACCCATCCCGGCAAGGCCAAGACAGTGTTCGCGGCGCTGTTCGAGAAAGTGGCTGCGAAGTAACGCGCTCCAAACGGGAGAGTGACGATGACGCCTCTTCGTGTTCGTTCCATCGCCGACTGGCCATTGTTCTCGGCCGGCTTCCGTCCCTTTTTCCTGCTCGGGGCGTGTTATGCCGGTTTGGGAATTCTGATCTGGATGCCGGCCTTTCATGGCCGGCTGGCACTGGCCACCGGTCTTGCGCCGCGCGACTGGCACATTCACGAGATGCTGTTCGGTTTCATGTCGGCCGTCGTCACCGGATTTCTGTTCACGGCCATTCCAAACTGGACCGGTCGACTGCCGATCCGCGGTCTGCCGTTGCTCGGGCTGGTCGTCCTCTGGATCGCAGGACGGATTTGCCTGACATTTTCGGCCTATACGGGCTGGCTCGCGGCGATGCTGATCGATGTGAGTTTCCTGACGCTGGTTGCCGCCGCTGCGACCCGCGAGATCGCGGCGGGCCGTAACTGGCGCAATCTGCCCGTGGTGGGCATCGTCGCACTCCTGCTGGTCGGCAACATCGCTTTTCATGTTGAAGCTCATCTTGCTGGGGCCGCGGACGTCAGCATCCGGATCGGCGTCGCGGTCGTGGTCTTGCTGATCTCGCTGATCGGCGGGCGGATCATTCCGAGCTTCACCCGCAACTGGCTGGTGCGCGAGAATCCCGGTCGGCTGCCGGTGCCATTCGCGCGTTTCGATATGGTTGTCATTGCCATCAGCGCCGCCGCGTTGGTTCTGTGGATCGCGCGGCCCCTTGGCGAACTAACGGGAGTGGCACTCGCGCTGGTCGGCTTGCTGCACATCACGCGTCTTGCGCGTTGGGCCGGCGATCGTACGTCGGGCGAGGGCCTGCTGCTGATCCTGCATATCGGTTACGCTTTCGTGCCGCTGGGTTTCCTGCTGAATGCCGCAGCGGCAGCAGGATGGGTCGCGCCCAGCGCCGGCCTGCATGCATGGATGGCAGGTGCGGCCGGCGTGATGACGCTGGCTGTCATGAGCCGGGCAACGCTGGGCCATACCGGCCAGGCACTGCATGCCTCACGCACCACGCTGATGATCTATGCTGCCGTCATCGTGGCGGCACTGGCGCGGATCGGCGCCGTGATCGCGCCGGCTTACAGTCCGTCGCTGCTCCATGTTGCAGCATTGACGTGGGTCGCGGCCTTTATCGGCTTCGCCGTCTCATTCGGTCCACTGCTGATCGGCTATCGCAAGCCGCGCCGTTCCGACGCGGCGATGGCGCTCAGTCGCTAGATCGGAGAAGGCCGCTCAGGCCTTCACCGCCGCATTCGAAAATGCCACCTCGATCAGCGTGCCGGAGCTCGGCGCGGTCTTGATCTGGAAGCGCGCATTGTTGGCTTCGACCAGCGCCTTGGTCAGCGACAGGCTGACACCCGAGCTCTCCGAAGAGTCAGCCGGCGTCGAACTGCGGAACGGCTCCATCGCGGCGGCGAGTTCGTTGTCGTTGAGGCCGTGGCCGGTATCGCGGACGCGCAGCACGATCTCGCCGAAGTCCGACAATGCGGTGGAGACGATCACCTGACCGCCGGCATTGGCGAGATGGATCGAATTGCCGATCAGGTTCAGCGTGATCTGCCGCAGCGCGCGGGCGTCGGCAACGACGGTCGGCAGCAGATGCGCCAGCGAAGTGCGGATGATGATGCGGCCACGATTGGCCTGCGGCTGCATCACCGCAACGCATTGCTCCACCATCTCGTTGAGGTTCTGCGTGGTAAAAGCGAGGTCGATCTTGCCGGTCTCGATGCGTGACAGATCGAGCAGATCATTGACGATCGCGATGACACGCTCGCCCGAGGCGCGAATGTCTTTCATGTATTCGACATAGCGCTCGTTGCCGAGCGGGCCGAAGCGCTGGTCGACCATCACTTCTGCGAAGCCGATGATGGCATTTAGCGGTGTGCGGACCTCATGGCTGATCCGCGCCAGCACATCGGCCTTGGCCGTTGCCGCACGATCGGCCTGGCGGCGTGCATTCAGCAGTTCGGTTTCGGTCTTCTTTGTCTGCGTCAGGTCGCGGAACACGGCAAAGAAGTTCGGTCCATCCGCGCGCGTGCGGCCGATGGTCATCGACAGCGGCACGAGGCCGCCTGCGCGCACCTGGCCCAGGGCCTCACGGCCATGATCCATCAGGCTGGCCACGCCGGCTTCCTTCACGCTTGCGAGATAGTCCTGCACCACGCGGCGGCTTTCTGCTGCGAACAGGTCGGTCACATTCCGCTGCGTCAGTAGTTCGCCGCTATAGCCGAACAGCGCCTCGGCGCTGCGATTGCAGGAATTGATGTTGCCTTCGGCGTCGAACATGATGACGCCTTCGGCCGTGGTATCGAGGATCGCGGCAAGATCTTCAGCATCGATATGGCCGGCGGGCAGTGGCGCGTCCGCAGCGGGCGCAGCGATTGCGACGGGGGCGGCGACTGGCTCTGTCTTGGGCGGAGAGAAAATCAGCGCATGCGCCGGCTCGTTATCCCATGAAATCGTGTACAGGCGCGCTTCGGCGGGCACTGTGGTGCCGGACTGATCACCGCTGGAAATCGTGACGGCGGTGCCGTCATCGGAGGTGCTGGCCGCAGAAGAGACATCGGCTCCGACATAGAGCGCATCGAGGCCACCCGCTTCTTCCAGTGCGTTCAGGCTCGGATAGTTCATCCGGGCGAGGAAGGCGGGATTGGCGAATAGCAGGCGATCGAGCCGATAGATCAGGACGCCGACCGGCATCAGGTCGAGCAGCGTCTTGTCGCGCATCATTTCGCCGCGCGGTGCAGCCGGTGGCGTCGTCAGCCACGCGGCCTGGGAGGCTGCGCCGGTGGGCTGAGACGAAGCCTGCGGAGCGGTCCGCGCGTCATCACTCTCGTTGTTGTCTGCGTCTTCCGCACTCTCTGGTTCAGGCGGGTTCGTGCTCGCGATCAGCCCCGTCTCCGACTCGAGCCGAGCCGACAACTGCCGTGCAAGCTCGTTGAAGGCGCTGTTCTCGACAGGCGTCAGTGCCGGCGATCTGGGATCGCCTGGTCGAAATGGCACGACGTTCTCGGGTGGTTGCACGGTGCTGTCCGGTGTGGTTGGCGGTGGTGTCTGTTCTGGTATCGGGTCGGTGGTGAGAGTAATCGGTTCATTGACACTGTCGCCGACAGGGCCGGCCTGCGCGACGTCGGCGGATAATGGTCTGGGCGGTGGGGCGCTGACGTGATCATGCCGGCGTTGCTCGGCGAGCCGCGTCATCCCATCGAGGTCGCGGCAAACGCCGAAACCGCGATAGCCAGTGAAATTGCGCTCGCGATCGAACAGCGGCAGGCCAGAAAGTTCGACAGGCAGGCGGCCACCGCCATCCACCGGCCAGAGCAGCGTGATGCCACTCCATGTCTGCTGCGTGGCCATCGCCTTGACGACGTGGCTGTCGGGATCGAGGTTGAATTCAGCCGTGAGGTCGTCCCACTTGCGACCAAAGCTTGCCGTTGTGCGCGGGCCGATCAGGTGGACGAACTCGTCAGAGTTCAGTGTGAAACGCTTCTCCGCATCGATCTGCCATACGAAACGGAGCGGTGTCGTGCGCGGTTCGATCTCGGGCAGGGCGACGGGTGCAGTTTCGCCAGCAACGGCTTCAACGGCAGGCGAGGGCGCGTGAGTCTCAGCCGGCGCGTCGGCATGTGCGATGGTTTCGGCGATGACGTCTTCGAGATGCGCGTCGCGATCGGTCTCGGTTTTTTCCGGCTCGATCGGAGCGTCGATGTCGATGGCGTCTTCACTCGGGTCTTTCGCCCCAGGGGCCTGATCGAATGCGACAAACAGCTCGCTCGGCTCCGCAAGGGCGCTTTGCGGTTCAACGCCGGCTTCGGGTTTTGAGGGAGCCTCGAGTTCTTCTTCGCGCGGTGCCGGATGCACAGCGCCCGGCGCGATCAGCGCCACCAGTCCGACATCGGCGCCGCTGCCCACGCGTTGCAGCACCATGCGGCCAAAGCCGATCGGCGTTTCGATACGGCCGTCCTTCAGCGCGCCGTCGCGCGCATGATCGAGGCCGGCATCGGAGAGATTGCGAAAACCAAGCAGCGCCCGGGCCATTTCGTTGGCGCCGACGAACAGGCCGTCGCGCGCAAAGGCGGCGATCGGGGTGTCGATCCCCTCGACGAGATTTTGCAGCCGTTCGATCAGCGGCATGCCGCGGCCACCGAGCGGCTCCGCTGCGACAACGAGAATACCGCTGCCGCCATCGGGAAATTCAAGCTGCGAGCAGGCGCAGGTCATCAGGCTGCCCAGCGCCGCGCCAAAGCCGCGCAGGCGCTCCAGCCGCATGGCTCCACTGGCCGGCAGCCGTGTGCCGAGCTGGGCTATCTGGCGGCGATGGGTATCGGCGGGCCCGAAAGTCCTGGCAAACAGGTCTGAGGCATTACGGGCGCCGAACAGCCTGGCGCCGACCGGATTGGCCCACAGGACACGGGTGCCGTCGCGCGACCACAGCCAGACCGGCTGGTTGCTGGTGGCGTGTACGGCCAGCCGTGCATCGCCGACGCCTCGCAACTGAAAATCCGCATTGTTCATCGGCACTTCATGACTGACTCGTTGGGCGTCCGTCCGGTATCCGCGTCACAGATTGCGGGCCAAACGATGACATCGTTAATACTTCGTTAGTATCGCCCGCACCGGCGCGCAGGTCCACGTCCCCGGCCCATTCCTGCAGGCCAAAGCAGCAATAACGTTAATCCGCTCCGAGGGTTCGCTATTCTGCTGAACCTAAAGGCGCCCCGCGCGTTGGCGGTTGCAAAACAAAAACAAAGGTCCACGATGGGATTGGACGAGGACGGGACGCCGCGTCACATCGGCGATGCCAAGCTCGGCTAGATTGCAGTGGGCGACACGGGAGACGGGCCGTGGGCGGCTTCGTCAATGCAAAATGGAGCGGGACATGACCGATCAATTCGAGATTCCGAAAGAAATGCGCGCAATGGCCGAAGCCAGCTTTGACCAGGCCAAGCAGGCATTCGAGAAGTTTCTGGCCAGCGCCCAGAGCACGGCTTCGTCGATCGAAAATCGCGGTGAGACCGTGCGCGCCGGTGCCAAAGATGTCAGCACCAAGGCGATCGCCTATGCCGAGAAGAACGTCGCCGCCTCGCTGGATTATGCCCAGCAGTTGCTGCACGCTAAGGATCTCGGCGACGTCATGCGGCTCCACAGCGAATACGTGCAGTCACAGATGAAGTCGCTGGCAGAGCAGGCGAGCGAAATGGGCCAGATCATGAGCCGCGCTGCCATGGATGCCGCCAAGCCCAAGAGCTGAGCCGAAGAGCTGACCGAATTCCAGGTCTCTTCCGGCCTGCAATCGGTGATTGAGCGGCCACAATTTCCATGACGTGGGCGCGCATTTGATCCGGGTCTCATGCGGTTTTGCGGCGCAATATTCTGTTGCGTCGCACAATTCCGACATGATATTGCGGTAACCACGATGACGCATCGCTGATGGCGATGCCGCTCTGTTTCCCGCCAGCTGATGAAAGGCACCGGTGCCTTCCGCAGCCTCCGCGGGTTTATTGGTTTTACCCCCACCACGAAGGATGCACGCTATGGCCGAATCGACCGATCCGTTCTCATCTTCCGTTATCCCGTTCCAGGTGCCGGAGCAGGTCCGCGCTTTCGCCGAAAAGGGCGTCTCGCAGGCGCGCGAAGGCTATGCCAAGCTCAAGGACGCTGCCGAGACCCATAACAGCACGGTTGAAGCCGTGTTCGGCACGGCCACCAAAGGCGCTGCCGAATATTCGGCCAAGCTGCTCGACATCGCCAAGACCAACACCAATGCGGGCTTTGACTTCGCCCAGTCGCTGATCGGCGTGAAGTCGCCGTCGCAGGTGATGGAGCTGTGGACCGCTTTTGCGCGCAGCCAGGTTGAGACCTATACCGGTCAGACCAAGCAGCTCGCCGAACTCGGCCAGAAGATCGCCTCCGAGACCGCCGAACCGATCAAGACCGGCGCTTCGAAGCTGTTCCAGCCGGCTGCCTGAGCGGCTGGCATCTGAAAGCGAGCGAAAGCCCGGGCTCGTGGCCCGGGCTTTTGTTTTTGCCTCATAATCCGTGTTTTCAGCACCTCCGCGGCCTTGCCAAAGAGATGCGTTGCACCTAGTTTCCCGCCGGTTCGCGACCCTGTTTTCGGGGCCGATCAAGGATGCAGTTGTAGCTCAGTTGGTTAGAGCGCCTGTCTGTGGAACAGGAGGTCGGTGGTTCGAGCCCACCCAACTGTACCATGCAAATCAATCACTTAGCTGAAACGAAGCGCCGCCTGGGTCGCCGGGCAATGTCTGGCCGCTCGGGTCAGGCCGAGGATGCCTGACCACCGGTCAGATCATTCAGCGTCATCACGTTCCGAAATGTTGAATTCTGCCTGCCCGCCAATGGTGTTTGCGGACTTTTGCCCTGCCGGAAGACCCCGGAACTCTGATGCGTCTGTTCCGTTGGTTGGTTACGACAGGAGGCAATCATGATCGATGCTGATATCAGCAATGCCGGTATTGCGATGATGTGCGATATCGCGCGCGCCTCCGGGCTCGATCTCAACGCCGAAAAACGCGCAGTGCTCGACGGGCTGATTGCTCAAGGGCTTGTCGAGGTGGTCGATCAGGCCAAGCCGGCAGCGGGACCGAAATTCAGGATCACGCTGAAAGGGCAGCAGCTGCTCGACGAGCGCGGCGTTGGCGTCAACGAGGCCTGATGCGGTTTTCTGCGTTGATCGCTTTCGCTGTTACTTGCCTTTGCAAAGGACGTCGCTGACCCCGCCAAGAACAGCCTTGGTCCAGATTGCATAGCCGGCATCATTCAGGTGAACGCTATCGGTTGTGTATTTCGCTGGCATGGGCGGGATGGTGACAAGGCTCGCGCCAGCATCGCCGGCGATGCTTGGCAGCAAGGCGTTGTAACTGTCGATCGCCCGGTCGTTGATGCGCGCGCTATCGGATTTGCCGGCTTCAACGGGCGTCACGGTCGCGATGGCCAGTCGTGGAGCGGTGGATTTCAGCGTCGCGAGCAAAGCGAGATAGTTGGTCCTGAATGTATCTGCATTCACACGGGCGCCGGCATCGTTGAGTCCGAGGGAGACGACGACCATGGCGGCCTGCTTCCCGCCGAGTGCTTTTGTCAGCATGGCATCGAGACCGCTCGATGTTGTCGATCCGTCGATCCCGGCATTGACGATGGGCCGACCGCAGACTGCGCGCGGGAAGATGGCGCGTTGGACGATGCTGTCACCGAGGATGACGACGGGATCATCGACCTGTTTCAATGCTGCCTTGATCAGCAACGGCCGCGGCGGGGCAGCGTCGTTGCCCTTTGGCCATGCCGCCCAGGCGCATAATCCCACGAAGCCGACAATACCAATACGGGTCCAGTTCATGATCGTGAACCGTCCGCGCAGGTTCGAAATGTCGCTTTTGTCTCGCTGTTCATCCTGGACCGTCTCTCGCACGAGGTCACGACGGGGCAACGGCGCCGCGATGTCCGGGAGAAACTACAGGGGCGGCGCGAAGGCAAGCCCGATCCCTGTCACGTCCGTCTTGCCAAGCGGGCAATCGTCTCCGACACTCCGATGATAACGTGCAACCAGGGGGAGACTATGCCGGTACGTCCAGGGATTCTGAGCGGGTCGCTTGCCATGTCACTCATGATCGGCGCGTCGTTCTCGGCGACGCCGTCACAAGCCTATACCGAAGATCAGCAACAGCTTTGCACCGGCGATGCCTTCCGGCTCTGCAGCGAAGTCATTCCCGATGTGGATCGCGTGACGGCCTGCATGATTCAGAAGCGGGCGCAATTGAGCCCGGGCTGCGCGCAATTCTTCCGGGCAACGCCGGTCAGCGCGCGCAAGCCCGCGGTCAAGCCGCGACGGGCGAAAAAACCGACGCGGAGCTGATCAGGCTTCGCTTTCACGTGAACGAAAGTTTAGTCAGCGCGCAGAACGGCGTGATCTCGCCGAGTTGCTGCACCGTGACGTCATAGATCGTGGCAAAAAAGTGAACGCGCGACAAACTGACACGTTGGTATCACACCACGAAGCAACATCTCCGGATGATGAGGAGCATCATTTTGAGCAGTGAAACCACGATCGACTACAAGGCCGAACTCAATCGGCACCTTGAATGGTTCGAAACCAAACTTCCGCCCGGACCCGCCAGATTTGTAGGCTGGTTGCGCAAGCCCTCATCGAGGCTCGTTCGTTTTCCGCTTGGCGTTCTGCTCATTATCGGCGGAATTTTCAGCATTCTTCCCGTGCTCGGCCTCTGGATGTTGCCGCTCGGACTCATCCTCATCGCGCAGGATATTCCGCCGCTGGAAAAACCGGTGGCGCAGTTCCTCGGCTGGCTTGAGCGAAAGTGGATCGAACGTCAGCGTGCGAAGGGCATTGCTATCAAAAGTACGGACTCAACGCGTTCCAACGGCGCTGATAGCAAGATTTGAGCGTCTGATTTGATACCAGACTGCGACAAAGTGGCGACAAGCGTACTACACCTGACTCATTTCGGGCCTGTTGCGCCGCAATGTGTGACTCAAAAACCAACATTCCAAACAAATCAGGCACATATCCTTGAATTGCTTGTAAATATGACTTTAACGAATCAGCAGACTGATTCATTTTCGCCTCCTGGGGTCAATCTGGAGGCCAACATATGAACGTCATAGTTTTCGCATCGCGTAAAGGCGGTTCAGGGAAGAGTACCCTGGCTGCACATCTTGCTGCTCAAGTTCATAAAGCAACGAAGCCTTGCCTGTTGATCGATGCCGATCCTCAGGGTTCGTTGACGCTCTGGCACAAGCTGCGGGGAACAAATGAACCGCCGCTGAAGATCGCAAATCGCAGCGTGACCGAAATGGTTGCCGCCGCGAAGCGTGACGGTTTTGAATGGGTGTTCATCGATACGCCGCCGAACACATCGGCTGTGGTCGACGATGCCATCAAGAACGCAACCATGGTGATCATTCCTGCGCGTCCCGGCGTGTTCGACGTCGACGCGGTGCAGGCGACGATCCAGAGCTGCCGCTCGGCCCGCAAGCCCTATGCGGTTGTCATCAACGGTGCGCCGGCGCGCCGTGACGATTCCGAAAGCCGTATCGTGACGATCGCCCGCGAAGCGCTCGCCAAGTTCAAGGCTCCGGTGTGGTCGGGGCAGATCACCAACCGCGCAGATCTCCTGCTCGCACTCGGCCAGGGCGAAGGCGCCCGCGAATATCAGGCAGAAGGTCGCGCGGCCAGCGAGATCGGGAAGCTGTGGGCGGCGATCGAACGGTCGATCAAGGCTATTCGCGGCAACGGATCGGCAACCGGCGCGATGCACAAGCAGGCGGCCTGATAGCCGTTCTGCTCTTTTGACCCCAGAAAAAGCGCGCGAGCCTTTCGCGCGTTTTTTGTCGTTGGTGTGATCGCGGCGGTGGGGTGTTAACGCCTATGCTGAAATGGCGATATCGCCGGCAGGCGAGGTCACCCCTTGGGTGACTTCACGGAAGTTGCCTATGTCAGCCGGCCGGCCGAGCAGATAGCCCTGCGCCTCGTCGCATTTTTCGTCGCGCAGGAATGCGAACTCCGCTTCGGTTTCCACGCCTTCGGCGAGCACCGGCAGTCCAAGCCCGCGGCCGAGGCCGACGACGGCGCGCACGATTGCCGCCGCCTGACTGTTGGTGTTCACCGACCTGATGAATGATCCGTCGATCTTGATCTTGTCGAAGGGGAATGCGCGCAGGTTCGACAGCGACGAGTAGCCGGTGCCGAAGTCATCCATGGCGATGTGAACGCCGAGTGCCTTGATCTGGCGCAGCGTCAACAATGCGCGATCGAAGTCGCGGATCAGCGCAGTCTCGGTGATCTCCAGTTCGAGCCGATGCGGGGGCAGGCCGGTTTCCAGTAAGATCTCATGGACGGTTGTGACAAAGCTGTCGTGGTGGATCTGAACCGCCGAGACATTGACCGCGATGGTCAACGGATGTTTCCAGGTCGCCGCTTCACGGCAGGCGGCGCGCAGCACCCATTCGCCGATGCTGAGAATGGCGCCGGTCTCTTCGGCAATCGGAATGAAGATGTCGGGGCGAACATTGCCGCGGACGGGATGGTTCCAGCGGAGGAGTGCCTCGAAGCCGATCACGCGGCCCGACTCCATGGTCCCCTGAGGCTGATAGACCACCTTCAGCTGATTGGCATCGATGGCGTTGCGCAGATCGTGTTCGAGCAGCCGGCGGTCGCGTACGGATTCCCCCATTGCAGGTTCGAAGAAGCGCCAGGTCGCGCGGCCTTCGGATTTGGCGCGGTAGAGCGCGGTGTCGGCGCAGGCGAGCAACGTGTCGCGATCACTGGAGTCGTCTGGGCAGAGTGCGATGCCGATACTGGCGGTGACGCTGCCGAGTTCGAAGGTGGCATCCTTGCTCCGGAATGCTTCCACGATCCTGTCGGCAAATTGACTCGCAGCTGCGGGCGAGGTCAGGTTCGGCAGGAGAATGGCGAACTCGTCGCCGCCGAGACGTGCCATCATCTCGCCTTCGCCAAGCAGGGCGGTGATGCGCGCCGTTACGCTCTTGAGGACCTTGTCGCCGGCGGCGTGGCCGAACAGGTCATTGACCTGCTTGAACTGATCGAGATCCAAAGCGAGTACCGCAAGCGAGCGGTCCTTGGAGAGTGTCGCAATCTCTTGATCGATTCGATCGTGGAACGTGCCGCGATTGGGCAGTCCGGTCAGGGAGTCGTAATGGGCGAGATAGCGGATGTGCTGTTCGGCCTGCTTGCGTTCGCGAAGGTCGCGTACTGCGACGACCTGATGTGGCCTTCCGGCAAAGTCGATTCCACGCAAGATCAATTCAACCGGGATCGTCTTGCCGTTGCGTTGCCGCAGGTTCGCTTCCACCGATTTGTCAGGCTGGCTCATGATCTGAGTGCGCGCAGCTTCATCGGGGAAACAGTCTTGCAGGCGGTCGCCAATCAGCAATTCAGCGGACGATCCCGCCAGCGTGGCGAACGACGTGTTGACCGTGACGATCGTATCGCCGTCGCAGACCAGCAGGCCTTCCACTGCGGCGTTGGCGAGACCCAGCATGCGGTCGGCTTCGAGATCGGAGCGGCGGCGATCGCGGATATCCAGCACGATTCCGGCCAGCGCAAGACCGATGATCGCGAAGCTGATCAATGAGACGCCAAGTGCGAGCCACCCGGCGGGAACGGTCAGCGGCGAGACGGCGATGGCCGGATCCGGGATGATGGTGACGGCGCTCATCGCGGTGAAATGGTGGCTGCAGATCGCGAGCGTCAGCAGCAGCGCGCCGCTGATCTTCCAGCGCAGGGTGCTGCCATGCAGCCCGACCGGAAGCGCGATCGCACCGAGCACGGCTCCCAATACGATCGAGACGATGACGAGCGTCGTATCCCAGTTGATGCGCGCCTGAAGTTCGAAGGCGGCCATGCCCGTGTAATGCATCGCCGCGATGCCGCCCGCGACGACGGCGCCGCCGATCCAGAGGGCGGCACGAAAATTCGGAATCAACGATACGGCAAGGCCGGCGCCGGTCAGCAGCAGCGCGGCGACCAGCGAGACGACCGTGAGTACGATATTGTAGCCGCTGGGCATCCCCGGCGAGAATGCCAGCATGGCCACGAAATGCGTGGCCCAGATGCCGAAGCCCGTGGAGATCGCGGATATCGCGAGCCAGACGAGGCGCATCTGGCCTGTGGTGTTGCGGGCATGACGAAGCAGATTGATCGCAGCGAGGGACGCGATTGCGCAGATGATGGCCGCTAGTCCGACGAGCCTGAAATCATGGGCATTGGCGATGCAGTTATAGATCGTAAGCATGTACAGGTACCGCGAGCGGGATTACCGCAATTGCGCGGGACGTTAGATATAAGTACGTAAAGACACGTAAATACCTGCGATCGGGGCTATCGGTTCGCCCCTTGTGCTATCGCTGCGCATGCTTAGCCAGTCGTAAATTACGCGAATATCCGCGAGCTCTTGGTGACCTAAGCGTGTGGTCGAATTCGATCGGCACCTTCACCGCGCAAAAATCGTAACGACTGATCAACCGTCTTCCGACTTCGCAAAAAGGGCGGCGCGTCTGCGATCATCGATCGACGCGGCTGACCACGTCCATCAGCTCGGCGATCTTGCGCCGCTGGTCCGCCTTGTCGCCTGACGAGATCGCGTGCTCCACGCAATGCGCGACATGATCTCGCAGGATCTCCTCTTCGACCCGCCGCAAGGCTGCGCGGGCCGCAGCGATCTGCGTCACCACATCGATGCAATAGCGGTCGGCCTCGACCATGCCGGCAAGGCCGCGAACCTGGCCCTCGATCCGTTTGAGGCGTTTTAAACAGGACGTCTTGATTTCACTGCGCATGAGGTTCATATACCCCCATAGGGTATACATTTCAAGAGCCGAGGGCGCGATGGCAGAGACAACTCACACACATGCGGGGCACGATGCCCATGCCGGTCACACGCATGGTGCATGCTGTTCGCATGGTCACCATCACGCCGAGGCTGCGCCGGCCAAAGTGCTCGATCCGGTCTGCGGCATGACCGTCGATCCCGCGACCGCCAAGAACCGCCTGATCTATCAGGGCCATGAATACTTCTTCTGTGGTGCCCGGTGCCGCGAGCGTTTCAACGCCGATCCCGAGAGCTTTCTGAAGCCGAAGGAGCCTGCACCGCCAGCGCCGGCCGGCACGATCTATACCTGCCCGATGCACCCGGAGATCCGTCAGGAAGGACCCGGCAGCTGTCCGATCTGCGGCATGGCGCTGGAGCCGGAGCAGGTCTCGCTCGACGACAAGCCCGATCCTGAATTGATCGACATGACCCGGCGCTTCTGGATCGCGCTGGCGCTGACATTGCCGGTGTTCGTGCTGGAGATGGGCGCGCATCTCGGCCTGATGCAACTGGTATCGCAGACCACATCGAACTGGATCTCGCTCGTGCTGGCGACACCCGTGGTGTTGTGGGCCGGCGCGCCATTCTTCGAGCGCGGCTGGCGCTCGGTGATCACGCGCAATCTCAACATGTTCACGCTCATTGCCATGGGCGTCGGTGTGGCGTGGGTCTATAGCGTCGTTGCCACCTTCGCGCCCGGTTTGTTTCCCGACGCGTTCCGTGATCATCACGGGGCTGTGGCGGTCTATTTCGAAGCTGCTGCGGTGATCACCGTGCTTGTTTTGCTCGGACAGGTGCTCGAGCTGCGCGCGCGCAATCAGACGTCAGGCGCGATCCGCGCGCTGCTCGGTCTTGCGCCGAAGACCGCGCGACGCATTGGCGAGAACGGTGATGAGGACGTCGCCCTCGATGCCATTGCCATCGGCGATTTGTTGCGCGTGAGGCCGGGCGAGAAAATTCCGGTCGACGGCGTCGTCACCGAAGGGCGTTCGTCGGTGGATGAATCCATGGTCACCGGCGAGTCCATGCCGGTGAGCAAGGCCGAAGGCGCGCGCGTCATCGGCGGCACCGTCAACCAGAGCGGCGGTCTCGTGCTGCGGGCGGACAAGATCGGCCGCGATACGATGTTGTCGCGGATCGTCGACATGGTCGCCAAGGCGCAGCGCTCGCGCGCTCCGATCCAGCGTCTCGCGGATCGTGTCGCCGGCTGGTTCGTACCGGCCGTGCTGGCTGCTGCAGTGATTGCATTCATCGCCTGGGCGACGTTCGGGCCGGAGCCGCGGCTCTCGTTTGCGCTTGTTGCTGCGGTCACCGTGCTGATCATCGCGTGCCCTTGTGCGCTCGGTCTCGCAACGCCCATGTCGATCATGGTCGGCGTCGGCCGCGGCGCCCATGCCGGCATTCTGGTGCGTGATGCGCAGGCGCTGGAGCGGCTGGAAGGCATCGACACCATTGTGATCGACAAGACCGGTACGCTGACCGAAGGCAAGCCGAAACTGGTGAGCATCTCGCCAGCGGAAGGTTTCAATGAAAGCGACCTTCTGCAACTTGCTGCAAGTATCGAACGTTCCAGCGAGCATCCGCTGGCGCAGGCCATCGTCAATGAAGCAAAGCAACGCAATGTGGTGCTGAGCGATGTCAGTGACTTCGCCTCGCCGTCCGGAAAGGGCGCATCGGGTGTCGTCAATGGCAAGCGCGTTGCGCTCGGCAATGCGATGCTGATGGACGAGTTGAAAGTGGATACGACGCGCTCCGACGGCGTCGCCGAGCTGGCGCGGCAGAACGGTGCGACTGCCATCTTCGTTGCCATCGATGGCGCGGTTGCCGGCGTGATGGCGATTGCCGATCCCGTGAAGCCATCGGCGCAGGACGCGTTGAAGAAGCTGCGTGCCGATGGCCTGCGCATCGTCATGCTCACCGGCGACAATGCGACGACGGCCAAAGCCGTCGCTAAGACGCTCGGTATCGACGAGGTCGAAGCAGGCGTATTGCCAGAGCGCAAGAGTGACGTGGTCACTCGCTTGCGCGGCGAAGGCCGGCTGGTCGCCATGGTTGGCGATGGCGTCAACGATGCGCCTGCGCTGGCCGCGGCGGATGTCGGCATCGCCATGGGCACGGGGACCGATGTCGCGATCGAGAGTGCCGGCGTGACGTTGCTGACCGGCGACCTGATGGGCCTCGTGCGTGCGCGCAAACTATCAAAGGCTGTGATGAGCAATATCCGGCAGAACCTGATATTTGCGTTCATCTACAATGCAGCGGGCGTGCCGGTTGCAGCCGGTGTGCTGTATCCGATTTTCGGCATTCTGCTGTCGCCGATGATCGGCGCTGCCGCGATGGCGCTGTCCTCGGTCAGTGTGATCGGGAATGCGCTGCGCCTGGCGAAAGTGAAGCTGGACTAACAATTCGCGGATGCAAAAAAAAAGCCGGACTCAAACGAGCCCGGCTCTGAGGTATTGGCCTTGAGAGGCCGACACAATCACCTTCCAAGAGGGATTACTGAGACTTCGCGCCACTGGAGGAGGGGGACAAATGCGCAGCGCAAAATCTCAGCGTCTGAGAAGTATGATCCCTGCAGGTGGCATGCAGCAACGCATCACTTGGCATGTCTGACATGCTGGAAGCGTGGGCATATCAGCCCTGAAATATTGCGGGTTAGGACGGCCAGCGCTGCGCCTTGCTGACAATGAAGTCGCGGAACACCTGTACACGGGCCACCGTCTTCAACTCTTCGGGATATACAAAATAAGTATCGAGTTGAATCGAGTCCGACTCGCTGAAGAGCTGAACCAAGCGATCGTTTTCTTCGACCAGATAGTCCGGCAATGCTGCAATGCCCAAACCCTGCTGGCAGGCGCGCATCAGGCCCAGGATGTTGTTGACCTTGAAATAGGGGTCGCGCGGCCCGGAGCCGTTGCGCCCGGCATCGATCAGCCAGCTACGGTTCTGCAGGTGCGGCGACACCTGCGCGTCGCTCAGCATGATAATGCGGTGCCCGTCGAGTTCGTCGAGGGTGCGCGGCGTGCCGAAATGCTTGATGTATTCAGGCGAGCAATAAGCGTGGAAACCCATGGCGAAGAGCTTGCGCTGGATCAGGTCCGGCTGGGTCGGCTTGCGGGTACGGATGGCCACATCGGCCTCGCGCATCGACAGGTCGAGTTCCTCATCGGTCACGATCAGCGAAATGCGGATTTCCGGATAGAGCGCGGTGAACTCGCCAAGGCGCGGGATCAGCCAGTTGATGCCGACGCCCGGGGTCGTGGTGACCTTGAGGTCGCCGCTCGGCCGCTCGCGGCTGTCGGTCAGCTTCGCGCGGGCCGCCTGGAGCTGCATGAACACGTCATGGGCGGTGCGGAATAGCAGGTCGCCCTGTTCGGTGAGGATCAGGCCGCGGGCGTGGCGGTGGAACAGCGAGACAGCCAGTTCCTGCTCGAGCGCGCTCACCTGTCGGGAGACTGCCGATTGCGACAGGCCCAGTTGCTCGCCTGCATGCGTGAAGCTCCCTGCTTCCGCCGCCGCGTGAAACACCTTCAGCTTGTCCCAGTCCATATCCGTAAATCCGTCGCGGGTTCGTTTCATCATTATTCGGCCGCTGCGCGGTCATGAGCATGCGCGGCGATATAGCGTTCGGCTTCGAGGGCGGCCATGCAGCCCATGCCGGCGGCGGTGACCGCCTGCCGATAGGTTTCGTCCGCCACGTCGCCGGCGGCGAAGACGCCGGGTACAGAAGTTGCAGTGGAATTCGGAGCCACTTCGACATAGCCCGAGGGCTTCAGCTTGATCTGGCCCTTGATGAGTTCGGTCGCGGGCGCGTGGCCAATGGCAATGAAGACGCCGTCGGCTGGCACCTCGGTGATGGTGCCGGTCTTGACGTTCTTCAGGCGCACATGGGTGACCTTGGCCGGGCCTTCGGTGCCGCAGATCTCGTCGAGCGCCGAGTCCCAGACCACCTTGATCTTCGGGTGCTTGAACAAGCGCTCCTGCAGGATGCGTTCGGCACGAAAATGGTCGCGGCGATGCACGATGGTGACCTGCGAGGCGAAATTGGTCAGGAACAGCGCTTCCTCGACGGCCGTGTTGCCGCCGCCGACCACGATCACTTCCTTGTTGCGATAGAAGAATCCGTCGCAGGTGGCGCAGGCGGATACGCCGCCGCCCTGGAATTTCTCTTCCGACGGGATGCCGAGCCAGCGCGCCTGTGCGCCGGTGGCCAGGATCACGGTGTCGGCGAGATAGACATCGCCGCTGTCGCAGGTCAGGCGAAACGGACGCTGGCTCAGATCCATGTCACTGACCAGATCGGTGACGATCTTGGTGCCGACGTGATGAGCCTGCTTCTCCATCTGCTCCATCAGCCAGGGACCCTGGATGACATCGGCGAAGCCCGGATAGTTTTCGACATCCGTGGTGATGGTGAGCTGGCCGCCGGGCTGAATCCCCTGGATCAGGACGGGTTCAAGCATCGCGCGTGCGGCGTAGATAGCGGCGGTATAGCCAGCCGGGCCTGAGCCGATGATGACGACTTTGGCATGGATGGGGGCGGCCATGGTCGAGTCCCTTTCTGAAGGGAAATTGGTCAGTGCTGAGGCGAAATGTGCCGCCGAACACGTCGCTGCGGCGTCGAAAGTGTCGTCTGTTAGTCTAGAATATCTGGCGAGCCATGCAAGAATTGCAATTCGTCCCGGCAATTTTTCCCCCGGAGACACTTAATTTCTGCGATGCACGCGCAATAAAATTGCGCCGGTTGCGGCTCCTGCGCTAAGAGAGTTCAAACGGTCTCTTTGAATACCAGCCAGGATGCGCGCCGCGTGCCGAAAAGCCTAGACGACATCGACCTCAAAATTCTCAGCGAAATCCAGGCCGATGGCCGAATCACCAATGTGGAACTCGCCAAGCGCGTGGGCATCTCGCCGCCGCCCTGCCTGCGCCGGGTCCGGACCCTGGAAGAGGCTGGCTATATCCAGGGCTACCGCGGGTTGCTGGATCCCCGATTGCTCGGTTTCGACGTGACCGTCTTCGCCTCGGTTCACCTGTCGAGCCAGGCCGATGCCGATCTCAAGGCGTTCGAGGATTTCGTCCGCAAGGAGCCGCTGGTGCGGGAATGCTGGATGCTGTCGGGCGAGATCGACTTCATCCTGAAATGCGTCGCGCCGGATATGGCGACCTTCCAGGATTTCGTCGGCCATCTCACGGCCGCGCCGCATGTCCGCAACGTCCGCACGTCGCTGGTGCTGCAGAATTCGAAATACGCAGCTGCCGTGCCGCTCGAACTCAAGGCCGCGGATTAGCAGCGAGTCCTAAAAGCAAAGGGCGCCCACCTTGCGGTGAGCGCCCTTTTTTATTGCCGTGATGTCGACGTTAGCTCTTCTTGCGCAGGATCGCGTCGAGGCTGATCGGGCCCCCGCCCGACGTCGCGAGATAGAGGCAGGAGAAGCAGAACAGGATGGCAGCGGTGCCGCCGTTCAGCAGCGGCAGGAAAACCGGATCCGCGCCCTTGAACATGTGGCCGAGGAAGTAAGCGAAAGCCATTTCACCGGCGAGGATGAACGCAACCGGGCGGGTGAACAGGCCGAGCAGCAGCAGCGCACCGCCGACGAGCTCAAGCCATGCCGCGACCTGAATCAGCGGCGGGATATTCGCGAAATAGGGCAGAACCGGAAATTTGAAGATCTTGGCGATGCCATACTGCAGCAGCAGCAGGCCGGTGATGAAGCGGAAAAGGCTTAGTACAGCAGGCTGAAATTTAGCGAAGGCTTGGTCCATGTCATTAGTCCCCCTGTGATGACATCCGCTCATAGCATTCCTGCCATGCGCAGTGGCGGTCACTCTCGTGTGAGAAATCCGTGATCGCAAGACTTATTCCAGTCCTGTGTGGTCGCCGCTACACATCGCAGTCGCACTACTTTTGGTAGTGCGACGCAATGCAGACCCGCAGACCCTCACCAGTTACTGGTTCGTCATGCGCACCTTGATCGGCTGCGGCATGTCCTTCTCCGGCGGCGGCAGTGTAAGGCCCGGCGCGAAATTCTTGCGTGCCGCGGCGTCGAAGGCTGCATTGCCGGATGCCGCCACCAGTTGCGTCTTGGTGATGTGGCCTTGGGCATCGACCCACAATTCGGCGCTGAAATTGAGTTTGCTGCCGAAGGTCTCGCGCCTGGTGTTGAGATAGGCGTCGATCCGCGCTTGCGTTTCGTTGGCATAGGCCATCCAGCGGTTGCGACCGGCTTGCGCCGCCGGCGTGTCGGACTTGCCTTCGAGCAGCAGCGGCGGCGGCTGATTGGCGCTGCCCGGCTTCGCCGGCTCGAGCTGCGCCGATGCGGCGGCGACGGATGCGATGAGGATCATGGTTGCCCACGCTGCCGTGGACGACCTGCGGGCAAATCGTTTGTCGATCATGATGCTCAATCTCCTGAATTGGGGTTCTGTCGCTTGGTGCGGAAGCTGACCGGCATCGGCAAATCTTTGTGCGGAGGCGGCAAGACAAGCTCGGATGCGAAGCTCTTCTTGATGAGCGCATCGGCTGCTTCGGGCTTGTCCGTTGAATCTTCTGCCAGAGCAACGTTGGCCACCATCACAACAAAGGCGGTCGCCGCGATCCAGGTCGCCAATGATCGGTTGTTGCGCGGTCGACCGGTCACGATGTCAGCTCTAACACTGCAGTGTATTCAGGTACCTTAGCGGGAAGGAGGACTCGCGCAAGATATGCGCCGCGCGATCCGCGCCTTTGCCGGCAAAATAAAAAAGCCGCGCTGTGGGGCGCGGCTTTCAATAGTTTTGCGGGTTAGCGCGTGGGCGCTTTTAGCGCCACTCGACCTTGGTGATTTCATAGGCCTTGGCGCCGCCGGGAGCCATGACTTCCACCGATGCGCCTTTGCTCTTGCCGATCAGCGCACGCGCCAGCGGCGAGGTAATCGAGATGCGACCTTTCTTGGCGTCAGCCTCGGGCTCGCCGACGATCTGCCAGACCGCCTTCTTCTCGGTGTCTTCATCGATCAGCGTCACGGTCGCGCCGAACTTGATGGTGTCGCCGGACAGTTTCGAGATATCGATGATGTCGGCGCGGGCGAGCTTGTCTTCAATCTCGCTGATGCGGCCTTCGTTATGCGACTGCTCTTCCTTGGCGGCGTGATACTCGGCGTTTTCCGACAGGTCGCCATGGGAGCGCGCTTCCGCGATCTGCTCGATGATCCGCGGACGGTGCACCGACTGGCGTTCCTTCAGCTCGACCTCCAGCGCAGCGTAGCCACCTGCTGTCATCGGGACCTTCTCAACCATTCTCTTCGTCCTCTAACGTCATACGGCACGCGGCGGCGCGCGCATGAAACCATTCGTTCTGCAAGATGTCGGCTTGACTGCGCTTGCAGCCAGTTCAGACGCCGGCTTCGAGTGCCGAAACAAAACAAAGACGCGACCGGTGAGTTCCGGTCGTGCCTTGCTTATGACCTGATCTCGTCGGACCTGCAGTCCGCCCGAATTCAGGCTTCGGAAAAGTAACTCTGCAATGTGCGGACCTCAAGGTCCCCGCCCAGATAGGCCCGGACGCCCTGCGCGGCCGCCACGGCACCCGAAAGAGTGGTGTAATACGGTACTTTATGCAAGAGGGCAGCCCGCCGCAGCGAGCGGCTGTCGGCCAGGGCCTGCGGCCCGTCGGTGGTGTTCAGAACCAGCTGAATCTCGCCATTTGTGATGGCATCCACGATGTGCGGCCGGCCTTCCAGCACCTTGTTGATCTTTTCGGCGGGGACGCCGTTGTCGACCAGGAAGCGCTGGGTTCCCGATGTCGCGAGCACCTTGAAGCCGTTCGACGACAGCAGTTTCACGGCATCGAGAATGCGCGTCTTGTCGCTTTCGCGCACGGACACGAACACGGTGCCATTGCGCGGCACGCGGGTGCCGCCGCCGAGTTGACTTTTCGCAAAGGCGATTTCGAACGAGCGGTCGATACCCATCACTTCGCCGGTGGAGCGCATCTCCGGGCCGAGCACCGTATCGACGCCGGGGAAGCGCGCGAACGGGAAGACCGATTCCTTGACGCCGACATGATCGAGCTTGCGCTTCTTGAGCTTGAAGTCGGCGAGCTTCTCGCCGGCCATGATGCGTGCTGCGATCTTGGCCACCGGCATGCCCATCACCTTGGCGACGAAAGGCACGGTGCGCGAGGCGCGTGGATTGACTTCGAGCACGTAGATATCGCGATCCTTGACCGCGAACTGCACGTTCATCAGTCCGACCACGTCGAGGCCGAGCGCCATTTCGCGGGTCTGGCGCTCCAGCTCGGCGATCATGTCGTCGTCGAGCGAATGCGGCGGCAGCGAGCAGGCCGAGTCGCCGGAGTGAATGCCGGCCTCTTCGATATGCTCCATGATGCCGACGATGAACGTGTCCGTGCCATCGCACAGGCAGTCGACGTCGACTTCGATGGCATCCGACAGATAGCGATCGAACAGCAGCGGATTGGTGCCGAGCACCGTATTGATCTGGCCGGTCTTGTCGTTCGGATAGCGCGCCTTGACGTCGCCGGGCACCAGCTCCGGCAGCGTGCCGAGCAGGTAATCGCCGAGCTGGCTTTCCTCGCGGATGATCTGCATCGCTCGGCCACCGAGCACGTAGGACGGACGCACCACCAGCGGCAGGCCGAGATCGGCTGCGACGAGGCGGGCCTGTTCGACCGAATAGGCGATGCCGTTCTTCGGCTGCTTGAGCTTGAGCTTGTCGAGGATGCGCTTGAAGCGATCGCGATCTTCCGCGAGATCGATGGCATCCGGCGAGGTGCCGAGGATCGGCACTTCCGCGGCTTCCAGCGCGCGCGCCAGCTTCAGCGGGGTCTGGCCGCCGAACTGCACGATCACGCCATGCAGCGTGCCGTTCTGCTTCTCGGTATCGATGATCTCGAGCACGTCTTCGGCCGTCAGCGGTTCGAAATACAGGCGATCCGCAGTGTCGTAGTCGGTCGACACGGTTTCCGGATTGCAGTTGACCATGATGGTCTCATAGCCCGCGTCAGCAAGCGCGAAGCAGGCGTGACAGCAGCAATAGTCGAACTCGATGCCCTGGCCGATGCGGTTCGGGCCGCCGCCAAGAATGATGACCTTGTTCTTGTCCGATGGCTGGCTCTCGTCGGCGAAGCTGCCTGCAAAGGACGACTCATAGGTCGAATACATATAGGCGGTCGGCGAGGCGAATTCGGCGGCGCAGGTGTCGATGCGCTTGAACACCGGACGCACATCGAGCGAGCGGCGCAGTGCCTTGACGTCGGCCTCGGTCTTGCCGGCGAGCACCGCGAGGCGCGCGTCGGAGAAGCCCATGGCCTTCAGCGTTCGCATGCCGAAAGCATTGGCGGGCAGGCCATTGGCCTTCACCTTGGCTTCCATTTCAACGATGCCGCGCATCTCGGCGAGGAACCACGGATCGATCTTGCAGGAGTTGAAGATCTCCTCGTCGGTCCAGCCCAGACGCATCGCCTGCGCAACCTGCAGCAGGCGGTCCGGCGTCGGCGTGCCCAGAGCGGCGCGGATGGCGTTCTTGTCGTCGCCGCGGCCGAGATCCTCGATCTCGATTTCGTCGAGGCCGGTGAGACCGGTCTCGAGACCACGCAGCGCCTTCTGCAGCGATTCCTGGAAGGTGCGGCCGATGGCCATCACTTCGCCGACCGACTTCATCGAGGTGGTCAGCGTGCGCGATGCGCCCGGGAATTTCTCGAAAGCGAAGCGCGGGATCTTGGTGACGACATAGTCGATAGTCGGCTCGAACGACGCAGGCGTGGCGCCGCCGGTGATGTCGTTGGCGATTTCATCCAGCGTGTAACCGACGGCAAGCTTCGCTGCGACCTTGGCGATCGGGAAGCCGGTGGCCTTCGACGCCAGCGCCGAGGAGCGCGACACGCGCGGATTCATTTCGATCACGACCATGCGGCCGTCGGCCGGATTGACGCCGAACTGCACGTTGGAGCCGCCGGTCTCGACGCCGATCTCGCGCAGCACCGCCAGCGAGGCGTCGCGCATGATCTGGTATTCCTTGTCGGTCAGCGTCAGCGCCGGCGCGACGGTGATCGAGTCGCCAGTGTGCACGCCCATCGGATCGAGGTTCTCGATCGAGCAGATGATGATGCAGTTGTCCTTCTTGTCGCGGACGACTTCCATCTCGTACTCTTTCCAGCCGAGCACTGACTCTTCGATCAGCACTTCGTTGGTCGGAGACGCGTCGAGGCCGCGCTCGATGATGTCGAGGAATTCTTCGCGGTTATAGGCAATGCCGCCGCCGGTGCCGCCCATGGTGAAGGACGGGCGGATGATTGCGGGCAAACCAATTTCGGACAGCGCCATCAGCGCCTGGCCGAGGGCATGTTCCTGATAGCGCTTGCGGCGGTCGCCTTCCTGCAGCACCCACTGCCGCTCGTGCTCGGCGAGCGCGTCGCCCGTCAGCTTGGCTTTTTCGGCGTTATGCTGGTCGCGATACTGTTTCTTGAGCGCGGATGCGTTGGCGAGCCGTGACTTCGGTGTTTCCAGGCCGATTTTCGTCATCGCCTCGCGAAACAGCTGGCGGTCTTCGGCCTTGTCGATCGCTTCGGCGGTGGCGCCGATCATCTCGACGTTGAACTTCTCCAGCGTGCCCTGCTGGCGCAGCGACAGCGCGCAGTTCAGCGCGGTCTGGCCGCCCATGGTCGGCAGCAGTGCGAAGCCGCCCGGAATGACGTTGCGCTCTTTTTCGATGATCTTGGCGACGATCTCGGGGGTGATCGGCTCGATATAGGTGGCGTCCGCGAGCTCCGGGTCCGTCATGATGGTGGCCGGATTGGAATTGACCAGAACGATCCGGTAGCCCTCTTCCTTGAGCGTCTTGACGGCCTGGGTGCCCGAATAATCGAACTCGCAGGCCTGGCCGATCACGATAGGACCGGCGCCGATGATCAGGATGGTGGATATATCGGTGCGTTTTGGCATTGAAACTCGCGGTGGTGACAAATCGGCACAAAAAAAGGGCGCGCATACGCGCGTCCCTCGGGCCCGGGCGCCAGACCAGTAGCTGATCCTTGCGCGCGGCTGTCTTTAGACCACTATAACGGGGCGGGGAAGGCTTTTGAAGGTGCCATCAACCGGCAATTTGGGCCGGTTTCGAGCGCTTCAGAAGGTGTCCGGCGAGGACGAGCACAAGGGCTGCCGCCTCGGCGCTGCCGCCGATCCAGCCGAGATGGTTGGAGTTCAATGTCGACAGCACCACGCCGCCCAAGGCGCTGCCAGCGGCAAAGCCGATATACATGGCGGAGGCGTTCAGCGAGAGCGCGATGACCGAGGCTTCCGGCGTGACGCGCACGAGATGGGCGACCTGTCCGGGGTAGAACATCCAGCCGGCAATACCCTGGGTAAAAACGAAGACCAGAAACAGCACGCCCGCAGTGGCAGGCGGTGCGTATGTCAGGGCGACCGATTGCAGCGTCAGTGACAGCATCATGCCGATCAGGCCGAGCGTCGAGGTCCGGAGCGGCCCGATACGGTCGGACATCGCACCGCCCAGGGTGTTTCCGATGGCCGCGGCGACGCCAAAGACCAGCAAAGCCAGGCTGATTCCGTTGGCGTCAAAGCCAAGTCGGTGCAGCGGCACCGCCAGATAGGTGAAGGAGGTAAAGCCCCCGAGGCCCCAAATGCATGTCACGGCAAGAGTTTTCAGCACTTCGGGATGGCGCGCGACGGCAAGCCTCTGACCGAGCGTGGCAGCAGTGCGTGGCAAGCCGCGGGGCAATCCCAGCAGCAGTCCGGCCAATGCGACGGCGCCAAGCGCTGCGACCATGACGAATGTCGCCCGCCAGCCAAAATGACTGCCCACCCATGTTCCGAGCGGCACGCCCAGAACCGTTGCCACCGTCAGGCCGGAGATCACCAGCGACGCTGCGCGGCCACGGCGTTCCGGTGCAGCGATCGCGATGGCGACGGCCATGGCTGTCGGCATGCACAGTCCGGCGCCCACGGCCATCAGCATGCGCGACAGCAGGAGAATGCCGAATGTGGTCGCAACGGCCGCCAGAAGGTTTCCGGCGATGAAGCAGACCAGCGCCAGCGAGACGACGGTGCGGCGGTCAAAATTGCTGAACAGCACAGCCAGGATCGGCGAGCCGATGGCATAGGTGATCGCGTAAGCGGTGACCAATTGTCCCGTGGCCGCCAATGTGACATTCAGGTCCGCTGCCATGATTGGAAGAAGGCCCGCAATCACAAAGGCTTCTGTCCCAATCGCAAATGCCGCCACGGCCAGCCAGAAAATGCTCATCGCGAAATCCTTAGTTCAATTCCCATTGAACTATTGATGCGGCGGTGCAAAATGTCAAATGGTTCAAGAAATATTGAACATTGCGACGGCCGGTCGGAATCAGTATTGAGGAGTCATGAGCCGCATTCTCCCGCATCCGACGCGCGAACAGATCGAATTGCCTGGCGTGATGGATTGCCTGAGCGATCCGATCCGGCTGGCGATCGTCTACAATCTGGCCAAGCGCGAGAAAGAGGCCGGTGAATTGCGCTGTGGCGATTTTTACGGCCTCAGCGGCAAATCCAATCTCGCCTATCATTTTGCGAAACTGCGCGAGGCGGGCCTGATGGAAACGCGCGCGGTGGGAACGACGAGGTTGATGAAACTGCGCCGCGAAGATCTCGATAACCGGTTTCCGGGTTTGCTGGATGCGGTGCTCGCATCGGCCGAGCGCGACGCCGAGCGCCTGCAGCTTCCGGTGCTGGAATTCACCGAAGCCTGACGGTGCCAAAGCACTGGCGGCCGACGCACTGGTAAATGTCTGAAAGGTTGGAGGCCCAGCCTGGACTTGAACCAGGATAAAGAGCGATGCATCGCCCCCGCGTAGACATTTCCGCCACCGGGCCGCGCACAGTGTTACCGATCACGGCGGGGTGAGCTACCTTAAGTTTTGTAAACCGTCTGTTAACCTTAATCGTCCGTTTGCCCGAGCTAATCAGAATGCGTGATGGGCGACGAAGGTCATGCGCGACGAATTATGGCCGATATTGACCGGTGCCCGCGACGCGCGGAAACCGGCCGCGGTCAGCTTGGCCAGCATCTCCGCCTCGCTGTAGCGCTGCAGGCCGACCTTGGTGCGCAGCTGGCGATAGTCGGAGAGGGCCGTGCGAACAAGCCCAACGAATGCATCCCACAGAAAGCCGTGCTCCCGGGCGAGCTTCAGCAGCGCCATGACATCGGTCGCCATGCCGACATCGGGTTGCAGGATGTCGCCGAGCACCAGCTTCCCATTGGGCGTGAGCAGCCGCTTGACCACCGCGAAGGCATCGTCGAGTTCGGGCGGCGTCATGTACTGAGCCACCGAATTCATGACAGCCAGGTCAACCGACTGCGCCGTCATGTTGCGCAACTCTTCCAGCGACCGGACCCGGATCTTGGTGTTGGGCGCGAAGCGGGCGACCAGCCGGCCGCGGACGCCGGGCGCGGGCTCCGCCAGGATCAGCTTGCTACAGGCATTGGCCACCTTGGCGGCCGAGAGTGCTTCGCCGCAGGCATAGTCGAGCACGACGGCATTTGGGGAAGCGATGTAGCCGATGATATCGCGGGCGATGACCTCGAAATGCACGTCACGATGCAGCTTGCTCGCATAAATCGTATGCGTGGAATCGTAATAATCGATCCAATCTTCCATCGTCTGCCCGGCCCGATCTTTGTTCCCCACCAGGGAACCGCTATATTTGTGATGCGTTGAGACGGTCTAGAGCGTTTTCAGGCGTGGGGGAAACCGCCTTTTCTTCAAGAACCGCAGTTTTCGGAAATTTGCAGTGCTTTCCGTCAAGACCACTCCGATTTTTCCTGAAATCTTCCGCCTGACGACAATCCTCCAGCCATCCAATCATCCGACACAGGAAGGTAAGTCACGTGAGCACCAAGACATCGAAAATCGCCGCCGAAATGAATACCCCGACTGACCTCTCAGCCGATGCCGTGGAGAAGGTGGCCAAGGCGCTGAACGGGTTGCTAGCCGACGCTTTCGCGCTTTATCTCAAGACCAAGAATTTTCATTGGCATCTCAGCGGGCGCCATTTCCGCGACTATCACCTGATGCTCGATGAGCAGTCCGACCAGATCTTTGCGACGACGGACCCGCTGGCGGAACGCGTGCGCAAGATCGGCGGACGTACGCTGCGCTCGATCGGCGAAGTCGCCAAGCTGCAGACCATCAAGGACAATGACGAGGCCTATGTGCCTCCGGTGGAAATGCTGCGTGAGCTGATGAACGACAACAAGAAGATGGCAGCGGCGCTGCGCAAGGCCCACGAGGTTTGCGACGATGCCAACGACGTCGCCAGCGCCAGCCTTCTGGAAAACTACATCGACGACACCGAGCGTCGCACCTGGTTCCTGTTCGAGGCATCGCGTCAGGAAGGCGGCAACGAGGCGTAAGCGTCGTTCACGATTGAATATGTCAAAGCGCCCGCTTCACAGCGGGCGTTTTCATGTTGAGCTGCTGTCGTAGAACAAAAGCGCTCAAGGCTGTCTCTTCAGAAGGCTGGCCTCTACCAGACAAGACAAAGGCCTCGCGACGCATGCAAGGCCTTGGAAGCTTGTCGATAATTTTGGTAGCGGGAGAGGGACTCGAACCCCCGACCCCAGGATTATGATTCCCGTGCTCTAACCAGCTGAGCTACCCCGCCACAGGGCCGCGGCGGCCGAGATGCCGTGCCGCGAACGGGCCGCTTATAAGGAGGCGCGGGACTCCCTGTCAAGCAAACGAGGCACCGGAAATCCGCTTTTCCGCCATTCGGTTAGCGGATTTTCCGGCGGGCGCGGATTGCCGCGCTCCGCCAAGGGGTTGGGCCCGCATGGGCCGCTTCTAGTTGCCGTCGAACGCCTTTTTCAGCGCGGCCATGTCCAGCTTGATCATGCCCATCATGGCGGTCATGGCTCGCTTGGACCCTTCGAGATTGTCGCTGGCGACCATCTCGGTGAAGCCCTTGGGCACGATCTGCCACGGCACGCCCCAGCGATCGTTCAGCCATCCGCATTGCTGCGGCTTGCCGCCATTGGCGAGCAGGGCGTCCCACAGGCGATCGGTCTCGGCCTGGTCGTCGCAATGGACAGTGAAGGACACCGCATGGCCGAATGTGGCAGGGCTGCCGCCGTTCAATCCGATGAAGCTCTGGCCCGCCAGCGTGAAACTGACGACCAGCACGTCGCCGGCCTTGCATGAGGGATTGTCGATCGGGCTGCGCTGCACCCGATCGATGGACGAATTGGGCAGCAGCCAGCAGTAGAACTTCGCTGCTTCCTCGGCTTCGTTCACATACCAGATGCAGGGTGAGATCTTTGACATCGCTGCTGTCCCTCTTTCGATCAGGCCTGAGCCATCGCGGTCTGCGCCGCTGCCATGTCCATCCACATCACTTCCCAGATGTGCCCGTCGGGGTCCTCATAGCTGCGGCCATACATGAAGCCGAAGTCCTGCACCGGCGTCGGATCGAGGCCGCCACCTGCAGCTTTCGCCTTGCTCACCAGACCGTCGACTTCGGCGCGGCTGTCGGCGGAGACGCAGATCAGCACTTCGCTGGAGGTCTTCGCATCGACGATCTTCTTCGAGGTGAACTGCCGATACTTGTCATGGGTCAGCAGCATCACGTGGATGGTGTCGGAGAGCACCATACAGGCGGCGGTGTCGTCGGAGAATTGCGGGTTTTTGGTCGCGCCGACCGCCTCGTAGAAGGCGACCGCGCGGGGCAGGTCGCTGACCGGCAGGTTGACGAAGATCATTTTGCTCATTGGATGAACTCCTGTGGGTATGCTCTGGCTGTCTCTTCGGTGATGGTCCCGCAAAGGACGCACGAGCCCGCCGCGATCCGACATGCCGGGTGAAATCTTTTTCAGTTATTTTCACAGGCGGAATTTCTTGTCCGCTGCGATCAATATGTCAGCCGGGCGATCTCCGCGTGCAGACGGAATGTCGCATGGCTCATCCAGATTGCGAATTGCGGCGGCGATGAAATCATCGTTGATTGCCAAAGACGCACAACGCGTTCGCAGTCGGGTTCGAAACATGTCCTTTTCCTGGGTTTGTTCCGGGCTAGACTGAACGACAATAAAAATACAGCCGGTCCGGGCATCACCCCCGGAATCGCAGAGGGAGAAACACATGTTGCAACGCAATCGCTTTGTCTTGTCCGCTGTTGTCGCGCTCGCCGCGGCCGCCGCCATGTTCGGCGGCGCAGCCCGGGCGCAGGACTATCCGACCAAACCGATCACGCTGATCGTCCCATGGCCCGCCGGTGGCTCCACCGATATCTCGATGCGCGCGATTGCGGATGCCGCTTCGAAACATCTCGGTCAGCCGATCGCCATCGACAACAAGGGTGGCGGTGGCGGCACTGTCGGCCCGGCGACCATGGCGGCCGCGGCGAAGCCCGATGGCTACACCATCTCGCAGATTCCGATCACCGTGTTCCGCCTGCCGCTGATGCAGGACGTGTCGTGGAATCCGGACAAGGATTTCTCCTACATCATCCATCTCACCGGCTACACCTTCGGCATCACCACCAATGCGGAGTCGCAGTTCAAGACCTGGAAGGATGTGGTCGATTTCGCCAAGGCCAATCCCGGCAAGGTAACTTATGCGACGCCGGGCACCGGCACGTCGCTGCATGTGGGCATGGAGCAGATCGCGGCGCTGGCTGGCATCAAGCTCACGCAGGTGCCGTTCAAGGGAGGCGCTGAAACCAATGCCGCGGTGCTCGGCAATCACACCATGCTGCAGGCGGATTCCACCGGCTGGCGGCCGCTGGTCGATGCCGGCAAGCTCCGCCTGTTGATGGTGTGGACCGACAAGCGCTCGCCGAATTTCCCGGACGCGCCGACGCTGAAGGAAAGCGGCTATCCGATGGTCTATGACTCGCCATTCGGCATTGCCGGGCCGAAGGGCATGGATCCGAAGATCGTTGCCAAGCTGCACGATGCCTTCAAGAAGGCCATCGAGGATCCTGCCGTTATCGCCACGCTGGCGAAATACGACATGGTGCCGAACTACAAGAACACCGAGGACTATAAGAAGTTCGTGGTTGAGGTCACCAATTCCGAGCGCAAGGTGATCGAGACGATCGGGCTGGGCAAGAAGTAGCCTGAAACGCAGGTGTCGTCCCCGCGAAGGCGGGGACCCATAACCACCAACGTTTGTAGTTGAAGTAAGTCCTCTCCTGACTGCCGCAACATGTCGACGGTGTGTATGGGTCCCCGCCTACGCGGGGACGACACCGGAGCTAATCGGGGCGCTGCAGATACGAGGCATCTACCAAAGGCTCCCTCATGACCTCCTCCATCCGCCCGCCATTCCGGCTCAACAATTCCGAACTCTGGACCGGCGTGATCGGCATTGCGCTTGGCGTATTCGTCATTCGCTCGGGCCTCAAGCTCAAGCTCGGTACCATCAACGATCCCGGCTCCGGCTTCATGCTGTTCTATATCGGCCTGCTGATGTGCGCTTTCGCTGTCACCATTGTCCTCGCTTCGGTGACGGAAGGCGGGCCGACCTTTGGATCGCGATGGGAAGGTGCAAGCTGGGGCAAGCCGGTCGCGATCATCGTCATCCTCTCTGCCTATGCTTTTGCGCTCGAACCGCTGGGTTTCCTGATCTCCACCATCCCGCTGATGTTGCTGCTGTTGCGCGTGATCGATCCGGTGCGCTGGACGCTCGCAATTCCGCTCGCGGTGCTGGCGCCCCTCGGTGTGTGGTGGGTGCTGAAACACGGCCTGCTGATCCAGTTGCCTTCGGGCATGTTTGAAATCGGCTGACGGGAAACACGGATCATGGATGTTCTCGTCAATGTCATGCACGGCTTCGGCGTCGCGCTGCAGCCCGTCAATATTCTCTACTGCTTCATCGGCGTCTTCATCGGCACGCTGGTCGGCGTGCTGCCCGGCATCGGGCCGATCTCGGCGATGTCGCTGCTGCTGCCGGTGACGCTGTCCGGCACGCCGGAGTCCGGCATCATCATGATGGCCGGCATCTATTACGGCTCGATGTATGGCGGCTCGACCACCTCAATTCTGGTGAACATTCCCGGCGAGGCCGCGTCCGTGGTCACCTGCCTCGACGGGCATCAGATGGCGAAGAAGGGACGCGCCGGCCCGGCGCTCGGCATTTCCGCGCTCGGCTCCTTCATCGCCGGCACGTTCGCGCTGGTGGCCCTGATGCTGGTGGCGCCGTCGCTGGCTTCGGTCGCTATTGCCTTCGGTCCGGCCGAATATGCCAGCCTGATGGTGCTTGGCCTCGTGGTGCTCACCTTCCTCACCCAGGGCTCGATGGCCAAGGCGCTGCTGATGGCCTGTATCGGCATCGTGCTCGGCCTCGTCGGCCTCGACAGCATCACCGCGCAGCCGCGGCTGACTTTCGGCCGGATCGAATTGATCGACGGCATCGGTCTCGTGCCGGTGGTGATGGGTCTGTTCGGCCTCGGAGAAGTGCTGCTCAATACCGAGCAGGTCATCAAGCGCGACATCATCAATGCCAAGATCACGCAGCTTCTGCCCAACAAGGAAGACTGGAAGGCCAGCGCCGCGCCGATCGGACGCGGCACGATCCTGGGCTTCTTCCTCGGCATCCTCCCCGGCGGCGGCGCCGTGGTCGCATCCTTCGCGTCCTATGCATTGGAGAAGCGGCTGTCGAAACATCCCGAACGTTTCGGTCATGGCGCGATCGAAGGCGTTGCCGGACCGGAGGCCGCGAACAACGCAGCGGCGGGCGGTGCGTTCATTCCGTTGATGACCCTCGGCATTCCGCCGAATGTGGTGATGGCCTTGCTGCTCGGCGCCTTCGTTATTCATGGCCTGCAGCCCGGCCCGCTTCTGATCACCCAGAATCCCGGCCTGTTCTGGGGCATCGTTGCCAGCATGTATATCGGCAACCTCATGTTGCTGGTGCTGAACCTGCCGCTGATCGGCATGTGGGTAAAGCTGCTGAAGCTGCCTTACAATGTGCTGTTCCCGCTGATCATCCTGTTCACGATCATCGGCGTCTATTGCAGCAGCAACAATGTATTCGACGTGCATGTGATGATCGCCTTCGGCGTGATCGGCTATTTCATGCGCAAGTTCGGCTATGAGCCCGCGCCTTTGGTGCTGGCTTTTGTGCTGGGTCCGCTGCTGGAGAACAATCTGCGGAAGTCGCTGATCCTGTCGCAGGGTAATCTCATGACCTTCATCGAGCGGCCGATCTCGGCGGCGTGCCTCGCGCTCGCGGTGATCCTGCTGATCGCGCCGTTGCTGCCGGCACTGCGTAAGAAGCGCGAGATGGTCGCGCTCGACGAGGGCGCGTAGCGGAGACGGTTCGTCATGGATACCGAGCTGGCCAGGACATTTCTTGCGGTCGTGAGCGCGGGGAATTTCGTCACTGCAGCGGAGAAGCTGCATGTCACCCAGTCCACGGTCAGCGCGCGGATCCAGACACTGGAGCAGTTGCTGCGCGTGACACTGTTCGTCCGTAACAAGGCGGGGGCTGCACTGACCCCAGCCGGCCGGCAATTCCAGAAACACGCGTCCACGCTGGTGCGAACGGTGGAGCATGCGCGGCAGGATGTCGGCATTGCGAAAGGCTTCAGCGGCACGCTGACCGTCGGCGGTCGCATCGGACTGTGGGAGGAGCATCTGCTGCACTGGCTGCCGCTGATGCGCGCGAAACATCCGGATATCGCGATCCGCGCCGAGAGCGCTCTCGAACCCGAATTGATGCAGGGCCTCGTCGAAGGCCGGATCGATATCGGCGTGATGTATACGCCGCAGAGCCGGCCCGGTCTCAAGGTCGAGCAGTTGTTCGATGAACAGCTCATTCTGGTCTCGACCAGCAAGCGCAGTGCGCCGGAGCCGCAGCCGGGTTACGTCTATATCGACTGGGGCCCGGAATTCTATGCGCGCCACACGGCGCTGTTTCCGGATTTCGCAGGGCCATCGCTCACCGCCAATATCGGCTGGCTCGGGCTGCAGCATGTGCTGGAGAATGGCGGCTCCGGCTATTTCCCGCGCCGCATCGTTGCTCCCCAGCTGAAGGCCGGGCGGTTGCATGTCGTCGCCGATGCGCCGGAATTTTCCATGCCGGCCTATGTCGTCTATCCCGGCGAGCGCGACGATGCGGTTATTGCCGAAGCCGTTGCGCTCATGCATCGCCTGGCGCATGACGCGGCCAACAAAAAGCCCGCGCCTGCAAGGCAGGCGAGGGCGCGGAAACGTCCGGCAAGGCGGACGTGATATGGGGCTCAGGCGCGGCTAGGCGCCAGACGGATGCCCCGATGTCGCAACGATAGCTGCGATCTGGTTGGCACTGTGCGGGGAACGCCTGGTGGCTGTCAGGCGTGCGATAACCGCCGCAGCAAAGGCGAACAGCGCGAGAGCGACCGATATGTCGGGGCGGATGATCGTTTTCATGGTCGGCTCCTGCAGGCAGAGGCGGCGAACCTCGCGACCTCGGGTTCTACGAAGCCTAGGACCGGCGCAAATTTTGACAAACGAATATTATTCGCGCTTGTAATCGACATTGTCGATTTGAAATCGACCCGAGCCAAGTGACGTCGCGATCGTCGAAGCGCGTCGTCCTGTACTTCGCGGAATGCAAAGATTCCGAGCAGACACCCGCGACCATTGCAACAAGGATGTGACAATGGCTGTGCGGTCATCGGCGCGGCGCATGAGTCAATTTGTGTGTGGGAAACAGAAGGTCGCGATGTGCTCTAAAACAGAGCGAGCGATTGACGTGATCGCGAGCGGGCTCGTTGCATTGAAACAAGGCAGCTGCGTCGAACGCATGCGATGGGCTGCAATTGATTCAATGCGAGGACGAACAACGCGCGCTCGACAAATATCAGCCGCAGATTCGTCCGATTAAAGATTCAGGCTCCCGCGAAATAAATTGGGGGCTGCATCATGGCGTTTGTCGGGCCGGAATTTCCCATCAACAATACGACCGACTTTGGTCAGGCCTATTCGGCACAGACCACGCTGCCTGATGGCCGCGTGATGGTGGTCTGGAGTTCGGAACTGAGAGACCAGGATGGGTTCACCAGCGGCTTCGAATTGCGTGGCCGCGTGTTCGACGCGGACGGAGCAGCGACGGCATCCGATTTCGTCATCGCAACGACATCGCCGCGGGACATCATCCTGCCAACCATCGTCACGCTTGCGGATGGTTCGGCTCTGGTGTCCTGGGGAGCGTTCGCATCCGACACGACTTCCGACATCCATGCACGCATCGTCACTGCCGATGGCGTGAGCGGCCCCGACCTCATCGTTAACACCACGCCGACGGCGCTGGGGCAGCCTGGCCCGAATGCGACGGTGCTGGCCGATGGGCACATCCTGCTGACCTGGACCTCGAACGAGGATTCCTCGGGCGGCACGAATCCGTATCCGCTCGAGATCCGCGGGCGTATCCTTGATGCGCATGGAGCGCCCGAAGGCGCCGATTTCATCGTCAATGGCGATCTCGCCGGCAGCCAGCTCGGCGCGAAGGCGATCGCGCTGTCGGATGGACGCGCGCTGACATTCTGGACCGACATCTCTCCCGATGCTGGCGCCCATGTCGAGGGCCGCTTCATCAACAGCGACGGAACCTCGACATTGCCGGACTTCCCGGTGCTGCCTGCATCCAGCATGGACCAGAATGGCGTGTCCGCTGCCGAACTCGCGGATGGGCGTATTCTGCTGACATGGACGCAGCAGCAGGTCGGGACATTTTCAAACGATGTGCATGGCCGGATTCTGAATGCTGACGGCTCCGTCAGTGTATCGGACGTCATCATCAACGCGTCGAACGCCGCTTATGCCAACTCTCCTGTAGTGACCGCCTTGCCCGACGGCCGCGCGCTGGTGATTTGGGAGGGCAGTGATTTCAGTGCCGGGACCAATGGGATTCTCGGTCATATCGTGAATGCCGACGGTTCGGTGAGCGGACCGGATTTCGTGGTCAATTCTGCAGTCGACAATATCGATTCGCTGCCGAGCCTGATCACACTGGACAATGGAGAACTGCTCGCAACATGGACAGCCTATGTGCCGTCCCTCGGGTCCGACGATATCCACGGTCGCATCATGTCGTTCAACACGATCACCAATGGCACACCGGCCGCCGACACGATCCCTGGCACTGCGGATAGTGATATCATTCACGGCGGCGATGGTCGTGACACCATACATGGCGCGGCGGGAAATGACGTTCTGTATGGCGACGCTGGCAACGACTTTCTCTATGGCGATGCGGGCAATGATTTTCTGTTCGGCGGCGATGGCGACGACCGCATGTGGGGCGGTGACGGCAATGACATCTTCGTCGGCGGCAAGGGTGCCGATGCTTTCGCCGGCGCATCCGGTATCGATACGGTGCGCTACGAGACATCGCCGTCTGGAGTTCACGTCGATCTGACGTTAGGTACGGGCAATGGAGGCGATGCCGCCGGTGACAGTTTCAGCTCGATCGAGACCGTCATTGGTAGTCGCTTCGACGACACTTTGATTGGCGATGGCGCCGCCAACACCTTGTCAGGCGGCAGCGGCAAGGACGTCCTGGACGGCCGCGACGGCAATGATGTGCTGGATGGCGGCGAAGGCAACGATGCCCTGACTGGCGGCGCGGGCAATGACACTCTGCACGGCGGTGCCGGCAACGATCAGCTTTGGGGCAATGCGGGTGACGACATCCTCGCCGGCGGCGCAGGTGCCGATGTGCTTGCAGGCGGTGCAGGGGCCGACCGCTTTGTATTCACGGCGGTTGCTGACAGCACGCCCGGCGTGATGGATCGGATCACGGATTTCGGGACCGGGGACCGGATCGATCTGTCGGCCATCGATGCCGATAGCAGTGCTGCAGGTCATCAGGCTTTCGCTTTTATCAGCACCGCCGCCTTCGGCCACATCGCAGGACAACTGCGCTATGCCGATCACCTGTTGCAGGGCGACATCAACGGCGACGGCAGCGCCGACTTTCAGGTTCAGATCAACGCCGCGAGTCTGAAAGCGAGCGACTTCATCCTGTGACTCGTCGGGGCATCGGGATGTCGCTGCCTATCGCGGCATGAGCCGCGTCTGCTTTGGTTCCTGCATCGCGATGCGACGCGCTATCTTACGCGGCTGTCGGCGTCCGCGTTGTTGTGCCCGGCATCAATTGGAACGGCTGCTCGATCACGATGCTCGGGCAGCCCAGTGACGCCGCGACCTGGCTGGTCGAGGCGACTACCGCATGGTCGATCTGCGAGCCGGGGATCTGGGCCACGATCAGTTGCGCGATACAGAGCTGGTTGCAGCCGCGCAGGTCGAGATCGACCCGGTAGGCAAACAGGGCATGGACGATGTCGCGTCGGTCGCGGATCACGATCAGCCCGTTATCGCCGCTGTCGGCATCGGTCCGCCGGCGCACGAAATCCAGCCATGCATCCAGCGTAACGCTGGCATCGTGCAAATAGACGAGCGGATAGGCGGCTCGGGCATCTGCCCAAGTCATTGGTTGCGCCCGATATTCCTCATTCATGGCCGGATTCCCGCATGGCCCGCAAAATTGGCGGGGATGGGCCGTTCCGGCATTGATATGGGTCAAAGCGTCCAGGATTGATCCATGTCAAATGGTGTACACTGATTTTCAAGACCTGCCTCATATGACCAAACCAGAGATGGACAGTGCCATGACCTTCGCAGAGCCAGCGGCCGAGACCTGTGCCGGAGAGCGCGACTGCAAGCACGGCCGCGGCACCAACGGCTGCGACGATTGCAAGGTGCGCTTGTTCAGCGTCTGCGGCGCACTGGAGCCGGAGGAACTCGACGAGCTCGATCATCTCAGCCAGGTCAAGAACTTCGCCGCCAAGACCATGCTGTTCGATCAGGGTGCGCTGGCTGGCAGCGTGTTCAATCTCACCGAAGGTATCGTGCGGCTCTACAAGTCGCTCCCCGATGGCCGCCGCCAGATCGTCGGCTTCGCGCTGCCGGGGGACTTCTTGGGACTCGCGCTGATGGATCGCTACGGCGTTGCCGCCGAGGCCGTGACACCGGTGCGTGTCTGTCGTTTCACCCGTGCGGCCTTCCTCAACTATGTCGACGGCAAGCCGCATCTGCTGCGTCGCCTGCATGAATTCGCCGGCCATGAACTCAGCCTTGCACAGGACCAGATGCTGCTGCTCGGCCGCCGCAACGCCGACGAGAAGGTCGCCGCCTTCCTGCTGAACCTGCAGGCGCGCTATGGCCGCATCGGCGCGAAGTCGGTCAACGTCCCGCTGCCTATGAGCCGGCAGGACATTGCCGACTATCTCGGCCTGACCATCGAAACCGTCAGCCGTACGCTGACCAAGCTCGCCAAGGAAAAGACCGTCGTCGTGGTGCCCGATGGCGTGCGGCTGCTGTCCACCGACCGGCTGGATCAGCTCGCCGCGGCGTAACTTCGTTTTCTTACCTCGCCCCGCTTGCGGGGAGAGGTCGCCTTTCACATGCGAAGCATGTGGAGGGCGGGTGAGGGGGAGTCTCAACTGAAACTCCCCCTCACCCGTCTCGATGACCTTCGGTCATCGATCCACCCTCTCCCCGCCTAGCGAAGCTTCGCTTCGCGCGGCGGGGCGAGGGCTGCGCCGCATCTCCTACCGCAATTTTGACCCACCTCAAGGCGCAGTCATCGCGCCGCGCTCACACTCTTCTCCATCATCCGGGGAGAAGAGAATGCCTTTCGACAGTATGCTGGTTGCCGCGGCCGTGGTCGCAATGTTCGTCTGCTTCGCCCTGCCGCTGGCCTGGGTCTCGCGTCAGACTTACGGGAAATCCTGAGCCCTCGGCGGGCCGCATGTCATCTCGCAAATAGCTGATTTGTCCTCCAAAACATGCCAAGACTCATGCGATGAGTTCTGACTCCCGGTCGCGGTTGCGCGGTATCGGGGGTATTGGCGTGCGAAGGAGAACAAATGGCTGCTCATGTGAGTCCGCTGGCCGGCAAAACCATCGATCCATCCCTGCTGGTCAACGTGCCTCGGCTGGTGACGGCGTATTTCGCCGGCAAGCCGGATCCGTCCATCCCCGCCCAGCGTGTGGCTTTCGGCACGTCCGGCCATCGCGGCTCCGCACTCCATAATTCCTTCAACGAAAACCACATCCTCGCCGTCAGCCAGGCGATCTGCGATTACCGCAAGGGTGCCGGCATCGACGGCCCGCTCTTCATCGGTATCGATACTCATGCGCTGGCCGAACCGGCGCTGGTTTCGGCGCTGGAAGTCTTCGCCGCCAATGGCGTTCATGTGCGGATCGACAAGGACGGCGGTTATACGCCGACGCCGGTGATCTCCCACGCCATCCTCACTTACAACAAGGGCCGCACCTCGGGCCTCGCGGATGGCGTCGTAGTCACGCCGTCACATAATCCGCCGGAAGACGGCGGCTTCAAATATAATCCGCCCAATGGTGGCCCGGCCGATACCGACATCACCGGGATCATGGAGAAGGCCGCCAACGGCTTCCTCGAAAACGACATGGCTGGCGTCCGGCGCATCCCGATCGCGCGCGCCCGCAAATCCGAATTCGTCAAACCATATGACTACATCACGCCCTATGTGACCGACCTCGCTGATGTCGTCGACATGGAGGCGATCCGCGCGAGCGGCGTCAAGATCGGCATCGATCCGCTCGGCGGCGCCGGCGTCCATTACTGGCAGCCGATCATCGAGCGCTACAAGCTCGATGGGACCATCGTGAACACAACGATCGATCCGACCTTCCGCTTCATGACGCTGGACTGGGACGGCAAGATCCGCATGGACTGTTCATCGCCCTATGCGATGGCCAAGCTTATCGGCATGCGCGAGAAATTCGACGTCGCTTTCGCCAACGATACCGATGCCGACCGCCACGGCATCGTCACATCAACCGGCGGCCTGATGAATCCGAACCACTATCTGGCCGCGTCCATCGACTATCTGTTCGCGCACCGTCCGGACTGGCGCAAGGATGCGGCGGTGGGCAAGACCATCGTCTCCAGCGCCATCATCGACCGCGTGGTGAACAAGCTTGGCCGCAAACTCGTGGAGACACCGGTCGGCTTCAAATGGTTCGTGAACGGTCTTGTCGATGGTTCATTCGGCTTCGGCGGTGAGGAGAGCGCCGGCGCGTCGTTTCTGCGCAAGGACGGCACGGTGTGGACCACCGACAAGGACGGACTTATTCTGGGCCTGCTCGCCGCCGAGATCACCGCGGTGACGAAAGAAAATCCGAGCCAGCGCTTCGAGAAACTCACGCAGGAATTCGGTGTGCCCTATTACGAGCGCATCGACGCCGCGGCCACGCCCGAGCAGAAGAACGTACTGAAGAAAGTCACGCCGGAGCAGATCGGCATGCTTGAGCTCGCCGGCGATGCGGTGACCAAGACCGAAAGCAAGGCGGCCGGCAACGATCAGTCCTTCGGCGGCATCAAGGTCTCGACCGCCAATGGCTGGTTCGCCGCGCGACCGTCAGGCACCGAGGACGTCTACAAGATCTACGCGGAGAGTTTCCGCAGCGAGGATCATCTCAAGCAGATCCAGCGCGACGCGCAGGCGGCGATCTCGAAGGTGTTTGGAACCAAGTAACTCTCAGCATGTCGTCCCCGCGCAGGCGGGGACCCATAGCCACCGCAAGTGCAGTTGAAAGCAGAGTTACGACGACGGCGTTCTAACTCATTCTTCGGCGCGTATGGGTCCCCGCCTGCGCGGGGACGACAATACGCCTCTAATGCCCGCTCGTCCGCCACCGCAAGAGCCGCGCCTCGACCATCGACATCGCCAGCGCGGTCACATAGCCGATCACGCCGAGCAGGATCACGCCGGCGAACAGATCCGGCGAACGAAACGCGCGCGCCGACAGCAACACCCAGTGGCCTAATCCATCGAGGCCGGCGAGGATTTCGCAGACCACCGCCAGGATCAGCGACACGGTCAGGCTGAGCCGCATGCCGGAGATGATGTCGGGGCTGGCAGATGGTAGAGCGATCTTGAAGATCACCGCGAGGCGCGACATGTGCAGCGAGCGTGCGACCTCATAGAGACGCGGCTCTACTGCGCCGAAGCCGTGTATGGTCGCAAGCAGCATCGGCCAGATCGCGCCGAAGGCGATGACGAACAGCGCCATGCCCTGGGTCAGCCCGAACAAAGCGATGGCGACGGGAATGATCGCCGATACGGGCAGGGGTCGCAGGAATTCCAGCGACGGCGCCACATAGCTGCGCATTGCTTTGGATGAGCCGATCATGGCGCCGAGTGCGATGCCGACGACAGATGCGACCAGCCAGCCATAGAACATGTGTTCGAGGGTGCCGATTGTCTTGTCCAGCAACGTGCCATTGCTGAAGCCGCGCATCAGCGCCGCCCATGCGCGATCGGGGCCAGGCAGAAACACCGGCGAGACCAGTTTCAGATTGGCGATCAACTGCCATAGCGCGATCAGGCCTGCAGCCACGGCGAAACTGGCCAGGCGCCAGAGGGTGAGTGCCCAGTTCATCGGACCTCCCCCGCTAGCGCTGCGGGGCCAAACAGATGCTGCTGCGCGGCCAGCAATCCGGCATTGAGCGCGTAGCCGATCAGGCCGATCCACAAGAGGTAAGCGAGCATCAGATCGGGACGTAATGCCTGCTGCGCAATCATGATTCCGGCGCCGAGCCCGATGGGATTGATCGCGATTTCCACCGTGACCGCGACGATCAGCGCGATGCCCGCCGCTAGGCGAAAGGCGAGAAAGATGCACGGCAGCGCGGCGGGAATGATGATCTTGCTGATACGGTCGCCCGGCGACAGCCGCAGCGCGCGCGACACTTCGATCAGCCGTGGCTCGATGCTGCGCACCGCAGCGCGGCTGAGGATCAGGATCGGCCACACGCAGGCAAAGGCGACGATCACAATTTCCATGCGATAGCCGAAGCCGAGCGCGATCAGGGCGATCGGGAGCAGCGCGATGGACGGGATCGGGCGCAGCGACTCGATGGTCACTTCCATCAATCGGTCCAGCGGCTGGAAGATGCCGAGCGTGATTCCGAGGAACAATCCGATGGCGCCGCCGACCACGAGGCCGGCAAAGGCCGAAGCCAATGTGTCGCGTGTGGCTGAGAGGATCGAGCCATCGCCAAACGCATTGAACAGCGCCAGCACCACGGTGCTCGGCGGCGCCAGCGCGTCGCTGTGGATGTCGACGGAGCGCGCCCAGATTTCCAGCACGATGAGCAGGCTGATCGGAAGGACCGCCGCTTTCAGGCGCTCGGATCTCATGCTTCCGATGCCTTGATGAAATCGAACAATTCGCGGCGCAGGCGCAGGAATTCCGGGTTCTCGCGCGTGGTCAGTTGATCGCGGGGGCGCGGCAGGTCGATGGGCAGATCAATGCCGATGCGGCCGGGATGTGGCAGCAGGCCGACCACGCGGTCGCCTAGATAAATTGCTTCTTCGAGATCATGGGTGACGAAGATCACCGTCGCCTTGCTGGCATCGAGCAGTGACAGGACCTCGTCCTGCAGACCCTGCCGCGTCATGGCATCAAGCGCGCCGAACGGTTCGTCCATCAACAGTGCTTTCGGCTCCTGCGCCAGGCATCGCGCGATCTGCAGGCGCTGCTGCATGCCGCCGGACATCTCGGCGGGATATTTCGCAGCGTGATGGGGCAGGCCGACTTTCTTGAGCAACTCGTCGATGCGCGCCGGGCGCTGTGCCTTGGGCATGCCGATGGTTTCCAGCGCGAGGGCGACATTGCCCGCGGCGGTGCGCCACGGCAGCAGCGCCTTGCCGTAATCCTGGAACACGATGGCAACGTCGCGCCGCGGCGCGCGCATCGGCTCGCCGTCGAAGCTGACTTGTCCCGATGTCGGCTGGTACAGGCCGGCGGCGAGGCGGAGTGCCGTGGTCTTGCCGCAGCCGGAGGCGCCGATGATGCAGAGGAACTCGCCGGGCTTCACGTCGAGGCTGACATTTTCGATAATCGTCTTGCCGCCGAGATCCAGCGTCACGCGCGAAAACGCGATCTGCGACTTCTCAAGCCGGGCCGATGGAATGTCCTTGCGGAGAGCAACGGATGTCATCGCGCTCAATCTCCCTGTCCGGGCGGATAGACGTAAGCGAGCGTCGAATGCAGATGCGATGTCAGCATGGCTTGCGCAGCGCCGGTTTCGCGCGCCAGCACGCGATCCGCGAGAAGCTGATGGGCCGCAACGAAGCGGCCGCCGCTGTCGAAGCCGCGCATCATTACCCGGCGGTAGCGATAGGCCTGATCGTAGAGTTCCGAATGCGCCGAGAGCAGGCGCTTCGATCCGCAGGCCGCGAGCAGGGCCGTGTGAAATCCCTTGTGGAGCTTGTCGAAATCCGGCGCCCCTTCGCGGAATTCGTCGCCGGTGCGTTCGATATGCCGGCGCATCTGGTGCAGCGAACTGATGATGCCGGCCTCCCAGGCATCGTCGCCATGTTCGATGGCCAGCCGCAGCGCCTCCATCTCCACCACGCTGCGCATCCGTGTGATGTCGGCCAGATCCTCGCGGCTGATGTCGGCGACGCGAAAACCGCGCTGGCCGATGCCGATGATCAGGCCGCGTGAGATCAGGCGTGACAATCCCTCGCGCATCGGCGTGGCGCCGATCTCGTAACGCTGCACGAGATCGACGATACCAAGCCGCGTTCCTGGCGCGAGATTGCCGGCAATGATGTCGTGCTGCAGCAGCGTCGCGGCACGTTCGCTCAGCGTATCCGAGCCGGAGACATCGATTGGACTGCTAAGGGGCTGGCCCGTCATTCCGTTCGACCTATTTCAGGATCAGCTTGGTGAGATCGAGCTTCGTCTCCAGCATTTTCTGCGAAGACATCACGTCGATCCACCATGCCAGTTGCTCGGGCTTCAGCACCGGCTCCGACTTGTTCGGCGGCGAGGCCTTCACCAGCTCGATGGTCTGTTTGGTGAATTTGGCGATTGCGGCTGAGGTCTTGTCCTTGTCGCTGTTCACGATCGCCGCACCTTCGGCGACGGCCGCGCGGAACTTCCTGATGGTGTCGGGATTCTTCTCGGCCCACTCGCGCGAGGCTGCATAGAAAATGATCGGCTCCGTGCGTTCGAGCTCGGTCGCATAGCGTGCGCCGATGCTGCCGCTGCCAGCCGCCAGCATGCGCGATACGGTGGGCTCGGCGGTCAGCACGGCATCGACACCGCCGGACTTGATGATGTCCGGCATGGTCGGGAAGGTGACCTCGACGAAATTGACTTTCTTCGGATCGACGCCCTTGTCGACCAGCCATTTGACGAACAGCACGTGGAGGAACGCACCGAGACCCGGCGCGCCGACCTTCTTGCCGATGAAGTCCTTCGGCTCCTTGATGGTGATGCCGTTACGCACGAAGGCGGTGATATTGGCGTTGGATGTCGGGCTCATCACCGTTGCGCCGGCGACCGCGACGAGATCGAGGCCGCCGTCGGCAGCTTGCAGGAAGACGGTGGAGGTCGGGCCGCCGATCTGGATCGAGCCGGACAGGATGGCCGCCGGGATATTGGAATTGATGCCGATGGGGATCATCTCGGCATCGAGACCGTGTTTCTTGAAGATGCCTTCATCGACCGCGACCATCGCGGAGGCGCAGTCAGTTGTTGCAGTGCAACCGATCTGGAGTTTGGTCTGGGCATGTGCGGTGCCCGTCACAGCGAGCGTGGCCAACAGGGCCGTCACCGTCCACCTGGTCATGGTCGTCTCCTCACCCGCGTTTTTTCGATCGCGAAGCAATCTTTGCGATCGCCTCTTGTTTATCGATATTTTTTTTGATCATATATTTTATCGAAGAACAAAAGCAAGTGGGAGACTCCAGTGAAGCTCGCGACATTTCGTGCCGGTGGCCGGGACAAGGTCGGCATCGTGCATGCCAGTGATACCAGGCTGTTCGATCTCGCCGGCGCCGCGGCCCGCGACGGCAGCAATCCGGCCTTCAACTCGATGCTGGCGCTGATCGATGCAGGTGAAGGCGCGCTCGATGCCGCGCGAAAGATTTTCGACAAACATGGCAGCGACGCATCGCTGTCGGTGAATGTCGCGGGCGCAGATGTCCTGGCGCCCGTGCCGGAGCCGCGTCAGTGCCGCGACGGCATGTCGTTTCCGCTGCATATCCTCCAGGCGCCGCGTGGCCAGCTCAAGCTCGCGGCGCGGGCCAAGAACGACATGGCCGAACTGGCGCGGCTGGATGCCGAGCCGCTCGGCGAACTGCCCGAAGTCTATCGCCGCCAGCCGATCTACTACATCACCAACCGGTTCAGCGTGCGCGGCACCAACACCACGGTGAAATGGCCGCGCTACAGCAAGGTGATGGATTACGAACTCGAATTTGGCATCATCACCAAGAACAAGGGCGCGAATATTTCCGCAGCCAAGGCGAAGGACCACATCTTCGGCTACACCATCTTCAACGATTTCTCCGCGCGCGACGCCCAGCGGCTCGAGATGGAAGGCCGGCTTGGTCCCGCCAAGGGCAAGAGCTTCGACGGCGGCAATGTGATGGGTCCGTGGATCGTCACGCCCGACGAGATCGGCGATCCCTACAGACTGAAGATGGAATGCCGCGTCAACGGCAAGGTGCGCTCGTCCTCGACCAGCGAGGGCATGCTGTTCTCCTTCGAGGAGATCATCGCCCATGTGACGCAGGACGAGACGCTGATGCCCGGCGAATTCATCGGCTCCGGCACCGTCGGCAATGGCTGCGGTCTCGAACTCGGCTGGTATCTCGAACATAATGATGAGATCGAGCTCGAGGTCGAGAAGATCGGCGTGTTGAAGAACAAGGTGGTGCGGCAGGACGTGTGAGGATGCCTCGTTTCGAAGCGCCAACCTCTCACCACGTCATGGCCGGGCTTGTCCCGGCCATCCACGTCTTGAAGATGAAGTGCAGAAGACGTGGATACCCGGCATTCGCCGGGCATGACGGCGCAAAACAATAACATCCAAGAAACAACATAAGGAAACCCGATGTCCCGTCGCCTCATCGATATCTCCGTTCCCCTGCAGAACGACGTCCCCGCGGATCCGCCGGGCAATCATCCCACCATCAACTATGTCGATCACCAGCAGGGCCTGCCGCGGATGCTGCAGTTCTTCGACGGGCTGAAAAAGGAAGACCTGCCGGACGGCGAGGGCTGGGCGGTGGAGCTGGTGCAGCTCTCGACCCATAACGGCACGCACCTCGATGCGCCCTATCACTTCCATCCCACCATGAATCGCGGCGAGCGCTCATGGACCATCGACGAAGTGCCGCTGGAATGGTGTTTCCAGCCGGGCGTGAAGCTCGACTTCCGGCATTTGCCCGACGGTTATGTTGCGACAGCCAAGGATGTTGAAGACGAACTCAAGCGTATCGGCCATACGCTGAGCCCGCTGGAGATCGTCGTCGTCAACACCTCCGCCGGCGTCAAATACGGTCAGCAGGACTACGTCACCTCCGGCTGCGGCATGGGCTATGAGGCCACCATGTATCTCCTGGAACGCGGCGTGCGCCTCACTGGCATCGACGGCTGGAGCTGGGACGCGCCGTTCGTCTACACCGCGAAGAAATATGCCGAAACGAAGGATGCCAGCCTGATCTGGGAAGGCCACAAGGCCGGCCGCCATATCGGCTATTGCCATATCGAGAAGCTGCACAATCTCGAGCAATTGCCGTCCACCGGCTTCATGGTGTCGTGCTTCCCGGTGAAGATCGAGAAGGCATCGGCAGGGTGGACAAGGGCGGTGGCGATTATCGATTGAACCAAGTCGTCATTCCGGGGCGCTCGCTCTTCGCGAGCGAACGCCGCCCCACGCTGTCATTCCGGGGCGTGGGCGCCTCTTGGCGCACGCGAACCCGGAATCCCGAAATGTTCAGCGTTGAACACATCGAGATTCCGGGTCTGCACTCCAGCCTGCTTCGCAGTCTTACGTGCATCCCGGAATGACGAGCCGCGCCGCCCTACACCGCCGCCGCTTCCTCGTGTCCGAAATAAGCCCGCTCCAGCCGCTGCGGCAGGTTCGCTTCGGTTGTCGCCGCTTCCAGCACGATACGCCCCTGCGACAGGGCATAGACGCGGTTGGCAGCAGCCAGTGCTTTCTCCACCAGTTGCTCCACCAGCAGCACGGCAGTGCCTTGCCTCTGCAACTGCGCGATCACCGTCAGCACGCGGTCGACCAGTACGGGCGACAGACCCGCAGACGGCTCGTCCAGCATCAAGAGGCGTGGGCGCCGCACGAGGCCCTGTGCCACCACCAGCATCTGCTGCTGTCCGCCTGACAATGACGCTCCGCGCTCATGGCGTTTCTCGGCGATCTCCGGAAAGAACGACAGCGCCTCATCAACGCGCGCGTTGCGCTCGCCGCGCGGCAGGTCGTAGGCGGCGAGCAGCAGGTTTTCCGTTACGGTCTGCTGCGTGAACACGCGGTGGCCTTCGATTACATGCACAAGGCCGGCGCGGGCCGCTTCGCGCGGCGTGCCGTTGCTGATATCGCGGGTGTCGAAGCGCACGCTGGCGGCATTGACCGGCAGCAGGCCGGAGATCGCGCGCAATAACGTCGACTTGCCGGCGCCATTGGGGCCGAGCAATGTCACCACTTCGCCGGCAGCGATATGCAGGTCGATGCCATGCAGCACGCGGATCTTGCCGTAGCCGGATTCCAGCGCGGTGACTTTCAGCAGCGGTTCAGCCTCCGAGGTAAGCACTGACGACCTCCTTGTGAACGCGGACTTCGGCCGGCGTGCCGGCGGCGAGGATCTTGCCGAGATTGAGCACCGTGACCTGATCGCAGATGTCGAAGATCAGGTCGGCGTGATGTTCGACCAGCAGCACGCCGGTGCCGCGGCGGCTGATCGCCTTGATCAGCGCGCCGAGCCTTGTGATCTCGTCGCTGGAGAGGCCTGCGGCAGGTTCGTCCAGCAGCAGGAAGTCCGGCTGCAGCATCAAGGCGCGGGCGATCTCGATAAAGCGCAACTCGCTGTGCTGCAGGCGGTCGGCGCGAACATCCGCCAGCGCCTCCAGCCCGACAACGCCGAGCATCGCCCGCGCCTGTGCCGTGAGCTTGCGCTCGTCGCGATGATGCCGTGGCAGCGACAGCAGCGCCTCGGCGAATGTCGCCTCGCCCTCGATGGTGCCGCCGACCATAACATTCTCAAGCACCGAAGCCTCGCCGATCACGCGCGGCGTCTGGAAGGTGCGGGCGATACCCTTGCCGGCGCGCAGTTCCGGTATGCCCGGCGGCAGCGCGTCGTCGCCGAGGGTGATCGTCCCGCCCTTGGCGGCGTAGTAGCCGGAGATCACGTTGAGCGTCGTGGTCTTGCCGGAGCCGTTGGGCCCGATCAGGCCATGGATCTGGCCGGGCTTCACATCGAGATCGAGCCCGTCGATGGCGCGGACATTGCCAAAGGTGAGCACGACCTCACGCAGGGCCAGCGTCTTGGTCGTGGCCGTCTTGCGCAGCACCTCGGAGAGTCCGGCGATACGCGGCACGATGGCGCGGTTGCTGGCGAGCGGACGTCTGCTCTTGAAGTCTAGCAGCGCCGCAATGCCGCCGGGCATCACCAGCACGATGAGCAGCAGCAGCACCGCATAGAGGAAGGTCGACCATGCGGCGAGCGGTGCGGCGATTTCCGGCAGGATGGTGAGGATGATCGTGCCGAGCATCGGGCCGAGAATGGAGCCGCGACCGCCGATCAGGATGGCGATGAAGAACAAAACCGAGAGATCGAAAGTGAAAGCGTCCGGCGTGATATAGGTCTGCAGGCTGGCGAACAGCCCGCCGGCAAAGGCCGCCATGGCGCCGGCGAGCAGGAAGATCGATACCAGCAGTTTCGGTTTGGAAATGCCGGTGGCTTCCGCCGCCACATCGGCATCGCGGATCGCGATCAGGGCGCGGCCGAACCGGCTATAGGCGATATTGGCGCTGAGCCAGGTCGCCACTGCCGCAAAGCCGATGCACAGATAATAGAAACCCCATGGCGTGTTGAACGGTGCCGAGAATTCCGGGCCGACGATGCCGATGCCGCCGCCGGTGACGCTCTGCCAGGCCAGCGCGATCTGCGTCACGATGGTGGCGAAGCCGAGCGTGGTCATGGCGAAATAGAAGGTGCGCAGCCGCATCGCCGGTAGGCCGACGATCACGCCGAACACAGCGCCGACGCAGCTTGCGATGATCAGCGCGCCATAGATCGGCACCGGCGGCAGCACATTGCCGGCGGCAAGCACGCTGGTCGTGTAGGCACCTAACGTCAGCAGCGCCACATAGCCGATGGCGAGATGGCCGGCGAAGCCGACGACGAGATTGAGGCCTGCCACCAGCACCCAGTAGATTGCCGCACGGGTGCCGATCAGCGCCCAGTAGTCGTTGCTGACGAAGGGCAGGATCATCGCCAGCGCGAAGACGCCGAGGAACGGCAGCAGTGCCGGCAGCACGGAATGTTTTGTCGTCGTCTCGCGCGATGTCGACATATCGGTGATCGCCGTCATCACACCCTCCGCGCCGTTGCGGAGCCGAACAGGCCCGAGGGCGCTGCCAGCAAGACGATGATGAAGATCGCGAACACCGCGACCGACGAGAAGATGCCGCCGACCAGGAAATTCGCCGCCTGCTGGAACAGGCCGAGTGCGAGGCCGCCGATCAGCGCGCCACGATTGTTGCCGAGGCCGCCGAGCGCCACCGGCACGAAGCCGTAGAAATTCAGCAGCGCGCCATTGGCGAAGAAGGCCAGCATCAATTCACCGCCGGCGAAGCCCGCCACGCCGCCGATCACGCCGGCCAGCGCATAGCTCGCGACACGCAGGTTGCGTTCAGGCAGGCCAAGCGCACGCGCCGCGAAATTGTCTTCGGCGATCGCCATGAAGGCATGGCCGACGAGTGTGCGGCGATAGAGATATTCGAGTCCGAGAATGGTGAGGCCGCAGGCCACGACAGGGAGCCAGAATTTCTCGTCCCACACGCCGGTGCCGAGACCGACGATGCGCGGGAAGGGCTGCGGCTCGGTGCCCCACTTGATCGCGGTGACCTGCTGGATCATCAGTGCGAGTGCGAGCGTCGACAGCACATAGAGATGCTGCTCGAGGCTTTTGAGCACCGGACGCACCGCGACGAATTCGGTGATGACGCCGATGATCGCGCAGGCGACCAGGGTGAGGGCGAAGCCGACCAAGGTCGGCATCCCCATTTTCAGCATGAACAGCGAGCCGAACACCCCGCCGAGCATGGCGAGCTGCCCGGCGGTGAAGCTCATCACCCGCGAGGTCGAGAACATCGTATTGTAGGTGATGCCGACGAGCGCATAGATCGCGCCCGCCGCGAGGCCTGAAGCTATGATCGAGCCGAGCATGTTGGTCGTCCTCGCGCCGGCCTATGAGTAGCCGGGGGCGAGGGCGAAGGTGCCGTTCTTGGCGGACCGCGCTTCCGACATGACGATCTCGTCGGTCGGATAGCCGTTATGCTGGGTGGGTGAGAACGAGTAGTTGCCGAAATAGCCGGGATATTTCGACAGCGAGTTCCAGTATTTGACGATGCCCTCGCTGTCGGTCGATCCGCTGGCCTCGACAGCCTTGGCAATTAGTTCGACGGCGTCGATACCGCCAGCAATCCACCACAGCAGCGTGTCGTTGAGCGGCACCTTGGCCTTGTTCAGGCGCTCGACGAGATTCTGGCTCTTGGCAGGCAGCTTGCCGGCTGAATCGTAGCTGCAGCTCTTGTAGCCGATGGCGTAGACCTTCTCCCAGTTGGCCGGCTTCTCGATCAGGCTGGCGAGTTCGCCGGATGCCAGCGACGGATGGCCGACAAAGGCAACATCCCAACCCATCGACGCCCGGGTGTTGAACATGCGCGCTTCCATGCCGGTGGAGACGCTCCACACCACGATGACCTGCGCCGCGGCACTCTTGGCGCGCAGCATGTCCGGCGTCATGTCGGGCTGCGTCGCGTCGATATTGGCCTGATAGACGACATCCGCGCCGTCTTTCTTGAAGGCCTCGACCGAGGCCTTCACCGCAGTGACGCCGTAGCCGGTGGTGTCGCCGATCACAGCGATCTTGCTGACTTTCAAGACCTTGAGACAGTAGTTACGCACGGCGTCGTCCCACTGGCCGTTGGACGGCGCGATACGGAACGCGGCGGGGAATTTCGCGGGGTCGATCAGCGTATCGACGACGCAAGGGTGCAGGTCGGGCATCTTGGCGCGTGCCATCAGCGGCGTTGTGGCGAGTGCTTCGCCGGAGTTCACCGGCCCCCAGATCGCATGGACCTTGGCCTGGCTGATCAGCTCCTGCGTGGCGTTAACCGCCTTGGTGGGATCGCCCTGCGTGTCACGGGTGATGATCTCGATCTTGCGGCCCTTGACGCCGCCGGCGGCATTGATGGCTTCCGTGGCAAATGTGACGCCGCGGTTGAAGCCGACGGTCGGCGCCGAACTCGGTCCGGTCATGGCCGCGAGCCAGCCGATCTTGATCGGTTCGGACGATTGCGCAATGGCGGGACGTGCGAGTGGAAAGGTGGCTGCGCCGAGTGCGCCGGCGCCGCCCAATAGAATACCACGACGAGAAATGCTCATCTTGACTTCCTCCCTGTGTTTTCCCTTTGCGGTGCCTGTCATTGATGCAGGCATCCGTTTCGTCCGCCCGGTCACTGCCGGATGATGTGTGTGATGTCGTTGGTCGGTCAGATACTCCGGATCGTCATGACATGCGCCGACGTCGCGCGGTGGCAGCATGCGACGCGCAGATCCATCTCCATCGCCTCAGGCTGACCTGTCGCGGTGGCTTTGGCAATCGGCTTGTGATCTTTGACGATGGCAGGGACGTTGCCAAGGGCTTGGCCGTTGCACGTCACACGGTGCTGCTCTGCAGTCCCGCTCGTCTGCTGCAACGCAATGATGCGCGAATGTCGTCAGGTCGCGCTGAAGCCGCCATCTGCCGATAACACATGACCGACGATATAGCCGGCATCGTCGGAGGCGAGCCACACCACGGCTTCTGCGACTTCATGCGGCTGTCCCATGCGGCGGATCGGCAGGCCGGCTGCGACGGCCGACATGTCGGCGATCCCCGAGGCCAGCATCATGTCGGTGACGACGCGGCCCGGCGCCACCGCATTGATGCGGATGCCGCGCGGCCCGCATTCCATCGCCGCCGAACGCATCAACGAGATCACCGCCGCTTTCGATGCGGAATAGAGCGCGAGGCCGGGATTGGGATTGCGGATGCCGCTCACCGACGCATTGATGACGATGCGGCCGCCGCCATTCAGCTCCATCGCCTGGATCTGATGCTTCAGGCCAAGAAACACCGAGCGGACATTGGCATCGAACACGGTGTCATAGACCGCGCTGGTCTGCTGCTCGACCGGCGCGCGCCGTTCCTGATAACCGGCATTGTTGAAGGCCACATCGAGCCGCCCGAAACGGGACATCACGGCCTGCACCAGACTGGCGACCTCGGCCTCCTCGGTTACATCGGTGCGGACGAACAGCGTCTTGGCGCCGAACCGGCCGCAGTCTTCGGCGGCGGCCTGTCCCTCGGCCTCGCGGCGGCCTGCGATCACCACCGCAGCTGCGCCTTCCTGCGCCATCAGCAGCGCTGCCGCCCGGCCGATGCCAGTGCCGCCGCCGGTCACGAGGCAGATGCGTCCGGCCATGCGGTCGCGGGGGCGGAACTGGGCAGCGCTGGTTGTCATGGTCATTCCTTGCACGGACCGTGCTAACACGGTCATTATTCGTCGCCAGCAATATAGTTGTATCATGCAACTATCGTCAAGGAGCCTGCGATTGTCCGATATTGACGCTGATTTGATCGATCACATCCGCGCCGCGTCGCGTCTGATGGTGCGCGAACTCGGCTTCATGCAGGCAACGGTTGCAGCGACCGACTATCCGCCATCGGCGGTGCATACGCTGCTGGAGATCGGCGCGCGCGAGGCGATGACCGCGGTCGAATTATCGGCGTTTCTCGGGCTGGAGAAATCCAGCGTCAGCAGGATGATCCGCAAGCTGATCGATGCCGGCGAGCTGAAGGAAGCCGCCAGTGCCGGCGATGGCCGCGTCAAGCGGCTGTTACTCACCGCCAAGGGGCGGCGCACCCGCGAGGCGATCGAGGCCTATGGGCAGCGGCAGGTCACCAATGCCTTGCAGCAACTGGCCCCGGCCCAGCGTCAGAAGGTGGCTGAAGGTCTGGCGCTCTATGCCGAGGCACTGGAAGCGCATCGACTGGCAGAGGTGGAGACGCGGGACCGGACATTGGCCCGGCGGTCTTGAACCGCTACAGTCGATTCCGGTGCATCTGGTTGGACTGACCGGTTCGTGCCGTGCCAAAGCAAAAAGAAACAGGGATGGAATTATGCCGGGCCACAAGAAGACCCCCGATCAACTCCGCAGCGCACGCTGGTTCGCGCCGGACGACCTGCGTGCCTTCGGCCATCGCTCGCGCGCCATGCAGCAGGGCTATGCGCCGGTCGAGTGGCAGGGGCGCCCCGTCATCGCGATTCTCAACACCTGGTCGGAAGCGCAGCCGTGCCACATGCATTTCAAGACCCGCGTCGATGACGTGAAGCGTGGAATCCTGATGGCTGGCGGTTTCCCGATGGAACTGCCGGCGCTGTCGCTGTCGGAGAGCTTCCTGAAGCCGACCACGATGCTCTATCGCAACATGCTCGCCATGGACGCCGAGGAATTGCTGCGCGGCCATCCCGTCGATGGCGTGGTGCTGATGGGCGGCTGCGACAAGACCACGCCGGGGCTTCTGCTCGGCGCCACCAGTGCCGGCTATCCCGCGATCTATCTGCCGGCTGGCCCGATGTTGCGCGGCAACTGGAAGGGCAAGACGCTCGGCTCCGGCTCCGACGCTTGGAAATACTGGGACGAGCGCCGCGCCGGCAAGATCTCCGACAAGGAATGGGTCGAGGTCGAGGGCGGCATTGCGCGCAGCTACGGCACCTGCATGACCATGGGCACCGCATCGACCATGACGGCGATCGCGGAATCGATCGGCATGACGCTGCCCGGCGCGTCGTCGATCCCCGCGGCCGATGCCGGCCACATCCGCATGGCCAGTGAATGCGGCCGTCGCATCGTCGAGATGGTGTGGGAAGATCTCACGCCGCAGAAGATCCAGACGCGCAAGTCGTTCGAGAACGCCATCACGGTGGCGATGGCCATGGGCTGCTCCACCAATGCGATCATCCATCTGATCGCGCAGGCGCGCCGCGCCGGTCAGGACATCGGTCTCGACGATTTCGAGATCGCCAGCCGCAAGGTGCCTGTCATCGCCAATGTGCGGCCGTCGGGCGACACCTATCTGATGGAAGACTTCTTCTATGCCGGCGGCCTGCCGGCGCTGATGAGCCGCATCAAGGAACACCTGCATCTCGACGTCATGACCGTCACCGGCAAGACGCTCGGCGAGAATATCGCCGGTGCCGAAGTCTATAACGACGACGTCATCCGCACGGTGAAGGACCCGATCTATGCGGAGGGCGCGCTGGCCGTGCTCAAGGGCAACCTCGCGCCCGATGGCTGCGTCATCAAGCCCAGTGCCTGCGAGCCGCGCTTCCTCAAGCATACCGGCCCGGCACTGGTGTTCGACGACTATCCCAGCATGAAAAAGGCCATCGATGACGAGAGCCTCGATGTCACGGCCGATCACGTGCTGATCCTGCGCAATGCGGGTCCGCAGGGCGGGCCGGGCATGCCGGAATGGGGCATGCTGCCGATTCCGAAGAAACTGGTGAAGCAGGGCGTGCGCGACATGGTTCGCCTGTCGGATGCACGCATGAGCGGCACCAGCTATGGCGCCTGCATCCTGCATGTGGCGCCGGAGGCCTATATCGGCGGTCCGCTGGCGCTGGTGCAGAACGGCGACATGATCACCCTCGATGTCGATGCGCGGACGATCAATCTCGACATCTCCGATGCCGAAATGGAAAAGCGCCGCGCGGCGTGGAAAGCGCCCGAGCGCAATTACGAGCGCGGCTATGGCTGGATGTTCACCAAACATATCCAGCAGGCCAATGAAGGCTGCGACTTCGACTTCCTGCGCACCGACTTCGGTGCGCCGGTCAAAGAACCCGTGATTTATTGAGTGAGTGATCCCATGACCAAACTCAGCGACGCGACCCGCGCCAAACTCAAGACCATCTCCACCGCCACCGTGGCTACCGCGCTCTACAAGCGCGGCTTCCGCACCCAGTGCATCCAGGATGTGCATCCGCTCGGGCCGGATCAGCCGACGCTGGTGGGCGAGGCCTTCACGCTGCGCTACATGCCGGCGCGCGAAGATCTCAACAAGCTCGACGTATTCCGCGATCGCTCGCATCCCCAGCGCAAGGCAGTGGAGGATTGCCCGCCCGGTGCCGTGCTGGTGATGGATAGCCGCAAGGATGCGCGTGCGGCCTCCGCGGGCGCCATCCTCGTGACGCGGCTGATGCAGCGCGGTGTCGCCGGCGTCGTCACCGATGGCGGCTTCCGCGATTCCCAGGAGATCGCGAAGCTCGGCTTCCCCGCCTACCACCATCGGCCGAGTGCGCCGACCAACCTCACACTGCATCAGGCCATCGAGATCAACGGGCCGATCGGCTGCGGCGATGCGCCGGTATTTCCCGGCGATGTGATCCTCGGCGATAGCGACGGCGTCATCGTGATCCCTGCGCATCTCGCCGACGAGATCGCCAACGAAGCCTTCGAGATGACCGCCTTCGAGGATTTCGTCACCGAGCAGGTGCAGAAGGGCCGGGGCATCTTCGGTCTCTATCCGGCGACCGATGAGCAGACGCTGGTGGATTTCGCAGCGTGGCGGAAGGAGAAGGGGCGGTAGGGCGAGGACCTCGACCGTCATTTCCTGGCGCATCAATGGGCGCATCTGAGGGTGAGGGCGCGATGACCTCTCCGTTGTCATCCCCGCGTAGGCGGGGATCCATACACACCCGGGAGATAGCGGAAGCGTTGTAGTCGCGACGCCGCTGTCTCAACTTCCCGCGCGGAGGTTATGGGTCCCCGCCTGCGCGGGGACGACAGTTGAGAATGCCTCAAACATTTTTTCCTATTCTCCATTGACAGTATCCCATAAGGTTTATATTCCCCATCGTCCTGCCCCACCGAGAGGGGCGATCGCGATCGTCACGTTCGCGGGGCAGGGTGCGGTGGACGCCGGAGATGCGGCGTTACGCGGTTCATGAGTGACGTCTGTCTTCGGGCAGGACGGATCTGCGCCAGCACTGCCACTGGCAAGGAGACGACCGACCTTGAGATGGAAAGATCCCTGGACAGTGTGACGGACGACCAAATCGAAATGCGTCCGGCCTAAGTGCTTGAGGCTACCCTGTCCCTCCGCCCTGGGACACTAATTTTGGTGATGGGGCCGTTCGCCAAGGCAGATGTGCAAGCAAGTCGAAAAAACACCGCAGGCGGAACGTCGGGCACTTGCTCGTGTTTCCGAAAGTCCTGATGCACTCCAAATTGCGGAAGACCGCATTCGCATCAGGCCCAAGGGTGCAACGGGCACCTGGCGTTCCGCACGCCCTCTCGTAAGGGGACGGGAATGCGAAACACGACGGCGCCCCCGCGCCGCAAACAACAGGGGTGATGACGCATGTCTGACGAGCAGTGGCTGTTTGAAATTCACATCCGCGGATCTGTGCGGAGTGTCATCCGCGATAATCCCGCACCCGCTGCACCATCCGCTCCACATGGGTGATCGGCGTTTCCGGCTGGATGCCGTGGCCGAGATTGAAGATGAAGCGTCCGCTGGCATAATTCGCCAGCACGTCATCGACGGCGCGATCGAGCGCGGCGCCGCCGGCGATCAGCACCAGCGGATCGAGATTGCCCTGGACGGCGACGTGGCTCTGCACGCGCTCGCGCACGAAGGACGGCTCGGCGGCCCAGTCGATGCTCACGGCATCGACACCCGTTGCGCCGACATAGCTCGGCAACAGCGCGCCGGCGCCGCGCGGGAAGCCGATGATCTTCGCATCCGGCACCTTGGCGCGCACGCCGGCGATGATGCGCCTGGTCGGCTCCACCGACCAGCGCTGGAATTCCGCCGCAGGCAGGATGCCGGCCCAGGTGTCGAAGATCTGCAGCACATCGGCTCCGGCCTCAAGCTGATGGAGCAGATAGGTGATCGAATTTTCGACGATGGTGTCGATGATTTTTGCGAAGGCTTCCGGGTGCCGATACGCCATCATCCGCGCCGGCGCCTGATCCGGCGTGCCCTTGCCGGCGACCATGTAAGTGGCAACGGTCCATGGCGCGCCGCAGAAGCCGATCAGCGTGATGTTTGGAGCGAGCTCGGCGCGCACGCGGCGCAGCGCTTCGAACACCGGTTCGAGCTTGGTGAAATCCGCTTCGGGCGCGAGCGTCGCGACATCAGCAGGCGTATCCAGCGGATCGAGCCGCGGGCCTTCGCCGGCCTCGAAGCGCACCGAACGGCCGAGCGCATAGGGGATCACCAGAATGTCCGAGAAGATGATCGCGGCATCGAAGCCGAAGCGCCGGATCGGCTGCAGCGTCACTTCGGTGGCGAAATCCGGATTGAAACACAGATCGAGGAAACCGCCGGCCTGCGCGCGGACCTCGCGATATTCAGGCAGATAACGTCCGGCCTGTCGCATCATCCAGAGCGGCGGCACCGCCTGGCGCTGGCCGGCAAGGACATCGAGAAACGGTTTACGGGGCAGAGACTGGGTCAAAGGCTCGGGTTCCGGAATATGGCGCCAGAAGGCGCGATTTTGCCGTTTCTGATACACTGCCGCTTCGCTCTTGGCGAGGCGCGCAGGGCTTCGAAAACCGGCCTGCGGCGCGTTCGTTTTTGATACATCTCAAGGCGTTGGCAGGCTACAAGACCCTGTATGACTGACATGAACATCATGACCTCACAGCCCACGACATCAGCAGACCAGCAACGCGCGCGAGCAAAGGTCTGGTTCGAATCCCTCCGTGACCGGATCTGCGCCGAGGTCGAGGCGCTGGAGCGCGAAGCGCCGCAAGCGCTGTTTCCGGGCACGCCGGCCACCTTCACCTACAAGCCGTGGACCCGCGCGACAGGCACTGGCGGCGGTGTCGGCGGCTTCCTCTCGGGCGGCCGTCTGTTCGAGAAGATCGGTATCCACACCTCAAGCGCAAACGGCAAACTTTCTCCGGAGATGGCGCGGCAAATGCCCGGCGGCGGATCGCAGCTCGATTACGTCTCCAGCAGCGTCAGCCTGATCATGCATCCGCGCAGTCCGCGCGTGCCGACTGTGCATATGAACACGCGGTTCCTGTCGACGGCCGTCGGCTGGTTCGGCGGCGGCGCAGATCTCACGCCGATGCTGCCCGAGCAGCGCAAGGCCGACGCGCCGGATACGATCACGTTTCACGACGCGATGCGCGGCGCCTGCGATGCGCATGACTCGGCTTACTACAAGAAGTTCAAGGCCTGGGCCGATGATTACTTCTTCCTGCCGCATCGCGGCGTGGCGCGCGGCGTCGGCGGCATCTTTTACGATCAGCTCAACACCGGCGATTTCGAGAAGGATTTTGCCTTCACACGCGATGTCGGCTCGGCCTTCCTCGATGTCTATCCGCGCATCGTGCGCGCGCGGATGCAGGAAGCCTGGACCGAGGAAGAGCGTGCGCAGCAGCTCGAGACGCGCGGGCTCTATGTCGAGTTCAATCTGCTTTACGACAAGGGCACGATGTTCGGCCTGCAGACCGGCGGCAACGTCGAGAACATCTTAAGCTCGATGCCGCCGCTGGTCAGCTGGAAGTAAGGTCGATCAGGCTGCGCTCGGCGCCTGTTCGAGCGCGGCCTGCACGGCCCATGACAGGTCGGTGTTGAGCTGGAATGCCACCGAACCTTCATCGATGATCGCTTGCGGATTCTTGGCGAGCTTGCCGGCTTCATCGAGCGCGTTGCGATAATCCGACTTCAACGCGGCCAAATCGGCATAGGCCGGGAAATCGTAGAACGACAATTCCTCCGGCGCGAGGCCGGGCTTCTTGGCGAGCAGGCGCTTGAGAATCTGGCCGCCGGAGAGATCGCCGAGATAGCGCGTATAGGCATGGGCAATCAGCAATTCACCGTCGCCCTTCGCGGCATCCGCGATGCGCTTGGCATAGGCTTCGCCGGCAGGCAGCATCGGCACAGCCGAGAAGTCGCCATCGCACAGCACATTGAGATCGGCTTCCATCGCGGATGCGCGATCGAGCCGATATTGGGCGAGTGCGGCGAGCACAGGCGTGTCGCGATGACTCTCGAGCCCGGCTTCCAGCGCCTGATAGGCCGCCAGCAGATTTCGTTGCAGTAGGACATAGCCCTTGCGGCTGACGTCACCGCGCAACATGTCGTTGATGATGCCGGAGCGCTCGGCTTCGGTGTGAAGCACCTTGGTGCCGAGATAAAGGGCGGTCACGACGCTGACGGGCGCAGTGCTATCTGCCGAGACAGCAGGCATTGAATTCTCCGATAATTGGTAATGGGGGTGTGTTGGCGCTCGGGCTGACGACATCATATCACCCTCGCCGAACGCCACAAGGTGAGGCCAGGTGTGTCGCTATAGCAGCGCGCGGCCACGGGACTTGCGGCGCGCCGGCGCAGATTTACCGGCTTCCGTCGCAGGCAGGAACTGTGCGCCCTGTGCGGCGAGGAATGCGCGCATCGCCTGCGCCGGCGGGAGCAGCACCTTGTCCTTGCGGTTGAGCACGAACCATTGCCGGATGATCGGCAGGCCGGTCACATCCAGCATCACCAGTCGCCGCTGCTCCAGTTCGGTGGCCACCGTATGCGCGGAGATGAAAGCGATGCCGAGCCCGGCCATCACGGCCTGTTTGATGGTCTCGTTGCTGTCCATCTCCATGCCGATCGTGGCGCGCAGATCGGCGTTCTCGAACAATTGCTCCATCAATCCGCGCGTGCCCGAGCCGGGCTCTCGCGTCAGGAAAGTCTCGCCTGCGAGATCGCTCATGGTGAGGCGCGCCTTGCCCGCGAGGCGATGGTCGCTCGGCGCGATGATCACATGCGGATGATCACCGATCAGGTTCACATCCATGTCGATCCCGGCCGGCGGCCGGCCCATGATCGCGATATCGAGATCGTAACTGCGCAGACCTGCGATGGTCTCCTCGCGATTACCGACCGTCAGCAATATCTCGATCTTGGGATGGAGCTTCGCGAAGGCCGAGATGGCGAAGGGCACGAAGTATTTCGCGGTACTGACGGCGCCGATGGAGATGCGCCCGCCGGTCTTGCCGGCCATCATGTCCAGCGATGTCGCGCAGGCCGCCATCGCGGCTTCGATCCGTTCCGACAGCGCCAGCACCTCGCGGCCGGCATCGGTCAGGACCATCCCATCGCCGGTGCGCTGGATGAGCGGCAGGCCGGCGAGCCCTTGCAGGTTGCGCAGTTGCAGGGTGACAGCCGGCTGTGTCAGGCGCAGCTTGGTTGCAGCTGCCGTAATGCTGCCGCTGGCGGCAACTGCGGTCAGCGCGCGCAGCTGGCGGATCGAGATGTCGCGGAAACGCTTCGTCATATAAGAAAAACTTTCCCCGTCTGACCTTTCCAAAAATTCCTTTATTTGGCCCTGGAGGTCAATATCTGTGGGCAAACTGGGCCATATCTGCCATTCCCGGGCACTCTGGACGCGGCCATGTGCCAGAAGGAGCCCAGTATTTTGCGGAGATTGCGATGACCGACCACATGCCCCTGTCCCGACACACGGCTGACTATGCCGGACAGGACCCGCTGCGGCTGGCCGTGGCTGCTGCGGTCGATGCCTTTGCCAAGGCCTCCATCGACATCTCCGACCTGATCGGCCGCGGTGCGCTGGCCGGAATTACCGGTGAAGCGCAGGGCGCGCAGAATGCCGATGGCGACGTGCAGAAGGATCTCGATGTCCGCGCCGACGAGATCGTTCGCGCCGCGCTGAAGCCGGTGTCCTGGTCCGCGCTGGCCTCCGAGGAAGCCGAGACGGCGGATATCAGTGATCGCGGCGGGTTGCTCGACATTGCCTATGACCCGCTCGATGGCTCGTCGAACATCGAAACCAACATGACTGTCGGTACGATCTTCTCGATCATGCCATCGGTGAAGGGCGCTGTGCCGTTCACACAAAAAGGCAGTGCACAGATTGCTGCCGGCTTCGTGGTCTACGGTCCGCAGACATCGCTGGTGCTCACGCTCGGCGACGGTGTCGATATCTTCACGCTCGACCGCGCCACGCGAAGCTACAAGCGCATTCGGGCGCGCGTGCAGATCCCCGCCGAGTGTTCGGAATATGCAATCAATGCGTCCAACCATCGTCACTGGGAAGCGCCGGTGCGTGACTTTGTCGAAGAGTGTCTCGCAGGCGCCGAAGGCCCGCGCGGCAAGAATTTCAACATGCGCTGGATCGCAGCCCTGGTCGCTGAGGCCTATCGCATCCTGATCCGCGGCGGTGTGTTTCTCTATCCGTCGGATGCGCGCAAGGGCTATGCCGATGGCCGGCTGCGTCTCGTCTATGAAGCGCATCCCATGGCCTTCATCGTCGAGCAGGCCGGCGGCGGCGCGACCACGGGCCGTGCCCGTATTCTCGATATTGCGCCAACTGCCATCCATCAGCGTGTGCCGCTGATCATGGGCTCGATCAGCAAGGTGAGACGTATCGAAGCCATGCATCTCGATGCCGGCGTGGGGCAGGCGCAAGCTGCAGCCGAATAGAAAATTCGCCTACTACACATCCTGTTTTGACTGATTCAAAACATGACAGGCTTGAGGGCTTCTAAGCGCGGCCTGTCCGAAACGGGTTGAGCATGACGTGACCGCGGCCTAGACAATCGGAGGGGTCGCAAAGGATACGCGCATGCTTCCGCAGCAGATCAAGGTCTCCGATATCACCGACGAGAATTCGGCACAGACCTATCTCAACCATGCCATCATGACGACGTTCTGCCGCGTGCTCGACAGTTCGCGTCTGGCGCCCGATGTGGTGATGCGTCTTCTGGCTGCCGCAATTGGCTCGACCTATCGCGAAGTCGCCGCCGCCCATCGGGATGGCCAGTGCCCCTGCGGATGGCGCCCGGTTCCGGATGCCGATATCGAAGCCCTGCGGTCGACGCTCGAAGACGCCGCTGCGCCCAAGATGGCCGACGATCTGCACAGTATGGTGATTGCGGGCCGGGCGTAACCGCCGGCCAATCTGCCCTGAAATCAGGCTCAATTTGCGCGGAATGGGCCACTGCGGATCACTGCAGATGGCAATTCTGCGTCTGTTCCGCTCTCCCGATCATGTGATTGGGCCAGCGCGATCGACATATGGCAATTCCTTTAGACCTAAACTACTTTGGCCCGATCCTTGAATGTCGAGGAGATCGCGATCGGTGCAAAGTGACCTCATGACATCCTTTTCCGCTGTAGTTCTCGACCACCCCCCGGCCAACTCGACCGTCTGGCGCGAAGTCGCACGGGCGATCGCCGATATCGGCGCCAAGCGCTGCTTCGGTCTGGTCGGTGGCGCAAATTTCAAGGTCACGCTCGGCCTCACCGAATTCGGCGTCGAATTCGTTGCCGCACGTCACGAGGGCGGTGCCGTGAGCATGGCTGATGTGGCGGCGCGTCTGACGCGCGACCTGACCATCGTCAGCGTGACAGCCGGACCGGGTCTGACCAATGCGATCACCGGCATCGGCGAAGCCGCCAAGAGCGATACGCCACTGCTCGTTCTCGCAGGCGACGTGGTGCTCGGTGACAAGCAGTCGGCATTTGCCTTCAATCAGTCCGAACTCGTTCACGCCGTCGGCGGCGAGTGGCGGCAGATCGCCGATGCACAGACTGCTTACGCCGACACCTGGAAGGCTGCTTCAGTAGCGTTGCGCGAGCGCAAGCCGGTCGTGCTCAGCCTGCCGATCAATGTGCAGGAAATGCAGGTCGCGGCGACGATGGGCAAGAAGCATCTGCCTATCATGCCGCGGGTCACGATCAACCCGGCGAAGCTGGACGAACTCGTTGCGACGATCCGGACATCGAAACGTCCGCTAATCCTGGCGGGTCATGGCGCGGTGGTGGCCGATGCGAAGCCATTGCTTGTTCAATTGGCCGACAAACTCGGTGCGCTGCTGGCGACGTCGTTGCAGGCGCATGGGATGTTTTCGGGCCATCCATGGAATCTCGGCGTGGCCGGGGGTTTTTCATCGAAGGCAACAGCCGAGCTGATCGCGCAGAGTGACATGATCCTTGCTTTCGGCATGTCGCTGAACATGTGGACCACGAAGAAAGGCAAGTTGATCTCGGACTATGCTCAGCTTGTGCAGATCGATGTCGAGAAGGGACGCATCGGCGTGCACCGTCCGGTCGATCTTGAACTTGAAGGCGACGCTTCCGCTGTGGCTACTGCCGTGTTGCAGGCGTTTGATAAGACGCCGCCTAGCGAGGCCGGATGGCGCACGCCAGAGGTTGCCGCGGTGATGACTGCCAGGGGCAACCATAATCTGGCCTATGACGATACAAGCACTGCCGAACACATCGACCCGCGCACGCTGAGCAAGGCGATGGACGATATCCTGCCGAAGGATCGCACCGTCGTTGTCGATGGCGGGCATTTCGTCGGCTGGGTCACGCGCTATATTTCCGCGCCCGATCACAGAGGCTGGTGTATCCCCATCGCCTTCCAATCCATCGGCCTCGGTCTCGCCGGGGCGATCGGTGCGGCGGTCACGCAGCCTGAGCGGCTGACCGTGCTCGCGGTCGGTGATGGCGGCTTCCTGATGTCGATTGCGGAGCTGGAAACCGCGGTGCGACTGAAGAAGCGCATCTGCATCTTCATCTATAACGACAGCGCTTACAGCGCCGAGGTGCATCATTTCGGCCCGGAAGGCTACAATGCCGGCATGGCGCAATTTCCGGTGACCGACTTCGCCGCCATCGCGCGCGGCTATGGCGCCGATGGCGTCGTGGTGCGAACGCTCGCCGATCTCGATGCCGTGAAGACCTGGGTCGCCGATGGCGCGCAGGGCGTGTTCATCGTCGATGGCCGGATCAATCCGAAACTGATCGCTGATTGGTACAGCGAGATGTTCAGCGGCGCGAACCTCTAACGAGTTTCCTGCGCAGACCTCTCCCCACGTCGTGGCCGGGCTTGTCCCGGCCACCCACGCCTTGTTATGCGTGAACGAAAACGTGGATGCCCGGGACAAGCCCGGGCATGATGGAGCGTATGGGGTGATGAAAAGTTAAACCGCTACGGTCCTTGGCTGTCTCGCCACCTCAACATTCCCCAGCCAATCCTTCGCAATGGTCAGATCAGCCTGTGACAACTGATGCCCGACCGGTAGCGTGCGATGCTGCACATCCGCACCAGCCTTGGTCAGCATCACCGCGAGCCGCTGCGAATTGCTCGGCGGGATGATCGGATCGGATTGACCCGACACGATCAGCACCAGCTTGCCAGCGAGATCTGCCACCGGTGGTTCACGTAGAGGGACCATCGCCCGCAACAGTATGCCGCCAGCCAGCACCTCGGGCCGCAACAGCATCATCGCGGCAGCAATGTTGGCGCCGTTGGAATAGCCGAGCGCAATCGGTGCGGCGATGCCGTAGCGCTTGCGTGCTTCGGTGACGAAGTCCGCGAGCTCGTTGGCGCGACGCCGCACGTCGTCCTCGTCGAACACGCCTTCGGCGAGCCGGCGAAAGAAACGCGGCATGCCGTGCTCCAGCACCTGGCCGCGTGGCGACAGCAGCGTTGCACCCGGCGCAATCGCCTCGCCGAGCGGCAGCAGATCGCTCTCGTCGCCGCCGGTGCCGTGCAGCAGCAGGAGGGGTGTTGCCTCGCGCCGGTTGCCCGGCGCGAAGCGATGGATGTGGGACAGGTCGTTACTCATGACGTCACCTTTTCGGTATCGAGCGACGGCAACACGCGCTCGATCTCGCCGCGATGCTTCTCCAGGAACGCGGGCAGTTTCAGATGCTCGCCGAGGGATTCGACGGGCTCATCCACGGCAAAGCCGGGGATGTCGGTGGCGATCTCGAACAGCACGCCGCCGGGTTCGCGGAAGTAGACCGAGCGGAAGTAGTTGCGGTCCTTCTGGTCCGTCGGCTGCTGGCCATGGTTCTTCACCAGCTTGTTGGCCATGACCTGCTGATCGGCGTCGTCGACAGCGCGGAAGGCGACGTGATGCACCGAGCCGCGGCCCTGACGTCCCGGCAGGAAGCCACCGGCTTCGTAGATGTCGACAATGCCGCCCTCGACGCTGTCAGCCTGCAGCCGGATGATCGACCCTTCGCGGGCGGTCTCCTTGAAGCCGAACACGTCGGTGAGGATCGCGCTGGTCTTCTCGGCCTTCTCTAGCAGCAGCGTCACGCCATGAAAGCCGCGGATCGCATGCTCCGCCGGCACATCGCCATTGCTCCAGCCGGGCTCGTCTTCCGCGCCGGCAACGCCGACCAGAGCGAGGCTCATGCCGTCCGGATCGGTGAAGGGCAGCACCGCTTCGCCGAAGCGCTTTTCGAGCGCCTCATGCGCGATACCCTTCTCGATGAAGCGATGCGTCCAATAGCCAAGGGAGCGGGCAGGGACCCGGAACGAGGTCTGCTGGGTCTGGCCCACACCGCCGCGGCCGGGAGCCGCATGTTCCCACGGGAAGAAGGTCAGGATCGTGCCCGGCTTGCCTGTCTCGTCGCCGTAATAGAAGTGATAGGTGCCCGGATCGTCGAAATTGACAGTCTTCTTGACGAAGCGCATGCCCAGCGCACGGGTGTAAAAGTCAAAATTCCGCAAGGCGTTACCGGCGATGGCGGTCACATGGTGGATGCCTGACATGGTCTGTCTCCTGGTTGGGAAGGCGTTTCGTCTTCCGTTGCCGGGATAATTGGTCGATCCCCGATTAAAGACAATCTGGCCATTTGTGACATGACTGTCTATGGTTTGGATACAATCGGGAATGCTTCATGGACAAGCTCAGCAGCCTGCGTGCCTTCGTCAAAGTCGTCGAACTCGGCAGTTTCTCCGAGGCCGGGCGGCAGCTGCGGCTGTCGCGTTCGGCGATCTCCAAATATGTCGGCGAGCTCGAACAGGACCTCGGCGTCCAGCTTCTCAACCGCACCACGCGCCATGCCAGCGCGACCGAGAGCGGTCAGGCCTATTTCGAACGGGCGCTCAGTATTCTGGCCGATCTCGATGCCGCCGATCAGGCGGTGGCGCAAGCGCAGTCGACGCCGCGCGGATTGCTGCGCGTCAATGCGCCGATGTCATTCGGCACGCTGCAACTCGGGCCTGCCATTGCCGATTTCATGGCGCAGTGCCCGGAGCTGCAAATTCAGCTCGTATTGTCCGACGATCAGGTCGACCCGATGCAGGGGGGCTTCGACGTCACACTGCGCATCGCGGATCTGGAGTCTTCAAGTCTCATCGCGCGAAAAATCGTCGCCATCGATCGCGTCGTCTGCGGATCGCCTGATTACTTCACGCAGCATGGCACGCCGAAATTGCCTGAGGACCTGCGCAGCCACGCGTTGCTGACCTACGGCTTCCTGCTCACTGGCAATCAGTGGAAGTTGACGGGCAAGGACGGCGAGGATCACTGGATCCAGCCGAGCTGGACCCTCTGCGTCAACAATGCCGAAGTGCTGCGCGATGCCGCGATCAAGAGCAGGGGCGTCGCGCTGCTGCCGACCTTTATCGCTGGCGATGCATTGCGCACAGGCGCGCTCCGCAGTGTGCTCACCACCTACAAGGCGCCGCCACTGACGCTCTATGCGATCTATCCGCCCACGCGGCACCTAGCTGTGAAGGTGCGACTGTTCATCGATTTCCTGGTGGCGCGGTTTGCCGGCGTGCCGGAGTGGGACAAGCAGCTCTAGCGCCAGATCGCGCGCATGCGCGAATTGATGTCCATGCGCACACCCTGCGCCGCTGCACGTGTCGGATCGGTCGCCGCTACCTGTGGCCAGGTCGTGCGTTCGAACAGGTGGAGCAGTGCTTCGGGAATGAAGCGCGTGCGCGACGCATAGACATGGCGGTCACCTTGCGCATGCTGGCCGTGGGTGAAGAAGCGCTGCGGCACCATCAGATGCAGATCGTCCTTGGCCCGCGTCATCGCGACATAGAGCAACCGGCGCTCTTCCTCGATCTCCGCGGATGTCCCGGCGCCCAGATCCGAAGGCATGCAGCCATCGACGACATTGAGCACATAGACCGATTTCCATTCCTGCCCCTTGGCGGAGTGAATGGTCGAGAGGATCAGGTAGTCCTCGTCGAGCAGCGGCACGCCCGACTGATCGCTGGTGGCGTCCGGCGGATCCAGCGTGAGTTCGGTGAGAAAGCGTTCCCGCGACGAATAACCCGATGCGATCGCTTCGAGCTGAATCAGATCGGCGCGGCGCGTCAGGGAATCTTCGTGAATGCGATCGAGATGAGGCTCATACCAGCGCCGCGCCAGTTCCAGCTCGACTGGCCAGCCGGCGCGGCCTGACTTGATCTCGCTAATAACCTCGACAAAGCTGCGCCAGTCGGTCGCCGCGCGCGGCGGAGCCGGCGCATGAGCAAGCGCGTCGATCGGATCCGGCGCTGCGATCATGTGATCCAGCGCGCGCTGTGCGGAAGCCGGCCCCACACCGGGCAGCAATTGCATCAGCCGGAAACCGGCGACGCGGTCGCGCGGGTTCTCGACGAAGCGCAGCAGCGCCAGCATGTCCTTCACATGCGCAGCATCGAGAAACTTCAGCCCGCCGAATTTCACGAACGGGATGTTCCGCCGCGTCAGCTCCACTTCGAGCGAGCCGCTATGCGACGAGGTGCGGAACAGCACGGCCTGCTCTTTCAGCTTCGTGCCGCCTTCGCGATTGTCGAGCACACGAGCTACGATGGCACGAGCCTGATCGGTCTCGTCCCTGACGGTCACGAGTTGCGGCCTGGCGGAGGAGGCGCGGTCGGTCCAGAGATTCTTGGTAAAGCGCTCGCGGGCGAGATCGATCACACCATTGGCCGCCGCCAGGATCGGCTGCGTTGAGCGATAGTTGCGGTCGAGCGTGATGATCTCTGCTGATGGGCTGAACTGCCTGGGGAAGTCGAGAATGTTGCGCACGGTGGCGGCGCGGAACGAATAGATCGACTGCGCATCGTCGCCGACGACGGTGAGCCCGTGACCCTTCGGCTTCAGCGCCAGCAGGATTGCCGACTGCAGGCGATTTGTGTCCTGATATTCGTCGACCAGCACGTGATCGAAACGGCGGCCGATATCGTCGGCCAGCAGTGGCTCGCTCGCCATCTGCGCCCAGTACAAGAGCAGGTCGTCGTAGTCGAGCACGTTCTGCTTCTGCTTGGCCTCCACATAGCCGGCGAACAATTCGCGCAGCTCGGCCGACCATGCCGCGCACCACGGATAAGATGTGCCGAGCACCTGATCGAGTTCGGTCTCGGAATTCACGCAGCGCGAATAGATCGCCAGGCAAGTGCCCTTGGTTGGAAACCGGGTCTCGGTCTTGGAGAAGCCGAGTTCGTGCCGGACCAGATTCATCAGGTCAGCGGAATCCTCGCGGTCGTGAATGGTGAAAGCGGGATCGAGGCCAATCTGTTCGGCATAGTCACGCAGCAGCCGCGCGCCAATGCCGTGAAAAGTACCGGCCCAGGCCAGCGCGTCGGTCATGACGCCGGCATTGTCGCCCATCACCTTGCGCGCGATACGCTCGACGCGGCGGCTCATCTCGCTAGCGGCGCGCCGCGAGAAAGTCATCAGCAGAATGCGGCGCGGATCGGCGCCGTTGACGATCAGATGCGCGACGCGGTGTGCGAGGGTGTTGGTCTTGCCGGAACCGGCGCCGGCGATGACCAGCAATGGCGGTGCAGAAGAAGCGCTGTTGTTCCCGTGCGGGAACACGCCATGCTCGACAGCACGGCGCTGTTCTGGATTAAGGGTGTCGAGATAGGAGGCTTGGGCGAGCACGGGATGTATCCGAGGTGACGAATCACGCTCGCTGATTCCCGCTTTGTTCGCAATGGAAGAGCGGCCCCAACCTTTCGGTTGTCATCCCCGCGAAAGCGGGGATCCATACACACCGAGTTTCGGTGATGCGCCGGCTGAGAGGTCTGCTTCCCTTACGACGTTGGAGGTAATGGGTCCCCGCCTACGCGGGGACGACACTTGAGTATGTTGCAAGCGCCTACGCCGCCCGCACTTCGCGGAGGAACGCATCCACCTGCGTGCGCAGGTCTTCGCCGTTGCGTGACAGGTCGCCAGCCGATTCCACCACGCGCGATGCGGCGAGGCCGGTCTCGCGGGCGGCGTCGTTGACGCCGGCGATGTTCTGCGAGACCTCGCCGGTACCGCGGGCGGCTTCGGCGACGTTGCGGGCGATTTCGAGCGTGGCTGCGCCCTGTTCCTCGACGGCGGCGGCAATGGTGCTTGCGATCTCGCTGACGCGGCCGATGGTCGACGTAATGCTCTGGATCGAATCCACCGAGAGCTTTGTGGCGCTCTGGATTGCCCCGACCTGTGCGGAGATTTCATCCGTCGCCTTCGACGTCTGTGTGGCCAGCGCCTTCACTTCGGAAGCGACGACCGCGAAGCCGCGGCCGGCTTCGCCCGCGCGGGCCGCTTCGATGGTGGCATTGAGCGCCAGCAGATTGGTCTGCGCAGCGATCTCGCTGATCAGCTTGACCACGTCGCCAATCTTCTGCGCGGCCTCTGCAAGGCTCTGCACTTCGCCATTGGTGACATTGGCCTGCGACACCGCGTCGCCGGCGACGCGCGCCGATTCGTTGACCTGCTGTGCGATCTCGCTGATCGAGGCATTGAGTTCTTCGATGGCCGCGGCGACTGCCTGTGCGCTCTGCGTGGCCTCCTCGGAAGCTGCCGCGACGGCTGCGGTCTGCCGGGTCGATTCCTCGGCGGTAGCCGCCATCGATTGGGCGGTGTTGCGGAGTTGGCCGGCAGCCGAACCAACGGCGTTGACTACGGTACCCACGCCGCTTTCGAAGCGCGAAGCGAGCGCACTCATGGTGTCGCGGCGATCGTTCTGGGCGCGCTCGCGCTGTTCTTCCTGCGCCGCGCGCAACTGTTCGGTCTCAATGAGGCCGGTCTTGAAGATCTCGACGGCACCGGCCATCGAGCCGATCTCATCCTTGCGGCCGGCGCCCGGCACGGCAATCGTGTGGTTGCCGCCGGCGATCGTGCGCATGGCAGTTTCGAGTGCGCGGATCGGCTTCGCCATCGAACGACCCATCCAGGTTGCGATGGCGCCGGCGAGCAGCAGCACGCAGGCAGAAATGATGGCCAGCCAATTCAGCGAGGATCGCATCAGGCTGTGATATCCGCTGGTATCACGGGTGATCTCGAAGACGGCAATATTGTCGCCCGAAAAGCTCTTGATGGCGCCGAAGGTAGTGGCGACAGGTTTGTTGTCGAGTTCGCCATATTGGGTCACGACTTCACCGGCGAGCGCGCGACGCAGCGTATCGACACCCGGAGCAGCCGACCTCAGGGTGGACGCCAGCGTCTTGCTGGCCTGGCCGTCGATCTGGTGGATGCCGACATCGACACCAAAGCGCGACTTCATGCTTTCGACGAAAGTCTTGCCGAACGGAGCGCCGACATCGATGGTGCCTAGAATGGTCTCAGCATCCATCGCCGGAGCCACGCCGAAGACATTGAGCGCGTCTCGGCCGGGCTCGATGCCGCCGACCGGCTTCTTGCTGGTCATCGCCTGCACCACCATCTTGCGGCGCTCGGAGACGTTATCTCCGAAGGTGCCAGGATTATGGATGCGGGCGAAGCTGATGGCGGGTGGTGTTTGAATCGTGATCAGTTCGAGGCCGCGTGGCTTGATACGCTGATGGGCCTCTTTCAGATTCGCGAGCGCGCTGGCACGATCGTTCGCCTTGATGGCGTCCTTGATCGGCTGTGACGACGCGATCGACTCGGCAACCGCGAGCAGCGTGCGGGTCTCCGCGTTCAGCGCGGCCGTGAGATTGGCATAGTCGTCATGCGCCTCACGATTGAGGGCAGTATCGATGATCGCCTGCTGCTGCCACATGCTGAATGCTGCAAGTGCGCCGCACGATCCGGCTGCGACGAGCGTGATGGCGACAATCATACGTGCTGAAATGGAATTGAGTACTTGCATCGATAGGCTCCTTGGGCCGCGGCAGGCAATCTTGCTGCGGCACTAAAATTACGCGTAAAAATAGGGAAGCCGAGTGAAGGAGCCCTTAACTACCTCTGATGTGCAGGTATCATGGTATTGTGATCCCATTATGCCGCAGCAGATTTGGTTTTGGGTGATGGTCCCGATCGGTCGTGATCGAATGTGCGACGATACTAGTGGAGTCGGAACGAGCCATTCCCCGGCGCAAGGCACTGGTCCACATGTGCGAGAAGAACCGCTGATTTGAGCGGCTTCTGGAGGCGGCAGACCGCGCCGAGTTTGGTGGACATCGCGAGAAAATCGGGCGCAGGCACGCCCGCCGGTGAAGCCGCGCGACCTGACATGCCGATGATCGGGATCTCCGGACGATACTGATGTGCCAGCTTTATTGTCTCAAGCGCGTCCATCATGAAGATATCAATGATGAGCAGATCAAAATCCGCGTTGCGGAAGATGTGGCGCGCACGCGGGCCGTCGCTCGCACAGGTGACGCTGTGGCCCTCGCGCTCGAGCATCAATTTGGTGAAGATCTGAACAACCTTGTCATCGTCGACAATCAGGATGCTTGCCATCTGCCGGTCCCCCCGGATGCTGCCGCGCGAGCGCGGAGCATGGTTATCTGGTTACGCACGCACCGTTACACGCCACGTTGTAAATGCGGCTTCTCGTTCAACACCGCGTCGAGCAGCGAACTGTGGACCTGAATATGTCCGTCATAGCTGACGAAGCCGAGCTTGCGAAACTTGTTCATGAAGAAGCTGACGCGCGACCGCGTTGTGCCGATCATCTCCGCCAGCGTTTCCTGACTGATGTCGATATCGATGGGGTGGCTGGCGCCTTCCTCACCATAGTGAGCGAGGATCAGCAACAGGCGCGCCAGGCGCTTCTCGCTTGAATTGAACAACTGATCGATCAGATCTTCTTCGATCCGATTGTTGCGCGACAGAAGATAGGCGACGAAGAACTCTGCAAAGGCTGGCTCATCGCGCAGATGGGCGGTCATCACCGATCTGCTGATGGTGACGATTGTGCAGTCTTCCATCGCGGTCGTTGTGACGGTGCGCAGCGGATGACCATTCAGGCAACCTTCGCCGAGGAACTGCCCGGGTTCGAGCAGGCCAACAACGGCTTCCTTGCCTTGTTCGGACAGGACCGTCAGTTTGATACGTCCGTTCAGGATGTAGCCAACAGAATCTGCCACCTCACCCTGACAGAAGATGTTCTGGTTCTTCTTGTAGTCGGTCGTAACCTTTCCGATGCCGGGAGAGGTCAGAAAATACGGCGCATCGAACTCGGCTACAGCAGGAACCTTCAAGGCAGCTAGCCGTGTCATCACGAATCTCCGGACACCGATCTCTTCCGGTTAGAGCAAGTCTATTCAGGGTTGTATTGTTCCCGTCCGGTCCAGTTAAATTGCCGACATAAGAGAACACACATGCACAGACATAGACCGGGGATTGATGGGGTCATCAATCCCGATATGCACATAGATACCACCAGGCGCATGAGGCGACGTAGTTACGTCATCGGATTCACTGCCTTGAAACAACTTCCATCCATGTTGCTGCGCAACTCAACGCGCAGATCGTCTGTCATGACCACAACACACGCTGCTCTTCAATTGCGAGGGTTAACGAAACGTTTCGATCGGCCTGCTGTCGATGGACTCGATCTCACGGTGCGTGCCGGCGAGTTCTATGCGCTGCTGGGCGCCAACGGAGCCGGCAAGACGACGACGTTGCGCATGGTCGCGGGATTGCTGCGTCCCGATGCAGGATCGGTATCGGTGCTTGGCATCGATGCGCTGGCCGATCCGGTGGCAGCAAAGCAGATCATGGCCTGGGTATCCGACGAGCCGATGATCTATGACAAGCTGACGCCGCTCGAATATCTCGAATTCGTGGCCGGTCTATGGGGCTGCGATGCTCAGGCAGCGGAACGCCGGTCGCATGATCTGCTGACGTCGCTCAGCCTCGGGCCGCATCTGCACGAGCGATGCGAAGGCTTCTCCAAGGGAATGCGTCAGAAAGTGGCGCTGGCTGGTGCGCTGGTGCATGAGCCCCGGCTGATCATTCTCGACGAACCTTTGACCGGGCTCGATGCCGTGTCGGCGCGTCACGTCAAGGGCCTGCTGCAGGATCGCGTGCGCTCCGGCTGCACCGTGATCATGACCACGCATATTCTTGAAGTCGCCGAGCGGATGGCCGACCGGATCGGCGTGATCGCCGCGGGCAGGCTGATAGCCGAAGGGACGCTTGCCGAATTGCGTCAGCAGAACGGGCAAGGCGACACCAGCCTCGAAGACATGTTCGTGGCGCTGGTGGACAGCGCACCGGTTGCCGCATGACGCCATCCGCCAGCGTGATGTGGTTTGCCGGCCATGAAGTCCGGCTGGCATGGCGCGAAATGCTGGGCATGCTCACGGCGGGCCGCCGCCGGCGTTCGCGCAGCGTTTTACTTCTGCTGATTGTCTTCTTGATCTTTCTGCATCTGCCGGCCTATGCGGTGGTCGGCCGTTTCGCGGATGTACAGACGCCACTCGATCGATCGACGGCCATTGTCATCACTGCAAGTATCTTTCTCGCCTGGGCACTCGTTTTGTCGCAGGCGATCGAGTCCGTCACCCGCGTATTCTACGCCCGCGCTGACCTCGATCTCATCATGTCGTCACCCGCGCCGCTCACCAACCTGTTCTCCGTTCGCATCGCAGCCATCGCGTTGACGGTGACCGTGATGGCGATGTTGCTGGCGACGCCTTTCGTCAACGTACTGGTGATCGGCGGCGGCGCGCGCTGGTTCTCCGCCTATGCCGTCGTCATCACAATGGGCCTTTCCGCATCGGCATGCGCCATCGCCATCACGATCGGACTGTTTCAGCTCTGCGGTCCTGCGAAGACACGGCTGGTCGCGCAGATTATTTCAGCTGTGACCGGCGCGGGTTTCGTCATCGCGTTACAGGTGGCGGCGATCCTGTCTTACGGCACGTTGTCGCGTTTTGCTGTGTTGACCTCCGATGCCGCAGCAGTCTTTGCGCCGGCGGCGGACAGCATCGTGTGGTGGCCCGCGCGTGCGATGCTTGGTGATGTGCAGGCGCTGGTGCCGCTGCTTGCGGGCGGGTTGATCCTACTCGGACTGACGATGGCGATTTTCTCGCCACGATTCAGCAATTACGTGGCCAGTGCCGCACCTTCGACGCAAGCTCGTCGCAAGAAGATCGCAAGACCTTTCCGGACGGGATCCCGGCGTAGGGCCTTGCGGCGCAAGGAGTTTATCCTGTTGTGGCGCGATCCATGGCTGGTCTCGCAAACCCTGATGCAATTGCTGTATCTGCTGCCGCCGGCCTTGATGCTGTGGCGCAGCTTCGGCGAGGGAGCCGGCGCCTTTATCGTGCTGGCGCCCGTGATCGTGATGGCCGCGGGACAGCTTGCCGGCGGCCTGGCGTGGCTGACAATTTCCGGCGAAGACGCTGCGGATCTGGTCACGACCGCACCGCTTCCGACAAACACGATCATCACGGCCAAGGTCGAAGTCGTGCTGGTGATCATCGCCGTCGTGTTCATGCCAATGGTCGCAGGCCTGGCGCTCGTTTCGCTGCCGCTGGCTGCGGTGACGGGATTAGCGGCTGCCGTGGCGGCCGCCTCGGCGACGGCCATCCAGCTCTGGTTCAGAGTGCAGGCACGGCGCAGCCAGTTCAGGCGACGTCAGACGTCATCTCGTATCGCAACCTTTGCTGAAGCCTTCTCGTCGATCGGCTGGGCCGCGACTGCGGCACTGGCGCTGGTGCTGCCGATTGCCTCCGTGATCGCTGGCGCCATCACCGCGGGGTTGATGGCGCTGACGTGGAAGATCAGTCCAGTCAGGACCTGAAACGACAAAGCCACCCGCGGACACGGAGGGCTTTGTAGTTAACAACTGCATCGAAACAACAATTAGGCCACCATCGACATCAGCGCGAGAGTAGGGGTGGCTTCGCTAAAAACCTCGTCCGTGACCACCGTAAACCGCGCTAGCGTCACCGGGCCGAAATTGGTGGAGATCGCTACGTCAGCTGCGTCGCGACCGCGAGCCATCACGATACGGCCGATACGCGCGTGATTGTGGCGTGCATCGAACGTGTACCACTTGTCTCCGAGGTAGACTTCGAACCAGGCGCTGAAATCCATCGGCGCGGGATCCTTGGGCACGCCGATATCGCCGAGATAACCGGTGCAATACCGCGCTGGAATGTTCATGCAGCGGCACAGCGTGACGGCCAGATGCGCGAAGTCGCGGCACACGCCGATACGCTCTTCATGACCTTCAAAGGCCGTACGATCGTTACGAGCATGGTGATAGCCGAACTCGATGCGCTGATGCGTGTAATCGACAATGGCCTGGACGCGCGCTGCGCCATCCTCGATATGGCCAAACAGCGACCATGCCAGATCGGATAGTTTCTGCGTATCGCAGTAGCGGCTGCCGAGCAGGAAGACCATGACGTCGTCAGGCAGTTCCCCGATCGTCTGCAGCGGTCCGGACGGCGGAGCCGCATCCGGCAGCCCGCTATCGGAGATAAGAAAGTCGTTCTTGATCTCGATCAATCCGGGCGGCGCGACGATGCGCGTGCAGGTATTGCCGAACATGTCGAGATAGTCATGCGCCTGCACGTCGTGAGAGAACTGGATGCGATGCGCGCTCTGCAAATCTTTCGCCCGCGAAGGATGAATGCTGAGCATCAGGATCATGGGCGTTTCCTGTGTGCACTGGAAAGCGATGTCGTAGCCCGCGCGAATCTGCACTTTTGGGTCTCCACTAGTTCGGCAAATCAGAAATGAGGCGCTGCCAGACAAGTGTAGTCACCAAACATCGTTCCGAGGTTCAGTGACAGGAATGTGCAGAAAATGTGGGCAGCGAGGCCGCGCTGACCCCGATGCGCCAAAAGCTATTTCTTCAATGATAATAAAAGAAGTGACCGGCCTGTGACCTGGTAAATGTGGCCGAACGGGAAGTCCTCTTCATTGGCATCGGGAAGGTCGGCGTCGGGAATATTGGTATCCACCAGCAGTTCCCATCCGGTTCCGCCCGTGGCTTCTGGCATGGTGAAGTCTACCAATCCGTCGAAGCTGTTGAGGATGATCAGCATGGTCTCATCGTCGGCCGGCTTGTGGATGCCGGTCTTCTGCGCGCGTCCGTCCAGCAACATGCCAAAGCATTTCATGTTGCCGTCTTTCCAATGCGCATCCTGCATCGGGCCGCCATTGGCGTTGATCCATGTCACGTCGCGAACGTCGAGATCAGGGTCGTGCTCACCAGTGAGGAAGCGGCTGCGACGCAGGACCGAGCAGTCGCCGAGCACCTTGATGAGCCGTTTGGTGAAAGCGAGAAGATCCTTGCCCTCAGGTGTCAGGCTCCAGTTGAACCAGGATACCTCGCTGTCCTGGCAATAGGCGTTGTTGTTGCCGTTCTGGGTGCGGCCGAATTCGTCGCCGCCGAGCAGCATCGGTGTGCCCTGGGAGAACAGTAGCGTCGCCAGCATATTGCGCTTCTGGCGCTCGCGTAGCGCGATGATGGCCTTGTCGTCAGTCGGCCCTTCGACGCCGCAATTCCATGAGGCGTTGTTGGAGGAGCCGTCCTTGTTGTTCTCGCCATTGGCCTCGTTGTGTTTCTCATTGTAGCTCGCCCAATCGTTCAGCGTGAAGCCGTCATGAGCGGTGACAAAATTGATGCTGGCCCAGGCGCGGCGGCCCTGATGGTTGAACATGTCACCGGAGGCAACGAGACGCGGGGCCAGTGCCGAGACCGGTGCTTTGCCGCGCCAGAAATTACGCGTGGTATCGCGGAACTTGTCGTTCCATTCCGCCCAACCAGGCGGGAAGCCGCCGACCTGATAACCGCCGGGGCCGATGTCCCATGGTTCGGCGATCAGCTTGACCGTCGTCAGCAAAGGATCCTGATCGACGGCTTTCAGGAAGCCGCTCTGTTCGGTGAAGCCGTAGACTTCGCGCGCGAGAATGGTGCCAAGATCGAAGCGGAAGCCGTCGATATGCATCTCCCGCACCCAGTAGCGCAGGCTGTCCGCCACCATCTGGATGACGCGGGCATTGGACAGGTTCACCGTGTTTCCGGTGCCGGTGTCATTGATGTAATAGCGCGGCTTGTCCGGCATCAGCCGGTAATAGCTGGCATTGTCGATACCCTTGAAGGACAGGGTCGGGCCAAGCTCATTGCCTTCGGCGGTGTGATTATAGACAACATCGAGGATCACCTCGAGGCCGCCGGCATGCAGCGCTGACACCATCTCCTTGAACTCACGCAGCGAGTTCGGCACGTCCGAGGCGTAACGGGGATCGGGCGCAAAGAAGCCGATGGAATTGTAACCCCAGTAATTCACCAGCTTCTTGTTGAGCAGATAGTCGTCGTTGATGAAGGTATGGATCGGCAGAAGCTCGACAGAGGTGATGCCGAGTCCGCAGAGATAATCAACAACCGGCTTGCTGCCGAATCCTGCATAGGTCCCGCGGAGCTTTTCGGGCACGTCGGGATGAAGCCTGGTGAAGCCCTTGACGTGGGTCTCATAGATGATGGTCTGGTCCCATGGCACGGGCTGCCGGCCGGCTTCACCGGCCCAGTCGAAATCGCGATCGACGATCACGCATTTCGGCATGAAGGGCGCCGAGTCGCGTTCGTCGAAAGTGGTGTCGTCGCCAGTTTCCATCTTGTAGCCGAACACAGCCGGATTCCATTCGAGCTGACCGGCATGAGCACGGGCATAGGGATCGAGCAGCAGCTTGTTCGGATTGAAGCGGTGGCCCTTGTCGGGCTCATACGGGCCGTGGACGCGGTAACCGTAGAACGTGCCGGGGCCAACATCCGGGATGTAGCCGTGAAAGACTTCGTCAGTATATTCCGGTAGCTCGATTCGCGTTTCCGTGCCGCCCTCGAACAGGCAGATCTCGACCTTGGTGGCGTTGGCGGAGAAGAGTGCGAAGTTGGTGCCCTTTCCGTCCCAATGCGCGCCAAAGGGATAGGGAAGACCTTCTTCGATCACTCTGTTTGTCACGATTGCCCCACTGTCTGGTATGAATGCGCGGGATAACTGCGCCGCCGCATTTCCGTTGCAATGCAATCAGGTGCTTTTGGAATATATCTTGGCCTGCGAGGGTCGCTAGCCCGGAGTTTTGCTTATGACCGACGTCTCCCATCACAAACGCATCGCATTGCTAGGCGCGCCGGTCGAAGTCGGGGCCTCGCAGCGCGGGACTTTGATGGGGCCGGCGGCGATGCGGACGGCAGGCTTGGGGCCGCTGCTGGAAGAGCTTGGCTTCGAGGTGGAAGACCACGGTGACCTCATGCCACCGTCTGTGCCTCTGTCGATTGATACACCGCCGGAGAATGCCAAGCATTACCGCGTGATCCAGAGCTGGATCCAGGCGCTGAGTGCGCGCGCCTACACGCTTGCCAAATCGGGCGCGCTGCCGATCTTCGTGGGCGGTGATCACAGCCTGTCCATGGGATCGGTCAATGGCGTGGCGCGGCACTGGCACGAGCAGGGGCGGGAATTGTTTGTGCTGTGGCTCGATGCCCATGCGGATTACAACACTCCGCACACGACCATTACCGGCAACATGCACGGCATGTCCGCGGCCTTTCTGTGCGGCGAGGCCGGTCTCGACGGCCTGCTCGGTGCGGAGCCTCGGGCCTCGATCAAGCCTGACAATCTCGATCTGTTCGGCATCCGCTCCATCGACAAGCTCGAGAAAGAGCTGGTGCATGCACGCAAGGTCGCCATCGCAGACATGCGGCAGATCGACGAGTTCGGTGTCGGCGTTCTGATTCGCCGCGTCATCGAGCGGGTCAAGGCCCGCAACGGCGTGCTGCATGTGTCCTTCGATGTGGACTTCCTTGATCCCGCGGCAGCGCCCGGCGTTGGCACCATGGTGCCCGGTGGCGCGACCTATCGCGAAGCACACCTCATCATGGAGCTGCTGCACGATTCCGGGCTGATGTGTTCGCTGGATGTCGTCGAGCTCAATCCGTTTCTGGACGAGCGCGGGCGAACGGCACGGGTGATGGTCGAGCTGGTCGGCAGCCTGTTCGGCCAGCAGATCACGGATCGGCCGATGCCCAGCAACGCAATTATACCGCCCGGCTAGTTCACGGTCGGCAAAACCTCGATTGGTTCCGGGCTCCGTTTTGTCATGTTCTCGGAACTAACCCTCAAGCGCGGGATTGCTACCTCATCGTTTACATACTGAGGAGCACGTCATGATTAAGCATCTTGCCATCATCGCCGTTGCTGCGGCGGGCATCGGCAGCGCAATTCCAGCCAAGGCTCAGGACGTCGGCGTCGCCGTCGGTCCGGGCGGCGTGACGGTCGGCGCCGTCGGCCGAGACCGTTATCGGGATGACTATGATCGCGGCTACTACCGCGATCGCCGCGACCGCAACGAGACCGTGATTATCAAGCGCAGCCGCGATCGTGACCGTGGCTACTACGATGGCGGTGTCGAACGTCGTACTGTCATCGAACGCTACTAACATTGCGTCGACCGAAAGGCGGCCCTTCCTCGGAAGGGCCGCTTTTTAGTGCGTGATGGAAACCTCAGAACATTAGGTGACAGGACCATGGCAACTGCAGCGACAGTCTGGTGGCAGGCCGGCACCATTTATCAGATCTATCCGCGGTCGTTTCAGGACTCCAATGGAGATGGCATCGGCGATCTCGCGGGCATTGTCGGCCGGCTTCCTTATCTGCGGCGGCTCGGCATCGACGCGATCTGGCTGTCGCCGATCTTCCCGTCCCCGATGGCAGACTTCGGCTATGACATATCAGACTATATCGGCGTCGATCCGATCTTCGGCACACCGGCAGATTTCGACGCGCTGGTGGCCGCGGCTCACGGTCATGGTTTGAAGATCATTCTCGATCTGGTGCCGAACCACACCTCGGATCAGCATCCGTGGTTTGTCGAGAGTCGATCGTCGCGCGATAATCCCAAACGCGATTGGTATATCTGGCACGATCCGAAGCCGGACGGCAGCGCGCCGACCAACTGGATGTCGGAGTTTGGCGGCAGCTCCTGGCAATATGACGAGGCCACAGGGCAATATTACTATCATGCCTTTCTCGACAAGCAGCCCGACCTGAACTGGCGCAATCCCGCTGTTCGCGACGCCATCTATGAGGTGATGCGGTTCTGGATGCGACGGGGTGTCGATGGCTTTCGCGTCGACGTGATCTGGCATCTGATCAAGGACGATCAGTTTCGCGATAATCCAATCAATCCCAATTACGTTGCGGGCAGGCCGCCCCATGAGACGTTGATCCAGCTCTACTCCACCGATCGCCCGGAGACGCAGGATGTCGTCGCCGAGATGCGCCAGGTTGTGGACGAATTTGATGATCGCGTGTTGATCGGCGAGGTCTATCTCCCGGTCGACCGGCTGGTCGCCTATTACGGCAATGACCTGTCGGGCGCGCATCTGCCGTTCAATTTTGCACTGCTCTCCGCGCCATGGAATGCCTTTGCCATCGGCGAATTGATCGCGCGCTACGAAGCCGCACTGCCGCTCGGCGCGTGGCCGAACTGGGTGCTCGGCAATCACGACCGGCCGCGCGTCGCCAGCCGGGTTGGCACAGCCCAGGCGCGCGTCGCTGCGATGTTATTGCTGACGCTGCGCGGTACGCCGACGCTGTATTATGGCGACGAGATCGGCATGAAGCAGGTGCCCATTGCACCGGATCAGGTTCAGGATCCATTCGAAAAGAACGTGCCCGGGATCGGTGTTGGCCGCGACGGCTGCCGCACGCCGATGCAATGGGGGGCGACCGAGCATGCGGGTTTCACGACGGGCGAGCCCTGGCTGCCGCTGGACACGGACTATCACCATCAGAATGCGGCTGCGCTCGCGGCCGATCCGCATTCGATCCTCAGCCTTTATGTAAGGCTGATCGATCTGCGCAAGCGCATGCCTGAACTGGTGTTCGGCAGCTATGAGCCTGTGGACGCTGCGGGCGATGTGCTGGCTTATCGGCGCTCCTATGACGGACAGATGGTTTTGGTCGCCCTCAACCTCAGCGGTGAGCCTGCGTCATTGCATGTGGGGGGCGGAGAGATATTGCTGGCGACAGGACTGGAGCGCCATGGCGAGAATGTTTCGGGCGCGCTGGAACTATCAGGCAACGAAGGCGTGATCGTTAGGCTGCGGTGAGTAGCTACTTCAATATCACCACCATCACGGCCGGGCAGCGCGAGCCCGGGCATGACAAGAGTATTAGTGAATGGCGTCCCACATGCGAAGGCGCCGCCGATTGCTCGGCGGCGCCTTGATGCTTGCGAGGCTGCGTGGAGCCGGGCGCTCAGTTCAGACCGATCGTGGTCAGGTCCTGGAACCAGTGCTGGGCCTGCACGAACTTCTTCACCTTCGGCGACAGCGCATGCGGGTTGGTGTCGTGGACGACCCAGACCAGCACCGCATCGTCGACGATCTGCGCATGGGCTTCGGCGAGCAATTCGTCCTGCTTCTTCGGATCGAAGGTGTTCTTGGCTTCGTCGATCAGCGCATCGACCTTGGGATTCTTGTAGCCGCCCCAGTTCACGCCGACCGGCGCGATCTGGCCGGAATGGAAGAAGCGCACAATGGCGTAGAGCGGATCCGAGGTGACGTAAGCGATGTTGTTGGACGTAATGCCCTTCATGCTCTCGTCGGCTGCACCCTTGCGCCACGCGGTGTAGAGAACCTCGAGCTCGACGACCTTGAACTCGACCTCCACGCCGATTTCCTTGAAGCTCTGCTGCAGGAATTCATTGATCGGCAGCGACAGCATCTGGCCGGTGCCGCCATTGGCGATGATGAAGGTCGCCTTCAGCGGTTTCTCTGGGCCGTAGCCGGCTTCCTTCACCAGCTTCTTGGCTTCGGCGAGATCGTATTTGATCTTGAAGTTCGGCTTGCCGAACCACGGGCTCGACGGGTCGACCTGACCGATGGCGGGCTTGGCAAGGCCGTTCATCAGCGCAACCACCGCATCGCGATCGATGGCGAGATTGAGCGCCTTGCGCAGGCGCACGTCGGTCCAGGGCGAGCCCGGCAGCACGCTGAGATGATAATTCCAGACATGCGGCGTGACGTTGTCGACGATCTTCATGCCGGCGCCCTTGAGCTGCGGCACAGCGTCTGGAGCAGGGGTTTCGATCAGATCGACCTGACCGGCGAGCAGCGCATTGGTGCGGGTGAGCGCTTCCGGCATCGGGACGAGCACAAGCTTGTCGGCTTTCGGAATGCGCTTCTTGTCCCAGTAGTCGGGATTCTTGCTGAGTTCGGCGAGTTCACGCGGAACGAGCTTGGTCAGTTTGAATGGGCCGGTGCCCGAGGGCTGCGATGCGAACTTGTCCCAGTCCTTGCCGACCTTTTCATATTGCGCCGGGCTGGAGACCAGGAACCAGAGCATCTGATAGGGGAAGAAGGAGTCAACGCTCTTGGTGGTGATTTCGACGGTGCCGTCATCGATCTTGGCGTAGCTCGCGACCGAGGGCAGGCGGGTCTTCACCTGCGCGCTCTGGCGCTTGTCGAATTGCGGCGCCTTCTCGTTCAACACCTTGTCGAGATTCCAGATCACCGCATCGGCGTTGAAGTCGCTGCCGTCGTGAAACTTCACACCTTTGCGCAAAGTGAAGCGCCACTTGGTCTTGTCGGTGTCGTCGACTTTCCACTCGGTGGCGAGGCCGGGGATGAGTTTGCCCGGACGATCGGCGACATCCATCTCCCACGCGACGAGCGGATCGTAGATCGTATAGCCGGTGAACTGGTAGCCGCCGGCGCCGCGATCGGGCTGACCCGTGGTCAGCGGCACGTCCGCCATCGAGATGCCATAGCGCACCACCGTTTCGGCTTGCGCCGGCGCGGCTGCGCCTATGACGGCGGCGATGGCCGCAACAAATAACGAGCTTCGAACGCGCATAAACCGGACTCCGTATGGTGGAATATTGTCTGCCAGATACCTGCAATCCTGATGCCAGATTGGGCAGGCGGAACGATCGGTGTGTGCCGGTGTGCTGCAGTGCCGCAGTTTGAGTCATTGCGGTGCAAGGTTGCAGGCCTTGGCACAAGCGTTGCATAAGAATTAGCCAGTTTAGAACAAACCAACACTGGCGGAAGCCAACGTGTCATCCAAAGCCAAGAGGGACTGATTACGATGCGTATCGAAAAGCCGACAAAGAGCCGTCTCGCGGCAGCAATTACGATGCTGACGCTCGCTACGGCCCTGACCCTGCCGCAGGTGGCGCGCGCCGAAACGGTGCTGCGCATCGGCATGACCGCTGCCGATATTCCGCGCACGCTCGGCCAGCCCGATCAGGGTTTCGAAGGCAATCGTTTCACCGGCAATACAATGTATGACGGCCTGACCGGCTGGGATCTCTCGTCTGCCACCAAGGCGAGTGTTGTCATTCCAGCGCTCTCCACCGAATGGAAGGTGGACGATGCCGACAAGAAGAAATGGACCTTCAAGCTGCGTCCCGGCGTCACTTTCCATGACGGTTCGGCCTTCAATGCGGATGCGGTGGTCTGGAATGTGGACAAGGTGCTCAAACAAGATGCAGTCCAGTTCGATGCCAGCCAGGTCGGTGTGACTGCATCGCGTATGCCGACTTTGGTGTCCGCGAAGAAGATCGACGACATGACCGTCGAACTGACCACGAAAGAGCCGGACTCCTTCCTGCCGATCAATCTCACCAATCTCTTTATGGCGAGCCCGACGAAGTGGCAGGCGCTGTTCGACAAGGCCGAAGGCGCCGATGCCAAGGCCAAGTCGCAGGCCGCATGGGCGGCCTTCGCCCGCGAAGCGTCGGGCACCGGCCCGTGGAAGATGTCGAAGTTCACACCGCGCGAGCGTCTCGAACTGGTGAAAAATGACGCCTACTGGAACAAGGACCGCGTTCCGAAGACCGACAAGATGGTGTTGCTGCCGATGCCGGAAGCCAACGCCCGTACTGCGGCGCTGCTGTCCGGTCAGGTCGACTGGGTCGAGGCGCCGGCTCCCGACGCGGTCAAGGAAATCACCGCGCGCGGCTTCAAGATCGAGAAGAACGAGCAGCCGCATGTCTGGCCGTGGCAGTTCTCCCGTGCCGAAGGCTCGCCGTGGAACGACATCCGCGTCCGCAAGGCGGCCAACCTCTGCATCGATCGCGAAGGCCTGAAGGACGGTTTGCTCGCCGGCCTGATGGTACCGGCGACCGGTACCTTCGAGCCGGGTCACCCTTGGCGCGGCAAGCCGAGTTTCGAAATCAAGTATGATCTGAAGGCAGCGCAAGCGCTGATGAAGGAAGCAGGTTACGGCCCCACCAAGAAGCTCGAAGTGAAGACGCAGACCTCGGCATCCGGCTCCGGCCAGATGCTGCCGCTGCCGATGAACGAATATCTGCAGCAGGCGCTGGCGGAGTGCTATTTCGACGTCAAGCTCGACGTCATCGAATGGAACACGCTGTTCACCAACTGGCGCCGTGGCGTCAAGGATCCGACCGCCAACGGTTCCAACGCAACGAACGTTACCTATGCAGCGATGGACCCGTTCTTCGCACTGGTTCGCTTCCTGCAGTCGTCGATGGCGCCGCCGGTCTCGAACAACTGGGGCTTCATCAACAATCCGAAGTTCGATGAACTCGTGACCAAGGCACGCACCACCTTCGATGCGACGGCCCGTGACGCGGCGCTGGCCGAACTTCACGCGGCTTCGGTCGACGACGCAGCCTTCCTCTACGTGGCCCATGACGTCGGTCCGCGTGCGCTGAGCCCGAAGATCAAGGGCTTCGTGCAGCCGAAGAGCTGGTTCGTCGACTTCTCGCCGGTGTCGATCACGCAGTAAAGGCTTTCTTCCCCTCTCCCCCGGCCGAAGCGTAGCTTCGGCTGGCGGGAGAGGGTGGATCAATCGCGCGAAGCGAGATTGAGCCGGGAGAGGGGGCGCCAAGTGCACGGCCCTCTCCCGCCTTCGCTTCGCCATAGCCGATGCGACGCATCGGCGTCTGTTTAGGAACGGCGGCCAAAGGCCGCCTATGCACCCTCTCCCGCTGTGCGCGGCCTTGCCGCGCTGGGGGAGAGGGGAAGAAAAATCAAGGGTGCACCCAGTGTTCGTCTACATCGCGCGACGTGTCGTCTACGTCATCCCCATCGTCGCCAGCGTCGCGCTGGTGTGTTTTCTGCTGGTGCACATCACGCCTGGTGATCCGCTCGTCGCAGTATTGCCCGCCGATGCCTCGCAGGAACTGGCTCAACAGTTGCGCGTCGCTTATGGCTTCGACAAGCCGTTGCCGGTCCAGTTTGGTCTCTGGGTGTGGCGCGCGCTGCATGGAGATCTTGGCAGCTCCATCGCCACCGGACGTCCCGTTCTGTCGGAAGTGATGAAGGCTGTCGGCAACACCGTGACGCTGGCCATCGCGGCTGCCGCCATCGGCTTCACGCTCGGTCTGTTCTTCGGCCTGATCGCCGGCTATTTCCGCGATACCTGGGTCGACAAGGTCGCGACCTCGATCGCCATCGCCGGCGTATCCGTGCCGCATTACTGGCTCGGCATGGTGATGGTCATCATCTTCTCGGTGCAGCTCAACTGGCTGCCCGCTGTTGGCGCCGGCCCGGGCGGCTCCGGCGCTTGGGCCTGGGACTGGGAGCACATCAAGTATCTCGTGCTGCCGGCGATCACGACCTCGGTCATTCCGATGGGCATCGTAACGCGCACCGTGCGCGCGCTGACCGGCGATATCCTGTCGCAGGATTTCGTCGAGGCGCTGCGTGCCAAGGGCCTGCAGGAAACCAAGGTGTTCCGTCACGTCATCAAGAACGCTGCGCCGACGGCGCTGGCGGTGATGGGCCTCCAGCTCGGCTATATGCTCGGCGGCTCGATCCTGATCGAGACGGTGTTCTCATGGCCCGGTTCGGGGCTGCTCCTGAACTCCGCGATCTTCCAGCGCGACCTGCCGCTGCTGCAGGGCACGATCCTGGTGTTGGCGCTGTTCTTCGTCTTCCTCAATCTTCTGGTCGATATCGCGCAGGCGTCGATCGATCCGCGTATCAAGCGAAGCTGACCATGCTGGATATCCTCTCATGACCGTGATGACAGACACCGCATTGCAGGCGGCGCCTGCCACCAAGGCCCGCGGCTATTGGGCCACGGTGGGCCGACGTATCGTGCGCGACAAGGTCAGCATGGCCTGCGCATTCATTCTGCTGCTGATCTTCCTGGCGGCGATCTTTGCGCCCTATCTGCATCTCGCAGATCCCTATCAGGGCTCGATGATCCGTCGCCTGCGCGCGATCGGTACGCCCAACTATCCGCTCGGCACCGACGAACTCGGTCGTGACATGCTGGCGCGCCTGATCTATGGCGGCCGTCTGTCGCTGCTGATCGGCATCCTGCCGGTGATCCTGGCCTTCATCATCGGGACGGGCCTTGGCGTCGTGGCCGGCTATGTCGGCGGCAAGCTCAACACTGCGATCATGCGCACTGTCGACGTGTTCTACGCATTCCCGTCGGTGCTGCTGGCCATCGCGATCTCCGGCGCGCTGGGCGCCGGCATCGTCAATTCGATTGTCTCGCTGACGATCGTCTTCGTGCCGCAGATCACGCGCGTCGCCGAGAGTGTCACTACGGGCGTACGCAACATGGACTATGTGGAAGCCGCGCGTGCTTCTGGCGCGAACGCCTTCACTATCATGCGGGTCCACATGCTGGGCAACGTGCTGGGTTCGATCTTCGTCTACGCGACCGGCCTGATCTCGGTGTCGATGATCCTCGCCGCGGGCCTGTCGTTCCTCGGCCTCGGCACCAAGCCGCCGGAGCCGGAATGGGGCCTGATGCTGAACACGCTGCGTACCGCGATCTATGTCAATCCCTGGGTGGCAGCCTTGCCTGGCGTGATGATTTTCGCGGTGTCGATCTGTTTCAATCTGCTGAGCGACGGCATGCGCAGCGCCATGGATATCCGGAACTGACGGCATGAACGATATTGTAGAACCGATCGACAAGCTGGAGCCGCTGAAAGACATCGGTGGTGTTGCACAGCCGCTGCTGCAGGTGGTGAGCCTGACCAAGCACTTCCCGGTGCGTGGCGGGCTGTTTGCGCCCAGCAAGACTGTGCGCGCGGTGGACGACGTGTCGTTCGCTATCTCGAAGGGCGAGACCGTTGGCATCGTCGGCGAGTCCGGTTGCGGCAAGTCGACGACGGCGCGGTTGCTGATGCATCTGATGCCGCGCAATTCCGGCGACATCATCTATGACGGCCGCACTGTCGGGCGCGAACTCTCGCTGCGTGAATTGCGTCGTGGCATGCAGATGGTGTTTCAGGACAGCTATGCCTCGCTCAATCCGCGCCTGACCATCGAAGAGTCGATCGCCTTCGGCCCGAAAGTGCACGGCATGGCCGACAAGGCCGCGCGCAGCCTCGCCCGCGAGTTACTTGGAAAGGTCGGTCTGCGGCCTGAAACCTTCGCCAACCGTTACCCGCATGAAGTCTCCGGCGGTCAGCGTCAGCGCGTCAACATCGCGCGTGCGCTGGCGCTGTCGCCGCGTCTCGTCATTCTGGATGAAGCCGTTTCGGCACTCGACAAGTCCGTCGAGGCGCAGGTGCTCAACCTGCTGGTCGATTTGAAGCGCGAGTTCGGCCTGACATATCTCTTTATCAGCCACGATCTCAACGTCGTGCGCTACATCTCCGACCGCGTGCTGGTGATGTATCTCGGCGAGGTCGTCGAACTCGGTCCGGTGGACGAGGTCTGGGATGGGCCGGCGCATCCCTATACGCGCGCGCTGCTTGCCGCGATGCCGTCGTCCGATCCCGGCAAGCGCACCGAGACGCCGCCGATCACTGGAGATCCGCCGAACCCGATCGATCCGCCGTCCGGTTGCCGCTTCCACACGCGTTGTCCCTTTGCGGAGGCGATGTGCGGCGAGGCGACGCCGAAACTGACTGAAATCACTGTGACCGGTCATCAGGCTGCCTGCTACATGGCGATCCCGGGTTCAGGCCACAGCAAAGCACCTGCCGCGGGAGCGCACTGACATGACCAAACCGACTGCCAGGCAGATCAAGGCGCTGACCGAAGTCAGCGGCCTTCCTGCATCCGACGAGGTTGCCGAGCGCATCGCCAATTCGATCGGTCCGGCTTTCGAAGGCTTCGCTGCTGTAGCGGGCACGCTGCCGTTTGATCTTGAGCCCGCGACCTTCCTCGCCGTTCAGAATACGAAGGCTGCCAAATGAGCGTCACCGAACCCGCATTGCTGTCGCTGACGGAAGTCGCCGACGCTATCGCCACGAAGAAGATTTCGTCGCGCGAAGCCACGCAATCCTGTCTCGACCGCGCTGTGAAATCGCAGCCGAACCTCAACGCCTATATGTCGATCGAGGCCGATAGCGCGTTGGCAGCAGCCGATGCGGCCGATACCTCGCTTGCCAAGGGGCAGAGCCGCGGAGTGCTCCACGGCGTGCCGCTGGCGCATAAGGACATGTATTACGACGAAGGACACGTCGTGACCTGCGGCTCGCATATCCGCCGCGACTGGGTTGCGACCACGACGGCGACGTCGCTGCAGCGTCTGAAAGATGCCGGCACGGTGCGGCTGGGTTCATTGCAGATGGTCGAATTCGCTTACGGCCCGCTCGGCCACAACGTGCATTACGGTGCCGTGCATAACCCGTGGCATGTCGATCACGTCACCGGCGGTTCATCGTCGGGTTCGGGCTCGGCCGTCGCCGCGCGTCTCACATTTGCGGCGCTAGGCTCCGACACCGGCGGATCGATCCGTCTGCCGGCGCATTTCTGCGGTGTTTCCGGTTTGAAGACGACGGTGGGGCTGGTCAGCCGCGCTGGGGCGATGCCGCTGTCGCAATCGCTCGATACGGTCGGCCCGCTGGCGCGTACCGTCGAGGATTGCGCGCTGCTGACAGGCCTGATGGCCGGTGCCGATCCGCTCGATCCAACGACGAGCACGCGCCCTGTGCCGGACTATATGGCGGCGACGCGTGCATCCGCCAAAGGTATGACCGTCGGCATTCCCAAGGCGTTCTATGTCGATGATCTCGACGCCGATACCGCGGCCATTCTGCAGAACACCATCGCGGCGCTGAAGGACGAGGGCATCAAGATCGTCGAGGTCGATCTGCCCAATCAGGGGCAGCTCACGGCAGCCTGCCAGTTTGTGCTCGCGACGGAAGCTGCGGCGATGCACAAGCGCTGGATGATCGAGCGTCCGCAGGATTACGGCGCGCAGGTGCTGATGAGGTTGCAGAACGGTCTGGCGATCACCGGCGTCTCCTATATCGAGGCGCTGCGCTGGCGCGGTCCGGCACTTGCTGCCTATTTGGCCGCGGTGACCGGTACTGACGCCGTCCTCGCACCAGTCTCGCCCGGGGCAGCACCGACCATTGCCGAGACCGACGTCGGCAACAGCTCAGGCGCCGAAGCCATGATCCAGCGGCTGACGCGCTTCACACGTCCGATCAACTATCTCGGTTTGCCCGGTCTCTCGATTCCGGCCGGTTTTACCAAGTCGAAGTTGCCGGTCGGCATGCAACTGATCGGCCGACCGTTCGATGAAACGACGCTGCTAACCGTTGGTGCCGCCTTCCAGCGCGCCACGGACTTCCACAAACAGTGTCCGGAGCTTGCATGAGCAATCTTGTCGACGTTCGCAATCTCAACGTCCGGTTCGGCGGCGAACGCACCGTCTATGCGGTGAACGATCTCAATCTCACCCTCGGCGAGGGCGAGGTGCTCGGTCTGCTCGGCGAGTCCGGTTCGGGCAAGAGTGTGACCTTGCGCGCGCTGATGCGGCTGCTGCCGAAGAAACGCACGCAGATCACCGGCACAGTGAATGTGCTCGGGAAGGATGTGCTGGCGCTCGACGATGACGAGCTTTCGGCATTTCGCGGCCAGACGGTGTCGATGATCTTCCAGGAGCCGGCGTTGGCGCTGGACCCCGTCTATACGATCGGTCAGCAGATTGCCGAAAGCGTGATGCGTCATGAGGGCAAGACCCAGGCCGAAGGCGTGAAGCGTGCCCTCGAAATGCTTGAGGTCGTACGCATTCCATCGGCCAAGCGTCGCCTCGATGCCTATCCGCACGAGATGTCCGGCGGCATGCGGCAGCGTGCGATGATCGCGCTGGCATTGGCTTGTAAGCCAAAGATCCTGCTCGCTGACGAGCCGACCACCGCGCTCGATGCCACCGTGCAGATCCAGATCCTGTTGCTGCTGCGCGAGCTGCAGCGCGAATTCGGCATGTCGATCATCTTCGTCACGCACGATATCGGCGTGGCCATCGAAATCTGCGACCGTGTCGCGGTGATGTATGCCGGCCAGATCGTCGAACAGGGCACGCTGAGCCAGATCGTGCGCTCGGCCGTGCATCCCTATCCGCAGGGGCTGTTGGCTTCCACCGTGCACGGCGCCAAGCGCGGGGCGCGGCTGGAGACCATTCCAGGTACGCCGCCGTCGCTGGATAAGCCGCCGGTGAATTGCTCCTTCGCGCCGCGCTGCAAATTCGCCCAGCCGCGTTGCATGGAAGCACCGCCGCCGAATGTCGAACTCGCGGATAACCGCGTGGTGCGGTGTATTCTGGCGGAAGCAGTGCCGGCGTAGCGACGCTCCCCTTCACCTCTCCCCACCGGGGAGAGGTCGGCGCGTAGCGCCGGGTGAGGGGGGCTTTCACTGTAGATTGAGTTTGCCCCCTCACCCCGAAACCTGCGCTGCGCTCCGGTTTCGAGCTCTCCCCGGTGGGGAGAGGTGATCGGCGCGTCGTTGCGCTCGGCATGACGACGCGATCTATCCCGCCAGATTCTTCAGCAGGAATGTCAGTGCCGTCTGCGCGAAATTGTGCATGTTGCCGGAGCGGTCGCTGCTGCCCGTCTCTAGCGTCATGACCTCGTTTCGCGGGCCGGCAACGGCCATGCAGCTATGGCCGGCGGCGTCGCCATAGCGATTGCCGGAGGGGCCGGTTGCGCCGGTCTCCGACAGGCCCCAGTCGCATCCGAGCCGCTCGCGGATCTGCGTCGCCAGCAGTTGTGCGTAGGGCTCGGAAGACGAGCGCATGCCCGGTACCTGAAATGCATCATCGGAAATGTCCATCAGCACGCGCCGCGCATCCCGCGTATAGATCACGCCGCCGCCGATGAAATAGGCGGAGGCGCCGGGCACCGCGAGCAGTGCAGCGGAAATCAAACCGCCGGTGGAGGATTCAGCTATGCCGATGGTCTGCTTGCGTGCGATCAGCTCAATGGCGATCTTCTCGGCGAGGGGAATGAGATCTCTCATGACTTCTTCCCCCAAGATTTAGACCAAGGCCTGATCCACGGCTTCTTCGCCATTGATCCATAGACAGCGCGAATGAAATTCTTGCTGGCGGTTTCGTTCGGCGCCCACTTGGCGTCGAGATCGGCGAATGGCTTGGCTGCCAGGACCTCGTCCTCGGTCTTGCCCTCCTTGATCAGTGTGGCCATGCGATCTCGCGCTGTGACCAGCATGGTGCGATAGTCAACCAGCGCAGCCTTGTTGGCGAGCGGACCGTGGCCGGGAACGATCTTGGTGTTGTCGTTCGCCAGTTTCAGACAGGCGTCGGTTGCCGCGATCATGCCCTTGATATTACCGCCGTTGAGAAGATCGATATTGGGATAGCGACCATTCGTGAATGTATCGCCGGTCGCAATGACATTGGCGCTCTTGAAATAGACATAGGTATCGCCGTCGGTATGCGCATTGTCGGGATGACGCAGTTCGGCGATGCGGCCGCGCAGGCTGAGCTTGAGCTGATGCGTGTAGGTGTTGGTCGGCAGCGCCGCCTTCGGCGCCGGCGGATTTTGTGCGCCGGTCAGGAAATTCGTGGTGCCTTTTTTAAGGCGGGTTCTGACCTTGACGTTGGCGACGATGGTCGCGCCTTCATTGGCAAAGGCCTCGTTGCCGCCGGTATGGTCGCCGTGGAAATGCGTGTTGACGAGATACTTGACCGGCTGGGGTGTCACCGCGGCTATGGCCGCCTTGATCTTGTCATGCAGCGGGGCAAACTGGCTGTCGACGAGGATGGCGCCTGATTTGGCCGTGGCCAGCGTCATGTTGCCGCCCTGGCCTTCGAGCATGTAGACGCCATCACCGAGGTCCGTGGTCTTGATCTCGACCTTTGAGAAGTCGGGCGGGGGCGATGCTGCCGGCGGTGTGGACGCCTGCTGCGCGAGCGCGGGCGCCAGCGCCAGAAGGGTGAAGACCGCAGCCAGTGTCGTCCGATTCATTTGCAAGCTCCATTCCGAAACAGGCCAGACTCCTAGCATGTTTCGGATGACGATCTGCTCGCGAACACGTGATGTCGGCAAATGCGGATCAGCGGCCAGGACGGTCACGTTCCGGCGGGACCTGCGAGCGTAGCCACTCGCGAAAGGCCTTCAGCTTCCGCGAGTCGGAAGAGGCTTCGGGGGACACCAGATAGAAACCGGCGTCGGCGGGGAGGCTGATGTTGAACGGCACCACCAGCCGGCCCTTGGCGAGGTCGCCCTCCACATAGGTGGTGCGGCCGATTGCGACGCCGAGGCCATCAATGGCGGCCTGAAGCGTCATGAAGATCATGTCGAACGTCAGGTCCGGTTGCTTCGAAATATCGGCCGGCAGTCCGGCAGCGGTGAGCCAGAGCCGCCAGTCATCGTCGTAGCCGCCGCTCGAATGCAGCAGCGTATGGCCGGCAAGGTCCTGCGGCTGTCGCAGCGCCTTCTTGCCGGTCAGGAGCGCGGGGCTGCAAACCGGAAACAGATGATCGGCGGTGAGCCAGTCAGCGCGCAAGCCCGGCCATTGGCCGCGGCCGTAGCGGATCGCAGCATCGACGTCACCGTCTTTGAAATCGACCATGCTGGTCGACGTCGTGATGCGCACATCGATATCGGGATGGGCCTTCTGGAACATCGAGATGCGCGGCAGGAGCCATTTCGATGCCATCGACGCCAGCGTGCTCACGGTCAGCACGTGGTCGTTATCGCGGCGCTTGAGCCGGTCCGTGGCAAGACGCAGATCGTTGAAGGCCGCGCGTACGCCTGGCAGATAGTCGTGTCCTTGCGGGGTGAGTGCGAGTGCGCGGTTCTGCCGAATGAACAGTTTGAGACCAAGTTCTTCTTCCAGCCGCTTGATCTGATGACTGATCGCCGTCTGCGTGACGTTCAGCTCGCTTGCCGCATTGGTGAAGCTCAGATGGCGTGCGGCGGCTTCGAAGGCGCGCAATCCGTTGAGTGACGGCAACCGGGTGCTCATCCGCGCTCTCTCCCTGGCGCTTCACTGCTCTTCCCATCCATGAATTTGTGTCATGTGACGCGGTGCACAATGTCGTTTGTGGAATGTGAGAATGAAGCTGATATTTCCGGCGTAAATTTAGCTTCAGGAGAGCAAAATGTCTACTTGCACCCATGAATCGATGACAAATCATCATCCTTCGCTCAGCCTGGCGACAATCACCGAGACGTTCCAAACCTGGCGCGAGCGTGCAAAGCAGCGGCGTGAACTGGCGCAGTGGAGCGAGCGCGACATCCATGATGCGGGTTTCTCGGTGAACGACGTGATGGCCGAGGCCAGCAAGCCATTCTGGCAGGCGTAACGCCTGAGAGGCGCTAGGGAGCGATTCCAATGAAACATCTCAACCTCGATGATCTCGGCCAGTATTCCGACGTGCTGTTGCTGCGTAGCGGAACAGCCGTCACGGTGCGTTTTGTCGAGGTTGCAGATGCCGAAGCGTTGCAGGGCTATTTTCGCGGCCTGTCGACGCGTTCGCGCTACAATCGCTTCATGGGTGCCGCCAGCGAATTGCCGGCCGGACAGCTCGAGAAGTTCATTCATGTCGGCGAAGCTGACAGCTTTTCGGTCGTTGCGACGATCTTGCGCGATGGTGCGGAGACGATTGTCGGTGAAGCCCGCTATGCGTTCGATGAACTGACATCCCGTTTCGAGATGGGACTGTCTGTTGCCGACTCCATGCAAGGGCAGGGTATCGGTGCGGCGCTCCTGTCCAATCTGGAGTGTCGCGCTGCGGCGCTAGGCTCCGATTTTCTGTTTGGCGACACATTGCGCTCCAATGAGGCGATGCTCGCGCTAGCCCACAAGGCCGGCTTCACGTTCGCGCCGACGCCAGGCGACTGGAAGCAGATGCGGTTCGAGAAGCAGATCGGTGCGTCGCCGGCCCGAACGTCCTGCGCAACCTGGCGCCTTGCAGCGCAGTGGTTGCAGCCAACACTTGCCTGAGTGCGACGAGATTAGTCACGCTAAGGCAAGAGCGACGCGACGAAGCAATCCAATTCCCTCTTTAGCTCCGGATTGCTTCGTCGCGAATGCTCGTCCCGAAGACGGCGAATTATGCTGTCTATTTTGTAAAGTCGGTTGACGTAGCGACCTCACGCCACGCAGCCAGTTCTTTCTCAACAAAAGCGTGCTTGCTCTCGATCCGCGCAACCGTGTCGCTGCCGAGCGGCAACCGGACCGGAGGATTCTTGGCAGCCGCGAGCCGCATGAAGGCTTTTGCCAGCTTGCTGGGGTCGCCGGGTTGCGCATGATTGGCGTCGGCGGCATGGCCGCGGGTCTTGCCGACAGTTGCGTGATAGTCGCCGATCTCCAGTGCGGTCCGTACCAGCGAATTGTCGTCCAGAAAGTCGGTACGGAAGAAGCCGGGTTCGACCACGGTCACATGGATGCCGAGCGGGGCGACCTCGGCGGCTAATGCCTCGCTGATGCCCTCCACGGCGAATTTGGTCGAACCATAGACGCCCCAGCCGGGGAAGCCGGCATATCCGCCGACGGATGAAATGTTCATGATGTGACCCGAGCCCTGCCGGCGCATATGCGGCAGCACGGCACGGGTGACGCCGAGCAGGCCGAACACGTTAGTGGCATAGAGACGTTCGACTTCCTTGGCGCTGGCTTCCTCGATTGCGCCGAGCAGGCCATAGCCGGCATTGTTGACCAGCACATCGATGCGGCCGAATTTTTTGACGGCTTCACCCGCAGCTTCATGGGCCTCGGTCTCGCTGGTCACATCGAGCCGTGTCGCCAGCAGGCGCTCATGGGTGCCGAGGCGTGCGGTGACGGCGTTGGGGTCGCGAGCCGTTGCAACGACGGCATCGCCCTGGGCCAAAGCTTCTGCCGCGATGAGGGCGCCGAAACCGCGGGATGCTCCTGTGATGAACCAGACACGCATGATGGTCTCCCTTTCGTAATGGCCCTGCGTCAGTGCCGGGCCGATGGGAGGAAACTAGCGGCTCGCCAGAACTGAAATAATCCTCTATTTATTCCATGTGTTCATGAGCTGGATTCAACAATGAGCCTGATTGGCCCGGCCGACCTAGCTACCTTTCTGGCGATTGCCCGGCATCGCAGTTTTCGCAATGCCGCCGTCGAACTTGGCGTATCTGCTTCGGCATTGAGCCACGCCTTGCGCGGCATCGAGGAGCGGCTCGATATCCGGCTGGTTAATCGTACCACCCGCAGTGTCGCGCTGACCGAGGCCGGGGAGCGGCTGTTTGCGCGCGTCAGTCCGGCGTTTCAGGACGTCAACGATGCGCTGGAGGACCTCAATCATTTCCGGGGCAAGCCGGCTGGCACATTGCGCTTCAACGCGGCCCGGCAATCCGCTCAGCTCGTACTGCTGCCGATCGTCACGCGATTCCTGAAGGCCTATCCCGAGATCAATGTCGAGATTTCCGTCAATGATGGTCTGGTCGATATGGTCTCTGCCGGCTTCGATGCAGGTATTCGCTTCGGCGAAACCGTCGCGGCGGACATGATCGCCGTGTCGATCGGCCCACGGCAGCGGTCGGCCGTCGTGGCGTCGCCCGGCTTCTTCGAGCAACACAAGCCACCGCAGACGCCGCACGAGCTGAAGGATCTGCCCTGCATACGCTATCGCTTCTGGGGCGGCGCACTCTATCGCTGGGAGTTCGAGCGCGGCGGCATCGAGGTCGAGATCGACGTCGCGGGTGCGCTCACCTTGAACGATCAGGACCTGATGGTGGACGCAGCGCTGGACGGAGCCGGACTGGCTTACGTGTTCGAAGGGCAGGTCGAGGAGTTGATCGCCAGGCGAAAGCTTGTGCGAGTCCTCGCTGACTGGTGCCCGGCCTATCCCGGGTTCTTCATGTATTATCCCAGCCGCCGCCAATTGCCCGCGGCATTGCGGGCGTTTGTCGATTTCGCCAAAGCGCCCGCTCCTGCAAAATCGAAAACCTAGATGTGGCTCAGCTGCCCTTGAAGTTCGGCTTGCGCTTCTCGATGAAGGCCCGCACCGCTTCACGATGATCCGCCGTCATGGTGCCGCGGATCAGGCGCTCGGCCTCGTGATCTCGTGCGGTGGCGAAATCGAAGGCCAGGGCCTCGTCGAGATTGTCCTTCATGTAGCGCAGCGCCAGCGTTGGGCCCTGCGCCATGTCGCGGGCGAGCGCGAAAGCGGTATCGCGCAGTTCGGCATCCGGCACCACGCGATTGAACAGGCCGATGCGTTCTGCACGGTCGGCTTCGACCTTCTCAGCGGTGAACATCAATTCGCGCGCGCGGGCCGTCCCGATGAGACGCGTCAGCAGCCAGGCGATGCCATAGTCGCCGCTGAGACCGACGCGCAGATAGCCTGTCGAGACAAATGCCGATTGTGCAGCGATGCGGATATCGCAGGCCATCGCGATGGCAAGGCCGGCGCCTGCAGCGGGTCCAGGCAGGGCGGCAATCGTTGGCTTGCGTACGGCGACCAGCGCACCGGTCAGCAGGCGCTGGCGTTCCTGCAAATCGGCAACGCGTTCGTCGAACGACATCTCCAGCACCGCCTGCTTGCGATGCGCGCCCATACCCTTCACGTCGCCGCCGGAACAAAAGGCGGCGCCGGCGCCGGTGATCAGTAGCGCGCCGACGTCAGGGTTCTCGCCGCAGACGCGGATCATCGTGCGCAATGCGGGCGTGAGATGATCCGACAGCGAGTTGCGCGCCTCTGGACGGTTCAAGGTGATGACGGCCACGCGTTCACGAATCTCGCACAACAGCTCGCTGGTGCCAGTATCGACCTTGACGGCTTCAGTCATATGTCTCGCCCCGCTCTCGCGTCAGAATTTCTCAACCCATGGCCTGATTTCGAGCTCTGAACTCCAGGCGCTGCGTGGCTGCTGTAGCACGTTCCAGTAATTTGCGGCGATGGCATCGGGGTCGAGCATTGAATCCGGTCGATCGGCAGGCTCGACGCGCACGGAGCTGCGAATGCCGCCATCAATGACAAAGTGGGCGATGTGAATGCCCTGCGGCGCGAATTCGCGTGCGAGGGATTGCGCCATGCCGCGCAACGCGAACTTGCCCATGGCGAAGGGCGCCGATTGCGCGAAGCCTTTGATACTCGCGGAGGCGCCAGTGAACAGGATGGCGCCGTGCTTGTTAGGCAGCATGCGCTGTAATGCCTGTTGTGCGACCAGAAATCCGCCGAAGGCGCTGACGGCGATGGCTTGTGCAACGTCGGGAGGGGCGAGCTCAATGAAAGGCCCGCGGGCGCGTTGGCTCGCATTGTAGACCACGATATCGGGTGCGCCGATCTGGCCTTCGACATCCCTGAACAGCTTTGCGACATCATCAGCTTGGGTCGCATCGCAGGCAAATGCCTTGGCTCCCGTCTCCTTGCACAAGGCATCGAGCTTGCCGGGATTGCGGGCGGCAAGTGCGACACGGATGCCCTGTTTGGACAGCAATCGTGCCAGCGATGCGCTGATGCCCTCACCGACGCCGACAATCAGAGCGGTTTCGTAGTGCGGAATTTCCATGGATCAAATCTCCGGTTGGGGCACTTTATTCGTTGGCGCGGCAGGCGCATGATGAAGATGGAAACGCAACTGCCAAACACAAGAGGCCGTCATGAACGCCCATGCCCAGATTTCCGCGAATCTGATCGCGCCCGATACGTCCGGTATGAATTTCTACCGGGCCGATCCGGCGCTGACCGATCTGTTGCGGATTCATTTGCCCGAGGATCTGTTCAACCATATCGAACCGCATCTCGATCGTCTGGGTGCTCTCGTCGGTGGTCCGCTCGACGAAGCCGGGCGCATGGCTGACCGACATGGGCCCGTACTGCATCAGCGCGACAAGTTCGGTCAGGACGTGCAGTGGGTCGAATATCACCCGGCTTATCGCGAGTTGGAAAACGCCGCTTTCGGCACCTTCGGCATTCATGCGCTGTCGCATCGCAAGGGAATCATGGGCTGGCCATCGACCTATCCGGTGACCGCGAAACATGCCTTCACATTCCTGTTCAATCAGGCCGAGTTCGGCATGGGGTGTCCCATCAATGTCACCGATGGAGCGGCCAAGTTGCTGTCGAACTACGGCGATGACGCGCTGAAAGCGAAATATCTCGATGGGTTGACGCAGACGGACATGAGCAAGCTGACCCAGGGCGGCCAGTTCATGACGGAAAAGGAAGGCGGCTCCGATGTCGGCAAGCTGACGACATCGGCGGTGCAGGAGGGCGACCACTGGCGTCTCACTGGCGAGAAGTGGTTCTGCTCCAATGCTGATGCGAAAGTCGTGATGCTGCTGGCGCGGCCGGAGGGCGCTGTTGGTGGAACCAAAGGCGTCGGCCTGTTCCTGATGCCGCGTTATCTCGATGACGGTAGTCAGAACCACTATCGGATCGTGCGGTTGAAAGACAAACTCGGTACGCGCTCGATGGCGTCAGGTGAGATCAAGCTCGAGGGCGCCATTGCTTATGCCGTTGGCAAGCTCGATCGCGGTTTCGTGCAGATGGCCGAGATGGTGAATTCGTCGCGTTTGTCGAACGGCGTGAAGTCGACCTCGCTGATGCGCCGCGCCTGGCACGATGCCATGGCAGTCGCGCGTGGCCGCGTGGTGTTCGGGCAGCGCATCATCGATATGCCTTTGGCGCGTCGGCAACTGATGAAGATCATGCTGGCGACCGAACAGGCGCTGTCGATGAGCTTTCTCACCGCGGATGCGCTGGATCGCGCTGAAGCCGGCAGTCAGGATGCTGCAGCGCTGCTGCGTATCCTGACGCCCACGCTGAAATTCCGTGCCACCCGCGATGCGCGAAAGGTCTGTGGCGACGCCATGGAGATGCGTGGTGGCGTCGGCTATATCGAGGAATTCGCCACGGCGCGGCTGCTGCGCGACGCGCATCTCGGCTCGATCTGGGAGGGCACAGGCAATATCGTCGCGCTGGATGCGCTGACGCGTGCGGTAGGCCGGCATGGCGCGGAAGCGGCGCTCGCGGCGGATCTGCATGCGCGGCTCGATGACTCTCCAGGCGTGCCGCAGGCATGGCGCGACCGGCTGCGCGGCCTCGCCGACCGCGCGATCGGCTTTGCACGTGAAGTCGCTGCACGTTCGGACAACGAAGGCGATGCCCGCCGCGCGACGAGTTCGCTGTATCATGTGGCCAGTGCCGTGGCGCTCATATGGGAAGCGCACCGCATTCATGCCCGGCGCGGCGATGCGCGGCGTTTGCTGTTGTCGCGCCTCGTTATCGATCATCGCCTGATGGCGCCCGATCCGTTCGCGCTGGTGGAAACCGAGGCGCAGAAGCAGATCGTTGCGCATCTGCTCGGCGAACGCGATGTCAGTATGGAGGAGGCCGGCCGGTTGATGCTGGCCTGACCTGATCGCAGGGACTAGGGGCGTGGATCGTTGTCTTTCAGGAATTGAAGTAACAATCGGCTGACCTCGTCCGGCTGTTCCTGCTGCACCCAATGGCCCGCGCCGTCGATCAGGTGAACCGCGCGCATGTCCGTGCAGGCGCTCTTCTGCATGGCCTCGATGGCGCCGGGACGCTGATAGATGCCCCAGTCCTGCTTGCCCGAGATGAAAGCTGAGGGCACGTCGATGGTGCGGCCGGCAAAGGTCTCGTAATCGGGATTGAACGCGCCCGTCGTGTTACAGCGATACCACTGCAATCCGCCCTGGAATCCGGTGCGCGCGTATTCGCCGGCATAAAAGGCCAATTCGTTGTCCGGCAGCCATTTGCAGGATGCAATCTGTTTCGGCGTCGGCATCTCTGCGGCGACGGTCTCGGCCATGGTCTGGTCGCGGTCCATCACATAATAAGTCGGGAGCTTCGCTAGCTCACTCGCGGTCCAGCCCTGTAATGGAGTGGGCGCATTGCCTGGCCAGTCCGCACTCTTGTGATGATAATAGGCGCGCAGGAAATCATGCACGCCTTGTGGCGCGTGCTGCATGTGGGTGTTGGCATCGCGTGTCGCGTAGTACCACTGATAGTGGACGCGCGGTCGCGGCAATGCAGCGAGCTCGCGATGCACGGGATCTTCGGCCTTTGGCGGTGCCGGCTGATCGGCGGTGCCGAACGGCAGCGACGGAGGCCCGGCGAAGGGCGCGCTCATCAGTACGACGGATCGAAAGACATCCGGTCGCACCAGCGCGCACCATGCTGCGACCGAGCTGCCATAGTCATGTCCGACGACCGCATCGACATGGCGATAGCCGAAGGCGGCGACCAGCCCGACCGCATCGCGCACGAGGTTGAGCAGATTGAACGGACGCAGATCGCCGTCATAGTCTGCGCTCCAGCCGGTGGTGCGGCCATAGCCGCGCTGATCGGGCGCAATCACGTGATAGCCGGCAGCGGCGAGCTGCGGCATCACCTTGCGCCAGCTGAATGCCAGTTCGGGAAAGCCGTGCACCAGCAGGATGCAGGGCCGGCCTTTGGTCTCAAACCCGGCCTCCAGCACATGGACGCGCAGACCGTTGATGCCCTCGACGAAGCGCGAGCGAATTCCAGTTGGCAGAATGTTGGGATCGATGGGTGTCACGTCGCCTCCATGCTGCACTTGCACGGCAGCGTGCGCGCACTCCAACGCAAGCAACGCGAAAAGACAACTAGCGTTTGAAGCGGGCCACCAATTCGATATGCGGCGTATGGCGGAACTGGTCCACAGGCGTGACGCTGTCGATCTTGTAACCGCCATCGATCAGGATTTTGGCGTCGCGCGCGAACGTCTGGACGTTGCACGACACGGCAACGATGACGGGAATCTTGCTGGCCGCAAGCCGTTCGACCTGCGCCTGCGCGCCCTGACGCGGTGGATCGAACACAACGGCGTCGAAATCGCGCAGTTCCTGCGGCACCAGCGGACGGCGAAACAGGTCGCGCATCTCCGCTTTGATTGGCTTCAGGCCTTTCGTGTCCTTGATCGCTTGCTGCAGTGACATGATCGCGCTGCTGTCGCTGTCGAGCGCGGTGACCTTGGATTTGGCAGCCAACCTGAGCGCGAAGGGACCGATGCCGCAGAACAGATCGGCAATGTTTTTCGCACCCTTGCAGAGCTGCAGCACCAGCGCCGCCAGGGCCTCTTCGCCGGCCGCGGTGGCCTGCAGAAACGAGCCGGGTGGCAATGTGACCTGCGCGCTGCCCATCGTCACAACAGGCGGTACGCGCATCAGCACGAGTTCGCCATGCCGCGTGAGGCGCGCCAGTTTGTGCGCTTCGGCGATGCGCGAGAGTGATGTGATGATGGCCGTCGGTAGCGGGCCGGTGCCGCGGACGTCGATATCGAGACCGTTGCTTGCGGCCGTCACCTGAATGTCGAGCGGCTTGCTGACGGGCTTCAGCACCTCGGCGAGCGCACGTGCCGCATCGAGCGCGCCATCCAGTGCTGGATCAAGAATCGGGCACGCGTCGATGGCGATGATGGCGTGGCTCGCCGATGCGGCAAAGCCGGTGCGCAGCTCGCCATCGCTACCGCGGCGGGCATGCAGCGTGACGCGGCGACGGCCCGCGCCATGGGCGTCGATGATTGGGCCGACCGGGCAGGTGATCTTCGCTTGTGCCAGTGTGTCGATGACGATCTGACGCTTCCAGGCCTGATAGGGATCGGGTTGCCAGTGCTGGATCGCGCAGCCGCCGCAGCGTGTGAAATAGGTGCAGAACGGGTCGATGCGCTCCGGGCTTGCGGAGTCGACCCGCAGCAAGCGCCGGCGTTCGGGATGGCCCTCGTCCTGTTCCGTCTCGACGATCTCCTGAGCCAGCGTATAGGGCACGAACAGCGGCGCTCCGCCTGTGAGGCTGACGCCATCGCCACGCTGGCCGACATGATCGATGGTCAGGCGTTCAGCCACGCCGTGCACCCATGAAAAACTCGATATTGCCGTCGCCGCCGGTAATCGACGACGGGAAGACCTCGATGTCGGTGCAGCCAAGTGTCCTGGCAAAATCCGTGATGTCGTCGCAGATAGCCTGATGCACGGCGGCGTTCTTGATGATGCCGCGCTTGGATTGCTTCCGGTCGGCCTCGAATTGCGGCTTGATCAGCGCGAGCAGGCTCATCGGCGCTGCAGCGAGCGAGAGCGCGACAGGCAGTACCGCCTTCAGCGAAATGAAACTGACATCGATCACAACGACGTCCGGACGGGCCGGAAGGCGCTTGTTCTCGAAGGCGCGAATGTCGGTCTCTTCCATCGAGATGATTTTCGGATGGCCGTGCAGCGATGGATGTAGCTGGCTATGCCCGACATCGATGGAAAACACCATGCTGGCGCCGTTGGCGAGCAGCACTTCCGTGAAGCCGCCGGTTGATGCGCCGACGTCGAGACAGACGTGGTCCTCGATCTCGATCGGATAATGTTCGAGTGCGCCAGCCAGCTTGACGCCGCCGCGCGACACCCAGGGATGCGCCGGCTCAGCCTCGATCGCGGCATCGAGCGGCAGCGGCTCGGAGACTTTGGCAACGGCCTTGCCATTGGCCTTCACAAGACCGGCTTCAATGGCGGCTTGTGCACGTGCGCGACTTTCAAAAATGCCGCGTTCGACGAGAAGCGTATCGGCGCGTTTACGCGGCGCAGTCGCGGTGTTCAGAGATTTCGTCATGGTCAGTACGATGCAGCAAGTTTCAAACAGGCCTCGAAGCTCGTCAGATTCTGCCAGAGATCTTCGGGTGCTTCGCGGGGAAAGATCATGGGCGCGCCGTAGAGATCGAGCGCATGAATCATCATCAGATTGTCGGCGAGGCCGAAGTTTTCAACGGTGTTTCCGTTGGTATCGACGAGGTGGCCGTTATGATCGGTAACCTCTGTCATGCGGCGCACACGATCGAGATAGAGCGTTGGATCGTTGCAATAGCCGAAGCAGAGCTTGCCGTGGCCGGCCATATAGCCGAGCTCGAACACCGTGCCGGCATCGGCGCTGGGACCACGAAACGGCGTAAGATTGGCGATGATGATATCGCAATGATTCATCATCGTTTCGTTGCCGTGGAAGATCTGGCGCGAGGCATCGCTGGCGCTGACGTCGATGGCGTTATCGAGCGGGAAGAATCCACGTGCGCCGTAGCGCTTGCAGAGCGCGACCTTCTGCCGGCCGATCTCGGCGGCATTGGGCAGAAACACATCGGGGCCTGCGAGATAGATATTCATGTAGTCCCCGTCTCATGGTGAGCCGCGCCGACATTGACGAGCCAATTCAGACGAGAACGAGGCAATCCGGCGGTTCCTGCCGAATTGCCTCGTCGTATTCTCTTCGCAATTGCAAACGCGGTGTCGCGTTTAACGACAGATCAGGCGAGTTTGACGGTCTCGGCCTTGAAGTCCTTGCCGAGGGTCTCGAACACCTTCTTGACGATGCCCTTGGAGTCCAGACCCGCCTGGGCATACATCGCGGCTGGCGTGTCGTGATCCTGGAAGATGTCGGGCAGGACCAGGGAGCGCATGCGCAGGCCGCCGTCGAGCATGCCGTGCTCTGCCAGCGTGTGCATGACATGCGAGCCGAAGCCACCGATCGAACCTTCCTCGACGGTGAGCAGGATCTCGTGCTCGCGCGCGAGCTTGAGCAGCAATTCGATGTCGAGCGGCTTCATGAAACGTGCATCGGCGATCGTTGCCGAGAGGCCGTGTGCCGCCAGCTCATCAGCGGCCTTCTCGCATTCGGCGAGACGGGTGCCGAACGAGAACAGCGCGACCTGCTTGCCCTGACGGATGATGCGGCCCTTACCGATCTCGAGTGGGATACCGACCTCAGGCATTTCGACACCGCGGCCTTCGCCGCGCGGATAGCGCAGGGCGCTGGGCTGGTCGTTGATGGCGACCTGGGTGGCAACCATGTGCACCAGTTCGGCCTCATCCGATGCCGCCATGATCACCATGTTCGGCAGACAGCCGAGATAGGCGTTGTCGAATGAGCCCGCATGGGTCGCACCATCCGCGCCGACCAGTCCGGCACGATCAATCGCGAAACGCACAGGCAGGTTCTGGATCGCCACGTCGTGGACGATCTGGTCGTAGCCGCGCTGCAGGAAGGTCGAGTAGATGGCGCAGAACGGCTTGTAGCCTTCGGTGGCGAGACCGGCGGCGAAGGTCACCGCGTGCTGTTCCGCGATACCGACGTCGAAGGTGCGGGCCGGGAAGGCCTTGTTGAAGATGTCGACGCCGGTACCCGACGGCATGGCCGCGGTGATGGCGACGATCTTGTCGTCCTTCTCGGCTTCCTTGACGAGGCTCTGGCCGAACACGTTCTGATAGGCCGGGGCGTTCGGTTTGGCCTTCGACTGGGTGCCGGTGGCAACGTCGAATTTGACGACCGCATGATATTTGTCGGCGGCGGCTTCGGCCGGACCGTAACCCTTGCCCTTCTGGGTCACGACGTGAAGCAGGATCGGGCCGGTCTCCATGTCGCGCACGTTCTGCAGCACGGGCAGCAGGTGATCGAGGTTGTGGCCGTCGATCGGGCCGACATAATAGAAGCCGAGTTCTTCGAACAGGGTGCCGCCATTGACCATGAAGCCGCGCGAATATTCTTCAACGCGTTCGGCACGATCGGCAATCAGCTTCGGCAGATGTTTGCCGAGCTGCTTGGCTGCGTCGCGCAGCCCGCGATAGGTCTTGCCCGAATACATGCGCGACAAATAGGCCGACATGGCGCCGACCGGCGGGGCGATCGACATGTCGTTGTCATTGAGGATGACAATCAGGCGGGAATTCATCGCGCCGGCATTGTTCATGGCTTCATAAGCCATGCCTGCCGACATCGAACCGTCACCGATCACGGCGATAACGTTATTCTTTCCACCCGAGAGGTCGCGCGCGACGGCCATGCCGAGACCGGCCGAGATGGAGGTCGAGGAATGCGCGGCGCCGAACGGATCGTATTCGCTCTCGGTACGCTTGGTGAAGCCCGACAGGCCACCGGCGGTACGGAGCGTGCGGATACGGTCACGGCGACCCGTGAGGATCTTGTGCGGATAAGCCTGATGGCCGACGTCCCAGATGATGCGGTCGCGCGGCGTATCGAAGACGTAGTGGAGGGCGGTGGTCAGTTCGACAACGCCAAGACCGGCGCCGAAGTGACCGCCGGTGGTGGACACCGCATCGATGGTTTCCTGACGAAGCTCGTCGGCAACCTGACGAACCCGCTCGATCTTCAGCTTCCGGAGATCTTCCGGAGTCTTGATGGTATCGAGCAACGGTGTCTTACTAAAATCGGTCACGGCACTATTCCAATTTTACATGTCCGGGACTGCGTCTGGCTTCGGGGCTGTCGCGTTTCCGCGCGCCCACCGGACAACCGCAGCCTCCAGAACCGGGAAGCCTGTTTCGAGGCCTTATAATGGGCTTCGATTTTTCAGTGTGATATCTAGCATGCTTGGCAACGACTTCATCTGCTCATTTTTGCCAGATGAATGAAGCGCTTATCTACGTTAACGGCCGGCGTTTCAGCCTGCTCGTCAGCGCATAGTCCTAGTCCCTTTACACCAAAGCGATGGCCAAAGCCAACCGCCGCGCCTGCGGGGGAGGCAGCACAATGGCGCTATGGACATTCGCGCAGGCTGCCTAGCCGATGCGCCGGGCGACCGGTTCCGTTTCATGGGAACCCGTTTGAGCGAGGCTTTTCGCGCCCAAATCCAGCTTTTTCCATGCATTTTCGCGGGTTGCGGGATCGCCCTCGACCAGCGCCAAAGTTGTGGCCGGCTGGTTGACACGTTCCCGAAGTGGCACGGGGCCGCAGACGATCATGAAGAAATCGTAGGCATGTGGCCGCTCATTGGCCATGACGAACTGGAAGTGCACCCGGAAGAATTTCCAGCGGAACCGGTTGTAATGTTCCGGGCGGATGATTTCGCGGAACCGGACCGGGACGATAGTGGGATTCCGCCGCGCCGCGCCAGCGTCGATCCCGTGACCGGCGATGGGATCGAACGGAAAGAAATTCATCACGTCCTTGCGGGACTGGCAGTCGATCCAGTCGATCGAAGGCTCCACGGCCAGCAGCCGCAAATTGTCGCGAAAACCTTGCGCGACCTTATGGAAGCCGACGATCGGCATATTGCCGCCGAGCGTCAGCAGCACGACGCGGGGACCATGGTTGCCGAGTTCCGGATCGAGCTTCAGGGCACGGGCGAGGATTTCGGAGCCGAGGAAAGATCCGGAGCTGTGGCCGACAAGGACGATTTCCTGCGCTTTGGTAGACTTGGCGACCTGGACCAGATGCTGCGCGAAGCGGTCGATCCGGGCGTCCCAGTCCGGCCGGTTGCCGTGGGAGAACTGCCAAGTGAAGATCGTATCGGCCATCAGATAGAGCAGATAGGTGTGCTTTTCGGAGTATTTCAGCAGTGTGCCGAGCACGGCCACGAACACTGCCGCAGCACCGCAGCCCACCAGAAATCCGTGTATTCCAAGCGCGTGCAGCCCCAGCGCGAACAGCCAGGCGATGCCCGCCGACCAGATCGCTCCGTTGAGCAGCAGGAAGTGGGGCCAGCTGATGAAGGTGGCGAAGCGCCAATGCGCCTTCCAGAACCGGCCCATCGTGCCGGAGAAGACGAGGCCCCAATAGATCGCGATGGCGTGGATCAGCGTGCGCCAGATCGGCACGGCCAGATCGCGCTGGATCATGTCTTCCCAGCGCAGGAAATCGTAATCGGTCGTGGTCTGCCAGCCGTCGCCGGAGGTTTCGATGCGCCAGGAGGCGGATTCATGCGCGAATTCGCCGTCCGTATGGCCTTTCGGCCGGCTGACAGAGGTGGTCAGCCCATAAAGGCGGCCGAACTTGCGCAGTTCGGTTCGAAACATGCGGTAATACTGCGAGAGGCCCCGCGGATCGTATCCCTGCACATAGATGACATGACGGTGCTGGACGCGCACGCTGGTTCCCCGGACTGACGGCGGACTATAAACAGGCCGCGCCATGCGCCAAGCGCTAATTCGGCTGCGGGGTGGTGCGAGGTCTCAGCCCGGCGCGATTTCCTACTGGACGTCCAGCGGTTCGGTGCCGACCGCCTTGCCAGTCGAATCCGTGGTGATCTTGTCCACGCGCGCCTCGGCCTGACGCAACAGCTCGTCGCAGCGCCGCTTCAGCGCCTCGCCGCGCTCATAGATGGCGACCGACTCTTCCAGCGGCACCTTGCCGTCTTCGAGGCGCTTCACGATCGATTCCAGTTCTTCGATCGCGGTTTCAAACGTCAGTTTCTTGACGTCAGCGTGGTTGTTCTCGGCCATTCGGTTTCCCGTGTGCGCATTTTGGAAGCGCAGAGTCAAAGATATGTTTGAGGGCGTATTGTGGCGGGTAGGTTTTGCGACCTGCGCGCCTTTCAGCGCGATGCCCCCATCAGCGCAGAGACATGGGCCGCCGCCGATTCTTTCAAGCCCTGCAGATCATAACCACCCTCGAGTACCGAGACAATGCGGCCACCGGCGGTGCTGTCGGCGAGATCCATCAGCTTGCGCGTCACCCAGCCGAAATCCTCGGCGTCGAGATTGAGCGACGCGAGCGGATCGCGGCGATGCGCATCGAAGCCGGCGGAGATGATCAGCAGTTCCGGTGCGAATTTCTGCAGTTGCGGCAGGATGAGATTGTCGAAGGCGGAGCGGAATTTCACACTGCCGTCGCCATCATGCAGCGGTGCATTGACGACGGTGTCGTGCTCGCCGCGCTCCTGGGATGCACCGGTACCGGGGAACAACGGCATCTGATGTGTCGAGCAATACATCACCGTGGGGTCGGCCCAGAAAATGTCCTGCGTGCCATTGCCATGATGGACGTCGAAATCCACGATGGCCGCGCGGGCAATGCCGTAGGTGCGCTGCGCATACCGCGCTGCAATCGCGGCCTGATCGAAGAAGCAGAAGCCCATCGGCTTGTTGTGCTCGGCGTGATGGCCGGGCGGGCGGGTCGCGACGAAGGCATTGGTGTGCTCGCCTTTCATGACCGCGTCGGTCGCAGCCACGGCGCCGCCGACACCCCGCATCACGGCTTCCCAGGTGCCGGGGGACATCGACGTGTCGCCGTCGAGATAGACGAGCCCGCTGCTCGGGGCGACATGACGCAATTCGTCGATGTAATGATTGTCGTGGCACAGACTGACCACGTTGAGATCGCCTTCCGGCGCGTCACCTCGTACCAGCGCATTGAAGCGGTCTTCGCTGAGCGCCTGCGCCACCGCGCGCATACGGTCGGGACGCTCGGGATGGCCGGGCGGTGTGAGGTGATCGAGCGATGCCGGATGGCTCAGAAGAAGTGTCGTCATGCAAATGATCCGCAAGCACGGGGGCGCTGGTATGATGGGACGATAACCTAGCTGGTCGGGTCGGGTTCCGATAGGGGGACGCCTGCGAAACTCGGGCATTGCTGCGTCTGGCGGAAGCATCCCGGCGCTGAAGGTCGTTGGGATCGCGTCAACCGCCGCGGAAGAAGCTACCAATCAAATTCGCCGATCGCTTTCTTCACGGCCGATTCACAGCGTTTCATCGATACTTCATGACCGTGCGGAATTGAAACGGGCATTAAGCGGCGGCTGCTATCAATATGGGAAGCGGCATTCTGCGGAGGCGGTTCGCGTATCAAGATGGTTCGAACTCCGCGGTTGCGCTCGCGTCTGTGCCGGGTTCGTGAGCGATGAGCGAGATGAGACATCCAAGGGGCGTGCCCCATCTCCTGCGTTCGGTCTGGCCGTTCGTCGCTATCGTCTTGCTGCAGGCGTTTCTCGCTGGCACCAGCATCAATATCCTGTCGTCTGTTCGTGCCTATGTCACCGGCGAGAGCCTGTGGTCGAAGGGGCAGATGGAGGCGGTGCATTCGCTCAGCCTCTATGCCGAGACGGGGGACGACAAATACTATCAGCGTTATCAGGCGAGCATTGCCGTGCCGCTCGGGGATCTCATCGCGCGTCGCGCGCTCGAACAGCCGGTGCCGGATCTGCAGGCCGCCCATGACGGATTCCTGCAAGGCGGCAACGATGCCGCCGACATCCCCGGCATGATCTCGCTGTTTCGCAATTTCAGCGAGGTCGTCTATCTCGCCCGCGCCATCGAGAGCTGGCGCGCGACCGATCCCGTGATCCGGCAATTGGTGGAGACGGCCGACGCCATCCATGCAAGCGTCAGCGAAGGCAAGATCGGCTCGACGCGACTCGCGACCCTGAAGGCGCAGATCGATCAGATCAATGAACAGACAACGCCGCTTGCCGTCGCATTTTCACAGCATCTTGGCATCGGTTCGCGCGCCATTCAAAGCATTCTGCTCATTGCCAATGTGCTGACCGCGGCGTTGTTGATCCTGCTTGGCATCTGGCGCACCCGCAATCTCCTGATCCAGCGCCAGCGTTTCGAGACGGCTCTGAAGAGCGAGAAGGAGCGCGCGCAGATCACGCTGTCCTCGATCGGCGAGGCCGTCATCAGCACCGATGCCAGCGGCTGTGTGGAGTATATGAACCCGACCGCCGAACGTCTGGTTGCAAGGCCCGCCTGCGACGCGCAGGGCCAGCAGCTCGCATCGCTGTTTCGCCTGGTCGACCGCGAAAGCGGCAGCGATGGCGAAGCGCTGATCTCGAAGGTCATGGCTGGCGAAACGGTCAATGTCGGCATGCATCCGCAATTGCTGATCCGCGACGATGCGAGTGCGGTCGCCGTGTCGCTGGTGGCAACGCCGCTACGGCGCGAGTCCGAGCTGGACGGAGCCGTCCTCGTCCTGCGCGACATGACGCAGGAGCAGGAATATATCTCCCGTCTCGCCCATCAGGCGTCGCATGATGCGCTCACGGGATTGGCCAACCGCCGTGAATTCGAACGTCGCATCGAGGAAGCGCTGCCCCGTATCGATATCGACTCGCGGCCACATGCGCTGATGTTCCTTGATCTCGATCAGTTCAAGATCGTCAACGACACCTGTGGCCATGCCGCCGGCGATCATTTGCTGCGGCAGGTCTCCGGCATGCTGCTGAAGTACTTGCGTACGGACGATCTGCTTGCGCGTCTTGGCGGCGATGAATTCGCCGTGCTGCTGGAACGCTGCGAGCCGGATCGCGCGGCTGCGACCGCCGAACGATTGCGACAGACGATCGAAGAGTTGAACTTCGTCTGGAACGGGCGCAGCTTCAATATCACCGTCAGTATCGGCCTTGTCTGTATCGCGCAGCCCGAGGTGACGCTGGAGGAAGCCCTGCGCGCAGCCGATGTGGCCTGCTACATGGCCAAGGAGAAAGGCCGCAATCGCGTTCAGCTGCATCAGGCCAGCGATTCCGAATTGCTGCAGCGGTTCGGCGAGATGACCTGGGTCCAGCGCATTCACGAGGCGCTCGAACAGGATCGCTTCCGTCTCTATGCCCAGAAGATCATTCCGCTCGGCGAACGCGACGATGGCAGCCTCCATGTCGAACTGCTGTTGCGGCTGCGCGACGAGGCCGGGCAACTGGTGGCGCCCGGCCATTTCATTCCCGCGGCCGAACGCTATGGGTTGATGACGCTGATCGATCGCTGGGTGGTCAGGAATGCCTTTGCCATTCTCGCCGCGCGATTGACCGAATGTGCCACTCCGGTCTCGACCTGCGCCATCAACCTGTCTGGTGCGACATTCAAGGATGATAGTTTTCTGGACTATGTCCGTGAGCAATTCCGGATCTATCGGATACCGCCGACCATCATCTGTTTCGAGATCACCGAGACCAGCGCCATCGCCAATCTCGCCGCCGCCAACAATTTCATTCAGGCGCTGCAGGAGATCGGTTGCCGGTTCTCGCTGGACGATTTCGGTAGCGGCATGTCGTCTTTCGCCTATCTCAAGCACCTGCCCGTGGACTATCTCAAGATCGATGGCTCCTTCGTCAAGGACATGCTCACCGATCCGATCGACCGTGCCATGGTCGAGATGATCAGCCATATCGGCAAGATGATGGGCAAGCGCACAGTGGCCGAATTCGTGGAGAGCGACGAGATTATCGCAACGCTTGGCGAGATCGGTGTCGATTACGCGCAGGGCTATGCGGTAGGCAGGCCGGAGCCGTTCGATATCTATGGCGAGATCGACCGGAGGAACGTGGCGTAGAAGGGGAAGGTCGCCTGCGCTCACCCCATCCTGCACTCAACTCCATCAGTCGTCATGGCCGGGCTTGTCCCGGCCATCCACGTCTTTCGCCGCGGCCAAGACGTGGATACCCGGCATGCGCCGGGCATGACGGCGTTTAATTTCAGCGTGCGCGCGTCACGTTAGTTTAGATCAAACTGTCAAACAGCCACTGTCCTCCAGATATGCGTCATCGCCCCCCCATTATTTGCGGCGCGGGGGCGCCGTCGTGTTGCGCATTCCCGCCCCCTTGCGAGAGGGCGTGCGGAACGCCGGGTGCCCGTTGCACCCTTGGTGCCTGATGCGAATGCGGTCTTCCGCAATGTAGAGTGCATCAGGACTTTCGGAGGCGCCGAGCAAGTGCCCGACGTTCCGCCTGCGGTGTTTTTTCAGCCTGCTTGCGCGTTGCCATGGCGAACGATCCGATCACCAAAATTAGTGTCCCAGGGCGGAGGGACAGGGTGCCTCAAGCGAGTAAGCCGGACGCGTTTCGATTTGGTCGTCGGTCACACTGTCCAGGGCTGTTTCGATCTCAAGACCGGCCGTGTCCTTGCCAGTGGCAGTGCTGGCGCAGATCCGTCCTGCCCGAAGACAGACGTCACCCATGAACCGCGTAACGCCGCATCTCCGGCGTCCACCGCACCCTGCCCCGCGAACGTGACGATCGCGATCGCCCCTCTCGGTGGGGCAGGACGGAGGGGATAATAATCCTTAAGGGTATATTGTCAATGGTGGATAGGAAAAAATGTTTGAGGCATTCTCAACTGTCGTCCCCGCGCAGGCGGGGACCCATACACGCCGGAGAGTAACTCTGCCGCTTCAATTACGCTGACCGTGGTTATGGGTCCCCGCCCCGCGCACGCCTTCGGCGTGCTAGGCGGGGACGACGTGGAGAGGTCAGCGCGGCCCACATTGTCGTTCCCCTAATCCACCCGCGCAATTCGCCCCAGCGGCATCGGCGACACTGGGCTGTTGGCTTTCATGTAAGCGTTCAGCGCGTCGACGTCGTAGACGCCGACCAGCGGCTCCTTGCCTTCCTTCAGCACCGTGAAGCCATCGCCGCCGACGGCGAGAAAGCCGTTTACGGTGACGCGATAGTTGGCCGCGAGATCAATCACCTTGCCGTCCAGCATCATGCGCCCGGGTGGAACGCGCTGGCCTGCTGCTGCAGTGCTGTCCCAGGCGTAGCTGAAGCCCTTCGACACCTGCAGGATGCGCGGCCGGCTCGGTGTGTTCCATTGCTGCTCGAGCATCGCCTTGATCTGCGCACCTGTGAGCGTCAGCGTCACAAGCTGGTTGCGGAACGGCTGCGCCGCGAAGACGTCGCCATAGGTGACGGTGCCGTCCGACGATTTCACGATATCAGCACGGATGCCGCCGGGATTGGTGAAAGCGATCACGGCGCCGCCGAGAGCGCTCGCAGATGTCGCCGCGAGATGCGCATTGGCGATGATATTGCCCAGCGGGCTTTCGCCGGTCGTCATATCGGGCATGCGCGACAGTGTTGCGGTGATCGATCCCGCAGGGCGGCTGGCGATCGGCGCGGCCACCTTGTCATAGGCGGCAAGCAAGGCCGTCTGGGCGGGATCGGCGGGATAGGTCGCGGTGCGCACGATAACGTTGTCGGCTTTCGCGCTGATGACGTCGCGCGTCGTGCGATCGAGCTTGAGGTCGATGGTGGTGACCAGCGTGCCGTATTTGTCACCCGACGTGACGAGGCGCCCGTCGATCTGGCAGGTATAGGCGCGGTGGGTGTGGCCGCTGACCACGACGTCGACGGCTCTGTCGAATTTTTTGACGATGTCGACGATCGGTCCGGAGATGCCCGGACATTCGTTATAGTCGCCGGTGGGGAAGCCGCCTTCATGGATCAGCACCACGATGGCCTCGACACCTTTGGCCTTCAGTTCGGGCACCAGCGCGTTGACGGTGTCTGCCTCGTCCCGGAATTCCAGACCGGCAATGCCCGGCGGCGCGACGAGACCCGGCGTACCTTTCAACGTCAGGCCGATGAAGGCGACGGGAATGCCGTCGAATGTCTTGATCTGATAGGGCGGCAGTAGCGGCTGGCCGGTCTTGGTGTCGATGGTCGAGGCGGCGAGATAATTGAACGTCGCGCCGGCAAAGGGATGCGGGCCCTGGCAGCCATCGACGGGATGGCAGCCGCCGTTCTGCATGCGCAGCAGCTCCTCGCGACCTTCGTCGAATTCGTGATTGCCGACCGAGGCGATCTCAAGGCCCATCATCGACAGCGCCTCGATGGTCGGCTCGTCGTGAAACAGCGCGGAGAGAAACGGGCTGGCGCCGATCAGGTCGCCTGTAGCCACGAACACGCTGTTCGTCTTGCCGGCGCGGAGCTGCTTCACCAGCGTCGCCATATGTTCGGCGCCGCCGGCGGGGACGGTGATCTTCTTCGTCCTGTCGGCGGGATCGTCGATGCTGATGCCGCCGGGGGCAGGGCGCAGATTGCCGTGGAAGTCGTTGATGGCAAGGACGGTGACGTCGACGGGGGAGGGTGAGGTCTGGGCGTGGGCGGTTGCGCCACACGCAAGTGAGATCAGGAGAGCGAGAGATGCGATGCGCGCAGTCTTAACCTCTCCCCGTCCTTTACGGGGAGAGGTCGACCGGCGAAGCGCAGCGAAGCCGGTCGGGTGAGGGGCGGGGCACGATGTCAGCAAAGCGGAAGGTCTCTCAGGTCGGATATTCGCAGCTTTGGTTGCGATGGATAGCTATTAGTGACGCCGTCGTTTGACGCGAAAGCGACACGAGGCGTCACGATTGCGTTGACGACGGTGCCATGCCCCTCACCCGCCGCTAAGACGCGGCGACCTCTCCCCGTAAAGGACGGGGAGAGGTTAGATCACCCCTTCTTGCGCGCGAAGAACGCCTTGAACGCCGCAATCGCCTCCTGCGACTTCATGCGTTCGCCGAACAGATGGCTTTCCTGATCGATGCGGCGGGTAAGGTCCTCGGGCGGCAGCTTCAGCAGCTTGCGCGAGATGGCCACGGCTTCGGCGGGCAGGGCGCAAATCTCGCGCGCCACCTTGCGCGCCTCGACTTCGGTATGGCCGGGCGCAACGATTTCATTGACGAAGCCGGCAGCCTTGCCGTCCTCCGCATCCATGGCGCGGCCCATCACCAGCGCCGCGAAGGCGCGCTGATGGCCCATGGTGCGCGGAAACAGCAGGCTGGATGCACCTTCCGGCACGAGGCCTAGATGGATGAAGGGCGTTCTGAAACTCGCCGTGGTCGAGGCCAGCACATAGTCGCAGTGAAACAGCATGGTGGTGCCGATTCCGATGGCGACGCCGTCCACCGCGGCGATGAGCGGCTTGGTGTTCTGCGCTAACGAATACAGAAATTTGACGGCGTTCGATGCCCTGGGCGCTTCAGCCTTTGCGGCGCTGTCCTTGAGGAAATCCTCGAGGTCGTTGCCGGCGGTGAAGGCGCCGGAACCGCCGGTGATGATCATGCAGCGGATCGCCGGATTGTTCTGCGCGGTGTCGATCGCGTCCGACATGGCGCGATACATGTCCTGCGTGATCGCGTTTTTCTTTTCCGGCCGGCGCAGCGTGATCACGCGCGTGGCGTCTTCGTCGGTCACGATGAGATGTTCAGTCATGTCTTTTCCCTGCAGCACCCCGCAAAAGCACGGCTGGCGCGTTTCCCCTGCCGGATATTACATCAATCCGCTGCGGCCGATATGGTGGGCGACGGTTTATGCCAGCAAAACGGCATCGGCCGACATCACGGATTCACTGGAGTCCATCACGGTGCGTTCAAGCGAGCCCGCCTGCACCGCAACATTCTCGGCGAAGAACCGCGCCAGCGTGACATAACGCGTCGCATCGCTGCCGCCGTCGATGTCGCGCGCTGCAAGCGCCTCGTTGGCCAGCATGCAGCCGCCGAGCGCCGAGCCGAACAGCCGCAGATAGGGCGTGGCGCCGGAGAGTGCGTCGTTCGGCGCCGAGGCCAGCTTCTCCAGCAGCCACTTGCTCGAACGCTCCAGCGAGCCGAGCGCGTCGCGGAGTTTTGCGCCGGTGGTGCCGAAACCGGGATCGTTGGAGGCCTCGACGCGCGACACGATGCCGCTGAGTTCATCGAGCAGCGCCCAGACGGATTCGCCGCCTGACGCCGCGAGTTTTCGCGTGACGAGATCGATCGACTGGATACCGTTGGTGCCTTCATAGATCGCGGTGATGCGCGCATCGCGATAATGCTGCGCGGCGCCGGTTTCCTCGATGAAGCCCATACCGCCATGGATCTGCACGCCGAGCGAGGTTACTTCATTGCCGATATCCGTCGAGAAGGCCTTGGCGATCGGCGTCAGCAGGGCGCCGCGCGCGGCGGCTTCGGTGCGCACCTTGGCATCGGGCGAGCGCGCGGCGACGTCGAGCGCCACGGCGGTGGCGTAGCAGATGGTGCGCGCCGCGGCGGTGAGCGAGCGCATCTGCATCAGCATGCGCTTGACGTCGGGATGCACGATGATCGGATCCATGCCGGCGGTCTTGCTGCCGATGCTGCGGCCTTGTTTACGCTCCTGCGCGAAGGCCAGCGCCTGCTGATAGGCGCGGTCGGCAATGCCGACGCCTTCGAGGCCGACGCCGAGCCGGGCCTGGTTCATCATCGTGAACATGCACAGCATGCCGCGATTTTCCTCGCCGATGAGGTAGCCGACTGCGCCGCCCTTGTCGCCCATGGTCATGGTGCAGGTGGGGGAGGCATGCATGCCGAGCTTGTGCTCGACGCCCGATGCATGGATGTCGTTGCGCTCACCGAGCGATCCGTCGGCATTGACCAGGAATTTCGGAATCAGGAACAGCGAGATACCCTTGGTGCCGGCGGGCGCATCGGGCAATCGCGCAAGCACGAAATGCACGATGTTGTCGGTCATGTCGTGATCGCCATAGGTGATGAAGATCTTGGTGCCGGAGATGCGATAGCTGCCGTCGGCCTGGCGCTCGGCGCGCGAGCGCAGCGCGCCCACATCGGAGCCGGCCTGCGGCTCGGTGAGCTGCATGGTGCCGGTCCATTCGCCGGTGACCAGCTTTTCCAGATAGATCTTTTTCAGTTCGTCGCTGCCATGGGCGTCGAGCGCCTCGATGGCCGACAGCGTCAGCAGCGGGCAAAGGCCGAAGGCGATGTTCGACGCGCTCCAGATCTCGGTGCAGGCGGCATTGACGGCCAGCGGCAGGCCCTGGCCGCCGAAGGCCTCGGGACCGGAGACGCCGTTCCAGCCGGCGGCGGTCCAGCGCTGATAGGCATCGGGCCAGCCGGGAGCGGTGGTGACCTTGTTGTCGGCAAGCTTGATGCCGTTCTTGTCGCCCACGGTATTGAGCGGCGCCAGAACGTCGCTGGCAAAGCGGCCGGCCTCTTCGAGCACGGCAGCGGTCATATCGGCGTCGAAATCGCCATAATGCCCGGCTTTCAGGGCCGCCTGCAGGCCGGCGCCGTGATTCAGGGCCAGCAGCATGTCGTTGATCGGTGCTCGGTAGGTCATGGCATCTTGCTCCCGGAAATTCTTTCAGCTTTCCGCCGTCTTCCCACGAAACGGGCGGCCCCTCAACACGCCAAAGGGCGCATCCGGGGCGGGCTGTGGCTGGGGCGAGAGCGCTGTTCGCTCCTGTCCTCGTGCCAATTCCTTGCAAGCGGGGAATTTTACAGGGAATTCTCCTGTTTCAGACTCCGGCAACAGTGTTGAAACGGGTGTTTCCCGGTGGGAGGCGAAGCGCCGCCCGCCGGCTCTGCCGGACAATCGACCGGTTCGTCCTGCGTTCGGCGCGCGTTGGCGCCAATTTACAGCGCGATCCGCTCAATCGCGCCATGCGCCCTCGAACACATGAGCGCATGAGGGTGTATGGTTCCGCCGCTGCATCGATGTCGCGCAGCACTGCCGGACTCACTTTCCTCCGGGCGCGTAGCAGGGGTGTTGCAGGCGGCCGGCTTCGGTCCGGCCGCCTCATGGATCATTTCGTCGTGTAGCCGCCGTTGACGAGGATGGTCTGGCCGGTCATCCACCAGCCCTCCGAGACAAGGAAGCGAATGAACGGGACGACATCTTCGATGTCGGTCAGCCCGGTCCTGGAGAAGGTCGACAGCGCTGCTGCGGTCTTGTGATAGGCGACCGCATCCGCACCTTCGGCCGGATAGAAGAAGGGTGTGTCCATCGGGCCGGGACCGATCGCCGTCACTGAGATGCCGCGTTCGCCGAACTCCTTGGAGGCCGCGCGGGTGAAGTGCTCGACCGGGGCCTTGGTGCCGGCATAGGCCGCATAGAACGGCGTGTAGGCGCCGAGCAACGAGGTGACGAGCGTGCAAATCTTGCCGTTGTCGCTGACATGCTTGCCGGCCTCCTTGAGGAAGAAGAAAGCGGACTTTGAGTTGACGGCGCTCATCTCGTCATACTCGGCCTCGTTGATCTCAATCATCGGCTTCTTCAACACCTTGCCAACCGTATTGATGGCGATATCGATACCACCTGTCGCCGCCTTGACCTCGGCGAACAGCCTCTCGACCGCGCCTGCCGTGGTCAGATCGGCCTGGAAGGCAAAGCCTTTCCCGCCGGCGGCCTCGATCGCAGCGACCGTCTCGTTTGCTGCTGCCTTGGTTGCGCTCGTGTTGTAGTGGACCGCCACCGCCCGTGCGCCTTGTTCCGCGAGGTCGCGAGCCAGGAGCCCGCCAAGGTTTTTCGCGCCGCCGGCGATGAGAGCGGTTTTCCCTTTGATGCTGTGGTCGGTCATGGCGTCAGCCTCCTATCGCGAAGCCGCTCCATACGGCTGCTTTGCGATGCGGAGGCTATCGTCTAGAATATCTCGATAAAGCCGGTTATTCTGACATCACTTGTTAGATATGGCGAACAATCGATAGAGTTTGCACCGTTGGACCGTATCGATCTCTTCCGCACCTTCGTCCGTGTCGTCGAATGCGCAAGCTTTACCCGTGCGGCCGATACGCTTGGGCTTCCGCGCTCGTCGGTATCGGCCGCCGTGATCGACCTCGAAGCAAGGGTTGGCGCCCGCCTTCTGCATCGCACGACCCGACAGGTCTCGCCGACTCAGGATGGCGCGGCCTTTTATGAGCGTTGCCTGCGGCTGATCGCCGATGTCGAGGAGACGGAGGGCCTCTTCCGGCAAACCTCGGTCGGGCTCAGCGGGAGGCTCCGTATCGACGTGCCGGGCCGGATCGGCCGGTTGATCATCGTGCCCGCTTTGCCGGAGTTTCTCGCCCGGCACCCTCAACTCGATATCGATCTGCGGGTCACCGATCGGGCGGTCAACCTGATCGAGGAGAGCGTCGACTGCGTGCTGCGTGTCGGTGCGCTTGGCGACTCGGGTTTGATTGCCCGCAAGATCGGCGACCTCGCGCTGATCAACGTCGCCAGTCCCGGCTATCTCGTTGCGCATGGCACGCCTGGTACCCCAGACGATCTGGGCGTACATCTCGCCGTCAACTATGCTTCGCCGTCGACAGGTCGTGTCGAGGAATGGGAATGGATCGAACGCGATGAGATACGCACAATTCCCATGCGCAGCCGGGTTACCGTCAATAGCGCCGAAGCTTATATCGCCTGCTGCCTTGCCAGCCTCGGCCTGATCCAGATCCCGGCCTACGATGTGAAGCGCCATCTCGATGCGGGCGAACTCATCGAGGTGATGCCCCATCATCGCGCCGCGCCGATGCCGATGGCACTGCTCTATCCGCACCGTCAGCATCTCTCCCGGAGGCTTCAGGTCTTCGCCGACTGGCTGGATGAACTGTTGAAACGCGAAATGATGTGATGGCGATTGGGCGGGGCGTGTGCCGGATCACGTGACATATTGTCGATACGAGGCATTCATGCTGACGCGGATCAAAAGCTGGGCACGACAGATCAAGACGGACACGCATGCCGTCTATCTCGCCGCGCGCGATCCGCGGGTGCCATGGTTTGCGAAAGTTCTCGCGATCGCTGTCGCCGCCTATGCGCTGTCGCCAATCGATCTCATTCCGGACTTCGTGCCGGTCCTTGGCTATCTCGACGACCTGATCATCGTGCCGCTGGGTATCTGGCTCGTGGTGGCGCTGGTCCCAAGCGAGGTGATGGCCGAGTACCGGATCAAGGCGCGGGAAGCTGCAGAACGCCCGACCAGCAGGTCGGGCATGATCGCCATCATCATACTGTGGCTCGCGAGCGCACTTCTGATCGGCTGGCTCGGCTATCGCTACTGGACGCGGGCCTGATCGCCCGCATCCGTCAGAACCTGACTTTCACACCCGCATAGAAAGCACGCGGCCGCGCCGGGCTGACCGAACGTGCGTCTGTGAACTGAGCGCCGCCATTGGCAAAATTCGGCACCGAGTCGGTCTCGAAGAAAGTCCCGTAGGTCGAATAGCGTCGGTCGAGAATGTTGTCGACGCGGGCGAAGACCTGCACGGACTTGTCGATCTGATACGACGCATGGGCATTGAACACGGTATAGGCTTCGAGTTTCGGCGCCTGGTTGGAATCGTCACCGACGAAATACTGGCTGCTGACGAACAGCGCATCGGCCCCGACCTTGAAAGCGTCAGTCACCGCATAGTCGAACCCGGCCTTGACGCGATGACGCGGGATCGCCGGGATCTGGTTGCCGGGCAGGATCTGGACGTTGCCGTCGTCATCCTTGAACGGGCTGTTCGATCCGATGGCGAGCGCATCAAGGAAACGCGCATCGACGAAGGCATAGCTGGCATAGAGCTGCAGGGTCGGCGCGCGCAGCGTGACTTCCGCTTCGATGCCCTGCCGGCGCGTCGAGCCAACATTCTGGAAATAGCCGTAGCCTTGCAGCACCGGGCTCGGGATCGCGAGAATGTCGTCGTTGTTGGTGGCGCGGAACGCGCCGAGCTTCCAGCCCAGCGTGCCGGCATTCAGCTCCTTGGTGCCACGCAGACCGGCTTCGATCGTATGCGAAACCACCTGCTTGAGCGGCGGATCGGAGATCAGGAAGGCGCCGACGATGCAGGGATTGGCGGGATCGGCGCAGCCGAGTTCGAGCGGGGTCGGCGCGCGGTTGGCTTCCGAATAGCCGGCATAGGCGGTCAGCTCAGGCGTGATCTTGTAGGTGCCACCGATGATCGGATTGAAACGATTGAAAGTGTGGTCACCGTTGAGCGCGGTGCCGATCTGATCCTCGAGCACGATCTGCGCCGTGTTGAAGCGACCGCCGCCGGTGATCGAAAAGGCATTGGTCACATCGAACGTGTCGAGCGCGTAAATGCCGCCATAGCGATTGGTGGTGCGCAACGACACCGGGCCGATCGCGATCGGGTCGCCGGACTGACCGAGGGAAATCCCGCTGCCGGTGACGACGTAATCCGGGCCGATCGTGCCGAGTTCGGCGCTGGCCGTGAACTGGCTGACGCTGGACGAATAGCTGGCGCCGACGACAAAGCGGTTGTCATGGCCGAAGAGCTGATCGGTATTGGTGGCCTGCAGGGAGCCGCCCACCGTGGTCGAACGCGTCGAGGTGCGATCATTCTCGCCAAGAACCGCGCCGGGCGCGAAGGGATTGGCAATTTGCGCGCCGTTGAGGCCGTTGGCCGGCGTGTCGTCATCGCCGAAACACAAGAGGGTCGGATCTTCACAGGGCTGGGTGCCGGTCGGATTGCCATCCTGGGTCTTGTTCCGGAAGAAGCGAAGATGCGCCGCCGCCTCCACCGTCCAGGTCGGCGTCGCCTCGACCTTTCCAGTGAAATTGAGATAGCCGACGCGGTTGTTCGCGGTCTGCGGCGTCGTATAGGTCGCGCCGTAATTCTGCTGCAGCAGTTCGACGGGAACGGTCGCCGACGCCCCAAACTTGTTGTTGGCGACGCCCATATTGAGGTGAAGCTCGCTGCTGTCGCTGCGATAGCCGACATCGCCGTAAAAGCGTCGGACGTCCGATGTCGCGAAGTTGCGGAAGCCCTTTTCATGCAGGCCTTCGAGCGCGCCATAGACGGCGAATCCCTCGACCTGCTTGCCCCATTGCGCCGAGCCCTGGATGCGGCCGAACGAGCCGCCCATCGTGCTGAGCTCGGCTCCCTGATAGTTGAAGCCGTCCTTCATCTGGATGTTGACCGCGCCGCCGAGCGCGTTGAGGCCGAAGGCAGGATTGTTGGTGACCACGCTGACAGAGCGGATCGCCGCGGTCGGGATCAGGTCCCAATTGACGGTGTCGCCGAAGGCTTCGTTGATGCGCACGCCATTCTGATACACCGCGAGCCCCTGCGGCGTACCAGCCACCGGCGAGGCCACGAAACCGCGAAATTGCAGATCGGGCTGGAAGGGATTGCCCGCGACTTCGTTGATCAGAATGCCTGGCACTTGCTGCTGCAGCGCATCCGTGACGTTCAGGGAATTGGCGCGTTCGATCGCGCGGGCATCGACATAATTGATACTTGCCGTGACCTTGTCGACGTCGATGCCGGACCGCGATGTCGGCGTGGTCGGATAGACGTAGACCGTACGGGGCCGCTCGGTGGTGACCCGCTGGGTCGTCTGACGCCGGGGGGCGCGTTTGCTGGCGACGGCAGGGGCGGACACCACCACCGGCGGCAGCACTTGCGGTTCTCCAGGAGGACTTTGCGCAAAAACCGTTTCGGAAACCGGTAGAAGACCCGTCGACAGCGAAGCAACGACCAGCACTCTTACGCGCATCTGTTCCACCCCATTCCCATTCCGCGTCGGCGCTCTGATGGCACCGTCCGGTAGCGTGATACTAGCGAGTGAGGAGGACTGCGCTATCTGCAAAGTGTCGAAATCCGGTTCAGTTATTTTCCCGATAAAGTCGGGACAAATTCCCGATCTCGCGTCACAGGCGCATTTGGCAGTGAATCAGTCACGGGAATGATAGCTTCGACAGTCACGCCGTCCACATCAGATCTGACTATGAGCGTCCCGCCGAGGGCCCAGACCCGCTCTCTCATGCCAATGAGGCCAAAGCCGCCATTGTGATCGGGATCGAGGCCGAGGCCATTGTCGCGCACGCGGACCAGTACGTTGTCACGCTCAGGCGTCGCCGCCGTTCCCGTCACCGGTTCGATGACCACGCTCACGGCAGAGGCGTGCGCGTGGCGGAACACATTGGTGAGTGCCTCCTGAACCACACGATAGGCGGTCAGTTCGGCGACTTCGCCAAGGGGAGCAAGCGCTGGCGATACCCGGCTCTCGATCACGACTTCCGGATGGGATTCGCGCCAGAGACGCAGCAAGACCGCGATAGCACCGGACAGGCCGAGATCCGTCAGCCCGACCGGCCGCAACCGCTCGAGAATGCGGCGATTGAACTGCTGCAAGACATCGACCTGCGCCAGAATGGCAGTGCCATGCCGCGACAAGGCGCCTGTGCCCGATGGATCGTGATCGGCGAGACGCATGACTGCGCCTGCATGGGCGCGCAGGGCAAAGAGATATGGCCCGAACTCATCATGCAGTTCGCGTGCGATATCCTTGCGCTCTATGTCCTGCAGCGAGACGGCCCGTTGGGCCAGACGCCGCCGGTCTTCCAGCACATCGCCCAATGTGGCAGCGAGATGATTGAGCCGGATGCAGAGTGCAGCGAGTTCCGGTGCGCCCGCGGGAGTGACGCGCGCCTGATAGTTTCCCGCTTCGATATCGACCATGGCCTGCGACAATGCGTCGAGCGGCGCCAGCGCCCGCCTGACCACCAGACTCGTGACGACGAACAGTACCATTGCAACGATCAGGCTGACTGCGAGCTGGGTGATGATGCCGTCCCATATCTCCCGCATCTCGTCATCGGGATGGGACGTGATCAGCAGCGTCTGCTGTTTGTCGCCAACCATCACCGACACTGACTCCGATATCCGTTCGGGATGGATCAAGGACACGAACCACGATGGCGGAGAACCTGCACCGTCGCTCCGGTCATGCCCGTCACTCTTCGGGGACGGCATGTTTCCATCGCCTTGCCTGACAATGCTGACATGTCGCAATCGATTCAGATCGGCGACAATTTTATCAAGCCGCGCATTTGGATCCGGCGCTTCGTTCAGACTGGTTCCGATACTTTCGATGACTTCACGTGTCAGCCGGATGACGCTCTGGTCCTCGGCCTGCACGCGCGGGCCAGCTTCCAGCGCGAGCCGCACGACATTGGCGACCAGGCCAAGAGCGAGCACGAGCGCCACCAGAAGATTGATCCGCGCGCGCAGCGAAAGATTCTGCCACATGACCATGCTTTCACTCGCATCTCGCCTGCATGCCGCGACTATGAACTTGACAGCGAAATTCGACGGCGATCATATCGGATCGAGGCGACCTTCGATTGTCAATCATGTCACTCCGAAGGCGTATGATTGCTGTACCGCTGATGCAGCGCAGCAATCGAGGAGCAGGCCTGGACCTGCTGACAGAGTTTACGGGGTTGACCCATGCGCGTCCTGATCGTCGATGATCACCCCATCGTCACATCGGGCTGCCGCGCGGTGTTCGCGGACGATCCGGAGATCGAACTGCTGGAAGCGTCCGATGCGGCCAGTGGCGAGCAGGTTTTCCTGACCGGAGACCCCGATATCTGCATCATCGATATCAATCTGCCGACAGTTTCCGGATATGAACTGGCGCGGCGCATCCTGCTGCGCGACGACACGATGCGCATCATCATGTTCAGCATGAATGATGATCCGATCTTTGCAGCCCGCGCGATCGAGAGTGGCGCCAAGGGCTATGTCTCCAAGACCGGCGACCCGCACGATCTGCTGGAGGCCGTCTATGAGGTTGCGCGCGGCGGCGTGTATCTCCCGCCGGCGATGGCGCGAAGCCTTGCTTTTGCCGGGCCTGCGCTGACGCAAAGTCCGCTGTCGAAGCTGAACTCGCGCGAGATGGAGATCCTGCGACTGCTCGGTGCCGGCAAGAGCCTCGCCGAGATTGCGTGGATGGTTCACGCCTCCTACAAGACGGTGGCCAATACATCGTCACTCATGCGGCAAAAGCTCGGAGTCCGCAGCTCGGTCGAACTCGTGCGCTTCGCCATCGAGCGCGGCATCGCCTGACCGGGCGTCCCTGACCAGACATCACCCGTCTCGGCGGTGTCGCATCGCTGCCGCATCCAACCTGTAGAGTCATGACCATGCAGACAGTTTCACTTAATCGATCATATGGCGGCACACAGGGTGTCTACAAACACGCCAGTCGTGCGACCGGAACTGACATGACATTCTCGGTCTATGTGCCGCCGCATCAGGACGGCGCCAGGCTGCCTGTGGTCTGGTATCTCTCGGGCCTCACCTGCACCCATGCTAATGTCACGGAAAAAGGCGAGTTTCGCGCCGCATGCGCCGAACTGGGGCTGATCTTCATTGCACCAGACACCAGCCCGCGCGGTGCCGATGTTCCCGGTGACGCCAACAATGCCTATGACTTCGGCCTGGGTGCCGGCTTCTATGTCGATGCCACCCAGCAGCCCTATGCGCGCAACTATCGCATGTGGAGTTATGTGACCGAGGAGCTGCCGCAGCTCGTGGCCGACCAATTCCCCATCGATAGCAGTCGTCAGTCGATTCTCGGCCATTCCATGGGCGGGCATGGTGCGCTGACCATTGCGCTCCGTCATCCCGATCGCTACCGCGCGGCCAGCGCTTTCGCTCCGATCGTGGCGCCGTCGCTGGTGCCATGGGGGATCAAGGCGCTGGGCGGCTATCTCGGCGACGACAAAGCGGCATGGCGAAAACACGATGCGGTTGCCCTGATCGAGGACGGGGCGCGATTCCCCGAATTGCTGGTCGATCAGGGCGAGGCCGACAATTTTCTGACCGAACAATTGCGGCCTGAACTGCTGCAGAACGCCTGCAAAAAGGCAGGCATTGCGCTGACGCTGCGCCGCCAGCCGGGCTACGATCACAGCTACTATTTCATCTCGACCTTCATGTCCGATCATCTGCGCTGGCACGCGGCGCGGCTCAAAAAGTGAGTTTCGGCTCGCACTACTGCGGCTGCGGGGCACCGTAATTCGGCGCGAGCAGGCGGTTGCGCACCAGATAGCTCATCGCCCGCGACCAGCTTTCATCGGTGTTGCCGCGCAGGTCTGCGCTCATGGTGGCGACCAGCCGTCCGGTGTGAACATTTCGCAGGGTGATGTTCATATTGAGAATGAGGTTCGAGACCTTCTGTACGAGCCCCGTAATGACGAGGTCGGCGCCGATCTGCTGTGCGAGTTGGACGTCGCAGCCGCCGCATGCCTGCAGGTTCCGGCCTTGCGCCGCAACATTGAGGGACGACATATCCAGCAGCTCGAAACGGCCGGATTGCTTCATCTCCTCGCGAAGCTGGTCGGCAGCATGGAGCAGTCTTGCCTGCTCGTCACTGCGGCGTCCCTTCATCTCGCCTTCGAGGCTCGTATCCAGCCAGTCGAAATTGAACACCGCCACTTTGGGCGCTGCGGCGTGAGCCGTCGCCGTCATCATCAGTAACAGCACGGTGATCGATAGTGCTCTCATCGCGGACCTCGCATCATTAAAATGCAACGCGCCGGCAGAATCCGAGGTTGCAAGCTACGATAATTGGTTCATGTTTCAAGCCACGAGACCCTTCACCGGCGCCAAGCCGGGAAGGAGTAGCCGGAGGGAACATGATACGGTGGTTGATCGGCGCGATCAGTCTCTGCGCCGTGACGTCGTCTGCGTTCGCGGCCGAACCGCTGACGATCAGCATCGGCTATCTCGGTCAGGCCGGCATCAAGGCAACTCTGTCGCTGGTCGAATTGCCATCCGAGAATGATGGCATTGCCGGCGCGCGGCTCGCCATCGAGGACAACAACACAACCGGCAGGTTTCTGAAGCAGCAGTTCGGACTGGACGAGGTCCGTGTAAAGGACGGTGACGATGTCGCCGGAGCCGCGCGCACGCTCGCTGGCCGCAATAGTTTCATCATTGCCGACCTGCCGCCTGATGCATTGCTGCAGGCGGCCGATGCGGTGCGTGACCGCGGCGGCGTGCTGTTCAATGTGGGGGCTGCCGACGACCGGCTGCGCGAGGCGGATTGCCGTGCCAATGTGATCCATATTGCGCCGACGCGGTCGATGCTGGCGGATGCACTGGCGCAGTATCTGGTGTGGAAGCAGTGGAAACGCTGGTTTCTCGTGGTCGGCTCGCATGACGGTGATCGGCTCGAAGCCGACGCCTATCGCCGAGCGGCCGCGCGGTTCGGCGCAAAGATCGTGCAGGAACGCGTCTTCGAGGACACTGGCGGCGCGCGGCGCACCGATAGCGGCGTCACATTGATCCAGCGCCAGATCCCGGTCTTCACGCAACAGGCACCGGCCTATGACGTCCTGATCGCCGCGGACGAGAGCGAAGTCTTCGCCTCCTATTTGCCGTATCGCACCTGGGATCCGCGACCGGTCGCGGGATCGGCGGGGCTGGTGCCAACCAGTTGGCATGCGGCACAGGATCAATGGGGCGCCGTGCAGATCCAGAACCGCTTCACCAAACTGAACGCACGCCGCATGACAGCGCGCGACATGCAGGCCTGGCTCGCGACCCGCATGATCGGCGAAGCCGCGTCCCGAACGAATTCGGGCGATGGCAAGGCCATGCTGGCTTTTCTGAAGTCGCCCGATTTCTCCATCGCCGGCTTCAAGGGGCAACGGCTCACGATCCGCGACTGGAACCTGCAGCTGCGCCAGCCGATCCTGCTGGTGGACGGGCGCATGGTGGTTTCGGTCTCGCCGCAGGACGGCTTCCTGCATCAGGTCTCGGAGCTCGACACGCTCGGTATAGATCGTCCGGAAAGCAAATGCAGGCTGCAATGATGATGAACAGATCGAAGATGCTGTGTCGTGTCTGGCTGTGTGGAGCGGCGATGTGGCTTGCAGCAGCGGCGCCTGCATCGGCCTTTCTCGCTTATATTTCGAACGAGAAGAGCAACACCGTCTCGGTGATCGACACCGACAGCTGGACCGTCACCGCGACCATCAAGGTCGGTCAGCGTCCGCGCGGTATCGAACTGACGCGCGATGGCAAATCTGTCCTTGTCGCGGTCGGCGACGACGACACCATCCAGATCATCGACGTCGCCAGCCAGAAGGTGGTCGATTCGCTGCCATCCGGTCCGGACCCCGAGCTTTTCACCCAGGATGCCGCCGGCAAGGTTCTCTATGTCGCCAACGAGAACGACAACACGGTGACCGTGATCGATCTCGAAAAGCGCGTGCGCATTGGCGACGTGCAGGTCGGTGTCGAACCCGAAGGCATGGCGATCAGCCCTGACGGCAAGATCCTGATCAACACGTCGGAAACCACCAATATGGCGCATTTCATTGACACCGCGACGCGCGAGATCGTGGCCAATGTCCTGGTCGACGCGCGCCCGCGCTTTGCCGAATTCAAGCGCGACGGTTCGGAATTGTGGGTGTCCTCGGAGATCGGCGGCACCGTGTCCGTGATCGACCCCGCCAAACAGGTCGTGACCGACAAGATCGAATTCAATATTCCCGGTCTGCGGCGCGAAGCCATTCAGCCGGTCGGCATCGGCATGACCCGGGATGCCAAAATCGCTTTCATCGCGCTTGGCCCTGCCAACCGGATCGCGATCGTCGATGCGGCGACCCACAAAGTGATCAAGTATCTGCTGGTGGGCCAGCGGGTCTGGCACATGGCGTTTACTCCTGATGAGAAATATCTACTGGTCACCAATGGCGTCTCCAACGACGTCTCGGTCATCGACGTCGCGGCACAGAAAGTCATCAAGACCATTCAGGTTGGCGAATTGCCCTGGGGCGTCGCCATGGCACGGCCATGACCACGATCGATACATCGCGCCCTGAACAGATCGCGCATGACGCGCCGGAGCCAATGGACGTGCCGGCCGTCACGCCCGCTCTGTCGGTCGCAGGCATCAGCCATTGTTATGGTCGTCGGCAAGCGCTGTCGGATGTCTCCTTCAATGTCGCGCCGGCAAGTTTCACGGCGCTGCTTGGTCTGAATGGCGCGGGCAAGAGCACGCTGATTGCATTGATTACCCGGCTGTTCGGCATTCAGGCTGGACGGATCAGCGTCTTCGGCCACGACATCAGCGACAGGCCGGGTGACGCGTTGCAGTTGCTGGGTGTCGTATTTCAGCCGCGTACGCTCGATCTCGATCTCTCCGTGATGCAGAACCTGCTCTATCATGCCGCGCTGCAGGGCATTGCACGACGCGAGGCCCGCCTGCGCGGCGAAGAGGTGATCGCGCGCATCGGCCTTGCCGATCGCGTCAACAGCCGCGTGCGCGATCTGTCCGGCGGACAGATGCGACGCCTCGAAATCGCCCGCGCATTGCTGCACCGGCCGCGGCTGCTGTTGCTGGATGAAGCCACCGTTGGTCTCGACGTGCAGGCGCGTGCCGATATTCTTGCGCATGTCCGGACGCTGGTCGCGGAACAAGGCATCGGCGTGCTGTGGGCAACACATCTGTTTGACGAGATCACCGCCGGTGACGATCTCGTCGTGCTGCATGGAGGCCATGTGCTCGCACGCGGTTCGGTGACGCAGATCCTCAGCGAAACGGGCGCTTCGAATTTAGACATGGCTTTCCGGAGCATCACCGAGGCAGCCGACCGGGGCGGGAGGTCATCGTGAGTACGACATTTCTCACGGATGAGCGTCGCAAGCTGGGCTTTGGCAACTATGTCACCTGCCTCAACGGCATCCTGTGGCGGGAGGCGCTGCGCTTCCTGCATCAGCGCGAACGTTTCGTCTCCGCGCTGGTGCGTCCGCTGGTCTGGCTGTTTATTTTCGCCGCCGGCTTTCGGCAGGTGCTGGGTATCTCGATCATCCCGCCTTACGAGACCTATATTCTCTATGAGGTCTATATCGCGCCTGGTCTGATCGCGATGATCCAGCTGTTCAATGGCATGCAGTCATCGCTGTCGATGGTCTATGACCGCGAGATGGGGAATATGCGCACGCTTCTGGTCAGCCCGCTGCCGCGCTGGTTTCTGCTGGTGTGCAAACTGCTGGCTGGGACGGTCGTCTCCCTGCTGCAGGTCTATGCATTTCTCCTGATCGCGTGGTTCTGGGACATCGCTCCGCCGCTCATCGGCTATCTCACGGTTCTGCCGGCACTGATCCTGTCCGGATTGATGCTGGGATCGCTGGGCATGCTGATCTCGTCGCGCATCAAGCAACTGGAGAATTTTGCGGGGGTCATGAACTTCGTGATCTTCCCGATGTTCTTTGCGTCGTCCGCGCTCTATCCTTTGTGGCGCGTGCAGGAGGGCAGCCCGATGCTCTATTATCTCTGCCTGTTTAATCCCTTCACCCATGCGGTCGAACTGATCCGCTTCGCGCTCTATGACAAGGTCAACTGGGTTTCCCTTGCCGTTGTCGCGGGCTGCACCGCCGTCTTCATGATCGGTGCAATCATTGCTTACGATCCCGGCCGCGGCTTTGCCCGCCGGGCACCAGCCGGGGGCGAGACATGAACGGACGGATCGGCGTCGTCACAGCACTGCTGTTGATCTGGTCGGGCGCGGCGCAGGCCGCCGATCCGCGCTATCCCGACTGGCCGTGCGTTCAGGCCAAGGTGCCGGAAATCTCGCTGGCTGCCGTCTGGGCCGGGCCGCCGATCGACGATGTGGCCAGCGCCTGGAAGGACGACGCGCAGGTCAGCGCGCTTGTCGAACGTCTGGCGACACGGCGTGTGCCCCTCGAGGAAGCGCAGAAGGCGGTTACCGACTTTCTCACGCAATCGCCGGACAAGACCAGGGCAGGAAAACTGATTTTCGCCGGGCTGTTCGACAGTCTGAATGCGCAGCGGGCGACGGTGCTGGCGGGTCTCGAACGCGTCACGCGTAAACAGCGCGAAGCGGCCGATCGCGTCCGCGCCGACACGGTCACGCTGCAGACCCTGCAGAACGCGTCGCCGCCCGATCAGGCGAAGATCGATGAACTCAACAACAAGCTGCTATGGGAAGCCCGCATCTTCGACGACCGCCGCCGCGTCGTCACTTTCGTCTGCGAGGTGCCGACGCTGATCGACCAGCGGCTGTTCGCGCTCAGCCGCACCATCCAGCAGGAGATGGAATAATATCGCGAGCCAGGGCGGGTACCTATAAACCCGGCGGCGTCATGTGACTGGTGACTACGTCCGCTTTGCTCTCATAGCGACCAAGTTCGTGCGGCAGCGTAGTATGTCGCGATGGGCCAACATCGGACATTGCTGTTCATCATAGTTATTGAACTTGTATCCACCTCAACGTTTCCTGCACAACCTGCTCGCCGAATGGTCCCGCAAACTCATGAGCAACGCTTTCCTTCAGTGACTCATGCAAAGCGAAGCCATGGTCCAACCTCGGAAGCAGCTGCCAGGTTCCCTTGCCCGGGTGACGGGCGTTTACGATGGCGGCAATATATTCGTGGTCCAGCGGAAGTGTCCGGATGTCAAATTCCCCGATCAGAGCGAGCACAGGAATATCCAGCGACGCCCAGACTCGCGCGACATTTTGGTCGTTTAGCTCGCGAAAGTGTTGCAACGACCTCAGATCAAGGAGGTGTTCTTCATCCCGGGGAAACAGCCTCTTCGCGATAGCCGTGAGCTCGGGATGCCTGGCGGTAGCCTCGCGCACGGAACTCTTTTCCACCAGAAGGTAGTGGAGAAGCTGGGCGATCAGGCGTTGCCCGTCCTCGAGGTCCGCCAGGTCGGGTTGCGATCTGAGTCGCCGATTGCGTCGCCAATTTTCGACGAAGTACTCCGCGTAAGGTCGGACCACTGTGCCATACACCACGATGCCCTTGACCGGCTCCGCCGCCGCTACCAGCGGGGCGACCCAACCGCCAGCGCTATGTCCAAAAAGAAAGACATTCTCGCTATCCACGAAACCGTAAGCCTTGAGTTTTCGCAATGCGCTCGTGAAGAGAGAGACTTCGTCGCGAAAACCAACGTCGCGACACGGCGTGCCGGTGCTGTCGCCGACTCCACTCTTTTCGCTCCGCATGACAACAAAACCCGCTCGGGTCAGCTGGTAAATGAGTTCGCGGGTGAGATTTGGTTCAGGCAGCGGCCAATCGACCGAAGAGCAGTCAAACCCTTGCAGAAACAGGATTGCTGGCAGCTTGCGCGTATTGCCGTTTGGTATTGTCACAAGGCTTCGCAATGTGGCGCCGGGCGCGTCAACGGCGTCGTAGAGGACTTGAATGTCTCCTGGCTGCTCCCGAGGCCAATCACCCAGGGTCACCTCGATATCGATCTCCTTCTGACCTCGCTGCACGCGGCAGATGAGGCGATCCCCGGATTTGAAGGATCTCATTCCGGCCAGGAACGCGGCAACAGACTCGACGGGGGAGCCGTTGAGAGCAAGCAGAGTGTCCCCAACCGTTAGTTCGGATCGCGCGGCAGAGCTGCCGGGAGCAATCTTGGCGATCCGGACGTGGTTTCCCGGCGCAGGTTCGGCGGTCACTCCGAGAAACGGGCGTCGAGGCAAGAAGTCCGAAGAGAGCGACGCCTTCGCGGCGGCTGCCGAGGGGGAACACAGAGAAAGAACGACGAAAAAGCAGCCCGCTATAATCGCAGAGACAATGATCAGCCCTCGGCGGCCCATGGCGCTTCCTCCAAAAGATTTCTCTCTGGCAGTGCTGGTGGACACTATGCCCGTGAGGATGGATTGAAACCTCGGGCGCAGCAAGTCCTTGACTATCCTCATGTCCGCTTTGGGACATGTTCGACGGTTTCAGTGGAGATTGTCGGCTGGCTGATATCCGCTTCTACCCCGTAAGCCAATGATCTAGCCTTCGTTCAACTCGCTTCAATCAGGTTACGGCTACGACTTAATGAGGCCACGCTCTAGTTCGCCGGCGGCCGCGGTTCAGGCTGCGCATCCACCAGCGGCAGATCCTCCCACTCCCAGCCATCGGTGCCTTCCGAATACCAGATGACATTACTGTAGCCATAGGACAGCGCGCGCTTCGCTGCATTCCAGGACATCCAGCAATTGGCCTGACAGTAGATCACCAGAAGCGCGGCACGGTTGCCGGCCGATGCGCGCGCGAGGCCGTCCTGCAGATAGGTCTCGGTTTCGGCGGCAAGCCTGCCATAGCCCGTGTCGGGCAGCCACAGGCTGCCCGGAATGTTGCGCCGGGGCTTGTCGCGCCAGACTGTCTCCGGTGGCAAATTGGCCGGCTTCGGCGGACGCGGCATGACATCTATGAAAGCGCCGCGCTTGTCGCGCCAGATTGCCTCGGCCTCTTTTGTTGCAATGACCTGCGCGCCTTTCAGCGTTGCCGGCACCGGCGCGCGATAATTGTCGGTGCGATAGTCATCGGGCTCGGGCACGGCGTCCTGGGCCCGGGCCGATGTGACCATCACCAGTGCCATCGCGAGAAGGATGGCGTAACGCATGGTCATGGCGATTTCGCCGCTGCCTCCGGCCCGATCGGACGATTGTTCTCATCGAGAAGGGGAACACCGAAATCGAGCAGGACCTTGTTGATGGCCGGCTGGTTTTCCTGAATCAGCCGGTTGAGCTGCCGCTTCCAGTTCTGATCCGCGGAGCGCACGCCCATGCCGATGCGATAGACGAGGCGCGGCCCGGTGGTTTCCTTGACCAGCGGCGTGACATGAAGCGGAGGATTGGCGTTCTTGGCATAGAAGCCCGCCATCGGCCCCCACAGGATCGCAGCGTCGATATCGCCAGATGTGAGGTCCTTGATCATGGCCTGTGCCGATGAGTCGACGCGGGTATCGATCACCAGCGGATAGGGCTTCGCATTCACCATCAGGCCGTTGACCGCCATATTGGTGGCCGGCGGCGTCCCCGCCACGATGCCGATATGCTTGCTCTTCAACCTCGCGTCATCCAGCGTCGTAACGTCATCGAGACCGGCGCCGGTCTTCGACACCAGCGCATAGGCTGTCCGGTAATAGGGATTGGTCCCCTGGACGAGGTCGTCGCCCTGCGGGAAGCCCATGATGACATCGCAACGATGCGCGCCGAGAGTCATGCGAACGAAACCCGTCGCCTGCGGGAAATAGACGTAATCGAGCTTCTTGTGCAGTTTGTCCGCGAACAGCTCGGCGAGCTTGTTCTCCAGACCCTCGCCCTTCTCATTCGAGAACGGCATGTTACGCGGATCGGCGCAAACACGCAGCAGCTGCGGATCGACCAGTTCGATCGAAAGATCGTCGGTCGCAGCAGTCTGGGCAAATGCGCTGCATGTGCCCTCGAGCAACAGCGCACTCGCAAAGAGCGACGCCAGCAGCGCGCGATATGTTCCGGATCGTTCCGTTCTGTAGTGCATGCGCGACCTGCCGTTCACATTTGATGGGCGAGACGACAAAAAACTAGGCCTCCCGGTTTAAGCGTGCAAGATGCAAAGGGGCGCTTCCGATGTTGCGCCGCACTTTGCGGGTGATTGCAGGGGCGCTGCTTTCCCCGGGGCGACATGGAGATGCAAATGACATCTCGCTTTGCGATACATGCAGCGCTCATCATGCTGGCACTGCTCGCATCTGCTCACGCGCAACAGCAGACTTTGGCGATCAGCGAAATCGCACCAGGCGTCTTCATGCATCAGGGACGCATTGCCTTGATGTCGTCGGACAATGATGGCGCCATCGCCAATATCGGTGTCGTGATCGGGGATCGGGCGGTCGCCGTGATCGACACCGGCGGCAGCGTGCGGGAAGGGCGGCAATTGCTGGCCGCCATTCGGGCACATACGGACAAGCCCATCCGTTATGTGATCAACACCCATGGCCATCCCGACCATGTGTTCGGCAATGCCGCCTTTGTGGCCGAGGGAACCGAATTCATCGGTCACGCCAGGCTGCCGCAGGCACTGGCGACGCGCGGGCAGTATTATCTCGACGCATTCAGGCGCAGCATGGGCGACGCGCTGATCGATGAGGTCCGTATCGTACCGCCAACCCGGCTCGTCGATGGAGAGCTCATCCTCGACCTCGGCGGGCGCACACTTGTCGTGAAAGCCTGGCCTACCGCCCATAGCGATAGCGATGTCACGGTCTTCGATACGGCGACGAAGACATTGTTTGCTGGAGATCTGGTCTTTCTCCGCCATATTCCCGTGCTCGACGGCAGTATTCAGGCTTGGCTCAAGCTGCTGGACGATCTCGCGGTGCTGCCGGCCGAGCGAGTCGTTCCCGGCCATGGTCCGGTGAGCGATTGGCCGCAGGCCCTCGCTGGCGAACGCCGGTATCTCGAAACACTGGCGTCCGGTATCCGCAAGGATGTCGTCGACGGCAAACCGATCGCGGTCGCCACGCAACATGCGGCAGAAACCGAACGCGGCAAATGGGAGCTTTTTGACGACTATAACGCCCGCAACGCAACTGCAGCATACTCACAATTTGAATGGGAATGACGGCCGGTTGGGGTAGTATCAGACACGTCGCTTCTTCCCTTGCGAGGCCGTACCATGCCGGAATTTGCAATCCGCAGCGTCTGTGCCGCCATCCTGCTGAGCGCCGTGCTCAGTCCGCATTCCGTTTTCGCGGCCGCTCCGGAACCTTACGATCCATGGCCGGGACTGGTGCAGGATATTTTCGACAGTCGGCCGATGGACGACGGCAGCAACCTGATTGCTCTCGAGATGCCGACGCGCGCAGAGGATGCGGCCATCGTGCCGGTGACGTTGCGCCTCAAGCCGGCGTCGGACGCAAGTTCGCGGGTGGTGACGATTACGCTGGTAATCGACCAGAACCCGGCGCCCATGGCCGCGAAGTTCAAGCTCGGGACCGACGCAAATGTCTCGGAGATTTCAACGCGTGTCCGGATCAACAATTACACCAACGTCCATGCAGTGGCTGAGACCAGTGATGGCAAGCTCCATATGGTGCAAACCTATGTGAAGGCGTCCGGTGGCTGCTCTGCGCCAGCGGCGAAGAATGCCGAAGAGGCGAAAAACCGGTTGGGCCAGATGCGCTACAGGGAGTTTGCCGGATCGCAAAACGAGGAAAAAAGCGGTACGCGCGAGGCCCAGGTCATGATCGGCCACCCCAATAATTCCGGCCTGCAGATGGATCAGGTCACGCAACTCTATATTCCGGCCCTCTATGTCGACCGGCTCCAGCTATGGCAGGACGACAGCCCGGTCCTGTCGGTGGAGGGCGGCATCTCGATCTCGGAAGACCCGAATATTCGATTCACTTATGTCTCGAATGGCGCAAAGACGTTCCGCGCCGAGGCCAAGGACACCGATGGCCATCAATTCAGGCATGAGTGGAAGGTCAATGGCTCCGGCATGTAACGCGGAGCGTCATGCAGACGATAGCCGCTAGAAGCAGCGCACCTCAGCCTCGGCCTGGGCGCGCCTGACGTCATTGATGGCGCTGGTGGCCTGCTCCGAGGTTCGGAACTGGGCGCTCAGATTGCCGCGCACCTGCGACATGCTCAGCGCCGTTTCCGCCGTGATATAGCGGGTATAGGGCACCAGCGACGCCACGACATCGATCGAGCACGAACATTGCTCGATCGATTGCCGGGTCTCGCCATTCGCCTTCATGCAGCCGAAGACATATTCGGCGCGCGCGGAGGTCGGATAGTCATTGATCTCCGCTGCCCTTGCTGACCCTGACAAGACGGCGATGATTGCAAATGGGGCGAGATATCTTGTCATTCGATCGGGTCCCACGAGAGTCTCGCAAAGCTGGCGAAGACGACCGGCAAACTATACTAGTAAAACGAACCGGCTCAACAAGCCGAACAGACAGGGAGGGGACATGTCACGCACGTCTATATCGACGGGTGTCATACTGTTGCTCATCGCAAGCCATGCTCACGCCCAAGGCAAAGCCGGGAAGGGCATCCGGCTCTGGAACCTGACGACATCGACCATTACCGGGTTCCAGCTCTCCCCGGCCGGAAAGCAGCAATGGAGCGCCAATCTGACGCTGGCGGACAAGGACAAGGAAGTCGATCACGACGAGCGGCTGCGCATCACGGGGATAGAGCCCGGCACTTACGACGCCAAGGTCAGCTATGCCGAGGCGCGCCAGTGCATGGTCAGGAATATCGAGATCAAGGCTGACGCCGTATTCTCGATTGCGGACAAGGACCTGCAGGACTGCAACAAATAGGCTTGGTCGCTTTGGCTAGCCGGCCTTTGTTCCCTGCGCCGCGTCAGCCTTGTCATGGCCATGGGGATATTCGCAGCGCCACTTCACCGCGGTCCATTTCGGATGTTCGCCGATCCACTGGGCGATGTATGGGGGCGCTGCCATGGCGCATTGATGCAGCGAGAAGTCCGCCGTGAACGACAGGTTTCGTTCTTCGCAGGTGTTCGGTGACATGACTGCGCAGACTGTCAGGACCAGATTGATCATATTCATGTCGGACATCCCTGATCGTTCACCGGACGATAACATCTCAGCTACGCGCCCGTCAGCGCGAAGTTTCGGCTAGCATTTTTCTTCATTGGAGCATGATCTCTCGACAAACGAACTCGTTTGTCGGCGAAAACCGGCATCCACTTTTCGGGATCATGCTCTAAAAATTGACCCCGTACACCAGACGGGCCTGGTGACGTTCAAAGTTGACCAGATCCAGCGTCGATCCTGGCACTTCCGAGCGGCCCCATAATTGCGTGCTCCAGCTCGCCGTCAGCCGCGATCGGTCCGAAAGCTGGAAATAGGCGGTTGGCCCGACGAACAGCGCCTGACCGGCCAGTTCGCCAAGGCCGATCCCTTCATAGCGGCGCATATAGCGCGCCTCGCCTCCGAGAAGGATGCCGGGGCGCAATTGCATCATGACGCCGAGCGCTGCTCCGATGCTCGCCTCGCGTTCCTGCGTTCCGGTATCGACATAGCGCGTCCATTCCGGCTGATAGATCAGATTGATCGCTGCAATAGCATCGGGGAAGATTTCGCGATCGAAGGCCAGCGTCAGCCCTGTGCCGTAGCTCCTGACCCGCGCTGCGCTCGTTTCGTCGATCCCATTGAACTGCGCATCGATCGCGAGCGTCATGCCGACGGGGGCGGTCTCGCGATCGAGAAACCTGTAGCGAAAGTCCACCGATGCGCCCTGCCAGCCGAGCGCGCGCTGATCGGCAAAGCCGGGGACACCAGCGATCCGATGGGCCGAGAAACTGCTTCCGATCTCGATGCGGATGTCCCTGGCGGGAACGAATTCCAGTTCAAATTCCTGCTCGCCCGCGCGATAGCGACCGCCGGATTTCCCGAACCGCCCGGTCGTCTCGCTCTGGAATTCACGCTCGCCTACCCGGCCGATGTCGCTGCCGATCATGAAACCGAAAATATGCTCGGTATCGATGTCGCCTGCCTGTGCGCGCGGCACGGCCAGCATGCTGAGTGCAAGAGCCGCCGCGTAGACTATCCTGACGCCGCGCTGCACCTGCATCCAGTCCTGTCATCGAAGAGAGACGTATATATAGAGATAACGCACGGTGCGAGGCTAGTCGAAATTGGCCCAGCCGCGAAGACGTCCTGCGATTGACTTGAACATCGGATCAGGATCGGTTGCTATACCCCACGCGGCGCGCCGTTCGTGCCAATAGTCAGGGAAGGATACGTCTATGGCGAGACTCCTGGTCCTCTACAAAACACCGAAGAAGCCCGCAGCCTTCGACAAATACTATCAATCCGTACATATCCCGCTGGCGAAGAAGATTCCGGGGCTGAAGCACTATGGTGTCAGCACAGGGACCGTCTCAACACCAACAGGAGGCAGTGACATTCATCTGGTCGCCGCGCTGGATTTCGAAACGGTTGCGGCACTCAAGCTTGGTCTTGCCTCGCCGGAAGGGCAGGCCGCAGCGGGCGATCTCGCGAATTTTGCAGATGGTGGCGCAGATCTCCTGATCTTCGACACGAAGGACGCCTGACCGCGGCGCCTGACTGCCACAACGCGCGTTCAGCGGCCTCTGCCCGGCTCACAAACCGTAGTCTGTGAGCCGGGAGAGATCGATCAAGACGATCAATCTGTCACTTACGGGCCGCGCAGGCGTACATGTTGATTTCCATGCCGACCTGCACTTCCACGATCTTCGGAGTTTTCCAACTCATCCTGGTCTCCTCAGAGTTTGCGCGATGATTGCGCCGCCAGACGATAAGCAGTGAGGCGACGTCTTTCAACTTAACTCCTCAGGTTGCGGCGCGAAATGTGAGCGGCAACCGAAGTGCGACTACACTTCCTCGGTGAGGGCCGGCCGCTGATGGCCGTGATGCGCTCTGTGAATCGCGGACGGAGCCACGCCAAAATATTTCCGGAACACGCGACTGAAGTGCGAGGAACTCGAGAAGCCCCAGGAAAACGCGACGTCCGTGATCGTCTTTCCGTTCTGCGCTTCCAGTTCCTGTCGGCAATTCTGCAGCCGCGCCTGCCAGATATAATCGCTGACAGTTATTCCGCGGTCGCTGAATAGCATATGCAGATAACGTTTGGTGCAATGCAACGCAGCCGAAATCTGATCGATGCTGAGCTCGGGGTCGCGCAAATGTTCCCGAATGAAACCCTGCGCGCGCACATACATGGCTTCCGGCCCGACGCGATCGAGCGTCATGTCGACTTCGCGCAGCGGCAACAGCAGCAAATCAATCAGTGAATCCGCGACACCGATGGCACTGTTGGGCGATAGCCTGCTCGCTTCGTGGAAGGCGGCCTGGACAAAATCATGCGCGATGCGCCCGGTGCCGGCGCGGGCCGACAGCTTGCAGGCGGCCAGATTTCCCGCGCCGAGGCCGCGCTCATGCAGCAACTCCTTGGGCACGATGACGACGTCATGGCGTGTAAAGGCCGGGCTGACGATGGTATGCGGGCACGACACGTCATAGACGAGGCAATCGCCGGGCCCGATATCGATCCGCCGGCTGTCCTGTTCAAAATGCGAGACGCCATAAGTTTGAAACACAATCTTCACATATGGATGATCGCTTTGCCGAATTCGCGGGGCAGCGTGGCCGATTCGATGCTGACTCGCCTCGATGTGGCACAGTTTCAGCCGCGAAACCGATGTGCAATTGATCAGCCCATCAAATGTGGATGCTTCCAGCGGATCAATATCAAATCGCCCGCACAGATCGGTCAGGGCATCTGACCAGACCTGGATCTGCCTTGTCGGCGTCAATCCGGATGTGCTGAGAGAACTAAGCGTATCGGACATGAACAATTCACCGATCAAAGACCATCACGTAACAATAGGTCGCGCGACGGAACTATACTTACAGAACGAAGCACATATCGAACGAAACGCCTAAGGAATAACGTGCGTCACAATATGTAAAGGCACAGCCCGCAGCTCGTGAATCGTAGTCAGAGTAACTCACTTCTCCTTGTCGATCCTCTGACTCGATACCAGCCCCGTCAAGTGAAACATCACCTTTTAGCTCGCAGTGCGGCGATCTGTGTGCAGTGCGAAAAGGCGCTGGCTTTCCAGATACCGCTCAGCTTTCTCGTCCCAGAACGAGAAAATTATCTTGCACAGGTTCTCTGTCGAGCAAGCCTGTTTCGCTCTTGGGCAAGTATGTGTCAGCGGATCTTGCTACTTACAGACACCAAAATGAAGCTGGGCCGCTCGACGAGACCCGGCATTATGTCTGGGAGGACATCACGATGCGAAAGGTGTTGCTTGCGACCTGTCTTGGCACAATGGCGGCATCTGCCGCGAGCGTTGCCATCGCCAATGATGAACTGACAAAGATGGCGCAGAACCCGAAAGACTGGGTGATGCCAGCGGGCGACTACGCCAATACGCGCTATTCGAAGCTGAACCAGATCAATGCCGGCAATGTCGGAAAAATGCAGGTGGCTTGGACTTTCTCCACCGGTGTTCTGCGCGGCCACGAAGGCGGTCCGCTGATCATCGGCAACATGATGTATGTGCATACGCCGTTCCCGAACAAGGTCTATGCAATGGACCTGTCACAGGACAACAAGATCGTCTGGAAGTATGAACCGAAGCAGGATCCGAACGTCATTCCGGTGATGTGCTGCGACACCGTCAATCGCGGCGTTGCCTATGCGGACGGCAAAATCTTCCTGCATCAGGCCGACACCACGCTGGTCGCGCTCGATGCCAAGACCGGCAAGGAAATCTGGACGGTGAAGAACGGCGACGCCACCAAGGGCGCTACCGGCACGTCAGCTCCTCTCGTCGTCAAGGACAAGGTTCTGATCGGCATTTCCGGCGGCGAATTCGGCGTTCAGTGCCACATGACCGCCTATGACCTGAAGACGGGCAAGCTGGCATGGCGCGCCTATTCGGAAGGCCCGGACGATCAGATCATGGTCGACCCCGAGAAGACCATGGCGCTAGGCAAGCCGGTCGGCAAGGATTCCAGCATCAAGACCTGGCAAGGCGACCAATGGAAGATCGGTGGCGGCTGCACCTGGGGCTGGACCTCCTACGATCCTGAATTGAATCTCGTTTATTACGGCTCGGGCAATCCTTCGACCTGGAATCCGAAGCAGCGGCCAGGCGACAACAAGTGGTCGATGACCATCTTCGCGCGCGATGCCGACACGGGCATGGCCAAGTGGGTCTACCAGATGACGCCGCATGACGAGTGGGACTATGACGGCGTCAACGAAATGATCCTCAGCGATCAGCAGGTCAACGGCCAGAACCGCAAACTTCTGACGCATTTTGATCGCAACGGCCTCGCTTACACCATGGATCGCGTCAGCGGCGAATTGCTGGTGGCAGAGAAATACGATCCGAAGGTGAACTGGACGACCGGTGTCGACATGAACAAGTCGTCGCCGACCTATGGTCGCCCGAAAGTGGTCGATCAGTACTCCACCGAGAAGCAGGGCGAAGACGTCAACACCAAGGGCGTCTGTCCGGCGGCACTCGGTACGAAGGACCAGCAGCCGGCGGCATATTCGCCGGATACCCAGCTGTTCTATGTGCCGACCAACCATGTCTGCATGGACTATGAGCCGTTCAAGGTGAACTACACTGCCGGTCAGCCTTATGTGGGCGCAACGCTGTCGATGTACCCACCTCCGGGCGAAACCCATATGGGCAACTTCATTGCCTGGGACAACAAGACCGGCAAGATCGTCTGGTCGAACAAGGAGCAGTTCTCGGTCTGGTCAGGCGCTCTCGCCACTGCCGGCGGCGTCGTGTTCTACGGGACGCTGGAAGGCTATCTGAAGGCGGTCGATGCCAAGACGGGTAAGGAACTCTACAAGTTCAAGACTCCGTCCGGCATCATCGGCAACGTCACCACCTACGAAAATAATGGCCGGCAGTATATCGCTGTCCTGTCAGGCGTCGGCGGCTGGGCCGGCATCGGTCTCGCAGCGGGTCTGACGGATCCGACTGCCGGTCTCGGTGCCGTCGGTGGCTACGCGGCCCTGACCAACTATACCGCACTCGGCGGCGCGCTGACGGTCTTTGCACTCCCACAGTGAACTGACGCATCAGTCACCGGCGCATGGCTTCGTTCATGCGCCGGTCTTTTCTGAAATCGCATGTCGAGGACAAGCTCTTGCGTCACATCTGGTCTGTTATTGCCGCGATTGTTGTCGTGGCCTCTGGGAATACGAGCTTCGCCGAGAATGCCGGCGATCCGAAAGCCGTTAAATCCGAAGACGGCAAGTATCTGGACAAGGAGGGCAATCCGACCTTCAACGTTTCCGCCGATGGCACCATCGACTGGTACACATATTCCGGTTACCGGCGCTATCACTCGGAATGCCACGTTTGTCATGGCCCCGATGGGATGGGATCGACCTACGCACCGGCACTGAAGGACTCGCTGAAAACGATGAGCTATGGCGACTTCCTCGGCGTTGTCGCCAGCGGCCGCAAGAATGTCAGCACCTCGCAGGAAAGCGTCATGCCGGCCTTTGGCGATAACACCAATGTCGCCTGCTACATGGATGATCTCTACGTCTATCTGCGTGCGCGCGCCAATGATGCAGTCGGCCGCGTCCGTCCGGGCAAGCGCGAGGAAAAGCCCGCAGCCTATACCGAAGCCGAGAGCGCCTGCATGGGCAAACCGAACTGATGCGGATCACGAGCGAGCCGCTGACCTGCAATCCCGAATGACGCTGGCTCGGACGGCACAGGACTGGATGACGCAAGATCAAATGACCGAGGGAGTTGAGAATGAAGACCCGCGCCGCAGTCGCCTTCGAAGCAAAGAAGCCGCTTGAAATCGTCGAAGTCGATCTCGAAGGGCCGAAGGCTGGCGAAGTCCTGGTCGAGATCAAGGCGACCGGCATTTGCCACACCGATGCCTATACGCTCGATGGTTTCGACAGCGAAGGCATCTTTCCGTCCATCCTTGGCCATGAGGGCGCAGGTATCGTGCGTGAGGTCGGTCCCGGCGTCACTTCGGTCAAGCCCGGCGACCACGTCATTCCGCTCTACACGCCGGAATGCCGGCAATGCAAAAGCTGCCTGAGCCAGAAGACCAATCTCTGCACGGCGATTCGCGCCACCCAGGGCAAGGGCGTGATGCCCGATGGCACGTCGCGCTTCAGCTATAAGGGCAAGCCGATCTACCACTATATGGGCTGCTCGACCTTTTCGAACTTCACAGTGCTGCCGGAGATCGCGGTGGCGAAGATCCGCGACGACGCGCCGTTCGACAAGAGCTGCTATATCGGCTGCGGTGTCACCACCGGCGTCGGTGCGGTGGTCAATACGGCGAAGGTCACGCCGGGCTCCAATGTCGTCGTGTTCGGCCTCGGTGGCATCGGCCTCAACGTCATTCAGGGCGCACGGATGGTCGGAGCCGACAGGATCGTCGGCGTCGACATCAATGACGACAAGGAAGAATGGGGCCGCCGCTTCGGCATGACCCATTTCGTCAATCCGAAGAAGGTCGATGGCGACATTGTTCAGCATCTCGTGGGGCTGACCGATGGCGGCGCCGATTACACCTTCGACTGCACCGGCAACACCACGGTCATGCGACAGGCGCTCGAAGCCTGCCATCGCGGCTGGGGCGTTTCCGTTGTCATTGGCGTCGCGGAGTCCGGGAAAGAGATCGCGACCCGGCCATTTCAGCTTGTCACAGGTCGCGTCTGGAAGGGCACGGCCTTTGGCGGCGCGCGCGGTCGTACCGACGTGCCCAAGATCGTCGACTGGTACATGAACGGAAAGATCGAGATCGATCCGATGATCACGCATGTGCTCAAGCTGGACGAGATCAACAAGGGATTCGATCTGATGCACGAAGGAAAATCGATCCGATCGGTGGTCGTGTTCTGAATGCAGGCCGCAACACCAGAGTGCCAATACAATTATGCTTCACACAAGTGACGCATCATAGCAGGAGGATAGACTGATGACTGTTCATATCCACCCGTCCGTCGACGGCGGCGTCAAACAAGGTTCCGGTCATTTTGCCGGCGGAACGCTCGTCTGCAAATGCAGCGACAAGCCGGTCAAGGTCGCCGTCAAAGGCGACGTCGCTCATAATCACGCCTGCGGCTGCACCAAGTGCTGGAAGCCAGATGGGGCAACCTTTGCCGTGATCGCAGTGGTCCCGCGCGAAAATGTCACCGTGCTGCAGAACGGCGACAAGCTGCGCATCGTCGATCAGGCCGCAACCATCCAGCGCCATGCCTGCACCGGATGCGGGACCCACATGTTTGGCCGTATCGAGAACAAGGGACATGCGTTTTACGGCCTCGACTTTATTCATCCCGAATTGTTCGAGGAATCCGGCTCGGCCGCACCGGGCTTCGCCGCCTTCGTCTCGTCGGTGATTGAATCCGGCGTGAAGCCGAGCGATATGGCCGGAATACGGGCGCGCCTCAAGGAACTCGGGCTCGAGCCCTATGATTGCCTTTCGCCCGCGCTGATGGATGTCCTCGCCAATCACGTGGCTACGGCCAAAGCGGCCTGAGTCAACGCAAGCACATAAGCATCCGCCGGTGGGGACTTGTCGCCACCGGCGTTGCTATCGGGAGATTTGCTCCTGCAAGGAGCTTCGATTTAGCGGTTCACCCGAACAATCGCATTCGGCCTCGCTCCGATCGGTCCGCTGCGTATCGCCACAACAGCATTGACCGCGCGAAGATAGCCCACAGCACTCGTTATGCCCTTCGCTTTCGTGGGGGCATAGCGGGCGGACATCCGTCCGGTCTGAATATCACGTCCAAGCCCGGCTCACGCCTGAACGAAAGTCAGCAGTCGTTGTCGGCGGTCTTGCCCGGTGCAGTCGTTGCTCCCCCGGCCTGCTGCGCCGCAGTGGGCTGTCCCTGCATCTGCTTCTGAGCATCTTCGGACGACGCTGGCGTATTGCCGGCCTGCTGGTTCATGGCGCTTGTCGGTGGGTGCTGGCCAGTGTTGGAACTTGCGCTGCCGACCGTAGTGCCGGTGTTTCCCGGCGTCGGGCCGGAGCCCGCGTCCCGCATTTCTGCCGATTTTCCGGTGGTGCATGGCCCCGCATACGCCGCGCCGCTAAGCCCCAGCGCGATGGCGCACGCGAGAATCAGTTGAGCCGTCTTCATCTGCCTCTCCTTGGGTAACGCAAGCAAGCTACGCATCTGCGTGCATGCGGTGCTGCCAATAAAATCACCGGGAGACGCTTAGGTTCCGAGCGACGGCGGTAAAGCAGCTCCTCCACGTATTTTACGACGTGATCCCTGTCCGTAGATGCTCACCTCCTTTTCAGAGGAACGCTTTCAACAATCGCAGGTTTCCCCGTTCGTCATGAGGAGAGGCCGATGTCCGAATATTCAGAAGAGCAGATCCGGAAGTATGCCCATCAACTCTGGGGGAGGGAGGGTAAGCCCGAAGGCAAGGCTGAGGATTTCTGGCATCGGGCCAAGCGTGAATTGGAAAAACCGAATCCGGACGATCCGAAACCGATGCATGAGCAGGTGCAGGTAACGTGTCCAGCCGGCTGATCTGATGGCGCCAAAATGCAGTACCGGGCCGAGTATCACATTGATGCAGAGCCGGTGCAGCAGGGGCTACTTCGAGAACAGTCCGATGGGGTTGTTAGCGGCACCGCCCCGAGCTGTCTCAAGTGCATTGCTCAGCTCATGAAGCTCATAGGGTTTGCGCAGCAGCGAAAATTCCGAACCGGACTTCCGTGAGGCATCGCTATAGCCCGACGCGAGAACCACGGGGATGTGTGGGTGACTCTGTTTGAGCTGGCGAGCGAGGCCAAGACCATCCATTTTTCCCGGCATCACAATATCACTGAATACGATGTCGATGCCGTTGTGCTCCACCTCGCGCAAGGCGGAATCTGCGTCCGCGACCCACTTCACGCGGTATCCCAGCTCCTCCAGAAGGAGGGTGCTGGAGGTTGCAACATCGGGATTGTCTTCAACAAGAAGGACAGTGCCGGCGCCTTCGGCCAGGACCTCTGCTTCATGCACCCCAGCATGGCCTTCGCCGCGCGGAAGGCGAATGACGATTTCGGTGCCGGCGCCGAGGCGGCTCTTGATCGCGACATTGCCGCCGGCCTGATTGGCAAAGCCATGAACTTGCGAGAGCCCCAATCCCGTTCCCTTGCCGACAGGTTTTGTCGTGAAGAACGGGTCAAATACCCGCGCAATGACATCGTCGGGAATACCAGTGCCGGTATCGATCACCTTGATGTTCACATATTCGCCTCTGTCATCTCCGTCAGCGACACAGAAGTTCTCGGCCGCGATCGTCAAGGTGCCGCCGTCGGGCATGGCATCACGCGCGTTTATACCGAGATTGATGAGTGCGGTCTCAAGTTCGGTTTGATCCGCAAACACCGGCCAGAGGCCGGCGGGAACAGAGATTTCGAGCTGTATCGATCTCCCCAGAACGGTTGTCAAAACCTCGCTTACAGCGCGCACTGTCTCTTCAACGTCAAGCAATACCGGATCGACCTGTTGGCGACGCGCAAATGTCAGCAGCTGGCGCGTAAGTGCTGCGCCGCGACGAACGCTCGCCTCGATCGCTTCTGCTGCCTGGACCACGCGAGGATTGATGGCGTGGCGCTTGATGAGCCGGGTGTTGCCGGTCACCGCCATAAGCAAGTTGTTAAAGTCATGGGCAACTCCGCCGGTCAGCTGTCCGAGCGCATCCATCTTCTGCGATTCCGCCAGTTGCTTTTGCATGCGTTCAAGCTGTTGCGCCGCCTGACGTCGTTCTGTGATGTCGCGCGTGATCTTGGCAAAGCCGATCAATTCGCCTGCGTCGTTGCGAACGGGATCAATGACCACGCTCGCCCAGAAAAACGTGCCATCCTTACGAACGCGTAAGCCCTCCTCCTCGTAACGGCCCTTCTCACGCGCAATCTCCAACGCACGCGCGGGCTTTCCCGCGTCACGGTCGCCGGGTGTGTAAAAGCGCGAAAAGTGCTGGCCGATAATTTCGTCGGGAAGATAGCCCTTGATCCGCTGGCCGCCCAGGTTCCAGCTGGTGACCCGTCCGTCCGGATCAAGCATGTACAGAGCGTAGTCTGTGACATTCTCCACCAGCAGCCGAAAGTGATTTTCGCTTTCGCTTAATGCGGAGCGTGCCTGCATCCGCTCAGTGATGTCGCGTGTGATTTTCGCGAAGCCGACAAGCACATCATTCTCATAGATGGCATCAATGACGACAGAAGCGAAAAATCGCGTGCCGTCTTTGCGCATCCGCCAACCTTCCGCTTCGAAACGCTTATTCCGACGCGCGGCCTCTAATGCGGCGGCAGGAAGCCCGGCCTCGCGGTCTTCCGGGGGATAGAAAATAGAAAAGTGCTGGCCTACGATTTCATCCGCGCCATATCCTTTGATCGTCTCGGCGCCCGCATTCCAGTTCGATACGATGCCGTTCAGGTCCAGCAGATAGATGGCGTAATCCGTTACGCCCTGTACGAGGAGCCGAAACGCACGCTCACTTTCGAAGAGGTTGCGCTCGGCGTTATTATTCTCGGTCATCAGTCACGTCCCTCGAAGCTCAATTAACGCGCGCCTGGGCTCTCGGATCAACCCTTACAAATGTCGCCGACGGATCGCTCCGCTCCGCGGCCAGGTCTTCATGATCTTCAGTAACGCCTAAACCGTCCACGCACTCGAATATTCGCAGGGGATTGCCCGCGAGGAGATGTTCGCATCCACGTCAGCGGTCCGAAGAAAAGGCAGCCCGGAGATCAAGCACACGGACGGCGGCTTTCATCTCCCGTGTGCCCGCCAGCGAAATGCCGTGAAGCCTGGCCATTCTGGCTACCGATGTGGTTCGGCGATTCAGGGCGGCGGCAGCCCGAACAATCGACGCGCCCTCAAGGGAGAGTTGTCTTAGCCGAGCAATGTCGTTCTCTGTCCAGCTTCGACTGGTGGAATGGGGCATGCACTTACCTTTCAGGAGGCCGTAGACGGCCCAAATGTGAAGGCTGGCGCGGACCTCGTTGTCGCTGGCTTGCTTGAGCAGCCGATCCCGCTCCACGCCGGCGGGCATTCGCGCCGCCCGGGCGCGTAGCCTGATCAACCAGGATCTGCCGGAGATTGCTGTCTCTGAAAAAGTGACGCGGTTTCATACACGCCTCTCTTCCATTGGAGGGCGGGAGCGCGAATGGCGTTCTCATCACCGATAAAAGCCACGAGCCACGCGGTGATGACAATCAATGATCTGGGTTCGCATTGGTTCCATCCGGGGGGCGCCGTGGCGAGGCGTCGTCAAAACCGTTCATGCTGAAAAGCAGATACCGGCGCGCGGGGTGTTTGGCGGACAATCTCCCGAAACGCGAATTTCTGTACAGTTCGATGCGGAAGAGCGGTGAACAGGTGAGCGAAAAGCGGTCGGCGTCAAATGACGTGGTGCGCGTCGTTCCAGTTGCGGGGGTCGTCGCGTTTTGCTGTCTCGACGTGGATATACGTGCAGATCCTGCACAGGTAGACTCTCACCTCGATCCCGTCGTCGTATTGGCAGGATCGATCCAGCGACATCTGGAAACGGCATCTCAGGCAATGGGTCTTGTCTGCCATCTGCGCTTACTGAAATACGGGTGGACGCTTTTCGACGAACGCCCTGACGGCTTCACGGTGCTCCTCGGTCTGCGTAGAGCGGACCATCCGCTCGGCCTCCTTGTCCAAAGATGCGGCGAAGCCGAGCTGTTGCACCTCGTCCAGGTTATCTTTCATGGCGCTGTAGGCTTCCACGGGTCCATTGGCCAATCTCAACGCGATCGTGAATGCCTCTTCGGCAAGCCTGTCGGCCGGTACGATCCGATTGAATAATCCTATAGCTTCGCAGCGTTGCGCATCGACTCTGTCGGACAACAACATCAGCTCTCTTGCGCGGGCGGCTCCCACGGTACGCGTGAGCAGCCAGGCGACGCCGTAGTCGCCGCTCAGTCCGATCCTGGCATAGGCCGTACTGACGAATGCCTGCTCCGCCGCGATACGGATATCGCAGGCCAATGCGAGCGAGAGGCCTGCGCCTGCAGCCGCACCGGGAAGGGCTGCGATTGTCGGCTTCCGCATCTCGAACAGCGCGCCGGTCAAAGTGCGCTGACGTTCGATCAGACGTGTGACCTTCTGGCCAAAGGTGAGTTCGCCTGCGCTGCTGCGATCGCCCATGCCTTTCACATCGCCGCCTGCGCAGAAGGCCTCGCCGGCGCCGGTGATCAGCACTGCACGTACGCCATTGTTGGTCGCGCAGGTTGCGATCATCCGGCGCAGCGCGGGCGTGAGTTTGTCCGACAGTGCATTGCGGGCCGCCGGGCGATTGAGCGTGATCACGGCGACCCGACGGTCGATATGACAAAGCAATTCGTCCGTTCCCGTCTCGACCGTCACCGGCGTCACAATCGTCATGAGGCGTCTCCCTGTCGTGCACTGTTTGAAAATTGACAGTTCTAAATTGGAACTATAGTCTTCGCGCAAGAGGCTGCAAGGCAGGATCTTCTCCGCTTGAGCCGATTATCAAAGACGGTCAGCTGAATGACCGTCGGGAGGAAACAGATGCGCGGTCTGTCCGCGAAGTCCGAAGGACTTCCGACGGAGCGATGCTGTGCCCGATCGCGCGGAAGCAGCATCCTCATTGCGAGCCGCCCAGGCGCTGCGGCTGCCGAACGCGTTGCGCATCGACGCGCAGGGGAGACAGTCGCATGGGCAGTGTAGCCGGGAACGGCGAATTCATCAGGATCGTCGGCGGTCGCGTGCTGTCCAACACTGTCGTCCGCACGCCGGTGATCCGGATTGAAAGCTTCCGCAGGGACGTATCGAAGCGGGTTCAATGGCACTTCAAGCAACCGGAACTGGCGCTCTTCTTCTATAGGAGGGGCGCGCGGAAGCTGCGTGGCAAGATGGATGGCCGATCGTTCGACCAGCAGCTCGCCGGCAACCTGGCCGTTTATCCGGCTGGCCTGGAGATCGATGGCGAATTCACCGTCACATCGGCCAGGTCGGAATATACGGTCGTGTTCTTCGACCAGACGTTCATATCGGACCGACTTCCATGCTTTTCTGCAGCGCCGAGATTAGGTTTTGACAATCCCGCAATCACTTTCGGACTGGAAGAACTATGCGGCGAGCCGCATCATGACGACGTCTATGCGATGATGGCAGAGGGGTGGGCAATCCAGACACTTGCCTTTCTGCAGAGGATGAGCGGCACTGACGCACCGCTTGGCAACCGGGGCGGCCTCACCCAACGCAATCTCAAAAGGATCTCCGAGTTCGTCGAGGAAAACATCGGACGGTCGATCGGATTGACGGAAATGGCTTCGCTGGTCGGATTGAGTACTCGACATTTCATTCGGGCGTTCTCCGAAAGTACCGGCGATACTCCGCATCAATACGTCATCGGGCGGCGCATCGAGAGAGCCAAGTGCCTCCTTGTCAGCGAGAAGTATTCGCTGACGGAAATCGGACTGGCGGTCGGCTTCAGCCATTCGCAGCATTTCACGACGAAGTTCAAGAAACATACAGGGGTTTGTCCCTCGCACTTCCGTGCTGCGACGCGAGGATAACAGCGCAGGGAAGACGATGTCGCTTTCACGTTGATCCGGCACTTTCTGGCAAGTCACTCCGTCAGCTCTCCTCTAACACATCCGCTCAAAGGCGCGCCTTGCGCCGAAAGCAGCGGGAATGGAGCGCATGCCGGGACCTCTTTCGGGAGTTCGAGTACTCGATCTGACCAGCGTCGTATCGGGTCCATTTGCAACGATGTTCCTGGCGGACCAAGGCGCCGAGGTCATCAAGATCGAGCCGCTTGGCGGCGACATTACGCGCCGCAGTCGGGCTGCGATCGACAAGGCCGGGCAATTCTCGGCACTCTTTATCTCGTCGAACCGCGGCAAGCGCTCCATTTCACTTGATATGAAGAGCGAAGCCGGTGTGCAGATCGTCAGGAAGCTTGTCGCCGAATCCGATGTTCTCGTTCAGAACTTCCGTCCGGGCACGATGGAGCGTCTTGGGCTCGGGGCTGACGAGCTCCGGAACCAGTATCCGCGCCTCATCTATGTATCGATCAGTGGCGTCGGTGAAACCGGACCTTACGCGAAGAAGCGCGTCTACGATCCGATCGTGCAGGGGTTGTCGGGCTTCGCGGACATCCAGTCGCAAGCCGGCACCAACCGGCCCCAGATGATCCGGACGATCGTCGCCGACAAGACGACGGCCGTACTCACCGCGCAGGCGGTCTCCTCCGCGCTATATGCGCGTGAGAAAACCGGGCGCGGCGACCACATTCGCGTTGCGATGCTCGACGCCATGCTGTCATTTCTGTGGCCCGAAGGCATGATGCAACACACTGTTGTCGGTGCGGAAGCCACGTCCCCGGACCCGAACGATCGCCCCGACCTCATCTTCAAGACCAAAGACGGCTACATAACCGCCGGTACGATCTCGGATTCCGAGTGGCAAGGCTTTTGTCGGGCGACCGACGACCCTGAGCTCGTCAAGGACGAGAGGTTTGCGACGCCGGCGGGGCGATCGGTCAATGCCACCGCGCGCATCAACAAGATGCAGGAATACATCGCCAATCGGACCACGGTCGAATGGCTGGCCAGGCTGGACGCGGAGGACGTTCCGTGCGCGCCGGTGCTGCGGCGAAGCGAAATCGTTGCAAACGAGCAGGTCGTCGCGCGGGGGATCATCGAAGAGCTGGACCAGCCGTCAGTTGGCCGCGTACGTCAGCCGAAACCCGCGGCCCGGTTCGAAGAGCGTCCGGCGACCATAACAGGACCGGCGCCCCGCATCGGCGAACATAGTCGGGAGATCCTGCGTGATCTCGGATTCGACGATGAAGCGATCACCGCGATGAACGTGTCGAAGGTCGTTCGAATTGAAGGCGAGGGACGTTAACATGACCGATAAGAAACAGGTGGCGCTCCTGGTGGGGGCGGGAGACGCGATTGGTGCGGCTGTGGCGCGACGATTTGCGCAAGGAGGATACACAGTCTGCATTGCGCGTCGTGAAGCCGAAAAGTCGGCGGCCCTGGTCGACGAACTGCGCGCGCAAGGCCACGATGTCCACGCAAAGTCAACCGACGCCCGGAACGAGGAGGAGGTCCAGCGACTGTTCCGGACGGTCGAGGAAGAGATCGGCCCGATCGCGGTGTGTCTGTTCAATGCCGGATCCAATGTGCAGAAGCCGCTGCTGGAGACGACGGAGAAGCTTTTCTTCAAGGCCTGGGAATTGGCCTGCTGCGCGGGCTTTCTGGTCGGACGCGAAGCGGCGAGGTACATGGTCCCGCGCGGCGCCGGCACGATGCTGTTCACCGGCGCGACCGCCAGTGTTCGTGGCGGCAGCGGGTTCGCCGCCTTCTCGGCGGCCAAATTCGGTCTCCGGGCTGTTGCGCAGTCCATGGCGCGCGAGCTTGGGCCGAAGAATATCCACGTCGTGCACCTGCTGATCGATGCGGGTGTCGACAGCGAGGCGATCCATGAGCGGATGCGTATGCGGGGTCTGGATCCTGCGGCCCGCCAACCCGACAGTCTTACGACGACCGCGTCGATCGCGGAGGCGTACTGGTTCGCGCACGCGCAGAAGCGGGATGGATGGACGCATGAGCTGGATCTTCGGCCGGCTGCGGAGAAATGGTGATGAGCCCGGAACTCGTATTGTGGGGCGTTGGTACCAGCCGCACCATCCGGCCTCATTGGGCGCTTCACGAATTGAAGTTGCCTTACACCCGAAAGCCGATCCTTCCGCGGACCGGGGAAACCGAGACGCCGGAATATACGGCGCTCAATCCACGGCAAAAGGTGCCGCTTCTCCAGGACCGCGACCTCATCATCGGAGAGAGTGCCGCGATCATCGCCTATCTGGCGAGAACCTACCCTGACCAGACCGTATCTCTGGTCCCTCAAGATCAGGACGCCTATGCGAAGTGGCTCGAATGGTGCTTCTTCATCGTGACGGAGCTCGACTCGACGAGCCTGTATGTGATGAGGCGACACGGTAACATCAAAGGGCTGTCTCATATCTATGGTGACGCGCCGGAAGTCGTCGCGCAGGCTGCGGAATACTTCAGAAAGCAACTGAAACATGTCGACGCCGCTCTGTCGGACGGGCGCCACTACCTCCTGGGCGATCAATTCACGACGGCAGACATCCTGCTGACAACCTGTCTCACTTGGGCGATCGACTATCAGGTGCCGATCTGCGACAGCACGGCGCCGTATCTCGACCGTGTCCTGCAGAGGCCAGCCTATCAGGAAGCTTCAGCAGCGAATAAGCCGGGCTCGTAATCAAAGCCGGGTCCGCGCGCAGCGGCGGTCGTACATCGGGGCTCGCCGGTCCGCGATCGTTGCCGGCCGTTACATGTGACCAGGCTCACGCCAATCAAAAATCGATAACGAGCATGCAGGGGAGGACAACCAGAATGACTCTATCTCGCCGATCTTTGCTGGGCGCAGCGGCGTCCGCCGTTGCCTTTCCGTCCATAGCGCGCTCGGCGAGCGACGCATGGCCGCAGCGTCCGATCAAGATCGTCGTTGGATTTGCTCCTGGCGGACAGACCGACGTCTATGCCCGATTGTACGGCGAATTCATCGGGAGCCAGACCGGTGTGCCGGTTGTCGTCGAAAACAAGACGGGAGCACTTGGTTCGATCGCCGGGGCCGAAGTGAAGCGCGCAGCCCCGGACGGATACACGATCCTCTTCAATACGTCCGGAGCGATGACGGTGAACCGCGTTCTGGTCAAGGATCTAACTTACGATACGGACAGGGACTTCCAGCTGGTTTCGGCGATGCCGACGGGCGGATTACCGCTCATCGTAAGCAAGAAATTGGGCGTGTCCGATCTCGATGGTTTCCTGCGCCACGCACGCGCAACGGGACGGGTCACCCTGGGAACCTTCGGCGTTGGCTCGCCTGCGCATCTCACGATCCTCGCGCTCAACAGACAGTATGGTTTGAACATCGAGCCCATTCACTACCGCGGCGAGGCGCCCATGTTTACGGACGTCGTGGCGCAGACTGTAGACGGCGGTGTCGGAACGATCGTCGGTGCACAGCCCGTTCTGCAGTCCGGGAGCGGTCAGGTGATTGCTGTCCCGCGGAAGCGATTGACGACCTTTCCCGACGTCAAGACGTTTGCCGAGCAAGGGGCAGAGTCTCCGCTCTTCGGTCTGATGACCTATCAATGCTGCGCGGTGCCGGTTGGTACGCCGACGGCGATCGTCGAACGCCTGTCGGACCTCATCATGCGGGCGGCGCAGACCGAGAAGGTCAAAACGATGTTCCAGACGTTTGGAATCGATGAAGGACCAATGCCGATAGCAGCAACGCGCGAATTATATACGCGCGAGGCGCCAGTCTGGATCGAGCTTGCAAGGCAAGCGATTGCGGATCGGAAGACGTAAGGCTGCATTGCTCTGGCCGACGTTTCAGGGGGCGGGGGCGTAACGCAAATTAGCCGCGCCCGGCGAACGGATTTTGCGATTGACAGTTCTATAAAAGAACGCACTAATCAGGATCAACGAATATAGCGATCGAGTGATCGCACGCCGCTCAGGCGCGGTCGAAAACGGGAGAATCATGCGGCGTTGAGGTTCGACGGCGTTAGCTGTCGCGTCTTCGCTGAAGACACCATCAGGCATCACAGCCCAATCCGGCCGGCTTCCCGTGAGCCGAGCACGCGCTGACGAGGAAAATCGTCACTCATGAATATGAAAAAGGTGAGCGAAAGAGCTTGCCGTATTGGAGGGAGCGAATAATGGCGAGCAAGGTGTTTGTGGGGCTTTCGTTTGCGGCGGCGGTCTTCGGCATGCAGGCGCAGGCCGAGACTGTCGGAGTAACCGATACCGAAATCAAAATTGGAGCAACCTTCCCATATAGTGGTCCGGCATCGCCGCTGAGCAACACGGGCAAGGGGCTCATTGCTTACGTCAACTCAATCAACGATCGCGGTGGCATTGGCGGCAAGAAGATCAATCTGATCACTTATGATGATGCGTATAGCCCGCCGAAAACGGTTGAGCAGACACGCAAGCTGGTTGAAAGTGACGAAGTTGCCTTCATGTTTAGTCCGCTGGGTACTCCGGGAATCGCGGCCACCATCAAATACGTGAACTTGAAGAAAGTCCCCCACTTGTTTGTGGTGAGCGGTGTCAACAAGTTCACGAACTTCAAAGAATTCCCGATGACGACGACCGGCCTGCCGAGCTACGACACCGAGGGCAAGATTTACGCGAAATATATCACGAAGACGCTGCCGGATGCGAAGATCGCGCTACTTTACCAGAATGACGATTTGGGGAAGGACTTCCTCGCCGCGTTTAAGGAATACTTGAAGGACAGCTTTGACAAGAAAGTCGTGGCGTCCGCCTACGAACTGAGCGAGCCGACCGTCGATACGCATGTCGTGAATCTGAAAGCATCGGGCGCTGGAGCATTCCTTGTTGCCGGCACACCGAAATTCGCTGCGCAGGCTATCAAGAAAGCGTTCGACATTGGCTGGAAGCCGCTGTTCCTGATCAATTATGTTTCAAGCTCGGTCGCTTCAACAATCGTGCCGGCGGGGCCCGAAAAGGCAATCGGCATTGTAGCGGCGACCATCGCAAAGGATCCAAGCGACAAGAAGTGGGTGGATGATGCCGGCATCCAATGGTACAAGTCTCACTTCGCGAAATATCTGCCCGGTGCCGACATCGGTGATGCGAATTATGTGTTTGGAACGGAGCAGGGCCAGATCCTGGAGCAGATTCTGAAACAGTGCGCTGGCGATTATTCCCGCGAGAATATTGTAAAGCAGGCGCGCAATATTCGAGGTCTATCCCTGCCGACCTTGATGCCGGGAATTACCATCAATACCGGACCACAGAACAGCATGGCATATACCCAGCTTCAGTTGCAGCGCTGGAGTGGAACTTCCTGGGAGCAGTTCGGTGGTCTTCTTGATGCGACTTCGGAATGATGAGGTCGTCGCCAGGTCCGCGCCGATTTCGATGCGGACCTGGTATCTTACGCGCGGCTGACCTTGGTCGTGCGAGCTTTTGAAATGTTGGCCTTGGGGGCAACAGCCTCGCGGGCGCCGGGGCCCGGATGGACGTGGACCTCCTTGGCAAACACTGGCTCGCCGCATTCCGAGCAGATCATGAGCGGATCGAAGTGCTTGCCGCATAACTTGTGCTCGTGAAGCATCGGCCGGCCGCGGGAGTCGACCATGTGCACATTGCCCCAATGAACGACCGACATGATGATCGGATAGAGGTCCAGTCCCTTTTGCGTCAGGATGTACTCGTATCGCTTGGGTGAATCCATGTAGGGAATACGCCGGAGCACGCCAAAGCGTACGAGTTTCTTGAGCCTGTCGGCCAGAAGGTGTCGTGTAATTCCTAGCGAAGTCTGGAAGGCGTCAAACCGGCGCTTGCGCAGGAAGCATTCGCGCAAAATCATCAAGGTCCAGCGGTCGCCAATCACCGCGACAGTGCGGGCCAGCGAGCACGGCTCCTCCTCAAGTGCATCCCATTTCATTCAGCGTCTCCGGACCCGGGTATTCGTCACATTCTATTTTGGTACGTACCTCAAAACAATACGCATCTCCGGATTCCGGTTCCGAGGCCTGCTTTTGCGTTGACAGTTCTAAAATAGAACTTTAGCGTCCACGTCGCGGCGGAGGTTTGATCCCGCCCGCCAAGATTAAAGAGGAGGCGCCGTTGACCGATCGACCACAGCCGGAATTCCATTTCGATTTCGGCAGCCCGAACGCCTATCTCGCGGAAGCTGCCCTTTCGGGAATTGAGCAGCGCACCGGCGTCAAATTTGAATATATCCCGGTGCTGCTGGGCGGGATCTACAAGGCCACCGGCAACATGTCGCCGGCCGAGTCGTTGCGCGGGATCAAGAACAAACCTGAATATCAGAGGCTCGAGTCCGAGCGCTTCATCCGGCGGCACGGCATTACGAAGTTCAGGAATAATCCGTTCTTCCCGGTCAACACGCTCATGCTCATGCGCGGTGCTGTCGCGGCAAAGTTCGAAGGTCTGTTCGATCCGTATTTCAGGGCTGCCTATCACCACATGTGGGAAGAGCCGAAGAAGATGGACGATCCGGCGGTATTCGTGGCGGCTTTCAAGGAGTCGGGCATCGACATCGACAGGCTGATCGCCCGCGCCCAGCAGGACGACGTCAAGCAGAAGCTGATCAAGGACACGAATGACGCGGTGGCCCGCGGATCGTTCGGGTCGCCGACCTTCTTCGTCGGTAACGAGATGTTCTTTGGCAAGGACAGTCTCAGGGATGTGGAAGAGGCGATCGTAGAGCAGGCGTCTGTCCTGAAAACGAGGACGGCCTAGGTTACCCGACCATACGATCCAGAGGCTGCGATGAAGCAGCTCGTTTTCCGGGAGGACGAAGATGTTGAAGACGGTGGAAGCCGATCAGGCAACGCGCATACTGTCCGCGCTGCCACGCCGCATAGATCAGGTCATCGACCGCCATGCTGTCGAAACGCCCGATCGGATCGCGCTGATCGACGATGAAGGCAGCATGACCTATGGTCAGTTGCATGAGGCCGTCGCGGATATTGCCCGTGATCTCACCAAGCTCGGCATCAGGCCCGGCGACCGGCTGATGATCGTCAGCGAGAACAGCATTCCGCTCGCAGGTCTTCTGCTCGCGGCAAGTCGCCTCGATGTCTGGGCGATCGTCGTCAATCCGCGGCTGTCCGCTCGTGAGCTGGATCAGATCAGGGATCACAGCGGCGCGCGCCGTGTGTTTCTGACGGCCGGTGTGTCCAGGGAAGCGGCGGGCCATGCCGCGCGGTATGAAGCCCAAACGCATCAGATCGGTCCGCTACCGGAGGTGGCCGTTACCGCTCTCAACGAGGCTACGTCACCCGAGCCAGTGGAGGACAGCCCGAAAGATCAGGTGGCTGTTCTCATTTATACGTCGGGCACGACCGGCACGCCCAAAGGCGTGATGCTGACGCACGAGAATCTGCTCTTCAGCGCCAAGACCACGGCCGAGATCCGCCGCATGACGCCATCTGACAAGCAGTACATTGTCCTCCCGATCTCGCACATCGTCGGCATTTCGTTGCTGGTGATGACCTTGATGACGGGCGCGCCCGTCCGGTTGGCGAGCAAGTATGATCCGGCCGCGCTGGCCAAGGCGATCTCGGACGAAGGCATTACGATCCTGAATGGCGTGCCGGCGACCTATCAGCGATTGCTGGAATACAAATCGATTACCGGCTTGAGCAAACTTGATCGGGGCTCTCTGCGTCTTATTGCGGTCGCAGGCGCGCCGCTCGACCTGGATTTGAAGTCGCGCGTGGAGCGCGAACTCGGGCTCTCGCTGTTGAACGGCTATGGCATCACCGAATGCTCACCCGGATTGTCCGGCGTGCGGATCGATGCGCCGCGCGACGATCAGGCGGTTGGTCCGCTGCTGCCGGGTGTCGAGGCGAAGATTTTGGGCCTCGACGGATCGCTCAAGACTGCCGGCGAGGTCGGGGAGCTTCATGTCCGCGGGCGGAATGTGATGCGCGGCTATTATCGGGCGCCGGATCTGACTGCGAAGGCGATCGATCCGGACGGCTGGTTCAACACTGGCGATCTGGCACGCTTCGAGGGGGATTGTCTCTTCATCGTCGGCCGTACCAAGGAAATGATCATCCGCTCGGGTTTCAACGTCTATCCCGCCGAGATCGAGGCGGTGTTGAGTACGCATGCCTCGGTCGTGCAGTGCGCGGTCGTGGGGCGTCCGGTGGACGGTAACGAGGAGGTCGTTGCCTTTGTGCAGCTTCTTCAGGGGACCGAGACAACGGTCTCCGATCTGATGGCGCATGTCAGTCCTCAGCTCACATCCTACAAGCGCCCGTCGGAGATCATCGTGCTGCCGGCACTGCCGGCCACATCCACGGGCAAGATTCTGAAGCACAAGCTGGCGGAATCGCTGCGCAGCTAAGCAGATTGCGGCGGCATTCGTCGCCGCATACTCGCATCCGGGAGAACTCAGTTGAAAAAACGCAATGCAACGGTAGCCGTCGTTGGCGCAGGTGACTTCATCGGCGGCGAGATCGCCAAGAAATTCGCTGCGGAAGGTTTCACGGTCTTCGTGGGGCGCCGCCAGGGCGAAAAGCTCGAGCCGCTGATCAAGGAGATCGAGGCTGCGGGGGGCACCGTGTTTGGGCGTGCTCTCGATGCGCGCAAGGAAGAGGAGATGGTGAAATTCATCGCCGACGCCGACGCCCATGCGCCGCTGGAGATCTGTGTTTTCAACATCGGTGCCAACGTCAACTTCCCGATCGTCGAGACGACGGAACGCGTGTTTCGCAAGGTCTGGGAGATGGCGTGTTACTCCGGATTCCTGGCCGGCCGCGAGGCGGCGCGGGCGATGCTCGCGCACGGAAAGGGCAATATCTTCTTCACGGGCGCGACGGCAAGTCTGCGGGGCGGCAACGGCTTTGCTGCCTTCGCCAGCGCGAAGTTCGGTCTGCGCGCCGTCGCCCAGTCGATGGCGCGGGAGCTCGGCCCCAAGAACATCCATGTCGCACATCTCGTCATCGACTCCAGCGTCGATACGGAATGGGTGCGGCAGCTGATCACCAGTCGCGAAGGGCCTCAGGCAATGGAAAACCTCGATCCGAACCGTTTGATGCGGCCGGCTGCTGTCGCCGAGGCTTACTGGGCACTTTACCAGCAGCCGCGTGACGCATGGACGTTCGAGCACGAGATCCGCCCATTCGGCGAGAAGTGGTAGGCATCGCCATGGAGCTCAAGCTCTCCAGCGAAGATGCCGCCTTTCGCGATGAGGTCCGGTCGTTCATCGCGGAAAACTACCCGCAGGAAATGCGGGTTCTCAACCCGGAGACGGATCTGAGCAAGGAGCAATCGCTGCTTTGGCATCGGATCCTTCACAGGAAGGGATGGATTGCTCCGCTATGGCCGAAGGAATATGGCGGCCCGGGCTGGTCACTCACGCAGCGCTTTATATGGGAGCAGGAAACGTCGCGGGCGGGAACCTTGCCGCCTCTCGCCTTCAGCGTGACCATGGTCGGGCCGGTGATCTACACATTCGGCACTGATGCCCAGAAGCAGAGGTTCCTGCCGCGGATATTGTCGGGCGAGGACTGGTGGTGCCAGGGATATTCAGAGCCGGGATCGGGATCTGATCTTGCTTCGGTACGCACCAAGGCCGTGCGCGACGGCGATCACTACATCGTCAATGGTCACAAGACCTGGACGACCCTCGCGCAGCATGCCGACTGGATCTTCTGCCTTGTCCGCACTGATCCGGCGGCAAAGCCGCAGGCCGGAATCTCGTTCCTGCTGATCGACATGAAAACGCCGGGTGTGACGGTTCGGCCGATCATCACGATCGACGGCTCGCACGAGGTCAACGATGTTTTCCTCGAAAATGTCCGCGTCCCCGTCGGGAATCTGATCGGCGAGGAAAACAAGGGGTGGACCTATGCCAAATTCCTGCTCGGCAACGAGCGGACCAGCATGGCTGGCATCGGTCGCTCGACGCGGTATCTTCGCCGCTTGAAGGATATCGTCAGAACCGAAGTGCCGGAGGATGATCCCGCATCGGGTGAGTTCGAGCGGGATATCGCGCGGGTTGAACTCGACATTCTGGCGCTCGAGGCGACTGAATTGCGGGTCGTTGCGCAAATGGCGCGCGGGATTGATCCCGGTGCGGCGGCTTCCCTGTTCAAGATCAGGGGCACCGAGATCTTTCAGCGCATTACCGATCTCACCCATCGTGCGATGGGATATGACGGCCTGGCGCTGCGCGAGCCGGCCGGCGGCGATAACATATTCATGCCGGGTCCCGCTTATGGACATACCGCAACCGAGAAGTATCTGAATTCCCGCAAGTTGAGCATCTACGGCGGTTCAAACGAAATCCAGCGCAACATCATCGCAAAGGCGGTGCTCGGTCTCTGAGCCGGGCCACAGGGAGCACGCGTTCATGGACATCCAGTTGACCGAAGAGCAGGAGCTCCTGCGCAACAGCGTTCAGAGGCTTCTCAAGGACGAATACAGCTTCGACATTCGACGCGACATCGTTGCCAGTAACGAAGGATGGAGCCGCGATCACTGGAGGAAGTTCGCTGACCTTGGTCTTCTTGCGGCGCCTTTTTCCGAGGAGTTCGGTGGCTTCGGTGATGGCCCGCTGGCAACGATGATTGTCATGCAGGAGTTCGGCCGCAGTCTCGTCGTCGAGCCATTCATGGAGACGGTCGTGCTGGCTGGCGGCTTGATTGAGGCCGAAGGGTCTGACGCGCAGCGTCACGCATATCTACCAATCATCGCTGGCGGTGGTGAGATCTGGGCGCTGGCATGGGCTGAGCAGGGCTCTCGCTACGACCTCGGCAATGTGTCCACGAGCGCCCGCAGGCGTGGGGACGATTTCATCTTATCGGGTACAAAGACGGCGGTCATTGGCGCGCCATGGGCAGACAAGTTAATCGTCTCCGCGCGTATGAGCGGCGACCGCCGCGATCACGACGGTGTCAGCCTCTTCATTGTCGACCGCCAGTCGGCTGGGCTGCATTTGCAAAGCTTCAAGACGGTCGATGGCCGTCGGGCGGCGGAGATAACGCTGAAGGATGTTTGCGTGCCGGCCAGCGGTCTTCTTGGCGCCGAAGGACAAGGCACCGCAATTCTGGAGCGATGTCGTGACCGCGCCATCGGGGCGCTATGCGCAGAGGCCGTCGGCGCGATGACCGAACTCAATGCATCGACGCTCGACTACAGCAAGACGCGTAAACAGTTCGGCGTCGCACTCGGAACATTCCAGGTTCTGCAGCATCGCATGGTCGACATGTTCGTCGCTCTTCAGGAGGCGCTCTCGCTGACGCAGCATCTCGTGCTCAGCCTGAGCGATGGCGAGACCGGCGTCTCGAAGCTGGCATCCGGCGCAAAAGCGAAGGTCGGTTATGCAGCGCGCTTCGTCGGCGAACAGGCCATCCAGTTGCACGGCGGCATGGGCATGAGTGACGAACTCAATGTGGGCCATTATTTCAAGCGGATCGGCGCCATCGATATCCTGTTCGGAGATCCCGCATTCCACCTCATGCGCTTCGCTCGCACGTCGTGGAACCTCACTCGGAAGGAGCCTGAAGGGCGCCTTTCAAAGCCGAAGTCTTGACGACGACAATCCAGACGCTCTCAAGCGCAGCGAACGCCGTGTTACATCGGCGTAAGTTTGCGAGTTCCTCATCGAAAATCAGTTAACTGAAACAGCACAAGCCGGAGACGATCATGAGAACTGCCATCACCGACCTGTTCGGCATCGAGCATCCGATCATCCAGGGTGGTATGCATTATGTGGGATTCGCCGAACTGGCTGCCGCGGTCTCGAATGCCGGCGGCCTCGGCATCATCACCGGACTGACGCAGCGCACTCCCGAGAATCTCGCGAAGGAAATTGCGCGCTGCCACGACATGACCGACAAGCCGTTCGGCGTGAATCTCACTTTCTTGCCGACTTTCGATGCGCCGCCCTATCCGGAATACATCGCGGCCATCAAGGAAGGTGGGATCAAGGCCGTTGAAACCGCCGGCCGAAGCCCGGAGCAATATATGCCGGCTCTGAAAGAAGCAGGGATCAAGGTCATCCACAAATGCACCTCCGTCCGCCATTCTCTCAAGGCGGAGAAAATCGGCTGTGACGCCGTGAGCGTCGATGGTTTCGAATGCGGCGGTCATCCCGGCGAAGACGATATGCCCAACATGATCCTGCTGCCGCGTGCTGCGGAGGAGTTGAAGATCCCGTTCGTTGCGTCAGGTGGCATGGCGGATGCGCGCAGTCTCGTCGCAGCTCTTGCGATGGGCGCCGCGGGCATGAACATGGGAACGCGGTTTGTCGCGACCAAGGAAGCTCCGGTCCATCAGAACGTCAAGGATGCGATCGTGAAGGCGTCGGAGCTCGATACGCGGCTTGTGATGCGCTCGCTGAAAAACACGGAGCGCGTCCTCAACAATGCCGGTGTCGAGCGGTTGATCGCTACGGAACGTGAGAAAGGTGATTCGTTGGTCATCGGCGACATCATCAATGAAGTCGCGGGCGTCTATCCGAAGGTCATGGTGAATGGTGAGATGGACGCCGGTGCCTGGAGCTGCGGCATGGTGGCCGGACTCATCAATGATATCCCGACCGTCAAGGAGTTGATCGACCGCATCATGGCGGATGCGGAGAAGATCATTCGCCAGCGCCTGACCGGATTTCTCGATGCATCGTCAGGGAAGCCGCTGCGTGCCGCAGCCCAGGGAATGGTGGTCGCCTAACCAATATCTTGAGGTCGTAGTCACCAAACGCTGTTAAATGGCACAACCGGGGCGCACCTGACGGGCAGGGCGCCTTTTGCGGCGTGAATGGCCGCTTTGTGCCGAAGATAACGGCGGCGTTTCCGAAACCCTGCGAAAAATCTGGTAGAACCTGAGGCAATACTTCTATGCTGCGCCGCGAGATATGGTTTCCAAGCAGGTGCAATGGTGAGCCGAGAGATATTCTTCGGACCGTTCCGCTTTGACGCAGCTACCCGTACACTATGGGACGGAGGCGTCCCGGTTCGGCTTGGCGCTCGCGCGTTAGCCATTCTGCAAGTCCTCCTTGAAGCGCCCGGCGCAACCGTCAGTCGGAGCGCCTTGATCAAGAGCGCATGGCCAGGCTTGCACGTTGATCAAAGTAATTTGCGGGTCCAGATCTCAGGGCTGAGAAAAGCTCTGCGTGATTACGGCGCCGCAATTCAAGCTGATCCATCTCAGGGCTATCGTTTCGACGCCAATGCTGTGAAAGAGCCGGTCATCCGTCGCTCTGAAAACCAGCCCCGGTTCGGCATTCCTGGAATTGTTGTCAAGCCAATCGGGCGTGAGGCGGCAGCGGATGGGATTCATGAGCTTCTCAATAGTCGGCGACTTGTGACGATCCTTGGATCGGGTGGCATCGGGAAGACAACGATTGCATTGCAGGTCGCGAACGACCGGGCCGCAAACTACGCCGATGGCGCCTACTTTGTCGATCTTGGTCGAGTATCCTCAATTGACCTTGTCTACACCGCATTGGCGAATGCGATCGGGTTGAGAGTAACGGACTGGCCGGGCATCGAACAAATCGTGTTAGCGCTCCGCGACAGGCGAATGCTTCTGATCCTGGACTGTTGTGAGCATGTGCTGGGTCCGGTGGCCAGACTCGTTGCCAGCTTCCTCGCTAAAACGGCGTATGTGGATATTCTCATTACGACGCGAGAGCCGCTGCAGCTTGATGATGAAGCCATCTGGCGACTCGCCCCCCTTACAGTTCCCCCGAAGGCTGCCGAAGCGCATACGGATAACGTCAAGACCTATTCGTCAGTCCAACTATTCTTGAAGTGCCTGCATCAGCGGGCGGCGAAGCTGCATTTCGATGATCGCCAAGCTGCTGCTGTCGCGGAGATTTGCCGGCGCCTCGATGGGATCCCACTGGCAATTGAAATTGCCGCTTCGATTGCCGCTGTGCTTGGCTTCGAGGAAACATTACGCAGCCTGAACGAAAAATCGTCAGTGATCAATGTCGACCGAAGAAGCACTGTTCCCCGTCAACGGTCGTTGTTCTCGACGATTGACTGGAGCTATAATCTTCTGTCCGAGGCAGAACAATCCGCTCTGCGACACATCGCTTGCTTTGCTGGGACCTTCTCGCTTGACGCCGGTATCGCCGTGGCAAGCAGCGACCAACTCTGCGCGTCCGCTGCGCGCGACGCCATTATTGGACTGTCTCACCGCTCACTTCTCTCCTCCGACCCGGACTCGATACACGCGGAGTATCGTCTGCTGGATACGACGAGAGCATATGTAGCTCAGTTGTATTTCCCTAGCAGAGACATGGCGCAAAGACGCCACGCGGAATACTTCCTCCGACTGCTCGACGGCATCGACTGGGACCTTTACGACGAGACATCTGAGAATACCAAAATGCTGGGATACCTGGACGAGGTCCGGGTGGCTCTTGACTGGGCGTTTTCGTCAGATCCTGAACTCGGCGTAAAACTTGTTATCGCAGCGGAGCGGCTTTGGCTTGCGCTCACCTCGCTGGTTCAAGGGGTCCCTTATCTAACCAAGGCGTTTCATCTCGTCGATGATAGTTCAGCGTTTGATGCCGCCGTGCGGCCGCGCTTGCTGGTGTCACTTGCATCCGCGCAGGTATACCTGCCGGGATTCGAGGGAGCGAGCTTGTATGAGCGTGCCTGGCACGCGGCGCAAGCCGCAGAAGATGACTTCCTGGAGCTACGGGCCCTCTACGGTATTATCCAGAATATGCTTCTCACTCGCCGCCAGGCGACACGTCATCTCGATGCCTTTGCCAAGGCGGCGGAGCGATCCAATGCTCCTGATGTGCACTATCTTCTTCAACGAATAACCGCATTCAACGATTTTGAAACCTCTGCCATACGATCGGCCCATGAGAGGTTCGAGATGTTCCTGCAGGACTGCCCGTCGATTTCTAGAAGCGCCTACTTGTATTTCGGAGGAATCGACTCGTTCATCTCCTGCAAAATCGGGTTGGCGCTTGCCAAACACTATATGGGGTATTGCGAACAGGCATTGTCGCTTGCGAACACAGCGGTTGATGAGGCCGAGGCAAAAGGACATCTGACAACCACCTATTTTGCTCTTGCTCAAGGTGCAACATGGGTCAACATATCCTCGGGGGAATTTCACCGTGCACGCAGCTGCCTGCAAAAATTGGAGGAAGTGTCGCGGCACTACCGGCCCTGGCATGCGGTTGCCGAGGCATTTCGAGCACTTCTTCTCAGATATGCTGACGGGGACGCTGAATCCTCCGAACGCATCCTGACTTCCTGTTTGGCAGATGAGTTTATAATTAAGACCGGTTCTCTTCATCCAATCTTGTGGATCGAACTCGCGGACGCGCGACGAATTGTTGGCGATCTGGACGGTGCAGAATCTGCCCTCATGACGGCAATGAGCCAGTGCCTGGGTCCGTCCGATGTTCGTCTCATCGGTAAGCACCACCCAATCCTCGCCAAGGTGCTCATTGCTCGTAACCGGCCCGGGGATGTGGATACGGCACGCGAACTGTTCAGACAAGCAATCGGGCTAAGCAAGTTGCACGATTTCTATCTCTATGAGTGCGAAGCTGCTGTCGGCCTCGCCGAGCTTGAGTTGAACATGAGACGACCGTGGGCGGCTCGCAATGCACTTATCGATCTCCTGTCGAATTTACAGGACAGATCACGCGTGCCGTTTCTCTCTCGCGCTCAATCTATCCTCGCCGGGATTAACGTGCCCTGATGCTCGCGAACTGCGACCACTCGGAGAAACGGATGCTCAAGAGCTTCCAGATCATCCACGGTTAGGCCTACAGTCTCAAACAAAGCGGAGAAGGCGGTACTCCGGCGGGCTGATCTCATGATTCACGATCAAGAAGGACTTGTTGGCGAGCGCGACAACCGCCTCGCGAACGATGGACGCATCTCTGACGTCATCAGCCGCGGCCGCAACCGCATCATCGAGGGTGAAAGCACCTGCAAAAAGCGCCAAATGACGTAGCACCGCTCGTTCGTTGACTGGAAGGAGATTGCTGCTCCAGTGTAAAGTTGAGGACAGAGAATGCTGTATAGGGTTGGTGGCTTGGCGATCGGACTCCAAAACGGACAAACGTTGATCCAGATTGCGGAGGATCTCGCCAATGTCGAGGGTGCCGACCATGGAGGCCGTCATTTCGATGGCTAATGGAATTCCGTCCAGACGTCGGCAGACCTCGACGACGGCCGATGCGGTGTCGTCGTCGAACCTAAAGTCGTCCGAAACTTCGGTCGCGATTCTTATAAAGAGCTGAACTGCAGAGTATCGTGCAGCATTCACCGCGGTATTACTCGGAGAGGGCGGCGGCACGTCGAGCGGTTCGAGCTGCCAGACGAATTCAGCTCCAACTCTCAAGGTCTCTCGGGACGTTGCCAGGATCCAGACTTCATTGGAGAAGCTCAGAACCTGCTCGACCAGCAACGCTACCGCATCGATAGAGTGTTCGCAGGAGTCAATGACCAGTAGTAGGCGTCTATCCTGCAGCGCGACCTTTATTTGCTCAAGGGCAGGCGCCTCCCGGGCGGAAAGGTCGAGCGCGCGCGCCAGGGCTTCGCAAATCTGATCGCCGCGCGCAATCCTGTTAAGATCGACGAAGCAGGTTTCATCCGCAAATGTATCGGCTAGTCGACGTGCAATCGCGAGCGCGACCGTTGTCTTTCCGATGCCGCCAGGGCCAAGGATCGTTACCAGACGGCATTCTTTGAGAAGGCTAACTATATCCGAAACCACATCGTCGCGACCAACAGGCTCGGTGAGAAGCCCTGGCGCCAAGAAGCATCGCTGCTGGGTGCTGCGATACGGATCATTCGGCACCGTTTCTCCGAGAAAGCGATAGCCCAACGAAGATTCGGTCCTGATCAATCCCTCGCAGCCGCGCAGTGCTTTTCGCAAAGTGGAAATTTGTACTTTGAGATTTGCGTCGTCTACACGGCCATCAGGCCACACCCGCTCTAGCAGTTCACGTTTCCCTACAAGACGTCCGGGGGTCTCGGTGAGCACGCTCAGAATTGCCAGCGCCCGGGCTCCAACTTGTAATAAGATATCCCCTTCCCACAACATTCGCCGATCTCGATCGAACCGGTATGGTCCGAATGAAATTCTCACGTCGGGCCTATGTGCAGGACGCTGGTCGGTGTTTTTACCGCTCGTTGAGCTCGTTGGAGCGATTGATCGAGACGCCACCTTCACCGGGATAACCCGGTTTGCATCAGAGGCGAAGCGCCGGAGGGGGCGCTCTGCAGATTTGGCTTATCAGCCAGTGCCTCTGAACGACGACATCGCATAGTTCGACCAATCCATGGATCAAAATCGGCAAGAGCTATTCGAGCAAGACTTTAACCAGGAGTCTACACGCCGAAGGGCTAAAGTGCACGGGCCCCGACTACAACAGACATTTCGCCGCAGCACTGCCCCGGGTGAAATTTCCCGCGGACAGTGAGCGGCGGTTTGGCTATCTGCAAGCTGCGGATTATTTCTCGGCGATTTCGGCTATTTTTTGGGCATACTGTGGATCGCCATGCGCATCACCTCGACGCCACCTTCGGCAAGCTCTGGAAGCTTGGCGAACCAGTCCTGCACATAGGGCATGGCGTTATGTGCGTCGAAATCGGCTTGACTGGCAAAAATCTCGTAAAAGATGAAATGCCCCGGTTTGGTGCGATCTTCCTGGAGAAAATAGACCAGGTTCTTGGGATCGGCGCGAACCAGGTCGATGAGAGGCAAGGTAGCTGCCCGCAGAGCATCTTCCTTTCCAGGCTTGGCTCGCACCTGGGCGACTACTGAATAGGCGCCTTCGCGAATATCCTGGTAGCGCACATGTGGGGCCTGCTGAGCGACTGCCGCCGACGCCGGAAGGGACAGCGGCAGGGCCAACAGCGCCGTGGCGAGCGAATTGCGACGGATCGTTTGCATCATGGGTGCCTTCACATCGTTGTCACGAACATCTGGCCAGTGCGACAAGCGGCCGTTCATCCGCCGGATCTTGTCCATCAGCGTGTGATAGTCTGCTGCCGTTTCGCCAAGGCTTGGGCAAAACGTTGCTTGACGGGACCCAGCGCTTTTACAAATTCGAGCTGCTCGCCTTCCGGACCCTTGCAATAGATCAGTTCCCAGCCGTCCGACGGCGCCTCGGTGACCCGGTTCGTGTTGGCGCTGCGGGGAGCTGCCTTGCGGTCTGCCTCGGTCATGACCCGGACGGTGCGGTTCGCTCTCACCTGCGTCATGCCCCGGCGCGCGGATTCTGCCTCGAGGTCGGCGATGAACTTGTTGAAGTCGACGTCGTCGCGAACATAGAAGCAGATGTGCATCATACGCGGAAAAGCGGGGCTCATGTGCTGCACTGGCTCAGCAAAGCTCCTGGAGCTACCCATGGGCTGATCCGCGTCTCGATACTGGAGTAACTCGATCACCACATTGTCGAACTGGATGAAGCGAACATCGAGCCGCTGCGCTCCACCGCGCAGGTCGGGAACACCGATCGTCCGGGGATTGACCCCGCGTGCGTTCGCCTCGATTTCCTGGTCGGCCAGCAGCGTGTTCTGCACCCCATCGCCCTGGAAGTCGCCATGGCGGAAAACTTCGGTACCGCCCAGCACCTCGGTGTAGAACTGATAGGCCCGCTCCATATTCTGGACGGTCAGCCCGAAATGCTGAACGCCCTGGAGCCGCGCGCCGAGCGGTGCCTCGTTGCGCTCGGCCGCGGACATTCCGCCGGTGTCCGGTGCAGCGGCCGGTGCGGCCGTCGGTGTGCCGCCGATCGCCAGCCCTGCGATCATGGCTACGCCGGCTGTTCGAAGCGCGGCCCGGCGGCCTATTTCAGGGGCGTTCTGTGGTTCATCTGTCATTTCTGTCTCCTTGGTCGTTCGGTTGAATTTGCCTGCCCATCCAGCATTGGGAACGACGCCCGACTAGAATGAACTTGCTGCGATTTCGGGCAGCTCAATCGACCCCGATAAGAGGGGCCGCGGGGCTGACGAGGCCAGCCGAACGGAGTTCGCGCCAGAAATCGGCGGGTATGGATTCCTCGAGCGCGGCGCGATCCTCTGCGATACGGCTCGGACGGCTCGCACCCGGAATGACGGCCGCAACTACCGGATTTGCGAGCGCAAACTGCAGGCCTGCGGCCTTCATGCTGACGCCATAGCGGTCGGCAATCGCCTTGATCCGCGCTACCTTGTCGATGATCTCCGGAGGCGCCGGTGCATACTCGAAGTTCGGACCGCCGACGAGCGCTCCGGAGCTGTAGGGGCCGCCGACAACGATGGCGAGCTCATGCTCGGCGACCATCGGCATCACCCGCTGGAGCGCACGGGCATGGTCGAGAAGTGTGTAACGGCCCGCGAGCAGGAAGCCGTCGGGGCGCGGATCGTCGAGCGCAAGCAGGAGTTCAATGGGTTCGATCCGGTTGACACCAAGTCCCCAAGCCTTGATCACGCCCTCGTCGCGTAGCTGGTCAAGCGCCTTGAATGCGCCCTTGCGCGCACTTTCGAACACCGCCAGCCACTCGTCGCCATAAAAATCCTGCGCGACGTCGTGCACGAAGGCGATATCGATGCGGTCGGTGCCCAGCCGCCTCAGGCTGTCCTCGATAGAGCGCAACGTCGCATCTTTCGAATAGTCGTTGACGATCTTGTTCGGGCGCCCATGTTTGAACACGTCGCCTTTCTCGCCGAGATCACGGGCATCGACATCCTCGATCTCATCTAGGATCACGCGTCCGACTTTGGTGCTGATGACATAATCGCCACGCGGCCTGCCAGCGAGGGCGGCGCCCATACGGATCTCCGCGAGCCCCGCGCCGTAGAACGGTGCGTTGTCGAAGTACCGAATGCCGTCGTCCCACGCTGCATTCACCGTCGCGAGCGCTTCCTGCTCCGGGATGTCGCGAAACATGTTCCCGAGTGGCGCCGCACCGAAACCCAGCTTGCCGGGCAGTATGTCCTTGAGTGCCATATGGCATGTCCTCTGTTTCGGGCTGACCAGGTCATCCGTCGAGGGATAACCGTGAGAACATCGACCTCGGCCATCGACGCTCTGCCGCGTCAACTTCAGTCAGAAGCGGATGTGTCTGCGCTCTTTATGAACGCTGCGACCTCGCGCGGATGCGACAGCATCACAGCGTGGCTGCTTTTCAGCTCAGCCACTTTCGCGCCCGAGCGCCGGGCCATATTGCGTTGCGCGGTCGGGGGGATCATATGATCCTCACTTGTCACCATGTAGTAAGTCGGCTTCGCCTTCCAGGCCACACGACCGACTTTGGTCTGCACCGCCTGCAATCCCCACGGGAGTTGCGCAGCACTCATGAAGCGGGTTGTGGCGGCATCAACATCGGCCGCAAATGACGAGGGGAATTTATCGGCCTCGACGAAGAGGTAATTCCCTTCAGCGACGATCGGAGCCTTGTGTTCGCCGGCTGGCGCAGGCGCTTCTGCGAGTGTACTCACCGACTCCCCGGCCTCGGGAGCAAATGCCGCGAGATAGACGAGGCTTCGGACCTTTGGATTGTCGCCTGCTTCGGTGATGACCATTCCTCCGTATGAGTGCCCGACGAGAACAACCGGGTGCCGGGCCTTGGCGATCACACGTTCGGTTTCGGCGACATCGTCGCGAAGCGAGATCGTTGGCTGCTGGACGACGAGTACCTCATAGCCGGCACTTGAAAGTATGTCGTAGGTGCTCTTCCAGCCCGACCCGTCGACGAAGGCGCCATGGACAAGGACAATGGAAACGGTTCTCTCGGCCGAGGCCGCAGGGACGACTTGAGCGGCGACGATCGATATTGCGGCAAGCGCGGAGATAATCGGCTTCATAACAGGCTCCACTCCTCGATGGGCGGCAATTTCTGTTCGATGAGCGCCATCACTAGATCACGCGTACATTCCGGTATTTCCGATTCCTGCGCGATGAGGGTCGAATCCTGCTCATCCCGGGCGAAGTCACCCTGCTTGCGATGTGCAATCAGGCCGTGTGATCAAGCTCTTGCTTTGCCTGCCTTTTACTTCTTTTAACCGCTCCACCCCTCGACTTGGCAGTAAGCTTATCCAGCAACTTCGGATGGATCGGCACAGCGCTCCGGTGCGGCGCGCTGTGAGATTTTTCCGTGGCCGACAGTGTTCATGATTCCAGTCGCACACAGGGACGGGGATCAGTGCTCGCTTGCGATACGGGGCCGGGACTCGCTGCAGCTAAGGGGAGTCACAATGACGCTCGTCACGCATGGAGATCAAAAATATAAGAACAGCGAGAAGCTCGCGGAGACCGCGGATTGGCCAGCACTGAGCATCGAACATCGAAGGTTCGAGGCGGGGCGGCAGGCTACGCCCGTTCCGATTTGCACGGAGATCATGATGCTGCTGTCAGGCGGCGGAATGGTCTATCGGGCCGGCAACGGCGAAGTTCAGAAGAGCCTTGCCCGGCCGGGAATGAGCTATCTCGTACCCGCGGGAACGCAGGAGAGTCATCTCGAGCTTTCGGACCGGATGGAATGTCTTCACCTCTATCTCCCTCCGACGCTGCTGGACGAAGGTACCCTCGCAGGTTTTGATGTGGATCCCGCAGAGGTGCAGATCGCCTATGCCCACGGTCTGGCGGACCAGGTGCTCTTCCACATCTGCTCGCCGCTTCGTGACCTGCTTCATCGTCCTCGCCAACCGACCGACGCGCTGTTCGTGGAGGGCATCCAGATCGCGCTCGCAGCGCATCTTCTGGGGCACTATACGATTGACCGCTGGCGTCCGCCCGAAAAGTCACCGTCGCTCGATCCGCGAAGGCTCCAGCGCGTGTTGGACTATATCGACGCTTCCCTTAATCGCGAGATCAGGCTCGAGGAACTCGCGGCCCAGGCCTGCCTCAGCCCGTTTCATTTCTCCCGCCTTTTTCGCGAAGCAACCGGATTGTCACCGCACCGCTATGTGATCGATCGCCGCGTCCAGGCCGCACGGCAAGAACTGGCGCGCAGAAACCTATCCCTGGCGGAAATTGCCCTGGAACTCGGCTTCGGCTCTCAAGCCAATTTCACGCGGGTGTTTCGAAAGGCCGCGAGACTTACTCCGGGGCAGTATCGCGAGTTGTGCTGTGGCCAGATCGACGTGAAGGCTGATCGTGACGGTAAGCATTCCGCAGGGATTGCACATGATCCCGCAGGATTCGGAAATACTGCTTAGCTCCCGTGAGGCAGTGCTGGTGCGCCAGTCAAATCCGCCAGGGACATATCGACATGATCGAACTCACGGTCAACGGGATTAAGCGGCAGGTCGACGTCGTTCCCGAGATGCCTTTGCTTTGGGTATTGCGCGACGAGCTCGGTATCACAAGTCCCAAATACGGCTGCGGGGTTGCGCAATGTGGCGCCTGCACCGTCCAGATCAATGGAAAGGCTGTCCGATCCTGTCAGTCACATATAGGCGAGGTCGCGGGTAAGTCGGTCGTCACGATCGAAGGGGTGGGCAACAGGGATGACCATCCGGTCCTGCAGGCCTGGATCGAACATCAGGTTCCGCAATGCGGCTACTGCCAGACTGGCCAGATCATGCAGGCCATCTCGCTTCTCGAATTGATCCCCCGGCCGACAGACGAGGACATCAACGAGGTCATGTCCGGCAATCTCTGCCGTTGCGGAACCTATCCGCGCATTCGCGCTGCGATCCATACGGCTGCTGCAAAAAAGACGGCGGGGAAGTGAGATGGGCCATATGCAGAGACTTTCCCGTCGGGCTTTCGTTTTCGGCTCCGCAGCCGTGGCTGGCGGCATCGCTTTCGGCTCCTATGACAATGCCGCACAGGCCGCCGCGACCGCCAATGGCAATCCTTTGGCCGCCGGCCTTGGACCCAGCTCCGTGAGCTTCAATCCGTGGGTGGAGATCAGCCCGGAAAAAATCACGCTCATCGCACAACACGCTGATATCGGCCAAGGCGTCGGCTCCGTGCAGCCGATCATGATTGCCGAAGAGATGGACCTCGATCCCGGCCAATTCGAAATTCGGTTCGCGGGGCCAAGTCCCGCTTATTTCAATACCGGGTTCGCAGATGAGCTGGCCCCGTTCCTGGCGGCGGATCAAAGCCCAGCCGCTGAAGCGGCACGTGCCGCGGCGCTCGAAAGCCTCAGGACGTCAGGCCTGCAGATGACAGGCGGGTCAAGTACAATTCCCGACACCTACGAAAAGTTGCGTGTTGCCGGCGCGGTCGCACGCGAAACGCTCAAAGCCGCGGCGGCCAAGCGTTCAGGCATCCCTGTTGCCGACATCCGCACCCAATCCGGCCATGTGATCCTGCCAGACGGAAGGAAAATTCCCTACGTTGAACTCGCCGCGGAAGCCGCAAAAATTCCGCCCGTGCTCGATGCGAAGCCGCGCGACCCCTCAAAATGGCGAATGCTGGGCAAGCCGATGATGCGCCTCGACGTTCGCTCGAAGGTCATGGGCGAGTTGAAGTTCGGCATCGATCTGAAGATCGATGGCATGCTGTACGCTGCCGTCAAGCTGAATCCCAACAAGGGTCAGCCACTGAAATCATATGACGCGAGCAAGGCCCGGTCGATGCCGGGGGTCAAAAAGATCCTCGAAATAAAAAATGGCGTCGCGGTGATCGCGACAAACAGCTGGTACGCGATGAAGGCGGTCGACACGATCGATTGCGCGTGGGCACCTTCGATATATCCTGCAGAGCAAGCCGACCATTGGAAGGTTCTGGAGGCGTCATTCAAGCCGGAATTCCTCGGCATGGAGTGGCGGAAAATCGGCGATGTCGAGACCGGGTTGAAGGGCGGAACGCTGGTCCAGGCAGAGTATCGCGCGCCTTATGTCGCCCATCAACCGCTTGAGCCTCTCAATGGGATCGCGGTTGTCTCTGACGCAGGGATGGAGATTTGGGTCGGCCATCAGAGTCCTCAGGCCGTGCAGTCCATCGCGGCGACATCGATCGGCCTCAAGCCGGAACAAGTTATCTTCCACAATCAATGGACAGGCGGAAGTTTCGGGCACCGCCTTGAATTCGAGAACGTCCGTGTCCTGGCCGAGATTGCAAATCAGATGCGCGGAACGCCGATCAAGCTCGTGTTCTCGCGCGAAGAGGATTTTCTCCAGGATATTCCACGACAGATTTCGATCGCCCGACACAGAGGGAGCGTCGACAAAGGGAAGATCGTCGCGGCCGACCTGCAACTGGCAGCGACCGCTCCGTTCAAGGGGCTGCTCGAGCGTATGGGCGCGCCGTCGAAGGACCCCGATCCCCAATTGGCGGCCGGCATGTGGAATGTCTATTACGACATTCCACATTTCAGGGCCACGAGCTTTGAGGCGCAGGGACTATCGCCGTGCACCACATGGCGGTCGGTGGGAGCCTCTACAGCCGGCTTCTTCACCGAAAGCTTCATCGACGAACTGATCCATGCGGCCGGCCTCGATCCATTGAAGGCGCGCATCGAAATGTGCGCCGTGCCGACCTACCGTAAGGTTCTTGAAACGGTCGCAGAGATGTCGAATTGGAAGGGACCACTCGGTAACGGCAAGGGGCGTGGCGTCGCGTTCGTCGAGTCGTTCGGGACCCCAACGGCTGAAGTCGTCGAAGTAAGCATGACTGACAGAGGCATCAGGATCGACAAGGTCTGGGTTGCGGTCGATGTCGGCAAGGTTGTCGATCCCGTCAATTTCGAGAACCAGGTACAGGGCGGAGTCGTCTGGGGACTCGGCCACGCCATCAACTGCGAACTCACTTACGCAAAGGGCGGGGCGCAGCAGACGAACTACAATCACCACGAAGCCATGCGGATTTACCAATGTCCGGTGATCGAAGTTCGCGGGCTCGAGAATGATCCCAAAGTAAGAGGGGTCGGAGAGCCGCCTGTTCCTCCTGCCGCCCCCGCGCTCGCCAATGCGATATTCGCGGCGACCGGAAAGCGGATCCGCGAAATGCCCTTCGACAAGTTCATTGATTTCGTGTGAGGGCGATACATGAAGACATCTCTGATTGCGGTCGTCTTTGCGGTCTCAGTAATTTCGGCCTTCACGGGAATTGTCGCGGCCAAGGACGAGGCTGCCAAGGACGTGTTGCCGCCTGGCAGCGTGAGTCGCACCGAGGGGCTGGAGGCGTGGAAGCGGATTGAGGCCGTGGTGACGCATCCGCGTTGCGCCAACTGCCATGTCGATGCCAAGGCGATTCCGATATGGACGCCGGCAGGCGAAAGCAAACCCCGCGTGCATGGGATGAATATCCATGGCGGAGAGAGCCGCATCGGGACTGAGAAACTCGCCTGCTCGACCTGTCACATGACCTCCACCCAGCCGAATGAGCCGGCACCCTCGCCACCGCGCGCCGGCATCGACTGGCAGCTTGCCCCGGTGGCCTTCATCTGGTTCGGCAAGAGCGGCGCCGAGATTTGTGCGCAACTGAAAGATCCCAAACGCAATGGTGGCCGCGACGCCGCTGGCCTCGTTGGACACCTGCGGCACGACGCATCGTTAAACGGCTTTATCCCTCGCGGGTGGGCACCCGGAGCAGGCCGCTCGATCCCTCCGGGAACGTTCGAGGATCACGTCAAAGACATGGCCCTGTGGGGAGCTGCCGGGCAACCGTGTCCGAACTGACGGCTTCCGCCAAAGCGCGAGCAGCTACCAGGTTGATGCATGCCGCCAAGTCCTGGGCCCGTCTTGGGCCAGGATTATCCACGAAAGGAAGAGCGTTATGGCAATCGGTACGATCGTTCTTGTCCATGGGGCCTTTGCGGACGGCTCCTGCTGGGCGAAGGTTATCCCTCTGCTCACGAAGCGAGGCCTGAAAGCTATCGCAGTTCAAAATCCTCTTAGTTCGCTGGCCGACGATGTTACGGCCACACATCGGGTTGTAAACATGCAGGACGGTCCGGTTCTCATGGTTGGACATTCCTGGGGTGGGGCCGTCATCACCGAGGCCGGCAACCATCCGCAGGTTAAAGGCCTTGTTTATGTCGCTGCCGGCGCGCCGGACAGCGGGCAGTCATTCGATGATTGGTGGAAGTCGTATCCGCCAGCGCCTGGCGCTTCCGAAATCAAACCCTATGGTGAAGGCTACGTCGCCTTAACCCTCAAGGGTGTTCGCAAGCACTTCGTGCAGGACATCCCCGCGGATGAAGCCGACATCGTCTTCGCCACGCAAGGGCCGCTGGCAGTAAAATGCTTCGGCGACAAGATTACCGAGGCAGCTTGGCGTTCCAGGCCATCATGGTATGTCGTCGCAGCTCACGATGAAACCATTCCTCCCGACGTTGAGCGCGATTCTGCGAAGCGGATGGGTGCCAAGACTCTGGTGCTTGAAAGCTCGCATGTGCCGATGCTTTCTCAGCCCGATGCGATCGCGGAGTTTATCGCCGGCGCGGCGGCTTCTCTGCAGGGTTGACGTACATCGGGGCGCGCGCTGGGCAGCACCTACCGGCGGTGGGGATAATTAACCGCCAAAAGCAACTCGAGTTCCGCGATGAACATCCTGACCTTGGGAAGCACAAGTCGCGCGGTGGGATAGACAGCCCAGATTGTATGATCATCTGTTTCGGCGTCTTGTAGTTCGATGCGTAAAAGCCTGCCGTCCAGAAGATCCTCACGAACGTTCCAGTGAGACAGAAGCGTGATGCCTGCGCCGTGGACGCAGGCATCGTGAAGAGCGTCGGCACTGCTTGCCGAGAAGCGCGCGTTGATAGGCACCTGCCGCTCGCGTCCGCCGATGCGGAACGGCCAACGGCTTGTTCCCGAGAGTGACAGGCAGGCGTGTTCCTTGAGATCGGCAGCGGTAGAAGGTCGACCATGCGCTTCGATGTAACTTGGCGCTGCGACCAGGATGCGCGGGCTGATGCCAAGTGATCGCGCAACCAGACTATTTTCGCGAGGCTCCGCGAAGCGGATTGCCAGATCTGTTCCCGTGCCCGTTATGTCGACCACGCTATCGTTGAGTTCAAGGTCGATCCGCAATGCGGGGTGGCTCGTCAGCAAGCGCGGAATGATCGGCGCAATCAGCTTTCGTCCGAAGGCTGTCGAGGTGTTGACCCGAAGCGTGCCGGAAACGCCCTCTTTGGCGGCGCGAAGATTTGCCCTTGCTGCAAGCTCTCCCTCAACCAGCGCCTGGGCGTAGGGCAAAAACGCTTCGCCCTCCGGTGTCAGTGACATCGAACGTGTCGTCCGATGAAACAAGCGCACGCCGAGGTCCTGCTCCAGGGCCGCTAGACGACGCGTTGCGACCATCGGTGAGATGCCAAGTCTGCGTGCCGCTCCTGCGAGGCTTCCGACCAAAGCAGCATCAACCAAGACGGCAACGGTGGCAGTATCCATTATATCGAATTCCGATATGGCGGCTTATCTTTTGGCGACACTACATCAAAAATAGATGCAGAGCTAGATATCGACCTCGTTCCATTTGCGAGGTTTTCGATGTCTGAGCTTGCAAGCCCATCCGTACAAACGGTTTCAAAGCCCTTCGGTCGTTCTTTGACATTCGTAATGGCAGCGGCGACCGGCGTCGCGGTTGCCAACATCTACTACAACCAGCCAATGCTCGGGGTGATCCAGGCTGAATTCCCGGGACAGTCTGCGACGGGACTGATTCCGACGGCGACCCAGATCGGCTACGCGGCGGGGCTCTTTCTCCTCGTGCCCTTGGGCGACATGATGGATCGGCGGCGACTTATCGTCGGGCAGTTCGCTTTGTTGGCGGCCGCCCTCGTTCTCGCTGCACTGGCGCCGACCGGATGGGCGCTGGTCGCTGCATCCTTGCTTGTCGGAGCGACGTCGACCGTTGCTCAGCAGATCATCCCGTTTGCAGCGTTGTTGGCGTCACCGGAGCGGCGCGGTCAGACGGTCGGAACGATCATGTCGGGATTGCTGTGCGGTCTGCTGTTCAGTCGGACACTGGCCGGGTTCGTCGCAACCCATGCCGGATGGCGCGAAATGTTCTGGATGGGCTCGCCCGTGGCCATCGTCGCCGGTCTGACCATGGCAATCGCACTTCCGCGCAGCCATCCCTACGTCGCCATGCCATACAGCAGCGCGCTCAGATCCATGATTCATCTGTGGCGCAATGAGCCGTCACTGCGTTCGGCAACCGTCGTGCAGGCCGCGCTGTTCGCATCCTTTACGGTGTTCTGGACGATCCTCGCCCTTCATCTGCAGGAGCCGCGTTTCGCGCTCGGAGCAGACATCGCAGGACTCTTCGGGATCGTTGGCGCCGTCGGCATTTTCGCAGCTCCGCTTGCAGGCAGGCTTGCAGATCAACGCGGGCCGGCCCGCGTGGCTTTGATCGGCGCAGCGATAACCTGCGCATCGTGGATCATATTCGGGTTCTGGGGAAGTGTGATCGGACTGGTTGTCGGTGTCGTCATTCTTGATGTCGGCGTGACGAGCGCGCTGATCTCCAATCAACACGTTGTATTTGGACTCCATCCAGAAGCACGCGGACGACTGAACACGATCTTCATGACTGGCATGTTCCTGGGTGGCTCGGTTGGGTCGGCAGGTGCGACGTTCTTTTGGAGTCAGGGTGGTTGGGGTGCGGTAAGCATCTTCGGAGCGGGACTCTCGGTTGTCGCCGCTGTCCTTCAGGGATTTTCCTACCGTCGAGCTATCGGCTCCGACCTGGGTGGTTGATCTCCTGCACGACTGTATGCCTTCGGCAGAGTGGTGACGCTGCTGTCGATTGCGAGGGAGGCAGCTCTATCCATCACCAACCCCAAGAAGCTCGCAAACAACGCGCGGGTTGCCTCTCAAATATCGAGGAATGAACCTCATTCGACGTCATGCCGGCCAGAGCTGGCCGCCGCCGTCCACGCGAATAACCTGCCCCGATACGAAGGCTCCCATAGGCCCGGCAAATAACTCAATGACGCGCGCAACCTCATCTATGGTGGCAATCCGGTCGAGCGATCCTTCCTGAATCAGCCGCGCAGGATCGACTGTACGTGTCGCCATAAACCGCTCCGTGCGTGTGTCGCCGGGGGCGATCGTGTTGACGGTGACGTCATAGGTTCGCATCTGGTCGGCGAGACACCGCGTAAAATGCATCGCGCCGGCTTTTGCCGTCGCGTAGATCGATGCATTTGTGCGCCCTTTGAATGCGGCAACTGAACCGATGTTGATAATGCGCCCGCGGCGTCGGTCCATCATGCCTCGTGCCACCTGTTGGCAGACGAAGATTGTGCTGAGAAGATTGCGGTCGATAACGGCCCGCACATCTTCGGCCTTGATATTCACGACATCATTCGGGTTTGGCTTTCCGCCTGCAGCCGCGATGTCGCCGCCGGCATTATGCACGAGGATATCGATAGGGCCGAGATCGGTCTCTGTGACCTGAATGACCCGCGCGATGTCTTCTGATTGCGTAAGATCGCCGAGAACCTTGAAAGTGCGAACGCCATGCTTGTCGGCTATCGATCGAGCGACATCCGTAAGCGTTTCAGTACCACCAAATTCGGAAGGGCCATGCTCGCGCATGCCGTGAATCGCGATATGGCAACCGAGGGCCGCGAGCCGTTCGGCAAAAGCGCGGCCAAGCCCGCGACCTGCACCTGTGACGAGTGCGACCTGGCCTTCCAGCATACGAGCGGACATGACTTCATCCTGTCAGTTAATGAGGGTTATCTTCAGTCAAGTGTAAGCGTGAGGCCGACGGCCAGTGTCTGGGCGAGACACATGGGAGCAACCATCGTGCGGAGCGCGGCTTCCGGCATATCAGGAATTTCGAAGACGACGCTGGCACCTTCGACAATCGGGCTGAGCAAGCTGTCCGTGATCGAAATGGCAGGCAGGCGGCGGGCTACGAGCTCTGGAAACAGTCGTGCTGTGTCGGGATTGTAGACCCTGAAGCTGATGGCAACGAGCGCATCGGCGGGTGTCGCCGAAGCGGCCTGATCGCCAAGCGCGCTGCCAAGTCCGTCGAGGATCACGACGCGGCGCCCCAGTTTGCGCAAAACATAGGTCAGATGAGCTGCGACCGGGAAAGAGCCGCCGAGGCCCAGGACGTAGATCGTCTCTGCGGCGCCGAGCAGTTCAATCGCGCGCGCAAGATCTGCCTGCCTTACGCGGTCCTGCAGGCTTTCAAGGGAGACCATGCCTTCTGACGCGAAGCGGGTCAGAACCGCCTGCGGATTGTTGGCGTCCTGAAAGCGGCCATCGCGCCGCAGTCCGGTGATGCGCTCCTTGTAGCTCGGCGGCACGCTGGCAACTAGCCTTGAGCGGAATACCTGTTGCAATTCCGTGAAGCCGCCATAGCCCAGTGCGCGCGCAAATCTCACAATGGCGGAGGGCTGCACCTTCGCACGCTGCGCGACTTCCGCCACGGTCCCGAGCGCCATCTCGGTGGGATGCTCCAGTGCAAACTCAGCGATCACGCGGAGGCGATCCGAAAAATCCGGATGTTGGCGCGCGATCTCATGGCGCAGGTTTTCATAAGTGCCGTGCTGGAGGGCTTTGGCTTTAGTGGGCATGCGGTTGGCTCGTATTTGCGGGCATCGATTTCTCTGACTTGTATATTCTACTTTACATAGTTCGTGGAATGTTTATTCTAAGACCATAGAACGCGCGGACATCATAAAAGAGCCGCCGAATCCCAGGAGGAAACAATGAAGCGACGTAGCGATACGTCCGGGTTGTCCCGGCGTGCCCTCGTGAAGGGCGGCTTGCTGTCTGCCACAGCGACATTTTTCGGTCCATGGCAGCACACACGTGTTCTGGCGCAGGGAGAAAAGAAGCCAATCAAGTTGGGCCTCACCTGTGATGCCAGCGGCCAATACGGCAATAGCGGGCAGGACGATATGCGCGGCATCCGCCTCGCAATTGATGAATTCAACGCGAAGGGCGGCGTGCTCGGTCGCAAGATCGAATGGACGACGGCCGATACTGAAACCAACGCGGCGACAGGCACGCGTATCGCGGAGCGTTTCATCACGCAGGAGCAGTGTGGCTTCCTGATCGGCGCCGTGCATTCGGGCGTCGCCAATGCCATCACGCAAGTCGCGAATAAATACGGCACCATCTATTTCAACACCAACTCGTCGGCGCCAAGTGAAGCAGGCGAGAACTGCTCGCGCATCAAATTCGTCTGGGATGGGAACGGTACCAATTTTTCCAAGGCCGCTGTCCAGAATGCGGTTCAGAAGATCGGCAAGAAGTGGCTGCTGCTGACAAACGACTATGTGTGGGGGCACACGACATCGGCCGCGACCAAAGCCGAGGTCGAGAAGGCCGGTGGACAGATCATCGATAATCTGCTGATCCCGCAGAACACCCGCGATTTCACCTCCTATCTCCTCAAGGTGCAGCAGGCCAAGCCTGATGTGGTCGCGATGGCGGTTGGCGGCGACGATATGAAGGCGCTACGTCAGCAGATCAGCGCGCTGAAGCTGGAAGAGAAAACAGCCTGGGTTAACAATCAGCAGGACTGGCCCGATATCTGGGGCGCGGAGGATACGCTGTTCGGTGTCTTCGGCACCAACTGGTATCATCTTTTGCCGCTCCCCGGTGTTGCCGAATTCGTCAAGCGCTGGCAGACGACCTATCCGCAGTCGCCCATTCCGGTGCCGGGGAATGTCTCCTACAACGGTTACATCGCGACACGCGAATTGCTGCGCGCCATCGAGCGCGCCGGAACGACCAGCAATCATGCTGTGATCAAGCAGTTGGAAGGGCACAAGATGCTCGCTGCCGACCGCATGCAGCATTTCGATGCCTATATCGATCCGGTGACGCATCAAGTGCAGCAGACGATTTATCTTGCCCGCCGCAATGCAAAGCCTGTCGACAAGACGGATCTGTACGAGGTCATCAGCTGGACCAGGCCGGAAACGGCGGTGGACGATGCCTCGCTGGAAAAATGCAAGATGAAGGCGCTCGCCGACGTTCCGGTCTTCGACACATAAAGCTTACGCCTGGGCGCCCGGAACATTCTCCCGGCGCGCGTGCTCGCTCATTGGAATAGATGAACGCTTATGTCGCTGCTCAATCTCCTTCCGCATTTGCTGAACGGTATAGCGCTCGGCCTGCTTTTTTCCCTGATTGCACTTGGCTTCATGCTGATCCTCGGATTGATGGAGCAGATCAACCTTGCCCATGGCTCGTTGTTCGCTCTCGGGGCGTACTTCGCCTACGCCATTTGCGGGGCGAAACTGCCGTTGCCGCCAGATGTTCTGATCGCGTGGGCGGGTGTACCGCTTGGCTTGCGGTTTGCCACAGCAGTTGTCGTAGCCCCGATCCTGGTTGCGCCCTTTGGCCTTGTACTCGAGCGGCTGATGCGCCGCACCTATGGGCGCGATCCGCTCTATGGGCTTCTGCTCACCTTTGGTGTTGCGATGGTGTTGGAGGAGTTGATCCGCGTGGTGTGGGGCACGCGCGACTACATGATGCCGGTACCGCGCGACATGTCCGGCGGCTTTATCATGCTCGATCTGATCTGGTCGACCTATCGCTTCTGGGCTGCCGGCATGGCGATCGTGGCCATGGCAGCCGTCTGGTTCATCGTCGAACGCACGCGCTTCGGTGCCATGGTCAAGGCAGGCGCCCATGATAGCGAAATCGTCCAGGCGCTCGGCATCGATCTGACGCGACTGCGGGTTTGGGTATTCGTCCTTGGCACGATGCTCGCGGCGTTCGCCGGTGTGATCATGGCGCCGCTGTGGGGAATCCGGCCGCATATGGGAGTCGATGCCGTTGTGCCGGCATTTCTCATTATCGTGCTCGGTGGCGTCGGAAGTTTCTGGGGGGCCGCGTTGGGCGGCCTCCTGGTCGGTATGGTGGTCGGGCTGTCCGGTGCCTATGCCTCCGAATGGTCGATGCTGTCCATGTATCTGTTGTTAATTGCCGTCGTGACATTCCGTGCAAGGGGTCTGTTCGGCAAGAAAAGCGTGTTGGAGGCTTGATATGGCAGCAGCCCGTACGGTCCCCAGCTTCACGCCCGCGATGCTCGTGACATGGATCCTGTTTGCAACCGTTCCGTTCTGGATCGAGCGGGTCGGTCTCTATCAATATCTCGGAGTGGAGATATTGATCTTTGCGCTCTATGCGCTGGCCTACAATCTGGTCCTGGGTCATGCGGGATTGCCGTCGTTCGGACATGGCGCATTTTTCGGGATCGGTGCCTATGCATTCGGGCTGGCGCAATCCAACATCGCGCCGAACCTCTGGGTCTGTCTTGCGGTTGCGGCAGGTGCAGCCGCGCTGGCGGGCGCTTTCGTGGCGCTCTTCATCTCGCACCGGCGAGGCATCTATTACGCATTGATGACCATCGCTTTCGGGCAAGTCTTCTGGTTCATCGCGATCAAGGCACACCGGATCACCGGCGGCGAAGATGGCTTGCTGAAAATCGAGAGGCTGCCCGCCTCGCTTGGCATCACCACGTTCAACCTCGGCGGCAACATTGCGCTATATTACTTCGTGCTTGCAGTCTTCGCTGTCGTCTCGTTCCTGCTGTGGCGGCTGGTGCATTCCCCGTTTGGGCGGGTGGTGAAGGCCATCAAGCAGAACGAAACACGTGCTCGTTTCGTCGGCTACGACGTCTGGCGCTACAAGGCGGCGGTCCTTGTCGTATCCACGACCCTATCCGGGCTCGCGGGCGGACTGTTCGCGATGGCGCAGACTTCCGCCTTCCCGGACGTGATGAGCCTGCACTATTCCGGCTACGTCGTCATGATGACACTGGTGGGCGGCGGGCTTGTCTCGTTCTGGGGCCCCGTCATCGGTGCGGTGGCCTTCTTCCTTGCACGCGACGTCATCGGATCATTTACCACAGGGTGGATGCTGTGGTTCGGCCTGTCATTTGTTGTCCTGGTGCTTTTCAAGCCGGAAGGAATCGCCGGCATATTCGCTGGCGTCATGAACGGACGCGACAAGATCGTTCCGCGCCCTGCCGCCGCTCCGCAATCGCAGGCGAGGTGAGCCATGCCACTGTTTGAAGCCAAGGAACTGCATCTGCGATTTGGCGATCGCGTCGTGCTCGAGAACGTCTCGCTTGCTTTTGAAGCCGGCCAGTTGTCCGGCATCATGGGGCCGAACGGTGCCGGCAAGACGACCTGTTTCAACGTGCTGACTGGCCGCTACAAGCCCAGTCGCGGGCAGGTCTTGTGGCAGGGAGACGACATCACCGGGAAAAGCCCGCAGGATATCGCGCGGCTCGGCATCGCACGGTCGTTCCAACTGATGAATCTGTTCGACGAGTTCACGGTATTCGAGAACATAGCCATTGCGCTTCCGGGCACGCGCCGGCGCGGGCATGACATGATTGCCCAGGCCTATGCTGACACCGCTCTGGTCGACGAAGCTCACAGCATTCTCGAAAAGGTGGGTCTGGCGGGGCGCGCCGACGATGAAGCCAAATCGCTCTCCTATGGCGCACGCCGCGCGCTCGAAATCGGCGTCGCGCTGGCCTGTCGTCCCAAGTTGCTTTTTCTCGATGAGCCGACTGCGGGTCTCGGGAGCGATGGGCGCGCCCGGCTGGCTGATCTTATCCTTCAGCTCAAAGGCGACCTGACCATCGTCATCATCGAACATGACATGGAATTCCTGTTCTCGCTGGCCGATGAGATATCCGTCATTCATTGGGGGCAGGTGATCGCGCGCGGCGCGCCGGCCGCACTCAAGACGAACCCATGGGTCGAGGCTTCCAACCTGGGGCGGCTCAACTGATGCTCGATGTATCCGGTATCGATTCTTTCTACGGTGAGACGCAGGCGCTGTTTTCGGTCTCGTTGTCCGTGCGCGCAGGCGAGGTGCTTGCGTTGCTTGGCGCTAACGGAGCGGGCAAAACCACGGTGCTGCGCTCCATCCTCGGTCTCACGCGCGCGCGCCGGGGCGACATTCGCTTTCAGGGCAAGTCGATCGCAGCCAGCGCGACGCATCAGATCGCATGTGCGGGCATTGGCTGGGTGCCGGACGACCGTCGCCTCTGTCCGACACTCACCGTGGCGAAAAATCTGTCGTTAGGCGAAAAGCGCACGAGTTTTCGAGCATGGTCTCTCGGAGAAGTCACCGAGATTTTCACACCGCTCAAATACCTGATGGCGCGCGAGGCTGAGACTTTGTCCGGCGGCGAGATGCAGATGGTGGCCATTGCCCGCGCGTTGCTCGGTTCGCCCGGTCTCGTGCTGTTCGATGAGCCAAGCCAGGGGCTTGCACCGAAAATTGTCGACGACGTGATGGCCGTCATCCGGCGCCTCAGGCAGGCCGGCATTGCGAGTATCGTTGTTGAACAGAATGCCGATGTCGCATTGAGCGTTGCCGATCGGGTTGTTGTGCTGTCGCAGGGGCATGTTGCCTGGGCGGGGGACGCGGCGGCACTGACTGCAGATCCCGGACTCAAGCGCAAGCTGCTGGGAGGGCTGTCATGAGCGATTCGCCGCTACTTGCGCTGGAGGGTGTGAACAAGGTCTATCGCCGCAGTTTCCTGGACCGGGAGCCCGCATTTCAACTGCGTGTGGATCGCGCTTTCATGCAGCCCGAGATCGTGGGCGTCATGGGGCCAAACGGCGCCGGCAAGACGACGCTATTCGAGATGATCGCGGGATCGAACGTGCCGTCGGAAGGGCGCGTGATGGTCGCCGGTCAGGACATGCAGAGGGTTCGCTATCGTCAGCGCGATCGGCTGGCGATTCATTACCATCAATCCTATCAGGTCCGTCAGTTCAAGAAGACGAGACCGTCCTTCACGATGGAGCAGGCTGCAAGCGCCTATCCGCTCGTTCATCTGTTCGACGAGCCGCAGTTCAATACCCAGGATGGCTATATCGGATTCATGCTGGATTTCTTCCGCAAGCTGCGCAGCGAGAAGCGGCTCGTTTTCATCTGCCTGCATCCGACGGCAGCATTTCAGCTCACGATCCTCAAGGAGATCTGCGAGCGTTTCCTGTTCGTCAGCGGAGGAACGGTCACCAACTATGTTCATTTTGATGATCTCACGAGCCAGCCTGATGTCCGCCAGTACCTCGGTGTGTTGGCTCCCTGAATAGTTTCGCATCTTAATTCACGACAAACGGAAATCTGGAACAGGATTCAGTCCATGCACCCACAATATCTCGATACGCTCCCGCACTACATCAATGGTGTATGGGTTCAGCCAACGTCGGGCGATTACCAGGACGTGATGAATCCATCCACGAATATGCCAATCGCCAAACTCGGGCATGCTTCAACGGCCGACCTCGACAAGGCTCTCGCGGCAGCTCAAGCCGGCTTCAACAACTGGCGACGCGTCTCCGCCTTCGAGCGCAGCAAGATCCTGCGCAAGGCTGCCGATCTGGTGCGCATGCGGGTCGAGCAGATTGCCACCATTCTCACCTTTGAGCAGGGCAAGCTTCTGGCCGAGGCGAAGCTGGAAGTCATGGGATCCGCCGACGTCATCGAATGGTTTGCCGAGGAAGGCCGCCGCGCCTATGGCCGCATCATTCCAGCGCGCGCCGACGGCGTCCGTAACATGGTGATGATGGAGCCTGTCGGTCCGGTGGCGGGCTTCTCGCCCTGGAATTTCCCGGTGTTGCAGGCTGCCCGGAAAATCTCCGGTGCACTTGCCGCCGGTTGCTCGATCATCATCAAATGCCCCGAGGAAACACCGGGGTCGCCAATCGAGTTCGTGAAATGCTTTGAAGAGGCCGGTGTGCCCGCCGGCGTGATCAATCTGATTTACGGCGTTCCGGCCGTGATCTCGGAGTATCTCATCAGCTCACCGGCGATCCGCAAGATATCGTTCACGGGCTCTGTCCCGGTCGGCAAGCATCTGGCCTCGCTCGCCGGTCAGCACATGAAGCGTACGACCATGGAGCTTGGCGGCCATGCGCCCGTGCTGGTCTTTGACGATGTCGAGACCGATGGCGTTGCCACGCTGTTGGCCGGCATGAAATATCGCAACGCGGGCCAAGTCTGCGTTTCGCCGACGCGGTTCTTTGTTCAGGAGAAGTCCTACGACAAGTTCGTTGCCAAATTCACGGATCTTGCGCGCGGTATCGCAGTCGGAGACGGGTTTGATCCCAACAGCAAAATGGGACCGCTTGCCAATCCACGACGAGTTAATGCGATGGAAACCACCGTGCTCGATGCCCAGGAGAAGGGGGCTAATATCGAAACGGGCGGCAAGCGCATCGGCAATGCCGGCAATTTCTTCGAACCGACTGTACTGACAAATGTCCCCGCCAATGCGCGGATCATGCACGAAGAGCCGTTTGGCCCGATCGCGGTGATGTTACGCTTCAAGGATGCCGATGACGTGCTGGAACGCGCTAACAGTCTGCCGTTCGGTCTTGCGAGCTATGCCTTCACCAAGGATACGAAGACCGCAACCAAAGTGTCCGATGGACTCGACCACGGAATGGTGTCGATCAATCATTTTGGTATCGCCCTTCCGGAAACGCCATTCGGCGGCGTAAAAGATTCAGGTTACGGGCACGAGGGAGGTATCGAGGGGCTCAATGCTTACTTGAGTACAAAATTCGTGAGCCATCTCGGTTGAATTTCACAACCAGATTTCCCACGACATTGGACGCGTACAGTGGTCAGTCCGTCGGCTAAATTTCCCAATGGCGGACGAACCTCATCGGAGATCGGCGAGAAGCCGACTCCTCCCAAAACGGGAATATTTGCGGTAACTGCCGGAGACTTCCGGGAATTGAACCGTCCCAGGGGGGGGGCAACTTCGCCACCCGGAGACTTTGCCTGTTTTGGGAAAAGCTGGCGAATACGGTTTTTCTCAACACATTGAGGAAATTGGCGTTTTAGCGAGCTGCCTGGCTGGGGTGGGAGTGCTGTTTGCACCTGTCTCCGTGCCAATTCCCTGCAAACAGGGAATTTTACAGGGAATTTGCGATTTTCGACGCCGACACTCGTCTTCGACACGTCCTATTCTGCGGATTAAAGGAGAAAAATCGTCGAATTCCCTGTGCTATCGAGCAGGGAATTCATTGCGAATTGCAGGCAATGATAGAAATGGATCAGGGAAGACAAAAGCAGTTCTTCATCCAAGAGCTAGTGCAGTACTTACTGGAACGTTGTGTTGGGAATACTCGGACCAAGCCTGTCGAAGTATCTGTATGGATGAAGTGAGAGAGATGAAGGCTATTACGGCGGCCACGGCAGCCAGATCGGGCCACGCGCTTGTCGAACCCAGACCTCCAGGCGACGAACACGACGATCACATTGCATCGTTGCGGGAGCAGAGCCAAACCGACCGAACGTTGGCGTCGCCGTTCTAGAGAGCCGGCCTATTGCGTTTAGCGCATGCGAACCTAGGACATAATGGTGCCGGAACAGCCAAATGGCAGCTTATGGCGCAAAGCCATTTTCCCGCTCGGACGACGTGTCACAAGGAAGCAAAATCCGGTGGGTTGATCTCGCCGGTCCGGTGGCACGCGACGAAGTGCTCGTCGGCCTGGATATTCAGGACCGGTAACTCGTCGCGGCAGCGCGTGATGGCGAAGGGACAGCGCTGGACGAAGCGGCAGCCAGGCGGTGGATCCACCGGGCTCGGCGGATCGCCCTTGACCAGATAGTCCTTCTTCAGCCGGTCGCGCAGCGGGCCGGGCGGCGCGGCGGCTGATATCAGCGACCAGCTATAGGGATGCGAGGGTGCCGAGAAGAACACCTGCGCCGGCGCCTGTTCGACGATGCGGCCGAGATACATCACCGCAATCTCGTCGCAGAAATGCTGGATCACGCCGAGATCGTGCGAGATGAAGATATAGGTCAGGCCGCGCTCGCGCTGCAGCTTCTTCAGCAGGTTCAGGATCTGCGCCTGGATAGCGACGTCGAGTGCCGAGACGGCTTCGTCGCAGACGATCAGGTCCGGTTCGGGCGCCATCGCGCGCGCGATGCAGAGGCGTTGGCGCTGGCCGCCGGAGAACTGATGCGGGAAGAGGTCAGCCGCCTGCGGCGGCAGGCCGACTTCCTCCAGAAGCTGTTTGACCCGGACCTCGCGCTCGCGTGGCGAGCCGATACCGAGCAGGTCGAGCGGTTCGCGGATCAGATCACCGGCGCGGCGACGGGGATCGAGCGCTGAAAAAGGATCCTGAAACACAATCTGAAATTTGCTTCGCGCCAGCCGCAGTTTCTCGCCGCGGAACTCTGCGATGTTCTCGCCGCCGAATACGATCTGGCCGGAGGTCATCGGGATCAGCCGCATCACCGCCTGCGCGGTGGTCGATTTGCCGGAGCCGCTTTCGCCGACGATGCCGAAGGTGGTGCCGCGGCGGACGCGAAAACTCACGCCATCGACTGCGTGGACCTTCGACGGTGGACCGAACATGCCGCGGCGTCCGGCCGGGAAGTGCACCACAAGATCGTTGACGTCGAGCAGGACGTCTGCGGAGGCGGATATATTCAAGCCATCGCTCACGGTGCGATCTCCTGATGACGCCAGCATGAGACGGCGGCACCGGCATTGATGCGATCGAGTGGTGGCTGCGGCTGTGCGCGACAGGTTTCGCTGGCAAAGGCACAGCGCGGCAGGAAAGCGCAGTCCGGCCCGCGTGCGCCGAGCGGCGGCACCATGCCCGGGATTTCGTCGAGCACGGCAGCGAGATGATCGTTGGCGCGGCCGAGCTGCAGATGTGGCACGCAGGCCATCAGGCCGCGCGTATAGGGATGGCGCGCATGGGCGATGATCTCGTCCGCTGCGCCCTGTTCGATGCAGCGGCCGGCATAGAGCACGGCGACGTCGTCGGCGAGTTCGGCGACGGCGCCGAGATCATGGGTGATCAGTACAATGGCCGTGTCGGTGTCGTCCTGCAATTCGCTGAGCAGGTCGAAGATCTGCGCCTGTACCGTGACGTCGAGCGCGGTGGTCGGCTCGTCGGCGATCAGAAGCTTCGGTTTGCAGGCCAATGCCATGGCGATCATCACACGTTGCCGCATGCCGCCCGACAATTGATGCGGATAAGCATCGACGCGTTTGTCGGCCGCGGGGATCTGCACCGCCTTGAGAAACTGGATCGCCTGCGCATGGGCATCACGGCGGCTGAGGCCGCGATGCTGGCGAAGCACCTCGCCGATCTGGTTGCCGACGGTGTAGAGCGGATTGAGCGCCGTCATCGGTTCCTGGAAAATCATCGACATCTTGTTGCCGCGCAGGCTGCGCAGCTCCTTCGGCGATGCAGATAGAACCTCGACGCCGTCAAGAAGGATGCTGCCGGAGGTGACGCGAAAGTCTTCCGGCAACAGCTGCATGATCGCCAGCGCGGTCATGCTTTTGCCGCAGCCGGATTCGCCGACCAGTGCCATGGTCTTACCTTGCGCGACATCGAAGGACAGATGCTCAAGCACCGGCACCATGCCCTTGGTGCCGTTCATCGAGACGCTGAGATCCTTGACGGAGAGAACGGGGGGCATCGTTCAGCCTCGCTTCCGCAGGCGTGGATTGATCGCATCATTGATGCCGTCGCCGATCAGGCTGATGGCGAGCACGGCGATGAAGATCGCAGCGCCGGGGAAGGTGACGGTCCACCAGGCGTCGAGCACATAATTGCGGTTCTGGCCGAGCATCAGCCCCCAGCTCATGGTGTTGGGATCTCCGAGGCCGAGGAAACTCAATCCACCCTCGAACAGGATGGCGACGCCGATGGCGAGGGTCGCCGAGACGATGATGGGCGGCAGCGCATTGGGCAGCACCACGCGCAGGATGAGGTGGCCGTTGCCGCCTCCGGCGGCGCGGGACGCCTTGACGAAATCGAGATTGCGTAGCCGCAGGAATTCGGCGCGGGTGAGCCGCGCCGCCGACGGCCAGCTCACCACGCCGATGGCGAGGGTGACGACCACCAGCGACTGGCCGAACAAAGTGACCAGCACCATGGCGAACAGCAGCGGCGGCAGAATCTGGAAGAATTCGGTGACCTTCACCAGCGCCGTATCAATCGGCCCGCCGAAGAAACCGGCCAGCGACCCCATGGTGACGCCGATGACGATTGTGATCAGCGCGGCGACGCCGCCCACTGCCAGCGTGGCGCGGCCGCCCTGCAGCAGGCCGGACAGGATATCGCGGCCGAGATAGTCGGTGCCGAGCCAGGCATCCGCATCCGGCGGCGTCAGCGGCGCGCCCGCGATATCCAGCGGATCGACACCGTAGAGATGCGGGCCGAACAAGGTCGCGAGGATGATGATCAGCAGCACGACGGCGCCGGCAACGCCGGCCGGGCTGCGGGCAAACTGGCGCAAGGCCGCGGCCATGGGCGAGGTCGCGGCGCGTGCCGGCAGCATCGTGGTGTCGGGTTTGACGGCGGTGGATTCGATCGTGGTCATCGGCCCCCCGAACGGATACGCGGATCGACCAGGCGATAGACCAGATCGGTGACGATGTTGGCGGCCATCACCAGCACTGCGGAAAAGAACAGTACGGCGAGCAAGGTGGGATAGTCGCGGCGCAGGATGGATTCGAAGACGAGGCGGCCCATACCGGGCCAGGAAAATACGGTCTCCACCAGCACGGCGCCGGCGAACAGGTGGCCGAATTGCAGGCCGGCCACGGTGACGATGGGGATCAGCGTGTTGCGCAGCGCGTGCTTGCCGATGACGATGATTTCCGGCAGGCCTTTCGCACGGGCGGTGCGGACATAATCGGCGGTCAGCGCATCGATCATGTTGACGCGGGCGAGGCGGCTGTATTGCGCGACATAGACGAGTGCGAGCGTCGTTGCCGGCAGTACGAGATGTTGCATGACATCGAGCACATAGGCCAGGCCCGCTTTCGGCCGCGCCACATCGGTCATGCCGGTGACCGGCAGGATCGGCCACACCGAGCCGAACAGCAGAAGCAGCATCAGCCCGGTCCAGAACACCGGCGCGGCATAGCCGGCGAGCGAGATCACCGTGACCCCCTGGCTGAACAGTCCGTTGGGCTTGCGCGCGCTGATGACGCCGAGCAGCGTGCCGATGACCACCGAGATCGCCAGCGCCGACAGGACGAGATAGAGCGTCGCCGGAATGCGCTGGCCGATCAGGCCGAGCACCGGCTCATTGAAATAATAGGAATAGCCGAAATCGCCGGTGGCGACCTTGCCGAGATACGTGAAGAGCTGCTCCAGCATGCTCTTGTCGAGGCCGTATTTCACCCGCAGCGCGGCGATCACCTCGGCCGAAGCGCCGCCCATCTCGCCGGCGATCACCAGAGCGGGATCGCCGGGCGCGGCATGGATCAGGAAGAAATTGAGGACCAGCACGGCAAGCAGCAAGCCGAAAGCATTGGCCAGCTGCCTGAGGAGATGGAGAACGAGATTCATGGTGCCGGTCTGTGTGTTGCGTCGACTACGATCAGGTCATTCCGCCGTCATTGCGAGGAGCGCTTGCGACGAAGCAATCCAGTCTTCGTTTGTGGCTTTCTGGATTGCTTCGCCCTGACGGAGAACTCACGTCTTCGGCTTCTCTTTCCAATAGATGTCGTCGAGCGGCGACATCACGCCCCAGATCGTCGTCGGCAGATTGTCGAGTCCCTTGGCGAATGCGTTGCGATAGGGCGCGCTGTTGATGAAATAGATCGGCACATCGTTGACGACGATCTTCTGGAACTCGGCATACAGCGCCTTGCGTTTCTCGGGCGACGGCTCCTGCGCGCCGGCGGCGAGCAGCTCGTCCACCTTCGGATTGCTGTATTGCTGGGTGTTCGACCAGATGATGCCCTTGCGGATGTTGCTCGAAAGGTAGGTGCGGTTGACGCCGATTACCGGGTCGCCCCAGTTGAAGACGTTATCCATGGTGAGGTCGAAGTCGTAATTCGCGATGCGCTGGGCCCAGGTCGGGAAGTCCGGCGCGGCGCGTACTTCCAGATTGATGCCGGCACGCTTGAGCTGGGAGCGCAGATATTCGGCGACATTGCGCTGCTGTTCCTCGTCACCGGGGATGAAATCGATGGTGAGGTTCATGCGCGAGCCGTCGGCAGCCTTGGGATAGCCGGCATCGTCCAGCAGCTTCGCCGACTTGGCGAGGTCGAGCTTGTACATTTCGACATCGGGCGCGAGCAGCGGCGAGCCCGGGGCGATCGGGCTGGTCGCCATCTTCGGCTTGCCGTTCATCAGCTTGGAAACGATAAACTCACGGTTGGCTGCATAGGCGATGGCCTGACGCACGCGGGCGTCATCCAGCGGCTTCTTCTTGGTGTTGAAGGCGAGCCAGTTGACTGGGCCGACGCCGGCAAAACCCTTGTCGGTGATCTGGACGTTTTGCATCTTCTCGATGCGGTCGATGTCGCGGGTATTCGAGATGAAGGGCAGGACATTGACGTCGCCGCGCTCCAGCGACACCACGGCGGCGTTGCTGTCAGAAACCAGCTTGACGACGATCTTGTCGAGCTTCGGCCTGCCGGGGATGAAGAACTTGTCGAATTTCTCCAGCGTGTAGAATTCGCCCTGCTTGTATTCGGTGAGGCGATAGGGGCCAGAGCCGACCGGCTTCAGGTTTGCCGGATGCGCCTTGACGTCCTGGCCATCGCCATAGACGTGTTTCGGAATGATCGGCATCAGCGCCGGCGACATCGCCAAGAGCAGCGCGGGATGCGGGTGCTTGAGGCGGATGATGGCAGTGAGCGGATCCGGCGTATCGACCTTGTCCACCGCGGCCAGCATGCTCTGGAACGGATGGTTGGCCTTGATGGTCATGATCGAGAAGGCGACGTCTTCGGAGGTTACCGGCTTGCCGTCATGGAATAGCGCGTTGTCGACGAGCTTCAGCGTGACGGACAGGCCGTCCGGCGAAACTTCCCAGGATTTTGCGAGATAGGGCTGCGGATTCCAGTTGTCGTCGTAGCGCAGCGGGCTGGCGAAAATCTGCGTCGACGGCATCGCGGTGGCGAGGCCGGACTGCACGGCGCCGTTGAAATGGCGCGGCACCTGCGTCGAGGCGATCACCAGCGTGCCGCCATCGGCGGCAAAGGCCGGCTTGACGCTCGGCACGATGGCAGTTGCCACGAGGACAAGGCCGAGCGCGGCAGACAGAAGAGAGGCTTTCAGCGATCGGGGTCGTCCAGACCAGGTCGGAGACATGGAAGGTGTCCTTCTCTCAGAGGGTGAATGCGGTTTGCCGGCGGTTGAGGTCCGCCGTTGTCACGGGTGTTGGCGAAATGAGCGCGGCGTCGAGAATGGCGTCGAGCGCGCTTGTGTCCTGCAGCGCATCGGTGCCGACGCCGACCAGCAGGATGTCGTGTTCTGCTGCCATGTTGTCTGGCATTGCCGTCAGCGCCCAGTCTTGCCCAACCATTTGCAGTAGTAACGGCATCGCTTCGTCGGCAATACGGCATGCGCCCTTGAGGCGCAGCAGTTGTGGTGGCAACGCCTTTAAAGCATCAGCGAGCGCATCGAGATCGAAAGCGCCGCTGCGGGAATAGGACCAGCGGCGGAAGTCGTGTTCGTGATCAGTGAGATCGGCGTCCGTCGCGGCAAACCGCGAGGCCGGCCTGAAGGCGCCGTCCGGCAGGCCGGGCAAAGTGTGTTCAGTGGTTTCGACGATCGCGGCGCCGGGGCGCAGGGCGCTCACCGTGCTTCGTGCGCCATCCACGGCGGCGCGGTCGAGCAGATCGACCTTGGTGAGCAGAACGAGACCCGCGCGCTCGAACTGGCCGCGTACGGTGTCGCCGACGCGGCTGTCGTCGAGCAGGTTGGCGATGCGCGATGCATCGGCGAGCACGATCACCGCATTGAGACGCAGGCTCGGCTCCACCAGTGCGATCTCGGCGATGCGCCAGGGATCGCCGACGCCGGAGGCCTCGATGATGATGTGATCGAATGTCGTCCCGTTATCGAGGATGCGGCCTAGCGTATCGAGGAAGCCGCTACCGATGCTGCAGCAGACGCAGCCATTGGCCAGCGTCATGGTCTCGCCGTCATGTGCCGCGATCAGCGCGGCGTCGATATTCACCGCACCGAAATCATTTACCAGCACGGCATAGCGACCGCTGTCGCTGCGCAGAAGGTGGTTCAGATAGGTCGTCTTGCCGGCGCCGAGAAATCCGCCGATCACCGTTACGGGTGTTTTTACCGACGACGAAACCATCATGCCTGCGGCGCCTCCCGCACATGGCCGCCGACAACCGTGCCCCAGATGTTGATGTCCTTGATCGTCTCCGGCGCAACCTCGAGCGGATCGGCGTCGAGCACGACGAAGTCGGCATATTTGCCGGTTTCGATACTGCCGACCACGTGATCGAGCTTCAGCGTATAGGCGGCATCGATGGTGATGGCGTTGAGTGCTTGCTGCACCGTCAGCGCTTCGGTCCCTTTGCCGAGCAAGCGGCCCGAGGATGTCACGCGATTGACCGCGCACCAGGCGGTGAACAGCGGGCTGAGCGGCGTCACCGGCGCGTCGGAGTGGATCGCTAAGGGGACGCCGATACGCAGCGCGGTGCCGGTGGCATCCAGGCGGTTGGCGCGCTCCGGGCCCATGGTCAGGTCGTAATGCGAGTCACCCCAATAATAGACGTGGTTGGCGAACAGGTTGACGCACATGCCGAGCGTCTTCATGCGCTTGAATTGCGCAGCATCCGCCATCTGGCAATGCTGCAGCGTGTGGCGATGATCGGGCCACGGCGTTGCGATCTGTGCGGCTTCGACGGCATCGAGCGCGACTTCGGTAGCCTCATCGCCATTGGTGTGGATGTGGAGCTGGATGCCGGCCTCGTGATAGGCGGCGACGATGCCCGGCAGTTCCTCCGGCGCGATGTACCAGAGACCGTTCGGAGCACCGTTGTGATAGCCAGGCCAGCGCAGCCGTGCAGTAAAGCCCTGGATAGAACCATCGACCACGAGCTTGACGATGCCGTAATGCAGTTTGTCGTTATTAGAGGCGCGCAGCGCCTTGATCTTGGCAACGCCCTGTTCCGGGCTGTGCGACACCGAGGCCATGGCCGGTACGAGGCGCACGGAGAAATCGTCGCGGCGGCTGGCGGCGCGATAGACCTCGACGGTCAGATCGGCGAGATCGTTATGCAGGTCGGTGACGGTGGTGACGCCCTGTACGCAGCAGGATGAGGCGTAACGGTTGACGTCGTCGGCGGTGAGATTGCCTGACAGCGGATTGGTGCCGAGCACGCGGAACACGCGAAAACGTGCGGCAATGCCCTGCACTTCGCCGGACGGCTCGCCGTCCGTGCCCATCACCACACCGGAAATGTTGGTGGTGCGATCGAGTTCGGCGCGCTGCAGCACGAGCGTGTTGACATTGCTGATGTGGAAGCTGGCGTGAACCACCATGATCGGCCGCGTGGTGGACACGCGGTCGAGATCCTGCCGGGTCAGCGAGACGCTGCCGATATGCAGGGGATCAAACCCCCAGGCGAACAGCGGCGCGCCGGGATCGGTCATCGCCTTCTCGGCTTCCTGCAACCGTTCGACGATAGCATCGATGGTCGGAACGCCTTTGACGACTTTGCCTTCAGGCGAGCGGCGATCGAAGGCGCCGACATAAGGCAGCGACCACATCATCCCTTCCATGATGTGGCTGTGGCCTTCAACGAAGCCGGGCAGCAGCACCTTGTCCTTGAAGCGGCCGTCGACCCTGCCACCGGCGAACGCGGCAATCTCGTCGAAGCTGCCAACGGCGACGATCCGGCCTTCGCGCACCGCAACATGCGTCGCGACGGGGCGCGACGGGTTCATGGTCACAATCTTGCGGGCAGAAAAAACAACCGTATCCTGACTCACTTGACCATCCTCAAATTCCGTCACGGAAGCGTGAGGCCAGTTACTGCTACGGGCCAGCGCCAGATCGGATGCACGAATGGGGCCAGTCATGCATGTAGGCAAGACCAGTTTGGCGCGGCTCTTGCTTCGCGTCGAGTTGGTTCTGAGAACAGGTTTGGAGTGAGGAATGGCAAATCCCGGCAGATCGACGAAGGCGACGCTGGCCGAAGGCCGGCCGGCATCGTCGGGGATCGGCGATGCGCTGTTCTGGGGCTCGCTGTTCCAGGGGCTGGACCGACGCGGGCCGTTCCTGCAATTGCAGATTCGCCAGCTCATCTGCACGGCTATCGAGGAAGGCCGGCTCGCGCTCGGCGTCCGGATGCCATCGAGCCGCGAACTGGCGACCCTGCTGGAGGTGTCCCGCAATACCGTCGTGATCGCCTATGAGCAGCTCGTCGATCAGAACTTTCTGGTCTCGCGCGAACGCAGCGGTTTCTATGTCGCCGGCCTCCCCAAGCATCTGGGCACCCAGCACGATCTGCGCTCGGCGCCTAATGTGGCAGGCGCCGAGCGCTGGGCCGAGCGTTTTGCGGTGCGCCCCTCGGCCAATCGCAACATCGTCAAGCCGCTCAATTGGCAGGACTATCCGTATCCCTTCATCTTCGGACAGTTCGATCCGAGCCTGTTTCCCACCAATGACTGGCGCGAAAGCGCCCGCGCCGCGCTCAGCGTGCCCGAGATCAACAACTGGGCGCGCGACCTGATCGACGCGGACGATCCGGCGCTTATCGAGCAGCTCCGGCTGCAGGTGCTGCCGCGGCGCGGCATTCGCGTACGGCCGGACGAGATCATGATGACCATGGGAGCGCAACATGCGCTCTATCTGATCGCTCGGCTGTTCACCAAGCCGGGCACGCGGGTCGGCATGGAAGATCCCGGCTATCCCGATGCCCGCAACATTTTCGGCATGCTCACCGACAATATGGTGCCGCTTGCGGTCGACGGCGACGGCATGGTTCCGGATACGAGTTTCGAGAGCTGCGATCTCGCTTATGTCACCGCCGGTCATCAGTGCCCGACCACCGTGGTCATGCCCGAGGCGCGCCGACTCGAACTGCTGCGCAAGGCGCAGGAGCGCGACATCGTGCTGATCGAGGACGACTACGAAAGCGAGCTGATCCAGGAAGGGCCAGCGTTGCCGCCGCTCATGAGCCTCGATCGCAATGACCACGTGCTTTATGTCGGCAGCCTGTCCAAGGCGCTCGCGCCCGGCCTGCGGCTCGGCTACGTGGCGGCGCCGGCGCCGGTGATCCGCGAATTGCGAGCGCTGCGGCGGCTGATGTTGCGGCATCCGCCGCTCAACAACCAGCGGGTGGCCGCGCTGTTCATCGGCCTCGGTCATTATCGCTCGCATCTGCAGCGTGTTTCGCGAGTGTTGCTGGAACGTGCACGCATTCTCGACCATTTGCTGCCGAAGCATCTTGGCAATTGCAGCTTCGTACGCGGCATCGGCAGCACAAGCTACTGGGTCATGTGTCCGTCCGGCGTCGATGCAACCGAGCTGGCCAGGGCAGCGCTGGCCGAGGGCGTGGTGATCGAGCCGGGCGATGTCTTTGCCATGACCAAGGGCAGTCGTGCCAACAGCTTCCGGCTCGGCTTCTCGTCCATCCGCAATGACCGCATCGAGCCCGGCATCGAACGTCTCGGTCGCATCATCGCCCGCATGGGTTGAGGCGGTTCACGTCAGTTCGCCGATGCCTCTCACGGCGCTGACGAGGGCGATGACGCCAAGGCTGGCGATCGACACCTGCCGGTGCATCGTGTCGCTGCCGCGGCGGAACGCCAGTTCGCCGAGCTTGGTGCCGAGCCACATCACCGGCAGGCCGAGCAGCGACAGCCCGATGGTGTGCAGATTCATCAGCCCGACGCCGACGAAACTCACCGTCGCGGTGATCGAGGTCATCAGGAAAAACACCATCAGCGAGGCGCGCGCAGCCCGGCGCGGCATCGGCAGCGACATGTAATAGGCGACCACCGGCGGGCCGGGCATGGCCGCGAGCCCGTTAAACAGGCCGGCGAAGAAGCCGGTGAACGATGTCAGCGGACGGAGCGGCGTCTCGGGTAGTGCGAAGCCGCGCTGCAGGGCGAATACCGCCAGCAGTGTGATCGCACTGATAGCCAGCCGCGCCGTCGGCGCAGAGATGGCGCTGAGGATCAGCGTACCCAGCGGCGAGCCGATCACCGCACCGAGCATCAGCCAGCGCAGCGAGGGCCAGTCGCAGGCCCGCGATGCCTTGGGGAAATCGAGCAGGCTGCCGGCGAATTGCAGTCCAATCGCCACCGGCACCGCTTCGGTGGGATTCATGAACAGGCTCAGCAACGGCACGGCGGCGAGCGCAAAGCCGAAGCCGGTATAGCCGCGCAGAACGGCAGCAATGAAGATCGAGGCGACGGACAGGAGGGCCAGCTTCGGCGTCAGCGCCGCGCCAAGATCGCGCATCGCGATCAGGAGTTCATGCATGTCCGTCCAGTCCCGTCATGCCGCCACCATGGCGGCATCTGCCGAGACGGGCAGGGCCAAAGTGCATCAATGCTTGGTCCAGATCGCTTGGCCGGCTCTGGCCGGTTGGTTCGGTGCAACTGGCCCTAATCGCACGGCATGGCGGCTGGCAACCTCAAAGCCATGGTCGGCCCGCCGTGCCGGCGCTTGCTTCAACGATCAAGAGAGCCTTGCAATGTCCGAGCCGTCCGCGCGTCACCAGCTTCTCGTCACGCTGTTCGAGGCGTTCAATCGCCACGATGCCGATGGTGTGATGGCGTGCATGACCGAGGACGTGGTGTTCGACACTGCGGTCGGTGCGGAGATATATGGCAACCGCATCACGGGAACGGCCGACGTGAAGGCGGCATTTGAGAAAGTGTGGGGCGGCATGCCCGATGTGAGCTGGACCTGCACGTCGCACAGCGTGTTCGGCGATCGCGGGCTCTCCGAATGGATTTTTCGCGGCACCGCCGCCAATGGCACGCGCATCGAGGCCGAGGGCTGCGACCTCTTCACCTTCAAGGACGACAGGATTTCGCGAAAGAGCGCCTTCCGCAAGGATCGCCCGCCGCTGCCGGCCAAGGCTGCGTCGTAAAGGAAGCCATCATGTCGATTGCGCCTTACGATCAGCATTACGATCCGCTCGTCTCGCCGGGCCCCGGCACCAATCGCGATTATGCGCCGACTTACTGGACCGCAACCGCTGGCAGGCCGCCCGAAGATGATGGCCCGATCACTGGCGACATCGATACCGATGTCGCGATCATCGGCTCGGGCTATACGGGACTGGCCTGCGCGATCTTCCTCGCTCGTGAATTCGGTATCAAGGCCGTGGTGCTGGAAGCCAACCGCGCTGCCTGGGGATGCAGCACGCGCAACGGTGGGCAGGGGCAGAATGCAGCGGGACGCTTGTCGCGCTCGCAATGGATCGAACGCTGGGGCCGCGACGTTGCGCTGCGGCTGCATGCCGAAGTGCAGGACGGCTTCGAGACCTTCGAGGACCTGATCAAGACCGGCAATATCGACTGCGAGCCGCAGCGCGGCGGCCATCTTTATCTCGCCCATCGCCAGCGCATGTTCGACAAGATTGCGGCTGAGTCGAAAGTGCAGAACGAGGTATTCGGCTACAAGACGCGCGTGCTGTCGGCGGATGAAGTGCGTCGCGATTATGTGAACGAGGCCGAATGTGTCGGTGCTGTACATGAGCCGCTGGGCACTGGCGTTCATCCTGCCAAGCTCGCTTTCGGCTATCTGCGCATAGCGCGCGAACTCGGCGTCAAAGTGCATCCCGGCAGCCCAGTGCTGGAGATCTCAACGCGTGGCGGCGTGCATCATCTGCGCACGCCGGGCGGCACCGTGCGTGCGCGTGCCGTCGGTATCGCCACCGGCGCCTATACGTCGCTTGGCCTGACGCCGTTCCTGCGTGGTCGCTGCATGCCGATCATGTCGAACTCCATTGTGACGCGTCCGCTCACCGAAGCCGAACTGGAGGCCATGGATTTCAAGACGACACAGGTGATCACCGATACGCGCACGCTGCGCTTCTATTATCGCCGTCTGCCGGACAATCGAGTGCAGATCGGCAGCCGCAGCGCTATTACCGGTGCCGATGCCGCCAATCAGCGCCATTTGCAGCTTCTGATCGATGGATTGCATCGCAAGTTCCCGGTGCTGAAGGGAATCCAGATCGATTACTCATGGTGGGGCTGGGTCGATGTCAGCCATGACATGATGCCGCGCATCTTCAGGCCCGATCCGTCGCAATCGCTGTTCTACGCACTCGGCTATGGCGGCAACGGAGTTTCCTACTCGGCGCAAGCCGGCCGCCGCATGGCCGAGATGATCGCGGGCAGGAACTTCAAGGGGCAGGATCTACCGATCTTCACGTCGCCGCTGCCGACGCATCCGTTCACGGCATTCCGACGTATAGGTCAGCGCATGCTGTATCGGCTTTATCAATCGCGCGACGAAGCAGCGTAAGCCTTTCTTGCGGTCGCCAGACGTTGATTACGGAGCCCATAGATCACGGGACACGCAGGAATAATCGATGTCTGCTTTTGGCGCAAAGCGGACATTCATTCGTAAAAGCGGGTCCCTTGCGGAGGGGCTGCCATTGGTGCGACCGTGGTTGCAGATCACTGACACGCTCGATACCTCCAGGCGCCGGATCTCTTCGAAGGATTTGAGGCGGAGGTCCGGATTTCGCGTATTTCGAGGGCCGGCATTGCGGTCGAGATTCTAACGCTGGAAGCGTCCTGACTCTGATCTCAAGCCGTGTGCATGGCGCCTGGCGAGTTCGGCCATTTGGGTTGTACGGTGCAATGTGGACGTCCAGCCTTCCGTGCTGCTACTTGTTCGGCCGCATTCATTTCGATCGTTTGTCCGGACCCCGTTTCACATGCAGAATTCCACTGGCCAGAGAAGACGGATGTCGCTGGCAGGCATACGGCTTGACCGGGCTTCGTCAGTGGCATTGCCCCAGCAAATTGCAGCGCAGATGCGCGATGGGATTCTACAAGGGACGCTGCCGGCGGGCACCCAGTTTCTCGGTTCGCGGGAGATCGCGCGCGAACTCGGCTGCTCGCGCATGGTGGTGCTGAGCGCCTGGGACATCCTCTACGCCGAAGGCTATCTGGAATCGACACCGCGCGGCGGTGTCTCGGTTGCCGTAGTCAGCCGTACTGCCGTAGCGCCGGCGAGCGAGCCTGCGGATGCCTCGCGTATCGCCGGTCCCATCTCCCGGCGCTGGCAGTCGCTGATCGGCTTCACCTACGAGACCAATTGGGCGTCCGATTTCAGTCCCGGTGCGCCCGATATCTCGGCCTTTCCGTTCGGCGACTGGGCCCGGTTGCTGCGTCAGACATCGCAGCGACCCGACAAGGAGGAATGCCTCGATTTGCCCCCCGCCGGGCTTCCCGAGCTGCGGCGCGAGATTGCGGATTTCCTCGGCGCAGTCCGCGGTCTGGTCTGCACGCCCGAGCAGATCGTCGTGACCTCGGGCACTTCCAGCGCTCTCGACTTGTGCAGCCGCATGATCCTCGATCATGGCGACGAAGTCTGGGTGGAGGAACCGGGCTTCGTCGAGGCGCAGTGGTCGCTGACGGCGGCGGGCGCGAAACTGGTGCCGATACCGGTGGACGACAAAGGGCTGTGCGTCACCGAGGGCATTCGCCGCGCGCCGAATGCGAAGCTGATCGTGGTGACACCGTCGCATCAATATCCGCTCGGCGTCAGCATGAGGCTGGAGCGGAGGCTGGAATTACTCGACTGGGCCAATCGCAACGATGTCTGGATCGTCGAGGACGACTACAATTCCGAGTTCCGACATCAGGACAGCATGATCGCGTCGCTGAGATCTCTCGACCGGGAACAACGCGTGATCTATCTCGGTACCTTTTCCAAGATCATGATGCCGAGCTTGCGCCTGGGCTACATCGTCGCGCCGGAGCGCTTCGTCGAGATATTCACCAAGGGCCGCGCGCGCATCGATGTGCACAGCTCCGGCATCGGCCAGCGCGCGCTCGCCGAATTCATGCGCGAGGGCCATCTGCTGCGTCATCTCCGCCGCATGCGAAAAGTCTATGCGGAGCGGCAGAAGGCCCTGATGGATGCGATCCGTCAGCATCTGCCGGATGATCTCACCGTCGCTCCCTGTGCAACCGGTCTGCATCTCGTCGCGCTGTTCACCGAGCGCCTGAAGGCGCGGATGAGCGACGTGGAGGCGGCGCGGCTGTTGAAGCAAGGGGGGCTTCATGTGCAGCCGCTATCGCAGAATCATCTGGAGACGCCGATATATGCCGGCCTGGTATTGGGCTATGGCCGCCTCAAACCCACCGATGCGCCGCGCCTGATCGCGAAAATGGCGCAAATTCTCGGCGTGGAGCCATCTGCAGCAAAAAAATAATCCGAGCCGCCAGATGCGTTCCCGGAAATCGCCGCGCGCCTGCGAATTGCTCAATCTTCGGCGGGGGGCGCCGTTGCTGCCGCATCGTTGCGATCTCGTCGACCCGTCGATGGCGCGATAACTGCCGCACATGCAGCATCTGAATGGATCGGCGCGCCCTTGGGATCGTTGCTGCATTCGCGTGCAGCATCTGCACTGTAACAAAGCACCTTGGGGTCTCGCTCGTACGTTACCTTGCGTCCGGCAATCTGGCCTAGTCGTTTCCAGCAAGTCTGGCTCTATCCGGATGCGCGCGATGCGCCAAGATTTTGCAGAACGAGGTTCGACAGGGGACGGTGGCAGATGATGGCTGATCGCAGGCGTTTGTTGAGATTGACGGGCGGCGTGCTGCTGATGGCGCTCATGCCGGCGGCAGTACAGGCGCAGACGCGGGCCGAGACCCTGCGCCAGGTGACCGGCAACAATATCCCCACGCTGGACCCGACCACCCCGGGCGCGACGCGCGAGGCCTTCGGCGTCTCGACCAGCATCTATGATCGCCTTGTGGCCTTCGATCGCAAGCGCGATGAAAACGGCGTCTGGGTGTTCGACCGCAGCAAGATCCGTGGCGAACTGGCCGAGAGCTATGAGGTCAGCCCGGACGGGTTGAAGATCACCTTTAAGCTCCGCGATGCCAAGTGGCACGATGGCACGCCCGTCACCGCAGAAGACGTGAAATGGTCGCTCGATCGTGCGGTCACTGCCAAGTCCATTGCGGCAGGGCAAATGGGCACGGGATCGCTGACCAAGGCCGAGCAGTTCGCGATTGTCGATGATCGCACGATCACTGTCACTCTGCCGAAGGCGGATCGTCTGGCTCTGGCCAATCTCGCCACGCCGCTGGCGCCGATCTTCAACAGCAAGCTCGCCAAACAGCACGCGACTGTCGAAGATCCCTGGGCGCAGGAATGGCTGAAGACCAATACCGCTGGCTCGGGCGCCTATACGGTCGAGATGTTCAAGCCGGGTGAGCAGTTGATCCTGAAGCGCAATGACAGCTGGAAGAGCGGTCGTGAGGGCAAGCTGCCCTACTTCAAGCGCGTCATAGAGCAGACTATCGGTGATCCTGCCACCCGCGCGAACCTGATCGAGAAGGGCGATGCCGACATCGCCATCGACCTGCAGGCCAGCGACGTGCCATCGCTGCAGCAACGCAGCAAGGTCAAGGTGGAATCGACGCCGCAGACCAACGGCTTCACGATGATCGCCTTCAACACGCAGATGGCGCCGTTCGACAATCTCAAGGTCCGTCAGGCCATCGCCATGGCGCTGCCCTATAACGACATGTTCAGCGCGGCGATCTTCAAGCGCGGTTTCCCGCTGTTTGGTGCATCGTGGACGTCGCCGCCATCCGGCGATTTCCCGCAGCCGATGCCGGCGAAGACCGATATAGCCAAGGCCAAGCAACTTCTGACTGAAGCCGGTTTCGAGAAGGGCTTCAAGACCACTTTCAGCATCAATGTCGGCTCCGCCGCCGTCACCGAACCGATGGCGGCGCTGCTGAAGGAGGCGCTGGCGAAGCTCAACATTGAAGTCGACGTGCAGAAGCTGCCGGACTCGCAGATGTCGACGCAGATCACCGAGAAGAAGCTGCCGTTCTTCACCGAAGGCTCCACCGCCTGGTTGCCGACCGCCGATTACTTCTTCCGTAATTTCTTTACCGGTAACCAGCGCTGGAATTACAGCTCCTGGAATGACGAGCTGGTGGTGAAACTGGCCAATCAAGCCCGGTTCGAGCAGGATCAGGCCAAGTATGACGAGATGGGCAAGGAGATGATCGCGGAATACGTCAAGGAAGTTCCGCTGGTGCTCTTGTGGCAAGCCAACCAGGATGCCGTGATGATCCCGCAGCTTGATGGCTACACCTACTGGTTCCATCGCCAGGTCGATTTCCGCGATCTCGCCCGCAAGTAAGCGAAGACGAACGACCCGGCGATGGTGCTGCTGCCCAATTGCCGGCCCTGAACGAAAGCGAGACCAAGGCGCGTGACGAATATCTGGGAAATCGGAACCGACATCGGCGGCACCTTTACCGATATCATCGCTATCCGGCGCGACACGTCAGAGACGCGCATCGCGAAAGTGCCGTCACGTCCCCACGCGCCGGTGCAGGCGATGCTGGAAGCGATCGAGGCCGTGGGTCTGCGCAAGAGCGACGTCAAGCGCTTCATTCACGGCACCACCCGGATCACCAATGCCATCGTCGAGGAGCGCTTGCCGAAAGTGGCGCTCATCGCCACCAAAGGCTTCGAGGACGTGCTGGAGATCGGCCGCTATCGCCGGCGCGATCTCTATCGTCTCGACATAGTTCCCAAGGCGACATCGCTGGTGCCGCGCGAGATGTGTTTTGCGCTGAATGAGCGGATGACACACGATGGCCAGGTGCTGCAGGGGCTGGATAAGACCGAAATCGAGCGGTTGATCGTCTGGCTCAAGGACACCGGCGCGCAGAGCGTCGCGGTGTCGCTGCTCCACGCCTATGCGAATCCAGCGCATGAGAAGATGCTGGCGGAGCGGCTGAAGGACGTCGTGCCTTATGTCTCATTATCCCATGAGGTGAATGCCGAGGCGCGCGAATATGAGCGGACGTCGTCGACGGTGTTCAACGCCGCGGCGATGCCCATTGCCGTCGAATATCTCAGCGAGCTCGAGGAGCGGCTACCACTCGGCGCGGGTCTGCAGGTGTTTCACTCCGCCGGCGCGATGATCCCGATCGCGGCAGTGAAACGCCGTCCATTGGTGATGGCGATGTCCGGTCCCGCGGCGGGCGTCTCTGCCTCTGTCAGTATCGCACGCCAGCTCGACAAATCCCGCGTGCTCACTTTTGACATGGGCGGCACCACCACTGACGTGTGTCTGATCGTCGATGGCCAGGCCGAAATGACCGATGGCAAGCTGCTCGCTGATCGGCCGTTGCGCCAGCCGATGCTGGCGGTGCATTCGATCGGCGCCGGCGGCGGCTCCATCGTGCGCGCCGGTGCCGGCGGTCTAACGGTCGGCCCGGAAAGCGCCGGCTCCGAACCCGGTCCGGCCTGCTACGGCCGCGGTGGCAACGAGCCGACCATCACTGACGCCAATGCGCTGCTCGGCTATCTCAATCCGGCCACCAAGCTCGGCGATCGCATTGGTATCGATCTCGATGCCGCCGCCCGCGCGGTTCAGCCGATCGCCGACCGGCTCGGCCTCAGCCTGATGGAAACCGCGCTCGGCATCATCAAGGTCGCCAACGCGACCATGGCGCGCGCGCTGCGCCGCGTCACCGTGGAGCGTGGCATCGACGGCCGCGACTGCACGCTCCTGGCTTTCGGCGGCGGCGGCCCGATGCATGCGGCGGGTCTCGCCGATCTCTACGGGATCACCGAGATCGTGGTGCCGGCGGCATCGAGCGCGTTCTCGGCGCTGGGCTGCCTCACCGCCGATTTCAGCTTCCTGCAGCAGCAGACGCTCCGCGCACCGCTGGCCGGCATCGATCTCGCCAAAGTCTCCGAGCGGATCGACGCCATGGTCGAACTGACGCTGGAGCCGCTGCTCGCCAACGGCATTGCCAAGTCCTCCGTCGAAATCGATCTCGTCGCGCTGATGCGCTATGCCGCCCAGGCTGACGCCATTCCGGTGCCGTTCACGCTGCCGCTCGATCCGGACTTCCTGCGTGAGCAGTTCCTGAAGAAACACCGCGAACTGTTCGGCTATGCCACGACCGAGCCCTGCGTCATCGAATCCGTGCGCGCGCAGGCTCGCCAGCCGTCGACCACCCAGGTCGGCCGACCGGGCATCGACACAAGGCGCACCGAATTCATGCCGCGCAAATGTTCGTTCGACAATGCCCATGACATCATGACCGATGTGATCGACCGCGGCACCACGTCCACTGTGGTCGCCGGCCCAGCGATCATCGAGGACGCCTGGTCGACGGTGGTGGTGCCGCCGGGTTGGCAGGCCGCGCCCGACGCCGACGGTAATCTCTATATGACCAGGGTGGCAGCATGAAACTCGATCCGTTTGCCGTCGAAGTGATCCGCCATGGCCTGTCGGCAGCGGCCGAAGAGATGAGTCTGGTGATGACCCGCTCGGCGCGCTCGCCGCTGCTGCGCGAGGCGGGCGACCTGTCGTCGGCGATCACCGATGCGCAGGGCGAACTGGTCGGACAGGGGCGCGACATTCCGGTTCATCTCGGCGCCATGGCCTATACGGTCAGCGAGACGCTGAAGCGCGTGCCCGCGTCGACGCTCAAGGAAGGCGACGTACTCATCTACAATGTCGCCGAACTCGGCGGCAATCATCTCAACGACGTCAAGGTTGTACGCCCGGTGTTCTTCGAAGGCGAGATCATTGCCTTCGCCGTGAGTCTCGCGCATTGGCCGGATATCGGCGGCTTCTGGCCCGGCAGCTATTACGCCAAGGCGATCGATACCTTCCAGGAAGCGCTGCGCATCCCGCCGATCCGCGTCGCCACCGCGGCAGGGATCAGCGATGCGGTGGTCCAGTTTCTCAAGGCCAATGTGCGTGATCCCGAATCCTGCGAGGGCGACTTGCTCGGCCAGATCGCCTGCACGCTGGCCGGTGAGAAGCGCATCATCGAGCTGTGCAAGGTGCACGGCAAGGATATGTTCGTGGCGACGCTGTCGCGCCTGCATGATCTCTCCGAAGCCGAAATGCGCGAGGCCATTCTGGCATTGCCCGATGGTGTCTATGAGGGTGAGGACTTCATGGACGATGGCGGCCCCGGCAATGAGCCGGCGCGCATCCGCGTCAAGATCATCATCAAGGGCGACGAAGCGACCTTCGACCTGTCTGGCAGTTGCGACCGCGTCTCGAATTTCTGCAACACCACGTCTTTTATCGCGCGCTCTGCGGTGGCCTATAGCGCCCGCATCATGAGCGGCCGCGACATGCAGCAGAACGGCGGCGCGCTGCGTCCACTCAACATCATCACCAGGCCCGGTTCGATCCTCGATCCCGGCGCCACTGCGCCTGTGGCAGCGGGCAATCACGAGACCTCGCTGCGCATCGTCGACGCGATCTTCCTGGCGATGAAGGACGTCATCCCGGAACGGCTGTCGTCGGGGGGCGCCACCACTTCGGGCATGATCTCCTTCGCCGAGCCACGCGCTGATGGCTCCTGGAAGATGCTGTACGAAGTCCATGCCGGCGGCGAGGGCGCCCGCCACAACCGCATCGGCTGTTCGGCAACGCGCGTGCACCTCACCAACACCTCGAACACACCGGTCGAGATGATCGAGGCCAACTATAATGTCCGCGTCGAGCGCCAGGCGATCCGCTGGGGATCCGGCGGCGGCGGCCAGTATCGCGGCGGCGACGGCGTCGTGCGCAGCTATCGCGTGCTCGCACCGAGCATGCATCTCACCAGCAGCGTCGAGCGTAAGGTCATTCCGCCGTTTGGCCTGCATGGCGGCGAGCCCGGCAAGACCGCGCGGCTGACGCTGTCGCGCGGCGGGGAGACCACGGAGATCGAGGGCAAGTCGAACCTCGTTCTGCAGCAGGACGACCTGGTGACCATCGAAATGTGCGGCGGCGGCGGCTTCGGCCCGGCTACGTGAAGAAAGACATACAATGAGCAGACTTTTGCGGACCGGCCTCAATGCGGGCGACAGCGCACCCCTGACCGTGGTCGGCGGCGAGGGCGTCTATTTCCATTTGCAGGACGGCCGTCGTCTGATCGACGGCAGTAATACTGGCGGCGGCCTCGGCCATCGTCACCCGAAAATGGTGGAAGCCATTCGCGCCGCGGCGGATACGCCGGTGGTCAATGAAGGCTGGACCTGGATCGGTCGCGAGAAAGCTGCCGACGACCTGATGAGCACGGCTTTCGCCGGCGAGGAAGATTGGGTCGGCGGCGTGCGTTTCTGCATCAGCGGCTCCGAGGCCAACGACATGGCGTTGTCGCTGTGCCAGGCGCTGTCGCAGAAATCCGCACTGGCGACGCGCGAGCGCGCCTATCACGGCCTCGTCGGTCTGTCGCGCAGCATGACCGTGCAGCCGCACTGGCATGGTGGCCTTGCGGTGCAGGCTGGCGGTTCACGTCTGCCGGCGCCAATGGCACCGGTCAAGATCCTGCCTGCACCTGACGGGGCGATCTATGGCGGCCTTCCGGACAATCGCCCAACTGTTGAGCGTCTTGCCGATGCCGGCGCGACACTCGCCGATACGGCCGCGACCATCATCGACTACACCCAGGGTGGCAATTATTACGACGGCGAATATCAGGACGAGGTGGCGCGGCACGCGGCAGAGGCCAAGTCGATCTGGATCGCCGACGAAGTCGTCACCGGCGCCGGCCGCGCCGGGCGATGGTTTGCCTTCCAGGGTGCATCGAGCCGCCCGGATATCGTGACCTTGGGCAAGTCGCTCGGCGGCGGCGCCGCAGCGGTGGCGGCGGTCGTCGTGTCGAAAAAGATCGTCGAACAGCTCAAGGGATCGAGCTGGCAGAACTACGGCACGCTGCGCGGCCACCCGATCAGCATGGCCGCCGTCAGCGCCTATCTGAAAGTGGTCACCGAAGAAGATATCCTGGCGCGCGTGCTCACCATGGAGGCGCATTTCAAGAAGCGCCTGCTCGAAATCGCACGCAATCATCCGAGCGTCAGTCGTATCGCGGGACAAGGCCTGCACTGGACCGTCGAACTGCACGGGCCCGATTGGCGCAACTGGGCGGCGGACACGGTCGAAAATCCGATCGCCTCTCGGGTCGCCGCACGGGCGATGGAGGTTGGCGCCGTGATCGGCACATCAGGCGAGCAGACCTCGCTGTTCCTAGCGCCGCCGCTGATCATCAGTGAAGCGGACGCCGAGCGATTGCTCGAAGCGCTAGATCACGGGCTCGAACTCGCCGACCAGGAACACGCGCGTTCCAGCGGTCTCAACTAAAACATCACGGCAGAGAACTGAAGATGCAAGTTTCGCAAGTGCAGGACGAACAGGACATCCGTGCCGTCATCGCCGGCTATTTCGATGCGCTCTATCACGGCGATGTCGCCGGCTTCCGTCGGGTGTTGCATCCGCAGGTGCGGCTGTTCTCGGCCACCGATGGCACACTCGTGAATCTCGACCTCGAAACCTACATGACCATGGTTGCTGCGCGCCCGTCATCGGCGTCACGAAACGATCCGCGCGGCGACGAGATCGTCAGCGTCTCGGTCGCGTCCCCCACCACGGCCCATGCCCGCGTCAAGGACATGTATCTGCCGAAGCGCTTCATCAACGAACTGTCCTTCATCAAGATCGACGGCCGCTGGCAGATCATCGCCAAGGTCTGGCACTTCTTCGCCTGAAGCTCAGCACAATGACCACGCCCGGAGGCTCCAAGTGAGTGATGTCTCGCCATTCTGGCCGCCGGGCGAGCCGCACACATTGCCGCTGCCCGAGGGTGTCCTCTATGACGCACTGGTGCGCGCAGCGACGGCGCGGCCAGATCATCCGGCGACGCTGTTCTATGGCGGGGTTGTGACTTACGCGGAGTTGCTGCGGCAGGTCGACGCGCTGGCCGGCTATCTGCAGAATGTCTGCGGCGTCAGGCGCGGCGACCGCGTCATGATCGCGCTGCAGAATTCGCCGCAATATGTGATCGCCTATTACGCTGTCATGCGGGCTGACGCGGTCGTTGTGCCAATCAATCCGATGAACAAGACCACCGAGCTCGACTACATTGCGTCTGACAGCGGCGCCAAAGTGGCGATCATCGGCAGCGATCTCGTGGAGGTCTTCGCGCCTCTCGTGGGACACGCCATCAATAGTATCATCGTCGCGCATTATCGCGACTATGTCCCGGCGGTCACGCCGTACATGCTGCCGCCCTGCGTGACACAGAACGGATCCTGTCCCACCGCACCAGGCTGGCGCGCCTGGGATTATGTCATCGCGCGCAACGAGACGCCGGCGCCGATGGGCGCCACATCAGCCGATCTCTGCCTGTTTCCCTACACGTCCGGCACCACGGGCAAGCCGAAGGCCTGCATGCATCTGCACAGCAGTGTCCTGTTCACGGCGGTGCTGCAGGCGCGCTGGTACAGGCTCGACGCCGACGACGTGCTGACTGGCGTGCAGCCGTTCTTTCATGTGGCGGGCATGCAGGGATCGATGAATGCGGCAATCTCGATCGGCGCGACGCTGATGCTGATGGCACGCTGGGACAAGGACTTGATCCCGCCACTCTTCGAGGCTCATGGTGTTACCTTCTGGAACGCAGCGCCGACCATGATCGTCGACGTGTTGTCCAGCCCGACATTCCGCGAAGAATGTTTTGCAAAACTCAAGGTCATCACCGGAGGTGGCGCGGCGATGCCAGTCGCGGTGGCCGAGCGGCTGAAGACCCGCTTCAGCCTCGAATTCGTCGAGGGCTACGGCATGACCGAAACCATGTCGCCGACCCACATCAATCCGATGGAAGCGCCAAGGCGCCAGTGCCTCGGCATCGCCGTGCACCAGACAGATGCGCGGATCATTGATCCTGACACGCTGACCGAGCTTGGCAATGACGAGATCGGCGAGATCGTCGTCAATGGCCCGCAGGTGCTGCAGAACTACTGGAACAAACCGGAGGCAAACGACACGTCCTTTGTCAGGCTCGACGGCAAGCGCTTTCTGCGTACCGGTGATCTCGGCTATCGCGATGGCGACGGCTATTTCTTCGCGGTCGACCGGCTGAAACGGATGATCAACGTGTCGGGCTTCAAGGTGTGGCCGGCGGAAGTTGAGTCCATCATGTACGGCCATCCTGCCATCAAGGAGTGCTGCATCATCTCCACACCGGACAGCTATCGCGGCGAGTCGGTGAAGGCGCTGGTGGTGTTGCACGATGCGGTCAGGGCTGAGACGACGCCGGATGACATTCTTGGCTGGGCGCGCAGCGTCATGGCCAATTACAAGACACCGCGCTCGGTGGTGCTGGTCGACAGCCTGCCACGGTCGGAAAGCAACAAGATCAGCTGGCGGTCGCTGCAGGACGCGGAGTGGAAGCAGTGATGCAGGACAACTCGATGGAAGGCCTTGGGCCGGAAGGCCAGTTCTTGGCACATCTGCGTGCCGGCAGGCTGATGATCCAGCGCTCACGCTCTACCGGCGAGTATGTGTTCTATCCGCGCCTGATCGCGCCGCGATCAGGCGCGGCCGATCTCGTCTTCGTCGGGGCCAGCGGCTTCGGCACGATTTATTCTACCACCACCATGCGCCGTCCCGCCAAACATGGCGGCGACTACAATACTTGTGTCGTCGAGCTCGACGAGGGCGTGCGCATGCTCAGCCGTATCATTGATTGCGCGCCCGACGAAGTGCACATCGGCATGCGCGTGCAGGCCGTGATCGTGCCGGTCGATTTCGGCACATATGCCAATAGCGAACAGCCCGTCGTGCTGTTTCGTCCCGCGGGAGCCGCGTCATGAGCATATCATCGCTGCGCGGCAAGAGCGCCATCGTCGGTCTCGGCACCTGCGGGCTCGGCCGCGCGCCCGGCTTTTCCGCGATGGACCTGATGGCTGGCGCGACCGCACGCGCCGTCGCCGATGCCGGGCTGCAGTTGAAGGATATCGACGGCATCTGCGGCGGCACATTATATCACATGTTTCCGACCCTCTCGATGGGCGAGTATCTCGGCATCCGCCCGAAATGGGCGTGTTCGGATATGACCGGTGGCTCGTCCTTCCTATCGCATCTCCTGCAGGCCACGATGGCGATCGAGGCCGGGCTCTGCACCACGGTGCTGATCGCCTATGGCTCCAACCTCAAGCAGGCCGGCACATTCGGCATTCACGAACTGCCGATATTCGAGAGGGTCTACGGCCTGACGTCGCCACTACCGGGCTATGCCATGTGCGCTGCGCGGCACATGTACGAATACGGCACCACGCGCGCGCAGATGGCGGAAGTTGCCGTAGCCGCTCGGCAGTGGGCGCAGTTCAATCCGGACGCGACGATGAAGGCGCCGCTGACCATCGAGGAGGTGCTGGCTTCGCCGCTGGTCGCCGATCCGCTGTCGCGGCTGGATTGCTGCCTGATGAGCGACGGTGGTGCGGCTGTCGTCGTGACCTGTCCCGATCGTGCGAAGGCGATGAAGCACAAGCCCGTCTATTTCCTCGGCGGCGCAGGCGCAAGCTGGAGCCGTGAGGTCTCGCAGATTCCAGATTTCTGTACGACGCCGACTGCCGAGTGCGCGCCACGGGCATTCGAGATGGCGGGCATCACCACGACCGATGTCGATGTGTTGCAGCTCTATGACGCCTTCACGATCAACGTCATCATGTTTCTTGAGGACATGGGATTCTGCAAGAAAGGCGAGGGCGGCGCCTTCGTCTCCGGCGGCCGCATCGCGCCGGGTGGTGCTCTGCCGGTCAATACCAATGGCGGCGGATTGTCGTTCGCGCATCCCGGCATGTATGGGCTGTTCACGCTGATCGAAGCGACGGAGCAATTGCGCGGCAATGCTGGGGCGCGGCAGATCGCGGATGCCGAGATTGCCATCGCGCACGGTAATGGCTGCACCTTCTCGCATGAATTTACGGCCGTGCTTGGCAACGCCGGCACGCTGTAATGACAGGTCTGTTGATGTCCATGCCTCAGCCCAGATCACAAGCCGGCGAACACGACGATGACATTGCATCGTTGCGGGACCACAGCCAGACCGACCGAATGCGGCATCGCCGTCCTGGATTGCCGGAGCCTGTTGCGTTTCGTGCACGTGAACCTAGGACATAATTGTGCCGGAATAGCCTAATGGGAGCTTCTGGCGCAAACCCGCCATCTAAGCCCTTGCTAAACCCTGAGCCAAAAGCACTGTTCGTGCGCATCCAAATTGTGTGTGCAGCAGCGGAAATCTGCATAGAACTTCGCCTTGATAATTGAGCGAGTTTAGGGCGTCCTGAACTTGCGCGTCCTTGGGAGACCACCGGGCAACCACCTGCCGTCTCGCCATCCACGTTGCTCAGACGCAGTCGGTATCACAGCCGGCTGCGTTTTTATCTGATTGAGCGACAGTAAGCCCGTCTGGCAACCTTTTGGGCAAGATTGAGGGCGGCAGCCATGTCATCAGCGACGACTATGATTCTAGGGTCATTATCAAGTGGGTGCTGGCCGGCAGGCTGAAAGTGTTTGCACGAAGTCCATGCGCCCGCGATTTCATCTGGGCTCTTCGCCGCAAGATCGCGTGACAGGAGCGGTACACCTCGCGGCTCATCAGGTTGGCACGTCAGAGGCCAACAGGCACGCGAACGCGCCCGATGGGGTTGAGGCCGCCGTCAGTCCGACTTGGCTCGCGGCTCTAGTCGTTCTCCCGATGCGAAAGGGAAGCGGCCGATCCATTCGCGGGCGGCCAAATCGCTTGATACGTATTCCGCGCGCCGCCTTCGGCCTGAGGATGGCTCGCGTCATATTCGGCTGCGATAAGGTCGCCGTAGGACCATTCAAGAACGCGTGAAAAACTGAGCCTCCACGATGACCAGTTTGGCGAGCGCATGTTGCGTTTCATTCGGTTGGGGTTGAAGCTCTCAACCAGCACAAGCAAAGGGTATGCCACTCTTTCTTGGTGCTGCTCCGAGTGTCAGATCATATGAAAGGTGCCGTCTCTTGGGAGGCGGCCTGCTTCGCCGCTGCTGGGCGCGATAGGCGCCAGCGTTCCCGCTCTGAACTGCGTAGCGCCGGTCCAGTTTAACCGCTGCTCGCGCAGCGACTACGGCATGCGTTGACAAGGAACAGACGACAGAGTGTGCGGATTACAGATAGCCTGCTCGATAGAGACGCAAGCTTGCCGGAGATTCCACCGAGGCATCTTAAGAAGTAGCGGGCAACCCATCTCGGCTTTGGTTTAAAAGAGCGCTTGGACCGACGCACGCAATACGCCGCCGGCGCTCGCGGCCGTTTAGCGGCTCATTTGAATATCCTTCACGACTACATCGCCATCGATCACGACGGGCTCGTCGTCGAGCAGAAGTGAGCAATTGCGCATCGGGATGTCCAGGTGGCAGGCGGTGTCGTTGGGGCCGCCCAGTTCGCTATTCGGGCCCGTCGAGAACATGACGTTCCCGTAGAAGCTGCGCGGCTCCATTCCCATTCCGCCGGTAAATTCCCCCGGTACGAAGTTGTGCCATCTGGCCTGCGGGTTCATGCCCCAGCCGACGTGGCTCATGCCGAAACCGCGTTTGTCGTTGAACGAGGCCATGTAGGCCTTGACAATTTCGGCCTCGAGCCCGCCGCGGATGTCGGTGATCCAGCCATTCTCGATCGTGTAAGTGATCGGTTCCCGAACCATGATATTCTGCGGCAGCAGGATATCGCCAGTCGCCACGACGATCTGGCCGTCGACGCCATCGTCGTCTCCGCCGGTGAAGACGAAGCCTGATGGCCAATGGTCCCAGCGACCGGGTGTGTCATTGCAGGCATATTCTGCAATCGTATCGTAGGTGTTGAGCTTGTAGGTCACGTCGGTGCCGTGTGGTGACGTGATGCGCATGACCTTTGCCTTGTCGAGAAGGTCGGCGGCGATTTCGACTTTCTCGCGTAGCTCCGGATAAGGCAGCATCCGGGCAAGCAAGTCTGGTGGCTCGACCGCGGTGAGGATGCGGGTGCCGGCAGCCTGGATCGCAAACTGCTCCGGCGAGAACAGCAGGAAGATGCAGTCGATCAGCATGTCGCAGTTCTTCAGCGCCTCGACTGCATCGGGCAGAGCGGCAAGACCGGTCACGCCGACGTTCCAACCGGCGGTCGGCATCGGCGCAGGGAGGCGCATGTGATACATCCTGGCGCCGAGGCGCTGGCCCGCGGCCATGAAAGCGTCGGCATAGGACAGGCGATCGCTACCCTGAGTCAGAACGACGAGGCGCTCGCCTTCGCGAACCCCGGACATCTTGAGCTGATGTAGGCAGATTTCAGTGAAGCTGGCGTGATCCATCATTCTTCCTCTCGAAAGCTTATTGCGAAAGCTCGGCTCCTTTGTGGAGCGTCGCCGCATGATCTGTCGTGTACGCTCGCGAGCGCCGGGGGCGCCAGCCGCGTCTTCAGCATGCGTGTTGGCGTCACGCGAAATAATTAAACGCACGATTAGTTTTCTTGCAAGCCGTTTTGATCGGCAGTGCGCCGGCAGAACAAGCAAGCTCCGGCAGCGCTCAGCCTTTGAAGCCCGAAGCCGTGAACCGAACGATTTCGTCAATCAGTTTGGCGGCAGACGGCCGGCGTCGTATCCCGCTGATCTCTTCGATCCGATGGGCGTCTGACAGGATGTAAATGTAGATGCCGATGAATTGCGCAAAACGGAGATAGAGGTGCTCATCTGTTAGACGCGGTAACAGGTTGGCCAGAATTTTTACATAAGCCCGCACCGGCTGGTCGTAAACCTCGCGGCGCAATGCGTAGGCCGTCTCATCCGGCTCGGCGTGAAGCCGCGCCTGCAGACGCAGGAACGCGCGCCCCTGAGCGGACTCGCGCAGCTGAAATGGCGGCGTGATGTAAGCGCGAAGAATGTCTTCGAGGGCGTAACGCTTCTTGGCGGTCACCTCGTCGAGCAGTTCCATGCGGCACGTCGCCAGCCACGCACCGCGCCGAAGATAGACCTGTCGAAACAGCTCCTGCTTTGTTCCGAACCAGTAGTTGGCCATGGCTTGGGTGACATTGGCGTCTTCAGCGATTTCGCGTAGATTTGCTGCTGCATAGCCACGCTCGGCGAAGTAGCGCTCGGCGGCATCGAGGAGGGCCTCGCGGCTCTCGGTGCGTCCTTCCGGCCGCCCCAGGCTTCCCCGTTTCTTGGTCGCGCGAGCAGTTTTCGTTACCGCCATTTCAACCTCGGTTAGTGCCATCCCCGCGCCGGCAGATCCAATATGGTGACGGCGAAGTCTTGTCAGGCATAGCAATCGTGAGCTTGAGAGGCCAGAGTCGGGGAGCGATCATGGATATAGTGACTGGCCGTCATCGTCCCGATCCAGATCGGGGACAACGGCACTTTCACGATGTTTTTCGCGGACGCTTGGCTTTCGCTGGCGTTGCGGCACGGGGCGCGGTTGTTTCCCGGCACATGCCGCCGACGATGAAGGCGACGGTCTCCGTCATCAGTCTCGAGGCATCCTTTGGATCATAGGCGTCGGGCACCATGTCCTCCATGCGGTTGGTGTCGGAGAGCGCATAGAGATAAGTGCCGATCATGAGTGTCATACGCCAATGCACGTCGAAGCGTGAGAGATGCGGCAACGCCTTGTGCAGCGCATCGATATAGAGATGCGTGGACTCGTCATAAGCCGTCTTGCGCAGCTCGTAAGAGAGATTGGGCGGCTCGGTATGCAGGCGGGCATGGAGTCGCAGGAAGGCGGGGCCATGCTCGGTTGAGCGCAGTAGCAGGACAGGTTGCAGGAAGGCCTCGACGATAGCGACGACGTCCCCAGCTTTGCCTTCGGCTTGCAATCTCGCCAAGCTTTCGACGCGGGCGTCGCCGATCGCCATTGCGCGCCGAAGAAAGGTCTCGCTGAAGAGATCGAATTTGGAGCCGAAATAGTAGCTAATGAGCGCCTGGGTTACGCCGGCCAGTTCGGAGATCTCGCGCAGCGTCGTTCCCGCATAGCCTTGATTGGCAAACACAACCTCAGCGGCATCCATGATGCCGGCGCGCATCGTCCCGTTGCCGCCTTCCGGCCGGCCGGGACGCTTGGTCGGCGGTTCGGCAGAAGGAACGCCTCGGCGGCCTGAAATGCGGTTCATGCAGACCTCATCTGGAATCCAGTACCATGGCAGTAATTCGAGCAGGCCGGCGCATAAAATCGATGCAAGCGACGTCGCGGAAATCGCGAAGACGGCATTGCGGAACCGTGAGTCGGTGTTGCGGAAGCCATTTCCTGCCTTTTCTCAGGCTGGCACGGGGATTGCAAACTGAAATTATATAGCTGGCCAACAAAATAATTATATGGCCAGCCAATTAATGTCAGGCTGCGGCCAGTGTTTGAGGAGCCACGAATGTCCGTCACGACTTTATCGGCCCAGCGGCCGATCACCGCGCAGGATGGCTGTCAGGATCCGGTTTTGCTCAACGACTGGCATGTCGTCGGCTATTCCTCCGATTTCGCCTCCGACAAAATCCATCCCGTTCGCTTGCTTGAGCGCGACTTAATCGTCTGGCGCTCGGCAAACGGCGACATCCATGTCTGGGAAGACCTCTGCATTCATCGCGGCGCCCGGCTGTCGAGAGGCTGGATCAAGAACGATCGCGTCGTTTGCCCCTATCACGGCTGGGAGTATGACGGCGGCGGTCGCTGCACCCTCATGCCTGCTGCTCCCGACGAGACGCCGATGAAAAAGGCGCGCGCCTTCCCCTATCAGGCAGTCGAGCGCTATGGCTTCGTGTGGGTGTGTCTCGGCGAGCCGACGGCCGATATACCGGTGTTCCCGCAATGGGATGATCCGAGCTTTCTGAAGGTCCATAGCGGCCCCTATATGTATTCGGCCAATGGCTTTCGCTCGATCGAAAACTTCATCGATGCCAGCCACTTCCCGTTCGTTCATGCCGGCCTGAACGGCGTCATGGACAATCCGGATCGGCTTGAGCCCTATGACGTGTATGAAGTCGATACCGGCCTCTGCTCGTCGGAAATAAAGGTGTTTCAGCCGTGGGGCGACGCGCGCGGCATTCCGCTGATGGCGTTCTACACCTATCACACGTTCCGTCCGCTGGTGGCTTACTTCTCGAAGCGAACCCAGCAGGCGGACAAGTCCGGCAATATCGTTTCCGACAAGTCCGATATCTTCGCCACCTTCTTTGTCTGCCAGCCGGTCGATGAGAAGACGACTATCGCGCGCGTTTGCGCAGCGATGAACGTGAATCCGCATCCCGATCCGGAAGTCGTGCGTGATCGGGCGGACGTGGTCTTCAATCAGGATCGCGAGATCGTCGAGTCGCAGCGACCGGAGCGCATTCCAACGGAGCTGCGCTACGAGTTGCATCACCGAACGGATCTGATGGGGCAACGCTACCGGAGCTGGCTGCGCGCCAAGGGTATCACCTATGGCGTCATCTGACCTCGGTTTGAGGTTGCGGCTGGTCGAAGTGCGATACGGAGCGCCGGGGATCAATCTCTACCGGCTCGCTTCGTCCGACGGCGCGACGCTGCCGGCTTTCGAGCCCGGCGCTCACCTCGATCTCGAGGTGGCGCCCGGACTGATGCGGCAATACTCGCTGCTTTGGCCGCAGCCAGCTTCGGACTGCTACGAGATCGCGGTGCAGGAGGCGTTCGACGGAAGAGGGGGCTCGCGTGCCTGGCACCGGCAGTCGGTCGCAGGGGAGATCTATCAGAGTTCGATCCCGCGCAATCATTTCCCGCTCGGCGCTACCAATGAGACGACACATTACCTGTTCGCTGGCGGAATCGGCATCACGCCGATCGTCTCGATGTATCGCAAGCTTGTCGCCGATGGTCAGCCGGTACAGCTGCACTATTGGACGCGCAGCCCTGAAGCGACTTTGTTTCATACCGAGCTTGCCGCCGTCGCCGACGGCAGCGTGCGGATCCATCACACCAGCGGGCCGGCGCCACGTCTCGCCGATGTCCTTGCGGATACGCCGATGGAAGCGCCGCTCTATTGTTGCGGGCCGACGCGCATGATCGACGCCTTCGACGAATTGACCGCGCGGCGTTCACTCGACCTCGTGCATCGCGAGCGCTTTGCTGTGGCCCCCATGGATACGGGTCCCACCGGCAGCTTCACCATTCGTTTGGCGCGCTCGGGGCGCAGCCTGGATGTCGGGGCGGAGGAGACCGTGCTCAGCGCCTGTCTCGCGGCGGGTATCGATCTTTCCTACTCCTGCGAGGAGGGGGTCTGCGGCGCCTGCGAGGTGCGCATCCTTTCCGGACAGGTCGATCATCGCGACCAGATGATCCCGCCCGCTGCGCGGGCCACGTCCACCGTCATGATGGCCTGCTGCTCGCGCGGGCTGACCACACTCGAACTCGATCTCTAAGCCACGCGGCATCAAGTCATCGGAGAAATTATGAATAGCGATTTCCAGGTAGCCATCATTGGCGGCGGCATCGGCGGCGCGGCACTGGCCCGCAGTCTGGATCTGCTCGGCATCGACTATCACATGTTCGAACGAGCTTCGGCCCTGAGCGAGGTAGGAGCCGGCGTGCAGATGACGCCCAACGCCGTGAAGGTGCTCGAAGCGCTCGGGTTGGGACCGGATCTGGCGGCGGCGGGCTTCCTGCCGGAGGCCATGGTGGGATGGAATTGGCAGAGCGGAGAGGAGTTGTTCCGTACGCCGCTGCGCGAAGTGTGCCCGCGTGTGTTCGGGGCCGAGTTCTATCACGTTCATCGCGCCGACCTGCACACCATGCTCGCAAAAGATATTGCGCCCGAGCGCATCACGTTCGGTGTTGCCTGCACGGGGTTGCGTCAACAGGCAGGAAAAACGATCGCCTGTTTCGACGACGGCAGCGAATACGCAGCCGATCTGGTGGTCGGCGCCGATGGCGTTCGTTCGGCTGTCCGTGCCGCGCTCTGGGGCCAGGAACCGGCCAGCTACACCGGGCATATGTGCTGGCGTGCGCTTGTTCTGGTCGACCAGTTTCCTCTGCCTTTTGTCACGCCGACGTCTGCCTTCTGGATGGGACCGAAGGGGCACGTGGTGACCTATTACGTCAAGGGTGGCGCAATGGTGAACATCGTTGCCGTTAATGAGAATCACGATTGGGTCGAGGAGTCCTGGACCATCAAGAGCAGCCGGCAGGAACTGCTCGATGGGTTTGCGGGCTGGAACGACAACCTGATCCGTCTGTTCGAGCTCACCAATCCCGACCAGATCTACAAGTGGGGGCTGTTCGATCGCGATCCGATGCAACGCTGGTCGCGCGGCAATGCCACGCTGCTCGGCGATGCCGCACATCCGATGCTGCCTTTCCTGTCGCAGGGCGCAGCCATGGCAGTCGAAGACGGCTATGTTCTCGCACAGGCACTGAGCCATTTCGGCCCGGGCGATCTCGGCACGGCGCTCGATGCCTATGAGGCCGAGCGCCGTCCGCGCACCACCCGTGTTCAGCTCGAGGCACGTGAGCGTGGCCGCACATATCATTTGTCTTCGCCCGAAGAATCGAAAGCGCGTGACCTCGCATTCAAGCTCGAGCAGGCGAAGAACCCCAACGCAGTCGGGATCAAGGCTGAATGGGTCTACCAATACGACGCCCGCACCTGCCGTGATCGCTTCGGTAAATCCCCGGCTCTAAGCGCTGCTTCCTGAGAAGCATCCACTCACATGGCATGCTTCGGGTCGACATTTGCTCGTTCGGCACGGTCGATCGTCTGGAGCTGCTGTCTCGTTGTTCCAAGCACCCACCCATGTTCCACAATTGTATCATCCACCGGAGAAGGTAAGTCATGATCAAGCAGTTGAGTTTTAGACACGTCCTACTGTCTGGCCTGGCGACGATTGCCATTGGAACCTCGGTTCCGGCCAGGGCCGAAGACACCATCAAGATTGGCGAGATCAACAGTTACAAGTCCCAGCCGGTCTTCACTGATGGCTACAAGAAGGGGATGATGCTCGCCATCGATCAGATCAACGCCAAGGGCGGTGTGGCCGGGCGCAAGCTCGAGCTCATCACCCGCGATGACAATGCCAATCCGGGCGAAGCGATCCGCCAGGCAGAAGATCTGGTCACCCGCGAAAAGGTCGACATCCTTGCCGGCGCCTTCTACGCGCATATCGGTACGGCATTGACCGACTATGCGAAGCAGAAGAAGCGCTTCATGCTGATCACCGAGGCGCTGAGCGATAATATCGTCTGGGCCGTCGGCAACAAGTACACATTCCGCCTCGACTCCTCGACCTATATGCTGGTTTCTTCGCTGGTCGACGAAGCGGTGAAATTGAAGAAGAAGCGCTGGGCACTGATCTATCCGAACTATGAATTCGGGACGTCGGCCGCATCGGCCTTCAAGAGATTGATGAAGGAGAAGCAGCCGGACGTCGAGTTCGTCGCCGAACAAGCGCCGCCGTTCAACAAGATCGATGCTGGAAGCGTGATCCAGGCGCTCTCCGACGCCAAGCCCGATGCCACGTTCAACGCATTGTTCGGCTCCGATCTCGCTCAGTTCATCCGCGAGGGCAACACGCGTGGATATCTCGGTGACCAGATGCCGGTGTTCAGCATCATCACCGGTCAGCCTGAATATCTCGAACCGCTGCGCGATGAGATCCCCAAGAACTGGATGGTGACCGGTTATCCCTGGTACAGCATCAAGACGCCAGCCCATCAGGAATTCCTGACCGAGTATCAGAAGAAGTACGGCAAGGAGAATCTGCGGTTCGGTTCGATCATTGGCTATTCCACGATCAAGGCCATCGAGGCGGGTGTCGCGGCATCCGGCGGAAAGACCGACAGCGAGTCGCTCGTCGCAGCGTTCGAAGGGCTCAATTTCGACACGCCGGACGGCAAGACCAGCTTTCGCAAGATCGATCACCAGGCAACATGGGGACTCTATGTCGGCAAGCTCGCCGTCGAGGACGGCAAGGGCGTGATGGTCGACTATCACTATGCACCGGGCGAAAAACTGCTGCCGTCGGACGACGAGGTGCGCAAGCTGCGTCCAGCCGACTAACCCAATGCCGGGCGCCCTCCGATCGAGGGCGCTCGGTCGCGTTTGAGCACCACATCTGTTTCGAGCGAGACTTCCATGGATCTGTCTGCCTTCTTGGCTCAATTGTTGAACGGCTTGGCCGGGGCGTCATCCCTGTTTCTGGTGGCGACCGGCTTGTCGCTGATTTTCGGCGTCACCCGGATCGTCAATTTCGCCCATGGCTCGTTCTTCATGCTCGGCATGTATGTGAGCTATTCACTGGTCGAGCGGATCGGCGTGGGGCCGTGGCGAGCCGTTGGCTTCTGGGGCGCGCTCGTGCTCGCAGCATTGGCTGTCGGGCTGCTCGGTGCGCTGGTGGAAATTCTGCTGCTGCGCCGTATCTACAAGGCGCCCGAGTTGTTTCAGCTGCTGGCGACATTCGCGCTGGTTCTCGTCTTCAACGATGCCGCACTGTGGATCTGGGGACCGGAGGATCTGCTCGGCCGCCGTGCGCCGGGACTGGAGGGCGCGATCCAGCTCTTCGGCCGTGCCTATCCGAGCTACAATCTGTTCCTGATCGTGATCGGTCCCGCGATTTTCGGGCTTCTCTGGATGCTGCTCACCAAGACCCGTTGGGGCGTCATGGTGCGGGCGGCGACCCATGACCGCGAGATGCTGGGCGCCCTCGGCGTCAATCAGGCGTGGCTGTTCACCGGCGTGTTCGCAATCGGCTGCATGCTGGCCGGACTCGGCGGAGCGGTGCAGCTGCCGCGCCAGCCGGCGAGTCTCGCCGTCGATATCTCGACGATCGGCGACGCCTTTGTCGTTGTGGTGGTGGGCGGCATGGGCTCCATTCCCGGCGCGTTTCTGGCTTCGCTGCTGATCGCCGAAGTGAAGGCGATCTGCATCGGCATCGGCACGGTTCATCTGGCCGGGATCGAGATCTCCTTCTCCAAGCTTACGCTGGTGGTCGAATTCCTGATCATGGCGATCGTCCTCGTGATCAGGCCGTGGGGATTGATGGGCCGGCCGCAGGCAACCAGTCGCAATTCTGCGCCCGTCGAGGCGCCGCTGAAGCCGGGCTCGAGTTGGTTTCGCATGGCGGTCATTGGCGTCTTCCTGGTGATGGCGGTGCTGCCGTTGCTCGATAAATCGCTGCCCTATGCCGCGGTGCTCGGTCAGGACATTCTGGTCGCGGCGCTGTTTGCGGTCAGCCTGCATTTCATAATGGGGCCGGGCGGGATGCACTCCTTCGGACATTCCGCCTATTACGGCCTCGGCGCCTATGGCGCGGCGATTCTGGTCAAGCTGGCATTTATGCCGATGCCGCTCGCCATGCTGGCGGCGCCCTTGATCGCAGGTCTCGGGGCTCTGGTGTTCGGCTGGTTCTGCGTGCGGCTGTCGGGCGTCTATTTGGCGATGCTGACGCTGGCCTTCTCGCAGATCGTCTGGTCGGTCGTGTTCCAGTGGGATGCGGTCACCGGCGGCTCCAACGGCATGGTGGGCATCTGGCCGGCGGACTGGCTGACCGGAACGCGCTACTACTATCTCACGCTCGTATTGGTTGGGCTTTCCGCTTACGCGCTGCGGCGGTTCGTGTTCGCGCCGTTCGGTTATGCGCTGCGGGCCGGGCGCGACTCGTCGCTGCGTGCCGAGGCGATCGGCATCGACGTCAAACTCGTGCAATGGCTGGCCTTCACCATCGCCGGCGTGTTCGGCGGATTGGCCGGCACGCTCTATATCTTCTCCAAAGGCAGCGTTTCGCCGGATGTGATCTCAGTCAGCAAATCGGTCGACGGGCTGGTTATGGTTCTGCTGGGCGGCATTCAGTCGCTCACAGGGCCTGTGAGCGGCGCGGCGGTGTTCGGTGTGTTGCAGGACTGGGTCATGCGCGCCACGGATTACTGGCGGGCCCTGTTCGGCGGAATCATCCTGTTTCTGGTGCTCGCCTTCCCCGAAGGGCTGGCTGGCATCTCGCGCCAGATCGAAAGCCTGTGGCAGCAATATCGACCGGCGGTGGGCGTTGTCCGGCGGGAGAAGCTGACATGAGTGGCGCGCTGCTCGAGGTCCGCGATCTCCATATGGCCTTTGGCGGCGTCCGTGCCGTCGATGGAATCACCTTCGACCTTCGTCCCGGCGAGTTGCTAGCGCTGATCGGCCCGAACGGTGCGGGAAAATCCACCACCTTCAACATGGTCAATGGCCAGTTGCGTGCCTCGGGCGGATCCGTGCGTCTGGCCGGGCAGGAGCTGGTTGGAATGAAATCGCGTGCGATCTGGCGTCTCGGCGTCGGGCGCACATTCCAGATCGCAGCGACCTTTGCATCTTTCACGGTCCTCGAGAATGTGCAGATGGCGGTGATGTCCCATCACAAACAGACGCTGTCGCTGTGGCGTCCCGCGGCAAGCCGCTATCGCGCTGAGGCGATCTCGCTGCTTGAGCAGGTCGGCATGGACGCACAGGCTGACCGGGCTTGCAGCGAGTTGGCCTATGGCGACGTCAAGCGCGTCGAACTTGCCATGGCCTTGGCGAACAATCCGCGGCTGCTGCTGATGGACGAGCCGACCGCAGGGATGGCGCCCCGCGAGCGCAACGAATTGATGGCTCTGACCAAGCGGCTGGTGGTCGAGCGCGGCATGGCCGTGCTGTTCACCGAGCACAGCATGGATGTCGTCTTCGCCCATGCCGACCGCATCATCGTGCTCGCCCGCGGCAAGCTGATCGCGGAAGGGGACGCAGAGACCATCCGCAATCACCCCAAGGTCAAGGAAGTCTATTTCGGCAATGGCCTGACCTTCGAACATCCGCCGGAACCGGCCACCGCGACAAGGATACCCGCATGATCGCATCAGTGAATCCGATCCTGCTCGATGTCGCTGGTCTGAACGCATGGTATGGCGCAGCTCACATCCTGTACGACGTCGCGCTCAATGTGCGCCGTGGCGAAGTCATTTCGCTAATGGGACGCAATGGCGCCGGAAAATCCACCACGCTCAAGGCCATCATGGGCTTGCTTTCACGGTGCGAGGGGCAGATCAATTTTCTGGGCCAGGGCATCGGCGGCAAGGCGCCGTTCCAGGTTGCGCGCATGGGGCTCGGCTTCGTGCCCGAAGATCGTCGTATATTCCCGGATTTGACCGTGACCGAGAATCTCGAAACCGGCAGGCAAGCGCCGCGTCAGTGGTCGGATGGAAGTCCCGCGCTCAACTGGACGTCCGATGCCCTTTATGAGCTCTTCCCGAATCTCGGTCGCATGAAGGATCGGCGAGGTGGCCAGATGAGTGGCGGTGAACAGCAGATGCTCACGGTGGCCCGCACGCTCATGGGGAATCCGTTGCTGGTTCTGCTCGATGAGCCCTCAGAAGGTGTTGCCCCGGTGATCGTCGAGCAGATGGCGCATATGATTCTGGCGCTCAAGGCGCGCGGCGCAAGTATTCTGCTGTCCGAGCAAAATTTTCATTTTGCGCACTTGGTATCGGACCGGGCTTACGTGCTCGAAAAAGGCCAGATCGTATACGAAGGGTCGATGCAGGATCTGGCGCACAACGACGACATCCAGCGATCTTACCTTGGCGTTTAGCTTTTCCTGTAACCGAAGAAAAGCTGGGCTTGAAGATCGCCGATCGCTAAGCACAATCTGCGACTCGACCAAATCTACTCTAGGCCTAAATTACAGAAAGCCGCGTAGGTGCAAGTATATTTTCTTTGACGCCTGTCTATAGGCGTCCGTTTCTGGCGCAAAGGAGACGTTGTCGAGAAATGCGGGTATCCGGCGGTTTTTCCGGCCATTAGCAACGTCTCTAGGTAACCCGCGTGCTAGACGGTCGTCATCCCCATCAGAATCAGGCGAGATGAGGCACCGTGTACTCATCGAGAAGTTTCAAAAATTGTCTGGCCAGCACGCTGAGCTCCCCGACATTCGGCTTCAGCAGGCCCACCTCGTAGAAGACGGTCGGCGATAATGGCCGAACCACCAGTTTGCTGGTATTGCCGGTTCGTCGCAGCGTGTCGGAGATGCTCAATGCATCCACCAGGCAGATGCCGGCGCCGTCGATGACGAGATTGAGCGCGATGACAAAGAACTCGCATTCGATCGCGGGATGAAATGGTGTCCCGCTGGCCTCGAACGCGCGTGAGATCGCCGCATAGGATGTGCGCCTCCCCGGCGTGATGATGAGATCGCTTCCCTCGAGGAGGTCTGGCGTGAGCGTTTCATGGGCAGCCAATGCGTGACACGCGGACAATACGCATTGCAGTTGGAACCGATAGCGCTTCAACACCGCGTTCGTGCGGTCGAAGGGCGGTTCGGCAATGCCGATGTCGAATGCCCTTGATGACACCAGACTGCGCACTTTGTTGGAGCTGCGCGTCAGCAGCCTGATCTGGGTGGCGGGCCGGTCTCGTCGGAAACGGCTGACGATCTCCGGGAGTCAGGCGATGCCGGGACCGGGGCTGGCGCGACCTCGATGCGCTCGGCACCGGGAAAGCCGCCGAAGTAAACCACGTCGCCCACATTCGGCGGCGCAGGCCACCGGCCATCCGTGCCGCGAACCACTTGCTTGCCGACGGCGGCAATTTCATCGGGCGTAATCCTGAAGGTCGCGAGGTCAATCTTCCGTTTATTCCCCCAATCAATCAGCCGCTCCTCCAGATCGAACCCGATATTGCCAAGCTGATATCCTCGCACACGACGCTCAGCACGATCCTTGACGAACTGCTCGAAGACGTGGCCCGCCGTAACGGCAAACGGTCCGCGCCCACAATCAAGGAAGAACATCGAACCTTGCCGGTATTCGAGCGGCGTCGGCTTGGCCTTCTCCTGCGTACTCCACAGAAGCCAAGCCACATGCTCGCCGCCGCTGTTATGCATAGACCGCGAGAAATCGGTCATCGCAACGGATTGCTTTTCGGCATCCGATAGCGCGTTCAGCCATTCGGGGCTATACGGCACAGAGTCGATTGAAAAAGTCGGTTCCAAGGATTCGGCCGTGCCGTCAAGAAACTCTGGCAACTCGGCCTAAGCAAGCAGCACATCCGCTTTGGATCGCGCTGAACGGTAGACTTCATCCAGCGGAATCCTGGTAGGCGTTCTATTGCGCGACCCAGCAGATTGGCACTGCTTCCGCCCCCAGTGGCGATCGAACCCAGTCTCCAACCGCAATCTCTCCAAAACGGGAATTTTGAAACTGTCTGCCGGAGACTTTCGGGAATTCGGGGGCGCCCAAGGTCGATTTCGCCACCCAGGAACTTTCCCGAATGCATGAAAGCCCGCAAAAAGCCGGCCTTTCTCGGCTAATTGGGTGGTTTGGCCGAATATCCGGACTGCCTGGCTGGGGCGGGAGGGATCGAACCTCCGAATGGGGGAATCAAAATCCCCTGCCTTACCGCTTGGCTACGCCCCAACGGCCGAGGCGATAACAGGCGGGGCGGGCCCGCGGATCGCTTTGGCTCCGTGGGTCTATAGAGAGAGCTCCGCAATTTCAACCACCTGACAGCGGTGTTCCCCGCTTCTGGATGAGACTGACTTTTGTGTAATTGGGGGTGTTGGCTCTTGCCGGCGCTCGTAAGCCTCTGACGGCCGGAATTTTCCGATTTTCCCGGTCGCGTAAGGACGATAGGGCCTGCGAGCTGGCCCAAGGCGAGGTTCCTGACACCTGTCCGGGCTCAGGCTCGCCTCACGCGCCAGACAGATGGTCGGAACGACCGTCTAGAGTTGTATATGCGGAACGTGCTTGAGCGAGACCTCGTCGATGGCCTCGGCATACCCGGCATCCGCATAGCGGATCACGCCGAGACCGGTGTCGTTGTCGAGGCTCATGGCGAGGCGTTCTGCCGCGGTGGCTGTGCCGTCGGCGATCAGGGTGACTCCGGCGCTGGTCATATAGCCGGCATAGCCGCCGCCGCCGGAGTGGACGGCGACGAGATCGGCCTGGGACGAACACAAGGCCATGGCGTCGAGCAGCGGCCAGTCGGCGATGGCATCGGAGCCGTCGCGCATGTTCTCGGTCATGATGTTCGGATGCGCCATTCCGGCGGCGTCGAGATGATCGCGCGAGAAGGCGACCGGTCCCTTGAGCGTACCATTGGCAACGAGTTCATTTACGCCCAGTGCCAATTCGCTGCGCTCGCCATGACCGAGCCAGGCGATGCGTGCCGGCAAGCCTTCGAAAGGCACGTATTGGCGAGCAAGCTTGATCCAGTTCGAAACGATCTGGTTGTCGCCGAATAGGCGCAGGACGAGATCGTCGATGGCACGGATATCGTCGGGATCGCCCGACAGCGCCATCCACCGGAACGGGCCGATGGCGCGTGCAAATAGCGGGCGCAGATAGGCTTCGGTGAAGATCGGGATATCGAAGGCGTCGACAACCCCGCCGTCTCTTGCGTGCGTGCGGATCAGATTGCCGTTATCGAATACTTCTGCGCCGCGCGCCTGGAACGTCAGCATGGCGCGGACATGATCGACAATCGACGCGCGGCTCTCCACCATCAATTGTTCCGGCGTCGTCTTGCGCATGATGCGTGCTTCCTCGAGTGATCGGGTCCGAGGGACATAGCCGAACACAAGATCGTGGGCTGCGGTTTGATCAGTGACGACATCGGGGATGACGCCGCGCCGGGCGATTTCCGGATAGACATCGGCGGCATTGCCGACGAGGCCGACAGACAACGCGCGACACTCGGTCTTCGCGGCGGCAATCATCTCCAGCGCAGAATCAAGATCGGGGGCGATCACTTCGAGATAACCGATCTCCTTGCGCTTGCGCGCACGCTCCGGATCGATGTCGACGGTGAGGATCGCCGCGCCGGCCATGCGTCCGGCAAGCGGCTGCGAGCCGCCCATACCGCCGAGTCCGGCGGTGAGGATGAAGCGCCCGGCCAGCGTGCCGCCAAAACGGCGCTCGGCGATGCGCATGAAGATCTCATAGGTTCCCTGGATGACGCCCTGCGAGCCGATATATTGCCAGGCGCCGGCGGTGAGGCCGCCCCAGCAGATCAGGCCCTTGCGTTCGAGCTCATAGAAAATCTCGGCCTTCGCCCATTGCCCGACAATGTTGCAATTTGCCATGATCACCAGCGGCGCCTTGGCGTGGGTGCGGAGCAGGCCGACGGGCTTGCCGGACTGGATAACCAGCGTCTGGTCTTCTTCCATCGTTGTCAGCGCTTGCACGATGGCCTTGTGCGCCGGCCAGTTGCGGGCGGCGCGGCCCAGCGCCGCATAGACGACGAGGCTCGACGGATCCTCACCGACCGCCAGCACATTTTCCAGAAGCCGCAACAGACCTTCCTGCCGCCAGCCCCTGGCGCGCAATTGCGGGCCACCGGGAATCGGAAAGTCGGGATGCCGTGGATTCGCTGATGTCATGGCGGACTCCTGTCGTGCCTCAGGCCAGTGCGTAGCGCGCGATCTCGATGCCCATGGCGCGCTCGACGGACGGATAGACCGCCGGATCCTTGACGCTGGAGGCGAGCGGAATGATCGTCTTCGGCACGTGGAACAGATGCACGTTCATGCCGACTTCGAGATGGCCGACGCTCATCGGCTCGGCCTCGTCCGACAGTGTGGCGATGATGTCTGGGAACGTCGCGAGGCGCTTACCAGTTGCGTCGACGATGGCCATGTATTCGTTCATCACATGCAGTGTGATGGCCTTGTCGCCGCTGCCGATGGTGAGCGTGCCGATATCGAAGGCCTCCGGTGTATAGACCACTTTCTTCGCAGTGATCTTGCCGCTGCCAAGGATGGAGCCGCCGGTGTCCTTGCAGATCGCATCGATCACGGCAGACGGACCTTTAGGTTCGGCAGCGAGGATCGCTTCGCCGAGGCGCAGCGCCAAGGAGATGCCGCCGAGCGCAGCGTTGTCGCGCACATAGGAGGCGCGGACCGGATTGCGGCAGGATGCGATGAAGCCGCCGGACATGTCGCCGGCCGTGCGCAGGATCGGCGAGATCTTGGCGGTGGCACCGCGCACGGTGAGTTCAATGTAACGGTTCTCGGCGCGGTTGCCGCCGGCCGCGGTCTGGATCATCGGCTCGGGCGACCCGGCAAGGCCGATCGAGCCCATATCGCCGGTCGGATGCGCGCGCATGTCGCCCACGGCATCGACCACCTTGGTGCCGAGCAGCGCCGATGGCAGCCACGCATTCATGGTAGAGGACTTGCCGTTCTGGCCGATGATCAGGCCCTTCACCGGCTCACCGAGCGCGTCCTGCAGCAGCTGCACCGCGCGAACGTAATCCTTGCCCTGCATCTCCCAGGCGGTGGTCGATGCCGGTGCGCCGATGGCAGCGGCCGTGGCCACCCAGTCGTCATCATCGAGTTCGTCGATCGACACGAGTTCGGGCTTGCCGACAAGAATGGCGGCGCGGCCGAGCATGCGGCCGTGATCGGCCCAGCCACCACCACCGGCAGCGTAGACACCGCCGCCGCGCACGGCCGCTTCAATATCGCGTTCGGTCAGAATGCGTCCCATCGGAATGTCTCCTCGGCAGATGTTCTTGTGTTCGATGCGTGTTCGGTGATCGGAACGGCTGGCGTCACGCCACCGGCAGTCGCTCCGAGAGAAGCAGCGGCGGCCGCACGAATTGTCCGCTGCCGGGTTCGGCGAGAACCTTGCTGCCATCGAAAACAAGCTTGCCGCGCACATAGGTCGCGGCCACGGTCCATGGCAGCGTGATGCCGTTATAGGGTGACCAGCCGACGACATTGTTGCCGCTCGCTGCGGCGTCATAGACAGTGGGCTTGTCGATCAGCACGGTGATATCGGCATCGAGGCCGGGCGCCAGCGCGCCCTTGCGATCGTCGATGCGGAAGTGCCGCGCCGGATTGAAAGACATCAGCTTTGCGGCATGGGTTAACGGCAGTTTGCGTTCGATCAGCCCCTTCACCAGCAGCGGCACCATGGCTTCGAGGCCCGGCACGCCGGACGCATTGGCCAGCATGTCCGGATTGACCTTGCGGTCTTCCGACCAACTGACGTGATCGGTCGAGACCAGTGAGACGTGTCCGGCTGCAAGCTCTGCCCACAGCGCCTCGACGTCCGCACGCGGGCGCACCGGCGGGTTGATCTTGGCCTTGCCGCCCAATCGGGAGACGTCGTTCTCCTCGTCGAGCACGAGATAGTGGATGCAGCATTCCACCGTGGCGTGATGACCCTCGGAACGATACCAGGCCGCAATGTCGTAACCGCGCGCGACAGAACAATGCACCACATGGGCGGGACAACCGGTCTCCGCGCCGGTCTCATAGATCTGTAGCATCGCCAGGATTTCGGCGAGCGGCGGGCGCGACATGGCGTGGGCACGCCAGTCGGTGACGCCCTTGGCCTTCACCTTGGCGACGGCATCACGGATGAATTCGTCGTCCTCGTTATGGACGCCAGCGGCGAGGCCGGTTGGCGCAATGGCGGCGAAGCAATCGGCCAGCAGAGGCGCGGGGATGCGCGGAAAGCGCTTCGGGTCAGTGCCGAAGGTGGAGAACTTGAATGCGGCGACGCCGGCCTTGGCCTGTTCGGCGATGCGCGCCGGGCCTTCCTCGGGATCGATGGTGCCGTAGAGCGCGAAATCCACGCGGGCCTGCTGGCTCGCATGGGCGATCTTGCGCTCGACCGCAGCGGCCGAGCAAACGAGATCGCCTTCGTCATAGGGCATGTCGACGATGGTGGTTACACCGCCGGCTGCAGCGGAGCGCGTTGACCAGATGAAATCTTCCTGATTGCGCTGCGACAGCGAATGGACCTGCGCATCTATGGCGCCGGGCAGGATCATCCCGGACTTGAAATCCTGCCGTTCCCGCGCGGCAGGCGGCGTGCCTTCGCCGACGGCACCGACACGCCCGTCGCGGACCGCGACCCAGCCGTTCTCAAGGATGCTGTCGTGACCGATCACCTTGCCGGTGAGAACCAGATCGAAATCCATGTGCAACTCCACATTCGCCGCCGATGCGCCGGCTTGTCGTGATGGTCCCGCGGAACCGTATGTCCTAGAGCCTGTGTTCCAACCGCGCGATCAGGCGTACGACCGGCAACAGCAGGAGCAGATAGATGATGGCCGCGAGGATCAGCGGCGATGAGTTGTAGGTGAGCGAGCGCGCCAGATTGGCGGAATGCAGCAGCTCCGGCACCGAGATGACGCTGGCCAGCGTCGTGAGCTTCACCAGCTCGACCGTGTTGGACAACAGATCCGGCAAAACGTTGCGGATCGCCTGCGGCAGCGTCACGTAAAGCAATGTCTGCGTCGCGGAGAGGCCGGTCGACCGCGCGGCCTCGCGCTGGCCCTTGGGCACGCTGACCATGCCGGCGCGGTAGATCTCGCCGTAGTAACTTGCCGAATTGATCAGAAAGGCGACGGCCACTGCCACCAGCGCCGGCACGCGCAGTCCGATGAAGGGCAGGCCTGCATAGACAAAGACCAGCAGTACCAGCGGCGGAAAGGCGCGGAAGAAGTCGACGGCGGCGATAGCCGGCCAGCGCAGCAGGCGATAGGGGCTGGTGGTCAGCAGCATCACGAGGATGCCGCTGACGAGGCCGATCGGGATCAGGAACGAGCACAGCAGCAGCGTCTGCAGCAATCCCTGCAAGAGGAACGGTGCGACCTTCGCCATGACGTCGAGATTGAAGAATTCCTGTGTGAACTGCTCCATCAGTGCTCACCCCACCGATAGTTGCGTTCGAGCGTGCGGGAGGCGATCACCAGCGGGATGAACACCAGCACATAGAGCAGCGCGCCCATGGTGAGCGGCGTCGCATTGGCGGACATCGACAGCGCGGAATTGGCCCGGCCGAGAATCTCGTTGACGCCGATGGCGCTGCCGAGCGCGAGGTTCTTGGTGATGGAGATAGCGCGGTTGGTCAGTGGCGGTATGCCGAGGCGGACGGCCTGCGGCAGGATCACATAACGCAGGGTTTGCGCGAAAGTGAGGCCCGTGGAGCGCGCAGCCAGCCATTGGCCCTTGGGTACCGAGGTGATGCCGGCCCAGAAAATCTCCTCCGCGAATGCGGCGAGCACAGCGCCTAGCGACATCCACAGCACGACCAGACTGGGGAGCACGATGCCGATACTGGGAAATCCGAAGAACAGGACCAGGATGATCGCCAATGGCGGCAGTGAGCGGAAGATATCGACGAACACGATGATGAAGAAGTTGACGGGCTTCCAGCCGATCGCCCTGAGCGCCGCGAGGCCGAAGCCTGCACCGATGCCGGTGATGACCACCGCGAGGCCGGCAAGAATGGTAACGCCGGCGCCCTGCAGGATCTCCCAGCCATACTTCATCGCGATATCCGCGTTGAAGAAGGTGAAGACGAAGCGGTCCCAGTTGCTCATCGCGTCGGCGGCGGTCATGGCCTAGTGCCTGATCTGCGCGAGAAAACGTTTGGTACGTTCTTCCTGCGGACGCAGGAAAATGTCTTCGGCGCTGCCTTCCTCGATGACGAGGCCGCCATCGAGGAAGACGACCTTGTCGGCGGCTTCGCGGGCGAAATTCATTTCATGGCTGGCGATGACCATGGTGATGCCGCGGTCGCGCAAGTCCTTCACGACGGCGAGCACGCTGCCGACCAGTTCCGGATCGAGCGCCGAGGTCGGCTCGTCCATCAGGATGATCTTGGGATTGAGCGCAAGCGAACGCGCGATGCCAATGCGTTGCTGCTGGCCGCCGGAGAGTTGCGCGGGATAGGCAGCCGCCTTGTCGGGCAGGCCCACTAGCGCCAGCATCTCCGCGGCACGGGCATTGGCGTCGGCGGTGCTCATACCGGCGACCTTGCGCAGGGCCAGCGTGATGTTCTTCTGCACCGTGAGGTGCGGATAGAGATTGAAGCTCTGGAACACCATGCCGATCTGTCGCCGCGCCGCGTTGATATCGGTGCGCGGCGACAAGAGATCGACATTGTCCATGATGATGGAGCCGCCATCCGGCTCCTCCAGACGATTGCAGCAGCGCAGCAAGGTACTCTTGCCCGAGCCGGATGGGCCGATCAGAAAGACCAGCTTGCCCGGCTCGACCAGGAGATCGACGCCCTTCAGAACTTCGGTTGGGCCGAAGCTCTTCCGGACGCCGCGTGCTTCGAGCAAATAGCGCGACATGGGCGAAAAAGACTTGGGCGCTGCTGCAGCCGAACTCATGAACAGGTCGGCTTCTGCTCGGTCGCGTCATAGCCGGCGACGCCTGGTGCGCCATAGCCCGGATAGATGGTGGTAGTCGCCGAACCGGCCTCCGGCTCGACACCGAACCACTTCACGTAGAGTTTCTTCAGCGTGCCGTCCTGCTTCATGCAGACCAGCGCGTCTTCGAGCTTGTTGCGCAATTCGGTATTGCCGTTGCGCAGGGGCATGCTCCAGACGAGGCCGGTCTTATAGAGATAGGCATTCTTCAGTCGCGGATTGTTCTTCACGATCCAGGCGACGACGGTGGCAGCCGAGATGTTGGCGTCGGCACGGCCGGCGAGCACGGCTTGCGCCGCGTCGGTGCTGGTCGCGAAGGATTCCGACTTCCAGCCATATTTGGCAGCATTGTCGTTGACCCATTTCTCGTAGATCGCGCCTTTCTGCACGGCGATGGTCTTGCCGGAGAGATCTTCGAGCTTGGTGATCGGCGGTGCCGAAGCCAGCGTCATGAAGCGATAGTCGGCATCGACGAAGCCTTCCATGAACAGCAATTGCTGCGCGCGCTCGGGCGTGACGGTGACTACAGCGGCGAGAAAGTCGTAGGTGCCGGCCTGAAGCGCCGGAAGGAGGCCGGCGAATTGCGCGCCTTCCACTGTGATCGGGCGCTTGATGCGCTTCGACATCTCATCAACGACGTCGATATTGAAGCCTTCGAGCCCGCCCGACAGTTTGGGCATCGCATGCGGCGCGAAGGTCGAGTCGATCGCCGACTTCAGCGGCTCCTGGGTTTGAGCGAATGCGGGACTGGCCAAAGCCAGGAGCCCGGCGGCAACGATCATTGCTTTCATCAACACCTCCATTGGCGCGGACAAACCAGCTCGGCGTCTGGCTCCGCGATCCCTGTCATGAAGGCTAGCGCAATTGTGCAATGGGGGGATATCCCATTTCATGGACATCCTATACGCTCTCGCTGCAGCGCAGAAAAATTCGACTACAGACCCGGACAATAATGGAATGGACATCGCAACTCTGGTGATGACAGCGGCGGTGCTTCGCTGCGGCAATGTGCGCGAAGCCGCGCGCCAACTTGGACGCGCACCCAGTACGCTCTCGGCAGCGGTGAAGCGGTTCGAGCGCTCCATTGCGGCACCGCTGTTGAATCGCGTGGGTGCCGCGAGCTTTCTCACGCTCGAGGCGCGGCGCATGCTGGATGAGATTGAAGCGGCAGCGGATATCGCGATGCGGATGATCGCGCCCGACAAGGCAGGCGATGCAGCACGGGCTTTCTGCGCCGAGTGTGATGTCAGTCTCACGGCCTTGCAGCGTGTCGCATTGGTTGCGGAAACCGGCAGCGTTCGTCGTGCCGCACGCATCATCCGTCTCGGTCAGCCGCAACTCGCGCGACAGATCGCACGCGTTGAAGATGAACTTCGCAGCGTGTTGTTTCATCGCTCCCGTATCGGTGTCACGCCGACACCGGCATGCCAGTTGTTGGTCACGTCGCTGGCCGAACTTGAAAAAACCATGCAGCGACTGTCACGGCGTGCGCGCGAACGTTTCCGTTCGACCAATGCCACCATCAGGCTGGGGGCGGTGATGCCGCTCGGTCATGAAAGCAATGTCGCGCGGCTGCTGGCCTTTCTCGTCGCTGCCTGGCAACGGGATCGGCCGACGCAGCCGCTATTTGTCACCAATGGCACGGCAGAGGATCTGCTCACCGGCCTGAAGGACAAGCGCTGCGATGTGGCGCTGATCGACAGCGATACGATCCCTGCCGATGTGTCGTCGCGTGCCCTGGTGCGTTCGAAGCTTGTGGTCGTCGGCGCGCGCGAGGTGCTCGGTGACCAGCCTGATGTTACGCGGGTGCTTCGGCAGCAACCGCTTGCGCTACCCAGTCGACGTACCGGCCTCGGGCAAGCCGCCCACAGACTGCTCGCGCAATTGCTGCCGCAGGCAGAGATCGATGCGCTGACAATCACAGAAATCGACTCGATTCCGATCATCGCCAATCTGATGCTGGATTTCGGCTTCGTGTCAGTACTCCCCGAAAGCGCGCTCGTCTCGTTCGATGCACGCCTCGTGGCGCTGCCGGTTGATCCCGGGCTTGAACTTATCCTGTCGCTGATCTGGGTGCAGACCGAAGGCGCGCGGCGCGGAGCCCGTTCCATTCTTGCGGCCCTGCGCAACTATGCGCCGGCAACGCCGGCGGCCTCCATGCTGGTCAACAGCGACTGATTTGAATGAGCGTGGCTACTGGCTACCAATTATGAATTATAATTCTTGATCTTCCTCAATTTCGTGCATTATGCTGCAGGGACGATAACGCGAGCGGAGGGCAATGCTCCCGCCGGGCGTTAGTCTGCATTGTTAGGCCGGGCCAACCGGCCATCAATTATTCCGAGGGGAGGCGAGTTGATGATCACCAAGGGATTTCTGCGTCCGCTGACGCGGCGCGCCATGCTGTCCGGGACCGCCGGCGCTGCAACGTTCATTGTTACGTCGCCGCTTCATAGCCCGGCCATCGCGCAAAACGCGCCGTTGAAGGTGGGGATGATGCTTCCCTACACGGGGACCTATGCGAAGCTCGGCCAGTTCATCGATGACGGCTTCCGCCTCTATGTCGAACAAAAGGGCGGCAAGCTCGGCGGGCGCGACATTGCGTTCGTGCAGGTGGACGATGAATCGAAGCCGGAGGCAGCCACCGACAACATGAACCGGCTGGTCGGCCGCGAGAAGGCTGACGTGGTTGTCGGCACGGTCCACTCGGGTGTGGCCATGGCCATGGTCAAGGTTGCGCGCGATACCAAGACGCTGCTGATCATTCCGAATGCCGGCGCCAATGACGCGACTGGTCCCGCCTGCGCGCCGAACATCTTCCGCACCTCGTTCTCGAACTGGCAGAGCACCTACCCGATGGGCAAGGTGATGGCCGATGCCGGTATCAAGAACGTGGTCACTATCACATGGCGTTATACGGCTGGTGCCGAGATGATCGGGGCCTTCGCTGAAAACTTCACCAAGAACGGCGGCAAGATCGTCGCGGACCTGACGGTGCCATTTCCAGAGGTGGAATTTCAGGCACTGATCACGCAGATCGCGCAGTTGAAGCCGGATGCCGTGTTCAGCTTCTTTGCAGGCGGTGGCGCGGTGAAGTTCGTCAAGGACTATGCGGCGGCGGGTCTGAACAAGACCATCCCGCTTTATGGCGCAGGCTTTCTCACCGACGGTACCATCGAAGCGCAGGGCGAAGCCGCCAAGGGCATCAGGACGACGCTGCATTACGCGGACAATCTCGACAATCCCGCCAATCTCGCCTTCCTCAAGGCTTTCAAGGCCAAGACAGGCAAGGACGGCGATATCTACGCCGTACAGGGCTATGATGGCGCGGCGCTGCTGGATATCGGGCTGACAGCTGTCGGCGGCGACTTCAATGCGCGCGACAAGATGATCGCGGCGATGGGGGCTGCGAAGATCGACAGCCCTCGCGGGCCATTGTCTTTCAACAAGGCGCATAACCCGATCCAGAACATCTATCTGCGCGAGGTTCGCAACGGGCGGAACGAGATGATCTCGATCGCCCAAGCCAATGTCGACGACCCCGCGCGGGGCTGCAAGTTGACCTGAAGCATCGTTGCGCGGTCAGTCGATGGAGATCGGGTCGTCGAAGCCTGTTGCGCGTGACGCCTTCGGTGACGGAAATGCCGCGGCGCAGTCAGACGTGGCCTCATGCCTAACTGTGCCGATGACCGAATGTGGCCCGACATGGTTGGATTGATCTGATGGACTTCATCACACTAGGCGTTCAGTTGCTGAATGCGGTTCAGTACGGCGCGGTTCTGTTCCTTGTCGCGAGCGGTCTGACACTGGTGTTCGGCATCCTGGGAGTCATCAATCTCGCCCATGGCGCCTTCTATATGCTCGGCGCTTATCTGGCTTACTGGATCACGTTGATGACCGGCAGTTTTGTCGTCGCCCTGCTTGGCGGCGTGCTGGTTGCTTTTGTCGTCGGCATTCTGCTTGAGACCGTTTTCGTTCGTCTTCTCTATGGCCGGGATCATCTGGCACAGGTGCTGCTCAGCTTCGGCCTCATCCTGGTCATCGATGAAATCAGGCAGGTGTTGTTCGGCAAGGACGTGCACGCGGTCGCTCCACCGGCGTGGTTGTCGGGATCGATCCAGTTGACCGATAACCTGTCCTATCCGGTTTACCGGCTGGCGATCTGTGTATTCTGCCTGATGGCGGCGCTCGTCATCTTCTTCGTGATCGCGCGCACCAAAATCGGCATGATCGTGCGGGCGGGTTCGGAAAATCGCGAGATGGCGCGCGTGCTCGGCATCAAGTTCGACCGGGTCAATCGTTACGTCTTCGCTGCCGGCATCGCGCTGGCGGCGCTCGGCGGCATCCTGATCGCGCCGATCTCGACAGTGTTTCCCGGCATGGGGGACGGCATGCTGATCCTGTCCTTTGTCGTGGTCGTGCTCGGCGGCATCGGTTCGGTCGCTGGTGCAGCCGTCGGTGCACTGCTGATCGGCCTCACAGATACGTTCGGAAAGGTGTTCTTTCCCAGCGTGTCCAGCATTCTGATCTATGTGTTGATGGCAGTTGTGTTGCTGTGGCGGCCGAGTGGAATTCTCGGACGCCAGGATGCTTGATATGAGCATGCCCAATCTGCGGGTCCGATTGTTCGGTGTCGCCTGTCTGGCAATGGCGATTGCGCTGCCATTCTATGTATCGACCTATTACACGCAATTCTTTGCCAAGGCGCTCATCATGGGCATGCTGGCCATGTCACTGAATCTCGTGGTCGGCCATGGCGGTCTGGTGAGCCTTTGCCATGCTGCCTTTTTCGGCCTTGCCGGATACGTACTTGCGCTGTTGTCGCCTCGTTATGATGCGGCGTCGCTGTTAACGACGCTTCCGGTTGCGATCCTGTGCTCCGGCACCGCGGCCCTGCTGATTGGCGGGCTGGTGCTGCGTACCCGCGGCGTCTATTTCATCATGGTGACGCTTGCCTTTGGCGAGATGCTGTTCTTCTTCTTCCACGATACCAAATTCGCGGGCGGATCGGATGGCATCTCCATCAACATCCGGCCCGAGATCGCCATTGCCGGCCGCCAATTGCTCGATCTCGACAAGCCCATGACTTTCTACTTTGTCGTGCTGGGTTTCCTGGTTGGCGTGATCGCTCTGCTTACGATAGTGGTTCGCTCACCTTTCGGGCGGGCGCTGGCGGCAGCCCGGGACAATGAGCGGCGGGCGCGGTCGCTCGGCTTTCCGATCTTTCGCCTCCGCCTGACGGCATTCACCCTATCCGGCGCGCTGGCCGGCCTTGCCGGTTATCTGGCCGCGGCCCAGTTCGGCTTCGTCGCGCCGCAGATGCTGGGATGGCACCAGTCGGCGACAATCCTGGTCATGGTGCTGATCGGTGGCCTGCGCTCGGTCACCGGGCCGCTGGTCGGTGCGCTGGTTTTGATCGGCATGGAAGAAGTGTTGAAGGCGCATCTCGACAACTGGAAGCTTGTCGAAGGCTTGATCATCATTGGCATCGTCATCCTGCTGCCCAATGGTGTCCGGCAGATCTGGTCGATGGTGTTCGGGGTGTCGCCGCAACGCGCGGCCGAGATCAAGCCTGCAGCTGCGGAGGCTCGTCATGCATGACGTTGCGCTGCGTGCTGCTGGATTGCAGAAGCGCTTCGGAGGACTGCTGGCTGTCTCCGATGTGTCGATCGACATTCGCGCGGGCGAGATCCATGCTGTGATCGGCCCGAACGGCGCCGGAAAATCCACACTGATCAATCTGCTGGCCGGCGAACTTCTGCCAACCTCGGGTGAGGTCCTGCTGAATGGTGCGGATATCACGTTGTTGTCGCCGGACCGCCGCGCGCGTGCTGGCCTCGGCCGCGCCTATCAGAAGACGACGTTGTTTGCACAATTCAGCGTGCACGAGAATGTTCGTCTTGCAGCGCAGGCTCGTTCAACTACGCCGCTCCGGATGTTTGGCGGCACGCGATGCGACCGGCCATATCTCCAGCTGGTCACCGATGCGATCGACCGGGTCGGGTTATCTGCACGGTCGCAGATCATTGCCGACAAACTGAGTCACGGCGAACAGCGCCAGCTCGAAATCGCGATGGTGCTGGCGACCAATCCGCGGGTCATTTTGCTCGACGAGCCACTGGCCGGCATGGGGCCATCGGAAGCGCGGGGTATCATCGGATTGATTGCGTCGCTGAAGACCGACCGTACGGTGCTGGTGGTGGAACACGACATGGACGCCGTGTTCGAGCTTGCAGACCGGTTGACGGTGATGCAGGACGGCCGTGTCATCGCCACAGGCTTGCCGCAGGACGTGCGCGTGGATCCCGGCGTGCGCGCCGCCTATCTCGGTGCTGACGGAGGCATCGCATGACGGCGTTGCTCGAGATGGAGAAGCTCGATGCCTTTTACGGGGCCAGCCAGATTCTGCATGGCGTCGATCTGGTCTTCGCACCGGGAGAGCAGGTGGCGTTGATCGGTCGCAACGGCATGGGCAAGACCACGCTGCTGCGTTCGCTGATGGGATTGATGCCCCTTTGCCGTGGCGATCTGCGCTTCCACGGCCGCGATATCCGCAATGCAGCGCCCGAAACGATCGCGCGATGCGGCATGGCGCTGGTGCCGGAGGGCCGAGGTATTTTCGGATCGCTGTCGGTGACCGAAAATCTGGTGATGGCTGCGCGACCAGGCAATCACGGGCGTCAATCCTGGACCCTGTCGAAAATCTTCGAGCTGTTTCCGCGTCTGCATGAACGCCGCAATAATGGTGGGCATCAACTGTCGGGCGGCGAACAGCAGATGCTTACCATTGGTCGCGCGCTGATGACCAATCCCGATATGATCATGATCGATGAGGCCACCGAAGGTTTGGCGCCGCTGGTGGCGCAGTCGATCTGGCGAACACTGGCGATCGTTCGGGGCGAGGGCATCGCGACCATCGTCGTCGACAAGGATTTTCGGAGTCTCGCGAAAGTCGCCGACCGAATGGTGATCCTGTCGAAGGGGTGCGTGGTGTTCGACGGAACGCCAGCGGCATTAGCCGCGCAGCCGGACGTGCTGGAACGCCATCTCGGCGTTTGAGTGATCAGGCCACGACGACGGTCAATGCATCATCATTGGCCGCAAGAATATTGTCGGACAACGGCTCCGGCCATTGCACCACGAGGCGGCCGAACAGATCGTTGAGCTCTTCCCGCTCAATGGCGTCGTAAAAACAGGGCGTCGTGGCGCGTGCTATGAAACTGTGGAGCAGGTGCGCGGCGTCGTAATCATAGACAATGTCGCCGGGAACACTTCCCGGTTTGCGCAGCAGGAAGGTTCGCAGGCTTGTCAGGCGCGCCTGTCCGCCGTCGGTTGCGGCAAAGGAGAGCACGGCGGCCTGATGCGCGATGCGCGGTCCGTCCTGCATCCGGTCATACATCGGCAGCGCATTGGCGCTGATGACATCGGCGAGATCGCGAAAATCGTTCGAGACGTCCTCGGAATGCAGGGTATTGCGGATCGCCATTGCACCGACGGGATCGAAGCCGCGCGCCTGCAGAAGCTCGCCCAGTGTCACGACGCAGCGCTTCTCAGTCCGAAGGCCTGGGCATTGGTGTTCAAGACGCGCGATACCGCGCCGACCAGCTGCGCGGCAGCCTTGTCCTTGCTGAGGCCGGCCGTATCGACAATGGCGGAGGCGCGGGCATAGAGCGGTTCACGGCTCAGCAGGATCGTGCGCAATTCCTGCATGGCGGAGCGGTCGTCCGCCATCGGGCGCAAGTCACCCTGGCGACGGACGCGCGCCATATGCTCCTCGGGCTTGGCCTTAAGCCAGATCGTGTAGAACGATGACAATACGCGATCGAAAGTCACCGGTTCCGAGACAATGCCGCCGCCGGTCGCAAGGACGATGGGCTCCTTGCGTCCCAGCAGGCCGTTCAGCGCGGCCTGTTCCATGCGGCGAAAGCCTTCCTGTCCATAGAGCGCGATGATCTCGGCGACCGATAGTCCGTTGTGCTGCTCGATCTCCTTGTTGAGCTCGACGAAGTTCCAGCCGATCTTGTCCGCCAGCAATTTCCCAAGCGTCGATTTTCCGGCGCCGCGCAGCCCGATCAGGGCGATGCCGCTGAATGACATATAATTCTGGAACGGGCTGTGCTCGCGGCCGGCGAGAACATCCTTGGCCTCGGCGATCTGGTTCGGTGTCGCGTTGCGCACGAGGTCGCGAATGACTGGCCACTCCGTGGTCGGTTCGTCCGCCGGAATGAGATCCTCAAGATGGGCACCCATGGCGCCGGACACCCGGCGCAGTAGCACGATAGATACGTTGCCCTTGCCGCTTTCTAGTTGCGCGATGTAGCGCTCCGAAATCCCCGACACTTTCGCCAGCACCTTTCGCGACATGCCGCGCAGGCCGCGCATAGTGCGGACGCGCTGGCCGAGCTGTTCAAGAAAGGCGGTTTCGGGATCGGCCTGGTCGGTCATGGGGCGCGTGTGCTCGTCGAGGATTTCAGGAAAGATAATTCCGGATGCGATTGACAGCAACCGGAGTTGGTGACTTTATATGAATTATAATTCAAAAAAGACGACAGGGAGAGCACCGTGAACAACGGTTGTGGAATCGCCCAAGGTGCAGACGCATCATGAGTGGGCCGTCCAATTCTTACAATGCGGTGACCTGGCTTCTCGACCGCAACATCGATGAGGGCCGCGGCAGCAAGCTTGCCTTCACCGATACCGTGACCGAACTGACCTATGGCGACCTGCAGGCAAAAAGCTGCCAACTGGCCAATCTACTGAAGCGGCTCGGCGTCCGGCGCGAGGAACGCGTCGCGATGATCATGCTCGACACCGTCGACTTTCCGGTGGTGTTCCTTGGCGCGATCCGGGCCGGCATCGTCCCGGTGCCGCTCAATACGCTGCTGACCTCAGAACAATACGCCTATGTGCTGGCCGATTGCCGGGCGCGCGTGCTGTTCATTTCCGCGGCGCTGTTGCCTGTGGTCGATGACATGCTTGGTCGTTTGCCAGATCTTGAACACGTCATCGTCGTCAATGGCGATGCCAAAGGTCACAAGAGTTTCGCAGATCAAATCAGCGACGAGAGCAAGACTTTCACGACGGTCGCGACCCATGCGGACGAACCGGCCTTCTGGTTGTACTCATCCGGATCCACGGGCATGCCGAAAGGCGTTCGCCATCTGCACGCCAGTCTGGAAGCGACAGCGTCGACCTATGGAAAGCAGGTTCTCGGCATCCGCGAGGATGATGTCGGGCTGTCTGCGGCCAAATTGTATTTCGCTTACGGTCTCGGCAACGCCATGACATTTCCCATGTCGGTCGGCGCCACGACGGTGCTCAATTCGGAGCGCCCGACGCCGGCCACCATGTTCGGCCTGATGCGCCGTTATCAGCCGAGTATATTTTTCGGGGTGCCGACATTGTTCGCGGCGATGCTGAATGATGAGGCGTTCAAAACGGAAGTTCGCCTCCCGCGCCTGCGCATTTGCACCTCGGCTGGCGAGGCGCTGCCGGAACCGGTGGGGAATGGATGGAAGAGCCGTTTCGGCGTCGATATTCTCGATGGCGTCGGCTCAACAGAACTGCTGCATATCTTTCTGTCGAATGCTCCCGGCGATATCAAATACGGTACGTCCGGCCGGCCGGTGCCAGGCTATCGCGTGCGGCTCGTCGATGAGGCGGGCCTCGATATCGCCGATGGAGAAATCGGCGAGATGCTCGTTGATGCGCCTTCCGCCGGTGAGGGATACTGGAATCAGCGCAGCAAGAGTCGTCGCACCTTTGAAGGTCATTGGACGCGCACCGGCGACAAATATGTGCGCGATGCCGACGGGCGCTATACGTTCTGCGGGCGTGCCGACGACATGTTCAAGGTGTCCGGCATCTGGGTCTCCCCGTTCGAGGTGGAGAGCGCGCTGATTGCGCATCCCGCCGTATCCGAAGCGGCGGTCGTGCCGGCCGCCGACGCCGAGGGGCTGCTGAAGCCAAAGGCCTTCGTGGTCCTGAAGCCGAATGCTGTACAGGAAGGCCTGCGCGACTCGCTCAAGGATCACGTCAAGCAACGGATCGGTCCGTGGAAGTATCCACGCTGGATCGAGGTGGTCGATTCCCTTCCCAAGACCGCGACCGGAAAAATCCAGCGCTTCAAACTGCGCGATGGAGCGGCAGCCTGAAACCGGGGATGACAAGATGAGCGCATTGAAATCTGCGGGACGGCTGACCATCGGTGCGTCCGAACTCGAATACCGCATGATCGGTCCGCAACCGGATGTGGCGCCGACCATTGTGCTGCTGCATGAAGGTCTGGGCTCGGTCGCGCTGTGGGGCGACTTTCCCGACAAGCTGCAGGCGGCGACCGGGGCCGGCGTTTTCGTCTATTCGCGCGCTGGTTACGGCGCATCGACGCCGGTCGCGCTGCCGCGGCCACTGGACTACATGCATGTCGAAGCGCTCGACGTGCTGCCGCAGCTGCTCGATGCCATCGGCTTTCGCCGCGGCTTGCTGGTCGGTCATTCCGATGGCGGATCCATCGCGACGATCTATGCCGGCGGCATTCAGGACCATCGCATCCGCGGCGTCTCGATGATCGCGCCGCATTTCGTCGTCGAGGATATTTCCGTAACGTCGATCGCCGACATCAAGACGGCCTACGAACAGGGTGATCTGAAAGCAAAGCTGGCGCGCTGGCATGATGACGTCGACAACGCGTTCTATGGCTGGAATGGTGCATGGCTCGATCCGCAGTTCCGCGACTGGGATATTTCCGACTATCTCGCTTATCTGCGTGTGCCCGTGCAGATTTTGCAGGGCGCGGACGATCACTACGGCACCATGAAGCAGATCGAGATCGCCGAGACGGAGTGCTATTGCCCGGTGGACGTGACGATCGTTCCGCACGCTGCGCATTCACCACATCGCGAAGCCCCTGAGGTCACGCTGAACGCCGTGGCGGAATTCGCCAATCGTCTGTTGCAGTTTCACGGCGAGGGCGAATTGCGCGCAGCCTGAGCAGCAAGGTCTTGGTCAGGGCTCCGGATCTCGCGATGCCGCGCTGGCCCCATCGGCTCGACAGAAAGACAGAGGCCGATCACGACACGCTCGCGCAGGCCAAGGCACTGGTCCCGATGCGTTATGCAGGGGTCGTTCCGGCGGACGATCCGGCGTTGCGTTATGGGCTCGCGCTCAACGATGCCGGATTCTTCTGGGAGGCTCACGAAATTCTCGAGGCCGTCTGGAAGGTCGCGCCGCAAAGAGGGCGCGACCGGATTCTGCTTCGCGCCTGTATTCAGGTTGCCAATGCCAATCTGAAACTCAGTCTGCAACGGCCGCGCGCGGCACATCGATTGTTGCAGGACGCATTGTCCGAACTCGATGAACTCGCCCTACGCCCGCCAGCGGGTATTGCCGGAAGCTTTTCCGAGCACTTTCCCATCGCGGCGCTGGCGTCTGCGATCGCGCATCAACTGGTGATCGACGAGGCCGAGCGGGGTCTGATCAATATCATCCGAATATGAAATAAAATGCATGATTTTGTCCGATTTTCCTAGGCGCTCCCGATTTTATGAATTATTGTGCGTATAGCCAAGGCGCACGGCGCATATAAATCAAGACTGTCAAAGGGTGGAGCATGGCCGCAGAGCAACGCGTTCTCTCGAACGGCGCCAAGTTTATCGACTTCCAAACCGATCCGTCGCGCTACCGCCACTGGAAGCTCAGTGTCGATGGCGACGTGGCAACGCTCACCATGGATGTCGATGAGAATGGCGGTCTGTTCGAGGGTTATCAGCTCAAACTGAATTCCTACGATCTTGGCGTCGATATCGAACTGGCGGATGCCGTGCAGCGGCTTCGCTTCGAATATCCCGAGGTCAAGGTCGTGCTGCTGCGCTCCGGCAAGAACCGTGTGTTCTGCGCTGGCGCCAATATCCGCATGCTGGCCGGCGCGACCCACGCCCACAAGGTCAATTTCTGCAAATTCACCAATGAGACCCGCAACGGCTTTGAAGACTCGAGCGAAAATTCCGGTCAGCATTTCATTTCGGTGATCAACGGCACCGCTGCGGGCGGTGGTTACGAACTCGCGCTGGCTACCGATCACATCATCATGGCGGACGATGGCTCGGCGGCGGTGGCGCTGCCGGAAGTGCCGTTGCTTGCGGTGCTGCCAGGCACCGGCGGCCTGACGCGTGTCGTCGACAAGCGCAAGGTGCGCCGCGATCATGCAGATTATTTCTGCACCATCGAGGAAGGCATCAAAGGCAAGCGCGCAGTGGCGTGGCGGCTGATCGATGACATCATTCCGAACAGCAAGCTCGAAGCCAAGGTCGCGGAGCGGGCCAAGGAATTCCTGACGACGTCAAAGCGCAATGGGACTGGCGAAGGCCTCAAGCTGGCGCCGTTGAAACGCCGCTTCGACGATGGCGGCATTCGTTACGGTCTGGTCAATGTTGATATCAATCGCGCCGAGCGGATTGCTTCCATCTCCATCAAGGCTCCAGAAGGCCCGGCACCGTCGGATATCGGTGGACTGATCGCGCAGGGCGCCGCCTTCTGGCCGCTGCAGGTGGCGCGCGAGCTGGACGATGCCATTCTGCATCTGCGGATCAATGAACTTGAGACAGCCATGCTGGTGTTCAAGTCGCATGGCGACGGCGCCAATGTACTGGCTCATGACGCCTTCCTCGAGACTCACAAGGCGCACTGGCTGGTCAACGAGATCCGGCAATACTGGAAGCGCGTGCTGAAGCGCATCGATGTGACTTCGCGCACGCTGGTGACGCTGGTCGAGCCGGGGTCGTGTTTTGTCGGCACGCTGGCCGAACTGGTCTTCGCCGCGGACCGCTCCTACATGCTGGTCGGCCAGAAGCAGGGTGACAACCGCGCACCTCCGGCGATCGTATTGAGTGCAATGAATTTCGGGCCTTACCCGATGAGCCACGGGCTGACGCGGCTGCAGTCGCGCTTCCAGGCCGATCCGGATGATGTCACGCGCGCCGAGGCGAAGATCGGTGAGCCGCTCGATGCGGAAACCGCCGAGCAGCTCGGGCTCGTCACCTTCGCGCTTGATGACATTGACTGGGACGATGAGGTGCGCGTGTTCTTCGAAGAACGCTGCAGCTTCTCACCCGACAGCCTCACGGGGATGGAAGCCAATCTGCGCTTTGTCGGGCCGGAGACGATGGAATCGAAGATCTTCTCGCGGCTGACGGCGTGGCAGAACTGGATCTTCCAGCGACCCAATGCGGTCGGCGAGAACGGGGCGCTTGGTCGCTACGGCACCGGTCAGAAGGCGCAGTTCGATATGACACGCGTCTAGCGCCCGCAACCGGAACGGCGCGCAATGTGTCACGCAACAGACAAATGCAAGTCGGTGGCTTGCCCAATTCGAACGATCAGAAATACAGCGGGAGATCCCAGTCATGAACATCATGAACGTCGATTACAGCACGAAGATCCCGAACAACGTGAATCTCGCCGAGGATCGGCAGGTGCTGAAGGCACTCGAGGGCTGGCATCCCGGCTATCTTGATTGGTGGAACGACATGGGCCCCGAGGGCTTTCAGGAATCCCTCGTTTATCTGCGCACCGCAATTTCAGTCGATCCCAAAGGCTGGGCGAAGTTCGACTATGTGAAGATGCCCGAATACCGCTGGGGCGTGTTGCTGGCGCCGCAGGATACCGAGCGCAAGGTGAATTTCGGGCGACATATGGGCGAACCTGCCTGGCAGGAAGTCCCTGGCGAATATCGTGCGATGCTCCGCCGCCTCGTTGTGATCCAGGGCGATACCGAGCCGGCTTCGGTCGAGCAGCAGCGTCATCTTGGCCAGACCGCGCCGTCGCTCTACGACTTGCGCAACCTGTTCCAGGTCAATGTGGAAGAGGGGCGCCATCTCTGGGCGATGGTCTATCTGCTGCAGAAATATTTCGGCCGCGACGGACGCGAGGAGGCCGACGATCTTCTCCGTCGCCGCTCGGGCGATGCCGATGCGCCGCGCATGCTCGGTGCATTCAATGAGGCCACACCAGACTGGCTATCCTTCTTCATGTTCACCTTCTTCACCGATCGTGACGGCAAGATGCAGTTGGAGAGTCTCGCCCAATCCGGCTTCGATCCGCTGTCGCGCACCTGCCGCTTCATGTTGACGGAAGAAGCGCATCACATGTTCGTCGGTGAGACCGGTGTCGGCCGCGTGTTGCAGCGAACCTGCGAAGCGATGAAGGCGGCGGGGATTGAGGATCCCAATGCTATCGAGAGAATCCGCGCGCTTGGCGTGATCGATCTGCCGACCATGCAGAAGAAGATGAACCTGCATTATTCGCTGTCGCTCGACCTGTTCGGTTCGGAAGTCTCGACCAATGCCGCGAATTTCTACAATTCCGGGCTGAAGGGAAGATTCCAGGAGACCAAGATCGAGGACGATCACCAGCTCACCAACGACATCTATCAGGTCCTGAAATTCGTCGATGGTGAAATCAAGCTGGTGGACGAGCCAGCGCTCACCGCCCTCAATATGCGCCTGCGTGACGACTACACGGCGGATTGCGCCAAGGGCGTCGAGCGCTGGAACAAGATCATCGAGAAGGCTGGCGTTAATTTCCGCTTCGATCTACCTCACACCGCGTTCCATCGCCAGATCGGCGAATTCCGCGATGTGAACGCCTCCCCGAAGGGGATCATCATGAGCGATGCCGCCTGGGCGAAAGCGAAGAACGAGTATCTGCCGTCAGATGAGGACGGTGATTTCATCGCCTCGCTGATGACGCCGGTAAGTGAGCCGGGCAAGTTCGCCAGCTGGATTTCGGCGCCGAAGGTCGGCATCGACAACAAGCCCGGCGATTTCGAATACGTGAAGATTGCGGCCTAGCACCGTTTGCATGCGGCGAGTGGGCTGTCGTCAAGGCCACTTCGCCGCTTGCCGGTCTCGATGGCACGCGCGGGATTTGTCATGAATGCGCCTCTCAAACAGCACCTGATCGATCCGGAAATCTGCATCAGGTGCAATACCTGCGAGGAGAGCTGCCCGGTCGATGCGGTGACGCATGACGACAACAATTATGTCGTCAATGCCGAAATCTGCAATTACTGCATGGACTGCATTTCGCCGTGCCCGACCGGCGCGATCGACAATTGGCGCGTCGTTGCGACGCCGTATTCGCTCGACGAGCAGTTCTCCTGGAGCGATTTGCCGGCGCAGGAGGAGATCGCCGACAACAACGCCGGCGCAGGCGCCATCGAGGCGCTGGAAGATGAAATCGGTGCACTGCTCGAAGAAGCTCGTAAGGGGCTAGGCGGAAAGCCCGTCGCGCCGCCGTCATCGAGCAAGGCGTCGGTCAATCTCTACAATCGCGGCAAGCCTGCGCTGGCCACGGTGACCGGCAATTTCCGGCTCACGCATGCGACGGCCGACTCCGATGTGCGCCACATTATCCTGGATTTTGGCGAGCAGCCGTTTCCCATCCTCGAGGGCCAGAGCATCGGCATCGTTACGCCGGGTCTAGACGCCGACGGCAAGCCGCATCAGGTGCGGCTCTATTCCATCGCGAGCTCACGCGACGGTGAGAAGCCGAACACCAACAATCTTGCGCTAACGGTAAAGCGCGAGCCCGACGGGGTGTGTTCGAATTACCTGTGCGATCTGCCGCGCGGCGCCAAGGTTGAGGTCACTGGACCGTTCGGGGCCACCTTTCTGCTGCCGAACGATCCCGCCGCAAATGTGCTGATGGTCTGTACCGGCACCGGATCAGCGCCATTTCGTGGTTTCACCGAGCGTCGTCGTCGTGCGATGCCCGACGCGCCGGGGCGGCTTTTGCTCTTCTTTGGTGCGCGCCGTCCCGAGGAGCTTCCTTATTTCGGCCCGCTGCAGAAAGTCCCGGATGCCTTGCTGGGCAAACATTTCTGTTATTCGCGCGTCCCCGGCGAACCGCGAGTCTATGTGCAGGATCGAATCCGGAGTGAGGCTGCGGCGATCACGTCCCTCCTTCAGAGCGGGCATACTCACGTTTATATCTGCGGGTTGAAAGGTATGGAGAGCGGCGTCGAAGAGGCGTTCGCGGATATCTGCCGCGCCGCTTCGATGGATTGGTCGGATCTGAAAACAGTGATGCGCGGCAGTGGGCGCTATCATGTCGAGACGTACTGATGTCGTGTCCGATCCGGGCCGTAAATGGCGGGACCAATTGAATAGCCCGAATAAAAACAAAAGCGGGCGTGTCACGGGGGAGAGAAATGATGGCTTCGAGCGGCAGCGATGGATCTGACACGCACGGTGTATTCTTCCTGACACCATCCGTAATCGCCGAGCCGCATGCCGACGGAACGGTCGTGCTGCGGTCCGATACAGCGCTGCGTCCCTATGCGCGTTGTGTCGGGGACTGGCTCGAACACTGGGCACAAGAAGCACCGGAGCGGACCTTTCTGGCGGAGCGGTCCAGTCCAGATTTGCCCTGGGTGACGCTGAGTTATGCCGAGACGCTTCGGCGGGTGCGCAGCGCGGGTAGCTGGATTCTTGCACAAGAGATGAGTGCGCAGCGGCCTCTCGCGGTCCTATCGGACAACGGCATCGAACATGCGGTCCTAGCCCTGGCAGCGATGCATGTCGGTGTGCCCGTTGCTGCGATTTCGCCAGCATATTCGCTGATGTCGCAGGACTTCGAAAAGCTGCGTGGCGCAATTCTACTTCTCGATCCCGGTGCCATCTACGTCTCGGATTTGCAGCGGTTCGGTCCGGCCCTCGCTGCGATCGCCCCGTTTCACGCCGCCACCGTCATCGGCGGTGGCGCGGCCGGCGGAGCGGGATGGTCATATGGCGATGTGGTCGCGACGCCGGTCAGCGCGGCCATCTATCGTGCTTTCGAAGAGATCAATGCCGATACGATCGCCAAATTTCTGTTCACGTCGGGATCGACCGGCGCGCCGAAGGCGGTCATCAATACCCAGCGCATGTTGACTTCGAGCCAGCAGGCCAAGGCGCAGACCTGGCCGTTTCTCGAAGCGCCGCAGAGCGAGCTCGTCCTTCTCGACTGGTTGCCATGGAGCCATACCTTTGGAGGAAATCACAATTTCAATATGGTGCTTCGCAGCGGCGGAACGCTTTACATCGATAGCGGCAAGCCCGCGCCCGGATTGTTCGCGACATCCCTCGCCAATCTGTGGAGCGTCATGCCGACGGTCTATTTCAACGTGCCGCGCGGCTTCGACATGCTTATCGCAGCCCTGCGGAAAGACGATGGATTACGACAGCGCTTCTTCAACGAGGTCAAGTTCGTCTTTTATGCCGGTGCGGCCTTGCCGCAGAGCACATGGTTGGCGCTGGAGACACTCTCCATCGAGACAATCGGACGCCCGTTGCCGATGGTTTCCGCCTGGGGATCGACGGAAACATCGCCACTCGCAACCGATTGTCATTTTCAGGCACCACGATCGGGCAATATAGGCGTACCGGTTCCCGGTACGGAGCTAAAGCTCGTGCCATCGGACGGCAAGTTCGAGGTGCGGGTGCGCGGGCCCAATGTGACGCCGGGCTATTGGAAGGCGCCGGACCTCACTGCGAAAGCTTTCGATGCAGACGGCTTCTATCTGATCGGTGATGCCGTTGCATTTGCAGACTCGACCCATCCGGAGCAGGGCCTACTGTTCGACGGGCGCATCGCCGAGGATTTCAAGCTGACATCGGGCACATGGGTCAATGTCGGAACGTTGCGCGTGGCGGGAATCTCCGCGTTAGCGCCACTGGTTCAGGACATTGTCGTGGCCGGGCATGGCGGCGAGGATGTGCGCTTCCTTCTTGTTCCCAACCTGGCTGCCTGCCGCGCGGTGTCCGGTCTGCCGGAAACAGCGAGCATCGATGCCGTGCTCGGTTGCGAAAATGTGCGTTCGTCCATCGAGAAGGGGCTGGCAAAATTGAAGTTGGCAGGCGGAGGGTCTTCCACCTATGCGACTTGCGCGCTCTTGCTGGCAGAGCCGTTATCTGTCGATGGCGGCGAGATTACTGACAAGGGCTATGTCAACCAGCGCGCCGTTCTCGCGCGCCGCGTAGCCGACGTGGAAGATCTGAACAGAGGCGTCTCAGGCCGCGTGATAGTCTGCGCGAACGTCGAGCAATACGCTCGCCAAGCCTAGGCAGAACATTCAGCAACCGCACCGTGTGCTGCGATCAAAAACATATTCACGGTGAAGGAGGCAGGTCGAGCGACCACAAGTGATACACCGTCGATGCGATCAACTGTCACATGCCGTGTCATGTCGTCGTCACACACCAAAGCGGGCGGCATGATCAAATAGGGTGCTCTTCCCCAGAGCACATGGACCGGCGCGAGGGCATTCGCGCGCTCCACGAGGTCGCCTTTCCCTCCAGGAGGCGGCCTCGTTTGTTTCTGAGCAAGACAATCGCCAATCCGCATACGTGTCGAGTTGCACTGAGTTCTACTGCTGGTTCAGGTCGACCTCCGTATTTTCTCGGGCAGTGAGATTTCGTGCGACGCGCAGCAAATCCCGATGCCTTCACGTCGCTGCATCATTCTGGTCTGTCAGGACTGAGTGAAGAAACGTTGATGCGGCGGAATGAAAAATTTGAAATCCTATTCCGCCGATCGATCGAACTATGAAGTTTCTTCTCAGGTAAACTGAGTATGATGACCGAGATCCGCAATCGGGTTGCGCGGTCCCAATGCTATCGTTCCCGTCAAGCACATCGACTGGACAGAACGAGCAATGGCAATGCGCACGATTGGTTTGATTGGCGGAATGAGCTGGGAAAGTACTGCGGTTTACTACCGTCGGCTGAATGAGCAGGTGCGAGCCGAATTCGGCGGGCTTCACTCCGCGGATATTCTGATGCGCTCGATCAATTTCGACGCGATTGTGAGCTTGCAGAAGCAAGGCGTTGGGACGAGGCCTGCCAGGTTCTTGCTGACATCGCCCGCGATCTGGAAGGAGGCGGTGCTGGCTGCATTCTGATCTGCACCAACACGATGCACAAACTTGCCGACGAAGTACAGCAAGCAGTGTCAATCCCGCTGCTTCATATTGCCGACGTGACGGGCGCTGCGGTGAAGGCCGCAGGGCTGCAGCGGCCCTTGCTTCTGGCAACGCGCTACACCATGGAGCAGGATTTCTACGTGACGCGATTGCGCGAAGGTTTCGGGCTCGATCCCGTCATTCCCGCCGCAGACGATCGCGCGTTTATTCACGACATCATCTTCGATGAACTATGCCAAGGCGTTGTTCGCGATGAATCGCGCCGCCTTTATCTTGATGCGATCGCACGCGGAAAAGCGCGTGGCGCCGATAGCGTGATCCTTGGATGCACGGAGATCTGCCTGCTGGTCGGCCCCGAGCACATCGATCTTCCGGTATTCGATTCAACGATTCTGCATGCGGATGCGGCGCTCGCCTTTTCAACGTCGAAAGAAGAGCCGCGACCACGTGCTGCATGACGCTGTTGTGATGGATGTCCGGATTGGCACCAATCTTGCTGAATTCACGAATTTGGGACGGAATGAGGTTTCTGTATGAGTGATACGCGTGCTGTCCAGCGTAAGATATCGCCTGTCCTCGATCACGTCGTCATCAACGTGATGGGCCAGCTCGATGAGGCTGCTGCACAATATGCTCGCCTCGGCTTTCAGCTGACGGAGCGCGGTCACCATACGCTCGGCTCCAGTAACAACCTTGCAATCTTTGGTACGAACTATCTCGAATTGCTCGGCTACCTGCCGGGGCGGGAGACGATGCGTGCCGATCTCTGGGCGCATCCGCCGGGATTGAGCGGGCTCGTTTTCAAATCTGTCGATGCCGATCTGGTTTATGCGACGCTGAAAGACAATGCGGTTCCCGTCCTGGAGCCAATGAGCTTTGCGCGGCCGGTCGAATTGCCGGGCGGCGCCCAAGATGCGCGTTTCAAGGTCATCCGCGTGGCGGGCGAGGAAGTGCAGAATGGGCGTACTTTCTTCTGCCATCACGATACGCCGGAACTGGTGTGGCGTCCCGAATGGCAGGCACATGCCAATGGTGCCACTGAAATTGTCGAATTTGTCATCGCCTCGCAGCAGCCGGCGCGAACTGCAGCGCTGTATGAGCGCATGTTTGGTGCGCCGCTGTTAACGCCGATAGCTGGCGGATTTTCGTTCAGTGCTGGTGGCGCGACGATTCTTGTGCTCGATCCTGCAGCCGTCGCGGATTGCTATGCCGGTGCGGCGTTGGTCAGCGAGGACGGCACAGACCGTATGGTCGCTCTGGTGTTCAAGGTGGCGTCGCTCGATACGCCGCGCGCCGTATTGGATGCGGCCGGCATTTCCTTCAAGCCCTATGTCGGCGGCATCATCGTGTCGCATGCCGACGCCGCCAATGTCGCTCTGGGGTTCACGGCGTGATGGCGATACTGCCCAACGATTTTACCAGAAGCTTCGCAATCGACTATGACGGCGCGCGCGCGAAGTTCCGCAGCACTGCGGATGACATCGGCGCCGCGTTGGCCACCTACACCCATCCGGCGCTGAAGGGCCCGAACGGCCAGGATCTATGCATCGACGTGGCGCGGCTTGGCGATCCGCGCGCAGCTTCGCAACTGGTGATCCTCAGCGGCACTCACGGCCTCGAAGGCCTCAGCGGTTCGGCGGCGCAGATCGGTTGGATGCAGAGCGATTTTGCGCGCGCCCTTCCGCGCGGCGTGTCGGTTCTTTTCGTCCACGCGATCAACCCCTACGGTTTTGCTTGGGGTACGCGGACTACGGAGAATAATGTCGATCTCAATCGCAACTTCATCGATTTCGCTGCTCCCCGCCCTGCCAATCCGGGTTATGCGAAGCTATATCCGCATCTCCTTCCGGAGGACTGGACGCCGGCAGCCCTGCAGATCTACGCCGACGCCGTGGAAGCCTTCAAGGACGCGCATGGCGACGACGGCCTGTTCGACACGCTGGCGCGCGGGCAGTACGATTATCCGAACGGTTCCAATTACGGCGGCGCCGGGCGCGAGTGGTCCAATCTGACTCTGGAGGGCATCGTTGCCGATCATCTCGGTGCGGCCGAGCGGGTCGGATTCATCGATTGGCATACAGGCATTGGTGATTTCGGCGAGTCCTTCTTCCTGTGCTTCAACACTGAAGGTGGCGCGCTTCATGCGGAAGCCGTGCGCTGGTGGGGCGAAGATCGGATCGTCGGTCAAAAGCCCAACAACTTTGCGCGGCCCAATTATCAGGGCCTTGTGTTTCACGGCATGACCAGATTTCTCGGCGCGCGGCCGATGGTCGGTGCTGTGATCGAATTCGGCACGCGCGGTACCAAGGTTCGTCGCGCCCTGCAGCTCGATCTCTGGCTGAAGTTCAAGGCCGAGAAAGACAGTGAGCGCGTTCGCATGCTGCGCGCAGACCTGCATGATTGTTTCGTCCCGGTGTCGTCGCACTGGCGTGAAGAGACCACAGAACAAGCCATTTCCATCACTCAACAGGCGGTAGAGGGGCTGGCAAGCTGGTCCCTCTCTGCCGCAGCCTGAACCAACGGAGCGAGATAGATCATGCGAGCAGTTGTCCTTCACGAACACGGCGATAACGATAAGCTGCAATTCACGGCGGATTATCCGACGCCGAAGGCCGGCGAGGGCGACGTTGTCATCCGCGTGCGGGCATCGTCGATCAACTATCACGATGTTTTCACCCGCCGTGGTATGCCCGGCATCAAGGTGCCGCTGCCTGTCATCATTGGGCTCGATGTGGTCGGTGAGATCACCGAACTTGGCGCTGGCGTCACCGGCTGGAACATTGGCGACCGCGTGTTGATCGATCCGGTCAACCGCGTCGAAGGCGGTCTGATGGGTGAGACCCAGGACGGCGGCCTCGCCGAATTCTGCCGCGCCAAGGCGCATCAGCTCGTCAAAATTCCGGAAGGCGTCAGCTTCGAGCAGGCTGCAGCTCTGCCGGTCGCCTATGGCACCGCAATTCGCATGATGAACACCATCGGACAGATCAAGGCCGGCGAGAAAGTCCTGATTCTTGGCGCCAGCGGCGGCGTCGGCGTGTGCTGTGTCCAGCTCGCCAAGCTGGCGGGCGCCTATGTGATCGCCTGTGCCGGCAACGAGGAGAAGGGCAAGCGCCTAACCGAACTCGGGGCGGATGAAATCATCCTCTACACCCAGTCCGACTTCATGAGGACGATCTATGAGCGTCACGGCAAGCCACATCGCCGGCGCTTTGTTGAAGGTGGCGGTGTCGATGTAGTCGTCAACTTCACCGGCGGCGATACCTGGGTGAAATCGCTGCGTTGCCTGAAGCTCGGAGGCCGCATTCTGACTTGCGGTGCGACTGCCGGCTACTCGCCCACTGAAGATCTTCGCTTTATCTGGACCTTCGAACTGGAGATCAAGGGCTCCAACGGCTGGGAACGTGACGACATCACCAAGCTGTTCGATCTCGTCGCAGCCAAGAAGCTGCAGGTGCTGATCGACAAGACCTATCCGCTGGAAGAAGCGAAGGAAGCGGTGCGCGTTATCGAGGATCGCGCGGTGTTCGGCAAAGTCGTGGTGACGCCATGAGCAAGCCCGACGTTAAGACGCTGACGGCTGCCGAGATCCAGCAGATGCTGGATGTTTCGCCGTTCAACCTGTTTCTCGGCCTCGAAGTCATCAAGGCCGATCCGGAAACCCAGGAAGTGACGATGCGCTCGCCGATGAAGCCGGAATTCGAGCGCAGGCCAGGCTCCAAGCAATGGCATGGCGGCGTCATTGCGTCGGTTATCGACACCGTCGGTGACTTTGCTGTCGGCATGATGGTCGGGCGCGGCCTTCCGACCGTGAACTTCCGGGTCGACTACCTGAAGCCGGCTGTCGATACCGCCCTGGTCGCGGTGTCGCGGGTGCGCCGAGCCGGCAAGAGCGTCGGCGTCGCCGACGTCGATGTATTTGACGAGAAGGGGGCGCTGCTCGCCATCGGCCGCGGCACCTATTCGACGCTTTAAGAAAGAATAATAGCAGGAGCGGGCGACGGGGCAGGCTCCTGTTTGCAACAAAGGAAGAACAATGAGCGGTTTTAGCAGACGTGATTTTCTGATGACGACAGCCGGCGCCGTTTTCGCGTCCGGCTTCGCCGGCTCTTCCAGTGCTGCAACGACCACGCCGAAGCGCGGTGGCACGCTGATCGGGACATGGGGTGGATTTGAGCCGCAATCGCTGTTCGTTCCAGCGGGCGGCGGCTCCAGTCCGTATTTCACGTCGACCAAAGTGTTCGAGCGGCTGATCCGCCTGACGGCTGATCTCAAATTCGAACCGGTGCTGGCTCTCGGAATCGAACCGGCAGAGGATTTCCGCAGCTACACGATCAAGCTACGTCCGAATGTCACCTGGCATGATGGCAAGCCGCTGACCGCGGACGACCTGGTCTTCAATGCGATCCAATACTGGAAGCCGATCTCCGCGGGCGTCACGCTCGATGCGCTGCTGACCGCGGAGGCCGTGGATCCGCTGACCGTGGTGCTGAAATTCAAGGTGCCGGTGCCGGAGTTCTTCCTGAAGTCGGTGCTGGCTGGCAAGGCCGGCCTCGTCATTCCCAAGCACATCTATGACGGGTCGAACATCATTACCAACCCGATCAACAACACGCCGATCGGCACCGGTCCTTTCAAGGTCAAGGAATGGGTGCGCGGCAGCCATGTCGAATATGTCCGCAATGACAGCTATTGGAATGCCGGCAAGCCCTATCTCGACAAGCTGGTGATCCGCTGGTGGCGAGATCCGGCGTCGCGGTCGGCCGCGTTCGAGGCCGGCCAACTCGATATCGGTACCTTCAATCCGATCCCTGCGCCGGACATCGCGCGTCTGACCGCCACCAAGAAGTTCGTGGCCGAGACCAAGGGTTATTCGAACTCGGCCTGGATCACGAGTGTCGAGTTCAATCAGCGTCGCGAGATCTTCAAGAAGCGCGAGGTGCGTCAGGCCTTGCTTCATGCGATCGACCGCAGCTTCATCGCGGATACGGTTTTCTTCGGTCGCGCACGTCCCTCGCTTGGCGCGCTCCACTTCTCGAATTCGATCTTCTTCACCAAGGACGTCCAGGATTATCCGTTCGACATCAAAAAGGCCGCGGCATTGCTCGATGCAGCCGGCTATCCGGTGAAATCCGGTTCGCGCTTCAAGATGAGCCTGGTGTCGGCCGGATGGTTCGAGGAAAACGTCAAGATCGGTCAGTATCTGAAGCAGGCCTTCGAGGATGTCGACATCACCGTCGATCTGGCGATCCCCGATCGTGCGACTTCGCTGAAACGCATCTACACCGATTATGACTACGACGTCGCGGTGTCGAACAATTCAGCCAGTATCGAGCCGATCCCGCAGACAACGCAATACTACACCACCGACGGCATCGTGAAGGGGGCCGCCTTCCGCAACGCCACCGGCTATTCCAATCCGAAGATGGACGAGACCGTCAGCAAGATGGCGATCGAAACCGATGAGAAGAAGCGCGTGTCTCTGGTGCATGAGTTCGACAAACTCGCGGCGAGCGACGCGCCCGTCCTGCCGATGGTCGACCTTGAACCCGTGACGATCGCTCGTTCAGATGTTCGCGATCATTCGTTGACGGCGGACTTCATGGGCGAAAGCTGGGCCGAGGTCTGGCTGGATCGCTGAGGCCGGAGGCGAACATGCGTCGCATCATCATCCGCAGACTGGCGCAGATCATCCCGTTGATCTTTGCGGTCATCGTGATGAACTTCGTGCTGATCCATCTTGCGCCGGGGAGTCTGTTCGACGTCATGACGTCCGAACAGCAGATCACCGACCCGAAGATGCTGGATCAGCTACGACACACCTACGGCGTTGATCAGCCGGTGTCAGTGCAGCTTGCCAAATATATCTGGTCGGTGATGCGGCTTGATCTCGGTTACTCCTACCGGCAGAACGCACCAGTGTTCGACGTCATCATGCAGCAGTTGCCGGCGACACTGATCCTGATGCTGGCGGCGATCGGGATCGCGCTGCTCGTCGGCGTGACAGCCGGTGTACTGGCATCGATCAAGGTCAATACGATCTGGGACAATTTGATCTCGCTCGGCGCGGTGTTCTTTTTTGCCGCGCCGAGCTTCTGGCTCGGCATCATGATGACGGTGATGTTCGCGGTGAAACTCGGCTGGTTTCCGGTCGGCGGCATGCGCACTATTGGTGTCGACGAAAGTGCCCTCGGCGCCGTGCTGGACGTCATGCATCACCTCGTCCTTCCCGCAACGGCACTCGGGCTGTTCTATGCCGCGACCTTCGCGCGCGTGATGCGAGCCTCAATGTTGGAGGTGGCCCGGCTGGATTTCGTGCGAACGGCGCGTGCCAAGGGCTTGTCGGGCGGCCGCGTGGTGCTGGCGCATGTGATGCGCAACGCGATGTTGCCGATCGTCACGCTGCTCGGATTGCAGCTTGGCACCATGCTTGGCGGCAGCGTCGTCATCGAAGCCGTCTTTAGCTGGCCTGGCATCGGCAGCCTGCTGTTCGACAGTGTGATGAGTCGCAATTTTCCGATGGTGCTTGGCGTGCTCGTCCTCGGTTCACTACTGGTCGCCGTCTGCAACGCCAGCGTCGATCTGCTGTACTTGCGGCTCGATCCCCGGATCAAGGCGAGGTAGGCCATGATGATATTGTTCTTCGACTTTGCCCGGCGTTTCGCCCGCAACCGCGCGGCGCTCGTCGGTCTGTTTCTCGTTCTGGTCGTCGTCGGTGTTGCTATTGCCACGCCATGGTGGTTCCCGCGTAACCCGCTTCGTATTGTCGGGCGGCCGGAGATCTGGCCCTTCATGTCGTCGCGTTATCCGCTCGGCACTGATTCTCTGGGCCGCGACATTGCAGCGATGATTGCCCACGGCGCCCGCACCACGCTCCTGATCGGTCTTTGCGCCAGCCTGACCGCCACAATCATCGGCATCACCGTTGGCGCCACTGCAGCCTATGTCGGCGGGTGGGTTGACGAGCTGCTGATGCGTCTGACTGAATTGTTCCAGACCATCCCGAACCTGATCTTTGTGCTGACCATCGTTTCGATCCTCGGGCAGAAGATCGAATATGTCACCATCGCTGTGGGTGTGGTGACCTGGACACCAATCGCGCGCATGACGCGCGCCGAATTCATGTCGCTGCGCGATCGTGAATTCGTGCAAGCGTGTCGCTCGATGGGCATGGGCAGTCTGCGCATCATGTTCGGGGAGATCCTGCCGAATGCATTGCCGCCGGTCATCGTGCTGTCGTCGCTGGTGATCGCCGGTGCCGTGTTGTTCGAGTCGGCAGTGGCGTTTCTCGGTCTTGGCGATCCCAACGTCACGAGCTGGGGCCAATTGATTGGTGACGGTCGCACCCTCATTCGCACCTCCTGGTACATCTGCGCAGTGCCTGGGTTGGCAATCATGTTGACAGTGCTTGCGCTCAATCTGGTGGGCGACGGGCTGAACGATGCGCTCAACCCCAAGCTTCGGGATCGCTGACATGGCCAATCCAGTCGTTGCGGATCAGATGCCGATTTTGTCGCTTCAGGATCTCTCGGTCTCGCTGTTCACGCGGCGCGGCGTCCTGCCTGCCGTGGATAAGCTGTCGCTGACGGTGTCGGCCGGCGAGACCCTGGCGATCGTCGGCGAGTCCGGCTGCGGCAAGTCGCTGACCGCACTGGCCATCATGCGGCTCTTGCCGTGGCCACCAGCCAAGATCGTCAGCGGTCAGGTGCGTTTCATGGGTCGTGATCTTGCGTCCCTGTCCGAGCGCGAGATGCAGCGCATTCGCGGCAAGGACATCTCGATGATCTTCCAGGATCCGATGACTTCACTTAATCCTGTTGTCACGGTGGGGGATCAGCTCGTCGAGGCAATCCGGCGGCATACTGATGTATCGCGCGCCGAAGCCCATAACCGTGCCATCGAGCTACTGCGCCGCGTCCGTATTCCCGATGCCGAACGCCGCCTCAACGACTATCCCCACCAGATGTCCGGCGGCATGAGCCAGCGCGTCATGATCGCCATGGCGATTGCCTGCGGGCCGAAACTCCTGATCGCCGATGAGCCGACTACAGCGCTCGACGTTACCATTCAGGCGCAGATCATCGAGCTGATGAAGGAGTTGCAGTCCAGTTCCGACATGGGGCTCATCATCATCACCCATGACCTCGGTGTCGTTGCCGAGATCGCTGACCGGGTGGCTGTGATGTATGCCGGTCGCAAGGTCGAGGATGCGCCAGTTGAAGCGCTGTTCGAGCGGCCGCTGCATCGCTACACGCGCGGACTGCTCGGCGCGACGCCAGCGGCGCAGCGCCGTCGTGGCAGCCGCCTGGTCGAAATCACCGGCAACGTGCCGGCTCTGTCCGATCTGCCGAAAGGCTGCGCCTTCCAGAACCGCTGTCCCGATGTATTCGACCGCTGCCGCGCCGAGCGACCGCAGTTGGCGCCGTTGTTGCCGCACCGTTCCGCCGCCTGTTTTGCTGCCGAGAAGGAGTTATCGCGCGATGCCGCTGCTATCGGTGCTTAGTCTCTGCGTCCAATATCAGAGCGCACAGGGCGTTGTGCGGGCGGTCGACGACGTGAGTTTCGACCTGGAGCCCGGCGAGACCGTGGGTCTGGTCGGGGAATCCGGTTGCGGCAAGTCCACGCTCGGCAAGGCGATCATGCGCCTGGTGCCGACGTCCGATGGACGCGTTTTCCTCGATGGTGACGATGTCACGCGGATGCAGGCAGGTGCGTTGAAGGCCTCGCGGAAATCGATGCAGATGATCTTCCAGGACCCCTATGGGTCTCTCAATCCGCGCCACGACGTTGGCACCATCGTAGGTCAGCCGCTCAGCGTGGCCGGTTGGTCGCGCCGCGACATCAAGGATCGTGTCATTGAATTGTTGGGGCAGGTGGGTCTGCCGGCCGACGCGGTGCGGCGCTACCCGCACGAGTTCTCTGGTGGCCAGCGTCAGCGTCTCGGTATTGCCCGAGCGCTTGCGCTTAAACCGAAGGTTATCATCTGTGATGAGCCGGTCTCGGCGCTGGACGTTTCGGTGCGCGCGCAGGTCATCAATCTGCTTGAGGACCTGCAGCAGGCGACGGGCGTGTCGTATCTGTTCATCTCGCACGACCTTTCGGTCGTCGAACATATTTCGGACCGGCTGATCGTGATGTATCTCGGTCGTATCGTCGAAACAGGGCGCAGCGAGGACGTCTGGGATAGGCCTGCGCATCCTTATACGGAGGCCTTGCTCGCCGCCGCGCCGATCGCCGATCCGCGTGCCGCGCGGAGCCATGCCCGCAGCGTGCTGCAGGGTGAGTTGCCAAGTCCGCTCAATCCGCCGCCGGGCTGTAGCTTCAGCACGCGCTGCCCCTATGCACAGGCGCTTTGCCGCGAAGAGCGACCGATGCTGCGCGATATCTCGGGTGGCCGCAGGGTGGCTTGTCACTACGATCTGCTCGAACAACCCGGGGCGCTGCCGCGTGTCGCACGAGTGGCCAATTGAGTTCTCAGAAGTGGAGCATTGCCAATGCGGTGGAATAATCTCGGCGACCTGATCGATCGCAGCGGTGACCTCGATCGGGAGGCGGTCATCGATCTGATCGATCCCGCGCATCCCAGGCACTATACGCACCGTCAGATCGACGAGATGGCAAATGGGGTTGCCAGGTATCTGGTCGATAACGGTTACAAGCGCGGCACACATGTCGCGATTCTGTCGTTTAACCGGGCCGAATACATCATGTGCTATTTCGGCATCATGCGCGCGGGATGCATCGCTGTTCCGGTCAATATCAAGGCTGCGCGCGACACGGTCGATTTTGTGATGGATGACGCGAAGATCGCGCTGGCCTTCGTCGACAATACCAACCGGCCGATGGTGCGCGACGGCATTCCGGTCATCAATTTCGACGACAACGGCCCTGAGGGCTTTTTCGCGACGATCAAACCCGCCTCGTTCACAGCGGTCGAAACCACGCGGGAGGAGGTCGGGCAGATGCTCTATACGTCCGGCTCCACCGGCCGGCCCAAAGGCGTACCGCTATCGCATTACGGCCAACTCTGGGCGATCTCGACACGGACCAGCGGCGCTCTTAACCAGGATGATCGCTATATCATCGCGCAGCCCCTGTTTCACATGAATGGCCTGTTCGCCATCAAGACGATCTTCGCTCAGAATGCGTCTGTGGTGGTGCTGCCGTCGTTCGAGACCCGCAGCTATATTGAGGCCATTGCCAAGTACAAAGTGACCGCCGCCACGGCCGTTCCCACCATGTGGGCCCGTGTCGTCAAGGAAACGGAATTGCTGGCGAAAAATGATATCACCTCGGTTCGTCGCCTGATGCTTGGATCGGCGCCCATGACCATGGGTCTGTGGGACAGGATCACGCAGGCGCTGCCCAACGTCGTGATGACAATGGGCTATGGTACCACGGAAGCAGGGCCGGCTGTATTCGGTCCGCATCCCGACAAGATTCCGACGCCGCCATTGGGGTTGGGGTATCCGATCCGTCTGGAAGACGTCCGGCTCGTCAACGGTACCGAGAATGAAGGCGTGCTGTTGATGCGCAATCCCGCGGTGCTGGATCATTATCACAATCTGCCGCAACAGACCGCCAAGGTGCTGACCGACGGCTGGTACTATAGCGGCGATGTGATGCGCCGCGATGCCAACGGCTTCTATTTCTTTGTCGGCCGTGCCGATGACATGTTCGTCTGCTCCGGCGAGAACATCTATCCGGGCGAAGTCGAGAAGCTGCTGGAACGTCACCCACAGGTCCAGCAGGCCGCGGTGGTGCCGTTGCCCGATGAAGAGCGTAGTCAGGTGCCGGTCGCCTTTATCGTCATGCGCCAGCAGCCCACGCCGAGTTTCGACGACATTCGTCAGTTTGCTATCGCCAACGGTCCAGCATACCAGCACCCGCGGCGGGTTGAGTTTGTCCACGAACTGCCCTGGGCGGGCACCAACAAGATCGATCGCAAGGCGCTGATCGATCGGGCGCGCAGCCTGGAAGCCAGTCACGGCTGGTCCGCATGAGCGGGCTCAAGGGAAAGATTGCGCTGGTCACTGGCGCAAGTCGGGGGATTGGACAGGCGATCGCACTTCGCCTGGCGAAGGACGGCGCAACCGTTGCGGTTCATTACAACGCGTCGTTTGATGCCGCGAATGCGACGTTGGCGGCCATCACCGCCGCTGGCGGCAATGCCTTTGCCATCAAGGCTGATCTCTCGGAACGCGGTGGCGCAGCTGCCTTGGCCGCGGATCTTGGTGCCGAACTGACCGAGCGTTATGGCAGTCCTGCATTCGACATTCTCGTCAACAATGCGGGCGTCGGAAAACGTGCTGTTATCGAGGATATTTCCGAGGACGACTTCGACCTTCTGCTGCAGACCAATCTGAAATCTCCGTTCTTTCTGATCAAGGCGTTGATGCCGCATCTGCGCAATGGCGGTCGTATCATCAATATATCGTCGATGGGAACGCGTTCGGCCTATCCGACCATGGCCGCTTACGCGCCGGCCAAAGCTGGTCTGGAAGCGCTGAGTCGGTTGCTGGCCGTTCATCTCGGCGGCCGGCAGATCACGGTGAATTCCGTGATGCCTGGTGCGACCGCGACCGACATGAACATCGTCGCGCGCGATCCGGTGGCTAGCCGCGCAGTGGCTGAGACAATCGCGCTCGGCCGGGTCGGGCAACCCGACGATATCGCAAGGGTCGTCGCCTTTCTCGCGTCGGACGAAGCGGGATGGGTCACTGGCCAGCAGATCGATGCCAGTGGTGGCCAGCGATTGTAAGAGGCCACGCGTTCAATCAACGAACTAATATCACGACACGCGGCGGCGAGTTCATCGCGTTGCGTTAGCGGGGGCGTCGCTTTTGACGCCAGCCTGCCGCTCGAATGCGCAGCGGTGACAATTGTTTATGCTCGCGAACTTTCAAATCTCGCAATAGCATTGCGCCACGATGGCAATGAACGGCAGAAATATTCTGCGTACACCTTTCATCGGAGGCCACTATGCTCGACGAGCTCGACCGCAAAATTCTCGCGGCACTCCAGGTAGACAGCAGCCTTTCAATGCAGGACCTGGCTGATCGCGTTGGCCTGAGCTCCACGCCGTGTTGGCGTCGCATCCAGAAGCTCGAAAGCTCTGGCTACATCAAGCGACGCGTTGCACTTCTCGATGCAGACAAACTGAATTTGGGTGTCAGCGTTTTCATCGCCGTGCGAACGAACCAGCATAATGCGGAGTGGGTTCAACGTTTCCGGAAAATCGTCGTCGGCTTCCCCGAGGTGGTCGATTTCTATCGCCTGAGCGGGGACGTGGATTATCTGATCCGGGCTGTGGTCTCGGATATCCGGGCCTATGACGATCTTTATCAGCGGCTGATCGCCAAGATTGATCTGCATGATGTGTCGTCGATGTTCACGATGGAGCAGATCAAGTCGACGACCGAGTTACCCCTCGTGAATGCTTTGGTGAAGCAAGGCAGGGGCGATACATCTTCGGCGGCGCATTCCCTGTCTCATTGAAATGCCGCGGCTGGATAGATCGTGGCTGCTACGCGTTTCGCTTCCTTGCGTTTCGCGCTGAAGCAGAGCGGTCGAGGTCACAGTCGCACCGGCCTCACATCTCGCATGCGGAATGGAAGCTCGAAGCACGGCCCGGTTGAGGGGCCCCATCTTCGTCGTTATGCCGTAGGCGGTAAAAAGTGACAGCTAGTCCCGGCTGGCACCCGGGTTCCGTTGCTAGAGCCGCATGGGTGGAGGCGGATTTTTCACTCATCGTGGTCACCCGCTGGTTTGCCGCTACGGGACGCATCCCACATCCGGGTTACGCTGGCCGTATATTCGCGGTTTGTTCTGCCGTCTGGCAGCAGACGCGAGCGCGGCGGCGACGTTGCGAAAGTCGCCCTCGAGGCTTGAATTGATGAGCAATTACAAGGGGATTTGGCCAAAAAAGGCTGGTGCTGCCAGACAGGATTGAACTGTCGACCTCTCCATTACCAATGGAGTGCTCTACCACTGAGCTACGGCAGCATGCTGGGTGCAGGAATCAGCCTCAAGGGCGCCTACCAAGCGGGGCGATCCTTGCCACAAGGTCACGGGCGGCGCAAGCGCGGGTGACACTTCGAATGCATCATTATAATGGGCTGTGGTCAGCCTGTTGCGGTTGCAGCCGTTTTGAGCTTCGCCAGTTGCGGGCCGATCCGGTTCCCCATGGCCTGACCAACTGCCTGCAGGGCCGTTGCCGGCTGAATCATCCTCACGAAGTCGATATCTCGCCTGATCCGATGAAGGTGGTTATGTATAGGGTACAGGATCCAATCTGGCGCATCTCTGCACGCCATGCGATCGACCATAACAGCCCATGACCGATACGCCGAGCAAACCCGCCAAGGAAAGTGCAACTGCCCGTCAGGACAGGCTGCGCCAGGCGCTGCGCGAAAATCTCAAGCGCCGAAAGGTGCAAATGCGCGGGCGTGCCAGTCAGGCGGGTGATGCCATCGCAGTCGAAGCGTCATCGGATGCCGATAAGATACAGGACTTCTGTTCAAGACCCGCTGATCCCGATCGGGATTGATGGCACCTGTCCGCCGCGTGAGCATGCGAGTTTAAATGTCATCAGAATCCCAGGCCCCCTCCAGCGCCGAACTGCCGGTCTACGCGCCGCGGGCGGCACTGCCGCGTCACGATCAGACTTTTCCCGTGCTGACGGCGGCGGAGATCGAGCGGATGCGCCGCTTCGGTGAGATCCGGCACTACAAGGATGGCGATTGCCTGTTCGAGACCGGCAAGCCCGGTCCCGGCATGTTCGTGGTGTTGTCCGGACATGTGGCGATTACCCAGCGCGATGGTTTCGGTCGCATCACGCCGGTGGCCGATCAGTGCACCGGACAGTTCGTCGCCGAGATCGCGCAACTGTCGGGCCGTGTCGCGCTGGTTGACGGTCATGCTGAAGGCGACATCGAAACACTGCTGATTCCGCCGGAGCGGCTGCGCGCGCTGCTGATCGCGGAAGCAGATCTGGGCGAGCGCATCATGCGTGCGCTGATTCTGCGTCGGGTGAACCTCCTGCAGGGCAGCGCTGGCGGTCCGGCTTTCATCGGCGCGGCCAATTCCAGCGATGTCATCCGCCTGCAGGGCTTTCTCAGCCGCAACGGCTATCCGCATCATCTGCTCGATCCCGCAACGGACAAGGACGCTGCCGATCTGATCGCGCGCTATACGCCGTCGCCGGAGGATCTGCCGCTGGTGGTGGTGGCCGACGGCACGGTGCTGCGCAATCCGTCATTCTCCGAACTCGCCCGCGCGATGGGCATGATCAGCCATATTGCCAAGGGCAAGACCTATGACGTCGCCATCGTCGGCAGCGGACCTGCGGGACTGTCCACCGCGGTGTATGGCGCATCGGAAGGCCTCTCGATCGCGGTGTGCGATGCCAAGTCATTCGGAGGACAGGCCGGTGCCAGCGCGCGGATCGAGAACTATCTCGGTTTCCCGACCGGCATCTCCGGCATGGCGCTGACGGCACGGGCTTTCAATCAGGCACAGAAATTCGGCGCCGATATCATGATCCCGGCGGCTGTGAAGTCGCTGGACTGTTCACGCAAGGACGGATTGTTCGCGCTGGAGTTGGACGATGGCGACGTCATGCGCGCCAAGGCCATCGTGGTGGCATCGGGCGCACGCTATCGCCGGCCGGATATCGAGCGGCTCGCCGATTTCGAAGGTCGCGGCGTCTGGTACTGGGCATCTCCGATAGAGGCTCGGCTCTGCAGGGAGCAGGAAATCTACCTGGTCGGCGGTGGCAATTCGGCGGGTCAGGCGGCGGTGTTTCTCGCGAGCCAGGCCAACAAGGTGCATATGGTGATCCGCGGCGGCGGCCTCGGTGCCAGCATGTCGCGCTATCTGATCGAGCGCATCGAGGCGACACCGAATATCGAGCTGGTCTTCAATACCGAAGTCGTGGCGCTGGAGGGGACGCAGGAGGCGGGGCTCGAACGGATCTGTACCCGCAGCCGGCTGTCCGGCGAGGAGTCCTGCGCGGATATCCGTAATCTGTTCCTGTTCGTTGGCGCAGATCCCGCCACCGAATGGCTGGCGGATTGCGGCGTCACCCTCGATCGTCATGGCTTCATCATCACCGGCATTCCCACCAATGGCCGCAGCGTGCAAGCGCTGGAGACGTCGGTGTCGGGCGTCTTTGCGGTCGGTGATGTGCGCTCGGGGTCGGTAAAGCGTGTCGGCGGCGCGATCGGCGAGGGCGCCCAGGTGGTGGCGGCGCTGCATGGTTTTCTCGGCGATACGGCCACACCGACCCTTTGAGCTCACAACGGGAGATCATCATGCCCAAAGGCTGCACACATATTTCCGGCATTCGCGATGTGACGCCCAGCGCACTCGGTTGCGAGGAATGCCTGAAGACGGGCAGTATGTGGGTGCATTTGCGGATCTGCCGGACCTGCGGCCATGTCGGTTGCTGCGACGATTCCCCGAATAAGCATGCGACCAAGCATTTCCACGCGACGAAGCATCCGATTATCGAAGGCTACGATCCGCCCGAAGGTTGGGGGTGGTGCTATGTCGACGAAGTCATGTTCGATTTGTCGGATCGAAAGACTCCGCACAACGGGCCGATTCCGCGCTACTACTGAGGCGATCGCCCGACTCGGGCGACGTTTCAGCGGGGATATCATGTACATTTTCACGATCGGACGTCGGGCTCTGCTCGGCATGCTGCTGGCCGTCCTGGCGTCGTCGTTTCTTCCCGTATCCGCATCAGCGCAAGCTCCGCAAAGCCGCTTCGCCACCATCAACGGCGTCAAGCTGCATTATCTCATTGCGGGCAAGGGCGATCCGATCGTGCTGCTGCATGGCTATGCCGAGACCAGCCATATGTGGCGCCCGCTGATCGCGAAACTTGCGGCCAGTCATACGGTGATCGCACCAGATCTGCGTGGCTTCGGCGATTCCGATGCGCCGGCTGATGGCTACACCAAGGCGGCGATGGCGCGCGATATCCATGCGCTGGTGGTCGGCCTGAAATATCCCAAGGTGAAAATTGTCGGGCACGATATCGGCCTGATGGTCGCCTATGCCTATGCTGCGCAATATCCGAGCGAAGTCGATCGCATCGCGCTGATGGATGCGTTCCTGCCCGGCGTTGGGGACTGGACCCATGTCTGGCTGCTGCGCGATCTCTGGCATTTCCATTTCTACGGCAAGACGCCGCTGGCGCTCGTGACTGGCCGTGAACGGATCTATCTCGAACATTTCTGGAACGACTTCGCGGCCGATCCCAAGAAGTCAGTGCCGGAGAACGATCGCGTCTTTTATGCCAAGGCCTATGCCAAACCGGGCCACATGGCGGCCGGATTCGAGGTCTTCCGAGCATTCGAAAAGGACGCTGCCGACTTCGCCGAACTCGCCAAGACGAAATTGACGATGCCGATGCTGGTTCTCTCCGGTGAGAAGGCCGGTGGGTCCTTCCTGATCGAGCAAGGGCGCCTCGTCGCCAGCAATGTGGACGGCGTTATCGTCAAAGGCTCAGGCCACTGGCTGATGGAAGAAGCCCCCGATCAGGTCATCCCCAAGCTGGTCGAGTTTCTCAACAAGTAGATTGCGCGGCTCCATTGATCGAACGCGAATGTCTTGAACAAAACGGCGCCCTGCGCGCAAATCTATATGATGAGTATCAGCCAAAAACCATTGGCAAGTTTCCGCAGTGCACGCTAGTTTTTGAAAAGTTCTAAAGCAGGGGTGCATCATGGTCCTAGGAATGAGCTTGGCAACGTTCACGTTGCTTCACGTGGTGGTTAGCCTGATCGGCATCGTCACGGGCCTTGTCGCTATGGTCGGGTTGCTGAAGTCAAAGCCGATGCCCGGCTGGACCGGTCTGTTTCTGCTGACGACGATCCTGACCAGCGTAACCGGCTTCTTCTTCCCGGTCGAAAAACTGCTGCCGTCGCATGTCATCGGCATCATTTCGCTGGTGCTGTTGGCGGTCGCCTGTCTGGCGCTGTACGGTCAGAAACTGGCGGGCCCCTGGCGCTGGATTTACGTGCTGACTGCGATGATCTCGCTTTATCTCAATGTGTTCGTGCTGGTGATCCAGAGCTTCCTGAAGATTCCGCCGCTTCATGCGCTGGCACCGAGCGTGCCGCCGAGTGAGCCGCCTTTTGCGATCGTTCAGGGCATTGTGCTGATGTTCTTCGTCGTCACGACCTTCCTCGCGATCAAGAAGTTTCGCCCATTGTCGGGCGGCTTCGCCTGATCGCAGGCGGCGATCTTCCGCCGATAGTCGCTAGGCTTTGCCTTTCCGGGCGGGCGATTCTCCGAGGATCGCCCGTATCTCGCTGAACGTACGCTTCACAAGCGCCTCGGGTCTTTCGCCTGCGCCCTGCGCCAGCCAGATTTCGCCACCGATCCGCATCGCGCCCGTTGTGATCATGGCGACCAGGCGCGCCTGTAATTGCCCCGATTTGTCTTTGGCGCGGTTGCCGAGCGCGGCGGCAATGGCACGCTCCATCTTCTCGTATTTCCCGTGGTCGCGCGCGCGCAGCGCCGGATTGCCGTGCTTCAATCGCGCAATGGCGATTGCCTCGGAGCTCTCGAGCTGCTGTGCCATCGAGAGCAAGGCATTTTCCGCTGCCAGCAGCATCGGCTCGTCCGCGGGCCGTGCGGCGATCGCGGCCACAAGGAAATCCGTGCTGGCATCCTGCCACGCGAGAACGAGGTCTTCCTTCGACGCGAAATAATGGAAGAAGCTACGGCGCGAGATCTCTGCGGCGGCCGCAATGTCGTCCAGCGTCGTTTCCTCGAAACCGCGCTTGAGAAACAGCTCCATCGCGACCTTGGTCAGCCGCTCTCGCGTCTGCTGGCGCTTCCGTTCGCGCAGGCCGGTCGGTGGCGCAGCAGGTGCCGCAATCGATTCCGCGTCTGTTTTCATCGGCTTAGCCGGCATCCTGGGGGTCACAACAATCCTCGACCTGCACCTATTGCAAGTTTGCACCGAGTGCACATTTATGTCCGGCGGCCGCGCCGCGCAACGATTCTCGATCCTGGGGAGATATAAGCATGACGGACTGGAGCATCGACCATATTCCGCCCATGACCGGCAAACTGGCCGTGGTGACAGGGGCGACAGGCGGCCTCGGCTTCGAGACGGCAATGGCGCTTGCAGGGGCCGGCGCCGAAGTGGTGCTGACCGGCCGTAACGACGCCAAGGGGAGCGCTGCGATCGAGCGCATCTGCGAGCGACATCCCGATGCGATCATCAGCTATGAGCACCTCGATCTCGCCAGTCTGGACTCTGTCGCCGCTTTCGCGCGCCGTTTCGATGCGATGTATACGTCGCTCGATCTCCTGATTAACAATGCCGGCGTGATGGCGCTGCCGACGCGTCAGACCACTGCCGACGGCTTCGAGATGCAGTTCGGTACCAACTATCTCGGTCACTACGCGCTCACGGCGCGTCTGCTCCCGGTACTTCGCCGCAACAAGGCGCCGCGTGTGGTCAATCTCAGCAGTATGGCGCACCGTTCCGGTCTGATCGATTTCGACGATCTTCAGGGCGCGACGTTCTACAAGCCCTGGAAGGCCTATCAGCAGTCGAAGCTGGCGATGCTGATCTTCGCCATCGAACTGCAGCGGCGCAGCGATGCGGCGGGCTGGGGCCTGATGAGCAATGCCGCGCATCCCGGTTATGCGCGGACCGATCTCATTCCGAATGGGCCTGGGGGTGGCGGCTGGATGGGAATGGCGAGCCAGCTACTGCGTCCGCTCAGTCAATCGGCGGCTGCCGGCGCATTGCCCACACTGTTTGCGGCTACCTCACCCGGTGCGAAGCCGGCTGGCTATTACGGTCCGAACGGCGTCTACGAAATGAAGGGGCCGCCGGCTTCCGCGAAGATCATGCCGCGAGCTCAGGATGCTGCCGTCGGCGCGCGGCTGTGGGAGGTCTCTGCTGCGCTGACTGGCGCGTCGTTCGATCAGGTCGCGATCGCTGCCTGATTGCGTCGCGTGATCGATTGTCAGTCATCCAAAGGAAGTCTCATGAAAGTCATTCTGTTCGGTGCGACCGGTATGGTCGGGCAAGGCGCGCTGCGCGAGTGCCTGCTCGATCCCGACGTCGAGGCGGTCCTTGTGATAGGCCGCAGCCCTACCGGGCAACGCGATGCCAAACTGCGCGAGATCGCGCATACCGATTTTTTCGATCTGTCGGCCATCGCGTCCGACCTAACGGGCTATGACGCCTGCCTGTTTTGCCTCGGGGTCTCTTCGCTGGGCATGAGTGAGCCGGACTATCGCCGGATCACCTATGACATCACCCTCGCGGTGGCGAATACGCTGGTGCGGCTCAATCCGGCGATGACCTTCGTTTATGTCACCGGCCAGAGCACTGACAGTAGCGAGCAGGGCAGCGTGATGTGGGCGCGGGTCAAGGGCAAAACCGAGAACGACCTGCTCAAGCTGCCGTTCAAGGCGGCCTATATGTTTCGCCCCGGCGGCATCCAGCCGTTGCATGGCGTGCGCTCGAAGACGGCATGGATTCAGGCCATCTACACGGCTACGGCCCCGCTCTGGGCGCTGCTGAACCGGATCGCCCCCAAATATGTCACCACGTCCGAAAATGTCGGCCGCGCCATGCTCCGGGTGGTTCGCAACGGCTATCCGAAGCCCATTCTGGAGACGCTGGATATCAACCTGGTCGGAGCATAAACGGGCCGATTCGGCCCTATTAGGGTTTTGCTGTGGGCCTCATCGAAAAACCGCAAATTTCAACGCTTTTGCTTTAAAGAGGCCATCCGCCCTATAGTCGGGGCACAGCAATCAGCGGGAATCGGTATGGATCGCATTCGCATCGTCGGCGGCAGCAAACTCAATGGCACGATCCCGATTTCGGGCGCCAAGAACGCGGCACTGCCATTGATGATCGCCGGTCTGCTGACCGACGAGACGCTGATTCTCGACAACGTGCCGCGTCTGGCCGACGTCGCGCAGCTGCAGCGTATTCTCGGCAATCACGGTGTGGACATCATGTCGGCCGGCAAGCGTCCCGGCGATCATGAATATCAGGGCCAGACCCTGCATATCTCCGCCGCCAATATCATCGACACCACGGCGCCTTATGAACTGGTGTCGAAGATGCGCGCCTCCTTCTGGGTGATCGCGCCGTTGCTGGCGCGCATGCATGAAGCCAAGGTCTCGCTGCCAGGCGGTTGCGCCATCGGCACCCGTCCGGTGGATCTTCTCATTATGGCGCTGGAGAAGCTCGGCGCCGAGCTGACCATCGATGGCGGCTATGTCATCGCCAAGGCGCCGGGCGGCCTCAAGGGCGCCGAGATCGACTTTGCCAAAGTCACCGTGTCGGGCACCCATGTGGCGCTGATGGCCGCGACATTGGCGAAGGGCACGACCGTTATCACCAATGCAGCCTGCGAGCCGGAGATCGTCGACGTCGCCGATTGTCTGAACAAGATGGGCGCACGCATCACCGGCGCAGGCACCACGACGATCACTGTCGAGGGCGTGGCCAAGCTACATGGCACGCGCCACACAGTGCTGCCGGATCGCATCGAGACCGGCACCTATGCCATGGCGGTCGCCATGACCGGCGGCGATGTGCAGCTCTCCGGCGCACGGCCTGAACTGCTGCAGGCAGCGCTCGACGTGCTGGTCGAAGCAGGCGCAACGGTGACGCCGAACAACGACGGAATCCGCGTCGCCCGCAATGGCGCCGGCATCAAGCCGGTGAACGTGTCGACGGCACCGTTCCCGGGTTTCCCGACAGACCTTCAGGCGCAGTTAATGGCGCTGATGACCACGGCGAAGGGGTCGTCGAATATCACCGAGACGATCTTCGAAAACCGCTTCATGCACGTGCAGGAGCTGGCGCGCTTCGGCGCGCGGATTCACCTCGACGGCGAGACTGCGACTATCGACGGTACGGCCAAGCTGCGTGGCGCGCCGGTGATGGCGACCGACTTGCGCGCCTCGGTGTCGCTAGTGATTGCTGGCCTCGTCGCTGAAGGCGAGACCATGGTCAACCGCATCTATCATCTCGATCGCGGCTTCGAGCGGCTCGAGGAAAAGCTGTCCGCCTGCGGCGCCACTATCGAGCGCATCAGCGGATAGGGTTCTCTCAAAGGGGGCGTCGTGACGGGTCAACGCAAGCTGATTGCACTGGATGCCGACGACCTCGCGGTGATTTCCGCGCATGTGCAGGATGCCGCCGTCAATGTCGGCGACATCCTCTGGCGGCAGGGCGAGAAGCGGCTCGTGATTGGCATGAGCCGGCTCGACTGGGATCAGACGATTTCAGGGGAGGTCACGCCGCGCCGGCTGGTTTCGGCGCTGCGTTTCGATCGCGTGCTGGCCTGCAAGTCCCGGGATATCGATCTCGACACGCGTGACATCGCGCTGGATTTGCTCGGCATCGAATTCCATCCCGCCGAGCCTCCTGGCGGCAGCGTCGTCCTGATTTTTGCCGGTGGGGGCGCGCTCCGGCTGGACGTCGAGTGTCTGGAATGCGAACTGGCCGACCTGGGTCCTGACGACCTTACCAGCGAAACCGAGGCCGGCACCGAGGCCTCCGGCCTGGACGCCTGATCCGCCATTCATCTTTTCCATTGCAGCACAGGGTTGACGGCCCTTTGCCGCCGCGCCATTGAGCAGGGGGCCTTGGCCGGCAAGGCCCCGCCGGAACACCAGAATGCCAATTCGTATCGATACCGCCAGCGCCGATTTCACCCAGCGCTTCAATGCCTTCCTGACCATGAAGCGCGAAGTCGCGGCCGACATCGAGGCCGCCACCCGCGCGATCGTCGATGACGTCGCCGGTCGTGGCGATGCAGCGCTGCTGGAGGCGACCCGAAAGTTCGACCGGCTTGACCTCCAGGCCTCGGCTCTGCGCGTGACCCCGGCCGAAGTCGATGCCGCTGTTGCCGCCTGCGACGCCGAGACCGTCGAGGCCCTGACATTCGCCCGCGACCGCATCGAGCTGTTCCACAAGCGCCAGCTTCCCAAGGATGATCGCTTCACCGATGCGCTGGGTGTCGAGCTCGGCTGGCGCTGGAGCGCCATCGAAGCCGTTGGGCTTTATGTGCCCGGTGGGACTGCTGCCTACCCGTCGTCGGTCTTGATGAATGCTGTGCCGGCCAAGGTCGCCGGTGTGGAGCGCGTGGTGATGGTGGTGCCATCGCCGGACGGCAAGCTCAATCCGCTGGTGCTGGCCGCCGCAAAGCTCGGTGGCGTTTCCGAAATCTACCGCGTCGGCGGCGCGCAGGCCGTGGCCGCCTTGGCCTATGGCACTGCGACCATTGCGCCAGTGGCCAAGATCGTCGGCCCTGGTAATGCCTACGTAGCCGCCGCCAAGCGTCAGGTGTTCGGCAAGGTCGGCATCGACATGATTGCTGGACCTTCCGAAGTGCTGATCGTTGCAGACGATAGCGCCAATGCCGACTGGATTGCCGCAGATCTGCTGGCGCAGGCCGAGCACGACGCCAATGCGCAGTCGATCCTGATCACCGACAGTGAGCGCCTTGCGGACGATGTTATCCTTGCCGTCGAGGCCCAGCTCACCACACTGCCGCGCGCCGAGATCGCGCGTGCGTCGTGGGAGGATTTCGGCGCGGTCATTCTGGTCGAGACGCTCGATGAGGCCGTGCCGCTCGCCAACGCCATCGCGGCCGAGCATCTGGAGATCATGACGGCCGATGCCGAAGCTTTCTCCCTGAAGATTCGCAACGCGGGCGCCATCTTCCTTGGCGGCCATACGCCGGAAGCGATCGGCGACTATGTCGGTGGCTCCAACCACGTATTGCCGACGGCGCGCTCGGCGCGGTTCTCGTCAGGTCTTGGCGTACTTGACTTCATGAAGCGAACATCGATTCTGAAGTGCGGGCCAGATCAGCTGCGGGCGCTGGGACCGGCTGCGATGACGCTGGGCAAGGCCGAAGGCCTCGATGCCCACGCACGTTCAGTCGGACTGCGCCTCAATTTGCGATGAGTAACGCCCCTCCACCAGAGGATGATAGCAACAATCGCATCGTGGCGGTGACGCTCGATGAGGAATCGATCGGCCGTTCCGGGCCGGATATCGAGCATGAGCGCGCGATCGCGATCTATGACCTGATCGAGCAGAATCTGTTTGCGCCGGAAGGCGCGCATGTCGGCCCGTTTACGCTGCATATCGGCATCACCGGCAGCCGGCTGATGTTCGACATCCGCCGCGAGGACGGCACGCCTGTCGTCGCGCACCTTTTGTCGCTCGGGCCGTTCCGCCGCATCGTGAAGGACTACTTCATGATCTGTGACAGCTACTATCAAGCGATCCGTACCGCCACGCCCGACAAGATCGAGGCCATCGACATGGGCCGCCGCGGCATCCATGACGAAGGCTCGCGGACGCTGCAGGAACGATTGGCCGGCAAGGTGCGCGTCGATTTCGAAACGTCGCGGCGGCTGTTTACGTTGATCTCCGTCCTTCATTGGAAAGGCTAAGCATGGCCCGGAAAAGTGGCGGCCGGTTTTCCGACGAGGCCATGCTCCTTCATAAAGGAGCTTAACGCGCATGGCCGCGCCGCCACGCGCGCGCACGCCGCAGGCGGTGTTGTTTGCCTGTGGCCAGAACAGCGTGCGCTCGCCGATGGCCGCCAGCCTGTTGCAGCAAATGTTCCCGCAGGCGCTGTATGTGAAATCCGCCGGGGTGAAGAAGGGCGAGCTCGATCCCTTCGCGGTGGCCGTGATGGCCGAACTGGGCCAGGACATTTCCAGACACAGGCCCATGACCTTCGAGGAACTCGACGACTGGGAAGGGCTCAATTTCGATCTCATCATCACCTTGTCGCCGGAGGCGCATCACAAGGCGTTGGACCTGACACGCACCGATGCCGCCGAGGTCGAATACTGGCCGACGGTGGATCCCACGGGAACTGAAGGTAATCGCGACCAGAAGCTGGCGGCCTATCGCGAGGTCTGTGATGGGCTTTTGCTGCGGATCCGCAAACGTTTCGCCAAAGGTAGCGCCGCCAGCGGCTAAATACTGCGTGTGCGGTTGTCGAAGCAGGGGGCTTCCGATAGGTTCCGCGCGCATTTCCAGGATCACAGACCCCGCATGCTCGGCCGTCCCAAATTCGTTCTTGCCTCCGGTTCGCCCCGCCGCCTCAGCCTGCTGAATCAGGCCGGGATCGAGCCCGATGCGCTGCGCCCTGCCGATGTCGACGAAACCCCGAAGCGGGGCGAACTGCCGCGCGCCTGCGCCAATCGGCTGGCCCGCGCGAAGGCCGAAGCCGCGCTCAAGTCGGTCCAGCTCGACGACGAGCTCCGCGGCTCGTTCATTCTCGCTGCCGATACCGTGGTCGCCGTCGGCCGCCGCATCCTGCCCAAGGCGGAACTGGTTGATGAAGCTTCGCAGTGCCTACGGTTGCTGTCAGGCCGCAACCACCGTGTCTATACGGCGATCTGTATCGTCACCCCCAAGGAAAGCTTCCGGCAGCGCCTGATCGAGACCAAGGTGCGCTTCAAGCGCCTCAACGAAGAAGACATCTCGACTTATATCGGCTCCGGCGAGTGGCGCGGCAAAGCCGGTGGCTATGCCGTGCAGGGCATTGCCGGCTCCTTCGTGGTCAAGATGGTCGGCTCCTACACCAATATCGTGGGCCTGCCGCTCTACGAGACCGTCTCCCTGCTCGGCGGCGAGGGCTTCCCGATCCGTTTCGGCTGGTTGAATGCAAGCTAAGGCGTTCAAATCCGGCGAAAAGCCGTGCCCGATCTGCGGCAGGCCCGTGGTGGAGGCCTCCAAGCCGTTCTGTTCCGAACGCTGCCGCGACGTCGATCTCAACCGCTGGCTGTCGGGCTCCTATGCGATTCCCGGCAAACCGACGGATGACGAGGACGCCGAATAGGCGCGCTGGGCATTCGCGTCGTCCAAGCCAGTCCGAAGCGGCCATTTCCCATTGTTTTGACGGCAAAATCTTCGTTCACAGAAATGCCATCGGGCGGGTGGACAGGGCCGATTTGCCTGACTATAAACCGGCGCTCCCTGGACATGATCCGGGGCGGCGCCCAGGTAGCTCAGTTGGTAGAGCATGCGACTGAAAATCGCAGTGTCGGTGGTTCGATCCCGCCCCTGGGCACCATTTGTCCTTCAAGCCTCTATTTTCCAAGACAAATAAGCCAGATCAAAGGCCTGGCATTACCCGATTGGTGCACACGGGTGGTGCAGCATGACGCTTGTTACGGGGCGTCCTGAAAGCATCCCAAGAGCGGCACGTACCGGCTGCGCAAACACGTTCCAGACGATTTACAATTGCTTGTAGGCAAAGGTCGTTGGAGTGTTGCATGCCTATCAGGTCGATTGTCTAAGCCAGACTGAACACACGCCGGCCTTCACCGACGTCCGGTTCTTGGGGTTGTCCGATCACCTTGCGGCGTTCTTCGGACGGGTTGGTTCCGAATGCAGCCTTGAAGGCCTTGCTGAGATGCGAGCCGTCGACGAAGCCGGTTTCGGCGGCGATCGCGGCCAGCGACAGGTCGCTCTTCAGCATCCAGCGCGCATGCTTCAGGCGCAGTCGCAGATATGTCGCCTGCGGCGACTGTCCGGTTTCCTCTTTGAAAAGGCGCTCCAGCTGCCGCGTGCTCAGATTGACCTTGCCGGCCAGTCGCGCGACGGAGAGCGGTGCTGACAGGTTCTGTTCCATCATCAGTAGAGCGCGCGAGATCCGTCCGTCGGTCTCGGCAAATTCAGTTGGCGGCGCCGATTGAGCGGACGATCCGGGTTTCATGCGGTCGATCAGCATGATGTGGAGCGCCTTCTGCGCGCTCGACAGGCCCATGCGTTGTTCCACGATATGGGCGGCGAGATAGGCAACGCCCATGCCGCCCGAACAGGTGATGCGGTTGCCGTCGATGACGAAGAGCTGGTCGGCCACGGGCAGCGTCTCGCCGAACTCCTCCAGGAAATCGCGATAGTGGTACCAGCTGATGCAGCACTTTTTCTGGTTGAGAAGGCCGAGACGCCACAGCACGAAACTGCCGGTGCAGACGCCGATCAGGTCGACCTTGGTGTTCGCTGCCTCCAGCAGATAGCGCTTGATCTTCTCATCGATCTGCGGGCCCTGATGCAGCAGGCCGCCCACCACGACGACATAATCGAGCTCGCGCGGATCGAGGAACCGGGAATTCGGATACATCAGGAGACCGCAACTCGAACGGATCGGCTCGTCGGTGTCGGCCATGATGTGCCACTGGCAGCGGATCGGCCGACTGTTGTCGCCCTCGTCGGCGGCGAGACGCAGCACGTCCACGAAGCTGGCCAACGCAGTCAGCGTGAAATTCTTGGTCAGAATGAAGCCAACGCGGAGCGGACGGACCTTTGGTTGCATCACCCCTGCCTCCGCATTCACCATATGGTCGAATGGCTCTCCGTGTGATTGCCGCGAAACGACCTCCAAAACGGAGCCATGTCGCATCATTACATGCCTCTAATCCACTGGGGCAGGTATTTTTGACAATCTGATCCTAAAAATACATTGCCGCACGCGCAAGAGCGCCGAAGCGTCTCGCTTGGGGCGCGACGTTCGGGGCGTCTGCTGGGAATCGGCAAGTGGCCAGATCAGGTTGGCCGGTGTAGCGCAGGAGGGTCAGTCGGCGGAGGGCGGCTCTTCTGGTGTCGCGAACTGCGCTTCGCGGCCGATCGCAGCAAGAAATGCGTCGAGCGCGTCGACCGACAGCGATGTCGTGCGGCTGTTGATGACGGGGTGGCAATTGATACGCTCCGCCGACCGCAGGCGCGCATCGATGACGGGAGTGACGGCCTGATTGGCATCGTTATAGAGCGCCAGAATCGACACCGATCCCGGTTCGATCCCAAGCAATTCCTTCAGGGCTTCCGCGCTTCCGAATGACAGCCCGCCCCTGGCGCCGATAGTCTTTGCCAGCGACTTCAGGTGAATGGTCGCGGCTTCGTCGGTGACGAACAGAAAGAACCGCTTCTTGCCGTCGCGGAGGAACAGGTTCTTGGTGTGAATGCCGGGAATGTCGCCGCGCAGCGCACGCGACTCTTCCACCGTATGCACGGGCGGGTGTTCGAACGTCTCCACCACGATCGATTTGTCTTTGAGGTACTGAAGAATCTCGTCGCTGCGTTCGATGCTCATTCTGCGTGTCCTTGATCGTCGGTGGCGGGACTGCGCGCGCCTGGCGCATGCCGTCCCGTCTCCATGGCAGCGATCCGTGTCGCATGGATACGCCGCGAATTCGAGACCCCAGCGAGCGAAGCCGGGTGGCTTGTCGCAAATCTACGTGTTTCGTGTCGGGACCTTGCAAACCTGCAACGTCCTGATGTCGCCCTGATCCAACATGATTGGCGGGCTGATGCTGGCCGCGAAGCGGCGGCGAGTTGTAGGCTCCGTCCAATCACAACGTGGACAGCCATGCAGAAATTTTCAGCGCTTTCATTACTACGGGCAGGGCTGACCGGTCATGCCGGCTGGCAGCGACAGTGGCGTTCGCCTGAACCGAAGCCGGGCTATGACGTCATCATCGTCGGTGGTGGTGGCCACGGGCTTGCAACAGCCTACTATCTGGCCAGCCGCTACGGCGTCAAAAACGTCGCTGTCCTCGAAAAGGGCTGGATCGGCGGCGGCAATACCGGCCGCAATACCACGATCATTCGCTCGAACTATCTGTTCGATGAAAGCGCCGGGATCTACGAACACGCCGTGAAACTGTGGGAAGGGCTCTCGCAGGAATTGAACTACAACGTCATGTATTCGCCGCGCGGCGTCTTGATGCTGGCGCACAACATTCATGATGTGCAGAGCTTCAAGCGACATGTTCATGCCAATCGCCTTAACGGTATCGACAATGAATGGCTGTCGCCTGAGGAATGCAAAGAATTCTGTCCGCCGCTGAATGTCGGTGGATCCATGCGCTATCCGATCCTCGGTGGCGCGCTGCAGCGCCGCGGCGGCACCGCGCGCCACGACGCTGTGGCTTGGGGCTATGCCCGCGCTGCCGACGCGCTCGGCGTGGACATCATCGAGAATTGCGAAGTTACCGGCATCCGCCGTGCACCCACCGGTGAGGTAGTAGGCGTCGATACGACACGCGGCAGCATAAATGCGAAGCGCATCGGCGTCGTCGCGGCCGGCAATACTAGCACGGTGATGAACATGGCTGGCGTGCGTCTGCCGTTGGAGAGCTTCCCGCTGCAGGCGTTGGTCAGCGAACCGGTTAAGCCGATCTTCCCCTGCGTGGTGATGTCGAACACGATCCACGCCTATATCTCGCAGTCGGACAAAGGCGAGATGGTGATCGGCGCGGGAACGGACGTCTACACGTCCTATACGCAGCGGGGCGGCCTGCACATCGTCAATCATACGCTGGATGCGATTTGCGAACTTGTGCCGACGTTCCGGCGCCTGCGCATGCTGCGCAACTGGGGCGGCATTGTCGATGTTACGCCGGATCGCTCGCCGATCGTGGCGAAGACGCCGGTGTCCGGCCTCTACGTCAATTGCGGCTGGGGTACCGGCGGCTTCAAGGCGACGCCGGGATCGGGCGAGGTGTTCGCCAGCACGATCGCCAAGGACGAGCCGAACAAGATCAATGCGCCGTTCACCATCGAGCGTTTCCGCGATGGCGCCGTGATCGACGAAGCGGCCGCGGCCGCCGTGGCGCATTGATAGCGGGGAAAACAAGATGCTGTTGATCAATTGCCCCTATTGCGGGCTGCGCCCGGAAGCCGAATTCGCCAATGGCGGGCAGGCGCATATCGCCCGCCCGGCCGACCCGATGAGCCTCAATGACGAGGAGTGGGCCGCCTATCTCTATATGCGCGACAACACCAAGGGCTTGCATCACGAGCGCTGGCGGCACGCCAATGGTTGCGGCCGTTTCTTCAATGCCAGCCGCGACACGACCACGGACGTCATCAAGCGCACCTATCGCATGGGCGAACGCCCCGAAGCCGAACATCAGGGTGCCAGGCCATGACGGATACGTATCGCGTGCGGCGCGGCGATGGCGTTGAAAGCCGCAACGCAGTTCATTTCACGTTTGATGGAAAGTCGTATCAGGGCCTGGCCGGCGACACGCTGGCTTCCGCGCTGATCGCCAATGGCGTGCATCTGGTCGGCCGTTCGTTCAAGTATCACCGGCCGCGCGGTTTCGTCTCCGCCGGCTCGGAAGAGCCGAATGCGCTGGTCGGTGTGGGGGCGACCCAGTCGCGCTATACGCCGAACCTGCTCGCGACCCAGGTCGAGATCTATGAAGGGTTGGTGGCCGAAAGCCAGAATCGCTGGCCGTCGCTCGAGACCGATGCCGGTTTCCTCAACGAATATTTCTCGGCTTTTCTGCCTGCGGGGTTCTACTACAAGACCTTCATGTGGCCGCGCACGGCCTGGAAGAAGCTCTATGAGCCGGTGATCCGGCGAATGGCCGGCCTCGGCAAGGCGCCGGCCGAGCCGGATGCCGATCGCTATACGCAGGTGTTTGCGCATTGCGACGTGCTGATCGTCGGTGCCGGGCCTGCGGGGCTGGCCGCGGCGCTCGAAGCCAGCAACAGCGATGCCACCGTGATACTGTGCGACGAGCAGGCGGAGATGGGCGGCTCGCTGCTGTCCGATCGTTCGGCATCGATCGACGGCATGCAGGCCGCCGACTGGGCGCGCGCGACGCTCGATGAATTACGCAAGAGCCCCAATGTGAAGCTGATGTCGCGCACGACGGCGTTTGGCTGGTATCCGCACAATTTCGTCGGTCTCAACGAGCGCGTCACCGACCACCTCAGCAATCCTGCGGTAAACCAGCCGCGTGAGCGGCTCTGGCAGGTCAGGGCCAAGGAAGTCGTGCTGGCGGCCGGCGCGATCGAGCGGCCGCTCGTTTTCACCGACAATGACCGGCCCGGCATCATGCTGGCGGGGGCGGCGCAGACCTATGTCAATCGTTACGGCGTCGTGCCGGGCAGACAGGTGGTCGTATTTACCGCCTGCGACAGCGCCTATCGCGCGGCGCTGGATCTCAAGGCAGCCGGCGGCAGGATCCAGGTGATCGTGGATCTGCGCAAGAGCGTGGCGGGCTATTGGGTCGACAAGGCGCGCGCCGAAGGCATCAAGGTGCGCTCCGACAGCATCGTGCGCGGCACATCGGGCCGGTTGCGGGTGAAGTCGGCGCAGATCTCCAATGCACAGGGCGGCGACGCCGAGACGGTGGACTGCGATCTCGTCCTGATGTCCGGCGGGTTCACCCCGTCGGTGCATCTGTTCTCGCAGAGCCGCGGTAAGCTCAGTTACAGCGAAGAGCTGCGTGCCTATGTGCCCGGCGAGTCGGTCGAGCGCGAACGTTCGGTCGGGGCGTGCAAGGGACTGTTCGCGCTCGAAAGCGTCATCGAAAGCGGCGCAAAGGGTGGCCGCGACGCTGCGGCCAAGGCCGGCTTCTCCCCGCGCGGCGAGCACAGCTATACGGTCTCCGCGCAGTCGGTGGGCGCCGATGCGTTCATCGGCTCCGTGATGTCCAATCATCAGGCTGAAAAGCGAGCCTGGGTCGATTTCCAGAACGACGTGACGGCCAAGGACGTCCGGCTCGCGACCCGTGAAGGGTTCCGGTCGATCGAGCACGTCAAGCGCTATACGACCACCGGCATGGCCACCGACCAGGGCAAGCTGTCCAACATGAACGCCCTCGGTGTCGTGTCGAAGCAGATCGATGTCGCGGTGCCGAAGGTCGGCCTGACCACGTTCCGCCCGCCTTATTCGCCGACAACCTTCGGATCCTTTGCCGGCCAATCGCGTGGAGATCTGTTCGATCCCGTGCGCAAGACCAACATTCATCCATGGGCCGAAGCCCAGGGCGCACGGTTCGAGGATGTCGGCGTCTGGAAGCGCGCCTGGTATTTCCCGAAGGCGGGCGAGGACATGCATGCTGCCGTCGCGCGCGAATGCAAGGCGACGCGCGAGTCGGTCGGGATCTTCGATGCTTCAACGCTCGGCAAGATCGAGATCGTCGGCAAGGACGCCGCCGAATTCATGAATCGCATGTACACCAATGCCTGGACCAAGCTGGAGCCCGGTCGGCTGCGCTATGGCGTGATGCTGCGCGAAGACGGCTTCATCATGGATGACGGCGTCGTCGGCCGCATGGCAATGGATCGTTTCCACGTCACGACGACGACCGGCGGCGCGGCCCGCGTGCTGTCCATGATGGAGGACTATCTCCAGACCGAATGGCCGGACCTCGAAGTGTGGCTCACCTCGACCACCGAGCAGTGGTCAGTCGTTGCCTTGCAGGGACCGAATGCGCGCAAGGTGCTGGAGCCGCTGGTCGAGGGCATCGATCTGTCGGCCGATGCCATGCCGCATATGAGCGTCCGCGAAGGACGTATCTGCGGCGTGCCGACGCGGCTGTTCCGCGTGTCGTTCACTGGCGAACTGGGCTTCGAGGTCAACGTCCCCGCCGGCTATGGCCGGGCCATCTGGGAAGCGATTTTCGCGGCGGGCAAACCCTACGGGATCACGCCCTACGGTACCGAGACCATGCATGTGCTGCGCGCCGAGAAAGGCTACATTATTGTCGGTCAGGAAACCGACGGCACGGTGACGCCCGATGACGCCGGCCTCGGCTGGGCTGTCGGCAAGGCAAAGCGGGATTTCGTCGGCAAGCGCTCGCTGTCGCGGCCGGCGCTGGTCAGGGAAGACCGCAAGCAATTGGTCGGGTTGCTGACGACGGATCCCAAGGTGGTTCTCGAAGAGGGCGCCCAGATCGTGCTCGATCCGACCCATCCGATTCCGGTGCCGATGATCGGTCATGTGACCTCATCTTACTGGAGCGCGACGCTGAACCGTTCCATCGCGCTGGCACTCGTTCGCAGCGGTCGCTCGCGGATGGGTGAGGAGCTCTCGATCCCGATGCCCGACGGCGTGATCAAGGCGAAAGTCGTCGACTCGATATTGTTCGATCCGAAGGGAGAACGTTTGAATGCTTAGTCCCACGGTCATGCGTTCGAACGTGTTGTCCCCGATGCTGTCGTCCGGCACGACTGCTGCATCCGCCACGACGCTCTCGATTCTTCCCGATGCAGCGAAGCTGGTATTTCGCGGCAAGACTGCGGCGATCGAGGCAGCTGGGGCGTATTTTGGCGTCAACCCGAGCCTTGACGCCTGCCGCTTCGCGGCGGTCGGCGGCCGGTCGGTCTATTGGCTGGGGCCGGACGAATGGCTGTTTCAGGCGGTGAACGAGGATCCGCTCAAGGTCTTTGGCGGGATGTCGGCAGCGCTGCAGGCGCAGGCATGCTCGCTGGTGGACGTCAGCCATCGCTCGGACGGCATCGCAGTTGCGGGGGTGACGGCGGCGCTAGTGCTGAACCATGGCTGCCCGCTGGATCTGTCCCTCAAGGCGTTCCCGGTCGGAATGTGTACGCGCACGGTGCTGGGGAAGGCATCAGTTTTGTTGTCACGTTCTGAAGAGTACGTGTTCCATGTGGATGTATGGCGGTCGTTTGCGCCCTATGTTTGGCAGTTCCTCGACGAAGCGCGAAGCCTGTCCTAGCAGCCCGGCTGCGCCCTGGAGACCGCGCGATGATTGGAACGTTCGATCTCTTCAAGATAGGCATTGGGCCGTCGTCATCGCATACGATGGGACCAATGAAGGCCGCGGCGCTGTTTGCCAGCCAGCTTGCGGAGCGCGGTCTGTTGAAGGATCTCGCCCGTGTGAAGGTCGAGCTGTTCGGCTCGCTGGCCTGGACCGGTCGCGGCCATGGCACCGACAAGGCGGTCGTTCTCGGGCTTGCCGGCAAGTTTCCGGAAACGATCGATCCGGAAGAGGCGGAGACGCTGGTCGATGGTGCCCGCACGGCAGGCATGCTGCGGATCGCCGAACGGCGCAATGTCCCGTTCGATTTCGCCAATGACGTCGTTTTCGACGGTGTGACCGATCCGCCAAACCATCCGAACACGCTGGCGCTTTCCGCCTTCGATGTGGCCGGTCATGTCCTTCACGGCGAGCGCTGGTGCTCCGTCGGCGGCGGCTTTGTCGTTCCGGAAGCACAGGTCGGCGTCGTCGGGATCGTCGAGGACGTCCCTGTCCCGCATCCTTTCAGGTCGGGCAAGCAGTTGCTCGAGATCGGTGCAAAAACCGGTCTGTCGATTGCGCGGATCGTCATGGCCAACGAGATGTCGTCGCTCCCGGCGGAGGAGATCGAGCAGCGGCTCGATCGCATCATTCAGGTGATGATGGATTGCATCGATCGCGGCATGACCAAAGAAGGGCAGCTGCCGGGCGGGCTGAACGTCAAGCGCCGCGCGCCCTCGCTGCATCGACGTCTGGTCGCCGCCGCAAGTTCGAACAGCCGCGCCCAGCATGAGGTGATGGACTGGGTCAGCCTGTATGCGATCGCGGTCAACGAGGAGAACGCGGCAGGCAGCAAGGTCGTGACGGCGCCGACGAATGGCGCGGCCGGCATCATTCCCGCCACACTTCGCTATTTCCGCGACCATTGCCGCGAGGCGTCGCCTGAAAACATGCGCGTGTTCCTGCTGACGGCCGCCGCGATCGGCGCGCTGTTCAAGATGAATGCATCGATTTCCGGCGCGGAAGTCGGCTGCCAGGGCGAGGTCGGATCGGCCTGCTCGATGGCGGCCGCGGGGCTTGCGGCCGTGCTCGGCGGCACCAATGAGCAGATCGAGAACGCCGCCGAGATCGGCATGGAGCATCACCTCGGCATGACCTGCGATCCGATCGGTGGGCTAGTGCAGGTGCCATGCATCGAGCGCAACGCCTTCGGCGCCGTGAAGGCGATCAATGCGGCGTCGCTCGCATTGCAGGGCGACGGCACCCATGTGGTGCCGCTCGACAAGGTGATCGCGACGATGCGCGAGACCGGACGCGACATGCAATCGAAATACAAGGAGACCTCGCTGGGAGGTCTCGCTGTCAATCTGGCAGAGTGTTGAGGGAAGACCATGACCCAAGCTGAACTCGAGGCATTCTTCACGACCGATCTCGCCCAAGCGGACCCGACCATCTCATCGTCGCTTGCGGGAGAACTCGGCAGGCAGCGTGACGAGATCGAACTGATCGCATCCGAGAACATCGTCTCGCGTGCAGTGCTGCAGGCGCAGGGCTCCGTGCTGACCAACAAATATGCCGAAGGCTATCCGGGCCGGCGTTATTACGGTGGCTGCCACTTCGCCGACGAGGTCGAGGAAGTGGCGATCCAGCGTGCCAAGACGCTGTTCGGCTGCAGCTATGCCAATGTGCAGCCGAATTCCGGCAGCCAGGCCAACCAGGCTGTGTTCATGGCGCTGATGAAACCCGGCGACACGTTCATGGGCCTCGATCTTGCGGCAGGCGGTCATCTTACCCATGGCGCCAAGCCGAACATGTCAGGCAAGTGGTTCAATGTCGTCAGCTACGGCGTTCGCCGCGACGATTGCACCATCGACATGGAGCAGCTCGAGAAGTTGACTGTGGAGCACAAGCCGAAGGTGATCGTGGCCGGCGGTTCTGCCTATTCGCAGTTCTGGGATTTTGCCGCTTTCCGCCGCATCGCGGACGCGGTCGGTGCCTACCTGTTCGTCGACATGGCGCATTTCGCTGGCCTCGTGGCCGGCGGCGCCCATCCGTCGCCGTTCCCACATGCGCATGTCGTGACCTCGACCACCCACAAGACGCTGCGGGGTCCACGCGGCGGCTTGATCCTGACCAATGACGAGGACATCGCCAAGAAGATCAATTCGGCGATCTTCCCGGGCTTGCAGGGCGGGCCGCTGATGCATGTCATCGCCGCCAAGGCGGTGTCGTTCGGCGAGGCCCTGCAGCCCTCGTTCCGTCAATATGCGGCCGATGTCGTTGCCAATGCACGCGCGTTGGCAGGCACTCTCTCAAGAGCCGGCTATCCGATCGTCACCGGTGGCACCGACAATCACCTGATGCTGATCGATGTCCGGCCGAAGAACCTGAACGGCAAGCTCGCTGAAGCGGCGCTCGGGCGGGCGAACATCACCTGCAACAAGAACGGTATCCCGTTCGATCCGGAGAAGCCGACCATCACCTCGGGCATCCGGCTCGGCTCGCCGGCCGCGACGTCGCGCGGCTTTGGCATCGGTGAATTCGAAGAAGTCGGCAAGCTCATTGCCACCGTCCTGGATGCGAATTCCAGGGCGCCGGACCAGGGAGCGCCGGAGGTCGAGGCTAGGGCACGTGGCCGCGTTGCCGAGCTGGTTGCGTCGTTCCCGATCTATCGGTCCTGATCAGGCAGCTTGATGGAGCGTTTCGGAGAGGGGTGGGCCGAGGGGATATTCATCCAAGGGCTGAATGTTCACGCGCGCCACGGCTTGCTGGATCACGAGGCGCAACTGGGGCAGCGCTTCGTGATCGATATCGATCTGCAGGTCGACCTTTCTGACGCAGCCAGTTCGGACGACATCGGACAGACGATCGACTATGCGTCGGTTGTCGCCGCCGCGACTGAGGCATTTCTGACGTCGCGCCATGTGCTGTTGGAGCGAGCCGCTGCAGCCGTTGCCGACGGCATTCTCGATGTCCATGCGCGTGCCAGCGTCGTGCGCGTTACCGTCCATAAGCCGCAGGCGCCAATCACGGCGATCTTCGAAGACGTCGGGATCAGGTTAACGCGATACCGTGCCGACGGGCATCGTCGGACCGCGTGATGCAGGCATCCGCGGATTCCGCTGCCGGCATCCACACCAACATGTTTTACCTCATAGCGATCGCAGCCACGCGATCGATTCCACCACCGAGACAAGCAAAATGACGAAGAAGAACTGGATCCTGACCTTCTATTGCCAGGATCGCCCGCGCATCGTGTCGACCGTCACGACGGTGATTTCCGATGTCGATAGCAACATCCTGGAAAGCGCGCAGTTCTGGGACAGGACGACCAACCGCTTGTTCATGCGCATTGCTTTCGAGACGCCGGATTCGATCAGCCGGAAGACTCTGGAATCGGTGCTCAACCCTGTGCTGTCTCGATTCGAGATGAACGCGGTTCTGGTCGGTGCCGAGTCGCGTCCCCGGGTGATCATCATGGTCTCCAAGTCGGACCATTGTCTCGAGCAGCTGCTGTATCAGGTCAAAGTCGGCTGGCTGAAAGCCGAGGTGGTGGCGATTGTGTCGAACCATCGCGACTGCGAACCGATCGCTGCGAAAGCGGGGATCCCGTACTATCACTGGCCCGTCAGCAATGAGACCAAGCCAGAGCAAGAGCGGCAACTCTACGAACTGTATTTGAAGGAAAGCGCCGATCTCGTCGTCCTTGCGCGTTACATGCAGATCCTGTCGGACGACCTGTCGAGCAAGCTCTATGGTCACGTCATCAACATTCACCATTCCTTTCTGCCGAGCTTCAAGGGCGCGCGGCCCTATCACCAGGCTCACGACAGGGGCGTCAAGATTATCGGCGCCACCGCGCACTACGCGACGCCGGATCTCGACGAGGGCCCGATCATCGAACAGGAGACCGAACGGGTGACGCATGCGTCGTCCGCCGACGATCTCGTCGCAGTCGGGCGTGACATCGAGTCGCGCGTTCTGGCGCGCGCGGTGCGGCTTCATCTCGAGCGTCGTGTCCTTTTGAATGGACGCAAGACGGTGGTGTTCTAGCGCTCGCGATGCGACGACGAATGGCACTGCGAGTGCTCGTTTGAAAAGCATGGACAGGCCAAGATTTAATCTTCGCGATGAATTTTGCAGCGCAGCGGAAATCATTGTGTTTGCTACGCGAAATCGTCTGGACTAGCGATCGGCGCGCCAATCAAGAACAGGCAGTCGATATTCGGTAGATATGACGCAATTCTACAAGCAACAGCGCGCGTGCATCCTATCTGCCGTATCCGCGGACCACTAGCGTCGCAGGCTGGATCAACCTGGGAGGATCAGCGATGGGGACGATTACCAAGCGTGGTTTGGCCGCATTGGCCGTTGCGAGCGTGTTGCCACTGGCCTTTGGCAGCTTCAGCGCGGCCTTTGCCAAGGACAAGGTGAAGATCGCTTTCGTCGGTCCGCTGACCGGCGCTATTTCGCCTCACGGGATTGGCGGACGCAACTCGGCCGAGTTGGCCGTGAAGCTGATGAATGCCGAACCCAAGACCAAATATGAATACGAACTCGTCGTGCTTGACGACGAATGCAAACCCAACGTTGGCGTGCAGGTCGTCACGAAGATCGCGTCCGACCGTTCGATCATCGCGGCGATCCCGCATTACTGTTCAGCCACCGCGATTGCTACCGTCGATATCTTCAATCGCTTCAAGCTTCCGATGGTCGTCTGGGCCGCGGTGCTGCCGGAAATTACCTACGCCAAAAAGTACCCCGAAGTGCACCGCGTCAGCGGCATCTTGATCGGCCAGAACCGCATCGGCGCGCAGTTCATGAAATCGCGCGGCTACAAGAAATTCGTGTCGTTCGCCGACTCCACCGACTATGGCAAGTCGATGAACAAGTACTTCACCCAGTTCACACTCGAGAACGGCAATGAGATTCTGGGCAGCTTTTCGGTCCCGCCGGATCAGCAGGATCTGTCGGCCGAGCTGACCAAAATCAAGGAGCTCAATCCGGAGGTCATCTATTTCGGCGGCCTGACGCCGCTCGGTGCACGCCTCCGCACACAGATGGCCAAGTTTGGAATCAACGCGCAGTTCGAGGGCAACTCCGGCATCATGGGCGACGCCTTCGTCAATGCGGCTGGTCCGGAGCTCGCCGAAGGCACGCTGACCTTCTTCGACAGTCCGCCGATGTCCAAGATGCCGGGCGGCAAGATGTTTTCGGATGCCTACAAGGCGGCCGGCTATTCCGAACCGCCGGAAGCTTACGGACCGTTCGCCTATGTCGCCACCCGTCTGATCATGGAGACCATCGAGAAGGTCGGGCCGGATCGCGCCAAAGTCACCGCCGATCTTGGCGATGTGAAGGATCGTCCGTCCATCGTAGGTCCGGTCACTTTCGACGACCATGGCCAGAACATCACGCCGCTGACCACGAGCTATGTCGTGCAGGACGGCAAGTGGGTGGTATGGGAAGAAAGCGAATACGCGTCCGGCAAGCGCAAGCTCAAGAACCTGCCGTAAACACGGATCGTCGGGACATCCCATGGGTATGATCGGTCAACACCTGCTGAACGGCTTGATGCAAGGAACGATCTATGGCCTTGTCGCCATGGGGTTCACCATCTTCTTCGGCGTCATGAACGTGATCAAGTTCTCGCACGGGGACGTGCTTACGCTCGGCGCCTTCGGAGGCCTCGTCGCCGTCTGGGCGGCGAACGCGCTGGGACTGTCGGTGCCGCTGCAGTTCATTATCGCGCTGTGCGTGGCAATGGCACTGACCGCGGTGGTCGGCGCGGGCATTTCGCATTTTCTCATCATGCCTCTGCGGAACGCGCCGCCGCTGAACATGCTGCTGATGACGATGATGGTCGGCACCGCGATCCGTGAAGCCATCCGGCTGTTCTTTCCGAACGGCACCAATCCGCAGCGCTTTCCGGAGCTGCTGCCGGCCGGTGGCTTCCATATCGGTCCGTCATTCTTCCGCACCGACGCCATCATCCTAATCATTGCCGGTGCCGCCTCGATCGGCGCCGTCTACTGGATCATCAATCACTCCAAATTCGGCCTCGCGATGCGCGCGGTCGCGGAAGACACCGAAACGGCACGTGTGATGGGGATCAATTTCGGTCGCATCATCCCGCTGACCTTTGCATTGGGCTCTATCACCGCGGGCTTCGCGGGCATGATCTATGCGCTGTATTACAGCGAGATCAATTACAGCATGGGCCTGCTGCTGGCGGTGATCGGCTTCACGGCTGCGATCGTCGGCGGTCTCGGCAATATCTGGGGCGCGATTATCGGCGGTTATCTGTTCGCGGGCCTGCAGACCTTCGTCGTCGCCGCGATACCATCGATGAGCGACTACAAGAACGTGTTTGCTTTCGTGCTTATCATCGTCCTCATCACCTGGCGGCCGACCGGGCTTCTCGCCGAACGCGGGAGCGAGCGGGTATGACGCCGACATATCGGAAGCTTGCACGGGTGCCGGTGTGGCCGCTGTTCGTCGCCGTGGCCTTCGCCGCAGTGGCACTCACGGCGCTGGTCCTGATCGAAAACCAGAAACTGCTTGGCGCCGCACTGGCGATCACCGCTGCACTCTGCTTCTGCGCCGCCCGGTTCGGGGGCATCGCCGCGACGGAAGTTGCGGCTTCGGAAAACCCTTGGTTGCTGCGCGGCCTGATCACGGTCGCGTCGCTCGCCGTCATCTTCGTGCTGCGCGACGATAATTTCGGCCTGCTGATGCTGGCAACGGTGCTGATCTACGCCGCCATCTGCCTCGGTCTCACCGTGCAGATGGGCTATGCCGGCCTGACCAACTTTGCAGCTGCAGCTTTCGCTGGCACCGGTGGTTATACGGCGGCGATGCTGGGACAGCAGAGCGGTCTGCCCGATGCGCTGGTTCTAGTCTGCGGCGGCCTAGTCGCGGTCTTTATCGGCTCGCTACTCATCCTGCCGGTGCTGCGCACCCGAGGACACTATGGCGCGCTGACGACCATGGCGTTCGGCGTGATGTTCAACGTCTTTCTCGATGCCAATGACTTTTTCGGTGGTCCGCAGGGTCTAAAGCTTCCCGGCATTAATCTGTTTGGCTGGGACTTCACCAATGACATCCACATTTTCGGCCTCGTGCTGTCATCTTATGCGAATTACGTCATCCTGACCGGTATTCTGACGGCGCTGGCGATGGTCTTTGTCGGACTGCTGGACCGCTCATGGGTTGGCGTCTGGTTCGATGTGGTGCGCCTCGACGAGACCGCGGCATCTGTTTTCGGACTGAAGATCGCTTACTGGAAAGTGCTGGCATTCACGCTCGGTAACTTTCTGGCCGGCCTGATGGGGGCGGTCTATGCGAAAATGACGGGCTTCATCGCGCCCGCGAATTTCACATTCGGCGACTCGCTGGTGATGGTGTCCATCGTGATCCTCGGCGGCATTGGTAATCGCTGGGGCGTGCTGCCGGCGGCGCTGATCGTCGTCCTGCTGCCCGAAAAGCTTCAGTTCATCCAGGAATACCGGCTGATCTTCTATGCCGTCCTGGTCATCGCGATCCTGACCATGCGCCCGGACGGTCTGGTGGCGCGCCGGGTCCGAAAACTGCATACGGAGGCAAGCGCATGACGAGCTTGTCCAACGATGTGCTGCTCGAAAGCCGCGGCCTGACGGTCCGGTTCGGCGGCCTGTTCGCGCTCAATGAGTTGAATATCGAAGTTCGCAATGGCGAAGTGCTCGGACTGATCGGGCCGAACGGCTCGGGCAAAACCACGTTCCTCAATGTGATCAGCGGCGTCTATTCCGCAAGCGCGGGCAACATCCTGCTGGATGGCATCGACATCACCCGCGAGAAGGCGCACAACATCTCGTCCTATGGCCTGTCGCGTACGTTCCAGCGATCACGCCTGTGCCTGTCACTGTCCGTGTTCGACAATATTGCGCTGGGTGCGCAACGGACGCTGAACAATGGCCTCTGGCACAATATCGTGCAGCGGACATCATTCGCCGCGGATGTGCGGAGGATTGCAGATGAAGCCCGCGAATTGCTGCATGTCTTCAATCCCGCGCTGCCGGACAGGCTGTTCGATCCGGCGATATCGCTCGGCATGATCGATCGTCGCAGGGTCGAGATCTGCCGCGCCTTGATCGGCAAGCCAAAGCTCGTGTTGCTCGATGAGCCGTCCGCCGGCATGACGCATGACGAGACGGATCAAGTGGTGGATGAAATTCTCGGCATCCGTAAATCGCTTGGCGGCCTCACGATCATCATTGTCGAGCACGAAATGGGGCTGATCGAACGTGTCACCGATCGCTGCGTCGTGCTGAACTACGGCAAGAAGATCTGCGAAGGCAAATTCCGTGACATCGCGGCCGACCCTGTGGTCCGCGAAGCCTATTTGGGGCAAGCATGAGCGGGCATCTCATAGTCGAGAACATCTTCACCGCCTACGACCGGGCCGACGTGCTGTCCGGCATTTCGATCGATGTCCAGCCGGGCAAGATCACCTGTATTCTCGGCTCCAATGGCGCCGGAAAATCGACGCTGATCCGCTCGATTCTGCGACTGACGCCGCCGCGCGCCGGCTCCATCGCGTTCGAAGGCAAGACGCTCGATCAGATGGCCACGCATGAGATCGTAAGTCTCGGGATTGCGTGCATTCCCGAAGGGCGCCGGATCTTCGCGAAGATGACGGTCGAAGAGAATCTTCGGGTCGGCGCCTATCTCGTCAATGCGGAGAAGACGGTCAAAGCGCGGCTGAGCAAGGTGTATGAGGTGTTTCCGCGCCTGAAAGAGCGCGCCAAGCAGCTTGCCGGCACCATGTCCGGCGGCGAGCAGGCGATGGTGTCGATCGGGCGCGGCATGATGACAGATCCAAAGCTTTTGATCATCGACGAGCCGTCGCTTGGCCTGTCTCCGCTGTTCGTGCAGGAGAACTTCAACATCGTGCGCCGGCTCAACGAAACTGGCGTGACGGTTCTCCTGGTCGAGCAGAACGTCAACCAGACCCTCGCGATCGCCCATTACGGCTATGTGCTGTCGCAAGGCAAAATCATCGTCCAGGGTGACTCCGAGATGCTGGCAAGGAACGAGGAAGTCCAAAGCGCCTACTTCGGTGGGGCGCACTAATCAGAAAGAACGTCGCGCCAGCTGATATGGCTGCCGCATCACAACGAAAAGTCAGGCTATCATCTGAAAGGAAACGTCATGTCCTCCACCATCCATGAAAACGCAATCGTCGTCGATGGATTGATCATCTCGGACTTCGGGCGTCCGGTCTTCGAGGACATGCGCAAGGGCGGGCTGACCGCTGCGAACTGCACCTGTTGCGTCTGGGAGGGTTTCGAAGCCACCATGCGCAACGTGGTGAAGTGGAAGCGCTGGTTCGCCGAGAACAGCGACATCCTCAAGCAGGTCTACACCACCGCTGACATCCTCAAGGCCAAGGAAGAAGGCAAGACCGGCATCATCCTGGGCTGGCAGAACGTCACCGGTATCGAAGACCAGATCGGCTATCTCGGTCTGTTCAAGGAGCTCGGCGTCGGCATCATTCAGATGGCCTATAACACGCAGAACCTGGTTGGCACCGGCTGTTACGAGTCGAAGGACGGTGGCTTGTCTGACTTCGGTCGCGAGGTCGTTGCCGAGATGAACCGCCTTGGCATCCTCTGCGACCTGTCGCATGTCGGATCGAAGACCAGCGAAGACGTCATCCTCGCCTCCAAGCAGCCGGTTGCCTATTCGCACTGCCTGCCGGCCGGCATGAAGGAGCACCCGCGCAACAAGTCCGACGAGCAGCTGCGCTTCATCGTCGATCGCGGCGGCTTTGTCGGCGTCACCATGTTCCCGCCTTTCCTGAAGCGCGGTCCGGCATCGACGGTGGACGATTATGTCGAAGCGATCGAATATGTCATCGATATCTGCGGCGAGAACAGCGTCGGCATTGGCACGGACTTCACCCAGGGCTATGGCCAGGAATTCTTCGACTGGATCACCCATGACAAAGGCTATGGCCGCCGTCTCACAAATTTCGGTGACGTCATCAATCCCGAAGGTATCAAGACCATCGGCGAGTGGCCGAACCTCACCGCCGCCATGGAAAAGCGCGGCTGGAAAGCATCGCGCATCGAGGCCGTCATTGGCAAGAACTGGGTCGATCTCCTGAAGACCGTCTGGGGGGCCTGAGATGGGGAAGCCGCAGGTTGACATCAATGTCGATGACCAGACCGGGCGCTGGTCGGTCGATGCGACCAATATGATTCTGGTGCCGCAGCATTTTTATATGAACAATCACTTCGCCATCGAGGCGGCAGTGGGTGCTGAGGAACTGGAGCGCATTCTGCGGCCGGCCGGTCATCGCTCGGCCTATTACTGGTGCGAGAAGGAAGCCGAATTCCACGGCATGTCTGGCGTCGATGTGTTCCGTCACTATATGCGCCGCATCACGCAGCGCGGATGGGGACAGTTCGACGTGCTCGACGTATCTCCGGATGAGGGGACAGCGACGGTACGTCTGGGCAATTCGGCGATGGTCGATGACGAGCGTCGCAATAGCGGCCGCAAGGTGTGCTACATGTTCGCATCCTGGCTCGAAGGCTCACTCGAATATGTCGCCGCAAGTGCTGGTCGCAAACTGAACCTTCGCGCGCAGGAAGTCTATTGCGAAGCAGAAGGCAAGCACGATCATTGCCTGTTCAAGATCGAGCCCGCATAATTTACGCAAGCGAGATCCGTCGGCAAGGGTCCTAGGACGCGGATACACTGGCTGTGGCAACCGGAGCGGCCGAGCGTTAACAGAGCAGAGTCGCTATGAACGAAGACAAGATCGTCGGGATCACGACGGTCCGGCCTTAGCTGGAGACGCCGACCCCGTCACCGCGACATTGCAGAAATCCTCGACGGCGTCGGCGATGCTGCGTCGATAGTCCCATCGTGCGTCTGATCGCTGCGACCAGTCTTTGTATAGCCCAAACGAACGCTGTTGATACAGTCGCATTCGATATTTCGTCCCAATCGCTCAATGCAGCCCTCGGTCGCCATAGCGATGCGACCGATCGCAAGGCGCTGTACGTCGCCGCCCGACGGGAGGTCGAACTCGGCGAGGCGCACCCTGCGACTGGGGGGGGGCTGAGGATAAAGTCCTTTTATTGCACTAGCACGCAGGGGGGGCACCCCTGCCAAGAGCTCGGCGGCGAGCGAACCCGACCTCCTTTGATCATTCTCGCTCTGACCGTCCATTTCGGATATTTGATAAAAGCGAGTAGTGGGATGTCCGCCCCGCGGTACAACGTCTCGCTGTTGTGCTGGGAAATTCCTCATGGGAAAGACTATGGCGCTCGATCGACGAAGTATTCTGGCGTTCGCTGCGATCCTGGCCCTGCCGCGCCTGGCTGTCGCGCAGGTGGCGCCCGAGCGGCGGCGCGTCTCATTCCTGCTGAGTACCGCATATAATGAGCCTATGACCGTTGCGCGGCTGGCAGCGATGAAGGCCCGACTTGGCGAGCTTGGATGGGTCGATGGGCGTGTGATCGAGTATGAAGCGCTGTCGTGTCTGAACGATCCGGTCCAACGAAAGGCGATGGCCAAGCAGATTGTGGCGGGGACGCCGGATCTCATCGTCACGGGTGGTGTGCTCGATGCGCAGGCCATTTTGAGCGAGACCCAGACCATTCCGCTCGTCTTCTCGACGGCCGCGGATCCGGTCAGCAGCGGATTTGTGCAGAGCCTGGTGCGCCCGGGGGGAAATGCCACGGGCTTCACGACCAGCCATCCATCGATGGGCAGCAAATGGCTGGAGATCCTTTTGGAGCTTGCACCTCGCGTCAAGCGCGTCGGTGTGATCTTCAATCCGCTCTCCGCGCCGCGTAATGGCGACTACTATCTCGATCCGTTGAGGGAGATGGCGTCATCTTTCGGCGTTGACATCATCCCGCTTCCGATTTCGGATTCGGACAACATATCTGCACAGATTGCCCGGCTCGGGGGGGCGCCTGCCGGCGGACTTGTCGTGACGCCGGATGCGTTCACTGTCCTCAACCGCAAGGCGATCGTATCCGCTGTAGCGGAAAACGCGGTCCCGGCAGTCTATTCCTATCATTTCTTCATGACCGAAGGTGGCCTCGTCTCCTACGGGTTCAAGTATGAATCGGCGGCGTCGGAGCGCTCGGAGCTGGTGGAGGCTATGGTCGAATATATCGACCTGATCTTGCGCGGCGCCAAGCCCGCGGAGCTGCCGGTGCGATCGCCGCGCACCTATCAGCTGATCATCAATCTCAAGACCGCGAAGTCACTGAACCTGACAGTGCCGCCGGTGTTGCTGGCCCGCGCGGACAAGATCATCGAATGAGTGCGATCGGCGCCGATCGCGATGCACGACCGCCGGTCCGCGGCGGTTTGTTCCGCAAGTATCTCGTCTCCTTTCTGGTGGTCGTTTCGGCGGCGCTGATCGCCAACAATGTGATCGATGCGATATTCTCCTATCGCGAGCAGCAACGTCTGCTGATCGCTGTGCAGCGCGAGCAGGCCGGTGCCGCGGCGGACAAGATCGATCAGTTCCTCAAGGAGATCGAGCGGCAGCTCGTCTGGTTGTCCCAGCTCTCGCTGCAGCTGCTTCCGCCGGAGGAAATGCGCATCACCGGCATCCGCCTGCTGCGCCTGACACCGGCAATCTCCGAAATCGCCCAGCTCGATCCGCAAGGTCGCGAGCAATTGCGCGTGTCGCGCTATGTGCGTGACATGGTCCGCAGCAATACGGATCTTTCGCGGTCCCCCGCATTCGTCGATGCGAAAGCGCGCGGCATCTATTATGGGCCAATCTTCTTCTTCCGCGAGACCGAGCCCTATATCACGGTTTCCGTGCGCGGCGCGGATGGCGGCGTGATCATCGCCGATGTCAATCTGCGCTTCATGTGGGATCTCGTCTCGCAGATCAAGGTCGGCAATGAGGGGAATGCCTTCGTCGTCGATACGAGGGGGCGTCTGATTGCCCATCCCGATCTCCGTCTCGTGCTTAAGAACACCGATCTGTCGGGGCTTCCACAGGTTGCGTCCGCGCTCGCGGGAAGCGCAGGCAGCGATGCGGATTCCGTCGTTACCGATCTGGCGGGGAAACGCGTTCTTTCAGTTCACACATCCATCGCGCCGATCGGCTGGAAGGTGTTCGTTGAGCTGCCAACTCACGAAGCCTATGCGTCGCTTTATGCGTCGATGTTCAATTCGGCCCTGCTGCTGCTTGTCTCACTGTTCTGTGCGTTTCTCGCGGCGCTGTTGCTCAGCCGCCGTATGGCTGATCCCATCCGCGCGCTGACGGAAGGCGCGGAACGTATCGGAGGTGGCGATCTCGATCAGAGACTCGTCATTCGGACGGGGGATGAGCTACAGACTTTGGGCGAGCAGTTCAACCGGATGGCAGAGCGCTTGCGGGAGTCATATCTGACCCTCGAAGGACGGGTGGTGGCGCGGACGACCGAGCTCGCCCAGGCGCGCGATCAAGCGATCGAGGAACGGGCAGAAGCGCATCATGCGCGACAGGCGGCCGAACTGGCCAATGAAACCAAGTCGCGCTTCCTCGCGGTCGTCAGTCATGAACTGCGGACCCCACTCAACGGCGTGATGGGCGTGCTGCAACTGCTCGATAACAGCCGCCTGGACGAGCGTCAGATCCGGTTGCTTACGGCCGCCAAGGTCTCGGGCGATACATTGCTCGCACTGATCGAATCGATTCTCGACTACGCCCGCCTCGAAGCGGGTGCCGACAAGCTCGAATTTCGCAATTTTCGCCTGGATCAGCTGATCGAAGCAGACCTGGATCTGTTGAGGCAGGAGGCGGAGGCGAAGGGATTGACGCTGGGCCTGTCGATGCGCGGCGATGTGGCCGCAGATGTCGCCGGCGACCCGATCAAGCTCAATCGGCTGGTGCTCAATTTACTCGGCAATGCCGTCAAATTCACCGCGCGGGGTGGCATCCAGGTCGATCTCGCATTCGATACGCCGGATGCTCCCGGCATGCTCCATTTGTCCGTCACGGATACGGGTATCGGAATCGCGCCGGACATTCAGGAGCGCATCTTCGAAGACTTCGTGCAGGCCGACAGCGATATCGAGCGTCGGTTCGGCGGTACGGGGCTTGGTCTCGCCATTTCCCGTCGGCTGGCGCGGCTGATGGCCGGTGATCTCTCGGTCCGCAGTGAACTCGGCAAGGGAAGCACATTTACCCTGTCCATTCCCCTCGATCGGGCGCAACCGTTGCCGGCTGTTGTCGAGGCAAGACCTCCGGTAACGAAGCTGTCCGTGCTGCTCGTCGATGACGATCCGGTCAATCGCGAAGTGGGGTATGCCCTCCTGGTTCGTCTCGGTCACGAGCCTGTCGTGGCATCGAGTGGCGCTATGGCCCTGGAGCTTATTCGCTCGGACGCCTTCGACGTCGTACTCATGGATGTGCATATGCCGGAGATGGATGGCATTGCCACGGCCAGGCTGATCCGGAAACTGCAGCTCGATCGATCGCCACGAATAATCGCACTGACAGCCGACTTATCAGATCGTACACAAGGGCGGCTCACTGCCAATGGCATCCACACGCGCGTCAGCAAGCCGATCACGCTACAAGCGCTGCAATCAGCCTTGCAGGTGGGTGTCGACGATCAGCGGGTCATTCCAATTGGTGCGCCCGAGCTCGCTGCTGGCGGTTCTCTCATCGATGACGACTTCTTTAACGATCAGGAAGAATTGTTAGGGGTGCCCCGGTTGCGTGGTCTGCGCACCATCTTCCTTGACACCTGCCTGCCATTGACGCGGAGCATGGTGGAAGCGGCCAAGATGGGCGATCGGCATCAAATGCAACGCCTGGCGCATCGGATCGGCAGTGCGGCCAGTGCGCTCGGTCTGGAACGCCTGTTCTTCCAATGCAATGGGATCGAGGCCGATGGGGCGCGATTGCCGACAGATGCGCTTCAAGTTGCTGCCGTGCGGTTGGAGGCAACCTGCCGCGAATCCATCGCTGCGCTTAACGAACGGTTGCGAGAGCCCGAACGAGCCTAGCGCTTTGATTCGGTCGTGAGTTTGTAACCTATCCCCGTCACGGTCGTGATCAGGGGCTGGTTGCTGCCGCTGGCGAGTTTGCGTCGGAGCCTGGCAACGAGGGCGTCAACGGTCCGTATATCGACATCGGTCTGCCGATTGCTGACGACTTCGATCAGATACTCCCGGCTGAGCGGCCTGCCGTCGGCACCGACCAACGCTGCGAGCAGATCGAATTCGGCGCGCGTGAGATGCACCAACTCGCCGCCGAGCGTGGCCAGTTCGCGTCGCACGAGATCGATGATCCAGCGCCCGAATACAATCGTGGTGCCGGCGATCGCAGCATCACGCTCGATCGCGCGTCGTCTGAGGACTGAGCGCGCGCGCGCGAGCAGATCGCGCAGGTTAATCGGCTTTGTGACGTAGTGATCGCCAGCCACCTCGAGGCCAAGGATCCGATCAACTTCGGTATCGCGGCGTGTGACGAATATGATGCCAGCCTGGCTCACGCTCTGGATTTCTCTCGCGAGTTCGAACCCGTCGCCGTCCGGAAGCTGAACGTCGATGAAAACGAGCTCAGCGCCATTCTTTCTGATCTTCTGACGGCACTCAGCGCAATTTGCCGCTTCGGCGACGTCAAAGTTGTGATCGGTGAAGTAGCCGGCCAGCATGGCCCGCGTCACGGGGTCGTCCTCGACGATCAAGAGCCGGTCGCGGCGCTGCGAGTCTCGGTTAAATGAAGTGGCCGGCGCCGACATCTTGTGCTCCTGCCGTATCAATGGAATGGCGTCTGACCGAAAGCAAGTGATCTGTTCGTTGTTGCCGTTTCGGAATCTAGTAGCGGAGTGAGCCACCTGCGAACACCATCCAGCCGTCGAGGCTGGAAGCATTGGCACGTCGTTCGCTGAGCTCCACGAAGCCGGATAGCGACGGGGCGTCGGGCGCCTGCGGTGCGAGCTGAAAGCGCATACCGCCGCCATAGTTGTTCGCGCGGATAACCGGGATTTCCAATACGGTGGGCATTTCATAGCGGCGCTCGCCGGTCGCTGCAAAGACGTAAGGCACGATTGCATGCGGTTCGGCGAGGAACGGAAGCTGGGTGCTCCAGCCGAATTCTCCGCGTCCCACCCAGCCGGTATCGCCGGCGAGCGTGCCGGCGGCAAAGCCGGACAGCATGTTGGCGCCAATGATCGGAAACTGCTCGGACGTGAGCATCGGGCGACCGAACGATGTCTGGCCTGCAAGTCCTGCCGAGAGAAACAGGTTTTCGGGAAGCGTTTGCATGACATCGATGCGACCGTCGAGCTTGCTGAATTCTGCGTCGGCGCCTTGCCGCGAGAGTGGGAGCAACGGCGTCGCATCGGCTATGGAGCGGGCTCCAAGCGCGTTGATGCCGTGAGAATAAGTTGCCGTGTAGGTGAGGGTGGTTCCACTTTCGCGTAGTCGCAGTATGCCATCGAGGCCGACGCGTGGCACGCGTGTCCGGTCAAGCGATAGCGGTGTGGCCGGCGTCGTGATCAGCGTGCTGACCTGTTCTTCCGTGAGATCGAAGCGCGCATTGAAGCTCAGTTCGGCGTCGCGGCGTTTGACGATATCGTAGGCGAGTTTTGCGCGACCCTGCCGGAAAATCCCCTGTGAAGCGAATATCGCATCGACTCGCGGGGTCGTGCGACCATCGGTAACACCGAGTTCGAACCGCCAGCCGTCGATGCCGAGCGGGACGGCGAGGTTTGCACCGAGATAGCGGCGCGTCGGATAGGGCGTCACAAAATCATTGTCGGGCAGGCCGGCGATGGAGATCGAGAGCTGTTCGCCAAATCCCGTCAGATTGTTGAGCGAGAAATACGTTGCCGCCTGCCACTCGCCGAAGGATTTGGGCATGCCATTGTCGAGATAGAGGCTCGCCGAGACTGGCCTGTACCGGCCGCTGAGCACCAGAACGGAGCCTCCAACGGCCGAGCCGGCGGCAAAAGTGGCATTGAGAACGAGACCTGGTGTGTCGCCCGCGATCAGCAATTGCCGTTCAAGTTCGTTTTGTGTGAGGCGTCGCTTGTTGAGCAATGGCGCCAGCACGGCTGCAACGCGAGCAGCCGATGTTCCGGGCAGCGTGCTAGTATCGAATTTCTCGACATAGCCGTCAATGACGCGAAGCTTTACACGTGCGCGCCGGTCAAGCTCCTGGGGCAGGATGACGATACGCACGAGCGGGTAGCCTACGCGCACATAGGCTTGCTGCAGCTTGTCGGCAAGGCCGAACAGATCTGCGACCGTAACGGACTTTCCCAGCAACGCCGCCGCAGCTTCCTTCCTCGCGATGGCGATCTCGTCAAATTCGCCTTCGATGTCGATTCCGGTCAGGATAAATGTCAGCTTTTTGGCGGCATCCGGCACGGTTGAGCCGGCGGCGATCTGCGGCAAGGTGATACGCGTCGATGCGGGCGGCGTAGCAATCGTGGGCGGTTGTACGAGGCTTGGCGCGGGCGCGGGGGATTGAGCGAGCACGCCACTGCATGACCATCCCAAGGCGATTGCGATCAATGCCAAGGATTTCCTTGTCGAACGAATACACATCAAAACAGCCCCAGAACTTCCCACGTGCAGTGCGCGTGCGTCCGCCGATCATGCGCAATCCAACGACCGGCACCGTCAGGCCGCAGTGACGCGGCGCATATATGCATGGATAGTTTGAGCGTGCATCAACCATAACGGTCGTTGAGTGCCGATGTGAACGAGCGTTCACACGGTGTTCGAAACTGATTGCATCCAGCCCCTAATAAGACGCTGGTATCATGGGCATCGGCTGCGTGCGCGCAACCCGGAGCGATTCTGCGCTCAAACCGATGCAATTGATCGCTTAGGAGTTGAGCAGGTGAAAGATCGTTTCGGCACTTCCATTCGTCGTGATTCCGCGTCGCATGTGCTCAAGCGCGTGATGGCACGGTTGATCCTCGTCGCCGCGATTGTCGCGGGCGTGACCGATGTCTTGCCGGTTCGAGCGCAGCAGGAAGCGCCGAAGTATGAGGTTACGGGGTTCCGCGACGCCCGTTTCGGCATGACGGAGGCGGAGGTGCGCGCCGTCGTGACGAAGGCATTCAATGTCAAAGCGGCCGACATCGCGAGCAGCGTGAACAGCATCGAGGGTACGAATGTCCTGACCGTCGCTGTGCCGTCGCTCGATCCTGGTCCGGGTGCTGCGCGGGTCGCCTACATCTTCGGCAACAAGTCGAAGAAACTCATTCAGGTCAATGTCGTCTGGGGCGAGGTCGCCTCCACGCCGCCGGTCGATCCCAATGCGATGATCACCGCCGGCACGCGCCTTGAGCGCTATCTTGCAGGCTTTGTCTGGAAGAAGGACACGCTCCGCTCCGGCATTCCCGTCGGCGATAATGCGATTGTGCTGTTCGCCGGCGAGGACGAGAAAAAGGGGGCGGTCCGGCTAATCGCCGATGGTGTCAAATACCAGATGCAGCGCGAAGGCAATCAGACCACGTCGCCGGACCCGAAGGGACCGCCAAAGCTGATCATCAATTACATCGCCGAACGCGATGATCCCGACATTGCGCGGATCGAGCGCGGCAAATTCTGAACAGGGCAGACAAGACGACCTCGGGAGCGCCGGTCAACGGTGCCCGTGTAGGTGACAGGAGCTGGGCATGACACAGACATATGACGTGACGCCGATCCGCGGCAGCGTGAGAGCGGCTTTCGCACCGCTGGTGTTCGGCTGCGTGGTGTTCAGTGGCAGCATTGCACTGGCGCAGACGCTGCCAGGCGGCGGCACCGTGACACACGGCGCCGCGAGCATCGCCGCGCCGTCGAACGGAACGCTGAATGTCAACCAGTCCTCGAACAGCGCCATCATCAACTGGAATTCGTTCTCGATCGGCGCCGGCGGCACCGTCAACTTTAACCAGCCGAGCGCGGCGGCTGCCACTCTTAACCGTGTCACGGGCAATACGCCTTCCAGTATCGCAGGCACGATCAACGCGCCCGGCACCGTGCTGCTGGTCAATCCGAACGGCATTGGGATCACCAATACGGGCGTCGTCAATGCCGGCTCCTTTGCGGCCTCGACCCTGGATATCCGGAACGAGGACTTCCTGTCGGGCAAATACAAGTTCACCGGCAACGGCTCCTCGGCTGTCGTCACCAATGCCGGCCGCATCAATGTGTCCGATGGCGGCTTCGCGGCATTGCTCGGCGGGCGTGTCGCCAATGACGGCGTGATTTCGGCGCGGCTCGGCAAGGTCGGTCTCGGCTCCGGCGAGATGATTACGCTCGATCTGTCCGGCGACGGCTTCCTGTCGGTCGCCGTACCGTCCAACCAGCTTGGCAATCTGGTCGATGGTACCGGCAAGGCGCTGGTGACCAATAGCGGAAAGATCCGTGCCGATGGCGGACAGGTGTTCCTCAGCGCCGCCACGGCGAACAACATCCTGCGCGATGCGGTGAACGTCCCGGGGACGATCCGCGCCAATTCGGTCGGCACCCGCGCCGGGCGCATTGTACTCGGTGGCGGCGAGGGTGGCCGCGTCAACGTGTCCGGCCGTGTCACGGCGACCGGCAAGTCGCGCAGTCAGGTGGCTGCCGACAACAAGAAGGGTGGCCAGATCGACATCAGCGGTGCTGAGATCGCATTGGCCGGCGCACGCATTGATGCGTCGGGTGCGGCCGGCGGCGGCAGCGTTCGCATCGGTGGCGATGCCTATGGTCGCGGCGACTTTCAGCATGCCGTGAAGGTTGCGGCGGATTCGGCGACGGTGATCCGCGCTGACGCGCTGGACAGCGGCAAAGGCGGCAAGATCGTGCTGTGGTCGGACGGTCTCACCAGCGTGCGCGGCACGCTGTCGGCGCGCGGTGGTGTCAATGGCGGCGACGGCGGCCTCATTGAGACCTCGGGCAAGGAGCTTGATTTCGCCGGCATTCGCGTCGATGCGTCAGCGCCGAAGGGACGCACCGGCGACTGGCTGCTCGATCCGGTCACGCTCACCATCGATTCCGCGGCGGCGGCGACCATCGGCGCGAATCTCGGCTCGGCCAATGTCACGCTGATCACCACGGCGTCGTCCGCCAGCGGCCCGGGCAACCAGTCCCAGGGCGCCGGCGATATCATCATCAACGCGCCGATCTCCTGGACATCAGCCAACACGCTGCGTCTGAACGCCTATCACGACATCCAGATCAACGGCACGATCTCCGGCAGCAACGGGACGCTGTGGCTGACGGCGCCCGGCAGCGTCACGCAGACCGCGCCAATCATGGTGTCGAACCTCCTGCTACCGCTCACCTTCACCTCGGTGTCGCTGACCAGCGCCGGCAATGTTGTCGGCCGGTTGTCGACCGATACATCGAGCGTGGACTGGGAAAGCGATACGCCCCAGCCGTACAGCCCGGGGTCGCTGGCTTTCACCAATAACGGTAATCTCATCACCGGCGATATTTATGGGCGCGATGTGTCGCTCGTGATCGGCGGCTCGCTCACCTACGAAAGCAGAATTTTCGCGAACGGAACGTCGCCATCGACGTCGTTATCGATCGTCGCGGCCAGCGACGTCACCGCCGGCAGAAACGGTGGGATCGTTGGCGGCAATATATCGATCACGTCGGGTGGTGCGATCACCACCAACTCGCTGGGCTCGTTCGGCACGATCAATCTGCGGTCGGCCGGAAATATCCAGATCAACGATCACATTTCCAACTTCAACAGCGCGCTGACTTCGGTGACGCTCCGCTCCGACAACGGCCTCGTCAACTTCGCGTCCAATGCGCGGGTGAATACGGCCACGCCCGTCGAAATCTTTTACAATCCCTATGCGGCGACCGGCAGTTACGCCAATACGATCAATTATTCCAGCATCACGCTCGGCGGCTACGGCGCGAGCGTGTCGGCCTATATGCTGGTCAATGATGTCTACCAATTGAAGGGGGTCGAATCCAATCTCGGCGGTACCTACGCGCTGGGCCGGGACATCGATGCCAGCGTGACGTCGACCTGGACCTGTCTGAGCGGCATCTGCCGCGGCTTCGATCCGATCGGTGCGTTTGGAGATGGTCGCCCCTATCAGGGCTTCACCGGTACGCTCGATGGCCGCGGCTATGCGATCCTGAACATGTACCAACGCCGCGGCGAAGGGCAGGTCGGCGGCGGCGATGTCGGCGTGTTCTACCAGAACAATGGCACGATCCGGAATGTCGGTATCATCGGCGGTTCGTTCAGTGGCAATGCCAGCTATGTCGGTTCGATCGCCGCAGAGAACAATGGCACGCTGACGAATGTTTATTCGACGGCGAGCGTGACCAACATCGCCAGTTCGCTGGGCGCGGGCGGTCTGGTGGCACGCAATAATGGCATCATCAATGGCGGCTCCTATTCGACCGGTGCCATCCGCGGCTATGTTGTCGGCGGCATCGCCGGCTACAATTACGGTACCATCCAGGATTCTTATTCGGCCGGCTCGGTCACCGGCGCGACGGCAGGTGGCATTGCCGGCATCAATGGCGAAGGCGCCATGGTCCGCTGGACTTATTCGCTTGCCAGCGTGAACGGCACGAGCTGGACCGGCGGTCTTGTTGGCGAAAATCAATGGAGCGTGATGGGCTTCGCGTCGCTTCAAGATTCGTATTTCGCGGGCGCGGTGTCCGGCACCAATGTGGGTGGCATCGTCGGGCGCAACCAGTTCCGCGACTGGGACACGATGGAAAGCTTCAATTCCCAGCACAGCCAGTCAGCACGCATCTGGCACGTTTACTGGGATCAGGCCACGTCCGGCACCAGCCGCGCCTTCGGTCGCTCCTATCACGACATGCCGGGTGGCTGGACATCGGAGCAGATCCAGTATGTTTCAGCGCTGAATACCAATTCCGGCAATAGTCCGTATTCGCTCAGCTCCTACAGCTCCTTCAACGATCCGAACTATCTGAACGGCTATCAGGAAGGCAACTTCCATGACCACTGGTACATGGTGGATGGCTATACGCGTCCATTCCTGAAGGCCGAATATTCGACCAACATCCAGAACCTGCACCAGTTGCAACTGGTGAATATGAACGGTGCTGCCAGTTACAAGCTTGCGCGCGACATCAACGCGTCGGCAGAATTGTCCACCGGGATGTGGAAGGGCAACGCCTTCTCGCCGATCTCGCCGATCAGCTATAGCGGTTACACGACGAAGTACTTCATGCGCCTGCAATTTGGCGAGAATCGACCGTCCGATTCGTATGAGGTCTGGAACAATGGGGTGCGCGAGGTCTACACGACCGTTTATACGCTGGGCGAGACAGGATATTCGCAGTCGGGACAGTACGCCGACTACGCGAAAACGGCATCCTCGTTCACCGGAACATTGGACGGCCAGGGTCACGCGATCAGAAACCTCTTCGTGAATATGACCGACGGCAATCATGCGGGCGTGTTTGCCTATCTGGCATCCGGCAGCGTGGTGAAGAATCTCGGCGTCGTCGACAGCAGGATCATCGCCGACTGGGGATCGGCCGGCTCGATCGCGGGCCTGAGCGATGGCACGATCTTCCGTTCATGGGCGTCGCGCAGCGATGACGCGAGCGGGGTTTACTCGAACTGGGCCGCCGGCGGTCTGGTCGGCTACAATCGCGGCACGATCGAAGAGTCCTACAGCACGGTGGCGGTCGAGGCGGTCGGCCAGCAGGCCGACTATGTCACCTTCGTCGGCCAGGCCGGCGGCCTCGCCGGCGTCAACGTGAACGAAAACGGCGGTGCCGGACGGATCATCAATTCCTATGCGACCGGACTGGTGCGCGGCAACGGCACATTCGGCGGTCTCGTCGGCACCAACGCGACCAATGACGGCGTCGGCACCATTATCAATTCCTATACGACCGGACGGCTCGATCGGGCCTGGAACTATGGGGTTCACTTCGTCGGTTCTGTCGTCGGGCGCAATGTCAGCGATAACGGGCGGACGGGAACGGTCACGAATACCTATTACGATTCCAGCATCTCGGATCCGTCCTGGCTCGCTCCCAATCGTGGCCAGACCTTCGTCGGCACCGGCCTCACCACGGCGCAGATGCAGGATCTCAATACGTTCCGCACCGTCTATGCCGGATGGGACTATCGCAATGTCTGGATTCCGTCGAACAGCGCGAGCCAGTCTGACGGCGTTGCGCGCTATCCGGAATTCTACTGGGCCAATCACGTCGCCGTCGTCGAGACGTCGAATGCGACGCGCATGTATGGCGACGCCAATACGACGCTGGCGGCGATGATCTACGGCCTCAAGAATTACGATACGCCGAATGCGATCCCGATCACCCTGAACACGACCGCCAATCAGTCCTCCGGCGTCGGCACCTATGCCGTGTCGGCAGGGTTGACCGTGTTGCCGCCGCAGGCCGTTGGCAGTGGTGCTCCTGGTTCTGTTGGCGTGTACCAGCAGTATGTGGGCATGCGGATCAATGGTGGGTCCGACATTATCTGGGATCGGAATTCGACGGCTCAGCAGATCACGGATCGGATCAATCAGTTCACTGGGCAGAATGGCGTGACCGCGACGGTCAACGGGAATGGCGCAATCGTTCTCACCGGCACCGGCACTTTCTCGCTGGTTCCGATGGGCGTGACAATCGGCGACGGCGTCGCCTGGCTACATCTGACGCCATATGTGCAGGTCACATCGACCCAGCTTCAGCCTGTCAGTAACGATGGCGCGCGCTATCGCATCATCAACCTGCCGAGCGGGCAACTGACGGTGACGCAGCGTGCGATCACGGTGGCGGCCGATGCCGGGCAGGGCAAGATCTATGGCGACGCCGGCACGGCACTTACCTGGCAAGTGACCGGTGGATCGCTGGTGAATGGCGATAGCCTGACCGGCTCGCTCGGCCGCGCCGCGGGCGAGAATGCTGGCAATTATGCCATCAATCGCGGCTCGCTCAGCGCGTCGTCGAACTATGCCGTGACCTTTGTCGGGACCGACTACAGCATCGCCAAACGCAATGTGACGCTGTCGCTCACCGGCACGGTGGAGAAGCAGTATGACGGCACTAACAGTGCCATTCTCGGCGCCGGCAACTTCGCGCTGAGCAATATGGCTGCGGGTGATTCCGGCCTGCTGTCGGTGGCGAATCTGCCGATCTCGGGCACCTTTGACAATGCCAATGCCGGAAGCGGCAAGACCGTCTCCTTCAATCTCGGCTCGGGCGGCCTGACTGGCAGCGCGGCTGGCAACTACACGCTGGTCGTCAATAACAGTCGCAATATCGGCAACGTCACCAAGGCGGCGCTGACCATCACGGCGAACGACCAGTCCAAGACCTATGGCGATACGCTCGCTCTCGGCAGCAGCGGTTTCAGCATCGGCGGCACGCTTTATGGTACGGACCGTGTGACCGGCGTGACGCTGGCGAGCCTTGGCGCCGATGCATTGGCGAATGTGACCGGTGCGCCTTACGGGATCACGGTCAGCAATGCACTCGGCAATGGCCTCGGAAACTACACCATCACCTATGTCGGCGGTTCGCTGTCGGTGGCGGCGGCTGACATCATCGTGTCGGCAAATGGCGGCAGCTCGGTCTATGGCCAGTCGCCCGCCAATCCGGGCCTTTCGGCGAGCGGTTTGAGGAACGGCCAGGATGTCGATGTCCTGACCGGCCTGAGTAACTCGTTTGGCATCCTGCCGACGACGGGCGTGGCCGGCGGTCCGTATACGCTCAGCGTGGCGGGAACACTGACCAACGCGAATTATCGCGTGACGGCGCGCAACGATGCCTCCTGGACGGTGACGCCGGCCTCCGTCGTCGTTACCGCCAATGGCGGCACATCGGTCTATGGCAGCTCGCCGCTCAATCCGGGTCTGTCGGCCACCGGCTTGCAGAATAACGAGGGCATCGATGTTCTTGCGGGCCTTCGCAACTCGTTCGGCATTACAGCGACCAGCGGAGTGGCGCACGGGCCATATGCGCTCACTACGCTCGGCACACTGACCAATCCAAACTATCAGGTCTCCGCGTTCAATCCGGGCAGCTGGACCGTCACGCCAGCCTCCATTGTTGTCACGGCTAATGGCGGCACATCTGTCTATGGCAGTTCGCCGCTCAATCCCGGCCTGTCGGCCACCGGTCTGCAGAACGGTCAGGGGATCGATGTTCTGACCGGGCTCGTTAATTCGTTCGGCATCACCGGCCGGACCGGTGTCGCGGGCAATCCCTATCTGCTTGATGTAGCCGGAACGCTGACCAATCCGAACTATGCGATCTCGGCCCGCAACAGTGGCGCCTGGATCGTGACGACCGCGCCGCTGACAGTCACCGCAGACCCGCAGAGCAAGATGTTCGCGGAGCTCGATCCGGCGTTGACCTATCGTCTCACCGGCGGCACGCTGTTCAACGGCGACCGCTTCTCCGGCTCGCTGGAGCGCGCGCTGGGTGATGTGGTGGGCGACTATGCCATTCGGCTAGGTTCGCTCGGCGTTTCGCCGAACTATGCGCTAAGCTATGTCGGGGCGGTTTTCACGATCAAGTCGTTCAACGTCTCGCTCGCGCCGGCCGCCGGCCAGATCGGAGTGGTCAATTCGGCCGCACCGACGGCCAACGCGATGTCGCCGTCTCCTGTCGGCCCTGCGAAGTCCTCCTTCGATAACCTCTTCCAGCCGCCGCCGAGCTCGCCGGCTCCGACCGGAATCGTTGCCAGCAACCCTGGCGGGACATCCAGCCCCAATGGATCGCGCGATGGTGACGTGACGAACTCCATCGGTGGTGAGACACGCGACGACAGAAAGCGGAGGAACGGTCGGTGAAACGACTCTCGCCGGCAGTTCCGCGTCCTCTGAATAGCTTTTAAATCAACGGGTAGTTGTGGTGAGAGATGTCCGTAGAAAGAAAGGATCGGAACTCTTGGCGCCGCGCGATCGCTGTTAGCTTACGCACAAATGTTGGTGGTCGTGTCGTCCTTGGTCAGCCGATAAAGCCGGTTGAGCTTGTCGTCGGCGTACGTGCCACGCGCTGAAAAGGGATCACGCGGCAGTCAGCAAGGGACGAGCGCCGAGCGTCTTCGACGGATGCTCCCCGAAAAGCGTGTGGTAGTAGTAGGCGAAACGCCCCAATTCGATAAATCCATGTTCGATTGCGACTTTGGCCACTGTGGTTTGCGTCGGATCGCTTTCTCGCAGGATGGAATGAATATCGCACAAGCGCTTGTGGCGCAGGAACGTCACCGGTCCCATACCCAGAACCTCATCAAATGCGCGATGAAGGGTTCGACGAGATACAGCGAACTCGGTGCAGATCTCCGAGATATGTACTGGCCTCGTACCCACCGTATCGATGTAGTTTTCAACGTTCCGGACCAGCGCGGCGGCGGACATGTGTAGCCTTGCGCTGTCAGACGGCAGTGAATGCAGGATAGTTGCCAACATGGCATCCGTGATTGACCGTCTCCAGAAATCGGCCGACTGATCAGGCAAGTTGTCAGTTGAATCTGCGAGGAGCGAGGCGATCTTGCGCAATCTATAAATCGCAATCGCGCCGAGGCGCGGATCGGTCTTATAGTGGTTCTTTACACTCCATGTCGCGGGATCGGACAAATCTGTTGCACGGCCGAAGATACTGGTGACGTCCGCCAAATCCAGACGAATGGCGGCGTAGGAGGAGGCGCCAAAAAACCTGCCGTCATGGTCGATGCTCGGCGGAATAACCAGAACGTCGCCGGGCTGCATGTCGTACGACCAGTGCGTTACACGATTGCTGGATCCCAGTAGCATTCCGATGATGAGCTTTTGCTCCTTCGACGTCCGCTGTGTTCGAATTCCGGCTGAGAATGATCCAACGCTGAGAGAGAAACTCCCGATTCCCACGTGGGTCAGAGAGCCTCGCAGCTTGCCGCGCTCAAGTTGCATCACGTCCACGTGGGAGCCGTGAACTGCTTCGCGAAAACCCTCGAAGTCAGTCACGCGGGTAGTTGTCACCGAAAGCTCACTCATCGTGTCGTCCCTTTCAATAGGGCAACAACAGGGTGAGGCACCAAAGACTCACCTAGAACTTTGCCTTGATCGCTGACGGCATCGGCTTCACTGATGAATCGACGCTGATGGGAAGCGAGACGGTGAAATAGCCTGCGGTTCCCTCCATGCGATTTTGCACATCGAACTCTCGATAGACCTTGATACGCGTCGAGATCGGCAGCTTCTCGACTTCAAAGGTGTAACCGACTGTTCCGCCAAGTGCGATGACACGGCCTTCAAATGCCCCGAGGCTCGCGCCCGTGCCGCTATCGGCAGTCAATTGCTGATAGTAGTAGCCAACGAGACCGATGGTGAACTCCTTGGTGATGTACTTCGACGCGGCCCATTCGAGGTGGAATTCGTCGCCAGTCTTGTAATCCGTTGCGGTGTTAGCCTGGTTGAACGTGACGCCCATGGCCATGGATAGATCAACACCGATTTTCGGGTCGAGCCACGTCAGCGTCCCGAAGACATCCACCGCCGGCCGGTTCAACGACGCATTGGACAATTGCCCCAAGGCATAGCTACCGGAGGGAATGATGCCACTGACGCCGAGTTGCCAGTGAAAATTTCCCGAATGCCATCCCAGGAATGAACCGATCTGGAAGTCGCTCAGGTTGGTCCTGTCATCGGTTACGTTGAGGCCAATAGGCCCGAAGCGGGGAGAATTCACCAGCAGGCTGGCATTGACGCGGGGTGCGCCAAAGGTCGGAATGGTCGCCGAGAAGGCGAGATCGCCACCCAGAATCTTTGCGGGCGTTACCCACAATGTCGTTGGAAGATTGAACCAGCTTTGGGCACTTACATTTGCAACGAGCAAACCGCCGGTTGGAAGCGAGCGGCCGCCACCGATCTTTCCGGAGTAAAAATACGTGTCGTCCTGGAAATAGACGCCGGGTGGCGGAGTGAAGCCGGCGCCGGGACCGCGCGCGCCGAGTAGATAAACACCGAAACCGCCTTCCGCTGCATCTGCTGTCCCGCTCGTAACACCGAGAAAAAGCGTCGCTGCGACACCGATGAAGCGAGAACCGTATCGCATCGCTACCTCCGCCCAAGGGAATCGACGTGCGACCGAAAGCATGGCCGCTTGCAATCTAAAAGGAATTTTTGCGAGACAACAACCTCAAACGTCCGGTGTGGAGAATCGCGCTGACTTTTACGCAAATTGCGAGTCGTGACGAGTGTTCCCTTAATCCTGACGGCGCAATCGAGAACTTTGGCACAAACTGCACATCCCAATTTCAGATCCTGCGCATAGTCTGCTCGGCGCTGCCATCAAGTGAGCAGCGTTATCGCTCGACGCGACCACAGTTTTCTTTTGCCAAAATTTTTTGCGTTGAAACAAGAGGGGACAGATAGCGTGACCTTCGGCGATTCAAGGCTTCTTGGCCGCAATGCTGCAACTCTCACTGTGGCGCCACTCCTCGTGCCAGATGCACCCGTACCCGGTCATGGTGCATTGCGGGGGCTGCAAGTTAGCAACACGTCAGCGATTGTCCCGGTCGCGGTGGTGCGCAGAGGCAGAGTCATTATTGGTCCGCGTGGCGGTACTGTTGTATGCCGACCAGCGGTTCGCCTTGGCGTTCGGACTGGTCGCTGGGTGCGCCCTCGGGTGGTACAGGCGACGGCCCAGTGGCGCGACCGCGGCAGGTGCTGCCATCGGTTTCTTAACAGCAGCGACCGTGTGGGCGGGGTCACCGCCAGCGCCCGGCTATTGCTGGTACGACAGCGACCCCAGTCAGATGCAAGGATTCTCGGACGTTTGCCAATAGTCGATGGTTAGTGGGAATGCCATGACGATGTTGCGAGCTGACATCGAGCGAAGCGATCAATCAGCAGACGATCCGCGAAAGGACGGGATGATGTGGATTCCCGGTGGCACCTTCCGCATGGGATCTGATCACCATTATCCAGAGGAAGCGCCAAGTCATCATGTGACCGTTGATGGCTTCTGGATCGACAAAACGCCTGTCACAAACCGGCAGTTCAAGCAGTTCATGAAAGCCACGGGACATGTGACTCTCGCCGAAATTCCGCCAGACCCGAAGGACTATCCCGGCGCGCTACCGCACATGCTTTATGCCGGTTCGCTGGTGTTCACGCCGCCGCGCCAGCCGGTCGATCTGCGCAATTGGGCCGAATGGTGGTCCTTCATGAAGGGGGCCGACTGGCGCCACCCTTACGGACCCAAAACCAATATCAACGTGCACGACAATCACCCTGTCGTGCACGTTTCGTATTCGGATGCGCTCGCTTACGCAAAATGGGCCGGTAAGGATTTGCCGACCGAAGCCGAATGGGAATTTGCGGCGCGTGGCGGCCTCGATAGCGCCGAGTTCGCGTGGGGCGACGAGTTCACGCCGGGCGGTGCGCATATGGCCAATACCTGGCAGGGCGAATTCCCGCGGGAGAATCTTGGTCAGGATGGCTTTGAGCGCACGTCGCCGGTGACGGCCTTTCCGCCGAACGGTTACGGCGTTCACGACATGATCGGCAATGTGTGGGAATGGACCAGCGACTGGTATTCACCGAAGCACGAAGCTGACGCGCTAAAGGCCTGCTGCATTCCTGAAAATCCGCGCGGCGGCCGCGAAGATCAGAGCTACGACGCCTGTCATCCGAACATCAGAATTCCCCGCAAGGTGCTCAAGGGCGGCTCGCATCTGTGCGCGCCAAATTATTGCCGCCGCTATCGCCCGGCTGCAAGGCACGCCGAACCGGTTGACACGTCCACCAGTCATGTCGGATTTCGCTGTGTGACAAGGAAACTCGCTACGCAATGACCTTCAACTTCTGTGTGAAGAACGGAGAGTGCAATGACGAGCAGTGCGAAAGACAGAGATCAAGTCGAAACTCCATCCAACGAGGCTGACAATAGCGCTCTCAGTCGCCGGAATATTCTGCTGGGCTCATCAGCGCTGGTGGCAATCGCGGCGATGACATCGGCCGCAGAGGCTCAGACGCAAAAGGCAGCACCTACGCCAGCGCCCGTCACACCGTCCGGGCGCAAACCGAACATCCTCGTCATTTTTGGCGATGATGTGGGCCAGACCAACCTCAGCGCCTATTCGTTTGGCCTGATGGGTTACAAGACCCCGAACATCGATCGGATCGCCAAAGAAGGTATGATGTTCACCGACTACTACGCCGAACAGAGTTGCACCGCGGGCCGTTCGTCGTTCATTACCGGACAGTGCACGCTCCGGACCGGGCTTTCCAAGGTCGGCATCCCCGGCGCGACGGTAGGGCTTCAAGCCAGGGATGTGACGCTTGCCGAGCTACTCAAGCCGCTCGGCTACGCCACCGGCCAGTTCGGAAAAAATCACCTCGGCGACCGTAACGACTTTTTGCCCACAGTGCATGGCTTTGATGAGTTCTATGGTAATCTTTATCATCTCAACGCGGAGGAGGATCCGGAATCGCGTACTTACCCGCGCGACCCCCGCTTCCGTGAAGCCCTTGGTCCCCGTGGCGTTCTGCGCTGCAAGGCATCGGACCGCGACGATCCGACCGAGCAGCCGCGCTGGGGTAGGGTTGGCAAGCAGACGATCGAGGATACCGGACCGCTTACCAAGAAGCGCATGGAGACTGTCGACGACGAGACCTCGGCGGCAGCCATCGAATTCATCCAGCGTCAGACTCGGGCCAACACGCCGTTTTTCTGCTGGTTCAACTCTACGCGCATGCACTTTCGCACCCATGTGCGGGACTCTCATCGCGACAAGCCGGGACTGACCGCGCGGACCGAGTATGCCGACGGCATGATTGAACACGATGCGGTAATCGGAACCATTCTCAAAGCAGTGGACGATCTTGGTATCGGCAACGACACCATCGTGATCTACACGACGGACAACGGCCCGCATCAGAATTCCTGGCCGGATGCCGGCACGACGCCGTTCCGAAGCGAAAAGAATACCAACTGGGAAGGCGCGTTCCGCGTCCCATGCATGATCCGCTGGCCGGGTAAAGTTCAACCGGGCTCGGTCTCTAATGACACCGTAAGTGGCCTCGACTGGTTACCAACCCTCATGGCGGCTGCCGGCGATCCTGACATTAAGGACAAGCTGCTCAAAGGTTACCAGACCGGGAGCAAGACCTGGAAAGTTCATCTCGACGGCTACAACCAGTTGCCCTATCTCACCGGCCAACAGCCACGCAGCGCGCGCAAGGAGTTCTTCTACCTCAACGACGACGGTGATCTCGTCGCCATGCGTTACGAAAACTGGAAGATCGTGTTCGAGGAGCAGCGCGCGACGGGCACCATGCGAATTTGGGCCGAACCCTTCACAAAGCTGCGTGTTCCGAAAATTTTCGACCTGCGGTCGGACCCCTATGAGCGCGCGGACATCACGTCGAACACGTTCTACGATTTTTTCATGTCGGACGGAGCCGGCCCATTTATTGCGTCCCAATCGATAGTGGCGCCTTTTCTCGCCACCTTCACAGAGTTCCCGCCCAGCCAGCGGCCATCGAGCTTCAGCGTCGATCAGCTGATCGAGAAGATGCAAAGGAGCCTTGAGCCGCCGCACTAGCCTTGCGTGATCCCGGCCGGTAGCAATGCCGGCTGGTACTGCGTCGCCTGTGAAGGGATACAGCTCGGGATTGAGAGGTTGTCGATGAAGTTCACCCGACGCTTCATGTTCGCTGTGCTATCGGTCATGTTTCTGCCATTTCCGGCAGCCTTTTCTCAGTCCGATCCATTGCCATCCTGGAATGACGGCGCGGTCAAACAGTCCATCACCGATTTCGTAGCAAAGGTGACCACACAGGGCGGTGCAGATTTTGTGTCACCCGCCGAACGCATCGTCGTATTCGACAATGACGGCACGCTGTGGTGCGAGCAGCCGATCTATTTCCAGGCCGCCTTTGCGCTTGACCGCGTCAAGGCCATGGCGGCGCAGCATCCCGAATGGAAGCAGCAGCAGCCGTTCAGCGCGCTTCTCTCCGGCGACGGAAATGCACTGGCAGAGCAGGGCGAGAAGGGCCTGCTGACGCTGGTGGCCGCGGCGCATAGCGGCATGACCACGGATGACTTCGCAACATCCGTCTCGGACTGGCTGGCGACGGCAAAACATCCCCGCTTCAACCGGCCGTATAACGAGCTGACCTATCAGCCGATGGTCGAACTGCTGACCTATCTTCGCGCCAATGGCTTCAAGACGTTCATCGTGTCCGGCGGCGGCGTCGAGTTCATGCGGGTGTGGGCCGAAAAGGCCTACGGCATTCCGCCCGAGCAGGTGGTCGGTTCAACCGGGGTCACGAAGTATCAGCTCGACGCCGCGGGCAAGCCATCGCTGCTGAAGACGGCCAGGGTGCAGTTCATCGACGATGGGTCGGGCAAACCTGCCGGCATCAACATGATGATCGGCCGCCGTCCGATCCTCGCCTTCGGCAATTCCGATGGCGACCATCAGATGCTGCAATGGACCATGGCGGGAAGTGGCCCCCGCTTTGCCGGCATCGTTCACCACACCGATGCGGCACGCGAATATGCCTATGATCGGCCGTCGAAGATCGGACAGCTCGACAAGGCGTGGGACGAGGCGAAGGCAAAAGGCTGGACCGTCGTGGATATGAAGCAGGACTGGAAGAAGGTTTTTCCCTAAGGAGGAAAGGACCAATGAAGCCAATTTTAGAAGGATTACATAAGGACTTTTTGCAGCACGAGCTGACGCGGCGAACAGCGTTGCTCGGTTCAGCAGCCTTGATGTTCGCCATGTCCAGACAATCACCGATTTCGATCGCCGCTCATGCGGCAACCCTGTCTGCCCAGGAAGTCCGAGCCATAGCCAAGGAAGCGACCATCTACGGCTTCCCGCTCGTAGACAACTATCGCATTCAATACTCCTATTTCGTCGACCGCGGCGGCCCCGAATTCAAGGCGAACTGGAACACGTTGTTCAACAACGCGCGGGTCTACACGCCGGACGACAAGGCGATTCAGTCGCCGAACTCCGATACGCCTTATTCATATGCCGGCGTCGATCTGCGCACCGAGCCGGTGGTATTCACCGTGCCGGTCATGGAAAAGGGGCGCTACTACTCGCTCCAATTCATCGACATGTACACGTTCGACTTTGCCTATGTCGGCAGTCGTGCAACCGGAAATGGCGCGGGCAGCTATCTGCTCGCCGGTCCGAAGTGGAAGGGCACGACACCGAAGGGCGTCAAGGCCGTGATCCGGTCCGAGACCGAATTCGCCTTCGTGCTCTACCGCACCCAACTCTTCAATCCCGCGGACATCGAGAACGTGAAGACGATCCAGGCGGGTTACAAGGTTCAGACGCTATCGCAATTCCTTGGCACGCCGGCGCCTGCCGCCGCGCCCGCCGTCAATTTCGTCAAGCCGTTGATGGCCGAGCAGGAGCGCACGTCGTTGCAATTCTTCAATGTGCTGAATTTCATTCTCCAATTCTGCCCGACGCATCCGTCGGAGACGGCGCTGATGGCGCGCTTCGCCAAGATCGGCGTCGGTGCGGGAAAGCCGTTCGATGCTGGCGCGCTCTCGCCCGACATGCGCAAGGCGTTAGAGGACGGCATGGCCGATGCCTTCAAAGCCGCTGATGAATACAAGGCCACGCAGATTGACACCGGCAAGCGTACGAGCGGTGATAATTTCGGCACGCGTGCATTCCTGAACAACGACTATATGTCTCGTATGAGTGCGGCTGCGCTTGGTATTTACGGAAACGCGAAGCAGGAGGCGATGTACCCGGCTTACTTTGTCGATGCCGGAAAACAGAAGTTGGATGGCAGCAACCGGTACACATTACGCTTTGCGCCGGGCCAGTTGCCGCCGGTCAATGCGTTCTGGTCGCTCACCATGTACGAGCTGCCTGCGAGCTTGCTCTATGCCAATCCGCTCAACCGCTATCTGATCAATTCCCCGATACTACCGAACCTGAAGCGCGACGCCGATGGCGGCATCACGCTCTATGTCCAAAATGAGTCGCCGGGCGCCGACAAGGAGGCCAACTGGCTTCCCACGCCGAAGGGGCCGTTTTTGGTAGCGATGCGGCTTTACTGGCCGAAGCCGGAAGCGCTGAGCGGAAAATGGAAAGCGCCGCCGCTGATGCGGGCAAGCTAAACAAGGAAAGGAATTAATTCATGAAAGTCCTCTTCACTCTCGTTGCTTCAGCACTGGCATGTGCTGAAGTCAGTGCGGCGCAGGCTCAATCGCCTACGGGTGGTTCTGTCCCCGTCACCGCGGACAATTTCGTTCGCGCGGAAACCGACCTCTACTTCGGTGGCGTTATCAAAGACGCCGGCGGCATCGGTAAATTCTTTCACAATCGCGAACCCACCCCGATCGACAGGCAAACTGTCATTCGCATGAATCGCGACACGCTATATTCGGGTGCAATTTTCGACCTGGACGCAGGACCGGTCACGATCACTCTGCCGGATGCCGGCAAGCGCTTCATGTCGATGCAGATCATCAATGAAGACCAGTATACACCGATGGTGGTCTATCGTTCCGGTCCGGTAACACTGACGCGCGACAAGATTGGCACGCGTTATGTCGTGGCCGCTATTCGGACGCTGGTCGACCCGAACGATCCCAAGGACGTAGGGCAGGTACATGCCCTACAAGATGCGATCAAGATGAGCCAGAAGAGCCCCGGCAAGTTCGAGGTGCCGAACTGGGATCAAACCAGCCAGAAGAAAGTACGTGATGCGCTGCTCGTTTTGGGGGCGACGCTCCCCGATTCAAAGGGCATGTTTGGAGTCAAAGGGCAGGTCGATCCGGTGCGGCGTCTGATTGGCTCTGCGATGGCATGGGGCGGAAATCCGGAAAAGGATGCAACCTATCTTACGAATACGCCTCCCAACAACGACAGTGCGACGCCGAGAAAGTTGACGGTGAAGAACGTGCCGGTCGATGGATTTTGGTCAATCAGCGTCTACGACGAAAAGGGCTATTTCGATAAGAACCAATACAACGCTTATTCGGTGAACAACATCACCGGCCAGAAAGCCGCCGACGGCTCGATCACGGTGCAGTTTGGCGGCTGCGATGGCAAGATTCCGAACTGCCTGCCGATTTCAAAAGGCTGGAATTACATCGTGCGGCTCTATCGACCGCGTGCCGAAATTCTCAGCGGCAAGTGGAAATTCCCAGAGCCGCAGTCGATGTAGAGAGTGGTGCTTATGAGCGGATTCGACATCTTCGCCTGGATCGTTCTGATCATCCTGGCCGCCTGCATTGTTGCCGTGTTCTGCATCGCCGGGTGGCTGCCCGGACATATCGCGAAAACCCGCGGTCATCCACAGGCGGAGGCCGTGACCGTCGCGGGCTGGGTCACCCTGATCTGCGGCTTCGCGCTCTGGCCGGTTGCCTTGATCTGGGCCTATGTCGACGTGCCCGCCTCCAGCAAGAGGGAACAGCAGTCATGATGATTGCGATCATGGCGGTCTATCTGGTTCTGCTGTTTGTTCTCGTGCGAACCGGCGTCGTTCGCTTTAGTCTCTTCTGGAAATGCTCTCCCTTCATTGTTCTCCTGCTCCTGAACCTGTTGCTGTTCATCCCGATGGGATGGGGTGCGCCGCAGGGGCCTGCGCTGGTGGTCCGCCACTCGGTCTCCATCGTCCCGGACGTCGCCGGCGAGGTGATCGATGTTCCGGTCGCCGCCAACACTCCGCTCAAGGCAGGCGATGTGCTGTTCAGGATCGATCCGGTGCCTTACGAGGCCCAGGTCAAGGGGATCGAAGCGCAACTGAAACTATCGGACATGCGCCTGGCCCAGATGACTCAACTGTTCGAGCGCGACGCCGGGCGCGGCTTCGATGTTGAGCAGCGGCAATCGGAAGTCGATCAGCTGAGTGCACAGCGTGACAGCGCGCGGTGGAATCTGGACAAGACCATCGTGCGCGCACCGGCCGATGGCTATGTGACCAATGTCGCGCTGCGCAAAGGTGCGCGGGTGGCAAATCTCCCTCTGTCACCGGTGATGGCCTTCATCGATACGTCGGATACGATTGTCGGCGTCGAAATTGCGCAGAACGACGCGCGGTATCTGCAAACCGGGCAACCGGTCGAGGTGACGTTCAAGTTTCTCCCGGGCAGGATCCACACGGGGCGGGTAGAGAGTATCCTGCAGGCCGTCGCCACGGGGCAGACCCAGACGTCGGGCGTTGCCGTGATGCCGAAAGAAGTGCAGTCCGCGCCGTTCGTCGCCCGTGTGAAGCTAGATGACGCCGGGATTGCGGCGCAGTTGCCTGCCGGAAGTGTTGGCGAGGCCGCGATCTTCACCGACCATGTCAAGGCAACGCATATCATCCGTCGGGTGTTGCTGAGACAGATTGCGATCCTGAACTACGTCAATCCGTTTTGAGGTCTGAGATGACCACCAAGCGTCCAGCACAGCGTCGCCCACTTCGTATCGGGTTTCGCACATCCATCGTCACGCTATTCGTGGCGGTGGTGCTGTTTGTCGGATTGACGCTGGTCTATCTCAGCTTCAGCCGTGTCTCGCTGATCACGCGGACGGCGGCAAGCACCTTCATCGACAAGGTGGCGCAGCTCGGCGCCGACCGGATTGATTCAAAATTCCGAAACGTCCGCGACAGCCTTGAAATTCTCGCCGGTCTTCCGTCGATCCAATCGGCGGAGATCGAAGACAATTCGCGGCTCTACAGCCTGATGGCCTCGATGCTGCGCAATAACCCGCAGATCTTCAATCTCTATATCGGTTATGAAGATGGCTCATTCCTTGAAATGGATGTGATCGACCGCGCCAAGCCGGCTTTTCGTGCAAGTCTCGATGTGGATGAGGACGCTGCCTTCCGCGTGGTCATCATTTCGCGCACCGGCAACGCATCATCGTCGCCTGTCACCATCTTCCTTTCGGATAATCTGATCCAGGTTGCCGAAACCAAGGGCCCCGCGACCTATGATCCTCGTCAGCGGCCTTGGTATGTCGAGGCCTTCAAGGACGAGAAAACACTGCTGACCGGGCCGTATGTGTTCTTTGCGACCGGCCAGCCCGGCTATACTTTGCGTACAGCGCTGAGGGAGGGCCGGCGCGGCGTGGTGGCCGCCGATCTCCTGCTCAATCGCCTTGAGGCGATGCTGGACGAGCAAAGGCTCGGCGACTCCGGGGTTGCATTTTTGTTCAATGATTCGGCACGGATCGTTGGCCATCCCGAGATGAACCGGCTGATGGACGAAATTCCCGAGCGCGGCAACGAGCTGCCGCCAATGAGCGCCATCAAGCTGCCCGGCCTCCCGCAAGCGGTTGAGGCGTGGCGAAAGGGCGGCGCGTCTCAGCAGTTTTTTACGGACGATGCTGGACGAACCTATGTCGCCGCCTTTCACGGCATCGAGACAGCGGGCAATGCCGGTATCAAGCTCGCCGTGATCGCGCCGCTCGACGAGTTTTTCGCAAAGATCATTTCAGAGCGCCGCGGCTTGTTTGCGCTGGCTCTCGGCTTTGTGCTCGGCATGCTGCCGCTCGCGATCTGGCTTGGCTCAATGCTCGCGCGGTCGCTGCGCAGCCTCGCCCAACAAACTGACGAGATCCAGCATTTCAGGCTCGCGGATCGTCCGCGCCTGCATTCCGTGATCGAAGAGATCAACGAGCTCGGCCGCTCGGTCTTTGCGACGCGGACTGTCATACGAAACTTCTCCAGTTTTGTGCCGAAGCCGATCGTGCGCCAGCTCATCGAGTCCGGAACGTCGATCGAGCTCGGGGGAACGCGGCGAGAAGTCACCGTGCTCTTCACCGATGTCGCCGATTTCACTGCCAAGACGGAAAAAGCAGATCCTTCCGAGGTCATGATCTTCACCTCGCGCTATTTCGCGGCGCTGTCCGAGGTCATCATGAAACATCACGGCACGATCGACAAATTCATTGGCGACGCCGTGATGGCGTTCTGGAATGCGCCTGATGATGATCCCGATCATGTTGTTCATGCCTGCGAGGCTGTGCTTGCCTGCGTCAAGCGCAACAGCGAGCTGAACGAGCAGTTCTGTAAGGCTGGATGGCCCGCCTATGGGACCCGCTTCGGCCTGCATGTCGGCGACGCCGTCGTCGGCAATGTCGGCTCTTCCGATCGCATGAATTACACCGCGCTCGGCGCGACTGTTAACCTCGCCGCCCGCCTGGAAGGGCTCAACAAGAATTACGGGACACAAGTGCTGGTCAGCGCGGCCGTGAAGGAGCGCGTCGAGGGACGCTTTGCCTTTCGCAGTGTCGACGAGATCAAGCCGAAGGGTTTTGCGGAAGCCGTGCGGGTCTTTGAACTGCGCTGCGAAACGGATGAAGCTGCGAAGCATGCCTTCCAGCGCTGGGAAATTGTCTATGCCGCGATCCGGCAGGATCAGCCAGCCGCGGCCCTCGTAGGGGTCACCAACTTTCTTGCCCAGTATCCCGACGACGGCGTTGCGCAATACCATGCGGAACGGCTTCGCGTGGAATTGCAAGTGCCGCGCCGTATTGCTCGCGGAGCGATGCAATGACGCGCGTACTCCGTCCTTTCAACAGGCGCCAGGTGCTGGCCGGTGGGCTTGCGGCAGGCGCCGTCTTTGCCGCTCCTGCGATTGCGCAAGCGCGAACACGCGTCCGGCTGGGATATCTCCATGTCGTCGCCGTCGACGGCCAGATATTCACTGGCCTCGATCTTGGCTCGTTCGACAAGCAGGGTATCGATTTTGAGCTCGTCGAGTGCAATACCGGACCGGAAGTGTTCGAGGCCATGGCGCGGGGGGAGGTGGACGTGTTGTCGGCCGGCGGAGTGATTTCAAACTATCTCGCGCTCGGCGCCGGCCGCGGCTTTCTGATCAACGACATCGAGATCGCTACCGCGCAGCTCTGGGTGCGCCCGGACCGCGGGGTCAAGTCCTTCGCCGACCTCCGCGGCAAGCGCATCGCGACGACGACCAGGACCACGGCGCATATCTTTCTCGACCGTGCCTTGCGTGCCAACGGCCTGAGCCTCGCCGACGTTCAGGTGGTCAACAGCAGCATGTCGCAAGCTGTTGGCTCATTCATTGCCGGCGAGGTGTCTGCCGTCGCCCTGTGGGTGCCCTTTAACCTGAGCGTCCGCGACAAGCTTCCCGATGCCATCAAGCTGGTGGATGCCTCCGCCTTCTATCCGCAGTCGGCAGTCGTCGGCGGCTGGGTCGCGCGCAATGACTACTACGCGGCGAACAGGGATGTGTTGCAGCGGATCATCCGTGGCTGGGCGGCAGCGAACGACCACATGGTGCGCAATCCCAAGGCCGCAGCGGAATCTCTCCAGCAGCGGCACTACCAGAAGGCCTCGATTATCGACATCGCAGAGGCGCTGAAGGCGCAGAAGATGTTTTCTTCGCGGGAGTGGAAACGGCTTTATGCCGATGGCACGGTTACAAAATGGCTGCAGCAAGTCAGCGACTTCTTCGTGGCGGAAGCCGGCGTGACGACAGCGACGCCGGCCACGGATTATTTCGAGTCCAGTTTGTACCTCGCAACGGTGAACTAGCAGCCGGCTCCGCAAGCGACTTACCCGATCTAGCAGGAGGCGAAAGGTTAGCAATCGATGTGGAGCATCTTCTACGTGCCGACTGCCCCAACCTTCTCCGATATCTGCCGAGCGGCTGTCCGCAGGTTCTCTTCAATTTCCGTCGCCTCGGCTGCTTGCATTTTCTCCTGCCTCATGAGAGGCACCGTTAGAGCAGCGATTGCGCGGCCGGATGTTTCGAAGACCGGACAACTGAAGGCCCGGAGCCGGGGGGCCTGGCCCTCCTTCGGAAAGTCACCACCGCGCGCGACGACTTTGCTCAGTTCTGCCAAGACATTCTTGACGGGGCAGCGGTCATGCCGTGCAATCACCGCCGCCAACTCAGCGCGGCGGTTCTCAAGCTGGAACGCAGTCAACACCTTGGCCGACGCATACTCCAGAGTAAGTGGAAAGATGGCGCCGAGCCTCACTGACCAGCCCATCTGCCATTCCGGGTCCATCTGAGCGACCACCATGAATTGCTGATTATTGAGTACCGTCAGATGACAGGATAATCTGGTTTGGGATGTCAGGATTTCCATGGCTGGGAGGGCTGCGCGCTGCAGTCGCTTTGTCGGAGGAAACTGAGCCGCAATCCTGAACAACTGGAGGGTAAGGGTGTACTCACCCGTTATGGCATCTCGCGAAACGTAGCCGCGTTCTTCGAGCACGCCGAGCATCCGAAAGATTTCGCTGACGGATCGACCAACGCGCTCTGCAATCTGCGTCTGGCTCAAGCCGCGCGATTCGGCCGCGAGCGCCTCGATAAGATCGAGCCCCTTTTCCAGAGCGGGGGCGCCGGGACGTGGGATGGTGTCTTTTGCGATCATTCTGTTGTGTAGCAACTGCAATGCGATTGCTCAAGAAACAACGCACGCGCCGTCGTTCGACGCCGCAATGCTCGCTGATGCCGTCAGCCCACTGTGACTCCGGCATCAACGGTCCAGGCGGCGCCGTTGACGTGAGCGGCCTCCCCAGACAGGAGAAACGATACAACACCGGCCACGCTCTCCGGCACTCCGCGCCGTGTAGCACCGGCGCGCGCAAATCCCGTCGGTAGAGCGTGCGCCTGACGATCCAGCGATTGCAGCATGCGGGACTCGATCGGGCCCGGAAGTACAGCATTGACACGAATGTCAGTGCCGGCAACGTCGAGAGCGGCAACGCGTGTCAGGCCGAGAACGGCGTGCTTGCTTGCCACATAGCCAGCTAGGCCGGCACGGCCACGGATCGCTGAAGTCGAGGCCGTATTGACGATGCTGCCGGCTCTGCGCAGCATCATTCGGGCGAGAACGAATTTCATGCCGAGAAAAACGCCCTTGGCGTTGACCTGAAACGTGTGGTCGAACGCATCTTCCGGATATTCGTGAATGGGCGCGACTGCGCCTTCGATTCCGGCATTGTTCGAAAAGGCGCCAATTGGTCCGAGCGTGCGCTCGATCTGTTCCACATAGCCTTGGACGTCAGCAGCATGCGACACGTCGGCGCGAATATAGATGGCTTTCGCGCCGCTCGCTTTGACAAGTCGCACCGTCTCTGCGCCTGCCTTGTCGTCGAGATCGACGACGGCCACCACAGCCCAGTCCCGAGCCAGCCTGAGCGCAATGGACCGTCCGATGTCGCCGCCGCCGCCGGTGACAAGGGCGACGGCTTGAGAGCCCTGTGCGTTCATCACGATCTGGAGAAGTCGCAGCCGCCTTCACTCAGGGAGCGCCATGCCTCGTTCGGACCGATCGTCTTGATGAGCTTGTAGTAGTCCCACGGATATGCGGAATCCGCCGGCCGCTTCACCTCGAAAAGATACATGTTGTGCAGCTTTCTGCCATCCTCGCGAACGCTCCCTTTTCCGAACAACGGATCATCCGTCGGAAGCGCCTTCATCTTGGCGATGACGGCCTTTCCGTCGACCGATTGATCCGATGCATCGACGGCACGCAGATAGTGCAGTGTACCGCTATAGACACCCGCCTGAAGCGCAGTCGGATAACGCCCGCTATTCCGGGCCGCAAACCGCTTGCTCCAGGCGCGGGTATCCTCGTTCAGGTCCCAGTAGAACGATTCGGTGAATTGAAGACCTTGGGCAACGTTGAGCCCCAATGAATGCACATCGCTGAGATAGAGAACCGTTGCGACCACTCGCTGCCCTCGAGCGCCAATGCCGAATTCAACGGATTGCTTGATGGAGGTGATCGTGTCGCCACCCGCGTTCACCAGCCCGACGACCTTCGCCTTCGATGCCTGCGCTTGCAGTAAGAATGACGAAAAATCTTGCGAGTTGATTGGCGTCCGGACACCGCCGATCACGGTGCCGCCGCTGCCCTGAACGGCTTTCTTGATGTCCTGCTCCATCGCCTGCCCGAAAGCGTAGTCTGCTGTTAGCGTAAACCAGGATGTTCCTCCCGAGTTGACAACCGCGCGCGCGACGCCTGTTGCGAGCGCGTAGGTGTCGTAAGTCCAGTGAACCAGATTGGGAGAGCATGCTTTTCCAGTTAGATCCGAGGTTGATGACCCCGAGACGATCAAAGCGCGATTCTTGGTCTGCACGATGTTCCTGACGGCGAGTGCTACAGCCGAGTTCGGGGCATCGACGATGGCATCGACCCCGTCTCGGTCAATCCATTCCCGTGTGATGCTTGAAGCGATGTCAGGCTTGTTGAGGTGATCTCCACTCAAAACTTCGATTGATCGCTGCATATGGTGCGGTTTCGCGAGAAAGTCCTCGACGGCCATCTTTGCCGCCAGCACGGACCCAGGACCCGTTACGTCGGCATACAGGCTCGACATATCGGTCAGCACGCCAAGTTTTAATGGTGGCTGTTGCGCGGATGCTGCGGAACCAAGCAGCCCAGATAATGCGACAAGAATCGGCGCCCCGATTGCTCTCAGAATGGACATTGGATCTCCTCCCTCTCGACGTGGTCTGATGCCACTTGAATCGATGATGCTGGATAGCTCACACGTTCAGACGCTTGATGAGCCTCCTGTCCTCCACGTCGAAGCCGCCGCCATAAACATCCGAATACATGAAGCGGGCTCCCAGTATTTCCGGTTTCAGGTCGGCGATTGGGTCAAAAGAGGATTCGTGCAGTGTCATCTGCGCGCGTCCGGCAAGCGGCGCTGAGTATTCAAGTGGAGTTCTGCGGTAGACGACATCGGCATAGGCCGTGGCCAGACGCTCGGGGTGCGGCAGTCGTCGCACATGAATTTCGCCGACGGGTTGATCCGGACCGTCAACCAGGCTGACGACCGGGGCTGCCGGATCCGGGACGAAACTGAAATCGGCCAGTGGCGTACCTCTGCGCTTCACCTTACCGACGATCGTGTGGTCGGGCGCCTCTTCGAATGCGTAGTTTGTATCCTTCTTGGTGTAACCGAAGACCTCCCGCCCGGCGCAGATTCCCATCGGATCGCTGCAATACATGTAGATGTGAGTATGCGTGAAAAGATCTTCGTAACGGACCGGGACCGTGATCATCAGATCGAACATCTGACCCGTGTGCATCGCCAGCGCGTGCCCTGGGGACAACATGTACTGAAATGCAACGCGATCGTTGACCAGCTCGAACGGTGTATCCGCTAGCAATGTGCTGAGCTTGAACCGGTCTACGCGCGTGATGATCTGGAGGGTTCGCAGCGTGCAGCCCCATTCAACGGGATAGGCCGGAGAATAGGGAGGATTGACGCCGCTATTAGGCTTGAGTTCGTACTCTCCAAACATGTCTCGCCCTCGAGGTTGCTTCATAGGGGTCCCGTAGCGTCGGGGCATTGCCGCGCCGCAGCATGTTCCGGCACGGATATTCCATTAGTGATTTATGTATTCCATATATGAAATTGTGATTCAAGCGCGGAAATCAACTTTGAGCGATGCCGCGCGCCTCCGAGTCGGAGGAGGAGGAACTTGTCATTGTCCAAGAAAGCCAAGCCGCTATGGACTGATCTGCCCGCATGCCGCGGGGCCTATCATGATCTTCGTACGCGGAGGTTCAAAAACCTGGTCGCAATTAAGCCAACTACCAACGGTTACTTGGGATTGGAGCGATTTTGCGCGGTGATGGCGCTAAGGTGATCCACTTACACTATAGGCTTCTATCGTGATCAATTGATCGTGTCGCCGCCGCGCCTGAAGGTTTCGGTACTTCCGGAATGCCCGCTGGCCGTTCGATACTCCAGACTTGCCCGGCTGGCATCCGCCAACAGAGGATGGTGCTATGAGACAGTGGGACACTCGAAAGCGCGTGCGTGCGGAGCGGATTGCGGCGGGTGCCTCATTCGCGGACGGAAAGCTGATCGACGCCGGCAGGCTCGTCGATTTCTTCGAAGCAGTCTTGCGACCGGGCGATCGGGTCTGCTTGGAAGGCGATAACCAGAAACAGGCTGATTTGCTTGCACGTGCGCTGGCCGATATGGATCCGACGCGCGTCCACGACCTTCACATGGTGCAGTCCGGCGTGGTCCTTCCCGAGCACCTCGACCTATTCGACAAGGGCATCGCAAAGCGTCTCGATTTTTCCTATTCGGGGCCGCAATCGGCGCGGATTGCGCAGATGCTTTTCGGCGGCAAGATCGAGCTGGGCGCCGTTCACACCTATCTAGAGCTGTTCGCACGCTATTTCGTAGATCTGACACCGCAGGTCGCGCTGATCGCGGCGGTCAGTGCAGATCGTCATGGCAACCTTTACACGGGTCCCAACACCGAGGACACGCCGACCGTGGTTGAGGCGACAAGCTTCGGCAGTGGCCTGGTCGTGGCCCAGGTTGGCGAGATTGTGGACACGCTGCCACGTGTCGATATTCCCGGTGACCAAATTCATTTCGTCGTCGATGCCAAGAAACCCTTCTATGTCGAGCCACTGTTCACGCGCGATCCGGCGGCGATGACGGAGACGCAGATCCTCACCGCGATGATAGCAATCAAGGGCCTCTATGCGTCGTATGGTGTTCGCCGGCTCAACCACGGCATCGGCTTCAATACCGCGGCGATAGAGCTTCTGCTGCCGACCTATGGCGAAAAGCTTGGCCTGAAAGGCAAGATCTGTACGCACTGGGCGCTGAACCCGCATCCGACCCTTATTCCTGCGATCGAGGCAGGGTGGGTCGAGCAGATCCATTGCTTCGGATCCGAGGTCGGTATGGAGGATTACCTCGCCGCCCGATCTGACATCTTCTTCACCGGCCCCGACGGGTCGCTGCGGTCGAACCGCGCCTTCAGCCAAACTGCGGGGCTCTATGCATGCGATATGTTCATCGGCTCGACGCTGCAAATCGATCTCTCCGGACACAGCTCGACCGTGACCGCGGATCGTGTCGCGGGTTTCGGCGGCGCGCCCAACATGGGATCCGACGCGCGCGGCAGGCGGCATCCGAGTGCGCCATGGTTACAAGCGGGTGCCGAGGCAGATCCCAATGCCCACGCAGCCCTCAGACGCGGCCGCAAGCTGGTTGTACAGATTGGCGAAACGTTCGGGGAGGGAAACGCCCCGTTGTTCGTTGAGAAGCTAGGCGCTCTCGAACTTGCCGAGAAACTGAATCTGCCGCTGGCGCCGATCATGGTCTACGCCGATGACACGACGCATATCGTGACCGAGGAAGGGATCGCCAACCTTCTGCTGTGTCGCGACAAGAACGAGCGCGAGCACGCGATCCGGGGCATCGCCGGCTTCACCGAGGTCGGCCGTGGGCGCGACAAGACGATGGTCGAGCGGCTGCGCGAGCGCAAGGTGATCCAGCGTCCCGAGGATCTTGGCATCGATCCACTCGATGCCAACCGCAATATACTCGCCGCCCGCTCAATCAAAGATCTCATGCTCGCATCGGGTGGGCTGTATCGGCCGCCGAGCCGCTTTCGCAACTGGTAGGAGGAACGGTCATGGAAAAACTGTCGTTCGATCTGGCGGCACCCAATGCACCCACGGGCACGCGTCCGATGGCGCTGGTCGGGGTCGTAGCCTCCGGCAATCTCGAAGTATTGCTCGAACGCGGTGGAGCACCCGGTCGCTGCACCATCGAGGTGAACACCGCCGCTCATGGCTTTCGGCCCCTGTGGGAAGCAGTCACCGCTGACTTTGTCGCGCGCCGCGCTGCCGGGGGACTGCGCATTGCGATCAACGATGGCGGCGCTCGGCCTGACACTGTTTCGTTGCGGCTCGCTCAGGGCGTTCGCTCGATCGAGGAGCCCGAGGCATGAGCAATACACAGAAAAGTTGGTACGAGGCAGGCGCGCGTGAGCGTGTTGCAGCGCTCGTCGATCGCGATAGCTTTGTGGAGTTCGTAGGCCCCGAGCGTCGCGAGATCAGCCCGCATCTCGCGGTCTTCGATCTTCCAGTACAATTTGACGACGGCATCGTCGTCGGCTCGGCGGCGATTGATGGCACGAACGTGCTGGTCGCCGCGCAAGAGGGGCGATTCATGGGAGGCGCTTTCGGCGAGGTCCATGGCGCCAAACTCACAGGGTTGCTGCAGGCTGCAAAAGCAATGAAGCGCGACGTGGTCATTGCGTTCGACACTGGTGGTGTGCGCTTGCAGGAGGCGAATGCCGGAGAACTGGCGATCGCGGAGATTATCCGCGCCATCGTGCAAGCGCGGATGGCTGGAGTTCGTGTCGTCGGGCTGATCGGAGGACGCGCCGGATGCTATGGCGGCGGCGGTCTGATTGCGGGGTGTTGCTCGACACTGATCGTGTCCGAACAGGGCCGCATCAGCGTATCGGGCCCCGAAGTGATCGAGACGAACAAGGGCGTCGAGGAGTTCGACTCGCGCGATCGTGCGTTTGTGTGGCGGACGATGGGTGGCAAGCAGCGAATGCTGATCGGTGGCGCGGACGCGTTTGTCGATGATGACGTCCTGGCATTCCGGAACGCCGCGATCGTGGCGCTGGCACGTCCGGCTGTACTCGACGCAAAAACCTTGGCCGCCGAACAGAGGCGACTCCAACGACGCATCGCCCGGTTCGGCGAGGCGGCGGACGCCACTGACATCTGGGCCACACTCGGCATCGACGACCCGGATTCGGTGCCAGACATGCCAGCGGATCGTTTCATCGCGCTAGCCGCTGAACATAGGGAGAGTGCCGATGGCGCCCGCTGAAATCCTGAATTCGCTGTTTCCATTGGGGCACGATGTCACGACCCATGGCAATCTGTCATTTGGCACGGGGGCGATGGGGACCCTCTCGGTTCATGTGATCGGCGCGGGCGGCGGCGGCGCGATCGGTGTTGACGAGGCGCTCCAGCTCGCCGCGCATGTACTGACGCTTGCCAATAGTGGCGATGGTCGGCCGATCTTGCTCTTGGTGGATACGTCGAGCCAGCGGATGAGCCGACGCGACGAGATGCTCGGGCTCAACGAATATCTCGCGCATCTCGCCAAGTCCCTGTTGCTGGCAGAGGCGAATGGTCACCGCACGATCGGTCTGCTCTACGGCGGCAGCGCGGCTGGCGCTTTCATCGCGACAGCATTGGCGTGCGGCACGCTCGTTGCCCTGCCGGGTGCTCACCCGGAGGTCATGGACCTCCCGTCAATGGCGCGCGTCACCAAGCTTTCTATTGAAGTGTTGAAGGAAAAGGCCAAGGCCACCCCGGTATTCGCACCGGGGCTCGACAATCTCGCCCAAACCGGCGCGATCGCCGAAACGTGGGATCCTGACGCGCCGCTCTCGGACAAGCTGGCGGCACTGCTGGCGCGACCGCGGAACGGTGATGACCGCGCAACGCTCGGCAAGGTGCGTGGCGGCCGTCCAAAGGCGGCAATCATCGCCAATGAGGTCGCGACACTCGCGCAGGCAAGGGGATGATCCGATGCATCTCGACAGACATCAGATAGTGCATATCGATCCGGCCGCCTGGCCCGCTCTGGTCGACGCGCAGCCGAATCTCAAGGCGATCGCCGCCATCGAGGAATGGGCGATCCTCGGGCGACCGCTCATTGCGCGTCGGAGGCTCTGCAGCGATGTCGCGGGCAGGGTGCCGCTCGGCCTCCCGCTTCCGCCGTCGATGGGTAAGCAGCGTCTGGCCTTCACGGTGGCATCCGAGGTGGTCACGTCAACCAGTCTGCCGCCGTTACTGGCTGATGCGATTCCTTTCGCTCCGGTCGCGTGGCGTTCGACGCTCGCCGCACTGGTCGCGCTCGAGCCCGACGTTCGCTGTTTCGGCAGTCTGGCCTGGGAGTATCTGACCAACTTGCCATATGTCTCGGCCACGTCAGACGTCGATCTGCTGTGGCAGGTCTTGACGACGCGTGACGCCGACGCCCTCGTTGCGGCTATCGCTCCTATCGAAGCGTCGGCCCCGATGGGGATCGACGGCGAGCTCGTCACGCCCAGTGGACTTGCGATCCAATGGCGCGAATGGGCCAGTGGCGCTTCTGACGTTCTGGTCAAGGCTCGTGACCGCAATCAGATGATCCCGCGTCAGTCGGTGTTCGCATGACAGCGCTTCTTCAGTCGTCCGAACAGGTGGATGCGGAGGCTATCGGCCGTGCTGCAACTATCTGCCTCAAGCATGAAATTGCTACCTATCCAAAGCCCGGTCTCGTCAACCCGGTCGATAACGGCGCGCATGACGACATGGATGCGGCGATGATGAATCGCAGCGCGGATACGCTTGGGCCGTTCTTCGCGCGCTTGGCGGACGCAGGGGCTGCTGGTGCCGAAATGGGGCGCCTTCGAGCGATCGGGGTCGAGGCTGAGATCGCCATGATGGCTGTCACCGGTGGCGTGAACACCCATCGCGGCGCGATCTTCGGTATGGGACTTCTATGCGCGGCAGCGGGATTTCGCGCGCGCTACGCCATGCCAGGCACACTTGGGGCAATCGTCGCGCATCGCTGGGGCCCGGAGATCGTCGGCGGTCCGGTCATGCTTCACAGCCACGGCAGCGCAGCCGCGCGGCAGCATGGCGCAGGAGGCGCACGGGCGGAGGCTTCGGCGGGCTTTCCTTCGCTTTACGCGGTCGCGCTTCCCGCGCTCGCGGAAGGACGCTGCCTCGCTCCCCGCAATCCGGAAGCCGCGCAAGTCCATGCTCTGATGACGCTTGTGGCAAGGGTCGCGGACACCAACCTGCTATATCGCGGCGGCGCTGAAGGACTCGCATTCGCGCAAGGTCAGGCACGCGCGTTCATTGATGCGGGCGGTTGCGGCGCATCTGCGTGGCGCGCACGTGCTATCACCATGCACGAAGCTTTTATCGCCCGCAGGCTGAGCCCCGGCGGTTGTGCCGACCTTCTCGGAATGGCGCTGTTCGTCGAGGGGCAGGAGTCATAACGCCATGGTCTCGATCATCCTGAAGGGGCTTGTCCCCATTTTCTTCGCGATCCTGCTCCTCTATCCGCGACAGGATCGCTGATGTCACTCGCCATCTTGTGTTCGGGTCAAGGCCAGCAGAACGCTGAAATGTTCGATCTCGTCGCCGACGCGCCCGAGGCATCCAAGCTGTTTGAAATTGCTGCTGGGCTGCTCGATGGCAATGATCCGCGTGACCTTGTGCGGAATGCCGCGTCGGAGGTGCTGGAAGCGAACCGGACCGCGCAGATATTGTGCGTGCTGCAGGCCGTCGCGCTCCAGGCTGCATTAGGCGATGCGTTGCCGAGGCACCGCTTGGTTGCGGGCTACAGCGTCGGTGAGGTCGCTGCGTGGGCGCTCGCGGGATTAATTGGCGGTGCCGATGCGCTCCATCTTGTCGCCATGCGTGCGCAAGCAATGGATGAGGCCAGCCGCGGCGCGGAAGGTTTGACGTTCGTCCGGGGGCTGACGCGTAAGATGATCGAGGCGTTTTGCGGCGCGTTGGATATTGGGCTCGCGATCGTTGATCCTGGCGACGGCTTTGTGGTCGGCGGCACGATTGCTGCACTCGATGCGTTCGAGAAAGAAGCGTTACAGAGCGGTGCCCAGCGACTAGTGCGTCTGAAAGTTCATGTTGCCTCGCACACACGGCGGCTTGCGGCGGCATCTGTAGCCTTTTCAAAGACCTTGGAAGACGCCGAAATCCGGCCGGCGCTGATAGCTGGCGTTCGCCTTTATAGCGGTATCGATGGAACTGCCGTACTTGATATCGCGTCGGGAAAGACGAAGCTCGCCGATCAGATTTCCCACACCGTCGAGTGGGAAAAATGCTTGGAAAGTTGCGCGGAGGCCGGAGCAACTACGTTCTTGGAACTGGGGCCGGGGCACGCATTGAGCGCGATGGTGTCCGAAGCCATTCCAGGAGTAAGTGCACGATCTGCCGGTGAATTTAGAACGCTCGCGGGACTGCGCACTTGGATCGCGGGAAAAGCAGGATAGTGCCCACAGGATTACCTGCTGCAGCAGCTGCTGTCCGGCAGGCGAAAATGCATCATAGGTGCCGTGACAGGCATCGAAGCCGCGTGTGTGCAGGCGCCAGTGTTCGCTCCTTGCGCAAAGAGGAATCCCGAACCGGGACAGAATGGGGCAGATCGCCTTCGTGGTGGTAGCAAGCGGGAGCTGTAAGTTTGCTCATCGAGTGGGCATCAGTCCTCGCCTACCGCATCGAATGCGAAAAGCCAGTGATAGCGGTCGCGGACCTTCGGTTCGCTCCACTGCATCGATACATAGCGACTTGCGTCGTCCGCATCCATCAGACGCTCATTGTGGAAGATATCGCGATTTCGCTCGGCCGCAACGACGCAGCGGTTTGCGCGCGTCACACGCTCGGCTTCATAGGTGGAAAAGGCGCCGACATAGTCGTTGCGATTTTTTGCAAGACAGCGTGCCAGTGTGATCGAATCTTCGATCGCCATGACAGCGCCCTGCGCCATAAACGGCAACATTGGGTGGCAGGCATCGCCGACCAGAACCACGCGTCCGGCCGACCATCGCTCCATCGGCGGTCGGCTCATCAAAGCCCATCGGTAATGCACGTCGATATTGTCGATGAGCGCATGAACGTCCGGGTGCCATCCAGCGAAGTCATCGGCGCATTCTTCACGTGTGCCCTTGGAGGTCCAGGATTCCGTTTCCCATCCCGAGCGCTCGACGACGCCCACGAAGTTGAAGAGTTCGCCGGCTCTTAGCGGATAGGTCACGACATGCCGGCCGGGACCCACCCAATTCGTCCCGACGTCCAGCCGAATATGCGTGGGCAGGCGCGAAGATGGAATGACGCCGCGCCACGCCATACAGCCGGTGAAATGCGCTGGCCCGGACCCGAACACCGCCTCTCGTACGCCCGAATGGATGCCATCCGCTCCGATCAGGATATCGCCGCTCACGCGCTCACCGTTCGACAATGACACCGTCACGCCATCGGCGCGGTTCTCGACACCGACAAGGCCAGCGCCCTGCCGGATCGCGTCCGGATCAAGCTGCATCACGGCGTTCGCCAGCGTCGTGTGTAGGTCGCCGCGATGGACCATCAGATAAGGAAAGCCATATTCGGCGACGGACATGGCGCCGAGGTCGAAAAGCGACCAGGTCTCTCCGCTATTCCACAGGCGGATCGTCTTGGCCGTTGGCTCGACTGCCAGGCGTCGCAGCGCGTCGAGCACGCCGAGGGATGCGAGCACCCGCGTCCCGTTCGGGCTGATCTGCACACCGGCGCCGGTCTCACGCAATGTTTCGGCCTGCTCGCAGATCGTCACGCGGAAGCCGCGCTGCATCAGCGCAATCGCCGTGCAAAGCCCCGCGATGCCGGCCCCCGCAATCAGAATTCGTTGCGTCATGATCGAGTGTCCTGCGGGCGCGATCTGCGGTGTGGGTCGCCACGCGTTGAAGGAGGGGGCTTATGAAGCTGTCAGTTTGCCCGGGCTATTCCGAGGTGATCTCGGCATCCTTGACGACCTTGGCCCAGCGCAGGCGGTCTTTCGCGATGAGCGCTGCCAACTGATCGGGCGGGCCGCCGCGCGCGATTAACCCCTGCTTGTCGAGAAGTGCCCGAACGTTCGGCTGGTTCAGTATCGTGTTGAACTCGGCGTTGTAGCGGTCGACGATGGCCTTTGGCGTGCCTGCCGGAGCGAGGACGCCGTACCACAGATCCACGTCGAAATCGGCAACGCCGGCTTCCGCAAGTGTCGGCACATTCGGAGCCTGCGGCGCCCGCGACTTTCCCCCAACGGCGAGGATACGGATCTGTCCAACTTCTGCGAGAGGGAGTGCGGTATGAATCGGCAGGAACATCGCTGACATATGTCCGCCCGCGAGATCCTTCACGGCGCCGGCCGAACCCGGATAGGGAATATGCGTCAGCTTGACCTGCGCTGTCAGCTTGAACAGCTCCATCGCAAGATGTTGCGGCGTGCCGCGGCCGGGCGAGGCATAGTTGATCTCATCCGGCTTGTTTCGAGCACGCGTGATCAGTTCCTGCAGTGTGTTGACGTTGAGCGAAGGATGCACGACCAAGGCAAGCGCACCCGTCGCGATCTCCACGATCGGCGCGAAACTCTTCTCCGGATCGTAAGGAAGCGCACGATAGAGGCTCGCATTCATCACGAACGTATTGACAGTTACCAGCAGGGACTGGCCATCCGGCGCAGCACGGGCCGCGGCCTCGGTGCCGATATTGCCGCTCGCTCCGGCCTTGTTCTCGACGATCACCGGCTGATTCCAGCGCTGGCGCAGTTCTTCGCTGAGCAGGCGTGCAAGCAGATCGGGGCCTGTGCCCGGCGAAAAGGGAACATTGAGCCGGATGGGTTGCTGCGACGATATTTGAGCGAAGCTTGGTCTGGCCGAGAGCGACGCCAGAGCCATGAGTCCAAGTACCGTGCGACGTGAATGTCTCGCGGGCATGCGTTTCCTCGCTGTCATGGCCGCCGATGACACTCGGCTGGCAAAAGATGACAAAATCTCTTATTGTAAGATTATCGTGAGTATGTGCCGATCCGGCCGGACAGTTCAAGATTGATTTTAGTCATGAGGCAAAAGTATCTGCCGTGAGCGCCGTGACAGGCGGCGGCGAACAGGAGCGACAGCAAATCATGCGTCGTGCGGCATGAAACCAAGCAACAGTCTGGAACGGGTGCTCGCGGTCCTCGAGGTCTTCTCGGAGGAGCGGCTGGAGTGGACGCCCGAGGATCTGATGGCGCATCTCGGCTATAGCCGGCCTACGCTCTATCGCTATCTGAAGATTCTCAAGGATGCCGGCCTTCTGATGTCGTCGCGCAATGCCGGTGTGACGCTTGGGCCGAAAGTTGTCGAGATGGACTATCTCGCCCGCCGATCCGATGCGTTGGTGCTGTCGGGCCAGCCGCATCTGAAGGCGCTGACGACGCGCTACTCCTGCAACGCCATGATCCTGCGATGGTACGGAAACAAGATCCTGTGCGTGGTATCTGAAATATCTGCGAAGAATCTCGTCAGTTCCTATCCGCGTGGTCGTCCGATGCCACTCGGACGCGGTGCGATCGCGCGTTCGATCATGGCGTATCTGCCGCGGGCGCGCCTGGTGCCGCTGATCGAGCAGAATCTCGACGATCTGCGTTCCGTCGGACTCGGTATGACTGTCGAAGAGGTCCGGCAGAGCATGAAGCGCGTGCGCAAGGCGGGATATGCGGTCGCGTTCGGCGAAGTCACCCCAGGTGCCGTGGGCATCGCTGCACCGGTCCTCGATGGCCGGGGGGCGCCGATCGCCAGCGTCTGCGTGACGATTGCAGGAGGGTTGGTGGACGGCGCCGGAATCGACCGGATCGCAGCCGACGTCAAAGCTGTCGCTGAGGAGGTATCGGTGGCCAGCGCCGAGCCTGAAAATACATAGAAATCTCATATTGTAAGATTTTGCTTGACTTCAAGAGGTCGCTGTCGTCCCTTAACGGCAACGAGTTCAAGAAGCAGGCAGGCGAGGAATGACGGTCGAGACTTTGTCTTCACCGCAGGTGATCATTGTCGGGGGTGGGCCGGTCGGCCTTGGACTTGCAATCGATCTTGGACAGCGCGGCGTGCGCTGCGCGCTGATCGAGAAATACGAAAGCCCGCAGCCCATTCCGAAGGGTCAGAACCTGACCCAGCGGACGCTAGAGCACTTTCACTTCTGGGGCGCTGAACCGGCGCTGCGGGCGGCGCGCACGATCCCGCGCGACTATGGCATTGGCGGCATGACCGCCTATGGCACGCTGTTGAGTGATTACCGCTACGATTGGCTGCAGCGCGAATTGGTCCGCCCCTTCTATTTCACGGATAATGAACGACTGCCGCAATATGCGACCGAGGCCGTCTTGCGTCAGAGGCTCAGCGAACTGTCCTCGGTGGAAACGCTTTATGGCTGGAGCGCCGAGACGGTGACGCAGGACGCGGATGGCGTCGATGTCACGCTGCGCGCGCGGGGGAGCGGCGAGACGCGTCGGCTGCGGGCGGACTATGTCATCGGCTGCGACGGCAGCCGCTCATTCGTCCGGGATGCCAGCGGTATCGCCCAGACCAAATCGGATCACGATCGGCTGATGGTGCTGCTGGTGTTCCGTTCGGAAGGGCTGCATAAACTGCTCGAACGTTATCCGAACAAGTCCTTCTACAATGTCCTGCATCCCGACCTCAAAGGCTATTGGCGCTTTTTCGGCCGGGTCGATCTCGGCACGACATGGTTCTTCCATGCGCCGGTGCCGATGGGGACTACCAAGGATAATTTCGATTTCCGTGCGCTGCTGTATGAGGCGGTCGGCGCGGAGTTCGACGTGGCGTTCGAACATGTCGGTTTCTGGGAGCTACGCGTTGCGACCGCCGATCGCTACCGAAATGGCCGTGTGTTCGTCGCCGGCGACGCCGCCCACAGCCATCCGCCCTATGGCGGTTATGGCATCAATACCGGCCTCGAAGATGTCGCCAATCTCGGATGGAAATTGACAGCCGTCCTGCAGGGCTGGGCTGGCCCGGCACTGCTCGACACCTATGATAGTGAGAGACGCCCCGTTTTCGTCTCGACTGCGCGCGACTTTATCGAGAAGGCGATCGAGAGCGACCGCGATTTCCTCGCCGCATACGATCCCTCGATCAACAAGTTGGCATTCGAATCCGAATGGCAGGCGCGGGCGTCGGGCGCCCGGTCGGAAGTGCATTCGTTCGAGCCAAATTACGAGGGATCGCCGATCGTGACGGGCGCGAATGGCGGTGCCCCGAGTGCAATCGGCGCGCATGAATTCGTGGCACGTGCGGGTCATCATCTGGCGCCATATCGAATGACGTCCGGCCGCGACGTCTATGATGAGTTGGGCGCGGATTTCACTCTGATTGATCTTGGTGCGGCCTCGGAAACAGTCGCCGAATTCACTTCTGCTGCAGAAGCTCACCACGTGCCGTTGAAGGTTGTGACGGATAAAAGCGACGCGGCGCAGAAACATTACGATGCACGCCTGATCCTGGTGCGGCCTGACCAATTCGTTGCGTTCAGCGCGAAAGATGCATCAAGCGACCCCCGGCGTGTGCTGCAACGGGCGATCGGCGACACCGGCTGAACTAACGCCTACGCGATCAAAGTTACGACGCCGGAAAACGGCGCGAGATAAAAGGGAGTTCCAAGGCATGAGTCGTCACAGCGCTGCGCACTATTTCCTTGAAGGGCTCGTCGACCTCGGCGTCGAGTACATCTTCGCCAATCTGGGCACAGACCATGTCTCTCTGATCGAGGAAATTGCGCGCTGGGACGCAGAAGGCCGCAAACATCCCGAGGTCATTCTCTGCCCACATGAGATCGTGGCGGTGCATATGGCCGGTGGCTACGCCCTCGCGACCGGACGCGGGCAGGCCGTCTTCGTGCATGTGGATGCCGGCACCGCCAATGCCTGCATGGCGATCCAGAATCTGTTCCGCTATCGCCTTCCGGTGATGCTGTTCGCAGGCCGTGCGCCGTTCACCCTGCATGGCGAACTGCCGGGATCGCGCGACACCTATGTGCACTTCGTGCAGGATCCGTTCGACATCGCCAGCATCGTCCGGCCTTACGTCAAATGGGAGTATTCGCTGCCGTCGGGCGTCGTCGTGAAGGAGGCGTTGGCGCGCGCCAGCGCTTTCATGCAGAGCACGCCTCCTGGACCGGTCTACATGATGCTGCCGCGCGAAACGCTGGCGGAGGAGTGGGACACCGACCAGATGCCGTCCTACACGCCCGCGCGTTATGGCAGCGTCGACCTTGGCGGCATCGATCCGGAACGTGTCGATGCCATCGCACGCAGGTTGATGGCGGCGAGCAATCCGATCGCGATCACCGCCTATCTCGGACGCAATGCCGACGCCGTACAAGCCCTTGAAGCGCTTGCGCTTGCCTGCGGCATCCGCGTCGTCGAATTCAACTCGATCGACTTCAATATTTCACAGGCCTCGCCATGCTTCGCCGGCTTCGATCCGCAGCCCGTTCTTGACGACGCCGATCTCGGGCTTTTACTCGATACCGACGTGCCTTTCGTTCCGCAATACGCGAGGCGCTTCGCCGAGATCGACTGGATTCAGATCGATGTCGATCCGCTCAAGGCGGAGTTTCCGATGTGGGGTTTCCCAACCGATCTGCGTATTCAGGCCGACTGCGCAAAGGTGCTCCGCCAGGTTTTCGAGCGCGTGCAGTCGCTCGCGGACGACTCCTACCGCGCGTCGGTCGGAAAACGCATCGCGAGCTGGGACGGTGCGCGCCGCGCCCGCGAGGGGAAGCGCAAGGCTGCGGCAGCGACGCAAGGGACAGTCGGCAGCCTCGGCACGGCTTATGTTCTTGCGACGTTGAACGACAAACTCTCATCGCAGGACGTCGTCATCAACGAGGCGATCCGCAACGGTCCGATCGTGCAGGAGCAGATCGTCCGGACCGTACCGCAGAGCTATGTCGGCCTCGCCGGCGGCGGGCTCGGCTTCTCGGGCGGCATGGCGCTCGGCCTCAAGCTCGCGCAACCACAGCGCCGCATCGTTCAGATCATCGGTGATGGCGGCTTTCACTTCTCGTCGCCCGATTCCGTCTACGCCGTTGCACAGCAATACGAAATCCCGATCCTCACCGTGGTGCTCGACAATGGCGGCTGGCAGGCGGTCAAGTCCTCCGTTCAGCGCGTCTATCCCAAGGGTTCGGCAGCCGCCAGCAACGCTTTCCAGTCGCAGTTGCGTTCCGGAAGGCAGGACGAACGAAGAAGCTTTTCCGAAGTCGGGCGAGCGTTCGGCTCACATGGCGAGCATGTGAGGGACCCGGAGGCGCTCGCGGCCGCGATCGATCGTTGTCTCGCCGTCGTGGATGGTGGCCGCGCAGCCGTCTTGCATGTCGAAATTACCCCATTGTGAGGGGCAAGCGGCCGTCAGAGCCGCGCATCATCATGAACATTCGGGAGGAAACCATGAGAGCTGGACGTGTCGCCCTATCGTTGAGCCTAGTTCTCGCGCTGCATGTCGCCACAGCAAGAGCCTCGGATGAGGCGAGCACATACCCGAACCGCCCGATCCGCCTCGTTGTCGGCTTCACCGCCGGTGGCGGCAACGACATCATTGCCCGGGTGGTCGGGCAGAAGCTGTCGGAAAGCCTCGGCCAGCCTGTCATCGTCGAGAACAAGCCGGGAGCCGGCGCGGTCGTCGCCACCGAATATGTCGCGCGTTCCGCGCCCGATGGCTACACGCTGCTGATCGGCGCGAGCGGCGCCATGGTCATCAACCCAGCCGTCTATGAGAAGCTCAATTACGACACGCTACGCGACTTCGCGCCGATCTCGGAACTCGGCTCATTCCCGCTGATGCTGATCGTCAAGGCGTCGTCGCCGTTCAAATCCGTTGCCGACCTCGTCGCGTTTGCGAAGGATAATCCGGGCAAGGCGAATTACTCGTCGTCTTCCGCGGCCTTCCAACTTGCGACCGAGCTCTTCAAGCAGAAGACGGGCACGCCGATGCAGATGATCCCCTATAAGGGCGCTAATGACAGCGTTACGGCCGTGATCGCCGGTGACGTCACGGCGACAATCGCCGATGCCGGACCGGTGATGGGTCAGATCACGGGCGGGCAGGTCCGTGCACTTGCGGTCGCCGCGCCCAAGCGGATGGCGGAACTGCCCGATGTGCCGACGATGAAGGAAGCCGGCGCGGACTTCGAAGCTGTGCTGTGGAGCGGGGTCTTCGCGCCGAAGGCAACGCCTCCGGCGATCGTGAAGAAGCTGCAGGGCGAATTCGTCCGCATCGCTCGCATGCCGGATGTGGTCGCGCGTCTCAAGACCCTCAGCATCGACGCCATCGGCAATACGTCGGATGAATTCACGCGGATCATTGCGGCCGATATCGATCGCTGGGCCGCCGTCGCGCGCGCCGGAAACATCCGGATGACGCAATAAGCGCCGCAGACGGAGGGCTGGTGGTGAACGCGAATCCCATTCGTCTGAATGCCGATGTCGTGGTTGTCGGCGCGGGACCGGTCGGGCTCACGCTCGCGATGGATCTTGCCTCGCGCGGCGTCGAGGTGATTGTACTGGAGGCTCGCCCGCGCGGTGAGCCGCCGAACGTGAAATCGAATCACGTGTCGGCCCGATCAATGGAAATCTTCCGTAGGCTCGGCGTGGCTGAAAAAGTACGCGACGCTGGCCTGCCTGCGGATTATCCCAACGACGTTGCCTATCGCACGTCCTTTCTCGGACGCGAGATCACCCGCATCCCGATCCCATGCCGCGCAAACCGCTATACAGCCACGGGAGGCCCCGACACCGACTGGCCCACGCCCGAGCCACCGCACCGGATCAACCAGATCTATCTGGAGCCGGTGCTGTTCGCACATCTCGAAGAGATGCCAAACGCCCGCATTCTTTCGGCGACTGCGCTGACGGAGTTCACTCAATCCGATGACGGCGTCTTGGCGCGGGCGGCGGACGCGCAGGGAAGGGCGGTCCAGATCGCCTGCAGCTATCTGATCGGCTGCGATGGCGGCCGCTCTGGCGTCCGGAAAGCCATCGGCGCGACGTTGAGTGGAGATGTGGCCCTTCAGCATGTTCAGTCGAGTTACATCCGTGCGCCGAGCTTGCTGCCGATGCTGCGCGAAAAGGGCGGCGTACCGGCCTGGGCCTCGTTCTCGCTCAATCCGCAACAGTCGGGAAACGTTTATGCGATCGACGGACGAGAGACCTGGCTGGTCCACGTCTATCTCAAGCCCGGCGTGACGGACTTCGAGGCGGTCAATCGCGACCAGGCGATCCGCACCGTTCTCGGCGTAGACGAGACATTCGCGTATGATCTTCTGAGCAAGGAAGACTGGATCGGCCGCCGTCTCATAGTCGACCGCATGCGGCGCGACCGTGTCTTCATCTGTGGGGACGCTTGCCATCTCTGGGTGCCCTATGCGGGCTACGGTATGAATGCCGGCATCGCGGACGCCGCAAACCTGGCCTGGCTGCTGGCTGCGCGTCTTGCGGGCTGGGGCGCCGACGGCATCCTCGCAGCTTACGAAGCCGAGCGGCTGCCAATCACCGAACAGGTGTCGCATTTCGCGATGAACCATGCGCATGAGATGACGAAAGCGCGCGGAGCAGTTTCGTCCAAAATCGATACCGAAGGACCAGAGGCAGACGCGTATCGCGCCTCGGTCGCCAAATCGACCTACGATCTCAACGTTCAGCAATATTGTTGCGCAGGACTTAACTTCGGCTATTACTACGAACGATCTCCGCTGATTGTGTATGACGGCGAAGATGCTCCGCCTTATTCGATGGGCCAATTCACCGCTTCCACCGCGCCCGGCGCACGCGTGCCGCATTTCACGCTTGTGGACGGGCGATCACTGTATGATGCGCTTGGTCAAGGTTACACTCTGCTGCGCTTCGATCCCTTTGTGGACGTCACTGCCTTCATGCACTCAGCAAACACGTCAGGCATTCCCGTCGACATGCTAGACATCATCTCGGGGGCAGCACCTGTTGTCTATCGCCATAAGTTGCTGCTGGCACGACCGGATCAGCACGTCGCGTGGCGCGGCGACGATCTTCCAGCCGATTTGGTGGAGCTCGTCAGCACGATCCGAGGCGCGTCCTCCTCGATTGGCAACGTTTAACCAATCCATTCTGCTCGCTAGTGGCGCAAAACAGCCAATTGGCTTGATCGAGGCTCGAGCGTCGACCTCTAGCCGAGCATCTGGGTATCGCCGCAGATCGAGATCGCCTGACCCGAGATCGTGCGTCCGCGTGGGCTGGCCAGGAACAGGATCTGGTCGGCGATCTGCTCCGGTGTGACGTAGTCCTTGATTGACGTATAGGAGAACGCCGTTTTCTCCATCTCAGCAAAGGAAATGCCGCGCTGCTGCGCCTTGGCTTCCAGTACGCGGCGCTGGCGATCGCCGGCGACGAGGCCGGGCAGGATCGCGTTGACGCGGATGTTGTCGGGGCCGAGCTCGATGGAGAGCGATTTCGTGAAGCCGATGACGCCCCATTTCGCCGCGGCATAGGGCGAGCGCATTGCGAAGCCAACGCGGCCAGCCGCCGAGGACAGGTTGACGATGGAGCCATTGCTGCTCTGGCGCAGCAGCGGCACGGCGAGGCGCGTGCAGTTGAACTGGCCGGTCAGGCAGATGTTCAGGCAACGATCCCAGTCATCGGGATGCATCTCCTCGACCTTGGCGGTCGGGCCTGCAATGCCGGCATTGTTGACGAGGACATCGAGACCGCCGAGTTTGGCTGTTGCCTCATCGAACAGCCTTTGAACTGATGCACGATCAGCAACGTCGCAATGTGTTTGCGTGATTGCGGGATTACTCGTTGCAAGCGCGGCGAGAGCAGTCTGATCCACATCGCAGACATGAATGCGTGCCCCTTCGCCGGCAAAGGCGCGGGCGATGGCCAGACCGATTCCGTTGGCGCCGGCAGTAACGATGACGCGCAAACCCTTGATGTTGAGATCCATGATGGCTCCGGGGACTTTGTGAGAACTAGGCAGAGAGGCCGCCGCGCGACAGGATGAAATTGGCAGCGCTGGTGATATCGGCAGCGATCCCGACTTTGGCAGCTTCGGCATCACCGATCTCGATCGCCTTGCGAACGTCTGCATGAAACCGGATGGCTTCGCCCTTGGCGAGGCGATCTGGATTGCCGCGCAGATCGAGATTGATGACGGGGCCAGCCTTGAGCCAGAGCGCACGGATGATCTCGACCAGGATGGGCGATTGCGCGGCCTCGTAAACGGCAAAGTGAAACGTCTTGTTGAGCTCGACCGCGCGGGGCAGGTCTGGCGCTTTTACTTCACTTTCAGCGCGCATCGCCGCTTCGGCGCTGGCGATGGAGACGAGGTTGCCATCACTCCGCAGCCGCGCTGCCTCTGCTGCGGCGTGGCCCTCGATAGCGATGCGCACTTTCGTCAGATCGCGGAACTGCGTGGCCGACATCACGGGCACCCGCACCGCACGGTTGGCCGCGACTTCCAGTGCCTTGTCTGCGACGAGGCGTGATACCGCTTCGCGCACCGGCATGATCGACACGCCGAGCACTTCGGCGGCCGTACGCAGCGACAGTTTCTCACCCGGAGCGAGCCGTCCCGAGATCAGCAGATCCGCCAGTTGCGCGTAGGCGCGCTCGCCCAGCGTCTGGCGGTCGAGCGGCTCCACAAGGCTCAGCGCAGTCGGCAGGTTCAACGCGGTCTCCGGGCATCGTCGCAAAATTGCAGGGAGGGACTCGACAAAGTCCCTGTCTTTTGCAACTCTAACTGTGATCACAGATCACGGCAAGCGGACAAAGCCCTCTCAACAGAAGAGTGCGGCGCCTGCCGGAGGGGAAACAGCCGCGCCTCGCGGCCGTATCAGGGAGACGAATCTGATGTCGAACACCAATCAATTCACGCGCCGCAGTCTGCTAAAGACCGCGGGCGGTCTCGCGCTTGCGTCCGGCCTGTCTGCGCCCTCGATCCTCAGTGCACAGACCTCCGACGTCATCCGCATCGGCCATCTCACGCCGCGTACCGGCTTTCTCGGCCCGCTTGGCGAATATGGTGTGATGGCCATCGATCTCGCTGTTGAAGAGATCAATGCCGCCGGCGGCATGATGGGGCGCAAGGTCGAGCTACTGAAGGAGGACTCGATCAATCCGCAGACGGCCTCGACGAAGGCGGAGCGCATGATCGAGCGCGACAAGGTCGCCTGTATCATCGGCGAAATTTCTTCGGCATCGTGTCTGACCATCGCGCAGGTCGCCACGCGCAACAAGACGCTGTTCATCAACACCGGCGGAAATTCCGATGCGCTACGCGGCAAGGACTGCCAGCGCTACATGTTCCACGTCGAGTCGCAGAACTCGATGTATGTAAAGACGGTCGGTCGCTCGTTCCTGCGCGATGGTCTCGTAAAGGGCAAGAAGTGGTACTCGCTCACGGCGGACTACGCTTTCGGTCACGACCTGCTCAACGTGTCGAAGCGCTTCATGCAGGCGAATGGCGGCAATTTCGCCGGCGACGACCTCGTGCCCACCGACGCCACGGACTTTTCTGCCTATCTCCTCAAGATCCGCGAGGCCAAACCTGATCTCGTGGTGATCAATCTCGCCGGCAACCAGATCACCAACTTCCTCAAGCAATATGCCGAATTCGGTCTGACCTTCCCGGTCGGCGGTTTCGGCTTCGATACGGCTCTGGCCTGGGCTGCAGGTAAGGGCAATTTCGTCGGCACCTGGCCCGTGGTCTGGCATCATCTGCTGGACACGCCCGGCAGCAAGGCTTTCGTCGCGGCCTTCACCAAGAAGTACAACAAGCCACCAGAGAACCAGGCCTGGGGCGACTACATCGCCACCAAGATCGTGGCGCAGAGCATCAATGAGCTGAAATCAGCTGAGTCGCCGAAGATCATCGAGCATTTCGAGAAGGGCGCGAAATTCGATCTGCTGAAGACGCGTCCCGGCTACTTCCGCGCATCGGATCATCAGCTGATGCACGAGATGTATGCGGTGACGGCGCTGCCTGCGGACAAGATCAAGAACCAGTGGGACATCTTCTCATCGAGCCCGGCGGTCCCGGGGCCGGATGAACCGCTCGAAGTGATTGCGTCCACCGCGGAGGAGAACGTCTGCAAATTCCCGAGCTAGCAACAATGTCGGCGTTTCGCCTCAAGCGAGACGCCGACATTCTGCTCGTGAAGCTGCTTTGGTTTCGTCCTTCCGACCCCTGTCAGATGCGCGTCAGCGCGCGACTGCGGAGCCCATATCATGTCCGCCATGTTGCTCACCCAGCAGATCCTCAACGGACTGCTTGATGGTGTTTACTATCTTCTGATTGCGCTCGGCCTGTCGCTGATCTTTTCGCTCGGCGGCATCGTGAATCTCGCGCATGGCGCGTTCTATGCGATCGGTGCCTATCTTACCCTTGTCATTTCGCCCTATCTCGGCTTCAGCGGCGCATTCGTCGTGGCGCCCGTTGTCGTCGCGCTGTTCGGCGTTGTCATCGAGCGGACGCTGTTCCGGCGCTTCTATCGGTCCGATCCCATTCTCTCGCTGCTGCTGACTTTCGGACTCGCGATGGTCGCCGAGCAGGCGCTGCGCATGATCTTCGGCGCACCGCCATTGTCCTATTCGATCCCACAGGGACTGCGCGGTCAGGTGGCGATCGGAAGCTTCATCTATTCGTTCTATCGCGTGGTGCTGCTTGGTATTGCCGTGGCCTGCGTGCTCGGGCTCTGGGTCTTGCTGCAGAAGACCTCGTTCGGTCGCGTTGTGCGGGCCGGCGTCCAGAATCCCGACATGGTTGGCGCACTCGGCATCTCGCTGCAGCCCTATATGTCGGTCGTCGCAGCCCTGGGCATTGGTCTGGCGGGCCTCGCGGGCGTATTGCTCGCACCGATCTATTCGATCCATCCGGCAATGGGGCAGGAGATCATCACGCCGGCTTTCGTGGTGGTGGTGATTGGCGGCCTTGGCTCGTTCTGGGGCGTTGTGCTCGCGGCGCTCCTGGTCGGACTGGTCAAGGGCGTGATGGTCGGGATCGGCTATTCCGCGGCCTCGACGGCGGCGATCTATCTTCTGATGCTTCTGGTGCTGCTGTTCCGGCCACGCGGTCTGTTTGGCGAACGCATCATGCGGTTCGAGTGAGGCGATGCCAATGTTGAATCGTCTTCCCGTTCCGTTGCTGATCGCAGGCGTTGGCCTGCTCATCCTGCCGCCGATCCTGCTGGCGCTTGGACTCACGATGACGTCGGCGACGGAGATCGTGGTCTTCGCTCTGGCCTGTATGGCGCTGAACATTCTGGTCGGACATACCGGTCTGGTCTCGTTCGGCCATGGTGCCTGGTTCGGCCTTGCCGCCTATGCGGCAGCACTGATCCAGCGTAACTGGATGCCGAATTCCTTCGTCGGGCCGACGCTGCTGGCGCTGGTCATCGTCGCCATCGCGGCGGCGGCCTTCGGCTTTCTAATCCTGCGTCGCCGCGGTGTGTATTTCTCGCTTCTCACGCTGGCACTGGCTGCCATGCTCTACAGCGTGTCGTTTCGCTGGACCGATGTGACCGGTGGCGAGAACGGCCTCGGCGGAATTACGAGACCACCATTGCTCGGCTTCGATCTCGATGCGGCGGCGACCTATTACTGGTTCGTGGCGATCATCGCGTTTCTGGTGCTGATCCTGCTCTGGCGCTTTCACAACTCCACCGTCGGTTCGGTCCTGGTCGCGATCCGCGAGAACGAACAGCGGGCACGCTTCCTCGGCTATCCCACCAATCGTTACAAGCTCATTGCCTTCGTGCTGTCCGCCACTATCACCGGGCTCGCTGGCGTGCTGCTGCTGTACAAGAACCGCATGACCTCGGCGGATCCCATTTCAGTGGCGTTCTCCGGCGAACTGCTGGCGATGGTCGTGATCGGCGGTATGCGCAGCTTCCTGGGGCCGGCGCTGGGCGCGCTGTTCTTCATTCTGTTTCGCGAGTTTCTTGGCATCTATTCCGAGAACTGGCTGTTCTGGTTCGGGCTCGTCTTTGTTGGCTTCATCATCTTCTCGCCCACGGGTCTGATCGGCATGGGCGAGCGCCTGATCGCGCCATTTCGCAAGAAGGTGGAAGAAGATGCAGCGATGTCGGCCCGGCGTATCGAAGTGCTGCCACTGCCGGAGTTCTTGCGACCGAAGTCGACGGTCGACGGAGCGGTGCTCGCTGCCAGCCATATCGTGAAAAGCTTCGGTGGCATCAAGGCCGTGCAGGGCGTCGACATCGCGATCGCCGATCGCACGCTACATGCGCTGATCGGTCCGAACGGGGCCGGCAAGACGACGGCGTTCAATCTCCTGTCGGGCATGTACAAACCGGATCAGGGCAGCGTGTCGCTGATGGGCGAGCCGATTGCGGGCCACACGCCGGAATCGATCGCCACGGCCGGGATTGGGCGCTCGTTCCAGATCACCAACCTGTTTCCCGCTTTAAGCGTCGGCGAGAATATTCGCCTCGCAGTGCAGGCGCGGCATCCCCGACGTTTCGACCCTGTGACCAATGCGCTGTCCATCGATCTGATCAACCAGGAGGCCGACGCGGTGATCCGCTATCTCGGTCTGGCAGGAATTGAGAAGGCGGAAGCCGGGATGCTGTCTTACGGTGGCCAGCGACTGCTCGATATGGGTGTGGCTCTTGCGACGGCGCCGCGCATCCTGCTGCTTGACGAGCCGCTGGCAGGACTTGCGGCTGCCGAACGTGAACGGATCGGTGCGATCATCAAGCGTATCTCGACCGATCTGCCCGTCCTGCTTGTCGAGCATGACATCGACCGCGTGTTCCAGCTGGCAGACCATGTCACCGTCATGAATGAAGGGCGGGTGTTGCTGGATGGCTCGGTCGAAGACGCGCGTTCCAGCGCGCGGGTACAGGAAGTATATATCGGCTCGGGCGCGACGGCCGTGGCCGCCAAGCCGCGTGAAACATCGGCGGGTGCGAAGCCACTGCTGACGGTGAAGAATGTCGATACATTCTATGGCAAGAGCCATATTCTCAACGACGTCAATTTCACCCTGCACGAGAACGAAATCATCGCGCTGCTCGGACGAAACGGTGCCGGGAAATCGACCTTGCTCAAGACGCTGATCGGGATCGCGCCGGCGTCCAATGGTTCGATCCAGCTGGCCGGCAGCGAGTTGGTCGGCTTGTCATCGGCAGAGGCTGCGCGGCTCGGCATTGGTTACGTGCCGCAGGGGCGAGCCCTCTTTGCCGGTATGAGCGTCGAGCAGAATCTTGAACTTGGTGGTCTCAAGCGACAGACCGGCAATGGCGTGCACTGGACGCGAGAACGCATCTACGAATATTTCCCGCGCATTCGCGAGCGTCTCGATAGCCCCGCCGATTATCTTTCGGGCGGCGAACAACAGATGGTAGCCGTTGCGCGCGCGCTGTCCGGCGACGTGCGGGTGCTGTTGCTTGACGAACCTTTTGAAGGATTGGCACCGGCGGTAGTGGAACAGTTGTTCGAGACCTTCGACCGGCTCCGCAAGGAAATCGCCATCGTCATTGTCGATCATAATCTCGATCTGGCTTTGGCCCTGTCCGATTCGACGGTGGCGTTGGAACGGGGCAAAGTCATTCATCAGGGGGCATCCAAGACCCTGCGCGACGATCTCGATCTGCGCCGCAAGGTGCTGTGGCTGTGAGAATGGAAATGACAACAAACAATCGGCATGTCGCAATCGTAGGAGTTGGCTTGATAGGGAGGGCCTGGGCAGCGATCTTCGCCCGCGCAGGTTGGACCGTGCGGTTAACCGATCCGCATCGCCCGACGCTGGAAGCTGCGCTTCAGCTTATTCGCGACGAGCTGCATGCGCTGGCTCGTCATGGGCTTGCCAGCGATCCAGACGGCGCGGCTGCAAGAATATCAATCGCGGCGAGTTTGGCAGAGGCCGTCAAGGACGTGACCTTCGTACAGGAGAATGGCCCTGAAAATGTCGATCAGAAGATCGCCATCTTTTCGGAGCTGGATCGCCTTGCGCCTCCGGATGCGTTGCTGGCGTCATCGACTTCGGCCATCGTGGCGTCCCGCTTTACTGAAATGCTTCCGGGGCGGGCGCGATGTCTTGTCGGTCATCCCGTCAATCCGCCGCACCTCGTGCCGCTGGTCGAACTATGCGGCGCGTCCTGGACTTCGCAGGAGACCATCGACCGCGCGCGCGAGATCTATCGCGAGATTGGGCAGGTGCCTATCACAGTTAACCGCGAGATCAACGGCTTCATTCTCAACCGTCTGCAGGGCGCGTTGCTGGCAGAAGCGTTTCGTCTTGTCGGCGAAGGTTATGTCTCTGCGGAAGATCTCGACCACACCGTAAAGGACGGCCTTGGTCTGCGCTGGTCGTTTCTTGGCCCGCTGGAAACCATCGAACTCAATGCGCCCGGTGGCATCCCCGATTACTGCGCGCGCTATACCGGCTTCTACAAAGAGCTGGCTGCCGCATCGGCAGGACCCGAAGTCTATCAAAGCCCGAATGTCGACCGGGTGATAGCGGCCTGGCCGCATCAGCCGTCGCCGGACCGGATTGCGGCGCTGACGCAGCAACGCAACGAACGCCTTGCAGCACTGGCGGCCCACAAAGCCGCGCAGGGCGGCAAATCCTGATCACACGATCTCTCAACAGCAAGACGGAGACTGACATGAGCCGCAAAGTCATTATCACCTGTGCCGTGACGGGGGCGATCCATACGCCCTCGATGTCCAAGGCATTGCCGGTAACGCCGCAGGAAATCGCTGATGCTGCCGTGGATGCGGCGGAAGCGGGCGCCGCGATCGTGCATCTGCATGCGCGCAACCCGAAAACCGGTCAGCCGGATCAAAGCCCAGAAGCTTTCGCGCCGTTCCTGAAGATCATCAAGCAGCGCTCCAATGCGGTGATCAACCTGACCACCGGCGGTGCGCCGACCATGACGGTGGACGAGCGCGTGCGGCCTGCGGCGGTCTACAAGCCGGAAGTCGCGTCGCTCAATATGGGCTCGATGAATTTCGGCTTCTTCGGCATGCTGAACCGTTTCAAGAAATTCGAGCATGACTGGGAATTGAAGCACCTGCAGAACAAGGACATCGTGTTCCGCAACACGTTCCAGGACATTGAATACGTCCTGAAGACGCTGGCGGAGACGGGCACGCGCTTCGAATTCGAATGTTACGATACCGCGCATCTCTATAACCTGGCCTATTTCCTCGACCAGGGTCTGGTGAAGCCGCCACTGTTCATCCAGACGGTGTTTGGCCTGCAGGGCGGCACCGGGGCACATCCCGAAGACGTGCTGCACATGAAGCGCACGGCGGATCGTTTGTTCGGCGACAAGTATGTCTGGTCGGTGCTCGGTGCTGGTCGCAATCAACTGCCGATCGCGGCGATGGCCGCGGCCATGGGCGGCAATATCCGCGTCGGTCTGGAAGATTCGCTGTGGGCGGCGCCAGGTCGCATGGCTTCCTCGAATGCCGAGCAGGTCACTCTCGCGCGCAAGATCGTCGAAGGTCTGGGCCTTGAGATTGCTACCCCGGATGAAGCACGCGAGATGCTTGATCTGAAGGGTGGGGACAAGCTGGAGGTTTAAGCTATCTTTGGAGGGGGGCGGACAGTGCAAGAAATGTCCGCCTCCTCTGCTTCAGAGGAACCCCGCTGGCGAATGCCCGCTTCTGACGCAAAGTCGACGTGGTGGGTTACCGCTCCTGGCGCAAAGCGGACATTTGGCGCGCTGGATATCGCGCAGATCGCATACTTTATCATTCGTGAATTTGGCATTTCTCAACCAAATCTCTCCGTATGATTCTGTTCACCATCCGCTTTAGGGAAGTAGGGAGCCGCATAGGGAATGCTGTGTCATGCTCGAAGATCAACTTCGACACGGAGGCGTCCATGGCTCTTATCGTTATGCCGTTTTTGGTAACCGCAGCAGCTGTTGGTATGTTCGTCCTGGCGACCGAACGCGCCGACGACAAACAGCGCAGTTAGGCGCGGGGCTGGTCGGATTTAGAAATCTCCGGCTGATTGGAGAGCAGTAGAACAGCCTGTGAGATCAACAAGGCTACATCGCCTAGATCCAGGCGTTGAGCCCGGCCTCGCATGATGTGCAGATCGTTCTTCAACAGGATAAGTTGAGCGCGGCGAGAAACGTCAGACATCTTGGGTTCCCTAGCGTGGGAACCGCCCAGCTTCATCGTATGGAATATAGAGTTGCGCCGAGTTACTGCAGATCAATGGTCAATGCATCCCATATGACGTCAGACCTGTCATGCAACTCGCTCCAGTCTGATCACTTGCTTGTTATCCTTTGCACGCAGCTGCTTCTGCATCTGGCCGAATCGATAACGAAGCTCGGGCTTCGAATGCCGATAGGCGAGTCCACTCTCGGTCGAAGCGGGGGAAAATCAGAATCACGTTGGCTCAATCGACGAGATCCGAATCCGGCTTATCGCAAGATCCTTGGTGGCTGTGTCGAGCGGCGCACGACGAGCAGGGGTGCTGTGACGACATAAGGCGCATCGCCACGGACGCCTTCGATCAGGTCGAGCAGGAGTTGGCCGGTCTGTTCACCCATCTCGCGGTGGCTGATGCGGATCGTGGATAGCGGCGGGTCAACCAGATCCACCAGCGGCATGTCGTTGTGACCGATCACTGACAGATCTTCCGGACATCGCCGGCCCGTTTCGCGTAATGCTTCATAGACGCCGAGCGCGAGGAGATCGTTGGCCGCGACGATGGCGGTGGCTTCAGGCTGTCGTGCGAGCAGCCTGAGTGCGGCAGCGCGTCCTGCCTCACGCGTGAATGCTTCAGCTTCTTCGATATCATTGTCGGCTGGCGCGACACCCGCTTCGCGCATTGCCTCCACGAAACCGTGACGGCGGAGCGAGCCGGTCGATAGCGTTTGCGGACCGGCGAGATGGAGGATGTGGCGATGCCCAAGCTCGAGAAGATGCGCAACCGCGAGCCGCATGCCGGCCACATCGTCCGAGACCACCGAAGGCACGCGCGCCTCAGCTTCCGCGCGATTGACAAGCACGACCGGGACCTTCCAGCTCAGACAACGCTCGATCGAATTATCCTTGAGCGCGACATTCGCCAGCACGAGGCCGTCCACGCGCCGCGCCACGAGCCGTTGAACGATGTCGTCGGTGCCCGTCCGTTGCGGTTGCGGGTCGGCGACGATCAGCGCATAGCCGCGCGCCGATAGCACGTCCTCCAGACCGCCAATGATCGGCGAGAAGACAGGGTTCGCGATGTCCGGGACGACGATGCCAACCATGTTCGAACGGCCGCTGCGCAGACTCACGGCTACCGTGTCCGGGCGGTAACCCAGCCGTTCTGCTGCTTCCAGAATCCGGCGCACGACCGGCTCGCCGATCCGCCCGCGGCGGGCAGGGTCGAGCGCACGCGAAACCGTGGATGGGTGCACCCCCACTTCGCGTGCAACGTCTTTGATTGTCGTCATCCCTGCCACGATCTCCAAGCTACCTGTTGCGGTTGACTTGCGCAATCGATTGCATTAGATGTGCAATCGATTGCGCAGAGTGAACAGCCAAGAAATCGCAATATGAGGGAGTGTCGATGATCATTACGCGTCAGGAGGACGTGACCGACGTTGTGCTTGCTGCGATGAGCGGCGCGCCCAATGAGCGGCTGCGCACGGTCATGGCCGCTTTCGTTCGTCATCTGCACGAATTTGCCCGCGAAGTGCGGCTGACCGAGGCGGAATTCGAGTTTGCCATCGATTTTCTGAACCGCATCGGCCAGGCCACCAACGACACCCATAACGAGGGCGTGCTGTTTAGCGACGCGGTTGGGCTCTCGACACTGGTCTGCCTCTTGAACAACGGCCAGGATGGCGCGAGTGAAACCGCCGCAGCGTTGCTTGGGCCGTTCTGGCGGGCGAACGCTCCGCGCGTGGAGAACGGTGCCTCTATCTTGCGTTCGCCGACGCCCGGTGCACCGCTATTTGTCGATTGCCGCATCACGGATGCGCTCGGAGCGCCTCTCTCGGGTGTCCGCGTTGATGTCTGGCAGGCGTCACCATCCGGAATGTACGAAAACCAGGATGACGGTCAGGCCGACATGAACTTGCGCGGCGTGTTCGAGACCGATGCGAACGGCCGCTTCGCATTCCGCTCGGTCAAGCCTGCCGGCTATCCGGTACCGATCCATGGTCCGACCGGGGAGATGCTGGCCGCGCAGCGCCGGCATCCGTTCCGGCCGGCGCATCTGCATGTGCTTGCCTTCAAGCCGGGCTTCAAGACGCTGATCACGCAGATCTTTGTCGATGACGACGAGCATCTGGAGAGTGACGTCGTGTTCGGCGTGACGCGCGCGCTGATCGGCGATTTCCGCAAGGGCGAAGGCGCGCCGCCGGCACCGGATGTCGCTGGCGAATGGTTCAGCCTTAACTACACATTCGTCATGGAGCCCGGAGAGGCCGTGCTCCCGCATCCTCCCATCAAGTGAGCTGTCGATGTCGGATATTCTCGTGAACAAGGTCGCCGTGGTGATCGGCGGTTCGGGCGGCATCGGCGCCGCGGCCGCGCAAGCCTTGGCCGCCGAAGGCGCCCGTGTCGTCGTGACCTGGCGCTCCGGCGAGGCAGCTGCCAACGCGTTGCTGGCCAGCCTTCCGGGCGAGGGCCATCTCGCCAGACGCGCGGTCGTCGAAGACAGTGCAACGCTGACAGCGCTAGCTGGCGAGGTGGAGCGCGCGTTCGGCCGCTGCGATATTCTCGTCAATACCGCAGGCTACACGAAACCGATACCGATCGGCGATCTCGACGCGCTGACCGACGAGTTCATCGACGATATGTTCAAGGTGAACTGGCGCGGCCAATTTGCAGCCATCCGTGCTTTCGCGCCGCTGCTCAAGGCGAGCGGCGACGGGCTCATCGTCAACATATCCTCGATTGCGGGGCTGAACGGCGTTGGCTCTAATCTGGCTTACGCGGCGATCAAGGCCGGCATCGACACCATGACCAAGTCGCTCGCGCGGGCATTGGCGCCGGCGGTGCGCGTGATGGCGGTGTCGCCGGGCGTGGTGGCCACTGATTTTGTGCCGGGTCGCGATGCGGCCGCGCTTGAAAAGGTCGCGGGGACCATTCCGCTCAAGCGTGTTGCGACGGCCGAGGATGTCGGCCGCGCAATCGCGGCCTGCGCTACCCACCTGACCTATTCCACCGGCTCGCTGATCGTCGTTGACGGCGGCCGGGCGTTGTAAGGAGAGATTGATGCGCCCGATGCTCGACAAGATCGTCATCACTTGCGCCGTCACCGGCAATCTGACGCGGCCGGACCAGACCCCGCATCTGCCGATCACGCCCGAAGAAATCGCCGACGCCTGTCTCGGCGCCGCGGAAGCGGGCGCGGCGGTTGCGCATATCCATGTGCGCGAGCCCGGCACCGGCGCGCCGTCTATGAAGCTCGAATATTATCAGGACGTCGTGGCGCGCATCCGCGCCCGCAACCGCAATCTGGTTCTCAACATTACCACCGGCCCGGGTGGCCGGTTTGTGCCGTCGCAGGACGACCCCAAGGTCGCCGCCGCGGGGACCACGCTGATGAATCCGGAAGAACGCGTTGCCCATATCACGGCGCTGAAGCCGGACATCTGCACGCTCGACCTCAACACCATGAATTCCGGCGGACAGGTGGTGATCAACACCCCCGGCAACGTGCGCCGCATGGCGAAGGTCATCCGCGAGGCTGGCGTGAAACCCGAGATCGAATTGTTCGATTCCGGCGATATCGCGCTGCTCCACGATCTTCTCGCTGACGGTACGCTCGGTGGCCCGGCGCTCACCTCCTTCGTGATGGGCGTGAAATACGGCTTCCAGCCGTCACCGGAAACGGTGCTGTATGCGCGCGGTCTGCTGCCGCGAAATGCGCATTTCACGGCCATTGGCATCGGGCGCTCCACATTTCCCATGGTGGCGCAATCGGTTCTCGCCGGCGGGCATGCCCGCACCGGTCTTGAAGACGCGGTAATGCTCGGTCGCGGCGTATTGGCGCCGTCGAACGCTGTTATGGTGGAGAAGGCGCGCCGTATCATCGAGGAACTTGGCGCACAGATCGCAACGCCTGGCGAGGCACGCGCACTGTTCGATTTACCTGGCGCCGCATAACACAGCATTCGAGGACTGAAATGACCGCAGCCGCCAGGACTTCCTCCAACATCACCGCAACATGTCTGCGGGTCGCCGCCAAGGCCGATCGCATCGAGAATGTGGCGCTCGGCATCGAGCAGCACACACTCGCCTGCACAAGGCCGGGCGATGCGCTGGTCGAGATCAAGGCCGCTGCGATCAATCCGTCGGACGCCAAGGCGACGCTCGGCCTGATGCCGCATGCCGTATTCCCGCGTACGCCCGGTCGTGACTTCGCCGGCGTCGTGATCGAAGGGCCGGCCGATCTGATCGGCAAGGAAGTATTTGGCTCGTCGGGCCAGCTCGGGATCGGCCGCGACGGCACCCATGCCACGCATCTGGTCGTCGAGGTGTCCGCGCTGGTCGAGAAGCCGGCAAATATCAGCCTCGCGGAGGCCGCCGGAATCGGTGTGCCCTTCGTCACCGCGCAGGAAGGTTTTCGCCGCAGCGGCATGCCGAAACCCGGCGAGACCGTGTTGATCCTCGGCCTCAACGGCAAGGTTGGGCAGGCGGCGACGCAGATCGCATCATGGCAGGGCGCCCGCGTGATCGGAGTCGTCCGCAAAGACGAACCATATGCCGGCCATGCCCATGGTGAGGTGACGGTCATCGATTCCAGCCGCAACGACGTCGCGGCGACAGTGCGCGAACTCACCGGCGGCAAGGGTGTGGACATCGTCTACAATACCGTCGGCGAACCCTATTACGACGCCGGCACGAAATCGCTCGCGCATCTCGGCCGCCAGATCTTCATTGCCTCTAACAAGGCCACCGTGCCCTTCGATATCTTCGCCTTCTATCGCGGCAAGCACACTTACTTCGGCGTCGACTCGCTGTCGCTGACATCGCCTGAAGCCGGCGAGATCCTGCGTGAGCTGGTGCCGGGTTTCGCCAGCGGCGCGTTGAAACCGTTTCCGATCAAGCCGGACGCGATTTACCCGCTGGAGCGCGCCGCGGAAGCCTATGTCGCCGTGCTCGGCTCCTCGCGCGACCGTCTCGTTTTTCAGCCGAATGGGTGAAGCCATGCATGTCGTCCGCCTGAACGATGCCCCGCGCTATGAGGCTCCCGGCCACAATGACATGCGGATGTTCCGCCTGCAGGGCCGCGACGCCGGGCCGGGCGACGTCATGTGGCTCGGCATGAGCCAGATCCTGCCGGGCGGTGGCATCACGCCCTCGGCCTCGCCGGAAGAGAAATTCTATGTGGTCCTCGAAGGCGAGGTCACATTCGAGACGCCCGATGGCATCGCCACCCTCGGCACCTGGGATTCCTGCCGCATCGCGCCGAACGAGACGCGCGCCTTGCGCAACGAGACGAAACGACCGGCAGTGGTGTTGCTCGCAATGCCACTGTCCAACACCGCAAGAGGCTGAAAGCCCGGCATTTGATAATTCAGGGAGAAACACATGGACCGCCGCCAGTTTATGATCGGCTCTGGCCTTGCCGCGACGACGGCGTTGATAGGCACCGGGGCCGTCGCACAGACCTATCCGAACCAACTCATCCGCATCGTGGTGCCGTTTTCCGGCGGCAGCATGACCGACATCCTTGCCCGTTCGGTGGCCGAAAAGCTGACTGCGAAATGGAAGCAGCAGGTCATTGTCGAGAACAGGCCCGGCATCGCGGGCGTCAGCAGCGTCGCCAAGGGGCCGGTCGACGGCTCGCAGATCATGCTGACCTCAAACGGCCACAGCGTGGTTGGTGTGGTCAACAAGAACCTCAACTTCGATCCGATCAAGGATTTCGCGACGATCAGCCGGGTTGGCTCTACGCCCGCGATCCTGATCGTGCCGCCGGATGCACCGTTCAAGACGCTGGCCGAACTGATCGCCGCCGCGAAGGCCAAGCCGGATTCGCTGAGCTACAGCTCGGCGGGCGTCGGTAGCGCAACCGGCATCGCGGCCGAGCTGTTCAGGCATCTCACACAGACCAAGATGGTGTTGATCCCGCATCGCGGCCTGCCGGAATCCCAGATCAGCATCATACGTGGCGATACCTCGGTCGCCTTCACCTATTTCAGTGTCGGTGGCGATCTCATCCAGTCGGGCAAGCTGCGCGCGCTTGCGGTCACCGGCAAGAGCCGTATGGCGCAACTGCCCGATGTGCCGACCTTCGCCGAGGCCGGGCTCCCTGAATTCACCTATGATAGCTGGTTCGGCCTGCTCGCCGCCGCCGCAGTGCCGAAGCCGATCGTCGACCAGATTGCGCGCGATACTGCCGAGGCGCTGAGCGATCCAGCCTTGATCAAGCAATTCACCGGACAGGGTGTCGATCTCGCGAGCTCTACGCCGGAAGCTTTTGGAACGGAGCTGCGCAGTGATGCGGAGCGTTACGGCAAGCTTGTCGCGATGTCGACGGACGGAGCGGCCAAGTAAGAAAGCGGGCCTGCAGCACGCGATGCGTCTGCAGACCCACTGGCATTATTTCGCGCTATAGGCGTCGGGTGTCGGGCAGGTACGATCCTTGTAGGGAATGAGCCACGGCGCGTAGTTCGCCTTGGTGATGATCGCGCCCGGGATCGTGACCTGCTTCGGCGCGCTCTGGCCGCGAATGGCGTTGAGGCCGACTGCAGTGGCGACGCAGCCGATCTTGAAGCCGTCAAACTCGGCGATCGCCAGCAGGCTGCCCGCCTTCACGGCTTCGACGGCCTCCGGCACACCGTTGATCGACACCACAGCGACGTTCTTGCGGCCGGCGGCATTGAGCGCCTCGATGGCGCCGAGCGCGGACGCGTCGGCTGCGGCGATCACGCCGTCGATGGAGCTGAACTGCTGGATCAGGTTTTCCATCGTCTGCATGCCGAGCAGGCGCTGGAAGTTGGTGGGCTGCGAAGCCAGTATCTTGATGTTCGGATAGTCCTTGGCCGCGGCGTCGAAGCCGCGCTTGCGCTCGTCGCCCGTCGTGGAACCCTTGACGCCTTCGAGGATCACCACGTTGCCCTTGCCGCCGAGATGGTCGAACAGGGTCTTGGCGATGTCATAGCCGAGCTTGTAATCGTCCTGACCGATGAAAGACAGGAATGGCGCGTCGCCGCCGCGGTCGTTGTAGTTGATGATCGGCAGGCCGGACTCGATCAGGCGCTTGATCGTCGGCAACTGCGCCTTGGCGTCGATCGGCATGAACAGCATCAGATTTGGCTTGGTGACGCCGACGTCTTCGAGCTGCGACATGCCTTCGGTGATGTTGTTCGGCTTGGTCGGCGTGTAGTTCTTGACCGTCGCGTTCATCCGCTGCGCCATCTGCGCAACGCCGGCGCGCACGCCCTCGAAATGCGGGTCCACCTGGTTTTTGGTGAAGGCTGCAATCACTTCGCCATCGGCCCACGCAGCCGGACTGGACAACGTGCTGCAAATGATTGCAGCGAGGACGCATCGACGTGGTCTGGTGGTTCGCATGGTGGCCCCTTTTGGTTGTGGATGACGAGACGGTGGTGAGGTGTGATGCCGGACCTATCCGCTCCCCGACCGGCGCCGACTGACGATGAAGTCCGCGAGGATGGCGATGAGGACGACGGCACCGTTGACGAAAGGATGCCAGGTGGCGGCGACGTTGAGCAGATTGAGCCCGTTGACGATGATGGTGAGGAGGATGGCGCCAAGCACAGTGCCGACGATATTGCCGTTGCCGCCGAACAGAGATGTTCCGCCGACGAGCACGGCCGCGATCGCCGGAAGCAGCAAGGGCTCACCAATACCCGGTTCGGCGGCGTTGAGGCGCGCCAGATAGACCAGGGCCGCGATGCCGGCAGTCAGGCCGCTGAGCACATAGAGCAGCAGCCGTCGGCGCTCCACGGCAATGCCCGAGAGCAGCGCCGCGGTCTGGTTTGCGCCCATGAAATACGCTTCACGGCCGAAGGTCGTGCGGTGCAGGACAATGCTGCAGACGACGCAGACCACGAGGGTGATCCAGATCGGCAGCGGCACGCCAAGGAAAAAACCTGTGCCGAAGTAGCGGAACGACATCGGCATGCCATAGATCGTCTGTCCCGCCATGAACCAGTAGGCGGCACCTTGTGCGACCCATAACATGCCGAACGTGGCGAGGAAGGGCGGCAGCCGCAAACGGTTGATCATCAGCCCATTGGTAAAACCGATGAGCGTGCCGCTGGTGACGGCGACTGCGACGCCGTACCACGGATTGCCGGTGGTCTTGATCGCGGCTGCCGCAAGACAGGCCGACAGCGTCAGATTCGAGCCGACCGACAGGTCGAGGCCGCCTCCGATGATGACGAGCGTGAGGCCGGACGCGACGAGAAACAGCAGGCTCGCCTGCCTCAGCATGTTCAGAAGATTGCTCACCGAAGCGAAGCCGGGATCGACCGCGGTTAGCGCGCCCGCGATCAGCACGATCAGAACGAGCCGGCCGAGCAAAGCCACCGCATCGGGCGACAGGGATGGAGATCGGGTGTCGAGTGTTGCCGGGATCGTCATGCTGCCTGCCTCGAATAATGTTTCCGCGCCCGGTCGATCAGCAACGCGAGAATGAGCAGGATGCCGATACAGACCACTTGCAGCGACGAGTCGACGGAGAGGATGTTGAGGCCGTTACGCAGCACGGTGATGGCGAGCGCGCCGAGCACCGCGCCGAACAGCCAGCCCTGGCCCTTTTCGAAAGATGTGCCGCCAAGCACGACTGCGGCGATCGCCTCGAACTCCATGCCGATACCGACGGTCGGATGCGCCGAATTGGTGCGCCCGATGAGCAGTACGGCGGAGAGGCCGACGATCGCGCTGCCGAGCACATAGACGGCGAGATGAACGAGATTGGCGCGAATGCCGGCGAGGCGCAGCGCATCCTTGTTGCCGCCGATAGCGATCACATAGTTGCCGAGTCGCGTCCGGTACAGCAGCAGCCAGAGTGCGGCATAGAGGGCCACGGCCACCACGATCGGCATCGGGAAAATCCAGAGTTGGGAGCGGTAGAAGATCTCGATGGCGGGCGTGAAACCGCCGACCGGATCGCCATTGGTCATGACCAGCGCGATGCCCTGCATCAATCCCATGGTGCCGAGGGTGACGACGAAAGCGGGCAGCGTCAGATAGGCGATCAGGACGCCATTCAGGGCGCCGAAGGCGGTGCTGATCGCGAACGCCATCGCGCAGGCAGCGAACACGCTCCAGCCTGCGAGAAGCGCTTCAGCCACGATCACGCCGCTCAGGCCGAGCAGCGCGCCGGCCGACAGATCGAGGCCTTCGGTCAGGATGATTAGCGTCATCGGCAAGGCGATCATCAGCAGTAGCGACGCCTGCAGGCCGACATTGACAAGATTGGTCTGCGACACGAAGCGCGGATTGGCGATCGTGAATAGCGCCAGCATCAGGATCAGGAGGATGCCTGCGCCGGGAATGGCGCTGAAGAGCTGGCCGGCGCCTGGCCGCTGCTGCGATTGAGTCGGCGCGGTCATTGGTGCACCACCAGTTCGAGAATGGCTCGTTCGGTCAATGCGTCGTCATCGAGATGGCCGACGATGCGGTGGTCGCGCATGACATAGGCGCGGTCACAGAGCTGGACGAGCTCCGGCAGTTCCGAGCTGATGACGACGACGCCGGCTCCGCCGTCGACGAGCTGGTCGATCAAGCGATAGATTTCTGCCTTGGCGCCGACATCGACGCCGCGCGTCGGTTCATCCAGCAGGAACAGCCTGGACCCTGCCGCCAGCCATTTCGCCAGCACGACTTTCTGCTGGTTGCCGCCGCTGAGCGTGCGGACGGTCTGGTGCGTACCATGGGCAGCGATGCCGAGCTGCGCAATCAGTCCCCGCGTATCCCGCTCTGCGGCCGCGGGCGAAAACCAGCCGGATGTGAAGCGGCGCCACAACGAGGCCACGGTCGCGTTGTCGCGAATGTCGAGCGGGAGCGCGAGCCCCTCGCGTTTACGGTCTTCCGGCAACAGTGCCATGCCTGCGCGGACCCGCGCATCCAGCGTTGCCGGTGCGCGCGATCCTGAAAGAGCGATCTCCCCGCCAGTGATCGGATCGGCGCCGAACAGAGCGCGCACGACTTCGGTCCGGCCGGATCCAACCAGGCCGGCGAGCCCCACCACCTCACCCGCGCGGATTTCGATGGAAATATCCGACAGCTTCGCCGTGCTGATGCCCCTGGCGAACAGGATGGGATCGCCCGGCGCACGCGGCGTGCGTGCGAGCTGCGATCCCGAGGGGCGGCCGATCATCGCGCCGACCATCTCGGCCTGGGTCATTTCGTCGCGCAGCACGCTTGTCACCACGGCGCCGTCCCGCAGGATGGTGATGCGGTCGCCGAGCATCTGAACTTCCTTCATGCGATGGGAGATGTAGACGATGGCGACGTTCTTCTGCGTCAGTCGTGCGATGGTCGCGAACAGCCGCTCCGCCTCGCGCTCGGAAATGGCCGCGGTGGGCTCGTCCATGACGAGAACGCGTGCGTTCTGCGACAGCGCCTTGGCGATCTCCACCATCTGCTGCTGTGCCACGCCGAGGTCGGCAGCATAAGCGTGGGAGTCGTAGTCGAGCCCGAGATCGTCGAGGATCGTGCGCGCGGCAGCATGCATCGCCGCGGAATCGATGAGGCCGAAGCGCGCGAAGGCGGCTTCGCGCCCGAGATAGATGTTCTGCGCGATGTCGAGATAGGGGACCAGCGAGAATTCCTGGAAGATCACGGCGATGCCGAGCGCGCTCGCATCAGCAGGGCGGGCGACGGCAACACGCCGGCCTTCGACCTCGATGTGGCCGTTGTCGGCCGCATGGGCGCCATACAGCGTCTTGATCAGCGTCGACTTGCCGGCGCCGTTCTGTCCAAGAATGACGTGGACCTCGCCGGCATGGATGTCGAGCGAGACGCCCCTGAGCGCATGTACGCCAGGAAAGGATTTGTCGATGTCGATCAGGCGCAGCAGCGGCGCAGCGGCGTGGTCCGCCGCGTGCCCGTCGGCCGCCGTTGCGGCATGCGCCGCGTGATCTCCTTGCGCTTCAGTGCCGTGCATCATCGTCGGCCTCGTCCGGCCCGGGACCCGGGGCCTGCGGGAAGTCCCAACCGGCTTATTTTTGCAGGGGAATGGCGGCGATCATGTCGAGCTCGACGCGGGCGCCCTGCGTCGAGAGCTGGTTGATGCAGATCGTCGTGCTGGCTGGCGTCCAGTCGCCGAAATACTCTTTCATCACCTTCACCATGCCGTCCTGGTCGCGGATGTCGGTGAGGTATTTCGTCACCTTGACGATGTCGGTCCAGGCCAGGCCTTCGTGATCCAGGATCGACTGGATCGTCTTCATGGCACGGTGGGTCTGCTCCTCGATCGAGTTGGGATGATCGTGCTCTTCGAGGACGTGGGGATGCTTGTGATAGAGCGGCGAGGGGGTCGCCCCGGAAATGAACAGCATGCCGCAGGGGACTTCGACGCGGATCGCTGGCGCATAGGGCATGTCCGGCTTCCGCTCCGGCATCGTCTGGATTTCCTTGACGTGCGGATTGGTCGGCGAGGTTGCGAAGGCCGGCTTGGCAGTCATGGTCGTCTCCATCGGTGCGGACGCTGCGGCGATCTCCGCCCTGCGTGGGGCAGTCGCTCATTGAACTGTCATAAAGCGTGAAGCCAAACTATCTTTGAGTCAAGATAAAATATCTTTATGAAAAGATACATGAGTTGCATCGAATTGGAGCGCCATGCCTATATGATCGTCACCATGACCACCGATTCGATTGACAAGATCATTGCCGGCTGGAGCCGGCGGCGACCCGACCTCGACGCAGGCCACCTCGACGTCGTCGGCCGGATTGTCCGGCTATCCGTGCATATGCGCAGCGCTATCGAGCCAGCACTTGAGGAGCAGGGTTTCAATTGGGAATTGTTCGACCTGCTCCTGACGATTTACCGTCGGGAGGCCGATGACAGTATCGGTGTTCGACCGACTGACCTTTATGCGGAGTGCCTGCTGTCGTCGGGCGGGCTCACCGCGCGGCTGCGGCGCGCCGAGCAGGACGGCTTCATCGTCAGGCGCCAGGATCCCGAAGATGGGCGCGGCGCGCGGATCACGCTTACGGCCAAGGGGCGAAATTCCGTCGACAAGGCGATTGCCCAGCACTTCAAGCTGTCCCGTTCGGTCGACGAGGTACTGACGGCCAATGAGCGTCAAACGCTCACACGGTTGCTGCGGAAACTTCTGATGTCGGTCGAGAAGCCAGATCTGTAACGGATCGCTTCTGAGCGCTCCGCTCTCGGCAACTTTGGGCGGTCGCTGACGCCTCTCCATGCCACCGCTGCAGAGTGCGTCAAGTTTCGTTTAGCTTTGTCGACGCCGTATTCTGACTTCTGCTTTGGCCGCGTCGGGAAAACCTGACGAACGTGACTTGGTCGGCAGCCTGATCGTGGCAACAGAATCTCGCGCAAGCAAAACCGGCTTCAGCACGATCCGATCGTTTTGAACCGGCGTTCCCTTGATCATTGCAATCAGGATGTGAGACGCTTGCGTCCCCAGTTCCGCAGTCGGCGTACTGATGGTCGTCAGCGCCGGTGCTATCGCGTCCATGAACAGCATGTCGTTCATGCCGACCAGCGAGATGCTGCCGGGACATGAAATGCCTTTGTTTCTCAGGTGCCGAAGGCAACCTACGGCCAGCATGTCGTTGCCAGCCACAATCGCCGTAATATTTGGATTCTCCGCCAGCAAACGTTCGCAAGCGAACTCGCCTTCCTCCACCGTAAAGGCCTCGCCGAAGACGGCGGTGGGCGCAACTCCGTCTTGAGCCAAGGCTTTGCAAGCGCGCCGGAAGCCGCGATAGCGGTGGTAGCCTGTCGACACGTTTTGCGGGCCGCCAACATGCGCAATTTGCCTGTGCCCACGTTCGGCGAGATGGTGAACCGCCAGTTCCATTGCCTTCGCGTCGTCGACCCGGACGCTCGGTATGAATTCGCTTTCAGGATCGCGAAACACGGCGACGACGGGGATGTTGGCCTCGACGCAGGCCGCGATACCAGGATCGTTTCGCTCGAAGGTCGCGACGATCAGCCCTTCGACGCCCTGCTGGATGAAACGATCGATCAGCGCGGCCTGCCTGAGTGGATGGTTGTCGGTATTGCCGACGATGGTGACGTATCCAATCTCGGCGAAACTGTCTTCGATCGCGCGGACAATCGGCGGATGCACGGGGTCACCCAGATTCGAAACGATGACGCCAACGGTACGGGAGCGCTGTGTGCGAAGCGCCGACGCCATCGCGTTCGCCCGATAACCGAGTTTCTTCGCGCAGGCCTCGACGCGCGCGATCATCTCCGGCGAGATCAGGTGACGTTTCTCGGGATTGAGGCCGCGCGAAACGGTCGACCAATGAACGCCGGCGCACTTCGCAACATCGATGATCGTCTTGCGCGATGTGCGGTCTTGCTGCGTCGATGAGCTCTTTTTGATCTTCGTGGGCATCGCCATCCAACCTCTCGCGCGCCCAGCCTGGCTGACGATCTCGTGAGAATGCCTCATCTTGCACAAATTGACAAACGTGTGCAGAGAATGTTGACAAACGTGTGCACGGGAATGATGCTGGCGAAAATCCGCTGTGTGCCTTGGTGCAATGCAGCAGAAACGCCCTCACGGCGTCGACGATCAGGGATGGAATGATGGAGAGCTTCGTCTATCAGGCGGCGCCCATGCGGGTCGTGTTCGGGGCGGGGCGGCTGGCAGATCTGGCCGCCGAGCTCGATCGGCTCGGTGTCAAGCGCGCGCTCGTTCTGACGACAGCCCAGCAGAAATCGCACGGCGAGCAGATTGCCGCGCTGATCGGTAACCGCGCGGCTGGTGTCCACGCGGGCGCTGTGATGCATACGCCGGTTGATGTGACCGAACTTGCGATGCAGCAGGTCGTGGCCCTGCAGGCCGACGGCATCGTTGCCGTGGGCGGCGGGTCGACGATCGGGCTTGGCAAGGCCATCGCGCTGCGGACCGACCTGCCCCAGATCGTCGTGCCGACCAGCTATGCCGGGTCCGAGATGACGCCGATCCTGGGTGAGACCCGCGACGGATTGAAGATCACGCAATCGAGCCCGAAGATACTTCCCGAAACGGTCATCTACGACGTCGACCTGACGCGCACATTGCCCCCTGCGTTTGCGGTGACGTCGGGCGTCAATGCAATCGCTCACGCCGTCGAAGCACTCTATGCCCGTGATGCCAATCCGGTCGTGTCGTTGATGGCGGAGGAGGGCATCCGCCTGTTCGCCGGCGCGCTGCCGAAGCTCGCGGCTGGCGAGGACGACGCGACGGCACGCGATGATGCGCTGCGTGCAGCCTGGTTGTGCGGCGCCTGTCTCGGAGCGGTGGGCATGGGGCTCCACCACAAGCTTTGTCACACGCTGGGTGGCACGTTCAATCTGCCGCATGCCGAAACCCACACGGTGATCCTGCCGCATGCGATGGCCTATAATGCTCCGACCGTGCCGGTGGCGGCGGCCCGCGTCGCGCGCGCACTTGGCGCCGGACAGGCCGCGCAGGGATTGTTCGATCTCACGCAGGGCCTTGGCGCCAAAGTAGCGCTGCGCGATCTGGGAATGCCCGAGGAGGGTATCGAGCGCGCCGCCAACCTCGCCGTCAGCAATGCCTACTGGAATCCGCGGCCACTCGAGCGCGATGCCATCCGCGATCTGATCGCGCGGGCCTGGGCGGGCGATCCTCCGGTCGTGGCGGAGGCGGTGCGATGACGGCGACGCGCACGCTCATCAAATCCGCCACCATCCTCACAATGGATGATGCGATCGGCGACCTGACGCAGGCTGACCTGCTGGTCGATGGCGATCGCATTGTCGATATCCGGCCGGGCCTCGATGCAGGTGATGCAGAGATTGTCGATGGTCATGGCCGCATCGTCATTCCGGGCCTCGTCAACGCGCATATGCATACGTGGCAGACTGCCTTGCGCGGTTTCTCCGCGAACTGGACGCTTCCTGAATATTTCCGCCGGATGCATGCGGGACTGGCCACGGTCTTCCGTCCTGAGGATATCCATATCGGCACGCTGATGGGCGCGCTGAACCAGATCAATTGCGGCACCACAACGCTGGTTGATTGGTGTCACAACAACCCGACGCCGGCGCACAGTGACAGCGCCGTCTCGGCGCTGAAGGAAAGCGGCATCCGTGCTGCCTTCTTCCACGGCTCGCCGAAGCCGGAGGCGGCGCCGGGGCAGCCGCACTTCTCCGAGGTTCCGCATCCACGCCATGAGGTCGAGCGCTTCATGGCAGGGGCACTGTCTAACCGCAGCGACCGCGTCACGCTCGGCCTGGCGATTCTTGGGCCACATTATTCGACCATGGATGTTGCCATCCATGATTTCGAACTGGCGCGTGAGTTCGATCTGATCGCTTCGATGCATCAGGGGGGAGGCCCGGCCAAGACGCCGGGGGGCTGGGCGAGGCTGATTGCAGCCGGTCTCGTCGGTCCCGGCATCAACATCGTGCACGGCAACGATCTTCCCGACGATCTGCTGCGTCAGCTTGTCGATCTCGGCGCGTCTTTCTCGGTTACGCCGGAAAATGAAATGAATCAGGGTCACGGCTACCCGATCACCGGGCGGCTGTTGAAGCTGGGATCGCGGCCGTCGCTCGGGGTCGATCTGGAATCCGTGCTGCCCGGCGACATGTTCAACGTTGGCCGTATCGCACTGTCGATGCAGCGTGCGCTGGACAATGCCGAGAGCCGGCAGGCCACGGGTGCCATTCCGGCCGCCACGACGATCACGACGCGCGAGGCCTTGCGCTGGATCACCATCGAGGGCGCCCGCATGCTCGGGCGTGACAGCAGCATCGGCTCGCTCACACCGGGCAAGAAGGCGGACCTGGTTGTCATCAATGCCACGGACCTCAACCTCTGGCCGGTGCATGATCCGGTTTCCACGGTCCTGATGCAGTCCAGCATTACCAATATCGAGGCGGTCATGATCGACGGTATCTGGCGCAAACGAGGCGGACGCCTGCTGGTGGAGAACCTCGACCACAAAAAGAATGAACTCGAGCGATCAGGCATGCGCATCGTCTCCGAGATCGAACGTCAGGAGAAGGCGGCATGACGACCCCATCGAAGGATCAAACACAGGCCGTAGCCTGGATCGGTGTCGGCAAGATGGGCTTGCCGATCGCCGGCCGCATGGTGGAGGCCGGCATTCGTGTCACCGGTTACGACCCGGGCCAGCAGCGCATGGTGTTGGCACAGCAGCTTGGGCTTCAGGCGGCCAACTCGGCGGCGGAGGCCGCTGCAAATCACTCCATCATTTTCACATCGCTGCCCGACGATGCGGCGTTGCGTTCCGTGGTGCTCGGACCCGACGGTCTGCTGAACAGGCTGACACGTGGTGCGGTTCTGGTCGAGACGAGCACGGTCAGTGCCGAAATATCAGCGGAGGTCGGCGTCGCGGCGGAGGCAAACGGCGTGGCCTATCTGCGTGCTCCCGTGTCCGGCAATGCAGCAATCGCGCATACCGGCGCGCTGACCTGCTTCGTGTCGGGGCCGCGCGATGCGTTCGATGCGGTTCAGCCGGTGCTGGCGACGTTCACGCGCGCGCAAACCTATCTCGGTGTGGCTGAAGAGGCGCGATTTGCCAAGCTCGCGGTCAATCTGATGATCGCAGTGTCCGCTGGAATGATGGCCGAAAGCCTTGCGCTGGCACGCAAGGGCGGAATCTCCTGGCCCGATATCCTCAAGGTCCTGGACGACAGCGCGGTCGCCTCGCCGATGGTGAAGTACAAGACGCCGCCGCTTGCCACGCGCAACTTCGACTCCACCTTCTCGTGCCGGCAGATGGCCAAGGATCTCGACCTCATCATCGGCGCCGGTCACCACGTCGGCGTGCCGCTGCAACTCGCAGCGCAGGTGCGGGAAATCTACGGATCACTTGTTGCACAGGGCGATGGCGAATCCGATTTCATCGCCACCGTGCGCCATGTCGAACGACTGTCGGGTCTCGGCGAGCCGAAGCTTGGGTGAGGGGAGGCCATGCGGAATTTCAACGAGAACACCATTACCGACGCCGTACTGGATCGCATCACGGATGCTGGCCAGCCGCGGGTCAGGCAGATCAGCGAGGCGCTGGTGCGCCATCTGCATGCCTTCGTCCGGGAGGTTCGGCCAACCCAGAGGGAATGGGAGCAGGGCATCGAATTCCTGACGCGCACCGGTCACATGTGCGACGATAAGCGCCAGGAGTTCGTCCTGCTTTCGGATACGCTCGGGGTGTCGATGCTGGTCGATGCGATCAATCACGGCGCCACCGACGGCGTGACGGATACGACCGTGCTGGGGCCGTTCTTCGTCCAGGCGGCCCCGGAGAAGAAACTCGGCGATGACATCTCCGGCGGCATGGAGGGCGATCCGATGATCGTGACGGGATCGGTCTCGACGCCCGACGGCAAGCCGATCGCAAATGCGACCATCGATGTCTGGCATTCGGACGATGATGGCTATTACGACGTCCAGCAGCTCGACAAGATCGGCGATCTTGCCATGCGCGCGCGGTTTCATGCCGATACCGAGGGCCGTTTCCGGTTCTGGTCGATCAAGCCGGCGGCCTATCCGATCCCGCATGACGGGCCGGTCGGCGATATGCTTACGGCTCAGGGGCGTCATCCGTGGCGGCCTGCCCATGTTCACTTCATGATCTCGGCGCCTGGCTTCGAGCAGCTGGTGACGCATGTGTTTGTTGCGGGCGACAAGTATCTCGACTCCGACGTCGTCTTCGGCGTCAAGGATACGCTCATTCGCGAATTCGTCCGGAAGTATGCCGGCGAAGCTCCCGACGGGCGCATGCAGAACACGCCCTACTATCATTTGAATTACGATTTCGGTTTGAAGCCAGACGCCAAAAAGGCGCATGCTGTCTAGCTAACAATGCGCATCAAGGGCCGCAGAGCCTGAGCGCCGATATGGAGGGAGGATGCCATGGGAGCGCCAGTGAGCGCCGAGACGGTCGTGGTCCGTCTGAACGAGATCATTGGCGCGCGCGCGACCATTGCGCGCGGCGTGCTCGATGATCACGGCCGCAGCGAAGCCTATCATGCCAGCCGTCCGCCGGATGTCGTGGTGTTTCCGGAGAGCACGCAGGAAGTCGCTGAGATCGTGAAACTCTGCGGTGAGCTCGGCATGCCGGTCGTTCCATTCGGCGCGGGCACCTCGCTGGAAGGTAATGCGGCATCGGTGGCTGGCGGCGTCTGTATCGATTTTGCGCGGATGAACCGCGTGCTCCAGGTGCATGACAAGGACCTCGATGTCGTTGTGCAGCCTGGCATCACCCGCAAGCAGCTCAACGCGCATCTGCGCGACACCGGATTGTTCTTTCCGATCGATCCCGGCGCCGATGCGTCGATCGGCGGCATGACCTCGACGCGCGCGTCCGGAACCATGGCCGTCCGCTACGGCACCATGAAGGACAATGTGCTGGCGCTCGAAGTCGTTCTCCCGGATGGGCGGGTGATCCGCACCAGCCAGCGCGCCCGCAAGTCGTCAGCCGGTTACGATCTCACCCGGCTGTTCGTCGGCTCCGAGGGTACCCTCGGCGTGATCACCGAGATCACCCTGAAACTGCATCCATGGCCGCAGGCGATCTCGTCCGCGGTCTGCAGTTTCGGGCGGCTCGATCAGGCGATAGATGCCGCGATTGAAGTGATTCAGTCGGGCATCCCGGTCGCGCGGATGGAGCTGCTGGATGAAGTCATGATGCGCGGCATCAACGGATATTCCAAACTTGGCTATCGCGAGGCGCCGACGCTGTTCTTCGAATTCCACGGCACCGAGGCGAGCGTCGCGGAGCAGGCTGAACTGGCGGAGGCGATCGCTGCCGAACATGACGGCCAGGGCTTCCAATGGGCGCGTGCAGCGGAAGACCGGACGAAGCTGTGGCATGCCCGTGACAACACGCTTTATGCCGGCCTGAGTCTGAAGCCGGGCGCCAAGGCCATGATCACGGATGTCTGCGTCCCAATCTCACGGCTGACGGAATGTCTGACCGAAACCCGCCGCGACATCGATGCCAACGGACTGATTGCGCCCGTTGTGGGCCATGTCGGCGACGGAAATTTCCATCTGCTGATCCTGATCGATCAGGACAATGCCGACGAAGTCGCGCGCGCCAAGGCGCTGCATGCGCGATTGGTGGCACGTGCGATCGCGATGGAAGGGACCTGCACCGGTGAACACGGCATCGGCACCGGCAAGATCGGTTTCCTTCAGGACGAGCTCGGCGATGCCGTCGATATCATGCGTGGCATTAAAGTGTCGATCGATCCGAGCGGCATGATGAACCCAGGCAAGATCTTCTTGCCCAATACACCGGTGCTGGCATGACGCAACTCGCGCAGTCCAAAGCTGCTGAGCCCATCGTTCGAGCGGCGCCGCCGCTGTTCGAACTGCGTGGCATTTCCAAGGAATTTCCGGGGGTAAAGGCACTCGACGATGTGTCATTCTCGGTCTGGCCAAGCGAGGTGCACATGCTGCTCGGCGAGAACGGAGCGGGCAAGTCGAGCCTGATGAAAGTGTTGTGCGGAGCCTATCGCGCCGATAGCGGCTCGTTCCATTACAACGGTGAGACAGTCGAGATCGCGTCTCCGGCCGATGCGCGGAAGCTCGGCATCGCTGTCATTTTCCAGGAATTCTCGCTCGTCCCCTATCTCGATATCGCGCAGAACATCTTCCTTGGACGCGAGCCGGCAGGACGTATTCCCGGCACGATCGATCGCAAGAAAATCCTGGCTGATGCCAGGCGCGTGCTGGATTCGATCGGTTTCGAGATAGACCCGGCGATCCGGATCGAGAAGCTGGGCGTTGCGCAGCAGCAGATGGTGGAGATTGCAAAGGCCATCAGCCAGAACGCGCGAATTCTCGTGATGGATGAGCCAACGGCCGCGCTGTCCGATCGCGAGACGGAGTTGCTGTTTGCGCTGATCGCACGGCTCAAAGCGGACGGCGTTGCCATCATCTACATCTCGCACCGCATGGCGGAGGTGTTTTCGCTCGGTGACCGCATCACGGTGCTGCGCGATGGGCGTCGTATCGATGAAGTGAAACCCGGTGCCGTGTCATCGGACGATCTGGTCCGGATGATGGTCGGTCGCAGCGTCGATATGAGCTATCCTCGGACTTTCGCCAAGGCCCCTGGCAAGGTCATGCTCGAGGTGAAGGGTCTCGCCTCTGGCTCGGGCATTGCGGGCATCGACCTGGTGGTGCGGCAAGGCGAGATTGTCGGGCTGTGCGGGCTGGTCGGTTCGGGGCGCACCGAAGTGGTGCGGGCCATTTTCGGGGCCGACAAGGCGACCGCGGGACAGATCCTGTTCAACGGACAGGAGAAGTCTGGCGGTCCTGACGAAGCGGCCAGACTGGGGCTCGCGCTGATTCCGGAAAGCCGCAAGGCTGAAGGTCTGGCTCTGATCCGCTCCGTCGGAGACAACCTGATCGTTTCCGCGCTGCGCAAGATCTTTCCGCGCGGCCTCTTCGATCATGGCAAGTCCAGGCAGGTCGCCAACGATCTGGTTCGCCAGCTACGCATTGCAACCCCTTCGGACAAGCAGGCCGTGGGTCTGTTGTCAGGGGGCAACCAGCAGAAGGTCGTCATCGGGAAATGGCTGGCGGCCGGCGCCAAGCTGTTCATTTTCGACGAACCGACACGCGGCATCGATGTCGGGGCGAAAGCCGAGATCTTCGCGCTCATCGATCGGCTGGTCGCAGATGGTGCCGCTGCGCTGATGATCTCGTCGGAGCAGTCGGAAATCTGCCACGTCTGCGATCGCGCCTATGTCATGCGCGACGGGCAGATCGCGGGTGAACTGGCTCGTCACGAACTGAGTGAGGAAAACATCGTGAAGTTGGGGATGCAGCATGCGTGAACAAGCGATGCAGTTGAACACCAATCCGCTGCAGCGGATTCCCGGCGTTGCCGTCATGCTGGTGCTGTTATGTGTCGTCTTCAGCCTGATGACGCCAGGCTTCCTGACGGTGCCGAATATTTCCAATGTGCTCGTCCAATCGACGATCCTGTTGATGCTGGCACTGCCGATGACGCTCATCATCATGACCGAAGGTCTCGACCTGTCGATGGGCGCGGTGTTGACGTTGACCTCGCTGATTGTGGCCATTGTCGCTTTGGCCACGGGATCGATGGTGCTGGGCCTGCTTGCGGCAATGGCTATTGGAATCGCGTTCGGGACGGTCAACGGCTGGCTGGTCGCCGTTGTCGGTATTCCCCCCTTTGTCGTGACGCTGGGTACGCTTGGTATGGCGCAGGGGCTCTCGCTGATCGTCAGTGATGGCCAGAGCGTCGTCGGCATGCCCGCAGCCGTTCGTGGCGTCTATTCCGGAACGCTCGCTGGCGTTCCACTTCCGATCATACTCGCATTGGGAAGTTATCTTGCCTTCCACGGATTGCTCTACCACACGCGTTTCGGGACTTACATTTTCGCGCTCGGCGGAAACCGCGAAGCGCTGAAATTCGCGGGCATCTCGGCGCGAGGCTTGCTGATCCTCGTCTACGCACTCGGCGGCGCCATGGTCGGTCTGGCCGGTCTCCTGATGACCGCCCGGATGAATTCCGGGCATCCGACTGCTGGCCTCGGTCTTGAGTTCGATGCCATTGCGGCCGTTGCTGTTGGCGGCACGTCGTTCGAGCGCGGCAATGGCTGGCTGCTCGGCACCTTGCTCGGAGTGGTCACCGTCGGCGTGTTGCGCAACGGATTGAACCTGCTGGCGCTGCCGTCTTCGATCCAGGTGGCAAGCGTCGGTTTGCTGGTGATTGCAGCCTTGTTCGTCGATGGATTGCGGAGCCGATCATGACCGATATCTCAAAGCCGATCACGGGCGGCAGAATGTTGCTCTCAGACGAGATGATCCAGGTGTTCTATCGCCTGCTCGCGGCGTTTCTGATCTGTGCTGCGCTGACCATCCTGACCAACTCGTTCTTCAGTCTTGGCAACATCCTCAACGTCCTGCGCCAGGCGAGCCTGCTGTTCTTCATTGCGTCGGGTCTGACCCTGGTGGTGCTGACAGGTGGCCTCGATCTTTCGATCGGTGCCAATGTCGCGATTTCCGCCTGTATTGCCGGAACGGTAATCCATCAGACGGGCTCGCCGACCTTGGGGGTACTGACGGGCATCGGCGTCGGTGGCGCGGTGGGGATGCTCAACGGCGTAATGGTCACGGCGCTTCGAATTCCATCTTTCATTGCGACCTATGGGATGCTGTGGGTGCTGCACGGCATCACCTACTGGTACATGGGCGGAGAAACCATGCACGGCTTCCCGGCCGGCTTTCGCCAGATCGGCAGTGGCTATTTTCTCGGGCTTCCGATCCCGGTCTATCTGCTGCTGGTCTTCCTCGCGATCGGAACCATTTTCGCGCAGCGCACCACATGGGGACAGGAAATCTATGCCATAGGCGCCAATCCAGTCGCCGCGCGGCTGTCAGGCATTCCAGTCGCTCGCCGGCTTCTGCTGGTCTACACAGTGTCGGGCGCAATGGCCGGGCTCGCCTCGATCATCTTTCTTGCGCGACTAAACTCTGCCGAGGCCGACATCGGAGAAAGTCTGACGCTGCCGGCGATCGCCGCGGTTCTGATCGGAGGCACCTCACTGTTCGGCGGTCTCGGAACGGTGTTCGGCACCTTCGTCGGCGCACTCATTTTGACCCTGGTCCTCAATGGCATGAACCTGTTGTCGGTCAACGCGAGTTGGCAGCCACTGGTGACCGGCGTCATCGTCATTCTGGCAGTATGGCTGGATATGAAAACACGGCGCCGTGCGGCGTAAGTGTTCGATCTTAAAAACAAAACGGAGGGAACGACTATGAAGAAAGCCTATGGCGCGCTAGCTGCACTACTTCTGACGACATCACTCTCATCCCACGCGTTCGCCGATGGCGAGACGATCGCGGTGTTTACGAAAAACCAGACCAATCCTTACTTCCAGACCGTGCGAGTCGGGTCCGACGCAGCCGCCAAGGCGATGAAGGCAAAGACGCTGCATTATATCCCGACAAAGCCGGACAGCATTCCGGAGCAGCTCAGCCAGATTGAGGACGTGGTGGTGAAGAAGCCGTCGGCGATTGTCTTCATCCCGGTCGACTACAAGGCGATGGTCCCAGGCGTCGAGAAGATCAACGACGCAAAGATCCCGGTGGTCAACGTGACCGACCGCTCGGCCGGCGGCAAGTTCGTCGCCTTTGTCGGTGCCGACGATTACAGTCTGGGTCTCGAGACCGGGCGCCATCTGCTGAAGACGCTCGGTGGCAAGGGCAATTTCGTGATCATTGAGGGCGTCAAGGGGTCCTTGACGAGCATCGACCGCGTCCGTGGCTTCAACGACGCCCTGAAGGAAAACCCGGGGGCCAAGCTGCTGGCGTCGCAGCCGGGCAACTATCAGCGGCTGCAGGCGCTCCAGGTCATGGAAAATCTCATGCAGTCGAACACTCAGATCGACGGCGTGTTGGCGGCCAATGATGCGATGGCGATCGGTGCGATCGAGGCGCTCGATGGTGCCAATCGCAAGGCCCAGGTCATTGGCGTCAATGGCACCAAGGAGGCGATCGACGCGATCAAGGCCGGGAAGTTGCTGGCGAGCGGCGACTACAATGGCTTCATGCAGGGATGCCTCGGCATGATGATCGCCATTCGTTCGCTGCGCAACGAGCCGGTGATCACCGAGATCGTTCTCAAGCCCACGGTCATCGGCAAGGAGAATTATCAGCCCTACGACGTGCCGCTGGAATCGCGGACTTGTCCGAGCTGGGACGAGGCCGCGAAGCTCGGCACCAAATAACATCTTCGATACTTCAGGACGGCCGCCGCAGGTCGGCGGCCGTCTTCTGCTTTTCAGGAGCTACGCATGCTGTTTGCTATTCATGCCGTCGATCATGCCGGGGCGCTCGACAAGCGCTTGTCTCACTATGAGGCTCACAAGGCCTTTTTGTCCGACACATCGGCCTATGATGTGACGATTGTCATGTCCGGTCCTCTGACAGCCGATGACGGGCAAACCATGATTGGCAGCCTGTTCCTCGTCGAGGCCGCTGACCGCGCGGCGGTCGAGAAATTTCATCACGCCGATCCGTTCTTTGCCGCCGGCATCTGGCAGACGGTCACCATCACTGGCTTCCTGCGCCGACAGGGATAAGCGCGATGGGAGGTCGACACCTCGCCTGTTGGCGAGACAGTCGTTCGGCATTTGAACGCCGAAACGAAATCAGCCTGGGATCTGACAAGATCCCAGGCTGATTTTTACGATGAGCTGAACCGTAACGATTAGCCGAACTGGTTCATCGTGTTGTGCGCACCGCCGGCCTTCAGGGCTGCTTCGCCGGCGAAATATTCCTTGTGGTCGTCGCCGATATCGGAGCCGGCCATGTTCTGATGCTTCACGCAGGCGATGCCCTGACGGATCTCCTCGCGCTGAACATTCTTGACGTAGCCCAGCATGCCTTGCTCGCCGAAATAGGCCTTGGCGAGCGTGTCGGTGGACAGCGCTGCCGTGTGATAGGTCGGCAGCGTGATCAGGTGGTGGAAGATGCCGGCGCGCTTCGCCGAATCCGCCTGGAAGGTGCGGATCAGTTCGTCGGCCTGCTTCGCCAGTTCGGTGTCGTCATATTCCGCCTTCATCAGTTCGGCGCGGTTGTACTTGCTGACATCCTTGCCGGCCGTCTTCATCTCGTCGAACACCTGCCAACGGAAGTTCAGCGTCCAGTTGAAGGACGGCGAGTTGTTGTAGGCCAGCTTCGCATTCGGCACGACTTCGCGAATGCGATCGACCATCACGGCGATCTGCTCGACATTCGGGCGCTCGGTTTCGATCCAGAGCAAGTCGGAGCCGTTCTGCAGCGAGGTGATGCAGTCGAGCACGACGCGATCCTGACCGGTGCCTTCGCGGAACTGGTAGAGATTGCTCGGCAGACGCTTCGGACGCATCAGCTTGCCATTGCGGGTGATGACGACATCGCCATTGCCGATGTTCGATGCATCGACTTCCTCGCAATCGAGGAAGCTGTTGTACTGGTCGCCGAGATCGCCGGGCTTGTGGCTGACAGCGATCTGCTGCGTGAGACCGGCGCCGAGCGAGTCGGTGCGGGTGACGACGATGCCGTCTTCGACACCGAGTTCGAGGAAGGCGTGACGGCACGCGCGGATCTTCGCCAGGAAGACCTCATGCGGCACGGTGACCTTGCCGTCCTGATGACCGCACTGCTTCTCGTCCGAGACCTGGTTCTCGATCTGCAGCGCGCAGGCGCCGGCCTCGATCATCTTCTTGGCGAGCAGATAGGTCGCCTCCGCATTGCCGAAGCCAGCATCGATATCGGCGATGACCGGAACGACATGGGTCTGGAAGCTATCGATCGAGGCGATCAGCTCTTCGGCCTTGGCATTGTCGCCGGCCTTGCGGGCCGCATCGAGCGCCCGGAACGTGTTGCTGAGTTCGCGGGAATCTGCCTGACGCAGGAAGGTGTAGAGTTCCTCGATCAGTGCCGGCACCGAGGTCTTCTCGTGCATCGACTGGTCGGGCAGCGGGCCGAATTCCGAACGCAGCGCCGCGATCATCCAGCCCGACAGATAGAGATAGGTGCGGTCGGTGGTGCCGAAGTGCTTCTTCACCGAGATCAGCTTCTGCTGCGCGATGAAGCCATGCCAGCAGCCGAGGGACTGAGTATACTTAGTGGCATCCTGATCGTAGCGCGCCATGTCCGCCCGCATCTGCGCCGCGGTAAAGCGGGCGATGTCGAGGCCGGTCTTGAATCGGTTCTGCAGGCGCATGCGCGCGACAGCCTCGGCGCCCACGCCGTTCCAGGTCGGCTGGGTCTTGAGCAGCGCTGCCGCCGCCTCGACCTCGCTCGCATAGGAGCCGGGGCTGGTCTGGTTGCTGATTCCGCGTGGCTGGAAGTTCATGGTCTTGATCCCTTTGGCTGACGAAAAACCTGTCCTTGGTTGTAAGCGCGGGATTGGCAGCCGCTAGACGGAACGCAGATAACTTGTCATACTTTACAAATATCGCGTGTAAGTCTGTAAGGTAGTTACAAGGTATTGGAGTGCGCAATGGCCACCTCGGCTGGTCGTTCGGTGTTCATGGGCCCCCGATTACGGCGGCTTCGCCGCGATTTGGGCCTGACCCAGGCCGATATGGCGGCTGATCTCGAGATTTCCGCGCCTTATGTCGCGCTGCTGGAGCGCAACCAGCGACCGATGACGGCGGACATGCTCCTTCGTCTGGCGCGCACCTACACCATCGATCTGGCTGATCTCGCCGGCGATGGCGGCGCCGACAATACGGCGCGGATGCAGTCGATCCTGAAAGAGCCGATGTTCTCGGACATCGATATCCCCGCGCTCGAAATCAGCGATCTGGCGGTGAGCTATCCCGGCATGGCCGAGGCGTTCCTGCGCCTCTACACGGCCTATCGCGAGGAGCAGCTCGCGCTGGCGGATCGGCGCGCTCCGGCGCTTACGGGTGTCGCGTCACCTGCGGGCAGTGAGGGCTTCGATGCCAATGATCCCGTGGCTGAGGTCAGACGCTTCCTTGCCGCACGCCGTAACAATTTCGCTGTGATCGATGATGCCGCCGAGCGCCTCGTGCAGGCGACGTCAGGCCCGAGCGGTTTTATCGAGCGCCTCAAGACCCGGCACAAGCTGCAGGTCCGGTACCTGCCGCCCGACGTCATGCTCGGCTCAGTCAGGCGACTGGATCTGCATCGCAAGCAGTTGCTACTTGAGGATTCGCTCGATACCGCAAGCCTCCATTTCCAGTTGGCGCAGCAACTCGCTTATCTCGAAATGGAAAACGAGATCGGCACCGCGCTCGAGGACGGCCAGTTCACTACGAAGAGCGCAGAGCTGCTGGCGCGCCGCGCGCTTGCAGGCTACGCCGCCGCGGCGTTGATCATGCCCTATGCAGCCTTCGCGCGTGCAGCCGAGACGCGGCGCTACGATCTCGAAGCGCTGGCGCGTCAATTCGGTGCCAGTTTCGAACAGACCGCGCATCGCATCACGACGCTGCAGCGGCCGGGTGCCGAAAAGGTCCCGTTCTTTCTGATCCGCGTCGATCCAGCCGGCAATATTTCCAAGCTGCTCGATGGTGCAGGCTTTCCATTTGCGAAACACGGTGGTGCATGTCCGCTGTGGTCGGTGCACGATGTTTTCCGGACGCCGCGCCAGATTGTTACGCAGTGGCTGGAATTGCCGGATGGGCAGCGCTTCTTTTCGATTGCCCGTACCGTCACCGCCGGCGGTGGTGCTTACGGCGCACAACGTGTCGAGCGCGCCATCGCGATCGGTTGCGCGGCCGAATATGCGGGTCAGTTGATCTACACGCGCGACGCATCGGCGCCGCGAGCGGATGCGCCCACACCGATCGGTGTCGCGTGCCGTGTCTGTCATCGCCCAAGATGTGCCGCGCGCTCGGCGCTTCCGATCGGGCGCGAACTGCTGCCCGATGATTTCAGGACCCTGAACGTTCCGTTCGGTTTCTCGGCGGACTGAAACGGCTTAGGCCTGCTCGGCCGCAGCTTCCTCGGCATTGGGATCCCCGGGTGCCGTAGCCCAGGCCAGTTCGACAAGCGTCACGATGCGCCGGCCGGCGCCATCAAGCTGGCACACGATGAGACCCTGCTCCTCGATATAGGTCAGCAGACGTTGTGCACGGCGCAGCGAATGCGAGCCATAGGCGCGGGCGATCGCGGCATTGCTCGGGCAGGGCCAGCCTTCCTTGGCGGCGCGGGCGATCATCATGAAGACGCCCTGCATATCCTCGGGCAGGATCGAGGCGCGGACCGAGACGTCCTGCCAGCCGTCATCGTTGGCCATGTCGGAGCCGAGCCCGGCGCGGGCGCGCGTCAGCATGCGGCGGAAGTCATCGAGGTCTGGCACGGCAGCGCCGAGCCCCTCGATGCGGCAGCGGACCACGAATTCCTGATAGAGCACGCCAACCACCCGGAAGCCTGCATCAGGCTCCGCCATCAGGGCCTGCAGAACCCGGTCAACGCGCACGCGCCGTTCCGCCAGCTCCTCGGCGCTGATCGGCGTCTCTGCCACGTCCGGCCGAAGCTCCAGCGCGGCAGACTTCGCCGCCATGAGCTGGCCGAGCAGATCCGGCGATGATGGTGCACGGCGCTGCGGCCGAGCAGGCTCCGGCGGCGGCGCTGCGAGAATCGTGGCACGTACGTCGTCGAGTGTCGCTTCCGGCAGTGGCATCAGGCGCGGGGTGGCGTTGCGCGGGCTTGTTTCGGTTACACCGATGCGCAGGCCAAGCGGACGACGGGAGAGGGCGGGGCCCAGCGCCATGAACTGGCCACGCTCGAGGTCGCGGAAGGATTCGGCCTGCCGTCGCTCCATGCCCAGCAGATCGGCGGCGCGTGCCATGTCGATATCGAGGAAGGTGCGGCCCATCAGGAAATTCGATGCTTCGGCCGCGACATTCTTGGCAAGCTTCGCCAGTCGCTGTGTCGCGATGACGCCTGCAAGGCCGCGCTTGCGGCCGCGGCACATCAGGTTGGTCATGGCGCCGAGCGAGAGCTTGCGCGCTTCGTCGGACACCTCGCCGGCGACAGCCGGGGCGAAGAGTTGAGCCTCGTCCACCACCACAAGCATCGGGTACCAGTGGTCGCGGGGCGCGTCGAACAGTCCGCCAAGAAAGGCCGCTGCGCGGCGCATCTGGTTCTCGGCGTCGAGGCCTTCAAGATTGAGCACGGTGGAGACGCGATGCATGCGCGCGCGTTCGCCGGCGGCCTGCAACCCGCGCTCGGTATGCGCCTCGGCATCGATCACCAGATGACCGAATCGCTCAGCCAGTGAAACGAAATCGCCTTCGGGGTCGATGATGGTTTGCTGCACCCAGGGGGCGCTCTGTTCGAGCAGCCGGCGCAGCAGATGCGATTTTCCGGAACCCGAATTGCCCTGTACGAGCAGGCGCGTCGCCAGCAGTTCCTCAAGGTCCAGAGCCGCCGGGGCGCCTGACGTCGTATGCCCCATCTCGATCGCAACGGTCATGTCTCGACTCAGGTCTCCTTGCGCAGAGGGCTTACCAACCAGAGCGCGGTCCGTCGAGCGTATGCGGCGAGTCGCTCCGAGTTCCACACGGCTTTGGACATTGTCCTCAGGCCGCGTCCTTCGGAATCTCGAACACCAGGCATGTCGTGGTCGCGTGCGCCAGCAGGCGGCCTTTCGCGTCGGTGATGCGCGCTTCCGCCGTTGCGGCGCGGCGACCGACATTCAGCGTGCGGCCTTCGGTGCGCACGGTGCCGCTATCCTTGCTCATGCCGCGAATGAAGCTGATCTTGAATTCCAGCGTGGTGTAACCGGTGCCGACAGGCAGCATGGTGTGCACGGCGAGGCCCATCGCCGAATCCAGCAGGATCGCGGCGTAGCCGCCATGCACCGAGCCGATCGGATTGTAATGCCGGAAACCGGGGACGCTGTGAAATACGACAACACCGGCCTCGATTGTGGAGTCAAACGGCTCGACATTCTCCATGATTGGCGGCTGCGGCAGTTCGCCGGAGAAGATCTTGCGCACGAAATCGAGCCCCGGCATTGAGGCCATCAGGCTGGTGGGCACGACGTCGTAGTGGGGGGACGGCGTGTCGGTCATCGTGCGCTTCCTTTTTATGATGATGGGCATCATAAAAAATGGAAAACGCGTCCGCCAGCGGCATTGCCGCCTGGTCTATCCACGTCATTGCGAGGAGCGTAGCGACGAAGCAATCCAGAAATAAAAAGCGCAGCAAAGCTGGATTGCTTCGCTGCGCTCGCAATGACGACTGATGGGCTTAGGTCTTACGACGCCTTCTTCGCCCGCATCAAATCCGCGAACCGCTTGAACAAATAGTGCGAGTCGCGTGGGCCGGGGGATGCTTCCGGGTGGTACTGCACCGAGAACACCGGCTTGCCGTCGAGCTGGATGCCGCAATTGGAGCCGTCGAACAGCGAGATATGGGTCTGCGTCGCGCCCTTCGGCAGCGTCGCCTCGTCCACCGCGAAGCCGTGGTTCATCGAGGTGATTTCCACCTTGCCGGTGGTCTCGTCCTTGACCGGGTGATTGGCGCCGTGATGGCCCTGATGCATCTTCTTGGTCTTGGCGCCGACCGCGAGGCCGAGCATCTGGTGACCGAGGCAGATGCCGAAAGTCGGCACGCCGGAATTGATCACCTCTTTGATCACCGGGACGGCATACTTACCCGTCTCGGCCGGATCGCCGGGGCCATTCGATAGGAACACACCGTCCGGCTTCAGCGCCATGATCTCTTCAGCCGAGGTCGTGGCCGGAACGACCGTGACCTTGCAGCCTTCGCCGGCCAGGAGGCGCAGGATGTTGCGCTTGATGCCGTAATCGATGGCGACGACGTTGAATTCCGGCGCGGTCTGGCGACCGAAACCCTTGTTCCATTCCCACGGTGTCTCGTCCCAGGTGAAGCGCTGGGCGGACGTCACCATCGGCACCAGGTCCATGCCTTCGAGGCCCGGCCATTCGCGTGCTTCTTCCTTCAGGCCGTGGAGGTCGAACTTGCCGTCCTTGGCATGGGCGATCACCGCATTGGGCATGCCCTTGTTACGGATCAGCGCGGTCAAGGCGCGGGTGTCTATGCCGGAAATGCCGATAATGCCGCGAGCCTTCAGCCAGGTGTCGAGGTGCCGGGACGAGCGGAAATTCGACGGATCGGTGATCGCCGACCGGAGGATCACGCCGCGGGCGCCTGGCGTCGCCGCCATGTTCACCGTCTCGATATCCTCGTCGTTGGTACCGACATTACCGATATGCGGGAAGGTGAAGGTGATGAGCTGTCCGGCATAGGATGGATCGGTGAGGATTTCCTCATAACCGGTCATCGCCGTGTTGAAGCAGACTTCGCCCACGGCCTGGCCTTCCGCGCCGAGGCCGAAGCCTTCCAGCACAGTGCCGTCGGCGAGCACGAGGAGCGCGGTCGGTTTGTGGTCCGGCCAGGCTGAAGATGTTTCTGAGGGGGTCATGAGGGGACTACATAGTCCGGGCATCCGCCGCCGTCAAAGCCGGAACGGCAGGATTCACACGTCAGCTATGGCCTGGAGGGGTAGCAATCCGCGCCGGCTCCATGAACGGGCGCCGAACAGAGCCTCGTGAAGGAATAATATCTTATCTGGCAAAACTATGGCGTTCCGGTTGTCCAGCGCAACTTGCACGCCGATAACGCGTAACTTGCAGAATGAGATGTAAAATCAACTAATTATAATTACGCATGCTTGCCGGAACTCAGTTTCGCCGGTAGCAAGCTACAACTTCGCCGTATTTCCGGATATTTCAGTGCAATTGGACTATTTCGCCAAGATGGCCGCGCGCTCGGCCATTGCGCCGGCCCGCTGGCGCCGGCCGTTCCTGACCTGGCTCGATGGTATCGAGACGGGCTGGACGATTCCTGCGCTGATCGTCAGCTTCGCGGGAATCTGGCTGCTGTTTCTGGTGATCGCCTATCAGAGCGGCGATCTGCATGCGGATGCGCTGGAAACCTGGACGCTTGGCCGCGACTTCGCATGGGGGTATCCCAAACATCCGCCCTTGATGGGCTGGGTTGCGCGGCTGTGGACGCTGGTTTTCCCGCTGACCGATTGGTCGTTCCAATTGCTGTCGATGACCAACGCGGCGGTGGCGCTCTGGGCCGTCGACCTGATTACACGCCGCTTCGTGCGCGGCGATTCGCGAGCCGTTGTGCTGCTGCTGCTGATGCTGCTTCCAGCCTACCAGTTCCACGCCCAGCGCTTCAACGCGAACACGGTGTTGCTCGCGATCTGGCCGCTTGCGACCTACTGCTTCCTGCGTTCCTATGAAACGCGGGCCATCGGTTGGGCCGCCGCCACCGGTGTCCTGGCCGCGCTGGCCATGCTCGGCAAATACTATTCGATCTTCCTTGTCGGCAGCTTTGCGCTGGCAGCGATCGTGCATCCGCAGCGGGCGATCTATTTCAGGTCTTGGGCACCGTGGGTCTCGACACTCGCCGGGCTCATTGCCCTTGGGCCGCACATCCATTGGCTCGTGACGACCGGTGCTGCGCCGTTCACCTATGCCATGCAGGTTCACGGCGGCATCGACTTCGGTCAGTCACTGATCGAAGCCAGCATGTTTTTGCTCGGTCTCGCGGCGACAATGGCGCTGCCGGCCATTGTGTGGGTTTTGTCGGCCGAGCTGCGCCTGAAGTATTTTTCTGCCGATTTCCGGGCGATGGGTCCAGGGTTGCTGCTGCTGTTCTGGGTGTTCATTGGCACAGTGCTGCTGCCGGTCGTGACGACCGTCACGCTTGGCACCGACATGCCTTCGCTATGGGCGCTCCAGGGTTTGTTCCTGCCTGCCGTTTTGGTCGTATGCGGTGCCCGCTTCACGCTCGAGCGCCTGTATGTGGTCAATATGGTGGTGTTCGTCGCCGGCATCGCCATCATTGCGACCGTCGTGGCGGCGCCCATCCACGCCATCTACCGCAACAGCATCAATCCTAACGAGCGGACCTACTACCGGCTGGCGGCTCAGGAGCTGACCGACCGGTGGCACCAGATGACAGGCCGGCCAATGCCACAGATCAGTGGCGACGACGGGCTGGCATTCGCTACGGCCTTTTACAGCCCTGACCATCCCGTCTACAGCCGCCCGTTTCAGTATCAATACAGTTGGGGCATGCCGCGCGCGACGACGCTGCAGAGGGGGTGGGCTGCAATGTGTTTTGCGACAGACGCCGATTGCCTGATGTGGATGGGCAAGGTAGCGGCGCGCGAGCCGCAGCATGTCAGGTTTGATTTCGAGGTTCAGCCTCGGCTATGGGGCCAGGCCGGTATTCCGGCCACCATATCGGCGATGATGGTTCTGCCGCGCGCCGCTGGAGCGACCGCGCCCGGGCCGCTGTCTGAAGGCGTTGCGGAGTTCAGCTCCAGCCATCGACAGTAGGTTCGGGCAATCGCTCTGGGGCAGCCCGGCGAACCGACGGGTGCAGTTGTGTATACCCCTCAAAACGCTTAGATCGGGGCTAACCGAGTTCTGGCGCTGTTATTGGCGGCCGCAAGAGGAGACGCAGATGCTGCGCGATGACATCAACAATGCTGTTAAGGACGCGATGCGGGCCAAGGACGAGCGCAAGCTTTCGACGCTTCGCATGGTCAATTCGACCATCAAAAATGCCGATATCGACGCTCGCGGTCAGGGTAAGCCACCGCTGTCGGACGCCGACTTGCTGAGCCTGCTGCAGAAGATGATCAAGCAGCGCCAGGAATCCGTCGAGCTCTATGACAAGGGCGGCCGCGCCGAACTCGCCGCCCAGGAGCGCGAGGAAATCGCCGTCATCACCGCCTATCTGCCGCAGCAGATGTCGGAGGACGAGACCAGGTCCGCCATCGCTGCCGAGATCGCGGCGACGGGTGCGGCCGGCATGAAAGACATGGGCAAGGTGATCGCGGCACTGAAAGCGAAATATGCCGGTCAGATGGATTTCGGCAAAGCCAGCGGTCTGGTGAAAGCTGCGCTCAACGGCTGAGGCTCTCTTTAACCTCTCCCCGCCCTTTGCGGGGAGAGGTCGCCGCGTCTTCGCGGCGGGTGAGGGGCATGGCATGCGATCAGCCATGCGCTCATACTCTCGGATCTTACGATCTCTCAGATAATGTCTTGATGTTCGCGTAGTGCTGCCTCGATTGACACCAGCACTCCCTCGATATTCGCCAGCACATCGTTGTTCCAGAAGCGCAATACGCGATAGCCCTGTTCGCGTAGATATGCATCCCGCAGCTCATCGCGTTTCGATTCCAGATGCTGCCCGCCATCGACCTCGATGACGATCATTTTCTCCCGACAAACGAAATCGCAGATGTAGCGCCCGATCGGCTCTTGGCGAGTGAATTTGCAGCCGGCAATCCGCCTGTTGCGCAGGCGATTCCAGAGTTTCGTTTCGGCGTCGGTGGAGTTGGCGCGTAGTTCGCGCGATCTGTTGGTGATGCGAATGTGGCCACGCATGTGCCATGCCCCTCACCCGACCGGCTTCGCCGGTTGACCTCTCCCCGCGAAGGGCGGGGAGAGGTTAAGAACGCTGTCGTTCTTGTCAGCTAAGCCGCGGCAGTCGGCAGGCTATACGTCTTGAACTGATCGCGCAGGGCAGTTTTCAGGATCTTGCCGGTGGCCGTGTGCGGGATCGCATCGACGAACACCACGTCATCCGGCATCCACCACTTGGCGATCTTGCCATCCATGTATTTCAGGATGTCCTCGCGCGTCGCGGTCTGGTCCTGCTTGAGCTGCACGATCAGCAGCGGGCGCTCGTCCCACTTCGGATGATAGACACCGATGACGGCGGCTTCCGCCACCTGCGGATGACCGACGGCGAGGTTCTCCAGATCGATCGACGAGATCCATTCGCCGCCGGACTTGATGACATCCTTGGAGCGGTCGGTGATCCGCATATAGCCGTGGGCGTCGATGGTCGCGACGTCGCCGGTGTCGAAATAGCCTTCCTCATCGAGGATCTCGTCCTCAAGTTTGAAATAGGCGCGTGCCACCGATGGGCCGCGTACCTTGAGGCGGCCGAAGGTCTTGCCGTCCCAGGGCAGGCTCTTGCCGGCGTCGTCGGTGATCTTCATTTCGACGCCAAATGGCGGATAGCCTTGCGTCTGCAACACGTCGAGCCGCTCCTCGCCTTCGAGCTGGTCGAATGGCGGCTTCAGCGCTGCCAGCGAGCCGATCGGCGACATCTCCGTCATACCCCAGGCATGGCGCGCGCCGATGCCCATATCGACGAACGCCTTGATCATCGAGCGCGGCATTGCCGAGCCGCCGCACACCACCATGCGCAGGTCCGGCAGTTTCAGGTTGTTGGTGGACATGTAGTTGAGCAGCATCAGCCAGACCGTCGGCACGCCGGCGGTATGGGTGACCTTTTCGGTGGAGAGCAATTCGTAGATCGAGGCGCCGTCCATCTTGGCCCCTGGCAGTACGAGCTTGGTGCCCATCGACGGCGCGGAGAAGGCGATGCCCCAGCTATTCGCGTGGAACAGCGGCACCACCGGCAGCATGGTGTCGGCGGCATTGGCGCCGAGCGAGTCACCGGTATTGGCCATCAGCGCATGCATCACGTTGGAGCGGTGAGAATACAACACGCCCTTCGGATCGCCTGTGGTGCCCGACGTGTAGCACATCGCCGCTGCGGTATTCTCGTCGAACTCCTTCCATTTGAAGTTGCCGTCGACTTCCGCGATCCAGTCCTCATAGGCCACCGCATTTTTCAGCGTGGTCTGCGGCATGTGCGCCTTGTCGGTGTAGACGATATAACGTTCGACGCTGGGCAGATTGTCGGCGAGTTTTTCGAGCAGCGGAACGAAGGTCAGGTCCGTCATCACGATGCGGTCCTGCGCATGGTTGATGATCCACGCGATTTGATCGGGGAATAGACGTGGATTGACGGTGTGGCAGATGGCGCCGATGCCCATGATGCCGTACCACGTTTCCAGGTGTCGCCACGTATTCCACGCGATGGTCGCGACGCGGTCGCCCATCTTGATGCCTTCGCGATCAAGGCGCTGCGCGACTTTCAGGGCACGGGTACGAATTTCGGCGTAATTGGTGCGATGGATGGGACCTTCGACTGATCTGGTCACGACCTCGCGCTGGCCGTGGACCTTGGCCGCATGATCGATGATCCGGTGACACAGCAAAGGCCAGTCTTGCATCAAGCCACGCATTCGATCGTTCCTCCGTCTTGTGATTGGCGTGCCAGTTCCCCGATCAGTGCCGGGGAACTTCGACCGTGTTCTTGTTTTAGGTCTTGGCATGAAGTTTAGCGCGGGGAAAGCGGTCCGGAAATGGACTTTTGGTCCATCTGGCTGCGACCAAAGGACAATTGGTGCAGTCTTGGCATTGCTGTTGCTGGCTGCGCCGGCGCAGGCCTATCTGACCACGTCACGCGTGCCGCTCCCGAAGCCCCGTCCGGCAGCGGCGCCTGGGATCGAGCCGGGACAGAAGGCGGGCGAGGAGCCTGCGCAATCCGAGCCATCTGCCGAACCTGAGAAACCTGCTGCCGAAGCGCGCCCGCCGGAGCCGCCGCCGCCTTCAGCCTGCCGCCTGGCGCTCACCGATGCCGTCGCCATTGCGCCGAGCATTCCCGACATCAAGGGGCCGGGCGCCTGCGGCGGGCCCGACATGGTCCGGCTGGAAGCGGTGGTGCTGCCGGACAAGACGCGCGTGCCGCTGAAGCCCGCAGGAACGATGCGCTGCGCGATGGCCACGGCCGTCGCCGAATGGATCCGCAGCGACATGGCCCCGCTCGCGACCAGTCTTGGCACCAAACTGGTCGAACTCGACAATTTCGATTCCTTCGATTGCCGCGGCCGCAACCGTATTGTCGGCGCGAAACTGTCGGAGCATGGCCGTGCCAATGCGCTGGACGTGCGTGGGCTGAAACTCGCCAATGGCCGCTCGATCGCTCTCACCGAACGCAACACGCCACGCGAGCAGCGCGAGGCGGTGCTGCATTCGGTCTGCACGCGGTTCACCACCGTGCTGGGGCCTGGCTCCGACGGCTATCACGAAGACCACGTCCATCTCGACATCGCCGAGCGCCGCGGAAATTACCGGCTCTGCCAGTGGGATGTCTGGGACGAGTGGCCACGCATTGCGCCGCTGATGCCGGCGCTACGTCCGGATGAGGCGCCCCCGCGCGAAGTGGCCGAGGGCAAGTCGGGGGAGGCGAAAACTGAAACCGCCAAGCCTACTGAGTCTGTCGCTGCGCAGCCGGCTGCGGCAGAACCCGAACCGGAGGCGGCCGAGGCTGAGCCTCCGCCGGAGCAGTCCAAGCCGAAACCAAAATCCAAACCAAAGAAGCACCGCGCGCCGCCATCGCCGTTCAGTTTCTTGCGATAGTTGAGCTGGGCTGGGCGCGGTCTCTTTCCCTTCCCGCTGCGCGGCTTCGCCGCTTGGGGGGAGGGAGGCCATTGGCGGCACCCGCGTTTCATTTTCGCTCTAGATCTCATCCATAGTGGGCGCGCGGACATTTGCGATAAATCGCTCTTCGACCGCGCCTACTCGTCGAAAGTTCGCTTGAGCTTGCCTGAGACTCAGGCTGCCGTTGGGACCGCCTAGCGCAATCTCAGCGTCAGGTTCATCTTGCCCGTCATCTTGCCAAAAGCAGACGCTGCAAATCTCATCCTGCCCCCGGCCAAACAGCGTTTTGTATTTACAGCAGGGACAGCGGTATGTTTTTGACGCCTCCTCGGCCTTTCTGACCCAACTGATTTTTCGGCACATTGGCCAATATCCGCTTACAGGGCGCGACCTTGCGCTTATGATGGAAACGATCGTCAAATCCGGCACCCAACAAAAAAGCGCCGGCAAAACCGGCGCTTTTTCCAATCGGATAAAACCCTGTCGGCTTAGTACGGCGTTCCGCCGCCGCCCTGCAGGGCCAGTTTCGAATTATATGGCGAATCGCCTGCCTTCGGCTCGAGCACGACGACCACAGCGCCGGGCTTGACGCGGCTGTAGAGGTCGATGACGTCCTCGTTGGTCATGCGGATGCAGCCCGACGAGATCGAGGCGCCGATATATTCCGGCTGGTTGGTGCCGTGGATGCGGAAGAGGGTGTCGCGGTTGCCCTGGTAGAGATACAGCGCGCGGGCACCGAGCGGATTGTCGACGCCACCTGGCACCGAGGCCGGGAGACCTTCGATACGCTTGTGGATGTCCGCAGTCGGCGTCCACTTCGGCCATTCGGCCATGTTGCCGACGCGCGCGACGCCCGAGAAGGCCAGCGCTTCTTCGCCGACGGTGACGCCATAACGGATCGCCTTGCCGCCGTCCTGGACGAAATAGAGATAGTGATTGTCGGAATCGACCACGATCGAGCCCGGCGCTTCCTTGCGGTGGAAGTCGACGATGGCGCGGCGGAATGGCTCGGCCACGGCGACCTTGGCATAACGCGCCTTGGCGAGCTGCGCCTTGTCGGCGGGCTTTAGGCTGGCTTCCGGAGCGGGCTGAAACTGCGTGGCGGTCTGCATGCAGCCCGACAGCATCAGGCCGGCGGCGACAATCAAACCAAGCTTAATCTTGAGCGGCGACATGTCATTGTTCCAATTGCGTGAGGTCCGATTCAGACAGGCTGGTGCAAGGAAACGCACCCAAAATACCCCGCGAACGCCACGATTCCGTTAAAGCTACTATCGCTGAAATCCGCTGCAATTCCAGCGGTTAGATGCGCTGCGTATCATGCAGCGCACAACCTGTGTCATATTTGCCGCAGAATTTTCGACCCTCCGACCAAATCCTGTGCAGAAGCACATCGCCTCGCGAAGCCGTGATGCGCGCGTGACAATTTTGTCAGATTGAGACCCACAGAGCGCGAGATCTCACGGGAAAAATTCCCGGGATACGCGCGGGGTTGGCGCGCCGCACAAAGGCTGTCATGACGGCTGCATCCGCGTCGGTCATGGTCGGTCGCCTCTGCCGATTCGGCCCGGATCGTCCGTATTGCAGTTTCCTGCCTTTTCAATGTCCCGGAGTTGCCATGCTCGCTGTCTTCACCCCTGCCGACCACGCCTTGAGAAAATCCGAGCCGACCGATCTCGAGGCGTTGCCGGACAATGCGGTGTGGATCGACATGGTGAAGCCGTCGCCGGCCGAGGACAAGGCGGTGGAAAAACTGGCGGGGGTGGAAATTCCGACCCGCGAAGACATGCAGGAGATCGAAATCTCCAGCCGTCTCTATATTGAGAACGGCGCCCGCTACATGACCGCCAGCTTGATGTGCGGCTCCGACACGGAGTCGCCGCGCGTGACCGCGGTCACGTTCATTTTGACCCGGCAGCGGCTGGTGACCGTGCGCTACGATGCGCCGCGCCCGTTTCTGTCCGTTGAACTCAAGCTTGGCCGCAATGCGCCCACCGGCGCCAATGGCGAGACGGTGCTGCTGGAATTGCTCGACGCGGTGATCGATCGTTGCGCCGACATCCTCGAACGCGTGGGCGCCGATGTCGACCAGGTCAGCCACGATATCTTCGAGCCGGAGGAATCGCTGCGTACCGGGCATGCCAAGCGCTATTCGGAAATTCTCATCGCTATCGGCCGCAAGGGCGACCTGACCTCGAAGGTCCGTGAAAGTCTGGTCTCGATCGGCCGTTTGGTCACTTTCGTCACCGCCGAAGCGGAGGGCGTGAAATGGTCGAAGGACATGCGCGCCCAGCTCAAGACCATGCAGCGCGACGTGGTTTCACTGACCGACCACGCGTCCTATCTGTCGAACAAGATCACCTTCACGCTCGATGCGATGCTCGGCGTCGTCAATCTCGAACAGAACAATATCATCAAGCTGTTCTCGGTCATGGCCGTCGTGCTGATGCCACCGACATTGATCGCCTCGGTCTACGGCATGAATTTCAAGGCGATGCCGGAACTGCAATGGGACGTCGGTTACCCCATGGCGCTGATCATGATGCTGTTCGCGGCGGTGCTGCCTTACATGTTCTTCAAGTGGAAGAAGTGGCTGTAGGGGACGTCGGCGATCATCCATAGGGTTTGCCGGATGCTCCGCCCGCGAGCTTTTCAGGCATTGAAGTTTCGACGGCGGGTTTCGTGCGCCATATACTGCCATTCATCGCGAGATGATTGATTCTCTTTGTAATTGTAGTAGATAATTCTGCGCGTTATGTTTGAGCTCCGCGGCGCAGGAGCAGATCCAAGGTGGCGCGGACCACTATGCAGGCAGATGCGGTCGATCCGCCGGGCGATCCTCGCAATCCCGATAGATTCGCTAAATGGCTTGAGAAGCAGCCGCGCGAGTGGTCAGTTGCGATAGCCGGACGCGTGGCGTTGCGCGCTCTACCCATAGCTCGCAGCTATGGGGACATCTCGTCCGTCATGTTGTCGATTTTTCGTGCAACGGCAATCGCGCGATTTGCCGCCAGATATCCAAATCACCCGACGGCTCTAGCCGCTGCAGGTGCACGCCAACATGCGGAGGCAACTGCGCGAAGATCCAGCGGAAGCTCCGCTCGTGCCGCCGCCGCCGCGGCCGCGGCAGTTGCGGCTTCGACCGCGCGTGCGTCGGCGGAATACGCTGCTGCGGCCAACTCCGCTCTTTTGTGGGATTTTCGCTACGAAGAACCGACCATCTGGACTGCGATAGAGAAGGATGTTCAAGCACTTTTCAATGGCACGCTTACAGCGGAACAGTTGGCCGTGAGTACGCTCTGGGCTCCGGGAACGCTTAGCGTCTCGGCAGGGGCAAAGTGGATGGAGCAGTCGCAGCGCCTCCTCGTTCTTGGCGGCCATTGGCAGGTGTGGATCGATTGGTACAACGGACTTGCAGTTGAGCGGCCTGCCTTGGGACGTTCCGAGGCCGAGGATGCCGTCTACACTGATTTGCCCGGTGAGTTACCTTGGGATTACGGCGCTGAAGCCGTAAATCTGGAAATCGCGCAGCGTCTGGCCAAGCTTTCGGTCGAGACGGCTGCGTCTCAAATCCCTGATCAATCGCCTGCTCCCCTTCGTGTTGAAGAGCGAGACGGGCGTGTTTCCAAGGTGGCCGATCGCGACAGTCCGCTAAGCGCCAGCGAACGCGATTTCAAGGCGTGGCGAGATCCGGTTGTTGATCATGTCAACGAGCTTGTGGCCTCGGACTTTGCAGCCGGAACCAATCATGGCCGAGTACGTGACAGATTGACGATGCTTGGCCGGCTGCTTCCCGGTGAGATTGCGGATGTGAAAGAGCGGCAGTTTCGCATTGGATACGAGATTGAACGGTTTGAAGGATTGATCGCTGCGTATCGATCGGGTGCCGATGATATGCCCGTGATGGGCGCTCCACAGCTGGAGGATATCGATCGGCTGAAGGTTGCGCTCAAGATGGGCATCGAAAAACTCGAGCGTTGGTCTGAATTTCGCAAACAAGCTAACGAAATGTCCGCCTCGACAACCGGCGCGGATAGCGAGATCGTTGGTGAGGCCCTGGATCAGATTGCCGAAGCGATGGAGGAGCGTCCGCGTTATTTCGACCCCGAACTGCCGATTACGCTCCGCTTTCTTGCCGAAGCAGTACGTGATCCAGTTGGCGCCACAAAAACCGTTATTTATGGAGCGATCAAGAGCGTTGAAAATCTCATCAGCTTTCTCGGACAGAGAGCGCTGGGCATTGGTCGGAAAGGTGTAGAGGCTGTCGAGGCACACATCTCGAAGGCGGTTGCCACGTCTTTGGTCGTGGGCTTGAGCAGCGGTGCTCTCCTGCTTTCGAGTGCTTTGCCGCAGGGGTTAGCGTGGTTCAAGCCGCTACTTGCGGCGCTGGGATACGCAGGTTGATCGCAGGTACCTAGGTCGCGGTGAAGTGGCGGCATGTGCTATTTCAGCTACTTTGAATCTTCGTTCGGCTTCCTGCCTTCTTTCGTACCATATGTACTTCCAACCCTTCTCCCATGCGCGCCCGATAACCCGCGCCACTGTCGTTGAACCAGCACGCGACCTCGGCGTTTGTGGCGCCGTGATATCAGCTGCTTCAGATGGTCCGGCTTCGGTCATCCGCGCTGAATGAGTCTGCATCCTTCACGCAGGTTGGCACGCGCGAAGAAATCGTCTGTAGGTTCGGGATTTCATCGCATTAGCACGCGGAAATATTTTCCTATATCTCGCTTGACAATATCTCAACCAGGATTATATTCCGATCATCCGGTTCATGAGGGGCGCTTCTAGAGGCGTCTTGAAGTGGAACAAGGATGCGGCGCCTGCGGGCGGGAGGGAGACGTTCCCTCACGCACTCGGGAGGTCTTGGGTAGCCGTCCGGGCCCACTACGGGGCTCCGCCGGAAACGGCTGGACTGGGACAGGCAAAAGCGGGGAAACCTGCCGGCGCCACGTCCCAGGAAGCGCGGCCCCAAGGACAGAAATCGTCGCGGTGGCGCGCCGTGAGGCGTTGCGCGGTTGCAGCTTACCGGCGTTCCGGTGGAGCGGATCGCGATAAAAACCACCCTTTGCGCTTCACGGCGCGCTGCCACCCCTCTGTTTGAGGAGGGGACACCGCTTCGACAACCCGGAGCGTTGGCTCGCGGGACCATAAACGCGCGGCTGTCTGAATCTTTTTCCAACTATCAAAACGCATTCATGATGCGTGTTCGAAAAGCCCAATGATCGTAGGCTTCGCGCGATTCCCGCCACAATTTATCCGGTAAAATTCGAGCGTTCCGCTGAACGGTTGCGCTAATGGTTGCTGTCATAACGCTGTCTCTAGCGATGAGGACAGCAATGGTTGACAAAACAGAAACATCGGGACGGAACGTCGTCGATCTCAGGTCCTATCAACAGGCGCGCATGGCCAACGGCCGGGCGCAGGCGATGTCTGCACGCACCTGCCGGCATTGTGGTGCCGGGTTGATGGATGGCGAATCCGAAGACGATTGTTCCAGCGCAGGGATCAGCGCGGCTGCGCCGATGCCGCGGAAATTTTACGCGGACTAGAAAATCCCGCGCGTTTCGAGGAGCGCCAGAATGGCGCGGTCCTCAGCATGACTATTCCCCACCTGTTACCGCTGATCAGACGTGCTGACCGCCATTGATGTGGATCTCGGCGCCGTTCACGTATGAACTCGTTTCCGTACACAGCACATAGATGATCTTGGCGACTTCGTCGGGCGTGCCGAGCCGATGCAGCGGGATCTGCTGATCGACGATGGTCTGGGTGCCCGGCGACAGGATCGAGGTGTCGATCTCGCCCGGCGCGATGGCGTTGACGCGCACGCCGAGGCGGCCGAAGTCCGACGCCATTTCGCGGGTCAGCGACGCCAGCGCCGCTTTCGATGTGGCATAGGCGGCGCCGGCAAACGGATGCACGCGCGAGCCGGCGATCGAGGTGACATTCACCACCGAGCCTTTCGCAGCTTTCAACTGCTCGATCAGCCCGCGCGCCATCATGATCGGGGCGAAGAAATTGACATTGAAGACGTGGCTCCAGGTCGCGACGTCGGTGTCGATGGAGCCCATGCGCGCGCCGCCTTCGGCCTTCGGCGAGATCGCAGCATTGTTCACCAGCGCATGCAGCGCCCCGCCATTGAGCCGTTCCTTGATGTCGTCGATGGCGCGAGCGGTGTCGTCATGGTCGGCGAGGTCGACCTGGATGTGATCTTCGGGGCCTGCATCCCACGGGCAGACTTCCGGAAACGGATGCCGCGAGCAGGTCAGCACACGCCAGCCGGCGCTGGAGAAGCGCATTACGGTGGCGTGGCCGATACCGCGACTTGCGCCGGTGAGCAGCATGGTGCGCTTCGGCGCGTTCGATCCTGGATGGTTCACGGGTCTGGTTCTCGTCTCGTTATCGGCGTTCACGGATACAGCCTCACCTTGGTCCAGGACGTATCTGCTGCCGCGGTGCCGCGGCGGAATTCGATACGGTCGTGCAGGCGGAACGGCCGGTCGTGCCAGAATTCGAAACGAACAGGCGTGATGCGCCATCCGCTCCAGCCTGGTGGACGCGGAACGGCGCCGATCAGGTGCTTGGCGCCTTCCTTGGCGATGGCCTGTTCGAAGGCAAAGCGGCTTTCCAGCGGCTGTGACTGCTTGCTCGCCCAGGCGCCGATCTGCGCCTGTTTGGGGCGGGTTGCGAAATACTCGTCGGCCTCGGCGTCGGTCACGCGGGTGACGGGACCGCGAATGCGGACCTGTCGGCGCAGCGACTTCCAGTGAAACAGCAAGGCGGCCTTGGGATTGGCGGCGAGCTCTTGACCCTTCTGGCTGGCGATGTGGCTGTAGAACACGAAACCGTCGGCGTCATAGCCCTTCATCAGCACCATGCGCACGTCCGGCAGGCCGTCGGCGTCGACGGTGGCCAGCGCCATTGCGTTCGGATCGTTGGGTTCTGAGGCCTTTGCCTCGGTAAACCACTCGGAAAACAGCGCAAATGGTTCCGCAGCGGCCGTAAAATCACCTGACGTTAACGGAGTTGAGTCTTTGATGGGGGAGGTCGTGTCGGTCATGTCCGGAGTTCCGCTTGCGTTGGCCTGTTGTAGAGAGCTTGCTGCTGCCCCTGCATAGGCAAGACCTATATAGGATACGGCAACGCATTGGCCTATCGGCCATCTGCCCGGTCAGTGCGGCTTTGACAGCAATTCTTATCGGCAGCACCCTCGGTGGTTGCAGTATGGGCCGGAATGAGTCCGCGCTGGCCAGGATGGAGGGCGGCGATGTCACCGGCTCCATTTCGCCGGCATCGGTTCAGGCCACCAATTACGAGCCCACCGAAGCCGATCTTGTCCTGACGCGCACCGCCGCCTCCGATGTCCTCACCAAGGGCAGCAAGGATTCGAGCCAGCCGTGGGAAAACCCGTCGACCGGGGCGCGTGGATCGGTGACGCCACTGTCCAATGCCTATGTCGCGGAAGGTCGTACCTGCAGGGATTTTCTGGCCAGCTATGTCAACGGCACCAGCGAAAGCTGGATGCAAGGTGCAGCCTGTAAGGGTGAGCGCGGCAGCTGGGACGTGCATACGCTGAAGCCGTGGAAACGAAGCTAGTTTTCGCCGGCCGGCCGCTTGCGGTCGAGTTGCAAAAATGACACGAAGTCACCAGATGAAGAAGCAGGCGGGCCTTAGCCCGCAAACCCAACATGCGGGCCGGTGGCCCGCCTTTTAGTTACCTGAAGGAGAGACGACGGATGCGCGACCCCTATGAGGTCTTGGGGGTGCAGCGGGGCGCCAGCGCTGCGGCGATCAAGAGTGCCTATCGCAAGCTCGCCAAGAAGCATCATCCCGACAACAACAAGGACGATCCGAAGGCCGCCGAGCGGTTTTCGGAAGTGAACTCGGCTAACGAAATTGTTGGCGACGAGGACAAGCGCAAGCAGTTCGACCGCGGCGAAATCGACGCCGAGGGCAAGCCGCGTTTCCAGGGCTTCCCTGGCGGCGGCCGTGCCGGAGCGTCGCAGCGTGGCTTCGAACACGCCTTCCGCGGCGGTCCCGGCGCGCAGCAGGGCTTTCCCGGCGGTGGCGGTTTCGAGGACATCCTCAACAGCATGTTCGGTGGCGCCAGCCCGCGCGGCGCGCGGCCGGGTGCGCAGAGCTTTGAGTTCGACAGCGGCGGCTATGCCGGTGGGATGCCCGATCTGGATCTCAACGTCGCCATGACTGTGACGCTGGAGGAGTCCGTGAAGGGCGCCGAGAAACGCGTGCGTCTGCCATCGGGCAAGGAATTGGACGTCAAGATACCGGCCGGTGTCACCTCGGGCCAGCAGATCCGGCTCCGCGGCCAGGGCGAAACCGCGCCCGGTCACCGTCCTGGCGATCTGATGATCACGGTCACCATCGCGCCCCACTCTCACTTCAAGGTGGATGGCAACGACCTGCGCGTCGATCTGCCGATCACGCTTTATGAAGCCGTGTTGGGGGCCAAGGTGCGCGCACCGACACTCACCGGTGCCGTGGAGCTTTCAATTCCGAAGAATACGTCGAGCGGGCGGGTGTTTCGCCTGAAGGGCAAGGGCCTGCCGCTGGCCGGCGGCGCCGCGGGTGATCTCTACTTCACCATCAGGATCATGCTGCCCGACGGCAACGACGCCGGACTGGAAGCCCTGATGGAGAAATGGCGCGACGGGCACCCGTATCATCCGCGCAGCGATCTGGGGTGAGGCGAGCAGCGATCAGCTCGCTGTCTCATCCCCCTACCTTCTCCGTCTGATCGTAGATTTGCCGCGCGACGTGGTTGAGCCGGTCCTTGTCGGTCGGGCCTGACACGACATAGCCGACGCCCTTGTCGGCCCAGAACATGGCGCCATCCTTATCCTGCGCGGCATAGCGCATCTGGGTCGCGTCAGCCTTCGTCGCCCGCGATGTGTAGAGCGTGTAGCGCTCACCCGACGGGCTCTCATACATGAAGAAAGCCGCAGGCGCCTCGGGGCCGGGCAGCAGTCGTCCGCCGACCAGCTTCAGTCCGGCCGCATCGAGTTCCGGCGCCTTGATCTCATAACCGACGCGCTTCGACAGCCACTGCTGCAGATGCGCACGTTCGTTGGCGGCGACCTCGACAGGATGGCGGACTTCCACCACATAAGTCCGGTGCGCACCGAGCGCATCCACCGTGAAATTCCGGAATGTCGACGGAGCAGCCGCTGCGCCGCGTGCGACCCAGCCGGCGCTGCCACCTGCAACGAAGGCGACCAGCGTGGCCGCGACGGCGCCGTAGATCCAGCGCCGCGGCTGCTGAACCAGTCGCTCGATTTCCAGCCGCTGCGGCACGGCCTCGTCGGCAATCGCATCGTAGCGCGCATGCAGCAGTTCGGCCATCGCGCGCCACGATGCGACGCGTTCGGCATCATCCGGATGCGTCGCGAGCCATGCCTCGACATCGGCGCGGCGCTCGGCCGGCAATTCATTGTCGACGAAGGCGTGCAATTCGTCTTCGGTCACGGGAATGTTCGGTCCGGTCATTATCGTCTTTCCTTTAAATCATTTGACCGCGCGCAGCGCCGGGCGCTCGCCGTCGAGATAGGCTTTGACATGGGCGCGGGCGCGCGCGAGGCGCGACATCACGGTGCCGATCGGTACGCCCTGAATGTCGGCGACTTCGCGGTAGCTCAGGCCTTCCAGCATCACGAGCAGCAGCACCGAGCGCTGCTCTTCCACCAGTGCCGCGAGAGCGCGAGAGATGTCACGACCTTCGGCTTCGGTGCCGCTGGCATCGGGATTGTTGTCGAACAGTTCGGTGAACACTGGTTTGCGTGCCAGCGAACGACGGCGGTTGCGGTTCAGATTGGTCAGGATCGTATAAAGCCAGCTTCTGAGGTCGCCGCCGATGAATAGCTTTTCTGCGCGCAGTGCGCGCACCAGCGTATCCTGCACCAGATCGTCGGCAATGTCGGTGTCGCGCGCCAACGCCCGCGCATAACGGCGCAGCGCCGGAATCATGCTCTCAACGCTCTCGCGAAAGGCGCTCATAGGGCTCGTGCCATCCGTTGCAATCCTGACGGTATCTTGGGCGGTCCGCAATTGCGCCGCATCTGTCATAACACCTTGGCGAAGCATCTATTCCGGCGCTAGGCCCGGACGGTAAACAGCCGCATAACGGGGCTTTTGGGCTGTACCGGACGCAAGTGCTGGTGTACCCCCAAGGCAGATCGATGTGGACTGCCAAGCTTATCAGCCAAGCAAATAGGATTACGATATGAGTGAAGTTTCAGGCCTGATGAAGGGCAAGCGCGGTGTCATTCTGGGCGTTGCCAACAACCGTTCCATCGCCTGGGGCATCGCCAAGGCGTGTCAGGCGCAGGGCGCGGAGATTGCACTGACCTATCAGGGCGATGCGCTGAAGAAGCGGGTCGAGCCACTGGCAGCAGAACTTGGCGCCGAGCTCCTCGGCCATTGCGACGTCACCGACGCAGCCACCATCGATGCGGTGTTCGACCGGGTGAAGGAGAAATGGGGCAAGATCGATTTTGTCGTCCATGCCATCGCCTTCTCGGACAAGGACGAGCTCGAAGGTCGCTATGTCGACACATCGGCCGAGAATTTCAGCAAGAGCATGCTGATTTCCTGCTACTCGCTGACGGCCATCGCACAGCGCGCCGAGAAGCTGATGACCGAAGGCGGCTCCATCGTTACGCTGACCTATTACGGCGCCGAGAAGTGGATGCCGAACTACAATGTGATGGGTGTCGCCAAGGCTGCGCTGGAAGCCAGCGTGCGCTATCTCGCGGCTGACCTGGGCGAGAAGGGCATCCGCGTCAATGCGATCTCCGCCGGCCCAATCAAGACGCTGGCCTTTGCAGGGATTGCCGACTCCCGCTATCTGCTGAAATACAACGAGGTCAACGCGCCGCTGCGCAAGAACGTCTCCATCGACGAAGTTGGCCAGAGCGCGGTGTATTTCCTGTCCGATATGTCCACCGGCGTGACCGGCGAAGTGCATCACGTCGATGCCGGCTATCACGTGCTCGGCACCAAGGTGCCGGATGCGCCGGACATCAGCATGGGCGGCAAGGACTGATTGCTGACCTCCATGCCGAAGCCAACGATTTATTATATTCGCCACGGCCAGACCGAGTGGAACGCCGCCGGTCGCTTTCAGGGCTCGAAGGACATTCCGCTCAACGATCTCGGTCGTGAGCAGGCGGTACATGCCGGCGCCGTGCTGAAAGACCTGCTGGCGCGTGATGGGCGCACCAGCGGGGATGTCGCGTTCGTCTCCAGTCCGCTCGGCCGCGCGCGTAACACCATGGAACTGGTGCGCGGCAAGCTCGATCTGCCGCATGACGACTATGGCCTCGACGATCGTCTGCGCGAGATCGGCTTCGGCCACTGGGAAGGATTCACGCTGGCCGAGCAGGAAGCTGCGCATCCCGAGGTCTTCGCGGCGCGCCTGCAGGACAAATGGAGCCTGCCGGCGCCGGGCGGCGAGAGCTACGCTGAAGTGCAACTCCGGATGCGCGAATGGGTTGACGGTCTGACGGGCGATACCGTTGCCGTCGCCCATGGTGGTACGGCGCGGGCGCTGATGGTGGCGCTGGGCGTCGAAACGCCTGACAGCGTCAGCGAAATGCCGATCCAGCAGGGCGCGGTCTATGTGTTCAATGCCGACGGGATGGACAAGTTTAGTTAAGCGTCTCGGTCGATTGGGGCGATTTGACCCCTCGGACGGCTCGCGTTACGACGTGGTTGTTGACATTCACCAATAACGAGAACTGTCCGCCCCATGTCCCACAACACCTTCGGCCACATGTTCCGCGTCACGACCTTTGGCGAGAGCCACGGGGTGGCGATCGGCTGCGTGGTCGATGGCTGTCCGCCGCTGATCCCGCTAGATGTTGCCGAGATCCAGGCCGATCTCGATCGCCGCCGTCCCGGCCAGTCGCGCTTTACCACGCAGCGGCAGGAAGCTGACGCGGTCAAGATCCTGTCCGGGGTCATGGCGCATCCGGAAACCGGTGTGCAGGTCACGACGGGGACACCGATCGCACTGCTGATCGAGAACACCGACCAGCGCTCGAAGGATTATTCGGACATTAAGGACAAGTTTCGGCCGGGTCACGCCGACTTCACCTATGAAGCCAAATACGGATTGCGGGACTATCGCGGCGGCGGCCGCTCGTCGGCACGCGAGACGGCGACGCGCGTGGCCGCTGGCGCCATCGCGCGCAAGATCGTTCCGGGCATGACGGTGCGTGCGGCGCTAGTGCAGATGGGACCGCACAAGATCGACCGCGGCAACTGGGACTGGGACGAGGTTGCGCGCAATCCGTTCTTCTGCCCGGACAAGGACAAGGTCGCCTTTTTCGAAAGTTATCTCGATGGTATCCGGAAATCCGGCTCGTCCATTGGCGCTGTGATTGAGGTGGTCGCCGACGGCGTGCCCGCTGGTTTGGGCGCGCCCATTTACGCCAAGCTCGACGGTGATCTGGCAGCGGCGCTGATGAGCATCAATGCGGTGAAGGGCGTTGAGATTGGCGACGGTTTTGGCGCGGCGGAATTGTCCGGTGAGGACAATGCCGACGAGATGCGCATGACCAATCACGGCCCGTCATTCCTGTCGAACCATGCCGGCGGCATTCTCGGCGGCATTTCCACCGGGCAGCCGGTGGTGGCGCGCTTCGCGGTGAAGCCGACCTCGTCGATCCTTTCGCCGCGCAAGACCGTCGATCGCAATGGCGCCGATACGGATATCCTGACTAAAGGCCGCCACGATCCGTGCGTCGGCATCCGCGCCGTGCCGGTGGCCGAAGCCATGGCCGCTTGTGTGCTCGCCGATCATTTCATTCGGCATCGCGGGCAGGTCGGCTAGAGTAAGTGACTGACCAAAGCCCGCGTTCGCGCGAGTTTGAAAGTGCCAGCCATGTTGCCCGACAAGCTCAGAGAGATCATCGACTGGCTCAGTGACGGTGCGCGATCCGCGCCGACGCCATCGCGCATGATGGCGGAATGCTGCGAACGGCTTGTCGCTGCGGGGCTGCCGCTGTACCGCGTGGGCATTTTCATCCGCACCCTTCACCCGGAAATCTTCGGCCGCAATTTCATCTGGCGTCCGGAGACCGGGGTGGTCCTCAGCTCGGTTGATTTCGACATTCAGGAGGCGCCTGAATTCCTCAGCAGTCCGCTTGCACTGGTCTTCCGTGACGGTGTCGAGGTCCGCAGCCGGCTTCATGAGCCATCAACTACACCCTTTCCTTTCTTCGACGACATGCGGGCCGAAGGTGTCACCGACTACATCGCAATTCCGCTCACCTTCGTCGACAACATGCTCCACGCATCGAGTTGGACCACCAAACAGCCTGGTGGTTTTACGGATGAGCAGCTGGCTGCCTTGAAAACGGTCCTCCCGACGTTAGCGCGGTTGATCGAAGTCATCGGCATACGGCGGGTCACGATGACGCTGCTCGATACCTATGTGGGCAATCGCGCTGGCGGACGTATTCTCGGTGGTCAGATCCGACGCGGCCATACCGAGACCATGCGCGCAGCGATCTGGCTGTCGGATCTGCGCGGCTTTACGGCGCTGTCGGACCGGCTGCCGCCGGAAAGCGTCGTCGAGATTCTCAACCGCTACTTCGACTGTCAGGTGCCCACGATCCTCAAACATGGCGGCGAGGTGCTCAAATTCATGGGCGACGGCCTTCTGGCTGTGTTCCCCATTGCCGAGAATGATGCGGATCGTTCGACGGTTTGCGGTCATGCGCTGGAGGCCGCGCGTGAAGCCCGCACGGCCGTTGAAGCGCTGCGCTGGTCGGATGCGGCAGGCGCCGAGGAGCGCTTCCGTTTCGGTCTGGCGCTGCATGTCGGCAAGGTGCTTTACGGCAATATCGGTGGTGGCAACCGGCTCGACTTTACCTGCATCGGCCCCGCGGTGAATCTCGCCGCGCGCCTGGAGAAGATTGCGGGCAGGCTGCACCGTACGGTGGTCGCGTCTGCGACCTTCGCCGACGCAACGACGATGGACTGGACCGATCTCGGCGAATTTCCCATCGCGGGCTTCGCGAAGGCGGAGCGTGTCTATGGGTTGGCCGATGAAGGCGCGGTCGCCGGCTGAGGTCAATCGCCGCGCAAATGGGATTGCTTGAGGGCCGCGGTCAGGATCATCAGGGTTACCCAAAGCCGCAGCATCGCGAAGCCGAAGATAAAGACGAAGAAGATCAGGTTTCGGATGAAGGTGTTCGTCGTCGGCGCCTGCCCGTAGATCGCAATCGCGTTGCGAACGAGACCCTGGACGAAGCCGAGGCCAAAATAGGCGGCGGTCAGGACCAGAATGCCCGCGCCGAGCCAGGCGCTTCGCCTGGCGAATTCACGGCAAGCCGCAAAGAAGCGAACCCTGTTGTCATGACGTTCGACGCCGACGATCATTAGCAGGATCAGCGTGGCGATGGAGGCATTCCAAATCTTTCCAACCGCCGTCGGCTGATCGAACGCCATGCCATCGATGCCACCCATGAAGTTCAGGTCCAGCGGCGAGATCCCGAGCGATACAGAGATCATGCTTGCTGCAAGCATCAAGGCGCCTATGCGCGCCAGAATGCGCAGCGATAGTCGGAATTCATCCTCGAACGTCATCGCTCTGAGATGGGTCTCGCCGTCGGCAAGTTCGATCGACCGCCGTGCGGTCACCAGAAATGCGAAAAGAACGGTAATCGTGGCGACGAAGATGGCGGGCAAGGCAATAACACCGCCGCTGAACGCGATCACGCGCATTCCGGCTGCCAACACGAGCCACGGCAGGCATTCGATGAAGCGCAAAGGCCCGAACGACAATTCCGGCCGGGATACATATTGCTTGCGGAGTGCAATCGACATCCGGCGATCTTGCCCGATGCCGCCCAACCTCGGATTGAGCCGATCGTTAAATTTTTATCGTTTTGGTCGCTCAAGCGGAAGCATTGCGTCCTATTCTTCCGGCTCGGTCGTGAACAGAAGCGGATAGCCCTTGGCGCGGCCGGCATCTGTCGCGCGGGTCGCCTTGGTCTCGGCGACGTCACGGGTGAACACGGCGACGACGCAGACGCCGCGTTGATGCGCCGTCATCATCACCTTGGCGGCCTGATCCTCGGACATGTGAAATTCCGCTTTCAGTACCCGCACCACGAACTCCCGCGGCGTGAAGTCGTCATTGACCAGGATGACCTTGTACAATTTGGGCCGCTCGACCTTCGGCTTGGCCTTGGTCTGCGGTGCGGTGACACTCTCGGGCATGCACACTCATCCGGACGATCGCGCTCTGTGGCGGCGACGCGACGATGATCAGTCGGCCGGGCAATCCTTGAGGCGTTGCACGGCATCCTGATCGCCGCGCTGCACGGCCATTGATTTCAGTTTACAGGCTCCGGGGACGTCGCGAAACTGCGGGTTCTGCGATAGTTTGAGACCGACCAATGCGGCGAGTGCATCAGGTTCGCCAAGTTCCGCGGCCTGAATTGCCTCATACAGAACGATGTTGAGCGAAGAGATCTGAACTTCCGGATGGTCGGCCAGCAACCGCAGGGCCTTCAGCCGGGAGTCGTAATCCCAAACCCCGGCAGTGATCAACAAGTCGATCCCCTTTGACACGTCGCGTGGCACCAGCTTTCCATCGAGATAAAGCTCGCCGAGCAGGCCGCTCGCGCTCGCCTGATGGCGCTGGCTTTGCAAGATCAACAATGCGCGCTTCGGGTCGGCCGGGCCGCCTTCGCCATTGAGCAGCATCTCTGCCAGTTCGGTATCGCCTCCCAGACGATCGCGCGTAGCTTCTTCAAATAATTTGCGCGCACGCACGGGATCGCTGGGACGGGTCATTGCAGCCAGCGCCGCCTTGGCGCCAAAGGAGCCGCCTTGGGCGAGACGTTCGAGTAAATCCCGGCCGAGGGTCTGCTCGTCCGGTTGCGGGGATCGCGCAAGAAGCCGGGCAAGCCTGATCTGCTGGTCCGCACGGGTGACGTTCTCCGGCAGCGGCAACCGAAGCGCGCGCTCGGTCCAGTATCGTTCGGCAGAGGGGTCCCGCTTCACGAGGCCGCCACGACCATAGAGGATTGCGAGCCTGTTTGCCGCTGACGGCTTGTCCAGTTCGGCTGCCTTGATCAGTGCGCGCTGTGCCTCGTCGCGCGTGATCAGCTGCGGGCGATCAAGATGATAGTCCCAGGAATTATGCGAATCATAGATTGCGTAATTCGCCTCGCTATCGTTCCGGGCTGCCGCCTCGCGCAGCAGTGCGACCGCCTCGGCGTGCCGTTCATGCGGCAGCGATTGAGCAAAGGCCACCTTGTTGCGGACATCGTCCGGAGCCGAAGCGAACGCTTCGCTGCAGGCGGCCTGGCGCATCCGGTAACGCAGCTTATCTTGTTGCTCGGGGAGGTCTTCGGTGGCGTTCCCTGAAAGACGGCGGCATTCGTCGGCTGCGTTTGCGCCGAACGGCCGAATGGGTTCGTCCTGTTGGGTAGCCCCTGTCTTGTGCTGTTCGGCGGGCGCTGAAACGAACAAAGCGATCGCTGCACCGATGCAAATGAGCAATACTGCCCACACGATTGTTTGTCCCGCTCCGGACTGGCGGCGGTCGTTCATCGGCGCGTTCGAGGCGGCACTCATCTCGGCCCATTCCGGTCGGCAATGGTGGATGTGGCGTTGGCGACATCCTGCGCTAGCTTTGTCGCGCGAGCGTGCAAACCGTTCAAAACCAGGGCGTACGCCGGTTAGCTCGGCCGCAGCGGCAGAGCCGCCATGACCGGATTGTGAACATGCCGGCAGGTTCCTGCTTTGCGGCTCGTCATTTGCATGTCACCATTCGATTCTCAACGGGAGGGCCGCTATGCGCTGGTGTGTCTCGATTGGAGCGGTACTCGTCGCGGGAGCGATGGCCGGCGGCGATGTCCCGAGCATGGCTGCGACAGGCCCGAAAGCGCAGTTTGCCCAGAGCAAGCAGGACCCCGTGGTTGATGTCGAACTGGTGCTGGCGGTCGACGTCTCCTATTCGATGGATATGGACGAGCTGGCGATCCAGCGCGAAGGCTATGCCCAGGCCATCGTCTCCAAGGAATTCCTTACAGCGCTCAAGAGTGGCCCGACAGGCAAGATTGCGGTCACTTATTTCGAATGGGCGGCATCGTCGGACCAGAAACTGATCATTCCCTGGCGTGTCATCGATGGTCCTGAATCCGCCGACGCGGTGGCATCCGAGATCATGAAGACGCCGATCCGCCGGGCGTCGCGGACCTCGATCTCGGGAGCGATTTACTACGCCATGCCGCTGTTCGATGAAAATGCGCTGCACGGTTTGCGCCGCGTCATCGATATTTCGGGTGATGGGCCGAACAACAATGGGGGACCGGTGACGGTCGCGCGCGACGAGGCCGTCGCGAAAGGCATCGTCATCAACGGCCTGCCGATCATGGCCAAGGAACTGTCCTATTCGACGATGGATATCGAAAACCTCGATCTCTATTACGAGGATTGCGTGATCGGTGGAGCGGGCTCCTTCGTGGTGCCGATCAAGGAGCGCGACAAGTTCAAGGAAGCGATCCGCACCAAACTGGTGTTGGAAGTCGCAGGATTAATGCCCGAGCCGCGCACGATTCCTGTCGCCAATACGACGAAGGAGCCGCGGGTGAATTGCCTGATCGGCGAGAAGATCTGGCAGGATCGCTGGGGGCGTTAGTTCCCGTTAGCCATCGACCTGCGCAATCGCGTGGAAAAATGTGCCGGTGATATGTCCACGCCGTCCGCCGCGCTCAGCCATCGGTTCGCCTTGCGCGTTGCGGAGATCGACCAGCGGGTCGTTGCTGCCCGGATCGATCAGCGATGCGTAGTGGAATTCGTGGCCACGGATGAGCGATCCCTTCGGTCCGATAGGACTGTCGGATAGCAATTGCGCCTCGCGATAGCCGAGATGCAGGCGCCGCTTGTGGAAACTTGTCGTGTGTCCCAGCAGCCCCGTCATCGCATACCGGTTGCCGTCGGCATCCTCCAGGCCTTCGCCGAGCACCATATAGCCGCCGCACTCGCCATGGACCGAATGTGTCTCTGCGAAGCGCAGTAGCCCGTCGCGGAATTTTTGCGCCGAGGCAAGCGTCGCCACGTGAAGTTCGGGATAGCCGCCGGGTAGCCAGCAGCTATCGCAATTGTCCGACGGTGCTTCATCGGCCAGCGGTGAGAAGCGGACGATCTCTGCGCCGGCACTACGCCATCCATCGATCAGATGCGGATAGATGAAGGTGAAGGCAGCATCAGCGGCCAATGCAATGCGCTGACCGGGCGGCGGCAAGGCCGGCGCGGCATTGTATGTTGGCTGCCGCTCGATGGGGGCGGCCAGTGCGATGATGGCATCGAGATCGAGATGCTTCTCCGCCATGTCGGCGAGCGCGGCGATCCGGGTGGCGAGGTTACCATGTTCGCCGGCCTGGATCAGGCCGAGATGGCGTTCCGGCAGCGCCAGCGTCACGTCGCGCGGGATGGCGCCGACGACGGGGATGCCAAGTGGTGCGATGGCATCCGTGATGAGGCGGCGGTGCCGATCGCTGCCGACGCGGTTCAGGATCACACCGGCGACGCGGACGTCAGGGTGATGGCTGGCGAAGCCGCGCGCCATGGCAGCGGCGGATTGCGATTGCGCCGTGACATCGAGCACCAGCAGAACCGGCAACTTGAACCGCGCGGCAATGCTGGCACTGCTGCCGTCGCGGTCGGCGACGCCGGGCACGCCGTCAAACAGGCCCATGACGCCTTCGACTACCAGCAGGTCGGTAGCTTCCGTTGTATCGGCTACGAGCGCTTGCAGCAGCGGCGGCGGCATGGTCCAGCTGTCAAGATTGATACAGGGGGCGCCTGTCGCCACAGCATGAAAGGCAGGATCGATGTAATCCGGCCCGGCCTTGGCGGCGCGCAGTACCATGCCGCGCCGCGTCAATGCGGCGAGCAGGCCGAGCGTGACCGTGGTCTTGCCCGCGCCGGACCGGACAGCGGAGATCAGCAGGCCGGCGGTCATGATGGATGGACTTGCGGCATGGCCCCGGATTACCGCAGCGACGCATGGGCTGCAAGGTCGATAGTCGAAACGCCGTCATGGCCGCGCATCGCGCGAAGCGCGGCTTCGCTGGATGTCCCGGCCATCCACGTCTTTCTTTGGCGACCAAGTTTCTTTGGCGACCAAGACGTGGATGCCGGCACAAGGCCGGGCATGACGGAGAGGGAGTATGAAGGATGGGTCTTAGGCCGACGCCTTTTCCTTCTTTGGCCAGTACTTGTCGCGCAGATGCCGCTTCACCAGTTTGCCGGTGGGCGTGCGCGGCAGTTCGGCCTCGAAGTCAATGCTCTTCGGGCATTTGATCGGGGAGAGGTGCTTGCGGCAGAACGCGATCAGTTCGGCCTCCAGCGCCTTGCCGGCGCGGCTCATGTCGTGCGGCTGCACGACGGCCTTGACCTCTTCGCCCATTTCCTCGTTCGGCACGCCGAACACCGCGACGTCGGCGATTGCGGGATGCGTAATAAGAACGTCCTCGGTCTCCTGCGGATAGATGTTCACGCCGCCGGAAATGATCATGTAGGACTTGCGGTCGGTGAGGTATAGAAAGCCCTCGTCGTCAAGATAGCCGACATCGCCGAGGGTGGACCAGCCGCGCGCGTTATAGGCGCGCTTCGTCTTCTCGGGATCGTTATGATAGCTGAATTGCGGCGTGTCAGCGAAATAGACCGTGCCGATTTCGCCGGTCGGCGCTTCCTGATCCTCCTCGTTGACGATCTTGACGCTGCCGACCACAGCCTTGCCCACGGTCCCGCGATGCGACAGCCATTGCTGCGAGTTCGACACGGTGACGCCGTTGCCTTCGGAACCGGCGTAATATTCGATCAGGATCGGTCCCCACCAGTCGATCATGCGCGCCTTGACCTCGACCGGGCAGGGCGCTGCGGCATGGATTGCGCCCTTCAGCGATGAGACATCGTATTTCAACCGGATCTCATCCGGCAGTTTCAGCATGCGGACGAACATCGTCGGCACAAGCTGTGACTGGGTGATTTTATACTTCTCGACCAGCTTGAGGAATTCCTCGGCGTCGAAATGTTCCATGATTACGGACGTGCCGCCGAGCGTGATCGCCATCATGTTGAAGCGCAGCGGGGCCGCGTGATACAGCGGCGCCGGCGACATATAGATCGAGTCCTGTGTCATGCCGCACATGTTCGCGCAGAGCAGTTTCAGGAACGGATTGGGCACGTCGATCGGGTTGTTCTCCGATGTGCGCTTGATGCCCTTTGGGCGGCCCGTCGTGCCCGACGAATACAGCATGTCATAGCCGGCAATCTCGTAGGCAATCGGCGTGACCGGCTGCGCGGCGAGGGCGGCATTCCAGTCGCGGAACCCGGTGCGCGAGCCGTCGACGATATAAAACATCGGTTCGGCCGCGTTGGTGATCAGCGGCGCAACCACATCGGCGCACTTCTCGGAGGTGATCACGACGCGTGCGCCGCAATCTTTCACGATATAGGCGATCTCGTCTTGCGTGAGGTAACGGCTAATCGCCGTGTAATAGAGCCCGCTGCGCTGTGCGGCCCAGCAGATCTCCATGAAGTCGAGCCGATTCTCCATCAGTAGCGCAACATGATCGCCAGCCTTGAGGCCCAGCGAGCGAAACAGCTGCGCTCCGCGGTTGGAACATTCGTCGAGTTCACGATAGGTGAGCGCCTGGCCTGAACCGGCCATGCGGTAGGCAATCTTGTCGGGACTGGTCCTCGCGTGAATCGACGGATGCGTCATGGGCGTTTCCTCTGAAGGCCGGCGGATTTTCCCGCTCGTGGTGTCTTTTTCTTTCCCTCTTCTGCGGCGCGCAGCTTTGCTACGCTGGAGGAGAGGGAGGAAGAGCGCTTACAGCCGCTCGACGATCGTCACATTGGCCATGCCGCCACCTTCGCACATGGTCTGCAATCCGTAGCGCTTGTTGTTCTGATGAAGCGCATGCACCAGCGTGGTCATCAGCTTGGTGCCGGAGCCGCCGAGCGGATGGCCGAGCGCGATGGCTCCGCCATTGACGTTGAGGCGCTTCGGATCGGCACCCGTGGCTTTCAGCCAGGCCGTTGGAATCGAGGCAAAGGCTTCGTTGACTTCGAACAGGTCGATGTCGTCGATCTTCATCCCGGCCTTTTCGAGCGCGCGCTTGGTGGCTGGGAGCGGTGCTTCCAGCATGATGACGGGATCGCCGCCCATCATGGTCATATGGTGGATACGCGCCATCGGCTTGACGCCGAGCTGTTTGAGGCCTTTTTCGTTGACGACCATTACGCCCGATGCGCCGTCGCAGATCTGGCTGGCGGATGCGGCGGTGAGCTTGCCGTTCTCCGCGATCAGCTTGACGCCGCGGATACCGTCGAGCGTTGCATCGAAGCGAATGCCTTCATCGATGTGATGCGTATCCGTCGTGCCATCGGCGCGGGTGATCTGCAGCGGAATGATTTCATCCTTGAAGCGGCCGGCCTCGGTCGCAGCGATGGCACGCTGATGACTCTGGAAGGCGTATGCGTCCAGGTCATCCTTCGAGAGCCCGTATTTCTCGGCGACCATTTCGGCGCCGGTGAACTGGCTGAACTGGATGTTGGGATAGCGCGCTTCCATGCCCGGGCTCTTGTAGTGACCCATGCCGGCTTTGGAGGCGAGAATGCTGGGCGAGCCCATCGGCACGCGGGTCATGCTCTCGACGCCGGCGGCGATCACGATATCCATGGAGCCGGCCATCACGGCCTGAGCTGCGAAATGCAGTGCCTGCTGCGAAGACCCGCACTGGCGGTCAATCGAGGTGCCCGGCACGCTTTCCGGCAGCTTCGAGGCCAGCACCGCGTTGCGCGCGACATTCACAGCCTGCTCGCCGCCCTGGCCGACACAGCCCATGATGACGTCTTCAACCGAAGCGGGATCGGCACCGGTTCGCTCCACCAATGCGTTCAGGACGGAGGCAGCGAGATCGGCCGGATGCCAGCCGGCTAAGCGGCCGCCTTTGCGGCCACCAGCGGTGCGTGCAGCGGCGACGATATAGGCCTCGGCCATGGCGTTTCTCCCTTGTTTTGCTTATTTTGATGGCTTGTTGGTGCGCGGGATTTAAGTGTCCGCGGAGAGTTTAGTCAATCGGTCAATTAACTCTTGAGTGCGGCCGATTGTTCGTATTATCTGCGCTCCGAATGGCACCGACTGTGAACCCCAGCACCTCTTCTTCGCGCACTGCCGCCGGCCGCAATCCGACGGCCGACAAGCTGCTTCTCGCAGCAAGCGAACTCATGATCGCCAGCAACTCCATCGAGGTGTCGCTGAGCGAGATTGCGCAGCAGTCCGGGGTCAATGCGGCTCTGGTGAAATATCATTTCGGTAACAAGGACGGCTTGCTGCTGGCGCTGCTCGCGCGCGACGCCGCCACCGAGATGACCAATCTGGAATATCTGCTGGCGCAGCCGATTTCGGCCACCGCCAAGCTGCGGCTGCACATAGCCGGCATCATCAAGGCCTATTACCAGTTTCCCTACATGAACCGGCTGATCCACTACTTGCTACATGAAAGCAGCAATGAGGCGGCCGACGAAGTCTCGAAGTTCTTCGTGGGACCGTTGCTCGGCTTCCATCGCCGTCTGCTGGCGGAAGGGCTCGAAGCCGGCGAATTCCGCAAGGTTGATCCTGTGCTGTTCTACACCAGCCTGATCGGCGCCTGCGACAACCTCTTCTTCAGTCGTCACGCCATGTCGCGCGCCATTGGCGTCGGCCCGGTGACGGATGAAGTCTGCCGCGACTACGTCGCCCATATGGAGGCGATGTTGCTCGGCGGGATACTGACAAACAAGAAGGCCGCAAAGGCCTGACATCACGAGCTCAGAAGAAACGGCCCAAGGAAAATTGCCAAGAAAATTCAAAAACGTCGGGAAACGCCCAAGGAACTAAATTCAAGAACCAAAAAATAAGAAACGCCCGAGGATCAGTTTCAAGAACAACAACCAAGAAAACGCCCAAGGACCACTTCTTCTTTTTCTTCTTCGTCGCGACTCAAAAATTCAAGAAACGATCAGGAACGCCCAAGGAATCGGGTTAAGGAAAGGCTCTTCACATGCAGCTTAAAGACGTAGCCGTATTCATCACTGGCGGTGGCTCGGGACTCGGCGCCGCGACCGCACGCGCGATGGCTGCCAAGGGCGCCAAGGTCGCCGTGTTCGATCGCGCCGCTGAGAATGCCGAGAAGGTCGCCGCCGAAGTGAAGGGCGTTGCCACCGTCGGCGACGTCACCAACGAGGATCAGGTCAAGGCCGCGCTCGCCAAGGCAGCGGCTGCGCACGGTACCGCGCGCGTGCTGATGAACTGCGCCGGTATCGGCGGTTCGCAGCGCATCGTCGGCAAGCAGGGCGTTTATCCACTCGAGAAGTTCACCAATGTCATCATGGTGAACCTGATCGGCACCTTCAATTGCCTGCGTTTGTTCGCTGAGCAGCTCGCGACGGCCGAGCCGATCGGCGAGGAGCGCGGCGTTATCATCAACACCGCCAGCGTTGCCGCCTATGAAGGCCAGATCGGCCAGATCGCCTACTCCGCCTCGAAGGGCGGCGTTGTCGGTCTCACGTTGCCGGCAGCGCGCGATCTCGCTTCCAGCAAGATCCGCGTCAATACCATCGCGCCGGGTCTGTTCCTGACGCCGCTGCTGATGGGCCTCAACGAAGAAGCCCGCGCCAGCCTGGGCGCCCAGGTCCCGCATCCGGCCCGCCTCGGCGATGCGTCGGAGTATGGCAACCTCGCGGTCCACATTGTCGAGAACCCGATGCTGAACGGTGAGACCATCCGCCTCGACGGCGCCATCCGTATGACTCCGCGGTAGTATTTGTCTTCCTCTCTCCCAAGCGCGGCGCAGCTGCGCGCCGCGGGAGAGGGTCTGATGCGCGCCGCAGGCGCGCAGACGGGAGAGGGGTAGCCACAACCGTTGTTGTTTGTGGCTACCCCTCTCCCAACCGAGTTTGTTTCCGACTCCTGTGCTGCCCTCTCCTACAAGGGGAGAGGGCGCTGCGATAAGCGCCTCGAATGCGCAAATAATGAGTAGGGAGTAACACGTGGCTGAGCCGCTGCTGATCGAACACGACGACGGCATCGACCGGGTGACGCTCAATCGTCCGGAGAGCCTCAACGCCCTCGATCCTGCGCTGATCGACGCGCTTAACGATTACTTCGAAAGCCTGCAGCGTAACCGCAAGACGCGCGTCGTCGTTCTCAAAGGCGCCGGCGCCAATTTTTGCGCCGGGCTCGATCTCAAACATGCAATGGCTTCGCGCGCCGGCCAGAATACCCCGCGCTCCGTCACCGAGTCGCTGGATTCCCAACGCCGCATCGCCGATATCGTGATGCTGATGCGCCGTTGCCCGCAGCCGATCGTGGCGCTGGTGCAGGGCGCGGCTGCCGGCGGAGGCTTCGCGCTGGCGCTCGCCGCCGATATCCGCATCGCCGCGAAGTCGGCGCGGATGAACTGCGCCTTTATCAAGCTTGGCCTCGGCGGCTGCGATATCGGTTCCAGTTATTTCCTGCCGCGTCTCGTCGGCGTCTCTGTTGCATCCGAACTGATCCTCACCGGTCGCTTTATCTACGCCGATCGTGCGCTTGCCGTCGGTCTGGTATCGGAAGTGGTTGAGGACGGCCAGCTTGAAGCCGCAGCCGTGCCCTATGTGGATGCGATGATGACGGCATCGCCGGTTGGGCTTCGGCTGTCGAAGGAATGTATCAACATGTCCGTCGACGCCGGTTCCATCGAGGCCGTGATCGCGATGGAAGATCGCAACCAGGTGCTATGCAGCCGCTCGGAAGATTTCGAGGAAGGTATCCGTGCCTTCATCGAGAAGCGGAAGCCGGTTTACGTCACGCGATGACGCGTGGTGCAACATGACGAACACGAGGTCCGGCCAATGAGACCGCGGTTCGGGGAAAAACGTTTGGGAGGATTGAGATGAACGCGCAGGCTGCCACGGTGCTGACAAAGCCGGCCTTCCGCAAGATCCGCTGGATGGAGCGTGACATTGATGTCGAGCGTCGTTCCGATGGCGTCGTTGTCCTGAAGTCGCGCGTTCCGCTGATGGCCTATGAGACGCATCTTGCGGCCTCGCTGGCGAAATGGGCCAAAAAGCGTCCCGATCACACCTGGCTGGCCCAGCGCGCCGGCGATGACCGGCAGTGGCGCCGGCTCAGCTATGGCAAGGCGAAGCAGGCCGCCGATGCGCTGACCCAGGCGCTGCTGAACATGAAGCTCGCGGCCGATGGACCGGTTGCGATCCTATCGGGTAATTCCATTGAGCATGCGCTGATGACCATGGCGGCGATGCAGGCGCGGCATCCGGCAGCGCCGGTGTCGCCGGCCTATTCGCTGATGAGCCAGGATCACGCCAAACTCAAATATCTGTTCGATCTCGTAAAGCCCGTTGCCGTCATGGTGCAGGATGGGCCTTCTTTCCAGAAGGCGCTGGATGCGCTCGATCTTACCGGCATCCAGATCATCCATGTGGCGCGCCCACCGGCGGGGATCACCAGCACCGCCTATGCCGACATGGTTGCTACCAAGGTTACGCCGGCGGTCGAGGCATCACTTGCGCAGATCACGCCTGATACAGTCGGCAAGCTGCTGTTCACTTCGGGCTCTACCGGCATGCCCAAGGCGGTCATCAATACGCAGCGGATGATGACGGCGAATGCCGCGATGATGATGCAGACGCGGCCGCGCGATCCCAATGCGCAGCCGCCGGTCTATCTCGACTGGATGCCGTGGAACCACACCATGGGCGGTAACGCGCTGTTCAACCCACTGTTGATCGATGGCGGAACACTCTATATCGACGATGGCCGCCCGATGCCGGGCATGATCGACGAGACGCTGCGCAATCTGCGCGAAATCTCGCCGACCTACTACGCCAATGTGCCGGCCGGCTATGCGGCGATCGCCAGCGCGATGGAGAAGGACGACGCGCTGGCGCGCTCGTTCTTCAAGAACCTGAATCTGATGGCCTATGGCGGCGCGCGTCTCCCTGACGATCTCTATGACCGCATGCAGGCACTGGCGGTGCGCGCCACCGGTGAACGCATCGTGTTCTATACTGGCTGGGGCTGCACCGAGACGTCGCCGACCTCGACCGGTACCTACTGGGACACCGAGCGCGTCGGTTTGATCGGTCTGCCGTTTCCTGGCGTCGAGTTGAAGATGGTGCCGGTGGATTCGAAATACGAATTGCGCCTGCGCGGCGTCAATGTGATGCCGGGCTACTATCGTCAGCCGGACCTGACCAAGGCTGCCTTTGACGAGGAGGGCTTCTACAAGATCGGCGATGCCGGCGTGTTCGTTGATGACAATGATCCAGTCAAGGGCCTGATCTTCTCCGGCCGCGTGGTGGAAGACTTCAAGCTCACTACGGGGACCTTCGTGCATGTCGGCTCGCTGCGCACCGACGTCATCGCGGCGGCGTCGCCGGTGGTGCAGGACGCGCTGATCACCGGACAGGATCGGCCCTATATCGGGGCGCTCGTCTGGCCCAATCTCCCGGCCTGTCGGATCCTGATTGGCGAGCCTGAAGCGAGCTTTGCCGACGTCGTCAAACATCCGAAAGTGCTGGCCTGTCTGAAAGACGGCCTGCAGACGCACAACGCTTCATGTGAGGGCGCCAGCAGCCGGCGCATCGCGCGCGCGATGTTCCTGGTGGAGCCGCCCTCCATCGACGGCAACGAACTCACCGACAAGGGCTACATCAACCAGCGCGCCGGCCTTGAGCGCCGCGCGACAATGGTCGCTCAGCTCTATGCCGAACATCCCGGCGAAGACGTCATCATCCTCAACTAGACTTTCATCGATCAGAACAGAGTATACCGCCATGAACTTCGATTTCTCCGACGACCAGAAGCAGCTGCGCGACGAGGCCCGGCGTTTTCTCACTGAGAAATGTCCGCCAAAGGCGGTGCGCGCCGTGATCGACGGCAAGGCGCCCTATGATCGAGAGCTCTGGAAGGGCCTCGCCGACATGGGTTTTCTCGGCGTCGCCATCCCGGAAACCTTTGGCGGCTCGGGCGCGGGACATCTCGAACTCTGCGTGATCGCCGAGGAAATGGGCCGCGCGCTGGCGCCGGTGCCGTTCTCGTCCACGGTTTATCTCGCCGCTGAAGCGCTGCTGCTCGCAGGCTCCGATGCGCAGAAGCAGAAATGGTTGCCGGCGATCGCGCAGGGCAATGCGATCGGCACGCTGGCGCTGTTCGAAGGCTCCGGAAATCCGTCGCCAAAGGCGATCAAGCTCACCGCGACTAACGGCGTGCTCAACGGCACCAAGAAGCCGGTGGCTGATGGCGCAATCGCTGACTTCGCGATCGTTGCGGCACGCACTGGCTCGACCGGCCGCGATAGCGACATCGCGCTGTTCCTGGTCGACCTCACCAGCGAAGGCGTCGAGGCCAAGGCGCTGACCTCCATCGATCCGTCGCGCAATCAGGCCGAGATCTCGTTCAAGAACGTCAAGGCCGAGCCGCTCGGTGCTGCCAATGAGGGCTGGAGCATCCTCAGCCAGGTGCTCGACCGTGCCGCCGTGCTGATCGGATTCGAACAGGTCGGCGGCTCCGATCGCGCGCTGGAAATGGGCCGTGACTACGCGCTCGACCGTATCGCCTTCGGTCGCCAGATCGGCTCGTTCCAGGCCGTGAAGCACATGCTTGCCGACATGTATGTCTCGGCAACGCTGGCACGCTCGAATTGCTACTACGGAGCGTGGGCGCTCTCAACCAATGCGTCGGAACTGCCGGAAGCCGCGGCTGCTGCGCGCATCAGCGCCACGCAGGCGTTTCAGCACTGCTCGAAGAACAACATCCAGGTCCATGGCGGCATGGGTTTCACCTGGGAGTTCGATTGCCACCTCTACTATCGCCGCTCCAATGCACTGGCGGTCGGGCTTGGCTCGTTGTCCTATTGGGAAGACCAGTTGATCGAGCGCATGCACCAGAAGAACGCGGCCTAAGGATCTATCGAAGATGAATTTCGATGACACGCCTCAAGAGGCTGAATTCCGTGCCAAGGCGCGCGAATGGATCGCGGCGAATGCACCCCGGCAATATGAGGACGAGCTGAAGAAGGCCGCGCTTGGCCGCATCCAGCTCAAGAGCGCGAATATTCTGGAAGTCGCGAAGGCCTGGCAGAAGAAGAAAGCCGATGCCGGCTGGGCCGTGCCGCACTGGCCGAAAGAGTATGGCGGCCGCGGTGCGTCGCCAATCGAGCGGGTGATCTGGCAACAGGAAGAGGGCGTGTTTGGCAAGCTCGGTGCGCTGTTCATCATCGGCCACGGCATGTGCGGCCCGACCATGATGGCCTATGCGCAGGAAGAACGTAAGCGGCAGTATCTGCCGCCGCTGGCCTCCGGCGAAAAGATCTGGTGCCAGTTGTTCTCTGAACCTGCTGGCGGCTCGGACGTTGCTGGCCTCCGCACCCGCGCGGAAAAGGACGGCGATGACTGGGTCATCAACGGTCAGAAGATCTGGACGTCGGGCGCGCACTATTCGGATTACGGCATCCTGATCACCCGCACCGACCCGACCGTGCCGAAGCACAAGGGCCTTACCATGTTCTTCCTGGACATGAAGAGCCAGGGCGTCGAGGTGAAGCCGATCAAGCAGGCCAATGGCCAGGCCGAGTTCAACGAGGTTTATTTTACCGACGTCCGCATCCCGGACTCGCAGCGGCTCGGTGCCGTCGGTGATGGCTGGAACGTCTCGCTGACCACGCTGATGAACGAGCGCATGGCGATCGGCGCCAATGTCGCCACGGGCTTTCCGGAGTTGCTCGAGTTCTGCAACAGCCTGATGTTGGACGACGGTCCGGCGATCGACGATCCCGCGGTGCGCTCCAAGCTCGCCAATTGGGCGGTGCGTGCCTCGGGTCTCCGCTACACCGCGTTCCGTTCGATCTCTGCGCTGTCGCGCGGCGAGCGGCCGGGCCCGGAAAACTCCATCGGCAAGCTGGTTGCCGGCGCCATGTTGCAGGATGTGGCGACCTATGCACTTGATCTGCAGGGGGCGGCCGGTGTGCTCAACGGGCCGGAGGATGCGGAGGTCGCCGGCAAGTTCCAGGCGATGCTGCTGCGCTCGCCCGCGACGCGCGTCGAGGGCGGCACCGATGAGATACTGCGCAACATCATCGCCGAGCGCGTGCTCGGCCTGCCGGGCGACATCCGCGTCGACAAGGACGTGCCATTCAACAAGATCCCGACCAAGGGACGATAACTGGCGGCCAGGGTGGCTCGCTGCCCTGGTCGCAGTTTTTCTTTTCGTAGAGGACGACTGCCATGAATTTCGATGACACGCCGCAGGAAGCCGAATTCCGCGCTATTGCGCGCAAGTGGATCGATGCCAATGCGCCCAAGCATCTGGAAGCCGAGCTAAACAAGCCGTCGGCCAAGCGCGCCAGCGAAAAACGCGACGCCATGCTCGATGTCGCCAAGGCCTGGCAGAAAAAGAAGGCCGACGCGGGCTGGGCCTGTCTGCATTGGCCAAAGGAATATGGCGGCCGCGGCTCGACGCCGATCGAGCGCGTGATCTGGCAGCAGGAAGAGGGCGTCTATGACAAGCTCGCGCGGCCTTTCGCCATCGGGCAAGGCATGTGCGGTCCCACCGTGATGGCCTATGCGTCCGAAGATCAGAAGCGCAAATATCTGCCGCCGCTGGCCTCCGGCGAGAAGGTCTGGTGCCAGTTGTTCTCCGAGCCCGCCGGTGGTTCCGACGTCGCTGGCCTTCGTACCCGCGCGGAGAAGGATGGTGACGGCTGGATCGTCAACGGCCAGAAGATCTGGACCTCCGGCGCGCATTACTCGGATTATGGCATCCTGATCACCCGCACCGACCCGAATGTGCCCAAACATAAGGGTCTGACCATGTTCTTCCTGGACATGAAGAGTCCTGGTGTCGAGGTAAAGCCGATCAAACAGGCCAATGGCATGCAGGAATTCAACGAGGTGTTCTTCACCAATGTGCGGATTCCGGATAGCCAGCGGCTCGGCGCCGTTGGTGATGGCTGGAACGTATCGCTGACCACGCTGATGAACGAGCGCATGTCGATCGGCTCGCGCGTCGCGACGGGCTTTCCGGAGCTGTTCGAGTATTGCAGCAACCTGATGCTCGAAGACGGCTTCGCCATCGATGATCCCAATGTACGTTCGAAGCTGGCGGGTTGGGCGGTGAAGAATTCCGGCCTGAAATACACCAGCTATCGCTCGATCTCGGCGCTGTCGAAGGGTGAGCGTCCGGGCCCGGAGAACTCCATTGGCAAGCTGGTCTCGGGCATGATGATGCAGGACATCGCGATGTTCGCGGCCGATCTGCAGGGTGCCTCGGGCGCGTTGGTCGGTGCCGATGCCGAAGCTGCCGGCGAATTCCAGGCGACCATCCTCGGCTCGCCCTCGATGCGTATCGCTGGCGGCACCGACGAGATTCTGCGCAACATCATCGCCGAGCGCGTGCTCGGCCTGCCGGGTGACATCCGCGTCGACAAGGACGTGCCATTCAATAAGGTCCCGACCAAGGGACGGTAGTAACGGTGTCCCGGGCGCGATGCAGCGTGTAACGCTGCTTCGCAGAACCGGGACCGCCCGAAACGACGGAGCCCGCAACGGTCCCGGCTCTGGGGCGCAACGCAAGGGCGGTGCACCGCGTCCGGGATAAGAAAGTTCGAAACCTCATGATCGACTCCATCTCGACTCTCGAAACCCTGCTCGGCGACCGCCACTCCTGTCGCGCCTACAAGACCGAGCAGGTGCCGCGCGCCATCATCGACCGCATTCTCAATGCCGCGCAGAAGACAGCGTCATGGTGCAACAGCCAGCCGTGGCAGGTGACGATTACGTCAGGTGAAGCCACCAAGAAGTTTCGCGACGTGCTCTATCCCGTGGCGGCGGCGGGCACGCCGAATTCCGGTGACTTCCCGTTCCCGCGCGAATATCGCGGCGTCTATCTGGATCGTCGCCGTGAAAGCGGCTTCCAGCTCTACAACACGCTGGGGATCGCACGCGGCGACAAGACGGCCTATGCCGAGCAGGCTCTGCAGAACTTCAACTTCTTCGGCGCGCCGCATGTGGCGATCATTACGTCGGATGAAGCACTCGGTGTCTATGGCGCTGTGGACTGCGGAGGCTATGTGAACAATTTCATGCTGGCGGCGCAGGCGCTCGGCCTTGCGACCGTGCCACAGGCGGCGTTGGCGTTTCACTCGGCTGTGGTGCGCCAGCATTTCGGCATGAGCGACGACCGCCGCGTCGTCTGCGGTATCTCGTTCGGTTATCCGGACCGCGAGCACAAGGTGAACAGCTACCGGACGAGCCGGGCAGGGCTTGGAGATGTGGCGACGTTTGTGGAGTGATCTTGACTGTCATTCCGGGGCGCTGGAATGCGACGAAGTCGCATGCGGGCGAACCTCAGCCACTCCAATCGGAGTGGTGGGGAATCCCGGCATGGCTGAGCACTTCGAGATTCCGGGTCTGAGCTTTCGCCGGCTACGCCGTCTGCAGCTCATCCCGGAATGACAAGCATTTCTAGAACCTCGGTGCCCGCTTCTCCGCAAACGCCTTGGTCCCTTCCTTGATCTCGTCGCCGCGCATGCTGTCCCGCGCGCGCTGGTCGGCCGCAGCCTCGTCCAGCTCCCCGCGGGCGAATTCGTTGATGGCCTGCTTCATGCCGCGCATGGCGAGCGGTGCATTGCCTGCCAGGATGGTGGCGAGTTTGTCGACTTCCTCATCCAACGCTTCGGGCGGCACGACATCGGTGAGATACCCGATCCGCAGCATCTCGCTGGCCTCGATCTTCTGTGCCGTGAGAAACAGCCGCTTGGCATTGTCGACGCCGAGCCGGCTCACATATCGTTTGATGCCGCTTTTATAATAGTGCAGGCCGAGCCGGGCGGCCGGCATGAACATCTCGCAGGTGTCGATGCCGATCCGGAAATCGCAGGCCAGCGCCAGGTCGGTGGAGCCACCATAGATGCCGCCATTGAGCCGGCAGATGGTCGGCAGCGCCAGGTCCTCCAGTCGGTTGGCCACGGCCTCGAAGGCCGATCCGGAGGAGCCCCCCGCCGCTGGCTTGGGTGTGCTGGCGGCCCGCTCGGAGATCGCGTTGAGGTCGAAGCCGGCGCTGAAGGCGCGGCCGGTGCCGGTCAGGACCAGCACCCGGACGGCGCGATCCGCCTCTATGCGATCGAACAGCTCCATCAGGGTGTCCAGGTCGAGCTGGGACAGCCGGTTCAGCTTCTGGGGGCGGTTCAGGCGGATGGTGGCGCGGGGGCCGTCGATGGTCAGAATGGGTGGCGAGGACTGGTCAGATACGGTTTCCGTCGTTTCCGACATGTTGTTCTTCTCCATAGCGTTTTCGAGCGAAGTGGATGTCCGGTTCGCGTTCAGAAAACGCGTCGAATCTAAAGGCGCGCGCCTCGCGCGCCGGCGGCGGGGGACCGTGCCCGCACCCGGATGGCACGTCAATCCGAGCACCGGACCGTGATTTTGGGCGGTTACAAGACGGGCTATTTTAACCGGATGGGCTATATTGCACACGCAAAGGCCCGGTCATCCGTCCTTCATGTTGGCAGGTGACGTTGCGGCCGTTCCTGGAAACCCGGTTTGCTCCCATGGATATGTCCTATCTCCATCACGCCGGCAGTGCCTTCGCCACCATCTTCGTAGTGGCGACCTGCACGATGCGCACAATGATCCCGCTGCGGGTATTCGGCATCATGGCCAATGTCCTGCTGATCGCGATCTCGATTCCGACCCACAACTATCCGACCATGGCGCTGCATGCGGTGCTGCTGCCGCTCAACATCTACCGTCTGCGCCAGATGCTGCAATTGGTCCAGGATGTGAAAAAGTCGGTAAATTCGGACCTGTCGATGGAATGGCTGAAGCCGTTCATGACCAAGCGTCCCTGCAAGGCTGGCGAGATTCTGTTCTACAAGGACGAGAAGGCCGAAGACATGTTCTACATCGTCAGTGGCCGTTATCGTCTCGTCGAGTCCGGGATCGAATTGCCGGTTGGCGCCATCGTCGGCGAGCTCGGTATGCTGTCGCCGACGAATGAACGCACCCAGACGCTCGAATGTATCGAACCCGGCATGGTGCTCAGCGTCAGCTACAGCCAGGTCGAAGAGCTCTACGTGCAGAATCCGGAATTCGGTTTCTTCTTCCTGCGTCTCGCCAGCGCGCGATTGTTCGAGAATATTGACAAGCTGGAAGCGCGTCTGATGAAGCAGGACGCGCCCGCATTGCCAATGGCGCCGCAGCACGCATAAGCATCAGGACTTCTCGTGGCAGGCTTCATCAACGTCATCCGCTCCACGCTCGCCGAAATGGCGAACAGGAACGAACCTGCAGCGCCGGTTTTGCCGGTGGGCCTGCCGGCTGCGGTGCGTCCTGTGGCGGAAGATGGCGTGACGCTGCTGATCAATTATCAGAGCGCGGTTTATGCGCAGCTCTACAGCGACCGGCTGCGTCGCTTTGTCGGACGGCGTAATGTAAGCGACGAATTGTTCAGCGAGATTGCGCGGCTGCTCGCGATGCGTATGAGCTATCACGATCCGATCCGCATCGCGCAGCTCAAGCTGCAGGAGCCCGTGATGCCCGGCCGGCCGCCTGTCGTCGACAGACGGCGTTTTCGCCTCGACGAGTTGGTGTCGGCATTGCCGGAGATCGTAGGTGATCCCCTGATGTGGGCGCTGGAACGAATATATTGCGCGCATCGCACGGTGCCGATCCGTTTCAGCAAGGTGAGCATCTGGGGGATCAAGCGCCTTGAGTTCGAATCTTGGCTACGGCGGTGGCGCCTGTTGTCGACGCGTTATGAGATCGAGCGCGTCTGGGTCGAACGCTGGCTGCATATGATTGATCGTGCACTGACCAAGCAGCCGGACGCGGCAATGGCCATTGTGCAGACGGCCACCATGATCGAAGGTTACGGCACGGGCTACCGTCATGGCATGGCCGCTTGGCACCAGATCATCGACGGGCTGGCTAAGCCAGCCTTCGATGGGACGCTGGCTATCACCGACCTGGCGGACGCGATCACGCGTGCGCGTGCGGTGCCGCGCGACCCGAAAGGTGACCAATTGCGCAGGGCGATCGGTGAACTCCGAGCCCATGCAGTGATGAACTAGCGCGGAAGTGGCATGTTTGCGGTGTTTACACGATCACGTGGCTCTTCAAGGAAGCGGTGGGTTTCAGGTTCGGCAGCGTGCATTCCCGGTTTTGGAGTGTCATAAATAGGGCGAGCGATCGGAGCGGGCTGGGCGTGCCGTTCTGTCGTGACCGGTAAGAGGGACGTCAGCTTGTTGTTTCCTGCAATGTCGTCGTCGATTGCTCTGGGCGGGCTCGTCGGGTGGATGCTGGTCCTCACCGTCAAGCACGTGATCGCGGATTTCCTGCTACAGAACGCCTGGATGGCGATGGGCAAGGATCAGCGAACCGGGTGGGCACTGCCGCTCCTGGTCCATTGTGCAATCCATGGCGTCCTCACGACGTTGTTCGTGGCCGTCGTACAGCCGAAGCTCTGGTTCATTGGACTGGTCGACTTCGCGATCCACATCACCATCGATCGGGCCAAAGGACTGTGCGTGTCGCATTTTGGCGTCACGCAGGGCCATCGCTGGTTCTGGTGGCTAATCGGCATCGATCAGGCGCTGCATCACCTGACCGACTTCTTCCTTGCGATCTTCATCGTCGCCAACAGCTGATGCGCGTTTGAACGCATCGAGTTCCAATGTGGCGGTATCGCGGCACGGCTGCCACATTTTAGACTGTTACTCAAGAGTCGCAGACGGCCATTAAGGCTGTTGGTTAACCCCGCGTTAGGAAATTCAACCGCATCCTCATTAACGAGGAGAAACCCCATGCGGTCCAGCCGTCAAGCTTTCGAGAACGATTTTTGCCCCGTCGAGGAAGACCTGCTCGGTGCGATGTATCGTGCAAATGAAAATGGCCTGCCCCATCTCGTGGCCAGTGTTTCATCCGATGTCCGCGCCATGCTGGCTCTGTTTTGCTATCGCCGCAGTCACCTGCACGCTCTGGCGATCTCGATCGCATCGAGCTGTAGCGAGCGTGAGCTGATCGAATTCGGTGGCCGCGTTGGTTCCACACTCTATGCGCTGTCGCACGATACCGCCGCGGCACGTCCTTCGGTTTCGGCCTATCACAGCCGCAAGGCGATCACGCTGTCGACCAAGCCGCTCTCGACGCTGGCGCCGATGGATGATGATCTCGACGACGAGCTGGACGAGAAGGAACTCGCTCACACCGTCACGGCGTGAGCTGATACCGATTACTCCGCGGCTGCCAGCAGAGGCAGCCCGTGCCGGCGCCGTGCCATAGCGCATTCGGGATCGCCGGGCATACAGGTCCGGCACACGTCCGGCCTCACAGCATAAATCCCACAGGCTGTTGCCTCTCCAATTTTGCCGGTCAGTGCGCTGCAGCGGTCTCCGTCGCAGCGCATTCCTGATTCGCGATCATTGACATATTTGGCCGGGATCAGATCGAGATCGGCATCGTCCTCGATGGTGAAACGCGGCCAGTTACTGGAATATGAGCAGCACGCACCACAGGTCTGGCACGGGTTGGCGTCGCTGATCGTAACTGCATTGCTTGTCATGCCGCGGTTTATCGCGATCGGGTGGATTTCGCCAGCCGTGCACAGGCTGGGTTGTTTCAGGTATCCTGTGGCCGCTCCCAGCTCAGCGTCTTACGCCATTTGCTGCGCAGCGTTTCGCGTCGCTCCAGATATTTCTCATCGAGGAAATGCGCCTCGATCGCGCGATCGGTTCGAAAACTGCGGAAATCCTTGCGAAGCTCGCACCACGCCGCCAGCAGCCGCACGGCTTCCAGATAACCCACCGCGATTGGCCAGACGATGCGCTCGCTGTTCCGACCGGCCTCGTCCCGGTAAAGCAGTCGGACCTTCTTGCCCGCATGAATGTGCGCCCGCATCTGCACCATATCCATACTGTCGGCGGCGCCGTGGAAATCCGGCCGTGCGCGGCTTGCGGGCTCCAGCACGAACGGACGCAGGCGCTCCGGAACTGTGTCCGCGATTTTCGCGATGAGATCCTGCGCCGCCTTGGCCAAGGCCGGATCGGCGTGGCCCATCACCCATTGCGCGCCAAGCACGGCGGCTTCGATCTCGTCGGGCGTCAGCATCAGCGGCGGCATGTCGAAGCCGCGTTCGAGGATATAGCCCATGCCGGCTTCGCCGCGGATTGGGACGCGCTGCGCCATCAGTGTCGCGATGTCGCGATAGATCGTCCGTTTTGACGTTTCCAGTTCGGCGGCAATGGCGTCCGCCGTTAGAGGCTTCCGCGTGCGCCGAAGCACCTGGATGATCTGAAACAGGCGGTCCGCGCGTCTCATGGTCGTCTCTCTGTCTTGTTGGGTCCACTGTCGATGCTGACAGCATGTTGGCAGCAGGGGGCAGTCATACAGGAGCCAGGTTCAAACGAACGAAGGATTCTGCAATGACCGCTTTCGATAGCCTCGAGGCATTTTCGCATGATGACCGGCTCTGGCGCATCCGGGCATGGCTGCTCGAACGCACAATTTTCGTCCTGTCGGGAGACCTTCGCTGGGCCCTGATCGGGCTTGGCTGGCGGACGATCTCCGCTGCAGCGCTTCAGACCCGGGCTTTGGTCGCTGGCCTCGCCCGGCGTGACCGCTGCTGACACCACGGTGGCAGCAGCGACTGCCTAGTTTCTTGTCCTTATCACTTGGAGAAACCACATGATCGTCCTTCACGGCGCAGGCGCGGGCTTCGGCCTGCCGGAAATCAGCCCTTTCGTCACCAAGACGGAAGTCCAGCTCAAGATGGCCGGCTTACCCTATCAGAAGCAACCGGCACGGCCGCAGGATTCGCCGAAAGGGCAGATGCCCTATATCGATGACGGCGCCGAGACCATTGCCGACTCCACCTTCATTCGCGCCCATATCGAGCGTAAATATGATGTGGATTTCGATCGGGGCCTCGATCTGGCTCAGCGCGCGCAGGCTTGGGCAATCGAGCGCATGATCGAGCATCATCTCTACTGGTCGCTGGTCGGCGTACGCTGGGTCGACGCTGACAATTTCGCCAAGGGACCGTCGCACTTCTTTGATGGCATTCCAGAAGCGCAGCGCGACGACATCCGTGCATCCGCGCGAAAGTCTGTCATTCAGAATCATCTGGCGAACGGCCTTGGCCGCCATCCCGCGGATGAAGCCCTCCAACTCGCCGATCGTTCCCTGATGGCGCTGTCGGTGCTTCTGGCCGGAAAATCCCACCTGATGAGCAACCGCCCGGCCGGAGTCGATGCGACCGCATTCGCCGTCCTTGCGGGGATCTTGGCTCCATTGTTTCCATCGCCTCTGCAGCGCCAGTTGCAGCGCTACGGCAATCTCGTCGTCTACGTCGATCGCATGATGGCAGAGTATTATCCCGAGCACGCCTGGCAGTGCAGTGTCGCTGCCTAACACTGCGTGCCCTTCAATGCGGCGACGCTGCACCTTTCAGCGTCGCCAGTTCGGCTTCCAATTCCTCAATCCGAGCATCGCGTGCTGCCAGTGCCGTCGCGACATCGGCCGCATCGAATTTCTGCGGGATATGCTGCGGGCAATTGGTGTCCCATGCGGCGATCGTGAACAGGATCACCTGCTCGGGCTTCGCGCGATAGCCTTGTGGCATCAGCGATGCCATCAGCGCTGGATCATCCTCGACCACCCGCGCGGTGCCCCACAGCTTGACGCGTCGGCGATGCGCGTAATCCATAATGAAGATGTTGGCCTTCGGATTCTCAGCGAGATTGCCCTGAGTGATGTATTGCCGATTGCCGCTATAGTCCGCGAAGGCCAGCGTATGCTTGTCGAGCACCTTCACGAAGCCCTTAGGCCCGCCGCGATGTTGCATGTAAGGCTGCCCGTCAGCGCTGGCGGTAGCCAGAAAGAAGCTATTCGCCTCGGCGAGAAACGCTGCGAGATTGTCGTCTACCTCGGTGCGCCAGCCGCCGTTTTCCTCGACATGCGCATAGCCGGAACGCGACCCCTTGCGGGTCTGGATCGCCTTGACGGTCGGCGTGAAGGCGATGTCGCTCGAATAGGTGTGAATGTCGGCCATAGCTTACTCCCTGATTGGAGCTTGGAGCGGATACGTTCCCAGCGCCTGACAAAGGTGGCTCTTTCCTTCGGCAAGAACAATCATCGGAATTGACACTTCATTATTGCGGGATATGAAATGGTGCGATGGATCGCATCGAAGCCATGACCGTCTTCGTCGCCGTGGCGGACCTGCAGGGGTTTGCACCTGCGGCCCGCAAGCTCGGGCTCTCCGCCTCTGCGGTTACCCGCATGGTGGCGGCGCTGGAGGAACGGCTTGGCGCCCGCCTGCTGCAACGGACCACGCGCTCAGTCATGCTGACCGATGTCGGCGCGCGCTATCTGCAACGGGCGCGCCAGATTCTCGCGGATATCGAGGAGGCCGAAGGCTCCGCACAGGCCGAACGGGCGCGGCCAAGCGGGCGTCTGGTTGTCTCCGCACCGGTCGGTTTCGGGCGCCTGCATGTCACGCCGCTGGTCTCAGCCTATCTGCAGCGCTTTCCGGATGTGTCCGGCGAATTGCGGCTGACCGATCGCATGGTCAGTTTGGTCGAGGACGGAATTGATGTCGCTGTCCGGATCGGCCATCTCCCCGATTCCAGTCTGGTGGCGCGCCATGTTGGCAGCATGCCGCGTATCGTCGTTGCGTCGCCGGATTATCTGGCGCGGCGCGGCGAGCCGAAGGTGCCGGACGATATCGCGAAGCACGATACGATCCAGTTCGGCACCATTGCATCAGCGCCGGAATGGCGTTTCGTGCAGAACGGTGACGATATCCGCATCACGCATACGCCACGTTTCACGGCTGATGTTGCCGATGCCGCCATCTGGCATGCCGAGCATGGTGGCGGCTTGACCCGTGTGCTGGCCTATCAGGCGGCAGACGCGCTGGCGGCCGGGCGCCTCAAACGCGTGCTTACGGAGTTCGAGCCGCCGGCGGTACCGATCCACATCGTTTATCCGACCTCGCGTTTGTTATCGGCGAAAGTGCGCGTCTTCATCGATCTCGCTGCAGATACCTGCCAGTGGGATTTCAGTAAGCGATAGCGATCGCTACACTTTTGGCGGTGCTACGCTGAAGGTGCCATTCGCTCGGGCGCAAGGCTCGCCATCCGCTGATATCAGCGCCTGCGCAAAGCAGAGACGTTTGCCGGTCTTGATGACCTCCGTTTCGATCTGCAGCCATTGCCCGATCTGTGCAGAGCCGAGAAAATCAGCGGACAGATTGACTGTCACCAACCGCGTTCCGCCACCCAGCACATGGCCGCAGCTTAGGCCCATCGCATTGTCGGCCAGCGCCGTGATCAGCCCACCATGCGCCATGCCCCGCGAATTGGTATGTGCTTCGGCGATGCGGAGACCGAGGATGACGTTGGTGTCGGTCACCTTGGAATAGATCGGCTCCCACGGTGCGGTGAGGGGGCTCTTGCGATAGTGTGGCGTGAAGCCCTCGGGGATAGCGGTGTCGGTCATGGTGCATCCGTCTGGATTGTTTGCGCCATCAAAACCAATTCGCGCGAGAAGGACAGACCAACAAAGTTTCAAACGGGTCTGGCGGGACGTTTAAAATAGTGGGCGTCCTACGATATTAATACGGCAGCCCCACATAGTTTTCCGCCAGCGCCGCCGTTGCGGCATCCGAATGCACGACGTAGTCGAGCTCGGCCTGCTGCAGCTTGGTGCCGAACCCGTCATTGTCGGGAAAGCGATGCATCATCGAGGTCATCCACCACGAGAAGCGTACAGCCTTCCACACCCGCTTCAGCGCGACGGCCGAATAGAAGTCGAGACCGCTCGAGGATTTCTCGTCATAGAACTCGCGCAGCGCCATCGAGAGATAATGGACGTCGGAAGCCGCAAGGTTGAGCCCCTTGGCGCCGGTCGGTGGCACGATATGGGCGGCGTCGCCGGCCAAAAAGAGCCTTCCGAAACGCATCGGTTCCGCGACAAAACTACGCAGCGGCGCTATACTCTTCTCCAGGGACGGGCCGGTGATGAGGCTTTCGGCGGCCTCCGTGTCGAGGCGGCGGCGCAGTTCGTCCCAGAACATGTCGTCGGTCCAGTTCTCGACTTTTTCGTCGAGGGAACACTGGACGTAATAACGGCTGCGCGTCATCGAACGCATCGAGCACAGCGCAAAGCCGCGGGTGTGATTGGTATAAATCAGCTCGTGCGAGACCGGCGGCGTATCCGACAGCAGGCCAAGCCACCCAAATGGATAGACGCGCTCGAAGGTCTGTACAGCGGATGCCGGAACGCTTTGCCGTGACACGCCGTGGAACCCGTCGCAGCCGGCGATGAAATCGCAGGCAATCTCGTGGCTTACGCCGTCCTTGACATAGCGGACGCGCGGGCTGGCGCCGTCGAAATCATGCAGGCTGACATTGTCCGCGTCATAGACCGTAGTCAGCCCGGCCGCGGCGCGGGCGTCCATCAGGTCGCGAGTGACTTCGGTCTGGCCATAGACGGTTACGACCTTGCCGCCGGACGCTTTCTTCAGATCGAGGCGGTGGCGAATTCCGCCGAACAGAAGTTCGATCCCATCATGGATCAGGCCTTCGTGATGCAGACGCTCAGTAATCCCCAGCTTTTCCAGGAGGCCGACGGTGCCCTGTTCGAGCACGCCTGCGCGGATACGAGCGAGGACATAGTCCCGATCCTTACGCTCCAGAATGACGTTGCCGATCCCGTAGGCATGCAATAGTTGCCCAAGCAACATTCCAGCCGGACCAGCTCCAATGATTGCAACTTTCGTACGCAACGCTTGCTCCCGCGGTTGATATAGGCTCTGTCGTCCGACTGAGTTGACAAGTCAAGCGTTGTCGCGAGACTAGCCGCCCAGCACGTGCAATCGCACTGCTTGCAATGATGATTATAACATATAACAATATTCGCAAAGGGCCGTTCAAGGTCCGGTGAACAAGTTCGATAGAACAAGTTCGAGAGAACACGTCCAAACGGGCGTAAAGGGAGAGACGATGAGGAAGGCAATTCTCGCATTGCTGGCGGCTGGCTGTATGATGCCAGTACTCACGCCCGCTCAGGCGCAAGACAAAACCGTCAATATGAAGGTATCGTTGTGGGTGCCGCCGGCGCATCCGCTGGTGCCTGCCACGCAGGCCTGGGCCGCCGATATCGAGAAGGCCTCGGGCGGTAGCATCAAGATGTCGGTGTTCCCATCCGAGCAGCTTGGCAAGGCGTTCGACCATTACGACATGGCGCGCGACGGTATCGCCGACATCACTTACGTGAATCCCGGCTATCAGCCCGGCCGTTTCCCCATCGTGGCCGCGGGCCAGCTGCCGTTCGTGTTCTCGGACGGCAAGAAGGGCACCCTGGCGCTCAACGAGTGGTATCAGAAATACGCGAAGACCGAGATGAAGGATACGAAGCTGTGCTTCGCCTTCATTCACGACCCCGGCTCGCTGCATGGCAAGAAGAAGATCGTCGTGCCCGGTGACCTCAACGGCGTGAAGGTGCGCCCGGCGCAGAGCACCATCGGCGAAATGGTCAAACTGTTCGGCGGCACCAATGTGCAGGCCTCGGCGCCGGAATCGCGCGACGCCATCGAGCGCGGCGTGGCGGATGAGATTGCATTCCCCTGGGGCTCGATCTTCCTGTTCGGTATCGACAAGGTTGTGAAGTATCACATCGATGCGCCACTCTATTCGACGGTGTTCACCTACAACATCAACCTCGCCAAATATAACTCGATGTCGCCCGCGCAGAAAAAGATCATCGACGATCACTGCACGCCGGAATGGGCCTCCAAGGTCACTGATCCCTGGGTCGATTTCGAGGCCAATGGCCGCACCAAGATGAAGGCGCTGCCGGATCATGAGGTCTACAAGCTGACGCCCGAGCAGCTTGCCGAGTGGAAGAAGGGCGTTCAACCGCTTAACGCTGCCTGGGCTGCGGCCGTGAAAAAGGCCGGTGGTGACGCTGATGCCATCGATGCGGACCTCAAGGCGATGCTGAAGAAGCACGACGCGGGGCTGTAATCCCAACACTGTCATTCCGGGGGCGCTTCATCGGTGCGTCAGCATCGATAAAGCGAACCCGGAATCCCGAAGTGTTCAGCCATGTCGAGATTCCGGGTTCGTGCGGGCTTCGCCCGCCCCCGGAATGACGAGTTTCTGATCCGGAATGACCAACTGAAATCGAATCCATCATGACTGCCACGCCCCAAATCTCCCAAGACGGCGCCCTCGGCACTCCGCCGGATTCGCCGAAGAAGAACGTGATGGATCGCTTTATCGATTCCATCGAATGGATCGCCGCGTTCTTCGTCGGAATCGTCGCGTTGAACACCTTTGTCGCGGTGTTCATGCGCAAGTTTTTCGCAGTCACGATCCCCGATTACTACAATATCGGCCAGTTCATGCTCGGCGTGCTGATCTTCTGGGGCATCGCAGCGACCTCCTATCGCGGCTCGCATATCACCGTCGATCTGGTCTGGGCCAATGCCAAGCCGAAATATCAGCGCTGGATCGATGTGTTTGCGACGCTGGTGCTGCTGTTCGTCGTCTCGGTGCAGACCTACACGCTGTTCGACAAGGTGGTCGATACCTATTCCAGCCACATCGTCACCATGGATTTGCAACTGCCGGTCTGGCCGTTCTTCCTGTTGTCATGGATCGGCGACGTCTCGGCAGTGCTGCTGATTGCGATCCGCACCTACCGGCTGATCTTCCATCCGGAGGAGATGCATGAACCCGAAATCAAGACGGCAGAGTAAGTCGCATGGATCTTAGTAACGAAGCGGTTGCCGTCATCGGCTTTGTCAGCCTGTTCGTGCTGATGTTGCTACGCGTGCCTGTCGGTATGGCGATGGGCCTCGTGGGCATTACGGGCTTCGGTTATCTCACCGGCTTTGCGCCGGCGCTCAAGCTGGTTGGCCAGACCACCATGCGGACGGTGACAGATTATTCCTTCGGCGTGATCCCAATGTTCCTCCTGATGGGCGCCTTCGTCTCGGTGTCGGGTATCAGCCGCGAACTGTTTCGTGCGGCCAATACCTTTGTTGGCCACTGGAAAGGTGGACTGGGCATCGCCACGATCGCCGCCTGCGGCGGCTTCGCTGCGATCTCCGGCTCGTCGGTGGCGACGGCCGCGACGTTCTCCGCCGTGGCCTATCCGGAAATGCGCCGTTTCAATTATCCGCAGAGCTTCGCCACAGGCGTCATCGCCGTGGGCGGCACGCTTGGCGCGATGCTGCCGCCGTCCACGGTGCTGGCGGTTTACGGCATCATTACCCAGCAGGACATCGGCAAGCTGTTCATTGCCGGCATTGTGCCCGGTCTCCTTGCCATCGTTATGCACATGATCACCATCGCGATTATCGGCGTGGCGAAACCCGGTTTCCTGCCTGCAGGCCCGAAGGCGTCATGGCGCGAGCGCGCCGCGGCGATCCGCGATGTCTGGTCGCCGCTGCTGCTGTTCGTCTTTGTGATCGGCGGCCTTTATGGCGGCTTCTTCATCCCGACCGAAGCCGGCGCGGTGGGGGCGGTCGGCGCCTTCATTATCGGCGTGTTGCGCGGGAAGCTGACGAAAGACGGCATCCTGCAATCGCTGTTGCAGGCGACGCGCACCGCTGCCGCCGTATTCACCGTTCTGATCGGCGCACTGTGCTTCGGTTACTTCCTCACCATTACGCAGACGCCGCAGCACGTCACCGAATTCCTTACTGGTTTGGGCATCGGCCCCTATGGCGTGCTGGCGCTGATCCTTCTGATGTATCTGGTGCTCGGCTGTCTGATGGACGCCATGGCGATGGTGATCCTCACCGTGCCGATCGTGTTTCCGGTGGTGATGGCGCTGGGCTTTGATCCGATCTGGTTCGGCATCGTCATTGTCATGACCGTCGAACTCGGCCTGATCCATCCGCCGGTCGGCATGAACGTGTTTGTCATCAAGAGCGTGATCAAGGATGTCAGCATGGCCACGATCTTTAAGGGCGTGCTGCCGTTCGTGGCCACCGACTTGATCCGCCTGATCTTGCTGATCCTGTTCCCGCTGATCGCCACCTGGCTGCCGATGCGGATGATTGGGTGACGTCATGACCACACCGCCCCTTGCGACGAAATATGTGTTCAGCCTGTCGATCAAGGTCGGCACGCCGATCGTGGTCGGCGATCTCGGCTATGGCATCCGCCGCGTCATCCCGGTCCTTGGCGGCAGCGTGCAGGGCGAAGGCATCAAGGGTACGATCCATTCGGGCGGTGCGGATTTCCAGGTCATTCGTCCGGACGGCTTTACCGAACTTGAGGCGAAATACGCGTTTGAGCTCGATGATGGCGCTGTGGTCTATATCGAGAATATAGGTGTCCGCTTTGGCCCGAAGGACGCGCTTGATCGCATCGCTCGGGGCGAGGCGGCCGATCCCGCACTGATCTATTTCCGCTCGGTGCCGAAATTCGAGACAGGGCATCCCAGGTATCGCTGGCTGATGCAGAACCTGTTCATCGGCGTCGGAGCACGGCATCCCGACCGTGTCGAACTCGCGGTGCATCAGGTGCTGTGAGGTCTGCGCAGTCGGGCCGTGCTTACTTTCTCCCACTTCGTGTTGTTAACTACGGTTGACCGGCAAAAGCCGGCGCATATCGGGAGGATACAACATGCGGAAGGCTTGCGTGCTTGGGTGTTCGATCTCTGTGTTTGCGATCATTTTGCCTGCATCTGCGCAGGACTGGACCAAATCGAAGTGGGGGCCGAACGATGAGATCGGCGCCGCGAACTACATGAAGCCCGACCTGGTGAAGTCGGCCGCGCAACTGGTGAAGACCGGGAAGACCTACGCACTCGGCATTCCGGTGGGCGCGGACACGCCGGCCTATCCGCCCCGCGGTTTCAAGATCACCGTGGTACAGCCCGGTCAGGCCGGCAATCCCGGGCTCGGTCCCAATCACGCGACCTATAACGACGACATGCTCAACGGCTGGGTCGGCGTCGGCAGTCAGATGGACGGGCTCGGCCATCTCGGCGTCAATCACGTCTACTATAACGGCAACAGAATCGCGGACTTCGGTGATCCCACTGGCCTGAAGAAGCTCGGCATCGACAAGGTGCCGCCGCTGGTCACCCGTGGCGTGCTGTTGGACATGGCGGCCTACTACAAGACCGACGTGGTCAAGGAAGGCACGGCTTTCAACGTCAAGGAAATCGAGGAAGTCGCCAAGGCCCAGGGCGTCGAGATCAGGCAAGGCGATGTGGTGCTGTTCCACACCGGTTGGCTCAGCCTGCTTGGCAAGGACGACAAGCGCTACAATGCCGGCGAGCCCGGTCTTGGCGCCGAGGGCGCCAAGTATCTGACCAGCAAGGGCGTCGTCGCGGTGGGCGCTGATACCTGGGGCGTCGAGGTGCTGCCGTTTGAAACCGGCAATGTGTTTGAAATCCACCAGATATTGCTGGCGATGAACGGGACTTACATCCTCGAAAACATGGACACAGCCGAACTGGCCAAGGACAAAGGCTACGAGTTCCTGTTCGTGCTCGGTCAGCCCCGCTTTAAGGGCGGTGTGCAAAGCATGATCAATCCGGTGGCGATCCGCTAGCCATCATGGGAGAGGCGGTCCGGTCTGTCCTGCCGGGCAGGCGAGACCGGATCGCTGTCGTGCACCGGAATACGTGACTTTTTTTGTAGGACGAGATCCGTCCCTATTGCACCGCAAGATTGACTCATGCGATATTCGTTATAATATATAATTATTCTAGCTAGGACCTAATCGCGCTCATGACCGAAGCCGTTGCCGCTACCGCTATGCTCCAGATCGAAACCCAGGGCCGCGTGTTGATCGTGGGCCTGAACCGTCCCGCCAAGCGCAACGCGCTGAATGATGGGCTGATCCTGGAGATCGAGCGTTGCTTCGCATCGCTGCCGGACAACATCGGTGCGGTGGTGGTGCACGGCATCGGCGGGCATTTTTCTGCGGGTCTTGATCTGTCCGAACTCACCGAGCGCGATGCGACGGCCGGCCTGATGCATTCACGGATGTGGCACCGGGTGTTCGATATTATCCAGCATTGCCGCGTCCCGGTGATTGCCGCACTACAGGGGGCAGTGATCGGCGGCGGGCTTGAACTGGCTTGCTCCGCCCATATCCGCGTTGCCGATCCCTCGGTTTACTACGCGCTGCCGGAAGGCAGCCGCGGGATCTTCGTTGGTGGCGGCGGTTCGATGCGCCTGCCGCGCCTGATCGGTGTGCACCGGATGGCCGACATGATGCTCACGGGCCGCGTCTACAAGGCGGAAGAGGGCATGTCGCTCGGCTTCGCGCAGTATCTGACGGAAGCCGGCGGCGCCTTGCCCAAGGCCATCGAACTTGCCGAGCGTGTCGCGCAGAACGCGCCGTTGACAAATTTTGCCGTGCTGCAAGCCTTGCCGCTGATCGCCGAAGCCAGTCCGCAGACAGGGTTGATGCTCGAAGCGCTAATGGCCTCGGTGGCGCAGAGCGATCAGGAGGCAAAAAATCGCATCCGCGATTTTCTGGATCGCAAGGCCGGTAAGGTGAAGCCCGGTTGATCCGGCAAGACGACAACGAACAAAAATAAAAGCAACAATCGAGACGAATACACAGGGCGGAAACAATGTCTGCAAGCGCCGACAAGATCGATCAGACCAAGCGGGCAGAGGCGGCGCATCCGTTGCGGCCGATATCCTATGGCGATCCCGCGGTCACCATCGAGCGCCACGATAACGGCACCATCTATCTGCGTCCGACTAATGCCATCGGCGACTATCCGGAGCGCGTCACCGATTATCTGCATCACTGGGCCAGGGAGACGCCGGATCGCGTCTTCATGGCGGAGCGCGCGGAAGGCGGCGGCTGGCGTGAGGTCACTTACGCGCAGATGCTGAACGCGGCGCGCCACATCGCCTCGGCTCTGCTGGCCCGCGGGCTGTCGGCCGACAAACCCATCGTCATCCTCTCCGGCAATTCGGTCGATCATGCGCTGATCGCTTTTGGTGCGCTCTATGCCGGTATCCCCTATGCGCCGGTGTCGCCGGCCTATTCGCTGGTGTCGAAGGACTACGGCAAGCTCAGCTATCTCATGAAATTGCTGACGCCGGGGCTGGTGTTCGTCGATGATGGCGACCTGTTCGCGGATGCCGTCCGCTTCAATATCCCAGCTGATGTCGAGGTCGTCGTGTCGCGCGGCGTGTTGCCAGATCGCGGTGTGACAAAGCTCTCTGAGCTTCTCACGACGCAGGAGGCAGCCAATCTCGACGCTGCGAATGCCGCTATCGGTCCTGACACAATCGCCAAGTTTCTGCTGACTTCGGGCTCGACAGGGAATCCGAAGGCTGTGATCAACACCCAGCGCATGATGTGCGCCAACCAGATCATGCTGCGCGACACGCTGGCTTTCCTGAAGGACGAGCCACCTATCATCATCGACTGGCTGCCGTGGAATCATACTTTCGGCGGCAATCACAATATCGGGCTGACACTGTTCAATGGCGGCTCGATGTATCTCGACGACGGCAAGCCGACACCGGCTGGCATCGAGCAGACCATCCGCAATCTCCGTGAGATTTCACCGACGGTTTATTTCAACGTTCCCAAAGGCTATGAATCGCTGCTGCCCTATCTGCGCGAGGATGCGGCGCTGCGCGAGAAATTCTTCACGCGGCTGCATGCGATGTTTTTCTCGGGTGCTGCGCTGTCGGCCTATGTCTGGGACAGTCTCGATGAACTGTCGGTCCAGACCACCGGCGTGCGCGTGCCGATGCTGACGGGTCTCGGCGCGACCGAGACCTCGCCCTTCTTCATGTGTGTCAATCCCGTCACCAGTCGCTCCGGCCATGTCGGTCTCCCGGTGCCGGGCAACGATGCAAAGCTGGTGCCGAACAACGGCAAGATGGAAGTACGCGCAAAGGGGCCGAACATCACGCCGGGCTATTGGCGCGAGCCGGAACTGACCGCGAAGGCGTTCGACGAGGAGGGCTATTACATCTTCGGCGATGCGCTCAAAGCGGTCGATCCCAATGATCTTTCCGCAGGCTTCGATTTCGACGGCCGTATCTCCGAGGATTTCAAGCTCGGCAGCGGCACCTGGGTCAGCGTTGGCCCGCTGCGCGCGCGCTTCGTCGGCACCTGTGCACCGCTGGTGCGCGATGTCGTCATCGCCGGCATCAACCGCGACGAACTCGCAGCTCTCGTTATTCTCGATCTCGACGGCTGCCGTGTGATCAATCCCGATCTTCCTGCGGGCGACCTCGCTGCGGCAGCCAATGATCCGATCATCCGCAACGCGTTTCGCGAGCGCCTCGCGCGCTTCATGGCCGGCGCCACTGGTTCATCGACGCGCATCGCCAAGGCCGTGCTGCTCGATACACCGCTGTCGATCGATCGCGGCGAAGTCACCGACAAGGGCTCGGTCAATCAGCGCGCGGTGCTCGAGCATCGCGCCAAACTGATCGACGACATCTATGGGAATGCGGAAGCAGCGAAAGTCATTGCGATCTGACCACACACGGTCATTCCGGGGGGCGTCAGCTGTACGCGAGTCCAGAATGACGAGCGGGGACTACAAGAAGAGCTAAACACGGGAGAGCGTCATGCAACTCACAAATCAATCCGCTATTGTCACCGGCGGCGCATCCGGCCTCGGCGCTGCGACAGCGCGCAGGCTCGCTGCGCAAGGCGCGAAAGTCGCGCTGCTTGATCTCAACACGGCACTCGCCGAAACCGTCGCCAGGGAAATCGGCGGCATCGCGATCTCCTGCGATGTGTCGGACGCTGCGTCCGCTGAAGCCGCGGTCGCCGCCGCCGCCAAGGCGCACGGCCCGGCGCGCGTGCTGGTGAACTGCGCCGGCATTGGCGTCGCCAAGCGCGTGATTGGCCGCGATGGTCCGATGGCGCTCGGCGATTTCGACAAGGTCATCCGCGTCAATCTGATCGGATCCTTCAACATGATCCGTCTGGCGACCGATCCGATGTCGAAGTTGGAGCCGCTGGAGACAGGCGAGCGCGGCGTGGTGATCTTGACGGCCTCGGTGGCCGCTTATGACGGCCAGATCGGTCAGTCCGCCTATTCGGCGTCGAAGGGAGGCATCGTCGGCATGACGCTGCCGATCGCGCGCGAAATGGCCCAGTTCGGCATTCGCGTGCTGACGATCGCACCGGGCCTGTTTATGACGCCGCTTCTGGCCGGTCTGCCGCAGGAGGCGCAGGACAGTCTCGCCGCGGCGATCCCATTTCCGCGCCGGCTCGGCCATGCAGACGAATTCGCGTCTCTCGCACTGCACATGATCGATAATCCATATCTGAACGGCGAGGTGGTCCGGCTCGACGCCTCGCTGCGCATGGCGCCACGTTAAGCCTGCGGCAACGCATCAGTGCGCCAGCCCTTTACCGGTACCGGCGCACTGACCTAAAGAAGGGGCTGATAAAGCAGCCGAACTTTGATTTAGCTGACGATACAAAAATAACCTTGAGGGAGAGACCCATGACCAAGCATCACTTGGCGATCGCGGCCGTCGCCGCCTCGCTGGCACTGGCCGGCCCAGCCATTGCCCAGACCTCGGACATCACCATCGGCATCACCACGTCGACCACCGGCCCCGCGGCCGCCCTCGGCATTCCCGAGCGCAATGCGCTGGAATTCGTGCCAAAGGAAATCGGCGGCGTGCCGCTCAAGATCATCGTGCTCGACGATGGCGGGGATCCGACCACCGCGACCACCAATGCCCGCCGTTTCATGACGGAATCCAAGGCCGACATCATCATGGGCTCGGCGGTTACGCCAACCAGCATTGCGGTGTCCAATGTGGCCAACGAAGCTGGTATCCCGCACTTTGCTCTGTCGCCGCTGCCGATCACGCCTGAGCGTGCCAAGTGGTCGGTGGCCATGCCACAGCCCGTGCCGATCGTCGGCAAGGTGATGTACGACCACATGAAGGCGAAGGGCATCAAGACCGTCGGCTATATCGGCTATTCCGATAGCTACGGCGATCTGTGGTTCAACGATCTCAAGACCCAGGCGGTGCCGATGGGCATCAACATTGCTGCGGAAGAGCGTTTTGCCCGTCCGGACACCTCGGTCACGGGTCAGGTGCTGAAGCTGCTCGCCGCCAATCCTGACGCGATCCTGGTCGGTGCCTCCGGCACCGCGGCCGCGCTGCCGCAGACCGAACTGCGCGACAAGGGCTACAAGGGCCTGATCTACCAGACCCACGGCGCCGCCTCGATGGACTTCATCCGCATCGCCGGCAAGGCCGCCGAGGGTGTGCTGATGGCTTCCGGCCCGGTGATGTACCCGGAAGGGCAGGCCGATACGGCGTTGACCAAGAAGCCCGGCATGACGCTCAACACCGCCTATGAGGCCAAATATGGCCCGAACAGCCGCAGTCAGTTCGCCGGCCACTCCTATGACGCCTTCGAGGTGTTGAAGCGGGTGGTCCCGACAGCGCTGAAGACCGCCAAGCCCGGTACCCCCGAGTTCCGCGAGGCGATCCGGCAGGCATTGCTCACCGAGCGCGAGATTGCCGCCACCCAGGGCGTCTACAACTTCACGGAAAAGGACCGCTATGGTCTCGATGAGCGGTCGCGCATCCTGCTCACCGTGAAGGACGGCAAATACGTTCTCGCGCAGTAACGCAGATCTGACGGAGGACAGGGGCGCGAAGCGCCTTTGCTTCGCCAGCATTTTTCGATAACAAGGCCGGCCCTCGCCAGAGGGTCGGCTTTTTGCTGCGCGCGAGCCTTCGCGCGGCCACAACCAGCGCCACGTCTGCCGGTATCACTCCGCTTTCGGCGCCCTCCGAGTCCACACGAGAAAGATACGACATGTCCAAGCTTCACCTGGCGATCGCGGCTGTTGCCGTCTCGCTGGCGATTGCCGCCCCCGCCGAAACCCAGACCGCCGAGATCGCCGTCGGTATCAGCATCTCCACCACGGGCCCTGCGGCGGCGCTGGGCGTGCCTGAGCGCAACGCGCTGGAATTTGTGCCCAAGGATATAGGCGGCGTGCCGTTGAAGCTGATCGTGCTCGATGATGGCGGTGATCCGTCCATCGCGACCACCAATGCGCGCCGGTTTGTGTCGGAATCCAAGGCCGACATCATGATCGGTTCGTCGATCGTGCCGTCGTCGGTGGCCATGTCCGCCGTCGCCAATGAAGCCGGCGTGCCGCATTTCAGCCTGTCGCCGATGCCGTTCACGCCGGCGCGTGTGAAATGGTCGGTGGATATGCCGCAACCGGTCGAGATTGTCGGCAAGGTGATGTACGACCACATGAAGGCCCATGGCGTGAGGACCATCGGCTATGTCGGTTACTCAGACAGCTATGGCGATCTGTGGTTCAACGACCTCAAGGCCCAGACATCAGCGATGGGCATGTCCATCGTCGATGACGAGCGCTTCGCGCGTCCGGACACGTCGATCACCGGTCAGGCGCTGAAGTTGATCGCAGCCAATCCCGATGCCATCCTGATTGGCGCGGCCGGCACTGGCGCCGGCATGCCGCAGTCCGAGCTGCGCGACCGCGGCTACAAGGGCCTGATCTACCAGACCCATGGTGCGGCCTCGAGCGATTTCATCCGCATCGCCGGCAAGTCTGCCGAAGGCGTGCTGATGGCCGCCGGTCCCGTGATGTATCCGGAAGGCCAGCCGGACACGGCGCTGACCAAGAAGCCCGGCCTCGAACTCAACGCAGCCTATGAAGCCAAATATGGCGCCAACAGCCGCAGCCAGTTTGCCGGTCACGCCTATGACGTGTTCGAAGTGCTCAAGCGTGTCGTGCCGGTCGCACTGAAGACCGCCAAGCCCGGTACCCCGGAATTCCGCGAAGCCATCCGTCAGGCGCTGATGAGCGAGAAGGAAATCGCCGCGACACAGGGCGTCTACAACTACACCGAAAAGGACCGCAATGGCGTTGATGATCGCTCGCGGATTTTGCTGACTGTGAAGGACGGGAAATACGTTCCGGCGAAGTGAGCTGGAGCGCAGCTCAAACAAAAGCCGGCTGTCGCAAGACAGCCGGCTTTTTTACGTGATCGAGATCAGATCGCGCTCGTTCCCTCGTGCTGGAAGCCGAGATAGCTGGCCACGACGCGCTGATTGTTGGCAATGTCGCCGGCGTTTCCGTCGAGCACGAATTCACCGAGTTCCATCACATAGGCACGGTCGGCGATCTTCAACGCGGCCTGCGCGTTCTGCTCGACCAGCAGCACGGAAACGCCGGCTGCCCTGAGCTCGCTGACGATACGGAAAATGTCGGCGACGATAATCGGGGCGAGGCCGAGGCTCGGCTCGTCGAGCATCAGCAGCTTCGGAGCGCCCATCAGCGCGCGACCCATGGCCAGCATCTGCTGTTCGCCGCCGGACATCGTGCCGGCCAGCTGCTTGCGACGTTCCTTGAGGCGCGGAAATAGCGTGTAGACTCGCTCGAACGAACGCGCGGCCGTTGCCTTGTCGATGCGGAAGGCGCCGAGAAGCAGATTGTCTTCCACATTCATGGTGGCGAACAATTCGCGATGTTCGGGCACGAGGCTGAGGCCAGCAGCGACACGATCCTCGATATCGAGTTTTGAGAGATCCTGTCCCGCGAATGTCACGCCGCCTTTCAGCGGCAGGATGCCCATCGTCGCATTCAGCAATGTTGTCTTGCCGGCACCATTGGCGCCGATAATGGTGACGATCTCGCCTTCGCGCACCTCGAGATTGACCGCACGGACCGCCTCGACCTTGCCATAGGCGACATGCGCATCGGTAACCGTCAATAACGCGCTCATGCGACCGCTCCCAGATAGGCTTTGATAACGTCGGGGTTGGTCTTGATGTCAGCGGGCGTGCCCTCGGCGATCTTGGTGCCGAAATCGAGCACCACGATGCGGTTGGCGAGATTCATCACGAAGCCCATGTCGTGTTCGACCAGGAGAACCGACATGCCGCCGTCGCGGAGTTGGCGCAGCAGCGCTGCGAGCTGTTGCTTCTCCATGTGGCGCAGGCCGGCCGCGGGCTCGTCGAGCAGCAACAGCATCGGATCGACGCAGAGTGCGCGGGCGATCTCGACGATGCGCTGCTGGCCAAGAGACAGGGATCCTGCGAGCTGGTTCATCTGGTCGCCGAGGCCGACGCGCTCAATCTGCTTGGCGGCTTCCGCCAGCAACTTCGCTTCGTCGGCGCGGTCGAGTCGCAGCATGCTGGCAACGGCGCCGGAGCGGCCGCGCAGATGCGCGCCGAGGGCGACATTTTCCAGCACGGTCATGTCGGGCACCAGCTTCACATGCTGGAAGGTTCGGGCGATGCCAAGGTTGACGATCTCTTGTGGTCGTGCGCCAGAGATACTCTTGCCGAATACCGCGACCTTGCCTGCGGTCGCGGCCAGTACGCCGGTGATGAGGTTGAAGGTCGTGCTCTTACCGGCGCCGTTGGGGCCGATCAAAGCGACGATCTCGCGCGCCTGCACATTGAACGACACGTCGTTGACGGCGACCACGCCGCCAAACTGCTTGCGCGCCTTGTCGACCTGCAGCAGCACGCCGGATACCGGATGGCGCTCCGCACGTGTTGGCAATGCATCGGCTGGCGCGGGGCGCTTACGGTTGTCGCCAGACGGCAGCCACGCGGTCAGCCACGGCCACATACCAGTTGGTGCGAGCTGGAGGAGGGCGACGAGCAGGATGCCAAACACGATGGTTTCGAGCTGGCCACCGCCGCCGCCGAAGATCAGTGGTAGATAGCTTTGCAGCACTTCCTTGAGGATCACGACTACGGCCGCACCGAGCACACCGCCCCAGACATAGCCGGCGCCGCCGACCACCGCGATGAATAGATATTCGATGCCGAGATGCGGTCCGAACGGTGTCGGGTTCGCAGCGCGCTGGAAATGCGCATATAGCCAGCCGGACAGGCCGGCTAGAACTGCTGCATAGATGAAGACCAAGAGCTTCGCGCGCGCCGTCTGCACGCCGAAGGCTTCGGCTGCGATATGGCCACGGCGCAGCGCGCGGATAGCGCGGCCCGTCCGCGAGTCCAGAAGGTTCATCGACAGCAGCGCGCAGATGATGACCGCAATCCAGATCGGGAAATAGATCGAGCCGGGATCCAGCATCTTCCACGTGCCGATCGACAGCGGAGGAATGCCCGAGATGCCGTCGTTACGTCCGAGGAATTCCAACTTGCTGAACAGGTAAAAGAGGCTGATGCCCCAGGCGATGGTGCCGAGCGGAAGATAGTGGCCCGACAGACGCATGGTGATGATGCCGAGTAGCACTGCGGCGAGGCCTGAGACGATCAGTGACATCGGCAGGGTCAGCCACGGCGACATACCATAGGCGGTGGTGAGATAGGCCGTCGTATAGGCGCCGAAACCGCAGAACGCCGCCTGGCCGAATGAGGTCAGGCCGCCGACGCCGGTGAGCAGCACGAGGCCCATGGCGACGAGTGCGGCAAGGCCGATATTGTCGAGCAGCACGATCCAGAATGGCGGCACGCCCGGCACGAACGGGATCGCGGCCATCACCAGCGCGAAGACGAGAATGGGAAGGAGACGCTGTTGCATGGCGCTTAATCCTTCTCTTCTTCGACTTCAGGTGCGGCGAGCGAGCGCAGCACCAGAACCGGAAGGATCAGTGTGAAGACGATGACTTCTTTGTAGTTGCTCGCATAGAAGGACGAGAATGCCTCGACACAGCCAACCAGGATCGCGGCGGCAGCCGTCAGCGGATAGCTGACGAGGCCGCCGATGATTGCGGCGACGAAGCCCTTCAGGCCGATCAGGAAGCCAGTGTCGTAATAAAGCGTGGTGATCGGCACGATCAAAATGCCTGAGATCGCGCCGATGACCGAGGCCAGCAGGAACGCGATCTGACCCGACAGTGAGGTGCGGATGCCGGAGAGGCGAGCACCGAGGCGGTTCACCGCCGTGGCGCGCAGCGCTTTGCCATAAAGCGTGTAGCCGAAGAACAGCCACAATCCGACGATCAGCGCAATGGTGATGCCATAGACGGCGATGCTCTGGCCGGTGAAGCGCAACGCGCCGATGGTGATCGCGTCGGAAGAGATCGCCGGACCGCGCTGGCCTTCGGCGCCGAAGAAGACGAGGCCGAAGCCCTGTAGCGCCAGGTGGCAGCCTACCGAGGCGATCAGCAGCACCAGCACGGAAGTGTGGGCAATCGGCTGGAACGCGATGCGATAGAGATAAAGGCCAATGGCGGCGACGATCAGCAGCGACAGCGCGATATTGAGGGCGATATTCCCTGGCCGTCCACCCAGCGCCCACATCACGCCCCAGATAGCCAGCGGGAATAAGATATTGACCGCAATCGAGCGCAGTACGCGCTTGGCGTGCAGCGCCTTGCGGAAGGTGAAGAGGTCGAAAGCAAAGGCCACGACCCCCATGGCGACCGCGAGCTTGATGGTGCCCGGCATCTGGCCGGCCGAGAGGCTGGCATAAGTCAGCGCACCAAAGGTGATGAATTCACCCTGGGGGATCAGGATGATGCGTGTAACCGCAAAGACCAGCACCAGGGCCAGCCCTAGCAGCGCATAAATCGCGCCATTGGTGATGCCGTCCTGCAAAAGGAACAGCAAAATCGTCGTATTCAAAGCCGCGCGCTCCCCCACACTGTCTGCGCCGGATACCATAGGCGCGGGACGATCAACAATGGCGGTTGAAACCCGCCGTCTATTTGATATATCTCATAACGATTATCAAACATAATCTCAAGGCCCGTCGCACTTCGATCGGGTGTTTCATTCAAGCTGCCGGGTACCGCGGAAAGCGAGCAATGACTGTTTCAAAAACGTCGTCTCAGGATCAAGCCAAGCAAGTCGCGCCCGTCGGGTTCGATGAGGAGAGTGGTGCGCTGCAGCTCGGTGAACTCTCCGAACTGTTGGGCTATTCGCTGAAACGCGCGCAGTTGAAGGTATTCGAAGACTTCCTGCGCTGCATGGCGCCGTTGCAGCTGACACCGGCGCAGTTCTCGGTACTTTTGCTGCTGGACAAGAACCCGGGCCGCAATCAGACCGAAATCGCCAATACGCTCGGCATTCTCCGTCCGAATTTTGTTTCGCTGCTCGACGCTCTGGAGAGCCGCGACTTGCTGACGCGGATGCGCTCGCCGAGCGATCGCCGCTCCCACGTGCTGATGCTCACTGACAAGGGCCGCGCCACGCTCATCCGCGCCAAGAAGCTGGTGGCGACGCGGCATGAAGCCCGGTTGATCGAGGTGCTGGGGCCGGCCGAGCACAAAGCGCTGCTGGGCATGATGGCGAAGATCGCCCGGGAGTTTTAGCTCGTCATTCCGGGTTCGCGACCGCGAAGTGGCGCTCGCGCCCCGGAATGACGAGCGTAAATCTCAATCCACCAAAATCACCCTGACATCATTCACATTGGTCAGCGTCGGCCCAGTGTGCAGCAGATCGCCCGTCGCGGTGAAGAACGTCGTCGCGTCATTGTTCGCCAGCGTTGCCTTCGCATCCAGCTTCTGAGTGCGCATGGCGTCGAACGTGCGTGCATCGATAATCGCGCCGGCGGGATCGCTGGCACTACCGGCGCCGCCGTCGGCGCCGTCGGTGTCTCCGGCGAGCGCAACGATGCCACTGGTGTCCTTGAAAGCCTCGACCAGCGTCAGCGCATATTCCTGGTTCGGGCCACCGCGGCCGTTGCCGGTCACAGTGACGGTCAGTTCTCCGCCGGAGAGGATAGCGAGCTTCCTGCCGTCGGCCTTCGCCTTGAGGGCGAGCTTCGCATGTTCCGCCGCTACTTCACGCGCTTCGCCTTCGAGATCGGCGCCGAGATCGATGATCTCATAGCCGGCTTCTTTCGCTACCTTGATCGCTGCATCGAGCGACTCGCGCGGCCGCGCGATCAGTTCGAAGCGTGCGCGCGAGAACGCCGGATCGTTCGGCTTCACGCTTTCATTGGCCGCGTCGTTGAGCGCCGCGCGCACCGTATCATCGGTGGTGAGATTGAACTTGGCGATAATGGCGCGCGCATCAGCTAGCGTCGTCATATCCGGCACGGTCGGGCCCGACGCGATTACGGCGGGATCGTCATGCGGCACGTCGGAGATCGCCAGTGTGACGATTTCGGCTTTCTGGCCGGCACGGGCGAGGCGGCCGCCCTTGATGCGCGATAGATGCTTGCGCACCGTGTTGATCTCGCCGATCACTGCGCCTGAGCGCAGCAGCGCGCGGTTGAGCTGTTGCTTCTGCTGGAAGGTGATGCCCGCCACTGGCGCGGTCCAGTTGGCCGAGCCGCCGCCCGAGATCAGCACCAGCAGCAGGTCGTCGGCAGTGGCTTCCGCCGCGAGCTTCAGTGAATCGTCGGCGCCCTTGAGCCCGGCTTCGTCCGGCACGGGATGGCCGGCCTCGACCACGCGGATACGCCGTGTCGGCACCCCGTGACCATGGCGCGTGGTGGCGATGCCGATGAGGCGCGCGGGATCGAGTTTGAGCTCGTCAAGATAGTGTTTCTCGGCGGCGGCAGCCATGGCAGCGGCACCCTTGCCGGCGGCGAGGCAGATGATGCGGCCCTTCGGCGGCGCCGGCAGGTGGGCGCTGAGGATGACATCGGGATGGGCCGCAGCAACTGCGGCATCGAAAATTGCGCGGAGCAGGGGGCGTTTATCGGTCATGCCCGGGGTTATGCCGCTCTACGGCAGGGACAGCAAGATGTCTTGCCTTCCCTTCCGGAACGCAGCAAACAGCAAAAAGCCCTTCGCGACGCGCGAAGGGCTTTCCTGTTGCACTATTGGACGGCCATTTAACCGCCGCTGCCGCCCGCGCCGAGTTCTCCGGTGAGCACATCGCCGAACAGCTTCCAATTCTCGCCCTCGAAACGCATCAGCTGCATCTGCTCGATGGGCGAGAAGTCGGTGGGCGAGGTGTTGACCTTGACGCCCGGCAGCAGCGTCGACTGCTGGACATCCTTGAGGTTTGCCGCCTGCTTCATCACATTGGCGCGGGTGAGGTCGTCGCCGCACTGCTTGAGCAGGATCGCCATGGTCTCGGCGATGTTGTAGCCGGACATCAGCGAACTGTCGGCCGGGTTGCCGTCCGGGACATATTTGGCCAGGAACTCCTTGTACGCCTTCATGCCCGGATCGTCCTTCCACTGCGGGTCGGTAGCGTCCTTGGAGTAATGCGCGGAGATCAGGCCCTGTGCGTTCTCGAAACCCGCCGGACGCAGCACCTGGCCGATCGAGACGCTGACACCAGGCACGATCATCGCCGGCTTCCAGCCGAGTTCGGCGATCTTCTTGATGGTCTGCGCGGCAAACTTTGGCGTCGCGAAGATCACTACCACGTCGGGATTGGCGGCCTTGATCTTCACGATATGTGAATCGACCGTTGGTTCGGTGAGCTCATAGCTGTCTTCGATGGCGATGGACGACGCCTTGTCGCCGAACCCGTCGCGCAGGCCCTTGAGATAGTCCTTGCCGAAATCGTCGTTCTGGTAGAGCACGCCGATCTTGGCGCCGGCCTTTTCCTTCAGGAGATACTTGGCATAGATGCGGCCTTCGCTCTGGTAGCTCGGCAGCCAGCCCATGGTCCACGGGAAGTTCTTCGGATCGGCCCATTTGGTGGCGCCGGTGGCCAGGAACAGCTGCGGTACCTTCTTGGCGTTGAGATATTTCTGGATCGCGGTGTTGGATGGTGTGCCAAGCGCCGAGAACATCAACAGCACTTCGTCAGATTCAACGAGCTTGCGGGTCTGCTCGACGGCCTTCGGCGGCGAATAGGCGTCGTCATAGGAAATATAGTTGATCTTGCGGCCGTTGATGCCGCCCTGATCGTTGATCATCTTGAAATAGCCTGCCTGCGCCTTGCCCACCGCGCCATAGGCCGAAGCGGGGCCGCTGTAGGGCACGATATTGCCGAGCTTGATTTCGGTGTCGCTGGCGCCGGTGTCGTATTTCTTCTGGGCGAGGACGTGGGTAGAGGAGACGGCGAGCAACATGGTGGCGGCCGAGAGCGACAACAGTCGCGCGGACGTGGCAGACATTTGAGTTCCTTCCCTTGCTTGCAAGGCGAGATTTTCTTGTTCAGCAGGCTCTTTTGCGCCTGCGAGATAGTCATACCGCGATTGCACAATGGCTCAAATGGAAAGGGATCAAAAACAAGATGAGGCCCGCGCTGTTTTTGACGCGGGCCTCACATATTTTCCGTTATGTGGAATGAGGGCTATCAGCCGCCCACGTCAGCGCTAATGACCTCGCCGAACAGCTCCCATTTATCGCCCTTGAAACGCATCAGCTGAAGCTGGCTGATCGGTGCAAAGTCTGTCGAAGATGTGTTGATCTTGATGCCGGGCAGCAGCACCTCGGTTCGAAAGTCCTTCAGGCTAGCCGCCTGCTTCATGACGTTTTCGCGGGTCAGGTTGTCGCCGCACTTCTTAAGAACCTCGACCAGCGTCTGGGCAACCCCATAACCGGTGACGATCAATCCATCGAGCTTGTTGCCTTCCGGAAAATCCTTGTCGAGGAAGGCGAGAAATTCCTTCATGCCGGGATCGTTGTTCCATTGGGCGTCCGCGACGTCCTTCAGATATGCGGCGGAAATAATGTCCTGCGAGTTTTCGAAGCCGGCCGGCTTCATTACGCTGCCGATCGAGTTGGACACGTTGTTAAGGAAGTGCATCGGCTTCCAGCCGATCTCGGCGGCCTTCTTGATTGCCTGTGCCGCAAATTTCGGCGTCGTGATGTTGACGAAGACGTCGGCGTTCAACGACTTCAGCTTGACGATGTGGTTGTCGATGGTCGGCTCGGAGGTTTCGTAGCTCTCCTCCACCACGATCATCGAAGCGGCCTTGGCGCCGAGACCGTCCTTCAGACCCTTGAGATAGTCTTTTCCGTAGTCATCGTTCTGGTAGAGCACGGCGATTCTTGCGCCAGGCTTCTCCTTCAAGAGATATTTCGCGTAGATCTGGGTTTCGCTCTGGTAGTTCGGTTGCCAGCCCATGGTCCAGGGAAAATCCTTCGGATCGTTCCACTTGGTAGCACCGGTGGCAACGAACAGTTGCGGCACCTTCTTGTTGTTCATGTATTTCTGGATCGCCGAGTTCGGCGGTGTGCCGAGCGAGTTGAACACCAGCAGAACCTCGTCCGATTCCACCAGCTTGCGCGCCTGCTCGACGGTCTTTGGCGGCGAATAGGCATCGTCATAGCTGATGAAGTTGATCTTGCGGCCGTTGATGCCGCCAGCAGCATTGATCTTCTTGAAGTAGGCTTCCTCGGTCTTGCCGATCACGCCATAGGCGGAGGCGGGTCCGCTATAGGGCATGATGTTTCCGATCTTGATTTCGGTGTCCGACGCGCCGGTGTCGTATTTTTTCTGGGCAAGCGCGCCGGTGGCGGACGCGGCGAGCAAAGCCAAGGCAGCCAAAGAGGCAGCCGAAAGCGCGGCCAGGCGCAGATGCGTTGCGGGCATTTCTGATCTCCCTGATCAATTGTGATGTGTCACGTTTCTTGACATGGAACTCTGCGGCTCCTGAGAGCATTCAACACCCGCCTGCATGTCGCAGCAAGAAAAAGCCCCCGCGACATGATCGCGGGGGGCGGTATAAATGGTGTTCGCTGATGCAGCAGAGTTGCTGCTGCAACTGAGCTATTGCGTCGCGACGTCGGCGCTGAAGATCTCGCCGAAGCGCTCCCACTTGTCGCCCTTGAAACGCTGCATCTGCAATTGCGAGATCGGCGCGAAATCGGTGGGCGAGGTATTGATGGTGATGCCCGGTAGCAGCGTGTCGGGGGTAAAGTCCTTCAGGCTGGCAGCCTGCTTCATGACATTCGCCCGGGTCAGGTCGTCGCCGCACATCTGCAGCACCTTGACCAGCGTCTGCGCAGCACCATAGCCGTAGACCGTGCTCGAATCCGCCTTGTTGGCGTCTGGCATGTATTTGTCGAGGAACGCGTTCCACTTCTTCATGCCCGGATCGTCCTTCCACTGCGAGTCGGTGCCGTCCTTGGTGTAGGAGGCCGACAGTACGCCCTGCGCATTGTCGAAGCCGGCGGGCTGCATCACCGCTCCCACGGAGACGCTGACATTGGCGAGAATCTGCAGCGGCTTCCAGCCGAGTTCGGCGGTTTTCTTGATGGTCTGCGCCGCAAATTTCGGCGTGGTGAAGATCATCAGCACATCTGGATTGGCGGCTTTGAGCTTTACCACATGGGTGTCGATGGTGGGTTCGGCGATCTCGTAACTATCCTCGATGGTGATCATCGACGACGCTTTGGCGCCGAGACCATCCTTGAAGCCTTTCAAATAATCCTTGCCGAAGTCGTCGTTCTGGTAGAGCACGCCGATTTTCGCGTTCGGCTTCTCCTTCAGAAGATACTTCGCATAGATCTGCGCTTCGCTTTGATAGGAGGGTTGCCAGCCGATCGTCCACGGGAAGCTCTTCGGATCGTTCCACTTGGTGGCACCGGTGGCAACGAAGAGCTGCGGCACCTTCTTGCCGTTCAGATATTTCTGGATCGCGGTGTTGGAGGGCGTACCGAGTGGATTGAACACGACGAGCACCTCGTCGCTCTCCACCAGCTTGCGCACCTGCTCGACGGCCTTCGGCGGCGAGTACGCGTCGTCGTAACTGATGAAGTTGATCTTGCGTCCGTTGATGCCGCCTTGGGCATTGATCATGTTGAAATAGGCGGCCTCGGTCTTGCCGATCGTTCCATAGGCAGATGCCGGACCGCTATAAGGGATGATGTTGCCGATTTTGATTTCAGTGTCGGTGGCGCCGGTGTCGTATTTCTTCTGCGCGAGCGCGCCGGACACACTGGCGGCCAGAAGCGCCATTGCAGCAGGCAGTGCTGCAAGGCGCATGGATCGTGCGAGCATCATGGATCTCCGTGATCATTTCTTCCCAAGTCTTTGTTGGAGTTCTGCGACTCCTGTCCGCATTGAATACCCCTGATGCGCCGGTCACAAGAATAAGCCCCTGCGACCAAATCGCAGGGGCGCCGTTGTTTCAGTGGTGCAGTGCAAAGTGCTGCGGCACTAGTCCGGCGCAGTCGTGTCGGCATTGATTACGTCGCCGAACAGCTCCCACTTGTCACCCTTGAAGCGCATCATCCGCAACTGCGCGATCGGTGCATAGTCGGTGGCCGAGGTGGAGATGGTGATGCCCGGCAGCAGCGTATCTGGCGCGAAGTCCTTCAGGCTTGCAGCCTGCTTCATGACATTCTCGCGGGACAGGTTGTCGCCGCACATCTCCAGCACCTTCACCAGCGTCTGCGCAGCGCCATAACCGTAGACGAGGCTGTTGTCCGTGCGGTCGGCACCCGGCATGTATTTGTCAATGAAGGCCGACCATTTCTTCATGCCCGGGTCGTCCTTCCACTGGGAGTCGGCGCCGTCCTTGCGATAGTCGGCGGACAGGACGCCTTGCGCATTGTCGAAACCGGCGGGCTGCATCACTGCGCCGACGGAAACGCTGACATTGGTGACGAGCTGCAGCGGCTTCCAGCCGAGTTCGCCGATCTTCTTGATGCCCTGGGCTGCGAATTTTGGCGTCACGAAATGGACGACGACATCAGGATTAAGCGACTTCACCTTCACGATGTGGGAATCGATGGTCGGCTCAGAGATCTCATAGCTCTCTTCCGTGACCAGCATCGTGGCAGCCTTGGCACCCAGCGCTTCCTTGAACGCCTTCTGGTAGTCCTTGCCGAAATCGTCGTTCTGATAGATCACCGCGACCTTGGCGTCCGGTTTCTCCTTCATCAGATACTTTGCGTAGATCTGTGCTTCGACCGCGTAGCTCGGCTGCCAGCCCATTGTCCATGGGAAGTGTTTCGGGTCGTTCCATTTGCTGGCGCCGGTGGCGACGAAGAGTTGCGGCACCTTCTTGGCATTCATGTATTTCTGGAACGCGGTATTCGACGGCGTGCCGAGCGAATTGAAGATGAACAGTGCCTCGTCGCTCTCGACCAGCTTGCGGGCCTGTTCGACCGCCTTGGGTGGCGAATAGGCGTCGTCGTAGCTGATGAAATTGATCTTGCGGCCGTTGATGCCGCCCTGGTCGTTGATCATCTTGAAATAGGCGGTTTCGGTCTTGCCGATCAGTCCGTAGGACGAGGCAGGGCCGCTATACGGCATAATGTTGCCGATCTTGATTTCTGTGTCAGTCGCGCCGGTGTCGTATTTCTTCTGGGCCAGCGCGCTGCCGCTGGTTGCGACGCTGAGGGCCGCGGCAACCGACAAAGCCAGTGCGCGCGATTGGATCGAAGGCATTTCAGAACTCCCTGATTTTTATTCGTCTCGTTTTACGGGCCTTTGCGGCTCCGGCCGGATTGAACACCGTTCGCGTATATGCGGCAACAAAAAGCCCCTCGCGATGACACCGCGAAGGGCTGCTTTATTGGGCAACGGATATGCCGTTCCCCGGTATAATTCAGCGGCTGATCTCGCCCGAGATCACAGGGCCAAACAGCTCCCATTTGTCGCCCTTGAAGCGCATCATCTGCAACTGTTCGATCGGGTAGAAATCAGTCGCCGACGTATTGAGTTTGACGCCCGGCAGCATCGTGTCCGGCGCAAAGTCCTTCAGGCTGGCGGCTTGCTTCATCACATTGGCACGGGTGAGATCGTCATCCGCCTGCTTTAGCACCTGCACCATGGTCTGAGCTGCGCCGTAGCCGTAGACTACCGAGATGTCATTGCGGCGGGCATCCGGTGCGTATTTGGCGAGGAACGCATAGAAGCGCTGCATGCCGGGGTCATTGTCCCATTGCGGATCGGAGCCGTCCTTGGCGTAATAGGCCGACAGGATGCCCTGCGAGATCTCCTGTCCCGCCGGCTTCAGCACCGAACTGATCGACGCGCTGGCATAGCCCTGAATGTAGAGCGGTTTCCAACCGAGTTCAGCCACCTTGCGAATGCTCTGTACCGCAGACTTCGGTGTGGTGACGCTGATGAACGTATCGGCGCCCGAGGCCTTTAGATTGATGATGTGGCTGTCAATGGTCGGCTCGGTGACCTCATAGCTCTCGGCGGCCACCAGCATGCTCGCGGCCTTGTCGCCGAGGCCATCCTTCAAACCTTTCAGCACATCCTTGCCGAGGTCGTCATTCTGATAGAGCACTGCGATCTTCGCGTTGGACTTTTCCGTCAGCAGATATTTCGCATAGATGCGGCCTTCACTTTCGTAAGGCGGTTGCCATGCCATGGTCCATGGGAACGCTTTGTGATTGCCGAAATAGGTCGCGCCGGCAGCAACGAACAGCTGCGGCACCTTCTTAGTGTTGAGATATTTCTGGATCGCCGCGTTTGACGGGGTGCCGAGCGGATTGAACACCACGAGCACCTCGTCTGATTCCACCAGCTTGCGTGCCTGCTCGACAGCCTTTGACGGGTTGTAGGCATCGTCATAGCTGATGAAAATGATCTTGCGGCCGTTGATGCCGCCCTGATCATTGATCATACGGAAATAGGCGGCCTCGATGACGCCCGCGATGCCATAGGCCGAAGCCGGCCCGCTATAAGGCATGATGTTGCCGATCTTGATCTCGGTGTCAGATGCGCCGGGATCGTATTGTTTCTGCGCGAGGGCATGACCAGCACAAGCGAGGCTCAGTGCAGCGGCCAAAGGTAGAGTGGCGTGTTGTCGAAACGTGTTCATTCCAGAGTGATCCTCGCGGCCGTTCATCGTGAGGCGCTGATGGCATATGCATCAACAGAAATCCCCTCGCGATGTGATCGCGAGGGGCACTTTCTGTGTGGCGGAAAGATGGTGGCGGTTCCCTTCGTCCCCGATTGCGGGAAGAGGTCGGCGCGCTCCTGATACGGTCGTACTAGCTCGAACCAAAAAAGCGGCCACCAAGGCGGCCGCTTTTTCTTGTCTGAATTGAAGGACCGACCTAACCGCCCGATCCGCCAATCACTGCGCGGACGGTATCGTCCGGGCCGAAGTCTTCCGCGCCGTCCACATAGAGCAGGGCGCTGAGCTTCGAGCGGGCGCGATTAACGCGGCTCTTGATGGTGCCGACGGCGCAGCCGCAGATTGTCGCCGCGTCTTCATAGGAGAAGCCAGAGGCGCCGACCAGAATAAGCGCTTCGCGCTGGTCCTGAGGCAGCTTCTCGAGCGCCGCGCGAAACTCCTCAAATTCCAGATGGGCGTTTTGCGCCGGCTGCGTCTTCAGAGTCTTGGCATAGCTGCCATCCGCATCCTCAACTTCGCGCCGCCGCTTGCGATAGTCCGACCGGAACAGGTTGCGCAGAATGGTGAATAACCACGCAGGCAGATTCGAGCCGACCTGGAAGGAGTCGATATTGGCGAGCGCGCGCAACAGCGTTTCCTGTACGAGGTCATCGGCCCGGTCGCCATTGCCGGAGAGCGAGATCGCGAAGGCCCGCAGACTAGGGACTGACGCCAGAATGTCGTCACGCAGAGAATCTGTGAGAGGCATTATTCCCCTCCTTCAGTTTTGGCCGCCGAATCGCCAGCGATCTGGGCTTGAGCCTCAGCCCCGTCCAGCTTGCGGATCAGCTCCGCAAATCGATCCGGCACGCCCTGTCGCACGACATCGTCGTACATGGCGCGCAGCTGATGCCCGATCCGTGACTGGATTTCGGCGTTTAATCCGCCCTTTGGCTTCACATCTTTCATGACCCGTTCCACATTCCCCAGAAGATACGTCCCCTGGAATTTGAGAAATTTTCTTGATTTTTGAAGCCTTTGCGGCGTCTGTCGGCGATCTAATGCGGAGCGCGGCGGAAAGTTCCGGCTTGGTGGAACTTTTGTCTTACTGGAACGTAGACACGCACATCGAAGGAGCCGGTTGTATTCTGGTACTCCTTTGGCTTTGGCTTAGAACAGGATGGAGTGGGGATGTCCCGATCACAGCTCGTAGCTGAACACTTACCGCTGTTGCGGCGCTATGCCCGAGCCCTCACGGGCAACCAGGCGTCAGGCGATGCCTATGTCGGCGCCATGCTGGAAGCGTTGCTGCAGGATCAGTCGCTGCTTGACGAGCAACACGGAGCCCGCGCCGGCTTGTTTCGCCTGTTCACTCAGATCTGGAACTCTGTCGCCCTGAATGACAATCCGGATGTCACGTCGCTGCAGGCCGCCTCCGAGAAGCGCATTTCCAACATCACCCCGCTGCCACGACAGGCCTTCCTGTTGCTGTCGCTCGAAGGCTTCTCGGAAGAGGAAGTGGCCTTCGTACTCGACGCTGACGTGGCGGAGGTGCGTACGCTGGCCGACACCGCCGGCCGCGAAATGGCTGCCGAGATCGCCACCGACGTTCTCATCATCGAGGATGAAACCTTCATCGCGATGGATCTCGAAAGCCTCGTGAAGAATCTCGGTCATAACGTCATCGGCGTTGCCCGCACCCATGCGGATGCGGTGGCGCTCGCAAAGAACAAGAAGCCCGGCCTGATCCTCGCCGATATCCAGCTCGCCGATGGCAGCTCGGGTCTCGACGCGGTGAACGAGTTGCTGCGCATCTTCGAAGTGCCCGTGGTCTTCATCACCGCCTATCCGGAGCGTTTCCTGACCGGCGAACGTCCGGAGCCGGCCTTCCTGATTTCAAAGCCGTTCCAGCCCGCGATGGTTTCGGCCGTCGCCAGCCAGGCGCTGTTCTTCCAGCGCAACTCGAAGAACAAGACCGCCAGGGCGTCCTGATCTCATTTTTATCGATTACGATCGTAACGGCCGGGCTAAGCCCGGTCGTTTTTTGTTTGGGCGATGCGGCGCGGCGGATCATAACTGCCCAATAAGTCCGCTGTCCTTGCGCAAACTATCAGCGAGCGGCGGGAGGGGGCCGGCACTATTGTGTTGAAGCAGCGATCAATGCCGATATCATCCCCCGATAGGCGGCATATTGCCACGTCCGCAGGGCTCATAGGCTCTGAAGGGCTGGCCGGGCTGCGTGACCCTTCTGGTCGAACCGGTGCGCATGAACTCAACTGCCGACGCTGAACCTCACATCTATCGATCCACAGTGACACGCCCCGTTGCGGTCAATGTCAGCAAGATGTCGCTCACCTTCGATACGGCCGATGGCAAGGTCGAAGCGCTGTCCAATGTCGATCTGCAAATCGGTGGCGGTGAGTTCGTCTCCTTCATCGGTCCCTCCGGCTGCGGCAAGACCACGCTGCTGCGTGTGATCGCGGATCTGCAGCAGCCAAGCTCTGGCACCGTCACCGTCAATGGTATGAGCGCCGAGCAGGCGCGGCTCGGCCGTAACTACGGCTATGTGTTTCAGGCGCCCGCATTGTTTCCCTGGCGCAGCATCGAGGCCAATCTCAAGCTGCCGCTGGAATTGATGGGCTTCTCGCCGACCGAACAGAAACAGCGCGCGACGCGCTATCTGGAGCTGGTCAATCTCACCGGCTTCGAGCGCAAGTTTCCCTGGCAGCTCTCGGGCGGCATGCAGCAGCGCGTCTCGATCGCGCGTGCGCTGTCGTTCGATCCGGAATTGCTCTTGATGGACGAGCCGTTCGGCGCACTGGACGAGATCGTCAGGGATCATCTCAACGAACAGTTGCTGCAGTTGTGGGCCAAGACCCGCAAAACTGTGCTGTTCGTGACGCACTCCATTCCTGAAGCGGTATTTCTCTCCACGAGGATCGTGGTGATGTCGCCGCGGCCGGGGCGTATTACCGACATCATCGACTGCAATTTTCCGCGCGATCGTACGCTGGAAATCCGCGAGACACCGGAATTTATGACGATCGCGCAGCGCGTGCGGACAGGCCTGCGCGCCGGGCACTCCTATGACGAGTAGTGCGGTGAACACGATGCCGATCGCGCGCGCTGCGTTGCGCACGCATCCGCTGGTGACGCGCAATGCACCGGTCGTGACCATCGTCGCGGTGCTGATCGTCGTCTGGTACGTCGGTGCGGTGTTGATGAATCTGTCGTTGGTGCGCGGCGGTTTCGAGCGCGAAGAAGCGCCCTATACGACGATGGAATTGCTGGAAGGCACCATGAGTGCTGAACGGCCACTATTGCCGGCGCCCCATCAGGTGGTGGGCGCCTTCATCGATGGTGTGTTCGGCTATGCGCCGACGGCACCACGTAGCCTTGTCTACCATTCGGTGGTGACACTATCGGCCACGTTGCTCGGCTTCGCGCTCGGGGCGCTGCTCGGCATCGTTCTGGCGCTGGCCATTGTGCATAGTCGCGTGCTGGAACGCAGCCTGATGCCGTGGATCATCTGCTCGCAGATGGTGCCCATATTGGCGCTGGCGCCCATCTTCATCGTGGTGCTCGGCGCCATCGGGCTGCAGGGCTTGCTGCCGAAATCGATCATCTCGGCCTATTTGAGTTTCTTCCCGATCACGATCGGCATGGTGAAGGGCTTTACCTCGCCCGATCCGATGCAGATGGATCTGATGCGGACATGGTCGGCAACATCCAGGCAGGTACTATCGAAATTGCGCTGGCCCTCGGCAGTGCCCTATCTCTTTGCCAGCCTCAAGGTCGCCATCACCATTTCGCTGATCGGCGCTATTGTCGCTGAACTGCCGACCGGCGCCGAAGCCGGCATCGGCGCGCGCTTGCTCGCGGGATCCTATTACGGTCAGACCATCCAGATCTGGTCTGCGCTGGTTGCCGCCGCTGTGCTGGCTTCTGGTTTGATCGCCATCGTCAGCTATGCCGAACGCAAGGTGGCGCAGCGGATGGGGGCGCGGTCATGAACCGTCGCCAGATACGCCTCGGCTTCATCATGTCGGCAGTCTGCGTGCTGATCACGCTGATGCTGCCATTGCCGCTAGCAGGAATACCTGTTGCCGCGTTGATGGCGCGGCCGCCGACATTTCTGCTCACGGGCGTGATCGTGCTTGTGTTCGGCTTTGCTGCGGGCTTTCGCGGCCTGCCGGCCATCGTGATCGGCCTCATCGGCGCAGGCATCACGGCGGACATGACTCTGATGTTGCTCCGCGATCCCCTGATTGCCGGCGATGCCGCGTCGGGCTTCTGGATGGTGGTCGTCGGCGTCTGGTTGGCGTCGTGGATCTGTGTGGTCGCGCTGGCCGGGCTGAAGCCGCGCGGCGGCGCGTTTCGCAAGGCGATTGATCTCGCCATTCCACTGCTGTTCGGCGCGGCGGTGTTCTATCTCTGGGAGGTCGTGGTGCGCGGCGCCGGTGTGCCGCCGGTGCTGCTGCCGTCACCAAGCGCAGCTGCTGCGAAGTTCATGGCATCACTGCCGACGCTTGGCGCGGACTTCGTGCAGACCTTCATTCGCGGTGTGCTGATCGGCTACGCCATAGGCTGCGGTGCCGGATTGCTCGTGGCGGTCCTCGCCCATCGTTTCGAATTCTTTGGTCGCGGGCTGCTGCCTTTGGGTAACTTCTTCTCGGCGCTGCCGCTTGTCGGTGTCGCGCCCATCATGGTGATGTGGTTCGGTTTCGACTGGCCGTCGAAGGCCGCGGTCGTGGCGCTGGTGACATTCTTCCCGATGCTGGTGAATGCGCTGGCCGGTCTGCAGGCCGCCGGTGAAATAGAGCGCGATCTCATGCGCTCATACGGTGCGAGCTATGCCCAGACTCTCATCAAGTTGTATCTACCTTCTGCACTACCTTTCATCTTCAACGCCTTGAAGATCAATGCCACACTGGCCTTGATAGGCGCCATCGTTGCAGAATTCTTCGGGACGCCGACGCAGGGCATCGGCTTTCGGATTTCCACCGAGGCCGGGCGTATGGCGCTCGATATGGTGTGGGCGGAAATCGCGCTCGCTGCGATCGCGGGAATGGCATTTTATGGACTTGTTGCGCTCGCCGAGCGCGTGACGACGTTTTGGCATCCATCCATGCGGACCTAGTTCGGCAGGTTCGTCAATTCTGGAGTTGAGCATGAAGAAGATCATGGCATTCGGCGCAGCGATGGCTCTCTCGCTCGGCTCCGCACAAGCGGCGGACAAGGTCACTATCCAGCTCAAATGGGTCGCGCAAGCGCAGTTCGCCGGCTATTTCGTCGCCAAAGAGAAGGGCTTCTACAAGGACGCTGGCCTCGACGTCACCATCAAGCCGGGCGGCCCCGATGTCGCCCCGCCCCAGGTGATCGCGGGTGGTGGTGCCGATGTGGTTGTGGACTGGATGCCCTCGGCACTGGCCTCGCGCGAAAAGGGCGTACCGCTGGTCAATATCTCGCAGACCTTCAAGAAGTCCGGGCTCGAACTGACCTGTCGCGCCGAGACCGGCATCAAGAAGCCGACCGACCTCAAGGGCAAGATCACCGGCGTCTGGTATGGCGGCAACGAATATCCGTTCCTGTCATGGATGTCGAAGCTCGGCTACAAGACCGATGGCTCGCCCGCCGGCGTCAAGATTATCAAGCAGGGTTTCAACGTCGATCCGCTGCTGCAGAAGCAGGCCGATTGTGTATCGACCATGGCCTATAATGAATACTGGCAGGTGATCGATGGCGGCTACAAGCCGAGCCAGCTCACCGTGTTCAAATATGAGGACGAAGGCGTCGCGACGCTGGAGGATGGGCTCTGGGTGCTCGACAAGAATCTCAAGGATCCCGCTTTCGTCGCCAAGATGGCGAAATTCGTGAAGGCGTCCATGAAGGGCTGGGACTATGCCAAGGCCAATCCTGATGAAGCCGTGGAGATCATCCTTGCAGGCGACTCCACGGGCGCCAAGACCGCCAAGGACCAGAAACGGATGATGACCGAGGTCAGCAAGCTGCTCGGCGATGCCAATGGCAAGCTCGATGTCAAGGACTATGATCGCACGGTCGCGACGCTGATGTCAGGCGGATCAGATCCGGTGATCACCAAGAAGCCGGAAGGCGCCTACAGTTTTGCGGTCTATGAGGCGATGAAGTAATTGCGCATCATCGGCGCGCGAACAATGGCTGCGCGCCGATTGATTTGGCGAGGTGATCGCCAAAGGCTTCGCTGATCGGCGGCAGGGTGCGGCCGCTCTTCTTGATGATGGTGATCGCGCGCGAGAAATTCGCGACGTCGATTTGCCGCGACCGCAGATCGGGCTCCGCGCCGATCTCGCGCGCGGAGCCGGGCAGGATGGTGATGCCAAGCCCCGCACGCACCATGGCGATGGCGGTCATCATATAGGTCGCCTCGCAGGTCGGCTGCGCGATGTGTCCTGCTTTCAGGAACGCACTGTCGACGACAGCACGGACGCTGGTCGCGGGGTCCATCAGCACCAGCGGATACTTCATTAGATCGTCGATGGTGACCTTGCGGATGCCGCCGATCGGGTGCTTTGCCGGAAACACCACATGCATGCGGTCGCGCACCTCAAGCAGCACTTCCACATCGTGGCCGGTGATGGTGCCGCCCATAATGCCGAGATCGACATCCTCCGAGCGGACAAGTTCAAGAACGCGGTTGGCGATCACGTCCTTCAGGACGAAGGACGCGCCGGGCTGCAACTCGCGAAACGACTTGATGGCCTCGGGCAGGGCGCCCGCGGCCACCGAAGGGAGCGCCGCGATCCGCACCACGCCCCGGCGCTTGGCCGCGATATCGCGCGTATCCACGACCACCGCATCGAGATCCCTGATCATCCGCTGGAACACCGGCAGCAGTTCGCGGCCGACCCGTGTCAGTTCGACGGAGCGGGTGTTGCGATCGAACAGCTTCACTTCCAGCGTCTCTTCCAGGCGCCTGATCTGAACCGTCAATGTTGGCTGCGCCAGGTGCAGCATCTCTGCGGCGCGCGTGAAGCTACCGGCCTGGGCGACGACGACGAATGAGCGGATTTGCCGGAGATTTACGTCCATAGTGAATTTCTATCAATGAGATAGAATTTATTCAATTGAATATGGGAGAGCTTCTGGCTTCAATATCCACAAGCGACATGCGTGTGATCGCCTGTTCAGGCCCGTGACGTGTTCGCAACAAGAGATCGGGAGATGACATGCAGCGATCGCGTCTTCGCGATGTGACTGCAGGCAAGTCTGATCCAGGGAGAACCGCTCGTGCGCACCATCAGGATTGGATCTGGTGCCGGCTATTCCGGTGACCGGATCGAACCGGCGATCGAGCTCGCCGAAAGTGGCAACCTCGATTATCTCGTCTTCGAATGCCTGGCCGAACGCACCATCGCGTTGGCCCAGCAGGATCGGCTGAAGGACTCGCATGGCGGCTTCGATCCGCTGCTGGCTGATCGCATGAAGGCGGTGCTCCCGATCTGCCGGAAGAATGGCGTCAAGGTCATCACCAATATGGGCGCGGCCAATCCTGTCGCGGCAGCGCAGGCAACGCGTGATATCGCCAGGGTGTTGGGATTGACCGGCCTCAAGGTTGCGGCCGTGACCGGCGATGATGTGCTGGAGCAGGTGCGCACGTCCGACGTCGTGCTGGACGAAGGCGGCTCCGTCAAGGCGCTCGGTAATCGCGTGATCTCGGCCAATGCCTACACAGGCGCGGCCCCGATCGCTGAAGCGCTTGCCGGCGGCGCCGATGTCGTCATCACCGGCCGTGCGGCCGATCCCGCGCTGTTTCTCGGGCCGCTGGTGCATGAATTTGGCTGGGCGATGGATGACTGGGACCTGCTCGGCAAGGGGACCATGGTCGGCCATCTCCTGGAATGCGCCGGCCAGATCACCGGCGGCTATTTCGCCGACCCCGGTGTGAAGGATGTGCAGGGTCTCGCGCGGCTTGGCTTTCCCATCGGCGAGGTGCGCGAGGATGGCGATCTCGTCGTCACCAAGGTCGCGGGCTCCGGTGGCCAGATCACCCGTGCGACGGTAACGGAGCAATTGCTCTACGAAATTCACGATCCGACGCGCTACTATCAGCCGGATGTGCTTGCCGATTTCTCGCGGGTACGTGTCGAGGAGGTTGGTCCTGATCGCATCCATGTCACAGGCGGAAGCGGTACGCCTAAGACCGGCCTGCTGAAGACCTCGATCGGCTATCTCGACAGCTATATCGGCGAGGGCGAGATCTCCTATGCTGGCGCCAATGCCGTGGCGCGCGGGCGGCTTGCACTCGACATCGTGCGTGAACGTCTCGCGCTCACCGGCGTGAAGATGACGGAGAGCCGGTTCGACCTGATCGGCGTCAATGCGCTGCATGGTGACGCCTTGGCTGAGGGCCGTGATCCCTATGAAGTCCGCATCCGCGTCGCGGGGCGCACAGACACTCTCGCAGAGGCGGTGAAGATCGGCAACGAGGTCGAGACGCTCTACACCAATGGTCCGGCGGGCGGTGGCGGGGCCTGGAAATCGGCCCGCGAGATCGTTGGGGTTGCGTCAGCCCTATTGCCGGAGAGTGTCGTGACGCCATCAGTCACGTTCATGGAGGCATGACAGTGAAACTCCATCAGGTCGCGCACTCACGCAGTGGCGACAAGGGCGACACGTCCAATATCTCCGTCATTGCTTTCGATCCCGAAGACTTCGCGTTCCTGGCCGAGCATGTGACCGCTGATTTCGTTGCGGATCATTTCGGCGATGCCATCACCGGCACCGTCACGCGCTATGAACTGCCGGCGCTCGGCGCCCTGAACTTCGTACTGACGGGTGCGCTAGGCGGCGGCGTGGTGAGGTCGCTCGCGTTGGATATGCACGGAAAATCATTGAGCTCTGCGCTGCTTGAATTCGAGCTGCCGGACAAAGGGGCGTCATCCGGCTCACCATGATCTTCGTCACAACAGGACGACGATACACTCATACCAAAAAACCAAAACGGGAGGATTATTGATGAAGCGACGTACGTTCCTGGCTGGCCTCGGTGCGACTGGTGTCAGCGCTGCTGTTTTTTCTCCGGCGATCGTTCGTGCCGCGGCGGATACGCCGCTGAAGTTCGGTGTGCTGTCCGACATGACGGGCCTGTTCGCTGATAATGGCGGGCAGGGTTCGGTGGCGGCAGCGCAGCTCGCGATCGAGGAATGCGGCGGCAAGGCGCTCGGCAAGACGATCGAGCTGATCCAGGCCGACCATCTCAACAAGCCCGATGTCGGCGGCAATATTGCACGCCAGTGGTATGATCAGGAAGGCGTCGACGTCATTCTCGACGTGCCGGTGTCGTCTGTTTGCATCGCCGTGCAGACTTTCGCCAAGGACCGCAACAAGATGTTCATCACATCGGCAGGTGGTTCGGCGGATCTCAGTGGCAAGTTCTGTTCGCCGAATTTCATTCAGTGGACCTACAACACTTATGCGCTGGCCAATGTCGCTGGCAAGGCAATGCTTCAGCGCGGTGGCGACACATGGTTCTTCGTTGTTGCGGATTATGCCTTTGGTCAGGCGCTCGAGCGTGATGTGACGGAAGTTGCCGTGAAGGGCGGCGGCAAGGCGCTTGGCCGTGCGCCGCATCCGATCAACACGGCGGATTTCTCCTCGCAGCTTCTGACGGCCAAGTCGTCGGGCGCCAAGGTCATCGCCATTGCCAATGCCGGCAGCGACACGCAGAACGCCATCAAGCAGGCGGAAGAATTCGGTTTGATGGGCGGCGATCAGAAGATGATTGCGCTCTTGATCGACGTGAATGACATCCGAAGCGTCGGATTGAAGAGCGCACAAGGCCTGCTGGTGACGTCTGGATTCTATTGGAACATGGACGACCGTACGCGTGCATTCTCCAAACGCTACGCCGCCAAGATGGGCAAGCCGCCGAGCATGATGCAAGCCGGTGTCTATTCGTCGACGCTGAACTACATCAAGTCGGTGGAGGCTGCTAATACCAAGGATCCTGCCGCCGTGGTCAAGGATTTGCAGGGGCGTACCTTTGACGATGCCTTCCTACGCAACGGGAAGCTGCGTCCGGACAATCTGATGGTCCACGACATGTATCTCGCCGAGGTCAAGAAGCCCTCCGAGGTCACCGATAGCTATGACGTGTTCAGGATCCTCGCTACGGTGAAGGGGGAAGACGCGTTCTCGCCGCTCTCAGCGAGCGCATGCCCGATGGTGATGAGCAAGAAGTAGACCGAGCAGATAACTCTGGGAATTGAGCGTCGTGGGCAGGGAGATATCTTTGCCCGCGATTTCTTTTGAAGGGTGAGAAAACCTTACATAACATCACGCAAAAATAGCTCGGATGGATTGCGGAAAGTTCGAGAGGCCGATTTCCCGCCATCAGTCAGACCTTCATTCGGAACGTCGATCGGGGGGGCGCTCCGAGCCCCTTCGAAAGTTAAACACGTATTTATTCGTGAAATACAAAAAATTTCCTATCTCCTCGGTATGGGACCTGTGCGAAGCCAATCTTGAATTTCCAGCGCACGATGATCTCGGAAACGTAACCCTCGGCTGCCCGTCTCGCAGGTTTTGCAATCGCGATTTCCCGATCGACGGGACCGCGAGTGGCATGCTTTGAGGTTCACAGCAGATGGAGATGAATGATGATTTTCGATCGACAATCCAGGTGTCTCACCGCGGTCTTTGCCGTTGCCGTCGCGCTTTCATTTACAGCGCTGAGATCGCAACCTGCTGAAGCCACGCCACTGCACCGTGATGCGTCGCCGTTCTGTCTGTTGCCAGGCTCATCCAATGGTCCAGGGGGCGCGCCGCAGATCTGCAGCTACTATGATTATCAGGAATGTCTGCAGGCCGCGGCCGACATGCACGCCAACTGCGTGGAGAACATCGATTTCCGCGGTAGTTATGAGCGAACGCCTAACGGGTGGCGTGCCCGGTACTGAGCTCCTTCGCGAGCGGCACGGCCCGGTCAATAAAATCTCTTGTGCGGAAACGAGATCATCTTGAAAAAGTGGCGCCGAGAGGCGCTTCTTTCGCTTCTCGGGATGGCGGCGGCAACGCCGCTCGCTTGGGGTGAACTACCGCTCACGCCTGCCCCATGCGAATGGCACCAGCAGCACGGCAAGCAACGCGGTCGCTGCCAGCATTGCCCAGGCATCGTTCACACTCCAGACAAAAGCCGCCTTTTCGATCATAGGCCGGACCAGGGCTTCCATGGCGGGAGTGGGTGGGCCGGAGAGACCGCTTGTCAGCAATGAGGGATCGAGGCCAATGGCCGTTGCCGCCGTGGCGTCTCCCGATAACAACCGCATCTGCAACGCATCGGCGTAGATGTGGGCGCGGCTATATAGGATGGTGTCAATCAGCGCGATGCCAATCGCGCCGCCCAGATTGCGCATCAGGTTGAACAGGCCGCTCGCTGCTGGCACCTGTGCTTCCGGTAGGGAGCCCAACGCAAGGCGGGTCGGCGGCAACAGGCAGAACATGATGGCGATGCCGCGTACGATCTGTGGCCAGAACATCTGGTTGAAATCGGTGTAGGGTGTCTGAAACATGCTGAGGGCGAGTCCGATACCAAACACTGCAAAACCTGCTGCGGTCAGCCAACGCGCATTGATTCGCCGTTCCAGCGCGACGGCGATGGGCGACATCGCCAGTTGCGCGGCACCGGTTACCAGCATCGTCGAACCAATCTGCAGGGCGTCGTTGCCCCTGACGTAAGCCAGAAAAACCGGGATGAGATAGACCGAGCCGTACAGGCCAGCACCCAGGCAAAAGCTCAACGCACATCCGATCGCGAACGAGCGGTTTCGGAACGGGCCAAGCTGCACGACAGGATGGGCAGCACGCAATGTGCGTCGTACGAATAGGCCGCCGCAGAGCGCACTGATTGTGAACAGGCCCGTGCAGGTGGTCGACGCCCAGCCATCATGGGGTGACTGCTTCAGTCCGATCTCCAGAGCGGCAAGCGACATCGCCATCAGAACTAGCGACCGCCAATCGATTTCCGCAACGTCGCCAAAGTTCAGTTGCTGCCGGGGCAGCAGAGGAGGCGCCACAATGCAAGCGATCAGCCCGGGAACGACATTAATCAGGAACAGCCAGTGCCAGGACCAGGTCTGCGTGATCCAGCCGCCGACCACAGGTCCGACCGTCGGCGCCAGCACAGCCACGATGCCGGCGATCGTCGTGGCGATACCTTGGCTGCGCGGCGGGAACAGCAGGAAGACTGCGGCGAACACCGCTGGGATGAGCGTGCCGCCCGCGAATCCCTGCAGCACACGAAACGACACGAGGGCGGTGAAGGTGCCGCTCGCGGCGCAGCCGATCGACGCCAGCGTGAACAGCGCAAGGGCGGAGGCAAACAGCAAGCGCATCGAGAGCACATGCGTTAGCCAGCCCGTCAGAGGAATGGCTATGATCTCGGCAATCAAATAGGAGGTCTGGATCCAGCTCATCGTCTCCGGGGAGATGGCAAGGGCATTCTGAATGGTCGGCAGCGATGTTGCTACCACCTGAATGTCGAGGATCGCCATGAACATCCCAAGGCACATCAGGACAAAGCCAAACCACGTGCGGGTGTCAGCGAGGGGCAGTTCGGTACGCAGGGTCGTCATGGGTTCACGAGCGGTGGGGCCGGCAGCACGGCAGTGTCAAGGCCATCCATCGCGTGGGTCAACCGGGTGCGGCGGACGATCGAGCTGATCAGGCCCGGGCCGCGCGTGGCCGCGGCGAACATCAGGTTTCGGCTGATGCGATGTCCGGCAAGGCAGGAGACGATGCTCGCCAGCCGGATCGGTCCGGCAATGAGTTTTCGCGCGGCCGCCAGATACACGTCGGGTGAAAGCCTCTCCCGGATATGAGCGACTGCCAGCGCGGCCGATCCAAGGGCGATGGCAAGGCCGTCGCCGGTGAAGGGCGGGATGTGGGCGAGACGGTCGCCCACTCGATAGGCTGCAGCGTTTCGCTCGCGATGAAGATGCCCGCCGCTGGGACAGACGACTGCCTTCGGCTTGTCCCACAGCGGCTCGGCGTCTACCAGCCGCTCGGCCAATGCGGGAAGCGCCGTCGCCACATGGTTGCGTAGCGCTGGCCAGCCGGATCCGAACTGGCTCATGGTTTCACCTGGCAGCACCATGCAGAGGTTGACGATACCGTCTTCGACCAGTTCGAGGCCGATATAACTGGCCTCCAGAAAGTAAAGCTCGACCCGGCCCTCGAGCGCTCGGCGAATGTCGGGGGCGGGCCGCAGGTGCATTTTCAACCCGACCTGCGAGCCGTCGCGCGTGTCGTCGATGCCGCGCAGACCCAGCTTGCCGGTGGCTAGCACGAGGTTCCGGCAACCGACTGTGTGGCCGTTGTCGCACACGACCAGCCAGCCGGATCCATCGGGTCTCGCCGTTTTCACCGTCACGTCGCGATGCAGGCGTGCACCGCAAAAATGAGCGTGCCGCAGTAGCGCGGCATCGAGACGATAGCGCGAGAGCGACAGCCCGCGAAACGGTAGTGCCGAGGTCACGCCGCGGTGCGAGGAATACAATGCCACTTCATCGACCGGCACCGCGCCGAGCGCCAGCGGATCGACGCCCAGCCGCCGTAGCAGTAGCTGTGTCTCGACGCTGAGAAATTCGCCGCACACCTTATGCTGGGAGGTCGCCGTGCGCTCGATCAGCATGACGTCGTGGCCTTGACCGGCCAGACCGCAGGCCACCGCGCTGCCGGCCGGCCCGCCGCCGATGACGATTGTCTCGACCTGGATCATCGCACACGTCCGATCACGAAGCGGAACAGGAACCATCGCAGGCGCACCGCGCGTGGCGCGATCCCGGCATCGTGTAGCCGTGCGGTCCATTCCGCGCGGGTGAGGGCCCTCGCAACCGAGATCCGGCCGTCGTGAATGACAATGGGATGCAGCCGCGTCAGCCGGCCCATCAGGCTGATGAAATGGAACGGCACCCGGTGGCGCTGAAGGTCGTAGATCATCCAGCCGCGCCGCGCGTTCCTCTCCATCCAGCGCAGGAACGTCACGATCATCTCGTCGGACATATGATGCGTGAGCAGGCTGCTGACGACGAAGTCGATGGGGGAGGACGGGATGAAATTGAAGATGTCCATCACCTGATATTCGATATTGAGATCGTTTTCTGTCGCCGACCGCGCGATGCGGACCGTCTCACGATTGAGATCGAGCCCGATCAGCTTGATCTGCCGGCCGCGTCCGGCGGCCCAGCTGCGGATCGCCCGCAGCAGATCGCCATAGCCGCAACCGACATCGACGAGCGTGAGCTCGGTGCCTTCAGGTATCCGCTGGATGGCGGCGTCCAGCCAGGCGATCACCGCCCTGTGCCCGAGCATCGCGCCGTTGAAGCGGGCGAGGTCGCGCAGCACAAGCTCGAGCTCTTCCGGGCTTGCGTCGGCACCGTCTAGCCATTCGGCTTCGGTGCTTCGCTGCGACAGGTCCGTCGCTGCGGCGTGGGTGGTGCTGAATGTGCTCATGACGTCAGGCCGCAGTTCGAAAAAGCATGGTTTCCGCGATCAGTCCGGGCCCGAACGACATCGCGCACCCGCTGCGGCCGCGTGCGCCCGAACGCATCAGCCGCTCGATCACGAACATGACCGTCGCCGACGACATGTTTCCATAACGGCGCAGCACATCGCGCGACGCGGCCAGCGCGGTCGGCGCCAGCGCGAAGGCTCGCTCCACCGCGTCGAGAACGGTCCGGCCGCCGGGATGCACCGCCCACAGGTCGATCGACGCCGCGGGCGCTCCAGCCAGGATTTCATCGGCACTCTGGCGCAGGCCGTCCTGGATGACGGCCGGAACGCGTCCCGACAACACCATGTCGAAGCCGGCGTCGCGGATGTTCCATGTGATCAGATCGCGGGTCTCGGGGACCAGCATTGCGCGGAAACTGTCGAGCGCGATGCCGAACGGCTCGGCGCTCACAAGGCTTGCCGCGCAACCGTCGGCAAACAGCAGGAACGAGAGCATCTGCTCAAGATCGGCGGTTTCCTTGAGATGCAGCGTACAGAGTTCGAGGTTGACCACCAGTACGCGCGCCGATGCCTCGGAGCGGACGATGTGATAGGCCAGCTTCAGCGCGTTGATGGCGGCGTAGCAGCCCATGAAGCCGATCACGGTGCGTTCGACCGTCGTCGGAAGCTCGCAACGCGCGATGAGATCGAGGTCGACGCCGGGTGCGGAGAAGCCTGTGCAACTGGTGACGATCAGGTGTGTGATGCGGTCACGATCCGCTCCGAGATGCAGGCGATCGACGGCGGCTTGCGCGAGTTCAGGCGCGTGTCGCTCATATTGCTCCATCCGCGTCGCCGTATCGGGAAAATCACTACGGGCATAGAAGCCGCCGGCATCAAAATGGTCGCTTTCCGGCCGATTGCTCGGCGTGAGGCACGAGAAGCGGTGCTCTATACCGGATTTGTCGGCCATGCGTTCGAACAGCTGGGCCTGACGCGGGTTGGCCAGATGGAGCGTCGACCGGGCGAAGCGGCGAAAGGCATCATGGACGTCGTAAGGCGGCACAGCCGTTGCGACACGATTGATATAAACTGCTGGCAAGGGAATCCCTCCGTATGCCTCCGCCGAAATGACCGCCGGCCGATGAAGGTCGAGATAGCGAGGAAAGTCCGCGGAGCGATTAAATTGCGATTTAAGAACCGACCGACGCTCTGCTTCGGTCGCTGCCGAGGGGTGTCGATGGCAGGTGTCTGGCCGACAATCGCCGCGCATGGGACGTCGCTGCGTCGCAAGTTAAATTCGTATTTAATTGAAGAACACAGGTCTTCCGAAGATGTTGCGCCCATTGGTCTGCTGTTCGGTTGGGCGCGTTCCGATGACTGCTGTGGTATCGCGAGGACAGGACATGATCGACATGGCGCAGGCCGTGCTGTGTTACGGACACGAAGAAAATCTCGGCCGCCTGGCCCGGCAGATCATGGCGACACGGCATACCGATGCTAGAGCAACGCCGTACGCCATCCCGGGATCCTCGGTACCTATCGTAGCGGCGAGGCTTGCACCGACCGGATGGACGAAATGACCGAGTTTCGACAAAATGACGACGTTTTCCGTTATGCTACGGAGCGGTCGCACCTTGTTGCGTCTTCAGATCAAACGGCGCCCGAGATACCCCAGATGACCAAGATTCTGCTCATCGAGGACGACAGTGAGACTGCCGAGGAACTCGCGGCCGAGCTGACGCAGCGCGGCTTCGAAGTCGAACATGCCGCGAGTGGCATCGAAGGCCTCGACAAGGCCCGTTCCATCAAGCCGGACTTGATGATCGTCGATCGCATGTTACCGGGAATGGACGGACTCACCATCGTCGAGGCGCTGCGGCATGACCAGATTCGCACACCCGTACTGATCCTGAGCGCGCTCGGAGCGGTCGATGATCGCGTTCGCGGATTGCGTATGGGCGGCGATGACTATCTGACCAAGCCTTTTGCGATCGTCGAACTGGTGGCGAGGATCGAGGCCCTATTGCGCCGTCCGATCGAAACGCGGGAAACCATGTTGCGGGTGGGGCCGCTCGAACTCGACCTGATCGAACGCACCGCGCGACGTGGCGAGCGGGAGATCGAACTGCTGCCGCGGGAATTCCGCCTTCTCGAATACATGATGCAGCGGAACGAGCAGCTGCTGACGCGGGCGATGTTGCTGGAGGAGGTCTGGAACTATAAATTCGTCCCGGACACTAATCTTGTCGATGTCCATATGGGGCGGCTGCGGCACAAGATAGACACGCCTGGCGATCCGCCGATGATCCACAATGTCCGCGGCGCAGGATTTATTCTTCGTGCGCCTTCCTGATTTCGTCCGCACGACGACGTTCCGGTGGACGTCCATTGCGATCGCGCTCTGCATTCTTTTGTTCTCAGCCTTCGTGTACTGGGAGGCTGGCAGTTCGATGCGGGCCGACATGGACGCTTCGATCGCAGAGGCGAGCGAGGCGATCGCTTCGGACGTGCCGGAGCGCAGGGTCATCGCAATCGAGGACCGTCTGGCGTCCGATCCGCGTCGGACCCGGCTGGCCGGTTTGTTCACCACCGATGGAAAACGGATCGCCGGCAATCTGCGCGATATCCCGCCGCAATTGGCGATCGACGCCCGGATTCATGCGACGCAGGTGGTCAGGATCGATCCGCGCAAACCGGAGTCGATGTCCGTGCGCGCCATCGGTCGCCGCTTGCCCGACGGCCAAGTGTTGGTCATCGCCCGCCATAGCGGTGAACTCAAGGAACTGGCGGCAGCGATCGGCCGTGCCCTGCTGCTTGGTCTGCCGGTGGCGGGCGCCCTCAGCCTGGCGATCGGTGGTGTGCTCAGCCTGCGGGTGCAGCGTCGTGTCGATGAACTCCATGCGCAGGTCAGGCGCATTATCGATGCCGACCTGCGCGAGCGACTTCCCACGGCCAGCCTCGACCACCCCTTCGACAAGCTGGCGATCATCGCCAACGGTATGCTCGACGAGATCGAGGTGTTGGTCACCGAAATGGCGGGGACCGGCAACGAGATCGCGCATGATCTGCGCACGCCGCTGACGCGTGTCCGCGTCGGCCTCGAGCGCGGCCGCGCCAATGCCACGACGGTCGCGGACCTGCAGGCGGTCGCCGACCGCGCGATCGCTGGCGTGGACGAAGTGCTCACCATTATCACCAGCCTGCTGCGTATCCGGGAGATCGAGCACTATGGCGACCGCAGAGGGTTCGGCGATGTGGTGCTGGCGGGTTTGCTGCGTGAGGCCTGCGACCTCTACGAACCGATCGCCGAAGACAAGCAGGTCAGCCTACGCGTCGATGTCGACGACGAAGCCATTGTCCGATGCGACCGCGATCTGCTGCAGGAGGCCGTCATCAACCTGGTCGATAACGCGGTCAAGTTCACGCCGCCCCATGGATGCGTCCAACTGGCTCTCGTGCGAGGGCCCAGCGATGTCATTATCAGAATATCGGACACCGGACCCGGTATTGGAGAAGACGAGCGCGAAGCGGTGCTGCGGCGGTTCTATCGCTCCGACAAAAGTCGCAGGACCGTCGGCACTGGTCTTGGCCTCAGCCTGGTTTCCGCGATCGTCAAGCTGCACGGCTTCCGGCTGACGTTGTCGACCGGTCCCGGCTGCGTCGCGGAGATCGCCTGTCCGCTGCCGGAAAGGTGATCTGTCTAAAGCGCATTTTAATCGCCTCGCCGTGTCAGCTCACCATGTTCCGTAGATCGCGCTGTTGCCTCGACGCCGGATGGACGTTCACGACAACAGCGGCATCGATGGAAAGGATGAGATCATGAAAGGACGTACATTCAAGATATTCGCAACGGCTGCGCTGGCATTGAGCCTGCTGGCCACCGCCGCAGATGCACGCGGCGGCGGCGGCCACGGTGGTGGTTTCGGCGGCGGTGGCGGCCACATGGGCGGCTTTGGCGGCGGCTTCGGTGGTGGTCACATGGGCGGCTCTGGATCCGGCATCGGCGGCGGTCATATGGGAGGCGGCATCGCCGCCGGTCATGTGGGTGGCATCGGCGGCGAGCATCTCGGCGGAATGGGAGGCCAGCGTTTCGCAGGAGGTGGATTCGGATCGCACGCCTTTGCCGGACATCACCTCGTCAGACATACCGGCCGTGGCTTCGGCTTCCCGGGCTACTACGATGATTACGGCTACGACTGTCCGTATGTTTACGGCCCGCTGCATCCCAACCACTATCCCTGGGGTGCCGGCTGCAGCTGACGAACCGTCCTGCAAGGCATCGCCGGCGTGACGTTGCGGAAGCCACGCCACGTCGGCTTCGTTCGTGCCGCAAGCCGAACCTGAATTCGAATTTATATCCTTAACCTGCAATTTAATGGTTCCCGCGACAGCCACCGCTATCTTTTCAGGATCGTCCGCAAAGGCCGTGACATCGGCCCCGGACATCGATCAGCAACAGATTAATCGCAGCGGAGCGGCTGACATGAATACCGATGGAACGTCGACAGAGTATTCCACACCGGCGCCTGGTTTGGCGGCTCCGATCGGGCTGCGGTCACCTGCGGCAGCCGACACTGCCCTGAATTATCGAACCGACATCCGGCGTTTTGCGATGCTGCAACGTGAGCAGGAACACGTGCTGGCGATACGCTGGCGTGATCACGGCGACCGTGCTGCAGCCGAGCAACTTATTACCAGCCACTTACGCCTCGCCGCCAAGATGGCCATGAACTATCGCGGTTACGGCCTGCCGCTGTCGGAGATCACTTCGGAGGCCAATCTCGGCCTGTTGCAGGCCCTTGACGGGTTCGACCCGGATAAGGGATTCCGCTTCTCCACCTATGCAGTATGGTGGATCCGTGCAGCGATCCAGGACTACATCCTGCGCTCATGGTCGCTGGTGAAGATCGGCACCACCGCGAGTCAGAAGAAATTGTTCTTCAAGCTACGTTCGGCCAAGAGCAGGATTTCGGCGCTGGGAGGCGGCGACTTGCGGCCCGACCAGGTGACCCTGATAGCAGCCGATCTGGGCGTGACTGAGAAGGACGTCGTCGACATGAACCGTCGGCTCGGCGGTGATGCTTCGCTCAACGGGCTGGTGCACGATGACGAGGGCGCCGCCGAGTGGCAGGACTATCTGATCGACGAGGCGCCCACGCCAGAAATGGTCACGGTCGAGCAGGACGAAATCGATCATCGGCGTCAGGTTCTGGTGCGCGCGATCGATGTGCTCAATGCGCGCGAGCGCCACATCTTCGAAGCGCGTTATCTCGCCGACGAGCCGGACACGCTCGAAGACCTCGCGCAGCACTACGGGCTGTCGCGCGAGCGGATCCGCCAGATCGAGCAGCGGGCGTTCGAGAAGGTGCAGTCGGCGGCGCGCAAGCTTTCGCACGATCGACGTCGCACCCGCGCCCCCGCGCTGGCGATGCACTGAATTGCGGCATTCCGGCGGGCGATGAGGAATTCGCGCAAGCGCGGGAAATCCGTTATGTTGGCGGTTCAAATGTCCCTCACGGGCCGCTCACGAGATGAATCTGGCCGAGTTTGCGAGTAGTTCGACCTTCCGCGCCGCCACGGTCGCGGCTGTCGCGCTTTCTTTGTTCGTGCTGGTCCTGTTCGGCTTCATCTATTGGAAGACCGACCGCCTGCTGGTGACCCGCTCGGATCACGTTATCGCTTTGCAGCTACAAACGGTGGCGGCATTACCGAATGATCGCAGGCTCGAGGCGCTTCATCTTCAACTCAGCCAGGATTCGCGCGACGTGCATTTCATCGGCCTGTTCCGGGCGGATGGAAGCAGGGTTGCTGGCAATCTCGAGCGCCCGCCGGCGACGCTGCGGCTGGACGCCACGGTGCAGACCGTCGAGATTACAAGGCAGCGCCCCGCGGGGCCGGAGCAACTAACCGTTCAGGCCATCGGCCAGCAGTTGCCGGACGGCGAGGTATTGGTGATCGGTCGCTATGTCGATGAGGCGAAGCAGCTGTCGATGGTTGTCAGCCAGGCTCTGGCTCTCGGTCTGATCCCGGCTCTGCTGCTATGCCTTGCGCTGGGCGCACTGCTCAGTCTGCGCGCCGAACGTCGGATCGCCGGCGTCAATGAGCGCATTCAGCGCATCGTGGCGGGCAATTTGCACGAACGGCTCCCGGTCAATCGCGGCCGTGGCCGCGATCCGTTCACTCAACTCGCCGGCATGGTCAACAGCATGCTGGACGAGATCGAAACGCTGATCCACACGATTGCCGGAGTCGGCAATGACATCGCGCACGATCTGCGGACCCCGTTGACCCGGGCACGCCTGGCCCTGGAGCGCGGCCGGGATAACGCCAAGACGCTGCCCGAACTGCGATCTGTGGTCGACAGGGCCATCGCGAGCATGGATCAGTCGCTGGCGATTGCCGCAGCGCTGCTGAGGCTGGCCGAGATCGAGAACAGCCGTCGCTCCACCGGATTCGGTAAGGTCGCACTGGAGGAGCTGCTGCACGAGGTCCGCGATCTCTATGCGCCGATAGCCGAAGACAAGGGCATTACGCTGCGCACCGATATCGTTCATGCCCCGGTCGTCGAGGGAGATCGTGACCTGCTGATGGAAGCGATCGCCAACCTGGTCGATAACGCCGTCAAGTTCACGCCGCGGGGTGGGCAAGTCCAGATTACGACGGTGTCCGGCGACGGCGAGAGCATCCTGCGCATCACGGACACTGGCGCGGGGATAGGCGAACATGAGCGTAGCGCGGTACTGCGGCGGTTCTACCGCTCCGATGCGTTTCGCAAGACGCCAGGCCTTGGGCTTGGCCTCAATCTTGTTGCCACGATTGCCAAACTGCACGGCTTTCGGTTGACGATCTTTTCGGGCGCGGGGTGCGTGATCGAAATTGGATTCCCTCACGCTTCCGAGATAAAAGTCTAGACCGCGATCACATCGCAGCGAGATCGCTGTCCGTTGCCCGGTGCGCCGTTTCCTAAATCGTTATTTAGTTGGCCTGCCGCATCGCATCATTATTTCTTCCAAAGACCCAACAGTCGCGCGCAGCTGGATTGCCAATCCGGTCGGGCGCCAAGGAAGGAATGATCCAATGCGCTCAGATCTCATGCCGGTAGTGTCAGCAGTCTTCATCGCGTTGATCGCCATAGCGGCAGCTCCGAATGCCGCGATGGCCCGTGAATCCGTCGTTGCATCGAAACCCCTGCCGGCGCCGGTGGGGCACGCCCAGCCGACCCCGGATGGCTTTCTGTCAGACGAAGATGCGAACGCGGACGAACAGCAGCGACTTTCGAAGTTCGATGCGCAGCAGCATCTGCTGGACGAGCAGCTCGACAAGTCACTGAACATCTGCCGCTGCTGAGCTTCAGCTTTCACGCGGCGCGTAGGGGCAGTCGCAGGATTCTTCCACGTACGGACAATCTGGGAGCGAGCAATGGGCATCGTGCGGTTTGCACTGAGATTTCCGTACACCTATTACGTAGTGGCAGTGCTGATCCTGTTCCTCGGAGGTGTTGCCATCCGTTCGATGCCGACCGACATCTTCCCAGAGATCCGAATTCCCGTCGTAACGGTGATCTGGAGCTACACGGGTCTCTCGACACCTGAGATGGAAGATCGGGTCTCGACCTACAGCCAGTACTCCATCAGCGCTAACGTCAACGGCATCAAGAATATCGAAGCACAGACGCTGAACGGGCTCTCGATCCAGAAGATTTACTTCCAACCCGACGTCAATCTCGATCTCGCAATTTCGCAGATCGTCTCGGCTACAAATGCGATCCGTGCGCTGATGCCGCCTGGCATCCAGCCGCCAATCGTGGTGCAGTTCAATGCCTCCAGCGTTCCGGTGCTGCAGCTCAGCCTCAACTCCGATACGCTCAACGAACAGCAATTGTATGATTTCGGCATCTACAGGGTCCGGCAACAGCTGGCACCAGTGCATGGCGTGACGTTACCTACGCCGGCTGGCGGCAAGTATCGCCAGATTATGGTTGACCTCGATCCTGACAAACTTCTGTCACGCGGATTGACGCCGCTCGATGTCGTTAACGCGGTCAATACTCAGAACCTGACGCTGCCGACCGGAACCGCAAAAATCGGTGACAAGCAGTATACGATGCGTACAAACGCGACGCCCGCCAGCATCGCTGATCTCAACATGATCCCGGTCAAGTTCGTCAACGGCGCGACGATCTTTCTGAAGGACGTTGCCCAGGTTCGCGACGGATCGGCAGTGCAGCAGAATATCGTGCGCCAGGACGGCCGGCGTTCGGTGCTGTTGAGTATCATCAAGAACGGCAACGCCTCGACGCTGACCGTCGTCAACGCAGTCAAGGACGTGCTTAAACAGGCGCGGGCAGCAGCGCCCGCAGGGTTAAAGATCAACGAGTTGTTCGACCAGTCCGTATTCGTCAAGTCATCGGTGACGGGCGTGCTGCACGAAGGCGCGATTGCCGCCGGCCTGACTGCGCTGATGATCCTGCTCTTCCTGGGATCATGGCGCTCGACGCTTGTGGTGATGATCTCGATCCCGTTGGCGATCCTGTCGTCGCTCGTGGTGCTATATTTCCTCGGCGAGACGCTCAACACGATGACGCTCGGCGGCCTCGCGCTCGCGGTAGGTATTCTGGTCGACGATTCCACGGTAACGATCGAGAACACGCATCGGCTTCTGACCGAGGAGCACATGGCGCTGCCGGACGCCACCTTGCATGGCGCAGCCGGCATCGCGATCCCGACGCTGGTCTCGACGCTGGCTATTAGTTGCGTCTTCACCTCGGTGGTGTTCCTCGACGGCCCGGCGAAATATCTGTTCACGCCGCTTGGTCTGGCAGTCGTATTCGCCATGCTGGCATCTTACGGCCTGTCGCGGACACTCACCCCGATCACCATCGGGCTGCTGCTGCGGTACGAAAAGCATGGCCCAGATGATGGCCATCCGAAGGGGCTATTTGCGCGGCTGTCGGGTGCGTTCGAGCGCGGTTTCGAGCGGATGCGTACTGGCTACGTTGCGCTGCTGACCCAGTTACTCAAGAATCGCGTCGTCGTGCCGGTGGCTGCGGTGCTGATCATCGGTCTCGGCGGCGTTATGCTGGTCTCGGTCGGCCGCGATTTCTTTCCGCTGATCGACGGCGGCGAGATCCAGCTCCACGTTCGTGCCCCCGCCGGCACGCGGATCGACGCCACCGAAAAAATCTTTCAACAGGTGGAGGACAAGATCCGCCAGATTGTTCCGGAGAGCGAGCGCAGTCTGATCGTCGACAATATCGGCCTGCCGGCACGACCCTATAATCTTGCCTTTACCGATGGCTCGACCATCGGTGTCAATGACGGCATTATCCAGGTGGAGCTCAAAGAGGGGCACAAGCCGACCGCCGACTACGTTCGCAAGCTGCGCGAGGTGCTGCCTGCGGCATTCCCCAACGATGTGTTCTATTTCCAGGCTGCTGACATCGTGACGCAGATCCTGAATTTCGGGCTGCCGGCGCAGATCGACGTCCGGACCGTCGGCTACGATCCCGGTGACCTTGCCATCGCGCAGAAGCTGCGGGAGCGCATCGCGGCGATCCCCGGCATTGTCGATGCGCATCTTCAGCAGGAAACTGACGCGCCGTCATTTTATACCGAGATCGACCGTACCCGTGCGGCGCAGCTGGGACTCAATGCCAGTACGATCGCGACGAATATCAACGTCAGCCTGAGTTCCTCGTCGCAGGTGTCGCCGAACTTCTGGACCGATCCGGCATCTGGCATTCCCTATTATCTCGCCGTGCAGACACCTGAATACCGGGTCAATTCGCTCAACGCCTACGGTAATACGCCGGTCTCGAGCACGCTGACCGTCGGCGGCCAGCCGGTGCCGGGAATGCTCAGCAATGTCGCGACCTTCAAGCGCGAACCGCTGCCCACCAACCTGAACCAGGCTAACGTGCAGCCGGTTTACGACGTCTATGCCAGTGCACAGGGCCGCGACCTCGGCGCGATCTCCGCCGACATCAACAAGGTAACGGCCGATTTGCAGAAGGAGATGAAGCCCGGAAACAGCATTGTCGTACTGGGCCAGATCCAGAGCATGAACGATGCCTTCGTCAACCTCGGCATCGGTTTGCTGTTCGCTGCCGTGTTCGTCTACCTCCTGATGGTGGTGAACTACCAGAACTTCAGCGATCCCTTCGTCGTGATGCTGGCGCTGCCGGCCACTCTGGCCGGTATCGTCACCATGCTATTCATCACGGGTACCACCCTGAACGTGCCGTCGATGATGGGCGCGATCATGGCGGTCGGCGTGGCGTCGGCGAATTCGATCCTGCTGGTTACCTTCGCACGCGAGCAGCAACTCGCAGGCCATTCTGCGTTCGAGGCCGCAATCAGCGCAGGCCACACCCGGATCCGGCCGGTGCTGATGACCGCGGCGGCGATGATCGTCGGCATGATTCCGATGGCGATCGGCAGCGCGGGGGAGGAGCAGAATGCAGCGCTCGCCCGCGCGGTGATCGGCGGATTGCTGTTTGCGACACCGACCACGCTCTTGATCGTGCCGTACTTGTTTTCGCTGTTGCGCAAACGCGTCGACGGCCAGCCGCAACACGGCGTCTTTGAGGAGGCTAGTTCATGACCGGGATTCAGAGGTTGCATGAGGCGCGGACGCAGGAGGAGCCACCCGTGGTAAATCGGCAGGCGGATCCGCCACCGGTGCGGCCTCGCTCCAAGGCCCGGCTGATGCTGGTTCTGGCGGTTCTGCTGTTACTCGGCGGCGGTCTCGGTTTCGGCTTCTGGCGGCACGGGCAGGCGCAGCAGGCCGTTGCCGACACGGCGGAGGAGCTCCGCGATCTCGTCCCGGACGTGAAGGTCGCGGTTATTAGCGACAGCACCGGCGGCAACGACATTTCGCTGCCGGCCACCACCACGGCCTTCGAAGCGGCGAATATCTTTGCCCGCACCAGCGGTTATATTGAAAAACGCTATGTAGACATCGGCGATCGGGTCAAGGCTGGCGACCTTTTGGCCGAGATCACTGCGCCGGAACTCGATCACCAGATTACTCAGGCCCAGGCCACGCTGAAACAGAACCAGGCTGCGTTGCAGCAGACGCAGGCCAGCCGCGATCTGGCGGACGCTACCAATGGCCGGGACAGCAGGCTTGTGAAGCAGGGTTGGCTGACGCTGCAGCAAGGGGACAACGACCGGCTGACACTGGCGGCCCAGCAGGCGGCAGTCGGAGTCGCGCAGTCCAACATTGCCGCGCAAGAGGCGCAGATCCGGATTCTCACGCAGGAGAAGGCCTATCAGCGCGTGATCGCGCCGTTTGACGGCATCATCACCCAGCGCAATATTGACAATGGCAGCCTGGTTCAGTCCGGATCCACGTTCATGTATACGCTGATGCACAGCAATGTCGTCCGCGTTCAGCTATTCGTGCCGCAGGACGCGGCGTTCGGAGTGACGCCCGGCGTGAAGGCGAGCGTCCACGTTCCAGAAATTCCCAATCGAGTGTTTGACGGCACGGTCACGCGGATCGCCTCTGCGTTGCAGCCCGGCAGCCGGACGTTGTTGACCGAAGTTGACATCCCCAATCCGGATGGGGCGCTCAGCCCGGGAATCTATTGCACCGTGGATCTGCACGTTCCGCGCAAGACGCCCGCCTTCATCGTGCCGGCAGATGCCGTGATCTTTAACGCCGAGGGCACGCAAGTGGCCGTTGCCGAGCACGGCATCGTCCACATGCACAAGATCACCATAGCGCGCGATTTCGGCACCTCATTGGAAGTGCGTGACGGCATCAAGGCAGGCGACGAGGTAGTACTGAATCCGATGGTGAATCTGGCCGAAGGTCAGAAGGTGAATGCCCACAAGCAGGCGGCGTGAGCACGAAAGGAAATGTAGCCATGGTGCGACTGTTGGGCGTTTTGATGCTATCGCTGTTGAGCAGCGATGCGGTTCTGGCGCAGGTCTCGACCATGGGCACGACGTCGATGGGGCTTCCGACCACTCCTGGTACGATGGTTTCCTCGCCGCTCAACGGCCCGAGTCCGTTCTCCGCGGCGACGCTTCCGGGGGCGGCAGATACCAGCTTGGCTCCGGTGCCGCTGGCATCGGACCCGACAGTGCCGGGTACCGTTATCAATTGCGCGCCAACCACAGCGCCAAGTGCGGCGACACCCGCCGCCGCTTTGGGAACGATCTCGACGGCAAACCTCGGTAGCGCGACTGGTACGGCCACCCCGGCAACGCCGGTTGGTAGCCCGCTGGATTCCAGCAGCTGTACGCTGAACGGGAATACCAGCCCAAGCGACCCTTCATCGCTGCCGCTCACCACTCCGCTGATTTCCAGCGTCCTGCCCGGTACGCTTGAGGCGCCGACTGCCGTCCTCGGCGACACCAGTATCGCTCCGTTGGCGACGATGCCTACACCGAATGCGACAGCCTGCAACGAGACCGTCTCGATGAAACTGGCCGCCCCCGGCATGATGGCGTCTGCCAATGCCACGGGTGCCACGGCGACGCCAGGGGTAACCGCGCTTTCGGGCTGTTGAGGCATATTAGGATGCGCGATACCGACAGTCTGGAAGCGTTGTTGGATCGCGTTTTTCGCTTTCGTGCCGGCTCGTGAGATCGACGACGAAACGGCAGCGGCGCTTGGCCAGGTGCAGAACTGTGCCGATGCCTTCTTCTGGCGCAGAGCCGAGAAGATGGCGTGCCGAATACAGTTCAAAAAAATTGCAGAAAAATCAATAACAAAATGCGGAGTGTAGCTGGCATCACCACAGCTACACCCCGCGTCGCCGGTCAATTGGGGCAGGGGACGACCGGCTGTCAGGATGACGCCCACCGATCAAAACCGTTCCCGGCAACTCGAAATATTTAACACACGGTTAAGTGATCGCCGTTCTTGAACCTCCGGGCTTGACGCACGTTCCTAATAGGAGCGCCAGGCAACGTCGCGGCGCAGGGCAGGCGAGGCTCACATGTCAAAGGTATCCAGCTTGGTTTTGGGAATGGTTGCCGGTGCGACCATGTTCGGTGCCATTCAGTATGCTTCCGGCAATGATCTGCGGGGCACGTTGATCGATTCTGACAAGGTCGCGTCCAGCGACGTGAACCGGGCCGCCAAGGGCGACCGGGCGTCACTAATTACCACACAGAATGAGCAGAGCCAGACTCTATCGTTCCGCGTTCAGGGCCTGTCGGATACGTCCATCCTTCTGCGGATGGGCGTCGCGCCCGTGGTGGCTCCGACCAAGAATGAGGCCGTCAATATTCGGCCGCTCCCCATGAATGCCAAACCGCAGCGTGCGGCGGTCGGCTGCGAGCCGCCCGTGAGTGTGCTTAGTGAGATGGCAAAGATGCTGCAGCCAGGGCGCTGTGTAACCTGATCGCCATTCTGACAATTTGAATCAATCGCCGGCGACCTCATCGGGGTCGTCGGTTTCGTCTGTATCATCATCTGTCGCAGCGCTGCTGCGATTAGCCATATAGCCGAGTGCGACGCCGGCCAGCGCGAGCAGCGGAATAACCTTCTTGAGGCCCAGCGTGCGCGCGATCTGAATGCTGGTCGCCACCAGCATCGGATCGATCAGTGGCGCATTCGCCGCAGCTCTGGCTGCTGCACGTGCCGCAGCTGCTGCGCGCTCGCGGGCCTGCTTCTGCTTGGTCGCATAGACCTGTGCGAAGATCGCCGCGACAACCACAAAGATGCCGGCGATGGTCAGGCAGGCCTCAACGATGCCATAGCGCTGCATCACCGCGATGAAAGCCGCCGCACATAGGAAGCACAGCGCTACAAAGCCGGCAAAACCCGCCAGTGCCATGAGTGAAGTCATGCGCAGGCTGTTGCCTGTGCTATTCTTGAGATCGTCGATAATACCCTTCAGCATGGAAGCCCCCGAACCCGAACTCTAAAATACAAAGAAAACTGACGGTACCTTCGGGCACCGCCAGTTCATCACAACTCAATCCTGCGCATATGCTCAGCGGCGCCAAGCCATCCCGATCAGGATTCCGAGGCCGAGCGCCAGTCCGACGGCGGCCAGCGGCCGCTGGGTAATGCTGTCTTCCAGCGTTTCCTCAAGCGAATAGGCGGCGTCATGCGCAGCATCATAGGCAGCGCTGCCGCGCTCCCGCATATCGGACATCATGTCTTCGGCATCGGCGCGGGCTTGCCTGACGCCGCGGCGGGCCTGTTTGGTGGCCTGGCCGGTAAAGGCATTGAGGGCGTCTGTGATCTGTTCGGTCAGGGCTGCAACATCGTTTTTCACGGCGGCGAGATCCTTCTGAAGGCGGCTGTAGGTTGCTTTGTCGGTCAGTTTCTTGAGTTCATCCAGGCCATCGATATCCGCCATGCGAAGCTCCCCTGATACTGAAAATCCAATGCAGAAACGCCCGGTTAGACCGTAGGTTCCATCAGTAGAGCCGGATTACTCCGGCGGCAACTGCGGCGAATTGATCGGCATCAAGTGCTCTTTCAGGATCAGGCCGACAATCAGGATCGGTGCGGCAAGAAAGCCGCCCATCGGACCCCACAACCAGGTCCAGAAGGCCAGTCCGATGAACACGGCCAGCGCGTTGAGCTGCAATTTTCGTCCGATAATCGCGGGCGTAATGAAATGGCCTTCGAGGAACGTAAGGCCGACGAAGAGCAGCGGCGCGATCATGCCGGCGGCGATCGTCTCCGACGAAATGATGCCGACCGCGACCAGAATGACGAACATGGCGACAGGGCCGATGATCGGGAAGAAGTTGAGCGTGGCTGCTAGCGCACCGAGGCCCGCCGGGTTGGGCATGCCTGTGGCCGCGCAGATTGCGCCGGTGGCAATGCCGACCCCGAAATTGATCATGGTGACCATCAGCAGATATTCGCCAAGGCTGGTCTCTATGGCATTGAGAATGCGCAGCGTCCGCAACCGCCATTCGTGATCGGCGAAGTTCATCACCAGCGCGCGGCGCAGATCTGTCCAGCTTGCGATGAACAGTACCAGCGTGGCGAAGAACAGCAGGAATTCGGTGAAAGTCGGCGACAGGAATTCAACGGTGGGCTGTACCCAGTCGATCTTCGGCAGCTCGAACTTTGTTGTCGCAAGCGTTTCGGTGCTGCCGAACATGCCCTGTATCTGGTGCCAGAGCGCCAGCGGCCGGTCGAAGACATGCAGCTTGTTCTTGAGGAGCGAACCGAGCTCGGGGAGCCGTGTCGTCCATTCCATCAGTGGCGATGAGATGAGACCGACGATAAAGGAAAGGCCCGCGCAGACGGCAGTTACGATCAGAACCGCCGAAACGGATCGTGGAATGCGGTGCTTTTCGAGAAAGCTCGCTGCGGGCGACAGCATGGTGCCAATGATGAAGGCTGTCACGATCGGCAGAAAGAATGCCTTGGCGACATAAAGCACCGCAACCACGGTGATCACCAGCAGCGATACCAGTGTGAAAGCAACCACCTCGGCACGGCGGATCACCGGCGGCTGTTCGATCTTGCTCTCGGGCACCGGCGTGCCTGCAGGCTTTTCGGGGAGAGCGCGGACTTCACTCATGAGCTATCCCGACATGCCGCCATTTATTCGCGCACATCTCGTTCGCGCGTCGGATCGCCAACATGCGATCGGGCTCTACAACACGACCATACCGCAAAAGTTCCGTCGCGATTTCGTGATGGTTCCTTGGTTGACAAATCATTCGGTGGACGATCGCGGGGAGGGAACCGCGAGGCCTCGGCGCAGTTGGTTGCGCGGTCATCACGACGATGACGCGTCGCCAAACGGGGCAGTCACATGTCACAGGCATCATCTGGAAACCGCAAGCTTTCGCTGCGTCTCACAAACGCGTTCTTTGTTGCAGCCGCTCTGATCGCTGCTCCACCGTTCATCTCCAGCGCATCGGCGCAGCTGATGAACTATGCACCGGCTGCGCAAGGTGCATTTCCACCGGGCGACGACGTGATGTCCGCACCGCGGGTGCGGGAGAACATGGATGCCGCTCTCCCCGAGCGCCTGCGTCGCGCCGAGGTCAGCTATATGACCCGCGAAGCGCCGGGCACAGTGATCATCGATACGGGCAATACCCAGCTTTACTATGTGCTCGGCAACAACCGCGCGATTCGCTACGGCGTCGGTGTTGGCCGCGAGGGGTTCACCTGGTCCGGCACGCAGACCGTCTCGCGCAAGGCGGAATGGCCGGATTGGCATCCGCCACAGGAAATGATCGCGCGTCAGCCCTATCTGCCGCGCTTCATGGCTGGCGGTCCCGGCAATCCGCTTGGTGCCCGCGCTATGTATCTCGGCTCCAGCGCCTATCGCATCCACGGCACCAATGATCCGTCAACCATCGGCAAGTTCGTGTCGTCGGGTTGTATCCGCCTGACCAATGAAGATGTGCAGGACCTTTTCAGCCGCGTCAGCGTTGGGACCAAGGTTGTGGTGCTGCCGAAGTCGGTCGCCCCACGCTATGAGGCGCGCACGGCCCCGGTACCGCGCAGCGTCACGTCGATCTCGGTGCGCCCTGCGGGCGCGCAGCCAGCTCCGGGCCGTCAGGCGATGAACCTTTCGGCATCGTCGCTCTACTGAGAGTCGATCATTCCGCCTTGATACCGCGCTGGAGGCTCCATGACCCGATTTTCAGGACAACGGATGGCCCTCGGCGCGGTCACGGCGATTGTTGTGCTCGGTGCTGCCCCGGCGCAGGCACAGGATTTTTTCTCGGCATTGTTCGGCGGGATGGCGCGTGGCCGTGGCCCCGATATCTCGCTGCCTTTTGTCAATGAAGGTCCACCGGTGCAGGAGCAGCGCCCTCGCGCAGCAAGCGGTGGGCGTCAGGCTTTTTGCGTGCGCACGTGCGATGGGCGCTACTTCCCGATATCAGCCACCGACAGTCAGAGCCGCGCAGCGTCGTGCAATAATTTCTGTCCGGCGAGCGATACCAAGGTTGTTTATGGCAGCAGTATCGACACAGCGGTGACAGACGGCGGCAAGCCGTATTCGGAGCTGCCCAATGCATTCAAGTATCGCACCGAGCTCGTGGCCGGTTGCACCTGCAACGGCAAGGACCAGATCGGTCTGGCGCCGGTGAAGCTCGAGAACGACCCGACCTTGCGCAAAGGCGACATTGTCGCTGGTGCCGAGGGATTGATGGTCACGGGCCGCGGCGCTGACAAGCGCGGCGCATTGCTGAACATGTCGCCGGTGTCGCCGTCGCTGCAGGCAAAGTATGAGCGGATGCCGGTGGTGGCGCGGGAATAATCCGCGCCACGTTATCGATCCCGCTCAGGCCGCGCGGATCTTGCCGAGAAAGTCCGTCACCTGAGTTCCGAGCTGGCGCGTCTGCGTCGCCAGCGTCTCTGATGCCACTTTCACGTCCTGGGCGGCTGCACCGGCTGCGTCGGCATCAGCACTGACTCCGCTGATATTGTCCGACACATTGCGGGTGCCATCGGCCGCCTGCTGGGTGCTACGGGTGATTTCCTGCGTCGCTGCGCCCTGTTCTTCGACCGCAGCTGCAATCGCGGTGGCGACTTCATTTACTTCGCCGATAATGCCGCCGATCGACTTGATGGCTTCGATGGCCTCATTGGCGACCTTCTGGATGTCCGCGATCTGTTCGGAAATATCCTCGGTCGCCTTGGCCGTCTGGCTGGCCAGCGACTTCACTTCGGACGCAACGACCGCAAAGCCACGGCCTGCTTCGCCGGCGCGCGCTGCTTCGATGGTGGCATTGAGCGCCAGCAGATTGGTTTGTGAAGCAATGTCGTTGATGAGGCCGACGACTTCGCCGATCCGGTTGGCCGTCTTGGCTAGGCCCTGAACGGTATTGTCGGTCTGCTGTGCCTGGCTGACGGCGCGGCTGGCGATGCCCGCCGCATGCGATGCCTGGCGGCTGATGTCGTTGATCGAGGCACTCAGCTCCTCGGCCGCAGCGGCGACATTCTGCACATTCACTGAGGCTTCGCCCGAGGCGCGCGCAGCATCCTGCACGCGGGCATTGGTTTGGCTGGACACGGCGGCCATGCCGTCGGATGTCGTATTCATCTGATCGGAGGCGCTGTTAAGAGTGCCCAGCGTGTCGCGCATTTGGATCTCGAACATGCCGATATACTGTTCGACGGCCTGCTGGCGCTGGCTGGCATTGGCATTCCGATGGCGTTCCTGCGCCTCGATCTCGGCTTTTTCCATCGCCTGTTTCTTGAAGGTCCCCAATGCGCCGGCCAAGGCGCCGATTTCGTCCTGGCGGTCGCTATAGCCGGCATCGACGCTGAGATCGCCGCCGGCCACTTTCAGCATCGCGTCGCGGATCGTGAGCAGTGGCGTGGTCACACGGCGCGTGATTGTGACTATGGCGCCCACGGCCAGCAGGATCGCGGTACCCAGCAGCACAAGTTGCAAAATCAGCGAGCGTTGCGCGACCGACCATTGCGCGATGCTGTGGTTCTTGGCCTCGTCAAGTGCACGCTCGGCTACGACCACGGCCGTGCTCATCTTGTCCACGGTCAGCGGTGTCCAGGCTGTCGCCGCCATTTCGGGTTTCTCGCCGGTTGCAACGGCCTGAATCAGGCGGTCGCGCAGCGCCAGGTATTGCGGATCGAAATAGGATGCCTTCGCTGCTGCAAGGGCTGTGATGAGACCTTGCGGCAGTTCAGTCCCCGACGATGCGATGTCCAGCGCATTCCATCCAGTTTCGATGCCGCCTGTCAGCTTCACATAGCTTCGCTGCAGTTCCGGCGAGATCTTGTTGACCGCGAGTGCGTTGGACACAATGACGGAGGCATCGCCCGATGTGTTGCGCATCAGCCAGGCCATCTGCTTGATCGACAGCAACTGATCGATCACCGGATCGTTGTGGATTACGGCGGCCGTGAGAGCGGAGGATACTTTTTCAAGCATGGCCAGAACGGAATCGACATTGTCCTGGAATTCCTTGGCGAGGCCTGCGCGGCGCGAGGCCTTCGGCTTGCTCATCTGGTCCCAGGATTCGGTCTGCAACGCGATCAATGCCTGCATCAGCCGGTTAAACTCAGGCACGAGCGTCGCCTTGCCGGGGAAGTCGGCGGTGACCAGCAATTCTCCTGCTGCTTTCATTGCCGGCATTTCGGCGCCGCGGATACGGCGCAGATAGGCCTCGGTATCGGGCTGGATCACGACATCGGCGTTCAATGTGCGGAACGTCGTGGACCGGTCAGTGCGCAGATTGTGCATTGCCTTGAACACATGGCCGGATGCCTCGGCGATGGTCGACATGCGCCCGGCGACGTTGAGGCGCCCATATGATTCCCACGCACTGAGAATGAGGAATGTGACGACACAGACCGCCATGATGGCGATCACGGACTTGAGCAATGCGGAAACCGTCAATCGATGAAGCACAATGAATCTCCCAAAAATATTTCCGGTATCTAAGGCTGCAATTGGTAAATATTCACGTTCACGCCCGTCTTGATAAACTCGTTTCTGATGATGCTACTTGAGGTGGCCGATTTTCGTGCCCGGCGACGCTGCAACGAAAAAGCCCCGACGATGCCGGGGCTTTTTGATATTTGTCAGCGCTCGATGCCGTGACTGATGAGGCCCTGCCTAGGCTGCCCGGATCTTGCCGAGGAAGTCCGTCACCTGTGTGCCAAGCTGGCGCGTCTGCGTGGCCAGCGTTTCCGAGGCTACCTTCACATTCTGCGCGGCTGCGCCCGCTGCGTCCGCATCGGCGCTGACGCCGGCGATATTGTCCGACACATTGCGGGTGCCATCGGCAGCCTGCTGCGTACTCCGGGTGATCTCTTGTGTCGCGGCACCCTGTTCTTCGACGGCCGCGGCGATGGCAGTTGCCACTTCATTGACCTCGCCGATGATGCCGCCGATCGACTTGATGGCCTCGATGGCCTCATTGGCGACCTTCTGGATATCTGCGATCTGCTCGGAAATATCGTCGGTCGCCTTGGCGGTCTGGCTGGCCAGCGACTTCACTTCCGATGCGACGACCGCAAAGCCACGTCCGGCCTCGCCGGCGCGCGCGGCTTCGATAGTGGCGTTGAGCGCCAGCAGGTTCGTCTGCGAGGCGATATCGTTGATCAACCCGACCACCTCGCCGATCCGGTTGGCCGTCTTGGCGAGGCCTTGGACGGTGCCATCGGTTTCCTGCGCCTGATTGACGGCGCGACTGGCGATTCCCGCGGCATGCGATGCCTGGCGGCTGATGTCGTTGATCGAGGCACTCAGCTCTTCCGCCGCGGCAGCAACGTTCTGCACATTCACTGAGGCTTCGCCGGAGGCGCGCGCAGCATCCTGCACGCGGGCATTGGTCTGATTGGACACGACTGCCATGCCATCCGATGTGGTGTTCATCTGATCGGACGCGTTGCCGAGCGCGTTGAGCGCATCGCGCATCTGGACCTCGAAGGTCCCGATATGCTGCTCGATGGCCTGCTGCCGCTGGGTCGCGTCGGCGTTGCGGTTGCGCTCCTGCTGTTCGATCTGTGCTTTCTCCTTGGCCTGTTGCTTGAAGGTCTCCAGAGCGCCGGCGAGCGCGCCGATTTCGTCCTTCCGTTCGGAATAGCCGGCATCGACGGCGAGATCGCCTGCGGCGACTTTCAGCATCGCATCGCGAATGGTGTGCAGCGGAGTGATGACGCGGCGGGTGACGGCAATCATGCTGCCGAATGCTACGCCGAGCGCGGCAGCGAGCAGTGCCAATTGCAGAATCAACGCGTGCTGCGCGGCAGTCCACTGCGTCAAGGTGTGGCTTTTTGCTTCATTTAGCGCTCGTTCAGCAACTGTAACCGCGCTGCCCATGCGATCAACGGTGATTGGGGTCCATTCACTTGCGGTGATTTCGGGCTTTTCGCCGTTCACCAGTGCATTCATGACGCGGTCACGAAGAGCCATATATTGCGGGTCGAAATAAGCCACCTTCGCGGCAGCTATGGTTGCAGCCAGGCCGGCCGGAAGCTGCATTCCAGACGCGGACAATTCCAGCGCATTCCAGGCGGCGTCGATGCCGCCAACAAACTTGGTGTAGGCGAGCTTATTTTCCGGTGTGGCGCGCCCGGCGGCAAGGCCGTTCGCGACGAGGAGGGATCCTTCGCCGGCGGTGTTGCGCAGCAGCCAGGCCGCTTGTTTGATCGACAGTAGTTGATCGATCATGGGATCGTTGTGGTTCACCGCGGCGGCGAGCTGGGCCGACACTTTCTCCAGTGTTTCAAGCAGCGCCTGCGTGGTCTCCATGTACTCCTTGCCGAGGGCTGCGCGGCGCGACGCCTTCGGCTTGCTCATCGCGTCCCAGGATTCGGTTTGCAGAGCGGTCAGCTTGTTGATCAGCTGGACCAGCGTCGGGTGCAGCGTCTTTTGATCGGCGAATTCGATGGTGGCAATGAGATCAGCCGCTGCTCGCATCGCTGGCATCTCGGAATCGCGAATGGAGCGTAGATATTTTTCCCCGTCGGGCTGAATGACTGTCTCGTTGTTGAGGTTCCGGTTCGTCGACGCACGGTCGGTGCGCAAATTATGCATCGCCTTGAAGGCATTCGCAGAGGCGTCCGCAATCACCGAGATACGGCTGGCTGAACGTAACCGCCCGTACGAATCCCAGGCTGTCGTTGCCAGAACGGCGACCACGCAAAGCGCCATGACTACGATGACAGATTGAAGCAATGCGGAAACGGTCAATCGATTGAACATCATGAATCCCCCAAATTGTTTGATTTAGTAAGGCTTCAAATGGTAAATATTTCCGATTGCACGCGTATTCTGAGACGGGCTTGAAGCACAGCTACCTTAGGTAGTTTGTGCGTAAGCATTCTTGGGCGCAGCTGCCTCGTCCGACGAGGTAAATACTTACTGCCTTGAGAGCACGGAACTCTTCCGAAATGCATCTCTTGGTACCGGCTCCGACGGGTTCTTTTGTTCCGATCCGGGAACCCAATGCTCCCGCCCACGTTGGATCACTGTTGAACAGCCGCGGCGATGACCGGGGCTGCTATTCGTTTCCATTGAGTCTGGGGGATACGCATATGCTCGTCGGCGCTCTCATTACCTTTCTCGTCGTCATTCTCATTCTGTACTTGATCAATCTGTTGCCGATCGACAACCGCGCGAAGCAGATCTGCCGCGTTGTCGTGATCATTCTCGGTGTGATCTCGCTGCTGAAATACATCGCGATTTTCTAGCGAGTTGAACTAACAAAAAAGCCCCGGCGGTTTGCCAGGGCTTTTACTTGCGTCGATGCGATCGACACTCTGTCATTCGTCATGGCCGGGCTTGCCTCCGCCATGACGACACGGACAGAGAGTGTATCAAGCCAGCGCCTTCGCCTCGCGACGGCGCGCGGTGAGGATGTACTCAGTATAGCCGTTCGGCTGCGTGCGTCCCTCGAAGATCAGGTCGCAGGCGGCCTTGAAGGCGACGCCATCGAATGAGGGCGCCATGTTCTGGTACAGCGCGTCGCCCTTGTTCTGTCCGTCCACCACGACAGCCATGCGCTTCAGGGATTCCATCACCTGATCCTTGGTGATGACGCCCTGATGCAGCCAGTTGGCGAGATGCTGCGCGGAGATGCGCAGTGTGGCGCGATCTTCCATCAGGCCAACGCCGTGAATGTCCGGTACCTTGGAACAGCCGACGCCCTGGTCGATCCAGCGCACGACATAGCCGAGGATGCCCTGGCAGTTGTTGTCGATCTCCTGCTTCACATCGTCCGGCGCCCAGTTCGACTGCGACACCGGAATTGTGAGGATGTCGGTGAGCTTGCCGCGCGGGCCGCCCTTGGCGAGATCCTTTTGGCGTGTGGCGACGTCGATCTGATGATAGTGCAAAGCGTGCAGCGTCGCCGCGGTCGGCGAAGGCACCCATGCGGTGGTCGCACCGGCCTGTGGATGGCCGAGCTTCTGCGTGAGCATGTCCGCCATCTTGTCGGGAGCCGCCCACATGCCCTTGCCGATCTGGGCATGGCCGGGCAGGCCATCGATCAGGCCGACGTCGACGTTCCACTCTTCATAGGCCTTGATCCACGGCGTCGCCTTCATGTCGTTCTTGCGGATCATCGGACCCGCTTCCATCGACGTGTGGATTTCATCGCCGGTGCGGTCGAGGAAGCCCGTGTTGATGAACATGATGCGCTTCGACGCATTCTGGATGCAGGCCTTGAGGTTCACCGTGGTGCGGCGCTCCTCATCCATGATGCCGACTTTTATGGTGTTCTCGGGTAGCGACAGCAGTTTTTCGACGCGTGCGAAGATCTCGCAGGTCAGCGCTACTTCGTCCGGGCCGTGCATCTTCGGCTTCACGATATAGACCGAGCCGGTGCGGCTGTTGCGGATCGGGCCCTTGCTCTTGAGATCGTGGATCGCGATCAGGCCGGCAACGGCAGCATCGAGCAGGCCTTCCGGAATTTCCTCGCCGGCGCTGTCGAGCACCGCGTCCGTGAACATGTGATGGCCGACATTGCGCATCAGCATCAGGCTGCGGCCATGCAGGGTCAGGTTCTTGCCGTCGATGGTCTTGTAGACACGGTCTTCATTGAGCGCGCGCTTCAGCGTCTTGCCGCCCTTTTCGAAATCGGCAGAGAGTGTGCCGTTCATCAAACCCAGCGTATTGCGATAGACCAGCACCTTGTCGTCGGCGTCGACCGTGGCGACGCTGTCTTCCATGTCGAGAATAGTCGAGACGGCCGACTCCATGATCATGTCGGCAACGCCAGCGGAGTCGTCCTTGCCAATGGTATTGGTCCGATCGATCTTTACTTCGATATGCAGGCCGTTATTGACCAGCAGGATCGAGCTTGGTGCCGCGAGCTCGCCGAGATAGCCGGCGAGCTGAGCTTCGTTCTTCAGCGCGGTGAGGTTGCCGCTCTTGAGTTTGGCCGAGAGCTGTCCAGCGACGATGCTGTAGGCAGTGACGTCGGTGTGGCTGCCGGTGGCGAGCGGTGCGGCCTGATCGAGGAAGGCTTTGGCCTTGGCGATGACTTTGTCGCCGCGTGCTTTATTGTAGCCTTTGCCACCTTCAGACGGATCGTGCGGGATGGCATCGGTGCCGTAGAAAGCATCATAGAGGCTGCCCCAGCGCGCATTTGCGGCGTTCAGCGCGTAGCGCGCATTGGTCAGCGGCACCACAAGCTGCGGGCCGCAGATCTCGCCAATCTCGATATCGACATTGGCGGTCTCGACCTGCTTGGTCGCGGGCTCCGGGAGGAGATAGCCGATCTCCTTGAGGAATGCCGTATAGGCATTCATGTCGAAGGCGCCCTTGTTGGCGAGATGCCAGGCATCGATCTTGGCCTGCAGCGTGTCGCGCACCTTGAGCAGTTCGCGGTTCTTCGGGCCGAGGTCCTTGATGAGACCGGCGACGCCGGCCCAGAACGCATCCGGCGCAATGCCGGTCCCGGGGGCGGCTTCCTTGGCGATGAAGTCGAACAGGACGGGGGCGATCTGCAGTCCGTGGGCGTCGATGCGTTTCATGGTGTCTTTCTCGCGAGAAGCGGCAATTCTGCTCTAATTTCAGGGAGTATAAGCATAAACGGCGCCAAACCGCGGCGCCCATGGGACCTTTTAACGCCAAGGCTACCCGGTGAGAAGTCCCCTAAAAGGATCAGTGGCCGGGCGGCCGGGCCGGAGCCTGTGCGTGTTCGGGCGAGATCCGCTCTAGCACCACCTTGATCACGATGGTGAGCAGTGCCACGGCCGTCAGCACCGTTGCCGCGGCAAAGGCGCCGGCGACATTGTAGTCCTGATACAGAAGTTCGATCTGCAGCGGCAGCGTCGTGGTCTGGCCGCGGATATTGCCGGATACGACGGAGACCGCGCCGAATTCGCCCATTACGCGGGCATTGCACAGGATCGCGCCATAGAGCACGGCCCAGCGCACATTCGGCAGCGTGACGCGCAGGAATGTCGCGAAGCCCGACGCGCCGAGCGTGACGGCGGCTTCCTCCTCGTCGGTGCCCTGCACCTGCATGAGCGGGATCAGTTCACGTGCGACGAAGGGCGCGGTGACAAACATGCTTGCCAGCACGATCGCCGGCAGTGCGAACATCACCTTGATGCCCATGGCTTCGATTAGCGGGCCGAACAGGCCCTGCGAGCCGTAGACGAAGATATAGGCAACGCCGGCGACGATCGGCGAGATGGAGTAGGGCAGTTCTATCAGCGAGATGAGCAGCGTGCGGCCGGGGAAGGTGAATTTGGTCACCGTCCACGCCGCGGCGAGGCCGAATACGATATTGATCGGCACAGCGATCATCGCGGTGACGACAGTCAGAAAGATCGCATGCTGCGTGCCGGGCTCGGTGAGGCTATTGAAAAACGTGCCGATGCCTTGCGACAGCGCTGAACTGAAGATTAGCGCCAGCGGCGCGATCAGGAACAGCAATGTGAGGATCGCGACGATGCCAAGTACCACGCGTCGTGTCACCGGGCCGGCACCGACGGGAGTCACCATCCATTCGGTATGGGCGCGTTCACTCGTCGGATGCGACATCACGCATCTCCCCGGCCAAGATAGCGCAAGTTCCAGGCCTGCACCGCATTGGTGATGATCAGCATCGCAAACGCCATCGCCAGCATCACCACGGCAATCGCAGCGGCGGCCTGGTAGTTGTATTCCTCGAGCCGAATATAGGTCAGCAAGGCAACGATCTCGGTCTTCATCGGCTGGTTGCCAGCGATGAAGATTACGGCGCCGAATTCGCCGAGGCTGCGCGCGAAGGACAGCGAGCAGCCGGCAAGGAAGGCCGGGAAGATTGCCGGAAAGATCACGCGCCAGAGGATCTGCAGGTCGTTGGCGCCGAGCGAGCGGCCGGCTTCCTCCACATCGGAGCCGAGATCTTCGATCACCGGCTGCACTGTGCGCACTACGAAGGGAATGCTGGTAAAGGCCATCGCAATGGCGATGCCGAGCGGTGCGTAAGCAACCTGGATGCCAAGCGCATCGAGCGGTGCGCCAAACCAGCCTTTCTTGGAAAACAGCGCCGTCAGTGCGAGACCGGCCACCGCGGTCGGCAGCGCAAAGGGCACGTCGACCAGCGCATCGAGAATACGCTTGCCGGGAAATTCGTAGCGCGCCAGCACCCAGGCCAGCAGTAGTCCATAGATGGCGTTGAATGCGGTGGCCGCGAGCGCCATCGTCACGGTGACACGGATGGCCGACAGCGTGCGCGGCGAAGACAGGATGGTCCACAATTGCGCGAGGCCGACATCGGACGCCTTCAGGATCAGCGCACACAGCGGCAGCAGCACGATCGCTCCGAGATAAAAGAGCGTAATGCCGAGCGAGAGCCCGAAACCTGGAATGACGCTACGTCGCAAGGGAAGGTCCGTGTATGAAGCCGTTGGGGCCTCTCTTAGACGATTTGCGCGGAAAAGGAATGCGGGGAGGTCGTCTAATGCAGGCGCTCGTCCTTTCCGCACGTCATGGCCGGGTCAAGCCGGCCATGACGGAGTTTGTGGTTCACTTCCCGCCGAACAGCGTGTCCAGCTTCGTGCCGGGATTGAGATGTTCGGCATTCAGTTTGTCCCAGCCGCCGAATTCGTCCTCGACGCGGTACAGTTTCACTTCCGGGAATTTGTCCTTGTACTTCGCCATCACGGTCTTGTCGGTAACGCGATTATAGCCCTTGGCTTCGATGTCCTGGCCTTCCGGCGAATAAAGGAATTCAAGATAGGCGGTCGCGAGTGTCTTCGTGCCGTGTTTGTCGGCATATTTGTCGACGACGGTCACCGGGAATTCGGCGAGCACGCTGGTTGGTGGCACCACCACTTCATACTTGTCCTTGCCGGCGAGGTCGCGGATCGACGAGGTCTCGGCCTCGAAGGTGATCAGTACATCGCCGGTGCCGCGCTCGACGAAGGTCGTGGTGGCGGCGCGACCGCCGGTGTCGAACACCGGCACATTGGCGAACAGCTTCTTGATGAAGTCATCAGCCTTGTCTGCACCATACTTGTTCTTCGCGAAGGCATAGGCGGCCAGATAGGTGTAGCGCGCATTGCCTGAGGTCTTCGGGTTCGGGAAGATCACTTGCACGCCCGGCTTCACCAGATCGTCCCAGTCCTTGATACCCTTTGGATTGCCGGCGCGTACCAGGAAGGCCGGTAGCGAGTAGTAAGGCGAGGAATTATTCGGGAGCTGCTTGGCCCAATCGGCTGGAATGAGCTTGCCGCGATCATACAGCACCTGCACGTCAGTGACCTGGTTGAAGGTCACCACATCCGCCTCGAGGCCTTCGAGGATCGAACGCGCCTGGCGCGACGAGCCGTTATGCGACTGGTTGATGGTGATGTCCTGGCCAGTCTTGGCCTTCCACTGCTTGAGGAAGGCGGTGTTGATCTCGGCATAGAGCTCCCGGGAGATATCATAGGAGACATTGAGCAGCGTGGTTGGGGTCTGCGCCTGGGCGGGGGCAGTCGCGAAAATGCCGAGCCCGGCGGCGAGAGCGATAATGAAACGGTTCACGTGAAGTCCCCTGTGAGTGAGAGCGATCGGATGGCCGGGAGCGGCGGCTGCGGCGTTTTGCCCGGCAAACGGTCCGGAATTTGCTGCGTAACGGAGGGCGGGCGCAGGTGCGGTTTCACGCAACTCCTGCATCGGCCGACCGTTATTGAGAAGAAGCATCTACGACGCTTGGTGTTTGAGGGTAAAAATTCTATAGTTAGAACGCCTCGAAGAAGATAAAATCTTCTCTTTGCGCCTCGTTATCGAGACATATATAGAATATAATTCCAGTCAACCCCGGATTTAGGGGCAGCGGAGTATGTATGCGGTTTCTGCCTGTCTTCCTCGATTTGCAGACCGGGCCGATCGTTGTTGTCGGCCAGGGCGAACTCGTGCGCGCCAAGCTGAGGCTGCTGCTGGCAGCCGGTGCGCGGATTCGCTGGTACGCGACGGACGGCAATCGTGACACGGCCGGGCTGGATGCCGAGGGCGTGGCGCACATCGAGCATGTCGAGGGCGATCCGGTGACCGCTGATCTCTCGGGGGTCATCGCCGTGCTCTGCGCCGGCGCCGGTGAACTCGGCCACGCGGTGGCTGCGCGCGCCAAAGCGAGCGGCGTGCCCGTCAATGTAATGGATGAGCTCGCGCACTCCACTTTCATCTTTCCGGCCATCGTCGATCGCGGCGATGTAGTCGTCGCCGTCGGAACCGGCGGCGCGTCGCCGGTGGTGGCACGGCGTGTGCGCGAAAAGATCGAGGCGATGCTGCCGGCGCGGATCGGCGATCTCGCAGGCTTCATCGGGCGCTGGCGTCAGCCGATCAATGCAAAGATTTCCGAGGCGCCGCTGCGCCGTCGGTTCTGGGAGCGCATCGTCGATGGTCCGATCGGGACCAAGGTGCTCGCCGGGCAAATTCAGGAAGCTGAGCAGGCCCTCACTGCAATTCCCGATCCATCTGCTTTCGCGGGGGCGACAGCCGAAGGCACGGCCAAAGGCCATGTCACGCTCGTCGGCGCCGGTCCCGGCGATCCCGATCTACTTACCATCAAGGCACTGCGCGCGCTGCAGGACGCCGATGTTGTTTTCTATGACGAGCTGGTCTCGCCAGAGATCCTTGATCGCATCCGTCGCGATGCGTCACGCGTTCCGGTCGGCCGTCGCATCGGCAAGCCCGGGATTGGTCAAAGCGCCACCAATACATTGCTGGTGGAGGCCGCGCGGGCCGGTCAGCGCGCCGTGCGCCTCAAGGGAGGCGATCCCTTCATCTTCGGCCGCGGCGGCGAGGAGATCGAATTTCTCCGCGATGCCGGCGTGTCCTACTCGGTCATTCCCGGCATTACCGCGGGCCTCGGCGCCGCCGCGATGTTTGAAACGCCGCTCACCTATCGTGGCGAGGCGCTGCGCATCACTTTCCTCACCGCGCATAAGGAAAAGGATGCCGACAAGGTCGACTGGTCCGTCCTCACCGACGTGAAGATGACCGTTGTCGTCTATATGGGGATGACGGCCGCCCCCGCGATCCGTACGGGGCTTCTCGCTGCTGGCCGATCGCCGCAAACACCTGTTGGCGTATTTGCGCGCGTCACACGACCCGACGCGCAGGCGGCTGTCGGCGTTCTCGAAGACCTTCCGGCGTTGGTCGACCAGATCGAGGGCGGTCCGGCGGTTCTCATCATTGGCGATGTCGTGGCGCATTCCGCGCCGTGGCGCGCCGCTCAGATCAACAAGCTCGTTTCAGATTTATTGGTGGCTGCCGAATGACCTCTCCGCTGCAACAGAAAATCAAGATCACCGGCCCGTCGGTGGTGACTGCCAACCGCACATGGGACGGCGTGGTGATTTATCGCGATGCCCATAAAGGCTGGACCACTGATCTCGCACAGGCTGCCATCGTGCGCACTGCCGATGATGCGCGTGCGCTGCTTGCTGAATCCACAGCTGACGACGTTGGCGCCATTGGTCCCTATATCGCGCCGGTCGCCGTGAACGACAACGGCACCGTCGAGCCGGGCAATCTCCGTGAACAGATTCGCCGCAAGGGCGTCACCATTGACCTTCCGGCTTCGGCTTAAGGCACCTGAATTATGTATGCTTATGATGAAATCGATCGCACGCTGATCAACGAGCGTGTCTCGGAATTCCGCGATCAAGTAAAACGCCGCCTTGCGGGTGAACTCACCGAAGATGAGTTCAAGATGCTGCGGTTGATGAACGGCGTCTATCTTCAGCTTCACGCCTATATGTTCCGCGTCGCTATTCCCTATGGCACGCTGTCATCGCCGCAACTGCGCAAGATGGCGCATGTGGCGCGACGCTATGACCGCGGCTATGGCCACTTCACCACGCGGCAGAACATCCAGTTCAATTGGATCAAGCTCGCCGATCTGCCGGATGCACTGGAAGATCTTGCTTCGGTCGGCATCCACGCGATGCAGACCTCGGGCAATTGCACGCGCAATGTCACCACCGACCAATGGGCAGGTGTCGCGCCGGGCGAGGTCGAGGATCCACGCATCTGGGCGGAATTGCTGCGGCAGTATTCGACCATGCATCCGGAATTCTCGTTCCTGCCACGCAAATTCAAGATTGCGATCACTGCGTCGGCCCACGATCGCGCGGCGATCAAGGTGCATGACATTGGCCTGCGAATTCACAAGAACGAGGCCGGCGAGACTGGCTTCGAGGTGTTGGTCGGCGGTGGCCTTGGTCGTACGCCATTCATCGGCAAGGTGATCAAGCCGTTCGTGCGCGGCCGCGACATTCTGAGCTACGTCGAGTCCATCCTGCGCGTCTATAATCAGTATGGCCGCCGCGACAATATCTACAAGGCGCGCATTAAGATCCTGGTTCATGAGCTGGGCATCGAGAAATTCGCCGCCGAGGTCGAAGATGAATGGCTGGCGACGCGTGACAGCGCGTTGACGCTGGACAGCGAGGTGGTCGAGGATATCCGCTCGCGCTTCAGCTATCCGAACTATCAGAAGCTCTCCGATACGCCGGACGAGTTAACGGCCGCGTCGGCCGATCCGCATTTTGCGCGCTGGCTCAAGAACTCGGTCGCTCCGCATCAGCGGACCGGTTACGCCATCGTGACATTGTCGTTGAAGCCGGTGGGCGGCCCACCCGGCGATGCCACGGCCGACCAGATGGATGCGGTCGCCGATCTTGCCGACAAATACTCGTTCGGCGAAATCCGCGTGGGCCATGAGCAAAATCTGGCGCTCCCGAGTGTGGCCAAGCGCGATCTGCCCGCACTGTGGCGGCAACTGGACAAGCTCGGTCTCGCAACGCCGAACGTCAATCTGGTCACCGACATCATCGCGTGCCCTGGCCTCGACTACTGCTCGCTGGCCAATACGCGATCGATCCCGATCGCGCAGGAATTGACGCGGCGTTTCGCCAATAACGATCTCGCGGAGCTGATCGGTCGGCTGCATATCAACATCTCCGGCTGTATCAATGCCTGTGGCCATCACCATGTCGGCCATATCGGGATTCTCGGCGTCGAGAAGAATGGCGAGGAATTCTTCCAGATCACAATCGGCGGCCGTGCCGACGAACATGCCGTGGTCGGCACCCTGATCGGACCGGCAGTGCCTTTTGCCGAGGTTGCTGACGTCATTGAGGATATCGTCGAAGCCTATCTGGCACTGCGTGCCCGGCCGGATGAATTGTTTGTCCAGACTGTCGAACGCCTCGGCGTCGAGCCGTTCAAGGAGCGCGTTTATGCCACTCGTTAAACAAGGCAAGATCATTGCCGACGGCTATATTCAAGTGGCCGACGATGCGGAGATTCCGGTCGACGGGGCGGTGTTGATTCCGGCCGCGCGTTTTCTCGCCGCCCCGGAGGCGCTGCTGAAGCGCAGTGGCCCGACCGGCGTGATCTGGCCGAACAACCGCGATCCGGAAGAGCTGGTGCCCTATCTCGACAAGCTCGCGGTGGTTGCGCTGGTTTTCCCGTCGTTCCGTGACGGCCGTGCCTACAGCCAGGCGCGTCTGTTGCGCGAGCGCTACAAATACAAGAGCGAATTACGAGCAACCGGCCAGGTGTTGCGCGACCAGTTCGTCATCATGCTGCGCGCCGGTTTCGATTCGTTCGAGGTGAAGAAGGATGCCGATGCAGAAGCCTTTGCAGCCACGGTGAAGCGCTACACGGTGTTCTATCAGCCCACCGGCGATGGCCGCGTTACGGCGCTGCATCAGCGCATGCAATTGCGCCACGCGGAGAGCACGCGCTAATTCGCCGCATGCTAACGGCTTTTGCAGCGTTGGTTGATGACAAATGACCAGCGCGCGATACGGTATCCGTGCAAAGGCGTATTCATAGCACATTGCTGCCGTCATGCCGCCAACATTGGAATCTGGTTTCGTTGACTTAGCGGTACATCTTCAAGATTTTGCGCCCCACCTCATGACGATCGTGTTGTGAGGTTGGATGGAGATCAAAATGGTCCGTCGTATTCTTCCCGTCATCGCGGGTCTCTTGATTGCAGGATCGGCGCACGCGGCAGACATTTCGCTGCTCAACGTGTCATATGACCCGACACGTGAGCTCTATGTCGAGTTCAACAAATCGTTCGCTGCTGCGTACCAGAAAGAAACTGGCAAGAGCGTCGAGATCAAGCAGTCGCATGGCGGCTCTGGGGCGCAGGCGCGCTCCGTGATCGATGGTCTGCAAGCCGATGTGGTCACCCTCGCGCTCGCCTATGACATCGATGCAATCGCCAGTAAGGGCTTGCTGGCGAAGGACTGGCAGAAGCGCCTGGCGCAGAATTCGTCGCCCTATACGTCGACCATCGTATTCCTGGTGCGCAAGGGCAACCCCAAGGCCATCAAGGACTGGGACGATCTGATCAAGGGCGGCGTCAGCGTCATCACGCCGAATCCGAAAACTTCTGGCGGCGCGCGCTGGAACTATCTCGGCGCCTGGGGCTATGCTCTGAAGAAATATGGATCGCAGGACAAGGCAAAGGAATTTGTCGGTAACATCTTCAAGAACGTTCCGGTTCTCGATACCGGCGCGCGTGGCTCGACCATCACCTTCGTCCAGCGTGGCGTCGGCGATGTCTTGCTGGCCTGGGAAAACGAGGCATATCTAGCAATCCAGGAGTTCGGCAAGGACAAGTTCGAGATCGTGGCGCCGTCGCTTTCAATTCTCGCCGAACCGCCGGTCGCTATCGTTGATACTGTCGCCGACAAGAAGGGTACCAAAGCCGCTGCCGAGGCCTATCTGAAATACTGGTACACCAAGGAAGGTCAGGAGATCGCCGCGCGCAATTTCTACCGTCCGCGTGACGCCGATATTGCCAAGAAGTACGAAGCTTCCTTCGCCAAGGTCGATCTGTTTACGATCGACGACGTGTTCGGAGGTTGGACTAAGGCGCAGAGCGAACACTTCTCCGACGGCGGCGTGTTCGACAAGATCTACAAGAACTGATCGTTCGCAGCGAAACAGCCAGACCGGTACGCCGGTCTGGGGCTTTTACCAAAGCAAGGGGACATTGTGAGCGCGGCACCTAAACGAAGTTCGTTGCCGGGGTTCGGTCTGAGCATGGGCCTGACCCTGACATGGCTGTCGCTTTTGATTTTGATCCCGCTGGCGGGGTTGTTCGTCAAGACAGCGGATCTCAGTCTCTCGCAATTCCTCGATACCGTCACCAGCAACCGCACATTACACGCGCTCAGAATTTCGTTCGGATTGGCCTTCGCGGCTGCGCTGGTCAATCTGGTCGCTGGCCTGATTATCGTCTGGGCCCTGGTGCGGTACCGATTTCCCGGTCGCCGGCTGTTTGATGCCATTGTCGATATCCCGTTCGCCCTGCCCACTGCAGTGGCAGGCATCGCGCTGACGACATTGTTCGCGCAAAACGGATGGCTCGGCGCGCCGCTGGCGTCACTCGGCATCAAAGTGGCGTTCACGCCGCTCGGAATTTTCCTGGCGATGGTTTTTATTGGCATTCCCTTCGTGGTGCGGACTGTGCAGCCGGTGCTGATCGACCTCGATGTCGAGATCGAAGAGGCTGCTGCCTGTCTCGGTGCCTCTCGCTGGCAGACCATCACCCGCGTCATCATTCCCAGCCTCACGCCGGCCATTCTCACCGGCTTCGCGCTGGCGTTTGCTCGCGCCGTTGGCGAATATGGCTCCGTGATCTTCATCGCCGGCAACCTTCCAAATGTGTCGGAGATTGCGCCGCTCTTGATCGTCATCCGGCTGTCGGAATTTCGCTATGCCGATGCGACAGCGATCGCGGTGGTCATGCTGGTCTTTTCATTCCTGATCATCTTCCTGCTCAATCGGCTGCAGCGCTGGGCGCAGACCCGCGCGCTGGCAGTGAGTTGACCTGACATGACCATTACAATTATCAATTCGCCAGTCACCGTGGAGCGCGCCGAGTCCGTGGCACGACAGGACCTGCATACCGAGCCATGGCTCGTGCGCGGCATCATTATTGGTGTCGCAGTGATGTTCCTGACAGTGTTCGTGGTCTTGCCGCTGATCTTGGTATTCTCGGAGGCATTGTCCAAGGGCGTCGGGTTCTATTTGGCGGCCTTGGCAGATTCCGAGGCGCTCTCGGCAATCTGGCTGACGCTGATCACAGCGGTGATCTCGGTCAGCCTCAATCTGGTATTCGGCGTTGCCGCCGCCTGGGCGGTGGCCAAATTCGAATTCAGGGGCAAGACCTTGTTGGTCACCCTGATCGATCTGCCGTTCTCGGTCAGCCCCGTTATCTCCGGTCTGGTATTCGTGCTGCTGTTTGGTGCGCAGGGTTTCTTTGGGCCATGGCTGATGTCGCACGGCATCAACATTCTGTTTGCCGTGCCGGCGATCGTGCTGGCGACCACCTTCGTCACCTTTCCGTTCGTCGCCCGGGAGCTGATACCGCTCATGCAGGAGCAGGGATCGCAGGAGGAAGAGGCTGCGATCTCGCTGGGGGCGAGTGGCTGGCGTACCTTTATTGTGGTGACGCTCCCCAACATCAAATGGGGTCTGCTCTACGGCGTACTGTTGTGTAATGCGCGGGCAATGGGTGAGTTTGGCGCGGTTTCGGTGGTGTCGGGTCACATTCGCGGCGAGACCAACACTATGCCGCTGCTGGTGGAAATCCTGTATAACGAATATCAACTGGTGGCGTCGTTCGCGATCGCGTCATTGCTGGCTCTGCTGGCGCTCTTGACGCTGATCGCAAAGACCATCCTCGAAGGCCAGATCGAAGAAGGACAACTGCCCCGTGACGATTGAAGTTCGCAATATCGTAAAGCAGTACGGTGCCTTCAAGGCGCTGGATAATGTCGACCTTCGGGTTGCGGATGGTGAATTGCTCGCGCTGCTCGGACCGTCCGGTTCCGGCAAGACCTCGTTGCTGCGCATCATCGCCGGGCTCGACTGGCCGGATGCCGGCGAGGTCTCGTTCGACGGCGAGAACGCATTGGCGCGCGGCGCCGGCGAGCGCCACGTCGGTTTCGTATTCCAGCACTATGCGTTGTTCCGCCATATGAGCGTGTTCGAGAATGTGGCCTTCGGCCTGCGCGTGCAGCCGCGCGCCGTGCGCAAGAGCGAAGCGCAGATCCGCGCGCGGGTGAAGGAGCTTCTCGATCTCGTGCAGCTCGACTGGCTCGCCAATCGTTATCCCAGCCAGCTCTCGGGCGGCCAGCGGCAGCGTATTGCGCTGGCGCGCGCGCTCGCCATCGAGCCGCGCATTCTGCTGCTCGACGAGCCGTTCGGTGCGCTCGATGCTAAGGTACGCAAGGAGTTGCGGCAGTGGCTGCGTACGTTGCACGAGGAAATCCACGTCACCTCGATCTTCGTCACGCATGACCAGGAGGAGGCGCTCGAAGTCGCCAATCGCGTTGTGGTGATGGACAAGGGCAAGATCGAACAGATCGGCACGCCTGGCGACGTTTACGATAATCCGGCGACGGCTTTCGTGCACTCGTTCATAGGTGAATCGATTGTGCTCCCGGTCGATGTAAGTGGCGGCCAGGTCAAGCTCGGCCATCGCCCGCTTAACATCGACGCGGGTGGTGCCGTCGGTCCCTCGAAACTGTTTGTTCGTCGTCACGACATGCAGATCGGTCCGGTCGGCGAGGGAGCCCTCGAAGGCACTGTGCGTCGCGTCCGCACCTTCGGCCCGATCCAGCGCGCCGACATCGCGCTCTCTGGTGATGATACGCTGGTGGAGATCGATGCCCCGCGCGACCGCCCGCTCACCACGGGTGATGCAATCAGTCTGCAGCCACGGCGCTACCGGATCTTTGCCGGCCAGGAATGACTGGCGCTTTCTAAAAATCCCGTCCGTTCACCTTTCAGCCACGGTTGGTGTGCAACAACGGCCCCTTGATTTGGGGGATTGCCGATGAAGCGGGTGGCTCTGGCCAGTCTGGGATTTCTGTTGCTGGCAGGGTGTGCGGGGACCGTCGATACTCTGCCGGACCAGCCCACTATGTATCTCAGCATGGCCAATGGCGGCGCCAAGCTCGATCCGGTGGCTGCAGCCTCGATGATCTCGCTGTACCGGCAGAATAACGGCCTCGGCCCGGTAGTGGTCGATCCCGCACTGATGGCGCTGGCAGAAGATCAGTCCACTGCCATGGCCAAACGGAACAAGCTCGATCACGATGTCAAGGCGCCGTTGGCCAAGCGCCTGAATGCAGGCGGCTATCCGGCGACCTTGGCGGTTGAGAACGTCTCGGCCGGCTATCATACTATGGCCGAGGCCTTTTCTGGCTGGCGAGACTCGCCGCCGCATCGCGCCAATATGCTGAAGTCCGGTGTCACAAAACTGGGCATTGCGGCGATTTATGCTCCCAACACCAAATACAAGGTGTTCTGGACCATGATCCTGGCTTCGACGGATTCCAAATGAGCCTTCCCAGATAGCCGAAGCGTGATGGTGCTCTGCACCATCCGTGATTGACGCCGCGGCAAGGGAGCGCCACGGTAAGGTTCCCGTCGCCGACAGGATCGAGTGGTCCCATGGATATGTCCGATCAGCCTCAATCCAGCGCTGCCAGCAGACCCGCCGAAGCCAAGCGGGTGCTGGTGCTGCAAGGGGGCGGCGCGCTTGGCTCCTATCAGGCCGGCGCCTATGAGGCGCTGTGTCATCACGATTTCGAGCCGGAATGGGTGGCTGGCATCTCCATCGGTGCCATCAACGCGGCGATCATCGCCGGCAATGAGCGCGACAAGCGGATCGGCAAGCTCAAGGAATTCTGGGAGATGGCGGCATCGCCGGTCCCCTGGAGCCCGATGCTGACGGATGACCGCGCGCGTTCTTACTTTTATGAGGCGGGTGCCGCTGTCATTGCTACATTCGGCGTGCCAGGTTTTTTTGTGCCGCGGATTCCGCCCGCGCCACTGTGGCCGCCCGGCAGTCCGCAGTCTCAGAGCTATTACGACACCGCGCCGCTGAAGGCGACGCTGGAACGGTTGGTTGACTTTGATCGTCTCAACGACTGCAAGACCCGGCTAAGCGTTGGCGCCGTGAGCGTGACCACCGGCAACTTCACTTATTTTGACAACACGCTCTTCAAGAAAGATCGCAAAAGGATCGAGCCCGAACACATCATGGCCTCCGGCGCGTTGCCGCCGGGCTTTCCGTCGATCGTGATCGATGGCGAGCATTTCTGGGATGGCGGCATCGCCTCAAACACGCCGCTGGATTTCGTGCTGGATGACGTCACCAGCGATCTGCTGATCTTCCAGGTCGATCTGTTCAGTGCGCGCGGGCCATTGCCGCAATCGATCCTGGAAGCACAGGAACGCGAAAAGGACATTCGCTATTCCAGCCGCACCCGCATGAATACCGACAAGAACAAGAAGATCCACAACATCCGCAAGGCACTGCGTGATCTGATTGGCAAATTGCCGGCAGAACTGAAGCAGGATCCCGGAGTGGCGCTGTTATCAGAAGCTGCGAAGGAAAATACCGTCACGGTGGTGCATCTGATCTATACGAGCAAGAATTACGAGTCGTCGTCGAAGGATTACAACTTCTCGCGCATCGGCATGGTCGAACACTGGAACGCAGGCGAGCGCGACGTATTCCTTTCGATGCGCCACAAGGACTGGTTCGAGCGGCCGCAATCCGATGAATCGATGGTGACCCATGCGCTTACCGCCGACGACTACAATGACATTCCGCAGCATTTGACGTCCAACAGGAGTAAGTAATGGCTAATCTCACAGGCAAGACCGCTGTCGTCACCGGGTCGACCAGCGGCATCGGCCTCGCTTATGCGCGCGCTTTCGCAAGCGCAGGCGCCAATATCGTGATCAACGGCATGGGCGCGCCAGCCGATATCGAGAAAGAGCGCGCAGCGATCGAGAGCGATTTCAAGGTGAAGGCGATCCATTCGCCGGCCGACATGACCAAGCCGGCGGAGATTGCCGACATGATCGCGCTCGGCGAGAAGACCTATGGATCGGTCGACATTCTCGTCAATAATGCGGGCATCCAGTTTGTCTCGCCGATCGAGGAGTTCCCGATCGAGAAGTGGGATGCGATCATCGCCATCAATCTTTCCTCGGCCTTCCATGGTATCCGCGCCGTCGTGCCCGGCATGAAGAAGCGCGGCTGGGGCCGTATCATCAACACCGCCTCGGCGCATTCGCTGGTCGCCTCGCCATTCAAGTCGGCCTATGTCTCCGCCAAGCACGGCATCGCCGGCCTGACCAAGACGGTGGCACTGGAAGTCGCCACCCACAAAATCACCTGCAATTGCATTTCGCCCGGCTATGTCTGGACGCCGCTGGTTGAAAAACAGATTCCCGACACGATGAAGGCGCGGGGACTGACGAAAGAGCAGGTCATCAACGACGTTCTGCTCGAAGCGCAGCCGACCAAGGAATTCGTGACGTCCGAACAAGTCGCAGCGCTGGCGCTGTTCCTGTGCGGCGACGATGCCGCACAGATCACGGGCACCAACCTGTCGATCGACGGTGGCTGGACGGCTGAATAAATTTTCTTCCTGACCTCCTCCTGCCTTGCAGGGGGAGGTTGTCAGGCGCTTTGTTTCCCGAAGGCGAGCACGTGTAGCCCGAGGCGCTGGCGAACGATCCAGAACAACAAGATCGTCTCGAATGTCAGCGCGATCGACGTCGCCGTTGCCGCGCCATGACCGCCGAATTTCGGTACCAACACGAGACACAGCACCAGGTTCATGACGAAGGCCGACGCATAGGCCACGGCGCAAATGTGCTGGTGGCCGAGCATGTTGAGCAGCCGCTCCACCGGGCCGATAGCAGCCCGCACCACAAGGCCGATGGCTGCGATGAACATGATGTCGTAACCGCTGGTGAATTGCGGACCGAACAACCACAGCAGCGGCTTGCCCAAAGCGAGCAGGATCAGCGTCGCTGCGAGCGATGGCCAGAACGTCCACTTGATCGCGTGGGTGACGTAAGCGGCAAGTCGATCCTTGTCACCGGCCGCGTGATATTCGGTGAAGCGATGTGCGGTGGTCGCCGACATTGCGTAATGAATGAACGACACCAGCGCCAGGGTCTTCACCACAGCGAAATACACACCGACCTCGTCGGATGAGACGAATTGCTGCAGCACCAGCACGTCGGTGTAGGACAGCAGAAGATAGAAGCTCTCGACCAGCAGGATCGGCAACGACACGGCGAGCCAGCCGCGATAGTCATAAGCTTTCGGGCCGGCTTCGATATGCGCCGCGAGCCGGCGGTTGAGCACGATCATCTGGCCGATCATCGCGACCCAAACGGCGGCGACGCTGGCGAGCATTGCGATGGATGCACCAAGCTTGAAGCCCAGTGCGAAGGCGCCGGCGGTGAAGCCGATGATGAGCGCCTGGCGGATGATGAATTGTGGCATCAGGCCGAGGCGCATCCAGTCATGCGAGCGCGCGATGCCATCCTGCGTGTTGGCAACGACGAAGGCCGGCAGCGTCAGACAGCCGAGATAGAGCGGCACCACCGTGTCGGCGTCGATCCAGGGCGAGATGAGTTTGACGAGGCCGGCAAGCAGCAGCGAGACCATTACCGAGACGATGCCGGTCATCCAGCGACTGCCGGAGAGAAAGCCGCGCAACCGCGCGTGGTCACCGCTGGCGCGATATTCCGGGATGATCTTCTGGGCTGACGCGGCGATGCCGAAATCCATCATCGAGCCGAACAGCAGCACCCAGGTCCAGACATAGACATAGATGCCGTAATCCGACGTGCCCATCCAGCGTGCCAGCAGGATCTGCGAGAAGTAAGCGAGGCCGGCGGAAATGACGCGAATGAGGAAGATGGTGCCGGCGAGGCGGCGTGTCAGTGAGGCCTCGCCTGAGCCGGTGAACAGCGCACGCAGCCTGGCCTTGAGGCCGGCGGGCGCGCTTGCGGGTGCGGCTTCTGCGTCCATCACGGCCACGACAATGTCCTCAGCCGCAGGCATGCGGCAGTGGTCTGGCGTAGCAAGCAGTCGTTAACATCCGGTTGGACGGAGATGTGCAGGTTGCGTGCAACAGGTCACGCGCCAGCGGTATCAGGGCAGGTTGACGTTGAATTCATACGCCCGGTCGCTGCCGACCAGCGTCAGTTTCAGGGCTGCGCCGTCGGTCGTGGCGCCGGGCGGCACGCCGTCGAGTTCGAAGCTGAAGCGCTTCACGCCTGGCGGGCTTTTAGCGTCCAGTTTGGGGATCGGCAGCGCCCATTCCGGCGTCGGCCCTTCGACGAACAGGTTGGGTTCGCTGCCTTCCGGAGCAACGACGTCGACGAACACATTCTTGCCCTCGCGCTTGATGTCGCGGACCGTCAGCGGATTGGCGTCGCCCATGGTGGCCGGCTTAGGCACGGTATCGAGCGCTGCGGTCAGCGCACCGTCTTCAGTGCTGGCCACGCTGGTGAAAGCCAGCTCGGCATTGGCGTCGACCGGAATGCAGAGCTTGTCGCAGACCGCGTAATTGATCGCCGCACGGAGAATCACAGGCTTGCCGGGGTCCTTGGCGATCACCCGCATTGGCAGCACCACCTGTTTCACATAGCCCAGCGACAGGCCGCCGGCCCCATCCTCGAATTTTTTTGGCGCCGGCCACAGGATGGTGACGGTATCCAGGTTCTCCGATTTGGAGAAATCGAAGCGTGGCGGCACCCCGGAATCGCCGGGGTTCCGCCAATAAGTGTGCCAACCGGGTTGCAGCTGGATCGCGATACCCCCCAGCATCACCGGCCCGCTACGCGAGCCTGCCACAAGCCTGATCTGCGAATGACTGTCTATCTGCCAAGGTGAGGTGTCCTCTGCCTGTGCGCTGCAGGTGAGGAGCAGGCCCGCGGCGCAGACAGCGACAATGTGGTAGGGAACAGATGCGGTCATCGGGCGTCCTTACAGGGTAGGCCTGTCATAAAGCCAAACCTGTCTTAAGCTATTGAACTGCTTGTGATCCGGTTTTCGTATGCGTTGCGGAAGGCTGATTGACAGAACCCAGACCCAATATCAGGATAAGCAAGGAAATGAGAGCGGTTTGCTGATGGAACCCACTCGCAAGCGCCCCCGGAAAAGCCGCGCGAAATCCAGCGTTGGCGACACTGGCAACTACCTCGACGGGCAGTTGCTGATCGCCATGCCTGTGATGGAAGACGAGCGCTTCGCCCGTTCGGTGATTTACGTCTGTGCGCATTCGTCGGAAGGTGCCATGGGCATCATTGTTAATCGGCCTGCTGGAAGCATCGATTTTCCCGAATTGCTGGTGCAACTGGACATCATCGAGAAGTCCGACGGCATCAAGCTCCCGGAAAGCGCCGAAAGCATGAAAGTGCTGAAGGGGGGCCCGGTCGAGACCGGACGCGGCTTCGTGCTGCATTCCAGCGACTTCTTCATCAAGGATGCGACGTTGCCGATCGACGATGGCGTCTGCCTCACGGCGACCGTGGATATCCTGCGCGCCATCGCCAATGGTGGTGGACCCAAGCATGCGATTCTCGCGCTCGGCTATGCCGGCTGGGCGCCGGGCCAGCTGGAAGACGAAATCCAGGGCAACGGCTGGCTGCATTGTGCGGCTGATGAGGATCTCATCTTCGGCAGTGATATCGAGGAGAAGTATCTTCGCGCGCTGCAGAAGATCGGGATCGCCCCCGGGATGTTGTCGGCCGAGGCCGGGCACGCCTGACGTCAGGAGCCGGTGGAGCGCAACGGACACGCCACGTTAGTGGAGCCCAGTTGGGCACCTTCGATCTCCACGCAGGGCTGTGATGCATCGATCATCAGGTCATAGGCAGCCAGTGCTTCTGCAGGGAACGGCCGGCCTTTGATGTGCATCTCCCACACGCCGCCGGGCAACGGCTCCTTCAAACCCGCTCGAATGCGATTATCGTATTTGCCGGCAGGCAGGATCGGCAAAGCGAGATCGGCAATCGTATAAAAGCGGGATCCAGCAGGCAGGAGCGGTGCGACGAAAGCCAGCGGCTTGTCGAGCAACAGATAGGTCGCGGGCTGTGAAAGCCGCGATGAAATCATTGGCGCATATGGATTTGACCATGGTCGTCGCCACCAGTCGGTTGGCTGCGACCATGCAGCGGTGATCGCTGCAATGATGAAGATCGAGCGGCTTGCGTGCTGGCCGACAGGATGGATGGGGGCGGTCGAGCGGAATGCCGTGACGATGCGTACCAGCAACAGCACGATCAGTGGCCCGGTCAGCAATTCCAGTGCGACGGCATAGCGCTGGATCGAGAACAAAATCAGCCAGACCGCATAAGACGTGACAAAGAAGATCAGGAGCTGCGAGTCGCGCCGCGAAAAAATAGCGCGCGCATGCCTCATTTGAGCAATGAAGGCGATCGGAAGCAGCACGCATAGCATCGCAAAGCGTGCGTCGCGAAACGGCAGTTCTGAGCTGCGGAAATTTCCGACGAGCCAATAAAACGGATAGGCTAGGCCATCCAGAATTCCGTTCGGAATGAACTGGCGGTCGAGCAGCGTAATCTCTCGCATCTCCGGCGAGGGAAACAGACTATTCAGCAACGGAAAGAACGGATTGCCGAATTCACGCCACAGCATCAGGCTCCAGACGCCGCCCGTCATGATCGTGCCGATCGCGCCGCCGATGGCGAGGCAGGTCACGGCCACCAGAGGGCGTGCGGCAGCAAGTGCGGCGCCCGCCAAGCCAATTGCGAAGACGATGTTGGTGAGTTTGAAGCCGAGCGCGAGGCCGACCAAAAGTCCTGCGACGATGTAACGTATCGGTCGCGGCTCATCGGTAGCCAGCATCAGTGCCAGCCCGGCGATAATCGGGATCGCAGTGAGAATGTCGGAAAAACTGGTGCCGACTTCCGACAGCGTCATCGGCCCCAGCGCAGCCAGCAGCAACGCAGCGACAACCGTCATCACATTGGCTGCGTGCCCGAGCACGATCCGGGACAGCCAGTAGATAAGCACGAGGTTGAGGCCATGCACCGCGCCCATGGTCATCCCGGCAATAGCCGGGGGCAGCGCGTGACGGAGATAGTACCAAGGGAAGTAGATAATCGGGTTGAAGTGGGTCTGGAAGCCCGGTGGGATTACATCGTGATCGTAACGGCCATTGAGCAACGCCCAGACGTTGTATTCGTGATAATTCTGCCAATCCCAATTGGCATCCTCGCCGGCCCATCCGGCGTAGACTGCGCCGATCGCCATCGCGCCCGCCACGACCAAAAACGGCCGAAGCCGGTCATGGGGATGCGGGGCCGCAGCCGCGGCGTCCGCCAGAAATGGGAGTTCATGGGTGGAAATTGACGTCACGATGAGCGATGCAACCACAGATGAATATGGTGCTTGCCTATCGAGTTAATCTTGCCGAATTGCTAAATGCGACTCGCACACTCTTTCCTTGCAGACGGCAAGAGGTCGCAGGTGCGCAAGTATGGTTTACGAGCGGTATCCGGCTCGTGTCAGCTCGCCGCTTCCAATCGCTCTTCCGTCAGCATGCGCATCGCGGCATCCGCATCCATCGGCTCGCCAAAGGCGAAGCCCTGCGCGTATTCGCAGCCGAGCTGATACATTTCCACCGCATCCGAGTCCGTCTCGACGCCCTCTGCCACGACATCCATGCCAAGGTCGTGCGCCATCGCGATGATGGATTTGAGGATCACCGGGCGGGTGCCGCGCGAGGTGGTGCGGACGAAAGACTGATCGATCTTCAGCGTGTCGAACGGGAAACGCTGCAGATAAGATAGCGACGAGTGGCCGGTGCCGAAGTCGTCGAGCGAAAGGCCCGTACCGAGTTCGCGAATCCGGTGCAGCATCTGCGCTGCATGTTCCGGATTTTCCATCACCAGCGATTCCGTGAGTTCGAGCTTCAGCGTGCCACGAGCGACTGACGAGCGAGACAGCACGGTGCGGATGTCATGCAGGAGGTCGTGGCGCAGCAGCTGCCGCGAGGACACGTTGACGCTGGCGAAGATCGGTTCACGCGAGCGCATCGCGCGCTGCCAGATCGCGAGTTGTCGTGCGGTCTGATCCATCACGAACATGCCAAGATCGATGATCAGGCCGATCTCCTCGGCGATTGCGATGAATTCCGACGGCGACATGCGACCGAGCTTGGGATGATCCCAGCGCGCCAGCGCTTCGAAACCGGCGATGGAGCGATCTTCCAGCCGGACGATGGGCTGGTACAGGATGGTGATTTCCTGGCGCTCGATGGCGCGACGCAACTCAGATTCGAGCGTCAGGCGGTCTGTCTTGCGGGCGCGCATCGCCGGTTTGTAGACATCGATACGGTCGCCGCCGATCCGTTTCGAATGATACATCGCGAGCTCGGCGTCCTTGATGAGCTCGTCAGTCAGGGGCACAGCGGGATCGCTCAGCGCCAGGCCGATCGATGCCGTGAGGAAGATCTCGCGGTCGTTGAAGGCGATCGGGGCGCGGATGGTCTTGCGGATGGTTTCGGCGAAAGCAGTGATCTTGGCTGCGTCCTGCTCCGACATCAGGATCAGGCCGAACTGGTCGCCGGCGAGGCGGGCCAGCGTATCCTGCGGTTTCAGGATGCGGGTGAGGCGGCGGGCCAGCGTCAGAAGGATCGAGTCGCCGACGGCGATGCCGACGGAATCGTTGACCTGTTTGAAGCGGTCGAGATCGATCACCATGATGGTCGGGCGCATCGTCGGCACGGTCTTGGAGAAATTCGCCACTGCGTTCAGGCGATCGATGAACAGCTTACGGTTCGGCAGGCCGGTCAGGTTGTCATGCACGCTGTCGTGGAGCATGCGCTCTTCAGCGTTCTTGATCTCGGTCACGTCGGTGAGGGTGCCGACCACGCGCGAGACTTCACCGTCGGAGCCGACCACCGGGCGCGCCTTAAGCGCGAACCACATGAAGTGGCCGTCGGGCGTGCGCAGGCGGAAGTCCTGCACCAGGCGGCCACGGCGCTGGTCGAGCACGCTGTCGAGGGCAGCGCGGAAGCGGTCCTGATCGAGCGGATGCAGTACTTCGAGCCAGCTTGCAGCAGGGCCCTCCAGCGTGCCGCGCTTGAGGCCGAGCAGCGCTTCGGTCTCGGGCGAGGTGAATACCTTGTCGGCGGAGACGTCCCAGTCCCAGATCAGGTCGCCGGAGCCGGTCAGCGCCAGCGCGCGGCGCTCGACGTCCGAGACGATGCCATTGGTGGCGCCACCGCCTGCGAAAGCATGCTGCATGACCGTGAAGCCGATCAGCATCACGATCAGCACGAGGCCGCCGAGCAGCGCCGGGCCGACGATGTCATTGGTGACACTGCCGGCGACAGTCATACCCGCGGCGACGACCCATACGACGAGCAGGAACCAGGTCGGGATCAACAACACCGCGCGATCGAAGCCGTGGGTGGAGAGATAGACGATCAGGGCAAAGCCGGCGAAGGCAATCAGCACCAGTGAGATGCGCGCGATGCCTGAGGCGACAGCAGGATCGAACAGCGCCAGACCGACGAGAGAGCCGAGAAAGGCGAGCCAACCCAGCGTGATGTGCGAGTAGCGTACATGCCATCGACTGAGATTGAGATAGGCAAACAGGAACACCAGCAGCGTCGCCGCCAGGATCGCTTCACCCGAGGCGCGCCAGACGCGCTCGGCGCCCTGGGACATGTCGAGCACCTTGCCCCAGAAGCCGAAGTCGACACCGATATAGACGAGCACAGCCCAGGCCAGCGCCGCGGCAGCCGGGAACATGATGCTGCCCTTCACCACGAACAGGATCGTCAGCACCAATGCCAGCAGGCCGGAGATGCCGATGACGATGCCCTGATACAGCGTGAAGGAGTTGACCTTGTCCTTGTAGGCTTCCGGCTCCCACAGATAGAGCTGCGGCAGCTTGTTGGTGCGCAGTTCGGCGACGAAGGTGATGACAGCGCCGGGATCGAGAGTGACGCGGAAGATATCTGCGGTGGCGCTATCCTGACGTTCGGGACGATCCCCGGTCGACGGCGTGATCGTCGCAATGCGCGACAGGCCAAGATCGGGCCAGAGCAGGCCGGACGACACGATGCGATAATGCGGCGCGACGATCAGGCGATCGAGCTGATCGTCGGTGTTGTTGGCGAGCGCGAACACCACCCAGTTCTGGCCGGCTTCGCGGCCACGCACTTCGATGCGGCGAACGATGCCGTCGGTGCCGGGTGCGGTGGAGACCTGGATGCGGTCGGTGTCGCTGTGCTGATATTCGAGAATGCCGGTGAGATCGATTGCGGGCGCATCACCGCGGACGCTGACAGCGTCAACAGCCTGTGCCGGTGCTGCGGCAACAACAATCATCAGGCCGAGCGCGAGCGGCGCGAGCCACCTGATCAAACGCAATGTCATTCTCCGCGATCAACAAAACATCGACCCTGCGTCACGCAGAAGCAGGGCCATTTCCCGACGCGCGATAAATGACATGAAAGCGAGATAAATCAAAGGGTTTCCGGCTGTTCTCCAGCCCTAAACGACCAACACAATTTTGCCAATATGTGCGCTGGTTTCCATGCGTTTATGCGCGTCTGCAGCCTTTTCCAGCGGGAAAGTGCTGTCCATCAGGGGCTTAACCTTGCCGGCCTTGAGCAGTGGCAGGACATTGGCCTCGATCGCCCGGACCATGGCGGCCTTGTCGGCATTGGTGCGGGGCCGCAAAGTCGAGCCGGTATAGTGCAGCCGCTTCACCATGATCTTGGCGGCGTTGATTGTGGCTTTCGGCCCATTCAGCACCGCAATCTGCACGATGCGGCCATCGACAGCGGCGGCGTCGAAATTCTTCTCCACATAGTCCGCGCCCACCATGTCGAGGATCAGCTCGACGCCGGTCTTGGTGATCTCCTTGACGCGTTCGACGAAATCCTCGGTCTTGTAGTTGATGGCGTGATCGGCTCCGAGCTTGAGGCAGGCATCGACCTTGTCCTGCGAGCCGACCGTAACGATCACCTTGGAACCGAGCGCCTTGGCGAGCTGGATCGCCATGGTGCCGATGCCGGAGGAGCCGCCATGGATCAGCACGGTTTCGCCGGGCTGCAGTCCGCCGCGCTCAAACACATTGTGCCAGACGGTCATCAGGGTTTCGGCGGTGGCGCCGGCTTCCGTCATCGAGAAGCCTTCGGGGACGGTCATCGCCTGCGCGTCTTGCGCGATGCAATATTGCGCGTAGCCACCGCCGGCGACCAGCGACATCACCTTGTCACCGAGCTTGTGTTTGGTGGCGCCCTCGCCGAGAGCGACGACTTCACCGGAAATTTCGAGGCCGGGCAGGTCGCTGGCGCCGGGCGGCGGCGGATAGCTGCCGGAACGCTGCGCCACGTCGGGCCGATTAACGCCGGCGGCGGCGACCTTGACCAGAATTTCGCCGGGACCTGGTTTCGGAACCGGACGTGTTTCGGGAATCAACACCTCGGGGCCGCCCGGTTTGCTGATACCAACAACGGTCATTTGCGCGGGCAGCTTTTCCATGATTTGTCCTTGCGGCGTGCGGGATGTCGACTGGCGATCTGATTAAACAGCCGGATCAGTGCTGGCAACATCCGGTGCATATTTGAACTTGAGACGGGGAGGGCCCCAATGGCGATCGACGACGACGACAAGTCGAAGAAGAAGGTCAGCCACGAGATCGGGCAGGATCTTTCCCTGCTATCGGTGGAAGAACTCGCAGACCGGATCGCGCTGCTCAATGGCGAGATCACGCGGCTGCAATCGAGCATGACCTTGAAGCGTGCGACGCGCGACGCGGCGGATCGATTCTTCAAGTCGTGAAGTCGGTGTCGTCAGCCTGAACGTACCGGGGTACCCGGTCGAGCCGGGTGACGACAGCAGGTGAAGTTCGTGTGCGGCCTTCATTCAATTCAATCATACTCCCGCGAGCGTCCCAATCCGGGACACATCGCGATACTTCACATGGCAAACGGATCGTGAAGAAAGCCCGCGCATTTACGCGCAATTAAGCTTTCTCGCATATTACTCAAATTGTCCTTGTTTGGACACCGAGTGGCTCCTGTCCACTCTGTTTGACGCCTCCCTGTTATCAACTTTAAAGCCGCCGGAAACGGCGGCTCTTTTTTGGTACGTCTGTCCCCATTCGGGGCGTCCGCGATCGTTCAATCGCGTTGGAAACCATAAATACTTCTTTAATTTTACGCCGCTGGACTCTCACGCACGCACGCGTAATGATTTGTTCATCATAAGCCCGCCGCTCAGAGCTGGCTGCGAAACCATTTGCGTGAGGCGTTAACTATGTCGGATCGTTTGCACAGCGAACCCGCTCTCGTTCAGTTCAGCGAGCGGCTGACCAATTCTGCTGCCTTCGGCGCCTTGTTTCGCGAGGGGATGGATCTGGTCGAAGAGACCGCGTCCTATCTTGACGGCGTCGGTCGTACCGAGGCGAAGGCTCTGGATCGCTCCGTAAGCCTGACCTACGCCACCGAGAGCATGCGCCTCACCACGCGCCTGATGCAGCTGGCCTCGTGGCTGCTGCTGCACCGAGCGGTGAAGGAAGGCGAAATGACGCTGACCCAGGCCAATCGCGAAAAGACCAAGGTGAAGCTCAGTGCCGCCGATCCGAGCCCGGAAGAAATGCTGCTCAAATTGCCCGAGCAGCTGCAGATCCTGATCGCGCGTTCGATGGTGCTGCAGACCAAGGTTCGTCGCCTCGACGTCTCGATCCACGCTGCAACCACCACGCATGCCCCGATCGGCAATCCACTGGTGCCGCAGCTCAATCGCCTGAAGGCCGCGTTCGAGCGCTGATCGCGCGTCCCCCGCATTCTTAAACGCTGTTCCTCGCTCGCGGCTCATGCGCTAAACATGAACCGGCTGAAGCGGGGGCATTTGCGATGGCAGACGATATCAGGGCGTTGACCGGAGTGCGCGGCGTCGCCGCCGCTGTCATCGTCGTGTATCATTTCGGTGACGTGCAGCTCGCAACCGGCGGTACCGGTTCGTTTTTCCGTATCCCCTACGGCTATCTGCTGGTCGATCTGTTCTTCATGCTGTCTGGCTATGTGATGGCGCTGACCTATCGCGACGCGTTCCTGCATCTTACCGGCAAGGCGTTCGCGCATTTCATGCTGAAGCGGGTCGCGCGGCTGTACCCGGCCTATTTCATTATTGGCCTGTTCTATGTTGCCAAGATCGCGGCTGGCCTCTCCGGCGAGAAGCTGGAGATGTTTTCGGCATGGGACTGGACCGGCAACCTGCTGATGATGACTGGCTGGGGGCTCTATATTTTTCCGATCATCGGTGTGGCCTGGGCGGCGAGCGCCGAGATGGGCTCTTATCTGCTGCTGCCGATCCTGATGGCCGCTACCCAGCGTTGGAGCAAATGGATCGCGGGGCTTGCGGTGATCGCGGCGCTGCTCGGCATCTATGCCGTGAGCGTCAGCGGCCGCGGGTCGGGCGGGCCGCTCGACGTCGTCAACGGCAATTCGCTCTATCCGCTGCTGCGCGCGGTGGGAGGCTTCACGCTGGGCCTTGCGATCTTTCGCTTTGGGGATGTGGTCGATCGCCTGTCAGCGGGCGTGCAGGACGTTCTTGTGGTCGCACTGCCCCTCGCCATCATCGCGGTCGGTCTCGCAGATGCCAGCGATCGCTTGATGTATCTGCTGTACATCCCGCTGGTCGGGGTGCTCTCGCGTGACGGCCGGATGGCGCAACTTTTGTTCGGCAACGCGCTGGTCTATCGGCTCGGTATCATCTCGTATTCGATCTACCTGATCCATCCGCTATTCGTGAGCTTTGCGATCAGGACCTGGCGGCATTTCGGCCAGACCGAGATTGTCTATATCGCTGCGTCACTGGTCTGTTTCGCCATCATCTGGGCGTTGGCGGAAGTGAGCTATCGCTTCATCGAGATGCCGGGGCGCAACTGGATCACGCAGCGGTTCATCCCGCGGAGAAGCGACGCGCCGGTGAAGGCGTAGGCATCGGCGCTATCAAGTCGGTAATGCGGCGCGATGCCGCAGACGGCTGCAATCCATTCCTTCAGATATCACTGTCATGCTGTCCCGAAATGTGAGTGATGGCATCCTGCGGGTAACGCCATTTCTCGCAAAGTACTGCGGGCATAGGGTTTATTGGCGGTGATCCATTCCTCCGGCGTTTGGCCAATGCGAGTTTTGAGAACAGATAGCACCCGCTATCTTCTCATTGCTGCGGTGACTCCCTGTCGCACCGGGACAGTCGCAGCGATGTGGCATTGAAGCGCGGCCACACCGAAACTCCGCGCCGGTCCAAGTAGGAATCTGATGTCTTTGTCTCCTCGTTTGTTCGGTATCATCGGTGTGCTGGCATGTCCCGCGGTTGCAGTGGCGGCAGATCCGGTGGTGATGTTGCCGTCGGTGCCGTTCGTGCCCTCGGCCTCCGGTGGCTGGACCGTGACCGTCGGGATCGGCGGCGAGATGCAACCATCCTATGAAGGCGCCGGGAGTTCCGAACTTGCGCCAAAGCCGATCATCTCGATCCGACGAGCGGGGACGCCGGCGCGCTTCAAGAGCATGCGGGACAATGCGAGTTTCGCCCTGATCGATGTTGGCGGTTTTCGTGCCGGTCCGGTTGGCAGCTATAAAGCGGCGCGCAAGGCCGCCGACCACAGCGAACTGCGGGGCCTGCGCGACGTCGATTTCGCCGTCGAACTCGGTGGTTTTGCCGAATATTACGCCTTCGACTGGCTGCGCCTGCGCTCCGAACTGCGCCGCGGTCTCGGTGGCCACGAGGGTATCGTCGCGGATTTTTCGGCTGATGTGATCGTGCCGCTCAACGAGCGGATGACCTTTGCTGCCGGCCCGCGCTACCGGGTGACGGATGCGAAATACGCGGAGACTTACTTCAGCGTCAGCAATATCGAGGCGCTTGCGTCAGGTTTGCCAGTTTACGACGCCAAGGGCGGTTCGAGTTCAGTCGGTGCGGGCGCGCAGCTGCGTTACAAGCTCGATCCGCAATGGGAAGTGCGCGGCTATGTCGAATATGACAAGCTGCTCGGCAGCATCGCCGACAGTCCGCTGGTGAAATTCCGTGGGTCGACCAATCAGGTCACTTACGGCCTTGGCGTCGCTTATTCGTTCGATGTCGGCGTGCGATAGCTCGTGCGATAGCACAGCGTGGCCAATACGGCGCACGCTAGCTCGTGCCTCTAGCGCTCGCCGATCAGATAGTACGACAACATCGTATCCAGCTCCTGTTCCAGCTCGCCGCTGGCGAAGGCCTCCGGACGGAAAGCGATCGCTGCATCGAGCGCCGAACCGACCATCCTTGGAATGAAGAAACTTCCCGCCTCGCGATTGAAGCCGGGGCGCAATTCGTCGGCGTGGCGGTCGAACATGCCGCGTAAGAACCCTTGCCGCTGCGGGAAGCGGTCGAATTGCCATTGAACCGGGGGGTGAACAGGGGGGCGGCCGGAAGCGGTCTCCATCAAGACTCTCAGCAGCGGTAGCACGCGTGCATGCTGGCTGATCGCGGTGTTCAGACCGGAGCGGACGAACCCGCGCAGATCCAGCCCTTCGAAGCCTGAAATGGTCTGCCAGATATTTTCGGACATTTGGGCTTCTGTCCGGCCATGGAGGGCCCCGAACAGCGCGTCCCGGTTTGGAAAGTACTGATAGAGCGATCCGATGCTGACTCCGGCGCGCTCCGCAATCCGGTTAGTGGTGGCCCGGTCGTATCCCTCGTCGACAAGTACGAGGGCAGCGGCGTCCAGAATGATTCCCACGGTCGCAACGGAGCGCGCCTGACGCGGCTTCTTGCGGTGGTGTCCGGTCTTGGTCGGCATGGTCTCGTTGCGCCCCCGCGCAAGGTAATATGGCGCACCTTATTGGGAGGGCAACGGAGGCGGTTTTAAGGTACCGTCGTGGCAATGGTCGTCCAGCAACAAAAAAACGCCCCTGCAAGCTGCAGAGGCGTTTTGAAAGGCAGTCGGACCAGCCCGAAAGGGCCAACCCTGAAAGGATTAGTCTTCCTTCTTGAGGAAGCCCGAGAACTTCTTCTGGAAGCGCGACACGCGGCCGCCGCGGTCGAGCAGCTGGGTGGTGCCGCCGGTCCAGGCCGGGTGCGACTTCGGATCGATGTCGAGGTTCAGCTTATCGCCTTCCTTGCCCCAGGTGGAACGGGTCTGATACTCCGTACCATCGGTCATAACGACCGTAATGTTATGATAATCCGGGTGAATTTCGGCTTTCATGACGGTTCCTTCGGCGCGCCGGCGCCTGAATCTCTGTGATTTCGATGGCGGATTTGGCCGCTCTATATCGCAGGAACGTGCAGGAGACAAGGACTGCCGTGACGGATCATGGCCCTTTGGGGCATTGCCCCCGGGCAATTTGCCCTGCCGGGAATTGACCTAGGTCATTTGCCTCGGGGCCCGCTCCGGCCTATCTCAGGGCAACGCCAAGAACGGTTATAAATCATGAGTGCAGTCGAACGGCTTGAGACCCCCCGCGCGGCCAAGCCGCCGCTTCCGCAGCCCGATCCGGTGGTGGCGGAGCCATCGCTGGCAGACGCTGTCGCGGAGTCTCCGGTACGACCCGGCCGAGCCAAATTGCGCCCGCTTTTGGCACTGGCGCCCTATGTGGCGCGATATCGCGGTCGGGCCCTGCTGGCGCTGGTGTCATTGACCATTGCGGCCGTGACGACGCTGGTCGTGCCGATTGCGGCCCGCCGTATGATCGACTTCGGCTTCAGCCCCGAAGGCATCGCGATGATCAACAACTATTTCAGCGTGATGATCGCTGTCGTGGTCGTGCTCGCGCTGGCCAGCGCGGCCCGTTACTACCTCGTCATGACCATCGGCGAGCGCATCGTCGCCGACCTGCGGCGCGACGTGTTCAAGCATCTCACCGCTCTGTCGCCAGCCTTCTTCGATACGTCGCGCTCGGGCGAACTGGTGTCGCGGCTCACGGCCGATACCACACAGATCAAGTCGGCGGTCGGCGCGTCCGTATCCATCGCGTTGCGCAACCTCGTGCTGTTTCTCGGCGCGGCAGCCATGATGGTGGTTTCCAGCCCCAAGCTCTCCGGCTTCGTGCTCGCGGCGATCCCGCTGATCGTGATCCCGCTGGTGGCCTTCGGGCGCTGGGTGCGGCGCCTGTCGCGCAACGCGCAGGATACGCTGGCGGAAGCCTCGGCCTATGCCGGCGAACTCGTTGGCTCGATCCGTACCGTGCAGGCCTATACTAACGAGCAGTTGGCGAACGCGCGCTTCGGCAAGGAAGTCGAGCAGGCCTATGACGCCGCGCGCGGCTCCACGCGCGCCCGCGCCGTGCTGACTGCGGTTATCATCTTCATCGTGTTCTCAAGCGTCGTGGGCATTTTGTGGGTCGGCTCACATGATGTGCTGACCGGCGCGCTGACGCCGGGCCGGCTCGGCCAGTTCGTGCTCTATGCGGCCTTTGCCGCGTCCAGCCTCGGCCAGCTCAGCGAAGTGTGGGGCGAGATCTCGGCAGCGTCGGGCGCGGCCGAGCGCCTGTTCGAAATCCTCAACGTCAAATCCGCCGTGGTTGCCCCGGCAGCGCCCCGCGCCTTACCGCAGCCCGCACGCGGCGACGTCGTGTTCGACAATGTCTCCTTTGCCTATCCGACCCGACCGGACATCCTGTCGGCAGCTGGCGTGTCGCTGTCGGTGAAGGCGGGCGAGAAGGTTGCCATCGTTGGCCCGTCCGGCGCCGGCAAGAGCACGCTGTTTCATCTGCTGCTGCGCTTTTACGATCCCAAGAGCGGCGCCATCTCGGTCGATGGCGTACCGATCCGCGATGCCGATCCGCGCGAGCTGCGCAAACGTATCGCATTGGTGCCGCAGGACTCCGTGGTGTTCGCAGCAACCGCCCGCGAGAACATCCGCTTCGGTCGTCCCGATGCCACGGACGCCGAAGTCGAGCACGCGGCGTCATTGGCCCATGCGACCGAATTCATCCGCCGCCTGCCGGGCGGATTCGAAGCGCAACTCGGTGAGCGCGGCGTGACGCTCTCGGGCGGCCAGCGTCAGCGCATTGCGATTGCCCGCGCCATCCTGCGCGACGCACCTTTGCTGCTGCTCGATGAAGCGACATCTGCGCTGGATGCCGAATCCGAAACACTGGTGCAGACTGCGCTGGAAGAGCTGATGAAGCACCGGACCACGCTGGTGATCGCCCATCGCCTCGCCACCGTGCTGTCCTGCGATCGGATCCTCGTCATGGAGCACGGCCGCGTCGTCGAGCAGGGCACCCACGCCTCGCTGGTTGCCGCTAACGGGCTTTATGCAAGGCTGGCAAGATTGCAGTTCAACCTGTGACGCCGGTGCAGCCGCGACGTTCAAGGCTTCCATTCCATCAGGTCGACTGCTCGGCCTGACGTGTTCACTTCATCGCCCGTTTTGACGAAGCCGTTGCGTATATAGAATTTGATAGCGCGGGCATTGTCGGCGTTGACCTTGAGCGTTACGCCTCCGGGGGAGAGACGTTTGGCGTCATCGACCAGCAGGCGAGCAACATCCGATCCCCATTTCGCCGGGCTTACTACCAACTGATCGAGATAACCCTTGCGGTCGATGGTGACGAAACCCACCATCGCACTGTTTTGCTCGGCGACTACGATCTGCGCCACTGGTACCAGCTCGTCGCGCCACCGCGTGCGCCACCACTCGACGCGGGCGTCGAAATTGATCGAGGGATAGGCTTGCCGCCACGTTTCCAGCCACAGTGCGATGGAGGTGTCTTCATCACTCTCGCGATAGGGCCGCAGCTGGAATGTCTCAGGCATGCCCTCAGCGCTCGGTAAGCTTGAGTTCGATGCGACGGTTGCGCTTGTAGGCTTCCTCGGTCTGCGCCGTATCCAGCGGCTGATTTTCGGCGAAGCCTGCGGCGACGAGGCGCTGCGCGGGGACGCCGAGCGAGATCAGATATTGCACCACCGAAATCGCACGTGCCGACGACAGTTCCCAGTTCGACTTGAACAGCGGGCTGTTGAGGATGGGTCGCGAGTCGGTATGGCCGTCGACACGCATCACCCAAGCGATCTCGGCGGGAATCTGCTTGTCGAGTTCGATCAGCGCACTGGCGACCTTGTCGAGTTCGGCGCGGCCTTCCGGCAACAGTAGCGCCTGGCCGGCGTCGAAGAAGACTTCTGACTGGAATACGAAGCGGTCGCCAACGATACGGATATCGGGGCGGTTGCCGAGGATGGCGCGCAGGCGCCCGAAGAATTCCGAACGATAGCGCGACAGTTCCTGAACGCGCTGCGCCAATGCGACATTGAGGCGTGTACCGAGGTCGGCAATGCGCCCTTGCGATTCCTTATCGCGCTTCTCGGAGGCCTCCAGAGCCTCCTCGAGGGCCGCGAGCTGACGGCGTAGCGCGGAGATCTGCTGGTTCAGTATCTCGACCTGCGCCAGCGCGCGGGCCGTGATCTGTTTCTCGGAATCGAGGGCCTTGGTCAGTTCGTTGTTGCGGCCCTGCGCATCAGAGCCGGCACCGGCGAGGCCGTCATAAAGTCCCTTGACCCGGTCGCGCTCGGATTCTGCGGCGGCGAGGCCGGCGCGCATCTGCGATAGCTGTTCGTCGAGATTGAGCTTGCCGAGCTTCTCCAGCGACAGCAGGTCGTTCAGCTGAGCCAGTTTTGCGGTGAGCTGCTCTAGCGCCTTGTCCTTGCCAGTGACTTCCTGCGACAGATAGAATTGCACGACGAGGAAGATCGACAGCAAGAAGACGATCGCGAGCACCAGCGTCGACAGCGCATCGACGAAGCCCGGCCAGTAGTTGAATTCGGAAGAGCCGCGGCGATTGCGTGCCAATGCCATGGATCAGTTCTTCTCAGGTTGGCGAGCGATGTGTTCCAGCAGCTTCTTGATCTCGCGGCTCTGTTCGCCCTGACCGTCGGCCCATTCGCGGATCATCTCCTGCTCGGTGCGCATATGCGCGACGAGACTCTGGATTGCATCGGCGAGATTGGCCATGGCGGTCGTGGTGCCACGGTTGTTGTTGCCGTCCTCGATGGAGCGGCGCAGACGCTCGATGGCATCCTGCAGTTCTGGCGAGGTTCCCGAGGTTGCAACAGGTGCCGTCTCGCCGGAATATTCCTTCACGGTAGAAGCGAGCCAGTCTTCCAGGTCCGTATAGAACCGGTTCTGCGCCTGGCTGGATTGCAGGTCGAGGAAGCCGAGGATCAGCGAGCCCGCGAGGCCGAACAGCGATGACGAAAACGAGATCCCCATGCCGGCGAGCGGCGCGGCGAGGCCCTCCTTCAACGTATCGAACAATGAACCCGCATCACCGCCGACCTTGAGGCCGTCGATCACCTTGCCGACGGAACCTACGGTCTCGATCAGACCCCAGAAGGTGCCGAGCAGGCCGAGGAACACCAGCAAGCCGGTCATATAGCGCGAGATGTCGCGGGCCTCGTCGAGGCGTGTCGCGATCGAATCGAGCAGATGCCGCATGGTCTGCTGCGAGATGGTCATGCGGCCGGTGCGCTCGCCGCCGAGGATCGCAGCCATCGGCGCCAGCAGGGTCGGGCGTCGGTCCAGCGCGAGGCCGGGATCGGAAATCCGAAAGCTGTTGACCCACGAGACTTCCGGATAGAGCCGGATCACCTGCCGGAACGACAGGATGGTGCCGATCGCCAACACCGCGCCGATCAGCGCGTTGAGCCCGGGATTGGCAAAGAAGGCCAGAACGATCTGCTTGTAGAGCACGGTCATGATCAGACCGCAGAGCACCAGAAACACCAGCATTCGGACCAGAAAGATCCGGGGCGATGACAGCTTGGTCAGTTCGATCTCCATCGCGGAGCGGGACGAGGGGCCTGGCGCCATGTGCGGATCATCTGCATGCGAGAAAAGGTTCGACGCGCAATATGGCACAGCCCCGCGACAAAAAAAGATCGGATACTGCCGGAATCACCCGAGAATCAACGATGTCACCGGGAACTTCCAGTTGAAACCCGGCTTGCATGCATGCGACCATGCCTGGCGCCGAATGGCCGTTTTCTTCATGCATATCTTCGTGCACCGTACGGCGACTGTCTGTTCGACGGCGCCGACAAGAAAGACTGGATCGCGCAGCACTTTTTCACCGGTGACGTGATGCCCAGCCATCATCTCATCCGGCAATGTGCAGACATCTTCGCTGTGGAGAAAGAGTGGCCCTAGTTCTTTCCTGCGACCGCAGGCTTGTTTGACTACGTGAATGGTAGCGAGCGGGGCGTTCGTTACTAACGAATGACTGCCGTTAACCAAACGTGTGCGGGTTCCGCCCGATTCACGTTCACGTGAGCCTCGAAAGCCTTTGCGAGTTCAATACGATAGGCCGTGTGGCAATGCGCCGCCTCGATATGTATTGCGCCGCAGCACCGCGGTTTTTATTCTACGCTATCAAAGAAGTTCGATAAATCCGGCTACGCGCATGAAGACCACAGAGGTTCAGCGTATCCGTTGATGCATATTCGAATGTGCAACTTGGGATAATAAATTAAATGACGATGTTGAACGCACGCTCTGCAGGATTCGTGCTTCTGCTGGCGGGACTCGCACCCGTGCTCGCAGGATGCAACGAACCGAAGGACGCGGTGGCGTCTGCTCCGACGCAGGTGAGCGAGCCTGAAGTCAGCATCATTTCTGTCACGCAACAGCGACGTGCGCTGGTTCGCGAACTGCCCGGGCGTATTGCGCCGACGCGAGTCGCCGACGTGCGCTCGCGTGTGTCGGGCATCATCATCGAGCGTGCGTTTCATCAGGGCACCGAGGTGAAGGCGGGCGACACGCTGTATCGCATTGATCCGAAGCCGTTCGAGGTGGAATTGCAGTCCGCAAAGGCGTCGCTGCACAAGGCGGAAGCTGCCTATGACCTCGCGTCGATGCAGGCTAAGCGCGTGTCGGGTCTTGCACAGCAGAAAGCGGTCTCCGAAGCGGAAGCTGAGAAGGCTGTTGGTGCGCAGCGTCAGGCTGAAGCTGAGATCGCATCAAAGAAAGCCGACGTCGCCCGTGCGCGTCTCAATCTGGACTACGCAACCATCCGTGCGCCGATCGATGGCATTGTCGGAGCCGCTCTGGTGACCGAAGGCGCGCTGCTCGCACAGAACGACAACACAAATCTGGCCACCATTCAGCAGCTCGATCCGATTTATGCTGATTTCACGCAGTCGGTGTCCGAACTGAACAACCTGCGCCGCTCCTTCGAGACCGGCGATCTCGAGCGTATCGCACCCGGTACTGCCAAGGTGCGGCTCATGCTGGATGACGGCACGCTCTACTCGCTGCCGGGCAAGCTGCTGTTTTCCGAAGCCAAGGTGGACACTTTCACCGGGCAGGTGACGCTGCGCGGTGAATTCCCGAACCCGAAGCGTGAACTATTACCGGGCATGTATGTCCGCGTGCAGATTGAGCAGGGCATCGACACCGACGCTATTGCGGTTCCGCAGCAGGCAGTCCAGCGCAATGGCGGTGGCGGCGCCGAAGTTTTCGTCGTCAAGGATGACGGTCACGTTGCGGTCCAGATGGTACGAACTGGTGCCGTGCAGGACGGTCAGTGGTTCGTGACTGAAGGCCTGAAGGGCGGCGAACGCGTCGTGGTCGAGGGCTTCCAGAAATTCGCTGCCGGCGACAAGGTGAAGCCAGTGGCGTGGACTGACACGAATGCCACTGCGGGCCTTCCGCCCGAGGGGCAGAAAACCACTCAAGCTCGTCCCTGAGTAAATCGACATGGCTAGTTTTTTCATCGACAGGCCGATTTTTGCCTGGGTCGTTGCGCTTTTCATTTGTCTTTTCGGCGCCATCGCGATTCCGCAGCTGCCTATTGCGCAGTATCCGATCATCGCGCCGCCATCGATTTCGATCTCGACCAGCTATCCTGGTGCGTCGCCGGAGAACCTCTACAACAGCGTTACGCGGCTGATTGAGGAGGAGCTCAACGGAGCTGCGGGCATCCTGAACTTCGAGTCGACGAGTGACTCGCTGGGCGCCGTCGAGATCATCGCGAACTTCCAGCCCGGCACCGATACCAGCCAGGCGTCGGTCGAAGTGCAGAACCGCCTGAAGCGCGTGGAAGCGCGTTTGCCGCGTGCCGTGATTCAACAGGGTATCCTGGTCGAGGAAGCCTCGGCCGCGGTGCTGAACATCATCACGCTGCGCTCCACTGATAACAGCCTCGATGAAGTCGGTCTCGGCGACTTCATGATCCGCAATATCCTTGGCGAAATTCGTCGTATCCCCGGCGTCGGCCGTGCCTCGCTGTATTCTACCGAGCGCTCGCTGCGCGTCTGGGTCGATCCCGCCAAGCTGGTCGGCTACAACCTGACCTCCGACGACGTCAACAAGGCCATCACCGCGCAGAACGCCCAGGTCGCCTCCGGCAGCGTCGGTGCCGAGCCGTCGACCGCGACCACCAAGACGTCGTCGCTGGTGCTCGTCAAAGGCCAGCTCTCCACGCCGGAAGAATTCGGCGCCATTGTGCTACGAGCCAATTCCGATGGCTCGACCGTGCGGTTGCGCGATGTCGCCCGTATCGAGATTGGCGGCCTCAGCTATCAGTTCACCACGCGCCTGAACGGTCAGCCGACGGCTGGCCTGTCGGTGCTGATGTCCCCAAAGGGCAACGCGCTGGCGACGGCGTCCGCGATTGAAGCCAAGATGAAGGAGCTGTCGAACTTCTTCCCGGCCAACATCGCCTATGACATTCCGTATAATGTCACGCCGGTGGTCGAGGCATCGATCATGAAGGTGGTGATGACGCTGATCGAGGCGGTCGTCCTCGTCTTCATCGTGATGTTCATCTTCCTGCAGAACTTCCGCTACACGCTGATCCCGACCATCGTCGTGCCCATCGCGCTGCTCGGCACCTGCACGATGCTGTTGCTGGCCGGTTATTCGATCAACATGCTGACCATGTTCGGCATGGTGCTGGCCGTCGGCATCCTGGTCGACGACGCCATCGTCGTGGTCGAGAACGTCGAGCGCATCATGAGCGAGGAGGGCCTTCCGCCGAAGGAAGCCACCAAGAAGGCGATGGGTCAGATCTCCGGCGCCATCATCGGTGTTACGCTGGTAATGATCGGCGTGTTCGTGCCGATGGCGTTCTTCCCGGGGTCGGTCGGCATCATCTACCGCCAGTTCTCAGTCACCATGGTCGCCTCGATCGCGTTCTCAGCGTTGCTGGCGCTATCGCTCACGCCGGCGCTTTGCGCGACCTTCCTGAAGCCCATCAAGGAAGGACACGGCCATGCCAAGAGGGGTGTGTTCGGCTGGTTCAATCGCAAGCTCGATGCCACCCGCGACGGTTATTCGAAGGCGGTAGGCTGGTCGATCCAGCGCACCGGACGCTTGCTGATCGTCTATGTCGCGCTGCTGGTCGGACTGACATGGGGCTTCATGCGGATGCCGGGCGGCTTTCTGCCGATCGACGATCAGGGCTTCATCACCACCGACGTGCAGACGCCGTCGGACTCCTCGTTCGCTCGCACCGAGGGCGCCATTGAGAAGGTCGAGGAATATTTGAAGAAGCGCTCCGGCATCGAGAGCGTCGTGTTTCTCACCGGCTTCAGCTTTCTCGGTCAGGGAATGAACACCGCCCAGGCCTTCATCACCTTGAAGGACTGGTCGGAGCGTCCGCCGAAGGACTCCGCAGCGGCACTCGTTGATGATATCAACAAGAGCCTGTCATCGATCCGCGACGCCAAGATTTCCGCACTGCAGCCGCCGCCGATCGATAACCTTGGCAACTCGTCAGGCTTCAGCTTCCGCCTGCAGGATCGCGGCCAGAAGGGCTTCGTCGCGCTCAATGCCGCATCCGACAAGCTGATTGCGGACGCCAATGCCAGCCCGGTGCTGCAGAAGGTGTTCGTCGAAGGCCTTCCTCCGGCGCCATTGGTCAACCTGATGATCGATCGCGAAAAGGCCGGCGCCTTCGGCGTCACCTTCGAGGACATCAACAGCACGATCTCGACCAATCTCGGCTCGAACTACATCAACGACTTCCCGAACCGCGGCCGCATGCAGCGCGTCGTGGTGCAGTCCGAGGCCGCCAACCGGATGAACGCCAGCGACATCCTGAACTACAATGTCAAGAACAGCCGCGGGCAGCTGGTGCCGTTCTCGTCCTTTGCCACCGTGGAATGGGCGAAGGGGCCGACGCAGATCGCCGGCTTCAATTTCTATCCGGCGGTGCGTATCTCCGGCGAAGCACGGCCCGGCTTTACCTCGGGCGACGCCATCAAGGAGATGGAGCGTCTGGCTGGCCTGTTGCCGCGCGGTTTCGGCTTCGAGTGGACCGGCCAGTCGCTGCAGGAGAAACTGTCCGGCTCGCAGGCGCCGTTCCTGCTCGCGCTGTCAGCGCTGGTGGTGTTCCTCGTGCTCGCAGCGCTTTATGAGAGCTGGACGATCCCGGTGGCCGTGCTGATGACGGTGCCGCTTGGCATCGTCGGCGCTGTACTGGCAGCGACCCTGCGCGGCCTGCCGAACGACGTGTACTTCACGGTAGGTCTGATTACGATCATCGGCCTTGCGGCCAAGAATGCGATTCTGATTATCGAATTCGCCAAGGACCTGCGCGCGCAGGGCAAGTCGCTGGTGGATGCGACGATGGAAGCCTGCTTCCTGCGCTTTCGCCCGATTGTGATGACGGGGTTGGCCTTTATCTGCGGCGTGTTGCCGATGGTTGTTGCATCGGGCGCCGGCGGTGCCAGCCAGCAGGCGCTTGGTACGTCGGTGACCGGTGGCATGATCGCGGTGGTGATCCTGGCGCTGCTGATGGTGCCGGTATTCTTTGTATCGGTGCAGCGGCTGTTTTCGCCGGACAAGGCACCGAAGACGGAAGAGGCAAAGCAGGGCGAGCCGACCGCATCGCCGTCCGTGTCGCACAGCTAAGGCAATCAAACAAAAAGCCCGGATGGCGTAACGCCATCCGGGCTTTTTCTATTCGAGCGATCAATCTTATTTCGTCAGCGGCCGCAGAATCTTCGTCAGCGCGCCGTGGACGAACTCGTTGCCGGCAACGACGTTGCCGGTCGTCAGCACATCGCCCCCATTGATGTCGCCGACGGTGCCGCCGGCTTCCTTGATCAGGATCAAGCCGGCAGCGACGTCCCAGGGCTGCAGATTGCGCTCCCAATAGCCATCGAGCCGACCGGCTGCGACGAAGGCCAGATCGAGCGAAGCCGCCCCAAAGCGGCGGAGACCAGCGACCTTCGGCTGCAACGCGGCCATTTCGTTGCGTGACAATTCGAAGTCGCCGCGGCCGATATGCGGCAGGCCGCAGGCGATGACGCATTCGTTGAGCTGCTTGCGGCCGGCAACGCGCAGGCGGGTGTCGTTGAGGAACGCGCCCGAGCCCTTTTCCGCCATGTAGAGTTCGTCATTGGCCGGATTGTAGATCAGGCCGGCAATCACCTGACCTTCGCGCGCCAGACCGATCGAGACTGCGAATTGCGGGATGCCGTGCAGGAAGTTGGTGGTGCCATCGAGCGGATCGACGATCCAGGTATGGCTCTTGTCAGTCCCGTCGCGGCTGCCGCCTTCCTCGCCGAGGAAGCCATAGCCCGGGCGGGCCTTGTTGAGGTCCGTATAGAGCATCTCCTCGGCCCGCTTGTCGGCGAGGCTGACGAAATTGGCGGGGCCCTTCATCGAGACCTGCAGGTTCTCGATCTCGCCGAGGTCGCGCTTCAGGCTGCGACCGGCGCGGCGCGCGGCTTTCACCATCACGTTCATAAGGGCTGAATTGATCATGCGTTCGTCTCACGACGACCTGACGGCAGGTCTGATTGGGGGTTGCTGAGGCGATGGGTGCCCTGCGGGCGGCATCCCGTCAAGGCAAGATCGCTAATGGGCTCATTTCTGGGTCGTGCCCAGCCACTTCTTGGCGGCTTCCTGGGCCTTGGTCTTTTCCTCAGGACTGGCCTGGGCCAGAAGCTCGTCGAGCATCAGGTCGCCTTTCCCGGCGGTTTTGGCGACGATGTGCCATTTCAGGCCTTCCAGGCGGTCGTCTGTATTGGTGCGGAGCGCCAGCACCCGGGCGAGGCGGTTCTGGGCTATCGGGCTGTTCTGCTTGGAGGCCTTGCGGAGCAGGGCGATGGCCGCAGCCTCGTTTTTGGGGGTTCCCGTGCCGTTATAGAGCGCAATGGCATATTCCACCTCGGCGTCGACATTGTCGGCTAGCGATGCTGCCTGAAGCAGGCGGACCGCCTTGTCGATGCTTTTCTCGACCCCGGTACCCTCCTTGTAGAAAGTCGCCAGCGCGTATTGCGCTTCGGGGTTACCGGCGTCGGCCGCGACGCGGAGCAATTCGGCCGACCGCTTGACGTCCTGCGGCAGCGTCTGTCCGTCGAGATAGAGCAGCGCCAGATTGTAGGCGGCCTTCGGATTGCCGAGCTTGGCGGAGGACGCCAGCAGTTTCACGGCCTCGTCGCGTTTGCCGACATTGCCGCGATCCGACAGCCGCAACATCGCCAGCGCGAACATGGCCTCGCGGTCGCCGCGTTCCGACGCGCGCTGGTACCATTCAGCGGCCTTTGCGTAGTCGCGTTTGACGCCCAGTGCATTGGCGTAGAGTTCGCCGAGCATGGTCATCGCCTTCGGGTCGTTGTTCTCCTGCGCACGCTTGCTGGCGAGTTCAAAGGCGGTCTTGTATTGGCCGCGCTGATAGGCGCCGTAGACCAGATCGGCATTGGGGTCGGTTGGTGCAGCTTCTGCAGGCTGCGCGGGTTTCTCGGCGGGTGGCGTAGGAGCTTTCTTCGCTGCTGTCGGCGCTTTCGCCGGTGCCGGCGTCTTCTTTGGCGCTGCCTTGCTGGCAGCCGGTGGCGGCGTCTGCACCCCCGGCGGTGTCAGCGAAATCTGCGCGGTCGCACTGGCTGCCCAGGTGAGGCAGCCGGCAATTACAGTGAGGGAACGCAGAACTTTCATTCCGGCGTTATTCCTGTTCGACCTTGGTCAGTCCCGCGACGAGCGTCGCGTATCCCTGCTGGATCGCCTTCTCGGCGTCTACCAGGGCTGCCGCAGCGCCGCGTGCGTCGTTCCAGATGACGTCGCCGACCAGCACGAAATCAGCGCCGGCAGCAGCGAACTCCCTGGCCTCATCGAGCGTCGCGGCATAGCCAACGCAAGGCGGCTCGAACAATTCGGCCCACCACTGCAGACGTTCAGTGATCGCTTCGGTCGATGGGCGCTGGCCCTTGGTGTCGGGTTCGCCGAACAACACGTAGTCGGCACCGGCTTCGCCGGCAGCCATCGCGTTATGGCGTGTCGACAGTCCGCCGCAGCCGGCAATGCGATCGGGCTTCAGCGAGGGCAGTGCGTCCTGCAAGGGAGCGAGACCGGGCAGATGCGCACCATCGGCGCCGCCGCGTGCGACGAGCTCGACATTGCCTTCGACCAGCATCGCTGCGCCGCTGGTCTGGATGACAGGCGCCAGCGCCTTGATGCGCGTGATCATGGTGCGCTGGTCGGTCGTTACCAGCCGCACCAGGACGGCAGCGACATCTGCTTTCTCAAGAAGAGCAGGCAGGCTCGCGACCAGCGATGACGGATCGTCCACAACAGGCGTCGCGAGATAGAGACGCGGCATCGGCGGCGGCGGGACGGGTTTGGAAGCCAAGACTATAGCGCCTTCTGTTCTTGATCAGTCGTCCACTCGCCCTTGCTGGCGAGCGAATTCATGTGTGCTCGATGGGTAAAGGCCCGCTGACCGGCAGGCACATTATTGGCTTTGCCGGACCATGCTTTTTGCGGCGCTGCCTGAAGCGCGCGGCCATAGGAGAATGTCAGTGGCCAGGGCAGGCCGCCAATCCTGTTCATGGCGTCGAGATGCGCGGTTGCGTCCTCATCCGACTGGCCGCCAGAGAGGAATGCGACGCCGGGCACGGAGGCAGGCACGCAGTTCTTCAGCATGCGCACGGTCTTCTCGGCCACTTCGGCCACACCCGCCTGTGTCTTCGACTTCTTGCCCGAGACAGCCATGTTCGGCTTCAGGATCATGCCTTCCAGTGCGACCCGCTGGACCCGCAATTCCTGGAACGTCTTGTTGAGCACGCGCTGCGTCACCTCGACGCAGCGGTCGATATCGTGATCGCCGTCCATCAGCACTTCGGGCTCGACGATAGGGACGATCTGCGCGGCCTGGCATAGCGCGGCATAGCGGGCGAGCGCGTGCGCGTTGACGGAGATTGCGGTCATCGAGGGAATACCGGCACCGATATCGATCACCGCACGCCACTTCGCGAAACGCGCGCCACGTGCGTAATATTTGGCAAGACGCTCGGCGAGCTTGTCGAGGCCTGCTGTCACCAGTTCACCGGGACAGTTAGGCAACGCCTGCGTGCCTTCGTCGACCTTGATGCCGGGAATAGCGCCGGCTTCCTCGATCAGCCGCACCAGTGGCGTGCCATCCTTGGCGTTCTGCCAGATGGTCTCGTCGTAGAGGATCACGCCGGAAATGTAGCTGCTCATGGCCTCGCGCGAGCGAAACAGCATTTCACGATAATCACGGCGATTGTCCTCGGTCGACTCGACGCTGATCGCATCGAAGCGCTTCTTGATCGTGCCTGACGATTCATCCGCGGCAAGCAAGCCCTTGCCTGGCGCAACCATGGCGCGGGCGATTTTGTTGAGTTCGGCGAGATTCATGGGCATGTCCTGAGCGGGCTAGTCCTGCAGGCCAATCTAGACCGTTCTCGGGCAAAATCCGAGCATCTGGCCGGCCAAAGGGCTCGTTCGCGTCCGATTCCGGCAAAAATTCAGCCTGCCATATGCTGTATGGCAGGCGGAATGGCAGTCAATTGGCAGTTTGGGCTCAGGCGATCTTCGCGTTCAGCTCGCCCGATGCATAGCGCTTGGCCATTTCGGCCGTGGTCAGCACCTTCTTGATCTTGCCGGCCTGGCCGGCGGTATTGAATTCCTGCAGGCGCTGCTTGCAGAGCTTCACCATCGCTTCCATCGCCGGCTTCAGATATTTGCGCGGATCGAATTCGCTGGGGTGCTCCGACAGAATCTTGCGGATCTGGCCGGTCATGGCCATGCGGTTGTCGGTGTCGATGTTGATCTTGCGGACGCCATGCTTGATACCGCGCTGGATCTCCGACACCGGCACGCCCCAGGTCGGCTTCATCTGGCCGCCGAACTTGTTGATGATGTCCTGCAGATCCTGCGGCACCGAGGACGAGCCGTGCATCACCAGATGCGTGTTCGGCAGCTTGCGGTGGATTTCCTCGATCACGTTCATGGCGAGAATGTCGCCGTCCGGCTTGCGGGTGAACTTGTAGGCGCCATGCGAGGTGCCCATGGCGATCGCCAGCGCGTCGACCTGGGTTTCCTTGACGAACTTCACGGCCTCGTCGGGATTGGTCAGCAACTGGTCATGCGACAGCTTGCCCTCGGCGCCGTGGCCGTCTTCGGCTTCGCCCATGCCGCTCTCCAGCGAGCCGAGCACGCCGAGTTCGCCTTCCACCGAGATGCCGCCGAGATGCGCCATGTCGGTCACAGTCTTGGTCACGCCGACATTGTAGTCCCAATCACCGGGGGTCTTGCCGTCGGCCTTCAGCGAACCATCCATCATCACCGAGGTGAAGCCGGCCTGGATCGCGGTCATGCAGGTTGCAGCTTCGTTGCCGTGGTCGAGATGCACGCAGACGGGAATGTGCGGATAGATTTCGGTGACCGCGTCCATCATGTGCTTGAGCATGATGTCGTTGGCGTAGGAGCGGGCGCCGCGAGATGCCTGGATGATCACTGGCGCATCGACGGAGTTGGCCGCGTCCATGATGGCCAGGGCCTGCTCCATATTGTTGATGTTGAAGGCCGGCACTCCGTAATCGTGTTCTGCCGCGTGATCGAGCAGTTGACGCAACGTAATACGGGCCATGCAGGAAGCTCCTTGTAAAATGGGGACGGGCGCGGATGCTGCGCCAGCAGATTATCGCTCTTAGCGCGAGGAGACGGTGAATCCAAGACGCCTTAGGTCGCGCATACAGCCAACGTTAATCGCCACGGAGGCTCAGCGTTCCAGCTAATGGAATTCCCAACGCCTTAGTATTTCCGAACGTCAATGCTCGCGGGCGTCTAGCAAAGCGATCTGCTGCTCTACGGCTGCAAGTCGCTCTTCGAAATCACCGGCTGCTGAACGCATCATGACCAGCATCGCAGCGCCATCGCGGCGTTGTTTGCGAACCAAGGTCTCGACGCGCTCCAGACGGCTATCGATTTGCTCGAAACGTTTATCGGCCGCCCCGCGAAACGCAGCAACATCACCCTGAATTTTCTTCAGGATCTCGAACATTGCTGTTTGCACGTTCTCGCTCATGAGAAGAACATATCATAAACATCGTGACGCGCGCAAGTCCTGCGGGCAAAGATGTACCGCTGCTACTTCTTCAACACTTCCACGCCCGGCAGCGGCTTGCCTTCCATCCATTCGAGGAAAGCGCCACCCGCGGTCGAGATGTAGGTGAAGTTATCGGCGACGCCGGCGTGATTGAGCGCAGCCACCGTGTCGCCGCCGCCTGCCACTGAAATCAGCTTCTTTGCCTTGGTGCGCGCCGCAGCGTGTTTGGCGCTGGCAACCGTGCCGCGGTCGAACGGAGTCATTTCAAATGCGCCGACCGGGCCATTCCAGACCAGCGTGGCTGCATCGTCGATGGCTGCGTTGATGCGCTCGATCGACTGCGGACCGATGTCGAGGATCATTCCCTCATCCGGGATCGCATCGAGGCCGTAGGCGTGAGACGGTGTGTTGGCGGCGAAGTGGAATGCGACGATGGCGTCCACCGGCAGGATGATCGCGCAGCCGGAAGCTTCGGCCTTGTCGATGATCCGCAGCGCCGTAGCGGCGAGATCTTTCTCGCACAGCGATTTGCCGACCTTGACGCCCTGGGCATGCAGGAAGGTATTGGCCATGCCGCCGCCGATCACGAGCGCATCGACCTTGGTGACGAGGTTTTCGAGCAGATCGATCTTCGACGATACCTTGGCGCCGCCGACGATGGCGATTACGGGCTTGGTCGGTGCGTCCAGTGCCTTGCCGAGTGCGTCCAACTCGGCCTGCATGGTGCGGCCGGCATAGGCGGGCAATTTGTGGCCGAGACCCTCGGTGGAGGCGTGGGCGCGATGCGCAGCCGAGAATGCATCGTTGACCCAGATATCGCCGAGCTTGGCGAGTTCGGCGACGAAAGCCGGATCGTTCTTCTCTTCAGCAGAATGGAAGCGGGTGTTCTCAAGGCAGAGAATGTCGCCGTCCTTCATGGCGCCAACGGCCTTGGCAGCGACGTCGCCGACGCAGTCGTCGGCAAAGGCGACCGGCTTCTTGATCACATCGGCAAGTGACGCCGCAACCGGCTTCAGTGAGTTCTTGTCATCGCGGCCCTTGGGGCGGCCGAAATGCGCGAGCAGGATGACCTTGCCGCCCTTGTCGGAAATTTCGGTGATGGTCGGCGCGATACGTTCGAGACGCGTTGCGTCGGTCACCTTGCCACCATCCATGGGCACGTTGAGATCGACGCGCACGAGAACGCGTTTGCCCTTCACATCGACGTTGTCGAGGGTGCGGAAAGAATTGGTCATGATGTTGTGTCCCAAACGCAGGTCAGCGCACAGCGGCGCGCCGCGAAGCGGGGACCGCTACATTCGTAGGCTCCCGGACGCGGTGCCTTGCGCTGCGTCCGGGATAACGCTCTTGCCTTAGAGCAACTTGCCCATCGCAACGGCGGTGTCCGCCATGCGGTTGGAGAAGCCCCACTCGTTGTCGTACCAGGAGAGCACGCGCACCAGCGTGCCGTTCTGCACCTTGGTCTGGTCGAAGGCGAAGGTCGACGAATGCGGGTCGTGGTTGAAATCGATCGATACGTTCGGATGGCTGGTGGTGCCGAGCACGCCCTTCAGCTCGCCGGCAGCAGCCTTCTTAATGGCTTCGTTGATCTCTTCCTTGGTGGTGCTCTTCTTGGCAATGATCTTGAGATCGACCACCGAGACGTTCGGGGTCGGCACGCGGATCGAAACGCCGTCGAGCTTGCCGGCCAGTTCGGGCATTACGAGGCCGATGGCCTTCGCGGCGCCGGTCGAGGTCGGGATCATCGACATCGCAGCGGCGCGGCCGCGATAGAGATCGCTGTGCAGCGTGTCCAGCGTCGGCTGGTCGCCGGTGTAAGCGTGGATCGTGGTCATGAAGCCGGTCTCGATACCGACGGCCTCGTTCAGCACCTTGGCGACGGGCGCCAGGCAGTTGGTGGTGCAGGAACCATTGGAAACGACCAGATGCTCCTTCGTGAGGGTCTTGTGGTTGACGCCGTAGACGATCGTCGCGTCAGCACCATCGGACGGAGCCGAGACCAGCACGCGCTTGGCGCCAGCGGTCAGATGCGCGGAGGCCTTCGCCTTGGCGCTGAAGATGCCAGTGCATTCGAGCGCGATATCGACGCCGAGATCCTTCCACGGCAGCGTGTTGGGATCGCGCACCGCCGTGACCTTGATCTTGTTGCCGTTGCCAAGCTGGATGCTGTCGCCGTCGACGGTGACTTCACCGGGGAAGCGGCCATGCACGCTGTCAAAGCGCAGCAGATGCGCATTGGTTTCAACCGGGCCGAGATCGTTGATGGCGACGACTTCGATGTCGGTGCGCTTGGACTCGTAGATCGCCCGCAGGACGTTGCGGCCGATGCGGCCAAAACCGTTGATCGAAACCCGGACTGCCATTCAACTTCTCCCTTTTATTAGGCTCAAACCTCGCGTGAGGGCCTTCATATAGTGACGTGTGACGGGCGTTTCATGCCCTGAATGGAACGCTGGTGCAATGTGTCAAATTTACCAGCGTTCCGATAGAGTTAAGCCGCCTTGTGCTTGCTGGTTGCAGCCTCGACCACGGCCTCGGCCGTGATGCCGAACAGTTTGTAAAGCTCCTTGGCCGGCGCGCTCGAGCCGAAGCCCTTCATGCCGATGAAGGTGCCATCGTGTCCGATCACGGCATCCCAGCCGAAACGGACCGCGGCTTCGACGGCAATCTTGATCGGCGCGTCGCCGATGATGGCCTTCTGGCGCTCCTCAGGCTGCTCCAGCAACAATTCAAGCGAGGGGACCGATACGACCCGCGTCGCGATGCCCTTGTCGGCCAGTTGCTTCTGCGCTGCGACTGCGATCTCGACTTCCGAACCCGAAGCGAAGATCGACACAGCGGCCTTGCCCTTGGCTGCGATCAACTCATAGCCACCGGTGGCGCAGAGATTGTCGTCATGATGCGTGGTGCGCACCGGCGTCAGGTTCTGGCGCGACAGGGCCAGCATGGTCGGGCCGTTGGTCTTCGCCATGGCGAGCTGCCAGCATTCGGCGGTCTCGACCGTATCGGCAGGGCGGAATACACGCATGTTCGGCATCGCGCGCATCGCGGCCAGATGTTCCACCGGCTGATGGGTCGGGCCGTCTTCGCCGAGGCCGATCGAGTCGTGGGTCATGATATAGATGACAGGGATCTGCGCCAGCGCCGAGATGCGCATCGCCGGACGCGCATAGTCGGTGAAGCACATGAAGGTCGCGCCGGCCGGGATGAAGCCGCCATGCAGTGCGATGCCGTTCATGGCCGCGGCCATGCCCATCTCGCGGATGCCGTAGTGAATGTAGCGGCCCTTGAAATCGCCGGGCTTCACCTCAATGGCGTGCTTGGTGCGGGTGTTGTTCGACGGCGTGAGATCCGCGGAGCCGATCACCATTTCCGGCACGACCTGCACCAGCGCTTCGAGCGCGAATTCGCTTGCCTTGCGGGTCGCGACGGTCTGCGGCTCGGCGACCAGCTTCTTCTTCAACGTCTGGATCGCATCTGCGATTGCGATCGGCCGAACGTGATCGTTGCGACGGGTGAATTCGCTGCGCTTGTCTTCCGGCAGGGCCTCGAAGCGCTTGGTCCAGTCAGCATGGGCGGACGCGCCCTGCTTGCCGACATTGCGCCAGGCCTGCAGGATGTCATCCGGCACTTCAAACGGTCCGTAGTTCCAGTCCAGCGCCTTCTTGGCGCCTGCGAGCTCTTCGGCGCCCAGCGGCTCGCCATGAGCCTTCGAGGTGCCGGCGCGCGTTGGTGCGCCAAAGCCGATCTTGGTCTTGCAGGCGATCATCGATGGGCGGTCGGACGACTGCGCTTGCTTGATCGCAGCGGCGATGGCGGCCTGATCGTGGCCATCGACATGCACCGCGTTCCAGCCATGGGCCTTGAAGCGTGCGACCTGATCGACGCTGTCGGCAAGCGACAGCGGACCGTCGATGGAGATGCCATTGTCGTCGTAGAGGAAGATCAGCTTCGACAGCTTGAGATGACCGGCCATGGCCAGCGCTTCATGGCTGACACCTTCCATCAGGTCACCATCGGAGCACAGCACGTAAGTGTAGTGATCAACGATATCGCCGTATTCGGCAGCCAGCATGCGCTCGGCAAGTGCGAAGCCAACGGAGGTGGCGACGCCCTGACCGAGCGGGCCTGTGGTGGTTTCGACACCCGAGGTGTGGAAATTCTCCGGATGACCCGGAGTTTTGGAATGCAGCTGGCGGAAGTTCTTCAGCTGGTCGAGCGTCATCTCCTTGTTGCCCGTCAGATAGAGCAGGGCATAGAGCAGCATCGAGCCGTGACCGGCCGAGAGGATGAAGCGGTCGCGATCCGGCCACTTCGGATCGGCAGCGTCAAATTTGAGGAACTGCGTAAACAGCACGGTTGCGATGTCGGCGGCGCCCATCGGCAGCCCAGGGTGACCGGATTTGGCCTTTTCCACGCCGTCCATGGCGAGGGCACGAATCGCATTGGCCATTTTCGAGTGATCAACCTGCGCCATGTCGGTTTCCGTCTAAATTGAAAGGAATGGAATATTTTGCGTCCGCGAGAGGGGCGGTCTGCAGCGAGATGTTGGGATCGCTTTGGAGAAATTGGTGGATAGCATCTGGGTTCTTGGGAGTCCAAGGTCTCCCGGACAGTTCTGGTCTGTGGATATATACCGGCGGTTTTTGTCGGCTTTGCGGTGCATAGCTTTTAAGCGGCGTTGCGTCCGGCTCGCTTGCAACCTAAGATTCGGGGCCTAAAGGCTTGCGGAGCCGTGGTTTTTGAGCTCCGGTCGCATCAAACCCAAGGTCCCGCGTAATCCAGTATGATCGAACGTCCCGCCCATCTCACAGCTTCTGAACCCGCCAATGGCGGTGCAGCCGAGATCGACGCCGCCACGCGGCGGTTGATGGCGGCGCTGGATGCTCTGGAAAGCGCGGTCGAGCGCCGCCGTGAGGCGGATCGCGACGAGGATGAGTTGGCCACCCGTATTCAGGCGCTTGGAGCCGACCGGTCCCGGCTCGCGGACGAACTCGACGGCACGCTGGTGAAATCGCGCCGGCTGGAACGCGCCAATCGCGAGATCGCCGACAAGCTCGATACCGCCATCGGCACCATTCGCGCGGTGCTGGCGACGGACAACGCGCATGAGTAAAGCGAGATGAGCCACGTCAACGTCACCATCAATGGCCGGCAGTACCGCATGGCCTGCGAGGAGGGGCAAGAAACCCGCCTGCTGCGGCTGGCGGAAAGTCTTGAATCCCGTGTCGAAAACCTGCGCGGCAAATTTGGTGAGATCGGCGATGCGCGGCTGACGGTGATGGCGGCGCTGACCATTGCCGACGAACTGGTCGATGCCAATCAGCAGATTCGTGCCCTGCAGGAAGAACTGGCCGCGTTGCGCGATGTGCGCGTTGTCGCTGCGGACCGTGCACGTGCCACGCAGACGGCAGTGGCTGCGGCGCTGAATGCGGCGGCCGAGCGGATCGAGAAGACCACGCAGGTGCTCAACCGCACCATCGGCGGCGGCGTTGCTATTGGATAAGGCAGGCTTCGGTCCTAACGGGCACTGGCGCATCCGTCTCATAACCCCTACATTACGCAGGCGAGGCTGCGTCGCGCGTCAGGAGCCATATATCCCCGGGGCCTTATCGATCCTTCAGGGAACTGTCCCTGACCAGGTCCGTGGACCTGGTCACATGGTGCCCACCTACTTTCGTAGGTGCTCCGGGATCGAGTGCTTCAACGGCCATCGCGGCTTCGCGCTTTCACTTGCTTGATGGCTGCAGCCCTCTAGGTGGCATTTGCCGCGCATCTTAACCTCGCTTTGCCAAAGGTGATGGCGAAGACCGGTCCTGCGCTTCCGCAGGCTCTTCGGACAGCATATCGTGCGGCATGTCCGATACGCCGCCCACTCCGACAAAGATTGAACTCCGCATCGCCGCGCTGGCGCGCCGAACGGCGCTGAGCGAGGCCGAGCGGTCGGCGGCCGCGCAGGCGATCGCAAGGCGGGGGCTGCCTTTCCCGATTAAGGCCGGGAGTATCGTTGCTGGCTATTCTCCCATTCGCAGCGAAATCGATCCGATCCCGTTGATGCAGCATCTCGCCGCCGCCAAAGGGGCGCGACTGGCGCTCCCGGTGATCATCGCCCGCGATGAGCCCCTGATGTTCCGGATCTGGAGCCCGAACGATGCGCTGGTGCGTGGTTCACTAGGCATTCCGGAACCAGCACCGGAAGCGCCGTCACTGACCCCCGATGTCCTGCTGGTACCACTCGCGGCCTTCGACCGCGCTGGCCACCGCATTGGCTATGGCGCAGGGCATTACGATCGCACCTTCGCGCAACTGCATGCCATCAAGCCATTTATCTCCGTGGGCGTGGCCTTCGACACCCAGGAAATCGAGACTATCCCCATGCAACCGCACGACGTGGCGCTGGATTATGTGCTAACCGAGACCCGGACGATCGATTTTCGGAGCATCTGACTTGCGTATTCTCTTCATCGGCGACGTGGTCGGCAAAACCGGCCGCGTGGTGATCCTCGAAAAACTGCCGGGCCTGATCCGCGACTGGAAGCTCGATCTCGTCATCATTAATGGCGAGAACGCTGCCGGCGGCTTTGGTATCACCGAGACGATCTACAATGATCTTGTCGACGCCGGCGCCGATGCAGTGACGCTCGGCAATCACGCCTGGAATCAGAAAGAGGCGCTGGTGTTCATCGAGCGCGCGCCGCGCCTGATCCGCCCGCTGAACTTCCCACGCCACACGCCGGGCCGCGGCGCCGCGCTGATCGATGCCAAGAACGGTGCGCGTGCGCTGGTGATCAACGCCATGGGCCGCGTCTTCATGGAGCCGCTCAACGATCCGTTCAGCGCGGTCGGCAAGGAGATCGATGCCTGTCCGCTGGTCGAAGCCGCTGATGCCATCGTGGTGGATTTCCACGGCGAAGCCTCGAGCGAAAAGCAGGGCATGGGTTACTTCTGCGATGGCCGCGTGAGTCTCGTCGTTGGCACGCATACGCATGTGCCGACCGCTGATCATCAAATCCTCGCAGGCGGCACCGCCTACATGACCGATGCAGGCATGACCGGCGACTATGATTCCGTGATCGGTATGCAGAAGGAAGAGCCGGTCAGGCGCTTTACGACTGGCATTCCCTCCGGCCGTTTCGAGCCCGCCTTCGGCCCCGCGACCTTGTCGGGCGTTGCAGTCGAGACCGACGACAAGACAGGGCTTGCCTCGCGCATCGCGCCGGTGCGGCTCGGTGGCCGACTATCGCAGGCCGTGCCTGAGTTCTGGCTGAACTAGTTCGGCCTACTGCTCCGTCTGCTTGCGTAGCTCCGCGACGTCGCTTGCCGTGATCTGGGATCCCTTGCTGCCGAAGCGCGCCGTTACATAGTTGGCGACGGCCGCAATCTCCATATCTGAATGGCTCTTGCCGAAAGCCGGCATCGACAGTGCGCCTTGCGGCGTATGCCGCTTGGTGCCGGAGATCACGATCTGGGCCACGTTCGTCGCGGCGGGATCGTTAACAGCCCACGCGCCGGTCAGCGTGGCCATGGGCGAGAGTGCGCTCTCGCCGGTCCAGCCATGGCAGCTCACGCAGGCGCCCTGGAAGACTGTCTTGCCAAGCGCGTTCGCCGTCATGCCATCCCTGTGCGAAGGCGGTGCGGGTGCCGCGAGTTTGGCGGGCAGATCAGGCGAGGGCACCGCCGGCACGGTGCGCAGGAATGCGACCATCGCCTTGATATCCGTCGGCGCCATCTTGCTGAAACTGTGGTCCACGGCTTCGCCCATCGGGCCCGACGCGGTGCCGTGACCCTTGGCGTGTCCGATCGACAGATAGGACACGACATCGTCGTCGCTCCAGCTACCAAGACCTGTCGTCTTGTCCGAGGTGATATTGAAGGCCCGCCACCCGGCGGTCAGGGCGCCAGCGAATTTCTTGCGGTTGTCGAGCGCGAAGCCGAGATTGCGCGGCGTATGGCATTCGCCGCAATGCGCCAGCGCCTCGACGAGATAGGCGCCCCTGTTCCATTCCGGGCTTTGCGACGTATCGGGTTCGAAGCGCGTATCGGGATTGAACAATGCCGACCAGAAGGTCATTGCCCAGCGCTGATTGAACGGAAAGGCCAGCGTATTCTCGGGCGGTGCTGCGCGTACCGGTGCGAGGCTGAACAGATAGGCTTTGACCGCGAGCGTGTCCGCATCGGTCATGTAGGTGTAGGACGTATAGGGCATCGCCGGATAGAGCCGGGCGCCGTCGTGGCGTTTGCCGCTTCGAACGGCGTCGAGAAACTGCTGATCGGTGTAGTTGCCGATGCCTGTTTCTTTGTCCGGCGTGATGTTGGTCGAGTAAAGTGTACCGAACGGAAGTTTGAATGCGAAGCCGCCGGCATATTCTTTGCCGCCGGGCGCAGTGTGGCAGACCATGCAATCCGCCGCACGCGCGAGATATTCACCGCGCGCGATCGGGCTGGCGTTGGTCATGTTGGCGGGAACGCCGGTGGGATTGGGGCCCTTGTAGTCGGCTAGCGCCACCTTCGGCCCGCCCGAGAAAGCCATCGGTCCGGGGCCCCGCACATAGAGCGCAGCGCCAGCGGCACCGACAACACCGATCAGGATGACGCTGCCGAGAATGCGGCGTGCGGCGGGCGTCATGACTTCTTCCTCTCGGCGATCGCATCGCGGTCGATCGGCATCCTCCGCAGCGCAACGCCAGTCGCGGCATAGATCGCATTGCGCAGTGCCGGCGGACCGCCGATCACGCCGCACTCGCCGATGCCGCCGGGCGCTTCAACGCTCTTGATGAGGTGGACATTGATTTTCGGCATCTGGTCGATCCGAAGCATGCGGTAGTCGTGGAAATTGGATTGCTGCACGCGTCCCTTCTCGATGGTGATATCGCCATAGAGCGCGGCGGTGAGGCCGAACACGATGCCGCCTTCGATCTGCGCCACGATGGTGTCAGGGTTGACGGCGATGCCGGTGTCGACCGCCACATTGACCTGACGCAGACGAATTTCACCCTGTGAATCGATCTCGGCTTCGACCACGGTCGCGATCGAGGTATCGAAGGTGGGCTGGATGCTCACGCCGCGTCCGACGCGCGCTGGCAGCGGCTGACCCCAGTTGGCCTTCTCCGCCGCGAGATTGAGCGCCGCCAGCATCCGCGGCGCCTTGCCGAGCAATTCACGCCGGAACACGACGGGATCCTTGCCGGCCTTGCGAGCGAGCTCATCCATGAAGCTCTCGATCGCGAACACGTTATTGTTCGGGCCGACGCCGCGCCAGAAGCCGGTCGGCACCGCCGGCGGTTCGACGCGGATATATTCGCATTGGAAATGCGGGAAGTCGTAGGGCGTGTCGGCGGCGCTATCGATGGCGTCGATGTCGATGCCCTTCTGGAACGCTGGCGGCAGCCAGCGCGCGAGAATGGCCGCGCCGGCGATCTTGTACTTGAAGCCGACCACTTTGCCGCCCGACAGCGTCGCCGAGATGTTGTCACGATAGACCGGGCGATAGATGTCGTGCTGAATGTCCTCCTCGCGCGTCCACACCACCTTGACCGGTCCATTGACCTGTTTGGCGATGCGCACCGCCGCCACCACCATGTCAGGCTCAAGCCTGCGGCCGAAGCCACCGCCGATCATGTGCTGGTTGACCGTCACCTTGTCGACCGGCAAGCCAGCGGCCTTGGCAGCCTCGGACTGCACCCGCGACATGATCTGCGTGCCAGTCCAGACCTCGCAGGAATCTCCCTTGAAGTGCACTGTGCAATTCAAGGGCTCCATGGTCGCGTGGGCCAGGAACGGCATTTCGTAGGACGCGTCGATCCGTTCGCCGGTGGCGAGACCCTTGGCAATGTCGCCGACGGATTTGGCGATCACGCCGTCCGTCTCGCTGGCGGCGCGCAAATGCGCCCAGATGTCCTTCGAACTGATCTTCGCGTTGGGGCCTTCGTCCCAGGTGATGTCGAGCGCTTCGAGCCCGGACTTGGCGGCCCACATGTGATCGCCAACCACGGCCACGAGGTCGTCGAGCACCACGATCTGCCGCACGCCCGGAATCTTCTTCGCCGCGCGGTCATCGACCTTGGCAACCTTGCCGCCGAACACCGGGCATTGCGCCAGCGTAGCGAATGTCATGCCAGGCAACATCGCGTCGATGCCATAGATCGTCTTGCCGTTGACCTTGTCCGGCGTGTCGAAGCGCTTCAGCGGCTTGCCGATCACCGAGAAGTCTTTCGGGTCCTTGAGCGCGACGTCCTTTGGAGGTGTGAGTTTGCTGGCGGCGTCGCACAACTCGCCATAGGACAGTTTACGCCCGCTGGCCGCATGCATCACTTGCCCGTTCGACGCCGTGCAGCTCGCGGGTTCAACTTGCCACTGTTCAGCTGCGGCTTGCACAAGCATGGCACGCGCGGTTGCGCCGGCATTGCGCAGCGGCTTCCAGAATGCGCGCACCGAAGTCGATCCGCCGGTCGCCTGGATGATGAAAATTGGATTTCCGTAGAGTTTGTCGCTGGGCGGCGCATGCTGCAGCGTGATCTGCGCATAATCTGCGTCGAGCTCTTCAGCGAGGATCATGGCGATGGCCGTATAGATGCCTTGCCCCATCTCGACTTGCGGCATCACCAGAGTGGTCTTGCCGCTGGTGTCGATCCGGATGAACGCGTTGGGCGCGAATTTACCCTCCGTCGTATCGGCAGGCTGCGTCGGCTCATTGGCCGCGCGTACCGGAAGATGGAAAGCGAGCATAAAGCCGCCGGCGAAGGCGCCAGCGAGCAGATTGCGCCGTGACAGGCCGGAAGGCTTGTTTGCAGGACCGGCCGCAACAAGCATGTTGTTTGCAAGTTTCATAGCCGACTCCTAGGTTTGCCGTTCGGAGGCAGCATGTTTGATGGCTTCACGCACCCGGACATAGGTGCCGCAGCGACAAATATTTCCGGCCATGGCGGCATCAATGTCAGAATCGTCGGGGGTCGGCGTAGAAGCGAGGAGCGCCGCCGCCGACATGATCTGTCCGGATTGGCAGTAGCCGCATTGAATGACTTCGAGATCGAGCCAGGCCTTCTGCACCTTGGCGCCGACTGGCGTGGCGCCGACGCCTTCGATGGTGGTGATCGCTCGCCCGCTCACCGCGCTGATCGGCAGCAGGCAGGAGCGCACAGCCTTGCCATCCACATGCACGGTACACGCACCGCAAAGCGCGACGCCGCAGCCAAATTTCGTGCCGGTCATGCCGAGAATGTCGCGCAGCACCCAGAGCAGGGGCATGTCGTCCGGTGCGTCGAACGTCTTCTGTTCGCCATTGATCGTGAGATTTGTCGCCATGGTGCCCCCATCGACCAACACCCACTGCGACGGAAGCGTCCACAACGCCCGTCAGAAGGTCGTTTGGAATGAGTATAAGCTTGCGATCATCATTTCAATAGAAGGAATATCGCAACTATGTGATGCGGGCGTGGTGTTTCAGCATTGGGCTGCAACTGCAGGCAATGACGCAACGTTCGCGAGCGTGCGATTACGGGCGTACAGGCGTTTTATTCAAAACGGAGGCGTTTTGTTCAAGGCACAACGTTGCCCGTCGGCAGGCCGCCATCCAAGGGCCGCCTGCCGCCGAGATGCTCAGTATTTTTCGGGCACATACATCTCGGCTGGTACCGGCGTGCGGTGATAGTCGGGATTGCGGACGCGCGCGGGCAGGATCACCGGCGGATGTTCGACATCCTGATAGCGGATCTGTTCGAGCAGGTGCGCGATGCAGTTCAGGCGTGCCTTCTTCTTGTCGACGGCCTGCACCACATGCCACGGGGCTTCCGGAATATGCGTATGTTCGAGCATCGCTTCCTTGGCCTTGGTGTATTGCTCCCAGCGGGTGCGCGCCTCAACGTCCATCGGGCTGAGCTTCCACTGCTTCAGCGGGTCGGCGATGCGCATCGAGAAGCGCAGGTGCTGCGCTTCGTCGGTGATCGAGAACCAGTATTTGATCAGAATGATGCCGGAGCGCACCAGCATGCGTTCGAATTCCGGCACCGAGCGAAAGAACTCCTGTACATCGTCCTCGGTGCAGAAACCCATTACGCGCTCGACGCCGGCGCGATTGTACCAGCTGCGATCGAACAGCACGATCTCGCCGCCGGCAGGCAGGTGCGAGACGTAACGCTGGAAGTACCACTGGGTGCGTTCGCGCTCATTCGGTGCGGGGAGGGCGGCAACGCGGCAGACGCGCGGATTGAGCCGTTGGGTGATCCGCTTGATCACGCCACCCTTGCCAGCGGAATCGCGACCCTCGAAGATCACCACGACCTTGAGCTTGTTCTGCTGCACCCAGCTCTGCAGCTTCACCAATTCACCCTGCAGGCGGAATAGTTCCTTGAAATAGAGGCGTCGCTCGATGGTCTCCGCCGGGCTGTGGTCGGACATTTCGTTGGTCAGGGCGTCGAGATGATCGTCATCGATCTCGAGCTCGAGTTCTTCGTCGAAGCCGTCCAGCATTTCTGCGCGAATGCGGTCGTGAATCGCTTGCGCGTCGTCGAGGGAATGTTCGGTCATGGCTGCTCCGCTGGTATCGAATGGGTCCACGGTTATGGACCGATGCAAATGTCAGCGGTGTGACACTGCCTCCCAACTTTATGGCGAGCGGTGAGAATGGCCCCCGACGGGTCTCGTCGCTGCTGTGTCGATGCAGGACGGGATACCGCAAGCTGAAATTCAACTACGCGTGATTGGCGCTGCCTTGAGGGCCAAGCGTGCGCATCTGAGGTCGCGGGGCTCATTGAGTTGGGCGCCGCTTTACTGATCGCCAGCACTACGAGCTGGACCGCGCAGGCCAAAGACGGGCATAGCGCTGCCAGCAAGCATCGACGGATCATGTCCTCTCACGCCCGGTATGAAGGAAGCGCCCCCGTCATGGTCTATCCCGGATTTGGTGCCGGCCCCGGTTCATATGGATACGGCGCGCCATACGGATATGGCGGCGGTTCATACGGCGGAGATGACAATGCGGAAGGCCGAACGAGCGGCGGCTAGGAGGGCTTGGCAGTTTTGGCCGCTAGCCCGCTCACAGACGGAATATGCGGCGCTGCGCCAGGTCTCAGGTGACAGCGCAGCGCCGTGTGCAAACTCAAATCATAATTTGTACGCCGTACGGAAGCCGCCCCAATGGCGTCCCTGTATGCGCACAGGCACGTCGATCTCGCGCATCATCACGGTCTGGCCATTGCCCATGTCGCGAGCATAGCTCTGGATCAGATAGGAGCGGGTGTTGCGACCGGCGGCCAATCCAGCCGGATCGTTGAAGATGCGGCGGTTGCGGCTGTTGGCAGTGTTCCAGGCGACGTCGCCGGGGCGCTGCGGCTTGGAATAGATGCTGTTATGCACCGGCAGATAGCCGTTGCGGTCGATCATGGCGCAGAACGCCATGCGGGAGTCTTTTGCCAGAAAGGCATCCTGGAATTCCGGCAGCGCGCGGTCGGCCCAGCCGAGAATCTTGGTCCGGTATTGTACCGGATTGGAGCCGGGGATCTCGACGTAGTTGTCATCGAACATGTCGTCGATGCTGATAGCACCGGATGCAATACCGTCGGCAAAGATCTTGTTGAGCACCGCGCCGGCATCAATGGCGCGGGTAACGAATTCGGTGTTTTCGTCATGAATTGCCCATAGCCGGTCTTCGATCCGGCTGATGAGATGGTTGTCGGGCGCGACGAACAGTGCCTGTGCCCCCGCGGGGGAATGTTCGGCAATGCGCAGGCGGCAGGGGCCGACCTCGCTCAGTTCGGCAGCAACGATGTCGTGCAATGGAAGCCGGTTCGCGTCTGGTCCGCCGATCAGGATGCCGTCCATCGAGATTTCATAGACCGGCGCGCTGATCTGGCCGGTGCGCGTCTGAAGATCGACATTGAGGTGACATGGCAGCTTTTCGCGTCGTCGCTCGTCTTCGCGCTCGCTTTGTTTAAGCAGCACTGCGCAACGCGACTTCAGCCGCGAGGCAAACATCGTCACGGCCTGACCGGCCAGCGCGACATGTTCGCCATGGGCGGCCGCTTCCTTTGCTGCGCTATCGATTTCCGCGGCGCTGTCGCCGACCGAGACGATGAATTGCGAGGCTGTGGCTGCGTTATGCGACATCTCGCTGGTTGTTGCGTTCTGCTCGGCGACCGCGCCGTTGACATTGGCAAAGACCGGGCGGATCGCGTCGATGGCTGTGGAGATGCGATGCACCGCGTCGACCGAACTCGCTGCGTCGCGCTGCAGGGTGTCGATCTTCTTCTTGATCTCTTCGGTAGCGTTCTCCGTCTGCACTGCGAGCGCCTTGACCTCGGTAGCGACCACCGAGAAGCCGCGGCCTGCGGCGCCGGCACGTGCCGCCTCGATAGTCGCGTTCAGCGCCAGCATTGTCGTCTGCCGGGCGATCTGCGCGATCAGGTCGAGGACGTTGCTGATCGCGGCAGAGGAGTCGCGCAGCCGGTCCACATTGGCGCTGGCTTCATGAGCGGCGGCGCCGGCCTCATCCGCGAGCCTAGAGGCATCGCGCACCTGCGCGCCGATGCCCTCGGCCGAATGGGTGAACTTGTCGGCAGCCTGCGCAAAGGTGGTGGCGGTGGATTGCGCGGCGCTGCTGCGGTCGGCCAGGACATCGGTGCGGGCGCGGATGGCGGAGAGGGTCGTCGCGGTCGATTCGGCGCCGCCGGCCACCGAAGTTGCCGCGCGCTCGAGCTGGCGGATAAGCGCGCCCAGTTCGAGTTCCAGCAACTCCAGGATGTCGCTTGCAGAATCTGCTTCCGAGGTCGTCGAAACCTCTGCTGCCACGATCTTTTCGGGCGGAGGTACCTGCGCAGCCTGATCGGGCTGCCGCTTGCGGAACAGTCCAAATGCCATAATCAAATCTCGCGGGGGTACAATCTATGCGGGTATCCTTACACCCGAAGGTGAAGTGAGTGTTAAGGATTGCAGCAGCGCCGGTTTTGGCCTGCGAGATTTCGACGCATACTTTTGATTTTGCAGGCTTTGCGGCCTATAACCCCGCGCCGCAGCCCCTAAAGACACCTGACGATTCAAGAGAGACCGCATGGCCGGACATTCCCAATTCAAGAACATCATGCACCGCAAGGGCCGGCAGGATGCCCAGAAGTCCAAGCTGTTCAGCAAGTTGGCGCGCGAAATCACCGTAGCTGCCAAGATGGGGACGCCGGATCCGGCGATGAACGCCCGGCTGCGCGCTGCCGTGATCGCCGCGCGTCAGGAGAATATGCCGCGTGACAATATCGAGCGCGCCATCAAGAAGGCGATCGGGACCGAAGGCGAGAATTACGATGAAATCCGCTACGAGGGCTATGGCCCCGGCGGCGTTGCTGTCATCGTCGAGGCGCTGACCGACAACCGCAATCGCGCTGCCTCCGACATCCGTTCCTATTTCACCAAATCCGGCGGCAATATGGGGGAAACCGGCTCGGTGTCCTTCATGTTCGATCACGTCGGCATTATCGAGTATGACGCCGAAAAGGCCTCCGCCGACGAGATGCTGGAAGCCGCCATCGAGGCCGGCGCCGATGATGTGGTGTCTGGCGAAGGCGGCCATGAAGTCTACGCCTCGCAGGAAACCTTTCGCGAGGTGGCAAGGGGACTGGAAGCCAAGTTCGGCGAGGCCCGCAAGGCCGCGGTGATCTGGAAGCCGCAGAACACACTCTCGGTCGATGACGAGACCGGCGAGAAACTGATCAAGCTGATGGACCTCCTGAACGAGCATGACGACGTGCAGAACGTTTATGCCAATTTCGAAGTGTCGGATGCCTTGATGGCCAAGATGGGCGGCTGAGCAGGAGCTCAGCTTCCCTCTCTTTCCCTTGGGACGGGCGCGCGTTTCTATTTCGTTCCGTTCCGACCGGCGTTATTCCTGTGGGATGACACACCCCGCGATTCGCCCACCTGTCCGCGTCATCGGCATCGATCCGGGCCTGCGCCGCACCGGCTGGGGCGTCATCGAGATCGACGGCAACAGGCTGACCTATATCGGCTGCGGCTCGGTGGAGCCGCCGGACACTCTGCCGCTCGCGAGCCGGCTGCTGGGCATTCATGAAGGGCTCGCCAAGATCCTCGGCGATTTCCAGCCGGCCGAGGCTGCTGTCGAGCAGACCTTCGTCAACAAGGACGGTGTTGCCACGCTGAAGCTTGGTCAGGCGCGCGGCATTGCGATGATGACGCCGGCGATGTTTGGCATCGCAGTCGCAGAATATGCGCCTAATCAGGTGAAGAAGACGGTGGTCGGTGCCGGTCATGCCGACAAGAACCAGATCCAGGTGATGCTGAAAATCCTGTTGCCGAAGGCTGAGCCGAAATCCGCCGACGCGGCCGATGCGCTCGCCATCGCCATCACCCATGCACATCATCGCCAGAGCACGATGCTGCGTCTCAAGGTCGTCGGCGCGTGACTATCAACACACACTGTCAGCTCCCTCCCCCCTTGCGGGGGAGGGCCGGGGAGGGGGGGAGCTGCGGGCGACTTCGCTTGTGGCTAACCCCTCTCCCGGCGCTGCGCGCCACCCTCCCCCGCAAGGGGGGAGGGGACGATGAACAGCGGCGTCGGACGCGTATGTTGGTTGGAGTATTGGCGTGATCGGCAAGCTCAAAGGTCTGATCGACAGCTACGGCGAGGACTACGTGATCCTCGACGTACAGGGCGTCGGCTATCAGGTGCATTGTTCCGCACGTACGTTGCAGGCATTGCCGCAAGCGGGTGAGGCTGCGGTGCTCTCCATCGAAACCTATGTCCGCGAAGACCAGATCAAGCTGTTCGGATTCCGCAGCGACTTGGAGCGCGAATGGTTCCGTCTGCTGCAGACCGTGCAGGGCGTCGGCGCCAAGGTCGCGCTTGCAGTGCTCAGCACGCTGCCGCCGGCTGACCTCGCCAATGCCATCGCGCTGCGCGACAAGACGGCCGTGGCGCGCACGCCGGGTGTCGGTCCGAAAGTCGCCGAGCGCATTGTCAGCGAATTGAAGGACAAGGCGCCGGCCTTCGCATCGGTCGATCCGGTGGTCGCGCAACTCGCCGGTTCGATCGACGACAGAAATGCACCGCGCCCGGTCACTGATGCGATCTCGGCGCTGGTCAATCTCGGCTATGGCCAGCCACAGGCTGCGGCTGCCGTCGCATCAGCGTCGCGCAGCGCAGGCGAGGGTGCGGAAACGGCGCAACTCATCAAGCTCGGGCTGAAGGAATTGGCGAAGTGAGCCTTGCCAGGATCGCCCGCGTGATCGGCATTGTCATGATCTTCGGTATTGTCGGTTCGCTGTCCGTGGCTGCGCTCGTGTCGTTGCTCGTCGTCGGTCTGGGGGCGTCCATCCTGCAACTGATCTTCTCTATCGCCGATCTCGATGGTTTCAGATCGCTTCTCTCAATTGCACTGTGGCTGTTGGCATTCGTTGCTGCATTGGCGGCGCTGCTGCCGTCGCTTGGTGCCGGCGTCGTCTTCGCGCTGTCGGCTGTCTATGCCGGGCAAAACGCGATCTGGATGGCGTGGCTCGCTGCGGCTGTCGGCATTGCCGGTTTCATCGGTTTTGGAATGTTCGTTCAACCCTCGGAATCGTCGGCGGTGATTTTGCCCGGCGTTCGATCGTTCACACAGGCGCTGTCGCTCTCGGTATTGCTCGCTTGTATTGCCGTGATTCCAGCCAGCCTGTGCTGGTGGTTCGCGCGGCCGTTGCACCGTGGTAACGTCGCATCATGAATACGCCACCCGATCGCATGATTACGCCTGAACGCCGTTCCGACGATGTCGGCGACACCGCGCTGCGCCCGCAGTCGCTCTCCGATTTCGTCGGCCAGGCGCAGGCGCGCGCGAATTTGCAGATCTTCATCGATGCCGCTCGCAAGCGCGGTGAGGCGCTGGATCACACGCTGTTCGTCGGCCCGCCGGGCCTTGGCAAGACCACGCTGGCGCAGATCGTCGCGCGCGAGCTCGGCGTTGGATTTCGCGCGACATCCGGCCCCGTGATTGCGAAGGCAGGCGACCTCGCGGCGCTGCTCACCAATCTCGAAGAGCGCGACGTTCTGTTCATCGACGAGATCCATCGCCTCAGCCCTGCCGTGGAAGAAGTGCTCTATCCGGCGATGGAGGATTTCCAACTTGACCTCATCATCGGCGAAGGTCCTGCCGCACGTTCGGTGAAGATCGAATTGTCGAAATTCACCCTGGTTGGCGCGACTACACGCGCGGGCCTGCTCACCAATCCGCTGCGCGATCGTTTCGGCATTCCGCTGCGGCTGAACTTCTACACGATTGAAGAACTCGAAAAGATCGTCACCCGCGGTGCGCGCGTGCTGGAGATCGGCATGACGCCGGAGGGCGCCAACGAGATCGCGCGCCGCGCCCGCGGCACGCCGCGTATTGCCGGGCGTCTCTTGCGCCGCGTGCGCGACTTCGCCTCGGCGGCCGATGCCGCCGCGATCAATCGCAAGATCGCCGACCATGCGCTCTCCGCATTGGAAGTCGACAGTGCGGGTCTCGATGCGATGGATCGCCGCTATCTCACCACCATCGCCATGAACTATGCCGGCGGCCCGGTCGGCGTCGAAACCATGGCGGCCGCTCTGTCCGAGCCGCGCGACGCCATCGAGGACATCATCGAGCCCTATCTGATCCAGTGCGGCTATCTGCAGCGCACTCCGCGCGGCCGGCTGCTGACCTCGCATGCGTTCAAGCACCTGGGACTGCAGGAGCCGAAACGCGATGCGAGTCAGATCGGGTTGTTTGGCGAAGAGGAGTAGCGCGATGACCGATAAGATTATCGGCGTGGTAGCCGCGCTGATCCGCGACGATAACGGGCGCATGCTGGTAGTGCGCAAGCGCGGCACCGAGGCCTTCATGCAGCCGGGCGGCAAGCGTGACGCTGGCGAAGACGATCTGGCCGCGCTGGAACGCGAGATTAGCGAGGAGCTCGGTTGCCGGATGGTGCCAGGCTCCGCGCAAGCGCTTGGGCAGTTCAACAGTATTGCCGCCAATGAACCGGGATGGCAGGTGCAGGCGAGTGTCTATGCGGTGAAGGTCGATGGCGCGATCATGCCGCAGGCCGAGATTGCCGAAGCGCTCTGGATTGATCCGGCTGCACCGGAGGCCATCGTTTTGGCACCTTTGACGCGCGATCACGTGTTGCCGCTCGCATCTCACGGTTTTTCGCAATGACAGTCTCGACGACCTCCCATCTTGACGGCGCCATCGCCGACGGCTTGCATCGCATGCAGGTGCGCGTCTATTACGAAGACACGGATTTTTCCGGCATCGTCTATCACGCCAACTACCTGCGCTTCATGGAGCGCGGTCGCACGAACTATCTGCGGCTGCTCGGCGCCGATCAGCGCGCGCTGTTTGCCGAGGCCGAAAGCGAAGCGCCGGGTTTTGCGTTCGTGGTGCGTTCGATGCAGCTTGAGTTCCTCAAGCCGTCGCGGATGGACGATCTGCTGGAGATCGTGACGCGGCCGCTCGATGTGAAGGGTGCCTCGATCACGTTGCATCAGGAAGTGCGGCGCGGCGATGAGTTGTTGCTCGAAGCCAAGGTAAAGGTGGCTTTCGTGTCCGGCGGCCGCGCCAAGCCGATCCCGAAAGCGCTCCGGATCGCCATGAAGGCCGATCAGATTTAACAATCGTGCGATAGGCGAAACGGCATCGACTCCACATGCGGCAAGGCTACAATCCCCGGCACATCGCAAAGCCGAGGGTCCCATGTCGCGTCCACCGTTTCCGCCCTTCACCCGAGAAACCGCCGCCCAGAAGGCCCGCATGGCCGAAGACGCGTGGAATTCACGCGATCCGGTGAAAGTGTCGCTCGCCTATACCGAGGATTCGACCTGGCGCAATCGCGGCGAGTTCTTTCAGGGGCGCCCGGCGATCGTCGAATTCCTCACTCGTAAATGGGCGAAGGAGCACGAATACCGGCTGATCAAGGATCTGTGGGCATTCGACGGCAATCACATTGCCGTGCGCTTTCAATATGAATGGCACGACGACGCCGGCAACTGGCATCGCTCCTATGGCAATGAGCAGTGGGAATTTGATGAGGCCGGCCTGATGCGTCGCCGCGAGGCAAGCATCAACGATGTGGCCATTGCCGAGAAGGATCGCCGTTTCCTGTGGCCGGCGCCGGGGCCGCGTCCGGCGGATGTGCCGGGTCTTGGCACCGATCCGTTCTAACTAGAGCGAGCCGCTATCGACCACGAATTCGACGCGCTCGGCGACGAAACGTGAATGTGTGGCGCTCAGCGGGGTGCCGTCGGCATCCACATCGATGGAATCGACAATCAAGATCGGACGCCCGAGTGCGACACCAAGCCGTGTCGCATCGGTGGCATCGATGATCCCCGCGGTGACCCTCGTCGAGGCGCGGCGATAGTCCTTGATACCGTAATGCGCCAGCGCCTTGGTCATCGAGCGCACGCGCTCATAGACCTTGCCGAAATCGGGAAAGCGTTCGGCCGAGAGCCAGTTGGTGCCGACGCAGATAGGCGTCTTGTCAGCGAGGCGCAACGCCTCGATGCGGATCAGCGGAGCGCCGGCTTTGAGGCCAAGCTGCCTGGCGAGATCGCGTGTTGCCACATCGTCCCAGGCTCCGATCAACTGCGCTTGCGGCTCGCGCCCGCCGGCACCGGCAATTTCCGAGAAGCGTGTACGTGACCGCAAGGGATATGCAAGCTTGGGAGATTCCACATAGGTGCCGCTGCCGCGCTCGGCGCGCACCAGGCCGCGTTCGGCCAGGGTTGCGAGGGCGCGGCGCACCGTGTGGCGATTGACGCGGTAGATGTCAGCCAGTTCGGTCTCGCCGGGCAGCTTTTCGCCAGCGCCATAGCGGCCATCGGCGATGCCGCGCTCGATGCCGTCGGCGACGTGCCGCCACAATGCAACGCCTGTTGGCTTGTCCTGAATGGTCACAAAATCGGTCCCGGAATGATGTCGACCACGCATTAGCGAAAAATCGTGCCGCTGTCACGAAACGGTCATTGCCTCCGCCTATAAAGTTGTCTAGTAAACCATACAACTTGTTGAGCGACGGTGACATGACTTCATCCTCCCTGAACGACCAGCAGACCCGGCGCCGTGAGGCAATGGGGGTCCTTGGGCACTGCGCCACGGCGGATATCGCCGGATATCTCGATGCGGTCGCTGTTCCCGCCCATGAACAATTGCGTCAGCCGGAAAACGGCCTGGTGATGCTGCGTGGCCGGATCGGCGGCGATGGCGCGCCATTCAATCTCGGCGAGGCGACGGTGTCGCGTGCCGCTGTACGGCTCGCAAGCGGCGAGGTTGGCTTCGGTTACACGCTCGGCCGTGACGGTGCGAAAGCGCACCTGATCGCGCTCTGCGATGCGCTCATCCAGACCGCTAAATTTTCAGATGCTGTCGAAGCCCAGGTGCTGACCCCGCTGCGTGCGCGTGTCGTTGCGGATGTCAAGCGGAAAGCCGCAGAGACGGCGGCGACCAAAGTCGATTTCTATACGCTCGTGCGCGGGGAGGGCTGATCATGACGACAGTTGCGGAAATGCCGGCCGGTTTCGCGGACAAGGTGCTTGCGGCGCAATCGACCTTCCGTTCGGTGATGGATGCGATGGCGCGTCCGGGTACCGTGCAGCGCATTCAGGCTGTTTCGGGTGTACCCGCGCCGATGATGCGCGGCGCGGCCGCCATCGCGCTGACGCTGTTCGATCAGGATACGCCGGTCTGGCTCGATAGCAGGTTGGCGGCGACGATGGATGTCGCCAAGTGGATCAAGTTTCACACCAGCGCGCCCGTGATTGCAGATCCGGCGGTATGCGCCTTTGCCGTGGTGGCGGATCCCGCGGCGCTGCCGTCCTTCGAGCAGTTTGCATTCGGCTCCGGCGAATATCCGGATCGCTCCACCACGATCATTCTGCAGGTGGCGAGCCTGACTGAAGGCCCGGCCTATGAATTGCGTGGCCCCGGTATCGACGGTGCCACAATCCTGCGTGCTGCGATCGGCGTGCCGGACTTGCTGGATCGTCTTGCGCTGAATGCTTCACTGTTTCCGCGTGGTATCGATCTCGTGCTGGTGTCTGGCGAAGCCATCGTCGCGTTGCCCCGCACCACGCGCCTCGTCCCGAAGGAGGGCTGAGCATGTATGTTGCCGTCAAGGGTGGTGAACGTGCCATCGAAAATGCGCATCGTCTGCTGGCCCATGAGCGCCGGGGTGATCGTGCTGTGCCGGAAGTGTCGCTGGCGCAGATTTCCAATCAGCTCGGTCTCGCCGTCGATCGCGTGATGACCGAAGGCTCGCTCTATGACCGCGAGCTCGCGGCGCTGGCCATCAAGCAGGCGCGCGGCGACATGATCGAGGCGATCTTCCTGCTACGTGCCTTCCGCGCGACGCTACCGCGCTTCGGATCGAGCGAGCCCGTCGATACCTCGCAGATGCAGGTGCGTCGCCGCGTGTCCTCGACCTTCAAGGACATGCCGGGTGGTCAGGTTCTCGGCCCGACCTTCGACTACACGCATCGCCTGCTCGATCCCGAACTGACCGGCGAATCCTCACCCGAACAGCCGGTCACGATAAATGCAGAGCCGGGCGTGATGCCGCGCGTGATGGATATTCTCGGTCGTGACGGTTTGATCGAGGCCTCGCCCGCAGAAGATCCGGAGAAGCCGGTCGGAGATCTCACCCGCGACGCGTTGAGCTTCCCGGCGGATCGCGATCTGCGCCTCCAGAATCTGGCGCGGGGTGATGAGGGTTATCTTCTCGCGCTCGGTTATTCCACCCAGCGCGGCTATGGCCGCAGCCATCCGTTCGCCGGCGAAATTCGCCTCGGCGAAGTCGAGGTCGAATTCATGGCCGAGGATGTCGGTTTCGCGGTGCCGCTTGGGTCGATCACGCTGACCGAATGCCAGATGGTCAACCAGTTCAAGGGCTCGGACACCGAAGCGCCTTGCTTTACTCGCGGCTACGGTCTCGTCTTCGGCCAGAGCGAGCGCAAGGTGATGTCGATGGCGCTGGTGGATCGTGCGCTGCGCGCGCGCGAGCTCGGCGAGGACGTCAAGGCGCCGGCGCAGGACGAGGAATTCGTCATGTCGCATTCCGACAATGTGCAGGCGACCGGCTTCGTCGAACATCTGAAGCTGCCGCATTATGTCGACTTCCAGTCCGAGCTTGGCTTGCTCCGCAAGCTGCGCAAGGAATTCGCCGATGCCAACGAGACGCCAGTTGCTCTTCAGGAGGCTGCGGAATGAACGCGCCGACATATAATTTCGCCTATCTCGACGAGCAGACCAAGCGGATGATCCGCCGCGCGATTCTCAAGGCCATCGCGATCCCCGGCTATCAGGTGCCTTTCGCTAGCAGGGAAATGCCGATGCCCTATGGCTGGGGCACCGGCGGCGTGCAGGTGACGGCAGCAATTCTCGGACCGATCGACAAGCTGAAGGTCATCGACCAGGGCTCTGACGATACGACGAACGCGATTTCGATCCGCAAGTTCTTCGAGAAGACCGCTGGCGTTGCGGTGACGACGATTACGAACGATGCGACGGTGATTCAGACCCGACATCGCATTCCCGAAGCGACGCTGCAGGCGCATCAGGTGCTGGTCTATCAGGTGCCGATCCCAGAGCCGCTGCGCTTTCTCGAGCCCCGCGAGACCGAAACACGCCGCATGCATGCGCTCGGCGAATACGGTCTGATCCACGTGAAGCTGTATGAGGACATTGCGCGCTTCGGCCATATCGCGACGGCCTATGCCTATCCGGTGAAGGTCAATGCGCGCTATGTGATGGACCCGTCGCCGACGCCGAAATTTGACAATCCGAAGATGGATAATTGCGCGGCGCTGCAACTGTTCGGCGCCGGCCGCGAAAAGCGCATCTATGCGATTCCACCTTACACATCGGTGGTGTCACTGGATTTCGAGGACCACCCGTTTGAGCCCTACAAGCACAAGGCCTGCTGCGCCCTGTGCAACGCCGAGGATAGCTATCTCGACGAGATCGTCACCGACAACAAGGGCAGCCGGATGTTCGTCTGTTCCGACACCGACTATTGCGAAACGCGGCAATCGCAGGGACATCGCGGCAGCGAGAATGCCGCGCCTTATGCGGAGAGCGCAAATGCTTGATGTGACAGCGAATTCAAATGCATCGACCACGCGCGTGCCGGTCATCGACGAGCCGTTGCTTGTTGCGACAGACCTAGGAAAATCCTATGGCCGTCTTGCGGCATGTCGCGACGTGTCGTTCGAACTCTATTCCGGCGAAGTGCTGGCCATCGTCGGCGAGTCCGGTTCCGGAAAGTCGACGCTGCTGCAAATGCTCTCCGGCCAATTGACGCCAGGCACCGGGAGCGTCTCCTATCGCATGCGCGATGGCGTGACGCGCGATCTCGCGGAGATGGGCGAGGCTGAGCGGCGCTTCCTGTTCCGCACCGATTGGGGCTTCGTGCATCAGGATCCCGCGATGGGTCTGCGCATGGCAGTTTCCGCGGGAGCCAATGTCGGCGAGCGGCTGATGGCCGTCGGCCAAAACCACTACGGCAAGATTCGCGACACCGCGACTTCGTGGCTCGAACGCGTCGAGATTTCTCCCGATCGTATCGACGATGCGCCGCGGACCTATTCGGGCGGCATGCGACAGCGGCTGCAGATCGCGCGTAATCTCGTGACCGAACCGCGCCTCGTCTTCATGGACGAGCCGACCGGTGGCCTCGACGTGTCGGTGCAGGCGCGCCTGCTCGACATGATGTGCACGCTGGTCTCGGAGTTGGGTCTCTCGGCCATCGTCGTCACCCATGATCTCGCGGTGGCGCGGCTGCTGTCGCACCGCGTGATGGTGATGCAGGGCGGCCGCGTGATCGAAACCGGACTGACCGATCAGGTGCTCGACGATCCGCGCGAGCCCTATACGCAATTGCTCGTTTCCTCGATCCTGCCGGCGTGAGGTCAACATGATTCCGATGATCGATATCCGTAACGCCGAAAAGACCTTCGTGATGCACCTGCAGGATGGCGTCCGGCTGCCGGTGGTGCGCAACGTGTCGTTTCATGTCGCGCCCGGCGAATGCGTGGTGCTGTCCGGCCCCTCCGGTGCCGGCAAGTCGTCGATCCTGAAGATGATTTTCGGCAACTATCGCTGCGATGGCGGCGTGATCGGCGTGCGTCACAAGGGTGATGTCGTCGATATCGCTACTGCCGAGCCGCGACAGGTGCTGAATGTGCGCCGGGACACCATCGGCTATGTCAGCCAGTTCCTCCGCGCTGTGCCGCGTGTGGCCGCGATCGATGTCGTGGCTGAGCCGCTGCTGGCTGCCGGTGTCGTACGAGAGGAAGCGCAGGCCCGTGCTAGTGTATTGCTGCGCCGTCTCAACATTCCCGAGCGCTTGTGGAAGTTGCCGCCTTCGACCTTCTCCGGCGGCGAGCAGCAGCGCGTCAATATCGCGCGCGGCTTCATTTCCGATCTGCCGATCCTGTTGCTGGATGAACCGACCGCGTCGCTCGATGCCGCCAACCGCGCCGTGGTTGTCGAACTGGTTGCCGAGAAAAAACGTGCGGGTGTTGCCATGGTCGCCATTGTGCATGACGACGAAGTGCGGCACTTGATCGCCGACCGGCTGGTGGATGTCACGTCATTCGCCGCTGCTGCTGCCTGAGAAAGAGAACCATGACCGCATCACCGACCGAAACCGTCATCGGCAACGCCAGGATCGTTCTCGCCGACCGCGTGATCGACAAGGGCTGGGTCGCCTTCGTCAATGGACATATCGCTGAATTCGGCGAGGGCGATGCGCCGCGGGGCAGCGACGATGCGAAGGGCGACCTGATCATGCCAGGCCTCGTCGAATTGCACACCGATCATCTCGAAGCGCATTTCATGCCGCGGCCGAAGGTGTTCTGGGATCCCGTCGCGGCGGTCGTGTCCTATGACGGCCAGCTCGCCACCTCGGGGATCACCACCGTGCTCGACTCGGTGCGGGTCGGCTGTGAGGATTCCAGCCAGGGCATCGACAGCTATGCCGGCGTGCTGGTGGATTCCATTGCCTCTGCAAGCGATTCCGGGTTGCTGCGGGTCGATCACTTCCTGCATCTGCGCTGCGAGATTCCGATGCCCTCGGTGGTCGAGGAAGCCAAGGCGCTGCTCGGGAAGACGGAAGTGCGGCTGATGTCGCTGATGGATCACACGCCGGGCCAGCGCCAGTTCCGCGACGAGGAAAAGCTGCGCACCTATTACCGCGGCAAAAGCGGCAAGACCGACGCTGAACTCGATCTCCTGTTCGCCAATAGGCTCGCATGCCAGCAGCAATATGCTGCCAGCAATACACGCGCGATTGTGGCGCTCGCGCATGGACGCAATATTCCGCTGGCGAGCCATGACGACACCACGGACGGTAATGTGAATGAGGCGATCGCCGACAAGGTGTCGGTGGCGGAATTCCCGACGACCATGGAAGCGGCACATGGTCTTCACAAGGCCGGCATCGGCATCCTGATGGGGGCGCCGAATGTCGTTCGCAACGGCTCGCATTCCGGCAACATCGCGGCGATCGATCTTGCGCGTGAAGGCATGCTCGACATCCTGTCGTCGGACTATGTGCCGTCGAGCCTGCTGATGGGAGCGTTGCAGCTCTCGAGCAAGGTCCCTTCGATCGATCTGGCCAGGGCGATCCGCACTGTGACCAAGCGGCCCGCGGAAGCCGTCGGCCTCATGGACCGCGGCGAAATCGCAGTCGGCAAGCGCGCCGACGTAATCCGTGTCCATGTCGCCCGTGATGTGCCGGTGGTGCGCAGCGTCTGGCGCGAAGGACATCGCGTCGCATGACCGACACCGCGGCGATATCCGAACCGCAATCAGGTCGGATCGGCCCCGGCCGGTTGGTGCTGGTGGTCGGCCCGTCGGGTGCCGGCAAGGATACGCTGATCGGCCTGGCGCGGGCCGCCTGCGCGGATGACGACAATGTGGTGTTCACGCGCCGCGTGGTGACGCGCGAGGCGTCGGAATTCGAGAATAATGCGCAGGTCACGCTGGAGGCGTTCCGTCAGGCACAGGCCAGCGGCGCCTTTGCCGTCCACTGGGAAGCGCATGGTCTTTGTTATGCGCTTCCGCGCTCGATCGATGACGCGCTTCGTGCCGGCCGCAATGTCGTTGCCAATATCTCGCGGACGGCTATCCCGGCGCTACGTGCCGCTTATGAAGATGTCGTCGTGGTGTCGATCACGGCGCCGCCGGAAGTGCTTGCGGCGCGACTTGCGGCGCGGGGACGCTCAAGCGATGGCCCGATCGGCGATCGGCTCAAGCGCAGTGTCGAGACATCAGGTGCCGACGTCACGATCAACAATATCGGTGTCGCGGAAGATCATGCGGATGACCTGATACGGGTCATCAGGGGTCAATAGATACGGCGAGGGGGAGTACGGCCATGTTGGTGATCGAAACCATCGAGCAGCTCGAAGAGATCTACGGCCGCCTCGATGACATCGGCGAAGCCTCCACCGCCAAGGTCGCGGATTGCGTAACGGCGCAGTACCGGCGGTTGATCGAGGTCTCACCCTTCGCCGCTCTGGCGACCACCGGGCCGGAGGGGCTGGATTGCTCACCGCGCGGCGACAGACCGGGCTTCGTCCGCATCCATGACGAGCGCACTTTGATGATGCCGGACCGCCGCGGCAACAATCGCGTGGACTCCCTGCGCAACATCGTGCGCGATCCCAACATCGCGCTGCTGTTCCTGATCCCCGGTGCCGGCACCACGCTCCGCATCAACGGGACGGCGCATCTCTCGACGGACCCGGACCTGCTGGCGTCGTTCGCGGTGGAGGAGAAGGCGCCGCGCACGGTGATCGTGATGACGGTCGGGGAGATCTATTTCCAGTGCGCCCGCGCCATCGTGCGGTCCGATCTCTGGAATCCCGACAAGCGCATCGATCCGAAGACCCTGCCGACGCCCGGCGAGATCCTGGCCGAGATGAGCGAGCGCCGGGTTGGCGGTCCGGAATATGACCGGCAATGGCCGGAGAGGGCGCGCCAGACCATGTGGTGAGGGGGGCGAATCTGCGGGTGATTTTTGCGGTGCGTTTCCGTCACTTCCAGCGAATCCGTAGGCCCTTTATTTCAAGTATTTTGCGCTTGCGAGGTGCCCGAAACCCTGCCGTACAAGTCGAATCGGGTCCTGACGGTCAAAAAACACCATTTTTCCCGGCAAAATCTGTGAAAATTTCATTGAGCACGGGTTTTTTCCCGTAATTCCTCATAGTGTCTGTCTCACCGAATCACGGCAAACCAAAAGGTGCAAAATGGCAGACCAAATGACGAAGTCGCAGCTCATCGAGAAAATCGCTGAGACCACCGAGCTCTCGAAGAAGGACGTCAAGGGCGTCATCGAGACCATGGCGACCCTGGGCTACAAAGAGCTGAAGAAGAGCGGCGTGTTCCTCGTTCCGGGCTTCGCCAAGTTCGTCGTCATCAAGAAGCCCGCCACCAAGGCACGCAAGGGCACCAACCCCTTCACCGGCGAAGCCATGACCTTCAAGGCCAAGCCGGCTCGCAAGATCGTGCGCGCCCGCCCGGTCAAGGCTGCGAAGGACGCGGTCTAAGCGGACCTCCGGCGCGGTCGCCATAAGGTGACCGCAGCCGACCTGAATTGAGAACGGCGCGGCACTCCCGAGGGAATGTCGCGCCGTTTTCGTTTGGGGGCAGGATCTAGTCGTTCAGTCGCTTCTTGTAGGCGACGGGGTCCATGTCCCGGATATCGACGCTGAGGCTCTTGGTCTGTGGCAGCAGTTTGGCCATCGCAGCCCGCAGCGCTTCGCTGACGGCAACCTTCTGCTCGGGCGTGCGGCCTTCGAGCATCGATACGGTGACATGGCAGAAGCCGTCGCGCTCCCTAGCAAGCAGATAGTCCGTATAGGCCATCGCGCGGACCTTGATGTCCCCCGCCTGCATCACGCCGGTAGCAGCTGCTGCATCATGCAGGGCCTGCATCAGGCTGGTGGCGTCGAACAGGCCGCCATGGCCGTCGGTGGAGTGTTCGATGACGAGATGGGGCATGGGCTGTCCAGTCGGATCAAAGAAGCAGCGGTCTCACCGAGTCGGCGGCATCGCGCAGCAGCGGCAGGAAGCGGTCGATCATTTCCCCGGTGGAGACGCGGTCCACATGGGCGCCCATATTGATGGCGGCGACGATGGCGCCATCGTAGCGCCGCACGGGCACGGAGATTGAGCGGAAGCCCGGTTCGGCCTCGCGGTCGACCAGCGAGTAGCCTTTCTCGCGATCGGTGATGATGGTGGCCTTCAGCAGTTCCTTGTCGGTCACCGTGAAGGGCGTCATCGCCACGAGATCCATGGCATCCAGCGTTGCGGTGAGGTCGTCGTTGGAATACTTGCCGAGCATGGCGCGGCCCACCGACGAGCAGAACGCGGGCAGCCGGTAGCCGAGATCGATGCCGGCGGAGAACACCCGCGCCGGGCTGGCGCGGGCGACGAAGATCACCTCATGGCCATCGAGCACCGCGAGCGACGAAATTTCCTGTGCGTCGCTGGAGATGCTGTCGAGCACCGGCTGCAGGATGGTGACGACCTGATTGGAGGTCATGTAGGAGCCGGCCAGCGCCAGGACGCGCGGCGAGAGCGCAAACAGCTTGCCGTCGCTGGTCACATAGCCTTTGCGTTCCAGGGTAAACAGGATGCGGCGCGCAGTGGCACGTGGCAGATCGGCGGCCTTGGCGACATCGCTCAGCGTCATCGGGCGCGAATGCGCGCCGAACAATTCGAATACCCGTAAGCCGCGATCGAGGCTCTCGATGAAGTCGGTATTGCCGCGTTCGTCGTCGGGGCGCTTGATCTTGGGCATGAGCCGCGGGTCCGACCTATTTTCCTGCTTCGAACTTTTTCAGATCGAATGACAGATCGGCGGCCTGCTCCGGCGTCGGCGACAGCGATGCGGTGATCAGGCGACGCGCGATCATCTGGTCGCCCGGCCGGTTGATACTGTCGACGGCGGTGAGCTTGCCGTCGCGATAATAAAACACCGAGAACTTGCCATCATCCATCGAACCGCGGATCACCGCGCTGTCGGTCGGCGCAGAGAGGCCGACGATCTGCAGCTTGGCGTCATATTGATCCGACCAGAAACGCGGCACTGCGTCATAGGCTTCCGGCTTGCCGGCGATTATCGCGCCCACAGCCTTGCCCTGATCGGTGGCGTTCTGCACGGCTTCCAGCCGCACGCGGCGGCCGGCAAAGCCGTTGTGGTGATTGCTGACGTCGCCGGCGGCATAGATGTTCGGCGCGCTGGTCAGGCCGTGTTCGTCGACATCGATGCCATTGGTGCAGGTGATATCGGCCTGCGCGGCCAGCTCGTCATTGGCGATGCCGCCGATGCCGGCGACGATCAGGTCGGCGCGCACCCGCACGCCACTGGAGCAGACGACCTCATGCACGGCGCCATTGCCTTCGATGGCAACGACGGATTCGTTGAAGCGGATGTCGAGACCATGGGAGCGATGGCTATCCAGAAGGAATTGCGAGATCAGCGGCGACACCGCGCGTTCCAGCAGGCGCGACTGCGCCTCGATCAGCGTCACCTTCTTGCCGGCCTTGGCAGCGGTCGATGCCACTTCGAGGCCGATGAAGCCGCCGCCGACAATGACGACGTCACTTGCCGCTTCGAGCCGGGGCTTGAGATGCAGGGCATCGTCGAGCGTGCGCAGATAGACGATGCCGTCGCGCTCATGGCCGGGTACGCTGAGGCGCCGCGCGCGCGAGCCGGTGGCGATGACGAGTTGATCGAAGGATAGGCTGTCGCCACCTTCCAGCGCGATCCGGCCGGCTGCACGATCGAGCCCGATGGCGCGATGGCCCAGCACCAGCTCGATCCCCTGGGTCTTGAAATAGTCCTCGCCGCGGAGGAAAAGGCTGTTGTGCGCGACGTCGCCAGACAGAAATGCCTTGGACAGCGGTGGTCGCTGATAGGGCAGATGGATTTCGTCGGCTACGATGCGGATCGGCGCCTGATAGCCCTTCTCGCGCGCGCTGATGCCGGCCTGGACGCCCGCGTAAGAGGCGCCGATGATCACGAGGCCGCTCACGAGCGCGCTCCCTGAGTCCGATCCTTCCGCGAATTCAAAGTCTTCGACATCATCAGCTCCTGAATTGCGTCCGTATATTGAACAAGTGTTCGTTCTGCGCAAGGTGATGCTTTAGGCGTGAATTGCTGCATTTGCTCACTAACGCATCAGTTCATGCTGCAAAATTCTGCTTGCTTAGAATTAGTCCAACGCTAATATTCGCACGTTCGTTCGTCTATTGAACATTTTGGTGGAGCGGCGAGATGCACCTGGTTGCGAAATCCATCATTGCGGGGGCAATCGCCGTTGGCGCCTCGGTCTTGCCGGCTGTGGCGCAGCAATCTGACCAGAACGCCCCTCAGGTTGTCCTGACGGGCGGCAAGATCCTCACCCTCGACGGCCAATCGACGATCGCGCAAGCGCTGGCGATCCGCGACAGCAAGATCCTCGCGGTCGGCAGCGACGCTGTCATCAAGCCGCTCGCGGGTCCGCAGACCCGGGTCATCGACCTCGCCGGCAAGTCGGTGGTCCCTGGCCTGATCGACACCCACGCCCATTTCAGAGCGGCCGGGCTCGGCGACTATGTGGTCAATCTCGGCGGCGCCAAAGACGTGGCCGGCGCGCTCGAGCTCATCAAAGCGTTCGTTGCGAAGAAACAGCCCGGCGCATGGATTACGACCGGCGGTTGGCATCCGCCATCGCAGCTCGCGGAAAAGCGCTACCTGACCCGCCAGGAGCTCGACAGCGTTTCGCCGAACAATCCGGTCTATCTGCGGACCGTCGGTCACTTTGCGATGGCCAATTCGCTGGCGTTGCAGAAGGCGGGCATCGGCAAGAGCACGCCCGATCCAGCCGGCGGCTCATTCGAGCGCGACGTAAGCGGCGACATCAATGGCGTGCTGGTCGAGACGGCGATCCCGCTGGTCGAGAACATCGTGCCGCCCTTCACCGAAGACGAGGAGTTGCGGCAATATCGTCTCGCCGAGGCCGCGCTCAATCGCCTCGGTATCACCAGCGTCGTCGAGGGGGCGACAAGCGCGCGCGAGACGCAGATCTTGCAAAAGCTCGCTGTGGCAGGCGATGCGACTGTGCGGGTCGGAACGATGTTTCGACCGGAACCGCCCGCAGACTCGGCCAGTTGGGACGCCATCATGAGCGGCAACGGCGCCACGTCGGGCTTCGGCGACGATTGGCTGAAGCTCGGCGGCATCAAGATTTTCTATGACGGCGGCATGACCCTGAAGACGGCCATGATGCGCGAGGCCTATCCGGACTCGCATGACGATTATCATGGGATCGCGCAGGTCACGCCCGAGCGGCTGAAGCAGCTGGTGTCGATCGCCAACAATCGCGGCTGGCGGGTCGGCGTTCATGTCGTCGGCGACCTCGGCATCGATCAGGTGCTGGATGCGTTCGAGGCCGCCGACAAGGAAAAGTCGATCAAGGACCGCCGCTTCGTTTTGATCCATGCCAGCCTGATCCGCCCCGAACAGATGGAGCGGGCGCGCCGCGTCGGGGCACGGATTGATTTCCAGAACGCCTTCATGTGGGACAAGGCGGCGACGGTCGCGCGTTTCCTCGGCAGGCCGACAGCGGATCGTGCGGTCCCGACGCGCACCCTGATCGAGAAAATGGGACTGGACAATCTCGGCGCCGGCACCGATTTCCCGGTCAATCCGCTGAACCCGTTCCTCACGATGTATATCATGGTGACGCGGAAGGACCCTGCCGGCCAGGTCTATGGCGCGTCCGAAGCGATCGGGCGCGAGCAGGCGCTTCGTCTCTATACCAGTGCGGCATCGCGCTACATGTTTGAGGAAACGCGGAAGGGGACGCTGGAGGCCGGCAAGCTGGCCGATCTCGTGGTGCTCTCCGCCGACTTCATGACGGTGCCGGACGACCAGATCAAGGACATCACTGCCGATATGACGATGGTCGGCGGCAAGATCGTATTTCAGCGTTAAGCGGCGCATCGCCAGAGTTAAAAAGGAAATCTTGCCATGATGAGCCAAGAGCAGAACGACCTGATCACCCGCATTGGGCCCAAGGCGCCCGCCGGCAAGCTGATGCGCATGTATTGGCAGCCCGCTGCGCTTACCGCCGAGCTGGAAGGCGAGCGTCCCATCCGTCCGGTCAAATTGCTCGGCGAAGATTTCGTCCTCTTCCGCGATGAACAGGGCCGCTACGGTCTGCTCGATCGCGACTGTCCGCATCGCGGCGCCGACCTCGCTTTCGGTCGTCTCGAAGGCGGCGGCGTGCGCTGCGCGTTTCATGGCTGGCTGTTCGACGTCGAGGGAAAGTGCCTGGAGACGCCGGCCGAACCGAAGAATTCCCGTCTGTGCCAGGGCATCAAGCAGCGCGCTTATCCAGTGGTCGAGAAGGGTGGCATCCTGTGGACCTATCTCGGCGAAGGCGAGCCGCCGGCTTTCCCGGAAATCGACTGCTTTGCTGCGCCCGAACAGTACACCTTTGCCTTCAAGGGCCTGTTCGAATGCAACTGGCTGCAGGCGCTGGAGGTCGGCATCGATCCTGCTCATGCCTCGTTCCTGCATCGCTTCTTCGAGGACGAGGACGTCAAGGCGTCCTATGGCAAGCAATTCCGCGGTGCATCGGCCGGCACGGAAGTGCCGATGACCAAGATCCTGCGCGAATATGATCGCCCGATCATCAATGTGGAATCGACTGAATACGGCCTGCGTCTCATTGCGCTGCGCGAGCTCGATGAAGAGCGCACCCATGTGCGCGTCACCAACCAGCTGTTCCCGCATGGCTTCGTCATTCCCATGAGCTCGGAAATGACAATCACCCAGTGGCATGTGCCGGTGGACGACGAAAATTGCTACTGGTATGCGATCTTCACCAGCTACACCAAGCCGGTGGACAAGAAGAAGATGACCGACCAGCGGCTCGAACTTTACGAGCTGCCGAATTACACCTCGCGCAAGAACAAGCGTAACGACTACGGCTTCGATCCGCACGAGCAGAAGCACGAGACCTATACGGGCATGGGCGCCGACATCAATGTCCACGACCAGTGGGCGGTGGAATCGATGGGCAAGATCCAGGACCGCACCCGCGAGCATCTCGGCTCCAGCGACAAGGCGATCATCGCCTATCGCAAGCTGCTGCGTGCGGAGATCGAGAAGGTCGCCGGTGGCCAGAAGCCGATGCTGTTCCTCGACGCCGACAGCGCGCGGAGCATTCAAGGGCCGGGGACTATGGACGGCATCGGGCCGAGCAAGGGCTGGGAAACCTACTGGATGGAGGTCGACGTCGCCCGTCGCCGCGGCGCGCCCTGGATGGCGCCTGTGCCGGCGGATCAGACCGAGCCGGGATCCAACGTCGTGCATCTGCCGGCGGCAGAATGAAGATTGATCAGAACAGCCGCGGGAGAGTGCGTTGAGTTTCGTTGAACGTCACGGTTTGTGGTCCGCGGAGCAGAAGGAAGCAGCGGTCCGGCTGCGCAGGATGGTCGAAGAGCACAAGCTCGAAGTGATCCGGCTGTCGTTTCCGGACCAGCACGGCATCCTGCGCGGCAAGACATTGATCGCCAGCGAGGCATTACGCTGCCTTGAAAGCGGCTGCTCGATCACCACGACCATGTTCGCCAAGGACACGTCGCACAAGACGGTGTTTCCGGTGTTCACTGCGGGTGGCGGTTTCGGCATTCCCGAAATGCAGGGCGCGGCCGACGTCCTGATGATTCCCGATCCGACGACGTTTCGCATTCTGCCCTGGGCGCCGGAGACCGGCTGGCTCCTTTGCGACGTGCATTTTGCCGATGGCCGCCCGGTGCCGTTCGCGACGCGCAATCTCTTCAAGAGGGTGCTCGGCGATCTCGGCAACCGCGGCTACGATTTTATCGCGGGCCTCGAAGTCGAATTTCATATTTTCCGCGTCGAGAACGAGCGGATGAAGCCGGAGGATGCCGGCCAGCCCGGCAATCCGCCGGAAGTGAGCCTGCTGTCGCACGGCTACAACTATCTCACCGAGCAGCGCTACGATCAGATGGAGCCGGTGCTGGAGATCATCCGGCGTGATGTGCTGGCGCTCAATCTGCCGCTGCGGTCGGTGGAGGTCGAATACGGCCCGAGCCAGTGCGAATTCACGTTCCAGCCGACGGTGGGCCTTACGCCCGCCGACAGCATGGTGCTGTTTCGCAGCGCCGTGAAGCAGATCGCGCATCGCCACGGCTATCACGCCACCTTCATGTGCCGGCCGAAAATTCCCAATGTCGTGTCATCGGGCTGGCATCTGCATCAGTCGATCGTCTCGCGCGACACCGGTGCCAATGCATTCATGTCATCGGATGAGACGCAGCCGCTATCGCCGTTCGGGCGCGGCTATCTCGCCGGTTTGCTGGCGCATGCGCGCGCGGCGACGGTGTTCACGACGCCTACCATCAACGGCTACAAGCGTTATCGCTCCTATTCTCTGGCGCCGGATCGTGCGATCTGGGGCCGCGACAATCGTGGCGCGATGCTGCGCGTGCTCGGCGGCGCCGGCGATTCCGCGACGCGCATCGAAAACCGTGTCGGCGAGCCTGCGGCCAACCCTTATCTTTATATGTCGTCGCAGATCCTCTCTGGTCTTGACGGCGTCGATCGCAAGCTCGATCCCGGCCCATCAGCCGATACGCCTTACGAAACCAATGCCGATCTGCTGCCGAAATCGCTCCGCGAGGCGACCTTTGCGCTCAAGGAAGATCCGTTCTTCCGCGAGAAGATGGGTGCGACGATGGTCGACTATTATACGCACATCAAGAATGCTGAGATCGATCGCTTCCAGGCGGAAGTCTCCGACTGGGAGCAGCGGGAATATTTCGAGATGTTCTGACGCTGCAATCTGTCGCGTCTTGTCGAATTGAAACGCGCCAGTTAGGCACGTTTATTGAATACAGGTTTGCCGAATAGCTTTCCAACTTTTGTAACGGGGACTACTGCAATGAATAAAGGCGCTCAATCGATCCTGGCTCTGGCCATTCTTGGCCTGATGACCGGTACTGCATCCGCCGACGTCATCAAGGTCGGCGTCATCGGCACGTTTTCGGGCCCGTATGCGCTGTTCGGCAAGAACTTCAAGATGGGCATCGACGCCTGGGTTACGCAGAATGGCAACAAAGTAGGCAATCACACGGTCGAGTTTGTTTACAAGGACGAGGAAGCCCCGAACCCCGCCAAGTCGAAGGCGCTGGCGCAGGAGCTGCTGGTCAAGGACAAGGTGCAGTATCTCGCCGGCATCTACTTTACGCCGAACGCGCTGGCGGTTGCGCCGCTGCTCGAAGAATCCAAGACGCCGCTGATCGTGATGAATGCGGCGACCTCGGCCATCGTTGAGAAGAGCCCCTATATCGTCCGTACCTCCTTCACCATGTGGCAGAACACGGTGCCGGCGGCAAAGGTCGCGTTCAAGAACGGCGCCAAGAAAGTCGCAATCGCGGTCAGCGATTACGGTCCGGGTATCGATGCCGAAGCAGCGTTCAAGAAGACCTTTGAAGGCGAGGGTGGCGCCGTCGTCGAGGCGGTCCGTATTCCGCTCGCCACCACCGACTTCAGCCCGATCATGCAGCGTATCAAGGACTCCGGCGCCGACACGATTTTCACCTTCCTGCCGTCGGGTCCGCCGACCCTTGGCTTCGTGAAGGCCTATCTCGACAACGGTCTCAAGGCCGGCGGCGTCAAGCTGATGTCGACGGGTGACGTGGTGACCGAGCCGGATCTGCCGAATATCGGCGACCCCGGCATCGGCATCCTGTCGACCTATCACTATTCGGTGTCGCATGACTCGAAGGAAAACGCCGCGTTCCTCGCGGAGCTCAAGAAGGGCGGCGCCAATGTGGACGAGGTCACCATGACCTCGGTCGCGGCTTACGATGGCGCGCGCCTGATCTACAAGATGATCGAAGCCACCGACGGCAAGCGCGACCCGGCCAAGGCGGTAGACGCGGTGAAGGACATGAAGTGGGTCTCGCCGCGCGGTCCGGTATCGATCGATCCCGCCACCCGCCACATCCGCCAGAACGTCTATGTGCGCAGCGTGGCGAAGGTGGACGGCAAGCTGATCAACAAGGAAGAGCAGACCTTTGCCGATCAGCCCGATTGGGCGCTCAGCAAGCAGTAAGAGCTAGCCAATCCGAGGCGCGTGCAGCACCGGCTGCGTGCGCCTCGGAATCTCCAGATGTTTAAGTCTCCGATGACCCATGCCGTGCCTTCCATCCTGCTGACCAACGGCCGTATCTATCGTTCCGCCTGGGACGAAGTTCCCGCGGAAAGCATCGTCGTCAGCGATGGCAAGGTGATCTGGACCGGCACCGCCGATGCCGCGCCAGCTGCCGACGAGACCATCGATCTCAACGGCACGACGGTCATCCCCGGCCTGACCGATGCGCATATCCATCTGTTCGCCATTGCGCATGCGCGCTTGCAGGTGCCGGTGACGCCGCGTGATGCGGCATCGATCACTGGCGTGCTCGATCTGCTCGCTGCCCGCGCGACGGAGCTCGCCGCTGGCAAGTGGGTCTATGCCGCCGGCCTCGACGAGAACGGTCTTGCCGAGCATCGCCTGCCGACGCGTGCGGAGATCGATGCGGTCATTCCCAATCATCCCGTGATGATCCGCCGCTTCTGCGGCCATATCGGCGTCGCTAACAGCGCGGCGCTTGAGTTGCTGAATATCGATGATCGCACTGCCGATCCGGAAGGCGGCCATTTCGGCCGCGATTCGAACGGACGTCTCGATGGCAGCGCCGTGGAGAGTGCGGCTGAACTAGTGTTCCGTTCGGTGCCGCCGCTGGATACGCTTGAACTGATCGACGCACTGCGCAGCACGATCATCGACAGCACGAAACTCGGCCTCGTTGCCGCCGTGGAAGCGGCCGTCGGCTTTACCGTCGGTTTTGACGAAGAATTCGCAGTCTGGAACACAATGCGCGCTCAGGGCGCCACGCAGCCCATGCGGCTCGGATTCATGAATCAGCTCGATCCCTCGGAGGCTGCTGAGCGTCAACTGAAACCAGCGCTGGATGCCGACTGGCAGTCCATGACCTTGAAATACTTTGCCGACGGCATTGTCGGAGGGCGGACCTCTGCGGTCAGCGAGGATTTTGCGGATACGCCGTCGCGCGGCATGTTCATGCGCGACGAGGCCGAATTGCAGCGCGTGATCGGCGAGGCCCATGCCGATGGCTGGCAAGTTGCTGTGCATTGCACGGGTGATCGCGCCATCAACTGCATTATCGAGGCCTATGAGAAGGCACAAGCCACGCATCCGCGTGTTGATGTCCGTCATAGGGTCGAGCATTACTTCGTGCCGCCCGCAGGTGGTTTCGCGCGAATGAAGGCGCTCGGCGCACTCGTCGTCACACAGCCGAGTTTCCTGACGCGGATGCGACGCTCGATCACGGGTGCCTTCGGGCCGCGCGCCGATGTCTGCTATCCTGGCCGCACCGTCATCGATGCCGGTGTCACCTATATCGCAAGCTCCGATGCGCCGACCGGATCATGGTCGCCATGGGACGGCATCGGCGATGCCGTGGGCCGTGCCTTCGACAGCGGTGCGCCGATCGGGACAGGCGAGGCGGTTACCGTCCGTGAAGCCGTCCACAGCTATACCGTTGGCGGCGCCATTGCGATGAAGCAGGAGAACTGGCGTGGTACATTGGAGAACGGCATGGCGGCCGACCTGATCGTGCTCGACCGCGACCCCTTCACCACGGATGCCGCTTTGCTGAAATCGACACAGGTTCTGCTCACAATGGTACGAGGCGCCGTCGTTCATGACGTCTTGAAGCAAGACGCCATGCCGCACCAGGGCGAATGGCGCTCGGCTGCGCATTCGGCATAGGATCACTCATGCGCACCATTTTCAGCATCATGACCGACGCCGTCGCCTACGGGATGGTGCTGTTCATCATCTCCATCGGCCTGTCGATCATGATGGGCCTCATGCGGGTGGTGAACCTCGCCCATGGCGCCTTCGCGATGATTGGCGGCTATCTCGCTTCCTATGCGCTACGCGATCTCGGTGTGCATTACGGCGTCGCCATCCTGATCGCCGTGGTCGGGACGATCCTGGCCTCGATCCCGTTCGAGTTGCTGCTGTATCGCCGCATCTATCGTAAGTCCGATCCGCTGATCCAGGTGCTGATGACCATCGGCATCACCTTCTTCATCATCGGCATCGTCAATTTCATTTTCGGCCCGTCGCTGAAGCCGATCCCGCTGCCGCAGACCTTGAGCGGCCCGCTCGATATCGGCTTCCGCATGCTGCCGACGCACCGCGTCTTTGTCATCGCCTGCGGTATCGTCGTGGCGCTGGCGCTCTGGTTCCTGATCGAGAAGACCGAATTCGGCATCAAGCTGCGCGCCTCTGTCGATCACAGCGACATGGCCGATGCGCTCGGCATCCGTACCGAGATCATCTATGCGGCGACTTTCGCGTTGGCCATCGGGCTTGGCGCGTTTGGCGGTGTGGTCGGTGCGGAGATCCTGCCGATCGAGCCGTTCTACGCGCTGCGCTACATGGTGACGTTCCTTGTTGTCGTCTCCGTGGGTGGTGCCGGCTCTATCCTTGGTGCGTTGTCGGCGTCGCTTCTGCTCGGCCTTGCCGACACGACCGGAAAATATCTCGCGCCGGAATTCGGTGATTTCTTCTTCTATCTGTCGGTGATCGTCATCGTGTTTCTGTTTCCGCACGGCCTGTTCGGCAAGGCGCACGCATGAGCGACGTCGCCGCGACTCACGTTCCGCACAAGCGCAGCATCCCGTTCGCCCAAGAGGCCGCGGGTGCACTGGTCATCCTGGCGCTCGGTGCCATCGGCTATTTCCTCTATCCGGATGATCTCGCCTTCCTGACGCGGCTGATCGGCATCGCCTTCCTGGTGCTGTCGCTCGATCTCGTCACCGGTTATTGCGGCGTCGCCACGCTCGGCCATGCCGCGCAGTTCGGAGTGGGCGCCTATGCCGCCGGCATCGCCTGTATCCGCGGCGTCAGCGATCCCATTGCATTGCTCGCCGTCGGCCTGTGTGCCGGCACGGTGATGGGCCTCATCTCCGGCGCATTGATCACCCGCTTTCGTGGACTGCCGCAGCTCGTGCTGTCGATCGCGGTCGGTCAGCTCATTGCCGGTCTCGCCAACAAACTATCCTGGCTCACGGGCGGGAGCGACGGCCTGTCGGGCATCGAGCCCGGCAAGGTGTTCGGCGTGTTTGGGTTCGACATGTATAGCCGCACGGCTTTCGTGTTCTCGCTCGGCGTGCTGGTGATTACCTTCGTGGTGCTGCAGCGTTTCGTCCGTTCGCCATTCGGCCTCATGTGCCGCGGCATCAAGGATGACGATCTGCGCGCCAAGATGATCGGTGTCTCGATCTATCCGCGCCTCGTCGTGATGTATGGCGTTGCTGGTGCCGTTGCCGGGATCGGTGGAGCGCTGACAGCGATCTCGACCGGCGTTGTCGGCCTCGACAGCGTCAGCTTCGAACGATCAGCCGAAGTTCTGGTGATGCTGGTGCTCGGCGGTGCAGGGCATCTGTGGGGCGCGCTGGCCGGCACGGTGATCTTCATGATCTTCGAGCATATCGTGGCCGCAGCCAATCCATTCCACTGGATGACTCTCGTGGGCCTGCTGCTCATTCTCATCGTGGTGTTCGCTCCGCGCGGTTTGATCGAGCCGGTTCTGTTGCTCTGGGCGAAGTTCAGGCGCAAGGGGAGCGTCGCATGAGCGATCTTCTCGAAGCCCGCAGCGTTTCGCGCTCCTTCGGCGGTCTGCATGTGACGCGCGACGTCAATTTCAAATTGACGACAGGCGACCGCGTCGCGCTGATCGGCCCCAATGGCGCTGGCAAGACCACGCTGGTCAATCTGATCACCGGCGACATCGCACCGAGCGAAGGCCAGTTCTTCATGGGTGGTGACGAGATCACCGGTCTCAGCATTCCCGATCGCGTGCGTCGCGGTCTGGTGCGTACGTTCCAGACCACGCGGCTGTTCGCCAATCTCACCGTCGCCGACAATGTCGCGCTGGCGATCATGCAGCGTAAGCGGATCACGCGCCGGTTTTTCTCGTCATCGACCGAGTTGCCGGAGGTGCGTGCCGAGTGGAGCGAGATCCTGAGCCATCTGGGTCTCGACAAGCTCGCCTATCGCAAGGTGGTCGAGCTCGCCTATGGCCAGCAACGCCTGATCGAACTCGCTATCGGTCTCGCGCTGCATCCGAAGGTGCTGCTGCTCGACGAGCCCGCCGCCGGCGTGCCGCATGACGAGGCGCCCAAAATCCTCGAGGCGATCAATCGTTTGCCACCTGATATCGCCGTGCTGATGATCGAGCACGACATGGATCTGGTGTTCAAGTTTGCCAAGCGCGTGCTGGTGCTGGCAGCCGGGCGGCTGATCTTCGAGGGATCGCCTGATCAGGTCACCGCCGATCACGAAGTGCGCCGCGCGTATTTGGGGAGCTATGCCGATGCCCGCCGCCCCACTTGAGATACAGAATCTGAGCGCCGGTTACGGCCCGACCCGGATCATCGAGGGCGTTTCGTTCTCGGTGAAGGCTGGCGATCGTTTGGCCGTGCTCGGCCGCAACGGCATGGGAAAGACCACGCTGCTGGCGACGCTGATGGGCCTGACGACGCGCCATGGCGGTGAGATCCGGATCGGTGACCAGGACGTCACGATCAGGCGCACCTCTGCACGCGCTGACCTCGGTATCGGCTATGTGCCGCAGACCCGCGACATTTTCGCCTCGCTGACGGTGGAGGAGAATCTGCGCACCGGGCTGAAGGGGCGGCCGGTCTCGGCGCTCGATGAGGCCTATGCGATGTTTCCGCGCCTGCGCGAGCGCCGCGGCAATTACGGCAAGCAGCTGTCAGGCGGCGAGCAGCAGATGCTGTCTATGGCCCGGACGCTGCTGGGCAAGCCCTCGATCCTGTTGCTCGATGAGCCTCTGGAAGGTCTGGCGCCCGTGATCTGCGACGAGTTGATGGCATTGCTCGCGAAGCTGGCCGCCACCAATGAAGTCACCATCATTCTGGTCGAGCAGCAGATCGAACGCGCGCTGGATTTTGCCAGCAGCGTCATGGTGATGGAGCGGGGCCGGACCAGCTGGAGCGGCACGCCGGACGTGCTGACCGCCGATCGCGCGCTGGTCGATCGGCTAGTCGGCGTCGGCATTCACTAGATCCCGGATTGGCGCGCCGGCCGCCGGCGGGCGCGTCAGGCCCGAAAGATCGTGATCCCCAAGACCAGCAGCACGATACAGATCACGAGGAAAATATAGAAAAGCACGCGCGCGACATCCGCCGTCGCGGCGGAGATGCCGGTGAAGCCGAACAGGCCGGCGGCGACGGAAATCAGAAAGAAGATCAGCGCCCATTTCAGAAGGCTCATCGGGGAACTCCGGTTGCAGCAATTCCGGAACGCCCTGCTGCGACATTTGGTTCCGGCTTGCAACTATGTTGCCAACGTACCTGGCTCTCTAATGCGGCACCGGCCGGGGCGATGCGCGTAACAGCCTACTAATTAGGCAGCGCAAAGGTATTAATTAGTATTTTAAACCCGCCCTTAACCAAAACATCCCTAATGAATGGATAGTAGGCCTGCTCCCGCAGTGGATTTGTGGTTCGGGGGACAAAGGGTTCAGTATGCGTGTCGTGGTCGTTCATGGGTGGTTGCGCTGGGTGAGCACCGTTGCCGCGCAGGGATGTGCGGTGCCAGCGCCCCATAGTAAAGTCTGACACGCATGTTCACCAGACGCGCCATCGTTACGAATACGGAAGCCGCCGATGGCACGGCGGGCGAGAGCCCGCTGCTCAGGGTTTGGCGCAATCGTAGCCTGTTCGGCGCTGTGTTTCTCGGCGTGATGATCCTGACGGTCATTGCGTTGATCGTGCTGCCGGTGCGCTATCTCGCCACAGGTTCGGTGATCGTCGCCGAGCAGGAGCCCAGCAACAGCAACGCCTCGGCCGCCTGGGCCCAGAAAATTGGCGATCCCGCTGACGTCGAGAGCCAGCTCTTGATCGCGCGCTCGCCGCGGGTGATGCGGCTCGCCCTGCAGCAGCCGGGCATCACGGAAGCCGCCATTGAAGAGTGTCAGAGCAGGAGCAGCAGCTCGACCTGCGAAAAGATGCGGACCGATATGACGGCGCTGATCGACTACGTGTCGGGAAATTTCACGATCGGTGCTGTCGGACGTTCCCGCGTCATCAATATCTCCTATACCTCGTCGATCCCCGAAGTCGCGCAGAAGATGGCGAACGCGCTGACCAATGCGTTTCTCGACGAGCAGCGGACATCGGGTGCGAACAGCCGCGAGGTCGCCGCATCCTATCTCTGGAAGGAAGCCAAGCAGCTCGATGCAGAACTGCGCGACGCTGACGCCAAGATCCAGGCGTTTCGCCGCAACAAGGGCCTGATGCGCGGGTCGCTTGCCCCGATCAGTTCGGAACGCCTGACCAGTATCAGCCAGCAACTGTCCACCGCGGAAACCGCGCGTGCCGATGCGCTCGCCCGCTTGCAGGAGATCAAGACCAATCAGGCGCGCGCTGTCGATTCCCCTTCAGTGCTGTCGAACCGCTCGATCGCCGATCTCAAGCAGCAGCTCACGGTCGTCACCGCGCAGCTCGCCAGCCAGGCCAATGTACTCGGGCCGCGGCACCCGTCGCTGCGTGCGCTGGAGCAGGAGCAATCCGCGATCAAGGAGCGCATGGCCACGGAAGTGGCGAGCATTGCGGCCAGCGCGCAGAAGGCGTTCGACGCTAATGATGCTCTCGTGAACTCGCTCAAGAAGCAGATGGATGCCGTGAAGGCGGAAGTCGGCTCGGCGACTTCGGACGAAGCCTCGATCGAGAGCATGGTGCGCAGCACCGAGATCAAGCGCCAGCAATATGCCGATCTCTACAAGCGCGCCAGCGAACTCGAAACCGAGCGCCGCGTGCTGATCGGTAATACACGACTGGTCAGCCTGGCCGAACTGCCGACCAAGCCGTTTTTCCCGAAGAAAATTCCGTTCCTGGCCGCTGGCGGTACGCTCGGCCTGCTGCTCGCATTCGTCGCAGCCTTTTTCGGCGATCGCGTCAATCTTGCGGGTCTGTCCCGGCTGCGGACTGCAACTCTTCGCCCGGCGCGCGCAGCCGCGCCCGAGCCCGCGCCGGTCGCCGCCGTTGCTCCGACCGCTCCGGCTCCTGTCCCGGCAGCAGCGCCCATCCCGGTGGCGCCGCGTCCCGGACCGCCGTTGGCGACACCGTCATCGGAGCTGGCTGTCGTCACCGGCGCGCCTATTCTGGCACGGTTGCCGACCGTCAAGCGCGATCCGTCGGAATCGCCGATCGGTGCGATCCTCACGGCGCAGTCCGGTGCCTCGCTGGCGCGTGCGCTGCCAATGGCGCTGCAGGACCCGCACTATCAGGATGCGCTTCGCGATCTGGCGACGGGCCTGCTGGCGTCGAGCGACGCCAGGACACGCCGCAAGATTCTGGTCGCGTCGCCGACGACCGCCGAGGGCAAAACATTTCTGACCCTCACTCTGGCGCAGCATCTCGCAATGGCGGGCCGCAGCGTTCTGGTGATCGAATGCGATCTCGGCGCGCCGAAGTTCGAGACCGCGCTCGGATTGCGCGGTAACCTCGGCCTGCAGGGGATCTTGCGCGGCGATGTTACGCCGCGTGAAGCGGTGGTCCGCACCACGACGCCCAATCTCGACGTCATTTCAGCAGGACCGTTCTCAGCGTCGTCTGAACTCTTGATGCGCAAACCGCTCGGCGATCTTCTGCTGTGGAGCCAGATCTACGACGTTGTCCTGATCGACGCACCATCGCCGGGCATCCAGACCGATCTCGGCGTGCTGGCCAGGCAGGTCGACGGCGTGCTGCTCTGCATGCGCTCCGGCCGCTCGTCGATCGGGCAGGCGGTGGCGACATCCAGCGCGATCCGTGTCGCCGGTGGCAACGTCTTCGGCATTGCCGTCACCATGATGCCCGATGCCAATACGCCGCGCAGCACAGGCGGGGTTTCGAACAATGCCTATGCCGGGGCGACGTGATGTCCGCTCCGCGCGTTCTGTTCGTCTGCCATACGGGCTCGATCTCTGGCGCAGAGCTCGTTCTGATCGATCTCGTTCAGCCATGGGCGGGCGAGGCGGCCTTTCTGTTCGAGGATGGCCCGCTGCATCAGGCGCTCGCAGCCAGGGGCCTGAAGGTGCGCGTGTCGCGCTGGGGCGAAGGACTCTCGGATGTCAGGCGCGATAGCTCGATCCTGAAAGTCTTTCCGCTGATTGGCCGGCTCGGGGCGATCATCGCCGAATTGACGCGTGAAGCACGCCGCCATGACGTCATCTACGCGAATTCGCAGAAGGCCTTTGTGTTATCGGCCGTCGCTGCCAGGCTGGCGCGGCGTCCGCTGATCTGGCACCTCCACGATATCATCAGCAGTGAGCATTTCGGCGCCATGCAGCGCCGCGTGCAGGTCGCGCTGGCGAATTATTGCACGGCAAAGGTGATCGTCCCCTCGCAAGCTGCTGCAGATGCCTTCATTGCCCAAGGCGGTTGGAAGGAGCTGGTCGCGATCGTGCCAAACGGCCTTGATGTGCCGCCGGACGCCAGCACGCCGCTCGAGATCAGGCGCGAGTTGAAATTGCCCGAAGGACCGCTCGTCGGAGTCTTCAGCCGCCTTGCGGCATGGAAGGGGCAGCATATCGTGTTGCAGGCCCTGGCAAAGACGCCAGGCGTCAGCTGCATCATTGCGGGATCTGCCTTGTTTGGCGAAGAGCCTTATGCCGAGAAGCTGAGCCGGATGGTGGCGGATCTCGGTCTTGGCGATCGCGTGCATTTCCTCGGTCAGCGCAGCGATGTGCCGAGGTTGATGCGCGCCGTCGATGCGATGATCCATCCGTCGATTGATCCCGAACCCTTCGGTCGCACGCTGGTCGAAGCCATGCTCGCGGATGTGCCTGTGATTGCGACGGATGCTGGAGCGGCGTCCGATATTCTCGAAGCTGGCAAAGCGGGGACGCTGGTGCCGCCGGGGGATGCCGACGCGCTGGCCGCCGCTATTGCCAAGGTCATGTCGCGGCCGCCTGAATTGGCGGGCCAGTTGCAATATGCCGAAGCGCGGGCGCGCTCGCATTACAGCGTCGATCAGATGCTGCAGACGGTTTCAAACATCATCGGGCGAGCGGCCGCGGGAGCGCCCGTGTGACCGCGCATCGCCGCTCAGTCTGCAATTTGAATTCCCGGACGGTCCCTGACCGGACCGTAGCGGCGCACCCATGAGCGGTGCCCGGCATTCGACGCGCAAGTTTACGGCGATTCTCATCAGTGGTGCGCTGACGAGCAAGCTGCTGGGCTTCGGCCGCGAGATCCTGATGGCGCAGGTGCTTGGCGCCTCGCTGGTCGCCGACGGCTTTCGTGGTGCGATCACGGCGGTGATGCTGCCGCTCGCCTTCCTGCAGAACGAGACCGTCCCTGCTGTGATGATCCCGATGCACCGGGATGCGCTGAAGGACGGCAACGGACCTCAGCGCCTCGGCGCGATGACAGTGGCAATCACCGGCATCGCCATGATCCTGATGGTTGCACTACAGGCGCTCGGCGAGCGGGCTGTGGACGCGCTGGTTGGTGGCTTTTCCGCCGAAGGGCGCAGCCTCACTCTCGACTTCATTCGGATCATGGCGCTGGGCATGCCGGCCTCGGCGATGATCAATGTGCTCGCCGCGGGGGAAATCGCGCTCGGTCGGACGCGCCTGACGAATGTCCGCGCCAGCATCCTGAACATCGCCGTGCTCATGGGCATTGCCCTGGTTGCTGTCTCCGGCAACTTCCATACGCTGGCCTGGTCGTTCTCGGCTGCCTTCAACGTGCTTGGCGCGTGGGGCCTCTACACGATGTGGCGCGAGGGCGTGCTCAGCTTCAAGGGCCTGTCGCTGTCATCCGTGCTGGCCTCGGGTCGCGACTTCTTCCACCGGCTGCGGCCGCTGCTCGCGCTGCCGCTCGCCGAACAGGCCAATGTCTGGATCGAACGCCTGCTGGCATCGCGCATCGGGACCGGTGCGGTGGCCTCGCTGGATTATGCGCGGACCTTGACCGAGAGCGCATTGCTGCTGATCAGCCAGCCGGTCGGCCTCGCGGTGTTGTCCAGCCATCCATCGAAAGATGTCGGTGCACAGATCGAAGGGATTGCGCGGCCTATTCTCGCACTGGCGGTGCCGGCGTCGGTCTTTCTCGCGATGTTCGCGCCAGAGATCGTGCGGCTGGTGTTTTTGCGTGGCGCCTTTAACGAGCACGCGCTGTTTCTGACCAGTCAGGCCCTGCGCGGGATTGCACTTGGCCTCTGGGCCGCGACCCTCGGCTGGATCCTGATCCGTATCCTGAACGGCGCCGGGCGGAATTTTGCCGCCGCTATCATCATCATCAGTGCCTATCTGGTTAATACCGTAGTTAACCTTCTGACGTCATATCTGCCGGCCGCGCACGAATGGGGCACGCTGTTGCTTGGACTGGGTGAAGCGGCTCGTGGTATCGTTCTTCTGGCTGGCGTCATGATCGTCCTGGGGTCCCGGCGCAAGCTGCTTTACCTGATGCTTCTGGCGTGTTTTCCGGCGGCGCTGATGGCACTCCTCAGCTGGCAAATTCATGAGGTTTTGACGGGCCCGTGGCAGCGGCTTTTTGCCGGTGGCTTTGCCTATCTGGTCTGCCTTGCACTGTCTGTCGGGATGCTGATGCCGGGCGTGTACATTGCGGCATTTGCGCGCGTCCGGGGTCGCTTGTGACTTTTACATGCGTTTTTGTATTAGAGAGTGCCTTGATCGTTTGAGGGCTTTTTGATGAAGCAGCTGTTATCCATCGCCGCCCGACGTATGGCGTCGTCCGAAGCGCTGGTCCGTCCGATCAGCATGGCTGCCGATATGCTCATGGGCACCCGCGGCTGCCTGATGACATTCCATCGTGGCGCTTCCGCTCAAGCCTGGGAAAAGCTGCCGAACCGCGACTTCTATCTCGATACCAATTTTCTCGATCAGTTCCTGTCGCATCTGAAGGAGCGCGGCTGGGACGTCGTGACGATGGAGGAGGCGATCCATCGCTCGAAGGCTGGAAAGCCGAACGATCGCTTCGTCAATTTCTCCGTCGATGATTGCTATCGCGATACGTATGAGGAGATCGTGCCGCTGTTTCGCCGCCACAACGTGCCGGTGACACTGTTCGTCACGACGGGCATCCCGGACGGTACGCTTCCGCTATGGGCCGCAGGTCTGGAAGATACATTGCTCAACAACGATCGCGTCATCCTCGAGGACGGTGCGATCGACGTGCCGACGTCTGAGGCGAAGCGCGCGGCGTTCCATCGAATTGCTGATCGCTGGGATGGTCCGCAGGCGTCAGCTTCTTACAAGAAATTCTGCGAGCTCAATGGTGTCGACATCGACGCGATGCACTGGAAGCACGCGATCACCTGGGAAATGCTCGAAGAGTTGCGCGACGATCCGCTGGTGGAAATCGGCGGCCACACCGTGACGCATGCGCGGATTTCGTCGCTGTCGCCCGATGGCGCACGCTTCGAGCTCAAGGGCGGCCGCGACCGGCTGGTCGAGCGCCTTGGCATTCCTGCAAGGCATTTCGCATTCCCGTATGGCCGCTCCGGCGATTGTGGTCCGCGTGATTTCGCAATCGCGCGTGATGCCGGTTATGCGAGTGCAGCGACGACCCGCAAGGGTCTCGTCCGCAATGGCCAGGATGCCTACAATCTTCCGCGCTGCACGATCAACGGCGCGGATCGCAGTCTCGCAACCATGGAATTGCATCTGTCTGGCCTGACGGGCGTGGCCGCGAGGATGACGGGGCGTGTCTAGCAGTCGTCGTCTCACGGTTCTCTCGATTGCACATTCTGCCGTCAGCCGCGATGCGGGGCGTCTGCGATACTATCCCCTCGTCGGGCGCGACGACGTCGATATGCATCTCGTCGTCCCCGCCACCTGGTATCAGTTCGGCCGTACGATCATTGCGGATCCGTCCGACGATCCCGGCATGACCGTGCATGTGATGCCGATCCGCCTGCCGCGTGCGGGCCCGATGAGCTGGTATTTGCATTTCTATCCCGGCCTGCGCCGCATTATCCGCGAGGTCGATCCGGATGTGATCCATCTCTGGGAAGAGCCGTGGGGCGTCGTTGCGATGCAGGCGCGGGTCCTCAAGGGCCGCGCCGCGATGGTCCTGGAAGTCGATCAGAACATCCTGAAGCGCTTGCCGCCACCATTCGAGTTCATCCGCAAGGACGTGCTGCGGAACACCGATCATATTCTCTCGCGCAGTCCGGAAGCGACAGCAGTGGTCCGCGCGCGCGGCTATGCGGGGCCAGTGTCGCCAATTGGCTATGGCGTCGATCTCGCGACCTTCAATCAGACCGGCGCGCGCCAGGCGCCGATTGCGCCGGGGCGGGGACTACGCATCGGCTATGTCGGGCGTCTCGTCGAGGAGAAGGGGCTCGACGACGCGCTCGATGCGATGAAGCGCGTCACAGCGGCGGTGACATTGGCCATCATGGGCGAGGGTCCGCATGAGGGGGCGCTGAAGCAGCGCGTTGCCGAACTCGGCCTGACCGATCGCGTGACGTTTCAGGGCTGGGGCAAGCCGGCCGATGTCGCGACGTTTCTGAGCAGTCTCGATGCAATGATCTTGCTGACGCGCACCACCAGCGCCGTGCGTGAGCAGTTCGGCCGGGTGATCGTCGAGTCGCAGGCTTGCGGCGTGCCGGTGATCGGTTCGACGGGCGGCGCTATTCCCGATGTTGTCGGCAAGGGCGGCTGGACTATTCCCGAGCGCGATCCGGATGCGCTGGCGACACTGCTGGATCGGCTTGCTGCCGAGCCGCAGCAGTTGCTGGATCGCGGCGCGGCGGCACGCGACAACGTGCTGACGCGTTTCACTTACGAGGTGGTGGCGAATGCGCTGGTGTCAGCCTGCCAGCAGGCTGCCGATGCAAAACAGGGAGCTGACCGGCGCCGCCCTTGAAGCAGGCGTTTGCGATCAGGCGCCGACTGCCATGGCGCCCGGCGCAAATTCGTTCTTCGACGCCTGCACCTGCTCCAGCAGTTCGATGTAGCGCGAACCCACATAGTCCCAGCCGTAATTCAGTGCCGTGGCATGCGCTCCTTCGCACAGCCGGGCCAGCGTCGCCGGATCGGAGAACGCCATCGCGATCTTCTCGGCGATGTCTGCGCCGTCCATCTTGATCTGATAACCGTTCACGCCGTCGACAAGGTAATCCTCGATCCCACCGACCGGTGTTGCAAAAACCGGCGTCGAGCAGGCCATGGCTTCCATGCAGACCAGCGAGAAAGTCTCGTAAGCAGTCGGCAGCACGAAGGCATCGGCCGCGGCGTAGAAGGCCGGCATGTCGGTACGCGATCCCGCGAAGACCAGCCGATCGGCGGAGGTTGTCGCCAGTTTGCGATAGGGCGCGGGATTATCCGAACCCACCACAAGCATCCAGACATCGGGGCCGAGGCGTTCGAGCGCGCCAATGGCATGCGCCAGACCCTTGCGGCGAAATTCATGGCCGGCGAACAGCAGCAGTCTGGCGTTTGCCGGGATGCCGAATTCCTGACGGACCCGGAGACCGGCTGCGGTGTCGCGGGCGAAGCGATTGAGATCGATGCCGTTGGGGATCACGCGGATGCGTGACGCTGGCACCTTGTAAATCTGCTGCAGCTCGGTTGCGACGCGCGGCGAGACCGCGACATACATGCGATAGCGCAGGCCACCGATCATCCAGCGATCGCGCAGGGCGACCCACAGATGCATGGGATTCAGCATCCATAACCAGGAACCGGCGTTGCGCTTCTCGGCGAGGCTCTGTGCGTTGACCGCGTGCACGACAAGTACGTCGCCTGTCAGGCTGTCGCCATGGCTGATGATGACGGCCTTGGGATGATGATGGGCGGCGCGCGTCGCCAGCAATGTGAAGGCGGGAACGACAAAAGCGCGACCGAGATAGCGCAGGATGCCGCGCGTCTTGATGTGCGAAAGCCAGGCACCGACGCGCTCGATGCGCGTGCCTGGCGTTACCTTTTCGCCAACGGTGCTGGCGAGAACTGTGTTGGCGATTTTGGCGCGGCTGAACGCGCATGCGAGTTCGCTGGCCACGCTTTCAACGCCACCGACCGAACTCAACTCCTGGACAATCTGGACGATCTCGATGGTCATGGGCCGACACTATGAAAAGGGGTGAACGCCAATTCCGTAAGTGCGCTGATAAGTCGCAATTTCATCAATGTCCTGCTTTCGCAGGCTTTCGTCGCCAAGACAACGTCTAAGATTTGACCTTCGCGATAAGGCATATCGGCAGAAACACTCGGACACAGTCGGGTGAATGCAACCTCGTTGCGCCAAGTAGTATTCTGCTCCACCTGATGTCGGTAATTGGCGCTGTCGCATGCGTCGTATCGGTGCGATCCTACGTCGATGGCGCTTTGTGGGACGATTTTTGCCAGCGCTTTGAGCTGAATGGTGAACGGTGTCCTGAAATGAAATCTGAAACAGAGCGCGCAAACAGATGTTGTGACCCCGATTCAATCTCGAGTCATGCTTAACGCGTGCTGTTCCAAATTGATCACGCAGGTTTCAAAGAGACACAGCGCTGATCGAGGGTGGGACAGTTACGGCCAGGCTGCATAGGACGGGCCGAGCTGACCTGGATCTTGCCGCGCGCGTCGCCGATAGGCGCCTGGCGAGGCGTTTTGATACTTGCGGAAGAAGCGATTGAAATAGCCGGGATCGCGGAAGCCGAGGCCATAGCCGATCTGCTCGACTGGAAGATCAAGCTGCCGCAACCGCATGCAGGCTTCGTGGATCAGGCGTTGATGCACGATGGCGCGCGGGCTGCAGCCCTTCTCACGTTTGCAATGTGCGTGCAGCTTGTCGTCAGTGACGCCGAGTGCGGCCGCATAGCGTGCGATGGGCCAGCCATCGCGATAATGCAGTTCGACCATCTGTAGGAAATTGCCGACGAGGCGAGGGCCGTCGCCGCGCTGTGCTGCATCGTCGGAGGCTTCCTCCGAGATCACCGATCGCCAGAGATGGAGGCACAGCAACAGCACATGCGTCGATGTCATCGTTGCGCTGCCGCGGCCCGGCGTATTCAACTCACGCACCAGCGTGCTGCAGGATTCCGTGATGGCCGCAAAGGTCGTCGCGAGTTGCGTACCTTCGCGCAGGACAAGCCGGTCGATGGTTCGCCGCAGATGCAGCGCCTCGGCACTGCCAGCCACGGTACGGGTGAGGACATCGTCCGACACTGAAATCAGATAGCCTTGCGCGCCGGCTTCGACCTCCAGCGTGCCCTCGTGATCGCCGGGCAGCCACAGCAGGCCGGGGGACTGAATGGCAACCGTGGTGCCGCGCATCGTGGCGGTGCCGCGCCGGGTCTCGACCACCAGCAGATGCGAGCGCCGGGGAACCGACTGCCGGATGGTCCAGCTGCGCGGCGCCAGTCCGGGTACGAATCTGTCGGCATGCAAAGCGGGAAGCAGCTTCTCCATGAAGCCGGCCGGACCTGAAACGATGTGCGCGGTCTCAAGCACTGGGACAATCCGTCGCGTGAAATAGCTCGCCTACACGGATCAATACAATCTTTCCCCGGATGCGTCCAATTCCCAGCCCCAAACGCTGGACTAGTCTCCCGCTGTCGAACGCCACAAGGCGTCGGTGAAAAGAATTCGGGGAGGATAACATGGTGTCAGCAGTCAAGCGCCTTGCGGCGGGACTACTCGCAGTGGCTGGTGTGGCGACCGTCGGATGCGGCGGTGCAGCCGAGGCCCAGACGTCGGTCAAGATCGGTTATGCCATCTCGCGCACCGGCCCCGCCGCCGGCGGCGCTGCGGTGACGACGATTCCGAACTACGAGCTGTGGGTCAAAGAGGTGAACGCGGCCGGCGGCCTCAAGCTCGGTGACAAGCGCGTGCCGATCGAAGTCGTCCAATACGACGACCGCTCGAGCGCCGAGGAAGCCGCCAAGGCGCTGGAGCGCCTGATTACCCAGGACAAGGTCGATTTTATCCTGCCGCCCTGGGGCACCGGCCTCAACCTCGCGGTCGGCCCGATCCTGAACAAGGCCGGCTACCCGCACATTGCATCGACGGCCGTGACCGACCGCGCGCCTGAGCTGGCAAAGCGCTGGCCCAACAGTTTCTGGCTGCTCGGCACAAGCGCCGATGCCGCCAAGACGCTGGTTGAGCTGCTGACGAAGCTGCGCACCGAAGGCAAGATCGGCGACACCGTGGCGATGGCCAGCATCGCCGACGGCTTCGGCATCGATCTCTCTGGTGCAGCCCGGCCCGCACTCACAGCTGCCAAGTTCAAGCTCGCCTATGACAAGACCTATCCGGTCGGCACGCAGGATCTCAGCCCGATTATCAACGAGGTGAAGGCGCTGAACCCCGACGTGTTCATCGCCTTCAGCTATCCGCCGGACACGATCGCGATTACCGAACAGTCTCGCATCTCGGGTTTCAATCCGAAGATCTTCTACACCGGCGTCGGCACGGCTTTCCCGCTGTTCAAGCAGAAATTCGGCGCCAATGCCGAGGGCGTCATGGGCATCGGCGGCTGGAGCGGCGACAGCCCGGCCATCAAGGACTATCTGGCGCGGCACAAGGCGTCGGCGGCGAATGGCGCAGAGCCGGATCGCTGGGCCAGTGCGGTTACCTATGCCGGTCTGCAGATGCTGCAGCAGGCGATCGAGCGCGTCGGTAAGGTCGATCGCGCTGCGGTCATCAAGGACCTGCAGACCGGCACCTTCGATACAGTGATCGGCAAGGTGAAGCTCGAGAACAACATGCCGACCAAATACTGGTGGGTCGGGCAGTGGCAGGACGGCGAGTTCTACGGCATCGGCCCGTCGGGTAACGAGGGCGCGCGTGCGCCGGTCGTGCCGAAGCCGGCATGGAAGGCGCAGTGATCGCGTCGATCCTGTACCTGGTCTGACAGAATGACAAACGCGGTTCTCACCGGCCTCGTGCTGGGCGGCATGTACGCGCTGATCGCCATGGGGCTGACCCTGCAATATGGCGTGGCGCGGATCATGAACCTGTCCTATGGCGAGTTCCTGATCGGCGCGGCCTTTGCGTCCTATTGGCTGTTCACCGGCTGGGCGCTCAATCCGCTCGCAGGACTGGCGTTTGTCATTCCGGTCAGTTTCGGCATCAGCTATCTCCTGTACCGCGTGTTGCTGACGCCGCTGGTGCGCCGTGCGCGCACCCGCGACGCCCTTGAGGTCGATAGCATTCTCGCCACCTTCGGCATGATGTTCATCGTGCAGGGCATCATGCTGACCATGTTCGGTGGCGCTTACTTCAGCTATTCGTTCCTCGCCATTCCCGTGAAGATCGTCGGCGAAGTGTTGGCGCTGAACCGCCTGATTGCTTTTGGCCTCGCGGTCGTCGTTGGTCTGGCGCTCTATCTCACGCTGACCCGCACGCGGATCGGCACCTCAATCCGCGCCGTAGCCGTGGATCCCATCGCGGCGCAGCTCGTCGCCATCGATGTCACCAGGACATCGGCGCTGGCCTTTGCGCTCGGCGGCGCGTTGGTGGCGTCTGCCGGCGTGCTGATCAGCATGTTCCTGACCTTCAGCGCCACCTCCGGCGTGGTGTTCACCATGAAGGCCCTGATCGTGGTCGTGATGGGCGGCGTCGGCAATCTGCTGGGCTGTCTCGTCGCCGGGCTGGCGCTGGGATTGAGCGAAGCGCTGGTGGCGACCTTCATCGATCCCGGCCTGACTTTGGCGGTGAATTTCGCGCTGTTCCTCGGTGTGCTGCTGGTGAAGCCGGCCGGTATTTTCGGGAGGGCGCAGCGATGAGCCGTGCCCAAATGATGACTGGCGCGATCTGTCTCGCAGCAGTGGTTGCGCTCGCCTTCGTCCCGATGATTGTCGATGCCTATCACCTCGCGCTTGCGATCAGCCTCCTGCAATTCACGGTGCTGGCGACCGCATGGGGCATGTTCTCCGGTCCGACGCGCTATGTGTCGCTGGCAACTACCGCCTTCTTCGGTGTCGGCGCATACACCGTCGCTGTTCTGGGCGAACAATTGCCGTGGTCGCTGGTGCTGCTCATTGCCGCCGTGATCGGCGCGGTCATGGCCATCATTGTCGGCCTGTCGACGCTGCGGCTGAGCGGCGTGCATTTCGTCATCTTCACCTTCGGTCTCGCCGAACTCGTGCGCCAGATCGTGGTCTGGTACGAGGTCAACAAGACCCGCGTGCTCGGCCGCTACGTCTTTGTCGATATCACCCAGAACGACATTTACTGGCAGCTGCTGGCGCTGGCCGTCATCGTCTTCGGTACGGGCTGGCTGATCGCCCGCTCGCGCTTCGGCTTCGCGCTGCGCATCATCGGCGAAGATGAGACCGTGGCGCGGCATTGCGGCATCAACGTCACCATCGCCAAGGTGGCTCTGTTTACGATCTCGGCGACATTCATGACGCTGGTCGGTGCGGTCATGGCGCCGCGCTTCACCTATATCGAACCATCAATCGCCTTCAACGCCACGATCTCGTTCGAAGTGGTGATCATGGCATTGCTCGGCGGCGCACATCGGCTGTGGGGGCCGGCGCTCGGCGCCATTCCGCTGACACTGCTGTTCGACTTTCTGTCGGCGCGCTTCCCCAGCACTTCGACCTTGATCATGGGCGTGGTGTTTCTGCTTATCGTCTATGCGCTGCCATCAGGTGTGGTCGGCCTCTGGGAGAGGCTGAAAGCCTGGCGACCCACAGCCTCGAAGATGCGGGGAGCGCAGGCATGACCCCCGACACAACGCCAGTCTTGCGCGTCGAAGGCCTGACCCGCGCCTTTGGCGGTCTCATCGCCGTCAACGGCATCGACTTCACTGTCCATGCTGGCGAGATCGTTGGCTTGCTCGGCCCCAACGGCTCGGGCAAGACCACGGCGCTCAACCTGATCTCCGGCGTGCTGTCGCCCAATGCAGGCGTGATCGCCTTCGCCGGCCACGATATCGCGGGCTGGCCGACGCATCGCATCGCGCGGCTTGGACTCGCACGCACCTTCCAGCTTGTGCGTGTGCTCGATGGCATGACCTGCGGGGAGAATGTCGAGGCCGGACTGGCCTTCCACCATGCGCCGCTTGCACGCGGCGCGATGACGCTCGCTGCGGAAGGTCTGCTCGCGCGGGTCGGTCTCGCTGGCTTTGCCGGACGGCCCGCATCGGAGCTCACTTATATCGATCGCAAGCGGCTCGAACTGGCACGCGCGCTGGCATTGCAGCCGCGCCTGCTGCTGCTCGATGAATGGCTTGCCGGTCTGAACCCGTCCGAATTGCTGATCGGGATCGAGCTGATCCGATCGCTCAAGGAGGAGGGGTTGTCGATCCTGCTGGTCGAGCACGTGATGGATGCGATCCGCTCACTCTGCGATCGCTGCGTGGTCATGAGCAGCGGCCGCAAGATCGCGGAAGGTCCGGTAGACGCTGTCTTGTCCGATCCGGCTGTGATCGAGGCCTATCTGGGAGCGCCGCTGGATGCTTGAGGTCTCCAATATCAGCGTCACCTATGGCCAGCATCACGCACTGAGCGACGCCGCATTGCATGTGGAGCGCGGCGAGATCATTGTCATTCTCGGCGCCAATGGCGCCGGCAAGTCATCATTGCTCAAGGCCATTGCCGGTTTGCTGCCGTCACCAGCCAAGATCGTTAAACTCGCCGGCCGTGATCTGTCCCGTCTGTCGCCTCATGAGATCGTGGAAGCGGGGCTTGCGCTGGTACCGGAAGGGCGCGGCGTGTTCGGCGAATTGACCGTGGCCGAAAACCTGTTGCTCGGCGCCAATCCGAAGCGTGCCCGAGCAGTTGAGGCAGCACAGCGCGCCAAGGTGATGACGCTGTTTCCGCGTCTCGGTGAACGCCTGACGCAGACGGTCCGCACCATGAGCGGCGGCGAACAGCAGATGGTCGCGATCGGCCGCGCGTTGATGTCCAATCCCGACATCCTTCTGCTCGACGAACCGTCGCTCGGCCTGTCGCCGTTGCTGGTGCGCGAGCTCTTCGCGGCGTTGCGCAAGGTGCGTGAGACCGGTGTCGGTTTGCTGCTGGTCGAACAGAATGCACGCGAGAGTCTGGCTATCGCCGATCGCGGCTATCTCATCGAGAACGGCAAGATCACCGGCAGCGGTACCGCTGCGGCCCTGCAATCCGACGACGCCGTGCGCCGCGCCTATCTCGGCGGAATCGCCAGCGGCGCTGCATGATTACTCAACAAGAAAACATCCAACGGAGGACGTCACCATGAACCAGATCAGTCTGTTGCTCGAGAACCAGGATGTGCAGGCCATCGACGGCGCCACCTTCGATCGCCTCAATCCGATGACCGGGGATATCGCGTCGCGCGCTGCGGCCGCGCAGATCGCCGATGCCAAGCGTGCGGCCGATGCCGCCGCTGCTGCTTTCCCTGCATGGTCGGCGACGGGCCCGGGAGCGAGGCGCGCCATTCTGTTGAAGGCGGCTGATATTCTTGCCAGCAAGGCACCTGACTTTATTGCCTTGATGGCATCTGAAACGGGCGCGACCGCCGGCTGGGCCGGCTTCAACGTTCATCTCGCCTCCAACATGCTGCGCGAGGCGGCGGCGATGACGACGCAGATCTCGGGCGAGGTGATCCCGTCGGACAAGCCCGGCTGTATCTCGATGGCGATCCGCCAGCCTGCCGGTGTCGTGCTCAGCATCGCGCCGTGGAATGCGCCGGTTATTCTTGGCGTGCGGGCTGTGGCGCTGCCACTGGCCTGCGGCAATACGGTCATCCTGAAGGCGTCGGAAATCTGCCCGGGCACACATCGGTTGATCGGCGAGTGCCTGCGCGAGGCTGGTCTGCCGCCCGGCGTGCTCAACGTCATCACCAACGCGCCGGAAGATGCGCCCGCGCTGATCGATGCACTGATCTCGCATCCCGCCGTGCGCCGGATCAACTTTACCGGTTCGACCCGCGTCGGCCGTATCATCGCAGAGACCGCCGCTAAATATCTCAAGCCGGTGCTGCTGGAGCTCGGCGGCAAGGCGCCTCTGGTCGTGCTCGACGACGCGGACCTCGATGCGGCGGTCGCGGCGGCGGCCTTTGGCGCCTTCATGAATCAGGGGCAGATCTGCATGTCCACAGAGCGGCTTGTGGTCGATCAAAAGGTTGCTGACGCCTTCGTGGCCAAGCTCGCGGCCAAGGCGGGTGGCTTGGTGGCCGGTGATCCGCGAAAGGGTGATACACCGCTCGGCTCACTGATCGGCAAGGATGCTGCGGATCGTATGCAGGCGCTGATCAAGGACGCCGTGGGCAAGGGCGCGCGCGTTGTGGCGGGCGGCGGCGTCGACGGCACGTTGATGTCGGCGACGGTGCTTGATCACGTCACCTCGGCGATGCGCATCTATAGCGAGGAATCCTTCGGCCCGATTGTTACCGTCGTACGCGTCGATGGCGTGGATGAGGCGCTGCGCGTTGCCAACGATACCGAATACGGATTATCAGCGGCTGTGTTTGGCCGCGATATCGCCCGCGCGCTGGATGTTGCCAAGCGGATCGAGTCTGGCATTTGCCACATCAATGGTGCGACCGTGCATGACGAGGCGCAGATGCCGTTCGGCGGGGTGAAGGCGTCGGGCTACGGTCGGTTCGGCGGCAAGGCTGGCATTGCGGAATTCACCGAACTGCGCTGGATCACCATTGAGACGGGTCCGCAGCATTATCCGATCTGATCGTGGTGGTTACACGCGGCTGTCAGAGGCTGACGGCCGCGTAAGCCTTGCTGATATTCGTGGCCGCATGCTGCAGATGTTCGCGCAGCTTGATCTGGCTGGCTTTCGGCGTACGGAATGCCGGTGTCACGAAAGAGATCGCGGCGATCACGCCAGTGGAATCGCGGACGGGAACGGCGACAGCGTAAACATGCGGTGTGATCTCCGCGCGCGACTCCGACCATCCCAGCTCGCGGATCATGGCGAGTTCACGCACCAGCAGCTTGCGATGCGGCGCGAAGCCGGGATCGCGCCGAATAGCGTCATCGAGGATTGTCTCGCATTCCGCTTCGGGCATATGCGCGAGCAACATCTTCGGGCCGGCGCCGCGGTGCAGCGGCAATGCCGTTCCGACCTCGAAGGTCAGGCGGATGCGTGACGACGATTCAGCGCGCTCGATACATACGGCGCGGTCGGCCGAGCGGCGCAGCAGGATGATGGTTTCTCCGACCTCCTGAGAGACGCGCTTCATGAAGGGGCGCGCAATGGAGGCGAGGTCGGTGCCGGCTCTGGCCGCCTGAGCTAGGCCGATGACGCGTGGTGCGAGTACGAACGAGCCGCGGCCGTCTTCGTCGATGAGGTCGGCTTCGCGCAGGATGCCGATGTACCGATAGGTCGACGACAGCGGCACCCCGATCTGTTCAGACAGGCTTTCTGCGGAATGCCGCGGACGATCGGTGGAGAAGGCCAGCAAGGCGCGAAGTATCTTTCGCGAGCTGCCGTCCGCAGCAGCAGGACGGTCCGTCTGGTCGATGCGTTTCGTTGCAGCTCTCTTGATGGCCAACGGAACCTCCATTCGGTAATGCTTGCCAACGGAAAGGGCAGCATGTGGATATCCTTTGCGCACGAACAAACATTGCCACGCGCTGCTATTCTTATAAGATAAGATGGTGTTCTCAGCAATTGAGAAGTAGCGAACTGGCCCATGAAGCTTCCGCCTCTGGACTACATTTGCCCTGCTACACTGACCGAAGCGATCGCCGCGCTTGCGGTTCATGGCGGCGATGCCAAGGTGATCGCTGGTGGACAGAGTCTGGTGCCGATGCTCGCATTCCGGCTGGCGGCACCGACTGTGCTGGTCGATATCGGGCAACTGCCAGATCTCAAAAGTATCAGTATTTCCGCTGAGGGCATCGACTTTGGCGCCCTCGTGACCTGGCGCGATATCGAGCGTGATGCGCGGCTCGCACAGGCCCATCCGCTCCTGGCGGCGGCCATCGCCCATGTCGCGCATTACCAGGTCCGTAACCGCGGCACCGTCGGTGGCAGCATGGCCCATGCCGATCCGGCCGCTGAAATGCCGGGCATTGCGGTGACCTGCGACGCAATGCTGACGATCGTCGGACCAAACGGGACCCGCATCCTGCGCGCAGATGAGTTCATCACCGGCGGCCTCAGCACGGTTCTGGAGGTCGACGAAATCTTGACCAGCATCCGTCTGCCGCTCTGGAAGAAGACGCGGCGCTGGGCCTTCGAGGAATTCGCACGTCGCCGCGGCGATTTCGCGCTGGCGGGTGTTGCGGCATTCTACGACATCGACGCCCAGGGTCTGGCGTATAATGCGCATATCGGAGTGATCGGCGTTGCCGATCGTCCGATGCGGCTGCCCGGCGTCGAGGTCGTCCTCGATGGTCGCCGGATCGATGCCGACGTGATTTTACAGGCCGCAGCTGCCGCGCGGGACGCGGTCGATCCTGCCGATGATATCCACGCGGAAGCCGCTTATCGGCGTGATCTTCTCGGCGTGTTGCTGGAGCGGGCGCTGGCGCGTGCGGCCGACATCACTTTACCGGAGGCAGCATGATATCGGCGCGCCCCGTCCGTTTGACCGTCAACGGCACGCAAACGACCGTCATCGTCGAACCGCGCACCACGCTGGCGGATGCGCTGCGCAACGAGCTCCGCCTGACCGGCACGCATCTGGGCTGCGAGCATGGCGTCTGCGGCGCCTGTACGGTGATCGTCGATGGTGCCGCTATGCGCGGCTGCCTGATGCTGGCAGTGCAGGCGGAAGGGGCTGAGATAACCACCGTCGAGGGTCTCGGCAGCGCCGCGCATCTCAGTGCGTTGCAATTGGCATTCCGCAAGCATCACGCCTTGCAATGCGGTTTCTGTACCGCGGGCATTCTCACCACTGCCCATGCACTGCTGACAGACGAGCCGCATGCGGACGAGGACCGCATCCGTGAGGTGGTTTCCGGAAATCTGTGTCGCTGCACCGGTTACCTGCCGATCATCGCGGCGATCATGGAAGCGCGTATTGCCTATAGCGATGTGCAATGCGAGGCCGCGCAATGAGTGATGCCGCCAAGCTCCTGGTCGGCAGCGCGGTCGAGCGTATGGAAGATGCGCGCTTTCTGTCGGGATCCGGCAATTTTGCAGATGACCTTGCCGTCGAGGGGATGCTGCATGCGGCAATCCTGCGCAGCCCCATCGCCCATGCGCGGATCGTGGCGATCGACGCATCGGCCGCACTGGCCATGCCGGGCATTCGTTCGGTGATTACAGCCCGCGACATCGGCGACGCCATCCCCATCATCCCGTTGCGCCTGGCGCCACTGCCCGAATTCGAGCCATTCTGCCAGCCGGTCATCGCAAGCGACAAGGTGCGCTATGTCGGCGAGCCTATCGCGGTCGTTATTGCCGAAAGCCGCGCCTTGGCCGAGGATGCGCTGGAGACGATCGGCATCGAATTTGAGGCGCTGTCCGCAGTCACGGAGCGCCGCGCAAGTGAAACCCCGCTGTTCGACTTCGCCGAAGACAACGTTGCACTGCGCTACGATGCCGGATTTGGCGATGCCGATGCGGCCTTCGCCTCGGCAGACTATGTGCGCACCGAGTGCTTCAGCGTGCAGCGCCACACCGCGCTGCCCATGGAGACGCGGGGCCTCCTCGCAGAATGGAATTCATCGGCCGGTCGGCTCGTCGTCACAGGCGCGACAAAGGTCACGTTCTATAACCGGCGCGCGCTGGCGCGGATGCTGGGCCTTGACCAGGATGACATCGACCTGATCGAAATCGATGTCGGCGGCGGCTTCGGTGTACGCGGCGAATTCTATCCCGAGGATTTCCTGATCCCCTTTGCGGCCCGCAGGCTGGCACGCCCGGTCAAATGGATCGAGGATCGCCGCGAGCATCTGATGGCGATCAATCACTCACGCGATGTCGCCTGTGAGTTGTCGCTCGCCTGTCGCAGTGACGGGCTGATACTGGGTCTGCGCGGCCGGGTCTTCGCCGATATGGGCGCCTATATCCGCACCAATGGCGGCGTGGTGCCGGCCAAGGCGGCGCAGTTTCTGCCCGGCCCTTATCGCATCCCCAATGTCAGCGTGTCCGTCGAAGCCTTCATGACCAGCAAGACGCCGGTCGGCACCTATCGTGGACCGGGCCGTTTCGAGGCGAATTTCTTTCGCGAGCGGTTGCTGGATATGGCCGCGATGGATCTCGGTATCGACGTTGTCGAATTCCGGCGCAAAAACCTGATCACCGAACAGGAACTGCCTTATCCGATCGATGGGCTCGTCCCCTATGAAGGGCCGACATCCTACGACACCGGCGACTATGTCGAGGTGTTCGAGCGTGCCTTGAAAGAGATCGGTTGGCACGAGAAACGTCATCTACAGGGAAAACTGATCGATGGCGTACGTCATGGCATCGGGCTGGGCTGTTTCGTCGAGAGCGGCGGTGCCGGCCCGAAGGAAAACGCTGCGCTTACCCTGGAAAAGGACGGCTCGCTGACCGTTGCCGTGGGGTCATCCGTGCTGGGGCAGGGATTGGAGACGGTGCTGGGCCAGATCGCATCGGATACGCTGTCGATCCCGTTCGATCGCATCCGCGTGCTGCATGGCTCGACCACGCTGCTCGATGAGGGTTTCGGCACCTATCATTCGCGTGCGGTGGTGATGGGCGGCTCCGCCGTGCTCGATGCCGCCACCCGACTCCGCGAGAAGATACTGCAGCAGGCGTCCAATCATCTGGGCAGGCCGAACAGCGAATTGAAGGTCGTCAACGCGAACGTCGTCGCTGACAACGGCGGATCCGTGTCGTTCGCAACGCTCGCCGCCGGCGGCGAACTGCAGGCAGACGGCACATTCTCCAATAATGTGCGCACCTACAGCTACGGCACCCATGCGGCACATGTCACCGTCGATCCACGCACGGGCGCGGTGAAAGTTCTCGATTACGTAGCGGTCGAAGATGTCGGTCGCGCCATCAATCCTGCCATCGTACACGGCCAGGCGATCGGCGCCATCATGCAGGGACTGGGTGGCGTTTTCCTCGATCATCTGATCTATGACGATCAGGGACAGCTCTTGAACGCCTCTCTGGCCGACTATCTGGTACCGACCGCGAGCGACTTTCCGGTGCTGCGCGCGGTAACGCTGGAGCTTCGTCCATCGCCGAGCAATCCGCTGGGTGCCAAGGGCGCGGGCGAGGGCGGTATCGTTGCTGTGGCCGCAGCGACGGCCAATGCGGTGGCAGCAGCGCTGGCGCCGCTGAATGTTGATATTCATCACTTGCCGCTGACGCCGCCGCGTCTGTGGCGCCTCATCAAGGATGCGCGTGATCGCGCAATTTACGCTGCATAGGGACTGATCGTGCCGATCGATATCCATGCCCATTATGTGCCGCCGCAGCTCCTGTCTGCGATCGAAGGTCGCGGCGCCTATTGCGGCGTCAGGCTGCTACCGGCCGGGAATGGCAAGCCGCCGGCCCTCGGCTTCGACTACGGATTCCGGGTTCGGCCGTTCTTCCCGCAACTGGTCGAGCCGGTTGAGCAGCGTCGTGCCAGCCTCGACCGCCAGGGTCTCGACAGGCAGCTCGTCGCCACATGGCCTGATATCTATGGCTACGGTTTGGCGAAAGATGCCTGTGCGCATTGGCACCGCATGCTCAATGATACGCTCGGCGAGTGGTGTCATACGAACAGCGACCGTTTTTCCTTTGTCGCATCGGTGCCGCTGGTCGATGCTGCCGACGCTGCGGCTGAACTCGATCGCGCGGTTGATCTTGGCGCCGTTGCAGTCATGGTCCCGGCCAATATTGAAGGTGTCAACATAGGCGAGACGCAGCTTGATCCGTTCTGGGCCAAGGCGGAAGCGCTGGGACTGCCGGTCATCCTGCATCCCGTGCTGGTCGATGCCGCGCCGCGTGCCGCGAAATTCGCGCTGACGCAGATCGCGCAATACACATTCGACACCACGCTCGGTATCGGTTCGATCATCTTCTCGGGCGTGCTCGATCGTTTTCCTACGCTCTCGATCGTCCTCAGCCATGGTGGCGGCACATTCCCTTATCTGCTGGGTCGCTTCGATGTGATGCATGCGCGGATGGACCGCGCGGGACAGGGCGATGTCGCGCAGAGCGACCCGTCGGTCTACGCCTCGCGCATCGGCTATGACAGCATCGTGCATGCGCCGAAAGCGTTGCGTTTTCTCGCCGATACTGTGGGCATCGAACGCGTGGCGCTCGGCACCGATGAATCCTTCCCGCCAGCGGATCGCGATCCCCTCGCCAGCATCAAGGCTGCGGGCTTCTCGAAAAACGATATCGAACTGATTACCGAAACCAATCCGAGGCGTCTGTTTCCACGTTTGCCCTGAGCTGTGCCGCGTTCTGCCGTATCTTTCATGCGAAATAAAGAGGACCGATCATGCTGAAACGTCTGCTTGTTGCCGCTGGTGTCGCGATGTCGATGGCGGGCCATGTGCACGCTCAGGAGATGAAGACGGTCAAGGTCGGGACCACCAATCTGTCATCGGATATCGGCCTGTTCCTCGCCGAGAAGCGCGGTTACTTCAAGGAAGAGGGCGTCAAGGTTGAACTGATCCCGTTCGATTCCGGTGCCAAGATGGTGGCCCCGCTCGGCGCGGGCGATCTCGACGCATCGGCAGGCGCAGCCTCCGCCGGGCTCTATAATGCCGTCAACCGCGGTCTCAAGCTGAAGATGGTGGCCGACAAGGGCACCAATATCGCGGGCTATAGCTACAAGGCGCTGATGGTGCGCAAGGACCTGATCGAGTCAGGCGCGTTCAAGTCGCTCGCCGATCTCAAGGGCAAGAAGGTCGCGATCATTGCCAATGGCGCGGCCGATGAATCGGTTATCAATCAGGCGCTGAAAAAGGCTGGGCTCAAGGACGAGGACATCGAAAAGGTTTTCCTGCCGTTCCCGCAGCATCTCACCGCTTTCGCCAACAAGGCGATCGACGCGGCGATCTCGGCGGAGCCGGGCGTGACGGCGATGGTGCGCAACAATGTGGCAGTTCGCTTCGTCGGCCTCGACGATTTCTATCCGGTGCAGCAGACCGCCATGCTGCTGATCAACGGCAAGTTTGCCGAGGACCGCAAGACGGTGACAGCCTTTCTCAAGGCCTATCTGCGCGGCGTGCGCGCCTATGCCGCGACCCTCAAGGACGGCAAGATCGCAGGGCCCGGCGCCGAGGACATGATCAAGGACATTGCCGAAATGACGGGTATCAAGGACACGGCGTTGCTGCATCAGATCGTGCCGGTGTTCATCGATCCCGACGGTCAGATCAACCTTCCCAGCGTCGAGACCGATCTCGCTTACTTCAAGTCGCGCGGGCTGGTCACCGGCGACATCGAGGCAGCCAAGGTCATCGACATGTCCTATGTCGATGCGCTGAAACCGGTGCTCGGTCCGTTCGCGCGGCCGAAGTGAGACGGTGAAGAGAAGCGTGGCGATGGCGGTGCAGACGACCACAGTAGAACTCCCGGATGGTGGACAGGCGCCTGCGTCGAAGATCAGCCTGCGCGACGTCACCAAGCGGCATGATCAGCACTTGGCGCTGGACCGGATCACGCTCGATATCCCGGCCAGTACCTTCTTCGTCGTGGTCGGTCCGAGTGGCTGCGGCAAGACTACCTTGTTGCGCATGCTCGCCGGGCTGGATGCGCCATCGCAAGGCCAGATCGACATCGCCGATCCAGAGCCCGGCCATCCGCAGAATTCCATGGTGTTCCAGGGCGACTCGTTGTTTCCCTGGATGACCGTCTGGGACAATGCGGCCTACGGATTGAAAATGCGCAATGTTCCGAAGGTGCGCATCGACGAGGTGGTCGGGCACTATCTGAACAAGACCGGCATGTATGGTGCCCGAACGCTCTATCCGCATCAGCTGTCCGGCGGCATGCGCCAGCGCGTGTCCATCGCGCGTGCCTTCGCCAATGATCCCGACATTCTGCTCATGGATGAGCCGTTCTCGGCGCTCGACGAGCAGAACAAGACGCTGCTGCACGAAGAGCTGCTGCGGATCTGGGAAGAAACGCGCAAGACCGTGGTCTTCATCACCCACAGCGTCGATGAAGCCGTGACGCTGGGGGACAGGATCATGGTGATGACGGCGGGACCGGGGCGCATCAAGACCATCGTGCCGGTGGATCTGCCGCGGCCGCGCAATGTCGTCGAGCTCAGGCACATGCCGGCCTATGGCGAACTGGTCTATGATATCTGGGCCCAGCTCCGCGAAGAGGTCGATCGCGCGCGCAGCCGCGAGCCGGGGAGCAAGGCATGAGTTCGGCCCGCACCAGTTCGCTGTGGAGCGACCGGACCATCAGCATCCTGTCGCCGCTGGTGCTGCTCGGCCTGTGGGAAATCTGCGCGCGCACCGGCATCGTGGATGTCAGGTTCTTTCCGGCGCCCTCGAATATCGTGAAGCATCTGTTCGAACTCGCTTCCTCCGGCGCGCTGTGGCGTCATGTGGGAGCAAGCCTGTATCGCCTCGCTGCGGGTTTTGTTGTTGGCTGCGTGCCGGCAATCGTGATCGGGCTTGCCATCGGGCTCTATCGTCCCGTGCGAGCTGCCTTCGATCCCTTGATTTCGGCGACCTATCCGATCCCGAAAAGTTCGCTGCTGCCGCTGATCCTCCTCATCTTCGGCCTCGGTGAAAGCTCGAAGATCGCCATGGTCGCGATCGGCGTGTTCTATCCTGTGGTGATCAATACCGCCGCGGGAGTGCGCCAGATTGCGCCGATCTTCCTCGATGTCGGCCGCAATTTCGGCGCCAGCCGCTTCAACATGTTTCGCACCGTGGCGCTGCCCGGTGCATTGCCGCTGATCATGACCGGTATCAAGCTCGGCGCCGGCATGGGGCTGGTGCTGATCGCCATCGCCGAGATGGTCGGCGCCAAGCAGGGGCTCGGTTACATGATCTGGAATGCATGGGAGTTGTTCGACGTTCAGACGATGTATGTCGGCCTCTTCGTCATTGCGATCATCGGCTTCGTGATGAATGCCGGCTTCGACGCGCTGGAGCGCGCCATCGTGCCGTGGCGGAAGGGCTAGAGCTTCTCCAACTTCTCGCGCACGGCCAGCAACTGTCGCCGGATGTTGGACGCGGCTGTCACTTCCCAGAACGCGCCGCGTGTCGCCGGGCCGATGGCATAGAAGCCGGGCTGAACATGACCGGCGCTGTCACGCAGCTCGCAGGTTGGGGCGACATCGAGACCGAGGCCGTTGAAGCCGGTGCGGACGTAGCCGGTTGCGAGCAGGGATTTGACGAGCGGATCGGCCAGGCGATCATAGCGCTCTTCCGGGCCGGTACAGTTCAGGATCCAGCCAGTCTTGAGATCGATGGTCGCGCCGTGTCCGCGCTTGCGGATCGTGACGTCATGTCCCGACGGTGTCGCAACCGCGCTGGTGATGCGACCTGCGATCACGTCGAGCCGCTTGTCGCGTTGCAACTGCTCCAGCAGTTCGGCGACATCGGGTGCCAGCCGATGCCGGTGCACCATCCAGATCGCACGCAGGTGTCGCGCGAAGCGGGCACGTTCGGTCTCGGAGGCGTTCCTGTAGAGCTCTCCGATGGACAATCGGAACGTATCGACCATCGTCTGCCATGGAATGCCTGCGGCAACCTTGCGGCGGGTGTCCTTGAGCAACGCCGCCAGAAGGCCGCGCGCGGTGGGCACCGGGAATGAGTTCATCGGGTCGGGGTCGGTCTGCGCTGGCGTGTCGATCAGCGGCAGCAATCCGCGCCGCGATACCATGGTGATGGGGGCGCGCGTGCCACGATGGACCAGGTCGATCACCATATCGACCGCAGTGGCGCCGGTGCCGATGACCAGCACGCGATCGTCCTTGCCGATCGGATCGAGTGCGCCCGGCGACCAGACATTGGTGATCGAGCGCGGTGACGCTTCGACACCAGGGAATGGCGATGGCGGCTGGTTGCCGAGACAGAGGAACACCAGATCGGCATCGATGGTCGCGCCCGATGCCGTCGTGACGCGATAGCCATGGTCGTGCCGTGTGACACTCAGCGCCACATCCTGCCGCGGCGTCACACGCCCGGTGCCGGTCAGTTCGTTGAACTTTGTCGAGATGTAGTCGCCATAGACCCGGCGGGGCACGAAAGAGGTTGAATAGTCCGGCCAGTCTGCCTGGCCGGTCTCCGTCAGCCATTCGACGAAGCCATCATCGTCGGCGCCGAGGCCGCCCATCTTGTAGGCGGGGACATTGATGCGGTGCCACCTGGCCTTTGCGGAATAAGCGAGCCCGCGCCCGAAGGCGCCGTCGCGATCCTGCACGGTGATCGATCCGATCTGCGGAAGCTTGGACAGGATGATCGCGGCAAATGCGCCGGCCACGCCGCCGCCGATGACGGCAACGCGCAGGGATGTGGGAGGGGCTGATGTCATGCTGCCAGACGATGCGAGGAAAGGAGACCGAGGGATATCAGGTCGGCGGCGCGTAGGCGGCCGGATCGACCGATGTTGGGCGGCCATCGAGCGCCAGTCGGCCGATCCGCGCGGGCGTCTCGGCAATCACCTTGCCACGGCGGACGACCGCGAGCCGCGTTGCCTTCAGCCGGATCGCCTCGATGGGATCGAGCGCCTGCAGCAGCACGAGATCGCCATTGCAGCCGACGTCGAGACCATAGCCGTCGAGGCCCATGATCTTTGCCGGATTGGTGGTGACGGTGTCGAAGCAGAAGCGCATCGCGTCGCGGCTGGTCATCTGCCCGACATGCAGACCCATATGCGCGACTTCCAGCATGTCCGCCGAGCCCAGCGAATACCATGGATCCATGCAGCAGTCCTGGCCGAAGGCAACGATGATGCCATGGGGCCGCATCTCGGGCACGCGGGTCTGGCCGCGCCGCTTCGGATAGGTGTCGTGGCGACCCTGCAGCACGATATTGATCAGTGGATTGGCGATGGCTGCGACGCCGGCCTCCGCGATCAGCGGCAGCAGTTTCGAGACGTAGTAATTGTCCATCGAATGCATCGAGGTCAGATGCGAGCCGGCGACGCGGCCTTGCAGTCCGAGACGCTGGGTCTCATAGGCCAGCGTTTCGATGTGGCGCGACAGCGGATCGTCGCTTTCGTCGCAATGCATGTCGACGCGCAGTCCGCGCGCAGCGGCGATCTCGCAGAGTGCCTTCACCGACGCGGCGCCATCGGCCATGGTCCGCTCGAAATGCGGAATGCCGCCGACAATGCTGACGCCCTTGTCGAGGGCGCGTGCAAGATTTTGCGCAGCGGTTGGCGAGCGGAAATAGCCGTCCTGCGGGAACGCGACCAGTTCGAGGTCGAGATAGGGCGCGACCTGCTTCTTGACGTCGAGCAGTGCATCGACAGCCAGCAGCCGGTCGTCGCAGATATCCACATGGGTACGCACCGCGAGCAGGCCCTGTGTCACCGCAAGATCGCAATAGCGCAGCGCCCGTTCGACCAGAGCCTCATAGGTCAGCAGCGGCTTCAATTCACCCCACAGCGCGATGCCCTCGAGCAGGGTGCCGGAGACATTCAGCCGTGGCAGCCCGAGCGACAGCGTCGCGTCCATATGGAAGTGGATATCGACGAATGGCGGCGAGACCAGAAGCCCGGCAGCGTCGATCACGCGGCCGGCTTCACCGGTCAGATTGGGCTGCACCGCGACGATACGGCCAGCTTCGATGGCGATATCCTGGCCGGTGCGGCCGTCGGGAAGCGTGGCGTTGCGAATGAGGAGGTCGAACGGCATGAGATCCTTGCTGCGGCCGGCGTGATCAACGAATTATCTCCGTTGCGCTGCAGCAATGCAAGACTGTCCCACGCGGCGGCATCCGCCGAGCCGCGCGCAGATAGAGCCTGTATCAGTGAAAGGATTGTTCTGCCGCACGAAGCAGATCGATCGGGCTCCACGGCTTGGCCATGAACAGCGTGCCGTCAGGCAGGCGCCGGACGCGGGGCGCGCCTGATGTCACCACTACATGCATGTCGGGGTATCGTTGCTTGGCGAGATAAGCGAGCTCGATCCCGTCCATCAGGCCGGCGAGTTCCACATCGGTGAAGACCATCGCGACATTATCGCCGGATTCTTCCAGCACCAGCACGGCCGCTTCTGCGCTCTCGCATTCGATCACATTCATCTCGCTCTCTTCGAGCAGCAGACTGACCAGTGTGCGTTGTGCTTCGTCGTTCTCGACCACCAGTGCTGTCGACCTGTGTGCATGACCCATGGGGAAATCTCCGTGGTTTGTTGCGACAGGAAGGCAATGCATCAGCTGATCGGGAGTTCAGATAAAAGTGAGTTCCCGTGAGCAACAATGTTACTCATGCACAGGCATGCCTGCGCATGATGATGCGCCCGGCAGAACTACAGTCAACCCGTAACGGAAGTTGAAGTCGCAATCTGTTGCATCATCTGCGGCAGCAGATAGGGCGCGCCATCGTCGGTGCGTGCGACGGCGACGTCGATATCGAACACGCGGCGGATCACGTCGCTGGTGATCGTTTCTGCAGGTGTTCCTTCCGCCGCAACGGCGCCGTTGCGCATCACGATGATGCGGTCGGCAAACCGAACTGCGAGATTGAGATCGTGCAGCACTGCGATCACAGCCGTGCCGCTGCGTGCACGCTGCCGCGAAATTTCGACGAGTTCGATCTGGTGACGCAGATCGAGAGATGATGTCGGCTCGTCAAGCAGCAGGATGCCAGCACCATGCGCAGCTTCGCCGCAGGCGAGCTGCACGAGGATGCGTGCGAAATGCGCGCGCTGCTGTTCGCCTCCTGACAGCGTCGGTAATTCGCGATGGCGGAAGTCGCCAAGGCCCACTTCGTCGATCGCGGCATCGACGAGTGATTGCGCAGACGCCAGCGGCAGGTTGCCCCGACCCATCTGCACGACTTCCTCGACCGTGAACGGGAAGCTCACACTGACATGTTGTGACAGCATCGCGCGCCGCATCGCCAGTTCGGCAGGCGACCAGGAATGGAGGTCGCGGCCCTTTAGCGTAATGGCGCCGCGCGACGCACGCAGATCGGCCGATAGCAGGCGCAGCAGCGTTGATTTGCCGGCGCCGTTGGGACCGACGATGGCGACCATCTCGCCGCTGTTGACGATGAGATCGACATGATTGAGCAGCGTGGCCTGGCCAATGGTCAGCGAGATGCCGGATGCTGTGAGGACAGGCGTATTGGCCATCTGTGTCATAGCCCCACCAGCCCGCGCTGACGCAGCAGGATTAGCAGGAAGATCGGCGCACCCACGGCAGCGGTCAGGATGCCGATGGGCATCTCGGCCGGAGCGACGATGGTGCGGGCCAGCGTATCGGCGCCGACCAGCAGGCTGGCGCCGAGACCGACGGATGCCGGTAGCAGCAGCCGATGGCCCGGGCCGATCATCAGCCTAAGTAGATGCGGCACCACAATGCCGACAAAGCCGATCACGCCACAGACGGAAACTGCAGCACCCGTCATGACGGAGACCAGCACGATGCAGATGCGCTTGAGGCGCTCCACATCGACGCCGGAATGAAACGCTTCGGATTCGCCGAGGATCAGCACGTCAAGGCCGCGGCTGGTGAAGAACATCCCGATCAGGCCCAGGGCCAGCATGGGCGCAATCGTCGCCGCCTTGCTCCAGGTCGCGCCGCTGAGCGAGCCGAGCAGCCAGAACGTGATGTCGCGCAATTGCCGGTCGTCGGCGATGAACACGAGAAGGCCGATGCCCGCATTGGCAATCGCGGCGATGGCAATGCCGGCGAGCAGGAAGAGCGCGATGGAGGTGCGTCCGCTGCGGCTGGAAATTCGATAAAGAATAATGGTGGTGAGCAGCGAGCCGATGAAGGCAGCCAACGGCAACAGAAAAGGCTGCAGAAAAGCAACGTAATGCGCAAAGCGGCTGTCGCTGATGACGATGGCGCTCGCTGCAGCAAACGCGCCGCCACTGGAGACGCCGACCAGCGCCGGGTCGGCGAGGGGATTGCGAAACAGGCCCTGCATGATCGCGCCGGCCGCGCCCAGCATGCCGCCGATCATCGCGGCGATGGCAATGCGGGGAATGCGGATCGACCACAGGATCAGTTGATCACGTGCGGCAAAGGTATTGGCGGGATCGGCGGCCGAGAGGCCGAGTGCTGCAGGCAGGCGGGACAGCGGGATGCCAGCGGCGCCAACCGTGGCGGCAAGCAGCACCGTCAGCAGCAGTGCTGCGAACAGGCCACTCAGGACGACGATCGTCGCGGGGCGCCGCACCCGGCCCTTCGTTCTGACAAACGCAGTCAGCTTGGCATCGGCGGCAGTCATCCTATTGACGACAGTTGACGGCGAGCGAGGCGGGCTTGAACGAGGCCGCGTCAGCGGTCAGTGCCGGATCGAGCTTCACGGCAAGATCGCGCGCGGCGGCTGCCGTGCGCGGGCCGAAGCCGAGCAGATAGAGGCCGTCCATGGCGACCAGGTTCCTGGTCTTCGCGGCCGGCGTCAGTGCGAATGCCGGGCTGGCAAACACGGCGTCGGCCTGCAGCGTATCCTTGCCGCGCTCCATCGAGAGCACGGTATCCGGCTTGGCCGCGGCGATGGCTTCATCGCTCATGATCTTGTAGCCGTCGAAGCTGTCCGCGACATTGACGCCGCCGGCCAGTTTGATGATTTCGTTGGCTGCCGTCTTCTGACCTGCGACCATGGTGCGGCCATCGAGGAAGGACATCACGAACATCACCCGTGGCGGGGTCTTCACCTTGGCGCGCAATTCACGCAGCGCGGCAAGATCGCCGGCTACGGCAGTGGCAAGACATTCGCCGCGGGTCTCGACGCCCGCGACCTTGGCGACCAGCCGGATCTTCTCCACCATGCCGGCCTCGGTGAACGTATCCGGCACCATGATCAGCGGAATCTTGGCGGCGTCGATGACGTCGATGGTTTCCTTCGGGCCGGAGCCTGCGATGGCCAGCACCAGCTGCGGATTCAGCCCCAGTACGCCTTCCGCAGAGAGCTGGCGCATGTAACCGACATTGGGTTTGTCGGTCATGGCCTTCGGTGGATACAGGCTGGTCGTATCGACGGCGACGATGCGGTCGTCAGCGCCCAGCGCATAAAGAATTTCGGTCACCGCGCCGCCGACCGAGACGATGCGGGTGGGATGGCCGATTGTGACGTCGCGTCCGCGTGCGTCGCGCACAACGGCGTCTTCCGCCGCAGCCGCGGCGGACAATGCCAGCGTGCTGGCAAGCACTACACATTGCAGCGCATGCGCGATGCGATGACGTCGACCGGGGAGGCCGGGAACAGGGAGGCCGGCGGTCATTTGGTGAGGATCAACTTGTTCTGGAACGTCAGGCGCAGGCGATAGGTCTCGTCGCCATGCGTAATCAGCAACTCACGCTGATCCGCGAACAGCTCCTTGCTGTCCATCCGGTCGCCATTTACGACCACATTGCGTCCGGCTGAGGATTTGGTGTGAGCGGCAGCGCTGCCGTCGTGAGAACCCGTATCCATAGCGCCGATCTATCCCGTCCGTGAAAGTCTCTGTCATCGTTATAGGTTTTGTCGCACCTCATCGCCAAGCACTGCAGTCTATAATCAATATAAACAGGAGCGGGATTGCTTGACCCCCCTGTTAATGAACCGTAATCGAAAATGGCAACTTGGTGGCAGGGGTCCCCGAGTCGCATTCGAGAGCCAGCAAGCTCCCTGCCTCGTGCAGCGCCAGCCAGCCACGATCCGTTGAAATTTGTGTTTGGGGATTAGGCTATGGCTCTTGGGGGCATGACTACGCGCGCCTTGTTGTTGGGTGTGTCGATCGTATCGATGGGGGCGTTGGTCTCCGAGACCGCCTTGGCACAGGCCGCCGCGCAGGCAGGCGACGTGCAGAAGCCGAAGCCAGCCAAGAAGAAGCGTGCTGCCGCCAAGCCGGCTCCGATGCCCACTCAGGTCGCCAACGCCAATGCGCAGGCCGGCCGCACCGGCCAGTCACTCGATGAAATCACGGTGACGGCTTCGAAGACCCAGGAGCGCGCCATCGACGCGCTGGCCCCGGTCAGCGTCGTGACGCAGGAGCAGATCCAGCTGCAGCAGCCGAGCCGGCTGAGCCAGCTTTTCTACAATGTTCCGGGTGTCTGGATGCAGGATCGTGGCGATGATCCGTCCACGGCGATCAATATCCGCGGCTTGCAGGACTTCGGCCGTGTCGCCGTTGTGGTCGACGGTGCGCGCCAGAACTATCAGCGCTCCGGTCACAATGCGAATGGCTCGTTCTTTCTCGACCCCGAACTGATCGGCGGCATCGATATCACGCGCGGTCCGACCGCCAATATCTACGGCTCCGGTGCTATCGGCGGCGTGGCCTCGTTCCGTACCAAGGACATCAATGACGTGTTGCGGCCCGGTGAGCGCTGGGGCGTGGATATGAGTGGCTCCTACGGCTCCAACAATGCCCGTGGCATGGGTTCGGTGTTCGGCGGTGTGCGTGTCGACCCGTCCGTCGACGTGTTTGGCGGCGCGGTCTACCGCACGCAGGGTAACTACAAGGACGGCGCCGGCACCGAGATTGGCAATACAGGCAACGATATCGCTGCGGGCCTGATGAAAGTTACGGTTCGCCCCGCCGACGGCCATGAGGTGAAGTTCGGCGGCCTGTTCCAGGACTACAGCTATACGGTTGGTCAGTTGAATCGTGGTCCAACCACAACGCAGGCTCTGATCGCTCTGAATCAGGGCTCGTCCGTCTACGCTTCCAACGCAAAGAACTACACCGGTACCGTGACGTGGAAATACGCGCGTCCGGAGGACATGCTGTTCGATTTCAACGTCTCGCTTTACGGCAATCGCGTCGACAACGACCAGACCAAAACCTACCACTATTCGACGGCCGGCGCCGCGCTCTGCGGTTCTGGTAGCGCCGGTAACAATATTTCCGGTTGCGTTGGCGATCAGCGCGGTTACCTGCTTGATACATTCGGTGTCGATATCAACAACACGTCGCGCTTCGATGTCGGCAACTGGCGCAATGCTGTGACCTATGGTTTCGACGTGTTCAAGGACACGGTGAAGACCTTCGATTCACGCGGCAACTCGAACATCACGACCCCGAGCGGCGACCGTACGGTCGGCGGCGGTTTCGTTCAGATGAAGAGCAATTATTCCACATGGCTCGAGGTCATCGGTGCACTGCGCTACGACTACTATGAGTTGAATTCCGCCGGTACGGCGCTCGGTGCCAACAACACGTCGTCGAGCGGCGATCGGCTGTCGCCGAAGATCACCGTTGGTGTTACGCCGGTGGCGGGCTTCACGCCCTATGTGAGCTACGCTGAAGGCTATCGTGCGCCATCGATCACCGAGACGCTCATCGCAGGTGGCCACGCTTCCGGCGGTGGACCGACTTTCGTCACCTGTGCTGACGGTACGTCCGGCCTGTTCTGCTTCTTGCCCAACCCGAACCTCCGGGCGGAGGTCGGCAAGAACAAGGAAGTTGGCGTCAATCTGAAATATAACGACGTCTTTACGTCGGGCGACAGTTTCCGCGCCAAGTTTAACTTCTTCCGCAACGACGTTGATGACTATATCGATCTGGTCGCTTCGACGCCGGTACTTGTCAGCTATACCTTCATGGGGCGCCCGGGCACCATCCTCAATAGCAATTTCTATCAGTACCAAAACATCGCCAATGCCGAGATCGAGGGTTTCGAAGCCGAGACGGCCTATGACGCCGGCCTGTGGTTCCTGGGCGTCGGCGCGACGGTTCAAAGTGGCAAGAACACCCAGACCAATGTCGGCCTGGCGACGATTCAGCCGCGCAAGATCACGACCACCGGTGGCGTCCGCCTGCTCGATCGCAAGCTGACAATCTCGGCTCAGTGGGCTTCGGTCGCGGCCAATACCGACATCCCGGCCGGGTATGTGCCATCGACCTCCTACGATCTCGTCAATCTGTACGTCGCCTATCAGCCGACGCAGGACATCACGTTGAATTTCGGGATCGACAACATCCTGAACCAGTACTACCGCCCCTATGCTATTCCCGGGTCGACCAGCGATGGCACAACGCAGAACGACGCGTTGTGGACCGCCCCTGGCCCGGGCATCGTTTACAAGGGTGGCATCAAGGTGCATTTCGGCGGCGCATAACTGTCGCAGATCAAGGCAACCTCCAAGGAAATCGCGCTCATGTCCGGGCGCGATTTCGCCTATAGTGGCCCACGAACACATCAAGGAAGGAACTACCCATGTTCATCGCCATGAACCGCTTTCAGGTCAAAACCGGATCCGAAGCTGCTTTCGAAAATATTTGGGCGACCCGCGAATCCTATCTCTCGGAATTGCCGGGCTTCATCGAGTTCAGCCTGCTGAAGGGGCCGGTGGCCGAGGATCACACGCTGTATTCGTCGCATACGGTCTGGGCCAGCAAGGCGGACTTCGAGGGCTGGACCAAGTCCGAGCAGTTCCGCAAGGCGCATGCCCGCGCTGACAACAAGTCGGAAGGCGCCAGCCTCTATCTCGGTCACCCGAAGTTCGAAGGCTTCGAAGTGATCCAGTCCGAGCGCCGCAAGAGCGCTGCGGCCTGATTGCGGCCTCCGCACCCAACACCAATGATCGATCACGGAGCCATCTCATGCTGAATACGGATCTCGCCGCGCTGAAAACCTATATGGCGGAGAATCCCGGCGCCGTGATCGAAACCGTTGCGCGTGAGCGCAACGTCACGCCGCGTGCGGTGTTGGAAGCGCTGCCTTCGGAGATGGTGACGATCGGCGGCGGTGCCGACGCGTTCGTCACCGCGATGACGGATATCGCCGAGTGGGGCGAGGTGACGCTGATCGTGCATACCGAGGACGGCATCTTCGAAACGACCGCACCGCTGTCGCCGGGCGCCATCGGCCATGGCTACTACAATCTGACACAGCCGAAGGGACTGCACGGCCATCTGCGCCACGAGCGCTGCGGCGGTGTGGCATTCGTCGAGCGCCCCTTCATGGGCAAGTCGTCGGCCTTCGTCGCATTTCTCAATGTCGATGGTGGCGTGATGTTCAAGGTCTTCGTCGGCCGCGACGAGACCCGCGCGCTGAAGCAGGACCAGCTCGAACGTTTCCGCGCACTGGCGAAGAAGCTCGTCGCCTGAGCGCGTCTAGCCGTCTTCACTCTCCTTCATCTGAGCCACCAGCATTTCTGCCACCACGCGCGTCGAGGGCGATGCCATGCGTGCGGCCGATTGCACCAGTGTTACCTGTGTGGATTCGAGTCTGCGGTCGCGTGGCTGGATCGCGACCAGCGTGCCGGCATTGATCGAGGCCATCGCCGAAACCATCGGCAGGAAGGTCGCAAGATCGGTGCGGGCGGCCACCGTCTGGGTGAAGGCGAGCGAGTTGGTCTCGCTGCACATTTCCAGCCGTACATTGGCCTGCGCGCAGGACTTGTCCAGCTCCTGCCGAATGCCGAACGACGTATCTGGCAGGATCACGCGCAGGCCTGCGAGATCCTTCATCGCGAAGGAGTTCTGATTGGCCAGCGGATGGCTGGGTGCGACGATCAGGCAGACCGGTTGCCGCATGCGCCCGAGCTCGATCAGGTCGCGTCGCGGCGCGCGGCCGAAGATCAGGCCGAGATCGACCTCGTTCTGGCCGACCATCTCGACGACGTCGCGGGCGCCGATGGCTGTCACTGACAGTGCGATCCCCGGATATTGCCGCGACAGGTCGACGAAGGAGTTGGGCAGGAAGCTCGACAGCATGCCCTCGACGGTGGCGATCTTGACCTGGCCACGGCGCAGCGACGCGAATTCCTCGACCTGGCTGCGCAATCCGTCGAGCTGGTTACGGTTCTCGACTGCATAGCGATAGAGCACATGGCCCGCGTCGGTCAGGTTCATGCCGCGCGCGCCGCGCTCGAACAGTTTGACGGCGAGTTCTTCCTCGAGCCCCTGCACCTGCCGGCTGATGGCGGAGGGGGCGATGCGGAGCGCTGCGGCGGCCTGTTTGATCGATCCGGACTCGGTAACCACGCGAAAATAGCGAATGGCGGTGGATTCGATCATCGTTGGTCCCTCGCGACTGGCTGCCCAGCGCGATGGCAGGACCTGACTAGCGTTCTGATTTTCAGACCTCTCACTTCGAATTTCAATGCTTTTATTCGAAATCTAAATTTGACAGACTTGTTGCCAGGTCACGGTCCCGTCATCGATGGAGAATTTGGATGTTTCATCCCCGGCTTGTTCTCAGTGCTCTTTCCGCATCCTTCCTGCTGGCTGCGGCTGGCCTGGGAGCGACATCCTCGGTGGCCTCGGCCCAGGACGTCATCCGCTTCGGCGCGCCGCTGCCGATCACCGGGCCGCTGGCGCCGGAAGCCGTGAAGCAGCAGCAGGGCTATGACCTCTGGGCCGAACAGGCCAACAAGGCCGGCGGCATCAATGTCGGCGGCAAGAAGTACAAGGTCGAGATCGTTTATTCGGACTATCAGTCGAACACGCCGCGTTCGGTGCAGACCACCGAACAGATGATCACCCAGGACAAGGTGAACTTCATGTTCGGCCCGTTCGGCTCGGGTGCTGCCAAGGCAGCCAGCACGATCGCCGAGAAATACAAGGTGCCGATGCTGGCCGCGACGGCGTCGTCGTCCCAGGTCTACGACCAGAACTACAAATATCTGTTCGGCACCTTCACGCCGAACGACACGCTGACCACGCCGCTGACCAAGCTCGTCAAGGCCAAGGCCACCGATGTGAAGAAGGTCGCAATCCTCGCGCGCAACGATCTGTTCCCCCTCGCGATCGCGCAGGAAATGGAGAAGTCGGCCAAGGAGAATGGCCTCGAGGTCGTCTATTTCGAGAAATATGCGATCAATACGCTCGATCATTCCGCGACGCTGTCGCAGATCAAGTCGCTGGCGCCGCAGTGGGTGTTCATCACGGGTTACACCAATGATCTTCTGCTGATCCGCAAGCAGATGGTCGATCAGCAGATGAAGGCGGGCGTGGTGACCATGATCGCCGGCCCGGCCTATCAGGAATTCATCGACTCCGCCGGCCAGAGCGCGGAGAACATCTCCAGCGCCTCGTGGTGGCACCCGGCCGAAAAATATGATGGCAAGGACATCTTCGGCTCAACGGCCAATTTCGTGAAGCTGTTCAAGGACAAGTACAAGCTCGAGCCGGATTATGCCCATGCATCGGCTGCCGTCTGCGGCGCGCTGTTCCAGATGGCGATCGAGAAGGCCGGTTCGCTCGATCGCGACAAGGTGCGCGACGAACTTGCCAAGATGGATGTCGTGACCTTCTGGGGGCCGGTCAAGTTCGGCGCCAATGGCCAGATCAACTCGCTCGAACCACCGGTCTTCCAGATCCAGGCCGGCAAACCTGTGGTGCTGTTCCCGGACGCCATCAAGCAGGGCGACTTCAAACTCGGCGTGAACTGAGCATGATCCCGAAAAGTGGATACCGGTTTTCGGACAAGATCATGCTCAAGCAAGTCTGCTGAGACCGGCGGGGAATCGATATGCTGGCCATTCAGGTCCTGATCAATGCACTCGTGCTTGGGTGTCTCTATGCCTGTATCGCGATCGGTTTCTCGCTGGTCTGGGGCGTGCTCAACGTCATCAATCTGATCCACGGCTCGTTCATCGTGCTTGGCGCCTATCTGGCTTGGGGCGCCTATAACGCGCTCGGCCTGTCGCCGTGGTATTCGCTGCTGATCGCTGCGCCGGCCTTCTTCGTGTTCGGCTATCTGCTGCAGCGGTTGCTGCTCAACCGTGTCATTACCGCGCCGGTGCTGGTGACGCTGACGCTGACTTTCGGGCTCGATCTGATCCTGAACAATGCGATGATCTATTACTTCAAGGCGGATTACCGGAAGCTGATCCTCAATCCGCCGACGGGCTCGGTCTCGATCTTCGATGTGGTCGTTCCCGTCGATCGCCTGATTGCGACGGCCTCCGCATTGGCGCTGACCTTCCTGCTTTATCTGCTGCTGCGCCGCTCCAAGGTGGGGCGGGCCATCGTGGCGGTTCGTCTCGATCGCGATGCTGCCGTGCTGATGGGTGTCAATGTCAAGTCGATCTACGCCGTTGCTTTCGGTCTCGGCGCTGCGCTTGCCGGCTGCGCCGGTGTGCTGATGGCGCTGATTTTCCCGATTTCGCCGCTGACGTCGTCAGCCTATCTCGGCAAGGCTTTCGTGGTCTGCGTCCTCGGCGGCCTCGGCAGCGTGTCCGGCGCACTGGCTGGCGGATTGTTGCTGGCGCTCGTCGAAGGCGTCGGCTCGGTCTATCTCGGTCCGGCCCATGCGGTGACGCTGTCCTTTGTCCTGCTCATCATCTTCCTTGTCGTCAGGCCGCAGGGCTTGCTTGGCCGAAAGGGTTTTGAATGACCCGGACCAATATCGCGCTCCTTGTTCTCATCGCCTGCGTTGCCGCGCTGCCGCTGGTCGGCGACGCCTATGCGATGCGCTTGGGCACCATGGCCTGCATGTATGCGATCTTCGCGCTGTCGTGGAACATCGTCGGCGGCTTTGCCGGCTATCCGTCTTTTGCGACGGCCGCCTTCTTTGGCCTCGGCGCCTACACCACTGGCATTCTCATGAACAAGGGCGTGCCGCTGCCGGTGTCCCTGCTGGGCGCACTGGTGCTGTGTCTGGTGCTCGCTGCGGCGCTCGGCGCCGTTCTGCTTCGCCTGCGTGGGCACTACTTCGCCATCGCCAGCCTGTCGCTGGTCGAAGTGTTCCGTGAGCTGGTCAACAACGCCACCGATCTCACCGGCGGGGGCATGGGGTTGAACATTCCGCTGGTGTCCGGATCGAGCGTCCTGTCCGACGCAACGTTCTTCTTCTACGCGATGTGGGGTTTGCTATTGCTGACGGCGATCGTCGTCATCGCGGTCTCGGCCTCGAAGCTCGGCTTCGGCCTGAACTGCATCCGGCAGAACGAGACGGCCTCGAACATGGTCGGCCTCAATTCCACGCTCTACAAGGCCGTCGCCTTCGGACTGTCCGCCTGTTTCGTCGGCGCTGCCGGCGGGCTCTATGCGGCCTGGGTGCATTACATCGATCCGTCCGACGTGTTCGACATTCTCTATTCGGTGAAGCCGATCGTGATGGCCCTGATGGGCGGGCTCGGATCGCCGCTCGGCGTGGTCTGCGGCGCCTTCGTCTATCTCGGCCTCGAAGAGGTGGTCTGGCGCAATTACATTCAGATCCATTCGGGTGTGCTGGGCGTGCTCATCATCCTGCTGCTGTTGTTCCTGCCGCACGGGCTGATATCGCTGCATGTAGGTAAGATCTGGCGCGGGCTGTTCGGACGAAAGGCGAAACATGTCTAAGCCCGGTCACGAAATCCTGCATCTCAGCAATGTCTCGCGTCACTTCAGCGGCTTGAAAGCTCTGAGCGACGTGTCGCTGTCCGTCAACAAGGGCGAGGTGGTCGGCCTGATCGGCCCGAATGGCGCCGGCAAGACCACGCTGGTCAACACCATCTGCGGCGTCACCCCCGCAAGCTCGGGCGTCGTCACCTTCGATGGCCGCGACATCACGCGGATCAAGACCTATCAGTCTGCGCGGCTCGGTCTGTCGCGCACCTTCCAGATCGTACAGCCTTTCGCTGAATACAGTGCGCTCGACAATGTCGCTGCCGCCGCGCTGTTCTCTCAGCCGGGTGAGAGCTTGAAATCGGCGCGCGAAGCCGCCCGCGCGCATCTCGCATTCGTTGGCCTCGATGCGCAGGCCGATCAATCCGCGGCGACGTTGACACTGGCTATGCGCAAGCGGTTGGAACTGGCCAAGGCGCTGGCCATGAAGCCGAAGCTATTGTTCCTCGACGAGGTCAATGCCGGCCTCAACAGCGCCGAGGTCGAACGCGCCACCAAGCTGATCCACCAACTCGCCGCCGACGGCATCACCATCGTGATGATCGAACATCTGATGAAGGTCGTGCTCAATGTCTGCACTCGCATCGCGGTGCTGCATAACGGCCGGCTGATCGCGGACGGCGCGCCGCGCGACATCATCAAGGATCCTGCCGTCGTCGATGCTTATCTGGGCCAGCAATATGCACAACGGAACGCCGCCCGTGGCTGATCATCCGATGCTCGAACTGAATGGGGTCTGCGCCGGCTACGGCGAAATCCAGGTGCTGTGGGGCATCGACATGGCGGTGCGCACCGGCGAGATCACTGCATTGATCGGCTCCAACGGCGCCGGCAAGACCACGCTGATGCGTGCGCTGTCCGGGCTGATCCCGCTGCTGTCAGGCAAATATGTCTCCGAAGGCGTCGATCTGTCGAAGGCAACAGCGGCGCAGATGCTCGCCCACGGCATCGTCCATGTGCCGGAAGGACGCCGTCTGTTCGGCGCCATGAGCATCGAGGACAATCTCCTGATGGGCGCCTATTCGCGCAGCGTCAGCCGCGCGGAGCTGAATCGCGATCTCGACCGCGTCTATACGACCTTCCCCAAACTGCGCGAGCGCCGCAACCAGGCAGCCGCCACACTGTCTGGCGGCGAGCAGCAGATGTGCGCCATCGGCCGCGGGCTGATGAGCGCGCCGCGCCTTCTGATGATCGACGAATTGTCGCTCGGTCTCTCGCCGTTGCTGGTGGAGCAACTGGTCGCGGCACTGCGCCAGTTGAATTCCGAAGGCATGTCGATCCTTTTGGTGGAGCAGGACGTCACCACCGCCCTCGACCTCTGCCATCACGCCTACATCATGGATATGGGCCGTATCGTCCGCACCGGGCAGGGCGCCGAATTGCTGGCCGATCCCATCATCCGCGACGCCTATCTCGGCGTCCTCGAAGACTGACTTTGATTTCATCGAAAGAGGCAAACATGATTGAAACCGTCGAAGCCCCCAATGGTGGCTACCGTTACATGCCGGGCGTGTTCCAGTATTCCTGCGGCGTCGGCGCGCTGCCCGGCTTCGCGCTGGAGCGTGTGCGTTTCTCCAAGGTGGTGCCACTGAAGGAAGGCTTCGCGCGGGTCGCCGAGATCATCAAGGCAGCTGGCCGGCCGCTGACCGCATTCGCGGCTTGCGAGCTGCGCTCGCCGGCGCCGTTCACGGAGCAAGGCTTCATCGACTTCAACGAGATCTACATCAAGACCCTCGAAGAGTGGGGCATCATGAAGGATCGCGTGAACCCCATTGCGCGCAGCAATGTGTGTCCAAAGATCGATCCGCCGTCGGAGCCCGGCTTCCATGCCTTCTCCTTCACGACCGTCGCGCCGAATGCGCCGGCATCCTTCGTGATCGCCGGCAGCGGCGAGGCGGCTGAGGGTAAGGGCGACTATCGCGACAACACGGTGCGCCTCGGCGACATCAGCCCGTCCGGCATGTTGGAAAAGGCCAAGTTCGTGCTCGACGAGATGGAGCGCCGCATGAGCGCATTCTCCGGCACCTGGGACCAGACCACCGGCGCGCAGCTTTACACCGTGCGGGACGTCTATGCGCTGCTGGAAAGCGAACTCGGTCGCCGCGGCGTATTCCGCAACGGCCTGACCTGGCACTTCAACCGCCCGCCGGTGGTCGATCTCGAATATGAGATGGATTGCCGCCGCGTGCATGTGGAGCGCGTGGTCGAGGTCTAATCGCCTCAGTGATGACTGACGCGCAGATCCTGCGAGGTCTGCCGCAGTCGCCGGGTCAGTTCGCGCGCCAGGTTGCCCAGCAGCCTGGTGGCGAGCACCGGATTTTTCTTGAGGATCAGGTCGAAACCGTTGCGCGGAAGCTCGTAGCAGACCACCTCGTCGTCGGCGACGATGGTCGCCGAGCGTGGCACGGATTCCACCAGCGCCATTTCCCCGACCGTCGTACCGCGGCCAAGTCCAGCGATGCGGCGTCGCTCGTGATGTCCGTCGGTGCGCAGCAGCACGCTGACGCTGCCTTTCAGGATCAGCCACATCCGGTCGCCGGCGTCGCCTTCGCGGCAGATCGTATCGCCGCACGCGAATTCGCGTCTGGTCATCACTGCGGTCAGTTCAGCTATCTCGTCGGGTGAAACGCCATCGAGAAAGTCGATCTGCTCGAGCGTGAGCTCGTCCGCTTGTCCCTGCCGGGCAGCGGAGCGGTCAAGCATGGTCTGCTCCATCCACTCCAGTGCGGAATCGAGATCCTGCGTCATCGGCGGCGACGTCGCATCGTGCCCGATCCCGTTGCCGATGATGGCGGCATGAACCGGCCGGACATTGCAGTAGATCACGCGCCGTTTCTTTTCAGTGGCCTTCTGGCGCAGGGTCCGCAGCGCATTGACGCCGGAGATGTCGAGATCGGAGATGGCGCCCATGTCGAGCAGGATCATCTCCGTGCTGTTGAACAGGTCCTTGACCCGTAACGAGAGGTCGTCGGCATTGCCGAAGAAGAGCGCGCCTTCGAGCTGCAGGATGGCGCGCTTCCGCCCGGTCTGCTGCAGGATCGCGAGATCGTCGGCCGAGCGGATGCGCTTGGAGAACAGCGTGTCGCCGAGATGGGCGCGGCGCACCAGCGGCCGGCTCATATTGATGACGAAGATAATGCAGGACAGGATGATGCCGACGATCACGCCGGAGACGACGGAGCTGAACACGGTTACGGCCATCACCGCGAGCACCACGATCAGGTTGTAGACCGCGTGACGGCGAGCCTGCGGCTCGCTGCTGGATCGGATGTCGGCCAGCAGTTGCAGATTCCAGCGATCGAACAGCACGATGCCGATCACGAGCAGCAAGCCGGCGAATACCGCGCGTGGCACCTGTGCGAGCACTGATGACAGCGCGAATGTGATGACGAGCAGGCTGATCGCGACGCAGATGCCGGTCCAGCGCGTGCGGCCGCCCATGCGATAGCCGAGCAGGATGACGGACGGGATCGCCGATCCGCCGATGCCGCCGCCCAGCGCTGCGGCCGCATTGGCAATGCCCTGCGCGGCAAGGTCGCGCACCGGGTGGATATGCGTGTCGTCGAGCTGCTGCGCCACACGGAAGGCCAGCATGGTCTCCACCGTGCCGATGATCGCCAGCACCAGTGACACCAGCACGACATGCGGAAGCACGGCTGTCAGTTCCGGCGTGATGGAGCCGTCGAACACTGGGCCGAGCGGCATGGCCGGCGGGAAGCTGACATGGATCTCGCCGATGGTCGGCCCGAGATCGAGACCGGTCGGGACGCTGATCAGATAGTAGAGCACGGTCCCGGCGATGAAGCCTGCCAGCGATCCCGGTATCTTTCGCAGCCAGTCCGGCAGTCGCAGCCACGCTGCTATTGCCGGATAGTTCAAGACAAAGAGTGCCAATGCCACGACGTAAACCAGCATCGCGGGCTTGGTCGGCCACAGCGTATGCGCGGCAAAGAACGGCTTGAACTGGGAAATCACGATCAACATGCCGACGCCGTTGAGCAGGCCAGTCAGAACCGGATGCGGCGCGAATTTGATGGCGCGTGTCAGGCCGAGCAGTCCGAACAGGACCTGCCACAGCCCGGCGAGAAATAGACACAGCATGATCGCAGTCACGATCATCGCGGGCTGGCTCGCAAGCGTCGGGTCATTCACCAGCGTCGTGGTCAGGCCGGCCTGCACCAGCGCCATGCTGACGCGGCTCGTGGTGACGATATAGGAGGAGGTGGCGACCACGGCCGCGACCAGGCCGACGATGGCGCCGCCATACAGGCCGGCTGCAGCGCCGGCCGCGACATAATCAGGGCCGAGCGGCGCAAACACCAGCAGTCCGCAAGCCAGGCAGAGCGGCAGACAGACGAGGCTGGAGATCAGGCCGGCGCTGATTTCCGATCGCCAGTCGACGAGCGGCTCGGCGGGGGGCGAAGCTTTGAGCACGGGCTGGCCTTCGTCACAGAGGGACCGGCCACGTCTTCACGGATGACAGGTGTTGCCAGCTTTCGCCATTATTGTGAAATGGAACTGATCCGCAAGCCAGGATCGCGGGCCGTTCGCCGATTTCCCGCGCTAGACGCCGGCGACGATGGTCTTGCGATACAGCGAGCTATAGCTGGCTGCAGAAATATTCCAGCTGAACGACTTCGACATGGCGCTGCGGCGCATCGAGTTCAGGCGCTCCTTGGAGCCATAGGTCGCGAAGGCTCGCAGGATGCCGCCCAGAAATGACTCGGTGGAGGGCTGGGTGAACAGGAAGCCGGTCTCGCCATCGACGATGGTTTCGGCGAGGCCGCCGGTCTGGTGACCGATCGGCAGCGAGCCGAAGCGCTGCGCATACATCTGGCTCAGCCCGCAGGGTTCGAAGCGCGACGGCATCAGCGTGAAGTCGCTGCCGGCGAAGATGCGCCGTGCCTCGCGGTCGTTGAAGCCGATGGCGACGCCGATCGCATCCGGACGGCGACGATGCGCTTCCATCAGCGCATTCTCGATCGCGGTCTCGCCGCGGCCGGTGACGACGATCTGGCCGCCCGCGGACACGATGGCGTCGGCGGCCGACAGCACGAGGTCGACGCCCTTCTGATGCACGAGACGGGCGACCAAACCAAAAATGGGCCCGCGGGAGAGCGCGAGCCCAAATTGTTGACGTACCCCGTCGGCGTTGGCGCGTTTGGCTTCCCAGTCGCCCGCGCCGAACGGCCGCATGAGCTCCGCGCAGACGCGCGGATCCCAGCTTTCGTCGATGCCATTGAGGATGCCTGTCAGACGCGACTCGTTGGAGCGCTTGGTCAGCAGGCCTTCCAGCCCGCAGCCAAGTTCTGGCGTGGTGATCTCGCGCGCATAGGTCTCGCTCACTGTCGTCAGATGCGACGAGTAGATCAGGCCGCCCTTGAGGAAGGAGAGCTTGTCGTAGAATTCGAGCCCGTCGATGTGAAACGACTCTGCCGGTGCACCGATCCGGCGCAGCGAGGTCTTCGGGAACAGGCCCTGATAAGCGAGATTATGGATCGTCAGGATGGTCGGGATCTTCACCCCGCTCCAGGCGAGATAGGCCGGCACCAAAGCCGCCTGCCAGTCATTGGCGTGAACCAGATCGGCCGACCAGTTCGGGTCGACCTTGCCGGAGGCGAGCAGCGCGGCCGCAGAGGCAAAGCGCGCAAAGCGGATGTCGTTGTCCGGCCAGTCGCGGCCGCAGGCATCGCCGTAAGGGTTACCCGGGCGATCGTAGAGCTGCGGGCAGAGCAGGATGTAGATCGGCAGTCCATCCTTGGTGGCGGCAAGGCCGACCGAGCAGGCGGGCATTTCCGCCAGCGCCGGGCATTCGCCGACGATCTCGATGTCAGGAAACTGCGTGACGACGTCGCGGTAGCCGGGAAGGATGATGCGAACGTCGGTCCAGATGCGCAAGGCTCTAGGGAGGGCGGCGGACACGGCCGCAAGGCCCCCCACCCGGATGAAGTCGTCAATCTCTGGAGTGACGAACAGTACCCTCAAGAAACGCCCTCGTGCCCGCCACGACTACAAGGATACGAAACTGGTCCAGCGTCTTTGGGTACTTAGGAACCGAAGGGCAATGGAACTCAGTTCTGTTACTTGCGCCGCAAAATATCTGTCTCTGCACTGCAGTATATCACATCACTTAATACGGCATTGCAAAAGAGAAATGTGACTTCGCAAAATTATCTCTGAAATCAGTGACCGGGTGACGACGGGACGATCAGTCGCAGGAAGCTCATGACGCAGCCGAGCGCGGCAAAGCCGGCGCCGAGTGCCAGCGCCCAGGTCGCGCCGCCATGGCCGAACAGGCCGAAGCAGAAGGCGGCGAGTGCCGCGCCCATGCTCTGGCCGGTGAGCCGGGCGGTAGCAACGATACCGCTGGCGCCGCCGCTGCGGCCGGCCGGGGCGCTCGACATGATCGCCTTCATGTTCGGGGCCTGGAAGAAGCCGAAGCCGGCGCCGCAGATCACCATCCGCCAGACGATATTGGCGACGCTCGGATCGGGCGGCAATGTAGCCAGCAGCACCATGCCGATACCGAGCAGCGCGAGGCCGATGCCGCCGAGCAGGCCGGCGGGGTAGTGGTCCGACAACCGGCCGGCGATCGGCGCCATGATGCCGACGACCAGCGGCCAGGGCGTGAGGAAGAAGCCGGTTTCAACCGCGGAGCGATGCAGAACTTCTTCGAAATAGAACGGCAGCGACACAAAGGCGAGGCCCTGGACGGAGAACGAGCACACCGCCGTGGCCGCCGACAGCGCGAATAGCGGGCGGCGGAACAGGTCGATCGGCAGCATGGGCGCGGGATGATCGGCCTGCCGGCGGAGCAGCAGCCAGCCGAACAGCAGGCCGGCAACGAGCTCCGCGACCACGATGGACGGTGCTGTGTGATGCGCCGCGCTGTCGATGCCGAGGATCAGCAGGCCGAGGCAGAGCGAGGTGAGCAGGGCGCCAAGGAAATCGAAAGAATGGGTGGCGCGCGTGGTCTTTGGCAGCGTCTTCAGGCTGATGATAATGGCGGCGAGGCCGAAGGGCAGGTTGATCGCAAACAGCCAGGGCCAGGTTGCAACCGACAGGATGCCCGAGGCGATGGTGGGGCCGAGGGTGAAGGCCGTCGCGACGACGAGGGCGTTATGACCGAGCCCGCGGCCGAAATGGCTTGGCGGATAAACCACGCGGACCAGCGCCGCATTGACGCTCATGGCGCCAGCGGCGCCGAGGCCCTGCAGCACCCGCGCGAACAGCAAAGTGTCCAGCGACCAGGCGAATGCGCAGGCGACCGACGCGATCGTGAACAGGATCAGCCCGCCGAGATAGATGCGCTGGTGGCCGACGATCTCGCCCAGCGCGCCGAACGGCAGCAGCGTGGCGACCATGGCGATCTGGTAGACATTGACCACCCAGATCACATCCGCCGGCGTGGCTTTCAGATCGGTGGCGATGGAGGGCAACGCGATATTGGCAATGGCGGTATCGAGCGAGGCCATGGCAAGGGCGGTAAAGATGGCAAGTCGCGCCCAGCGCTGCTGGCTCGGCGTCAGCCCGTTCGTCGGCTGAGAAGCCTGTGCCGCGATACCGTCTGCCATAGCTGGGGATTCCTGGGTGCGGCCGAATTGGCCGCCGATCCGCGCTATCTAGAATAGTTCGCTTTGTCCCTGCAGGCGTGTAACTGCATGAGGCATATGCACATCTTTGTTCTGGCCGGGGCGTAGGATGGGTAGAGCGCAGCGAAACCCATCATATTGCCGCGGACTCAGCCGATGGGTTTCGCTCCGGCGCGATGCGCCTGCGCTCTACCCATCCTACGCTCAATTCGCCTTCGCCTTGAACCAGGTCCCGGACGCCACCGCCGCGGCGATGATGGTGCCGTAGACGACCAGGGCAAGTGTCAGGCAGGCAAACAGCCAGGTCAGCGACCCCGTCAGGCGCAGCGCCAGCCAGCCGCCGCCGATGGAGATCAAGAGGCGCAGCACGCCGGCCAGCAGCGGATAGAGCATCTTGCCGGCACCCTGCGAGGCGAAATACAGCGACAGGCCGAGGCCGAAGAAGCCATAGGCCGGGCCCACGATCCGCAGATAGGCGCTGCCGGTCTCGATCATCTGCGGGTCCGAGCCGAACAGGCCAAGCCAGGCTGCCGGCCAGATCGCGGCGGCCAGGCCGACGGTTTCGGTGATCACGAACACCATGCCGCCGCCGATCAGCGCTGCCCGCAGCGCGCGCTGCTCCTGTCCGGCGCCGATATTGGTACCCACCAGGGCCACCAGCGGCCCGCCGAAACCAAAGGCCAGCGGCACCATCAGATATTCCAGCCGCACGCCGGTGCCGAATCCCGCGACGGCGTCGCCGCCGGCGAAGCCGCCGACCAGCGCCGTGGTGAGCAGCACCGTGAAGCTCGTCTGCAGCGAGATGACCGCGGCGACGGCACCGACGCGCAGGATGTCGGCCGAGAGATCCCAGCGCAGCCGTGCCAGTTTGAAATGGACGATGCAGCGGCCGGAGAGAATGTAGCCCGCGAGTACGGCGCCCACGGTGAATGTGGACAGCACCACGGCCCAGCCGCCGCCGGCAATGCCGAGCGCCGGGATCGGACCCCAGCCGAAGATCAGCAGCGGGGACAGCGGGATCAGCAGCACCACGCCGATACAGATCGACAGCGACGGCACCAGCATATTGCCGGTGCCGCGAATGATGCTGGCGAAGCCGTTCATCAGCCAAACGAGGACGCTGCCGCCAAACACCACGTTGGAATATTGCATGGCCGCGTCCAGCGCGCCGCCGCTGACGCCCATCGCGGTGTAGATCGCGCGGCCGAAGATCAGGAAGATTGCCGAGCCGATGAGGCCAAGCAGGATATTGATGAGCGTGGCGTGCATCACCAGCGCCTCGGCATCGTCGGTGCGCCGTGCACCGAGCGCACGCGCAATCGCCGAGGAAATGCCGCCGCCCATGGCGCCGGCCGACAGCATCTGCATCATCATGAAGCCGGGAAACACCACGGCCATGCCGGTCAGCGCATCGCTGCCGAGATGCGACACCCACCAGGTCTCGATCAGACCGGTTGAGGCCTGCGCCAGCATCACCAGCAGATTGGGCCAGGCGAGCTTGACCAGCGTGGAGGCGAGCGGCGCTTGCAGCAGCATGCGCGTCCGCGGATTCATCGCCGGAACCGGCGTAGCTGCGGCGGCCACGATGGCCTGCGGCGTTTCGAGTTTCATGGTGATCCGTCCTTCTGCGGGCGCGGTTTGCTCAGCCGCCGTTGCACGCGTGCGCTTGCCGCGGGGCCGGGGGCATTCATATGGGTGGCTTCGGTGATTGGTTTGCCGGTGCGGCGGTCGACGAGAATCGGATCGGCGCGCTCGCCGGTCTCCTTGTCGATCAGGACGACGCTTTCGCCCTCGGGCGCAAAATGCCGGTTACCCCAGCTCTGTATCGACCACAGGACGGAGCGGAAGTCCCGGCCGCGCGGGGTCACGATATATTCGTAGCGCGGCGGTTTTTCGCAGTATTGGCGTTTCTCCAGCAGCCCGGCCTCGACCAGGACTGCCAGCCGGCGGGTCAGCATGTTCGGCGCGATATTGAGGTTCTTCTGAAACTGGTCGAACCGCGTCATGCCGTAGACGGCATCGCGCATGATCAGGATGCTCCACCACTCGCCAACGCGCTCGAGGCTGCGGGCGATCGGGCATTCCAGCTTCTCGAAACTCTTGCGCTGCATGGCAGCAAGATAGGGTAGTTACTTTCATCATGCAAGTTACTTGTCAGGGCGGTATGTCCGAAGATGGCTCTGGCCTCTCAATTGTCGTCCCCGCGAAGGCGGGGACCCATAACCACGGTGCTAGCAATGTGAACAATGGCCTCTGCCACAGCGCTAAATTAGCTCTGTAGAGGCTATGGATCCCCGCTTTCGCGGGGATGACAGAGGTGAGGGCGGAGCTTGGCTTTGATGGTTACGGTGGCCGCCCTTACCCCACCATCCGCTCGCGCCCGACCCAGAAGCTTGCGCGTAGCGCCTTCTTGTCGATCTTGCCGACGCCGGTCATTGGCAGTTCGGTCACGAACTTGATGTGCTTCGGCGCATGGGCCGAACCCTTGCGTGTCTTCACCAGATTGATCAGTTCACTGGCATCTGGCTTCGCGCCGCCACGCGCGACCACGATGGCGGTGACGGCCTCGCCCCATTTATCGTCGGGCACGCCGACCACGGCGCACATCGCCACATCGGCGTGGGTCGTCAACACATCCTCGATCTCGCGCGGGAAGATGTTGAAGCCGCCGGAGACGATCATGTCCTTCTTGCGGTCGAGGATGAACATGTAGCCGCGCTCGTCCTTACGGGCGATGTCGCCGGTATGCAGCCAGCCATTCTTGAGAGTCTCGGCGGTCTGTTCCGGCCGCTTCCAGTATTCCTTCATCACATGCGGCGCGCGGACGCAGATTTCGCCGGCCTCGCCGGGCGACACTTCCTGGTCGTCATCGTCGAGAATGCGGACGTCGCAGGCCGCGATCGGAAAGCCGCAGGACAGAAACAGTTCGGGATTGCTGGGATCGTGGTCGGCCTTGCGCAGCACCGACACCGGATAGCATTCGGTCTGGCCGTAAAGCTGCGAGAACACCGGGCCGATCCGTTCGATGCCTTCCACCAGCCGGCTCGGCGACATCGGCGATGCGCCGTAAAGTACCAGATCGAGCGACGATAGATCGGTCTTTGACAGCGTCGGATGATCGAGCAGCACATAGATCATGGTCGGCACAAACAGCGTGAAATTGATCCGCTCGCGTTCGATGGTCTTGAGCACAGCTTCGGGATCAAAACCTTTCAGCATATGCACTGTGCCGCCGCGCATCAGCGTCGGCAGCACCTTGGTGCCGGCGACATGGCTGATCGGCGCCACCGTGAGATAGCTTGGCGTGTCCGGAATTTCGAAATCCGACAGGATCGCGCTGGCGAAGCCCGATACTTCGCGATGCCGGCGCAGCGCGCCCTTGGACTTTCCGGTGGTGCCGCCGGTGTAGTTCAGCACAGCGATGTCATCCACCTGTGCGAAATCGCGTGCGGTGGCGCTGCCGCCCGAGCCGACGACCTTCAACAGATCGATTCCGTAATCTGCGCGGCTCAGCGTGAACACATGCAGCAGCCCCTGTGCACGCGAGGCGAGCTCTCCGCCGCGCTGCAGAAAATTGTCGGCGTCGATGATCAGGATCGTGGAGCCGGCGTCCTCGATCTGGTCGATCTGGTCTTGCATCGAACCCAGCGGATGTAGCCAGGAGATCGCGAAACGCGACAGTTGCGCGGCGACGCCGGTGCACCATGTGTCGGCGCGGTTCGCGGTCAGCAACGCGACTTTCGTTCCGGGCTGTGCGCCGAGGTTCATGAACACATTCTGTAGCCGGCCGATCAGGTCCGTGGCGCCGCGATAGGTGATGGAGCCGCCGGGCCAGCTGAAGGCGATGCGATCCGGATAGCGCGCCAGGGCCCGCAGGATCTGCGCACCGACCGTCGGAAACGCGTTGAGCACGTCCGTCATGGAAATCTCCCCAAATGTCCTCGGCCTCTGTGGGCCGATGGTTGCGGCAAGGCTAACAACGAATGCTCCGCGCGCAAATACAAACCGTTGGACGCCCTCCCTCCTTGAACGCATTGCAGCATCGCGCAGTGAACTTGTGGCGACGTATGCCATTGCCATGTGCTAGAAACCGCCTGACCACTTGAGCCGCGTCACAGGAGAATTTCATGCGCAAGTTTTTGACCGTGCTGGCAGCACTGGCGACCCTCAGCCTGACCAATTGCGGTTACAACGCGATCCAGACCAATGATGAACAGGTCAAGTCCGCCTGGTCGGAAGTGGTCAACCAGTATCAGCGCCGCGCGGATCTCGTGCCGAATCTCGTGAATTCCGTGAAGGGCTTCGCGCAGCAGGAGAAGGACGTTCTTCTGGGCGTCACAAATGCGCGCGCCAAGGTCGGCTCGGTGCAGGCGACGCCTGATGTGGTGAACGATCCCGCCGCGCTGCAGAAATTCCAGGCTGCGCAAGGCGAGCTCTCCAGCGCGCTGTCGCGGCTGCTCGTGGTCACCGAGAATTATCCGCAGCTCAAGTCGGACGCGCTGTTCAAGGATCTGATGTCGCAGCTCGAAGGCACCGAGAACCGTATCACCGTGGCGCGCAACCGCTACATCAAGTCGGTGCAGGACTATAATGTCGGCGTGCGCACCTTCCCGAACAATCTGACTGCCATGATGTTCGGCTACAAGGAGAAGGCGAATTTCACTGTCGCCAATGAGAGCGAGATATCCACCGCACCGAAGGTCGACTTCAACCCGACGCCGGCGCCCGCGAAATAGGCCGGTGCCGATCAGGCCGATCCGATGAAGGCGATCAAAGCCTGCCTGCTGGCCTTGCTGCTATGCTGGAGCGCCGTCGCTCTGGCCGATGTGGCTGTGCCGGCTCTGACGGGGCGCGTGGTCGATCAGACCGCGACGCTGAGCCAGAGCGAACAGACATCGCTCGACAGCACGCTGCGCGACTTCGAGGCGCGTAAAGGCAGTCAGGTCGAAGTGCTGATCGTGCCCACGACGGCACCGGAATCGATCGAGCAATATTCCATCCGCGTCGCAGAAGCCTGGAAGATCGGCCGCAAGAAGGTCGATGATGGCGCGATCCTGCTGGTCGCCAAGGATGATCGCAAGCTGCGCATCGAGGTCGGCTATGGCCTCGAAGGCGCGCTGACCGACGTCACGACAAAACGGATCATCGACGAGATCATCACGCCCCGCTTCAAGGCCGGTGATTTCGCCGGCGGCATTACCGCGGGCGTCAACCAGATGATCAAGGTGATCGACGGCGAGCCGCTGCCGGCGCCCACCGAGTGGAAAGGCAATCCGGATCTCATCGATCAGGCCATGGAATACGCGCCGTTCCTGCTGTTCGGCGTGATTATCGGCGGCGGCATGTTGCGCAGCATCTTCGGCCGGTTGTTCGGCTCGGCGGCGACGGGCGGCCTCGTCGCCGCGGTGGTCTGGTTCATCGCAGGCAGCCTCTTGATTGGCGGCATTCTCGGCGTCGTCGCCTTCATCTTCACGCTGATCAGCGAAGCCTTCATGTCGGGTGGCGGTGGTGGGCGTCGCGGCGGCGGTTATGTCGGCGGCAGCGGTGGATCGTGGTCGTCGGGCAGCTCATCGGGCAGCAGCGGCGGCTTCAGCGGAGGTGGCGGCAGTTTCGGTGGCGGCGGCGCTTCGGGGAGTTGGTGATGAGCCTCAAACGCATTGGCAAACATCTGCTCGGCAATCGCTCGCGTGTCCGCAAGGCATTTCCGCCGCAATCGCTCGCAAGGATCGAGCAGGCCATCAAGGCCTCCGAGGCCAGCCATGCCGGCCAGATCCGCTTCGTCGTCGAAGGTGCGCTCGACGGTGCGCCACTGTTCCGCAATCAGATGGCGCGCGAACGCGCCATCGATGTGTTCGCGCAACTGCGCGTCTGGGACACCGCGCATAACAACGGCGTGCTGATCTATCTGCTGCTCGCCGATCGCGACGTGGAGATCGTGGTCGATCGCGGCATCGATGCCCGCGTCGGCAAAGCCGGCTGGGAAGCGATCTGCCAGATGATGGAAGCCGAGTTCCGCGCCGGGCATTTCGAGCGCGGCGTGATCAAGGGCATCGATGCGGTGACGCAGCATCTGGCGGCGCATTTTCCGCGCGGTGCCGGTTCGGTGAATGAACTCCCTGATGCGCCGGTGGTGCTGTAGCCGTTACGCCTTCGCTGACTCGCGCGCGCCGACCCGCTCGAACCACGCCGCGACCTTCGCATTGCCCCGGTCCCACGGTTGCTTCACCTTGTCGGCGAAATCGAGCCAGCAGAACAGCACGATATCGGCCATCGTGAACCGCTCGCCGCAGATGAAGGTCTTGCCGCCCATCTGTCCGTCGAGCCAGCGCAGCCGGTCGATGGCGATTGTCTTCAGGCCCGGCGCGCCTTCGGGTACGCAGACGATGCGTGTCTCGAAGCGCTTCAATCCCTCCGAAAAGCGATAGCCGTTGGCGATGTGCTGGCAGATGTTGAGATCGACGCGTTGCCGCCACATCCGCGCCTCGGCGCGTTGCTCGGGCGTAGTGCCGATCAGCGGCGGCGTCGGATGCGTCTCTTCGACATATTCGCAGATCGCCACCGTCTCCGAAACATAAGCGCCGTCATCAAGTTCGAGCGTCGGCATCTGGCCGTGCGGATTGCGCGCCAGATGCGCGGCCTCGCGGTTCTCGCCGGCAGCCAGATCGACGGTCTGGACGGGGAGGCTGATGCCCTTCTCGGCCATGAACATGCGCACCACGCGCGGATTCGGTCCGATGGAATCGTAGAGCTTCATGGCGTTTCCCCGATGTCTTGTTGGCAACTGTTGTGCGGGCCGGGCGGGTGCGCGTCAAGCAACGGTTCCTGCGGCCGGACGAGAGGTGAAATTTTCGTAAGCACGACACCCGGTAAGGATTTGGCAAGCAATGAAAGTTACCAAAGTGTTCATCTATTCCGGAGAATTTGATCGTGAGTGAGCACAAGGCCGATTCCACCCCAGACGTCAGCGGCGATCACGTCGACACCGGCGTGGCGGCGGCGGCCGGTTCCCACGATGCTGACATCCATGTGGAGTCGCCAAAGCTCGCTCCCGAGCAGGGCGACGAGCGCCGCGCCCAGATGCCGAAGCGGGAAGCGCCGAAGCTCGGCGCGCCCGGCCGGATCACCATCATGGCCCCCTCCCGCGACAGCGGCCCGCACGACGGTGCGTCCCGTGAACATGCGGCGCGCGAGCACTCCTGGGAAGACTTCGTCAATTCCGAGCCGAAGATCGAGCCGGCCCAGAAGCCCGGCCAGAGCCGGATGCTGGCGATTGCCGCGATGATCGCGCTGGGTATCACCGTCGGCGCGGTTGGCGGTTCGGTGGCGATGTCGGGCCTGGGCAAGCTGTTTGCGGCCGACGACACCAAGTCCTCCACTCATGCGCTGGAAGAGCAGGTCGCCCGTCTCGATAGCGAACTCACGGCGCTGAAGGCCGAGGTTGACCGCAACGCCAAGCAGTCCATCGCGGCACGCGCGAAGTCTGCCGACCGTCTCGACAAGCTTGAGAAGGCGCAGGCTGAACCGGCCGCGAAACTCGCCAAGCTGAGCGAGACCGTCGAAAAGCTGCGCACCACGCCGCCGCCTGCAGCTGCGCCCGCGCCGGCTCCAGCCCCGGTTGCCTCCGCGCCGGCCAAGGAAGTCACGGGTTCGATCAACGCGCCGGTGCCGACGCCGGCACCGAAGCCTGAAGTTGCGCGCCTGCCCATGGTCGAAGGTTGGCGCATCATCGACATCGCCGGCGGCGGCGCCACCATCGAGGGCCGCGCCGGAATCTTCGAAGTCTATGCCGGCGATCCGGTTCCCGGCCTCGGCCGCGTCGATGCGATCCGCAAACAGGATGGCCGCTGGACTGTGGTTACGAGCCGCGGCCTGATCGTCGCCCGCTGATCTCCTCTTCCTGTGATACAAGCGTTCGGGCCGCTGCTGGTGCAGTGGCCTTTGTTTTGGGCTAGCTTCCCGGCGTTACGTCTGGGATTGCGCCGTGCGACTTCGCTTGAGCTTCATCGCTACCCTGCTGTCCCTCGTGGCTCCCGTCGCGCAGGCGGATGAGGGCAACGGTCTCGCCGTCACCGATCCCGGTGTGTTGCGGGCGCTGGAAACGCACGGGACCCACGGTCTCGGTCTCGCGCAGTTGCTCGATCCCGCGCGATCGATACCGATCCCGAGCGATGCCCTGTTCGCTCTGCCTGCGATGACGCCGGTCCGCGCTGCGCTGGATGATGCGTTCACACGCTATCTCGCCGATCACCAGAGCCGCCAGCCGCGCGTGAGCATTGGCGTCGGCCCGGGCCACGACGTGCAACTGTTCGACAAGGCAATGCTGACATCGCCTGACACGCGGTTCGTTCTCGCTGGAATCGTCAACCGCATGGATCGTGCTTATGTCGCGCCGGATACTTGCGGTGAGATCAGGCTGATCTATCGCCTCACGCGCATGGCCGCTGGCACGACGCCGCCGCGTCTGCCGATGACGCTCAATCTTGTGCTTCATGCGAAGGACCCCGCCGATACGTCGGTGACATGCGCGGATCTCGCCGGGCGCTGGCTCAATTCAGCGTCGTTTACCGAGACGGGCGCAGCGCTCGCGGATCGCTTGCTGAAACGAGATGGCCCGCTTGCGACAATCACGGCCGCGCAGATTGATCGCATCGAGACCAATCTGCAGATCGCGCATCGGCCGAAGTCAGATGCGCAGGAATTCCGCACTGACTATTTGCAGAAGGTGTTTCGCTTCGATGCCAGTGCGAAGCAGTTTCGCGAAGTCCCCATGGAGAACCAGATCGACCGCGACCGGTTGCTGGCTGACGCGGCGCTCGGTCACGCGTTTCAGGAGTGGCTGCTTGCGCCCGCCAATCTGCGCGCCTTCGATCGCGGCACGGTTTTGATCCCTGAGAAATTCCTCGCGACATCGTCGCTGGCGTCGACGCCGGTCGGCTTCGCACCGTCGGCCCTGCAGCCGGAATTCGGATTGATGGAGAGCAAGGGGAGGGGCGTGTTCAGCGAGCGTGACGTCATCGCCGCGCTGGAGCGGGCAGTAGCGCAGGGCGGCCCGTTCGAGAACATCCGCTCGCCCGCCGGCTTCGCGCGCCGGCTGAACGACATCACCTGCGGCGGCTGCCACCAGATCCGTGGCATCGGCGGCTTTCATTTTCCCGGTGCGGATACGCTGGCAGACCAATCGCAGGGAACGGTTCCGTCATCACCGCATTTCATCGGTGACCAGCCTCGCCGTCGCGATATCGTCATGGCGATACGCGATGGAAAGGTGCCGGACTTCTCACGCGGTTTTTCCGACCGGCCGCAAGCGCGTGGCAATAATGAACTTGCGGGTTCGCCTCTCCTCGATGGCTGGGGCGCGACATGTTATCGACCGAAGCCGAAGGGCGTCGCGGACAAGAGCTTCGCGTCCTGGACATGTGCCGAAGGTCTTGCCTGCCAGCAGGTTGGCGCGGATGCGTCGTCTGCGATCGGCATGTGTTTCGTGAAATGAGGGCGCGATGAACGAGACCGAAAAAGAGATCAAGGAACGCGACGCCGTCATCGCCGAAAACGAGAGCGCCAAGCAGACGACGAGCCAAATCCGAGTCAGCGTCTGGGCGATCGGTGTGGCGGTTCTGCTCGGACTCGGTTTCTTCGGCTGGTTGTTGGCGCGGTGACTTTTCCCTCTCCCCGCAAAAGGGCGAGGAGAGGGAAGGACGCTATTGCACAGCTCCCGCCGCCCGTAACCCCTCGATCTGATGATCGTCATAGCCCATGGCGCGCAGGATCTCGTCGCTGTGCTGGCCGATGGACGGCGGCAGATGCGGCTTGCGCTTGGTCTCGCCGCCGATCCAGATCGGGCTGTTGATGGTGAGGATGTCGGTTCCCTCGAACGGGATCAGCACGTCGTTGTCCTTCATCTGCTGATCGTTCGGAATGTCGTCGAGAATGCCGACAAAGCCGAACACGAGACCGTTGCCGTCGAGGCGCTCGCGCCAGTCGGCGAAGTCGCGCGTTGCGAAGACTTCATCGAGGATCTTGATCAGTTCGACCGAGCGCGCGTGGCGATCCGGCTTGGTGGCGAAGCGCGGATCGTCGCGCAGGTCCTCGCGGCCGAGGCATTTGGTGAAGGCCGGCCATTGCCGCTCTTCGGCGAGCAGCGACAGCATGATCCAGCGGCCGTCGCGGCACTTGTAGTGGTTGGTCACGGCGTTGAGCGCTTCCTCGCGCGCGCGGCGCTTCTCGAATTTGGCGCCCACCAGCTTGGCCTGCGCCAGCACGCTCGATGACCACACGCCATTGGCCATCAGGTTGGATTTGACCTGGCAGCCCTTGCCAGTCTTCTCGCGCTTGTAGAGCGCAGTGACGATGGCGCCATACAGCGCCATAGCGCAGGGATGATCGCCCATGCCGGCGATCGAGCGCGCCGGCGTCGTGTCATCATCCGCCCGCACCAGATCCATCATGCCGGAGCGCGCCCACCATGCTGTCGAGTCGAAACCGGGCTTGTCGGCTTCCGCGCCCTTGTCGCCATAGCCGGTGAAGCAGGCATAGATCAGCTTCTCGTTCAGCCGTGCGATATCCTCATAGGCAATCTTCAGCCGCTTGCGCACCGGCGGCGGGAAATTGGTGATGAACACATCCGCCTCGGCGATCAATTTATACAGCACCTCGCGGCCTTCCGGCTTGGACAGGTCGAGCGCCAGGCTCTTCTTGTTCCGGCTCTCCATCATCCACGCATAGTTGTGCTCGCTCTTGGGATAGCCGGGCAGGTTGGGCAGGTTGCGATAGGGATCGCCGGCACCCGGCGGTTCGATCTTGATGACGTCGGCACCGAAGTCGGACAGCACGGTGGCTGCAGCGGGTGCCGCGATGAAGCTCGCGCAGTCCAGCACCTTCAGCCCCTTGAACAGACCGTCTTCCATGCGTCACTCCCGTCGCTTTTGTTCTGCGTGTTGTTCTTGCCGTCTGCCGGAATTTAATTCCATCTGGAATCCGGTGGCGCATTTGACCCATCTTCGACGGGTGATGCAACGGCCTGAAACGGGAAGCAGCGCTGCTACTCGTCACCCGTCATCAATGCTGCATTGCCACCCGCCGCGGCCGTGTTGATCGTGACCGTCTGCTCGGTGGCGAAGCGGGCGAGGTAATGCGGGCCACCGGCTTTCGGCCCGGTGCCGGACAGGCCGAAGCCGCCGAAGGGTTGCACGCCGACCACGGCGCCGATCATGTTGCGGTTCACATAGACATTGCCGACCGGCAGGCGCGCGATTACGCGCTCAACCATATCGTCGATCCGCGAATGCACGCCGAGCGTGAGTCCGAAGCCGGTGTCGGCAATGTCCTGCAACACGCGATCGAATTCCGACGCACGGTAGCGCACCACGTGCAGGATCGGGCCGAATACTTCCTCGGCGAGTTGTCGTGCGCTCGCGAATTCGAAGATATGCGGCGCGACGAAATTGCCTGCAGGTGCCGTGCCCGCAAGATGCACGCGTGCCTCGATCGTCATGCGCGCAATATGCGCATCGAGCTTCTGCTTCGCCTCGGTATCGATGACCGGGCCGATATGGGTTGTAGGATCGGAGGGATCGCCCAGCTTGAGTTCTTCGGCCGCACCCACGATCATCTCGATCATGCGGTCGGCGACGTCGTCCTGCACGAGCAACAGCCGCAACGCCGAGCAACGCTGCCCGGCCGACCGGAAGGCCGACATCACCACATCATCGGCGACCTGCTCCGGAAGGGCGGTGGCATCGACGATCATCGCATTGATGCCGCCGGTCTCCGCGATGAGTGGCACGATCGGTCCGTCCTTGGCGGCGAGGGCGCGATTGATCGACCGCGCGACCTCGGTCGAGCCGGTGAACACCACGCCGGCGATGGCGGGATGCGCGACCAGCGCCGCACCGATGCGGCCGTCACCCTGGATCAGATGGAGTGCTGACCTGGGCACGCCGGCTTCATGAAGCAGGCGTACGGCGCGTGCCGCGATGCGCGGTGTTTGTTCGGCTGGCTTGGCGACGACCGTATTGCCGGCCATCAGCGCGGCGCTCACTTGGCCGAGAAAGATCGCCAGCGGAAAATTCCACGGCGAGATGGCAACGAAGACGCCGCGGCCGCGCAGGCTCAGCACGTTGCTCTCACCGGTTGGCCCCGGCACCACCTCGCCCTCGCCGAATTGCTGGCGTCCTTGTGCTGCATAGTAGCGGCAGAAGTCGATGGCTTCGCGGACTTCCGACAGCGCGTCATCGAGCGTCTTGCCGCCTTCCTGTTGCAGCAAGGCGATGAAGGATGCGCGGCGCTGTTCCAGAAGATCGGCTGCGTGGTCGAGGATTGCCGCGCGGTCTTGGGCCGGTGTGTGGCTCCACGACGCAAAGCCCGCGCGCGCTGCTGTCACCGCAGCACATGCCTGCGCGGCATTGGCATCGACGACCACATTGTCCATGTCTGGCTTGCTTGCCGCAATCTCGGCCAGCAATTTGTCCAACGCGGCGCGTTCTCCAAATTCGATGCCGTGTGAGTTGGCTCGTTCGGGTCGATAGAGATCGGCAGGCAGCGGGATCTTTGCGTGTCCTGCGCGGTCAGGAGAGCCGATGATTGCGGCAGGCCGCTGCAGCAGCGTCGCGACCGGCACGGCATCATCCGCCGCGATCGCCACGAAAGATGAGTTCGCGCCGTTCTCCAGCAGCCGTCGCACCAGATAGGCCAGCAGATCGCGATGGCTGCCGACTGGCGCATAGGTGCGCCAGCGGATCGCGGGATGATCCTTGCCGAGTTGCTCATAGAGCGCATCGCCCATGCCGTGTAGGCGCTGGAATTCATAGCCGCCGCTGCTGCCGTCCAGTTCGAGGATGGTCGCGACCGTGAGCGCATTATGCGTGGCGAATTGCGGGAAGATGCGCGGCCGCAAGGCGAGCAGCTTCTGCGCGCAGGCGATGTAGTTGAGGTCGGTCATGGCCTTGCGCGTGAACACCGGATAGCCGGCGAGCCCGCGTTCCTGCGCGCGCTTGATCTCGGTGTCCCAATAGGCGCCCTTCACGAGCCGCACCATCATCTTGCGATCGTGACGGCGCGCCAGCGCGTCGATGTGGTCGATCACATCCGCGCAGCGCTTCTGATATGCTTGGATGGCGAGTCCGAAACCGTCCCATCCTGCCAGCGACGGATCGGCAAAGGCCGCATCGATCACGTCGAGCGACAATTCGAGCCGGTCGGCTTCTTCGGCGTCGACGGTGAAATTGAGGTCATAGGCCTTTGCCTGCTGCGCCAGCGCGATCAGGCGCGGTACCAGTTCGCGCATCACGCGCTGATGACTTATCGCCTCATAGCGCGGATGCAGCGCCGAGAGCTTGACCGAGATACCCGGTCGGTCCGGCAGCGACCTGTTGCCAGCGGCGTGGCCGATGGCTGAGATGGCCGAGGCATAGGAGTCGAAATAGCGCTGCGCGTCGTCTCTGGTGCGCGCGCCTTCGCCGAGCATATCGAAGGAATAGCGCGCCGGGCGCTCGGACGGTGCACGGGCGCGGGCCAGCGCCGCATCGATGGTTTCGCCGAGCACGAAGTGGCTGCCCATCAGCCGCATCGCCTGTCGCGTCGCCGTGCGCACCGCGGGCAGGCCGATCCGCTTCGCCAGCCGGCCCAGTGTGCCCTGCGGCGTCTCGCCGGGCTGGATCGCGCGCTGGGAAATGCCGAGCGCCCAGGCAGATGCATTGACGAGGAAGGCGCTCGACTTCGTCTCGTGATGGATGAAATCGCCCTGGCCGAGCTTGTCCTCGATGAAGGCGTCGGCGGTGCGCGCATCCGGCACGCGCAGCAGCGCCTCGGCCAACACCATCAGGGCAAGGCCCTCCTTGGTGGAGAGCGCATATTCCCGCAGCATGTCCTCGACACCGCCGAAGCGGTCGTCCTTGGCGCGGATCGCGTCGATTAGGCGCGTGGCCGTCGCGTCGATCCGCGTATCCTGGGCGGGCGTCATGACTGCGTCGGCCAGAAGCCGGGCGGCGATCGCCGCATCATCCGGGGCGTAGGGGGCAGTGAAGGGCGGGAGGAGGGAATCGGGCGACATGGGCGTTTCCTCGGGTCTTTCCGAAGGGTAATCCCGGCGCGGCCGTAGTTCGATAGGGTATTTTGAGATTTATCCTTAGATAATCCGGAATTGATCGTGCTATACACCCGATATGAGTGACATCGACAAGATCGACCGGAAAATCCTCGCCGTCCTGCAGGCCGATGGCCGAATCGCCAATGTCGAGCTGGCGGAGAAGGTCGGCCTGTCCCCGACCTCGATCGGCGAGCGGCTGAAGCGGCTGCAGCGCGATGGCTATATCGAGGGTTATGGCGCGCGGCTCAATCCGCAGATGCTCGGTCTCGGCCTCCTCGTGTTCGTCGAAGTTCTGCTCGACAAGACAACGCCCGACGTGTTCGAGCGCTTCGCCCGCGCGGTGCGGCTCGCGCCGGAAGTGCTGGAGTGCCACATGGTCGCTGGCGGTTTCGATTATCTGGTGAAGGCGCGCGTTGCCGATATGAGCGCCTATCGCCGGTTTCTTGGTGAACGCCTGCTGGCGCTGCCCGGCGTGCGCGAGAGCCGCACCTATGCCGTCATGGAAGAAGTGAAGCGCGACGCACCGCTGCCGGTGGGATAGCGAGCCGGGATAACGCCGCCGTTGCCATGCCGTTGTCTTGGCAGCCTGAAAGCGCTGCGTTAGGTTTCCGCGCGTTTCTCTCGGAGCAGATCATGCGGGCAGGCTACTTCAATCTTCGTGTCGCGATCGCGGCGGCAATTTTCGCTGCGGCAGGACTCCTCTCGGCGTCTCATGCCCGCGCGATCGAAATGTCCCGTGAGGTCAGCGATCTCTACACGTCGGTGTCGATCTACCCGCCATCCGCCGGTTCCATGACCATCTGTTACGGCTTCGTCTGCCGGCGTCGCCACACCTTCGATTTCACGCCGGCCGACAAGGCTGCGCTTACCAAGCTTCTTGCCGCGGGCAAGGCGTCGGCCGCGGCGGAACGCGCCGCCGTGCAGAAGGCAGTCGTGTGGTGGGACCGCCGCGTCGGCCCGGTGCTCGGCACCGACAAGCGCATCGCCAATGCGGATTTTCGCTATTTCGACGACAAGCATAATTTCGATTGCTGGGACACGACGCGCAACGTCACCAGCCTGCTGCTGATCATCCAGGACTGGGGTTTGCTGAAGCATCACACGGTGGGCAATCCGCGTTATCGCGGCAATGCGCTGGTGCTGCAGACGCCGCACAACACCGCCGTGCTGCTGGATCGCGCGACGGGCACCGAATGGGTCGTCGACATGTGGACGCGCGGCTATGCGCAGCTGCCGGACGTCAAGCCGGCCGATCAGTGGGTCAAGGAAAACTGAATTGGGGAATGGAGTGCCGTCGCGTCGCTGAGATATGCGTCACGTCAACTGGCGGCTCTAAGGAGCGGATCTTCGAAAGATTCCGGCTCGGGTTTTTGGAATTAGGCTAGAGCGCACACCGCGGATCGAATTAGCGCAATCCTGCGTGAACCTGATTGCGTTGCAGGAGAGGTGTCCCTTTGGAGGAAACCGCCCTTGCCGAATGCGCTCTACATTGTTGAGGCGTGATCTGGAAAACTTGCCTGACGAAAGTCTGGAGAAGCGGCCGGATCACACTGGTATCAAACCAACTGGTATCAAACCAGATGTCTCAGACCTTGAGGTTCTCAGCCGAGGTCTTGCCGCGGTTGGCAACTTCCTCGAATTCAACGGTCTGACCTTCGTTCAGTGTAGAAAGGCCAGCCTTCTCAACTGCCGAAATATGAACGAACACGTCCTTGCCGCCATTCGCCGGCTGGATGAATCCGTAACCCTTCGTCGGGTTGAACCACTTCACAGTACCTTTAGTCATCACGTCGTCTCCGCGGGATCAAAATCGATAACGAACTGCCGGTCCCCGCAAACCGGCATATCCGACATGCGCACGTTACGCGCGGATTGCCAAGCTTGATAGCTCAAACGGCGTGCAGAAATCGCCCAAACCGACCGTAATCTGTCCAATTTGCCGGGATTCGTCGCTATTGCGGATATTTCCAACGCGGCGGAAGGTCGCAAAAGCGAAGCGCCGGGCTCGGCCGCGCTACGACCATGCGTTGTCTCCTGCACGCGGGTGATATCGCTGCAATGCAAAACCCCGGCCGAAGCGGCCGGGGTTCGCAGCCCTCATGCGAGGATTAGTAGCAGATGTTTACCGTGCGCCAGCGCAGGCCGTAGGGCGTCATCACGCGGCGGCTCACATAGCATCCGGTGCCGCCACCGACATAGCCGATGCCAAAAGTGGGACCGTAGAAGCCGCCGCCATGGAAGTGGTGGTGATGGCCATGCCAGCCCCAGCCATGGGCGGATGCGGTGGATGGCGTCAGCGCCACCGCGCCGAGAGAAGCTGCTGCAACGAATGCGAGTGCGAGTTTGCGAAACATGGTCATTCTCCTTCAGTGCTGCGCGAGGCGCCGGTTGCGGGATCTGTCTGTTCGATCCATCGCAAATTCGTCGCACCGGTTTCGAAGCGGGTTCGAAGAAATTCTCGGGGAATTTTCTGAATACCTGTTCAGGCAGGCAAAGCGCGTATGTTCTGCAGGAACAGCGTTAAAGCGCGGAAACCATGTCGCTGGTCACGAGAGATGAAAGTACCTTGGCGTCTGTGATCGTGCGTACATTCATCGGTGCGGCGCGGCCGCGGATCGCGACGTCCTGCTGCGGCAGCGCGTCGCTTGCGAGACCTGCAGTAATGCAGACTTCTTCGGAGATGATGACTTCGCAAGCAAGACTCTTGGTCATGTCCTGCAGGCGCGCAGCGACATTGACCGGATCGCCGAGTGCGGTGAACACCATGTGGTCGCGATAGCCGATATCGCCGACGATGACTTCGCCGCCGTGAATGCCGATGCCGAAACGCAGCGGTTGCGACAGGTCATGGGCAAGGGCGCGATTGAGTTCGTCGATATTCTCGGCGATGAGCCGCGCAGCCTCCAGGGCCTGGCGACACGCGGTCTGCGGATCGCAGGCGAGGCCGAACAGTGCCAGTTCGCCGTCGCCGATGAACTGATTGGGCTTGCCCCCGCTGGCGATCACGGCTTGCGAGACGGCGTCGAGAAAGCGGTTGACGATGAACACGGTGTCGTAGGGCAGCCGCTTCTCGGCGAGCATGGTCGAGCCGCGCATGTCGACGAACATGCAGACGAGATAACGCTCCTGGCCGATCCGCGCCGGCTGCGATGCGTGAGCATTCGCGCTGGTCACTTGCGGCGAGAACAGTTGAACGAAGGTGAGGTCGGCCGTCGGTCGCAACTGGCAGGCCAGCCGGACCGCAGGGTCTGCAGTGCCGCCGATCCTGCTCAGCACGAAGGCTTCGCGCGCCGATGGTGGGGGCAATGTCTCGACACCGCTGGTGACACGAATGCGGCAGGTCGAACAGCGCGCGCGGCCGCCGCAGACGCTGGCATGCGGCACGCGATGACGCAGGCTCGCTTCCAGCACGCTGAGGCCCAGGGGAACGCGCAGCTTGCGGCCGTCGCCATAGGACAGGTTGATCATTCCGGCACGGCGTTCGACGACCATGCGGATGGCGCGGGCCGCGAGCACGATGCCGAGCAGCGCGAGATAGCCGATCAGGAGATCGTCGGTGATGTCGCCCAGTGCCTGCTGCTGTGGAACGGTGCCCATCCGGTCCGGACCGAAATTCTCGGCCAGCCATTGCGGCGATGCCAGCCTGGCCTCGACCTCACGCTTGCCCTGAAAGATGCCAAGCAGCGCCAGTGTCGGGATCAGCACGGCAGCCGACAGAAGATAGGGCGCGAGGCTCTTGAAATGTGTTTTCAGCCGCAGCCAGAAATACAATCCGATGCAGCCGTGCAGCCAGGCCACGACCACCACGAGATACATCGACCACGTCTTCGCGGGCGACGTGATCCAGCCATAGAACACCTGAGGATAGCTGCGATTGATGTCGTACAGGTTTTCGCCGAGACGGACGGCGACCACATGGCCGACGATGAGTGCGGGAATGCTGAGCCCGAGCACCAGTTGCAGCGGCTCGACGGCTCGCCAGCGGAACTGCCGGCGTTCGAACAGCGCCCAGATCCCGAGCACGCCATGGATCGTCACCGCCGAATAGAAGGTCACGGCGACCGGAAAGAACTGCCAGAAGCCGGCATGGATGACGACGCCGGTCTGCAGCGCGTCGAGCGAAATATTGCCGAGCGCGTGATTCAGGAAATGGCTGAGCAGATAGGTGAACAGCACCAGTCCGCAGACCAGCCGGATCTGGCGCGGCCCGATGCCGCGCCACCACGCGGCGGCGGCGGCCGTCCGGGGCAGGTTGCTGGCGGGATTGAGCGACGCGTCCATGGCGAAACCCTACGGCGAGATGCGCCCGGACGCCATCCGGCGCTGCGCGCGTGCAGACCTTATCCAGCAGTAAAGTCAACAAGTTGACAGCATGGCGAAGTCCGCCGAAAAGCTCGGCGATGACGTCTTTTCCCGACCCCTACCTCGATCGGAATGTTTCCCGCCGTGCCTTGTGGGCGATCGGTGCATTGCTGGTCGCGCTGACCGCGATGCGGCTGGTCTATGCCGGGCTGTTCGATCTGCGCACCGACGAGGCCTATTACTGGACGTGGTCGAAGGAGAGCGTGCTGTCCTTCCTCGATCATCCGCCGATGATCTCATGGTTCATCCGTGCGGGCACGCTGATCTTCGGCGACACGAATTTTGGCGCGCGTTTCTCCGGTATCGTGGCGATGGCGGTGATGCAATTGCTACTCGCCGACATCGTTCGCCGCGTGACGCAGGATCTGCGTGCGGTGCTGATGGCGGTGCTGATGTCGGAAGCGGCGCTGTATTATGGATTGCTGATGGCCAAGGTCGCGCCGGACGTCGCGTTGATCCCCTTCGCCATGGCGATGCTGTGGTCGCTGGTGCGGCTGGCCGAAAGCCACGATGGACGCTGGTGGCTCGTCGCCGGTGCCTTCGGCGGCCTCGCACTGCTGTCCAAACTCACGGTGGTGATGTTCGTGCCCGGCATTCTCGCATTCATGCTGGTGCCGGAATGGCGCGGGCGCTGGTTGCGCAGCCCGTATCCATGGCTGGCCGTACTGATCGCACTGGCGATCTCGTCGCCGGTTCTGATCTGGAATGCCGGCCACGACTGGGCGTCGTTCAGGTTCCAGTTCATCCGCGCCACCACGAACAACGAGGCATCGCTGCGCACGCTCGGTGATTTTCTCGGCCTGCAATTCGGTCAGGTTGGCTTCATCCTGATGCCGGTCATTCTCTCCGCGGTTGTCGTTACGGCATGGCGTGGCTATCGGCGCCGCGAACCGGTCGCTATCCTGCTCGCTACCTGCGTGCTGGTGCCGTTCTTTTACTTTGCATGGAAGTCGCTGACGCTGCGGGTCGGCGATACCTGGCCGATGTTCCTGTGGCCTGCCGGGATCGCTGCGGCGGCGATCAACCTGACGAAACTGCCGGGCGACGGCTGGTCGCCGCGCATGGTGCGTGCCTCCCATGGCTGGAGCATCGCCGCCATCGCCACCGGGATTCCGCTGGTGGTGCTGGTCTTCCTCTATAGCGTGGCCGCGCCGTGGAACCTGATCGGCAAGAACGATCCGCTCGGCGGGGAGGGCGGCTATCAGGTGCTGGCCGACCGCGCATTGGCGGAGATGAAGACCACCGGCGCCACCTGGATCGCGACGACCGACTACCGCACCTATGCAATGCTGCGCTGGCATCTCAAGGACAAGGTCCCGGTGGTGCAGGTCAACGAGCGCGCGCGTTTCATCGGCTTCCGCGATCCCGGCATGGACAGGATCAAGGGTCACACCGGGCTCTACATCGCACAGACCGCGGACAACCACCGTCCATTGCTGGCGACGACCAGCGCGGTGCTCACGCCCGTTGCCGAAGTCGACACTATCTGGCGCGGCACGGCCATGAAGCACTATGCAATCGACAAGCTCACGGGCTGGACGCCGGACCTGACGCCTGCGCCTGATACACCATTCTATCGCTGGCCTGCGCTGGCGGAGATGTCTGTGCCGACACGCATTCAGCTGGCGGCGCGCTGAGATTACGTCGCCCTGCTCCCTGATATAGCGAAGCATGAAGGGAACCTATGCGTATTTGCATCCAGACGTTGGGGACACGAGGTGACGTCCAGCCGTATCTCGCTCTCGCGCGCGGCCTGATGGCTCACGGGCATGAGGTACAACTTGCTGCACCGGAACAGTTCGCTGATTTTGCAGGCAAGACAGGAGTCGCATTTGCGCCGCTGCCCGGTGAGATACTGTCGTTGCTCGACACGTCCGAAGGCAAAGCAGCAATTGCAAGCGGTGCGGGGTTCAGCGCGGGTTTCAGGCTATTGAAACATGTACGTCCGCTGATAAGACGGCTGCTGGATGTGGAGTGGCAGGTCGTAAAGTCATTTACCCCTGATCTTATTCTCTATCATCCAAAATCGATTGCGGCTCCCCATATTGCCGAAAAGCTTGAAGTTCCGACGATCCTGGCGTCACCGCTTCCCGGCTTCACGCCAACCTCGGCGTTCCCAAGTCCGATGCTTCCCGTGTCCCGTTTGGGGCCGCTGAACAAGGTCAGCCATCTGCTGTCATTGCATGGCGCGGAGATGCTGTTCGGAGCGATGCTGGGCAAATGGCGAGAGGGATCCCTCGGGCTCGGAGGCCGTAGGGCCGGACGCGGACCTATTGGTACGATATACGCCTATAGTCCGAGCGTCCTACCGAAGCCTGCCGACTGGGATCGGTCGGTTGTCGTTTCAGGCTATTGGTTCCTTGACGAAGGTGCGGCTTGGGATGTGCCAAAGCCTTTGAGTGAATTTTTGGCCAAGGGGGAAAAGCCGATCTATGTCGGCTTTGGTAGTATGCCAGGTGTCGATCCTGTTGCCCTTGCTCGAAGCGTCATCGAGGGGTTGGCCAAAACAGGTCAGCGTGGATTGTTAGCGACGGGCGGCGGAGCGCTGCAGGTGACAGACGCCCCGGATCATGTCCATGTCATTTCGTCTGCGCCGCACGATCGGCTTTTCAGGCACGTGGGCGCTGCATTCCACCATGGAGGGGCAGGCACCACGGGGGCCTCGCTGCGCGCCGGCTTGCCGACGATCGTCTGCCCCTTTTTCGGAGATCAACCATTTTGGGCGCGTCGGGTCGCCGAACTGGGGGCGGGACCAGCACCGTTGAAGCGGAAGAACCTGGACGTGGACGCGCTCGTCACTGCATTCAACGCGACGCGCAGCGCACGCATGAAAGAACGAGCAACAACGATCGGCGAACGGATTTCCGGCGAGGCGGGCGTGGCGACGGCGGTGGCCTTTATCGAACAGTCGATGAGATCAAAATTTTTGCGCTAAGTATTCTTTTCCCATCCCGCTTGCCAACAGATCGCCAAGCTGCGGCCGCGGCAACGCCGTGAACGGCAGCGGTCGCGTCACGTCGATGGCGGTCAATCCAAGCCTTGGTTGGCAAACCGTTCAGCACGCCTTCGCCGAGCCGCTGCGAGAGCTTTGCTGCGATGCCGTGGCCGAGGACCTGCTGAATCATGCTGTCGCAGGCGGTCATGCCCTGGTGATGGCCGAGATGTTTGTGCCGTCACGCATTCAGCTGGCGGCGCGCTGACTGCTCTCTCCCAACTGGCGAGGCGGAAGGATCGCGATTGATGGATGCGACGTCCAGATCGACGCCAAACATATCTTTCAATTCAATCTTGCCGGCATCCGTGACTTTAAAGGCGCGCGTCGCGCCCGTTCGGGCAACCCATCCGAGTTCCAGAAACCGCCGTTGAAGCTCGGCGCCGACCAATCCGCCCACATGATAGCGCCGCTCGCTCCAGTCCAGACAGGCCCGACAGAAGATGCGCTTGCTGCGGCGGTCGGTTTCAAGCCGGGCTCCGAAGTCGCAGAGGAAGCGGTGGCCTGTATCGGTGAGCGCTCCGCCATCTGCACTCAGATGCATGTAATCCTGCGCGATCAACGCGTCCGCGACCGCAACGCCGAGCCGTCCGGCCATGTGATCGTAGCAACTGCGTGCAAGGCACAGTGCTTCATCGCGCGCTGAACGCGGTCGATGCCTCGGTGGCATTTCCAGAGCCGCGACGGCGATCATGCTTTCCAGCATCTGGGCCACGAGCGGTGATGTGATCCGATAGTAACGAAACCGCCCGCTCGGGGTCACCGATATCAATCGCGCGTTGAGCAGCCGAACCAGATGTTCGCTCGCGGTGGGGCGGGATATCCGCGCCTGAAACGCCAGTTCGGTTGCCGTGAGCGCCTGACCTCCCATGAGTGCCGCAAGCATGGTCGCGCGCGCCGTATCGCCAACCAGCGCTGCGACTTCGACCATGTTTGCGGAGGCGACCATAGCCCAGCGTAGCGGCTCGCCGGATAATCCGCCACTCCCGTCGGTTCGGCCGGCGCCGAACCAATTGGCCCGGCGCCGGCCGTCGCCCGTGCGATGATGCGATCAATAATGGCAACCGGGAGCGGAAACATGCAGGCACAGTTCATTCGCGTCGAACCGTTCTCATCCTATTTCGAAGCACGGAAGGTTCCTGTCGCGCTGGCCGTGCGCTATGGCGATCTCGTCTATGTCTCGCAACTGCCGCCCTATGATCCCGAGACCGGGGAGATCAGGCGCTTTCCGCTGGAACAGCAGATCGAGATTGTTCTCGATCAGATGGCACTGTGCCTCACGGCTGCGGGCTCATCGATCGACAGGGTGATCAAGTGCAATATCTATTGCACGAGGGCCGATCAGTTCGAAACCATCAATCGGGTTTATGCGCGTTACTTCTCCAGCGATCCGCCGGCGCGCGGCTTCTTCATCGTTGCGGGATGGCATGGTCCGTTCGACGTGGAGGTGGATTGTATCGCGGCGGTTTAACAGGATCGTAGGATGGGTAGAGCATCTTCGCGAAACCCATCACCTGAAACGCGACCGTGATGGGTTTCGCTGCGCTCTACCCATCCTACGATCATTATGCCGAGGTCGGCTATTCCTCCCCATCCCGTTTCCGCAGCAAATCCCTTGCGAGGTCGCCAAGCTGCGGGCGGGGCAGCGCTGTGAATGGCAATGGCCGCGTCACGTCGATGGCGGCGAGGCCCAGGCGGGCCGTGAGCAGGCCATTGAGCACGCCTTCGCCGAGCCGCTGCGAGAGTTTCGCCGCGAGGCCATGGCCGAGCACCTGCTGGATCATGCTGTCGCTGGCGGCCATGCCGCCGGTGATGGCGAGATGGCTGACGGCGTGGCGCATCAGTGCGATCATTCCGAGCGTTCCCGGCCGGCCGCCATAGAGTTTTGCGAGCTGCCGGACCAGCCGGATCGCGGCAGCGGCGACGAACAGAACATCGACGACGGCGCGCGGGCTGACGGCGGTCACCACCGAGACGCGCTGCGCCGCGACCGAGACGAGGCGCCGTGCTTCGATGTCGAGCGGGCTCATCAATTCACGTTCTGCCACGCGAATGAGATCGGCGCCGTCGATGATGTCGTCGGCGTGGCCCTGCAGCGCCGTGCGGGCCCGGGCGAGGCGCGGATTGCTATGCGCGAGTTTCAGCAGGTCGGCGAGGACGGCGCGGCTCTCGGCGCGGTCGTCGCTGGCGATCACGGCCAGCGCGCGGGCATGCAGCTTCTCGATGGTGGCGAGCCGCATCAGGCTCAGCGCCTCGCGAGCGATGATGGCGATCAGTGCGATGCTGACCAGCGCGGCGAAGCCGAGGCCAAGAAAGCCGAGGCCGTCATTGATCGCGAACAGGTCGCGGACCAGTTGCGTGACGCCGAGACCTGTGCCGAGCAGCACGAGGCCGCCGAGCCCGGTCCAGAACAGCGTGCCCCAGCGGAAGCCGGTACGGACCGGCCGCAGGGGCTCGTCGATCACCACGGGCATCGCCATCGGATCGGCTTCGGGCGTGATGCGGATGGTGCCGCGGGCGAGGCGGCCGGCTTCCTCGTCGGCGTCCATCACGGTGACGTGGGGATCGTCGAGCCGGAACGTGGCCGGGCGGCGCGTACGGTCGGTCATTGCAGCCTGTCTCCGATCAGGAACTGGAGCGCGCGGTCGAGGCGGATGTGAGGCAGCGCCGGCTCCTCGCCGCCGTCGCGGGTGAGGAGCGGCGGGCGGAAGCGCAGGAAGCGATAGTCGGCCTTGTCGGCGGCATCTGTCGAGAGGCCCCTGAAAGAACCGCCGGCGAACAAGCCATCGAGATCGGTGGGCAGATCGCCTGGGAAGGTCGCGACTTCGGTCTCGCCGTCGAAGGTCTCGCCATTGGCGACCTCGCCGGCGATCGGCGTTCCCAATATCGACGGCAGCTTGTCGCGGCCGCGTTGCACCAGCGCTTCCTTGGTCGCGCGCACTGCAGCGATGGCGACGACATCGACCGACGCACCGGCCAGTTCCGAGCGCGATACTGCCTTGGTCACGGTGCGCCTGAGCACATCCTCCAGCCGGTCATGGCTGAGGTGATGCAGATGATCGGCCTTGGTCGCGGCAAACAGGATGCGATCGACGCGCGGGCGGAACAGCGTGCTGAGGATCGTGCTGCGGCCGATGCGGAAACAATCGAGAATGCCGGCCAGCGCCGCTTCGAGATCGTGCAGTGCTTCGGGTCCCGCATTGAAGGCGGAGAGCGCATCGACGAGTACGATTTGCCGGTCCAGCCTGGAGAAGTGATCGCGAAAGAACGGGCGGACGACCACGTCCTTATAGGCCTCGTAGCGTCGCTTCATCATCGCCCACAGCGAACCATCCGGTGCGCTGCCATCGCTGGCGACGTCGAGCGGCGCAAAGGTGAGTGCCGGCGAGCCCGCAAGATTGCCGGGCATCAGGAACCGGCCCGGTGGCAGCAGGCTCATGGCGAAGCGTTCGTCGCGGCAGGCGCGCAGATAGTCGGTGAAGAGCCTCGCTGCGATCAGCGTCGCCTGCTCGTTCTCCGGTGCCTTGGCGTCGAGCGTGGCGAGATGTGTGTGAAACGCGGCCGCCAGCGTCCTGCGCGGTCCTTGCCGCGACAGTGCAAGACTCTCCGCCGACCATTCCTCGTAACTTTTGTTGAGCAGCGGCAGATCGAGCAGCCATTCGCCGGGATAGTCGACGATGTCGAGCGTGAGTGTGCGGTCGGCGCCGCTCGCGCGCTGATAGTCGATGACCAGACGCAGCTCGCTGATATCGGTGGTGGAGTTCGGCCAGCGGCGCTCGTCGATCAGCGTGCGCAGATGTTCTTCATAGGCAAAGCGCGGGACGGCATCGTCGGGCTGCGGCGCAAGACGCGCTTTTGCAATGCGTCCGGTGGCCAGCGACTCGAATACCGGAAAGCGTCCGCCGCGCGTCAGGCCATGCACGAGTGCGGTAATGAAGACCGTCTTGCCGGCGCGCGACAGGCCTGTGACTCCGAGCCGCACCGTCGGATTGAACAGACCGTCGCCATAATCGAGCAATGCGCGCGCAGACAGCCGCGCTTCTTCGACGAGTTCGGACAGGCTGGGCATCGTGCGGGAAAGCTCATCATGGTGGTGAACGTGAAAGGGTATTGGCCTGCCTTTAAAAATGGCGATTGTCTGGCTGAAATCAAGTTCGTCACGAAAGCGTCGTCACTTCGTCGTTTGGCTTTCGTTGACGATCTCCAGCCTATGATTTATCGCTGATTTCAGGGGAAGTCACAGGCGGGCTTACGGGGCAAGCTCACCGCATCGCACCGGCCGGGTTGACGCCACCATGACCGTTTTCCGCATCAAAGAACTGACGACCAATTCCGCTCATATGGTGGCCGGCGCGATCCGCTGGAATTACGATCGTGCCGAACTGATCGCCGACGGCATCGTCCACGGTCTCGGCGTGTTCTCTGGCCTGATCGCCGCCACCGTCCTCATCGTGCTCGCCGCTGTTTTCGCCACCGCCTATGAAGTGGTGACCGTCTCGGTCTATTCCGCCGGACTGCTGGCGATGCTGGTGCTGTCGGCCATCTACAACATGTGGCCGGTGTCACCGCGAAAGTGGTTCCTGCGCCGCTTCGATCACTCCGCGATCTATCTTCTGATCGCCGCGACCTACACACCGTTCTTTGCGCAGATCGCCAACACGCGGCTCGCGATCTCGCTACTGGTTGGCGTGTGGAGCGTCGCCATCACCGGCATCGTCATCAAGCTGGTTTATCCCGGCCGTTTCGATCGCCTTGCTGTCGTGCTCTATCTCGCCATGGGCTGGAGCGGGCTGATGGCCTATGACGCCGTGTTCACGCCGCTGCCGCCGCTTACCATGTGGTTCGTCGCCGCCGGCGGCACGCTGTATACGCTGGGCGTCGTATTCCACGCCTGGCAGCGGCTGCGTTTCCAGAATGCCATCTGGCACGCATTTGTCCTGCTCGGCGCAGCATGCCACTATACGGCCGTGCTCGACATGGTGCTGAGCACCTAGAGCATGATCCCGGAAAGTGGATACCGGTTTTCGGATCAGGTCACGCTCTAATAAGAAACAAAAACATCAAGGGGGGAGTGCGGCATGCGGGTAGACGGCAAGGTCGTCGTCGTGACCGGTGGCGCCAATGGCATCGGCCAGGCGCTATGCGAGACATTTCATAAAGCAGGTGCAGCGAAAGTCGTTGTCGTCGATCTCGATGGCGAACGCGCGACTGCCGTAGCAGAGACCATCGGCGGTGCCGCGTTCCAGTGCGACGTCGGCAAGGAAAAAGATATCCAGCATGTGATCGAACTGACCGAACGGCATTACGGGCCGATCGCGCTGTTCTGTTCCAATGCCGGCATTGGCGGCGGCTTCGACCCGATGTCGCCGAATGCCGGTGGCACATCGGATGAACCATGGGCGCGGAGCTGGGCGATCCATGTGATGGCCCATGTCTATGCCGCCCGGCATCTGATCCCGCTCTACAAGGCGCGCGGCGGCGGCTATTTCCTCAACACGATCTCCGCCGCCGGTCTGCTGTCGCAAGTCGGCAGCCCCGCCTATTCGACCACCAAACATGCCGCGGTGGGGTTCGCCGAAAATCTCGCGATCTCGCACCGGGCGGATAACATCAAGGTCTCGATCCTCTGCCCGCAGGGCGTCGATACCAACATGCTGAAGAACATCCCGAAGGGCCCGCAATCCAATGACGGCAACCTGTCGCCGGAGCAGGTCGCGCAGGATGCGCTTGAAGGCATCGAGGCGGAGACGTTCCTGATCCTGCCGCACAAGCAGGTGATCGACTACATGCGCAAGAAGACCGAGAACTACGACCGCTGGATCGGCGGCATGGCCAAGATCCAGGCGAAGATGCGGGAGACGTTTGGGAAGTAGGGGGCGCGGCTCTTTCTTAACCTCGCCCCGCGTTTGCGGGGAGAGGTCGGCGCGCAGCGCCGGGTGAGGGCATGGCACGTAGCCTGACAAGGGCGGGGCGCTTTCGGATACCCGTGAACTTACTACCTGAAAATTTGTGCGATCCGAGAGACCGCGGTCGTGGGAACGACTTGCCTTGCCCCTCACCCGCCGCGAAGGCGCGGCGACCTCTCCCCGCAAAGAGCGGGGAGAGGTAAGATCACTCCGCCGCTTCCAGCTTCGGCGGGCGCGGCCAGATCACCGGGACCGGCGGATCATAGGCCTGGATCGGCGGCAGGTTGCCGGTGAACTTCTCGACATTCACCACCGTGAGCTGACCCGTGCAGCCCTGCGCGAGCCGCGAGGTGCCGGTGTCTCTTGTGAGCACGTTCGGATTGCCGTGCACGCAGAGCGCCTTCTCCTCATTCGGATCTTCCGGATCGTAATAGGCGCCGGTCGGCAACTGGATCACACCGGCCATCACGTCTTCGGTGACGGTGACGGAGGCTAGGCAGGCGCCGCGCTGGTTGAACAGCCTGATGATATCGCCGTCCTTGATGCCGCGCGCGTCCGCATCGATCGGATGCATGCGTGCGACCTCGCGGCCGCGGCGCTTCTCGGCGCTGCTATGCCCGCCAAAATCGAGCTGGCTGTGCAGGCGTGACGCAGGCTGGTTGGCGACGAGCTGCAGCGGATTGGTCGCATCGATCGCGTCTTCCGGCGGCAGCCAGACGGGATGGCCCGGGCAGTCGTCGTAACCGAAGCTGGCGATGGTGTCGGACGTGATCTCGATCTTGCCGCTGGTGGTCGGCAGCGGCTTGCCCTCGGGGTCTTCACGGAACGCGCGCAGCGTGCCGCCGTCGAGCGGCAGTTGCGGCAGCAGCACTTCGCCCGCCGCCCAGAAGGCGTCGAAGTCCGGCGCCTCATAGCCCTTGGCTTTGAGCCCGTCATAGGTCGGCTGATAGAGATGCTGCAGCCACTCACGCGGCGTGCGGCCTTCGGTGAACTCATCGGCCTTGCCCAGCCGCTCGGACAGGCCAGTGAAGATCGTATAGTCGTCGCGCGCATCGCCGAACGGCTCGGCCATCTGATGCATCGCGACCATCAGCGGATCGGTCTGCGACGAGCCGATGTCCTCGCGCTCCAGCGACATGGTGCAGGGAAGTACGAAGTCGGCATGGCGCGCCGTCGCGGTCCAGGCGAGGTCGTGCACCACCAGCGTATCGACGCGTGCGAAGGCCTTGCGCAGGCGATTGAGGTCCTGGTGATGGTGGAACGGATTGCCGCCGGCCCAATAGACCAGCTTGATATCCGGATAGGTCATGTGCGCGCCGTTATATTCGAACGGTGCGCCGGGATTGAGCAGCATGTCGCTGACGCGCGCCACCGGGATGAATTCGGTGACGTTGTTCTTGCCCTGCGGCAGGCCGGCGATCGGCACCGCGTTCTGCCGGCGCCCATAGTTTGCGATGGCGCCGAGCGCATAGCCGAAGCCGCCACCGGGCAGGCCCGATTGTCCGAACATCGCTGATAGCACCGAGGCCATCCAGACCGGCTGCTCGCCATGCTTCGCGCGCTGCAGCGAATGCGCGACCACGAATAGCGCACGCTTGCCGGGCAGGCGGCGCGCGAGCTTGAGGATATCGTCGGCCTTGAGGCCGGTGATGCCGGCAGCCCAGGCCGCATCCTTCGGCTGGCCGTCGCTGCGGCCCATCAGATAGTCTTCGAAAATATCCCAGCCATGGGTATGGCTGGCGAGGAAGGCGCGATCATGCGTGCCGTCCATCACCGCGGTATGCGCGATGCCGAGCATCAGCGCCACGTCGGTACCCGGGCGCGCGGCGACCCAGTCCTGGTTCACTTCATCCGGCAGGTCGCTCTTCAGCGGCGAGATCAGCACGAGTTCGGCGCCGCGCTTGCTCAGGGCCACCATGTCGCGATGTTCGGTATGCTTGCTGATACCGCCGCCGGCGACGCGCGAATTCTTGGTGTTCATGCCGCCGAAGGCGAGAATGATATCGGTGTGTTCGACGATCTCGTCCCAGCCGATATTGCGGCGGGTCATGTCTTCGTAGTTGCCGAGGATGTGCGGAATGAGAACCGTCGATGCGCCGGCCGAGTAGCTGTTGACCGACTTCACATAGCCGCCGAGTGCGACGTTCAGAAAGCGATGGATCTGACTCTGCGCGTGATGGAAACGTCCCGCGCTCGACCAGCCATAGGAGCCGCCATAGATCGCCTTCGCGCTATGGGTATCCTTGACGCGCTTCAGCTCGCCCGCGAGCAGGTCGAGCACCTCGTCCCATTCCATCTCCACGAACGCGTCGCGGCCGCGGCGGTCGTCCGGGCCGGGACCGTTTTCGAGCCAGCCACGGCGCACCATCGGCTTGGCGATGCGCGCCTTGTGGCGAAGCGCCTCGGGAAAATTCTGGATGATCGGATTCGGATCGGGATCGATCGGATGCGGCGTGATGACCAGCTTGCCGTCGACCCACTGTCCGGAAAAGGCACCCCAGTGTGAGCTGTGCGATTTCTTGGCGTTGTCGTTCGGCAGCTTTGTCATGCCTGACCTTCCGTCATGATGGCGTCATCAGTGCTTCTGTCCATAAAGCACGGGAACGGCCGAGTCGACGATGACTTCCACAAGGCTGACGCCCGGATGTTGCAGGCTTTGCCCGAACGCGGCGGCGAGTTCCGAAGACTTGCTGACACGGGCCGCATGCGCGCCCATGCCTTCGGCAATTTTGACGAAATCTATTCCGGGCAGGTCCAGCCCGGGAACATTGCGCACCTGCATTACCTGGCTGAACGAGCGCATCGCGCCGTAACCGGAATTGTTGATGACCACGACCGTTAAAGGCAATTTGCGCTGCGCGGCGGTCCACAGCGCCTGGATCGAATACATCGCCGAGCCGTCGCCGATCAGACACAGGGTGCGGCGATCCGGATAGCCCAGCGCCATGCCGACAGATGCAGGCAGCGAGTGGCCGAGACCGCCTGACGACATGGTGTAGAAACTGTTTGCACCGCGCATCGGAAGATACTTCTGCATCGCCGGGCGATGCGAGGGTGCTTCTTCCACCAGCATCGCATCCGATGGCATGGCCCGCGATAGCGTATGCAGCAGAAAATCTATCGGAATCGGGTCAGCCCCCGCAGGCGGCGGCGGCAGGATGCGACCCTTGGCGACTGGGCGCTTCGTCTCCGGCAGCAGATCAAGCAGCAGCGTCAGCGCCGGCTTCATGGTCGCGATGATGCTGGTGCCGATCGGCGCCACGGCGGCGGAGTCTGCATCGTCGGTGATCTGGAAGATCGTGGTATCGCCATCGAAGATTGCGGCATGGCCTTCCACATGGAAGGTGAAGACCGGGGCGCCGATGACGACGACGAGATCATGCTCGCGCAATGCGTCGGAGAGCTGGGCCGGCGAGGCATGCAGGAAGCCGGCGAATTGCGGATGACGCTCCGGGAAACTGCAGCGTGCCGAGAACGGGCTGACCCAGACGGCGGCCTTGGTTTTCTCCGCGACTGATATCATCAGATCGACGGCTGCTGCACGGTCGATACCAGGGCCGACGATGAGCGCCGGGTTCTTGCTCTTGCCGAGTGCGGCAACGAGTTCCTGCATCGCCTGCGGATCCGGCCCGAGCTCGCGGCTGACATGGCGCGCCTCGATCGGTTGGGCCTGATGCGTCCAGTCGTCGATCGGCACCGAGACGAAGGTCGGGCCACAGGGCGGCTGCATCGCCACGTAATAGGCGCGCGCGATCGCGGCAGGCACATCCTCGGCACGTGCGGGCTCAACGCTGTATTTGACATAGGGCCGCGGAAATTCCGAGGCGCGCTCGGCATAGAGAAACGCCTGCAGCGGCAGGATGCTGCGCGCCTGCTGGCCGGCGGTGATCACCATCGGCGTCTGGTTGCGATGCGCGGTATAGATATTACCCAGCGCATGGCCGACGCCCGCTGCGGAGTGCAGATTGACGAAGGCGGCATTGCGCGTCGCCTGCGCATAGCCATCGGCCATGCCGATGACGGAGGCTTCCTGCAGGCCAAGCACGTAGTCGATATCGTCCGGCCAGTCGGACAGGAACGGCAATTCGGTGGAACCGGGATTGCCGAACACTTTGGTGATGCCGAAGCCGCGCAACAGGTTCAGCGTGGCGTCCTTGACGCTCACGGGAGTACGGGCGGCGGTTGTCTTGCTGTCGCGGGCCAAGGCGGTTTCCTCATGCGTCCAGGCAGTTGTCTGCCGTGTGGTGTTGACTCATCAACAGCAGGAGGGGGCGCGGAGTCAATCGGGGACGTGGGGGCAAGACCGCAGGGAGGCAGCGGAGGCGCGCTGTCGCTCCCTCTCCCCGCTCTTGCGCGGGGAGAGGGGTGGGGTGAGGGGCGTGGCACAGGGCCAGCGAAACGTGGGGAATATGCAAGTCGGAAAGAGGAGCGATCCGATAGGTGGGAGGCTGGTGCTTCGACAGCGTGCCGCCCCTCACCCGACCGGCTTCGCTGCGCTTCGCCGGTCGACCTCTCCCCGCGCAGAGCGGGGAGAGGTTAAGTCAGCGCGTCGTTGCGGTTTACCAGCTCGCCGTCGCCTTCATGGTCGGCGCGCCCTGATGATTGGCGGTCCAGACCTCGAGACCATCAGCGGTCTCATTCGCATTCACCGTGAAATCCGCGCCATCGAACAGCGGCGACACGCCGCGATAGCTGAATTTCGCGGGCGCCTTGCCACCCTTGAGCTTGGCTGCGAACTCCACCAGCAGCGCCGCCTGCAGCGGCCCATGAAACACCAGACCGGGATAGAATTCGACCTTGGTGACATAGTCGCGGTCGTAATGGATGCGGTGGCCGTTGAAGGTCAGCGCGCTGTAGCGAAACAGCAGCACGGGATCGGCATAATGCGTTTCCTGATGCTTGGCGGCCGGAACTTCCTTCGGCGCGGGAGCCGGCGGCGCCATGCTGGTCGGCATGTCCCTGTAGACGATGTCCTGCCGTTCGCGGATGGCGAGGCCGCGCTTGGTGGTGATCAGGTGCTCGACATTGACGAAGCACAGCGCCCCGGTGGAGCCGGTCTTCAGATTGACGTCGAGGATTTTCGAGGAGCGCGTCACCTCATCGCCGACAAGCAGCGGCTCGATGAACTGCACTTCGCCGCCCGCCCACATGCGGCGCGGCAGCGGCACCGGCGGCAGGAAGCCGCCGCGCGCGGGATGACCGTCGGGCCCGAGCTTGTCCATCGCCGCGACCGGCTGCGCCAGGCACCACTGCGTGGTGAAGGGCGCGGCGTCGCCGGGCTTCGGCGTGCCGATGTCGAGAAACAGCGTCGCGCGTAGGCCCTTCACGAGCTGCGCGGTGACCACATCGGAGGCCTCGTCGGTGCGACCGATCCACTGCTTGAGATGATCGATGTCGAGTGTGTCGGTCATGACGACCTCCGTGTGATCTTGAAGATTACTTCTGCACTTCGCCGATGCCGGGCACGGCGCCATAGCTGCGCGGCGCGTCGACCCAGATCGCGGCGGGCGCCGGATAGGACACTTCGCCATTCGGCGTGTTGACGGTGATGCGGCGCAGATGCGGATGGGTGGTGAGATCCGCCATGGTGTTCACTTCGGCAAAGGCGATATCGGCGTCGGTCAGGCGCTTCAGGAGTTCGTCGCGGCTGAGCGATCCGAAGATGTCGCTGACGGTCTGATCGGTGAAGGCACGGTTGCGCACGCGCTCGACGCCGTTGACGAGGCGCGGATCGGCGGCGAGGTCGGCATTGCCCAGCACCTTGGCGCAGAGCACCTTCCATTCGCGCTCGCTCTGGATCGAGATCAGGATGTCCTTACCGTCCTTCGAGCGAAACACGCCATAGGGCGCGATGGAGGGATGCGCGAGACCCATGCGCTTCGGCTCGTTGCCGGCCTCGGCATTGAGCAGCGGCACGGTGAGCCAGTCGGCCATCACGTCGAACATGGAGATGCGGATATCGGCGCCTTCACCCGACACCGAACGGCCGATCAGCGCTTCCAGGATCGCGGCATGCGCGGCCGCGCCCGTGGCAACATCGACGATGGAAACGCCGACGCGCGAGGGGCCTTCGGGACCGCCGGTGATCGACGCCAATCCGCTCTCTGCCTGGATCAGGAGGTCATAGGCCTTGCGATGGGCATAGGGGCCGGTGTCGCCATAGCCGGTGATAGTGCAGCAGATCAGCCGCGGATAATCCTTGCGCAAGCGTTCGCGGGTGAAGCCGAGCTTGTCCATCGAGCCCGGCTTGAGGTTCTGCAGCAGCACGTCGGCATTGGCGATCAGCTCTTCCATCGCCTTGCGGCCTTCCGGCGTCGCAAGATCGACCACGACGGAATCCTTGCCGCGGTTGAGCCAGACGAAGTAGCTGCTCTGGCCTTTCGCCGCGGCATCGTAGCCGCGGGCAAAATCGCCTTCGGGGCGCTCGATCTTGATGACATGCGCGCCGGCATCCGCGAGACGCGAACTGCAGAATGGTGCAGCCACCGCCTGTTCAACGGCGATGACGGTCAGTCCCTTGAGCGGCAGCATATGTCTATCTCAATACGAGCGCGGCATGCCGAGCACATGCTCGGCCACGAAGGACAGGATCAGGTTCGTCGAAATCGGCGCCACCTGATACAGACGCGTTTCGCGGAATTTGCGCTCGACGTCGTATTCCTCGGCGAAACCGAAACCGCCATGGGTCTGGATACAGGCATTGGCCGCCTCGAAGGACGCATCGGCCGCGAGCATCTTGGCCATATTGGCCTCGGCGCCGCATTCCATGCCGGCTTCATATTTGCGCAGCGCTTCCTTCACCATCAGCTCGGCCGCACGCATATTGGCGTAGGCCTTGGCGATCGGGAACTGGATGCCCTGGTTCTGGCCGATGGGTCGGCCGAACACCTGGCGCTCCTTGGCATAAGCGCTCGCCTTGGCGATGAACCACTTGGCATCGCCGACGCATTCGCTGGCGATCAGGATGCGTTCGGCATTCATGCCGGAGAGAATGTAGCGGAAGCCCTTGCCCTCTTCGCCGATCAGGTTTTCCTTCGGCACCTTCATGTCGGTGAAAAACACTTCGGTGGTGGCGTGGTTCATCATGGTGCGGATCGGGCGGATCTCGAGGCCGTTTTTCTTGGCCTCTTTCATGTCCACCAGAAACACCGACAGGCCGTCGGTGCGCTTCGCCGCCTGTTCCTTCGGCGTGGTGCGTGCGAGCAGCACCATCAGGTCGGAATATTCGGCGCGGCTGGTCCAGATCTTCTGGCCGTTGACGACGTAGTCGCCGTTGTCGTCCTTCTTCGCCACCGTCTTCAGCGAGGATGTGTCCGTGCCCGAGGTCGGCTCGGTGACGCCGAAGGCCTGCAGGCGAACTTCGCCGGTCGCGATCTTCGGCAGCCACTTGGCCTTCTGCTCGTCATTGCCATGACGCAGCACCGTGCCCATCGTATACATCTGCGCGTGGCAGCCGCCGCCGTTGCAACCGGCGCGCTGGATCTCTTCGAGGATCGCAGCAGCAGCCGACAGCTTGAGGCCGGAGCCGCCATATTCCTCGGGGATCAGCACCGACAGGTAGCCGGCTTCCGTCAGTGCGTCGACGAAAGCCTTCGGATAGGCCATTTCGCGGTCGAGCTTGCGCCAGTATTCACCGGGGAACTGTGCACACAGTTTGGCAACGGCATCGCGGATATCGTGGAATTCGTCCTGTTCCGCGGGATGGTGTTTCGTCAAGGAATTGAGCTTCTCTTCTTGAGGGGAAAATTATGATCCTGACCGGCATTACGTGATCCTCCGGTCTTACGTAATTTTAACCGGGAGGGTCTCGTAGCCTTTAACGAAGCTCGAATACACGCGCTTGGGTTCCCCCACAACTTCGATGTTCTCGAACCGTTTCAGTATCTCCTCCCAAACGATCCTCAATTGCAACTCCGCCAGGCGCATGCCCACGCAACGGTGTATGCCAAAACCGAATGACAGGTGAATCTTGGGCCGTGCGCGGTCGATGATGAATTCGTTGGGGCGCTCGATCACCTCCTCGTCGCGGTTGCCCGAGACGTACCACATCACCACCCGGTCGCCCTTCCTGATGGTCTTGCCGCCGAGTTCGGTATCCTGCAGGGCGGTACGGCGCATATGCGCCAGCGGCGTCTGCCAGCGGATCACTTCGGGGACCATGGTCTCGATAAGCGACGGATTGTCGCGCAACTTCTGATACTGATCGGGGTTCTCGTTCAGCGCCAGCACCGAGCCCGTCATGGTGTTGCGGGTGGTATCGTTACCGCCGACGATCAGCAGAATGATATTGCCCATCAGCGTGTCGGCGTCCATGAAGCGCGTGGCGTCGCTATGCGCCATCATGGAAATCAGGTCATTCCGCGGGTCGGAATTCACGCGCTCGTTCCAGAGCTTCTGGAAATAGGCGGCGCATTCGTCCATCTCGCGGCGGCGCTCTTCCTCGGACGAGACGATGCCACTCTTGGGCAGCGCGGTGGACACGTCCGACCAGCGTGTCAGCTTGCGGCGCTCTTCCCACGGGAAGTCGAACAGGGTCGCCAGCATCTGCGTGGTGAGTTCGACCGAGACGCGCTCGACCCAGTCGAAGGTCTCGCCGCGCGGCAATCCGTCGAGCACCTTGCACACGCGCCCACGGATCAGCACCGCCATCTCGTCGAGATGGGTTGGCGTGAACATCGGCGTCACGGTCTTGCGCTGTGCGCTGTGCTTCGGCTCATCCATGGCGATGAAGCTCGGCCAGTCATAGCCTTCCGGCACGTCGCGGATCGCGATGCCGCCATGCTTCACGTCGGACGAGAAGATGCCGTGATTGGTGTCGACATGCATGATGTCGTGATACTTGGTCACCGACCAGTAGGGCTCGATCGGCGCATTGGTGCAGTAATGCACCGGCTCTTCCTTGCGCAGCCGTTCGAAGAACGGCCACAGCGTATCGGTCGCGAACAATTTCGGCGCGCCGGGATGGAAGTCCTTCAGCGGCATGGAATAGGCGATCTCGCGCGCGACGCGCTGGATCTCGGCTTTGTCAGGATTGATCCTGGCTTGGATATTCATGGCGTCTGCTCTCCGAAAATCGATCCTTCGCCGTTGCGCTCGCGGTTAGCCCGCGATGCGCACCGGCAGTGTTTCGTAGCCCTTCACAAAACTCGAAAAGACGCGGCGCGGCTCGCCGACGACTTCGATCCTGTCGAAACGCTTGATGATTTCTTCCCACACAATCTTCAATTGAAGTTCGGCAAGTCTGAGGCCGACGCAGCGGTGGATGCCGAAGCCGAATGACAGGTGGCGGTTCGGGCGCACGCGGTCGATGATGAATTCGTTGGGGTTTTCGATGACCTCGTCATCGCGGTTCCCCGAGACGTACCACATCACGACCTTGTCACCCTTCCTGATCTGCTTGCCGCCGAGCTCGGCGTCCTGCAGCGCCGTGCGTCGCATATGTGCGAGCGGCGTCTGCCAGCGGATGATCTCCGGCACCATGCTCTCGATCAGCGCTGGATTGGCGCGCAGCTTGTCATATTCGCCGGGGAATTGATTGAGCGCATAGACGCCGCCGGACATCGAATTGCGCGTAGTGTCGTTGCCGCCGACGATCAGCAGGATGATGTTGCCGAGGAAGTTCTCGGGATCGAGATGTCGCGTCGCCTCGCTATGCGCCATCATCGATATCAGGTCGCTCTTTGGCGGCGCGTTGAGCCGTTCCTGAAACAGCCGGCCGAAATATTCGCCGCATTCGCCGAGTTCCTTCTGGCGCTGCGCTTCGGCTTCCGCTGTCGGCGGCAGCATGGTGGCGACGTCGGACCAATGGGTGAGCTTGCGGCGGTCTTCCCACGGGAAGTCGAACAGGGTTGCCAGCATCTGTGTGGTAAGTTCGATCGAGACGCGGTCGACCCAGTCGAAGGTCTCGTTGCGGGGCAGGGAGTCCAGCACCTCGGCGGTGCGACTGCGGATCAGTCCCGAGAGTTCGTCCATATGGTGAGGCGCGAACATCGGCGCCACGGTCTTGCGCTGGGCGCTGTGATGCGGCGGATCGGTGGCAATGAACATCGGCCGGCGAAATTTCACGCCGGCGTCGCGGATGGTGATGCCGCCGAATGCCGCAGCGGACGAGTAGGTCGCGTGATTGGTCTCGACCGCCATGATGTCGTTGTATTTGGTCACCGACCAATACGGTCCGAACATGCTATCCTTGCAATAGTGGACGGGATCCTCGCGGCGCAGCCGTTCGAAATAGGGCCAGAACGTATCGGTGCGGAACAGTTCGGGATTGCCGGGATCGAACTCATCGAGCGGCATCCCGTAAGCTTGGGCGTGGGCGGCGGCTTGGGCGGCTTCGTTGCTGTCGGAATCCTGGACGCGATCGAGCATCGGTTCTCTCCCCTGGCATGCCTTCCGTGGTTGGTCCCGGAGGGCTTATTTGGATGAATTACAACCCGTTGCGGGGCCAAGAGCAAGGACCACTTTATGCCTCTTCTCAGCCCGTTCGGCCCGTGACATGGTGATTTCAATCAACAAAACCGGTGCGCTTGCGCGCCGTTCTGACCGGAGGCGACCCTGTGATTTCGAACGCTCAACGGATGTTCAATTTCGATCTCGGCGAAACCGCGGACGCGATTCGCGAGACCGTGCGTGACTTCTCCCAGAACGAGATCGCGCCGCGCGCCGAAGCCATCGACAAGACCAACCAGTTTCCCATCGATCTCTGGCCCAAACTGGGGTCGCTCGGGCTGCACGGTATCACGGTGGAGGAAGAGTTCGGCGGCGCCGGGCTCGGCTATCTCGAACATGTCATCGCGGTGGAGGAAATCTCGCGCGCCTCGGCGTCGGTGGGCCTGTCCTATGGCGCGCATTCCAATCTCTGCGTCAATCAGCTGCGTCGCAACGGCAACGAGGCGCAGAAGCGCAAATATCTGCCGAAGCTGATTTCCGGCGAACATGTGGGATCGCTGGCCATGTCCGAGCCGGGTTCGGGCTCGGACGTGGTGTCGATGAAGACCCGCGCCGACAAGAAGGGCGATCGCTACGTTCTCAACGGCAGCAAGATGTGGATCACCAACGGTCCTGTCGCTTCGACGCTGGTGGTCTATGCCAAGACCGATCCGGCTGCCGGCCCGCGCGGCATCACGGCCTTCATCATCGAAAAGGGGATGAAGGGTTTCTCGACGGCGCAGAAGCTCGACAAATTGGGCATGCGCGGCTCGGATACTTGCGAACTCGTCTTCGAGGATTGCGAAGTGCCCGAGGAGAACGTGCTCGGCACCGTCGGCCGCGGCGTCAATGTGTTGATGTCCGGCCTCGATTATGAGCGTGCGGTGCTCGCGGCAGGTCCGCTGGGGATCATGCAGGCCTGTCTCGATGTCGCGCAGCCTTATGTGCATGAGCGCAAACAGTTCGGCGAGCCCATCGGCAACTTCCAGCTCGTGCAGGGCAAGATCGCCGACATGTATGTCGCGCTGAGCTCGGCGCGCGCTTATGTCTATGCGGTGGCGAAAGCCTGCGATCGCGGCGAGACCACCCGCGAGGATGCCGCCGGCGCCATCCTCTACGCGTCGGAACGCGCCACCCAATGCGCACTCGACGCAATCCAGCTGCTCGGCGGCAATGGCTATATCAACGACTATCCCACCGGCCGCTTGCTGCGCGACGCCAAACTCTACGAAATCGGCGCCGGCACCAGCGAGATCAGGCGAATGCTGATCGGGCGGGAGCTGTTTGCGAAGAACGGGTGAGGTTTCTCGCGCCGGCATCCCGGGACGTGGGCCTTGGCTCGTCATTCCGGGGCGCACGAAGCGGCAAAGCCGCGTAGTGCGAACCCGGAATCCTCGAGTGTTTGGCGCGGTCGACGACTCCCATGCTGGGATTCCGGGTTCGCGTCCGGCAAGAGCCGGCCGCGCCCCGGAATGACGAGTATGGGGCGGGTCCGCGCTTGACGTGCCCAAACATTTTTTCCTATTCATCGTTGACAATATTCCATTAAGGTTTATATTCCCCTCTGTCCTGCCCCACCGAGAGGGGCGATCGCGATCGTCACGTTCGCGGGGCAGGGTGCGGTGGACGCCGGAGATGCGGCGTTACGCGGTTCATGGGTGACGTCTGTCTTCGGGCAGGACGGATCTGCGCCAGCACTGCCACTGGCAAGGACACGACCGGTCTTGAGATGGAAAGATCCCTGGACAGTGTGACGGACGACCAAGTCAAAATGCGTCCGGCCTAAGTGCTTGAGGCTCCCTTCCCATCGCCTTGGGACTTTAATTCGGTGATCGGATCGTTCGCTGAGGCAAAGTGCAAGCAAGTCGAAAAAACACCGCAGGCGGAACGCTGGGCACTTGCCTGACGCTTCCGAAAGTCCTGATGCACACTCACTTGCGGAAGACCGCATTCGCATCAGGCCCAAGGGTGCAACGGGCACCCGGCGTTCCGCACGCCCTCTTTCAGGAGGGTGGGAATGCGAAACACGACGGCGCCCCCGCGCCGCTAACAACAGGGGCGATGAGGCATGTCTGAAGAACAGGACTCTCCGGAACAGTGGCTGTTTGACAAATTGAATCAAGAGCGACGCAGAAGCGCGGCTGTTTGTCTGCACTTCAGAGAAATTCAAAAGGCACCGCCGCTTGATCCACCTCAATCCTGTCACGGCAAAATGCGCAGATGATGGGCTCATCGCGTCGATCGACGCAGCGTCGCAAGCAGGAGCAGGATCATGCCGAAAATGAAGGCTGCGATATTTGTCGAACCGGGTCGTATCGTTCTGGATGACAAGCCGATCCCCGATGTCGGCCCACTCGATGCGTTGATGCGCATCACGACTACCACGATCTGCGGCACCGATGTGCATATCCTCAAGGGTGAGTATCCGGTCGAGAAAGGGCTGACCATCGGGCACGAGCCGGTTGGTATCATCGAGAAGCTCGGCAGTGCCGTCACCGGCTATCGCGAGGGCCAGCGCGTCATTGCCGGTGCGATCACGCCGAGCGGCCACAGCTACGCATGTCTCTGCGGCTGCTCATCGCAGGATGGCGCTGGAACGAAGCACGGTTTCAAGGCGGCCGGCGGCTGGCGGTTCGGCAACACGATCGATGGCGCGCAGGCCGAATATGTTCTGGTGCCCGATGCCATGGTCAATCTCAGTCCGGTGCCCGACGCGTTGACGGATGAGCAGGTGCTGATGTGTCCGGACATCATGTCGACGGGATTTGCCGGCGCGGAGCGCGGCGGCATCAGGATCGGCGACACGGTGGTAGTGTTCGCGCTGGGGCCGATCGGCCTCTGCGCGCTCGCCGGTGCGAAGCTGATGGGCGCAACCACGATCATCGGTGTCGATACGGTGCCCGCGCGCATCGAGGTCGCCAAACGGCTCGGCGCCGATATCGTCGTCGACTTCAAGAAGGGTGATCCGGTCAAGCAGATCATGGATCTCACCGACGGCCGCGGCGTCGATGTGGCCATCGAAGCGCTCGGTACGCAAGGCACTTTCGAATCGGCGCTGCGCGCGCTGCGGCCGGGCGGCACCCTGAGCAGCCTTGGCGTCTATTCGACGGATCTGCAGATTCCCCTGAGCGCCTTTTCAGCAGGCCTTGGCGATAACACGATTGTCACCAGCCTGTGCCCCGGTGGCAAGGAGCGGATGCGACGGCTGATGAACGTCGTCGCCTCCGGCCGCGTCGACCTGACACCGCTGGTCACGCATCACTACAAACTGGACGATATCGAGAAAGCCTACGACCTGTTCTCGCATCAGCGCGATGGCGTGCTGAAGGTCGCAATCACGCCATGAGGCGGAAGGCAGCCGGCGCGAACAGGTTGCGCCGGCTGCCTTTGATGCGCTCACATGGCTAGGAACGAGCGATTCCAGGTCGGGCTGATCAGCACCTCATTGATACAGACATGCGGCGGCATGCTGGCGATGAAGGCGATGGTCTTGCCGAGATCGTCCGGCTGCAGCATCCGCGCCATCACCTCGTCGCTCGGCGGCACCGGGCGGTTCTTCATGATGTCGGTGGCGACCTCGCCGGGCGAGAGACAGCAGGCGCGCAAGCCGTTGACGCATTCGTCCATGTTGAAGGAATGGGTGAGCGCCAGCACGGCGTGCTTGGTGGCCGTATAGGCCGGCCCCGTCATCTTCGACACGATGCGCCCGGCCCATGAGGCGACATTGATGATGCAGCCGTCCTTCTGCGCGCGCATCGTCGGCAGCACCGCGCGCATGCAATACATCACGCCGTTGAGATTGATGTCGACGATCTGGTCCCAGCCGTCCTGCGTCACATCTTCCCAGCTGCGTTTCGGCAGATTGACGCCGGCGCTGTTCACCAGAAGGTCGATACGGCCATGTTTGGCGAGGATGGCTTGCGCCACCTTGTTGACGTCGTCGACATTGCTGACATCCAGCGCCATCGCCTCCACCGGCTTGCCGCCGGCGCCGAGTTCATCGGCGACGCTCTTCAGCACATCGGCACGGCGGCCTGAAATGACGACCGTCCAGCCATCCGCCAGCAGCGCCGCTGCGCCCGCCTTGCCAATTCCGGTGCCGCCGCCGGTCACCCATGCGATCCTGGTCTTGCTGCTCACGATTTTCTCCCCGATCGTTTCTTGCTTCACGATGTCCATCGTTTCTTGCTTAACGATGGCCAAAGTGTTCAACAATAATTGCGCCGGCGCCAGTGCCGCCAACTCATGAGCCTCATGCCGATCATGCCGACCGATACCAAGCCGCCCATCGATCAGAACCGCCTCTGGGACGACCATATGGCGCTTGCCGCCATCACCGATCCCGACAAGCCGTGGACGCGGCGATCGTTCTCGCAGCGCTTTCTCGACGGGCGCGCCTGGCTGCGCGAGCAATTCATCGCCACTGGCATGACGGTGCGCATGGACGCCGGCGCCAACATGATCGCCCGGCTTGAGGGCAGCGTTCCCGGCCTGCCGCCGATCATGCTCGGCTCGCATTCCGACACGGTGCCATCCGGTGGTCGCTTCGATGGCATTTCCGGCATCCTCACGGCGCTGGAGGCCGTGCGTGCGCTGCAGGCGTCCGGCTATACGCCCCGGCATCCGATCGAGATCGTGGATTTCCTCGCCGAGGAACCCAGCGAATATGGTCTGTCCTGCGTCGGCAGCCGCGCCATGGTCGGCGAGCTCGATGCGAAAATGCTGACTTACACCAACGCGGCCGGTGAAACGCTGGCCGATGCCATCAAGCGCGTCGGCGGCGATCCGGCGGCCATCGCCGCGATGCAGAAGCCGGAATTTGTCGGCTATCTCGAATTGCATATCGAGCAGGGCGTGGTGCTGGAAAGCAAGAAGCTCGATCTCGGTCTCGTCACCGGCATCGCCGGCATCACCCGCGTCGAGATCGTGCTGCAGGGCGCTGCCGATCATGCGGGCTCGACGCTGATGGAATATCGCAGGGATGCGAGCCTTCCCGCCGCCGAGCTCGTGCTGCTGGTCGCGCAGCAGGCCAATGCCTTTGCCGCGCGCAAACAGGGGCACTTCGTTGCCACCACGGGAATCCTCGAGATCAGCCCGAACGCCGCCAATGTCGTGCCCGGTGGCGCGCGCATGATTCTCGATATTCGTGCCGAGAAGGCCGCGCTGGTCGATGAATTCGTGGCACTGCTCGACCGCGAGAGCCTTGCCATTGCGGGGCGTGCCAGGGTCGCGCGCGAACGCTTCGCACTGATCTCGCAAAATCCTCCCGCGCCTTGCGACGATCATCTGCTCGATGTTCTCGGACGCAGCGCCACCAAGCTCGGCTATTCAACGACACGGCTGGCCTCGGGGGCAGGTCACGATGCGGCTTTCATGTCGCATATCGGCCGCAGCGCGATGCTGTTCATTCCGTCAAAGGACGGCAAGAGCCATTGCCCCGAGGAATGGTCGGAGCCGGAGCAACTGGCCGTCGGGGCGGCAACGCTGTTCGAGGCGGTGCGGCTGCTCGACGGACAGAACGACTAGCTGGCGGTGCGGTCGGCCAGCATGCTGGATTGAGCAGAGGCGAGATAACCCCCGACCTGCTCGATGTTCATGGGCTTGGCGAAGAAGTAGCCCTGCATGAAACGGCAGTGCTCCCTGCGCAGGAAGTCGACCTGTTCACTGTTCTCGACGCCTTCGACGATGCAGTCGTGACCGAGGCCGTTGCACAGTCCGAGCATGGTGCGCAGGATCAGGCGCGCGGCAGAATCCGTCTCGATCTTGCTGATGAAGCTGCGATCGATCTTGACCTTGTCGAGCGGCAATTCGCGAATACAGCTCAGGCTCGAATAGCCGGTGCCGAAATCGTCCAGCGAGATGCGGGCGCCCAGAGTCTTCAGGGCATTCAATGCTTCGGTCGCCTGTGCGAGATTGCCCATCACGGCCGTTTCGGTGATCTCGAAGTCGATGCGGCTGGCCTTCACCTTGCTTTGCTGGACAACGGCAATGATCTTGAGGATCGACAGGGGAGAGGCGACGTCGACCGCTGAGAGGTTGAACGAAATCCGGATGTGCTCCGGCCATGTCGCTGCGCCTTCCAGAGCCTTGCGAAGTAGCAACGGGGTCAACTGGCCGATCATGCCGGAGCGTTCGGCGGCGACAATGAAGCTCATCGGCGGAACATTGCCGAGCTCCGGGCTCTTCCAGCGCGCCAGGGCTTCGAAGCTCGCGGGTTGTCGTGTTTCTGCGTCAATGATCGGCTGATAGGCGATCCACAGTTCCTGCTCGAGGTTGGCACCGGCCAAAGCCCGGCTCACAGAGGAGGCCTCGCGGATATCGGCTTCATGTTCTGCAGAAAACCGGACGGCCTTGCCACGCTTGTGCTGCTTGGCAAAGAACAGCGCATAATCGGCGCGCTCGAACAAATCCTGCGCGGTCTTGGCTGCGTCCGGAAATTCCGCATATCCGATCGAACAGCTGATGCGTACTGTAATGTCATCAATCTCGAACGGGACGTCGAACAGGTTTTCGATGCTTTCTTCCGCTTCAGCAATTGCGTCCGGGTCCAGCAATTGTTCGCTGAACATGACGAATTCGTCGCCGCCCAGTCTGGCCAGAAACACGTGAGGAGCGAGATGCGCGCGCAGCCTGTCCGCAACTTCGACCAGCAGGCGATCACCCATGCGGTGCCCGTGGATGTCGTTGATCGGCTTGAAGCCATCAAGATCCAGGATACCAAGCAGCAGGCCGCCGGTATGCGCAGAGTTGATGATGCCGCGCTCAAGCTCGGCAAAGAAATTCCGGCGATTGGGGAGACCGGTGAGGCTGTCGATATTAGAATTCCGAAAGTTCCTGTCGCTCAGCACCTGCAGTTCGGCCTGCTTGATACGCAGCGCTTTCTCCGAATTCACCCGCTTCTCGAAATCGGAGTAATTGCCGAGCAGCATGAAGAGAATGGCAAAGATGACCACGACGAAGTTGAAGGCGATGGAGGTAAAGACCGTATTGTCGCTTGATCCGAAGAAGAACGCGAAGGGCACGACAACAAGCGTCGTCACGATGAGCGCTGCCGAGCGTAGATGCATGAGGCAGAAACTGCAGCCGATCGATGTCACGGCCATAAAGAAGGCAACGTGACTTTTGCTATAGGCGTCGCCGTAGGGAAAAAGGCTGAGGCTCCAGGCAGAGAACGCGACGCCGAGAATGCTGGCGAAGATGATCGAGCCGGTAAGTTTCTCCACGGCCTGGTCGAGTGACAGCGTGATGTTCCGCGCTCTCAGCCAGCTCAGCATCCGGATCACGCAGATTGCAACGAATGCAGCGGGGAGATACACGGTCAGTAGATGCGGCGCAGTACCATAAAAGGTAATCGCAAGTGCCGTCGTGTTGACGACCACCAGCGCATACATGATCGGCACCTGACGGGTGAAGGCAGCGAGCTTCGCCTCCACCAGTTCGGGGTTTTCGCGGGGCACGCGGAAGATCGTTCCGATCTGTGATGCCGCCATTTCGAAGTAGTTCAGCATCGTGCCGTCCTGGACTCTGCGTTGGTGAGTTAGATACCTATCGCAACTTCTTTAAAATTGGCCTGCCTCGGTCGCCGAAAGTTCGAGTGAGTAATAGATTGTTTTGATTGGTGTATTTTCCCTGTTTGCGATAACGCAGGTGCGAAAAGGTCGGGAGTGGTATTAAGAAACCGACCTTGCATCAGCGACATCGCTGCGGCATGAGGCTGAAGGAGGTCTATTTGCTGCAGGTGCGAGAAGAGGCATGACAACAGCGAGCAGGATGTTCGAATGATCTATGTGAGCTCGCTCGGAGGCCTTGCTGCTGTGGCAAATGCGCTGCCAGCCTTCGATCTGTTGACCCTTCTGTCACCTACAGCGAGCGAGCGCGACTGGAGCGGGTTGGCGCGTGAGCGGCATGTGGAGCTGGCTTTTCACGATATCGTCGAAGCGACGCCGGACCTGATCGTGCCCGATGCTGATGCCGTAAATGCGATTCTCGAATTCGGTCGCAGCAGCGTCGCCGATCGCCCGATGCTGATTCACTGCTGGGCTGGTATCAGTCGCTCAAGTGCCGCGGCTTACGCCATCGCCTGTGATCGGAATCCCGGCTATGAGGCGGCGATTGCAGATGAACTACGCAAACGTTCGCCTTATGTGACTCCGAACAAACTGATGGTGCAATTGGCTGACGAACAGCTTGGCCGCGAGGGACGTATGATCGAAGCCATTGCGCGCATCGGTCGCGGTGCGGACGCCTTTGAAGGTGAGCCTTATCGCTTGCCGTTGAACTGGCCTATTTGATCAGGGCTGCGACGCCGAGCAGAAAGCCAATCTCGAACAGCTGCTCGACGGCACCGAGCACGTCGCCAGTGTAGCCGCCGATCATCCGGCGCGACCATAGCGCGAGAAGTGCGGCAAGCGCTGCGCCGAGCAGAAGACCCGCAGAAAGCGATGCGACCGAGATGAGCGCAAGCGGGGCCGATGCGAGTGCGACGACGGTGAGCGCAAAGATCAATTCCTCGGACCGCACGGGTGCGTCGGCATAGGAGACCTTCATCGCACTGGTATCGCCGCTATAGGGCAGGCGGTTCATCACAAAAGCGGGGACGGCGCGTGCAGCGGCATGGGCGGCGATCAACGCCGCCGCACCTGCCCACATCGGCAATATGGCGAGCGCCGCAATACGCAGTGCCACGCCGAGGCCGAGTGCCAGCGCCCCATAAGTGCCGATGCGGCTGTCCTTCATGATCGCGAGGCGCTTCTCGACAGTCCACCCCCCGCCGAAACTGTCGGCTGTGTCGGCCAGGCCATCTTCGTGTAGCGCGCTGGTGATGACCATACTTGTTGTAATCGCCAGCAAAGCCGCGATCAGCGGTGACCAGAATTCGCTGGCAACGAGGAGCACGATCGCGGAGGCGGCGCCAATGCCGAGGCCGACGATCGGAAAATACTTCATTGCACGCGCAAGCCAGTCAGCCTCCTGCGCGTCGCCAGTTGCCGGTACCGGCAGCACCGTCAGGAAACGGATCGCATTCAGCAGATGCGGATCCGGTCTCATCTAGATCTTTCCGGCCAGTACGTCGTCGAGGCTGGCGACATCGGTCAGCATGCGCGCGGCGGCACGGACCAGCGGCACCGCAAGCAGTGCACCGGTGCCTTCACCGAGGCGCAGGCCGAGATCGAGCAGCGGCCTGGCATCGAGCGCGCTGAGTACGATGTCGTGGCCGCGTTCGGCCGAACGGTGCGCGAAGACGCAGTAGTCGCGTGCAGCCGGACGCAGGCTAACGGCGAGCAATGCCGCGGCGCTGGAGATGAAGCCGTCGATGATCACCGGCCGCCGTTGCGAAGCCGCGCCGAGGATCGCTCCGGCCATGCCTGCGATTTCCAGTCCGCCGAATTGGGCCAGCACATCCAGCGGCGCGGTTGCATCGCTGCGCGCCGCCGCCTTCGCGATCGCTGCGCGCTTGCGCGCCATGCCGGCGTCATCCTGCCCGGCGCCAACGCCGATACAGTCATTCAGTAGCGCTGGCGCAAGCCGATGAACGACCAAAGCCGACGAAGCCGTATTGCCGATTCCCATCTCGCCGAGCGCGATGATGTCTGCGCCGGCCTTGATCTCGCCGACGGCGATCCGGTAGCCGCGCGATAGCGCATCGGCCGCCTGTTCTGTCGTCATTGCCGGCTCGCGTGCGGCATTAGCCGTGCCCATACGCACCTTGGCGTCGATCAGCTTTGGATGCACGGGCAGTTCGGCAGCGACACCGATATCGATTACGCGAACGTCGATGTTATTCGCCATGGCGAAAGCATTGGCCGTGGCGCGGCCGGCCAGATAGGTCATCACCATCGCGACCGTGACCGCCGACGGATATTGCGACACGCCTTCGGCCACGAGTCCGTGATCTCCGGCAAATACCAGCAGCACGGCATTGTCGCCGCGCGGCTCGCCGGGATGCCGGATCATGCCGAGCTGCAGCGCCAGGTCCTCGATTCGTCCCAGCGAGCCCGGCGGCTTTGCCTTGCCGTCGATGACGGCGCGGATACCTGCCGCGATCTGCGGGTCAACAGGCGCAATGGCGGGCGGTTGCCACAATGGCTGGGAATGGGCGGGCATCGGGTTCCTTTTCGCGGCCTAACTGACGCAAGACGACCTGCAAGGTCAACAGGTCCGGACGACAGTCCGCCGGCGCGGTTGACCCCGGCGCACCCGGCAGATAGCGTCTTTGGCGATGGTCCTTCCGCGTGGAAGGTGAAAAGGGAAGCCGGTTTGAAGCCGGCGCTGCCCCCGCAACTGTAAGCGACGAGCCCGCGCCGGTGCCACTGGGAATTCTTCAGAATTCTTGGGAAGGCGGCAGCAGGCTGTGACTCGCAAGCCAGGAGACCTGCCATCACGAACTGTGCTTTGGAGGCGTCGTCGGGGCGGGGTGCACCGGACGGGAGCGAACCGACGGCCAAGCCGTCGGCGCGATCCAACAAAGCTCGTAGGCCCGCGAGGGCATGAACTGAGCATGTAATGGATCACGACAGCGCCGATATCTCTGGCGAACAAATTTCGGTCGAACCGCCACGCCCTGTGCCGTCCGGTCCCGTTGTCGTGAGCGTGTGCATCAGCTGCAAGGCCGCCGAAACCGGCATGATCGTCGGGCCGGACATGTTCGATGCTGTGAAGGCCGCGCTCGGCGATGGCGATGCCGCCGTGATGGTGCGTCCGGTGCAGTGCCTCAGCGTCTGCAAGCGGCCGGCGACGGTCGCGGTGACAAGCCCTGATGGTTACACGTTCCTGTTCGGCGATCTGCAGACCGATAGCGGCAGCGCGGCGCTGGTGTCCTTCGTCGAGTCCTATCAAAGGGCCGATTACGGTCTTGTACCGTGGCGTGAACGTGCCGAGGTGCTGCGCAAGGGCATGGTCGCGCGCGTGCCGCCGCTGCGCTGGTCGCCTGAAGATGGGCGTGCGCCGAAATGACCGCCGCGACAACGACACTGGTGCTGGGTGGTGCGCGTTCCGGCAAGTCGGCTTTCGCCGAGAGACTGGTTGATGGCATCGGCCTGACGAAAATCTATCTGGCCACCGCAACGGCCGGCGATGATGAGATGCAAAATCGCATCGCGCAGCATCGCAAGCAGCGCGGCGAGGGCTGGATCACCGTGGAAGAGCCGCTGGCTCTGGTCGATGCGCTGACGCGTGAAGCGACGGTCGGCCGCGTCGTGCTGGTGGATTGCCTGACACTGTGGCTGTCGAACCTGATGTTAGCCGAGCGCGATCCAGAGATTGAAGCGAAGCGTCTGGTGCGCTTCCTCGATGTCTCGCGCTATCCGATAGTCTTCGTCTCCAATGAAGTTGGCCTCGGCCTCGTGCCGGAGACACCGCTCGGCCGCGCCTTTCGCGATGCGCAGGGCCGGCTCAACCAGATCATCGCGGCCGCCGTGCCGAATGTTGCTTTCATCGCAGCCGGGCTTCCGCTCTGGCTCAAGCGTTCCCAGGAGAATTGAATGTCCCGCGTTCCCGTCACCGTCCTCACCGGATTTCTCGGCGCCGGCAAGACCACGCTGCTGCGTTCGCTGCTGACTCAGGCCGATGGCCGCCGCATCGCCGTGATCGTCAATGAATTCGGCGATGCCGGTTTCGACGGTGGCCTGGTCGAGGAATGCGCGGCGAAGGCCTGCGCTCCCGGCGATATCGTCGAACTCACCAATGGCTGCATCTGCTGCACCGTGGCCGATGACTTCGTGCCGACCATGGACAAGCTGCTGTCGCGTGAACGCCCGCTTGACGCCATTGTCATCGAGACATCCGGTCTCGCACTGCCGCAGCCGTTGCTGAAGGCATTTGCCTGGCCCGTGGTAAAGACCCGCGCGACCGTCGATGGCGTCGTCACCATCGTCGATGCGCTGGCTTTATCGGAAGGCCGCGTCACGCTGGATGAGGACGCCGTTGCCGAACAGCGCGTCAAAGACGAGGGCATCGAGCACGACGATCCGATCGAGGAAGTGTTCGAGGATCAGCTTGCTTGCGCCGATCTTGTCGTACTGTCGAAGAGCGATCTGGTTGCTCCGGAGAAACTTGCCGAGATTGAAGCCAAGCTGAAGACTGTGCTGCGTCCGGGTGTCAGCATCGTGCGCTCCAAGGGCGATCTCGCGCCCAAGGTGCTGATCGGCCTGAATGCCGCAGCCGAAGACGACATGGCTGCCCGTGTCGGTCATCACGGTGAGGAAGAAGAGCACGACCATGACGATTTCGACAGCATCGTCGTCAAGCCGACGGCTGCGGCCAGCATCGACGCAATGCGCGCGCGCATCAGCGACGCGCTTGGCCTCGATGGTGTTTTGCGCGTGAAGGGTCATGCGCGCATCACCGACAAGCCTGCGCCGATCGTCGTTCAGGCCGTCGGCGCCCGCGTCGACCTCGCCTTCGCGCGGCCGGACGTGACACAAACCGAACATCTGGTTGTGATCGGCCTCAAGGGATTTGACGGCGACGCGGTGCGAAAGGCTCTCGCCGGGTAACGCAGGTTCACCCGCATGCATCTGAAGCTCGACACGTCCGGCAGTATTGACGACGGCGACGTTGCCCGCGATCTCGGGCAGGACACCGCCGACATCGTCGTGCTGTCGGCGGCAGACAGCGACTTGGCAGCGTTCAATGCCGCGCATGCCATGCTGCCTGGCGATTTCCCGAGCGTGCGGCTCACAAATATGCTGGCGCTCGGCCATCCCGCGTCGATCGATCTCTATGTCGAGCGTACGCTCGCCAGGGCGAAGATCGTGGTGTTGCGCATGCTTGGTGGCATCAGCTACTGGCCACATGGCGTCGAAAGCCTGCGCAGCGACGCGCTGAGCCGCGGTGCCAAGTTCGCGTGCCTCCCCGGCGAGATGGACTGGAATGCCGAACTGGCTGCGCGTGGTACGGTCAGTAGCGATGACACCCACGCGCTGTGGCGCTATTGCAGCGAAGGCGGCGTCGATAACGCGCAACTGGCGCTGCGCTATGCCGCACATCTGATTGGCCATGGCGAGCAACCTCCTGCCGCGCGCCCGATGCCCTCGGCCGGCTTCTGGCCGAATGAGCCTGCGACGAGTGATCGACCCAACGCCATCGTAATCTTCTATCGCGCGCTCGTCGCTGGTGGCGACACCGCTGCGATCAACGCACTGCGTCTGTCGCTGCGCGCGCGCGGTCTGAATGCCGTCTGCCTCTACGTCACCAGCCTGAAGGACGAGCGCTCCGCCGCCTTTCTGCGTGCCGCGCTGGCGGCCTATCCGCCCGATATCATCATCAACGCGACGGCTTTTGCGACGGCAACGGCTCATGACGATGCGGGCGTCCTCTCCGCCTCAGGCTGTCCGATCCTGCAGGTCGCACAGGCCGGTATCTCGCACGCCAGCTGGGAAGCCTCGACGCGTGGTCTCACGCCGCGCGATCTGGCGATGCATGTGGTGCTGCCGGAAGTCGATGGCCGCATCTTCGCCAATGCCATCGCCTTCAAGGAACGCGGCATCAGCGACGGCGGCTTTGTGCCGACGACGCTGCAGCCGGTGCAGGATCGCATCGATGCGACGGCCGATCTCGCAAGGGCATGGGTGCGCTTGCGACGGGCCTCCGCGAGCGAGCGGCGCGTTGCGCTAATCCTCGCGAATTATCCCAATCGCGATGGTCGGCTTGCCAATGGTGTTGGGCTCGATACACCGCAGAGTCTGATCGATGTGATCGCTGCGATGGGTGAAGCAGGATACCTCACGGATGGCGCGCCCGACACGGCGACCATTATGATGCAGCTGCTGCAACAGGGGCCGACCAATGCGCTTAACGGGCGCGCTGAGCGAAGCGGTGGCGTGACTTGGCCGCTGGCTGACTATCACGCGGCCTTTGCGACGCTGCCGGCTACAGTGCAGTCCGCCATCGAAGCGCGTTGGGGTAAAGCCGAGAATGACCCGCACGTTATCGATGGCGCCTTCCGTCTCGGCCTGCACCGCTTCGGCAATATCACCGTCGGCGTACAGCCCGCGCGCGGCTACAATATCGATCCGAAAAGCACCTATCACGATCCCGATCTGGTGCCGCCGCATCACTATCTCGCCTTTTATCTCTGGCTACGCAGCGACTTTGATACGCATGCGGTGGTCCATCTCGGCAAGCACGGCAATCTCGAATGGCTGCCGGGCAAGAGCGCTGGGCTTTCGGCCGAGTGCCTACCGGATGCGGTGCTCGGTCCGCTGCCGCATCTCTATCCTTTCATCGTCAACGATCCCGGCGAAGGTATTCAGGCCAAGCGCCGGGCGTCGGCCGTAATTATCGATCATCTGACGCCGCCGATGACCCGCGCCGAACTGCACGACGATCTGGCGCAGCTGGAGAACCTGGTCGACGAATACGCCATGGCGAGCGATCTCGATCCCAAGCGCGCGGCGGTCATCGCCGAGGACATCCTATCGCTCGCCCGCGCGCAGCAGATCGATGCCGACGTCAATGTCACCCGCGACACGCCGACCGGCGAAGCGCTGCGTGCGCTCGACGCGCATCTGTGTGATCTCAAGGAAATGCAGATCCGCGATGGGCTACATATCTTCGGCCGCTTGCCGGAGGAGGCATCGCGCAACGATTTGCTGGTTTCGATCGCCCGGCTGCCGCGTTCCGACATCAAGCCGCAAGATGCGTCCTTGCATCGCGCGCTGGCCGCCGATCTCGGGCTTGGTGCGTTCGATCCGCTCACCCGCGATATGGCCGATGACTATCTCGGCCCGCGCCCCGGTATTCTTGTCGATATCAGCGATGCAGTGTGGCGTACCACAGGTGACACCGTTGAGCGGATCGAAGGGCTGGCGTTGCAGCTTGTCTCCGGCAAGCTCGATTGCGATCCCGTATGGACCCGCACAGCACAGGTTCTGGATTGGATCGCTGCGAAACTGCGTCCAGCCATTGATGCCTGTGGCAGCGCCGAGATGACGGCCTTTCTCGAGGGCCTCGACGGCCAGTTCGTTCGCCCCGGCCCATCCGGCGCGCCGACGCGCGGGCGCCCCGATGTATTGCCGACGGGGCGCAACTTCTTTGCCGTTGATGTCCGCGCGGTGCCGACGCCCTCGGCGTGGCGTATCGGGCAACTCGCGGCCGAACGGTTGATCGAGAGCTATTGGCAGGAAGCCGGCGAGTGGCCGCGCGCGATCGCGCTGTCGGCCTGGGGTACGGCCAATATGCGCACTGGCGGCGACGATGTGGCTCAGGCGCTGGCGCTGATCGGCGCCCGGCCGCTGTGGGAGGAAACCTCGGGCCGCGTCACGGGCTTTGCGATCACGCCGCTGTCTGAACTGAAACGCCCGCGCGTCGATGTGACCTTCCGTGTCTCCGGCCTGTTCCGCGACGCGTTCCCGACCCAGATGGATATCATCGGCTCCGCCGTGAGTGCCGTGGCCGAACTCGACGAACCCGATGACGCCAATCCCATTGCGGCCAATGTCCGCGCGCGCGCCCGCACGCTTGAAGCCGGCGGCATGACTTGCGAGATCGCTCGGCGACAGGCAACGCGCCGTGTGTTCGGCTCCAAACCGGGTGCCTATGGCGCAGGATTGCAGGCGCTGATGGATGAAGGCGGCTGGAGCAATCGCGCTGACATTTCCGACGTCTATCTCGATTGGGGCGGCTATGCCTATGGCAGCGGAACCGACGGTGAGGATGCACGCGGTGAATTTGCCGAGCGGCTGAAAAGCGTCGACCTCGTTGCGCAGGCGCAGGACAACCGCGAGCACGATATTCTGGATTCCGACGACTACTACCAGTTCATCGGCGGTCTCGCGGCGACAGTGCAGACATTGCGTGGCTCGGCGCCGCGCATCGCCCATATCGATACGTCACGTCCGGAAGCGCCGATTGCCCGGCCGCTCGCGCATGAGATCTCGCGTGTCGTGCGCGGCCGCGGCGCCAATCCGAAATGGATCGCTGGCGTGATGCGTCATGGCTATAAAGGCGCGTTCGAGATTGCGGCCACGGTTGATTATTTGTTCGGCTTCGCGGCCTCCACCAATGCCGTCGCCAATCACCATTTCGATCAGCTGTTCGCGTCCTATCTGGAAAACGATGAGGTTCGTAGCTTCATGGCCTCCGCGAATCCCGCGGCGCTGCGCGAGACGGCAGCACGCTTTGCCGAAGCCATTCGTCGGGGCCTGTGGACGCCGCGCTCCAACAGCGCGCAACATCTGATCACCGAAATTCTGCCGCAGGCACATCAAGAGATCGCAAAGGAAATCGCATGACCGGGACCGCCCACGACGAAGCCGCCGAGAACGCGCGCCACAAGGAGAAGGCTGCCAAGCACAAGGTGGCGAAAGACAAGATCATGGCGGGGAAGACCGCCGAGAAGGGCCTGTTGATCGTCCATACCGGGACCGGCAAGGGCAAGACATCGGCCGCGCTTGGCATGGTGTTCCGTCATATCGGCCACGAGATGCCGGTCGCCGTCGTGCAGTTCACCAAGTCGCCGTCATGGGACACCGGCGAAGCGCGCGTGTTGGCGAAATTTCCCGAACTCGTCACGCTGCACATCATGGGCGAGGGATTTACCTGGGAGACGCAGGACCGCGAACGCGACATCGCCGCGGCAACCGCCGGCTGGGAACGCGCCAAGGAACTGATTCGCGATACCCGTCACCGCATGGTGCTGCTGGATGAACTCAACATCGTGCTGCGTTACGACTATCTCGACCTCAATGAGGTGCTGACCTTCCTGCGCGACGAGAAGCCGGCGGATAAACACGTCGTCATTACCGGCCGCAATGCCAAGCCCGAACTGATCGAAATGGCTGACCTCGTCACGGAGATGATGCTGGTCAAACATCCGTTCCGCGCCGGCATCAAGGGCCAGAAGGGCGTGGAATTCTGAACCTTGGGCGCGCAGAACCTCTCCATCTGTCATCCCCGCGAAGGCGGGGATCCATAACCACGGTCGCGATAAATGAAACTGCTTTGCTCGTGCCGAGTGAACATGAACTCGGTGTTTATGGGTCCCCGCCTTCGCGGGGACGACATGCTGAAAGGCCTGTGACCATCATGAACCTCACCACGCCCGCGCTGATGATCCAGGCGACCGGCTCCAATGCCGGCAAGTCGACGATCGTTGCCGGGCTTGCGCGGGCGCTGGTGCGGCGTGGCCTCAAGGTCGCGCCGTTCAAGCCGCAGAACATGTCGAACAATGCAGCGGTCGCGGTCGATGGCGGCGAGATCGGGCGCGCGCAGGCGGTGCAGGCGCGCGCGGCGAAGCTGCCGCCGAGCGTGCACATGAACCCTATACTGCTGAAGCCCGAGACCGATACCGGCGCGCAGGTCATCGTGCAGGGGCAGCGTTGGGGCACGCTGCGTGCAAAGAACTATCTGGAAAGAAAATCCGCATTGCTCCCCGCGGTGCTGGAGAGCTTCTCGCTGCTTGCCGACGAGGCTGACATCGTTCTCGTCGAAGGTGCTGGTAGCCCGGCCGAGATCAATCTGCGCAAGGGCGACATCGCCAATATGGGGTTCGCAGCGGCAGCCAATATTCCCGTGGTGCTCGCCGGTGATATCGATCGCGGCGGCGTCATCGCGAGCTTGGCCGGTACGCATCTGGTGCTTGAGGCCGAGGAACGCGCGCGCATCCACGGTTTCATCGTCAACAAGTTCCGTGGCGATCCCAGCCTGTTCGACAATGGTCTCACGGCAATCACGCGACTAACGGGATGGCCGTCCATCGGCGTGTTGCCATGGCTGCCGCAAGCTGCGTTCCTGCCTGCCGAAGACGCGGTCGATCTCGATCGCCGCCATGTTTCATCATCGACACGCATCATTGCGGTGCCGGTGCTGGCACGCATCGCCAATTTCGACGATCTCGATCCGCTGGGCATGGAGCCGGGTGCGAAGCTGGTCTTCGTGCGGCCCGGCGAAGCCATTCCCGGCAATGCCGATGTGGTCATCCTGCCGGGCAGTAAATCCACCATCGGCGATCTCGCCTTCCTGCGCGCGCAGGGCTGGGACATCGACATCAAGGCGCATATGCGCCGCGGTGGTCATGTGCTCGGCCTGTGCGGCGGCTATCAGATGCTCGGCCGAACGATTACCGACCCCGAAGGTGTCGATGGTTCGCCGGGCACCGTCGACGGGCTGGGTCTGCTCGATATCGCGACGCTGATGAGGGCTGACAAGTCGACGACGTTTGTGTCCGGTACGCATTGCGCAACGGGAGCTGCAATCGAGGGCTATGAAATTCACCTCGGCCGGAGTGAAGGAGCCGATTGCGCGCGGCCTTTGGTTATGATCGATGGACGGCCTGATGGCGCAGCTTCAGTCGATGGGCGCGTGCAGGGCACTTATGTCCATGGACTGTTCACCGGCGATGCCTTCCGCAAGGCGTGGCTGGCCAATCTCGGCATTGCCTCCTCGCTGGCCTATGATGCGCAGATCGAAGCCGCGCTCGATGCGCTGGCCGATCATTGCGAAAAGCATCTGGATATCGATCGGCTGATCGAGATCGCCCGCAGCCGTTAGAGCAATAGCGCCAGCGCGGCATAGATCGCCACCTGCAAGACGCAGGCGGCGACGAATACGCGAAGTGCGCGGCCGATGTCGTCGGGCGCTGCGGTTCGACCTTCTGCATTGAGATAGGGATCGTTGACGGCGCCCTCGGCATAGACGCGAGGTCCAGCTATTGCGATTCCGAGCGCGCCGGCCATGGCGCTTTCCGGCCAGCCGGCGTTGGGCGAGCGATGTTTGGAGGCGTCGCGTAGCATGACACGGAACGATGTCGTGATCGATCCTTTGACGATCGGGGCGACGATAGCTACGAGCAGTCCCGACAGGCGCGCAGGGATCAGATTGACGAGATCATCCAGCCGCGCAGCAGCCCAGCCAAAATCCTGATATCGCGCGCTGCGATGACCGATCATCGAGTCCGCGGTATTGATCGCCTTGTAGGCGATCAGGCCGGGCAATCCGAGCAGCGCCAGCCAGAACACCGGCGCGACAATGCCGTCGGAGAAATTCTCGGCGGTGGATTCGATGGCGGCGCGCGACACACCGGATTCGTCGAGCCGCTCGGGATCGCGCCCGACAATCATCGCGACAGCCTGCCGTGCCGCAGGCAAGCCGCCGTCGGCGAAAGCGCGATGGACGCGGGCCACATGCTGATACAGGCTGCGCTGGGCAATCAGCACGGAGGCGATCAGACCCTTCACCAGAATTCCGAACGGACCTGGCTCAAATACGTCCTCGAGCACGCCGTCGATGACAATGGCTCCCGCGACCAGCAAGATCACGGTTACTACACCCATGGCCCTGCGCCTGGCACGTGACCAGTTCTCCCGATTGAACCGGCTTTCCAGATATCCGATGACATTGCCGATCCAGACGACCGGATGCGGAACGCGTCGCCATAGCCAGTCGGGATCGCCGATCACCGCATCGAAGGCGAGAGCCGCGATGACGACGTAGAGCGTGTCATCCGAGGCCAGCATCAATGGTCCACACGCTGAAGCTCTGTGGCCAGGCGATCCAACGCCTGCGCCAGAGTAGGGCCGCCGCAAACAGTGAGCTTTTCCGGGATCACGATACGTTTGGACGCGGGATAGAATTTCTCCAGCGCCGGATGCAGCAGGAAGGCGCGGCCTTCGTCTTCGGCATAATCGTTGCTGTCGGTCACCAGCAGAAAATCCGGCTTCAGGCTGACGATCGCTTCCAGCGAGGCATAACCGCCGGCCTTGAGACCGAGTTCACCGCCAGCATTTGTCAGGCCAGCCGCCGAGAGCAGTGATGTCGTAAGATTGTCTCCGCCAGATACCCAGCCACGGCGCGAGACCGCCAGAACGCGAAATGGTTTGCGCCGCGCCGTTTCCCGCGCATGCGCCATCGCAGCATCGAGTTTTGCGATCTCCGCATCGGCACGGTCCGGATGTTTCACCAGGGCACCCATCTGGCGCAGCTGCTTCTTCACGTCCTCGAATGAGCGCGCCGGATCGAACTCGACCACGCGCAGACCTTTGTCCTTCAACAATTCGCGCGTCGCGCGTTTGGTATACCGGCCTGCCACGACGATATCGGGCTTGAGAACCAGCACGTCCTCGGCTTCGCCTGACAGATGCGGAAATTGCGCAGCTTTTGTCGCGTCCCAGGATCGCGCGGGATCGCGCGCATAGGGACTGAGACCCAGGATCTGCTCGGGATCGGCAAGGGTGGCGAGCAGTTGGTCGGTACAGAGATTGATCGACGCGATGCGTGGTTGCTCGGCTGAATATGCGGGAGCTGATGCGCAGACGCTGCCGAGCAACGCTGCAGCCATGAGCACGTCACGTACCCCCTCGCGCTTGGCGCTGGAAAATGGCATGACACGCGCATGAAACATGGTGGCGATCTCACGCAGGCGATGGCGGAATTCGGCGGTGCGCCGGATCAATGGCTCGATCTCTCGACCGGGATCAATCCATGGCCGTGGCCCATTGCTGTTAACCTGCCGAGCCATCTTTGGGAACGCTTGCCGGCGCGCACCGATGAACAGCTGTTGCTGTCCGCCGCGCGTAGCGCTTACCACGTGCCCGATAACGTCGATGTCGTTGCCGCAGCTGGTACGCAGTCGCTGATCCAGTGGTTGCCGCATCTCGCCGCGCCCGGAGCTGTCGCCATTGTCGGGCCGACCTATAACGAGCATGTCGCGGCCTGGCGTGCCGGCGGACATGAGGTTGGCGTGATCGGCAGCCTCAGCGCGTTGCCTGATCATGCCAAGCATGTGGTGATCGTCAATCCCAACAATCCCGACGGGCGCGTCGCCACGCGCGATGAACTCGCCGATGTTGCGGCGATCCTGCAGCGGCGCGGCGGCTGGCTGGTGATCGATGAGGCCTTCGTCGATGTCGATCCAGCGCTCAGCGCCGTCAATCTGTGTGCGAAGTTGCCGGTGGTGATCCTGCGCTCGTTCGGGAAATTCTACGGCCTTGCAGGTCTGCGTCTCGGTTTCGCGCTTGCGGCTCCGCTGATCGCGCAGCGCATCGCAACTGCTATCGGCCCCTGGGCCTGTTCCGGTCCGGCACTGTTCATTGGCGCGGCCGCATTGCGCGACGAGCTCTGGGCTTCGCGCGCCCGCGTCGCGCTGGTCGTCCAGGCTATCAAGCTCGACAAGGTTCTGTCCGATGCCGGTTTCGAGATTGTCGGCGGCACGCCGCTCTACAGGCTGGCGCGACATGCCGACGCCCTGAAATGGCATTCGGCGTTGGCCCGGCAGCAGATCTGGTGTCGCCGCTTCGACTGGGGCCATGAGCTGCTGCGCTTCGGCTTGCCGCCCGATGCGGCTGCTCTGAGCCGGCTTGCTTCTGCGCTGGCGAAATAGCCGCCACATCGCTCAGACTCCCGCCCAGGGCAGGATAATCGTTTCGTCTCGATGTTCGGCGCGATAGGTGCTGATGCGAAATACATCGGCCACGATATCATCGGACAGCGCCTGCTGTGGCGCACCCTGTGCGGCGAGGCGCCCGTCGGACATCACCAGCACCGTATCGGCGAAGCGCGCGGCTAGTCCGAGATCGTGCGTCACCACGATCACCAGCACGCCGCTGTCGGCGACGTCGCGCAGATTTTTCATGACATCGATCTGGTAACGCGGATCGAGCGATGCGGTCGGCTCGTCGGCCAGTACGATCGGCGCCTCGACCGCAAGGACGCGTGCAAGCGCGACGCGGCTGCGTTCGCCGCCGGAGAGTTCGGTGACGCGGCGATTGGCAAAGGCGACGATGTCGGTCGCCCGCATCGCGCGTTCGACCGCAGCCTTGTCGGATGATGTCAGCCGCGCCGGATCGGTTGCGCCGTGCGGATAGCGGCCGAGGGCGACGACGTCCTTCACGTCGAGCGGCCAGTGGACGACATGGCCCTGTGGCAGATAACCGAAGCGCTTTGCGCGCTCGCGCAGCGGCAGCGAAGCCAGTGTATCGCCGGCGACATGGATCGCGCCGGTGGACGGCTGCAGTCCTGCCAAAGCGCGCAGCAGCGTCGTCTTGCCGGCGCCGTTCGGGCCTACCAGGGCGACGAGGTGCTGTCGGTATAGCGAGAGCGAGACATTGTGCAGCACTTCACGCCCGGAGAGCGTGACGCTCAGATGGCTCGCGGTCAGCAGCGCCTGATCGCTCATGCGACGCCTCCGCCCAGAGCGCGACGCTCGCGCATGATGAGATAGAGGAAGAACGGTACGCCGATGATCGAGGTCAGGACGCCGACCTTGATATCGGTGGTCGATGGAATGATGCGCACGGCGATATCCGCGGCCAGCAACAGCGCTGAGCCGGTCAGCGCGCTCGGGATCAGCAGGCGCGCGGGATCGTGGCCGATGATCGGGCGCATCAGATGCGGCGCCACGAGACCGATGAAGCCGATCGTGCCCGTGACTGCGACAGCGCCACCAACGCCGAGCGCAACGCCGAGGATCACCAGCAGGCGCAGACGGCTCACATTGACGCCGAGGCTCTGCGCAGTCTCTTCGCCAAGGCTGAGCGCACGGAAGGCCGAACGCTGGCTCATCAGAATGATCGCGCCGGCGACAATGAATGGCAGCGCCAATGTGACGTGACGGAAGCTGCGGTCTTCCAGCGAGCCGAGCAGCCAGAACGCGATTTCGAGTGCGGCGAACGGATTGGGCGAGAGGTTCATCACCAGTGCCGTCGCGGCACCCGCGAGGCTGGAGATTGCGAGACCGGCGAGGATCAGTAGCAACAGGCCGGCATTGCGGCCGGCGATCCCAAGCAGCACGAAGACGGACAAGAATGCCATTGTAATGCCGGCAACCGGCAAGGCCCATGAGCGGACATCGGCCCAGCCGAGCGAAATCATCAGCACCGCACCGAACGCTGCGGCTTGCGGCGCACCGAACAGCGAAGGCGAGGCGAGGGGATTGCGCAGCAATCCCTGCAGCGCGGCACCGGAGAGACCGAGAATCGCACCGATGGCCAGTGCGAGGACCGCGCGCGGAAGGCGGATCTCGCGCACGATGGTCTGCTGCACGTCGCTGCCGCCGCCGAACAGTGCATCGAGCACTGTCAGCGGCGAAAGTTTGACTGGTCCGGTACCGAGCGAGCCGAGGGCCAGCAGCGTGACGAGGCCGACGAGCGCGATTGTCGCGATCGTCCGGCGGCGTGCTGCTGGCGCCGTGCTCACCATGTGGCGTTGAAGCCTGCGTAAGCCGCAGGTCCTGTGGTGCCGAAGTTCAGGACTTCCTGATAATGCTCATTCAGGATGTTCTCGCCGCGAGCGAAGACCTTCCAGTTCGCATCGATCTTGTACTCGGTATAGAGGTCGACGCGGGTATAGGCATCAACCTGACCGACCTGATTGGCGCTGCTGAAACGCTTCGACACGGTGGTGACACGCGGCTCGATCATCCACTTGTCGGTGGGCGTGATCGTGAGTGCGAAGCGGGCGAAGTTCTTCGGCCGCCGCGCCAGCACCGTGTCGGTGCCGAGGTCCTGGGCGTGCAGATAGGTGTAGGCCACGTTGAACTTCACCCAGCCCGGAATGACGTCGATATTGCCACCGACTTCGAGGCCGCTGGTCTCGGCGCGGGCGACGTTGACATAATAGCCAAGTGGACGAGACGCATCGGAAACAAAGTTGATCAGATTGCTGTAGTCGGTGGAAAAGCCTGTGACCGACAGCACGACGCGGCCGTTGAACAGGCTCTGGTCGATACCGGCATCGTAGCCGAAATTGGTTTCCGGCGTGAGGTTCCTGCTGCCATAGGTCACGTCGTAGAGCTGGAATAGCGTTGGCGCTTTCGCGCCGGTGCCGGCGCTGGTGTGAAATTTGGTGCCGGTTTCCGCAATATTGTAGGCGGCAGTGGCGCGCCACGTCTCGAAGCGGGCGACGTCGACGACGTCGTCGACGCGGCCGCCGAGCGTGACGTTGAGCCGCTCGCCGATCGGCACCGACCACAACGCGAAGAGCGAGTTAGTATCCTGCTGTTTTGACAGCAAAGGTGTCTGAGGACCCGCGATAGGCGTGATGTTCGTGCTGTAGGTCTGCGCAGTCTCTGTCTGCGTCTTAGCGCCATAGACGAGGGAGCCGAATGCGCCGAGCTTCAGGGTTGCCTGATATTCGGCACCGAGACTGTTGCCGACATAATCCGAGATCTTCGTGGTGGTGTTCTGCGGCAGCATGTTGGTCTTGTAGCTGACGTCGGTGAACGAGCGCTCGGTATGGGTGTTCGACACGGTGACATTGTGAGTCAGAATGCCACCGAATGAATCGATGCCGACGCGGCCATAGACGGTCTGCAGCAGACGCGTTGCTGCAGACGGCGTATCCGGAAGCGTTCCGGTTGCCGCGTCATAGGCCGAGCGCGTGAACGAGTGGACGATACCCGACTCCAGCCGGATGCCTTCGCCTGCATCGTAGCCGATGCGGGCCGAGCCGCCGACGCGGTCGAAACTGTCGTTTTCGAGATTCGGAAACTTCGCTTCAAGTGCAGGGATACGGTAGCCGTAACGCGAGAAGCCGTTGCTGTGCTGGCCGCCGCCGGTGAAGGCATAGGACCACGGGCCGTTGGAGCCGGTCAGCGATCCCTGCGTCACGACCGTGCCGTAGCTGCCGGCTTCGGTGCGGACGTTGAATTGCGCGGGACCGGAGCCCTTCTTGGTGATGATGTTGACCACGCCGCTCATGGCGTCCGAGCCATAGAGTGCGCTCTGCGGTCCCTTCAGGACTTCGATGCGTTCGATGGCCGAGGGCGTGAACATCGCGAATTCGAAATCGCCCGATGCTGCGGTGGGATCGTTGACGCGGATGCCGTCGATCATCACCAGCGTCTGGCCGGTATTGCCGCCGCGCAGGCGCACATTGGCGGTGCCGCCGGGACCGCCGTTCTCCGTGATGTCGAGACCGGGCACGGTGCGCAGCGCATCGACCAGCGAGCCAGGATTGCTGGTCGCGATGGTTTCGCCTGACACGACGCTGATCGAACTGCCGGTGCGATTGAGCTGCTCGGGTGTTCTGTCCGCAGTCACCACGATCTCAGAGAGCTGCTCGGCACTGGACTGCGCATGCGCAGCACTGTGAGAACAGGACAGAACAACAACGGCTGCAGTGCCTGCAGCCAAATTCCGGATAGTCATTTAACCCCTTCCGTCGACCCACCGTCGAACGAGTGTGAAACTCGTTACCGGCCGGTCTCCTGGCTCGCGGTGGTCTCCCGGTCCGCCTTCCCGAATCTGCGTTGCAAATTCAGTGGCTTTGTGGACCCGGAATGGCCGCTTACAGTTGCGGGGGCAGCCGCGGCATTGGGGATATCTCCCCGCACCGCATTCCCGTTTCACCTCCTCGCGGAGGCACCGATAACTGAGAGGACAGGAAGCACAGCGCGCAGCGCGGTGCAACAGCCATCGACCCGTTCCAGACTCTATTGCGCGATCTGTAGCGCGGCGAGCACGTCGTCGGGACGTTCGACCATCATCATGTGGCCGGTGCCGGGCAGAATCACCGTCCGGGCGTTTTTCAATGCGGCGGCGAGGGTTTTGCCGGCCTTGGCGGGAGTCATCATGTCCCGCTCGCCGAGGATGAGCGTGACGGGGATATCGAGCTGGCCCGCAGCGGTCAGCGCATTCTGGTATGTATTGCAGGCGTTGAGATCGGCGAACAACACGCCCGGTTTTGTGGCTTCGAGCACGCGCTGCGCACCGCTATGCATCCACAACCCCGGCGCGAGGCTGCCGCCGAGCTCGGCGCGAAAGCCGAGACCCCAGATCGACACCATGTCGATGGCCGAATGCTGGTTGGCTTCGGCGTCCTTCAACAGATCCGGACCGACGGTCATCGTCCCTGCCGTGCCCATCAGATCGAGGCGCGTGACTTTACTGGGATGCCGCGCTGCGGCCTCCAGCGCGATCAGCGAGCCCATGGAATGGCCGATCAGTCGTGCGGTCTTTGCGCCGGATGCGTCGATCAATGCTGCAGTCCAGTCGGCGAGATCGGCGATGGTCGTGATCGCTTCGCCTTTCGAGCGACCGTGGCCCGGCAGATCCGGCGCCAGCACGGCGAAGCCGTGATGCGCGAACCAGCGGGTATGCAGGGCCCAGGTCGAGTGATCGAAGCCGGCGCCGTGGATCATCACGACGACCGGGAGCGATGGATCGAATGTGCGGCCGCCATTCGCGATATAGGTCTCGTGACCGTTGACGGTGAGTTGCATCGCTCAGCCCTTCTGCGAGATGCGCAGCGCCTGCGCGAGGTCATCGATGATGTCATCGGCGGATTCGATGCCGATGGAGAGGCGGATCAGCTCCTCGCCGATGCCGGCAGCCTTGAGCTGCTCCGCGTCCATCTGCTGATGCGTGGTGCTTCCGGGATGAATGACCAGCGTCTTGGCATCGCCGACATTGGCGAGATGGCTGGTCAGTTTCAGCGCCTCGATGAATTTGCGCCCGGCATTGCGGCCGCCCTTGATGCCGAAGGAGACGATGGAGCCGGCGCCGCGCGGCAGCAGGCGTTTCGCCAGCGCATAGTCCGGATGAGTCTCCAGCGACGGATGCAGCACCCAGTCGACCGCCTTGTTTGCCGTGAGCGCCGCCAGCACTGCATGTGTATTGGTCATGTGGCGCTCCATGCGGATACCCAGCGTCTCGACGCCTTGCAGCAGCTGGAAGGCATTGGTCGGCGAGAGACACGCGCCGAAATCGCGCAGGCCTTCGGTGCGGGCGCGCATGATGAAGGCGGCATTGCCGAATTGCTCGTCGAAGACGATGCCGTGATAGCCGGCATAGGGTTCGGTGAGTTGCGGGAACTTGCCGGAGGCGTGCCAGTCGAAGTGGCCGCCGTCGACGATGACGCCGCCGATGGCGATGCCGTGGCCGCCGATCCACTTGGTGGCAGAATTCATCACGATGTCGGCGCCGAGCTCGATCGGCCGCGACAGGAACGGCGTCGCGAAGGTGTTGTCGATCAGCAGCGGGATCTTCGCGGCATGGGCGATGTCGGCGACGGCGGGAATGTCGAGCACTTCGAGGCCGGGATTGCCGATGGTTTCGCCGATGATGAGTCTGGTGTTCGGCTTGATCGCCGCCTTGAAGGCGTCGAGATCGCGCGGCTTGACGAAACTCGTGGTGATGCCGAAACGCGGCAGCGTATGCGCCAGCAAGTTGATGGTGCCGCCATAGAGCGAGGACGATGCCACGATGTGATCGCCGGCATTGAGCAGCGTGGCAATGGCGAGATGCAACGCCGCCATGCCTGACGCGGTGCACACCGCGCCGACGCCATTCTCGAGCGCGGCGAGGCGCTCTTCCAGCACTGCCGTCGTCGGATTGGAGATGCGCGTATAGATGTGGCCGGCACGTTCGAGATTGAACAGCGCAGCGGCGTGATCCGAATCCTGAAACACATAGGACGTGGTCTGGTAGATCGGCACGGCGCGCGCGCCGGTGATCGCGTCCGGATGCTGGCCGGCATGCAGACTCAGCGTTTCGAAAGCGGGCGGTTTGGGTGCTGGCATGGTGATTTCATCCCTGGACGCGATTTGCGCCATCTATGGCACGAATCGGATGCGAGTGTGAGTCGGCGATCTTTCAACGCATGGAACGAAATGCGGAGTGGCGACTTGTATGGGGTCAATCATGCGGGGGATTCGTCGTGAAGAAATTGCTGCTGTGCACTGTGGTTGCGGCTCTCGCGTTCTCGTCGGTTGCGGCCGAGGCGAAAGGCTGTATCAAGGGCGCGATCATTGGCGGAATCGCCGGCCACTATGCGGGACATGGCAAGGTCGGCGTTGTTGCGGGATGCGTGATCGGACGCCACGAGGCCAACAAGGCCGATGCCGAGCGAGCGCAGAAGGCGCAGCATCCATAAATACCGAACGAGAATGATCGCATCTGGATCAGCGTTGTTCTCAACGCTGGACGATGTTGCTAAAATTTGATGGACTGGACCGGTTCAGTAGAGCCTCACCTTCATCGGTCGGGGGTCTTTTCGTCTCTGTTACGAGGCCGGACGAAAATGGGCGTAGACGTAGTGCTGCATCGGGATGTGTTTTGGCTCGGCAAACAATGGGCCGTCACCGGCTATGGAATTCAGGCTGTCAGCCAGAAGTACAAAATGAAGTTCGATATCGAAGTGTCGCAGATCTGGAACGAGGATCTGGATGCATTGATGCGCGATGAGCCATGGTTCGACGCAGCGGATTTTGCAGAGGCCGTCAGCATTGCGCGCAAGCGAGCGCAGGAAAGTCCGTTGACGTTCAAGCCACCGTTGAGTGATGAACGATAGCGCTTCGTTGCGAGGTGTTGTTGTCATGGCCGGATGGCGCGAAGCGAGCTTCGCGAGATGTTCCGGCCATCCAACCAGAAGCACCGTCCTTATGAGTCGTCATGGCCGGACTTGTTCCGGCCATCCACGTCTTCCTTCGTGTGTGGCCAAGGCGTGGATACCCGGCATTCGCCGGGCATGACGGCGGAGTGTGAGGTGACGGCTGTGCGTCGTTGCCTATTCGAATTTCAAACAGCCACTGTTCTGGAGAGCCTTGTCCTTTAGACATGCGACATCACCCCTGTTGTTAGCGGCGCGGGGGCGCCGTCGTCTGTTGCATTCCCGCCCCCTTGTGAGAGGGCGTGCGGAACGCCGGGTGCCCGTTGCACCCTTGGGCCTGATGCGAATGCGGTCTTCCGCAATCTGGAGTGCATCAGGACTTTCGGAAACACGAGCAATTGCCCGACGTTCCGCCTGCGGTGTTTTTTCGACTTGCTTGCACTTTGCCTCAGCGAACGATCCGATCACCGAATTAAAGTCCCAAGGCGATGGGAAGGGAGCCTCAAGCACTTAGGCCGGACGCATTTTGACTTGGTCGTCCGTCACACTGTCCAGGGATCTCTCCATCTCAAGGTCGGCCGTCTCCTTGCCAGTGGCAGTGCTGGCGCAGATTCGTCCTGCCCGAAGACAGACGTCACCCATGAACCGCGTAACGCCGCATCTCCGGCGTCCACCGCATCCAGCCCCGCGAACGTGACGATCGCGCTCGCCCCTCTCATCGAGGCCGGACGAAGGGGAATATAAACCTTGTAGGTATACTGTCAACAAGAAATAGGAAAAAATGTTGGCCGACTTCTGGCCGCCTTCAACTCGTCATTCCGGGGCGCGGCCGGCGCTTGCCGGACGCGAACCCGGAATCCCAGCATGGGAATCTACAGACAGTGCAAAACACCCCGGGATTCCGGGTTCATGCTCTGCCGGCTTCGCCGGCGACGCACGCCCCCAAGGCAAACCAATTGGTTTGCCCCGGAATGACGAGAGTGGGTCGGAGCCCCCGGAATGACGAGCGGGAGAAGGAACGCAGTCTTCGGGCACACCGATGAAAACTGCGGCTTGCTTCTTTCGCCCCCTGCTGCAATCTGGATGGATCACTGTCAGTCACTCCAATGTACGAGACCCCACGGATGAGCCAGCTCAAAGTCCATGTCGGCGATTTCACCTTCGACGCGAAGTTCGAGGAGAAGGATGCTCCGAAGACCGTCGCCGCCTTCAAGAAGGCGATGCCGTTTGTCAGCCAGGCCATCCATGTGCGCTGGAGCGGCGAGGGCGTCTGGATGCCGCTCGGCGATCTCGATTTCGGCGTGCCCTATGAGAACCACACCTCGTTCCCGGCGCCGGGCCACATCATCCTGTATCCGGGCGGCATCAGCGAGACGGAGATCCTGCTGGCCTATAGCGGCGTGCATTTTGCCAGCAAGATGGGCCAGCTCGCCGGCAACCACTTCATTACGCTGACCTCGAACCTCGAAAACCTCAAGGAAATGGGCAAGACTGTGCTCTGGAAGGGTGCGCAGAACGTCCGTTTCGAGATGGTCTGATGACCGCAGGCGATTATCCCCGCGATCTCCGCGGCTACGGCCGCAATCCGCCCGATCCGAAATGGCCGGGCGGCGCCCGCGTGGCGGTGCAGTTCGTCGTCAATTTCGAAGAGGGCGGCGAGAACAACATCCTGCATGGTGACCGTGCCTCGGAAGCGTTCCTCTCGGACGTGCTGGGTGCACAGCCCTGGCCGGGCCAGCGTCACGCCAATATCGAATCCATGTTCGAATATGGCTCGCGCGCCGGCTTCTGGCGGCTGTGGCGGATGTTCACCGAACGCAACATGCCGACCACGGTGTTCGGCGTGGCGACAGCTCTGCAACGCAATCCCGAAATCGTCGCCGCCATGCAGGAGGCGAAATGGGATATCGCCAGCCACAGTCTGAAGTGGATCGAGCACAAGGACATGTCGGAGCCTGAGGAGCGCTTCGAGATCGCTGAGGCGATCCGCGTGCATACGGAGGCCACGGGCGCGCGCCCGACCGGCTGGTACACCGGGCGCAGTTCGATCAACACCATTCGCTTGCTGATGGAAGCCGGCGGCTTCAAGTATCTGTGCGATTCCTATGCGGACGATCTGCCTTACTGGATCAAGGGGCCCAGCGAACCGCAGCTCATCATTCCCTATACGCTTGATGCCAATGACATGCGTTTCGTCAATCCGCAGGGTTTCGGCGGCGGCGACGAGTTCTTCACTTACCTCAAGGATTCGTTCGACGTGTTGTACGCCGAAGGCGCGACGTCGCCGAAGATGATGACGGTGGGCCTGCATTGCCGCGTCGTCGGTCGTCCCGGCCGTGCGGCCTCGCTGATGCGGTTCCTCGACTACATCGGCAGCTTCGAGCGCGTCTGGGTGCCGACGCGTCTTGATATCGCCGAACACTGGCACGCCAATCTGAAACATCTCGCCGCCGACGCCCGTGCCATCGGATAGACCAGGATTGGGATAAGCCCCGTCATGACAGAGAAGACGCTCGACGAACTCAACAGCTGCAGCAAAGCGGATTTCGTCGCAGCGCTGGCGAATATTTTCGAATATTCGCCATGGATCGCGGAGAAGGCCGCCGACAGCCGGCCTTTCGCGGGTGTGAAGCAGTTGTTCGCCGCTATGCGCAAGGTGGTGGAAGAAGCAGCGTCAGGCCAGCGGCTGGCGCTGATCAAGGCGCATCCGGACCTTGCCGATAAAACGCAGCGCGGCGATCTCCTGACGGCGGAATCCAATGCCGAACAGAACAGCGTCGGGCTCGACCGGCTGTCGGAGGCGGAATATGTCGCCTTCGATCGCGTCAACAATGCCTATCGCGCGAAGTTCGGCTTCCCCTATATCGTCTGCGTGCGGCGCCACACCAAGGATTCCATTCTGGCGGATTTCGAGAAGCGATTGCCGAACGATCCGGCCGCCGAGGTGGCGGCGTCGATCGACGAGATCTGCAAGATCGCGGCATTGCGTACCGATCTCTTGGTCGACGGGCCGGATCGCCTGCAGGTCCATGGCCGGCTCTCCACCCATGTGCTCGATACCCATAGCGGCCGGCCCGCAGCGGGCATTTCAGTCGAGCTTGTCGAATTGTCGAAGCTCGGTATCAGCCGCATGATTGCGCGCACGCTGACCAATCACGACGGCCGCACCGATGTGCCGCTGATCGGCGGCAGGCCGGTGCCGATCGGATGTTATGAACTGACTTTCAAGGTCGGGAGTTATTTTGCGGAACGTGGCGTGTCGATGTCGGATCCGCCGTTCCTCGACGAGATCCCGCTGCGGTTCTCGGTCTATGAGCCCGAAGGCCATCTCCACGTCCCGCTGCTGGTGACGCCGTGGAGCTATGGGACCTATCGGGGAAGCTGAGGGCGTTCTTTCTCCGCTTGTCGTCCCCGCGAAGGCGGGGACCCATACACGCTGGAGAGGCGGTGAAGACGTTTTCGTTGTGGCTCTGCCGCTTTACTCACTCTGACCGTGGTTATGGGTCCCCGCCTTCGCGGGGACGACAGATTGAGAGGACCCATCCTACATTCGACCCAAATCGGTCGTCTCATAACAAATAAAAATCAGGGAGAAACACCATGCGCCACATTAGCCGCCTGCTGCTGGTCGCGGCATTTGCGTCCATCACCACAGCCAGCGCCTTCGCCTCCGAAGTCCATGTGATGATCTCCGGCGGTTTCACGGCGGCCTACAAGGAGCTGGTGCCGCAATTCGAGAAGGCGACGGGCCATACGGTCGTCACGGCCTATGGGCCGTCGATGGGCGAGACGCCGCAGGCGATCCCGATGCGGCTGGCGCGCGGCGAGCCGGCCGATGTGCTGATCATGGTGGGCTATGCGCTCGGTGATCTTGTCAGCAAGGGCAAGGTGATTGCCGACAGTCGCGTCGATCTCGCGGATTCCCCGATTGGCGTCGCGGTGAAGGAGGGCGCGCCGAAGCCGGACCTGTCCTCGGCGGATACGCTGAAGGTGGCGCTGCTGAAGACCAGGGCCGTGGCCTATTCGGACAGCGCCAGCGGCGTCTATGTCAGCAAGGAGATGTTCGAGAAGCTCGGCATTGCAGACGCCATGAAGGACAAGGCGCGCAAGATTCCGGCGACGCCGGTGGGCGAGATTGTCGCCAGGGGCGAGGCGGAAATCGGCTTTCAGCAGATCAGCGAATTGAAGCCGGTCAAGGGCATCGAGATTGTCGGCCCGCTGCCGGCTGAGCTGCAGAAGATCACCGTGTTCTCCGCGGGCCTCGCGAGCAATGCGCCGCAGCCTGATGCGGGCAAGGCGCTGATCGCGTTTCTGTCATCGAAGCAGGCTGCGCCGGTGATCGTGGCGAGTGGGCTTGAGCCCAAGGTGAAGTAGGGCAAAGCGTGCGTTAGGCCGCACGCGTTGTTCTCTCGTTCGTCATGCCCGGGCTTGACCCGGGCATCCACGCCTTGACGGGAGGAAAAGACTTGGCTGCGGGAAAGTAAGACGTGGATGGCCGGGACAAGCCCGGCCATGACGTGGAGAGGGAAATGCGTCGAGGTGAGCTGGACGTCAACTCACTAATGCGTCGCAGCCGCCGCCACACCAGCCGCTTCGGCCTTCGCAGTCTCCGCGCTGCTGACGCCGTTGAAGAATGCATTCAGGATCACGGCGACCAGCGCACACAGAAGAATGCCCGACTCCAGCAGCGGATGCAGGTCGTGCGGCAGGTTCTTGAAGAAGTTCGGCGACACCAGCGGGATCATGCCGAAGCCGACGGAGATGGCGACCACGAACAGGTTGCGCTGGTTGGTCTTGAAATCGACCGCAGTGAGGATGCGCGCGCCGGTCGCAGCGACCATGCCGAACATCACGAGGCCTGCACCGCCGAGCACCACCTGCGGTACGGACTCCACCAAAGCGGCCATCTTCGGCAGCAGGCCGAGCACCAGCATGATGCCGCCGCCGGCAATGGTCACCCAGCGCGAGCGCACGCCTGTGACGCCGACAAGGCCGACATTCTGCGAGAACGACGTATAGGGAAAGGTGTTGAAGATGCCGCCGAGCAACGTGCCGACGCCGTCGGCGCGCAGGCCCTTGGTCAGTGCGTCCCTGTCGACTTTCCGGTCGGTCATCTCGCCGAGCGCCAGGAACATGCCGAGCGACTCGATCATCACCACGATCATCACGATACACATGGTGACGATCGGGACGAGATGGAATTGCGGCATGCCGAAATGGAACGGCAGCACGATATCGACCCAGCCGGCGGTGCCGACCTTGTCGAAATGCATCACCCCGAGCAGGCTGGCGAGGATGGCGCCGGCGACGATGCCGAGGAGCACCGAGACATTGGCCAGAAAGCCGGTGCCCCATTTGATGAGAGCGAGGATCACGACAAGCACGAACAGCGCGATGCCGAGGCCCTGCAACTGGCCATAGGCGGGATTGGGAAATGTATGCGGAACGCCGTCGATCATCTTGGTGAACATGGGTAGTCCGCCACCCGCCCAGTTGATGCCAACGCGCATCAGGGAGATGCCGATCACCATGATGATGGTGCCGGTGACCACGGGGGGAAACAGCGGCAGCAGCCGGCTGATGAAAGGCGCGACAATGATGCCGAAGATTCCGGCAGCGATGACCGAGCCATAGATACCGAGCAGGCCGATATCCGGGGCGGCGGCCATGGACAGCATCGGGCCGACCGAGGCGAAGGTGACGCCCATCATGACCGGCAGGCGGATGCCGACGCCGGGAAAGCCGATACACTGGACCAAAGTCGCAAGGCCGCAGGCGAACAGGTCGGCGGAGATCAGGAAGGCGACGTCCTGAGGTGGCAGCTTCAGGGCGCGGCCGATAATGAGCGGCACCGCCACGGCACCGGCATACATGACCAGAACGTGCTGCAGGCCGAGCGCGAGCAGGCGCGGCGTCGGCAGCATTTCGTCGACGGGATGGACGCTCACTGTCATTGATCTAGCCCCTTGCTTAGGTGATGAAATATCGTGGCAATATGATCGTCAGATACAAACCCCGTGCCAGACGCCGCCGAACGTCATTCCGCCTCGGTGCTGTGGTGAGCGGTGGCACGAAGGTTGCTCGAAAGTGAGCATTGCTCAATATATTGCCCGGCGACCGGGGTTTCCTGGTCGTCAACAAGGCTGGTCGCCAACACAGACTGGAGGTCGCGCGTGCCGCTCATCAAGAACAGATATGGAAAAGGCCGTGTCCGCATCATGCGGATCCATCGCGACGGCGACAAGCAGGACGTCAGCCAGCTCAGCCTCAAGGTGATGCTGGAGGGCGATTTCGGCCGTGCCTATACCGATGCCGACAACTCCACCTCGACATCCACCGACACGATCAAGAATATCGTCAACGTGACGGCGCGGGAGAATACGGGCCTGCAGACCGAACCGTTCTGCCAGGTGCTGGCCAAACGCTATCTCGATCTTTATCCGCAGGCGGCGTCGGTCACCATCACCGCGCACGAAACCAAGTGGACCCGGCTGTCCATCGACGGCGTGCCGCATCCGCATAGCTTTGTGCGCGACGACAATGGCAAGCCATTCGTCGAACTGTTCGCAACGCGCGATGGCATGGCCATGAGCTCGGGGCTCGACAATTTCGTCTTCATGAAGTCGACCCAGTCCGGCTGGGAGAACTACTACACCGACAAGTATTCGACGATCCAGCCGACCAATGACCGTATCGCCGCGACGTCCATGGTCGCGTCATGGAAATGGTCGGGCGTGCCGTCGGACTACAAGGCGACCAATGCCAGGATTCTCGATGTGCTGCTGAAGGAATTCGCGACGACCTATAGTCCGAGCGTGCAGAACAGCCTGTATCGCATGGGCGAGAAGGCGCTGGCGGCCGTTCCCGAGATTTCCGAGATCAGCATGGCGTGCCCGAACCTGCATTTCATCCTGATGAATCTGTCGGCCTTCGAACTCGACAACAACAACGACGTCTTCCTGCCGACGGAAGAACCGCACGGGCAGATCGAATGCACGGTGGGGCGGGGGTAGCAGGCAGACCGGACCCTGCGCTCTCCAGGCGTCGTCCCCGCGTAGGCGGGGACCCATACACGCGGGAGGGTTGATAAAGGCTAGGTCGTGGTGGCTCTGCCGTCTCAATCACGCTGACCGTGGCTATGGGTCCCCGCCTTCGCGGGGACGACACCTTTACTGATGTCGACTACTTCCCGAACTTCTTCCGCAGCTCCGGAAAAATCCTGTCCGGCTTGAACGGCACCTGCGTGAACCGGATGCCCGTCGCGTCGAACAGTGCGTTGCCCATGGCGGCCGCAACGGGATTGTAGGGGCTTTCGCTCATCGACTTCGCGCCCAATGGCCCGATCGCATCATGCGTGTCGGCGAAGTATACTTCGGTGCGCGGCACGTCCGCGAATGACGGCAGATGATAGTCGCGGAATTTCGGATTGACGACGCGGCCGCGGTCGTCGATCACCATCTCCTCATACAGCGTGGCGCCCAGCGACTGCGCAGCGCCGCCTTCGATCTGGCCGCGGAGCTGCATCGGATTGGCGACGGCGCCGGCGTCCGCAGCCTGCACGCTCTTGAGAACCTTGATTGCGCCGGTGCCCTTGTTCACCGCGACGCGAAATCCCTGGACATTGAAGGCGACGGAACGCGGGGTGCCGCCTGACGTTCCGGTGGCGCTGCGTGCATTGCTGTCCGCCTTCATAGCCGCCACCAGCTTTTGCGCGGCGTCATGGGTGGCTTTGCCGGCGACGAATGTGCCGGCGCTGCCATAGGCGCCGGTGTCGTGGCCGCCGTTCCGCGTATCCGACTGGTGCAGATGAATCTGCTCGACCGTGCAGCCGAGTGTCGTGGCCGCGATCTGCCGATGCACCGTCGCGGTGCCATTGCCGAATTCGGCGGTGCCGACCGTGAGATCGTAACCGCCGTCGTCGCGTCTGGCGATGACGACTTCGGCGATATGGCCCTGCGGCGGCACGGTATCGATCATGGTGAGCGCGATGCCGTCGCCGATCAGCCAGTCGTCATCGAGATCGTGTTTGGTCTGGATCTCCATCGCGCGCTCGACGAGGTCGAGGCACTGGTCAAGGCCATAGCTGCCGATCTTCACGTCGTCATAATGCGTGCCGGCTGGCGACAGCATGGGATCGCCGGGCTTGATCACGTTGTGGCGGCGGAAATCATACGGGCTGATGCCGAGCTGCGCGGCGAGATCGTCGATGGCGGCTTCCACCGCGAACAGCGTTTGCGGCAGACCGTAGCCGCGAAACGCACCGGCCGGCACCGTATTGGTATAAGCGACGACTGCATCGACCTTCTTGTTGGCGCAGTTATAGACGCCGAGCGATTCACCGCAGGCGTGAAACAGCACCGGGCCGGCGTGATTGCCATAGGCGCCGGTGTTGGAGAGCACATCGAGCTGCAGCGCGGTGAGCTTGCCATATTTATCGGCGCCGGCCTTGACTGTGACGCGCATTGGATGCCGCGTCGATGTGGCGATAAACTGCTCCTCGCGGGTCAGTTCCCATTTCACCGGGCGACCGGTCTTGAGTGCGGCCAGCGCGAGAATGTCCTCGACGAACATTTCCTGCTTGCCACCGAACCCGCCGCCGACGCGTTCGCAGAACACGCGGACCTTGTCGGAGGGAAGGTCATACAATTGAGCCAGCGCACGGCGTGTCAGGAATGGCGTCTGCGTGCTTGAGCGAATATTGAGGATGCCGTCTGCATCCAGCCAGGCCATGCCGCCATGGGTCTCGAGATGGCCGTGCTGCACGCGCTGTGTCGTGAAGGTGCCCTCATAGATGACGGCGGACGCCGCCAGTGCCGCGGCGACGTCGCCGAATTCGCCATGCGTTTCGGCGACGATGTTTCGGATAGCATTGCTGACGCGATGCACCGGGGTCTTGTCGGGATGGATGAGCGGCGCGCCAGGAGCGATGGCGGCGACGGGATCGAACACCGCAGGCAGGATGTCATAGACGACATCGATCTTACGACATGCTGCCTCCGCAATCGCTTCGCTCTCCGCGACGACGGCAGCCACCTTCTGGCCGATGAAGCGTACGGTATCGTCCAGCACCCGCGTATCCTCGGGGTCCATGGCATCGATCTCGTGGCGCGCGGTCGAGAACAGCGTGGTCAGAGTATCCGCATGCGTCAGCACTGCATGGACGCCCGTCATCGCAATTGCTGCCGACGCATCGATCGAGAGAATACGGGCATGCGGATGCGGCGAGCGCAGCATCTTGATATGCAGCAAGCCGTCCATGGCGACGTCGAATGTGTAGCGCGCTTTGCCCGTGACCACCTGGGGACCGGCGGGCGCGGGCAGGCTGCGGCCGAAGGCGGTGCCGGGCGCGGCGTCTTCCACATTCGACTTGCCGTCGAGCGCGTCCTCGATCGTGCGATAGCCTGTGCAGCGACACAGATTGCCCTTCAATGACGCTCCGAGATCGGCGCGCTGTGCCTGATTGAGCGAGGCGCAGGTCACGATCATGCCGGATGTGCAGAAGCCGCACTGGAATCCCTGCGCGTCCAAGAACGCCTGCTGCATCGGATGGATGCCGCCTTCGGACGCGAGACCTTCGATGGTGGTGACGGCATGACCTTCGGCGCGGAAGGCAGGAATGATGCAGCTATGTACCGGTTCGCCATCGAGAAGCACCGTGCAGGCGCCGCAGTCGCCGGCATCGCAGCCTTTCTTGACGCCGAAATGGCCGAGCTGGCGCAGGAATGTGCGCAGGCATTGGCCGGCTTGCGGCTGCTGTGAAAAGCTGTGGCCGTTGATCTCGAAACTCATGGCTTGGCGCCCTGCAGCTCGGCGCGGATCGCTTCCGCGAGCCGCAGCGTCATCTGTTTGCGCCAGGCCGGTTTGCCGTGAACGTCGTCGTGATAGAGATTGTCAGGAATCTGGTCGAGGATCGCTTCCTCGAGCGTGTCGGCATCCGGCAGCGCTGGCAGCGCAATCCGGATCGGACGTTTTGTCGATGCCGTGATCGTCAGCCGCAGGCCATCCTCATCAAGGCTGCCTATCAGCAGTGCGGCAGATCGCCCGACCGGCGTCAGCGAGATTTGTCGGAACGCGGAGCGGCGCCTGAATGCCGCGAGAGGAATGGCAATGCTGCGCAAGAGATCGCCTGGCATCAGCACGTTAGTTTGATTGCCGGTGACGAAGTCCGCCACGTCGATCGTGTCTGCGCTGCCATCGGCCTTCCAGATCGTGCAGACACCGTCGAGCGCGGCGGTGAGCGCGATCATCGGGCCGGCGGGCAGCGACATGCAGAGATTGCCGCCGACTGTTGCGGTCTTCCAGATCTTGAAAGAAGCAAGGAAAGCACGGCAACATTGATTGATCAGGGGCGATGCGATCCAGTCGGGCGGACAGGGCAGCGCGTCGAGCTGTGCCACCGTGCAGGTCGCGGCGATCTGCAATTCAGTATTGGTGACGGTAAGGGCCGGCCATTTGAGATCGGTGAGGTCGATCAGCCGCGTCAGGTGGGTCTGTGGTTCGGAGAAAAGCCAGGTGCCCCCGGCGAGCCATGCATCCCCGGCACTCCATGTCGGTAGCTGTTCCCGCGTCGTGGGGCGGGCAACGGACGTGACCGTATTCAAATCCATAGGGCGGTTATGCTTTCACTCGGCAATGACCCCTTGAAGTATCACTGTGAACCTTGCAAGACCGACGCCAAGTCGCCGACAATTGCAGAACAAATTGAAGTATTCGTGGCTGGTCCCTGAATTGCAAGACGGGGGCAGTGAGCGAAGGAGACGAGCCATGACAGAAACGCAGGCCATCTGGATCAAGGATCCGCTCGGCATTTTCGCCGAGGGCGCCGAGCGCGGCATTGTCGTTCGGGGCGGTCGGATTGTCGAACTGGTACCTGCCGGTGGTACGCCCGCGACGGTCGATATCGCGACCTATGATGCCAGCGCCCATGTGGTGCTGCCAGGGCTGATCAATACGCATCACCATTTCTATCAGACGCTCACGCGCGCCTTGCCGGCGGCTCTGGACCGCGAGCTGTTTCCATGGCTGCAGGCGCTCTATCCGGTCTGGGCGCGGCTGACGCCGGAAAATCTCCATCTCGGCGTCAGCGTGGCGATGGCGGAATTGCTGCTGTCGGGCTGCACCACGACCACGGATCACCACTATGTGTTTCCTGCCGGCCTTGAACAGTCCGTCGATATCGAAGTGGCGGTGGCGCAGCGGCTCGGCATGCGCGTGCTGCTGACGCGGGGATCGATGAACCGCTCGGTGAAGGACGGCGGATTGCCGCCGGACAGCGTGGTGCAGGACGAAGACACGATCCTGGCCGACAGCGAACGTGTGGTGGCGACATTCCATCAGCGCGGCGAGGACGCCATGGTGCAGATCGCGCTCGCGCCGTGCTCGCCGTTTTCGGTCACGACATCGCTGATGGCGAGCACTGCGGCACTGGCCGACAAGCTCGACGTCCGCCTGCATACGCATCTCGGCGAGACCGAAGACGAGAACCGCTATTGCGAGGAGATCTATGGCTGTCGTCCGCTGGATTATCTGGAACAAACCGGCTGGCTGAACAGGCGCACCTGGCTGGCCCATGGCATCCATTTCAATGGGGCGGAGATGCTGCGGCTCGGCAAGGCCGGCACCACCATCAGTCATTGCTCCTGCAGCAACCAATTGCTGGCCTCCGGCTGCTGCCCGGTCTGCGAGATGGAGGACGCGGGCGTCGGTATCGGCCTCGGCGTCGATGGCTCCGCGTCGAATGACGGATCGAATCTGATTCAGGAAGTGCGTGCCGCATTTCTGCTACAGCGGGCGCGTTACGGCGTCGGGCGTGTCAGCCACAAGGACGCATTGCGCTGGGCGACGAAGGGCTCGGCGGCTTGTGTGGGACGGCCCGAGCTCGGCGAGATCGCGGTCGGCAAGATGGCCGATCTCGCATTGTTCAAGCTGGACGAGCTGCGCTTCTCCGGCCATGGCGATCCCCTGGCGGCGCTGGTGCTGTGCGGTGCGCATCGCGCGGATCGGGTGATGGTGGGCGGTGCGTGGCGCGTCATCGACGGCGCGATCCCGGGGCTGGACGTCGGCGATCTGATCCGCCGGCATAGTGCTGCGGCGAAGGCGATGCAGACGGGGTAGCTGTTGTGGTTGTCACCAGCCCCTCGGTCGTCATGGCCGGGACAAGCCCGGCCATGACGGAGTCGCCTACTTCCCCGGGATCTTGTCGTCGATGCCCTTCACATAGAAGTTCATGCCGAGCACCTGGCCGGGGTCCAGCGCGTCGCCGCCCTTGCATTCCACTTCCTTGCCGTCCTGACCCAACACCGGGCATTTGAACGGCTTCAGCGTGCCGGCGATGATGGCGGCTTCGGTGTCCATGGCCATCTTCTTCACGTCGTCCGGCATGTTGGTATAGGGCGCCATCACGACCATCTTCTCCTTCAGGCCGGCCCAGGTGTCTTCCGACTTCCAGGTGCCGTCGAGCGCTGCCTTGACGCGTTCCACGTAATAGGGACCCCAGTTGTTGGTGACGGCTGTGAGCTGCGTCTTCGGGCCGAACTTGATCATGTCGGAGTCCTGGCCGAAGGCGAGGGCGCCGCGTTCGGATGCGACCTGCATGGCGGCCGGCGAGTCCGTGTGCTGCATGATCACGTCGGCGCCCTGATCGAGCAGCGCCTTGGCGGCATCGGCTTCCTTGCCGGGATCGAACCAGGTGTTGACCCAGATGATCTTGATCTTGATATCCGGATTGATCTTCTGCGCCGCCAGCATGGTGGCATTGATGCCGGAGATGACTTCCGGGATCGGGAATGAACCGATATAGCCCAGCACGCCCTTCTTCGACATCTTGGCGGCGATCTGGCCCTGGATGTAGCGGCCCTCGAAGAAGCGGCCGGAATAGCTCGACATGTTCTTGTCGCGCTTGAAGCCGGTGGCGTGTTCGAACATCACCTTGGGATGGCGCTTGGCGACCTTCAGCGTCGGGTCCATATAGCCGAACGACGTGGTGAAGATCAGCTGGTTGCCGGCACGCGCGAGCTGTTCGATGGAGCGCTCGGAGTCAGGGCCTTCGCTGACATTTTCGAGATAGGTGGTCTCGATCTTGTCGCCGAATTCCTTGATGAGCATCTGGCGGCCGACTTCATGCTGATAGGTCCAGCCGAAATCGCCGACGGGACCGATATAGACGAAGCCGACTTTCAGCTTGTCGGCAGCGACGGCTGCACCCAATCCGAGGCCGGTGGCCAGCAGCATGGCGGCCGCTGCAAGTGCTTTCCTGTTCATACGCGTCTCCTGTCTGTCGAAAGATGTTCTGTCGTGCGTCGTCGAATGTGTTAGCGGTCAGGTACGAACACGGTGCCGAGTGCAGCTGGCGCCGTGGAGCCGCCGCTGCGGGTGCGCGAGATCAGCACCAGCACGACGACCGTTGCGAGATAGGGCAGTGCGGACATCAGTTGCGAGGGCACGCCGACGCCCCAGCCCTGCGCATGCAGTTGCAAGATCGATACCGCGCCGAACAGATAGGCGCCGATGACCAGTCGGCCCGGCAGCCATGAAGCGAACACCACCAGCGCCAGCGCGATCCAGCCGCGGCCGGCGGTCATGCCCGGCACGAAGAACGGCGTATAGGCCAGCGGCAGATAGGCGCCGGCCAGACCTGCGCAGCCACCGCCGAACATCACGGCCAGGGTCCGTATCTTCAGCACGGGATAGCCGAGCGCATGCGCCGAGACGTGATTGTCGCCGATGGCGCGCAGGATCAGTCCGGCACGGGTGCGATAGAGGAAGTACCAGATGGCGACGATCAGTGCGATCGAGACATAGACGAAGGCGTCTTCACCGAACAGGATCTTGCCGACGAAGGGGAGCGTGGTCAGGCCGGGAATATACAGACGTGGTGCGGTGGCGATGCGCTCGCCGACGAAGCCGGCGCCGATCAGGCCGGAGACGCCGACGCCCAGGATCGTGAGCGCGAGACCGGTGGCGACCTGATTGACGGCAAGGCCGAGCGCCATCAGCGCGAATACCAGCGACAGCGCGATGCCCGCGAAAATTCCGCACAGCGCTCCAATGAGCGTCGAGCCGGTTGCCCACGCGCCGGCAAAGCCGCAGGCGGCGCCGACGATCATCATGCCTTCGACGCCGAGATTGAGCACCCCGGCGCGCTCCACCAGCAGCTCGCCGGATGCGGCCAGCAGCAGCGGTGTCGACGCCGCGAGGACGGCAAGAATGATGGCCTCAAGCAGCTCCATCGGCGGCCTTTCGCTGCGGCACAATGAGCCTGATCCGGTACAGGATCAGGCTGTCACAGGCGAGCACATAGAACAGCAGGATGCCCTGAAACACCTTGGTGATATCGAGTGGGATCTTCATGGCGATCTGCGCTTGCTCCCCGCCGATAAATGTCAGCGCCAGGAAAAGCCCTGCAATTAGTATTCCAACCGGGTTGAGCCGTCCGAGAAATGCAACGATGATCGCGGTGAAGCCGTAGCCGGGCGAAATGCCGGGCTGCAGATGGCCGACGGGACCGGCGACCTCGATGATCCCCGCGAGGCCCGCCAGCGCGCCCGAGATCGCGAAAGTCAGCAATACGAGCTGGTTCGACGAGAAGCCGCCGAAGCGCGCCGCGCGGGGCGCCGCGCCAACCACGCGGATTTCAAAGCCCTTGATGGTGCGGCCGAGCAGGACAGCGGCGGCAACGACAATCACGAGCGCGATGACCGTGCCGAGATGCAGCCGCCCGCCCTCGAGCAGCAAGGGCACGGTGGCGACCGGATCGAATTCGGCCGTGGTCGGGAAGTTGAAGCCGGCGGGATCGCGCCATGGGCCGCGGACGAGATAGTCGAGCAGCAGGTCGGCCACATAGACCAGCATCAGGCTGACCAGAATTTCACTGGCGCCAAACCGCACCTTGCAGATCGCCGGGATCAACGCATAGAGCGCGCCTGCGATAGCGCCGAGCAACAGCATGGCCGGCAGCACCCAGGCGCCCGCGTCGGTGCCATGGGTCTTCACCGCGAGCCAGCTCCCGGCCACGGCGCCGACCAGGAATTGTCCCTCCGCGCCGATGTTCCAGACATTGGCGAGGTAACAAAGTGAGAGGCCGATGGCGATCATGACCAGCGGCGCGGCTTTCACCGCGAGCTCCTGCAGCGAATAGGCATCGGTGAGCGGCGTGATGAAATAGACGTTGAGCGCGGCGATCGGATTCTTGCCGATGATCACGAACAGGATGCTCATGGTCACGATGGTGAGCCCGATGGCGATGAGCGGCGATACCAGTGCGATGACCGTCGATCGCTCCGCGCGCTTCTCAAGCACCAACTGCATCGGGCACGTCCTTTGGCGTGAGTGCGCTGCCGCCCATCAGCAAGCCCAGCGTTTCCCTGTCCGCGTCTGCCGTCATCAGTGGCTCAGACAGATGACCGTGGAACATCACGGCGATGCGGTCGGCGATTTCCACGAGTTCGTCAAGGTCCTGACTGGTGACGAGGATGGCCGCGCCGGCAGCGGCGAGATCAAGCAGCGCCTGACGGATGACGGCGGCGGCGCCGGCATCGACGCCCCATGTCGGCTGGCTGACCACGAGCACGATGGGATTGCGCAATATCTCGCGGCCGACGATGAATTTCTGCAGGTTGCCGCCGGAGAGGCTGGCGGCTTCCGGATCGCGCTTGGCCTTGCGGACATCGAAACTTTCGGTGGCGCGATCAACGGTCGCGAGGGTCGCCGCCGTATTGATGAAACCGTTGTGCACCATGCCCGATGCGGCATGGCCGGTGAGCAGCGCGTTCTCCGACAGCCGCATGCGCGGTGCCGTGCCGTGGCCGAGGCGTTCCTCAGGCACGAAGGCCGCGCCGAGCTTGCGGCGTGCAGTAATCGACAGATGCCCGGCGGCGTGGCCATCGATGACAATGGTGCCGGGATCCCTGGACAGTCGCTCGCCCGACAGCGCCGCGAAGAACTCGTCCTGTCCGTTGCCGGCGACGCCTGCAATGCCCAGGATTTCGCCGCCCTTGAGTTCAAGCGAGATGTTCTTCAGATGCACGCCGTGCGGTTCGTCGGGCGTGAGGCTGAGATCGTTGACCACGAGCCTTGGCACGGTGGTTTGTCTGTTGGCGGCAGCCTTCACCTGCTTGATCTCGGTACCGACCATCATGCGCGCCAATGACGCGGCAGTTTCCTCGCGCGGCAGACAGGTCGAGATCTTCTTGCCGCCGCGCAGGATGGTCGCGGTGTCGCAGAGCCGCTTCACCTCGTCGAGCTTGTGGCTGATGTAAAGGATCGCGCGACCTTCCGACTTCAGGCGCTCCAGCACGACGAAGAGCTGATCGGCTTCCTGCGGCGTCAGCACGGCGGTGGGCTCGTCGAGGATCAGGAATTTCGGATTTTGCATCAGCACGCGTACGATCTCGATGCGCTGGCGCTCACCGACGGAGAGCTGCCAGACCTCGCGCTTCGGATCGAGCGGCAGACCATATTGCTGCGACACCTGTTCGAGCCGCGCCGACATCGCCTTGAAGGATTCCTTGCCGTCGAGCCCGAGCGCAACGTTCTCGGCGACGGTCAGATTGTCGAACAGCGAGAAATGCTGGAACACCATGCCGATGCCGCGCGCGCGTGCGTCATGCGGGCCGGCAAGCACCATCTTCTCGCCCTGCCAGAGCATCTCGCCCTCGGTCGGCTGGATCAGGCCGTAGATGGTTTTGACCAGCGTGGATTTGCCCGCGCCGTTCTCGCCGAGCAGCGCGTGGATTTCCTGCGGACGGATCGCGATGTCGATGGCGTCATTGGCGAGAAAACTGCCATAGCGCTTGGTCAGACCGATGGTCTGCAGAAGCACTGTTCCCGAACGCGCGTGTCCCGATCCCGAATCCAACATTCGCTACTCACGCGTGAAAAGGATGTTTGCGGCAAGTGTGTGCCGGATTGGAATGCAGCGTAAATCTCGAATAAGCGCCAGCGTCTGCCTTATTTTTGAACTGGATCGCTTTCTTGGGCGATTCCTGTCGATGCGATCATGTGAGGATCGGGTTTTTCATTGATTGAACGACGTTTATTCGACTTTCGCATTGTATACTTGGTCCGAAGTGTTGCAGTTCTGGTACACGTGCAACGAATTCGATATCCGGATTTTCTCGCGTGTCGAGAAGTTGGGCAGTGATTTTCTTGCGCTGCAAACACGAAATCAGGGTGTGAATTCACTGTCGGAGCTTCGCTCGAAAGCCTGCGACAGAACGTCGCGAAATGCCAATCTTTACAGCCTCTAAGGGCGTGTCCCGCATGAGCCGGCATGGTGCCATTTCACCGCTCCGAAAACGCGATGCTTCAAGCATAAAATACTGATTTCGCTAGGCATCCCTGATGAAATCGATGGCAACTACTGGAAAAAGTTGAGGCTTCTCCCCCGGACTGATTGCAACAACTCTCGCGCGAGACGCACGCAATCATTGTCAACAGGTGGGGGTAATTCCAATGGCCAATCGTTTCCGAGCAATCGCAGCCGCGACGTTGCTGTCGCTGACAGCTCTGGTGCCGACAGGCTCGGCAGGCGCCGCCGACATGGCGACCATGCCGGTCAAGGCAAAGCCGATACCGGATCTGCCGTTCTTCCTGCTGATCGATAACCGCTTCACCTATGCCTATCAGTGGGGGGCGGTCGATCCCGGCGTCACCGCCAAGACCACCAAACAGGTCTTTGCGTTTACGCATTTCGACGTCTGGACCTACGGTACCAACTTCTTCAACATCGGTCTCGAAAAGGCTGGCAAGGACAGCCCGGCCAATCCATGCGCCGATCCGCTCCGTCCGATGACCGGGTGCGAAGGCGCGACCGAAATCTACGGGCTCATCCGCAGCACGATTGGCTTCAACGAGGTCTTCAATACCAAGGCCTTCTCGATGGGGCCGCTGCGCAACGTGTCGTTCGTCATCGGTGCGGATGGCAGCACTGAAAACCGGTTCTTCTCCGCATCGAAGCGCGACGTCGTGACCGGTCTGCAGTTTGCCTTCGATCTTCCCTACAAGGGCTTCTTCAACGTCAACCCGCTGCTCTATTACGAATTCGCCAATCGCAGCACGTTCACCCAGTGCGGCTATGCCGGTGCGCCCGGCCAGATTCCCGGCGTGTCCTGTAACATCGATGGCAATCGCCAGTTCAACCCGACCTGGGCCGTTGAACTCAACTACTACATGGATCTCGGCTTCCTGCCGCCAAGCATGGACTATTTCGCGATCAGCGGCCGCGCCGGCTTCTACGGGCCGAAAGGTTCGGAAAACGGCCAGATCATCGGCACGGCAACCAAGATGGAGATCAACGCCGAACCGATCCGTCTGACCTTCGACGCCAGCAAGGCGATCTGGGGACCGAAATACACTCACAATGTCGACGTGTGGGTGGCCTATCGGCTCTGGAGGAACAAGTTCGGCCTGGATGAGAATGCCAGCCTGCCTTGCACCACCTTCGCGCCGGGCTCCTGCCGCGAGGACTCGCTGTATTCGGGCATCACCGTCAAGTTCTGATCCGGCCTGATATCAACACGCAAATGGCGCCGCATGAATTGCGGCGCCATTTTCAGGTCGACACGATCTAGCCCTGCTGTGCCCAGAAATTCTCGTGCTGCGCGGCTGCCTCGTCCTCCAGCAGGGGGCCGACGACCTCGATACTCTTCTGTCCTGCTGCAAACACGTTGCGGCAAGGCAGATCCAGTGTGGGATTTTCCGGATGGTCGCCGGTGATCGTCTTGAGCCTTGCTTCACCGAGCCCGTAAACCAGCCGTCCGATGCCGACCCAATAGATCGCGCCGGCGCACATGGCGCAGGGTTCTGCCGACGAATACAGCGTGAAGGTCTTCAGCTCGGTCTCGTCATAGGCAATCGAGGCCTCCGTGCACAGCAGCCGCTCTGCATGAGCGGTACCGTCATGAGAGGGCATGAAGGCGTTACCGGCCTCCATCAGGACCTTGCCGTGCGCATCGACCAGGATCGCGCCGAACGGATGGTTGCCGCGCTCCATGGCTTTGCGTGCAGCGTCGAAAGAAAGCCTGAGAAGGGCCTCATCCCTGCGCGACGAGTCTTGCTTGGCCATCAGTGGCTCCTGTCGTCCGGGTGTCGAAATCTGCTAGTTTTCCGCGAGGCCAGGCGCGGATTCGCCTTGGCACGCCGGCCGCACTAGTATTTGCGACCTAAATCGTTCAAGTCCCGGCCGGGCCTACGGTCTGAACAAAGAAGCATGATTGCGATGGAAGAGAAAGTCGTCGGAGCTTCCGGCCAATCGCTCGGCAGCGAGATCGTCGAACGCATCAACGCGCTGGCTGCGATTTCGGAAGTGCCAGGCAACATCACGCGAATATTCCTTACGCCGGAACATCGTGCGGCCGCCGAACTGATCATCGGCTGGATGCAGGCAGCCGGTATGCGGGCGCGTGTCGATGCGATCGGCAATGTCTGCGGACGCTATGAAGGCGAGCGGCCCGGTCTGCCATGCCTGATGCTCGGCTCGCATTACGACACCGTGCGCGATGCCGGCCGATGGGACGGGCCGCTCGGGGTCATCACGGCGATTTCCTGCGTCGGCGATCTCAATCGCCGTGGCGTGCGCCTGCCATTCGCCATCGAGATTGCCGCCTTTGCCGACGAGGAGGGCGTGCGCTTCGCCTCCACACTGCTCGGCAGCCGCGCGGTGGCCGGGACTTTTGTCGAGAGCGTGCTCGGCGCCCGCGACAAGGCCGGCATCTCGATGCGCGAGGCGATGATCAGTTTCGGCCTCGATCCCGATCACATCGGCGCCGCGGCGCGCGCGCCGGGCGAATTGCTCGCCTATCTCGAACTGCATATCGAGCAGGGGCCGGTACTCGAAGCGCAGAAGCTTCCGGTGGGTGTCGTGACGGCCATCTCGGGCGCGACGCGTCTTGCAGTCGAGTTGCACGGCATGGCCGGTCATGCCGGCACGGTGCCGATGGCGATGCGGCGCGATGCATTGGTGGGCGCTGCCGAATGTATCGTGGCGATCGAGGAGTTCTGCCAGTCGGATCGCGGCGGTCTTGTCGGCACCGTCGGTTATATCAATGCGATGCCGGGGGCGACCAATGTCATTCCCGGGCTGGTATCGTTCACCATGGATATCCGGTCGCCGAAGGATTCCTATCGCAAGCTCGCCATCACCGACTTGGTGCGCGAGATCGAGTCCATCGCCAAACAGCGCAAGCTCGATCTGCAGATCAACATCACCCATGAGAACCGCACGGTGCCTTGTGCGCCCTGGCTGCAGAAGCAGATCGCCGATGCAATTACGGCCGAAGGCTATCGCGCGTTCGAACTGCCGAGCGGCGCTGGCCATGATGGCATGGCGATGACCGATATTGCCGATGTGGCGATGCTGTTCGTGCGGTGTCGCGGCGGCATCAGCCATAATCCCGCCGAGCATGTCGACGATGCCGATGTTGAAGTCGGTGCGCGGGTGCTGCTGCGCGTGATCGAGAATTTCCAGCCGAAAGCCTGATGCGATGGCAGATTTCCACGGCGTGTTTCCCTATCTGGTCTCGCCGGCCGATGCCGAGGGGCGTATCCGCACCGATGTGCTGGGCCGCCTGTGCGGCGATCTCATCAGCGCGGGCGTGCATGGCCTGACGCCGCTCGGCTCGACCGGCGAATTCGCCTATCTCAACCGCGAGCAGCGCAAGACGGTGGTGCAGACCACCATCGATGCGGCAGGCGGGCGCGTGCCGGTGGTGGCGGGTGTGGCCTCGACCTCGACGGTGGATGCGGTGGCGCAGGCGAAGTCGTATCAGAAGCTTGGTGCCGACGGCATCCTGGCCATTCTCGAAGCGTATTTCCCGCTCAAGGATGCGCAGATCGAATCCTATTTCCGCGCCATCGCGGATGCCGTCGATATTCCGGTGGTGATCTACACCAATCCGCAATTCCAGCGTTCGGATCTGACGCTCGATGTTGTGGCGCGGCTCGCCGAGCATCCGCGCATCCAGTATATCAAGGATGCCTCCACCAATACCGGCCGGCTGCTGTCGATCATCAACCGCTGCGGCGACAAACTGAAAGTGTTTGCCGCCTCGGCGCATATTCCGTCAGCCGTCATGCTGATCGGCGGCGTGGGCTGGATGGCGGGCCCGGCCTGCGTCGTGCCGAAGCAGAGCGTCGAGCTTTACAATCTCTGCAAGGCGCAGCGCTGGGACGAAGCCATGGCGTTGCAGCGGCGGATGTGGCGGCTCAACGAGGCCTTTGCGCGCTATAATCTGGCGGCCTGCATCAAGACGGGCCTCGCGATCCAGGGCTATGAGGTCGGCGATCCCGTGGCCCCGCAACCGGCGCTGACGCCGGACGAGCGCAAGGTGATCGAGGCTGTTTTGCAGAATGTGAGCTGATCGGTTTGTCGGCAGCAGAATGCGCAAACCGGCAGCCCCGGCATGCGCATTCCGTCGCTGAGCCCTGTGCGGCGGGCCTGTTGGCTCACGCGGTATTTCTGGGCTAGAACGGTTCCAGCCAGTTTGCACTTGAAGGACGTCTGATGAACATTCTGCCCGGCAATATGCGCTTCGGCGCGGGTCTTTCTCCCAAGCGTCTCGAAGATCAAAGACTTCTCACCGGGCAGGGCAAATTCATCGACGACAAGCCGGAAGACGGCGCGCTTTGGCTGCATTTGCTGCGTTCGCCGCATGCCCATGCGAAGATCACCGCCATCGACGTCACCGCCGCCAAGGCGATGCCCGGTGTCGAGGCGATCTACACCGGCGCGGATCTCGTGGCCGACGATGTCGGCACGCTGCCGACGCTGCCGATCTTCAAGCGTTCTGACGGCTCGGCAGCGACCTTCCCGCCGCGCCGGCTGCTCGCGCATGAGGTGGTGCGGTTCGCTGGCGAAGCAGTGGCGGCGATTGTCGCCACGTCGCGCGCCGCTGCCCAGCTCGCGGCCGAGGCGATCGACATCAGCTATGACGTCCTGCCTGCGGTGGTCGATCCCGTCGAGGCGATGAAGCCCGGTGCGGCGGTGGTCTGGCCGGAAGCGCCGGACAATATCGTTGCAGCCACCAGCTATGGCGATCCTGCCAAGGTGGAGGCTGCTTTTGCCGCTGCCAAACATACGGTGTCGCTGGACATCGTGAGCCAGCGTCTCGTGCCATCGGCCATGGAGCCGCGCTCGACTATCGCTGAAGTCGACAAGAAGTCCGGCAAGCTGACACTGTACGTACAGTCGCAGACCCCGGCATCGACGCGCGATATTCTTGCCGATGCGGTGCTCAAGCGTCCGAAGGAATCGATCCGCGTGGTGGTGGGCGATATCGGCGGCGGTTTCGGCCAGAAGACGAGCCTGTATCCCGAAGACGGCATCGTCGCCTATGTGGCCGTGAAGCTGAACAAGACGATCCGCTGGCGCGGCGATCGCACCGACGAATTCGTCGGCGGGACGCATGGCCGAGATCTGACCTCGACGGCAGAGCTGGCGCTCGACGCCAAGGGGCGCATCCTGGCCTATCGCGTGCGTTCGCTCGGCGGCACCGGCGCCTATATGTCGGCCACCGCTGTCATCATTCCGCTGGTGCTGGGGCCGTTCGTGCAGACCGGTGTCTACGACCTGCAGAACGTGCATTACGACATCAAGGCCGTCATCACGCATACGGCACCGGTCGGTGCTTATCGCGGCGCCGGCAGGCCGGAAGCCGTGTTCATCATCGAGCGTCTGATGGATGCTGCCGCACGGCAGATGGGCATGGATCCGCGCGCCATCCGCAAGGTGAACTACATCAAGCCGACGCAGTTTCCCTACAAGAACGCCGTCGGCCAGACCTATGACAGCGGCGCCTTCGCGCACATGCTCGACCGCGCCACCGAACTGTCGGACTGGGACGGCTTCGCCGCCCGCAAGAAAGCGGCGAAGAAGAAAGGCCTTCTCTACGGCCGCGGCCTGACCAGCTATATCGAATGGACTGGTGGCCCGGGCACTACCGAGAAGGTCAGTCTGCGCGCCACGGCCAATGGCCGCGTCATCCTGCATTCCGGCACCATGGCGATGGGGCAGGGCTTGCAGACCGCCTATTCGCAGCTCGTCTCTGAAGCCCTTGGCATTGGTATCGACAAGATCGATGTGATCCAGGGCGATACCGATGTGATCGTCGGCATGGGCAGCGTCGGTTCGCGTTCGCTGTTCGTCGGCGGCACCGCGGCGGTGGTGTCGGCCGCCGACATGATCGCCAAGGCGCGCGAGAAGGCGGCCAACATGCTCGAAGCCTCGGTTGAGGACATCGAATATTCCGCAGGTTTCCTCACCGTCGTCGGGACCGACAAGCGCGTTGGCCTGTTCGAGATCGCGAAGGCCGAGGACGGCGAACAGCTCAGCGTCGAGTCCACCGGCGTGGCGGATGGCCCGACCTGGCCGAACGGAACGCATATCTGCGAGGTCGAGATCGATCCGGAGACCGGCATCACCAATGTCGTTCGCTACACCACGGTCGACGATGTCGGCGTGGCGGTGAATCCGATGCTGGTGACCGGCCAGATCCATGGCGGCGTCGCGCAGGGCATCGGCCAGGCGCTGTTCGAGAACGTTCACTACGACGAGGACGGCCAGCTCATCACCGCGAGCTATCAGGACTACTGCATTCCGCGCGCGGGTGACTTGCCGCTCCTGTCAGTGACATTGGATGGCTCGGCACCCTGCGTCACCAATCCGATCGGCTCAAAGGGCTGCGGCGAATCCGGCGCGATCGGTGGTCCGCCCTGCATCGTCAATGGCGTGCTGGATGCGCTGCAGCCGCTGGGCATCACGCAGCTCAATACGCCGTTGTCGCCCGTCAAGGTGTGGGAAGCGATCAGGAGCGCAAGCGCAACGCATGGCTGAGAACCTGCAGGATGGGTGGAGCGTCTTCGCGAAACCCATCATGATCGGGTTCTATGCGATGGGTTTCGCGGAGTTTATCATCGGGCGCGCTTCGCGCGACCCGTTGGCTCTACCCATCTGCGGATAACAAGAAACTTCAACCGGGAGAGAAAACACAATGAAGAGCTTCAAGGTTCTCGAATTCAACGAACCGCTCGGCGAGATCGACGAGCAGACCCCGCAGCCGACCGGCACGCAGGTGCTGATCCGCGTGAAGGCCGCCGGCGTCTGCCATAGCGACCTGCACATCTGGGAAGGCGGTTATGAACTCGGCCACGGCCGCAAGAAGCTGTCGCTGAAGGATCGCGGCATCACGCTGCCGCGCACCATGGGTCACGAGACCGTCGGCGAAGTCATTGCCTTCGGTCCGGACGCGCCGCAGGAAGCCGGCGGCGTCAAGATTGGCGATATCGCACTGGCCTATCCGTGGATCGGCTGCGGCAAATGCGCGGTCTGTCTCGCTGGCGATGAAAATCTCTGCCTCGCGCCGCGCTGCCTCGGCGTGCATTGCGACGGCGGTTACTCCGATCACCTCATGGTGCCGCATCCGCGCTATCTGATCGACCTCAAGGGCATGGATCCGGTCATCGCTGCGCCTTACGCCTGCTCGGGCGTCACCACCTATAGCGCGCTGAAGAAGATCGAGAGCGATCTCGGCAATCCGATCGTGATCTTCGGCGCTGGTGGCCTCGGCCTGATGGCGCTGAGCCTGCTCAAGGCGATGGGAGGCAAGGGTGCGATCGTCGTCGACATCGACGCGAAGAAGCGCGAAGCGGCCATCAAGGCAGGCGCGCTTGCAGCCGTGGACGGCAATGCGCCCGACGCGCTGGCGCAGCTCGCGCAGGCGGCGGGGCAGCCGATCCTGTCGGTGATCGACCTCGTCGGCAACGCGCAGACGACGCAGCTCGGCTTCGACGTGCTCTCCAAGGGCGGCAAGCTGATCATGGTCGGCCTGTTCGGTGGTGGCGCCACCTGGGCGCTGCCGCTGATCGCCATGAAGGCGCTCACCATCCAGGGCAGCTATGTCGGCAATCTCCGCGAGACCAAGGAACTGCTGGAGCTGGTGCGCACCAAGAAGGTGCAGCCGATCCCGACGAGCCCGATGCCGCTCGCAAAGGCCAATGCCGCGCTGAACGACCTGAAGGACGGCAAGCTGGTCGGCCGCGCGATCCTGACGCCGGCGTAAGGTTGAAGCATTCGTCCTGACATAGAGAAGCGGCCTTCGGGCCGCTTCTTTTTTGTCTCGACGGCAATCAGCCCGCCGTCACATCCACAAGCTCTTCGCCATCCAACACGCGCTTCGCCTTGGCATGGTCGAGATCGCCTTCCCATGCGCCGACCACGACGGTGGCAACGCAGTTGCCGATCAGGTTGCCGAGCGCGCGGGCCATGCCGATGAACCAGTCGACCGACAGCACCAGCACGAGGCCGATGGCGGGAATGCTGGGCACGGCATTCAGCGTCGCGGCAAGGATCACGATCGCCGAGCCTGGTACGCCGTGGGCGCCCTTCGACGTCACCAGCGAGACGCCCAGCACCAGCATGAGGTCGCCGAAGGACAGGGGTGTATTCGTGGCCTGCGCGATGAACACCACGGCCAGCGTCAGATAGATCGAGAACGCGTCGAGATTGAACGAGTATCCGGTCGGGATCACGAGGCCGACCACATTGTCCTTGACGCCGAGCCGTTCGAGTTTGCGCATGATCTGGGGCAGCACCGCATCCGATGACGCGGTGGCGAGCACGATGGTGAGCTCCTCGCGCAGATAGTTCAGGAATTTGACGATGTTCAGCCCGGCCAGCGTCATCACGCCGCCGAGTATGGCGAAGACGAAGATCGCCACCGAGACATAGAACAGCACCACCAGCGAGACGAGTTGCTTCAGCGATCCGACGCCATACCGTCCGACGGTATAGGCGACGGCGCCGAGCACACCGATCGGAGCGAGGCGCACGATCAATCCCATGGCGCGGAACAGAACGGTCGACACGGCATCGATGAAACTGGAGATGCGTTCGCCTTTCTCGCCGCCGACCAGCGCCAGGCTGGTACCGAACAGGATGGCGAAGAACAGCACCTGCAGGACGTCATTGCGCGCCAGCGCGTCGAACGAGGTGGTCGGAATGATGTTGAGCAGGAAGCTGCCGATGCCGCCGCCCTGCAGCTTGTGAGCGTTGTCGGCGACCGTCGTGAGGGCCTTGCCGTCGAGCGAGGCCGGATTGATGTTCATGCCGTGGCCCGGGCCGAACAGATAGGCCAGCACCAGGCCAACAATGAGCGCCAGCGTGGTCATGGCCTCGAAATAGATCAGCGCCTTGACGCCAACCCTGCCAACCTTCTTGAGGTCGCCGGCGCCCGCAATGCCATGCACCACCACACAGAACACGATGGGGGCCACAATCATTGAGATGAGTTTGAGGAACGCGTCGCTGAAGACCTTCAGGCCGACCGCGAAGTCCGGTGCGGCGATGCCAAGAACGATGCCGAGCAGCAGGGCGACGAGCACCTGCACGAAGAGCGACTGATAGAGAGGCTTTCGGACTGGCTCGATAGCGGTAATCGTTGCTGTAGACATGGTTCGCTCCCCCTGAGGTTCGCGAATATTCCAGCAAACACCGTGCCACCGCTAGGTGAAGACGCGCAAAACCTCGCCGCGGTTACGGCGAGCTCTTTCGCGTTGGGGGGGATTGAAATCGAGCTGATCGGCGGCCGCGTCGCTCCGGCGGCCACGCGACGATTACTTCTCTTCGTCGGCAATCGCTTCCATCAGGACGACCATCTGGCGCTGGACCGTCTGGCTCTTGATGCGGCTGTAAGCACGAAGCAAGCGGAGGCTGAAAGCGCTATCGAGGAACAGCAGGCTTTCAACTTCGCGGCTCTTGCCATCGCCATCGTAGAAGAAGGTGACCGGCACATCGAGCGCCGTCGCAATCTGCTGAAGACGCGCAGCGCCCACGCGATTGACACCCTTTTCATACTTCTGAACCTGCTGGAAACTGACGCCCAGCTTTTCGCCTAAATCCGCCTGCGAAATTTTCTGCTCAACACGACGCAGACGGATCCTCTTGCCCATCTCAATGTCGGGTTTGCCGGCGCTACGTTGCTTCATTCGTCACCATTCAGCTTGTTTGAATAAGGGAGTTTGGTTTTATTTTCTTGGTTAGAGCTTCTTAGCCCGAGAGCCCTTAAAGCTAACTTTCAAAGGCATCTCTGTTATACACATCGTCATGACGATTGGGATGGCTGAAATCGTCGCGATACTTGAACTGGTCGATACGTAATCGCGAGGTCATCCAATCGTACAAAAAACCTTGCGGTATTCCGTTGCTACTTCACATGGTCTGCAAAACTTCCAACAAACACCGCAACTCAATTTCTATCGACACGCGCCTTGCAGCGGAAGCGAAAGTACAAGTTGGTTATCATGCTATACACATGTGACTTGCCTGACGCACGCAGGATAACTGAGAGTCGTTCGCATTCGTAAGCGGCAAATCTCTGGCATGCAGCATTCCATGCGATTTCCAGCTGCAATTTCGCACTTTACGATCTCCTGTGTAGCACCGGCATGATATCACAATTCCGTGGGTGGTTGTTGCTACGTTCGATGCGCACCGGAAGTTTCATTCCAAATTCTCACTGGGAGAGAATTTCGTTTGATTCGTGCTCGATGTGGTGAATGCCACTGGGGGCCCGGTGGTATGCGCCGACTGTGCAATATTGATCATGTCGTTCGTTACTAAACATTGCTGTCGGTAATCGCGGAGTAGAGCATGGTGCGCAGCTCGCGCCGGATCGGATAGGCGCTCGATGGCAACAGCTGCGTCATGAAGATTGCGATCAGCTGTTCGGCCGGATCTATCAGGAATGCCGTGCTTGCCGCGCCACCCCACGCATACTCACCGGCGCTGCCGGGGATCATGGTCTTGGCCGGATTCATCGTCACCGAAAATCCGAGTCCGAAGCCGATGCCGGCATAGCTTGCTTCACTGAACATCGACTTTGACATTTCGGTGAGATCGCGGCCGCCGGGCAGGTGGTTGCTGGTCATCAATGCGAGGGTCTTTGGGGACAGCAAGCGCACGTTGCCAAGCACGCCGCCATTGAGCAGTGCGCGGCAGAAGGTGAGATAGTCTGACGTCGTCGAGCACAAGCCGCCGCCGCCGGAAATCATCGAGGGTGCGGACAGGAATGAACTCGTCGTGGGATCGTCCTGCAAAGTGAAGCCACCCTTGCCATCAGCGGCGTAGCAGGCCGCGAAGCGATGCGCCTTGTCGGAAGGTACAAAGAAGCCGGTATCAGTCATGCCGAGCGGATCGAAGATGCGCTCCTGTAGAAATTGTTCGAATGGTTTCCCGGCGATCTTCTCTACGAGATAGCCGATCACATCGGTCGAGACCGAATAATTCCACGCGTCGCCTGGCGAGAACTCCAGGGGGATTTTGGCGAGATCTGAAATCATTGACGTCAGCGTACCGGATTTTTCGACCTCGCCGATCTTGAGCGCACGATAGGCGGCATCGACATTGGTGCGCTGCTGGAATCCGTAAGTGAGTCCGGATGTGTGACGCAGCAGGTCGATGATCTGCATCGGACGGACCGGTGGCTTCGTCAGAAATGGTGCCGTCACGCCAGCCTGGAATACGCCGAGATTTGCCCATTCAGGAATATATTTGTGAACGGGTTCATCGAGCGCGACACGTCCTTCCTCCACCAGCATCATGAAGGCGACTGTCGTGATCGGCTTGGTCATCGAATAGATGCGGAAGATCGTATCGCTCTTGACCGGAATCTGTCGTTCGACATCGGCAAAGCCCTGCGCCGTGTTGTGCACGATTTCACCGCGGCGATAGATCAGTAGCCGTGTGCCGGGAAAGCGGCCGGCATCGACATAGCGCTGCTTGAGATGTGCTTCGAGGCGGGCCAGTGCGGCGGTCGACATGCCGACCTGTTCGGGTGATGCAGACGAAGGGCTCAGGCTTTGGGACGACGGCATTGCAACATCACTCCGATGTGTGGACGCGGTTCGTTTCTATGGATGAAAGTCAGTCGCCGTCCATATGTATTTGTAGCATCGCGAGCTTACGCGAAGCTCTGTTTCGTGTATCGTTAAAGCTGCAATTGCTTGGCGTTGCTCAGGATGGAATTATGACCCAATTCAATGACACTGAACTCACTGCGGCCGTCATCCAGAGCTTCGACAAGACGTCCGATCCGCGCACGAAATTCCTGCTGCAAGAACTTGTGAAGTCATTGCACGATTATGTGCGCAAGACCGATCTCACCTTCGGTGAATGGGAAGTGGCGATCGATTTCCTGACCCGCACGGGCCAGAAATGCACGCCGATCCGGCAGGAGTTCATCTTGCTCTCTGACGTGCTGGGTGTCTCGATGCTGGTCGACGCCGTCAATCACAGGGAGCGTGAGGGGGCCACACAGACGACGGTGCTCGGACCGTTCTATGTCGGCGAGCATCCGGTGATGGTGCATGGCGCCGATATCTCTCCGGGCCTCACGGGTGAGCGGATGTTCGTGCAGAGCCGCGTTACCGATCTCGACGGCAAGCCGCTGGCCGGCGTGCCGGTTGATGTTTGGCATGCCGATGATGATGGCTTCTACGACTCGCAGAAGGCCAGCTATGCCACGCAGGGCCCGTCGTCGCGGGCGCGCTTCATCACCGACAGCGATGGCCGGCTGTTTTTTCGCACCATTCTGCCATGCAGCTATCCGATCCCGACCGATGGTCCGGCCGGAGATCTCGTGCTGAAGACGGGGCGTCATCCGATGCGTCCGGCGCATGTGCACTTTCTCGTCGCGGCGCCCGGCTATGAACCGCTGATTACCCACGTCTTCATCGAGGGCGACGAATATCTCGACTCCGATGTCGTGTTCGGCGTGAAGGACGATCTGATCGCCACTGTCGAGAAACGCAACGATGCCTTCATGCCCGATGGTCAGCCTGCCACGGGGCCGTGGCATCTGATGACCTATAATTTCCGGATGAAGCCGGGCGAGGGCACGGTGCCGCAGCCCATGATGCCGGAAAAGGCCGGGGCGTAAGCGATCCCGGCCATCTGTGATCTGCGGTCAGGTCGCGCTCCAGTCGCGTTGCGAGAGTTCCTGCAGCGACTCCAGGAAGAACTGATCGAACAGGAACGGTGTGTCGCCATGCGCGGCCGATGGCGCGATGAGGGTGACCATGGCTAACAGCGCACGGCCGAGTTCGCCGATGCGCTCGGCAAAGGCCTCAAGCCCGTTGCGCTCGGAGCTTTCGACGACGGCGTGGAGTGCGTCTTTGGTCTGTGCGATCTGGTGATCGACATCGTGGACGACACGATCGAGTGCGTCGATATCGACATTCACGGTGACGGCGTTGTCTTTGGCCGGAGTCAGCGCGTCTTCAAGGGCACTCTTTCGGAATATATGAAGTTGCCGCGAGACATCCTCGAAATGACCGAGCGCGGCTGCCGCATTCGCTTCGAGATCGCTTTTGCCCTGAGATAGGATCGCCGCGGCGGATACCACGGCGGCAGCTTTCAGGGTGCTCAGCGCCTTTTGCAGCGACGCGAGGGCGGGGTCGGTGATCACCGGAATGGTCGGCATGAGGCGGTCCGCTCGCAAGAAATTGGAGCCGGTTGATAGCACCGATCCGCCGGCCGGCACGCCTGCGAAGTCAGCAAAATAGTACCTCGTAAGTCACTGCCTATTCCGCGTGCGTCGCACAATAAATAAGCGTCCCGCAAATTTTCGATGCGCGTGGTTCTCGGTGCTGGCTCCGCTGCCTTTAGGTAAGTGGCTGCAATTGATCGAAATTTCCATCTGGCAGCGATTGGCACGAACTTTGAATAGTTCTTAGCGACGCCATTGTAGCCGTCACCATCAATCACCAGCCAGCATTGCCATCATGGGGCCTCCCCCAGACGCGCCGCTATGTCCGTACGCCTTCGACCGAGGTGCGCAGTGACGAGGGGCCGATGACGATGCAGGCGATCCGAGGCGCGAAAGGACGACATCAGCACATGACGAAGTCAGAGACCAACAAGCCAGGCCGTAAGATCAGTCGCCGTCAGCTTCTCAAAGCCGGCGCGGGAACCGCTGCCTTGCTCGCGGCCGCCAAGCTCAACTTCCCCGCCGGTGCCTTCGCGCAGGGCGCTGGCCCCGAAGTGAAGGGCGCCAAGCTGGGCTTCATTGCACTGACGGACGCGTCGCCGCTGTTCGTCGCCAAGGAAAAGGGCATTTTCGCCAAGTACGGCGTGCCGGATACCGAAGTCCTGAAGCAGGCCTCGTGGGGCACCACGCGCGATAACCTCGTGCTCGGCTCCGAAGGCAATGGCATCGATGGCGCACATATCCTGACGCCGATGCCGTACCTGATTTCGGCAGGCAAGGTCACGCAGAACAACGTGCCGACGCCCATGTACATTCTCGCGCGCCTCAATCTGAACGGCCAGTGCATCTCTGTCGGCAAGGAGTACGAGGATCTCAAGGTCGGCCTCGACACCGTTCCCTTCAAGGTCGCGCTGGAGAAGAAGAAGGCGACCGGCAAGTCGGTGAAGGCCGCCATGACCTTCCCGGGTGCACCCACGATCTCTGGATCCGCTACTGGCTCGCCGCCGGCGGCATCGATCCCGACAAGGACATCGAAACCATCGTGGTGCCTCCGGCGCAGATGGTGGCCAACATGAAGGTCGGCACCATGGACGCGTTCTGCGTCTGCGAGCCGTGGAATCTGCAGCTCATTCACCAGAAGATCGGCTACACCGCACTCACTACCGGCGAGCTCTGGGACAAACATCCGGAGAAGTCGTTTGGCATGCGCGCTGCGTTTGTCGACAAGTATCCGAAGGCTGCCAAGGCACTGTTGATGGCCGTCATGGAAGCCCAGCAGTGGTGCGAGAAGCCGGAGAACCGCGAAGAGACCGCGGCGATCTGCGCCAAGCGCCAGTGGATCAATGTGCCGGTGGAGGACGTTACCGATCGTATGAAGGGGAAGTTCGACTACGGCACCGGCCGCGTTGTCGACAACAGCCCGCATCAGATGCGATTCTGGAAGGACAACGCCTCCTACCCGTATCAGAGCCACGATCTCTGGTTCATCACCGAAGACATTCGCTGGGGCAAATATGAAGCCGGTTACGATGCCAAGGCGCTGATCGCGAAGGTCAACCGCGAAGATCTCTGGAAGGATGCCGCAAAGGAGATCGGCGTTGCCGCATCGGATATCCCGACGTCCACGTCACGCGGCAAGGAGACCTTCTTCGATGGCAAGGTGTTCGATCCTGAAAGCCCTGCCGCCTATCTGAAATCGCTCGCCATCAAGCGCGTCGAAGTCTGAGACCTCGATCTCGGACCCGTGCAGGCAAGTCTGAAATGACGGAGATCAGTGCGATGAACATGCAAGTTATCAAGACCGAGCCGGCAACGGCACTGGCGAAGCCGCCGGTGGCCAGCGTCGCACTGGCTCCCAAGCAGGCGCCGAACTACGACAAGTACATCAAGGCAACCAAGGATGCTGCAGCGCGCATTATTCCGCCGCTCATCGTCTTCGCACTGCTGATGGTGTTCTGGGAGTTGGTGTGCCGGCGTGCAGGGTCGACCCTGCCGCCGCCATCCAGGGTCTATCAGGACACCAAGGAGCTGATTTTCGATCCGTTCTTCGATCGCGGCGGCATCGACAAAGGTCTGTTCTGGCATCTCTACGCCAGCCTCAAGCGCGTCGCGCTCGGCTATTCGTTTGCCGCCGTTGCCGGCATTGCGCTGGGCACGTTGGTCGGTCAGTCGGTCTGGGCGATGCGTGGCCTCGACCCCATCTTCCAGGTGCTGCGTACCATTCCGCCGCTGGCCTGGCTGCCACTGTCGCTTGCGGCCTTTCGTGATGGTGAGCCTTCGGCGATCTTCGTGATCTTCATCACCTCGATCTGGCCGATCATCATCAACACGGCTGTCGGTATCCGGAATATTCCGCAGGACTATCGCAACGTCGCCGCTGTCGTGCAGCTCAATCCGCTAGAGTTTTTCTGGAAAGTCATGCTGCCATCCGCAGCGCCTTACATCTTCACCGGTCTGCGCATTGGCATCGGCCTGTCGTGGCTCGCTATCATCGCGGCTGAGATGCTGATCGGCGGCGTCGGCATCGGCTTCTTTATCTGGGACGCCTGGAATTCCTCACATATCAGCGAGATCATTCTGGCGCTGTTCTATGTCGGTATCATCGGCTTCGTGCTCGATCGCATGATCGCCGGGCTCGGCAAGCTCGTCACCCACGGCACGTCTGTCAGCTAAGTTGGTCAGCTAAGGAGAGATACCATGACGCCATATCTGAAGCTCGACCACGTCGACAAGGTCTTCACCCGCGGCAAGGTCTCGTCGGAGGTGTTGAAGGACATCAACCTCAACCTCGGCAAGGGTGAATACGTCTCCATTATCGGCCATTCCGGCTGCGGCAAGTCGACGATGCTCAACATCATCGCCGGCCTGACACGTGCAACGATCGGCGGCGTGATCCTCGAGGATCGCGAAGTCAATTCGCCCGGCCCCGATCGCGCCGTCGTGTTCCAGAACCACAGTCTGCTGCCGTGGCTCACGGTCTATCAGAACGTCCGTCTTGGCGTGGACAAGGTGTTTGCCAAGACCAAGTCCCGTGCCGAGCGCGACGAATGGACGATGCACAATCTCAACCTCGTGCAGATGACGCATGCCAAGGACAAGCGCCCCTCGGAAATCTCCGGCGGCATGAAGCAGCGCGTCGGTATTGCCCGTGCGCTGGCGATGGAGCCGAAGGTGCTGCTGCTCGACGAACCGTTCGGTGCGCTCGACGCACTGACCCGCGCCCATTTGCAGGACTCGGTCATGGCACTGCATCAGAAGCTCGGCAATACCATTGTCATGATCACCCATGACGTGGACGAAGCCGTACTGCTGTCGGACCGCATCGTGATGATGACCAACGGGCCATCAGCGACCATCGGCGAAGTCCTCGACGTGCCACTGCCGCGGCCGCGCCAGCGTCTCGAACTGGCGAGTAACCCGGTCTATCTCGACTGCCGCAAGCGGGTGCTCGAATTCCTGTATGAGCGCCACAAGTTCGTCGAAGCCGCGTAAGCGTCCTATTACGTCTTGACTTCCGAGGGTAAACCGAATGAATGCGGTGGGTGCATTTCGGATAACTTCAGATCATGAGTCGCTCGATAGGCCTGACGCGCGAGGAAGTCATGCGCGTGCAATCCTCATTCGATCAGATGTGGCCGAACTCCTCGGTCATGGTGGATCTGTTCTATGCCCGGCTGTTCGAGACAGTGCCGGAAACGCGCCCGCTGTTTCGCGGCGACATGGCGCAGCTGAAGCACAAGTTCATCGCAACGCTTGCGGTGATCGTCGGCAGCCTCGACAATATCACAGGTCTATTGTCGGTGATCGGCAAGCTCGCGAAAGACCATGTGCATTATGGCGTAGAGGCCGCGCATTACGAGTCTGTCGGCGAGGCACTGTTCTGGAGTCTGGAGCAGGGGCTTGGCGAGCGGTGGACACCCGAGGTCGAAGCCTCGTGGCACAAGGTTTACAATTTCCTCGCGGCGCGCATGATTTCGGCGGCCTATCATTAGAATCACATCGCATTTTTTCGCGCGCTGAACATTTGCTCACGCGGCGCGACACACAAGCTCACCTTCCAACGCAAGGAGAGTTAGCATGAATGCGTCCGACGTCACTCTGGTTCAGGATAGTTTCAAGAAAGTCGCGCCGATTTCCGAAGTGGCTGCGGAATTGTTCTACGGCCGTCTCTTCGAGATTGCCCCGCAAGTGAAGCCGATGTTTCGCGGCGACATGAAGGAGCAGGGGCGCAAATTGATGGCGACGCTTGGCGTCGTCGTTACCGGCCTGACGCGCCTCGAAACCGTATTGCCTGCAGCGAGCGCGCTCGCCAAGCAGCACGTGGCCTATGGCGTGAAGGCTGAGCACTATCCGATCGTTGGCGGTGCGCTGCTGTGGACCTTGGAGAAGGGCCTCGGCGATGCCTGGACGCCCGAACTCGCAGCAGCCTGGACCGCGGCCTATGGCACGCTGTCCGGCTACATGATTTCTGAAGCCTACGGCACTGCACAGGCGGCCGAGTAAGGATATGACGTGAGCGAGCCGCTGGTCATCATTGGTAACGGAATGGCAGCGGCTCGGCTCGTGGACGAGCTGGCGAAATGCGCGCTTGGTCGATACGCCATTGCCATCATCGGAGACGAACCGCGGCTCGCCTATAATCGCGTATTGTTGTCGTCGGTGCTGGCCGGTGAGGCAACATCCCAGGAAATCGAACTGAAGCCCGCCGCCTGGTGGCGCGACCGCGGCGTCACGCTGAAATACGGCGCCACGGCGACCGCCATCGATATGGCCGCGCGTCAGGTCACCACATCGACCGACAAGCATGTCCCGTTCTCAAAACTGGTCATCGCCACCGGTTCGTCTGCATTGCGGCTGCCGGTGCCGGGTGGTGATCTCAAGGGCGTGCATGTGTTCCGCGACAGCCGCGATGTGGACCTGCTGCTCGAACTCGCCGCGCAGAAGAAGCGCGTCGTCGTGGTCGGTGGCGGCCTGCTGGGCCTCGAAGCTGCCTATGGTCTCGCCAAGGCGGGCGCTGACGTCACGCTGATCCATTTGATGGACCGGCTGATGGAACGCCAGCTCGATGCACCCGCAGCGAACCTTCTGAAAACGCTGGTCGAGCGCAAGGGCGTCCGGATTTTGCTCAACGCCAATACGGCGCGCATCCATGGCAGCGATTGCGTCGAGAGCGTCGAGCTCGCCGATGGCCGTACGCTCGAGGCCGATGCGGTGATCTTTGCCGCCGGCATCCGGCCCAACACATCGCTGGCCAGGGATGCAGGCATCGCCGTCAATCGCGGCATTGTCGTCAACGACCAGATGGCAACCGGCACCGACGACGTCTTTGCACTCGGCGAATGCGCCGAGCATCGCGGCACCTGCTATGGGCTCGTCGAGCCCGCTTACGAACAGGCCCGGGTGTTGGCGCGCCATCTCGCGGGCAAGGATGCTGCCTATGCGGGCAGCGTGCTCTCTACCAATCTCAAGGTCTCCGGGGTCAGCGTTTTCTCCGCTGGAGATTTCATGGCGGCCGAAGGTAGCGAAACACTGCTGCTCAACGATGTCCGCCGCGGCACCTATAAGAAGCTGGTGATTGCGGGTGGCGCGCTCACTGGCGCGGTGTTGGTCGGCGATACGCAGGATGCGCTGTGGTATCTCGAACTGATCCGCAGCGGCGCTGATATTTCCGATATCCGCGCCGAGATGATGTTCGGTCGCGCGCTCGCGGTCCGCGCGGAGGCGGCGTGATGAATGCGATCGATCCGCATCTGCACGCCACGCGCACCACATGCCCTTACTGCGGTGTCGGTTGCGGCGTACTGGCGACGCCGGACGGCAACGGTGGCGCAGCGATTGCGGGCGATCCCGCGCATCCCGCCAATCTCGGTCGGCTCTGTTCGAAAGGATCGGCGCTCGGTGAAACACTGAGCCTCGGCGAGCGCCTGCTGTATCCGATGATGCGCGGTGACGACGGCGAGATGGTGCAGGTTGCCTGGAGCGATGCGCTGGATCACGTCGCCGAGGGATTTCAGAAGGTCGTCGCTGAACATGGTCCCGGTGCCGTAGCATTTTATCTCTCAGGCCAGTTGCTGACCGAGGATTACTACGTCGCCAACAAGCTGATGAAGGGCTTTCTCGGCAGCGCTAATGTCGATACCAATTCGCGGCTCTGCATGGCCTCGTCTGTGGCTGGCCACAAGCGTGCGTTCGGCGCCGATACGGTGCCGGGATGCTATGAAGATCTCGACCAGGCCGATCTACTGGTGCTGGTCGGCTCCAATGCCGCCTGGTGTCATCCGGTGCTGTATCAGCGCATGCTGGCCAACAAGAACAGCCGCGGTGCGCGCATCGTCGTGATCGATCCGCGCCGCACCGACACGGTCGGCGATGATGATCTGTTTCTCGGTCTGAAGCCGGGCACCGACACGGCGCTGTTCAGCGGGCTGTTCGCCTATCTCGCCGACAACGGGGCGCTCGACCGCAGCTATATCGATGAGCATACGTCAGGCTTTGACGATGCGCTGGCGCGGGCCAGAACCATCGCCGGCAGCGTGGCGGCGACGGCAAAGGCGACCGGACTTGACGAGATCGATGTCGCGACCTTCTTCCAGATGTTCAAGGCGACGCCGCGCGTGGTCACGCTGTATTCGCAGGGCGTCAACCAGTCGGCGCAGGGCACCGACAAGGTCAATGCGATCCTCAACTGCCATCTCGCCACCGGCCGGATCGGCAAGCTTGGTGCGTCTCCGTTCTCGCTCACCGGCCAGCCGAACGCCATGGGCGGCCGCGAGGTCGGCGGCCTCGCCAATCAGCTCGCCGCCCATATGGGTTTCACGCCTGTTGAGATCGACCGTGTGCGCCGCTTCTGGAAGGCGCCACATATAGCCACCCATGAAGGCCTCAAGGCGGTGCAGATGTTCGAGGCCATCGGCCGCGGCGAGATTCGGGCGTTGTGGGTGATGGGTACCAATCCCGTGGTGTCGCTTCCCGATGCCGATGCCGTGCGCGCGGCGCTGAGCGGGCTCGATCTGTTCGTGGTGTCGGAAAATGTGCGCTCCAACGATACCGTGAATGCCGGTGCGCATGTGTTGCTGCCCGCGCTGGCCTGGGGCGAGAAGTCCGGTACGGTCACCAATTCCGAACGTCGCCTGTCGCGGCAGCGCTCGTTCCTGCGGGCGCCTGGCGAGACCAGGCCGGACTGGTGGGCGCTGAGCGAAGTCGCCAAGCGCCTGGGTTATGGCGAGTCGTTTGCCTACAGATCGGCCGCCGAGATTTTTCGCGAACACGCCGCCCTTTCGGCCTTCGAGAACAATAGCAACCGCGATTTCGATATCGGCGGGTTGATGAAGGTCTCGGATGAGGCCTTCGATACCATGGCCCCGGTGCAATGGCCGGTGCGTGAGGGGACCACGAAGCCGCAGGCGCGCTTCTTCGCCGATGGCCAATTCTACGCCAATGACCGGCGCGCGCGTTTCATCGCGCCGGAGGCACCGGAGCTGCGCACGAAGGTGTCGACCGAGCGCCCGCTGCGGCTCAATACCGGCCGCGTGCGTGACCAGTGGCACACCATGACGCGCACGGGTCTCAGCCCGCGGCTTGGTCAGCATATTCCGGAGCCCTTCGTCGAGATTCATCCTGACGATGCCGTAGCGTTCGCGATTGTCGATGGCGGCCATGCGCGGCTGACCACCGACTATGGCGAATGCGTGCTGAAAGTGATCGTCAGCGAACGCCAGCAGCGCGGCATGCTGTTCGCTCCAATTCATTGGAATGACGAGACCGCGGGTTTCGCGCGTGTCGGCGGACTTGTTGCGCCGATCACCGACCCGTTCTCCGGTCAGCCCGAGAACAAGGCGACACCGGTGGCGATCGCACCTGCGGTGTTCGCACAGCGTGGCTTCGTGCTGTCGCGCAGTCCGCTGGAGATGCCGCTCAGCGTGCAATGGGCGCGCGTCGCGGTCACGGGCGGCGTCGGCTATCTGCTCTCGGACAATGCCGATGTCGAGACCTGGCAGAGCTGGTTGAAGCCGCTGCTGGGCGATGACGCCGCTGAATATGAAGATATCGGTCGTGGTGTCTATCGTGCTGTGTCGTTCAAGGATGACGGGATCGAGACCTGTCTGTTCATCGGCCCGACGGAGGGGGCGCTCTCCTGGGATGCCGTGAAGGACTTGTTCGCCGCCGAGACCGTCAGCGACGACCAGCGCCGTACGCTGCTCTCTGGAAAGTCCGCCGATGGCGCGGCCAGTGCCGGTCCGATCGTCTGCGCCTGCTTCGGCGTCGGCCGCAACACCATCTGTGACGCCATCGCGGCGGGGGCGGGGACGGCTGCCGAGATCGGAGCCAGGCTCAAGGCCGGCACCAATTGCGGCTCGTGCATTCCCGAGCTCAAGCGCCTGATTGCCGCGAGCGAAACAGCGCCGGATGAGCAGAGGAAGGTGGCGGCGAGCTAGAACGCCGGCTTCCCGCCGTCACTTCACCGCGCCCGCCGTCAGCCCCGCCACGATCTGCCTTTGTGCAAACATGGTCAGCAGCAGCACCGGCAGCGTCACGATGAGTGCCGCCGCCGCCAGCGGCCCCCAGCTCAACTGATCGAACGAGATCATGTTGTAGACCGCGACCGGCAGTGTCCGCGTCTCGCGGCCGGCCAGCACGATGCCGAAGACGAAGTTGTTCCAGGAGAAGATCACCGAGAGGATGAAGGCAACGGCGATGCCTGAGCGGGCAATCGGCAGTGCGACGTGGCGGAACACCTGCCAGCGATTGGCGCCGTCGATGATGGCGGATTCTTCCAGCTCCATCGGCGTCGTCTCGAAATAGCCGATCATGATCCAGATCACGATGGGGACGGTAACCACGAGATGGATGATGATCTGCGGCCACAACGTGCCGAGCAGGCCGAGCCACTGGAACAGCAGGAATAGCGGGATCAGATAGGACAGGCCGGGGGTGATGCGCGCGATCAGGATCACGATGGCCGATTTGCGCGCGCGCATGCGCGCGATGCCGTAACCGGCAGGCACGCCGACGATGAGAGCGAACAAGGTGGCCGAGCCGGTGACGATCAGCGTGTTGAAGAAATAGGTCATGAACCGCTTGGATTCGATGACGGCGGCGTAATTGCCCCAATTGACACGGTCGGGGATGAAGACCGGCGGATAGGACGCGTTGTCGATCTCGAATTTCAGCGACAGCGACAGCATCCAGAGGAAGAACAGTACCGCCGGCGAAACGATCACGATGAAGGCGAAAGTCAGGCCGAGTTTGTTGAGAAAGCCCCGCATGGTCAGGCACTGCCTCCGGCTTCGTTCCAGTGGGTGCGCTGGCGCAGATGCAAGAGCGCGCCGGCGAGGGCGACGATAAGTGCGAAGAACACCACCACGATCGCGGAGGCATAGCCGACGTCGTAATAGACGAAGGCGACGCTATAGAGATAGAGATTGATGGTTTCCGAGGCGCTGCCCGGGCCGCCTTGCGTAATGGCGAAGATGATGTCGAAACTCTTCACGGCGTCGATCATGCGGATCATCGCTGCGATAAAGAGAAACGGCATGATCATCGGCAGCGAGATGTAGCGGAAGGTCTGCCACGGTGTCGCGCCGTCGATCTGGGCGCTTTCATAGGGCTCGGTCGGAATCGCGCTGAGGCCACCGAGCACGATCAGCATGACCAGCGGCGTCCATTGCCACGTCTCCACCAGCACCAGCGACGGGATTGCGGTGGCGGGATGGAATACCCAGAGCGATGGAGGCAGGCCGAACAGCGACAGCAGATAGTTCAACACCCCGAGCTGCGGGTGGAACATCATCGTCCACACCAGTGCGATGGCAACCGGCGTCGCCATCATCGGCAGGATGAACAGACCGCGGAAGAAGCCACGCAGCGGAAACTTGTTGTTGAAGATCACTGCCGCCAGTGTGCCGAGGATCAGCGGCAGCGCGACTGATAGAGCCGTGTAGACCAGCGTATGCCCCACGGATTCCACAAACCGCGCATCGCTTGGCAGCCTGAGATAATTGGCGAAGCCGACAAAGGTCGGCGCCTGGCCGACCTTCCATTCGTGCAGGCTCATCCAGATCGTATAGACCCACGGGAAGATGATGACCGCCATGACGACGATCATCGCTGGAATTACGAACGGCCAATAGGAAATTGGCCGCCACTCGTTCTTTTGCGCAGTCGCCGTGTCGGCCGCGACCGTTGCGGTCGTTTTGGCGACTGCCTTTCCCGCTGTCAGTTCGCTCACGACTTTTCGCTGCGCTCCAGAATCGGCCGGAACTGTTCGTGGGCCTTCTTCAGCTCGCTCGCCGGATCGGCGCCTGCCAGCGTGGCGGTGACGGCGGCACCGACAAGGTCGCGGAATTCGGCGACAGGCACGATGACCGGGAGGCCGAGCTTGCTGATCTTGGCGGAGGCGATCACCGAATCCAGCCACTCCTGGTTTTTCACGCCCTTGCGCACCGTCTCGTCGTTGAGGATCGAATTGCGGAACGGCACGCCGCCGCCGCTCTGCAACAGCCGGGCGCCCATGGTCTTCGACACCGCCCATTGGCAATAGAGATAGGCGGCTTCCTTCTTCGTCGAGGTTTTGGCGATGCCGATGCCGTCGCCATAGGCGGCGGAGAATTGCCCCTTTGGTCCGGCGGGTACGACGGTGTAGCCGATCTTGCCGACGACGCGCGATGCATTGGGGTCCTCGATCGGCGGCGCCCAGCCGACGCCGTCGATCCACATGGCCGCGCGGCCCTGTGTCAGCGAGGCCATCGACTCCATCCAGTTGAAGCCGGCGACGCCGGGAGGCGCGGTCTTGGTGAGGAGGCGCTGATACATCTTGGTGGCTTCGATCGCCTCGGGTCCATCGGTCAGGATGTTGCCCTTGGCATCGAGGAATTCGCCGCCATAGTTGAGGAAGAAATTGGTCCACAGCGTCATGTTGGCGTTGCGTAAGCCCCGCCCGGTGAAGCCGTAGATGCCGTTGGCGGGATCGTTGAGCTTCTCGGCGGCTGCCGCCATCTCATCCATGGTCTTCGGAACTGCGACGCCTTTCTTGGCGAACATTTCCTTGTTGTAGTACAGGATGAAGTAATCCACCGACCACGGCAGCGAATGCATCTCGCCTTTGTCGTTCTGTGCAAACTGCAGCCCGCCCGCAGAGAAGTCTTCCACCTTCAGATCCGGCGCGGTGAGGTTCGGGTCCTTCATAAAGCCCGTGAGATCGGCGAGCCAGCCAGCCTTTTCGAACTGGCGCTTCTGGACGTGGTAGCTGACATGCACGACGTCGAAGCTGGGCTTGCCGGAGGTGAGTTCGATGACGGCCTTCTGGCGTTGTTGCTGCTCCGGGATTATCTCGGACTCGACCTTGATGCCGGTCAGTTCGGTGAATTCGGAGGCGTATTTCTGCAGCAGTTCGCCGCGCGGGCCCTTGATCAGATTGGCCTCGATCGTTGTGCCCGCATATTTTTTCCAGGCGGGATCGGCGAAAGCCGGAATGCCGGTGAGACCAAGCGCGCTGGTGGCGAGTGCCCCCTGCACAAAGGCGCGACGAGTCGGGCCGTGAAAAGCCATGTGTCATCCTCCCTCAAGCCGCCTTTACCGGCGGTGATTTTATGGTCGCTCCCCGTGGACCGGAGATGCGCCTCAGGGATCGTAACACGATGGAGGGAGGCGACAAGGCCGCGCGGCAGTTGTCAGACAACTTTGCACACCGCATGCATCTTACGCAGATTGCTGTGCCGCTCAGTCCTTGACGTCGCGGCCGAGCCGGCGAGAGATCGCATTGGTGCAATCGAGCAGGGCCTTGGCAATCGGGCTGTTCCAGTTGACGTCGAACGTGCCCACCGGGCCCATGGCGGTGACGGCCAGGACGACCGCGCCGCTATGATCGAATACCGGTGCGGAGAAGGCATTGACGCCGCGCAGGGGCTCGCCGACAGCGCGGGCTAGCCCCCGCGTGCGGATGTCGGCGAGGATCTTGTCGATGGCCGGGCCTTTTATCTTGCGGTCCGGCTCGTAGCCGATCGAGAGCCGATCGAGATCTTCCGCGAGTGCGGCATTGATGGTCGCAGGTGGCATGAATGCCGCGAAGACGCGCCCCGTTGCGGTTTCGAGCAAGGACACCGTGGAGCCCACGCGCATCGCGATGTGCACGGGATGGCTGGGTTCTTCCAGCCGTACCACGGTCGGTCCGTGGGTCCCCCAGATCGCCAGCGAGACGGAGTGGTCGATCGTACCCGCGAGAGCGGTAATGGCCGGCGTTGCGACACGGACGGCCGACAGGCGACGCAGCGTCACGATGCCGAGTTCGAGGGCGAGCGCACCGAATTCATAGCGGCCGGTGGACGGGTCCTGCTCGATCAGGCCGATGCGGGAGAAACTGGCGAGATAGGGATGCGCCTTGGCCGGTGACATGCCGGCCTCGCGCGCCAAATCCCGCAACATCATCGGTTCGCCGTTGCGCACCAGCGCTTGCAGCAATTCACCCCCGACCTCGATCGACTGAATCCCGCGACTCTCTTTAGCCATGCTTGCCCCAAACCAGTGCCGCGGACACTACACGGCCAGGAAGCCTCCATCCACTGGCAAGGTCACGCCTGTGACATAGGACGCCATAGGTGAAGCGAGGAATACAACAGGGCCGATCAGCTCCTCGGGCTGGCCGACGCGCCCCAGTGGCGTGCGACCGAGGAAACCGGCCAGCCGCGCGGGATCGTTGCGTGTCGCTTCGGTCATGGCCGTCTCGATCACGCCCGGCGCGATGGCATTGACGCGCACGCCGTCTTTGGCAACTTCGCGCGCCAGCGCCTGCGTCAGAAGCTTTACGCCGCCCTTGGAGGGCGAATAGCCCAGCGTATCGGCGACCCCGACGAAAGAGGCGATGGAGCCAAGATTGATCACGCTGCCGCGTCGTGCGCGCAAGGCCGGCAGAAACGCGTGGGTGACATTGAATACGCCATTGAGATTGACGTCGAGCACGCGCCGCCAGTTCTCCACCGCGCGTTCGGAATCGATGCCTTCGCGAATGATGATGCCGGCATTGTTGACCAGGATCGAGGTGTCGCCGGCACTCGCTTTGACGGTCTGTGCAAGCTGTCGGCAAGCGTCGACGTCTGTAACATCGAGATGATGATGCCATGACTGCCGTCCAGCTGCTGCGATCTCGCTCGCCGTGCGCAAGGCGCCATCGCGGTCGATATCGGTCACGATGATATCGGCGCCATGTGCAGCCAGACCCAGCGCAATCGCACGGCCGTTGCCGGCGCCGGCCCCGGTCACCAGCGCAAGCTGGCCCTTCAAGAGATCGGGGGCGAAGCTGGCCATCACGCGGCCTTCACCGGCGCGCCGGCGAGATGGCGACCGGCGATATAGCCGAAGGTCAGCGCGGGGCCGAGCGTAATGCCGGCGCCGGGATAATTACCGCCCATGATGCTCGCCATGTCGTTGCCGGCCGCATAGAGGCCATTGATCACCTGCCCGCTGGCATCGAGCGCACGCGCCTGCGCATCGGTCCTAATGCCGGCGTAAGTGCCGAGATCGCCGATCACCATCTTGATGGCGTAGAACGGCCCCTGTTCGATCGGAGCAACGCAGGGGTTGGGTCCATGGTTCGCGTCGCCCTGGTAGCGATTGTAAGCGCGGGAGCCCTTGCCATAGGCGGGATCGCGGCCTTCGGCGGCGGTGTTGTTGAATTGCGCGACAGTGGTGACGAAGCCGCCGGTGTCGATGCCGGCCTTGCCGGCGAGCTCTTCGAGCGTATTGCCTTTGATGAGATAGCCCGAGTTCAGATATTGGCCGATGGGCATCGGGAAGGGCGGCACGGCCCCGAGCCCGTATTGCCGCAGCGCGCGGTGATCGCAAACAAGCCAGGCCGCGATTTCCTCGCCGGGCTTCGCCGCTTTCATCATCTGCTGGACGAAGGCGTGGTAGGAATTGCCTTCATTGGCGAAGCGGGCGCCGTCGCGCATCACGGCGATCACGCCTGGTTTGGCACGGTCGATGAAATGGGGCATCACGCCTTTACTGCCGTCCTTGCGATGGGTAACGGAGACCGGCACCCAGGCGGCGGCATTCGGCAGCGAGTCCTCGACGCGCCCGCCGGCGGACTCGGCGAGGCGAAGACCATCGCCGGTATTGCCGGTCGGACCTGGCGAGGTGTGCTCTCGACCGGTTGGCGCATGCGGAAACATCGCCTTGCGCCGTTCGATGTCATGTGGGAAGCCGCCGCATGCGAGCACCACGCCGCGTCTCGCATAGATGCGGACGCGCTTGCCATTGCGTTCAACGATGGCGCCACGAACCGTGCCGTTTTCCATGATCAGCTCACGCACCGGGGATGACAGCCACAGCGGAATCTTGAGGTCGAAGGCGGACTTGGCGAGCCGGCCGGCGAGCGCGTTGCCGTTGGTCAGCGTCATGCCGCGGCCATAGCGCAGCACGTTCATGAAATGCTTCGACAGCCGCTTAGCCACATAGACCGCCGAGGTCAGCGATTTGGTCGCGCGCATGAAGTGGATGATGTCCTTGCCGGAGCCGAGCATGATGCCGAACACCGTCAATTCGGGCAGTGGCGCGCCGATATCCTTGATGTGATCGCCAAGCTCACGCCCGTCGAACGGTCGCGCCACCATGGAACGGCCACCCTGTTTACCGCCGGGCGCTTCGGCATCGTAGTCGGGGAAGGTCAACGGCATGTCGAAGCGCACCGCCGTCTTGGAGGTGAAGAAATCCACCGCCTCAGGTCCTGCGGCGAGAAAGGCGTCGACGCGCGCGGCGTCAAAGCTGTTGCCGGCTTCATGGCGCAGATAAGTGCGCGCCTCGTCGGGGCTCTCATTGATGCCCCAGGCGCGCGCCAGCGACGTGCCGGGAATCCACAGCCAGCCGCCCGAGCGCGCGGTCGTGCCACCGAACCGCGGCTCCTTTTCGACGATAAGAACATCGAGCCCACTATGCTTGGCGGTGATGGCCGCCGACATGCCGGAGCAGCCGGAGCCGGCGACCAGCACGTCGCATTCGTAGAGCTCGATATTCGCCTTGGGATCAACAGCCATGAGACCTTACTTCTTCAGCAATGGGCATTTCGATTCAGAGACGGGCCGGAACGCGTCATCGCCCTTCACGGTCTTGACGATGTCGAGATAGTCCCAGGGCTCCTTGGACTCCGACGGCTTCTTGACGCGGGCCAGATACATGTCGCGGATGACGCGGCCGTCTTCGCGCAGTTTGCCGCCGTGGACGAAGGTGTCCTCGATGGGCAGTTCGCGCATCTTGGCCATCACCTTGGCCGGATCGTCGGTGCCGGCGGCCTTGATGGCCTTGAGGTAATGCAAGACAGAGCTGTAAACGCCGGCCTGGATCATGGTTGGCATCACCTTGGTGCGTTCGAAGAATTTCTTCGACCAGGCGCGCGTCTTGTCATCCATGTTCCAGTAGGACGCCGTGGTGAGATAAGTACCTTGCGCAGCGTCGAGGCCGATCGCATGCACATCCGTGTCGAACATCAGCAGGCCGACCAGTTTCTGGCCGCCTTTGACGAGGCCGAATTCGCCGGACTGTTTGATCGAATTGTCGGTGTCCTGGCCGGCATTGGCGAAGGCGACGACTTCCGCCTTCGAGCTTTGCGCCTGCAATGCGAAGGACGAGAAATCGGCCGTGTTGGTCGGATGGCGAACTCCGCCCAGCACCGTGCCGCCGCTTGCCTTGATGAAGCGCGTGGCGTCCTGTTCAAGCTGATTGCCGAAGGCGTAGTCGGCCGTGATGAAGAACCATGACTTTCCACCGCCGGCGACCACAGCAGAGGCCGTCACCTTCGCAAGCGCATAGGTGTCGTAGGTGAAGTGGACCGTGTTGGGGCTGCACAGCTCATCCGTCAGCGTGCTTGCGCCGGGGCCGGACAAGAGCGCGATCTTGTTGCGGTCTTTTGCGAGGTTATGAACCGCGATGGCGATGGCTGAGTTCGGAATATCGACCACGGCATCGACCTTGCCGGCATCGAACCAGTTGCGTGCGATCTGGATACCGACGTCAGACTTCATCTGATGATCGGCGCTGACGATCTCGATCGGCTTGCCGAGCACGGTCGGGCCGAATTCCTCAAGCGCCATCTTGGCGGCTTCAACTGAGCCGGGGCCGCTATTGTCGCGCCCCCAGCTTGAAAGATCTGTGAGGACGCCGATGCGGACGACGTCGTCGGAGACTTGAGCGGAAGCGGTGGATGTCCAAAGCGTGAGCGCGGCTGCGCACACCAGGAACTGGCGTGTCATCTGTTTCTCTCCCCAATGCGGCCTCGTGTCGGGCCAGTCATTCTCTGTTTTTCGATAAATTAGATATTGGCGAAAAAGTTTGTCAATAGCGAATTCGCAGGCGGAAAGGTTTGGGCACGCGCCGGGATGCCGCGCGTGCGGTGCAGTATCAGACTGATCGGAGCTGCGGTCGGACTACGCGACGGTCACGTTGGGGCTATTGCCGCCTGTGGCTTGCATTCACCGCAATTGCTGCAGCAGCTGTACGGTTCTCGACGCCAAGTTTTGCGTAGATCTGCTCGAGATGTTTGTCGACAGTGCGTGGTGAGAGGCCGAGAATCTGCGCGATGTCGCGATTGCTCTTGCCCTTGCTGAGCCAGGACAGCACTTCGCCCTCGCGGCCGGTGAGGCCGAGCTCCTTGCTGAATTCGGCAGGAGCGGTTGGCGCGTTTTCCTTGGCGAGCCGGAGCAGGAATTCGTCGGAGCCCACTTTCCCCATATATTGCAGGCGTAGTAGTTCGTTTTTGGGAAAGCCCGATGACGGCGCCGGCTTTGCGCCCGGCCGCTGCATCTGCTCCAGCCATTGCATCATGATTGGCGGCAGCAGCAATTCATCATTGGGCGCGGCGATCAGGTGATCGTTGAGCAGCTTCTGCGCCTGCGGCGTGGCCCACAGGATGTTGCCCTTGCTGCTCACCGCGAGGAGAAAGCGTCCAGAGACATCGAGCGCGGTGCGTGCGCTCTGCGTCAGTCGCGCATTGGCGAGATGTACGCGGATGCGCGCCAGCATCTCCTCGATAATGATGGGCTTGGTGACGTAATCGACGCCGCCCGCCTCGAGCCCTCGCACGATGTGTTCGGTCTCGGAGAGTCCGGTCATGAAGATCACCGGCACGTCGCCGAGACCTGCATCGCGCTTCAGCCGGCGACAGGTTTCGAAGCCATCGATCCCCGGCATGACGGCATCGAGCAGGATGATATCGGGTGTGATCTGCTCGACGATGCGCATCGCGGCGGCGCCGTCCATGGCCACCATCACGGTCATGCCGGCGCCATCCAGCGCATCGGTCAGCAGACGCAGTGTTTCCGGCGAGTCGTCGACCACCAGCGCGACGTCGCGTTTCTTGTTGTCAGTGGTCATAGGTGTACAGCGTCTTCAGGGTGGCCATGTATTGATCGAGGTCGAAACGGTCGATCAGCGAGCGCATCTGGGCGACGAAGTCGGCATGTTCGGGGTGATCATTGCCGATCTCGTCGAGCTTGAGCTGAATGGCGCGGATGTGGCCCATCTGCCCGAGGCTGATGAGTTCCTCCACATGATGCACTGGCGGCCTTGTGCCGGTGGTGGGTGTCCATTGCGGTAGGGGCGCCACTTCGTCGCGTTCGTATTGCCATTCGATTTTCAGGAGCTGTCCGATCTGTTCGAGCAGCCGCGGCAGTTCGATCGGCTTCATGAGGTAGCCGTCATGGAAGGGCTGGGCAAGCGGCGCTCCATGGGCTTCCAGGGCACTGGCCGAGACCATCAGGATGCGCGCCTGGTGGTGACCCGATGATCGCAGCTTTTCGGCGACGGTCCAGCCATCCATGCCGGCCATGGAGATGTCGAGTAGGAACAGGTCAGGACGGCAATGCTGGGCGAGGCTGAGGCAGGCCGGGCCATCCGGCGCACTGAGCAGGATGAAGCCGAGCGGTGTCAGGACCTGACGCAACAGGTCGCGCTGCGTCGGATCGTCATCGGTGACCAGGATGGTCTTGCGCGGGCCATGATAGCCATAGATCGGCGCATCCACCGGCGCGATGCGCGTCGGGTTGGTGACTTCGGACAGCAGCATCTTGACGCGGAACGTGCTGCCGGTGCCGACCTCGCTGGAGACGCGGATATCGCCGCCCATCACGCCAGCCAGCAGCTTGGAAATGGTGAGGCCAAGACCCGTACCCGTATGCGGCTGTGCAGCGCCGAGTGCGCCACGCTCGAAGGGCGCGAAGATCAGCTCGAGGTCATCCGGCCGGATGCCGGGTCCGGTATCGATAATCTCGAATTCGGCCACCGGGCTGCGATAATGGATCACGAACTGCACGCTGCCGGTCTGCGTGAACTTGATGGCGTTGGAGAGCAGGTTGATCAGGATCTGCCGCAGCCGCTTCTCGTCGGCATAGACGACGGTGGGCAGGATGTTTGGTCGCCGGAATACGAAATCGATGCCCTTGGCGGCAGCCTGCAAGCGGAACATGCCGACGAGCTGATCGAGGAAGTCGGTGAGACGAACCTCGTCGCGTGACAGATAGAGACGCCCGGCCTCGATCTTGGAAATATCCAGAATGCCGTCGATCAGGCCGGACAGATGATCGGCGCTACGCTTGACCACGCGAACCTGATCTCGCGGGCGGGTCTGCAGGCTGTCGTCCTGCTCCAGGAGCTGCGCATAGCCTGATATCGCATTGAGCGGCGACCGCAGCTCGTGGCTGAGGCCGACGACGTAACGGCTCTTGGCGAGATTGGCGGACTCCGCGACTTCCTTGGCGCGCTGCAGCTCGGCATCCGTGCGCTTGTGGGCGTCGATTTCCTGCATCAGCAGGGTGGTCTGCCGCTTGGTCTCGGCTTCAGCGGCGCGGCGGCTTTGCTTGGCCAGCACGAACAGCCATGCCACCACGCCGATGATGATCGCCAGCGCGAAGAACACTTTCCACAGCACTTCCGAGACCTGCGCGCTGTCTCCCGGCGATGCGGCGGAGGTTTGCAGATAGATCAATCCCAGCGTCAGGCCGACGAGGCCGGCAGCGATCATGAAGACGCCGAGATAATGGCCGAGCTGCGAATTGAGCCGGGCCAGGATCGGTTCCGGCAGCAATTTGCCGAACGTCGCCGACATCTGTGCGTCGATCCGCGCATGCGGCTTGCAGAGATCGTGGCAACGCGCATCGAGCGAGCAGCACAGTGAGCAGATCGGGCCGGCATAGGCCGGGCAATGGGCCATATCCTCGGGCTCGAAGGAATGTTCGCAGATACAGCACTGGATCGCTGCCACATTCTGCCAGGCGCGCTTCGGCTTGCGGGCGATGTAGTACTTGCCCCCTGTCGCGAAGGCGATGATGGGGGCGGTGGCGAGCGCGGTGATCAGCGCCACGAAAGGCGACAGCGCCTTGGCCGTGGGTCCAAACAATCCATAGAAGGCGCTAACCGACATCACGGTTGCTGCGAGCATCGCGCCGACGCCGACCGGGTTGACGTCGTAGAGATGCGCGCGCTTGAACTCCATCTGCTGTGGGCGCAGTCCGAGCGGTTTGTTGATGACCAGATCAGCGACCAGCGCGCCGACCCAGGCAATCGCAACATTGGAGTACAGCGCCAGCGTCTGCTCCAGCGCCTTGTAGACGCCGATCTCCATCAACAGCAGCGCGACCATCACGTTGAACACCAGCCAGACAACGCGGCCGGGATGGCTGTGGGTGAGGCGGGAGAAGAAGTTCGACCAGGCGATCGAGCCCGCATAGGCGTTGGTGACGTTGATCTTCAGCTGCGACAGGATCACGAAAGTGCCAGTCAAAGCCAGCGCCAGATCGGGCTGCGACAGCACATAGCGAAACGCTTCGAGATACATATGGGCGGGCTCGGCGGCGTGTTCGGCCGAGACACCGTGCGTCAGCGCGAAATAGGCGAGGAACGAGCCGGCCAGCAGTTTGACCGCGCCGACGATGATCCAGCCCGGGCCGGCGCATAGCAGCGCCACCCACCAGCTCGCACGCGAGCTGCGGCGGTCGCGCGGCAGAAAGCGCAGGAAGTCGACTTGTTCGCCGATCTGGGCGACCAGCGAGAACACGACGGATGCGGCGGTGCCGAACAGCAGGAGATCGAGATGGCCGGCGGCGCTGCCGTGCTCGCCGGGAAATTTTGTCCATGCCACGAAGGAGTCGCGGCTCGCATAGGCGATCGCTGCGAAGGGCAGCAGGTTGAGCACCAGCCAGATCGGCTGGGTCCAGAGCTGGAAACGACTGATCAGCGTGATGCCGTGGGTCACCAGCGGGATGATGACCACGGCCGATATCAGGTAACCGATCGGGCGCGGAATATCGAAACACATCTCCAGCGCGGAGGCGAGAATGACAGCCTCGATGGCGAAAAAGATGAAGGTGAAGGACGCGTAGATCAGCGACGTGACCGTCGAGCCGATATAGCCGAAGCCGGCGCCGCGAGTGAGGAGGTCGATATCGATGCCGCATTTGGCGGCGTGATAGGCGATCGGCAATCCGCAGCAGAAGATGATCACGCTGACCACCAGGATCGCCGCGGTGGCGTTGGTCATGCCGTAATTGATGGTGATGGTGCCGCCGATGGCCTCAAGGGCCAGAAACGAAATGGCGCCGAGGGCCGTATTGGCGACCCGCGCGGCGGACCAGCGCCGGGCGCTCTTCGCCGTAAAGCGGAGTGCGTAATCTTCCAGGGTCTGGTTGGCGACCCATTGGTTGTACTGGCGTCTGACGCGGTCGATACGCTGCCGCCCTGCCACTACCTCGCTCCTGACCCTGTTAAACTTAGAAGACCCGCCAACTACGCATATTTGCGTGATGCAAAAATCTACGTCGGCATTTTGCGGTGCAGTATACGCGATCTCGCGTATCCGGGTAGCGCTCAAGTTCAGCAATGCTTGCCTCACCAATAAGCGTCCAAACCAGTGGGGTTGTCATGTCAGACGAGAAGAAACCGGGCCTGCAGTCGCCGTTACGGCGCAAATTGCTGATGGGAATGGCCGCGTTGCCAGCGATGTCCATGCTTCCGCGCACATCTTTTGCGCAGGCACCGGCCACCTCGGCCATCAACACCACGGGCCTTGCGGTCACTGATACGGAAGTCACCGTCGGTATCCTGCACTCGGTCACCGGTACCATGGCGATCTCGGAAACTGGCTCGGTGCAGGCCGAAAAGCTCGCCATCGACCAGATTAATGCGATGGGCGGCGTGCTCGGCCGCAAGATCAAATTCATCCAGGAAGACGGTGCATCGGACTGGCCGACCTTCGCCGAAAAGGCCAAGAAGCTACTGGTCAATGACAAGGTTGCGGCCATCATGGGCTGCTGGACCTCGGCCTCCCGCAAGGCCGTGCTGCCGGTCGTGGAACAGTATAACGGCATGCTCTACTACCCGACCTTCTATGAAGGTCTCGAGCAGTCCAAGAATGTCATCTATACCGGTCAGGAAGCGACGCAGCAAATCCTCGCCGGCCTCGACTGGGTCTCCAAGACCAAGAATGGCAAGAGCTTCTACCTGATCGGCTCGGATTATATCTGGCCGCGCACGTCGATGAAGATTGCGCGCAAGCACATCGAGGGCAAGCTCGGCGGCAAGGTCGCCGGCGAAGAATACTTCCCGCTCGGCCACACCCAGTTCAACTCGGTGATCAACAAGATCAAGCTGACCAAGCCGGACGTGATCTATGCCGCTGTCGTCGGTGGCTCCAACGTCGCTTTCTACAAGCAGCTCAAGGCCGCCGGCATCGATCTGTCGAAGCAGACCATGCTGACCATCTCGGTCACCGAGGACGAAATCGACGGTATCGGCGGCGAGAACATCGCGGGCGCCTATGCCTGTATGAAGTACTTCCAGTCGCTCGACAATCCGAACAACAAGGAATTCGTCGCCGCCTTCAAGAAGATGTGGGGCGAGAAGACCGTGATCGGCGACGTGACGCAGGCCGCCTATCTCGGCCCGTGGCTGTGGAAAATGACGGTCGAGAAAGCCGGCTCGTTCGACGTCGACAAGATCGCGGCGGCGTCAGCTGGCATCGAGTTCACTAAGGCGCCGGAAGGCTACGTCAAGATCCATCCGAACCACCATCTGTGGTCGAAGGCCCGCGTCGGCCAGGCCCAGCTCGATGGCCAGTTCAAGGTGGTCTACGAGACACCCGAACTGATCGAGCCGGATCCGTTCCCCAAGGGCTACCAGTAAGAGGGCTACCAGTAAGCCTTCCTCCCCGAGCGCGGCGTGATCGCCGCGCCCCACCTCTCCCTGGCGCGGACGACCTATCCGCGCAAGACGACCCCGCGTCGCGTCTCCATGCGCGGCGCGGGATCCTTTCCCTGACGGAGGACGGATCGATGTTCGGCGACTATTCGATTGGCGATCTTGGCGCCATCTTTGCGATGCAGGGCTTTGCCGGCCTGATCCTGTTCTCGGTCTATGTGCTGATGGCCCTCGGTCTCGCAATCATCTTCGGCCAGATGGGCGTCATCAACATGGCCCATGGCGAATTCATGATCCTGGGCGCCTACGTCACCTGGATGACGTCGAGCTTCTTTCAGTCGCATCTCCCGTCGCTGTTCTCCGGCTACTTCTTCGTCGCCATGATCCTCGCCTTCATTGCCTCAGGTGCGCTGGGAATGCTGGTCGAATGGGGACTGATACGACATCTCTACAAGCGCCCGCTCGACACGTTGCTGGCGACCTGGGGTCTCAGCCTGATCCTGCAGCAGGCCTATCGTTCGGTGTTCGGTGCCCGCGAAGTCGGTGTTGAGCTGCCGCAGTGGATGATGGGCTCGAAGCAGGTCACCGACACGATCGAAGTGCCGATCAACGGTATCTTCGTGATGTGCCTGACAGCGGCGATCACAGCGGTCGTTGCCTGGATCATGTTCAAGTCGCGCTGGGGCAAGCAGGTGCGCGCCGTGGTGCAGAACCGCGTGATGGCGGGTGCCGTCGGCATCAATACCGAGAAGGTCGATCGCTATACCTTCGGCCTCGGCTGCGGCATCGCCGGCATCGCGGGCTCCGCCTTCACGATGATCGGCTCCACCGGTCCGACCTCGGGTCAGCTCTACATTGTCGATACGTTCCTCGTCGTCGTGTTCGGCGGCGCGGCCAGCCTGTTCGGCACCATCGCCTCGGCCTTCACCATCTCCCAGGCACAGTCGACCATGGAATTCTTCATGTCCGGCTCGATGGCCAAGGTGCTGACGCTGCTCACCATCGTCGCGATCCTGATGATCCGGCCACAGGGCCTGTTCGCCCTCAAGGTCCGCAAGTAAGCGCGAATTACAGAAAGAGCAGGGCATACGCATCATGATCAATTCTCGCTTCTTCAACCGCTCGGAACTGATCGGCTTCCTGTCGCTGCTATTGTTGCTCGCGGTGATCCTCCCGCTGTTTCTCGACGTGTTCCGTCTCAACCTCGTCGCCAAATATCTGACCTATGCCTTCGTCGCCATCGGCCTCGTGATGTGCTGGGGCTATGGCGGCATTCTCAGTCTCGGGCAGGGTGTGTTCTTCGGCCTCGGCGGCTACTGCATGGCGATGTTCCTGAAGCTGGAGGCGTCCAGCGTCGAGAACACCAAGATCCAGTCGACTCCGGGCATTCCGGATTTCATGGACTGGAACCAGATCACGTCGTTGCCGATGTTCTGGAAACCGTTCCACTCGCTGCCGCTGACCATCATCGCCATCCTCGTGGTGCCGACGCTACTCGCCTTCATCATCGGCGCCGCAATGTTCAAGCGCCGCGTCGGCGGCGTCTATTTCGCCATCATCACCCAGGCCATTGCCGCGATCGCGACCATTCTGATCATCGGTCAGCAAGGCTATACCGGCGGCATCAACGGCATGACCGACCTGCGCACGCTGAACGGATGGGATATCCGCACCGACCACGCCAAGGTCATTCTCTACTTCTTCGAAGTGTTCGTGCTGTTCGCCTGCATCATCACGGCGCAATTCATCCGGCTGACCAAGCTCGGCCGCATTCTGGTGGCGATGCGCGAGCAGGAAGACCGCGTGCGGTTCTCGGGCTACAGCGTCGCCAATTTCAAGATCTTCGCCTTCTGCGCTGCTGCGATGTTCGCCGCGATCGGCGGCGCCATGTTCACGCTGCAGATCGGTTTCATGTCGCCATCCTTCGTCGGCATTGTGCCGTCGATCGAAATGGTCATCTACACCGCCGTCGGCGGCCGCATGTCGATCTTCGGCGCCGTCTACGGCACGCTGCTGGTGAACTACGCCAAGACGATGCTGTCAGAATCCTTCCCCGAACTCTGGCTGTTCGGCCTCGGCGGTCTGTTCATTGCGGTGGTGTTGTTCTTCCCGAATGGACTGTCAGGCATCTGGCGCGATCACGTGGCACGCCATGTGGACCGGCTGTTCGCCATGCGCTCGTCGGCATCGCGCAAAGCCTGGGCCAGCAAATCCGTCGCCGACGGCGCACCGGCAGAGTAGGGGACAGATCATGCTTATTGGACATCAGCCCAAGGATTTCCTGCTCGCGGTCGAAGGGCTCACCGTTTCCTTCGATGGCTTCAAGGCTGTCAATGATCTGTCCTTCTATGTCGAGGAGAACGAGATCCGCGTCATCATCGGCCCCAACGGCGCCGGCAAGACCACGGTGCTAGATCTGATCTGCGGCAAGACCAAAGCCACCTCGGGTTCGGTGCAGTTTCGCGGCACGGAGCTGACCAAGCTGAAGGAAAACCAGATCGTGCAGGCCGGCGTCGGCCGCAAGTTCCAGACGCCGTCGGTCTACGAGGATCTCACGGTGTTCGAGAATCTGGAGATCTGCTATCCGCGCGGCCGCTCGGTTTTCGGCTCGCTGATGTTCAAGCGCGACGCCGCGGTGAAGGAGCGCGTCGAGGAAGTCGCCGAGATGATCTTCCTCAAGGATCGCCTCAACATGTATGCCGACGTGCTGTCGCACGGCCAGAAGCAGTGGCTCGAGATCGGCATGTTGCTGATCCAGGACCCCGATCTTTTGATGCTCGACGAGCCCGTCGCCGGCATGAGCGTCAGCGAGCGCGTCAAGACCGCCGAGCTGCTCAACACGATCATCAAGAACCGTTCGGTGCTGGTGATCGAACACGACATGAAATTTGTCGAGGACATCGCCCACAAGGTGACCGTGCTGCATCAGGGACAGATCCTGTCCGAAGGCACCATGGAAAAGGTTCAGAACGACCCCAAGGTCATCGAAGTCTATCTGGGTCATTGAGGAGATCATCATGTTTGCGATCAACGATCTCCATGTTGCTTACGGCCAGAGCGAAGTCCTGCATGGCCTGAACGTGTCGGTGCAGCCCAACGAAATCGTGGCCATCATGGGCCGCAACGGCATGGGCAAGACCACGCTGATGAAATCGCTGATGGGCATCGTGCCGACCAAGTCGGGCTCGGTGACTATGGAAGGCAAGGAGCTCGGCGCGCTGAAGAGCTATGAGCGCGTCGCGCGCGGCCTCGCTTACGTGCCGCAGGGCCGCATGATCTTCTCCCACATGACGGTGAAGGAGAACATCGAGACCGGCCTCGTCGCTTCCGGCGAGAAGGAAGTCCCGGGCGATCTCTATGAGCTGTTTCCGGTGCTGCTGGAAATGAAAGGCCGCCGCGGCGGCAATCTGTCCGGTGGCCAGCAACAGCAGCTCGCCATCGCGCGGGCGCTCGCAACCAAACCGAAAGTGCTTCTGCTGGACGAGCCGACCGAAGGCATCCAGCCATCGATCATCAAGGACATGGCGCGCACGCTGAAGCACATCCGCGACACGAAAGGCCTGTCGATCATCGTCTCCGAACAGGTGCTGAGCTTCGCGCTCGATGTCGCCGATCGCGTTCTGGTGATCGAGAACGGCGAAATCGTTCGCGATGAAGCGCGCGAAGGAATCGATGCCGCTCAGATCGCCAAATACCTGTCCGTCTAATTCATCACGCGTCCAACCACCAAGACCAGTAACCGAAGGGGAGCACTGAATGCCAGATACACTGATCAAGGTCGACCTTACGCAATCGGCCTACGACAACGACATGATTCACAACCGCTGGCATTCGGACATTCCCATGGTCGCATGGGTCAATCCCGGCGATGACTTCATCGTCGAGACCTATGACTGGACCGGCGGCTTCATCAAGAACAATGACAGCGCCGACGACGTGCGCGATATCGATCTGTCCATCGTGCATTTCCTGTCCGGTCCGATCGGCGTCAAGGGCGCCGAGCCCGGCGATCTGCTCGTGGTGGATCTGCTCGATGTCGGCCCGATGAAAGATTCGCTCTGGGGCTTCAACGGTTTCTTCTCAAAGAAGAACGGCGGCGGCTTCCTCACCGATCACTTCCCCGAAGCGCAGAAGTCGATCTGGGACTTCAAGGGCATGTACACCTCGTCACGCCACATCCCGGGGGTGAACTTCGCCGGTCTGATCCATCCTGGCCTGATCGGCTGTCTGCCCGATCCGAAGCTGCTCGCCACCTGGAACGAGCGCGAGACCGCACTGATCGCCACCAATCCGGAGCGCGTGCCTGGCCTCGCCAATCCGCCGTTCGGCCCGACCGCGCATATGGGCCGCATGAAGGGCGAAGCCCGCGACAAGGCTGCTGCCGAAGGCGCCCGCACCGTGCCACCGCGCGAACATGGCGGCAATTGCGACATCAAGGACCTGTCGCGCGGCTCCAAAATCTATTTCCCGGTCTATGTGCCCGGCGGCGGTCTCTCGATGGGCGACCTGCACTTCAGCCAGGGCGACGGTGAAATCACCTTCTGCGGCGCCATCGAGATGGCGGGCTGGCTGCACATCAAGGTCGATGTCATCAAGGACGGCGTGTCGAAATACGGCATCAAGAATCCGGTGTTCAAGCCGTCGCCGATGACGCCGAATTACAACGACTTCCTGATCTTCGAAGGCATCTCGGTGGATGAGGCCGGCAAGCAGCATTATCTCGACGTGCATATCGCCTATCGTCAGGCCTGTCTGAACGCCATCGAATATCTGAAGAAGTTCGGCTATTCCGGCGCGCAAGCCTATTCGATCCTCGGCACCGCGCCGGTGCAAGGCCACATCTCCGGGGTCGTCGACGTGCCCAATGCCTGCGCCACGCTCTGGCTGCCGACGCAGATTTTCGACTTCGATATCAATCCGTCGTCGGCCGGTCCCGTCAAACACATCAAGGGCGACATCCAGATGCCGCTCTCGCCGGATAAGTAACGCGGTCAACTCGGCTGCGGGGTAGTGTCACGACCCCGCAGCCACTTTTTCTGATGTGCGAACGAGAGCGAAGCGCCATGCCGGTCTATGAATATCTCTGCGACAATTGCGGCCCCTTTACCGACATGCGGCCCATGGCGGAATGCGACGATCCGCAGGACTGTCCGCATTGCGCGACACGGGCACCACGCGTGATCCTGACGGCGCCCGCCTTTTTCTGTATGCCCTCCGACAAGCGCAAGGCCCACGCCACCAACGAGCGCAGCCGCAATGCGCCGAAGACATCGGCGGAGTACAAGGCCGCGCATGGAGCCGGCTGCGGTTGCTGTTCCGGCAAGAAGCCGTCGCGATTGGTCAAGAAGACGGCAACCGGCGCCAAGAGCTTCCCGACCGCGCGGCCATGGATGATCAGCCACTGACGGTGCCGGCGACTTCATCCGCCCCACGCCGTCATTCCGGGGCGCAGCCGGCCCTTGCCGGGTTCACGCCGATCCGCTGCGCGGCTCGACGCGCCCCGGAATGACGAGTTTGGGGAGCCATTCGGCGCTCCCGCGACATCGTAGTCTCAATGCGCTATCGTCCACTTCCGCGCGCCTCACTGCCGCGGGCAGACGGAGGCGCATGATGCGACACAATCCATTCGGCCACACCACGCGCGACGTCTCGGTCATCGGGCAGGGCACCTGGTATATCGACCACAGTGACCGGGCTGTGGCGGTCAGGGCGCTACGGGCCGGCCTCGATGCCGGCATGAGCCATATCGACACTGCCGAAATGTATGGTGACGCCGAGCTCGTGATTGCAGAGGCCATCGCCGACCGCCGCGACGACGTGTTTCTGGTCTCCAAGGTGTTGCCGAGCAACGCGTCGCGGAAGGGCACCATCGCCGCCTGCGAGCGCTCGCTGAAGCGGCTGGGGACCGACCGGCTCGATTGCTACCTGCTGCACTGGCGCGGTCAGGTTCCGCTTGCCGAGACTGTCGCGGCCTTCGGAGAGTTGAAGGCGGCCGGCAAGATTGCCTCCTGGGGTGTCAGCAACTTCGATGTCGACGATCTCAACGAACTGTCGAAACTCGCAGGCAAGGGCGCCATCGCCTGCAATCAGGTGCTCTATCATTTGCAGGAGCGCGCCATCGAACACCGCGTGATCCCGTGGTGCGAGAGCCACGGCGTCGCCGTCGTGGCCTATTCGCCGTTCGGTCATAATGATTTCCCGTCGACGCGCTCGCCGGGCGGCAAAATCCTGCAGCAGATCGCCGATGCCCATCAGGCCACGCCGCGTCAGGTGGCGCTGGCCTTCCTGACCCGCCGGCCATCGGTCTTCGCGATTCCGAAGGCGTCGTCAGCCGCTCATGCCGCGGACAATGCGGCGGCGAGCGCGTTGACGCTCAGCGCGGCCGAACTGGCCGACATCGAAAAGGTATTCCCGCGCGGCCGGGAGCCCTCTAGCCTGCCGATGCTGTAGGGGATGCGGTAAAATCGATGCTGCGCTGCACGCTGGCCGCTGATGTGTTGGCCGGCATAGGCTTTTTTGCCTGCCTGCATATCCGTGTCCTGATATCGGCAGTTGTCCCGGCCTCGTGATCGTCGTTTTGTGATCCTTGTTCGATTCGGCTCGCATGCACCGACGAGCCCGCATATTGGTCCCCGCTCGTGACAAGCCATGTTCCGCCGCCGAAGACTGCTGCCCCTGTATCGGCTCATCGCCATACCGACCGGCCGCTGCACGGCATTCTGATGATCATTTGCTCGACGGCGTTTCTGGCATCGTCGGACGCGATGGCGAAGTATCTGTCGCGCACGGGCATGCCATCGGTGGAGATCGCCTGGATCCGCTTCCTTGTGTTCGTCGTGATCCTGCTGCCGATCGTCCTGGCGCCAGCCTCGGGCAATCCGATGCGCTCGGCGCGGCCGCTGCTGCAGGTGTTTCGCGGGCTGGGCCTGTTATGTTCGTCGATCTTTTTCATCATGGCGCTCGGCTATCTCCCGATCGCGGAAGCGACGGCAACCGGCTTCATCTCGCCGCTGTTTGTCACCGGACTATCGGTTCTTTTCCTTGGCGAGAAAGTCGGCCTGCGCCGCTGGACTGCCACCATCGCCGGGCTCGTAGGCGTGCTGATCATCGTGCGGCCGGGCACTGCGGCGTTTCAGCCTGGCACCATCTTTCCGATTATTTCGGCACTGGGCTGGGCGACCGCATTGGTGCTGACGCGCAAAATCAGCGGTGCTGATCGTGCCATCACCACGATGGCGTTCTCGGCGATCACCGGCTTTCTCGTGCTCAGCGTCATCGTGCCGTTCTACTGGATCGCGCCGAGCTGGACGCAGATCGCGCTCGGCGTTGGTATTGGCGTCGCCGCTACTGTCGGCCACTGGATCGTGGTGCTCGCTTTTCGTTTCGCGGACGCGTCCGTGCTGGCGCCATTCTCCTATGTGCAACTGGTGTGGGTGACGCTGATTGGATTCTTCGTGTTTGGCGAAGCGCCCGATGCCGTCACTTTCGCCGGTGCTGCAATCATCATTGCCAGCGGCGTCTACACCGCACATCGCGAACGCGTGCGCCGCGCGCAGGTCACTGCACCCGCGGAACCTTATCCGAGCGCCTGATGACGAGCTGTTGATCGAACAGGTCGTCCCCACTGCCCGATTTTCCCCAAGCCATCGCGCTTGCGGTGGATACATCCGAATGTGTTGCATATCTTTCCGCAAACATGGACGATGATACGCGGGCATATTTCGGGCTTTATCGCGGCTTAAGAATAGTGTTCTTCCGTGCAATTTTTCCGTGAGTTTTAAACATTCCGAATATTGCACGCACTATGCTTTCGATATCGCGTCAGATGTTGGTATCTTTATGCTACGAGTCTGGAATTGCATCGAGTTGCAGCATGACTGGCGGCAGATCCTGCTGGCGGCAGCGGTGTGTTTTCTCACCAGCCTTGCTGCCGTCAACCTGTTCACGCGTGCGCGCACCGCATTGCCCGAGACGCGCCTTGCGTGGTTGATCACCGCAGGCGCGGTCACCGGATTCGGCACATGGGCGACGCATTTCATCGCGATGCTCGCATACACGCCTGGTTTCGAACTTCGCTACGATCTCATCATCACCGCCTGTTCGCTCGTCGCCTCTGCAGTGATGACCACGGCCGGCTTCGCCATCGCGCTGTTTAATCCAACCAGACGAAACGCGCTGGCCGGCGGCGCGGTGATCGGCCTCGGCATCGCCTGCATGCACTATATGGGCATGGCGTCGCTGCGCATTCCCGCCATCATCCAGTGGATGCCTGACCTCGTCACGGCGTCGGTTGTCGGCGGCATGGTGATTGGCGCGTTGGCGCTCCTCGTCGCACAGGCCGCCGACCGGCCGGGCAAGCTGCTCGTTGCGGCACTGCTTTTGACGCTCGCGATCTGCGTACATCACTTCGTTGCCATGGGCGCGATCAATCTGACCTATGACGCCGCAGCCGCTGAGAACCAAAGTCTGCTGTCGCCGATCGAACTGTCGCTGGCCATCGCGGCCTTCACCGCCGCCGTGGTGATCGCGGGCCTCGTCATTGCCGTAACAGATCAGCGCACCCGTCGCAGCATGAGCAAGCGCAATCTGCAGCTCGATGCGGCGCTCAACAATATGGAGCAGGGGCTATGCATGTATAGCGCCGATGGCCTGCTCGAATTGTGGAACGAAAGTTACATGCGCATGTATCATATCCCGCCGGCGAAGATGTTTGCCGGCGCGACCGAGGATCAGGTGCTGGCGATGCGCGCGGCAACTGGCACGCTCTTCGTCGATATGGATAGTTATGAGATGAAGATGCGGGCGGCGCTCGCGGATCGTGTGCCGAGCAGCCAGAGCGCCGAGTTGCCGGATGGACGCACCATCAACCTGCGCTACCGGCCGATGAAGAATGGCGGCTGGGTCGTGACCCATGCCGACATCACCGACCGCAAGCTCAGCGAGGCGAGGATCGTGCATCTCGCGCGGCATGATCCGATCACCGATCTGCCCAATCGTGTTGCCTTCAATGAACATCTGACCCGCGTCTTCAGCGAGGCCTCGGCGGGACACGGTTCGTTCGCCATCGCGCGGATCGATATCGATCGCTTCAGAGAGACGAATGATGTATACGGCCAGGCTAGCGGCGATGCCGTGTTGGCCGAGCTGGCGAAGCGGCTGGCGCAAGCCTGCAACGGTGCATTTCTGGCGCGGCCGAGTGGCGACATCTTCTCGATCGTGTCTCATCTCGGTGCGGATTCGCAAACAGCGGAAGACTTCTGCGCGCGGTTGTCGGGCATTCTCGATAATACGTTTCAGATCGACGGCCAGCATATCAATGTTCGCTGCAGTATTGGCATTTCCGTCTATCCGCAGGATGGCCAGAATATCGAAGCTCTCATTGCGCATGCGGATCTGGCGCTCTATCGCGCCAAGGCGGAGGAGGGCGGGGCCATCCGCTTTTTCGAACCCGCAATGGATCAGCACATTCGCGAGAAGCGGCTGTTGCAACGTGATCTCGTGGTTGCGATCGAGAACAAGCAATTCCAGCTCTATTTTCAGCCGCAGGCGACTGCCGAGGGTGCTGTCGTTGCCTTTGAGGTTCTGCTGCGCTGGCGGCATCCCGAGCGCGGCATCATCTCGCCGACGATCTTCATTCCGCTGGCAGAGGAGACCGGCCTGATTGGCGCTATCGACGAATGGGTCGTGCGGGAAGCCTGCCGCGAGGCGGCGACCTGGGTTAATCCGCTGTCGATCGCCATCAACCTGTCGCCGGTCAATTTCCAGCGCGGCGATGTACCCGGGATGCTCGCCGCCATTCTGGCGGAGACCGGTCTCAGCCCGAAGCGTGTCGAGATCGAGATCACCGAGGGCGTGCTGATTGACGACTTTGCTGGTGCCATCGCGATCCTGCACGCCATCAAGGAACTGGGCGTTCGCGTGGCCATGGACGATTTCGGTACGGGTTATTCGAGCCTGAGCTATCTGCAGGCTTTCCCCTTCGACAAGATCAAGATCGATCAGACCTTTGTGGCCAAGATCGAGGACAATCCGCAGTCCGCGGCTATTGTCCACGCCATCATCGGGCTCGGCCGCTCGCTGAAGCTCCCGGTGATTGCCGAGGGCGTTGAGACCATTGCCCAAATGTCGTTTCTTGCGAGTGAAGGCTGTGCGGAAATCCAGGGCTTCCTGATCGGCCGGCCACAGCCGATTGCGCATTATCAAAGCGTCGTGGCCAATCCCGGCGGCGGCATTGCAGCGAAGCGCGCCAGCTGACGCATTTGATAGTCTAAAGCCGCACTTTTCGTAGTTCTGTGATGATTGGATATGGTTGAGATCTTCTCATCCATTGATAACGCAGTGCTGTGCGAAGCACCCAGGCTACAATTCTCGTCAAATGAACCGAAACCCACCCGCGCATTCGTGATTGATCGTGAAGTCCCGTCCAGGTTGTTGAGTCCGATTTCAACAATACTTGGATGTTGCTTTGCACCTAAGTTGTGCCGGTCACGGAAAGTGACGCGACGAATAAACGAGTGTTCGTTTCCAGCGCGTGGAGACGCGCGATCGGCCTCACTGCCGTCGAGGCTGATGCCACGGGTCTTGGAGCTATCTTCCCATGTATGAGATGAGTTCGTCTAAGCCGTTTGCGGGCGACAGAATTGCAAGCGGCTCTGAGTTTTGCGGCGCTGAGTACACAAGCGCAACGGAAGCTCTTGGACTGCAGGTCTTCTGCCCACATCCATTGTTATCGGACATCGTCGAAGACATCTGGGATTGGGATCTTCCCGATGGCTCCGCTGCACAGAGCATGACGGTACAATTGGCTCCCAGCGCCTATGGCGTTCTGGTGATGCAGTATCGCGCTCCCCTGAGCGCTGACTGGACCTTCGGCAGCGAAAAAGTCATGCGCGTCTGCCAGCGGCATGTCGCGGTGAAGATGCGGACCGGCATTGTGACGGTGCGTCCGGTCGGTCCGATCGGCGCTGTCATCATTCGCGTCAAGCCGGAGGCGTCGGAGCGGATCAGTCAGTTGCCGTTCTCCGAATTTCGCGATCAGAAGATCGAGCTGTGTCACATCTTTCGCAAAAGCGCATTGATGCAGATCGAGCGGGACCTTGCGCAGGCTCCGGACGCCGAGGCGCGGGTCGCGCTCGTGGAGGAATTCTTGCTGCGCCATATGCGTCCGGCGCGGCCACCCAGCCTGCTGGCTCAGGCGGCATCCAGCCTGCGGTTTGATCCATCGATATCTGTGAGCGATCTGGCGACCCATCTGGATATCAGCGTCCGGCATTTGTCGCGTGGCTTCAAGGCGGCATTCGGCGTCGGTCCCAAGCAGTTCGCGCGCCTCGTGCGCGTGGAGAAAGCGGTCGCAGCCCGGCGCGAAGGTTGTGGCTGGAGCGATATCGCGCAGTCCTGCGGCTTCGCCGATCAGGCGCATTTGATCCATGACTTCCAGGCGATCATCGGCACTGCTCCCGAAGAAATTTTCCATCCACCTGGAATGAAAACGGTCCGGCCTCCGAATTCATCGCGGGGCCGGCTGTTCTTCAATCTGTTCGTCGATTAGCCCCATGCTTCTTTATATGCTGATCGCGACTCTGCTGCACTGCGTGGGCATTTTGCGCCTGCAAGGCATCGGTATTCGTGCGTCGTCCTATATCGAAGCGACTCGCCGATTGAGAAGGAGAGGTGCCATGAAGGCAAGAGTCGTGCGGTTACCTGAGGCCGTCGTTGGTTGCGGCAAGGATCTCCATTGGTTTGAGACTACGCCGGGAGATCTGATCGCCCTGCGGATCCATAGCCGGGATGTGGCCGGCGCGTTCACCATTGTCGAGGCACGCGTGTTGCCGCTCAGCGGACCACCGATGCACATCCACAAGGAGCGTGACGAGATCTTCGAGGTGCTCACGGGCGTCTTCCGTTTTCAATGCGGCGATGATGTCTTCGACATTTCCGCGGGCAGGACCGTTGTGGTGCCGCGCGGCGTGCCGCATGCCTGGGTCAATCTCGGATCGCACCCGGCGCGATTGCTGTTTTCCTTCGTTCCAGGCGGCATTGACGATCTGTTCGAGCAGATCGGCAAGACGCCGCCGGACCAATGGGCCGCGCTCGCAGCGCTGCACGATAGTTTCATTACCGGACCGCCGATCGTGATCGAGGGCGCGTCGGAACCATGTCGCGGAACCAAGACGACCAATGTCACCTTCCTGGTGCCGCGGTCATCGTGAGCCCGGCTGGGGGCCGGCGGCGTCGCCTCATACTGTCTTACACCGGCAGTGCGATCGAATACTTCACCTGGCTGAGGGCGAAGCTGGATTCGATCGAGGCGATGCCGTCGAGCCGCGTCAGCTTGTTCTTCAGGAATGCCTCATAGGACGACAGATCCGCCGCGACGACGCGCAAGAGATAGTCGCGGTTGCCGGTCATCAGATAGCACTCCAGTACTTCCTCCCATTTCGAGATCGCCTTCGCAAAACGGTTGAGGTCTTCCTCCTTCTGCCTGACAAGCTTGATGGAGATGAAGACGCTGACTGGCAGCCCGATCGATTTCTGATCGACCAGGGCCATGTAGCGGGTGATGACGCCGCGTTCTTCCAGCAATTTTACCCTGCGATGGCACGGCGAGATCGATAGCCCGACTTTGTCGGCGAGCTCCTGCATGGTGATGCGACTGTCGATCTGGAGCGCGGCGAGAATCTTGCGGTCGATTGCGTCGAGGGCTGACATTGGGAAAATTCCATGAAATTGGAGCCAGAACCATTCGTTTATCCCAATATGGCCGTGGTTGTCGCGTTGAATTGAGAAAATCCCGTGAGGCTGCCTGCTAGAATGGCGACCTCATCACGAACCAGCACAACAGCTGGCCGACGCGGGAGTCCATCATGCCGATCGATCACAATCGCCTGCAGACCCTGACCGCATTGGCGCGCAAGGTACTCTGGCTCTCGTCATGGACCATCCATAACGCCAACCACATCCGCCCCAATGCCGATGGTCTCAAGGTCGGCGGTCATCAGGCCTCAAGCGCCTCGCTCGCGACCATCATGTCGGCGCTGTATTTCTCCGTGCTGAAGCCGGAGGATCGCGTCGCGGTGAAGCCGCATGCGAGCCCGGTGTTCCATGCCATCCAGTATCTGTTCGGCAACCAGACGCGCGAGAAGCTGGAAAACTTCCGCGGCTTCAAGGGCGCGCAGAGCTATCCGTCGCGCACCAAGGATATCGACGATGTCGATTTCTCCACCGGTTCGGTCGGCCTCGGCGTCGCGCAGACATTATTCTCGTCATTGGTGCAGGACTACGTCTTGGCGCATGGCTGGATGAAGGATCGCCGCGAGGGGCGCATGATTGCGCTGGTCGGCGATGCCGAGATGGACGAGGGCAATATCTTCGAGGCGCTGCTGGAAGGCTGGAAGCACGGACTGCGCAACACCTGGTGGGTCGTCGACTACAACCGCCAGAGCCTCGACGCAGTCGTTCGCGAAGGCCTGTGGGAGAAGTTCGAATCCATGTTCCGCAATTTTGGCTGGGACGTGGTGATCGTGAAGTATGGCCGCCTGATGCAGACGGCCTTTGCCGAGCCCGGCGGTGCCGCGTTGAAGACCTGGATCGACAATTGTCCGAACCAGATCTATTCGGCGCTGTGTTTTCAGGGCGGCGCGGCGTTCCGCAAGCGGCTCAATGACGAGATCGGCGATCAAGGACCGGTGTCGCGCCTGATCGAGGCGCGCAGCGACGACGAATTGCTGGCGTTGATGTCGAATCTCGGCGGCCACGACATGGCCAGTATGGTCGAGGCCTTCGAGGCGATCGATCACGACCGTCCGGTCTGCTTCATCGCCTACACCATCAAGGGCATCGGCCTGCCGTTCCAGGGCCACAAGGACAACCACGCCGGCCTGATGACGCCGACGCAGATGGAGACCTGGCGCGCGGCGCAGAACATCCGGCCTGGTTATGAGTGGGACAAGTATGAAGGTTTGACACAGGACGCGGCGACGCTGGATGCGTTCCTGAAGGATGTGCCCTTCGTGCAGCAGGGCACGCGGCGCCTGAGCGCGCCTGCGATCGATGTCCCCGCGCATCTGTCGTTCAAGCCGTCGCCGGAAATGTCCACGCAACAGGGCTTCGGCCTGGTGCTGCACGAGCTGGCGCGGGGCGATACCGAACTGGCGTCGCGCATCGTGACCGCGTCGCCCGATGTCACCGTGTCCACCAATCTTGGCGCCTGGGTCAATCGCCGCGGGCTGTTCGCGCGCGCCGAGAAGGCCGATCACTTCCGCAGCGAGAAGATTCCGTCGACCTTCAACTGGGACTTCTCGCCGAAGGGCCAGCATCTCGAACTCGGCATTGCCGAGGCGAACCTGTTCATCCTGATGTCGGCCCTGGGCCTGTCGAGCAGCATCAATGGCGTCCGCCTGCTGCCGGTCGCGACGCTGTACGATCCCTTCATTGAACGCGGTCTCGATCAGCTCAACTATGCCTGTTATCAGGATGCCCGCTTCATGGTGGCTGCGACGCCGTCGGGCATCACGCTGGCACCGGAAGGTGGTGCACATCAGTCGATCGCAACGCCGCTGATCGGCATGGCGCAGGATGGGCTCGCCTCGTTCGAACCGGCTTTCGTCGACGAACTCGCTGTGATTATGGGCTGGGGCTTCCAGCACATGCAGCGCGACGCGGGCACCGATGAGGCCGGGCAACGCATGGGCGGTTCGGTCTATCTGCGGCTCTCCACGCGCACCATCGAACAGCCGCAGCGCATGATGACGCCGGAGCTGCGAGAGGGCATCACCGATGGCGCCTACTGGCTGCGCAGGCCCGGCGCCAATTGCGATCTGGTGATCGCCTATACCGGCACGCTGGCGCCGGAGGCGATCGAGGCAACGGGATTGCTCGGCGACAGCCATCGCGACATCGGCCTCTTGGCGATCACCTCGGCCGACCGTCTCCATGCCGGCTGGACATCGGCGCGGAAAATCCGGCGCGACAGGCGTAACCCGCAGCATCTGAGCCACATCGAGAAGCTGCTGCAGCCGCTACCGCGCGATTGCGGTATTGTCACCGTGCTCGACGGTCATCCGGCGACACTTGGCTGGATCGGCAGCGTGTGCGGTCACCGTATGGAAGCGCTGGGCGTCGACCAGTTCGGCCAGACCGGCACGATCGACGACCTCTATCGCCATCACGGCATCGACGCGAATGCGATCGTCGATGCGGCGGAGGAGCTGAGCGGCATTCCGGTCCTGCACCGGAAGATGGCGGTGTAGTTCTTCTGCTCCCCATGGGAAGAGGCAGGGCGGATGCGCTGACCTCTCCCATGTCGTCCCCGCGTAGGCGGGGACCCATACACGCTGGAGAGCTGGTCAAAGCAACGTAGATGTAATTCCGCTGCTTATCTTTCGCGGACCGTGGTTATGGGTCCCCGCCTTCGCGGGGACGACACCTGAGTTTTGGTCTCGTCTCAAAATGCCTTGAACGTGATGATCGTGTGGGTGTCCTGGATGCCCGGGATGGTTTGCACCTTCTCGTTCACGAAATGGCCGATGTCGGTGGCGTTATCGACGTAGAACTTCACCAGCAGGTCGTAATGCCCGGCCGTGGAATAGATCTCCGAGGCGATTTCGGCTTCGGCCAGCGCGTTGGCGACGGCATAGGACTGGCCAAGCTTGCACTTGAACTGGACAAAGAAGGGGACCATCGGGATTCTCCGGAAACGGGCGATTTTAGAGATCATCAAGCCCAAAACAGGGGGCGGCGCAAGCCGCCAGCATGTCGCCACCTTGTCGGTCCGGCAATAGAGGGCTAGGACTGAGGCGCCCGCTTATCCCTTGATCTCGCGCGAGTTTTTCCGATGCCCACACCCATTGCCCTGACCATTGCCGGGTCGGATTCCTCAGGTGGCGCCGGCATCCAGGCAGACCTCAAGACCTTTGCGGCGCTCGGCGTCTACGGCGCCTCGGTGATCTCCGCGCTGACAGCGCAGAACACCAAGGGCGTCACCGGCATTCATCAGGTGCCCGCGGAGTTCGTCAGTGAGCAGATCAATGCCGTGTTTGTCGACCTTGCCGTCGGCGCGGTGAAGATCGGCATGGTCGCGCAGCGCGATGTGATTGAGGCCATCTCCGCCGGCCTCGCGACATGGCAGCCGAAACATGTGGTGCTCGATCCGGTGATGGTCGCCACATCAGGCGATCGCCTGCTGGCGCCGGATGCCATCGCGGCGCTGCGCAGCACGCTGATCCCGCTGGCGCAGATCATCACGCCGAACCTGCCGGAGGCCGCCGCACTGCTCGACGAGCCGATGGCAGAGGGCGATGCTGCGATCGAGGCGCAGGGCAAGCGTCTGCTCGCGCTCGGCTGCAAAGCTGTGCTGATCAAGGGCGGCCACGGGACCGGCCCGGAGAGCACCGATTATTTTATCACCGCAGACCGCACTATTGCCTTGCCGGCAGCGCGCGTGTCCACGAAGAACACCCATGGCACCGGCTGCACGCTGTCATCAGCGATCGCGGCCGGCCTCGCCAAGGGGCAGGACATGGAAGCCGCCGTGCGCGCGGCGAAAGCCTATGTCACGGCTGCGATCGCTGCGGCGGATCGTTTTACGGTCGGCCACGGCCACGGCCCGGTGCACCACTTCCACGCCTCTTACTGATCCCGTCACGTCGCCCGCGCCGGGCCTCAGGCCGCCTTGGCGTGAGCGGTCGGCGTTTCGCGCAGGGTGACAAAGAACTGTTTCACCTGTTCGGCGAGATCGCCAGCGGCCGAGGAGACGTTGCCGGAGGCGCTGAACACGCCATCGGCCGAGCGGTTGGTTTCGCTGATCGCCACGTTGACTGCCGAGATGTTGGACGCCAGCATCTGGGTGCCGGATGCGGCCATCTGCACGTTCTGGGAAATTTCGCGCGTCGCTGCGCCCTGCTGCTCCATGGCGCTGGCGATTGCGGTGGTGACCTCGTCGATCTCACGCATGGCCAGTGCAATCTCCTTGACCGAGGCCACGGCCGTCGTGGTTGTAGCCTGAATACCGGCGATCTGCTGTGCGATCTCGTCCGTTGCCTTCGCGGTCTGGCTGGCCAGTGATTTGACCTCGGATGCGACGACGGCGAAGCCGCGGCCGGATTCGCCGGCGCGGGCTGCCTCGATGGTGGCATTGAGCGCCAGCAGGTTGGTCTGTGCGGCGATGGCCTGGATCAGGTCTACCACGGATCCGATCCGCTGGGCGGCCTCGGCGAGGCCTTCGATCTCCGATTCGGAACGGCTGGTCGTGGCGCCCGCCGTTGTGACGGTCAATGTCGCGCGCTCGATCTGGCGGCCGATCTCCATGATCGAACTCGTCAACTCCTCTGCTGCTGAAGCGACGGTCTGAACGTTGGTTGCCGTTTCCTCCGATGCACCTGCTGCAGAAATAGCCTGCTGCGCGGCGTCGCTGGCAATCCCCGTCAGAGACTGTGCGGTGTGCTTGAGTGTGCCGGCATTCTCGTCCACCGTCGCCAGCAATCCGTTGGCGGTGACGCGGAAGCTCTCAACGGTGCGTTCGATGTGACGATTGCGCGCCTCGCGCTCAGCCACTTCGAGCGCAATGCCTTTCGCGGCTTCCTGCTGGGCAATGACATTGTCGCGGAACTTGGCGACGGCGCCGGCGACCGTGCCGATCTCGTCGGCACGCCGCGCGGTGTCGAACGACGCGGTGGTATCGCCGCCCGACAGGCGCACGGAATCTCTCACCAGCTCGATCATCGGTTTGACGATTCCGAACCGGCCGATCAGGAATCCCGACGCCAGTCCGAACAGCACGCCGATTATCGTTGCCAGTATCAGCAGCCGCGAGGTCGTGACATATTCCTCCGCTGCGGCCTGTGTGTAGAGATCCACGCGATCGAGCAGGCGGTTCGAGACGGCGCGCATCGCGGTCCGCACTTTCTCCGCAGCCTCGCGGCCCTTCACGGCGGCCTCACGCAGCCGATTGGTCTGCTCGTCGAGCTGTACATCGGTGGCGGCGCTGGCGAGCTTGATGGTAGTTTCCAGGTTGTTCCTGTACGCTGCGAGTGCTTCGTTCACGGCCGGCAACATGGCGCGTGTCTGCTCGTCGCGGGTTTCCTGGATGTTGGCGATGCCGGCTTCCAGCGACTTCAACTGCGCCTCGATATCCTGTTTGGTTTGCGCGACGTTCTGCGGCCGGGGGTCCAGCGCAAGACGGAATTCGGCGCGATTGAGCCCGATGACTTCCTGGTTCGCGCGTGCGCCCGTCAAGGCGCGCTTCGACGCCTTGCTCATATTGGTCGCGCCTTCATCGAGCCTGGCCATCGCACTGATGCCGAGCCAGCTCAGACCGATGGAGATCGACGCCATCAGGCCGACAATTGCGAGGATTTTGGTGAGTACGTTGAAACGGGCGAGAAACGTCACGAGCGCCTCCAGGTGTTGGCTGAGGATGGCATGCCCGTTTGGTGTCGCGGACATCGATCACGCTGACTTTGGCAGCGGGAGATTAATCTTCGATGAAACCGAAAGTAGTGTGGTTTTACGCGGCATCTTGTGGTGGTGGTATGCTTCTGCGCATCGCCTTTGTGTGCAGCCTGGCAATGCTGAAGGCGTATTTCACACCGGCCGCTGCGCCTTCCGATTACGCACGGGCAGCTTGATAGTGGCGGAGATTCAGGTCAGCAAAGCGCGTGCGCCAATAGGATAGTCCGCCGGGATAAATGCCAGCGGCTGCGCTTGCCGCGTTATCCTCAGCCATCGCCGTCAAGCTGCTAAAAACATCTCCCACCGAAGCGCCTGGGGCCCTTGCAGAGGCTTCCTGCGACACTCTGTCGTCGATCTGTCATCCCGGCTTGATATCAGCCGAACAGCAAACGGGTTGTCCGATTCTATGGGACACGCTGGACGGAACCTCCGATGACGACGCTGGATCTGGAAAAATCCATTGTTGAAACAGCCTATGCGCGCTGGGCTCCGATCTATGATGCGGTGTGCGGTCCGGTGATGCTGAAGGGCCGTCGCGCCGCTGCCGAAGCCGCGCGTGCTGTGGGCGGCAAGGTGCTTGAAGTCGGTGTCGGCACCGGCCTGTCATTCGATGACTACGATACGAGCACCGAGATTACCGGCATCGATCTTAGTGCACCCATGCTCGCCAAGGCGCGCGCCAGGATGGCAACGGGCCGCTATCCGTGGGTCAAGGGCGTCCAGGAGATGGACGCGCATGCGATGACCTTCGCCGACGCCACGTTTGACTGTGTCGTCGCGCAGTTCGTGATCACACTCGTCGAGAATCCCGAACAGGTGCTGTCGGAGTGCCACCGCGTGGTGAAGCCGGGCGGCCGCATCATTCTCGTCAATCATCTGTATTCGGAGACGGGTCTGGCAGCTGCCGTGGAGCGCTGGGCCGCCGTGAAGACCCGTTCCCTCGGCCTGCGCCCGGAATTTCCGTTCGCGCGGCTGCAGGCGTGGTCGCAAGCGAATGCTGAATCGATCCTCGTCGAACGCCGCAAGGTGGCGCCGTTCGGTATCTATACATTGGTAACTTTCGAACGAACCGCGGCGGCACTGGCGGCGTAAATCGTCATCGCCGTGTCATGCAAATCAGTTAGCTGCTCGACATGGAAAGAGACGTGATGAGTGAAGGCAACGAAAAGCGCTTTCGCACCTTGTTTATCTCCGACGTCCACCTCGGCGCCCGCGGATCGCAGGCTGACCGGTTGCTGGACTTCCTCCGCACTCACGACGCTGACACCATCTATCTCGTTGGCGATATCGTTGATGGCTGGGCGCTGAAATCTGGCTGGCACTGGCCGCAATCCCATAACGACTTCGTCCAGAAGATGCTCCGCAAAGCGCGCAAGGGCGCCAAGGTCGTTTACATTCCCGGCAATCACGACGAATTCCTGCGCAATTATTACGGTACGCATTTCGGCGGCATCGAGGTTGTCGAGACCGCGACGCATGAAGGCGCGGACGGCAAGAAATACCTCGTCATCCATGGCGATATCTTCGACCTCGTGGTGCAGAACGCGCGCTGGCTCGCCCATCTCGGTGACAAGGCCTACGACCTCGCAATCCAGATGAATCGTCTGGTCAATGCGCTGCGTAAGCTGTTCGGCTTCCCTTACTGGTCGCTGTCGAAATGGGCCAAGATGAAGGTGAAGAACGCCGTCAATTATATCGGCGCGTTCGAAGAGACGCTGGCCGGCGAGGCCCGGCGTCACGGCGCTGACGGCGTGATCTGCGGTCATATCCACTACGCGACGATCCGCGACGAGCATGGCATCCGCTACATGAATTGCGGCGATTGGGTCGAAAGCTGCACCGCGCTGGTAGAACATGAAGATGGCCGCTTCGAGATCATCACCTGGACTGATCCGGTTCGCCGCGGCATGCCGGTGCAGGCGCTCGCACCAGCCAAGGCAGCTTGAAGGATGCCGGCCTGATGCGCATTCTCGTCGCCACTGATGCCTGGCATCCCCAAGTCAACGGCGTCGTGCGGACACTGACGATGATGGCAGAGGCGGCGAAGGGCTTTGGCGTCGATGTGAGTTTCCTCACGCCGGAATCGTTTCGCACCGTTGCACTGCCGAGCTACGCGGATTTGCGTGTTGCGATCCCGAGCCGCCGCAAGATCGCGCAACTGATCGACGACGCGAAGCCCGACAACATCCACATCGCGACAGAAGGCCCGATCGGCTTTTCGGTGCGCGCTTATTGCCGCCGCCGGAGCATTCCGTTCACGACCAGTTTCCATACGCGCTTCCCCGAATATATCTCGGCGCGTTTTCCGATTCCGGAGTCATGGGTGTGGGCAGGCCTGCGCCGATTCCATGGCGCGAGCTCCGCGGTGATGGCAGCAACGCCGGCGCTTGCGACTGAACTGCGCGACCGCGGCTTCCGCAATGTCGTGCTGTGGCCGCGCGGCGTCGATGCCAGTCTGTTTCATCCGCGCCATGTCGATCTCGGCAAGCCGAAGCCGATTTTCCTCTCGGTTGGCCGCGTCGCCGTCGAGAAGAATCTCGAAGCCTTCCTTGATCTCGATCTGCCGGGTACGAAGGTCGTGGTCGGCGACGGCCCGGCCCGTGCCGCGCTCGAAGCGAAATATCCCGATGCGCTGTTCATGGGCGCGTTGCAGGGCGAGGCGCTGGCCGTTGCCTATGCTTCGGCCGATGTCTTCGTGTTTCCGAGCAAGACCGACACCTATGGTCTCGTGTTGCTCGAAGCGCTGGCGAGCGGCGTGCCGGTGGCAGCGTTCCCGGTGACGGGGCCGAAGGACGTAATCGGCTCCTCGCCGGTCGGAGTGTTGTCGGATGACTTGCGGCAGGCCTGTCTCAAGGCGCTCGAAATCTCGCCGCAGGAATGTCTCAGCTTTGCCGCAGGCCACACCTGGGAGGCCTCGGCGCGTGCTTTCGTCAGCAATATCAGCCATGTGCGGGCTGAAATCGCCGCCCGTGCACCGTCTGCAGCGAAGCATCCGCGTTTCGCTGCCTGATCTGCGATTGGTATAGCTTGCCCGCCGGTTGTGTCGCGCGATAAAATGCGCGCATGACAAACACTCCATTGCCGATCACATCCGCCGATATCGATGCCGCCGCGCGCGTTATCGCGCCCTATGCGGCGCGCACGCCCTTGCTCCGTTCACCTGCGCTCGATGCGCTGACCGGCGCGAAAGTGTTTCTGAAGCCGGAAGTGCTGCAGCGAACCGGTTCGTTCAAGTTTCGCGGCGCCTTCAACAAGATCTCCTCGATCCCCGAGGGTGAGCGCGGAAGGGGCGTCGTTGCATTCTCCTCCGGGAATCATGCGCAGGGCGTTGCCGCCGCCGCGCAGATTCTCGGCATGAAGGCGACCATCGTGATGCCGTCCGATGCGCCGGTGTCGAAGGTCGAGCGAACCAGGGGCTATGGCGCCGAAGTCGTGTTGTATGATCGCGACAAGGAAGACCGCGAAGCCATCGCGGGCGACATCGCCGGCAAGAGCGGCGCCACGGTCGTGCCGCCCTATGACGATGTGTTCGTAATGGCCGGGCAGGGCACCATCGGCCGCGAGATCGTGGAGGACATGGCTGCCATGGGGATCGTGCCGGACATAGTGTCTGCACAGGCCTCCGGCGGCGGCCTGATCGGCGGCATCGCGACCGCCGTGAAGGCGCGTTTCCCCGAGACCTCGATCATCGTCGCTGAACCCGCGGGCTTTGACGATCACGGCCTCTCATTGCGCGCCGGCAAGCGCGTCGCGCACAGCAATGCGGGGCGTACGATCTGCGATGCGCTCATGGCCCTGAAGCCCGGTGAAATCACCTTCGCCGTCAATCAGCATCTGCTGTCGGGCGCTGTCACCGCCACTGACGATGAAGTCGGCAAGGCGATGGCCTTTGCGTTCCGCGATTTGAAGCTGGTGGTCGAGCCCGGCGGTGCCGTGGCACTGGCTGCGCTGATGAACGGACGTTTCGATGCGCGCGGCAAGACTGTGGTGATCGTTTTGTCCGGCGGCAACGTCGATGCAGATCTCTACGCCAGGATCATCAACGCCTGAGCAGGACGGAAGCGCCTACGAGAAGAATGCGATCTTCTCGGCCTGCGTCATCTTGCGGATCGGCATCAGCGGGTCCGATGCCGGCGCACTCGGATCCGCGATTACGCCGCCGGCGATCAGGGCTGCGCCCAGCGACGGCGCGGCAGCTTCCACCTGAGGGACCAGGTCTGGCTGCGGCGGCTCGGGTGCCAGCGCGACCTCTGCGATCTGCGCCAGCGTCATCAGGTCGGTGTCGAGAGCTTCGGGCTCGGTTGGCTGAACAGCGGCAGCTTCGACCTGCATCACCTCAGGCTCAACGTATTGAGGCTCGGCAAGCTGAGGCTCAATAACGTCAGGGTCGCTCAGATCGAGCGCGCCCATCTCGGCGGCGACCATATCGAGCACGGCGAGGTCATGTTCCTCCTCGGCATCGCCCGTCGTTTCAGGCGCCTGCGGGAGATCGTCTGCGGCGACGGCCAGGGAGGCCTCAGCCTTTGTCGCGGCAAGCTCCGCGGTGGCTTCTGCGACAGGCGCGGCTGTTTCGGCGACGGTCTCTACGACGACCGTCTCTACACGGGCCGGCTGTACAGCGGCGCGCGGCGGTTCGACGCTCGAGATCGTGACCGTCTCAGCCAGCACTTCGCTCGCCTGCGACTTGAACAGCGGCGTCACGGATGCTTCGCGTGTCTCGGCAACAACGGGCTCGGGCTTTTCAGCAACCGGAGTCGTTTCGGCCTGCGCAGTCGTCGCTACGCTGCCATCGACCATCTGCTCGATGTGCTGCATCAGCAAGTCGTAGCTCGCCAGCACCTCCTCACGCCCATTGCCGTTGAGCGCCTGCTGGCCGGCCTCGATGGCCTTGACCTGCGTGTCCAGGAGATCGCAGATTCGCGTGTCTGCGCCGCATTCACGCAGCGTCCAGGCGATCTCGCGGATAATGCGGGTGCCGTTGCGGGCACCGGTCAAAACCTCATCGGTGTCGATGCGTGGCATCGCCTCGATGGCGGTCGCCTTGGCCTGACGGACGGCTGAGCGGATGGCGCCGAGGGCCGCGACCAGGCTGAGCGCCGGCGCCTGCTTCTGGGCGGCGAGATTGGCTTCGAGCCGCGTGACGGCTTCGAGCACCAGGCTGGTGTCGGCCGTGCGGTTGCGCTTGGCATATTCGGCGAGAAACCAGCGGCCGCGCGCGGTCTCCATGAAAGCTTCGCGGATCGCGTCATAGTCTGCCTCGCCCGGCACATTGGGGCGGGCGGAGATCGGCGACAGGGCAAATGCTTCTTCGGCCATCATGATAACTCGTGGCGCGCACAGGGATGCGCGATATGTAACCATCACCACGATCCCGTAGCGAATCGCAGTTCACCTCATGATAGCCGAATCCGCCACCCATAGCGCCCCGCAAATCCGCCGCAAATTCGCGCAGCGGCTGGCGATGTTCTACGGCACGGTGTTCGGCTCCAGCGGTTTCTATCTGCCGTTCTTTCCGGTCTGGCTGAAGGCGATCGGGATCGATCCGACCTGGATCGGCGCCATCCTGGCGGTGCCGTCGATGACGCGCTTCACCACGCTGCCTTTCATCACCGCCTTCGCCGAGCGGCGTCACGCCCTGCGCCAGACCATGATCGCCTGCGCCTTCCTCACCATGATCGGCTTCGCGGTGGTCGGCACGCTGCGCGAGCCACTCGTCGTGCTCCTGGTGTTCGCGCTGACTGCAGTGGTGTGGACACCGCTCACGGCGCTGACCGATGGCTATGCGCTCAAGGGCGTGGTGCGCTTCGGCTTCGATTACGGGCCATTGCGACTATGGGGCTCGGCCGCCTTCGTGGTTGGTGCGCTTGCCTGCGGTCTGGTGGTCAACTGGCTCGACGGTGAGCATCTGATCTGGGTGATTGTTGCAGCGATGGTGCTGTCGGCTGTCGTCAGCCTGGGTCTGCAGCCGCTTGGCGCGCCGACAGGCGACGGCACGGTGCTGTCGAAGGCAAGCGCGTTGCTGCGCGATCCCGGCTTTCTCGCCATAGCGATCTCCGCAGCGCTGATCCAGGGCAGCCATGCCGGCTACTACACCTTCGCGTCGATCACCTGGCAGGCGGCTGGGCTCGACGGCCTCACAATCGCTGGTCTATGGACGCTCGGCGTGCTGGCCGAGATTGTCCTGTTCGCAGTGTCGCCGCGCCTGACATTGGCACCTGCGACCATGGTCATCCTTGGTGGGCTTGGCGCGTTGCTGCGCTGGACGCTGACCGCGCAAACGCTTCCGCTCCCGATTCTCGTGGTTGTGCAATTGCTGCACGGCGCGACCTATGGCCTGACGCAGCTCGGCACAATGGGCCTGTTGCTGCATCACGTCTCGCCGCACGTCATGGCGCGCGCGCAGGGCTATGTCACGGCCTGCACCGGCCTTGTGATGAGCAGCATGGCAGTTCTGTCAGGCGCGATCTATGCGCGTTACGGCGAGGGCGTTTACTACGTGATGGCCGTGCTCGGCTTTGCTGGCGCGACCGTCATATGGTTCGGCCGGCATCGCGCCGGGCAGCCGCCGGGCGTTGCGGGCGATCAGCCCCACAGCGCCGCGTCGGGCGGATAGACCGTACTCTCGTCATAGCGCAGACCGCCGTCGCGATCCCCGGCCAGCAATAGCGGACCATCGAGATCGACGAAGCGTGCATATTGCGCAATCAGCATCGCCGGCGCCATCGCCAGCGACGTTGCCACCATGCAACCGACCATGATGTCGAGATTCATGGCACGCGCGGCATCGGCCATCGCCAGCGCTTCGGTCAGGCCGCCGGTCTTGTCGAGCTTGATGTTGATCGCATCATAACGCCCGCGTAACGCCTCAAGCGAAGCGAGGCCATGCACGCTCTCGTCGGCGCAGACCATGATCGGCCGATGCACATGCATCAGCGCATCATCCTTGCCTGCCGGCAGCGGCTGCTCGATCAGCGTGACGCCGGCGTTATGGCAGGCATCGAGATTGGCTTTCAGGTTGTCCGGCGTCCACGCCTCATTGGCATCGACGATCAACTCGGATTCCGGCGCAGCCCGGCGCACGGCCGTGATGCGGCTGATGTCGTCGTCACTGCCGAGCTTTATCTTCAGCAACGGCCGGTAGGCGGCCTTTGCGGTGGCGGAGGCCATCGCCTCGGGCGTACCAAGCGAGATTGTATAGGCGGTGGTGCAGGCGCGCGGTGCCGGCCGCTGCAGCATGTTCCAGACGCGCTGGCCCCGGCTCTTGGCTTCGAGGTCGAGCAGGGCGCAATCCACGGCGTTACGGGCCGCACCGGCAGGCATGGCCGATTGCAGGGCGTTTCGGTCGAGGCCCGCGGCAAACCGGTCCTGCATCGCCAGGATGGCCGCCAGCGTGGCCTCCGGGGTCTCGCCATAGCGCGCATAGGGGACGCATTCGCCACGGCCGGTCAAACCGCCGCGGTGAATCTCGGCGACCACGACGACCGCCTCGGTCTTGGCGCCGCGGCTGATGGTGAAGGCGCCTGCGATCGGCCATTGCTCGATCCGGGCGGTCATTAGGGCGGGGGCAGCGTCGGATGCGGACAATGCGGCGTCTTTCGGGCTGTGCCGGCAACGGCGGGTAATGACGTGTCTATAAGTTTACGTGATCGCCGTGAACTTGTTTGCGACGCAATGCCGGTGTCTGACAGGGCGGATTAAGGCTATATTAACCATAGCAACGTGTTGGCTTCACTTGGCTTCTCAAAAACGTATTTGGGCGTGTTAATACTTTGTTCATGCACAGACTGAACGCCCGCGGGAGCCTGTTTTGAGCGGCCCGACCCTGGAACAGATCGCGAAAGGCGACGGCTTGGCGCTGTGCGCGGCTGGGTCGTGGACGGCCCGTTTTGCCCCCGCGCTCGAAAAACTCGTCGGCGAGGCCGAGAAGCTGACGGGTAGCCGCCCCAACATCTTCATCGACGTGTCGCAGGTCTCCAAGCTGGATACATTCGGCGCCTGGCTGATCGAGCGGTTGCGTCGGGCGCTGACCAATGGCGGCCACGAGGCGCAGATCGCGGGCCTGTCGGCGAATTACGCGACCCTGGTCGACGAGGTCCGCCGCGTGAAGCCCACGGTCCCGTTACCGGCAAGCGGTAGCGCCCTGACTGCCGTGCTCGATGGCATCGGCCGCAATATCTATGGTATCGGGGAAACCCTCGTCGCGCTGGTCGATATGATTGGTGCCGTGATCGCGGCCTGGTTCCGCGTCTGGCGGCATCCGTCAAAATTCCGGCTCACCTCGGTGGTGCATCACCTGCAGCAGGTGTGCTGGAACGCGGTACCGATCGTGGTCCTGATCACCTTCCTGATCGGCTGTATCGTTGCCCAGCAGGGCCTGTTCCATTTTCGCCGCTTCGGCGCCGACGTCTTCGTGGTTGATATGCTCGGCGTGCTGGTGCTGCGCGAGCTCGGCGTGCTGCTAGTGGCGATCATGGTCGCCGGGCGTTCCGGCAGCGCATATACCGCCGAGCTCGGCTCCATGAAGATGCGCGAGGAGATCGATGCGCTTCGCACCATGGGCTTCGATGCCATCGAAGTTCTGATCCTGCCGCGCATGGTGGCGCTGGTGCTGGCGCTGCCCATTCTCGCATTTCTCGGCGCGATGGCTGCGCTCTACGGCGGCGGTCTGGTCGCCTGGCTCTATGGGGGCGTCGATCCATCGTCGTTCCTGTCGCGGCTGCGCGAGGCGATTTCGATCAACCACTTCATCGTCGGCATGGTGAAAGCGCCGGTGATGGCCATGGTGATCGGCATCGTGGCCTGCGTCGAAGGCCTGGCTGTGCAGGGCAGTGCGGAGTCGCTGGGACAGCACACCACGTCGTCTGTGGTGAAGGGGATCTTCTTCGTGATCGTGATGGACGGCGTGTTCGCGATCTTCTTCGCATCGATCGGGATCTGACGGCCATGATCTCGACGACTGCGACGCCCATTGCCGAGACGCCGACGGCTGCTGCCTCTACGTCTGCCGATGCGATCATCAGCGTGCGCGATCTCACCGTGGCGTTTGGCAGCCGCCGTGTGCTCGATGGCCTCAATCTCGATGTCACCCGCGGTGAAATCCTCGGCTTCGTCGGCGCGTCCGGCGCTGGCAAGTCCGTGCTGATGCGCACAATCATTGGCCTCGTGCCGAAAGTCTCGGGAACGATCGAAGTGTTTGGCACCGATCTCGACAGAGGCGATAAGGAACGCCGCGATGTCGAGCGGCGCTGGGGTATTCTGTTTCAGCACGGGGCGCTGTTCTCGTCGCTCAACGTGCGGCAGAACATCCAGTTTCCGGTGCGCGAATATCTCAAGGTCTCCGAACGCCTGCTTGATGAGATCACCATGGCCAAGCTCACCATGGTCGGCCTCAAGCCGGAGGTCGCGGATCGCTATCCGTCTGAACTCTCGGGCGGCATGATCAAGCGCGTTGCGCTGGCGCGCGCGCTCGCGCTCGATCCGGAGATCGTGTTTCTGGACGAGCCGACCTCGGGTCTCGATCCGATCGGCGCCGGCGACTTCGACGAACTGGTGCGCACGCTGCAGCGAACTTTGGGGCTGACCGTTTTCATGGTAACTCATGATCTCGACAGCCTGCATACAGCCTGCGACCGGATCGCCGTTCTCGGCAGTGGCAAGATCATCGCGCAGGGAACGATGGCCGACATGCTGGCCTCGCAACATCCCTGGCTACGGGAATATTTCCACGGCAAGCGCGCACGCGCTGTTATCGGCTAGTTGTACTGGAGTTGGGTTGATGGAAACGCGGGCGAACTTCGTCCTGATCGGAACTTTCACGCTGGCGGTGATCGCCGCGGCGTTCGGCTTCGTGCTCTGGTTCCAGAATCTGCATTCGACCCAGCAGCGCACGCCGCTGCGGATCATCTTCGAAGGTGCGGCCTCGGGTCTGCGCAACGGCGGCAACGTCAACTTCAATGGTATCCGCGTTGGCGAGGTCGTCTCCGTGAAGCTTGACAATCCCAAGCGCGTCGTTGCGCTGGCGATGGTCGAAAACATTGCGCCAATCCGCAAGGACACGATGGTCGGTCTCGAGTTTCAGGGCCTGACGGGTGTGGCAGCTATCGCGCTGAAGGGCGGCGATGAGGGCGCGCCCGCAGTGCCGCTCGATACCGATGGTGTCCCGGTGCTGACGGCCGATCCGGAATTGCTGCGCGATATCTCTGAATCGATCCGGGCAACGCTCAACAACGTCAATCGTCTGGTTGCCGACAATCAGGATACCCTCAAGGGCGCCATGAAGAATGTCGAAACCTTCACGGCGACGCTCGCGAAGAACTCCGAAGTGATCGACAGCATCATGCTGAAGATCGACAGCGTGATGGGCAAGGCCGACGGCGTCATGGGCAAGGCGGATAGCGTGGTGGCGCGAACCGACAATATCCTGCTCGGCCTAGATGCGCTCGCAGGCGGCAAGGACGGCGGTGAGCTGACCGCGGCCGTGAAGTCGTTCCATGAGCTGACAGAGAATCTCGACAAGCGGTCCGGTGCATTGATGCTCGATGGCCGTCGTACCCTCGCGGATATCAGCCGCGCTGTGAACAATCTCGACCGCAACCCGACGCGCCTGTTGTTCGGCGCCAGTAGCAGCAGTACACCTGCGGCATCGCCGGCCCCGGCGGCAGCACCTGCTGCTCCTCCGCGCCGCCGGCAGGCTCAATAGGAATGGAGAGTGCTGATGGCGAATGACGATCTTTTCACCATCAGCAACGGCCGCGTCACGGCGAGTATCAAGGCTGACGGCGCCGAGCTCTGTTCGCTGAAAGATGCAAATAGACACGAAGTGTTGTGGCAAGCGGGCCCCGAATGGCCTCGGCATGCGCCGCTGCTGTTTCCGATCGTTGGCAAGCTGAAGGACGATGTGCTGCGCCATCGCGGCCAGGTCTATGCCATGACCCAGCACGGTTTTGCCCGTGACCAGCGCTTCAGCTGGACCGGGCAGGGGCCGTCGTCCTGCTCGCTATCGCTGACGGACAATGACGCCAGCCGGGCGAAGTATCCGTTCGCGTTCAAACTGGACGTGACCTATGCCATCGAGGACGATGAGCTGGTGATCGGCTATGCCGTGACCAACACAGGCGACGAGATGCTGCCGGCCTCGATTGGCGCGCATCCGGCCTTTCATTGGCCCTTGACCGAGGGCGCCGACAAGCGAGCGCATACGATCATCTTCTCCGATGCAGAGCCCGCACCGATCCGACGCCTCGAAGGCGGGTTACTGCTGAAGGAGCCGGAGCCGTCGCCGGTGCAGGGCGGCGCACTGGCACTGTCCGAATCGCTCTTCGTCAAGGATGCGATGATCTTCGATCAGCTTGCCAGCACGTCGCTGAGCTATAGCGCGCCTGGCGGACCAACGATCACCTTCGCCTGGGAAGGTTTTCGCGAACTGGGCATCTGGTCGAAACCATCCGGAGCTGCATTCCTCTGCATCGAGCCGTGGTATGGTTACGCCAGTCCTGTGGATTTCGACGGCGAGTTTGCCGACAAGCCGGGCGTGATGCACATCGCGGTGGGCGAGACACGCAGCGTCACCCAACGCATCGGGTTCGCGTAGACGATCGTTACAGCCCGTGATCCAGCAGACCGCTGCATCGAGGAGGCTCGTCATGTCGAGAACTGCGTCCTGTTCGTGCGGCCAGCTGTCCATCGCGCTCGAAGGTGAGCCTAAGGGCGTCGGTATATGCCACTGTTTTGCCTGCCAGCGCCGGACCGGCAGCGTCTTCGCCGCGCTCGCGTGCTTCGGGCCAGGTTACAGTATAAGCGGCATCGCGACCGAGTATGTCCGCACAGGGGATCAGGGCGCGCGCTTCCGATTCCGGTTCTGCCCCGTCTGCGGCACTAATCTCTTTCACACCGAAGAAGGATATGAAGGGCGTTCCGTCGCCGTGGCGGTCGGCTGCTTTGCCGATCCGGATTTTCCGCCGCCGGCGATCTCCGTCTATCACAGTCGCAGACATCCCTGGGTGACGCTGCCATTCGGCGTCAGCATTCACGACAAGGATCCCGCGTGACGACAGCGTCGGCCTGATCCCCGACATAACGCTCCGGCACAACGATACGCCCAACAAAAAAGCGGAGGCATCGCTGCCTCCGCTTTTCGCGTTCGTCTATGGTCTTGCTTAGCCCGGCCGGCCCGATGCATGTGCGAGCAGGGTGTAGACCAGACCCGTCTCCGAGGTCAGGTGGCTCACAGCGCTGCCGGGCCGCGTCTCGCGGGTGATCCTGTAAAGCTGTTGTTGCGCCGGGGCGTTTCGCTCAGCGCGTCAGCCTGTCGTTCAGGTCTGCAAGGCCCAGTCCGCCACCTGCCAGCGCAGTTGTCCGCGATCCGAGACGATGCGACCGAGGCCGGGGAAGGGCATATGCGTCGCCGCGATCAGCGCGCCTTCGGAAGCTGCGCGCGCAAAGAACTTGTCGCGCATCGCCTGTGCCGCCGGGCGGTCCTGTTCAAACAGGAAGCCCACATCGGTTGCGCTCGGATGGATCACGGGGAAGACCATGTCGGATACCATGATGAGGCTCTGACCGGCATCGGCGATCCGCACGCCGATATGGCCTGGCGTATGACCGGTCAGATCCACAATGGAAATGCCGCGCACGATCTCGCGCTCGCCATCGATCTTCTGCAGCTTGGGATACAGACGCACGACTTCGTTCGCCATTTTGAAGCTGGGCTGCAGATAGTCGGGCGCACCGGCTTGCTTTGCCGGATCGGTCCAATGCACGACGTCGCGACGGTCGACATAGAGCTCGGCCTTGGGAAAATTCTTCTTCCCGCCAGCGATCAGGCCACCCATGTGGTCCTGATGCATATGCGTCACGATCACTGCATCGATTTGATCGCGGCTGATGCCGAATGCGGCGAGCGCCTTCGGGAGTGCACCTGTCTGGCCGATGGAACCTGCCGGCCCGGTATCGATCAGAATCCGGCGCTGGCCGTCCTCGATCAGATACTGATTGAACACGAAACGCACGCCGCTCGGCCGCGCCGTGAACTGCGCCTTTGCAGCCTGTTCCACCTGTTCGGCCGTGCGACCGGGGAAATAAGTGTAAGGCATGTCCGCATAGCCGTCGGTCAGCGCGGTCACGGTGAAGCGGCCGATCTGGATCTGCGCCAAAGGCGTCACACCCTTTGCCGGAGCCGCCGCGTTTTCGGCTGCGGCAATCCCGGGAAGAAGGCCACTGCCCACGATGCCGACACCGAGTCCGCTGATGAGCGTGCGACGAGAGAAATTGTTCATGGTTGGCGCCTTCCTGATCCTTGACGCCGCCTTAGCGCGCGTCCGCTATCTGTGGCACGCATCCCGCGAGGCCCTCAGCGTCGCGAAAACTAGAGTCGCTAATGGTAAAACGGTATCCTAAGACTGCAGGAGGGTTCCTCCCACAGTTCGGAAGGTATGATGGACCGGTTCGAGGCCATGTCGGTGCTGCTGGCTGTTGTCGAAGCTGGCAGCCTGTCCGCCGGTGCCCGGCATCTGCGCGCACCACTCGCCACGGTTAGCCGCAAGGTGGCCGAACTTGAGCAGCATCTCGGCACCCGGTTGGTCATACGCACTAGCCGCAAGCTCACTCTCACCGATGCCGGCCGTGCTTATGTCGCCGCCTCACGTCGGATACTCGAACAGTTGGAGGAGGCAGAGCGAGAGGCGGGCGGCGAATACAATGCGCCACGTGGCGTGCTCCATGTCACGGCCCCCGTCGCATTCGGGGAGCGTCATCTGTTGCCCATCGCACTGAGCTTTCTGGCGGAGCAGCCCGATATCTCGTTGCGGCTCACCCTGGCCGATAAGCAGATCGATCTCGTGAGCGAGCATGTCGATCTTGCTTTGCGCATCGGGCATCTGGAGGACAATGCACTGATCGCGACGCGCGTCGGCGTCGTTCACCGTGTTATCTGTGCCAGCCCTGCTTATCTGGCTCGGAATGGCACCCCGCGCGTGCCGGAAGATCTGGCACGGCATGACGGAATTGCTTTCAATGGCTTCGCGACATCGCCCGAATGGCGCTATCGGCGAGACACCGCTGCCTTCTCCGTGGAGCCGCGCTCGAAGCTGGCGGTGAATACAACGGACGCGGCCATACAGGCCGCCCTTGCCGGCATCGGGATCATCCGGGTGCTCTGCTATCAGGTGGCGGATGAACTAAAATCTGGTCGGCTACAGATTCTCTTACCGGATTTCGCGCCGGAGCCGTTACCGGTCAGCTTGGTCTATCCGGATGCCGGACTGCAGCCGTTGAAGGTCCGGTATTTTCTGGACTGGGCCGTGCCGCGTCTGCGGGCCGATATGGCGCAGCTCCAGGCGGATTGGCTTCTCAGGCAAACGGCGTCAAGCGCCGGAGTTTCATGATCGTTCGATGCGCAGATCAATGATGATCGAAGATCTTGCCGCCGCTTTCACAGTTCGCGCTGGCTGTCCGGTTTCGGATAAGCGTCCAATCTCCGCAGATGGCGCGGATCGGCAGAAATCAAGCGTGTCGCCGAAGTTGCGTTGAAGCTCCATCTCGGGCGTTTCCTCTTTATGAGGTCACGACCTAGTCTAACAAAAAAGCGGAGGCATCGCTGCCTCCGCTTTTCGCGTTCGTATGTGGTCTTGCTTAGCCCAGCCGGCCTGCTGCATGCGCAAGCAGGGTGTAGACCAGACCCGTCTCCGAGGTCAGGTGGCTACGCAGCGCCGCCGGGCCGCGTTCGTCGCGGGCGACTTCGTCGAGCAGGCGTTCGAACTCGGTGATGTAGCGATCCACCGTGCCCTTGAAGTTGCGATCCGACCGATACTTGCGGGCGACTTCGTCGAAGGCTTTCTGGCCGGCGGGCGTGTAGAGCCGCTTGCTGAAGGCCTTGCTCTCGCCGCGCTGATAGCGATCCCACATCTCTGCAGCCAGCGTCCGATCCATCAGTCGGCTGATGTCGAGCGAAAGCGACTCCAGCGGATTGGTCGAGGCTGCAGGCTGCTGCGGAGCTGAGGCGCGGCGCGGCGGCGTGCGATCTTCCTCGACGTGATCGGCGCGGCCGAGCAGATCCGACAGCCAGCCGTCACGGCCCTGGTCGGAGTTGGCCGGAGCGACCGACGGGGCTTCGGTGCGGCGCGGGGCAGGGCCACCGATATCAGGCATCGGCAGGCTCGTTGCGCTGCGGGCCGGCGGCTCCTCGCGGCGTGGGGCCGGGCGCGGAGCTTCGTGACGCGCTTCGCTGCGGCTGCTGGCGATCGCCATCGCCGGCTCCTCGTCGCGCTGCACGCTGCTGCGGCTGGTTGAGACCACGTCGAGGCCACGGCCATGGCGCGCAACGATGCGGTTCAGTTCGGCGAGCGCCTCGATCTGGTCGACGATCACCTTGCGCATCTGCGCAGTGCTCTCGGCGGCTTCCTGCGGCATGTCGAGAACGCCACGGCGCAGCTCGGTGCGGGTGTTCTCGAGCTCGCTGTGCATTTCAGCAGCCATCTGCTTCATGCTCGCAACCATCGACGAGAACTTCTCGGCCGACTGCTTGAACATGGCATCGGCTTCCTGCGTGCCCTGCTGGTAGATCTCGTTCATGGCCTGCGAGGTCGCGCGGCGTTCTTCTTCCGCCGCGGTGCGGACGGCTTCGAATTGCCGGCTGATCGCAGCCGAGCCCTGGCCTGCGGTCTCGGCGACGACGCGGGCGATGTCGCGGGCACGCTCTTCGGCGGCTGCCAGCGATTCATCGAGCAGGCCTGTGAAGCGGGTGAGGCGCTGATCGAGATCGGTCGTGCGCAGATCGATGGTGGTGACCAGCGATTCCAGCGCCGCCTTGCGTTCGCCGACCGACGTCATCGTGGTGCGGTTGCTCTGTTCGACCAGAGCTGCAGCATCCACCAAGGCATGGCCATGGGTTTCAAACTGGGTCGACAGCGAGCCGAGATCGCCCAAGGCCTTCGAGGTCTTGGCGGTGAACACGGTGAGCTGTTCTTCCAGCGTCTGGGTGGCCAGGCCATTGCGCGACGTCACGTCGTTCATGGTGGACACGAAGTCCGCGACACGGGTGACCAGGGCGCGCTCGAGCGAGTTGAGGTTGTCGTGAGCGCCGGTGAGAACTTCCTGCAACAGGATGTTGCCTTCACGCAGGCGTTCGAACAGCGCCACGGTATCGGTGCGCAGGATCTTGCTGGTTTCCTGCATCTCCGTGACCGCAGTGATCGAGACCTGACGCGACTGCTCGATGGCGGTGCGCGAGCCCTGCTCGAGATCCTTCAGCGACTTGTTGACCGCGCCGGTGGCGAGTTCGCCAGCCGTGGTGATCGCGCGAGCCACGTCGGTGCTGTTGGTGACCATGGTCTGCGAGAAGGTCTGGCCCCGGTTTTCGATTGCCTTGAGGGCGTCGGCGGTGACGCGATCGATATCGACCGTGAGCTGATTGGCCTTGGCGCCCAGTGCATCGACCAGCGAACCGCGCTTGGCGTCGACCATCTGCGACAGACGGTCGGTCTGCTGCTGCACATAGGTGACGATTTCGTCGGTCTTGCCGGTCATCGTGGTGCCGAAGCTGCCCGAAGCGGCGAACACCGACCGCTCGATCTCCGACGAGGTGGTCTTGATCTTGGTGGTGATCTCGTTCGAGGCAGCAACCAGCGAGTTGTGCGCATTTTGCGCACTGGTCTGGATATTGTCGGTGGTGTTGGCGGTGACGTTCGAGAGCGAACGCTCGATGTCGGCGGAGATCACCTTGATCTGGTTCGCGGCGTCGGCCGACGAGGTCGCCAGTGAGGTCTGCACTTCGCGGGCACTCGACAGGATGGCAGCGGCCGTATCGGCGCCGACGGCGGTGAGCGTACGCTGCACGTCGATCGCGAGTGACTTCACATGGCTCGATGCCTCGGAGGACGCCGTGACCAGCGTGCTCTGGGCTTCGCGGGCGCCGGCGACGATCGACTCGGCGGTCGCGGTGCCGGCTGTCGTGAGGCTGCGCTCCATGTCGGCCGCGAGGTTGCGGACATGGTTCGACGCTTCGGTCGAGGCGTCGATCAGCGAGGATTGGACATTGCGCGTGCTGGCCAGGATCGAGTCCGCGCTGGCGGTACCGGCGGCGATCAGGGTGCGCTCGACATCAGCCGCAAGGGTGCGGACCTGCTGCGAGGCGTCCGTCGACGCGGCGACCAGCGTGCTCTGTGCGGCGCGGGCGCCGGACAGCACCGAGTCGGCCGTTGCGGTGCCTGCCGCGGTGAGGGTGCGTTCGATATCGGCCGAGAGCGACTGGATCTGGGTGGCGACTTCCGAGGAGGTGGCAACCAGGGTCGACTGGGCGTCGCGGGCACCTGAGACCATCGAGGCCGCCGTGGCGGAGCCTGCCGCGGTGAGGGTGCGTTCGACATCGGCCGAGAGCGACTTCACCTGCAGTGAAGCTTCGGAAGACGCGTTGACCAGCGTGGCCTGCGCATCGCGGGCGCTGTTGACAATGGCGGTGGCAGCAGTGGCGCCGACAGCGGTCAGCGAGCTCTCGATATCGGACGCCGTCAGCTTCAGCTGCGCGCCGACATCGGTCGAGACAGACACGAGGGATTCCTGCGCGGCGCGGGCGCCGGCCTGAATGGTCTCGCTGGTATTGACCATGAGATGCGTGAGCGAACGCTCGGCGTCCTCGACATTGGTCTTGATGCCGATCGAGAGTTCTTCGGCACGGGCCATGAGCGAGTCGCTGGCCGTGCGGCCGGACGTTTCGATACGGCCGGCGACGGCCTCGATGCGCGAGCCGAGCAGTTCCTCGAACTGTTCGACGCGGCTTTCGATCCCGCCGGCAACGATGCCGATACGACCTTCCATGCCTTCGTGGATCGTCTGGAAGCGCGCAGTGATGGTATCCGCGAACTGCGTGCTGCGGCTGTCGATGGCATCGGTGACGTTGTTGATGCGGCTGTCGATGGCCGTGATCGCCTGCGTCGTGCCTTCGGTTAGCGAGCTCGTGAAGTAGGACAGGCGGTCGTCGATCGAGTGGATCGCCTGCACGGCGCCGTCCGTGAGCGCGGTGGTCAGCTGGGTCAGGCGGTCGTCGACCGAGCTGACCGCGAGGTTCGCGCCTTCGGTCAGGGCGGTGGTCAGATGCGTCAGGCGCGAGTCGACCGACTGGACGGCCTGGCTGGCGCCTTCCGAGAGCGTCGATGCGAGGTTTTCAAGACGCGTATCGATGGTCGCGGTGACCGACTGGGCGCGCGCGTCGAAGGTCTCTTCGAGGGTCTTCAGGCGGGTGTCGACAGTTACGTCGAACGACTTGATCCGGGTGTCGAGCGACGCATCGAGATTGACGATGCGGCCTTCGAAACTGGTCTCGAATTCTGCAAGGCGGGTGTCGAGCGACGACGTGATGCCGCCGACATTGGACGCGACGCGGGTGTCGAAATTATCGACATAGGTCTTCAGCGTGTCCGAGATGTCCTGCGTGCGCTGACCCAGGCGATCGACGACTTCGCCGCCGAAGGTCTTCACGGTGCGGTCGAATTCCGAGATGTGTTTGGTGATCAGTGCGCCCAGCGTGCCGCTGTCGCGCGAGAAGCGCTCGGCCAGCTCGGAGCCCTGTTCCTTCACCAGCTCGTCGAAGGCGTTCATCTGCAGGCTGATGGTGTCGTGCGCGGTTTCGGTCTGGCTCGCGACCTTGGCGACCAGTGCATTGACGGTGGCGTCGAGGGACTCGCCTGCCTTGTCGCCTGACGTGAGGATCTGGTTGGCCAGGCGGTTGCCGGCATCGTCGATCTTGCTGACGAGGTCGCCGCTGCGCAGCTCGAGTTCGAGCAGCAGGCTATCGCTGGAATTCTTGAGCGAGTCGTGGACCTGCTCGGTGCGATCCGACACGCGATCGACGATCGTGGACGAACGCTGTTCGAATTCGCTGGTGATGCGGTCGATACGCTCGTTGAGCATTTCGTGAACGCGGTCTGCCAGATCGACGAACTCGTCGTGCACGTGGCCGGTTTTGAAGTTGAGGCTCGTCGTCAAACGCTCGCTGGCGTCGAGCACCGCGCGGGTGGTCTCGGCGCTGGCTTCTTCGAGGCGGTCGAGCAAGTCGCCGCCGCGCTCGCCGAGCGCAAGGATCATGTTGTCGCCGGCGTTGCCGAGAGCACGGGTAATGTGTTCGCCGCGCTCTTCGAGGGCGCCGGTGATGCTCTTGGCGACTTCGTCGACGCGCGATGCAATGGCGTCCGAAATCAGCGCGATGTCGTGGCGAAGATCGATCTGCACGCCGGAAATGGCGGAGCGAACCTGCTCGGCCTGACCGACCAGGTTGTCGCGCTGATGCGCGATGTCCTGCAGCAGCGCGCGGATGCGGACTTCGTTGTCGGAATAGGCGCGCTCGAGCGCGGAGACTTCGTTGGCGACGAGGGTTTCGAGTTCGCCGGCACGCGCAATCGCGCGCTCGACGCCGTCGCCCATCGCGGCGACTTCGCGGCGGATTGCCTGGCCGACCGTGACCATCGAGTCGCTGGCAGTGTTTTCGGGCTCGGAGAAGCGGATCGCGACCTGTGCCATCGACTGGGCGATCAGGCGCATTTCCTGGCCGCGCCAGGCGAGGCTGGCAAGGAAATAGAACAGCAGGATCGGGGCGAACAGCAGCGCAGCAAGGCCAGCCAGCGCCAGCGTACCGCCTGAGCCCTGACCGATCAGCGCCTGCAGCGACGGCAGGAACGCAACGGTCAGCAGACCGGCGCCGACGATCCACAGACCGGCGAACAGAGTGGCGAGTGTGTAGACGTTGCGGGCAGGGCGGTTCTTCTGCAGCGCCTGCAGGATCTGGCCGATGGTTTCGCGGTCATCGTTCGCCGGACGGCGCGCAAAGCGCTGCTCTTCCAGTGGCTCGAAGCTCGGGCGATCATTGGCGAGGCGCGCGTCGAAGGCGTTCTCGTCGAGGTTGACGGGGGAAGATGGATTGGCGGGAGCGTTGTCGGCACGGATCGCGGGTTGATCGCGATCGCCCTGCGCGGGGTCGCTGATGTTGAGTGCTTCCTGGATGGCAGAGAGCGCGACTTCGGTCGGATCCTTGGCCTTTTTGGTGTTGTTTGCCATGCTCGTTCCACGCCCCCTGGTTACGCAACTGACGGAAGTCCCCGCGATTCGTTCCCCGCCTGCAGCATGGCGACTGGCCATGTGCACCCCGCGGGACGAATTTCGGACTGCCGGTCGCTCGGCTTGTCCGCTACTTCCGCAAACATCCTATTGGCTTGGTCGTGCGAATGAAATGGTTCTGGTTAAGACATTCTTAATGATAGTTAACGGCTTCCCCCGGTAACTTCTTGTGGCGCCTCAAATAAACGGAATCGCCCCTCAATCGTGGCGAGTTTGCGTCAAAACTGCGTCAACCCGGCGGATTGTCCCTGGAACGTTCCATTAACCAATTCCGTGTTTGGCTGCAAAAAATCACAGCCGGATTGTCCGGTTGGCGGGAATTTGGGCCATCATCAATGCCGCTTCATCTCGAACGGGTTCAATGGATGCCGTCACCGCCGCTGGTTCCCGATGACGGGCCGATCGATTTTCCCCACCTTCAGCGTATGACCATGGGCGATAGCAGCCTGGAGCGTGAAGTCCTGGCGATGTTCGCGGCCCAGTCGAGCGAGTTGATCGAGAAGATCGTCAAAATGCCGACGGATGCGGCTCAGCTTACGCACAAGCTGAAGGGCTCTGCGCAGGCCGTTGGCGCGTTCCGCATCACGGAAGCCGCCGAATGGCTGGAAAATACGCTGCGCGACAGCAGCGATACCGCTGAGGCCCTGATGACGCTCACCGACGCCGTTCTCGAGGCGCGGGCGGAGATCGACGTCCTTCTGAAGCGGTCCTGATCCCGAGGGATCGTTTTTGATCCCCAAAGGGATCATGGTTGTTCCTGCTTTTCCAGATGACGGTTTTGCTGCGGAGCGCTGGCGCGATCCGGATCGACCCGTTATAGGACAGCCGGTATCTTCCTTCCGGCAGCGCGAGCATCATGGCCAAGATAAACTTTGTCGATCACTCCGGTGAGACCCGCAGCATTGACGCCGAGATCGGCTCCACGGTGATGGAGGCGGCCATTCGCAATGCCATCCCGGGTATCGAAGCCGAATGCGGCGGCGCCTGCGCCTGCGCCACCTGTCATGTCTATGTCGACGAAGCCTGGCAGGAGCGCGTCGGTGCGCCGACGCCGATGGAAGAGGACATGTTGGACTTCGGTTACGACATCAAGCCGAACTCCCGGCTGTCGTGCCAGATCAAGATCACCGATGCGCTCGATGGGCTGGTCGTGATCACGCCGGAACGCCAGGCCTGAGCCTGGCCGGACCTGTTCTGAGCTTCCCGGGACTTGTTATTTCAAGCCTCGTTATTTCAAGCCTTGTTATTTACTGCGCGTTCAAGCCGCGCAGCATCCAGGGTTGAAACCGGTCGACGACGTCGGGCGGGATCGGCGTTGGCTGTCGGCTGGTGATGCCGACCATCACGGTCGTCGCGATCGCCGAGGCCATGCACTTGCCCTCCGAAAACACCACCTGCGAATAGGTCACCGAGGTCCGGCCGATCCTGGTGACGCCGAGCCCGAGTTCGATCTTGCCGGGCCAGTGCAATTCGGCACGAAAGTGAATATCGAGCCGCGCCAGCACCCAGCTTTGCCCCGGCGCGATCAGCCCGCATGCCGGGTCCCGCATCAGCAACACGCGGCTGGTCTCGAAATAGCTGGAATACACCGCGTTGTTGACGTGGTTGTTCGGATCGAGATCCGCAAAGCGCACATTGTCCGAAAGGCGATAGGGATAGTCGTCGAGGACAGGCGCCGGGGCGCGGGCAGGGGCGTTCACGAAATTGATCTCCAGCAAGGCTCGGCAGGTTTGCGCCTGTTACAGCGCAGTTGCACAGCCCAGGCAAGGGCGGCGCACGTGCTGATTTCAGGCCGAGCCGCTGTGGCTTTCCCTGTGTGGCGCCGCTAGGCTGGACGCAACAGCCGGATGGCGCCGGGCTCTGCGATTGCGTGGACCCGGTTCAACCGAGACAAAACACCATGGGCGACACGATCAAGACGGACGTGCTGATCATCGGCGCCGGTCCCTGCGGACTGTTCGCCGTTTTTGAACTTGGCCTGCTCGATATGAAGGTCCACCTCGTCGATATTCTCGACAAGATCGGTGGCCAATGCGCCGAGCTCTATCCTGAAAAACCGATCTACGACATTCCCGCGATCCCGCTGGTCACCGGTCAGGGGCTGACCGATGCATTGCTGGAGCAGATCAAGCCGTTCCATCCGACCTTTCACCTGAATGAAATGGTCGAGACCATCGAGAAGATCGGCGATCCCCTGTTTCGTGTGACCACCGACGCAGGTCAGGTGTTCGAAACCAAGGTTGTGGTGATCTCCGCCGGCGGTGGATCGTTTCAGCCGAAGCGTCCGCCGGTGCCGGGCATCGAAGCCTATGAGGGCACGTCGGTGTTCTACGCGGTGCGCAAGATGGAGCAATTCCGCGACAAGGATCTGCTGATCGTCGGCGGCGGCGACAGTGCGCTGGACTGGACGCTCAACCTGCATCCGGTCGCGCGGCGCGTCACGCTGCTGCATCGGCGCGATGATTTCCGTGCAGCGCCGCATAGTGTCGAGCAGATGCGCAAGCTCGTGGCCGCTGGTCAAATGGATTTGCGGATCGGCCAGGTGACGGTGCTCGAAGGCGAAGGCGGCCGTCTCACCGGAGCCGTCATCAAGGGCAACGACAATGAGAGCGTCCGGATCGACTGCAATACGATCCTGCCGTTCTTCGGTCTGACCATGAAGCTTGGCCCGGTCGCCAACTGGGGTGTAACGCTGGAGAATAACCTGATCCCGGTGGAGACGGCGTCGTTCGAGACCAACGTGCCCGGCATCTTCGCCATCGGAGATATCAATACGTATCCCGGCAAGCTGAAGCTCATCCTGTCCGGCTTCCACGAGGGGGCGTTGATGGCGCAGAAAGCGTATCACTACGTCTATCCGGACAAGCGACTGGTGTTTCAGTACACGACGTCCTCCTCAAATCTGCAGAAGAAGCTCGGCGTTAACTAACTTTGGCTAGTTGTTGGGGTCATCTTGTATGACGGAGATGCAAAGGCGGTTCGGATCGCCGGTAACCGCGTCGGGTTCGGTGGGGTAGCTTGTGGCAAAGCTATGGCCGCTGACACAATCAGACATCCGGCGCGTGATCGGCAATCTTGCAAAAGCCATCAACCGCAGTCACTCTCTCGTCGCGGAAGATTGATAGTCTATGCAATCGGATCGAGTGCGGATGCTCGGCGGATGCCTGGACGACGAACTGCACTGGGGAAGACGATGGCACAATTCCGATCCCGAGGTCTGGCGCTCACAATCGCCTCAGGTCTGGCCGCATGCGCGATGTTCGCCGGCCCTCTACACGCAGCAGAACCGACCGCCGCCGGACTCTGGCAGAAGGTCGAGAACAACAAGCCCGTCGTGTGGGTTCTGGTGGTTGACCATGGCGGCGTATTCGAGGGTGCGATTGCCAAGACATTCCCGAGCGCCGACGACAAACCGGGCGACGACGTGTGCAGCAAATGTGTCGATGACCGGAAGGGCCAGCCCGTGCTGGGCATCTCCTTCATCCGCAACATGCAGCAGCAGGGAATGAAGTACGAGAACGGCAACATTCTCGATCCGCGCGATGGCAAGGTCTACAAGGCCAAGATGAGCGTCAGCGCCGATGGCCGTGCGCTCACCGTGCGTGGCTACTGGGGCATTGCGCTCCTCGGCAAGGACGAGACCTGGTACCGCCTGCCCGACACCGAAATGGCCTCGCTCGATCCAACCGTGATCGCGAAATATGTGCCGACCCTCGCGGCAGCGGCCGTGAAGCCACCGACCGTCGGCAATGCGGCGAAGGCTCCCGTCGCGCCGATGAAGAAAGCCAGCAACGTAACCCCGGGCAGCAACGTCGCCCGCTGATCGCGATCAACTTGCTTGTGGTTCTCCCACAAGCAAGGACTGTCCAACACCACACATTGGAAGCCGACGCCGTGGTGTCGTCGGTTGTTCTGGTGCCGATTCCATCTTCGCACGCCAGCTTCCAGCGTTGCTTATCAAATCCCCCAGGCGTCATCCATTTGAATAGCGGATCATAGAAATTTGATTCCGCGTCTGTTCTTCGCGGCCTGTCGATCGATATCGTGCATCGATCCAATGACAATGGCTGCCGAAGGAGCTCATCACGATGATCGTTGCGCATTACGAGCATCGCTTGCCGGCCGACTATGATCTCGGCTTGATCCGCTCACGCGCGGGGGAGCGCGGACCGCTCTGGGACGCGGTGCCTGATCTCTTTTTCAAGGGATTTCTGCTGCGGGAAAGCGGGCGCTTCGGAGCAACGGCTTCGAGCTATTCCTCGCTTTATCTGTGGCGGCACGACGAGGCGTTTCGCGATTTTCTCGTGAACGGCGGATACAAGATCGTCGTCGATATGTTCGGTCGGGCGCAGATCGAAACACGCGTTGCCCTCGATGCCCGGAAGGGGGCTGGACGGGAGGCCCGCTTTGCCTATCGGCAGGACGTCGCTATTTCGCCCGATGCAGATCTCGCAGCGGCAATGACAGGCGAGATCGAGCGCAACGCGGATCTCTCGGCGCGCGCCGGAATTGTTGCAGCCGTGATCGGACTGGATGCCGAGAAGTGGGTCTTCACCCGCGTTCTGCTGTCAGAGAACGAACAGACCGATGCCGGTGCTTGCTATCAGATCCTGCATCTGGCGCAGCCGCTGCTGGATCGCCTTCCATACGCGACCTAGCCCGCGTGCGTGCGGTGTTCGCGGAACGCAGCCGCGAGGGTTCGCAGCGCTTGGCGAGATTGCATATCCGACAGTGTCGAGAGAAGTACGATTTCCGATGACGCAAGCGGCGGCAGGCCAAACTTCTGGCTGACTTCGATGGTGCCGGGTGGTGCAAGCCGGCAGGAGAACACCGCGGTGGCAAGACCAGCCGAGACTGCGTCCGACACGACTGAAGAGCCGCCACCGAGAAACACCTCCGTCCATGCGATGCCAGCCGCGTCCAGCGCATGAATGGCAACGTCGTGCACGCCACATAGTGGCGTCAGCGCGGCCAGTCGCAATGCCTCGCCCGGCCGGTGCACGAAACCCGGTGCTGCGAACCAGCCGAAATGCTCGGGCGCAAGCACTTCGCCATCGCGGCGATCATCCTCGCGCCGGACGATGGCCGCATCGATTTCGCCGCGGTCAAAGGCGTCCAGCAGGTTGCGTGAATTATCGAGGCGAACCTCGATCGTGAGCGTGGGGTCATGCGCATTCAGGCGGGCCAGCAGCGTCGGAACTTCCGGCCCGGCCACATGGGCCGCAATGCCGAGTGCGAAACGGCGACGGGTCGCAGACAAAGCTGCGACAGCGCGATCATGCGCGGCCAGGAAGTCGCGCGCTGAATCGACGAATAACGCGCCTTGTGCCGACAGGCGCACCAGTCGCGGGGTTCGCTCGATCAGCCTGTGGCCGAGACGATCTTCCAGCCGCTTCAGCTTCACGCTGATGGCGCCCTGCGTCGTGCCGAGCGCTTCCGCTGCACGCGTGAAGCTTTGAAGATTGGCGATGGTCACGAATGCCTGCACCGCATCCACGTCCAGAGCGCTCATGCCAAGTATCCAGATTTGTTGTCTCTGAAATATTCAATCATCCAATTCTGAAATGGTCAACTTCTGCCTATGTTGCGTTCATCGCAACGCAGACCGGGTGGACCTCGTCCTCTGTCGTCGGGCTTCACTGTGGCGCGTCATTATCCCGAAAGGTTCCCATGCTCTCCGAAACGACACGACAAAGCACGCTGGCTTTGGCGGCTGCCTGCCTCACCTCCCTGATGTTCGGTCTGGAGATTTCCAGCATTCCCGCGGTCCTGCCGACGCTGGAGCGGGTGCTTCATGCCGATTTCAAACAACTCCAGTGGGTCATGAACGCCTACACGATCGCGGTGACGACGGTGCTGATGGCAACTGGCACGCTTGCGGATCGTTATGGACGCAAACGTGTGTATTTGATCTCGATCGTTGCATTCGGCGCTGCATCGCTGCTTTGCGGCCTGACCGAAAATACACTGGTGCTGATCGTTGCCAGATTTCTTCAGGGCATTAGCGGCGGTGCGATGCTGATCTGCCAGGTCGCGGTGCTGTCGCATCAATTTCCGGCAGGGCGTCAGCGTGCCATTGCCTTCGGTTGGTGGGGGATCATCTTTGGTATCGGTCTCGGCTTCGGTCCGATTATCGGCGGCGCGATCGTCGCACTGTTGAGCTGGGAATGGGTCTTTCTCATCCATGTCCCGCTGGCGGCAGTGGCCCTGTTGCTTGCCGCGAACGGTGTTCGCGAGTCACGCGATCCCGAGGCCAGTAGTCTTGATGTCGCAGGAATCCTTACGCTCTCGCTCGCGGTCTTCTGCCTCGCATTCTTCATTACCCAAGGCCCGGATATCGGCTTCGGCAGCTCGCTGGCATTCGCAATTATCGGCGTGTTCGTCGCCAGCCTTATCGGCTTCGTCATTGCTGAGCGGATTAGCCGGCGGCCGATGTTCGATTTCACCGTCTTCCGCATCCGCAACTTTGCCGGAGCACTGATTGGCTCGATGGCCATGAATTTCAGCTTCTGGCCATTCATGATCTATCTGCCGATCTATTTTCAGGCAGCGCTGGGCTATGGCAGCGTGGGCGCAGGGTTGTCGCTGTTAGCTTACACGCTGCCGACACTTTTCGTGCCGCCGGTGGCCGAACGCCTCGTGCTGCGTTTCCATCCGGGTCTGCTCATCCCGCTCGGCCTGTTCACGATCGGAACAGGGTTCTTCGCCATGAAGGTTGGCAGCTCAGTGGCGCATGCGAGCTGGCTGACGATGCTGCCGGGATGCGTCCTTGCCGGCATCGGATTGGGGCTGACCAACACACCCGTGACCAACACGACGACCGGATCGGTGCCGCAGGAACGCGCGGGCATGGCGTCAGGCATCGATATGAGTGCCCGCATGATTGCGCTTGCCATCAATATCGCGCTCATGGGCCTCATTCTCGTCGAGGGGGTAGGCGCGTCTTTGAAGGCCGCACTGCCAAGCGGTACCAGTGCCGAGCTACTCCGCTCGCTGGCAGAAAGCGTCGCCGCCGGCACCGCGCTCGCGTCCGAATACAATCCCGGCGGAGCCGTCATTCGAGACGCCCTGACCCAAGGATTCGGCTGGGTCCTGCTTTATGGCGGAATGAGCGTGTGGATTCTCGCGGGCGTCAGCTTTGTTGTCTTCGGCCATGGATTGCCGAGACGCGCGTCCCATGGCCAAAGCTGTGTCGAAGGCGACGGTCGGGCGTAGTCCGGATCGCCGAGGTCCTCGCTTCCGCGGGGACCTCGATGGATAGCTGAGCTGATTGTCCTATCGCGCGGCCGGCTGCAGCACCATCGGTGCCAGCGGCTCGTTCGTCACGTCAGCTTCAGCCCCCAATCGCAATACGCTCGCCGCTGCCGGCACGACGGCATCGGCCATTGCGGCGTGGCCTTCGCCAGTGGGATGGATGGCGCCGCCATAGACGGCGGAGAGAATGCCCCAGGTCGCGTCATGGATATCGGCCGGCTGGATCGCCGCCGAATAGCCCTGCGGATAGGTCATCGCCGCGAAGTAGCTGTCATTGGCGTCGCGGATCCAGCGGCCGCGCGGCAGATAGGGACGGAATTCGCTGGCGCCGCGACCGCACACCATCGGCTGCGCCGCAGCTTCGACGAGACTGCTCTCGAAACTGTCGCCCTTGGGCGAGAAGCAGGCGCGATCGAATTCGGGATCAGACGATGAGCGTGCGCAGAAGCCGTGATTGGCGAAACTCGCTTGATGTTGATCGACGAAGGTCATGCGATCGGCTTCGGGATTGCGACAGAGTACGCCGCCCTGGCACAGCGCGATGGATTTCAGTTGCGGCAGGAATTCGGACTCGACGAAGTTCGCGACATTGGCCAGCCGCCGCGGATCCGCTGAGAATGACGGATGCACGTCGAAGCCGGCTGGGCCGCCGGGGCAGGGCGCGCCATTGGCGAAAGTCGGGTTGGCGTAAGCGGTAAACACCACGCGCGACATGTCTCCGCCGAGCAGCGGCTTCAGGGCTTCCCGCAGCTTGCCAAAGCTGGAGGGCAGTTCGCTCACCAGCGCGCTGCGAGAGTCCTCGACCGAGCCGAGAATGCCGCCGCGCTTGAACAGCGCACGTTCGGTGGCGTTATCGACGATGACGTCGGCAACCAGACCCGAGAAGTTGATGTCGTTGGCGCCGATCGACAGCAGCACGAGATCGAGCCGGCGTGCCGGCTGGCGGCGCTTGGCGGCAGTGATGGCTTCGCGCAGTTCGGCGATCTGCGCATTGACGCTGCCCGCACAGGTGCTCGCATTCTTCGTGGTGAGGCACTCGCGCGCGCGCTGTCCGCCCAGCAATCCATCGGCGATGGTCGCGCCCGAACAGGCCAGCGGCAGGTAGGTGACGGCAATGTGCGGATACTGCACGGCGAGCGCCAGTGCAGCGCGGGTCTGGTAGCTATAGAGCGAGCGGTGGCACGCAGCGTTGAGCCATTGGGCACCCGCGCGCTGCCAGGACTGCAGCGACTCATAGGAGTCGCAGGAGCGGCCGCCTTTGAAACCGGCGCGGCTCGGCCGATAGAACTGCCCGCTGGGCCCGCCGAGATAAGAGCGGAAGCAGAAGCCATCATCGGACAGCGCGACCGGCCGATCCGGATTGCCTTCGCCAGACGCAATGGAATCGCCGAGGCCGGCAATCAGGATGTCGCGCACGGCGATGTCGGCGCTGACACGCACAGGCGCCTCGGCGCCGCTGGTGACCTCCACGGTCGCTACCGTGCGGCGACCATAGATGGCGCGGAAATTGATCGGCTCGGCGCAGTCGAGGGTAGATTGCCGCGGGCCTTCGCCGTCATCGAAGGTCCAGGCACAGATCGCGCCGACTGGTACGTCGCCGGTCAGGCGGACTGTGATCGGATGTTCGGTCGGCGTCAGGTAGCTTTCCTTGACCGCGTCACGGGTGCAGGGCTCGCCGACCTTTCCAGCCAGATCGATGCACAGCCGGTTGACGGTGTTGCGCGCCCAGCCGCGGCCATCGCTCTGCACGCCCAAAACCTGTTCGGCGGCCAGCACGCTGCGGTTGCGCATGGCGTCGACATGGAGCTGGAAGTCACGTTCTTCGCGGAACAACCTGAAGCGGTTGCGTACTTCCCAGGAGATCTGGATCGAACTGTTGGCCATGCCCTGCGCGGCGGCCGGTCCGACCGGCAGCGCGCCCAGCATGCCGAGCAGCACGGCGAGGTTGATCAATGAACGTCTGAAATAAATGGGGGCCATGGCGGTGTTGAACGTCACGTATGGGGCGGAAGTAAGAAATCGATTGGCCGGACGCGCGGCGTGGCGCGCCCGCTACTGATTCAACCCTGTGACTGACGCTTCAATGGCTGCTCATGCACGACGACCGGGGCGGGCTCGATCTCGCGACGTTCATTGCGGTCATCCAGGCGGCGCCTGTGCCACGGCTGGATGACACTGAGCCAGATTTCGCGGGTGCCCATGATGCAGATCGAGATGGCGAACGGGATCATGAAATACAGGATCCGGAACATGACCACGGTGGCAACCAGCTCCTCCTGACGGAACTGCGGCAGCGCCACCAGCAAAGCGGCGTCGAATACGCCAAGGCTACCGGGGGCATGGCTGGCGAAGCCCAGCAGGGTGGCGAGGATGAACACCACAGCCAGCGAGACGAAATCGATATAGGGCTGATCTGGCATCAGGAGATACATGGCCAGCGCGCAGAAGCCGAGATCGACAACGCCGATGGCGATCTGCAGCAGCGTCAACTGGGCGGAGGGCAGGACGACCTTCCAGCCGTTCTGACCGAGCTCGCGGCGTTGCTTGCCGACGGACAGCCAGATCAGATAGCCGATGATGCCGGCCAGGCAGCCGAACCCGATCAGCCGATTGATGGCATTAGGAAGGAGATCGATGGCCGAGGCGGCCTGCGGATGCCAGACCATGCCGATGCCCAGCACGAACAGATTGCCGAGCCAGAAGGTTAGTCCGGAGATGAAGCAGATCTTGGCGACGTCAATGGCATTCAATCCGTAGTCCGAATAGATACGGAAGCGGATGGCGCCGCCGGTGAACACGGTGGCTCCGATATTGTGGCCGATGGTGTAGCTGGTGAAGCCCGACAGCGCAGCGATCCGATACGGCACATGCTTCTTGCCAATCGTTCTGAGCGCGAAGAAATCGTAGAAAGTGAGGGTGCAGAAGGCGCCGATCACGCACAGCGTCGCCATGGCGATTTGCATCGTCGATTTCGCGGCCATCGCCGCCAGGATCTTGGCGGTATCGAGACCCTTCAGCGTATGCACCAGATGGGAGATGGCGAGGGCGATGACGATCAGGCTCGCGACAACACCCAGCCGTTTCCAGCCGACGTGTTGCTTGAAGCCGCGCCCGAACGCGGTCAGCAATCGTTGCATTCGTCCTCCCGGCGGAGCGCGAACAGGTGGAAAGCCGATCGGGGTAACAGGCGGCAAGCGGCGACCAATTCACTCATACGCGAAGTTCACTCATCAAGCCCAAACCCTTACGGCAAAAACGTTCCGTTGTGCAGTCCTTGACAGCGCCAGCGTTAATGCCGCGCCGCAAGGTCGCCACATACCCGCGCTGGCTGCAAAGCCCCGGTCCTGCAAGATAATCTCGAAGCATTCGTCCTGCATTTCATATAGGCAGGCAAGCCGAATGTTCCATGCGGCATATCAAGCCCGTGCCAGGAACACGTCCCGATATCGGTGGTTACCGGCCTATCGCAACCGAACGGGACAATGCGCCGCAGCGGCCACCCCGTTCCAGAACACCGGGATTGAAACGATGGGACTGTTCACCAAGGACATCAAGACAATGGATGACCTGTTCGTGCACCAGCTGCAGGACATCTATTATGCCGAGAAACAGCTTCTGAAGGCGCTGCCGGAAATGGCCGACAAGGCTGCAGAGCCACTGTTGAAGCAGGCTTTCAAGACGCATTTGCAAGAAACCGAAGTGCATGTGCAGCGGCTCGAGCAGGTCTTCGCCATGCACGGTGTCGAAGTGAAGGCGGTCATCTGCCCAGCGATCGACGGTATTATCAAGGAAGCCGACGAGACCGCCGGGGAAGTCGAGGACAAGAAGGTACTCGACGCCGCTTTGATCAATGCGGCTCAGGCGGCCGAGCACTACGAGATCGCGCGTTACGGCAGCCTGATCGCGTGGGCGCGCCAGCTTGGCCGCAACGATTGCGCGGCCGTGCTGCAAAAGACGCTCGATGAGGAAAAGACCACCGACAAGAAGCTGACATCATTGGCCGAAGGCAAGGTCAATATGCGCGCCGCAAGCTGATCGCGGTAGATCACACGGCATAGAACCGTCGCGCGGGCGAAAGCCTGCGCGATTTTTTTGGAGCTTTGCCTACGCCTTTCGCAGCGCAAAATGGGCGCCGCAGAACGCCATGACGCCGCCGAGGCCGAGGGCGGCAAGACTGGCCAGAACACCTGAAGCGGTTGGTATTGCGTTGGGTGCCGAGGCCGCCTGACCGGCGCCGGCCAGAAACAACACGCCGATGGCGATCAGAAACTGCCGCATGCGCTGCGGGATGCGACCGGATGCTGCGCTGTGCAGCAGGTTCGCGGTGACATAGCCGCCGACAAAGGCCATCGCCGCAATCAACCACCAGGCGAAGGCCGATCCGATCGGCATGAAATTGTCGGGATCGTTGCGCCAGAGGCCACCGAGGTCGAGGCCGAAACGCTGGCCGAGCATGTGCACGGCCAGCGCCAGCAGCAATCCTGACATCATCGCGCCGGCCAGAATCAGGCGGCGCGGAAAAGTGGTCGTCTCGGCCATGCGGAGCTTGTAAAGGACGTCGGGGCTGCCACGCAAGCAACGTGCGGGGACGGGCGGTCAGCAGCGGGGTAGACGTGTTCAAGAGATCTGGCTTCTCGGCGAATGTCGCCGCGTCCGACGGCACGACCTATGCCTACAAGGCGTCGCTGGTTGGTTCGGCACATCGGTTTGAGCTTACCGAGCAGGGGCTCTCGTTCCATGTGGGGCGCAAATCTGGCGTCTGGCCCTATGCGGATATATCGAGCGTCAGGCTGTCCTACCGGCCGGTCTCGATGCAGTCGCGGCGGTTTCGCGCCGATATCGGCAATGAGTCGGGCGAGCGGATCGCTATTCTCTCCACGACTTGGCAGACTGTGGCGCTGATGGAGCCACAGGATCGTGACTACCGCGCCTTCATCGTCGAACTGCACAAACGCCTTGCTGGAGCCGAGGGCCGCATCGTGCTGACCGGCGGGTTGCGGCCGTGGATATACAATGCGGGTCTTGCCGTCATCGGGCTCGTTGCCATCGCCATGGCCGGATTGCTGGCGCGCGCGGTCGCCATCGGCGAGTTCGGCGGCGTCCTGTTCATCGCCGGTTTTGCAGCTCTGTTTGGTTGGCAAATAGGCGGCTTCATCCTGCGCAACAGGCCGCGCAACTACAGTTTCGATGACCTGCCATCCGAGCTGTTGCCGTAGTCACGGCCGCACCACCAGCACCGAGCATTTCGCATAGCGTACCACATGGCCGGCATTGGAGCCGAGAAAGTAGGTGCGCATCGCCGGGCGATGCGATGTCATCACGATGAGATCGGCCTTGACCGCCGCGGCCTCTTCGAGAATCTCGTGATAGATGCCGCCCTGTCGCACCACGCTGGAGACGTGGGCGCCGTCGATGCCGCAATCTCTGGCGACCGCTGCCAGAGCCGCCTGCGACGATTCCAGTTGCTGGGTGTCGAAATCCGCCGGGACATATTCCGCCAGCATCACCGGCGTCATTGGCATCACGTTGAGCAGCCGGACGGTTGCGCCGAAGGTCTGCGACAGTATTGCGGCCTGGGCGATCGCGGGCTTAGCCACATCGGTTTCGGCCAGATCAATCGGGACCAGAATGGATTTGTACATGCGCACCTCCATCGTCGTCCGGAGAAGGATAGCACAAACCGGGTTCCGATGGGCGCGGCTTATTGGCCCGCGGCGCGCTTCAGCAGTTTCGGACTGACGAATTGCACAAGTTGTCCATCGCGGAAGGCGACGTCGTTCCAGTCCTCGATGGGAAAGTCGATCACCACGACGCTGCCGGTCGGCAGGTTGTCGGCAAGGGCTTTCCGGCCTGCGGCATCGCCGCTGCCAATCAGGCTGAGCGCCATTTCATGCAGACCGGGATTGTGGCCGACCAGCATTAGCTGCTCTGGATCTTCCACGGCTGCGCCGCGGATCACCGCCAGCAATTCAGAGAGGCCGGCGCCATAGAGTTCATCAAGGTTGGCGATTGTCGGTTTCGCCGCCGGCATCGCCGCGGCCACGAGGCTCCAGGTCTGCTGCGCGCGTACCGCCGTGGAGACGCAGACCAGATCGGGCAGGGGCGGGTTTCTGCTGAGCCAGGCGCCTATCAGAGCCGCATCCAGCCGGCCGCGGTCGTCCAGCCTGCGATCGAAATCCTTGCCGCTCGGCGCATCCGTTTCAGTCTTGGCGTGACGCAGCAGCAGTAAACGGCGCATGGCGCGATCTCGATTCGGCAAGAGCAAGAGGTAGTAGCGGGGCAGGCGGCGCGGTTGCGCCAGACGTCAGGTCTGCGGATTAATGGACATGAACCGTGAGGACAAGGTGACAAGCGCGCCACCTGTCCGTAAGAAAACGTTATGACCGCCCCTTCCGCAAGCGTGACATTTGGACCTGAGGTCGCCGACGCCGACCGGGCGCGGCTGACCTTCAGCCTCGATGTCGATGTCTGCGTGGTCGGGGCCGGGCTCGCCGGGCTCAGTATTGCGCTGGAAGCGGCGCGTCTGGGTGCAAGCGTCGCGGTGCTCGAAGGGCGTCATGTCGGCTGGAACGCGTCCGGCAACCAGCTGGGAACCGTGATGCCGGGCTTTGGCCTGCCGCTCGCCGATCTGATTGCGCGTGTTGGCCTGGAGGACGCTCGTGAGTTGTGGGCGCTGTCGAAGCAGGGCGCAGATTACGTCCGGGCCCAGGCATCGGATGACCTGATCCCCGGTCTCGGTTTGTCCGAGGGCGCACTTGAAGTCTCCAATGTCGATGTCGGCGATCACCTGATCGCACGCCTGCAGATGCTCGGCGAAGATTTCGATACTGAAGTGGAAGGCTGGCAGATCGACCGCGTCCGCGACGTGCTCAAAACCAAACGCTACTTTCACGCCGTGCATTATCCGAAGGCGTTCCAGATCGATGGCCGCAAATATCTGCTGGGTCTCGCCGCGCTGGCGAAACAGGCCGGTGTGCGGATCTTCGAGGATACGCCAGTAGTCAGCATCGATGCCGGTGGCATCCGCAAACGCATCATGACTCCGTCGGCGCGGATGCGTGCCACACACATCGTGTTGGCCGGCAACATCCATCTCGGAGCGCCGGCGCAGCGGTTGTCGGACACGCTGTTGCCGGTGTGGCGCTATGCAGGCATCACCGAACCACTCGGTGAGCGTCTTGCCGAGGCGGTGACGTTTCAGGGCTCGGTCAGTGATAGCGACGGCGTCGACCATTTCCGTATTGTCGAAGGTGATCGGCTGATGTGGTCGAGCCCGGAAACAACCTGGGCCGGACGGCCGGAGCGCTATGCCGGCGCCATCGCACGGCGCATCCGGACCGTGTTTCCGGCGCTGGGCAAGGTTGCTATCGCAGAGACCTTTGGCGGCGCGCTCGGACAGACCGTCCATGGCATGCCGCAGATCGGGCAACTCCGGCAGGGATTGTGGGTCGCCAGCGGCTTCAGTCACCGGGGTCTCAACACCACGGCGATGGCCGGGCAGCTGATCGCTGGCGGTATGCTGGCTTACGACGATCGCTTCAAGCTGTTCGCGCCGTTCGAACTGGTCTGGGCGGGTGGCACGACCGGGCGGTTCGTCGGCCACGCGGTCGGGTTATGGGAGCGGCAAGGCTCGGCGCTGGCCGGCACGCTGGCGCGGTATCGCGAGCGGGCGCGGGCGCGGGAGCGGATTCGCGAGGCCCGGCTGGCCGAGGCCAATCTGCGCGCGGGAACGCGGGGCCCGCAGCCGGGCTAGGCCGATCCGCCCGGTTCCGGCGCGCAACTAAACGTGAGTAATATTTCGGAACCGGCGTGTAACTTCCGGCTCGTCCGCCCGTATTTCAGGCGAACGAGATGATTGTCTCGATTGTCAGGGAGACCAACCATGATCGACCGCCGCTTTCTTTTGACGACCGTTGCTGGCCTGGGAGGATTGCTGTCGCTGAAATGGCTGACGGGGTCGTCGGCGCGGGCTGCCTCGGACGAGAAGTTCGAAGTCATGAAGACCGATGAGGAATGGCGCAAGCAGCTGACGCCGCAGCAATACGAGATCCTGCGCAAGGAAGGCACCGAGCGGCCGTTTTCGAGCCCGCTGAACAAGGAAAAGCGCAAGGGCATCTTCGCCTGCGCCGGCTGCGATAATCCGCTGTTCTCGTCGGAGACCAAGTTCGACAGTGGCACCGGCTGGCCGAGTTTCTGGCAGCCGCTGCAGAATGCCGTGGGTGAGCGCAAGGATACGACGTTCGGCATGGTTCGCACCGAGATCCACTGCCGTCGCTGCGGCGGTCACCTCGGGCACGTCTTCGACGACGGTCCGAAGCCGACCGGCCTGCGCTATTGCATGGACGGCTTCGCGATGATCTTCAAACCGGCTGCGCCCTCCGCGACGTGAGAGTTGGGCGACCTGAGCAACTACGCAGAACCCGGCGAAATCAGGCACCGATCCGGCAAATATTTCCTCGCTAGGCAATTGTGCCCCGGTCCGTGGACCGGGGTACTTTGTTTAGTGCGTTGAATTCGTTGGTTTTATCCCCTTGGCACGGGGCTTGCGACATCTCCTCCGACAGCGGCTGTGAATTTGGCACCATCCGGCGGCCGCCCGGATCGAAGTTGGAGACGATGTAATGGGTATCTTCGGCGCTCTCACCACGTCCGTTGCGGGCCTGCGGGCGAACTCCTATGCGCTGGAAAACATTTCCGGCAACATCGCGAACTCGCAGACCACCGCCTTCAAGCGGATCGATACCAGCTTCCTCGACCTCATTCCCGATGCCGGCACATCCGCGCAGGTGGCCGGCAGCGTCACGGCGCAATCGCGCAGCACCAACACCATCGCGGGTTCGGTGCAGTCGTCGTCGGTCGCGACTTACATGGCCATCAACGGCGACGGTTTCTTTGCGGTGCAGAAGCCGGGCAACGTCTCCGACTCCACGCCGATCTTTGACGGCGTTAACAAATACACCCGTCGCGGCGACTTCTCGCTCGACAAGAACGGCTATCTCGTCAACGGCGCCGGCTACTATCTGCAGGGCGTCAAGATCGATCCCTCGACCGGCAACCCGGCCGGCAGTACGCCGGAAGTGCTGCGCTTCCAGAATGACTTCCTGCCGTCGCAGGCCACCACCAAGATCGACTACCGCGCCAACCTCGCCAGCTATCCGCTGACCACCAAGCATCAGACGTCGGTGCCTGGTTCCGAATTGCTGCGATCGGCCGACTTCGTGTCGAACCCGCGCGTGCTGGGCACTGCTGCAACGCCTTTCGGCAATACGGGTGTTGCCGGAAACGCGCGCAACAATTACGCGACGACGCCGGCGCCGATCTCGGCGAGTACCCTGCTGGCGCCGGTGTCAGGCAGCGATACGCTGCCGGTCGGCTTCGCAAACGGCGATACACTCGTGCTGAAGACCACCAATGCCGGTGTCACCACGACCAAGACGATTTCGTTCTACACGGGTGCCGTTGCTCCCGCGGCCGTGCCGGGCACGACCTTCATCCCTATCGACACCGCCAATGTCGGCGATGTGCTCACCGCCATCGATGCCGCGACCGGCAACACGTCGCCGCTATCGAGCGTGTCCGCCACCGGCGTGATCACGTTGAACTCCGGTACGGCGAACGACTTTACGCTGGCGGCAGGTTCGACGACCACGGCGGTTGCCGGCTTCCAGGCTCTCGGTTTCACCGGCACCGTCACCGGTCTTCGTTCGGGCGGCGGCACGGCGGGTACCGGCATCGTGATCGGCAGTGACTCCCAGACCTTCCTCGATGAATCGATCAGCGGTGGCGCCAAGACGGTCTATGACGGCAACGGTGCACCGGTCAGCCTGCAATTCAGGTGGGCGAAGGTCGAGTCTGCTACGCAGGGCGGAACGGATACCTGGAACCTGTTCTACCAGACCGATCCCGCGGCCACGGGCGCAAGCCCTGCCTGGCAGAATGTCGGCACCGACTTCAAGTTCGGGCCGAACGGCCAGATGCAGCCGGTCGTCGCCCAGATCACGTTGACCGGCCTGACCGTCTCGGGCAAGGCGCTCGGCAATGTCACCATGGCGTTCGGCACGGGTGGTCTGACGCAATTCGCCGACACCAACGGTAACGTCCAGGTCAACCAGCTCGAGCAGGACGGCTATGCTGCGGGTCAGCTCCAGAGCGTATCGGTGAGCAATGAAGGACGTGTGGTCGGCAGCTACTCCAACGGCCGCAACATCGATCTCGCTGAAGTCAGCATTGCGACCTTCAACGGCGCGAACTTCCTCAAGCGCATCGATGGCGGTGCGTTCGAGACTACCAACGAATCCGGCGAGGCGCTGTACGGCAAGGGTGGCAGCATTTCCGGCTCGTCGCTGGAGTCGTCGAACACCGACATCGCCGACGAATTCACCAAGCTCATCGTCACCCAGCAAGCCTATTCGGCCAATACCAAGGTGATCACGACCACCAATACCATGGTTCAGGATCTGCTGAACGTGATGCGCTAATCGCAAGGCCGCATCCGCGGCCTTCTTCCCGCGTGAACCTTGAGAGCGACAGTTAGTTATGAGTCTGAACGACGCACTCTCCATCGCCATGTCCGGCCTGCGCGCCAATCAGGCCGCGATGTCGCTGGTCTCCTCGAATGTGGCCAATGCGGAAACGCCCGGCTACATTCGCAAGTCGACGGATCAGGTCGCGGTCAATTCCGGCAACGGCAGCAGCGTCCGCACCGTCGGCGTCAATCGCGAACTCGATCAGTACATCCAGGCGCAGCTCCGCACCGAAACGTCGGGCGCGGGCTACGCCTCGCTCCGTTCGACCTTCCTGCAGCAGATGCAGAGCCTCTATGGCGATCCTGGGTCAGTCGGCTCGCTCGAATATTCCTTCAACGCCCTGACGACGGCAGTGCAGGCGCTGTCAACGAGCGCGGACAGTCAGTCAGCGCGGATCGGCGTTCTCAATGCCGCGCAAACACTCGCGCAACAATTGAATTCGATGACGCAGGGCATTCAGAACCTGCGCAGCGCGGCGGAAAACGGCATCAAGGATTCCGTCACGACCGCCAACACTCTGATGAAGCAGATTGCCAAGATCAACAATCAGTTGACGGCCAATCCGCAAGGCGGAACATCGACGGATTCCAACACTGCAGCGCTGCTCGACCAGCGCGATCAATATGTCACGCAGCTATCGCAGCTGATGGATATCCGCGTCACCACCAATGGCGCCAATCAGGTCACCATCTTCACCGGTTCCGGTGTGCAGCTGGTGGGCAATGAAGCGGCGACACTGGCGTTCAATGCCCAGGGTACGGTATCGGCAGGCACGACGTGGAATGCGGATCCCAGCAAGAGCAATCTCGGCTCGGTGGTGATCGAATTTCCGAACGGCGGATCGATCGACCTGACTGCTGCCGGCGCTATCAAGTCGGGCACGATCGCTGCATATACCGAACTTCGCGACAAGACGCTTGTCGAGGCGCAGAACCAGCTCGATCAGTTCGCAGCGTCGATCTCGAGCGCGCTCTCGGACAAGACGACAGCTGGAAGCGTCTTTCCCGTGCCGACGGTGCCGCCGACGGCGCTGCCGGCAGGGACGCCGACCGGCTTTACGCTCGATGTGTCGCAGATGAAGCCGGGCAATGTCATTCACTTCACGTATACGGATACGGCGACCAACACGCAGCGCGAAATTTCGTTCATGCGGGTCGATGATCCCAGCGTGCTGCCGCTGTCGAACACGGCAACGACCGATCCGAACGACACGGTCATCGGTATCGATTTCTCTTCGGGCTTCGGCTCGGTTCTGAATCAGTTGAACGCGGCGCTTGGCGGCCAGGCAACGTTTAGCGGCACGGCCGGCGCGCTCACCGTTGTCAACAATCCCGCATTCTCTAACGTCAATGCGGCGTCGGTGACGGTCACGCAAGGTCCCACCGATCTGAGCAACGGCAGCCCGGAGTTGGCGCTGTTTACTGACAACGGCGCCGCTTATAGCGGTGGCATCAGCAAGAACGGTTCGCAGATGGCCGGTCTCGCTGGACGGCTGACGATCAACAGTGCGATCGTCGCCGATCCCTCCAAGCTGGTGGTTTATAGCGGATCGACGGCAGCAGGCGACACGACGCGGTCGGCCCTCCTGCTCAAGCAGTTGAACAATGCCAGTTTCACCTATTCGCCGTCGACCGGAACGGGCAGCGATGCGGCGCCGTTCAAGGGAACGCTGCTGAGCTATATGCGCCAGTTCGTCGGGCAACAGGGCGCTGCGGCGGATTCCGCCAAGCAACTCGCGGATGGCCAGAACGTCGTTCTCAACACACTCGACAAGAAGATGGCGGACGCGTCCGGCGTGAATATGGATGACGAGATGGCGCATCTGCTGTCGTTGCAAAACGCCTATTCGGCCAATGCGCGCGTGATGTCGACGGTCAACGAATTGTACAAAACCCTGATGCAGGCATTCTGAGGTAATCATGACGATCAGCGGTGTCGGCTCACGCACATCATACATCGGATCCGGAATTACCAGTCTGCGCGATCAGCTCGACACGCTGACGCAGCAGCTGTCGAGCGGCAAGATCTCCAACACCTATGCAGGGCAGGGCAGCGGTCGCAGCCTCGCGATCGCGCTGCGCGCGCAGATCAGCGGCGTTGCGGCCTATGCCGATACTGCCGTCAATCTGAACACGCGCATCGGCGTGGCAAATCTGTCGCTGCAGCGGCTGGTGGCGATCGGATCGGACGTCAAAGGCGCCGCCGTCAGCGCCGGCAGCAATTTCGACAATACCGGTCAGACGCCGGGCCAGAAGACCGCGTCGCTCGGCTTCTTCGATTCCGTCGATATGCTGAATGCGCGGTCAGGCGACCGCTACCTGTTTTCCGGCCGCGCCACCGATACCGCGCCTGTCGCGCCCGCCGACCAGATCATGAATGGCAATGGTGCGCTCGTCGCCGGTCTCAAGCAGGTGATCGCTGAACGCAAGACGGCCGACCTCGGCGTCAACGGGAACGGGCGCGTTGGCAGCGCAGTCGGAACCCCGGCGACCTCGGTGGTGATTTCCGAAGAGGATGTGACGCCGGCGCCGCCGGCTGCGGCGCAGCCGTTCGGCATGAAGGTCACAGGTGTGTCCACCACGATTGCCGGAGCGACAGTTACTCAGCCTGTCGATCTGCCTGTGACCGTTCCGCCTGCGCCACCAGCAACGCCGGTGGCAAAATCGATGTCGGTCGATCTCGGCGCGACCAACCCGAATGTCGGCGATCAGGTCAAGTTCACCTTCACGATGCCAGATGGCACGAAGGAAGATATCGTCCTGACCGCATCGGATCAGACACCCCTGCCGGCCAATTCGTTCCTGATCGATCCCGGTCAGCCGAACGCCGTTCCGCCGGTGGCGCCGTCTTCGACGGTCACCGCGGCGAATCTCAATACTGCGCTGGGAAGCGCCATGAAGGATCTCGCCAACGGGCCGATGGTGGCGGCATCTGCGATCGAGGCTGGCGACAATTTCTTCGATCAGCCGCCGCTGCGCGTCGGCTCGACGCCGCTTGGCTCTGCAACCACGCTCGTCGCCGGAACGGCCGACAATACCGTGATCTGGTATCAGGGCGAGCAGAACACGACCTCCAACGGCTCGGCCCGCGGATCGGCAGTCTCCCAGATCGATACATCGATCACGGTGCAATATGGCGCGCGTGCCGACGAGCAGGCCCTGCGCTCGCAACTACAGACAGTTGCGGTGTTCGCGGCCGTGGCCGTCGATCCGGCGCAACTCAACAATGCGACTTATGCAAAGAACGCCAATGCGCAGATCGCAGCGCTGAACCAGCGCGTAGCGCAGAACCTGGCGGCTATCCCTGGCCAACAGACGATCCAGGACATCCAGGCCGACTTCGCCGGCGCGCAGGCATCGATCAAGTCGACCACGGATCGCCAGGTGCAGACCAAGGCGATGGCCCAGACGATGCTCGACTCCATCGAGGGCATCAATAACGATGAGGTCGCGACCAAAATTCTGGCGCTGCAGACCGCTTTGCAGGCTTCGTACCAGACAACGTCAAATCTTTATCAGATGAGCTTGGTTAAGTTTCTTTAACGGGTTGCTTCGCGTTTACAACTTCGCCGGGTTCTGGCAGCCTCGCCGAAGTCCGGGAAGTCAAACTCCCAACTACACAAAAGCGCTGATAACAAACGACAAAGCCCGACTTTTACGAGTCGGGCTTTGTCGTTTTCGGGGCGAGTGCAGGTAATTAAATGCACGCATAGAGCGCATCAAATCGGCACAGTTCCCTTTACGCAATTTTAGAACCTGCAGGTCATCTTCCCCGTGTCGACCAAGAAGGTCGCTCGTTGTGTCTACCAGGAAGGTAACCAAACATGTCCGGCATTACACTCTCGGCTTCCGTTCGTCAGAACCTGCTCTCGCTGCAGTCGACCGCGGATCTTCTCTCCACCACCCAGAACCGCCTCTCGACCGGTAACAAGGTCAACTCGGCGCTCGACAATCCCACCAACTTCTTCACGGCTCAGGGCCTGAACAACCGCGCCAGCGACATCAACAACCTGCTTGATGGCATCGGCAACGGCGTGCAGATCCTTCAGGCTGCCAACACCGGCATCACCTCGCTGCAGAAGCTGGTTGACTCCGCCAAGTCGATCGCCAACCAGGCGCTGCAGGCGACCTCGGGCTATTCGACCAAGTCGCAGTTCTCCACCACGATCACCGGCGCGACTGCCAGCAACCTGCTCGGCGATGCGGACACCGCTGCGACGGTCAGTGGTACTGCGGTGAACAACAACCTTGCCTCCCCTGTTGCGATCACCGGCGCCACCGGGCTTGTGTCGGCGGCGACCTCCGATACGCTCGCCGCGACCCCGGCGAACGGCTCGAAGATCACTGTCAACGGCGTGGATATCACGTTCTCGACCGCGGCAACGACCAAGACGGGCGATGCCACCACCGGCTTCACCATCGGCGTCGGCGCCGGCAGCACCCTCACGGTGCAGGACGTGCTCGACTCGGTTGACGCGATCACCGGTGCGACCGGCGCTGACAAGGCGTCGATCACGGCTGGCGCGATCACCATCAAGGCCAAGAACACGACCGATACGATCTCGCTCGCCGGCAACGGACTGGCCTCTCTGGGCCTGACCGCAACCACGACGCCGGTTGCCCCGACCAGCTCCAAGGCTGGTCAGGCGCTGACGATCGGTGCGATCGATGGTTCGGCTCCGCAGACGATCACTTTCGGCACGGGCGCCGGCCAGGTCAACACGCTCGACGACCTCAACAAGAAGCTGGCCACCAGCAACTTGCAAGCCTCGATCGACACCGCCGGCAAGCTGACGATCCAGACCACGAATGATGAAGCTTCGTTCGATCTCACGGCGAGCGGCCTCATCAGCGGTACGGCGACCGGCGCAGGCAAGCTGTTCGGTGCGCTGAACACTTCGGCCCCGGTGGCTGACGTCAACGCTCAGAACACCCGTGCTGGCCTGGTTGCCCAGTACAACACGGTGATCGACCAGATCAAGACGACTGCCGCTGACTCGTCGTTCAACGGTGTCAACCTGCTCAACGGCGATACACTGGCTCTCACCTTCAACGAGACCGGCAAGTCGAAGCTGAGCATCACGGGCGTGACCTTCGATCCTGCGGGTCTTGGTCTGTCGTCGCTGACCAAGGGTACCGATTTCCTTGACAACGCGAACACCAACAAGCTCCTGACCTCGCTGAACAACGCCAGCTCGACGCTGCGTTCGCAGGCTTCGGCCTTCGGTTCGAACCTCTCGGTCGTTCAGATGCGTCAGGATTTCTCGAAGAACCTGATCAACGTGCTGCAGAACGGCGCGTCGGCTCTGACCCTTGCCGACACGAACGAGGAAGCGGCCAACAGCCAGGCGCTGTCGACCCGCCAGTCGATCGCCGTCTCGGCGCTGTCGCTGGCCAACCAGTCGCAGCAGGGCGTGCTCCAGCTGCTCCGTTAATCCCGGCGCACTGATCATACGAAAACCAGGCGGCGGGGCAGAAAGCCCCGCCGTTTTTCGTTGTGAATTCACAAGAGGGAGGAGGGACAACCGGTTTGTTCAATCGCTCGATCTGAGCGGACAAAAATGGAAAAATACACGCGAAGGATTTGTTTTCCGGGTTCCATTTTTAGAGAGTCTTAACAGGCGCGGCCTGATTGTGCCGCTGCGCCCATGAAGGGCGCCATATTGCTACCAGGAAGGTATCAAAACATGTCGATTACGCTTTCGGCATCCGTTCGGCAGAACCTGCTTTCGCTGCAGTCGACCGCAGATCTTCTCTCGATCACCCAGAACCGCCTCGCGACCGGCAACAAGGTCAACTCGGCGCTCGACAACCCCACCAACTTCTTCACGGCCCAGGGCCTGAACAACCGCGCTAGCGACATCAGCAACCTGCTCGACGGCATCGGCAACGGCGTGCAAATCCTTCAGGCTGCCAACACCGGCATCACCTCGCTGCAGAAGCTGGTCGATAGCGCGAAGTCGATTGCCAACCAGGCGCTGCAGGCGACCACGGGCTATTCGACCAAGTCGCAGTTCTCAACGACGATTGCGGGGGCGAGCGCCGACAGGCTGCTCCCACCGGATACGGCTGCCACGCTGACCGGCTCGACCGGAGGAGCGCTTGCAGCTCATGCGCGTCTGACCCTTCCGGCTGGCGGCGGCTTTGCGACTAACGATACGCTGATTGTCAATGGCACGACGATCAAAATCACGGCTGCTGGCCCAGCGAGCGCGGCCGTCATCACCGATCCTGATGGCACGATCAATCTGAACACGGATGCGGCGAGTAGCTCCACCTGGGACCTGCTCGATGCGTTCAAGACGGCTCTTGGTGGCGGCACCGCGACCGCGGCGATCACCGGTAACGAACTCACGCTCACCGCCGGCAACACGACCGACAGCATCACCCTCGGTGGTTCTGCACTGAGCAAACTCGGCCTCACCGCCGGCACGACTACTCCGACCAGCACGAAGGCAGGCCAGACGCTGACGATCGGTGCGATCGACGGCAGCGCTCCGCAGACCATCACCTTCGGCAAGGCCGCCGGTCAGGTCAACACGCTCGACGACCTCAACAAGAAACTGGCCACCAGCAACTTGCAGGCGTCGATCGACGACAAGACCGGCAAGCTGACGATCCAGACGACCAACGACGAGGCGTCGTTCGACCTGACGAAGGGCTCGATCTTCGGTGGTACGGCGGTTGGCGCAGGCAAGCTGTTCGGTGCGCTGAACACCTCGGGTCCGGTCGCGGACATCAACGCGCAGAACACCCGTGCTGGCCTGGTTGCCCAGTACAACACGGTGATCGATCAGATCAAGACGACTGCGGCTGACGCATCCTTCAACGGCGTCAACCTGCTCAACGGCGACACGCTGGCTCTCACCTTCAACGAGACCGGCAAGTCGAAGCTGAGCATCACCGGCGTCACCTTCGATCCGGCCGGTCTCGGTCTGCAGTCGCTGACCAAGGGCAGCGACTTCCTGGACAACGCCGGTACCAACAAGCTGCTGACCGGTTTGAACAACGCCAGCTCCAAGCTGCGTTCGCAGGCTTCGGCCTTCGGTTCGAACCTGTCGGTCGTGCAGATGCGTCAGGACTTCTCGAAGCAGATGATCAACGTGCTGCAGAACGGCGCGTCGGCTCTGACCCTTGCCGACACGAACGAGGAAGCGGCCAACAGCCAGGCGCTGTCGACCCGCCAGTCGATCGCCGTCTCGGCGCTGTCGCTGGCCAACCAGTCGCAGCAGGGCGTGCTCCAGCTGCTCCGTTAATCCCGGCGCACTGATCATACGAAAACCAGGCGGCGGGGCAGAAAGCCCCGCCGTTTTTCGTTGTTCGATCAACGGTAAAGGCCCGGAAAGCTTGAGCTTTCCGGGCCTTTACCGTTTTGGGACAGTTTCGCGAAAGCCTTAATCCGCTGTTAACCATATCTTAAAAGGTCGTCGGTCATATTCGGCCTGATTAGGAAGCAGGTAGGCCGAGAATCGGCCGCGTTAATCCGGGCATCGCCGCAAGGCGGACCGAGATTCCTCTTCCAGAAGGGCGTCAAATTCAACCGGCAGCATCGCGGCGAGACGATTCTCGTCAGATGCACCATGCGCTTGTGCGACCTGAAGGTCGACTGCGCGGGGAACAGGAAGGTTTCCATATGTCAGGCATTGTTCTCTCGGCCTCGGTTCGTCAGAACCTGCTGTCGCTGCAATCCACTGCGGATCTCTTGTCCACGACGCAGAACCGTCTTGCGACGGGCAAGAAGGTCAACACTGCCCTCGACAACCCCACGAATTTCTTCACGGCAGCAGGGCTCGATAGCCGCGCCGGTGACATCAACGCCCTGCTCGACGGCATCGGCAACGGCGTGCAGGTGCTGCAGGCGGCCAATACCGGCATCACCTCCCTGCAGAAGCTGGTCGATACCGCGAAGTCGATCGCCAACCAGGCGCTGCAAATTCCGGTCGGCTATAACGCCAAGTCGTCGTTCACGACGCCGATCAATCCCGGTGCGACCGCCGACAACCTGCTGGGTACATCCACGAAGACCGACAACACCTATGTCGGTACTGTTGCGAACAACAAGAATGCCGTTGCCATCACCGGCGCCACGCTGCTGTCGGGCGCTGCTGCCTCCGACTCGATTGCCACCAGTTTCGCGGCGAACGACACCATCACCGTCAATGGTCAGAGCCTAACCTTCAGAGCTTCGGGCGCTTCGGGCGCCAACGAGATCAACGTCACGGACAGCGTCGCCACGCTGCTGGCGAAGATCGATGCACTGTCGGGTGGTGCTGGCTCCGCAGTCAACACGGCAGCACCCATCGGCGCGATTACGCTGCACACGGGTACGGCTTCCGATCTGTCGATCACGAGCTCGAACACCGCCGCGCTCGCCGGGCTCGGGCTGGGTACGTCGGTGACGCAGGCGCGGACCTCAGGTCCGACGGCCCTGGGTGGCCCGCCGGCCCTGACGCTGACGATTGCAGCGACCAATCCGTCAAGCACCCCGACGAACATCACCTTCGGCACCGCGAGCGGTCAGGTCTCGACGCTGGCGCAGCTCAACGCGGCACTGGCGCCGAACAATCTGCAGGCCGTCATCGATCCCGCCGGCTTCATGACCATCACGACCTCGAACGATGCTGCGTCGTCGACGATCGGCGCCATCGGTGGCACGGCCGCAGGTGTCGGCAAGCTGTTCAACGGCCTGGTGCCATCGACGCCGGTGCAGGACTTCGCATCGCAGACCTCGCGCGCCAATCTCGTCGCGCAGTACAACAATATTATCGATCAGATCACGACCACGTCGCAGGATGCCTCGTTCAACGGCATCAACCTGCTCGGCGGCGACCAGCTCAAGCTGGTCTTCAACGAGACCGGCAAGTCGACGCTGAACATCGCAGGCACCACGCTGACACCGGCGGGTCTCGGCCTTAGCAAGCTTGCCAAGGGCGCGGACTTCCTCGACAACACCTCGGCGAACAACACGCTGGCTGCGCTTAACATCTCCAGCTCGGTCCTGCGTGCACAGGCATCGGCGCTCGGCTCCAACTTGTCGATCGTGCAGATCCGCCAGGAATTCGCGAAGAACCTGATCAACGTGCTGCAGACCGGCTCGTCGAACCTGACGCTGGCAGACACCAACGAGGAAGCCGCCAACAGCCAGGCGCTGTCGACCCGTCAGTCGATTGCGGTCTCCGCGCTGGCACTCGCCAACCAGTCGCAGCAGAGCGTACTCAAGCTGCTCCAGTAAGTCTGGTGACCGCGCCAAGACTACCGAACGGCGGGGGAAACTCCGCCGTTTTCCGTTTGTGGCGGATAATCGGCGCCCGCATTATCGGGCCGTGGCTTTCCCGGGCCTGAAGACGTCCGTGGCGGAATGCTGGTATTATTCGAATCGCGGGCGTATTTTCAGGGTTCCTGGATAGTGCGTGCCCGCCCGAAACGTGGCACCAGATACCGTTGGCTTTGCATGTGGCCTGGTGGCCGCTGCGGGGAAGGAGAGCTGAATGCCTTTGCGAGTCGAACTGAAGCCGGGTGAACGAATCATCATCGGTCAAAGCGTGATCACCAATTCCGATACGCGCACGGCGTTCCTGATCGATGGCGATGCGCCGATCATGCGTGAAAAGGACATCCTCACGGCGGAGACTGCAACGACGCCGGTCAAGCGCGTCTATCTCTGCGTGCAGATGATGTATCTGGAGAACGATATCCCCGCGTATCAGGAACTATATATGGGTTTCATCAAGGAATTGATTGAAGCAGTGCCGAGTTTTCGCGAGTCGATTGAGGAGGTCAGTAAGCTTATTTTAAGCGGCGCGCTTTACAAAGCACTCAAGGAATTACGTCCGCTGATCAAGCGGGAAGAAGATCTTCTGAGGTGAAGCATGTCGACTGGTGCCCAGGCTTATGCGCGTACTGCTCAAACCACGGCATCACCGAGAGACATTGAAGCGCAGGCTCTCCTCAAAGCAGCGCGCAAGCTTCAGGACGTCGTGGCAAACTGGGACCATACCGATGCTGGTCTCGACGACGCTCTTCTGTTCAATCGCAAGCTCTGGTCGATCTTCGTTGGTGACGCCCTCAATGACCAGAATCCGGAATCGATCGAGATACGGCAGAACATCGCCAATATCGGCATTTTCGTTCTGACGCAGTGCACCGCGCTTCAGCAAATCCGCCAGGTTGAACATCTGCAAGCGCTCATCGATATCAACCGCAATATTGCGGCGGGATTGTCAGGGCGTCCCTGAGCCCGAGTGACATCCGTAACGATAGCTTAACGGTCTGAGCCGTCTAATTGCCGGCACAGATGCGCGGTGATTCTGACTGCGCGGCACAAGGCAGCAATGGCAGACCCTCTCAGCATCCTGGCGACAGCCTACAAGACGACGACGCCTACCACGGCTGGAAAATACGTGGCCGTGGACGCCGACGCCTATAAAGGAAGCTGGGAAGGCAAATATGCCAACGGCAAGAAGTTCGAAATCTCGATCTCGCAGGTCGAGGGTTTTCGCGCGCAGGTGAAGTATCAGAGCGAGGGAACGGTCAAGTTTCAGCAGGTGCTGATCAAGGACAATTCGTTTCGTGTCGGCGACGCCAAATTTCAGATGACAGGGAAGAACAAGGCGACGATCAAGAACGTCGTCACGGATGCGGCGACAGGCGGTACCTATCTCGACACGGCCTTTGCGACGCGTGACGTCTGACGATCAGGCGCTTCGGTCGGTTTCGATCCGTCGCTCGTAAAGCTTGGCATCCTGCTTGAGTGCGTCCATAGCGCGCAGATAGGCCCGGGAACGCAGGCGCGATTCCTCAGGGTACTGGTCGATCACCTGGTTGGACTTCTTGTCCACAGACACGAAGACGATTTCGCCCGCGCCCTTGTCGATGATGACTTCCTTCGAGATGCGATCGCTATCCATCTGCTGATAGTTCGCCGCAGAGATATTGGGCTGCAGCAAGCGAGGAGTAGCTGACACGGTCTTGTCAGGGGGGAGTTGCGTGGGCACGGCTTCGCGCACCGCTTCCGGCGCGGGTCGTATCACTGGTGTGGCAACCGGTGCCCCCACCGGTTTGATATTGAAGTCGGCACCCATGGCAGCCCTCCTGGCTCCATTCGATAAATCCCGACCCGTTCCCAAATGACATTATGCACCGAACGGCTGAATCCGGTGCTTATTTCCGCGCTGCAATTTAAGTCAAAAGATAGCAATGCCGCGGCGCATCAAACGCGCTCACGCTGCGTGATTAGTTATACAATCAAAGTGACCGGCTGACGACAATGGGTGTCATGTTGGCCCGGCCCGGCTGGGCCTGTCGACCGGCCGCCGTATAGGTCTGCGGGACATTACGCTTCTGAACTTCGGCATTGACGCCGCGGACGATACCTTCCGACACTGCATGCGCGGTGGCGAGCACGGTCAGATTGACCTGCAGCATGGCGCGAAACACGTCGTGGTGTTTGCGCAAGGCTGAAAGCAGGTCGGGCGTCGTCTGTGCGAGATATGTCTGGCTGATCTTGAGCAGCGAGATCATCGCAATGTAACGACGCGAGATGTCCGCCTTCGGCGCTTCCAGCTTGATGGCCTCGCGGATGCTGCCGTTGCGGACCAGTGCCGTCTCCTGTTCGATGATGGCGAGCAGTTCGTTCATCACCTTCATGAGCTCGTCGGCGAGCTGGCGGGCTTCCATCGGCGTCGCCACGGAGCGCGGTGTGGCGATCGGGGCGGCTTGCTGGCGTTGCGCGTTGTGCATGGCGGTGTCCTTTGCGCTCAGCTGGCGCGATTGGCTTGCTGGATGATGAGCGAACGAAAGACTTCGTTGGAGATGCCGACGCCGCCGGCCTTGGCGAAGGACTTCGAATATTCGTCTGTGAGCATCGAGCGCCATGCACCGGTGCCGGTGGTGTCGCCGAACGGGCCTTCACCCTTGATGCCTGATGTCATCTGCGAGAACATCGTATTGATGAACATCGCCTCGAAGTCTTCGGACTGCTTGCGCGTCTTGGCCTGAGCTTGCGGCGACACTTTCTGCAGTGCGTCGATCAGGTTCTGATCGGGGCGGCCATTGATTGTCGGGTGCTTGGCCTGATAGGCGGCGACGGCGGTGTTGACGTTCATCACATCACCTCGATGTCGGCCTGGATGGCGCCCGCGGCCTTGATGGCCTGCAGGATGCCGATCAGGTCGCGCGGGCCGATGCCGAGCCCGTTGAGGCCGTCGACGAGCTGTTGCAACGATACGCCGTCCTTCACCAACGCGAACTTCTTGCCGTCCTCGGTGACGCCGACGCGTGTACTCGGTGTGGCGACGGTGCGGCCGTTGGAGAATGCATTGGGCTGGCTGACATTGGCGCTCTCCGAAATCGTCACGGTGAGATTTCCTTGCGCCACCGCGACGGTGGCGACGCGCACGTCACGGCCCATCACGATGATGCCGGAGCGCTCGTCGATGATGATCTTGGCGGCCAGATCCGGTTCGACCTGCAGCTGCTCGATCTCGGTGAGCAGCGCGACGACGTTGCCCTTGAACTCCGGCGGGATGGACATCTGCACGGTGGAAGGATCGATCGGCTCGGCGGTCTTGGATCCCAGGAAGTCGTTGACGGCGGCGGCAATGCGTTTGGCCGTGGTGAAGTCGGGGTTGCGCAAGGCGAGGCGCACATTGGGCAGGCGGTTCAGTGCGAATTCGATCTCCCGCTCGATGATGGCGCCATTGGCGATGCGGCCAACGGTCGGCACGCCGCGGGTGATGCTGGCGGCGGCGCCTTCGGCGGCAAAACCGTTGATGGCGAGGGAGCCTTGGGCGACCGCGTAGACGTTGCCGTCGGCGCCGAGCAGGGGGGTGACCAGCAGGGTGCCGCCGGTCAGGTTCTTGGCATCGCCGAGCGCCGAGACGGTGACGTCCATCCGGGTGCCCTGGGTGCCGAAGGCGGGCAGGTTGCCGGTGACCATGACGGCGGCGACGTTGCCGGTGCGCAGCGTCTGGCCGCGGATGTTGACGCCCATGCGTTCCAGCATCGCCTGCAGCGACTGGCGGGTGAACGGGATGTTGTTGAGGGTGTCGCCGGTGCCGTTGAGGCCGACCACGAGGCCGTAGCCGATCAGCTGGTTCTGCCGGACGCCCTCGATATTGGCGAGATCCTTGATCCGCGATGTGGCGTCCGCAGACACAGCCGACAGCACCAGCGCGAACAGCGCTGTGCAGACGGTCTGACAGAATCGGATCGAAGGTAGGCTCGGCATCCTCTGCTCCCCGCTGAGGTCTTTGACGGACCGCTCGCCACTCCCATGACGACGATCCGGCATTCATTATGCGAGCGCCGTGCCAGCGTTCTAATTCGATTTAAGGCATTGATTTATAATAGGAATGGTAAATTCTTTCGGGCTGGATGCGTGGTTCTAGCCCCGGCGAATGTGCCGCCTGCGGCAGATTTTGCCGGGCCGTTTACGATTGATTAACCATAAAAGACCACCTTTCCGCATGGAGGTCCGTTTACGCTCGCGATGGTACAGAGCGAACGGCAAGCCGCCGTGGGCCGGGATCGGCCATCACCCTCGCTGGACACGCCGATGCGCATTTACGGACCGAACGGCACCACATTCGGAGCCCCGTCTTCGGGAGCAAAGAAAACCAGTTCGACCGGGTTTTCGTTGCCTGACGCGACGCCGACCTCCGACACCAGACCGACCGCGGCGCCTCGGGCGGCCAACAGCATCGATGCGCTTCTGGCCATGCAGAGCGTCGAAGACCCCATGGAGCGCCGCAAGCGCTCGGTGAAGCGCGGCCGCGGCGCGCTCGATGTCCTCGATGAACTCAAGATCGGCCTGCTCACGGGCTCGATCAATCCGGCCATGGTGGCGCGGCTTCGCAGCGCGGCGGCGAACCTCAAGGAATCATCCGGCGAGCCAGGCCTGGACGCCGTGCTCTCCGAGATCGAGCTCCGGGTTGAAGTCGAACTGGCCAAGGCTGGCCAGATCTGATCCGCTCGAAGCGGGGCACCAAGTCCGACTGTGGCCCGGATAAATGCCGTTTATGGCCCGTCAAACAGCCTTTTGACCCAGGTTGGGCTCAGGCTGTCACGTGCTGCAGCTGCACAGTTCCGGCCGTGAAACCGGGCGGTGGACGGCGGTTCCGGAGGTATCCTGACGTTATTGTCTGTCACATGACCTAGCTATATAAGCTGCGGCGCGGCCGGTCATTTCCGGCGCCTTGCACGCATAGATGGATTGGCCTTGGACAAGTTGAAAAGCTATCGCCCCTCCGAAAAAGAGCCTTTCATGAACGACCGGCAGCGCGACTATTTCCGCGCGAAATTGCTGGCCTGGAAGGAAGAAATCCTCCGAGAATCGAAACTCACCCTGCAGGCTTTGCAGGAGGAGAACGTCAATCACCCCGACCTCGCCGACCGCGCGTCGTCGGAAACCGACCGCGCGATCGAACTGCGGGCGCGCGACCGGCAGCGCAAGCTGATCTCCAAGATCGACGCGGCACTGCTGCGCATCGAGGATAATACCTACGGCTATTGCGAGGAGACCGGCGAGCCGATCTCGCTGAAGCGGCTTGAAGCCCGCCCGATCGCAACGCTCTCGGTGGAAGCCCAGGAGCGCCACGAGAAGCGCGAAAAGGTCTATCGCGACGAATAGTCTTTCAGATGCCAAACGGCCGCCCATTGGGCGGCCGTTTTCATTTGGGAATTCCGGAAGGCAATCACGCATGCTGTGCGATGCAGTGATCTATGATGACTGCACTGCAGCACGGCGACATTCTTAAACACGGGAATATGAACGTCATCATTCCTCAATAGGACGTAGGCTTACTCCAGAAAAAACGGGAGGATGAATAATGGCTGCGCCTGCCTCTTATGATCCCGATACGATCGCGCTGATGCGGAATGTTCTCCAGAAGGTCGTGGCAAAGGTGCCCGAGCAGCACCGCACCTCCTGTAATCAGGCGGCCATCGCATCGCGCATTCTTGCGACTGCGGCGCAGGGCCGACGTTCCGAAGACGTCCTGACCACGGAGGCTCTTGCCGAAGTGAAGGAGATCTTCACCGGGCCCGCCGGGATGAGGCGGCTTCATGAAGACCTGACCAGGGTCTTCGGCTGAACTCAGGACGATTTGTAGTAGTGCGAGCGTCGGTTCGCGGCAGCGACGTTGCGCATAGTTGCCAAGCAGGATGGCGGTCGCTACCCGTTGGTCATATGTCGGCGCGAGCCGTATGACGAGCGAAGGGACCGCCGATGGAAAAGTATCTCGCGATCGCCGAAATCCTGGCCTACGTCCGCCGCAACCGCGCGCCGCTCACCATGTTGCCGCCAGACGCGGTCCCGCATGACGAAGCCGATGGCTATCGCGTGCAGGACGCGCTTCACAATTTGCTGTCGCCCGATTTCGGCTTGCAGGTCGGTTACAAGATCGGCTGCACCAGTGCAGTGATGCAGCAATATCTCGGTATTTCGCATCCTTGCGCCGGTGGACTCTATATGAGCGGTGTTCATGCCGCCGGAACCTCGCTGCGCTACAGCGATTACGTGCATGTCGGGGTGGAATGTGAAATTGCGGTCCAGCTCGCGAACGATCTGGTGCCGTCGGGCGAGCCGTTCACGGCCGATGACGTCGCATCAGCGATCGATGCCTATCATCCGGCTATCGAGATCGTCGATGATCGTTTTGCGGGCTGGCGCAGCATGGATGCGCCGACACTGATCGCGGATGATTTCTTTGCAGCAGGATGTGTTCTGGGTGCGCCTGTTGCTCGCGGCCAGGCGCCCGATCTTCTGTCGGTGATTGGACGTGCCGTCGTCAACGGCATGGAAGTGGGGCGCGGCAACGGCTCAGATGTCCTTGGTCATCCGCATCATGCATTGGCCTGGCTTGCCAACCATCTCGCAGACCGAGGCAAGATGTTGCGCGCCGGAGACTTCGTCTTGACGGGCAGTCTCGTACAGACGGCGTGGCTCAATGCCGGCGATCACGTCCGGATGGAGTTGCTCGGGCTCGGCAGCGTCGAGGTCGATTTCAAGAGCTGACGTTCAGCGCTTCGCCTCGCCGCGTTTGTTTAGAGGTTGCCCAAAACGACGACGACCTTCCGCCAGGGGAGCTGACGGAAGGTCGCGTGTGAACACCTCACCGCGTGGGAGCACGATGAGATGTGGGAGCTCTCTGCGGGTTAGAAGGGCAGCAGCACGTCCATCACCTGCTGGCCGTAGCGCGGCTGCTGGACATCCGAGATCTGGCCGCGGCCGCCATAGGCGATGCGGGCTTGTGCGATCTTGGCGCTGTCGATGGTGTTGTCGCTCTGAATGTCTTCCGGACGCACGATGCCTGCGACGATCAGTTCGCGGATTTCGTAGTTGACGCGGATTTCCTGTTTACCCTCGACCACGAGATTACCGTTCGGCAACAGTTGCGTGACCACCGCAGCGACGCTGGTCTGCAACGCTTCCTGCCGCGCTACCGAGCCCTTGCCGTCGCTCGACGACGATCCATCAGCCGTCAGAAGGCGACCCGGAAGCACCGAAGTCGCCGGGTTCTGAATCAACTTGCTACCGAGGAAGTCGGTGATGCCGGAGTTCTCCGTATTGGTGCGACTGCGCTGGGTCTCGTTGGCGATATTGGCCTTGTCGGTGAAGTTCACTGTGACCGTGAGGATGTCACCGATCTGGCGGGCGCGCTGATCCTTGAAGAAGGCGCGCGATCCGCTGCGCCACAGTGAGTTGGCGTTGTAGGAGGCGACCTCCGGCTTCGGCATCGGCATCTGCACCGGCTTGTAGCCGGGCTGTGTCGTCGGATTCTCGATCGCCGTGAGCGCTGGCTTCTCGCCGATGGAGGCGAGGCGGTCGATCGACGAGCAACCGCTGGCAGCAAAGCCGACCGCCAGAAGTGCAGCACCGGTGACGAAAGGACGATTGAACTGGAACATCAACTTTACTCAGCTTTTCGAGAAACAGGCGCGTGGTCGTTGGCGGCAAGAGCGACGGGAGAGGTGGCAGCGGGAGAGTCGGCCAGGGGAGGTCTGGCCTGGGAGATTTTTTCGGACGGGAGAGAATCGCGGGTTGGAGCAGGAGACGGTGCGAGAGTTTCGACTTGCGCCGGGAGACGCGGTGTCGGAGCGGACACGGCGACCTGGCCGCGGCCGACAACGACGCCGGCGACGGTGCGCTTGGATTGGAGGTTGATCACATTGACCACGTCACCTTCGGTCCCTCCTTCGACGGCCTTGCCGCGGAGCGTGAGGTAGAGCCCGGCGGTTTCGTAGATCAGCGTCACTGCCTGATCGCGGGTGACGAGGTCAGGCTTGGCGAGGTCTGCATTGCGGATTGCCTGACCGGCGCGCAATTGGCGGCGGCTCTGCATGCCCACGGCGCGGTCGCGCGTTGCGCCATCGTTACCGACTTCGGCTTTCGGGCGGCGCTCAATGACAACGTCGGAAGACTTCAGCACTTCGCTGCGTTCGACGCCGCGCGCCAGTACGGCCACTTCTACGGTCTCGACGGCAGTGCCGGTGAAGCGCAGCTTGGTGGCAGACGCGTTGGAGTCGTTGCTGATCGCAAAGGTGACGTCGAAACGGCCGCTGCGCGCGTCGAAGCGGATCGCGACAGGCTGCAGCGCGCCGGTATTGCTGGTGTCGAGCTGCAGGCCCTGGACTTCGCGGTCGAAAGTCAGGCTGAGATTGGCGGCGGCACCGAGGCCGTGGCGGTTCTCCAGCGCCTGCGCGACCTGGTTCTCGATATCCTTGCTGTCGATGCTGCGCGACAGCCGCGTCACGGTGATGGATTTGAGCTCGCGTGTATCGACGCCGATCACCTGATGCTGCCGCAACGCCGCGATGACCTGTGCGGTCGATAGCGTGCCGACGGTCCCGAGGTCGGGCGCCCGATAGATCGCGATCTGCGCAGTGGGGCCGGCGTTGTCGATGACGTCGCCAATCCGCACCACGTCGCTGGACACCGTGACATTGGCGCGCAGCATCGGCGATGCGATGACCTCGTCGCGCTGCGCCTGGCCGAGCGCAGCGGTGGCCGCTGCAGCGAGCAGGGCGGCGGCGAGGAGAAGTGAACGCGCGGCTGATGTCATGATCATTCTCCTCAGCGGAACATGCCGGCGGTGGATTGCAGCATCTGGTCGGCGGCGCTGATGACCTTGGCGTTCATCTCATAGGCGCGCTGCGCGGCGATCAGGTCCGAGATTTCGGTGACGACTTCGACATTGGCCATTTCAAGGTTGCGCTGCTGCATGTCACCGAAGCCGTCAACATTGGCGACGCCGTCCTGCGGTGGGCCGGAGGCCGGAGTTTCGGTGAACAGGTTGTCGCCGATCGAATTGAGGCCGGCCTTGTTGATGAAGCGGGTGAGGCCGATCTGGCCGAGAACGGTCGGGGTCGTCGAGCCCGGCACGATCACCGAGACTTGACCTTGGGCATTGATCGAGAGTTGCGACGACGCCTGGGGGATCGAGATCGTCGGCTGCAGCAGGTTGCCCTGCGCGTTGACGATGCGACCCTGCTGGTCGGTAGAAAACGAACCATCGCGGGTATAGGCGAAGGTGCCATCGGTGAGCTGGATCTTGAAGAAGCCTTCACCGCGGACTGCGATATCGAGATCGCCGCCGGTCGCCGACAGCGTGCCCTGGGTCATCATGCGCGGGGTGCCGACGGTCTTCACACCGCCGCCGATATCGACGCCGACCGGAATGACCGTGCCCTGATCCGATGCCTGCGCACCGACGCGGCGCACGTGATCGTAGATGAGGTCCTGGAATGCGGCACGCTGCTTCTTGAAGCCGGTCGTGCGCATATTGGCGATATTGTTCGAGATGACCTGGACGTTGAGTTCCTGGGCCGCCATCCCGGTCGCTGCAGTGTAAAGAGCGCGCATGGGTCAGATTCCTTAAGCCGGAACGTCGGCAAGTTTTTCGATGGCGGAGCGCCGCGCGTCGCCCTGCGACTGCAGCATGTTCGACAGCTCGGTATAGGCGCGGGTGACGTCGATCATCCGGGTCATTTCGGCGACCGAGCTGACATTCGACTTTTCGATGAAGCCCTGATTGAGCTTCGACGTGGTGGATGGCTGCGGATTGGCGCCGGGGCCGGCCGAGAACAGGTTGGAGCCTTCCTTCACCAGTCGCTGGGGCTGCGCGAAATTGACCATGCGAATCTTGCCACGCACGGAGTCGATACGGTTGGTGCCTTCGAGCACCGTGACCGTGCCGTCCTGCGAGATGGTGATGTCGTGGTCGGTCTGCTGGAATACGATCGGGCCGTTGGCGCCGAGCACCGGCTGACCGCCCGCCGTCACGAGCTGGCCCTGCGAGTTGATCTGCATGCCGCCGTCGCGGGTATAGCGCTCGCCATTCGGGGTCTGCACCGCCAGGAAAGCGTTGCCGTCGATGGCGACATCCAGCGGATTCTTGGTCTGTTCGAGGGCGCCGCCGGCAAAATCATGCATGGTGGCGCGGTCCTGCACGAAGGACACGCGGCGGTCGCGGCCGACGAAGTTGTCTTCGCGCGCGCCTGGGCTCAGATATTCCTCGAACATCGTCCGCTCGGCCTTGAAGCCCGAGGTGTTGATATTCGCAATGTTGTTCGCCACGACGTCCATCTGACGCCGGAGCGTCATCTGCCGCGACAGTCCGACGAGAAGCATATTCTCCATCGGTGGTTCTCCCCTAAGTTCCCGCGGTCCGCTCTCCCAAGCTCGCCGTGGATCTCGTAAACCGCACAGCTCTCCCAAGCCGCGGTTCGCTAAGGGAGTAGCGAAAGCCGTGCCAAGTCAAAAAGTTTATATTTTTCAACTTGTTGGTAGTTTTGGAGGCGCGAAAACGGGCGGCAGAAAGGTCTTGTTGACCATATTTGCCGGCAGAATTTTCCTAGTTGAGCGTTAAAAGAAAGATTCCGTTAACCATTGCGACCTAGCGTCACGATCACACAGGGCCTTGGGCGCTGGCAGCATTTGTATCGCGTCTTTAAAGCCTGCTTTGCAGCATCGAGCTCATCCCAACCCCGGACGGGCAGGCGATGGCGGATACGGAAACTTCAGACGGCGTCCCGACCGGGGATGAAGCGGCAGCTCCCAAGAGCAAGTTCAAACTGATCGCAATCGTCGCCGGTGTGCTCGTGCTCGCCGCGGGCGGTGGCGGCTGGTTCTTCCTGAAGGGGCATTCGAAGGAAGAGAAGAAAGAGGCGGCGCCGGCTGCGAAGCCGCTCGCCTTCATCGATGTGCCGGAAATCCTGGTGAACCTTGCCGGTCAGCCCGGCGAGCGCGTGCAATATCTCAAGGCCAAGATCGTGCTCGAGGTGAAGGAAGCGCCGCTGGTGGCGCAGATCACGCCGTCGATGCCGCGCATCACCGACATGTTCCAGGTCTATCTCCGCGAACTCCGCACCACCGATCTGAACGGCTCCGTTGGCATGTTCCGGTTGAAGGAAGAGCTCACGCGGCGCGTCAATGCCGCGATCTCGCCCCATCACGTGAACGCCGTGCTGTTCAAGGAAATCCTCATTCAGTGAGGAATTGGATTTAGGCTGATGTCTACCGAACAGGTCGATCAAGACGCAATTGCCGCCGAATGGGAAGCGTCTCTGGATTCAGAGGATCCCGTTGAGGCGGCGAAAGCGGCTGCCGAAAACGAACTCACCGGCACTATGGCGGAGCAATGGGCCGCCATGGTCGAGGACGGCGGCCGCGATATCGGCGGCGGCAAGAACGGTGGCGAGCGCGTTCTCTCGCAGGAAGAAATCGACAATCTCCTCGGCTTCAGCGTCAACGAGGTCCATCTCGACGAAAATTCCGGCATTCGCGCCATCATCGATTCCTCGATGGTGTCGTATGAGCGTCTGCCGATGCTCGAAATCGTGTTCGACCGTCTGGTGCGGTTGATGACCACGAGCCTGCGCAATTTCACCTCCGACAACGTCGAAGTCTCGCTCGACCGCATCACTTCGGTGCGTTTCGGCGACTATATGAACTCGATTCCGCTGCCTGCCGTGCTGTGCGTGTTCAAGGCAGAGGAGTGGGAGAATTTCGGCCTCGCCACCGTCGATTCCAGCCTGATCTATTCGATGATCGACGTGCTGCTCGGCGGCCGTCGTGGTCAGGCCTCGCTGCGTATCGAGGGGCGTCCGTATACCACCATCGAAACCAATCTGGTGAAGCGCCTGATCGAAGTCGTGCTGGCAGACGCCGAGCAGGCGTTCCGGCCACTGTCGCCCGTGGCCTTCACCATCGACCGGCTCGAGACCAATCCACGCTTCGCCGCCATCAGCCGTCCGGCCAATGCCGCCATCCTGGTGCGCCTGCATATCGATATGGAAGACCGCGGCGGCAATATCGAATTGCTGCTGCCCTATGCGACGATCGAACCGATCCGTGCCCTGCTCATGCAGATGTTCATGGGCGAAAAATTCGGTCGTGATCCGATCTGGGAAAGCCATCTCGCCACTGAAATTGCTCAGGCCGAGATCGCCGTCGACGCCGTGTTGTATGAGGCGGAGATCCCGTTGAAGCAACTGATGCTTCTCAAGGTGGGCGATACGCTGCCGCTGGAAATGCGGGCGGATACCCTTGTTGCCGTGCGTTGCGGAGCCGTCACTCTGACCGAAGGTCGGATGGGGCGCGTCGGCGACCGCGTTGCCATTCGAGTCACGAAACAATTACGCAAGCCTAACACAACCTTCGCGATGTTTGAGAAGGCTGATGAGCAAACTAAATTAATGGAGGCACAATGAGTCATTCATTGGGAATTGTGATCGAGAGCCTGGTTGCGGTGCTTCTGATCCTGACCATCGCCTATTGCATGTTGCTCAACAAGCGCCTGAAGCGCCTCAAGGCGGACGAGCAATCGTTGAAGGCCACGATCGGCGAGCTCATTACCGTGACCGAGATCGCCGAGCGTGCGATCGGCGGACTGAAGCACACCGTGCGCGACGTCAATGAAAATCTCGGCAGCCAGATTTCTGCTGCGACGGCGCTGGCCGATCTGCTGAAAGCGCAGCTCGCCGAGAGCGACGCTGTCGTGCGACGGTTGTCGAAGATCGCGGTGGCGGCACGGCCGCTCACCGAAACCGACCCTGACGCGCCGCGGGTGTCCGCAGCGCGGGCCAATGCCGCGGCAGCGCAGGCGTTTGCCGAGCGGAGGAGGCCTGACGGCATCGCTGCATGAAAGCTTTTCGGGACGTTCGTATTCTTCCTGTCGTCTTGGTGGCGGTGTTCGGTCTGGCGATTCTCAAGATCGCCGGTCTGGTGATCGATGGCGGCTACGTGTTCAACTACGATCCGCAGCCGCGGCCTGCGAAAGGATCGTGGGCGCAGGAGATGTTCAACTTCCCGGGCGGCAAGCCCGTAGACGGCGACATTACCGGTTCGGTCCCCGCCAAGAAGGAAGAGCCGAAGCCTGCGGTGGCGGCGCCTGCGGCGATCGAACCGACCAGCAATCCGCCTGTCGAGCTGTCTCCTCAAATCTCGCCCGCTGAACGCGCGATTCTCGAACGGCTGCAAGCGCGCCGTCAGGAACTGGAAACGCGTGCCCGAGAGATCGACATTCGCGAGAGCCTGCTGAAGGCCGCCGAGAAGCGCATCGAAACCCGCGTCGATGAATTGAAGGGCGTCGAAGCCGGTATCAAGACGGCGAACGACCAGAAGAGCGAAGTCGATGCCGCCCGCTTCAAGGGCATCGTCACCATGTATGAAAGCATGAAGCCGAAGGACGCGGCGAAGATCTTCGACCGGCTGGAAATGCCGGTGTTGTTCGAGATCGCCTCGCAGATCGCGCCTCGGAAGATGTCCGACATTCTCGGTCTGATGCAGCCGGAGGCCGCTGAGCGCCTCACGGTCGAGCTCGCGCGCCGCGCCTCGGGCGGCGAACGATCTGCCGCGGCGACGGAACTGCCCAAGATCGAAGGCAGGCCGATCCAGCAGGGCCGGAATTAAAGAAAATAATTAACAAATCCTTAGAGGGCGGAATCTAGATTCGACACAGGGCGGACGATCGGCCGTCCTTCGAGCATCGGGCTGAGAGACATTTCTGAATGGCACGGACGGCTGCCGTTGCATGTTGGACGCAAGCTCGCGCATGGACGCGGGCCGTTCGACGTTGCGCAGGTCTCGCCGCCATTGTGTGTCTCGCGCTGTCGTTTCCGGACGCCGCATCTGCGCAAGCGGTGAGGGGCACTGCCAGCATGGGCACGTCGGGCGGCTATGGCCGCATCGTGCTCAAGCTCGCCGAGGACGTGGAGTCCGAGGTGACGCAGGCCGGCACCATTCTCGTCATTCGTTTCAAGCGGCCGGTCGATATTCCCGTCGAGATTCTTGGCGACGCCGCCCCCGACTATATCGGCTCTGCACGCCGCGATCCCGATGGCACAGCGATCCGTCTCGCTTTGTCACGCAGGGTAACCATCAATTCGATGACGGCGGGTGAACGCATCTTCATCGATCTGCTGCCCGACACCTGGAAGGGCATGCCGCCCGGTCTGCCGCAGGATGTGGTCAAGGAATTGTCGGAGCGTGCGCGCCTGGCCGAGCGCGCCTTGCGCCAGCAACGGGCTGCCGCGGAAAGCCAGAAGAAGCCGCCGATCCGCGTGCGCGCATCCGTGCAGCCGACCTTCGTGCGCTTCGTGTTCGAGACCGGCGGCGTCGGTGTGTCGTCGGTGCTGAACGAGAAGACGCTGACGCTCACCTTCAGCGCCGGTCTGGTGTTCGATCTCGCTGATGCCAAACTGTCCGCACCCGCCAATGTTGCATCGATCGGTCAGGCGATGGACGGCAACCGCACCGCCGTCGAAATCAGCTTGATCGGCGACGTCGATGTGAAGTCGTTCCGCGAGGACAAGAGCTACGTCGTCGACATCGGCTTCCAGCAGAACGAGAAGCCGTCACCGCTGGCCAAGCTGCCCGTAGCCGCCCCTGTGGACGAGAAACCGCCGGTGACGGCGAAGCCTCCCGAGGTCGAGAAGCCCGCCAGCGTCCCGGCACAGCGTTCCGGAGAGATCGTGTCTCCGACCTCCGAAATGATCGCGAAAGAGATCGTTCCAGAGAAGAAGGCCGAGGTTGCGGCGGCCGCACCGGCAGCGCCCGTCGAGGCGGTGAAGCCGGAGGAGCCCAAACCCACACCGGCCAAGGTCGTTGAAACAACGAAACCTGCGTCGGCGCCCGAGCCTGTTGTTGCGGCGCCTGTCAAGGAAGCGGCGGCTCCTGCGCCTGTCGTGGTTGCGCCACCTGCTATCGCTCCAGCCGTCGTCACGCCACCCGTCGCCGCACCTGCGGCGGCCGCTGCTGCGCCGACCGAACCGGCGGGCATGCCGGTTGAGGTCAAGCGCAGCAGCGATGGCGTGCGCATGGCCTTTGCCTTTCCATCGCCAACGCCGGTCGCTTTGTTCCGCCGCGGCGATATCCTGTGGCTGGTGGCGGACTCGACGCGGCCCATCGACACCGCGCCGATCCGCCGCGATAGCGGATCGATCATTGCCGATGTGAGCACGATCCCGCTGGAGAAGGGGCAGGCGATCCGTATCCGCCTCAATCGCCCGCAATTGGCCTCTCTCACGACCGACGATCCCGCCGGTGCAGGACAGGCCTGGTGGCTGATGCTCGCCGACACCCGGCAGACGCCGTCGCAGCCGCTGTCCGCGGTGCGCAACATTGCCGATCCCTCGCGCGCCAGCGTGCAGGTGCCATTGGCCAAGCCCGGCATCAAGCATCGCCTGGTCGATCCGGATGCCGGCGATACGCTCAATATCATTACCGCGCTGCCGCCATCGCGCGGGTTCATTCGCCGTCAGGACTTCGTCGAATTCTCGCTGCTGGAATCGATTCACGGCGTGGTGGTTCAGGTGAACTCCGACGACGTGTCCGTTGAAGCCAGCATCGACAAGGTGATGCTGACCAAGCCCGGCGGGCTGACGCTGTCCGCCGCCGATGCGGCGCCGCAGCGCGCCTCGACGGTCGCCCGGCCGATCTTCGATGTCGGCCAGTGGCGCAAGGATCAGGAAGGTCCGTTCAACGCGCGCTTCGACGAGTTGATCAACGCGGCGGCTACGGCTGAAACCAGTTCGCTGCCACAGGCGCGAATGGATCTGGCCAAATTCTACATGGCGCGCGGCATGTATCACGAGGCCAAGGGCGTCGCCGATCTCGCGATCTCGGATACCAAGGTCGGCGAGGAAAGCCCTGTGGCGCTGATCGTCCATGCGGTAGCCAGTGCCATGATGGGCCGCCCCGAACAGACCCTGAAGGATGTCGCCAATCCGGTGCTTGGGCCAGGTTACGATGCAGAATTGTGGAAGGCGCTCGCTTACGCCAAGCAGGAAAAATGGGTCGAGGCGCGTGAGCGTTTCAAGAATGCCGAATTCACGCTCGCCGCGCTGCCGGCCGATCTGCAGCGCGCGGCTTTGATGCTGGCATTGCGGGCCTCGCTCGAAGTGAAGGACTATGCCGGCGCGTCGTCGCGCGGCAGTGAACTCGAAACGGTCGGCATTTCGCCGGAGATCAAGCCTGCGGCTATGCTGCTCAGCGGCTGGCTCGATGAGGCGCTCGGCCGTGAGAAGGATGCGCTGTCGAAGTATCAGGACGTCACCGGTTCGCTGGATCGTCAGTCCGCAGCCGAAGCCAAGTTGCGTGAAGTCAATTTGCGCCAGAAGCGCAACGAGATCAGCAGCGAGGATGCGTTGCATGATCTCGAAATTCTGGCGGTGACCTGGCGCGGCGACGGCACGGAAGTGCAGGTGCTGCAGATCCTGTCGCGTATGTATGCCGAACTCGGCCGCTACAATGACTCGCTGCTGGCCGCCCGCACGGCCACCGAACGTCAGGCCAACAGCGAGGCCGCGCGCCAGGTGCAGGACGAGGCGCAGGCGCTATTCTCGCAAATCTATCTGTCGCCAAAGGGCGACAGCCTGCCGCCGGTCGATGCACTGGCGATGTTCTATGAATTTCGCGAACTGACCCCGATCGGCCGTCGCGGCGACGAAATGATCCGCCGTCTCGCCGATCGTCTCGTGGCCGTCGATCTGCTCGATCAGGCCGCCGAGCTTCTGCAATATCAGGTCGATCACCGTCTCGAAGGTGCAGCGCGCTCGCAGGTCGCTGCACGGCTGGCAATGGTCTATCTGATGAGCCGCAAGCCCGACCGTGCCATCGCCGCGCTGCGCACCACGCGTATCGCGGATCTCAATGGCGAGCTGCGTCAGCAACGGTTGCTGCTCGAGGCGCGGGCGCAGAGCGACATCGGTCGCCGTGAGCTGGCGCTCGACATCATCTCTCATGTCAGCGGGCGCGAAGCGATTCGGCTTCGCTCGGATATCTACTGGTCGTCGCGGCGCTGGCGTGAAGCCTCCGAACAGATCGAACTTTATTACGGCGACCGCTGGCGGGATTTCTCGCCGCTGACCTCGGCCGAGAAGAGCGACATCATCCGTGCCGTTGTCGGCTATGCGCTGGCGGAAGATGCGCTCGGTCTCGCGCGCTTCCGCGAAAAATATGCGCCGTTGATGAATGTCGGCGCCGACAAGATCGCCTTCGATACCGCCAGCAAGCCAACCTCGACCAATTCGTCGGAATTCGCCGCCATTGCCAAGATGGCTGCGTCCGTGGATACGCTCGACGGCTTCCTGCGCGAGATGAAGACGCGCTTCCCCGAAAGCAGCGCCAAGGCGATCCTGCCCGGTGCCAGTGCCGATCCGATGCCGACCGGCTCGCTGAAGCCGCAGCCGGTGGTCAATGTGCGCAAGATCGAGATGACGCGGTAGGCGAGAGCCTCGCTACTGCCCGTAACTTTGCACCAGACTGCCGGCCACCAGCGACCAGCCATCCACCAGCACGAAGAAGATCAGCTTGAACGGCAGTGACACCACCGCCGGTGGCAGCATCATCATGCCCATCGCCATCAAGACCGAGGCGACAACGAGGTCGATGATCAGGAATGGCAGGAACAGCAGGAAGCCGATTTCGAAGGCGCGTTTCAGCTCCGAGATCATGAAGGCCGGCACAAGGATGCGCAGCGACATGTCTTCGGGCGTTGCCGGGATCGGCTCGCCCGAGAGATCCATGAACAGTTTGAGATCCTTCTCGCGCACATTCTTCTGCATGAAGCCGCGTAGCGGAATGGATGCGCGCACCAGGGCCTGTTCGACGGTGATGTCGTTGGAGATCAGCGGCTTGATACCGTCGTCATAGGACCGTTGCAGCACCGGCCCCATCACGAAAGCCGTGAGGAACATCGCCAGTGCGATGATCACCGAGTTCGGTGGAGCCGTCGCTGTACCCAATGCGGTGCGCAGCAGCGACAGCACGACCACGATGCGCGTGAACGACGTCATCATGATCAGGATCGACGGTGCGATCGACAGCACCGTCAACAGCGCGATCATCTGCACGGCGCGCTCGGTGACGCCGCCGCCGCCGCCGCCGCCGAGATTGATGCTGATGTCCTGCGCCATCGCGGGACCTGCGAAGGTCCCGGCGGCGATCAGAACAGAAAGGAAAAATACTCTACGCGGGAGGTTCGCCGAACTCACGAACTGGACTTCGGCCGACCCAGCAGGGAGGCCATCTCGTCTTCGAGATTTTCAAAGCCCGATTTGACCGGCGGGACGACCGGCGGCGCCTCTGCACGGGCAGGACTGGCGATCGAGACTTCCGGCGACCGCGAAGCAGGGCGGATCGATGGTGCCTCAGGCGCTACCGACGGAGCACCGACCCGAGGCTCAGGCGCAGCATCCTGGCGGGCTTCGCCAGCAGGGCGGCGCAAGGCGGCTTCGAGGCGCTGCGCCATGTCGGCGAGGTTCTGGTCGGCAGACGACACAGCGACTGCCGGAGCGGGCGCAGGGGCTGGCGTCGGTACGGGCGGCGCAACGACCGGGGCGGGAGCCGGGGCGACAACCGGAGCAGCAGGCGGGGTCGGCGCAGCCGCGACGGGACGGTCCGGTGTGCGGGGTTGCGGCATAGTGCGGATCGGCGGATCGGCACGCATCGGGCGCGGCATCATCGGCTCGCTACGCGGTGTCTCGCTACGCGGCGTCTCCGCCCGTGGCATTTCACTTCGCGGAATCGGCCGCTGCGGGAAAAGGTCGTTGCGTGGCGCCGGTTCGACGCGCGGCGCGGGTTCCGGCGCGAGGCTCGCGACCGGATCGGGACGACGCTCCGGCAAAGGCGCGGCCGGGCGGCGTGGCTCTTCGATAAAGGAGGGGCGGGCGGGACGCGGTGCCGGCTCCGGCACATGCGGTTCGGAATCGAAGCCGGAGTCGCTGCTCTCTGCCCAGCTCGGCGCCTCAGGCAGCGACGGGCCACGGCTAGCCACATCGGCAGCGAGGCCGCCGCGCTGCGGGGCCTGTTCGCGGCCGGGCATGGCGCGGACGATATTGGGCTCGACGACGATGTCCGAGGGGCCACCGATCATCAGCAGGTGTTCGACATTGTCGCGGCGGACCAGCACCAGGCGGCGGCGGCCGTCCACGGCGGCGGCGTCGATCACTGCGAGCCGCGGCAGGCGCCCGCGGCTGGTGTTGTTGCCCAGCCGGTTGCCGGCGAATCGGCGCACCAGCCAGGCGGTAAGCCCGATCAGCGCCAGCACGACAACGAAGGCCAAGATAAATTGCACCGATGATTGCATCATAAAGTCCCCAGCCAGACAGGGTGGCTGCAACGGCCACATCCAGAGTTGCGGGTGTCATAGCCCCGCACGCTCCGCACGCAGCGTGAATCACGCCCCATCTGTTAACGCCCCACGGCAGAACCTGCCGTTGGTTAATAATAAACTATGAATCGCTGCAGCCAAAACGACTTCTGCCGCCCCGTCGTATGGCCGATGGGGATGGTTAATCGGCCAATTCAGGCAAAAAAGCGTTAGCGTGTGCGAAAAACGTCAATTTTGCAGCATTCATTTACGGTTCGGTAACAAGTACCACCGGAAATTAACTTCGTATTAACCATGCAGGCGGCAAATTCTGCCTAGCTCAGGACGCTTCGTCCGGGCGGGCGGAGAAGGCCGATGGCGATCAGCGACATGCCGATGTTGTCGGCGCTGCGCACCAAGATGCAGTGGCACCAGGAACGCCAGCGTGTGCTGGCCGAAAACATCTCCAATTCGGACACTCCAAACTTCCGCCCCCGCGATCTCGTGGAACCGAAATTCGACAAGGCGGGCAATACCTCCGTCACCGCCGGTGGCATGGGCTCGCTGCCGATGATGCGCGCCGCCGGCACCAATATCCTGCCGACTGGCGGCTCGGCCTCCTTCAACCAGAACAGCCGGGTCGGCTACGAGACCCGCCCCGCCGGCAACGCCGTCAATCTGGAAGACGAGATGCTCAAGGTCTCGGCCAACCAGATGGACTATGCCGCCGCGACCTCGCTCTACACCCGCAGCCTCGGTCTGTTGAAGACCGCCATCGGCAAGCGCTGACGCCGCCGCGCGCATAAAGGGAGCTCATCATGGCCGACGATATCAGCGACTTCTCGCGCTCCATGGGCATCGCGACCTCCGGTCTGCGCGCCCAGGCGGGCCGCATGCGGGTGATTTCGGAAAACATCGCCAATGCACAGTCCACAGCGCAGAACGCCGGCGGAGACCCCTATCGTCGCAAGGTGCCGACCTTCAAATCCGAGCTGGACCGCTCGCTGGATGCCCGCGTCGTTGGTCTCGGCCGCATCAGGCCCGACCAGTCTGCGTTTCCCACGCGCTACGAGCCCGGCAATCCCGCGGCGGATGCCGCCGGCAACGTCAAATACCCCAACGTGAACTCGTTGGTGGAAATGACGGACATGAAGGAAGCGCAGCGCTCCTACGAAGCCAATCTCAACATCATCAGCGCCACGCGCCGGATGATTCAACGCACGCTCGACATCCTCAAGGCCTGAACAGGACAGCTGAACCATGGCAACTCCCTCTGTCGCCGCCAATGCTTACTCGGCTCTCTCGCGCATCATGGACGCCGGCGGTGGCGTTGGTGGCGGTCTCAACAAGGCGGTGGATGCCGGTGGCGGTCAGTCGTTCGGCGCGGTCCTCAAGGATGCGCTTGGCAGCGTGCTCGATGCCGGCCGCAAGTCGGATGCGCAGACCATCGCAATGGCCAACGGCAAGGCCAATGTGATGGACGTGGTCACGGCAGTTGCGGAAACCGACGTCGCGGTGTCGACGCTGGTCTCGGTGCGCGATCGCGTCATCCAGTCCTACGAAGACATCATGAAGATGCCGATCTGATCTTCCTCACCACGAACAGCGCGTAACACAAGGATTCATGCAATGACCGGCCCCGAAACTCTCGACGTTGCCCGCGATGCGATCTGGACGATTGTGATCGTGTCCGGCCCGCTGATGGTCGTGGGCCTCCTGGTCGGTGTCGTGGTATCGCTGGTGCAGGCGCTGACCCAGATCCAGGAACAGTCGCTGGTCTTCGTACCGAAGATTCTCGCGGTCTTTGCCACCATGATGCTCGCGTTACCATTCATGGGGGACGCATTGTCGAGCTACATGCTACGGATATCGTCGCGAATCATCGGGGGGTGATGCACAATCCCGTATGCGCATCGATGTCTCGCTCCTGCCCGTTCTCGCCGCTGCCTTCATGCTGGCCTTTGCCCGCATAGGCACAATGGTGATGTTGATGCCCGGGTTCGGCGAGAGCAACATTCCCGCGCGGACCAAGCTGTCGATCGCATTGGGGCTGACCCTCATCATGCTGCCGGCCCATCGCGGTGCCTATAACGTCGATATGGGATCGATCGTGCCGCTGCTGGTGATGCTGGTGCATGAGATCATCATCGGCGTTGTGCTCGGCGCCACCGCGCGCGTCACGCTGTCGGCGTTGCAGGTTGCCGGATCGATCATTGCGCAGCAGCTCGGTCTCGGTTTCGTCACCTCGGTGGATCCGACACAGGGTCAGCAGGGCGTGCTGATCGGCAATTTTCTCACGATGCTCGGCATTACGCTGCTGTTCGCCACCGATACGCATCACCTTGTGATCGCCGCCATCAATGACAGCTACAGGATCTTTGCGCCGGGCGAACTCATGTCGACGGGCGATGTGGCCAAGCTCGCGACCAATGCCTTCGCTGCAGCCTTCAAGATCGGCACGCAGCTTGCTGCGCCTTTCCTTGTGTTCGGCCTCGTCTTCAATATGGGGCTTGGCGTGCTGGCAAGGCTGATGCCGCAAATGCAGGTCTATTTCGTCGGCGTGCCGCTTTCGATCATGATCGGATTCCTGATCTTTGCTGTCGTGCTTGCGACCATGATGGGGACCTACCTCGAATACGTCACCGGCGTCATGCAACAAATGATGCCGCGGATATAGGGGGCACGGATGTCCGACGACGATTCCGAGAAGACACATGACCCCACACAAAAAAAGCTCGACGACGCTCACCAACGCGGCGACGTAGCCAAAAGCCAGGAGGTCAATACCTGGTTCCTGCTGGCCGGCGCGACGCTGGTCTTGTCGACCTTCAACGGCTCGGTCGGCGGCGGGCTGCAGGCGCCGCTTAAGAACCTTCTGCAAAATTCCTGGATGATACGGACTGACGGGCCCGGACTTCTAATGCTGGCCAAGAGCCTCTGCATGTCCATCCTGTCCACGATGGGCATGCCGATCCTGTTTCTCGTGATCGCAGCGCTTGCCGGCAATCTGATCCAGCACCGGCTGGTGTTCTCCACCGAAGGTCTGGTGCCGAAGTTCAGCAAGCTGTCGCCGATGGAAGGCGCCAAGCGCCTCTTCGGCAAGCAGGCGTTCGCCAATTTCCTGAAGGGACTGTTCAAGCTTGTTCTGCTCGGCGCTGTGATGTGCGCGGTGCTGTGGCCCGAGCGGTTTCGTCTGGATGCTTTGATCCATATCGACCCGTCGGCGATGCTCGGCATCACCACATCGCTGACACTGCAATTGATGGGGTCGGTGGTGGCGATGCTCGCCTTCGTCGCCATTGCCGACTTCTTCTTCCAGTATCGCACCTGGTACGAGAAGCTGAAGATGTCGCTGCAGGAAGTGAAGGAAGAATACAAGCAGTCCGAGGGTGACCCCCACATCAAGGGCAAGATCAAGCAGCTGCGTCAGCAGAACATGAAGAAGCGCATGATGGCAGCCGTGCCGAAGGCGTCAGTGATCATCACCAACCCGACGCACTACGCCGTGGCGCTGTCCTATGAGCGCGGCATGACCGCACCGATCTGTGTTGCCAAGGGCGTCGACAACATCGCGCTGAAGATCAGGGAGGTCGCCGGCAAGCACGACATTCCGATCGTCGAAAACGTGCCGCTGGCGCGCGCGCTCTACGCCACCGTCGAGATCGACGAGGAAATTCCGGGCGAACACTACCATGCGGTGGCCGAAGTCATTGGCTACGTCATGAGCCTGAAGCGCGGACTGTCCGGGCGCATGCAATGATTCGCGAAAGCGCCGGGCAAGGGACCGGGAACGTGTTGCGAATCGGCGGATTGGAAGCGAATAGGCCGACGCGGCGCTTGCGCAAGGCCAGCCGATTGATGCACTCAGGAGGCGCGCAAACCCGCGCTGCCGCAACTGCCAACAGGCGACGAACCGTCCGATGACCGCCGAGACCGACCACGATCGCCAGTCGATGACGGCGCAGAATCCGGCTCTGCACGAGCCGGCCCGGCGCAGCGGCAGCATTGTGCTGGTGCTGCTGATTGCCGCCGCGATCATTGCCTGCGCCGTGGCATTCATGACTCTCGGCCGCGCCCAGGCGCAGCCTTATATTCTGGGCCTGCTGGCGCTGCTGGCGATGGTCGGGCTGTTCGTGTTGTTCGCCTTTGCCGCCGGTATTGTCCGCTTTGCCGATCGCGCCTCCGACGATCCGATCATGCGCACCGTGGCCGATAACGCCTTTGACGGTATCGCGGTCACCGATGCGCGGGGCCATGTCGTCTATGCCAATGCTGCCTATCTCACTTTGACCGGCGCTGCCTCCGCGCAGGATGCGCGACCGGTCGAACGCGTCTTCATCGGAAATCCCGATGTCTCCGAAGCCGTCTTCCGCCTGCTCAAGGCTGCCCGCGAGGGCAAGCGCCAGCAGGAGGAGGTCCGCGTTGCGGTGCCTGACGGCAGCCATGGCCGCTGGCTGCGCATGCGCGTGCGTCCACTGGGTGAAGGCAAGCGCGAAGCCAAATCCACAGTGTGGTCGGTGGCTGATATCTCCCGCGATCGGCAACGCCAGGAAGACGTTTTCCAGGAACTGCAGCACGCCATCGAATATCTCGATCACGCACCTTGCGGCTTCTTCTCGGTCAATCCAAAGGGCGAGCTGGTTTACGTCAACGCTACACTGGCGAACTGGCTCGATCACGATCTTGCCGAGATCGGCTCTGGCGGGTTGAAGCTCACCGATATCGTCTCCGGCGACGGCGCCTCGTTGCTGACGTCCATTGTGCCGATGCCCGGCGAAGTCAAAACCGAAGTCTTCGACATCGACCTGCGCATGCGCAACGGCAAGACCATGCCAGTGCGGCTCTATCACAAGCTCGCTTTCGGCGCCGACGGCGTGCCGGGCGCGTCGCGCACCCTCGTCATCAGCCGCGCCCGTGACGAGCGGTCCGATCCGCAGCGCGCCGCCGAAGTACGCTTCATGCGCTTCTTCGACCATACGCCGATGGCGATTGCGACCGTGGACCGCGACGGCAACGTGGTGCGCGGCAATGCCCGCTTCGCCAAGCTGGCGCAGAGCCTCAACACGTCCGGCGCGGTCAACAAGTCGATCCTCGCTGCCGTCAGCGACCGCGACCGCAATCAGCTCGTCTCAGCCATCGGCCACGCCGCCCAGGGGCAGGGCGATATCCCGCCGGTGGAAGCGCTGCTGGAAGGCGCCAAGGAACGCTGGGGGCAATTTTTTGTCACCGCCGTGGAAGAGAACGAGCGCGAGACCGAAGCTGCTATCGTCTACATGCTTGAGACCACCGAGCGCCGCACGCTCGAGAACCAGGTCAACCAGGCGCAGAAGATGGACACCATCGGCCAACTGGCCGGCGGCATCGCGCATGACTTCAACAACGTGCTCTCCGCCATCATGATGGCCAACGACTTCCTGCTGAACGCGCACAAGCCGACCGATCCGTCGTTCCAGGACATCATGCAGATCAAGCAGAACGCGACACGCGCGGCGACGCTGGTGCGGCAGTTGCTCGCATTCTCGCGCCGCCAGACGCTGCGTCCGACCGTACTCAATCTCGGCGATGCCCTCTCCGATATCGATCTGCTGCTGAAGCGACTGATCGGCGAGAAGGTTAAACTCGAAGTCGTGCACGGCCGCGATCTGTGGCCGGTGAAGGTCGACATCTCTCAATTCGAACAGGTGATCGTGAATCTCGCGGTCAATGCCCGCGACGCGATGCCGGATGGTGGCGCACTGACCGTCCGCACTGTGAATGTTTCGGCCGAGGAGGCCGGGCGCCTCTCCTACAAGGGCATGCCGCCGTCGGATTATGTGCGCATCGATGTCAGCGACACCGGCACCGGCATTCCCGCCGATATCGTGGAGAAGATCTTCGAGCCGTTCTTCTCCACCAAGGACGTGGGCAAGGGCACCGGCCTCGGCCTCTCCACGGTCTACGGCATCGTCAAGCAGACGGGCGGCTTCGTTTACGTCGATTCAGAGCCGGGCAAAGGCACCACGTTCCGCATCTTCCTGCCGCGCCATCATCAGGAAAAGGAAGTGGCTCCAGACCCGGCGATCGCCGCCGCCGTCGCCGCGAAGGAAGCCGCTGCCGACGCCAAGCCGCGCGCGGACCTGACCGGGCAGGGCACCATCCTGCTGGTCGAGGACGAGGAAGGCCTGCGCGCGCTGAACGCCCGCGGTCTGCGATCGCGCGGCTACACGGTGGTCGAAGCCGGCAACGGCGTCGAGGCGATGGAGGTGTTCGACGAACAGAACGGCGCCATCGATCTCGTGGTCTCCGATGTCGTGATGCCGGAGATGGACGGGCCGACGCTGCTCAAGGAAATGCGCGCGCGCAATGCGGATATCCGGATCATTTTCGTCTCGGGTTACGCCGAGGAGGCGTTCGAAAAGAGCCTGCCGGAAAACCAGCAATTCGCCTTCCTGGCCAAGCCGTTCGCCCTGAGCGCGCTGATCGCCAAGGTCAAGGAAACCATGGCGCCGAACTAGGGCACGCCGTCACAAAAACGGCTTGGTTTCAAATGCGCCCCAAACTTCGCAATGCACCATAAGTATTTGAAAGCAAGGTGACTCCTCCGCCAAAGGTTCAATCCCCAGCCGCGACCGAGGGCCGCAGCGTTTACCATGGAACGGTGCTTCCCTTTTAGGCTGGGGTAGCCATGTTAGGGGTGTTTTCCCCCTGCCGGGGATTGAGGGAATGACCATGACTTTCACGTTCAGCATGCGCGGCGTCGTCAAGACGATGGCCGTTGTCCTGTCGCTGGCGATGCCGCTCACGATTGCAATCTCCTCTGCCGACGCCCGCGTTGGCGGTGGCAGCAGCTCGGGTTCGCGCGGCAACCGCACGTTCTCGGCTCCGCCGAGCACGTCGACGGCGCCTAACGCGGCTCAGCCGTTCAACCGCACTATGCAGCAGCCGGGTTCGCCCGGCATGAACAGCGCGACCACGGGCGCAGCCAACAAGGGCGGTTTCTTCAACCGTCCGGGCATGGGCATGCTCGGCGGCCTCGCTGCCGGCTTCCTCGGCGCAGGCCTGCTCGGCATGCTGTTCGGCGGCGGTCTGTTCAGCGGCCTCGGCGGCCTGTCGTCGATCATCGGCCTGCTGCTGCAGGTCGGCCTGATCATCATCGTCGTCCGTCTCGCGATGTCCTGGTGGCAGCGTCGTAACCAGACGTCGTCCGCCTATGCTGGTCCGGCCAACTCGGCCTATATCGGTCCGGGCAATGCTCCTGACCAGAATCAGGCGCACATGAACCAGGCGCAGCAGGGTTATGGCGCACAGCCGACCCAGCGCAGTGGTCTCGGTGGCTTCGGTTTCGGCGGTGGCTCGAATGACAAGCCGCTCGATATCGTGCCGCAGGACTACGAGACGTTCGAGCGTCTGCTTGGCGAAATCCAGGCCGCCTGGTCGAACGAGGATGTCGAGAAACTCGGCAAGCTGTCGACGCCGGAAATGGTGTCGTACTTCGCCAAGGATCTCGCCGAGAACAAGGCGCGCAACGACATCAACAAGGTGTCGGATGTGAAGCTGCTTCAGGGCGACCTCGCGGAAGCCTGGCGCGAAGGCGACACCGACTATGCGAGCGTTGCGATGCGCTTCTCGCTGGTCGACAAGACGCTGGAGCGCGGCACCAATCGTCTGGTGGCTGGCAGCGAAACGCCGATCGAAGCGACCGAGATCTGGACCTTCGTGCGCCCGCGCGGCGCCGATTGGGAACTCTCGGCCATCCAGCAGGCGTAAGCCTTGCGTCACTGAAATCGGAAAGCGCCGCGGATCATTCCGCGGCGCTTTTTGTTGGCCTCATGCGTGTGCATTGCCAAGTGATGATCTCAGAGCGGGAATAATCCGCCGGATAATGTGTTGGTCAGTTGCGTCCCATAGCGACTGGCGTTGCGTGGCTACAAAAACAAATTGGAGGAATCGATGCCCACTATTCTCTCGACCATGACCCGTCTCGGTATCTGTGCCGGTGCCGTCGCCGTTTCGCTTGCAGCAACGTCGCCATCGTTCGCGCAAGGCGCGGATACAAGCTTCTTCGTCACCAGCAATGGTATCGGCAATGGCGGCAATCTCGGTGGCCTTGCCGGTGCTGACAATCATTGCCAGACGCTGGCGCAGGCTGCAGGCGCGGGCGCCAAGACATGGCGCGCTTATCTCTCGACGCAGGCCGCGGACGGCAAGCCCGCGATCAATGCCAAGGACCGGATCGGCAACGGGCCATGGAAGAATGCCAAGGGCGTCGTCGTTGCCAAGGATGTCGCCGATCTGCACGGCGCCAGCAACAACCTCTCCAAGCAAACCTCGCTCAGCGAGAAGGGCGAGGTCATCAATGGCCGCGGCGATACGCCGAATCGCCATGACGTGCTGACCGGTTCGCAGGCCGACGGCACCGCCTTTGCCGCCGGTGAGGATCGCACCTGCAAGAACTGGACGAGCGGTACGCAGGGCGCCGCCATGGTCGGTCATATCGATCGCACCGGCCTCAATGAAGAGCCGCCGTCCAAGTCATGGAACACATCGCATCCGTCGCGCGGCCCCGATGGCGGTTGCTCGCAGAACGACCTGAAGAGCACCGGCGGCGACGGGCTGCTGTATTGCTTCGCGTCGAATTGAGTTCTGTTGCTGTAGACGAGCAGCAATACATTCCACTATGGCCGGGCCTGTCCCGGCCATAGTGCGTTTTGCAGCGATAGCTGGATGACGGTGCGGGGTTTGCGCGGGACCAGCGCAGCGAACGAATTCCACGGTGAGCAGTTACCCTGGCACCCCCTGACGCGACATTTGGCGAGGTTCCGCATGCGATATGAGCTGTATTACTGGCCGACGATCCAGGGCCGCGGCGAATTCGTGCGCCTGGCGCTGGAAGATTCTGGCGCGGACTACCGCGATATGGCACGCGGCAAGGGTGGCATGGCCGCGATGACGAGGATGCTCGACAGCAAGAAGGGCATTCCGCCATTCGCGCCGCCGTTCCTCAAGGCGGGCAACATGGTGATCGGCCAGACTGCGAACATCCTGTTCTATCTCGGCCCGCGTCACGGTCTGGCACCGAAGTCCGAAACAGCGCGGCTGCAATTGCACGAGCTGCAGCTCACGATCACCGATTTCGTGGCCGAGGTGCATGACACCCATCACCCCATCGGTGTGTCGCTCTACTATGAAGATCAGAAAGGTCCCGCCAAAAAACGCAGCACGGAATTCCTGAAGGAACGTGTGCCGAAATATCTCGGCTATTTCGAGCGGATATTGAAGGCCGGCGATGGCGCTTATGTCGCGGGCCGCAAGGCGACCTATGTCGATCTGTCACTGTTCCAGATCGTTGAAGGCCTGCGCTACGCATTTCCGAAACGCATGACAAAATTCGAGCGGGAAATCCCACGCCTGATCGATTTGCATGACCGCATGGCGGTTCGACCGAACATCAAGGCCTATCTCGACAGTGACCGCCGCATTGCCTTCAACAAGGACGGCATCTTCCGGCACTACAAGGCGCTGGACAAGTAGCGCAGCTCGCGTGACGAGGCTACCAGAGCCCCGGACACAGACGATAGCGGACGCGCGTCGTATAGTCGGTGTAGCCGGGGAGACCGTCCCGCAAGGTACGCTCTTCGGCCATCGTACGCCATGCGAACAGCACGGCCATGATCAGCGTCAGCGCGGCACTCCACCACGAGCCGAGCCAGAGCGATGTGCCAAGGAAAAACAGAACGGCGCCGCTATACATCGGGTGACGCACGAAATGATAGGGGCCGGTATCGATGACGCGCTGGCCGCGGTCGCGCTGAAGCTTGATGACCGGTGCGGCGAAACTGTTTTCGCGCAGGACCCAGAATGAGATCGCCATTCCCGCGATCGCGAGTGCCGTGCCTGCGACCTCGACGCCAATCGTCATCTGCGACAGGCCGAAGCGCTGATCCAGTCCTGTGACGATCAGCCAGGCCAGTGCCACGGTCAGGAACGCCACCATGAAGACCCGATCTGCCGAGGGTTGTCCCGGCTGTATCACCGGGCCCATGCGTTCCTTGAACAGCGCGGGGTCGATTTGCATCAGCCACAGGCCGCCACCAAGGCCGAGCAGAATCATGAAGAGTAGAAATGACCACGCCGCCGGCCATTGCCAGGTCCCGGCGGCGGTGAACAAAACGGCGCCGACCACGCCGAACCAGATCAGCGTACGTATCACGAGGCGAATGATCATGTCGGGCCTCCTTTGGCCCGCATCCGATACCAGATTCGCGGCAGTGATTGGGCAGGCCTCGCGTCAACGCGACCGGCGGCTGGTCTCTGTCCGACGGTGCCGCGTTAAGCGAGCTGATCGATCCGGGTGCCCTGGCCGGGCGGCAGCGCTGCGCGCGGCGGGGGCGGCGCGGTGCGGCTGTCGTTGTCGTCGTTCTTCTTCGGCTCTGGCGGCTTTGCCTCGATCGGCTTCACCTCAGCGACCGGCGGTGTGCTGCTGACACTTGAAACGCTCATTACAAATTCCCTGTTTCCAACACTTGCAGTTGGACCATGGGCGTGCGCCAACAAGGAGTTGGTAAATCAGGCGCTGCAATTTGCAGCAATCGGGATGGTTCGGCTGCGGTGGTGAATGACCGGTCTCGGACTTCACTACAATTGAAACGAAATACTCACTCGTCCTTGCCGCGGGAAATGGTGATGGTCGCGGAGGTCTTGCTGCGGGTGCAGCGCAGATCGAGCCGGCGATAGCGAAGCTTCACGTCATCGCCACGGAAAATCCCCATGCGGCCAAGACATCGCGTGGTGCCCCTCACCGTATCCGGCTTCGGGATCGTGAAGATGACGGCTGCCGCGCTCGCGACGAGATCAGTGAAAGCCGGCGCCGGCTTGCGGGTCGCGGACGCCGCATAGATCTCGTTGCTGAAATTGCGGCTGGCGCAGCCAAGCCGCAACTGCTTCGCCGCCGGATGCGAGAGGTAGATCACGTTGGCCGCAGTGCGCCCGACGCTGAGCCCGTCGATCTGGCTCTTGAGCTGACGCGCGAGATCGTCGCAGCGGTCGGCGCGGGCCGGCGAAGCGACAAGGGTCACGGTGGCAAGCAGCGCCACAGCCGAAAAAATGCCGCGCAGGCGGTCGATGGACATTCCAGAATTCTCCTCAATCCCCGGCCGCACTGAAACGCGGGACGCGGCTTTATGCAAGGCGCACTGGGCGCAGCCGGTGACTGTTGGAACAGGGGGATTATCCCCGCGATTGCGGGCCTGTCCCCCTGTTTTGAACCCTTCAAAACAGTCGGGAAACCGCCTACAAGGGCCTCAAATCCCCTCCCTTTTTGAGGCCCGACCATGAATGCTCCCACCGCTTTCCCCGACCAGAAGCCCGTACCGCCCTACAAGCACACCCCGCTGTTTCCGCTGGGCGCGGACACCACGCCCTACAAGAAGGTCACCACCGAGGGGGTGCGGGTCGAGAAGGTGCTGGGCAAGGACATGCTGGTGGTCTCCCGCGACGCTTTGAAGGCGCTCTCGGAGGCCGCGTTTGGCGACATCAACCACTATCTGCGCCCCGGCCATCTGCAGCAGCTGCGCAACATCCTGGATGACAGCGAGGCCTCGCCGAACGACAAGTTCGTGGCCTTTGACTTCCTGAAGAACGCCAATATCGCTGCCGGCGGCGTGCTGCCCATGTGTCAGGACACCGGCACCGCGATCATCATGGGCAAGAAGGGCTGCAACGTCATCACCGACGGCGATGATGAGGCTGCTTTGAGCGAAGGCGCCCGCGACGCCTATCTGCGCCGCAACCTGCGCTATTCGCAGGTCGCGCCGCTGACCATGTATGAAGAGAAGAACACCGCCAACAATATGCCGGCGCAGTGCGAGATCTATGCCGAGGGCGATGATGCCTACAAGTTCATGTTCATGGCCAAGGGCGGCGGCTCCGCCAACAAGAGCTTCCTGTTCCAGGCTACTCCGTCCGTCCTGACCAAGGATCGCTTGCTCGCCTTCCTCAAGGAAAAGATCATGACGCTGGGCACCGCCGCGTGCCCGCCCTACCACCTCGCCATCGTCATCGGCGGTACCTCGGCCGAGCTCTGCATGAAGACGGTGAAGCTCGCTTCGGCCCGCTATCTCGACGCGCTGCCGACGCAGGGCTCGCCGGACGGCAATGCGTTCCGCGATCTCGAAATGGAGCAGGAAATCCTCAAGATGACGCAGTCGTCCGGCGTCGGCGCGCAGTTCGGCGGCAAGTATTTCTGCCATGACGTTCGCGTCATCCGTCTGCCGCGCCACGGCGCGTCGCTGCCGATCGGTCTTGGCGTGTCGTGCTCGGCGGATCGCCAGGTGCTCGGCAAGATCACCAAGGACGGCGTCTATCTCGAGGAGCTCGAGCATAATCCCGCGCAGTATCTGCCGGCGATGGAGCAGTCGCTCGGCGGCGAGGTCGTGAAGATCGACCTCAACCAGCCGATGAAGGATATTCTCGCCACGCTGAGCAAGTACCCGACCAAGACGCGCCTGTCGCTCACCGGCACCATGATCGTCGCGCGCGACTCGGCGCATGCCAAGCTGCGCGATCGCCTCGAGAAGGGCGAGGCGCTGCCGGATTACTTCAAGAACCACCCGGTCTATTACGCCGGTCCCGCCAAGACGCCCGAAGGCTACGCTTCCGGCGCGTTCGGACCGACAACGGCCGGCCGTATGGATAGTTTCGTCGATCAGTTCCAGGCCGCTGGCGGCTCCATGGTGATGGTTGCCAAGGGTAATCGCGCCGTCGCGGTGCGCGAAGCCTGCAAGAAGCACGGCGGCTTTTATCTCGGATCCATCGGCGGCTCGGCGGCGAACCTTGCCGAACACTGCATCAAGAAGGTCGAGGTGGTCGAGTATCCCGAACTCGGCATGGAAGCGATCTGGCGCATCGACGTCGTCGATTTCCCGGCCTTCATCATCATCGATGACAAGGGCAACGACTTCTTCAAAGAACTGAACCTCGGCTAAGCGCGAGGCGCGCCCGATGACCTTCATCGGGCTCGATGGGTTCAGCAAGGGCTGGGTCGCCGTCACGCTCGATGGCGACCGGCGATCCGTCGATTTCATCAGCGACATTTCCTGGCTCGCGGCGCAGCGCTTTGCTCGCGCTGCCATCGATATCCCTATCGGCCTCGGGGACGATGGCGTGCGTGCCTGCGACCAGCTCGCCCGCAAGAAGCTCAGCCCGCATGGATCGCGGGTATTCTCCGGCGGGCGGCGCTGGTTGTGGCAGGACTTCACCGATCCCGACCTTGCCAATGCCGAAGCCGAACGACGCGGACAAAAGAAGGTCTCGCGCCAGCTCCTGGCATCTCGGGCCGAAGATCATGGAGGTCGATGGCTTCGTGCGGGCGCATCGTGACCTCGATATCCGCGAAGCTCACCCCGAACTCGTCTTTCTCCGCTTGAATGGCGATGCGCCGCTGTCGTCCAAACATGCGGAGGAGGGGCTCGCGCTGCGTCGTCGTCTACTGATGGCGAATGGCTTCAGCAATCTCGACGACTGGCTGACCGTCAGGCGAGCGCGTACCGGTGCACAACGGGATGATGTGCTCGATGCCTGCGCGGTAGCGCTGGCCGCGCGCGATTGCGTGGGCTGTCTGCCGGAAGGCACCGCACCGCGCGATGCGCTGGGCGTGCAGCAGCAAATCTGGTTCTAGCTCAACTGCAATTCGTCACCTGGTTCGAACACAGCCTGCGCCACCAGCCGCGGACGCCGTCGTGGCTCTCCACCAAGGCCCAGAAGCCGCTACAGGCGAGAATGCGTTTCGGGCCGCCATCGGCGCCGATCTCGCTGCCACCGTCGCCTTTGGCTGGCGTCCATTGCGCGTCCACATGCGGCGCCTGAAACAGCCCGCCCATTCGTGTGTCGCCATTGGCATATTGCGCGCCGATCTTGTTGGCGGCGACCCAGCCGCGGCCGCCATAGGGCTTTGGATGATTGCGCGGATAGACGCTCTCGTCCTCGTAGTCCTTGCCCGGTGGCGTCGCGCCTTCGATCAGGAACCAGCCGTCCTTGAAGCCGAGGATGGAGAACTCCGTCAGCCAGCCACCTTCGGGGACGTTGTCGCCCTTGCGCTTGAATTTGTACGGCGCAGGCAATGTGCCGAGCACCTTGGCCTTCGCCGACGGCCCGGCGCGGACATTCAATCCGTTCGGGTCGCGGTCCTCGGACCAGCCGTGGATATCGCAGGGCATGGCGCCGTCAGGCAGCGTGCCACGTGTCTTCAGCAACTCGGCATGCAGTTCGCGATACCCATCGTCGTCACGCGCGGCGCTCGCCACGCTCGGCATACTGCTTGTCAGCGTGAGATCGCGCGGCCGCAACTCAGCGGACAGCGTGGTCAGTTTGCCATCGCTGTGTGCGAGTTTTGCGACCAGCATCTCTCCTGCATCGAATGCGCTGGCCGGTGTCTTCGGATCGCTTGCGTTGGCCGGATAAACCGCAAGATAGCCGACGGGTGCTTGTGGATTGGATAAGTCGACATGAAACGCCTGACCGGCCACGCGGTCCGGCGGCACGAAAGCGCGGGCGCTTGCAAACCACTCCGGCGTTTCAGGCGAGGGCGTGACGGGCTGCGCGAGGGCTGGGCCGGCAACAAGCAGTCCGGCAATCAAAGCGGCGATTCGGGTCATGGAATTGTGTCGCCGACAGCGCGATTTTGGTTCGACAAAAGGCGACTCAGGCCTGCAGCAAATCAGGCGCATTCGGGTCTCTGCGCAGGACTCGATTCTCCGGTGACCCGCAAGCATGTGGACGAAAAAGAAAAGCGGTGACGACTCAGGCGGCGCTGTTCCAATAGCGATCAGACCACAGACGAATTCGAGGCCGCGCCATGTTGGATGCTCTGAAGCTGAATATGACGGTCGTGACGCTGCTGGCTGCGGCCAGCGCGGTGAATGGGGTCATATTTTATCAGTATCTGTGACGAACTGTTCACGTCGATACGTTGCCTCACAGCCATACCTTGGTTTTTGCGTTGAACCTTTTCGCCGGCCGTGCGCCTCATCCCAGGGGCGGCTAACCGGAGCGTAACAGGTGAACAATTTTCATCTGGTCGTCGTCACTGCAGTTGTGCTCGCAAGTCCGGCCGCGGCCCACGCCCAATCCATCATACACTCCGAACTGACCCGCATCACTCTGGCGGCGTCCGTTGATGCGGCCGGTCGCACGACACTGACGGCGTCCGTGACGAGTGAACGCGGCGGCGGCGTCCCGGGCGGCATCGTCCGCTTTGTCGATGAGACGACGCTCACCGTGCTTGGCTGGGTCGATGTGGCTCAGCCGTCACTGGTGGTCCAGCGACTGCCGCCGGGTCCGCATCGTTTCCGCGCGGACTATATGGGGACGTCGAATTATCTGCCTGTCGTGGTGCAGCCGAGCCAATCCGCGGTGGTGGCCGAGACCATACGCGTCACGCCGGCCGTGGCGCTGTCGTCGTCCGAGAATCCCCGTCCGTCCGGAGCGGTGGTCACGTTGACGGCCGCGATTGCCGGCGGTGTTGGCGTTCCGAAAGGCGCGGTCACGTTTCGCGATGGCGAGCAGGTTCTCGCGGCCCGTGTCGGCCTCGATCGCGCCGGCATGGCGTCGTTCATCACCTCGGCGCTGGCGGATGGCACGCGCTGGATCACTGCTGAATATGAGGGCGACACGGTTCACGCGCCCGCGGCATCGCCGCCGCTGAGGGTGGATGTCGGTGTGGCGCATCTGCGAAGTTCGCAGTTGCGCGCCGGCAACTAGAGCCTTTTCGGTTCTGGTAGAATCAGAATCGAGGCTCTAGCTTTTTGTTGAGACGCGTTTTCCTGATGCGAACCGGTATCCACTTCGCTCGAAAACGCTTTAGGTGCCCATCTGCGGTGCCGTCGCTGCTGCTGCGCGCCGCTTACGGCTGACGATCACCCGGAACAGGACATACTGGATCGCGAAGGCCAGCACCTTGGCGCCAACGGCCACCACCGACACATAGAACGCCCACAGCTTCATGTCGCCGGTCATGGCCACGGCGATGACACCGGCGCCAAGTGCGAACATCAGTGCAGCCCAGGCATAGCCCGCAGCGGTCACATATTCGGGGATCGTCTCGCTGACGATGGGGGGCAGGTAGCGCAGCATCCAGCCCTTGCGCAGCATGATCGCGCCGATGGCGAAATGTCCGATGCTGGGCTTGGCCAGCACAAAGCGCGGATCCTTGGTCAGCAGCGTCGCGCCACCGAGGACGACTACCAGCGCGAGACTGGCATAGGTCATTACATCAAGCTTCTGGCCCTTGACGCGGGCATAGATGAACTGTGCGACGGCACCCGCAATCGCCACGCAGGTTGCCAGCAGGACGTCACCGGTGACGAGGTAGAGCACCAGGAAGACGATGGTGGAGAAGAAATCCTGGCCAAGTTTGGCGAATACGTCCTTCATCGCAGGGCTCCCAATGCAGTCGAGATGGTCAGGCGTCGATTTGTAGGCGAAGTGGATCAGGGTTTCAGCGGTTCTGCCGGCTTCGCTGCGCCGTATTTTGCGCGGCGATATTGCGGATACCATTTGGTGAAGGCAACGGCGGAATTGCGAGCGGCAAAGGCCACCGCAAAGCCGATCCATAGCGGCAGCGAGGGCATGTAGATGATCAGCATGTCCGCCACCAGCATCAGCACGAAGGCGCCAGCCCAGGCCCAGGTGATGATATAGTTCGCCTTCATGAAGCCGGGCAGCTTCAAGGTTTCGGCGTCCACCACCTCGCGGGCATATTGCAGCGTGAAGGGCAGGCGGATCGCCAGCGACAGCAGGACGATTGAGAGCACGCAGACATCGACGGCGAGGCGTACAGCCACCGGGCTCCAGTTGCCGTCGATCAGCGTGATGTAGCAGCCGAGCGCGCTGAAGATCAGCACCGAGCCTGCCGCGAGCATTTTCAGCGAACCGCCGCGGATCACGTCCCAGACCACAATGCCGAGCGACAGCGTCGCCGCGGCGAACAGGCTGAACGCGACCGACGTTACCATCATCAGCATGGCGAAGACGCCGAACGGGGCAATGATCAGAAAGGAAGCCATGGCGTTTCCAGTTCGGGCTATCTTGACGTTGTGAAGGAGCGTTGCGGGCCCGTTTGTGAGGCCTTTGCGCCGCTGCGCATCATCCAGCGATCATATGTCTTGCGAGAGCCGGCAGACATTGCTGACCGGCGTGAAAACGTCATGAGAAGCGGGGGTGGCCGCGCCGGATGGTTCGATGCCCATGAGCGTGGTCCCGGTTACAACCAGCACGAGGGCCAGGCTGCTCCAGCTTGCTGCCCGGGTCATCATGTCCGGCCTGCGATATGCGGTTCGTGCGAGAACGAACTGTGTCGCGGCACCTGCAATGGCGACGGCAGTCGCGATCAGCACGTCTCCTGCGATCGCAAAGGTCGTGAAGAAGGCGATGGTGGAAAGGAAGCCGATGGCCAGCTTGGCGAGGACGTTGATCATGGCGTGGTTCCGCGCGCTTGTTGTCGAGAGAGAACTTTTATCGTTGTGCTTGAGGAGGCGGTGACAACGGCGCCGATCATGAGAAAGGACGTCACGCTGTTTTCCGGTCGCTCCATCTTTACGATGTCAAGATTTTTTCTAGGCCTTGCCTGCGGCTTCGTCAACAAAAATCTTTACACTGTCAAAATTATGAGAGATAATGCTTTAGCGTATTCAAAACAAAGTCTTACGAGGCGTCCACCCAGTTGCCGTGAAAGCCCGCCGGTACCCGATGACCGAGCTGGACGAGCGCGATCGGTCCCGCGGCGATATCGGTGGCATTAAACACTGCCAGATCGCTGCGGTTCTGCCGGGCGCGCCACACCACCGCGAGCAGCCAGCCATCGCCTTCGGCTGCATCCTTGCTGCGCGCGACGAAGACGGGTTCGGAGATGCTGTCGCCGAGTGGCAGCATGTATTGGCCGAGCCTGATGCCGTCGCGCCAGACATGCGTGATCCCGGAAAAGGCCTTGCTGGCACCCGGCGCCGGATTATCGCAGGCGTACCAGCCTTGCGTGCTGACGAGGCCGGAGCGGCGCTCGTCGATGCGCGGGAATTCGCCGGTGACGTCGTCGAGATAGGTGCGCGTGAAGCGATCGGTGTTGGCGGCAAGATCGAAAGTCCAGCGACAAAGTCGTGCATTGGATCTCGCGGGATCGGTAGGCGAACCGTCGGGATGCGTGAACAGCGGTGCTTCCTCGGACTGCATGACGTCGGCGATGATGCGCTCGCCTTCGTCCCACGCATTCATCACATGGAAGACGTAGCAAGCTTCGGCGCGAAACCATTTGATATCATCTGCGCTGCCGCCGCGCTTCATCACGCCGACGTAAGACCCCTTGTCCGGCTCCCAAGCATAGGGCGGGCGGCCCGATCGCGCGCGATCCATGCTGCCGGTGATGGGCAGGATCGGAAACAGCAGATGACGATCGGTGACGATGAAGTCATGCACCATGCTGGCATAGGGCGCATCGAAACGTTCGAAGCGCGTCACGATGCCGGATGAATCGATTGCGCCGAACGAGATCGTCGGACTGAAGATTCCGCGGGCGTTATAGCCGAAGAAGGTCATTTCGCCGGTGACGGGATCGATCTTGGGGTGCGCGGTAAACGGCCCGCCGATGCGGCCGCGATAGTTCTGGTAGCCGAGCGTCTTCAGCGTGCCCGGCTCGATCTCGGTCGGAGGATGTCCTTCCTCGAGCGCGAGCAGGCGGCCGGCGTGAAAGATGATGTTGGTATTGGCCGCGCCTGAGTCGTTGCCAAGCGAAGCAGGGGCATCCGGCACTTTCTGCCCGAAGCCGCGATAGAGCGCGCGGCCAGCATCGTGCTCGGCGAGAAATTTCGGTGTGCGAACCCATCGATTGCGATAGCTCGCGCGGCCGTTCTCGATGTGAAAGGCATGCAGCATGCCGTCGCCGACGAACCAGTGCGAGCCTTTGGTTTCGAATTGCGGATTGGGGCCGTTGCGATAGAGCGTGCCGTTGAGTTCACGCGGCAGTTCACCGATGACTTTCAGGAACGGCGCGTCGCACTCCATCGGAATCGGCGCAAGATTGTCATGAGCAGCCTCGATCGGGTCCAGCAGCGCCATCGTCGTCTCCCATGTCCGTTATCTTTACGTTGTCTAGATTGCTAGATGTGAGCGGTCGGCCCGTCAAGCAAAATCTTTACAGTGTAAAAATGGCAACCTATAACATCACCATGACAAAGCAGACCAAGACCGCGAAACCGCGCGCCCTATCGCCGGCCCGCCGCAAGAAGGGCGCAGCACAGGCGTCCGCCAAGGGCACGGCCAAGAAGGTCGCCAGCGCTGAGTTCCCCTATCATCACGGGGACCTGCATGGTGCGCTGCTGAAAGCGGCGGAAATCGTGCTGGAGCGGGACGGCTTGTCGGGTCTGACGCTGCGCGCCGTCGCCCGCGAAGCCGGCGTCTCTCACGCGGCTCCGACGCATCACTTCGGTGATCTCACCGGCCTTGTCAGCGAACTCGCGGCCATCGGCTTTCGCAACTTCAACGCCACAATGATTGCGGCTGGCGCGACCGGCACGACGCCGCTCGAAAGCGCGCTCGCCCGCGCCAAGGCCTATCTCGCTTATGCACGTGCGCAGCCTGGCATGTATCAGCTGATGTTTCGTACCGAACGGCTCGACATGACCCGGCCTAATCTGCGCGAAGCAGCCAATGCATCCTTTGCCGGTCTCGCCAGTGTGGTCGGCGCGCAGCACCCCGGCAATATTGCCACCGATGCATTGACCCTCGAGCAGGCTGCGCAGATCGCGCGGACATGGTCGCTGGTGCATGGTTTCACCATGCTGACCCTCGATGGCCGTCTCACCGACATCCTGCGCCGCTTGCCTGACGGCACCGACGCAGAGAAGCTGTTCGTCGAGATGCTGAAGATTACTGTCGCCAGGGTGATGGAAGCGCCGAAATAGCGAAACTCTTCGCCTGACGTTGTTTGCGGTCGCTATCGCTGTCCGTCATGGACCGAGATATCGGAGGCTGCCAGCCCGCCAATACGTGCGTGCGGTCTTCCGCCGGTTGCCATCACCAGGCCGAAGGCGATCTCGTCGCGACGTGGGCCATCCCAGACAGTCATTTCAGCGGTGCTGAAATGACTGCGGACATAGGCCGCTTCGATATGGCCCAGCGGCACCATCAGGCGTGTGCCGACGCCGCCCAAGGTCTTCGCAGCAGGCACGATCGCTTTGGGCTGACCGAGGACCTCGCGCATCGCCCAGCCGCCGGCCTCATGCCACACTGCCGCGTGCTCAAGCTCGCCGTCGTCACCCACGATCATTCCCTTGCCGTAAGCCTCAATGCGTTCCTTGCCTCCGAGTTGCTGAACGAGTTCGGTCGCCAGGAAGCGGCCAAGGTCGCGAAGCTCGGCCTGGAAGGCCATCAGGTCCGGCTCGTATCGACCAGCAAAAGGATTGCGGATAATCGCGAGCGCTGTGCCGACCTGAAGCGGCTGCGCGAGACGCGGCCCGCGCTCATGCCAGACCGTCTCGACGGATGTCTGCGTCTTGCGAATATCATAGGATGTCATGGCGAGATCAGTTCGTATGTGAAAGCAGATGCGAGCACGCGGGCGGCTGACTACTCATCGATAACCGGATTGCTGAGAATGCCGAGTTTCTCGATTTCGACTTCGACGACGTCGCCGGCCTTCAGGAATATTGGAGGCTTCCGCGTAAAGCCGACGCCGGCAGGCGTGCCCGTCGCAATGACGTCGCCTGGTACAAGGTCGAAGATTTCCGATGCGTAGTTGATGAGCCGCGGAATTGAGAAGATCAGATGCGACGTATCTGACGATTGGACCACGGCGCCGTTGACGCGGGTTTCGAGCTTGAGCTTGGTGGGGTCGCTGACTTCATCGGTGGTCACCAGCCAGGGCCCGAATGGGCCGGTGCCAACGAAGTTCTTGCCTGCTGCAATCTGTTGCGCGTGCCGCTGATAATCGCGGACGCTGACATCGTTGTAGATCGAATAGCCGGCGATGTGATCCATGGCTTCGCTCTCGGGAATGTGCCGGCCGCCCTTTCCGATCACGACAGCGAGTTCACCCTCCCAGTCCAGATGCGTGGAGACCTTCGGTCGAATGACCGGCTGATTGTGCCCGACCTGAGAGCGCCAGACCCGCAGAAAGATTGGCGGGAATTCGGTGATCTGGCGGTCCATGCCGTGGGCAACCGCTTCCTTGTGGTGATCCATATAATTGCGCACAGCGCAGACGATTTTTTCGGGGCGCGTGATCACGGGCAGATAGTCGATGTCGGACAGTTTGAGATCTGGCGTGTGTGCGCCGACCAATGCGTCGCGCTTCGCGAAATCGGGACTGGCGATGAAATCAGCCAGCGTCGGATATTGCGGAAGTGCCTTGCCGAGATCGACCACTGCTTCATCGACGACGGCACCCCAGCTCTCGCGCTTTTGGTGGCTGAATGACAGGAGCTTCACGGTGGCGCCTTTCTGTTCACTTCGGAATGCTTTAAATTTCGTAATCTGACATTATTTTCGAAAATTAATCTTAGCAAGGGGGCTTGATGACAGAACAACGCTTTTTATCGGTGGGGGACGTTGTTCTTCTGCCGCGGACCCGTCAGTGCACGGCGCGCCCGTTTCATGCTTCCGTCAGCAGGTGGGACGCGTATTTGAGGACATTGTCGGCCGTGCTGCGGATGTGGCGGTCGATCAGGGATGTGGCCAGTGCCGTGTCGCGGGCGATCGCTGCCTGCATGATGGCGCGATGCTCGCCGACCTTGTCGCGTGGTTGCGGACGGAACATGGAAGACAGGTTTCGATAGCGTTCGGCGCGCTCGAACAGGGATGCGCGAATCCCGAACAGGGTCGGGGAGCGGCCGGAGGACACGAGCGCTTCATGAAACTGACGGTGAGCAACCTGCCACTCGGGATTCTCGACATGGTTGCCGGGAAGCCGTTCCTCGATGCGCCCCAGCCTGTGCAAGGTCGACATAACCGCTATTTCCCAGTCATCTTCGCCATTTGCAATCGATCGACTGAGCAGTTCGATCTCAATCAGGATTCTCGTCTGAGTGATGTCATTCAAGTCTTCGCTCGTGACGGGGGCCACGCGAAAGCCACGCTGCTCCTCGGCAAGCACCAGACCATCCGCGCTCAATGAGGTCAGGGCTTCGCGCAATGTGGTGAAGCTTGCGCCGAAGGCGAGCTTCAGAGCATCGAATTTCAGGGGCTCGCCAGGCTTCATCCTGCAGCTCACGATATCCTGCCGGAGTCGGTGAGCAATATCGGACGCGAGTGTCTTGCCGAATTCTTTACGTAATTTGACGGCCGAAGCTGTCATCGAATGGCCCTCAGATAACGCCGGCTGGTTGCGCCGCCTGACCGCAGAATGCCGTCGCGTGACGGCTATTGCAATAATTTTCGTAATGGATCATATTTTCGAAAATATCTTTCAGGGGTGGATTCATGAAAGCCGTGCTTGTTCACCGTCCGGGCGGACCCGAGGCACTCGAATATGCCGATGTGGCGGTTCCCTTGCCGGGCCCGAAACAGGTGCAGATCAAGGCGGAAGCTTTTGGGGTCGGCCAGCCGGATGTTCTGATCCGCCGCGGCGTCTACAAATGGATGCCGCCATTGCCGGCCAATCCCGGAAATGATGTGGCCGGGCGCATCTCTGCCATTGGTGCCGACGTCACAAGCATTTCAGTTGGCCAGAAAGTGTTGCTCAGTGCCCGCGATCTGTCGCAGCGCGGGGGCTGTTACGCCGAATATGTGGTCGCGCCGGCCGACGCGATCCATTTGCTACCCGATGCCGTCGATTTGCAGGACGCCGTGTGTCTTGCGAACTATCAGGTCGCCTGGGCGCTGCTGCATGAATGCGGTGGGCGTAATCCCGCAGGCAGTGTGCTTGTGATTGGTGCTGCCGGGGGCGTCGGCACGTCGATCGTGCAACTGGCGAAGCTCGCCAACATGACCGTGATTGGTACGGTGAGCACAACGGAAAAAGCCCAATTCGCAAAATCCAACGGTGCGGATCACGTTATTTTTTATCGCGATGAAGATGTCGTCGCGCGGACACGCGAATTGACCGGGGGAAACGGCGTCGGCCTCGTGCTCGACCATGTTTGCGGTCCCGAATTCGTGTCCTATCTCGGCGTGCTCGGCAAATGGGGGACGCTGGTTTCCTACAACGCCTTTGCGGGGCTTCCGGAAGAGAACCTGATGGGAGAGATGCGGAAGTATCTCGACATATGTCCGGCTGTCCGCTGCTTCTCCTTTCACATCTACGACCATGACCGCGACGCGCGCCGCGCCATCATGGGGCAGCTGATCTCGCTTCTCGGGCGAGGGGCGATCAAGCCGGCCATTTCCGCACGGCTGAAATTATCTGAGGTCCGACAAGCTCATACATTGCTGGAGTCCGGAGGGGCGCTCGGGAAAATCATTATGACCCCGTAGGCGGACGGCTATCGGTCTGGAACAAGATACGGAGGAACACATGATCAAGGTAAAACGCATCAGACATGTGACGTTTGTTACGCCTGATATCGACAGGCAGATCGACTACTATCAAACGGTGGTCGGACTCGGCGTGGTGACGCGTGACGCCAGTCGCGCACTGCTGGCCACCGACTCGGACGAACTCGCCGTCGTCCTGCAGCGTGGCGATCAGGCAGCCTGTCGGCGATTGACCTTCGAAGTGCCGCCCGATCTGGATTTCGCCGACCTGGTGGCAACACTGTCGCGGGCCGGAATTGCGGCCGAGATCCAGTCCGATCCTCTTCCTGGCGTGTCCCGTTCGGTGCTGTTCCGCGACTTCGAGAACATGGAGATCGAACTGCTTGCGGGGCCGACATTCGCTGTCGCTCAACAGCCTGTCGGCGGCATTGCAGCCGACCGCCTCGGCCATATCGCGCTCTACACGCAAGATCCGCTGAAGGCGTCGAAATTCTATGGTGACGTGCTGAATTTCCGGGTGTCGGACTGGATCGAGGACGCCTTCGTCTTCATGCGGTGTGGTTTCGATCATCACTCCGTCAATTTCGCGCGCGGCCCGGGTCGGCGATTGCATCACGCGGCCTTCGAGCTCCGTGATGCCTCGCACATGCATCGCGCCTGCGATCTGCTCGGGCGCAAGAAGATGCAGATCCTGTGGGGACCGGTTCGTCATGGCCCGGGCCACAATGTCGCGATCTATCATCGCGATCCGGATGGCAATCTCATCGAGCTGTTCTTCGATCTCGATCAGATGATCGACGAGGAGCTTGGCTATTTCGAGCCGCGCCCATGGCACCGGGATCGTCCGCAACGCCCCAAGGTCTGGGTAGGTCTCCCTCGGGATATCTGGGGGCCGGCTCCATCGCCGGAGCTCGCGGAGTTCAAACGCAAAGCGACATGACATCGCTGCCGACAAAGTCGCCGCCATGAAGCGACAGATCGGCACCTCGGCGATCAACGCAGAAGAAATAAAAGGAAGGAAACATGAGCAAGCTGTCGAAATCCATTCGGCGCAGAGTTTTCGCATGCGTCGCGGTGTCTATATTCATAGTCTCGTCGCTCGATGTGCGTGGCGCCTCGGCTCAAGCCTACCCAAATCGTGTCATTCGTATCGTTCACGGTTTCGCATCGGGTGGTGCGGCGGACACGCTCTCCCGCGTTGTTGCCGACGGGCTGGCGAAACAGCTCAATGAGACCGTCATCGTCGAAGCGAAGCCTGGTGCAGGCGGCAATCTCGCATCGGACGCGGTCGCCAAGGCTGCGCCTGACGGATACACGCTCGGCCTTGTAACCGGAGGCCATGCGATATCCGCAGGACTTTACAAATCGCTGCCCTATCAGCCGGTCGACAGTTTCGAGATGGTCTCCACGATCGTCTATTACGCGCTCGTTGTTGCCACCCGCAGCGACTATCAAGCCAAAACGCTGGGAGAGCTCATCGCACTCGCAAAGGCCAAGCCGGGATCGTTGAGTTTCGGATCGGTCGGCTTTGGCAGTACGCATCACCTTGCTGGTGAATTGTTGAAAGCGGCAGCCGGCATCGACGTGCTGCACGTGCCCTACCGCGGCGACTCCCAGGCGATCACCGCACTGCTCGCGGGCGATGTGCCCCTGATCGTTGGCACCAGCGTGCTTGTTGCGCCGCAGATCGAGAGTGGTGCGGTGCGCGGCCTCGCCGTCACATCATCGACCCGGAGTGCTTTGCTGCCGAATGTTCCATCGGCCGACGAGGCAGGTCTGAAAGGTTTTGATGTCAGGACATGGGCGGGACTGCTGGCGCCGAAGGGTACTCCGCCGGCGATCATCGCCCAACTCAACGCGGCCGTTCTGAAGTCTCTGGCCGACCCGGGGATCAGGGCGCGGCTTGAAGCGGCGATCGGTGGCGAGGTGCGGGGAAGTACGCCGCTGGAAATGCGCGACCTGGTCACAACGGAAATCGCCAGATGGACCGCCGTGATCGATACCGCGAAAATACCGAAACTTTGATTGCGGATCGCGCGATCGATTTGATCCCTACCGGGCTGGGTCCGGGATATTGCGCGATGCCATCGCCAGTGCGGTGGCGCGGCCGCCGATGCCGACGACGCTGATCTTGTCCGTCTTGCAATCGAAGCCGCGTGCCAGCTTGTCAGCAGCCCGGCGCGCGGCTTCATTGGCGTCGCGCGTGCCGTTCACCTCGATATGAGCGACGTGGCACACCGCGCCCGGCGGCAGGCGAGTCACAACCAGCACCTGTCGTGTTTTTGGCGCGGCTTTGGACTGGCTGCCATCGCCGACGGCCACATGCCAGCGCTGGATCATCGCGAATGGCTTGCCGCCGCTGAGACGCCATTCGATCGTATCGGTGGTTGAATTGAAGGCGGCAAAGCCTTGTGACGCGGCCGGTTCGTCCTCGGCGGCCTTCAAGGTGCGGCCGACGGTGATGGTTTCGCGCAAATCGCCTTCGGTCTTCACGACGACGAGGCCGGCAGGCCCGCGGCAGGTCCACTGGGCGCTGTCATCGGCATCGACCTCGCTGGCCGCGACGGGCATCTTGCGACAATTCTTCGCTGCCGTGGAGCTGTACATGCTCGTGATGTCGCTGGCCGCCGCAAGGGATGTGGCGGAGATGACGGCTGCCAGAGCGGCGGCGAAAACGGGAAATCGTTGCATGCGAAGGCATCCGGACAAACAGGTGACCACGCTTTGACGTTCACAAGCTGGGGAAGGTTCAACGGAAGCGGCTGACAAGGCTGGTTGAATCGCGCTAGACAGCTTGGTCAGCCTTCATTTTGTCTCCAGCAGCGTCAGTTCCTCATCCCATGCCCGCCTCGACTTCCGCCAAGCCATATCGCATCGGCCGTTCCAAAACAGGTCTCGGTCTTTTCGCCACCCAGCCGATCAAGAAGGGCGTCAAGATCATCCGCTACTTCGGGCCTTTGCTGGATTCGAAGAACGAGAAACACGACGCGATCGAGAACAAGTACCTGTTCCAGATCAGCAAGCGCTGGACCGTCGACGGTTCGATCCGCAAGAATATCGCGCGCTATATCAACCACGCCTGCAAGCCAAACGCCGAGTCCGACGTCAACGCGGCGAAGAAGAAGATCACCATTCGCTCGATCAAGAAGATCGAGCCGGGCGAAGAGATCAACTACGATTACGGCACGGAATATTTCAAGGAATACCTGAAGCCTATCGGCTGCAAATGCGATGCCTGCGAGAAGAAGCGCAAGAGGAAGCGGGCCGAGGCGCGCGCCGAAAAACTGAAGGCCAAGGAGAAGGCCGAGCGCAAGGCGCTGAAGAAGGAAGAAAAGGCGAAGGCCAAGAAGGCTAAAGCCAAGGCCAAGAAGGCCAAATCTTCGGGCAAGGCGGCTTCAGGCAAAGCGGCTTCGGGCAAAGCCAAGACGACCAAGGCCGCCGCGAAGAAGACCTCCGCAGCGACCAGGGCCAAGTCGGTTAGGTCCAGTAAAGCAAAGGCCGGCAAGGCCAGGAGCAAGGCGGCTTAAGCCGCCTGTGCCGCTGCGCTCCGGCGCAGCCCGATATATTGCAGCTCCGCGAACACGCCGACCGTGATCGCCTGCGCGGCCACGAAGACCTGGCCGAGCAGGTTCGGCGTCACCGCGCCCGAGAACAGCAGGCCGATGCTGCCCAACGTCCACAGCGCGTTGCCGATGATGATCACGAGCACAAGCAGCTTCGGCATGGCTGCGCGGGTGCCGAGCCAGCCGACCAGCGCTGCATAGGCGATCAGAAACAGGCCGGATTCCAGCAGCAGCGCTTCAGGCAGATGCAGCAGCGGCACCAGCATGCCGGCGGCAAAACTTAGCAACAGGGCCATGGCGCCTGAGACGATGGCGTCGATCTGGATGGCGCGGCGGAGCAGGAGAGAGGGATTGATCATGGTCGTTATCCTTGGGTTGGTCGTTGTGGATGTCCCGACAATGACGGCGCCGCGGAGCCAAATCGATTACCTGTGAGGTCATGGAAGCTGCGAAATTCGCGTGTTAGCTTTTTGCCATGAGCACACAGCTAGCAGCGACCTCCGCAACATCCCGTCCCGCCGGGATCGGCCATCATTTGCGCGAATGGCGGCAGCGCCGTCGCCTGAGCCAGCTCGATCTGGCCGGCGATGCCGAGATTTCCACGCGCCATCTGAGTTTCCTCGAGACCGGCCGCGCTGCGCCCTCGCGCGAGATGGTGTTGCGGCTGGCCGAGCGGCTCGACGTGCCACTGCGCGAGCGCAATGTCTTGCTGGTGGCGGCAGGCTTCGCGCCAGCCTTTCCGCAGCGGGCGCTGGACGATCCAGCACTGACCTCGGCGCGTCAGGCCATCGACCTCGTGCTGAAGGCCCATGAGCCGCATCCGGCGCTGGCCATCGACCGGCACTGGAATCTGGTCACCGCCAATCGCATGGTGATGCCGCTGCTGTCAGGCATCCCGCCTGAATTGCTGGCACCGCCGCTCAACGTGCTCCGGCTGAGCTTTCATCCGCAGGGGCTGGCATCACGCACCGTCAATCTCGGTGAATGGTGCGCGCATCTGCTGGAGCGGCTGCACCGGCAATGCGAGGCGACGGTCGATCCGGAATTGCTCAAACTGTATCAGGAATTGAAGACCTATCCGGTGCCGGCGCGGTCGGCGCCGATCGCGGCCGACAGCGTCGTGGTGCCATTCCGCATGAAGCTTGGCGACGATGTGCTGAGCTTCATGTCGACGACCATGACCTTCGGTACGCCGCTGGATATCACGCTGTCGGAAATCGCCATCGAGACGTTCTTTCCGACGGATGAGATCACGGCGAACAGGCTCCGGGCGATCGCTGCGAACGGGAACTAGCGGTCTTGCCGCCACGGTCCATGACGCTTATTTGTGGGCGGAACAAATACAGGGAGCCCGCCCATGAGCGCCATCAAGCCGCTTCAGATCGATATCGTCTCCGACGTCGTGTGCCCGTGGTGCTATATCGGCAAGCGCCGCATCGAGAATGCGCTGGCGCTGGCCTCCGACGTGCCGGTGCATGTCAATTGGCGGCCGTTCTTCCTCAATCCGTGGATCCCGCGCGAGGGCATCGATCGCTCGACCTATCTGGAGACCAAGTTCGGCTCGGTGGAAGCCTATAAGGGCATCGCCGGTCGTGTCGTCGATGCGGCTGAGCAAGAGGGACTGACCTATCGCCCGGACAGCGTGAAGCGCCAGCCGAACACCATCGATTGCCACCGGCTGATCCATTGGGCCGAAGCGTCCGGCAAGTCGGCCGAGGTCAAGCAGCGGCTGATGGAATTGTATTTCCGCGATGGCGGCGATCTCACCCAGAGCGAGACATTGGTTCAGGCCGCAGCTGATGTCGGGCTCGATGCGGACGAGATCCGCAAACGCCTCGCCACCGACGAGGATGTCGAGCTGATTTCCGGTAACGCCAAAGAAGCTGCGGACAAGGGCATTTCCGGCGTGCCGACTTTCGTCTTCGCTGGCAAATATGCCGTGTCCGGTGCGCAGGATGCGGAGAAGCTCGCGCGCGCGATCCGTCAGGTGTCGGCGGAAATCAACGCCGAGGCGGCGGAGTAGGGCGCGCTTACGCGCCCTTCAGATAATAGTTCGCCTTCTTGCCAAGCGCGATGCGGCGCAGGACTTTACGCATCGCCAGCGAACCGCGGAGCGGTTTGATTGCCGTTGTCACGGTGCGGTAGAATGCGAGCTTCAGCATATCCAGCACCGGCTGCTGTCCCGGCGGCTTCTGCGGAAAGCCGATGCCGCGTAGCATCGAGTTGAAGAAGTGCAGGTCGTTGACGCGGCGCACCTCGCGCGTCTTCCAGGTGATCGCCATCGAGATCGAGAACGAACCGGCGGTGCGCACCCAGTGCGGCCACTGATAGGGCACATAGCAGCCGTCGCCATCGAACATGTGAAACTCGACCGCGCGCGGCGCAAAACTGTCGTCGAATTTGAGATTGCGGTGCTTGGTCATCGAGCGCTCGATCTCGTCGTCGGAGACGATGGCGCGATCGTTGTTGTCGTAGATCGTGAAGAACTTCTCGCCGTGGATCTGGACGAAGAAATTGTCCTCGCTGTCGAGATGGAACGGCGTGGTCGAATTCGGCGACGAGACGAACAGGAAGCCTTCGAGTTGTTCGAATCCGGCATCGAGCAGGCTGTTGAAGCCGCGGGCGCGGGCCACCGACAGCAGCGTGTCTTCAAGCAGCTTCCTATACTCCGGCGAATTTTCGATCCGCTTCAGCACCATCCAGGCGCCGGCAGTTTCGATGCGCTTGACCACCTCGACCGGGTCGAGATCGACCGACGGGATCGCATCGGGATCCTGGCTGATGGCAACCTTTCCCGAATTGTATTCGATGAGATCGCGGGGCAGGTCGGCCGCGAGCTGCGCAATGCGCGGCAGCGTCAGCAGTGGATGTCCGGCGAGCTTGTGCCTGATGGCGAAGGGCTTCAGCGGGAAGTCATTCTTGAGCGATTGATTAGCGGCCGAGATCACCGGCGCGACGTCAGTAGCTGCGTTCATGGCTGAACCCCTGATATCTAGCGGAGACGGTTGCGGATTGAGCGGGCCACGCGTCGCAGCGGCTCGCGGATGGAACGACGCAAGGTCAAGGCGCCGTGGATGAGCGAGACCAGCGGGTCGTGCTTGCGCAGCGGGATCAGCACGTCGCCGATGGCGAGGCGGCCGCGCCAGATCGGATCGATCATGGGATGACCGGCATTGGCCGTGGAGTCGGCGCAGGCAATCGCAGGATCGGCGCAGAGATGCCGCGTCACGTCGAGCGTGAGCTGCACACCGGGGGACAGTTTGGCGAAACGCTCATCGACGCCGAGCTTGAAATAGAAGGCGCGGTCGAGATGCCTGAGCAGCACACCGGCTGCGACCGGCGTGTCGCCGGCGCGCAGCGTGACAATCTCGCATTGGCCGCGTTCGGCGAGCGCCTTGGTGGCGCTGCGGATGAAGGCACTGTCGCCGGCATCCTGCATCAAGGCGGTGCCGCGTTTGCCTTTCCATCCGCTCGCTTCCAGCGTCAGGAATGTGTCGATGGTCGCCGCGATCTCGGCCGGCGTGCGCGCGATCTCGAATGTCACATCGCCGTGTTCGGCGAGGCGGTTGCGCTGGCGGCGTAGTTCTTTCAGCTTCTTCGCACCGAGCGCATCGCGCAGCATTTCGTCGGCATTGCGCGTGGCGTCGAGACAGGCGCGGGCGTGGGATTGCAGAATGCGCGGCGCAAGATCCTGCATGGCGAGCGACTCGCGGATGGCCTGCATCGCGGCACCATCGAGGGAGACGTTCTCGATGATCAGCGCATGCGCACCGGCCTTGCGGGCCTGCGTCATCAGGCGCGTGACGGCATCTGGGGCCATGTCGCGATCGAGCAGCGGCGTAGAGAGCGTGCCATAAGGATCGGCGCTGACGAGTGCCGGGAGAGGAAGGCGATAGGCGCGCCGCGCCGTGATCACCGGGAGCAGTCCGATCAAGCGGGGCGTTGCGGTATCGCTCATCCAGGCGCTGAGTGCGGCGACATCGGTGCGGCCGCGCGCGGATGCATTTACGGCCAGTTCCCAGTCGGCCAGGTAGTAGCCGTTCGGCTCGATGGCCTGCTGCGCCAGCGCACGCCATGGCTCCGGCGCGATCGTCGCCAGCGGCGCGAGCGCATCGGGCGCAGACGCTGGGCGGCTCGCCGCGGTCATCCCGGCACCCGTTGTTCTGCTGCCATGCATGCCGGCTGGGTTTGCAATGTCGACCACGTCCCCGATCCCCGTCGCAAGGAAGGCGGCGCAGGCCGCTGCTCCATTGCTGTCTGCGGAGGTTAGGAGAAACATTCGAATATCCGGTTTTTCCGGAGACGAAATTTGACGGGAATGTGCAACGGGTCGTTCACCAAACGGTCGCTGAAAAAGCCTGCGTTTTCAGCGGATATAGGCGGGGCAGGGTGGCCGGTGCCGGAGAATTCGCGCGGTTCCGGGGACGGGCGGACCTGCGGTCGATGGTCGCGGCCTCGCCATGTTGGGGCTGGAAAATGGCCCATACGTCAGGCTATCAAGGCGCCGGAGGGACCCATAATGAGAGCATTGGTATTGGCGATCGCGGCACTGGCGCTTCTGGCCGGTCCGGCGACAGCACAGATGGGCGGCGGCGGCAAGCGCGGCGCCGATCATGCGCCTGCGCCCGAAAAGCCGAAGATTGACGAGAAGGCTTACAAGGCCGCCCTGGAGCGCGTGCCGACTCCCAAGGAAAAATACGATCCATGGGGCGGCGTCGCGCCTGCTCCCGCGCCTGCAACGGCCGCGAAGAAAAAGTAGTCTTCGGACAGCACATGCCGCACGCGGTTCCCGTGAACCGCGTTTGCGTTCATTACGACCAAATTGGGCAGCGGCAGGCCGTCGCATTGTTGGCGTACGGCCATCCTGGTTTCATTTGAATCAGGCGGGGAATTGTCCGTCGCGCAAACCGGCTCGTCCGGGGAGGGTGTTCGATGGCTCGTCCTGTCATTCGCAGCGCGATCGTTGCAGCCACGGTGATGCTCGGCTCGCAAGCCGCATGGGCCGAAAGTCGTCTAGCGCTGGTGATCGGGCAATCCTCCTATCGGTCCATCGCGCCGCTCCCCAATCCCGTCAATGACGCCAAGGCCATGGCGCAGATGCTCGGCGATGCCGGCTTCGAGGTGCAGTCGGCGATGGATCTGTCGCAGACCGATCTGCGCGCCAGGATCGCCGGCTTCGCCGCCAATGTGTCCGCCAAGGGGCCCGACACCGTGGCTCTGGTGTTCTATGCCGGCCACGGTCTGCAGATCGACGGCGAGAACTATCTGGTTCCGGTCGATATCGATCCGAAGCGTGAAGCCGATATTCCGCTGCAGGCGGTCCGGCTCAACGACATCCTGAACACGCTGACATCCGTGCCGAGCAAGAGCCGCATCATCCTGCTCGATGCCTGCCGCAACAATCCGTTTCCGGCTATCAGCAAGACCACCGGCCGCGGGCTCGCCCAGGTCGATGTGAAATTCGGCACGCCCGGCACGCTGCTGTCATTCTCGACATCGCCCGGCGCCGAAGCCGAAGACGGCAAGGACGGCAACAGCCCCTATACGACGGCGCTGCTGAAGGCCGGCCGCGAGCCGGGCCTGCCGATCGAGGACGCCTTCAAGCGCGTACGACTGTCGGTCAATCAGGCGACCGAAGGCCGGCAGACGCCGTGGGAGAGCTCGTCGCTGGTCAATGACTTCCGCTTCTTTGGCACTGATGCCGGCGCCAAGCCGGCCGTGACCAAGAAGACTGTCGATCAGTGGCGCAAGGAGCTGCAGGGCAAGCCGGTGCAGGACGCCAACAACCTGATCGTCTCGGATGGTTCGGTGGAAGCCTATGAAGCCTTTGTCGGCCTCTATGCCGAACCGCCGCTCGGCCCGCAGGCGAAAGAATGGCTCGACCGTCACTACAAGATGGTGGCGTGGAATAATGCCGTCATCACCAACACCGCGCCGTCCTATCGCGATTTCCTGGCGAAATATCCCGACAGTGACCTGACATCGACCGCGCAGAAGCTCGAGGAGCGCACGCGCAACAAGCCGGTGCCGGTTGTTGCAACGAATACGCCGACCAATGTCGCATTGGCTGGACCGGGCCCCACATGCCCGTGCGGCACCCCGCCCGCGGCAGCGCCTGCATCGAAGAAGGCCGAGAAAACCACCGAGCCTGCGAAGAAGCGCGCCGACAAACCATCACCACCGCCGCGGCGCGGCCGTGAGATCGTGGAGGAAGAGATCGTTATTCGCCGTGCTCCGCCGCAGGTCTATTACGAGCCGGTGCCGCGCATCTATTACGGCGGCGGTGGCTATGGCGGTTACGGCGGCGGCAACTATGGCGGCCGCGGGCGCTACTGACGGGCGCGTTTACTCGAACGCCACGCCAAGCTGGCGGTCCGTGTTCCACACCGGCCGGCAGCGGCGGATGAACTGATCCGCCTCGATCACCAGCATGAGGTTCTGCGGCAGGCCGAGAGGGCTTGCGATATCGACACGCGCGCCGGAGGCCGAGAGGTTTCGGACGGTGCAATCGATACCACCGCCGCCAAAGGCCAGCGTGCCGCGTTTCAGAACCCGGTGTCGTGGAGCCGCTCGTTTCTCGATCATGGCCGTCGTCCGCATCGTCTACATGCGCGATGTCTAGCACCGCCGCCTTGCCGGCCGATAAAGCGGATCGCGCAAATCCGGACCCGTCTGTTCATCCTTCATGAAGTTCTGACCGGGGCGATCAGAAGATTTCATAAAAATATCAGATCGAGGAAATGGGCCCCATGATACCGTCCGGCTGTGAGCGCTCGGGCCAGCCATCGGCCGGCGTCATTTTCCGGAGAAGAGGACCATGATGAAGATCGCCTGCGCGTTGTTGACTGCCGCTGCCATGTTCTCTGCCGCGCCGGCCCAGGCTGTCGTGCTCGATCTGTCCACCATGTCCTGCAAGCAATTCGTCGACTCCGGCCCCGACGAGATCAAGATGGTGCTGACCTGGATGGACGGCTGGTACAAGGGCGACTCGGACGACGCGATCATCGACACCGAAGTGTTCGTCGAGAATGCCAAGAAGTTCGGCACCTATTGCGCGGCGCACCCGACCATCAGCATCGTGACGGCCGCGGAGAAAGTGCTGGGCAATTAGGCTCCAGTCCGGGCCAGCGCTTGGGCATCCCGGTTTTCGGGTTTCCCGGTTTCCGGAGGTTTCAACCTGCGTGAGACACGATGGGGTGCCCTGCGCCAGGTGCTTGGCGGGCCTGAATGGCCAGTGATATAACGCCTCCGAAATTCACGGAGCTTTGGTGCCATGAAACTGTCCCGCAAGTTATTCGGCGTCGTCGCAGCGCTCGCGCTTCTGACCGGACCGGCCGCCGCGCAGATGATGAATCTGATGCCGGAGGTGAAGACCAAGTCGGCGGAGGAGAAGGAGCAGGACGCGATCACCGAGAAGGCGTATCGCGAGTCGCTGCGCAAGATTCCGGACACCAAGGCTGCTGCGGATCCGTGGGGCAATGTGCGCAGCGATGCGCCGAAGGCGGCTGCGCCCGCGAAACAGCCGCGCACCAAGACCGGCAGCGCAGCGAATTGATCAGGCGGCGACCGTGGCGTCGGCGGCTCGTGCCGCCGGTCGTGCAAATAGACTGAAGCCCGCCGCGCGGCGACTGACATATGCGCCTGTGTCAGTTGCTCCAGGACAGCGGCACTTCGAACAATCCGCCACTGTCTTCATTCTCGACGACGATCGCGCCCTTTATCGTGCCAAGGCTGCGCACCATCTCCATGGCGAGCTGACGTGCGTGCAGCATCGCTTCCTGATCGTCCTTGAAATTCGTTCCTTCATCATCGAGGAACGTGTTTTCGGCGATAATATGAAAGAAAAATCGAGTCACGGGAAACGACCACAGCTGGCGCGCGCGTATATGGCCTGCAGCACCTGAGGTTGCTGTAAGACGATGATACCGCTAGACCAACTTGTTCCGCGCGTCGATAGAAATGTGCAAATTTTGCGGCAAATGAACGGTTTTTTTTGGCGCAGCCAGCTTCGTCTCGGGTGCGATCCCGGAACCTGATGCCGCTCCGGATTGCCGATTAAGAAAGGCCGGCGCCGTCGCGACATTGTTGCCATATGACGGGTTCGTTTCGCTTCGGCATGACGCAAGGCGTCGCCGGCGGTTCGCTTGCAAGGAGAGGTGATGTTGGCAGCCGATCTCGTATTTGCATGTGCCCTGGTCGTGATGATCGGCTGCAATCTCTATGTTGCGCCGCGCATCCCGCATGCGCGCATCGCGATGCAATGGGGCTTCGACGGCAAGCCGACATGGGATGCGCCGAAGCGCATCGCACTATGGGGCATGGTCGTCTTCATGCTGATCGTGCGCCTGGTCATCTGGACGGCGATGACATTTGCGCCGGACAAGGTTCATGGTGCGGAGCTCGGACTGGTGCTGGCCTCGGTGATCATCGCGGCGTCGCACATCTTCATCGTCCTGCAAGCCATCAGGCGCGCGTAAACTGCGACAGGACGTCTCCGTGCGGCGGCTGGCCTTGCTGTTCGAGACGGGCTAGGGAGGATCAGGGCGGAGATCGAAGCCGCCGTCAAAGGCGAGGGGCATATGTCGCGCGACCGGTTCTGCTTCTTCCACCCGTTTCGGGTGCGCTATTCCGAGATCGATGGCCAGGGTGTGGTCTTCAACGCGCATTATCTCACTTACTTCGACACGACTATCACCGAATATTTTCGTGCGCTCGGCTATGACCAGTTTGCCGATGCCAAGGCGAGCGGCGTCGACTTTCACGTCGTCAAATCGGTGATCGAATACAAGGCGCCGATCCTGTTCGATCAGGAGCTCGATGTTGCCGCGCGCGTGGCGCGGATCGGCAATTCCAGTCTGGTGTTCGAACTCGGCATCTTCGCGCGCGCAGCCGACGATCTGTTTGCCACCGGCGAAATCGTCTGGGTCAATACCGACCAGAAGACTCATCGCCCGGTGCCGATCGCGCAACCGATCCGCGATCTGATCGCCACGCGCGAAATACATCTCGCGAGATAAGGCACAGGTTCAATGGGCCCGGTGCATGGCGCCGGGCGGCTCTAGGCTGACTCGTCCAGATCGTAGAAGTGGGTGAGGCCCCGGCTGATCTCCATCAGCCTGTCCCGAAACGGGGTCTGGGCCGGATCCGAATAGCTCACAATGATCCGCCAGCTATCATCCAGCGAATAGATGATCACGCTCATGTTTTTGGGCCATGGCCCGGCAATGGCGGAAGCTTCCCGGATAATCTTCTGAAGTTCGGCGGCGGTTTTCTTTGGCTTGGGCAATCCACGCTCCCTGGCTAGAAGCGTTCTAAATTGGCGGCGCAGGCCTGTCCAGTCTCCGTCACGGCGCCAAAACGCCTTTTCCTTCAATGGAATCGATGAGGGCGGGTTGTCGTTGCCGGAAAAGCCGTCCGCTAGGGCGGCATTACTTCCTCGGCAACAGCTGCAAGGTCATCCACGGAATAGGAAAGAGTGGGAACAGCAACGCCCCAAGGAGGAACCAGGCGCGTTCGGAGCGGCCTCTTTCTGCCGCGTATGTCGCCGTGAAGCGCCCCGCCAAAAGCGCCACGGCGAGAACGGGGATCGTGATGAAGATGATCCAGGACAACATCGGCGTTCTCTGATGCGTCGGCTGAAGCACATGGATCGAACTTAAATTGGCTCACTCTCGATGTCGCACAAGGCCAACAGCCACGGGAACGAGGCCAGTACCAAAATTCCGGTGCCGGCCGAAGCAGGTCACGCGCGATCTAAAAATGCGTCGCTGCGAACCTAAGCCTGGATTGATGCGACCAACCAGCCATGACCGACATCCCCGCCCAAAGAATGTCTCACCGACCATGAAAACCCAGGCCGCTATTGTCGTCTCCACCCTCATCATCGCCGTTGTCTTGGCGATCACAACGCGTTGGGAAGTGTCGGGCGCTCAGGCGGTGACTCTCCGAGGGGAGCCGGTCTACCACTCTGTCCGGCTGGATCGCTGGACCGGAGCCGTCAGGCTGTGCCGTATCAGAATTGTCACGACAGAGTGCGACTGATCCCTGTTTCTCAAGGCAGAGGCCGCTGCTTTTTTCAGACGAGACCGCTGAGGCCGGAAACAGGCCAGTACCAAATAAAAAAGCCACCCATTGAGGCGGCCTTATTTTGCGAACACGAGTGTTACGACTATCGCGACGGGGATTAGCCCAACCGCAATGACGAACATGCTATAGATGTGGTCGTCTATCATGGCACGACCCCGCACTCAGCAATGTGGGGACAGATTATAAGCCGGCCTCCGTCCAAGTCCTGTGCAGTTTGTGCCAAAATCAAACCAGGTCACTGGTGTCTTCAAACGAGGCCACTGTGGCCGGACACAGGCGAGCACCGGAATTTGAGTTCATGGTGCCACTGCGAGCGGGTGCTTTGGTAGAGCCAGCCAGTGCGGCGGATGACCCATTCAAACCGCGTCACTTATGAAAAAGGCCGCCTACCGCGGCGGCCTCAGAATGCGGCGATGCAGATGATATAGAGCAGCGCGCATGCCAACACGGCAGACCATGTGGTCGATGCCGCGAGGAGCAAGGACTCCTTGGTTACTCGCCGGGCCACTCAGCGCGATAGTGATTTGGGCGGGCTGCAGTCCCGGCGATGAAATCCAGCCGTCGATATGGAGGGCGGTCTCGATCTGACGGAGCTGGCGCTCAAGGACGTCACGTTGCTGACCGGGGGATGCGCATTCCAGTTGCGCGCGAATGCGAGCTTTTCCGCGTTCAATCTCTCGTCGAATTCATGAGGGTCTAAGAACAGGCGCTTCATGACGCGCTCCTTTCCATGAGAGGAAGGCGGGGGCGCTAGCGGGCGTTCTCATCACAGATAGAAGCCAAGGACATCTCTGTGATGGTCGAAGTCTGCACCTGAAACCAGCAGGGAGCGAGTCAATTCTTAACGAATATGACCGGTAGCCAAATTTCGGTACTGGCCGAAATCGGCCACTCGCAGAGTCAGAGTAGGCCACTACCGATTTTGTTTAACCTCCGATGCTCAAAGCATTTCGCGCCCTTACAACGAGTTGAACGAAATCCCTTCGACGGCAGACCAAGGTGGGATGAAGCGCTTTCTGATATTCCCGGCTCTCTTTCCGCCCCTTGCGTTGGTCGTGTTCACGGCGCCCGATGGGTTCAAGAATCTTCTCGATTGGATGGTGATGGCATACGCGATCGCGGTTATCCCGGCCTTGCTGTTGGCTTGGGTCGATTGGGCGCTTTCCGCAAAGCCATTCCGAGTCATGGGAACGGCGGTCATAGCAGCACTAGCTGCAGTCTTGATTGTGCGCTTCTTGTCGGGAGGATCAGAAGAGTTATGGCCAGTCCTGATGGTTGGGCTTGTTGGAGGAGTTCCGGCCGCGGCATGTTCGTGGCTGTCAGATAAATCGCCTCTGGCGGTCAACTAGTGCAGTTGGCGCGAGTCCGAGATTTTAGCAGGATTTCGCGCGAAGCAGCCCGTGACATTTTCAAGTTAGGCCACTGAGGCCGGAAATAGGCCAGTACCGTATCTTGGGGACTTCGCTAATCGTTCGGCGGCGTCTGATATCTCCGTTTGTGCGGATATGCCGAGCTTGTTTAGCAAGCGCGCTCGCACATAGGACATTTGCTCGATCGATCCACCAAAGTAGCTCACCAACTCCTCATCGGTTTTGCCAGCCGCAAACCGCCTTAGGAGCTGCTTTTCGCGAGGGCTCAACAGTACATCTTTGTCCATGGCATAATGTGCCGTTCACGACACGGAATGCGGCCTTACTTTATGAATACGAGGGCCGTTACTATCGCGACGGGGATTAGCCCAACCGCGATGACGAACGCGCTATAGAGGTGATCTCTTGTCATGGCGCGCCCTCAGACGAGGGAGCGTTTATAGGCTTCTCTCAGGGAAAGTCCTGTGCACTTTGTGCCAAAAGCGAAATCGACGGCCTTACTTCTTTGGATTGAAGCGCCCACCCAGCGTTTTGATGCTTCCGGCCGAAGGTTGCGTCTTCGTGAACTCGGCTATGGCCTTGGCCAGCTCAGCATCCGACATCGGGTTGACGGGCTGATGCAACGAGCCGTCCCGAAAGCTACGCTCGATAGCAGCGTAGTGCTCAGACTCATCGACAAGAATGAGCTTTTTTATCCGGGCTAGGATCGCAGAGAAGGGCATGAGGGGATTGTGGCCGCTGTCTCCAAATTAGGCCACTGCTGTTTTCAAACTAGGCCACTGAGGCCGGAAACAGGCCAGTACCCAAATTTCAAAAAGAACATATTGCGAACATAGAACAGATGGGGTACATTGATTTCACCCCGAACAGCGCTGTCCTTTGGCGCCTGCCGTTTGTCCCTGTCGCGAATCCCTTCATAAGGAGCTAAATCAATGGCTACCAATCCGACTGCCCTGCGTATCGTTGAAGGATCCTCCATGGACAAGACCAAGGCCCTGTCGGCCGCGCTCTCCCAGATCGAGCGCCAGTTCGGCAAAGGCTCGGTGATGAAGCTGGGCAAGAACGACCGCTCCATGGATATCGAGGTGGTGTCGACGGGATCGCTCGGTCTCGATATTGCACTCGGCGTCGGTGGTCTGCCGAAGGGCCGCGTGATCGAGATTTACGGACCGGAATCTTCGGGCAAGACGACTTTGGCACTGCATTGCGTGGCTGAAGCCCAGAAGAAGGGCGGCATCTGCGCCTTCATCGATGCCGAACACGCGCTCGACCCGGTCTATGCCCGCAAGCTCGGCGTCAATGTCGATGAACTCCTGATCTCGCAGCCGGACCACGGTGAACAGGCGCTGGAAATCGCCGACACGCTGGTGCGCTCCGGCGCGGTGGACGTGCTGATTGTCGACTCCGTGGCGGCCTTGGTGCCGCGCGCCGAACTCGAAGGCGAGATGGGCGATGCGTTGCCCGGACTTCAAGCGCGGTTGATGAGCCAGGCGCTGCGCAAGCTGACCGCCTCGATCAACAAGTCCAATACGATGGTGATCTTCATCAACCAGATCCGCATGAAGATCGGTGTGATGTATGGATCGCCGGAAACCACCACCGGCGGCAATGCGTTGAAATTCTACGCCTCGGTCCGTCTCGACATCCGCCGCATCGGCGCGATCAAGGAGCGCGACGAAGTGGTCGGCAACTCGACCCGCGTCAAGGTTGTGAAGAACAAGCTGGCGCCGCCCTTCAAGCAGGTCGAGTTCGACATCATGTATGGCGAAGGCGTGTCCAAGATGGGCGAAATCCTCGATCTCGGCGTGAAAGCGGGAATCGTCGAGAAGTCCGGCGCCTGGTTCTCCTATGATAGCCAGCGCCTCGGTCAGGGCCGCGAGAATTCCAAGGCGTTCCTCAAGGCCAATCCGGACATGACCGCCAAGATCGAAGCTTCGATCCGGCAGAATTCCGGCCTGATCGCCGAACAGATTCTCGCCGGTCCCGTTGAGCGCGATGAAGACGGCGGTGACGGCGAGGAGCCGGCAGAAGATTAATCGGATCGGGTCCAGAGACGCACTGACGTTCATGCGCAGTGATTTTACTGGACCGATCTTGCAGCCGGGATTTTCGGCTGAATGATTTCGCGGTGGGTGCTGTGGGGGTCTGTTGCCGATACCCTGCAGTGCCTGCCGCGTTGTCGTTTCAGGCGCCTGATCCGAGTGCGCCCTGATCGCAACTATCGCCGCGCGGCAGGAACGGCCTCGGCCGGTGGGGCGATCAGTTTGTTGACTGCATGACAGGCAACGCCGTCGACGAGGTCCGGCACGACCTTCCGACACAGATCGAACACTTCCGGGCAGCGCGGATGAAACGTGCAGCCGGAGGGCGGGTCGATCGGATTCGGAATCTCGCCGGAGACCGCGATGCGTGCGCGGCCTGACATGGCCAGATCCGGCACAGCCCCCAGCAGCATGCGCGTATAGGGCATGCGCGGCGCGCGGAAGAGTTCGCGGCCTTCCGCAATCTCCACGATGCGTCCGAGATACATCACGCCGATCCGGTCGGCCATATGTCTGACAACAGCGAGGTTGTGGCTGATGAACAGATAAGTCAGGCCGAATTTGTCCTGCAGCTCGCGCATCAGGTTGAGAATCTGCGCCTGCACCGACACGTCCAGCGCCGAGGTCGGCTCGTCGCAGACGATGAATTCGGCCTCCGATGCGAGTGCGCGGGCAATGGCGATGCGCTGGCGCTGGCCGCCGGAAAACTGATGCGGGAATTTCTGCCCGTCGTCGGGATGCAGGCCCACCAAAGTCAGCAATTCGCCGACCCGCGCGCGGATGTCGCGCTCACCCTGAATGAGATCGAAAGCGCGGATCGGCTCGGCGATGATGGCATCGACGCGCAGCCGCGGATTGAGGCTCGCATAGGGGTCCTGAAAGATCATCTGGATGCGCTTGCGCAGCAGCTTGCGCGCGCCCGCCTGGCCGGGATCGCTCATCGAGACGCCGTCGATGATCACCTCGCCGGATGTCGGCGGCAACAGTCCCACGACCATCCGCGCCACCGTGCTCTTGCCCGAGCCGGATTCGCCGACCAGCGCAAAGGTCTCGCCGCGTTTGATCTCGAATGATACGCCGTCGACCGCTTTCAGAAACTCCATCGGGCTGCGCTCGATCACGCGGTTGAGCCACGGCTTCGAGACGTCGAAGGCGCGCTTGAGATTGCGGACCTGCACCAATGCCGTCATGCCGCGCTCTCCGCATGGGCCTGATCATGGACGTGATCGGGGTCATAGAGATGACAGGCGACCTGCTGCGCGCCAACGGCGATGGGTTCGGGGCGCTCCACGCGGCAGCGGTCGAAGGCAAAGCTGCAGCGCGGGTTGAAGGCGCAGCCCGGCGGGATAGCAGAGAGACGCGGCATGCTGCCGGGAATCTGCACCAGCCGCTGCGCGGCGTCGCCGGTCAGCGTCGGGATCGCGCCCATCAGTCCCTTGGCATAGGGATGCAGTGGGTTCTGAACTACATCGCGCACCGGCCCGATTTCGGCGATCCGCCCCGAATACATCACGGCCACGCGGTCGGAGGTCTCGGCGATCACGCCCATGTCGTGGGTCACCAGCATGACGGCGGTGCCATGGTCGCGCCCGAGCCGCTTGATCAGCGCGATGATCTGCGCCTGCACGGAGACATCGAGTGCGGTGGTTGGCTCGTCGGCGATGATCAATTCGGGTTCGGCCGCGATCGCCAGCGCAATCACCACCCGCTGCCGCATGCCGCCGGAAAACTCATGCGGATAGGCATCGACGCGCTTCTCCGGCGCGGGAATACCGACCTCGGCAAGCAGATCCACCGCGCGCTTGCGCGCCTGCGTCTCGTTCATGTTGAGATGCGTCCGGATGGTCTCCACCAGCTGGTCGCCGATGCGATACAGCGGATTGAGGCTGGTCAGCGGATCCTGAAAGATCATGGCGATGCGCTTGCCGCGAATCCGGCGCATCTCCTCTGCTGGCAGGTTGTCGATGCGCAGGCCCGACAACAGGATCTCGCCGCCCGCGATCCGTCCGGGCGGATCGATCAGCCCGATCGCCGCGAGTCCCGTCACCGATTTGCCGGCGCCGGATTCGCCGACCACGCCCAGCACCTCGCCCTTGGCGATATCGAAGGACACGCCGTCGATGGCGCGCAGCACGCCGCGCCGGCTGGCGAATTCGACGCGGAGATTGCGCACGGAAAGGACGGGTACGCTCATATCGGGCACTGTGTGATGTGAGGCATCATTGCAGCTTCGGGTTCAGCGCGTCGCGCAGCCAGTCGCCGAGCAGGTTGATCGACAGGATCAGCGAGGCCAGCGCGAGGCCGGGAAAGGCGATGACCCACCATTCGCCGGAGAACAGATAGTTGTTGCCGATGCGGATCAGCGTGCCCAATGACGGCATCGTGTCGGGCATGCCCGAGCCGAGAAACGACAGCGTCGCTTCGGTGATGATGGCGAGCGCGAGATTGATGGTGGCGATGACCAGGATCGGTCCCATCGTGTTGGGCAGCACGTGGCGGATCATGATCACGCGCGCGGGCAGGCCGATCAGCTGCGCCGCGGCGACATAGTCCTTGTTCTTCTCGACCATCACCGAGCCGCGCACGGTGCGGGCATATTGCACCCAGAAGCTCAGCCCGATGGCCACCACCAGCACGATCAGCGTGGTCGATGCATCGAGATGATTGCCGAGCGCCGATTTCACGACGCCGTCGATCAGCAATGCGATCAGGATCGCCGGAAAAGTGAGCTGCACGTCCGCAATACGCATGATCAGCGAGTCCACGGCACCGCCGACATAGCCCGCGATCAGGCCGAGCCCGATGCCGAGTACTGCCGCAAAGCTCACGCCGAGCACGCCGACCACCAGCGAGATGCGCATGCCGTAGAGGATCGCCGAATAGATGTCGCGGCCCTGTTCGTCGGTGCCAAGCAGGAACGGCCTCTGGCCCTCCGCCGTCCAGAGCGGCGAGATGCGGGAATTGATCAGTTCGAGCTGCGCCGGGTCGAACGGATTCTGCACCACCAGGAATGGCGCGAACAGCGCCATCATCAGTAGCAGGAATACGATAGCGGCGGCGACCATGGTGAGCTTCGAGCGGCGGAACGAATAGAAGATATCACTGTCGATGGCGCGGGCGAGGAGGGAGGATGTGCGGGGGAGGGGCGCGTCGGTCATGTCACACCCTCACGCCGGCCGGTTGATCGTCGCGCGCAGGCGCGGATCGACGATGGTGTAGAGGATGTCGACGATCAGGTTGATGGTGACGAAGATCAGCGACACCACCAGCAGATAGGCCGCCATGATCGGGATATCGACATTCTGCACGGCCTGGACGAACAGCAGCCCCATGCCCGGCCACTGGAACACTGTTTCGGTGATGATCGCAAACGCGATCACCGAGCCGAACTGCAATCCGGCCACGGTGATGACGGGCACCAGCGTATTCTTCAGCGCATGGCCGAAATGGATCGCCCGCGTGGTCAGTCCGCGGGCGCGCGCGAAGCGGATATAGTCGGTGCGCAGCACTTCCAGCATCTCGGCGCGGACGAGGCGCATGATCAGCGTCATCTGGAACAGGCCAAGCGTCACCGACGGCATGATCAGCGCCTTCAGGCCGGAGATCGTCAGCAGGCCGGTGGTCCACCAGCCGAATTTCACGACATCGCCGCGCCCGAAAGACGGCAACCAGCCGAGTGTCACCGCGAAGAGATAGATCAGCAAAATGCCGATCAGGAAGGTCGGCAGCGAGATGCCGATCAGCGACACCGCCTGCAGCACCTTGGCGAAGAACGAATCCTTCCGCAGCGCCGAATAGATGCCCATCAGGATGCCGAAGACGAGCGCGATCACGGTGGCGCAGGTGGCGAGCTCCAGCGTCGCCGGCATGCGCTCCTTCAGCAGCGCCGAGACCGGCTGGCGAAACTGGTAGGAGACGCCGAACTTGAACTGCACGGCATTGATGAAATAGCGCGCGAATTGCACCGGGACGGGGTCGTCGAGGCCGAGCGAGGCGCGCACTTCAGCGCGCTGCGCCGGCGTGGTGTCTATGGCCACCATCTGGTTCACCGGATCGCCAGCGAAGCGGAACATGGTGAAGGCGATGATGCCGACGGCGATCATCACACCAATGGACTGCAAGGCGCGGCGCAGGATGAAAGCGAGCATGCGTGACCTTCGCTTTCCGCTTGGGTGCCGCCTAGTCCTGCTTTACCGCCCAGTATGGCAGCACCTGATTGTCCGGGCGCTGTACGATCTTCACCTTCTTGGATACGCCCCAGGCCAGCGCCTGCTGATGCAGCGGGATATAGGCCCAGTCCTTGGCGGCGATCTCATAGGCCTGTTTGATGAGCTGGTCGCGCTTGGTGGTGTCAGTCTCCTGCAGCACTTGATCGGTGAGGGCGTCGAACTGCTTGTTGCAATAGCCGCCGAGATTGGTGGCGCCGCGCGGGCTCGCGGGATCGTCGCGGCAGCCCATGATGTCATGCATCACATTGTGTGAATCCTGCGTGCCCGGTGTCCAGCCGAGCAGATAGAACGAAGTGTTGAAACCGCCGGTCTTGAACACCTTGGCAAAGTACAGCGCCTTCGGCTGCGCGTTCAGGATCACCTTCACCCCGACGCGTGCGAGCATGCCGACCACGGCCTGGCAGATCGCGGCGTCGTTGACATAGCGGTCGTTCGGGCAATCCATGCCGATTTCGAATCCGTCGGGATAGCCGGCATCGGCCAGCAATTTCTTGGCGCCGTCGGCGTCGTATTTCGGCCGCGTGAAGTCGCCGGAGAGCTTGAACAGCGGCGGTGCGATCATCAAGGCGGATGGTGTCGACAGGCCGCGCATGACGCGGCTCTTGATCAGTTCGATGTCGATGGCCTTGTAGAAGGCCTCACGGACGCGGATGTCCTTGAGCGGGTTCTTGCCCTTGATGTTGGAGAACAGCAGCTCGTCGCGGATCTGGTCCATGCCAAGGAAGATGGTGCGCAGTTCCGGCCCGGCCATCACGGCGGCGTTGGCCGATCCATTGACGCGGGCGATATCCTGCACGGGGACCGGCTCGATGATATCGACTTCGCCGGACAGCAGCGCCGCGACGCGGGTTGCATCGGACGCGATCGGCGTGAAGATGATCTCCTTGAGATTATGTTCGGGCTTGCCCCACCAGCTCGGGTTGACCTTGAAGACGGTCTTCACGCCCGGCTGATGGCTTTCAATGGTGAAGGGGCCCGTGCCATTCGCATTCAGCGACGCGAAGCTTGGCGAGGTCGCCGCGGCCGGTGTCGGCGCGTTGGCATTGTTCGCCTCCGCCCATTTCTTGTCCATGATGTACCAGACGTCCCATTGCGACGTCAGGATGGGATTGGGTTTGGTCAGCACGAAATCGACGGTGTAGTCGTCGATCTTGAGCACCTTGGCATCGGCCGGAATGACGGTCGTGAAGTCGGAGCCCTTGGCGCGCACGCGGTCGGCGGAGAACACGACATCATCGGCGGTGAAGGCGTCGCCATTGTGGAATTTGACACCCTTGCGCAGATGGAAGCGCCAGCGCGTCGGCTCCGGTGTTTCCCAGCTTTCGGCAAGCGCCGGGATGATCTGCAGATCCTTGCCGCGCCCGACAAGGCCTTCATAGACCTGACCGTGATGGGCGATCGTCGTGGTCTCGCGCAGCGTATAGGGATCGAGCGACTTCAGGTCGCCCTGATTGGCATAGCGCAGCGTTTGTGCAGAGGCGGGCAGTATGGAGGCAGGACATGTGGCGAGAGCAATCAGCGATGCAGCGGCGGCAATGAAGGTCTGACGGATCGACATACTGAGCTTCTCCATTGCATTGCCGTGATTGCATCACCACGCGGCCGCCCGACAGTTGAGCGAGTGTCACATTGTTGGCAGAGATTGCACGCTGCGCAAGCGGCATTTGTCAGCTATGCGCTGCACAATGAAGTGGCTGGCGCAATCCTTGCTAGGATTGGGTATAAGCAATTCTACGCATTGCGCGCGTGCATCATTCGGTCACGACACAGCGCTAACAGGACCGCCAGAACGGCAAGATTTCGGAGCAGGAATGGCGGAACTCAAGGCTGATGTGCTTGTGCTTGGCGCAGGTATGGTCGGTGTGTCGGCAGCGCTGCATCTGCAGGCGCGGGGCCGCAACGTTGTGCTGGTCGACCGGCATGAGAAGGCCGGCGAGGAAACCAGCTATGGCAATGCCGGGCTGATCCAGTGCTGTTCGGTCTTTCCCTATATGCTGCCGCGTGACCTCACCAAGCTGTTCAAATATGCGCTGAACCGCGCGCCGGAGATGCACTATCATCTCAACGCGCTGCCCGGCATGCTGCCATGGATCGTCAGATATTTCCTGAACTCGTCGCCTGAGGGAGCGCTCCGCAGCGCGATGGCAGCGCTGCCGCTGATCCAGCGCAGCCTGACCGAGCACGAGGCCCTGATCGCGGAAGCCGGCGTGCCGGAGCTTCTGCGCCGGATGGGATGGATCAACGCGTTTCGCTCCGAGGCGACGCTCGAGAAAGGCATCGCGGATCTCGAACGCCATCGCGCCTATGGTGTGCCGGGCGACATTCTGGATGCTGCCGCCATTGCGGAGCAGGAGCCGAACCTGTCCACGGATTTTGCCGGTGCAATCCACTGGACATCGCCTGGCTTCGTGCCCGATCCCGGCGGCCTCGCAAAAGCCTATGCCGCACTGTTCATCCGCAAGGGCGGCCGCTTCATTGCCGCCGACGCCCGGACGCTGGAGCAGAGCGACGGCAAATGGCGCGTGGCCGGGCCGAATGGTGCGCTGGTCGCGCGCGATGTGGTTCTCGCCATGGGGCCGTGGTCGGATCAAGTGTTTCGGCCGCTCGGCTACAACATCCCGCTCAAGAGCAAGCGCGGCTATCACATCCATCTGGCGCCATCCGGCAATGCGGTGCTGCGCCATCCGGTTCTCGATGCCGATCGCGGCTATCTGCTGGCGCCGATGAATCGTGGCATCCGCCTGACCACCGGCGCCGAATTCGCGCTCCGCGATGCGCCGCCGACGCCGGCGCAGATCGAGCGGGCGCTGCCGATCGCACGGCGGACCTTCCCGCTCGGCAATCCCGTTGAGGACAAGCCCTGGATGGGCGCGCGGCCATGCCTGCCGGACATGCTGCCGGTGATCGGCAAGGCGCCACGCCACAAGGGCCTGTGGTTCGATTTCGGCCACCAGCATCACGGCTTCACGCTGGGGCCGGTCACCGGCCGTCTGATCGCGGATATGGTGACGGGCGTCACGCCGTTCACCGATCCCAAGGCCTTTGCGGCCGAGCGTTTCGGCTGACATCTCGCACCTGCAATGTGGATGTCACATCGCTTGCGTCGGACAGGTGTCAGCGGCGATACTGCGGCTGCGTCGCCATGTTCGCGTGAGCGGCGGATTTGCCTTGGGAGCTGATAATGAAAGTGATCGTCACCGTGGACTGCACGCCGCTTGAGGCGCGCGAATTCCTGGGGCTGCCTGATGTGCAGCCGATGCAGTCGGCGATGATGGATCAGATGCAGAAGAAGATGATGGACAACATCGACAAGTTCTCGCCGGAGTCCATCATGCAGAGCTGGTTCTCGTTCGATCCGAAGATGGGCGAGCGCTTTCAGGAGATGTTTGCCAACATGGCGGGACTGGGTGCGCGGCCGAAGGACAAGAAGTAGATGCGGGCTCAGCCCGCGCGGCGTGCGTTGGCCTGCAGCGGCTGCTGATGCTTCGCGCCATGCGCATGCCGCGAGATGGCGTCGATCACCGTGGACCACATCGAGATCGGCAGCGCGTGGCCCATCCGGTCGACCATCATCAGCCTGGCGCCGGGAATCGACGCGGCCGTGTCACGGCCGGCGGCCGGATGCACCAGAGGATCGATCTTGCCGTGGATCACCAGCGTCGGCGCGGTGACCTTGGCGAGTCTTTCCTTGCGGCTGCCCGAGGCGAGAATGGCGCGGAGCTGCCGGCCGACGCCTTCCGGATTGAGGCCGCGCGCATAGGTCCGCTCGGCGCGGTCGAGATCCCTCGCTTCGTCGTCGGGGAAACTGCCGACGCGCAGGAACAGCCAGGTCTGCTTGAAACGTTCGAGGAACGCCTCATAGCCTACAGGCTGCGGCTTCAACAGTAACAGCGACACCGCACGGCTCGGCTGCGGCAGACGCGGATTGCCCGTGGTCGACATGATCGAGGTCAGCGAGCGCAGGCGCTCCGGATAAGTGATCGCCATTTCCTGTGCGATCATGCCGCCCATCGAGGCGCCGACCACATGGGCGGAGCGGATGCGTAGCACATCGAGCAGGGCCACCACATCGGTCGCCATGTCGCTGAGCTTGTACGGCGCGGCGACCGGCGTGCCGAGGAAGCGCAGCTTGGCCAGTTCGAACAGGGTAAACGGTTTGCCGCCGGCCATCTTGGAAGACAGGCCGATATCGCGGTTGTCGAAACGGATCACGCGAAAGCCGTGGGCGGCCAGTTCGCGGCAGAAGTCGTCGTCCCAATGGATCATCTGGGCGCCGAGACCCATGATCATCACCATCGGTTCCGCGTCCGAATAGCCAAACACATCGAAACAGATATCGATCCCGTTCGCGCGCGCCATCTGTGGCGGCTCGTACGGGACATCAATCGGTTCGGGGGATTGGGCGGAACGTGGGCTCATGTCAAACATATGACATGGAAAGTCATTGTGAAAAAGTGACAACCGCGTCATGCGCAAAACAAATCGTCGCAGCGCTTAACGAGTGATTGCGCGTGCAGCAATTGTGACAGCGTGGGCGGGCTTTTATGACAGCGATTGTGACAATGGAACTGGTATCAGCCTCTCGCTAACTCCCGGCCCAGACGTCGAGCACGTAGCGATTGCGCGTGCCGAGGTCATCGATCCAGGTCAGCGCCGCAGCGTCATCGCCGCCGCTGCGCTCGCGCTGGATCGCCATCAACGCCGCTTTCACGTCCGGCTCCATCTTGCCGCCATCGCCGCAGACATAGGTAATGGCGCCTTGCTGGATCAGATCCCAGACGCGATCCTTCTGCTGGGTGATGAGGTGCTGCACATAGGTCTTCGGCGCATCGCCGCGCGAGAAGGCGGTGTGTAGTTCACAGATACCATTGGCGGCGAAAGCCTTCAGCTCCTCGGCATAGAGAAAGTCCTGATCGGGATGGCGGCAGCCGAAGAACAGCAGCGCCGGGCCAAGCGTCGCACCCTGTGCCTTGAGTGCGGCGCGTTCCTGCAGGAAGCCGCGGAACGGCGCGAGGCCCGTCCCCGGTCCGATCATGATGAGCGGCACCAAGGGATCGGCGGGCAGGCGGAAGCCGGCCTTGGTTTCGCGCACGATCGCATGGACGGTATCGCCGGCGCGGCGGCCGCTGAGATAGTTGGAGCAGACGCCCTTGTAGATGCCGCGGCCGGAATGCGCCGGCCCATGAACGACGGCTGTGGTGACGCTGCAGTGTAACGTCGCGCCTTGCGGCGATGATGAGATCGAGTAGTAGCGCGGCGCCAGCAGCGACAGCATTTCCAGATAGGTGTGGAACGGCAATTCGCAGGCCGGATGTTCTTCCAGGAGATCGAACACCGATTTGCGTTTGGCAAGGATGTCGCTGCGATATCGCTCGCTGGCTGCGGGATCGTCGCCGACATAACCGAGCAATTTCGGTTTGGTCATCGGGCAGCGCGTGTTCTCCGCCATGATCTGAATCTGCTTGCGGGTGGCGACCTGCTGCAGCTCGACGAACTCCGTCAGCAATCGGCCAACCGAGACAACATCGCCGACCGGCAATTGCGCGCGGCGACCTTCCGCGACCTGCAACCGGATCTGGTCGTCCGGGAGGAAACCGAAGCGGCGCGCGACGGCGTCGACCAAAGCGGGATCGTTGCGCGGCACCACGCTGAGGTGATCGCCGACGCGGTAACTGGTGCCCGCAGGCAATTCGATCTCGATATGCCGGGTCGAACGATCCGACGCACCATTCTGCAGCTCGCGATTGCCCAGCACCTTCATCGGCACCACGCCGCCCAGCGCAACGACGGTGTTGACCGCGCTCGGCGCCACCGGCTCGATCTGATATAGCGGCGCATCGTCGGCGCTGCGCTCGAAACCGGTGTCGAGGCCGAATTCCTTCACGGCCAGCGGACGGAGTTTCGCGAACCAGTCCTCGAACTGGCCGTCGAGATCGTCGCGCGCATCGCCTTCGCCGCGGACATAGGCGTTAGTCGCGCCATGTTCGCGCAGCTTGTCGTCGATGTAGCGGGGGATCGACTGATAGGTCGCGAGCCAGTCGCTGTTGCCGCAGCCGAACACGGCGTAGCGCACTTTGGCGAAGGCATCCTTCGGCAGATCGGTGCCGAGCCAATTGACGAATTGTGTGGCGTTGTCGGGCGCCGCGCCATTGTAGGACGCGCAGAAGATCAATACGCCGCCCTCTGTTGGCAGTTTGCCTACAAAATCATCCAGCGGTGCGAGTTTGGTGGCGAAGCCATTGACCTCGGCGAGATCGGCCACGCGCGTGGCCAATTCTTCAGCGGTGCCGAGATTGGAGCCGTAGAGCACCAGTAGCGGCGTGTTGTGGCTCGGACGTGCGCGGCCGGTAGCGACGGGCGCGAGCGGTGCGGCCGCTGTGGCCGCGGCTGTGCGGCCTGCAAATGCGCCGCGCTCGTGATCGTGGCGCGGGCGCACCTTGATCTTGAAACCGTCGGGCTTGATGGTCAGCGTTTCCTTCAGCACCATCTGGTAGCGCTTGTGGTCTGTCAGCCTGAAGCGCTGCAGGATCATGCCGAGCGCCAGCGCGGCTTCATGCATGGCGAAGCCGCGGCCGATACAGGCGCGCTGGCCGTTACCAAACGGTTTCCACGCATTGATCGGCCGTGCAGCTTCTGCCTCCTTCGAGAAGTTCTCGGGATCGAACGCATCGGGATTGGGTCCCCAGACCGAGGGATCGCGATGCAGTGCCAGCACCAGGATGGTGACGAAGGTGCCCTTGCGGAGCTTGTATTTGCCGTTGCCGATGGTCTCGTCCTGCACCGGCGCGATGCCATAGGCGGGTGCCGGCGGCCATAGCCGCAGCGACTCCTTCAGAATCTGCGTGATATAATGAAGCTGCGTGACCTGCTGATAGGTCGGCTTGGCATTGACGTCGGGGCCGAAGACGCGGTCGACTTCCTCATAGGCCTTCTTCAGCACCTCCGGATGTTTCAGCATCGCGTAGATCGCACATGACAGCAGGCCCGACGTGGTCTCGTGGCCGGCGATCAGGAAGGTGTTGATCTGGTAGCGGATATTGACGTCGTCGAGCTGTTCGCCGGTGGCGCGGTCGACACCGGTCATCATCGCTGCCAGCATGTCCTTCTTGCCGTCCGCTGCCTCGGCGGCTTTGCGGCGCTCGGCGATGATCTCGTCGACCATGGAGTTCATGAAGGCGACGTCGCCGGCGAGATCGCGGCGGCGCTTCTGCATCCACAAGCTTTCCAGCGGCAGGCCGCGGGTCATCATGATGGTTTCGAGCGAGCGCACCAGCGATTCCACGAAGGGGTGATAGTCGCTCCGGTAGAACGAGTTGAAGCGATAATCGAAGCCGCACAGGCCGATGGTGTCGAGGGTCAGCGCCGTCATGTCATGGACGACGTCGATCTCCTCCTCGGTGTTGAGACGTTCCCATTTCTTCACCAGCTGCTCGGCGATATCCACCATGCTCGGGTGATAGGACTGCATCGCGCGATTGCCGAAAGGCTGCAGCAGGATGTTGTGCGCCTTGGTCCAGTTCGGCTCTTTCGTGTCCGCCGTGAACAGTCCGTCGCCGCCGACGGCGCGCACCCGGCGCAACGCGCCGCGCACCGCCTTGTCGAAGCGCTTCTCGTCGCTGAGCTCGTCCACCAGATCGTGGCCGCCGACGATCACGATGGGCGAACCCATCATGTCCAGCCAGAAGATCGGTCCAAGCTCCTTGGCTAGCCGCGCCAGATCCTGCACCGGCGCATTGGCGTCCAGCGACAGCATGTTGCCGACGACCGGTTTCTTCGGCGGATGCGGGATCGGGGCGAGTTTGTTGGTGGAGGACATTCCGTTGTTTCCCCGTCATTTTATGTTCGTCATTGCGAGGAGCGAAGCGACGAAGCAATCCAGTCTTTCTTTGTTGCTTTCTGGATTGCTTCGCTGCGCTCGCAATGACGTGGAAAGGTCTTAGTGTCCCGTCTTACCCAAACCGTCTTCGCCGCCAGTCGATCAGCACCTGGCTGACCTCGTCGGGCTTCTCCTGCTGGGTCCAGTGGCCGCTGTCCTTCACCAGATATTTCTCCAGATCGGGAATGATGTTTTCCATGCCGTCGGCGGAAGAGGGCGGCAGCACCGCGTCGTTCTCCGCCATGATCATCAGCGACGGCACGCGGACCGTGTGATCGAGCCCTTTGGCGCGCTCCCAGTTGGCGCTCATGTTGCGATACCAGTTGATGCCGCCGGTGAAGCCGGATTCCTTGAAGGCGTCGACGAAGATCTGCTTTTCCTCGTCGGAGAGAATCTTCTGCCGCGGGTCCTTTTCGGGATCGTAGCCCGCGACCATTTGCGGAAATGCCAGATTGGTTTTGGACGACGCGCCGATGCCGCCGACCGGTGCTTCGCCGACATTGGGTTGTTTGCGCGGCATCGGCTTGCGCATGAAGAAGTCGAAGGCCTTGTCGACATTCTCGCCGAAGATGCGATCCGGCTCGCGCGCGGGATCCTGGAACTGGACGATATACATCGTCTCGCCGAAGCGCTTTTTGTAGATCTGCAACGGATCGACCGGCGCGCGATCGGTGTGCGGCGTATTCACGCCGACCACGCCGGCGACGCGGTCGCGGTGCCGCAGCGGCATCTGCCAGACGATGAAGCCGCCCCAGTCATGGCCGACGAAGATCGCCTTGTCGATGTTGAGATGATCGAGCAGGGCGACGAGATCGCCGGTGAGATGCTCGATGCTGTAGTCCTCGACGGCGTCGGGTCGCGACGTCGCGCCATAGCCACGCTGGTCCGGTGCGATGACGCGGATGCCGGCGGCGGCCAGCGCCTTGATCTGATGGCGCCAGGAGAACGCCATTTCAGGCCAGCCATGACACAGCACCATGGGCGGCGTGTCGCTCATGGGGCCGGCGTCGTAATATCCCATGCGAATGCCATTCAGCTTGGCGAACTGCAACGGGGGCATTTCAATCATGATGAGTCCCTAGCTGGCGGTCTTGAGAGCGTCGGGCGGCGTGAATGCCGCCTGCAGCGCCGCGAATTCTTCCGGCATCATGTCGGCCAGCACCTGCACATGCGGGATGATGTTGGCGCCGGCGATGAAGCCGAAATCGAGCTGGTCGCGGTAACTCTGCACGGTGATGTTCAATGCCAGACCGTGAGTCGAGATCGACACCGGGAAAATGTGCAGCAGCTCGGCACCGGCCGCATACAAGGTCTGGCGCGGGCCCGGCACGTTGGACACGGTGATGTTCGCTGCCGGCGGCAGCACGTCGGAGAGGTTGGTGCGGCTGTAGAGCAGCGCCAGGATCTGCACCATGATCGGTGCGCCCAGCATGGAAATGTTGGAGACCTGCGGCATCAACGCGCGCAGCGGATGCGACATCTCCTTGGACTTGGTCGATTGCGCGATGATCGCTTCCAGCCGCTCCTTGGGATCCTCGATATTGCTGGCGATCGAGCAGATCATGCCGAACACCTGATTGTTTGAATCGGTGTTGCCTTCCTCGCGCAGCGAGATCGGCACCGCCGCCGTCATCGCCTTCGCGGGCAGCGCGCCTCTCTCTTTCAGATAGCGCCGGACCACGCCTGATGAGAGCGCCAGCACCACGTCGTTGAGCTTGCCGCCGGCTTGTTTCGCCACCGCCTTCGCAGCCGAGAGCGGCACCGAGACGCCGGCAAAGCTGCGCTCGGACGAGATCGTCTTGTTGAGCAGCGTCGGCGGCGACAGCATGCTGTTGAGATTGTCGCGCGATTTCGGATCGGCGATCTTCGCCATCACGTCGGACGCACTCTTCACCATGGTCGGGATGGAACCAGCGAATTTCACCGCGCTCTCGATCTGGAACATGGCGTTGTCGAACAGGATCGAGCCGATATCGCTCTTGCCGGAGCGCGGCAGCTCGATGCCCTTGGCGGTGCCCTCCAGCGGCTGGCGCCAGAGTTGCTGATAAGAGTCGATGAAGCTCGCTGCGATATCGCGAGGCTCCTGACGCTGCTTGGCGCGCACTTCCGGCTTTTCGATCTCGCGCGGGATCGGCGTCACGTCATAGATCATGCTGGTGAGGGCTGCGCCGGCGCCGCCGTCGATGCAGGCATGATGCATCTTCGAATACAGGCCGATCTCGTTGTTCTTCATGCCCTCGAAGACATAGAACTCCCATAACGGCCGTGCGCGGTTGAGCAGCTTGGCATGCATCCAGCCGACGATGCGCTCCAGCGTGGCGCGGTCATGCGGGGCGGGCAGGCTGCCGCGAAAGATATGACGGTCGATGTCGAACTGGTCGTCCTCGACCCATGAGGGATGGTCGATATCCAGCGGGGCCTTTTCCAGCCGTGCCTTGAGGATCGGCGCGATATGCAGCCGCGAGGCGATCATCGCCTTGAAGTCCTCGAAGAAGTCGCCCTTGTAGTCGTCGGGCAGGCGAAAGATCGCCATGCTGCCGACATGCATCGGCATCTCCGGCGTTTCCAGATACAGAAACGACGCGTCCATTGAGGACAGCTTCCTGCTGGCTTCCGCCATGATACGTCCCTCCCTCGCATGGTCACCGACGCCTTTGCGGCGTTCTACCGATGAGTGTGCCTGCGCGCGGGGCGAATATGCAATGGCAAAGGCGAGGCCGGAGGCTGGGCAGACCCACGACTTAAGGCTGGGGTCGCCGAGGCGTCGCGAGGTCGGTTTGCCGACTTAAAGGGCAGATGCCATTTGCCTTGCCCGGTTGGATATCCGGAGCATCCGCGGTTCGAAATGCTAAATTATAAAGCTAAATCAACAGGTCAGTTGGTTGTCCGCTTCAAGTCTCTGGCGGTAGCCCGTTAATGCATCAGGTGTCGCCTGATTACAGTGCATATCACGGATTTGTGATGGTGCGATGCACCATCGATGTTGCAGTGCATTATTTACTATGTCATAGAAGTTGCACCCCGGGCCCACAACGGCGGGACGGGGAGAGCCGAGCCTTATTCAAGGATGGCTGAAACCCGAGGATGAACCCCGAGGATGGAGACGAACATGACGATCGAGACTGAAACCAATTCCGTGCTGAACAACGTCAAGCAGGCTTTCGCGCCCGTCACCGAGGCGTTCACCAAGCTGCAGAATCTGGAAGTGCCCGAAGCAACCCGTGACTTCGTCAAGCGCGCTGCCGGCACTGCCAAGGACAAGGCCGCCGACTTCCAGGCCAATTCCGAGAAGGTGACCTCTGCCATCGAGACCGCCGTGTCGAACTCGGTCAGCGAAGCCACCAAGATCAGCCGCAACGTTCAGGACGCATTCTACGCGGACGTCCAGTCGTTCTTCGCCGGCATCGACAAGCTCGCTTCGGCGAAATCACTGAGCGAAGCCTTCCAGGTGCAGACCGATCTCGTGCGCGCCCATGGCGAAGTGCTGAGCTCGCGCGCCAAGGCGTCGACCGAATATCTCGGCAAGCTCGTGTCGGAAAGCGCCAAGACCGCGCAGGACAACTTCTCGAAGGCGACGTCGTTCGCCAAGAGCGCCTGATATAGCGAGCGCCTGATCCACACGCGATCGAGCGACAAGAATTCGAAAGGCCCGCGCAAGCGGGCCTTTTTTGTCGTTCTGGCAGGGCAGGCCGCGCGTCCCGGCGTCGGAAGCATGCTCACTTGATGGTCACGGTAATCTTGTTCGAAACGATTGGCGGGCTGAACGGATAATGAGCGCCGTCTCCCAGCACAAGCTGGAGCGTATGTTTGCCGGGGGGCAATTCGATGCGTGCTTCGGTCTGGCCGGCTCCGAAATGGAGGTGCGACTTGTCCTGCGGGATCGGTTCCTTGGGGTCGAGCGGCTCATTCACATCGATCAATAAATGATGATGGCCGCTGTTCTGGAAATTATCGCCTGCATGAGTGACACCCATGTTGCGTAGTCCGAAACGACACCAGAACGCGCCCTTGATCACCGCTTTGTCCTGCGGCCACACGAAATAGAGAACCGCATCTTTCGGTGCGGGCTTTCCTTGCGCATGGACTGCAACGGGCGTCATTGACAGCATGGCGGACAACACGACGAGTCCGGTGATCCTCATGACGCATCCTTTCGTTCGGGGCGGTCTCAGGACGAAATGGCAATCCGGAAGCCATGGGTCGGATATCGCACATTGGTGTCGTAGCTATCGCGGCTTGCGGGCCGGACGTAACGCGCATCGTTTTTCCAGGAGCCCGATCGAATGACGTGCGAGACGCAGTCGTTCTCGACCCATGGTGCGCCATTCTGCGGGGCACCCTGATAGTTCTTGTGCCAGCAATCCTCTGTCCATTGATTGACGCCGCCACCCATATCGTAGAGCCCGAATGGATTTGGCTTCAGGCTGCCGAGCTTGAGCGGCTGTTCGGCGGTGGCGTCCGTGCAGTTCTTGCAATTGGCCATGCCGGGCTGGAGCTGATCGCCCCACCAGTATTTCGTTTGCGTGCCGCCACGCGCGGCATACTCCCATTCAGCTTCGCTCGGGAGTCGGAAGGCTTTTTGCGTTTCCTTTGCGAGCCACGCGACAAACTGCTTGGCATCGGTCCAGCTCACATCGGTGACCGGAATGTCGTCCCGCCCTGTCACCAGGAACGGGCATGCATTCGCAGCAGCGCACGCGTTCCACTCACGAACCGAGACCGGATACTTGCTGATCGCGAAGGGCTTGATCGTGACCTGGTGTATCGGCTTTTCCGATATGTCGTCATTGCTGCCCATCGCGAAGGTCCCGCCGGGGAGCGGGATCATGACGGGCTCTATGACAGGCTTTGGTGGTGCAGGCGGCGGGGGCGGGGCAGGCGTGACCACCGGAGCAGGTTCAGGCCGGGCTTGCTTGGCGGCGGGCGCTGATCGGGGGGCTGCATTCCCTGTCTCTTGCGGCGGCGCTGCGGGAGCTGATGCCTGATTGCCGATTTCAGCGCGCGGATAAGTCCTCATGTACCAGACGCCGGCGCCTGCGATCGCCAGCAGGATGGCGCAGAACGAAACGATCAGAACAAGTTCGCGCCGCTTCCGTACCTTGTTGAATGCCGCGGGATCAGGAAGCACTCGGTAAACGCGCACGGGGTCGGTAATGTTCTTGATCTTGCGATCTCCAAGGGACTCATAGCCGCAGACGAGCTTGTGCTTGATCTGCTCGTAGATGCCACCGGAGATGTACACCTGGCCGGGGTCGGCAATGCCCTCGAGGCGGGCAGCGATATTGACGCCATCGCCGAAGACATCGTTAGGCTCGATGATCACGTCTCCCAGATTGACGCCAATGCGATATTCGATCCAGGAATTCTTTGGCAGCGCCGCGTTGCGTCCGATCATGCTTTGCTGGATGACGATGCCGCATCGAACGGCTTCGACCGGACTGTCGAAGATCGCAATGAACCCATCGCCAGTCGTTTTGACGAGTTTGCCGTCGTGCTCGGTAATGGTTGGCTCGATGAGATCACGCTCGATGCGCTTGACGCGCGCATGCGTTTCTTCCTCGTCGAGTTCCATGAGGCGGCTATAACCGCAGATGTCCCCCACAACGATCGCCGCAAGGCGACGCGGCGATCCGGCGCGCGGGGCGGCAGGGTCCTTGCCCCTGCCAGAATTGATGTCACGAATCTCGCCGCGCATGACCTGCGCCTCTACAACTGACACACGAGGTTCATTAGCCGTTCGGCTGACCGTCATGACGCTACGCTCAACGTCTCCGTCAGACAATTAGCTGAAATCGCCAATCGCATGATCCCGGAGCAGCCGCGCGGTAGCGAGATGACGAAGTCCCTCGCATTCGCTGTATCGATATACCCGGCGCCGATGGCCGCAGAACAGGTTGTCAGTTCACCTGCCGCTCTTTCCCGACCCAATACGGATCGCGCAATTGTCGTCGCAGGATCTTGCCCGACGCATTGCGTGGCAATGCAGCGATGAAGTCGATCGTCTTCGGCGCTTTGAAGCCCGCGATGCGCTCGCGCGTGAACTTCATCAGGTCGGTCACGCTAAGCTCCTTGCCGGGTTTCAGCACCACTACGGCCTTCACCGCTTCGCCCCAGGTATCGTCGGGAATACCGATGACGGCGACCTCGGCCACATCCGGATGATCGCAGATCGCGCTTTCGACTTCGGCGGGATAGATGTTCTCGCCGCCGGAAATGATCATGTCCTTGATGCGATCGTGGATGTACAGGAAGCCGTCCTTGTCGAGATAGCCGGCATCGCCGGTGCGCAGCCAGTTGTCGCGATCCAGCGTGCGCGCAGTCGCGTCCGGCAGGTTCCAGTAGCCCACCATGTTGGACGCCGAGCGCGTCGCGATCTCGCCGACCTCACCTGTCGGCAGCGGCTTGCCGTCGGCATCGAGAATGGCGATCTCGATTCCTGGCAGCGCCTTGCCGGCGGAGCGCATGCAGTCGCGTCCTTCGACATGATCTTCCGGCGCCAGCACCACGATGGTACCGGTGGTCTCGGTCATCCCGTACATCTGCACGAAGCCACAGCCGAACACGCTGATGCATTCCTTGAGCAATGCAGCCGGGATCGGCGACGCGCCATACATGATGTAGCGCAGCTTGCTGAAATCCATCTCGCGCGCCCGCGGTTGCCGTACGATGAACTGCATCGCCGCCGGCACCAGGAACAGTTTGCTGATGCCGTAGTCGCGGAAGAAATCGAGCACCTTGTTCGGGTCGAACTCCCTGGCGATCACGCTCTTGGCGCCGTGATAGAGCCCGAACACCGCCCAGCCGACGCCGCCGATATGAAATACCGGCATCGCCACCAGCGAGACATCGTCGGCGGTCCAAACGTTCCAGTCCGGGTTCGCGTCGGTGCCGCCGATGCGCAGCAGTGACAGGAAATTCTGGTGCGACAGCATCGCGCCTTTTGGTTTTCCTGTGGTGCCCGACGTGTAGAGCTGGATCGCGACGTCGTCCTTGGTCGTTGCGAGGTTCGGGTCGCGCTCGCTCTGTGCGTCGCGCCAGGCCGTGAAATCCTGCCACTCCGATGCACCGCCTTCCATGGTCATGACGATGCGCACGCCCGGCATTTGCGGCTGCAGACCGCGAACGAGATCGACGAATTCCGGTCCGACGAACAGCACCTGTGCCTTCGCGTCGTCGACGATGAAGGCGATCTCTGGTCCGGCGAGGCGCCAGTTCACCGGCGCCGCCACCACCTTGGCCTTTACCGCGCCGGCAAGAAGCTCGATGAAGAGGTCGCTGTTCTTGCCGAGATAGGCGATGCGTTCGTTCGGCTTGACGCCAAGGGCGATGAGCCCGTTGGCAACCCGGTTGGCATCGCGATCGAGCTTGGCGAAGCTGGTGTCGCGCCCCTCGAACACCAATGCAGTCTTGTCGCCACGCGTCTGTGCCTGCACGCGAATGACATCGGCCAGCGTGGCCGCTTCCGTAACGGACATGTATTTCCCTCCCTCCGACTATTATTAGTTGCGGAGAGTGTGAGGGCGTCCGGTTGTGCTGACAAGATGAGAAAGATTTTGCACTGCGGTGAGAGCGGCGACGCGCTGTGCGGAGTCATTTGGCTGATCTGCCGATGAAATCGTTTGGTCCAGATCAGGTCGAGCTGCGTGTCCTGCGTTGTCTGGCAAAATAACGCGCTGGCGGCTCGCCGAAGGCGCGTCGAAACATGGCGATGAAGTTACTGGGCGTGGCATAGCCGAGCGCTTCGGCCACATCCGCGACGGGTTCATTGGCGGCCAGCCGTTCCAGCGCCAGCGTGAGACGCGCCTGCTGCCGCCACTGCATAAAACTCATGCCGGTTTCGGCGGCAAATACACGGCGCGCCGTTCGCTCTGAGAGGCCGGCGGCTTCGGCCAGTTCCTGCAGTGTCCGCGCATCGTCTGGTCGCTTGATAAGCGTGTTGGCGATCCGCAATGCCCTGAGGTCGGTGGGCATGGGGAGATGGAGCGCTTCCCGCTGCGCATGTCGAATCTCGTCGAGCAAAACAGCGACGACGCGCCCCTGTTCTGACGTCAGCCGGTCGGCGTTGGTCCAGCCGGCGGCGCGTCTCACCAGAGCGCGTAGCAATTCACTACCGCCCATCACGCATGGCTGATCGGGCAGCGTCTTGCTTGCAGCAGGTGTCAGCAACACGCCCCAGCCGCTGAGCACGCCGCTCATGGTTACCTTGTGCTCGAGGCGGGGCGGCAGCCAGCCGATGCGCTGTGGCGGCAGCAGCCATGAACCATACTTGGTGTGAACCCGGATCAATCCGCTTTCGATGCAGAACAATTGACCGCGCAGGTGATGGTGCCAGTCGAGTTCGCGCGTGCCGAACCGGAATTCATCGCCAGGCTCGTCGCTGCCCCAGACGGCCACAGCGGCGGGACCATCGATACGCTCGGTGAAAGATGTCATGGGCACTGGCGCATCAAGAGCCGATCTAAGGTGGCCGGCTTGCAGTATTTATCGTCCGAATACCGTTAACGCGTTTGAGCGACCGGGTCTATCTCCGCACGCAGGTCAACGAACAGTCAGGAGACGACGATGAGCCTCGATAACGGAGCCTTTCTCATTCACGATGTTGCGGCGTTCCCGATCGTGTGGGTCCGGCATGATGAGATCCAGCCGGGAAGTGCGGCGCAGTGGGAGGTCGAGATGGACGATCTCATCGGCCGCAAGCAGCCTTTCGTCATGATCATGGCCAGTCACCATCATGATGAGGCGCATGAAGATCGCAAAGCGAGGGGGCTTTGGCTGAAGCGCAACAAGGCGGCGCTCGCGCTGCTTTGCCGTGCCATTATCGCCGTCGAGCCGAATGCCGTTACGCGCGTTCTCGTGGAAGCACAGTCGGCGCTGGCGACGAAGGCATTCGGCATCAGTTCGGCGGTGGTCGCATCCGACGACGAGGCGATGCGGGTTGCCCGTGAGCGGCTGCGCGAGGCCGGGCGTGATCATTGATCGCCACGCACTCATCCTCTCATAGTAATGGGCTTGCCACGTGGTAATGAGCTTGCCACGTGGCGCACAAAGCTGTGCCTGAAACTCCGTCATGCCCGGGCTTGTCCCGGGTATCCACGCCTTCCTTGCTTGCGCCAAGACGTGGATGGCCGGGACAAGCCCGGCCATGACGAACAATAACGACTGCGATTGCCCAGCAACTACCCCCGCTGCGCCTTGTCCTTTTCGTTCTGCGCCTTGATGCTGTCGCGTGCCTGAATCCACTCGGTATCGGACCACTCGCGCAGCTGATAGAAGTTGCCACCCATGGCCAGCGCCTGCGCGCCGTCCATGGCGATGGTCTCGCCACTGATCCAGTCGCAGCCGCCGGAGATCAGGAACACCGCGAGGTTCTGCAACTCTTCCATCTTGCCGACGCGGCCCATGGGATTCCATGCGCGGGTGCGTGCGCCGGCCTCGTCGCCGGGCTTGATGCGCTTGCTCATGCCTTCGGTGGGAATCTCGCCGGGCGCGATGGTGTTGAGGCGGATGCCGTAGCGGCCCCATTCGGTGGCGAGCGACATGGTCATGGCATGGATCGCGGACTTGCTCATGGCGGAGGGCACCACATAGGGGCTGCCGTTGCGCACCCAGGTCACGGTGATCGACACCACATTGCCCGGCACCTTGTCGGCGATCCAGCGGCGGCCGACGGCATGGGTCATGTAGAACGTGCCGTGCATCACCGTGTTGGCGACTGCGTCGAAGCCGCGCGCCGACAGGTCCTGTGTCCGCGAGATGAAATTTCCGGCGGCGTTGTTGATCAGGTCGGTGAGGGGGCCGTCGGCCCAGATGCCGTCGATCATCGCGTCGACCGCCGCGGCGTCGCGGATGTCGACGCCGTGGCTGGTGACCTTGCCGCCAAATTCCGCCATCAGCTCGGTTGCGGTCTCGTCGCATACAGCCTTGCGGCGACCGCAGATATGCACTTCGGCGCCGAGCTCGAGAAATTTCGCCGCCATCGACTTGCCAAGGCCAGTGCCGCCACCTGTAACGAGGATTTTCCGGCCTGCGAGAAGCTGCTGATTGAACATGGGAGCCACCTGATTTAAGAGGATGCGGACGGATTAATTAGTTGATTGACTAAATCCCGACAACGCTTTCCTGTAAAGCGACGATAAGAACAAGTCTAGGAAGGAAACCTCCCATGGAAGATCGCATCTCTGTGTCCATGACGGACGGCGTTGCCGATGTTCGGCTGGTCCGCGCGGACAAGATGAATGCGCTGGATGCTGCGATGTTCGCGGCATTGGTCGATACCGCCGAGCGGCTGAGCCACGAGAAGGGCCTGCGCGCGGTGGTGCTGTCCGGCGAAGGCCGCGCCTTCTGCGCCGGCCTCGACATGGGACGATTCGCCGCGATGAACGACAATGGCGGCGACGGTATTGGCGGCGCGCAGAAACGCGATCTGGCGCTACGCACCCACGGTCCTTGCAATCACTCCCAGCAGGCGGTGTGGGGCTGGCGCCAACTGCCGGTGCCGGTGATCGCCGCAGTGCATGGCGTCGCCTTTGGCGGCGGCTTTCAGGTCGCGCTTGGCGCCGACATGCGCTTTCTCGCGCCCGACACGCGAATGTCGGTGATGGAAATCAAATGGGGCCTCGTGCCCGACATGGCCGGCACGCCGATCCTCGCCAGCCTTGTGCGTGACGATATCCTGCGTGACCTCACTTACACCGGCCGCATCTTCTCGGCCCAGGAAGCACTGAGCTACGGCCTCGCCACGCGTATCTGCGACGATCCGCGCGCCGAAGCTTTGTCGGTTGCGCGGGAGATCGCTGGCAAGAGCCCCGATGCAATCCGTGCCGCCAAGCGCATGCTCAACAAGCTCTCCGTCGATCCCGGTCCTGCACTGCTCGCCGAATCCGTCGAGCAGATGAGACTGATGGGTGGGCCCAACCAGACCGAAGCCGTGCGCGCCAATATCGAGAAGCGCGCGCCGAAGTTTGTGGACTCGTAAGCCACTCTATTCAGCCCTCATCCTGAGGAGCCCGCCAAAGGCGGGCGTCTCGAAGGATGGCGACGGAGCGGCTGCAACTCATGGTTCGAGACGGCGCTGCGCGCCTCCTCACCATGAGGGACTGAGTAAAAACCAAAAACAAAAATCCGGAAACGTATCCATGTCTGCAAACTCCCTCTTCCAAGGCGTCATGTCAGGTGATCGCCGCCGCGGCTTTGCCGAACTGACCGAACGGGCGAGCCGCATCGCTGGCGGGCTGTCGCGGCTCGGCGTCAAGCAGGGTGACAGCGTCAGCATTCTGATGCGCAACGACATCGCATTTATCGAGGCGGCCTATGCGGTGGCGCAGCTCGGCGCCTACGGCGTGCCGGTGAACTGGCACTTCAAGCCGGAAGAGATCACCTATGTGATCAAGGATTCCGGCAGCAATGTCCTGATTGCCCATGCCGATATGCTGCATCAACTGCGCGATGCGATCCCGCAGGGCATCGTATCGCTGAGTGTGCCGACACCGCCGGAGATCATCGCCAACTACAAGGTCGATCCGGCCCGGCTCGGCACGCCGGACGGCGCCATCGATCTGGAAAGCTGGCTGACCGAACAGGCGCCCTATGACGGTCCTGCGCTGCCGCAGCCGCACAACATGATCTACACGTCGGGCACCACAGGCCATCCGAAGGGCGTGCGCCGCTTTGCGCCGACGCCGGAACAGGCTGCGTCCGCCGACCAGATGCGCGCACGCGTCTATGGCCTCAAGCCCGGCGCGCGCGCCTTGCTGCCTGGACCGCTCTATCACTCGGCCCCCAATGCCTTCGCATTGCGGGCCGGCCGGCTCGGCGGCGCACTGGTGCTGATGCCGCGCTTCGATCCCGAAGAATTTTTGCGCGTGGTGCAGGACGAGAAGATCGACACCATCTTCATGGTGCCGACCATGTTCATCCGCCTGATGAAGCTGCCCGAGGACATCAGAAAGAAATACGACGTGTCGTCGCTGCGCCACATCATCCACGCCGCGGCGCCGTGTCCGGCCGACGTGAAGACCGCGATGATCGACTGGTGGGGCCCGGTGATCTACGAATTCTATGGCTCGACCGAATCCGGCGCCGTGACCTTCGCCAATTCCGAAGATGCGCTAAAGAAGCCCGGGACTGTCGGCAAGATCGCCCCCGGTGCTGAATTGCGTTTCCTCGGCGATAATGGCGAGATCCTGCCGCAAGGCGAGATTGGCGAGATCTATTCACGCATCGCCGGAAATCCGGATTTTACCTATCACAACAAGCCGGAAAAGCGCGCCGAGATCGATCGCGACGGTTTCATCACCTCGGGCGATGTCGGCTATCTCGATGCCGACGGCTATGTCTTCATCTGCGATCGCAAGCGCGACATGGTGATCTCCGGCGGCGTCAACATCTATCCAGCCGAAATCGAAGCCGCACTGCATGCCGTGCCCGGTGTGCATGACTGCGCCGTGTTCGGTATTCCCGACGAGGAGTTCGGCGAGTCGCTGATGGCGGTGATCGAGCCTCAGCCGGGTGTGGTGCTGGACCTTGCATTGGTGCGTGCGGACCTCAAGAAGGCATTGGCCGACTACAAGGTGCCGAAGCAGATGGAAATCCAGAGCACTCTGCCGCGCGAAGACTCCGGCAAGATCTTCAAGCGCCGGCTGCGCGATCCCTATTGGGCAAAAGCGGGACGGACCATCTAGGAGATTGGCGATGCGCGCGGCAACGGTTGGAAACAAACTTGCCGCGCAGATCGCGGCGATCGCTCTGTTGGCAGCGTTTGCCGGTCCTGTAGTTGCCGCCGATCTCGAGCCGAAGCAGATCCTCGCACCAACCGGCAAGCTGCGTGTCGGTCTCTATCCGGGCACGCCGACATCCATTCTCGAATCTGCATCCGAAGGCCCGCGCGGCGTCGGTTACGATCTCGGCAAGGAATTCGCGCGGCAATTGGGTGTGCCCTATGAGCCGGTGGTGTTTTCGAAGAACGCCGAGGTTCTCGAAGCGGTGAAGTCGGGCGCTGTCGATGCCGCCTTCACCAATGCGTCGGCTGCGCGCGCCAAGGACATGGATTTCGGCCCGTCTTATCTGGAAAGCGATCTCGGCTATCTCGTCGCGAAGGATTCCAGGGTTGCGGGGCCTGATGATGTCGATGTCAAAGGCGTTCATGTCGGCGTCACCGCCGGAAGTTCATCCGATGCGGTTCTGTCGCGCGATTTGAAGAATGCCGAGGTCGTTCGCGTGCCGGCGATCAGGCTCGCGCCCGGCCTGCTGATGGCTGGCAGCATCGATGTGTTCGCCACCAACAAGGCGACACTGTTCGAACTCGCCGAACAGGCGCCGGGCGCGAAGGTGCTCGATGGCCGCTGGGGCGTCGAGCGGCATGCCATCGCGATCCCCAAGGGGCGCGACGAGGGGATGGCATTTGTCCGCAAATTCACCGAGGATGTGAAAGCGCAGGGACTGGTCGATGCGGCCATCGCACGATCCGGGCTGCGTGCTGCGACCACAGCCAGGTAGCACCATCAAGTAGCAACGACACGAGATTGTTGCGCAATATTACAAGAGGGACGACCGCTCATGCCCGTGTCTTTGCCTGCACCCATGAAACTGGCCATCGCCACGGCGGCTGCATTGCTGTCTTTCACCAGTCCGTCGCTGCACGCCCAGACGTTTCCCAACAAACAGGTGACGATCCTCGTGCCTTATGCGGCAGGCGGCGCGGTCGATGTGCTGGCGCGGACCTTTGCGCAATCGCTGTCAAAGACCTGGGGCCAGCAGCCCGTCGTGGACAACCGTCCGGGCGCCGGCGGCATCATTGCCTCGCAGGCCCTCGTGAAGTCGGCGCCCGACGGATACACGCTGATCCTCGTCGCCTCGGGCCATCCGCTCAATCAGTTCTTCTATCCGAAACTGCCTTACGACACGTTCAAGGATTTCACGGCGATCAGCGAAGTCGCCTATTCGCCGCTGGCCATCGTGGTGTCGAAGGACAATCCGGCAAAGAACCTGCAGGAATTGCTGGCGCAGGCGAAAGCCAAGCCGGACGCGCTGTCCTATGGCATGTCCGGCAATGGCACCTCGGCACATCTCGCCGGGGAATTGCTGAACCACATGGCCGGCACGAAGATCGTTTCGATCCCCTACAAGGGTGGCGCGCCGGCACTGACCGCCGTCATTGCGGGCGACATTCCCATGAGCATCAATCCGCTGCCCGAGATCGTCGGCCAGCTCGAAGGCGGCGCGGTGCGTGCCATGGCGGTGACGACAGCGACGCGCTCGGCGGCGCTGCCCAACGTGCCGACGGTCGCCGAATCCGGCGTCGCCGGTTATGATACGGCGGTGTGGTGGGGCTTCCTCGGGCCTGCGGGCATGCCGGCCGATGTCGTGGCGAAGATCCATGCGGATCTGGTGACGGCCTTGAAGGATCCGGTGGTGCTGGCGGCGCTGAAGAAGATCGATGCCACGCCGGTCGGTTCCTCGCCCGCAGATTTCGACAAGTTCATGCATGCCGAAGCGGACAAATGGGGGCCGGTGCTGAAGGCGGCAAACATCAAGGTCCAGTAAGCAATATGACTGAACGTTCGAACCAGTGGCACGTCGGCCTGATCGGCTATGGCGAAGTCGGGCGCATTCTCGCCGAAGACCTGCGGAAGCAGGATATCCGCGTCAGCGCCTATGATCTCAAACTCGATGGCAAGGATGCTGCGTCGTTGCGCGACCATGCCGGGACGCACGGCGTCACGCTCGCATCCTCCCATGCCGATCTGGCCTCGCGCGCGGATTTCATCGTCTGTGCGGTGACCGCAAGCCAGACCGTACCGGCGGCGCAGGCCTGTGTGCCCGGTCTGAAGCCGCAGGTGTGGTTTCTCGATTTCAACTCCGCATCGCCCGGCGCCAAGCAGCGCGCCGCGGCGCTGATCGACGGTGGCGGTGGCCGCTATGTCGAGGGTGCGGTCATGACCTCGATCCCGCCATACCGTATCAAGGTGCCGCTGCTGCTCGGCGGATCAGGCGCGCGGGATCTCGCGCCGCTGCTCAATGCCATCGGCTTCGATGCGAAAGTCGCCAGCGACAAGCTTGGCGTCGCCTCGGCCACCAAGATGTGCCGCAGCATCATGATCAAGGGCCTCGAGGCCATGGTGATCGAGAGCTTCACCACGGCACGCGCCTATGGCGTCGAGGATGCCGTGATCGCCTCGCTGGTCGAGACGTTTCCGAGCATCGACTGGGAGAAGCAGGGCGCCTATTTCTTTCAGCGTGTCATCGAACACGGCCGTCGCCGCAGCGAGGAAGTCCGCGAGGTCGCCGAGACCGTGCGTGAGATCGGGCTGACACCGTGGTCGGCGGAAGGCACGGCCGAGCGTCAGGGCTGGGTCGCCGATCTCGCCGATGACGGGCTGTTCGGCGTGAAGGGCACGCCGGAATTTGCGCGGAGTGCGGACTGGCGCGTCGAGGCGGATCGGATCCTGGGCAAGGTAAAGCCGCAAGGCTGAGTTCCGGGACAGGGCTGCGCGCTGCAACTTGATCTTGCGTCGCAGCATGACTTGCGACCAAATGGGGGCGCCGGCAACTTCCTGGAGCGTCCTTGTGTCCCTGCCTCTGTCCACCGAAGAAACCGCTATCCCCCGCGGCGACGACATTGCGGCCCAGGAGGCCGATGCCCGGCTGCGCGAGGATATCCGGCTGCTCGGCCGTATCCTTGGCGACACCGTGCGGGATCAGGAAGGCGAGGCGGTATTCGCCCTGGTCGAGAACATCCGCCAGACCTCGGTTCGCTTCCACCGCGGCGACGACAAGCTGGCACGGCGCGAGCTCGAAACCATTCTCGACGGCATGTCGATCGCCGAGACCGTGCGCATCGTTCGCGCCTACAGCTACTTTTCGCATCTCGCCAATATCGCCGAAGACCAGAACAATATCCGCCGCATGCGGGCGCAGCGCGCGAATGCGGCCAACGCATCGGGCACGCTGGCCCATGCGGTGAAGCGCGCGCGCGAGGCCGGCATCGATGCGGCGCTGCTCAGCAAGTTCTTCGGACAGGCGCTGATCTCGCCGGTGCTGACCGCGCATCCCACGGAAGTGCGCCGCAAGAGCACCATCGACCGCGAAATGGAAATCGCGGCGCTGCTGGACCGGCGCGAGCGCATGCAGCTCACCGCTGAAGAGACCGAAGCCTCCGAGGAGCAATTGCGCCGCGCGGTGGTGACGCTGTGGCAGACCAATCTGCTGCGCCGGAGCAAGCTCACGGTGCTCGACGAGGTCACCAACGGATTGTCGTTCTACGACTATACGTTTTTGCGCGAAGTGCCGCGGCTGCATTGCGCGCTGGAGGACAGCCTACGCGCGCAGGGCGGCGCTGCCGAACTCGGCTCATTCCTGCGCATGGGAAGCTGGATCGGCGGCGACCGCGACGGCAATCCGTTCGTTACGGCGGATGTAATGCGCGGCACCATCATGCTGCAGAGCAGGCGCGCCTTCAGCTTCTATCTCGACGAACTCCACGCGCTGGGCGCGGAATTGTCGATGGCGGCGCATCTCGCCGATGTCTCCGATGAGCTGCGCGCATTGGCCGAGCGCTCGCCCGATCCATCGCCGCATCGTGCCGGTGAGCCCTATCGTCTGGCGATCTCCGGCGTCTATGCGCGGATGGCGGCGACGGCGCATGCGCTCGAACTGCCGAACCGCCGCGCCGCCGTGGGCGATGCGCCGCCTTATGCATCGGCGGCCGAGTTCAAGGCCGATCTCGATGTGCTCGATCGCTCGCTGATCGCGGATAATTCCGCAGTCATCGCCCGCGGCCGGCTGCGGCAGCTGCGCCGCGCGGTGGATTGTTTCGGCTTCTATCTCGCCAGCCTCGATATCCGGCAGAATTCGGCCGTGCATGAACGCACTGTCGCCGAGCTGATCGATGCCGCGATGCCGGGCAAATCCTATCTCGCGCTCGGCGAGGAGGCGCGCATCGCGCTATTGACGAATGAATTGAAGAACGCGCGGCCGCTCGGTTCGCTGTTCGTCAAATATAGCGAGGAGACGCTGGGTGAACTCGCGCTGTTTCGTATGGCGGCGCAGGTCCATGCGAAATTCGGCGCAGCCGCGATCCCCCAATGCATCATCTCCATGTGCAAGGGCGTCTCCGACATGCTCGAAGTCGCGGTGCTGCTGAAGGAAGTCGGGCTGGTGGATTGCTCCGGTCGCAGCGGCATCAATATCGTGCCGCTGTTCGAGACCATCGAGGATCTGCAGGCCTCCGCCGGGATCATGGACCGGATGTTCTCGCTGCACGACTATCGCAAGCTGGTCGACAGCCGCGGTGCGGTGCAGGAAGTCATGCTCGGCTATTCCGACAGCAACAAGGATGGCGGTTTCGTTACCTCGGGCTGGGAATTGTATAAGGCCGAGATCGACCTGATCGAAGTGTTCGAACGGCATCACATTCGTCTGCGGCTGTTCCACGGCCGCGGCGGCTCGGTCGGTCGCGGCGGCGGCCCGAGCCATGATGCGATCCTGGCCCAGCCCGGCGGCGCGGTGGATGGCCAGATCCGCATCACCGAACAGGGCGAGATCATCTCAAGCAAATATTCCAACGCCGAGGTCGGCCGCAATAATCTGGAAATCCTCGCCGCCGCGACGCTGGAGGCGAGCCTGCTGGCGCCGAAGCACTCGGCGCCGCGGCGCGAATATCTCGACGCGATGGAAGAGATTTCCGAACTCGCCTTCAAGGCCTATCGCGGGCTCGTCTACGAGACCGAGGGCTTCGTCGATTACTTCTGGGAATCCACCGTTATCAACGAGATCTCGACGCTGAACATCGGCAGCCGTCCGGCGTCGCGCAAGAAGACCCGCGCCATCGAGGATCTCCGTGCCATCCCCTGGGTGTTCTCATGGGCGCAATGCCGGTTGATGCTGCCGGGCTGGTACGGCTTCGGCAGCGCCATCGAGGCGTGGCTCGTCAACCATCCCGACAAGGGCATGGCCTTCCTGCAGGAGATGCACCGCGAATGGCCGTTCTTTCGCACGCTGCTGTCGAACATGGACATGGTGCTGGCCAAGAGCTCCATTGCCATCGCCTCGCGCTATGCTGAGCTTGTCGCCGACGAGAAACTCCGCGAAACCATCTTCGGCCGTATCCGCCGCGAATGGCATCTCGCCATCGAGACGCTGCTCGACATTATGGAGCAGGAGCGGTTGCTGCAGGGCAATCCGCTGCTCGACCGCTCGATCCGTAACCGCTTCCCGTATCTCGATCCGCTCAACCATGTGCAGGTCGAACTGCTCAAGGAGCACCGCGCGAACAATCCGGACGAGCAGGTGCTGCGCGGGATTCAGCTGACCATCAACGGCATCTCGGCGGGGTTGCGGAATAGCGGGTAGGGAGCGCTACGGCGGCGCTCTTACCATCCCCGCGTCATGCCCGGGCTTGTCCCGGGCATCCACGCCTTGGTCAAATCAGCAGGAAGACGTGGATGGCCGGGACAAGCCCGGCCACGACGGCTGATAGGTCTGTGTGCGGCTACGAGAGCCCCCTCAACAAAAATGCGCGCCCTGCGTTTCCACATAGACCGCATAGAGTGACTGGCTCGCGGTCATGAACAGCCGGTTGCGCTTCTTGCCGCCGAAGCAGACATTGGCGCAGGTTTCCGGCAGCTTGATCTGGCCGATGCGCGCACCGTCAGGCGCGAAGATCTGCACGCCGTCATAGCCTTCACCGACCCAGCCGGCGCCCACCCAGATATTGCCTTCGGTATCGACGCGTAGTCCGTCGGGGAATCCGGACTTGCCGTCCAGCGTCATGTCGATCAGCGGCTTGCCATTCGAGAGCTTGCCGCCGTCGACGTCATACTGCCACACGACATTCTTGGCATTGGGATAATGCGTGATGCCGGTGTCGCAGACATAGAGCTTCTTGTAGTCCGGGCTGAACGCCAAACCATTCGGCTTGAAGGGATCGTCGGCGACCTTGGCGATCTGGCCGTTCGTGGGATCGATGCGATACACCGCTTCCTTCTGGTGCGGCTGCGTGACGCCCGGCGCCGCGCGTTGCCCTTCATAGAGATTGATCGCGCCGTAGCCGGGATCGGTGAACCAGATCGCCTTGTCGATCGGATTGACCACCATGTCGTTCGGTCCGTTCAGCGGTTTGCCGTTTGCCTGTTCGGCGAGCGTCGTCACGTTGCCATTATGCTCGAAGCGGACGAGGCGCGTGCGCTGCGCGCTGAGCTGGCGGCCCTCGGTGTCGAACGAATTCCCGTTGCTCTCCTCGGATGGATAGCGGAAGCGCTCGGAGATGTGGCCGTCATCGTCGAGATAGCGCAACTGGCGATTGGCCGGGATATCGCTCCAGATCAGATACTGACCCTGCGCATTCCACGCCGGTCCCTCCGCCCACAGGCAGCCGGTATAGAGCCGCTTGATGACGGTGTTGCCGACTTTCGCCTGGAAACGCTTGGGATCGATGGCGACGATATCGGGATCGGGATAGCGCTGCGGTTCCGCGCCGCGACCGAAGTTGCGCGCGAGTGCATCTGGCGCGATCAGCGTGGTCGCCGCCAGTGCAGCAGCGCTGCCAAGAATATGTCTGCGATTGAGTGTGTTCGTTTGCGCAAGGTTGGATGGAACAGCATCGTGAGTTTCGAGCTGAGTTGGCATCGTCGTCCTCCCGGCTTGTCTGGTTTGCTCCAGTTATTGCCCGGGATTTAAATACCGTTGCGGCGTGGATGCTACACAATTCGATGCTGCCGCGCGGTCATGGCATTGCATAAAGGCGCGCCGCATCGCAGTGAACGTTTAGTTCCGCACGACCAATGGCCAAATCTCTCATGCTGATATGTGGTTCCCATGCCGTCGTTTTACTGTCACATGCGCGTTGCAGTCACTTCTGCAGCATTGCTGTTCATCACGTCATTGTCAGCGCATGCAGATAACGGATGTCGCCCACCGATGGATCAGCGGATGATCGCTGGCTGTAGCGATATCATCGATCGTCCCGGCGCAACGGATGCCGAGCGCGCCGAAGCACTTCGCCTTCGTGCCATCGGGAACTTCGAACTCGGCCATATGGAGGCGGCGCGCGCCGATTTCACAGCCTTCATCTCATTGAAGCCGGATTACGCTTATGCCTATGGCGCGCGCGCTTTGGTCCATGACCGGCTGAATGATTTCGATGCCGTGATCGCGGATTCCAGCAAGGCGATTGCGCTCGATCCACTCTATGCCTTTGCCTATGCCACGCGCGCGAGTGCCTATGAATCCAAGGGTGACGTCACCCATGCGCGCGCAGATTACGACGAAGCCATTCGTCTCAAGCCGGACATGCCGCACTACTATCGCGGGCGCGGATTGCTGCGCAAAAACTTGTCCGATGTCGACGGTGGCATCGCGGATTTCTCGGCAGCGATCCGCCTCGAACCCGGAGATTTCCTGGCGCTGGCATTTCGCGGGGGCGCCTATTTCATGAAGAAGGAATTCGACAAGGCCATGGCCGACTTCAACGCGGCGGTGCAGCTCAAGCCCGGCGATAGATTTCTTCATCTCAGCCGCGCCGAACTCCGGCTGGATCGCGGCGACAATGACGGCGCGATTGAGGATCTCGGCGCAGCCATCGCGGCCAAGCCGGACGACGTGCATTCCTATGTCGATCGCGGCATCGCCTTTTCGCGCAAGGGCGATTTTGCCAGCGCGATCCCGGACTATGACGCCGCGCTGAAGCTGACGCCGAATGATCCGACCATCCGCAACCGGCGCGCCCACGCCCATTTCATCACCGGGCATTTCGCGGAAGCCGCTGCCGATTTCGGCGACGTGGTGGCGAAGACGCCCGAATATGATCTCGCCAAACTGCTGCGCTACATCGCGCGGGCGCGCAGCGGCGACTACGATATGGGCGAGCTGAAGCGCAATACCGACGCGCTCGATCGGAAGGGCTGGCCATGGCCGATGGTGGCGGTCTATCTCGGCCAGATGACGCGCGACGAGATGCTGGCCGCGACAAAGGACATGCGGCTGGAGGACGATTTCCGCGACTGCGGCGTGTCGTTCTATCTCGGCCAGTATCTGATGGTGAAGCGCAAGCCGCAGGAGGCGCTACCCTATCTGAAACAGGCCGCCGAAGTGTGCCGGGGCGATGGCGAGTTCGAGCGTGATGCCGCGCGCAGTGAACTCAAGCGGCATCAGGCGTCGAACTGACAAACAAAAAGGGGCAGCGCCGGCGCTGCCCCTTCGAGTTCGTCATGCAGGCGCGCTCAAACCTCGTGCTTGTCCGAAACGAAGATCGCGATGAGCGTGATCGTCGCAGCGGCCAGCACGTAATAGCCGATGTAAGCGAGACCGTAGTTCGCCTGCAGCCAGGTGGCGATATAGGGCGCCAGCGAGGCACCGAAGATGCTCGCCAGATTGAACGTCATCGACGAGCCGGTATAGCGCACCGCGGTCGGGAACGGTGCCGCGAGTGCGGCGCCGATCAGGCCGTAATTGATGCCGAAGATCGCCAGACCGATCAGCGCAAAGGCATAGATGCCCGCCACGCCGCCAGACAGCAGCGGTGCCAGGAAGAACGAGAACACGATCACCATCAGGCAGTTCGCGATCAGCAGCGTGCGGCGGCCGATCTTGTCGGCAAGCAGGCCGGCCAGGATATTGGTGGTGCCGAAAGCGACGGCGCCGGCGATCTGCACCTTGAGCGCATCGAGCAACGTCATCTTCACGACGCCGACATTGTAGGACAAGAGATAGGCCGTGCAGACATAGAAGAATACGAAGGTCATCAGGCCGACCAGCGTGCCGAGCACGAGGCTGCGCTTGTGCTTGCGCAGCAGTTCCATGCCGGGCACGGCGACGCGCTCGGCCTTGTCGATGGCCTTCTGGAATTCCGGTGTCTCGGTGATCGACAGGCGCACCCACAATCCGATGGCGATCAGCACGATGGAGGCGAGGAACGGCACGCGCCACGCCCAGCTCAGGAAGGTTTCCGGCGAGACGAAATGCAGCAGGATGAAGAACGTGCCCGACGACAGGAACAGGCCGAGCGGCGCGCCGAGCTGCGGGAACATGGCGTACCAGTTGCGCTTGCCTTCCGGCGCGTTCTCGGTGGCGAGCAGCACCGCGCCACCCCATTCACCGCCGAGGCCGAAACCCTGACCGAAACGGCACAGCACCAGCAGCAGCGGTGCGGCGAGGCCGATCTGCGCATGCGTCGGCAGCAGGCCGATCAGCACGGTCGAAATGCCCATGGTCAGCAGTGCCGCGACCAGTGTGGTCTTGCGGCCGATGCGATCGCCGAAATGGCCGAACACGACAGCGCCGAACGGACGCGCAAAGAACGCGATGGAGAACACGGCGAAGGACGCCAGCAGCGCGGCGGTGTCATTGCCGGCCGGGAAGAACAGTTTCGGAAACACCAGCACCGCGGCGGTGGCGTAAACATAGAAGTCGAAGAACTCGATTGTGGTGCCGATCAGGCTCGCCAGCAGAACGCGGGCGGGAGAATTCAGCGGCTTGGAATGCGGCATGGCCGCGGAGGGCATCGCGCCCGCGTGATCTGTCATGATGTTCGTCCAGCAAATGCGGTTTCGTCCGCAGATGCGCGACGTCAAACCCGTTGATTGCTGGTGACATAGCCGAAGCCGGCCGGCGTTTGAATTCTTTATGACGAAATTTGCGCGATATCAGGTCAGATAAGACCGATATGCATGGCTATTTGAGCAATATTGTTTCGTTTTAAATTCAGGGTTGTGAAGATGGTCGCTGCGTCGGCGGCAAGAGGGCGCGAACCTCTCCACGTCATGCCCGGGCTTGTCCCGGGCATCCACGTCTTGGCCGCAAGCACAGAAAGCCGTGGATGGCCGGGACAAGCCCGGCCATGACGGAGAGTGGAAGTGTCAGACCGGATCCCAGCTGAAGATGTCAGCCGAACGGTCGAGCTTGTAGAAGGACGGCTTCAGCGCCGGCATGCCGTGCTCGGCGAGGGTCTGCGGGGTCCAGCCTTCGTCGCGATGGACCGAGCGCAGCGGACGCGACTGGCCCATCAGGAAGATCTCGTTCATGCGCGCGGCGAAGATCTGCCCGGTGACGTCCTTGCCGGCGTCCGAGAGCAGATAGGCGACAAGCGGTGCGATCTTTTCCGGACCCATGCGCTGGATCCGTTCGACGCGGGCCTTCTCGGCTTCGGTCTCGGTCGGGATGCTGCCGATCATGCGGCTCCAGGCGAAAGGCGACACGCAGTTCGAATTGACGCCGAAGCGGCCCATGTCGAGCGCGATCGACTTCGACAGGCCGACGATGCCGAGCTTGGCGGCCGAATAATTGGCCTGGCCGAAATTGCCAATGAGGCCCGAGGTCGAGGTGAAGTGCACGAACGAGCCGGAGTTCTGTTCGCGGAAGTAACGCGCGGCGGCATGCGAGGTGTAGAACGAGCCCATCAGATGGACCTTGATCACCATCTCGAAGGCATCGATCGACATCTTGTGGAAGATCGCGTCGCGCAGGATGCCGGCATTGTTCACCACGCCGTCGATCTTGCCGTAGGTGTCCACGGCCTGCTTGATGATCTTGCTGGCCGGGATCGCTTCGGCGACCGACTCGAAATTGGCAACGGCGGTGCCGCCGGCCTTGGTGATTTCCTCGACCACCTGCTCGGCTGGTGCCGCGCCGTCGCCGCCCGAACCGTCGGTGCCGACGCCGGGATCGTTGACGACAACCTTGGCGCCTTCAGCGGCGCAGAGCATCGCAATGCCGCGGCCGATGCCGCGACCCGCGCCGGTGACGACAATGACCTTGCCGTCGAGTGATTTGGTAGATGCCATGTGGTGGTTCCTCTTGGTGGTGGTTGTATTGTTTGAGCTCGTCATTCCGGGGCGAACGCGGCGTCAGCCGCGGGCGAACCCGGAATCCCGAAATGGCTTGGCGCTGTCGGAGACTCCCAGGTCGAGATTCCGGGTTCGCGACCGCCAAGTGGCGCTCGCGCCCCGGAATGACAGTTATCTTTCGTTCGTGAAAATCACCGTGCCCGACGCGGCGAACATACCGCCGACGCCGTGGCACACGGAGATCTTCGCGCCATGAACCTGCGCCGGCGCGATGCCGCGCATTTGTCGCACGCTCTCCTGTAGCGCATACATGCCGTACATGCCGGAATGCATATAGCTGAGGCCGCCGCCATTGGTGTTCATCGGCAGCTTGCCGCCGGGGCGGGTGTTGCCGTCGGCGATGAACTTGCCGGTTTCCTCATGCGGCATGAAGCCGAGGTCGCCCAAACCATACAGCGGCAGATGCGCGAAGGCGTCGTAGATCATCAGGTGATCGACGTCCTTATGCGTGATACCGGCTTCCTGGAACGCAGTCGGTCCGGCCACGCGAAACGCGCGCGACGAGTTGAACGTTTCCATCTGGCTGACCATCGGTGTCTCCACGCTCTCGCCGGTGCCCAGAATATAGACCGGCTTGTTCGGGAAATCCTTGGCGCGATCAGCCGACGTCAGGATCAGCGCGCCGCCGCCATCGGTGACGAGGCAGCATTGCAGGATGCGGAACGGATAGGCGATCATCTTCGAGTTCAGCACATCCTCGACCGTGATCGGCGCCTTCATCATCGCGCGTGGATTCTTCGCGGCCCATTCGCGCTGGAACACGGCCACCGATGCGATCTGCTCGTGGGTGATGCCATGGGTCTTCATGTAGCGCAGCACCGGGATCGGGAACATGCTGGGCGGGCCGTAGACGCCGTATGGCGCCTCGAACTGGCCTTGCAGGCTGTCCGCGGGAATCGAGCGCGGCAGTTTGCCGATCATCGACTTGCCGGATTCTGCATGCGTGATCAGCACGGTCTTGCACAGACCCGCCTCGATCGCTGCGGCCGCATGGCGAACATGCAGCATGAAGGAACAGCCGCCAACGGAGGTTCCGTCGACCCAGGTCGGCGTGATGCCGAGATAATGCGCGAGCTGCTGCGGCGTTTCCACGGCAGTGGCGATGCCGTCGATGTTGGACAGTTTCAGCCCGGCATCCTTGATGGCGTTGAGTGCCGCATCCGCGTGAAGCTGGATCTGCGACATGTTCGGGATGACGCCGAGCTCGGTGGTCTCGGCTGCGCCGACAACGGCGACTGCGTTTCTGCGCATGATCTCAGCCCTTCGCCGGACGGAATACGGGGAGGGTGAGCGTCTCGTCGACCTTCTCGAACGCGACTTCGAGCTTCATGTCGAGCACGAGTGCCTCGGGCGTCTGCGGACAGTCGATGATGTTGCTCATCAGCCGCGGGCCTTCCTCGAGTTCGACCACGGCAATCGCATAAGGCGGCGTGAAGCCCGGCGCGGCAGGCCGGTGATTGATGACATAGCTGTAGAGGAAACCCTTGCCCGAGGCCTTGAACACCGAGACCTTGCGCGAGGCGCAGCCGGGGCAGAATGGCCGCGGCGGAAAATAGACATTGCTGCAATCGTCGCAGCGCTGCAGGCGCAATTCGCCGGCTTTTGCGCCGTCCCAGTAATGCTGGGTTTCCGGTGTCGGTTTCGGCCGCGCGCGCGCTGGTTCAGCCATGTCTCGTCTTCTCTCCCTTTGTCGGTGCCTTGATCGATGTCTTAATCGACGTCTTGGGCGGGGATTGGACCCCGCTCGTTGTCTTCGCGATGGACATTCCACATTCCACCGTCATCGGTCCAGCGCGCGGGCTGCATGGCCGTATCTGCTGACTGCGGGGCGCCGTGGAATTCGGGGTGGGAAACGTGCGAGGCTTGTCCCGCTGCAACCAGGCAGGGTAGGTTGGTATGGATGGTTCAGGGAGCATGACGTGAAGCTGCGCGAGATCGCCCATTCCCGCACAGGTGACAAAGGCAACATTTCCAACATCTCGGTAATTGCCTTTGACGCAAAGCTATATCCGTTGATAGTATCGCAGGTGACCGCCGCGCGCGTGAAGGCCCTGTTTGCGGGCATCGTCGCGGGCGAGGTGGTCCGCTATGAACTGCCCAATCTGGCGGCCTTGAATTTCGTCATGGATCAGGCGCTTGGCGGCGGGGTGACGCGATCGCTCGCGCTCGATGCGCATGGCAAATCGCTCAGCTCCGCGCTGCTCGATCTGGAAATTGACGATACTTTCGGCGATACCGACCGGGCGCCGTGACCACTTGCGGGTCCGGCAAGACACACAGGATGCCGCGACCATGAGCAACGACTTCCACCAGACCGCCCCGACCCTCGCCAGCCTGGCCGCCGATCTCGCTGCTGGCCGCACCACCTCCCGCAAACTGGTCGAAGCCTGTCTGGCCAAAATCGCCGATCCGAACGGCGAGGGCGAGCGGACCTTCATTCACGTCGACAAGGATGCGGCACTCGCCGCCGCCGATGCCATGGACGCGCTGCGCAAGGCCAATGCCGCGCCGTCGCGCTATGCCGGCATTCCGGTCTCGATCAAGGACCTGTTCGACATCAAGGGCCAGGTGACCCGCGCCGGTTCGCGCGCGCTGGAAGATTCCGCGCCGGCCGATGCCGATGCTCCGACCGTCGCACGCCTGCGCCGCGCCGGCTTCGTGGTGATCGGCCGCACCAACATGGTCGAATTCGCCTATTCAGGTATTGGCACCAATCCGCATTACGGCACACCCAAGGGCGCGTGGAAGCGCGAGGTCGGCCATGTGCCGGGCGGATCGTCCTCGGGCGCCGGCGTCTCCGTCCTCGACGGCATGGCGCATGCGGCACTGGGCACCGACACCGGCGGTTCCTGCCGCATTCCCGCAGCCTTCAACGGCATCGTTGGCTACAAGCCAACCCAGCGCCGCGTGCCGCTCGACGGCGCGGTGCCGCTGTCCTTCACGCTCGATAGCATCGGTCCACTCGCACGCTCGGTCGCCTGCTGCGCGGCGATGGATGCGGTGCTTGCCGGCGAGCCGGAATTTGAACTCACGCCGCGCCCGATCAAGGGCATGCGCCTCGCGGTGCCGACCACGCTGGCGATGGACGACCTCGATCCTGTCGTGGCATCGGCCTTCGAGCGCGCGCTGAAGAAGCTGGCCGACAAGGGCGCGATCATCGAGCGCATCGAGGTGCCTGAGTTCAACGACATCGCGCCGATGAGCACCAAGGGCGGCTTCACCGCTGCGGAGAGCTATGCCTGGCATCGCTATCTGCTGGCCAGCAAGGGCGACGTCTATGATCCCAGAGTCGCGCTGCGCATCCAGCGCGGCGAGACCCAGAACGCCGCCGACTATCTCGACCTGCTGCCGATGCGTCGTTCGCTGATCGCACGCACCGAGAAGCGCATCGCGCCTTACGATGCGCTGGTGCTGCCGACCTGCGCGATCACGCCGCCGTCGATTGCCGACATGGCCGACGACAAGGTGTTCTCGAAGCAGAACCTGATGGCGCTGCGCAATTGCACGCTGATCAACATGATCGACGGCTGCGCCATCTCGCTGCCGATCCACGCCAAGGATGAAGCGCCTGTCGGGTTGATGCTGGCAGCCGCCGGCGGTTCCGACCGTCGCATCTTCGAACTCGCCGCGGGCATTGAAACCACCGTTCGCGGTTAATTTCTGAAACCTAAGGATACACGCATGACCACCGAGATCGCGTTCACGCTGGACGCAAAAGGCACCAAGACGCCGCTGACGCTCAAGATCACCCAGGGCGTCATCGCCGGCTGGACCGGCCGCGATCCCGTCGCGCGCGATCATCACATCAAGGAACTCGAGGCGCTCGGCATCGCGCCGCCGGCCTCGACGCCGATCTACTATCGCTGCTCGGCGCGCCGCTTCACCACCGATGGCATGATCGAATGCACCGACGAGAATTCGTCGGGCGAAGTCGAGTTCTGCCTGATCGCATCAGGCGGCAAGACCTATGTCGGTGTCGGCTCCGACCACACCGACCGCAAGGTCGAGACCTACAACATCACCGTGTCGAAGCAGATGTGCGACAAGCCGATCGCGCCGGTGGTGTGGGAACTGTCCGAACTGCTTCCCCATTGGGACCAGATCATTCTGCGCTCCTGGGCGACCATCAAGGGCGAGAAGGTGCTGTATCAGGAGGGCCTGCTGAGCGGCATGCTGCCAGTGGCCGAACTGATCAAGAAGGGCTTTGACAGCGACAAGCTGCCTGACGGCACCGCTATGTTCGGCGGCACCTTCGCCGCCAAGGGCGGCATCCGCCCGGCCGACCGCTTCGACTACGAGATCGAGGATCCGGTGCTGAAGCGCAAGATCAGCCATGGCTATGATGTGAAGACATTGCCGGTGGTGGGGTAAAGTCACGCGCCGGCCCATCGCTCCCTCGCCCCGCACTTGCGGGGAGAGGGCGGGGTGAGGGGCCTTCGCTACTGCCAACGACGATCTCGGTTTCGCGGGTCTCTCATTCTTCGATCCGATGGTTCGGAATTTCCCTCGTCGCTGCTGCTATGCCCCTCACCCGCCGCGAAGACGCGGCGACCTCTCCCCGCAAAGAGCGGGGAGAGGTTAGGCATCCAGAAATCGGGTGGCTTCACCCATCCATCTCCCCAAAATGGCCAACAGGCCATGACAACGTGATCGCGGCCGGATGACGGAGGCGATGACATGGTTTCACTGGCGAAGAAGAGCGCCGAGCGCGGCGACCTCGCGCAGGCGCGCGTCGATGCCATCGACTGGCAGCGTATCTCTACCGATCTCGACGCCCAGGGCTGCGCGGTATTCGAGAAGCTGCTCACCGCCGATGAGTGCCGTCACCTCGCATCGCTCTATCCCGACGACAGCCGTTTCCGCAGCCGCATCGTCATGGGCCGCCACGGCTTCGGCCGCGGTGAATACAAGTATTTCAATTATCCACTGCCCGATCCGATCGCTGGCCTGCGTCCCGCGCTCTACCGACCACTAAGCGCGATCGCCAATCGCTGGAACGAGACGATGGGGATCGACGTCCGCTTTCCCGCCGATCACGCCGCGTTCCTCAAGCGCTGCCACGATGCCGGACAGACCCGGCCGACGCCGTTGCTGCTGCAATATGAAGCCGGTGACTACAACTGCCTGCATCAGGACCTCTACGGCGAGCATGTGTTTCCGCTGCAGGTCGCGATCCTGCTGTCCGAGCCCTCGGAGGATTTCACCGGCGGAGAATTCGTGTTGACGGAGCAGCGGCCGCGCATGCAGTCGCGTGCCGAAGTGGTAGACTTGCGGCAGGGCGATGCTGTGGTGTTCGCCGTGCATCACCGGCCGGTGCAAGGCACGCGCGGCAGCTATCGCGTCAATCTGCGCCATGGCGTCAGCCGCGTGAAGTCGGGCAGGCGCCATACGCTCGGGGTGATCTTTCATGATGCGAAGTGACGGGACGACTGAACAACCGAGATGACCGACCTGTTCGCAGATATCAGGGATGATCAGCCTGCGCGCGAAGAGCTCGCCGAGGGGGCCGTTCTGCTGCGAAATTTCTTCGCCGCCGAACAGCCGGATGTGATCGCGGCGCTGCGCCTAATCGTGAAGGCGGCGCCGTTCCGCCATCTGGTCACGCCGGGCGGTCACACCATGTCGGTCGCCATGACCAATTGCGGCCGTGTCGGATGGGTCTCGGATCCATCAGGCTATCGCTACGATCCCGTCGATCCCGACAGTGGCAAGCCATGGCCCGAAATGCCGGCGCCGTTTCGCGATCTCGCTGCCCGCGCTGCCGTTCAGGCCGGCTATGACGACTTCACGCCGGATGCTTGCCTGATCAATCGCTACAAGCCAGGCGCAAAGCTCTCGCTGCACCAGGACAAGGACGAGCTGGATCTGCGCGCGCCCATCGTCTCGGTCTCGCTCGGCCTGCCGGCGACATTCCTGTTCGGCGGTCTCACCCGCAGCGCGCCCACGAGGCGCTATCGTCTGACCCATGGCGATGTCGTGGTCTGGGGCGGCCCGTCGCGGCTGGCCTATCACGGCGTCGCGCCGCTGCCGGACGGCACGCACCCGGTCATGGGCGGCCAGCGTATCAACCTGACCTTCCGCAAGACCCGTTGAACGCTTTCCTTGACTGCCGCGACCATTCTATGGTCGGGCGGGGTGAGGGGACCATGAGCGAGCAGGAACGAACCGGCACACAGGCCGCCGCCGGCAATGCTGCGGGCGTCTATCTCGCCGTCCTGCAACTGGTCTTCACGCTCGGCTGGGTCACCTATGTGATCTATCTGCCGAAGCTCGCCGCCGATGCCGGCATTGCACCGACCGTCGTCATCTTCATCCTGATGCTCGATCAGGCGATCTTCACCGTCACCGATACGGCAATGGGTCTGGTCGCCGACAGGGTTGCGCGCGTGGTCGGCCGGCTCGGCCTCATTGTCGGCATCCTCACCGCGGTGTCCTGTGCAGCCTTCGTGGCGCTGCCTTTCGTTGCCGGGCAGGGACCGAAGGCGCAAGTCGCGCTGATCGCATTGATCGTGATCTGGTCGGCGACATCCTCCGCCTTGCGCGCGCCGCCGCTGACGCTGCTCGGCAAATATGCGGCGCGTCCGTCGCGGCCGTTTCTCGCGGCATTGGCCATGCTCGGCTATGGCGTTGCCGGCGCGCTCGCGCCATATCTCGGCGTGACATTGCGCGGTGTCGATGCGCGGTTGCCTTTCGTACTTGCCGGCGTGGTTTTGCTGATCGTGACGCTGGCGCTGTCCCGCGTCGAGCGCGGCCTCGTGCAGGTCAGCGCCCGCGAGGCAAAGGCTTTGCCGGCACCAGGCAAGGCGCTCGGCCGCATGCCCATGCTGTTCATCGCTGCGATGGTCATTCTCGCGCTTGGTTTCCAATTGCATTTCAGCATCAACAGTGCGCCGATGTTCCTGCGCTTCGCCAAGCCGGCCGATCTGGAATGGCTGATGCCGATCTTCTGGATCGGTTTCAACATCGCGATGTTTCCGGCCAGCGCAGTGGTCAAGCGTCAGGGCGGAATTCTCGTCATTGGCGCAGCCGCATTGCTCGGCGCGTGTGTGGTGATCGGCGCGGAGTTTGCCGTGAATCTCAACATGCTGATCGCAGCGCAGTTCATCGCCGGCGCAGCATGGGGCTGCATGATGATGAGCGCGGTATCGGCGGCCATGGCAATCGGCGAGACCGGCGCGGAAGGCAAGGTCATCGGTCTCGTCTTCTCGGCGCTCGCGCTCGCGACCTTCGCACGCATGGCCGCCGTCGCGGGCGGATTGCAGAAGCTGCCTGACTATGCGCCGCTGCTGCACTGGGCGCCTGTCGCATGCTGGGCTGTCGCTGGTGCAGGACTACTGGCGCTTGCTGCGGTTCGGTGGCAGCGGCGGAGCGCATCGATACCAATCGTTTGATGCTTTCCGCGCGTCGGAATTCGATTTAATCGATCGATTAAATTTCGCTGGCCAAGGCATTCGGCCGCCATTACGCTTTCCTCAATAAAAACCAGAACGAGGAAACGACAATGACCCGAATGGGCATATTGGCTGCCATTGCTGTTGCTTGCCTGAACGGTTCGGCGCTTGCCGAACCCATCACCAAACCTCTCACCATCGCCGTGCTGAACGACAAGAGTTCGGTGTTCTCCGATGCCGGCGGCACCGGCAGCGTGGTCGCGGCGCAGCTTGCGATCGACGATGTCGGCGGCAAGGTGCGCGGCCTGCCGGTGAAGCTGCTGGGACCCGATCATCAGAACAAGACCGACATCGGCGTGTCCCTCGCGCGCGATCTCTACGATCAGCAGGGCGTCGACGCGATCTTCGACATCGGCAATTCGGCGATCTCGCTGGCCGTGCAGAACATGGCGCGCGAGCGCGGCAAGGTGCTGGTGCATGTCGGCTCCGCCACCGCTGACGTGTTCGGCAAGCAATGCGCGCCGACCGCTGCGATGTGGCTGTACGACACCTATTCGCTGGCACAGGGCATCGCCAAGGCCGTGGTCAAGCAGGGCGGCGACACCTGGTATTTCATCACGGCGGATTACGCCTTCGGCATCGCCATGCAGGCGGAAGTCTCGAAAGTGGTGGAAGCTGCCGGCGGCAAGGTCCTCGGCGCGGTGAAACATCCGGTCGGCACGATGGATTTCTCCTCCTTCCTGCTGCAGGCTCAATCCTCCGGCGCCAAGGTGATCGCGCTCGCCAATGCCTCGGGCGATACCGTCACCAACATCAAGCAGGCCCGTGAATTCCAGATCGGGGAGGGCAAGCAAAAATTGGCCGTCCTGATCTTCTATCTCACCTCGGTGAAGGCGCTTGGATCGGAAGCCACGCAGGGCGTGCAGTATCTTGAGGGCTATTACTGGGACAATGACGACAAGAGCCGCGAATTCGGCAAGCGCTTCCTCGCCAAGCACGGCAAGATGCCGACCCATGCGCAGGCTGGCGTCTATAGCGCCGTGAAGCACTATCTGCGCGCCGCCGAAGCCGCCAACGAGAATGACGGGTTGAAGGTGATGCGTCAGATGAAGGCGATGCCGGTGGACGACTTCTTCGCGCCGGGCGCGCGGGTGCGCGAGGACGGCCGTCTGATGAACGACATGCTGCTGGCGGAAGTGAAGAAGCCGTCGGAGGTCAAGGGTGAGTGGGACCTGCTCAGCATCAAGGGCAAGGTGAAGGCCGAAGACATCATGCGGCCGATCGCGGATGGCGGATGTACAATGCTGGATCCGCCGGTGAAGCAGTAAGAACACACTCTCACCACGCACCGTCATGCCCGGGCTCGTCCCGGGCATCCACGTCTTCTTCGCTCAGACCAAGACGTGGATGGCCGGAACAAGTCCGGCCATGACGATCGAGAGAGTGGAGGTCCTACGGCTTCTTCGGATGAATGAACGCCCACGGACTGACTTCCGAGTCCCTCGGCACATCCACCGCGATCAGATACGGCCCACCGTCCGCCAGCGCTTTCTCCAGCGCCGGCTTGAACTCCGCCGGTGACGTCACCCTGACCGCACCGACGCCGAAGGATTCCGCGAGCTTGACGAAATCCGGATTGACCAGATCCGCCGCCACCACGCGGCCGTCGAAGACGGTGAGCTGATCGCGGCGGACATTGCCATAGGCATTGTTGTTGAACACCAGCGTCACCACGCCGATCTTGAACTGCACGGCCGTCGCCAGTTCCTGCACCGCGAACATGAAGCCGCCATCGCCGGTGATGGCGACGACAGGCCGGTCCGGCTGCGCGACCTTGGCGCCGAGCGCGGTGGGAAAGCCCGAGCCGAGCGTGCCCTGATAGCCCGAGGTGATGAAGGTGCGCGGCTGGTAGACGGGAAAGCCGAACCACGAGGTGAAACCGACCTGCGACAGCTCGTCGGTGACGATGGCGTTGTCCGGCAGCACGTCGCGCAGGATGTCGAGATAGGCCATCTGCGGCTGGATCGCCTGGATATCTTCCCGCGCTTTCGCGGAGGCTGCGCGGATCGTCTCGCGGCGGCCTGAGGTCTTCGTGTATCCGGCCTTGCTCACGGCGGCGACGAGGGCACGCGTTCCCTCGGCCGCATCGGCAACGATCGGCGCATCGACGGTGAGGCGCCTGAACTCGACCGGATCGATATCGATGCGGATGGACTTGATGCCGTCCGGCCGGAACGGCCAGCGGAAGGTGGTCGGCAATTCCATGCGCGAGCCGATGCCGATCATCAGATCGGTCTGCGGCCACAGATTATAGGCGGCGGCCATGGTCAGCCCGAGCTCATGCGCATTGCTGACGATACCGCGCCCCGAGCGGAATGCGACCACGGGCGCATCGATCATTTCGGCGAGTTCGAGAATGGCATCGCCCGCATCCATCGCGCCTGCGCCGACGAAGATCATCGGCGCCTTGGCAGCCTTGATCAGCGCGGCGGCGGCCTTGATCCGGTCAAGATCAGGCGAGGGCGCTGCGAACGGTTCAAGTGTCGTTGCTGCCGCGGTTTCCGCGCGCTGCGTGAACACGTCCCACGGCATTTCCAGCGCCACAGGGCCGCGGCGGCCGGACATCATCTCCTGAAATCCGCGCGCGACTTTTGTCGGTGCGTCCGCGGGATAGTCGATGCGCTCCGCCCATTTGACGAAACTGCGGAGCGTTGCGAGCTGGTCGGGCATCTCATGCAGATGGCCGCGGCCCTTGCCGAGATAATCCGTCGGCACCTGACCGGTGAGGCACATCACCGGCTCGTTGCAGCCGAAGGCCGTCAGCATCGCCGCACTGGCGTTGAGAATGCCGGGGCCGGGGACGACGCTGAACACGCCGGGCTTGCCGGACGCACGCGCATAGCCGAAGGCCATATAGCCGCAGGCCTGTTCGTGCCGCGCGCCGATGACGTTCAGCTTCGCCTGATGAAAGGCGTCGAACAGGCCATAGACCTGCGCGCCGGGCAGGCCGAACACCGTGTCGACGCCGTGCGCCTTGAGCCCGCTGACGATGGCTTCGCCACCGGTGAGAACAGTCATGCGTATTCCAATCCGTTAGTGTTCGTCGACGACACCATTGCGCAGCGTGCCGATGCCATCCGCCTTGATCTCGATCACATCGCCGGGCGCAAGATAGCGGGGCGGATCGAAGCGCGCACCGGCGCCGGTCGGCGTGCCCGTCACGATCACATCGCCGGGCACCAGCGTCGTGAAGGTGGAGATATAGCTCAGGAGATAGCGGAAGCCGAACATCAGCCGCGAGGTGCGGTCGTCCTGCCGCAACTCGCCGTTGACATGCGTGGTGAGGCGGATGTCGGCGATCTGGCTCTCGTCGTGATAAGGCACGATCCACGGTCCGAGGCTGCCGGTGGACTCGAAATTCTTGCCTTGCGTGACGTTGAACTTGGCGTGGCGCACCCAGTCGCGGATGGTGCCTTCGTTGCAGAGCGTCAGGGCGGCGATGTGGCCCAGCGCATCGCCCTCGGCGATGTGTCGCCCGGCCTTGCCGATCACCAGCACCACTTCGCCTTCATAGTCGAGCTGCCGGGAGACGCGCGGCCGCACCAATGGCGTTTCATGTCCGACGAAGGAGCGCGGCGTGCGCATGAACATCGACGGATATTTCGGCGCGTCCTGGCCGTCCTTGTATTCGGCATTGCGGTCCGGATAGTTGACGCCGATACAGATGATCTTTTCCGGGGCAGGGATCGGCGGCTGCCAGGTGATGCTGTCAATCGCAAAATCCGCAGGCTGATTGGCCGCGGCATCCGCGAGCCGGTGCAAGGCCCCGTGCGCGATCGCTTCACGCAAAGTCGGATAATCGCCGCCATAGCGCGCGGACAGATCGACGATCCCGTCGTCAGTGACGGCGCCGTATTTCAGCGTGCCGTTGACGGTGAAGGTGGCGAGGCGGCAGTGGGTCATCGCGCGTGGTCCTCACACTCTATTGTCATCAATCCGCAATCGTCACATCCGCCACGAAGGCCGGCTCGCGCACCGCCTGTCCATCGAATGGCGAGCCTTGTTCGAACCATGACCTTGGCGCAGGCGCACCCCACAGGGTCTGGCGGCGCGGGTCCTTCAGCGACCAGCGCAGCGGCTCGTGGTCGGTGTCCATGGTCTGGTAGTCTGACGTGTAGAGCTCGAGGCGATGGCCGTCGGGATCGCGCACGTAAAGGAAAAACGCGTTGGAGATGCCGTGGCGGCCGGGGCCGCGTTCGAGGTTCTTCAGATAGCCCGATGACGCCATCACATCGCAGAGATGCAGGATGTTCATCGCGGTCGGCACCCAATAGGCGAAATGATGCAGCCGCGGTCCCCTTCCATTGGTGATGGCGAAGTCGTGCACATTGCCCTTGCGATGCATCCAGGCGGCGGCGATGCGGCCATTGTCGCCGTCTTCTTCGCCATACTCTGTCAGCCGGAAGCCGAGCCGCGCATAGAAGTCGATGGTGTCCTGCACTTCGGCGGCGAAGACATTGAAATGATCGAGCCGCTGCGGATGGCAGCCCTTGTAGAGATCGAATCTCCGCAGCAGATGCGGGCGCTTCTCCATCGCCGCATAGAGCTCGATCTGGAAGCCGAACGGATCGGTAAAGTGCATGGTGCGGCCCTGGAACGGCTGTTCGACGAAGGAATAGACGATGCCGTTGGCGGCGAACCAGGCAGCGGCCTTGTCGAGATCGTTCTCGCTGGCGACGCGGAAGCCGAGCCGGTGACAGGCAGCGGCCTGCGCCTTGCGCAGCACCAGCGAGTGATGCTGATGCTCCTCCACCGCGCGCAGATAGACGGTCTCGCTGTCGGCGTCCTCCACATGGAGGCCGACCGCGTTCTCGTAAAAGGCACGGCTGGCCTTGAGATCAGTGACATCCAGCACGACGTGGCTGGAGCGCAGGATATTGAAGGGTGGATCGAACACGTGGGTCGGCACGGGCATGGGCGTTTCCTGCGTTTTTATCTCGTCATTCCGGGGTGCGTGCGCACTTGCGCACGTGAACCCGGAATCCCGATATGTTCATCACTTCTTTATGCCGTGCGGTTCAGAAGGGGATGAACCGCACGGGATTTCCCGCCACTCCAATTGGAGTGGCTGAGGTTCGCGCAAGTGCGCGCCCCGGAATGACAGCCTAGATGCCAAGTCTCTGTATCTTATGCGTCCCGCGCGCCAGCGAGACGTGTTTGGTCTCCATATAGAACTCGAACGAATAGTCGCCGCCGTCGCGGCCGATGCCGGAGGCTTTCATGCCGCCGAACGGCGTCGGCAAATGGCGAACGTTTTCCGAATTGAGCCAGATCATGCCGGCTTCCAGCGCGTCAGCCACGCGCAGCGCACGGCCCACGTCATTGGTCCAGACATAGCCGGTGAGGCCGTATTGCACGGCATTGGCGATCTCGATCGCATCCGCCTCGCTGCCGAACGGGATCACCGTGAGGAACGGGCCGAACACTTCTTCCTGCGCCACGCGCATGTCCTTGTGTGCGCCAGTCACCAGCGTCGGCTGCACGTAATGTCCGCCGCCGGGGCCGTCATGCGGCTTGCCGCCGACGGCGATGGTGGCGCCGTCCTGCCGCGCGATGTCGAAATAGCTGCACACCTTGGCGTGGTGCCGCTCATGGATCAGCGGGCCGACTTCGGTCCGGGGATCGAGCGGATGGCCGACTTTCAGCGCACGTACACGGTCTGCGAGTTTCTCGATGAATGTGTCGGCAATCGTGCTCTGCACGAGCAGCCGGCTCGACGATGTGCAGCGCTCGCCATTCAGCGAGTAGATCATGAACACCACGGCATCGAGCGCGCGGTCCAGATCGGCATCGTCGAACACGATCACCGGATTCTTGCCGCCGAGTTCGAAATGCACGCGCTTCAGCGTCGGCGCGCCCTGCGCCATGATCGCGGAGCCGGTCGCGCTCTCGCCGACAAAGGCGATGGCCTTGATGGCGGGATGTTCGGTCAGTGCCTTGCCGGATTCCTCGCCGAAGCCGTGCACGGTGTTCAGCACGCCATCGGGCAGGCCGGCCTGTTTTGCGAGTTTCGCCAGCAGGTCCGCCGTGACCGGCGACCATTCCGCCGGCTTGTGCACCACCGTGCATCCGGCAGCCAGCGCCGGCGCGATCTTCCAGGTGGAGAGCATGAACGGTGTGTTCCACGGCGTTATGACGCCGACCGGCCCGATCGGCACGCGCGTCGAGACATTCCAGTGTTCCTCCGCCGGCATGTTCAGGCCGTCGCGGGCCTCCGTGCATTTGTCGGCATAGAAGCGGAAATTCTCGGCGCCGCGGATCGCGGCCTTGGCCATGAAGCGATGCGCCTGGCCGGTGTCGATACATTCGAGCACGGCGATGTCGTCGGCATTGTCCTCTATGGCGTCGGCCACACGATGCAGCAGCTTTTTGCGCGTGGTCGGCGCCATGTCACGCCAGTCCCTGAAGGCGCGCTGCGCGGCCTTCGCGGCACTGTCGATATCCGCGGCCGTGCCGCGCGCGACCTGCGCCAATACGGTGCCATCGATCGGCGATGTCGTCTCGAACACCTCGCTCGATGATGACGGTACGATCTGGCCATCGATAATGTTGCCGATACCGTCGGCCGTCAGTTTCTTCAGCAGCGGCGCGGCGCGTTCCTGATTGGCCGCGAAGACGGCAGCGTGATCGGCAGGTGTCTTAGCCATTGTTGGCCTCGGCTTTCAGCAAGTCGTGAATGGTGTTGCGCTTCCAGCTGGTCGCGCTGTCGTTGATCTGCATGTCGAAGGACAGCGCAAAGCGGCCACCGGCGAAAACATTGTCGAGGTGATGCGAGACCGTCTGGAAAATCTGTTCGCCGGCCTTCTGGCGAACCTCGAGTGAGCGGCCTTCGCCGATCCGCAGCAGGATATCGAGAAAGCTGAGGCCCGCGCGGCCATCGGCGATGGCATAGTGCTCGCAGCGGATCGCGCGCACGCGAATGCCGCCGATCGGGAAGATGCCGGTCTGCACTGCGGCGTTGCGGATGACTTCACACAGCGCGCTGATATCCACGGCGCCGTCGAGATTGGCCGAATATTCGATGGTGAAATGCGGCATGGTGCGTGATCCCTGTTCAGCCGAAGTAGCAGCTCACGGTGCCCCACGGGCCATAATCCGCCTGGATCGTGTCGCCTTTGCGGGTCTCGATGGGGCGAATGAAGGAGCCGGCGAGAACGACCTGGCCAGGTTCCAGCGCAAGCCCATGCGGCGCGATCTTGTTGGCCAGCCAGGCGACGCTGGTGGCGGGATGGTTCAGCACAGCGGCGGCGAGGCCCGTCTCCTCCAACTGGCCGTTGCGATGACACATGGCGCCCACCCAGCGCAGATCGGTCTCCAGCGGACGCATCGGCCGGCCGCCGAGCACGATGCCGGCATTCGCCGCATTGTCGGCGATGGTGTCGAAGATTTTTCGCGTGGCCTTGGTCGCGGCATCGACGCGCTCGACGCGCGTGTCGAGGATCTCCAGCGCCGGGACCACGAAGTCGGTGGCACTGAGCACGTCGAACATGGTGCAGTCGGGTCCGCTGAGCCGCGTCTTCATCACGAAAGCGAGCTCGGCCTCGACACGGGTTGCGATGAAACGATCGGTGGGAACGATGCCGCCATCGGCGAAGAACATGTCGTCGAGCAGCACGCCGGAATCCGGCTCGTCGATATTCAGCGCGCTCTGCATCGCCTTGGAGGTGAGGCCGATCTTGTGGCCGCGCACGGTGCGACCTTCGCCGGTCTTGATTGCAACCCATGCCTTCTGGATCGCATAGGCATCGTCGATGGTGATTGCCGGATGGTCCAGCGACAATTGCCGGATCTGGGTCCGGGTCTTCTCGGCGTGATGCAGGCGTTCTGCCGCGCTTGATATGTCTGAAGAGGTGAGTGCCATCGGGTCGTCATCCCGCGCAGAAAAGCCGCGCGGCAAAGTGATTAACATGTTAAGTTGTTGCGATCAAACCCCGGGCGCGACAAATCGATTGTGCGTTGCACACGGCGGTGCGCCAGAATCATTCTATAGAGGCGACCATGACGACAGCATCAAAGCCACGGACCGCCAGAACCGCCGCGAAAATCCCCATGCGCGACTTCTCGCAGTCGCTGCCGATGTCGCTGCTGCGCACGCGGGAATCGGTGATGCGACATTTTCGGCCGTCGCTGCGGGCGCATGATCTCACCGAACAGCAATGGCGCATCCTGCGCGCGCTGGCGGCGTCCGGCGAGATCGAAGTGACGGAACTGGCGCATGTCGCTTTCCTGCTGGGCCCGAGCCTGTCGCGTATCCTGCGCGATCTGGAGGGCAGGCGGCTGATCGAGCGTCGGCTGCTGAAAGCCGATTTGCGTCGCAGCATCGTTTCGATCACGGCGAAGGGACTGAAATTGATCGAAGTCGTGGCGCCGACATCGGAGGCCATCTATGCCGAGATGACGAAACGTTTCGGTGTGCGCAAATTGTCAGACCTGCAGGCCATGTTGCATGAGCTGGAAACGTGCCTGTCGGCGATGCCGACTGAAAATGGCGACGAGAACGACGTCGAAGCGCGATAACTCCTCTGCATAATTTTGCGGCAAAGCCGTTGTGGTCGGCACCCCATCAATTCGTCGTACGAATTTCGCCGGGGCTGTAGACAGGACAGGAATTTTTCGCTCAACTCCCGTCCATCAAAAGAAGGCTGGCGCTCAAGTCCGGCCTCTTAGGGAGACGACGATGACGCTCACGAGACGTGGATTCACGGCTGGTATCGCGGCCGGCCTGGCAGCCCCCTACATCATTGGCAGCGCGCGCGCCCAGGGTGGCGGAACGATCAAGATCGGCATGTGCGCGCCGATTACGGGTCCCGCCGCAGAAGCCGGCAAATATGCGACAGGCGGTGCCAAGCTCGCGGTCGAGGCGGTCAACAAGGCCGGCGGCATTCTCGGCAAGCAGATCGAGCTGATCATCGAGGACGATCAGACCACCAATCCCGGCATCGTGCTGGCCTTCTCCAAGCTTGCTGCCAATCCCGAGATCGTCGGCTTCCTCGGCTCGATCCGCTCGACGCAGGTGCATGCGATGGCGCCGGACGTGCTGAAGCTCGGCAAGCCCGTGATGTTCGGCGGCACCGATCCGAACCTCACCAAGCTCGGCAATCCCTGGCTGTTTCGTTTCCGTCCGAATGACAGCTATTCCGGCCGCGTGATCGCCGAATATGGCGTCAAGAATCTCGACAAGAAGAAGTGGGCCGTGCTGCATTCGACCGATGCGTTCGGCACGGCAGGCGGCAAGGCGCTGACCGAAGCGCTCGGGCCGCTGGGTGCGACTGTCGCGCTCGATCAGGGCTATGCCAATCAGAGCCAGGACTTCACCCCGGTGGTGCTCGCGATCAAGCAGTCCGGCGCCGATATTCTCGGCTCCTATTTCACCTTCGAAAACGATCTCGGCATTTTTGCCCGTCAACTCCGACAGCTCGGCGTCAACATTCCGTGGGTCGGTTCGCCCTCGATCGTCAATGTCACCGCGCTGAAACTCGCCGGTCCTGCGCTCTACGGCACCTATGGCGTCGCCGATTACGCGGAAGATTCCTCCGAGGCCTCGAAGGCCTTCGGCAAGGCTTACCGCGATGCCTACAAGGTTGCACCGGATAACCAGAGCTCGTGGCCGTATGATGCCATCAACGTGCTGGCCATGGCCATCAAGAATGCCGGCTCGACCGATCCGCAGAAGATTCGCGAGGCCATCGTTGCCATCAAGAAATATCCGGGCGCCGAAGGCGAATACAATTTCGACAAGAACGGCGACGGCCTGCACGGCTACAACATCGTGAAGAACGACAAGGGCAATATCGTTTTCGACAAGCACATCGAATTCGATAATTGACCCGCTCTGTCATTCCGGGGCACGCACCCTTCGCGCGTGAACCTCAGCCACTCCAATTGGAGTGGCGGGGAATCCCAGAATGTTCAGCGCCTGTTGCCACACACGCCATGTCGGATTCCGGGTTCGCCTTTCAGCGGCTTCGCCGCCTTCATGCGCCCCCGGAATGACGAGCTTGTCCTCGACGCGTAATTCACCTCCCACCGAGCACGCCTGATGGATCTGGTACTGCAGTTACTGTTTACGGGAGTCGGCATCGGAGCCGTCTATGCGCTGGTGGCGCTGGGCTTCGTCCTGATCTTCCGGGCCACCAATGTCGTCAATTTCGCGCAAGGCGAATTCTCGATGGTCGCCGCCTATCTCATGGTGGTCTGCGCGGTCGATCTGTCGCTGCCTTACTGGCTGTCCTTCATCATCGCGCTGGCCGGCATGGCGGTGATCGGCGTCATCTTCAATCTCGGCGTCTATTATCCGCTGCGCCACCGCACCTATCTGCCGGTCATCATCGCCACCATCGGCGCCTCGATCCTGATGGCCAATGGCGTGCTGGCGCTGTATGGCCCGCAGCCGCAGGTGCTGCCGGGCTGGTTCGACACGCCCGGCATCCAGCTTGGACCGGTTTACCTCGACAACCAGTATCTCCTGATCATCGCCGTCACCATCGCGCTGGTGATCTTCAATTACTGGTTCTTCGAACACACCATGATCGGCAAGAAGCTGCAGGCGACGTCGCAGGACAAGGAGATGGCGTCGCTGCTCGGCATTTCCGTTTCCACCATGATCATGATCACCTTCATCTATTCCGCGGTGCTCGGCGGTCTTGCCGGACTTCTCGTCGCACCGATCCTGTTCGTCTCGATCCAGATGGGCTCGACCATCGCGCTGAAGGCTTTCGCGGCCACCATCATCGGCGGCTTCGGCGATGTCGCGGGCGCCATCATCGGCGGCCTTGCGCTCGGGATTATCGAGACCTTCGGAGCCGCCTATATCTCCGTGCCGTATAAAGACGGCTTTGCTTTTCTCGTGCTGGTCTTGTTCCTGGTGTTTCGTCCGCAGGGCATCTTCGGCGAACGCGTCGCGGAGAAAGCATGAGCACCAGCGAGAACATCCAGTCGGTGGCCGACATCGCACGTCCGAAACCGCTTATCATCCGCCACGCGCCATATTTCATCGGCGTCGCCATCGTGGTGTTCCTTGCCGCATCGATGCAGTTCGACGGCTACATTCTCAACATCCTGATGCAGGCGACCACCTTCGCCATCGCCGTGTTCGGACTGTCGGTGGTGCTCGGTCTGTGCGGCCAGATCAATCTGGCGCAGGCGGCGTTCTTCGGTTTCGGCGCCTATGCGGTCGGCCTCGGTACCACGGACTATCAGCTTAACTACTGGCTCTGTCTGTTCGGCGGCTGTGCGATGGCGCTGGTCGCCGGCGCGGTATTGGGCCTGTCGACGCTGCGGCTTGGCGGGCATTATCTCGCCATGGTGACGATCTCGTTCCAGCAGATCGTCACGCTGGTGATGATCAATGCGATCTGGCTCACCAAGGGCCCGGATGGCGTATCCAAGATCGGTCGCCCCGCGCTGTTCTCCTCGTCGCAGTCCTATCTTGCCTTCTGCGTCGCGGTGCTCGCCATCGTCGGCTACGTCGTCTGGCATCTGCCGGATACGCGGCTCGGCCGCGCCATGCGCGCGGTGCGCGACAATGAACTCGCGGCCGGCGTCAACGGCATCGATGTGTTCCGCACCAAGGTCTATGCCTTTGCCCTCTGCGCCGTGCTCGGCGGTCTCGGCGGCGGATTGTTCGCCGGTGGCTTCGCCTATATCTCGCCAGACCAGTTCTCCTTTGCCGAATCCATCGTCTTCCTGACGATGTCGCTGCTCGGCGGTGTGGCGTCGCCGATCGGCTCGGCGATTGGCACGGGTCTCCTGATCCTGATCCCGGAATGGCTGCGCTTCCTCAAGAGCGTGCCCGGCCTCTATCTCGCCATTTACGGCCTGTCGGTGATCCTGATCATTCGCTTCATGCCGGACGGCATCTGGGGCTTTGTCAGTGCGGCCTATGACCGCATGCGACCGCCGAAAAAGGTCGCGCCATCCGCCGCACCGCTGGTGCTCAAGCCCGCGGCGACCGGCGGCGAGATGGTGCTCGAAGTCACCGGCCTGTCGAAGCACTTCGGCGGTCTGAAAGCCGTCGATCAGGTCGACATCTCCGTGCATCGCGGCGGCGTGCATGCGCTGATCGGGCCGAACGGCTCCGGCAAGACCACGACGCTCAACGTGCTGTCGGGCCTCTATGAGGCGACATCCGGCAAAGTGGTGCTCGACGGCACCGATGTCACGACGATGCCGCCGCATGTGCGCGCAGCCGCAGGCCTCGGCCGCACCTTCCAGAACATCCGTCTGTTCCGCTCGATGACGGCGCTGGAAAACGTCATCATCGGCGCCGAACGGCCTGGCAATACGCTGATCGGCAAGGGCGACCACGCTGCGCTCACCGAACGCGCTCTGGCGGCGCTCACATTCGTCGGTCTTGGGTCGCGCGCCAATGAGCTGATCACCTCGTTCTCCTACGGCCATCAGCGCCTGATCGAGATCGCCCGCGCCTTGGCGGCGAATCCGACGCTCCTGCTGCTCGATGAGCCTGCCGCCGGTCTCAATTCGACCGAGAAGCTCGAACTGCATGAGCTGCTCAAGCGCATCGCCGCGCAGGGGCTCACCATCCTGATCATCGATCACGACATGACGCTGGTGTCGGAAGCAGCCCAGCACATCACCGTGCTGAATTTCGGACGCCGTATTGCCGACGGCGAGTCGATGGCGGTGCTGCGTCATCCCGATGTCGTCTCGGCCTATCTCGGAACAGACTGATGCCGCTGCTTCAAATCAACGACCTCAATGTCCGCTACGGCGAAATCGTCGCGCTGCGCGGCGTGTCGTTCAATGTCGAGGAGGGGCAGGTGGTGACACTGCTCGGCGCCAATGGCGCCGGCAAGTCGACCACGCTGCGTGCGATCTCGGGTTTGGCCAAGCCGGCCTCCGGCGACATCCTGTTCGACGGCAAGTCGATCGCAGGTTTGGGCCCGGAGGCCATCGTGCGCATGGGCATCTCGCATGTGCCGGAGGGCAGGAGGGTGTTCCCGGGCCTCACGGTGAAAGAGAACATCATGCTGGGCGGCTCCAACCGCAATGCGAGCAAGGCCGAGCTGTCGCGCGAGGCCGATGCGATGTTCGATCTGTTTCCCGACATACGGAAATTCTCTGATGCGCTCGGCTGGACGCTGTCCGGCGGTCAGTTGCAGATGGTCGCTGTCGCGCGCGGGCTGATGGCCAAGCCGCGTCTGCTACTCCTGGACGAGCCGTCGCTCGGTCTCGCGCCGGTCATCGTGCAGGCGGTGTTCCGCATCATCACGGAAATTCGCCTCAGCACCACGGTCTTGCTTGTCGAGCAAAATGCGCGCATGGGACTATCAGTCGCCGATCAGGGCTACGTGCTGGAAACCGGCCGTATCGTGCTTGGCGGCAAGCCGGAGGATCTCTGGGCCAACGAGGCCATCGCGGCCGCCTATCTCGGCGGTCATGGAAAACCTGCAGCGGGTCTTGCGGCCCATTGAGGGTCTTGCACGGACGGCCTCGCTGCCCATCAACAAGGACGAATGTCCCGTCATGGTTACAGTTCAAGTCAACAAGCTTATCGATTTCGTCGCCGACGTGTTCGCCCATGCCGACTCTTCCCCCGAAGAAGCCCGGCGCATTGCGACCTATCTCACCACCGCGAACCTGACCGGCCATGACAGCCACGGCGTCATCCGCGTGCCGGTCTATATCCGCTGGCGGAATAACGGGATGATCACCCCGAACCAGACCATCGAAATTCCCGTCGATACGCCGTCGCTCGCCGTGGTCGATGGCCGCTTCGGCTATGGCCAGACGGTGGGACCGCTGGCCGTGAAGCTCGGTATCGAGAAATGCAAGGCGGCCGGTCTCTCCGCCATCGCCACCAAGAATTCCGGTCACATCGGCCGCATCGGCGACTGGGCCGAGATGGCTGCAGCCGAAGGCCTGGTCTCGATCCATTTCGTCACCGCGGCCGGCTCGGTGCTGGTGGCGCCGTACGGCGGGGTCGAGCGTCGTCTCTCCACCGCGCCCTATTGCGTCGGCATTCCGCGTCCCGGTCAGATACCCGTGGTGCTGGATTTCGCGACCTCGGTGGTCGCCGAAGGCAAGGTGCTGGTCGCCTCGCGCGGCGGCAAGAAACTGCCGAAGGGCGCGCTGATTGCGCCCGATGGCACGCTGAGCGAAGACCCGGCGCTGCTCTACGGCCCGCATGAGATGCAAGGTCCGCGCGATCACTCCAAGGGCACCGGCGCGATCCGCGCCTTCGGCGATCACAAGGGCTCCGGCCTCGCACTGATCTGCGAATTGCTCGGCGGCGCGCTCACCGGCAACGGCGCCACCAAATATGACCGGCCATTCGCCAATGGCATGTTCTCGATCTATATCGATCCGAAGGTGATCGACCCCGCGAACTTCTTCGACGGCGAAGTCGCGCGTTACGTCGACTTCTTCAAGAGCGCCAAGCCGGCCGCCGGCGTCGATGCGGTTCTGATCCCCGGCGACAACGAGGCGAAGACCCGCGCCGAGCGCACCGCCAATGGCGTGCCATTGCCGGACGAGACCTGGGCTGCCATCGTGCAGACCGCGCGCGACGTCGGCGTCAGCGAAGAGGCTGTGAAGAAGGCGACCAACTAACACTCCGTCATCCAACCAGAAACTCCGTCATTGCGAGGAGCGAAGCGACGCGGCAATCCAGAGCCACAAACGAGGGAAGACTGGATTGCTTCGTCGCAAATGCTCCTCGCAATGACGACTTGAGAGAAATCGAAAAAAAGGAAGCATACCAATGGCAAACAAGGTCAAGGAAATCTGGAAGGCGGGCAAGGTCGCCGTCAATGGCTGGCTGGCGATCCCGTCAGGCTTCTCGGCCGAAGTGATGGCGCAATGCGGTTTCGACAGCGTCACCGTCGATATCCAGCACGGCGTGCAGGACTACATGTCGATGGTCGAGTGTTTCCAGGCGATGGGTGCCCATCCGGTGACGCCGATGGTCCGCGTGCCATGGAACGAGCCCGGCATCATCGGCAAGGTGCTTGATGGCGGCGCGTATGGCGTGATCTGCCCGATGGTCAACACCAAGGAAGAAGCCGAGAACTTCGTTCAGTATTGCAAGTATCCGCCGCGCGGGACCCGCAGCAACGGTCCGATCCGCTCGGGCATGTATGGCGGTGCCGGCGACTACCAGAAGACGGCGAATGCCGACATCATCTGTCTGCCGATGCTGGAAACCAAGACCGCGGTCGACAACATGGAAGCCATTCTCGATGTCGAAGGCATCGATGGTGTTTATGTCGGGCCGAGCGACCTCGGCTTTTCCTATGGCCTCGTGCCGAAGCTCGACCGCGAAGAGCCGGAGATCCTCAAGATTTACGACAAGCTCATGAAGGAATGCGACAAGCGCGGTCTCAATCCGGGCATCCACTGTTCGGGCCCGGTCGGCGCCGCCAAGAACATCGGCATGGGCTTCAAGCTGGTGACGCTGCTCAACGACAGCGGCATCCTCGCGACCGGCGCGAAGAGCTGGGTCAACGACACCCGCAAGGGCTCGGGCGGCAAGGCGTAAGCGCCTCTCTTTACCTTCCCCGCGCGAAGCATTGCTTTGCGCGGGGCAGGGCTTTGATCACTCCTCGGATGACCCGGCGTCCGCTTTCACTTCGCTCGAGCGTCCGTCGATCACATCGGCAAAGCGCATCAGCTCCTGCATCAGCCGCTGCTGCCCCTCCGATCCAAGCGGCAACAGCAGCCCGCGCTGCACATCGAACACCCGCGGAATCGCTTCGTTGATGACCGTTTCGCCGGCCGAAGTGAGCTGGACGCGGAGCGTGCGGCGATCATTCGGCTCCGGCAATCGCGCCAGGTAGTTCTGCGCTTCCAGTTTGTTGAGCCGGCTGGTCAGGCCCGCGCCTGACAGCAGCAGCGATTGGGCGATCTGTTTCGGTGACAGGCTGTAGGGCGCGCCGGCGCGGCGCAGCGCCGTCAGCACGTCATAGGTGCCGCGCGTCAGATTCAGGGGCGCGAGAGCTTCGTCGATCAGGGCCGTGCATTGCATCTGGATGCGGCCGATCAGGCCGTAGATATGCACGGGGCTGGGATCGATATCCGGCCGCTCGGTCTGCCACTGCGCGAAAATGGCATCGACCTGTTCGCGCATCGCCGCGCGTGCGCGCGTCGGTCGGCGCGAGGGCGGTTTCGATCCCCGATTCTCTTCAGTCATTTGTCTGGTCAGTCATGGCGTCACGGCGTCCAGTCGATCACACGCTTCTCGATAAACTCGATGCCGTGGAAGAGCGCAATACTCAGCACGGTGAGCAGGGCGATGGCGGCGAAAGCGAGCGGCGTCTGCGACTGTGCAGTGGAGGTCAGGATCAGATAGCCGAGCCCGTCCTGCGCGGCGACAAATTCGCTGATGACCGCGCCGATCACGGCGAAGGTGACCGCCACCTTGCAGCCGGTGAAGAAGTGCGGCAGCGCCACGGGAATGCGCAGCCGGCGGAACACCGTATGCGGCGAGGCGCCAAGCGAGCGCATCAGGTCGAGCATCGTCTTGGGCGCAGCCTCGAAGCCGGCGACCATGTTCACGAGGATCGGGAAGAAGCAGACCAGCACGACGACAATGATCTTCGGCCATTCAGCGAGGCCGAACCACAGGATGATCAGTGGCGCGACGGCGACTTTCGGAACGGATTGCAGGCCGAGCAGGATCGGATAGACGATGCGGCGGGCCAGCGGGTTGAGGCTGATCAGGATCGCCAGCGGCAGCGACAGCACAATCGCGAATAGGAAGCCGAGCACGGTCTCGCGCAGTGTGACGATGGTGTTCGATGCGAGTTCAGGCGCCCATTTCACGGCCGAATGATAGATTTCTGATGGTGCCGGAAGAATCCAGGTCGGGATCTTCAGCGCGTCCGCAATGATTTCCCAGCCGATCAGCAGCGCCACATAGATCAGTGGCGTCGCGGCGCGGTCGATGAAGCGCGAGGTCATGTCGGCACCCGGTTGAAGATGATGTCGCGGATCTGGTTCTTGATCTCCTGGAAGCGCGGCAGCTTCACCGTGTCGGCGTTGCGCGGACGCGGCAGGTCGATACTGATGTCGGCGCGGATGGTGCCCGGGCGTTCCGACATGATCAGCACGCGGTCGCCGAGCAGGATCGCTTCCTCGATGTCATGGGTGATCAGCAGCGCGGCGCGGCCAAGCTCCTGCCAGAGGCGCGAGAGTTCGAGCGAGAGTTCCTCGCGCGTCAGCGCATCGAGCGCGCCGAAAGGTTCATCCAGGAGCAGCAGGCGCGGATCGGAGATCATGGCGCGGCAGAAGGCGGCGCGCTGCTTCATGCCGCCGGACAGCGCCTGCGGGCGCTGATGGGCGAAATCCCTGAGGCCTGTGAGTTCGAGCAGTTTCAGCGCACGCTCGCGCGCGGCGGCTTTCGGCAGCGCCAGCACGTCGGCGGGGAGCAAGACGTTGTCGAGCACGGTGGTCCACGGAAACAGCACGTGCTCCTGAAACACGATGCCGACTTCATGGGACGGGCCGTCGAGCTTTGTCCCATAACGCTGCATGGTGCCGCTGTCGGGCATCTCCAGCCCGGCGACGAGACGCAGCAGCGTGGACTTGCCGCAGCCGGATGGTCCGACCACCGAGACGAAACTGCCGGGATCGATGCGCAGGTCCACCGGTCCCAGCGCATGCACGGCTTTGCCGTCGCGCCCGGGATAGGTCTTGGTGACAGCCTTGATATCGATCGCCGGGACCACCGCGGCGTCGGGCCGCGATGGCGCAGTGTTGAGCGCGGTGGTCGCAGTCATCAGTTGACGAAGCCCGGCGCGTAGAGATCCTCCGGCTTCACCGGGTTCTTCAGCGAGAAGTTGCTCGACATGACGTCAACCGTGCTGGCGATGCTCTTCGGCTCGATATGGCCGAGCGTGCCCTTCACCTCGGCAAGCTCTTTCACCAGCCTAGTTTCGCCTTCGATCACGGCAGGGGCAAGCGCCTTCTCATACTTCGCCATGATAGTGGCGGCCTCCGCCGGATTGGCGAAAGCGTCCTTCATGCCCTTGATGGTGGCGCGCACAAAAGCCTTCACCTGGTCCGGGTTCTTGGCGATCATTTCTTCCGATGCGATCAGGCCGTTGCCGTAATAGTCCAGCTTGGTGTCGGCATAATTGATGCGCACCACTTCCTTCGGCGCCACGGCGGCGGCGATCAGCGGCTCGCCGACCGAGAACTGGCAGATCGCATCGGCGCGGCCATTGGCGAGCAGCGATGGCAGCGCCGAACCTTCGGCAACCACCCACTTCACCTTGTCGGCATCGATGCCGGCGGCCTTGGCGAAAGCGGGGAACAGCAGGCGCACCGAGCTCGATGCGGTATCCGCGACGGTCTTGCCTTCGAGATCCTTCGGCGAATTGATGCCGCTGCCTTTCACGGCGAAGATCGCCTGCGGCGGTTTGGCATAGACCACGGAGACCAGTTTCACCGGCACGCCGTCATTGCCGCGCGCCAGCACCAGCGAGCCGGCATCGGCGAAGCCGAAGGTGGCGACGCCGGCAGCAACCTTCTTGATCGCATCGGCCGAGCCCTGGCCGCGCACGAAATTCACATCGAAGCCCTCGGCCTTGTAGTAGCCCTTCTCGCGGGCGACGTAGAAATAAGCGTGGCGGCCGTTGAAGCCGAAATCGGTGATGAAATTGATCTCGGCCGCGTCAGCGGTGGAGACGCCGACTGTTGCCAGGGTCGCGAGCAGGGCGGCGGTAAGGCGAGCGCGGAATTTCATGGTCTGACCTTCAGTAGCGGGTGAGGAGGAGGCCGGCTTTCGGTGCGCGAGCGGCGCATCCAAATTCGTTCGCAATCGAATAAATTCTAAGGGTGGCTTTGACGAAGATCAACGGCGGTGCTGCCCAAAAGCTCATCACGACCAACAAAATTTCGCGCAAAATCCGCGCATCAAGCTTGTTTCCGAGGCGGCTCATGCCGTTGCTTGACAGGTTCGATCTGCTCGTTCTAAGCGAAATCGTTAGCTATCGAATGATCTGCTGCCCGGACGCTGTGGCGCCGCTGGAACGAGGTGAGAGATGGATCGCGGAACACGGATCGCCGTTCTCGGCGCGGGTCTCGCCGGATTGACGGTGGCGGGGCTGCTGCAGCGCGCCGGCTTCCCGGTCGCGGTCTATGAGCAGTCGCCGAGCTTTTCGCGCATCGGCGCCGGCATCATTCTCGGCGCCAATGTCTCCAAGGTGCTGCGCCGGCTCGATCTCGAAGACGCCTTCGCCGCCACCGGCATTCGCCCCGATGCGTTTCTCAGCCGCGCCTGGGATACGGGCGAGCAGCTCTACAGGCTCGATTTCGACGCTGATTGCGAAGCGCGTTTCGGCGGCCCCTTCGTCAATATCCACCGCGCCGACCTGCATCAGTTGCTGCAGCGGCCGCTCGCGCCCGGCACCATCCGTTTCAATCACAAGCTCGCCGGCATCGACGAGCGCAGCGATGGCCTCACGCTTCATTTCGAGAACGGCGCAAGCGCGGAAGCAGATATCGCCATCGGCGCTGACGGCATTCGCTCTATCACCCGCGAATTCATCCTGGGCAACGAAGAGCCGCGCTTCATCGGGCGTTCTGCACCGCGCGCGGTGTTTCCGGCCAGCCGCATCAAGGGTGACCCTATCGACGACTGTACCAAGTGGTGGGCGCCGGATCGCCATACGCTGGCCTACTACATGACGCCCGACCGTCAGGAGGTCTATGTGATGGCGGCGCTGCCGATGGAGCGCTGGGACGGCGACGGTTCGCCGGTGAAGGGCGACCGCGACGAATTCATCGCCGCCTTCGACAACGCGCATCCAGATTTGAAACGCGCGGTGGAAGCCGCCGAGGATGTCACCGTGTGGCCGATCTTCGACCGGCCGCGCAACGACACCTGGTACAAGGGCCGCGTGGTGCTGATGGGCGATGCCTGCCACGCGGTGCGTCCGTTCATGGCGGCGGGCGGCTCGGCGGCCATCGAGGATGCCGCGATCCTCAGCCGCTGCATCGCCGAGTTCGGCGATCCCGCGACGGCCTTCGCGCGTTACACCATGATCCGCATCCCGCGCGTCGCCGACATCCAGCAGATTTCCATCGCCAATTCATGGATGCATGGCCCGACCGAAACCGACTGGTTCTTCGGCTACGATGCCTGCACCGTCCCGCTCGACCGAGCCATTCCGGAGGCCCTATGTCCGAATTTGCAGCGATGAAGCCCGGTGACATTCGCCCCGATGCGATGATCGCGCGCGATCTCGTCGGCTATGGTGCGACGTCACCCGATCCGCGCTGGCCGAATGGCGCGAAGATCGCGGTCAGTATCAGCCTGAACATCGAAGGCGGCGGCGAGTCGACGCTGGCCAATGGCGATGCAGTCTCCGAAGGCATGCTGAATGACATCGGCGTGCCGACGAAAGAGGGCGTTCGCGTGCCCTTGGTGGAATCCGTGTTCGAATATGGCAGCCGCCGCGGCGCCTGGCGCATTCTCGATATAGTGGATCGCTTCAGGGTGCCGGTGAGCATTCTCGGCGTCGCCCGCGCGATGGAGCAGAATCCCGAACTCGCGAAGGCCTGCGTGGCGCGCGGCCACGAGATGGTCAGCCACGGCTATCGCTGGATCGACTATTGCCATGTGGATGAAGCGACCGAGCGAACGCATATCCGCAAGGCGATCGAGATACTCACCGAGCTGACCGGTAGCCGTCCGCTCGGCTGGATGACCGGTCGCCCCAGCCCGAACACGCGTCGGCTGATCGCCGAGGAGGGCGGTTTTCTCTACGATCGCGACTCGCTCGCCGACGAGCTGCCCTATTGGGTGAAGACCGAACACGGTCCGTTTCTCGTCGTGCCGTATTCCTACGAAGCCAACGATAACCGCTTCAACGAGAATTCCGGCTTCGCGACCGGTGAGCAATTCTTCACCTACATGCGCGATGCCTTCGACGTGCTCTATGCCGAAGGCAAGGCCGGCGCGCCGAAGCTGCTGTCCATCGGCCTGCATGACCGTTTGATCGGCCGTCCCGGCCGTGTTGGCGGGCTCATCAAGATGCTCGAACATATGAGCGCGCATGATGGCGTATGGTTCTGCCGCGGCATCGATGTCGCGCAGCATTGGCGAACGCATTTTCCGCCGAAGCCATGACGCGCCGCTGACGGCCGGGCAATATTCCGGCTGATGGCATGCACGCCGGAAGTGGCGTTGCTGTATGCGTTCTCCGAACGCCTGCGCGTGTCACTGCTGCTTTGCCTTTGCAGGTGAAGCCGGTCATACTCGATCCACTTATCCGCAGAGATAAGATCAAATCGGGAGGACGATCGTGCGAAACAACTTGCGTCTGCTCAATCGACGCCAATTCGTCACTGCGGGCGCAGGCGCCGCTGCACTGTTGAGTGCGCCGTCACTCGTGCGCGCCAATAGCTGGCCGACCAAACCCATCAAGATCCTCGCGGGCTCTGCGGCCGGCGGTCAGACCGATCAGTTCTCGCGCGTATATGGCGAATATCTGTCGCGTGAACTCGGGCAGACCGTGGTGGTGGAGAACAAGGCCGGTGCCGGCGGCGCCGTCGCAGCGATGGAGCTGAAGCGCTCCGATCCCGACGGTCACACGCTGATGATCTGCAACACCACCGCCTATATGCTCAATCCCGTCCTCATCAAGGACATCAAGTATAGTGTCCCGCAGGATTTCGCCTGGGTCGCGGTGATGCCGGGCGGAAGCCTGCCGCTGGTGGTGAGCGAAAAGGTCGGCGCCAAGACGCTGAAGGACTTCATCGACTATGCGAAGAAGACCGAGAAGGTGAATGTCGGCACATATGCGGCCGGCTCCTTCGCGCATATGGTCATCGTTGAGCTCAACAAGCAGTATGGGCTGAAGATGGAAGCCGTGCATTATCGCGGCGAGGCGCCGATGTGGCAGGATCTCGCCGGCGGGTCGATCGATGCCGGCATCGGCAGTTACGCCGCGGCGCTGCCCGTCCTGCAGACCGGCAAGGGCAATCCCGTCGCCGTGTCGCGCCGTCGCATCGCGGCGCTGCCGGATGTCGCGACGTTCAAGGAGCAGGGCGCGACCTCGCGCGCGCATTCGCTGCTGACTTTTCAGGGCTGCATGGTGCCTGCCAAGACGCCGCCGGAGATCGTGGCAAGGCTCAACGCTCTGTTCGTCGCGGCCAGCAAGAGCGACCGCGTCCGCGAATTGCTCAAGAACCAGGGCGTCGATGAAGGTGCGATGACACTCGAGGCCAGCAACACGCTCTATAAGGAAGAGGCGCCGGTCTGGGCCGAACTCGCCGCGAGTCTGGGACCCCAGCCGCAGTAGTCGGTTCGCGGTCGATGAGGGCGGGGCACACGAGGCGCTAACCCACACTCGTCATTCCGGGGTGCACGAAAGCGGCGCAGCCGCGTAGTGCGAACCCGGAATCCTCGAGTGTTTTGCGCTGAACATATCGAGATTCCGGGTTCGTCTGCGCGAAGGCGCGCAGCCGCCCCGGAATGACGAGCGTGGGGTCGTGACCTCTCCGCGTCGTCCCCGCCTAGCACGCCGGAGGCGTGCGCGGGGCGGGGACCCATAACCACGGTCAGCGTGATTGAAGTGGCAGAGTTACAACGGACGGCGCTTTTACCAGTTCTCCAGCGTGTATGGGTCCCCGCCCCGCGCACGCCTTCGGCGTGCTAGGCGGGGACGACAGCGGAGAGGTTCTAGTCAAACATTTTTTCCTATTTGCGATTGACAATATCCCTGATTACGATTATATTCCCCTCCGTCCTGCCCCACCGAGAGGGGCGATCGCGATCGTCACGTTCGCGGGGTGGGATGCGGTGGACGCCGGAGATGCGGCGTTACGCGGTTCATGGGGGACGTCTGTCTTCGGGCAGGACGGATCTGCGCCAGCACTGCCACTGGCAAGGACACGGCCAACCTTGAGATGGAAAGATCCCTGGACAGTGTGACGGACGACCAAATCGAAATGCGTCCGGCCCAAGTGCTTGAGGCTACCCTGTCCCTCCGCCCTGGGACACTAATTTTGGTGATGGGGCCGTTCGCCAAGGCAGATGTGCAAGCAAGTCGAAAAAACACCGCAGGCGGAACGTCGGGCATTGGCTCGGCGCCTCCGAAAGTCCTGATGCATTCACCATTGCGGAAGACCGCATTCGCATCAGGCCCAAGGGTGCAACGGGCACCTGGCGTTCCGCACGCCCTCTTTCAGGAGGGTGGGAATGCGACAGACGACGGCGCCCCCGCGCCGCTAACAACAGGGGTGATGACGCATGTCTGAAGCTCCAACGCACATCATTTCCCTCGCGGCTTCTTATTGCTAGACTCATTCCAAAGAAGAGAACAACCGCGAGGAAATCCCCATGACGCCTTCAACGGCTCCAGCTCCCGTCATTCGTCTGCATGACAACGATGCGATATTGATCGCGCGCACCACGCTGCTGCCCGGTACCCCGGTGACGAAAGACGTCGTGACGTCGGAGCGCATTCCGGCGGGCCATAAGGTCGCGATCCGCCCGATCGCCAAGGGCGAGGAAATCCGCCGTTATGGCCAGATCATCGGTTTCGCCACGCAGCCGATCGCGCCCGGCCAGCACGTGCACACGCAGAATTGCGGCATGGAGGATTTCGATCGTGACTATGCTTACGGCGTCGACGTCAAACCGACACCGAATTTCGATCTGCCGGCGAGCTTCATGGGCATCCGCCGTAGCGACGGCCGCGTCGCCACCCGCAATTATATCGGCATCCTCACGTCGGTGAATTGCAGCGCCCATGTCGCCAGCATGGTTGCCGACGTGTTCAAGAAGAACCCGTTCACCGGCCACAATCCACTGGCCGACTATCCCAATGTCGACGGCGTTGTCGCGCTCACCCACAAGACCGGCTGCGGCATGACGCAGGACGAACCGCTGACACTGCTCCGGCGCACGCTCGGCGGCTATGCGCGCCACGTGAATTTCTCCCATGTGGTCGTGCTCGGCCTCGGCTGTGAGGTCAACCAGATCGGCGGCCTGATGCAAGAGCAGAAACTCGCCGGGCGTTTGCGCGAAATGCAGATCCAGGAAATCGGCGGCACGCGCAAGACCACCGAGGCCGGTGTTGCCTTCGTCAATGAAGTGCTGGCCGATGCAAATAAAGTGACGCGCGAGGAAGTCTCGGCGAGCGAATTGACAGTGGCCCTGCAATGCGGCGGCTCCGACGGCTATTCGGGCATATCAGCCAATCCGGCGCTCGGCGCGGCGAGCGATCTGCTCGTGCGTCACGGCGGCACGGTGGTGCTGTCGGAAACGCCGGAGACCTATGGCGCCGAACATCTGCTGACGCGCCGCGCGGTGTCGCGCGAGGTCGGCGAGAAACTGGTCGGGCTGATGCGCTGGTGGGACGCCTATTGCGAACGCGAGGGCGCCGAGATGAACGCCAATCCGAGCCCCGGCAACAAGGCCGGCGGCCTCACCACGATTCTGGAAAAGTCGCTCGGCGCGATGGCCAAGGCCGGCTCGACCAATCTCGTCGATGTGCTGAACTATGCCGAGACGATCACCAAGAAGGGTTTTGTGTTCATGGACACGCCCGGCTACGACCCCGTAGCTGCGACAGGGCAGGTCGCCGGCGGCGCCAATCTCGTCTGCTTCACCACCGGCCGCGGTTCTGTATTCGGCTGCAAGCCGGCACCGTCCATCAAGCTCGCCACCAACACGCCGATGTTCAAGCGCATGGAAGACGACATGGACATCAATTGCGGCACCATCCTCGATGGCGACGAGACCGTGCAGGAATGCGGCCAGCGCATTTTCGAACTGATGCTCAAGACCGCATCCGGCGCGCCGACCAAGAGCGAAAGCTTCGATTTCGGCGGCGCGGAGTTCGCGCCATGGGTCCTCGGCGCGACGATGTAAGCGATGTCCGCCCTTACATCGGGCACATCGTGCCCGTTGTTAGAGCTTGATCCGCGCCACCTCCGGTGTTCTGCTTAAAAAAGCTGCTGGAGTTGCGCCACTGTGTCGATCTTCGTCGCACTGAACCACGTCACCCACTACAAATATGACCGGCCGATCATATTGGGGCCGCAGACCATCCGGCTGCGACCTGCGCCGCATGCGCGCACGCCGATCCTGAGCTACTCGCTCAAGGTCACGCCGGCGAACCACTTCGTGAACTGGCAGCAGGATCCGCAGGGCAACTGGCTGGCGCGCTTCGTCTTCCCGGAACCGGCGAACGAACTGAAGATCGAGGTCGATTTCACCGCCGAAATGACGGTGATCAATCCGTTCGACTTCTTCGTCGAGCCCTATGCCGAAACATTTCCCTTCGCCTATCCCGACGACCTGAAAAGCGAACTCGCGCCCTATCTGGCGACGACCGAGCCGGGGCCGCGCTTCACGGCGTATATGGCGGAGATCGCCAAGGAAGCGCCGAACACGGTCAACTTCCTGGTCGAGCTCAATGCCAGCCTGCGCGAGAAGGTCAACTACATCATCCGCATGGAGCCCGGCGTGCAGACGCCGGAAGAGACGTTGCTGTCCGGCGCCGGGTCGTGCCGCGACAGCGCGTGGCTCTTGATCGAGACGCTGCGCCATCTCGGTCTCGCTGCGCGTTTCGTCTCCGGCTATCTCATCCAGTTGCGGCCCGACATCGATCCGATCGAAGGACCGCCCGAGGTCGAAGCGGACTTCACCGATCTACACGCCTGGGCCGAAGTCTATATTCCCGGCGCCGGCTGGGTCGGCTTCGATGCGACATCGGGCATGCTGACGGGCGAGGGGCATGTCCCGGTCGCGGCGACGCCGCATTTCCGGTCGGCCGCGCCGATCTCGGGCATGGCCGGCTTTGCCGAAGTCGAGTTCGCGTTCGCCATGGGCGTCAAACGCATTCGCGAAGCGCCGCGGATCACCAAACCGTTCTCGGATGAATCCTGGGCCAGGCTCGATGCACTCGGCGAGAAGGTCGATGCTGATCTCAGAGCCCATGACGTGCGTCTCACCATGGGCGGTGAGCCGACATTCGTCTCTGTCGACGATATGGAATCCCCGGAGTGGAATACGGCCGCCGTCGGGCCGACCAAGCGCGGTCTTGGCGACGATCTGATCCGCCGGTTGCGGACGCGCTTCGCGCCGGGCGGCTTGCTGCATTACGGCCAGGGCAAATGGTATCCCGGCGAAAGCCTGCCGCGCTGGGCATTCGGTCTGTACTGGCGCAAGGACGGCGTGCCGATCTGGAAGAACGACGCACTGATCGCGCGGATCGAAGGCGCGCGCACCGCCGATATCAAGCAGGCGGAACGTTTTGCGACGAGCACGGCGAGCAAGCTCGGCGTCGCTCCCGAATATATCCTGCCAGCTTTCGAAGACCCGACCTATTGGGAGCAGAAAGAATCGAGCCTGCCGAATAATGTCGTGCCCGGCGATTCCAAACTGCCGGATCCCGAAGAGCGCGCGCGGATGGCGCGGGTGTTCGAACACGGGCTGGATGTACCGAAGGGCTTCGTGCTGCCGATCCAGCGCTGGAATGCCGAGGCTAGCAAATCGGCTGCGCGCTGGCGCTCCGAGCGCTGGCAACTGCGTCGTGGCAACCTGTTCCTGACCCCCGGCGATTCACCGCTCGGCCTGCGGCTGCCGATCGCATCGCTGCCCTACATTCCCGAAGAGGACTATCCCTTCATCGTGGAGCAGGACCCGATGGAGCCGCGAGATGCTTTACCGGTGTTCGATGCGACGGTTGCGGCCGAAAGCGCGCCGGCCGCGCAATATGTCCAGCAGCAGCAGATCCGTTCCGGCGGCGTCCGCACAGCGATGTCGATCGAAATTCGCGACGGCATTCTTTGCGCGTTCATGCCACCGGTCGAGAAGCTCGAAGACTATCTCGAACTGGTAACGGCACTCGAGGCTACTGCCGAAGAGATGCAGATGCAGGTTCATGTCGAAGGCTATCCGCCGCCCTTCGATCCGCGCGTCGAGGTGATCAAGGTGACGCCCGATCCCGGCGTGCTGGAGATCAATATCCACCCTGCCTCGAGCTGGCGCGAGGCGGTCGATACTACGATGCATCTCTATGAGGAGGCCGCGAAGACGCGGCTTGGCGCCAACAAGTTTCTGCTCGACGGTCGCCATACCGGCACCGGCGGCGGCAACCATGTCGTTGTCGGCGGTTCGTCGCCGCAGGATTCGCCGTTCCTGCGCCGGCCGGATTTGCTCAAGAGCCTCGTGCTCTACTGGCAGCGGCATCCGTCGCTGTCCTATCTGTTCTCCGGCATGTTCATCGGCCCGACCAGTCAGGCGCCGCGGATCGACGAAGCGCGGCATGACAGTCTGTACGAGCTCGAGATCGCACTGGCGCAGGTGCCCAAACCGGGTGGCGAGATTCCGCTCTGGCTGGTGGACCGGCTATTCCGGCACATCCTCGTCGACATCACCGGCAATACCCATCGCGCTGAGATCTGCATCGACAAGCTCTACTCACCTGACGGTCCGACGGGGCGTCTCGGTCTCGTTGAATTCCGCGCGCTCGAAATGCCGCCGGACCCCCGCATGTCGCTGGCGCAGCAGTTATTGATCCGCGCGCTGATCGCAAAAATGTGGCGCGCGCCGCAGGACGGCACATTCGTGCGCTGGGGCACCACGTTGCATGATCGTTTCATGCTGCCGCACTTCCTCTGGGAGGATTTCCAGGAGGTGCTCAATGAGCTCGGCCAGTCCGGCTACGAATTCTCCAGGGAGTGGTTCGAAGCTCAGCTCGAATTCCGCTTTCCTGTCTTCGGCCATGTCACCTATGGCGATGTGACGCTGGAAGTGCGACAGGCGCTGGAGCCCTGGCATGTGCTGGGTGAGGAAAGCTCGGGCGGCGGTACAGTCCGCTACGTCGATTCGTCGGTGGAGCGGCTGCAACTGAAGGCCAACGGCTTCACGCCGGGTCGGCACATCATTACCTGCAACGGCCGCGCGCTGCCGATGACCGACACCGGCCGGGCCAGCGAGGTGGTCGCGGGCGTCCGCTTCAAGGCCTGGCAGCCGGCTTCGGGCCTGCATCCGACGATTCCGGTCCATGCCCCGCTGGTCTTCGACATTTATGACAGCTGGAATCGGCGGTCGCTCGGCGGTTGCGTCTATCATGTGGCGCATCCCGGAGGGCGCAATTATGACACCAAACCGGTCAATTCCTACGAGGCGGAGGCGAGGCGGCTGGCCCGTTTCGAGGAGATCGGCCATACGCCCGGCGAAATCGCTCCGCCAAGGGCAGAACGCACACTTGAATTTCCATTGACCCTCGACTTGCGAACGCCTCTCCTGCATTGAGAATGCAGGCAGTTTGGGCTGGAGAGTCGGAATGACGGGACAGGCCGGTCAGGGGAAAAAGCCCCGTCCGGGACATCGTAAAGTCGCGCAATGGACCCGCGACTACGAGCGGCTGCCCGGAATTTCCGACGAATTTATCGCCCAGGACGGCACTCCCCGTGAGGTCTGGACCCGATTCTTCGAGGCCTTCGGCTGCCTGGCGCCGGCCGAAATAGAACGCCGCTTCGGCTCCGCTGACCGTCATCTCCGAGAAGCCGGCGTCACCTACCGCGCGCCCGGCGAAATCGCCGACCGGATCTGGCCGCTCAGCCATGTGCCGCTGCTGATCGACGAATCCGAATGGCAGCAGATTTCCACGGCAGTCACGCAGCGTGCGGAGTTGCTGGAGAAGATCCTTGGCGATCTCTATGGCGACGCCAGTCTCATCGCATCCGGCGCACTCCCGGCGGCGGCGATTGCCGGCAGTTCGGAATATCTGCGGGCGATGCGCGGCGTGAAGCCGCCCGGCGGCCGCTACCTCAATGTCTATGCGGCTGATCTTGGCCGCGGCCCCGATGGTCGCTGGTGGGTGCTCGGCGATCGCACGCAGGCGCCGTCCGGCATGGGCTATGCGCTTGAAAATCGCCTGGTGCTGTCGCGCGCCTTCACCGATCTCTACAAGTCGATGAATGTCGAGCGCGTGGCGCCGTTCTTCGAAGCCTTTCGCGACAGCCTGCGTGCGTCGGCAGATCGCGACGAGCCGCGCGTCGGTCTGTTGTCGCCAGGGCCGTTCAGTGAAACCTATTTTGAACACGCGACGCTGGCGCGCTATCTCGGCTTCCTGCTGGTGGAAGGCGATGACCTCGCCGTGTCCGGCGACCGCGTGCATATCCGCACCGTCGCTGGCCTGAAGCGTCTCGACGTGCTGCTCCGCCGCGTGGATGCCAATTCGCTCGATCCGCTGGAGCTAGATGCCTCGTCGCAGCTCGGTGTGCCCGGGCTGATCGACGTTGTCAGAAAGAATGGCGTCGTCGTTGCCAACATGCCGGGCTCGGGCGTGATGGAAGCACGTGCGCTGCTCGGCTTTCTGCCGAGCCTGAGCCAGAAGCTGCTCGGCGAGCCGCTCAAGATGCCGCATATCGCGACCTGGTGGTGCGGTCAGAAATCGGCGCGCGAGGAAGTGCTGGCGCGGCTCGACGACTTCGTCATCGAAGGCGCTTATGGCGGATCGGTGCCGGGCTTCCCGGGATATTCGCCGGTGCTGCCGTCGCAGCTCTCGCCTGATGAACGCGAGCGTCTGAAGGCGGTGATCTCCAATCGCGGCGTCGACTATGTCGGGCAGGAGCTGGTGCAACTCTCGACCACGCCGGTCTGGGACAATGGCCGTCTCGCGCCGCGTCCGTTCGTGCTGCGCGTGTTCGCGGCGGCGACGCCGGATGGCTGGACCATCATGCCCGGCGGTTTCTGCCGGATCGCCGATCAGCCCGATGCGCGGGCGGTGTCGATGGGCGCCGGCGCCCGTGCCGCCGACGTCTGGGTGGTGGCGGACAAGGCGGTCCCGGCCTCGACGCTGCTGCCGGCCGTCGACAATGTCCGTATCCGCCGTATCGCTGGCTGGGTGCCCAGCCGGGCCGCCGACAATCTATTCTGGCTCGGACGCTATCTCGAACGCGCCGAATCGACGCTGCGTCTGATCCGCGCGCTCAGTGTGCCGCAGCGCGATCCCGGCAAGGGCGGTGCGACCGCGCTGCAATCGATCGAGCGCATCCACCGCATGCTGATGACCTGGGGTGCAACGTCGCTGACGTCGCGGTCGCAGCCGGCGAAGGTTGCCGCGCAGGCCTTGCAGAGCGAGCAGCAGTTTGGCTCAGCGCTATCGCTAGTGCGCTCCGCATTGCGGACCGCAACTTCGCTGCGCGAACGACTGTCGCCGGACGCTTGGCAGGTCATCACCGAGATGGCTGAGCGGCTTGCGCATGAAGTCGAAGACGACGATGACGTCGTCAGTGCGGCCGAGCTGACCTTGCAGGAATTGGCGAGTTTCGCCGGCCTCGCGCAGGAAAACATGAACCGCGCTGCCGGCTGGCGTTTCCTCGAAATGGGACGCCGTGCCGAACGAGCGATCAACACCACGCGCTTTGCGCGGCAATTCGCGTCCGACGAGGCGACAAGCGACGATCTCGATATCCTGCTGACGCTGGTGGATTGCCAGATCACCTATCGCTCGCGCTATCTGGTCGGCCCGCTACTCGCGCCGGTGCGCGATCTCGTGGTGCTCGATCCCTATAATCCGCGCTCGGTGGCGTTCCAGGTTTCGGCACTGAACGATCACATCGCCAGCCTGCCGGCGCTGAAGGAAAACGGCCTGATGGAACGGCCGCAAAGGTTGGCTGTGGCGCTGCGCTCGTCGCTCGTCACCGGCGAGGCATCCGAGATCGACACCAAGTCGCTGTTCGCGCTGGAGCAGGATCTGCTCACGCTCGCGGATTCGATCGGACTGCATTACTTCCCCCACGGCAGCAGCGCATCGCGCCCCGAAAAGCTGACGGGGCTGGCGTGATCTACGAAATCCGTCACGTCACGACCTATAGTTATGAAAGCCCGGTGAGCTTTGCACGCTGCTCGCTGCGGCTGCAGCCCAATAGCAGCGCCGGACAGCAACTGGTCTCGCACAGTGTCGATATCAAACCGCTGCCGGCGGCGCGCGCGACGCGAATGGATTTTTTCGGCACTCCGACGGAGAGTGTTCTGATCGAAACCCCGCACAAGGTGCTGCGGATCGATAGCCGGTCGCGGGTCTATGTCGAACGGTTCGCGCCCGGTCGCGGTGACGACAGTCCCGCCTGGGAAGGCGTCCGCGAGGCGTCATTTGATTCCAACGACCTCAGCGGCGCGTCGCCGATCGGCTACGTCTTCGCCAGCCCGCTGGTGCCGATCATCGATGCCGTCACGGACTATGCGGCAGCGAGCTTCACCGAGGGGCGCGGCATTCTCGCCGGCGCCGTCGATCTGATGCATCGCATCCGTACCGAGTTCAAATATGATCCGAAGGCGACGGTGATCTCGACGCCGCTACAGGAGGTGCTGGATAAGCGCCATGGCGTTTGTCAGGACTTCGCGCATATCATGATTGCGGGCATGCGCGGCCTCGGCCTGCCGGCCGCCTATGTCAGCGGCTATCTGCGTACCATTCCCCCGCCGGGTAAGGAGCGCCTGCAGGGCGCCGACGCAACCCATGCCTGGGTATCGGTCTGGTGTGGCGAAGAGCTCGGTTGGATCGGTTTCGATCCGACCAATGATATCCTGGTCGAGAACGATCATATCGTGCTGGCGATTGGCCGCGATTTCTCCGACGTGTCGCCGGTCGATGGCGTGATCGTCGGCGCGCGCAAGCAGAAGCTCGCCGTTGCCGTCGATGTGCTGCTGCTGGAATGACCATCGTTCGTCGTGCACACAACTCCAGTGACGTCATCATTCTCGGTGCCGGTGCGGCCGGCCTGATGTGCGCGGGCGTTGCGGGGCAGCGCGGCCGTTCAGTGATGGTGCTGGAGCAGGCGCGGTCCCCCGGCGAGAAGATCCGCATCTCCGGTGGCGGCCGCTGCAATTTCACCAACCTGCATATGACGCCGGCGAATTTCCTGTCGCAGAACCCGCAATTCTGCAAATCGGCGCTGAAGGGCTTTACCCAGCAGGATTTCATCGCGCTGGTCGAGAAGTATCGCATCGCCTATCACGAGAAGACGCGCGGGCAGCTGTTCTGCGATGGCTCCTCGCAACAGATCATCGACATGCTGCTGGAGGAAAATCGTTCAGGCACTGTGCAGATGCGCCTCGGCGTCGGCATTCTCGGCGTGACGAAGGACGAGCGCGGTTTCGTGGTTTCGACTGATCAGGGCGAGTATCGCAGTCAATCACTGGTCGTTGCCACCGGCGGGCCTTCGATCCCGAAAATGGGTGCCAGTGCTTTCGGCTACAAACTGGCACAGCAGTTCGGGCTGAAAATGGTCGCGCCGCGGGCCGCATTGGTGCCGCTGACCTTCGATGTTACGGCGCTTGCCCAGTTCAAGGACCTCGCGGGCGTTGCCGTCGATGCTGTCGTCAGCATCGGCAAGACCAAATTCGACGAGGCGCTGCTGTTCACCCACCGTGGCCTCAGCGGTCCGGCGATCCTGCAGATCTCGTCCTATTGGCGCGACGGGCTCGATGTCGTCATCGACATGGCGCCGATGCGCGATGTGCTCGCTGCCTTGAAGGAGGCGCGCCGGGAACGCCCGCGACAGGAACTCGCGACCGTGCTCGGCGATCTCCTGCCCAAGCGACTGGCGCAGATGGTTGCGGACAGGATTGGTGGCCCGCCGCGGCTGGCGGATTTCCCGGACAAGCTTCTGGCCTCGGTGGCGGCAGCAGTGAAGGAGTGGCGTGTGCGGCCGAACGGCACCGAGGGCTATCGCACGGCTGAAGTGACGCTCGGAGGCGTCGACACCACTGAACTGTCGTCCAAAACATTCGAGGCGTCGTCGGTGCCGGGACTCTATTTCATCGGCGAAGTTATCGACGTCACCGGTCATCTGGGCGGCTTCAATTTCCAATGGGCCTGGTCATCAGGCGTTGCCGCAGGCAGGCATGTCTAAGATTTGCGGCATCCATTAACCCGCTGTTGACGATGGCTAGCCACCGACGGTCTTCAATGAATTCCAGCGGTCGGAAATTGATTTAGATCATGTCGATGACGTCGTGCTCTCCATAGGTTCGCCCTGTTTCGCCAGGGGATTTCATGAGTACTGCCTATTCGATTTTAGAACGTCTGAGGTTCAATCGTATCGATCAAGACGCCATCACCGCGCTTCGGGAGGCCAAGCCGTTCGTGATGGAGCAATTACCGGGAATCCTCGATCGGTTTTACGATCATGTGGGCGCATTCCCGGAGACCGCCGCGCTGTTCAAGACGCGTGAGCATATGGTTCACGCCCGGAAGATGCAGATCGCCCATTGGTCGGTCATTCTGGATGGCCGCTTCGACGATACCTATCAGGCGTCGGTGACGCGGATCGGTCAGGTTCACAACAAGCTCGGGCTGGAGCCCCGCTGGTATATCGGCGGCTACAATGCGCTGGTATCCGGCCTTGTCGAAGCCGTTGCGCACATGCCGATGAGTAAATTCAGCTTTGGTGCAACGAAGAGGCGGGCTGCGATGCAGGCTGCGATCATCAAGGCGGCCATGCTGGATATGGATCTCGCCATTTCGGTCTATACGGAAGAAGGGCGTCGTGATCGCCGTTCCGTGCTCGATCGTCTCGCCGACGACTTCGAGAAAATGGTCGGCAGTGTCGTAGGGGTCGTCGGCTCCGCGTCCACTGAACTGCAATGCGCTGCGCAGAATATGACGGCGTCGGCGGAGACATCGATGTCACAGTCCAGCGTGGTCGAGGCAGCGTCACGAGACGCAACGTCGGGCATTCAGGCCGTGGCTGTCGCGACCGAACAGCTCACGAGTTCCATTGGGGAGATATCGCGACAGGTCAATGACTCGGCGCGTATTGCCGGTGAGGCCGTGCGGGATGCCGATGAAACCAGCGGCAAAATGCATCGTCTCTCGGCGGCCGCGCAGAAAATCGGAGCGGTGGTCGAGCTGATCAACAATATCGCGGCTCAGACCAATCTGCTGGCCCTCAATGCGACCATAGAGGCTGCGCGGGCCGGCGAGGCCGGCCGGGGATTTGCTGTCGTGGCACAGGAGGTCAAATCGCTCGCCGAGCAGACTGCCAAGGCGACTGCCGAGATTGCCGATCAGGTCGGTGACATCCAGAGCTCGACATCAGAATCGGTCGCGGCCATCGGCACGATCACCACGGTGATCAAGTCTCTCAGCGAAATCTCGGCCGCAATTTCGGCCGCGGTCGAGCAGCAGGGCGCAGCAACCAACGAAATCTCGCGCAGCGTACAGGACGCAGCGAAGGGCACGAGCGAGGTATCGTCCAATATTTCGGCGATCACGCGCCTTGCGGGGGAGACCGGGGCTGCGTCCGCCGAGGTCCTGGCATCCGCATCGGAGCTGTCACAGCAGTCGGAGAAACTGCGCGTCGAGGTCGATAAATTCCTGGCGACCGTCAAGGCTGCGTAGCGCAGCTTTAGATGTTAGTCTGCTTCGTGAGGGTGGTCCGGACTGTTTCCGGTGTCACGCTCTGGAGCTGCAATGATCTTCCGCCAGGCTATCGGTACTCAGTCCTATGTCTTTGGGACCTTGCGCGAGTTGCTCGCCAAGGCAACACCGCCGCGCTCCGGTGACCGATTGGCGGGTATCGCAGCCGAGACCGCCGAAGAGATGATCGCCGCACGGATGGCGCTGGCGGATGTGCCGCTCATGCAATTCCTGCAGGAAGCGGTCGTGCCCTACGAGGACGATGAGGTCACTCGGCTGATTATCGACGGCCATGACCTATCGGCGTTCACGCCCATTTCGGCTCTCACCGTCGGCGGCTTCCGGGACTGGTTGCTGTCGGATGTCGCCACGCCAGAAGTTCTGCGCAACGTCGCCCGCGGCATCACCCCGGAAATGGCGGCCGCGGTCTCGAAGCTGATGCGCAATCAGGACCTGATCCTGGTGGCCAGGAAGTGCGAGGTGATCACGCGCTTTCGCAATACGATCGGGTTGCGCGGGCGCATGAGCGTGCGGTTGCAGCCGAACCACCCGTTCGACGATATCAGGGGTATCACGGCATCCATCCTCGATGGGCTGATGCTGGGCTCCGGCGATGCCTGTATTGGAATCAATCCGGCGAGCGACGATCCTGCCGTGCTCGGCGGCCTGGTGCGGCTGCTCGACGAGGTCATCACCAAGCTGGATATTCCGACCCAGAGTTGCGTGCTCACCCATGTGACGACCAGTCTTGATCTCGTCAACCAGGGCGCCCCGGTCGATCTGGTGTTTCAGTCCATCGCCGGGACCGAGGCCGCCAATAAAAGCTTCGGCATCGATCTGGCGATATTGAAGGAGGCCCATAATGCCGGCCTGTCCCTGAAGCGTGGCACGCTCGGCCAGAACGTCATGTATTTCGAGACCGGGCAGGGCTCGGCTCTGTCGGCCAACGCCCATCACGGCGTCGATCAGCAGACTTTGGAGGCCCGGGCCTATGCCGTGGCCCGCGCGTTCGACCCGTTACTGGTGAACAGTGTCGTCGGCTTCATCGGGCCGGAATATTTGTATGACGGCAAGGAGATCATCCGCGCCGGCCTGGAGGATCATTTCTGCGGCAAGCTGCTTGGCCTGCCGCTCGGGGTGGACGTCTGTTACACCAACCATGCCGAAGCCGATCAGGACGACATGGACAATCTGCTGACGCTGCTGGCGGCGGCCGGCGTGACTTTCGTGATGGGCGTGCCCGGCGCTGACGACGTGATGCTGAACTACCAGTCGACCTCGTTTCACGATGCGCTCTATATCCGCGACCTGTTTGGGCTCAAACGCGCACCGGAATTCGACGACTGGCTGCAACGGGTCGGACTGTCCGGAGCCGACCTGCGCATTCGGGACCGGGGCGGTCTGCTGCCCGATCTGGCGGCGCGTCTGATCGCCTGACGTCAATAAACCGTCATGCAGGGTAGTGCTTTGTGCGCACTTGCGCGGAGCTGGTCACGACCCTGTCAACGCCGCCACAATCTTGAAGAAATTCTGGCCCAGATTCGGACACCGTGATTAGATCGACCAAAGTATTCGGCAGGAGCGGAACGGTTTTATCTCGACGACGTTATTGAAGGTTCAGCGCTTAAGGGGACCGCTGATGCATTCACAGAGGAATTTTGATGAGAGCTGAGGGCAGGCAGACGGTCCGGCGTATCCTGTGCGTTTTTCCGCGATACACGTCTTCATTTGGCACGTTTGAATATTCCTATCCTCTCACCGACGGCGTTCAGGCCTTCATGCCTCCCCAGGGCTTGCTGCTGATCGCCGCCTACATGCCCGAGAACTGGGACGTCCGCTTCATCGACGAGAATATCCGGCAGGCCACGCCGAACGATTTTCTGTGGGCCGAGGCCGTGCTGGTCAGTGGCATGCATATCCAGCGTAAGCAGATGAACGACATCTGCTTCCGCGCGCACAGCTATGACCTGCCTGTGGCGATCGGTGGACCTTCGGTATCGTCCTGCCCCGACTATTACCCGGCCTTCGATTATCTCCATATCGGCGAACTCGGAGATGCCACCGATCGACTGATCGACATCCTGGAAAAGGATACATCGCGCCCGGACCAGCAGGTCGTGCTGAAGACCGCCGATCGTCTGGACATGACCAAGTTTCCGATTCCGGCCTATGAGCTGGCCGAAATTCCGCGCTACTTCCTGGGCAGCATCCAGTATTCCAGCGGCTGCCCTTATCAGTGCGAGTTTTGCGACATCCCCGGGCTCTATGGCCGCAATCCGCGCCTGAAGACGCCGGAGCAGATCACGGCGGAGCTCGACAAGCTGCTCGCATGCGGCATCATGGGATCGGTCTATTTCGTCGATGACAATTTCATCGGCAACCGCAAGGCCGCGCTCGATCTGCTGCCACATCTGGTCGCGTGGCAGAAGAAGACCGGATACGTGCTGCGCCTGTCCTGCGAGGCGACGCTGAACATCGCCAAGCGGCCCGAAATTCTCGAACTGATGCGCGAGGCCTGGTTCGGCACCATCTTCTGCGGCATCGAGACGCCTGATCCCGTCGCGCTCAAGGCGATGAAGAAGGATCACAACATGATGGTGCCCATCATGGAGGCGATCGAGACGCTGAACAGCTTCGGCATGGAAGTCGTGTCCGGCATCATTCTCGGCCTCGATACCGACAAGCCGGAAACCGGACAGCATCTCCTCGAATTTGTGGAGACGTCGCAGATTCCACTTTTGACAATCAATCTGCTTCAGGCGCTGCCGCAGACGCCGCTATGGGACCGGTTGAAGAAAGAAGGGCGCCTGAACGAGGATGAGGGCCGCGATTCCAACGTCGACTTCCTGCTGCCTTACGATGACGTGGTGAAGAGCTGGCGCCGCGCCATGGGCAGTGCCTATGTGCCGGAGAAGCTGCTCGAACGTTTCGAATATCAGATCCGCCGCACCTATCCGAACCGGATCAAACCGCCGATCGGCGCCATGTTGACCTGGAAGAGCATCCGGCTCGGCCTGGTCATGCTGCGTAACATCTTCTGGAAAGTCGGTGTGCTTGGCGACTACAAGCGCGCCTTCTGGAAATTCGCGTTGCGGCGGCTGGCGCGGGGCGAGATCGAGTATCTGATCAGCGGCATCATGGTGGCGCATCACCTGATCAATTTTGCGCGGGATGCGTCCGGCGGCCAGACCAATGCGTCCTATTATTCACTGAAGCTGCAGGATGCAGCCGTTCCGGCCGAGTAAGCGCTAGGCTGGCGTCATGACAGATCGGAATGACATGACGCCGCCTCCACCGCAGCGCTCCCTCGCGGAGCTGCGTGCACTGACGCCGGCGCGTGTCGGGCTCGGCCGGGCCGGAGCCAGCCTGACCACGCAGGCCCTGCTTGATTTCACGCTCGACCATGCCCGCGCACGCGACGCGGTTCATGCGTCCTTCGAGGCCGAGGCCATCGCGGCTGCGCTGACCGGGCAGGGCATGCGTGCACTGGTCGTGACGAGCCAAGTTGCGGATCGTGCCGATTACCTTAAGCGCCCCGATCTCGGCCGCCGACTGTCCCGTGAGTCGCGGGAGCTGCTTGAAGAACGCGGCAGCGCTGCGTGCGATCTGCTGATCGTGATCGCGGATGGCCTGTCTCCGGCTGCGGTGAATGCGCATGCGCTCGGTCTGCTGGACGCGTTGATGCCGAAATTGGCTGGGTTCGGGATCGGCGCCGTTGTGGTTGCAGGCGGCGCCAGGGTCGCGCTTGGCGACGAGATCGGTGCATTGCTGAAGGCCCGGATGACGATCGTGCTGATCGGCGAGCGCCCGGGTCTGTCGGCGCCGCAGAGTCTCGGCGCCTACCTGACCTTCGCACCGCAGCCCGGCCTCACTGACGTCGCGCGCAATTGCGTGTCGAACATCCAGTCGGCTGGCCTGTCCTTCGAGGAGGCAGCGAGCAAGATTGCGTGGCTGGCGCGTGAAGGGCTGAGCCGCGGCACGACCGGTGTGGCCCTGAAGGACGAAAGTGGTCTGCAACTGGCAACGTCTCTCGCTGCGCCCGCCTGAGACAACAGCCTCTGCGCTCTATTTTGTGACCTGAAACGCAACCTCCGCGCGCGCGCCGCCTTGCGATATGTCATGCAGACCTGCTACATCTGCGCGCGCCAAATTTACCGCATGTTTTCAAGGGCTAGCGCTGTTCGGTACCGCCGATTCCAGCCTTACTGCTGCCCGCGACGCTTGCTAGGCAGACGCCGTCGACGACAGGACTGGATAAGGCATGCACGATAAGGTTCCCCACGACGCGGATATGAATAAATTGCGAAAGGGGCCGGTCAGCATCGCCTTCGGGCTCGAGCGCATCGGCCTGATCGCGGTGAAGGCGCCGGTACTGTCCTGCGTGATCCTGCTCGCGCTGGTGATCGGTGCAATTTTCGGCATCCAGCGCATCAAAATCGACGATTCGCTGAGCCAGCTGTTCCGCTCTGACAGCAAGGAATATCGGCAGTACGAGGAAGTGACCAAGCGCTTCCCATCCACCGAATTCGACGTGCTCGTCGTGATCGAGGGCAAGACGCTGCTCGCGCGCGAGAACCTCGAAAAGATGCGTGACCTCGTCACCGATCTGCAACTGGTCGATGGCGTCCGCGGTTTGATCTCGATTTTCTCGGCACGTCAGACACCGGCTCCCGGCAAGCTGCCGGCCGCATTGTTCCCGAACGAGCTTCCTCAAGGCGCCGACTACGACAAGTTCATCGAGACGGTGAAGCAGAACGAGCTCATTCGCGGCAAGTTGTTGTCCGACGACGGAACTCTGGCGCTGGTGGTTCTGTCGCTCGATCCGGCCGTGGTCAGCAACAACAAGCTGACTGGCGTCGTTGCCGATATTCGCAAGACCATGAACGACGATCTGGCCAATAGCGGCCTGACCAAGGAACTGTCGGGCGTGCCGGTGATGCAGCTCGAAATCCGCAATGCGGTCGAGCGCGACGGTCTGATCTACAACATCGCCGGTATCCTGGCCGGCTGTATCATCGCCATCATCTTCTTCCGCAAGGTCTCGTTCATGATCGTGGCGGCGTTCCCGCCGCTGCTCGCGATCCTCTTGTCGCTCGGCGCGCTCGGCTGGGCCGGCTTCAGCCTCAACATGTTCCTGAACGTGATGACGCCGCTGATCATGGTGATCAGTTTTGCGGACTCGATGCAGCTTACGTTTGCGGCGCGTGATCGGTTGATTGCAGGCGAGGACAAGTATTCGGCCTTTACGAATGCGGTGCGTGTTGTGGGTCCAGCCTGCGTCTTGACGCATGGCACCGCCGGCATTTCCTTTCTTGCCTTGCAGTTCTCGGATTCCGATCTGATCCGCGCCTTCGGCGAAGCCGGGCTCGCGGCGACCATCATTGCACTGCTCGCCGTGTTGTCGCTGGTGCCGGTGTTCGGCGTGCTGCTGGTGCGCAACGAGAAGATTTTCGCGCAGAAGTTCCAGACCGCCGATGCCGGTGTGCAGGCGCTGCGTGCATTCTGTTACTGGATCGCGGTCCGCATGGTCGGTCGTCCCGGCCTGTTCAGCCTGATCTCGCTGATCGTCGTCGTCGGATTGGGCGTGGTCTATGCCAATCTCGAACCGCGCTATCGGCTAGCCGATCAGGTGCCGGACAAGGAGCAGGCGGTTGCGGCCAGCGGGCGGCTTGACGCCAAGCTGACCGGCGCCAATCCGATCGATGTGCTGATCGAATTTCCCAAGGGAGCGGATCTCTATTCACCGGATACGTTGGCGACCATCGCCGAAGTCCACGCCATGGTCGAGAAGCAGGCCGGCGTGGGTAACGTCTGGTCGCTGGAGACGCTGCGGCGCTGGCTGGCGGAGAAGGCCGGCTCGACCGATGTCGCGACGCTGAAGGAATATGTCAGCGTGATCCCCGAACATCTGGTGCGCCGCTTTATCTCGGCAGATCAGACAGCGGTGGTGGTGTCTGGCCGTGTGCCCGACAGCGATTCGAGCCAGATCTTGCCGGTGGTCGACAAGCTCGACACCGCGCTGAACGCCGTCCGCACCAAGCACCCCGGCTATGAGATCGCGGTGACCGGTCTCTCGGCGATTGCTGCGCGCAACAGCGCCGGGATGATCGAGAAGCTCAATCACGGCCTGACCATCGAATTCGGTCTGGTCGCCGTCTTCATCGGCCTCGCATTCCGCTCGTGGGTGGTGATGCTGGCCTGTATCCTGCCGGGCATTTTCCCGGTGGTGCTGGCCGGCTTTGTCTTGTGGCTGCTCGGGGAGGGGCTGCAATTCGCCAGTGTGGTGGCGCTCACGGTGTCCTTCGGCCTCGGCCTCAGCGCCACGATCCACTTCCTCAATCGCTTGCGTCTGGAAGACACGCCGGGCACCGATCCCGCGATCGCCGTCGAGCGTGCGACTGTGCTCGTTGGTCCCGCGCTGATCCTGACCACGGTGGTGCTGGCCTGCGGCCTCGTGGTGACGGTGTTCTCGGATCTGCCATCGCTGCGGCTGTTCGGCTGGCTCAGCGCCTTCTCGATGGTCGCGGCATTGGTCGCCGATCTGTTCATCCTGCGCCCGACCGCGATGTGGCTGATCAATCTGCAGCAGCGCCTTACGGGCAGTTCGGTTCTGGCGAAGCAAGAGAAGTAATCAGCCGCGCACGGCAAGGACGATCAAACAAAAAAGCCCCCGGATCGCTCCGGGGGCTTTTTTTGTGAATGGTGTGGAAGCTGGCGTCAGCCCTTGACCATGTTGATCGAGACGCCGCGAATTTCGCCCTTGGAGCTGATCGACACCGATTGCTTGTTGCCCCGGGTCGTCAGAGTGATGTTGGCGGCAAAGCCCGCGGCCTCGACGAAGACGTCGATCTGGCCGCCACCGGCCTTGCCGACCAGATTGCCGTAGACGTTGCGGCTGGCTTCGCTCCAGCTGCCGGAGACATTGTTGCCCTGGCTGGTGACATTGCTGGAGAGGTCGAACTTGTAGCTGTCACTGGCGCAACGTAGCGTCTGCGCCAGTGCACTGCCGCCGCCTTCAACTTTGTAGGTTGCCCGGCAGCGAATACGCTCCGATGATCCGTCCGACATCGACACGGTTCCGGTGCCGCTCCAGGCGCCGTCGAAACCGGCGAACGGTCCGGACTGGGCATGGCCTGCGGACACCGACAGCATCAGGATCGCGCCAGCGCCGGCGGCCTTGAGGGCGCGCCCGAACCGCTTTGCAGAATGGAATGTCATGTGAAGTTTCCCAAAATAGCGCTGTGTAACCGAGCTATGCCGCGCCTCATCGAAGCTTAAGTGTCGCTGCATACCTTTAGGTTCAATGGAGCAATCATAATTAGACGATTGTAAAAGTAACATGTCACCGCTCACAAGCTGAAGGTTCCCCGGCACGGAACACGGTGGTGGATACTATCGTGGCGTCGTTGCTGGGATTCCGGGCTGCTACCGTGCGGGTCGGACTAATTGTCCTAAAATGCTGTTTTTATGCTGCGGGTTGGGCTGGATCCGGCCGGGCGCCAATGCGTGAACAGGTGCAAGTTTTGGCCGCATTTGTTCAGCGCTTGTCGTGGCAGCGGAGCTCTGTGTCTTGATTGCATCCATCGCCTCGAATTCGCCGATGTACCTGAAGATAAGGCCTTTCCCGACGATGCGAATGTTTCAGTTTATGCTATGCACCACGCGGGCTGTGAATCTCGCCACCATACTGAAGGAAGACAATGCGTAAATTTCTCCTGGTACTGTCCGTGCTTTCCGCATCTGCCTCGACCGGTGCATTGGCTCAGCAAAACCAGCCCCGCAGCGGCACCGACGCGGAGCAGAAGGCTTGCACCCGCGACGTGCAGAAGCTCTGCCGCGCCGTTATGGACCAGGGCGACCTCGTGGTTCTGTCCTGCCTGAAGGAAAACCGCCCCAAGATCAGCAAGGCCTGCAACGACGTGCTGGTCAGCCACGGCCAATAAACCCGCCCCAATGCGAGATTTCGGGCTCGTGGCGCCGTTTTGGTCTCGCCGCGAGCCCGCTAAGACGTGATCCGGCCCGGCGCTGGCTGCGGCTGAAAGTGGCATATTGGCATTGGTTTCACCGGCCAATTTGCCCTATATGGGGGCTCGCGGCCGACCCCGCCTGCCGGTATTACCGGACCTTGGCGGCCCCCGAGCCACCCCGTTTAAATCCAACGTAGCCAGTTCTGGATGACCCCTGCGAGCGAACTGCGATCCGGCAAGACCGATCGTGACGAGAATTTTCCTGTCGCGTCGTGGATTATCCATCCGCGCCACCGGGCGCTGATTCTTGCCTTCTATAATTTCGTCCGGACCGCCGACGACATTGCCGATCACGCGCTGCTCGATGCCTCGAGTAAGCTTGCCATGCTTGACGAACTGGAGACGGGGCTGCTTGGCAAGCATGACGAGCAACCCGAGGCCGTCACGCTTCGAGAGGCGTTTGCGGAACGCGGCATGCCGCCGCGCCATGCGCTCGATCTGCTCACCGCGTTCCGTATGGACGTCACCAAGCTGCGCTACGCCGATTGGGACGAGCTGATCCACTATTGCTCGTTTTCGGCCATGCCGGTCGGACGTTTCATGCTCGAAGTGCACGGCGAGGATAAAGCGACCTGGCGGGCGTCTGACGCGATCTGCGCTGCGCTGCAAATTAACAATCACTTGCAGGATTGCGGCAAAGACTATCGCGATCTCGACCGTGTCTATCTCCCGCAGGATATCATGCAACGCCATGGCGTCAGCGTCGAAGCGCTCGAACAGCCGAAATCGTCGCCGACACTGCTCGAGTGTCTCCGCGAGATCGTGGCCCGCAACGAGGCCCTGCTGCGCGAGGGCGACAGCCTTACGGCGCATATCGCGGATGCGCGGTTTGCCTGCAACATTGCGGTGATCGAGAAGTTCGCCTGGGAAATCTCAAAGCTGCTGCGGGTGCGCGATCCGCTGGTCGAGAAAGTGCATCTCTCCAAGGCGAGCATGGCCGGTTATGCGCTCGCGGCGATCGCGGGCTGCCTGTGGCATCGCACGACCACAAGCGCGCCGGTACCTCGTTCGACGACGCCAGGCGCATGAACCAGATGACCAGCCAGGTGAATAATAGCGAACCTCAGAGCGAGGTTCAGGGCGTTGCTGCAGGCAGTTCGTTCTATGCCGCGATGCGCATTCTGCCACGTGCCCAGCGCGATGCGATGTTCCAGATCTACAGCTTCTGCCGTCAGGTCGACGATATCGCGGATTCCGATGGTCCGCGCGACGTCAGGCTCGCTGATATGCAGCAGTGGCGCGCAGATATCGATGCGCTCTATGCAGGCAATCCGCCGGCGCGTGTGCGCGACTATGTCGGGCCGATCAAGCAGTTCGGTATGCGCAAGGAGGATTTCATCGCCGTCATCGACGGCATGGAGATGGATATCCCCGCGGATATTCGCGCGCCGGATGACGCAACGCTCGATCTGTATTGCGATCGTGTTGCCAGTGCCGTCGGCCGCCTGTCGGTGAAGGTGTTCGGCATGCCGGACGAGGACGGTATCCTGCTTGCGCATCATCTCGGCCGTGCGCTGCAGATCACCAATATTCTGCGCGATATCGATGAAGATGCCGGCATCGGCCGTCTCTATCTGCCGCGTGAACTGCTCTATCACGCCGGCATCACGTCGAGTGATCCGGACGTGGTGCGAGCCAGCCCGGCATTGCCGAAGGTTTGTGCGCCGCTGGTGAAGCGGGCGCAGGCGCATTTCAAAAAGTCCGACGAGATCATGGCGCGCAACAAGCGCCGCGTGGTGCGCGCGCCACGGATCATGTCGAAATATTATCACGCCATCCTGGAATTGCTGGTGGCGCGCGGCTTTGGTTTGCCACGCGACCCCGTTCGTCTCGGCAAGGCCTCCAAGATAGCGATTCTGCTGCGATACGCGATTATCTGATGCAAAAGACCGCTCATATTATTGGTGCCGGCGTTTCCGGCCTGTCGGCCGCCGTGCGTCTCGTCAATGCCGGCTTCAAGGTCCACCTCCATGAGGCGACGCAGCAGGCCGGTGGCCGCTGCCGGTCGTATTTCGACGCACAGACCCAGCTCCAGATCGACAACGGCAACCATCTGGTTCTGTCGGGCAACAGCCACGTCGTCGCCTATGCAAAGTCGATCGGCACGGAGACTGGGCTGGTCGGTCCGCAGCGCGCGCAATTCGCATTTGCCGATGCCAAGACTGGCAAGCGCTGGCAGCTCGATCTCGGCGATGGCAAGATCCCGACATGGTTGTTTGACAAGACGCGCCGCGTCCCGGACACGGGCGTCGCCGACTATCTCGCGCTGTCGCCGCTGATCTGGTCGTCGAATAGTCGCCTGGTCGGCGATGCCATTCGCTGTGAAGGCGTTCTCTACGATCGTCTGGTGCAGCCACTGTTGCTGGCCGCGCTCAATGTCGATCCGCCGGAAGGTTCGGCCGGCCTCGCCGGCGCCATCGTGCGCGAGACGCTGCTGGCAGGCGGGCAGGCTTGCCGCCCGCTGATCGCGCGCGCGGGTCTTAGTGATGTTCTGGTCGAGCCTGCGATCGAATTGCTGCGCGCCAAGGGCGCCGGCGTTCATTTCGCCCATGAACTGCGCGGTTACACCATGAGTGGTGATCGCGTCACCGAGCTGAAGTTTGGCGCTGATGACGTCGTCGCCATCGGTCCTGACGATGTGGTCGTGATGGCTGTGCCGCCATGGGCTGCGAAGTCGCTATTGCCTGGCGTGAAGACGCCGACCGAATTCCGCGCGATCGTGAATGCGCATTTCAACTACGTTCCGCCAGCAGGCCACGCACCGCTGGTTGGTGTTGTCGGCGGTGTGGTGGAGTGGCTGTTTGCTTTCCACAATCGCTTCTCGATCACGATCAGCAATGGCGACCGTTTTGTGAACACGCCGCGCGAACAGTTTGCGCAACAGATCTGGGACGAGATCTGCAAGATTTCGAATATCCAGGCGCCGCTACCCGCTTGGCAGATCGTGCGCGAGCGTCGTGCCACTTTTGCCGCCACACCAGCGCAAGATGCCCTGCGTCCGGGCGCGGTCACGGATTTCAAGAATCTTTTTCTCGCGGGCGATTGGACCGATACCGGTCTGCCGGCGACTATTGAAGGATCGGTGCGATCGGGTGACCGCGCGGCCGATCTCGTCCTGGCGATGCGCTAACCGTCGCGCAGCCGGACGATCATTCACGACGAGCACGGAGATATGGCGAGCGAGATGCATTCGGTCAGTCCAGAGATCACAATTCAAAACGCGGCGCTCGAGACGAGCATCGCTTCGGCGAAGCAGAGCCTGCTGAAGTTCCGGCAGCCTGACGGCCATTGGGTATTTGAGCTCGAAGCCGACGGCACGATCCCGTCAGAATACGTCCTGCTGCGGCATTATCTCGGCGAGCCCGTCGATGCCGAGCTCGAAGGCAAGATTGCCAACTATCTTCGCCGCACCCAGGGCAAGCATGACGGCTGGGCGCTGGTGCAGGACGGCGACTTCGACATGAGCGCCAGCGTGAAAGTATATTTCGCGCTGAAGATGATCGGCGATTCGGCCGACGCACCGCATATGATCCGCGCTCGCGAGGCGATCCGCTCGCGCGGCGGCGCCGTCAACGTCAACGTCTTCACGCGCTTCCTGCTCGCGATGTTCGGCATCATCCCCTGGCGCGCCACGCCTGTGCTGCCAGTCGAGATCATGCTGCTGCCGATGTGGTTTCCGTTCCACCTCAACAAGATGTCCTATTGGGCACGCACCACGATCGTGCCGCTCATGGTGCTCGCAGCGCTGAAGCCGCGCGCGCAAAACAAGAAGGGCGTCGGCATCGACGAGCTATTCCTGGAAGATCCGTCCAGGGTCGGTGGCATCAAATGTGCGCCGCATCAGAGTCGCGCGATGTTCGCCTTCTTCACCGGCATCGACATTCTGCTCCGCGTCGCCGAGCCGTATTTTCCGAAGAAGTTGCGCGCCCATTCGATCGCGAAAGCCGTCGAATTTTGTGAAGAGCGCCTGAACGGCGAAGATGGCCTCGGCGCGATCTATCCGCCGATGGCCAATATGGTCATGATGTATGAAGTGCTCGGCTTCCCCGCCGATTATCCGCCGCGCGCCGTCCAGCGCCGTGGTATCGACAAGCTTCTGATTGTCGGAGAGGCCGAAGCCTATTGCCAGCCTTGCGTATCGCCGGTGTGGGACACCGCGCTGACCGCGCATGCGATGCTGGAAACCGGCGGCGATGAAGCGTTCGGTCCGGCGAAAAAAGGTCTCGACTGGCTGGCGACAAAGCAGGTGCTCGACGTGAAGGGCGACTGGGCGGTGAAGCGGCCGGATCTGCGTCCGGGCGGTTGGGCCTTCCAGTACAACAACGCGTATTACCCGGATCTCGACGACACGGCTGTGGTGATGATGGCGATGGACCGCGCGCGCCGTCAGACCGGCGGCAAGGAATACGACGTTGCGCTCGATCGCGGCCGGGAGTGGATCCTGGGCATGCAGAGCAGCGACGGCGGCTTCGCGGCGTTCGAGGTCGATAACCTCGAATATTATCTCAACAACATCCCGTTCTCGGACCACGGCGCGCTGCTCGATCCGCCGACCGAGGACGTCACCGCGCGTTGTGTCTCGATGCTGGCGCAGCTTGGCGACACCGTCGAGACCTCAAAGCCGCTGGCGGATGGTGTGGAATATCTGCGCCGTACCCAGCTCGCCGAGGGCTCGTGGTATGGCCGCTGGGGCCTGAACTACATCTACGGCACCTGGTCGGTGCTGTGCGCTCTCAACGCTGTTGGCATCGACCACCAGGATCCGGCGTTCCGCAAGGCGGTGGCCTGGCTGCTGTCGATCCAGAACGAGGACGGCGGCTGGGGCGAGGATGCGGTCAGCTACCGACTCGATTACAAGGGATTCGAGGCGGCTCCCAGCACGTCGTCGCAAACGGCATGGGCCTTGCTTGCGCTTATGGCGGCAGGCGAGGTCGATCATCCGGCTGTTGCCCGTGGAACGCGGTACCTGATGGACACACAGACGGAAAAAGGACTCTGGGACGAGGCCCGTTACACCGCCACCGGCTTCCCCCGTGTGTTTTATCTGCGTTATCATGGCTACTCGAAATTCTTCCCGCTCTGGGCGTTGGCGCGGTTCCGGAATTTGAAGAGCACCAACAGCAAGACCGTAGGGGTTGGGATGTGATTTTGGGCGATGGGGGCATTTCGACCGCGGGCGATACAATCGACCCGCGGCCGGTATTGATCGTCACGGGGCTGGTCCAGGAGGCGAAGATCGCTGCCGGGCCGGGAATGACCGTCATTTGCAGCTCAAGCGACCCCGTCCAGCTCCGCAGCCTGCTGGCTGACTTCGACCCCATGACCATCCGCGGCGTCATCAGCTTCGGCGTTGCCGGTGGCCTCGATCCCGATCTCAAATCAGGCGCTGTCGTCGTGGCCACGGAAGTGGTGGCCGGCAACAGCCGTTGGTCGGCTTCTGAAGTCCTTAGCGACGAACTGATCGCCGGTGCCGGCGTCGGCCGCCAGAAAGTGTTTCGCGGCGGTCTGGTCGGTGTCGAGAAAGTCGTGACGGGGCAGGCCGGCAAGGCCGCGCTGCGTTCGGAATTTGGTGCCGCCGCCGTCGATATGGAAAGCCACATCGCCGCCGAGTTCGCCGCTATGGCCGGACTGCCGTTTGCCGCACTGCGCGTGGTCAGCGATCCCGCCCATCGCGCACTGCCGGAAATCGCGACCACGGCCATCAAGCCAAATGGCGATGTCGATCTGCGCAAGGTGCTGCGCGGCATCGCACGCAATCCGCTGGTGATTCGTGCTCTTGTCTCGACCGGGCGCGACTTCAATCGCGCTCTGCGCAGCCTGCGCGACTGCCGCAGCTATCTGCTCGGGCACACCAACCTGGTTTCGGCGGACGTCTGAGCAAGGCTCTGAGGGGCCTTACAGGCCGTTCTGCACCATCATCGTTGCAAAGAAAAAGGGCGCGATTTGCATCGCGCCCTTTTTGATGTCCGATCTGAAATCGCTCAGGCGGCGGTCGAAGCCTTCTGGGCCTTTTCCTCGGCCTTGGCGGCAGCGGCGAGAGCTTCTTCCTTGCGGATGTCCGACAGGCGCTTCTGCACTTCCGACGAGAACACATACTGCGCCGGGCGCTGCTTGCTGAGGTCGAGTTCCGGGGCCATCGGGCCCGACGTCTTCACGCCGCGCATTGCCACCCACATCGCCTTGAACGGATTGCTGAGCGCCTCATCGGCAGCGGTCGGCTCATAGCCGCAATGGGCCATACAGTCGGCGCACTTCTCGTACTTGCCGGTGCCGTAGGTGTCCCAATCGGTGGTGTCCATCAGCTCCTTGAAGGTCTTGGTGTAGCCTTCGCCGAGCAGATAGCAGGGCTTCTGCCAGCCGAAGATGTTGCGCGCGGGCATGCCCCACGGCTTGCACTCGTATTCCTGGTTGCCGGCGAGGAAGTCCAGGAACAGGCCGGAATGCATGAAGTTCCACTTCTTGCCCTTGCCGAGCGCAAAGACGTCGCGGAACAGCTTCTTGGTCTTGGTGCGATTCAGGAAGTGCTCCTGATCCGGTGCGCGCTCATAGGCGTAACCCGGCGACATCGAGACGCCGACGCCGAGCTCGACGGTGAAATCCATGAACTTGGCAATGTCCTCGGCGGCGTGGCCGTCGAAGATCGTCGCATTGACGTTGACGGTGAAGCCGCGGGCCTTCGCAGCCTTGATCGCGGAGACGGCCTTGTCGAACACGCCTTCCTGCGACACGGCCTTGTCGTGGTGGTCCTTGAGGCCGTCGAGATGCACCGAGAAGAACAGGTAGGGGGACGGGGTGAACAGGTCGAGCTTCTTCTCCAGCAGCAGCGCGTTGGTGCAGAGCGAGACGAACTTCTTGCGCTCGACCAGGCCGCGTACGATCTCGCCGATCTCCTTGTGGATCAGCGGCTCGCCGCCCGGAATCGCAACCATCGGCGCGCCGCACTCGTCCGCAGCATCCCAGCACTCCTGCGCCGACATGCGGCGATTCAGGATGGCGTTCGGATAGTCGATCTTGCCACAGCCGACGCAGGCCAGGTTGCAGCGGAAGAGGGGTTCCAGCATCAGCACGAGCGGATAGCGCTTCTGGCCGGTCAGCTTCTTCTTCAATAGATAGGAGCCGATTTTCATTTCTTTAAAGAATGGAATGGCCATTTCGTATTTTCTCTCTGCGCATCACATCGTGACGAAGGTGGATCAAACCGCGGTCAGTTCGGCGGGTAGCTTGAATTCGATATTCTCTTCACGTCCGGGCAACACCGACACCGCAACCGGTCCGATCCGCCGCAAGGTCTCGATCACGTCATCTACAAGCACTTCTGGCGCGGATGCGCCAGCCGTGATGCCTACGGCACGCGCGTCCTTCAACCAAGCGGGGTTGAGTTCGCTGCCATCGGCAATGAGGTAGCTCGGGACACCGACTTCGGTGCCAATTTCCCGCAACCGGTTCGAGTTGGAACTGTTGGTCGCCCCGACGACCAGAATGACGTCCACGAGCTTGCTGAGGTCTCTTACCGCAGATTGGCGGTTTTGTGTTGCATAGCAGATATCGCGGGTATCGGGGCCTTCAATGTCACTGAAACGCTGTTCCAGGGCCAAAATGATGTCTTTGGTGTCATCCACGCTGAGGGTCGTCTGGGTAATATAGGCGACCGGTTCCTGCGGTGGCAGCGTCAGTGCCTTGACGTCCTCGACGCTCTGAACAAGGTAAACGGGGCCGGGCACCTGTCCCATGGTACCGTCGACCTCCGGATGGCCTGCGTGACCGATCAGGATGACCTTACGGCCCTTGGACATATACCGCTTGCCCTGGTTGTGGATCTTGGTAACAAGCGGACAGGTTGCATCCAAAACAGGCAGGCCACGGGTTGCCGCTTCTTCCTCGACGCTCCGGGCGACGCCATGAGCGCTAAAGACGGTCATGGCGTTCGGCGGCACTTCAGAGAGTTCCTCGACGAAAATGGCGCCCTTGGCCTTCAGGCTCTCGACCACGTATTTGTTATGGACGATCTCATGGCGCACATAGACCGGCGCCCCATAGCGTTCGAGAGCACGCTCGACGATCTCGATGGCACGCACGACGCCCGCGCAGAAGCCGCGCGGCTGAGCCAGGAAGATTTCAAGGGGACGACGATCAAGCACGTGGTACAAAGTCCATAATCGATTCCGGTACAATCCGTAATTTTGTACCACAATCAGGCACATATCCAGCCCAGCTGGATATGTGAGGCGTTCTGTGTGACAAAAATCACTCAGTATGCAATCACGAACCGAAAACGTGGTTTGCGACGACTGGCCGGGTTGCGGTAATATCTTGCGGTTGCGCCCCAAGAACCTGAAAACTCTCACTTGTTCGTCACTTTACGGCGCGACGGGGCGTCGCTAACACGGCCGTTGCTACGGTGATCAGCACGTTTTATGCCATCCCATCACATTGCTGAAAGCAAAGCGCATCCAATGCGAAAGTAATGGTTTGCGGAACCCTCACTCGTGAACCGCATTCTTTGCGAGCCTCGTCCAAATAGAAAGAAAAAGCGTGCTGACAAGAGTTGTCGTCTCGATCGTGAACTTCTGCACCCGATTTGCTCTGCCGGTGGTGCTCGTTTGTGTGCTTCTTTCGATTGGCGCGAGCTACTACACGGCGAAGAATTTCTCGATCAATACGGACATCAACAAGCTGATCTCGCCCAATCTCGACTGGCGTCAGCGCGACATTGCCTTCGACAAGGCTTTCGACCAGGAGCGCCTGATCATCGCGGTGGTTGAGGCGCCTACACCTGAATTCGCCAGTGCCGCAGCCAATGCCATGGAAGCGAAGCTGGTCACCAACAAGACGGATTTCGACTCGGTTCGCCGATTGGATGGTGGAGCGTTCTTCGAGAAGAACGGCTTGCTATTCCTGCCGACCAAGGAAGTTGCGCAACTGACGGGCCAGTTCCAGCAAGCTGCTCCCCTGATCGAAATCATGGCCGGAGATCCCAGTTTGCGCGGTCTCACCGGCGCGCTGGAAACCGGCCTCACCGGCATTCGTCGCGGGCAGATTCAGCTCGATGCAGCAGCGCCAACCTTTAATGCCGTCTCGCAGACCATCGAGGACGTGCTGAAAAACGGCAAGGGCACCTTCTCATGGCGCGGGCTGGTCAGCGACAAGCCTCTGACAGATGGCGACAAGCGTGGCTTCATCGAAATCAAGCCTATCCTCGACTTCAACGCGCTTGAACCCGGCAAGACCGCGACCGATGCGATCCGGCAGGCTGCCATCGACCTGAACATCGCTGGCGAATACGGCGCACGCGTACGGTTGACCGGCCCGGTCCCCATCGCCAATGAGGAATTCTCCACTGTGCAGGATGGCGCCGTCGTCAACGGGATCGGTACGGTTTTGATCGTGCTGGTGATCCTCTGGATGGCGCTGCATTCGGCCAAGATCATCGGCGCCGTGTTCGCAACGCTGTTCGTGGGCCTCGCCACAACGACCGCCGTCGGTCTCATGATGGTGGGGTCACTGAACCTGCTGTCGATTGCATTTGCCGTATTGTTCGTTGGCCTCGGCGTCGACTTCGGCATTCAGTTCAGCGTGCGTTACCGCTCGGAGCGCTACAAGAATGACAACCTGCCGATGGCGCTGACGAAGGCCGCCGAATATTGCGCAGTGCCGCTGTCGCTCGCCGCTTTCGCAACGGCTGCCGGTTTTCTGTCGTTCCTGCCGACCGATTACAAAGGCGTGTCCGAACTCGGCAAGATCGCCGGCGCCGGCATGATGATCGCGTTCCTGACCAGCATCACAGTTCTGCCGGCACTGCTCGACCTCTTGAATCCCGCCGGCGAAAAGGAGCCCGTTGGCTATGCGTTCCTGGCGCCTGTTGACCGTTTCCTGGAAGAAAAGCGCTTCTGGATTATCGGCATCACACTGGCGCTCACGATCGCCGGTCTGCCGCTGCTCTACTTCCTGAAGTTCGACTTCAATCCGATCAATTTGCGAAATCCGAATGTCGAGTCGATCGCGACTTTCCTCGATCTGCGCAAGGATCCGAACACTGGCGCCAATGCGGTCAACATCATGACGCCAAACGAAGCTGCTGCGAAGCAGGTCGAAGAACGTCTTTCCAAGCTTCCGGAAGTGGCTCGTACGATTTCACTCGCCAGCTTTGTTCCTGAGGATCAGCCTGCCAAGCTGAAGGCGATTCAGGAAGGCGCGAAGATTCTCGAGCCGGCCTTGAACCCCGAGTCGATCGACAAGGCGCCGACCGATGCGGAAAACGTCACTTCTCTGAAGGACTCGGCAGCGAGCCTGCGCAAACTTGCGGGAACGCAGACCAGTCCCGGCGCCGTCGCCGCCAAGCGTTTGGCGGATGCATTGGCCAAAACCGCTGATGCTAGCCAGCCTGTGCGCGATCAGGTGCAGGCGACCTTCGTGGTGCCGCTCAAGCTCGCACTGGGGCAGTTGCGTAATCTGATGCAGGCGAGCCCGATCAGTTTGCAAACCTTGCCGCCCGAACTGGTGAATTCCTGGAAGACCAAGGATGGCCAGATCCGTGTTGAAGCGCAGCCCAATGGCGATCCGAACGATAATGACACGTTGCGCAAATTCGCTGATGCCGTGTTGAAGTCCGAGCCGCTTGCCGTCGGTGGTCCGATCTCGATCCTGAAGTCGGGCGACACCATTGTGACCGCTTTCATTCATGCGGGCATCTGGGCGCTGCTTTCGATCTCGTTGTTGCTGTGGCTGGCTTTGCGGCGCATCAGCGATGTGTTGCTGACTATCGTTCCCTTGCTGGTGGCAGGAACGGTCACGCTGGAGATCTGTGTGTTGATCGGCTTGCCGCTGAACTTCGCCAACATCATCGCGCTGCCGCTGCTGCTCGGCGTCGGCGTGGCGTTCAAGATCTACTATGTGACGGCGTGGCGGGCGGGCTACAAGAACCTGCTGCAGTCATCGTTGACACGCGCGATTTTCTTCAGCGCGCTGACGACTGCCACGGCGTTCGGCAGCCTGTGGCTGTCGAACCATCCGGGCACCGCGAGCATGGGTAAACTGCTCGCGATGTCCTTTGTTGTGACGCTGGCGGCCGTGCTGCTATTCCAGCCGGCTCTCATGGGTAAGCCGCGCGAGACTAGTGAGTGACCTTGTTGATCTCGGGCAGCAGGCAGATATCGCCGATATCGGCCGGCTGTCCCGGCGCCGTTGCTGCGGCGGTTTTCTGACCGGCTGGAGCGGTGGCCTTGGGGGCGCCGGCAGCAGGAGCCGGTGCAGCCTTGGGTGCAGCAGCAGCCGTCGGAGTAGCCGCCGGGGCCATCTTGCCGCCGGTGGTAGCGCCCGCCTTGGGCAGGGCGCCCTTGGCGGTGAGGTTCGAGGGGCTCGACGGAATCGACGGGCCTACGCGCGTCCAGGTCTGGCCGCCGCACAGGAAACCGAGGACGCATCCTTCAATTTCAAGTTCATCAGCCGTATCACCGAGTTTGATCGTCGATTTATAGAATTTTCCGTCCTTGGCGTTGTAGACCTGACCCGCCCACTTGTCGTTTGCGGCATTCTTTTTCATGTCCAGCAACGTCACGATGCCCAGAGTGGGACGCGCCTTCTTGGTGGCATCGGGATTGTTCTTGTCGATACCGCCGGGGGTCTTTTCCCAGGCTACGGCACCCCACATGCTGCCGCCGCATTCGGCAACACGGATATGGGCCACGCCATCTTCGACCTTCCAATCGCCGGTCGGGTCTGCTGCAAATGCGGGTGACAGCCCTGCCGAAAACAGACCTGCTGAAAAAATGATTCCGCAATATGTGAGACTGCGCGTAGTAATGCGTGGGCGCTGCAACATGTTTAGACCTATGCTTAAGTAGCGGTTCTCGGCGAAGTCAAATCGCCGCATTTACGGTTTTCAGTTGACGAAGCGACCATCAACCGACGTATGTAACTCATGGTATATCCGAATCTAGACGTTTCCGAGATGTTTGTTGAACGGGAGGCGCAGCGTAGCTCGATGCATACGCGCCATCTTAATGAACAGCTCGTTCGAGTCCTCAAGACCATCGGATATGACGTTGGCTTTCAGCGGGGCACCGGCCAGTATTTGTTCGATCGGGACGGCGCCCGCTATCTCGATCTACTGAGCGGATTTGGCGTTTTTGCGATTGGCCGGAACCATCCGGTGATGCGGAATGCGCTCAAAAGCGTGCTCGACGCCGATATGCCCAATTTGGTGCAAATGGACGTCTCCACACTCGCAGGTATCCTCTCCGAGAAGCTGCTGGAAAACGTCCCGTATATGGACAAGGTGTTTTTCGCGAACTCGGGCGCGGAAACTGTCGAGGCCGCGATCAAATTCGCCCGCAATGCGACCGGTCGCGATGGGATCGTATATTGCGATCATGCCTATCACGGACTGACCTATGGCGCGCTATCGCTGACCGACGACACCAATTTCCGCACCGGCTTCGGTCCATTGCTCTCGGGCTGCACCACGGTGCCGTTCAACGACCTCGAAGCGCTGGAGAAAGCGCTGTCCTCGAAACAGGTCGCGGGCTTCATCGTCGAGCCGATCCAGGGCAAGGGCGTCAACCTGCCTACCGATGAATTCCTGTCGGGCGCCGCTGCGCTGTGCCGCAAATACGGCACGCTGTTCATCGCCGATGAAATCCAGACCGGCCTCGGACGCACCGGAAAATTTCTGGCGATCGAGCACTGGAATGTCGAGCCCGACATGATCCTTCTCGCCAAGGCTTTATCTGGAGGTCATGTTCCTGTTGGCGCGCTGCTGACGCGAAAAAGCATCTTCGACAAGATCTTCAACCGTATGGATCGCTCGCTGGTCCATGGTTCGACCTTCGGCAAGAACGATCTGGCGATGGCCGCCGGCATTGCTACGCTGGAGATCATGAAGCATGAGAAGCTGGTCGAGAACGCGGCCAAGCGCGGTGCCGAATTGCGGCTCGCTCTGCAGAACATGATTCCCGAATTCGAGCTTCTGAAGGAAGTGCGCGGCAAGGGTCTGATGATCGGTGTCGAATTCGGCCCGCCGAAGTCGCTTCGTCTCAAGGCATCATGGAACATCCTGGAGTCGGCCAGCAAAGGCCTGTTCTGCCAGTTGATCACCGTGCCGCTGTTCAAGGAGCAGAAGATCCTGACCCAGGTCTCCGGCCACGGCAGTCACACCATCAAGCTGCTGCCGCCCCTGGTGGTCACCGAGGACGACGGCAAGTGGATCGAGAACTCGTTCCGCACCGTGATTGCCGATAGCCATAAGGTTCCTGGTGCGATCTGGTCGCTCGGCAAGACGCTGGTCGACAACGCCGTGCGGAAGTCAGCCTAGGTTTCAGCTCGCCCCCGTTGCGCGTTCAACCTTGCTGCCGAAATCGGCAAGTTCATCGGCGTTCAAATCGCTGACTGCCCAGTAAGTCAGGCCGCGCTCGCTCCAGTGGCGAATGTTGAAGCCCTGAACGGTCTCGATCCTGGCCACGCGTGATTCTGCATTTGTCGTCTGTGCAACGAACAGATTAATCACATGGGTGCGCCGCCGGTAGACGATGGCGCCGATCGTTCGTCCATTGACATAATCAAGCCGCCCGCCGATCAGCGTGAAACCCTGCGCGGTGAGATCGACGACCGGTGGCGCCACGTCAAGCCGACCGTTGAACCAGGGCTTCACCGTGTGCTGATCGGTGGAGAGCACGTCGGTGAGATGGCCCGCCTGCAGAGCGCGCAGATGCGCCGACACCACATCCGAAAGAATGCGTTGCTCGTCTTCATGGCGAAGCACGATCACGACGAGGCCGGTCGCAGCTACGGCGGACAATACCGATCCCATCGCGAAGCCTTTCAGCACGGCGCGACGGTTTGGCGCGCGAGCCTTGGGGAGCGCTGCTTCGACGCGGTGGCGTAGCTGTGGGGGCGCCGTAAAATGCAGATCGCTGGCGGCCATTGCGGATCGCATGTCGCGATAGGCTTTCAATTGAGCAGCGCAGCGCTGGCACGTGGCAATGTGCGCCTCGACCTCGCGGACATGCCCGGCATCGAGCTCGTTATCGAGCAATGCGTGAAGAAGGATCTCGGCCTCGTCGCAGGTCATTTGTGCGGCTCCTCTTCAGCCATCCATGCGATCCGGAGCATCGCGCGTGCCCGGGCGAGGCGTGACATCACGGTGCCGATGGGCGCGCCGACGATGTCGGAAATCTCGCGGTAAGACAGGTTTTGCATTTCTCGCAGCACGAGGATTTCCCTGAACGGCTCGGCGAGCGTACTTACGAGACGCTGAACCGTCGTGGCATCGCGACGTCGGAGCAATTCCGCTTCCGGTGAAGCTTGTGCCTCATGCCAGAGCGGCGCGGCTTCCTGCGACTCTGCGTCGTCGATTTCGGCGATCGCGGTTGGTGAGTTCATGCGGCGGGCGAACTCCGCATGGCAGATATTGCGCAGTATGGCGAACAACCATGGTTTGATTGCAGGGCCACGATAGCTGTCGAAGTGTTTTAGCGCGCGCAGATAGCATTCCTGTACGGCGTCCTCGGCGGCGTCGGCATCGCGCAGCAGATAGCGGGCCAGCGTATAGACGTCGTCGAGGCATGGCAGCGCGACCTCGCGAAAACGGCGCGTCCTTTCGCCATCGTCGTCAGCCCTGTGCGCTGGCATCGACTTGTCCTTGCGGCCGATGCCCGGCTGCCGGGTTTCCAGAGGCCGGGCATCGTTGTGATGCCTTGGTTTTGGCTGCTACTCAACCTTGATCATCCCCGTCATATGTGGATGCAGTGAGCAAAAATACGTGTAGTCACCCGGTGACGTGAACGTGAAGGAATAGCTGTCGCCGGTGTCGAGCGTTTTTGACCTGAATTTTCCGGCTGAGACCACGGCGTGAGGGATATCGTCCCGGTTCTTCCAGGTGACGGTCGTGCCGACCTTGATCGTGAGCTGCGCAGGCTCGAAGGTGAAGTTGTCGATCATCACCGCGAGGTCTTCGCAGCGCGCCGCTGTCATGCCGGAAGCCATGACAGCGGAAATGGCAATACGGATGCAGATGTTGCGTAAGGCGACGGATGTCATGTTGCGATGCCCCTAGCCCTGCAACGGTGTGTCGATGATGGCGAGGCGTTCATCGCCGGGTTTGAAGATGATGCTGGCGATGCCCAGCAGGCTGCGTAATTTGTCGTCGGCCACCTTCATGGGCCCGGGTGAGGGCGCTGTCCCCGGTGCCGGCTGTGGAAACGCAGTTGAGCGTGCGGTGTGGAACGTGACGTTACCTTCCACTTTCTGCATCACCTGATGGATATGGCCGTTCAGCACGGTGACTGAGCCGAAGCCCTTGAGATAGTCCAGCGCGCGCGCTCCGTCTTCCGTGCCCCATCCCCAGGTCGGATAGACCGTCCAGAGCGGAATGTGCGCAAACACCACGATAGGTGTCGATTTCGATCGGCCGCGAAGATCGTCTTCGAGCCATGCGAGTTGTTCGGCGCCCAGGTTTCCGAGTCCGCCGGCTTTGAGATCGACGACGTTCACGAGTCCGATGAAGTGCACGCCGCTCGCGTCGAAGGAATACCAGCCGGAGCCCTTGGTCCCGCGTCCGTAGCGCTCGCGGTAGAGCTTGACCTCCTCGTCGATGAAATCATGTTCCCCCGGGACGTAATGCACATCGAGCCGCGCTTGCGAGATGATGCGGTCCGCATCGTCGAACTCGGAGGCCTTGGAGAGGTGGCTGATATCGCCGGTATGGATCATGAACGACGGCTTCACCGGGATGGCTTTGATCCGGCCGATGGCTTCCTCAAGCGTGCCGATGGCGTTGGGATTGGCTGGCTTGTCGAAGCCGATATGGCTGTCGCTGATCTGCAGGAACGTCAGGCCGGTGGGCTCTGCCGCTTGTGCTGAATCGATCAGCCCAAGAGCGTGCGGAACGCCTCTGGAAATGCTCCAGAGCACGCCGGTGCCGGCCCAGGTCATGCACTCCAGTACCTTTCGGCGACTTAGCCTCGGGTCGTCCTGGGAATGATCGTGGTCAAATGCACTCATCGCGAATCTCCATCGCCCTGGATTGGGCTACGGAGACTGGATCGGCGAATGCGGAAATTTATTCCCGCTGAACGAGGTTATCGCGAATCCGTGATGATCATCGATGCGCCTTTTTCCGCGATCATCGCGGTCGGCGTGTTGGTATTGCCCGACGTAATTGTTGGCATTACCGAGGCATCGACGACGCGCAGCCCGGCGATCCCGAAAAAGCGCAACCGTTCGTCCACTACGGCGGTCGGATCCGAGGCCGTGCCCATCTTCGCAGTCCCGACAGGATGGAAGATGGTGGTGCCGATATCGCCGGCAGCCTTGGCCAGGGACGCTGCGTCGTCGCCCACCGATGGCCCCGGCAGATATTCTTCGGGATGATAGGCGGCGAGCGCCTTTTGCTTCATCAGCTTGCGCGTCACGCGGATCGCATCGGCAGCGACCTGACGGTCGTCGTCCGTCGAGAGATAGTGCGGAGCAATTGCCGGTGCGTCATCGGGCTTTGCCGAGCGTAGTTTGATCTCGCCGCGCGATGTTGGTTGCAGATTGCAGGCAGCAATGGTGATAGCCGGAAACCGATGCAACGGATCGCCGAACTTGTCGAGCGAGAGCGGCTGCACGTGAAACTGGATATTGGCGCGTTCGCGATGAGCGTCGGAGCGCGTGAAGATGCCAAGCTGCGATGGTGCCATGGTGAGCGGCCCTCGGCGACGGAGCGCGTAGTCGATGCCCATCCAGCCGCGGCGGAACAGATTGTAGTAGGTCTCGTTCAGCGTACGCACGCCGGAGACCTTGTAGATCGCACGCTGCTGCAGGTGGTCCTGTAGGTTGCGACCGACGCCCTGACGGTCGAGCGTGATATCGACGCCAGCGGCTGACAGCCACTCCGGGGGTCCGATGCCGGAGCGCTGCAACAGATGTGGTGAGCCGACGGCGCCAGCACACAGGATGACTTCGCCTTTGGCACGTGCCTCCATCTGCTGGCCGTTCTGGGTAAAGCGCACGCCGACGGCGCGGCCATTTTCGACGATCAGGCGGTCGACCATCACTTTGGTTTCGAGCCGCAGGTTGGGGCGGTTCAGTGCAGGCTTGAGAAAGCCCCGGGCCGACGACCAGCGGCGACCGCGCTTCTGGTTAACGTGAAAATAGCCGATGCCTTCATTATCGCCGGTGTTGAAATCGGCGGTCTTGCGAATGCCCATTTCGGCCGCAGCATCGCCGACGGCGTCGAGTACTTTCCAGGACAGCCGCGGCTCTTCGATGCGCCAGCCGCCACCCGCGCCGTGATGTTCGCTGGCACCCAGGAAATGATCTTCCAATTTCTTGAAAGCCGGGAGCACATCGTCATAGCCCCAGCCATTGAGGCCGAGCTGTCGCCAGTGATCGTAGTCGGCCGCCTGGCCGCGCATCGAGATCATCGCATTGATCGCGGAGGAGCCACCGATCACCTTGCCGCGTGGATAGGCCAGCGCGCGGCCATTGAGACCGGGCTCCGGCTCGGTGCGGAACATCCAGTCGGAGCGGGGATTGCCGATGGCGAAGAGGTAGCCGACGGGAATGTGAAACCAGATCCAGTTGTCGTTGCCGCCGGCCTCCAGGACGAGGACGCGCTTGCCCGGATCTGCCGACAGGCGGTTCGCGACGATGCAACCGGCGGTACCCGCACCAATCACGATATAATCGAAATCACCCTCGAGCCGTGTAGTCATCGTTTCCCCGCCGCATTCCGTTCCACGGTCTCACCTGCCGTGTCGAAAGGGATTAGCGAGGCCACGGGCGTCTGTACAGCGCGCTGTGGGACCGGTGGGGTGGGCCGTTGGCACGCGACATGCTAGACAAGGACATCGCCGTCCCACTGCATCGAGATCCTGACCCATGCCCATCATCAATCGTGTCGCCGATCTGCAACCGGAAATCATGGCCTGGCGCCGTGATCTGCATGCCCATCCCGAGCTGATGTATGACGTGCACCGGACCGCGGGCTTCGTGGCGGAGCGGTTGAAGGAGTTCGGGTGCGACGAAGTTGTGACGGGCCTGGGACGAACCGGTGTCGTTGGCGTCATCAAGGGCCGCAAGCCGGCTTCCGGCGAGCACAAGGTGATTGGGCTGCGTGCCGACATGGACGCGTTGCCGATCGAGGAAGAGACCAATCTGCCTTACGCCTCGAAGACTGCTGGCAAGATGCATGCCTGCGGTCATGACGGTCACACGTCCATGCTGCTGGGCGCGGCACAGTATCTCGCTGAAACACGTAATTTCGCCGGCGATGCCGTGGTCATCTTTCAGCCGGCGGAAGAGGGCGGTGCGGGTGCTGCGGCGATGATCAAGGACGGTCTGATGGACCGTTTCAAGATTGACCAGGTCTATGGCATGCACAACAATCCCGGCATGCCGATAGGCTCCTTTGCGCTGCGCCCGGGTCCGATCATGGCGGCGATGGACCGCATCTCGATCCAGATCGAGGGTAAGGGCGGCCATGCTGCCTACCCGCACAAGACCATCGATTCCGTGTTGGTCGGCTCGCAGCTCGTGATGGCGCTGCAGACGATCGTCTCGCGTACCGTCAATCCCCTGGAATCCGCGGTGCTGTCGATCTGCGAATTCCATGCAGGGCATGCGAGCAACGTCATCCCGGCGACCGCTGAGCTGCGCGGCACCGTGCGAACGTTAAACTCCGAAGTGCGCGATCTCATGGAGAAGCGCATGAACGAGGTCGTCAACGGCGTCGCGCTGCAGACCGGCGCGAAGATCATGCTCGACTATGACCGCGGTTATCCCGTCGTGGTCAACCATCGCGCCGAGACTGACATGGCTGTGCGCGTCGCCAGCGAAATCTCCGGTGCCGAGAAGGTCAATATCGACATGCCGCCGGTGATGGGCGCCGAAGACTTTGCCTACATGCTGGAAGCGCGCCCCGGCGCCTTCATTTTCTGCGGTAACGGCGACAGCGCCGGGCTGCATCACCCCGCCTACAACTTCAATGACGATGCGATCGTCTATGGCACGTCCTATTGGGTGAAGCTGGTCGAGGCCACCCTGGCGGCCTGACCGACGCCATAAAAAGCCACCCGCGATTTCTCGCGGGTGGCTTTTTATCGTCACTCCGCAGCCTGCGCGTAGTCTTCCATCGGCGGACACGAGCACACTAGATTTCGGTCGCCATAGACGTTGTCGACACGGCCCACGGGGCACCAATACTTGTCGGTGCGCGAGGTGCCGGCCGGGAAACAGCCTTCGGCGCGGGTGTAAGCGCGCTTCCAGTCGTCGTCTGCGATGTCATGCACCGTATGCGGCGCGTGGCGCAGCGGCGAGGCTTCGACGGTCCAGCGGCCGCTCTCGATATCCACGATCTCCTTGCGGATCGCGATCATCGCCTCACAGAACCGATCGAGTTCGAGTTTCGATTCCGATTCCGTCGGCTCGATCATCAGCGTCCCCACCACAGGAAAGCTCATGGTCGGCGCGTGGAAACCGTAGTCGATCAGGCGCTTGGCGATGTCGTCGACGGTGACACCAGCTGATGTCTTGAATGCGCGCGGATCGATGATGCATTCATGCGCCACGCGTCCCTTCTCGTTACGATATAGCACCGGGAAATGCGGATGCAGTCGCGTGGCGACGTAGTTCGCGTTGAGGATCGCGAGTTCGGTGGCCGAGGTGAGGCCTGCGCCGCCCATCATCAGGATGTAGATGTAGGAGATCGTCAGGATCGAAGCCGAACCGTAGGGGGCGGCCGACACCGGGCCGACCGGCACATCGCCGTTGGCCGAGGGATGACCGGGCAGATAGGGTGCCAGATGCGCCTTGACGCCGATCGGGCCCATGCCGGGGCCGCCGCCGCCATGCGGAATGCAGAAGGTCTTGTGCAGGTTGAGATGGCTGACATCCGCACCGTAGTCACCGGGGCGCGACAGGCCGACCTGCGCATTCATGTTAGCGCCGTCGAGATAGACCTGACCGCCATTGGCGTGAACGATCTCGCAGATCTCGCGGATATGCTCCTCGAACACGCCATGGGTCGAGGGATAGGTGATCATGATCGCCGCGAGATTGGCAGCGTGTTTCTCCGCTTTGACGCGCAGGTCGTTGACGTCGACGTCACCGCGCTTGTCGCACGCGACGACAACTACATCCATATTGACCATGCTGGCCGAGGCCGGATTGGTGCCGTGCGCCGATGACGGGATCAGGCAGATATTGCGATGGCTGTCGCCGCGTGCCGCGTGATAGGCGCGGATCGCGAGCAAGCCGGCATATTCGCCCTGCGCGCCGGAATTCGGCTGCAGCGACACAGCGTCATAACCGGTGATGTCGCACAGCCACTTTTCCAGTGTCGTGAAAAGCTGGTGATAGCCGCCGGCCTGTTCGCGAGGCACGAATGGATGCAGCGAGCCCCAGGCGGGCCAGGTCAACGGCATCATCTCGGTCGTCGCGTTCAGCTTCATGGTGCAGGAGCCGAGCGGGATCATCGCGCGGTCGAGCGCCAGGTCGCGGTCCGAGAGCTTCCGCATGTAACGGAGGAGTTCGGTCTCGGAGCGATGGCTGTGGAAGACGGGATGCGTGAGGAAGGCAGAACTGCGCTTCAGCGAGGCGGGCAGGGCGTCGCTGACCCCATGCTCGACGTCTGAATAGCCAAGCTTGCCGCCGAAGGCGCGCCAGATGGCTTCGACGGTTTCCGGCGTCGTGGTCTCATCAAGCGCGATGCCGATCGTGCTATCACCGATGCGGAGATTGATCTTTTCGGACTGGGCTGCAGCAATGATGCCGTCGCGCTTGTCACCGACTGTCACGGTAAGCGTGTCGAAGAATGCTTCGCTTTGTGGGGCAAAGCCGAGCTTCTTCAGACCGGCGGCCAGCACCAGTGTGCGACGATGGACCATGCGGGCGATGTGCTTGAGGCCTTCTGGGCCGTGATAGACCGCATACATCGACGCGATGACGGCAAGCAGCACCTGCGCGGTGCAGATATTCGACGTCGCCTTTTCGCGGCGGATGTGTTGCTCGCGGGTCTGCAGCGCCAGACGATAGGCGGGCTCGCCGCGGGAATCGATGGAGAGGCCGACGAGGCGGCCCGGGATCGAGCGCTTGATCGCGTCGCGCACCGACATGTAGCCGGCATGCGGACCTCCATAGCCCATCGGCACGCCGAAGCGCTGCGCCGAGCCGATCGCGATGTCTGCGCCGAGTTCGCCCGGCGAGGCCAGCAGCGTCAGCGCCAACAGATCAGCGGCGACGACGGCGAGCGCCCCCTTCGCTTTGAGCGCCGCAATGGCCGGCTTGAAGTCGCGCACGGTGCCGGTCGTGCCGGGATATTGCAGGATCGCGCCGAACACATCGGCTTTGTCGAGATCGGTCAGCGGATTGCCGATCTGAAGCTTCCAGCCGAGCGGCTCGGCACGGGTGCGCAGTACCGCCAGCGTCTGCGGATGAACTTCATGATCGACGAAAAAGGTCTTGGTCTGAACGTTCGAGGCGCGCTCGGCCAGCGCCATGGCTTCGGCGGCGGCAGTGGCTTCATCGAGGAGCGATGCATTGGCGACGTCGAGACCGGTAAGGTCACAGATCATGGTCTGGAAATTGAACAGTGCCTCGAGCCGGCCCTGACTGATCTCCGGCTGATACGGCGTATAGGCCGTGTACCAGGCCGGGTTCTCCAGGATGTTGCGCTGGATCACCGTCGGCAGAACTGTGCCGGAATAGCCTTGGCCGATCAGCGATGTGAACACCGCGTTCTTGGCCGCCATCTCGGTCATATGCGCCAGCGCCTCGGTTTCGCTGAGCGCGCGGCCGAGATCGAGCGGCGTCTTCTGACGAATTGAGGCAGGGAGCGTCTCGCCCATCAGTGCGGACAGGCTTTTCGCACCGACCGTTTCAAGCATCACACGAATATCGGCTTGCGAAGGGCCAATATGGCGGCGGACGAAATCGGTGGCGACGTCGCCGGAAGCTTTGTTCAGGATCATCTGTTGTTCCTCGAGCGAATTTCAGAAGCTCGTCATGGCCGGGCTTGTCCCGGCCATCCACGTCTTCGCTTGCGGCCAAGACGTGGATGCCCGGCATTTGCCGGGCATGACGACTACGCGGTGTGGGCTTTGTAGGCGTCGGCATCCATCAGGCCATCAAGCTCGCTCTTGTCGGCGAGTTTGAGCTTGAAGAACCACGCCTTGCCGTCGGCGTCGGAATTCACCAGCGCGGGCTCGGCTGCGAGCGCGTCATTGATCTCCACGACTTCGCCGGTGATCGGCGCATAGACGTCGGAAGCGGCCTTGACCGATTCGACCACGGCGGCGGCTTCGGCTTTCTTCAGCGCGCGGCCTACTTTGGGCAGTTCGACGAACACGACATCGCCGAGCTGCGACTGTGCGTAATCGGTGATACCGACGGTGACGATGTCGCCGGTGATATCAAGCCATTCGTGGTCTTCGGTGTACAGGATGGTCATGGGGCAGTTCCTCAACGCTTGTAGCTGTGGGGGACAAAGGGCATGGGTGAAACTTTCATCGGCATCCGCTGGCCGCGAAGCTCGGCATAGACGGTGGTGCCGTCGGCTGCCTGCGCGCTGGGCAGATAGCCCATTGCAATTGGCGCGCCGAGACTGGGGCCGAAGCCGCCCGAGGTGACGCTGCCGATCGATTCGGTGGAGGTCGCGTCCGCAAATAGCAGCACGCCTTCGCGCACGGGCGCGCGGCCTTCCGGCAGCAGACCGATGCGCTTGCGCGGAGCGCCGCCATCGAGCTGCGCCAGGATCTTGTCGCTGCCGAGGAAGCCGCCCGCGCGGGCGCCGCCGGTGCGACGGCTCTTCTGGATCGACCAGTTCAACCCGCCTTCGATAGGCGTGGTTGTGGTGTCGATGTCATGGCCGTGGAGGCACAGCCCGGCTTCGAGACGCAGGCTGTCGCGGGCGCCGAGGCCAATCGGGAGCACGTCGGCATGGTCGAGCAGGGTCGTGGTGAGGGCTTCGGCCTGATCGGCGGGGATCGAGATCTCGTAGCCGTCTTCACCCGTATAGCCGGAGCGTGAGACGAAGCAGGCGACGCCGTTAACGCTGTGTGGGCCGGCATCCATAAACTTCATCGCCGGCGCTTCCGGGCAGAACTTTGCCAGCACGTCCGCCGCCTTCGGACCCTGCAAGGCGATCAGCGCACGGTCGGGTAGGGTCTCGATGATGCAGGCGTCGGAGAGATGCGCGCGGAGGTGCGCCTCGTCTTCCTCCTTGCAGGCAGCGTTGACGACCAGAAACAGGTGATCGCCGAAATTCGCCACCATCAGGTCGTCGAGAATGCCGCCGGATTCATTGGTGAACTGGGCATAGCGCTGGCGGCCGGGAGCGAGCGCCAGAATGTCCATCGGCACGAGTTTCTCGAGTGCCAAAGAGGCGTCTTCGAGCTTGCCGGACTTCGCTCGCAAGGTGAGCTGACCCATATGGGAGACATCGAACAGTCCGGCGGCCGTGCGGGTGTGGAGGTGCTCCTTCAGCACGCCGGTCGAGTATTGCACCGGCATGTCATAACCGGCGAAGGGCACCATCTTGCCGCTACGGGCGACGTGGAGGGCGTGCAGCGGCGTTTGTTTCAAAATTGAGGGTTTATCGGTCGCTAGCATGGTGACGGGTCCTCGCGGGTTCCCCGGGACCATTCCCGGAGTGCCTGTACGAGCCCCATCTGTCGCTGTGCCTGAGAGTATTATCCCGTCGGCGGACGCCATCGGCCCATTCGGGCCCAAAGGCATCTCTTTCCAGATGCTAACCTGTCACGCGGTCCTTTTGCCTGAGAGTTTCCGGGGCGGTTGCTCCTTCGGCGCCGGCCCAAACAGGGGCCAGTCTCTCCCGACGTGACGTCATTCAACGCCGGCACAAGAGCATGCGTTCCCTGAATCTGTCAACGCGGTTGCAGCACCTATCAACGGCCCTGTGCTGTTGCGGCAAGCCCCTGATCCCCTTGCACAGTTTCTGGACAGCCCTAGTCCCGCCGGTCTAAAAGCAACCGGTTGTGGCATTGGCCGACGGCAGGGCCGTGGGCGATTTTTAGGCGCCAAGTCTTCGACGTAACAAGTCTTGGGCGCAATGGGACTGATATGAGCGGCGTTAACGAGATCAGGTCGGCATTTCTGAATTACTTCGCGGCGAATGGTCACGACATCGTGTCGTCGTCGCCGCTGGTGCCGCGCAACGACCCCACGCTGATGTTCACCAATGCCGGCATGGTGCAGTTCAAGAACGTCTTTACCGGTATCGAGAAGCGGCCCTATCAGCGCGCCACGACCTCGCAGAAATGCGTCCGGGCCGGCGGCAAGCACAACGACCTCGACAATGTCGGTTATACCGCGCGCCATCACACCTTCTTCGAGATGCTCGGCAACTTCTCGTTCGGCGACTATTTCAAGGAACGCGCGATCGAGCTCGCCTGGAACCTGATCACCAAGGAATATGGCCTTGCGAAGGATCGCCTGCTGGTCACCGTCTATTCCGAGGACGATGAAGCCTTCGCTCTGTGGAAGAAGATCGGCCTGCCGGATTCCAAGATCATCCGCATCCCGACCTCGGACAATTTCTGGCAGATGGGCGACACCGGTCCATGCGGGCCGTGTTCGGAAATCTTCTTCGACCATGGCGACAGGATTCCCGGCGGCCCTCCCGGCTCGCCCGATGAAGACGGCGACCGCTTCATCGAGATATGGAATCTCGTTTTCATGCAGTTCGACCAGATTGCGCCGGGCAGCCGCGTCTCGCTGCCGAAGCCGTCGATCGATACCGGCATGGGCCTTGAGCGCATTGCTGCGGTGCTGCAGGGCAAGCATGACAATTACGACATCGACCTGTTCGTCGCGTTGATCCGCGCCATCGCCGATCTCACCGGCGCCGATCCGCAGGGGCCGATGAAGGCCTCGCTCCGCGTCATCGCCGACCATCTGCGCGCCTCATCGTTCCTGATCGCCGACGGTGTGCTGCCATCGAATGAAGGCCGCGGCTATGTGCTGCGCCGGATCATGCGCCGCGCCATGCGTCACGGCCAGTTGCTGGGCGCCAAGGAGCCGCTGATGTGGCGCCTGGTATGGGCGCTGGTGCGCGAAATGGGGCAGGCCTATCCGGAGCTGGTGCGCGCCGAGAGCCTGATCGAGGAGACGCTGCGCCTCGAAGAGACGCGCTTCCGCAAGACACTGGACCGCGGCCTCGGCATTCTCGACGAGAAGAGCGCATCGCTGAAGAAAGGCGACATGTTCGACGGCGAAACCGCGTTCACGCTGTACGATACCTATGGCTTCCCTCTCGACCTCACACAGGACGCACTGCGTAACCGCGGCATCTCTGTTGATATCGCGTCCTTCACCGATGCGATGGAACAGCAGAAGGCCAAGGCCCGCGCGTCGCGCTTCTCCTCCGGCGAAACCGCGACCGAGGCGATCTGGTTTGAGCTGCGCGAAAAGCTCGGGGCTACGGAATTCCTCGGCTACGAGACCGAGAGCGCCGAAGGCGCGGTCACTGCGCTCGTGAAGGACGGCAAGGAGGTCGACAGCCTCAAGGCCGGCGATACTGGCGCGATCATCCTCAACCAGACGCCGTTCTATGCGGAATCTGGCGGTCAGGTCGGCGATACCGGTGTGATCACGGGCGAGGGTGTAACCTTCCGCGTCACCGAAACACAAAAGCGCGCCGGGGATCTGTTTGCGCATATCGGTAAGGTCGAACAGGGCGCGCTGAAAGTTGGCGCGGCGCTGGCGCTCGACGTCGATCACACCCGTCGCTCGTCGATCCGTGCCAATCATTCGGCGACGCATCTGCTGCATGAAGCGCTGCGTCAGGTGCTCGGCGACCATATCGCTCAGCGCGGTTCACTGGTGGCGCCAGATCGCCTGCGTTTCGACTTCGTGCATCAGAAGCCGATCACAGCGGATGAGCTCCGCCGCGTCGAGGACATCGCCAACAATGTCGTCCTGGAAAACGATGCCGTCACCACGCGCCTGATGGCGGTGGACGATGCCCGCGAGGCCGGCGCCCGCGCGCTGTTCGGCGAGAAATACGGCGACGAAGTCCGCGTTGTGTCGATGGGCCAGATGCCGCGCGACTCGGGCAGTAACGCACTCGGCTGGTCGGTCGAACTCTGTGGCGGCACCCATGTAAAGCGCACCGGCGATATCGGCATGATCTCGGTCACAGCCGAGAGTGCCGTGTCATCCGGCGTGCGCCGCATCGAGGCGCTGACCGGCAATCATGCGCGGCATCATGCCAACGAGACGATCGCGCTCGCGAAGACCGCGGCGAACGAGTTGCGCACCACGCTCGACGACATGCCGGCGCGCATCGCCGCGCTGATGGATGAGCGCAAGAAGCTGGAACGCGAGCTTTCGGAAGCGAAAAAGACCATCGCCATGAGCGGCGGCGCGGCGACTGGTGCGTCGGCGACGACTGGTGGCGGTGCGGACGTGAAGACCGTCGGCGACGTCAAGCTGATGGCCAAGAGCGTGTCGGGCATCGAGATGAAGGATCTCAAGAGCCTGGCTGACGCCGGCAAGAAGCAGCTCGGCTCCGGCGTGGTCGCGATCATCAATGTCGGCGAAGACGGCAAAGCCGGCGTTGTGGTTGGCGTCACCGAAGATCTGACCAAGCGCTTCAGCGCCGTCGATCTGGTGAAGCTCGCCTCCGAAGCCCTCGGTGGCAAGGGCGGCGGCGGACGTCCTGATATGGCACAGGCCGGTGGTCCGGACGGCGCCAAGGCTGACGATGCGCTGAAGGCGATCGAAGCGGCGATTGCGAAATAGGTTCGTCATTCCGGGGCGCGCGCTCAGCGAAGCTGAGAATGCGAACCTGGAATCTCGATATGAGCTTCCCAATTGCAAGATTCCGGATTCGCTCGCAGCTGACGCTGCGTGCGCCCCGGAATGACAGCGAGACAATCGCAACCCCTCCTCGCGATGACGTGACCGGTTGACGCTGCGACCATGAGTAGCCTCTGACGAGGCTGGTATCCCACGCGTCCATGCGGCAAAAAGCGACATGGAGCACAACACCCCCCTGATTTCGACAGTCGTCGTCGGCCTCGTGCTGGCTTTCATTCTCGGTCTGGTTGCGCAGCGCATTCGCGTTTCACCGTTGGTTGGATATCTTCTCGCTGGCGTGCTGATGGGGCCGTTTACGCCCGGCTATGTGGCGGACCAGAATATCGCCAATGAACTAGCGGAAATCGGCATCATCCTGCTGATGTTCGGCGTCGGCCTGCATTTCTCGCTGAAGGATCTGCTCTCGGTCAAGAATATCGCGATCCCCGGCGCGATCGTGCAGATCGCCGTGGCAACGCTGCTTGGTATCGGCCTTGGCGAGGCACTCGGCTGGTCATTCGGTGGCGGCCTTGTGTTCGGCCTCGCGCTCTCAGTCGCATCGACAGTGGTGCTGCTCCGTGCGCTGCAGGAGCGCCGTCTGCTCGACAGCGAACGTGGCCGCATCGCGATCGGCTGGCTGATCGTCGAGGATCTTGCGATGGTGCTGACGCTGGTGCTGCTGCCGGCGATCGCGGGCCTGCTGAAGGGCGAGGGCAATGGTGCCAGCATGTCGTCGCTGGCCATGCCCGTGCTGATCACCCTCGGCAAGGTCACGGGCTTCGTCATCTTCATGCTTGTCGTCGGCCGCCGCGTCATCCCGATGCTGCTCCATTACGTGGCGCATACCGGCTCGCGTGAATTGTTCCGTCTCGCGGTGTTCGCGATTTCGCTCGGCGTGGCGTTCGGCGCAGCATTGATGTTCGACGTGTCATTCGCACTCGGTGCCTTCTTCGCCGGCATGATCCTCAGCGAATCCGAACTCAGCCAGCGCGCCGCCAACGAGACGCTGCCGTTGCGCGACGCGTTTGCGGTGCTGTTCTTCGTTTCGGTCGGCATGCTGGTCGATCCGGCGATCATCCTGCGCGAGCCGCTGCCGCTGCTCGCCACAGTGTTCATCATCCTGTTCGGCAAGTCGGCGGCGGCCTTCGGCATCGTTAGGCTGTTCGGCTATCCGGCATCCACCGCGCTGACGATCTCCGCATCGCTGGCGCAGATCGGCGAATTCTCCTTCATTCTCGTCAGCCTCGGGGTCGGTCTCGGCCTGTTGCCCGATCGTGGCCGTGATCTCGTGCTGGCCGGCGCGATCATCTCGATCATGCTCAACCCGCTGTTCTTCGCGCTGCTAGACCGTTTGCTGGCCGACAAGGACGCGAAAGCCGCGGCGGCGAGTGAAGTCGTTGCTGTGGACAGCAAGGAAAAAGCGGTTCCGCGCGTGCCGTTGCCGGAGACCGAGCTCAAGGATCACGTCGTGCTGGTTGGCCATGGCCGTGTCGGCAGCGTGGTCAGCAGAGCGTTGCGCCAGAACGACACGCCGCTGCTGGTGATCGAGGACACGCCCGGCGTGGTCGAGCGCCTGCAGAGTCTCGGCGTCGAGGTGATCACCGGCAATGCCGCAGCGCCGGATATGCTGCAGGCCGCGAATGTAATGGGAGCGAAGGGCTTGCTGGTTGCGATCCCCGACGCATTCGAAGGCGGCCAGATTGTTGCCAAGGCCCGCGCGCTCAGCCCCACGCTTCCGATCATTGCACGTGCGCATTCCGAGGAAGAGGTCGCGCACCTCAAGCATCACGGCGCCAACGTCGTGATCATGGGCGAGCAGGAAATCGCCAAGGCAATGCTGCTGCAGATTGGCGCGACTGGCGCCATCTGATCGCGCCGTCGCTGTCGGTCATCACACCGACCGCGTCATGCCGCCATCGACGCGGATGTTCTGGCCGGTGATGTAGCCAGCGCCGTCCGAGGCGAGAAAGGCGACCGTGGCGGCAATTTCCTCGCTCTTGCCATAGCGCTGCATCGGCACGCTCTGGCGGCGTTCCTCGGTGGCGGGCAGGCTGTCGATCCAGCCCGGCAGCACGTTGTTCATCCGCACATTGTCGGCGGCGAAATTGTCTGCAAACAGCTTTGTGTAAGCGGCGAGCCCGGCGCGGAACACGGCCGATGTCGGAAACATTGGCGATGGCTCAAATGCCCAGGCGGTGGAGATATTGATGATGGCGCCAGACTTCTGTTTCTGCATGATCGGCGCCACCAGCCGCGTCGGACGGATCACATTCATCAGATAGACATCCATGCCGGTATGCCACTGCTCATCGGTGATATCGAGCAGCGGCGCGCGCGGGCCATGGCCGGCACTGTTCACCAGCGCATCGATCCGGCCCCATTTCTCTAGGGTGCCATCGACAAGCCGCTTCAGATCGTCATTCGACTGGTTGGAGCCGGTCACGCCGGTGCCGCCGAGTTCTTGCGCCAACGCTTCACCTTTTCCGGATGACGACAGGATCGCGACCTTGAATCCGTCAGCTGCCAGGCGTCGCGCCGATGCCGCGCCCATGCCGCTTCCACCGGCGGTGATGATGGCGACTTTGTCGGATGACATGAGGCGGTCTCCCTGAATGTTTTTCTGATCATACTGCTCTAGCGGCAAATCGTTCGGCGCAGAAACGCAAAACCGAGCGCCTGGCTCTGGGCCTGCTTGGTGTTGTCCACTGCTCCAGAGTGCCCGCCCGCCACAGTCTCGTTGAACCAGACGGGATAGCCAAGCTCTTCGAGCTTCGCCGCCATCTTGCGGGCGTGGCCGGGATGAACGCGGTCGTCGGTGCGGTTGGTGGTGATGAAGATCGGCGGATAGGTTTTGCCGGGCGCGATCAGGTGATAGGGCGAGAACTTCCGGATAAAGGCCCATTCGTCGGCGATTTCCGGATCGCCATATTCTGCAATCCAGCTCTGACCCGCGAGCAGTTTGGTATAACGCGCCATGTCGAGCAGGGGCACGCTGCACCAGACCGCGCCGAACAGTTCCGGATAGCGCGTCAGCATGTTGCCGACGAGCAGACCGCCATTGCTGCCGCCATGGCAGGCGAGCTTCTGCGGCGTTGTTACGCCAGACGCCGCGAGATCGCGCGCCACCGCAGCGAAGTCGTCATGCGCCACATGCTTTGTCGCCTTGCGCGAGGCGAGATGCCAGCCTGGTCCGAACTCGCCGCCGCCACGGATGTTGGCGAGCGCATAGAGGTTGCCCTGTTCGAGCCAGAGCTTGCCGGTGACGCCCATATAGGACGGCGTCAGCGAGACCTCGAAGCCGCCATAGCCATAGAGGATCGTCGGCCGTGGCGCGTCCGATGCTTGGAGGTTCTTGCCGATCAGGAAATAGGGAATCCTCGTACCGTCGGCAGCAACCGCGTGGCACTGCTTCACTTGGATGCCAGTTGCGTCGAATGAGCGTGGCGAGGATTTCAGCGGTTCGAGATCGCCAGCACCGTGCCATAGCGCGGTGGTGGTCGGCCTGTCGAAGCCGGTGACGGTCAGCAGCATGTCCTTGCCGAGATCGGGATCGTCCTCACCACCGAAGGCCGCGGCGCCGATCGAGGCGTTGTCCGGCAGACCGGGGACGGGAGTCTCGATCCAGCCGTCGCCGGTGCGCTTCGCCAGCATGATGCGCGCGCGGACATTGTCGAGGATCTGCAGCACCACGCCGTGGCGTGTCTCCAGCCAGGATTCCAGCGCGCGGGTCGGGGTCGGCGTGAAGATGATCTCGAAGTCGCGCGCGCCAGAGATGAAGCGATCGAGGTTGATCCCAGCCAGCGCGCCGGCCGGGATGACCATGCCGCTCACGGTCCAGTCCTGCTTCGGGCTGACGAGCAGATCGTCGGCATCGCCGGAGATCGATACTTCTTCCGGGAGGTCGAGTCGTATGCGCTGTCCGGCATGGAGACCATGCTTCTGCTCGACGAAAATATGCGAGCGGGTGAAGTCCAGCGCGCGCCAATACATCACGCGCTCATGGGTCGGCCGGCGGTCGACGCCGAACCAGGCAGCGACGTCCTGCTTCTCGACTTCGAACACGCTTTCGGCCGATGCCAGCGGCGTGCCGCGCTTCCATCGGCGAACGACGCGCGCATAGCCGGCCTCTGTCGTATCATGAGGATTCTGCGCACTGCCAAACAACAGCGTATCCTGATCGAGCCAGCTCGCCTGCGTCTTGGCCTTCGGGATGAAAAAGCCACCCTCGACGAAGCTCTTGCCCGGAATATCGAACTCGCGAACCTCGATGGCATCGGTGCCATTGAACGACAGGCTGATCAGCGCGCGGGTCTTGTCCGGTGAACGCGCAGCGCCCGCGAAGGCCCAGGAAATCCCCTCGGCCTTGTTCAGCGCATCGATGTCGAGCAGCACATCCCATTCGGGCGTGTCCGTCTTGTAGCTTTCGAGCGTGGTTCGCCGCCACAATCCGCGCGGGTGATTGGCGTCCTTCCAGAAATTATAGAGGTGATCGCCCGACTTGCCGACGAAGGGAATGCGGTCGTCGGCATTGAGGATCGTCAGCACAGCGTCGTAATCGGCGCGATAGGTGTCGTCGCAGAGAAAGTCGTCGGTGCGTTTGTTCTGCACCTCGACCCAGGCCACGGCCTCTGCGCCTTCGATCTCTTCGAGCCAGAGATAGGAATCGTCATGGCCGTCGGCGGGATTTGGCGCAGTCATCAGGTTACCTCGAAAAAGGGTCGTCTCCAAAAAGAAAGTCCGGGCGCCTGAGACAGCCCGGACTTCAACTCATGCAGTCAGGAGCGGGCGGAAATCAGGCCGCCAGCGCCTTGGTCAGGTTTTCCGCGACCTTGTCGAGGAAGCCCGTGGTCGAGAGCCAACGCTGGTCGGCGCCGACCAGGAGTGCGAGATCCTTGGTCATGTAACCGGCCTCGACGGTGTCGACGCAGACCTTCTCGAGGGTCTTGGCGAACTTGGCCAGCTCGGCATTGTTGTCGAGCTTGGCGCGGTGCGCGAGGCCCTGGGTCCAGGCGAAGATCGACGCGATCGAGTTGGTCGAGGTTTCCTTGCCCTTCTGATGTTCGCGATAGTGGCGGGTCACGGTGCCGTGGGCGGCTTCGGCTTCCACAACCGAACCATCCGGCGTCAGCAGCACCGAGGTCATCAGACCGAGCGAGCCGTAGCCCTGCGCCACGGTGTCGGACTGCACGTCGCCGTCATAGTTCTTACAGGCCCAGACATAGCCACCCGACCACTTCATCGCCGCGGCGACCATGTCGTCGATCAGGCGATGCTCGTAGGTGATCTTTGCAGCGTCGAACTTGGCCTTGAACTCGGTGTCGAAGATCTCCTGGAAGATGTCCTTGAAGCGACCGTCATAGACCTTGAGGATCGTGTTCTTGGTCGACAGGTAAACCGGAACGCCACGGGTCAGACCGTAATTCATCGAGGCGCGGGCGAAGTCGCGGATCGAATCGTCAAGGTTGTACATGCTCATCGCGACGCCGGCGCCTGGAGCCTGGAACACTTCGCGCTCGATCACCGTGCCGTCTTCACCAACGAACTTCATCGTCAGCGTGCCCTTGCCCGGGAACTTGATGTCGGTGGCGCGGTACTGGTCGCCGAACGCGTGGCGGCCGATGATGATCGGCTTGGTCCAGCCGGGGACCAGACGCGGAACGTTGTTGCAGATGATCGGCTCGCGGAAGATCACGCCGCCGAGGATGTTGCGGATCGTGCCGTTCGGCGACTTCCACATCTGCTTGAGATTGAATTCCTTCACGCGCGCTTCATCGGGGGTGATGGTGGCGCACTTCACGCCGACGCCGTACTTCTTGATCGCGTGGGCGGCGTCGATGGTGACCTGATCGTCGGTCTTGTCGCGGTATTCCATCCCGAGGTCGAAATACATCAGGTTGACGTCAAGGAACGGGTTGATCAGCTTGTCCTTGATGTACTGCCAGATTATCCGGGTCATCTCGTCGCCGTCGAGTTCGACGACGGGGTTGGTTACCTTGATTTTTGCCATGGGAGATCGGGCCTTTAGCGCGTTGCGGGAGGGGTGATTTGTAGGGGGGCTATAGCACCGCGCAGGACCCGGCGAAAGCCGGGGCGTTATGCAGTTTCGGCCCAATTTCGAGCCCAAAACGCAGGCGGTTTTTGCTTAAAATGCAGCCTGCGCCGCGGTGCCCGCCGCCGCCACCTACCACGTCACCGGCAGGCTGCCGTGCCGTTACGCCTGATCGCGCCGGTACAGGCCGCCCGTGGTCACCAGGAAGTCGATCCGCCCGTCGAGCAGCGCCCGCAGCGCTTCGTCCGGGCTGTTGACGATGGGCTCCTCATGCACGTTGAAGCTGGTATTGACCAGCACCGGCAATCCGCTGGCCTCTGCAAACCCCTCGACAATGTCGTAATAGAGCGGATTGTCCGCGCGCGCGATCACCTGCGGCCGCGCGGATCCATCGACATGGACCACGGCGGGGATGCGATCGCGCCATTCCGGCCGCACGTCGCAGGCGATGGTCATGTAGCGGCAGGCGCGCGCATTGACGGGATTGACGTCGAACACGTCAGCAGCGCGTTCGGCGGTGATCACGGGGGCGAACGGCATGAATTCGGACCGGCTCAGCCGTTCGTTCAGGAGGTCGTGGGTGCCGCGCCTCGCCGGATTGGCGAGGATGGTCCGGGCGCCCAACGCGCGGGGGCCGTATTCCATCCGGCCGTTGTAGATCGCGCCGATCTCGCCGGCCACCAGCCGCTTCACCGCGCCGTCGACCGGCGCCTCATTGGTGCGGCGAATCCCCGGGGTGGCTGCGATACCGGCGTCGAGCCCGGCCTGAAAATCGCGGCCGAGATAGACATTGCCGAGATCGCGGCGGCGGCCCAGCCATGGCACGAGGCCGTCGCGCTGCATCAGGTAGGACAGCGCCCCGCCGACCGGCAGGCCGTCGTCGCCCATCGCCGGGAAAATGAACAGTTCATCGATCGGCAATTGCTCCGCGAGCAGGCGGTTGAGCTTGACGTTGGCGAACACGCCGCCGGACAGGCCGAGATGCCGCGCCGGATGCCGCTGCAAAAGGCGCTGCAGCGACAGCAGCATGGTGTCTTCCAGCACCTTCTGGATCGACGCCGCGAAATCCTCCCGGCCGGCCTGTTTGGCCAGCCGGCGCATCAGCGCGTTCATCTGGTGATAGCTGCGAAAGCCGGACTGGATGCGCCCGTCCGGGGCGACCGAAAAATACCCGGCGATCGTATCGGCCGCTGTCGGTTTCCCCATGGCTGCGAGCCCGGTCAGCTTGCCCTCGTGCCGGTTGGGCCGAAATCCGAGCGACTTGGTCGCCGCGCTATAGGCACGGCCCAGGCTGTCGACGGGATTGGGCAGGAACAGGCAGGTGTCGTCGCCATAGAGCGTCGTCAGGCGGCCCTCGGCGAAGTGCCGGTAGCTGTAATTGACATTGTCGCCGCCGCCATCGGCCGTCACCAGCAGGGCATCCGGCCACGGACTGTAGAACAAAGTGGGAAGCGCATGCGCTTCGTGGTGGTTGTAAAAATGGACCGCGGCATTGTCGCGGAAACCGCCGTCGCGCCGCCACGCCGGGGCATCGAACACGTCCTCCGCCCGCGGCGCGCGGTAGCGATGCTGCTCGGCGCCGAGCAGCAGGCGGTCCTTGCCGACCCGGCTGCGATACTGCTCGTGCAGCCAGCGCAGGCCGCCGAGGCGGGGGAAGTAGGCCTTGGGAAACATCGCGCGGCTAGCGGCGACGACGTCGACATCGCGCCGTGTGGCACCGGCGATCGACAGCACCTCGTCGATGGCCGCATCGGGGTGGACGCTGCCATCGCTCTTGCGCCGGGTCAGTCGCTCCAGCGCGATGGCGGCCTTCAGATCGTAATCTTCGAAAATGGCGACGGCGGCGTCATGGACGCCGGAGTGAACGCTGAGGATAAGCTGAGGCATGAAGGCTGTATGGTCGTTCCCGGGAGTGGCACACTACCTGCCCCCTGCTGCGACCGGCAAATCACGAGCGCGCGGCCGGGAACTCGTCTTCATCCGAATCATGAGGCGGCAGACAGGCGACGTCTGGCATCCGCCGGCAATTCGTCGTAGGGCTGCATCCAGAATCGCCCCCGAGGGCGGGTTATTTGCATCCAGATACCCGGCTAAGTCCCTTGTATCGCTCAATAATGTGGCGATCATCGAGGGCGCCGGATGAGGTGTTGAATCAAAACCTTCACGGGTTGATTCAAGACCTTCACAGATTGAATCAGAAAGTGAAGTGCGATGTCCGGTTCAGGCACCGACTCTACCAAGGCGCATACCGACCTCGTCGGCCCCGTTGTCATCCTCGTCGAACCGCAGCTCGGCGAGAACATCGGCATGTGCGCCCGGGCCATGGGTAATTTCGGCCTGACCCGGCTGCGCCTCGTCAATCCCCGTGACGGCTGGCCGAATGTCCATGCCCGCCGGGCCGCCTCCGGCGCCGACCACATTCTCGAGAAGGTCAAGCTGTTCGACACCGTCGAGCAGGCGGTCGCCGACTGCACCTTGCTGTTCGCCACGACGGCCCGCGCCCACGATCAGGCCAAGCCCGTGGTCGCGCCCGAGGCGGCCGCCGCCGAGACCATCGCCCATGTCGCCCGAGGGGCGACCGCCGGCATCCTGTTCGGCCGCGAGCGCTACGGACTCCAGAACGAGGAGGTCGCGCTCGCCAACCGGATCATCACCTTCCCGGTCAACCCGGCCTTCGCCTCGCTCAACCTCGCCCAGGCGGTTCTCCTCTGCGGCTATGAATGGTTCAAGCAGGCGACTTCCAACGCGCTGCCCTATGCGATGCCGGAGCGGTCGGAACCGGCCTCCCAGCACCAGATGACGGCGTTCTTCGACAACCTTGTCGGCGAGCTCGACAAGGTCGAGTTCCTGCGCCCGCCGGAAAAGCGCGACACCATGCTGGTCAACCTGCGCAACATCTTCAGCCGGATGGAGCCGACCAAGCAGGACATGCACACGCTGCACGGCGTGGTCATGGCCATCGCCGAGGGCCGCAAGGGGCCGGCCAAGGGCGGCGTGCTCGACGGCGAACAGGCCACCCGGCTGCGGGCGCTTTTGGCCGAACACGGCAAGGCCTCGTCGCCCCATGAGAGCGGCACCGTCCGCGGCCTCGCGCGCATGCTCCGCCGCAACCCGACCGATGCCGAGCGGCTGCTGTGGGACGAGCTTCGCGCCGACCGCCGCTTCGCCGGCCAGTTCAAGCGCCAGACCCCGGTCGGCCGCCACATCCCGGATTTCGTCTCCTTCCCCGAGCGGATCGCCATCGAGCTGGTCAATCCCGGCGAGACCGAGGTGATTGTCAGCGACCGCGCCACCCGGAAGGCCTGGCTGGAAGAGCGCGGCTACCGCGTGATCGCGATGCGCGCCGAGGACGTGACATCGGACATCGCGCCGGAGCTGGACCGGCTGGAAGGGCTGCTGGCGAGCGGGATGCCGGGGCAGGGCTGATCTGCATAAGGGCGACCTGAAACCGGGTGGCGCTTTGCGCGATCCGGGCTACCAACGACATGACCAGCCGCGATCAACGCGGCGGTCGAAACAACGGGAGACGATGAATGACCATCTCCACCGCCGAGAAGCGCGCCAATTTCCGCAAGCTCCACGAGGCCGGCTGTTTCGTGCTGCCCAATCCCTGGGATGTCGGCAGCGCCCGCTATCTCGCGCATCTCGGCTTCAAGGCATTGGCCTCGACATCGGCCGGCTATGCCTGGTCCACCGGCCGCCCCGACAACAAGGTCACATCAGACGATGTCATCGAGCACCTCGCTGATCTCTCCGCCGCCACCGACCTGCCGGTGAATGCCGATTTCGAGAACGGCTTTGCCGATGACCCCGCAGGCGTCGCCGCCAATGTCGCCCGCGCGGTGAAGAGCGGCATCAGCGGCCTGTCCATCGAGAACTCCACCGGCAAGGCCGACAAGCCGCTCTATGACGACAAGCTCGCCGTCGAGCGCATCAGGGCCGCTCGCGCCGCCATCGACAGCGTCGATCCCGCGGTGATGCTGGTCGCGCGCTGCGAAGGTTTTCTGCATGGCGAGCGCGACCTGACAAAGACCACGGCGCGCCTTGTCGCCTTTGCCGAGGCCGGCGCCGATTGCCTCTATGCGCCGGGCGTCGCTTCGGACGAGGAGATCACCACGCTGGTGAAGGCGCTCAGTGGCAAGCCGCTCAATGTCCTCACGGTGCAGCCGACCATGACCGTGCAGCATCTCGCCAGCCTCGGCGTCCGCCGCATCAGCGTCGGCGGCGCACTGGCGCGCGTGGCCTGGGCGGGGTTCATGCAGGCGTCGCAGGAGATCGCCGGGCAGGGGACGTTCACGGCGTTCGCGAATGGGGCGAAGGGCGGGGAGCTGAACAAGGTGTTTGGGTAGCAACTGTAGCCCGCAGAAGCGGAGCGATATGCGGGAAAGTCGGGCGTGTCGGAACGCCCGGACGAAAAGCCGGTGGACGACGCGCGGAAAATAGAACATAATGAGAACATACATTTGTTCGGCGGGAATCTGTGTGTCATTTTGCGAGTCATTGACACAGAGATTCGGGGGATCGGTGAACGCATGCTGACCAAATTTACGCAATTACATCAGCTTGCTGGCCTGTCCTTCGACGAGGCTATTGATCTCATTGGAGTGTCTGCCAGTACCGGATACCGCTACCAGTCCGGCAAGGCCAATCCGAAAGCTGCCGCACTGAAGCTGTTGGAAGATGCCGCTGCGGCCCGGATGGAAAATACTCCCGGCTGGTTTCGCTTCATCGACCTGTTTGCCGGCATCGGTGGGCTGCGAAAAGGGTTCGAGCACATCGGCGGCCGTTGCGTCTTCACCTCCGAATGGGACGAGAACAGCCAGAAGACCTATCGCAACAACTTTCCGGACAACCATGAGATCGGCGGCGACATCCGCAAGTTCTCCGAAAACCCGGACCTGATCCCGCATCACGACGTGCTGCTCGCTGGCTTTCCTTGCCAGCCCTTCTCGCTAGCAGGTGTTTCCAAGAAGAATTCGCTTGGACGCCAGCACGGCTTCCTGGACGAGACGCAGGGCACGTTGTTCTTCGACACAGCCCAGATCATCAAGCACCACAAGCCGGCAGCCTTTGTACTGGAAAACGTGAAAAACCTTGAGAGCCACGACGGCGGCAAGACCTTCAAGACAATCATGAAGGTGCTCACCGATGACCTAGGATATCACGTCCAGTCCCGTATCATCAGCTCAGAGTCATGGGTACCGCAGAAGCGTCAGCGTATCTTCATCGTGGGGTTCCTTAATCCGACGACGTTTGATTTCAAGGCGTTGCAGGTGCCGCCGCCCGAGAATGGTCCCAAGCTCGGAAGTATTCTTGAGGAGGATGTTGATCCGAAATACACTCTATCCGTGAAGCTCTGGGAATATCTTCAGAACTACAAGAAGAAGCACGAAGCCGCAGGAAATGGCTTCGGTTGCAGCGTGTTCGGGCCGAATGATGTCACTCGTACGCTGTCCCAGCGCTATTACAAGGACGGTTCGGAGATACTTGTTGAGCAGAAGGGCAATCGCCCGCGCCGGCTGACACCGCGGGAATGTGCACGTTTGATGGGTTTCGAAGAGAAGGGCGGTACGCAGTTCAAACTGAATGATGTGTCAGATACTCAACTCTATCGGCAGTTCGGAAATGCCGTTGTCGTGCCGGTGGTCAAGTTCGTTGCAACGGGTTTGAAGCCACATATTATCCAAGCCGTTAGCAATAAGTCCGCGGTGCCCGACGCACCGCCTCTCATTGCTGCTAATGGCTGACGTCGTCTCCCCGGAAGTTCGCAGCCGGATGATGTCCGGAATCCGGGGAAAGAACACCAGGCCCGAGATCATCTTGCGCAAGGCTCTCCACGCGGAGGGCTTTCGCTTTCGTATCCACGCGTCACTGCCTGGCAAGCCGGATATGGTATTCCCCAAATGGAAGGCCGTGCTTTTCGTCCACGGCTGCTTCTGGCATGGCCACAAATGTCACCTGTTCAAATGGCCGAAGACTCGCACGGAATTCTGGCTGGCAAAGATCTCCGGCAATATCGCTCGCGACGAGCGCAATATCGCTGCCCTTTTGGATAACGGATGGCGGGTTGGTATCGTTTGGGAGTGCGCGCTGAAGGGCCGCACCCGGCTTGACTCTGACCTCGTAATCAAGCGGTGTTCGACGTGGCTGAAGTCAAACAAGAAGCGGTTCGAGCTTGCTGGGGATGAAGAATGCGCCGGGGTCTCCTCTCCGACTACTTTGAAGGGGTAGCTGTCAAACGTTTGAGTGCTGTCGAGGCCGACCCTGAGAGATCGCACCAGCACGAATTCCAGGGCGGACACATCCGCAAACTCATGGGCGATGATGACAGGCTAAAATTTCCTGCCCGCTTCATCTGGTTGAGTGACGAGCAGGAAGGCATAACCGAGGACAGCGTCGTTAGTTGGTACGATTCCCGTCGTAAACAGCCTCACCGTTCCGCAGAATATCGCCTCTACTATTATGAAAACAGCATCACCGCGCTGATGTCGGAGGGCGACACCTTCTTTCTGGCGATGCGGCCGGACGGTTCCGCGCTGATCATCATCACGCGCAAGGACAGCACAATCCAGAGCCAGTTGATTTACCTGTTCGGGCTGGACGAACAGCCTGACCTGACATTCAGGGTCAAGGAGATCCCGGAAGATCAGTCATCCCGTCTAGACTTCGCCGCACGCTATATCCTGGATGAGATCGGCATCGATGCCGAGGAGCCGGAATCCGAAAAACTCGATATGATCCTCGAACAGTTCGGGTCCGTCTTTCCTGCTACGGCTGAGTTTTCGAAGCTGGCGCGAGATTCCCTCAAGGACGTGGATGTTCGTGACAATGCCGATGCTGCGTTGATGGCGTGGATTGAGCGCGAAGAACTTCTGTTTCGGCGGCTGGAGCGCCGCGTAGTCGCCGATCGACTGAGAGCTGGTTTCTTGGCAGATGCCGTGCCCGACGTGGACGGCTTCATCGCCTTTTCACTCAGTGTTCAAAATCGCCGCAAATCACGGGCTGGAAAATCGCTCGAGCACCATGTTGCGGCACTGTTCTCTGCGAGGAAGCTTAAATTCGAGCGCGGTGCCGAGACCGAGCACCGCAACAAGCCGGACTTCCTTTTTCCGGGGCATGCCGCATATCACGATGAGGCATTCAAGTCAGAGAATCTGACAATGCTGGGCTCCAAATCCACATGCAAGGATCGATGGCGACAGGTGTTATCGGAGGCGCAACGCATTCCCCACAAGCACTTGCTCACCCTAGAACCGGGCATTTCCGAGAATCAGACTGATGAGATGAAGGCGAAGCAACTCCAACTTGTTCTGCCTGCCTCTCTGCATACAACCTACCGTGAAGCGCAGAGAAGCTGGCTGATGAACGTCGAAGACTTCGTGAAGGTCGTTCAGGCTAAGCAGTCATGAGGCCCTTAGAGGTCGAAGCTAGACCGACCAACGACACGGCGCATATCTTCGCCAAAAATGCTCAAGGGCCTGTAAAGTGAAGTGCCGTTAAGATTGACAGCTCTTACTTCATCACCGTCTGCCTTGAGCTTGGCAAATATCGCCTCATGTGTCGTGTCTGGAAGATAGATGGCCGTGAATCCCATACGCTTGAACAGCAGCATCCGGCTCTTGGTCCAGAATTCTTTGGCCTCCTTGAAGAAGCCAAATCCGATGCCTTCGATGCTGTTCGCGGAATACAAAAGACGCTCACGCGCAGCTTCCGTTTTCACCGAAATAAGCAGGTTGGTCGGCGCGCAAGGAATTAAGATGTCGCCCAACGCCTGAAGGGCGCGCATCTTGCTCTCGTTAAGTAACATGTGTCCCGGTGAACGCCATACAGGCCATCCATCCTCATCTAGCGGCATGCGAGGAACACCCTCATTCTCCAGCACTTCGCTGCACAGCATTTCCATGACTGTGCCGCCAATTCTGCATCCTTCAATGGGCGGGAATTTGAACGTCTCTTTCTTAGGATATTGGACTAGAAAAGCATCGTAGACATTGGAAGCATTGATGGTCGTGCCCAGCGTAATCTCGCAAAGATGTACGATAGCCTCCGCTGTCGCTGGCACATCGATCTGATTGAAAAGACACGGGCACAAATGAAGCAGTCGGCTGACTAGGGCTTGATTCGGAACTGGAAGCGCTTTCGCGACCGGGACAGATGTAAGAGCGCCGAAATCAGCCTTAAGAGCCGCAAGTAGAACGGGCTTGTCGTCCTTTCTTGCTTTCAGCTCCGGTGAATCGACAACTTCGTCCCAACTCGCGGCTCCTTGCCCATTTGGGCAATACGGATGCAGACATTTCATGGCGCTCTCCCCCATTGAGCACCTGATAGGCGATTCACGTTCTCACATGGAGTCTAGACATGCTGTCCCGGCTCGGTGCTGATTGACAACACTAAGAGAAGGAAAGGACAATGGGCTACATCGCGAAGCAAAGCGAAATGAAAGAATACCTTAGCAACGCCGAGCGTCCTTCGGGCTCATGCGACCTCCGTCTCGTGCTGAATGATCTTGAAATCGTTTGTGGCCGATTGGCTGAACTTCACGGTGATACTTCGGCCGGGATTGATCTCGTGCTCGCGCAGATTGCGTCGGCCTGCGGGGCTACTCATCAGCTTCGGGCTACTGCGGGCTCGTCTTTGTAATGTACCGCAGTCGTCTATCGCCTCCTCCTCGGCCCCCTCGGCCGTAGCGCCGGGTGGTCCCGCTCCGGCGGCGTATGCGCGTCTTCCAGCAGGGCCATGGCTTCATCGGGGATGCGGTCGATATTGACGCCGCCCCGGCGCATTTCCTTCAGCGCGGTGCGGATCGCGGTGTCGCGGTCGATCCAGTCCTGGCCGGTGCGCGCCGGCGCATCGGGGTGGCGGCGCGGGCGGCGGTTGCCCATGGCTTCCAGCCGCGCCATCTTCACCACCTGCATGGCCTGGATCAGCCGGTCGAGATCGACCGTGGGGCTGTTCCACAGCTCAAGGACGCAGCGCTCGGCCAGCGCCTGCAGCTTCTCGCGCAGCACGCGCAGCTTCAGCCGGCGGCCGGCGCGGGCGCCCCGCAACGTATCGCTGGCCACAGGCGCAAAGGGGTGACGCTGCCAACCGCCCTCGCGGGCCCAGCGCCCGACGGTGCTGTGGGTCGCGCCGGTCCTCGCCGCGATCTGCTTGTAGGTCAGCGTGGTCTCCTCGATCAGGCGGCGCACCGCGGCGACCGTGGCATTGGTGTGCAGCCGCTTGCAGCCCTTGGGGCGGCCGCCCGGAACGGGTGGCGGTCCGTTGTCCACATCATCAGTCACCCGCAGGCGCGCCACCGGGTCCGCGGAGGAGTCGATGACGCGGATCCTGGTGTCGAAGAGCGGGACGAGGGGATATGGCATGGCAGGGAATATAAACCCATTTGCGAGAAGTGCAAGTGGGGCTTCACTTAACCTCTCCCCGCTTTTTGCGGGGAGAGGTCGCCGCGTCTTCGCGGCGGGTGAGGGGCGGTCGCCGGTGCTGCGGCATGCACGGGCTCTCGGGTCGGAAAGTATCGATGGGATGGTGCGATCCGAGAATGGTTCTTCGCCGCATCGCTCTTGCCATGCCCCTCATCCCACCCTTCTCCCCGCGCAGTGCGGGGAGAAGGAGCGCGCCGCCGGTGCGCCGTCTCGGCTGAGTGTTAGCCAGCCCGCTCGCGCGTCGCTTCGATCCCCAGCGCCTTCATCCTTGAAGCCAGTGTCGTCGGCTTAATATCGAGCAGCTCCGCAGCACCACCCGGCCCGAACACCTTGCCCGAGGTCGCCTGCAATGCTGCGAGAATGTTGCTGCGCTCGTGATCACGCAGTTCGCTCGACGTCATCACCGCCGGTCGCGCATCCGTCTTGCTGCGGCCAATGCCCGACGCAGTTTGCGGCCCCGCCGCATCTGGCAGGTCGATCCGCAGCCGGCCGTTCTGCGCCAGGATCACCGCGCGCTCGATGACGTTCTGCAATTCGCGCACATTGCCTGGCCAGTCGTAGCGCGACAGCCGGCGTGCATCGCCTTCGGACAGGCGCAGATCGGATTTCAGCTTCTCGCTGAGCAGGAAGTGCTGCGCGAGCAGGGGAATGTCCTCGCGGCGGTCGCGCAGCGGGACGGACTCCACGGGAAACACGTTGAGCCGGAAATACAGGTCCTCGCGAAACCGTCCGCGCGCCACTTCCTGCTTCAGGTTGCGGTTGGTCGCGGCGATCACGCGGACGTCGACCTCGCGCGTGCGCTCCTCGCCGACGCGTTCGAAATTGCCTTCCTGCAGCACGCGCAGCAGCTTGCCCTGCAGCTCCAGCGGGATCTCGCCGACCTCGTCGAGAAACAGCGTGCCGCCATTGGCGAGTTCGAAGCGGCCGATGCGGTCGCGCACCGCGCCGGTGAAGGCGCCGCGCACATGGCCGAAGAATTCGCTCTCGAACAATTCGCGCGGGATCGCCGCGCAATTGACGCGGATCAGCGGCCGGTCGCGGCGGCCGGAGGCTTCGTGGATCGCGCGCGCAATCAATTCCTTGCCGGTGCCGCTTTCGCCAGTGATCAGCACGGCGGCGGTGGTCGGCGCCACCAGCTTGACCTGCCGCAGCGTCTTCTGGATCGCCGCTGATTGCCCGATGATGCCGCGCGGATTGGTCTCGATGCGGATTTCCTCTTGCAGGTAAGCGTTTTCGAGCTCCAGCCGCTCGCGCAACCGATCCACTTCGGTCAGCGCCGCATGCAGCTTTTCATCCGCCTCGCGGCGCTGGCTGACATCGCGAAACACGATGACGGCGCCCACCACCATGTGGCGGTCGCGGATCGGCGTCGACGTGTATTCGACCCAGACCGGCGTGCCGTCCTTGCGCCAGAACACCTCGTTGTCGACATTGTGGATCGCACCGTCGCGAAACGCCGCATAGATCGGGCAGTCGTGATCGGGATAGTGGCTGCCGTCGGCGTGGCTGTGATGCATGATGGCGTGGATTTCGCGGCCGACCAGTTCCTCGGCGGTCCAGCCCAGCATGCGTTCGGCAGCGGGATTGACGAAGGTCGCCTTGCCCTCGGCATTGACGCCATAGATGCCTTCGCCGGCGGCGCGCAGGATCAGCTGGTTTTCACGTTCGATATCCTGAAACACCCGCTCGACGCGCTGCCAGGCCTTGAGCCCGTCATGCATGTAGTCATCGGCATCGGCGTCGACATGGCGGCGTCGGCGCTCCTCGAGATTGCTCATGGTGAGCACGATCAGCGTGCGCTCGCCCTGTGGAAGGAGCGCGCCGGCATATTCGAGCTGCAGTGGCTGGCCGGTGGCATGGCGCGGCGTCAGCGTGCGGGTCCAGTAGCTGCCCTTGGCGAGCACCGCCTGCGTGAACACGATCAGCGCCGGCAATTGCCCGGCATGCAGCGCGCTGATCTTGATCTCGCGCAGCGTCATGCGGTCATAGCCGAGCAGGGTGCAGGCCGCCGGATTGGCGTCGATGATCGCGTCGGCATGGGGATCGAGCAGCAGGCTGGGCTCGATCGCGTAATCGAAGGCGATGGCGCGGATATCGGGCTCGCGGGTCAGCCGCTCGGCCATCTCCATCTCTGGTAAACTCCGAAAATTCGTAATGCTGCTACGAATTTTCGTGTAGCACGAAATCTCGTGATGGCCAATCCATTGCGGAAATCCCTGCGGCACTTGGGCATTTCGGCAGCGGCGTGGCTGGCACACTCCTTGAATACTCCCTGGGATCACCGGAGGAGGTCTCATGTCCACATTCGACAATCCGTTCGATCCGAACCGCCGGCTCGCCGGCTGCGCTTGCGGCCAGCATGTCAGCCAATCAGATCATGAGGCCGCCTTGCGGCTGCAGTGCGATGTGCCTGCGAGCGAGGACAAACGCTATGAGGGCGTCGTCGCCTCGGCGGTCATGCGGGCCGTGTTTCCGAAAGAGGTCGCGCGCCGCGCCTTCCTGAGGTCGGTCGGTGCGTCGTCGGCGCTGGCGGCGCTGTCGCAGTTCTTCCCGATCAAGACGGCGACCGAAGTGTTCGCGCAGGGCGCGGGCAAGCTCGAGAAGACCGATCTCAAGGTCGGCTTCATTCCGATCACCTGCGCGACGCCGATCATCATGGCCGATCCGCTCGGCTTCTATAAAAAGCAGGGGCTCAATGTCGAAGTGGTGAAGACCGCCGGCTGGGCGGTCATTCGCGACAAGACCATCAACAAGGAATATGACGCCGCGCATATGCTGGCGCCGATGCCGATCGCGATCTCGCTGGGCCTCGGCTCGCAGCCGATCCCCTACACCGTGCCGGCGATCGAGAACATCAACGGCCAGGGCATTACCCTGGCCATGAAGCACAAGGACAAGCGCGACCCGAAGGACTGGAAGGGCTTCAAGCTCGCCATCCCGTTCGACTATTCGATGCACAATTATCTCTTGCGCTACTATCTCGCCGAACATGGCATCGATCCCGACACCGATGTGCAGCTGCGCTCGGTGCCGCCGCCGGAAATGGTCGCCAATCTGCGCGCCGACAATATCGACGGCTTCCTTGCGCCCGACAATATCTGCCAGCGCGCAATCTATGACGGCGTCGGCTTCATGCACATCCTATCAAAGGAAATCTGGGACGGGCATCCGTGCTGTTCGTTCGCCGCTTCGAAGGAGTTCATCACCACCTCGCCGAATTCCTTTGCCGCGCTGACGCGCGCCATCGTCGACGCCACGGCCTATGCCTCGAAGGCCGAGAACCGCAAGTCGATCGCGGAAGCCATCGCGCCGGCCGCCTATCTCAACGCGCCGCCAGTGGTGCTGGAGCAGGTGCTGACCGGCACCTATGCGGATGGACTCGGCGGCATCAAGACCGATCCGAAGCGCGTCGATTTCGATCCGTTCCCGTGGCAGAGCTTCGCGGTGTGGATGATGACCCAGATGCAGCGCTGGGGGCAGATCAAGGGCGACGTCGACTACAAGACCGTCGCCGAGCAGATCTATCTCGCCACCGACACCGCCAAGGTGATGAAGGAGATGGGCCTCACGCCGCCGGCGACGAGCTACAAATCCTTCGCGGTGATGGGCAAGAGTTTCGATCCGGAAAAGCCGAAGGATTATCTGGCCAGCTTCAAGATCAGGAAGGCGACGTGAGTCGATAAGCCTCCACCAACTCCGCATGTCGTCCCCGCGAAGGCGGGGACCCATAGCCTCTGAGGAAGAGATGCAGAATGTCGGTGAGTACTGCGTTTCACATGAGAGTTTGGCGGCTATGGATCCCCGCCTTCGCGGGGATGACAGCCGGAGTATTGGGCGACGTTGAAAGAAACAACTAGATGACCACATCCCTTCGCTTCCGCGCCGCCGTCGTCTCCATCGCGCTATTCCTCGCCTTCATCGGCGTGTGGCACCTCGCCACGCGGCAGACGGCGAGCACCACCACCATGTCGCCGGAATACGCAAAATTGATGGGCATCACCGCAACATCGGGCAAATCCGCGATGCCTGGCCCGTTGGACGTTGGCGTCAAGCTCTGGGAGCACCTGAAGCGGCCGTTCTATGACAACGGCCCGAACGACAAGGGGCTCGGCATCCAGCTCGCTTATTCGATCGGCCGCGTCGGGCTCGGCTATCTCATCGCGGTCATCGTTGCGATCCCGCTCGGCTTCCTGATCGGTATGTCGCCGCTGATGAACAAGGCGCTGGATCCCTTCATCCAGGTGCTGAAGCCGATCTCGCCGCTCGCCTGGATGCCGCTCGCGCTCTACACCATCAAGGACTCCTCGCTGTCGGCCATCTTCGTGATCTTCATCTGCTCGGTCTGGCCGATGCTGCTCAACACCGCCTTCGGCGTCGCCGCCGTGCGCAAGGAATGGATCAATGTCGCGCGCACGCTGGAAGTCGGCACCTTCCGCCGCGCCTTCACGGTGATCCTGCCTGCGGCTGCGCCGACCATTCTCACCGGCATGCGCATCTCCATCGGCATCGCCTGGCTCGTCATCGTCGCCGCCGAGATGCTCGTGGGCGGGACGGGGATCGGTTACTTCGTCTGGAACGAATGGAATAATTTATCGATCACAAATGTGATTATCGCGATCTTGATGATCGGGATCGTCGGCATGTTGCTCGATCAGATATTAGCGCGCTTCACCCGCATGGTCACGTTTCCGGAGTGAATGCGATGACGAACAAATTCATCTCCATCGAGGGCATCGCCAAGCGCTATCCGCAGGCGTCGGGCGGCGCCACCACGATCTTCGAGGATCTCTGGCTGTCGATGCCCTCGGGCGAATTCGGCTGCATCATCGGCCATTCCGGTTGCGGCAAGACCACGGTGCTGAACATCCTGGCCGGGCTGGATGAGCCCTCCGAGGGCACCGTGATCGTCGATGGCCAGGCGATATCAGGCACCAGCCTCGACCGCGCGGTAATCTTCCAGAGCCACGCGCTGCTGCCGTGGCTGACGGTCATGGGCAACATCGCCTATGCGGTGTCGTCGAAATGGCGCAAGTGGGACAAGGCAAAAGTCCGCGCCCATGCGCAGACCTATATCGACAAGGTCGGCCTCACGGGTTCGGAGCACAAGCGGCCGTCGGAACTGTCCGGCGGCATGAAGCAGCGCGTCGGCATCGCGCGCGCGCTGTCGATCACGCCAAAAATCATGCTGATGGACGAGCCGTTCTCGGCGCTGGACGCGCTGACACGTGGGACGCTGCAGGACGAGGTGCGGCGCGTCACGCTGGAGACCGGCCAGACCACCTTCATGATCACCCATGACGTGGATGAGGCGATGTATCTCGCCGACAAGATCTTCCTGATGACCAACGGCCCCGGCGCCGTGCTGGCGGAGATCGTCGAGAACCCGCTGCCGAAGGATCGCTCGCGCATCGATCTGCACAAGCACCCGCATTATTACGCGCTGCGCAACCACATCATCGATTTCCTGGTGACGCGCAGCAAGACGTTCACCGCCACCACGCCGCACCATGATCCGCGCCACGTGCCGGTGGTGCGGCCCGCTTTCACCGAGGCGCCAACGATGCCGTCTCTCACCAGCGCTGTGCGCTAACAAACTGCACGAAGCCTAAGGAGAACCATCATGCTGCGATCCGACCTCACCGAAAAGCTGCTCGACATCAAGCGCGAGAAGGAATGGACCTGGAAATATATCTGCGAGCAGATCGGCGGTTATTCCGACGTGCTGATCGTCGGCGCCATTCTCGGCAACATGAAGCTGACCAAGCCGCAGGCGGCCAATGCCGGCGAGCTGTTCGGCCTCTCGAAGAGCGAGACGGCGATGCTCAACGAGATCCCGATGCGCGCCGAAAACGTGCAGATGCCGCCGCAGGATCCCCTGATCTATCGCTTCTACGAGATGGTGATGGTGAACGGCCCGGCCTGGAAGGCGCTGATCGAGGAGGAATTCGGCGACGGCATCATGTCGGCGATCGATTTCGACATGGTGATGCAGCGCATCGCCAACCCCAAGGGCGACCGCGTGCAGATCACGATGTCCGGCAAGTTCCTGCCGTACAAATATTACGGCGCGTCGGGCAATGTGCCGGAATATGGGTTCAAGGAGGGGTAGGAGCTGCGGGCGCCTATGAGCCGCGAATGGGTTCGTAGTCCATCGCGGCTCTTAATTGTCAGGAAGTATAAAATTTCAAAGGGCATTTCTAGGTTTCCGGAACTGGGTTTAGTCTTCCACGTTCCGAAATTGCGGATAGTAACGATGGAGCAGGCGGTAGCTTTTAATTGCCGAAAGCGAAAGCTCTTCATCCACGGCGGGTAGAAACCTTAAGCCCGAAAGCATGCGCTTGGCGCCGCGATGAAGGTTGGCGTCAAGACGGTATTGCTCCTTCAAAGAGAGCAGCGGTGCCTTAATCTGTGTGATGTGCCTCCAACCTGCGCATGTAAATTTCCACTTGTTGACTTGTGTAGTTGGAAACGTCTCTTTCTCGTTGGTGTCTTGTACTGCGCATGTAATCGTGAGCATGGGCGTTCCGTCGCTATATGACGTCACCAATAACGGTACAAAACGCAAATTATTAGCAAGTCCTTCGGCAGCGCTGGCTGCCAACTCGAAGCTTAACGCTAGTGCCGATGCGAGCTCATCTTTCGAAATCGCAGTGAGATGCGTTGGCATATATTCGGCTATTTGAGCTCGCAGCAATTCGGCGCGATACTCTGCTGGCCCCGATGATCCATTCTTGTTCCAATCTTCGACTTTCAGTGTTCGCGGATCGGCATTTAACGTAATCCGAAAGATGTCGCCATGACGCAATCTCGTCATGGTTTGTATGGCTTCCTGAAGTTGTGTGCGGCGATCGGGTGTCGTGTAGTCCAGCCAGACAATGACGTTCTCCTTCGAGGGAAAACGGGCCATGATCGAATCGATCTCTGACGGTAGATCAGCGCTATTCATTTCGACGCAAATCGTTCCGCCCGTGGGGCGATTTATGCGTTGCCTCGCTACTTCATTCGGGTCGATGTCGAATGAAAAGAGGGCTTGAACGCCGAGCTTGCTGTACATGGCGTGATGGTCGATCAAGTGCCGGCCGCCCATCGATACGTAAATGTATTTTTCGATGCCTCGTGACGCCAAAGTACGTGAAAGAAGCTCGACGAACAGTTGTCTATCGACAAACTTGTTTGGACGAAGCTGATAGGGGATATCCGCCCCACTCATTTTTTAGACGCCTTCAGCATACGATCGAAGCATTCTTGGCCGACGTTCGAAGGTTTCTCGTCCGGTTCGCCGAATAGGTGGGTCGATACTTTTCGAACAACGTCTTCTTTTCGTGTAAACGAAATACGGCGCATGGGATTGCGTTTTTCTGGGATCGGGAGTCCTGCAGAAAGCTTCCTTGCTGTCTTGTCGCCGCGAACGGCGGTGCCGTGTTTCGCAGCTAAGGCAACCTCGGTTCGCACATCCTGTCGTTTGGCTTCGCCGAAGAATTTGCTGGCTTCGTCTTCCATCCCTTTCCACTTATTTGTGAACTCCGTGCACTCTCGGAGTCCTTCCATGCAGAAGCGTCGCGCGTGGAGAAAGAGATCAGTGCCTACGTCCAAGTCGCGTTTGGTAGTTGATATCGGTAATTTCTCTGGATGGTCTGTAGAGAAAATAATGAAGCCTGCGATGCCTCGAAATTGGGGGTGGTATTTGGGAACGCCACCGTCTCCCCATCCAGTCTTGATCGTAATGTCGTTCAAAAGAACTAGGCGGTCATTGCAGATCACGGAGATGCCCGCTTGTTCGGTTTCATGAGGTCGTTCCGCTTCTTCATCTATTTCTTCGATACGGACGAGTGGACGGTAGAAGCCAACGGTCACTCGAATATGGACGCCATCATCGTCCGACTCAAAGTCGTAGGGCCGGATCCCAATGTGCTTTGGAGAATTGGTCGAGAATAGTTGCAATGTACGAGGGCGCAAAGCTTCGCCATTTACATGGATGGAAAAGCCTTTTTGTATCAAGTAGCCGAAATGTTCGGAGATCGCGGTGCGTAGGCCATTTATAAAAGTCGCATTTCCAAATTGGCGGGCTACGTCCGGCCGCAATGTAGGGATGACGACCGTAACGCCCTTCTGCTTTTTATTGCGTACAGTTTCGATCGGTAGATCCCATTCATCATTTTCCGGATCCAGCCAGTCTCTCGTGTAACTAACATGGAAGGCGCCGTCGGCAGCGTAGGACTCTACAGATGCTTCTTCACCGATCTTGAATATCGCGCGTTTCATGCCGATGCCGTACATCCCGATTGTTGGGATGTTTTGCTCGACTTTGGGGCGGCCCAAAAGGAAAGCGTCCTTTATCGCGGCTTGCGGGATGCCGCCACAGTTGTCCGAGATATCGAAGGACTTATTTGAGAGTGTTAGATGGGCGATGTAGCCGTCGTAGGGCCTCGCGCCTTTTAGTTTCCCCTTCAATTGTCGCGTGGCGCCATCCACGCAATTGTCGATCAAATCGAGAATCGCATCTCTCAATTCGATGTCTCTAGTGAGCATTGATACGAAGAAGCGTTTGGTTGGTCCCCCCCAAATCGTTTCGCCAAGCGGTTCCGCCATCGTGCTAATTGTCCCCAAGAATGTTGCAGTGCAGCAAAAATAATCCCGTGTGTTAGGTCTGTATCGCGCTACTCTGGTTGATAAATTCGCTATCAGTCCGGGAGATCATCGGGTCAGGAATGAATTCGTGCAAGAGCAACCTCGGATTGTCGATCTTTTTTCTGGTTGCGGCGGATTTTCCTTGGGCGCGCATGCCGTTGGTCTAGGGCCCACATTGGCATTCGATGTCGATCCTATTCTGACCTCTTCATTCTCGCTAAATCATCCGCATGCGCGCTTGAAACTCGGCGACCTATCAGCTGTGATCGGAGCTGACATCCGCCGGGAGATTGGCGGCCGAGTTGATGGAGTATTCGGTGGCCCGCCTTGCCAAGCGTTCAGCTCGATCGGTCATCGTAATGCGAACGATCCTCGACGTAACCTTCTTGGGCACTTTTTCCGCTTGGTAGCAGAACTTGAGCCGGCCTTTTTCGTAATGGAGAACGTGAAGGGGCTTGGATATGCTGACGCTCGTCCCGTTCTCGATGCGGCGCTTAGCTTGCTGCCCGGTAGATACAAGATTTTGGGGCCGCTCGTGCTGGATGCTGCCGACTTTGGAGCTGCAACACGCCGTCCACGATTGTTCGTGATCGGTTACGATCCTGACCGCGTCGGTGCCATTAGTGAAGCAGATGTAGAAACAAAAAAGCTAAAGCCCACTACCGTTCGTGCAGCAATTTCCGATCTCGCGACGGCTGTTCAGATCGAGAACGACGGGTTGTTTGATCTTTGGAAAATCAAACAACCGGGGCGGCCGAGCGACTATGCAGCCGGACTTCGAGCCGAGGAGGGAGTATTTACTGGTCACAAGCGAACAGCCCATACTCCCGAGGTGATCAAACGGTTCAAAAAAGTGGAACAAGGGGGTGTTGAAGCGATTGGCCGCCATCCTCGCCTGAGTTGGGGTGGTCAGTGCCCGACTTTGCGGGCTGGTACTGGCAATGATCGTGGATCGTTTCAATCAGTGCGTCCCCTTCATCCGGAAGAGCCGCGCGTGATTACAGTTAGAGAAGCGGCAAGACTTCAAGGCTTTCCGGACCATTTTCGCTTTCATCCAACTGTCTGGCACAGCTTTAGAATGATCGGGAACAGCGTGTCTCCGATAATGTCAAAAGCCATATTCTCTTTGATCGCCGAGCGTATAGATAGAAAGATAGGAATGCAGGTCGCAGCGGAGTAGGGATATTGGTAGATCGGCTAACGCCAGCGCGGCGGTCATGGCTGATGTCTCGCGTAAAGGGGAAGAATACGACACCTGAAGTCGTCGTAAGAAAGATTGCTCACTCTTTAGGCCTCAGATTCCGCCTTCATCGGAAGGATCTTCCGGGTACGCCGGATCTCGTGTTTCCCAAGTGGCAAACGGCAATTTTCGTTCATGGTTGTTTTTGGCATCGACATCCCGGGTGCTCAAAGGCGAGCACTCCTAAAACTAGAGTCAGATACTGGCAGGAGAAATTTGACGCCAACGTGAGGCGCGACAACAAGAACATAAGGTTGTTGCGCAAACAGGGGTGGTCGGTGCTTACGGTTTGGGAATGCGAGACAAAAAATCTCGAGAGACTTGGAAGCAAGTTGTCTCGAGCATTTAGGAAGAGGGCTGCGTCTCGTTCAAGCGCCTGGGAAGCTTAGATCTTCCAGCGCGGCACGTAGGTTTGAACGACGATACATTCGCGCTGCTGCCCTTGCCGTTCGGGAAAGACCAAGTACATTCCGCCCGGTAGCAAGGGTCGGTTCGGAACGGGAACCTCTTCCGTCGTAGCCATGCTTTTCCGAATTCCATATTCGCATTCGGCCAGTATCAGATATGCCTGTTCGATACGCGCACCGGGGAAGTCCGCCCAATCATAGCCTTGCATTCGCTTGAAGCACGTAAGTACTTCATCGCTTAAGAAGTAGAATTCTTCTCGTGTAAGACCGCGTTCGACTGCGTCATCCGTAAGGATGCTGTAGAGCCGCTCCATCTTATGGAGTTTTTCTCCATTTTGTGCATCTACAGGCAGGCCCAAATCGGGTCGCCCATTAAAACCTTCGTGCATCTCTTTGTGACAGGAGGTGCAGAGCGTTATGCCGTTTCCGGTTTGAAACTCTGCTGCCTTCAGCAAGGATTTGCGACAGATATGGTGTGCGGATAATCGAAGGCGCGAGTGGCAGTCGACGCAACGGTGTCCGTCGCGCTCGCGAATGAACTCGCTCCAATGCCGCAAGCATCGTTCGCGGGAGGAGCCAGCCGCGATGGCGGTATGGAGCCTTCCCAACTTTGTCGAAATCATTTGGACGTCGGTGGTATCGCTATTTCGCAACTGCGCCCCCGAATAGAAGGTAATTTAGGAATAGCACTTCAGTATTGGGGAAGCGAGCGATGCGTCACCAGCTTCGCACAGCAAGACCGATCAAGACACCGCCACGCCGACGCTGCCGGGCGCGGTGATCGATTTCTATCTGCCGGTGGAGGTGTGAGGGGCTCCGTCCTCTCCGCGTCATAGCCGGATAGCGCGAAGCGAGCTTCGCTGGATGTTCTGGTCATCTACGCCTTCTTTGCGTGAGGCCAGGACGTGGATATCAGGGAAGCCCGCGCATGACGGCGCGCTAATATCGCCGGCTGCCCCGCGGCCGCAGGGCCGGATGATCCCATTCCGGCGGCGTATGCGCGGCTTCCAGCAGCGCCATCGCGTCGTCCGGAATCTGTGTCACATCGACACCGCCGCGGCGCATCTCCTTCAGCGCGGTGCGGATCGCAGCGTCGCGCTCCATCATCTCGCGGCCGGTGCGCGCGGGCATGTCGATGTGGCGGCGCGGGCGCCGGCGGCCCATGGCCTCCAGCCGCGCCATCTTCACGACTTGCAACGCCTGCATCAGGCGATCGATGTCGACATCGGGCTGCGCTTCCAGCTCGCGCACGGCGCGTTCCGCCAGTGCATGGAGCCGCTCGGCGAGTTTTCGCAGTTTGAGTTTCTGCGAGGCGCGGGCGGAGGGCACGGTGTCGGTGGCGCGGGGCGCGAAGAGCGGGCGCTTCCAGCCGCCGTCGCGGGTCCAGCGGCAGATCGAGGCGCGGCCGACGCCGGTTTGCTTGGCGATCTCGCCATAGGTCAGCACCGTCGTCTCGATCAGGCGGCGTACCTGCGCGCATTTGGCATCCGCATGCGGCCGCCTGGAGCCGCGCACGCGCGGGCCGCCCACAAAGGCATCCGGCGCCTCGGGCTCATCGGGCGTGACGCGGAGGCGGAGGATGGGGCCGAAGAAAGGATGGGTCATGCCAGAGAATATATACCTAGTTCCGGATTGTGCAAGCCGGGCGCGTTTCGCCGGCTTTGCCACTGTCCGTCGCCACGGGTGGCGTGGGGGCGCGCATCCGGTCACTTGGCTGCAGCTGTGATGGCGCGATAGGCTGCCGCACGCCGGTCGTGCCTGCCCCGCAGAGGCATGGTCGGCGCGATGCGGAGGACACCCGGCGGGACCAGCAGGGGGACGCCATGGCCAGTGTCGATTACCTGATCACCGCGCGCGGCATCTCGGGCGCTGCGTTCAACGAGAATGTCGGCACCATCCGCTATCTCAGGGTGCCGTCCAATGTGGCGATCCCGACGCCGGCGATGGCGACATCCAGCAAGACCGATCTCGCCAAATGGGTGAAGGAGGTCCGCGACATCGCCGATGGTGATCCCAACCAGAATTCGATCAGCGTGGCCGGCGACATCCTCGTCTTCATCCACGGCTACAACAACGATCTCGACATCATCATGAAGCGCCAGCGCCAGCTGGCGAAGGATCTCAAGGCCGAGGGGTGGAAGGGCCTCGTCATCGGCTTCGACTGGCCGAGCGACAACGAGACGCTGGCCTATTGGCAGGATCGCTCCAAGGGCGCCGAAGTGGCGGTGAAGCTGGTGAGCGATTGCATCACCGTGCTGGCGCAGGGGCAGGAGAAGGACTGCGTCACCAATGTCCATCTGCTCGGCCATTCCACCGGCGCCTATGTGGCCATGGAAGCCTTCGTGCAGGCGGAGAAGGACGGCGCGCTGTTCAAGAGCAACTGGCGCGTCAGCCAGGTCGCCTTCATCGCCGGCGACGTGGCGTCGTCGAGCCTGTCGGTGAATGACTCCTGGTCGGGGCCGATGTTCAAGCGCATCCTGCGGCTGACCAACTATTCAAATCCCTATGACAGCGTGCTGGCGGCCTCCAATGCCAAGCGGCTCGGCGTCGCGCCGCGCGCGGGCCGCGTCGGCCTGCCGGCGGATGCGCATCCCAAGGCCACCAATGTCAATTGCGGCGACTATTTCGCCACGCTCGATCCGAACAAGAGCACGTTCTTCGGCGACTTCACCCATTCCTGGCACATCGGCAACCGCGTCTTCGCGCGCGACCTCGCCATGACCCTCGAAGGCGCCATCGACCGCGACGCGATCCCGACACGCGCGCTGGTCGGCGGCGCGCTGGTGCTGCAGGACAAGCCGCGGCCGAAATTCATGGCCGGTTGGGGCATCAAGGCCGCCGCCACCCGCGGCGGCGCGCCGCGCGACGGGACGGGCGTGCTGAGCTAGCGCCGGGAGCGGGGGCTCCGGCGTGTTGTCGCGCTCAGCGTTTCGACTTGGCTTTTGACTTCTTGGCCTTTGACGTCTTGGTCTTGGCTTTCTTCGACTTGGCCGTCTTGGTCTTTGCCTTTTTGACCTTGGCCTTCGCAACCTTCTTGGATTTGACGGTCTTGGCCTTCTTGGCCGCGGCGGCCTTCTTCACCGTCTTCGCCTTGGCTGTCTTTGTCTTCGCTGTCTTGGCCTTGGCCTTCTTCGCTACAGCCTTCGCCTTCTTCTTTTTCGGCGGACGCACCGGTTCGTCATCGCTATGGGTTGCGGCATTGACGGTCCAGTTGGACGCCGGGATCGTGAAGAACATCTCGCGGCGCCGCGACTTGAAGCCGCCGGGCTTGAAGTAGCTCGTGGTCCATCGGTCGTCCGGATCGAGGAACACCTTTTCCGGCTTCTCGCCTTCCTTGCGTTTGTTGGCCGCGTCATTGGCCACATCGCGGAAATAGAAATGCCGGAACAGCCGGTCGAACTCGGTCATGTAGATGTCCGCCACGCGGGTCGAGCCGCGGATCAGGATCATGTTTTCGTCGTTGGTGGTCAGCGATCCCTCCGAGAAATTCGCCGAGCCGGTGCAGATGAGGGGATCCTTGCTCAGGGGATCGATCAGCAGATATTTCGTATGGACGAAGAAGATATTGCCTTCGTCGCGCGTGAGCTCTTCCTTGAGGAACCAGCGGTCCAGCGGAAATTCCTTCACCTTGCGCTTGGCCTCCAGCTTGCCGTCGACCACCTTGAACTCGGCGCCCAGCACGGCGCCGAACGAGATCTGCAGGTCGCGGTCGCCCTTGAGCGCCTTGCGCTCGTCGGCAGTGGGCGGCTTCTCCTTGAGCACAAAGCGCAGGAAGTCGCGGTCACGCGCCAGCGGCTCGATGAAATCGGCGGCGACGTTGAACGCGGCCGTGAACATGATCGACGAGGTGGCGTCGCTCATCCGGTCGGCATACCAGTTCAGCATCGAGGCCGTCTGGCGCGGCGAGAAGATGCAGGTCATCGATCCCGGCTTCACGAGGGCAGGCGGGTAGGGCGAAATCTCCGCGACGCCTTCCTTCGCCGGCTTGCCGGTCGGGTTGTCGCTCAGGATCGTCCAGTATTTCAGATATTGTTCGGCGACGTCGCTGTCATGGACGAGGTGGCCGACATTCGACTGGCCGAGGAATCCGGACGGCGTGATGTTGGTCGAGCCGGTCCAGACTTTCTGCGGCGCGTCGCCGTCGAGCTTGATGATGAACTTGTTGTGCGGGATCGGCGGCCGCGTGCGCCAGATCACGACCGGCTCGCCGTTATGCTTCGCCTTGACGTCGAGGCCGGCGGCCTTCATCGCCTTGCGGTTCTTGCCCTTCTTGTCGTCATGCACGATCAGCCGGACGTCGAAGCCGTCATCGATCTTCGCCTTGAACGCCTCGATGATGGGCGCATAGGTGAATTCGTAGATGCAGGCGCGCAGCGCCTCGCTCTTCTTCGTCGTGTCGATATAGTCCAGGCAGGCCTCCAGCAGGCCGCGCGAGAGCCAGACCGTGTGCTCGTCCTTCGGATTGTCCATCTCCGCGTCGGTCGGCTTGTGGTTCTTGAACTTGCGCGCATAGGCCTGGCTGGCGATGGCGCCGCGGTTGAACCAGATGCCGTGCTCACCATCGTCCTCCTTCTCCGTCGTGACGGTGAAGGCGAGCTTCTCGGCCTCGCGCAGTTCGGGGGCGGTCGGGTCGCCAAATACGGGTATGACCTCGAAGTGATAGGTCGTGCCGGGATCCGCGGTGTAGTCGCTCCAGAGGAAGCTCTGGATCGGAAACTTGTCGGTGAAATACTCGCCGTGCTCGGTGTCGGGCTCTGGCTCGACCTCTTCGAACACTTTCAGCGAGCGCAGGAATTCGGGCTTTCCGGCACCCTTGGCGCGCTGGAACGCAAATCCCAGCAGCCCCTTGCACGCTGCCTCCTGGCAATTGAGGGCGATCATGATTGCGCGCGTGCCGGCAATCGCGCTCGCTTCGAAATCTCCGGCAGACTTTGTGACACGCATGGCCCCGTCCCCCCGTTTTTCGATGTGACGATGATGCTCGCCCAACGCCGTGTTGTGGTCAACCTATAGAAGATTTATGACAAACTACACGCTTAAGGCGTGAGGGCTGGGAGCGGTGCAACGTCGCGCCGGGGCATGCGGACGTGGGCACGGATCTGGCAGTCCACGAAGATGATCGCTGTACTGGAAACGATACGTTTCCATCGTTTCCCTTTTCTTGCTGCCAATCTGGTCTAGATAGGGAGGCAGCAATTCCACCCCGAGACCATTCCCATGAAAAACATCGGCTTCCTCTCCTTCGGCCACTGGACCCCGTCCGCCTCGTCACAGACGCGCTCGGCGGGCGATGCACTGCTGCAGTCTATCGATCTCGCCGTTGCCGCCGAGGAACTCGGCGCTGACGGCGCCTATTTCCGGGTGCATCATTTCGCGCGCCAGCTCGCCGCGCCGTTTCCGCTGCTCGCCGCTGTAGGCGCACGTACCAAAAAGATCGAGATCGGCACGGCCGTGATCGACATGCGCTACGAGAACCCGCTCTATATGGCGGAGGATGCCGGCAGCGCTGACTTGATCGCGGGCGGACGGCTGCAGCTCGGCATCAGCAGAGGCTCGCCGGAGCAGGTGATCGACGGCTATCGTTACTTTGGCTACGCGCCGGCAGACGGCCAGACCGACGCCGACATGGCGCGGCGGCACACCGAGGTGTTTCTCGACGTGTTGCAAGGCAAGGGCTTTGCGCAGCCCAATCCCAATCCGATGTTTCCGAACCCGCCGGGCCTGCTGCGGCTCGAGCCGCATAGCGAAGGCCTGCGCGAGCGCATCTGGTGGGGCGCCTCCACCAATGCGACGGCGGAATGGGCGGCGAAACTGGGCATGAACCTGCAGTCATCGACGCTGAAGATCGACGAAAGCGGCAAGCCGTTTCATGTGCAGCAGGCCGAACAGATCCGGCTCTATCGTGACGCCTGGAAGGCGGCGGGACATACGCGTGACCCGCGCGTGTCAGTGAGTCGCAGCATCTTCGCGCTGGTGGACGACCGCGACCGCGCCTATTTCGGCCGGGGCAATGAAGGCGAGGACAAGATCGGACACCTCAGCGCCACCGAGCGCGCCATCTTCGGCCGCAGCTTCGCAGAAGAGCCGGACAAGCTCATCGAGCAGCTCAAGGGCGACGAGGCGATTGCGGAAGCGGACACGCTCTTGCTGACGGTGCCGAACCAGCTCGGCGTCGACTACAGCGCCCATGTGATCGAGGCGATCTTGAAGCACGTGGCGCCGGGCATGGGCTGGCGGTGATCTCTTTATCCTCCCTCAAGCGGCGAAGCCGCGTAGTGGGGAGGGTGGATCGAACGCGTTAGCGTTCGAGACGGGTGGGGTGCTTCCACAAGCGCCGGAGCTTGGGGTACCCCCACCCCGGCCTTCGGCCGACCCTCCCCACAAGGGGGAGGGATAAGAACGCCGCTACTTCTCGAAACCAACCTTCCTGATCAATGCAATCGCCGCCTTCTGACTGGCAGCGATCTGGTCGATATCAAGCGTGTCACTCGAAAACTCTCCCATCGCCGCAACCAGCGGCGCGCTCTCGGCGCCTGCGGTGACCGGATATTCCAGCTCGGCCGCGGCATAGATTTTCTGCGCGGCCGGCGTCACCAGGAATTCCAGAAACTTCAGTGCGGCCGCGCGATGCGGCGCATGTTTCGCCAGCGCCGCGCCGGTGAGGTTCACATGCGCGCCGCCGCCCACGAATGTCGTCGGCACCGTCTTCACCTTGTTCGCCCAGGCCGTCCACTCCGCGCCCTCGCGGCCATCGCGGAGCTGCGCCAGCGCCACGGTATTGGCGATGCCGATGCTGCAGCGGCCTTCCGCAAGCTGGCGAATGACGTCGTTGTCCTTGCCTTCGGGCGCATGCGCCAGATTGGCCTTGATGCCGCGCAGCCAGGCTTCGGTGGCGTCCGCACCGTGATGCACGAGATAGGCCGCAATCAGCGCGACATTGTTCTGATGCAATGGCGAGCGGATGCAGAGCTGGCCGCGAAAACGGGGATCGGCGAGATCCTCATAGCGGATCGCGCCCTGCGGCGAGTCATTCCGCACCATCACCACGCGCGGACGCACCGACAGGCTGATCCACTCAGGGCCGCGCACTTGCGACGGAATCGCTCTGTCGAGCAGGGGAGAGGCGGTCGGTTGCGACAGACTATTCGCGGCGAATTGCGAGGTCTTGTCGAGACCGATGGTCATCAGCACGTCGGCGGGGGATGTCTCTCCCTCGGCCTTCATGTGCGTGACGAGATTGTCGGCGATATAAGTGAGCCTGACCGTGATCCCGGTTGCGGCGGTGAAGGCCGCAATGACCGGCTCCAGGAGCTGCGGTTCGCGTGTCGAATAGAGATTGATCTCTTCGGCACGGCTCGTGGCCGAGCCGAAGGGGAGCCAGGTCGCGGCCAGCGCAATCAGGAACGCACTGGTGCGACGTGGCGTGGTCATGATCAGAATTTTACCGTCGCTGCCAGCGAGAAGCGCCGCGCATCGCCCAGTGCGACGTTGGGAAGGCTCACTGCCGACGGATAGTAGACCTTGTCGAAGATATTCTTGATGTTGAATTGATAGATCACAGGCAGAGTCTGGTACTTCGTCTCGTAGGTCGCAAAGGCGTCGGCCACTGTGTAGGACGGCAGCACGAAGCTGTTTGCAGCATCGCCGGGACGGTCACCGACATAATGTGCACCGGCGCCGACGCGCAGGCGACCCGGCAGCATCGAGCCGAAATCATAGACGAGATAGAGCGACCCGGTGTTCAGGGCGACATTCTGCAGGTGATTTCCGGTATACTGCGAGTCCTGCGTCAGCAACGCGTCGGTATAGGCGTAGCTGGCGATTATGCTCCAGCTATCAGTCAGCTTGCCGGTCACGTCGACTTCGACACCGCGCGAGCGCGCTGCAGCCGCGGTGCGTGCCTCGTTGGTCGTGGTGACCGTATTGTATTGCGACAGCATCACGTTTTTCTTGTCGATGTCGTAGAGCGCGACCGTGCCCGACAGGCGCTTGTTGATATCGAACTTGATGCCGGTTTCCCAGGATATGCCTTCTTCAGGCTTCGTCTGCGAGTCGAATACCGCGCCGTTGGGCGCGATGGTCGAATTCGGCTTCAGCGATTCCGTGTAGCTGGCATAGAGCGAGACTTCGTCGGTGACCTTCAGGATCACGCCGCCGAGCGGCAGCGCCTTGTTGCCGGAAAGGTCGGTGTTGGCGATGAACGGTCGCCCGCGTCCCGCCAACTGATCGAAGGTCATGTAACGCACGCCGCCGACCAGTGCGAGCCGATTGGTCAGATGCAGCGTGTCCTGGAAGAACAGGGACTGGGTGTCGAGCTTGTCGGTCTGGTCGCTGTCACTGGCGACAACGGTCGTGCCGGGCAACTGCCGGCCGTAGACCGGGTCGAAGATATTGAAGTTTGCGGCCGACTGTCTGACCAGATCCTTGCGGTAGATCACGCGATACTGGGCGTCCCCGCCGAACAGCACTTCGTTGCGCATGCCGCCGATCCAGAAGCCGCCCTGTATATAGGCGGTGCCGAAGCTGGAGGACGTCAGCGCGCCGTAGGTGCCGTCATTGCTGCGAGTCGCGATGCCAGTCGTCGGGTTGACCACCGTGTTGCGCAACTGCGCAGCATTGTAGGTTTCTACGTTGTAGCTGTAGCCCGCATAGACTTTCCAGTCCTCGTTGATCTTCTGATCGACCGATGCCTGGATGAGATCCGACGTGCCCCACATGCTGTTATAGGGCTCGTCGATGCGGCGTGTCGCCGGAATGGCGAACGGGGCCTTGGTCACACTGTTGAAGGCCGTGCCGCGATCGAACGGTGAATAAAAGTCGCGGTGTTCGTAGTTGATCTGAACCGTGGTCGTGTCGCCATACCAGGCCAACGACGGCGCGTAGAGCGTCTCCTTGCGGGTGCCGAAGTTGCGCCAGTAGTCTTCGTTGATGCCATAACCGACGAAGCGATAGGCGAGGCCATCCTTGCCGAGCGGTCCGGTGATGTCGATCGTTGCGTTACCGCCGCTGCGCGAACCGTAGGTCGCGCCTTCCAGCGTCACTTCGCCGTGCTGATACAATTCCGGCCGCTTGCTGATGGTGTTGACGATACCACCGGGATCCATGATGCCGTAGAGTAGCGACGCCGGTCCCTTCAGCACTTCGATACTTTCAACAGCAGGATTGAACGAGCGTCCCTGCACGATCGGCATGCCGTTGCGCATGATCGAACCGTCGCGATTGTCGCCGAAGCCGCGGCGGATCACGGCGTCCTGGGTACCGGCCAGCGTGTTGGTCTGGGTGATGCCGGAGATGTTGATCAGTGCGTCATCGAGATTGCGCGGACGCTGGTCGCTGATCACCTGCTGTGGCACGACATTGACGACCTGCGACGTGTTGAGCGGCGAGGTGGCGCCGCGCAACGTCGTCGCATTCGGCATCGCGCGATAGCCGAGGATCTGTTCGTATTTCGTAGCCGCTGCAGCGATGGCGCGCTCGGTCGGTGTCGGCGGGGCGGGCGGTGGCGTGGCATTGCGGCGTGCGGCGACGGTGCGTGCCCGGCTCGGCGCTGTCGCGGCGGCACGGGCAGGCCGGCGCGCCTGTGCCGGAGACTCCACAGTGACAGCCGGCAAGGCCGTGCTGGATTGTGCGTTGGCGACCGACATGCCGGTGGAGAGATCGCCGAGCAGGAATGTGGCGCCGATCAACCAATACGCACGGCGCAGCCTGAAGATGCCGCGTGCGTTGCTGTCGAGATTGCAATGGTTGTCCGTCGTCACTTTTGTCGCCTTCGCGTTCGAGAAACATGCGCAGGCGATCTAGCAGTAGCTTTGAATGAAAACTTCGAATGGGAGCTTGAATCGCTCTAAAGCGGCGAGATTGACGATCCTGTGTGTCCCGGATGATGCAGTCGCAAGGTGAGCCGCGACACGATTGAACAATCGACGTGCATTTTGAGCAATTTGTAGCACGCGCATGCGAGCCGTCATCGGCACGCTGTGCGACTCTGTTTCAGAATTTGCAGATCGCAATTCGCGATATTCAGTCAGGCTCTGCGAGTCTGGAACGTTTCAAAAGACAAGTGTCTTCTGATGACAAGAGCCGCAACATCATACGATGCGCGGCTCCATGAAACGTCGTGAGTTGCAGCGAGATGTTTCGTTGCAACTCGAAGCTGTGGATATCAGGCTCCGGCCTTCACCTGCGCGACGGCCTCAGCGGTCAGCTGGTCCATTTTCACGCGCAGTTGCGCTTCGGTGATCGCGATGCCCTTGGCGCCGAGATCGGCGAGCACCTTGCGGACCACGTCGCCGTCGCCGGCTTCCTCGAAATCGGCTGTGACGACTTCCTTGGCATAGGCGGCGGCCTCGTCGCCGGACTTGCCGAGCTGTTCGGCGACCCACAGGCCCAGTAGCTTGTTGCGGCGGGCCTCGGCCTTGAACTTCTGGCTCTCATCGAGCGCAAACTTGTTCTCGAAGGCTTCGCCGCGCTTGTCGAATGATGACATGGTTAAAGTTCCCGTCGGGGTTGTTGAGCGGTCAGGACGACGTTGTAAACGCCGCTTGGGAGCTTAAATAAGGTCGAGGTACCGTTGGAACAATCGGCCGCAAGGTCGCAGGCAACGGTATCGGGCAGGGCTTGTCGGATGAGGCTTGCGCGAGCTTGGGGTAAACCCCCGCCGGACGGGCCGGGTCGATTGTACTGGCAGGGCCGATCGGGTAGGTTGCCGTCAGGCCCGGTTCTCGTTCTGTTTCTTCCCGTACTGATTCCGGTTCCTGGCCTTCACGGCAGCTCCGTCGTGGGTCGATCCCGTTATTCGGAGCACACCACATCCATGGATTTCAACAACACCCGGTACATCCCCATGAGCCGTCGACGTCGCATTTATGAAGGCAAGGGCAAGGTCCTGTATGAAGGCCCGGAGCCCGGCACCCTGATCCAGCACTTCAAGGACGACGCGACCGCGTTCAATGCCAAGAAACACCAGGTGATCGAGGGCAAGGGCGTCCTCAACAACCGGATTTCGGAATACCTGTTCCAGCATCTGAACGACATCGGCGTGCCGACTCATTTCATCCGCCGACTCAACATGCGCGAGCAGCTGATTCGCGAAGTCGAGATCGTGCCGCTGGAAGTGGTGGTGCGTAACGTGGCGGCGGGTTCGCTGTCGCAGCGCCTCGGCATCGAGGAAGGCACCCAGCTGCCCCGCTCGATCATCGAATTCTATTACAAGAACGACCAGCTCAACGACCCGATGGTCTCGGAAGAGCACATCACGGCGTTCGGCTGGGCCACGCCGCAGGAAATCGATGACATCATGGCGCTGGCCATCCGCGTCAACGACTTCCTGACCGGTCTTTTCCTGGGCATCGGCATCCGCCTCGTCGATTTCAAGATGGAATGCGGCCGCCTGTTCGAAAACGACATGATGCGCATCATCGTCGCCGACGAAATCTCGCCCGACTCATGCCGGCTGTGGGATATCAAGTCGAACGAGAAGCTGGACAAGGATCGTTTCCGCCGCGATCTCGGCGGCGTGCTGGAGGCCTATACCGAGGTCGCCAAGCGTCTCGGCATTCTCTCCGAAAACGAACGCCCGATGGGCACCGGCCCGGTACTGGTCAAGAGCTGAGGATCAAGACGTGAAAGCCCGCGTAACTGTTACCCTGAAGAACGGCATCCTTGACCCGCAGGGCAAGGCCATCGAAGGCGCGCTGAAGTCGCTCGGCGTCAATGGCATTGCCTCTGTGCGGCAGGGCAAGGTGTTCGACATCGAACTGAACGGCGCCGACAAGGCGAAAGCCGAGGAGGCGCTGAAGGCCGCAGCCGACAAGCTGCTGGCGAATACGGTGATCGAGAATTATAAGGTTGAGGTGCAGGGGTAACTTTTAAAAGGTCGGGTCATGGCTGGGATCAGCAATGAGTTGATTTATGAAGTGCTCAAATCCGTGCAGGCGCGGCTTGCGCAGGTCGATGGCAAAGCGGACGAAAACAAGAGCGACATGCTGGCGTTGCGGACGCAGATGACATCGATCCATCATGACCTCCTAAGCATTCACCAGGAACTCGGCGGCGTGCATGCGACGCTGATCCGCCACGAACAACGGCTCGACCGTATCGAACGCCGTCTTGAATTGAGCGAAGCACCGACATTATGAAATCCGCCGTTCTCGTCTTCCCCGGAATCAACCGCGAACGCGACATGGCGCGGGCGCTCAAGCTGGCATCGGGGCAGGAGTCCACGATGGTCTGGCACGCCGAGACCTCGTTGCCCAAGGGCACCGATCTCGTCGTCGTGCCCGGCGGCTTTTCCTACGGCGACTACCTGCGCTGCGGCGCCATCGCGGCGCGCTCGCCTGTGATGGACGCGGTCCGCAAGTTCGCGGCTGACGGCGGCCTGGTGATGGGCGTCTGCAACGGCTTCCAGATCCTCTGCGAGTCCGGCCTGCTGCCGGGCATCCTGATGCGCAATGCCAAGCTGAAATTCCTGTGCCACGACGTGCATCTGCGTGTCGAACGGTCCGACACGGCGTTTACCCGCGGCTACAATGCCGGTCAGGTGATCCGCGTGCCGATCGCCCACGGCGAGGGCAACTACACCGCCGATGTCGAAACGCTGAAGCGCCTCGAAGGCGATGGCCGCGTGCTCTATCGCTATTGTTCGCCGACGGGCGAGGTTGGCGACATGCACAATATCAATGGCGCCGCCGCATCGATTGCCGGCATCGTCAGCGAGAAGGGCAATGTGCTTGGCATGATGCCGCATCCGGAAAATCACGTCGAAGACATCATGGGCTGCACCGACGGCCGCGGTCTGTTTGCCGGTCTTGTCGAGCATCTGGAGCGCGCTGCGTGATCGCCGCTGTGGCGCGGCTGTCGAAGCGCGCCGCAGTGCTTGCGCTCATGCTGGCTACGAGCGTGTCGGCGTCCGCCGATGATTATCCCAGGCGTCCTATCACCATGATCGTGCCTTTCGCGGCCGGCGGCACGTCGGACGTGATTGCGCGCGCGGTGGCCGAACAGATGGCGGTGCCGCTCGGCCAGACCATCATCATCGAGAACGTGGTCGGCGCCGGTGGCTCCACGGCGCTGGCTCGCGCGGCGCGGTCTGCGCCCGATGGCTACACCATCGCCATCGGCAATGCTGGCACCAGTGCGGCGACCTACACGATCTATCCGAAACTGTCCTTCACGCCGGACTCCTTTGCTTCCATCGGCATGGTGGCCAAGACTTTCGGCGTCGTGGCGCTGCGCAAGGATTTCCCAGCGAGTGATCTCAAGGGCTTCATCGCCTATGCCAAAGCCAATCCCGGCAAGGTCAATCTCGGCCATGCCGGGATCGGCTCGTCGAATTACCTGATCTGCAAGAGCTTCGTGCAGGCCGCCGGCATCGATGTCACGCTGGTCGGCTATCGCGGCGCGGCGCCCGCGCTCACCGATGCCATCGGTGGCCAGATCGATGGCGTCTGCGATTCCGCGGCCTCCGTCTCGCAGGCCATTGATGACAAGCTCGTGAAGGGCATCGTGGTCGGCTCGACGGTGCGGCTGGCGACGCTGCCTGATTTGCCGACCTCGGCAGAAGCGGGACTGCCCGATTTCGAGGCGCAGGGCTGGAACGGCCTGTTCGCACCAAAGGGCACACCGCCGGAGATCATCGCCAAACTCAACGCGGCGGCGCGGGCGTCGGTTGAAAGCGATCTGGTGAAGAAGCGCTTTCGCGATTTGTCGACCGTGGCGCCCGATGCCGATGAGCATACGCCGCAGGTGCTGCAGCAATTGGTGACGCGCGATGTGGCGAAGTACAACAAGCTCCTGACGCCGTAGTCGTGCGCTGCCCGAAGGCGCTTCGTTGTCGCGCCTTCACATTTCGGCACCGCCCATTGTCTCATTACGGGGCGATGGCCTGATATTTGCCCTCTGATATTTACCAAAGTCGCTCTGAAGGTCGCCGCGCGCGATTGTCGGATCCGCACGATGTTTCCGGTCAGGCCCCGGAAGGTTGCTTTTGGCGCGAGGTGGGCATCAAATAGCACGCAGAGGTCGCAGGGCTCGGTCGAAAGCGATCTGAAGCGAACTTCCCAGTCTATTATGACCACGTCTATTGCGACGCGTGGTTTCTGAAGTGCTCGACGGTTGGCTACAAGCGTGTCTCTCGGCAGTTGGAGAAGCTGCATGATGAACCGAAGTCAGGTGCTCGTGGATTTGGCGCTCCAGGGCGGAGGCTCGCATGGCGCATTCACGTGGGGGGTCATCGATCGGCTGCTTGAGGAGCCGTGGCTGCAAATTGCCGGCATATCTGGAACATCGGCAGGCGCGATGAATGCTGCCGTTCTGGCGGACGGTTGGACCGCCGGAGGAGCCAACGGAGCACGCGAGGCCCTGGACAAATACTGGCGGCGCGTCTCGCGTGCCGCGGCCTTCAGTCCGTTTCAACGCTCCCCTCTCGACCGCCTCATGGGACGCTGGTCGCTGGACACTTCTCCGGCCTATCTCTTCGCCGATCTGATGTCGCGAGTCCTGTCGCCTTACGATCTCAATCCGTTCGGTTACAATCCGCTCCGCGAGATACTGGCCGAGAGCATTGATTTCGAGCGTCTCGCCGGTGCGCCGATCAAACTCTTCGTAACGGCCACGCGGGTACGGACAGGTCGCGGGCGAATTTTCCGTAACGCCGAGATCACCGCGGATGTCCTGCTTGCCTCGGCGTGCCTGCCTACGATGTTCCGCGCGATCGAGATTGAAGGCGAAGCCTATTGGGACGGGGGCTATGCGGGCAATCCCACGATCACACCGCTTGTTCGCGAGACAGATGCGCAGGACACCATCGTCGTGCAGATCAATCCGACCGAGCGACTGGAGGAGCCGCGCACGGCCGCGGACATTCTCAACCGTCTCAATGAAATTTCATTCAACTCGCCGCTGGCAAAGGAGCTACGGATGATTGCGCTGCTCCGTCAGGTGGTGGATCCCGGCACCGGGGAAGGCGCCCGCTGGGCTCGAATGAAGACGCACCGGATCAAGAGCGACATGCTCGCGACTTTCGCCGCGTCATCCAAGCTCAATGCCGAATGGGACTTCGTATCCAAGCTGCGCGACGAGGGGCGGCGAGCGGCGGGTGACTTTCTCGACGCGCACGGCGACGATCTTGGCGAGCGCTCAACGGCCGATCTCGACATCCTGCTGGCAGAGTGCTGACGTCATGGGTCTTCTCGGCATTCTCGTCGGGCTTGGTCTTCTCATCTGGCTCGCTTTCCGGGGCTGGAGTGTTCTGCTGCTTGCGCCGCTCGCCGCGCTGGTTGCGGCGGCTTTCGGCAGAGAGCCATTGCTTGCCAATTGGACGCAGACCTTCATGGGCAGCGCAGCCCAGTTTCTCGCCCAGTTCTTTCCCATCTTTCTGCTCGGGGCCGTATTCGGGAAGCTGATGGACGACAGCGGCGCGGTCACCGCGGTCGCGAACTTCATCACCCGCCGCCTTGGCGAGCGCCGGGTCATCCTCGCCGTGGTGCTCTCGGGGGCATTGGTCACCTATGGCGGCGTCAGCCTTTTCGTCGCATTTTTTGTGATCGTTCCGATGGCCCAGTCGCTGTTTCGTGCGGCGGGGATTCCGCGCCGCCTCGTGCCAGCGACGGTGATCTTGGGAACATCGACTTTCACCATGTCAGCCTTGCCGGGCACGCCATCGATTCAGAATGCGATACCCATGCCCTTCTTCGGCACCACGCCCTTCGCTGCGCCGGGCCTCGGTATGATTGCGTCATTGATCATGCTGGGTATTGGACTGTGGTGGTTGCTTCGCGCCGAGAAGGCGGCCCGGCATGCGAATGAAGGCTATGGTGAGGAGCCGTCGAGCGCGATCAGTGCCGCTGCCGATGATGAACTCTTGCGCGGGCGTGCGACAACGGCGCGTGAATTCGATCCGGCGGAGATATCCCACGGACATCGCAGCAACGCGGAAGTGCCTGTCTTCAATGCCATCCTTCCCCTGGTTGTGGTTGTCGTCGTCAATCTCGTGATGTCGCTCGTTGTCCTGCCCCGGCTTGATGTCTCCTTCCTGGCCGATCAGCGCTGGGGCAGCACGTCTCTGTCTGCCGTTGCCGGGGTGTGGTCCGTTGTCGTCGCGCTCGCAGGAGCGACCGCGACAGTCGTCATCTGCAACTGGACGCGGCTGCCTGCGCTGCGACAGACGATGGATGCGGGGGCCAATGCATCCGTGCTGCCAGCGCTGACGGTCGCGAGCCTCGTTGGCTTTGGCGCAGTCATCGCAGCGCTGCCCGCATTTGACATGGTGCGGGACTGGGCGCTGGATGTTAAAGGCGGGCCGCTGGTGTCGTTGGCCGTGTCCACGAACCTGCTCGCCGCGTTGACGGGGTCGGCATCCGGCGGACTGACCATCGCACTTGATGCGCTCGGCCAGACCTATATGGACGTTGCCATGCGGGAAGGGATCGATCCCGGATTGCTACACCGCGTAGCTGTGATCGGCTCCGGCACCCTGGACATTCTCCCTCACAATGGTGCGGTCGTCAGCTTGCTCGCGATTTGCGGCCTGACGCATCGCCAAAGTTATTTCGACATTGTGATGGTCGGCATCGTGAGCTCGGTTGTCGCTCTTGCCGTCGTGATCGCCATGGGGTCCGCATTGGGCTCATTTTGAACTCCGGCCCCAACCGCTGTTTTGTCCAGATTTCGCAGTCGACCAGGTGCCGGGTGTGGCAGTGAGCCACCTTTGTCCTGCGCCGTTTGTCGGCTACGAATGAACTTTCGCCGTGCTCGCCGCGTCAACGAGATATCGGGCAAGCGAAGCGGCGGCGAATTGATACAATCGCAATCAAACGCCTGTACGATTCGTGCTCGGACAGGCATTTGACCGGGGTACTGAATGGCAAATCGATTGACGACGGCGCAACCCAACGTCGGGATGCGGCACTGGATCTCTCCCGTCGTGGTGTTGGCAACGGTGATTGCGGTGGCCGCTCCGGCGGCTGGAGCCGCTGCAAAGCAGGCGCGTCCCGCCCGCGTCGTTGAGGCGACTGCGCCGCGCGAAGCAGGCGAGCCGATGATGGCGATCGTGTCGATCAAGAGCCAGCAGGTCACGTTCTACGACGCCGATGGATGGATCACGCGCGCCCCGGTTTCGACCGGGGTTTCGGGACGCGAGACCCCGGCAGGCGTCTTTGCGGTCCTCGAGAAGAACAAGGACCATCGCTCCAACATGTATGATGATGCCGCGATGCCGAACATGCAGCGGATCACGTGGAACGGTGTCGCACTGCATGGGGGGCCGCTGCCCGGCTATGCCGCGTCCCATGGCTGTGTGCGGATGCCTTACGGCTTCGCGGACAGGTTGTTCGACAAGACGCGGATCGGGATGCGGGTGATCATCTCGCCGAATGACGCTGCGCCCGTCGAGTTTTCCCATCCGGCGCTTCTGACACCGAAAGCGGAAGCCATCGCCGCTGCGCCTAGCCGTGCCGAGACGCTCGCCCGCGAAGCTGCGGAGGCCGCTGCCGTAGCCGACGCGGCGAAGAAACTCGCAGCGACCTCGGCGCGCGAGACGAAGCCGCTTTCGGGTGCCCTGCGAAAACTGCAATCGGCGAAGGCGCGCGCCGATGCCGAGCTTGCATCCGCTGACAAGGCGATCGCTAACGCCAAGACCGATGAGGCGAAGGTGCGCGCCGAAGAATTGAGGCAGAAAGCCGCCGCCAGGGCCGCGGAGCTCGGGGCGCAATTCGAAACCGCAAAGGCCGATACGGCGTCGAAGCTCGATGCTGCCGCCGCCGCAAAGGACGCCGCCAAGGCCGCCGAGACCAAAAAGGTCGACACGGCCAGGGCGGCAAGCGATGCAAAACTCGCGCTTGAACCTGTCTCGATCTATATCAGTCGCGCGACGCAGAAACTCTATGTTCGGCGCAATACGCACAAGCCGGCGCCCGACGGTGGCGGCGAGGTGTTCGATTCAAGCATCGAAGTTCCAGTCACGATCCGTGACCCCGGCAAGCCGATCGGCACGCATGTCTTCACAGCGATGGCGCGGAGCGACACAGGCCTACGCTGGAGCGCCGTCACGATCGACGAGGGTGACGATGCGAAGGCTGCGCTCGACCGCATCACCATTCCGCAGGAGGTGCTCGACCGGATCGCAGCGACTGCACTGCCACGCTCGTCGATCGTCATCTCCGATGAGCCGCTCAGCAGCGAAACCAACTATCGCACCGAATTCGTCGTCGTGCTGAATAATCAGCCCCAGGGCGGTTTCATTACGCGCAAGCCAACGCCTCCTGCCGATCTCATGGCGAGCAGCGACGATTTTGACGACGGTTTCGGGTCGTTCTTCCAGCGCTGGAATGCGGAGCCCGCGCCCGTGCAGGCTCGCCGCAGGGTCCCGACGTATCAGCGCCAGCCGCAAATCGGCTGGTGGTAGGTCGCGCCAGGCCATTGCACGCATGGGACGCTAAGCAGCCCGGTTGCATTGACGCCGCGTGGCGTTCCTCTGGTAATGCCGATGTCCGCTGTTGTGCGCTACAACGTGCGAGTGGACTGCGCGCTTTTGGTCGTCTTGCGGGCGATCGCCATGAAAGCGCGCGCGGCCGCCGTCTGATAGCGATGGGCGTCCCAGAGCAAGGCTCCGGAACGGCGTATCCATGGAGGCCCGATCGGAATGATCGCAAGGTCTTTCCGGGTGTTCAGGCTTCGGTCGGCAAGCACCGTCGGCAACCCTCCTGATTTGGCGAGTTCGATCAGGGCCTCGACCGAGTTCATCTCGACGCGCACATCGAGCTTCGTATCCGGTGGCAGCGACTGGTCGAGAATGCGGCGGGTCGCAAAGGCGGTGGTCAGGAGTGCCAATGGGCGGCGGGCAAGCGCCTGCAGCGTGATCGACTGTTGCCGTGACTGATTTTGCGACTTTGCAAGCACCAGGACGAGCCGCTCCTCGAACAACAGGTCGACGCCCAGTTCCGCATGCTGGGGCGGGGCGAAAGCAATCGCGAGATCGAGATCCCCGGACAGGATGCGTTGCTCGATACCGTTTGCTGAACCGACCTCCACGCTGAGGCGAACGTCAGGATATTTCTCGCCGAAGCTGCCGATGATCTTCGGCAGGAATGTCGTGCTGTAGGTGTAGATGACGCCGACACGCAGCGTGCCGGCCATGCCGCCCTCCAGCTCGGCGATTGCCGTGCGCGCAGCCTCGGTCTGAACCATCAGACGCTGCGCATGTTCGCGCAGTGCATGTCCTGTCTCGGTCAGTTGCATGCCCTGGGGCGTCCGGTTGAACAGGACGGTGCCGAGGTCCTGTTCGAGGGCGCGTATCTGCTGCGACAGGGTCGGCTGGGCGACGCCGAGGACTTCTGCAGCCTTCGCCATGCGCTTGTGGGTCGCGATTGCCAGAAAATAGCCGAGACGTCTGGAATCCATGGCGATTACAATCTTCTATCGCATCTATAGTTTTACGTGTGTTGGCCTATCACGCGTCTCGTGCCAGTGTTTTGTCAACACCGGACTTGGGCGGCACGGCTTGTGCCGCCGTCTACTTATAACAACCGACCGGGAGGTCTCCTGTATGCTGTCACGACGCACTTTCTTTGCCCGAGCGACCCACACTGCGGTGGCGGCCTGTTTCATCGCCATGGGCGCAAACCGTGCGACGGCGCAGGACTATCCGACCAAGCCGGTCCAGTTGATCGTTCCCTTCGCCGCCGGCGGTGCCGCTGACATCATCGGCCGCACGATTGCGGAAAAGCTGAGCCAGACCTGGGGCCAGCAGGTCGTCGTCGAGAACAGGGGTGGGGCCGGATCGAATATCGGCATCAATGCTGCCGCCAAGAGTGCCCCCGATGGCTATACGCTGGTGCTCGCGTCGATCGCCGTGGCCGTCAATCCGTGGCTTTTCAAGTCGATGCCCTACGATCCCGTCAAGGATCTGACGCCGCTGACGCTGGCGCTCGAGACGCCGAATGTGGTGCTGGTGCCGACCTCGTCGCCGATCAAGAACGTCAAGGATCTGATCGCCTTTGCAAAAGAAAAGGCGGCATCGGGTGGCGCCACCTATGGTTCCGCCGGCGTCGGGTCCTCCCTGCATCTGGCTGCGGAAGTGTTCCGGCAGCAGGCCAAGGTCGAGATGACCCACGTTCCCTATCGCGGCTCGTCGCCGGCGCTGACGGATCTGATGGCCGGCCGGATCGACCTGATGTTCGACAATGCCTCGACGGCGCTTCCGCAGGTCCAGGGTGGCAGCCTTCGCGCCATTGCCGTCACCACGAAGGAGCGTATCGCCGCGCTGCCCGACGTGCCGACGATCAGCGAATCCGGTCTGCCGGGCTTCGAACTCGCCAACTGGTGGGCCATTTTCGGTCCCGGCCAGATGCCGCCGGCGCTCGCAGAGCGCATCAGCGGCGATATCCGCAAGGTTCTGGCAGATCCCGATGTGCAGAAGCGCTTCGCCGATGTCAGCGGGCGCGTCATCGCGTCGTCGCCCCAGGAACTGGCTGCGCACCTCACCCAGGAAAGCGCCAAGTGGAAGCAGATCGTCGAGACCGCAGGCATTCGCGGCAGCCAGTGACGACAGACGTCCGACGCCCATAGGGCGAGCGATAACCAACGAATAACAAGCAAGAAAAGCGCGCTGGGGATCAGAGCGCTGATGGAGAATGATGTGAAGAAGCTACTTTCAGGCTTGATGGCATCGGTCATGGTCGTTGGCACCTCGGCTGCCATGGCACAGAGCACCGCGCCGCTGAAACTTGGCGCAGTCCTCGATATGTCCGGCCTCTTTGCCGACATTACGGGGCCGGGCAGCGAGGCTGCAGCCAAGATGGCCGTTGAGGATTTCGGCGGCGAGGTTCTCGGGCGCAAGGTCCAGATCGTGGTCGCCGATCATCTCAACAAATCCGACCTCGCCGCGAATTTCACCCGTGAGATGATCGACAACCAGAATGTCGAGGCCATTGTCGATGTGGCCGGCTCTGCCACGGCGCTGGCGGCGGCTGAAATGGCCAAGGCACGCGGCAAGATCATCATGTTCAACGGGCCTGGCGCTGTCAGGCTGACCAACGAGGCGTGCGGTCCCTACATCGTCCACTACACTTACGATACCTATGCGCTGGCCAGCGTCACCGGTCTGGCCACGGTGAAGCGCGGCCTCAATAGCTGGTTCTTCCTCACGGCCGACTACGCGTTCGGCCAGGAACTGGAGCGCGACACCTCCAGCGTCGTAACCAAGGCGGGCGGCAAGGTCGTTGGCAATGTGAAGCACCCGATCAACACGTCGGATTTTTCGTCGTTCCTGCTCCAGGCACAGAGCACCAAGGCAAGCGTGATCGGTCTGGCCAATGCGGGCGGCGACACCATCAATGCGATCAAGCAGGCCGCGGAATTCGGCCTGACCCAGTCCGGGCAGAAGCTGTCGCCGTTGCTGGCGTTCATTTCCGATATCGATAGCGTCGGGCTTGAGACCGCGCAGGGCCTGTTGCTGGCTGAGGCGTTCTATTGGGATCTCAACGACGAAACGCGCGCATTCGCGAAGCGGTTCATGGAGCGGACCAAGCGTGCGCCGACCTCGGCGCAGGCCGGCGTCTATTCCTCCGTCACGACCTATCTGAATGCGGTGAAGAAGGCCGGCACCACCGATGCGGCAGCCGTGATGAAGGTCATGAAGGAAACGCCGATCAACGACATGTTCGCGAAGAACGGCCGCATCCGCGAGGACGGCCGCATGGTGCACGACATGTATCTGTTTGAGGTGAAGAAGCCGTCGGAATCCAAGGCGCGCTGGGACGACTACAAGCTGCTTGCGACGGTCTCCGGCGACGACGCGTTCCAGCCGCTATCCGCCTCACGCTGCCCGCTGATCAAGAAGTAAGGCGGGGCAGCAGACAGCACATCGACGGATCGCCGGAAAGTTGGCGGCGATCCGTTCGAGGCTCCACCCTTCGAACTGCACCCTTGGACAACAGGAAAACGCCTTCATGAGCACCAGCGTGGCAGTCCGCGTCGACGAGGTCGAGACCATCCTGGTCGACGTGCCGACGATCCGTCCCCATAAGTTGTCGATGCATACGATGAACAGCCAGACCCTGGTTCTGGTCATCATCCGCTGCTCCGACGGAACGGTCGGCATCGGCGAGGGGACGACCATCGGCGGCCTCAGCTACGGCGAGGAGAGCCCCGAGGGCATCAAGCTGACCGTCGACACCTATATCGCTCCGGCCATCATCGGCATGGATGCGTCACGCGTTGCCGCGCTCATGGCCGACGTAAAACGGCGGGTGAAGGGCAACCGCTTTGCCAAATGCGCGGTGGAGACGGCGCTGCTGGATGCGCTGGGCAAGCGCCTTGGTCTGCCGGTGTCGGAACTGCTGGGCGGGCGCCAGCACGACACCTTGCCGGTCGCCTGGACACTGGCCAGCGGCGATACCAAACGCGACATCGAGGAAGCCGAGCGGATGCTCGATACGCGTCGCCACAATATCTTCAAGCTGAAGATCGGCCTGCGCTCCGTGGACGACGATGTGGCGCATGTGGCGGCGATCAAGCGCGCTCTCGGCGATCGCGCCAGCGTGCGGGTCGACGTCAACCAGGCCTGGAGCGAGCCAGATGCACGGCGTGGTATTGCCGCCCTGGAGGCGGCCGGCGTGGATCTCATCGAGCAGCCTTTGTCGCGCGACAATCGCGGTGCACAGGCCCGCCTCAGCGGTCGCTTCGCCGTGCCCATCATGGCTGACGAGGCTCTGCACGGCACGACGGATGCCTTCGACATCGCGGCGCGCGGTGCCGCCGACGTGTTCGCCCTGAAGATCAATCAGGCCGGCGGTTTGTACGATGCCGTGAAGATGGCTGCGATCGGTGATGCCGCGGGTCTTGGCCTGTATGGCGGCACGATGCTGGAAGGCGGTGTCGGCACCGCGGCGTCGGCCCAGGTTTTCTCCGTGTTGCCGAAATTGGCATGGGGCACCGAACTGTTCGGCCCGCTGCTTCTGACCGAGGAAATCCTCGCGACGCCGCTGCACTATGGCGACTTCGTGCTGCAGGTGCCGACGGCGCCCGGCATCGGCGTCGAACTGGACATGGACCGTGTCGCATTCTTCCGGCGCGACGGTTACACGCCGCGCGCTCAATAGGCGAGCGCAACAACAGGAGTTTGATCGATGCTGTTTCAGGTCGAAATGGACGTGCAGATCCCGCCCGGCATTGCGCCGGATGTGGTCGAGCAACTGAAAAAGACCGAGCGCGAACGCGCACAGGAGCTGCAAAAGACGGGCGAGTGGCGCCATCTCTGGCGCGTCGCCGGACGCTACGCCAATGTCAGCATCTTCGATGTGGCGAGCAACGAAGCGCTGCACGACATTCTGTCGACATTGCCGCTCTTCCCTTTCATGCGCATCAGCGTGACGCCCTTGTGCCGGCATCCGTCGTCCATTCGTGTGGACGACAAATAGGCGCGGGGAGAGCCTCCGCCAGCGACAGCCCGCACTTTCGCGGCGACGTGCTGCTCACGCAGAGGTGCGCCATCAGCACAATCTTGCAAGCGTATCGAACAGCGCGAGGTTGAGCCGCTTCAGGTTGTTGTCCACCGGCTCCGGCTGGGACGAGAATTTGGCGACGACCATTTCGGCGCGCGGGTCGACATAGAGATACTGTCCGTGAATGCCGAGTGCGAAGAAGGCGCCGTTCGCATTGCCCGTCTGATACCATTTGTTGCGATAGCGGCCCTCTGGCAGCCATTCGAAGAACTTCCCCGCGCGCCAGGCTTCGGCAGAGCCATTGGTGGTCGTATCCGATACCCAATCCTGCGAGACGATCCGGCGGCCGTTGGCCATGCCGCCCAGTCGCATCATCTCGCCGATCCGGGCGAGGTCGCGCGGGGTCATGCAGAAGCCGCCGCCGGTGCGCGGGGTGCCGGCCGCATCGACCGTGATGTAAGCGTCCTGCCGCGCGCCGAGCGGCTGCCACAAGCGCGCAGCCGCAAAGTCGGTGAAACGTTGACCCGAGGCGCGTTCGACCACCAGACCCAGCACATCCGAATTCGGCGAGCAGTAGTGGAAGGGACCGTCGTGATCGCCGGCACCCTTCTGCAGCGAGGCGAGGAAGGCCAGCAGGGAGTCCGGGGTGTCGCCGAGCTTGGACGGCTCGAGCAGGCCGGCGCGACGATATCTGGCGAAGTCGCCGCGCGGATCCTGATAGGTCTCTTCGAAATCGAGACTTACCCGCATATCGAGGATATCGCGTATCCGCGCATCCGCAAAGGCCGAGGATTTGAGTTCCGGAATGTAGTGCGAGACCGGCGCGTCAACATCGATCAGGCCATCGCTGTATAAAATTCCCGCGACGACTGACGTTACCGACTTGCTCGCGGAGAACAGAATGTGCCGGGACTGCGCCGTGAAATTCGGCGCATGGTAGTCCGCAACGATACGGCCGGATTTCATCACGACGACGGCATCGGTCGAGGTCCTGCGCAACACATCGGCGACGCTCGCAGTGCCGTCGCCGACCGGGAATGTCTGCTCGAGGAGATCTGCGGGATCGACAGGTGGATACTCGGTCAGTCCCGGCGTTGCAGGGATCAGGGCCGTCGGAATGAGTTCGGACACGTGACGGAATGCCCAGACATTCCAGGGGGCCTGGCGCCAGTTGCCGAGACGAACGTCGCTTCGCGCAAAACCATAGGCGGCTTCGAAAGCGGAAGATGGGGCCGGATCGGTCATCACGCGATCTTCTCGCAGTCGGTCGGCTGAACCTCGCCGCCGAGCCAGCAGCCGTTGACAGCGCCGTTGTCGAAGCTGAAGCGAACCTTGATCGCGGACGGGCGTTTCATCGCGCGCCCCTGACGAATGGTGATCTGGCGCTCCGACGCCTCCACCATCCGGTTCGCGAGGAGGCCGAAGGATAGAGCGGAAGCCGCGATCCCCGTTGCCGCATCTTCCGGATAGCCCGACGAACTCGGAAACTGCCGTGCGTCAATGATCTGGTTGTCCTGATCGGACACGGCATAGGGATAGAGGCCGGTGGAGTCGATGCCATTGCACAGGCGTTCCATCCGCGAGAAGTCGGGCTTGAGACCATCAAGGATGGAGACGCTCTTCAACGGGATGAGGGTCTTGATCCGGCTCGTCCGCGCATTCTGGATCGGAAACGGTGCCAGGCAGTCGGCACCGATGCCGAGGACGTCGAGAATGTCATCGATGCAGCGGGGCGTATCCGGAAGCGGCTCGACGATCCCTGCGGGCTGCGAGACCTCGACCGAGAGGTCCTGTCCGGCCGACTGGCCAATCCGCGCCTCAACGCGGCCGCTCTTCGTCAGGATCGTGATGCGGTCGCGGCGCAGCCGGCCGAGCTGCTGGAGCAGCCATGTCGCGCCGACGGTGGCGTGTCCGCACATAGACATCTCGTGATTGGGTACCCAAAAGCGAAACTCGAAATCGCAACCGGAGTCCGGCGGTGCCGGCAGGACAAATCCGCTCTCGTGACCGTAGTCACGCGCGACCTGCTGCATCTGCGCATCACTCATGCCGGCAGCATCGACGACGATCGGCGCGGGATTGCCGCCTTGCGGACCCGCCGCAAAGACACTGACAAATCGAACCTGCGGTTCGGCGGACGTTGCGGCCATGTGATGCACCTTCCAAACGGTTCGCGCGTTCGCTGTACGCGTCAGCCAACGCTGCACGGAATTCACCGACACCAGGCTACGGAGGACGTTGCTGCGGCGCGCGTTCCAGCGGGCCCTAGATTTTGATCGGCCGGGCCAGGCGCTTGCGGACTTCGCTCGGCGACTGGCCATCGGCCCGGCGCATGGCATGAGCGAGCGCCGCGCCGCTGTCGAAGCCGACGCGGAGCGCGATCTCGCCGATCGGAAGATCGGTTGCCTTCAACAGCTCGCTTGCATTGTCGAGGCGGAGGCGTTGCTGGAATTCGCCAATCGACGCGCCGGTCCCCGCGCGGAACAACCGCGTGATATGACGCCGCGACACGCCGAAGCGCTCTTCCAGGGCATCGAGCGGAATATCCCGGTCGGCATGAAGGGTGAGATAGTCCTTCAGCTCCGCAACCAGCATCATGCCGTGTTCGCGATGTGAGGCGCTGGATACGGCATCGCCGGCAAGAGCCTCGGCGATGCACTGAACGAGCAGGGCAGAGGACAGTCCATGCCGGACATGCGCATTGCCATAGGCATGTCTGCCATCCCCGACCAGCAGCCCCTGCAGAGCGCGCAGTCGGTCTGACCGGTGAAACAGCCGGGTCGTCGATGTCCTGCGGCGGAATTCGCTCAGCGAGCCGTTCTCTCTTTCGAGGCGCTTCAGGACGGAGCCCGTTGCGTAGATGGCGACGTGGCTGTGTGCGCCGATCCCTGCGCGCGTCTCATGCGCCTGGTTCGGCGGAACGATCGCGAACCGGTCCTGCGACAGCCATGTGCCTTCACGTCCGGCTTCGTGCTTCAGTTCGATCGTCCCGCAGCTTGGCAGGATGAACATCAGGCAATCATGCCAGTGCCACGGCATGGCGTAATCGCCGCGGCCGGCGACGGCCGCATGCTCGTCGTCCGCCGAGATCAGGAGATCCGCGTTAGCCGTGTGACGCAATCGTTCGAATGAACTCAGCATGTTCGGACCCACATATGTCGCCAACGAACCTGGCGGGGTGCGGCAATGCCCGCCAATCGTCGCCCGGTTACTCCGCCGCGACAGCCACCGGCTTCTCGCGCTTCTTCACGCGCTTGATGGTGCCGGAAAACGTCAGCAGCGAACGTTCGCCGGCTTTCAGGATGCCGCGCAGGAAGATCAGCGAGCCACCCACACGTGTCATTTCGCCGTGGCACTCGACCAGCTCGCCTTCCTTGGCGGCGTCGAGGAATTCGCAGCCGAACGAGACGGTGATGCCGGGGCCCTGCAGCTCGCGGGAGGCCAGCGCAAACAGGCAGTAATCGGCGAAGGTCATGAAGCAGCCGCCATGGACGTTTTTCATGCCGTTGAGGTGCTTTTTCTCGACCCGGAAGGCGCAGCGGACGGAGCCGTCGGCCTCCACCTTGTGCCAGAACGGGCCGGAGACCGATTCGAAGGAATCCCGCTTCCAGGTGGTCCAGCCCGCAAATTCCCCCTCCGTCGCGGTATAGGCGTCGGCGCGGAACGGGATGGTGCTATCGAGGGCGACATTCACGGTCTGAACTCCTTGGATTGGCTGCGAAAAGTGTTAAATCCGATCCATCCGGCGGGCGCAATCCGGCGCCGGCGCAGGGCCTTATGCGGGCTCTTTTTCGGGCAATGAGGGCATTGCCCGGGCAAAGCTTGGGACATGCGAGGAACGGGCCTGAATAGGCCTTTTCCGCATGCTCCGATCTCCCTATGAAGAGGCCTTACAGAGCCAGAAAGCCGACGACTGACCCCATGACCGAGCCAAAGATCACCCCCGAACTCGTCGCCAGCCACGGCCTCAAGCCCGACGAGTACGAGCGCATCCTGAAACTGATCGGCCGCGAGCCGTCTTTCACCGAACTCGGCATCTTCTCGGCGATGTGGAACGAGCACTGCTCGTATAAATCCTCGCGCATCCATCTGCGCGGCCTGCCGACCAAGGCGCCGTGGGTGCTGCAGGGGCCGGGCGAGAACGCCGGTGTCATCGATATCGGCGACAACCAGGCCATCGTGTTCAAGATGGAGAGCCACAACCACCCATCCTATATCGAGCCCTATCAGGGCGCGACCACGGGTGTCGGCGGCATCCTTCGCGACGTCTTCACCATGGGCGCACGTCCCATCGCCTGCCTCAACGCGATCAGCTTTGGCGCGCCGGAACATCCGAAAACGCGACATCTCGTCTCCGGCGTCGTCGCCGGCATCGGCGGCTATGGCAATTCCTTCGGCGTGCCCACCGTGGGCGGCCAGACGCGTTTCCACACCCGCTATGACGGTAACAACCTCGTCAACGCGATGGCGGTCGGTTTGGCCGATGCCGACAAGATCTTCCTCGCCGCGGCCTCCGGCGTGAACATGCCCATCGTCTATCTGGGCTCCAAAACGGGCCGCGACGGCATCCACGGTGCGTCGATGGCTTCGGCCGAATTCGACGATGCGTCGGAAGAGAAGCGTCCGACCGTGCAGGTCGGCGATCCCTTCGCCGAGAAGCTGCTGCTGGAAGCCTGCCTCGAAATCATGGCCGCGGATTGCGTGATCGCGATCCAGGACATGGGCGCGGCGGGTCTGACGTGCTCCGCAGTTGAAATGGGTGCCAAGGGCGACCTCGGCGTCGAACTCAATCTCGATGCGGTGCCGACGCGCGAAGAGGGCATGACGGCTTATGAAATGATGCTGTCGGAAAGCCAGGAGCGCATGCTCATGGTGCTGAAGCCCGAGAAGGAAAAACAGGCCGAGGCGATCTTCAAGAAGTGGGGTCTCGACTTTGCCATCGTCGGCTATACCACGCCGACGCTGCGTTTCGTGGTGAAGCACGGCGGCAAGACCATGGCCGACCTGCCGATCAAGGAATTGGGCGACGAGGCGCCGCTCTATGACCGCCCGCATGTGCCGTCTCCGGTGCTGCCGGTGATTCATGCGCGCGACATCGCTGCGCCGTCCTCGGTCCCCGATGCGCTGGAAAAACTGATCGGCACGCCGGACCTGTGCTCGAAGCGCTGGGTGTGGGAGCAATACGACCATGTCATCGGCGGCAACACCGTGCAGCGCCCCGGTGGCGATGCCGCGGTGGTGCGCATCGAGGATGGTCCGAAGGGCATCGCGATGTCGGTCGACGTCACGCCGCGCTATTGCGAAGCCGATCCGTTCGAGGGCGGCAAGCAGGCCGTGGCCGAAGCCTGGCGCAACATCACGGCTGTGGGCGGCAAGCCGCTGGCAGTGACCGACAATCTCAACTTCGGCAATCCCGAGCGGCCCGAGATCATGGGCCAGTTCGTCGGCTGCCTGAAGGGCATCGGCGAGGCCTGCGTGGCGCTCGACTTCCCGATCGTGTCCGGCAACGTCTCGCTCTACAACGAGACCAACGGCCGCGGCATTCTGCCGACCCCGTCGATCGGCGGCGTCGGTGTGCTCGACGACTTCACCAAATCGGCGACGCTGGCTTTCAAAGCCGAAGGTCAGGCGATCCTGCTGATCGGCGAGACCAAAGGCTGGCTCGGCCAGTCGGTCTATCTGCGCGACATCTGCGGCCGCGAAGAGGGCGCTCCGCCGCCTGTCGACCTCGCCACCGAGAAGCGCAATGGCGACGTGGTTCGCGGTATGATCCATGCCGGCACTGCGACTGCCGTGCATGACATCGCCGATGGCGGCCTGCTGGTGGCGCTCGCCGAAATGGCGATGGCTTCCGGCATCGGCGCCAAGCTCGATGCCGCGCCGTCATCCATCGTGCCCCATGCATTCTGGTTCGGCGAAGATCAGGCGCGCTACGTCGTAACTGTCGCGGAAGATCAGTTGCTGACGGTGCTGTCGAAGCTGAAGAATGTCGGCGTGCCCTGCGTGCAGATCGGCAAGACCGGTGGCCACGCGGTGGCCATCGCCGGCGAGCGCGCGGTGGATGTCAAGGCGCTCGTGCATGCGCATGAAAGCTGGCTGCCAAACTATATGAGCGGCAAGGCGTAAGCGACGTCGGTCTCAAGCTATTGTCGCCCGGTCAGACCGGCGACAATAGCGATGACGTTCGAGAACAGTTGTCCGGGCCAATGTGGCGCGGTTGCAAATCGTATCGAAATTTACCTTCATTCACCCATATGTCGTTTTTCTCGCACTTGCCGCCCGGCTCTTTACAGGCATAACCTGCACGGAGCTAACGGGAGGCTTGGAGTGCAAAGCGCGACATTGCCTGCTGCTTTGATCATTGCAGCCGCTGCCGCCTGCTTCCAGGGGGCCGCGTGGGCCGCTGACGTTGCCGCAAACGGGACTTCTGCGGCAACGACGATTTCCCTGCCCAGGACATGCGCTGATGGCCGGGACTTCATCAGCACGGATTGCCAGCTAACCTGGCACGGCATCACGGTCTACGGCACGATCGACACGGGGGCCGGCTGGCAGAGCCACGGCGCATCGTGGGATCCGCGATCCGCCGTCGGAGCCTCATACCTGATCCAGAAGCAGAACAATTCGCCGCGTTGGAGCCTTGCTCCCAACGGTTTGAGCAATTCCACCATTGGCGTCAAAGGGGCCCTGCCGATCGGCGGCGACGTCTCCGGTGTCTTTGCTGTCGATGCGGGCTTCGACCCATACTCGTTGCGACTATCGAATGGGCCGGGATCGGTCGCTGCAAACGCCGGCGTCCCGCAAAACCTCGCAACCGCGTTCTCCGATTCCAGCCGGGCGGGGCAGTGGTACAACGGCGTCGGTTATGTCGGCGTCAGTTCTCCAAGCTACGGCACTCTGACAGTTTTCCGACAGAACTCGCTGACCCTTGACGCTGTCTTCGATTACGATCCCTTCGGCGGCTCCTACGCCTTCTCCCCTATCGGCTTTCAGGGAATCACATGCGGCGGTGGCAATACCGAGAACTGCAGAAACTCGACGTCATTGAAGTATAAGGTCAATGTCGGTCAATTCCACGCAGCTGCGCTATGGCAGTTCGGCGGCTACGCCGACAACAATGGCTCGAATGGTGCGTATCAGTTCCAGGTCGGAGGCGACATCCGATCGTTGGGCACCGGCGTGCTTTCGGTCGACGTGATTTACAGCTTTGTCAGGGATTCGGTGTCGCTCGCACTTGCGCCGGGAAGCAACAACGCCAACGGCGTGCCGATACCGCCGTTCTTGCCGCAGACTCTGACAGCGACGATCTCCGACAATGAAGCTGTGATGCTTGTGGCGAAATACACCAACGGACCGTTGAAGCTCTACTCGGGTTACGAACATATTCGATATGCGGCGCCGAGCAATCCGCAGACAGCCTTTACCACTATTGCAGGTGACTTTGTTTGTCAGGGCTGCGCGGGATTCAACAACACGAATATCAACAACACTGCATTCGGTATGAATGGTCTGGGAAACAAGACATTCCAGGTGATGTGGGTGGGCGGCAAATACGCTGTGACTGAAAATCTCGATGTGATCGGCGCCTATTATCATTATATCCAGAACTCCTTCTTCGGCACCGCCGCCGGGGGGCTCGCCCCCTGTTCGGGCACCGAGCATGCGCAATGTGCCGGAACGTTCGACGGGATTTCTGCCGCTGTCGATTGGCGGTTTGCACCGAAGTGGGATCTCTATTCGGGCATCATGTTCACGCAGGTGAGTGGCGGATTGGCCTCTGGCTTTCTCCAGCGCAACAACATCGCTCCAACGGTGGGCTTGCGGTTCCGCTTCTGAAAGCCGGGCAGAAAAATCTGCGGGAGCGGCGTTGGCGTGGCGATGCTAGACTGCATCCTGCAGTCGCGGGGAGACGACGTCATGGCTCGCTTGCTTTCGGTCAATGTGGGCCTGCCGCGCGACATCCCGTGGCAAGGCAAGACCGTTCACACCGCGATCTGGAAAGCCCCGGTTCAGGGCCGGCGCATGGTCCGCCGCCTCAACATCGACGGCGACGGGCAAGGCGATCTGGCGGGGCATGGTGGCGAGCACCGCGCCGTGTTCGTCTATCAAATGGACTCCTATCGCTTCTGGCAAAGCGAACTCGGCCGCAATGATTTCAGCTATGGACAATTCGGCGAGAATTTCACCGTCGACGGCCTGACGGACCGCGAGGTCTGCATCGGCGACCGCTACCGGATCGGCAGCGCGTTGTTCGAAGTGACGCAGCCGCGCGTCACCTGTTATCGCGTTGGCATCCGCATGAATGAGCCGCAAATGGCCGCGCTGCTGGTTGCGCGCGGCAGGCCCGGTTTCTATCTGCGCGTCATCGAGGAAGGCGAGGTCGGGGCCGGCGACGAGATCGTTCAGGTCACGACCGGTGCTGAGCGCATGAGTGTCGCAGAGATTGACGCGCTGCTTTACAGGCCCGGTCATCCTCGCAACGAGCTCGTGCGTGCACTGCGCATTCCCGCGCTCAGCGCAGGCTGGCGCGGATCCTTCGAGGCGCTGCTCGCGCAAGAGGACAATGGCGGGGCTACTGGAAATGCCGGGCTTGGTCCGGCGTCCACGCCACCGGCCTGGGCCGGCTTCCGTTCGCTGCGCGTGTCGCGCAAGGTCCGCGAAAGCAGCAGCGTGATGTCCCTGGAGCTTGAATCGGCGGATCAACGTCCGCTGGCGACGGCGCTTCCCGGCCAGTTCGTCGTGTTGCGCCTTGGTCTTGCGCCGGGCACGCCGGCGCTGCTGCGCAGCTATTCGCTGTCCGGCGAACCCAGCGACCTCCGCTATCGCATTAGCGTCAAGCGCGAGCCGCACGGCGTAGCCAGCGGCTATATCGACGAGAACGTGCAGATCGGCGATGTGCTGGAAGTGAGTGCGCCGCGCGGCAACTTCACGCTGCGGCTGGGCGATGGTCCGGTCGTGTTGCTGAGTGCTGGAGTCGGAGTGACGCCTGTCATGGCCATGCTGCACGCATTGGCGGCCGAGGCGTCGCCGCGAAATATCTGGTGGCTCCATGGCGCCCGCCATGGACGCGAGCATCCGTTTGCCCAGGAGGCAAAAGCCATGCTCGAGGTCTTGGCGCATGGCCATCGCCACATTCGCTACAGCGCGCCCGATCCCGCCGACAGGTTGGGTACGGATTTCGATGCCCAGGGACATCTGGATATCGCAGCGCTGCGCGAGCTCGACGTCCCGCGCGACGCCGACTTCTTCATTTGCGGGCCGACGGCCTTCATCAACGAACTGACAGCGGGGCTTGCAGCCTGGGGCGTTGCCAAAACCCGTATCCATGCCGAGCTGTTCGGCGCCGGTCCTTCAAGCACTCCGGGTATCGCCGCCTCTCCGCAGCGGCTGCCGCATCTGCCGGAAGGAGCCGTGGGTGACGGACCAATGGTGTCGTTCGCACGCAGCGGCCTGAACGTGCATTGGGGGCCGGCGTTTCAGAACCTGCTCGAGCTTGCCGAAACGTGCGATGTGCCGGTGCGGTGGTCGTGCCGCACGGGCGTCTGTCACTCCTGCGAAAGCGGGCTTGTGGCCGGGACAGTCGCGTACCAGCCTGATCCGGTCGATTTGCCAGCGGCCGGCAATGTCCTGATCTGCTGTGCCCGGCCCGAGGGCGATGTGGTCGTGGATCTCTGATGTTGTCGCGGAGGCGCCATGCCAGTGTCTCAATAGCTCAGCGTCCGATCCACCACATGCAGCAGTGGCTGCCCGCTTTCAGCCCGTGCGATATTCTCCGCGATTTTCTCTGCTGCGGTCGAGACCCGCGTCGCCGCTGCGATGTGGGGCGAGATCGTGAGGCCCGGATGCGACCAGAACGGGTGGCCGGGTGGTACGGGCTCGGTGCGGAAGACGTCCAGCGTGGCGTGGGCCACTTGTCCGCTGTCGAGCGCTGCGATCAGCGCATCGTCGTCGATCAGCGTGCCGCGTCCCGCATTGATGATGAAACTCGCCTTGGGCAGCAGCGCCAGCCGTTCGGCATTCAGGAGGTCGATGGTCTCCGGGGTTTGAGGCAGCAGTCCCACAAGGATTTCCGCCGAGGCCAGCGCTTGTGGCAGGCTTTCCATTCCTGCGAGACAGCGCACGCCCGGCACCTCGCGCGCGCTGCGGCTCCAGCCGGTGACGCGGAAGCCGAGTTGCGCAAGCGCGGTCGCCGCAGCCGATCCCAATTCGCCGAGACCCAGCACCGTCACCGATCGATCTGCGGCGAGCGGCGGCACATGCTGCTCCCATGTCAGCGGCTTCTGGCAGACATAGCGGTCCGTCCCGAGATGCGCGCGCAAGGTGTGGCCCACGACCCATTCGACCATGCCCTGCCTGAGGCCGTCATCGACCATGCGACACAAAGGCTGCGTCAACGTCGTATTGCCGACGATCTTCTCGACGCCAGCCCAAAGGCTCAATACGGCGCCCGCATTGCTGAAAGGGGCGAAATCGGTGATGGGACCGCCGGTGGCATGGATGATGTAGTCGACATCGGCAGGCGCGATCTCGCCCAAGAGGCCGACGCACGCTTCAATCTTTCGGTCCCGAAGCGCATCGCGAATGGGCTCGCGATAGTCATCGAACAGCGCCGGCGTGACGTTGAAAAGAAGAGTGATCGCTTTGTCGCCGTTACGCGCGCGCATGTCGGTCTCCTGCAGATTACTGTCAATGTCGGATATCGGAAAAGGGCGCTGTGAAACGGATTACAATACCCTTTTCACGCCAGGGATCGCGCGCAACGCCCGCGTTGCCGCCCAGCTTGCCGCCAGCGTTCCCGCGAAGGCGATGAAGGCTTTCGATCCGGCACCCAGCGGCGCGTTCAGCAGTGCATATTGCAACCACAGCATCGGAATGTAGTGCAGCACGAAGATGCCATAGGCATCGCCGCGCAGTGGGTCGAAGATGCTCTTCTCGCGCTGGCCGAAACGCAGGAACAGTGCCAGCACCGCGAGGCAGATCAGCGTGCAGGCAACCGCATAGATCACGCCATAGCTGGACTGCCACCAGAACGGCGGCGCGCCGGTGAGGTTGGCGAGCTTCATGCGGCGGAAGTTGACGAGATAAGCGAGCGAGGCAAAGGAGGCGGCGGCAGCGATGGTCCACCACAGCCATCGCCGCGCCAGCGCGCCGGTGCGGGCCAGCAGGCCCTGGTCGATATTGGCGGCGCCGATGCCCATGCCGGCGAAGAAGAACACGCCATAGATCGCCATGCGGCTGAACTGGACCTGCAGCGGCCCCCAGCTGAACCAGCGCACGGCGCCGACCGTGAACAGGAAGGGGACATAGGAGATCACCGCGACGACGGCGAGCGCGGCGGCGAACAACCACGGGCGTTCGAAGGCACGGATCGACAGCCGGTTGATGCCGTCCACCAGTCGCGGCGCGAGCAGGAAGACCGGGATCGCGACCAGGTCGAGAAACAGCAGATACCAGATGAACCAGCCGGGGCCGGCGAACCACTGGCCCTGTTTGAAATTGTTGACGTAGAATTCGACAAAGCCGGTCTTGTGCGTCGACAGGCTGAACGACGCGTAATAGGCGATCGGCATCAGCACGAAGATCATCGCCAGGAAGGGCAGGCCGAGGCGGAGCGCGCGGTCGCGCAGGAAGTCGCCGATGCCCTTACGCTTCAGGCTTGGCCAGACGAACAGGCCCGACAGCATGAACATCAGACACATGAAGAAGGTGTCGTTGAACAGCGTCAGGATGTTGAAGCCGATCCAGCGCTGGCTGTCGACGATCGGTGCCGTCGACCACAGATAGTGGTTCGGGTAATAGCGCCCGAAGGCGGTGTAAGCGACCGCCGCGTGGTTCGCCAGCACGAGCAGCGTGACGAAGGTGCGGGCGCGATCCAGCGCGGCATTACGGTCTGACATATGAACGGCGAGCCCCCTCGCTTCCGCGCGCAACAGGCGCCGCCGGGCGCATCAAGGATGCGCACCGTCATGATAAATGTCGAAAGCCGCTTCGGCAATCAGCCGAGGATCAAGCGGGCACTTCCTCGATTTTCACCTTGTCTGGATAAAATGCCAGATAATCCTTGATCTCGGCCATCGCCGGAAACGGCGTCTCATAGGTCCAGATCGCGTTGTCCAGCACCTTGTCTGATGTCTTGATGCTGTAATAGTTCGCGTCGCCCTTGTACGGGCAATGCGTCACACGGTCGGTGCGCGATACCGCGTCCATATTGGCGTCCGTGCGGGGGATATACACCACTGCGGGGTAGCTGGCCTCCTTGAGGGTCAGGGCATTGGTCGTGTCGGCGATCACGATGCCCCCGGCAGAAACGCGGATATGTTTGCCGGCGGGTGCAATGGTGATCGGGTGGTCCGGGCCGGGAAGCTTCATAGTCAAACCCTCATGCAGGCGCATTGTGACGGTCATGGTTCACTCCCTCAGATGTGCGATCCCTCCGGCCTTTAAAAGGGGCATGCAAGGGATTATCATCAGAAAGCCGTGACGTCGTGCAGCAGCCGCGATAGGCTTGCAACCCGAGGCGGCACCGACTGGCCGCGATTCGAACCTTTCTGGAGACCCGATTAATGCCGATGGACGCCCGCGATATCGAGACCATGATCAAGGCCGCGATTCCCGACGCGCAGGTGACGATCCGTGATCTGGCCGGTGACGGCGACCATTACGCAGCAACCGTGATCTCCGAATCCTTCCGCGGCAAATCCCGCGTCGCCCAGCACCAGATCGTCTATCAGTCGCTGAAAGGCCAGATGGGCGGTGTCCTGCACGCGCTGGCGCTGCAGACGGGTGTGCCGGAGGGGTAGGCTCAATCCTCATGGTGAGGAGGCGCCACTTGGCGCCGTCTCGAACCATGAGTTGTGGAGCACCTGAGCCTGCCGCCATCCTTCGAGACGCGCGCAACAGCGCGCTCCTCAGGATGAGGGCTGAGTGTGGAGCAGTTTTTTACTCCACCGCCATCAGCGCATGCACCGAGAAGTGCTTGTCCGCATCTGTCCATGACGCCTTTGGCTCCCAGCCCGAGCCGCGGGCCAGCGCCGCAAAACGCTCGATGCTGTATTTGTAGCTGCTCTCGGTGTGGATGCTTTCGCCGGCACGGAACGCGAAGCTGCGGCCGAGCACATGCACGGTCTGCGGCTTCCTGGCGATCAGGTGCATCTCGATGCGGTGGCGTTCCTTGTTGTAGATCGCGCGGTGCGTGAAGGCCGAGAGATCGAAATCGCCGCCGAGTTCGCGGTTGATGCGCACCAGCACATTCATGTTGAACTTGCCGGTGACCCCCGCCGCATCGTTATAGGCGGCGTGCAGCAGCTTCTCGTCCTTCTCCAGATCGATGCCGATCAGCATCAAGGCGTCCTTGCCGAGAATGGCGCGGGCGGAGCGCAGGAAGGCGCAGGCTTCGTGCGGCTCGAAATTACCGAGGGTCGAGCCCGGGAAGAAGCCGACCTTCGGCATCATCCGGATATCGCCGGGAAGGTCGAAAGGTGCGGTGAAGTCGGCATTCACCGGCAGCACCTTCAGGCCCGGGAAATCCTTGCGCAGCTCGGCTGCCTGCGCCTGCAGGAAATCGCCTGAGATATCGACCGGCGCATAGGCGCCGACGTCGCATTCATCCAGCAGCAGCCGCACCTTGGTGGTGGCGCCGGCGCCGAATTCGATCAGTGCGGCGTTCTTCGGAATGATGGCGTTGATGTCCTTGCCGCGCGAGCGGAGAATGCCGAGCTCGGTACGGGTCGGGTAATATTCCGGCAGCCTGGTGATCTGTTCGAACAGCTCGGAGCCGGCTTCGTCATAGAAGTATTTCGGCGACAGCTTCTTGGGATGCTGCGACAGGGCTTCGGCGACATCCGCAGCAAATGCGGATGCCGACGCATTCAGCAGCGACAGTGCCAACGGGGCATGAACGTTCATGTCATTCTCCTCAACGCTTTCAAGCGCCGTGATGTCAGGAAATCAGCTGCCGTAATCGGCCAGCCGCAGGCCCGTGAATTGCCAGCGATGGTGGGGATAGAAGAAATTGCGATAGGTGACGCGGCTGTGATCGTCGGGGGTCGCCAGCGACGAGCCGCGCAGCACCAGTTGATTGATCATGAACTTGCCGTTGTATTCGCCGAGGGCGCCTTCGATGGCGCGGTAGCCGGGATAGGCTGAATAGGATGACCGCGTCCATTGCCAGACGATGCCAAAGGCATCGTTGAGCTGACCGGCGCGCGCTGCGACTTCCCATTCCATTTCGGTGGGCAGATGCTTGCCGCTCCAGCGTGCAAAGGCGTCACATTCGTAATAGCTGACGTGGCACACCGGCGCGTCGAGATCGATCGGCTGCAAGCCGGCGAGGGTCATGATCTGCCACTCGCCATTGACCTTGCGCCAGTGACCTGGCGCCTGCCACTCCTCGCGGGCGACGGTGGCGAAGCCATCCATCAGCCACAGCGTGGCTTCGGCGTAGCCACCCGCTTCCATGAAGGAGAGCCATTCGCGATTGGTGACGAGATTGCGTGCGAGCTTCACCGGGCCGACGAGGGCGCGGTGCGCGGGTTTCTCGTTGTCGAAATGGAAGCTGTCCGAAGCATGGCCGATGGTGTGGATGCCCTCGGTGAGCGTGGTCCACGCATCGCCCGATGTTGTCCGTGCTGGAAACCGCCAGTTGGAATCATAGGCTGGCGGGATCGGGTTCTGCGCGAAGGCATGCAGGATGTCGGTCAGCATCAGCTCCTGATGCTGCTGTTCGTGGTTGAAGCCGACTTCGAGGAGGGGGATCAGCGAGGTCAGTTTCTCGTCCGACGTCTCGTTGAAGAATTTGATGACCGCCGCATCGACATGTCGGCGATAGGCGGTGACTTCGTCAGCGGTGGGCCGGGTGAGGTGGCCGCGCTGGGCGCGGGCGTGGCGCGGGCCGGCGGAGACGTAATAGGAATTGAACAGATAGGCGTAGTCGGGGTGATAGACCTTGTAGCCGGGGGCGTGATCGCCGAGCAGGAATTGCTCCCAGAACCAGGTGACGTGGGCGCGGTGCCACTTCGCTGGCGAGGCGTCGGGCATCGACTGCACCAATTGATCCTCCGGGGAGAGCGGGGCGGCGCGACGTTCGGTTTCGTGGCGGACCGTCAGGAAGGCGTCGCCCAGTCTTTGGGCCAGAGAGCCTGCGGGGCCGGACTGGGACGCAGGGGACGCGGTACCTGTACTCGCGGCGGAAGCTGGATTCGTCACGAAAGTCTCCGATTTTGGAGAGAACGTTGCTCTTGGTGATGGGTTCCCGAGCAGCCTGTCCTAAATAGGTCGTCGGATTGGTTATAAAAGGCCCGTCGTCATATGATCTTTGGCCCGGCGGGACTTGGCAAAAACTGCGGAAAAGTGACCGTGGCGGGCCGGCAATGGGGCTCCGAGGCTGTGATGTCAGCCCGGATCACGTGCTTAAGACTTGGGGTGCGGAACGGATTCGGCTACATATATGACAAGTCTGACCGGGCGGTACGCCCGATGGCTGGGCCGCCAACTCCAGACCTTGAATCTGGACTTTGAACAGGGACGTGACATGAGCATTGAGCAATTCATCGAGAACGAAGTGAAGACCAACGACGTGGTGCTGTTCATGAAGGGCACGCCGCAGTTTCCGCAGTGCGGTTTCTCGGGCCAGGTGGTCCAGATCCTCGATCACGTCGGCGTTGGCTACAAGGGCCTCAACGTTCTCGAATCTGCCGATCTGCGTGACGGCATCAAGACCTATTCGAACTGGCCGACCATTCCGCAGCTCTATGTGAAGGGCGAATTCGTTGGCGGCTGCGACATCGTGCGCGAGATGTTCCAGGCCGGGGAATTGCAGCAGATGCTGGCCGAGAAGGGCGTGATCGCCGCCCCGGCGTCGGCCTGATTTCAACTCGACAGATAGGCACGGCGACCCTGGACGTCGTCGTGGCCGACATCACGACTCTCCGCGTTGACGCCATCGTCAACGCGGCCAATTTGTCGCTTCTCGGAGGCGGCGGCGTGGACGGCGCCATCCATCGGGCCGCCGGTCCCGATCTTCTCGCCGAATGCCGTACCCTCAAGGGTTGCGAGACGGGCGATGCCAAAATCACCAAAGGTTACAAATTACCGACATCGCATGTGATCCATGCGGTGGGTCCCGTCTGGCATAGCGGCAGCAGCGGCGAGGATGAGGCGCTGGCGTCCTGTTACCGGCGGGCGCTGATACTGTGCCAGGCGCATGGTCTGGCTTCGATTGCGTTTCCGGCCATCTCCACGGGTGTCTATGGCTTTCCGGCCGCGCGTGCGGCTCCCATCGCGATCGGTTCAGTCATCCTAGCCCTGAAGGACGCGCCGGTGGTTACATCCGTGACCTTCTGCTGTTTCTCCCAGCCATCTGCGGACCTGCATCGTCTCGCGCTCGCACGCGCACTTCCCCTTGTCTGATACCGTCCGGCCGTTACACTCCGCCGATCAGGAAAAGGAGTGGCGATGAATTTGCGGCACAGACTACGCGCGCTGCTCTGCGGAGCGCTGTTGCTCGCCGGATCGCCCGTCCTCGCCCAGGATCGCTTTGCTGCCGAAGGCACCTTCGACATTCCCGCCGGCGCAAAATTCTCGCAGGAAAAACTCGCGAAGATCGGCGAGTTCTTCCGTAAGCAGATCGCCGACGGCAAGATCCCCGGCGCCATTGTCCTGATCCAGCAGCATGGCAAGCCGGTCTACAAGGAATTCTTCGGCGTCCGCGATCCCGACACCAAGCAGCCGATGACGGATGATACGATCTTCCGGCTGCATTCCATGACCAAGCCGATCACGTCCTTCGCGGCGATGATGCTGATCGATCAGGGCAAGCTGAAGCTCGATGATCCCGTCTCCAAATACATTCCGTCTTTCGCCAAGGCCAAGGTCGGCGTCGAGAAGAAACTGGAGAACGGCGAGAAGGCGCTGGACATCGTCGCGCCCAATCGTCCGGTGACGGTCCGCGACCTGCTGCTGCATACGTCCGGCATCACCTATGGCTTCTATGGCGAGAGCCTGGTGCGCCGTGCCTATGGCAATGCCGATATCTACAATGGTGATTTCGACAACAAGGAATTCGCCGACCGCATCGCGCAACTGCCGCTCGAACATCAACCGGGCACGCTGTGGGACTATGGCCATTCCACCGACATTCTCGGCCGGGTGATCGAGATCGTCTCGGGCAAGTCGCTGCTCGATTATGAGGAACAGGCGTTTCTCGGTCCGCTTGGCATGAAGGATACCGGCTTCTTCGTGAAGGAGAAGTCCAAGGAAGCGATGCTCGCCAAGCCGATGGCCTGGGACCGCGACTTCCGTACCGGACGGCAGGGCCGTCCCGACACCTATCAGAAATGGGAATCTGGCAGCGGCGGCATGGTCTCGACGCTGGCTGACTATACGAAGTTCGCGCAGATGCTGCTGAACGGCGGCGAATATGACGGCAAGCGCTATATGAGTGCAGCAACGTTCAAGGACATGACCACCGATCACATCGGCAAGGATTCCGGCGTCGCGCGCGACTATCTGTATTTCCCCGGCGACGGTTTCGGTTTCGGCTATGGCTTCGCCGTCCGCACCGATCCCGGCAATGCCAAGCCGCCGCCGCCGGGATCGCTTGGCGAATTGAAATGGGACGGCGCCAGCGGTTGCTATTTCGTCATCGATCCCAAACAGGATTTCTTCTTCATCCTGCTGGAGCAGACGCCGTCGGAGCGGCAGCGCATTCAAAGGTCTTTGAAGCTGTTGGTCTATGAAGCGCTGGAGAAATAGCCGCGCCGCAATCCTGCTGCTGATGCTGTGCAGCGTTGGCACGCTTGCCGCGCCTTCGCCGCCCGCCCGGGCCGAAAAACCGCAATCCATTGCGCGCGAATTCTCTCCCGAAAAGCTACTGGCGCTCGATCGCTACTTTCTCGACATGGTCGCGGAGCGGAAGATCCCCGGCGCGGTGGTGCTGGTGCAGCAGCACGGCAAGCCCGTCTATTTTGATACGTTCGGCAATCTCGACAGCGGGCATCCGATGACCAGGGATGCGATCTTCCGCCTGTATTCGATGTCGAAACCGATCACCTCGGTGGCCGTGATGATGCTGGTCGAGGATGGCAAACTGCGCCTCGACGATCCCGTTGCGAAATATATACCGGCCTTCGCCAAGGCGAAGGTGGGCGTTGACGTCAAAGGCGGCGATGAACACGCTACGTTCGGCCTTGTGCCGCTGCAACGGCCGATTACCATCGCCGATCTGCTCAAGCACACATCGGGCATCACCTACGGTTTCTATGGCGACGATCCCGCGCGCAAACGTTATGCGCAGCTCGATATCTTCGGTCGCGACTGGGACAATGCCTCCTGGGCCGACCGCATCGCACAGCTTCCGCTCGCCGAGCAGCCCGGCACGCTATGGGACTACGGCCATTCCACTGACATTCTCGGCCGCGTCATCGAGGTGGTGTCCGGCCAATCGCTGTCCCATTTCCTCGAGAGCCGGCTGTTCGATCCGCTGGGGACGACAGATACGTCATTCTACATCACCGACCTGCGGCATCGGGTGCGTGTCGCCGAACCTTTCGCGTCCGATCGCATGGTCGGGCCGGTGATCGGCATGCATGATCCCGCCGAGGTCATGCAATGGGAGGCGGGAGGCTCCGGTCTGGTCGGTACGATTTCGGACTATGCGCGCTTCCTGCAGATGCTGCTGAACGGCGGCACGCTCGACGGCAAGCGCTATCTGACGCCCGAGAGCGTCGCTGAGATGACGCGCGATCACATCGGTCCCGGCAGTGGCGTGAAACGCGACTATTATTACTTTCCGGGCGCCGCCAGCGGCTTCGGCTATGGCTTTGCGGTGCGCACCAGCGAGCTTGCCAGCGAGCCCGGACCAATCGGCGAATATCGCTGGGATGGCGTCGGTGGCACCTTCTTCTGGGTCGATCCCGCCGACGACATGTTCGTGCTGGTGATGACGCAGGCACCATCGCAACGTTGGCGGATGGAGACCGACGTGCGAAAGATCGTATATGAAGCGCTGGAGTAAGAGCGTGGCTATTCTTTCGACACCTTGCACTCCGGCCTCATCCTGAGGAGCGCGCTCTTGCGCGCGTCTCGAAGGATGGCTGTGCATATCAGCTCATGGTTCGAGACGGCGCCAAGCGGCGCCTCCTCAGCATGAGGGTTCGGAGCATGCGGCCCTAACCCCCGCGCACGATCTCCCTGATCAATCCAAGCGTTTCCTCGATCATATCGGCGCTGACATCCAGATGCGTACAGGCGCGGATGCGGCCGTCCATGGTGGCGAGCAGCACGCCTTTTGCGCGCAACGCTTTCACCATGTCCGCACCGCTGATGCCTGCGCCCGCGGGATCGAAGAAGACGAGATTGGTCTCGGGCTCCTGCACGTTGATGCCGTTGATCTGCGCCAGCCCGCTGGCGAGCATGCGCGCATTGGCGTGATCGTCGGCGAGACGATCGACGTGATGATCGAGCGCATGGATGCAGGCGGCGGCAACGATGCCGGCCTGCCGCATCGACCCGCCGAGTCCCTGCTTCCAGCGCCACACAGCATCGATGTAGTCGCGCGTTCCGGCCAGCACGGCGCCGACGGGGGCGCCGAGTCCCTTGCTGAAATCGATCCAGACCGAGTCCCAGCCGTCGGACATCTTGCGCGCAGCGATGCCGGTGGCGACACACGCATTCAGTAGTCGCGCGCCATCCATATGCGTGGCCAGGCCGCGATCGCGCGCAATGGTGACGATCTCGTCGAGATCGGTTTTCGACCAGATCGTGCCGCCGCCGATATTGGCGGTCTGCTCGACACTGACCACGGTCTGCGCCGCTTCGTAGCGCGTGCGCAGATGCAATGCAGAGCGCAGTGTGTCGGGTGTGAATTTGCCGTCGGCGCCATCGAGCCCGGTGATCTGGAAGCCGCCCAGCGCGGCATGGGTGCCGCCTTCGCGCGACAGAATATGCGCGGTGCGATGTGCGAGGATCTCGTCGCCGGGCCGGCAATGCGCCAGCAGGCCGGCGACGTTGCACATGGTGCCCGACGGCATGAACACCGCGGCTTCCTTGCCGAGCAGATCGGCAACGCGGTCGCACAGCGCGTTGACAGTGGGATCATCACCGACTTGTTCATCGCCGACTTCTGCGGAGGCCATCGCCGCGCGCATCGCTGCGGTTGGACGCGTCTGCGTGTCAGACAGCAGGTTGATACGGACCGTTGGCTGTGACGGATCGGGGCGGGCAGGGGTGAAGGGCATACAGAATCTCTCAGTCGTCATGCCCGGGCTTGTCCCGGGCATCCACGTCTTCTTTGAGGCGCGAGCTTAAAGACGTGGATGGCCGGGACAAGCCCGGCCATGACGGCGTTTTTTTGCGAATGCTGAGGTGCGTTCACCCAACAAAAAAGGCCCCGGAAAATCCGGGGCCTTGATTGTGTCAGCGCTGTCAGAAATTAGCGCGAATAGAATTCGACGATCAGATGCGGTTCCATCTGCACGGCGAAGGGAACGTCCGACAGCTGCGGAATGCGGATGAACTTGGCGGTCATCTTGCTGTGGTCGGTTTCGACGTAATCGGGAACGTCACGCTCGCCGAGCTGGCTGGCTTCCAGAACGAAAGCGAGCTGCTTGGAGGCTTCCTTGATCTCGACGACATCGCCGACCTTGACCAGGTAGCTCGAAATGTTGACGCGCTTGCCATTCACCTTGACGTGGCCGTGGTTGATGAACTGACGGGCCGCGAACATGGTGGAGACGAACTTGGCGCGATACACGACGGTGTCGAGGCGGCGCTCGAGCAGGCCGATCAGGTTCTCACCGGTGTCGCCCTTGAGGCGCGAAGCCTCGACATACACGGCGTAGAACTGGCGCTCGGAAATGTTGGCGTAATAGCCCTTCAGCTTCTGCTTGGCGCGCAGCTGCGTGCCGAAGTCGGAGAGCTTGCCCTTGCGGCGCTGGCCGTGCTGGCCGGGGCCGTATTCACGCTTGTTGACCGGAGACTTGGGACGACCCCAAATGTTCTGGCCCATACGGCGGTCGATTTTGTACTTGGCTTCACTACGCTTTGTCATCGCGTCCTCGATGGCTAATGGTGGATGTGAGGAGACGCGCCCTCCTGTGTACCGGGATCAGTCCATGGTCTGAAAACAGAGGTCTGGAAAATCTCGGCACCGACAGGTTCATTCCCAAAGCTGGGAGGAGAACCACGGGTGCGAAACGCTTCGCGGGCCGAAAACGGCCCGCGAGCAAGGCGGTTTCTAGGGGCAGAGCCCGGTTATGTCAATTGAAAGACAGGCTTTTTGCCGTTTGGCGGGCTTATAGCCCCAATCCGGCCGGTTTTGGCGCAAAATCGACCTCGAAAGGGTCGTTTACCGCCTGATACCCTCGAATCCGGCGGCGATTCCGCGCTGGAACAGTGACCAGTCGAATCCCAGCGCCAGGGCCACATAGCCCCGTTCGATCATGGCATTGCCCATATCGGCATTCAGCGCTGCGCCGCCCAGCGGGACACCGTTTTTGAGGATTCCCGCCTCGGCTTTGGCGACCAGCGCCTGCACCTCGGGATCGCCCGGCTGGCCGCGTTTGCCGATGGATGTTGCGAGGTCACCGACGCCGATCACGGCGATGTCGATGCCCGGAGTGGCCATGATCTCGTCGATCCGGTTCACGGCATCGATATGCTCGATGGTGATGATGCAGATCATGCTGTCATCGGCGCGCGCCATATAGTCGGGCATGCCGGTGTTCCAGCGGAACGGCGCATGGAACGGTCCCCACAGCCGCTCGCCATCAGGCGGATAGCGCAGGCTGCGTACGGCTTTCGCGGCGTCGGCGGCGCTGTTGATCATCGGGAAATTGATGCCCATGGCGCCGAAATCCATCGGCGCTTTCGCCAGCCATGGTTCGTTGGCGGCGACCCGCACCAGCGGTGTGCAGGGCGTGCCCGCGGTGGCCATGATCATCCCGTGGGCGGTGTTGAGATCGATCGGGCCGTGTTCGAGATCGACGATGATCCAGTCGAGCGTTTGCGCCATGATGCGCACGGTCTGGATCGACGGGATGGTGGCGATGGCCCCGAAAGTGGGGCGCCCCTCGCGCCATTTCTGCTTGAGGTCGTGAAATGGCGCGGGGGTCGTCATCTGCAGCGCATTCCTTCGATTTACTTGGCGGCTTCCGCGAGCGGCTTGCCCTTGGTGACAATATAGACGCCGAGCACCTTCATCGGCTTGTCGCCGGTCGCGCGTGCATCGTGCACGGCGCCGGCGGGAATCTGATAGCTGTCGCCGGCCTTCAATTTCAGCGGCGGCTTGCCGTCAATCACGAGCTCCAGTTCACCCTCCAGCACATAGCCGGTTTCGGCTCCGGGATGCGTGTGCCGTCCCGATGCGCCGCCGACCGGAATCTCGGCAATTGCGGTGACGGTCTCGTAGCCGTCCGGGAATTCGACCTTCTGTAGCGGTGTACGCTTGATGCCTTGTGCGGAGACCGTGCCGATGCCGGCAATCGTCGCAATGGTCAGACCGAGTATCACTTTCTTGAGCATTGTTCTTCCTCCCTGGGAGTCGGGAGACTACCAGTGCGCAAGCGACTGTCGAGGGCGTCTTATGCCGCGACCTGTCCGCCGAAGAATGGCGCGAGTGCTTCCGGCCATGCATGGCGCTTGCCGGAGGTGTAGAGCAGCACGGCATCGCCGGGCGGCACGCCGGGCTGATGATCTCCGATCAGGCCGACCACGCGGCGCGCAATCGCCGGCGCCGGATCGATCCATGCAACGGGCCACGGCGCGATGCGATTGAGGTGGTCGAGCAACAGCGGGTAATGCGTGCAAGCCAGCACGATCGTGTCGGTGCGGGCACCGGCGGCATCCTGCACGAAGCAGGGCGCGATCTCGCGAAACAGATCGGCGTCGTCGATGCCCTGGCCACCGAGTGCGCCTTCCGCCAGTGCGGCGAGTTCGGCGGAGCCGACCAGCGTAACGATGCAGCCACCGCCGAATTCGCGGATCAGCGTCTGGGTATATTCGCGCTTCACGGTGCCCGATGTGCCGAGCACGGAGACGCGCTTGCTGATCGAGCGCGCGCAGGCCGGCTTGATCGCGGGCACAGTGCCGACGAAGGGCACGGCATAGGCGGCGCGCAGATGGGTGAGCACCAGTGTCGAGGCTGTGTTGCAGGCGATCACCACGAGGTCCGGCCGGTGCGCAGCAATCAGCTCGCCCATCAGCGGCACCACGCGGCCGATCAGCGCCTCCTCGGTGTGCTGGCCGTAGGGAAAGAATGCGTCATCCGCCACATAGACGTAGCGGGCATCCGGACGCGCCTTCGCAATCTCGCGCTGGACGGTGAGGCCGCCGAGACCGGAGTCGAACACAAGGATGGTGGGACGCGTGGGCATCATCAGAGCCTAGGGGAGGATGGTTACTGCGGGGTTGCTGCGGGTCCGGCAATCAAGACAGGGGCATTCGGGCTTTTTCGGGAAGGGACGCTTCTTACCTCTCCCCGCGCAGAGCGGGGGACAGGGAGCGCACCGCGCTCGTGGTTGCTACACTGGTTCCAAAGGCTGCGGCGTGCCGTTAGGCAGCTCGACGCCGATCTCATCACCCGCCGCCACCTCGCCATCCGACACCACGATCGCCATCACGCCGGCTTTGTGGACGGCGCGGCCGTCCGCGTCGCGATCTTGCGTCGCAGCCTTCAATCCCTGCTGAAAGCGATCCATCAGCACACAGGGCTCACGCAGGCCGGTCAGTTCGATCACGGCACTCGCGCCGAGTTGCAGCCGCGTGCCGGTCGGCAGTGTTGCGAGGTCGATCCCCGATGTGGTGATGTTCTCGCCGAGGTCGCCGGGCTGGATCGTGAAGTCCTTGGCGCGCAATTCGTCGAACAGCTCGGACGGGATCAGATGCACCTGGCGCAGGTTCGGCCTGGCGGGATCGCGGTGGCGGTCGTAGCGGTGCTGCACCAATGCGCCCATATGGCCGTCGCCTTCGACGCCGAGGCCGGCGAGCAGGCGAATGCTTAAGCTGGGTGTCTTGCTGAAGTGATGGCCGCGCCGCAGGCATACGGCGGCGACGCGGCTCATCGTTCGATCAGCTTGCGCCAAACACGCGCTTGAAGATCGTGTCCACATGCTTGAGGTGATAGCCGAGGTCGAACTTCTCGGCGATCTCGTCGTCGGTGAGATACTTCTTCACCTCGGGATCGTTCTTCAGCAGCGTCTGGAAGTCGCCTTCGCCGCGCCAGACCGGCATGGCGTTGCGCTGGACCATCTTGTAGCTGTCCTCGCGCGATGCGCCCTTCTGCGTCAGCGCGATCAGTACGCGCTGCGAATGCACGAGGCCGCCGAGACGGTCGAGATTCTTCTGCATGTTGGCGGGATAGACCAGGAGCTTCTCGATCACACCGGCCATGCGGTTGAGCGCAAAGTCGAGCGTCACGGTGGCGTCCGGGCCGAACATGCGCTCGGCGGAGGAGTGCGAGATATCGCGCTCGTGCCACAGCACGACGTTTTCCAGCGCCGGCGTCACATAGGCGCGCACCATGCGCGACAGGCCGGTGATGTTCTCGGTGAGCACCGGGTTACGCTTGTGCGGCATCGCCGACGAGCCCTTCTGGCCTTCCGAGAAGAACTCCTCGGCTTCCAGCACTTCGGTGCGCTGCATGTGGCGGATCTCGACGGCAAGACGCTCCATCGACGAGGCGATGACGCCGAGCGTCGCGAAGAACATCGCGTGGCGGTCACGCGGGATCACCTGGGTCGAGATCGGCTCCGGCACGAGGCCCATGGCCTTGGCGACATGTTCTTCAACGCGCGGATCGATCTGCGCAAAGGTGCCGACGGCGCCGGAGATCGCGCAGGTCGCGACTTCCTTGCGCGCGGCGACGAGACGCTCGCGGTTGCGGGTGAATTCGGCATAGGCATAAGCGAGCTTGAGGCCGAACGTGACCGGCTCGGCATGGATGCCGTGGGAGCGGCCGATGGTCGGCGTCATCTTGTGCTCGAACGCGCGGGTTTTCAGCGCGGCGAGCAGGCGATCGATATCAGCGATCAGGATATCAGCGCAGCGCGTGAGCTGAACGTTGAGGCAGGTGTCGAGCACGTCCGACGAGGTCATGCCCTGATGCACGAAACGCGCTTCCGGGCCGACGATCTCGGCCAGATGTGTCAGGAACGCGATCACGTCATGCTTGGTCTCGCGCTCGATCTCGTCGATGCGCTCCACATTGAAGGTGGCGTCCTTGGCCTTGGCCCAGATCGTCTTCGCCGCATCCTTCGGAATGGTGCCCAGTTCCGCCAGCGCATCGGCGGCATGCGCCTCGATCTCGAACCAGATCTTGAAGCGGGTCTGCGGCTCCCAGATGGAGGCCATTTCGGGACGGGTATAGCGCGGGATCATCGGCGTCTCTGCAATGTCAGGGGTTACGCCGCGCTTTAGCAGATCGGGGCGGGGGAAACCACCTCAGAAGCGTCCGGAGGACTGATTTTCCTGCGGAATTTACCCCTCTGGCAGCCGTCTCGTTCAGGCCGTCACCGCATCAGTTCGGCAAGACGGGGGCGTTCCGTGACAGTAATCCCGCAGGTCGCTTCGTTCCGGGCTACGCTCGTTCGTGAGACTTTACGACGGCTCTTCGATGAAGCCTTTCGGGAAGAGGCCTGATCCACCGTCCTTGAACAGGAAGTCGGTGAGAAACCAGCCCCTGCTGGTCATTTTATACGTAAAGCGAAAGTAGATGAATCCGGTTTTTTCAAAGTAGGAGACATAGATGATCTGGCGCAGGGCTCCGTTGTATTCCTTGTCGTAGACCTTTTTGCCGAAGTCGAATTTCCTGCCCTCGATTGCCTTCAGCCCACGCTCCATCTGCTTTTCAAATTTAGGTTCCCCGACCGTTTCTGCAATTTTGTGCGCGGCGTCGTGGAATTTGTTCTGGCTGATGAGTGTAAAGGTTTCATTCGCGAAGCGATCGGGGTCATCGACCGGCAAAGCGGCAGCGAAGGCAGCGGAGCCGGTCAGGCAAACAAAGATAGCAAGGAACGAGAGCAGACGGATATGCACGGTGACCTCATGGGATTGCATGAGGCTCGCTATCTGAGTCCTCGTCTTCAGGCTACGTCTCCTCGCGTGCTTTCGTCGCCGCGCTCCTGATCTCGTCGATATTCGCCTTGTTGCTTTTTGCCGTCCCGCCCTGCGAGTTCGGCTGCCACCGCCGCCAAGACGTCGCCATCCAATTCGTTGGCCGATACCCTAAAGCTTCGGCAGTTTCGTCGTTACCGCCATGAACCGCCGGTTCGGCCCCGCGTGGAATTCATGCGCGTCCACGGTCTCCACCAATACCGCCAGCGACTGCGTGCCGTCCTTGGCCTGGTGATGATAGGCCTCTGCGATACCGTAAGCCGTCACGCAGCGGCGGCGTTTCGGCAGTTGCTTGTCCTGCTGCAGGGTGATGGGCGCGGCGCTATCGATGCTCAGTTGCAGTTTCACGCCGGTGACGATGACGCTCCCATAGGTGCCGCGGCCGCCTGCGCCGTAGCAGGATGCCTTGCCGAGCGCCTGATCGGATAAAGTGAGTGTCAGCTTGCGACCATCGGGCAAAGCGATGGATTGCGTGGTGGCAAGCGGCTTCGGGTCCATCTGATAGATGCCGATCTCGTCGAGATCCATCGATGGCTTGCCGGCGAAGCGTGTGCCGGGCTCCGTGACCACGAGCTTGTCGAGCAGCGGCTTTGCCTTCGCCATCAGTTCGGCGCGCACGGCATCGACCTCGCGCTCGTCATCGTCTTTGGTGCGGATGGAGAAGGGCGAGCCCTTGACGAAATCGTCCTTGCTTGTGTCGATCACCTGAATGTCGGCGACGATCTCGGTGGCGTCATAGAGTTGGGTATATTGCTCGAAAGCGAAATGCGCGCCGTCCGGCGAGAAGCCGATGACTTTTCGCGCCGCCGCGTCGCCGGCGTGAGCAGTGCTCAGCAGGGCGATGGGAAGCAGAGCGATAGCGAAGGCGCGCCGCGCGCCCATGATCCATGGATGTGTCATGGGCGTTGGTCGCGCATGGCGACCGAAAGTTCACGCGGGCGAGGAGACTTTAAACCATCTCGCCGCGGGCATTCGCCGCTGCCGCGCGGATGCCGTCGATATTCGCCTTGTAGCTCTCCACCGTGCCGCCCTTGAACACGGCCGAGCCGGCGACGAACGCATTGGCACCTGCTGCGGCGAGTTGCCCGGCCACTGCAGCGGACACACCGCCATCGACTTCGATGTCGATCGGCCGACCCGCCGTCATGGCGCGCAGGTCCGAGATCTTGCCGAGCGCGGACGGAATGAAGGCCTGACCGCCGAAGCCGGGATTGACCGACATCACCAGCACGAGATCGACGAGGTCGATTACATATTCGATGGCCGAGATGGGCGTGCCGGGATTGAGTGAGACGCCGGCCTTCTTGCCGAGGTTGCGGATCGCCTGCAGCGAGCGATGCAGATGCGGACCCGCCTCGGCATGAACGGTGATGTGATCGCAGCCGGCCTTGGCGAAGGCTTCGAGATAGGGATCGCATGGTGCGATCATCAGATGCGCGTCGAAGATCTTTGTCGTGTGCGGGCGCATCGCCTTGATGACGTCGGGGCCGTAGGAAATGTTCGGCACGAAATGGCCGTCCATCACGTCGAGATGCATCCAGTCGGCACCGGCGGTATCGACCGCACGGACCTCTTCGCCAAGCTTGGCGAAATCGGCCGCCAGAATGGACGGGGCGATCACCAGCGGGCGGGGCGTGAAGCTCTGGGACATCGGGTTTTCCTGGGCACGTCAGAGTGACAAAGCGGTCGGGTAACATGCGTGACGCATCACGGCAACGCTGCGGGCAGCATAGCGCCATCCCCGCCGTTTGTCGGCAAGTTCTGCCGCGGCGGCATGATTTGCCGAGGCATATGGATGCGGCCTTGGATGTCGGGCGTTGTTTTTTCGATGTTTTTTTGCTGGCACGCGGCTTGCTGAAATCCTTGCAGGGAATTCCGCCGCGGATGCGGCATGAGCAGGAGACACGCGATGTTGCAGGCCCTCGGTCTTGCCTCGTCTGCACTGGATGCGCTGCAGGCGCTCACGTCGAAGTCGAAGACGACTGCATCGAAGCCGACCACCGGCTTCACGCAATCGGCGGCGAGCCTCTTCAATGTCTCCAACACGACGTCGCAGACCAGTTCGTCGGGTTCGACATCGAGCACGAGTTCGTCATCCTCGACCTCAATCTCGGCCAGCACCATGAGCGCGCTGCTGGATGCGCAGAGCCAGTCGGTCTCGTCGTCTTCGAAGAGCCGGTCGGACGCGCTGAAGAGCCTGTTTGCGCAGCTCGACGGCGACGGCAGCGGCGGGATCAGCAAGGCGGAATTCGAGGACAAGCTCGGCGCCGGTGGCACCAATGTGGAGAATGCCGACAAGGTGTTCGCCAAGCTCGACAAGGATGGCGACGGATCGGTCAGCCAGGACGAACTGAGCTCGGCGCTGAAGGGCTCCGGCAAGGGACATCACGCCGGTGGCGGCGGTATGGGCGGTGGCGCTGGTGGCGGGTCCGATACCACCGGCTCGACCACATCGACCACGGTGAATGCGGATGGCAGCACCACGACATCGATCACATATGCCGACGGGTCGACGGTGACGTCGACCTCGGCCGTGCCAGCGTCATCTACGACATCGACCGCAAGCTCGTCCTATTATGCGGTTGAAAAGATGATCGCGCGTCAGGCGCAGCTGATCTCAAACATGAAGTCGACGCTGGCGATCAGCGCCTGATTTGCGTTCGGATCCCGAACGCGTCAATTCGCGATAGGCGAAGCGATCACGAATACGGTGATTGAAGAACGCGCCGCGTGACGCCGCGCTGCTGAAGGCCGCGTGAACTTCCGGCGGCACCTGCGCATAGGCATACCGACGACCGCTGGTGAAGGTGACGCGCAATTCGCGGCTCACCGGATCGTAAGCGAGATGTCGAATTGCACTCGACGGCATCGCAATCCTCCGAATGTCTCCTGGATAGAAACAATTACCGGCGCGATTGGTTGCGTTGCGATGATCTAGTGCCGGTCGCGAAATGCCGGGAGTGCGCCGGCGAAGGGCAGTGCTGTCGCTTCATACACACCGCGCGCGATGGCGCGGGCGATGACATTGCCCGCAACCATGCCGAGTTCAGTGAGACCGACCAGCGGATCGATCGGCTTCTCGCCCGTCGCGGCCGCAAACACGATGTCGCCATCAAGCGGCGCATGCACCGGATAGATCGCGCGCGCAAATCCGGTCTGCGCCATTATGGCGAGACGCCGTGCCTGCGCCTTGGTCAGGATCGCATCGGTGACGACCACGGCGAGCGTCGTGTTCTCGATCGACGTTACCGCCGGTCCGCCCTTGATGCGCATCTCCAGCATCTCGGGTTTCATTGTGTTCGGCATCCCGTGTCCGCCGAACTCATTGCCGACTTCGAAGGACGTCGCCCAGAAGTGCGGGCCATCGCCGATGGTGACGCTGCCGACCGCATTGACCGCCGCGAGTGCGGCGACGCGCACGCCCGATGGCGTGACGGCAGAGGCCGAGCCGATGCCACCTTTATAGTTGACTGTCGTGGCGCCGAGCCCTGCGCCGACGCTGCCGAGCTTGAAGTCATTGCTAGCTGCCGCAGCGGCGGCATAGCCGAGATCGCGATAGGGCGGAAAGCGGCCCCAGGCCTTGTCGCCGCCATTGAGCAGGTCGAACAGGATCGCGCCTGGCACGATGGGGATGACGGCGTTGCCGATCTGGTAGCCGCGGCCCTGTTCGGCGAGCCAGGCCTGCACGCCGCCGCCGGCTTCGAGGCCGAAGGCCGAGCCGCCGGCCAGCGCGAGGCCGTGGATGGCGTCCACGGTGTTGACAGGATCGAGCAGGGCGCTCTCGCGTGTGCCCGGTCCGCCGCCGCGTATGTCGACAGAGGCCACGGCCGGCCTGTCGAACAGGATGGCGGTGACGCCGGAGGCCAGTTTCGCATCGTCCGCGTGGCCGACGCGGACGCCGGCGATATCGGTGAGCAGGTTCTTCATGGCGGTTCCCTCTTGGCTGACCAGACCGCAGCAAGGCTCCCCGGTCAACCGATCACGCGCGATCACAACAGCCGGAAGTGGCGGGCATTTGATCCATCCCGCTTGCATCCCGTCATGTCAGCGGTGCATCTAGCCGCATGATCTCCGATGTCACGATCCCCGCCGCATTGATTGCCGGCATTGTCTCATTCCTGTCGCCCTGCGTGCTGCCGCTGGTGCCGCCCTATCTGATTTATCTCACGGGCGCGACCATCGAGCACGTCGCCAATGACGAGCAGGAAGCGGCCTCGAAGCGCGCGGTGATGATCTCGGCCGGCATGTTCGTGCTGGGCTTCTCCACGGTGTTCGTGGCGCTCGGCGCCAGCGCCAGCCTGGTCGGCAGTGTTGTCCGTGCCTATGCGGCGGAACTGTCGGTTATCGCCGGCGTCCTGATCATCTTGATGGGCCTGCATTTTCTTGGCCTGACGCGGATCGGTCTCCTGATGCGCGAGGGGCGTCTGAGCATGCCCAGGCCCGTGGGACTGTGGGGCGCCTATGTGATGGGGTTGGCTTTTGCGTTTGGCTGGACGCCGTGCATCGGTCCGATCCTTGCGGCGATCCTGTCGGTGGCGGCCGCAGAAGCAACGGTGACCAAGGGCGCAGGGCTGCTCGCGGTCTATTCCCTCGGCCTCGGCATTCCGTTTCTGATCGCAGCCTTCATGGTGGAGCAATTCTCCAGCGTGTTTGCGCGCATGAAGAAACACCTCGTCCATGTCGAGCGCGCCATGGGCGTGCTGATGGTGATCACCGGCATCGCGTTTCTTACCGGTGCCGTCTCGAATGCCAGCATCTGGCTGCTGGAGACGTTTCCCGCGCTGCAGAATTTCGGGTGAGCGGCTCTCTCTTAACCTCTCCCCGCAAGCGGGGAGAGGTTAAGGAAGCGCTGCCGTTTCAACAGCTAATCACGTCCCCTTGTTGCTGATCTCCGCGTAGTTGCCCTTGGCGTCCCACTTGTAGACGACATAGTCGATCGCCTTGATGTCGCCCTTTGCGTCGAACGCCATCTTGCCGAGTACGGTGTCCCATTCGCCGGCCTTGATCACGTCCATCACCTTCTTGGTATCGGTCGTGCCCGCTTTGGCGACGGCCTGCGACCAGACCTGGAACGCCGCATAGGTGTAGAGCGTATAGCCTTCCGGATCGATGTTCTTGGCCTTGAACTTCTCGACGATCGCCTTGGCGGTCGGCTTGTTGCGCGGGTCGGGACCGAAGGTGAACAGCGTGCCTTCCGCCGCGGGGCCGGTGATCGAGGCGAATTCCTTGTCGTTCATGGCGTCACCGGCCATCAGCACGGTCTTGAGGCCCTGGTCGCGCATCTGGCGCAGGATCAGGCCAGCTTCCTGGTGATAACCACCCACGTAAACGAGATCGATATTTTCGCGCTTCAGGCGTGAGACGATCGAGTTGAAATCCTTGTCGCCCTTGGTGTAGCTCTCGAACATCTTCTCGGTGAAGCCTGCCTTGTTCAGCGCCTTCTTGGTCTCGTCGGCGAGACCCTTGCCGTAAGTGGTCTTGTCGTTGAGGATCGCGACGTTCTTGCCCTTGAAGTTCCTGGCGATGTAGTCGGCGGCAACGAGGCCCTGCTGGTCGTCACGGCCGCAGACGCGCAGCACATTGGCGAGCTTGCGTTCGGTGAACAGCGGATTGGTTGACGCCGGCGTGATCTGAAGCACGTTACCGTCGGCATAGGCTTCCGAGGCCGGGATCGACGACGACGAGCAGAAATGGCCGGCAACGAACGGCACCTTGGAGCTTGCGAGCTTCTCGGCGATGGAGCGGGCCTGTTTGGGATCGCAGGAATCGTCGCCGACCTGCAGCGCCAGTTTCTTGCCGAGCACGCCGCCAGCGGCATTGAGATCGGCCACAGCCTGGTCGGCGCCGTTCTTCATCTGGCGGCCGAAGGCGGATTCGCCGCCCGTCATCGGGCCGGCGACCGCGACATTGATGTCCTGTGCAAAAGCTGCGGTCGAAAGCAGCGACACGGCAAAGGCAAGCCCGGTCAACTGGCCGATCACATTCAATGGTTTCATGGGGATGATCCTCGCAAAGAGTTTTCGGCCACAAACGCAATCCGGCCGCCCGAACGATAGGATCATTCTCAACTTATTTTGATGCCGAGTCATCGGCAATTTTCGGCCGCAAACAGCCAGCCTGTGAGTCCGGCTGCGGCAGGTCGTCGCAAGAGCTTTCGCTGTGCGAGCCCGTTCCGGCGGCCCAAAAAAGATGCCGAAGCCGCCCTGGTATGGGCAGTCGCCGCACCTCTCGCTATGCACGGAGAGGTGCGGCTCTGCAGGCTTACTGCTTCAGCTCGGCGTAGTCGCCCTTGGCGTCCCACTTGTAGACGACGTAGTCGATGGCCTTGATGTCGCCCTTGGCGTCGAAGGCCAGCTTGCCGAGCACGGTGTCCCATTCGCCGGCCTTGATTGTGTCCATCACCTTCTTGGTGTCGGTGGTGCCGGCTTTGGCGACGGCCTGCGACCAGACCTGGAATGCTGCATAGGTGTAGAGCGTGTAGCCCTCGGGGTCGATGTTCTTGGCCTTGAAGCGGTCGACGATCGCCTTGGCGGTCGGCTTGTTGCGCGGGTCGGGGCCGAAGGTGAACAGCGTGCCTTCCGCAGCCGGGCCGGTAATCGAGGCGAACTCCTTGTCGTTGATAGCGTCGCCCGCCATCAGCACCGTCTTGAGGCCCTGGTCGCGCATCTGGCGCACGATGAGGCCGGCTTCCTGGTGATAGCCGCCCACGTAGACCAGATCGATACTGTCGCGCTTTAGGCGCGATACGATCGCATTAAAATCCTTGTCGCCCTTGTTGTAGCTCTCGAACATCTTCTCGGTGACGCCGGCCTTGTTCAGCGCCTTCCTGGTTTCGTCGGCGAGGCCTTTTCCATAGGTCGTCTTGTCGTTCAGGATCGCGATATTCTTGCCCTTGTAGTTCTTGGCTATGTACTCGCCGGCGACAAAACCCTGCTGATCGTCGCGGCCGCAGACGCGCAGCACATTGGCGAGCTTGCGTTCGGTGAACAGCGGATTGGTCGAGCCCGGCGAGATCTGCAGCACATTGCCATCGGCATAGGCTTCCGACGCCGGGATCGACGATGACGAACAATAGTGACCGGCGACGAACGGAATGCGCGCGCTGGCGAATTTCTCGGCGATCGAGCGCGCCTGCTTGGGATCGCAGGCATCATCGCCGACCTGTAGCGCCAGTTTCTTGTTCAACAGACCGCCGGCGGCGTTGATATCGGCGACGGCAAGTTCGGCGCCATTCTTGAATTGGCGGCCGAAAGCCGATTCGCTGCCGGTCAGGGATGATGCGACGGCGACAGGAATATCCTGTGCCAGTGCAACGGACGCCAGCGCAATCGAAGCACCTGCCGTCAGGCCGATGAGTTTGATGAATTTCATAGGAAGTCCCCGTGTTCCGTTCGAATGCAAACAAACGCGACGCCGCGACGGAATCGCAATTGGCGCATCATTCTACCTTCAGAATAGTGTCGATTGTTTGCATCGCTCTACGTGTTCGATCGTCATGTGATGAAGGATATCGATCCGTCAGCCGTGCCGGCCGCCTTCGAGATAGGCGGAGCGGATTTCCGGGGCTTTCAGCAATTCGGCGCCGGTGCCCGACAGGGTGACCAACCCGTTGACCATGACATAGCCGCGATGGGCCAGACGCAGCGCGTGATTGGCGTTCTGCTCGACGATCAGGACCGTCAGGCCGTCCTGCTTGTTGAGCACGCGGATGGCGTCGAAAATCTGCTTGGCGATCAGCGGTGCGAGGCCGAGCGACGGTTCATCGAGCAGCAGCAGGCGCGGGCGGCTCATCAGTGCGCGGCCGATGGCCAGCATCTGCTGCTCGCCGCCGGACAGCGTGCCGCCGCGCTGGGTCATGCGCTCCCTGAGGCGCGGAAACAGCGTCAGCACCTTGTCGAGGCTTTCAGCGCGTTCGGCCGGCGTGCTCTCATTGACGTCGGCGCCCATCTGCAGATTTTCCGCGACGCTCATACGCGGGAAAATGCGGCGCCCCTCAGGCGACTGCGCGATGCGCATCCGCGCGATCTCATGGGTCGGCAGGCCGGTGATATCAATGCCATCATAGATGATCGCGCCAGCGCGAGCGCGCGGCTTGCCGAAGATCGTCATCATCAGCGTCGACTTGCCGGCACCATTGGCGCCGATCAGCGCAACGATCTCGCCATGCTTGATGTCGAGGTCGACGCCTTTCAGCGCTTCGATCTTGCCATAGGATGCATGGAGGCCCGTGATGGCGAGCATGGGAGCGGTGCTCACGTCTCGCCCTCCATCACCGCGATCGCTTCCTCTTCATCCGCGCCGAGATAGGCGGCGATCACCTTGGGATTGTCGCGGATCTGCTGCGGCGTGCCGTCGGCGATCTTCACGCCATAATCGAGCACGTTGATATGGTCGGAGATCTCCATCACCACCGACATGTCGTGCTCGATGAGCAGGATCGAGGTGCCATGCTCGGCGCGGATCTTCAGCAGCAGCTCATTGAGCGCCGCGCTCTCGCGCGCATTGAGGCCAGCGGCGGGCTCGTCGAGGCAGAGCAGCGCCGGTTCGGTACACATCGCGCGCGCGATCTCGAGGCGACGCTGGTCGCCGTAGGGCAGGTTGCCGGCGGCATCGTCAGCGCGCTCCAGAAGGCCGATCTGATCGAGCCAGTAGCGCGCGAGATCGATCGCCGCTTTCTCCGCGGCGCGATAGCTGGGCACGCCGAACAGGCCGAGAAACGTGAAGCCCGAGGCGCGCATCAGCGTGTTGTGCTGCGCCACCATCAGGTTTTCCAGTGCGGTCATCCCGGGAAACAGCCGGATATTCTGGAAGGTGCGCGCGACCTTGGCGATCTTCGAGATGCGGAAATCGTTCAGCCGCTCCAGCCGCCACTCACCGTCGCTGTGGCGCAGCTTGATGGCGCCGGATGTCGGCTTGTAGAAGCCGGTAATGCAATTGAAGACGGTGGTCTTGCCGGCGCCGTTGGGGCCGATCAGTGCAGTGATCTTGCCGCGTTCGGCCGTGAAGGAGAGGTCGTTGACGGCCACGATGCCACCGAAGCGCATCGTCAGATTTTCAACGCTGAGGATGTCGTTGATGTTCATCCGTGCCCCTCTTTGACGAGGTCGGACGAGATGGCCGTATTACGTTCGAGAAAGACGGTGGGTGCGCGGTGGCCGATCAGGCCGCGCGGGCGCCAGATCATCAGCAGCACCATGGCGCCGCCGAACACCAGCATGCGGAATTGCTCGAGCCCGCGGAACAGTTCGAAACCGCCGATCATCGCGAGCGCTGCGAGCGCCACGCCGAGCTGCGAGCCCATGCCGCCGAGCACGACGATGGCCAGCACCAGTGCGGATTCATGGAAGGTGAAGGATTCGGGGCTGATGAAACCCTGACGGGTTGCAAAGAACGCGCCGGCGAAGCCGCCGAACATGGCGCCGGTGGCGAAGGCGGTGAGCTTCGTCGTCGTTGTGTTGATACCGAGCGCGCGGCAGGCAACTTCGTCTTCGCGCAGCGCTTCCCAGGCGCGCCCGATCGGCAGGCGGCGCAGGCGGATGGTGACCCAGTTGGTGAGCAGTGCGAGGGCGAGGATCAGATAGAACAGGAAGACGATACGGTGGGTCGGCGAGAACTCGATGCGAAGGAGGGCAGCGAGGCCGTCATCGCCAGGCGTCAGCGGAATGCCGAACATCGTGGGACGCGGAATGCCGGAGATGCCGTTGGGGCCGCCGGTGAGCGTCTGCCAGTTGATGATGACGAGGCGGATGATCTCGCCAAAGGCCAATGTAACGATGGCGAGATAATCGCCGCGCAGCCGCAGGACCGGAAAGCCGAGCAGCACGCCGAAGAACGCGGCGAGAATGCCGGCAAGCGGCAGGCAGATCCAGAACGACAGGCCGAAATTGGTGGCCAGCAGCGCGTAGGAATAGGCGCCGACGGCATAGAAGGCGACATAGCCGAGATCGAGCAGGCCGGCGAGGCCGACAACCACGTTGAGGCCCCAGCCGAGCATCACGTAAGTCAGCACGAGAATGCCGAGATCGAGGATGTAGCGCTCGTCGTAGAAGATCACCGGGACAAGGAAGGTGAAGATCAACAGCGCCGGCACCAGCGCACGGCCGGCGAAGGAGAATGCCTTGGTCGCCGAAGGCGGCACCACGCGCGCAGTGCCCACAGGTCCCCACCAGCGGCGCAGCAGCTCCATGACGATACTGCCCCCAAACACCACGGCGACCATGGCGGCAAGATCGCCGAAGCGGGTCCACCAGGTCAGCTGTCCGTCGGAGCCGGCTTCGGTTCGGATGCCGATCATCAGCGAGAACAGCACCAGCGCGACCAGCGCGGAGATCACGGCCTTCTTGAGGATGAATGCGGCGTCCGGGCCGCGGGCAGTCTTTGCTTGTGATGCGTTTGCTGCCACTTGGATCCCGTCAGACTTTTTCGACTTCGGGACGGCCGAGCAGGCCGGTCGGCAGGAAGATCAGCACCACGATCAGAATCGAAAAGGCGGCGACGTCCTTGTATTCGGTGGAGAAGTAGGCGGCCCACAATGTCTCGATCAGGCCGATCAGCAAGCCGCCGAGCATGGCGCCGGGCAGCGAGCCGATGCCGCCGAGCACGGCGGCGGTGAAGGCCTTGATGCCGGCGACGAAGCCCATGAAGAAATCCACGAGGCCGTAATAGAGCAGGTACATCATCCCCGCGACGGCGGCGAGTGCCGCGCCGATCACGAAGGTCATGGAGATGGTGCGATCGACATCGACGCCGAGCAGTGACGCCATGGTCTGGTCCTGCTCGCAGGCGCGCATGTCGCGGCCGAGGCGTGTGCGCGCGACCAGCCAGGTGAACAGCGCCAGCAGCACGATGGTGGTGATGACCACGATGATCTGGATGTTGGAGAGGCGCACCACAAAACCGTCGGGGCCTTCATGCAACGTATAGCCGCCGGTGATGATCGGCGGCACGGGCTTGACGCGGGCGCCCTGCGCGACCTGCGAGAAATTGGTCAGCACGAAGGACATGCCAATCGCTGACAGCATTGGCGCGAGACGGAAGGAATGGCGCAACGGACGATAGGCGATGCGCTCGATCGTCCAGCCATAGAGCGAGGTGATCGCCATTGAGACCAGAAGCACCAGCAGCAGGATCACCGGTACTGCGGTGAGGCCGATCGAGACGAGAATGAGAAAGGTGATCAGCGCAATGAAGCCGCCGATCATGAAGATGTCGCCATGGGCGAAATTGATCATGCCGACGATGCCGTAGACCATCGTATAGCCGATCGCGATCAGGCCATAGATGGAGCCGAGCACGAGTCCGTTGATCAGTTGCTGGGCGAAATAATCCATGCGCTGCCGAATTCGAGTGAGGCGCCACCATGATCCGGCAGCCGGATCATTGCGTCGTTGTATCGTTTTCTAACAGCGGCCATTGGAGGCGGCAACAGGGGGCGGTGCGGCTAAAGTAGCCTGTACATGCTGTTTTTCGCGGCGGTTTGCGTCCTCTCTATTGCGCCGCAGCGCACACAAATCTGCACCTTATTTACGGCTGTTCCAGTGTCACAGTTGCGCCGCGCAACGGCCTTGCAATTATCACGCGGGAACCGAAACGAAGATCGGGGCTGCACGTTGTCGCGCGTTGAATGGTTCAACAAAGGAGATTGAAGAATGTCCAATCAGAACCAGCAAAAGCCAGGTCAGCAGAAGCCAGGCCAGCAGAGCCAGAGCCCGGGGCAGCAGAGCCAGAGCCCGGGGCAGCAGGGCCAGAAGCCCGGCCAGCAGCAGGGCGGTGGAATGAAACCCGGCCATGAGCAGGACCCGGACCACCGGCAGGGCCAGAGATAGGCCGTCAGGCGGACATTAATCGAGATTTGGGTCATTCAGCGACCCATGTGGAAGGCCCCGTCGAAAAGGCGGGGCTTTTCGTTTGGCAAGTCCTGATCGCAACCCCTCCGCCGTTATCCCGGCAGTTCTCGAATTAAGGTTACCAATTGGTTTACGTTGTCCGTCTGATTGAACGGGCGTTACGTCGGCGCAGGCGCGCGACTCCTGCGAGTCGCCGGCAGAGCGGTGGACGACGTCATGGATCAGAGCAGCGCAGACCAGACCGGAGCCCACCCGGTTGGAACTCTCCCGGCTGGCACATTTCAGACTGGTACGTTTCAGACCGGTACGCTTCAGACTTGGCGGATCAGCACGTTTACGGGTGCGCTGATCGCCTGCTATTTCATCCCGACCTGGACGATCTCTGCGTTCCGGATCATGGTCTCGCCGATCCAGGGCTTCTATGAGCGGCCTAACATTTCGCTGGCGCTGTTTCTCAGCGACTACATGCAATTTTCCAGCATGGGCACGGTGCGCTATGCGTGGCTGCTCGCCGTCGGCAAGCTGACGGTGGTCGCGTTCTTCACGGTATTTCTGGTGTTCATCACGCGGCCGAAAATCCGCAAGACGGGCGGCTGCGACGAGGCGTTGATGATGGCGCTTGGCATCGGCGGCGCAATCTCGTTCGCCAGCATGGTGATGGCATCGAAGGTCGGCGAGATCGCCGCGATGCGATTGCACATCACCGAACTGCTGCTGATGCTGGGCGCTGCAGTGCTGCTGGCGATCGAGCCGCCGCTACGCCGCGCGACGGCGCAGGAGCTGGACCCCGGGCAGCCAGGCAAGGCAGCCAACGACGCGCAACCTTTGCGAAAGGTCGCGTAAACAGCGCGGCGGGCTAGATCGGGAGCCCGAGCTCCTTGATAATCGCGCCGGCTTCCTTGGTGGCGTGATTGGCTGCCGGCACGCCGCAATAGATCGCCTGCTGCAACAGGATTTCCTTGATGTCGTCCGGTGTGAAGCCGCCTTCGGTGAGGGCAGCACGCACATGCATGCGGAATTCGTCCCACTGACCGAGCGCGAGCATCGTTCCGATCACCAGCACACGTCGTGTGCGATCGTCGAAATGCGGCCGCGTCCAGATCTCGCCCCAGGCATAGCGGCTGATCAGATCCAGAAAATCGGCGTTAAATGAATTCTTGCCGGCGGCCGATTTGTCGACCCAGGCATTGCCGAGAACCTTGCGGCGTTTTGCGGTGCCTTTTTCGGCGCGCTGTTGCTCGTCCATCTCAGGTCTCCCTTCAGCGCTGCGTCAGGAAGCCGACGAGGGCCTCGGTGAAGGCATGCGGCTGCTCGACATTGGAGATGTGGGCTGCATCCAGCAGCGTCATGCTGGCGCCGGGGATGCCGCTGCGGATGAGTTCGCCAGCGGAAACCGGCGTGGCGTTGTCCTGACGGCCGGCGATCACCAGCGTGGGGCTTTTGATCTTGGGCAGCAGCGCGCGCTGATCGAGCGTGCTCAGCGCCTCGCAGGCAGCAAGATAGCCCTCGACCGGGGACGCCAGCAGCATGGCCTTCATCTTCGCCGTGGTCTCCGGCTCGCGCTCGCGGAAGTCGGCGGTCAGCCAACCACCGATGACGGCATCGGCGACAGCCCTGAGGCCGCCTTCACGAACGGCCTTGATGCGGTTGTGCCAGTTGGTCGGGTCCGGATAGTAGCAACTGGTATTGGCGAGAACGATCTTGTTGAAGCGCTCCGGCGCATTGGCTCCGAGCCACTGTCCGACCATGCCGCCCATAGAAAGGCCGCACCAGTGCACTTTGTCGATGTTGAGATCGTCGAGGATCGCCAGCACGTCCTTGCCATAGCGCTCCATCGAGGTCGGGCCGTTCATGCCGGACTTGCCATGGCCGCGGCGATCGTAGCGGATCACGCGAAACAGCTTTGTCAGCGCCGGCATCTGCGGCTCCCACATCGCCATGGTGCAGCCGAGCGAATTCGACATCATCAGCGTCGGCCCGCTGTCGCGGCCCTCCACGGAGACATTCAGCAGGCAGCCGTCGGCATCGATCATGGGCATGGTGTGTCTCCCGAGTTTCTTCTTAAGAGAGTGAGGCGAGCAGGCGGTCGATCAGGGCCTGCGAGACGCCCTGATAATCCATCGGCTCGAATAGTTGGGCGATGGCGGCAGCGCTCAGTTGCGCGCTGACCGTGGGATCAGCGGTGAGCACATCGCGCAGATGTTTCTTCTCGGCGACGGCGCGCTTGGTGGCGGCTTCGACCAGATGATGCGCGTCGCTCTTGCCGAGCTTTTCCGCCAGCGCAAAAGTCACGGCTTCCGCCATGATGAGTCCGTGCGTGGTGTCGAGATTGGCGCGCATCCTGACGGCATCGACCTCGAGCCCTTCGGCAATATCGACGACTGCGGCTAGCGCGCCCGATGTCACCAGCAGCAGCGTCGGGAGGGTCGGCCATTCCGCGTGCCATGGACCGGCGCTGCGTTCGTGATCCTGGATCTGCGCTGCAAAGATCGTGGCGGCGAGATTGGGGGCTATGGTCGCGGCGCCAAGTGCCGAGGCCGATGCCACGGGATTGCGCTTGTGCGGCATGGTCGACGAGCCGCCGCGGCCTTCACCGGACGGTTCGAACGCTTCGCCGACATCGGTCTGCATCATCAGCGAGACATCGCGGGCGATCTTGCCGCATGAGCCGGACAGGATCGCCAGTACGGAAGCCACTTCGGCGATACGGTCGCGATGGGTGTGCCATGGTGCATCGGGCAGGGGCAGTTGCAATTCCTTGGCGAGTTGTTCGGCAATGACGAGCCCCTTGTCACCGAGCGCGGCCAGCGTGCCGGCGGCGCCGCCGAATTGCAGTGCGAGACCTTCGGCGCGCAATCGCTTGAGGCGCAGCCGCGAGCGGTGCAGTGCCGAAGCATATTCGGCGAGCTTCAGCCCGAATGGCATTGGCAGCGCGTGCTGCAGCCAGGTGCGGGCGACCACGGCGGTGTTGCGGTGCTTGACCGCAAGAGCTGCGAAGCCGGCGACGGCGCGATCGAGATCCGCAAGCAGGGCGTCGATGGCCGCGCGCAGGCCGAGCATGGTGGCGCTGTCGATGACGTCCTGGCTGGTGGCGCCCCAATGCACGTAGCGCGCAGCCTCGGCATCGGCCTTCGCCACTTTGGCAGTGAGCGTCTTGACCAGCGGGATGGCGAGGTTGCCGGAACGCGTGGCGGCATCGGCCAGGGCGGCCATATCGAACTGATCGGCTTTACAGGCGGCCTCGATGGCCGCCACTGCCCTGGCTGGAATCACCCCTGTGGCGGCCTCGGCGCGCGCCAGTGCGGCTTCGAAGTCCAGCATATGCTGCAAATGGGCGGTATCATCGCAGACCGCGCGCATCGCGGGGCTCGACAGCAGGGGCGCCAGCAGAGGGGATAGGGATGTGCTCATTTGTGCGGGACCCTAACCATTCCGTGCAGAGTCTGCCAATCCCCTGCAAACGGCCTACCGCTATCGCTTGTTGCATTGCGAATAGGCAGTGCATCCATTCCGCCGGCCGGTCTTTCCTTTGTGCCGTCTGTGCATTACTTGGGATCGACGGTCTATTCCCCTCGGGGATCACAGCCTTAATTTCGGACGGCGACAAATTCAGGAGACAGACCCATGGCCATGACGATGAGCGGTGAAGTCCAGCTTGCCGCGCCCCGCGAAGTGGTGTGGGGAAAGCTCAACGACCCCGCAGTGCTGAAGGCCTGCATCCCGGGCTGCGAAGAGCTCGAGACCACCGAGGAAGGCGGCTTTCGTGCCACCGCCAAGATCAAGGTCGGCCCGGTTTCCGCCCGCTTCAAGGGCAAGGTCACGCTGAGCGATCTCGATCCGCCGAACGGCTACAAGATCACCGGTGAAGGCGAGGGTGGCGTGGCCGGCTTTGCCAAGGGTGGCGCTGTCGTCGGTCTGACCGACAAGGATGGCGGCACGCTCCTGACCTACAACGTGGAAGCCCAGATCGGCGGCAAGCTGGCCCAGCTCGGTCAGCGCCTCATCAACGGTTCGGCCAAGAAGATCGCCGACGAGTTCTTCGCGAACTTCGCCAAGGCCGTGCAAGGCTAAGGCCAGAGGCGTCTGATAGCGGCGATCAAGTGTGCTTGATACCGCGGAAAAACGCATCAGAGACCGTCCCGACTTGAGGTTGCTCATTGCCGGGATGGGCCATATTATGCATTTGGAATGATTTTAATGACCGTTCAGCCACGCAATGGCGGTACGGACCAAGAGAGTGCATATGGCCAAAATCTCGATGATCGTGAACGGCAATCCCGTCACCGGCAATATCGATCCGCGCACATTGCTGGTGCAGTTTCTGCGTGAGAATCTGCGGCTCACCGGCACCCATGTGGGTTGCGACACGTCGCAATGCGGCGCCTGTGTTGTGCATCTCGACGGCAAGGCCGTGAAGTCCTGCACCACGCTCGCTGTCATGGCTGATGGCCACGAGGTGAAGACCATCGAAGGTCTCGCCGCCGATGGCGCGCCGCTGCATCCGATGCAGGAAGCGTTTCGCGAGCATCACGGTCTGCAGTGCGGCTTCTGCACCCCGGGCATGATCATGACCGCGGTGGACCTTGTGCATCGCAAGGGGCATGATCTCGAAGATCATGTGATCCGCGAAGAACTCGAAGGCAATCTCTGTCGCTGCACCGGTTATCAGAACATCGTGGCGTCGATCGCAGCCGGCGCCAAAGCGATGGCGAAGTCCGATCTCGCATAACGACGCACAACGATAATCGCGCACCGCGAATCAGGGATCCCCACCCATGTACGAATTCAAATATCACCGTCCGTCGACCGTGCGGCAGGCCGCCAATCTCCTCATCAAGAACGAGGATGCCAAGCTGATCGCCGGCGGTCACACGCTGGTGCCGGTCATGAAGCAGCGTCTGGCCGCGCCGCCGCACATCATCGATCTCTCGCATATCGAGGGTGTCGACGGCATCGAGATGAAGGGCCGCTCGCTGGTGATCGGCGCGCTCGCCAAGCATGCCAATGTCGCGGCGTCGCCGATCGTCGGCGAAGCGATCCCCGCCCTGGCCGAACTCGCCGGCCTGATCGGCGATCCTGCCGTGCGCCACAAGGGCACCATCGGTGGTTCGCTCGCCAATAACGATCCGACCGCGGACTATCCCGCAGCCGTGATGGCGCTCGGCGCCACCATCGTCACCAACAAGCGCAAGCTGAAGCCGGAAGAGTTCTTCCAGGGCCTGTTCACGACTGCCCTGGAGAGCGACGAGATCATCACCAAGGTCTCGTTCCCGGTGCCGAAGAAGGCAGCCTATATCAAGTTCCGCAACCAGGCCTCGCGCTATGCGCTGGTCGGTGTGTTCGTGGCGCGGCTGCCGTCGGGCGTGCGCGTTACGGTCACCGGTGCAGGCTCGGATGGCGTGTTCCGCGTCGAGGCGTTCGAGGCTGCATTGCAGAAGCGGTTCTCGCCAAAGGCGCTGGACGGGCTTACGGTGCCGGCCGAAGGCCTCAACAGCGATCTCCATGGCAGCGCCGAATATCGCGCGCATCTGATCGGCGTGCTGGCCAAGCGTGCGGTCGAAGCCGCCAACAACCGGGCCTGATATTTGTCGGGCTCGCACTTCCTCGGATCGGTTCTCTCATGACCAAGCCATCGGCGCTCCCCACTTCCGTCGATGGCATGCTGGAACTGCTGACATCGCGCGGCTATCTCGCCGAGCGGTCTTTGGCGACGGTGGCTTACCTGTCGCTAAAAATGGGGCGACCGCTGTTTCTCGAAGGCGAGGCTGGCGTCGGCAAGACCGAGATCGCGAAGGTGTTGTCTGCAGCGCTCGGCCGCAAGCTGATCCGGCTGCAGTGCTATGAGGGTCTCGATGTCTCGTCCGCTGTCTATGAGTGGAACAGCGCCTCGCAGATGATCGCGATCCGGCTGGCGGAAGCCGCCGGCGACACCGATCGCGATCAGCTCTCCAGCGACATCTTCGCCGAGCGTTATTTGATCAAGCGTCCGCTGCTGCAGGCGCTGGAGCCGGACGTGAATGGCGCGCCGGTCTTGCTGATCGACGAACTTGATCGCGCAGACGAGGCGTTCGAGGCGTATCTCCTCGAAATTCTCAGCGACTTTCAGGTGACCATTCCCGAACTCGGCACGGTGAAGGCGCCGTCGCCGCCAATTGTCATCGTCACGTCGAACCGCACCCGCGAAATCCACGACGCGTTGAAGCGGCGCTGTCTGTATCACTGGGTCGATTATCCCGCCGCCGAGCGCGAACTCGCTATCGTCAAGTCGCGCGTGCCGGGCATCTCCGCCAAACTCTCGCAGCAGGTGGTGAAGTTCGTGCAGGCACTACGCGATCAGGATTTCTACAAGTCGCCGGGCGTCGCCGAAACACTGGACTGGGCGACCGCGCTGACTGAACTCGACGCCCGCTCGCTGACGCCGCAGGTGGTGGGCGATACGCTGGGCGCGCTGTTGAAGTATCAGGACGACATCCAGCGCATGCAGGGCGATGCACTGCAGAAGGTGATCAAGGAAGCGACGAGCGATTGACACGCACTCGTCGTTCCGGGGCGAGGCGTTAGCGTCGAATCCGGAACCTCGGTGTGTTGATCGTGTCAAACACCGCGAGATTCCGGGGTCGAACGCGAAGACGCGTTCGACTCCGGAATGACAGTGGCGGTTCGGTCGCGCGAAGATGCGCGTCCGCCCCGGAACGACGGAGTTGGAATTGCCCATCGATCATCTCAATCCGCCGACCGGCCAGATGGCAGACAATGTCATCGGTTTCGCGCGTGCGCTCCGCGCTGCCGGGCTTCCGGTCGGGCCGGGTGCGGTGATCGATGCGCTCAATGCCATCCAGTTGATCGAGATCGGCAAGCGCGCCGACGTGTACACCACGCTGGAAGCGATCTTCGTCAAGCGCCACGAGCATGCGCTGGTATTCGCGCAGGCCTTCGATCTGTTCTTCCGTGCCGCCGACGAGTGGAAGCAGATGCTGGATTCGGTGCCGCTGCCCGACGATGCCAAGCGCAAGCCGCCGCCGGCCTCGCGCCGCGTGCAGGAGGCGATGGCGCAACCGGCGCAGGGCCAAGAGCGCGAGGCACCGCAGGAACAGGAGATCCGGCTGTCGGTCTCCGACCGCGAGGTTTTGCAGAAGAAGGATTTTGCGCAGATGAGCGCCGCGGAGATCGCCGAGGTCACGCGCGCCATCGCCAATATGCGGCTGCCGCAAGCTGAACTGCGCACACGCCGCACCCAGCCGGACAAGCGCGGCGCGCGGCTCGATCTGCGGCGCACACTGCGCGGCAGCCTGCGCACAGGCGGCGATATCATCGATATCCGCAGGCTGGGCCTGATCGACAGGCCGGCGCCGATTGTCGCGTTGCTCGATATCTCCGGCTCGATGAGCGAATATACCCGGCTGTTCCTGCACTTTCTTCATGCCATTACGGACGCCCGCAAGCGCGTCTCGGTTTTTCTGTTCGGCACCCGGCTGACCAATGTGACGCGGGCGCTGCGCTCGCGCGATCCCGACGAGGCGCTGGCCTCGTGTTCGGCCTCGGTGGAAGACTGGGCCGGCGGCACGCGTATTTCCGCGTCGCTGCACAACTTCAACAAGCTGTGGGGACGCCGCGTACTCGGTCAGGGCGCCATCGTCCTGCTGATCTCGGATGGACTGGAGCGCGAGGCCGATTCGCAACTGGCATTTGAGATGGACCGGCTGCATCGCTCCTGTCGGCGGCTGATATGGCTCAACCCGTTGTTGCGCTTCGACGGGTTCGAACCGAAGGCGCAGGGCATCAAAATGATGCTCCCGCACGTTGACGAATTTCGTCCGGTGCATAATTTGAGTTCGATCGACGGACTGATCAAGGCGCTGTCATCGGCGCCCCCGGTCCATCACCGCAGCCTGATCCGGCCCGCAGCTTAAGAGAGGCTTCCATGCTCAATCGCGATGAAGACATCCTGCAGGCCGCCGAGGCGTGGCAGAAGGCCGGGCACGGTGTGGCGCTGGCCACCGTAGTTGAGACCTGGGGTTCGGCGCCGCGCCCCGCAGGCTCGAATCTCGTCATCAACGACGACGGCACCTTCCTGGGCTCGGTTTCTGGCGGTTGCGTCGAAGGCGCCGTGGTCACCGAGGCGCTCGATGTGATTGCGAGTGGCGAGCCCAAATTGCTCGAATTCGGTGTGGCCGACGAGACCGCCTGGAATGTCGGCCTGTCCTGCGGCGGCACGATCCGCGTGTTCGTCGAGAAGGTGGGGCAGTCGTGAAAGCCGAGACACTTGCCACTCTGAACGCTGAGCGCGCCGCCCGGCGTCCCATTATTTTGATCACCGATATATCCGATGGAACACAACGCCTGGTGAAGGCGGCGGATTTCGCCGGTGATCCGCTGCATGCCGAGCTCGAAAAGCAGCTCCGCATGGGCAAGAGCGCGATGGTCGAGGCGGACGGCAAGAAGCTGTTTCTGAACGTCTACGCGCCCACCGCACGCCTCGTGATCATCGGTGCCGTCCATATCAGCCAGGCGCTGGCGCCGCTGGCACACTCGCTGGATTATGATGTGACGGTGGTCGATCCGCGCACGGCTTTTGCCAGCTCGGAGCGTTTCCCGGACGTGAAACTGATTGCCGAATGGCCGGAAGAGGCGTTGCCGGGCCTCAACATCGATCACTACACGGCCTTCGTCGCCGTGACCCACGATCCGAAGATCGACGATCCCGCGCTACTGCATGCGTTCGAGAAAAACTGCTTCTATATCGGCGCGCTGGGCTCGCGAAAGACCCACGCCAAGCGCGGCGACCGGCTGAAGGCGCAGGGCGTCAGCGAGGCTGACTTCGCGCGGATCAAGGCGCCGATCGGATTGAACATTGGCGCCGTGTCGCCGTCGGAAATTGCCGTGTCGATCATGGCGGAGATTACGGCCGAGCTGCGTATGCCCAGGGATGCGAAGGCGGTTGCGGCATGAAGTTCGGTCCCGCCAGTCCGGCGGATGCACTCGGCGGCGTGACCGTCCATACGCTGCGTCAGGGTTCGCTCGTTCTCAAGAAGGGTACGACCATCGGTCCCGATGAAGTCGCTGCGCTGACCAGCGCCGGCGTCAAGGATGTCGTTGTCGTGCGCCTGGAAGAGGGCGACGTGTCCGAGGATGTCGCTGCGGCCAGTATCGCGCAGGCGGTGGCGGGCGAGGGCGTCAACGTCGAGCGAGCCTTCACGGGCCGCGCCAATCTGTTTGCGGGGACTCCGGGCGTGCTGGTCGTCGATCGCACCATCGTCGATCGCATCAATGCAGTCGATGAAGCGATCACCTTTGCGACGCTGGCGGCCTACAAGCCAGTGGTCGAAGGTGAGATGATCGCGACCGTCAAGCTGATCCCGTTCGGCGTCGCCGGTACGCTGCGTGACGCGGCCGTCCAGGCTGCCGCGGGCGGCGCAATGCGGATCGCGCCTTACACGGTCAAGAAAGTCGGCATCGTCTCGACACTGTTGCCGGGGCTGTCGCCGAAGGTGATCGACAAGACGCTGCGCGTGACCGAAGAGCGCCTTGCGCCTGCCGGTGCGAAGATCATCGCCGAGCGCCGCGTGCCGCACGACGAGAAAGTGCTGGCGAAGACAATCAAGGAACTGCTCGGGCTAGGCGCCGAACTGGTGATCGTGTTCGGGGCTTCGGCCATTGCCGACCGCCGCGACGTCATTCCGTCTGCGATCGAACAGATCGGCGGCGCCATCGAACATTTCGGCATGCCGGTCGATCCCGGCAACCTCCTTCTGATCGGCCGGGCCGGCAACGTGCCGGTGCTCGGCGCACCGGGCTGTGCGCGCTCGCCGGTGGAAAACGGTTTCGACTGGGTGCTGATGCGGCTGCTGGCTGGCCTCAAGGTCACCCGCGTCGATCTCACCGGCATGGGCGTCGGCGGTTTGCTGATGGAAATCGTCACCCGGCCGCAACCACGCGTGGCCGTCGGCAGCGATAGCAACAGCAATGTCGCCGCCGTTATTCTGGCCGCCGGCCGTTCGACCCGGATGGGCGGGCCGAACAAGCTGCTCGCCGAACTGGGCGGCAAGGCATTGGTCCGGATCGTCGCCGAACAGGCGATAGCATCGAAAGCGTCGAGCGTAACGGTGGTGACAGGTCATCAGGCGCCGGAGGTCGAGAAGGCGCTGGCCGGACTCAAAGTCACCTTCGTCTACAACCCTGATTTTGCCGATGGCCTTGCCAGTTCGGTGAAAGCCGGTATCGCGGCAGTCCCGGCCGCTGCCAATGGAGCTGTGGTCTGTCTCGGCGACATGCCGCTGATCGATGCCCAGTTGATCGACCGCCTGATCGAGACCTTCGCGCCGGATCGCGGCAACCTCATCGTCGTCCCTGTGAGTGAGGGCCGTCGCGGTAATCCCGTGTTGTGGTCTCGGCGCTTCTTCAATGAGTTGATGACGCTGGACGGCGATATCGGCGCCCGGCATCTGATCATGAAGCACGCTGAAGCCGTTGCCGATGTGGCGGTGGAAGGTCACGGCGCCTTCCTTGATATCGATACACCGCAGGCGCTGGAAGACGCGCGGAGCGGCTGAGCATCCCGGATGCGGCGGGCCGCCGCATTTCACATTTGTTCACCAAGTTGAAACGCCCTCCCTGTAGCGTCTGCCGCGATCGGCCTCGGGGGAGGGGAAATTGTCACTGTTTGTTGCCGCGCGTCGTCGCGCGATTTTCGCCGTTGCCTTGTTGATGAGCTTGGGCGCCATGGATGTGGCTTCAGCCGCTGGTGCCCTCGCCGTAGGCAAGTGCGGTGCCTATGGCCAGGCATTCGACTATCCGGCGCAGGCGGCGGCGGTGGCGGCCGCTAAAAAGCAGTGTAAAGGCGAATGCACGACGGTGACGATGAAGCGCGCCTGCGCGGCCTTCGCCGTCGATATGAAGAATCCCTGCGGCGCGCATGGCTATGCGGTGGCGCCGCGCATTTCCAGCTCGCTGAATCAAGCGACCAAGAAATGCTACGACTACGGTGGTAAGGAATGCGTCATCCGCGCCTGGGCCTGCGACGCCAAGGGCTAGAGCTCCCCGACAAATATCTCGTTCAATGCGCCTGCGGCGGCTAGACTGCTGCAATGATTCAATTTTTCCGGACACTTTTGAAGCCCGCCGACGCCGATCAGTCCGTTCGGGAGTTTCGGAAGGCGCTGAGCCGCGAGATGCTGTTGACCGAGCGGCTGCGGGTCAAGACGGTGATCGCTACCGTGGTGATCGTGACGCTGTCGCTGTCCGTTGCCTATCTGCTGGCGCCGTCGAGCTTCGCGCGCATATCCAATGGCAAGTTCGATCTCGCATCGTCGTTTATGATCACGGTCCCGCTGCTGCTGTTCGAGTTCTTCGTTCTTTATAAGGTCAATCAGCGCATCGCTGCAGGGCAGGATATTGCGCATGGGCGGCGCTATCTGAGTGCGCTCATCGAGACCAGCATTCCGACGGCCGCACTGCATCTCCATATGGGCTGGATGGGGCCGGCGGGGGCGTTGGCATTTGCGGCGCCGTTGTCCTATTTCATCTTCATCATTCTATCCACGCTTCGGCTCGATTTCTGGCTGTCGACGTTTACCGGCTTTGTCGCGGCCGCCCAGATGCTCGCGATGGCCATGCTGTATCATCCGGTGCAATTCGCCTCGGAACCCGCACCGGATTTTGCGTTTCAGCTCATCCGCAGCGCCATGGTCCTGCTCTGCGGTATTCTTGCAGGCGCGGTCGGCTTGCAGCTCCGTCGCCAGTTCGAGGCGAGCATTGCGGCAACTTCGGCGCGCGATCGTGTCACCAATCTGTTCGGTCAGCATGTCTCGCCGCAGGTGGTGGAACAGTTGCTGGCGTCGGGAACGAGCTCCACAACCGAGATGCGTCAGGTCGCGGTGATGTTCGTCGATATCCGTAACTTCACCGCGGCGACCCGTGTGCATTCGCCGCGCCAGGTGGTGGAGAGGCTCGACGCGACGTTTGCATTGCTGGTCGATGTACTGGATCGACATTCCGGGATCGTGAACAAATTTCTCGGTGACGGATTTCTCGCACTGTTCGGAGCGCCCATTGAGGATCCGAATGCGGCGCATTGCGCCGTGCAGGCAGCACGCGAGATGCTCATAGCTGTCGAGAAAAGCAATCAGGGCAGTGAATGGCCGCTGCGTATTGGCATCGGGCTGCATATCGGCACCGTCATTGCCGGCAACGTTGGCTCCCCGCGCCGCAAGGAGTACACAGTCATCGGCGATACCGTGAATTTCGCGGCCCGGCTTGAGGCGCTCAACAAACAGTTCGGCTCGCAATTACTGATCTCTGCTTCCATACGCGACGCCCTGGGCGACACCTGCAGCGATGCGGAGCTGCTCGGCGATGTGCCGATCCGCGGCTATGATCTGCCGCAGGCGATCTGGCGGCTCGGCTGAGCTGCTTCCCGATCAGTTTCTCGAAGAACGGGGCTATGCAACAGCGCCACGCGTGGTCCGGCACCTCACCTAGCCACCAAGCGTGTGGTTGCCGAATCGTTCGAAAGGTCTTGAATATGACTGACTGGTCAGTCATATTATACTAATGAGCACATCCGAACCGAAACCGAAGACGGTGCGATTAGCCCGTGCGGCCACTGGCCGAGGCGGCGTGAAGGGGGCTGTCGCCAAGCCAGCCAGAACGGCAATACCGAAACTTGCCACGTCGAAGCCGCCATCGAAACGCGAAGCCAAAGCGGAGGAGCGGCGGGCGGCGATTATCGCTGCCGGGCTCGACGAATTCGTTGCCCGCGGCTTTGCCGGCACCCGGCTCGACGACGTGGCGAAACGCGCCGGCGTCGCCAAGGGCACGATCTATCTCTACTTCACTGACAAGGAGGCGCTGTTCCAGGAACTGGTGCGCAGCGCGCTCGGCCCGCTGATCAGCCGGATGAGCGCGCCGCCGGTCGCGGGCGGCTCGGCCCGCGCCATGATGGAAGGCTTCGCCGAAAGCTTTGTGCGCGACGTCGTGCAAACCCGGCGCGGCGACATTTTGCGCCTGATCATAGCGGAGGGCGCGCGCTTTCCATCATTGTCGGAATTCTACTACCGCGAAGTGGTGGAACGGGGGATGGCTGGCATGCGGCAAATGATCGAATACGGCATCGCGCGCGGCGAGATTCGCAATCCCGCGCTGCTGCAGTTTCCGCAGCTTCTCGTGGCTCCGGCCATGGTCGCGGTGATCTGGCAAGGGTTGTTTGCCCGGCTGGCGCCGCTCGACGCCATGGCGATGTTGCAGGCTCATATCGATCTGATCTTCGGCGAACGGAGAACGGTATGATGTCGCCGCACAAGACCTGCCGTTTGTTCAGCATACTGGCATTGATGCTGGCCCTTGCCGGTTGCAACGAGCGCAGGGACCCCGGCTATCAGGGCTGGGTCGAGGCCGACATGATCTTTGTTAGCCCTGACGAATCCGGGCGCGTCACCAAACTCAACATTCGCGAAGGCGACGAGGTGCAGGCCGGCGCTCCGCTCTATGCGGTCGACGACGATCTGCAGCAGGCCGATCTCAACCAGAACAACGCCACACTGGCCAACGCAAAACAGACCTTTGATCGCGCCCAGTCGCTCAGTAAGACCGGCTCCGGCACCCAGGCCAATCTAGACGCGGCAGTGTCGGCGCTGCGCGTCGCCGAGGCACGGGTAAACACCTCGCAAACGCGGCTGACGCGGCGCAATGCCTTCGCGCCGATCAGCGGTACCATCCAGCAGATCTATTTCCGAGAGGGCGAGATGGTGCCGGCGCAGCGGCCCGTGCTGTCGATCCTGCCGCCGGGCAATATGAAGATACGCTTTTATGTTCCGGAGACCGACCTGGCCAAGCTCGCCGTCGGCGACGAGGTCCGCGTCGCCTGTGACAACTGCGCGGCGGATCTGACGGCCAAGATCTACTACATCGCGACCACGGCGGAATATACGCCGCCGGTGATCTACAGTCTCGATGAACGCAACAAGCTCGTCTATCTGGTGCAGGCACGGCCCAACAAGCCGGCGAGCGTTCGTGTTGGCCAGCCGGTCAGCGTGTTCGCCCATGCGCCTATTCCCGTGGCGACGTCGCGATGACCGCGGTCTCCATCGCCGCGTCCGACATTGCCATCGAAGTGAAGGGCCTGTCGAAGTCGTTCAACGGCCGCGAGGTGGTGCATGACCTGTCGATGCAGGTGAAGCGCGGTACCATCTACGGCTTCCTCGGTCCCAACGGCTCCGGCAAGACCACCACGATCCGCATGCTGTGTGGCCTGCTGACGCCGGACAGCGGAACGGGCACATGCCTTGGCTTCGATATCCTGCGCGATGCCGACAAGATCAAGCGCCGGGTTGGCTACATGACCCAGCGCTTCAGTCTGTATCAGGATTTGTCCGTGCGCGAAAATCTGGAATTCGTAGCCAGGCTGTATGGCGTGCGCGATCCGCGCAAGGCGGTGCGTGACATGATCGCGCGGCTCGGACTGAGTGGCCGCGAAGAGCAACTCGCTGGGGAATTATCCGGCGGCTGGAAGCAGCGCCTGGCGCTGGGTGCTTGCACGTTGCCGAATCCGCAAGTGCTGTTGCTCGACGAGCCCACCGCGGGCGTCGATCCGAAAGCGCGGCGCGACTTCTGGAACGAAATTCACGCGCTGGCCGCGCAGGGGCTGACTGTGCTGGTCTCGACCCATTACATGGATGAGGCCGAGCGCTGCCATGAGATTGCTTACATCGCCTATGGACATTTGCTGGCGCACGGCACCGTCGAACAGGTGATTGCGGCATCGTCGCTGGCGACCTGGACTGTTACCGGCGCGGATCTCAATGGGCTTGCGGCCGACCTCGCCGACAAGCCCGGCGTCGACATGGTGGCGCCGTTCGGCACCAGCCTACACGTTTCCGGGCGCGATCATGCTGCCCTTGAAGCTACCGTTTCGTCGTATCGCGATCGGTCGGGACAGCACTGGCAGCATGGCGCGCCGTCGCTCGAGGACGTGTTCATCGATCTGATGACGCGCGCCAAGGACAACTTCCAGTGAACGCCGTGGAGGGACCGGACCGGGAGGTCAAAGAACGGCCGTTCGGCTTCTGGCGGCGCTGCTACGCCATGCTGGTGAAAGAGTTCATTCAGCTACGTCGCGACCGGGTCTCATTCGCCATGATCGTGATGCTCCCGGTGATGCAGCTCTTGCTGTTCGGCTATGCCATCAATACCACGCCGCGCCACCTTCCGACTGGGGTGCTGTTGCAGGAGGATAGCGATCTCGGCCGCTCGATTCTCAAGGCGCTGGAGAACACCTCGTATTTTCACTTTACCCACGAGGTGCATTCGGTGGCCGAGTTCGACAGCCTGTTGCTGTCGGGTAAAGTGCTGTTTGGCGTGGAGATCCCGCGCGGCTTCGAGCGAGCGGTGCGGCGTGGCGACCGTCCCGCTTTGCTGGTCGCCGCCGATGCCACCGATCCTGTGGCGGCAGGCTCGGCACTGGGCGCGCTCGGCACCCTCATGCAGACGGCCTTGCAGCACGACCTGTTCGTCGGCGATCCTCCATCGCTGCCGTTCGAGATCCGGGCGCATGCGCGCTACAATCCTGCTGCATCGTCGCGGCTCAATATTGTGCCTGGGTTGGTGGGCACCATCCTGACCATGACGATGCTGATTTTCACCGCGCTGTCGGTAACCCGCGAGATCGAGCGCGGTACCATGGAAAACCTGCTGTCGATGCCGATCACCCCGGTGGAGGTGATGCTAGGCAAGATCGTGCCCTACGTGCTGGTGGGATTCATCCAGGCGACACTGATCATCGGCATCGGTGTCCTGCTGTTCGGCGTGCCGGTGCAGGGTAGCTTGCTGCTGCTGGCGCTGCTGAGCACGCTGTTTATCACCACCAACTTGTCGATCGGCTACACGTTCTCCACCATCGTGCAGAACCAGTTGCAGGCCATGCAGCTGTCGATGATGTTCTTCCTGCCCAGCATCCTTTTGTCCGGCTTCATGTTTCCATTCGCCGGCATGCCGGTATGGGCGCAGTATATCGGCGAGGGCCTGCCGCTGACGCATTATATACGGATCGTCCGCGCCATCATGCTGAAGGGGGCGGCGCTGGAAAATCTCCGCTACGACGCAATCGCGCTGGTTGCGCTGATGCTGCTGGCAATGACCATCGCAGTGAGCCGCTTCCGTCGCACGCTGGATTGAGCGGTTAAGATAAACTGTAGGAGATCCGATATCCTGGGTGATTCAGTCGATGTCAGTTCTCGAAGAATGGCGCGCGAGGCGGTCGCATGACCATGCCGAAGCGCGCATAGACTCCCTGGCGCTCGAAATTGTCCCGCACATGTCCCGCGGCGAACGACCATTCGTAGGAGCCGGTGCGCAAGCCAGTCAGATGGCCGCCGATCCGGGTCTGTTGGCTGAAATAGTCGTTCGACAGTGCGGCCTCCGGGCCGATCCAGAACAAATCGAACAGGCGCCAGCCGGCCGCAATACGCGTGGTATAGCCGGTGTCGATGGTCGTGCCTGAGAGGGCATATTGCAGCATCAGCTCGCGTGTCGGCTCCCACCAGACATCCATCGTGCCCCGCGCGCCGAGCATCGCACGAAGCCGGGAGCGGTGCTGATCGTGGTAGAAATAGTCGGCTTCCATATCGAGGCCAGCCAATAGCTGAACTTCCAGATTGCCGCTTCGGATGAGGTAGCCCGGCAGGATCGCTGCGCGGCTGATCTGGGTGTAGTCGGAGCGCGTGCCTGTCGTATAGCGCTCGAGGTTTTCCGACAGAAAGAAGCGCAGGATGAAGCCATCCTTGTTCAGGCCGGTGGGGGCCCATTGCAGGCCACCATAGGCACCGAGGCTCCAATGCGACGCGTCGACGCCACCGAAATACATCAGACGGTCTGGCATGCCTCCAGAGAGAAAATCGAAGGCGCGCCGTTTTTTGATACGCGTGTCCAACAGAGGCGACCAGAAGCTGGATGAGCCGGATGCCGGCTCGATCGCGGCATCGATCTCGCCGACATCCTGAGCCGAGGCATCCCGAGTTAAAACCAAGCCGCAGGAGTATGCGGCCGCCGCAACGCATAATGCGCGTAACGCCAGTCCCCAACGCATCGAGCCCCCACCCAACGCAACAGAAACACAACCGTAAAATGCAACTTAAGGTAGATTATTCTGTGGATAGGCTGATGTCCAGTGTGGATAACTCGGTGAGGGAGAAATTTTGCTGATGAGCTGCCGCGGCTTCAAAGCTGCGACGGCAGCAGGTTCTGAATCTTGGCGCCTTCGCGCTCCTCGATGATCTCGGCGATCCAGCGCCGATGGCAGTGTTCGTGGTCGCGCTCGTAGCAGAGGATGCAGACCGGTCCGGACTTCGTCACCAGCGCCGCCAGCTCATCCATTTCCTCCCGTGCCTGCGGTGTCTTGAGATGAGCCATATAGATTTTCTCGAGCGCTGCGATCTTGCCGCTGCGTGCAGCTTCGCGGCCGTCTTTGGGCGTGCCCAACCCGCGCAGATGGATGTAACCGATGCCGCGTTCGTCTAGGCCGGCGGCGAGCTGGTTCTTGGAGAAGCCCGGCCGCCGCGACGCGGCGACGGCACGCACATCGACCAGCAGCTTGACGCCGGCATTTTGCAATTCGTCGAGCACCGCTTTCGCGGGCGTCTGCTCGTAACCGACGGTGAAGAGGCGGGGTATCTTGCGGGCCATGTGAGCATCCAGGTGATCGGCAAATGATTGGCACAATGTCGCGGGCAGCCGCGAGGCGTTGCTCCGATCTGCAACATGACACATAGTCAACTCAACAAACTCCGCCAGTTCAATGGCTGATATCACCGGGGGAATAATGGTTCGCATTGTTGGTGCTCTAGGCGTGGTGGCACTCGCGCTTGTATCCCTTCATTCTGCGGTATTGGCGCAAGGCGCATATCCGGATCGTCCGGTTAGGATCATCGTGCCGATTGCCCCCGGCGGCAGCTACGATCTGGTCGGACGGCATCTCGCCGACGCGCTGGCAAAGCGAACGGGGCAGGCGTTCTTCGTGGAGAACAAGCCAGGCGCAGGCACCGTCGTGGGCACGCAGGCTGCGGCCCAGAGCGAGGCAGACGGCTATACGCTGATGGTTGGCGGCCTCTCCAACATGGCCTTCAACTCCGCGCTTTACGCCAAGCTCGCTTATGATCCGCTCAAGGATTTCGTGCCGGTCGCGCTGGTCTACAAGTTTGGCTACGTGATGGTCGGCCGCAAGGATCTGCCGCAGCAGTCGCCGAAGGAGATCGTTGCTGCCGCGTTGGACAAGCCGGGGTCGATCACCGTGGCGACTGCCGGCGTCGGGACCGGCCAGCAACTGGTGGCCGCGGCCTTCATGAGGTCTGCCGGCGTCAAGCTGCAGGAGGTGCCTTACAGGGGATCTCCGCCTGCTTTCGCCGATCTGCTGGCAGGCCGCATCGACCTGTTCTTCGACTCGATCGCTGCGGGGCTGCCTTATGTGCAGACGGGGCAGGTGAGGGGCATCGCGGTCCTGTCGTCGAAGCGGAGTCCGCTGGCGCCTGACGTTCCGACCATGGCTGAGGCGGGCGTGCCGGGTCTCGATGTGGATTCATGGCTGGGCATTTTCGTGCCGGCCAAAACGCCGCCTGCGGTGATCGCCAAACTCCGTCAGGATATTCGGGCGGTGTTGCCCGATCTGAAGGAGCGCTTCGAGAAGAGCGGCGGTGAGCCGTGGGATATGCCCGACGACAAGCTCGACGCCTTCATCGCCTCCGAACACGCGACCTGGACGAAATTGATCCGCGAGGCCGGCATCAAGCTGGATTGAGTAGCGCCCGCGGGCGTTACTTTACACGTTCGATCAGCGCCATCGCGCCGTGCGGTGCGCGCACCTTGGCCTCGTGAATCACGTAGGCAAACACGTCGCGCGGCTGCTTCTTCACTTTGCCATCGCCGACACGTGGCAGGTCGCCGGGCTCGCCGCCGCTAGCCCAATCCTGAAAGCGCTTGACCCAGGCATCAAGCGCCTTGGGCGGATAGGCGGTCGGGATCGAATCCTCGCCCTTCTGGAGGCGCAGATAAACGAAGTCCGCGGTGACATCAGCGATCGCCGGATAGGTCGCGTGTTCGGAGAACACCACGGGGATCTTGTGCTCGCGCAGCAGGGCGATGAAAGCCGGCGTGCAGAAACTGTTATGCCGCACCTCGACCACGTGGCGCAGGGCGCGGCCATCCAGTTCGCGTGGCAGCAGTTCGAGGAAGCCGCCGAAATCGGCCTCGTCGAATTTCTTGGTCGGCATGAACTGCCACAGCACCGGGCCAAGCTTGTCGCCGAGTTCGAGCACGCCGGAATCATAAAAGCGCTTCACGCTGTCGCCTGCTTCTGCAAGCACCTTGCGGTTGGTGGCGAAGCGCGGGCCCTTCAGCGAGAACACGAAATCATCCGGCACCTCGCTCGCCCATTTGCGAAAGCTCTCTGGCTTCTGCGAGCCATAATAGGTGCCGTTGATCTCGATGGATGTCAGCTTGGAGGCGGCGTAGCTAAGCTCCTTCGCCTGGGTCAGCTTTTCCGGGTAAAATGTCCCGCGCCACGGCTCGAAGGTCCAGCCGCCGATGCCGATACGGATTTGTCCGGATTTCGCAACCATTGTGAGGCCGATCCTTTCAGTATTCGCCTTGTTATTCAGTGCCGCGCCGGCAGCACCGGCTTGGTCACGCCCTCGACGCCGGTCAGCACCAGCATCGTCAGCAGTGCATTTTGCGGCCCGATATACGCATCCACGGGCTTGTACCATTCGTTGCGGGAGTGCCAGTTACCGCCCTGGCCGCCGCCGCCGATGGTCACCGCAGGAATGCCGAGCGACATCGCGAGATTGGAGTCCGTGCTGGAACCGGCAAAGGTGACATGGGGCGCGCGGGTCAGCGCGGTCACGGCGCGCGCGGTCGCCTGCACGAGGGGAGAGTCTTCTGCGACAACGCCCGCCGGGCGGTCGCCAATCAGTTTGATCTCGACAGTGATCTTGTGCGATCCCCAGCGCTTGTTTTCTTCACCTACTGCGTCCTTCACCTGATCGAGAAGTCTCGCTTCGAGTTTCAACAGTTCTTCGGTCGAATTCGATCGCATGTCGATCGTCATGCGTGCTTCGGCAGCGATGGCGTTGACGGATGTGCCGCCACTCACCGTTCCGACCGTGAAGGTGGTTTTCGGATCTGCGGGTGTCTGCAGTTCCGAGATTTTCGCGACTGCGCGGCCCAGCGCGTGGGTCGCGCTCGGTAAGCCGAATTCCTGAAAACTGTGACCGCCCGGACCCTTGAAAATCATCTCGTAGCGGTGGCTTCCCGTTCCCTGGTTGACGATCCGCGTGACGCCGAGCCCATCAATCGAGATGAAGCCATCGATGTCCTTGTTGCCGCGAAACAGGGCTTTGACGCCGCGCAGATTGCCCAGCTCTTCTTCGCCGACGCTGGCGACGAACATGACGTCCCCGACCGTCGCGATCTGCTGCGTGTTGAGGGTCTGCATCAAAGACAACAGGGCCGCGAGCCCGCGGGCATCGTCGCCGATCCCCGGCGCCAGATAGACGCCGTCCTTTTCCTTCACCGTGACGTCGGTCCCCTCGGGAAAGACCGTGTCCTGATGTGCGGAGATGACCAGCTTCGGCGTTCCCCGAGTGCCCTTGCGCCGGGCGATCACATTGCCCTCGGCGTCGATCACGGCGTCCTTGAAGCCCAGCTCCTGAAACCGTGACAGAATGTAGTTGCCGCGCACATTCTCCTTGAACGGAGGCGCGGGAATTTCGGTGATCCGGATCTGCTCTTTCAGGGCGCGGGCGTCGTCGGCCTTGATGGCATCGAGCGCAGCCATGACGCGCGAATCGGACAGCAGCGTCGTTGTGACGGTATCAATTGTCTGCGCGATGACATGGCTGCTGCCGAAGGATGCCAGCGTCAGCGATACAGCGAATAAGCATGGTCCGAGCGAGCGTCGCATGGCATCTCCGGTTATCACGCGCGGAGACGATTGTGGCGCGGTTCAGGCGGGGCTTCCGCCTCGAGAAAACCGCGCGAACGCGCCGCTGTTGACCGGAACAAGGTAATGGGCACCTGCAAGACTGGCTATAGCTCGCCAGTAACAGAATGGTGCCGGGATGCGGTGTTCGCGGCCGGAATGTGGCGTTGAAGCAGTCCCGGGAGCACCCCTTGCGGAATGTCCCCAGCGTCCCTATCTTGTTTCCAACGGCGACGTTGATGCTTCATAGCTCCGGCGTCGGGACGACCTTGAATAACGCGGTGCGCCGGATGTACGTGCGCCTGTTGTTCGGGGTCGTTGGCATTTTGGGGCCACTTTTGGCCGTTTTCCCCCTCTGATGGCTTGTTCCGGCGCCTGTTAAGGCCTCGCTGTTCCTTGTCTGTCTTGGCATGGTCCGGCGCGGCAGATATATGCTGGCGCCATGAACGAAGCCATCAGACCGGGGCCCGGACAGATATTGCAGGCGGGCGCTCCGCTGCAGCTGTCCGTCGTCGTCCCCACTTTCAACGAGCGCGGCAATGTCGCCACCTTGGTGCAGCGGCTGGACGCGGCGCTGGTCGGCATTTCCTGGGAAGTCATTTTCGTCGACGACAATTCGCCGGACGGCACGGCCGACGCGGTACGCGAATTGGCGCGCGCCGACTCGCGCGTCCGCTGTATCCGGCGCATCGGCCGGCGTGGCCTGTCCGGCGCCTGCATCGAGGGCATGTTGGCCTCCAGCGCGCCCTGTGCGGCAGTGATCGACGGAGACTTGCAGCACGACGAGACCCAGCTCGGCAAGATGCTCGGTCTGATCGAAAGCGGCGCCGCCGAACTGGTGATCGGCAGCCGCTATATCGAGGGCGGCAGCGCCGACAGTTTCAACCAGCAGCGGCTTGGCGCCAGCAAATTCGCGACCGCTGTGGCGCAGCGGGTGCTGAAGGTCGAGATCGCCGATCCGATGAGCGGCTTCTTCATGATCCGCCGCGATCGCTTTGAACAACTGGCACCGAGACTCTCCACTCAGGGCTTCAAAATTCTGCTCGATGTCGTGGCGACGGCCGGGGGCGACCTGCGCGTCATCGAAGTGCCCTACACGTTCGGCTCGCGCCTGCATGGCGAGAGCAAGCTCGACTCCATGGTGGCGCTGGATTTCCTGGGCCTCGTGCTGGCGAAGCTGACCAACGACACCGTGTCGCTGCGCTTCCTGCTGTTCGCGCTGGTCGGCTCGATCGGCCTGTTCGTGCATTTCGCTGTGCTGTTCGTCACACTTGAAGTCTTCGATCCGCCATTCGCGGAGGCGCAGGCCATCGCCGCGCTCTGTGCCATGACCAGCAACTTTCTGCTCAACAATTTCCTGACCTATCGCGACCAGCGCCTGAAGGGCTTCGGCATCCTGCGCGGTCTGTTGATCTTCTACGTGGTCTGTAGCGTGGGTCTGCTCGCCAATGTCGGCGTGGCTTGGTCGGTCTTCGATCAGGAGCCGATCTGGTGGCTGGCGGGCGCTGCCGGCGCGCTGATGGGCGTGGTCTGGAACTACGCAATGTCTGGCCTGTTCGTCTGGCGGAAACGGTAACCGCGAGATGACCGCGCAGGAACTGCGGCTGGTTCGCGGCACCGCGGCTGTCGTCATCGGCCTGGTGCTGCTGCGGCTCGCGGCGGCCGCCTGGACGCCGTTGACCTTCGACGAAGCCTACTACTGGATGTGGTCAAAACATCTGGCCGGCGGCTATTACGACCACCCGCCGATGGTCGCGGTGGTGATCCGGCTCGGCACCATGATCGGGGGCGATACCGAATTTGGTGTACGCGTGTTCTCGGTGCTGCTGGCGCTGCCGATGAGCTGGGCGGTGTATCGCACGGCCGAACTGCTGTTCGGCGGTCAGCGGGTGGCGACGACGGCGGTGATTCTGCTCAACGCGACCATGATCACGTCGGTCGGGTTGATGATTGTCACGCCGGACGCGCCGGTGCTGGTCGCATCAAGCTTCGTATTGCTGACGCTCGCCCAGGTGCTGGCGACGGGGCAGGGGGCGTGGTGGCTCGCGGTAGGCTTGGCCGTCGGCGTAGCGCTGTTGTCGAAATATACCGCGCTGTTTTTCGGGCCGGCGATTCTGATCTGGCTCGTCGCTGTGCCGAAGATGCGGCGCTGGCTGATCTCGCCATGGCCCTATCTCGGCGGTCTCGTCGCGCTCGCGGTGTTCTCGCCGGTGCTGTTCTGGAATGCCGAACACGGCTGGGTATCCTTCATCAAGCAGCTCGGACGTGCCCGGATCGACCACTTCAATCCGGCCTTCATCGCTGAACTGATCCCGACCCAATTCGCCTTCGCCACACCGCTGGTGTTCATTCTTGGCATGATGGGTCTCTATGCCCTGGCCGTTCGCAAGCCCGGAGCGTGGCCGGCGCGGGTGCTGTTGAATGCGATGTTCTGGGTCATCGTGCTGTATTTCGGCTGGCATGCGCTGCACAGTCGCGTCGAGGCCAACTGGTTCGCGCCGGTCTATCCGACGCTGGCCATCATTGCTGCCGTCGCGGCAACTATCGTGCAATGGAAGCCGCGCGAGCAGCGCACGGTGGATTTCTGCCTGCGCTGGGCGGGGCCGACCGGCGTCGTGATGTTCACAGCACTGGTGGTGCAGGCCAATACGGGCCTGCTGTCCGGCTACAAGCGTGACGCGACAGTACGCAGCATCGGCGTGGGCTTCGTCGAACTGGCGGCCGAGATCGAAGCCATTCGTGCCCGTGTCGGGGCTACATGCGTGGTGGCGCCCGATTACGGCACCACAGGCTGGCTGGCCTTCTATCTGCCGAAGGGGACCTGCGTCTTCCAGCGCACCCAGCGCATTCGCTGGGTGAACATGCCGGAGCCTAGTGCAGAGCAGTTGTCCGGCAAGCTTCTGCTGGTGGGTGAGCAAAATGCTGCGACCAATCCGGAATGGCGGGCGGCTTTTGCGAATATCGAGAAAGTGGCTGACCTCAAGCGCAAACGCGGCCCGCTGGTCGTGGAGAATGTCGAGCTGAACCTGCTGGAAGGCGCGAAAGGCGACGTGCTTGATCGATCGCCGCCACCCGAGATGTTGCCGCGCTAGGAGGCGCGACCACCATGCGCGTGATGGCGCGATGGTGGCCGGCTGCGGCGCTTACGGCGCAAAGTGATAGTTCACGCCGATCTTGCCGAGCTGCATGGTCTGCGCAATATCGGCATTCAGATAATAAGAACCGACTAGCGGAGGGGCATTGATCACGCCTTCGAGGCTCGCTTTGTCATGGCCAAAGCCGATGTAGTTGTACTCCGCCTTGACGGACCAGTTTGGTGCGAAGGCGTATTCCACGCCGGCACCGACCACGTAACCGGTGTGAAGGCGGGATCCGTCGAGATTTGCATATTGCGGGCCCGCCGACAGTGATATGGCGTGACGATCCTCGGCGACGGCGACACCGCCCTTGAGATAGGTCAGCCAACGCTCGTTGGTCACCATGCCGATACGTGCGGTGGCCATTGCAAGCCATTCGGTGCGCGAGCGCACGTCGAGATTGTTATCAAGGTTGGTGCGGGTGCCGCCGCCGATATCGCCGCCGACCAGTTCGCCTTCGACGCCCATGACGATCACGCCGAGCTGCACATTGGCGCCAATCTGGCCGCCGCCGAAGCCACCGGTCATCGAGAACTTCCCATCGGGCGTGTAGTCGCGCCAGTCGCCGCGTCCCGATCCGTAGCCAGCCTGGGCACCGAGATAGAGCCCGGTCCAGTCGAATCCTGACTGTGCGTATTGCAGCGGCGGGATCGGCTTGGCCTCATTCGGAGCACCGAACTGATAGTTCGCGCCGATCTTGATGAGATGCAGCGTCTGCTTGGTCGACGCCGTGGAGACGACCGGCCCGGTGGAGGCCCGCGTGCCGTTAAAGTCGAAGTCGTGGTCGGGGAAGCTGATGAAATCATACTCGCCGCGCAGCGACCAGTTGTTGGCGAGGGCGTATTCCATGCCGGTGCCGACGACCCAACCCCGCCGCGTCTCGCTGCCGGACAGTGTGATCCTGTCCGGCCCCGGCACCGAAACCTGGACGTCGTAGCCGTGATCTTCATTGGCCCAGGCGAAGCCGCCCTTGGCGTAAGTGAGCCAGCGGCCATTGGCGAAGCCAACGCGTCCGGTCACGGTCGATAGCCAGTTGATCTGCGACGTCTGGGTCAGGGTGGCCTGGTTCAGGACGCTCACCGTGCGATCGCCCTTGATCCCGCTAAAGCTGATGTCGGCTTCGATGCCGAGCAGCAGGTTGCCGATCTGTTGATTGTAGCCGGCCTGAATGCCGCCCAGCGCGCCGTCGGTCCGGATATTCAGGATCTGCAATTCGGTGCTTCCGAGGCCGTAGCCGGCATGAACGCCGGCATAAAAGCCGGTCCAGTTATAGGCAGGATCGATGGCGGGGGCCTTGGTATAGGCGCGAGCCGGCACGTCTGCGGCGAGGGCGGCATTGCCGAGGCTGAGGATGCCGATGGTGCCGATGAGAAGCTTTTTCATGTCGTTTCCTTGCAGGTGCGCTGGCGGCCTTCGAGGAATCGGGGCCGCTTCGCGCGTCATTTCGGCAGCGACCATGTATAAAAATACCGCTCTCGTCGTGGTCCTACGCGCTTCCTTTGTGCAGGATCGCGTGCTCGACGTCGTATTGTGAGCGGCTGTCGCCGCTCGGTCTCACCTGGAAGTACTACTGGGGAGCGCGATTATGGGACCACACGGCGACCACCGGCCAACGCCTTGCCGGTCACCACCGGGGACGCAATGCAACTGCGATGGTTTCGAAATATGATAAATTATCGTCGTCGACGTTGAACCAAAGTCAGGGGTCCGGACGACCTATCTCCGCACACATTGAAATGGGCGGTGATTGGGAACATGGAAAACACAAATCTCGCATTCAGCAGCCACTCCGACTTTGGATCCGATCGTGCCAAGGTGCACAGCATCGAAAAGCCGGACCCCGTGAACCTCACCGAGGTCGGCGGCCTGCGCGGAGCGCGGATCGCCAGCGTGATCAGTCAGATCAATGAGAGCTTTGCTGACCAGCAGTTCTCAACCCGGGTGGTCGCCGAGAAGCTCGGCCTGTCCGTCCGCTACGTCCAGGACCTGCTGCAGGGCTCCGGCCTCAGCATCACCGATCGCATCATGGAGCTCCGGCTTGAAAAGGCCCGCAGCATGCTGACCGGTGATCGGCAGTGCAGCCTGAAGATCAGCGAAGTCGCGGCCGCCTGCGGCTTCAACGAACTATCCTATTTCCACCGCAGCTTCCGTCGCCGCTTCGGCGCGTCGCCGGCCAAATTCCGCATCCAGTCAATGAATGGCTGACGCGCGCTTGCGCTTGAAATAGTCCAGCGTCCCGCGGCTGATGACGCGATCCTCAGGGGTCACTTCGTCGGCCGCGATGTCGTCTGCCTTGGCCAGGCGGGCATAGAGTGCGCCGAAATCCTGATAGCTGTCCTGCAGCAGCTTCTCGAAGCTCTCGATGACAAAATAGCTCTGCTGGAAATCATCGATGATGTAGTTCGTCCGCATCACGCGTTCGAGGTCGAACGTGATCCGGTTCGGCGAGGCGTCTTCCAGCGCGAAGACGGACTCTGTTGCTGACGACAGAATACCGGCGCCGAAGATGCGCAGCCCGTTCGCGCTGTTCATCAGTCCAAACTCCACCGTGTACCAGTACAATCGTGCCAGGTTTTTCAACTGGCCGAGCGCCATCGCACGCTGGCCGCCTTTTCCATAGGCCTCCATGAAGTCGGCATAGACCGGGTTCGCCAATAGCGGAACGTGGCCGAAGACGTCGTGGAAGATGTCGGGCTCCTGCAGGTAGTCCATTTCGTGTTCGGGGCGGATGAAGGCGCCGGCCGGGAAGCGCCGATTGGCAAGATGATCGAAGAAGATCTCGTCGGGCACCAGTTCGGCGACCGGCACGACCTGCCAGCCCGTCAGCGGCTTGAGACGTGAACTCAGTTTCTCCAGATCGGGAATGCCGGATTCGGACAGCTGCAGCGTGTTCAGCGCAGCGAGGTATTCGTTGCAAGCCCGGCCTTTAAGGACGGTCTGCGCGCGGGCGAACAGGCGGTCCCAGCGATCATGCTCGGCGGCGGAATAGGAGCCCCAGTCCTGGTCCAGCGTGAAGTCCGGGCGTTTCGGGGCGCTGAGATAGCGGCTCTTTTCGGTCGAATGGTTCAGCTCGGTCATGACGCCCTCCGACTTCGATGTTTCAATCAAAACATAAGGCGCCGCCGTCAAATAGTTCAGTCAAGAGAAGCAACTTCTCACAAGGACTTGTTCGGCGACAGCAATCCACCATCCTCTGCATTGCATTTGCAAAGCCGTTTCCTTGTCGGAACCCCGTCTCGATGACATTTTCAGTGGCAACAAACGTGCTCCCACATCGCTGAAATGATTGCGAAATCTCGGCGAAACCTCGCGGGAGGCACGGCAGAACACTCTCATCATCGATGATAAGGAATACGACCGTGCGGTCCGTCATGTCTTCTCGCTTCCTCTCAGGCGCTTTCGCGGCAGTGCTGCTGGTCTCCGGTGCGACGGGAGCCCTCGCTGACAACTGGCCGAGCCGGACGATCAAGCTGATCGTTCCGTTTCCGCCGGGCGGCGCTGCGGACATCACGGCGCGCGTCTATGCCGACAAGCTCGGCGAGGCGCTGAAGCAGACCATCGTGGTCGAGAACAAGGCTGGTGCCGGTACGGCTATTGCTGCCGACGCTGTCGCCAAGGCCGATCCCGACGGTTACACGCTGTCGCTGGCGCCGGCAGGGCAGCTGACAATCCTGCCGCACATCAACAAGACCATCACGTTCGATCCGATCAAGAGCTTCACGCCGGTCTCGTTGCTGACCTCGGTGCCTTACGTGCTCGCGGCCAGCCCCGATACGCCGGTGTCGAGCGTCAAGGAGCTCGTCGCTGCGGCCAAACGTGAGCCCGGCAAATTCACCTACTCGTCGTGCGGACCCGGCACGCTCTGCCATCTGAGCGGCGAGCTGTTCAAGAGCCTGACCGAGACGGATCTGCTTCATGTGCCGTTCAAGGGCAGCGCTCCCGCTGTGAATGCGCTGCTCGGAAATCAGGTGAACCTGTCTTTCGATACGCTGACGGTGCTCGCGCCCCAGATCCGGGATGGCAAAGTCAAGGGTCTCGTGGTCACCAGCCGCGAGCGCTCGGCGCAGCTTCCCGATGTACCGACGCCGGCGGAAGCAGGCGTGTCTGATTTCGTCGTCGACTCCTGGTTCGGCCTCGTCGTGCCTGCAGGGACGCCTGATGCCATTGTCGATCGCCTGAACGCCGAAGTGGTGCGCATCGGCGCTCTGCCGGATGTGCGCGATCGTCTTGAAAAGCAGGGCCTCAGCATCACGACCTCGACGCCTCAGGCTTTCGCCAAGACGATTAAGGACGATTACGCCCGCTGGGGACGCGTCGTCGATGCGTCAGGCGCGAAACTCTTCTGATCGCTCCACGACACCGCCCGACGCCTTGGGCGGGCAGACAGACATCAAGAAGGCCGGGTTGAAGTTTCAACCCGGCCTTCTGCTTGTTCATGACCTGCCGCGATGTGCGTTCAGGCGGCGGCCTTCGGCTTGTCCACGGGATGCGGGAGCCGGAAGCCGACGGCGAGGCGATTCCAGACATTGATGGCGGCGATCGCCGTTGTGATCTTGAAGCACTCCTCTTCGGAGAAATGCGCCCGCAATCCTTCATAGTCCGCGTCGGGAGCGCGAGTATGCGCAATCAGCGTAATCGCATCTACCCAGGCGAGCAAAGCGCGCTCGCGCGGCGTGTAGACCGTGGCCTCGTGCCAGACCGACATCATGTTGATCCACTGTTCGCTGAGGCCGTCGTGGCGGGATTCCTTCACATGCATGTCGACGCAAAAGGCGCAGCCATTGATGATCGATGCACGCAGCTTGATGAGGTGGATGATTGCAGGCTCGAGGCCGCTCTCCTTGACGACATAACTATCGAGGGCGGCGACGGCTTTGTAGGCATCGGGGGCGGCTTTGGCGAAGTTGAGACGGGCTTGCATGGTCTTCTCCTTATGTGCGGTTTCAGGTTTCAGTTGGCGTTACGGCGTCGTTCGTTGAGTTCAAGGAAGGCGCAGCCACGGGCGGCAATGGCGCCGTCGGTGTCCTTGGCGCGGAGATCGCCGAGCACGTCGGCGATGCTCACCTTGGCCAGTTCGTCGCGATAGACGCGTTCGGCTCGTAGCATCGCGGCATTGATGCCGCAGGGCGCTGTGGGTTTGCCGGGCAGGGGATTGGGGCCGCGCTGGCGGATTTCACTGCAGCGGAAGGCCGGGGCATCGCCCTCAACGGCGAGGACGACATCGAGCAGGGTGATCTGGTCCGGCGTCCGGGCAAGGCGATAGCCGCCGGTCGGGCCGGGCTGCGCGATGAGCAGGCCGGCGCCCGAAAGCGCCTGCAGGTGTTTCAGGAGATAGCTGGTGGACACGCCATGGAACTCGGCGAGGGCGCCGGCGGACAACACGCCGTTCGGTTGCAGGCCTGCGAGCATCGCCACGCTGTGGATCGCCTGCTCAACCCCGTCGCTCATCTTCATGGCTTTGTTCCATCTCTATCGTGGATAATAATTATCCGCGATTAAGGATGTCGTCAAGTGTGCGTGACTGAGGTGGCTCGCAGGTGGGCAGTGCAACAGAATCTAAATCCCGATGTCGGTATGACGCACCAAGGTACTTTGATCCGAAGCCGGGGGCCGGGTCAGTTCAGGGAACTCGACATGGCATTGCGTGACTTGCTGGCGCCACAGGCGCGGCGGACGACTTTCGTTGCAGTAGCCATTCTCGGAGCCGGCCTCGCCGCGACATTCGCCATTCGCGAATTTTCGGAACGCCTGATCGCGGCCGATATGCAGCGTCGCTTTGCTGCCGACGCGGTCGATATTTCCAATGCGATCAGCGAACGGCTGCGCACCCACGCCGAAGTATTGGTCAGCATGCAGGGCTTGTACGCCTCGATCGGCCGTGTCGATCGTGCCCAGTTCCGTCGCTACATCGATGTGCTCGATCTCGGCCGCCGCTATCCCGGCTTCCAGGCCTTGCAGTCGCTGCGTCATGTGACACCGGACCAACTCGATGCCTTCGTTGCCGAAGTTCGTGCCGACAAGAGCATCGAGCATTCCGGACAGCCGGATTTCGCCGTGCGTCCGCCGGGGCCGCGATCAATCTACAACATTGTCGAATTCGTCGAGCCGATGCGTGGGAACGAAAGCGCGCTGGGCTTCGATGCCGGTGCCAATCCTGCGCAGCTGGATTCGCTGCGGCGTTCGGCGGAGACCGGCCGGATTGTCGCGACGCCGCCGGTCAAGCTGGTACAGGACACCTCGGGCGGACTCGGCTTCATCATCCGCGCGCCGATCTACCGGGCCGGCGAACCCACGCAGACTGTCTCGCAGCGAAACGCGGCGCTCCACGGTTTCGTTGCATCGGTCTATCGTACCAATGACCTGATGCGCGGCATCCTCGATCCGCGCACGCTGCAGCAGATGCATATCCAGGTGGTTGATCGCGGTTATGCCAAGCCGACGCAGGAAGGCGTCATGATTGGCGAGCCGGAAGATGCGACCATCACTCCGACCCTCATGTATGACAGCCTTGAGCCCAATCTCGGTCTCGTCACGCAGATGGTGATGTCGGCAGGGATCTCGGCGGATCGTTCGCTGGTTGTCGGCGAGCGCGTCTGGCGCGTGCTGTTCACCGCCAATCCCGGCTCGGCCTACGAGGTCAGCCATACGGTGCCAAATGTCGTGCTCGCCAGCGGCAGCGCCATCAGCCTCCTGATGATGCTGCTCGCGGTGATCACGATGAGGTCGCGCCGGTTGTCCGGCAATCTCAGCACGCTCGATGCCGAGCAGCGCGCGCTGGTCGACAATCCGCTGGCAGGCATCCTGTTCACGGCCGGCCATCGCATCCTGCGCGGCAATCGCCGGATCGCCGAACTCTGCGGCCGCAGCTCCGATACGCTTCCCGGCAACACGATCGATGACCTCGTTGCGACGAAGGCGGACGGGGAGGCGTTCGATGCCGCGTTGAATCGCATTCGTGACAGCGCCATGGCGACGGAAGTCGAACTGCATCTGCGCCGCAGCGACGGCTCCACGTTGCTGGTCGATGCCTATGGCAAGCCGCTGGCTACCGGCGATATCCTCTGGGTGATCCAGGACAAGACCGACGCACTCGCTGTCGAAGCGGAGCGGCGCGCCCATGCGCAGGCCATGGAGGAGGCCAACGAACGGCTGACGACCTCGCTGCAGCTGGCGGAAATTCGCGCCAAGGAAATCGTCCTGCTCACTGAACTTTCGGGTGTGCTGCAGTCGTGTCAGTCGCGCGAAGAGATTTTTGCGGCGGTTCAGACCTATGCAGGCTACCTGTTCACGGAGGAGGCAGGCGCACTGTACTATCTGAATAACGCGCGCAACGCAGTTCAGCGCGGCGCCCATTGGGGCGCACTTCAGGCCGATGCGGTGTCGTTTCCGGTCGATGACTGCTGGGCGCTGCGTCGTGGCACGACATTCCCGATTTCAGAGGCGAGTCAGGGACTGGTCTGCAATCATGCCGGTCCGTGCGGTGTCACCGGTACGGGTTTCATTTGTCAGCCGCTGATCGCACAGAACAACCTGCTTGGTCTGCTGTACCGCGAGCACACGTCAGTGTTCGGTGAGGGAGCGGATCAGTTGGCGACGATGCTGGCCGAACAGGTGTCGCTGGCGATGGCCAATCTCGAACTCCGCGAACTGCTGCGTCAGCAGGCGGTGCGCGATCCGCTGACGGACCTCCATAACCGCCGCTACCTCGAAGATGCCCTGGTGCGCGAGACCGCGCGCAGCCATCAGGACGGCAAGCCGCTGGCGCTGGCGATGCTCGACATCGATCACTTCAAGGGCATCAATGACAGCCACGGTCACGAGGCGGGCGATGCCGTGCTGCGCGGCCTCGGCAAGATATTGCGCGAGACGACACGCGCCTCGGATATCATCGGCCGTTTCGGCGGCGAGGAGTTCCTGATGCTGATGCCGGGCGTCACGGCCGAGGTTGCGGCCCAGCGGGCACAGCAGGTGCTCGATGCCGTGCATCGCATGCAGGTGACGCTACCATCGGCAGTGCTCGATGGCGTCACGCTGTCGATCGGTCTGGCAGTGATGCCGGTGCACGTCGCCAAGGGCGACGACCTGCTCGCGGCCGCCGACGCCGCGCTTTACGAAGCCAAACGCGAGGGTCGTAACCGCGTCGTGGTCAGTCACCGCCGTGCGAAGGCCGATACTGCGGCTTGAGCGCATGGGTCGTTACGAGATGGGTAAAACGTCGGCGCATCGCCAAAGCGATACCCGTCACACATCGCGACAACGAGCGATGAAAGTCGCGAAGACGCTTTACAACCCTACGGCTCCTGAACGTCTAGGTATCCTTGTTGGTTTGAGGCAGCTTGATCGGTCAATCCAACGCATTGCGAAGCTGAATGCTGCTGACGTGGAGCGATGTGTCCCATAGGGGCGCCAGCGTCTTCAGAGACGGTAGGACGCGCAGCTCGACGCCAGCATTCTCCAGTGCCTTTTCGATATTGTCGATCCGCTCGACATTGAGCGGCATGGATGGTGCGCGCGACACCCACGCGCCTGCATCTCCGAGATCCTCGAACCCGTCAGGCGAAAGCTCGTAGCGATAGATCGTCGTCTGAGAAAGCTTGTCCAGCCAGCCGAGCTCGATATGCGCAACCATGCGGCAGGCGGTCATCTTCTTGTAGGCCGTGAGATATTCCGGAGTCGTTGTCGCTGTCGGCCAGACAAAAATACGCGGGCAGTCGCGCGGGAACAGATACATCGGCGCATGCCAGTCATCGATCGCCCAGACGAGGGGGCCATTCAGCCACTCCTGTCCCTGATTGCGAGGCGTCGCAACCTTGACCGGCCGCGGCATGAAGACTTCGATGTTGTTCTCTTCGCTGAAATGAAACAGGCGCATGGCGCACTCATGGGCATCCGCGCATTGCGCGTCAATGACCGTCATGCGTGTTCTGGCCGTTCACGAAGCTGTGCATGATGAACTTGCGGATCGTCATGTCGGATTGGTCCGTCCCGGAACGTCTTTCAGATGGAACACGTTGAAATTCACCAAGGGAGGATCATGTCATGACCGGTTCCAGCCTGACGCCTGCGGCCGAACTCGTGAAGAAGGCCAGTTTTCGCTATCCCAATGAGAGCCGTGAATACCGCGACGCACGCAATGCGTTGCTTGTCGAGGAGATCGAATTGCGGCGTCAGATCGAGCGTGTCGCGGAGCTGCGTCGCGCGCTGCCGGATGGCGGCGAGGTGACCAGGGACTACGACTTCATCGGCGAGAAGGGCCCCGTGAATTTCGCGGGCCTGTTCGGCGACAAGCAGACGCTCGTCGTCTACTCCTACATGTATGGGCCGCAGCGCGAGAAGCCGTGCCCGATGTGCACGTCGCTGCTGTCGGCATGGGACGGCGAGGTGCCTGACATCACTCAGCGCGTGGCGCTGGCCGTGGTGGCGCGCTCGCCCATCGAGCGGCTGGTTGCCTTCAAGAAGCAGCGTGGCTGGCATTACCTGCCGCTGTTCTCGGATACGTCGGGCGAATTCAGCCGCGACTATCACGGGCTGACCAAGGACGGCGGCGATGACGCGGCCTTCAATGTCTTCACCCGCCGCAGCGGCAAGATTCGCCATTTCTGGAGCGGCGAGATGGATGGCTCTACGGCCGATCCCGGCCAGGATCCGCGCGGGGCGCCGGATCTGATGCCGCTCTGGACGGTTCTGGACGTCACGCCGGAGGGGCGGGGCACCGACTGGTATCCGAAGCTGAACTACTAAGGTCGTGATCATTTGGCGGCTAAGCCGGCACAAATTGATCGTTGCGACTACCTAAATACCACAAAACCTATGTGGTTCCACGCGCACCAGCCCCACGCTAGGCCAATGGCCTAATCACAGCACGCCAATAGTTCGGGCCGGGCGTGACCCAAAACCCCAGCGCGCCTGAGACCGGCCTGCGAGAGCCCAGAAGCTCTCGCAGGTTCCCCGAATTTGTCCTGTGACTTACTCAAAAAGGCCATGATTGGCAGGCCTTTAGGTAGGCATCGGTGGGGGACCTCCAATTAATCCGCATTTAACTAAAACTCGCCTTAATGGCGTTTCGCATCCCTGCGCGGTGCTTTTCGAGACCTGTGTGTCTCGTCCGGCACAACGGGCAGGGAGCTTAGTAAATGTGTGTCGGACGTCAGGCGTATGAGCAGCAGTAAACGTGCGTTGAACCATCCTGCATCCTCACGCCGAGGCTCGCACCAGGTGCCGAAATCCAGTTCACGCATGTTCGTGACCGGCGCAGCTCTTGCCGCCGTCGCATTGACCGGTGGATGGACGCTCGCCGGCAAGCTTTTCCAGAATGGCGTTGAGCCTGCGATGGTCTCCGCCAATCTGGGCGATGATGCAGGCGTCGGCCAGTCGTCCTTCGCCGAGCGCTTCGACAGCCGCTTCTCCCGCACCGAACACCGCACATCCTTCTCCGAGCGTTTCGAGCCGGCCGTCAATGCGCCGCTCGCGGCCGCACAGCCCGAACCGAAGCGCCAAGTCGCCTGGTTCGACCCGACCTATTCGATGGGCGCCGCGCCCGAGCGCTTCGTCAAGCGCACCCCGGCTTCTGAAGCTGTGGTCCCTGCACCGGCTGCGAAGCCGCAGGAGGTCGCGCTGATGCAGCCGGCGCCCACGGTGCGCCAGCTCGTCGACAGCATTCCGATGCCCGCTGCACGGCCTTCCGATGCCCGTACGGCGCCCGCGCCGCAGGTGGCTGAAGCACCGCAACAGCCGGCCGCACAGGCGCGCGCGGCCAAGGGCGGCGCCTATGGCCACGACTCGCTGGTGCAGAAGGCGCGGCTGGCGCTGGCCGCGCAGCCCAAGTCCGGCAATTTCAACGTCTTTGAAAAACTGTTCGGCGGCAGTGCCCCGCAGTCAGGCCCTGTGCTCGCTTATGCCGGCTCCGATGGCGGCGTGCTGACCAACGGCACCGATGCGGCCGCCAGCAACGAGCCGACCCTCAGCGATCGCACCACCGCGGTCTACGACATCTCCGCGCGTAAAGTGTACATGCCCGACGGCACCAAGCTGGAAGCGCATTCCGGCCTCGGCAGCCGTCTCGACAATCCCGCTTATGCCCATGAGAAGATGCGCGGCGTGACGCCGCCGCACATCTATGATCTGAAGCCGCGCGAGGCGCTGTTCCACGGCGTGGCCGCGCTGCGCCTGACGCCGGTGGGCGGCGAGGGCGCGATTCATGGCCGCACGGGTCTGCTCGCGCATACCTACATGCTCGGCCCCAATGGCGATTCCAACGGCTGCGTCTCGTTCCGGGACTACAACAAGTTCCTGCAGGCCTATCGCAACGGCGAAGTGAAGCGCCTCATCGTAGTCGCCAAGCTCGACTGATCGATATGACTGACGTGTCGCCCACGAAGGCGATGCGTGTTCAGTCACTATGAGCCGACCTTCGGATCGATCTTTCGGGCACTCGCGACATCTGCTGCGCCGCCGGCGTTGTCGCCCATTTCAAGCCGTGTCATGCCGCGCAGATAGAGCGCCTTGGCGTATTTCGGATTGATGCGCAGCGCCGCATTGAAATCGGCCATGGCGCGGTCGTTGTCACCCTTGTCGGACCACACGCCGCCACGATTGGTCAGCGCCGCCACATAGGTCGGTGCGATGCGGATCGCCTCGCTGTAGTCAGCGATGGCGCGATCGTTGTCCCCCTTCAGGCTGAAGGCGAAGCCGCGATTGAACACCGGACAGGGGTCGTTCGGATTAATCCGGATCGCTTCGCTGAAATCGGCGATGGCACGCGCATGATCGCCCTTCACCAGCCAGGCGCCGCCGCGATTGCTATAGGCGCCACCTTCCTGCGGATTGAGACGGATCGCCATGTCGTAGTCGACAATCGCCCGGTCATTGTCATCCTTGGCGTACCAGGCGACACCGCGATTGACATAGGCATCGGTGTTGTTGGGATCGAGATTCAGTGCGACGCTGAAGTCGCTGATGGCGCGGTCATTATCGCCGCGGGCGAGCCAGAGATTACCGCGCATGAAATAGGCGCGGGCATAATCCGGATTCAGGCGGATAGCTTCGTCGAAAGCGGCCATGGCAGGGCCGCTTTCGTGCCGCTCGTGATATTCGAAGGCGCGATTGAAGTGCAGTTCCGCAAGCCGGCGTCCGCTGTAATTGCCCGAGGCGATGGCGCGATCGCAGGCTGCGATCGCGAGAACGCCGGAGGCATCGGTACATTGCTGTGCATCGTCAGCAGCAGCTTGCGCGATCGGCATTGCTGCGCTCGCCAGCATGGCAGCGAACAGGACGCGGATGGCGCAACGGTTCAGGCTTGGAAAGTGGCGCATGGCTCGATCTCTCGCGTGTGACAGGCGTTGGTCACACGGCGAGGAGGAAGGGTTCAATCGCGGAAGAAGCTACCGGAAATCGATGCTCCGGAGCACGATGCCCGGTGGTCTGCCCTCAAATTCGGAATTCGCGAATTTGCGTGCCGCGCAGGCCTCGATGCGATCGCGCAGCCGGGCGAACTGCTCCTCGCGCTGTTCGGGCTTGGTGCGTGTTGCTTTTTCAAGCTCGTCCATCGCGCTGGTGCTGATCGCGCAGGCCACTTCGGTGGCGTCGTTCATCATCGAGAACAGAACGACCATGCGATTATATTCGAAGCTTTGGAAAACACCGTGTGTGAGCGCCATGATGGTCCTCCAGCGTCAGAGCTTGCGCTTCGGTACGACTGGCGTGAGTTCTGCGATCCTGCGCAGGCATTCGGCCTCGGTGTGATGTGGGCCTGTGACAAATGTACTGCTGATCTTGGTGCTGTACCAGCCGGACTCGACGCCAAGACGGAGAGATTCTGCGACTTGAACGTGACGGTGTAAGAGGTTCCGCATAAGGATGCCTTCGGTTGAGCGCTGGCTGCTGCAGGATCGCTGCGACCTGTGTAATGATAGGGATCAATCGTTGGCGGCGAGCCGCGTGAAGTCGTCCAGCACGATCGCGATCAGATCGCGGTGGCGGGCATCCTGCACACTCAGGGAAGCAGCGTAGAGATTGAGCACATAACGTGCCTTGGCAGCGGCCTCCGGCCATGTCGCGGCAGGCGCGGTAAGGAGCTGCTCTTCAAGTTCCTGCTGCCGCTCCCGCAGTGCTGCGGCATTGGATTCGACTTCGGCAAGACTACGCCTGAGGTCGGTGGCTTTCTGTGCCGCCAAGCCGCGGCGGCTGTCCAGCTCGACGGGAGTGTCGGTCATGGCGCGCTCGCGTCGATGCGCTGCGCATCTGCCAGCTCAAGCGAGCCAATGGAGATCATTTCCATGGATCTCGTATGGGGCGGTGCGCCTGGCACGATGATCATGGTTGCCGTGCGCCGATAGCTGGCGAAGGACAGTCCCTCGATCATCTCTTCATCGGTGATGACCTCATATGATCCCGCCGGGATCAATCGATCGAGGCCTTTCAACTGGAAAGGGTGTTTAAAAGTAACGGTCTCGCGGCGCGATCTCGTCGTCACGCGCGTATGTCGCTGCTGAGATCTGGCATGAGGCTAGCGTGCGCTTATTCATGGGCATTAGCTATCGATTTCTTTGCGCGATCCGGTATTTCGCCGAATATCGCTTCTGTTGTCTTGTTATCGGACGTTTCGTTGCCATTTCGAGGATGTATCCGACATTGACGACGGTCTGGCCGAGGCTTGCGCTGAGTTTTCTCGCAAGATCGTCGCCTGGTGTGCGACGCTTGCGTTGCCTTTGAAATCGGAGATCTTACCAGGATGAGGTGTTTTGCATGAAGATCCGCGTTGGCTACGAGATGATCTATGATTTCCCGCAGCCGACGCCTGTGATGATCGTGATGGGCACGCATTTCACGCGTGCCTCCGACGTAGTGGTACCCGACTATCTCACGATCAATCCCTCAGTTCCGATCACGCCGTATCGCGATGGCTTCGGCAACTGGTGCAGCCGCATTGTCGCGCCGCCGGGCCGCATCACGTTCAAAGCCGACGGGATCGTCAACGATAGCGGCAAGCCGGATATCATCGTGCCGTCCGCCATGCAGTACACAGTAGAGGATCTGCCCGCCGAGACGATCGTCTATCTGCTTGGCAGCCGTTACTGCGAGACGGATCGGCTGTCGGACATCGCGTGGCAGTTGTTCGAGAAGACTGTGCCTGGCTGGGTGCGCGTGCAGGCAATCTGCGATTTCGTGCACAACCATATCCAGTTCGGTTACGAGCATGCACGCGCCACCAAGACCGCTTGGGATGCTTACAACGAGGGCAAGGGCGTGTGCCGGGACTATGCGCATCTGGCCATCACCTTCTGCCGCTGCATGAATATTCCGGCGCGCTACTGCACCGGCTATCTCGGCGACATCGGCATGCCGAAGCCGTGGGCCGACGGCGATTTCGCCGGCTGGTTTGAAGCTTATCTCGGTGGTCGTTGGTATACATTTGACGCACGCAACAACATTCCGCGCATCGGTCGCGTGTTGATCGCACAGGGCCGTGATGCGGCGGATGTGCCGATCACGCAAACTTTTGGGCCGAACACGCTGGTGAGTTTCAAGGTGTGGACCGACGAGATTGATGAAACCACGCAGGCCGCCCACTGATTTCCTTTGTCGGCTCTGTCGCACCTTCGCCTAAGCCTGCATTCAGCAGCATGTGAGCGGCCGGCAAGGAACCGAGCGCTCAGGCGAGAATTTCACCTGTCATAACTTCCTAAGGACAGGACCGATGGCAAACACTCTGACAAGCCTGACGACCGCCGTGGCGTTGATTGCGGGTTCCAGCGCCGCGGCTTTGGGCAGTGGCACGGACGCACAGCGCGAAGCATGCACGCCCGATGCGTTTCGCCTCTGTACATCCGCGATGCCGGATGAGGGGCGGGTGGAAAACTGCCTGCGCAATGCTGGCCCGCGATTGAGCCGCGCCTGTTATGATGTGTTCTATCCGCGGATGGAGAACGATCAGGCTCGGATGGCGCACGGGCAGGCGCCGTCACGCGAACGCATGAAGCCATCAGCGGTGGATCGCATGCAGACACCGTCGATGCCGCCAGCCGGCGAGGATGATGATTGAGGCAAGGCGAGATCAGACCTCGCATAACGAGCGAAGGCGGTGCTGATGGCACCGCCTTCGACATATGTCGGATCGCCTGTTGAGCAGAACGCGTGGGTTACCTGAATCCGCCGGTGGCGTGCAGCGTTTCGCCGGTCACATAGGATGCGGCATCAGAAGCCAGGAAGGCCACGACGGAGGCGATCTCCTCGACCTTGCCGATACGCCCCATCGGCGTCGCCGATTCAATCCACTTGCGCATGTCGCCTTCATGGAAGCCGGCTGACACCACGCCCTCGGTCGCGATCATGCCGGGATTGACGGCGTTGACGCGGATCTTGCGCGGCGCAAGCTCCTTCGCCAGGACCGATGTGATCGCATCGACCGAGGCCTTGGTCGCGGTGTAGACCGCCGAGCCCGGCGGGGTGATGGTCGAGACGCCCGATGAGATGTTGATGATGCTGCCGCCATTGGCGTTGAAGTGTCTGGCCGCTTCCTGCGAGGCGAGCAGCAGACCGAGCACGTTCAGATCGAAATGCCTGTGAAAGTGCTCCGGCGTGATGTTTTCGAGCGGCGCGAATTCGTAGACGCCTGCGTTGTTGACGAGAACGTCGATCGGGCCGAACACCTTGACGGTCTCCGCCACCACGGATTTCGCGCCGTCCGGCTCGGCGAGATTGCCGTGCACGGCGATTGCCTTGCCGCCCTTGGCGGTGATCTTCGCGACGACCTCGTCGGCGCCCTTCTTGCTCGATGCGTAATTGACGGCGACGGCAGCGCCCCCGGCGGCGAGCTGGATGGCGATTTCAGCGCCGATGCCCTTGGAGCCGCCGGTCACCAGCGCAACTTTGCCTTCGAATGTCTTGGTCATGGTCGTGATCCCTCTTGGATGCTTCGGTAGTTCGGAAGTATGGAACTATTGAACCAGTGCAAGGGGGCGCCTATATCTTTTTTCATGGTTCAGTTCGTTCACCCCGCGACCAAGGACATCACGCTATCCGGCGTGCTCTCGGCGCTGGCTGATCCCATTCGGCTGCAGATCGTCCGGGGCTTGCTGCAGGAGAGCGGCTGCCTGTCCTGCACGGCGGCGTCGCCATGCCCGACCATCGCCAAGTCCACTTTGTCGAACCATTTTCGCGTGCTGCGCGAGGCCGGCCTGATCCAGACCAGCAAGAAGGGTGTCGAGCATCAGAACGCGGTGCGCGCGGCGGATATCGAAGCGCGGTTTCCCGGGCTGTTGATGGCGATCCTGGCGAATTCGGGGGATGAGGGAGCGGCGTAGGCGCGTCGATGTGGCGGCGGGCAGCAAGCCGCTGAGCAGGTAGAAACGCTTCCCTTGTCAGCGAAGCGCGCCGTAAACTCATGATTTGAGTGGACGTGAACCCGGCCTCAACCCGGAAATCCTTTAGTCCTTCGATGAATTTGCCTTCGGCTGACCGACCGTCAGATCCTCCAACACGCCTCGCAGCGCGGCGACATTTTCCGCGCCATTCAATTTCACCAACTGTCGCTGAGCCTTCTGCCAGAGGGGGGAGGCTTCGCCGTGAAGACGGCGACCCGCTTCGGTGATTTCTATCAGGCGGCTTCGGCCATCCGTGGGGGAGGGTCGAATTTTGACCAGGCCGTCACGTTCCAGAAATCCCACCATCTTGCCCATCGCTGTTCGTTCGATGTCGAACCGCTCGGCGAGCGCATTGACCGCGACGCTCTCCACCTCGTTGAGGGCAGCCAAAGTGAGGAATTGCGTAATGCGAAGGCCCGTTGGCTCGAGGTGATCATCATAGAAGCGGGAAATCTGTCGGCTCGCCTTTCTCATGGCGAAGCAGTTGCATTGATCGATTCCGAGAGGCTGGTTGATCGACAGCATCTGTTTGCCCTTTTCAATTTCTACCGGTTACCGGTGGGCTCGCGCTACACACGAGCCCTGTTACGTTGTTCATGAAAGCGGATATCACAGACTCGGAGTCCTGTGACGTATCCACCTCGCATGTCGCCGAGGGAATACTTGTTTGCCGACCGCCGTGTTCAGAGACCGGGCGGTGGAGTGATATAGCCGGGCACCTCGGCCGCGAGCGTGCTTTTCAGCAACGTCGTTCCCTTGTCGGCCATGATCTCGCTCTTGCCCGCCAGCAGTGCATCGTAGGTCTGGCGAACAACGTCCTCAGGATTGGCTTTTGGCACGTCGATGCCGTTGGTCAGGTCGGTGTCCACGAAGCCGACATGCAGGCCGAGAACCTGGACGCCGCGTTCATGCAGGTGAAAGCGAAGCTGGTTGGTGTAGCTCCACGCCGCCGCCTTCGACGCGGCATAGGGCGTCAAAATCGGACGCGGAAGCCACACGATGTCGGACAGCACATTGATGATGCCGGCATGTGGCTTGTTCAACAATGTCTGCTCAAAGGCCTGCGTGACGCGCACCACGCCATAGTAATTGGTATCGAAGATGCGGGCTGATTGCGTCTCGACGTCGGGCGAGAGGGGGCCCTCAATCAGAGCGGCGATGCCCGCATTGTTGATCAGCAGATTGGTATCTGCCGCCAGTTCTGCAGCAGCGGCAATCGACGCCTTGTCGGTCACGTCGATCCGGACCGGAACGATGCCCGGCTCGTCGAAGCCGCTGGTGTTGCGCATGCCCGCATATATTTTCGCCGCGCCGCGGCGACGCGCCTCTTTTGCAAAGGCCAAACCCAGGCCGCGATTGGCGCCGGTGATGAAGACGGTAGCGTTCTTGATATCCATGATGAGCTTCCTTTTCAAAGCCACCTGCCACGCGCGCCCGGATGGTTACGCTGGCCTGTGGGCGTTCAGTTCAAAGAAAAACGTGGGTCGGCAACTGTTTCGACAGCGCCTCCCGCAAATCGGCCGCGAGAGACAGGACCGAGCCAAGCGGGCTCATTCGCACGCTGACACGTGGCACCGAACCATCAGGGTTGTGGTCGACGACCACGGTCGCACTCAGGCTTTCGCCACTCTTCAGGGTGGCCTCGTATTCGAGAAAAAGCCGCGACCCCACGGTCTGAAGAAACGTAGGCGTCTGGGAGGCGTAAAACGTTCCGACCGTATTGACCGCCAGCCTGATCGCATCGCGTCCGACGACAGGTTCACGCAGCACAGAACTCACAAGCTCTGCATCCGACGCCAGGTCATCCAGAAACGGATGACGTTCATTCTGGGTGTGTGACATTTCCTCAAACCCTTGCTGCGTGCTCAAGCAAACGCGGCTCGATTCTGGGAGATAAACTGCTGAACCGAGAGTGGCGGTTTTCCTGTTATCTTCTCGACGGCGTTATTGGTGCCCGAGAAGATGCCGTCGCGATAATTCTGGGCGACTTCAACCAGATGCTGCGTGAGGAACGGTGGGAACTTGTAAAGAGTCTCCATCTTGTTCCGGAATTCCTCGATGGAGGTCGGCGCATAATCGATACGTGATCCGAGGACTTCGCTCATCGCCGCGGCGATCTCCACATGGTTCATCTCAACGGGGCCGTGGAGTGTGTAGGTTTTGCCTTCGTGGCCTTTTGGTTCGGCCAACAGATGGGCGATGACCCGCCCCTGATCGTCCGCCGCGATGGGTGCGTGACGACCATTCGCGAAGGGGAATTCGATCTTTTTCTTCGTCCAGATCTCTTTCGCAAAATGCGGGTAAACCAGCCAATCGGCAAAGAACGTGGGACGTAAATGCGTCGTCGGAACGCCTGACCAATCGAAGACCCGCTCTGAGATCCAGTGGTCCTGTGCCGCGTGGCTTGTCGACTCCCGCCGTGCCGAAATCTGCGACATGTTGACGATCGCCGCGACGCCCGCTTCCTTTGCAGCTTGGGCGAAATAGGCGGCGGCACTGACAATCCCCGGCGCGATCGGATGAAGGAAGTAAGCCGATTTGATGCCTTCCATCGCGGCGCGAATTTTGTCGATGTCCGAGAAATCACCGACGGCGATGTCGACACCGCGCGCCCTCAGGGCAGCTGCCCGTTTGTCGTCGGAGCGAACATAGGCGCGCACGCGCCGACCCATTTTTAGAAGTTCGTCGACGGCAACGCCTCCGGTCCGTCCAGTTGCACCGCTCACAAGAAAATCCACGTCGCTCATCGTTCTGCTCCATGTCGATATGAGAGCATATGCTCTTATATCGAGGAATGTAGGAGCATATGCTCGCTTATGCAAGGTCTATTTTGGCGCTGATTTTTGTCGCTGGTCGCGCCTCCGGAGCACCCGGCTCGATCCGGCCGATGGCAGGAGGGGCGACGACGGGTCAGCAACGGACAAGTACGACGGTTGATCGTCGCGGCTCCGAAGGATTGGCGGAGCCGAACCGACAATGGCAAAACAAATCGTCCGATGCCCGACTGCCCAAACAAAAACCCCGGCATCGCTGCCGGGGTTCTGCATTTGATAGTTTGCCTGAACAGCGTCGGACTTAGAAGTCCATGCCGCCCATGCCGCCGCCCGGAGGCATGCCGCCGGCCGGAGCTGCCTTCTTCGGCAGTTCGGGAGTCGTGGCTTCCGTTAGCCCGCGTGGCGCCTACCTCACCATGATGTTGAAGTTACCGCGTCGCGAGGTGCCGTTCGGAAAGAATGCTTCAAGGGCGACGCTGTCCGATCCCACATAGCCGCGCTCCGAAACGTATTTGACGATAACTCCGGGAACACACCGCCAGTTGCAGTCGCTGCGTGGATTGATGGGGCGGAAATACGGAAAGATCGACGCCTTGGTGATGATCAGACGCCCGTGCTCGGGGCTCTGTGTCACCCGCACGACGGGACGGCCCGCGTCACTGCAGTCTGGGTTAACCGATGCAAGTTGTCCTAATTCGATCGGGCTGCCGCTCAGGGCAACCTTGTTACCGTATTGTGCTTGAGCCGCGACGCTCGACAGAAAGAGACACATGGCAACGATAGCAATGCGATACATTTCCAATTTCCTAGTGGAAGCCGTCCGAATAAGTCGGCGGTATCCTATTCGGGAACCGACTGTATGCAATTAGTAATTGCATCGATCGCAGCGATAAATGATACGGAATATCCGCACGACTTGATCCAAACAAAAACCCCGGCATCGCTGCCGGGGTTCTGCATTTGATAGTTTGCCTGAACAGCGTCGGACTTAGAAGTCCATGCCGCCCATGCCGCCGCCCGGAGGCATGCCGCCGGCCGGAGCTGCCTTCTTCGGCAGTTCGGCAACCATGGCTTCCGTGGTGATCAGGAGGCCGGCAACCGAGGCTGCGTTCTGGATCGCTGCACGGACAACCTTGGTCGGGTCGATGATGCCCTTCTTGAGCATGTCGCCATAGGTGCCGGTCTGCGAGTCGAAGCCGTGGCTGTAGGCCGCGTTTTCGAGCACCTTGCCGACGATGACCGAACCGTCTTCGCCTGCGTTGATGGCGATCTGGCGAGCCGGAGCCGACAGGGCCTTGCGGACGATCTCGACGCCGGTCTTCTGGTCGTCGTTGGCGGTTTTGATCTTCTTCAGCTGTTCCGAAGCGCGGAGCAGAGCGACGCCGCCGCCGGGGACGATGCCTTCTTCAACCGCAGCGCGGGTCGCATGCATCGCGTCATCAACGCGGTCCTTGCGCTCCTTCACTTCGACTTCGGTCGCGCCGCCGACGCGGATGACGGCAACGCCGCCAGCCAGCTTGGCGAGACGCTCCTGCAGCTTCTCACGGTCGTAGTCCGAAGTGGTCTCTTCGATCTGCGCCTTGATCTGCGCCACGCGTGCTTCGATGTCGGCCTTCTTGCCGGCGCCGTTGACGATGGTGGAGTTTTCCTTGTCGATCATCACCTTCTTGGCGCGGCCGAGCATCTGCAGGGTCACGTTTTCCAGCTTGATGCCGAGGTCTTCCGAGATCGCCTGGCCGCCGGTCAGGATCGCGATGTCCTGCAGCATGGCCTTGCGGCGATCGCCGAAGCCCGGAGCCTTCACGGCGGCAACCTTGAGGCCGCCACGCAGACGGTTGACGACGAGGGTGGCGAGAGCTTCGCCTTCGACGTCTTCAGCGACGATGACGAGCGGCTTGCCGGTCTGCACGACGGCTTCGAGCAGCGGCAGCATCTCGTTCAGCGAGGAGAGCTTCTTCTCGTTGATGAGGATGTAGGCGTCGTCGAATTCAACGCGCATCTTGTCGGCGTTGGTGACGAAGTAGGGCGAGATGTAGCCGCGGTCGAACTGCATGCCTTCGACGACGTCGAGTTCGGTTTCGAGCGACTTGGCTTCTTCAACCGTGATGACGCCTTCGTTGCCAACCTTCTTCATCGCGTCGGCGAGGAACTTGCCGATTTCGCTGTCGCCGTTGGCCGAGATGGTGCCGACCTGGGCGATTTCGTCGTTCGAGGTGACCTTCTTGGAGTTCTTGACGAGGTCAGCAACCACGGCTTCCACAGCCAGGTCGATGCCGCGCTTCAGGTCCATCGGGTTCATGCCGGCAGCGACCGACTTGGCGCCTTCACGGACGATCGCCTGGGCGAGCACGGTGGCGGTGGTGGTGCCGTCGCCGGCCGCGTCGGCCGACTTCGAGGCCACTTCGCGCACCATCTGGGCGCCCATGTTCTCGAACTTGTCGTCGAGCTCGATCTCCTTGGCGACGGTGACGCCGTCCTTGGTGATGCGGGGAGCACCGAACGACTTGTCGATGACGACGTTGCGGCCCTTCGGACCGAGGGTGACCTTCACCGCGTTGGCGAGAATGTCGACGCCGCGCAGCATCTTGTCGCGGGCATCAACGCCGAATTTTACTTCTTTGGCTGACATGTTTTGCTTCCTTGAAAATCAGGATGGAGGGGAAAGGCGCTTAAGCGGCCTTCTTCTTGGCAGGAGCGGCACCTTCGAGGACGCCCATGATGTCGCTTTCCTTCATGATCAGCAGGTCCTGGCCGTCGATCTTGACCTCGGTGCCCGACCACTTGCCGAACAGGACGCGCTCGCCAACCTTCACGTCGAGCGGGACCAGCTTGCCGGATTCGTCACGGCCGCCGGGGCCGACGGAAACGATCTCGCCCTGGGAGGGCTTCTCTTTGGCGCTATCCGGAATGATGATGCCGCCAGCTGACTTCTCTTCGGCGTCGATACGCTTGACCACGACGCGGTCGTGAAGCGGACGGAATTTCATGCAGTCCTCCTAAGTTTCTGTAGATGCTCGAGAAATTTAAATTGGCAGTCTGTGCCAACAAGTGCCAGCGCAGCTGGTCCGGACATAGGCCGAACGTTCCCCACCGGCAAGGGTCTGTACCAAATTTTTTGGCACTCAAATATGACGGGTGCCAGAATTGGTTAAGGTCCTCCGACACCAGTCCCCGGACGCGTTAGCAATCGCGGTAAGCTGCTGCTAACGCTGGGCTTTCAACTCATTATTAAACTTTTAAGCTTGTGATGAAGACGTTGCTTGCGTCACATTTCATGCATCGTGTTGTCATGGGCGAAGTGGAAGCCGGTTCGCTGCAGTCAGCGCGGTCAAAGGAGAGCAGAGCGAAGTTCGACGTCAAACCGGAATCCACTTAGCCGAATGCGCTCTGTCCATGGAGGTTGAACATGGTCTCGAGAAATGCAGCTTCTGACGATTTCAGAAAGCAGGTGCTTGGCTACGGACTGACGACGGCGCAGATCCTCTACCGCATGCCCGATCACCCCTCGCTGCTGCAGACCTATGTCTGGCAGAACTACGATCTGTTTCCGAAATTTCCGGCGCTAAAGGATTTCCTCGACTTCTGGCAAGAGAAGCTCGATGGCCCATTATTCGCGGTCACCGTCGCGCATTCGAAACTGATCAAGCCGGCCGAGCTTCGTGCCGTGGATGGCGTCTTCCGGTTGCACTAGTCCGCGCCTCTCAACGCGCCGGATGAATTGCCGCTGTGCTGAACTACCGCTAGGTTCTCCACACGCGCTGGCCGTTTGTTTGGCATTGCGCCGGGTGGGAAACACGACATGGCGAAGCTGAAGCGAACGTCAAAGAGCGCGCTGAAAACGGCTGCGACGAAGAAGTCTGCGACACGGGCGGTGGCGAAAGCGGCAAAGAAAGTCTCTGTCGGTAAACCGGCAAAGCCGAGCGCGAAGAGCGTCGCTGCGAAGCCCGGCCCGCGCCGCAAGCAGCGCGTCGCGATCAGTCACTATCAGGAAGAAGCATTTCTCGGCGACGGCCTGCGTGCCTATGCGAAGTATCGCGATCTCGGCGTCGCCGCTGCGACCAGCGGTTTGGCGCACGCGCATGTCATCCGGCTGATCGGGCCTTGCGATCCGAAAGAGGTCTCCAAGCTTCACTATCACGATGCCGAGTTTCAGCTGGTCTATGTGCTGAACGGATGGGTGAAGACTTACATGGAGGGCGAGGGCGAGACATTGATGCGTCAGGGCTCGAGCTGGACCCAGCCGCCGCGCATCAGGCACCTGATCCGCGATTACTCCGACAATTGCGAATTGCTGGAAGTGATCCTTCCGGCGGAGTTCAAGACGGTGGAAGTCCGGTAGTTCGCGTGCGGAAATGCGACGCGTGCCTTGTTCGCGCGTCGCAGTGACGTTGAATCAGCTATGCTGAGCCCGTCGCTGCCCTGGCTCTCAACGAGTATCTCATGACTGCATCCGTTCCGGTTTTCGACGGTCACAACGATGTGCTGCTGCGGCTGTACAAATCGCAATCGCACGATCCGGTATCCGACTTCCTGACCGGGGAAGCCGCCGGTCACATCGACCTGCCGAAGGCGAAGGCCGGCGCGTTCGTCGGCGGGCTGTTCGCGCTGTATTCGCCGGCGGCTCAGGCGTCATCGGGATTCATGGCGCAGATGACGGGCGGACGCTACGCCGTGCCGCTTCCCGAGCCGCTGACGATGGACGAGGCGCGCAATTCCGTCGTCGCCGAACTGGCCATCCTGCTGCAGCTCGAACGCGCTTCCGCAGGCGCGGTGGCGATCTGCACCACTACCGCCGAAATCCGGTCCGCCATTGAGCGCAAGGCGCTGGCCGTGGTGGTCCATCTGGAAGGCGCAGAGGCCATCGACGCCGAGCTCAGATTCCTCGACGTTCTCTATGCGGCGGGGTTGCGGTCGATCGGGCCGGTGTGGAGCCGGACCAACATCTTCGGCCATGGCGTGCCGTTTCACTTCCCGTCCGGGCCCGATCTCGGCGATGGTCTCACCGCGGCCGGCGAGCGGTTGATCGGCGCCTGCAATGACCTGAAGATTCTGGTCGACCTGTCGCACATCACCGAGAAGGGTTTTTGGGACGTGGCGCGGCTGTCGAAGGCGCCGCTGGTGGCGACCCATTCCAATGCCCATGCACTGTGCCCGTCGCCGCGCAATCTCACCGACAAGCAGCTCGCCGCGATCCGCGACACCGGCGGCATGGTCGGCCTGAATTTCGCGACCTGCTTCCTGCGCCCCGACGGCAGCATGCGGCCCGACACCGGCATCGAGCTGATGGTGCAGCAGATCGACTATCTGCTGGAGAAGCTGGGCGAGGATCACGTCGGGCTGGGATCGGATTTCGACGGCGCGGTGGTGCCCGAGGCCATCGGCTCCGCCGCGGGTCTGCAGGCGCTGTTCGTGGCCTTGCGCGACAAGGGCTATTCCGAGACGCTGCTCGGCAAGCTCGGCGCGGGCAATTGGCTCGGTCTGCTGCAGCGGACGATCGGCTGACCGGCGCTGGCGGCGTGTCTCAGGTGAGCATGCCCACGATCGCGCCCATCAGGCAGGTCGTCAGCGTGCCCGAGACGATCGACTTCACACCGAGCGCATTGATTTCGTTGCGACGCTCCGGGGCCATGGTGCCCAGGCCTCCGATCATGATTCCGAGGCTGGCAAAATTTGCGAATCCGCACAGCGCATAAAGCATGATGAGGCGCGAGCGCGCATCCAGCGCATCGGGACCAAGCTTCGCCAATTGAACATAGGCGATCAACTCGTTGAGGATCGTCTTGACGCCCATCAGCGAGCCCGCGGTCAGCGCCTGGTCCCACGGCAGGCCCATCAGCCAGCATATCGGCGCCATCAGGTAGCCCAGCATCCGCTGGACCGAGATCGGCGTTCCTCCGATCGTCGGCATCATCATGAGGATGGCGTTCATCAGATACATCAGCGCCACGAAGACCAGCAGCAGGGCGATGATGTTGACAAGCAGTTCGATGCCCGCACTCGTGCCCTTGACGATCGCATCTATCGTGCTCGTGGCCGATGCGCCCGGATTGGCGAGCAATCCGCCGGTGCGACGATCCTCGGTCTCAGGCACCATGATCAGGCTGACGAGGATTGCCGCCGGCGCCGAGAGCACGGACGCAATCACGAAATGCGCCGAGGCATCGGGGATCAGCGGCGCCATGAAAGTGGCATAGAGCACCAGCACGGTGCCGGCGATTCCCGCCATGCCGCCGGTCATCACCAGAAACAGTTCGCTGCGCGTGAGCTGCGCGAGATAGGGGCGAATAAACAACGGGGCCTCGACCATGCCCAGAAAGATGTTCGCGGCCGTTGACAGCCCGACTGCGCCACCGATGCCGAGTGTGCGTTCGAGCAGCCACGCCATGCCACGCACGATCGGCGGCAGGATACGCCAGTAGAACAACAGGCTGGTCAGCACGCTGATGATCAGCACCACAGGGAGCGCCTGCAGCGCGAGCACGAAATCCGCGCCGGGATTCTTGAGATCGAACGGCAATGCGCCGCCGCCGAGATAACCGAACACGAAAGATGTGCCGGCGCGCGACGCTGCGGCGATGGTACTGACAGCATCGTTGATGCTGCTGAAGGCGCGGGTCACGACGGGAAGCTTCAGCAGGGCCGCGGCAGTGAGGATCGTCAATGCGAGACCGATCGTGGCCTGTCTCAGCGACACTTTGCTGCGGTTTTCACCGAGCGCCCAGGCGATCCCCAAAAGTGCGATGACGCCGAACGCCGATTGTAGCTGCAGCATGAATCCCCCGAAACCGCGGCGATGATGCCGCGGCTCCTTATGTCATGCAATCGTAATGCCGCTGAGGCGGGTTACGTTTTAGCCGCGTCCGACGAACGGCATCTTCGTTGCCATGACCGTCATGGTCAGCACATTGGCGTCGAGCGGCAGGCCGGCCATATAGGCGACGGCGTCGCCGACGGCTTTGGCGTCCATGCGTGGCTCCTGCTTCGAGGTGCCGTCAGGCTGCAGCACGCCGGGGCCGTTGACCATGCGGTCGGTCATGGGTGTGGCGGCGTTGCCGATATCGACCTGGCCGACGGCGATGTCATAGGCGCGGCCGTCGAGATTGCTGGCCTTGGTCAGGCCGGTGATGGCGTGTTTGGTCGACGTGTAGGCGGCCGAGAACGGGCGCGGTGCATGCGCCGAGATCGAGCCGTTATTGATGATGCGGCCGCCGCGGGGCGTCTGATCCTTCATGATGCGGAAGGCATGCTGCGTACACAGGAACGGCGCAGTGAGATTGGTGTTCACCACAGCCTGCCACTGTTCGAGGCCGAGGTCTTCGAACGGGATTGCCGGCGCGCCCATGCCGGCATTGTTGAACAGCACGTCGAGCCGGCCGAATTCCTGCATGATTTTCGCGAACAGCGCGGCGATCGAGGCGGGGTCGGCCATGTCGGCGCTCACGGGAAGGCTCTTGCCGCCATTGGCTGCGCCGAGCTTCTGGGTCTCTTGCAGCAGTTCGAGCCGGCGACCGGCGAGCACGACGGTGAAACCGGTATTCATCAGCGCGAGCGACGCGGCACGGCCGACGCCGGTGCCAGCTCCGGTCACGAGTGCGATCTTGTTGGTCATCTGTTTCGTCCCTGTTTTCTTTTTACGAGAGGTCTTTTTGAGTGAGGTCTTTATTTTGAGAGATCCCGGACCATGAAGCGTGCGTTGTCGCCGTAGCTTTGCAGTTTCTGATCCAGTTCGGAATCGCGCAGGATGGTGAAATCGTGCCGTTGCCAAAAATGAACTGAATTGTTGACGGCAACAAGCGTCATGTTGGGCAGTTGCATCAACCTGGCGCATGCCGCCATCATATCGACGGCGACGGTCGCGGCGCCGGATCTGCGAATTTCGGGCAACAATGCGAGATCGTGAATGTAGAAGGTTGACGGCGCGGCAGGCATCGTCAGCAGGCTGTTCAGTGGCGGTGGCGCCTTGAACTGCCAGGGATGGCAGATGGCGTAACCTTTGATGCCGTCTTGGCCTTCCAGCACGGCGCAGCCGGTTGGATTCAGCGCCATGCGGTTCGCGAACACGACCTCGTCTTCGGGAAAATCGGGATGAACGGCATCGGCGATGGCGAGGACGGACGGCAGGTCCGCCTCCGTCATGATGCGCCATTTCATCGGAACTGCGGTCATCGCGGCCGCGCTCAATTGTCTTTCTTGTAGGGCGGGCGCGGAATGTTTTGATGCGCCGCGCGCAGTGCTGCCGACCAGCGCGAGCGCAGGTCGTGGAAATAGGGCTCGCCGGCTTCGATACGGTGATTGAGATCGGCGTCGCAGACATCGGTGCGCACCACCAGCACATCGATCGGCAGGCCGACGCCGATATTGGAGCGCATGGTCGAGTCCATCGAGATCAGGCCGGTCTTGAGCGCCTCATAGAGTTCGACGTCGTAATGCATCGCGCGGTCGAGCACCGGCTTGCCGTATTTGTGCTCTCCGATCTGCAGATAGGGCGTGTCCACCGTGCATTCGATGAAGTTGCCGGCCGGGTAGATCATGAACAGCCGCATCTTGGCGCCCTTGATCTGGCCGCCGAACAGGAACGAGACGTCGAAATTGATATCCTCGGCCTCCAGCGCCTTGCCCTCGGTGGCGTTGACGTGCCGGATGGCGCGGCCGATGCGCTGCGCGGCCTGAAACATCGTCGGGGCGTTCAGCAGGGTCTCTAGCTCGCCCGTGGTCGGGTTCTCCAGCCCCTCGCTCAGGGTGGAGAGCACCGATTGGCTGATGGCCAGGTTGCCTGCCGAGGCCACCGCCATGATGCGGTCGCCGGGCTGGTTGAAGATGTGCAGCTTGCGGAAAGTCGAAATGTTGTCGAGCCCGGCATTGGTGCGCGTGTCCGCGATCATCACCAGGCCGTCCTTGACGAGAATTCCGCAGCAATAGGTCATCTTTGGTCCCTTGCGAGCGCGATCAGCAAAAGTGGACCACGGTTTTGCGTCCGATCGCGCTCCAGAATAATACAGGGAAGCGTCTTACGCGGTGGGTATCGCCCGGGCAACCTCGGAAAACCAGCCTGAGGTTGTTCAGGACTGGCTCTGTGACTGCGACTGGCCGCGGCCATTGGCCTGATCGACCTTGACGGCCACAGTCAGGGTTTCCGTGCCGCCGCCATAGCGGGTGCCGCGGACCGGGGCTGCCCCGAGGTAATCCAGGCCGATGGCAACACGGGCATGGGCGTCGGTGGTGCAGATGGCATTGGCGGGATCGAAGCCGACCCAGCCGAGATCCGGCACATAGGCCTCGGCCCAGGCATGCCCGGCCAGCTGGTTGATCTCGCCATCGGCACGCCAGAAATGGCCGGAGACGAAGCGGGCGGGTACGCCGGCCGAGCGGGCACAGGCGATGAAGATATGCGCGTAATCCTGGCAGACGCCGCGCTTGCCGATGAAGGCCTCGCTGGCCGACGTGCCGGTGCTGGTTGGATCGGTGTCGAAGGTCATGTGCTCGTTGATGGCCATCATCAGCGCATGCAGGAAGCCGAGCACGTCGGTTTCCGCGCCCGGCACAAGGTCCTTCGTAAAGACCTGCATCGCCGGGCTGACATCGGTCAGGTCGGTCTGGCGCAGGAACAGGCTTGGCGGAAACCGCTCGTCCGTGCCCTTCAGCACGCCGCCGGTGTCCTGGGTGTCGATCAGGCCCTCGACACTGACGGTCAGGTCCGAAATCGGCCCATGCGTCAGCACATGGGTGATGTTGCCGAATGCGTCCTCATGCAGATCGAGGCGGGAATCGGTGGAGACGTCGATCTGCCACTCGGCGACATACTGGCCGTCATGGCTGCCCGGCGTCATGCGCAGAATCTGGATCACGCCCGAAGCCGGTGGCTCATAGCGATAGGTCGTCGAATGGGCGATACGCAGGCGCATGGCAACGTGTCCGAATCTGCCGAAAGAGCCGCGAGGCTGGCTCAAATCAGATATTGCTTGGAGATGATGTCGCCAAGGCGGCTATTGTCCGCAATGAATTCCTGGATGAATTCATGCAGGCCGTGCTGGAAGATATCCTGCATATTGCTGTGTTCAAGCCTGTTGCGGACGCCGCGGGCATGGCGCTGGGCGGCGCCTTGGCGGCCATAGGACACGCCGATCTGGTCGAGATTGCGTACCAGATTGCCGTAGCAGCTCGCCAGCGAGCGCGGCAGCGTGTCGTTGAGGATCAAAAGGTCCGCGATCAGCCAGGGCTTCAGCGTCTCGCGATAGACCCAGTGATAGGCCGTGAGCGCCGACACCGACCGCAGGATCGAGGTCCACTGATAGTAATCGAGCGGGCCGCCGACATGTTCGTCCTCGGGCAGCAGCAGATGATATTTCACATCGAGAATGCGCGCGGTATTGTCGGCGCGTTCCAGATGCAGGCCGAGCCGCGAAAACCAGTAGGCATCGTTGCGCAGCATGGTGCGGTAGGCTGAGCCGTCGAAGCGCAGCGATGTCTCCTGCACGAAGCGCAGGAAGTTCGCCAGTTGCTCGCGTGTCTTGGCGCCGCCGCTCCAGACCGACTGCAGCTCCAGCCACGCGCTGTTGATGGTGTCCCACATCTCGCCGGTCAGTGCGGTGCGCACGGAACGCGAGTTCAGCCGCGCCGCCTCGATGCAATTGCGGATCGAGGAGGGATTGGCCGTCGAGAACGAGAGATATTCGACGACGTTGGTCTCGTTGGCTTCCTCGTACAGTTCATAAAAGGACGCACTGACGCCTGCGGTGAGCAGCGCCGAGTCCCACTCATTGGTCTGGCCGATATACGTATTCGGCAGCGCGGTGACGCGCAGCGTCGCCTCGATCGTGCGTGCGAGATATTCGGCGCGTTCGACGTAGCGGGCTAGCCAGTACAGGTTTTCGGCGGTGCGCGACAGCATGCGGGAATGTTACTCTTTGAAAATTGGATCGTCGGTCGAAGTCCGGTTGCCTGTTTCGAGAATTATTCGTCGAGTATCCACGTATCCTTGGTGCCGCCTCCCTGGCTGGAATTCACCACCAGCGAGCCTTCCTTCAGCGCCACGCGGGTCAGGCCGCCGGCTACGATGGAGACGCTCTTGCTGCCGGTGAGCACGAAGGGACGAAGATCGACGTGCCTTGGTGCCAGGCCTGACTCGGTGCAGGTCGGGCAGGTCGACAGCGCCAGCGTCGGCTGGGCGATGAAGCCTTCGGGCTCGCGCTTGAGCTTGTCGCGGAAGGCTTCGATGGTCGCCTTGGTGGCGGCCGGACCGATCAGCATGCCGTAGCCTCCGGAGCCATGGACTTCCTTGACCACGAGTTCGCTCAAGTGATCGAGCACATAAGCGAGATCGCCGGCTTCACGGCAGCGCCAGGTCGGCACATTCTTCAGGATCGGTTCTTCGCCGAGATAGAACTTCACCACTTCCGGCATGTAGCTGTAGATCGCCTTATCATCGGCGATGCCGGTGCCGACTGCATTGGCCAGCGTGACATTGCCGGCCATATAGGCGGACATCAGGCCGGGGACGCCGAGCGCTGAATCCGGGCGGAAGGTGAGGGGATCCAGAAAATCGTCATCGACGCGGCGATAGATCACGTCGACGCGTTTGAGCCCTTCGGTGGTGCGCATGAAGACTTCATCGTTCTTGACGATGAGGTCGCGGCCCTCGACCAGTTCGACGCCGAGCTTGTCGGCCAGGAACGAGTGTTCGTAGTAAGCCGAGTTGTAGACGCCGGGTGTCATCAGCGCGACGGTCGGTTCTGTCGAGGCAGATCGCGGTGCGACGGAGCGCAGACAGGACAATAGTTCGTCCGGATATTTCTCGACCGGCGCGACGCGATGCCGCGCGAACAGGTCGGGGAAAAGCCGCATCATGATCTCGCGGTTCTCCAGCATATAGGAGACGCCGGAGGGGGTGCGGGCATTGTCCTCGAGAACGAAGAATTCATCCGGATTGGTGCGGACGATATCGATGCCGGCGATGTGCACATAGACATCGTGCGGGACGTCCTGGCCGTTCATCTCCGGACGGAACACCGGGTTCTGGAAGATCAGGTCATCCGGGATCAGGCCGGCGCGGAGGATTTCGCGGCCGTGATAGATGTCCTTGAGGAACATGTTGATGGCGCGGGTGCGCTGCTTCAGGCCCTTTTCCAGCAGGGTCCATTCCTTGCCGGAAATGATCCGCGGAATGACGTCGAAGGGGATCAGGCGTTCGGTGGATTCGGAGTCGCCGTAAACCGCGAAGGTGATGCCGATCCGGCGGAACAGCAGCTCCGCTTCCTGGCGGCGATGTTCCAAAGCGTCCGGAGGCGTCTCCTGGAGCCAACGGGAGAGTTCTTCATAGGCCGGGCGGAGCTCGCCTTGGGGCCCGTTCATTTCGTCGAACGCGACTGCCATGTACCCTGACTGTTGTTTCGAGGCCGTACGGAGATTGCACGACTGAAAGGGATGGTAGCAAGGGGCGGGCCAGCACGATATGCATTCAACAAGAGCAATTCGTATGAGATGCGTGTAAAGCTGCCTGAAAAAACGGCTGGACGCTGCTCGTTTCGGCAGCAAAACCCCGTGACATCAGGACTTTGCCTGCGCATGGTCCCGGGAATGGTGAGGAACGACGAATGACCGAGATTGTGACCGCGGGCATCCTGGTGATCGGCGACGAGATTCTGTCAGGTCGGACCAAGGACAAGAACATCGGCTTCATTGCCGAGTATCTCACTAATATCGGCATCGACCTCAAGGAAGTCCGCGTCGTCTCCGACGATGAGCCGGATATCGTCGCGGCACTCGATGCGCTGCGTAAACGCTACACCTACGTTTTTACCACTGGCGGCATCGGACCCACCCATGACGACATCACGGCGGATGCGGTGGCCAAGGCGTTCGGCGTCAAGATCGATCATCATCCCGAAGTGGTCGCGCGCTTTCAGGAGCGTTTCGGCGCTGATCTCAACGAAGCCCGGCTGCGGATGGCCCGCATTCCCGACGGCGCCGACCTGATCCAGAGCGCAACGATTTTGGCACCCGGTTTCAAGATCGACAATGTGATCGTGATGGCCGGCGTGCCGTCTATCATGCAGGCGATGATGGACATCGTTGCGCCAAAGCTGAAGTCCGGCCTACGCATGCTGTCCGACACGGTGAAGGCCAATGCGCGTGAAGGCGATGTCGGCGGTCCGCTGCGCGATATCGCGAAGGCGCATCCGGATACGATCATTGGCAGCTATCCGTTCATGGATGAGCAGGGCAAGCCGAACACCCATCTGGTGGTGCGTTCGCGGGATCAGGATAAGCTCAATGCGGCAATGGAGGCCGTCAAGGCGATGTTGGCGACAATCAATACGCCCAAGTGAAATTAAACGAGTCAATCAACATAAGTCCGGCCGCCTGAGGGCGACTGATGCAAGGAGACGAACATGGCCGATCATCCGGAATTGAGCGCTGAGGAGCGCGCCGGCAAGGCATTCCCGGTGTCCTGGGATCAATTCCATCGCGACTGCCGCGCGCTGACCTGGCGACTGAACAGCGCAGGTCCATTTCATGCGATCATCGCCATCACGCGTGGCGGCCTCGTGCCGGCAGCGATCGTGGCGCGCGAGCTTGGCGTCCGTGTCATCGATACGGTTTGTATCGCCAGTTACGAGCACAACAAGCGCGGCGAATTGCAGGTGCTGAAGGGGCTCTCGGCCGATGCACTGAAATTCGGTGGTGGCGACGGCAAGGGCCTCCTGATCATCGATGATCTCGTCGATACCGGCAAGACGGCGCGCATTGTCCGCGACATGCTGCCCAAAGCGCACTTTGCGACGGTCTATGCCAAGCCGATGGGGCGACCTCTGGTCGACACCTTCATCACCGAAGTTTCGCAGGATACCTGGATCTTCTTCCCGTGGGATCTCGGCCTGTCGTTCCAGCCGCCGATGCGCGAAGGCGCTGGCTAGGCTCTCGTTGCGAGGAGACGCGATTGCCACTGCAAAATCGTGTCACGCCGACAGGCGATATCGTCGCGACGCCGGAGCGCGGAACGTTCACCGGCAATCGTGGCATCATCCATGATCCCTCGAGCAAAACGCTTCTGAACAGGCGCTGGTCCAATCCAGCCTGGATCACCTGCGTCTGCGAATTCCGCGGGCGTCGCCGCGATGTGATGGCGACACGCAGCTGGACCGAGCTGTTCTTCCTCGACGAGGCCACATCCTTCGCGGCCGGTCACCGCCCATGCTTCTACTGCCGCCGCGAAGACGCGAACCGCTTTCGCGCAGCGTGGGAGGAGGGCAACGGCGTCACGCGTGTGCGGGCGACGGAGATCGATGCGGTGCTGCATCGGGAACGGCTGGAGGGGCGCAAGAAGCGACTGCACCCGCTGAACGAACTGATCGAGGCATTGCCGGATGGGGCGATGGTACAGGCGGGTGGTGAGAGCTATTTGATCGCGCAGGGGCGGGCGTTGCAGTGGTCGTTTGCGGGCTATAGCGCCTCGGTCGGAAAACTCTTCGACGCGCAATTGCTGACGCCGCCATCGACGCTGAATGCATTTAGCGCCGGCTATCGGCCGGTGCTGCATGGAAGTGCCGGTCTGTAACTAAAACTCGTCATTCCGGGATGCACGCAAGTCGGCGTAGCCGACTGGAGTGCAGACCCGGAATCCCGAAGTGTTCAACCAAGTTGGGATTCCGGGTTCGCGCGCAAAGATGCGCGCGCCCCGGAATGACGAGGTGTCGGGCGGCGAAGTACCTTACCCCAGCTTCTGCCTCGCCAGCTTCGCGCCGGCCCCCAGCGCCCGCAGCTTCGCCTCCGCGATATCGCGCTGCATCGGCGCCATGCCGCAATTGGTCGTCGGCACGATCTTGTCCTTCGGCACGTACTTCATCACGGCCTCGATGGTGGCGACCACATCCTCCGGCGTCTCGATCGTATCGCTCGCGACATCGATCACACCGGCCTGCACGACCTTGTTTTTCAGCAGTCCCAGCAATTCCAGCGGCACGCGCGAATTGCGGCATTCGATGGCGACTTGCTGGATCGGGCTGGCGTCGATGGCCGGGAAGATCTCTTCATATTGCCGCCACTCGCTGCCGAGCGTTTCCTTCCAGTCGGTATTGGCCTTGATGCCATAGCCGTAGCAGATGTGAACGGCTGTGGCGCAAGTGAGGCCCTGTGCCGCGCGCGCCAGCGCCTTGACGCCCCAGTCGGCGGCTTCGTCCATGAAGACGTTGAAGGCCGGCTCGTCGAACTGGATCATGTCGACGCCGTCGGCCTGTAGCGCAAGCGCTTCCTGATTGAGAAGTTCGGCGAAAGCGAAGGCCATCTTGACGCGATCGCCGTAATAGCTGTCGGACAGGGTGTCGATGATGGTCATCGGGCCGGGCAGAGTGAACTTGAACTTGTTCTTTGTATGCGCGCGGGCAGCCTGCGCCTCGAAGGCGTGAACGCGGCCCTTGAGCTGCAGCGGCGCGATCACCTGCGGCACCATCGCCTTGTAGCGATCCTTGCGGATGCCCATCTCGACCTTGTGGGCGAAGTCGATGCCGTCGACCTTCTCCAGAAAGCCATGGACGAAATGCTGCCGCGCCTGTTCGCCTTCGGTGACGATGTCGACGCCGGCGTCTTCCTGCACCTTCACCGCCAGCAGCGTCGCATCGCGCTTGGCGCGGGCCAGTTCGTCGCCGGAGGAGCGCCAGGTCGGCCACAGCTTGTTGGGTTCGGCGAGCCATTCGGGCTTCGGCAGCGAGCCGGCGATGGTGTTTGGAAACAGCATTTGTTCGCTCCCCGGAAATTGTGTTTTGCGGAGGCCTATCTGCCACGTTCCTGCCCCTCCGTATATGGGATTGGCGCACCCATAAGGGAGGGCTAGGATTGGCCAAAACGTATCGGGGACGCCGGGAAAATTATATGATCGACCTGCATTACGCATCGACGCCGAATGGCTGGAAAATCTCGATCATGCTGGAGGAATGCGGGCTGCCTTATACGGTCGTCCCCATGCAGCTCGGCCGCGGCGACCAGCACAAGCCTGAATTCCTCAAGCTCAGTCCCAATGGCCGGATGCCGGCCATCGTCGATCGCGCGCCCGCCGATGGCGGCGATCCGGTCTCGATTTTCGAGAGCGGCGCGATCCTGATCTATCTCGCGGAGAAGTCCGGCCAGTTCATGCCGACCGAGATGCGCAAGCGTTTCGACGTCATGCAGTGGCTGATGTGGCAGATGGGCGGGCTCGGTCCGATGCTCGGTCAGAACGGGCATTTCCTGCTCTATGCGCCCGAGAAGATTCCCTATGCGATGGATCGCTATACGCGGGAGGCGAAGCGCCTGTATGGCGTGCTCGACGCGCATCTTGGCGAGGGCCGCGATTACATCGCCGGCGACTACTCCATCGCCGATATGGCGTGCTTTCCCTGGATCATGACCCACAAGGCGCAGGGCCTGACGCTGGATGACTTTCCGCATGTGAAGCGCTGGTTTGCGCTGGTCCGCGCACGGCCGCAGGTGCAGGCGGGTCTTGCCGTCGGCAAGCAGGACAAGAAGCCGATGGATGAGCAGGCGCGGAAGATCATGTTCGGTGTGGACCAGCCGGCGCATGCGCAGCAACAGCAGTGAGATTCGTCGTTCCGAGGCGGCGGCGCGCCTTCGCGCCGACGAACCCGGAACCTGGCAGTAATAAAAACACATCGGGATTCCGGGTTCGCGCCAAGTGGCGCGCCCCGGACTGACAGAGAACAACAATAAGAGGAAACACCCATGATCGAATTCTTCTTCGACTGTTCCAGCCCCTGGACCTATCTGGCCTTCCACAATATCCAGCCGCTCGCGAAGGAGTTTGGCCAAGAGATCTCGTGGCGGCCCATTCTGGTGGGTGGCATCTTCAATTCGATCAATCCCAGCGTCTACGAGTCGCGCAAGACGCCGGTGCCGGCGAAGGCGCGCTACATGAAGAAGGACCTCGGCGACTGGGCGCGTTCGGCGGGCCTGGCCATCAAGATGCCGCCGACGGTGTTTCCGGTGAACAGCGTCAAGGCGATGCGCGGCTGCATCTGGCTTGGAAACGATGCGATGGTGCCGTTTGCGCGCGCGGTGTTCGAAGCCTATTGGGGCGACGACAAGGATATCTCGCAAGATGATGTTCTTACGGAGATCTGTACGCGTACCGGCATCGATCCCGCGAAATTCTTCGCGGGCATCGGCGATCAGGCGATCAAGGATCAGCTCAAGGCGAACACCGATGAAGTGATCGCGTGGGGCGGCTTCGGCTCGCCGACCATCTATCTCGGCAAGACCGACATGTATTTCGGCAATGATCGCCTGCCGCTGATCCGCGAGGCGCTGCAGCGTCGCAAGGCTGGCGCTGCAAGCGCCGAGAGTGCCGCCTGATGCCGAGAGCAATTGTTTGCCGTGAGCTCGGGTCGCCTGAAAGCCTGCGCCTCGAACAATTTGCATCAGTGCCGCTGAAACCCGGGCAGGTCCGCGTTGCCGTGCGCGCCGCGGGCATCAACTTCCCGGATATTCTGATGGCGGCCGGCGAGTATCAGCTCAAGCCCGAACTGCCGTTCACGCCGGGCATGGAAGCGGCGGGCGACGTCAGCGAAGTCGCCGGCGATGTGCCGGGCTTCGCGGTCGGGGATCGCGTTATCGTCAAGCTGCGTCATGGCGGCTATGCGGACGAGGTCGTGGTGACGTCGGCACAACTCACTCCGCTGCCGTCGACATTCGATTACGCGGAGGGAGCGACGTTTCTTGCGGCGCATGGCACCGCGCATCACGCGCTGGTCGACCGTGGCCAGATCAAGCCGGGTGAAGTGCTGCTGGTGCATGGCGGCGGTGGCGGCGTCGGTCTGGCGGCGGTGGAGATCGGCAAGCTGCTGGGCGCCACGGTCATCGCGGCTGCATCCTCGGAAGAGAAGCTTGCAGTCGCCAAAGCGCGCGGTGCGGATCATGGTATGCTGTATGGGTCCGAACCGTTCCGTGACGCGGTGAAGCGCATCACCGAGGGCCGCGGCGTCGATGTGGTCTTCGATCCGGTCGGTGGCGAGATCTTCGAGCAAAGCCTGCGCTGCATCAATTGGGGCGCCCGCCTGCTGGTGATCGGCTTCACCGGTGGTATCGGTGTGGCGAAAACCAATCTCGTGCTCATCAAAGGTGCCAGCGTGCTCGGCGTTCGCGCAGGCGAGGCGGCGCGGCGCGATCCAAAGATCGGCGAAGCGCGCATCGCGCAGCTCCTCGCATGGGCAGAGGCGAGAAAGATCAGGCCAAATATCTCGCATCGATTGCCGCTGGCTGACGTTGCGCAGGCCATGCGACTCCTCACCGAACGCAAGGCCATTGGTCGCGTCGCGCTCATGATGGACTGACTAATTTTTAGTCAAGGTAGAACGAGGGTTCCTTTACGAATTACACGTAAAACGAGTGTCGTTGAGTGAGAACGACATGTTGTTGAACGAGAGTGATCATGTTGAAGCATACCAAAATACTCTACCGCATCGCTCTTTCCGCAATTCTGCCTCTGATCATTCTGGCCGTACTGGCTGCCTATGAGATTTCCACCAAGGCCGCCGTGCATGGTGAAATGTCGCGGCTCGAACCCGTCGCGGCAAATGTTACCAAGCTCAGCCGCCTCGTTCACGAATTGCAGAAGGAACGGGGCATGACCTCGGCCTTCCTGAGCAGCAAGGGCGCGCAGATGCGCAGCGAGCTGGCGGAGCAGCGCAAGCGCAGCGATGCCGAGCGGGCGATGGCTACGGGGGCGCTCAGGGAGCTCAAACGCTCGACGCTGACCGATCTCGCGCAGGCTGCGGAAGCAGGCGACGAAAGTCTCGGCAAGCTCGATGCCCTGCGCGGCGAGATCGACGCGCAGACAGTAGCCGCACCGGTAGCCTTCGGTCGTCTGACGGAAACGATTGCACGTCAGATTTCCGTGATCACCGGCATCTCCAATCTCAGCACCGATGACGACATCTCCAAGGCGATAGCGGCCTATGCGAATGTGATCGAAGGCAAGGAGCGCGCAGGCCAGGAGCGTGCGCTGAATGCGGGCGGCATTGCAGCCGGCAAATTTGAACTGCCGGTTTTCTCCCGCGGCATCGGCCTCGCCGCCGCTCAGGACGGTTTCTTCGCAGCGTTCCGTGCCACCGCGTCGCCACAGGCGATTGCATTGTTCGGGCGCAACATGTCGGGTCCCGCGATCGATCGCGTTCATACGATGCGCAAGACGATCGAGCAGGGCGGCCTCACTGGTGACTTCAAGTCGCTCGACAGCAAGAGCTGGTTCGACGCCAGCACCGTGCGGATCGATCTCCTGAAGTTGGTCGAGGACGGTCTCGCCAACGATCTCGCCGCGCTGGTGACTGGCAAGAAGGCCGACGCCGCTCGCGCACTGACGATTGCCTCGGCATTGATGATCCTGGCGCTGCTTGCCAGCGGTGGTGCCGTGGTGGCAATGGCCCGGAGTATCACGCGCCCGATCGGCGAACTGTCGACCTCGATGACCGACCTTGCGAAGGGCGATGTCTCGACGCAGATAGGCGGCACGGATCGCGGCGACGAGATCGGCGGCATGGCGCGCGCTGTCGCTTTCTTCAAGGAGAACATGATCAAGACCAACGAGCTCAGCGCCCGGGAAGCGGAGGAGATCAACCGGCGTAACCTCCGCACGGCGCGGGTGACCGAGCTGACCAATGCATTCGACAGCGAGATCGGCACGCTACTGTCATTGCTGACCACCGCGTCGTCGCAATTGCACGGGACGGCGGAATCGCTGACGTCCACGGCGGGGGAGACCATTCGTCAGGCAACCGTCGTGACGGCGGCCTCGACCGAAACTTCGACCAATGTGCAGACCGTTGCGGCTGCGGCCGAGGAATTGTCGAGCTCGGTGGTGGAAATCGGCCGGCAGGTCTCGCATTCGTCGGCCATTGCGCAGAAGGCGGTGGAAGAAGCCGGCCGCACCAATGATACGGTGATAGCTCTGTCATCGGCCGCCGAAAAGATCGGCGATGTCGTCAATCTGATTACAGAGATTGCCAGCCAGACCAATCTGCTCGCGCTGAACGCCACCATCGAGGCGGCGCGTGCGGGCGAGGCCGGTCGTGGTTTCTCGGTCGTCGCCTCCGAGGTGAAGAGCCTTGCCGGCCAGACGGCGAAGGCGACTGAAGAAATCCGCACGCAGATCGCGGCGATCCAGTCCTCGTCGGGCAATGCGGTCGTCGCCATCCGTGCGATTTCCGGCACCATCGGCACCATCAACGAGATAGCCGCGTCGATTGCCAGCGCGGTGGAGGAGCAGAGCGCCGCGACTCAGGAGATCGCGCGCAATGTCCAGCACGCGGCCCAGGGCGCCAACGAGATATCGCGTACCATCAGCGGCGTCAGCGATATGGCTGGCGACACCGGTTCATCGGCCGGCCAGGTGCTGAGCGCGTCAGACGACCTCGCGCGGCAGTCGACCCGGATGCGCAATCAGGTCGAAAGCTTTCTGGCGGCGATCAAGTCGGCCTGAGAAGCTGCGCAGGCGCTCGCAGCCGGCCCTTGCCGGGGGAGGTTAGATCCCATGTGGCGCTTATGCGCTTACGTCGGAATGTGATTGCTCATTTGGGTCACACGTCGAACCGCCCGTGTTTCAGGAAGGCGATGGTCTGCATGATCGCTTCCCTGTTCCGGATCATCATCGCATGTGAGGCGTGGATGACGAGGTGGTCGGTCATACCTTCAAGCTTCGTGCGCGCGACGGTGACACGGCCATCATTCGGGCCACGCAACATCAAGCGCGAAGCGATCGGATCGAGCGTGCGATCGCCGGCGATGATGCCGACCGGATAGTCAACTGGGGGAAGCATCGCCTCAGTTAAGTCATCCCGCACCGTAACGAGTTGTTGGCCCGCCGGGCCGAAATACATGCGATAGGCCCGCCAGTTCTTGAGACGGTCCGCAATCTCGCTGCCGCCGTTCGGCGTGCCCAGCATCACCACGCGGCCCAGACGCGGCGGGCGATGGCGCGCCAGATAGACCCGCGCCAGCAGGCCCCCCATCGAATGGCAGACGAAATGCGTGCAGCCTTCGTTGGCCTCGGCGAATGGCGCGATGGCGGGGTGAATGTCATCGGCCAGTGCAGACAGCGTCTTGCCCCGGCTGGGATAGCCGATATTCCGCGTTGCGAAGCCTGCGGCTTCGACCGCCTGCTGCATCTTGATGAAGGATCGGAACGACCGGCTGATGCCGTGCAGGAAAATGACGCCCTCAGACGGACGATGAGAGGGCGTCGATTTCATTGACGGTCCTATTTGTAGTCGCGCTCGTCCCACCACGGGAAATAGCTCGGCATGTCCGTGCTGACCTTGTTCTTGAACTCGGCCGGACGCTTCTCGAGAAACGCCACGACGCCTTCCTTGACGTCTTCCGAGCGACCGCGGGTATAGATGCCGCGGCTGTCGATCTTGTGCGCTTCCATCGGATCGTCGGCGCCCATCATGCGCCACATCATCTGGCGGATCAGCGCCACAGACACCGGCGCCGTCTTGTCGATGAAGGTCTTGGCCAGGGCGCGTGCGGTTGGCAGCAACTCATCGGGCGGCACAACCTTGCTGGCAAGGCGCCCGGCGAGGGCTTCTTGTGCGGGGAACACGCGGCCGGAGAAACACCATTCCAGCGCCTGCGAGATGCCGACGAGACGCGGCAGGAACCAGCTCGACGCAGCCTCCGGCACGATACCGCGCTGGGAGAACACGAAGCCGAAGCGTGCGGCTTCGGAGGCGATGCGGATGTCCATCGCGAGCTGCATAGTGGCGCCGATGCCAACGGCCGGGCCGTTCACGGCAGCGATGACCGGCTTGAGGCATTTGAAGATGCGCAGGGTCACCTGGCCGCCACCATCGCGCACCATCGGATCGCTATAGTCGACATCGCCGCTCGCAAGACGCTTCACCGGACCGCGCTTCGCGTCGCGATCGAAAGTGTCGGCGCCGGACGACAGGTCGGCACCCGCGCAAAAACCGCGTCCGGCGCCGGTCACGATGATCGCGCGCACATTGTCGTCCGCATCGGCCTTGTCGAAAGCGTCGATCAGCTCGGCCTGCATGGTGGCGTTATAGGCATTGAGCTTTTCAGGGCGGTTCAGCGTGATGGTGAGGATCTGCTCGTCGACGCTGTAGAGGATGGTCTCATAGGCCATGGTGGTTTCTTCCCTGTTTGTTTTTGTTTTGATCTTGATCGTCATTCCGGGGCGCGCCATTTGGCGCGAACACGGAATCCCGATGTGTTTTCATTATTACTAGATTCCGGGTTCGCGCGCGAAGATGTGCGCGCCCCGGAATGACGCCAAGATTACACCGGCAACCTTGTCTCGACGATGCGGGCGAACATGCTGGCGCCGATGGGCAGGATTTTGTCGTCGAGATAGTAGCCGGGATTGTGCACCGGTACCGAGCCTTCTTGCCCGACCCAGAAATAGGCGCCGGGCACGGCATGCAGCATGTCGGCGAAATCTTCCGAGCCCATTTTCGGCTTCGCGCGGGTGATCACATTGGCGTCGCCGACGATGGTGCGGGCCACGTCCTCGACGGCCTTGGAATGTTCTTCCTGATTGACCAGCACGCTGAAGCCGTCACGGATATCGACCTTGATCTCGCAATCGAACGCCGTCGCCATGCCGGCAGCGAGCGCATGCATGCGTTCACGGATCTGCATCCGGACCTTCTCGGAGAAGCAACGCACGGTGCCACAGAGCTTGGCATCATCCGGAATGACGTTATAGGCCGAGCCCGAATGGATCTGGGTGATCGACAGCACCGCGGATTCGAACGGATTGACGTTGCGGCTGACGATCGACTGCATCGCCTGACCGAGCGACATCGCGATCACGACAGGGTCCTTCGAGCGCTCCGGCATCGCGCCATGGGCGCCGTAGCCGCGGATGGTGATGTCGAAGAAGTCGGCGGCGGCCATTGCGGGGCCGGGGAAGATGCCGACTTCGCCGTGATTCATGTCCGGCGCGTTGTGCAACCCGTAGATTTCATCGCAGGGGAACTGCTTGAACAATCCGTCCTTGATCATCGCGCGCGCGCCACCGAGGCCTTCTTCGGCGGGCTGGAAGATGAAATGCACGGTGCCGTCGAAATTGCGGGTCTCGGCAAGATAGCGTGCGGTGCCGAGCAGCATGGTGGTGTGGCCGTCATGACCGCAGCCGTGGAAACGGCCGGGAATGGTCGAGCGCCAGGCGAGGTTGGTGTTCTCTTCCATCGGCAGCGCGTCCATGTCGGCGCGCAGACCGATCCGCCTGGTGCCCGAGCCTTTGCCCTTCAGCACGCCGACGACGCCGGTGCCCCCCAGGCCGCGATGCACTTCGACGCCCCAGGACGTGAGCTTGTCGGCAACGATGCCGGAGGTGCGGACTTCCTCGAAGCCGATTTCCGGATGCGCATGCAGGTCGCGGCGGATGGCGGTGAGTTCGTCGGCGAAGGCGTCGATACGTTCGAGTGTGGGCATGGGTTTATCCGTTCACGGCACGAGGGCGGGTGATGAGGTCTGGGGCGTAAATGGTTCGCCATTCGGCTTCAGCCGAATGCCCGGACGCAGATGCTTCCACGGCAGTACCGACGTATCCGCCGGCATCGCGCCGGGCGCGGCGCAGATCAAAAGCTTGCCGGCGATCGGCTCGAAGTCGGCGCGGAAATGCACCGAGCTCTTGTTGACGAGAATGTTCTGCTCAGTCGGCTCGATGCCGACATAGCGATACATCGACTGGTCGGCGAGCTGGGCCTTGTGCGAGGAGATGATGACGCGAACATCGTCGATACGCAGGCAGGCCGAGGGGCCCATATCCATGTCGCGACCGCCATAATAGGGGCCGGGAGCGACGAACTTGCCGTCCGACAGTTTCTCGACCACGAACGTGTTCTCATAGGGCGCGTCGCCGGGAATGCCCGACTTGCCGCCGATCGAGAGTTTCACGGTGGCGCCTTCACCGGCCTCATGTGCGGCCTTCGCGGCAGCGGGGTCGTAGATCACGCCATGGGCGGCCTTGATCGCCTTGTTCTTCACCAGCGCGCGCAACATGCCCGTGGTGTCACTGTCGCCGCCGGCGCCGGGATTGTCCTGGGTATCGGCGATCACGACCGGCTTGGTGAGGGTCTTCGCCAGCTCCATGGCGTGCAGCACGCCTTCGTCCGGCCTGTAGATCTTGCCGTCGAAATCGTCTTCGTGGCCCATCACCAGTTTGACGATGGTGTCTGCGGCAGCGTCTGCATCGGCCTGCGTCACGCCATAGGCGAACACGCTCGGGCAGCAATGCGGGAAATCGGCGGCAGGAAAGCCGGGGCAGAACGACAGCGTCGGCACCTGGTCGTGTTCGAGCGCGGCGAGCTTCAAATAGACGCCCTTGGTCGGCTCGTCATTGGTGCATTGCCAGCTGATCGGAATCAGGAACGGCAATTGCCGGAACGCCTTGGCGAAGCGGTTGCCGGCCAGCAGCAGCTCCATGTGGCGCGCGCAGGCGCGGCCGGTATCGGCCATGTCCACATGGGGATAGGTACGATAGGCGATCAGCGCGTCGGTGTATTCGACCGTTTCCGGCGAGATGTTGCCATGCAGATCGAGGCTGACCACGAACGGGATATCCGGCCCGATCACCTCGCGCACCCGCCGCGCGATCTCGCCTTCGCCGTCATCGAGATGTTCGGTGACCATGGCGCCGTGCAGATCGAGATAGACCGCATCGAGGGGCAGTGCTGCCCTGATGCCGTCGATCATCTCGCCGACGATGCGCTCGAACGCATCCTTGGTGACATGCGCCGAAGGGCTGGCGCCGCAGGCGATGGTCGGGATCAGCTCCCAGCCGCGTGTCTCGGCTTCCTCGACGAAGCCGGCGAGGCCGACATTGATGCCACGCATCACCTTGAGGACGTCGGCGCCATGGGTCATCGACGGCCATCCGCCGCCATGCACGAAAGCCTCGTAAGTCGCCTTGGTCGGAGCGAAAGTGTTGGTCTCGTGGAGGAAGCCGCCGACGGCGATACGGGTCATGAAGTCATTCCAATTGAAGCCAAGCTGTCATTCCGGGATGCGACAAACGGCGAAGCCGGATGGCGCAGGCCCGGAATCTCCAAGTGTTTTGAACATATCGGGATTCCGGGTTCGCGCGCAGCTTGCGCTGCGCGCGAACCCGGAATGACGGGGGATACTAGACGGCCGCCGGCACGGCGGTGCTGCCATCGACCGCGCGGAAGTTGGCGAAATCCCATCCTCGTCCGGGCGCCGCGTCAAGCAGCTGGCGCGTATAGGGCTGTTGCGGATTTGCGAGGACTTCCGCCGCGGGACCCTGTTCCACCACCCGGCCATGCTGCATCACGGCAACGTCATCGCAAATCTGGGCGGCGACGCGCAGATCGTGGGTGATGAACAGGATGGCGATGCCGAGCCGGGTCTGGATGTCATCGAGCAGCCGCAGCACTTGCGCCTGCACCGAGACGTCGAGGGCCGAGACGGCTTCGTCGGCCACCAGAACTTCCGGATCAAGGGCAAGCGCGCGCGCAATGGCGATGCGCTGGCGCTGGCCGCCGGAGAACTGGTGCGGATAGCGCGACACTGCGTCGGGTGGAAGACCGACCAGTTCGAGCAGTTCACGCGCCCTGGCCATTGCCACCGAATGTTTGGTGCCGAAATTGATTGGACCTTCGCAAATGGACTCGCCAATGGTGATGCGCGGATTGAGCGAACGATAGGGATCCTGGAAAACGATCTGTATCTTCTTGCGGTGCGGCTGCAACGCGTGACGTGACAGGTCGGAGATTTCGCGTCCGGCGAGACGGATGCCGCCCGAGGTTGGATCGATCAGTCGGACGATACAGCGCGCGACGGTCGATTTGCCCGAGCCGCTTTCGCCGACGATGCCGAGCGTGCGACCCTTGCGCAGTGTCAGCGTGACGTCCTGGGCTGCGTGGACCTCGCGCGGTTTCCCGAACATGGACCGCTCGCGATAGACCTTGCCGAGCTCATTCGCTTCGAGCACGACGGGATTGAAGCCCACTTCCTCGCGGGCCGCGCGGGGAATGAGGCTCGGCACCGACGACAGCAGGTTACGAGTATAGTCCTGCGTGGGTGCGCTCAGAACATCCTTCAATGCTCCGGTTTCGACCAACCGTCCATGACGCATCACGGCGACGCGGTCGGCGATATCGGCGACGACGCCCATGTCGTGAGTGATGAACAGCACGGCGGTGCCGTGATCCTTCTGCAGCTCGCGGATCAGCTTGAGGATCTGCGCCTGGGTGGTGACGTCGAGCGCCGTGGTCGGTTCGTCGGCGATCAGCAGCTTGGGTTCGAGTACGAGCGCCATGGCGATCATGATGCGCTGGCGCTGGCCGCCGGAGAGGCGATGCGGATAGGACGCGAAGATGCGCTTCACATCCGGCAGGTGGACCTGCTCCATCATGTCGAGGATCTTGGTGCGCCGTGCGCTAGCGCCGAGACTGGTATGGGTGCGCAACACCTCGTCGATCTGCTTGCCGACGGTGACCACCGGATTGAGCGCGGTCATCGGCTCCTGGAAGATCATCGCCATGGTGGTGGCGCGGAGCTCGCGCAGCCGCCGGTCGCTCGCCTGCAACACGTCCTCGCCAACCAGCTTGATGCTGCCGCCGATCGCCTTCAGGGAATCCCGCGGCAGCAGCCCCATGGTGGAGAGCGAGGTCACGGATTTGCCGGAGCCGCTTTCGCCGACCACGCAGAGGGTTTCGCCTTCGCGGACCTGCAGCGAGATGCCATCGATGATCTTCTTGCCGGCTCCGGTCTTGCCGACGCCGACGACGAGGTTTTCGATTTCCAGTGCGATGGGGCGGGTATTCACGGTGGTGTTCACTTGCCGGCCTCACGCTGCTTCATGCGGGGATCGAGTGCGTCGCGGGCAGCGTCGCCGATCAGATTGACGGAGAGGATGGCAATCGACAGCAGCAGTCCGGGCCAGAAGATCAGCGACGGTTTGACCTGGAAGAAGGCGCGACCCTCGGCCATGATGTTGCCCCAGGTCGGGGTTTCCGGGCTGATGCCGGCCCCGAGGAACGACAGAATCGCCTCGGTGAGAATGGCGGATGCGGCGATAAAGGTGCCCTGGACGATCAGCGGCGCCACGGTGTTCGGCATCAGATGCTTCCACATGATCTTCGGCATGCTGGAGCCGAGCGAGATCGCCGCCTCCACATAGGGCTCCTCACGCGCCGACAGCACCACGGAACGCACCAGTCGCGCGACGCGGGGGATTTCCGGAATAGTGATCGCAATCAGCACCGTCGTCAGGGTGGCGCCTGACAGCGACACGACGGCGATGGCCAGCAGCACGCCGGGCATCGCCATCAGGCCGTCCATGACACGCATCATCACAGCGTCAGCCAATTTGAAGAAGCCCGAGAACAGGCCGATGAACAGGCCGATGACAATACTGGTGACGGCGGCGCCGAGGCCGATCAGGAGCGAGATGCGACCGCCATAGAGGATGCGCGCCAGCACGTCGCGGCCGTAAGCGTCGGTGCCGAGCAGATATTCCGAACTGGCCGGCTTCAGCCGCAAGGCGGGTGCCAGCAATTGCGGATCGTGCGTCGTCAGCCACGGTGCGAAGATCGCCGACAGGATCACCAGCGTCAGGCAAATCGTCGCCACTGCGATGATCGGCGTCGCGGTGAGAAAGCCGAGCGACGGACCGCTGCGGGAGGGGAGGGCCGGGTTGGGAAGGGATTCGATCGCCATCAGATACAGATTCCTAGTAACGAATTCTGGGATCGAGCAGTGCGTAGGCAAGGTCGATAAGCAAATTGACCCCGACATAAACGCCCGAGGTCAAAAGGATCATGGCCTGGATCACGGGAAAATCCCGCGCAAGCACGGCATCGACCGTCAAGCGACCGATACCGGGCAGGTTGAACACACTTTCGGTGACGACAACGCCGGAGATCAGCAGTGCGAAGCCGGTGCCGATCACCGTGATGACCGGCACAGCGGCGTTGCGCAGCGCATGGCGGAACAGCACGCCGCCCTCGTTGATGCCCTTGGCGCGCGCGGTGCGGACATAATCTTCGCCGAGCACACCGAGCATCGCCGCGCGGGTCATGCGCGCGATCAGCGCGACATAGACGAAAGACAGCGCGATGGTCGGCAGCGTGATGCGTTCGACGAAGGGCCCGAAGCCGCGCGAGATGCTGCGGAAACCCTGCACTGGAAACCAGCGCAGTTCGATCGCGAACACCTGAACCAGCACGTAACCGATCACGAACACCGGCACTGAGAAGCCGAGCACCGACAGCGCCATCACGAAGCGATCGATCCATGTGCCGTGCTTCCATGCGGCGATGACGCCGAGCGGAATCGCAACAAGGATCGAAACCAGCATCACGCATAGTGCAATGCTCAGGGAGGGCTCGATGCGCTGGTTGACCATCTGCAGCACAGGCACGTTGGAGATCAGCGAGGTGCCAAAGTCACCGTGCAGCAGGCGCCAGACCCAACTGAAGAACTGGGTATAGAGCGGCTCGTTGAGGCCGAGCTGGGTCCGGATACGGTCGAGCTGCTCGGGCGTTGCGTTATCGCCAGCGATGATCGCAGCAGGATCGCCCGGCGTCAGCCGAAGCAGCAGGAAGACAAACAGGGCCACCACGCCCATGACGGGTATGGCCGCAAGAATCCGGCGAATGAGGTATCCGAGCATGGCGCTTTCCTATTGGTGGTGTTGATCGAACGTAACTGGACCGCGTCGGTCAACCGGAAACGTCACGGGCTCGCTGCTTCTGATCGTCATTGTTTGTGAAAAACACAAGGTTTGTGACGAACGCTGGGTTTGTGACAAAACTGGATTTTTCGAGAAACGCTGATTCACTGTCGCAACTGGCCTCAACCCGAAGTTCGCTAAACCTGAAAGTAGAGGGAGCAAGTCCTGTGCCACCTCACGGTTCGCGCCATGCCATGCACCGCGCGAACCGGGGCGACGATTGCATCAATCGAGGGTCGCCAGCAATCCCGCCATCAGGCGGCCGCGATCGACCAGGCTCTGCGCAACGATATATTCGTTGAGCGTGTGCATGTCGGCGCCATGAACGCCGAGCCCGTCGAGGGTCGGGATGCCCATCGCGCCGGTAAAATTACCGTCGGAACCGCCGCCCTTGCTGCCATGGGTCAGTTCGGGCAGGCCGAGGCTGGCATTGATGGCCTTGGCTTTCTCGAACAGCGCCATGGTCGCAGCGGAGGGTTCCCATACCGGGCGGGTGACGCCGCGGGTGACCTTGAAGGTGACGTCATTCTCGGTGCCCGACAGCGCGAGCATGCGCTCGACGCCTTTGTCGAGATCTTCCTGGCGCTTGGCCATGCTCAGTGCTTCGCCGGTACAGGAGGAGGCAACGCAATTGACCCATTGTCCGCCATGCACGATGCCGACGCTGAAGGTGCAGTCCGGTCCGGTCATCTCGTCGATCTGGACGATTTTCTTCGCCATTTCGCGAATCGCGGAGCGGCCGTTCGACAGTGTCGCGCCGGAATGGCTGGGCCGGCCGATGGTTTCGAGATTGAAGCGGGCGATCGCGTAGCGGCCTGACGTGACGCCGTTGTTCGCGCTGCCGGGTTCCGGCACCAGCACGTATTTGTTGCGCGCGGCCTCGGCTTCGATGATGTCGCGGGTCGATGGCGTGCCGACTTCCTCGTCCGGCGTGAACAACACGGTGATCGGCAGCGGTGTCGTATAGGAGATGCGCGCAAGCTGGCGGATAGCTTCGAGCGACAGGTAATTTCCGCCCTTCATGTCGCAGATCGCCGGGCCGTAGCAGAGTTCGCCGTCACGGCGCCACTTCAGTTTTTCGATGGTGCCAACCGGATGAACGGTATCCATGTGGCCCGCGATCAGAATACCGGGCTCGCCGAATTTCGGATGTGGAAAACGCGCACGAACGCAGCCGCCGAAGCCCATGCGTCCCGCGATGCGCTCGATGGTCGCACCCATGACCTGCATGTCGCGCGCGGCAAGATCGAGCATGCCGTTGACCGCATTCGCGTCCCATGTGGGGCTCTCGCATTCGACCCAGACGCGCAGGCCCTGCAACATGTTCTCGAGATCAAACGGGAGTTCGGCGGGGTTCATCAAGTCATTCCTCTTGGGTGAGAATTTCGTCACGGATGATTAAGGCGCTCCGTGCCTGCGCACATTGCGAGAGTTCGTTGGCGAGACTTGGGGCGTGACTTAGCAGCAGCGCAATCGCCTTTGCAAATCGACGATGTGCATTGCAATGCATTCTACACCGTGTGGATGTATCGCGTGGAAAACGCGATTGACGCACATCACGCTTGATGCCAAGTCTTTGAAGCCTAAATGATAAAGGCAATACGCGAAGGTGCCTAAAGTTCTATCGCGTTGCATAATCGATCATCGATCGATGATCGGATTCCAGCCAGGAGAGATTGAGTGTCCTATATGTCACGTTGGCAGCATTCCGCGGCCTTCACGAAATTGACACTGCCGGGTCTGGCAGTAGCCGTTGCGCTCGCGCTGCCGGTGCTGTCGTCGCCCGCGCATGCGGCCGGCAAGACTATCACTGCAGTGATGCATTCCGATCTGCGCGTGATCGATCCCGGCATCACCACCGGCTATATCGTCCGCGACCACGGCTATATGGTATATGACACGCTGCTCGGCATGAACTCGAAATACGAGATCAAGCCGCAGATGGCCGACTGGAAGGTCTCCGACGACAAGCTTGTCTATACCTTCACGCTGCGCGATGGCCTGCTGTGGCATGACGGCAAGCCGGTGACCGCGGAAGACTGCGTCGCCTCGCTGCAGCGCTGGGGCCGCAACGACGGCATGGGCCAGAAGCTCATGGACTTCACCAAGAGCATCGAGGCCCCCGACGCCAAGACCATCGTGCTGACGCTCAAGGAGCCCTACGGCCTCGTTCTGGATTCGATCGCCAAGCCATCGTCGCTGGTGCCGTTCATGATGCCGAAGCGTCTGGCCGAGACGCCAGCCGGCAAGGCGATTGCCGAGCAGGTCGGTTCGGGTCCGTTCAAATTCGTGCAGTCCGAATTCCAGCCCGGCGTGAAGGCGGTCTACGAGAAGTTCAAGGAGTACAAGCCGCGCTCCGAGCCGACCGACTGGCAGGCCGGCGGCAAGGTGGTGAAGGTCGATCGCGTCGAATGGATCACCATGCCCGATGCACAGACCGCGGTGAATGCGCTGCAGTCGGGTGACATCGACTTCATGGAGAATGGTCCCTACGACCTGCTGCCGGTCCTGGCGAAGGATCCGGAGCTCAAGATCGAAGTGCTCAACCCGCTGGGCTTCCAGACCTTCGGTCGCATGAACTTTCTCAACCCGCCTTTCGACAATCCGAAGATTCGCCGTGCCGCGTTCCTGGCCATGAGCCAGAAGCCTGTGCTGGATGCGCTGGTCGGCGATGCCAAATACTACAAGGTCTGCGGCGCGGTGTTCGGTTGCGACACGCCGAATGCGACGGATGTCGGTTCGGAAAGCCTGGTGAAGGGCAATGGCGTCGAGGAAGCCAAGAAGCTGCTTGCCGAGGCCGGCTACGACGGCACCCCGGTGGTGATCATGGCGCCGACCGACGTGACCACGCTCAAGGCTCAGCCGATCGTTGCCGCGCAGTTGCTTCGCAATGCCGGCTTCAAGGTCGAGGTGCAGGCCACCGATTGGCAGACGGTGCTCAGCCGTCGTCCGAGCCAGAAGCCCGTCAAGGAAGGCGGCTGGAACATGTTCTTCTCGAACTGGGTCGGTGCGGACATTCTCAATCCCATCAGCAATGTCGCGACCTCCGGCCGCGGCAAGGGCAATGGCGGCTGGTTCGGCTGGAGCGAAGATGCCGAGCTGGAAGTTCTGCGCGACAAATACGCACGCGCGACCACGCCGGAAGAGCAGAAGAAGCTTGCCGTCGAGATCCAGAAGGAAATCTACGACAAGGTGATCTACATCCCGCTCGGCGAATACAAGGTGCCGAGCATCTGGCGCACCTCGCTGACCGGCGTCACCCAGGGCGCTGCGATTCCGATGTTCTGGAACATCGACAAGAAGGACTGACCGGCGCCGCTGTGGTGACCAGGTTTGAGTAACAGAACGCCGGCCTGAGTGATCAGGCCGGCGTTTTTGTTTTGGGAGAAGTGGATCGCAAGTTTCTCAGCACGTCGTCCCCGCGCAGGCGGGGACCCATACACGCTTGAGATTCATTATGAGCGCGGTCCTATCTAACTCTGCCGTTTCTATTTCGACGATCGTGGTTATGGATCCCCGCCTGCGCGGGGATGACCACAGCGTGTACAGCGCATTACCGCTCCGACGATGCCGCCGACGCCACGAGCGATACTTCGGCCTTCGGCTTGCCGGCCCGAGCGAAGCGATGCGCTCGATGGTCGCACCCATGCGATGGCGCGTAGCGAGGTCGAGCATGCCGAAGGCCGCGCACGTGACTTCCCAGCAGGGCAATCGCCTTTGCAAATCGACGATGTGCATGGCGATGCATTCCACTGCATGTGGATGTAGCGCGTGGAAAACGCGATTGACGCGCATCATGCTTGATGCAAGTCTTTGATGTCTAAAAGATAACGGCAATGCGTGGTAGCGCCTAATTTTCTATCGCGTTGCACAAGCAATCATCGACCGATGGTCAGTTTCAAGTCAGGAGAGATCGAATGTCCTACATGTCACGTTGGCAGCGTTCTGCGGCCTTCACGAAATTGACGCTACCGGGTCTGGCGGTAGCCGTTGCGCTCGCGCTGCCGATGCTGTCGTCGCCCGCTGATGCGGCCGGCAAGACCATCACCGCAGTGATGCATTCCGATTTGCGCGTGCTCGATCCCGGTATCACCACGGCCTATATCGTGCGCGATCACGGTTACATGGTCTACGACACGCTGCTGGCGATGGATGCGAATTTCAAGGTCCAGCCGCAGATGGCGGAGTTCAAGGTCTCCGATGACAAGCTGGTCTACACCTTCACGCTGCGAGATGGCCTGAAGTGGCATGACGGCAAGCCGGTGACTGCGGAAGATTGCGTCGCTTCGCTGCAGCGCTGGGGCCGCAATGACGGCATGGGCCAGAAGCTCATGGACTTCACCAAGAGCATCGAGGCGCCCGATGCCAAGACCATCGTGCTGACGCTCAAGGAGCCCTACGGCCTGGTGCTGGATTCGATCGCCAAGCCATCGTCGCTGGTGCCGTTCATGATGCCGAAGCGTCTCGCCGAGACGCCCGCCGGCAAGGCTATCCCGGAGCAGATCGGTTCGGGTCCGTTCAAGTTCGTGCAGGCTGAATTCCAGCCGGGCGTGAAGGCGGTCTATGAGAAGAACAAGGACTATGTGCCGCGTTCCGAGCCCGCGAGCTGGGCGGCCGGTGGCAAGGTCGTCAAGGTCGACCGCGTCGAATGGGTCACGATGCCCGATGCGCAGACCGCGGTGAACGCGCTGCAGTCCGGCGACATCGATTTCATGGAGAACGGTCCCTACGACCTGCTGCCGATTCTCGCCAAGGACAAGGATCTCAAGATCGAGGTTCTGAACGAGCTCGGTTACCAGACCCTGGGCCGCATGAACTTCCTGTTGCCTCCCTTCGACAACGTCAAGGTCCGCCGCGCGGCGTTCCTCGCGATGAACCAGAAGCCGGTGCTCGATGCGCTGGTCGGTAATGCCGACTACATGAAGGTCTGCGGTGCCATGTTCGGCTGCGGCACACCGAATAGCACCGACGTTGGTTCGGAAACCATGGTCAAGGGCAGTGGCATGGCGGAAGCCAAGAAAGCTCTGGCCGATTCCGGTTACGATGGTACGCCCGTGGTCATTATGGCGCCGACCGACGTATCGTCGCTGAAGGCGCAGCCCATCGTTGCAGCGCAGCTTCTGCGCGATGCCGGCTTCAAGGTCGAAGTGCAAGCCACCGACTGGCAGACCGTGGTGACGCGCCGCGCCAGCCAGAAGCCCGTCAAGGAGGGCGGCTGGAACATGTTCTTCACCAATTGGGTCGCTGCTGACATTCTCAACCCGGTTTCCAACGTCTCGACGTCGGGTCGCGGCAAGAATGGCGGCTGGTTCGGTTGGTTCGAGGACGCCAAGATCGAAGAACTGCGCGACAAGTATGCGCGCGCAGCGACGCCTGCGGAACAGAAGGCTGCCGCTGTGGAAGTCCAGGCCCGTGCGCTCGAGCAGGTCGCGTATCTGCCGCTCGGCGAATACCGGATCCCCAGCATATGGCGGAAGTCACTGACCGGCGTGCTGCCGGGCGCGGCCACTCCGGTGTTCTGGAACATCGACAAGAAGGAATAACCGGCGCCGCTGCGGCGGGCAGGTTTGGATAAGAGAGCGCCGGCCTGAGTGATCAAGCCGGCGCTTTTGTTTTTGGGAGACGTGGATCGCAAGTTTCTCAGTACGTCGTCCCCGCGTAGGCGGGGACCCATACACGCTTGAGATTCGTTGTGAACGCGGTCGGATCTAACTCTGCCGTTTCTATTTCGACGACCGTGGTTATGGATCCCCGCCTGCGCGGGGATGACCACAGCGTGTATAGCGCATTAGCGTTCGGGCGATGCCGCCGACACCACCAGCAGCACGTCGGCCTTGGGCTTGCCGATGCTGCGCACCCAGTGCGGGGTCTCGCCGGAAAAGTACAGGCAGTCGCCTTTCTTCAGGATGATCTCTTCATCCTCGATCTTGATCGCCATCTTGCCCGATATGACGAACAGGAATTCCTCGCCCGCATGCGATGCACGCGGTGCGAATTTCAGCGGCGGCCGGATCAGGAACGGCTCCATCATCTTGCGTGTGCGTCCCGCAGCCAGCGCCAGCAGATCGACGCCGTCGTCCTGCATCGGCGTTTGCTGCTCGTCCTGGCGGAACAGCGTGTAGCGCGGGGCCGGTGTCGGGTTGGGATCGAACAGATAGGTGACGTTGACATCGAGCGCGGCGGCGAGGCGCAGCAGCGCGTTCACCGACGGCGTCTTCAAGCCGCGCTCGACAAGCGAGATATAGCCGCGCGTCAGCTCGCTCTGGGTGGCGAGCTGATCCAGCGTCAGTCCCTTGGCGGTGCGTAACTGGCGCAGGTTGAACCCAACCGCATTCTTGCTGACGTCGAGCAACGTCGATCTCCTGATGAAGTGCTCATTCTTTTAGATGGCGGCGGGCGATGGCGAAAGGGCCGTCTCGCCGGTCTCCTTGAAAGAGTTCCAGGGCGGCGCCGGCGTGTTTCTGCTGGAAAACATTGCTGCAGAAATTTCCAGCATGGGCAAGGATAATTTAGGCAAACCTGCCCGAAAACGGCGATTTATAGCCTGACCTATGTGCATCTGTCGCATTCTGCCGGTTTAGGCATCAGATGCCGATTTTCGTGACGTTGATTTCTGTCAGTAAACCTGTTGGATTTTGATAACGGGAATATGTCCTCAGAAAACGACACGAAGGCAGATATATGATCAAGCGTTTGAAGCCCGGTAAGCGGCTCAGCATGGCCACTATTCATGGTGGTCTCGTTTATCTCGCAGGACAAGTGCCGGACGATCTGTCTGTCGGCGTCGAGGCGCAGGCCAGTGAAGTGCTCGCCAAGATCGACGCGCTGCTGAGCGAAGCCGGCACCGACAAGTCATCGATCCTGAGCGCCACGGTGTGGCTGCCGAACATTGCCGATTTCGCGGCTTTCAACACGGTCTGGGATGAGTGGGTGCCGGCAGGCGCATCGCCCGCACGCGCCTGTGTGGAAGCGCGGCTCGCCAATCCGTCGATCCGCGTCGAGATCGCAGCCATCGCTGCGATTCCCTAGGAATCGCTGCCATTCCTTAAGCGTCCCCGACGCCTGCGCTGAGGCGACTGAAAGAACAGCGAAAGTTCACGAGAAGACCCGGACTGCGCCGCGAGATGTCGCGGCACGGAACGAGCCCACGCGCCTGAAACTGAACATGTCTTTTGAAGGAGTGAACATGACCGTCGCAGAAGAATTCAATACAGTCACTGCCGTGTCGGAGAATCCCGACGACGCGGCCATGCGCAAGATCGTATGGTCGAGCGTGATCGGCACCGCCGTCGAATGGTACGACTTCCTGATTTACGGCGCGGCCACCGCGCTGGTGTTCAACAAGGTGTTCTTCGCTGCCGGCGATCCGGCGCTTGCGACCATCGCGGCCTTCGGCACCTATGCCGTCGGCTTCCTCGCGCGTCCGCTCGGCGCGGCGATCTTCGGTCATTATGGCGACCGCGTCGGCCGCAAGGCGATGCTGGCGATTACCATCATGGTGATGGGCCTCGGCACTTTCGCCATCGGCCTGCTGCCGACCTACGCACAGATCGGCATCGCGGCGCCGATCCTGCTCATCGCACTGCGCTTCCTGCAGGGCATCGGCCTTGGCGGCGAGTGGGGCGGGGCCGTGCTGATGGTGGTCGAGAATTGTCCGACGCATAAACGCGGCTTCCTCGGCAGCATGGTGCAGGTCGGCAATCCCGTCGGCAATCTCGCGGCCATCGGCATGTTCGCGCTGGTCTCGCAACTGCCCGAAGAAGATTTCATGAGCTATGGCTGGCGCATTCCGTTCCTGATCTCGATCCTGCTGGTCGGCGTCGGCCTGTGGATCCGCATGAGCATGGAAGAGACGCCCGCGTTTCGCGCCATCAAGGCCAAGAACGAAGTCGCCAGGATGCCGATCGTCGACATCTTCAAGTATCATCGCCGTCCGTTCTTCACGGCAGTCGGTCTGAAGATCTCGGAAATCGCCTATGCCTCGATCGCCGGCGTGTTCATCATGTCCTATGCGACGTCGAAGCTCGGCCTGTCGCGCGGCCTCGTGCTGAACGGTGCCTTCATCGCGTCCTTTGTCGCATTGTTCTCGATCCCGTTCTTCGGCTGGCTGTCGGACAAGGTCGGGCGCAAGACGATGTTCTATGCGAGCTGCGCGTTCTGCGCCGCCTTCGCATTCCCGATGTTCTGGCTGCTCGACACCCGCGATCCGACCATCGTGATCCTCACCATCGTTGTCGCGATCTCCTTCGGCCAGATGGTGATGTTCGGCATCGGCGCGCCCTGGTATTCGGAACTGTTCACCGCCAAGCTGCGCTATAGCGGCGCGTCGCTCGGCTTCCAGGTCGGCGCGGCCATCTCGGGCGGCCTCAGCCCGCTGATCGCGGCTTCGCTGATGACATGGGCCGGCGCGACCTGGCCGGTGTCGATCTTCCTCATCGTCTGCGCCTGCATCACCGCGATCGCGACATCCTTCGCGCCGGAAATGGCGAACAAGGAACTGACCTGACGGTCCTTGCCTGACGCATCGGGGCGGCAGCGCGTCTGTCGCCCCGACCCGTCCAACAATCGCTGCGATGATCTGATCTGCAGAAGGAATTGAGCGATGCTCGATACGTTGACGCCAAAATCCGCAACCGGCGCCGTGGTCCCGTCATGGACCGGCGTTGTGCGCTATCTCCACATCACGCCGCGCGCGTTCCTGCCGATGCGCGAAATGCCCGAACTCACACTGGTCGCCGGCAAGGGCATCGAGGGCGATCGCTACATGATCGGCCGCGAGGAGGGGTTCTATTCGCACAAGCCGGAAGAAGGGCGGCAGGTGACGCTGTTCGAATACGAGACGCTGGTGGCGCTGAAGCGCGATCACAATATCGATCTCGGTCCCGAGGAACATCGCCGCAATGTCACCGTATCCGGCGTGCCGCTGACGCATCTGGTCGGCCGCCAGTTCTGGCTCGGCGAGACGCTGCTGGAGTCGACGCGGCTGTCGATCCCGTGCCGGCATATCGAGGAGATCACCGGCAAGGCGATCTTCGATCCGCTGATCAACCGCTCCGGCCTCAACTGCAAGATCCTGCAAGGCGGCACCGTGCGCGTCGGCGATGCCGTGCGGAACATGCAATGAGCGCGCTGCCAAACACCAAAGTCAGGACCATCGTCGATACGATCGAGGATGGCGGCCAGGGCATCAAACTGTTCTCGCTGGTCGATCCCGATCGCTGGGAGCTGCCGCCGTTCCGGCCCGGCGCGCATATCGATCTGCATCTGCCCGGCGGACTGGTGCGGACCTATTCGCTCTGCAACGATCCCGTCGATGACAAGCGCTATGTCGTTGCGGTGAAGCGCGAGGCCGAAGGGCGGGGCGGCTCCATCGTGCTGCATGATGCGGTCAAACTCGGCGACACCATCGGCGTGACGTTGCCGCGCGGCGGGCTCGATCTCTCCACTGAAGTGACGCGCTTCACTTTCATCGGTGGCGGCATCGGCGTCACGCCCTTCCTCTCTGCCGCGGCCTGGCTCAAGCGCATGGGCCGTTCGAAGTTTACGCTGCACATGATTGCGCGCGGCGAGCCGCCGCTGGCCGATCTGCTCGCGCCGCTGCGCAAGTCCGGCCATCTGGTGATCCACGACACGTCGAGCGGACAGCGCCCGGATATCGCGGCGCTGGTCGGCCGGCCACTGTCGGATGTTGCGCTCGCCTGCTGCGGCCCTGACGGCATGATCGATGATTTCGAACAGGCGTCACGCGACTGGCCCGCCGATCGCGTTCATATCGAACGCTTCGTGCCGCCGCCGCTGCCAGTCGATCCCGACGCCAAGCCCTATGTGCTCGCGCTGGCGAAATCGAACCGGGAAATCACCGTGGCCGCAGGGCAGACCATGCTGTCGGCGCTGACAGATATCGGCATCGATGTCCCCGCGTCGTGCTGCGGCGGCATCTGCGGTTCCTGCAAGGTGGACTGGCTCGAAGGACAGCCGGTGCATCGCGACCGTGTGCTGTCGCCGGCCGAGCGCGAACGCAGCCTCCTGGTCTGCGTGGCGGGTTCCGCAAAAGACCGTCTGGTTCTCGACCTCTAATTCACCGATCGGGCAGGCAGCAGGCGGCGACGGTTGATCCGTTGCCGCCTGTTTGCGTTCGATCCCGTGCATGGCAGGGCCCGCCGTTCCGGTCGGCGGAACGGGCGCTGTGGATGGCTTACGGACATACCTTGGTCATTTAACTAATTTTTAGAAATTGCGCAATTTGCGCAAAAAGTGTTTGATGTCTGCGCAATTTGCGCATATCGGGCGATGTGCGCAGGGGCTCCTGAGGGAAATTGCGCAGAATAATCAGTGACGCGCAGGACGCGGGAAGGAAATAGACCATGCAGATTCCAATTAAGCGGGCGATTGAGAAGGTGCCCGGCGGCATGATGACGGTGCCGCTGCTGATCGGCGCGCTGTTCGCGACCTTTGCCCCCAACACCCCGAAATTCTTCGGCTCCTTCACCGGCGCGCTGTTCTCCGGCGGCGCTCTCAGCATTCTCGCCGTGTTCTATGTCTGCATGGGCGCGAGCATCGACTTCAAGGCGACGCCTTACATCGTGAAGAAGGGCGGCGCCCTGATGATCGTGAAGGTCGGTACCGCAATTATCCTGGGCCTGATCTTCGGTCGCTTCCTCGGCGAAGCTCCGGTCACCGCCGGCATCTTCGCAGGCGTCTCGACGCTGGCGATCGTCGCCGCCATGAACGACACCAATGGCGGTCTCTACATGGCGCTGATGGGCCAGTATGGTCGCCCGCGTGACGTCGGTGCCTACAGCATCATGACGCTGGAAAGCGGTCCGTTCCTCACCATGGTGACGCTCGGCGTCGCTGGTCTGTCATCGTTCCAGTGGCCCGCGCTCGTCGGCGCGATCCTGCCGCTGGTGGCCGGCATGATCCTTGGTAATCTCGATCGCGAGCTGCGTGACTTCCTCAGCAAGGCCGTGCCTGTGATGATCCCGTTCTTCGCCTTCGCGCTCGGCACCGGTTTGAACCTGACGCAGGTCTGGCAGGCGGGTCTGCTTGGCGTCGGCATGGGCGTTGCGGTCGTCATCGTGACCGGCATTCCGCTGTTCCTCGTTGATCGTCTCACCGGCGGCAACGGCGTCGCGGGTGTTGCTGCGGCATCCACCGCTGGCAATGCGGCGGCTGTGCCTGCGATCGTTGCTGCGGCCAATCCGGCCTATGCGGCTGCTGCCGGTCCGGCGACCATTCTCATCGCGGCCTGCGTGGTCGTGACTGCGATCCTGACGCCGATCCTCACCTCGTGGGTTGCGGGCATCGTCGGCCGTGATGTCGAGCCGGAAGCAGAGGCGATGACGCCTGCTGCGCCGGTTGTCGCAGCGCCCGCACCAGCGGTTGGGCACTAAGATGACGGGTCGCTGGCTGATCCTCGCTGACGATCTCACCGGTGCAGCAGACTGCGCCATCGCCTTCGGTCGCCGGGGCCTTGCGGCTGCCGTGACCTGGGGCGAGATCGCAGGTGCCGGGGATCGCCAGCATCCGGTTCTCTCCTATGATGCAGCGAGCCGCGGCCTGTCGGCCGAGGCCGCTGCGCATCGGCATGCCGAGATATTGCAACAGTTGATGGAGCCGGATCGGCTCCTGTTCAAGAAGATCGACTCCACGCTGCGCGGACAGCCGGCCTCCGAGACAGCAGCTGCGCTGGCGCATCTCAAGGCGCAGTCCGGTTCGGCCTTCGGCATCTTCGCGCCGGCCTTTCCCGCGACCAACCGCACCACGATCAATGGCCGCGTTGTCGTCAATGGCCGTCCGCTTGAAGAGGCCGAGGTCTGGAAGCGCGATCACACCTATGACAATGCCGATATCGCCGATGTACTGGCCTCTGCCGGCGTGCGCAGCGAGAAGGTGCTGCTCGGGACCATTCGCGGCAGCGATCTCAAGGCGCAGCTCGCGCGTATCGCATCTGGCGATAGTGTCGTTGCGATCTGCGATGCGGAGACGGAGCACGACCTGCATCTGATCGCGGAAGCCAGTCTGAAGATTTCACCGGCGACGCTGTTCATCGGCAGTGCCGGCCTCGCGCATGCGCTGGCTGAGCTCGATGACGCCAGCGCCGCCGAGAAGCTCGAAATTCCGACGAGCCCATATGGCACCCTGATTGTCGTCGGCTCGCTCGCCGGCGCGTCGCGCTCCGCCGCGCGCAAGCTGGTCGCCAGTGGCACTATCATCCATCTGCCGGTCACGCCGGAAGTCTTGCTCGGCGACAAGGCAGGACAGGCGGCGCTGGCCACGCGCGTGACCGAGGGACTGACCGCAGGCGGCGATGTGCTGGTCGAGATCGTGATGGATGACAATCCGAAAATGTCGCTCGGCCCGCGGCTCGCGCAGAATCTTGCCGATGCGCTGATGCCGGTGGCGCCCAGCATCGGCGCCTTTGCGGCGACCGGCGGCGAGACCGCCGCAGCATTGCTGTCGCGCTTCGGCGTCAACGGCATCCGTCTTGCCGACGAGATCGAGCCCGGCGTTTCGCTGGGTCTTACGCTTGGCGCACTGTCAGTTCCGATCGCCACCAAGGCCGGCGCCTTCGGCGACGAGAACAGCCTGATCAAAATTCGCGAACGTCTTCACACCGTCCGAACTCAAGGAAGCTTCACATGACCCGTCCGACCATTGCGATCACCATGGGCGATCCCGCAGGCATCGGGCCCGAAGTGATCATGAAGGCCTTCGCCCATCCCGAAATGCTGGCGATGTGCAATCCGCTGGTGATCGGCGATGCCAATCGCTTGCGCAAGGCTGGCGAGATCGTCGGCGCGAAAATCGGCGTCGACTCGCTCGCTGACGCCAAGGCGGCGAATTTCGACGCCAAGGCGGTGCAGTGCGTGGATCTGAAGATCGTGCCCGATGACCTGCCGTTCGGACAGAACTCCCCGATCGCGGGCGAGGCGGCTTACCGCTTCATCGAGAAGGCCGTCGAGATTGTCCAGGCCGGCATCGCCCAGGGCATCTGCACGGCGCCGCTGTCCAAGGAAGCGCTGCATGCGGCTGGCCACAAATATCCAGGCCATACCGAACTGCTCGCGCATCTCACCGGTACGCCGGAAGTGTCGATGATGCTGGTGTCGCCGAAGCTGCGCGTGATTCACGTCACGACGCATATCGGCCTGATCGATGCCATCAGGAAGATCGAGCCGGGTCTGGTCGAGCGCGTCATCACACGCGGTCACGACGTGCTGGTGAAGGCCGGCATCAAGAATCCAAAGATTGGCGTCTGTGCCATCAATCCGCATGCCGGCGAGAACGGGTTGTTCGGCTATGGCGAGGAAGCCGAGAAGATCACGCCGGCCGTGGAAGCCTGCCAGAAGAAGGGCTGGGACGTGCGCGGTCCGCTGCCGGCGGACACGCTGTTCTTCCTCGCCGGTCGCGGTGACTACGACATGGTGGTGGCGATGTATCACGATCAGGGTCATGGCCCGATCAAGGTGCTGGGTCTGGAATCCGGTGTGAATATCACGGTCGGCCTTCCGGTGATCCGCACCTCGGTCGATCACGGCACCGCCTTCGACATCGCCGGCAAGGGCATCGCCGACGAGCGCAGCCTTCTCGAGGCCTTGCGGCAGGCGGTGGATCTCGCGCCGGGCGCCAAGGCGGCTTGACAAGCTCCTCCGTCATGCCCGGCCTTGTGCCGGGCATCCACGTCTTGTTACTTCACGAAGACGTGGATGGCCGGGACGTCAAGCGAAGCTCGCTTCGCGCTGCCCGGCCATGACGAAACGCCGGTGAATACCAGGTTGAGGGGGCCGGATTCGATGTCGATGCGCAGCAAGGAGCGGCACGCCCGCCTGTTGGACGCCCTGAATGCAGGAGAGATCGATGTCGACGATCTCGCGCGGCGCTTCGGCGTGTCCGGCTCCACCGTGCGGCGCGACCTGCAGCATCTCTCCAAGAACAACGCGGTGCGCCGCACTTACGGTGGTGCGATTCTCACCGGCCATGTCGCCGAGACCACGCTCGATCAGCGCTTCGCCGTGCAGGGTAAGGAGAAGCAGGCCATCGCGCGCGCCGCGATCGACCTCATCGAGGACGGCGACACGCTGATCCTCGATGCCGGATCGACCGTTGCGGCTTTCGGCAAGCTGCTATTGCAGCGCCGCCTGCGCATCATCACCAACAATATCGCGCTGCTGCCGTTTCTCGCCAAAGCGCCAAGCATCGAACTCGTGGTGCTGGGCGGCGCGCTGCGCGCGACCAGCATGAGCACCATGGGGCCGCTGGCCAGCGACGCGCTGCGCCGCATGACGGCCGACCGCGCCATCATGAGCGCCGACGGTGTCGTCAGCACCCGTGGCCTGTGCGAGGCCGATCTCGATCAGGTCGCGCTGAAGTCGCTGATGATGCAGCAGTCCAAGGACGTCATCGTGCTCGCCGACGCCGGCAAGCTCGGCCGCGCCGAACAGGACGCCTGGGCGCCGCTGCCGCCGCGCTGGACGCTGGTGACGGGCGCAGGTGCCTCTGCGGAGCAACGCAGGCTGATGGAGAGTGCAGGGGCGCGTATCGTGGTGGCGGGCGGGTAGGCGCGGCCGCTGCGTTCTACGACTGAAGCGCGAGATGGCGGGCTTGAGACGCATAAGGTTCTAGGACGCGGACTCATTAAGCCGCAGCCATAGTTATCAGCCTAGCTGATCGACCAATGCCGACCATAGAGCCCATTGTTCGCCTCGATGTACCGGGTCCTCAATTGCAGTGTGCACCATGACGACCTTAGAGGTCGGATCAACGCAAATATACTGGCCCTTGAATCCTAACAACGCGAACTGCCGCCTCTCACCGGGAAACAACCACAAGAGATAACCGTAGCCCAATTTCTTCGTCGCCGCGACCGGTCGCAGATAGTCATCCGAAGCTCGAACGGTGGTTGCATCGATCATCCATTGCGTCGGAACGATCTGCTTGCCATCCCATGCGCCATCATGCGCCAGCAAGCGTCCTAGCCGGGCGTAATCGCGCAGAACGGCATTGAAGCCAAAGTGCCCCAGTTCGAAGCCTTCTGCGTCTACCAGCCAATTGGCATCCGCTTCCGCGCCGATCGGCTCCCATACTTTCTCGCGTAGATAGTCAGATGCTGACTTGTTGACAGCACCGTGAAGCACCATGCCGAGCACGTCGGCTTCTATGCTCGCGTAGTAAAATCTCGTTCCCGCTGGGGCGACACGCTGATTGAACTGCACAATGCTCTTAACCGTACCCAACTTTGAGTCCGGGAACGCGATCCCCATGCCGTTCCATAGGCGATTGAGGTCACGTCCTCCGTCTCTTGTTTCACCGAAATCGACGCCTGAGGACATGTGCAGAAGATCGCGAATTGTCGTCCTGCCGTACTCGCTACCCATAAAACCCGGTACATAACTTTCGGGGGTATCATCGACCGACTTAATCGCCCCCTCCGAGATGGCGATCCCGATCAACAGTCCGGTTATCGTCTTGACCATCGACTGGGATACGAACCGATCTTGATCAGTTCGCGCGTACTGATAGCCCTCGAAGATAATCTGGTCGTCCTTGGCGATCAGCAGGCCAGTGGCCGGATTGCGCGACATGTAGTCGAGGGGCGAAAACTTGCTCCCCTGAAAATGGTAGTGAACGTCTGCCCTCGAGCACTTGAACTTCCAAGGCGTCGCAGCTCGCCTGATGAGCCGCGTTTGATAGATGTGATCGATATGGGTGAATGCGCCGACACGGTATTTTGGCTCCCAAGGGTCGCCTTGCCTCCGCGCCTCCGTAATGTCGGGAAGAGGATAACCATCTTTGGCGCCGTAAAGCTCGGCGTTTGGACCTGTTGTGGAGAAAATCGGACCGGCGCAGTCTTGCGTTTCGCCGGGTGAAACTGGTTTCGCGGTTGCGGGAATCGGACCGGCAAACGCACAGGCGACCGTAGCAGCCAGCGATGACACAGCCTTGCGACGGGAATATTGCGGCGCCGACATGACGTCCCCCAAAGATTCCCGCAAGTAGAGATCAAAATGGGTGGAAACTTCAAGGAGTATGTCTCCTATTGGCCCAGCGCGACATATTGCGCTACCGCCCAAACTCGGTCGCTATAGGGGCAAAGCAGACATTGCTTTAGTCGCATCACGCCGCCGTGTTTATGGGTACACGGCCTAGTACCGTCTCAACAGGCCGCGCGCCGCGCTGATATCACCGTAGTCGGCACAGGCCGCTTTCGGGTTTTTGATGAGGTCTGCCCGGAGCCGCTTGGACGTTCTGCTGGCCGCCTCAAACACTTCGGGACGAAATTTACTTCTATCGTAGTCTTCGCCGTCGTAAGCCTTTATGGCCGCGGCATAGGCGTCGATCATTGCCATCGCGGCAGCAGGGCTTCCAAGAAGTCTGGCGCCGAGTTGAACGCCGTGGGCGCCGTCGGCCTCGTATCCGCTGCATCGTTGTTCGAGCACCGCGGCTGCGGTGACAAGTTGGTCAAGGAACGTCGCCTCGGCGTCGGTGAGTATTGCGGCATCTGCCCGTCCTGGCGCGATCATCGCGAGCAGCGCAATTGCTGGCAGTTTGATTTTCATTGCCATTGCTCTCCCCGAAAATCCCGGTGTCACAAGACACACGCTCCGACGATATGACCAAGCTTGATGCAAACGGATGGGCGAAGCAGGACGTGCAAGTCGAGCGCTCTTTAGCTTATTGCGCAGCAGCCTGGTGATGAGGCTTGACGTAGATCAACGAACAGCCGCCGTTTCCTTGCTGCAACCATATCGGTTCAACCCAGGGAACGCCGAAATGCGAAAGTGTGCTGTAGGCCGTTCCGGCGCCGTGCCGATACGGCTATGGTTCAATTGAACAGTCGCATCAATAAGGCTTTGCCAACCGGGACTGCCCGGACACCGTGAAAGGCGCGAACATACTCTCCTGCGTAAAAGGCGCGGACGACGCGAATTCGCGTTGCGGCGGCTTCTTCGAAGCGAACACCGAAACCATCACTCGTGCGTCGCATGACCGTTGCCGACACATTCTGACCGTATACGTTGCACTTGAGAACAGTCCCCACTTGCGGCGGCGCAGGATCGATGAAGCGAGCACCGGTGATCGAGATGTCTGCCATGCGAACCAGCCGCGGGGCGCTGTCCTCGTGAATGAGGACGGGCTCATCGCGCTCAAATCGCTCGGCCTTCCGACGGCGAGGCTGCTCGATACAGATGAAGCACACGATCGCGAGGACGACGCAGTTGTACAAACTCCAGCCAAGCGCCAGTCCGCCGTAAGCAATACTCTCTCCCTTCAGATTGATAATGAAGGCGTAAGCGATCGCCAGCATGGTGATCAGCAGCGCAGATCCATAAAGCCGCAGAAGCGGCCACTCGATGAACCTCTGATTGCGATCGCCGCCTTTGGCGGTGACCTTGAACTTGTGACCCTTTGGTTTGATCAGGCCCGTGATGATTGCTTTCAGGACTGCGGGTGCCGCGATGTATTGCGAGACGTCCGTCATGATCGCCAGTGAGCGGCCGCGGGAAATCCAGGTCATCGTAAATGCGTGCCAGACGTAGAAGGGCAGGAAGTATGACAACAGCTCGGAGAGATCGGCGTAGATCGCCTTGATCCCGAACAGGAGATAGAGCCACGGCACGATCAGGCCGAGCATCTTCGTTCCATAAGCCCCGGCCCAGCTCATGAAAGCGTCGACGAGCGAAAGCCGGTCGATGAAAGCGAGTCTCGATTGCGATGAAAAGGGCCCGCTTCGGCCTCTTACGATTTGCATGAAACCGAGGCACCATCGACCGCGCTGGGTGATGTATTCCTTGAGGCCTTCGGGCGCCAATCCAAGCGTAAGCCGTTCGTTCAGATAGACCGTGTGATAGTTACGCTCCTTCAGACGCAATGTGACGAGATAGTCCTCGGTGACCGAGTCCGTCGGGAATCCACCGATCTCCATGAGGCTTGAAAAGCGGATTACCGAGGAGGTGCCGCAGCAGAAAGCCACCCCCCAGGCGTCTTTGGCCGGCATCAGAATATCAAAAAAGAAACGTTGCTCGTCGGGCCACACCTCGGTGGCGGCCAGATTGGACTGGATCGGATCCGGATTGATAAAGTGCTGCGGCGTCTGCACAACGCCAATGGTCTTGTCTTCCATCAAACTGGTCGTGCGCGTGAGAAACTCCGGCAGGGGAACGAAGTCGGCATCCAGGATGGCTACGAAATCCGGTTTGTCTTGTAGTCCAGCGACGTGGCGCAAAGCGTGATTGATGTTACCCGCTTTTGCATGCTGATTGTCCGGACGGGTCAGGTAATGACAGCCGAGTACTTCGGTCAGGCGTTTGAGCCATAACCGTCGCCCGTCATCCAGGACCCAGACACGATAGTTGCCGTATTCCAGTCCCGTGGCGCCGATGATCGTGCGTTCGAGGATCGCTTGCTCCTCGTTGTATGTGCAGATGAAGACATCGACGAGCGGAACCCGCGCGGCGGCCGCGGCTTTTTTTATTGCAGCCTCGACGTCGGCAGAGCGATCAATCGTTCGGCTGAGAAACAGCATCGACAGGCAGACAGCAAGTAACGAGGCAGCCTCAGCCAGCATGAAGGGGTAGCCGACGAGAAAGTCGGCGGTAAAGCCGGGCGGCGGAAGCGTCTGCGTGACACGCCACACGAAGTATCGGATCAGCAGAATGACGGATATCCCGGCCATCAATGATCGGGCGAACGTGCTGTCGCGCTTCAGCATCGGCGCGATCGCGAGACAAGCACCGAGAGTGGCGATGCCTGGTGCGAAGGCTGAGATCATGGGTTCGACGTGCCGTGATCGAACACGACCCGTCCCGTGCGCCCCACTGCACAGTCTTTGCCCGTGGTATCGAGATTGGGCATCGAGACCGTCACACGATAGGGTTCCTTGTTCAGCGTGTCGGGATTGATGGCCAGGTTCGCGGGCGCACCAGATGCGCCAGTGAGATTCACGATCGACCCCTCTATCGCCGGACTGCCGTCATTCGGCTCAAAAGTCGCCTGCTCGCTCAGCCTGAGCCTGTTGTAAACACGTTCGGTGACATTCGCCGTTACCACAGCGCCGCTGCAATCAAGTAGCTTCAGCAATGGTTGTCCGGCCCGGACATCCTCGCCTGGCGACGTCATCATCTCCCAGATCCGGCCAGTCACGGGCGCTTTGATGTCCGCTTCCGATCGACTGACATAGAGCAGTTGCTCGGACGCGATCTCGCTTGCGAGCCATGCGATCTGGGCATCCGCATGCGCCAGATCGGCTTTGAGATCATTCGCACGTTGCCGCATCTCTTCTTCGCGCTGGGCCGAACTTGGGCGGTCATTGTAGCTATCGCCAAGATATGTGCCCTTCTGCGCGGCAATGAGCTCGATCTTGGCGGCATCGAGTCTTCGGCGCGCGCCGATCTCGGTTTGCTGGGCGACCGATTGCTCCCGGGTCAAGCGGGCGAATTCCACGCTGGAGACGCTGCCCGACTTGATCAGCGACGATGCCCGCTCGACGGCGGCGGTCGCCTCTTCCCGCCGGGACGCAGCGGCTTCGATCGCCGACTGTATTTCAGCGATGCGTGCTTCCAGTTGGAGGCTACGGCCTTCCTTGAATTGGGAGGCCTGCCGCGCGAGATCTTGCTGCGCGGCTTGAGCCGAGGCGAATTTGGTCGCCAGACTCGGACGCTCATTGTCCAGTCGCGACATCTGTCGTCTGAGATCATCCAGCCGGTTTCGATCGCCCCGCGCATTCACGACGCGCAGGAGGAGGTCACCTTCATTCACTGCGCTCGACGTCGAACGGCCGGACTTCGAACTGACTTCGCCATCGATCGGCGACCTCAGCGTCACGAGCCTGGCATTGACCACCGCCTCCACGCTGGAGGTTTGCAGGACTGCTCTGAGTGGCAGCCATCCGAACACGGCGACAATGGTGAGACCGGCAGCGATCTTCAGCACCCGCCGAACGGTGCTGTTTGAGTGCGGAGGCGTTGTCGGATCAGGCGAACTGCGGTTTGCCGGCTCGTCGATATCCGGCTTCAGTCGATCTTCCAGATCGCGCTGCAAACCCCTGGCGCCGGGATCGAGGGACTGGACATCGTCCTCGACAACGGATGAGGGGGCGAAGCCGGAGGAAAATTGAGTCTTTTGCGCACGATCCATGGCAGCCGAGCCCGAATTGTCGGAGAGCGGACCAATTCGGTCCCTTCGAAGCGATTCCATGTCAGGTGAGTAGAGTGTGCCCCCGCTTAAGAGCCCGCTAAGGTAGACCCCGCATCTTTCGATAAAACTGCAGCAATCCGGGGGTACCATTCTCCGAACAACCGCTATTCCCGATACGTTCAGAACCGAACGCTACGCCGCGCTGACGCGACTGTCGGGATCTCGCGAACCACAACGGTTTCGGTTGGAAAACGTTTGCTGGCCGGGGCGGAAAAGCTATGCAGATCAATAGGGCGGACGTGGCGGAACTGGTAGACGCAAGGGACTTAAGATAAGTCGAGTTGCACGCGTTGACTAAGACTCGACCGTCTAGGTTTGTGGACCTGAGGTGCCTTCATGTCGGAAGCGTATGGCTCGAAAGAAGGGGGGAGGCGTTTCGACGTTGAGCTTTTTATTATACACCCCACACTTCGCCCAGATGATATTTCCGCGGCGCTCGGCCTAGACGCGCATTTTTCTCATGGCGTGGGTGAGCCTCGGGTCACACCAAAAGGAAATTCCTTGCCGGGCACTTACAGTGACACGCGATGGCGGCACACGGTACGGCACACTGTCCAAGATCAGCGGTTCGCGCAGCAGATCGCCGATTTCGTTAATAGCATGAAGCCTCATAGCGAGACGTTCGCTAAGCTGAGAGCCAGCGGTGGGCGAACAAATCTCGTTTTTCAGTTCCTTGGCGACGGCTATTTTGGTGATGAGATTCGTCGCGACACGCTATCGACGATGATTGAACTGGGACTGAATTTTCAGATTGAATGCTTCGCGGACCCACAAACGGGTTAAGGCCGCTCATGTATCTAGCTAACTTTGCGGTTTTGGTGCCCCCTGCCGGACTCGAACCGGCACGCCCAGAGGACTCAAGATTTTAAGTCTTGTATGTCTACCAATTCCATCAAGGGGGCAGGCTGCGCTTCCTTACCTTTAAAATCGCCGGCCGCCAAATCGCTTATGAGATCAGGCAAATAGTCGGCGGGAGCAGGCAGCTTCAGCCTCAATCCGGCCACCGGCGGCTGCTTTACGCAACTTCAATCCTGCCCGGCTAGAAAGTCCCGATGATCGCATCTCCCTCCCGTTCCCGCCTGCCGACGCACGCTGCCGCGCTGGCGTCGTTGCTCGTTCTGGCCAGCTATCTCGGCGGCTGCGCCAGCATGGGCGATGGCATGGTGTCGGGCGCCTTCGTCGATCCCGCGAAATATGACCTCTACGACTGCAAGCAGCTCGAGACCGAGCGCAAAACGCTGGCGACGCGGACGGCCGAATTGCAGGGGCTGATCGACAAGGCCCAGACCGGCGCGGGCGGGGCAGTGGTCAGCGAACTCGCTTATCGCAACGATTACATCTCCACGCGGGCGCAGGCCAAGCTGGCGGAAGAGAACTGGCAGAAGAGCAAATGCGTCGCGAGCGCGCCGGTGGCGCCGCCTCCCGCTGCACCGCGCCAGCGATCCGGCGCGCGTTCCTGAGCCGTCCGGCTCAAAGCTTCCAGTTATAGATCCAGTCCTGCCGCGCCTGCAGACGGCCTGCACCCAGCGCGCGCATCGTCAGATCGCGCGCCAGCGCCATGGGCCCGCGCAGATGATAGATCTGGCCGGATTGCCGGGCGGTGCGCTGGACATGGGCCACGCGTGGCTGCCGCAGCATCGCGTAGCGTGCCAGTGCGGGCGCAACCGCTGCCGCATCTTCGCCGACCGTCGCGAGACATTCCGCCAGCACCGCCGCATCCTCGATGGCCATGCCGGCGCCCTGCGCGGCGAATGGCAGCATCGCATGGGCGGCATCGCCGAGCAGCGCCACGGGGCCTTCGTGCCACATGCCGCCGTCCTGCATCGTGAACAGCGGCCAGCGCCGCCAGTTATCGATGCGCTCGATCATGGCGCGTGCATTGGCGGGCCATCGCGATGCTGCAAAATGTCGGCGGATCTCGCTGGCGTCGCCGGCATCGTTGCTGCCGGGCTGCATCACGGCGCCGGGCATGATCGCGACCATGTTGATCCGCTCGCCCGATGACACCGGATAGACGACGAGATGGGCCTTCGGCCCCATCCAGAGCTGGACGCCATCGGGGATCAGGTGCCTGTCCAGCCGGCTCGTTTCCAGCGTCCCGCGCCAGGCGATCAGGCCGGAGAATTGCGGTCGCGTCTCGGGAAACACCTGTCGCCTGACGGTCGACCATGCGCCGTCGGCGCCGATCAATGCGAGCGCAGACTCGTCGTTCACGGCAATGCCGCCGGGCATTGCACGGAAACTTTCCACGGGACAACCGAGGCGCAGTTCGATGTCGGGATGCGCCGTGACAGCGCCAAGCAATGCCGATTGCAGATCGGCGCGATGCACCAGCCAGTAGGGGGCGTCATCGCGGGCGCTGCCGAGCGGCAGGCGGATCACTTCGCCGCCGCTGCGCGCGGTCATGATGCTCACACTGGCGGGCGTCGTGACATAAGGCGCAAGGCGCGGTTGCAGGCCGAGGCCGATCAGTATGCGGGTCGCATTGGGCGAGAGCTGCAGTCCGGCGCCGACCTCTTCGAGCCGTCCGGTCTTCTCACAGATGAGGACGCGAAACCCTTTGGCGACCAGCGCCAGCGCGGCCGTCAATCCGCCGATGCCCGCACCAGCGATCACGATGGTGCGCGGGGCCGTCACGGCCGGAAATCAGGCGACCTTGTCTTTCACCACGCATTCCGGCGGACGCGACTGGCCGGCAGCGAGATCGGCGGCAAAGCGGTACAGGGTCGAGCAATACGGGCAGATGATCTCGTTGTCGTTGCCGAGATCGAGGAAGACATGCGGATGGTCGAACGGCGGATTGGCACCCACGCACATGAATTCCTGCGAGCCGATCTCGATGATCGGAACGCCGGCGTCATTGTGAAAGTGCGGAACCACGTGGTCGGACATCTTCTCTACCTTTGCTCGCAACAGCCGCGGGCGTTATGAGCCTGCGCGCCATTCAGTGCGGCGCACCATACTGGTCCGGAACCATGATTCCTAGACCGCGCAGGCGTCATTCAGCCGTGGAAATTCGACACAATTCGGGTGTCTCCGAATAGCCCTTCTTTCGTCGGGGCGGTTGTGTCCCCGAGATGACGCACCATGTCTGAGAGGTGCAGGAATAGGGATGAGGTGGGGCTTTTCCACGATGTGGTTCCGACTCGATACAGCTTTGACAGGGGTAGCGGTCTGCGCGACCGCTGGACTGCTGCTGTGGCCGCATGCCCGCGATGCCGGCGCCATGCTGGCCGCCCAGGATGACCCCGTCGCTCTGGCCGATGCGCAACTCAGCTCTGCATTGCGGAATGATCCCGGGATACTTGCGCGCAATGTGGAAGATGCGCTTGCTGCGAAAGACGCCGATCTGGCGAAAAGCTTTGCCGATGTTGCCGCCGCCAGGAATATTCAACTGCCGGAGGATCTCTCCCGGCGCGTGACCGAGGCGGTTGCGGACGAGAATTCCGCGTCCCATTTCGCCAGCCGCTTTGCGACCGGGTTCGTCACCGGTACGGCCGATGATGTCGGCAGCCTGTCCGGTACCGTGGCCGGCGACCTCTTCGTATTCGGCGATATCCGCGACGTGGTGCGCGAAGGCAAGCACATGGCGATGGGGGAGGATACCGATCACCTCATTCTCGGCCTTGCTGCCGCAGGCCTCGCCGTGACCGCCGCGACCTATGTCAGCGTTGGCGGCGTGGCGCCCGTGCGTGCAGGCCTCACGCTGGTGAAGGATGCGCGCAAGGTCGGCCGGATCGGCGAGGGCCTCACCACCTGGGCGGCGCGCTCGGCACGCGGCGTGGTGGACGGACCGATGCTGCGCGCGGCGGTGGCCGATGCCTCCGTGCTGCGGCCGGGCAAGACGATCACGGCGGTGAAAGCCGCATTCCGCACCGAGAAGGCCGGCGGCATCGTCCGTCTCGCAGGGGATGTTGGCCGCGTCGGCGAAAAGGCCGGCACGCGCGGCGCGCTCGATACGCTGCGTATCGCCCAGAGCCCGAAGGACGTCACGCGCGCCGCGCGCCTTGCCACCGCCAAAGGCGGCCAGACCCGCGCGATCATGAAGATGTTCGGTCGCGGCGCGCTGCTGCTGGCGGCGGGCGCGTTCAATCTGTCCATGTGGGTGTTCTGGGCATTGTTCGCGCTGCTCGGGTTTGTCGCGTCGATCAAGGCCACCACCGAGCGCATCACCTGGTCGTGGCTGCAGCGTTCCAAGGCGAAGCGGGCGCAGCGCGAGCTGACGGTACGACAGGACGCATTACTCAGGGACATGGCTCTCCGCCATCCGGCGCCGGCTCACTCACTGGCGCCGGTACTCGTCCACGGGTAAACTGCGCGCTTCCCACCACATTCATTCTCTCAGTCAAAACGGAATTCTGGATGCCGAGCTTTCACAACGGCGCTGTCGAAATTGCTTATCTCGATGAAGGCGAGGGCGATCCGATCGTTCTCGTGCACGGCTTTGCATCGAGCAAGAACGTCAACTGGGTCTATCCGACCTGGGTGTCGGAGTTGAAGAAGCACAATCGCCGCGTCATCGCGCTCGACAATCGCGGCCATGGCGATTCCAGCAAGCTCTACGATTCCGAACAATACAGCATCGGCGCGATGGCGGCCGATGTGCGCGCGCTGCTCGCGCATCTCGGCATCGCCCGCACTGACATGATGGGCTATTCGATGGGCGCGCGCATCACTGCCTATATCGCCTATAGCCATCCCGAATTGATCCGCAGCGCGATCTTCGGCGGTCTCGGTATCGGCCTCATCAAGGGCGGTGGTCCCGGCGAGAACGTTGCGCTTGCGCTCGAGGCGGACTCGCTCGACGACGTCACCGATCCCGTCGGCCGCACCTTCCGCGCTTTCGCCGATCAGACCCGTTCGGACCGCCGCGCGCTCGCAGCCTGTCTGCGCGGCTCGCGCCGGCTGATGACGAATGAGGAAGCCGCCGGCATCAAGGTGCCGCTGCTGATCGCGGTGGGAACGACGGACGAGATCAGCGGCTCCGCGCAGGAGTTGCAGAAGGTCATCGCCGGCTCCGAAGTGCTGGATATCCCGAACCGCGATCACATGCGGGCGGTCGGCGATCGCGTTTACAAGGAAGGCGTGCTGGATTTCCTGTCCCGCCGCCCGTGATGACAATTGGCGAGGGGCGCATCTTGTTTTGATCACACGAGCGCCCACTTCTGATGCACGCCCGGTTTGTGGGCGGGGTGGGGTCGCCCCGGGAACGCCTGCGCTTTCAAGGTGTTAGCGAGGGATTGCCGGGTAAGCCACCGTTCACGATGGCAGGAGCCGTGTCACGACAGCGATACGTCTTGTGCTATAGTCGACGCCCTATTCAGGAAATTGCGAGTCCGCCATGGCCGTGCAGAGCATCAATCCGCAGAACTCAAAACTCGCAACGCTGGATCCGATCTGGGATCGCATCCGTTCCGAGGCGGAGGACATCGTCCATCGCGAGCCTGAACTTGCATCCTTCATCTATTCGACCGTGCTGCATCACAACCGTCTGGAAGATTCGGTGGTGCATCGCGTTTCCGAACGTCTCGATCACGCGGCGCTGTCCGGCGACCTGATCCGCCAGACCTTCGACGAAGCGCTGCGCGATGAGCCGGATCTTGGCAATGCGTTCCGCGCCGACCTCGTCGCCGTGTTCGACCGCGATCCGGCCACCACGCGCTTCATCGATCCGCTGCTGTACTTCAAGGGCTTCCATGCCATCCAGGCGCATCGTCTGGCACATTGGCTTTATGGCAAAGGCCGCAAGGATTTTGCGTGGTATCTGCAGAGCCGCTCGTCGGCCGCCTTCCAGACCGACATCAATCCCGCCGCCAAGATCGGCCGCGGAATCTTTCTCGATCACGCGACTGGTTTTGTCGTCGGTGAAACCGCTGTCGTTGAAGACGATGTCTCGATCCTGCATGGCGTCACGCTCGGCGGCACCGGCAAGGAAAACGAGGATCGTCATCCGAAGATTCGCCGCGGCGTGCTGATTGGCGCCGGCGCCAAGATTCTCGGCAATATCGAGGTCGGCCATTGCGCGCGCATTGCCGCGGGCTCCGTCGTCGTCAAGCCCGTGCCGCACAACGTCACCGTGGCGGGCGTGCCGGCGAAGATCGTCGGCGAAGCGGGCTGTGCGGAGCCGTCGCGCACCATGAACCAGATGCTGAACGCGATCGGACTCTGATTTTCGTGCCTGTGATTTTGGGCTTGCGATTTTCAGGCACTGATTTCGCACGCGTTTTCGTTCGCCTGTGGGATCGCGTGATTTTTCGAGAAACGGCCTAGCCGTGGCCGTCATCTCGCATTAAAGCTTCTCTCCATCAGCTCAACAGACATCAACTGCATTGGAGACACCTGTGGACGTTCAGGAAGTCAGAAAGCTCGACGCCTATCTCAAGCGCGTGTTCGGCAACCCGAAGCTCCGCGTGGTGCCGCGCCCGAAGAAGGACGACTCCGCCGAAGTCTATATCGGCGAAGAATTCATCGGCGTGCTGTTCGTCGATGACGAAGACGATGATCGCTCGTTCCAGTTCCAGATGGCGATCCTGGAAGAAGACCTCGTCGATAACGACTGAGGCTGCGCCTTGCCCCCGCCTGGCGGCGGCGAGGTCGCGCAAGCGCTGCACAGGCCTCGCGCTCTGTGCACGCTAGGCCGCGTTGTCCGGCGCGACCAGGCCGGCGGCGGTGGCAAGCCAGACCAGATGCGCGTCGGTGCGCGCGCCGATCTTCGATTTGATCTGGTAGTGATAATTCTGCACGGTCTTGGTGCTCAGATTGAGCGATGTCGCAATCTGCTCCGTGGTCCAGCCTGACGCCACCAGCCGCAGGATTTCCGTTTCGCGCGGCCCGAGATCTTCCACCAGCGACCGTTCGTTGCCGAGCCGCTCGCTGGCGATTTCGCGCGCGATGTCTTCGCTCAATGCGCGTCCGCCGCCGGCGACGGTGGCGATGGCGCGCACCAGTTCGTGCGGTGCGCTGCTCTTTGTGATGTAACCGCAGGCGCCAGCCTCGAACGCTTTCAGCGCGAACGCAGCGCTCGCATGCATGGTGAATACCAGCAGGCGCGCGGTGCGATCCCATTGCCGGATATGCCGGATCGCTTCCAGCCCGCCGGGGCCGGGCAGCGACAGATCCATGACCACCACGTCCGGGCGCTCTGCCTGATAGGCGCGATAGGCCGCAGCGGCATCCTCGGCCTCGGCACTCACGCGAAAACCGGCCTGCCGCTCCAGTAGCCGGCGATAGCCTTCGCGCACCACCGGATGGTCATCGACCAGCAGGATGCTGACGGCGGTCATGCCGCCGCCTGTCGCGGCTGCAGCGGAATCACCGCGGCCACGCGGATACCGTGTGCCGCCGGAGCGATCGACAGGCTGCCACCGAGCGCGGCGATGCGTTCGCGGATGCCGAGTATGCCGTGGCCGGAGGCGGTGTGGGCCTGCGTTGCGTCGCCGCCGCCGTCATCCTCGACGCTGACGGCGACGGCGTCGCGGACCTCTTCCCCATGGTTGATGCGGAGATGGACGTGCTGCGGCCGGCCGTGACGTGCGGCGTTGGTCAGGCATTCCTGCGCGATGCGGTAGATGTTGACGGCGGCTTCTGCGGGGACGGCGGTGAGATCGCCGGTCACGTCGAGATGAAACACCGCGCGCCGCGTCGTGCTCGCATTCCACTGCGCCACCAGTTGCACGAGGCTGGCCTGCAATCCCAGTTCCTCGAGATCCTGCGAGCGCAGCCGCGCCAGCGCGCTGCGCAGTGTCGTCATCATCTGGCCGGTGATGCGGGCGATGGCGCGGGCATCGTCGGCGAGATCAGGACGGGACGGCGCGGCGCCGGTCTCGATGGCTGCGGCGAGCGCCGCGGTGGCGGTGAGGCACTGGCCGAACTCGTCGTGCAGATCGCGCGCCAGTGCGCGGCGTTCTTCTTCCTGGACCTGAAACAGTCGCTTGGTCAGTGCGACGCGTTCTGCGGTGGTGGCTGCAAGACGGCCGGCGAGATCGTTGACGGCGCGGGCGATATGGCTGAATTCGGTGGCGCCGAAAGCGGGCAGGCGATGGCGATGGTCGCCATGCTCGAGACGGCGCAAGCCATGTACGATGCTTCGGGCCGGCATTAGCGCATGGCCGATCAGGAGGATCGCGAGCAGGCTGATGCCCAGCGCCATCGCCGCGGCGACGCTGACCATCACGGTCACCTGCCGCCAAGCCTGACGCACGGCGGCGACGGGTTCGACACGGGCTTGCACGGTGCCGGCATCGCGCTGTCGCACGGTAAGCGGCCGCGTCACCGTGGCATGCGGCCCGAACAGCGCGCCGTAGAGACGGACGAACCATGACGGCGCCGGGCTGCCGATGTCTTCGGTCTGGCTGCACAGATCGAAGGGCGGTGCGCTGCCGAGCCGGAAGTCGATGCACACGCCTGGCGCGATCACCTTCATGGTGGCCATGGATTTCCAGTCCGGCAGCGGCAGCAGTGCATCGCGGTAAGTGCCATCGCGCCACAGCAATTCGCGCCAATACAGGTTCTGCAGGGTTGCCGCGACGCGGTCGGCGGAGGCGGCAGTGTCGGCCTCGATGGTGCGGTGCGCATCGACCAGAATCCATCCGACCGTACAGGCCAGACAGAGCAGCACCACAGCGACGAGACGAAGGACGAGATGTATCAGCAGGCGCATGATCACATTCCCCGCGGTCGGACGTTGATATTAAAGCGACACGCGCCGCGGTCTGGCAAGCGGTCCCTGCGTCGTTTGGGCAATTTGCCCGGCGTGTGACGGGTGCAATGCCCTTGGAGGCTCAGTCGTACAGACGGCAGATTGAAGCCAACCGCCGATCGTGATCAGCGAAACAACCAGCAGGAGGGACATGTGGTGAGCCGGCATCATCTCGATCCGGCAGATCGCGCGCCGCTGCTGCACTGGTTGATCTTTACCGGGCTCTGCCTGTTCGCCGCGGTTCTGCTCTGGCACTATGGTCTGGTCCGGCAGATGCTTGCCGTCGATCGCACCTATATCTCGTCGGTGATCGTGCTGCTCTATTTCGGCGCGTCGCTGCATTGCCTGTGGCGCCTGATCGCGGTGTCGCGCGAAGCCGATGCGGCGCGGGGGGCAGCGCAACTGTTTGCGCAGGGCGGTCAACGCATCGTCGTGGCCGGCGACGGTGTGGCGATCGATGGTGTGGGCGCATTGCCGAAAGGCCTGATGGCGTCGCATATCCGCGACCTCGCCGTGAAGTCCGCGCTGCAAAGCGAGCGACGGCTCGACCAGACGCTGTTGCTGCGTCGTCTCGCCGGCAATCTGCGCGGCTCCAACGGCTTCGGCGGCTTTGCCGGAGATACGCTGATGAAACTCGGCCTGATCGGCACGATCGTTGGCTTCATCATGATGCTGGCGCCGATCGCCGGCCTCGACACCGGCAATCAGGGCGCCATCAAGGCCTCCATGAACCTGATGAGCGAGGGCATGGCGGTGGCGATGTACACCACGCTGGCGGGGCTGATCGGTTCGATCCTGATCCGCATCCAGTATTACATGCTGGAGGACGCAACGGCCAAACTGTTCGCCTTTGCCGTCGGTGTCATCGACGTCCACGCCGTGTCGCTGCTCGAACGTGAAGCGGAGCATGCGAGGTGATCGACGAGTTCGAATTCGCCGACAAGGAAGCGCCGTTCGATCCGCTTGGCGTCATGCTGTTCAAGGCGCTGCAGGTGATCGCGTTTCTGTTCTTCATCGCGCTGCTGGCGATCAAGACCAAGGACGATGAAGGCAAGGTCGATCCCAAGCTGGAGTTTTTGATCACGGTGAGCTGGCCCGACAAGCACCCGGACGACATCGACATGTTCGTGCAGGACCCGATCGGCAACATTGTGTGGTACCGGCGGCGTGAGACCGGCTTCATGGTACTCGACCGCGATGATCGCGGCGGGCTCAACGATTTCATCATGGTCAACGGCCAGAAGGTGCTCTCGCCGATCCGGCAGGAGATCGTCAGCGTGCGCGGCATCGTGGCCGGCGAGTACATCGTCAACATCTACCATTTCGCGGCGCTGACCGGACAGCCTGTGCCAGTGACGGTCAAGGTCGAGAAGCTGAATCCGAAAGTCCAGGTGGTGCACTACGACACCGTCAATGTCGATCATGGCGGTGCCGAGACCACCGCGGTGCGCTTCATCATGGACAAGGCCGGCAATGTGACCGAGGTCAATCACGACCAGACATCGCTCGTGCGGATGCTGAACAAGCGGTACAGGGAGCGCAAGGCCGGATGAAGCGATGAGCCTGCAAGCCAGCATTCTCGGTCTGTCACTCGGCTACGCGCTGCTCGGCCTGTTGCTGTTGCTGGCGGTGGTGCGGGCGCGGCTGCCGTGGCTGGTGAAGGTCGGTGCGGTGGTGGTGACCTCCGGGTTTTACGTGCTGGTGTTCTTCCGCACCCAGGGCCTGCTCGGCTGGTCGGCGGACGATCCGCTGCCGCCAAACTTCCAATTGTTGTGGGTGCGCAGCGTCGAGCCCAACATCGCGCAGGGCGAGCCCGGCGCCATCCACATGTGGGTCGAGGCCCTCGACGACGACAATCTGCCGAGCGGGGCGCCACGGGCCTATCGGCGGCCTTACTCCACCGCGCTGGCGCGCAAGGCCGAGCGTGCGCGCACCGAGATTGCCGCGGGTCATCCGCAGGGCGGGCGCGCTGCGCAATTCGGATCCGGCGACGGCGAGATGCCCCCTGGCGGTCCGCAAGGCGCGTTGTTCGCCAGCGGCGAGCCCGGCGGCGATCCATCCGGCGGTGGTCTGCTGGACCCCGCTTTCATGCGCGGCGACTCCCAGTCCATCACATTCGCCCCGCTGCCCGTGCCCGTCCTGCCGGCGAAGGATGTGCCGTAGCGGCGATGGCCATCGCGAAGGTCAGCTCCACGCGGCTCCACATGGAGTGGCGGGGAATCCCGATCCAAGCTCGTCATTCCTGGGCGCTGACCTCCCGACTGTCATTCCGGGGCGCACGAAGGCGGCGAAGCCGCTACAGTGCGAACCCGGAATCCCGGAGTGTTTTGCGCTGAACATGTCGAGATTCCCCGCCACTCCAATTGGAGTGGCTGGGGTTCGCGTGCGCGAAGGCGCGCCCGCGCCCCGGAATGACGAGTGTATGAACGCGCTGACCTCTCCGCGTCGTCCCCGCGCAGGCGGGGACCCATCACCACGGTCAGCGTGATTGCGGCAGAGCCACAACGACAACGCTCTCACCAGTCCTCCAGCGTGTATGGGTCCCCGCCTGCGCGGGGACGACAGTGGAGAGGTTCGGGTTAAACATTTTTTCCTATTCTCCATTGACAATATCCCCGTCATGATTATATTCCCCAATGTCCTGCCCCACCGAGAGGGGCGATCGCGATCGTCACGTTCGCGGGGTGGGATGCGGTGGACGCCGGAGATGCGGCGTTACGCGGTTCACGGGTGACGTCTGTCTTCGGGCAGGACGGATCTGCGCCAGCACTGCCACTGGCAAGGAAACGGCCGACCTTGTGATGGAAAGACCCCTGGACAGTGTGACGGACGACCAAATCGAAATGCGTCCGGCCCAAGTGCTTGAGGCTCCCTTCCCATCGCCTTGGGACTTTAATTTGGTGATCGGATCGTTCGCTGAGGCAAAGTGCAAGCAAGTCGAAAAAACACCGCAGGCGGAACGTCGGGCACTTGCTCGTGATTCCGAAAGTCTTGATGCACACTATAGATTGCGGAAGACCGCATCGCATCAGGCCCAAGGGTGCAACGGGCACCTGGCGTTCCGCACGCCCTCTCACAGGGGGCGGGAATGCAACAGACGACGGCGCCCCCGCGCCGCTAACAATGGGGGTGATGACGCATGTCTGACCAGCAGTGGCTGTTTGACAGTTGAATCAGGAGAGGCGTGGCGCCCGTGGTCACGACATACTCAGTCGTCATGCGCGGGCTTGTCCCGCGTATCCACGTCTTGGCGACAAAGGAAGGCGTGGATGGCCGGAACAAGTCCGGCCATGACGACTGAGAGTGTTACGCAAGATTCGTAGGGTAGCTAGGGCGCAGATGCTCACCCCATCCCACGATCAACGCAATCACGACGCGTGTCTTACCGCAGCCCGCTGAGCTGCGTGGTCAGCCGATCCATCGCATTGCCCACGTCGCGCCATTGCTCGAGCCAGCTCCGTGGAAAGCGGAAGATGAGATCGGCGCCGCCGATGCGGCGTTCGCTCATGCACATGCCGGGCGTGGCGCCGTCGCGCGTGCAGCGCGCCACCAGTGCCGGCGTCGTGCCGAGATAGAGATCTTCATTGCTGTAGGGCGAGTTGTCGCGGAACGGCTGGACGGTCAGGCCGTCCTCGCTGCCTCCGGTGCGATCGATGTAACGCGGATAGATGGTGCGCAAGCGCGTGTCCGGCGAGGTGGCATCGTGATGCGCCGAGATCGAGACGAAGATGCGATCGATCGGCTGCGCGTTCTCATCGAAATTCTCGACGCTGACATGCCTCGGCAGGTTACTCGCTTCGAGCGACGGATAGACATAGCTCAGGTCGACGCGTTCCTGCGGCCCTGAATGTTTCTGCACCTTGCGGCGAAAGGCATGGGTCGGGACGTTGAACAGCGTTGCGCCCACGCTCACCGGAATGCGGTCGGGATCGCCCGGCTTCTGGCTCTGCCAGGTCGGCCACAGCAGATAGGCCACCACTGCGATAGCAGGGGCTGCAAGTGCTGCACCGATCAGCATCGGTACGACGTGGTTGCGGCGGTGGCGGCGCCGCGGCCGCGTCGTCGGGTGGGTCGGAAACAGCAGAGACATGCGCACGCTAAATTGGAACTGGGACGGTGTAACGGGTGGGCGAATCAACCGCGAATATGCCAGCCGATGGTTAACGGCCTCGCGTATCCCGCCGCGGAAGGTACCCTGGAGCCATGCGCGGTACGTGGTTCCGGCTTTTGCCGTTAACCCTTTATTAACGTTGTGCTGGCGTGGACCTGCGCATTTTGCGATGCAGGGCGGTGTTTGCATGTGTAGCGAAGGCGGTTCGATGTCCCCCGATGCGTTGAATTCATTTCTCGAACTATGCATTGGCTTCGCTCTCGCAGGCGCCATTGCAAGCGCCTATCAGGCCTTCGCCAAACGTCCCCCGAGCTTCAGCCTGCTTCAGCAGGGGCCGTCCCCTGAAGCCTTCGCCGCAGTGCCGCTGCTCGTCTTCACAGCGCCCTTCATCATCATGCGCAACACATTGCGCAACGGCGCGCCCGAGGAGCATCGCATTCAGTTCGTGATGATCGCGACGGTGCTGGCCGGCGTCTGGAGCCTGATGTCGGGCACCTTCATCGTGATGACGCTGAAAGCGCTGGGCGTACTGGCCTAAGCGCAAGAATTCATGGCAGTGTCTCCCGTAAAGGAGACCAAGAGACCATGGCTATCTACGAACTCGACGGGCAGGGACCGGATCTTCCGGCCAGCGGAAATTACTTCATCGCCGACACGGCCGATGTGATCGGCAAGATTCGTTTGCTGGAGCAGGCGAGTGTCTGGTTCGGCGCGGTGCTGCGCGGCGACAACGAATGGATCGAGATCGGTGAAGGCTCCAATGTGCAGGACAACTGCACGTGCCATACCGACAAGGGTTTTCCCCTGACCATCGGCAAGAACTGCACCGTCGGCCACAACGTCATCCTGCACGGCTGCACGATTGAGGACGGCGCGCTGATCGGCATGGGCTCGATCGTGATGAACGGCGCCAGGATCGGCAAGAACAGCATCGTGGGCGCCGGTTCGGTGATCACCGAGGGCAAGGAATTTCCGGAGAATTCGCTGATCATCGGATCGCCGGCGCGCGTCATTCGCACGCTGTCGCCGGAGCAGGTGACGGCGATGGGCAGCGCGGCGCGGTTCTACGCGGCCAACGGCCCGCGCTTTACGAAGGGTCTCAAGAAGATCGGCTAATTTTGATCGCGCCGCGCGCGGTCACGTCCTTTCGGACTCGCTGGCTTCTGTATTGCCGGCCACGCGCTCGTGGCCGGCGCTCCATAGCGCATGCTCCTCAGTGCCGTCCTGATAGGGATTGGCCTCGGCAGGAATGCCCTCGCTGGCGGCACGCTCGCCTTCCTCAAATGGATCTTTTTGCGGATCGTTTGGCATGGGCCTTCTTCCTTGCTGGACGTGACGGGGCGGGGCGCATCGCAGTCTTGCGGCTGGATGCGGATGATGAACCGGCGGCTTTCACGCTCTTGCGCAAGGCGTCCGTAAGATCGATCGGCACGCCGTGCTTCTTCAGGAGATCGGCAAAGGCCTCATCGGCGAGTTCTTGCGTCGTCGCCATACGGTCGCGTCCAAGCTGGATGAGCTTGTCGAGGGTCTCGTCGTCGAAGTCGATCAGCTTGCGCATGACATCTGCTAACTCCGGCCCGTCCCAGGACACGCACACTTCTCCTCGGCCATTTCAGGGATTCAAGCCGCCGGCGCCAAATTCGTTCCCGCTGCGGAACCCGTTTCCGCCGGTCTCGTTGAACGCCAAAGGAGATTTCCAATGGCGCATTCCTCGAAACTCATCGCGGCTGCAACGGCTGCCGTCCTGTTGTCCTCGGCCGTGGCACTCGCCCAATCCGGCAGTGCAGGCAGCTCAGGCGGCGGCGCGACTGGCGGCACAGCAGGGACCAATAGTGCAGGCACGGCGAATGCGGGCAGTGGACGCGCCGCGACCGGGATAACGACAGGCGCGAGCGGGACCGGACAGGCGTCGCCCGATGGCAAGCCGACGACAGGCGATGCAGCGGTCGATGCGCAGGATCGCGCCGTCGATCGCAAGGTGAAGAGCATCTGCAAGGGGTGCTAGCGCAACGTTGCGCGACAGGCGTTCAGCAACACACCGTAATCGATAGTCGCGAACAAGTGACGGCTATTGATCGTCACACCGTGGCGGTTCACGAGTGAAAGAGCTACCTATGTCACAAGGGCGGCGCTGGAATGACCCGTGACGGAGTGTAGTTGATGTTACGCAAATTGGTGTTTGGTCTGGTGACCCTCGCCGCAGTCGCGCTGGTTGCGCCGACGGCCGCATCGGCGCGCGGTGGCGGCGGGCACGGTGGCGGCGGAGGCTTCCACGGCGGCGGATTCCATGGCGGTGGATTTCACGGTGGTGGCTTGCATGGCGGCGGCTTCGGATGGCGCGGTGCCGGTATCGGCTTCGGGCTGGGTCTTGCCGGCGCCGGCCTTTATGGCGGCTACTACGGCTACGGCCCCTATGCGTATTACGGTGGGTACCCTTACGCTTATGGCGGTTATGATGACGAAGGCGGATGTTATGTAACGCGTAAACGCGTATGGACACCGGCTGGATATCGGCTGCGTCGTGTCGAGGTTTGTGAGTGATTGGCCTTTAGCGACGCCACCTATTACCTCGTCGGCTCCAGTATAGCTGTGCTGGAGCCACATCATGGCTGGTTAGATTGTCTGGTACGCGTTTTGCAAAATCGAAACGATGACCATGACCCTCGATAATATTGCCAACCTCACTCTGCTGTTTGTCACCACCGTCTTTGCGCTGGCGATGGCTTTCGTCTGGATGTTCTGTGAGTTCGAACGCCGCTTCGGGAAGCGGTTTGCCGCAATCGCATTGGCTCGCTTCGGCTATCGGCCCGACGGCACCATCGACCGAAACGCAAATCGCCTCGACTAGCGCGGCGATTTTCATGTCAGCTCGTGTTCTCGGATGTCAGTCCGAGATCAGGCTGGCACATCGTGCGTCAGCCGGACCCTCGTCTGTTTCCACACATCGTCGCAGCTTCTTGTCGGCAGCAGCGTGACCACCTCCCCAAAAAGTTGCGGCCGAACCTTGGGGGAGGTTCGGCCGCGCGCGATCCGGTCTGGGACGGGGAGGGGTGGGGATGTGACCGGGTCGCGTGTCTCCAATTCGTGTTGTTTAGCGATCCCGCGCGCTGGCCGTGGCCACCGCAGGACGGTTGTCGCCGAGCGAAACCCAGACATTCGGATCGCTCTGTGACTGACGCTTGACGAAGCGGTAGCCGGTCTCGGTCCAGGCGAGGACGTTCTCATTCTGGTTGTCCAGAACGTATTCGCCCTTGTCCGTCTTCACCGTGAGCACGGCGTGGCCTTCGCCCTTCTTGTCGCGCACCACGGTGATCAGCAGCGCCTCGCGTGGCCAGCCTGCCTCGATCAGCATCTTGCGCTTCAGGAGCACATAGTCTTCGCAGTCACCGTAGCCATCGGTCGGCAGCGACCACTTCTCGATCACGCCCCAATGATCCATGTCGGTCATCGGCTTGACGGTCTCGTTGACCCAGCGATTGACGCGCACCAGATCCTTCCACGCAGTCTGCGTGATGACGATGTCGCGTGGCTGCGTTGCGCCGCCACGGCAGTCGGTCGGATTATCTGAACAGAATTCGACCCAGCCGATCGGTGCGCGCGTGCTGTCGCCCAGACTTGCGTAGAGTTTTTCGTTGCCGGCACGTGCCGACGAAGTTACCCCAAGAAGGACTGCTAAAACGGCCAGTCCGAAGTATCGCCCCTTGTTACCAAACATTGTGGCCCCCGTTTTCTTGTTGGGACCATGTTTCGCACAAAGGATTTTCGTCGCCGCTAAATCGCTCAAGTACAATTGAGGCGATTACTAGTAAAAGGAGCGGCGAATTCGAACTATACTTGAATCGAATTCGATTCAAATTTTAGCTAATTGCATTTGATTCAAATTTTACGCGTTAATGGCTTGAATGCTGCAATTCAGGAACTTGCATGCGCAAGGCGGCGTGAAATTAACCGCTCGCGGCAGAGTAAAGATGAGGCGCAACGGTATCCGCTGACGCGGATAGCGCCTTCGGATCATCGAAAAACCGGGATTAGGGGCGTTCCGCCGTTTACCGGGCGTTGACGCTGTCTTCGAGCGTCTCTGCCAACTGCTCGTGGAAGAACTCCAGCGCGAAGCCTTCTTCGAGATGGCGGACCACGCGGGACTGGATCCGGCCGAGCATGACAATCGAGTTCAGCGGCGGACGCTTCTCTGCGGCGATGGCGGCGCCGGAGAGCGACAGGTCGATAATACGGCCATTCATCTGGACGCCATCCTCGAGGGTGAGGAGCGCGATCGGATTGCGCGGCACGATACGGTCGTGGCGGCGGTCTTCCGGCAGATTGAGAATGTCGCGGTTGGCCAGCCAGGTCAGCTGGGCTGCCAGTTTGTCCCGTTTGCGCGGCGTGGCACCCACGGTCATGGCGAAGCCGTTGTCGATGATGCGGGTTATCTTACCTTCGACGCGGCCGATATGGTCGAGATAGGCGATGACGCGGTCGCCTACATTGCCGATGCCGGGACCGAGCAGCGCGAGGCCGCCGGGCGACATATTGATGACCTGACACGGAAATTCGCGGCGATCCGGCAGCATGTAGCGGCCGAGCAGGTGCACTTTCACCCGCTGAAAGCGACGGCGTTCTTCTGCAGACGGAAGAATCGATTTTGTTTGCGCGAACGCCATCAGTGCCGTGCCGGTCATGCGGGTCGGGTTTCGACCGACCCTACGGCCCGCAGGGTTAACGCCGCGTTAGCAAATACCGATGGGGCGCAACCAGGTGGCGTGCATGTTCTGTGCGACAGCTACAGTGAGCGAGGCGATGGAAGGCTGCCTAGCGCAACCCTTCATAGACCATCAGGCCGCGGGCAACCTGCAGCTTGCGCAGGGCGCGCGGTGCAAAGCGCTGCGGCTGGTGGGCGAGATAGCGGAACGAGGTCAGCTGGAACGCGCCGAGCCGGCCGCGGACTTCATACATGGGCGCCAGCAGGCCGGTCACGCTGATCGGGGAATGCGCGCGCGTCGCGAATGGCAGCAACAGCAGTTCCAGATGCGCCTTCTGGCCGAATTCGGTCATCGCGGTCACGCCCGCGACGGCGACAAGCTGTTCCTCGGACACGACGGTGATCATGTCCCGGATCTCGTCGCGGCACTCGGGCGCGAACAGCAACGGAAACGCCTGGTTCTTCAGGTCGCGGCCGAGCAGGGCACAAACTCTTGTGCCGGCCACGCGGAACGGGAACTCGATGGGCTGGTCACAGGACAGCACGAAGATGTCGCCGAGCAACTCGCGCACCGGGCCGGGTTCCAGCTCGCTCCGATCGGGAGCGCGCGCAAAACCGCGCTTGTCGTCCCAATAGGCGAAGAACGCGCGGCTGGATGGATGTTTCATTCGCCTGATCCTGACCCGGCTTGCAGCGGATCGGGGACATTTCTGTCCCGAATCCATCCACGGCTCGCCGCTACATGTTGTGCAGATCAGTCATTGCAGCGTCCATGCCGAAGGCGCGTTTTCCACCGTGTTCGGGCAGGTCTCCCGAATTAACGTTAAATTAAGCATATTCTTGCGGTCAGCCGGATCATGGGGGTAGGATCGTCTCACTCCAGAGCGGAGCGGGCTGTCTCCAGCAGTTCGTGACGCGCTTCGATAAACAGGTGGCTGAAAACAGAATTGGTCGTCACGCGGGGAGGGGTGGGGATGTCGGCTTGTCCGACGTACCGGGACATCCATTCGCGGGAAAAGATCAAAACGGACCCGGGGAGAGCCTTTCTCAGAGGCTCTCCCTTTTTCTTTTGGGCGAGTTTGCCGTCCCGCGGCGATCCCGAGCTTGCACCGCACCGGCAAAGCCGACTATCTGGGGCATCGCTCGCCAGAGCTGCTGACAGGCCGTTATTCCCTTGGACACATTGGCTTCCCCCGCTCCTCCGCGTGAACCGATCCTGACCCTGCCGGGAGCGCTGACGGCCTATGTCGGTTTGCTCGCCGTGATCCACATTATCCGCATGCTGCTGCCGGTGGATCTGGAATACTGGACCATCGAGGTCTTCGGTTTCATTCCGAAGCGCTACGACCAGACGCTGCTGTCGATGCCGTTTCCGGGTGGCAACGGCGCCAAGGTCTGGAGTTTCGTCACTTACTCCCTGTTGCATGCCAATCTCAGCCATATCGGCTTCAACGTGTTGTGGCTGCTGCCGTTCGGTAGCGCGCTGGCGCGGCGCTTCGGCGCAGTCCGCTTCTTCATCTTCATGGCGGTGACGGCTGTGGCTGGCGCCGCTGCGCATCTGGTTACCCATGAACACGAGCTCGCCCCGATGATCGGCGCCTCGGCTTCGGTCTCCGGCGCGATGGCGGCAGCCATCCGTTTTGCCTTCGTGCGCGGCAGCTTCCTGTCGTTCAACCGCGGCGATGCCGATGAAGCGGCGCGTGTGCCGGCGCTTCCGCTGCTGCGTGCATTGCGCGATCCGCGCGTGATCGGATTTCTGGCGGTCTGGTTCGGCGTCAACATCATCTTCGGCATTGGCTCGATTGCGATCGGAGCAGAAGGGGCGAGCGTTGCATGGCAGGCGCATATCGGCGGCTTCTTCGCCGGGCTGCTGCTGTTCTCGCTGTTCGATCCCATTCCGAGATTGCAGCGCACGGGTTCGCAGACATCGTCTCCGGACATGTCCGACCTGCATTGAGCGTGTACCGGCTTCTTGCGAGGCCGACGCATTTGATCCATCTTATATATTCGACAGGTGGCTCACGTTGGCAGGCTCGGCCCTTGAGGTCGATCCCGTTCCCGGCGCGAATGGTGTGTCAGTTCGATCACCACATCTGAACGACTGTTGAACTGCGCTGTTACACTGCATCTGTCTGACGACCCAAGAATGAAAGACCGCGCCTGACAAAGGGCACGGTCGACTCAGGAGGCGACAATGACGGTACGTGCAATTCTCGATTCCAAAGGCCACCAGATCATCAGCGTCTCGCCGAACGATAAGGTCTCGTCGGTCGTGCAGATGCTGTCGCAGCGAAAAATCGGCGCCGTGCTGGTGATGAGCCATCACCACATTGACGGTATCCTGTCCGAGCGTGACATCGTACGGGTGATCGGAGAGCGCGGCGCCGGGGCACTGGATGAAGACGTGAGCGCCGTGATGACGCGCAAGGTCATCGGTTGCAAACCGTCCGATACGGTCGGTGCAATCATGGAAAAGATGACGACCGGAAAATTCAGGCATCTGCCCGTTATCGAGAACGAAAAGGTTGTTGGCCTGATCTCGATCGGTGACGTCGTCAAATTTCGCTTGCGTGAATTCGAACGCGAACAGGAAGCGCTGCGCGAATATATTGCGACGGCCTGAGGTCGGTCGCCGCGCTCAGCTCTGCGAAGCGGTCGGCTTCTGCGCAACGACGGGCGCAGGCGAGTTTGCCACTTCGGGGGCGAGGATTTCGATCGCCTCTTGAATGGACTCGACGGCGCGTTCTGCGGCACGCGCGCCGAGCGTGATCATTTCTTCTGCGCGGTGGAAGTCGAACCAGCCGATGCGGCCAACGCGTGGTGCGATCAGAAGATCCGGCGGATCGCCGGCAAGGCGCGCACGGGTAATGCGATCCTGCATGATGTTGAAGGCATCGACCATCACGGTGGAGATGCCCGGTCGTCCGCCGCCGCCGAAGAATTCGCGCTTCATGGTGCGCTCGGCCGAGAAGAACTTGCTGAAACCCCGCTTTGGCGCTTCGACTTCGATGATGGGCTCGGCCATTTCCGGTCCCGTGCCGTGGTCGAAAATCGTGGTCGAATGGCCAAACACATCATTGCTGAGATTGGCTGCGATGACGATCTCGGCGCCCAGCGCGCGTGCCGCCGATACCGGTACCGGATTGACCAGCGCGCCATCGACCAGCCAGCGATCGCCGACCAAGACCGGCGAAAAGATGCCCGGCAGCGCATAGGACGCGCGCATCGCATCGACCAGGCGACCATGAGTCAGCCAGATTTCATGGCCGGTGCGCACCTCGGTGGCGACGCTGGCGAATTTCAGCGGGAGATCTTCGATCAGCGCATGGCCCAGCGATGCTTCGAGTTGCGCGGCCAGCTTGTTGCCGCCGATCAGGCCGGAGCCGTTCAGGCGGATGTCGAGATAGCTGAGAATATTGCGGGGCTGCAGACCGCGGGCCCATTCCTCGAGCGTATCGAGGTGTCCGGCAGCGTAGGAACCGCCAACGACGGCACCGATCGAGGTGCCCACCACGACGTTCGGGACGATGCCATGGGTCAGCAAAGTGCGGAGGATGCCGATATGGGCGAAACCGCGCGCCGCACCGCCGCCGAGCGCCAGACCTATGATCGGGCGTCGAACGCTTCCCAAGCCAGGCTTGTCGCGACCGTTCGCGCCATTCTGGCTGCGCCCCATCAAAATCTCCAGCACACAAAGCTCCTCGACGCCGCCGATACTAAATGCAGCAACGTCATCATTCCAGACGGTAGCTAATTCATGATTTATGTCGCGTTTGCGAGGTTTAGGCACCAAATGTGACTGCAGAGCGACCCGTTACCGCACGGTGCACCGGTTCCTGGAGACCTCACGCGATTGTGGGCCTGGCGACGGTACAGCCGCGTCAAGGCTTGAATTTGTCGCGTTTTGGGTGAAAAGCATGACGATGACTGCACGGGGCCACGATTTGCGAACATCCGGCCGGAGCGGACGGCTGGCTATGGTGCTGGCTCTCGCTCTGCTGCAGGCTGTTGCCTTGCCGCAGGCCGCGTCCGCACAGTTCTTTTCGGATCGCCCGGCACCGGTTCCGCCGGGCTCGATCCCGGATGTTCCGTCGGGTCCGGCCATCAGCCTCGCGCCGCCGTCCGGTCCTGCTTCCACGCCCCTGTTGCCGGCGCCGTTGACCCAGCCGCCGGTTGCCAATGTCGCGCCGCCTGTGCCGTCGCCGGTCCAGGCTGCTCCAACGGGGCCTGCACAGGGCGTGCTGGCGCTTACCGCGCGCTATGGCAAGGATATGCCGGTCATCAATAGCGGTCTGGTCTGGCGGGTCTATTCCGACAGACCGGACGAGACTGGTGCCTTCAAGCTGATCCGCGAGGATCGCGGCGCGACGCCCAATATCGTGCTGCCCCCGGGCAGCTATGTGGTCCATGTGGCGCTGGGCCTTGTGAGCGCCGTTCGTCCGGTGACCATCAAGTCCGAGACCGATCGTGAAGCGTTCGTGCTGCCTGCGGGCGGATTGCGTATCGAAGGCCGCGTTGGCACCTCGAAGATTCCGCAGAACCAGATCTCGTTCTCGATCTACAAGGGCAGCCAGTTCGAAGGCGGCGAGCGCACGCCGCTCTTGCCGAGCGTTCCTGCGGGTGATGTCGTGTTGTTGCAGGAAGGCACCTACTACATCATCTCGAATTACGGCGACGCCAATTCGGTGGTGCGCTCTGACATCCGCGTACAGGCGAGCAAGCTCACCGACGTGACGATCACACATCGTGCGGCGGTCATCACCATGAAGCTGGTGAGCGACAAGGGCGGCGAGGCCCTGGCCAACACCGCATGGTCGGTGATCACGCCGGCAGGCGACGTCATCAAGGAATCGATCGGCGCATTCCCGCGCGTCACGCTGGCGGAAGGCGAATATCGCGCCATTGCCAAGAACGAAGGCAAGGTGTTCGAGCGCCCCTTCAATGTCGTGAACGGTGTCGACGGCGAGATCGAAGTCATCGCGCGCTGATTTCCGACGGCGTTTCTTTCGCCAACGAATTCAAAATCAGATCCGTCTCGCAGACAACACGTCTCAAACACGATCGATTTGTCACGCGTGTGTCATGGTCCTGAATCGCGAACTAACCATCGCGCCAGTTTGTCGCGCCTCAACGCGTCGTTGCTATCCGCGGCGGCAGAACGTTTACATGGCGTTAATCCCGGTGGGCCGATTAGCGTGTATCGCTACAAGTGTTCCGAAGGGGATATCGTGACCACGGCAAGGCAGTTATCCGGAAGCCCGGACGTCAAATTGTTCGACGACATTCCCGCTTTGCAGCGCAAATGGCGGGCAGCCGTTCGCCCGGGCCAGATCCTCCCCGGCTATGAAGAAGTCATGCTCGGCAGTCTTGGGCGGATGGCCGATCACATCGTCCTGCTCAAGGTCGAGGGCGAGACGCTCGAAGTGTCACGCAGCGGCCGCTATGTGCAGCAGTGGCTGGGCGACGATCGTTGGGACATCCCCCTCGACGTGCTGGCGCCTGATTGCGTGCGTGCACTGACGGAAGCTGCAAATTGCGCGCTGCAAGTTAACCGGCCGCATCTGATGGTCGCGCATTGTGTGCGTGACGGTCTGGTCCACACCTATGATATTCTGGCGCTGCCGACAGCATCGCGCTGGGGTGGCCGGTTGGTTGGCGTCTATGTCAACGAGCAGGGCACCCGCTACAATCTGGTCGATGCGATCTTCTCGTCGACCGACGAGGGCATCGTGTCGCTTGCAGCGATCCGGGATTCCGCGAGCAAGGCTTTCGATTTCCAGATCGTGCATCATAATCAGGGTGCATCGCGCCTGCTGAAAGTGTCACCCGCCGATCTTCAATGGCGCAGGCTGAGCGCAGGCGGCCACGCATTATCGCTGCCCGTGGTGACGCGATGGCTTCTGTCGATGATTGCCAATGGCCAGAGCGGTCAGCTGGAAATTGACAGCGAAGATCGCAACCTGCGGCTCAGTGCTACGGCGTTCGGGGATCTCGTGTCGCTCACGGTCTCCGACGTCACCGACATCAAGCGCCGCGAGGCCTCGTTTCGACTGCTGTTTGACAGCAATCCCATGCCGATGTGGGTGTTCGATGCCCAGACGATGGATTTTCTCAGCGTCAATGACGCGGCTATCGCGCATTACGGATACGATCGCGCAACGTTCCTCCGCATGCAGCTCAAGGAAATCTGGCCGCGCGACGAGTGGGAGATTCATACGCGCGCCCTGATGCAGCTCGGAGACATCTACCAGTCGGACCGCAACTGGCGCCATCTGAAGGCCGACGGAAGCGAGATCGAGGTGCTGACCTATGGTCGCCGCGTGATGTTCGACGGGCGCGACGGCTTCCTCGTGGCTGTCGTCGACATCACCGAACGTCGCAAGGCCGAGGCGCGCGTGGCACACATGGCGCATCACGATGCGCTGACGGATTTGCCGAACCGTATTTTCTATCAGGAACGTCTCGCGCAGGCGCTCGATCACGACGATCCGAGCAAGCATGTCGCGGTTCTCTGCATTGATCTCGACCTGTTCAAGAACGTGAATGACTCATTCGGCCATCCGATGGGGGATCGGCTGCTGAAGATGGTCGCCGGGCGGATGCGCGCCGAGGTCCGCGGCAACAATCTCGCAGCCCGGCTCGGCGGCGATGAATTTGCCGTGGTGCTGGCGGCCGATATCACACCCAACGAAGCCAATGATTTCGCTGCACGGCTCATCGAGATCATCAGCGCACCCTATGACATGAACGGCGTCGAGGTTGTGATCGGCGCCAGCATCGGTATCGCCATGTCACCGGGCGATGGCGATACCAGCGAAGAGCTGATGCGCAATGCCGATATGGCACTGTATCGGGCCAAGTCCGAAGGCGGCGGTGTGCATCGCTTCTTCGAGCGGGAGATGGATCGCCAGGCGCAGAAGCGCCGCGACATGGAGCTCGATCTGCGGAGCGCTTTCGCCGATGGCGACTTTGAACTGCACTACCAGCCGTTGGTGGATCTGGCCGCGGACCGCATCACCGGATTCGAAGCGCTGCTGCGCTGGAAGCATCCTGAAAAGGGCATGATCTCACCGGCGGATTTCATCCCGGTTGCGGAGGATATCGGCCTCATCGTCACGCTCGGTGAATGGGTGCTGCGCAAGGCCTGTGCCGAAGCTGCCAAATGGCCTGATGACATCAAGGTCGCGGTCAATCTCTCGCCGGTGCAGTTCCGCAGTCGCAATCTGGTGCAGGTCGTGGTGGCCGCGCTGGCCTATTCCGGCCTGTCGCCACATCGCCTGGAGCTGGAAATCACCGAGTCGGTCTTTCTTGCCGAAACCGAGGCCAATCTGGCCATCCTGCATCAACTCCGTGCGCTGGGCGTCCGCATCTCGATGGACGACTTCGGCACCGGCTATTCCAGCCTGAGCTATCTCCGGAGTTTTCCGTTCGACAAGATCAAGATCGACAGGTCTTTCGTGAAAGATCTGATCGAGCGCCCCGATTGTGTCGCCATCGTGCGCGCGATCTCCGGGCTCGGCCGCAGCATGAACATCACCACAACGGCCGAGGGTGTCGAGACGATCGATCAGCTCGACTGGCTGCGTGCGGAAGGCTGCAATGAGGTGCAGGGCTTTCTGTTCAGTCCGGCCAAGCCTGCGTCGGAAATCGAGAACCTGCTGCGCCGGTTTGGCAACCAGGCGTCGCAGGCCGCATAAAGCCGGTTCAGAACCGGCTCACGACGTCCTTGAGTTCTGGCCGCGGCCGGTCCTCGATCACCCTGTCGGGTTTGCCGCCGATATGGACGAAACCGGCTATCTTTTCATTGGCGACGAGGCCGAGGCCTTCGAGCACGTCGCGGTCATAGGCCATCCAGCCGGTCAGCCAGTTGGCGCCATAGCCCATGGCTGTGGCAGCCGACACGATATTCATGCAGCTCGCGCCTGCGGACAGTTCCTGCTCCCATGGCGGGATCTTCGGATGCGGCTTGATGATGCTGACCACGGCGACGACGAGCGGGGCTTCCATCAGACGGCGTTTCTCGACCTCGATATCCTCGACCGGCGCATCGGGATTCTTCCGTGCGAAGACGGTCGCGATGACATTGCCGGCGCGCTTGCGGGCGTCACCTTCGAAAATGATGAAACGCCATGGCGCCAGCTTGCCGTGATCCGGCACGCGTGCCCCGATGGTCAGGATGACTTCGAGTTCGGCGGAGGAGGGACCGGAGCCGGTCATCTCGCGCGGCTTGACGGAGCGGCGGGTCTTCAGGAAGTCGATGGTGTCGGGCACGAAAAAATCTCTCAAGTGCAGGTACCGAACCGCTTAGCACGCGCGGTCCTCGTCAACGAGACGGTTTTGCCGAATCTGGAGCGATTGTGAAGGCGGCTCAGGGTCTTCGGGCCGTTGCCGGCGCGGCGGCGCGGGCCGCGGCCGGACCGCAATTGATCGAGCCGATGGTATTGGGACCGTACTGCACGAAGCCGGAGGCGGTGGTCGGCGAATGCGGCGCCGAGATCGGCAGATAGAGATAGCAGATCGTGCCGTCGACCGGGTCGCGCCAGCGCTGGATCACCGTGTCCTGCAGCGGTCCGGCGAACTGGCGTTCGAGCACCATCTTCGGCAGGTCGTTCCACTGCGTCGATTTTACAAACGGCTTTGCCTGTTGCGGTGGCGCAGAGGGGGGCGTGGCGCCAGGTAGCTGCTGCGCAAGAACCGGCTGCGCCCAGGTCGCGATCGCCAGCGTTGCGATGACGTCGCGAAGCCGCGTCATGTTGGTGACGGATCTCGCCACTAGAACTCAACCGCCATACCGGCGCGGCCGACATGTTCGGCGCCGCCGCCATTGGAATAGCTGCCATAGACGACGGTGGGCATGTTGAAATTCAGGCGATGGGAAAAGCCGATGCCGACGCCGGCCTCGCCGCGATAATAACCGGTATTGACCGCGACGGTGGTGCGCCCCGCCGCCGACGGCATCAGCACCGGCGCCACAGCGACTGCGGCAACGATGCCGCGCCGCGCCTCGACCTGGTTGGCCGTGACCTGCGATTGGATGCCGGTGAGCTGCGACTGGAATCCGGAGACGGTGGACTGTAACTGCCCGACGTTAACGGCGTCGGTGGCGTTGATGCCGGCGGCGACGTTGGTGAGACGGCGCTCGTTACCAGCGCTGCCGAACGACACTGTGTTGGCAACGGTGTTGGTCGAACCCGAGCCGATCGCGACTGAATTGGCCGCAGTCGCCGACGCATTGGGACCGAGCGCGGTTGCGAGCGAACCGGTCGCCGTCGCGCCGTCGCCGAACGCTGCGCCGCCGTTCGCGGCCGAGGCGGCGGCACCGACGGCGACCGAGCCGGTGGCGCTGGCGCCGGTGCCGATGGCGATGGCGTTGACGCCGGTCGAAGATGCATTCAGGCCCATCGCGATAGCGCCGTCCTGTGTCGCCTGGGCATTGGTGCCGAAGGCTAGCGCATCGGCGCCGCTGGCGCTGGACCCCGAGCCGATGGCAGCTGCGTCGGCGCCGGTCGCCGAGGCCGCCGGGCCGGTGCCGTTGGCGCGGATGTAATTCGATCCGGTTCCGCTGCCGCCGAGCCCGGCCACGACGGCGGAGAGATTGGCGATGTCCGATGTATTGGCGGCGACCTGCTGGTTGGTGGCATAGAGCTGGCTACCGTTGACGGCGTCGCTACTGGTCGAATTTATCGCGCCGTTGGCGACGCCGGTGACGGCGCGGTTGCCCGCCGTGCCGGACACGTCGACGACGGTTCCGTCTGTGCTCGCGCCGATGCTGATCGGCTGGCCTGCAGCGCTTTGCTGTACCAGGCCGCTCGATCCGCTGACTTGGGTCTGCAGGCTGGTCAGGGTGGCGGTGGTGGTGGTCATCCAGCTATCCACCGCGCCGAAGGCGCTGCCGACACTGCTGTAGGCCGTGCCCTGGATCGTGAAGCTCGGCGCAGTGAGCTGGCCGTTGGAATCCAGCGTGCTGCCGAAGGCATCGGCGACGCGCTGGTTGGCGGTGTAGAGCTGGCCGGCGGTGGCGGCGTCGGTCGAGCCGGACGCGATGGTGCCGTTGGCGACATTGACGATACGGCGTTCGCTGCCGAGCGCGCCGACCGACACGGTGTTGGCGACAGCGGCGAGCGAGCCCGTGCCGAGTGCGACGGAGTTCGCCGCAGTCGCGCTGGCGCTGGCGCCGAGCGCGAGCGCATTATTGGCTTGAGCGCTGGCGCTGATGCCCAGGGCAGTGGCGTTGGTGATACTGCTCGCGCTGCTGCCTGCCGCGGCGCGCTGGCCGATCGCGGTGTTGCCGGCGTTGGTGAAGCCATTGGCACTGTTGCCGCCGGCCGCGGCACGATTGCCAATGGCGATACTGCCGAGACCCGACGAATAGGCGGCCTGCGTTGCATTCAGGCCGCCGCCGATCGCGATCGCCTCCTGCCCGGTGGCTTGGCTAGAAACGCCGACTGCCGTGCTGCGTATGCCCGAAGCGAGGGCGCCGCTGGCCAGCGCGGTGGCCTGCGCCGCAGTGGCCAGAGCCGATGTGCCGAATGCGCTGGAGCCGAGCCCGGACGAAATGGCGGAGGAGCCGTAGGCCACACTCGAGCCCCCGGACGCGAGTGCATGATAGCCGGTTGCGATGGCAGACGTGCCCGTCGCCCCGTACAATTGATTGCCGCCGCCATCGGTCCCCGAATCCGTGTTGATCGCGATGCTGTAGTCGCCTTGTGCAAGGCTGCCGAAGCCGAACGCCGCGCTCTGCTGGCCGGTCGCCGAGGTCGATCCACCGACGGCTGTGGTGAAGCTGTTGGTTGCGTGCGCCACATAACCAAACGCCACGCTATTCATGCCGATCCCGGTTGCGATGGCGTCGACACCGCAGACGGTGTTCTGGAAAGCGCCGGCATCCGACGTTCCCGAGGCTGCTCCGGCGGTTCCGTCGCAGGTGAAGGCGTGCGCCGGGGTCGTTCCCAGGCACGGCACGGTTGCGGCCGATATCGCGATGGCCGCAGCGAAACGCCGCACCCGGCTTGACGATCGGGCAGCAAATGCCCTTCCTACACGTCGGCAGAGTGTCGTCCGCGTCGTCAATTCAGGTCCCCTTGTTTGGGGCGAAACTAGACGCTGGTGGTGCGCCCGCAACTGCAGAAATTTGATCGTATCTGGCGAAATGTAGTGTCTTGCGAATTAACTAAAGTGGCGCGCGATCGCGAACGGACGTGGAATGAAACAGGTGGCAGCGTCGGGGGCAGGTGATCTCGAGGCGAAGATTGCGGCGCTGCGCGCGCATCCTTCGTTCCCGCAGGCGGCGCGGAATATGGCGATCGGGCTCACCGGCTTCTATCGCGGCGGCCCACTGCTGAACTGGCTGATGGACGATCGCGCCCGCGTCGTGCTCAGCCATGTCGTGCTGCACTGCCATTTTGCGCGCGATCCCGCTGATCCGTCCTCCGGGTTGACGCCGACTCGGATCAAGCAGCTCTGCCGCGAGTTCGATCTCTGCAGTCCAGGGCGGGCCACCGCGATGGTGTCGCTGATGCGTTTTGCCGGTTATCTGGCGCTGGATCCGGACGCCGCCGACCGGCGCAGCCGTCCGCTGTTGGCGACGCCCAAGCTGCTTGAGTTGCTGCGCCCGCGCTGGCGGTCGCATTTCATCAGCGGCGTGCCGGTGTTTCCCGATGGCGCTGTTCTGGCCGATCGCCTTGACGATCCGGTCTTCGTGCGGACTTTCGTCGCCGCAATGTTTGCGCGCTACGAGGACGGCTTCCGGCTGATCATGTACACGCCGGGGCTCGGCCTGTTCGGTGATCGCAGCGCCGGCATGATGATCGCTTCGACCTTCCTGGCGGCGGGCGCCGAAGACGACACCGTGCCGCCGTTGCGCCCGTTCACGATCTCGATCTCGGAGCTGTCGCGCCGCTTCGGCGTGTCTCGCGCCCATGTCGCTAAGATGCTGCGCGACGCCACGACGGAGGGGCAGTTGGTGCGTGCCGGCGACAAGGGCGAGGAGATCACGCTGGCGCCGGTTCTGGCCGAGGCGCTCAGCGTGTTCTACGCCAACGCCTTCATCTACTTCTTCGACAGCGCGCGAGAGGCCGCCGCCACGCTCGATGCGGAGGCGCGGGGCGCCAGCGAACGCAGGCAGCGCTCCGCGTGACGCCGCGCATCTAGCGAAACTAAGGCCGCGTCTTTGCCGGCATTTTCGCCGCGCGGTCGAGCAGATCACGGCCGAGGTCTTCGAGAATCTCCCGTGTCGCCAGGAACAGGCTGTGTCCCTCGCTGGTCTCGATCGCCAGCGCCACCACCGTCGGCCGGTTGGGATCCGGGATCAGTTGATAGGCGCGGATCGGATAGGCCGGCAGGTGCTGTTCTTCGGTCATGGACGTGTTCCTTGATAGTTCCGCAGAGCGACGGTTATCAGCTAAGGCGCAGGTCGGCCATGATGTAGCGAAGATCGGAAGACGTGGCTACGGATATCGCACCGATCAAGTTCGCTGCGCAACTACCGCCGGGTTCTCAAGAAGATCGAAGGCTCGATGAGCGCCCGCCGCATTCGCGTGCACGAAGTACCTAACCGCAAGCTGACGCTCGCCATGATCCGGAAATTACATGAGGGACTCGGCATCCTCGCCGAATCCCTCATCACGTCCGGGCGTAGCGAAGCGGCTCGCGCTTACGCCTCCGCCGTCGCGCGCTTCACGTCCGGCGGCGTCGCCTCGTCGACCAATGCAGCGATCGCCTCCTCGGTGGGCATCACCTTCTGGCCGTCGCTGCCGAGACGGCGCACCGAGACGGAGTGGGTCTCGGCTTCCTTCTTGCCGACGACGAGCAGAGCAGGGATCTTGGCCAGCGAGTGTTCGCGGACCTTGTAGTTGATCTTCTCGTTGCGCAGGTCGATCTCGACGCGAAGGCCAGCCTTGCGCGCGGCCGCGGCGACGACCTTGGCATATTCGTCGCCTTCCGAAGTGATCGTGGTCACGACCACCTGCGTCGGCGACAGCCAGAGCGGGAAGTTGCCAGCGAAGTGCTCGATCAGAATGCCGATGAAGCGTTCCATCGAGCCGCAGATCGCGCGATGCACCATGACCGGCGCCTTCTTCGAGCCGTCGGCGTCGATATAGAACGCGCCGAAACGTTCCGGCAGGTTGAAGTCGACCTGCGTGGTGCCGCACTGCCAGTCGCGGCCGATGGCATCGCGCAGCACATATTCGAACTTCGGCCCGTAGAACGCACCTTCGCCCGGCGAGATCTCGGTCTTGATGCGACCGCCGGACTGGCTCTCGATGACCGACAGCACGGTAGCCATCACGCGCTCGGCGTGATCCCACATCTCGTCGGTGCCAACGCGCTTCTCCGGCCGCGTCGACAGCTTGACCACGATATCGCCGAAGCCGAAGTCGGAATAGGTCGACAGGATCAGATCGTTGATCTTGAGGCATTCCTCGGCGAGCTGTTGCTCGGTGCAGAACACATGGGCGTCGTCCTGGGTGAAGCCGCGCACGCGCATCAACCCGTGCATGGCGCCCGACGGCTCATAGCGATGCACCACGCCGAATTCGGCGAGGCGCAGCGGCAGGTCGCGATAGCTCTTCAGGCCGTGCTTGAAGATCTGCACATGGCCGGGGCAGTTCATCGGCTTCAGCGCGAACCAGCGCTTGTCCTCCGCCTCGTCGCCGGCGGACTGCGCCGCGAACATGTTCTCGCGATACCATTCCCAGTGGCCCGAGGTCTCCCACAGCACCTTGTCGAGGATCTGCGGCGCGTTGACCTCGCTGTAATCGCCGGTGAGACGGCGGCGCATATAGGCGATCAGCGCCTGGAAGATGGTCCAGCCCTTGGGGTGCCAGAACACGACGCCGGGGCCTTCTTCCTGGAAGTGGAAGAGGTCGAGTTCGCGGCCCAATTTACGGTGGTCACGCTTCTCGGCTTCCTCGATCTGCTTGAGATACGCGTCGAGGTCTTCCTGCTTGGCGAAGGCGGTGCCGTAAATGCGCGTCAGCATCGGATTGTTGCTGTCGCCGCGCCAATAGGCGCCGGCCACCTTCATCAGTTTGAAGGCGTTGCCGACCTTGCCGACCGATGTCATGTGCGGGCCGCGGCAGAGGTCGAACCAGTCGCCCTGGTAGTAGATCTTGATCGGCTCGTTACCGGGAATGGCGTCGACCAGCTCGACCTTGAAGGCTTCACCCTTGTCGCGGAACACCTGTTTGGTCTTTTCGCGATCCCAGACGTCCTTGGTGAACGGTTTGTCGCGCGCGATGATCTCGCGCATTTTCTTCTCGATCGCGTCGAAGTCCTCGGGCGTGAACGGCTCGTTGCGGAAGAAGTCGTAATAGAAACCGTTCTCGATCACCGGACCGATGGTCACCTGGGTGCCCGGCCACAGTGTCTGCACGGCTTCGGCGAGCACATGTGCGGCGTCGTGCCGGATCAGCTCCAGCGCGCGGGGGTCATCGCGGTTGATGAGTTCGATCTTCGCATTGGCCTCAATGGGATCGTTGAGGTCGCAGACCGTGCCATCCAGCGCCATCGCGACGGTACGCTTGGCCAGCGACGGCGAGATGCCTTTGGCGATGTCAAAGCCGGTCGTGCCCTTCGCGAATTCGCGCTTGGCGCCGTCAGGGAATGTAACGGTGATGTTGTTGTTTTCGGCGGGGGTGAGGTTGGCGAGGCCGAACTTGAAGCCGGAGCCTTCATTCTCAGTCATGTCTTCTCTCCTGTGGCTCACTCCTGCACACGGGCGCAGGTAAGCGGACGAGCGGTATAGCAGCCGATTCGGGCGTTGCAACACCAGTCTGGCTGACCTGATTTGCACGCTTGGCGGGCAGGTTTGACTTGCATGCAGTTGCATCCATAAGATGCGACATCTTGACAGTCGCTCGCCCCTACGCCCCCACCGCACTCATGATCGGCAATTTCGTCACCGGCATTGGCCTGATAGGGCCGACGGCGATGCTTGGCGAGTTGTCGGCGGGGTTGGGTGTCAGTATCCGCGAAGCGGGGCTTTTGATCACCTTCGGCGCAGTGATGCTGTGCATCTGCTCGCCCCTGATGTCGTGGCTGACCAGCCGGATCGAGCGAAAACCTCTGCTACTGGGCATCATCGCGGTGGTAGCCGTGGCCAATCTCGCATCGGCTTTCGCGCCGAATTTTGCCGTGCTGCTGGCGATCCGCCTGGTGATGTGCATCGCTGCCGCGCCCTACACGCCGCAGGCCGCGGGCGCGGTGGGGATGCTGGTGCCTCCGGACAAGCGCGGCAGCAGAGTCGCTTATGTGTTTCTCGGCTGGACGCTGGCGGCCGCGGTCGGTCTGCCGCTGGTGACCTTCATTGCCAGCCGCTATGGCTGGCGCGAAGTTTACGCATCCGTCGGTGTGATGAGCTGCCTGAGCTTCATGCTGCTGGCGTGGCGATTACCGCGCGGACTGTTCGGCGCACCTGTCGATCTCAGCACCTGGTCTTCGCTGGCGCGCAATCGTCTGGTCGTATTGCTGCTGATCATCACGACGCTACAGCTTTCCGGGCAGTTTGCGATTTTCACATTCATAGCGCCGCTCCTCGAGCGGCTCGCGGGGGCAGGGCACGATGCGGCAGCCTCGGTCTTCGCGATCTATGGCGTCTGCGGCTTTCTCGGCATCATGACCGCGACGCGGATCGTCGATGGCTGGGGCGCGCTCAATACGTCCATCCTGTCCACGTCGCTGGCGCTTGCGGGCATAACGGTGTGGAGTTTCGGCGCGGGCCTGCTGCCGGTGATGGCGCTCGGCGTCGCGATCTGGGGGCTCGGCTTTGGTGCCATCACCTCGATGCAACAGGTGCGGCTGATTGGAGCAGCGCCATCGGCCGGCACGGCGTCAGTCTCGCTCAATACGTCGATGCTCTATGTCGGCCAGGCGATCGGGTCGGGCATCGGTGGTGCGCTGTTCGCCGGCGGATACTTCCAGACTTCGGGCTTTGTCGCGATGGGTTTCCTGACGACGGCACTGGCGGCTATCGTATTCAGCCGTAAAATGTCGGAACGTATCGCTTAGTCGCAGATGCGGGTCAGTTGCGCCTTGAACGGTACGCCGGGCAATTGCAGCGCACTGCCTTCGAAATCGAGCAGGTCGCCATTGACGCGGCCGGTCAGTGCCAGTGTGACACCTTCAAAGCCGAAGACCGACTTGAAGCTCTGATCCGGGTTGTAGCGTTTCGATGACACCTTGGCGGAGATGGTCTCGCCTCTGTTTTGATAGTTGCCCATGAAGGCGAAAGCGGAGTTTCCACCGCGCAGCTTTCCGCCGATTGCATAGACGACGCCGGTCCCGGTGCCGTGAATAGTGTGAAAATGTACTTCGTATAGGCCGTCTTCCACCTGAGTGCCCCGGGCAATGATGTTAAGTGAAGATGAATTTGGCGAGATGAAGTGGCGGCACCCTATGGTATCAAATGTTATTCAACAATCCCGTCGAGAGACATTTCCAAAAAATAGCTATGATAATTTGGGGTTCGGCGTGCTGCGACATATCCGCCAACTGTTTTCTGCATGCGTTGCTACATTAACAATCAGCGTATTGATGAGCGGCTGTGCATCGCTGCCACCATCGTGCCTGCCGCCGTCGCGCATGATGGTGTCCGCGGAGATGATCTTCGGTCGCAATATTGGCGATCGGCCTGCTATCAGCGAATCTGCATTTGATAATTTCGTTGCAAGGGAAATCACGCCGCGTTTTCCTGACGGTCTCACCGTGATGAATGGAAACGGCCAGTGGCGCGACGCTGCTCGCAATGTTGATGTCCGCGAAAGGGCAAAGGTCGTGTTGATTACTTTTGCCGACGACGCTCAGAAACGTGCCGGCCTTGTTGCCATCGCGGAAAGCTATAAGCGGCAGTTCAGTCAGCAGTCCGTGCTCACGAAGGTCGGCAATGTCTGCGTAAGCTTCTAGTTTGCGCTGTCATTGACACCGCGCCAGCGCGCGTAGCGCCACGGTGTGTACCAACGGGCATCGGGCGACAGCTTGGCCGGCACGTTATCGATACCCGAAGTGCCCCATGGCTGGCAGCGGAGCAGCCGAGCCAGTGTCATCCATCCGCCGGCCCACAATCCGTAGCGCTCGATGGCTTCGTCGCCATAAACCGAACAGGTTGGGAGGTGCCGGCAATTGTAGCCAACGAGCGGAGACAGCGTGTGGCGGTATATCCAGATCATGCCGCGACCAGCATTGCGCGGCAGCCGTTGAATAGTACCGGCACAGTTCGGGCACACGGATGAATGTTTCATGGTCGGTTTGCTATCAGATCAGCCGGGTTTTGCCCGGTTCCTTTGCATGGAACCCATCTACTTATGCATCGGAGACACACCTGCCAATTTATCACACGCAGTGCAGCAAAAGTAACTGGACGCTGCGGCGAAGCCCGCTAGGTTTTCACTTGACGCCCGTGTGACAGAATCATGAGCGTTATTTGGGGCCGTTGCCATTGCTCATGAGAGTGCGGGGAAGGATCCGACTTGGGACGTATGAGGTCGCTTCGATCAGGTAGTTCGGCGCTGTTTCGCGCCGCGACCTTTTGCATCGTTCTTCCCGGCCTCGCGGCTGGCCTGTTGGCTTCGGTCGCGTCCTCTGCCCAAGCTGCAGTGGTTCTCGAAGAACGCAAACTCCCGATGCGCTTCACCTGGGTCGCCTGCGAGCCGAATTGCCGTGGCTGGATCGGTGCGGTGGGGATTGTCACCGGCGACACCGTCAGGGATTTCGACGAGTTTTCCAAAGGTCGCGATCTGACTGACGCAACAGTGGTGCTGGATTCCAGCGGTGGCTCGGTCAATGACGCCATCACCATGGGTCGCCGCTGGCGCAAGCTTGGCCTGCGCACCACGGTCGGTATCACGGTGGATCAGCAATCGTCCTCGGGCGCCATGAAGCCGGCGGTCGTGCCGCAGGCCTATTGCGAATCCATGTGCGTGTTTCTGCTGCTGGCGGGCAAGATCCGCTATGTGTCTGAGGAATCCCAGGTGCGCGTCCACCAGATCTGGATGGGCGACCGCGCTGACGATCCGAAGGCTGCGAGCTATACGGCAAACGACCTGATGATCGTCGAGCGCGATATCGGCCGTCTCGCCAAATATACCTTCGACATGGGAGGCACGGGCGATCTCTTGTCATTGTCGCTCAGCGTGCCGCCGTGGGACGATCTGCATCGGCTTACGGAAACCGAATTGGAGCTGACCAATCTGATCACGACTCATAGTGTCGGTGATGTGTTGTCCGAGCCTCGCGACCAGGAGACGCCGGTCGCCTCACTGGCGCCGAAGTCGGTACAGGATCGTTTCGTGAGTGGGCCGGAAAACGAAAACACCCCGGTCGCGTCGTCGCCGGTCGCATCTTCGGCGAAGTCGACCAAGACGGCCGAGGCCTCGGTGCCGACCGGCGGCGTCGTATCGGCAGCGTCAGGAAAATAGCCGCACTGGCGTTACGCCGGCGTCGGCTGGCTGGCTCCGGTGTTTGACTTGGCCTCAATCTGCCCGATAGCGTCCACGACCGCATCGAATGTGAGCAGCGTCGAGGCGTGGCGCGCCTTGTAGTCGCGCACCGGTTCGAGCAGGGCGATATCGGCCCACTTTCCGCCCGACGGCGGTGCGCCATTTTCCTTCAGCATTTTGCGCACGGTCTCGCGCAGCGCACGCAATTCCTCGGCAGTCGAACCCACCACATGGCTGGCCATGATCGACGACGAGGCCTGGCCAAGCGCGCAGGCCTTCACGTCGTGGGCGAAGTCGGTGACCACATCGGCATCCATCATGAGATCGATCTTCACGGTCGATCCGCAGAGCTTGGAATGGGCGGTGGCTGACGCATCGGGGGCAGGGAGGCGGCCCAGCCGGGGAATGTTACCGGCAAGCTCGATGATGCGCTTGTTATAGATGTCGTTCAGCATCTGATTCGGACCTTAACTGTGCCCTCAGGCGCCGGGATCGTGCCCTTGGCGCGCGAGGAACTGGACCTTATATAGGATGACAGCCCAGCCATGAGAATGCCGGGCATTCTCCAGATCGCCGGAATTTGAGAATTCAGTTCGGCGGCCTCGGTGTTATTGTCGCAAGACGATGTTTTATTGACGGACTCAGGCGTCCGGCGGCCCGACCGCCCCGTCTGCCCGGTGACACTCCGGCCTCCCGTGGGGCCGGTCGAACGGAGTAAAGATGGACGCAGTGATCAAGCCGCTTCGCGGCAAATCCCCGGATGGCAAATCTTCTGAAATCAGATCTGCCGACAGCAAAGTGCAGGAATTCCGGCCGTCGGAGCTCGATCCCGCCGAGTTTCTGGCCGCGGCGGTAAATCCCGACCAGCCGCGCCCCTCGCGCGCCGAGGCTGAGCAGGCCGTGCAGACCTTGCTCGCCTATATCGGCGAGGATCCGCAGCGCGAAGGTCTCATGGACACTCCGCGGCGTGTGGTTGAGGCCTATGACGAGCTGTTCCAGGGCTATCTTCAGTGCCCGGCCGAGGTCCTGAACCGGACCTTCGGCGAGACCGCGGGCTATGATGATTTCGTGCTGATCCGCGACATGGCCTTCGTCTCCCATTGCGAGCATCACATGATGCCGTTCTACGGCAAGGCGCATATTGCCTATACGCCGGTGGAGCGCGTCGTGGGTCTCTCCAAGCTGGCGCGTCTCGTCGATATCTTTGGCCATCGGCTGCAGACCCAGGAGCATCTGACCGCGCAGCTTGCTGCCGCGGTGGATGAAGTGCTGAAACCGCGCGGCGTTGCCGTCATGGTCGAAGCAGAGCACACCTGCATGTCAGCCCGCGGCATCCGCAAGGAAGGCTCGCGCACTTTCACCACGCGTTTCACCGGCAATTTCCGCGACAATCCTGCCGAGCAGGCGCGGTTCATGTCGATGATCCAGTCGATGTCCCGTTAATATGGTGTCGCGCTGATCGCGCGGCGATCGTGAGTTGCTGCTAGAGTATCGGGCGCATCAGGCGCCCGATTTTCGTTTGACGACCACAGCGAGAGATTTTCCGTGTCCAATACATCGCACGCACACAGCCATGATCTCGAGGAAGGCCTCGTGCTCACGCCGAAATTCGACGCCGCCGGTCTCGTCACCGTCGTGACGACCGATGTGGCGAATGGCGACGTGCTGATGGTGGCGCATATGAATGAAGAGGCGCTGCGCAACACCATCGAAACCGGCGATGCCTGGTATTACAGCCGTTCGCGCAAGGCGCTATGGCGCAAGGGCGAGAGCTCGGGCAAGACCCAGCGCGTGGTCGAGATGCGGATGGATTGCGACCAGGATGCGATCTGGATCAAGGTCGAGCAGATCGGCGGAGCCGCCTGCCACACCGGCCGTCGCTCGTGCTTCTACCGCGCCATCACCAAGGGCGAGGGTGGGGCAGCGAAGGTCTCGTTCATCGATGCGGACAAGGTGTTCGATCCGGCGTCGGTCTACAAGAGCTGAGCTGGCTCCGGGCTCAGGTCACGCCAGCCGGCTGGCGAAATCCTGCCGGGATTTGGCGGCGCTGATGCCGGTTGGATCGGCGATCATGTCCATGTAATCGACGGCCGCCGACCGTAGCTTGCCGTCCTTCATGGTCATGACGCCAGACAGGGTCTGGATGTTCATCGAGCGGATATTGTAGTTCTTCCAGGCTTCCGCCTGTTTCGCTTCGCTATTGGTCGATTTTTTCTGCTCGTTGTAGAGATCGAGCGAGGCTTGCGCCGCCTTCAGGGCATTCAGGCCCGAGACTTCCTTCATCTCCTTGGCGAGCGCCGGATCGTCGCTGAACATCTTCTCGATCTTGGCCTTCCAGGGGCCTTCGGCAGTCACGTTGCCGAACTTGTCGACCTTCATATGCGTCGCATATTCCGGCGGGATGTTCATTTTCTCGAATGCTTTGGAGAGGCGGTCGGCCAGGGCGTCGGTCCGCTTTGTCAGCATTTCGTCGAATGTATCGGTGAGCCGTTCGGTCGCGGTCTGATCGGCCTTGGCCTTTTCGATGACGGCCTTGGCGCGGTCTGACAACGATACGAAGGCGGCAGGAGCTACCGGCGCAGATGCAGGCTTGTCGGATGAGACAGATGGCTTAGTGGAGGCAACGGCGGCGGGGGTCGCCTTGTCCCGCGGTTGTGCCGACGTCGAATGCGCGCTTGCGCCATTTGCGACCGCAACCATCGTGATCTCCATTCCCGTTGCCGACGGCAGCGAATCTCCGTCAGACACATACGGAAACACCCTCGCGTTAATGCGCTGTAAAATACTCAACCAAGGATGGAGCTATTGAGCGCCAAAACCGCCTTAGCATTTCGTTAACCATGAATGTCCCACTGTGTCCGCGGCTTCCGCACGGCTGACAGGGCACGATTCCCGGTGGTCGTTTCGCGGCAGCGGGGCACCACACTATGGCGGTCGACGCGACCAACCTCGCATCAGCACTCTCGTCAACGCGCAGTCAGGTGACCGGCGCGATCAAGACTGCTGCCGGCACCACGGGCACGAGCTTCGAATATCTGCTCGCCACCGCCAAGATGGAATCCAATTTCAATCCTTCGGCCACGGCTTCGACGTCCTCGGCCAAGGGCCTGTTCCAGTTCATCGAGCAGACCTGGCTCGGCACCGTGAAGGAAGCCGGGACGCAGCTCGGCTACGGCAAATATGCCGACGCCATCACCAAGTCGCCGTCGGGCAGTTATTCGGTGAGCGATCCGGCTGCGAAAGCCGAGATCCTCAAACTGCGTGACGATCCCGTCGCGAGTTCAGCGATGGCCGGCGTGCTGACGCAGTCCAACAGTTTCAAGCTCACCGGCGAGATCGGTCGTCGTCCGAGTGACGCCGAACTCTATATGGCGCATTTCATGGGCGTCAGCGGTGCATCGAAGCTGATCAACAACGCGGCGAACAATCCGAACGCTTCGGGCGCTGCACTGTTTCCGAATGCCGCTGCAGCGAACCGGTCCATCTTCTACGATCAGAGCGGCAGCGCGCGCAGCGTGTCGCAGGTCTATTCGGTGCTGTCGTCGCGCTATGACAGTGCCGCGAATTCCACGGCGACACGGACGGCGATGGCATCTGCGGGCGTGGTGACGGCGCAGGCGGTCTCGCCATTGACGCCGTCCAGCAATGCAACATTCCTGTCCCGCTTCCCGGATCTGAGCACGGCGCAGGTCGCAAGCTTTGCATCCGATCAGTCATCGCCGGCCGTGCAGGAGCAGCCGATTTTCCGGTCGCTGTTCCAGGGTGGCGATCGTGCGCAACCTGTATCGCCGGCCGTGCAGGAATTGTGGGGCAACCGCACGTCTTTGACATCCGTGTCGCTGCCTAAAACGCCGGAGGTTGGCGTGCCCAAGCCGCTCGATCTGTTCAGCGATCGCGCCGGGACTTTTAGTAGTTAAGTAATGCGCTGACGCAGTTCGGATGCGGCATGGCGCAGTCCAGATTTGATCCTGCAAGTCTGAACTACACTTTCAAATACACGACTATCTTCGACGACCGCATGTCGGATCGCGCCGCGTTTTATCCGCGTGACAGACTTCTGGGGCTGGCTGCAGATTTCCCCGCATGTCCGATCCCTTAACAAAACATCAACAAAGCCATAAGCTTATGGTGAACCGTTTGTTAAGTGGGATGGTTTATTTTCTCTGACAGTGGCATCGCGTTTCGGTGTTGATCTTGTTGCGTAGGCTGGCAGAACCATGATTGTTCGGCAGTTCATTAGTTGGGTACGGACCGCTCCAGCCAGCGAGCGGGCAGAGGCAACGCGCTCTTTGGCGCGGGCCTGGATTTTCTCAGACCTGTCAGACGACGATCGCGCTGCTGCCGAAGGCGCGCTGCTGATGCTGCTTGATGATGCATCGCCGCTGGTGCGCCAGGCCATGGCGCAGGTTTTCGCCCGCGCGCCGTCGGCGCCCCCGGCCATCGTGCAGGCGCTGTCGGTGGATCAGTCCTGCGTATCGCTTCCAGTGCTCGAACATTCGCCACTGCTGATCGATGCCGATCTGGTCGACATTGTCGCCACCGGCAACAGCGAACTGCAATGCGCCGTCGCGCGCCGCGTCAATCTGCCGATCTCGATCTGCGCCGCCATTGCCGAAGTCGGATCTGCCGCTGCAGCGCTCGAACTGATTGAAAATCCCTATGCCGAACTGGCGCAATTCTCCTGGGACCGTATCGTCGAACGGCACGGTCATCTAGCCGCGATCCGCGAAGCGATGCTGGCCCTCGACAATCTGCCAGCCACGACGCGCCTGGCGCTGGTGGCCAAGCTCTCCGAAACGCTGACCCGCTTCGTCGTTGCGCGGAACTGGCTGTCGCCGGATCGTGCCGAGCGCATTGCCGACGAGGCAATGGCGCGCTCCACGGTCAACATTGCCTCGCGTTCACGCGGCGACGAAATGCGCGATCTCGTGCATCACTTGCGTGAAACAGGACAACTGACCGTCGGACTGATCCTCCGTGCCCTGCTGTCAGGCAATCTCGACCTGTTCGATCAGGCGCTGGTGGAACTGTCCGGCCTGCCGCAGGGCCGCGTGGCCGCATTGGTCTATGACGGCGTCGGTGCCGGGCTGAATGCGCTGCTGATGCGTGCGGGCTTTCCGGAGTCGACTTTTCCTGCCTTCCGCGCTGCGCTCGCTGCGCGCGACGAGATCGGGTTCATCGGCTCCGTCGGCGGTGCCGTGCGGCTGCGCCGTCGCATGGTCGAGCGCGTGTTGACGGTGTGCGAAACCGATGAGGCGGCGTCCGAGCCGCTGTTGATCCTGCTGCGGCGTTTCGCAACGGAGTCGGCCCGCGAGGAAGCGCGGCTGTTCTGCGACGAGTTGGCCGAGCAGGCGAATGCGCGTGACGAGTATCAGCTGATCGCGGCGTAGGCCAAACAACGTGTCATTCCGGGGCGTGTGCGCATCTTTGCGCACGCGAACCCGGAATCCCGAGATGGCTTAAAGCTCTGAGATTCTCATGTCGGGATTCCGGGTTCAGCTCGATCCGCTGCGCGGCTCAAGCTGCCCCGGAATGACGATGAACGCGAACTATTCCTTTGGCACGATGCTTGGTGCCGAGATCATCTCGAGATGGTCTGGTCGATCGCGATTCACCACCATCAGATAGTCATCCGCGACGGCACGCAGGCGGGCGCTGAGTTCGTTGGCCACGCCGGCCTTCTCGATGGTGTTGTGTTCGCGCACGATCGCCTGGATCGCATCGATGTGATGCTGGATCAGATCCGGCGGCACGGCATCAAGATCGGGGGCGTGTTCGAGAATCCGGCACAGACTTTCGGCGGCAGCGCCAGCCGCGGGGAAGCCGAAGGTCGAGGCGTCGCCCTTGATGTCGTGAGCCGCACGAAACAGTTCGCCGCGGGTGTGCGCATCGAAACCCTTTTTCAGGATGGCGGTATGCGCCGCAGAGAGGCGGTCGCATTCGCTGCGCATCCAGGTCTTGAACTCCCCGGAGAGATTGGCGAGCGCCTGTTCGGCGCGCGCCACGGGATCGTCGAGGTCGCGATCGATGACGCGGCGGATCGCGTGCTTCAGCGTGTTCGGTGGCGTGATGACGTGGTGGTCGGCGAAAGCCTGCACCTTCGGCGGCGCCGGCGCTTTGTGCTTGGCCATGGGCGTTTCTCCGAACATTGCGCTAGCCAGTGACACGGGCTTTATCCAGCAGCGACGGCTGCTGCAGAACCTCGGCTTCGCCGCCGTTGCGGCGTTCCGGTCCGATATAGGCGACGGTGGTGTTGCGGCGGCGGTCGGGCCCGAAATAGTTCTTCGTCTTGATGAAGGGGCGGGGATGCGCGACCACGCTCATGATGCGCAGATAGAGGCCCTTGGCCGAGATCGGCTTGGCCAGAAATTCGGTGACGCCGGCGTCGCGCGCCATGGTGATGCGGCGCTTCTCGGAATGGCCGGTCAGCATGATGATCGGCGCGTAGGGATTGCCCTTGGAATCCGGCTGCCGGATCATCTGCGCCAGTTCCAGCCCGTCGAAAATCGGCATCGCCCAGTCGGCGATCACGATGTCGGGCACATAATGGCTGTACATTTCGAGCGCCGTGGCGCCGTCCTCGGCTTCATAGACTTCGCGGGCGCCAAACGAATGCAGCAGCGTGCGCAGGATGCGCCGCATGTGCGGATTGTCGTCGCAGACCAGAAAACGCAGCTTGTTGAAGTCGATACGGAACATGATGCGGCTCGAACCGGGCGGGGACCGTTACCCGATGTTAACCATACCGCGCCGCGTCTTAACGAATGGTTGAGGCGGGCGGCCGCCTCAATAGCTGAACTGCTCGCTGAGGATGCGCTCTTCCAGGCTGTGGCCGGGGTCGAACATCATGCGCATCGAAATCGACCTGTCGGAGATGATTTCGACCCGCCGGACGTCACGGGCTTCCTCGTTGTCGGCGACGGCGGCCACCGGGCGCTTTTCGCCTTCCAGCACCTCGATCGCGACGATCGCCGTATTGGGAAGTAGCGCGCCGCGCCAGCGCCGCGGGCGGAACGCGCTGATCGGCGTCAGCGCCAGCAACGCGGCATTGATCGGCAGGATAGGACCCTGCGCCGACAGGTTATAGGCCGTGGAGCCGGCGGGCGTAGCCACGAGGATGCCATCGGCAGCAAGTTCGGCCATCCGTTCGCGTTCATCGATGAGGATGCGGAGGCGCGCCAGTTGATGCGTCTGGCGAAACAGCGAGACCTCGTTGATGGCATGATGGATGTGCACGCCGCCATGGACGTCCGTGGCGCGCATCAGCAGGGGATTGATCAACGTCTCGCGAGCCGCGGCGAGGCGCGTATGCAGATCATGCGTCGAGAACTCGTTCATCAGAAAACCGACGGTGCCGCGATGCATGCCGTAGATCGGTTTGCCCGTGCGCATGAAGTCATGCAGCGTCTTCAGCATCAATCCGTCGCCGCCGAGGGCTACGATGATATCGGCAGTGGCCGGATCGGCATTGCCATAGAGCTGCGTCAGCTGGTCGAGCGCTGTTTGCGCTTCCGCACTGGTGCTGGCCACGAAGGCGATCCGGTCATAGCGCTTGGACGTGGTCATCGGGGAATCGCGGGCCTTCAGCTCGATGCATGTCGGGCGAGGTCTGTATCGGCCTTCCCTAGGGTTGTCGAGGCAACACTAAGGGCAGTTTTCGCCGATATGTCGAGGGCAGGGAGACTGGATGGTTACCGCGTCATGCAGAAGCCGGCACAATCCGAAGGATTGCGCCGGCTGACTGATCCGCGAACGGGATCAGTAGGTGAGACCGGTGCCCGGCGCCTTTTCGAGGGCCGCCGCCAGCGATTTGTATTCGGCTGAATCTTTGCCGCTCAGCATCGCGATCTTGTTGAGATGATACTGCGCCTGATCGCGGTTGCCCTGTTCGACCTGCCACAATCCGTAATACTGCCAGGTGCGGACATGGGCGGGGTCGGCCTTCAGCGCGCGCTCATACCAGATCTGCGAGACCTTGTAGTCGCCGAGCTTGCGATAGGAGTAGCCGATCAGGTTGGCGACATCGGCGCGGTCGTCCTGGCCGAGCGCCTTGAGCTGCACGATCGCGGCCGTGTAGTCCTGCTTGTCATAGACCGTGGCATAGGCCGCGCGATAGTTGGCGAGGAACGCGGCATTCTCGGTGTTCGGCCTGGTCTCGGTTTTCTTCTTCTTGTCCTTGGTGCCCTTGGTGTCGGACGCCGGCGGTGCGGAAGGCGTATCGCCGCCTGCGGCATAGGCCGGGGTAAAGAATACCGGGCTCAACGAGGGCGTGGCGGCAACGGCCACGGAAAACATTGCCAGCGTCGTCAGCCTGATCGCGAAGTGGGTCATGCAGCGCTCCTGTTTGCAACAGCAATAATCTGACACGGAAGTCTCAGGTTGTGAACACCGGGCTTGGGTGTTCATTCCCGCTTTTGCCGACATGGGGAGCAGGTTCGGAGCATCAGACTTGGGGCAGGACGCCTGACCCAGCCGATTATGACGAGGATGTCACCGAGATGAACGAAGCCTGTCCGGCTCCCTCAGAGTGGGTTCAGCACAGCGTCGCTAGTCTGACTGCATTGATCGACAAGCCCGGCCAACCGACCGGTCAACTTCGTGATCGACACCGACAGGAGACGACCATGTTGAAGAAAATTTCCGCCGCGTTGATTGTGGCTTCCATGATTGTCGCGCCCGCGATGGCCGCGGGTATCGCCAAGACCACGCCAGCACCGATCACCAAGCCGGTGACGTCGGCCGATAACAAGGTGCAGGCCAAGCCCGGCGTGCTGAACGCAAATGCGAAAATGGACCGCCATCATCACCGCCATGCCCGTCCTCATCATCGCGTCCACAAGAAGATGAGCACTCACCAGGTTCACAAGCACACCGCCATCCAGACCACAGTCGCTCACAAGCGCGGCTGAGGGGGCTCCGCGGTCGCGGCCTCATATTGCCCAGCTGTGATCGCGGAGTTTCAAGGGCCGGTCTGCTGCACCTAATCCCCTGGGATGCATAACATCCCTGAGGTGCAGCAGGCCGGTTCGTTTGCGCGGGGCCGTCACCGAGATGCGAATTCCAATTCGGGAGCGAACCGTCTAGGAGAGGCATGACGGGGATAAGCCTGCGCAAGCGAGACGCACGACGGATGAGACGACATTTGGGGATATCTTTGAGGCGGGTAGCAGCGGTGCTGTTGCCGCTGTGGCTTGCAGCATGCGGAGGAGGCGGCGCCGGCGGCGGTATCAGCTTCACGGACGATCAGGGCGTTGCCGCCCAGCCATTCCCGACCAATTATCGCACCGATCTGCTGGCGTTCTTCAAGACCTATCTGAACAATCCCGTCGGCGTCCGCGACGCCATGATGGCCGAGCCGGTGCAACGCACCGTCGGCGGCCGGCTGCGCTATGTCAGCTGCGTGCGCTACACGGCGAAGGATTTCGACGGCCGATACACCGCGCCGCAGGAGCGGGCAGTATCCTATGTCGACAAGCGCCTCGATCGCATTGTCGAGAATGTCAGTGAGGCCTGTGCCGGCGCCACCTATGCGCCGTTCCCCGAGATGGAAAAGATGACGCGTTAGGCGTTGGTGATCCGGCCTCGTCGGATCTTCTGCGCGGTGCTCGCTGCACGCACGATCAATGCTGGCGTGGCCGCCTTCAACTGACCGCAACGTCGCCACAGGATTGCCGCAGCCTGACGCGGGTATCCAGACACTGAAAGAACCGATCAAGTTCGTGTGAGCATTGAACCAAAAGCGCTTCTGCTCCGCCTGAAAATGAATAAGTCAAAAAGTGTTGCTGCTTTGTCGCAGTCGGCAAACATCGTCATGGCAGGGCCTGCCGTGAAGCAACCAAACTGCTGCCACGTTGTTTTTCGATGGTCAGTACGCAACACAGGGGAACAACAATGAAGAAGCTTTTGCTCAGCGCGTCGGCCATCGTTGCCGTGGCCGCGATCTCGTCTTCAGCCTTCGCTGCCGATCTTCCGGCGCGGCCCTATACCAAGGCCCCGGCCTATACGGCGCCGGCTTTGGTCTACAACTGGACCGGTTTCTATATCGGCGGCCATCTCGGCGGCGCCTTCGGTGACAGCAACAGCCTCGTCGGCGATAGCGGCCGTTTCATGGGCGGTGTGCAGGGCGGCTTCGACTATCAATTCGCCACCAACTGGGTGATCGGTGTTGAAGCCCAGTACAGCTGGCTGACGAACAGCAATACCAGCCTCGTCTTCCCGAATGGCACGACCATCACGGGCGGCGGCAACGATCAGCTCGGCTCGGTCACCGGTCGTCTCGGTTACACTTGGGGTCCGGCACTGCTCTACGCCAAGGGCGGTTACGCCTGGAAGGATAACAACAACCTGACCATTGCCGCTCTGGCTCCTGCGGTTGCTGTCATCGATGGCAACAAGAAGGACGGCTACACGGTCGGTGGCGGTCTCGAATACATGTTCACGCCGAACTGGTCGGGCAAGGTCGAATATCAGTACTACAACTTCGGCAACACCACGATCACCTCGACGGCCATTCCCGGCGGCTCGGCGCGCTTCAACAATGACGAGCACACCATCAAGGCCGGTCTGAACTATCGTTTCGGTTGGGGTGGCCCGGTGGTCGCCAAGTACTGAGCAAGTACGAAACCGATTCAATCTTCGACGGAAAGGCCGGCATTACGCCGGTCTTTTTTGTTTGCCGATGTGTGAGGATGCAGGCGCGATGCGCCTGCGCTCCACCGATCCTGCGATCTTGCGTAACGCTCTCGGTCGTCATGGCCGGACTTGTTCCGGCCATCCACGTCTTCCTTCGTGTGTGGCCAAGGCGTGGATACCCGGCATTCGCCGGGCATGACGGCGTTTGGTGGAGCGTGCGCGCGTCACGTCATTCACGGATTCAACTGTCAAACAGCCACTGCGCTTCAGACATGCGACATCACCCCTGTTGTTAGCGGCGCGGGGGCGCCGTCGTCTGTTGCATTCCCGCCCCCTTGTGAGAGGGCGTGCGGAACGCCGGGTGCCCGTTGCACCCTTGGGCCTGATGCGAATGCGGTCTTCCGCAATCTGGAGTGCATCAGGACTTTCGGAAACACGAGCAATTGCCCGACGTTCCGCCTGCGGTGTTTTTTCGACTTGCTTGCACTTTGCCTCAGCGAACGATCCGATCACCGAATTAAAGTCCCAAGGCGATGGGAAGGGAGCCTCAAGCACTTGGGCCGGACACGTTTTGACTTGGTCGTCCGTCACACTGTCCAGGGATCTCTCCATCCCAAGGCCGGCCGTCTCCTTGCCAGTGGCAGTGCTGGCGCAGATCCGTCCTGGCCAAGGGCAGACGTCACCCGTGAACCGCGTAACGCCGCATCTCCGGCGTCCACCGCACCCTGCCCCGCGAACGTGACGATCGCGATCGCCCCTCTCGGTGGGGCAGGACGGAGGGGATAATAGTCCTTAATGGAATATTGTCAACAGGAGATAGGAAAAAATGTTTAATGTCCAGCCCAAACTGTCATTCCGGGGCGCGGCCGGCACTTGCCGGACGCGAACCCGGAATCTCAGCATGGGAGTCTCCGGTCAGCGCACAACATTCCGGGATTCCGGGTTCGTGCTCTGCCGGCTTCGCCGGCGACGCACGCCCCGGAATAACGAGCGCGGGGCGAACGCCCCGGAACGACGAGTGTGGTTCAGTGCTTTCAGGCAGTTTGCAACCACCCCCCGGACCCAGGAATCGAAAGTAAACGAGTCCTGAATCCCGGGAAAAATAAGGTTCGAGACTCCCTTGCCAGAATCGCCTGATGGTCATCGGGCGATGAAAATGATCGACAATATCCGCAGCGACGGGGTGCAGGTGGCGCTTACGGTCGCCCTGATGGCCGCCTGTGCGGTCAATCTGCTGCTGCTTTACGCGTGGCTGTGAGCGCGTGCGCCGGTTTGGCGCGCGCGGGAGTAGCCGTCGCCGGGCAACTCTGATATCTGACTGCGCGACGCGGGCAGGCGACTGATCCGGACGTCCCGTTTCGATCTTGGGTCATCAATTAACCCATTGATCCTGTTGCCGGTTTAGCTCAGCGGTAGAGCAGCGGTTTTGTAAACCGAAGGTCGGGAGTTCAATCCTCTCAACCGGCACCACCATTTCAATAAATTGGCCAAAACGGTCTTATCGCACCGGCTCGCCATCGGTGGGCCAGACCTATGAACGTTGTTCCAGGGTCGCCCGGACCTTTGCGATGACCTCCTGATAATCGGCCTCCCGCTGGTCCTGCATTGCCTGCTGCCGGGCCTTGAACGATGCCACGCGATTCCGGATGTCTTCGCGGAGATCAGCCAGTTTCATCGGCTGGGCAGGTTCCGGCACGATCTGCTTCGGATTTTCAGCGGCTTTGATCTCGGCGTTGACCGCAACGGTCAGCTTCGCGGCCAGCTCAGGCTGGTCGCCGGACACCTCTTTTACAAACGCCAATGTCTCCGCGATCAATTGGTCGCGCTCTTCTACCCAACTCATGGGGGTGATCATTGGCGCCCGCGTCCGGTATTTCAAGGTTTTCAGCGGGTTAAGCCTAACGTGACAGGGTAGAATCTGGGCTCCGTCGTCGTGTCAGCGCCAATGTGTCTCCAAGCGGCCTGCTGACGCCTTTGGGCGGGTGGCCGTGGGGAGGTCTGCCGAAGGCGAACGGGCGTCAAATAAACAGACAGGCTGCGACCGAGGCGGTCAGGCCGAAGAGTAGGGCGCCTGCGCAGAGGGCGCGCTCCAAAACCTCGCGTTCGTGATGTCGCTCAAAGCACTGCCGGCTGAAGTACTGGTGAGTGAAGTGGTCTTCCATCTCCGCCTCCCTGAACGGGGATAGAGAATCCTTCACGAGATTCGCCGTCAAGCGGAGTGTGTGTTAGGCTGTTAAATAAGCCCCGCGGCGAATTGAACCAATTTGCCGTTTGCGCGACCTAAGCGCATTCTCAATGAGTAAGGGGGATCGCATGACTTTTCGCGAATCCATCACCCGGCTTTTCGGCAACACCTCAACGCCCGAATCTGAAGAGCGCGCCAGGCGACTGAACGCGTCCATGGATGAGTTTGTGCGGCTACTGCATACCAATGGCTATGACAGCAAAAGCCCCACCACCCTTGGAGAGGTGGCAGGACTTTCGGAACGTCCATCCTGCGCTCAGGACGCTCAGTCTTCCAACCAAAACCCGTGAGAGTCGTTCCTAGGTCACTGCCGGCGGTACCGCGATCGGCTTGCCCATGTCCTCTTTGGTGCTGCACGGCTGAATGGTGTTGCCGTCCTCCAGCATCGTCTTACCGTCCACAACGTCAACGAGTCCGGCTCTGTCGGCATGTTGCCAGACGTCTTCCTCGTTCGGAAAATCCTGGCTGAGCTTCTGGCCGCCTTCGAATAGCGCGTAGGATATGCGGCATCTGCAACGCGGGAGCCGCTGCTTTTCCGAGTCTTTTTTCGAATCTGCCCACTCCTAGGCGAGTTTGAAAAAGCAACAGCGTCACGCCGCCACCGCGAATCCGTTGTCTAGGGTTACCCTGACTCAACGCACAGAAAAAAACGCGCGGATCTAATCACTTATCGGCATAGCGAAGGTGCGGGCATTTGTTGAGTGATTTCAGGGTCTTCATTTGTAAATGAATTATGAATTTCTTTTTCGTTTTACGATGCCTGGATCGGGGCTGTCACTTTGAAAATCAGCGCGTTGTTTCAACACCTTACCGCGCTGCTAGAAAAAACGGCGACTTGATGCCGGGTATCGAAGTGAGGTTTTTACTGGGCGGTGGAAAAATGATTCCATTGCGAGAACAAGGCCGTGCTGTATTTCTGAAGACAGCGGCGATTTGTAGTTTGTCTTTCGCCCGAACTATCAAAACATCATTGCAGATCGCCGCGCGTCTTGTCGTGCCACAGGAGAGCTACGTTATGAGCGGTTTCAGTCGTAACCATTCACGTCGTAAAGATCCTGTGCCCGTTATACACAGGCCGAATTTTTCGAATTTCAAGTTGTCCACACTCATTCACAGTCTAAGTCATTGTTTTTGAGCGGGCAGAAGTTCGTGGCGGTTTGTTGTCCACAGATAGGTAAATCATTTTCCCGGGTATAATCCGGGAATCGACGTGTCCGACCACCACCGGGCACTGTAAAAAATGTCGGACGGTGCCCTTGGAAGCACCGCCCAACTTGCCTGGTGGAGAGATTTGAATTCCCCGCCCGAACAGCGAAGTTCTCGCTCTCCCCAGGCACCCTGTCAATCATTTGCGAGATGTCGTTTCTCGCCACGGAGAAGGTGTGCCATGTCGGATAAGTTGTCGGTGAGTTTTTTGGGAGCGAGTATCAGCGCGGAGGGGCTGTGGGCAATTGCAGCTGCTATCCTCATCGTTATTATCGTGGCTGCGGTGAGCAAGCGGCGCATTTAACAAACTGCGGCACGCTGTCACTGAACTACATTTTGAACATAGACGGCAGGCGGGAAGTGCTGGAAATGAGAAGCCTCAGCAATGGAGGCTCACATGAAGTACATCGCAGTATCTAACCGTGTGAACAAGGTTGTTACTGTTCATCTATCCGAGCTGTGCTGACCTTGGCGCTGAACCGATCGCCCAATCCAAGAGCGCGGAGAGGCGAAGTTTTGAAGATGGCATTGATGCCCTGGCTTTCGCGCGGTCCGAAAGACCGGAAAATTTCATGCTTTGCGGCCACTGCCTGAAAGAACTTAAGGCGGTGCTAGCTCGTTGAAGTCTGTGCTGGTGCGGGGCTAGGTAGCTCCCAGCATGCCGCAGTCGTCGGCAATCTTGATGGCGGCGTTTCTTGATTGGCAGTCACGAACCGGCCTGCTCATTGGGCCAAACGGCACCACTTCTCAACCGGCACCATTTACCAATCAGCCCACGGAACCCCGGTTAGAAGCAGGGATAGGCCCGGCCATCCTGGCCGCGATAGGCTGCGGCCGATTGCTTGCAGCGGGCGGCGAGGGGGCCGTCGTAATAGGCGAAGGTGCCGGGCTGCAGGCCGGGTCCGTAATTGTGCCCGAACTGGATCCGGTAGGGTTGGCCCGGTGCGGCAAAGACGAAGGTCTCGGCGCTGTGATGATGTTTCCAGTGGCGCGCGAAAGCAGGGGTCGCGACCAGCGTCGACAGGATGATGGCTGCACTGAGAAACTTCATCGGGACTCTCCGGACATGACGATTGAAACGTCAGGGATAGACAGTGGCTGACGGGATCAGATCACGTTGCGACAGCGATGCGCAAGATGCGCGCGGCGCATGCTTGACGTCTTTCGACCGGGATCACGTCGCAATGCGGGCCCGTTGCGTTAACGAAACCACGCTGCAGTCCGGCGCATTTGAAGTGCGCCTGATGCTTACGCGTTAGGCTTACCGGCAGTTTAGACCGCGTCCTTAACCCATCCTGCGAGGCGTTCGAATATCGTACCGCCGAGATGCAGGACATGGCCATGCGCACCCTTTCAGCACTGCTTTTCGTGATTGCCACCACGCTTCCGGCTGCAGCCGCCGATGGTTTCAACATCGTCGTGCCCGGTCGTCCCGGCGTGCCGATCATCATCAACGGCGTCGATGCGTCCTATCGCGTGATCGAAGGCGATTGGGGCTTGCAGCGCGGCATCCATATTCAGCCGACAGTCTATGGCGGACGCTATATCGATCCGGTCCCGAATGTCGGCCATTACTATCCAAGCCTCGGTCGGCAGCCCGGCTACGGGCGTCTGGAGATCCAGCCGCCGGCCAATCGCAAATTGCCGCAGCCGGCCGAGAGCTACCACGAGAGCTGGTCGGCGAAATCCGCGCCGATGGGGCGGGAGAACGAAGTGCCGTTCAATCCGCCTGAGGTCATCGTCGCACCGCCGGAATTCCGGCGCTGACCGATCAATCACCAACAACGAAAAAAGACACCGACAGGAGAGAGTATTCATGCGTAACGTGATTTCAAAATGGGTTGCGGCATTTGCCGTTGTCACCGCCACTGCCGGCGCTGCGCCTGCCATGGCCTGCGGCGGCGGCCTGTTCGCCGCGAGCGGCTGCTCGCCCTGCGGTCAGGCCTATGTCAGCCCCTGCGGCTATGGCGTGGGTTACGGCTATGCCGGTGTTGCCGCCTATGAGCGGCTGCCCGATCCGACCCCGGTGACCCGTCAGTATTATTACGCCAACCAGGGCCCGACCTTCAGCGGCCCGGGCATGTTCGCGCCGGTGCCGACCTATCAGGAGACCGCGATCGGCTGGCGCGGCTACGGTAATGGTTATGGCTACGGTTACGGCTATCGTCGCGGCTACGACGGCGGCCCCTACGCCAATCCGGTGAACTACTCCTACGGTCCGGCCTATCGCGGGCCGGCGATCACCAGCTATCCGTCGCGCAGCTACTATCGTGCGCGTCCGAGCTATCGTTACGGCTACGGCATGCGGCCGCGGGTTGGTTACGGTTACGCACAGCGCAGCTACGTGTCGCACACCGGTTATCATCAGGCGCATCGTTACGGCGCGCCGAAGATGACATATGCGCCGCGCGCTGCAGCCCCGCGTGGCTATCACCAGCAGCAGCGCCCGCAGCGCTACATGCATTGATCCGATCCGATCGTAAAAACGCCCGCGTGCAGCGATGCACGCGGGCTTTTTTATTGCCTGTCGTGTTGGCCTGCGGATCTAGCCCATCAGGCCGAGCTTGCTGGCGCCGACATAGAGCGCAAGCACGGCGGCATTGGACACGTTGAGGCTCTTGATCTCGCCGGGCATGTCGAGCCGCGCGACCACGCTGCAGGTCTCCCGCGTCAGCCGTCGCAAGCCGCTGCCTTCGGCGCCGAGCACCAGCGCCAGCGGCTGTTGCAGCGGGATCGCGCTGATGTTTTCGCTGCCCTCGCTGTCAAGACCGACGGTCATGAAACCGAGATCGTTCAATTCGTTCAGCGCCCGCGCCAGATTTGGCACCGTGATCATCGGCACCAGTTCCAGCGCGCCCGAGGCGGATTTCGCGAGGACGCCCGTGGCTTCCGGGCTGTGCCGCGCCGTGGTGATGATCGCCTTGACGGCAAAGGCTGCGGCCGAGCGCAGGATGGCGCCGACATTATGCGGATCGGTGATCTGGTCGAGCACGAGCACAATGCCGTTCTGGGGCAGGGTGTCCAGATCCGGCGATTCCAGCGGCTCGACCTCGGCCAGGAGGCCCTGATGCACGGCGTCGGGCCCCAGCCGGCGGTCGATCTCGTCCGGACGGACCAGGATCGGCGCCACGCGGGTATCGATCTTCTCCTCGGCGAGGCGCCGGGCGGCGTTTTCGGTCAGAATCAGCTTGCGAATGACCCGCTGCGGATTGGCCAGCGCCATGGTGACGGTATGCCAGCCATAGAGGATGGCCGGGCCGTCGCCGCCCGATTCCCGGCCCCGGCGGGGCGGGCGCCGTCCATGATCCCGGGCCTGATCGCGGGATTTATCCCGGGTTTTGTCCCGGCCTGGGCCGCCATGGCCATCGCGCCCCTTGTCGGGGCCGCGCTGGAATCGCTGTTTTCGCTCTCGATCACTCATGGCACGGCTTGTCTCACGGGGGCCGAATAATGGCAATTTGGGGCTCCGGAAAGAGGTTCCGGAAGGGCGGATAATCCTGCCCGGGTCGGTTGACTTTGCCCCATCGCTTCCGTCATAAACGCGCCAACCGGGAGCCCGTTTACGGGCGCGCGTTTTAACGTCATCCATGGCCGTCCAGCCACTGATTTGGTGGGACTGCCGTGTTGGGCTTAGCTCCGATTGGGGCTTGGGTCCGATGGCGTCAGGCGGGGGAGTGTCCCGAGTGGCAAAGGGAGCTGACTGTAAATCAGCCGTCTTATGACTTCGAAGGTTCGAGTCCTTCTTCCCCCACCATCTTCATTTCGCTCGCGAATTTCCCCTGAGGGGGGCGAGCTTGTAAGCAATTCGTAAGCAATCCTGTAAGCAATTCCGTTTTCGGTGTTTGTTCTGTTGCCTGGGGCGCTGCAAGGTGTTGCAGCCCCAAGTCAGTGACGCGCCCGCGCTTCGGCGATGTGGCCCGCGAATTTGAATAAAATCGTTAACCTTCTGTCAACTGTCCGGGCACAGCTTGCGGCCATGCGGTGGCACTGGGCGTCCTTGGGGACCCGGTATCCGATAGAGAGGCTGCTCGGCCGAGACACTGGGCAGCCTCTTGCCAAGTTAAGTGCCTTCCCGAGACCTTGGGGCGGTTCGGAGACGTGCCGCGTAGCGAACGGTGCGGGGGCAACTGCTCGCACCTTTCGCAGGTTGGTCAGGTTCGCCGAATTACGAAAGAAGCCGCCCACGGAGGCGGCCTTCGCGAAGAGAGGGATGCCGATCGTGCGACTACCTCAAGACCGTTTCTACCATTGGGAACAGGCCAGTACCCTTCCTGACGGAAAGAGCGCTCAGGAGGCTGACTTCCGATCTCGGCGTGCCGTGCGAAATTCTTCCGGTCCTTTGAGTAGTCGTTCCTTTCTGCTCGCTTGATCACCCGCGCTGGCCGTCAGGTCGGCCTGACTATCCAGTTGGGTTCCCGCCATCTGGCTGGCCCGATCCCGCTGGCTGGAACTGTTGTTTCGCGAAGCTGTCAATGTCAGCCCCAACTCGATCAATTGGCGGATCGCATCAGAACGAGATGTTCTTTTGGACGTGGCCCAAGCATCGACATTTTGAATGATCTTGTTCGATAGACGAAAGGTGCGGACAGGGTCGTTTCCGATGGACGTGCGGCCAGCACCAAGCCGCCTTCCGCCGATCGAGCGTTGCTTCAAATTTTGCATTCTCTATTACATCATTCAAACGTGCTGATTGTGAGGCGCGCTGGTAGCGGGCCATTGGCAGACGTATTCCAGCGTGCAGCGCCAATTTCGCCACCTAACGAGCCATTCAGTATCGCGTTTGGCCCCGGAAGGATCGATGGAGCATTCGACCTAACCACGCAGGAGGATGCAGACGCGCTGATAAATGCTATCAAATGCGATGAAACGCTTCCTCAAGACGAAAGAGGCCGCCCAGGCGCCTCATTCTTTTGGTGGTACCGACGGGTGCATCTCTGCCTTGTCCCTCAAGAGGTCCTCGATAAGGAACTCAATTGTCAGGCGAGTCAGACGGTCCACGGTGTCCGCAGCAAGTCCTTTATAATGGAGTATCTTGGCGTCGAGATCGTCACACTTTTCGCACATCGCGCGGTTTTCCCGTACAGGCGGGACCGCGAACGATCTCATCACCGATAGAGGCCATGGCAAGGCGGCGATGCTAACTAACTGCCACGCTTCAGAAGTGTTCGGTAGCGAGCACAAGGAAAATCAGGGTGCTGTCGTTTTCAAACTAGGCGCTGAGGCCGGAAACAGGCCAGCACCAAACACTTCTTTGGCGCGGGGCCGTTGCAAGTGTAAACTCTCTCTGTCCACAAGATTCGGGAACAGAGATGAAGACGACTAAGATTCGCGTGACGACCCCAGTGCCAGGTAAAGAACCGCAGGTGTGGCACTTTGATTTGATGACGGGCAATCCAACCGAAGCGATCCGCTGGGCCAAGGCCGCGCCGCAGGTGCTGCCCAGCGCGCTTGTGGAGGTTGTCGGGGCGCATTGAAGGGGGGCTGCGTCACGCCGTTCCATCCGTCTTCTTCCTCACCGCCACCCGACTCCGCGCCACGCGCCGCGTAGTTTCGACATTCCCGGCGATGTAATCGCGCCTGGTGCCTTCCATGTCGGACTTCTGCATGTGATCCGTGGTGTCCTCAATCGAGGCGCCTGAGGCCCGCGCTTCGGTGCCGCCGCCATGACGGGCCCGGGCATTCCAGACCTCCTTGGGTACGCCCGCGGCATCTTCGTGCGTCAGTTTCTCGATCAGCGGCCGGTTGGCCTGTTTGCTGTCGGTTACCCCAGGATAGATCGGTACAGAGCCAAGTAGCGATCTGCCATTCTATCGACGGTAAACTGCTCGGAAACAGCCGCCCGGCAGGCGCGTCTATCCAGTTCGTCAATGCGCTCAACTGCTTGGGCGGCTTCGATGGCACTATTGACCAGGAAACCTGTTACGCCATCTGTGATCAATTCGGGCATCGATCCGCGGTTGCACGCGATCACGGGTGTTCCGCAGGCAAGCGCCTCGACAACTGATAACCCGAATGGTTCGTCGAAATTGATCAAGTGAAGCAATGCCCGCGCGGACCCCAGAACACGAGTCCGCTCCAGACCTCCGACCGGACCGAGATAAGTCGCGGACCGCCCCAGTGCTGGTGCCACATGACGTTGGTGATAGTCCGCATCCTGAACGATACCGGCCATGATGAGGTGGCGGCCAACCGCTTCGGCAGTTGCTATCGCTTCCGCAGCCCCTTTATCGGGATGAATGCGACCGAAGAATAGAAGATCATCGCTGCCACGCGGATCGAAAGGAAACGCGTCGATCGGAATGCCGTGATGGATCGTTGCCGCATAGCGCAGGTCGGGATGGCGATTGGCATCGCTGATTGCGACGTAATGGACGCGATCTTCGTATTCCTTGAAAACCGGAATGATACGGGCTGATGAAAAGCCGTGAATGGTTGTGACCACTGGCGTGTCGACAAGGCGAGAGAAGCCCAGCGGTACGAAATCTGCCTGATTGTGGATGATGTCGAATTCGCCGGCACGCTCAAAGACATTCGCGACATGCAGGAGTTCCCACGCCTTGGCATCGAGCGACGAGTTTTCAGAGTACGGTGCTGGGACGACACCGGCGAGATGTCCCGACGTCAAACTGTCCTTCGTGGCAAACAGTGTGACGTCAACTCCCCGCACAAGCAGCGCCTCCGTGAGTCAGCTCGTCGCGAGCTCCCACGGGCCGTAGTGCCGGGGAGGTGTTCGCCAGGATATAGGTGCCAACATTGCGACGCGCATCGTGTTTAGCCTCGCAGGATGGATGGCGGACAATCAAGGACGTCAATCCGGGCACGGATATGTGGCCGAAGACAGGTGCACGACACTGGTGACCTGTTCAACAGTGGGTTTAGTAGTACGCGATGGAAGGCTCGGCATGATGGAAACGCGGCGCTTTTCGAGGTCCTGGCAGCGGGATTTTACTCTGAGCCTCTGTTCTACTGATTTTTAGAAGTGCCGCGACGCGGTGCTGCCCCCAAGGCAATCCGATCTTGCCGGGTTAGCGCGGTTCTTCAATCGGCGCCCAGTGCGTGGGGTCAATTCGGGTGACGTTGACGCATCCTGCTTCAGCCAGGGTAATAATCCAGTCGCCGTCGTTCCACCATGCGCGGCAGGCAGTTCGCATTTTCTCTGCCTCGGATTCCATGGCATGATCCGAATTGTCATCGTAGCCGCCAGCCAGGAATATAGGAGTTCCGTCCATTGGTGCGGTGTTTATGGGTTGCCAATTCAACGCTTCATATCCTGTCCGTGGTCGAAGAAATTGAGCTGACGTGCGTGTGTTGAAGGTCGTTCACGGCACTAAATTCCAGCTCTGACATCGAGACCCCCGCTCAAGTTGAGATCGCGCAACATTTGGCTCCGTTCAACCCAAGGCTTCGAGTCCTAAGGCTTGGCGTCACGCAGATTACAGCGCGTTCTGACCGGGGGTGATTTAGCGCGACTGAATAGCGATGGCATCAAGCCCAAGAAGAGCCGAGAAGAGGGCCAGTCACACCGGGCGCACAAGCTGATCCCGGATAGATAATGATCTTCCGACGCTCTGACATGACCTCACGCAGCTCTGCTAGCGAGGCGCCTTGTTGGACTATTTCTTTCTGGGCTTCTCCGCTTCGGGGTGCATCAGACCCTTCGTCGTCGGAGCTGCTGCGATCGTCTTGGCCTTGTCCTTCTTGGGCTTCTTTGCTTCGCGGTTGTTTCGTTGTTCGCCTTTGGGCATGGTTTCGTCCTCCGCCCGCACTGGGCTTCGATGACAATAGCACGTCAGTTGGGCTTCCCGGAGTTTATGTTGCCTAAAGCCGCTGTCGCACCGCGGCAGTGCGGACGGATGGCTGTCGACCGTTTGTTCCGATAGCGGTTCCTGTATCGCGTTGGGAGAAACAAGGTTTGCTCGATTGACTCGTCGCGGAATAGAGCGCTGCTGTGTTTCCAGAGACAACCGGGAGAACTGAAGTGGCGACTGGCGTAGTAAAATGGTTCAACGCGACGAAGGGCTTTGGCTTTATCCAGCCGGACGATGGCAGCAAAGACGTCTTTGTTCACATTTCGGCTGTCGAGAAGGCGGGACTGAGCACTTTGAATGAGGGGGCCAAGGTCAGTTTCGAGGAGGTGGCCAACCGTGGCAAGACGTCGGCGGAAAACCTCCGGGTTGGCTGATCGGGACCTCCTTTGCCTGACGTCGCGCCGCTGGAACATGAATCCCTGCGGCGACTTGTCGGGCATAAGTAATCCTCCCACAGAATGTAAGGCCCCTGCATCAGCGGGGGCTTTGCAGACGTCATCCGCGCGCTAACGCTGCTACGCCGTTATTTCCCTCGCTCAATGTCACGCGCTTGTTGTTCCAGCTCGTCGGTGAGCTGCAATATCTGACGTTGGGTTTCTACGTCAGTGACCCCGCGCGCCAGAGCGCGATACTTGGCCACCTTGTTCCGTAGATCTCTGACATTGTTGCGCCGGTTGTCCATTGTCGCCCTCCACAACTAAGACTCCGGCGACGCGAAAATGTTTCAGCAGGCGTTTCGGGCTGCAAGCCCTCCAAGGCAGGGGGCTGGAAGCGGCCGGTACGGCGGAACATCGCTCAAAGCGACCAGCGCAGCCGCGTCCGACTGCAGAGAAGGTGACGCAGCAGTCGTCATTTCGGCCGTCAATTGAGAGCGACAATGCGCGCGTTAAGCGCCGTCGCAAATAGTATCCAGGCGAAATAGGGCACGAGCAATACGGCGGCAGTCCGGTCGACATGAAGCGCGATAAGAATCGTAATTCCTATCGCAACGACCAGTGCCGAAATCACGATCATGCCAGAGCGGACGTCGTGACGACCGAAGAAGATCGGCGACCAGACCGCGTTCAGGGAAAGCTGCACGGCGAATGCCACGAGAGCCGCATTTCGATACGGCGACGAAGGCGCTTCCCACAGCATCCATGCCGCCAATGCCATCAGAAAATATAGAATTGGCCAGACGACAGGAAAGGCGATGCGCGGCGGCGTCCAGGACGGCTTCGCCAAACTTGCGTACCAGGTCGGAATTTCAGGCGTCGTGACCCGTGCACCGATAAAAGCAACGGTAAAACAGATCGCCATCGAACAAGCCAGAGCCGCGATCGAACTGTAGCTTAATGCCATCATGCTTACCTGGACGGTGTTTCATCGTGACATACGATGCATCAAAGCGGTGCGCGCCGCAAATGCAGATAACGCGGATTGAACCCGGCGCGCTGCATCAGTCTCGCCCAGTTTTTGACCGTGAGCTGTCCGCCCTTCAAATCTGCAAGCTCTTCATCGCGAAGGTCGGCGAGAGAGCGATTCACCGTTGCCAACGAGAGGCCCAGCGCTTCGCCAAGCTGAACGAGACCGACCGGAACGAAGCAGGTATTCTCACGGGCAAGCCCGGAGGCGCGCGATCGATAGAAAAGCTCGCAGAACAAATGCGCCATACGCGCGGTGGCAGATCGAGCGCTGTTGTTTGTAATTGCTTCACGGAAAATGGCAGCGTCGATCAGCGTCTCCCGCCAGATCGCAGCACCCACCTTGGGCCTTGTTTCGAACAGAGAGAGCAAAGCGACGTGAGGAACCGTGGCCACGGTTGCCCCACCGATGGCGCATACAGCGTGGTCCATATGGTCGATGAAAAGACACTGTGAGTCAGGCATATCGCCAGCGAGGCTGAATGACAGATACTGGCGCGCGCCATTCGAAAGAAGATGATAGCGGGCGACCATCCCCCTAACGACTATCGCGGACACCTTCGGACGGTCACCTTGCCGAATGAAATCTTCATTGCTGTCCAGTTCCCGGATAGCGATGGGAAGCCGGCGGATCTCGGTAAGGTCTTCCTGGCTTAACCGGGAATGTTCTTTGAACTTTCTTATGAGAATGGCTAAGGGGTCGATCGTTGCCTCCCATGTCGGCGGACCTGTCCGGCCGCGGTCAGCATCCTAGCGTCATCTGGACGGCGGCTTCAATTCGCTCGAGAGCCACCCCTTGCTGCGCTCCATCGGATCGACTTCGCACTTTGCGCATCTGAACTTCGAATTTTCTTCTTTTGACGACGTCATCTTGCGACCGCACTTCGGGCATTTCGGCGTCGCGGTACCCTTGACCGTCATTGGGTTTGCTCGCGCGCGTTCATCTCGCGCCGGACTTCTCGAACGCCCGCGAAATGCAGCCCAAGTTCACGGGCCCGCTTTTTGACTGACGCCATTGGCCTTTTCAAAGCCGCACATGCTCGCAAGAGAGTGGCGCCCTCCGCATGCAACTGGGCGAGCTTCTCTAAGTCCGCATCAAGCCATGCGCGGGTTATCGGTTGACGCTCATTCATGTCGTACCTCCAACGGTTCCCCGAAGGGAACCACAAGCAAGGAGGTGACGTCGTATCATTTGAGACGAAATGCCAGAGCGCCGAGCTCAATCTTTTGGCGGCGCAACATTCGCGCGCTTTGCCACCCGAATCCTTGCCACCCGCCGCGTCGTCTCCACGTTGCCAGCGATATAGTCGCGCCTGGTGCCTTCCATGTCCGACTTCTGCATGTGGTCGGTGGTGTCCTCGATCGAGGCGCCTGACGCTCGGGCCTCTGTGCCGCCGCCGTGGCGGGCCCGGGCATTCCAAACTTCCTTGGGCACGCCGGCCGCGTCCGCAACAGTGCGATACATGTCGTAGAACACACGGTACCGAACCGGATCGCCATTTTCGTCGGTGACGTAAGGACCGCTGCGTTGATCCTCCGGCACCGCGGCCAGTGCGAGCTGGAAGAGGGGATACTCCATCACGTCGAACTGAGCCGAGTGACCTGTCTTCAGCCGCGACAGATCCAGGATGCCCGTCTCGAAATCCTCGAACCGCAGCCCGGGGCGCCAGACCTTGCCGCCGCGGAGGATCATGTCGTCGGTGACTTCGACGGCGCGCGCCGGCATCCAATAGCCGATGGCGTCGATCTGGCTGATGGTGAACTCGAACTGTGCTGAGACGGCGAGGGCGACTGACCGGCTGCGACGCGTCCCGATCTCGATGCCCTTGAGTACGATCGCTTCGGCATGGGCGTAGGTCATCACGACCTTGGGCGCCTTCTTGGCCTTGCCGAGCTTCTTCTCGTCGTTCTCTTTCCTGAACTCCATGCCGTCGATCATCTCAGCCAGCTTCAGGCAGTCCTGCAGTCCGAGCTCGCAGCCATAGGCGAGGATGATCCGGAAGATCTGGATGATCGCCTTGGCGAGGCGTTCGCGCGGAAGCCCGCCCGGCTTGGTCGGCTTGCGCACTTCACGAAACCACGTCCTGAGATCGGCGCCGGTGAGGGCGGAGATACGGCGGCGGCCGGCAACCTTGTCGAGTGCGGTGAGCCAGGTGACGTAGCCCCGCTGAGTGTTGTGGCGCGTGTCGTGAAATGGAGACTGCTTGTCGGTCTGATAGCAGCGGATCAGCGAGCCGACGGTGCCGTCATAGACCGGGCGGGTGTCGACCTTCCCGGCCGTGATCCAGTCCAGCATCTCCGACCAGAGGTCGTTGCAGCGGTTGAACATCGTGTTGACGGCGGTCAGCGAGTTCAGGTCGCCATGCAGGCGCACGGTCGGTGGCTGGAAGCCGGCATCGGTAGCGCGTTTCGCGGCGTACCAGTAGGCCTCACGTACACCGGAGGGACGCGTGATGATCCTAAAGCCCTGACCGGTGATCTCGACTTCGATGCCGCCGACCAGCAGGGCTTTGTGTTTTCGGGCCATCGAAGCTTTCCTTGCCGTCCGGCTTGAATGGCACCACCCGGACACGGGCGCTGGTCTTTGAATTTGAAACCCCGTCCGTGGCGGGTGGCAATGCAATTCCGTGACGGGTCTTGAAATATTCGACGACGGCGGGCCAGAAACGGCCGCCCATGAGCTCATCCACCCTGGGCAGGCCGTGCTTGTCTTCGAGGTATCTGGCCTTGCTGGGCCACTCCTTGGCGCGCGCAGGCCCCATCACCTCCAGGGCGATCCGATCTTCATCGGGATACATGGGGATAGGGGCCTGATCACGAGCCATCGTGCGTCCTTTAGCCGACGTGGCCGGCTGTCTGTTGCTCCGGCCGCGCCGATCTGAGCTCCGCCTCTTGCTCCTCGGACTCGCCGAACGTGTGATCTCCGGCAGACGCCGCAGCCTCCCACTCGTCGCGGAGAGCGAGCGCCTTTTGCTCGACCTCGTAGACCATGAACATCAGCTGATCGCCGGTCTTCTTCAATTCCGCCATGGCCTGCTTTGCTGACCATGGAGTGTCCGCGACGTTAATGGCTTCCTGGGCGTAGCTCTCGACCAGAGTGCTGGCGATCGACGTCATCAGAACCATGTCGGCAAGGCTGTATTCCAGCTGCTTCATCGCGGCCAGCACGGCTGTGTCGCCGGCCACGATCTGAGCGGGGGTCCTGGCTCTCGGCCGGTGACGAGCGATCGACGAGTCCGTTTCGGGTAATTGCAACATCAGCGCGCCCCTTCGTTGGTAACGTCGATGGCCTGCACGACGGCCATCGCCTCTGGTAGGTCGTTGCCCATCTCAAGCGCGCACTCGAACAGTGCGCGGCCCATAGCTTTGACGTCGTGCTTGTTCGGGCGCATCCCCTGCAGCCGATCGGCAACAAGGTAGGCTTTCGCGATCAGGCGATCCCATTCGTATTCAAGAAGGGCGTCGCAGCCGCTAGCGCGCGGCATCTCCTTGATGTGATGGATGGCGCCGGCGGCGGCCATATAGGCGTCGTACATTGCGACCATGCCCTGAACATCACCGGTGGCAAGCAAGTGATCGATCTCGACGGGAAGGACGGCACCGGCCTCCGGCTCCAACGGCTGGATCGAAGCGTCGACAATCTTCTCCGGCGTTTGCGTATAGAAGCCGTGCGGTCCGACCATCTGGGGCGCGTTTGTCGATTGCTGTAGCATTATCGTGACCCTCCACCACCCGCGCGGGGTGCGTTGGCGCCTTTGGCTGGAACGCGATCGCGAAGCGCGCTCGATGCATCGATGCCGAGCTTCTTGAATACGGCGCGGGCCCGATCCGTCAGTTTGCTCTGATCGTGGAATGGATACGATTTCCCCCGCCCGGTGCGTTTGGCGCAGACGTCCTGAACGGGGTCCTCGAACGGAATGCTCGTGAGCGGGTATCTGTGATTGCCGTAGAGCTCAAGGCCGACCGACAACAGCTCGTTGACGAGAAATGCGTGATAGCGGTGGAGCAGGCCACTGCGGGTGAGCCGCGTGCCGCGATGAAGCGCTCCGACCACCTTTGTCGGGCGGGGAGGCTCCGCCAGCATGTTCGCTTTGTCCGCGATACTCGCCAGTTCTTTGACACTGAGCACCTCGCAGTCATCGCCGGTGTGGGTGTCGATGTGCCTTGCGATCAGGGCAAGTAAAATCGACACCTCACGCGAGTTGTATAGCTTCGCTTTAAGCGCGGACCTGAATATGTCCCAGGCAACGGCAAGGGCTATCTCAAAGAGCGCCTCCTCTTTTTCCGACTTGTCGCCCGGCTCATTGAATTTCTGGCAGATCTCATCGGCCTTCTTGTGCCAGTGGTCGAGCATGTGCACCGGCTGGCATTCAAGATCGAAGCCGTCCCGGCCCATCGGAATGCTGCCATAGATGGGATGTACTGATGGCTCCTTCGTCGGGCTTATGATCGGCGGATTCGCATCCGCAATAGTACGTTTCCCAGTAGAGGCCCGCCTTGGACGCGTAGCCCGTTCGCAGGTGTTGGCGGTAGCTTGTGCTAAAATCATTCCCATCCCCTTTGTTTGTGAGGACCCGCCCGGCGAACCGGGCGCGCCTCCGTGCTGTGCTGAAATTATGCAGATTGCCAAAGTCGATCGGCGTCGGTGAGCCGCTCGATACGTGACGCTGGATTGTCGTCGCCCATTGGAGCGTCGAGCGAGTTGAAGCCGTAGCGACCAATGTTCTGGGAAAGCTTGCTGTTCTCTCGCACGAACTCACCGACGCGCGCCTTAATGTCTTTTTTCTTCAGGTGGCCGTCTGCGAGCGCGAGGTACATGGCCGTGGTGACGTCGCTGCGCTGGTCACGGTCGAGCCATTTCGGCAAGGCGAGGCTGATGATATCGATGGCGTTCGAGTTGGCGGAGATGCGCATCTTGTCCTTGCGGCGCTTCGCCATGCCGTCGGCCGTATTGGCCAGCCTGTTTTTCTCAAGATGCGGCTCAAGCATCTTGGCCATCTTCGGATTCTTGCGAAGCCAATTATTGAAACGGGTGATATCAGTAACGCCTTTGATATCGAAGAGCGGGTTTGGTTTTCCGTCATAACCCTGACCGCGACGCCCAGTGAGGTTATGTTTCGTAAATCCGAAATCAACGATCAGCGTGACAATGCGCCTAATCGTTTGCTCTGAGAAATTTGCATTGACCTTGCACCGTTTGGCTGTGGTAGCGCGGCACTTTCGACATAGAAGCACAGGGCTCCTCTTTTGAAGTTGAAAGTCAGCTTCGCATTCCAGGGGATGCCCGTGTAAGCACACCCGCTTGATCCCTGTTTGCCACTCCACCAGCGTTGGCGACCGGCTATCTATGTGTTTTTCACCATGCTTCAGTAAAGTGCCGTACTTGTTGCGGTTAGCATACTCGCGCAATTTCTGGTCTGGTGAACGCACGCGCGAAATCACGCGAGACGCGCGAAGGCGCTTGCTAGAGTCTCGTGTGCAGAGAACGCAAACTGTTGTCGTTCGGCCTTTGATAGGCCGGATGTTATCTGGCGTCCAAGGATGGCCGTTCTTGCAGTGTGTCCGAGTGGTTTTTGCTTGAACCTTCATGACAGAGCCTCCTGAGATGTAGTTCACAGCTTGATTGCTGCGAACTGGCTCAGGGATTCTGCTTCGAAAGGCGAAGGTGAGGCGGGAAGTGTCGAACACTATGACACCTCCGGCTTTTGTCCGAGGATCTCAGCGACACGCGCTAGGCCCTTCGGCGTCAGATAGACCTGCTCCTTGAGCACGGTCTCACCGCCTTGAACGATCGAGCGATACTTGTGGGCGAGATAGCCGGCGGCAATTTTGTCGGCATGGCCGATGTCGCGCTTGGAGCGGCCGCGGCGGAAGATCCAGCGGTTTGCGCGCAGCCAGGCGAACAGCTCCTTGATCTGCATTTGCAACTGTTTCGCCGCGTCGCTGATCAGGATCATGCCATCGGTGTCGGCGAGGCGATCGAGAGCGTCGGCCTTCGGTGCCAGCGCTGCGACGCGGCCCTGCAGTTCAATGGTGCTGTCCAGGCTCTGCAGAAGCAGCGCCTTCAGCGTTGTGGGATTACTGAGATCGGGGAGGGCGGGTGCAGACTTCGCCTCGAGCTCCTGCCAGCGATCGACGAGGCGGGCCGTGAATGCGGGGGAGAGCTGGGCGACGACAATGTAGCTGTCGCGTTTGCCAACCAGATACACCTCGACGTCACGGGCGCCGGGACCGTCGTGCGAGGTCTCCACCGATGGTGTGAACCTGATCACGGCCCTGTCGCGCAGCCGCTCCATTGCGCGCTTGACGCTGTCGTGGCGGCTCTCGAGTAGGTCCGCGATTTCCCGGCTCGACATTGTCGGGTTGCCCGCCGCCATGAGGACAGTGGACCGTGCTGCAATGGTTGGCAGGCGAAGCGACAAGGCGGCGGCTCCCGTTGGTGTCGGGAGCAGGAAAGCATAGCTTGCCAGTCTTGGCAAGTAAAACTTGCCATCAGCCGGTGATTATTTCATTCCATGGGAAGATCCGGTCAATCGACTCAATCTTCGTAATATCCAATTTCGAGACTTTGTCTGGGTTGTGCTGCCGCACCGTGATGTTCCGATCGTCGCGGCCCATCAGTTGCCGAACGTAACAGTCTGCCCATCCTTCCTCCTCGTCGGGAAACAGGCGGATCAGCACGTAATCGTTGAGAGACGGCGTTCTGGATTCGGTCAAAAATATCAAATCCCCCTCGTTGAATTTCGGCGTCATGCTCGAACCGACCGCATATATCGCGCTCACACCGTAGACTTTCGTGAGGCCAGGCGGACGCGCTACGGAGCCAACTATTTCAGGATATAGGCGGAAATCTGCTGTTCCTTCGGGCGTCGACTTGTAGATATCGATGTTTCCCTTATCCTTTTCCATCATGCTGGTCAGCATCGCTTCGAAGGTGGCCTTGTCGATGGGGGATGGCTCCGATCGTATGCCCGCGAACATATCAACCTGCGCGATCCCATCGAGCGCAGCGCTGACCTCGATTCCCAGGAATGCGCAGAGCTTGATGAGCTTTAGGCTAGATGGGGCGTTGTCGCCGGCTTCCCATTGACCTACCGCGGCGCGTGAGACCCCCAGGTGCTTTGCCACGTTGCCTTGCGTCAGTTTTTTCCATTGCCGCGCTTGACGGAGGGCGGCCCCCAGTAATTTGCTCATGTAACTACCTTCGCAAGCAAAGCTTGCTTATAAAAGGCAAGATTGACTTGCCTTTTGGGAAAGGTGGGCTTATTTTGGTGGGATGGGGTTTAATTTTCGACAGGCCTTGAAGGAGAACGGCGGCGTTAATGCGCTTGCGACGGCGGTCCGCGTCTCTCATCAGGCCATTAGCCAGTGGCGTGAGGTTCCGCCCAAACGTGTCCTGGCGGTCGAGAAGGCTTGGGGAATTTCGCGGCACCTAATCCGCCCAGACATTTACGGGCCGGAGCCTAGTGCAGCGTCCAACCCATCTCCCTGTAATACAGCGGCCCGTGAAGCCGGATCATCTCACGATCCCAATCCTGATATCGCGCCACGGCAATCCGCGTATGCTTCTCACGCGCCCGCGTCCTCTCCAGAGAGGGAGGTGTGATGGCCGTCGATCGCAGAATCATAGGCGTCTCCGTTATGCCCCAGCGGCGGGCAGGCGCGTCGGGGTGTTCCGCGTCTGCCCGCCCTCGTGCGCCTGGTCGGGCCGGGGCGAACCCTGCAGGCAACTTCTTCCGACCGACGGCGCACATGCGCCGCGGTGGGTCTCATCCGAATTTTCTTCTCGTTCAGCAGTCGCCGTCTTCGTCGCCAAACTTTGCCGGCGCACTGCTTGATCGTTGTTTAGTTCGTGTCGCGTTGCGTAACGCCTCGCGTCCCAACCATAGGGACACAGGTGATGTCGGAAAAATCCGAAAATCGGTCGGAAGCCATGAGTGAGATGCTCTTAAGCGAAGCGTCGAGCCTTTTACGAACAGTCGCCGGCGCACGCCGCGCCGATGAATCCAAGAAGGCCGTGCTGCGACGCGTGGGTCGCGAGGTCCAGGACTGGACGGCATCTCGCATCAAGGACGTCTGGTATCGCGACCGCCGCGTGTGCATCCGCGCCAGCGAGGTCGAGTATTTGCGCGCGCTGGTGAGCCGGCGCCAGGAACAGAAAGCAGAAGCGAATGAACTGGACGCGCTTCGGGACCGGGTTTCCCGCATCGAGCGGCTGCTGGAAGCAACGGATCCGGCGTTCCACAGCCCGTCGATTGCTGCGGCTCGGCAGCAACTCAGCGAAATGGCTGGAGAGCGTCGCGTTGTGGATCGATCCGACACTTGAGGCAGAGGCCAAAGCGACCCTCGACAAGACGGGAGAGAGCCGATGACTGAGGCAATGGGAATGGCGGTGGCGGCGTCTGATGTCGCCAACATCGTGGGACGCATGGGCCAGCGGCATCGTGTGCTGGATCCCACCGGCATCGATCGCCTTGTCGTCGAAACGCTGATGGGCACCTCGCCGGACTATAGGGCAGCGGTAAACACCCGGTTGGGTGCCTTTGTGGCGATGCTCTACGGGCGTCCCGATCTCGCGCCATTCATCTCGGACGATCTCGACTTCCTGTTTCCGGCGGCAGTCGTCGGCGCCATCGCCAGATGTCCGTTGCAGCCCTGTGGGGCATTCTCACGCTACGATGTGGACGAGTTCAGGGTTCATCTGCTGCTCGCGGCACCGATCGGCGGTGTGGCATGAGCATGAACTACGGCGTCGTCTGGCCATCGTTCTGGACGGGCTCCACGGGGCGGGAGCTTCGCGGCGATGCCAATGCGCAGCTCGTCGCGTTGTATCTGATGACGTCGCCGCACGGGAACAGTCTGGGTATCTATCGTTGCCCTCTCCAGTACGTCACCCTGGAAACAGGATGCCCCATCGAAGGGGCATTGAAGGGGCTTCGAAGGCTCTGCGAAATCGGATTTTGCACGTTCGACGAAGCGACAGAGACAATCTGGGTCCGCGAAATGGCGCGATACCAGATCGGCGCCGAGTTGAAGCCGCAGGACAAGCGGCAAAAGCACATCCAGCGCATCTTCGATCAGATCGAGAACAAGCTGATACAGCAATGTTTTTTCGAGAAGTATGGCTCGTCGTACCATCTGACGGCGCCGCCTGTTCCTCCGAAGAGTGAGGCACGGGATGAAGGGGCATCGAAGCCCCTTCCAAGCCCCTCCGAAGCCAATAACAACTTCAACTTCAATATCAATAACAACTTCAAGACAGACTCTCTCGCGCATCCTTCGGACGACTCGGAGACTGAAAATCAAAATTCGAAATCGAAAGCCAAGGCAGCCAAGTCGCGGAGGCAGATCGCGACGTCTGACGGCTTCGACGAATTCTGGTCGGCATGTCCGCTCAAGAAATCGCGGGCGGCGGCGCTGAAGGCATGGCCCAAGGCGATCGCCACCGGTGCCACGCCGGCCGAGATCACCGCGGCGATGCGCCGGTACGCGATCGAGCGGGCAGGGCAGGACCCTCGCTACACCAAACACCCATCGACGTGGCTGAACGCCGGCTGCTGGGCCGACGAGCCCTCGGGCCCGCTCGGTCACACGTCGCCTGCCGGTATGAGCGGCTATGCGCAGATCTTGTTCAACAGACACATGGAGCGAAGCGGTGAACCGGTTGCCGACGCCTACGACCACCAGGACTAGCCAGGGTTCGCCTGGGACTGATCTGCCGCTGGCGAGCGAACTCGCGGCGATCCGTCTCGGGTGGGAGGACGGCCACCTGTCGGCGCCCTTGCCCGAGCCGGTGCGCGATCGCCTGACCAAGCGACTGGACCTGCTTCGCTCGTGCTCGAGGCCCGCTGCCGTCGAGGCGATCGAGGAGGAGATCGCAAAGCTGATGCTGGGCTTCCCGTCGACACGCGGGGTGCCGGTGATCGAGGTGCAGCTTCAGGTGCGCAAGTATGCCGAGGATCTGCTCGGCGTGCCCCTGTGGGCCGTGAAGGACGCATGCCGGGATATTTCACGGGGATCGGTGCCTGGGCTCAACCCCGACTTTCCGCCGACGTCGCCGCGCCTGAGGCTGGTGGTGAATGGCTACGTGACCAAGGTCCACAACGAGGCACAGCAGATCAAGCAAGTGCTTCACGCGCCGATCGCGCGGCCCGCCGACCCGGCGGTGTGGGAGTCCATCAGGGCAGGGCTCATTGCCAGGTCTCGCGAGCTCTCCTGCTTGCACGACACGCCGCCAAAGCCGGCGCCCACTTTGCAGGAGATCGAGGAACATTACGCCAATCACGGTCTGGCGTTTGAGCGCGGGCGCGACTTCCACGGCGATCGAGCCTCAGACGACCATGAGGGGGAGGGGTAGCCGGATTTCTATCACAAGAGGGACGCCGGACCGCATGGTTTCGAAACTTCTCAAAACACCAAATTAAAATCCAAGGATATGAATTGTGGCTAAGGGTAGAAAGCCGAAGGCGACCCACCTCCGCCTCGTGGATGGCACGCACAGACCAGAACGACACGGAGACGCTGCGGCGGCGCAGAGAGCTGTGGCACAGGCGGCCGCTGGCTTCGGGCCACTGTCGCGACCGCGGTACCTGACGGGCGCCGCGAGGGCGGCGTGGAAGCGGTACGTCGCACCGGCTGTGTGGCTTGATGCTTCCCGTGAGCCAGCAGCGATCGCCTTCTGCGAACTCTGGAAGGAGATGCGAATGGCACCGACGACGTTCCAGGCGGCCAAGCACAGCCAGATGCGTGGATACATGAGCGAGCTCGGGCTGACGGACGAACGCAAGCGCGCTGTTCATCTTGCTACGGAGGAGCGCGATGAGCACTTCGATTGAACAGAATCTGTTACTTGCGCGGTCGGTCGGTAGCGCGACCGTGAGCGCGATATATGTGCCGGGTAGGGGTGGGGGGATTAAATGTCTGGAGCAAAGAAGAGCCTCTACCGCACGTTATCTCACCTACAGAATTTTTCCCTCCGTGTGGATTTTGAGAGTGGAAACCTCCGCTGAAATTGAAGAAACGCCTGCATTTCAACGCTCTTTAAAATTTCTTGTTGGGTTCGCAGGGGTTTCCAACGAGGGGCAGTGCGAACTGATTTCGGATGAATTCGGAAGAATGTCTAGAGCAATCAACGATGTTCGCAGGGGTTTCCATTGCGAACTACTGGAAACCGCACAATCAAATTTGGTCGGACTTAGATATGCAAGAAACGCGTGGCTGTAAAAAGTGCGGCGAAACTTTTTCTTACGAACGGTCCCGTAGTAACGGGCGACCTCGTTTGTTTTGCTCAGCAATTTGCAGAACCGCGCGGGTGGCCGAACTGAATGCGGGATATCGCTCCGACGGCAGGTACCGCTCGCGTGCTCACACGGCCCGCGAGGCAAAATACGAAAGAACCTGCCAGACATGTCAGCTTCCATTTCGCACTGTAAACCCCGTGACGAAGTGTTGTAGCCGTCATTGTGGCTGGCTCCTCGCTCAACGGACGGCGCACCTGACTCGATCGGTAAATGCAGCCGCTCGACGCGCGCGGGTATGCGAGCATTGCAAGGCGCCGTTCATCATGCGGAATCCCTCGGGAGCAGCTCGAGCCGGCAAGAGCAGAGAGGGTCGGTTCTGCTCGCGGGCGTGCATGACAGAATACCGCTCCAATAGCGCTGCGTCTTCGAAAGTGGCAGCGATAAGCTGCGTAGAGGTCTAGGGTGGCCGAGGACTCCGCGCACCAAAGCTGCATTTCGTTCTCCACGGGGTATCTCGAAACTTTGGCGAAGCTGAACAATGCGCAGATGTACGTCGCGCTTCGGGCGGTAGTCGACGAAACGCCTGGTCTATCGAGAACGCTGGCGCTCGCCGTGCGAGACCAAGCAATCCGGGAGCTCGCTGCCATCTACGGAGCGGCGACCAGCGCTCGGCGCGTGACTGCCGCATACTCTCGCTATCTGGGTAATGCGTGGCACAGGGAGCGTGACACCGGTCCTGCTGAAAACGCACCGATGGATGGTGTCCTCCTCTTCAAGATAGCGATGGCGAACAGTGGACATAGCATCGGCTACCATCAAATTCGCAACATTTTGCTGGGTCACCGCGGTAATAGAATTTGAGAACCCCCCCCGTGTTTCTCAAATTCAACTGGTTCAGAGTTCGTCCGTAGTTAAATGGACACGGCGCACCTCATGCCCGCTGTCTCATCAACATGGGCAGAACATGAATCTGTTAAGTGGAATAGTCAGTCTTGTTAGAGGAGCCCGTGCCTCGTCTGTCGGTGATGATATTGATCAGCTCCAGGCAGATCGACAAGCAACGCAAGCAGCACTTCGGGGCAGTTCGGAGCGCCGTCGCGCTTTAATGCTCAGCGACGCGCCTGACGATCAAATTGCGGCGATCGATAAGGTAATTGACGGCTATCACCTTACGCTCGAGCGCCTTGAGCTCAAAGAAGTCGTCTTGATTGCACAGATGCAACGCGCGGCACGTCAGTGATGGCCAAAGGTCAGATCGCAATGATTGACTACGAGCGCGGCGCCGGCGTCATCGCCCGTGACGATGGAGAGCCAGATCTGTGCTTCCGCTTCGTGGATTTAGGGGGCGCGAACATCGCTGCTCCGGGTGCTCGCGTGATCTTTGAGTCAATACGGTCTTTGAGGAGCGGCAAGCTCAGGGCGGTTAATGTCAACGTGGTCACCTGATGGGTAACTCAACGTCAATTTCTGCAATATTTTAGAAAAACTTGGAATTCGATTCAGCAGCTTCGCGACCACGGATGTACCGGCGCGGAATTCAACCATTCATGAGGGCAGCAAATGACGAACATGTTATCATCTTTCCCGGCGATCAATCATCCGATGCCACTGCATCGTCACGGTGGGACGCTAGACGTCATGAGCGAGCTGCAGGTAGGATTCAGTGGGGATGATTACGACTTGCAAGGCTCCGGAAACATTAATTCAATGCCGGTCTACCATCGAGGGACGACTTTTGGGATCTCTGTCACGAAGGGCGCGGCAATCTTCAAAAATTCCGCGAAGCTCATTTGTCCCAATGGCGTCGACTACGTTGCCAGCATAGGGGACCGTATTGTCGCGCGCACCGATGGCGATGGAATTTGGAGTTTGTATGTCAACTCCAGTTCGGGCGTATCATTGGCGAATCAGAACCTATCTTTGACCTCCGCGCAACAGAACCAGGTGCAAAGGAATGTTGGAGTTCCGGCGATCATGCGCGGCTATATTGCTGGTCTGACGCTTTCAACGGCGGGCAGTAGCGCAACATTCGGTATCGCAGCCGGCGTGGCGGCGGATAGCACCAATGCCGACGTCATGACACTGGCGAGCGCATATACAAAGACAACTTCGGCCTGGTCGCTAGGCACCGCTGGCGGCTCGCTTGATACGGGCACCATCGGCAACAATACTTGGTATCACGCTTATCTGATCAAGCGCGTCGACACCGGAGTCGTTGACGTTCTCATTTCGGCAAGTGCATCATCGCCAACGCTCCCCACTAACTACACGTTGGCGCGACGCATTGGTTCGATGAAGACCAATGGTTTCGCGCAGTGGGCTGGCTTTAATCAGGTCGGAGAGAATTTCTATTGGGCAACTGCCGTCCAGAGCGGAGCACCAAACACTGTCGTCACTAGCGCGTCTTTGATCTCGCTAGCCGTACCTCCAGTTTTCGGCGATATCTCTGCTCTAATTCGCGGGCGGGCCACTAGCGCCACACTAAACGCGAGCCTTCTGCTGTTCAGTCAATCCGAGGGGGCGCCGGCCCCTGATACTCCCATCGGCAACGTCACGACCTATCATAGCCAGACTAGCTACTCATACGCTTTTGTTCCCGCTCCGATATCAACGAACTCAAGCGGGCAGATCGCGGCAATATCTGGAACTGGATCTGTCGACGTCTACCTTGTGACATTCGGTTGGATAGATCGGCGCGGCAGGGACAAGTGAGGAAGCGGATACTCGCGGCTAGCGTGGACTGATCTGCTCGCTTTCGACTGGCCGCCGTCAATGCGCCGCATCTGGCGCCGCCAGTCGATGGCGCGTTTTTCAAGCAATCTGAACGAAACTGCCGACATTGAAATTGATGAGGCAAAAAGGAAAATCCAGAACAGGGCGGAGCTCGTTTCGATCTTAAAATATCGCAGAATCCAAATAACTAAAAAATGGCTTAGGAAGACGCCGTAACTTAGGTTTCCGAGAGAATGATCAAATTCGAACCTGGGTAATCGACGCGTAAGCGCAAGCGCAGGGACTGCAAGGACGACTCCAAGAAGAACCTCCTTTATCATCGGCGAACTTGTTTCGCTCGGAGGGAAAAACGTGGCCGTTACTGCAGCGAGCGTCCATATAGCAAAAGGTGCATAATTCGACAGCCGGTCGTGGCCCGCAAACGCAGTGCCAGTCAGAAAAATAAAGAGCACTCCAGGCAGAAGCCGATAACCAAACATGTCAGAGTTGATCGCGCCGGTATAAGCAACGGCGAAAACCAGCAGTGATGCGAGTAGCGCCATCCACATTGTTTTCGGGGACAGAATGAGGAACGGCGCAACAAGATAGAACGTTACCTCAAGCCCGAGACTCCATGCGGGAGGGATGAGCAGGCAGCTCTCAAGATTCCCGAACTGGAAAAAATTGAGCGGGATAGCGAGAACGTTGAGGGCGACCCGGCCGCTGCCGCAACCATTAGAGAACACGTCCCTATATCCGGAGAGCCAAAGGAACAGTCCGGCAAGTATGCAGTATCCCCAAAATTGAGGGAGTATTCGGGCGGCGCGATCAAGGTAAAAATGTCCGACGCGGTCGAGGGAATTGTAATTTGTCTTGATCACCAAGGCCATCACATAGCCGCTGATCATGAAGAACGATACGACAGCGACAACGCCAGTGTTGTAGCCCCAGAACACGGCCCCAGCGTGCGACAGCGCAACGACAACGGCCAATGCAAAACGTAAGGTCCCCACGCCGCCCATTCTCCCACCAGTGGTGCGCTAACCTACAGGCGGGTTCCTTGGGCGTAAACCGGCAACTTCGGGTACTTTACCGTGGTTTCGCGCGCATCGTGTCGTGACTCGGCGGCTTTGAGTTCATGGCTTACCGGGCGCTCCTGGCCACCCAATTACCCAGGCAATCAGACTCATTCCAGTGGCGACGACAATCCCGAGTCCAAATACTTCGATCATGGGAGCTTTCTGCGCTGCTACCCATTTGTTTGGGCGCATCTTTCAGCGGCTAAGAGCTCATGGCGGTTCGACGAAAATCCGGCAGCTGCTAGACCCTGCGAGGGCAGTTTGTTTCTGAATGCGTCGTGGAGGTGCTGCTTTAGTGCAGGACCGGAGGGTCATTAGATCCTTGGCTTTGTGAGTTTTAAACGCGCCCGTTCGTCTGCACTGTGGGAGCTCGGCTCGAGCCTAGCCGCGTGATGGCTCAGACCTTCGATTAATGCGCGGGCGTCTTTCGTAGATATTGTAATCGTATCAGGATCTAAAGCGTTCAGCCCCAACGTCCACCTACGCGTTCCCGGAGGCGGCTCTTTCTGATTTGCTAAGATTTCATGCAGGAGCGGCTTTATAAGTTGCCTGATATCCGCAACCGTGTTTCGCGCTACATGCTTGAGGTTCTCAGCGGTCGCTCGATGAAGCGGGGGCATCTTGTTCTGCTTTCATGCTAAGGGGCCCTAAGCTCACTGCAGCTAGATTCATCGTTTCCAGCGTAGTCATCAATCTGCGCAGTGCAATGTCTTCCGAAGGCGATATGGCCTGTCGTGCGAAGAACGGCATCTATTGCCGATAGGTTTGAGCGAAGAGCAAGTATCTCCGCATCAGCGGTGATTGGGGAGCCCGATACGTATGCTTTCGCGATCAGGACGCCGCGTTTTATATCCATAAGTGGTTCGATCATGCGTTGATCCACTGCGTCATAACGAATGGCGTCCAAGCCAGAAAGCACGACGTCAAGCTGGATTTTGCTGTAGAATCCGGATTCTGGCTTGCTGCTTAAGGCCATTAACGCAAGCCGCTGCGCATAAAGTCCCACGTTTCGCGCCGCAACAGATTGGCTGAGCTGGCTCAATTTTGTGAACTGGTGCGCTTGGCTGGCAGCGTCGGCTGACCGTGTTGCCGCGTAGGCAGAAAATGCAGCTGCAATAGCAGAGAGAATTGGCGGCAATAGACGGATACTCTTAGCTAGGTGTTGTTTTAGCTGTATCGCGAACATGCGCCGCTCTCCATTGTTGCTGTAATTCGTTACTTCACGCAAAGCGCGAATAGTAGACGATGACTATCGTTACCCTCGTCGCGGTGCTGCTTTAGCGCAGCACCAAGCGCAAAGAGGAGGTCTTCGGCGTCTCCCCCTATCAAGTGGCCGTTTCAGTTTTTTTCCCGTCACCCTCGGGTAGGCCGGGAAGTGAGAGAATTGGGGGGCCGTCGGTCTTTAGGAACTGAAGCGACGGCTGTTGAGCAATAATCTCTGAGTATTGGTTCTCGACCAGGCTGCGAGCCGCCTGGGCATCTTGCGTCTCCTCTTCGCCATTCTTTAACGCGGCTGGCTTCGCTGCTCGAATCTCAAAACTAAAACCCTTATCGATGCGACTGGCGATCTCGCCAAGTGCGCCGGTCATTTCGATCTTCAGTTCTTTTCTTCGAGTCTTCTCCACCTTTCCATCCGGAAAAGTCGTAACGATCTCTTCGCTGAGAGCGTTCACCGTCGTCTTCATTTTGTCATTAGCGTGATCGATAATTCCTTTGAGATTCTCTTCTGGAACGCCAGAGATGCGCAGCGCCGCGATTTGTTCTTTAATGCCAATGACGATTTTGTAGCCTTCAATTAGGTTGCTGATACTCTTTGCTATGAGCTTGGCAGTCTCGAAATCGATCTGGCAGAGTATTGAGAATTCGCTAGAAGCGATCGATTTTAGTCTAATGTCAGGACGATCGCCGTGGGTTGCTTCGCGAAACACAGACACTATCCGCGATAGCTTTCTCAGCTCTGAGCCAAATTCCGATAAATTTTCATGCACCGCCGTTCGGGGGATTAGAATGCCGACTTCCGCCGTTCCGGGCTCCGGCAAATCGGTGCCAATGGCGAAGCGAACAAAACTCGCCCGGAGATTCTTTAGAGCGCTAATGTCGCCATCTATCTCGTCGGAAATCTCCTTCAAATGCTCCAACGCTATTGTTGGCGTTACAGCATTCTGCGACAGCACGTCTTCGATCGCGGAGAGTAGGTTGTGCCCGATCCAGTTTTCAGAATTCATTTCCCGAAGATATTCGATCCATAAGGGCGGAAATGAATTGCTCGAAAGTTTGGGCAGTATTTCTCGTAGATCTTTGACTTGCTGGTCGAACTGTTGAGGGTAGGAGGGTTCAGCGGGCGCATTGACGCGATTCTGAGCGTGGGCGACGAGCTTTGTCAGCCTCCCGGGGATATCGTTTGTCTCGAAATCTTTCAGTACACTGGTGGCAATGGCGTGCAGCGTTTCTACGTTCATCTATTGCCGTCCTGAGATTGCTGAAAATGCGATTGGCGGATGCTGCAAAGGCCAGCTCCAATTGGGATTAAGCTTGGCCCTTAAAGAGAGGCGATAAAGGGGTCTAGCCCTTTGTCACGACACATCTTCGGAAGGATGTCGCGATACATTGGTGTCGACTCACCGACGGCGCCCAAGACGCCGGCGGTGATTTTGCCTTTGGTGACGGCGACGGTGCCGATGAACGGCTGCATGCCAACGTATCCGCCGTAGCTATTTTTGGAGTTGACCATCGCGCAGTAATCGAAGCTGCCGTCTAGCGGCATGGCTTTGCGCACTTTTGCCCACTGAAACTTTGCCGAGTCAGGATCTTTTAGGCCGGCAGCGAAAGACTTGGCGAGGACTGCTTTCTCTGCCGGTGTCAGATCCCTGATTTCATCGGGCCCTAGAAGCGGGGCGGCCGAAGCCACCTCGGTGGACCCCTGAGAGGCGGCGGTGGCGTAGCAGCCGGCCAGCAGCAAACAAAGTGGCAGCGCTGCGAGAGCGAGCGGTTTCATTGGTGTCCCCCAAAGACTTCCCAGCATCCGAGCGCAACGCGTGCAGACGCGATTGCCGGCGGAGCATCCCTTCAGCAAAGTTCTACGATGCTATTTCCGTTTGGACGGCTTTGGAGCCGGTTTCGCGCGCTTCCCATCAGCATGAGCTAAGACCGCGCCAGCCAGCCGCTTCGTGTCACGTCCTGCATTTGGGTCGCGCAACTTCTGAGCAGCCAGCTTTTCAATGGCTGGCGAATGATCCCGTGGTCCCTTGATGTTTGCCATGTTCCTTCCCCATTTTGGTCAGCATCAAAGCGCAACCAGAGCGGGAGGGCAAGGCCTGGCACGCTATCTGTTCGGAGTGAGACGCTCTACCACCAGACACATCGTGGATTGTTGGGGCGCATTTGCGCACCGTCACCATAGGAGCTTGATAGCTCCAGCAATCGCCCAGAAGCAGATCACCCACATAGCGACCTGGCCCGATGCACCTTTGAATTTGAATCCCACGAATTCAAACTCGATTGGCCCATCCGTCTGGCGGAGAAAAACGACCAACGCGAAAGCGGCCGCTGCGGCGCCGGGTAACCCAACGATCGCAGCGAAATGATTTTCGAGTATCGCCTCCCATTTAGAGAACTGGGTCACGACGACCCAAATCGTCCAGCCGAACGTCAACGCGGCGCCCAATACAACGAAGATCGCAAATCCGAGACTGATAACCTTCCGGTCGATTTCAGAGCTTGGATCTGTGACCTCCGGAATGGCAGCCGCTGGCGGAAGTGTCTGGTCGGTCATTCGCTCCCCCTAGTTCGCTTGGGATGAAGGCTCGAGGTCGTGCAATTTCTGCTCCACCTGATCGGCGAAAGGTCCCCAGCAGCCGCAGGCAAGACACATGAAGGAGTATTCCGAATGGCCGGTATCGACGATCTCGACGGCGCCACAGGCAAGGCAGAGCGGTTCGTCGCTCATTTTGGCATAGGTCTCCATTGACCATCGCGAATGGCCAGCATCAATCTTGCCGATGCGGTGCGCCGAGGGGCAGCGGGAGATGTCGCGATCTGCTCTGCCGCAGCCCAGTCGATCAGTAAGCGGCCATCGCCATCTGTGCCGATCATGGGATCGATCTCGGTGGACCGGTTGATCTTATCTGTCTGTACCGTCTTGGGTGTCTGTCCGAGGGCCGAAGAGGCGACTAGCAACGCGGCGCCAAGCGCGAGCAGACTATTGCTAGCAGGTAGTGCCATCCTTGCCCCCTAAGCTCCGATCGCCTGCGACACGATAGTATTTGACTAGCTCAGCGTGCAACCTAAAATAGCATTCATTGAGAGTGGGAGATGGCGATATGTCGGTGTTTTAAATTATCAGAAGCCGCGGCTCAGCCGGGCGCACACGGGTTCGTTTTCTCCCGCGCACTGTGGGAGAGAAAGAGCATGTTGCTCCTGTTGATCTGGTATCTGATCAAGCGTCTCTATCGTAAGCGCTGAGCCAGCGGCATCTTCGGTGAACGGTCCACGCTAGAGCGTGTACTCATAAATTGAGGTTCGCAAGCAAGCTCAACCCGTTTCCGCTATTCCGCACATTGCAGACTCAAGTTCTACATCGCCTCAGGTCCCTTTTGTGCCAACAGGCGACATTATCCGCGCAGCCCACCTATCCTGGTCGTCCATGGCCTCCGCGCACTCGGAGGGCGCCGCCGAGCCACCTGCCAAAGGCGGCGAACGCGAGAACAGGCACCAGCAACGGCGGCACGATGAAGATCGCGATATAGGCTTGGCCGGCATCGCGGACACCACTGGCAATTGCAGCGCCCCAGATGCCATGCACCATGGCGACCATCGCGAACGCCATCGTGGCGACGACACCGCCGAAGCTGCCGGTTGCAGCCGCGCCCCCGAGCGACCACGCGAGCATTAAGAGATAGAGCCCGATCCCGACCTTGTCTGAGCCATGCGTCACGAAGAGCAAAACAAATGCTGTCGCTGCGAAGGCGATGCCGACGGCGTGCACGATTGCCGTCCGCTCCGTGCCGATGCGTCGCGCCTCCGCTCCGATCAGGCGCACGTAGCCGCTGCCGACCAACGCCACTAACCCGCTGGCGACGCCGTCGATTCCTATTCCGTAGAGCGCGCCCGACAAAGGGCCGTTCAATGACAAGCGAGAGAAGTACAAGGCGCCCCAGGCGCCGAAGCCGAGGGCGGAAAGGCCTGCCGCCATCAAGTGGGAACGGGTCAGCATGAACAGGCCGGCGCCGGCCAGCAGCGGCAACAGCGGCGTGACGACAACGAGGTAGAGCAAATCGAGAAGGGGCATTGACGATTCCAATCCGCCAAAGTGACGTCCGAACCGTGCCCCAGCCGAAAGCTATGGCAATGAAAACCGGCCAAACTGCTGTGCGTTAGTGGCCCGGTCCTGCGTTTGGTTCATGTGGGGGGATCGGGGGTCGCAAGCATGTCGGCCCGGGGGCATTCGCGTCGCTTTTGACATGTCGGCAGCATGTCCGCTATCCGACCCATCTCGGACCTGCCGTTCGGTGTTGCGAACACTCAGATAGACATGATTCAAGCTTCCGTACCGGGGCCTCGAATCATGAGATATGAACTCACGGACTTTGAGTGGACTGCCATCAGACCGTTCCTTCCGAACAAGCAGCGGGGTGTGCCGAGGGTCGACGACCGGCGGGTCCTCAACGGCATCTTCTGGATATTGCGGTCGGGAGCTCCATGGCGCGATCTGCCAGAGACCTTTGGGCCTTACACGACCTGCTACAACCGGTTTGTTCGTTGGCGGATGGCTGGAATCTGGGACTCGATCATGGAGGCCCTCGCGGAAACCCATGATGGCTCTGTCCAGATGATCGACACCTCCATTGTCCGCGTGCATCAGCATGGAGACTGCATCACAAGGAACCAGCGCCAATCGATGGGAAGGTCACGCGGCGGCTTGACGAGCAAGATCCATGCGGTGGTCGATGGCAATGGTCTGCCGGTACGGTTGGCGCTGAGCCCGGGTGAGGCCCATGACGTTCGACTCGCTGGAAAACTGCTGTCTCGTCTGAAGTCCGGGTCAATGCTGCTTGCCGACCGTGGCTATGACGCCGACTGGATCAGGGAGCTTGCGATGAAGAAGGGCGCGTGGGCCAACATCCCGCCGAAAAGCAATCGCAGCGATCCGATCTGCTTCAGCCCCTATCGACGATGCCGTTGTCAGACTTGAACTTGGCGGTCGTCATGTCCTCACTCGCCCACGGGTGAAAGAGAGCCCCACAGGACGGGCAGGGAGAGGTTTGAGGCTCAAAGGTCTCGGTCGTCCACTGCATGCACGAGTGACCGCAGGTCATGCAGCGATACCAGTTTCGGAAGGGCATTTTGCCTCCGAGCAAACGGTTTGAGATTTAGGGCAGCGGGAGAATCTTGCGCGCCGAAATCGTATACGGCAACATGCCTGCAACCTTGGGAGGCAGGGATGGGGAAGCCGGAAGAGCCTTACATTCGTATGATCGTCGAGACCTACACCGAGAGCGGCAGCGGTCTTCACGGCGACCTACACGTTCGGCCGATCGCCGGTCAGGGGATATCGCGAAGCCTCCGAGTCAGATTTCCGAAAGCGCTCAGACGAGCCCATGAGCGAGGTACGCATTTCCTCGTCTATGCAAAACTGACCGACAAAGAGGGCGGCAATGACTTCGTTCACACGAACCACGCATGGGACGTTGAAGTCTTGGGTATGCCTGGCACTTATGACCCGACAGGGCTGACCAAAAAGCGTTAGACCCTCAGTCTCGGCAAAACCATTACCAATCCGACAGGTTGGCCCAGCACCCGCGTCGCGATAGCGGCTAGCTCTTCCCAGTACTGCTCAATCTCGTCGGCCGCTTCCTCGCTGGGCGCCCCTACGAACAAAATATCTCCCTCAACCTCGATGAATTCGACGCCAAGGAACAGGCGGTCGAATTCTTCCGCTCCAACGAGATTGGCGGTGAGGGCTTGGATGGCGAGGTCTTGTACCGGGGACAGATGCATTTTGATGCCGCAAAAAGAGTCACTTCATTTGAGGGTTAGATGTTCACGGGGCACTGTTTGTTCAAGGGGCCGCATTACCTGACTGGTGCGGATCCGCCGAAAGACAGTCAGGCGGAAATCAAAGAAAGTCAGGTCCCATCGAACGTCCAACATTCTATGCGATTATCCCGGCATCAGTTCGGTATGCTTCTATCTCGGCCAACGCCAAGCTACTTTACGGAGAGCTAACGGCACTTACGAAGCGTGAAGGCTACTGTTGGGCATCAAATGCATACTTTGCGCGGCTGTACGACGCTGGCACTCGAAGCGTCTCTAGGTGGCTGGCGGAGCTGGAGCAGGCAGGCTTCGTCGACATCGAGCCTGCCGTAAACCAGCATGGGCAACGGAAAATCTACATTGCTGATGCCCTGCCAAAAATGGCTAGCCAAAAGTGGCAGGCCAAAAATGGCGCGCAGAACGATACAAGTAAGAAAACGATACAAGAAAAGAGAGAGCGTGCTCAGTATCTCGAAGCCTTCTTGGACAAGAACGCGTGCAAGGTGTCGTGGTTCATCTGGTCGAACAAGGATCTGAAATGGTCTCTGGACCGTTGCCAGACCGTTTTCGACACCTTCCGTGACTACGGGCGCGCTCAACCCGGTCAAGAAGGTTCAAAAGCCGACTGGGGGGGCTACGTGGCGCAACTGGTGCCGACGTGAGACCAGTTTCCAGAAACCTCTTCCCAAAGGTGAGGTGAGGGTGCGGGAGACCACACCCGCTGAGGATAGAGAGGCGGAGGCTCGCAAAGAGTTTCTGCGATTGAACAAGCTCCCTGAGAATATCCGCAAGACGCCGGAGGAAATCAGGGCGCTGATGAACGAAAGCCTCTCCAAGTCAGACAAGGGAGCTTGGAGACGATCTCATGAAGCGTTTTCTGATATTCGCAGCTCTCTTCCCGCCTCTCGGGATGCTCGTTTTCAACGCCCCGGATGAAGTCTCGAAAGGCATTCCATCGAGCGAAGATCTGTTGGCGTGGCTGATTGCCTCTTATCCGATTGCGATTGTCCCGGCGTTGTTGATGGCGGGGATAGACCGGGCGTTGTCGAAACAGACCTTCCATCTTCTGAAAACGACAGCCGTAGGAGGTCTGGTGTCCGCGTCAGTGTTGCTCTTTCTATGGAGCGGCCTTGCGCCGTTTTGGTCAGGTGTGATGGCTGTACTTTTAGGAGCACTTCCAGCCGCTGTGTGTTCGTGGCTGTCGGACAAATCTATGAGAAGCGTAGATGCATGAACGCTTGCCGGAATATGCCTGTGGACTTCTCCGGCCGGTGTCACTCAGCCCATTAAGCTTCAACGAGTTGCAATGACCCACCGTGTTCCTTCATCATGCCGTTGAAACGGAGGGTGGTCATGGACAAGGAATACAAGAAATTTCTGCGGAATGAGCTGCATGACATGATTCCTCAGCGAACTCCTGAGGAGAGGGCTGCGCGGAAGCGTTTTGCGACGTTGTGTGGTCATGTGTCGCGTCGTCTTCATAAGAATGAGCGTCTGACCGGTAACGTGTTGGATTTGGCGCTTAGCGCTGTGAATGATGAGAATACGTCGGAGAGGCTTAAAAATGGTCAGCCGCTTACTGACTATGAGAAGCATCTCATCGTTGATGTTGTTTTGCTTCACATGAGGTTGGCGCCATGAAGGACTATTCCGCTAAACTGGCACACGCCCAAAGCCTGGTCGCTTTGATCGACAGCGGCAGGGCGATGGGCGCCACCGTGAATTCAGACTGGGAGCCTGTAGCCCGCGCATTTCTGGAGCTGCGCGCCATGTTAAAAACCAATGTGAAGCCAAATGAGTGAACGATAAGAAACTGAAGGCGAGCCGCTGTTGCGGGGATGCGCGGGGGAAAAGTGAATGTTTAAAAAGCTTGGGCTGTTCTTTGCCGGGAGGTGGACACCTGTCCTGGCCGTTCCATGCAGCGCAGTGCTCATGTTGATATCCGATCTGCTGTCGGCTCGAATGTCACTTTTCGTACTGTCGCTCTCTGCGGTGCCGATCGCAGCGATGTTTTATTGGGTCAGGCGCAAACATCGTTTGTCCTATGGAATTACGGAAATGATGATGGCGATTGTGGGCCTCTACGCGCTCATGCTCGCAATCGTGTTCAAGGACGCGCCGGCGGATGGTTATCTAAGCATCATCAGCACGCGGACGATCTCTTTCATCGCCGCTGTTTATGTGATGGTCCGAGCCTTCGACAATATCGGCGAAGGACTACCCGCGAGGTTCACAAGGGTTTGGGATGTCGTATTCCCGAAGGAAAAACAAGATGTAGGGACTCAATGAGTGAGGGCGCACAGTGAACATCTAGATCCCCAGATAAGATCGGCAAGAGAACCGAAATTCCTCCATGTTTTCGGACGGCTTTCCCCACATAAGACAACGCCAAACCTCCAATAAGACCGATATAGTTGGCAATTTCCCCACATAAAATGGGCACGGATCGCGCCGAACGTGGCCGGGCTCATTTCACTCTGAGGTCGGGCATCGCGGAAGCATTTGTTTACCCCTCGACCATAAGTCCGAGGAACTTTCTTGAGCGGCGCGCTCGCAGACCTTACGCATACTCGGCAAACGGAGATGGACATGCGACTACATTTTGTTTCGCGCGCCGCCGGCGTGACTGCGGGTCTGGGCATTTCTCTACTAGGCGCGGGACCGGCGTGGTCTCAGCAATCGCGCGTCGCGTCGATTGACGCGAAAACACTGCAGCAAACCCTCCTGCAGAACGTTCAGTCGGGTTCTACCAAGCAGACATACGAACAGGCGCTCCGGGCTTTCTTCGTAGCGGCCGACGCCGATTCCGATGGTGAGATTACCCAGCGTGACGTTCAACTTCACAAGGTCATGGAGGAAACTCAGAGCAGGGCGCTGGCTGTCCAGCAGGCGATGCGATACGATCTCGACGGTGACGGCTTCGTTACGGAGGTTGAAATCCAACGAGGCATATCCTACGAACTTCGATCCCAGACGTCGCCGCTCCCGGGCCCATCGGTTCGCGATGCGATCGCCGGTCAGATCGCATCGCGCGTTCGGGCCATCATGTCTCTCGACGCGGACAACGACGGCAAAGTCTCGTCGCTTGAAGCCGCAAAGTCGGTGAAGCCGAACCGCAACGGCGGTTTCTCCACGCGTGCGCAGCAGCTCCTTGAACTCGACGCGACCTCCTCGGGCGTTGTCACCCTTGCCGCCTACGAGGCGATGGGCGCGGAATTGTTCCAACAGATCGATGCCGACCGTGACGGCGTCATTTCCCAGCAAGAGATGAGCGACTACCGTACACGAGCCGAGCGAGCAGGCTGCGAGATGCCGAGGGCATCCGAGAAAGCACAGGTAGTCCTGTTCGGTTCGTACGAGACCGAGACCTTGTCAAATGTTACCTTGGGATCGCAGGATAACGTCGTCCATGCCGGGCGCGTCAACATCGAAACCGGCGCGGACCCGGTATACGTCGTCTTGACGAGCTATGCTCCGACCATCTGGCAGTTCACCGGCGCGACCGAGCGCGTCGAGCGGGTCGTCGTGACCAGTCTGTCCACGGGGCCGAATCGAAGCGAGCCCGGACAGCGGCCTCTTGCTGGCGTGACGGGTGTCGGCAAGGAACGCGTAGTGTTCTTCAATCGGCCGAACTGCCTGCCGTATTTCTACGAGTCACCATCCGCAGGATCTTTCCAGTCCGTCGGCTCCGTGAGAACGGCGACTGGCAAGGCCCCCGACGTGACGTCAGCCGTCTACGCTGTCAGGTCGTTTGCCGCGCCCTCCGGCGCGATTGTCTCGGTGAAGAAGGACAAGAACGCCGAACCTGTTGGGCCCGCCAACGAGACCATCACGAACGCTCCGAACAGCGATGCGAAGAGCGATCTGTTCAGATACTCGCCCGGCGGCGTCGTGGATATCGACCCGCAGGCCGTGGTCGGCAGTGCCCCGGCCCAGAAGTACGAGGTGATGCCGCAACAGGCCGGGTTGGTGCAGTTACTCTCGTCCGGTGCGCTGGTGCGTGCGAAGGGGGGTGAGTACATCGTCAAACAGAAGACCAGATTCCCGTCCGGCTTGGCCGGCGCTCATTCCGTCACGTTCCTGCTCCCGACCGGCGTTCCTTATCCGGAAGGCGATCCAGGACATTCATGCGTGGTGATTGAAGAAACCGGTCTCAAGAGGGGCGCTGGTTGCCGCTGATCCTCAGCGCAAAGCACCGATCGTCTGGCACCTCAGGGGCGGGACGGCGTCGCGCCCCGAGCCTATCGGTCGTTGGCGTGATCGCGTTCCGTCGCCGGAGCGAGCAGCTTCTAAGTCATCGCAGCTACGAACGTAGCGGCGTTCTCCGGAAAATAATCTACACCGACGAGCCTAATCATTTCCCTCTAGTACGCCTCGAGCTCTGGTTGTGTCGGCGTTGAATAACTCATAACGCATCAGCCCGGGAATTGCGTGGCCGCGACGGTTGTCCTGATCGACGATGCGCTTGAGGGCAAAAGTCAGTTCAGGAAGACGCTGAACTTCGTCGATGACGACGGGCAAGCCAGAATCCTTGGCCTGATCAGAGAGCGCCTTGAGCTGATTGTATGGGTCCTCGTCCAATGCGCGTCGGATCGCATCGTCGTCCAACGTCACGTAGGCGGCAGACTTCAGGATATCACGGACCAAGGTCGATTTCCCGTCTTGCCGGGGACCAACGATGTTTACGATCCGACTGTTGGAAAGGGCATCTTACAGGCGCGTGGAGAGATGGCGCGGTATAAGCGACATGGTACAAAACTCGACAAAACTGCCGTTATAACGGTCGCAAAACAACCGTTATGCAAGTCGTAAAAATACCCATATGGCGTTCGCAAAACTGTCGACAGATTTCCGGAATGTGCCGAATAATATGTAACGTGCGGATTTATATAATCTATTTAATATGCCGTCACGGCGGCTTTATGACGAATTCGCAGGAACTGGAGACCGCTGAAGCTCGATTTCGTCGTGCTCGTCATCGAGGATCACGCCTACGGGATGATCCGATGGAAACAGGCCGTCGACCGTTTCGCCGATGCGGGGATGACTTTCGGTAATCCGGATTTCGTCGCCTACGCGCAGTCCTACGGTGCCCGGGGTCATCGCGTGACCGAGGCGGGCGCTCTGGCACCGACACTGGGGAAAGCCTTCGCGGTCGGTGGCCTCCACCTCATGGTGGTGCCGGTGGACTACTGCGAGAATGTTCGTGTTTTGGTGGACGAACTAGCCGACATGCAGCACAAGGGCGTTCTGCCCTTAACGCTGCGTCATCGCCGATGCTGCGTTGAAATCGACGGCCATCTGCGCAGTGGCAGGTTCGGATTGGTGACGCGGTGCCCCTGCCCACCAGGATCAAACTTGAGCTGCACTCGCGAGCGTTATGCCTGTCGCCGCACTCTGCGATCTCAACATTCCAACCTGACGCAGTAGCCCCGCAACCTGCTCCGCCTTATCTCATCAAAGATATGGCAGAGAAGGAGGGCCCGGTTGCCGATTCTTGTTCCGACAGACGTTCGATCGGAGCTGGTCGCGAGTGACCGCTTGAGGCGAAAAGCGGACGTCGTCCGTCAAGGTGCGGACGCTTCCGAACCGATTCAATTCATAACGCGTGGTGTGCGTGCGGGGAAAAGTCGCCGCGCGAGGCGCCCCGTGTCAGTTTGGATATAGCGAACCAGTCCTCTAAGACGGATCGATTGTCCGGTTACAGTCGGATTTTGTCTATCGCTTTGTCGCGCGCGCCCTCGCGAGGTTGCTGCATGCCCGATAAGCTTCAGTTTAAAGGCTGGGCTTCCGGAAGTTTCCACTTTCCGCTGACGATGGGCTGTTCAGGGCGATAAAGCCGTATAGTGTAGTTCCAGCCCTCAACGATCGGCAAGCAGTTTGGGATCTTGCCGTCACAGCCGCCGAACTGGACTTTGACGGAGCCGTCCGCATTCTTCTTCGCGGTGAGGTCGTTGATCGAATAAGCATTGTAGGCGTTTTTCTCAAAGAACCCTTTTGCGTTGTAGACGCTGATCGACCAGAAAGCCTTCACCGGCACGGCCTTTGGCACATTGAGGGTGTAAACTGTTTTGCCGTCATTTTTCGCGGGAGTGAAACTCGGGTACATGGCGTCCTTTTCCGGAATGCCACCCCATCCGGAGGCTGTGCCAATTAAGTGCTGTATCGGATCGACCTGGCCACGGGCTCCAAAGGAGCCGTGATACGATCTCTGATATTTTGCCAGCGCGAGCAGCGCATTGCGGATGTCAGTCAGCTTCTCCTGATCCCAGTTTGGAAGGTCCAGCGTGCCTGTCTTCTTCTGGCTGACCTTGATGGCATCCTGAAGTTTGTGGACCTCGGCGAGATCCTTGGGATCGTTGGGATCAACCAGCGTTCGGACAGCGACAAAGGCGTATCGCGTACCAACTGATTTCTGCGTCAGCGTCACCGGCTTCGTGCCATAGGCGACGATTGGCAGGTAGTGGTCCTGATCGACCACCATCATCGACATATAGCGCTTGCCCGTGTCGGGCAGCGAGAGCGTTACGGGCCCGCCAGCAAGATCAAACACCGCAAACGAGTACAGCGTATCCCGGTTCATTCGGATGACCGCTTGTTTATCGATGGATACGGGCTCCCGCGAGTGCTGAAATTTGCCCAGCCCGCCGATGGCCGTTGCATTCACCGCGAGGTAGCGGTCGGTCTCGGCGCGGGCAAAATTATCGACGGTGACAGGCTGTTTGCCGTCCGGAGCCTGGGCGAACGCTCCTCCGGCCAGTGCAACCGAAGCCAATGCGAAACCAATCCCAACCGAGCGAAACATCGACATACCTCTTCATTCAATCTGACTGGCGACGCAGGGGGCATTCCACAGGCGCGGCACGTTGAAGCTTAAATGCCATCCAAGCGATCAACGCGTAATCGGTAGGCAAATGCCTCCGAGCGTTTCGAGCATCTCGGATCACTTGTCTTGCCATTTCGCGCCAATGGACATCCGACACCGCGTGGGGGGCGCTGGCTAGTTCTGCGTCAGATAAAGCGGCGTCCTGAACGTCAATTGATAGGACGGCTGCGGGATCCATTGGACCTGCACCATCACACCGAACAGGCGATTGTCGTTGTCATCCATTCGGTCCAGGTCAAGGCGTAGGACGGGCTGGGTAAAGGGCTGGATTAGCGTTCGGTTCAGGAGCTCGACGCCGCCGAATGATTGCATGCCAACGCGGGCGGACGCTTTCCAGTTGTTCGACCACTGATAGTAGCCGCCGGCATATCCGATCATGCCCGGACGGACGTCCGCCGAGGCGCTTTGGACCGCGACGCGGGTGTCCTGGAAGCCAAGGAGAAATCCCCTCGTCTGATCCTCGTCCAATGCATAGTCGAACTCGATGACGTTATTGAAATTCGTCGTCGCGAACGGGCCGAACGGCAGCGATTGCGTGATGGTCGATTGCACGGTGACGCTGGGGAGCGCGCCGCCATTTTGTTTGTAGAGATCGGCCTGGAAGCCGACGTTCCAGCTCGCGATGTCGATATCCGTCCAGCCGCCGAGCGGCATCGTGTTGGCGTTCACGGAAACACCGCCATAAACCGACACCCGATCGTTCAAGTCGACGGTCAGCGGGATATCAACCGTGACCGCGTGCACCGTCGGCAATTTGATATGGGTCGGCACGGTCGATGGCGTGTGACCGGCCGCAAGGGCGATCGCCCCCAGAACCGAAAACAGCGACGTATTGCCGAAGCCGATTCCGATCGCGCCGCCGGGGGCTGTCGCATAGGTGGTCCGGAGATCCAGATAGACGCTTGGCGCGGTGAATTCAGCCGTTTGATCGGTGTCGTCTTTGCCGAAGGCAGCATTGGTCGCGCCCAAGCCGAGGGCGCAAACTAGAAGCCATCCATGGATCAGTCGAAGACGCCCGCTGCTCAAAACTGAGATCCGCTTATTGCGTGGACAAGGTCGTTGTCTCGGCTGCACAAACCTGTGCTGGCATAGCATGCTTTGTCTTCGCTGCCTCTACTTCGGCCTTCGCAGCCTTGAGGTCGGCAAGGAAGGTCGCGTTGGTCTGCAAGCGCGCAAAGGTCGCTGCCCCCATGATGCGGCCTGCATCGACGTCGCTCTGCCAATGCGCATCGCAGATCACGCGGCTCTGGCCGAAAGCGATGCCGCGCGTGAACAACTCGTTGGAACGCTCGGGATTGATCTGCGCGAAGACGAGGGCCCATCCCCAGCCGGCAGCCGTATGGCCCGACGGATAGGAGCCGTCTGTCCGCAGGATCGCTTCCTGATCCGCCCGGCATGTGGCTTCGTTGTGAACGACGAAAGGGCGGGTGCGGTTGTACTTGTTCTTCACGCCATAGGTCGACAGGCCGAAGTCGGACAGCATCTTCTGCATCATGGCATAGAGGCGCGGGGTCTGTTCCTTGTCGATCTTGATCCCCATCGCGCAGGAAAAATTATCGGCGGCTTGCGGGAAGGCAAGATCGGCGTCGGTGGAGGCCTGCTTCCAGCGGTCGGTGCCGCGCAGGGGGAGCGTTGCCTTGCGTGCTTCTTCGTCCCTGGCAAGCGCGGCCGAATCCTTCTCGGGGGGCGGACCGAGCAGGACCTGGCTGTTCGGCAGGTCGGCCGGCTTCAGATAACCGGGCGCTATCTTGAAATGGGGATCGGTGACCTTCGGTTGGGTTTCGTTCGATTGCGCGACGGCCTGCCCGCAAATCATAAACAGCACGAAGATGGATGCGCCTGCGGATCGAACCAGGTTTACGGTCATGGATAGTCCCTATTCATTTCAAGAGTGCCGGGATCATCGGGCGACTGAGTTTCCCCGAATGCGGGTCCCCGCCATCTGACCGGGCCGCCCCTTAGAAGGTAAGTCAGAGCCGCCGATCAAAAACGGTAGGTTGCTGCAAAGATCAGTGCTCTGAACATGGTTGCCACCTGACTTTTTCGGCACAACCAGTTGCCCGTGAAAAAGCAATCGAAGCGGAGGCGGTAAGATTGTGGTTCCAGTTTAATTGTCGGCTTCCTTGGGAAGGCAGAAGCAAAGCCGGGCCGGTGCCGACGTTCCGTGGAGCGGATTGTTCGCGGACGCCGATGCCTGCGTCCGGCCCGATTGTCTCTGATCGACGGGCGAATCCCATCCGGTCATTTCGTGCAGACTAAGGCCAACCGTCTTGCCACTTCGCGCCAATCGCGACCGGTCAAGCCATTTAGCGATCTCTACGTCCCGCTGATGCGTGCTCCATAAACGGCGGCATTGAGTTCTTCGAAATTTGTGAGGCGGTGTGTCCTGACTGATATGCCCGTCATCAATCCTATCCATCGTTCCTCAGAACATCGACAAAGAACAAGCCTGGAGGCGTCCCAGTTGAAGGAGCTAGAATTTGGTTTTGAACGAGCGCCCATCGGCGAGCGCCATTACATTGGTATCCAACGCGACGGGCACAGACACGGTAAAGTATCCGGCAGTGCCTTCCATGCGGTTCACGGCATCGAATTCACGATAGATTTTCAGGCGCGTTGAAATCGGGAGCTTCCCGACCTCGAACGTGTACCCAATCGAGCCGCCGAGTGCGATGACACGACCTTCAAAGGCGCCCAGCTTTGCGCCTGTTCCGGAGTCCGCCGTCAGTTGCCGGTAATAGTAACCGACGAGCCCGAGCGTGAATTCCTTGATGATGTATTTGGTTGCTGCCCACTCGAGGTGGAATTCATCGCCACTCCTGTAGTCGGTCGCCGTGTTGGTCTGGTTGAAGGTGACGCCCACCGCTGCGGAGAGATCCCAGCCGATGGCAGGATCCAGCCATGTGAAAGTGCCGAAGACGTCGAGCGCGGGTCTGTTCAGCGAGGCGTTCGACAGTTGACCGGCGACATACGTTCCGGACGGGATCACACCGCCGACGCCGAGCTGCCAGTGAAAATTGCCCGACTGCCACCCGACAAAGGACTGGAGAAAGAAGTCGCTGAGGTTAGCATTCTTGTCCGTCACGCCGACACCGATCGGCCCGAAGCGCGGAGAGTTCACCAGCAGATTTGCATTCACGCGCGGCTCACCAACGGGCGTCGTCAACGAGAATGCGAGATTGCCGCCGAGAATCTTGGCAGGTGTAACCCAGAGTGTTGTTGGCAATTCGATCCAGCTCTGGGCCGAGACGTCTGCAACGAGAAGACCACCGGTCGGCAGAGTTCGACCGCCGCTGAGTTTGCCGTCGTAATAATAGAAATCGTTCTGAAAGAAGACGCCGGGCGGCGGCGTAATGCCCGCGCCGGTTGCGTGTGACCCGAGGAGGAAGACACTTACGCCGCCTTCGGCTGCTGTGACTGGCGTTTGTGACCAGCACAGCATGGCGCTGGCAGCAATCGTTATCGTCAAAGAGAAGCGCATCAACAAACTCCGCGTGGCAGAACAGCAGGAATTAGAACGGGATCAACATACGTGCGAATCGATATTCGTCACACCGAACTCCCGCGCACTCACATTATTCGCAGGGTGTTGCGTTTACATCGAAAAGCCACACCACGCTAAGGGACCCGATCTTGAATGGGGCCATTCCAGCGCAAACGCATTCGCCCTGAGACAGGATGCGTCAAAAAAAGCTGAAGCACTTTCCGATGGGAGCGCGCTCCAGCTATTTCAGTAACGTTGAGAACAACGCATCAGTCGTTGCTCGACGTGAATCGACAACAACGACCCGCTGAAAGAGCTCTCGATTTGAGTGCGATCAGTAGCACCGGTTATAGATTCGGCCGTAGACGTCGACCGCCTGAACGCAAGCGGGTGGCGCGGCTACGGCGGCTGCACCCGCGACTGTTCCGCCCACGATGGCTCCGCCAACGACGGCTCCTCCCACGATGGCTCGGCGCGTTGTTCGCCGTGCGACGCCAGCGTAACTCAGGGGTGTGAGCGGAGCTCCGATGAGTGCCTCAGCCGAGGTCATGAACGTGCCGCCACGCGTGAGCGACGCCTGTTCGCTGACCGACAAACACAGGATGGCCACGCTCGTTCCGAGGGCGATTTTCAGCAGCTTGCTTTTCAATCCAGTCATTTCTTCTCTCCGCTGGGGCCGATTCCTGGGGGGATCTCATCGATATGGCCGAGATTCTGAATCTCGTGTTTCTTTATGTCTGCGCTCGGCTTGAAAGCGAATGTATCGGCAGTGGTGTCGGGGCTCGTTTTCCAGCTGCTAATTCGGAGCGTGTACTGAGGCGCGCCTGTCACCGTTTTGGTGGTGATGATGTATTTGCGCGGAATCGGCGTCGCGCCTGGTTCTATCCAGATCTGCCAGTCGACATCCGGCGTACGGAAAGCCAGGTGTTCACACTCATGGCCGTCGATGACGCCCCTGCCGATATGCTTGGCGTCATAGACTCCATCCATCAAGGCTGCATAGGAATTGGCGAGAAGAAGATCGGCACCCGGCGCCTCGATGCCGGACTTGTCACGAATGCGGTCGACGAGCTGGTCGATGGTGCCGGGGGCTAGCATCTGCCCGTAGATTTTGCGGGCACGATCGGAAACGGTGAAATTGGTGCCATCGTATACGAGCTCAACGTCGGCGTAGCCGCCGGTTCGTGTCACGCGGAGTTTGTCCGGCCGATGGAGGGTGAGTTGCCCGGAACTGGCAAACTGAACCTTCTGCATGTCCGGGGTCATGATCTCGATATCGGAATCATACGACATCGAAACATTCTTTTGATTCGCGATGTAGTCGGACATTGCGCGCAGGATGGATGCAGCATCATCCGCGTGGGCAGCGCCAACTCCAACGCATGTCGCAGATAAACCCGACGCGATCAGGAGTGCGGCAACAGAGGGGATCGAACGGCGCGCCACATTCAAGGGCGTTCTGGATTGGCTTTTCAAGAGATGATTCCTGTTACTTGTGAGTTCGCTGGGCCGGCAAACCTGAATGATGGAGAAACCCACCATTCATTTGGCAGTGCGGACCTTTTCAGCCTTCAGAAGAACGTCGATGGCCTTGATGATCGTCGTGCCCTGATTGGCCTTGCAGTAGACGATCAATTCGTGAATGCCTTCTCGAACTCTGGGCAAGTTGATGGACGACTTCTTTCCGAGGCCATTGTACCAACCGCTGTACCAGACGCCGAGAAAGTTCGCGTCTTCTTGATACGTTCCGGCGAGTTGCGCGCAAGTCAGCTTCTGCACGTTGATGTAACCATCCGCATCGGCATAGGCCTTCAATTCGGTTTGGGCTTGAGCCGAGCTCAGCGGTGCTGCGCACGCAACAGCAAGAACAAAAGCAAGTTTCTTCATCATTGAGTTTCCCTCGTGATTCAGCAGGCATTATCTGCAGGGGTAGTGACGTTCATTCTCGACCGGGAGCGGCAAACACCTTCGTTCTCCGCTCCCGGCCGACGATAATTTGATGGGATCAACCACTCAGTTCAGATACTCAACCCGTAGACGGTTGATCTTTCCGTTGAACGCAAATGGCTTGCGGTCATAATACGCGAACGAGACCGGCGAATAGCTGTCACGGCCGACGTCGAAAGCGTCATTGGCAGTAAACCCGAGTGAGGTTGAGCGAGGCACCCGGCCCTTGGCCACTTCCTTGCCGTCCACGCGGATGACGATGTCGAGAGGACCAGCGTGTACGCTGCTGGCCACGCGTGTTTCGACTTCGATCTTGACCTTTCCGGTCGGGAGCGGAGCGGTCGTATCGAGCCTCGTCCGTTCGATCTCGTACAGATTGTACTCAAAGCTGAGCTTGCCGTCTTCGACCCACAGCGAAAGCCCGCCCGAGATCGCGCCCAGTGCGTAGAGCACGCCCTTCGAGTCCGGCTTCAGTTCTGCGTCGATGCTGACAAGGCTGCTTCGTGATCCGAGCTTCGGTGCGGTGAACTCCGGAACGGCAACGACTTCCTGCGTGTAGTCGAACGACTTGGCCGGATTGGCTGGCGCGTCTTCGGGATGGAAGACAACGGACCACAGGCCGCCGCCGACGGGATAGACCTTGTTTGCCTTTGCGTTCGCATCGAATGTCTTCTTCATCTCCTCGACTTTTTTGGGATTGGCAGACGCGATATCCTTCGCCTGCGAAAAGTCCTTCCGGAGATCGTAGAGTTCCCACACGTCGTTCTCAGGCGTCCATTTCGCGATCGCTGGATCGACACCTGCCTGCCAGGGGATGCGTGGTCCGAACACGGACGCAATCCACTCGTCCTTGTAGATCGCGCGGCTGCCCATCACCTCGAAATACTGTTCCTTCTTCTGTCCCGGCGCGGTTGGCGCCTCGAAGGAGTAGACCATGCTGATGCCGTCGAGTGGGTCCTGTGTGACGCCATCGACAAGCTTTGGCGGCTTGATTTTCAGGATGTCATAAATCGTCGGCACGATATCGTTGACATGATGAAACTGCGGATGCGGTGTCTTGTCCGGCTTGATCCTGGTCGGCCAGGAAACCGCCATCGGCGTACGCGTCCCGCCGAAATGCGCCGCGATCAGTTTGGTGGACTGATAAGGCGTAGAGCCGGCCCACGCCCAGCCGGCATGGTACATGTTGTCGACCTTGGGCGATCCGAGCACATCCAGGCCGCCTAGTTCCGTCAGGGTGCGGAGGTGATCCTTCATCTCGGAAGCAATACCATTCTGCGCCAGCAGTTCGCTGATGGTCCCGTTCTGACCTTCGGCGCTCGAGCCGTTGTCACCCCAGACGTAGAAGATGAGGGTGTTGTCACGAATGCCGAGTTCGTCGAGCGTATCGATCAGCCGGCCGGCCTGGGCATCCGCATGCTCGGTGTATCCGGCGAACACCTCCATGAGCCGGCGCTGGAATGGCTTTTCGTCCTCGGGGATATCGGCCCACGCGGCAAGCGTTTTCGGCCGCGGCGTCAGTTCGGTGTCTTTCGGAATCCATCCGAGTTCTTTCTGGCGGGCGAAGACGCGCTCGCGCATGACATCCCAGCCGTCGTCGAACTTGCCCTTATATTTGTCCGCCCAGTTCTTGAAAATGTGGTGCGGACCATGGGAGGCGCCAGGGGTCCAGTACATGAAGAACGGGCGATCGGGCGTCAGCGCGTGGACCTGCTTGATCCATGAGACAGCCTTGTCGGTCATGTCCTCGGTGAAGTGATATTCTGTCTTGCCCGCGGATGGATCCAGGCGAACCGTATTTTCGACGACTGCGGGCTCCCACTGCGAGGATTCCCCGGCAAGGAAGCCGTAGAAGTAGTCGAAACCGACTCCCCGCCCTGCTGGCCAGTTCGTATAGGGACCGACGGCTGTGGTCTCGTTGGCCGGCGTGTTGTGCCACTTTCCGAAAGCGCCCGTCGCATAGCCGTAATAGCCGAGCACTTTCGGCGCGGCCGCGGATGTAGCCGGGATATGGCCGGAGTAGCCATCCCAATCGTTTGCCAGTTCTGCGATCTGGCCAAACCCGACACGGTGATGATTACGTCCGGTCAGCAACGCTGCTCGCGTTGGGGAGCACATTGCGGCATTGTGGAAGCGATTGTACGACACGCCGCCTTCGGCAACACGGCTCAGCGTGTCTGTCTTGATCACGCCACCATAGGTGCTGGGGAGTGCGGGACCAACGTCGTCGAGCATGATCACGACGATGTTTGGTGCATTGGCCGGAAGGCGCGATTTCTCCGGTACCGGGTTATAGGTGGACTGCGCGATCGTCGGACCAGCCTTGCTTCCTGACGGCGTGGGCGGGAAAGGCAGCGATTCCTGGGCGACAGCAGGCGTTCCCAACAACAGGAGAGTCGTGCTCACGCCCAACCAGCGTGCCCTGAGATGGTTATTAAGAGGCTTATTCATTCGATTCTCCATTTCGAACAACGCATCTGAACCCGACATGACTTGTCGAAGTATCGATTGCTTCTGGATGGCGAGCCGCAGGCCGATAGTGGCGGCAATAATTCGGAGCGCACAGATGCGAGCCGCCTTTGAGGACCTTCCGCGGGATTTTTATTTCGGGAAGACATGGATCGTAGCTGGCTGACTCATGCCCGCCGCGAGGATTGCTGGGCACGCAGCAGGCTTTCGTCGTGTCTGCTTCGTGCTGCGCGGAGTACCAGTCGGACGTCCACTCCCAGACGTTGCCGATCATGTCGTAGAGACCGTATCCGTTGGGCGGAAAGGCTTTCACGGGCGACGTGCGGGAGTATCCGTCCTGCTCAAGATTGACCGTCGGAAACGATCCTTGCCAGGTATTCGCCATATGCCGGCCATCGGGGATCAGCTCCGATCCCCATGCGAATTCGGCCTGTTCGAGGCCTCCTCTGGCGGCGAACTCCCACTCGGCTTCTGTAGGAAGATTCTTGCCCTTCCATCGTGCATAGGCCAGCGCGTCCTGGTGGGTGACGTGGACGACAGGATGATCATCTCGTCCTTCGATGCTGCTAACCGGACCATAGGGATGGCGCCAGTTGGCACCCTCGAGAAACGACCACCACTGCGACCAGTCATCAAGACCGACACGCCCGGTCGGCTCGCGAAAAACCAGCGAGCCCGCATACAACATTTCCGGCAATATGCCGGGATAGTCTTTTGGATCGGGCACGGATTCGGCAACCGTGCGATATCCTGTGGCGGCCACGAACTCAGCAAACTGAGAATTGGTGACGGGAGTCTCGTCAATGAAGAACCCATCAACACTGACGCGGTGAGCCGGTTTCTCTTCGGGGTAGTGCCGATCCGAACCCATCCAGAACGTTCCGGCATACACGAAGATCATGCCGTCTCGTACATGCTCCGATCGCAAATCCGTCTGAGCCGTTTCGGCGCAGGTCAGCGTTCTCAATATGCTGGTTCCAGTTTACTTGTCGGAGTCATTGGGATGGTGGAAGCAAAGCCGGGCCGGTGCCGACGTTCCGAGGGCGGAATCTCTGGGGAAGCCGGGGCCTGCGCCCGGCCCGGTTGCCTTACGATCGACAGGTGCACCCTGTCGCGGGTCATTTCGTGCAGAGGAAGGTCCATCGTCTTGCCATTTCGCGCCAAACGCTGCCGGCCATGTCATTTGCAGGTGAATTCTTGCCTCAATGCACAAGGCGCGGCGACCGCTGCAATTCGAGGCCGACAGGTGCCGGCAAGAGAACGGTGACATTCTTCGGGCTCGCCAGTAGCGATTCGAATGAAATTGTGGCTGATGCAAAGTGCCCTCTGATGATCGCGACGAGACCCAATGGCCAACATCCCTTTGACGCGCTGCCAGTTTCTTCTGCCCTTCGTTGGGATTCTCGACGAGACCGGCGCGCCGACGAGTTCGCTTCTGACCAAGTTTCGGCTTCCGTCGTCTTTGGTCGACAAGAGCGATCTCTATGTCCCGCTGATGCCGGCCATCCGCTTCATGGAAACCGCCCGCAGAAGCCAGGGCATTGAAGAATTCGGCTTCCTGGCCAGCCAGCGGCTACATTTCTCCCATATGCGCGAGAAAACGCGGGCCCTGATCGCTCGCTCTCCGACACTGCTCGTTGCGCTGCGGCATGCCTGCACATGGGCGCCGCGGGAGGATACAATCCTGAGCATGTGGATCGAGCACGATGACGATCGCGCGCGGATTTGCACTACGCTCGCCGGGACAAACGGGCTCCTGCATATGGAGCACCTGCAATGGATCCAGAACATTTTCTCCATACACATCGTCCGGCAGTTCGCAGGGCCGGACTGGATGCCGGCGACGATCGCCTTTGAAGCGCGCTACACGCCGCGGCCCGCAACGCAATCCTTGTGGCCCAATGTGCGGTTCCTGTCAGGCCAGCATGCCGCGTGGATCGACGTGCCGATCTCTTATCTCAGTCTCACCAATCGTCGGAAAGACGTGAGCCCTGCGCCGCAAGCCCACGAGGACGGCCCGTCCGGCTACGACATCGTTGAGCTGCTAAAACTGATGCTGCCGTCCTATCTGGACGACGGAATTCCGGCCCTCGCTGAAGTCGCTGAAATGGCGGGCGTCAGCACACGCAGCTTTCAGCGTAAACTTGCGCATGTCGGCCTCAGCTATTCAGATCTGCTTGATACCGTCAGATATGAAAATGCGAGCAAGCTTCTGCGCGAAACGGATTCCAGGATTATCGATATCGCCCTTTCTTCCGGCTATACGGATCCGGCACACTTCAGTCGCGCTTTCCGCCGAATTTCCGGTGTGACACCGCGACAGTTCCGCGAACAATCGCGATCTGGATAAGGTGCATGTTATCTGGGCGTTTCGCGCCCGAAGGATAATGGCAGCGGCTATCATCAAAGTGCGACCGACGCCCCGATTCCTATTTGGTCAGGTAAGATGCTTGTTTGCCTTCGGATTTTCTCGGCCGTCAAGGTGATGGAAGCTCCGATCTGGCCCTTCAGCCACTGGACGAAAGCTCCCACCTTGCGTCTGAACCACGGCGGCTGCTTGATTCACAGCGAACAATGTCCGGTACTGGCGCAAAGCGGACGTATACTACGCCGCTTCGATTTCAAGAATGTTCGTGTTTCGGTGGACGAACTAGCCGACATGCAGCAATAGGCACGGATTCCGTCGTCGCGGAAGCGCGTATGACAACTGCAGGTGCATCTATTCCGAGACATTGGATTTCGCGTATGCGGCGCAGCTCGCGTGAGTTTTTCTATGCGCATCTTTCATCTCACCGGTGTCTGCCCAGAGGTTTCTCGATGGCGTCGTCTCCATCAACGTCACCATGACCAAGGAGGAAACTTGCATCGCCAGTCAGTATGACGTCGGAGACGGTTATCACGGCCGCAGGACGGCTTCTGGCGAGCGGTTCAACACATACGCTTTGACGGCCGCGCATCGCACCAGGCGCTTCGGCAGTTACGTCACGGTAACGAACAAATCCAATGGTCGACCGGTCCGAGTGCGCATCACGGACAGGGGCCCGTTCATCAAGGGGCGCTGCATTGATCTCTCTCGAGCCGGCGCGAATGAGATCAGCATGGGTGTGACGATTAGGGGTATGGTTCGATAAGCCGCAACGTCCTCTTCCGTCGCCGCCTCGATATTGCAGCCGGACTTCCTATAAGTAATGCATATCAATACTTATAGATCGTCCACGAATGGATCCTTTAAGCGACGTAATTGCACTGCTACGCCCCGGGACGGCGGTTTCCAAACCAATCGCCGGGCGTGGTCGATGGGGAGTTCAATACGCCGCCCATAGTGCGCCTGGCTTCACGATAATTCTTAAAGGCGAGTGTTGGATCACGCTTGAGGGCAGGGCGCCTGCTAAGTTTGAGAAAGGGGATTTTCTCCTTTTGCCGTCCACGCCACCCTTTTCACTGGCGAGCGAACCTACGATCAACTGCGAACACCGAGACCCGGTGGCTGTTGCTGTCAGGCACGGTGATCAGGAGGGAGAACCTGACTTCATTTCTCTCGGTGGAACGTTCCGGATCGAGCAGGTCAATGCTCCGCTCCTGCTCACGCTTCTTCCAAGCTTCATCCATGTGCCTGCGTCGCAGGGGCGTGCCGGCAGGCTAGGGAAAGTGATCGAACTGATAACGGAAGAATGCGAACATGAAGATCCCGGCAGAGAGGTGATCCTTCAGCGACTACTGGAGATACTGCTCGTCGAGACACTCCGGTCGCGTGGCGTAGACCGCGAGACGGCAGGGCTCCTCAGCGCTATGCGAGATCCGCTGCTAGCGCGTGTTCTTCGCATGATGCATGAAGACATCCGGATGAACTGGACGGTTGCAGGGCTTGCGCAACTATCTGGCCTTTCGCGGTCGGCGTTTGCAGCGCGCTTCGGTGACGCTCTTGGCTGCGGTCCGATCGAATATCTGGCGCGCTGGCGGATGGCTGTCGCGAAGGATGCGCTAATCCGAACGGCGAAGACTTTAGACACAATTGCGGCAGAGGTCGGTTATGAGTCCGCGAGCGCATTCAGCACGGCTTTCCGTAAACGACACGGTTGCTCTCCTGGCAAGTTCGCTCGTGCTGGCAATCAAAGCGCGGCGGCCTAGGCAAATCCCCGCGCGACTTCGTTCTGGACGATGAATAACAAAAAATGGACAGTTGATTATCGACCGTCTCGGCGTTGCGACCTAGGAAAGGGGCATCGAAAACGTCGGAGCTCATCATGCCAACGATCCTAATTACCGGTTGCTCATCAGGCTACGGGCTGGAAACAGCTCGCCACTTTCTCGTCCACGGTTGGAACGTCATTGCTACGATGCGTTCGCCGCGACGGGGCATCCTGCCTCGTTCCGAGCGCCTACAAATACTTCCTTTGGACGTTACGAACGAAGAGAGTATCGCTGCAGCAATCGAAGGTGCCGGGCAGATTGATGTACTTGTGAACAATGCCGGCATCGGCGTTGTGGGCGCATTCGAAGCAACGCCGATGTCGCATATTCGCAAAGTGTTCGAGACTAATACTCTGGGCGTTATGGCGATGACGCAAGCCGTGGTCCCACAAATGCGGGCGCGCCGCTCTGGTGCGATTGTCAACGTCACATCAAGCGTGACTCTCGCTGCGATGCCTTTGACGGCGGCCTACACCGCAAGTAAACAGGCGATCGAGGGTTTCACCGGGTCTCTTTCGCATGAGCTCGCCTACTTCAATATCCGAACCAAACTCGTCGAGCCCGGTTACGCGCCCACGACGAGGTTTGCTCAGAACACATCCGTCCGAATCGAAGACCTGATCCCGACACCTTATGTCGATTTTGCTGCACCAATCTTCGCCGCCTTCGCACAGCCGGCATTGACCACCAAGGAAACCGATGTCGCTGAAGCGGTCTGGGCCGCAGTGCACGATACAGCCGGTCAGCTTCGTTTTCCTGCGGGCCAAGATGCTGTCGCATTGGCAAGCGACCTCAAATCGCGCGCAAGTATGATTTAGTGGCGACTAGGCTCAAGAGAGGGCGGCTGGATCAGGGTTGGTCTTGTTTGTCTCTGTAAACTTGCCCGGCTGCCGAAAGGTAGTCGGGCCTTATTAATTGGTGGTGTTGGAGTTTGTGCGCGTCCGGCAATAAACGTAAGCTACGTGAAGCATGGAGGCTGCTATGTGGGTAACATTGGCTTGCTTCGCTTGTTTTTTTGATTGGCGGATACGCGGGACTCTGCCTTGGTTTCTGCGCCGGCACGGAACATGTCCGGGAAGAGGTGAGAGAGTTGTTGAACAGACGGTGGCCAATCGCTGAAGGCCAGCCGCGGCAGTAATCATTTATGAGGACTGTGGCGCCTTCCTCGCAAAGTAAACGAAGGCCGGTCGTCAAGATCAAATCCGTTCGAGTGCAGTCCGGCGCATTCCTCGACGCTCCGGGCTTGTTCTTGGTATTTGGCTGCCAGTGCATTTAGCCGATCGGCTACTGATCGATACCCGACGAGTTTAGCAAACTGCTTGCACCTTCGGGACGTCGCTCTCAGTCCAGCAGCCGCTGCGATCGCTTCACGTTGGAGCTTTGTCAAAGCCATTTTGGTGTTACAAAGCGTAGGACTCAGGGGAAGGCTCGGCCAAGACTGGCTAGCGTCAAAGTTTGAACGGTCTCAGTGCGGCTCGTCCTCTTATATTCAGCCGTGGCGAAACGCTGCGCTACGGCGCTGGTCGAGGCACTTCCTTTGCCGCATATTGAGCGTGCGGTGTCGGAACATCATTGGGCCAAGAATTACCCATTAGAGCCAGCGCCGAACGGCGGGCCTTTTCTATCGCCCGGGCTTCGATCTGCCGTACTCGCTCGCGGGACACGCCGAATTCATTGCCAAGCTCATCAAGTGTCGCCGGGTCATCCGACAGCCAACGAGCTGCAATGATCCTTTGCTCTCGCGCAGAAAGGGCATCGAGGGCTTTCCGTAGCGCTCGTGTTTGCCGCTCTGAATCGCTTCTTTCGAGGAGGTTTTGCTCAAGGTCAACGTCGTCAGCCAGTCGGTCCAGCCACTCGGTTGGCGCGTCATCGTCCTCCCTGGCTTTTGCGTTGAGTGAAATGTCGCCGAGAAAACGCCGGTTCATTTCGATGACTTCGGGCTCCGGCGCTTGCAGACGCGTGGCAATCGTCGTCACCTGATCAGGTCGCATGTCTCCATCGTCGAGGGCTGCAATCTTGCTTTTTAGCCGCCGCAGGTTGAAGAACAGTCGCTTCTGTGTTGACGACGCACTGATCTTGACGATCGACCAGGAGCGCAGGATGTAGTCCTGGATCGTCGCCTTAATCCACCAAGTAGCGTAAGTGGCCAATCTGAAGCCGCGGTCCGGATCGAACCGCTTGACCGCTTGCATCAAACCGATATTTCCTTCGGAAATAACGTCGGCAATCGGAAGGCCGTATCCGCGATATCGCATGGCAATTTTGGCAACTAGGCGCAGGTGACTCGTAACGAGTTGGAGCGCGGACTCCCGGTCATCTTCATCGCGCAGCTTTCGGGCAAGCGAAACTTCCTGTTCGGGTGAGAGCAGGGGAAATTGTTTGATGGCCGTGAGATAGCGGGTAAGCCCGCTGCCGTCCGACAAGATCGGAAGAGATATGCTCGACATCGTAAACTCCATGCAATCGGAATGCCGCGGCAACTTGCGCTGCCGCGGCCGTTATCAGCGGACGATTGTCAGGCGGCTTGCGAAGGTAGCTTTTCTACCCTCTGTTGATCAGACCTGCCGATTTCGATCTTGCGCGGTTTCATGACTTCCGGCACTTCGCGGATCAAGCCGATCTGCAGCAGGCCGTTGTCGAAGTGTGCGCCTGTGACCTGAACGTGCTCCTCAAGGTTAAACTGCCGCTTGAAAGCGCGGCCAGAAATTCCCTGATAAACAAAGTCCCGGTGCTGCTCGTCCTTGCGCCCTTCGACGGTCAGAACGTTCTGCTCGGCCGTCACCGAAATATTGTCCGGTGAGAAACCAGCTAGCGCGAGCGATATCTGATAGCGATCGTCGCCGACGCGCTCGATGTTATACATCGGAAAAGTTTCCTCGTTCGCGCGTTGAGCCGCATCCACGAGATTGAAAAGGCGGTCGAAGCCGATGCTTGAGCGCCAGAGCGGGGCGAAATCGAAAGTTGTCATAGCCAAATCCTCCATTGAGCAAGATGGGTATGAGCAGACGCCGGACGCGACCGGCGCCCGCTTCCGTCGGACCCGACTGGCATCCGACAGGCAATAAAATAATGAAAATCAAAGATCGGTTTCAAGAGGTCGCGAATTTTTTTTCTAGGGATTCGGTCGCCTCATCGTGGCAATCGGCCTGCGCCGCCGGCCCGTCGCTGTCGGTCCGGCACGTAGGCGCGTCGAACAGCCGTTGCCATGCCGGTGCGGCGGTTTGCTTTCGCCGCGCGGCTCCATACAGACCGGGAAACAATGACCGGACATCGGCGTTTTGTCTTCACCTAAAAAGGGAGAAGGACCATGGATTGGAATAGGGTTGAGGGGAACTGGAAACAGATGAAGGGAAAAGTCAAAGAGCAGTGGGGCAAGCTCACTGACGATGACCTCGACGTTATCAACGGTAAACGTGAGCAACTTGAGGGTCGGCTGCAAGAGCGTTATGGCTACGCCAAGGATCAGGCCACGAGAGAAATCGACGACTGGTACTCACGTCAAAGCTGGTGATCAACGGGACGTTGACAAAAAGCCGTCCGGTTGCCCGACGGCTTTTTGTGTTCCCTGAGGTGGGGGCTTTACGGATGGATGTCTGCTAGACGGCGGCGTCGAATCTCTTGTGCGGTCTGACCCACAGCTCGGACACGTATGGGCGCTCCGGGCAATGGCATTCGCAACATCTTCGGCGGGGGGCCGTCATCCTCATCAAGCGATCTGAGAGCCGCGAGAATATCGCCGATCCTGACGGTCTCGTTGGAGCCTGGGATCTGGCGCAGCCAAGGCTTCCCCTCGACGGTGAAGGCATCCGATGCCCAAGCGGCAAGAACGCATCGCTTTTGCAGAGTGTCTAAGAAGGGATTCGCGAGAACCTCCCGCGGGTGCGTGAAGGTACTGGCGAGGAGGGAATTGGCGTGGATTTCGTTCATCGACATGGCAGATGTTGTCATGTGGGCCTCCTTACTCCTTTCGTTTAAAGGCGATTGCCGATGTAGAGTTTCGCGATCTTCGGTCAAGAGGGGCGCCAACAATTTTTGTCAGTTTCTCAGCTTGAAATAATTCGGATCATTGCCTGGCTAGACGCACCCGGCTATCTCACCAAACGCAAATGGCCGTACCCCTGTGCGAGCCTCTTGCGTGCAGCCGCCACGTCTTCGCGGTCGAGGATGTCGATCATCCTTTGCAGCGTCCATTCCGGGGGGGCGTGGGCCGGTCCAGCTGTAGTCATGGATGACTTTCTCGGCGTCGTGCAATGCCTTGGTGATGTCGATGTCGCGCATCACTCGTCCCTCGCAAGGTTGCGGTTGTTGCGCCACTTGGGGGCCTTGTCGACTGCGCGATAAACTGGCGTGCCCTTTGGGAAGAGCGCTTGCAACATGCCGAGACGGGCGAACTCAATAGGTCCGTCATACTCGGCCGCTTGGATTAGGACGTGCATCGCGTTCTGCCACGGCGGCGTCTCATACGCCTGCTTCGGTAGCCCAGTGATGTAGGTGCCGGCGTCCTGCAGGGTCGCAAGTTTACCGCCGTCGGGTAGGGCAATAGGATCGGGAAACCGGGCCGACCAGGACACAACGCAACTCCGCAACTGAACGGCGGATTCAAACGTCCTGCGGTGGATTGGTTCCCGCGGGGATGGCTTCAGCCGGCTTGCGGCGCCGCCGTTCCTCGATCGCACCCCTCTGTCGCAGGTCCGCCCTTATCTTACGGACGCTGGCTAGCGTTAAACCGAGATCGTAGGCCTTCCTTTTTACAGACGTAATGGGTCGGCCGAGCGCTGCGGCCGCACGCAGAGCTGTCGCTCCGCTACCGACCAGCTCTTTCAACCTGGCGACGTCTTCCGTATTCCATGGCTTCGCTAGGAGGCGCCTGACCATAGCTAATTCTCCGGCGGTCGCAGTTCGCCTTTCAACAAGCCCTGAGCTTTGATCAGTGGATCTGGTTCAACGGCGGCGTGGATGAAGCTGCACTTTGGGCATTCGTAGGAATGGGCAACGAGGCCGTTCTCCGGGAGGGAGCATCTGATCCAATAAGATGCGGCTCCGCAATTTGGACAGGGTAGGGTTCTGATGCGTCGCATGGCCGATACTCGTACTGGTGCCGTTACGCAGCAAGGCATAGAGCATCGTTAAAACTCTCAAGATATCGATTGGGTTCCCGACCCGTCGTCGGCTGCCTGTTGCGCCGTCGTCCACATGACCAACTCGCCGCATTCGTGCATCACGATGATGCCACTGCGCGTGTAGCTGTCACTTCAGCCCAAGCGAAGCGGCCGGCAGTGTAATCCCTTCGCCCATCTCGGTTCGGTCAGCAGGGGCGCATTTGGGGCCCCACATGATGTAGCCGCCGCTACCGTGCATCTCGATGAGGCCGCTTGAGATGAGATGATCCCGGCCAAGGGCGTATTCGGATGCGTTCGCCTTGTCTCTGCAGAGGAAGGTCGCGTTCCACGCGCCGATCGGGATCATGCCTCTCCGGTCGGCGCCGATTGCCTTTGCGATCTCCAGCAGTCGTGCTGCGGCAGCTTCAGGTTTAGCGTAGGGGCGATTTTTGACGAACTTCTCGAACTGCTTGTTCATGGTCGGCTTCTGCCACGATTCTCATGGCGACGTCTCAGTTGGACCCTGGCTTACGCTCCGAAAAGCTCTTCGCCTTTCCGTCGCGAATCGCGAGCATCATGACGGCCGTGGCATTGTCGCTGCGCTGCGGGCTTGCGGCGACAGTCTCGACGGCGCGCCAATCGATCCAGACCGCTCCGGTGGCGTCGACTTCATAGAACTGGTTTGGCTCGGGCGCCCGGGTAATCTTCTGCGTCACGACGGGCCTTTGGGGGACTGGCGCATCCTGAGCGATGGCTGGCGAAGCGATTATCATCCCGATGACGATCAGAGTGTCAGTGCGCATCGGCGCCATCCGATTTTGCGGGACCGCTCGCCACGATCTTTAATGCGTCGTCGGGCAGAGGCCGCTGAAACGCCTTCGCTTCGTCCCACGGCGCGCGCATCCATACTTCGACCTCTTCGGGTTTCGTAAGAATGACCGGCATCGCCTTACCGTGGATCGGCTTCATGAAGTTGTTGGCGTCGCAGGTCAGGAAGCCGAACAGGTCGTTGGTCGTCTCGCCTTCCTTGACCTTACGGACCGACGTCCACACGTCTTTCCACAGTCCTGCAAAACAGGCGAGCGGCCGACTCTCGTCGAGCGCGAACCAGACATTGCCGCCATAGTCCTTATTGAACTCGCTGAACGATGTGAACGGGACGATGCAGCGGTGCTCGACGCCAGTCCAACGCGTCCAATGCTTGCTTTTCAGGTTGCGGATATTCGTCACGCCGCCGTCGGGCTCCATGCGGAGCAACTCGCTGAAATCGACTGTCTTGCCCTTGGCCTCCAGTTTCGCCGCGCGCTTCTTTGTTGCTTCTAGCAGCGCATTTTGGGCTGACGGCATACCCCATCGCACCATCGCCAGCTCGCGGTCGCCGGCGCTGTTACGCACGATCGGGGCCATCTTGTCGGGGAATATCCCCGGTAAGGGCTCCAAGTTGCCCGCGCTATCCTTAGTGACGCCGAAGAGCCGGCGGATCGCATCCTGGTTCTTCGTCATCGAATAGAGATTGCACATTATGGGTCCGTTCGAAGGTGGCGCGGTCGCTCACCCAACTGTAGCAGCGTTGCGGATGGCCGTTTACCCGCCTTGACGCATTTTTGGCAGCGGAGACTGCGGGCGAGATCATGCACGAAGGTCGTCGGCGGACGTCGTAATTCAGCGAGGTCAATGTTGTTTGGCGTCTTGCATCGTGAGCACTCGATCTCAAGCCACGAGAAGCCGCCATTGATGGCCTGATCGATCGTAGGAGAGGGATCTATCGGCTCACCGTCCGCCCACATCCGCTCGTTCCAGCTTTCGCAGAGGAGGCGATCAGCCCGCCTGATCAGGGCGTCACCCTTCGACCTCATCTCGTCCGACTGCGCAGCTAAGATGCGCGTCATCCCGCGCGCTTGCCGGAGCTCTTTATTCAGAGCTTTCCGGTCGCCGCCTGATAGGGGCGTGGGGTGATATTTCGGAGCCATATGGGCATCCAGGCGCAGTCAAAATAGAAAATCAAAATGCTAGTTGGTCTCAAATGACGGCCAGCAGCCATCCTCTTCGCGGCTTCCTGTACGCTCCCTGCAACCGTTGTCGAGCAGCTTCATACCAACATCTTTCCAGATGGCATGGGATCCGTAGAGACGCACTGCATCCGCGGTCTGAATTTCCACAATGCGGTCGCATCGTCGGCAGACCACCCTCAGGACGTGGCGCGGAATCTCCGACAGGCGCCGCTGCTGAATGGGAACGCCGGTGCGGATCTGTCCGCGCGGATCTCGAATGATCGAATCCCAATAAGCTTCGGGCAGGTCGTCCGCAGGGCCCGGCGGGGGAATAAGCGGCTCGGGCACGCGGCTGGGCTTAGAAGCCAGCTTGTCCATCTGTTTGGGCGTCGGCATGCGCCAGCTTGCGGGTTTATCGCTCATGCCCTCGAATAGAACATATCAAGAACAAAAGTCGAGTCCGCAGAGGTTGAATTTCGGGGGCCTGGGAGAAGTACCGCGCGAATTTGAGTGAGTGCGTTAACCCTCTGCTAACTAGGTCGCGGCAGCCTTCGGGCATGCGGTGGACTGGAGATCTTGGGGAACTGGTAACCGCATAGAGAAGCCGCCCGGCCTGGACCCGGGCGGCTTCTTGCCCAAGCCTGGGTACTGGCCTGTTTCGATCCCTGGTGGCCCGTTTTGAAAATCACGGTGGCCTAATTTGGATACAGCAGCCACAATCCCCCTCATGCCCTTCTCTGCGATCCTAGCCCGGATAAAAAAGCTCATTCTTGTAGATGAGTCTGAGCACTACGCTGCCATCGAGCGTAGCTTTCGGGACGGCTCGTTGCATCAGCCCGTCAACCCGATGTCGGATGCTGAGCTAGCCAAGGCCATAGCTGAGTTCACGAATACGCAGCCCTCGGCCGGAAGCATCAAAATCCTGGGTGGACGCTTCAATCCAAAACAGTAAGGCCGCCGAGGTGGGCTGAGTGCGGCAGGGCTTAGTTTGATCTGGCTCAAGGAAATGTCCCCCGCCGGATCGACTTTTGGCTTCATGACTAACCACAACCAATCGAACGAGATTAAGATGAAGGAGTCTAAGCCCTCCCGACCGGAGGAGGCGCGGCGGATTGTTGAGGAATACGCGGACGATCTTCACGAGATCATTCGAAAGCTCCGCAAGATGAACTAAGGCCACCTCAGTGGGCGGTATTGGCCTTTTTCCGGCTTCAGCCGCCTAGTTTGAAAATAGCTGTGGAACTGCCTTTGGCATGTTTTTGCTTAAACTAAGGTCTGCTGCAACGCAGCGGTCTGGACTAGTATGTGGTATGGCTCTTGACCCCAACGACTATTACCTCACGACTTCTCGACGGGGTGAGTATCCTGATCGCTGGATCTGGGAGATACGCCGCAAGAGCAAACCGTTGGGCATCAAAATGATGGCAGACGGCTTTCAGTCCGAGACGGCCGCCCAATTTGCCGGGAAGCGCGCGCTGGCAGATTTTTTGTCTGACCTCGCAAAGGAAGACAAACGCATACCCGAGTAAGGTCGCCTCAGTGGGCGGCCTCTTTGGTTTTAGCTTCACTGTCACCATGGCCCAAACAGGCACTCGTTTTGGGAGAGCTTCGTCCTGAGGCGGCAGTCCCAATATTTTTTCACCATGATGCCCGCTATCAAGATAGCGAAGCACACGAGGCAAAACACTGCTAGCCGACCGTCTGCTTTCATACGGGCCATTTAAGCCGAGGGTGGGAAGGAGGGATTGGCTAGAAGGCTGATCGAATGTTGCGGCGCATGTTGACCGTCACCGGCAATAGGTCATCATTGGCACATGCGCTATGAAATGCGTTTGCTCGATACCGGCTGGACAGTTTGGGACACGCAGACAAACACGCCGGTAAGTGTGAGCGGGCGCTGGCAGACTGGCTTGGCCATCGACGGAGCAGAATTTTTGCTGCACCGCCTTAATGAGCAGAAGCAGGATGGTCTGAAACCCGGGATGTAAGTCTCACTCTGGCGGACAGCGGCAGCGCGTCACCGTATCCTTGGAACTGCGCGGGCGTGACCCCAACGACCTTACATGCTATCGCTACCACTCGGGAGACCTGACCGGGGCCGGTAAGATGGCATGCCAACCTATCTCGTTCGAATAATAGAGACCCATGACCTCGTCGGGGTCTTCTCTGCCGATAATATCGTTCAGCTCATCGACATCGTTGACGAATGCACCGAGCCAGATGAGTGCGAGTATACGCGCATGGGCCCTGGCGGCATCATGTGGGGAAGCCCGGCCATACCGATCCCGATCGCGATCCCTGAGGATGCCGATGGCGGGGAGCCAGATCCGATGCCGTGGGGTGAGGCCAGCGTTACTGAAACTTGGTGGGACTATTTCTACGGATACGCGACGTATCGCTGGAAGCGGTTCTTTCCCGACGAGCCGCCGAGGCCTAAACAACCAACGCTCCCGCAGCGTCCGGGACCAGGGCATGTGGTGCCTTTTCGAAAGAAGCGGGAATGAGGAAATTTCTTACGGGGCTCAACCTTTTCAAGGGGACGAATGAGACTGTAAATCAGCCGTCTTATGACTTCGAAGGTTCGAGTCCTTCTTCCCCCACCATTTTCAAATCGCCGACGAATTGGCCCTGCGGGGCGGCGGCGCGTAAGCAATCCGATTTTTGATGCTTGTTCTGTTGTCGGCTCCCAGCGCGGCTTCGGCGCTTGGCCGCTTCGGCGATGTCGCGTGGGAGTTCGAACAGGCAACACATTAGCCCGCAAGGTTAGGGCGGGCGGTATGCGCCATAGTCACATTGCAGGCCGAGAGGGGGACCGGATGACCCGGTGCGGTTTCTCTGTAAACTTGCCCGGCGCCAGAAATGGCGACCGGGCGTTTTCAACCGGGCGTTTTCAATTGTGCTTCGGCCTACCATCGCCATCCGCAGCGGCGACGCCCGCGATGCCACCAGCAAACCCATCGTCGCCCGCGTCGGTTGCGCCTTTGCCAACCAGGTCCATGCGGCGGTCCCCATTGCGCCGGTGTTATTAGATCCGGATGCCCTTCGGAAATTTCCGGAGCTGGCGCAATCGGCATCGCATGCACCGTTCCAACGTAACGAATGCCAACTGCACCAATCGCGGCGACTGCAAGCGTATTGCCGGCTAAGCGCAGGAACGCCCGGCGGTCTGGGATCTCCGTCATCGTCGGCTCCTTTCAATAAAGGCTCTGCTACATAGGGACCATGGTGCAGGACCCTTTAAGCTGACATCGGTGAAAACCCTAAGCTGGGAAATCATAGGATCGACCGGTTGCCTTATCGACGGATGGAAACGCAACTTCGAACTGTATGAAACAGGCCGCTTCAGCGGCGGAACAACGTGTGAAATAGCCGCTTTGTCTTATGTCCTGCATCAAGCAAACTGTGCACGGACACAACTTGCCGCGCCGCGTTGGCGCGGCCTTTTCGGAATGCGAATTTGGCTACCAGAGTTTATTGTCTGCTGACTCAATAAGCATGAGGTGGCCAGACGCTGTCCGGCTATCTCACCAAACGCAAATGGCCGTAGCCCTGCGCAAGCCTCTTGCGTGCAGCCACCACGTCTTCGCGGTCGAGGATGTCGATCATCCTGTGCAGCGTCCATTCCGGGTTGCGTGGGCCGGGCCGGCTGTAGTCGTGGATGACTTTCTCCGCGTCGTCCAATGCCTTGGTGATGATGTCGATGTCGCGCATCACCTGTCCCTCGCAAGGTTGCGATTGTTGCGCCAGTCCCTGTCGACTGAGCGATAAACTGGCGTGCCCTTTGGGAAAAGCGCTTGCAGCATGGCTAGCCGGGCAAATTCGATTGGCCCGTCGTGATCGGCGGCCTCAATCAGCACATGCATAGCATTCTGCCACGGAGCATCGTCGTGAACGGCTTTCGGGAGGTGTGTGATATAGGCGCCGGCCTCCTGTAGCGTGGTCAGCTTGTCGCCATTGGGCAGCGCGATAGGTTCTGAAAATGTCGTCGACCACGGCATCACATCCGCCTCCTGGGAAGGTGACGACGGGGGGCGGCGTGATGGCTAACGAACTCCTCAAGCGACGATGAGATGTCCTCATTGGCCAGGTCGGCTCGCCGCCGTATTTCGCTAATGACGTCCGCAGGCACGTCTCGCGCCCAGCCTTCCACAGTATTCATCGCGACCACGCGGAGCGGATCGCTGTACTGGCCAGCCATAAGGTCGGCGATGACGGTTTCCAAATCGGTGTGCTGAGCGTCGGCTTCCCGCCAGACGCAACCGCCGCGACCGAAGCAATCGAGAACGAGATAGACCGTCTCATCGATCCCGCTCGGCACGATCGATGGCGTCCCAGTCTGTCCCATACTCATTACTCCACAACGCAACAGAACACAGATTCAAATGCGCTGCTGGTGATTCGTTCCGCAATGGTCGGGAACCACTTTGCCGAATGGCGGTGTCGGTCGTAGCCGCGGTACTGCGGTGTCTGGGAAATGCAGCGATGGCGACCAACAAGCCGAGCGAATTGGCCCTGCGGGGCGGCGGCGCGTCAGCAATCCGATTTTTGGTGTTTGTTCGCTTCGCGGAGCGGGCCTGCGCTGGCCTGGTTGAAGTCGTGGCTCATGGCGGCTTCCGCATGTTCGCCGTCTCAGGATCGAAGCCAATCGCATAGACGTCCAGGACGCCAGCGTCGCGCAGCTTCCGAAGTTCGCTCGCTGCCTGCTCGAGGGTCTGCACAGTACCGTAGAATACTTTCTCCGGCTGCCTCTGAGGGGTCCCGTAGATGCTGTAGGCCACGATCGAAGAACGCTCCGTTATTGCTCAGAAAGTTTCGCGAACGATAAAACAGTCACCTGCAATTTGTCTACAAGATTAGACAACTTTGGAGGGCAACTTGCTGACCGGTTTTTCGTTCGAAGAGTTCGTTGCTGCCAAGTTAGACCGCTATGATTTCCAAAGTAGGCCGCTGCTGTTAGCCTCTGATTTTGGGGGCAATCATGACCTATCGGGTCGACGCGAAGACGGCTGGAGGCTCCATCGTAGGGGTCATTGTAGAGACTCCCCAAACGGCGCTCGCCAAGGTCAAGGAGCTTGAAGAAGACGGCTTCGACGAAGTAATCGTCAAAAACCTGGCAGGCGAGCGCATCGAACTCTACCAGTTGGTGAGCCTGGCCAGCGGCGACATCAGCTCTTCCTAGACCACGCTACGTTTTCTCTCCGTTCCGGTGCGTCATCCAAATTTTCTATGAAGCGTAAAGCAGGAACGTTCTGAGCGCGCTTCTCAGTTTGTAAGAACGAGCGAGCACCGCAAAGAAAACCCGCGGGTTAGCGCGGGTTTTCTGTTCATCATCCCAGCTTCTACAAATGCTTCACGCAAATTTATGCGAGACGTTCTTCGTCACGGTGTAGCAGGCTAGGCCTTCGGTGCCGCCTTCGCGGCCATAGCCACTGTCCTTGACGCCGCCGAATGGTGTTTCCGCCGTCGAAGCCACGAAGTGGTTGATGGTGAGATTGCCGGTCTCCACGTCGTTGGCGATCCGCTGCACGTTGTCGGCCGACTTTGTGAAGGCATAGGCGGCGAGGCCGAACGGCAATGCATTTGCCTTCGCGATGGCTTCGTCCAGATCACGGACCGGATTGACCAGCGCCAGCGGGCCGAACGGTTCTTCGTTCATCGCCAAGGCATCGTCGGGCACATCGGCGAGCACGGTGAGCGGATAGAGGAAACCGCGATTGTTGATGCGCTCGCCGCCGGCGAGTACGCGCGCGCCGCGTTTCTTGGCATCGGCCACCAGCCGCTCCATCGCATCGACTCGGCGACCATTCGCCAGTGGTCCTAGCTGCGTCGACGGATCCATGCCGTTGCCGATCTTCAATTTTGCGGCGCCTTCGGCAAAGCTCCTGGCGAAGGTCTCGTAGTGATCTTTGTGTACGAAGAAGCGCGTCGGCGCGACGCAGACCTGGCCGGCATTGCGCGACTTGGTAACGACCGATGCGGCTGCCGTCGCAACGGGATCGGCATCGTCGCACACGATCACCGGGCCATGACCGCCGAGCTCCATAATGGCCGGCTTCATCGCCTGGCCCGCCATCGCCGCGAGATGCTTGCCGACCGGCACCGAGCCGGTGAAGGTGATCAGCCGAATGGCCTGATGCGGGACAAGATAGCTGGAGATTTCGGCAGGGTCGCCGAAGACGAGGTTGAGTACGCCCGGCGGCAGGCCGGCATCATGGAACGCGCGCACGAGCTGCAATGCGCCGGCCGGCGTTTCTTCCGATGCTTTCAGAATGATCGAGCAGCCCGACGACAGCGCACCGGCAACCTTGCGGGCCGGTGAACTCATCGGAAAATTCCACGGCGAGAAGGCCGCGACCGGACCGATCGGCTGGCGATACACCGTGTGCTGCAGGCCAGGGCCGGCGGGGATCACGCGGCCATACATGCGCATGCCTTCGGTCGCGTCCCATTCGATGATCTCGCAGCCGCGCAGGATCTCGAGCCTGGCCTGATCGAGCGGCTTGCCCTGTTCGAGCACCATCGCCGTCGCCATCTCGTCGACGCGCGAGCGGATCAGTGCGGCAGCTTTCAGGATGATCTGCGCGCGCGCGTTTGGCGCTGTCTTGCGCCACAGGTTGAAGCCGCGCGTCGCCGCATCGAGCGCATCGTCGAGATCGGCTCTGGTCGCATGCGGCACGGTGCCGAGCACGCTCTCGTCGGCGGGATTGATGATCGGCGTGCCGGATGCCCGGCGCCAGTGTCCGTCCACGTATAGCTCGATGTCGGGATAGGCCATGTCGAAGTCCACTTTCCTGGTCGTCGGAAGCGGTTGACTCCGCCTCACTTGCGCGGCATCCAATCATATGTTGATATAATAGAACAAGTGTTCTGTTAGACAGAACGTTCTGGGATTGGAAGAGATCGAAGATGGGCGCGAACGGACGATGCGAGATGGCGGAGAACGCAGCGGCAAATGCCGCGACGCGCGCCATGCACGGACCGGTCGTCGCGCGTCGGGCGCGCTGAACAACAAAATCATCAAGAACATCGATTGGGAGTTGAGACATGAGAGTGCAAAGAGCTGCGGCATGGCCGCTCACGCGGCGCGCAGCGATTGCAGGCATGCTGGCGATTGGCGCGGTGACACTCGCGCCATCTGCACAAGCGCAGGACGCGTATCCGAGCAAGATGATCAGGCTGCTGGTGCCGTTCCCTGCCGGCAGCGCCACCGATGTGGAAGCGCGCTTCCTCGCCGAAAAAGTTGGCGCAGTGCTGGGCCAGAAAATCCTCGTCGACAACAAGCCGGGCGCCAATGCCAATATCGGCGCCGCGGAAGTCGCGCGCGCCGCAGGTGACGGCTACACGCTCTATCTCGCCACCAACTCCACCCATTCGGCGAATGTGCATCTCTATAACAAGATGCCGTTCGATCCCGTCGCCGACTTCACGCCGATCGCGCGCCTGACGCGCAATCCGCTGGTGATGGTGGTCAACAAGGATTTTCCGGCGAAGGACCTCAAGGAATTCATCGCCTATGGCAAGACCAATCCCGGCAAGCTGAGCTACGGTTCGGGCAACACCGGCAGCATGGCGGCGGCACAGCTGGTGCGCTCTCTCGCCAGCATCGATGCCGTGCGCATCTCCTATCCCGGCACGCCGCAGGCCATCACCGATCTGCTCGGCGGCCGCATCGAATTCGTCATCACCGATGTCGCGGTGACGCGTGAATTCATCAACAATGGCAGCCTGCGCGCGCTCGGCGTCACCACGGTGCAGAAGGTGGCGTCGCTGCCGAATGTCGCGCCGATGGCCGAGGTCGGTCTGCCCGGTTACGACTTCGCAGCCTGGAGCGGGCTGTTCGGCCCGAAGAACGTGCCGGCCGATGTGGTCGACAAGCTCAACAAGGCCTTCCTGCAGGTGATGGCGACGGATGAAGCGAAGAAGTTCTTCGCCGATATCGGACTTGAGCCCGATGTCTCGTCGCCTGCCGGCCTCGCCGAACATGTCACCAAGCAGACCGAACTGTGGGGCCGCATCATCAAGGAATCCGGCCTTGAAAAAATCTGATCCCGCCAGCGCTGCCTTCGCGCAGTTGCCCGCGTTGCTGGAGCGCGACACCGCGCTGATCCAGCGCGGCCGCCTTCTCGATGTCGATTGCCTGCTCGGTTCGACCGAACAGGCCTATCACGTCGCCATCCGCGCCGGCCGTATCATCGACATGGTGCCGGCGCCGGTGCTGATGCGCTCGTGGACCTTCGGCTATCGCGCGACGCCTGGTGCATGGACCGCCTTCTGGCAGCCGATGCCGAAGGCCGGCTGGCATGACCTGCTGTCGCTCACCAAGCGCGGCGAAGCCACGCTCGAAGGCGACATCAAGCCGTTCATGACCAACCTGCAGTATTTCAAGGATCTGCTCGCGCTGCCGCGCGGCGTTGGAGGTGCGGCTTGACCGGATATATCGAACCAATGGTCGGCCGTTATGTGCATGTCGATATCGACGGCACCATGCACCGGATCTATTTCGAGGAAGCAGGGCAGGGCATCCCCTTGGTCTGTCTGCACACTGCGGGCTCCGACAATCGCCAGTGGCGCTACATGCTGGCCGATGAGGAGTTCACGAAACACTTCCGCATCATCGCTTTCGATCTGCCCTGGCACGGCAAGTCGAACCCGCCGGCCAACTGGGACGGCAGCGAATATCAGCTGACCACAGCGCGCTACACGCGGACGATCCGCGCCTTTTGCGCGGCGCTCGATCTCGACAGACCGGTGGTGATGGGCTGCTCGATCGGCGGCCGCATCGTGCTCAATCTCGCCATCGATCACGCCAGTGAATTCCGCGCATTAATTGGACTTGAAGCCGCAGACTTTCAGGCGCCTTGGTACGACACCGCCTGGCTCAATCGCCCCGACATTCACGGCGGTGAAGTCTGCGCTGCGCTCGTCTCCGGCCTCGTCGCGCCGCAGTCTCCGGCGGAGGCGCGCATGGAAACCCTGTGGGCCTACAAGCAGGGTGGCCCCGGCGTGTTCAAGGGCGACCTCTATTTCTATCGCGTCGATGGCGACCTGCGTGGCCGCACCAAAGCGATCGATACCACGACCTGTCCGCTCTATCTGCTCACCGGTGAATATGACTTCTCCTGCATGCCTGAAGACACCGTGCGAACGGCGTCCGGCATCGTGGGTGCGGAGGTCACGGTCATGAAGCAGCTCGGTCATTTCCCGATGAGCGAGAACCCCGCGCAATTCCGGCGTTACATCGCGCCGGTGCTTGAGAAAATCCAACAACAGAAAATCTGAGGAGAGGGCATCGCATGACAACCGGGGCATTTACGACAAGTCTTTATCTATCCGCCGTACTCGTGCTGTCGGCGCAGGTCGCCAGTGCGGCCGAGACCATCAAGATCGGCGTGCTGAACGATCAGTCCGGCGTGTTCGCCGACAACGGCGGCGTCGGCTCGGTGGCGGCCGCCAAACTCGCGGCGGAAGATTTCGGCGGTGAGATCAACGGCCAGAAGATCGAGGTGGTCACCGCCGATCACCAGAACAAGCCTGACGTCGCCGCGGCTACTGCGCGCCGCTGGTTCGACACCGAGAACGTCGATATGATTGCGGATGGCGCGGCTTCGTCGGCCGGCTTTGCGATCCTCGAAGTTGCCAAGCAGAAGAACAAGATCTTCACCATCAGCGGCCCGGGCTCATCGGACTTCACCGGCAAGGCCTGTTCGCCGGTCTCGTTTCACTTCAACTATGACACCTATGCGCTGTCGAAGCTGACTTCTGAGGCCATCACCAAGGCCGGGGGCAACACCTGGTATTTCATCTCCGCCGACTATGCCTTTGGACACGCCTTGCAGCGGGATGCGACGAAGTTCATCGAGGGGGCTGGCGGCAAGGTGATCGGCTCATCCGCGCATCCGCTGGGCACCACCGACATGGCCTCGTTCCTGTTGCAGGCGCAGGGCTCCAAGGCCAAGGTCGTCGGCTTGGCCACGTCGGGCGCTGACGTGCAGACCGCCATCAAGCAGGCCGGCGAATTCGGCATCGTCGAGAGCGGCCAGCAGCTTGCCGGTCTTCTTGTCTTCATTACCGACGTCAACGCGCTCGGTCTCAAGGCGACGCAGGGCCTGCAGGTCACGACCTCGTTTTACTGGGACCTGAACGACGAGACCCGCGCCTGGACCAAGCGTTACTTCGCGCTGACCAACAACAAGGTCCCCAGCATGGTGCAGGCCGGCGTCTATAGCGGCGTGCATCATTATCTTGCAGCCGTGAAGGCCGCTGGCACCAAGGACCCCGCCGTCGTTGCCAGGAAGATGCACGAGATGAAGGTCAACGACATGTACAACAAGGACGTTACCGTGCGTCCCGATGGCCGTGTGCTGCACAACATGTATCTGGTGCAGGTGAAGAAGCCGGAAGAATCGAAGTACAAATACGACTACTACAAGGTCGTCACGACTTCGCCCGGCGAACAGGCTTTCCGCCCGATGAGCGAAGGCAACTGCCCGCTTGTCAAGGGCTGAACGGTTCAACATCCCGCGGACGCGGTCATGCCGCGTCCGCCCTCTGATCTCGATCTGGAATGAAAAGGAACGCGGCATGACGATTGCCATTGGATTCATCGGTCTTGGTGTGATGGGCGAGCCGATGTGCCGCAATCTGGCCCGCAAGTCGGGCGTGCCGGTCTACGGCTTCGACCGCGCCGATGCGCCGCTCGCGCGTCTTGCCGAAGCGGGCGTTAAGCGCGCGACGTCGCTGGCCGAACTCGCCAAGCAGTGCGACGTCATCTTCATGGCGCTGCCGAGCGGCAAGCATGTTCAGGCGGTGTGCGAGGGTGATGACGGTTTGCTGGCGCATGCCGATGCGCGCCACACCATCGTCGACCTCGGCACCTCGCCGGTGGAAGCCAGCCGCGAGCTCGCCAAGCGCTTCGCCGCGAAGGGCGCACACTATGCCGATGCGCCGATCGCCCGCACAAGGCAGGCGGCGGAAGAAGGCACACTGAGCGTCATGGTCGGTGCCGATCCGGCGATCTTCAAGAAACTGCAGCCGCTGATCGCGACCTTTGCGACCGACATTACCCATTGCGGCGATATCGGCGCCGGGCAGGTGGTGAAGATCCTCAACAATATGGTGCTGATGGAGACCGTCGTCGCGCTCGGCGAGGCGCTGGAGACGGCGAAGCGTGCCGGGCTCGACCCCAAGCTGGTGTTCGAGACGCTCGCCAAGGGCTCGGCTGACAGTTTTGCGCTGCGCAACCACGGCATGAAGGCGATGCTGCCCGACACCTTCCCGGAGCGGGCCTTCTCGACCGAATACGCCCGCAAGGACATCTCCTACGCGCTCGATCTTGCCAAATCGGTTGATATCAAGCTGCAGGGGGCGGAACTTGCCGACAAGCTCCTTGGCGAGGCGATTGACGCCGGTGATGGCGACCTCTACTGGCCGGTTGTGGCGCGCGTTATCAAGGCATCGCGCACGAGCTGATCGGAAGCCCCATGAAGAAGCCCGCGACCAAATCTGCGACGACGGAATCCTCGGTGCGTGAAACCGGCGAGGGCGTCGCCGCCGTCGAGCGGGCGCTGTCGATCGTCGCCGCGCTGGAAACCGCCGACCAGCCGATGACGCTGGCCGAACTCGCGGTGCGTACGGGCTTCTACAAGAGCACCATCCTGCGCCTGCTGGGATCGCTGATCCCGACTGGCTATGTCACGCGTTTGCCGGACGGCAGCTACGATCTCGGGCCGACCGCGTTTCGCCTCGGCGTCGCCTTCACACGCAAGAATGCGCTCGGGCATCATGTCCTTCCGGCGCTGCAGGAACTGGTTGATCGCGGCACCGAGAGTGCGTCATTCCATGTGCGGCAGGATGCGGACAACCGCGTCTGCCTGTTTCGGGTCAATTCGCGACACGCGACACTCGACCGCGTCGAGGCCGGTCACAGTTACGCGCTGCTGCGCGGCGCAGCCGGACATATCATTCTCGCTTACGCTGGCAGCACCGGCCAACGCTACGACGCTATTCGAACCACTGGTTTTGATGTCTCGCTCGGCGAACGCGATCCGAGCTGCGCGGCGGTGGCTGCACCTGTGTTCGGCCCGCGCGGCATGCTGGTCGGTGTGATCTCGCTGTCGGGGCCGCGGGAGCGCTTCGGTGAGGCAGAGATCGCCGAGATGAAACGTGTGCTCGGCCCGGTTGCCGAGGCGCTTACGAAAAATCTGGGTGGCGAATGGCCGGCCTATCGACGCTGACACTTTTGCGCGCAGCACGAAGCTGCGCAGGAATGGCCTGATCCATGGTGACGACTCCAGCGATGCCTGACGTGCTCGTCATCGGCGGCGGCAATGCGGCTCTGTGTTCGGCGCTGATGGCGCGCGAGGCAGGGGCGTCGGTGCTGATGCTCGAGTCTGCACCAAAGGAATGGCGCGGCGGCAATTCGATGCATGTGCGTAACCTGCGCTGCATGCATGACGAACCGCAGGATGTGCTGGTCGAGGCCTATCCCGAAGAAGAGTATTGGCAGGATCTCCTGAAGGTCACGGGTGGATTGACCGACGAGCCGCTGGCGCGGATGGTGATCCGCCATTCCTCGCGTTGCCGGCCATGGATGCGCAAGCACGGCGTGCATTTCCAGCCACCTTTGTCCGGCGCGCTGCATGTGGCACGCACCAACGCCTTCTTCATGGGTGGCGGCAAGGCGCTGGTGAATGCCTATTACCGCAGTGCCGAGGCGCTCGGCGTCGAGATCCGTTACGATACGCCGGTGAAAAGCCTTGAACTCAGGGACGGGGAGTTCGTCGCAGCGATCACCGAGTCGGGCGAGCGCATCACTGCAAAAAGCTGCGTGCTCGGCTGCGGCGGTTTCGAATCCAATCTGGAATGGCAGCGCGAGGCCTGGGGGCAGAACGAGCGCGGCGAATGGACCGCGGAGAATTTCCTGATCCGCGGCACCCGCTTCAATCAGGGCGTGCTGCTCAAATTCATGATCGATGCCGGCGCCGATAGCATCGGCGACCCGACCCAGGCGCATTGCGTCGCCATCGACGCTCGCGCGCCGCTTTATGACGGTGGCATCTGCACGCGCATCGATTGCGTGTCGCTCGGCGTCGTCGTCAATCGCGAGGCAAAGCGATTCTATAACGAGGGCGAGGACTTCTGGCCGAAGCGCTACGCCATCTGGGGGCGTCTCGTCGCGCAGCAGCCCGGCCAGACCGCGTGGTCGATCATCGACCAGAAGGCCATCGGCCGTTTCATGCCGCCGGTGTTCGACGGCACCAAGGCGAATACGCTGGAAGAACTCGCGGTCAAGATCGGCGTTGATCCCGCGATATTCGTCGAGACCCTGTCGGCCTATAATGCGGCGTGTCGTCCCGGCACTTTCGATCACACCGCATTGGATGATTGCCGCACGGAAGGCCTTGCTCCGGCCAAGACCCACTGGGCGCGCGTGATCGATACGCCGCCATTCTATGCCTATCCGCTCAAGCCCGGCATCACCTTCACCTATCTGGGCATGAAGACCGATGACACCGCGGCCTGTCGTTTTAACGGCGTCGCCAGCAGCAACCTGTTCGCCGCCGGCGAGATGGTCGCCGGCAACGTGCTTGGCAAGGGCTATACGGCCGGCGTCGGCATGAGCATCGGCACGGCGTTCGGCCGCATCGCTGGCGTCAACGCCGCGGCCGTCACCGGGCACGTCCATCCTACGTTTAAAGAGGAGCTGGCCTATGCTGCCGGTCACTGAACTGACTGCGCCCGTATCCGGCGGCGCCTGCGAAGGTGGCGTGAATTTCGCGGATGCACTGACCACCGGCGAGGCCGAGATCGCGCGCGTCATGCAGATCTGCAACGCCTGCCGTTATTGCGAAGGCTTTTGCGCCGTATTCCCCGCGATGACGCGCCGGCTCGAATTCAATGCGGCCGATACGCATTATCTGGCGAATCTCTGCCACAATTGCGGCTCCTGCCTCTATGCCTGCCAGTATGCGCCGCCGCATGAATTCGCGGTCAATGTCCCGCAGGCGATGGCCAAGGTGCGCGTACGCACCTATCAGGACTATGCGTGGCCGCTTGCTTTCGGTTGCCTCTATGAGCGTGCGGGGCTGACGGTCGCCTTTGCGCTGTCCGGCGGTCTCGCGCTGTTCATGATCCTCGCGATTGCAATGAACGGACGTCTGATCCACGCGCCATTGGCCGGCAATTTCTACGCGATCTTCCCGCACAACTTCCTGGCGTTGCTGTTCGGCGTGGTGTTTCTGTTCGCGATGCTGGCGCTGGCCATCGGCGTCGCCAGATTCTGGCGCGAGGTCTCGCCGACGAAGGACGGCAACCCCGCCGATATCAAGGCGGCTGCGCAGGCGCGCATGCCTGCGGTCGCGGAAGCCGTTCATGACGTCGCGCGCTTGCGCTATCTCGGCGGCGGCCATGGCGACGGCTGCAACGAGGATGACGATGCTTTCACGCCGTGGCGTCGGCGCTTCCACCACTTCACGCTCTACGGCTTCCTGCTCTGCTTCGCGGCGACCTGCGTGGCGACGCTGTATCACTATCTGTGGAATCTCCACGCGCCCTACGCGTTCATCAGTGCGCCGGTCATTCTCGGCTCGCTCGGCGGTATCGGTCTCATCATAGGGCCGATCGGTCTGCTGTGGCTCAACATGAAGCGCGCTGCGCTGCGCGCCGACGTCGAGCAGAACGCCATGGATCGCGGCTTCATTATGCTGCTGCTGCTGGTCAGCGTGACCGGCTTCGCGCTGCTGCTCTTGCGCGACACCCGCTTCATGGCGCTGTGGCTCGCGATCCATCTCGGCACCGTGATGGCGCTGTTCCTCACGCTGCCCTACGGCAAATTCGCCCACGGAATTTTCCGCTCGGCGGCGCTGCTCAAGTTCAACATCGAAAAGCGGATGCCGAACAGGCTGGGGCTCGGCGGGGAGTAGCCTGATACATCGACGATGCGACGGCGAAACGCGTGTGCCCGCAATATGAGGTTCATGCATTCGGCTGCGTGACACACATTTGCTGACATTCGGCGACGATATAGAATAATATTTCTCTTCTGTTGTTTTTCTTGGGATTTCCTCCTTAAATCATGCGCCAACTGGACCGGTTCTGAAACTGCCAGTAGTAATCCGGCGTCATCACCTCAAATTACGTTCGGATCATGCGATGTTTGCGCTCCCGGTTGTCGCGGGTTTTGCGATTGGCGCCGTTTTCGGCGTAGTCGGCCTGCTGAGCGGTTTTTGCCTCATGAGCAGCCTGCGCGACTGGTGGGCGCATGACGACGGACGAAAGATCCGAAGCTATGCGCTGGCGGTTGCCGTTGCCGTGTTCGGCACGCAGTTCATCGCCGGCACCGGCGTGGTCGAGATCGCGAAGTCGCTTTATCTGCAGCCGTCATTCTCGGCGCCGTTGATCTTTGTCGGCGGACTGTTGTTCGGCCTCGGTATGGTTCTGTCGAATGGTTGCGCATCCCGTGCGCTGGTGTTGCTCGGCAAGGGAAATCTGCGGTCGCTGGTCGTGATCGCGATCATCGGCGTCACGGCGCAGATGACCTTGAAAGGCTTGCTCGCACCGATGCGGCTGTCGATCCTGCAATGGACGCAGATGACGCCGGGTGCGAATTCGGTGCCGTCGCTGCTCGGCACGCTCGGTCTGCACGAAGCGAGTGCGCGTATCGCGGCAACGCTGATCGTCGGCGGTGCGCTCCTCGTCTTCGCATTGTCGCATCGCGAGCTTCGTCGTTCGCCGGGGCAGCTCGTGGCGGGATTGGTGATGGGCCTGCTGGTGATCGCGGGCTGGCTGGCCACCGGCTGGCTTGGCGCCGATGAGTTCGATCCGATTCCGGTGGCGTCGCTCACATTCGTGTCGCCGGCTGCCGATACGCTGCAATACATCATGCTGTCGACTGGCATGACGCTGAATTTCGGCATTGCGCTGGTGGCGGGTGTGTTCGTTGGCAGTTTGCTGACCGCGCTGCTGACCGGACGCTTCGAATTCGAGGGCTATTCATCTGCGCGTCATACCGGCCGCTCGATGGCTGGCGCGGCGCTGATGGGGATCGGCGGCGCGATGGCCTATGGCTGCTCGATCGGGCAGGGGCTGACTGGCCTGTCGACGCTCGCGCTGCCGTCCTTTGTGGCCGTTGCCGGCATCTTTGCGGGCGCTGCAGTTGCGATCCGCGGGCTGGCGCTGCGTCCGGCGTTTGCGGCGCAATAAGAGCCTCCACATACGCGTCGTGAGTTTGATTGCGCCGGCGCGGGGTGATTGCTAATCAATCCTCTGATCGTCAGAGGTTTTGTGCGCGATGACTAAGCGAGGACTGCTTTTCTGTCTGTCGGTTCTTGCGCTGGTGTTATGTGCGACGCCGCCGCTCGCTGCACAGACACGGCCAGCCAAACAGGATGCCGCGCCGGACAAGCCCTTTGCCGAGCATTTCATCGCATTGCAGCTCTCCGATTCCGATCCGAAGAAAGAACGCCTCGTTCTCAGCGTTGCCAGCAATCTCCTGAAGGCCTATGGGCCTGACAAGGTGGCGGTCGAGGTGGTCACTTTCGGCCCCGGCATCGATCTGCTGCGCGACACCAATGAACATCGTGCGCTGGTCGACAGTCTGGTGACCCAGGGCGTGCGTTTCAGCGTCTGCGGCAATACGCTGGACACGATCGAGCGCGACACCGGCAAGCGGCCGAAGATCAATCCGCATGCGGTGGAAGTGCAGGTCGGCGTCGGCCATTTGCTGGATTTGGCAGAGCGCGGTTTCACGATCGTGCGCCCCTGAAATTATACATCCCAGAAAAGGAGTTTTGAGATGCGATCATTGTTGAAATCAATTGCCGGAGCCGTCCTGTTTGCGCTGGTCGCGTCGTCCGCTCATGCCGCGGGCTCGAAGGAGCATCGCGTCGCCATTCAGGTCAATCAGAACGATCCCGCTTTGATGAATCTGGCCTTGAACAATGCGACCAATGTTATGGAGTTCTACAAGGCCAAGGGCGAGGACGTTCAGATCGAGATTGTCACTTATGGGCCGGGTCTGCACATGCTGCGCGACGACACCTCGCCGGTGAAGGACCGCATCAAGCAGATCGTCGATGCCAGCTTCCCCTCCAGCGTCAAATTCATCGCCTGCGGAAATACCAAAGAGGGCATGGAGAAGCGTGAAGGCAAGGCGATCAGCGTCGTATCCGAGGCATCGGTCGTGCCATCGGGTGCCGTCAGGCTGATCGAATTGCAGGAAGCCGGCTGGAGCTATCTGAAGCCTTAACGCGTCTACTTAGATGGCGGCGCTTTCCGCGCGAGCAGCATCCAATTGCGATGGATGAGGTCGCGCGGCGAGCCATCGACCAGGATTGCAATGCCGATCCGCGCGCCGAGCACCATGCCGCCGACGGCAATCGGCCAGGACAGCGCCAGCATCGATCCCGCAGTGATGCCCTGACCGATGGTGCAGCCGCCGGCCAGGATGCCGCCGATACCCATCAGGCAGGCGCCAATGAGATGGCGGCGCATTTCGTGATCGTCGTCGAAGGCTTCCCATCGCAGTTCGGCCGCGAACCATGCTGCGGCCCATGCGCCGGCAATGACGCCGAACACGCTGCCGACGCCGAAATCGGCGAAGTTCGCGACATTCAGAACGCCGGCATACAGTGCTTTTCCGATCGTCGACACGAATGTCAGGCTTTGCGGGCGCGGCGGGCCCGCGAAATCGTCGTTCAATCCTACCGTGACGATCCAGCCGGCAATCGTGAGCAATCCGAGGGCGACACCGGCAGTGAGCAAGCGCGGCGCGCGGCGCAGGCGTTTGTCGCCGAGCGCCAGCCAGCAGAGGCCGGTGCCGACAATGATGGCAAGCGGCACGCGCAGATCGCGGCCGGTCGCTTGCGTCAGCAGCGATGCAAAGTCGGAGCGTATGCCGTCCGGCATGCGGATCGACAGCTGCTCAAGCACGCCAATGCGAAGATCGGCGAACAATCCGCGCAAGGTCGCGTAGGCCGTCGCGCCCAGCACGAGGATCACGATCAGGCTCCTGAGATCGCCGGTGCCGAGCCGGACCAGCGAGCCGAAGCCGCAAGTGCCGACCATCGCCATGCCGGCGCCGAACATGATGCTGCCGATGACGATGGCAATGAGGGGCAGTGCAGTGGGAACGTAAGTGGTGTGTTCGGGCGCGAGAAAGCCGGACAGGATCAGGGCCTGGGTGCCAAGCATGGCGACGCCGAGCGACAGACCGAAAATCTTGAGGCGACGGTTGTCACCGCCCATCAACGCGTCTTCAATCGCACCAAACGTGCAAAGGCGCGCACGTCGCACGGCAAATCCCGCAGCAACGCCGATGGCAAAGCCAGCCAGCGCCGATAACCAGGCAGACATGTTCTGCATGGGTTTCCTCCCGATGTGAGGTGCGCTGGCCTTACGGGCCGCGCTCCTCCGCCTGCCGGATCGGCGGCGTTATTTTTTCTTGGTCGGCGCCGGTGTGGCGCAGAAAATATCGTAGATGACCGAGATGACGCTTCGCACGTCGTCATTGGCCAGGCTGTAATAGATCGTCTTGCCGTCGCGGCGGGTCTCCACCATGCCGTCGTAGCGCAGACGCGCGAGTTGCTGTGACACCGCTGACTGCCGCAGCGACAGGATGTTTTCCAGTTCGGACACCGACCGTTCCCGCTCCGCCAGCAGGCACAGCAGCAGCAGGCGGTTCTCGTGCGAGATCGCTTTCAGGAAATTGCTGGCTTTGCGGGCCTTGCGCATCAACTGGTCGAGTTCGGGCGAATATTCCGCACCGTCGCGCAGTTCGTCTTCGAGTTCGGATGGAATGATGGAGGCCATGGCAGCGCGCGTATCCCGCGAATGTTTGAAGAGGATCAGGAACGATTGGCGTTGGGCTGTGAGCTGGTCAGTCTGGCGGCATACTTCCCGAGCAGGCTCCAGAAGGATTCATCGTTCATGTAGCCGGTGATGCGGCCAATCTCGCGGCCGTTGTCCACGATCAGAAAGGTCGGTGTGAAACGCACCGGCGACGCCAGTGCGACGCCCGGCGATTTGTCGCGATCCATATCGATGCGGCGCAATGGAAGAAGTCTGGCTTCGTCGGTCTTGTCGTAGACCGGAGCGATTTCGCGATTCCAGCGCGCGCACCAGACGCAGCCGTCGCGCTCGAACATCAGTAGTTCGGACGCATCGGCGATGCGCGGCGACAGCGCCGCGGTCATCACCAACAAAGTTGCGATCAACGAGGTTTTCAGAGGCAATTTCCGCGTCATGTGCTACATATACACGAATTCGAATATTTATGCCAGAACCGGATCCGCCGTGGTGTCCTCAATTTCGTTCCTTGGTGCGCTGGGCGCAGGGCTGTTGTCGTTCCTGTCGCCATGCGTCCTGCCGCTGGTGCCGCCCTATCTCTGCTTTCTGGCAGGCGTCAGCCTGGATGAACTCGACGATCGCGGTGGGCAGGACGGCTGGCGCCCGAACACGCGCGTGGTCGCATTGTCCTTTGCGTTCGTATTGGGGTTTGCGACGGTCTTCGTCGCCTTGGGCGCATCGGCATCGCTGATCGGCAAGGCGATCACGGCGCATTTCGAGACACTGGGCATCATCGCCGGTCTGCTGATCGTCATTCTCGGGCTGCACTTTCTCGGCATCTTCAGGATCGGGCTGTTGTTTCGCGAAGCGCGCTTTCAGGCGGTGCGCAAGCCTGCCGGTTTCCTTGGCGCCTATCTGGTGGGACTCGCTTTTGCTTTCGGCTGGACGCCCTGCGTGGGTCCGGTGCTCGCCGCCATTCTGATGGTCGCAGGCGCTGAAGGTGCGCCGGCACAGGGCGCGCTTTTGCTTGCGGCCTATGCGATGGGGATTGGAATTCCCTTCATGCTGGCCTCGCTGTTTTCCGGGCCGTTCATGCGTCTGATGGCGCGGCTGCGTCAGCATATGCTGGCTATCGAGAAGGTGATCGGTGCCGGTCTTGTCCTGACCGGCGTTCTGTTTTTGACTGGCGCGATGCCGCGCATTTCAGGTTGGTTGCTGGAGACCTTTCCGGCCTTTGGCACGATCGGATGATGCGGACAGGGAGGTTCGAATGTCTGAGGTAACTGGCGTGATCACCAGACGGCACGCGCTCGCGGCGCTCGGTATCGGCATGGTCGGACTACGGACGGCGCCGGCATCTGCGAAAGCGACGCTCGGCGATGACGGGCTCTACCAGATGGACTGGTATCTGGAGAGCTTCCTCGATCTCTCCGAGGATCTGGCGGGCGCGACCGCCAAGGGCAAGCGCTTCGCCATCATGTGGGGGCTGAAGGGCTGCCCGGCCTGCAAGCGCATGCATGAAAGCTACATGACCGATACTAAGATCGAGACCTATATCCGCGACAATTTCGAGATCCTGCATCTCAATCATATCGGCGCACGAGAGGTGACGGATTTCGACGGCCGCAAGCGCGGCGAGAAGGCCTTTGGCGAGGCCTATGGCATTCGCTTCACCCCGACGATCCAGTTCTTTCCGGAGAGCGTCGCGGGGCTGGCTGCGAAAAGCGGGCAGGCGCGGGAAGTCGCGCGCATGCCCGGGCTGCTGGAGCCCGTGGAGTTTCTCGCGATGTTCCGTTACGTGCGCCAGAAGGGCTATGAGACAGCGCCATTTCCGGAGTGGCTGAAGAAGCAGGCGTAGCCGCGACGCGGCTTCGCCGATAAAGGCGCGCTCAGAAGTCGAGCTTGTCCTGGATCGCGGCAATGCCCGCCTTGGCGCAGGCCTCGTCGGCATCGCCGCCGGGCGCGCCCGAGACGCCGATGGCGCCCAGCATCGAACCGCCGCCTTCGATCATCATGCCACCACCGATGATCACCACATTTGGCAGGTTGCGCAGCCCGGCCTGCATCATGCCGGGCTGGCTGATCGCATTGAGTTCGGTCGTGCTGTTGCGGAAGGTCGCCGAAGTCCATGCCTTGCCGGTTGCTGTCGGTGGCGTGTGCGGCCCGGCAAAGCGATCGCGCAGCAGGACTTGCGGTGTACCGAAGCGATCGACCACGGCAACGGCAACCTGATAGCCGCGCTTCTGGCACTCCTTCAGCGCCGCACGCGCAGCGTCGAGCGCCAGCTCAAGTCCGAGGGACTTGTAGCTGACGACGGCTTCCTCGGCCCTTGCTGCAGACGATGTGAACATCGACAGGACGACGGCAAACCACACGTTTCTCTTCGTCATGTCGATTCACTCCCGGTTCGCGTTACTTGTTCACCGGCGATTCCGGGTCGAACAGGAAAGCCACGATATCCTTGATCTGCTGCTCGCTCAGCACCTTGTTGATGCCGAAGCGCGGCATGTTCGAGCAGGCGAATACGGCTTGCGAGTCGTAGACCTTGGTGAAGGCGTTCTTGATTTCCTGCGGATCGTATTTGCGATCCTTGCCGTAATTGGTCAGGCTCGGCCCGAGCGTGCCGTAGCTGACTTCCTTCTGCTCCATCTGGTGGCAGGCATAGCAGTTGCCGCCGCTGACGGTGTCAGGCGGATCCGAGAACTGGCCGCCGCGACCGTTATTGGCGATCTTCGCGCCTTCCTTCCAGTTGCCGAGGAATTTGCCATCGGCGGGATACACCACCCGCGCCAGTTCGCGCGCGGTGATCTTCTCGGCCTCGGCGCTGGGCACTTCATTATGATAGGCGTTGCAGGTCTTCAGCGTCTCATCCGGCTCGATGCGCGCCTGCCACTCCGGCGGCGCCTTGCCGAAGGTCGATTTCATATAGGCATCGACGAGAGCCGGATCCGGCGCCTTGGCGGTTTGCGCTGATGCGGCCGTCATCGAGAAGCCTGCTGCGAGAACGAGCGCGGCGAGTGTCAAAACGCGTTTCATTCCGGGCTCCTTATCGCTTGATCGACGGAACGTTGAGTTCGCCGGCCACCGCTTGTTTCTGCAGGAAAGAGGTGAGGGCGGTGATGACGTCCGAGCCGTATTCCGGCACGGGCCAGCGTTGCTGGCGGAAGCAGTCCCACAACCGATGCTGCATGGTGCGCAGCGCGCCCTGCGAGACGCGATAGGTCGGCCAGCCGCCCATGGTTTCCTGCGCCGGCTTGCCGGGCTTGGAGAAGTTCGGCAGCCCCTGCAGCCGGATGCGCTTGCCTTCGTCGGCATGGCAAGTCGCGCAGGAGAAATCGTTGACGCCGCCGCGACGATAGAACAGCGCTTCGCCGACGGCCGCCATCTCCTGCTCCTTGGGATGGCTCAGCGGAATGTCGATCTTCATGCCGTTCGACTTGTTGGCGATGAAAGCGACGAGGTCTTCCATGTCGGATGCACGGCCCGGACCCGAGAAGCGACGCGCGATGACATCCTTGGTATCGAGGCCCTGAATGTTCTGCATGCACCACAACAGGCGCTGTTCGAGGTCCATGACCCGGTCGGCATCTGCGAAGTAGCGCGGCAATTGCGCGAAGGCGCCTTCGAGTTTACCGGCGCCGAGACCGAGATTGCAGGTTTCCAGCGATACGTTCTTGGTGCCGCGGGCTTCGCCCCACAGCGCTTCGCCGCGGTCGACGGCGAGATAGCCGGGATTGGACATCGGGTCGGAGATCATCTCGCGATAACGCTCGATCTCTTTCTCGCTGGCGTCCTGGGCATGAATGGCGAAGGTGCCCGCGCAGAGTACCAGAATGGCCGCTGCTGCTGACCGGATGGCGGTCTTCCTCATTTGTCCCCTCCACATCGCCGTCTCTGCGGCACTTGTGCATTTCAGATCTTTACATTCAAAAAAAAGAATATAATGATATGTCCCAGATAAGATAGATCAGACTTGGAATCGTCAAGCGATACTATTGTAAAGGGATTGTCCAAATCCCGCAGGAGGATACACCCATGGTTCTGAAGTCGGTCGAGAAAACCCGTCGCGAAACGCTGGCCATGGCCGCGATCGCCGGTCTCGCAGCAATCCTCGCTCCCAGACTGTCGCTGGCCGACGAGCAGGCCGTCGCCGCCGAAATCAAGAAACTGTACGGCGACAAGAAATTCGAAAGCGGCAAGATCAAGCTCGACGTGCCCGAGATTGCCGAGAACGGTCTCGTTGTCCCGGTCAATGTCGATGTCGAAAGCCCGATGACCGACGCCGACTATGTGAAGTCGGTGCATGTGTTCGCCGAGGGCAATCCGTTGCCGGCCGTCGTCAGCTACCGGTTCACGCCGGCTTGCGGCAAGGCCTCGGCATCGACCCGCATGCGTCTTGCGGAAACACAGAACATCGTCTGCATCGCCGAAATGTCCAACGGCAAGCTGCACATGGCGAAGGCTAATGTGAAAGTCACGATCGGCGGCTGCGGCGGCTAGTCGCGCGGCGTTCACAGAACAGATTTATCAGGCGAGGACTTTCCCATGGCAACCAAACCAACCCCGCGCGTTCGCGTTCCGACCCAGGCCAAGCCGGGCGAGCTGATCGAGATCAAGACGCTGATTTCTCACGAAATGGAATCCGGCCAGCGCAAGGATGCGTCCGGCAAGGTCGTGCCGCGCAAGATCATCAACAAGTTCACTGCCGCCTTCAACGGCAAGACGGTGTTCGAGGCCGACTGGAATCCCGCCATCTCGGCCAATCCCTATCAGTCGTTTTTCTACAAGGCGACGGAGTCCGGCGAGTTCACCTTCACCTGGAAGGATGACGATGGCTCCGACTATGTCGCGACCAACAAGCTGACCGTGGCCTGACGGATTGCAGGCTTTGAATCGCAGATCCTGGAATTGCAGACCCTGGATCTGACGTTCTTCTGAACATTCACCCTTCCATACCGGAAGGGATCATAGGTGGATCATGATATCGAGGCGGGATTTCCTGCAAGCGACGGCGGCTGCGTCTGCGCTGACGATCGGTGGCGGCCTTGGCCCACTGGGTCGGGCTGCTGCCCAGCAACGCCTGACACAGGCCGATATCCTGCGGTTCGATCCGCTGGGCACGGTGACGATCCTCTATGTCGCCGATACCCATGCGCAACTGATGCCGCTGCATTTCCGCGAACCGTCGGTCAATCTCGGCGTCGGCGAAGTGAAGGGCATGCCGCCGCATCTCACGGATGCCGAGTTTCGCAACTACTTCAAGATCGCGGCGGGCTCGGCCGATGCTTTCGCGCTCACCGCCGATGACTTCGTCGCGCTTGCGAAAAACTATGGCCGCATGGGCGGCATGGATCGCATCGCGACGCTGATCGGCGCCGTGCGCGCCGAGCGCGGCGACGACAAGGTGCTGCTGCTGGATGGTGGCGATAGCTGGCAGGGTAGCTGGACGTCACTGCAGACCAAGGCGCAGGACATGGTCGATGTGATGTCGGCCCTGAAGCTGGATGCCATGGTCGGCCATTGGGAATTCACCTATGGCGCCGAGCGCGTCAAGCAGATCGCCGATAGCGCACCCTTCGCGTTTCTCGCTCAGAACATTCGCGACAACGAATGGCAGGAGCCGGTGTTCGAGGCGCGCAAGATGTTCGAGCGCGGCGGCGCAACTATCGCCGTGATCGGTCAGGCACTGCCGCGCACGGCCGTCGCCAATCCGCGCTGGATGTTCCCGAACTGGGAATTCGGCATTCGCGAGGAGGATATCCAGAAGCAGGTCGATGAAGCCCGCGCCGCCGGTGCCTCCATCGTCGTGCTGCTCTCGCATAACGGCTTCGACGTCGATCGCAAACTCGCCGGCCGCGTGAAGGGGCTCGACGTTATCCTCACGGCGCACACCCATGACGCCATGCCCGGCCTGATCAAGGTCGGCAATACGGTGCTGGTCGCGACCGGCTCGCACGGCAAGTTCGTGTCGCGCCTCGATATCGAGGTGAAGGACAAGAAGGTCTCGGATGTCCGCTTCAAGCTGATGCCGGTGTTTGCCGATGCGATCAAACCCGATCCGGCGATGACGGCGCTGGTCGAGAAGGTGAGGGCGCCTTTCGCCAAAGATCTGGCGCGCGAGATCGGCAAGACGGATTCGCTGCTGTATCGCCGCGGCAATTTCAACGGCACCTTCGACGATCTGATCTGCAACGCCATGATGGCGGAGCGCGATGCGGAGATCGTGCTGTCGCCGGGCTTCCGCTGGGGCGGCACGCTGATCCCTGGCGATGCGATCACCTGGGAGCAGATCACCAACGCCACCGCGATCACCTATCCGAACTGCTATCGCAACCAGATGACCGGCACCCAGATCAAGGAAGTGCTGGAGGACGTCGCCGACAACATCTTCCATCCCGATCCGTATTTCCAGGGTGGTGGCGACATGGTCCGCATGGGCGGCATGGGCTACGCGATCGATGTGTCCAAGCCGATGGGATCGCGCATTTCCGGGATGACTCACCTGAAGTCCGGCAAGCCGATCGAGGCCGGTAAGACCTACACGGTTTCGGGCTGGGCCAGCATCAACGAGAACACGCAGGGGCCGCCGATCTGGGACGTGGTCGCGGCCCATGTGGCGAAGGTGTCGACCGTGAAGATCGAACCCAACACCGCCGTCAAGGTGACCGGGGCCTGATCGCTGGCCGTCGCATTGCAGAGATACGAAAGCTTGTCGCATGACTGATCGAACCTCAATGGAAACGCTCAATCGCCGTCGCTTCCTTGGCGCGGCAGCTCTGGCCGGTGCAGGTGCGGCATTGTCAGCGATGCCTGCGCTTGCGGGTGAGGCGGCGAAATCCGAAGCGCTCATCACCGACGTACAGGACTGGCAGCGGTATCTCGGCGACGGCGTCGACAAGCATCCTTACGGCGTGCCGTCGAAATTCGAAAAGAATGTGATCCGGCGCGACGTTCCCTGGCTGACCGCGTCGGCGGAATCCTCGGTCAACTTCACGCCCCTGCACGACCTCGACGGCATCATCACCCCGTCCGGTTTGTGCTTCGAGCGTCACCATGGCGGCGTGGCCGAGATCAATCCGGCGGATCATCGCCTGATGATCAATGGCCTCGTCGACAAGCCGCTGGTGTTCACCATGGACGACATCAAGCGGATGCCGCGCGTCAACAAGGTGTACTTCCTGGAATGCGCCGCCAATTCGGGCATGGAATGGCGCGGTAGCCAGCTCAATGGCTGCCAGTTCACCCACGGCATGATCCACAACGTGATGTATACCGGCGTGCCGCTGAAAGTGCTGCTGGATGAAGCCGGGCTGAAGCCGAATGCCAAGTGGCTGATGCTGGAAGGCGCCGACTCCGCCGGCATGAATCGCTCGCTGCCGATCGAGAAGGCGCTGAACGATGTCATGCTCGCTTTTGCGATGAATGGCGAGGCGCTGCGGCCGGAGCAGGGCTATCCACTGCGTGCGGTCATCCCTGGCTGGGAAGGCAATCTGTGGGTCAAGTGGCTGCGCCGCATCGAGGCGGGCGACCAGCCGTGGCAGACCCGCGAGGAGACGTCGAAATATACGGATCTGCTGGCCGACGGAAATTCCCGCAAGCATACATTCGTGATGGACGCGAAGTCGGTGGTGACCAATCCGTCGCCGCAGGCGCCATTGAAGCACAAGGGACGCAATGTGCTGAGCGGGCTGGCCTGGTCCGGCCGCGGCACGGTGAAGCGCGTCGATGTCTCGATGGATGGCGGGCGCAACTGGCAGACCGCGCGGATCGATGGTCCGGTCTTCGACAAGTCCGTGGTGCGCTTCTATGTGGATTTCGACTGGAACGGGCAGGAGCTGATGATCCAGTCCCGCGCCATCGATTCCACCGGCTATGTGCAGCCATCGAAGGACGAGCTGCGTAAGGTGCGCGGCGTCAATTCGATCTACCACAATAACGGCATTCAGACCTGGCTGGTGCGTTCGGGCGGGGAGACTGAAAATGTCGAAATCGGCTAGTGTTCTCGCACTCGCATTGACGGTGCTCTTGCTCGGTGGCAGCGGCGGTGAGAGTTCTGCCCAGCAGATGGCGGGCAGCGAGGTCGCGAAGCCTACCGGGAAGCTCGGGCTGGGACGGGCGGCCACGGCTGAGGAAATCGCGGCCTGGGACACCGATGTGCGGCCGGACGGGCGCGGTCTTCCGGTCGGCAAGGGCACCGTGAAGCAGGGCGATGATCTGTTTCAGGAGAAATGCGCGTCCTGTCACGGCGAATTCGGACAAGGCGTCGGTCGATGGCCGGTGCTTGCCGGCGGTGCCGGGACATTGAAGGCCGACCGGCCTGACAAGACCGTCGGTTCGTTCTGGCCCGATCTGTCCACCGTGTTCGACTACATCAAGCGTGCGATGCCCTATGGCAATGCGCAGTCGCTGACCAATGACGAGGTCTATGCGCTGACGGCCTACATTCTCAGCATGAACGATATCGTCAAGGACGAGAAATTCGAACTCAACGAGAAGAACTTCACGTCGATCAAGATGCCGAACGCTGCAGCATTCTTCGAAGACGATCGCGAGACATCCGAGAAGCATTTCTGGAACAAGAACCCGTGCATGAAGGATTGCCGGCCGGCGCCGAAGGTGACCGGGCGGGCCATGTCCATCGACGTCACGCCTGACGGCAAGTCCGGCCCCAAGGTCGAGTAGTGCGACGGCACTCTTGACGTGCCGCCTTCGTGGATACGCCACGACAATCATCACAATCGAGGTTTGACCAGGATGACGTTTCGCTTTTCGCTGCTCGCTTTGTCGTTCGCACTGATGACAACCGATGCCATGGCGCAGGATGTTGCAGCCGGGGAGAAGTCCTTCAACAAGTGCCGCGCTTGCCATCAGGTCGGCGAGACCGCGAAGAACACCGTGGGGCCGATCCTGAACGGGTTGTTCGGGCGCAAATCCGGCACTGTTGCGGGCTATGGTTATTCCGACGCCAACAAGAATTCCGGCCTGACCTGGGATGATCAGGTGTTCACCGACTACATCAAGGACCCGAAGGGCAAGATCCCCGGCACCAAGATGAGCTTTGCCGGCATCAAGAACGAGCAGGAGATCAAGGATCTCACCGCGTTCCTGAAGCAGTTCGCGGCAGACGGCAAGAAGGGCGGCTAGGCGCTGTCGCTTCCTAAGCGGCCCTGATGCTCGCCAGGAAGCGGTCGACTTCGCTGCGCAGCACTTCCGATTGCGATGCGAGTTTTGTCGCCGAGCCCAGCACGTCCTGCGCGGCGGAGCCGGTGGTGGAAATGCCTGATGTTACGCTGGAGATATTGCGAGACACGTCGTCGGTACGCGCCGCTGCCTGATTGACGTTGCGGGCGATCTCCTGGGTTGCAGCACCCTGTTCTTCAATGGCTGCGGCGATGGCCGATGAAATCTTGTCGACTTCGTCGATGGTGGAGCAGACGGCCTGAATCTCGTCAACGGCGGCATTGGTCTCGTTCTGGATCGACGCGATCTGGGCGCGGATATCCTCGGTCGCTTTGGCAGTCTGCGTCGCCAGCGATTTGACCTCGCCGGCCACGACAGCAAATCCCTTGCCAGCTTCTCCGGCGCGCGCCGACTCGATCGTGGCATTCAGCGCCAGAAGATTGGTCTGGCTGGCGATGTGATTGATCAAGGCGACGACCTCGCCGATCTTCTGGGCCGCTGCGGCCAGACTCTGCATGCGGGCATTGGAGCGCCGTCCGCTCTCAGCGGCCTTTCCGACCGCAGCGGAGGATTGCGCCAGTTGCCGGTTGATTTCGCCGATGGAGGAGGAGAGTTCCTCCGACGCTGCGGCCACGGTCTGCACATTGTCGGTGGCGGACTGGGATGCATCGGAGACTTCGTTGGACTGGATCCGGCACTGTTCGACCACCGACGACATCGACTGCGCCGTGTTCTGCATGTCCGCCGCGGCCGACGATACGTGGTCGACGACCTTGCGGACGTTGCCCTCGAAACTGTCGGCGAGCGAGGCGAAGATCGCGCGCTTTTCCTGTTCGGCGCGTGCAGCGCTCGCATCCTGGTCAGCCTGAAAGTGGCTGACGCGGATCGCGTTCTGCTTGAAGACCTCGACCGCCTGCGCCATCTGGCCGACTTCGTCCTTGCCGCGATGTTGCGGCAGGGCGACCGACAGATTTCCTTCGGCGAGTTCGCGCATCGCCTGCGTGATCGCAAGAATTGGTCGCGAAATGCCGCGGGCAATCAGAAGGCCGCCGGCGACAGCCAGCACCAGACAGATCGCCGCGATACCGGCGACCAGCAGACGCGCATGCGCGATGGACGCCGTATATTCGCTGTTGTCCATGACGATCTCGACGGCGCCGATGGATTGGCCGGAGAAGTCCTTGATGGGCCCCAGCAGGGCGACCACAGGTATCGCCTTCATCTCGCCCTGCCGGACGATGAAACTGCCGTTCGTGGCGCTGCGATAGGCGTCGGCGTCGAAGAAACTCGTGGTGCCCAGCGTGCCGCCGAATGTCTTGAAGCCCTCATTTCCCGCAAGATAGAACGCGACGTCGACGCCGCGCGCGCGCTTGAACTCATCGAAGAAGCCCTGTCCGAAGGTAAGCCCGAACTCGACGGTGCCGAGATGTTTGCCTTTCTGGGCAACAGGTACGACACCGCGAATGCCAAGGCCGGCCACGCCGCCTTCCAGGCCAACAACGGGTTTCATTGTCGCGTTGGCCACGACCACAGTCTTGCGGAAGCCGGTCAGGTCGTCGCCGAACTTGGCAGGCTGATGCACCCGGAACTGGGATAATCCCGCTGGCGTATGGAATTGAAACTGGTCGACGCCGTAGTCCGACTTGAGCTGGGCAAAGCCCGGTCCAAACAACTGCAACAGCGCATCGCGATCGTTACGTGCGACGGCGTCCTGCACCGCTGGAATAGTTGCGACCACGGCGCTCATGGCCGCCGCCCGGCGGGATTCCTGCATCAATCGCGACTGCAGGGCATCGTAGTTGCCTTGCAGTTCACTGCGATCGGCCCGATCGACGATGCCGCCGATGATCCACATGGCCCCGAAAAGCACAGCGAGGGCGGTTGCTGCCGCAGACGCTGCGAGTGCTGCTGTAATGCGGGCCTTCAAGCTCAGATTTGCAAGCATGTCTTGTTCCATCTGGCGGCGTCGCGCCGAACTACTCAACTTCTGACGAGTCTTCGGTCAACTGTAGATTGAATAGGTTAAAATACGGTCGATCTGTCAGATGCTTGCAGATCGCCGAGGCGACCCGCGCAAAGCCCGGGAAGGGTGCCTTGCGCCTGGCGTCACCAATCCATCACAAGAACAATAGTAAGGTACTGGACGATCGGCGGTGCCTGACCGCTGGGTTGAACGAAGTTGCGCGGTTTGGGGTGTTGCGAGGTGTGTTCGCGTGAGGCGGCAAGGCGAAATGTCTGCCCGAAACCCCTACGGCAGCTCCGGGTGCTCGCTCTTTGGTTCAATATCCTGACTGCTATCATTCTCCCGAGTGCGGCACTGTCGGACACGCCTGCGCAGGGCACCGAACTCTGGTTCGATATTCCGTCACAGCCGCTTGTGTCTGCGCTGGAAAAATACAGTGCGGCGACAGGTATCGTTGGTCTTTACCACGGCAATCTTGCTATAGGGCGCATGTCGAAGGCGGTCGCAGGCCGGTTTACCCCTGCCGCCGCACTCTTGTTACTGTTGCAAGACAGCAATCTCATTGTTGAATATGCAGCGCCAAATGCCTTTGTGATTGTTCCTGCACGAGATGAAGTTCCGGTGATCAGAACAGCATCGTCCATCGCCCATGCTGCGCTATCACAGCAGGACTCCCTGCAGCAGCGCTATTCCGGGCTACTGCAGGCGAAGGTCAATGATTCATTATGCGCACAGGTAGATGCGCGGCCCGGCGACTATCGTATTGCGCTGAGCTTTCGGATCGGCCCGGAAGGAAATATCCAGCAGCTGAGGCTGCTTGGCTCTTCCGGTACAGAGCGGCGCGACCGTGCCATTATGGGCGCCTTGCAGGGAATGGTTGTCGGCGAAGCACCTCCAGCGCCGATGGCGCAGCCGTTCACGATGATCATTCTGCCAAGATCGGCAGGAGGCGCTGTGGAGTGTCGCTCGGTTGAATCCGGTCAACGCCATGGTTGAGAAGTCGGATTCGCTCGGTGATGATGAGCTGCCCTCCAGGCAGAATGTATCTGCGTTAGCGGGGTTGCAGACGCTTCTGATCGACCGTTACGGCGATCTGAAAATGCGCCTGGCGCGTCGTCTCGGCTCGCAGGAATGGGCGGAGGAGGCTCTTCAGGACACTTATCTGCGGCTTGGCGCCGCCGAGATTGCCGGCACGATCCGGAATCCGACGGCCTATCTGTTTCGCACGGCATTCAATATTGCCGTCAATCGCCTGCGTGCCGAAAATCGCCGCCTGTCGGCGTCCGACGTCGAAGATCTGCTTCATATCGCGGACGATGCGCCGAACGCGTTGCAGATATTCGAGGGCAGGGCCGACATGCTGCGGCTCAAGGGCGTCATCGCGACATTGCCGCCGCGCCAGCGCGCCATCCTCCTGGCGGTGCGCCTGGAAGGTTTGTCCCGACAGCAGATCGCGGAACGTTTCGGAATTTCGACCAGCATGGTCGAGAAGGAACTGAGACAGGCACAGGAATATTGCGCGACGCGCTTCGGCCGGACGAAGGCCTGAGATGATGGTCGAGACCGAACAGGACGCTGGCGAATTGTCGCCGCTGGATCGTGAGGCCCACGCCTGGGTCAGGCGACTGACGTCGGGGGAAGCCACGGCTGTGGATGCAGCGGCGCTGCGGCAATGGTGCGGCCGGAGCCCCGCACATGCCGCGGCGTTTTCAGCCGCGAGCCAGTTCTGGCAGGCCCTGGGTCCTGTCGGTGAGAGTCTGGCCGCGGACGAACGGGCCGCACGCGCGCGGCCGCAGTTGGAGCGCCCCAAGCTGATGGGACGCCGCGCATTCATCGGTGGTGCGCTGGCTGCCTCTGCAGCCGGGGTGCTGATCGCGCGTCCGCCGCTGGGGCTATGGCCGTCTTATTCCGAATTGCAGGCGGATTTTCGGACCGGTGCCGGTGAACGGCGCCAGATTGCCGTCACCGATGGATTGTCGATCGACATGAATGCCCGAACCAGCATTTCCATCGCCGCGGATGCGATCGAATTGATTGCCGGCGAAGCATCATTCGCCATGCCCGGTGACAGCTCAAAGCGATTCAGCATCGTGGCGGGGACAGGCAGAACGTCGGCGGTCAATGCTCATTTCGATGTTCGCCATACGGGCACGACGATCCGCGTGACATGTCTGGCAAATGAGGTTCAGGTCGAACATCCAGACCGCACCATCATGCTCAAGCCGCGACAGCAGGTGAATTATCGCTCCGATGCGATTGAAGATGTGGTGACGATCGACCCGGTGGTGGTTTCGGCTTGGCAACGCGGATTGATGATCTTCAACATGACGCCGCTCGCCGAAGTCATCGACGAGTTGAACCGTTATCGTTCCGGTCGGATCGTTCTGATGAATGCGAGTCTGGCGCAAAGCCCGGTCAATGGCCAGTTCAAGATCGACCGCCCCGATGACGCGTTGGCGCAGATCGAGCTGGGCTTCGGCGTGCGCCGCCGAACCCTGCCGGGCGGATTGATCCTTCTCAGCTGATGGGCCGGCGCGGTTGTGATCGCGCCACCATACAAGCTGACACGAAACATTCATAAAAATCCATTGAGGGCGGAGCCTGCCCCGGGTGTCTCAGCAACGAGGTCGTCTTCGTCGGACATGTTCTGACGCGGCCTCGCATGCCCTGGAAGCAAGAGAGCCCTCATGGTCGTTCATTCCGTCGTTTCGCGCCTGTCCTATTCCAGCAAGTCTTTCGACGGCAGAAAGCTGCTCGCGGGCGTAAGCGCCATGGCACTGCTGGGGTCTATTTCCCTGGCAGAAGCAAAAAGTCTCGGGAATGGTGCGACAACGACGAACCCGGCGACGATCGCAGCGACGGCCGCGGCGCTGAGTGCGCAGCAGTCGTCGGCGACCGCAAGACAGGCGCTGGAGTCGATGTCGCGGGCCGCGCAGGCGCTTGAGAGCATGCGATCTTTACAAGGTGCAGCCCGCGGCTCGGCACTCGCGACCCAGAACAATCTTGTTCCCAATGGGTTGACATCCGGCGGGTTGGTCGTCGCACCGGGGGCTGGCACGGCGCCGGGTGTCTGGACAGGCGCCAATCTGCCGACCGAGAGCAATAGCGGCGGCCGGACCCAGGTCGAGATCAAGCAGACCGAGCAGAAGGCCATCCTCAACTGGTCGAGCTTCAATGTCGGCCGCGAGACGGATCTGTACTTCAATCAAAAGGCGGGCGGCGGTGATGCCGCCAACTGGATCGCACTCAATCGCGTCACCGATCCATCGCTGGCGCCAAGTCGTATCCTTGGCACCATCAAGGCCGAAGGACAGGTCTATGTCATCAACAAGAATGGCATCGTGTTCGGCGGGGCGTCGCAGGTCAACGTCAATAGTTTCGTCGCGTCCTCGCTGAGCCTGTCGGACGAGCAATTCCGCGCAGGCATCAACAAACAGCTGATGATCTTCGACGATCCGTCGGGCAGTAGCATCGGAAAGCCGCAATTCGGCTATCTCGGGCAGCAGAACAGCAACATGTTTGTGCCGCTGAACGATCCTAGCCAAACTGCGCCGATTGCAATCGGTGCGCCTCCCGGCGACGTCCGGGTCGACGCGGGTGCGCAGATCACCACGCAGAGCGGCGGCAAGGCACTGATATTCGCGCCGCGTGTCGTCAATGCCGGCACCATCAGCGCGCCGGACGGCCAGGTGATCATGGCCGCGGGCGAGCAGGTCTATCTGATGTCGTCGCTCAATGTACGCGGTCTCGATGTCGCCGTTTCGGCACCGATGCGCTGGGTGTTCGACTTTTACCACATGGCGACTGCGGCGGGGCTCGGCAATTACGACAACGGCGTATTTACAGGAGACCTCAGGAATATCGTTCTCCCCGAAATGGCGGCGCGTGCTGCCTCGGTGGGTTACGGCGTGGTCAATGACGGTGTGGTGCGGGCGGATCACGGCAACATCACCCTGATGTCGCAAAGCATTGTCCAGAACGGTGCGCTGCAGGCTTCGACTGCCTTGAACAACCGCGACGGCTCAATCCGGCTGCAGGCCTGGGGGCAGGGCATGATGGCCTATGGCAGTTCGATGCCGGATGGATCGCCGCTACAATACTGGTCGACCGGCAGCCTGGTGCTGGGCTCCGGCAGCGTCACCACGGCGATGCCTGATCTCAGCGATACCAGTATGATTGAACTGTCGTCACTGGCGACGCGATATAGCGCCGGTCGTATCGAACTGCGCGGCAAGGATATCGACATCGAGCCCCGGGCCAACGTCATCGCACCGGCAGGCACCATCAGCATCGTCGCCAGCACGCTGGCTTCGGCAGGCGACACGCCGATCACCGGCGAGAAGAATATTCGCGACGGCAGCCGCATCTATATCGGCGAGGACGCCTATCTCAGCGTCGCGGGTCTTCAGGATGTGTTGCTGACGATGGAGAGCAACACCGTCACTGGCGAATTCCGCATCAACGAATTGCGCGACTCGCCCTTGTATCGCGAATCCTGGCTGCGCGGCCTGACGGTCAGTGTTGACAAGCGTGTCAGCGGGTTGTTCGGCGACGGTCCGATGGCTGGCGTCACCTGGATCGACGGCTCTCCGGGCAAATGGGTCGGTACACCGCTCGGCGACTTCTCCGGCTGGATCGGCGTCGGCAAGACCAATCTGGGTGAGCTGTCCACCACGGCTGGGATGATCTCGATCAAATCGAGCGGTTCGCTGATCACCCGCGCGGGCTCGTTGCTCGATGTGTCCGGCGGTTCGGTGCGCTATGCCGATGGCTGGATCACAACTACAAAACTGCGCGGTGCCGATGGGCGTATCTACGACATCGGCGATGCGACGCCTGACAGGCTGTATGTCGGTCTGGCAGGCAGTTTCTCGCGCGTGCATCGCGTGCAAGGCGAGATCGATGTGCGCCTCACCGAAACCTGGCACAGCGTACTCGATCGCAGCCAGAGCAGGCGTTTCGAGCAGGGTTACACCGAGGGCCGCAACGCCGGAGCGATCCGTATCAACGTCGCCGAAGCGGTCGTGCTCGAGGGCGGCTACTGGGGTGGCACCGTTATCGGCGAGCGTCAGCGCGCATCAGGCAAGCTTGCCAGCGGCGGGAGCTTTACGACCGGCGGTCTCGGCGATGAGTATCGTTCGTGGTTGATTGGCAATCTTGTCATCGCCAGCAATCCCGTGCGGCTGCCTGAGGGATTCGGCGCGACGTCGGTGCTCGACCCACTCTGGTACACGCCCGGGGTCATTCTCGACCCCAATGATCCGGGCAATCGCACGCCGGACCAAAAGGTAACCTATCTCGATTCTGGCGTACTGGCGGCGGCGAATTTCGCCAAGCTGAATATCCATGTGGCGTCTGGATTTTCGCTTGGGCAGGGCGAGAAGCTGGAGCTGGCGCCCGGCACCAGCCTGTCCATCCTTGCCAATTCCAGCGGCCGCTATCCTGCAACATTCGCCGTCGATGGCAGCATTCGCATCGCCGGCGGTGCGGTCGTTCTGGGCGCAGAGGCGACCTTTGGCGCTGGCTCGTCGATCGACGTCAGCGGCCTGTGGGTCAATGATGCATCCGGCGCGGCGCCGGTGATCAGGGGCGGCAGCATCCAGCTTTGGGGCACGTTCGCGGATGGCGTCATCCTCGATGTGTCCGGCGGTGGCTGGTATGACAGAAGCGGCACCAAGCCGAAGCTCAAGGTTGGCGATGCCGGTACTATTTCGCTGCGCGTTGCCGATGGCGAGCAATTGTCGCGCCTCGACCTGCGCGGCTATGCAGCCGGCTCGGGTGGCTCGCTCGTCATTTATACGGACTCAAAGGTACAACTCGGCGGCGTTGCCGCGACCGATCCGTCGGTGCTGATGCTCTCGACGTCGCTCTATGGCGATCGCGGCTTTCGTTCACTGGCGCTCACGACCACCAGCGATATCACCGTTGCCGATGGCGCCATTGTCAGCCAGCTGCCGCTTAGCATCGATCTCACCGGCGTCAGTCTGGCGTCCTATGCTTCGGGCACACCAATGACACGCATCGGCAAGCTTGCGGCGCTGCCATTGGCGGATCGCATTGCACACAGCCCGACGTCGTTGGTGCTCACTGGAAACAATGTAACCATTGGTGCGAGCTCTCTGCTACGCACGGATATTGGCGGCAGTATCAGCCTGACGTCTGCTGGCGCCACTGATCCCGGCACGGGGGCCAACATTCCAGGCGATGTCATCGTACGCGGCACGGTTGACGCGCCGGCAGGTAGCATCAGTCTGTCGACCAACGGCCACATCACGCTGGCCTCGGGCGCCGCCTTGCTGGCGCGCGGCGCGTCGGCGATCGAGACCGACAGCTACGGGCTCCGATCCGGAAAAATACTCGATGGCGGCAGCGTTGCTCTGTCCAGCGGAATTGCGACCAATATCGAAAATGGATCTCTCATCGACGTTTCGGGTACCAGCGGCGAGATCGATCTGGTGGTCGGCCGCACTGTTGCAACGACAGCTTTTGCCAGCAATGGCGGCACCATCAACCTCCGCCTGAGTGGCGCCGCCAATGATCTGATCGACGGCACCTTCGTCGGTCATTCCGGCGGTGCCGGTGCGATCGGTGGCACGATCAATATCGCAGTATTGTCGATGCCGGAGGAAACCACGCAGACGCTACTCCCAGCGACCATCTGGTACATCGACCGAAATAGCGGTGCGATCGTCTCGCTCAATACGCGCGCCAATCTTGACGTCTATCACGAGTATAGCTCCGGGAGCGATACGGCGTTCCGATACGGCACGGTTCGCTCGGCGATCTACTCGGCAACCAGCGGTTTGACCCGTGGCGGCGGGTTGGCGATCGTCGATCTGAATTCCGGAACAACGCCGACCGGCATCAGTCAACCCTTGTCGTCCATTATGCAGACAAACGCGGCGCAGCTCGCATTGCTCGAGAAGAATTTCTATACCGATCCCGGCGCCACTCAGCGGCTTGTGTTGCCGACGGCAAGCATCAAGGTCACCAAGGTCTCTGCCGGAACGATCAACAATGGCGGCTTTGCTAATCTCAACGTCGAAGCCACCGGCTTCCTGGTTGGACCTGGAATCAATCTCACATTCGGCAAGTCGATCACGGTTGCCGGCGCCATCAGCAGCAGCGGTGCAGGCACGGCTGGCTTGACCGCACCCTATGTCGCCTTGCTGAGCGGCTCCGGATCGCCCGGCGCCGCTGGTACCGGCAAGTTTGTCGTGACCGCCGACCTGATCGACGTCACGCAGACCGCTTTTAGCGGCTTCGCCGAAACCGAACTGGTGGCGAGCGAATTGCGCATGGGCGGCCTGTTGACCAGCATCGCAACGAGACGCAGTTCCTCGCTCACAGCCGACGGTCGCCTCGAATTGAAGGTCGGTCAGGTCTATCCCGCGACCGGCATTCAAGCCTCGATCGAGGCTGGCACCGAACTGGTGATCGAACCCAATGGAAGTTCGGCACTGCCGCTGTCGGCGGCCGGCTCGCTGAGCCTGCAGGCACCGGTGATCGTGCAAAACGGCGTTGTGCGTGCGCCGTTCGGCAGCATCGCGCTTGTCGCCACCGACACGATCACGCTCGGCGCCGGCAGCATTACTTCGGTCTCAGGCGACGGGCTCGTACTGCCTTATGGCACCCTGGTTAACAACGAATTCTGGAAGGATCCGGTCACAGCGCCGACGACAAGCAATCCGACGCCAACGCTGAGCCAGCTACCCGAGAAGAAGATTACGCTGAACGCGCCGAATGTGAAGCTGGCGGCGGGCTCAGTGCTGGATATTCGTGGCGGCGGCGATCTCTATGCCTGGGAAAGCGTGGCGGGGCCCGGTGGCTCGCATGATGTGCTGTCCCAGGCCGGCATGTACGCGATCATGCCGGCGACCAGTTTTGCCACCGCATCCCAGGACCGGATCTGGCTGGCTGGCGGCAGCGGTCTGGCCGCGGGCTGGTATACTCTGCTGCCGGCGCGCTACGCGCTGCTGCCGGGCGCTTACGCCGTGTCGCTGCTGAAAGGCTCGGAGGGCAAGGCAGTCCGGACGTCGTCGACTCTCGCGGACGGCTCAATCGTGATGGGCGGCTACCGTGCCGATAGTTATGGCGGTGGCTATCAGCAGCAGAGCTCGTCCTGGCGGATCATGTCGGGGACCACGCTGCGCCGCTACAGCGAATATAATGAAGCTTATGCCAACAACTTCTTCGCCTCCGATACGTTCAAACTGAGCCAGTATCGACTGACCGGCGTCGACGTGGTCACGCCACGCCTGCCGGTCGACGGCGGCTCGGTGGTGTTCAAGGCGACAAGCGATCTCGTGCTGGACGGCCGGTTGCTGTCGCAGCCCGGCCCGGGCGGACGCGGCGGTCTGGTGGATATCGCCGGGACAAAGATCGCGATCGTCGGCTCCGGGCAGGATCGCAGCGATCTCGCTGGCTATCTGGTCATCGACGCGACATCGCTCAGCAATTTCGGCGCCGGCAGTCTGTTGATCGGTGGCAGCCGCAGCGGCACGGCGCGAGGTCTCCTCGTCGATGTCAGCGCCAGCGATGTCGTGGTGCGCAACGATGCAGGATCTGCGCTGGTCGGACCGGAGATACTGCTGGCCGGCACCGCGACTGTCCGTGTCGATGACGGCAGCGTCATCGTTGCAAGGGGCGAGACGTCGGGCAGTAGCAGCGATCTGGTGATGGCACCGCAGGTGAAGGCGGTCTATGGCGATCGCAGCGGGAACGACGGCGATCCTTCGAATGATGTGCTGCTGAGCCCATCCAAGGATTACGGCGCGCTGATCCGTCTCTCGAACGGCGACGCCGTCAAGGTGCTGCGCGAAAACGTCGATACCACAATCGGCGGTGTCGTCACCATCGGTTCGAATGTAACGCTTGCAGGTGGCAAAGCGCTGCTGATCGATGCGACGCAGAATACGGTGGTGGCCGGCAGTGCGAAATTGTCAGGTGCTGCTCTATCGCTGGCCAGTGGCCGGATCGGATTCGGTGGCGGCGCTACCGGTCTTGTGCTGGATGCGGCGACGCTGGCGCAACTGGCCAACACCCAGAGACTGACGCTGCGCAGCTACAGCACGGTGGATTTCTACACCTCGGTCGATCTTGGTGGCGCTGGCCTCAAGAGCGTGACGTTGGATTCCGCAGGCCTGGTTGGCTATGGCGGCAGCACGATCGTGGTCACCGGCGATAGCCTGACGCTGGACAACAGCGGCGGTAGCTTCATCGAACCGGCTGGTACGGGACACGTGCAACTGGCGCTGAATGCGAATGAGATCGTGCTCGGCGCCGGCAGCAAGGCGCTGCGCGGCTTCGACAGCGTCGCGCTGACCGCGTCGCGGCAGATCGTCGGGCAGGGCAATGGCAGCATCGATGGCGGCAGCGCGGCGATGAGTTTGACCGCCCCGCTGATGACCGGCCGCGGTGGCGCATCGCAATCCGTTGTAACGACCGGTGCGCTGCGCGTGGCGGGCGGCGGCGGCACGCTGGCCACGCCGGAGGACAGCCTCGGTACGCGCTTCGCACTGACCGGTGCCAGCGTCGATTTCGGCGGTCATATTCTTGCGCTCGGCGGCGCGGTCAACCTGACGGCGACCGCTGGCGATGTCACGGTTGGTAGCGGCGCGGTGATCGATGTCGGCGGCTTTCAGAAGCAGTTCTTCGATGTTGCGCAATATGCTGATGCCGGCAGCATCGCGCTGACCGCGGTCGGCGGTTCGGTGCGGCTTGCGGCAGGCTCCAGGCTCAATCTCGCAGCGCCCGCGCAAGGTGGCAGCGCAGGCCGCCTCACATTGACTGCCTCGGGCGGCGGGACGGTGCTGCTGGGCGGCACGATTACTGCACAAGCGGGTATCGGCGGCAAGGGCGGTTCGTTCGCGCTCGATATTGCAGCGCTCCCGGCTTTCGCTGCGATGAGTGAAACGCTGAATGCGGCCGGCTTCACGGCAGCGCGTCAGTTCCGGATTCGCTCGGGCAATGTGGTGATCGATGGCACCACCACGGTGGCTGACTTCTCACTGGTCGCAGACGCCGGCGCGGTGACGCTGGCGGGCAGCATCGACGCGCGTTCGGAATATGGCGGCAATATCGCGATCAGTGCCGGCAATGGCCTGACCATGCTGGGTTCGACGCTGCTGCAGGCCGGCGCCACCGGCGCGCTCGGCAGCGGGCGGGTGACGCTGGAAGCCAGCGGGGGACAGCTGGACGTCCGTGGCGGCACGATAGACGTGGCCGGCGGCGATGGCGGCAGGGTGCGTTTCAGGGCGCTGCAGAATGCAGACCATGACGACATCGCCGTGAGCAACCTGCAGGCCAACATCGTCGGCGCGCGCTCGGCCGTGCTGGAAGGTGTCAGTGTCTACAACAGCAACTCGGTCGACGCGGTTCGTGGCGGTGCGATCGCCGACGCCAGCACATTCGCCGGCCATGCCGCAGCGATAGCGGGGCGGCTCAATGCAAGCGGTAGCATCGCGGTGATGCCCGGCATCGAGATCCGCAGCAGCGGCGATCTGGTCGCCGAGACCGACTGGAATCTGTTCGGCGACTTCGGCGCCAATAGCCGCGAGGGCACGCTGACGCTGCGTGCCGCCGGCAATCTCACCATCCTCGGTAATATCAGCGATGGCTTCTCGGCTGCTGACCGCAGCGGCGTGCTGCAGGATACGGCGTCGTGGAATCTGCGGCTGATCTCGGGCGCCGACCTGACATCGGCCAGCGCACTCGCGCTGACGCCGATGGCCGGGCTGGCTGCGGACAGCGGTACGCTGACCATCGGCAACAGTGCCAACGGCGCTCAGGTCCGCACCGGCACGGGTGATATCGACGCCGCAGCCGGACGCGATCTGCTGCTCGCCCACAATACCGCCGTGATCTACACCGCCGGTCGTGCAGATGGTGCGCTCGCGAATTTCACTGCAGCGCAGGACGCTACTTATGGCGTGTTCGGTGGCAATCTGGCGATCAAGGCCCAAGGCAATGCCAGTTCGACGCTTCCGGCAAACCCTCACGACAATCAGCTGTTCACTGAGTGGTTGAAACGACAGGGTGAGATCGATTCGGACTACGTCTCTTATGTCGCTGGCCGGCAAAGTTCCTGGTGGATCGACTACAGCATGTTCCAGCAGGGTGTCGGCGCGCTCGGCGGCGGCAATGTCTCGGTCTCTACCGGTGGCGATCTGGTCAACATGCTGGTCGCGCTGCCGACCAATGGCCGTGTCTCCGGCGGACTGACGGTTGCTGATCCGAAAATGCTGGAGATGCGCAACGGTGGTCTAATGAACATTGATGCCGGGGGCGCCGTCCGGGCCGGCTACTACTATGTCGGCCGCGGCGCCGGCGTTATTACTGCTGGCGAATTCGCCGTTGGGCGCGAGCTAACGGTCATCAGGTCCGATACGCTGACGGAGACTTACGCGATTGCCCCGGTCATTGCCCTGGGCGATGCCGGCATGCGCGTGCGCACCGCTGGCGACCTGCGGCTGCAAACCGTGCTCGATCCATTGCTGCTCGACCCGGGCGACGTTAATTCCAGCTTCTATTCGCAAGCTTATATGAGCGGTTACACCGCGCGCACCGCGCTGGACATCGCCTCGGTCGGCGGCAATGTCACGCTGGTCAATCAGGGGCAGTTCCTGTCGAAGAACCTCGATATCTCGGTTAACCAGGGGGTCTCGGGCTACGGCGATAATCCGTATGCTCTCGTCGGGCAGTTGGCGGTGAATCTGTATCCGTCCGTGACGCGCGTCGCGGCGCTGAATGGCTCGATCGACAACCAGGCACGGTTTTTCACTGTTCCCGGGACCAATCCCGAATTGCAATTGCTGGCGTCGGACAATGTTCTGACCGGAACTATCGTGATGTCGCGGGCAACACCGGCGATGCTTCCCTCCGCCCTCATGCCGGTGAGTGGCTATGGGGCATTAAGTCTGATTATGGCCGGTGATGTTCTGAGCTCGACATATTTTCAGGAGCAGGGTTTTCAGAGACTTCTGTTAAACGACAAAGCCGAATCCGGCGGCAACTACTATGGGTCGAATGGTTATATCAGTTACATCGAACGGCTCGGAAACCCTGCGAGACTTCCGAACGCGGACGACTACGAGCCGAGCCAGATCTACGCGCTCACGGGATCGCTCATCGGAAGCACGACTCGCAATCTGAGCCAGAGATTGCTCGGGACCATCACCACCAATGAGCAGACCTGGTTTCGCGCCGGCACCGACATTCGCAATATCGACTACCGGTTGCGCAATGTGCATCGCTCTGACGTTTCGCTGCTTGAAGCCGGCAACGATATCATAGGCGGCGCCATCAGCGTTCAGGGGCCTGGTGCGGTGGTGCTCACGGCCGGGCGCGACGTCTACGGTGCAGATTTCAGTATCGTGACGCTCGGCAACACTTCGTACGATGGCAGCAATCGGCCGGTGGCCACGGGCGAAATTCTTGGCCTGCCACGTGACGGCGCTGCCATTTCAGTGCTAGCGGGCATGAAGGGCAAGCAGGCGTCTTACGCGGCTCTGATGGCAGCCTATCTCGATCCTGCCAATGTCGCGGCGATGCCGGGCTATCTGAAGGCCAAGTATCAGGACGAAGTCCTGCCGGCATACTGGGCCGATCTTTACGAGATGCGGAAGGGCGAACCTCACCTGGTGCGTATCGGCCTTATCCATTTCGTCTATGATATCACCGGTGCGATGCTGTCGCCGCACGACGCCTGGACTGCGTTTCAGGCGCTTCCCAGTCTCACCCAGCAGCGCTTCCTGCGTCAGGTCTATATGCAGGAGCTGAGGGCGGCCGGCAGTGATCAGTTGACGCTGGATGCCAACGGCCGGCCGATCAATGGCGGCTATGCCCGCGGCTATGCCGCGATCGAAACGCTGTTTCCGGGCAAGAACTGGAGCGGCGACGTCAAGATCGGCAACGCCACCTTCCGCACCATGGCCGGTGGCGCCATCGATGTGCTGACGCCAGGCGGCGGTTTGCAGGTGGCGGCGCTCGGGACGCAGCCGCCGAGTGGTGCCGGCCTGGTCACGCTCGGCAGCGGCAATATCGATGTCTTCGCTCGTGACAGCGTCACGGTGAATCGCTCACGCATCCTTACTTTTGCCGGCGGCGATGAAGTGATCTGGTCGACGCTCGGCGACATCGATGCCGGCCGCGGCGCGAAGACGGCACGTGTCCCGTCGGCTCCCGAGATCAAGACCGACCTCGATGCCGTCACCAGGGTGCTTGAAGTTGCGGACATTTCGGGCAGCGGCATCGGCACCATCATCGGTTTCACGGGTGTCAAGGAGGGCGACGTCTCGCTGATTGCGCCGGTCGGCACCGTTGATGCCGGCGACGCGGGCATTCGGGTCAGTGGCAACTTTACAGTGGCGGCGTTGGTCGTGCTCAACGCCGACAACATCAAGGTTGGCGGCGAATCCAAAGGCATGCCGAAGGTCTCTGCACCGCCGGTCAATCTCACGGTGGAAACCAAGGACAAATCTGCAGCCGACGCCGTCAAGGAAGCAACGCAGACTGGCCCCAGCGATCGACCTTCGGTCATCATTGTCGAAGTTCTCGGCTATGGCGGCGGCTCCAATGAAGATCGGCAAAGAGACGATGAAAACCGTCGAAAGACCAACGACCAGCGCAGCTATAATATGAACAGTGTCATTCAGCTTGTCGGCAATGGCCCGCTGAACGACACGCAGAAGCAGGCGCTCACCGAGGAGGAAAGGCGGAAACTTGCGGGTCGCTAGCGGCGGCGGGCTGTTTCAGGAGGGATGCTTGTTCTGTCACCGCGAATTCCGGCAGGGCGGCGTTCGCTAGCCCGCGGAGTTCGGGACCGTCGGTTGCTCGGACGTTGAGCCCTGATTGAAGGGAGAAAGCACGCATCGATCGTCGGCATGCGCGATCGATGCGCGACTTGCGGCGAACGACGCAGCCGTCTTTATCGCCCCCGTCACAATGACCATCGGTCCGAAAGATGTTTGTCGCAAAAACTTCATAAAGCGGCGCGCGGGTAACACGTATCGAGAAATCGATAGCGGCGGCCGTCTGATTTCCAAGCGGGCTTGCTGATTGACGTGGCTCCCGGATAAGACATGCCGGCGAGGGCGATGCACGCACCTCGTGACACGAGTTCGTAACGATCAGAGCCAATCTAAGGTCTGTATGATGCGTATCAGCCAGCAATGGAGCGAACTGGGTCCGGAACGGCGCCTTGGCGCCAGGGCGTCATGGCTGAGGGCGTATGGCCTCGGATTTCCACGCCGGTTGATGATTGTCGCTTCTATGGTTGCGGCGCTTGGCGCGATGGTTTCTGCCATGGCGGCGAACGACGACCCGCAATATCTCGCGCCGCTGCGATTTAATATTCCAAGCCAGCCGCTGGCATCGGCGTTGCAGGCTTATGGTACGGCGACGGGGGTTCAGCTGCTTTACGAGAGCGGCGCCGCAAGCGGTCGGTACTCCATCGGCGTCGAGGGCGAGATGACGCGTGATGCGGCGTTGCGAATTCTGCTGTCCGAGACCGATCTCACCATTCACTATACGCGCGTCAATTCGGTCACCCTTGCGCCGGCTGTGAGCGATCCTGACAACCCACCCGCAGCTCTTTTCAACAAGGCGGATCTCATTCTTGAGCCGCTGCGGGTTCGTCGCCCCACGGATCGTAACGACGCCTCGCAATTGCAGGCCTATAACGGGATCATCAAGGCCGATATCCAGCAGGCGCTGCGCAAGGACGCCAAGACGCGAAGCGGCAGCTATAGCGCCGGCATCAAATTGTGGATCGATGGACCGCGCACTGTGCAGAAGACCGAGTTGTTCCGTTCGTCGGGCGACCAGGAGAGAGACGATGCCATCTCGCGGCTGCTCGATGGACTTCAGATCAGTCAGGCTCCTCCGGCGAACACGCCGCAGCCCGTGACGATTATCATCAATGTTCGGTCGATGTGATGGGATCACCGATCATCTGGAAAGGGATGGATCAGATCAAGGCAGCCGCCCAGGCAGATCCTCAGGGCGAGGCGGTTGTCGGATTCTCCGGGCAATGGCGCTGGTTCGCCAGCACGATTGTGCTGGTGCCCATACTGCTTGCCGCTGGTGTCTATTGGCTGCATCAGCAGCCCAGCGGCTCGGCACTGCACAGTGGTGACGCGACAATCCATGTCGAGCTCATTCAGGTGCCGGGGCCAACTGCGGAGTTCAAGCAGGCATCAGTTCAGACCAGTCCGCCAATCGCGGATTTCCAGACTGTGCCCAGTATCGCGGCGCCGTCCCAGCCGTCATATAAAGAGGAGGCCCAGCCGATCGAGCCTGTGCTGCCGTCGCGGCCAGCATCTTCGCCGCAACAGAAGCCGGCAAGCTCAGGTCAGGCGCAGCCCGTTCCCGCCGGAGCAACATTTCGTTTCCAGAAAATGCTGAATGCGCATATCGAGCGCTATCAGCGCTATCCCAAAGCGGCAAATCGCGATGGACAGCGGGAGCGCGTGCTTGTCGCGTTTTCGATGCGGCGTGACGGCAGTGTGGTTCATGTCGGCGTCAAAGCAAGTTCGGGGCGGGCCATTCTTGATCAGGAAGCCGTTGAATTGATCCGCAGAGCCCAGCCTTTACCGCGAATCCCGGCGGATATGCCGGAGCTGCTTACGGTTCTATTCCCGGTCGATTTCTGATGCATGGTCGAACTACGGTTCGGGGTAGTTCGCCTTCGTCGTCGCAATCTCTGTAATTAATCTGTCACGGGCTACCGATAACTAGCATCACGGGTTGTTGAGTTCGGCGCCGTGCGTACAAGGGCTGTAAGTGTTGACCGGGTCTAATCGTACAACGTTGCGCAGCGTTCTGGCAGCCGATTACGGCGGTCTTTTCAAGCGTTTGACACGACGTTTGGGGTCGGCCGAGCTTGCTGGCGAGGCGCTGCAGGAGACATTCCTGCGCGTCGAACGCGTCTCCGATACGACGCTGGTACACAGTCCCAATGACTTCCTGTTTCGCATAGCGCTCAATGTCGCAACGGACCGTCGGCGGGTCGAACGGCGGCATTTGAGTCTGGATGCCGTCGAAGCTCTGCTCGATATACCGGATGATACCCCGGATGCATCGACCATTGTCGAGGGACGTCAGGAGATTGAAGCGCTGGATCGGGCGCTGGCGGAGTTGCCGTCCCGATCGCGGCAGGTTTTCATGGCGGCGGTCGTGAAGAAGATGCCGGATCACGAGATTGCCACGCTTCTCGGTGTGAGCATCCGTACGGTCGAGATCGATCTCAAAAATGCTTTGAAACATTGTGCCGCACGTTTGGGCAGGACCCTGATCCGGCGCGCCGGAGGACCGCGGCCAAAATCGTGAGCCGATTTTCGCCATTCAACCATTCCGGGCGTATCCTACCGGCGCCGTCTGCTAAAGCCCCTTTGTTTCATTTTTCTCGGAATGAATTGCGGGATAGCCTTGCTTCAACCGTCTAGATATCTAGAAGGTGTTGCATTGGCTTGCATTCACCAGAATCATAGATCTGTCCCGCACATGATTTATCTCTTGCGACATAGTCAGGTTCTTATTGGCGCAACCGGTAGCCTTGTCGCGTCTGCGAGACGGGTGCCTGTGGCGTGACCGAGCCGATCAATGATCCCGGATTAGGTGATCCTGCCTTGCACGATCGCGCCATGGATTGGGTCCTCTTATTGAGGTCTGGCCAGGCAACGACGGATGATGCCGAGGCATTGCAGCGTTGGCGCCGCCAGAGCGACCTGCACGAGCAGGCTTTTGTTCAAGCCGCGAGAATGTTCCGCGATCTTGGTGCCATAGGCGCGCAACTGGAGGCTCGCAATGTGCGGCCAGCCGCGGCGCGTATCTCCAGCGGTGCGCGTCAGATGGTCAGCCGGCGCGGCTTCATCGGAGGCGCGATCGCGGCATCGGCAGCCGGCTATATGGTGGTCAACCCACCTTTGGGAATGTGGCCGTCGCTGGTGGAATTGTCGGCCGACTATCGCACTGCCAAGGGCGAACAGCGCGATGTGCTGCTGGCAGAGAATGTCGCTGCCAAGCTGAATACCCAGACCAGCCTGTCGGTGCGCTCGGAAGGAAATGCGGCGCGCGTCGCGTTGATCACCGGGGAGGCCGCTATCACCGCGAAGCGGCCGGCGTCGGATCCCCTGATTCTCACCGCTGCTAACGGAGAGATTTCATCGGCCTACGCCGAATTCAATGTTCGTTGCATCGATGGTGCGGTTCTTGCGATCTGCATGGACGGGGCCATGACCGTCTCGCAAAATGGCCGCAGCGTCCAGCTGTCGCGCGGCCAGCAGGTTAGCTATTCGTCGACAGAAGCGATCGGTGTGCCGACGCTGGTCGCTGATGCGGAGCGTGCCACTGCATGGCGGGAAAAATTGCTGATTTTCCGTGATCAGCCGCTCGCGAGCGTGGTTAGCGAGGTCAACCGCTATCGACCCGGCAAGATTGTCGTGACCAATTCAGATCTAGGTCTGCGGCTGGTCAATGGTACGTTCCATACTGACAAGCTTGATGATTTCGTTGCCCAGGTCCGGCAATTGTTCAGCGCCGACGTGCGCTCATTGCCTGGCGGCATCGTTCTGCTGAGCTGATCATTCGTCTCAGAGAGCCTGGCGTTTCGCCTTGAACGCCGGCAATGAGTTCGGGCGTGTTCTATCGGCGCCCGCTGCCCCAATCATTGTTGCGGAACGAGTTGCTCGTGATTCGGCTTGCACCGATCCCTTAATTTTCTTTTGCGGGTTAAGTCGCTTCCAAACGTCTTCAAGACATAGGGACCTGATCGGAGGCAAGCGGCCTGCGTTCGGTGTGCCCTCTTATGGGCTTGAAACATGCTTCTTGGTTATCGCGATGATGTCGGCACAGCTCGTATCCGATTGAATCTGCTTCGTTGTGTAGCTCCAGCAGCGCTCATGCTGGCAATTGGTAGCTTCTGTGGCGCAACAGGTTCTGCGCAGGCCAAGGCGGCCCAGCAGGGCGCGCAGAAGCAGGCGGATGCGAAATCTTCCGATGCTGGCCAGTCGGCTGCTGCGAAGCCTGCAACTGACGCGAAGCCAGCGCCGAGCGCGCCGCTTCAGCGTTTCGATATCGACGATTTTGCTGTGCAGGGAGCCGATACGCTGCCGCAAATCGAGATCGAGGAAGCCATCTATCCATTTCTTGGGCCGAACAAATCTGCCGATGACGTCGAGAAGGCGCGTGCCGCGCTCGAGAAGGCCTATCACGACAAGGGCTTCCAGACCGTCAGTGTCTCGGTTCCGCAACAGAATGCCTTGACGGGCAGGGTCATCCTGAAGGTCTCGGAGCTGAAGGTCGGTCAGCTGCGTGTGAAAAATTCGCGCTATTTCGATCTCAACAACATCACGGGGCGGGCGCCTTCGCTGAAGCAGGGCACTGTTCCCAATTTCAATGACGTGACGAAGGACATTGTTAGCCTCAACCAGTGGCCCGATCGTCGCGTTACGCCCGCTCTGCGCGCTGGCGTGACGCCTGGTACAGTCGATGTGGATCTGAATGTCGAGGACAAGGCGCCTTTGCATGCCAGCATCGAAGTCAACAACCGCCAGTCTCCAAACACCACTGCGACGCGTTTGCTGAGCACGGTGCGCTACGACAATCTGTGGCAGCTCGGTCATTCGTTCAGCTTCAGCTATCAGGTCGCTCCGGAAAATCCTGACCATGCGCAGGTGTTTTCGGGGTCGTACATGGCGCGTGTGCCGGATGTCGATTGGCTGACCGTGCTGTTCTATGCCGTGAAGTCGAGCAGCAATGTCGCAAGCATCGGCGGCATGAACGTCGTCGGCCCCGGTCAGATTCTCGGCGGCCGCGCCGTGATCACGCTGCCAGCCCGCGAAAACCTGTTCCACACCATCTCGGCCGGTATCGATTACAAGCACTTCGATCAGACGGTACAGAGTGCGGCGACCGGGTTCTCGTCACCGGTCACTTACTATCCGTTCGTTGCCAGCTACGGTGCGACATTCCAGTTGGAAAAATCGACCACCCAGCTCAACGCGTCGGTGACCTACAACATGCGGACGCCCAGCAGCGACTGGATCGCATTCGATAACAAGCGCGCCTACGCATCGGCGAGCTTTACCCATCTGAATGTCGATGTCGCCCATACCCAGGAATTGCCGGAGGGCTTCCAGCTCTACGGCAAGATGCAGGGGCAGGTCGCGGACGGACCGCTTGTGTCCAGCGAACAGTTCAGCATTGGCGGCCTCGATACCGTGCGCGGCTATCTCGAATCCGAAGTCCTCGGCGACGACGGTATCGTCGGCAATCTCGAATTGCGTACGCCGGATCTCGGTCCAATGCTCCAGAAAGAGATGAAGGACGAAACCGGGCAGGGCGCTCCGCGCTTCGTCACATTCAACGAATGGCGTTTCTTCGGCTTCGCCGACGCGGGCCATGTGAGCATCCAGCGTCCACTGCCTGAACAGCAGTCGAAATTCGACATCTGGAGCTACGGCGCGGGAACGCGCTTCAAGGTGTTCGATGGCGTCAACGGCATGGTCGCCTATTCGGTGCCGATGATCAGCCAAACTTACTCGCAGGCCGGGGCTGGCCGCGTCAATTTCCGACTTTGGGGTGAATTCTGATGGCTATGGGGTGCGGGCACATGAACGGCGAACGCCATTCGACATTGCGACGACGCGCAAAGAATATGGTCGCAGGACTTCTGCTGGGTTTTGCTGCGGCGGTGACACTGTTCCCATCGTCGGCGCAAGCCTGGTGGAATGACGAGTGGCAGCTGCGCAAGAAGATCAATATCGATTCCAGCGCGACGGGAGCGAATATCACCGATCCAATCGGCACCGCGCCGACCCTGGTTCGTCTGCATGTCGGCAACTTCCGCTTCAGTCTTGCAAAGGACGACGGCAGCGATCTGCGCTTCGTGGCATCGGACGACAAGACCCCGCTGAAGCATCACATCGAGAAGTGGGATTCGCTGCTCGGTGAAGCTCTGGTGTGGGTTGCGCTTCCAAACGTCGCGTCTGGCGCGAAGTCCGAGTTCTGGCTGTATTACGGCAACAAGAAAGCGGTCGCTACCAACGACGCCAAGGGTACTTATGACCCGGATGCGGCGCTGGTCTATCATTTCAACGAGCGCGGTACGCCGGCGATCGACTCGACGGTCTGGGCCGGCAACGCGCAGAGCGTCGGACAGCCCGCGGATGGTTCATTGATCGGGACCGGCTTACGTCTCGATGGCCGCCTGCCTGTCACGTTGCCCGCATCGTCATCGCTTGCGATGGCCGACAGTGCACCGTTCACCTGGTCCGCCTGGATCAAGCCGGCCGCCCTGCAGCCGAATGCTGCGCTGTATAGCCGCCGCGACGCCGCAAATGCAGTCATTATCGGTCTCGACAACGGTGCCCCGTTCGTCGAGGTGAGCAATGCGACTGGCACCCAGCGCAGTGGCGCTGGCGCGCCGGTCGCAGCCAATTCCTGGCACCACGTTGCCGTCACGGCGAATGGTGGCGTGGTCACGGTGTATCTCGATGGCGTGGCATATGCGACGTTGAATGCCTCACTGCCGGCGTTGAACAGCGTTGCGCGGCTTGGCGGTGACGCGGCTCCTGCCGTAGTCGCAGCTCCCGTCGCTCCGGCCGTGGACGCCGCTGCGCCCGCCGCAGACGGCACGGCACCCGCCGCTGAGGCTGCGCCGGCGCCTGTCGCCGCTGCTGCGATGTCCGGCTTCACCGGCGATATGGACGAATTGCAGATCTCGAAGATCGCACGCCCGGCCGGCTTCATCAAATATGCTGCCATCACGCAGGGGGGACAGCCCACGAAGCTGATTTCGTTCAGCGCCGACGAAGAGACCGCAAGCTGGCTCTCGGGCTATTTCGCAATCATCCTGAAGTCGGTCACGATCGACGGCTGGATCGTCATCGGTTTGCTGATCATCATGGCTATCGCAAGCTGGATGGTGACCGTCGATCGCGTCAGCTACCTGAAGAAGCAGGCCAAGGCCAACGATCGCTTCATGAAGAGCTTCCGCAAGCTGGCGGCGAATTTGACGGCGCTCGATCGTGGCGAGGCCGATGACGATGCCGCCATCCTTGGCAGCAAGCTCAGCGAAGACGAAGCCCAGATGGTCCGTGCCTCGTCCCTGTACCGCATCTATCATGTGGGTTCCGAACAGATCAGCCATCGCTTTGGCAATGGCGATGTGATCCGCCTGAGCGGCGCGGCTATCGCGGCAATCCGTGCGGCGCTCGATAGTGCCTATGTCAAGGAAACTCAGCGCCTCAACCGCCTGATGGTCGTCCTGACCATCGCAATTTCCGGCGGACCGTTCCTTGGCCTGCTCGGCACGGTGGTCGGCGTCATGATCACCTTCGCGGCCATCGCTGAAAGCGGCGACGTCAACGTCAACGCGATCGCACCGGGTATTGCGGCGGCACTTGTCGCAACCGTGGCTGGCCTGGTCGTCGCTATCCCGGCGCTCTTTGCCTACAACTATCTGGTGACGCGTATCGGCGAATTGACCAGCGACATGCAGGTCTTCATCGACGAATTCGTGACCAAGATGGCTGAGTTCTATTCGTCCGATCTGCCGGCTGAACACCGTCAGGCTGCGGAGTAAGAACGATGCAGGTCCAGAGCAAATCCAAGCCCTATGACGATATCAACATCACGCCGATGTTGGACCTGGCGTACGTGCTGCTCATCATCTTCATCGTGATGACCACCGCGACGGTGCAGGGACAGAAGGTCAATCTACCGAAAGCATCTGCGGCGCCAAGTCTGGCGACGCAGACGACCAAGGCGATCACCGTTGCCAATGACGGCAAGATCTTCCTCGACACCATACCGGTCACGCTGCCGGAACTTGAGCAACGGTTGGTGCAGCAGAAGGCGCTGACTCCGGAGTTTCCGGTGGTTCTGCGTGGTGACGCACAGACGCAGTACCAGAGCGTGATGGATGTACTCGATCTGCTGGGCCGGATCGGTGTGACTCAAGTCGGTCTCGCGACCAAACCTCTCGTGAAGTAACGGGCCGATGCATACCCCCGGGCAAATTCAGGACGATACCAAGAAGGCGTTCAAGACCTTGTGGTCATGGCTGCGCCGGACAGGTGAGGGCGCAGAGACACCCGCGAGGGGCCCGGCTATCGATGGCGTGACGGCGATCGATACGGCTCCGCGTGAGCCCGGCATCGTCTTGCCGTTCCCGATCCGCGGAGAGGCGCTGCTGGTGAAACTCGCGGAATTGCTGCGGCGCCGGATCGCGGAGCTCAATTCACCCGCGGACAGCTTGACGTTGCTATTGTCGCACACTCCGTATTTGCGCCTGTCACTCGATGACGATGCCTATGTCGAGTTCGACGCGCATACGTCGGAATATGATCTCGTGATTGAAGCGCCGAGCGGCACCCGGCTGATCATTCAGACCACGGATTTCGATTCTCTCGTCACTTTCGTGCTGCAATATGTGATCGAGCGCATCTCCGACAGCGCGCCTCTCGAGGTCGCGTCATGAGCGCCGATCCCGGGAAGGAAAACACATCCGAGCAGGGCAGCAATCGCAAGTCGCTGCTGCGCTACGGCGGCGCATTGGTGGCCATTGCCGCATTGTTTGGGGGCGCCGGGTACATGTTGATGGGTGGCAGCGATACGCCGCCGCCAAAGCTCGTGCGTGAAATGACGGTTGTGAACATCGTGCCGCCACCGCCCCCGCCGCCGCCACCTCCGATGATCGAACAGCCGAAAGTGATCGATCAGCCGAAGATGGTCGAGCAGGAGATGCTGGAAGACAAGCCGGTCGAGAAGCCGACGGACGAGCCGGTCAAGGACGCTAAGAATGAGGAGCCGCCGGGCCCGCTGGCGCTCGACGCCAAGGCGACGGGTCCCGGAGATCTCTTCAATCTCGGCAGCAAGGTCGGCGGCAGCCCGTATGGCGGCCGCGGCGGCGGTGGCAGCCGTTGGGGGTGGTACGCGTCAATGGTGCAGACGCAGATCGAAGCCGCGCTGCGCGCCAACGAGAAGACCAAGAATGCCGCGACGCAATTGCAGGTGCGAATCTGGGCCGACGGGACCGGCCGCGTCAATCGCGTCGAATTGGCATCGTCGACTGGCAGCGCCGAACTCGACGCCACCATCCGTAATGAAGTGCTCGGTCGGCTGACGCTGCGCGAGCCGCCGCCCAACGACATGCCGATGCCGATGGTGACACGCGTCACCATGCGACGACCGAGTTAAGCCCGCACTTAACGGGCCGATGAGACACGACGAATATTGATCAGTAGGGGACTTGAGACCGATGTTTCACCAGAAATCCGATACCGCCTGGCGCCTGACGCCACTCGCAGTATCGATGTGCGCACTTGTCTGTAGCGTTCCTGCACTGGCGCAGGATGTCGGCAGCCGCGCCGATGCCAAGCGTCCTACAGTCTCGCGTGCGAAGGCAACGTCGCCGAACGCGACGATCAATCTCGTCAACATGCTGGTCAAGCAGGGCGTGCTGAAGGAAGAACAGGCCGAGGCGCTGATCAAGCAAGCCGACGACGAAGCCTATGTCGCGCGCGAAGCGGCCAAGGGCGCCACGATGCGCGCCGAGGAAGCGGCCAAGACCGCCGGTGCCGCCGCCGCTGCTGCATCTCCGCCCGGCACCAAGCACGTCACTTATGTGCCGGAAGTCGTGAAGCGCCAGTTGCGCGAAGAGATCAAGCGCGACGTGATGGCGAAAGCGCAGACCGAGAACTGGGCCTCGCCCGGGAAGTATCCGGAATGGGCCCAGCGGATTCGTTTCTACGGCGATCTGCGGGCACGTTACGAGGGCCAGTTCTACCCGACCGGCAACGATCAGGGCGGCGCCTACAATTTCAATGCGATCAACACCGGTTCGCCGTATGATACGGCGGACGCTAACGTCTATAACGCGCCGACCTATAACGCGTCGCAAAATCGGGATCGGGCGCGTCTCCGTATGCGGCTTGGTGCCGATATCGATATCAACGATCAGTTCACGGCTGGAATTCGCCTGGCGAGCGGTGACAGCAATTCGCCAGTTTCGACGAACCAGTCACTTGGAACAACCGGCGGCAATTTTTCGAAATATGCACTCTGGATCGATCGTGCATATGCACGTTATGAACCTTGGAACGAGTTGACCTTCTCGATCGGTCGCTTCGACAATCCGTTCTGGTCGCCGACGGATCTCGTCTGGCACAAGGATCTTGGCTTCGACGGATTTGCCGTGCAGGCGAAGCACGAAGTTGCTGAAGGCATCACGCCGTTCATCGTCGCCGGTGCATTCCCGACCTACAACAGCGACCTGAATGCGGGCATCAATCTCACGAACGCGAATACCGGGCAGTATGAGAAAATCCCAAGCAACGACAAATGGCTGTTTGGTGCCCAGATGGGCGTGGGAGCAAAGTTTGCGCCGTACTCGGCGCTGCGGCTGAGCGCTGCCTATTATGACTTCACCAATACTCAGGGACGGCAGTCCTCACTTTGCCTCGTCGTCAGCAGCAACGACGTTTGCGACACGGATATGACCCGGCCATCCTTCGCTCAGAAGGGCAATACTTACAAGTCGTTGCGCAATATTTTCGTGGATCCGTCGAGCGCCGGAGCGCCCACAGCCCAATTCCAGTACTTCGGGCTGGCCAGTCAGTTCCGGCCGGTTGTTGTCAGTGGTCAATTGGACCTCGGAGAGTTCCATCCCGTGCACGTCGTTCTCGATGGCGAGTATGTCAACAACACAGCCTTCAATCGCAGCGCGATTACTGCTGTTGCGGTGAACAACATCGGCCCCACCGTCGCCGGTGGCCCTCCGGGTGTATATGACGGCGGCAATCAGGGCTGGATGGGCCGTGTGACGGTTGGTCATAAGGAAGTCAAACGACTGTGGGATTGGAATGTTCACGCCGGATACAAGTATCTTGAATCCGACGCGACCATCGATGCCTTTGCCGACTCCGATTTCGGCCTCGGCGGCACCAACCTCAAGGGCTATTTCATCGGCGGCAATCTGGGGATCTCGGACAACGTCTGGGCTTCGCTGCGCTGGATGAGCGCCAACAATATCGCCGGCGTGCCGTATAGCGTCGACGTGGTCCAGTTCGATCTGAATGCAAGGTTCTGATCATGCGATTTCGTATTCTGAGTTCAGTGGCGGTGCTGGCCGTTCTGGCCAGCCAGGAGGCCCGGGCCGACGCCGAGTCGGACAAGCTGCGTGAAGCTCTGCGCAGCGCGACGGCTCAGACCCGCGCCCTTGAAGACCAACGGACTGCCTTGCAGGCCAAGGTGGCCGATGCCGAGCGCGAGAAGGCGGCGATGACGTCGCAGATCGCGGCGGCCAAGGCGCAGGTCAAGGAAGTCGAGAAGACCCACCGCGAAGCGGTCGATGAATTCAACCAGCGTCTGGAAGATCGCAACCAGACGCTGGAGAAATGGAAGAGCGCCTATGAGGAGGCGGCGACCGTCGCCCGTACCAAGGACGCGGAACGCGCCAAATTCGAAGGCGAAGCGACAGCCTACAAGGCGAGCACCAAAAGCTGCGTGGCAAAAAACGGACAGTTGATGAAGGTCGGACGTGAATTGCTCCGCCGCTACGAGGGCGTGTCCTTCGGAGACATCGCTGTGATCAACGAACCCTTGATCGGAGCACGCCGTGTCGAGGTTCAGAATATCCTGCAGGACTACGAAGACAAATTGATCGAGCAGAAGGTGATTCAATAATGCGTTCGCGTTCCTCCCTGACGCTCGCGACGGCAACATGTCTTGCTGTCGCTTCGACGTTTACTTTGTCGGCGGCTCATGCGCAGACGGCGCTCCAGCCGGGACAGCCGCGTGTTGCGCAGGCGCCAGCGCCGGCTCCGGCCAGGCCGAAGCCTGCTGCACCAGCTCCGGTTGCTGCGGCCCCCGCAGCGCCCGCTGCTCCGGCAGCATCGAACACGGTCGCTGCCGCCAAGCCATCAGGTGAAGTAGTCGCCCGCGTCGGCAATAGCGACATCAGCGCCGATGATATGCGTTCCTACATCGCGGCACTTGGGCCGCGTGAGCAGGCGGCGTTGGCGCAGGATCCGGCACTGCTGAGCCAGGCGGTGCGCATGCTGCTTTCCAATCGCCTTGTGATGCAGGAACTGGCCGCGAAGAAGTGGGATCAGCAGCCAGCGGTCGCAGCGCAGCTGGAAAAGGTTCGCGAGAACGCGATGGTGGAACTGTATTTGCAGTCGGTTTCCAACCCGCCGGCGAATTTCCCCAGCGAAGACGATCTGCAGAAGGTCTATGACGCCAACCGTGCCGCACTGCTGGTGCCACGGCAGTATCAGCTCGCGCAGATCTTCATTCCGATGGCGAAGGATGCGGACAAGGCAACGGCTGACGCTGCCAAGAAGAAGCTCGACGACGTCCAGAAGAAGCTGAAAGCTCCAGGTGCCGACTTCACTGCGATTGCCCGGAGCGACAGCGGCGCTGGGGATAGCGCCGAGCGCGGCGGCGATCTGGGGTTGCTGCCGGAAGACCAGATCCGGCCGGAAATCCGCAGTCAGGTCGTCGGCCTGGCCAAGGGCGCTGTGTCCGAACCCATCACGCTGGACGACGGCTACCATATCATCCGTCTGGTCGACACCAAGGCCGCCTATACGCGCACGCTGCCCGAAGTACGCGATCAGCTCGTCCGGCAGATCCGCACCGAACGCGCCGCCGCATTGCGCCGTGCCTATCTCGCCGAGCTGCTCAAGCAGCAGCCGCCGATCATCAACGAACTTGCTCTTGCCAAGCTGCTCGACGGCAAATCCCGTAACTAAGGAACGCGTCCCATGTCCGATACCGTATTGAACAGCTTTACTCTCGAATCGCTGCGTGACCTGCTGCAGACCGTTGGCTATCGCGTCGAGATCGTGTCGAATGCCGATATGCCGGTGTTGCGCTCGTCGACCGCCGGCTTTGCGTTCGACATTCGCCCGGGCAATCGTCTGGCCAATGAAGATGGTGGCTATGTCGATTTCACCTTTAGTGCCTGGCTCAATATCGAAGGTGAATTGCCGCTCGATGTTGTCAATCGCTGGAACGCGCTGCGCCGCTTTGGTCGGTTGCAGGTCGTCCCTGGCTATCTGGCCATGACGATGGATGTCTCCTTCATCGGCGGCGTCATGCCGAACTATGTTCGGGCGCAGGTCGAGATCTGGGATCACCTCGTTCAGGCACTGGTGCCTTATCTGCGCGAAGAACTGCAGCGGCTCGATACGGCCAGGACCGTCAGTGCACCCGTCGCTGAAGCTGGGGCGCAGGCGCCGGTGGAACCGATGGCTGCTGCCGAAGCGCGTGTCGCCTGACGAGTCCGGAAATCCAGGGTGTCAGGACGACCGATCAGCTTGTATGGCCTCTTGGCCAGTGGCGCCTTCGCACGAGGCGTCCTGGCGGCGGCTTGGGCTGGTATGTTGTCCTGCGCTGTCCTGATATCGACACCGGCCCTTGCTGAAGCCGAGCCCGAGCAGGCCGCCGAGGAAGTCGCCGAGTCGCCGCCGACCGTGCCAAATCCCCCAAAGCCTGCCGCTGGCAATAAAACCGCAGCCTTGGCAGTTCCACCAAACCTGGCAACTCCACCAAAGTTGTCCGGTGCTTCCAATCCCAGGGCGCTCTATCGCTCGTTGATCGAGCGGGAGGTGCGCAACACAAATCTGCCGGCCGATGTGGCGGAAGCCGTAATGGGCGTGGAGAGCGGCTACGATCCGAGCCGCATCGGCGCCGATGGCGAGATCGGCCTGATGCAGGTGATGCCGCCCACTGCGCGCATGCTGGGCTTCAGCGGCTCGATGGCAGAGTTCGCGGCGCCGGAAGTCAATATCCGCTATGGCGTCATGTATCTCGCACAGGCCTGGAACAAGGCCGGCGGCGACCTCTGCACTGCGCTGATGAAGTATCGTGCCGGGCATGGCGAGACACGCTTCTCCCATCTGTCGGTGACCTACTGTTTGCGCGCGCGGGCCCGGTTGATGGCGGTTGGGTATCCCGTCACGGGCACGGTGCCGGTCGCTACCTTCGGATCGCCCGTTGGCTCCAGCCTCGTTGCCGGATGCCGCGGCAGCCGATGCCTGATGTCACGCAATTCCGGCCGGGTCGATTTCGCGGCGCTGAACAACCGGCTGACGCAGGTTGTGATGCAGACAAACGGCCCGAGGCCGATGACGAGGTGAGCGAGCGATGAGAACGAGAATCTTGACGCTCTCGGCGCTGATCGCGTTTGCGATGCCAGCGCTGGCGCAGCAGCCACCAGAGCAGCCAAAGCCCGAAGTCATCATCGGTGGGCAGTCGCCTCCACCCACCGCGCGCGAGCGTTGCGTCGAGGTCGAGATCGGCGGCGCCCGCAGCTTCGGGTGTCTCAACCAGACGCTGAAGCGCGACGTCGAGAAGGTCAGTCCAACCCTGAATTTTCCGCCGATCGATGCGCGGTCGGGCGATACCAAGATCGGCATCGTGAATTTGCCGGGAGTGCAGCAGCAATACGGCCAGAACTACGGGCACTCCGTCATTCCATATCGGCCGCCGCCGCCGGTCTATTCGTCACCGGTCAGCCGGCGCTAGGTTCACAGTGCCATTGATGATTTCAATCGCCCGCGCTGCACTGGTCGCCATCGCGCTGTCTTGCGCGGCTCCCATGCCGGTGCGCGCGCAAATGCTGCTTCCGACGCGAAGCGAAGCGCCGCAGATCGTGCCGCCCAAGCCATTGTCGCGGACGGAGCTACCGCCGGTTGAGCGCGGTGAGCGGGCAGGGACCGGATTCTTTGTCGACGATTCCGGGCATATGCTGACGGCGCGCCGTGTGGTTCAGGACTGCAGTCGCGTGATGATCCAGAAGGAAGGTCGCACGATGTCGGCTCGCGTTGTCGCTCTGTCGACGCCTTATGACCTGGCTCTGTTGCGCACAACAAAGACCCGCGGTCTCGCGGCTGTGTTTCCCCGCAACGTGACGTCGTCCCCCAACGATATGATGTTTGCGGCCGACTATGCGAACCTGCCGATAATGCTCGCACGTGGGGGCGTGCTCGCCAATGCGTCGGTGGGCATGACATCCGGCAGCAGTGAAGCAGGGCATATTGCGCTGAATTCCACCGTAACATTCGGCAGCAGCGGCGCGCCGGTGATGGATTCACGCGGCCTCATCGAAGGCGTTGTCAGCAGGAAGACATCCGTCAATCGGGTGCTCGCGGTCGGTTCGGCCGGAGCCAAGTCGTTCCTCGCGGCGAGCAACATCCGGTTTCAGGAAGATGACCGGCCGCAAATCGCGGGTTCGGGATCTCGTGCGCATCGCGCCGCCAGCATTTCGGCACGCGTCATTTGTGTGAACTAGGGGAGCTATTGTCATGATGCTGTTTCGCCGGCCGTCCTCATCTCCGTCGCGATGGCGTTTTGCCAGGCTCTCTGCATTGCTGGCATCAATCGGTCTGATCTCCGCGCCGGTACCGGCGCGTGCGCAGGGGCTCGACTATCGCAGCCCCGACGCTGCGCCGCCCGCCTGGGGCCAGTTCGCCAAACTCGTGAAGTATCGTTTCGAGGAATGGATGTCCGCCGACGAGGCGATCGCCAATCGTTTTCGCGCCTCGCTGAAAGAGGCCAATGGCACGCAGGACGGACCACCAGCGTCACTAGTCGTCAAGGCCTGGCTCAATCCCGACGGGACCGTCGAACGCGTGTCGTTCGCGAGCTTCAAGGACGATCGCGCCAACACCGATCTGCGTACGGTGTTGACCCGCGGAAATATCGGTGAAGCGCCGCCGCCGGAAATGCTGCAGCCAATCAACCTACGGTTTTCGCTCAATCTATCAAAGTAATAGTTGCAGGGCCGGTCGAAGTGGCCGCTCTGCCGGGCATCCAATGAAGGGATGACCCAGCAATTTCAATTGTTGGCACGACTCTTGCTGCTTGTCGGAAGGCGATAGGGCAGTAGCGAGAGTGTATCTTGAGAAACGTATTGACCCACAGAGCGAGAACCTGGTGTGTGAACATCTGGCGTGAAATCAGGGATTCCCTGAAACACGCACCAATGCATTAGCCGGATGCCGACCGTGCACCGCATGTAGCCGGACCGACTTTTCGACGGGGTTCTTTCGATTGATCGCCTCGCTCATTTTTCCCCGGCAGCGGACGGCGCCCCCTCCGGGCTTTTCACCTGCGGCAACAGCAACCTCTGAACCATACTCAAATCCGTCGAACCGCATAGGTTCTTTCGATTTCTGCAATGAAGCAGGTCTCTCTAAGGTTCAATTTGCGGATGCGCTGCGTCGATGCGTAGCTGCATGCGCCCTGTTGGCGAAGGGGTGAGCATCTGGGGTCATCCGACGTCGCTTGTTCGTTGGTATTTTCTCCCGGTCCAATCTTGCCTCTCGAGAATACCCGATTGCCCTCCAGACACATGAAAGCGCGGCCATGACGTCTCCAGTTGTCTATTTCCTCAATGGTCCCAACGCCAATCTTTATGGACTGGACAAAAGCGGCACCTATGGCCGCGAAAGTTTCGTCTCGATCAAGAAGCGCTGTGAAGACCATGCGGCTTCGCTCGGCCTGACGGTCGACTTCCGCCAGTCCAATCACGAAGGCGTTCTGGTCGACTGGATCCAGGAGGCGCGGGAGAAGGCCGAGGGGATCGTCATCAATGCCGCCGGTCTCACTTACTCGTCGGTCCCGATCCTCGATGCGTTGCTCACTTTCGAGGGCCCGATCATCGAGGCGCATATGAGCAATATCTGGAAGCGCGAGCCGTTCCGCCATCACTCCTATGTGTCACGCGCGGCGACCGGCGTGATCGCCGGGCTCGGTGCACTCGGCTATGAACTGGCGCTGACAGCGGTGTCGCGTCTGATCGCCGAAAAGGTAGCGCAATGACGTCGGAGGTGATGGCGTTCCACAGCGCCTTCGATGACTTCGAGACGTGGCGTGCGGCGCTGGCCGCGGAGGGGATCGATCTGCGGCGGGCAGATGATATCACCGCCCCGACGCGCGTAAGGCAGGCGCTTGTCTGGAAGCCACCGCATGGCTTCTTTGCGCGCTATCCGAATCTCGGCCTCGTCGTCAATCTCGGCGCCGGCGTCGACGCGCTGGTCGGGCGTGACGACCTGCCGGAGGTTCCGATTACTCGCCTGTCCGATCCGAAGATGGCGCGGATGATGGCTGGCTATGTGTTGTTCGCGGTGACGCGGCACGCACGCGACATTCCGGCCTTCGAGCGCGCCCAGCGCGAACGCCGCTGGCACTATATTCACCCGCGCGATCCCGAGACCATCACCGTCAGCATTCTCGGCCTTGGCGAACTCGGACTGACCGCGGCGCTTGAATGCGCCCGGCAAGGCTATCGCGTCCGTGGCTGGTCCAACACGCTGAAGTCGGTGGAGGGCATCGCGACCTCTGCCGGTCTGTCCGCATTGCCGGATATCCTGGGCGATAGCGACATTATTGTCTGCATGTTGCCCCAGACGCCGCAGACAAGCGGACTGCTGAATGCCGAGCGCCTGGCGCAGATGAAGCGTGGCGCCGTCTTCATCAATGTCTCGCGCGGCAGCATCGTCGATGAGCCGGCTTTGATAGCGGCGCTGCGCTCGGGGCATATCGCGGAGGCCACGCTGGACGTGTTTGCCTCCGAACCACTGTCGCCGGACAGCCCGCTCTGGGTGATGGACAATGTGCTGATCACGCCGCATCTCGCATCGGTGGCGCTGCCGGGGTCGGCGGCGCAACAGATCGGCGAGAATGTGCGCCGGCTGCGCGCCGGGCAGGAACTGCTAAGCCGCGTCGATCCGCGCCGGGGCTATTGAGCCCGGCGCGAACTGGCCGCCAACGGCAAAGGCGTCGCGCGCGTAATCGGCGAATGTCTGTACCGCCGGTCGGAGTGCATGGCGCTTCAGACGCAGCGCCATGACATGCGTTGCCGGCAATTTTTCGGTGATCGGCACCACGGCGACGCGACTGCCATCATAGCCAATGGTGGTGCGCGGCACGGCATTGTGGATCGAATATCCCTGGCCATTTCCGATCAGTCCGCGGATCAGCTCGAATGACCGGGTCCGGAAGGAAATGCGCGGCTCGATACCGGATGCCGTAAACAGGCTGGCGAAATAGTCGCGCGAATGCGGCAAGTCCAGCAGGATGAACGGCTCGTCGCGCATTTCAGTCAGGCTGATCGACGACCGGTTGGCTAAAGGGTGATCCGCCGACAGCACGATATAGGGCGGCAGCTCGCAGAATTTCTCACCGACGATCTCGTCGGGAACAGCGAAGGAGTAGGACAGCGCGAGTTCGGTCCGTCCGGAGACCAGACCGTCGATGATTTCCTGCTGGTCGCCTTCTTCCAGTTTCACCGAGATGCCCGGCTGGCGCTCGCGAAAACCGGACAGCAGCCCCGGCATGAAGCGTGTGGCGAGGGTCGAAAAACTGCCGACGACGATCTCGCCGTGCAGCGTGCTGCCCAGGGATTGGGCGCTTTGCGCAAAATCGCGCGCATGATTGAGCAGCAGCCGTGCATCATTCACCAGCCGCTGGCCTGCCGGGGAGAGCGTCACGCCTTTGGCGAGATGACGAACGAAGATCTGGACGCCGAGTTCTGCCTCCAGCTGGCTGAGTGCGGCCGAGATCGAGGGCTGCGAAACGTTCAGGCGCTTGGCGGCTTCTGTCACGCTGCCCGCATCGGCCGTCTCAACCACATAACGCAGGGCCCGGAGCGAGAACCTCATCGTGTTTTCCTATGCATCTCCAAACATAAAAATATTTTCCTTATGATAGGCCCTTCGGCACCCTGTCGTCCAGTCGAACAGGAGCCGATCAATGATCCGCACGGGTGAAGAATACAAACAGGGCATTCGCGATGGTCGCGAGGTCTGGATCGATGGCGAGCGCGTCAAGGACGTGACCGCGCACCCGGCGCTGAAGCCGATCATCGACGTCAAGGCCCGTATGTATGACATGGCGCGTGAAGAGCGTTACGCCGCCGACCTCACTTACGTTGAAGACAACGAGACACATTCGATCTTCTACAAGCCGCCGACGGAACAGAAGGACTGGCACGACAAGATCAAGGCCGTCGATCACGTGATGAAGGATATCGGCGGCGTGGTCACCCGCGTCGGCGACGAGACCATCGGCGAGATGTGGTCGCTGACAGACGGGCGCGACGTGCTGGCCGAGATCGATCCGCGCTTCGCCGCTAATATCGATCATCACATCCGTGCCGTGATCGAAAAGGACATCTTCCACGTCTCAGCCAATACCGATCCGAAGGGCGACCGTTCGCTGCCGCCGCAGCAGCAGGATCCGGATCTCATGGTTCACGTCACGCGTGAGACCGATGCCGGCATCATCATCCGGGGCGCGAAATATGAGACGGCTGCGGCCTATGCCGATCAAGCCTATCTGAAGCCGACCGTCGGCGCCTGGGCCAATGAGAAGCTGTCCGATTATGCGGTCGGCTGCATCGTCAAGATGGGCGCACCGGGCGTCAAGCATATCTGCCGCGGCGGCTTCGCCAATCGCAGCAGCGCCAACATCAAGGACTATCCGCTCGCCAATCGCTTCGACGAGGTCGAGGCGCTGGTGGTGTTCGACGACGTGCTGATCCCATGGGAAGACGTGTTCTTCTATCGCCACACCCGCGCGGCGCAATTCGTGCGCTCGACGCTGCATCGCTATTCAGCATTCCCTTATGTGCTGCGTCTGCTTTACACCGCCGACATGATGATTGGTGCGGCAATGTGGAACGCCAAGCAGACCGGTCTCGACAAGCTGCAGTCGGTGCGTGAGAAACTCGCCGATCTCGTCTGCTACCGCGAAGGCATCAACGCACATCTCACCGCCTCCATCGCGATGGCGGAGAAGAGCCCGGGTGGTCTTCTGATGCCGCAGCAGTCGATGCTCTATGCGGGCCGCGTGTTCGCCTGTTCGCAGCTCCCGGCGATGATGCACATCGCCCGCGAGTTGTGCGGTGGCCAGATCTGCATCACCCCGAATGCTGATGCCTTCGAGGCTGAAGGCAGCGGCAAGTGGCTCAACAAGTTCTATTCACTGAACGATCAGTGGCAGGCCGACGATCGCCGCAAGCTGCTCGCCTTTGCGCGCGACCTGCTCAATTCGGACTATGCCGGCCATCGCCTGACCTTCGTGCAGTTTGCGCAAGCGCCGCACTTCAATCATCTGGCGGCGGTCTATAACAGCTTCGATTTCGCCGGACCGCTGGACTTCGTGAAGAAGTCGGCAGGTCTGTCCGATCGTATCGACGGGGCGAAGTCGTGAGCGCAGCAGCACATCCGCTGGTCGAGGTCGATATCTTCCGCGACGCCATGCGGATGACGGCTTCGGGCGTGGCGGTGGTGACCACGGATGGCGAAGCGGGGCGCGCAGGCGTCACGGTGTCATCGCTGTGCTCGCTGTCAATGGAACCGCCGTCGGTGGTGTTCAGCGTTCACCGCGACAATCGCGGTCTCGAAAAGCTGCTCGCCAATGGCGTGTTCGTCGCCAACGTGCTGTCCGACGAGCAGGAGCGTGTCGCCAGCAGTTTTGCCGGGTTGATCCCCGAACTGCGCGACAATCGTTTTCTCGCCGGTGACTGGTCAGAACTGCTCACCGGCGCGCCGGCGCTCGACGGGGCACTGTGCAATTTCGATTGCCGCGTCGCCAGCGTGTTCGATTTCGGCTCGCATCGCATCGTCGCAGGTGAGGTGCTGAACGTTCGCAACCAAGCTGCGCTGCCCCTGATCTTTTCCGATCGCACATTCCGCCGTCTCGTCGCCTGAGGATCTGCTTCATGACCACCCATCAGCGTTTTCGTAAGTTCAACACCAAGGATGCGTATCCCGAACAGTCGCTCGACAACGATGTCTGCATGGTCGTTCGTGCCAACAACACCGTTTATGTGCGCGGCCAGACGGCCATGGATCTCGACGGCAAGATCGTCGGCATCGGCGATGCCGCTGCGCAGACCGAGAATGCCATGACATGCGCCAAGGTGCTGCTTGAAGAGGCAGGCTCCAGACTCGAGGACGTGGTGAAGATCGTCATCTACATCACCGACCGCGCCTATCGCGAGCCGGTCTATCGCGTTGTCGGCAAATGGCTGAAGGGCGTCTATCCGGTTTCGACGGGGATTATCGTTCAGGGCCTCGCCAAGCCTGAATACCTGATGGAAATCGACATCATTGCGGAAATTCCGGCGTAACGACGCGTCTTTCGCCGGCACTACAAAGATCAATCGGACGTTTGCGGCTTCATCTTTCGCATGATCGATGAGCGCAGTTACGCGCGCCCGTCCGGCGGAAATTCTTGAGATAAATCAATCGTCTGGCACGATGTTTGCTTTTCTTTCTGGGTCATAATCCTTGTGAGGTTTCGAGATGAAGCGCGCCTTGAAGTTTACTGCATTGATGTTGCTGTCGACGCTCGCGATCGGCGGGCAGGCATCCGCCCAGGAGAAGCTGGTGGTCAGCACTTGGGGTGGAAGTTTCCGCGATCTGATCGATGAAGCGATCGCCAAGAAGTTCACTGCCGAGACCGGCGTGAAGGTTGAATACATCACCGGCGGCACGATCGACCGTCTCAACCAGGCCAAGCTCGCGGCTGCCAAGCCCGAGAGCGATGTCACCTTCACGACGGCTCATGTCGGCTGGCTCTATGCCAACGACAATCTGTTCGAGAAGCTCGACATGGCGAAGATCCCGAATGCGAGCCATCTCGTCGAGCAGGCCAAGATCAGCCCGTATCACATCGGCGCCTGGGCCTATGTCTACACCATCGGCTATCTGCCCGATCAGTTGCCCAAGGGCGTGAGCTTCGAGAGCTGGGAAGGCCTGTGGAATCCTGCGCTCAAGGGCATGATCTCGTCGCCCGATTTCGATCCGAGCCATGTGATGGTCGTTGCAGCCAAGCTCTCTGGCGGCGATGCGTCGAACTGGGAAGTCGGCGAAGCCAAGATGAAGGCGCTGAAGCCGAACTACAAGGCGTTCTACACCAACGACGCCAATAGCCAGCAGCTGTTCGCGACGGGTGAAACCCCGGTGCAGGTCGTGCTGTCGATGAATGCCTATTACATGCAGAACCAGGGCGTGCCGATCAAGCTGGCGATTCCGAAGGAGGGGGCCGTGCTCGGCGTCGATACGATGGGCATCACCAAGGGCTCGACCAAGGCCGAGCTGGCCTACAAGTTCATCAACACCGCGCTCGATCCGGACGTGCAGGCGAAGATCGCCGAGCTGAAGAAGGGAAGCCCGGTGGTGGACAACGCCAAGGTCAAGCCTGAGATCGCAGCATTGCCGGGTGTCTTCACGACTGCGGATCAGTGGGCGAAGCAGACGCTGGTGATCGACGCCAAGCTGCGGGCCGAGAAGACCGGCACTTGGCGCAAGTGGTTCACCGAGAACATCATGGCTCCGTAAATAGTCTGGATCGCGATCCGGTCGCTACCGCCGGATCGCGATCCATCGTCTTGAGCTTACGACGTCGAGTTTATCCATGAATACACGTCCATTTCTGGGATGGTTCGTCTCGCCGGCCGGCCTCGTCGCTGTGGGGCTGATCGCGGCGATGCTGGCTGTGTTTCAGTACAGCGTGCGGGCCTATATTCCCGGTACGCTCGAAGTCGGCGGATTCACCTGGGCGAATTTCGAGGCCATGCTGCGTCCGCTCTATGCGCTGGCCTTCTGGAACACGGTGCTCCTGTGCTTCGAGACGGCACTCTTCACCTTGCTGCTTGCTTACCCATTGGCCTATGCGTTGACGCGCACCAACAGTTCGGCGCTGCGTTCCTTCATCCTGATCGTGTCTGTGACGCCGCTGTTTCTGGGCGAGGTCGTGCGGACCTATTCCTGGATGATCGTGCTCGGCAATAACGGATTCCTGAACTCGCTGTTGCTCAAGCTCGGTCTGCTGGATCGTCCGCTGCAAATGATGTTTACCGCCGGCGGCGTAGTCGCGGCGCTGGTGCATGTGACCATGCCGATCATGGTCATCATGCTGGCCGCAGCGCTGTCGCATATCGATCGCAATTACGAGAAGGCTGCCGAGAGCCTCGGCGCCGGCCCGATCCGGATTTTCCTGACCATTACGCTGCCGCTGTCGATGCCGGGCATCGTTGCTGGCTTCTCCACCGCTTTCGCCTGGACCTTCAGCGCGTTCGCGACACCGCAGCTGATCGGCGGTGGTCGTGTCGCGACTGTCTCGACCTTGATCTATCAGCTCGGTTTCTCGTCGTTCAATTTCCCCTTCGCCGCCAGCCTCTCCATCATCGGCCTCGCTTTGTCGCTGGCTGTGATCGCGCTGCTGAAAAAGGCCGCGAGCCCACTCGAACGCATGGCGGGCACGACATGAAGCGCTCACCTGCAACTCTCGCGCTGCGATGGTCCGGCCGCGTCCTCGTGGCCCTCATCCTGCTGTTCGTGCTGTTGCCCGGCGTCGTCGTGGCGATCTCGGCTTTCAACGACCGTGCGATCCTGCAATTTCCGCCGCAATCCTGGTCGCTGCGCTGGTTCTGGCGCGCTTTCTCTTATGCCGATTTCGCAAAGGGGTTTTGGAATGGCCTGACCGTGACGGTCTGGGCATCGAGCATCGCGGTGGTCGTCGGCTCGGCCTTTGCCTTCGCGATTCATCGCTACAAATTTGCGCTCAGGGATTTTCTCGAAGGCATTCTGCTGTCGCCGCTGATCATCCCGCATTACACTGTCGGTCTCGGCATTCTCATTCTCGCCTCGCAGACGGGTGTTGGCCGCGGTTTTCCGCTCGTCATCTTCGCCCATGTGGTGATGGTGCTGCCTTTCGTGATGCGCAGCACTTACATCTCGCTGGAAAATCTCGACACGCGGCTTGAACTGGCAGCCTCCAGTCTCGGCGCCACGCCTTTGCGCATCCTGTTCACGGTGACGATCCCGCTGCTGGTCCCGGGCCTTCTGAGCGGCTGGCTGTTTGCCGCGATCCTGTCTTTCAACGAGTTTACGGCGACGTTGTTTGTCAGCAGTCAGGCGACGCAGACGCTGCCGGTGGCCATGTATAACTACGTCCGCGAATTCGCTGATCCCACGCTGGCCGCGCTGTCGGTCATCTACATCGTCGTGACGGCAACCTTGCTCACGATTGCAAATTCCTTCCTGGGCCTCGGGAAAATCCTGAATGTTGATGCGCACTGATCCGATGACAGCCGACATGCCCTCCGTGGCGAGCGACAAGATTCGCCCGGCGGTGCAGCTCGATGGCGTTACCAAACGTTTCGGCGATTCCGTCGCGTTGCATGAGGCGTGGCTGAAGATCCGGCCGAGCGAGTTCATGACCCTGCTGGGGCCGTCCGGCTGCGGGAAGACAACGCTGCTTAATCTCATCGCTGGCTTCCTCGAAGCCGACAATGGCGAGATTTTCATCGAAGGCGCTCTGGTGACCGAGACGCCCGCGCATATGCGCGAGATCGGTATCGTTTTTCAGAACTACGCGTTGTTCCCACATATGAGCGTCGCGAAAAACGTCGCTTACGGCCTTACGACCCGCGGCGTGGAGAAGAAGGAGATCGCGCGCCGCGTCGAGGAAGCGCTGGCGCTGGTCAAGCTGTCCGGCTTCGCTGACCGCAAGCCGCGGCAATTGTCCGGTGGTCAGCAGCAGCGTGTCGCGCTCGCGCGAGCGCTGGTGATCAAGCCAAAGGTGCTGCTGCTGGACGAGCCGTTCTCGGCGCTGGACAAGAATCTTCGCGGTTCGATGCAGGTCGAGCTCAAGCAGATCCAGCGCGAGCTTGGTGTTACTACCATTTTCGTCACCCATGATCAGGGGGAGGCGCTGTCGATGTCCGATCGTATCGCTGTCATGTCGGCCGGTCGCATCCGCCAGATTGCAGCGCCGGACGATATCTATCGCCGTCCTGCCGATCGCTTCGTCGCGTCCTTCGTGGGTGACGCCAGTGTCCTCAACGGCAGGCTGGTCGCGCGGCGCGGCGATGTCGCGGTGGTCTCGATTGGCGACATGAGCGTCAATGTTCCTGCAATACCTATTGCCGAAGTGGCGATCGGTGATGCCGTGGATGTGTTCGTGCGGCCCGAGCATCTCACCGTCACGCCGCGCGGCGCGATGGGATCGCTGCCGGGTACCGTGACGGCGCAGGTGTTTCAAGGCGGCCATGTCGATCTCTATATCGACGCGCCCGGCAGTACGCGTGAGCGCATCCTGCTACGTTCGCCCGGTATTGCGGCGCTGTCGTCTTGTCCGGTCGGAGCCGAGATCGGATTGAGCATCGGCTCCGACGACATCGTGGCGTTCCCGCCAGGCGAAGCGCCGTGAGGCATTCGCGTCTAGAACGACGGCGCAGCGCCCGGATTCATCGCGCGTGCGACATAGTCTTTCTGCTGCGGCCGGTAGCGTTCCCACAGCGCGCGGAGTTCGCCGATCGGCGCGTCATGCCAGTCGACACGCAGATCGACCACAGGCCAGTCGAACTGGTGCGCCACATGCAAGCCCGCCGCATGTTCGTCGTCGGTCTCGCCGCCGGCATCGAGTCCGGCTTCCAGCGCCGACATCAGCCGCTCCGCCAGCGGTTGCCCGGCGGTCGCCTCGAACCGCGCGATCATCACGCTCGGCACTTTTTCATCGACCAGCAGATTGCCGAGCGCGAGGCAGCCGGCGCCTTGCGCAATGCCGACGATCGGCAAGGCCTGTGTGCCGGAATGCCACGCGACCTGGCCGTAGCGATCAATCACGCCAACCTGCCGCCAGGCCGGCTGCGGCGTGCCTTGCGTCAGGTTGCTGAGCACAGCGCCAGCGCCGAGGCCCTGACGCAGCAGCGCGAGACCGGTCGGGCCGAGTGCGGGGTCAGTGACGTTCTGCGACACCACGAGGCCGAGCGGTCCCACCCAGGCGCAGCGCGCCGGCACGGCAATGCTCGACGACGTAATGGCAATGCCGAACGCGCCGGTCTCGGGACAGCGTGCCGAGATGGAATAGGTCATCGTGATGCTCCTGCAATCGTAAAAGTATTGGTAGTATAGATGATCGAAAGAATAGCTCAAATACTTTGCGATCTGATCAGTATTGAAAGTATAAGCGCGAATTCGAATCTCGATATCATCGTGTATATCGAGCGGATGCTTGCGTCGTCGGATGTGTCCTCGCGCCGCGTGCCGTCGCCGGATGGCCGCAAGGCCTCGCTGCTCGCGACGATCGGTCCGTCGGATCGACCGGGTGTTGTCCTGTCGGCGCATACGGACGTCGTGCCAGTGGAGGGACAGGCCTGGACCGTACCGCCTTTCGCAGGCGTGATCCGCGACGAGCGCGTCTATGGCCGCGGTGCGACCGACATGAAGGGCTTTCTGGCCGTCGTTCTCGCGAACGTGCCGCGCTTGAAGGAGGCGGCCATTGCGGCGCCCGTGCATCTGGCATTTTCCTATGACGAGGAAGTCGGATGTCGCGGCGCGCCCGATCTTGTGCGGACGCTCATGCAGTCCGTCGCGCCGCCGGTGCTCGCCATCGTCGGCGAACCAACGAGTATGCGTGTCGTGCGTGCGCATAAAGGCAAGGTGGCGCGCCGCCTCACAGTGACGGGGCGCACCGGCCACTCGGCGATGCCGCATCGTGCGGCCAATGCGGTCGATGCCGCGGTAGCAATCGCGCATGCGCTGCGTGGCTTCGCGGATGAGGAAATCACGTGCGGCGGCGATGCCGCTTTCGATCCGCCATTCACCACGATCCATGTCGGCTCACTGCATGGCGGCAGCATGGTCAATCTGGTGCCGGAACGGGCCGTGCTGGAATACGAGATCCGCATGATGCCTGGCCGTGACGCAGGCGAGATTCTTGCGCGGGTCGATGATGTGGTCGCCCGCGAGCGCGACCGGCTGCGCACCAATGCGCCGGAGGCTGACATCGTCTCCGAGGAACTGTCGGCCTATCCCGGTCTCGACACCGATGCGAAGGACGCGGCAACGGGATTTGTCGCGCATCTCGCCAGCGACACGAAGCCGCCGACGACCGTCGCTTTCGGCACCGAGGCAGGCCTCTACGCACAAGCAGGCATTCCCACGCTTGTCTGCGGACCCGGCGACATGGCCCGCGGCCACAAGGCTGATGAATGGATCGGCTTCGACGAACTCGCGGCTGCGAACGCGATGATGGACAGGCTGGCGGATTTGCTGCGTCGGCCGAGTGAAGAATGGATGTGGAGTCGATGACGGGCGAGGACGTGACGGTGACATTCAACATGCAGGCGGTCATCGCGCCGCGGACCGGCGGCCCCGATGTGCTGGCGCAGGTCGTGCGGCCGGTCCCGGTGCCCGGTCCCGGCGAAGTGCTGATCGAGGTTGCCGCAGCCGGCGTCAATCGTCCGGACCTGATGCAGCGAAGCGGCGCGGTGCCGCTGCCGCCGGGTGTCACCGATGTGCTCGGGCTCGAAGTCGCGGGCCGTGTGGTCGGTGGCGACGCGGCCCTGCAAGGACAAAGGGTGATGGCGCTGGTGAAGGGCGGCGGTTATGCGCGCTATTGCATCGCCAAGGCGTCGCATTGTCTCGCGGTGCCAGAAGGTCTGCCGATGGACGAAGCGGCGGCGTTGCCCGAAGCGCTGTTCACCGTCTGGCACAATATGTGCGAGCGCGGTCGGCTGGCGAAGGGCGAAGCGGTGCTGGTGCATGGCGGCGCCAGCGGCATCGGCACCATCGCGATCCGCATGGCCATCGCTCGCGGCGCGACGGCCATCGCGACCGTGGGCAGCGAAGCCAAGAAGAAGGCAGTGGAAACGCTCGGCGCCATCGCAATCAACTATCGTAATGAGGATTTCGTTGTCGCGGCGCGCGACGCCACAAACGGGCGGGGCGTCGATGTCGTACTCGACATCGTCGGTGGGCCCTATGTTGCGCGCAATCTCGATGCCCTCGCGCCGGGCGGGCGTCACGTCAGCCTGTCCTTCATGGAAGGCGGCGTCGTGCCGATCGATCTCGGACTGGTGATGCGGAAGGGATTGTATCTGACGTCGTCGACGCTGCGGCCGAAGTCCGACGAGGAGAAGACCGCGATCGCCGCAGCGCTCCGTGCCGAGGTGCTGCCGCTCGTGGCATCCGGCGAGGTGAGGCCCCTGATCTGGCGCCAGTTGCCCCTCGGGGATGCTGCGCAAGCTCACCGCATTCTGGAAGCCAATGAAAACATCGGCAAAGTGCTGTTGCTGCCGGCTGGCGCCACAGCATGAGCAGCAATGTCGACCGCAAAACCCGCATGTCGATACTGGAGCAGTCCCATGGCGACAACTAGGCCCTCCCTCAAACTGACACATGCCGGTGCGCTCAAGGCACTGGCGGGTGCCGTCGCCAAGGCAGAAGAGCTCGGCGTGCCGCAGAACATCACTATCGTCGACGACGGCGGCAACCTGATGGCCTATGTCCGAATGGACGGCGCCAAATTGCTGTCGCGGGAAACATCGATGTCCAAGGCCATTACGGCCGCGTCGCATCGGCAGCCGACATCGCGGCTCAATCCCGCCGACGAGATCAAACTGGCCATCGCAGGCGGCGGGCGCCTGACCAATCTCGAAGGCGGATTGCCGATCGTGATCGGCGGCCAATGCGTCGGTGCCGTCGGCGTGGGATCTGGCACCGGCGCGCAGGACGTCGAAGTCGCGCGCGCCGCACTGGCGGCCATCGATGCGGAGGATCAGAAGCCATGAGCGACAGGATCGAACTGTTCTACGCGCCGACATCGCCCTATGTGCGCAAGGTCATGGCTTGCGCCATCGAACTGGGATTGGTGGATCGCATCGTCAAGCTGCCGAGTGCCGCGCATCCGCTTAAGCGCGATGAGCGGATTGCGGCCTTTAACCCGCTCGCCAAGGTGCCGGCGGCGAAGCTGACGGATGGCACGCTGCTGTTCGACAGCCGGGTGATCTGCGAATATCTCGACGACCTCGGACACGGTTCGCTGTTTCCGCGTGGCGCGGAGCGCTGGCGGGTGCTCACCGAGCAGGCGCTCGGAGATGGCTTGCTCGATGCGGCATTGCTGGCGCGTTATGAGAACACCTGTCGCAGCGATGCACAGCGATCGTCGGACTGGATCGATGGTCAGATGACCAAGATCGCTGCAGCGCTCGACCAGATGGAAAGTGACGTTGCAGTGTTCGGCGCCCGCATCAGCATCGGCAGCCTCACCATCGCCTGTGCGCTCGGCTATCTGGATTTCCGTTTCGCATCATTTGACTGGCGTAGCTCGCGGCCGGCGCTGACCGACTGGTTCGCAACCGTGTCGGAGCGGCCGTCACTGCGAGATACATTCCCGGCCGAGGGATAGCCTGTCGTCAGCTTTCTGCTTCGACCCAGTTCAGTGTCATCCGCATGGCATGGCTGTGCCGGGCGTCGATCAGCCATTTTTCCTCACGATAGCAGATCGAGCGCAACAGGCTCTCGATGGCGAAGGAGGCAAAGAACCGCGGCGTGACTTGCTCGACCTCAATGGGACCGAGCGGAAATGCGATGATCGACGCCGCCTTGAGGTGGCTGTTGTTCGGGAGAGGTTCTGAGGCGCGCAGCAGATTGAGCGTCTCTATGGCAATGGTTTTCTGACCGGGCATCGGGGCATTCTGCCGAAAACCTTACGCTGCCAGCCAGTGCTTAATTTTTCGTGGAGGCCGGCGTCGCGTGGCTCAGGCGGCCAGATGAAAATCAGAAATCTGCACGCGATTTCGGCCTGCCGCCTTGGCCTGGTAGAGCGCCGCATCTGCCCGGCTCAGCAAGGCCTGCAGCGTTTCAGGCTCGGTTGACCGGATTGCGATCCCCACGCTGACCGTGGCGTGGATAACGCCGGCGGAAGTCGGAAACGTCTTTGTCTCCAGCGTCGATCGGATGCGCTCGGCGACAGCGGCCGCTGCTTTTGGGCTCGACCCGGATAGGACAATGCAGAATTCCTCGCCGCCCAGACGCGCGGCAACATCTTCGGCGCGTATGTTCGAGAAGATGACCTCGGCAAAGGCGCGCAGCACACGGTCGCCGGCGGCATGGCCGAACTGATCATTGATCGTTTTGAAGTGATCGAGATCCATCACCAGAATGGCAGTGTTGGATGCTGTCTCCGTTACCTTTTCGCCAAACAGCGCGCGCCGATTGAGCAGGCCTGTCAGAGGATCGGTCATCGCATCCGATTTATGCCGGTTCGACGTTCGGATCTGGTTGATCGTCAGTGACAGCGCACCGATCCCGGTCAGACCGACGATCACCATGAGTGAATTGAACTGTTCTGCCCAATTCATCGGCCGATCGGTCAGCACGAATTGCCCCGTGCGCCAGAGTTCGATGCCGCAAGCCACGAACGATGCGGCCGTGACGAGATAGAGCAGCGCATTTGCGACCATCAGCAGCGGTGCTTCGGCGCGTGCTTTCCAATATTGCGCAGCCGAGAGTGCAACGAGAAGACCCGTGCCGAAATTCGCGGCCATCGTGCCGACGCCGGTGTAACCAAGCGCAAAGCCGATAATCATCGGAACGAGCCCTGCAGTGGTGACGAGGGCGGCCCGGAGCCAATGGGCCTGGTTCGAGCAGAATTGCGTGGTGCCCGCATAGATCACCCCGAAGCCGACAAGCAACAATATGAATGCAGCGAGCTGTAGCCTCGAATCATACTGCTCGAAGCCTGCATAGATGATGACGGCAACAACCGTGGTCGCAAGACCGATCGACCATGTCAGCAGATAGGTCTCGGATCGCGCGACGAGCCAAGTTGCGAGCAATGTGAGCGCGAGCGCAGCGCTGGAGAGACCGATCGCTGCGAAAATGGAGGATTGATCAAGCAACATGATATCCGAACGCGGTGTAATTTATTTGGTACGCAATAAGCAGCACCCACTTACCACCGATCGGTGGCGGGGCCACCCATTTTGTATGGTCAGCAAAGCGTTACCGGGCCCGTAGACGGAATGTCTGGAGGTCGTAAGGCCCGTGTTTTGCGACGATCTGTGCCGGAACGAGACGTAGCGAGCGGCGTTTTCCTGAAGGGCATCACGGAGGGTTGAACATGAAAAAGATTCTGGCAACGGCGGCGGCTGCACTGATGATCGCGAGTTTCACGGCAACGGCGGCTTCTGCGAAGAAAGTCCATCATGGCTACAAGGCGCATCACGGGTATTACGGGGCCTATGGCCAGATGCGAGGTCCCGCAATCTTCCGTGGCAATGCGGCGATGAGCGGCAATCACGGCAATTCCGCCTATGGCAGCAACTCGCTCGGCCATATCAAGGGCGGCAATATCGGGGGCGGCAAGTAGCGCGGCATGACATCGGAGAAGACGAGATCGATCGTTACAATGCGACCGATCTCGTTAACGTGTTTCTGATGGCTTGATGGTATTTGGCCGCCTCGCAACTTACAGTTAGGCTTCGTCATGCTCCCGGATGGCCGTTATTCGGCATGGTTTCGTATTCCCGACAAGGAAGGCATGGGCATCATCACGCTGGCTGATGGTCGATTGTCGGGCGGCGATACGGTGATCGCCTATAGCGGTTCCTATATCCAGACCGGCGATACTTTCACGGCGACGATTGCGACCCGTCGGCATGCGGAGGGCCAGCCAGCGATCTTCGGCATCGATGAAGTTGAGATTGATCTGGTCGGGACATCTAAAACGACGACGGCATCCTGCACAGGTGTCGTGAAGCAACGGCCCGGCGTCCCGTTTGAAGTCGTGCTGGTACGCATGGATGGCTAGGCCTGCGGTCTATTCGCGCAACTCGTACTGATGCCGCAAAAGCTGAACCATGTCCTGGACGCGCTGACGCCAGGCGCGTGCGTCCGGTACCGATCCGGCTGCCGGTGTGATGCGTAACATGGCGTTCCAGGGTCGCGTACCGTAGACAACCACCTCGAAGCCGGCTGCCGGACAGCCATCGATCCCCTTTAGCGCGCGCAGGATCACATCCGCGATTTCCGACCGGTCAAGCGTGCGGGTGCTCTCGACCGCAAGTTGCGGCTCCAGCGATGCCGCTGGATTTTCCTCCGCGACGACTGGACCGAAACCGTCTCTGGTGTCCGCGTCAGGCTCTGGCCTGACCGGTTCGGGGTCACCCGGCCTTTTCATGAGTCGTTCGACCAGACCGAGCAGGCCTCGATCACGTTCGGGCGTTTCTTTCACATCTGCAATCCGATACCAGCGGCGATACGCGATTTCACATCTTCCGCGAGACGTTGTCGACCAGTCCCGAACGAGTTGCGGTGCACAAATGCGCTGCGGGTTGGCTTTGTCGCAAAAGTTTCATGCGCGGCCTATAGTGGGGCGTCACGCATTCCCCTCAGACTTTCTATGCGCCGGCCTTAAGCCTGCGTCAGGATGGAGACGATCGCCGTGAAACCGTTCCGCTTGGTATTTGCTCTGTCCGCGCTGGCGCTTGCCGCCATATCGCAGCCCGCCCGTGCTGCGGACGTCATCTGCTACAACTGTCCGCCGGAATGGGCCGACTGGGCTTCGATGATCAAGGCGGTGAAGACCGACCTCAGCATCGAGATGCCGCATGACAACAAGAACTCCGGTCAGGCGCTGGCGCAGATCCTCGCCGAGAAGGCCAATCCGGTTGGCGACATCGGCTATTTCGGCGTCACCTTCGGCATGAAGGCCAAGGCGCAGGATGCGCTCGAGCCTTACAAGCCCGCAGGCTGGGATCACGTCGATGCCGGCCTGAAGGACTCCGAGGGTTACTGGACCACGATTCATTCCGGCACGCTCGGCTTCTTCGTCAACAAGGATGCCCTTGCTGGCAAGCCGGTGCCGAAATGCTGGAAGGATCTCGCCAAGCCCGACTACAAGGGCATGGTCGGCTATCTCGATCCGACGTCGGCCGCCGTCGGCTATGTGGGTGCAGTTGCCGTCAATCTCGCGCTCGGTGGCACCGACCAGAATTTCGATCCGGCCATCGCTTTCTTCAAGGACTTGAAGAAGAACGACGCGATCGTGCCGAAGCAGACGTCCTATGCCCGCGTCGTCTCCGGCGAGATGCCGATCCTGCTGGACTATGACTTCAATGCCTATCGCGCCAAGTATTCCGAGAAGGGCAATTTCGAATTCGTCATTCCGTGCGAAGGCTCGGTCGTGTTTCCCTATGTGGTCGGTCTGGTGAAGAACGCGCCGCACAAGGACAAGGCCAAGAAGGTCATGGACTATCTGCTGTCCGACAAGGGCCAGGCGATCTGGACCAATGCTTACCTGCGTCCAGCCCGCAAGATCGAACTGCCGGAAGCCGTGAAGGCCAAGTTCCTGCCGGATAGCGAATATGCCCGCGCCAAGAGCGTGGACTGGGGCAAGATGGAGCTGGCGCAGAAAGGCTTCAGCGACCGCTATCTCGCCGAAGTCCGTTGATGCAGAATGGTGCCCCGGCGGGGGCAGGGGCACCATAATTTCATGTCGCACCGTAATTTCATCTGGATCTGCCTGCTGCCGCTCGTAGTGGTGACAGCAGCCTTCTTCCTCTTGCCGATGGCGCAATTGCTCGCTGTGGGCGCCGGCGGATCGCGCGGCGTGTCCGCCTATCTCGCGATCATCACCGAGCCGCGCTATCGCGCCACGCTGATTAATACGGTCGTGCTGGCTGCGGCGACGACCATCGCCACACTGGTGATTGCCACCATCGCCGGCCTGTTCCTGCAGCGTCATCGCTTCCCCGGCCGCGCCGTGCTGATCGCAATGCTGACATTCCCGCTGGCATTTCCTGGCGTCGTGGTCGGCTTTCTCATCATTCTTCTTGCCGGACGTCAGGGCCTGATCGGCGCCATCACCGCCGCGGTGACGGGCGAGAAAGTTGTTTTCGCCTATTCGATCTTCGGTCTGTTTCTCGGCTATCTCTATTTCTCGATCCCGCGCGTGATCCTCACGGTGATGGCAGCGGTGCAGAAGCTCGATATCGGGCTGGAGGAGGCGGCGCGTTCGCTCGGTGCGAGCCCGTGGGCGGTTCAGCGCGATGTGGTGCTGCCGGCGCTCGGGCCCGCCTTCGTCGCCTCGGGTGCGATCGCCTTTGCCACAGCCATGGGTGCCTTCGGCACAGCCTTCACGCTTGCGACAAACATCGATGTGTTGCCGATGCTGATCTATACCGAGTTCACATTGGCGGCGAATTTTGCGATCTCGGCGGCGCTGTCGATCGGACTCGGTGTAATCGCCTGGGCGATCCTCGCGCTGGCCCGCTCGATGAGCGGCGGCGCTGTCGCGGCGGCGGGGTAAGCCGATGCGCGATCGCCTGATTTTCGCTAGCCAGCTCGGATTCACGCTGCTCGTTGCGGCGTTTCTCGTCGTGCCAGTGGTGCTGTCGATTACCGCCGGCGTCACCGTCAATTACTTCCGCGGCATCCAGTCGGGCGTCACGCTGCAATGGGTGGTGCAGGTCTGGAACCTCTACGCTGGCGAGATCGGGCTGTCGTTTCTGATCGCCTTTGCGACCCTGGCGGTGACGCTTGTTGTCGGCGTGCCCGCGGCTTATGGGCTACACGTGAAGGGCGGGAGATTGTCGCGCGTGATCGAGGAAATCATCACGCTGCCGCTTGCAATCCCTGGCCTTGCCATCGCGTTGGCGCTGCTGCTGACCTATGGCGGCTTCGGTAGCTTCCGGCAGTCGTGGCTGTTCATCCTGGCAGGCCATGTGGTCTTCACCATGCCTTTCATGGTGCGCTCGGTGATGGCGGTGTTTGCTTCGGTCGATATCAAGACGCTGGACGAGGGCGCCGCCTCGCTCGGCGCCTCGCCATGGACGCGCTTCTGCAACGTGATCGTGCCGAATGCGATGCCGGGTATTCTCGCCGGATCGCTGATGGTGGTGACGCTGTCGCTCGGCGAATTCAATCTCACCTGGATGCTGCATACGCCGCTGGCCAAGACGCTGCCGGTCGGCCTTGCCGACAGCTATGCGTCGATGCGGCTGGAAGTGGCATCCGCCTATACGTTGATTTTCTTCATCATGATTGTGCCCCTTCTGGTGGCGATGCAGATGTTTGCCGAGAAGGGCGAGACGAAATGAGCGCTGTTGCGGGACACGGTGCGGCCGTTTACATCCAGAATTGCGGCAAGACCTTTCCGGATGGCACGCAGGCGCTGGCGCCGGCCTCCCTGGATATCGTGTCAGGCGAGACGCTGGTTCTGCTCGGCCCCTCCGGTTGCGGCAAGACCACCATGCTGCGGATCATCGCCGGGCTGGAGACGCCTGATGCGGGCGGCCGTGTGCTGTTCGACAAGACCGACATGACCTCAGTGCCGATCGAGCAGCGCCATGTCGGCATGGTGTTCCAGTCCTATGCGCTGTTTCCCAACATGACCGTGGCTGAGAACATCAGCTACGGGCTGAAGATCCGCGGCGTCGACAAGGCCGCGCGCGCGGCGCGTGTCGCCGAGATGGTGGCGCTGACCAATATCGGCGGGCTGGAAAATCGCCGTATCGATCAATTGTCCGGTGGACAGCGCCAGCGTGTTGCGCTGGCGCGCGCGGTGGCCGTGCGTCCACGCGTGCTGCTGCTCGACGAGCCGTTGACGGCGCTTGATGCCTCGCTGCGCGACCGGCTGCGCAGTGAACTCAACAGCCTGCTGCGCTCGCTCGGGATCACCGCGATCTACGTGACGCACGACCAGGCCGAGGCGATGGAACTCGGCGACCGTATCGTGGTGATGCGCAAGGGCGCCATCGCGCAGATAGGCACGCCACGCGAGATCTACTTTGCTCCCCAGAACCGTTTTGTCGCGGAATTCGTCGGTGCGGCCAATATCGTCGAGGGGCCGGTGAGCGGTGGCCGGCTGACGCTGCCCGGCGGTTGGCTGGCGCTTGATAACGCCGTCGACAACGCTGCGGCAGTGGCGATGATCCGGCCGGAGACCATCGGAGTTGTCGCCGAGGCGGACGCCTTCCTGCGCGGCACGGTCGAAAGCGTTGCCTTCATCGGTGATCGCCAGCGTCTCGTGGTGACGGGTGCGGCGAACAAGCCGTTGACGGTGGACGCGCCGAACACCATCAATGTGCGTGCAGGGGAGCGCGTCGGCCTGTCGGTCACGCCTCAAGCGGTTCGCGTGTTGCCGAAAGAAGATTGATGTCCAAGCCGGAATCCAAGCCCACCATCATCGCGCAGATCTCCGATCTGCATATCAAGGCGCCGGGCGAGCTGGCCTATGGCAAGGTCGATACGGCGAAGGCGCTGGAGCGCTGTATCGCCGAGCTGAACGCGCTCGATCCGCGCCCCGATCTCGTCGTCATCTCCGGTGACCTCGTCGATACGCCGACGCCCGGCGAATACGAGCATCTGTGGCGGCTGCTGGCGCCGCTCAAGATCCCGTTCATCGGCGTGCCCGGCAATCACGATGCCCGCGACATGATGCGCGCGGCATTTCCTGATTGGGCCTATGCGAAGTCGTCGGGCCCGCTCGATCAGGCGCGGACCGTTGGCCCGCTCGACATCATCCTGCTGGACTCGCATGTTCCGGGAAAACCGCACGGCACGCTGGAAGCGGCAACGCTGCAATGGCTCGATGCCACGCTGGCCTCATCGCGCGAACGGCCGGCTTTGCTGTTCCTGCATCATCCGCCGTTCCGCACCGGCATCGAACATATGGACGTGCAGGACCTGTTCAATGCGGATGAGCTCGCTGCTATCGTCCGCGAACATCCGCGTGTCCGGATCGTCGCCGCCGGCCACGTCCATCGTGCGACGCTGACGACGTTCGCCGGCACCGCCGCGACGATCTGCCCGGCGCCGAACCATGCGGTCGATCTCGACATCGCCGAATTGCGTCCGCCGTCGTTCCGTGTTGAGCCGCCAGCGTTCCACCTGCACGTTTGGTTTCCAGATGGCGAGGAGGGCGGCCATCTGGTCACCCATCAGGTGCCGATCGGTGACTTCGATGGTCCGCATCCGTTCTTCGGGGCGGATGGGAAGTTACTGTAAAGCACTGTCATTCCGGGGCACGTCGGATCGCGCAGCGAGCCGGCGTGAACCCGGAATCTCGATGTGCGGGCTAACGGGCGTTTCAATTATCTCGAGATTCCGGGTTCGCGCGCGAAGATGCGCGCGCCCCGGAATGACGATGAGCTACATCAGCGCATTCGCCGCAATCAAACTCCGGTAAAACTCCGCGCTGAGCTTCGGCGTTCGTTTCTGCGTCTCGAAGTCAACGTGGTAAAGGCCGAAGCGTTTTTCATAGCCATCGGACCATTCGAAATTATCCATCAGGCTCCAGTGGAAATACCCCGCTACGGGGATGCCTTCCGACGTCGCGCGCTGCAGATGCGTGAGATAGTTCCTGAGATACATGACGCGGTCGAGATCGTGGATCTTGCCATCACCGGCCGGCCGGTCGGCGGCCGATGTACCGTTCTCGCTGATATAGATCTGCTTGACGTTCCAGATCTTGGCGACATTGCGCGGTGCCCAATACAGCGCTTCCGGCCCGATCCGCAGCCAGTCCGAATCCATGCGCGGGAACGAGGTCGGGAATGGCACCAATGCGAAGCCATGCTGGTCATCACTCGCCACCACGTAATGGTGCGGCATGTAGATGTTGAGGCCGACGAAATCTAAGGGCGAGGAGATGATCTTCAACTCTTCTGCCGTGAAGCTCGGCGCATTCTTGCCCGCATAGGCCAGGAATGCATCGGTATATCTGCCTTCGAGAATGACGGTCATATAGCCGCCATTCATCTCGCGCGTTGCGATTTCGGATGCGCGGATATTGGCCGGTGTTTCGATGGCCGGGACGCAGGACGCGATATTTTCGGCGAGGCCAACCCTGGTGCCGGCATGTCCATTGGCGCGGATCGCCTGCACGGCCAATCCGTGGCCCAGCGCGACGTGATGGCGAATCTGATTGAGCTGCGGTTGCGGTAGCTTCAGACCGGGCGCGAGCTCGACCGGGCCGCTGCCATAGCCGAAATCGACGAAGACTGCGCATTCGTTGATCGTGATGATGTTCTTGACGCGGTCGGTGATACGCTGCGCCACATAAGCGGCATAGTCGCCGAACGCCTTCGACGTATCTGATGACGCCCAGCCGCCGACACGATCCTGCAGCGGCTGCGGCAGATCCCAGTGATACAGCGTGGCGTATGGCTCGATGCCATTGGCCAATAGCTCGTCGATGAGGCGGTTGTAGAAATCGAGCCCTTGCGGATTGGGCGTGCCCGTGCCGGACGGAAACACGCGCGACCAGGATATGGAGAAGCGATAGGCCTTCGCGCCCAGCGCCTTCATCAGTTGGACGTCTTCCTTGTAGCGGTGGACATGATCTACCGCGTGGTCGCCGTTGCCGCCGCCGCGGATCTTGTTTGGTGTGTGCGAATAGCTGTCCCAGATCGAGGGGCCGCGGCCTTCGGCCGCGACGGCACCCTCGATCTGATAGGCCGACGTCGCGGTGCCCCAGACGAAATCGGCCGGAAAACGCCGGTCGTTGGCAAGCGCTGCCGGTGTGGTCGCGGCTGTTTGAGCCGCGGCCTTCGCAGGCGAGACGGCGAGGCCGGTGGCGAGTGCGCCGGCCGCTCCGGCAAAATCGCGGCGCGTGAAACGATGGGACACCAGATCTCCTGCTAGTCCGGAACGCGACGGTCAGTCGTCATGCGGTTCATGATAGTTCTCTGCGCCGCCTTTCCAATAGCCTGACGCCTTGACCCATGCCTTGGGATGCTGGCGCTCGTCGACGAGGATCCTGCGGAGGCGCTTGGCTACCTCGGATTCTCCGGCGATGAAGGCATAGCCGTCGCCAACGGGGAGTTTGAGATTGCGCAAGGCATCCTCCATCAGCGTGGTCGATCCGGCGCTTTGCTGGCCACGATGCAGCCAGTTGATGGTAACGGACGCCTTCGATGCGAAGACCTGTTCCTCGGCGGCGTCGGCGATTTCCGCGATCACGATGGCCCGTGTGGCAGGGCGCAGTTCTTCGAGCCGGCGGCCGATGGCGGGCAGGGCAGTTTCGTCGCCGATCAGCAGATACCAATCGAAATCGTCCGGCACCACGAACGACCCGCGCGGGCCGCCGATACCGACTTTATCGCCTGGCTTCGCTTCGGCGGCCCAGGTCGTGGCGGGGCCGGCATCGTGAATGGCGAAATCGATGTCGAGTTCTCCAGCAGCGGCGTCATAGCGCCGCGGCGTGTAGTCCCGCGCGATTGGCCGCGCGCTCTCATCGACCAGCACACGGCCTTCGCTGAAGACCGGCATCAAAGGTTCGGCTTCGCCGGGGCGCGGGAAGAACACCTTGACGTGGTTGTCATAGGACGCGCTGACGAAGCCCTCGAGGTCGTCACCGGTGAGGGTGATGCGCTTCATGTGCGGCGTCACGGACGTTACGCGCTTGACGGTCAGCAGGCGGCGCTTCAGCTCGTGACGAACGCGCGTGATGCGATGACGCTCGGTGGAAATTGTGTCTGAAGGTGTGTCGGTCATGTGGATTCCCGGGGAATCCAGATCGGCCTGTTTGACGCGGAGTCGCGCAGGTCGAGCCTGGATCAGGTTCGATCGGCGCGTTGGTTCACGTTAACGCTTACGTGCGGCCTCGCCGAGACAGCAATCACGGCAGACCTATCGAAACGTCCTTTTACGTGCAAGCCCGGGATTGTCGCACGTGCTGCACGATGGCGTGATGCCGGAAGCCTTCTAAACTGGCCGATATCACCGCATGGACATTGCGGCCTTTCCGGGGGAGAACAGTTTCCGGATGTGGCGGCGTGCCCCCGAAATCAGTGGACGAGATAGACCTGATGAGCACTGAAGCAAAGTCTGCCACGCGCGTGGCCATTGTTGGCCTCGGGCCGATCGGCCGCAAGGTGGCCGAAGCCCTGGATCGCGGCATCGACGGGCTGGTTCTGGCGGCGGTCGCCGTGCAAAATCCGGAGAAGCATCAGTCGTTCCTGTCCGGTCTCGGCAAGGCGCCGCCGGTGCTTCCCATCGCGGGCCTCGCGGATGTCGCCGATATCGTGATCGAATGTGCGCCCGCAGCGTTGCTGCCCGAGATCGTCAAGCCGTTCGTCAGCAAGGGCAAGACCGCGATTGTGCTGAGCGCTGGAGCGCTGTTGTTCAACGACGATCTCATCGCGCTGGCCAAGGCCAATGGCGGCCAGATCGTGGTGCCGACCGGCGCACTGATCGGACTCGATGCCGTGACGGCCGCCGCCGAAGGCAAGATCTCGTCGGTGAAGATGGTGACGCGCAAGCCGGTGAAGGGTCTCGCCGGTGCGCCCTATATCGTCGAGAACAAGATCGACATCGACAGCATCACCGAACCGATGAAGATTTTCGAGGGCACGGCGCGCGAGGCCGCCAAGGGCTTCCCCGCCAATCTCAATGTTGCCGTCGCGCTGTCGCTCGCAGGCGCAGGCCCCGACGCCACAACACTGGAAATCTGGGCCGATCCGGCGCTGACGCGCAACGTCCATCGCGTCGAGGTGGATTCGGATTCCGCACGGTTCTCGATGCAGATCGAGAATATCCCGTCGGAGAATCCGAAGACCGGTCGCATCACGGCGCTGTCGGTGATTGCCTATCTGCGCAAGCAGCGCGCGGCGCTGCGCGTCGGCACGTAAGGCCTATTTGCTGCTTTCGACTTGATGCGCAGGAGTTATCTGCTGCGCAGTCTCGATTCCTTGGGTCCGGGCGATCCTGGCAAGCTCGCAGCCCTCGCAATAGCGGCGATCCTTATAGTCGATCCAGTTGTGGGCGAAGACGCGCTCATTCGGGATGTCGTAGCGAGCCTGCAGCACGCGGACCAGCACGCGCCACGCCGCGATCTGCGCGTCAGTCGGCGGCTTGCGGACATTGGGGTAGTTGCCGACGAACTCGACCCCGATCGATGAGTCATCGTCGATCTGCTGATAGGTCCCGCTGTTGTCAATATATTTGTTGTCGTTGCGGTTGCCGCGACTGAGATGTTTCGGTACCGCCCATTCCGGCGTCGACCAGTAAACCGTGCCGTCGGTCTCGATCCAGATGGCGACGCCGCGACGATCGGGTTTCTGCATCTGCGCGACCGCGTTCCGCCAGGCGGAGCCGATCGCGCCTTCCGACTGATGCACGACGATGTTACGCCATTCGCGCGCGTGGCGGAGATCGGTCCACGGTCGCAGCCAGATCATGTTGAGCCCGGGAATGTCGGGGGTGCCGCGGGAGCGGGCGGCGATCTCGAAGTTCGAGAGCGTTGACGATGCAGGCTCCGCTGGGGGAGAGATTGCCGGTGCAATAGATGGCAGAGTCACGATCGGACCTTCGGTTGTTGAAGGATCGATTTTCCAAATTTCATTGGGTGAAGGCGCTTCCCGCGGAGGTGTCTGGGCGACCGCGGGCGAGCCGACGGTGATCAACAGCAAAATAGCCCACAGGGTGCGGTGGTTCATGCCCCTCAATCCGAAAGCGCAGCCCGCGCCATCGGAAATGGTAACTCAGGCGCTTGCGGAGTCAAACGCCTGAGTAGGTATTGCTATGCTCAGATACAACCGACGCGGGCAGGCCGGCTCAGTTGAAATATTCGGGCAGGGTGAAGCCGGCGTAGAATTTGTCGTTCCGGATCGCGGTCTTGAACATGTCCGATTGATAGGCGGCCACAATGTCCTTTGCCCATTGCGCCTCGACATTGCCGCGGCGGACGGCCACCACATTGGTGTAGGGCTTGGTCATCTTCTCGAGCGCGAAGGCCTCGGTCAGCTTCAGCCCGCTATAGATGGCGAAGTTGCCCTGCACGGCGGCGAAGTCGGCATCGCCGAGAGCGCGCGGGGCTTGGGCGTTTTCCAGCGGCACGATCTTGATGCCCTTCGGATTCTTGATCACGTCGAGTTCGGTCACGTCCACCGGCTTGCTGTCCTTGATCTCGATCCAGCCGAGATCGCGCAGGATCCACAGCGCGCGCTGCAGGTTTACGGGATCATTCGGCACCACCACGGTGGCGCCGGCTTTCACGTCTTCGGCTTTCTTGTGCTTGGTCGAATAAAGGCCCATCGGCGGCGTCGGCACGGTGATGATGCCGGTGAGGTCGGTCTTCTGGCGTTCGTTGTAGGAGGTCAGGAACACCGTGTGCTGCATCACATTGGCGTCGATGTCGTTCTTGAACACCGCCGTATTGGCTTCGAGGCCGGTGGAGAATTCGTAGTATTTGACGGTGTAGCCCTTCTTCTTCAGTTCGGGCTCCACGCCGGCCTTGAAGCCGTCGATGTAAGGACCGGGCACGAAGCCGACCTTGAGTTCGGTCTTGGGGGACTGTGCGCTTGCAGTTGCGAGGGGCGCGAGCGAGAGGGCGGCCGCGGTGAGCGCCGAGAGAAGACGTTTCATAAGATGAGCTTTCGGTAGGGAGAGGGCGTTACTTCGGCGACCAGATCGTCACGTCGGCGGCGTTGACCTTCACGGGCACGAGCTTTTCGGAGAAGAAGGCGTCGGCGATGGTCTGCTGCTCGGACAGGCCGGCCTTGGTCACCGCGCCGACCTTGTAGGAGCGGTGGCTGTTGGCTTCCTCGACGGTGGCTGCGTCGATGCCCCACAGGCCGGAAAGAAGTTTCGCGGCATCCTTCGGCTGCGCCTTCACCCATTTGCCGGTCTCATCCAGCTTCTTGAAGATGACGTTCAGCACGTCGCCGCGCTTGTCGGCATAGGCGGCCGAGGACAGGTAGTAGCGCTTGTAGCTGGCGAGGCCATTGCTGCCGTCGGCGAGGACGCGCGCATTGCTCTGGCGCTGCGCGCTGGTGAGGAACGGATCCCATGCCACCCAGGCATCCACATTGCCGCCGACGAAGGCGATGCGGCCGTCGGCCGGCGGCAGATAGGCCGGCTGGATGTCCTTGAAGCTCAGACCCGCCTTGCTCAGCGCGGCGAGCAGCAGAAAGTGACTGCCGGCGCCTTTGGTCACTGCGACCTTCTTGCCCTTGAGATCGGCGACGGTCTTGAGCGGCGACTCCGCGGGAACCACGATGGCCTGTGCGGCCGGCGAGGCGGCTTCCTCGGCAATGTAAGCGAGCTTGGCGCCGGCCGCCTGCGCGAACAGCGGCACGGTGTCGGCGACATCGGCGCCGAAATCGACATTGTTGGTATTGATCGCCTCGAGCAGCGGCAGGCCGCTGGTGAATTCATGCCACGAGATCTTCACGCCAAGCGGCGCCAGCGCCTTCTCCAGCTCACCATTGGTCTTCAGCACCGCGATCAGCGTCGACGACTTCTGATAGCCGATGCGCACCGTGTCCGGTGTCTGTGCGCAGGCAAACGATACCGACAGCATGGATGCCACCGCCGCGAGTTGCAGCGCTCTGGTGCGCCTGAACACGAAGCGATCGATGAAGTGAGAGAGAAGGATCGGAAGCATGATGCGCTGCTTTGCTGGTGTCGTTGCGAGATGAGCAAAGGTGAGAGAGCGGCTCGTTTCCGTCAATGAAATGGCCAACTGTAGTTATCGGCGCGGCGATGCATGCATGCTGCGACGGCCGGATTGTGCAGCGAAAACGTTCTCTGCCGCGCTTGCGTTGCCGGGAACAGGGCCGAAACATCGCGTTGTTCCGGAGATGAAGCTGCTATGGCCGCGTGCGCCGGGATCGCAAATGTTGCCGGCGACCGACGACCTTTGAAAGCACAATCTTCCCGATTGCGCCTAGCCTTGCACCATCACGTCGGCGCCTGGAATGCCGGCGACATCCGGAGCAAGAACACAATGTCGCATTCAAGACGAAGCATCGTTGCGGGCCTGTCCGCAGCACTTTTGATAGCGGCCGGCTTGATTGCATCGCCAGCCGCGGCGCAGGAGCCGAAGGAAATCCGCATCGGCTTCCAGAAGGCCGGCATCTTCCCGGCGGTGAAGCAGCGCGCGACGCTCGAAAAGGTGTTCAAGGAAAAGGGGATCAGCGTGCGATGGGTCGAATTCCAGTTCGGCCCGCCGATCCTGGAGGCGATCAATACCGGCAATGTCGACTTCGGCTATGCCGGCGACGCGCCGCCGATCTTCGCGCAGGTGGCGCGGGCCAATCTCCTCTACATCGCCGCTATCCCCTCACGCGGCTACAATCAGGGCATCGTCGTTCCCGAGAATTCGCCGATCAGGACGCTCAAAGATCTCAAGGGCAAGAAGGTCGGCTTCGGCAAGGGATCGAGCGCGCATAACACCATCGTCGCCGCGCTGGAGAAGGCCGGGCTGACCTATGCGGATATCACGCCCGTCTATCTTGGCCCCGCAGACGCCGTAGCGGCATTCGCCAGCGGGAATATCGATGCGTGGTCGATCTGGGATCCGTATCTGGCGCTCGCCGAGGGCAAGCAGGCACGGGTGATTGCCTTCTCGAAGGACGTGCAGGACTCCATTTCGTTCTTCCTTGCCAACAAGGATTTCACCACCAGGCATCCGGACACCGTCGCGCTGTTCAACAAGACCTTTGCCGATGAAGGGAAGTGGGCCGAGGCCAATCGGCCGGAGGTCGCAACGAAGCTTCAGGAGGCGACCGGTGTCGACAAGGCCGCCACCACGCGCGCCGTCGAGCGGTCGAACTACACGGTGGTGCCGATCAATGACCGGATCATTGCCACCCAGCAGGAGACTGCGGACCGCTTCCACAAGCTCGGCCTGATCCCCAAGGCGATCAATGTGAAGGACATCGTCTGGACCTGGACCCCGGGCTCCTGAGCTCCCGTAAACTCGCCGGGAGACGATTAGCGCTGTCACCAGCCGTCTTCCGGCACTCTTTTCCTCTCACAGGCCCTTGAAACCGTTGGTTTTTCCCGTTTTGTGCAGTGCGGTTGAAATGTTGCCCGAAATCAGTAGGTTGCCGCCACGGCGCCCGCGACACGCAGGCCGGCCCCGTGCTTCACAACTGCGCAGAAACGTCATTCAATGAACGCTCCCCTGTCCAAGCCGACCGGAGCGCCCGTGCCAGTTCTCGATCCGCAAGATCCTGGCCAACAAGTGCGTGCCATCATCTCCTTTGATGGCGTCAGCAAGATTTTCCCGCCCAGAAAAGACTCCGCCGAGGTGAAGGCGGTCGACAATATCGACCTCGTGGTGCCCGAGGGCGCCATTGTCGGCGTGATCGGCAAGAGCGGCGCCGGCAAGTCGACGCTGATCCGTCTCATCAACGGCCTCGAACAGCCGACCAGGGGCACCGTCACCGTTGATGGCCTCGACATCGGATCGCTGGATGAGAAGGCGCTGCGTCAGGCGCGCCGCTCGATCGGCATGATCTTCCAGCATTTCAACCTGCTGTCGTCGCGCACCGCCTTCGACAATATCGCGCTGCCGCTGGAGATTGCCGGCACGCCGCGAAAAGACATCAAGGGCATCGTCGAGCCGCTGCTCGACATGGTTGGTCTCGCCGACAAGCGCGACCGCTATCCGGCCGAACTCTCCGGCGGCCAGAAGCAGCGCGTCGGCATCGCGCGTGCGCTCGCCACCAAGCCGAAGGTGTTGCTGTCGGACGAGGCGACCTCCGCGCTCGATCCCGAGACCACCGCGCAGATCATCGCGCTGCTCAAGCAGATCAATGCCGAGCTCAATCTCACCATTCTCTTCATCACCCATGAAATGTCCGTGGTGAAGAAGCTCGCCCAGCGCGTCGCGGTCATGGAAGGCGGGCAGATCATCGAGCAGGGCACCACCTACGAGATCTTCTCCAAGCCCACGCATGCGACGACCAAGCGCTTCGTCGGCGAAGTCACCGGCGGCAATGTGCCGGAATGGCTGCAGGCCAAATTGCTGGCCGATTATGCGCCGGGCCGTCAGGCCGTCATCCGCATCGCCTTCACCGGCGCCGATGCCGACGAGCCCGTGCTGTCGCGCCTGACGCGGGCTTACGGCGTCGACTTCAACATCATGCATGGCCAGATCGAATATGTCGCCGATCATCCGTTCGGCACGCTGATCGCCTCCGTCGCGGCCGAGCCGGAATTGCAGGCGAAGCTGATCGCCGATCTCACCGCGACCCGCAACACCGTGGAGCATCTCGGCTATGTCGCCTGAACTGATCAACATGATCCTGTGGTCGACGCTGGACACGCTCACCATGGTGGCGCTGGCCGGCATTTTTGGCACGCTGGCAGGATTGCCGCTCGGCATCTTCCTCGCGACCAGCCGCGCGGGTGAGTTGTTCCCGGCGCCGAACGTCAATCGTCTGCTCGGCCTCGTGGTCAATGCCACGCGCTCGACGCCCTTCATCATTCTCGTCGTCGCCATCGTGCCGCTGACGCGGCTGATCGCCGGCACCTCGATCGGCACCAGCGCCGCTGTGGTCCCGCTGACCATCGCCGCGACGCCGTTCATCGCGCGGGTCATCGAAGGCGCGATCCGCGAGGTCGATCAGGGCCTCGTCGAAGCCGCGCGCGCCTTTGGCGCCAGCCCGCTGCAGATTGTCTGGAAGGTCTTGTTGCCCGAAGCGATGCCGGCGGTGACGCTGGCGCTGACGCTCGCGACCGTCAGCCTGATCGGTTACTCCGCCATGGTTGGCGCCGTCGGCGGCGGTGGCCTCGGCGATCTCGGCATCCGCTACGGCTATCAGCGCTTCATGCCGGAAGTCATGGCGACGGTGGTCGCCGTGCTGATCTGTCTCGTGCAGGGCGTGCAGAGCCTTGGCGACTTCATCTCGCGCCGCCTCGACAAGCGCACGCGACATTCCTGAACGACCGCCCGCATCAGCGGGCCCGTTCACACTCGTTTACTCACAATGGAAAACACCATGTCTCTTCGTCGTTACTTTCTCTCCATCCTCGCTTTCGCCGCGCTCACCGGCGCTGCTTCCGCCGAGACCATCAAGGTCGGCGTGACCCCGGGTCCGCATGCGCAGGTGCTGGAAGCCGCCAAGGCCGTCGCTGCCAAGAAGGGTCTCGACATCCAGATCGTCGAATTCTCCGATTACGTGGTGCCGAATGCGGCGCTGGAAGCCGGCGACCTGCAGGCCAATTCGTTCCAGCATCAGCCCTATCTCGACAACCAGGTGGCCGATCGCAAATACAAGATCGTCGCTGTCGGCAACACCATCAACTTCCCGATGGGCATCTATTCGAAGAAGGTGAAGACCTGGGACGAGGTGAAGTCAGGCGCCACGCTGGCGATCCCGAACGATCCGACCAATGGCGGCCGCGTGCTGATCCTGCTGCGCGACAAGGGCATCATCAAGCTGAAGGACGGCGTCGGTTTCAAGCCGACCCTGCTCGACATCACCGACAATCCGAAGAAGCTGAAGATCACCGAAGTCGATGCCGCGCAGCTCCCGCGCACGCTGCCTGACGTCGACGTCGCCGGGATCAACACCAATTACGCCACCCAGGCCGGTCTCGATCCCGTCAAGGATGCGATCCTGCGCGAAGACCCGAAGGGGCCTTACGCGAATCTCATCGCCGTGCGCGCGGTGGACAAGGACAAGCCCTGGGTGAAGACGCTGGTGGAAAGCTATCAGTCGCCCGAGGTGAAGGACTTCATCGAGAAGACCTTCAAGGGCTCGGTGCTCGCGACCTGGTAAAGGTGAGGAAAGCGCTTCGCTGAGCAGGCGAGGCGCTTCTAGCGGGAAGAGGCGGTCCCGCTCTCTCTCTCTCTCTCTCTCTACGTCATGGCCGGACTTGTTCCGGCCATCCACGTCTTTCTCCTTCGTGGCCAAGACGTGGATACCCGGCATGCGCCGGGCATGACGATTGTGTGTGGGGCGACCGCCACCGCGCCATCGCAAATCCAGAATTTCAAACAGCCCCATCGTCCCTGAAAACACACGTTCGCATTCTCGCGACGCTTGCGCGTCCGAGCTATGAGCATTCCCATCCACCCTCTCCGAAAAGAGGGCGTGCGGAACGCCGGGTGCCCGTTGCACCCTTGGGCCTGATGCCGAATGCGGTCTTCCGCAATTGTGAGTGCATCAGGACTTTCGGAGGCGCAGGGCAAGTGCCCGGCGTTCCGCCTGCGGTGTTTTTTCGGTTGCCTGCACATCTGCCTTGGCGAACGGTCCCATCACCAAAATTAATGTCCCAGGGCGGAGGGACAGGGTAGCCGCAAAGCACTTGGCCGGACGCGTTTCGATTTGGTCGTCCGTCACACTGTCCAGGGATCTTTCCATCTCAAGGTCGGCCGTGTCCTTGCCAGTGGCAGTGCTGGCGCAGATCCGTCCTGCCCGAAGACAGACGTCCCCCATGAACCGCGTAACGCCGCATCTCCGGCGTCCACCGCATCCAGCCCCGCGAACGTGACGATCGCGCTCGCCCCTCTCACCGGGGCCGGACGGAGGGGAATATAATCAATGTAGGGATATTGTCAACGGAAGATAGGAAAAAATGTTTGAGCACCGTCTCGCCACCCCACACTGTCATTCCGGGGCGCGGGCGCGCCTTCGCGCGCGCGAACCCGGAATCTCAGCATGGGAATCTCCAGACAGCGCAAAACACTTCGAGATTCCCCGCCATTCCAATTGGAATGGCTGAGGTTCGCATTGCAGCGGCTGCGCCGCTTCCATGCGCCCTCAGGCAAACCAATTGGTTTGCCGGGGAATGACGAGCGAGGCGGCCCGGCATCTACGGTCGGCCTTCAGCCGTAAATCGCATGTCCACACGCCATCCCCTTGAAATCCAAACGCAATCCGCCGGTCGCAGCGGGCAGGGGATGCGACCTCACATGAGGTTGAGACCCGTCGCGCAACGTGTTACCTGACGCGGCACGCGGGTATAGCTCAATGGTAGAGCAGCAGCCTTCCAAGCTGAATACGAGGGTTCGATTCCCTCTACCCGCTCCAAGCACTCACTCCAAAAAGTTATATTGTTCAGCGGTTTGTAGACGGACCTTCCGGTTCATCTAGCAAACGTTTTAGCCTGTGAACGACTTTCGGGCGCGCGTCGGGCGCAACTGCCCTAAGTATCGAATCTGGAATCAGCCCTCCGAGTGGCGCTTTAAGACGTTAGATTTTTTGTCTGAGTACACAGTCCTTCGACGAAATGTTCACATTACACTCCCTCAAGTAGCAAGCCGGGTTCGCGTGAATCTGCGAGAGATCGGGCTAGTGGGCGTGTGACTTCAAGTTATCCAATGGAGTTGTGCTTTGGGGCCGATCACACTCTTCGATAAATCTTTCATCGAGATGCTGAACATTGATGAGGCCGCTATTTTCGATTGCCTCTACAACTCGGTGATTTGCCCAATATTTTATACGGAGGTGTTGGCTGATCTGTCGAAGCAGCCCCCCGGTCAGCGTTCAGCAGAACAGATAGTCGGAGATGTCGCGAAGAAGACACCGATTATGTACGCGACACCGAATGTCCTTCACACGACGATATGTATGTCCGAACTTGCCGGCAATGTTATCGAGATGCGACGCGCGCCCGCGAGAGCAGGAGGGAGGCCAGTTCGTAGGCCGGATGGCTCCGTAGGCGTGATTTACGATGAAGCCCCAGAGGCGAAGGCATTTGATCGTTGGCAACGCGGGAAATTCAAGGAGGTCGAGCGAGACTTTGCAGTCGGTTGGCGCAAACAGCTCCTAGAAGCGGACGACGAGCTAACATCAAAGCTGGCTCGGCAAATTCTATCAATCACTCAAGAGCCGAAAAATTTGGTGGATGCACTGGTAATTGCGAAGCAGGTTCTGCAAGGCGATGGCCAAAGGTTTTCGCTGTTGAAGACCGCATATATCCTTCTGGGGCTAAATCCGTCGCGCTTTCATCGAGTCCAAGCTCGGTGGGTGGCGGCGGGGCGCCCGCATCTCCATGAGTTTGCTCCTTATACAGCGCATTGCCTGCTGGTCGAGGTGTTCTTCAACATCGCCATCGGAAAGAAACTGATATCGCCGGATCGTGCGAGCAATCGCGTTGATATGGCGTACTTGTTCTATCTACCGTTCGCGATGGTGTTTGTTTCCAATGACAAGTTACACCAACGAACCGCGCCGCTCTTCATGTCGGACAAACAGATTTTTGTGTTTGGGGATGACCTAAAAAAGGATCTCACTTCTCTCAATAACAGATACTCGGCGCTCCCCGAGGCTGAACAGAGCGAGGGGTTGTTTCGTATCGCCAGCTATCCTCCCAAGGATGATAGCTGCTTAACAACTCGTATTTGGAAGCAGCTTGGAATGAGAGTTGAGCGCGATACGACTGAGCGAAACTCGGGAGGGCCGCTGGCCTCTGAACTGCTAGAGTCCGTAAAGAAAATGAGGGAAGCTGCCGATAATCGGAGTGGTTCTGCACAATTTAGTCAGTCTGAACTCGAAGACCCAAGTCATATTGTAATCGAGCGCATGGTTCCTCTGCGACGAGGGAAGTGGCGCTTTATGCCTCCGGGGGTCGAGGCTTCGGAAGATTAGTGCTGTGTGGTTTAAGCAATCTCACGGCAAACATCGACCGCCGTGATGGAGACATGTCGTCCTGTAATCGGCGCTTGGCCCATCTAGTAACAGAGCCGCTTATTCTGTGCTGCTGCCGAGCCTCACGGTTGTTGCCCGCAGTCCGTGGTAAGGAAGGGGCATTCGCCAGCCTGCGTTCGGTGGGAGATTCCAGTCGCTGTCCGGTTGGAGGCCACGAGACTTGCTGGCGCCAATGAACGCGTCAACTATTCTGTCGAGCTCTGAAAATGCAGGGAATAATTCATAAAGGTCCAACGTCTCGAATTCCGAATTGGGCTTCAAGTACCTGAACTCATACGTTTCGTGCTGGGGGCCGAGCTTATTCACGATCCACAGAGCCTTTACCGATGTGAAGCCGTTGTCGAGGCACAACTGATGTAGCTTCGCCAAACTGTGACGGACAGCCGGTGCTCTCAACGTTTTCGGATCCACACCGCTCGCCCCGAGGAAGGCCTTGAAATAGAGTTCGGCAGCGAAACCGGCTAGCTGATTGAAGGCGAGTACGAACGGAAAGTCGTAGGGCGTCGTCATTCGAGCGCTGTTTGTCACGATCAAATACATGGACTGCACGTAGCCTCTGGCCACGCTGTATTCTCGCTCGCCTTTGTTCCGGATCATTTTATTTATCCTTGGAATCCAGCTGGCTGGATGCGATGGGGTAGCACTGCTGCTAGCAAGAGCCAACCGCTTGCCGTCGCTCCCTATTCGGTCAATAACGGTGGCCTGTTGTCCAAAGCGAGCTCGATCCCCCCATGACAGAGTCACGTTATTTCCCGTCCAGTGGCACCGCCTGGGACAAGATCGATCCGCGCGCCGCCGGCTACGCGCCGGACAGACTCGCAGCAGCCGTGGCATTCGCGCAGGCCAATGAAACGCCGTGGCCGCGCGGGTTCTATTACGACGACGGCCGCTACGCGCCGAATGTGGACTGGAATGAGACCGGGCCATGGAGCGCGGTGCTGGGGCCGGTGCGCGAACGCGGCGGGTCGGCGGGCATGGTGCTGCAAAATGGTCGCGTGCTGGCGTCGTGGGGCGAGATCGCGCGGCCGGATATGACCTTCTCCATCGCCAAGAGCTATCTCGCTGTGCTCACGGGCCTCGCGGTTGATGACGGGCTGATCGGGGATATCGATGAGCCCGTTGCCAAGCGCGTGCCGGGGTCGCTGTTTGCCGATGCTCACAACGCGCCGATCACCTGGCGGCATCTGCTGCAGCAGACCAGCGAATGGCGCGGCGAGCTGTTCGGCAAGCCGGACCAGATCGATCACAACCGTCTGGTCGCGCCGAATGCCGACAACAGCCGCAAGGGCGAGCTGCGCGAACTGCAAACGCCGGGCAGCTTCTACGAATATAACGATGTCCGTGTGAACCTGCTGTCGCTCAGCCTGCTGCATCTGTTCAAGCAGCCGCTGCCGGAGGTGTTGCGCGCGCGCATCATGGATCCGATCGGCGCGTCCAAAGACTGGGAGTGGGTCGGCTATGAGAATTCCTTTGTCGAGATCGACGGGCAGCGGATGCAGTCGGTGCCGGGCGGCGGCCATTGGGGCGGCGGCATGTTCATCGGCGCGGAGGACCATGCGCGCTTCGGCCTGTTGATGGCGCGCGGCGGCGCATGGAACGGCAAGCGGCTGCTGTCGCAAAGCTGGATCGATGCGATGTGGGCGCAGTCTGCGCAGCAGCCGAATTACGGTTTCCTGTGGTGGCTGAACCGCGGGCCGCATGCCAACAAGGCCGCGCCGGACACGGCCGTCTATGCGCTTGGTGCCGGCGGCAACATGATCTGGATCGATCGGGATGCTGACATGATCGCGGTGACGCGGTGGCTCCCCAGCGCGAAGGCGCCGGAATTTATCCGGCAGTTGATCGCGGCGCGGATCTGAAGCGCGTCATGCCGGCGACGACGCCTGCGCCGCGGCGTCGCTGCGGCTGGACAGCAACGAACACAGGGCGGCCGGAATGGCGCCGATCAGGCCGAGGGCCACGACGTGCCTGCTCGACCCGAGCAGCAGGGCCATCGTGAGCACGGTTGCTCCGTAGGTCAGAAGCGTCGTGATGATGACGGCAGGTACGGGCGATTTGGCGACCAGCCAGTCGAGCAGGGCGACCAGCAGCCCCGGCACGATGAAGAGGCCGTAGATCAGGGCGATTCCGGCCCCGCTGTCCTGCGCGAGCAGGCCCGTGATGGCGTAGGTCACGGCATAGAACGCGGCGGTGGCCACGACCGGAAACAGCGCAAGAAAAATCAGAAACCGCTTCATGACATCTTCTCCAGGACCGTTCGGTCGGTCTTGGGTCAGTGCTGGACGGGTTTTCGTTCAATGGACCGGGCGATATCGGTCATCGTCCCGATTGGGCAACGCGCCCATGCAACGGATTGTGCGTGGTGGCGTTGGCCTGCACAGGGAGACATCGACATGAGCGAACGCAAGCCTGCAGAGCAAGCCCCCGAAAGTCCGGCGACAAAGCCGGACCCGCTCACGATCCTCGGCGACCATCCGCCTCCGGAGGATCAGTTCGGCGGTGGCGACATCTGCTCGCCGGAAGCTGAGCCTCCGACCGACGACGACAAGCCGCTCGACTGATCCTCCTGCACGGCGCAGATCTCGCGTCGCGCGGCGGTTTGCATCGCGGGTTACATCGGCGGCACGACGCCATTGGTGCCGGCGACCACGTTGCCGGTGGAGAGCGTTCCGTCGTCCGCCTTCTGCGACGGCACGAACACCGTCGTGCCCGGCTTCAGGTCGGCCTGCGCGGCGGGTGCGAAGGTGACGACCGTGGTGTCATCCGCGACCGAGATGGTCTTTTCCTTGCCGTGGAAGGTCACCGTGATGTTGCGGCCGTCGACGTCCTTGACGGCGTTGGTGACGGTGGCGTTGGTCATGGTGCTGTTCGGCTTCAGATCCCAGGGATAGCTGCCTTCGCCGGTGCCCTTCATGCCCGCCGGAAAGATCAGGACTTCGAGGGCGCCGTCGCCGCCGCGCGATTTGGGCAGCGAGGCGATGCCGACGAAGTCGCCGGGCTTGATGTCATTGAGCGAGGCCTTGGCCACGCCGGTGACTTTCCAGTTGTCGTTCAGCTTGATCGCGGTCGAATTGCCCTCGCGGGTTTTGACCGTCAGCTTCGCACCGTCGACACTTTCGACCGTGCCGCGAACACGAACCGTCTCGGCTGCGCTTGCGGCCGGAATGGTGGCTGCACTCAGCAGGGCAATGCCCAGCCCTGTGACTGCCGCATAAAACGCTCTCATATTTCGTCCTTTCACGTAACGCTCTTGGCCTGGTGCCGATAGCGTTACGTTCGGGGATCGCGATGATTACGCGGGTGAGGATCACGGTGCGGTGATCGGGAACACGCTGTGTTCCTGCAGTCTCACTTCTGCGCGGCGAGATGCTGGTCGGGAACGGCCGCTGTACCCGAGGATGCCATTTCATCCAGCAGCGCCTGCGCCAGTCCCTTCTGCGCATCGGGCAGGCCGCGATTGCGCGCGGCTTGCTCCAGCGCGAAGGTCGCCTCCATGTGAATGCGGAAATGCGCGGCGTTCTGTTCGACGCCGGTGCCTTCAGGCATATCGCCGAACACCACGTCATGGCAGCGCGCCACCGAGCGCGAAGTGAAGGCGCGGCAGGAGAGGGGGCGGACTTCATAGACCGTGCAGCGATTGTCCGATCCGAGCAGCGCGCAGCGCATGCGAAGTTTCATGACATCGGCCGCATCGCGCGCGGCAGCTGCAGCGACTTCGAGGCGGGCGCGCAGCGCCGTCTGTTCGTCCGGCGTGAAATGCGTCGCGATATGCTGCGCCATCACCGTCGCGGTGCCGGGCGGCACCTGGACATAAAGGTGGCAGCAGGCGGCGCAGCCGCTGCTGCAGGCATTGCCGGGCTGGTTCGGGATATTGTCGCGAAAGCTTGCGGTGGCGGCATCGGCAATGGCGGACGCGTCGCGGGCGGCGTCGGCGATGCTGCCTGCCTGTTCGAAGGCGACGCCATAGGCGGCGCGCAGATTGCCGAAGATGCCTTCATAGCGGCCGGACAGCGAGCGCATCAGCGTGCCCACTTCCATGATGTTGTCCGACACGAAGTCGATGGCGTCCTGTGCGCTCATGCTGGGGTCCCGATCCGCTTCCGTCCTACGCCGCGAATCGGCGGGACGTCACCAGCAATCTGACGCGGGAACCGGGCTTTACCGGTCAGGCGCGCGCTTTCGCCTTGGCCGGTTCCTTCAGCGGGGCCTTGGCCGGTTTCCCCATCAGCGCCATGACGGCGACCGCAACCACGCGGTCGGTGATCGCCTGCACATCGTTGAGATCGCACAGCCCGTCGGACATGCGCGTCAGGCGTTCGCTGTCGCGGATGGTCTGATGTGCCATGGCCAGCGCGAAATGCAGCGCCCAGAAGATATCCGCGGGGTCCCGATCGGGCAGGGACCGGCGCATCGCCGCGGCGAAGCGCTTGAGGTGATCGACCTCGCGGTTCTTGATCTTGCGGATCGGCGGAACGGATTCGATCGAGGCGCGGATCATGAAGCGCGCGGCATCCGAACGCTGCTTTTCGGGGCCGAGGCAGCCGCGCAATGTCGGGCCGACGAGGGCGGCAAAGATCGCATTGATGTCGGCGCGGCCGTCGCCGGCTTCCTCTGCCGCCTTCAACTCGCGCAGGCGCTCGCGATTGGTGGCGAGGCTGCGCGTCACGAACAGCTCGGCGATCAATTCGTCCTTGCTGCCGAAATGATAATTCACCGCCGCCAGATTGACGTCCGCCGCGGCCACGATGTCGCGCATGGTCACATCCGCAAAGCCGCGTTCGGCATAGAGCCGCTCGGCTGCGGTGATGATGGCGGTTCGTGTGTTGTCTGCTGCCATGGCAAAAATCCTGAGCAACATGGCCCCATACAATGGGCGCGCAACGGGGTGATTGCTTTTCAAACGCGTGTATGAAACTATCGTTTGAGCGTCGGGAAATGTCAATGTGCGCCTGATGGCATATTGCATCTGCTCAGCGCCTTCGCCCCCGCGCGGATCTGTGTCGCATTTGCAGAGACAATTTTGCTCTTGCGGTGATCCGGCGACGGGACAACAGTGCCGCCAAAGATTTTCAAGAAACAAAGAGGATCGCCCCATGGACTTCAATATGTCGGACCGCCAGCGCGAATGGCTCGAGCGCGTCTCCTCCTTCATGACCAAGCATGTCCGCCCCGCCGTGCCGATCTATCGCAAGCAGGACGAAGAGGGAGAGCGCTGGAAGGTGATCCCCATCGTCGAGGAATTGAAGAAGCTGGCGAAGGCTGAAGGCCTGTGGAACATGTTCATGCCGCCGTCGTCGCATGAAGATGACGAATTCCACGGTGCGGGCCTGACCAATCTCGAATATGCGCTGCTCGCCGAACAGATGGGTCACATCGGCTGGGCCTCGGAAGTCTTCAACTGCTCCGCGCCGGACACTGGCAATATGGAAGTGTTCATGCGCTACGGCACCAAGGAGCACAAACAGAAGTGGCTGAAGCCGCTGATGAACGGCGAGATCCGTTCCGCCTTCCTGATGACCGAGCCGGCCGTCGCATCTTCGGACGCGACCAATATCGAAACCTCGATCAAGCGTGACGGCGATCATTATGTGATCAACGGCCGCAAGTGGTGGTCGTCGGGCGTCGGCGATCCGCGCTGCAAGATCGCGATCGTGATGGGCAAGACTGATCCGAACGCGCCGAAGCATCAGGCCCAGTCGCAGATCCTGGTGCCGCTCGACACCCCCGGCATCACCATCGAGAAGATGCTGCCGGTGTTCGGCTTCGATGACGCGCCGCATGGCCATGCCCAGGTGCTGCTCGAAAACGTGCGCGTGCCCGCCAGCAACATCCTGCTCGGCGAAGGCCGCGGCTTCGAGATCGCGCAGGGCCGTCTCGGTCCGGGCCGTATCCATCACTGCATGCGCACCATCGGCAAGGCCGAGGAAGCGCTGGAGAAGATGGTCCGCCGCCTGCAGTCGCGTACCGCCTTCGGCAAGAAGATCATCGAATATTCGATCTGGGAGCAGCGCATCGCTGAAGCCCGCACCGATATCGAGATGAACCGTCTGCTCTGCCTCAAGGCCGCCGACATGATGGACAAGGTCGGCAACAAGACCGCCCAGCTCGAAATCGCGATGATCAAGGTCTCCGGCCCGAACATGGCGCTGAAGATCATCGACAACGCGATCCAGGCCTTCGGCGCCGCCGGCGTGTCCGACGATGCGGGCCTCGCCCGCGACTATGCGTCGATGCGCACCATGCGGCTTGCGGACGGCCCGGACGAGGTGCACAACCGTGCCATCGCCCGGCTCGAACTGCGCAAGTATGCCAATGAGGCAAAGCACTAAAGCTCGGCACCAAGAAGAAACGCTAAGCGGAGACTGACGTGACCGATGGTGTGAAGCGCGACGACGAGTATAACGGCACGAGGCCTGTCGAGGAGCGGCATCGCTTCGACGAGATGAGCCTCGAGGCCTGGATGCGCGAGCATGTGGAAGGCTATGAGGGACCGCTGACCGTCCTGCAGTTCAAGGGCGGACAGAGCAACCCGACCTATCGGCTGAATACGCCGAAGCGTTCCTACGTGATGCGGCGCAAGCCGTTCGGCAAGCTTCTGCCATCGGCGCACGCCGTCGATCGCGAATACAAGGTGATCGCGGCGCTCGGCAAGCAGGGCTTCCCGGTCGCCAAGGCCTATGCGCTGTGCACCGATGACGCCGTCATCGGCTCGGCGTTCTACATCATGTCGATGGAAGACGGCCGGATCTTCTGGGATCCGGCGCTGCCATCGGTGCCGAAGGAAGACCGCCGTGCGATCTTCACGGCGAAGATCGAGACGCTGGCGCAGCTGCACAGCTACGATCCGGAGAAGATCGGGCTGGGGGACTTCGGCCGCCCCGGCAATTACTTTGCGCGCCAGGTCGATCGCTGGACCAAGCAGTACCGTGCTTCCGAGACGCAGCTTATTCCGGAAATGGAACGGCTGATCGAATGGCTGCCGACCTCGGTTCCGGAGCAGGAGCGGGTGTCGGTGGTGCATGGCGACTATCGCATCGACAACATGGTGTTCAACGCCACGCAGCCGAAGGTGCAGGCGGTTCTCGATTGGGAGCTGTCGACATTGGGCGACCCGATGGCCGACTTCACCTATCTCTTGATGCAGTGGATCATGCCGGGCCTCGACGGGCTCGATTTCAAGGCGCTCAACATTCCCACCATGGACGAGGCCGCGAAGATCTATTGCGACTATGCCGGCCGCAAGACCGTACCGGACCTCAACTGGTACTATTGCTACAACCTGTTCCGGCTCACCGGCATTCTGCAGGGCATCGCCGGCCGCGTTCGCGACGGCACCGCGTCGTCAGCCAAGGCGATGGAATCCGCCAAGCGCACCGTGCCGCTGGCGCAGGCCTCGTGGAAATACGCGCAGCTCGCCGGCGCGAAATAGACGAGCACGGCCGTAGGATGGGTAGAGCGAAGGCGCTTTCGCGCCGAAGCGAAACCCATCGGTGGCTGCCATGAAAGCGATGGGTTTCGCTGCGCTCTACCCATCCTACGCATCTTCTGGACGCCCCGCCAAGAAGGGCCGGCCGCTGGGAATTGCTGCCGCTACGATCGACCTGGAAACGCACGTGGGGCTCTCTCCCAATCTTCACGGCAGCCTGTTGATGGCCGCCGCCATGGCCAGCTTCAGCGTCACTGACGCGATGTCCAAATTCCTGCTCGCACAGATGAATTTTGGGCAGTTGGTGCTGCTGCGCGGCATCGTTGCGAGCCTGCTGATCGCTGCATTGGCCGCGCATCGCAGAGCGTTGCGACCGCTGCGGGTGCTGTTCGCTGCGCCGGTGGCGCTGCGCATCATAGGCGAGGTCGGCGGCACGGTTCTGTTTCTGCAGGCCATCACGCATCTGCCGCTGGCCAATGTGGCGGCGATCATTCTGTCGCAGCCGCTCGCGATCACGCTCGGCGCGGTGCTGATCCTCGGCGAGCGTGTCGGCTGGCGCCGCTGGCTGGCGATCACCGCGGGCTTTGCCGGCGTCCTGATCATCGTGCGGCCGGGCGCGGCGGGCTTCAACCAGTTCACCTTGCTGGCGCTCGGCGCGGTCGCGTTCTATGCGCTGCGCGATCTCGCGACCAAGAAAATTCCGGCGGACATTCCTGCGCTCTTCGTGACGCTGCTGACCACCGTTGTGATGACGCTGGTCGGAGGCGGGCTGATGGTTCCGCTTGGCGGCTGGGCCGAGCCGTCGGCTTCGGCGCTCCTGTTGCTGGCCGTCGCCGCGGTGCTGGTGCTGATCGGCTATCAATGCGTGATCATGGCGCTGCGCATCGGCGATGTCTCCGCGGTGGCGCCGTTTCGCTACACGCAACTGCTCTGGGCCATGCTGCTCGGCTATCTGATGTTCGGCGATGTGCCCGATGGCGCGATGATCCTCGGTGCTATCGTCATCGTGGCGTCGGGTCTTTACGCGTTCCATCGCGAGCGTATTCGCAACCGCGAGATGCCGCGCGCAGCGGAGGCTTCCGGCGTGCCGATCGATAGCGATGACAGCAGGGACGAGCGAAGCATTCGTGTGTCGTGACGCCGGCCTTGGCGCCATGCAGATATGCGCAGCTCGTGAGCGTCAAATGAAGGGCCTGGACGTGCCCGTCGTCTGGCTCGCATCTCCGTTTTAGTGCACATGAGAAGCTACTCTTTTGCGCCGACTCGTCGGCTTCAGCGGCAGCCATTCCAGAAGAATCCCGGCGGTTACTTTGTCTCTCCCTCCCAATCTTCGCGGCAGCGTGCTGATGGCTGTTGCCATGGCCGGCTTCAGCCTGAATGACGCCGTCACGAAATTTCTCACCGCGCAGATGAATTTCGGCCAGGTGATGCTGGTGCGCGGTGTCATCGCCGGCGTGCTGGTGTTCGGGCTCGCTTATTATCAGCAGGCGTTGCGGCCCGTGAGCATCCTGTTCAGGCTGCCGGTGGCGCTGCGGGTGTTCGGCGAGATCGGCGGCACGGTCACGTTCCTCGCATCCATCACCTATCTGCCGCTCGCCAATACATCGGCGATCTTCCAGTCGCTGCCGCTGGCGATCACGCTCGGCGCGGCAGTGATCTTCGGCGAGCCCGTCGGTTGGCGGCGCTGGCTGGCGATCCTCGCCGGCTTTATCGGCGTGCTGATCGTGGTGCGGCCGGGTGTGGAGGGCTTCAACCAGTTCGCATTGCTGGCGCTGATCTCGGTGGGCTTCTGCACGATCCGCGATCTCGCCACCAGCCGGATTCCCAAGGAGATCCCGTCGCTGTTCGTGACACTGCTGACCACCTGCGTCGTTGCCGTGGTCGGCGGTGCGATCATGGTGCCGCTCGGCGGCTGGACACGGCCGTCGAACGGCGCGCTCGGCCTGTTGCTGCTCGCCGCCGTGCTGGTGCTGATCGGCTATCAATGCGTGATCATGGCGCTGCGGGCCGGAGACATCTCCGCGGTGGCGCCGTTTCGCTACACGCAGCTGCTGTGGGCGATGCTGCTGGGCTATCTCATCTTTGGCGACGCCCCCGATGCGGCGATGATCCTCGGCGCATCGGTGATCGTGGCGTCAGGCCTCTATGCGTTCCATCGCGAGCGCATCCGCAATCGCGAGCAACTCGTGTCGGCGAAGGCATCCGCGCTGCCGACGGAGGGGTTATGAACTGACCCTGAAGAGGGCGGTCAGAGCGACATCAGGCCAGCGCATAGTGAATGGCAGGGACGCGTGAGCCATCTGGCTCGCTTGTCCGTTTTGGTGCAGATGACGCGCAATCATCTGGCCTGAGTCTTGCTCTGCTCAGCCTGTTTGCTCGGCTCGTACTCACCCAGGATTGTTTTGCCTCTCTCTTCCAATCTGCGCGGCAGCCTGCTGATGGCTGTCTCCATGGCGTCTTTCAGCGTCAACGACGCCATCGCCAAATTTCTGACCGTGCAGATGCATTTCAGTCAGGTGATGATGTTGCGCGGGCTGTTTGCCAGCGTGCTGATCGGTGCGCTGGCGGCGCATCAGGGCGCGCTGCGGCCGCTGCGGCTGCTGTTCGTGCCGTCAGTGGCGCTGCGCATCTGCGGGGAGATCGGCGGCTCGGCGCTGTTCCTGGTCGCGGTGAGCGCGCTGCCGCTCGCCAATGTGACCGCCATCGTTCAATCGCTGCCGCTGGTGATGACCTGCGGCGCCGTGCTGATCCTGGGCGAGCCGGTGGGGTGGCGGCGGTGGCTGGCGATTGCCGCGGGCTTCGTCGGCGTGCTGATCATCGTGCGGCCAGGTGCCGAGGGGTTCAGCCAGTTCACTTTGGTGGCGCTGCTGTCGGTGTTGTTCTACGCCACACGCGATCTCGTCACCAAACGCATCCCGGCCGAAATTCCCACGCTGTTCGTGACCTTCCTCACCGCCGTTGCGGTCACGCTGGGGGGAGCGGCACTCGCCGTGATGCACGGGGACTGGCGGGCGCCATCCCTTCATGCGCTCGCACTGCTTGCGCTGGCGGCGGTGATGACGCTGATCGGCTTCCAGTGCGTCATCCTCGCGCTGCGCGTCGGTGACGTTTCGTCGGTCGCGCCGATGCGCTATTCGCAGATGCTGTATGCGATGCTGCTGGGCTATCTGGTCTTCGGTGACGTACCCGATGCCATGATGGTGCTCGGCGCGAGTGTCATCGTGCTATCCGGCATCTACACATTCCACCGCGAGCGCGTCCGCGACCGTTTGCTGGCTGCGAATTCGTCCAACGCTCCGCCGGATGGCGTGTAGCGCGGCGATTGCGCCGCGCTACAGTGATGCAACTTAGATCGGCTTGCCCGCATAAGGCATCGACGCCGTGAGGCCGCCGTCCACCGGGATTGCCTGGCCATTCACATAGGACGCTTCGTCGCTCGCCAAAAACAGTCCCATCGCTGCGAGCTCATGCGGCTGGCCGGCGCGCTTCAGCGGATTGAGCTGGCCGATCTTGCCCTGCGTGCCGCGCTCCTTGGCATTGTCGAAGATCGGCTTGGTCATGCCGGTCTCGATCAGGCCGGGGCATACGGCATTGATGCGCACGCCGGTGCCGGACAGCGAATAGGCCGTGGTCTGCACCAGGCTGATGACGCCGGCTTTGCTGGACGCATAGGGATGGCCGGACGCACCGGACTTCAGGCCTGCGACGGAGGCGGTGAGAACGATCGAGCCGTGGCCCTGTTTCACCATATGCGGCATGGAATGCTTGATCGCGAGGAACGGCCCGATCAGATTGATGCGCAGGATTTCCTGCCATTGCTCGACGGTCTGTTCCAGCAGCGGCACGAGGCCGCCCGACACGCCGGCATTGGCCCAGATCGCATCGAGTTTGCCGTATTTGGACACGGCCTTGTCGATGAAGGCTTTCACGTCGCTCTCGGAACCCGCATCGGCGGTGACGGCCTCGATGGTACCGCCGGCGTCGCTCACGAGTTTCGCGGTCTCATGCACGCTCTCGCTGCGATCGACGATGATGAGCTTCGCGCCTTCCTTCGCGAACAGTTGCGCGGCGGCGCGGCCGATGCCGCTGCCTGCGCCGGTGATGATGACGGATTTGCCTGCGAGGCGACCCATAAGTTTCTCCCTGTATGTTTTTTGTGCGGCGTGCCGCCATATGGAATTCAATGAGACGTGCCAGGCTGCAAAGATGCTTGAGGCGCTTCGCGCTCTGACGTACGACAAATGAAACAGTATTGAAGGGTGGTCACGATGTCCAACGCCGAGAAACCGTTCGTGGCGCAGCATACGGTCCCACAGGGAGCGACGGCGACGCGGTGGTGGTGGGTGAGACACGCACCGGTGCGGGGGGACGGCGGCAACATCTACGGCCAGAAGGATATGGACTGCGACTGCAGCGATACCGTGGTGTTCAGCGCCGTTAGCAAGATCCTGCCGCGCAATGCCGTATGGTTCTCCAGCAATCTGAAACGCACGCATCAGACCGCGAGCGCCATCTGGGCCGCGGGCTTTCCGAAACCCGACACGATGCCGCATGAAACGGATTTCGCCGAACAGCATCTCGGCGACTGGCAGGGCATGAACCGCGCCGCGTTCTTCGCCAGCCGTCCCATCAATGTCGGCAGTTACTGGTTTGCGCCGATCGACGAGCCATCGCCGAATGGCGAAAGCTTCATGGATCTCTACAACCGCGTCCGTCGCGGTATCGACCGCATCAATGCCGAGCACGCCGGCAAGGACATTGTCGCGGTGGCGCATGGTGGCACGATCAAGGCGGCCATCGGCCTTGCGCTCAACGATCAGCCGGATCGCGGTCTCGCTTTCACCATCGACAATTGCTCGGTGACGCGGCTCGATCATCTCGCCAGCGACGGCCATAGCGGCTGGCGCATTCCGATGGTCAACCAGCAGCCATGGATCGCCGATCCCTCGCATGCAGCGATGCATCAGCCGGCAGGGCCGGAAGTGATGCCGACGAAACTGGCTTAGATATCTCAGCCGTCATTGCGAGGAGCGAAGCGACGCGGCAATCCAGTTCTTTACTTCGAGAAAGGAAGACTGGATTGCTTCGTCGCCAAGAGGCTCCTCGCAATGACGACGGAGAGAACAACAAACAACAATAGGGAGAAACACACATGAACCTGTTCGACATGACCGGAAAAACCGCCGTCATCACCGGCTCGACGCGTGGCATCGGCCGCGCCATTGCCGAGCGCATGGCCGAGCATGGCGCCAAGGTGGTGATCTCGTCGCGCAAGCAGGATGTCTGCGACGAGGTGGCGAAGGAAATCAACGCGCAGTTCGGTGTGGGGACTGCAGTGGCGATCGCCGCGAATATCTCGAGCAAGGAAAACCTGCAGAACCTCGTCGACGAGAGCAAGAAAGCGTTCGGCAAGATCGACGTGCTGGTGTGCAATGCTGCGTCGAATCCGTATTACGGACCGCTGGCCGGTATTTCCGACGATCAGTTCCGCAAGATTCTCGACAACAACATCGTCGCCAACAACTGGCTGACCAGCATGGTCGTGCCGGACATGATCGAACGCAAGGATGGCGCGGTCATCATCGTGTCGTCGATCGGCGGGTTGAAAGGCTCGACGATCCTGGGCGCCTATGCGATCTCGAAAGCGGCCGACATGCAGCTCGCGCGCAATCTCGCCTGCGAATACGGCAAGTTCAATGTGCGCGTGAACTGCATTGCGCCTGGCCTCATCAAGACCGACTTTGCGAAAGCGCTGTGGGACAATCCGGAGAACCTCAAGGCCTCTACCGCACGCTCGCCGCTGCTGCGCATCGGCGTCCCCGATGAAATCGCGGGCGCCGCGGTGTTCTTAGGGTCCGCGGCCGGGAATTTCATGACCGGCCAGACCATGGTGATCGACGGCGGCGCTACGATTAGTTGAGATCAAACTCGTCGTTCCGGGGCGCACTCTTGCGCGAACCCCAGCCACTCCAATTGGAGTGGCTGGGAATCCCGAAGTGATGAACACTCTGATATTCCGGGTCTGAGCTTCGGTCGGCTACGCCGACTTGCGCTCATCCTCAGCCACTCCAATTGGAGTGGCGGGGAATGACGAGTGTGGTGTTCGCCGAGGGTCTTAGTCTTCCACCGCCGCGTAGACCAAACTCCGGATCAGCGTGCGGAAATATTCCCGCTGGCCCGGTCCCTGCGACATGAACACCGCGAACAGTTCTTCCTGCGGATCGATCCAGAAGAACGTGCCGGCGACGCCGCTCCAGAAGAACTGACCCTTCGATCCCGCATAGGGCGCGTGACCATCGTCCGTCCGCACGGCGAAGCCGAGGCCGAAACTGTGGCCGGGCGGCACGAGATGCGTCTCCAGCTTCACATTGGGGCTGAGGTGATTGGATGCCATCAGATGCAGCGTGCGGCTGCCGATCACGCGGTTGCCGTCCAGCGTGCCGCCATTGAGCAGCATCTGGCAGAAGCGCGCATAGTCCATGGTCTTTGATACGAGGCCGCCGCCGCCAGATTCCATCTTAGGAATTTCCAGCGGGTCGAACAGCGCGACTTTGTCGCCGGTCCAGGGATCGGTGGGGAAGGGCTGGGCGATACGGTCCTTGTTCGCGCCTGCTGTGTGGAAGCCGGTCTCGGCCATCTGCAGCGGCGCCAGAATGCGTTCGGTGAGATAGGAGCCCAGCGACTTGCCGGACACGACCTCGATGACGCGGCCGAGAATGTCGGTGGAGCGGCTGTAATTCCACTCGGAGCCGGGCTGGCAGATCAGCGGCAGGGCGGCGACGATCTTCGCGTGTTCTTCATTGGTGATGTCGCGATTGCGCAGGTTCGACTTCTGGTACATCCGCTGCACCATGCCGTTGCCGGTGATCTCGTAGGAAATGCCCGAGGTGTGGCGCAGCAGGTCCTGGATGGTGATCGGGCGCAGCGGCAGCGCCAGTTCGAGCGCGCCGTTGCGCTCGACGCCAACCTTGGTATCGGCGAATTCGGGGATGTATTTGGCGAGCGGATCGTTGAGCAGGATGTAACCGTCCTCGACCAGCTGCATGATGCCCAATGAGACGATCGGCTTGGTCATGGAGAAGATGCGGAACAGGCTGTCGCGGGTCATCGCTGCCCCGCCATCCGGCGTCTGCTTGCCGAAGGCCTCGAAATAGCCGATCTGGCCGCGGCGGGAGACCAGCATGGTGACGCCCGGCGTGGTGCCCTTGTCGATCTCGCGCCTGAACGCGTCCGACATGATTTGAAGACGGTTTGATGACAATCCCAGCGTTTCCGGCCGGGCCTGCGGCAACTCGGGGGTAAGCACCGGGGTCTCAGGGGACGTGGCGTGTTTTGCGGCAGTTTGGGCGTTCATGAGGGCTCCCGATAGCTCTTTGATTGATCTTGTCATTTGCCGGCTTACATAGGGGGCTCGCCGGCATGGTTGGAGAAGCTTGGCCCAGAAGTTCGGGCTTGAACAGGGCCGTTTTCCCTTGTAACCAGCCGCCGGTTTGGTGTGCCACGCATGGGCGTCGGCAAAACAGGTGGATCAATGGCCAAAGCAAAATTTGAACGTAACAAGCCGCACTGCAACATTGGTACGATCGGTCACGTTGACCACGGCAAGACGTCGCTGACGGCGGCGATCACGAAGGTGCTCGCGGAGACGGGCGGTGCGTCGTTCACCGCTTACGACCAGATCGACAAGGCGCCGGAAGAGAAGGCGCGCGGCATCACCATCTCGACCGCTCACGTCGAATACGAGACCGCCAACCGCCACTACGCTCACGTCGACTGCCCCGGCCACGCCGACTATGTGAAGAACATGATCACCGGCGCCGCGCAGATGGACGGCGCGATCCTGGTCGTGTCGGCTGCCGACGGCCCGATGCCGCAGACCCGCGAGCACATCCTGCTCGCCCGCCAGGTCGGCGTGCCGGCGCTGGTCGTGTTCCTGAACAAGTGCGACATGGTCGACGATCCGGAACTGCTCGAGCTCGTGGAAATGGAAGTCCGCGAACTGCTGTCGAAGTACGACTTCCCGGGCGATGACATTCCGATCGTCAAGGGTTCGGCGCTCGCTGCGCTCGAAGACTCGAATCGTGCGCTCGGCCACGACGCCATTCAAGAGCTGATGAAGAACGTCGACAGCTACATCCCGCAGCCGGAGCGTCCGGTTGACCAGCCGTTCCTGATGCCGGTGGAAGACGTGTTCTCGATCTCGGGCCGTGGTACGGTCGTGACCGGCCGCGTCGAGCGCGGCATCGTCAAGGTCGGCGAGGAAATCGAAATCGTCGGCATCCGCGCCACGCAGAAGACGATCTGCACCGGCGTTGAAATGTTCCGCAAGCTGCTCGATCAGGGCCAGGCCGGCGACAACATCGGCGCGCTGCTGCGCGGCACCAAGCGTGAAGACGTCGAGCGCGGCCAGGTGCTGTGCAAGCCGGGTTCGGTGAAGCCGCACACCAAGTTCAAGGCCGAGGCCTACATCCTGACCAAGGAAGAGGGTGGCCGTCACACGCCGTTCTTCACCAACTACCGTCCGCAGTTCTACTTCCGCACCACCGACGTGACCGGTGTTGTGCATCTGCCGGAAGGCACCGAAATGGTGATGCCGGGCGACAACATCGCCATGGAAGTGCACCTGATCGTGCCGATCGCCATGGAAGAGAAGCTGCGCTTCGCCATCCGTGAAGGCGGCCGCACCGTCGGTGCAGGCGTGGTGGCCTCGATTATCGAGTAATCGATTAAAGACGGCGGGCAGGGGGCAGTTCCCTTGCCCGCCGTTTTGATTCCGGCGGGATTTGATTTCGGAGGGGCGCTTCGCCTCTTGCAAATCAGGCGTCGCATATGCTTCAAACGGCGCGGAAATGACGGTGCGCCGTTTTCCTGTAGGGGTGTAGCTCAGTTGGTAGAGTACCGGTCTCCAAAACCGGTTGTCGTAGGTTCGAGCCCTACCGCCCCTGCCATTCTATCTCTCTGAAATTGCCGCTGTTTCATCGCTCGTTCGTCGGCTTGAGCCGAGAACGTGCTGTGAATTGAACCCAATTGGGACCATCAGGTTTTCAGAAAGCTGGCCTATAGGGCGGCAATCGTTTCCGACAGCCTCTCGTCCGGCGCCCAAGCAGTAAACAAGTAGAGATCAAACCACCTCTTCAGGTCGTGACTGACACTTTGGTTCCCGCGAGGCAAACGGGTCTCGTCGTGTCATGTCGGTCCTCGGGGGGGGCAAGGTCTCCCTCTTTCTTCAGTATTTACATATGCTTACATGGAGTTGGCGACTACCCGTAAACTGGCAGGCGTTATTCAACTTTAGTTAGAACGGAACTCATTAACGTCGTTTAAGTTGACTATCGTCCACGTTGTGCGAGAATTTCCGCAAGCGAGCGCTTAGCGCATTGGAGAGTTAGTATGAAGTCCCTTCAATCAGCTGATCTAACGCAGGTTGGCATGCTTTTCCGGCGCGAAGCAAAGCTCGCGAAGGCCGAGGCAGACAAGCGCGGGTTGAAATCCTCTGGTACAGACGCGCAGGGACGCTTTTGGTCTCCGAGTCTTGACGAGCCTGTTGTGGACAACAACGTCATTGAAGAGCACCTGCCAAAAATTGCTTAGAGCGTGCCGCCCGTCGAACCGCCTTATTGCCTGTGCATCGCCGGCCCGAACGGAAGTGGAAAGTCGACTCTAGTCCGCGCGCTTCGACGCATTGCTCAATTGCGCGACTGGATCGATCCGGACGTTGTCGCATCTGACCTCCGCGGGCGGCCGGAAAACATCCCGTACTCCGACGAACACCTGTCTCGAATAGCTTTTCGTCAAGCTCGCTACATGAGAGTCGAGTACGCTCGAGCAGGACAATCGTTTGGGTTCGAGACCGTTTATTCGCATCCCTCGAATCTCGACTTCCTGCGGACGCTCACAGCGTTCGGCTATAAAGTTGACCTGTATTTTGTTTGCACAGAAAGCCCAGAAATCAACATGCAGCGCGTGGCCAACCGAGCTGCATCCGGTGGGCACGACGTCCCACTCGATCGCATTCGCACGAGGTGGTCGAAGTCCATTGAAGTGCTTCTAGCTTCGCTGCCCTTCATTGAACGGATCGCGTTGTTTGATAACTCTTCCGAGCAGGCCGACGCCAGATTTGACGCCGAAATCAAGCTGGACGGCGCTCAACGCACAATAAAACTAAATCACTCGCAAGAGCCTTTGTCAGATTGGGCTTACAGCTTAGTCATAAGGCAGTTCTCACTTCAGGCTATCCAACCAGCGCCGGAATTTACAGATTCCGGCCTGTATAAGTACGTATCCAACAAATTGCCCAAAGACCTTCACACGCGGCGTGATGCCATCCTGAATCGGTTCCTGATCTAAGAACTTGTGACACGCGACCATTCTGCATACAGCAGAAGTCGCGCCGAGCGGCCGGCTCAGGCCTTTCAGGGATAGTAAAACGAGGCCGCACCGTCCTTTGTGTAGATCCAGGTGCCGTCCTCGTAAAACTGTGCACCCCCACTCGGGGAATGCCACCAGCCTGCATCGCGCCAGAATGCGCGGGTGCCGTCGATACCGTAAATGTTGTCATCGATCCGGTAAAAGGCGGCCGTGCCGTCTTTTGCGTAGATCCACTGTTCGTCAGCCATGTCCGAGACTCTCGTACCGATATGTGCTGCATGTAAACCGCTGGCGGGATGTCGACAACTATGCTGGCGACGGCAGCGTGAGCCATGTCTGGAACGTCTTCTGGCAAGTCGCGGGAAGCCGGTGATGCCCGGTCAACTGAACTGCCGCTTTTCCGGCGCTGCGACCACGCGGTTGCGGCCCGCGTCCTTGGCGCCATAGAGTGCGCGATCGGTGCGCGCCAGAATGTCTTCCGGCGCATCATTGGGCCTGATGGCGCTGATCCCGGCGGACATCGTCAGAGTCAGATCCTGCGCAATCGCTGACCAGTTCAGTTCCGTGATCAGGCTGCGCAATCGATTCAGCGTCTGGATCGCACGATCGATGTCGGTATCCGGCAGGATCAACAGAAATTCCTCGCCGCCCTGACGGCCGAACCTGTCAGTGGTGCGGATATTGGCGAAGATCGAGACGGCGAAGGCGCGCAGCACTTCATCGCCCACCGGATGTCCGAAGTGATCATTGATTGTCTTGAAGTGATCGAGGTCGATGATCGCGATGCAGCAGGTTGTGGCGTTGCGCTGGACCCTGGCGATCTCATCGTTCAGGCACTGCATGATGGAGCGCCGGTTCAGTGCACCGGTGAGCTCGTCGAGTTGCGCCAGTTCCTCGATCCGCGCATTGGCGGCTGCAAGGTCGTTGCTGCGATGATACAGCAGCTCGCGCATCGAGTTGCCGTAGAGGCCGGCGCTGGCACAGCGGCCAAGCGCGGTGACGAAACAGGCCAGCGCCAGAGCGCGCTCGGCCGTTGTTGCCATGGGAATGCTGATCGGTTTGTCGGTCATCAGAAACAGCAGTGCGAGGCCCAGCGTTGCAGTGGACCAGACGATGGCGGTCTGGCGCGCACTCATGCGGAGTGCGGCGAAGCCGAGCACGACGAAAATGATGGAGATGAAGTAGAAGCCGATCTGGGGCACGAGATAGATCGCGCCGATCTGGACGACGATGCTGACGACGGAGAGGGGGACCGTGAGATAGGGATCCTTGAAGCGGTCGTTGACCTGGATCTCCGAGAGATAGGTCGCAATGCCGACGACAGCGAGCCTGATGGCCAGATACACGACGGCCGTCGCCACCGTGGTGACGCCGATCATGGCGTAGAGCAGCAGGATCGCGGTATCGATCAGATAGCTCGACGCCTGAGCGATATAGGCGGTTCGCCGCCGCGCGATCTGCAGCGCCGAATGTTTGCTGACATCTGTCGCGGGAGCGTCGATTCCCCCGGACAGGGTGCTGATGCTGGTCATTCGCTGCATGCCCGTCGCATTGCTGACTAAGTCAGCAATCTGCTGATCAAAGCATTCAGGTCTGCTAATGCGTCAACTCGCTGCGGTATTCAGGTAGTTCTCGATGTTTTAGTCTGGCCGCGGGGTTAATGGAATCTGACGGACCGCGGGGCAATTTGCTCGATAGGCTGATGGCCATGTCCGGCATCGGCATCGAATTCCGCTGATCATGCGCGATCGTGCGCAAGCCAGATTTGCTTCGCATGGCCTGCCTGCGGCGTGCGGTCGCGGCGATGAACCTAGCTTGCCGCGCGCGCGACACACCCGTTGGGAATTCAGCCGGAAGTCGAGAATGAAATTACATGTGACGTTCGTCGTGGGGGCCACGACGTTGCTGTTGTCGTCCTTTGGTCTTTTGTCATTGAGCTATGGCGCTCATGCCGCCGATCTGCTCTGGCAGGTGGAAAGTCCATTTCGCTTCTTCAAGAATGCCGCGTCCTTCGCGATGTATGAGCGCGGCTATCCTGCTGCGCGTAACGAATTGGTGCAGCCGCCCGCCGATGTGGTGTGGCGCACCGAGCGGCGGCTCAACGATCCCGATTGCCGCGACATGACCAGCCCGACCAGTTGCGCCGATACCGCGCGGGCGCGCTACGATCGCTCGCGTCTCGGCTGGGCGTCGCAGACCATCGACGCCGTCTGCTACGACAGCCGGCAGGGCCGCTATCTCGCGAGTTGCGACCGCCGCTATTCGTGGGGCACGGCCAAGGAAGATTACGTGTTGCCGGATGCGCATACAGTGCTGATCCGGCTGTCGCCCGAGCGCATTGCCGAAGCCGGCGCGTATGATTGCGTGTGGAGCTGGACGCCGCGGCGGCCGGGCAGCAGGACGGAGACCGCAACGCAATCCTGCGCGACGCCGCTCAAGATCACGCGCCTGCCTTATGCCGTCGATCGCAACCTGTCCGGTGCGTCGGTCCAGGTCAAATTGCCCGACGGTCGTATGTTGAACGACCCGCAAGTCGTGGTCGAGGATCTGTTCATCGTGGCGCTCGGCGATTCCTTTGCCTCGGGCGAAAGCAATCCGGACGTTCCGGTGACGTTCAGCGCCGTCCGCGAGATGGTCTACGATCCGACCCTGATGCGCGAGGAGATGGCGACACGTAGCACCGCCAAGTCGCTGCAGAAGCTCGATCTCTCCTCGGGAACGGGGTTCGACTACAAGAACCTGCCGCGGCGCAAGCTCGCCGACGAGGAGCAGGAGCTGTATTTCCCGCTCGCGTCCGCGCAGTTCGACAAGGCTTTCAACGCCGCCAATCCGCGCTGGCTCAGCCCCGATTGTCACCGCTCGCAATACGGCTATCCGTTTCGCGTCGGCCTGCAGCTCAGTCTGGAGAACCCGCACCGGTCGATCACGCTGGTCAGTCTGGCCTGCACCGGCTCGGAGGTCACCGAAGGTCTCTTCCTCGAGAAGAAGGCGCGCGAGGGCGCCGGCAACGCGATGGTGCGTTCGCAGCTCGATCAACTCGCCGATCTGATCTGCAAAAGCCCTGCGGGCCGCACGCAGCGTGCGACTTACAATCTGCCGACCTATTCGAGCGGCAGCGTGCAGGTTGCGAACACGCCGGTCACGAAATCCTGGTGTGCGCCGAACGAGCGCAAGCGGCCCATCGATACGCTGCTGCTGTCGATCGGCGGCAACGATGTCGGCTTCTCGCCGCTGATGGTCTATGCGATGACCGAATCCGCCGGCGATCTCGCGCCGATCGCGAACCTGCTCGGCAAGCAGATCCGGTTCTCGCCGCAGGTGTCGCGCGCCTATATGGAGCAGCTCGACGAGCGCATGGTGGCGCTCCGCGATGCCTTGCGCGACGGTTTTGGCGTGGCGCCCGCGAAGGTGCTGCAGACGGCTTACGAGCCGATCCAGTTCGACGAGACGGGCGCCCTGTGCGGCGCGCAGCCGACACTCGGCCTCGACGTCCACAAGAAGCTGTCGCTGTCGCGCGAACGGCTGGCCGAGACGGTGAGCTTTCTCAACGATTTCTTCACCCGGACCGCCTGCATCACCAACGGACGGGGCGGTGGCTGCCCGGCGCTGGCCACCGGCGCCGGAACCGGCTTCCAGCTGATCACCGATCACCAGAGCGAATTCACCAAGCGCGGTCTCTGCGCGCGCGATCCGAAGCGGCCGCAGGCGGACGGCGAGGCGATGGCGATGCCGCGGCGCTGGATCGGCAAGGAGGAGTTCACACCCTATTCGCCGGCGGCCTATCTGCCCTATGCGTCGCGCTGGCGCCTGTTCCGGACCCCGAATGACGCGTTTCTGACCGCAAACGTCCATGCGACGGGCTTCACCCAGTTCGACATCCTGCAGCCGGTCTATGCGGCCATGTATAGCGGGGCGGTGCATCCGACCGCGGAGGGCCACGCCATCGTCGCCGATCACGTGGTCCGGCATGTCCGCGCGGCGGTGCGGAAGTAGGCGTCCTGACGGGAAGGGCTGCCGTCCTGGCTCCGTCATGCGCGGGCTTGTCCCGCGTATCCACGCCTTTCTTCAACCATATCAAAGACGTGCATGGCCGGGACGAGTTCGGCCATGACGGTGCAGGGGGCTGGGCAGGGTCCTCCCGGACCAGTTGGAGTTCTTGACCTTTCGGCTCTCCTGCCATACAAAGCGCCACTCGCTGTCGGCCCGTTTTGACGGACTTCCGACGCGGCTTTGATCTCCAGACAAAAGAGCTCTTTTGGCGGCTCATCCTTGGCAAAGATTCCTGGTAGCAGGTTCTTCGGCAATGGGTTGGGCGCAAGAGGGCTGTTCGGATTCCTGAAACCTAACAATCGTCTCACGACGGACGCGGATCACATAACGATGGCTTTCAGCCCGTTCAAATTCCTGCAGGAAGTGCGCACCGAGACCAACAAGGTCACGTGGCCTTCGCGACGCGAGACGACCATCACCACCATCATGGTGTTCGTCATGGTGGCGCTGTCGTCGATCTTCTTTTTCGCGGCGGATCAGATCATCCGCTACCTCGTATCGTTTTTGCTCACGATGCACTAACTCGGAACTGAATTATGAGCATGCGCTGGTACATCGTTCACGCCTATTCGAATTTCGAAAAGAAGGTGATGGAGTCGATCAAGGAACAGGCCAAGCAGCGTGGCCTGGAAGACCTGTTCGAGCAGATTCTGGTTCCGACCGAGAAGGTCACCGAAGTGCGTCGCGGTCGCAAGATGGACGCCGAGCGCAAGTTCTTCCCGGGCTACGTGCTGGTGAAGATGCAGCTCACCGACGAAGCATTTCATCTGATCAAGAACACCCCGAAGGTCACGGGCTTCCTCGGCGCGGAAAACAAGCCGATGCCGATTTCGGAAGCCGAGGCGATGCGCATTCTGCACCAGGTGCAGGAAGGCGTGGAGCGCCCGAAGGCGTCGGTGTCGTTCGAGATCGGCGAGAACGTGAAGGTGGCCGATGGCCCATTCGCGTCGTTCTCCGGCGTCGTCGAGGAAATCGACGAGGCACGCTCGCGCGTGAAGGTCGCAGTGTCGATCTTCGGCCGCGCCACGCCGGTCGAACTGGAATTCGGTCAGGTCGAGAAGGTCTGATCGCAATAGCGTAGAGCGCGTCTCTGCGTTTCGAAGGCCGTGGGAGGAAGAGGGCGGTTGCCAGCCGTTTTCGACCGAACCACGAAACCTGAAACAGCCGGTCGTCGATCGGCACAACAGGAGTGACACATGGCAAAGAAAGTGACCGGATACCTGAAGCTTCAGGTGCCGGCCGGTGCGGCGAACCCTTCGCCCCCGATCGGTCCCGCGCTTGGTCAGCGCGGTTTGAACATCATGGAATTCTGCAAAGCGTTCAACGCGCAGACGCAGAAGGAAGAAAAGAACACCCCAATCCCGGTGGTGATCACGATCTATGCCGATCGTTCGTTCACCTTCGCCCTCAAGACCCCCCCGATGTCCTTCTTCATCAAGAAGGCCGCCAAGCTCACCTCCGGCTCCAAGCTGCCGGGTCGTGACAAGGCCGGCGCGGTGACCAAAGCGCAGGTGCGCGAGATCGCCGAAGCAAAGATGAAGGATCTGAATTGCGACACCATTGAATCGGCCATGAAGATGGTTGAGGGCTCTGCCCGTTCGATGGGCGTCGAGGTCGCGGGGTAAACGGTCATGGCAATTGGAAAACGTTTGAAGAAAGCCCGTGAGGGCATCGACCGCGAGAAGCTCTATCCGGTCGCCGAGGCCATCAAGATGGTCAAGGAACGCGCCAAGTCGAAGTTCGACGAGACCATCGAAGTCTCGATGAATCTCGGTGTTGATCCGCGTCACGCCGACCAGATGGTCCGTGGCGTCGTCACGCTGCCGAACGGCACTGGCCGTACGCTGCGCGTCGGCGTGTTCGCCCGTGGTCCGAAGGCTGAAGAAGCCAAGGCAGCAGGCGCAGACGTCGTCGGTGCAGAGGACCTGTTCGAGAAGGTTCAGGCCGGTCAGATCGATTTCGACCGCTGTATCGCAACCCCCGACATGATGCCGCTGGTCGGTCGCCTTGGTAAGGTGCTCGGTCCGCGCGGCATGATGCCGAACCCGAAGATCGGTACCGTGACCATGGACGTCACGGGTGCGGTCAAGGGTGCCAAGGGCGGTTCGGTCGAGTTCCGCGTCGAGAAGGCCGGCATCATCCAGGCTGGCGTCGGCAAGGCGTCGTTCTCGGAAGAGAAGCTGGTCGAAAACATCAAGGCTCTGGCCGACGCCGTCGCCAAGGCGAAGCCGGCTGGCGCGAAGGGCACCTATGTGCAGCGCGTGGCCGTGTCCTCGACCATGGGCCCCGGCATCAAGGTTGAGCCGGGCACCGTGCTCGGCTAAGCCGGAACAAGGCTTGCAAGAAACCAGGGCGGAATCGGGCAACCGGTTCCGCCCTTTCTTTTGTCTTCCGCTCTCTGATCCAGCAGGAATGTCACGATGGCCGAGAAGGTTCTGATCTATTCGCGTTTCCCGAAGTCCCAGATGGTGCGCATCGGCGAGCGCTTCGATCTTCTGGACGCTGCAGGCAAGCCGCCGCTGCAGACCTTTTCCGCTGACCAGCTGAAAGACGTGCGCGCGCTGATCACCGCGGGCGGTCAGTTGCTCAAGGCAGACGTGATGGACATGATGCCGGCGCTCGGCGCCATCATCTGCTACGGCACCGGCTATGACGGCGTCGACTTCAAGGCTGCGGCCGAGCGCAAGATCGTTGTTGGCAACAGCCCCGGCGCGAATGCGGCCTCGGTCGCCGATCTGGCGCTGACGCTGATGCTCGCGGTGACGCGGCGCCTGCTGCCCGCGGATCAGTATCTGCGCGAAGGTGGCTGGTCCTCCGCAAAGCCGTCGCCGCTGATGTCGCCGCAGCCCGGCAATCCGGGCCGCAAGGTGGGCGTCTATGGCATGGGCGAGATCGGCCGCAAGATCGCATCGCGCGTCGCGGCCTTCGAATGCGACGTCGCCTATACCAACCGCACGAAGTATGACGACCTGCCGTATCGCCATGAGCCGAGCCTCGAGGCGCTGGTCGAATGGTGCGACGTGCTCATGATCGCGGTGCGCGCCGGCAAGGAGACGCATCACATCATCGATGCCGCGATGCTGAAGAAGCTCGGCGCCAACGGCGTGGTCGTGAACATCTCGCGCGGCTCGGTGATCGATCAGGCGGCGCTGACGGCGGCGCTCGCCGACAAGACCATCGCGGGCGCCGGCCTCGACGTGTTCGAGAAGGAGCCGCATGCGCCCGACGCGCTGACGGCGCTGCCGAATGTCGTGCTGACGCCGCATATCGGCGGCCACACGCTCGACTCGCATATGGGAATGCAGAACTGCGTCATCGCCAATCTCGACGCGTTTTATGCGGGGAAGGGGCTGCCTTACCCTGTGAAGGTGTAGCAGCAAGGGAATTGACGCGATGACGATCGAGAACGAGGACCAGCTCGAGAAGCTGCGCGCCATCGGCAGTCTGGCGGCGCGCACGCTGGCCGCCATGGGCAAGGCGCTGGAGCCCGGCATGACGACGCGGGAGCTCGATGATCTCGGCCGCGCCATGCTGGAGAAGGAAGGCGCACGTTCCGCGCCCGAACTCGCTTATGATTTTCCTGGCGCGACCTGTATCTCGGTCGGTCCGGATTGCGCGCATGGCATCCCGGATGACACCGTGGTGAAGGCTGGCGATCTCATCAATATCGACGTCTCGGCGGAGCTCGACGGCTTTTTCGGCGACACCGGGGCAAGCTTCGCCGTGCCGCCGGTCAAGCCGCGCATCGAGCGTCTCTGTCGCGACGGGCGCCGCGCGATGTGGGCCGGCATCAAGGCCGTGAAGCCCGGCGGCCGGTTGAATGAAGTCGGTCGCTCCATCGAGAAATTCGCCAAGACCAACGGTTACAGCCTGGTGCGCAATCTCGCGAGCCACGGTGTCGGACGCTCGCTGCACGACGAGCCTGGCGAGATCCCGACATGGTACGAGGTGCGTGACAGGCGCATGATCACCGAGGGTCTCGTCTTCACCATCGAGCCGTTCCTGTCGCTCGGCGCGGACTGGGTAGATCAGCAGGACGACGGCTGGACGCTGCGTCCGCCGTTCAACCAGCCCACGGTGCAGTTCGAACACACGCTGGTCGCGACGAGCCGAGGGCCGGTGATTTTGACGCTTGCATGATGCTGCGAGATTTATGTCAGATCCTGCAACAAGGCCGAAAACGCCCCGGAATCCTGCTGAAGTAATTTCGTTCCCGGCCGGTACAAAAATAATTGAATGGGCCATTCCGCAATGCGGATGTAGACGTCGGATGTTTAGAACAACTCGAATGTAGGCGTACATTCGACGACATAGGACATCAGCGATGGCTGCGTTCACCCTCAAGATCAACGGTCAGGCCCGTCAGGTCGACGTCGATCCCAATACACCTCTCCTCTGGGCCATTCGTGATGGAGTCGGTCTCACCGGCACCAAATATGGCTGCGGCGTCGCGCAATGCGGTGCCTGCACGGTCTATGTGGACGGCCAGACCGTCCGCTCCTGTTCGATGCCCGTCTCGTCTATCGGCACCAGCGAAATCACCACCATCGAAGGCCTCGACTCCAAGGAAGCCAAGGCGGTGCAGGCGGCCTGGGTCGCGCTCGACGTGCCGCAATGCGGCTACTGCCAGTCCGGCCAGGTGATGAGCGCGACCGCGCTGCTCAGCCTCAATCCCAAGCCAACCGACGAGGACATCGATCTGGCGATGAATGGCAATATCTGCCGCTGCGCCACCTATGTCCGTATCCGCGCCGCCATTCATGGCGCCGCCAAATCGCTGGAGGGTTGAGCCATGACCGTTCATGACACCAAGCTCTCCCGTCGCACGCTGCTCAAGGGCGGTGCCGGCCTCGTGCTCGGCGCCTATGTTGCCCGCGCCGACAAAATGTTCGCGCAGGCGGCGGCAAAGCCGCAGGTCAATATCGCGCCGAACACCTTCCTGATCATCAAGCCTGACAACACCGTCACGGTGCTGTGCAAGGCGATCGAGTTCGGGCAGGGGCCGTTCACCGGCATGGCGACACTGGTCGCCGAAGAACTCGACGCGGACTGGGCGCAGATGCGCGCCGATCACGCGCCGTCGAATCCGCAGCTCTACAAGAATCTGGCGTTCGGCATGCAGGGCACCGGTGGCTCGACCGCCATCGCCAATTCCTACATCCAGATGCGCCAGGTCGGCGCCGCCGCGCGCCAGATGCTGGTCGCGGCTGCTGCCGATGCGTGGCAGGTGCCGGCAAGCGAGATCACGGTCGAGAACGGCGTGATCAAGCATGCGTCAGGTCATGAAGGCAGCTTCGGTCAATTCGCTGAGAAGGCGATGGCCATGCCGGTGCCGACCGATCCGAAACTGAAGGATCCGTCGCAGTTCAAGCTGATCGGCAAGGAAGGCGTCGTGAAGCGCCTCGACAGCGCCGACAAGACCAATGGCAAGGCATTCTACACGCTCGATATCAACGAGCCGGACATGCTCACGGTGGTCGTGGCGCGTTCGCCGAAATTCGGCGGCAAGGTCGCATCATTCGACGCGACGGCTGCGAAAGCGGTGCCTGGTGTCGTCGACGTCAAGCAGGTGTCGAACGGTGTCGCCGTCTATGCCAAGGGGTTCTGGCCCGCGAAGATGGGCCGTGAAGCGCTGAAGATAACCTGGGATGACAGCAAGGCGGAGAAGCGTGGCAGTGCCGAGCTGCTGCAGCAATTCCGCGGGCTGTCGAAGACGGCCGGCAAGCTCGTGAGAGCGGAAGGCAAGTTCGAAGAGTCGATGGCCAAGGGTGGCCGCGTGATCGAGGTCGAATACGTCTTCCCGTATCTCGCTCATGCCGCGATGGAGCCGCTCAACGCCTATCTGAAATGGGACGGCGACACCGCCTATGCGCGCTATGGCTGCCAGTTTCCGACGCCTGACCATATGGCGATCTCCAAGGTGCTCGGGCTGCCGATCGAGAAGGTGAAGATCGACGTTGTTCTCGCCGGTGGCAGCTTCGGCCGCCGCGCGCAGCAGAGCACGCATCAAGCCATCGAGCTCGCCGAAGTCGCGAAAGCGATCGGGCCGGGCAAGCCGGTCAAGCTGGTGTGGACCCGCGAAGACGACATGCGCGGTGGCTACTATCGGCCATACGCCATCCACCGCATGCGCGGTGCGGTGCGCGACGGCAAGATCGAAGCCTGGAGCGACACCATCGTCTCGCAGTCGATCATGAAGGGCTCGTTCTTTGAGTCCATGATGTTCAAGGACGGCCTCGACCCGACCTCCTATGAAGGCTCGAACGAAATCCCGTACGACGTCGAGAACTTCCGTTGCGACATGCACCAGGTCGATGTCGGCGTGCCCGTGTTGTGGTGGCGCTCGGTGGGCCACACCCACACCGGTTATGTCGTCGAGGCCTTTGTCGATGAACTGCTGGAAGCCGCCGGCAAGGATCCGGTCGAAGGTCGGCTCGCGCTGCTGAGCAAGAAGCCGCGCCATGCCGGTGTGCTGAAGGCCGTCGCCGAACTCGCCGACTGGAAGAACTACAAGGTGCCCGCAGGCCGCGCGCGCGGCGTTGCGGTGGTCGAGAGCTTCAACACCTTCGTCGCGCAGGTCGTGGAACTGTCCATGACCGACGACGGTCCGAAGGTGCACAAGGTGTGGTGCGCGGTGGATTGCGGCGTCGCCGTGAACCCCGACATCATCCGCGCGCAGATGGAAGGTGGCATCGGCTTCGGCCTCGGTCACATCCTCTATGCGGAACAGACGCTCGATGCCGGCGCGCCGGTGTCCGGCAATTTCGACACCTATCGTTCGCTGCGCATCAACGAGATGCCGGAGGTCGAAGTGGTGATCGTGAAGTCGACCGAGAAGCCGACGGGTGTTGGCGAACCCGGCGTGCCTCCGCTCGGGCCTGCCGTTGCCAATGCGATGGCCAAATTGGGTGTGGGAAGGCCGCGGCAATTGCCGGTCGTGCCGGGAGCGTCGGCATGAAGCTGTTCAGGACCTCGATGCTGGCGCTGGTCGCTGGCGGCCTTGCGGCTGGCCTCCTCGCATTCGCGGAGCCGGGCTTCCAGGAGGCCGATGCAGCGGTCAGCAATCCGACCAAGCTGCAGCCGGTCTCGGCCTTCGCCAAGATCAAGAACAAGAACGAGCGCGCGGTGGCGCTGTTTACGGAGGCCGGCAAGGTCATCCAGTCGCCGCGCTGCATGAACTGCCACCCGGCCACCGACCGGCCGACCCAGACCGATCGCATGCGGCCGCATATCCCGCTGGTGGTGCGCGGCGAAGGCGGCATGGGAGCAGCGGGCGGTCTCGTCTGCACGACCTGCCACCACGAGAACAACTTTGATGCCGCCAACGTCCCCGGCAATCCGAAGTGGTCGCTGGCGCCCATCGAGATGGCCTGGCAGGGCAAGACGCTTGGCCAGATCTGCACCCAGATCAAGGACAAGGAGCGCAACGGCGGCAAGGACATGGCCGCGCTTGTGAAGCACATGGCCGAAGACGAACTGGTCGGCTGGGGCTGGCATCCCGGCGGCAACCGGACCCCGGCGCCGGGTACCCAGAAGGAGTTCGGTGAGCTGATCAAGGCCTGGGCGGATGCCGGAGCGGCCTGCCCGAAGGGGTAATATTGACGGAAGTGGAGCCGGCCCGACCGGTTCCACTTCCGGTCCAGGAAGGGGGCCTGACGGCTCCCTTGCAGAAAAGATGCCAGATCGGCATTTCGCGCTTGGCAACACGAAAAAGACTCGTTAAACAACCGTTTCCGGGCGTGCTGGCTGGTAGCTGGCGCGTCTGTGTTCGCATTCCGACAACCCACATCGCAGGAGACTTTTCCTTTCAGGCTATCCACTCGGATCGCTCGAAGGGGATGGAACGCGCGACGCGGATTTGAGGAAGGCGGGCAGGGGTCACCAATAGGTCAGATGATGGCTTATCGATGATCTTGAATCCTGTCCGAGACTGCTGGCGCCTGAGACGAACGCGAGTTCGATCAATGGCTTAATCGATAAACTTGATGCAGCCAGCATAGACGGGTGAAGACTGGATTTCGCCAGTGTCGTTTTGTGCGGCACGACGCGTATTTGGTTCGAACCTCGACACCCCGCGTCATGGCTGCTCGCAGCTGCGGTTCGGGAGGGCAGGCTATCATATCGTCTCGCCCGACGTGTCTTTGTAGGCCAAGTCTTTATAGAGGACGGGCGCCTTGGGGTCAGGTTCAGGTGGGGCGGTGGGTGTAACCCGGCGGTCCTATCTTGATAGAGGCCGCCAACCGGAGAGAGCTTGCTGTGGAAAGAGCGGCAAAAAAGGACGCGGTCGAAGCGCTGAACGGGGTCTTCAAGACCACCGGCGTTGCGGTCGTCGCCCACTATTCCGGCCTCACGGTTGCCCAGATGCAGACTCTGCGTTCGCAGATGAAGCAGGCTGGTGCCTCGGTGAAGGTCTCGAAAAACCGTCTCGCCAAAATTGCTCTTGAAGGCACGGATGTTGTTGCCATCGGTTCCCTGCTGAAGGGCCCGACTGTGATCGCCACTTCGGACGATCCGGTAGCTGCACCGAAGGTTGCCGTCGAATTTGCCAAGGCGAACGAGAAGTTCGTCATTCTTGGCGGCTCGATGGGTAAAACCGTCCTGAACGTCGACAGCGTCAAGGCTCTGGCCTCGCTGCCCTCGCTCGACGAACTGCGCGGCAAGATCGTTGGCCTCCTCGTGGCGCCTGCGACCAAGATCGCCCAGCTCTCGACAGCTCCCGCGGCGAAGCTCGCGCGTGTTGTTCAGGCTTATGCCTCAAAGGGCGAAGCGGCCTGACGCCCTTCGCAATCAACCCTGGTTCGAACCAAATACGCTTAAGGATATAGATCAATGGCTGACCTCAATAAAATCGTTGACGACCTCTCGAGCCTGACCGTGCTCGAAGCTGCTGAACTCGCGAAGCTTCTCGAAGAGAAGTGGGGCGTTTCGGCTGCTGCCGCTGTTGCAGTTGCTGGTCCGGCTGCTGGTGGTGGCGGTGCCGCTGCTGCTGAAGAAAAGACCGACTTCACGGTTGTCCTGGCTTCGGCCGGCGACAAGAAGATCGAAGTCATCAAGGAAGTCCGTGCGATCACGGGCCTGGGCCTCAAGGAAGCCAAGGACCTGGTCGAAGGCGCGCCGAAGCCCCTCAAGGAAGGCGTTGCCAAGGACGAAGCCGAAAAGATCAAGGCTCAGCTCGAGAAGGCTGGCGCCAAGGTCGAACTCAAGTAAGACCCTTTGGGTTCCCCCAAAGAGCGGCCTCTGGCCGTTCTTTGGGAGAGGGACGGCCTCCGGGCCGTTCCTCGGACGGGAACTCGATGCACTACACAGGAATGTGTGGGGATGCGCTGGGAACCACCCTCGAATCTCCACGATTGCCATCCCATATCGGGACGGCAGCACGAAAACGCGGTCTGACAGCAGGAGCGGCGACGCCTCTGGTTAAGCCGTTGGGAGACAGGCAATTTTCGGGCTTTTCGGTCCGTAGCTAGACGGTTTGGACGGGCGGGATGCAGTCGGGCATCGCGCACGTCGTTTTGCGTTCTGCGATTCAAATGCTCGGGGGAGGGATTTTGTTCCTCATATTGAGCGCTGAATTCGGGGCGTTCTTGGAAATTCAACCCGGAGGCGATGGCAGTCGCGCTCTGGAAGGTTCGCCCCTTTCGGGCGACGCAATGAGAGGCCACGATGGGTCAGCAGACGTTCACAGGTCGCAAGCGCGTTCGCAAGTTCTTCGGTCATATTAAAGAAGTCGCAGAGATGCCGAACCTCATCGAGGTTCAGAAGGCGTCCTACGACCAGTTCCTGATGGTCGATGAGCCGACCGGCGGTCGCCTCGACGAAGGTCTGCAGGCTGTTTTCCGTTCGGTGTTTCCGATCTCGGACTTCTCGGGCACCTCGATGCTGGAATTCGTGCGCTACGAATTCGAGCCGCCGAAGTATGACGTGGACGAGTGCCGTCAGCGCGGCATGACCTATGCTGCGCCGCTGAAGGTGACGCTGCGCCTGATCGTGTTCGATATCGACGAAGAAACCGGCGCCAAGTCCGTCAAGGACATCAAGGAGCAGGACGTCTACATGGGCGATATCCCGCTCATGACCATGAACGGCACCTTCGTCGTCAACGGCACCGAGCGCGTCATCGTCTCGCAGATGCATCGTTCGCCGGGCGTGTTCTTCGATCACGACAAGGGCAAGACCCATTCGTCGGGCAAGCTGCTGTTCGCTGCCCGCGTGATCCCGTATCGCGGTTCCTGGCTGGACATCGAGTTCGACGCCAAGGACATCGTGTTCGCGCGTATCGACCGTCGCCGCAAGATTCCGGTGACGTCGCTGATGTTCGCGCTGGGTCTGGACGGCGAGGAGATCCTCTCGACGTTCTACAAGAAGATCCAGTTCAAGAAGATCAAGGAAGGCTGGCGCGTTCCGTTCGACGCCACCCGTTTCCGTGGCTACTCCACCGTCAACGACCTGATCGATGCCGACACCGGCAAGGTCGTGCTCGAAGCCGGCAAGAAGCTCACCGTGCGCGCTGCCCGTCAGCTCGTCGAGAAGGGCCTCAAGGCGCTGCGCATGACCGACGAAGAGTTGGTCGGCAACTACCTCGCCGAGGACCTCGTCAACGTGAAGACCGGTGAAATCTACGCCGAAGCCGGCGAAGAGATCACCGAGAAGTCGCTGAAGGCGCTGAACGAGGAGGGCTACAAGGAACTCCCGCTGCTGGACATCGACCACGTCAATATCGGCGCCTATATCCGCAACACGCTCTCGGCAGACAAGAACCTGACGCGTGAAGACGCGCTGTTCGACATCTATCGCGTGATGCGTCCGGGCGAGCCGCCGACGCTCGAATCCGCGCAGAACATGTTCCAGTCGCTGTTCTTCGACAGTGAGCGTTACGATCTCTCGGCCGTGGGCCGCGTGAAGATGAACATGCGCCTCGAACTCGACGCGCCGGACACTCATCGCACGCTGCGCAAGGAAGACATCCTGGCCGTCATCAAGACGCTGGTGGATCTGCGCGACGGCAAGGGCGAAATCGACGACATCGACCATCTCGGCAACCGCCGTGTGCGTTCGGTCGGCGAGCTGATGGAAAATCAGTATCGCGTCGGCCTGCTGCGCATGGAGCGCGCCATCAAGGAACGTATGTCGTCCGTCGACATCGACACCGTGATGCCGCAGGACCTTATCAACGCGAAGCCCGCGGCTGCCGCGGTGCGCGAGTTCTTCGGCTCGTCGCAGCTGTCGCAGTTCATGGACCAGACCAACCCGCTGTCGGAAATCACCCACAAGCGTCGTCTCTCGGCGCTTGGACCGGGCGGTCTGACCCGCGAGCGCGCCGGCTTCGAAGTCCGCGACGTGCATCCGACCCATTACGGCCGTATCTGCCCGATTGAGACGCCGGAAGGCCCGAACATCGGTCTGATCAACTCGCTCGCCACCTTCGCGCGCGTCAACAAGTACGGCTTCGTCGAGACCCCTTACCGCAAGGTCAAGGACGGTCGCGTCACTGACGACGTGGTGTACCTGTCGGCAATGGAAGAGGGCCGCTACTCGGTCGCGCAGGCGAACGTGTCGCTCGACGCCAAGGGCAAGTTCACCGAAGAAATGGTGATCTGCCGTCACGCCGGCGACGTGTTGCCGCTGCCGGCCGACAAGGTCGACTACATGGACGTGTCGCCGAAGCAGCTCGTTTCGGTCGCCGCGGCGCTGATCCCGTTCCTCGAGAACGACGACGCCAACCGCGCGCTGATGGGCTCGAACATGCAGCGTCAGGCCGTGCCTCTGGTGCGCGCTGAAGCTCCGTTCGTCGGTACCGGCATGGAAGCCGTCGTGGCTCGCGACTCCGGTGCTGCGATCGCTGCCCGCCGTTCGGGTGTCATCGACCAGATCGACGCAACCCGCGTGGTTATCCGTGCGACCGAAGATCTCGATCCGACCAAGTCGGGCGTCGATATCTATCGCCTGATGAAGTACCAGCGTTCGAACCAGTCGACCTGCATCAACCAGCGTCCGCTGGTGAAGGTTGGCGACGTCGTGCGCAAGGGCGACATCATTGCCGACGGTCCGTCGACCGATCTCGGTGAACTCGCGCTCGGCCGTAACGTGCTCGTCGCGTTCATGCCGTGGAATGGCTACAACTTCGAAGACTCGATCCTGCTCTCGGAGCGGATCGTGAAGGAAGACGTCTTCACCTCGATCCATATCGAGGAATTCGAAGTCATGGCCCGCGACACCAAGCTCGGCCCTGAGGAAATCACCCGCGACATTCCGAACGTGTCGGAAGAAGCGCTGAAGAATCTCGACGAAGCCGGCATCGTGTATATCGGCGCCGAAGTCCGCGCCGGCGACATCCTGGTCGGCAAGATCACGCCGAAGGGCGAAAGCCCGATGACGCCGGAAGAAAAGCTTCTGCGCGCCATCTTCGGTGAGAAGGCGTCGGACGTTCGCGACACCTCGCTCCGCGTGCCTCCGGGCGTGCAAGGCACGATCGTGGAAGTCCGCGTGTTCAACCGTCACGGCGTCGACAAGGACGAACGTGCTCTGGCGATCGAGCGGGAAGAAATCGAACGTCTCGCCAAGGACCGTGACGACGAACAGGCCATCCTGGATCGTAACGTCTATGGCCGTCTGGCTGATCTTCTGGAGAACAAGGTCGGCATCGCCGGTCCGAAGGGCTTCAAGAAGGACGGCAAGATCACGCGCGCCGTGCTCGACGAGAATCCGCGGTCGCAGTGGTGGATGTTCGCCACCGCGAACGACAAGCTGATGACCGAAATCGAAGCGATGCGGAAGCAGTACGACGAGTCGAAGAAGGGCCTTGAACAGCGCTTCCTCGACAAGGTCGAGAAGCTGCAGCGTGGCGACGAACTTCCTCCGGGCGTGATGAAGATGGTCAAGGTCTTCGTCGCGGTGAAGCGCAAGATCCAGCCCGGCGACAAGATGGCCGGCCGTCACGGCAACAAGGGCGTGGTGTCGAAGATTGTTCCGATCGAAGACATGCCGTTCCTTGAGGACGGTACGCATGCGGACATCGTGCTGAACCCGCTCGGCGTGCCTTCGCGTATGAACGTCGGTCAGATTCTCGAGACGCATCTTGGCTGGGCCTGCGCAGGCATGGGCAAGAAGATCGGTCAGACCATCGACGCCTTCTACCAGAAGCAGGACCTGAAGCCGCTGCGCGACACCCTGAAGAAGGTCTACGGCGAAGACGAAGTCATCAAGTCGCTGAACGACGACCAGCTGCTTGAACTCGCGCGTAACCTGAAGCCGGGCGTGCCGATCGCGACGCCGGTGTTCGACGGTGCGAAGGAAGCCGACATCGAAGAGATGTTGAAGATGGCAGGCTTCGACGCGTCGGGTCAGTCCACCGTCTATGACGGCCGGACCGGCGACCAGTTCGATCGCAAGGTGACTGTGGGCTACATCTACATGCTCAAGCTTCACCATCTCGTGGACGACAAGATCCACGCGCGTTCGATCGGTCCGTACTCGCTCGTCACGCAGCAGCCGCTGGGTGGCAAGGCGCAGTTCGGCGGCCAGCGTTTCGGCGAAATGGAAGTGTGGGCGCTCGAGGCTTATGGCGCGGCGTACACGCTCCAGGAAATGCTGACGGTGAAGTCGGACGACGTCGCGGGCCGTACCAAGGTCTACGAGGCGATCGTGCGCGGCGACGACACGTTCGAGGCCGGTATCCCGGAATCGTTCAACGTGCTGGTCAAGGAAATGCGCTCGCTCGGCCTCAACGTCGATCTGCACAATTCCAAGCTGCCGGGGCCGACCTCCGAGGCTGCCGAGTAAGAACAAGCGTTACGCCCGGCCTGATGGCCGGGCGTCCGCACCCAGCCGGGACGTGGGGCAGGGTGTGTGGCTCTAAAGAATTTCGAATTTGCTGCTGATGGCGATCGGCACGCGAGGAGAAGACGATGAACCAAGAAATTATGAATCTCTTCAATCCGACGACTCCGGCTCAGGTCTTCGACCAGATCCGGATCTCGATTGCGTCCCCGGAGAAGATTCTGTCGTGGTCCTACGGCGAGATCAAGAAGCCGGAAACCATCAATTACCGTACCTTCAAGCCCGAGCGCGACGGCCTGTTCTGCGCCCGCATCTTCGGGCCCATCAAGGATTACGAGTGCTTGTGCGGCAAGTACAAGCGCATGAAGTACAAGGGCATCATCTGCGAGAAGTGCTCGGTCGAAGTGACTTTGTCGCGCGTCCGTCGCGAGCGCATGGGTCACATCGAACTGGCGGCTCCGGTTGCGCATATCTGGTTCCTGAAGTCGCTGCCGTCGCGCATCGGCCAGCTGCTGGACATGACGCTCAAGGATCTCGAGCGTATCCTGTATTTCGAATACTACGTCGTTCTCGAGCCGGGTCTCACCGCGCTCAAGGACCGTCAGCTGCTGTCTGAAGAAGAGTATCTGAAGGCGCAGGACGAATACGGCCAGGACTCGTTCACCGCGATGATCGGTGCCGAGGCGATCCGTGAACTGTTGAAGGGTCTGGAGCTCGAGAAGCTCGACGAGCAGCTGCGCGTCGAGATGAAGGAGACCGAATCCGACATCAAGCACAAGAAGCTCGCCAAGCGCCTGAAGATCGTCGAGGCCTTCCGCTATTCCGGCAACAAGCCGGAATGGATGATCCTCACGGTGGTACCGGTGATCCCGCCGGATCTGCGTCCGCTGGTGCCGCTTGATGGCGGCCGCTTCGCGACGTCGGATCTGAATGATCTGTATCGCCGCGTCATCAACCGTAACAACCGCCTGAAGCGTCTGATGGAGCTCCGCGCGCCGGACATCATCATCCGCAACGAAAAGCGCATGCTGCAGGAGGCCGTCGACGCACTGTTCGACAACGGCCGCCGTGGCCGTGTCATCACCGGCGCCAACAAGCGTCCGCTGAAGTCGCTGGCCGACATGCTGAAGGGCAAGCAGGGTCGTTTCCGTCAGAACCTGCTCGGCAAGCGCGTCGACTATTCGGGCCGTTCGGTCATCGTCGTCGGTCCGGAACTGCGTCTGCATCAGTGCGGCCTGCCGAAGAAGATGGCGCTCGAACTGTTCAAGCCGTTCATCTATTCGCGTCTCGACGCCAAGGGTCTGTCCACCACGGTGAAGCAGGCGAAGAAGCTCGTTGAAAAAGAGCGTCCCGAGGTCTGGGACATCCTCGACGAGGTCATTCGCGAACATCCCGTGCTGCTGAACCGCGCGCCGACGCTGCATCGTCTGGGCATCCAGGCGTTCGAGCCGGTGCTGATCGAAGGCAAGGCGATCCAGCTGCACCCGCTGGTCTGCTCGGCCTTCAACGCCGACTTCGACGGTGACCAGATGGCCGTGCACGTTCCGCTGTCGCTCGAAGCGCAGCTGGAAGCGCGCGTCCTGATGATGTCGACCAACAACATCCTGCATCCCGCGAACGGTCAGCCGATCATCGTGCCGTCGCAGGACATCGTGCTGGGTCTGTACTACCTGTCGACCATGCGTGCGGGTCTCCCGGGCGAGGGCAAGGTCTATCGCGAGATGTCGGAGATCGAGCATGCGCTGCATGCGAAGGTCATCCACCTCCACACCAAGATCAAGTACAGCTGGTCGGGTCTGGATGCAGACGGCAAGCCGGTCACGCGTCTGATCGAAACCACCGCCGGCCGTGCGATGCTCGGTCAGGTTCTGCCGAAGTCGCCGAAGATGCCTTTCGACGTCATCAACAAGCTGATGACCAAGAAGGAAATCTCGGGCGTCATCGATCAGGTCTATCGTCACTGCGGTCAGAAAGAGACTGTGATCTTCTGCGATCGCATCATGGCGCTCGGCTTCTACAACGCGTTCAAGGCGGGCATCTCGTTCGGCAAGGACGACATGGTCGTGCCAGGCTCGAAGTGGAAGATCGTCGACTCGACTCGTGCCTTCGCGAAGGACTTCGAGCAGCAGTACAATGACGGTCTGATCACCCACGGTGAGAAGTACAACAAGGTCGTCGACGCCTGGTCGAAGGCGGGTGAAGAAGTCGCCAAGGAGATGATGAAGGAAATCTCCTCGGTGAAGAAGAATGCGCAGGGTGAAGAAGCCCAGATCAACTCGATCTACATGATGGCGCATTCCGGTGCCCGTGGTTCGCCGGCCCAGATGCGTCAGCTCGGTGGTATGCGCGGCCTGATGGCCAAGCCGTCGGGCGAGATCATCGAAACGCCGATCATCTCGAACTTCAAGGAAGGTCTGTCGGTTCTCGAATACTTCAACTCGACCCACGGCGCCCGCAAGGGCCTCGCGGACACCGCGTTGAAGACCGCGAACTCGGGCTACCTGACCCGCCGTCTCGTCGACGTGGCGCAGGACTGCATCATCACGCAGACCGATTGCGGCACCAATCTCGGCATCAAGATGCGCGCCATCATCGACTCCGGTTCGGTGGTCGCATCGCTGGCGTCGCGTATCCTCGGTCGTTCGGCCTGCGAAGACATTCGCGATCCCGCGACCAACAAGGTGCTGATCAAGCGCAACACGCTGATGGAAGAGAAGGACGTCGATCTGCTCCAGCAGGCCGGCATCCAGGAAGTGAAGATCCGTTCGGCTCTCACTTGCGAGCTGGTCAACGGCATCTGCGGTACCTGCTACGGTCGCGATCTGGCCCGCGGTACGCCTGTCAACCACGGTGAGGCCGTCGGCGTCATCGCGGCGCAGTCGATCGGTGAGCCCGGCACGCAGCTGACGATGCGTACCTTCCACATCGGTGGCGCGGCGCAGCTCAACGAACAGTCGGTGATCGAGTCGAACTTCGACGGCAAGATCACGATCAAGAACGAGAGCATCGCCAAGAACGGCGAAGGTCACATGGTCGCGATGGTGCGCAACATGGTCATCGCCATCAGCGATGCCGATGGCACCGAGCGTGCGACGTACCGTATTCAGTACGGTGCCCGCGTGCACGTGGCCGATGGCGACATGATCAAGCGTGGCCAGCGCATCGCGGAATGGGATCCGTATTCCCGTCCGCTGCTGACCGAAGTCGAAGGCACGATCGGGTTCGAGGATCTGATCGACGGCCAGTCGATTGCGGAAACGCTCGACGAGTCGACCGGTATCGCCAAGCGTGTCGTTACCGACTGGCGTTCGTCGCGTGGCGGTGCGGACCTGCGTCCGGCCATCGTCATCAAGGGCAAGGACGGCAAGGTCCTCAAGCTCGCACGTGGCGGCGATGCCCGTTACATGCTGTCGCCCGACGCCATTCTGTCGGTCGACGTCGATGCCAAGGTGACCTCGGGTGACATTCTCGCCCGTGTCTCGATGGAAAGCGCGAAGACGCGTGACATCACCGGCGGTCTGCCGCGGGTGGCCGAACTGTTCGAGGCGCGCAAGCCGAAGGACGCGGCGATCATCGCGGAAATCGGCGGCACCATCCGCTTTGGACGCGACTACAAGAACAAGCGTCGCATTTCGATCGAGCCGCTCGACAAGACTGAGGAGACTCGCGAGTACCTCATTCCGAAGGGCAAGCAGATCCATCTGCAGGACGGCGATATCGTCGAAAAGGGCGATTACATCGTCGAAGGCAATCCGGCGCCGCACGACATTCTGGCGATCAAGGGCATCGAGGAACTCGCTGCCTATCTGGTCAACGAAATCCAGGAAGTTTACCGGTTGCAGGGCGTGCTCATCAACGACAAGCACATCGAAGTGATTGTCCGTCAGATGCTGCAGAAGATCGAGATCACCGATCAGGGCGAGACCGACATGATCTCGGGCGAGCAGATCGACAAGATCGAGTTCGACGCGCTGAACCTGAAGGCGAAGGAAGAAGGCAAGAAGCAGGCGACCGGCAATCCGGTTCTGCTGGGCATCACCAAGGCCAGCTTGCAGACCCGTTCGTTCTTCTCGGCAGCGTCGTTCCAGGAGACCACGCGCGTGCTCACCGAAGCTGCCGTCAACGGCAAGGTGGACCCGCTCGAAGGCCTCAAGGAGAACGTCATTGTCGGCCGTCTGATCCCGGCCGGTACCGGCGCCTCGATGGCGAAGATCCGCGAAGTCGCAATGAAGCGCGACAAGATGATCCTCGACGAGCGCGAGAAGCAGGCGGCGATCGTGCCGTCGGCTCCGGCAGAAGAACCGCTGATGCTGCCGTCGGCCGAGTAATCGGGCCGGGCAGACCTAAGAAACGAAAGGGCCAGCGCAAGCTGGCCCTTTCTCGTTTTGATCTGTTCATTCGGTTGGAAACGGAGAGCGGTCAGATGACATGCGATATTCGGTCGGCCCTGGCCGGCGATGCAGCAGATATCAGTCGCGTCATCATCCGCGCGCTGCGCGAAACCAATGCCAAGGATTACACGCCCGATATCATCGCGCGGGTTGAACTCAGTTTCGGCCCCGCGGCTGTCGAACGATTGATCGACCAGCGCGAGGTGTTCGTTGCCGAGATGGACAATCGCGTTGTCGGCACGGCGAGCCTGGACGGGCAGGCCCTGCGGACCATGTTCGTTTCGCCAGATGCGCAAGGGCGCGGCATCGGCCGTCTGCTGGTGCAGCGGATCGAGATGGTTGCCCGCGACCGGGGGCTTGCGATTCTGATGGTCCCGGCGACGGTCACTGCAGAGGCTTTTTACGCGAGACTGGGCTTCACCGCCGTTCGCGACGCCTATCACGGTGAGGAGCGGACCATCATCATGGAGCGTGTCTTGTCGCGAAGCGCCGACTGACCTTCCACTGCAGATCACACCAATGCCATGGAAAAGGCTGGCGAAAGTCGGCCTTTTTCGCGTATGGCGTGTGTTGCGGCGCACTACATGCTTTCGTTCATCTTTCCTTCAGCTGAAAAATGTTTTCACTTGGAGTGGGTTAGCGCGAGTCGACGGGGTCGACGGGCCAGCCTTGCAGCGTCAGCGGATTCCGCTTTGGCTGGGAATACGTTACATCGACCGTTGCCGGATATTGCCGCCGGTAAATACGACGCGTGAAAGAAACCTATGCTCGATCTTGCAATTGTTGGTGGTGGTCCAGGCGGCCTGATGAGCGCCTGGTATCTCAAGAAGAAGCTCGGCGATCTCTGCCGTGTCACCATTTATGAGGCGTCCGACCGCGTCGGCGGCAAGATTCTCACGCGCACATTCGATACCGCGCCAGCCGTGTACGAAGCTGGCGTCGCCGAGATCTACGATTACTCGATGACCGGTCCGGATCCGCTGCGCGAGCTGATCCAGCATTTCGGTCTGCAGACGATTCCGATGGATGCCGAGCAGGTGCAGCTCGACGGCGAGCTGCTCAATGACGTGCCGGGCATGCGCAAGAAATATGGCGCGAAGACCGCAGCCGCCATTGAAGCCTTTCGCAAGAAGTGCGCGAGCATGGTGTCGCCGATCGAATATTACGAGGGCGTCGGTTCGCACGACAACGAACATCCCTGGGCATGGATGAATGCCGAGGAGCTGCTTGATAAGGAAGTCAGCGATCCCATGGCCAAGCGCTTCCTGAAAGTGATGGCGCGCTCCGACATCGCGACCGAGACGCACAACACCAACGGCCTCAATGCGCTGAAGAACTTCGTGATGGATGTCGACGGCTATATCGGCCTGTATTCGATCCAGAACGGCAACGAGCAACTGATCTCCTGCCTGCAGTCGGAGGTCGATGCCGACATCCGGCTCAATCACCGTGTGCTCAAGGTCGGCAAGACCGAGAAGGGCCGCTATCAGCTCGACATGATGAACGGCAAGGGCCCGGACACCCGCGACTTCGATCTCGTGGTGATGTGCCTGCCGCATTCATGGCTGGCGACCATGCGCTGGGATGGCGAAGAACTGCGCAAGTCGATGGTCAAGCACATCGCTTACTTCGACCGTCCGGCGCATTATCTGCGCATCTCGCTGCTGTTCGATACGCCGTTCTGGGGCGATCAGATTCCCGGCGCCTGGTTCATGTCGGAAGCCTTTGGCGGCTGCTGCGTCTATAACGAGGGTGCGCGCCACGATGTCGGCAAGCATGGTGTGCTGAACTGGCTGGTGCCAGGCTCCGACGCACTGGCCTTTGCGAACCTCACGGACGATGAGTTGATCGACGCCGCGCTGAAGTCGTTGCCGGCATCATTCGGCGATGCGCGTGAGCATCTGCTGGAAGGCAAGATCCATCGCTGGCTGTCGTCGGTCAACGCGATCCCCGGCGGCATGCCGGTACGCGACGTGATGACCAATCACCGGCCGGAGCCGAAGGATCATCCCGGCCTCGTCGTGGTCGGCGATTATCTGTTCGACTCGACGCTGAACGGTCTGCTCGACTCTTCCGATGCCGCGACCGACATCATCCTCACCGAAATGATGCGTCTGCGCCGCGCGCAGGGACAGGGCGGTGCGGTCAGCTCCGACAAGATCGACCGCGATTATTTCCAGAACTATCGCGGAGTCGGTCCCTATAGCGAGGTCTGGAGCCAGTTCACCGACCCCGCTTATCTGACAAATCTCATCAAGATCGTCTGGGGCCGCGCCAAGGGCTACAAGCTGCTGGTCGCCGGCTCGGCATCAGGCGAACTGGTCGGCGCGCTGCGCGCCAGGGGCATCGACGCCTGGGGTGTCGAGAACAACAAGGCGATCCACGCCAAGACGCCAAAGGCGCTGCAGAAGTTCAACAAGCTCGGCTCGATCACCGATCTGCCGTTCAAGGCCGAGCAGTTCGATTTCGTGTTCGAGACCAGCCTGTGCCATGTCGGCGACAAGCAGGTGGTGAAGGCGGTGCAGGAGCTCAACCGCGTGGTGAAGACCGGCCTCGTGTTTGGCTCGGTCACATCGGACATGGCGCCGGCGGTGATCGATCGCTATGACCTGCTGCGCGGCGTCAAGAAGCTCGGCACCTGGTGGGAATGGTCGGAATTGTTCTTCGGCAACGGCTTCGACCTGTCGATGCATCGCCGCGACTGCACCGAGGCGGTCTGGGAAGCGACATTGGCCGCCGGCAAGGGGCCGGGCCACTGGTATGCGGACGCGGACAGCCTGCGTTACTCGTTCTTCGACAAGGTCGATGCCGAGGATTGATCTTTGGCATCTGCCTTCGGTTGCTTTGCCGAGGGCATTCTGATCGCATAGGATCATTGCCGTGGCTGTCCGGGCCGCTTCATTGATTCTTGCGGTCGAAGGACCGTGCAGCAACGGTTCGTTCCATGGCGTCGAAGCCACCTCCAAAGCCTCCATCTGACGACAAGAATGCGGCCGAGCCGGCCACGCCGCTCGATGACAAGTTTGCGCTCCCGGTTGGCGCCGCCGCCGCTTCGGTTCCCAGCACCAAACCGCCGCCTGTCGAGAAGGCGGCAAAAGCCAAGCCTGTCGTCGACGATGACGACGAGGATGAAGACGACGACGAGCTCGATGACGATGATGACGAGGAACTGGTCGTCTTCACCGCGCGCGAGGCCGCCGGCGCATTCGGGACGGTCTATCGTTTCACGCGGCCGTTCGTCGGCAGGTATCGCAAGCTGGTAGGCTTCGTTGGTTTCGGCGTTCTGGTCGAGACGCTATTCAACGTCTTCATGCCGCTCAGCCTCAAATATCTGATCGACGATGCGCTTGGCGAAGAAGACTTCGACGCGCTGTACAAGATCCTGTCGGTGCTCGCCGTCGCCGGCGTCGTCACGTCGATCGTTGCGATCTGGTACGAGCGCTGGGACGCCAAGCTGGCCGCCTCGATCATCACGGACGTTCGCTCGCGCCTGTTCGATCACGTGCAGGATCTGCCGTCGGCCTATTTCGCCCGCACCAAGCGCGGCGAGATCCTGTCACGCTTCTCGATCGATCTGTCGTCCTTCGAGACGGCCATCAAGAGCTTCGCCAACAGCGCCTTGTTGCCGTTCCTCGAACTGATCGCCGGCATCGTGCTGATGCTGTATCTGAACTGGCAGCTGGCCGCCGTTGCGCTATTGATTTTCCCGATCACGCTGATCGGTCCGCGCATCCTGACGCCGAAAGCGGTGCAGGCCAATTACGACCAGAAGCTCAGCGAAGCGTCCGTACTCGGCATGGTGCAGGAGAACATCGCGGCACAGGCGGTGATCAAGGCCTTCAGCCTGCAGCGCCGGACCATGGGCTGGTTCCGGCTGCGCAACAACGAGACCCGCGACAGGATCGCGGCTGCGACCTTCCTGTCGACCATGGTCGAGCGCTCGGTCACCGTCGCGGTGTTGTTGCTGCATTTGGTGGTGCTGGCGATCGGCGCCTATCTCGCCACCAAGGGGCAGATCACCGTCGGCACCTTCGTCACCTTCGAAAGCGCGTTCTGGGAGGTATCCTACAACATCGCACATGTGATGCATTTCATCCCGGTGTCGATCCAGGCGGCGGCCGCCGTGCGGCACATGGAGGAGATGCTCGATGAACCGACCCGCGGTGCGGACAAGCCTGGCTCACCGGAGCTGCCGCGTATCGTCAATGACATCACCTTCGACCGCGTCTCGTTCCAGTATGAGAACAGCCAGCAGCCGGTGCTCGACAATCTCAGCCTCAAGATCAATGTCGGCAAGACTGTCGCCATTGTCGGCCCGTCAGGTTCCGGCAAGAGCACGCTGCTCAACCTGATCCTGCGGCTCTATGTGCCGGATGAGGGCAGGGTGTCCATCGACGGCGTCGATATCCGCAAGGTGACGCGGGAATCCCTGCGCGGACACATGGCCGTGGTGTTCCAGGAGAACATGCTGTTCAACATGTCGATCCGCGAGAACATCCGGCTTGGCAAGGAAGGCGCGACCGACGAGGAAGTCGAGCAGGCGGCGCGCAAGGCGGAGATCCATCGCTACATCATGAGCCTGCCGGATAAATATGACACCCAGGTCGGCGAACGCGGCGATACGCTGTCCGGCGGCCAGCGCCAGCGCATCGCCATCGCGCGGGCCATCGTTCGCAATCCGTCGGTGCTGCTGCTGGACGAAGCGACGTCGGCCCTCGATCAGACGACAGAGGCGGCGCTCAACAAGACGCTGTTCAAACTCGCCAAGGGCCGCACCCTGATTTCGTCGACGCACAGGCTGGCCGCCGTGGTGGATATGGACGAAATCATTGTCATCAATGGCGGCAAGGTGATCGAGCGCGGCTCGCACAAAGAGCTACTGGCGCTGAACGGTACTTACCGCCAGCTCTGGGATGATCAGCGGCACAGGTCATCTGCCAATGACGATGATGATGACGAGGATGACGACGAGTGAGCACATCTGAAGATGTGTGACGCGGTCATCCCACCGTTCGCAGCAGGCCCGCCGCGAGCTGGCGGAAAGCCTCGACAGCTTTCGCAAGGACCGCGTGGGGATCATCGGCTGCAGCGATCCAGAGCGCAGCGTTGAGCGCCGCGCCATTGATCAGACGGGCCGCCGCTTCGGCATCGACAGGCTTAACCGTTCCGTCGTCGATCAGCCGCTGGATTGCTTGTGTTGTCGTACGCAGGCACGCGGTCTGGTTCGGCCATTGCGAGGGATCGCCGAGCACGGCAGGGCCATCCAGCAGCATGATGCGCTGAATCTCGGGCTCGAGCGACATTTCGATATAGGCGATGCCCTCGTTGAGGAATCCTTCCCAGGCCGTCGCTGCCTGACCATATGCCACGCGCATTCGGGCCAGCATCTCTGCGTCGATCTGGTCGATGACCGCCTGCAGCAAACCCTTCTTGTCGCCGAAGTTGTGATAGAGCGCGCCGCGCGTCAGGCCGGCCTCGGCGGTGAGGTCGTCCATCGATGCCGCGGCATAACCCTTGGTGGCAAAAGCCGTCCGGGCCGCCCGGATGAGCTTGGCCCGGGTTTCCTCCACCATTTCCGCTCGCCGTCGCGCGACCACTGCCATCTCCGCAAAGTAGCATACGCACCGTATGTGTATTGACATGCGGATCGTATGTTCGAATAATCTGACATACGAGGCGTATATAATCCTTGAACAGGACTGACACCATGACCAAACGCGACGCGATTTTTCCGGCCGGCCGACAGGCCCTCTACGAGATCAACCGCTATTCAGCGGCGATACGCTCGGGCGACCTCCTGTTTGTCTCCGGCCAGGTTGGCAGCCGGGAAGACGGCTCGCCAGAGCCGGTGTTCGAAAAGCAGGTCCGGCTGGCATTCGATAATCTCGCGGCCGTGCTGAAGGCGGCTGGTTGCACGTTTGAGGACGTCGTTGACGTCACCACCTTCCATACCGATCCGGCCACGCAGTTCGCGGCGGTCGATGCCGTCCGGTCGGGGTGATCGGTGAGCCGCCTTACCCGAACTGGACTGCGGTAGGGGTCAACTGGCTGGCGGGCTTCGATTTCGAAATCAAAGTCATCGCGCGCATTCCTGTATCCGCCTGACCGATGGAAAGCGGGCAGGTCGCAGCTCTCCGCAAGTGGGCCGGGTACCATTTAATGCCCGGAAGCTCCTAGATTGTACCGATTCGGGACGGGATTCGGCTCGCAGGCGATGCGGGTCGGCAGGGGAGGCGCAAAATCGCCGCAACCGAGGCGATTCTCCTTCATCAAACTGCAACGAATCCGAGTCGGAGATTCTTCCGTGGATGGCATGTGCGGCGTCGAAATCGCGTATGTTCTGTCATGATCGACATGCTAGAACATCCTCTGCGAGAAGCGTTTCTTTCATCGCGCTTTGTTGTTGACTTGGGTATCCCCTGCGGATACAACCCGCCCATTCAACGACAGGCGGTGAGCTTCGCCAGTGTCGGAACGGATCACCCAATCAGTTCTTCGGGATAAATTGGGCACCAACCTCGACCCAGAAGCTCAGACGCTGTCGCTATATCAAGGCAATGCCAAAGCGACGTTTGTCTCCTGAGAGACTTGTTCTCTTGAGATCAAATTCGAATGCATGACCTCGATGCAGATCCAAAGACGTAAGTCTGGCGGTCAAGTCGCGGTCCTCTGTGGCGTTTAGCGCTTTCCATTCAGCGATGAATGGTTGGCGTGATTTCGTTTTGCGTGAAGCTTTCACGTGATGCGAACCGTGGGGCAGGTTGCTCCGAGTGATTTTGAGGAAACCGTTACGGTTTCGAGCGAACTAAAGGGTGAAGGCTGACATGCCGACGATCAACCAGCTGATCGCTACTCCGCGCGCAATTCAGAAGTCGCGCAAGAAGGTTCCTGCGCTGCAGCAGTCGCCGCAGAAGCGCGGCGTTTGCACGCGCGTCTACACGACGACTCCGAAGAAGCCGAACTCGGCGCTTCGTAAGGTTGCCAAGGTGCGTCTGACCAATGGCTTCGAAGTCATCGGTTACATTCCGGGTGAAGGTCATAACCTTCAGGAGCACTCCGTGGTCATGATCCGCGGCGGTCGCGTCAAGGATTTGCCCGGCGTGCGTTACCACATTCTCCGCGGCGTGCTGGATACCCAGGGCGTCAAGAACCGTAAGCAGCGTCGTTCGAAGTACGGCGCGAAGCGTCCGAAGTAAGTCGGGGTTTGATCGATGTCTCGTCGCCACTCAGCTGAAAAGCGTGAAGTTAACCCGGATCCGAAGTTCGGGAACATCATCGTCACCAAGTTTATGAATTCGATCATGTACGACGGCAAGAAGTCTGCCGCCGAAACCATCGTTTACGGTGCGTTCGACCTGATCGAAGCCAAGACCAAGCAGGGTCCGCTCGGCGTGTTCGAGCAGGCTCTGGAAAACGTGATGCCGACGATCGAAGTTCGTTCGCGTCGCGTCGGCGGCGCCACCTATCAGGTGCCGGTTGAAGTCCGCAGCATCCGGCGCCAGGCGCTGGGTATTCGCTGGCTGATCACCGCTGCGCGCGCCCGCAACGAAAAGACCATGACCGAGCGTCTGTCGGCTGAATTGCTCGACGCCTCGAACAATCGCGGCAACGCGGTGAAGAAGCGTGAAGACGTGCACAAGATGGCGGAAGCCAACCGCGCCTTCTCTCATTATCGCTGGTAATCGCGTCTCGAACGGACACGTAAGGACACTCTCATGCCCCGCCAAAATGCCATCGAGGACTACCGTAACTTCGGTATCATGGCGCATATCGACGCTGGCAAGACCACGACGACCGAGCGCATCCTCTATTACACCGGCAAGAGCCACAAGATCGGCGAAGTGCACGAAGGTGCGGCGACGATGGACTGGATGGAGCAGGAGCAGGAGCGTGGCATCACGATCACTTCGGCTGCTACCACCGCCTACTGGAACGGCAAGCGCCTGAACATCATCGACACTCCCGGCCACGTCGACTTCACGATCGAAGTCGAGCGTTCGCTGCGCGTGCTCGACGGCGCCGTATGCGTTCTCGACTCCAACCAGGGCGTCGAGCCGCAGACCGAAACCGTCTGGCGTCAGGGCGACAAGTACAAGGTTCCGCGGATCGTTTTCGCGAACAAGATGGATAAGACCGGCGCTGACTTCTATAAGTGCCTGCAGGACATCATCGACCGTCTCGGTGCGAAGCCGGTTGCGATCCAGCTGCCGATCGGCGCTGAGAACAACTTCAAGGGTCTCGTCGATCTCGTGACCATGAAGGGCATCATCTGGAACGATGAGTCCCTCGGTGCGAAGTTCGACTATGTCGATATTCCGGAAGACATGGTCGAGAAGGCCAAGGAATATCGCGAGAAGATGCTGGAAGCCGCCGTCGAGCTCGACGACGATGCCATGGCCGCTTATCTCGACGGCAACGAGCCGGACGAAGCCACGCTGAAGAAGCTGCTCCGCAAGGCCGTGCTGACTGGCGCGTTCTATCCGGTGCTCTGCGGCTCGGCCTTCAAGAACAAGGGCGTGCAGCCTCTGCTCGACGCGGTCGTCGACTATCTCCCGTCGCCGATCGACGTGCCTGCCATCAAGGGCACGGACGAAGACGGCAACGAGATCGTCCGCAAGGCCGACGACAAGGAGCCGCTGGCTCTGCTCGCATTCAAGATCATGGACGATCCGTTCGTTGGCACCATCACCTTCTGCCGCATCTATTCGGGTGTTCTGCAGAGCGGCACCGGTGTCGTGAACTCGACCCGTGAGAAGAAAGAACGTATCGGCCGTATGCTGCTGATGCATGCGAACAACCGCGAAGACATCAAGGAAGCCTATGCCGGCGACATCGTCGCTCTGGCTGGCCTCAAGGAAGCCCGCACCGGTGACACGCTTTGCGATCCGGACAAGCCGGTCATCCTCGAGCGCATGGAATTCCCGGAGCCGGTGATCGAAATCGCCATCGAGCCGAAGTCCAAGGCCGACCAGGAAAAGCTGGGCGTTGCTCTGGCGAAGCTCGCTGCGGAAGATCCGTCGTTCCGCGTGTCGACCGACCACGAGTCCGGCCAGACCATCCTCAAGGGCATGGGCGAACTCCATCTCGACATCAAGGTCGACATTCTGCGCCGTACCTACAAGGTCGATGCGAACATCGGTGCACCGCAGGTGGCGTTCCGTGAGAAGATCACGAAGCGCGCTGAAGTCGACTACACCCACAAGAAGCAGACCGGTGGTACCGGCCAGTTCGCCCGCGTCAAGTTCGTGGTCGAGCCGGGCGAGCCGGGTTCGGGCTTCGTGTTCGAGTCCAAGATCGTCGGTGGTGCTGTTCCGAAGGAATACATCCCGGGCGTTGAAAAGGGTCTCAACAGCGTCATGACCTCTGGCGTGGTCGCGGGCTTCCCCGTGGTCGACGTTCATGTCCAGCTGGTTGACGGCGCCTATCACGACGTCGACTCGTCGGCACTGGCCTTCGAAATCGCATCGCGCGCGGCCCTCCGTGACGCGCTGCAGAAGGGCAAGTCCGTTCTGCTCGAGCCGATCATGAAGGTCGAATGCGTGACCCCGGAAGACTACACCGGTTCGGTCATCGGCGACTTGAACTCGCGGCGCGGTCAGATCCAGGGGCAGGACATGCGCGGCAACGCCAACGTCATCAACGCGATGGTGCCGCTCATGAACATGTTCGGTTACGTGAACACGCTGCGCTCGATGAGCCAGGGTCGTGCAACGTTCTCGATGTCATTCGATCACTACGCGGAAGCGCCGGCCAATGTGTCGGCAGAAGTCCAGAAGAAGTTTGCCTGATTGTCGTTAGCGACAGTTGACGACTAAACGGAGAGAGTCATGGCCAAAGCAAAATTTGAACGTAACAAGCCGCACTGCAACATTGGTACGATCGGTCACGTTGACCACGGCAAGACGTCGCTGACGGCGGCGATCACGAAGGTGCTCGCGGAGACGGGCGGTGCGTCGTTCACCGCTTACGACCAGATCGACAAGGCGCCGGAAGAGAAGGCGCGCGGCATCACCATCTCGACCGCTCACGTCGAATACGAGACCGCCAACCGCCACTACGCCCACGTCGACTGCCCCGGCCACGCCGACTATGTGAAGAACATGATCACTGGCGCCGCGCAGATGGACGGCGCGATCCTGGTCGTGTCGGCTGCCGACGGCCCGATGCCGCAGACCCGCGAGCACATCCTGCTCGCCCGCCAGGTCGGCGTGCCGGCGCTGGTCGTGTTCCTGAACAAGTGCGACATGGTCGACGATCCGGAACTGCTCGAGCTCGTGGAAATGGAAGTCCGCGAACTGCTGTCGAAGTACGACTTCCCGGGCGATGACATTCCGATCGTCAAGGGTTCGGCGCTCGCTGCGCTCGAAGATTCGAACCGCGCACTCGGCCACGACGCCATTCAAGAGCTGATGAAGAACGTCGACAGCTACATCCCGCAGCCGGAGCGTCCGGTTGACCAGCCGTTCCTGATGCCGGTGGAAGACGTGTTCTCGATCTCGGGCCGTGGTACGGTCGTGACCGGCCGCGTCGAGCGCGGCATCGTCAAGGTCGGCGAGGAAATCGAAATCGTCGGCATCCGCGCCACGCAGAAGACGATCTGCACCGGCGTGGAAATGTTCCGCAAGCTGCTCGATCAGGGCCAGGCCGGCGATAACATCGGCGCGCTGCTGCGCGGCACCAAGCGTGAAGACGTCGAGCGCGGCCAGGTGCTGTGCAAGCCGGGTTCGGTGAAGCCGCACACCAAGTTCAAGGCCGAGGCCTACATCCTGACCAAGGAAGAGGGTGGCCGTCACACGCCGTTCTTCACCAACTACCGTCCGCAGTTCTACTTCCGCACCACCGACGTGACCGGTGTTGTGCATCTGCCGGAAGGCACCGAAATGGTGATGCCGGGCGACAACATCGCCATGGAAGTGCACCTGATCGTGCCGATCGCCATGGAAGAGAAGCTGCGCTTCGCCATCCGTGAAGGCGGCCGCACCGTCGGTGCAGGCGTCGTCGCTAGCATCATCGAGTAAGGACGCGAACAGGAAGTCGTGAGTAGCGGGTCTCGCTACTCGCTACTCGCAACAACCATTCGCTTTCAAAGAAAGACACGGCAATGAACGGCCAGAATATCCGCATTCGTCTCAAGGCGTTCGACCATCGTATCCTCGATGCATCGACCCGTGAGATCGTGAGCACCGCGAAGCGCACGGGTGCACAGGTCCGTGGACCCATCCCGCTGCCGACGCGCATCGAGAAGTTCACGGTCAACCGTTCGCCGCACGTCGACAAGAAGAGCCGCGAGCAGTTCGAGATGCGCACCCATAAGCGCCTTCTCGATATCGTCGATCCGACCCCGCAGACAGTCGATGCTTTGATGAAGCTCGACCTGGCCGCCGGTGTCGACGTCGAAATCAAGCTCTAAGTATTTAGGTCCCCGTCCGGTCAAACGGACAGAAAGAACAGGAAGCACGCCGATGCGCTCCGGAGTGATCGCACAAAAGGTCGGGATGACCCGGGTCTTCACAGACGCCGGTGAACATATCCCTGTGACCGTGCTCAAGCTGGGTAACTGCCAGGTGGTTGGCCACCTCACCAGCGAGAAGAACGGTTACGTCGCGCTGCAGCTCGGATCGGGCTCGCGCAAGACCGTGTATTTGCCCAAGGCTGAACGCGGCCAGTTCGCGGTTGCCAAGGTTGAACCCAAGCGGAAGGTCGCGGAATTCCGCGTGTCGGAAGACGCGCTGATCCCGGTCGGCGCCGAGATCCAGGCAGACCACTTCGTGGTTGGCCAGTTCGTCGATGTCACCGGCACCTCGGTCGGTAAGGGCTTCGCCGGTGGTATGAAGCGCTGGAACTTCGGCGGTCTTCGCGCCACGCACGGTGTGTCGGTTTCGCATCGTTCGATCGGTTCGACCGGTGGCCGTCAGGACCCGGGCAAGACCTTCAAGAACAAGAAGATGCCCGGTCACATGGGTGTCGATCGTATCACCACGCTCAACCTGCGCGTCGTGCAGCTTGATGTCGAGCGCGGCCTGATCCTCGTCGAAGGCGCCGTTCCCGGCTCCAAGGGCGGCTGGATCTCGGTTCGCGATGCGGTGAAGAAGGCTCTGCCGAAGGACGCGCCGAAGCCCGGCAAGTTCAAGCTGGCAGGTGAGGGTGCTGCTGAAGCACCTGCCGCCGAGCAGGAGGGCGTGTGAGATGAAATTGAACGTCACCACGCTTGAGGGTAAGGACGCCGGCTCGATCGAGCTGTCGGACGCCATCTTCGGTCTCGATCCGCGCGCGGACATCATCCAGCGTTGCGTCAACTGGCAGCTCGCAAAGCGCCAGTCGGGTAACCACAAGGCCAAGGGCCGTGCGGAAATCTGGCGTACCGGCAAGAAGATGTACAAGCAGAAGGGCACCGGCGGTGCTCGTCACGGTTCGGCCCGCGTTCCGCAGTTCCGCGGCGGTGGTCGTGCCTTCGGTCCGGTAGTTCGCTCCCATGCGTTCGATCTGCCGAAGAAGGTCCGCGCACTCGCGCTGAAGCATGCTCTGTCGGCGAAGGCCAAGGACGGCGGCTTGATCGTGATCGAGAACGCCAACCTGGAAGCCGCCAAGACCAAGGCTCTGATCGGTCATTTCTCGGGTCTCGGCCTGACCAATGCGCTGATCATCGATGGCGCCGAGGTTCATGTCGGTTTCGCTCAGGCGGCCCGCAACATTCCGAACATCGACGTGCTGCCGATCCAGGGCATCAACGTTTATGACATTCTGCGTCGTCAGAAGCTTGTTCTGACCAAGGCGGCGCTTGATGCGTTGGAGGCGCGCTTCAAATGAAGAACATCGACCCGCGCCATTACGACGTGATCGTCGCCCCTGTGGTGACGGAAAAGGCCACTGTCGCCTCTGAATTCAACAAGGTTGTTTTCAAGGTCGACGGCAAGGCCACCAAGCCGCAGATCAAGGAAGCCGTCGAAAAGCTGTTCGACGTCAAGGTAAAGAGCGTGAACACGCTGGTTCGCAAGGGCAAGACGAAGGTCTTCCGCGGCAACCTCGGTTCACAGTCGAACGTCAAGCGTGCGATTGTCACCCTCGAAGAGGGCCACCGCATCGACGTTACGACCGGACTGTAAGGGCGATCAACGATGGCACTTAAGACATTCAACCCAACGACACCCGGCCAGCGTCAGCTGGTCATGGTCGATCGTTCCGCGCTGTACAAGGGCAAGCCTGTCAAGGCTCTGACCGAAGGCAAGCACTCGGCTGGCGGTCGTAACAACACCGGTCGTATCACGGTGCGCTTCCGTGGCGGTGGCCACAAGAAGGCCTATCGTATCGTCGACTTCAAGCGCTCCAAGGTCGATGTTCCGGCCGTGGTCGAGCGTCTGGAATACGATCCGAACCGCACGGCGTTCATCGCGCTGATCAAGTACACAGACGGTGAGCAGGCCTATATCCTGGCGCCGCAGCGTCTGGCCGTTGGCGACACCGTCATCGCCGGCAGCTATGTCGACGTGAAGCCGGGCAATGTCATGCCGCTCGGCAACATGCCGATCGGCACGATCATCCACAACGTCGAGATGAAGATCGGGAAGGGCGGCCAGATCGCTCGCTCGGCCGGCACCTACGCCCAGCTCGTCGGTCGTGACCATGATTACGTGATCATTCGTCTGAACTCGGGCGAACAGCGCCTGGTTCACGGTCGTTGCACCGCCACCATCGGCGCTGTGTCGAACCCGGATCACATGAACATCTCGATCGGCAAGGCCGGTCGTACCCGCTGGCTCGGCTGGCGTCCGCATAACCGCGGCGTCGTCATGAACCCGATCGACCATCCGCACGGTGGTGGTGAAGGTCGTACCTCGGGTGGTCGTCACCCGGTTACGCCCTGGGGCAAGCCGACCAAGGGCAAGAAGACCCGGTCGAACAAGTCGACCAACAAGTTCATTCTCATCAGCCGCCACAAGCGGAAGAAGTAAGGATCGCCGGACATGGTTCGTTCAGTCTGGAAAGGCCCGTTCGTCGAGGGTTCGCTGCTCAAGAAGGCAGATGCCGCTCGTTCGTCTGGTCGTCATGATGTGATCAAGATCTGGAGCCGTCGCTCGACGATCTTGCCGCAGTTCGTGGGTCTCACCTTCGGCGTTTACAACGGCCAGAAGCATGTACCTGTCGCTGTGAACGAGGAAATGGTCGGTCACAAGTTCGGTGAGTTCTCGCCGACCCGTACCTTCCATGGCCACGCCGGCGACAAGAAAGCCAAGAAGGGCTAAGGACTATGAGCAAGCCAAAGCGCGAACGGAGCCTCCCGGATAACGAGGCCAAGGCGATCGCCCGCATGCTGCGCGTGAGCCCGCAGAAGCTCAACCTCGTTGCGCAGATGATCCGCGGCCGGAAAGCTTCGGCTGCGCTCGCCGACCTGCAGTTCTCGCGCAAGCGGATCGCGGTCGATGTGAAGAAGTGCCTGGAATCGGCGATCGCCAATGCCGAGAACAACCATGACCTCGACGTTGACGCGCTGATCGTCTCCGAGGCGCATGTTGGCAAGGGCATCGTCATGAAGCGTTTCAGTCCGCGCGGCCGTGGCCGTTCGGGCCGTATCTTTAAACCGTTTGCGCAGCTGACGATCGTCGTTCGTCAGGTCGAAGCAGAAGCCGCGTAAGCAGGCGCAGGAGAATAAGATGGGTCAGAAGATCAATCCAATCGGTCTGCGCCTCGGCATCAACCGTACGTGGGACTCGCGTTGGTATGCCGGCAAGAACGAATACGGCAAGCTGCTGCATGAAGACGTCAAGATCCGCGAGATCCTGCACAAGGAACTGAAGCAGGCTGCCGTCGCCAAGATCATCATCGAGCGCCCGCATAAGAAGTGCCGCGTCACGATCCAATCGGCTCGTCCGGGTGTCGTGATCGGCAAGAAGGGCGCCGACATCGACAAGCTTCGCAAGAAGGTTGCCGACATTACGTCGTCGGACGTGGTGATCAACATCGTCGAAATCCGCAAGCCGGAGCTCGATGCGACCCTGGTCGCCGAGTCGATCGCACAGCAGCTCGAGCGCCGCGTTGCGTTCCGCCGTGCGATGAAGCGGGCAGTGCAGTCGGCGATGCGTCTCGGCGCCGAAGGCATTCGTATCAACTGCTCGGGTCGTCTGGGCGGTGCGGAAATCGCGCGTATGGAATGGTATCGCGAAGGTCGCGTGCCGCTGCACACGCTGCGTGCGGATATCGATTACGGCGTAGCCACCGCGTTCACGACGTTCGGCACCTGCGGCGTCAAGGTCTGGATCTTCAAGGGCGAAATCCTCGAGCACGATCCGATGGCTCAGGACAAGCGCATGGCCGAGGGTGACAATTCCCGGCCGCGTCGCGACGCCGCTTGAGCGTTTAATTAGAAGGTTTGAGGGCGTAAGCCATGATGCAACCAAAGAAGACCAAGTTCCGGAAGGCGCATAAGGGCCGGATTCACGGCGTTGCGACTTCGGGCGCCACGCTGGCTTTCGGTCAGTTCGGCCTGAAGGCGATGGCCCCTGAGCGGATCACCGCCCGTCAGATCGAAGCTGCCCGTCGCGCGCTGACCCGTCACATGAAGCGTGCCGGCCGCGTGTGGATCCGCGTGTTCCCGGATCTCCCGGTTTCGAAGAAGCCTGCTGAAGTCCGAATGGGCTCCGGCAAGGGCACCCCGGAATTGTGGGTTGCGCGCGTCAAGCCAGGCCGTGTGATCTTCGAGATCGACGGTGTCACCACGCAGATTGCCAAGGAAGCGATGACCCTCGCTGCCGCCAAGCTGCCGATCAAGACGCGTTTCGTTACGCGCATTGCGGAGTAAAGCCATGGCCGAAATGAAAACCAGCGATATCCGCGCAATGAGCCCCGATCAGATGGACGACGCCGTCCTCAATCTGAAGAAGGAGCGTTTCAACCTGCGCTTCCAGCGCGCCACCGGGCAGTTGGAAAACACCTCTCGCCTTCGTGAGGCGCGTCGTGATATTGCACGAATCAAGACCATCGCCGCGCAGAAGCGCGACGGTAAGTCGAAGTAAGGGGCCGAACATGCCGAAACGTACTCTGCAGGGCGTGGTCGTCAGCGACAAGCAAGCCAAGACGGTTGTTGTTCGCGTTGACCGTCGCTTTACGCACCCGATCTACAAGAAGACCATTCGCCGTTCGAAAAACTACCATGCCCACGACGAGAACAACGAGTTCAAGCCGGGCGACATGGTGTGGATCGAAGAGAGCAAGCCGATGTCGAAGCTGAAGCACTGGACGGTTGTCCGGGGCGAACAGAAGAAGACTGCCTAAAAATCGCGCATTAGCGCATAAACAGAGGACGAGGTGCATCAATGATTCAGATGCAGACCAACCTCGACGTGGCCGATAATTCAGGCGCACGCCGTGTCATGTGCATTAAGGTGATTGGTGGATCCAAGCGCCGTTATGCATCCGTTGGCGACGTAATTGTCGTATCGATCAAGGAAGCCATCCCACGCGGGAAGGTGAAGAAGGGCGACGTCATGAAGGCGGTCGTCGTGCGCGTCCGCAAGGACATTCGCCGCCCGGATGGCTCTGTCATCCGCTTCGATCGCAACGCTGCCGTGCTGATCAACAATCAGTCCGAGCCGATCGGTACCCGTATCTTCGGGCCCGTGCCGCGTGAGCTGCGCGCCAAAAACCACATGAAGATCATCTCGCTTGCGCCGGAGGTGCTGTAATGGCTGCCAAGATTCGCAAGGGTGACAAGGTCATCGTGCTGAACGGTCGCGACAAGGGCCGTACCGGCGAAGTGTTCGAAGTGCGCCCGACCGAGGGCAAGGCGCTGGTTCGCGGCGTCAACCTGGTCAAGCGTCACCAGAAGCAGACCCAGGCACAGGAAGGCGGCATCATCTCGAAGGAGGCGCCGATCCAACTGTCCAACATCGCGATCGTCGGCAAGGACGGCAAGCCGACCCGCGTTGGTTTCAAGATCCAGGCTGACGGCACCAAGGTGCGCATCGCCAAGCGTTCGGGAGCAGAGATCGATGGCTGAGACCGCATACATTCCGCGTCTGCGCGTCGAATACGACAAGACCATTCGTGCCAAGCTGACTGAACAGTTCGGCTACGAAAACGTCATGCAGGTTCCGCGCCTCGACAAGATCGTCCTGAACATGGGCGTTGGCGAAGCCGTCAACGACCGCAAGAAGGCCGAAACCGCCGCTGCCGACCTGTCGCTGATCGCCGGTCAGAAGGCCATCGTGACCTATTCGCGCGTTGCTATCGCGACCTTCAAGCTGCGTGAAAACCAGCCGATTGGCGCCAAGGTGACGCTGCGCAAGGCCAAGATGTACGAGTTCATCGATCGTCTGGTGAACGTCGCTCTGCCGCGCGTCCGCGACTTCCGCGGCCTGAACGGCAAGAGCTTTGACGGCCGTGGCAACTATTCGCTCGGTCTCAAAGAGCACATCATTTTCCCGGAAATCGATTTCGACAAGGCCGGGGATACGCCGCTGGGCATGGACATCACGGTGTGCACCACTGCGCGCACCGACGACGAGGCCCGCGCTTTGTTGACCGCTTTCAATTTCCCGTTCCGGCAGTGAGTAGCTGAAAAGCTTCTCAAACGCGGTAACCCAGGAGCCAAGCATGGCAAAGAAGAGTTCGATCGAGAAGAACAACCGTCGGAAGAAGATGTCCGCAAACGCTGCGCCGAAGCGCGCGCGTCTCAAGGCCATCATCGCCGACAAGACCAAGCCGATGGAAGAGCGGTTCGCCGCAACGCTGAAGCTCGCCGAGCTTCCGCGCAATTCATCGCCTGTTCGGATCATGAACCGTTGCGAAATCACCGGTCGTCCGCATTCGGTCTATCGTATCAACAAGCTCAGCCGTATCGCGCTGCGTGAACTCGGCTCGAAGGGCCTGGTTCCCGGGCTCGTGAAGTCCAGCTGGTAAGGGGGGCGGAACATGTCGACCCACGATCCAATCAGCGATCTCATCACCCGTATCCGCAATGCGCAGATGCGTACCAAGTCCAAGGTTTCGACCCCGGGCTCCAAGATGCGCGCCAACGTGCTCGAAGTGCTGAAGAACGAAGGCTACATCCGTGGCTTCGCCAGCGTCGAGCATTCGTCGGGCCGTTCGGAACTCGAGATCGAACTCAAGTATTTCGATGGCGAACCGGTCATCCGCGAAATCGAGCGTGTTTCGAAGCCAGGACGTCGTGTGTACGTCTCGGTGAAGAACCTGCCGCGCGTGAAGAACGGCCTCGGTATCTCCGTTTTGTCGACGCCCAAGGGAATTATGGCCGACCACGACGCGCGCGACGCGAACGTGGGCGGCGAAGTTCTCTTCACGGTGTTCTGAGGAAGGATCAGTCATGTCACGAGTTGGCAAGAAGCCAGTGACGGTGACCGCGGGTGTTACCGCGACCGTCGAAGGCCAGACCGTCAAGATGAAGGGCCCCAAGGGCGCTCTTCAGTTCGTCGTGCACGACGACGTGGTGGTGAAGATGGAAGAGGGTGCAATCAAGGTTGCTCCTCGCGTCGAAACCAATCGCGCTCGTGCACTGTACGGTACGGCTCGCGCGCAGATCGCGAATCTGCTCGAAGGCGTTACCAAGGGTTTCGAGAAGAAGCTCGAGATCACCGGCGTCGGTTATCGTGCGGCCCTGCAGGGCAAGAACCTGCAGCTGGCTCTCGGTTACAGCCACGATGTCGTTTACGCGATCCCGGAAGGCATCACCATCACGGTGCCGAAGCCGACCGAGATCAACGTCGCCGGCAACGACTCGCAGCGCGTCGGTCAGGTAGCCGCGGAGATCCGCAGCTATCGTCCGCCGGAGCCCTATAAGGGCAAGGGCGTACGTTATTCCGACGAGTTTATCTTCCGCAAGGAAGGCAAGAAGAAGTAACGGAGCCGGTCATGTCGAAACTCAAGATTACGAATGCCCGGCGGAAGCAGCGCGTTCGTCTGGCGCTGCGCCGGACTGCCAATGGTCGTCCGCGGCTGTCGATCTTCCGCTCGTCGAAGCACATCTACGCGCAGGTCATCGACGACCTGAAGGGCGAGACGCTCGCTTCCGCGTCGTCGCTGGAGAAGGCGATGCGCGAAACCGGCAAGACCGGCGCGGACGTCGATGCGGCGCAGGCTGTCGGCAAGTTACTGGCAGAGCGCGCAGTCAAGAACGGCGTCAAGGAAGTGGTCTTCGACCGTGGTCAGTATCTGTACCACGGCCGCGTCAAGGCGCTGGCAGATGCAGCTCGCGAAGGCGGGCTCAGCTTCTAAGCGATTTCACTTTCGTTGATTTGCAAGTTGCAGATTTGAACGGGACACAGGGTTAGAAGCGAAAGCTTCGCAAGGATTGGAAAACACCATGGCAGGTGAACGCGAACGCGGCGGACGCGACCGGGGCCCCCGGGAAGAGCGTGATAGTGAGTTCGTCGACAAGCTCGTCCACATCAATCGTGTGGCGAAGGTCGTCAAGGGCGGCAAGCGCTTCGGCTTTGCAGCTCTGGTCGTCATTGGCGATCAGAAGGGCAGGGTCGGGTTTGGTCACGGTAAGGCCCGTGAAGTTCCGGAAGCGATCCGCAAGGCGACCGAGTCGGCCAAGCGCAACCTGACGCGCGTCGCTCTGCGCGAAGGTCGCACGCTGCATCACGACATCGCCGGCCGTCATGGCGCGGGCCGCGTGTATCTGCGTGCAGCTCCGGCTGGTACCGGCATCATCGCCGGCGGTCCGATGCGCGCTGTGTTCGAAACGCTGGGCATCCAGGACGTGGTGGCCAAGTCGATCGGTTCGTCGAATCCCTACAACATGGTTCGCGCAACCTTCGACGCGCTGAAGCATCAGGATTCGCCGCGCTCGGTTGCTGCTCGCCGCAATCTCAAGGTTTCCACTCTGCAGTCGCGCCGCGTTGGCGGTGACGCCGAGCTGGTTGCCGAATAACCAACTCTTTCTGGAGTAATCCGATGGCCAAGGCCGCAAAGATGATCAAGGTCGAGCAGGTGGCGAGCGCAATCCGCCGTCACCACTCGCAGCGCTCCACGCTGATCGGCCTCAAGCTCAACAAGATCGGTCGCGTCAGCGAGCTGCAGGACACTCCTGAAGTTCGCGGCATGATCACCAAGGTGCAGCACCTCGTCCGCGTGGTCGAGGATAAGTAAGTTCACGTCGTCTCACTGCGGCCGCCAGGTTGCCGCAGGAATGACACTGTTGACCTTCGAGGTCCGGATTTGCCGGTAAGCCTCGGGAAGACAGGGCGAAACAGGGAAAAGAACGATGAAGCTCAGCGATATCGCCGATAACGCCGGCTCCCGTAAGAAGCGTATGCGCGTCGGCCGTGGCATCGGCTCCGGCAAGGGCAAGACCTCGGGCCGCGGCGGCAAGGGCCAGACCGCACGTTCGGGCGTCCGCATCAAGGGCTTCGAGGGCGGCCAGATGCCGTTGCATCGTCGTCTGCCGAAGCGTGGCTTCAACAACATCTTCCGCGTCGACTACGCCGAGATCAACCTGGACCGTCTCCAGGACGCGATCGATGCGAAGACCATCGATGCCAAGGACCTGATCAACGCCGAGTCGCTGGTGAAGGCTGGCGTTCTGCGCCGCTCGAAGGCTGGCGTGCGCGTTCTCGGTCGCGGCGAAATCAAGGCCAAGATCAACATCGAAGTGCACGGTGCCACCAAGACGGCCATCGCAGCTATCGAGAAGGCCGGCGGTTCGGTGAAGATCATCGCGCCGAAGAAGGCCGACGGCGAAGCTGCGTAACATCTGCGGCATCGCCTGCGTCTGCGGGCGGCCTTGCGTGACGTGGCAGTAGATTTTATCAATGCCGAGCACCAAATAATGTCCGGCCTCCGCTGCATGCCCCGCTCTTTCGGGGCATGATGGCGAAAGGGGCGCGGGAGAAAGCCAAACATGGTCTCTGCAGCAGAGCAATTAGCAGCAAACCTCAACTTTTCGGCGCTCGGCAAGGCCGATGAACTGAAGAAGCGCATCTGGTTCACACTGGGTGCGCTGCTTGTTTATCGGCTCGGCACCTATATTCCGTTGCCCGGCATCGATCCGGCCGCATGGGAACAGGTGTTCAAGCAGCAGGCCGGCGGCATCCTCGGCATGTTCAACATGTTCGCGGGCGGCGGCATCAATCGCATGGCGATTTTTGCGCTGAACATCATGCCGTATATCTCGGCATCGATCATCATTCAGCTGCTGACCACCGTGTCGTCCCAACTCGAAGCTCTCAAGAAAGAGGGCGAGGCGGGCCGCAAGACGCTGAACCAGTACACTCGTTACCTGACTGTCATCCTGGCTGCGTTCCAGTCCTATGCCATTGCGGCGGGCCTGCAGGGCGCCGGCAATGTCGTCAGCGAACCCGGCATGTTCTTCCTGATCTCGACCTCGGTTACGCTGACCGGCGGCACGATGTTCCTGATGTGGCTGGGCGAGCAGATCACGTCCCGTGGCATCGGCAACGGCATCTCGCTGATCATTCTGGCCGGCATCGTGGCGGAGCTTCCGTCGGCGATCGCCAACATGCTCGAACTGGGTCGTCAGGGCGCTCTGTCGACCGGCCTGATCCTGGTAGTGATCGTAATGGCCGTCGTCGTGATCGCCTTCATCGTGTTCATGGAGCGTGCCCAGCGCCGGCTGCTGATCCAGTATCCGAAGCGCCAGGTCGGCAACAAGATGTTCGAGGGCCAGTCCTCGCATCTGCCGCTGAAGCTCAACACGTCGGGCGTCATCCCGCCGATCTTCGCATCGTCGCTGCTGCTGCTGCCGGCGACCATTGCGAGCTTCAACGCAGGCAAGGGGCCGGAATGGTTCCAGTGGCTGACCACGCAGCTCAGCCACGGCCGCCCGCTGTTCCTGATCTTCTACGTGTCGCTGATCGTGTTCTTCGCGTTCTTCTATACGGCGATCGTGTTCAACCCGACCGAGACCGCCGACAATCTGAAGAAGCATGGTGGCTTCATCCCAGGCATTCGCCCGGGTGAGCGGACCGCGGAATACATCGACTACGTGCTCTCGCGCATCACCGTGCTCGGCGCTGCCTATCTCGCTGTGGTCTGCTTGATTCCCGAGATCCTGATCTCCTATGCGTCGGTGCCGTTCTATTTCGGCGGCACGTCGCTGCTGATCGTGGTCAGTGTCACCATGGACACTGTGGCGCAGGTGCAGGGCTATCTGCTGGCGCACCAGTATGAAGGTTTGATCCGCAAGTCGAAGCTGAGGGGCCGGCGCAAATGAGGTTGATTCTTCTCGGGCCGCCGGGGGCGGGCAAGGGAACTCAGGCACATCGTCTTGTTGAGCGTCACAATATCGTTCAGCTTTCCACCGGTGACATGCTGCGTGCTGCCGTGGCCGCCGAGACCGAAGTCGGCCTCAAGGCCAAGGACATCATGGCCGCTGGCGGTCTGGTGCCGGATGACGTGGTGATCGGGATCATCTCGGATCGCATCGAGCTGCCGGATGCCGCCAATGGCTTCATCCTCGACGGCTTCCCGCGCACTGTGCCGCAGGCCGAAGCGCTGGATGCACTGCTGAAGTCCAAGGGGCTTCATCTCGATGCCGCCGTTGAACTCCGCGTCAACGAGAGCGCGCTGTTGCAGCGTGTTGAAGCCCGTGTCGCGCAGATGATGGAGCGCGGCGAGACCGTGCGCATCGACGATACGCCGGAAGTGCTGTCGAAGCGCCTGGCGAGCTACCGCACTTCGACCGAGCCGCTGGTCCATTACTATTCGGAAAAGCGGAAGCTGGTGACCATCGATGGCATGATGACCATTGAAGAGGTGACGGCTGAGATCAACCGCGTGCTGGCAGCGATTCTCGCTGCCGATGAGTCGGCGAAGAAGCCGGCCCGCAAGCCCGCCAAGAAGGCAGCTGCGGCCAAGCGTGGATCTGCTCCGGCCAAGAAGGCAGCCAAATCGGCCAAAAAAGCCGCGAAGGCAGTGAAGAAGGCCAAGAAGGCGCCGGTAAAGGCCGCCAAGAAGGCAAAGGCGGCCAAGAAGGCCGTGAAGAAGACTGTCAAGAAAACGGTCAAAAAGGCGGTAAAAGCGGCCAAAAAGGCTGTAAAATCCGCTTCAAAGGCCAAAACCAGCAAGTCGGCCAAAAAGCCAGCCAAGAAGGCCGGTAAAGTGGCCAAGAAGGCCGGCAAAAAGCGCGCCAAACGCTAGAGCAGGTTGACGAAACGAAGTCGAATACTTTAATAAGGCCCTCATCCAGTCGGAAGATTCCAACGATGCCGGGCCCCACTGAAATCCAGGGGACGGGCGTCGTGTTCGCGTTTGTGAATGCCCGCCCGACAAATGATGATAATACCGGTTCGTGATGGACTGGTGACAGGAGAGAAGTTGTGGCCCGTATCGCCGGTGTAAACATCCCGACCAACAAGCGCGTGCTGATCGCGCTGCAGTACATTCATGGCATCGGCCAGAAGAACGCAGCCGATATCATCGAGAAGGTAAAGATCACTCCGGAACGTCGCGTCAATCAGCTCAGCGACGCGGAAGTTCTGCAGATCCGCGAAGTCATCGACCGTGACTATCTGGTCGAGGGCGATCTCCGTCGTGAGACGGGCATGAACATCAAGCGTCTGATGGACCTCGGCTGCTATCGCGGCCTGCGTCATCGTCGCGGTCTGCCGGTTCGTGGCCAGCGCACGCATACCAATGCGCGCACCCGCAAGGGGCCGGCCAAGTCGATCGCCGGCAAGAAGAAGTAAGCTTTCGAATACGAGTTTGCGGAAGCGGATAGCCATCCGCTTCTGCAATTATTTTTTTGGTGTAGCCGCTGGCATTACGGCGGCGTTGAGATCCTCAGAAAGGTTAGAGATGGCAAAGGAAGCCGGACGTATTCGCCGCCGCGAGCGCAAGAACATTGCATCGGGCATCGCGCACGTGAATTCGTCGTTCAACAACACGACCATCACCATCACCGACGCGCAGGGCAACACGATTGCCTGGTCGTCGGCTGGCACGATGGGCTTCAAGGGGTCGCGCAAGTCGACCCCGTATGCAGCGCAGGTTGCCGCTGAAGACGTGTCGAAGAAGGCGCAGGAACACGGCATGCGCACGCTGGAAGTCGAAGTCGGCGGTCCGGGTTCGGGTCGTGAATCGGCTCTCCGCGCTCTGCAGGCCGCGGGCTTCACGGTCACCTCGATCCGCGACGTGACCTCGATCCCGCACAATGGTTGCCGCCCGCGCAAGCGTCGGCGCGTTTAATACTTTTCGATCGCGGGTGGCTCGGCTGCCCGCGATCGCTTTTGCGATGCTACTTACGCGGACTGATCCGCGATCTCCAACGCCAGTGAGTTTGATGGCATGGGTGACACAGTGACGATCCAGAAAAATTGGCAAGAACTTATCCGGCCGAACAAGCTGCAGGTAACCCCTGGCAGCGATCCTTCCCGTTTTGCGACCCTGGTTGCCGAACCGCTCGAGCGTGGTTTCGGTCAGACCCTCGGTAACGCACTTCGCCGCATCCTGCTGTCCTCGCTGCAGGGCGCTGCCGTGCAGTCGGTGCACATCGACGGCGTGTTGCACGAATTCTCCTCGATCGCCGGCGTGCGTGAAGACGTCACCGACATCGTGCTGAACGTGAAGGACATCTCGATCAAGATGCTGGGCGAAGGCCCGAAGCGCATGGTCGTGAAGAAGCAGGGCCCGGGCGTCGTGACCGCCGGCGACATTCAGACTGTCGGCGACGTGACCGTTCTCAATCCCGACCTGCAGATCTGCACCCTCGACGAGGGCGCCGAGATCCGCATGGAATTCACCGTTGCCGGCGGCAAGGGTTATGTCGCTGCCGAGCACAACCGTCCGGAAGACGCGCCGATCGGCCTGATCCCGATCGACAGCCTGTACTCGCCGGTTCGCAAGGTGTCGTACAAGGTCGAAAACACCCGTGAGGGCCAGATCCTCGATTACGACAAGCTGACGATGACCATCGAGACCAACGGCGCGCTGACGCCGGATGACGCGGTCGCTTATGCCGCGCGCATCCTGCAGGACCAGCTCAACGTATTCGTGAACTTCGAAGAGCCCCGCAAGGAAGTTGCTCAGGAAGTCATCCCGGATCTCGCTTTCAACCCGGCTTTCCTCAAGAAGGTCGACGAGCTCGAGCTCTCGGTGCGTTCGGCAAACTGCCTGAAGAACGACAACATCGTTTACATCGGCGACCTCGTTCAGAAGTCGGAAGCAGAAATGCTCCGCACTCCGAACTTCGGCCGCAAGTCGCTGAACGAAATCAAGGAAGTGCTCGCCCAGATGGGTCTGCACCTCGGCATGGAAGTGCCCGGTTGGCCGCCGGAGAATATCGACGAACTGGCCAAGCGCTTCGAAGACCACTACTAAGCAAACGATTGGCGATGGCCGGGTGACATGCCCGGCCGACGCCTTGGGCGAACGCAGGTAGCCCACCTGTAACATGATGTCCGACGAACCGTCGCGGCAAACTGAAATCAAGGATTACTTCAATGCGTCACGGCAAGGTTCATCGTAAGCTCAACCGCACCGCAGAACATCGCAAGGCGATGTTCGCCAACATGTGCGCGTCGCTGATCAAGCACGAGCAGATCATCACCACGCTTCCGAAGGCCAAGGAGCTCCGCCCGATCGTGGAGAAGCTCGTCACCCTCGGCAAGAAGGGCGGCCTCGACAAGCGTCGCCAGGCCATCAGCGAGATGCGCGACCAGGATCAGGTCCGCAAGCTGTTCGACGTGCTGGCCAAGCGCTACGCGGATCGTCAGGGCGGCTACACCCGCATCATCAAGGCCGGCTTCCGCTACGGCGACAACGCCCCGATGGCGCTGATCGAATTCGTCGATCGCGACGAAGACGCCAAGGGCAAGGATTCGGGTCCGGTGCAGGGCGCGTCCGAAGCGGCGTAAGCCACCTCACATCAGAGTTTTGGAAAAGCGGCGCCTCGTGCGCCGCTTTTTTGTTGTGCTTTCGCCGTTTGGATGCAGTTGCATCTTTCAATCCGCATTCCGATATCAGCTCCGTCATTCAAACGGAGCACGGATATGAAAATCGATCTGACGGGGAAGACGGCGTTGGTGACAGGCTCCACTGCGGGCATCGGCCACGCCATCGCCAAAGGGCTGGCAGCAACTGGGGCAGAGGTCGTCATCAATGGCCGCAGCCAGGCCAAGGTAGACGCTGCGATTGCAGCGATTGCCAAGGCCGTGCCCGGCGCGAAAGTGAAGGGCGTTGCTGCGGATGTCTCCACAGCAGCTGGCTGCAAGGCGCTGGTGAGTGCGCTGCCAGACGTCGATATCCTCATCAACAATGCCGGCATCTTCGAGCCCAAGGGCTTCTTTGACATCCCGGACGAAGACTGGACGCGCTTCTACGAGGTCAATGTAATGTCCGGCGTGCGGCTCTCGCGCGCCTATATGCAGGGCATGCTGAAGCGCAACTGGGGCCGCATCGTTTTCATCTCATCGGAGTCCGGACTGAATATTCCCGGCGAGATGATTCACTACGGCATGACGAAGACTGCGCAGCTCGCGATCTCGCGCGGCCTGGCCGAACTGACCAAGGGCACCGCGGTGACGGTCAACTCCGTGCTTCCCGGACCGACCATGTCGGAAGGCGTCGAGACTTTCGTCAAGGATCTCGCCAGGCAGAACGGACAATCAGTCGAGGAGGCGGCTTCCAATTTCGTCAAGCAGCATCGCTCGACGTCGCTGATCCAGCGCTTTGCCACGGTCGATGAGATCGCCAATATGGTGGTTTACGTCTCGTCGAAGGAGGCATCGGTGACCAACGGCGCGGCGCTGCGTGCGGAAGGCGGGATCGTCCAGACCATTGCGTAAACATACGCTTCGCAAACGAGGAAAGGCGGCGCCGAAGCGCCGCCTTTGTTCGTTGTGGGGCCGTGGGCATTCAGCCCCGAACCTTGGAGAATTACAGAAGCGTTCTGCGCCTGAAAGGTTGCGCTTAGAAGGCCACCTGGGTGCGCATCGCAAAGACGTCGTAGTCGGCGCCGGTGTTCACGTTGCTGTTGACGGCGAATTTGTCGACGGTGCCGTGGATCCAGTTGAACATGAAGCGCATGTTCTGGTTCACATACCAGTTCACGCCGACCGTGGTGTTCTTCAACTCGCCGCCGCGAATGACGCCGTCATTCAGGCTGGCGTAGCTGTAGCGCACCGCGAGTTCCCACGCGCCGAGATCGCCGGTCGCGAAGTTGACCGGGCGGGCCGGGTTGATGCCGCCGAACGCACCAGCCGAGGTGCTGTATTTGTGCTGTTCGCCGGTGATGACATAGCTGGCCTGACCGTAGCCGCCGTTGAAGCTCAGGTCGGACAGACCGTTGCTGCGCTGGATATTGTAGTCGAAGTATTCACCCGACGCCATGAAGCTACCGAACTTGACGGCGGCTTCACCGCTCAGCACGCGGGCATTGTTCACGAAGTTCATGGTGCCGGTGTTGAGCAATGCGTTGGTCGCAGGATCGACACGAACTTCGATACGATCGGACATGCCGAGCGTGTTGTTGGTCACACCACCGGTCTGGGCGAGATACAGCGCGTCGAAGCCGACGAGGACCGTGCCGACTTCGTTGTTCATCGGCAGGCCGACAGCGCGGAAGGTGGCGCCGAGCGGCTGCGGCTGGCTGTGATTGACGTTCAGGCCCGTGGTCGGACCGGTCACGTAAGCACTGACCCAGTAGTGATCGCCGAAGACCTGACCACCGAATGCAGCGCGGTTGTCGCCTGCGGCAAGGTTCGTCGCGAGAACCTGCGAAGCTGCGCGTTCCATGAACATGATGTTGTTCGAGCTGGTTGCTTCGTCCAGCGTATAGGGGACGTCGATGTAACCACCCTGGATCAACAGGCCCTTGACGCCCTTATAGGCGACATAAGCGTTGTTGAGGGTGACATCGCCATCGGTGGTGCCGCCGGCGTCGACAATCACGCCGTATTCCCAATCCTTGTTGAAGGTGCCGATCAGGCCGAGGCGGGCGCGACGAGCATTGATGCCGTCATTGACGCTCTGCGGGCTGGTGCCGGCCGACTTGGGCGAGAACGAGTAGGCGGCGGTGTCGAGGTGCAGACGGCCGGTGATGGCGATGCAGTTCAGACCGTCGCTGGTGCAGAAGGTCGGACGGTTGCCTGGCATCGTCAGGGTCGCATCGATGAACGGCACGGCCTTCTTGTGCATGGCCGCGTTGGCATTCGCGAAGTTCTGCTTGACCGATTCCGTCTGCTTCTGCGTGGTGTTCGCCTGTTTCTGAACGTTATCGAGCTTCTTTTCCAGCGCGCGGAGCTGCGCCTTCAATGCTGCGATCTCGTCATTCGATGACTGTGCATGCGCCGGGCCTGCGCCCAGCGCGCCGATCACGCCGAGCGTGCCCAGGATTTTGTGTGTCGTGAAAGACATGGAGTACCCCTGTAGAAGACAAAATCCGACACGCCCCGCGAATTGCTCCGCAGGTGATGAGCGTATGGATCTGTGTTTTGCGATCTTGTGAGAGGGAACGTCCGAAGTCGTTCCCATGGTTACAAGCGAGCTACCGTTGAGCTCGCGGGCAACCTAGGCTCGCTTTGCGACAGTTCTGTAAAACCCGCATCGCATTGTAGTGAACGACACCGCGGTGTCGCTTTTCGATCACAAGAGATTTATATAGTTAGCTATCTATATTAGCTATTAACCGAAAAGAGCGCATCCATGGATGCGCTCTTTTGTCGTAGATGTCGCCAGGCGCGAATTTCGCGGTGCCGGTTTCGTGATCACCAGCCTTCGAGCACGATCTTGCCGTGCGACTTGCCGGATTCAAGCAACGCATGCGCGCGCTTGAGATTCGCGGCGTTGATGGTGCCGAAGGTCTTGTCGAGCGTCGTGCGCAGCACGCCCTTGTCGATGAGATACGCAACGTCGTTGAGAAGGTAATGTTGCGCGATCATGTCAGGGGTCTGGAATGACGATCGCGTGAACATGGATTCCCAGTGCACCGATACGGCCTTGCCCTTGAACGCGGCGATGTTGAATTCAACGGGATCGTCGATCAGCCCAAGCTTGCCCTGCGGTGCGATCAGATCGGCAAGCGCCTTGTAGTGCTGCTCCGTCCCCGTGAGACTGGCGACGAGCGAGACCGGTGGCAGCTTCAACGCGTCGATCTGCTCCTTCAGCGGCTTGCTGTGATCGATCACCGCATGTGCGCCGAGATCCTGGCACCACTTGATCGTCTCGGGCCGCGATGCCGTTGCAACGACGGTGAGGCCGGTGAGGCGACGCGCAAGCTGGATGAGGATCGAGCCGACGCCGCCGGCGCCGCCGATGATGAGCAGCGTGCGCGGATCGAGGCTCTTGCCGGGGGCGACGCCGAGCCGATCGAACAGCAGTTCCCAGGCGGTGATCGCGGTGAGCGGCAAGGCCGCAGATTGTGCGAAGGAAAGGGAAGAGGGCTTGCGGCCGACAATGCGCTCATCGACCAGATGGAACTCGGCATTGGTGCCCTGGCGCTGGATCGAGCCGGCATAGAACACCTCATCGCCCGGCTTGAACATGGTCACATCGGGGCCGACAGCATCGACGACGCCGGCAGCGTCGTAACCGAGGATCTTGGTTTCGCCAGCCGGCGGCGCCGCGCGCTTGCGCACCTTGAAATCGACGGGGTTGGCCGAGATCGCCTTCACCGATACGCGGATGTCGCGGCCGGTCGGTTCTGGCTTCGGAGCCTCGAAATCGACCAGCGCGTCAACTGCGTCGATCGGGAGGGATTGGGTGTAGCCGACTGCCTTCATTGGTGCGCTCCATGCTCCTGGCGGGAATGTCCAAAAACAGGTGTCCCGGCATGACAATAATTGCAAGTACTGTCATTTCAGGGATATAGTCACCGAATGGATACTATTGGAAATTTGCAGTGAAACGGCGTGATTTCGGCAACGGGCCGGGCTGTCCCGTCGAGGTGACGCTCGATCTAATCGACGGCAAGTGGAAGGGCGTGATCCTGTATCATTTGCAGCAGGGGCGGCTGCGTTTCGGCGAGCTGCGCAAGCTGATGCCACGGATCACCCAGCGCATGCTGACCAAGCAGCTGCGCGCGCTCGAAGAGGATGGGCTGATCGTCCGGACGGTCTATGCCGAGGTCCCGCCGCGGGTCGAATATGCACTGTCGGAAACCGGGCTCGGATTGCGTCCGGTCATCGATGCCCTCAAGGCGTGGGGGGACGCGCACAAGATGCGCCAGAAGTCGGTCGCGGCCGTAGCGCCCCAGCCGCGCAAAAAAGCGCCGGTGGAGAAGGATGTGCCGGCGGACGCAAGCTAGTTCCTGCCCTTCTATTGCCCCGCTCAGCAGCCTATATTCGCCGCGATTTCCTCAAAGAGGCCCCGATGATCCCATTTTTCCGCAACGCTGCTGCCGCTTCCGCTCTGTGCGCCATTGTCCTGTCCTCCGCACTCGCGCCGGCTGTTGCACAAGATCGCCGGGTCCCGACATCGCCCACGGAAATGAAGCTGTCCTACGCGCCGATCGTGCAGCGCGTGCAGCCGGCCGTGGTGAATGTCTATGCGGCCAAGACTGTGCAGAACCGTAATCCGCTGCTGGACGATCCGGTGTTCCGTCGCTTCTTCGGCGGGCAGGGCATGCAGCCGGAGCAGATGCAACGCTCGCTCGGTTCAGGCGTGATGGTCGATGCGTCGGGTCTCGTCGTCACGAACAACCACGTCATCGAAGGCGCCGACCAGGTGAAGGTGTCACTGGCGGACAAGCGCGAGTTCGAAGCCGAGATCGTGCTGAAGGACAGCCGCACCGATCTGGCAGTGCTGCGCATCAAGGACACGAAAGAGAAATTTCCGACGCTGGATTTCTCCAACTCCGACGACCTGCTGGTTGGTGACGTCGTTCTCGCCATCGGCAACCCGTTCGGCGTTGGCCAGACGGTGACCCACGGCATCGTATCCGCGCTTGCGCGTACGCAGGTCGGCATCACCGACTATCAGTTCTTCATCCAGACCGACGCTGCGATCAATCCCGGGAATTCCGGCGGCGCGCTGGTCGACATGACCGGCAAGCTGGTTGGCGTGAACACCGCGATCTTCTCGCGCTCCGGCGGTTCGCAGGGCATCGGCTTCGCGATCCCGGCCAACATGGTGCGCGTCGTCGTTGCCTCCGCCAAATCAGGCGGCAAGGCCGTGAAGCGTCCGTGGCTCGGTGCGCGGCTGCAGAACATCACGCCTGAAATTGCCGAGACGCTCGGTCTCAAGACGCCATCCGGCGCGCTGGTCGTGAATGTTACGCCGAACAGCCCGGCGGCAAAGGCCGGCCTCAAGGTTTCCGATCTCGTGACCGCCATCGATGGCCAGACCATCGAGGATCCGAATGCATTCGAATATCGCTTCGCGACGCGGCCGCTCGGCGGCACTGCGCAGCTCGATGCGCAACGTGGCGGTAAGCCGGTGAAACTGACCGTTGCGCTCGAAGCTGCGCCCGACACCGGCCGCGACGAGATCACGCTGACGGCACGTTCGCCATTCCAGGGCGCCAAGATCGCCAATATCTCGCCGGCCGTTGCCGACGAGTTGCGGTTGGATTCCAGCACCGAAGGCGTTGTCATTACGGAGCTGACCGACTCGGCCACTGCGGCTGGCGTCGGCTTCCAGAAGGGCGACCTCATCGTCGCGGTCAACGGTACCAAGATCGGCAAGACCAGCGATCTCGACAAGGTGACGCGCGAGGGTGCGCGGCTGTGGCGCATCGTGGTGGTGCGCGGCGGCCAGCAGATCAACGTTACACTCGGCGGATGAGCCCGAAACAACCCACGCCTTCTGCAAACCTGTTTGCCGCAGCCGGGCTGGAGCAGGACGCGCCGCGTCCGCTGCCTGAGCGGCTGCGGCCGCGTGTGCTGTCCGACGTCGTCGGGCAGGATCATATCCTTGGCCCCGATGGCGCGCTGACGCGGATGCTGGAAACCCGCACATTGGGCTCGCTGGTATTCTGGGGACCGCCCGGCACCGGCAAGACCACCGTCGCGCGGCTGCTTGCTGATGCCACCGAATTGCAGTTCGAGCAGATCTCGGCGGTGTTCTCTGGCGTCGCCGATCTGAAGAAAGTGTTCGAAGCCGCGCGCGCGCGCCGCGAGATGGGCAGGGGCACGCTGCTGTTCGTCGACGAGGTGCATCGCTTCAACAAGGCGCAGCAGGACTCGTTCTTGCCGGTCATGGAAGACGGCACCGTGGTGCTGGTCGGTGCCACCACCGAGAACCCGTCCTTCGAACTCAATGCCGCTCTGTTGTCACGTTCGCGCGTGCTGGTGTTCCAGTCGCTGGATGCAGCGGCGATCGAGAAACTGTTTGCGCATGCGGAGAAGGTCGAAGGCCGCGCGCTGCCGCTCGATGCTGAGGCGCGTGCCGTGCTGGTGCGGATGGCCGATGGCGATGGCCGCGCTGCACTGACACTGGTCGAGGAAGTCTGGCGCGCTGCGCGAACCAATGAAGTATTCAGTGCCGCGCAATTGCAGGACATCCTGCAGCGCCGCGCGCCGATCTACGACAAGTCGGCCGATGGCCATTACAATCTGATCTCTGCATTGCATAAATCGGTGCGCGGCAGCGATCCCGACGCCGCGCTGTATTATCTCGCGCGCATGCTCGATGCCGGCGAGGATCCGCTGTTTCTGGCGCGCCGCGTGGTGCGGATGGCGGTGGAGGATATCGGTCTTGCCGATCCGCAGGCGCTGGTGATCTGCAACGCCGCCAAGGACGCCTATGATTTCCTCGGCCATCCCGAAGGCGAACTCGCCATCGCACAGGCGGTGATCTACATCGCCACCGCGCCGAAATCGAACGCCGCCTATGTGGCCTACAAGGCGGCGATGCGGACGGCGAAGGAGGGCGGCTCACTGCTGCCGCCGAAACACATCCTGAACTCGCCGACCAAGCTGATGAAGTCCGAAGGCTATGGCGACGGGTATCAATATGACCACGACACGCCAGAAGGTTTCTCCGGGCAAGACTATTTCCCGGAAGCCTTGGGGCGGCAGACCTTCTATGATCCGCCGGAGCGCGGGTTCGAACGCGAGATTCGCAAGCGGCTGGATTATTGGGCCAGGCTGAGGAACGAGAGACAATCATGAGCCGTCGCGACAAGAAGCCTCTCGCCAAGCGCGGCCCCGGTGGTGAGCGCAGCAAGGCGCCGCGTGGTAAGGGCGCCGCACCGAAGGCGGCTGCCGCCAAAGCTGGGGCATCCAAAGGCGACCGGCCGTCATTCGGCAAGGCCGGCCGCGTGAGCAGCGATCGCCCGATGAGCGCCCGCCCGCCGCGTGCGCGTGCCGGTGAACGCTCGGAGTGGTCCGAGCGGCCGGAGCGTGCCGAGCGATCCGAACGCCCTCAGCGCGCCGAACGGGCCGAACGCTTCGATGCGCCGCAACGCTCCGACCGACCGGGCAGCAAGCGTCCACCGAGCTCGCGTCCTTCCGGTCCGCGTCCGGGCGGCAAGCCCGCGCCGCGCTATGGCAACGCGCCGCTTCGCGAGCCGCGACCACCTGCGCCTTATCTCGACGAAGAACCGGCGAAGCCGGAAGTCGCACCAGCGCCGCTGCCCACCGCCGTGCAGAACGTCATCGTCACGCCTGACGAAAACGGCATGCGCGTCGATCGCTTTCTCGAAGCGCATTTCCCCGGCCTGTCGTTCTCCCACATCCAGCGCATTGTTCGCAAAGGCGAGCTGCGCGTGAACGGCAAGCGCGCCGATAGCAAGGATCGCCTGGAAGAAGGGCAGACCGTCCGTATTCCGCCGCTGAAGCTCGATGCGCCGAAGGTGGTCGGAGTGCTCTCCGAAGCCGCCACCAAGACGCTCGAAGCTCTCAAGGAAATGACGATCTACGAGGATGCGGACGTCATGGTGCTGAACAAGCCGGCCGGCCTCGCCGTGCAGGGCGGTTCGGGCACGACGCGGCATGTAGACATGATGCTTGAGGTGATGCGCGATGCCAAAGGCCAGAAGCCACGCCTCGTGCACCGCCTCGACAAGGAAACCTCGGGCTGCCTGCTGATCGCGAAGACACGTTTTGCCGCGACCCATCTGACCGGTGCATTTCGCGAACGATCCGCGCGCAAGATGTACTGGGCGCTGGTTGCCGGCGTGCCGAAGCCGAAGCAGGGCCGCATCTCGACCTATCTGGCCAAGGAAGAGAACGAGGAAGACACGATTATGCGTGTCGCAAAACATGGCGACGAGGGCGCGAGCCACGCGGTGACGTATTATGCTGTCGTGGAAACCTCGGCGCAGAAGCTGGCGTGGGTGTCTCTGAAGCCGGTGACGGGACGTACGCATCAGTTGCGCGCGCATATGGCGCATATCGGCCACGCCATCGTCGGCGACCCCAAATATTTCAACATCGAGAACTGGCAGCTACCCGGCGGCATCCAGAAGCGCCTGCATCTCTTGGCGCGCCGCATCGTGATCCCGCATCCGCGCGGCGGAGTGATTGACGCGACGGCGCCGCTGCCGCCGCACATGCTGCAGTCGTGGAACTTGCTCGGTCTCGAACACGACCGGTTCGATCCGATCGAGAACGCACCGGAAGAGTAGGGCGTTGTCGGGCTCCGACAACATTCCGCGCGTGACGCCGGCAACAACCGGGGCGCCGGAGTTCGACGCCGCGTTTCGCGCGCGTCTGCATGACCTGTTCGTGTGGCGCCGCGATATCAGGCACTTCAAATCCGATCCACTGCCTGCGGGCTTTCTCGATCGCCTGATCGACACTGCGTGCCTTGCGCCTTCGGTGGGCCTGAGCCAGCCGTGGCGTTTCGTCATTGTCGATGATGCGTCACGCCGTCAGGCGGTGCTGGAGAATTTCAGCGCCTGCAATGCCGAGGCATTGAGCGCCTATACCGGCGAACGCGCGCAGAACTATGCGACGCTCAAGCTCGCCGGCCTGCGCGAAGCGCCATGCCACCTCGCGGTGTTTGCAGATCACGCGACGGATGTCGGCCACGGCCTCGGCCGCCGCACCATGCCGGAGATGGTGGATTATTCGGTGGTGACGGCGATCGCGACCATGTGGCTCGCCGCGCGCGCGGAGGGCATTGGCATGGGCTGGGTCTCGATCCTCGATCCTGCCGCCATCGCAGTGACGCTCGATATCCCCAGTGATTGGCGGCTGATCGGCTATTTCTGCATCGGCTATCCCGAAATTAGTGATGATCGGCCGGAACTCGAGCGCGCCGGATGGGAATGCCGTCACATGGCGGCGGATCACATTGTCCGGCGCTGACACTTGATGTGACGCGGGATCGTGACAACATGGGACGGATGAGACATCGTTCCATCCCATTCGCCGTGTCGGTCGCCGTTGTGGTGGTGTTGTCCGCTGCGCCGGCATTGGCGCAGTATATTGGAGTGCCCGGCAATCCGGCGCTGATCACGCCGCTGCCGCCGGCGCCGCCACCGCCGCGGATCGAAGTACCGATCGTGCCCAAGCTCGGCGATCTGCCGCGACAGCAGAATGTACCGCAGGCGCGGAGATCCTTCAGCGATCGCATCACCGACTGCCTTCAGGATGGCGCCGCTGCGGGGCTCGGCCCCAATGATCGTGCGACCTATTCGCGGGCCTGCGCCAATCGCTGACACGAGCGATTTGATCTCGCGTGGCGCCTGTCAGTCGCGTAGATTGACGGTCGGCGAATAGGATTTGAGACCATCGATGCGTGAATTGTTTGACGACGTGTTCGGCCAGTCGCAGCTCGACCCGCAAGAGGCGGTGCGACAGTCAACGCGTGGTCCGCAGCGCAAGCGCTTCTACAAGACCGTCGGGTTTAGCGAAACACCGGACGGCTATGCCATCACGCTCGACGACAAGATCGTGCGCACGCCATCGCGCCATCCGCTGGTCGTTCCCAAGCGCGCCATTGCCGAGGTCATGGTTGCGGAATGGGACGCGCAGCAGGATGTCATCGACCCCACGAGCATGCCGGTGACCCGGCTGGCCAATAGCGTTATCGATGCGATCCGCGATGAGGCGCAGACTCAGGCGGTGGCTGACGATATCGCAAAATACTTCGGCACGGATCTCTTGTTCTACCGCGCGAGCTATCCCGAGGCGCTTATCGCGCGCGAAGCTGCGGCATGGGATCCCGTCTTGTTCTGGGCTGCCGATGATCTCGGCGCGCATTTCATTCTGGCTGAGGGCATCGTGCATGTCGACCAGCCCGAACAGGCCATCGCATCTGCCCGTGCGGCGCTGCCGAGCGATCCATGGGCAGTTGCCGCGCTGCATCTGGTGACGACGATCACCGGCTCTGCGCTGCTCGCGCTGGCGCTGCTCCATGGTCATCTCAATGCTGATCAGGTCTGGACCGCCGCCTTTGTCGACGAGGACTGGAATATCGAGAAGTGGGGTCTCGACGAGGAAGTCGCCGCGCGGCGTGCGGCGCGCCAGGTGGATTTCAACGCTGCCGTGACCGTGCTGAAGGCGGTCGTTCCGTCCGCGGGTTAATTGGAAGTTAACGACCGTTAACTAGCGTGGCTGCACCATTGTCCGGTGCCGCTCACATGCCGACTCCCGTCAACTCGATCTTACCGGTTGTCTCCGCGCAGGGCGTGGCGAGCGAAGTCGCGTTTCAGCCCGGCAGCGTGATTGCCGGCCGCGTGCTGTCGGTCTCGCCAGACAATCAGGTTCGTATCGCCATCGGGCACAGCACGATCGACGTGCAATCGCAGGTGCCGTTGCAGGCCGGGCAGGTGCTGCAATTCGCGGTGTCGAAGATGGACAACGGCAATGTCCAGCTTGCCGTCGTCACACCGCAGAACACAGGTGCAGGGCAGGCGGGTGGCGCGTCCTCCGGCAATGTCACGCTCGCGCCGGATCTGCCGATCAATCTCGCCAATGCCATCGCGACGTCCAAGATCCAGCTGACATCGCTTGAAGCCCAGGCTGTCTCCACCGCCACGCAAAGCGCCGTGACGCAGCAGGCGAGTCTGGCGACGCTGTTTGCCAATCTCGGTGCCGCGACCTCGCTGCAGGGGCTGCCGCAACAGTTGCAGCGGGCAGTCGCGCAGGTACTGGCGCAACGTCCGCCGCTCGATGCCCAGCTCACCGGCGAGGACGTCAAGTCGGCGTTCCAGAATTCCGGCCTGTTTCTGGAATCGGCGCTGGCCAAGGGATCGCTGCCGCAAGGCGGGCTGCCCGACATGAAAGCGGCATTGATCGTGTTGCGTCAGGCGTTGGCGACGACGCTCGCCATGGCGAGTCAGACCCAGGGCACAACGCCAGCGCCGGCGAATGCAGCGACGCCGGTGGTTACGCCGGAGCAGCCGGCATCGGCATTGGCAAACGCGCTCCCCAATGTCGTGGCGCAGGTCACTGCACAGCAGGCGCAGGCTGCTGCGGTGACAGTGGCCATGTTGCCCAAGGCCAGCATCAAGAACGATCCGCTGCAGCAGGCTGGACTTCTCGCCGCAGACGAGCCGGTGCTCGATGTTGCGTCTCAAAGCGCGCCGGTCGTGGCGAAAGCCCCCGAAGCGGCTGCACGCCTGGCTGCCAATGGCGTAGCGCTCAACCTGTTTCGGGAAGCGTTGCAGACGGCTCCGAAGGGCATGGGAAGCGCAGCGTCGCTGGTGTTCGACGACAATATGATGATGGATCTGCTGCCTGCTGCGAAAGCATCAGCGGGCCAGACAAGTGCCAACACCAACATCGCACGCAATAACCTGCCGCCGCCACCGTTGCGCGGTGGGCTGCCGACGGCGCAGGCGATGGCACTACCGACACTCCCGGCCAATGCGCCGCTGACTGCCACCGTCCATCATCTGCTCGCGGATACCGATGCTGCACTGGCGCGCCAGACCCTGCTGCAGGTGGCATCCTTGCCGGATCGTGCGGACGGTCTTGCGGCTCCGCGGCTCGATCAGGCTTCGCCGCGCTGGAGTTTCGAAATTCCATTTGCGGTGCCGGCTGGCACGGCCATGGCGCAGTTCGAGATTTCGCGCGACGGCGGCAATGGCAGCGAGGCTGAGGCGGCCAAGCAGGTCTGGCGTGCGCGCTTCTCGCTCGATGTCGAGCCCGCTGGCCCGGTGCATGCGCTGGTCTCGCTGACCGGCGACAAGACCTCGGTGCGGATGTGGGCTGAGCGGCCGGCAACGGCGCTGCAATTGCAGGCCGGTACGGCGCAGCTCAATCAGGCGCTGATCCGCGCCAATCTGCAGCCTGGCGATATCGTGGTCCGCGAGGGCGCACCGGTGCAGCCCGCGCCGGCATCGGCGGGGCACTTCCTGGACCGCGCGCTATGATCGTACAGCCCAAGAGGTCATTGGCTGTCGCGCTGCATTACGACAAGACCGGCGCGCCTGTTGTCACCGCGAAAGGCAAGGGCGCGATCGGTGAGAAGATCATCGAGGTCGCCAAGGCCCACGACATTCCGATCGAGGAAAACGAAGTGCTGGCCGGCGCGCTCTCCAATGTCGAAATCGGCGACGAGATTCCGGCTGAGCTCTACAAGGCCGTTGCCGAAGTGCTCGTCTTCGTGCTGCGGCTGTCGGGCCGCGCCTAGAACCGCAACGCTTTGCCGTGCTGATATCTGCCCTTCGTGGGTTCAGCCATCGCGCTTTGATGCTGGTGCAGTCCGGCACCCTGAACTAGCCTCCGTGACCAATAAAAAACTCAGGGAGGAAATCATGAAGTCCCCATCGCTCTGGATGTCGTCCATCGGACTGTCGTCGCTCGCGCTTGCAGCGGCCGGCGGCTGGTTTGCCGCCACGATCTTTGCGCAGCCTGCCACCAGCAAGGAACCGCGCTTTCCGCAACTCACCATGGATCAGCTCGACGCGAAGCAGAAGCCGCTGGGCGAGCAGGTAATGAAGGTCTCGAGCGTGGGTCTCGCAGGTCCCTACAATCCGATGATGCGCAGCCCGGTGCTCGGACAGAAACTGTTCGATCTGTTCGCCTATCTGCGCTGGGACACCTCCGTTCCGGTCAAGCTCAACGAGTTCGCAATCATCATCATCGGCCGGCAATGGCGCTCGCAGGTCGAGTGGTTCGCGCATGCGCCGCTGGCGCAGAAGGCGGGGCTGTCGCCCGATATCATCGCCGATCTCAAGGCCAACAAGCGGCCGGCGAACATGGCTGAGGACGAGGCGACGGTCTATGACTTCGTCACCGAGCTGACGACCACGCACAAGGTCTCCGACGCGACCTATGCCCGCGCCAAGAAAATCTTCAACGATCAGCAGATCGTCGATCTCACGGCGGTGGCCGGCAATTACGTGATGGTGGCCATGCTGCTGGCGATGGCTGAGGAAAGCACACCGCCCGGCAAGGAAGCGCCGTTCAAGCCAGGCGAGCCGTGAGGTTGCGCGTCAGGCAGCCTTGATCTTGTTGCCGGTGGTCGGGTTCTCCGCCTTGGTCGCCGGCACTGTCGCATCCTTGCCGATGCGGCCGAGATGAGTGAAGCGGAAGCCGGCGTCGTATTTGAGCCCGTAGCCGAGCGCGCGGTCGAAGCCGATATGGGCGAACCAGACCATGGCGATCGAGCCGGCGACCGGCTCCGCGGTGGCGATACCGCCGAGGGCGAGCAGCAGCGGCGCGATGGTCGCATGCACCAGATTATAGACCCCTGCGCCGATCCGTGGGCCCGCCAGATAGGCCAGCATGCTGAGGTCCGGAGCGAAGAAAAACAGCGCATAGATCTGCCAGGGCGCGCCCGAGATCCAGTAGAACAGCGTCATTCCGACAAACAGCGCCACGCCTTCCCAGCGCAGCAGATCGCGTACGCCACCCGTGGCTGCGCCACTGCTTTCATTGATCACGATATTGGCCATCCAGCGCTCTCCCTTGTCTGGTCCCGATATAGGCAGGATTGCCGTCAGCGCCATGCGATTTTGGGGGATTCAACCCTTTCTGATGGGCGTTTCCACCGCCGAAAACCCCATGCTAGAACCTCGCCCAAACCCTGCGGTCGCCGCGGGCGATAACACGTGACATTGACGGGCTGGAGCACATGAAAGACATCCTGGACACCCTCGAACAGCGTCGCGCAGGCGCCAAACTGGGCGGCGGCGAGAAGCGCATCGAGTCGCAGCACAGCAAGGGCAAGCTGACCGCCCGCGAGCGCATCGAGCTGCTGCTGGACAAGGGATCGTTCGAGGAATTCGACATGTTCGTCGAACACCGCTCCGTGGAATTTGGCATGGACAAGTCCCGGATTCCCGGCGACGGCGTCGTCACCGGCTGGGGCACCGTGAACGGCCGCAAGACCTTCGTCTTCGCCAAGGATTTTACCGTGTTCGGCGGTTCGCTGTCCGAGACCCACGCGCTCAAGATCACCAAGCTGCAGGACATGGCGATGAAGGCGCGGGCGCCGATCATCGGCCTCTATGACGCCGGCGGCGCGCGCATCCAGGAGGGCGTCGCGGCGCTCGCCGGTTATTCCTATGTGTTCCGCCGCAACGTGCAGGCCTCCGGCGTGATCCCGCAGATCTCCGTCATCATGGGACCCTGCGCCGGCGGCGACGTCTATTCGCCGGCCATGACCGACTTCATCTTCATGGTGAAGAACACCAGCTACATGTTCGTCACCGGCCCCGACGTGGTGAAGACCGTGACCAACGAGGTCGTCACCGCCGAGGAACTCGGCGGCGCCAGCGTGCATGCTACGAAATCCTCGATTGCCGATGGTGCCTTCGAGAATGACGTCGAGACGCTGCTGCAGATGCGCCGGCTGATCGACTTCCTGCCGGCCAACAACACCGAAGGCGTGCCGGAATGGCCGAGCTTCGACGATATCGAACGCACCGACCTGTCGCTCGATACGCTGATCCCCGACAATCCGAACAAGCCCTATGACATGAAGGAGCTGATCCTGAAGGTCGTGGACGAGGGCGACTTCTTCGAGATCGCCGAGACCTTCGCCAAGAACATCGTCACCGGCTTTGGCCGCATCGCCGGCAAGACCGTGGGCTTCGTCGCCAACCAGCCGATGGTGCTGGCCGGCGTGCTCGACAGCGACGCGTCACGCAAGGCTGCGCGTTTCGTGCGCTTCTGCGACGCCTTCAACATTCCGATCGTCACCTTCGTGGACGTGCCGGGCTTCCTGCCGGGCACCGCGCAGGAATATGGCGGCCTCATCAAGCACGGCGCCAAGCTGCTGTTCGCCTACAGCCAGTGCACCGTGCCGCTGGTCACCGTAATCACCCGAAAAGCATATGGCGGCGCCTTCGACGTGATGGCCTCGAAGGAAATCGGCGCCGACATGAACTATGCATGGCCGACGGCGCAGATCGCTGTCATGGGCGCCAAGGGCGCAGTGGAGATCATCTTCCGCCAGGACATCGGCGATGCCGACAAGATCGCCGCGCGCACCAAGGAATATGAAGACCGCTTCCTGTCTCCTTTCGTCGCTGCCGAGCGCGGCTATATCGACGACGTGATCATGCCGCACTCCACCCGCAAGCGCATCGCCCGCGCGCTGGCGATGCTGAAGGATAAGCATCTGGAAGTGCCTATGAAGAAGCACGACAACATGCCGTTGTAGGGCGGAACTTGAGCGCGCCGATCGGTTGGGCGGCGAGTTTTTTCGTGGAAACCCTCGGGCGAGTCGCTTATATTGCTGTGATGACCGATGCTCTAAAAAAACTTCTGGATGCTGCAAAAACTGCTCAGCCAAGCGCTGAGCACCGGGAGCAGCAACGGCGTAGCTTTGTCTATGGTAACACGCATTTTGAGAATGATTTGATCACCCGCGACATGGTCGATCGTGAAGCCGAAAAGCTTGCCAAGGAAGGCAAATGACAGAAGAAGAGCGCGAACGGCGAGATAGCCGCGCGCTCGAGCCTGAGTTAATTACCGATCCGCAAGCGAAGGCCGCCGCCGAAGCCCGCAATGGCTTTCGGCAATACGACGCGGCTCTCTGTGCAATTCAAACCGCGTTGGAACGTGGTTCGTTTAAGTTGCGCCCTTCATTGATTCTGGGTCTTCAGCGAGAAGCGCTGGCCGGCATAAGCTCTTACGCTGGCAATTATCGTCCTGGCGGGGTTGCTATCGAGGGAAGCAGGCACGAGCCCGTAGGAGCGCATCTAGTCCCCGAATTGATCGAGGACATGTGCGACTACGTCAATGATCATTGGAGAGATAGCACGCCGATCCATCTCGCCGCTTATCTGATGTGGCGATTGAACTGGATCCATCCATTCGCTGATGGAAACGGACGAACTTCTCGCATTATTTCCTATATTGTTCTTTCGATCCGAGCAGGAACGATACTTCCTGGCACGCCAACGATTCCTGATCAGATCGTAGACAATCGCAAACCATATTTCGACGCTTTGGACGCTGCCGATGCCGCGTGTCGGGAAGGCAAAATTGATGTGTCCAAGATGGAGGCGCTGTTAGCGTCACTGCTGGCAACTCAACTTGCGGGCTTTTATCAAGCGGCAGGCGGAAAGCTACCAGACTAGCGCACAGGACGGACGAGCGTAGTAGCACTATCCGCTGATCGTGGCTGCTTTGATCCTTGATCAGTAACCAGCGAGAATGCACATGATGAAAGCTTCTGTCTGGATTGTCGGCATCGCCGCGTCGCTGGCTTTGAGCGGCCTTGTTAGCACCGCCGCTCACGCCGACGAAACCGTCACTATCGCCGGCTCCCGCGCCGTGCTCATCAAGCCTGCATCACCCCGCGCCAGCGTGATCCTGATGCCCGGCGGTAGCGGTGCCATCAATCCGGGCGAGCATGGTGAGATCAACGGACTAAAGGGCAATCAACTGGTGCGCACGCGCAGTGCCTATGCGGCGCGAGGGCTGGCGGTGCTGGTGGTCGATGCCGGAACGGATCTGTCCAGCGCCGTGCAATACATGGCTGCGATCAAGCGTCCGGTGACGGTGGTGGCGACCAGCCGTGGGACGCAGCGCGCCGCTGAAGGCATTGCGCGCGGTGCGCGGCCGGATGCGCTGGTGCTGACCTCGGGCTTTCTCAGTGCGGAGTCGGGTGGTGGCAGCAATGTCATGTCGATCATCGGCTCGCCATCGGCGCTGCCGCGTACGCTCGTCATCCATCATCGCAATGATGGCTGCAAAGTCACTGCGCCGGCTGGCGTCGATCCCTTCGTGAAATGGTCGGCCGGGCGCGCCCGCGTGGCGTGGCTGAGCGGTGGGCGCAACGATGGCGATCCGTGTGAGGCGCGAGGATATCATGGCTTCAACGGGCTCGATGGCCAGGTGGTCGGGCTCGCTGCCGGCTTTCGATAGTCGCGACGTCTGAAGATGTAAGTTCCCGCGCACATTCAGTTTCCATTCATGCCGCTGGTCCGATCCTGATCTCCTCACGGATATCAGGAGAGATCGCGATGGAACGCCGTCATTTTCTGAAGATCGCCTTCGGCTTTGTCGCGGGCGCCGGGTTGGTCGCCCAGACTGTCACCCGGGCCCAGGCCGCACCGTTGCTACCGACCAATCCGCTCGACAACCACAGACCTGACAGTGAACCGCAGTCTGCGGTGGCCTCGCAGGACGATGTCGATCGCCTGCAGCCGGAACAGGTGCGCTGGCATCGCGGCTGGCGGGGACGGCATTGGGGATGGCGCCACAGGCATTGGGGTTGGCGCCGTCGCCACTGGGGCGTCCGCCGCCGCTACTGGCGTCGTCGTTACTGGCGCCGCCGCTACTGGTAGGGCACGCCCGTTTGTGCTGACGCTCAGTCTCTCCAGGGCGTCAGCGGTTTGGTCTGGCCGGGTTCAATGCCGCTCAGGTGGCGACGCACGTTGTCATAGCTGCGATCGCCGGGGGCAAAGGTCTGCGAGCCGTCAGCCGGCTTGCCGTCCACCGTGCGGGTGAAATGCAGCACCAGGCTGTCATCGGCATTCATGGTGGCGCTGCCGTAATAGGGCATCGACAGCCGCGCGTCCTCCGCCATAGCCGCGCCAGCCATGAGCAGAATGGGGAGGGTGAGAAACAGACGGGTCATGACACCTCCTGCTGCGAGGTTGTGATGGAGGCTCAGGAAGATGGCGGGGATTTGTCCGCCGCCGGTCACCGCGTGCACGGATTTGTGTTACAGGTCGCCGTCATCCGCTGCCGGCGAGTCCCATGCCCCATACCGAAGCCCTGCTGTTTCCGCTCGCCATGATCGCGCTCGTCGCCGAGGCGATGACGGCCGCGCTGGCGGCCGGGCGGCGCAAGATGGACTGGCTCGGCGTCGCCATGCTCGGCTGCATCACTGCGCTCGGCGGTGGTTCGATGCGCGACATGCTGCTCGGGCACTATCCGTTGTGGTGGGTGAAGAGCCCGTATCTGCTGCTGCTGACCGGCGGCGCGGCGCTGCTGACCATCGGGCTCGCACGGGTCGTGCATCGTTTTCATGCGCTGTTTCTAGTGCTCGACGCCATCGGCCTCGTGGTCTTCACCATCATGGGCTGTAACATCGCGCTCGCCATGGATCAGCCGCTGCTGATCGTTGTGGTCGCCGGGATGATCACCGGCTGCGTCGGCGGTGTCATCCGCGACGTGCTGTGCAACGACGTGCCACTGCTGTTTCGCGCCGAACTCTATGCCAGCGTCTCGATCGTCACCGGGCTTCTGTATATCGGCGGCATCAAATACGGATTCAGCCCCGATCTCGTGACGCTGGTCGCCGCCGTGACCGGACTGGTGTTCCGCCTGCTGGCGATCCGGCTCAAGCTGGAAATGCCGAAATTCATCTATGACAGCGACGCCAAATAGCGCGCTGCGTCAGAGGAGCCCCATACAGCTGGCATAGAACGTCGTCGTGGCCGGCCAGTCGGAAAACACACCACGGACGCCGACATCCTTCGCGAGCACGTCCAGCACTGTCAGCGTATCGCCGTCGCGGTCGATGGCGGGTTTGACCGAGCGATGGAAGAAGCCGTCGCCATTGGCGAGCGGCCCGTCGCGCTCCAGCGACCAGGTGATCAGATCGAGCCCGGCATCGCGCGCCGCCTTGGCATAGGGGGAGGGGACAATGCGCCCATCGGAATCCAGCGTCAGCAGCATATAGATCGGTGGCGCGAGAATCCTGACGCCGGCAGCCTTGAGTTCGGCCATGGACGGCTTCCATGTTTCCGCGCGCATGTGATCGAAACCGGGTGTTTCATAGCGGCCGTCGAGATAGACCCCCTGCATGCCGAATTCCGGCGCGGTGCGGATCCAGAACTTGATGTCGTTGAGATCGAAGCTCTGGGCAAATACGTTACCAGGCGGAATGCCGGCGGCTCGATATTCGTCGAGCATCTGGGCCGCGTATTTCTCCTGGCTGTAATCGCCGTCGAACGGCATCGGCACTTCTGGTGCTTTCAGCTCGGGCGTGAATTTGGCACCGAGGCTCTTGATCAGCGCGATGCTCTCGGCATGGGTCATCAGCGTGCCCGAACTCGCATAAAGATCGGTGCGCCAGCGCGGCGTGCCGTTCTGATAATCCGCAACAGTGGTCGCCGACGTGTTGGCGGCATCCATCTTCGCCGTCAGCGTTTTGAACTCCGCCAGCGTGATGTCGCTCGTACAGCATTTCGCCGACGCCTTCCTGCCTGTGGCGGGGGCGGCGGGGCTGAAGGGCTGCGTGCATTTATTCGCCAGCGCCGGCACCGAGAGAATATTGGTGGTCGTATGCAGGTCGCATTGCGAATGCCGGCAGACGAGCTGGCGGTCCTTGGTGAAGGTCACATCGCATTCGATCACGCCGGCGCCCATGCGCGCTGCGGCCAGATAGGATTCCCGACTGTGCTCCGGGAATTGCAGCGGCGCGCCGCGATGGGCGATGGAGAAGTCGCTCTTGCGAAATGGTCCGGTGCAGGTGCTCAGCTTCGTTTTCAGCGGGCCGCCTTTCATCTTGTCGACAAGATAGAACGGCCGCGGACCGAGCTGCGGCTCGGGTAGGGGAATGGTCTCGGCGCGGCCGGTCGTCAGCGATGAGAGGCCGAGCAGACCGGCCAGAATGAGACGACGCAAGGTGCGCGACATGACGATCTCCAGAATAGCGAAGCGCCATTCTGTCATCTTCATGTGACGGCTGTAACCGGCGCGTGGGCAACAAAAAGCCCCGCCATTGGCGGGGCTTTCGTCATCAGGATTGTGCAGCGATCACCAGCGGCGGATACAGCGGCCGTAGGGATTGCGGAAGAAGCCGGGTGGGCAGTAGCGGGCGCGCGGCGGCGGGCCGCGGAACATCGGGCGGCAACCGCCATAGGGACCGCGGGCATAGCCGGGGCCGCAGCCCTGAGCGACCTGGATCACGCCTGCCGTGTCTGCAGCGCTCAGCGGAGCCAGAGGCATTGCGCTGGCGGCACCGATGCCCCCGACGCTAACGGCAAACAAGGCTGCCGCAAAGATCGTCTTCATTCGTGTTCTCCCTCGATGGCGCCGCGATGCGGCGCAGAGAATTAATGATGGCATCGCATCACCCGCTGCAGAACTCATGCTGGGCAGGAAAGTTGCAGAGGATCAACGCTGCGCAGGCTGAATTAAGCCGATTCGATCTGAATGCAGCATGAATGTTTCGGGATGCGAGCGTAGCAGGGCGCGACAGTTGCTACTTCGCCGCGAGAAATCCCAGCATCAGCTCGTTGAATTTGGCCGGCGCATCGAGAAACACGATATGGCCTGCGTTCGGCAACACCTCGGCCTTCGCGTTCGGCATCTTCGCCGCCAGCGCCTTTGCCAGATCGGCGTTCTGGCCCATCTTTGGCCGTAGCGCCTCCGGCGCATTCGGCTTGCCCGGTGCGTTGTGATCGTCGGCGCCCATGATGAACAGGGTCGGCAGGGCGATCAGAGGAATTTCATGGACCACGGGCTCGCGATAAATGAGTTGCGCCGAGCTGACGAAGGCACGCAGCCAGCGCGGATATTCCGGCGACCCCTTGATGTTGAAACGCGCGTCGATGAAGGGCGTTACCTGGTCGGGCTGCATCTTCAGCGAATAATTCACCTCGAGCTGTTTGCGATAACCCTCCGCGGTCAGCTTGTCTTCGTTCTCCAGGATCTTCTCGGTCGGCGTCGGTGGCACATAGAGGCGATAGTCCTCAAGTCCGATCGGCGCCGCGAGCAGCAGGTGATCGATGCGATCAGGATAGGCGCGTGCGATACGGACGCTCAGCATGCCACCCAGCGAATGCGCGACGATGTCGAATTTGGAAATTCCAAGGTGATCCATCAGCGCGATGGTGTTGCGGGCGAGGGTGTCGAAATGCAGGTCGCCCGATGGTTTCGACGATTTGCCGAAGCCGATCTGATCGGGGACCACGACGCGGTAACCCGCCTCGTTCAACGTGCCGATCACCGGGGCCCAGTAGCTCGACGGAAAGTTGCGGCCATGCAGTAGCACCACAGTCCGACCATTGGGCTTGGTCGATGGCACGTCCATATAGGCCATGCGCAGCTGCTCGCCGTCATTGACGAGCGGCAGCATGTTGACGGGGTAAGGATAGGGGAAGCCTTCGAGGCCGATGCCGTAAGGCTCGCGTACTGAAGGAGGCTCGGCCGCTTGCGATGAGGTGAATGGTAAGGTCGCAATCAGCGCAGCGAGCAGCAGGCGGTTCATCGAGAAAGCTCCGGGGAGAGGGAATGTCCGGCGCGGTTTCAGGCTGCATTGCGGCAAAGGTAAGCCGGCGTCTTCACGTTTTCCGGATGAACGTCACCGGATCTACTTCAGCAATAAACCGGCTCCCGGGGAGCGTGAGTCCATGCGCAACAAAGCCGCGGGTATTGATGCCCGCAGCCTTGTCTGCCCGGTGGCGCCGTTACTTCGGCGCGCCGCCCTTCGAGCTGTCGATCTCGGTGCCGGTCGGAGCCGATTGCGGAGCTTGCGGCCGTGCCGGTGCCGCGCCGGTGGTGACGTCGGACCGGTTGTTGCTCGGCGTTACGTCGCGTACGCCCGGTGCCACTGGCGGCTTCGAATAGGAATCCGCGATGTTGTTGGTTGGCGCTGGCGCCTTTGGCGTGCTGCTTTGTGTTGCCGGCGTGGATTGGGACGCGCTCTTCGTCGTGTCGCCCGGATTCGTCGATGTGCTGTTCAGGCCGTAGAATACGGCGCCGAGCAAGACAATAACGCCAAGTGCATAGATAGCCACGCGGCTACCGCTCGCGGGCCCTTCAGCGAGTTCAGGATCGGCCTGCAGCTCATTGTCGAACCGCACTGGATTGCGGATGTCATCGGCGGGATTCGGACGATACGGATCATTGGGATTGGGAATGTTCGCCATCTCGTGTCCTCCTGTGCGGCCAGACAACCGTCAGAGGGGGTGCATGTTCCCGCGATTGCGCCATTCCGGAGCCGCGCCCTATGCGGCAATGCAGCGCGATCGGGCCTGCTCATCAGATGTTAAGGGCTGGCTGCGACGCTGTGGTGATTGTTGATTCGCAGAAGCGCGTGGCGGCCCGAATGTTCGATACGATTATCCTCCTGACGGGTCCTGCTGAGCACTCGGTCTTCACAACCTTGCTCCGTGGTCACAATCCGGCCCTCACGGTCCTTCCTGTTTTCACAGCTGAAGATCTGGCGGCGATCGAGCCCGACTGGCTGGGCCGGGCGCGGATGATTTCGTTCACCACCGGCGTAATCGTCCCCGGCGCGGTGCTCGATCAGCTTGGCTTTGGCGCCTACAATTTCCATCCCGGCCCGCCGCAATATCCCGGCTGGGCCCCGGCCTATTCTGCGCTCCACGATCACGCGACAGACTTCGGCTGCACGGTCCATCGCATGATTGCACGTGTCGATGCCGGACCGATCGTGGATGTCGAGGCGTTCCCAATTCCGGCGGATATCAGTGTCGCGGGCCTGGAAGAGATTGCCTATACGAAGCTGGTGCAGACTTTCTGGCGCATGGCGCGTGTCCTGGCCACACAGCCGGAGCCGCTGATCGAGCGCGCGCTGCGCTGGGGTAACAAGCGCCACACACGCAAGGCCTATGAGCAGATCAGTGATATCCCGGTAAACACCGAGAAAAACGAACTTCAGCATCGGGTCAAAGTCCTCGGCACAGACCATTTCGGCATCGTGCCGACTATCGGTCTGCACGGCTTCCAGTTTCGGGTCATCGTGTCCGAGACTGAAAGCGTTATTGCGGACGAAGCTGTCGAAGCCTAGCGGTTAGCCGCGAAACTCTGGTGCTGCGCAGGCGGGGTCGCTGACGTGTGCGTCTTGGACGCCTTGCCGTTGAATTCGTAGAGCAAGAAACTCAGTACCACGAGTAGTCCCACGCCGATGATGGCCTTTGTCGGCTTGTGATCGTGCGCTTCGCCGCAATCCGGATGATAAGAACCATCATTCGTCGGCGTCATATTGCTGCCGGCGAGTTCAGGCTGCGGCGTCCAGCTATTCAGCTTGTGATCCATTTCCGTCCTCCATGCCTGATGTCGTTAGGGTGACTGGACAGCAATGGCCCGTAAAGGCCGATGTTCCGTTTCTGGGCCGGCATTAGCGGGATGCTGCCTTGCTGAGAGGCAGCGTTTCGAAATATTTCTGACAAAGCTTTGGAACCCGTCGCTCCCCGACGCGTTTCAACATCTCACCGCCATAGGTCATCTTGGGGGCAGTTTCGGAATGAGTGGCGACAGCGGCCGGTTTGCAACCGGCGTATCGGGTCTCGATGCGATCCTGGGCGGGGGCGTTTTCGACGGCGGCATCTATATCATTCAGGGCGCGCCGGGCGCCGGAAAAACGATTCTGGGCAACCAGATCTGTTTCGCCCAGGCCGCGCAGGGGCGTAACGCGCTTTACATCACGCTGCTTGCCGAGAGCCACGCCCGCATGATCGGGCATATGCGGCGGATGACCTTCTTTGATGAAGCGGCAATTCCCGACCGGATGTCCTATGTCGGCGCCTTCAAGACGCTGGAAGACGACGGACTGCGCGGACTGCTGGAAGTCGTCCGCCGCGAGGTCCGCACCCGCAAGGCCAGCATCCTCGTGCTCGACGGGCTGATCACCGTGCACGAAAAGGCGCGCTCCGAACTCGAACTCAAGAAGTTCATCCACGAACTGCAGACCCAGGCTGCCTTCAGCAATTGCACCATGTTCCTGCTCACCAGTGCCTTCGATGCCGATGCGCATCCGCCGGAACACACAATGGTGGATGGTCTGATCGAGCTGCAGACTTCGCTGCATGGTCGCCGGGCGGAGCGTTCCCTGCAGGTCCATAAGCTGCGCGGCAGCTGGTTCATGGGCGGTAAGCACTCTTATCGCATCACTGACGGCGGCCACGGAATCTATCCGCGTATCGAGGCGCTGCTGGAGACGCCCAGCGTTTGGGACAGCGCTGACGGTCCAATGGTGTCGGTCGGCATTGCCGGCGTCGACAAGATGCTGGGCGGCGGCGTTGATACGCATTCGGTGACTGTCGTGCTCGGGCCTTCCGGGTCCGGCAAGACCACCGCAGGCCTTCAGTTCCTCACCGGCGGTGCCGCCGACGAGAAGGCGATGCTGTTTGGCTTTCACGAGAACCCGATGGCGCTGCGGATCAAGGCGGACAGTCTCAAGCTGCCGCTCAAGGCGCGAGAGGGCAAGATCAGCCTGCTGTGGCGCCCGCAGACCGAAGCCGTGCTCGATGAGGTCGCCACCGAACTGCTCACCGCTATTCGCCAGAACGGGGTGCGCCGTCTGGTGATCGACGGCATCGAGGGCTTTTCCAAGCTCACCGACGAAAAAGAGCGCATCGGTTCTTTTTTGTCGGCGCTGTGCAACGAGTTGCGCGCACTCGGTGTTGCCACGCTGGCAACGGCAGAAACCGATCAGGCTGGCATGACACCCGGGCAGCCGCTCAAGGGCGTCAACCAGACGGGTCTCTCGGCGGTTGCCGAGAACATCATTGCGCTGCATCTCGCAGCCCTGCGCTCGGAAAACCATCGTCTGATGACCATTCTGAAATCGCGTGATCGCCGGACCGATATGCGCATGCGCCGCTTCGAAATTCTCGACGGCGGTATCGTTCTCGACGCCGACCACCAAAGCGCGGAGCGCATCCTCAGGGACATCTCAAATCAGGGACCTGCACCAACTCCATCGACGGATCTCAAGTTGACTGGAGAATAGCGGTGCGAACTGTCCTGATTGTCGAGGACGAATGGGCAATCGCCGACTGGCTCGAAGTCCTGTTGAGCGAAAACGCCTTTAATGTTCTCGTGGCCGGCAATGGCCGCGAGGCGCTCGACATTCTGCATCGGGACACGCCCGATCTCGTGCTGACCGATTTCATGATGCCATTCCTCGACGGCGCCGGCTTGATTGCGGCCATGAGGCAGGAGGAGCGTCTCCGCAGCATTCCGGTGGTGGTCATGACCTCGCTGCTGGAGCATGTCGTGCGAGACCGGGTGGGGCGTTTTCGCGCCTATCTGCGCAAGCCGTTCCGCGAGGCCGATCTGATGAAGGTGATCGGCGAGATATTCCCGGGCGAGGCCTGAGCCGCCTTATGCAGATTGTGCTGCATCGCACTGCAGCGTGAGACCGTTACGTCCTTGCGCCAAAGGCCTTTGCGGCGACACAACGTGACAAGTCTGCCGGCCGCTTTCATCACGAAATTGCGTTCTTTGGACGCGGGGCTCCATTGCCCAGAATTGTAGTGCGCCCCGTTCAAAATCCAACATAGACTGTTTCTAAGGGAGTCGAACGACCCCACATAATGAATGGATAAGCGCGCCCGTCGAGACGATCCGGGCCGCAGTGACGAGGGCAGGGATGGGAATTAATCAAGGCGCGATCAGTCTCGATCAGAAATACACCCAGGGCTCCGGCCACATCTTCCTGACCGGCATTCAGGCGCTGGTGCGACTGCCGATGGCGCAGGTCCGCAGGGACCGCGCGGCCGGCCTGAATACCGCAGCTTTCGTCACCGGCTATCGTGGTTCGCCGCTCGGCGGCTACGACCAGCAGCTCACGGCCGCGCGCAAACACCTCGATCAGTACGGCGTCAAATTTCAGCCCGGCGTCAACGAAGATCTCGCCGCCACCGCGATCTGGGGCACCCAGCAGCTCAATCTCTCGCCCGGTGCAGAATATGATGGCGTGGTCGGCATCTGGTACGGCAAGGGCCCCGGCGTCGATCGCTGCGGCGACGTCTTCCGCCACGGCAATGCCGCAGGCTCCGCGAAATTCGGCGGCGTGCTCTGTCTCGCCGGCGACGACCACGGCGCCAAGTCCTCGACCGTTCCGCATCAGTCTGACCATGCCTTCATATCGGCGCTGATGCCCTATCTCTACCCGTCGTCGATCCATGAGATGATCGAGATGGGTCTCCTCGGCATTGCCATGTCGCGCTATTCCGGCTGCTGGGTTGGCATGAAGGTGATCACCGAAACCGTGGAGACCACGGCAGAGATCAACCTCAACGACGAGATGACGCCGTTCAACATTCCCACCGATTTCGAACTGCCGCTGGATGGTCTGAACCTGCGCTGGCCGGATGATCGCTTCGTGCAGGATCGCCGGCTGCAGGACTACAAGGGCTTTGCGGCGATCGCTTTCGCCCGTGCCAATAACATCAACCGCGTCACCATGGACTCGCCGAATGCACGTTTCGGCATCATGGCCTCCGGCAAGAGCTACGAGGATGTGCGTCAGGCTCTCCGCGAGCTCGGGATCACCGAAGAGGTCGCCGCCAAGATTGGTCTTCGGTTGTACAAGATCGGCATGCCCTGGCCGCTGGAGCCGGAAGGCGTACGCAAATTTGCCGTGGGCCTCGAAGAGATCTTCATCGTCGAGGAGCGCCGCGAGATTGTCGAGAACCAGGTCAAGCAGGAGCTGTTCAACTGGCGCGACGATGTGCGTCCGCGCATCATCGGCAAGATGGACGACAAGGACCATCGCTTCCTGCCATTCGCCGAAGAAATGAGTGTCGCCAAGGTCGCCACCTCGCTGGTGGATCGCCTGCTCGCGATGGAGATCGATCCCGAGATCGCCGCATTGCTGCGCGCCAAGGCCGACTGGTTTCATGGACGCGAAGCCTCGCAGGTCCAGAACGTTGTGCCGATCACGCGCACGCCGTATTTCTGCTCGGGCTGTCCGCACAATACCTCGACCAAGGTCCCGGAAGGGTCGCGCGCGCTGGCCGGCATCGGCTGTCATTTCATGACGCTGTGGATGGATCGCTCGACGGAGACCTTCACCCATATGGGCGGCGAGGGCGTGCCATGGACCGGCATTGCACCTTTCACCAAGGAGAAGCACATCTTCGCCAATCTCGGTGATGGCACATACTTCCATTCCGGCTCGCTGGCGATCCGTCAGTCGATCGCCTCCAAGGCCAACATCACCTACAAGATTCTCTACAACGACGCCGTGGCGATGACCGGTGGTCAGCACCATGACGGTGACCTGTCGCCGCAGAAGATTACGTTTCAGCTCCACAGCGAGGGCATCCGCGACATCTATCTCGTGTCGGAGAATCCCGATGCATATCCCGCCAACACCATTGCGCCGGGTGTGAAGCTGGCACATCGCGACGAGCTCGACCGCGTGATGAAGGAATGCCGCGAGATTGCCGGCTGCTCGGCCATCGTGTTCGTGCAGACCTGCGCCGCCGAGAAGCGTCGCCGCCGCAAGAAGGGCATTCTCGAAGACCCGCAGCGCCGCGTACTCATCAACCCGGCAGTCTGCGAAGGCTGCGGCGATTGCTCGGTGCAGTCAAACTGCATTTCGGTGGAACCGCTGGAGACCGTGCTCGGCCGCAAGCGCACCATCAACCAGTCGTCCTGCAACAAGGACTATTCGTGTCTCAAGGGCTTCTGCCCGTCTTTCGTGACCGTCGATGGCGGCAAGCTGAAGCGCAAGGCGCCCGTCGAACTCGGCGCCATTGGTGCGCTTCCCGAACCGGCCACGCGGCCGACCCTCGACAAACCCTATAACGTCGCTGTCGGCGGCGTCGGCGGCACCGGCGTGCTGACCGTCGGTGCGCTGCTCGGCATGGCCGCGCATATCGAGGGCAAAGCCAGCATGATCCTCGACATGTCGGGGCTCGCGCAGAAGGGCGGCGCGGTGCTCAGCCACGTGCGTCTGGCCAACGACACCGGCGACGTCACCTGTTCGCGCATCGTTACCGGCACGGCGGATGTCCTGATCGCGGCCGATGAAGTGGTGGCCATTGCCAAGGATACAATCTCGCTCTGCGAGAGCTCGCGCACCACTGGCATCGTCAACACCCATCTCATTCCGATCGCGGATTTCGTGCGTAATCGCGACTTCAATTTCCAGCGCAGCCGCGTCAACAATGTGCTGGAAATGTCGCTGCGCAAGGAGTCGACGTTTCTCGATTTCACCAAGGCGGCGGAAGCGCTGCTGGGTGACAGCATCGCGACCAACATGATGATGATGGGCTTCGCCTATCAGCAGGGCCTGCTGCCGCTGCAGTCGGCGTCGATCGAGCAGGCCATCGAACTCAATGGCGTCTCGATCAAGATGAACATGCTGGCGTTCCAGCTCGGCCGTCTCGCTGCCGCCGATCCGGCAAGGCTCGCCGATATGCTCAAGGGCGCCGACGAGACCATCGCGCCGAAGACCCAGGACGAGATGAGCCTCGACGAGATCGTCGCTCATCGCAGCGGATTGCTCACCGATTATCAGAACAGCAAGCTCGCCGAGCGCTACCAGGCGATGGTTGATCGGGTACGCGAAGCCGCCATGCGCGGCGGCTATGACGATGAGCTGCCGCGTGCGGTGGCGATCAACTACGCCAAACTGCTCGCCTACAAGGACGAATACGAGGTCGCGCGGCTCTATACCGACGGCAGGTTCGAGAAACAGCTCCGCGATCAGTTCGAGGGTGACGTCAAGATCAACTTCAACCTCGCACCGCCGATGCTGCCGGGTACCGATGCGTCGGGCCGCCCGAAGAAGCGTGCCTTCGGCGCCTGGATGCTGCCGCTGTTTCGCATTCTGGCGAAGCTGCGCGGCTTGCGGGGCACGCCGCTGGATGTGTTCGGCTATAGCGCCGACCGCAAGCTGGAGCGCGATCTGATCGCCGGTTACGAGAAGGACGTCGCCACGGTGTTGAACCTGCTGTCACCGCTCACGGTGGATACGGCCGTGCAGCTCCTTTCGCTGCCCGATAGCATTCGCGGCTATGGCCCGGTGAAGGAAGCCTCGGTGCAGGCGGCGAAGGTGCGCTATGCCGAACTCGCCAAGGATCTCGCCAATCCGCCGCCGGCACCGCGGCAGATCGCAGCGGAGTAAGCGTCTCAGTTGTCATTCCGGAGCGGACCGTTGCCGCAGGCGACGGGACCGAAGCCGGAATCTCAACGTGTGATCGCTCCGCAATTCCGGTCGGCGGAGAGGTGGATTCCATTTCGGGATTCCAGGTTCGCATCCGGCAAGAGCCGGCTGCGCCCCGGAATGACGAGGACTTTGTTACACCCCGATATTGTCGATCAGCCGCGTCTTGCCGATCCTCGCGGCCACCAGCAGTCGCACCGGGCCGTCCTTCATCGAGGCGACCGGCGCCAGTGACTCCGCATGGCGCGCTTCGAAGTAGTCGAGTGCGAAGCCTGCCGTGGTGATCATCGCGGCGCCGCCGGCCATGGCGGCTTCTAGGTCATCGCCCGCCTTCAGGCGCTTCGCGGTTTCCTTCATCGCCTTGTAAAGCACCGGCGCCGTGGCGCGCTCTTCCGGCGAGAGATAGACGTTGCGCGACGACATCGCGAGACCGTCGCGCTCGCGCACCGTGGTCGCGCCGGTCACCTTGACGCCGAGATCGAGGTCCCGCGCCATGCGCGTCACGACCTTGAGCTGCTGGTAGTCCTTCTCGCCGAAGAATGCCATGTCTGGTCGCACCTGCGTGAACAGCTTGCCGACGACCGTCGCGACGCCGCCGAAGAAATGCGGGCGGAAGCGATCCTCGAGATCGGCGGTGGCCGGACCTCCGGTGGTGATCTTCGTCGCGAAGCCTTCCGGATACATCACCTTGGCGTCGGGATTCCAGATCAGGTCGACGCCGGCTTCGGTGAGTTTGGCAAGGTCGCTCTTCCAGGTCCGCGGATAGGAGCCGAAGTCCTCGGTCGGGGCGAACTGCGTTGGATTGACGAAGATCGACACCACGACCTTGCTGGCGCGGCGCTGGGCGAGGCGCACCAGCGAGACGTGGCCGTCATGCAGCGCGCCCATGGTCGGCACTAGGCCGATGGTCGCCTTGCGCGCCCGCAGGCCGTCGAGCGCCTTGCGAAGGGCGGGCAGGGTGCGGGCAACGATCGGGGTGCGGGGCATTGCGGCTCGTTCTTGTTGTTGGCTGCGGCGGGTGAGGGCGTGCGCGCCCTGCTTATCAAAGCTGGCGGGATCACCCAAGCCTCACAATACCAGGCTGGCGGGTGTCCTGATGCCGTAACCGGCCGCCGGGATTCATCATTAAGCGCGGCTGATAGCCCGCAGAACAGAATACTCCTGCATTTTGCTTGACCCTTGCCACACCTCGCGATTTGAAGATGGTCGAGGGATCGCGGGATGTTGATGCAAACCACCCAGGGGCAGTTCGGCGGGCAGCCCGGCGCGGCGCATGTCATCGTGCTCGGCAATGAGAAGGGCGGGTCGGGCAAGTCGACCACCGCGCTTCATATTGCCGTGGCGCTGCTGAAGGCCGGCCAGCGCGTCGCTACGATCGATCTCGACAGCCGTCAGCAGAGCTTCACGCGCTATATCGCCAACCGCGCGGCCTGGGCGCAGAGCGCCGGGCTTGCGCTGGAAGTGCCGACCCATAGCTGCGTCAAGCTCGGCGAGACGATGCAGATCGCCGACAACGAAGCCTTCGAACTCGAGCAGTTCATGACCGCGGTGAGCGCGGTGGAACGTACCCACCATTTCATCGTCATCGATACGCCTGGCAGCGACACCTATCTGATGCGTCTGGCGCATTCGATGGCCGATACGCTGGTGACGCCGATCAATGACAGCTTCCTCGATTTCGACGTGCTCGGCGCCGTCGATGCCGCAAGCTACAAGGTGACCGGCGAGAGCCACTATTCGAAAATGGCGCGCGAGGCGCGGCGCAAGCGCCGCCAGCATGATGGCTCGACCACCGACTGGATCGTGGTGCGCAACCGGCTCTCGATGCTCGGCTCGCGCAACAAGATGCTGGTTGCCGGCGTCCTCGATCAACTCTCGCTGCAGCTCGGTTTCCGTGCCATCGACGGTCTCGCCGAGCGCGTGATGTATCGCGAGTTCTTCCCGCGTGGTCTGACGGCGCTCGACGATCTCAACGAAGCCACGCTCGGGCGTCGCCCGAGCATGGGTCATGTCACGGCGCGCGAGGAAGTCATCGAACTGCTGCGCAAGTTGAAGCTGCCGCTCGATGAGCGTGGCCGTCGCCGCGCCGCCAACCGCGCTGAATGGTTTGCCCAGGTCGACAAGCCGCTCGACGTTCACGACATCCTTGGCAACTGAGTCGCGTCCACTGCGGAGAGCCAGCGCTGCCCGTTCAGCAGGCTATGAACGATTCCGCACTCAACTTCGTCCATATAGTACAGGTATCATATTCTGCTACCGGGGAACGAGTAGCCCTTTCGGCAGTTGATTTGTCGTTGAAATCAGGGCGTTTTTGAAATTCCGATCCCTTGCGAAACTCGTTTAAAATCGCTCAATTCGACCTTGGCTTTCTTTAGCAACTGCACAAGAAGCGGGTGCGACGCACAATAACATGGCTCGGAATTCACAATATTTAGCCTTTCTGTCACCGGGCTGTGACATATATGCTGTTCAAGCAGCCGCTTGAGGCCATTCCGGCCCATAAGTGCTGTAGCCGGCCGAGACTTATCTCGTAACTGGCCGATCAGGGACGAACATGAAACGCGGACTTCTCATTCTGCTTTCGGTTTGCGTGCTGACCACCGCCGCGTATTTCACCGCGTCGAAGTGGGCCATTCGGCATGAAACGCTAACGCTCTTCGACGCGTCGCGTAATCGTCCCGTGCAGGTCGACATTGCCGTTCGTCGCGACAAGGAAATGCAGGCCAATGCCGGCATGATCACCTTGCCGGTCGCGATCCTCAATCACGGTAACACCGTCAAGTTCACCGAATACTCATTCCTCGCGAACGTGTTTGCGGCGCGTGGCTATATGGCCGTCAGCATCCAGCACGATCTCGATACCGACGCTCCGCTCGTGACCAAGGTCGGCGAACTCTATGTCGGCCGTCTGCCGGTCTATGAGCGTGGCGTGCAGAACATCAAATACGCGGTGAAGGAGCTGAAGAAGATTCAGCCGAACTCCGATTACGATCATCTGACGCTGGTCGGCCATTCCAACGGCGGCGACATCTCGATGTTCTACGCCAAGGAATTCCCTGATGACGTCAAGAAGGTCGTGACGCTGGATAACCTGCGCGTGCCGTTCATGACCGACGGCAAGTTCAAGATCCTGTCGTTCCGTTCGCACGATACGGTGTTCAAGCCGGATCCCGGCGTCGTGCCGGATGACGACGTCTGCGAGAAGGCCGGTATCACCGTCGTCAACACCGGCGCGCAGCATACCGACATGAGCGATCGTGGTCCGGAAACGCTGAAGACCAAGATTCAGGGCCTGCTCGACAAGTTCCTCGACGACGACAGCAAGCTGTCGCCGGTCAAGGGCAAGCCGAAGATCATCGAGCAGCCCGCGCAGCAGAGCAATGCGGCTGACGCGAGCAAGATCTCGCAGTATACGCCCAGCGTGAATTGAGTTCTGTGCTGCGCGGTTGACCGCGCGGCCTATGCTCGCCACATGAAGCCCGCAGCAAACGCGAGTTGTCATGGCCAGCGATCCCACGATCCCCAAGTCAAAGACCGATGCGCTGACCCAGCCGTCGGCGTCGGCTGACATTGCTGCCTTCGTCGCCAAGGCCAAGGCAATGGGGCCGCATGCGGCCGGCGGACGCGGGCGGTTGGTGTTCGCACTCGATGCCACCATGAGCCGGCAGCCGACCTGGGACATGGCCTGCACACTGCAGGCCGACATGTTTCGCGAGGCCGCATCGATCGGCAGTCTCGATATCCGTCTCGTCTATTTCCGTGGTCTCAGCGAGTGCCGCGCGACCGGCTGGATTTCGGACACCGCGCAGCTGGCGCGGCTGATGGGCAAGATCGCCTGCCAGGGCGGTCAGACCCAGATCGGTAAAGTGCTGTCGGAGACGCGGCGCGAGGCGGTGGCCTCCGGCGTGCGTGCATTGGTATTCGTGGGCGACGCCATGGAGGAGTCTGTCGACGAACTCTGTGCGCGGGCTGGTGAGCTCGGCCTCCTGAAAGTGCCGGTCTTCATGTTCCAGGAAGGGCAAGACCCGGCCGCCGAACAGGCGTTTCGCGAGATTGCGCGGCTGACCGGTGGCGCCTGGTGCCGGTTCGATCCGGGAGCAGCTGCGCAGCTCCGCGAATTGCTGCGTGCGGTAGCCGCCTATGCCGCCGGCGGACGGGAGGCGCTGACGCGGCTGGCGTCGTCGGCGCCGGGTGCGGCAAAGCTGCTCGGCCAGATGCGATAAACGGTCTGCAAAACCGTTTCGCGGAGCGCGGCAACCGACTATCTAAAGCTCATGCCTACTTTGATCGCCGGCGCGCTCGCCGTCTTCGTGCTCTATATGCTGCTGCAGATGTTCCGCTCGGCCAACCCGGCGTTGCTGGCGCGCGGCATCAAGCTCGCCGGCGGTGTGCTGTCACTGGCCGTAGCCGCCTTCACCGGGATCAAGGGCGAGCTGGCGGTGGCGATCCCGCTCGGAATCTTCGGGGCGGGCCTCTTGGGCTGGGCGCCGTTCGGCACTGCGGGTTTCGGCAATATCGGTGGCATGTTCGGAGGCGGGGGCAGGTCGTCGGGCCAGACCTCGCAGGTCCGCTCGGCGTTTCTCGACATGACCCTCGATCATGACAGCGGACAGCTCAGCGGACGGATCGTGGCCGGCCCCTATGCGGGTCAGTCGCTCGATGCATTCGACCTGCCGCAACTCGCGGCGATGATGACCGGCTTCGACGCGGAGAGCGTGGCGCTACTTGAAAGTTATCTTGACCGCCGGTTTCCCGCCTGGCGTCAGAACGCGGAGGGCGATACGGCAGGGCGGCACGACCGCGCGGCGCCTGGCAGTAAAATGACGGAAGAGGAGGCTTATCAGATCCTTGGCGTGAAGCCGGGTGCGACCCGCGACGAGATCAGCCGCGCGCACCGATCCCTCATGAAGAAACTGCATCCCGACCAAGGGGGCTCGACGTACCTGGCGGCCCGGGTCAACGAGGCCAAGGACACTCTGCTTCGCACGCATCGTAGCTAACTCCAGCACGCTTTTACGCTACACTGCGAGCAGCTTCCGTTTCTCTGTGAACGCCCCATCGCCCACCGTTGTCCGGCACGGTCGATCAATCCCTGTCTGAATTTGTACCGGCTAAGTCTTGACGAGAAGTTGTCGCCACGGGGATTTATGGTGACCAAAAGCAAAATGGCCGGGACGATGTCCCGGCCATTTGCCTATTCGACGGTCTGTGTCGATCAGTTCTTGATGGTGATGCAGGAGATCTCGGAACGCTTCAGCGTCTTGCAGACCGCTTCGGCTTTTTCGCGGTCGAGGCCGGCGAAGCGGGCGCGGTAGAGCTTCTTGTCGCCCTTGCCGACGACGGTTTCGGTGAACGGATCGGCCTTGCCGAGCAGGCCGCGGGCTTGGTCACGGGCGGCGTCGAGACGGGTCCGTGCCTCGCTCTCGCTCTCCAGTGCGCCGACCTGAATGATCCAGCCGGTATGGGTCACGGCGGGCTTGATGGCGCCGCCCTGTTGTACCGCCTGCGGAGCGGGAGCCTGAGGGGCGGGCACGTTACGCGGGGCAGGGTCGGCATAGGCCATCTGGGTGCCGCCCTGAGCGCTGCCTTGGGCCGGCAGAACACCGAGAATGCCATTGCCGGTTCCGAAACCTGCCGGCTGGCGCGGCATCTCCGAGCGGGCATAGAGCGAATTGGTGGTCTCGGGCGAGCGGGCGGTGGTTTCCGGGCGCGCTGCGACAGTATTGGTGGTGGCGGGAGGGGCGGGCTGCTCGCCGCCGGCGGAAGCCAGCTTGTACTGACCCGACTTGACCTGGACGGTGCGGACGCGAACCGGCTTCATCGGCTCTGACGAGCCCGGAATGATCGAGATGGGCTCGGACTGGATGACGCCTGAATTCAGCGGGCCGGGCTCCGGTTTGCGGGGCTGGGGCATCGGTGCTGCCTGCGGCATTGGGGCTGCCGGCGGCAGCGCTGCGGTGGCGGCGGCGAAGACCGACGGGCGCGCGGCTGGTGCGGCGGGGCGAGCCGGGGGCTCGGGGACCGGTTCGGTGGTGACCGGCGCTGCAGCGGCCACCTGAATGGCACCGTTGACCTGTTTGGTTTCGGTCGGACGCGCCTGGGCCTCGGCCTCGGCGACCTCGGTCGCCGCTTCGGACGGATTGCGCTCGGTGATCGCGGCCACGGTGCGGCGGGTGGCGCCCTTTTCCAGGTTCTCGGCAAGCAGGTTGCGCATGGCGGCGTCACGGGCGCCGCCGCTGCGGCCGCCGAGTACGACGCCGACCAGATGGCGGTTGCCGCGCTTCATCGACGAGACAAGGTTGAAGCCGGAGGCGCGGGTGTAACCGGTCTTGATGCCGTCGACGCCTTCGACACTGCCGATCAGGCGGTTATGGTTGCGGATGTTGCGGCCACGATAGTTGAAGGAGGCGGTGGCAAAGTAGCGGTAATAGCGCGGGAAGCGATCCTGGATGGCGCGGCCGAGTACCGACTGGTCGCGTGCGGTGGTCACCTGCGCGTCGTCGGGGAGGCCGGAGGCATTGCGATACACCGTGCGGCTCATGCCGAGCGCGCGGGCCTTCTTGGTCATCAGCTTGGCGAAATCGTCTTCGTCGCCGGCAATGGCCTCGGCGATGACAACGGCGGCGTCGTTGGCGGAGCGGGTCACCAGCGCCTTGATGGCGTCCTCGACGCGCAGGGTCTGACCGGGGCGCAGGCCCAGTTTGGTCGGCGCCTGCACGGAGGCGTGCTGCGAGACGTCCATTTCGCTGTCGAGGGTGAGCTTGCCGGATTCCAGCTTCTCGAACAGCATATACAGCGTCATGATCTTGGTCAGCGACGCCGGATGGCGCGAACCGTCGGGATTGTTCGACGAGAGAACCGCGCCGGAATTGCCATCGACGATGATCGAGGAGAATGCGGGATTGTAGCTCGAGACGCGCGCGACGTGGCTTCGCGATTTATGTCGCCTGCGGGCATCCGCGCTGTCAGTCGTAAAGATGACCGCGATGCTGAGAGTCGCCAGCCCAAGGGCGCACACCCGCAAGGTGCGCGACGAAGCAAACGTTGTGCGAAGCATGGACTTCCCCGTCAGATCAGTCTCATTCCCCGGATCGTGAGGCTAAATTATGCCCAACAACCGGGGATGTGTCTCAGTTTTAAGCGTCAGCCTGAGCGGTTCTCTCGGCGGGATGGCAGAAGCATACGCGGCCATTCTGGCTAAGAGTATGTACTCATGCAGTTTTTGGGCTTTTTGGCCCCAACGCACCAATGCAAGAAATCAGGGTAGGTCCGGCGAGTTTCCAAAAGGTTAAGCAACCCTTGCAAGCCATCCGTGCATTTACCGACAATGGTAAAAATTGTGCATTGCACGGGATTCTTGACGTCATTGTGCACCGCACGATAGATGGGCGGGTCAGATCAGACCGGGGCCCACCCGGCCGCGGCTGACCCGTCCAATCCGGGAAAGGATTTGCAGTGATCAAGGTCGAAGACATCCAGCAGTACGGCAAGGAGCAGTTCGAGAGTGCAGTCGCATCGGCGGCCACGCTTCAGAACGGTGCACAGGCTATCGCTGTCGCGGTTGGCGACTACACCAAGAAGTCGTTCGAGGACGGCAACGCCTTCGTGACCAAACTGTCCGGCGTTCAGTCGCTCGACAAGGTGCTCGAAGTGCAGACCGAATACGCCAAATCGGCCTACGAATCTTTCGTGGCTGAATCGCACAAGATCAGCGAACTCTATGTCGATCTCGCCAAGCAGGCCTACAAGCCGTTCGAAGGCTTCGTCGCCATGATGACCCCGGCGCGCTAAACGATACGGTCTTCAAATCAAAACGCCCGGCCTGATGGCCGGGCGTTTTTGTTTGAGGTGCGCTCGCTGCTTTAGCTGGCGTGTTACTTCGAGACGCGGAGCTTGTTCAGCGAGTTGCCGATGGCGGTGAACGCGGTGGCGATGCCGCTGGCTGTGCTGGTCGGATAGAAGTTGCCGCTATCGGCGCAAGATTTCAGGACCGCAGATTCAGGGTCTCCGTCAGTGTTGACTTGGATCGTGTAGATCACCGTCTGCTGCTTGCCGTTCACCGGCGCCTTGATGTTTGTACATAGCAATTTTTGGCGATCATCGACGTCGGGCGACCACGAACTGCCGTTGCCATACCAGCGATCGATGGTGTTCATGCCGTCCGACAGCAGGATGATGGCGTCGGTGTATTTGTAGTTGGAATCCTTGGCAGGAGCGGGGAACGGATCACTACCGATCTGCAAGGTGCGCCAGGCCCAGGCCATGCCGATCGCCTGGTTGGTGCCGCCATTTGGCGACAGGCTGTCGATCTTGTCCTTCAGCGTCTTAACATTGGTGCTGCCATAGGCCGTTGTCATTCCCAGAATGGCTGCGGGGCACGCATTGTACTGGAAGGCCGGATAGCGCGCCGTGCCAGTCGGGGCGTCGTTAGTGGTGTCGTAAGGCTGATCGCGATCGGTGACGCAGCCATTCCAGGCGTTTTTGTTCGTGCTCGCGGTCCAGGTTTTGCCAGCCGCTTGGCACTCGGCTTTGGTGTCGTAGTACGAATTGCTGCAGGATCCATACTCGTCCCATTTGAGCCAGGTCGCGTTTTTGTTCGACGAGTCGACATTGACCATCTGCGCGAACGGGATGATCGAGATGTAGAGATCCTCGGTCATGCGCGAATTGGCGCTCAGAGTATCGATCAGGCTCTTTGCGGCGTCCTGCATCGCCTTCATCTTGCCGTCGTCCTTCATCGAGCCGGTCACGTCGAGCGCCATGGCAACGCGCATGCGCGTCGAACCCCAGGTCGTTGTCGAACCGCTGCTGATCCCCAACTGAGGCAGGCCGACCATCTTCATGAAATCGGTTGTAACGGCACCCGCGCCGTTGACCGTGACGGTGGAACCGTCCTTGGTATTGGTCGTGTAACTCGCCGTCACCATGATCTGCCCGGCATTCGTATTGGTATATAACGACTTGAAATAGGCAGTGGCCTTCGCGGTGACGTCGGCCGCCGACATCGTCGGATTGGCGGACAGGTCCTTCGAAACCATCAGGGCTGCAGAGTCGAGCGCGGCCTGCATCGCCGAGCGGGCCGCGTTGGCACGGGAGTAGTCGACGGCGGCGCCCACGAAGCCGAGCAGGGGCACCAGAGCGATGGCGAAGGTCATCGCGATATTGCCGCCGTCGTGGCGTGCAAACCGGGATGCGAGGCGCTTTGCCTGGCTCGACGCGGACTGAATAAACATTGTCACCACCAATGGTAGGTTTCTGGCGGCTATGTCCGCGCCCGCGGCTAAACAGGTGGTAAAGGTGTCCTCAGAAAATAGGTAAAAGGCCGACTATTGGCGTGTCGCAGCGCCGGCGTCCGGTATTATCGTGAATGCCGGTTAAATGGCTGGTTTGCGGATCCGGTCAAATCGAGCACGATCGGTTAACCCTGTCTGGACCAGGGGCCATCAGGCCGGTGCGCGGCGAGCCATTCAAGGGGCTGGAAGTGCGCTTGCGAGAATGCCCGCAGGAACCCATATTGGCTCGATCGGTCCTGCAACGGACAGCGTCGCACCCCTGCGGCGACCCGGGGCGCCTCCGTGCCCGAGGCGTCCGGCAGCACGTCGTGGCTGGGGACGCTGTCAATTCGGGGCTGGCCAATATCCGCTAGGGACTTTTATACAGGCGCTATGTTCCAGAAACCTTCGAAATTCATGCCTGACGGCATCCCGATGCCTGTGGCCGGCGCACCCGACGATCGCCGCCGGCAGCCGCGTGGCATGGCAGAGGACGACAACCGATCCAATGCGCCTGGTGGGCCGGCCACTTCGGTCATCACCAAGGTCAAACCCAAGACCAAGCGTCCCAACCTGTATCGCGTGCTGATCCTCAACGACGATTACACGCCGATGGAATTCGTCGTTCATGTGCTGGAAAAATTCTTCCAGAAGGACGCCGAGGCGGCGACGCAGATCATGCTCCACGTTCATCATCATGGGATCGGGGAATGCGGCGTTTTCACCTATGAGATCGCCGAAACCAAAGTGACGCAGGTGATGGATTTTGCGCGCAAGCACCAGCACCCTTTGCAATGCGTGATGGAAAAGAAGTAGCCTCGCGCGAATTCCCGGAAACTGGGAATGGGTCTTGCATTGAACTGATGTGAGTCGAACGCGGTTCGTTCGGCTCTGCGTCGACGGCGCATGTGACAATGCGCTGGAATGAACAGACGTGTTCTGCGGACACGTCACAATAAGCAGCGGGAACCAGCCTTTCACCACGATCAGACATCACTATATGTGCGAAAGGTTCTTGTTGCCTGACCCGGCAACGACGATCATGATGGTGGGGGCCAACGAGGACGCGGAATGCCAACTTTTTCTCAAAGCCTTGAACAATCGCTGCATCGGGCGCTCTCGATTGCGAACGAGCGGCACCACCAGTATGCGACGCTGGAACATCTCCTGCTGTCGCTGGTGGATGACAGCGACGCCGCGGCGGTGATGCGGGCGTGCAGCGTCGATCTCGACAAGCTGCGCGGCAGTTTGGTCAATTATCTCGAAACCGAATTCGAAAACCTGGTGACGGATGGCGCAGACGATGCCAAGCCGACCGCCGGTTTTCAGCGCGTGATCCAGCGCGCCGTTATTCACGTGCAGTCGTCGGGTCGCGAAGAAGTGACCGGCGCCAATGTGCTGATCGCGATCTTCGCCGAGCGCGAAAGCCATGCGGCGTATTTCCTGCAGGAGCAGGATATGACGCGTTACGATGCGGTGAATTACATCAGCCACGGCATTGCCAAGCGGCCGGGCGTTTCCGAGGCGCGGCCGGTGCGCGGCGTCGACGAGGAGACCGAGACCAAGAACGGCGACGAGGCCAAGAAGAAGGGCGAGGCGCTCGACACCTATTGCGTCAACCTCAACAAGAAGGCGCGTGACGGCAAGATCGATCCGGTGATCGGGCGTACCGCCGAGATCAACCGCGCGATCCAGGTTCTGTGCCGTCGTCAGAAGAACAATCCGCTGTTCGTCGGCGAAGCCGGCGTCGGCAAGACGGCGATCGCCGAAGGTCTGGCCAAGCGCATCGTGGACAGCGACGTGCCGGAAGTGCTGTCGGCGGCCACCGTGTTCTCGCTGGACATGGGCACGCTGCTGGCCGGCACACGCTATCGCGGCGACTTCGAGGAACGCCTGAAGCAGGTGCTCAAGGAACTCGAAGCGCATCCGAATGCGATCCTGTTCATCGACGAAATCCACACGGTGATCGGCGCCGGCGCCACCTCGGGCGGCGCGATGGATGCCTCGAATCTGCTCAAGCCTGCGCTGGCTTCGGGCGCGATCCGCTGCATGGGCTCGACCACCTACAAGGAATATCGCCAGCACTTCGAGAAGGACCGCGCTTTGGTGCGCCGGTTCCAGAAGATCGACGTCAATGAGCCGACCATTGAAGATGCGATCTCGATCCTGAAGGGCCTCAAGCCGTATTTCGAGGACTATCACAAGCTCAAGTATACGAATGAGGCCATCGAGGCTGCGGTGCAGCTCTCGTCGCGCTACATCCACGACCGCAAGCTGCCGGACAAGGCGATCGACGTGATCGACGAGTCGGGCGCGGCGCAGATGCTGGTGGCCGAGAGCAAGCGCAAGAAGACCATCGGCATCAAGGAAATCGAGACCACGATCGCGACCATGGCGCGGATCCCGCCCAAGAGCGTGTCGAAGGACGATGCCGAGACGCTGCGGCATCTCGAGACCACTTTGAAGCGCGTTGTGTTCGGTCAGGACAAGGCGATCGAGGCCCTGTCGGCATCGATCAAGCTGGCGCGTGCCGGCTTGCGCGAGCCGGAGAAGCCGATTGGCTCCTATCTGTTCTCGGGCCCGACCGGCGTCGGCAAGACCGAAGTGGCGAAGCAGCTGGCAGCCTCACTGGGTGTCGAGCTCATTCGGTTCGACATGTCTGAATATATGGAGCGGCACACCGTGTCGCGCCTGATCGGCGCGCCTCCCGGCTATGTCGGCTTCGATCAGGGCGGTCTGCTGACCGATGGCGTGGACCAGCATCCGCATTGCGTGGTGCTGCTCGACGAAATCGAGAAGGCGCATCCGGATCTGTACAACGTGCTGCTGCAGGTGATGGATCACGGCCGTCTGACCGACCATAACGGCAAGCAGGTCTCGTTCCGCAACGTGATCCTGATCATGACGACCAATGCCGGCGCTGCCGACATGGCGCGTGCAGCCTTCGGCTTTACCCGCGCCAAGCGGGAAGGCGAGGATCAGGAGGCGATCAACCGGCAGTTCGCGCCGGAATTCCGCAACCGCCTCGATGCGGTCGTGTCCTTCGCACATCTGAATTCGGATGTGATCGGCATGGTGGTGGAGAAGTTCGTGCTGCAGCTGGAAGCCCAGCTCGCGGACCGCGACGTCACCATCGAACTGTCCGAGCCCGCCAAGGCCTGGCTGATCCAGCACGGCTATGACGAGCAGATGGGTGCGCGCCCGATGGGTCGTGTGATCCAGGAGCACATCAAGAAGCCGCTGGCCGACGAACTCCTGTTCGGCAAGCTCAAGAATGGCGGCCATGTCCGCGTCATCCTGAAGAAGGACGAGGCGGTGCTCGGCGTCGAGCAGGAAAGCATCGGCTTCGAATTCGTCGATGGTCCCGTGACGCCGAAGCCGGAGAAGCTGCCGACGAAGCGCGGCGCCGCCAAGAAGCCGAAGTCGGGCAAGGGCTCGGGTTCGGCCAAGGGGCCGCTGGAAAAGGCGTAAGCCTGGTTCGGATTGAAAAATGAAAAACGGCCGGTGAGCGATCACCGGCCGTTTTTAGTTCTAACGCCGTCATGGCCGGGCTTGTCCCGGCCATCCACGTCTTTGATCCGGGCCAAGACGTGGATGCCCGGCACGAGGCCGGGCATGACGGAGTGTAAATTGCATTTCCGGTATTCGGGTCGTGACCGCGGTCGCGTTACTGCCCCAGCAGCTTCTGGATCTGCTTCTGCAATTCGCGCTTCTTCTTCTCGCTCTTGCGCAGCCGCTCTTCGATGTCAGAGCTTTCCTTGCTTTCCACCGGCGGATCGGTGAAGGCGACGCCGACGATGTTGTCGCGCCACCAGACGATCTTGGCGAGGAACGAGCGGCCCTTTCGCGCGATGTTGAGCGTCAGCTCATCCTTCGGCAGCCGCGCGCCGCTGCTAAATTCGATGCGGGCGCCATCTTCGGAAATGTCGCGCACGACACATTCCTTGGCCTTCTGGTCCTTGGACGCGACGGCACCGTAGATCACCTTGTCCCTGACGTTCTTGCGCCGCTCGTCCATGTCCTGATGTCCCCTGAGGTTGCAGGCGGGGACTGTACGCAGTTCCATCCGCCGGGGAAGGCTCTCGCGTAGATTGAGCGGATTTAACGTAAACCAAAGTTAAGGGCGATCGCCGAAAGACGGGGTGATCGGCCTCAGGATGGGCTCAGGCCGCTGTTTCGCGCAGTCCGCGTGCGATGTCCTTCTGCTTGTCGAATTCGGCCCGGCGGCGTGCCAGTTCCTCGGCGCTGAGCAGGGCGACATTGTTGTAGTCGCGCTTCCAGACGGCATCGCTGGCCCAGCGCTGCGGCGACTGCATGGTGGTCTGCGGACCCACGGCGGATTCCAGCAGGCGCAGGGCCAATTCCAGGGTTTGCGCCTGCGAGGCCTTGTCATGCGGCTTGCCGGCGGAATTGCCGAGCGGGAAGTCGCTGAACAGGAAACGGGGCACGGCCGCGTGTTCGACAATGTCCTTGGCGCAGCCCGCTACCACAGTCGAGATGCCATTGGCCTCCAGCTCACGGGCGACCAGGCTGATGGTCTGATGGCAGACCGGGCAATTCGGCACCAGGACGGCGACGTCGACACCATCGGCCTTCGCGCGTTTCACGATCTCCGGCGCATCGGTCTCGAGGGTGACGCGATGGCTGCGATTTGTCGGCGCGCCGTAGAAGCGCAGTGCGACACTGCCGATGCGGCCGGACGCCGCGAGATCACGCAGGGCGGGCAGGGGAAACCAGGTGCCGCTGTCGTCCGCCGTGGTGTGCACGCGGTCATAGGCGATGTGCGAGATGCGCAGGTCATGATCGACCGACGTATCGCCGTCATAGACCTGATAGAACTTGGCGCCGCCGTTATAGAGCGCGCCCGGACCCTGGTCGCCCTTGGCGGGATCGAAGGGCGCTGCGGTGGTGACGATGGCGACGCGCGACTGCGCCAGCGGTCCCTTCAGCGGCTGGAACGGCGCATCGATATGATGGGCCCAGCGATAAGGAACGTCATAGCCGATCGCCTGATAATAGGCGCGGGTGCGGGCCATGTACTGGATCGGAACATCGTCGTCGCTGGCAAAGCCGGATGTGTCGTCGCGCGCGTCGGCCATTGTTTGCACTCCCGCTTTTGCCGTCTTTCATTCATAGCTAGCTGCTGGGGTCTCGCTGTCAAGGCGCGGGGGATCCGCGTGGGATCAGGCATGGCGCTCCGAAGGACCATCGGCCGGATGATTTGCCTCGCGGCGCTGTTGCTTGCGCCGGTTGCGGGCGTATGCGCCGAAGAGCTCCCGGTCAGCGAACTGGCGAAGCCCGGCGCGGACCGGATGCAGCCAATGACGGCTCCGGTGAAGCCCAATCTGGCGCGGGACAGCGCTGCCCGCGAGTCGATGTGTCTGATGATCGAGTCCGCAGCGCGGGCCAACGACCTGCCGCTGGAATTCTTCGCCCGTGTGATCTGGCAGGAAAGCCGGTTTCAGCCCGATGCTGTGGGTCCCGTGACGCGCAATGGCCAGCGCGCGCAGGGCATCGCGCAATTCATGCCGGGCACGGCCAATGAGCGCCGTCTGCTCGACCCGTTTGATCCGGTGCAGGCGCTGCCGAAATCCGCGGAGTTTCTCAATGAGCTGCGCAACCAGTTCGGCAATCTCGGTCTCGCGGCTGCGGCCTATAATGCAGGACCGCGCCGCGTACAGGAGTGGCTCGACGGCAAGGGATACATGCCCGGTGAGACCCGCAACTACGTCTCCGCGATCACCGGCGCGACGGTCGAGGACTGGCAGGCGGCGGGCCGTAACGGCAAGATGCCGCCGCGTGCCGCGACGTCGAGCTGCCGTGAATTGATGGCGCTGCTGCAACGCGCGCCCAATCCCTTCGTCACGCAACTGGAAGCGCGCGTGACGCTCGGCGAAGCGCGGCCGTGGGGTGTGCAACTGGCGGCGGGCTTCAATCGTGATCGTGCGTTGATGTCCTATGCACGGGTGATGTTGCGTTTGCGCTCGGTGGTCGGCGAACGCGATCCCAATCTGCTGAGTTCGCTGTTCCGAAGCCGTGGCACGCGAACCTTCTATCAGGTGAGGATCGGGACCGACACGCGTGACGAAGCCAACGATCTCTGCGGCAAGATCCGCCGGGCCGGGCAGGGCTGTCTGGTACTGCGCAACGGCAGAGCGTGATTGCGGCCACCCCATGCATTGGCGCCTCTTGACGCCGGCGGCTTTCGGCAGCCTATGACAGGCCGGATCAACCAAGAAGAAACAAGCACTCGTGGCGCTTCCTGCACTGGATTCATCGAGATGGCAGGGCAGTGCAGCGGCCTTCCTTTACGGCATGCGGTCGATCACCACGACTATCCTGACGCTGGTGTTGTTTGCGACCTATGTCGGCATCGGCGCGCTGGCCCATGATACGCATTTCAGCCTGTTCTGGGCGCTGGCCAGCACATTGTTCGTCTGGGCCGGCCCAGCACAGATTATTCTTCTTGTCGCGCTCGGCTCTGGCGCCACAGTGATCCAGGCAGCGCTCGCGGTCACCGTGAGTGCGATCCGCCTGTTTCCCATGGTGGTGTCCGTGCTGCCGATGCTGCGCATGCCGGACACGAAGAAGCGGCAACTGATCCTGCCGTCGCATTTCATCGCGGTGACGCTGTGGGTGGAATGCTTCCGGTTGATGCCGCTGGTACCGCGCGAGCGACGCATCGCCTTCGTCAACGGCCTCGGCCTCGGACTTGTGCTGTCGTCGCTGACCGCGACCTTCATCGGTTATCACCTCGCGGCCAATCTGCCGCCGCTGTTCGGCGCGGCGATCCTGCTGCTGACCCCGCTGGCGTTCCTGCTGTCGACGGCGCGCAACTGCAAGCAGCTCGCCGATGTCGTCGCACTCGTGCTCGGTCTCGCGCTGTTTCCTGTCGTGTCGCTGTTCAACACCGGCGTCGACATCCTGATATCAGGCGTCTCCGCCGGGACCATCGCCTATGGCGTGCATCGCTGGAGGCGGCGATGAGCGACTTCATCGGCGACTGGCACGCGCTCCTCGTGCTGCTGCTGGCGGGTTTCCTGCCCAATGAAGTCTGGCGCATGCTTGGCCTGTGGCTCGGCGGTGGTGTCGATGAAGAGTCCGAGATCCTGATCTGGGTGAGGGCGGTGGCCACCGCGATCCTCGCCGGTGTTATCGCGCAAATCCTCGTCGTGCCACCCGGCGCACTCGCGAGCGTTCCGCCGCCGTTGCGCTATGGTGCGGTCGCTGTTGGCCTTGTCGTCTTTGTCGCTTTCCGGCGTTCGATCTTTCTCGGCGTCGCATGCGGTGAGCTGGTGATGGTCACCGGCAAATACATCCTCGGGTGATAGGCGACAGCGTCAGGCTGTATCGGCCTTGTATGACTGCGTGAACGCGATAGTCTTCGCCCAACTTAAAAACAATGTGTTGGGAGACGATATGAGATTTCGCGTGCATTCCGCCATGGTATCCGGCCTCGTCATCACGGCGATGGCCGTCACTGCGCCGCTTGCCCGCGCGGCGGAATATCCGACGCGCGTGATAAAACTCGTGGTGCCCTATGCGGCGGGCGGTCCGACCGATGTGCTTGCGCGTCTGGTGGCGGATTATCTCGGGCGCGATCTCAAGCAGACGACGATCGTCGAGAACAAGCCGGGCGCACAAGGCGCCATTGCCGCCGAAGCGGTCGCGCGTGCAGAACCCGATGGCTACACGCTGTTTGTCACGGCTGCATCCATCATGGTGCTCAACCCACTGCTCTACAAAAAGCTGTCCTACGATCCGCAGAAGGATCTGCGGATGCTGACGGTGGTCACTGACCTGCCCGTGGTGATGGAAGTGCATCCGTCCGTGCCGGCCAAGACGGTGAAGGAATTCGTGGCTTACGCAAAGGCCAATCCGGGAAAGCTGAATTTTGGTTCGGCCGGCACCGGCGGCACGATTCATCTGGCGGGCGAGATGTTCAAGCAGATCGCCGGCGTCGACATGACCCATGTGCCCTACAAGGGCGCGGGACCAGCGCTGACCGATCTGCTCTCCGGCAATATCCAGGTGATGTTCGATACGCTCTCCACCGCGCTGCCGCCTGTGAAGGCCGGGTTGCTGCGGCCGCTCGGCGTCAGTTCGAAAGAACGCAGTCCCGATCTGCCTGACGTGCCGACCGTCATCGAGAGCGGCTACCCCGACTATCAGGTCGGCGTCTGGTTTGGTCTTGCAGGCTCGTCGAAACTGCCGGACGATGTCGTGAAGACGGTCATGGCCAGCATGGACCGCGCCCTGAACGACAATACGTTCCGCGCCTCGCTGGAAAAGATCGGCTTCCCCGTGCTGCGACCGAAGACGGTCAGGGAGATCAATGAATTCGTTGACGAAGATCGGGCGCGGTGGTCGAAGGTGATCAAGGCGCAGAATATCTCGCTGGATTGATCGACAGGATGCAAGAACGGTGACCAATGGTTCGTGAGAGTGAAATCCGCGCCGGCGAACTCGCCGTCGATGCACCGAAGCCGAACCATGCGGGCCTCGTCTATATCGGGCGTATCCGCACGCCCTGGACGTCGCGGCTGGAAACGCCGCGGCAGGGCCGCCATGACGGGCCGGTGTGCCGGCTCGAAATCTTCGAGCCGTGGGTGCCGGGGCTGAAGGACCTCGATCTCTACAAACATCTCGAAGTGATCTACTGGCTGCATCTGTCGCGCCGCGACCTGGTGCTGCAGAGCCCCAAGAACGACGGCAATGCGCGCGGCATCTTTTCGTTGCGGACGCCGGTGCGGCCGAACCCGCTCGGCACGTCGATGGTGAAGCTGGTGGGGATCGAGGGATCGACCGTGCTGGTGCGCGGACTCGATTGTCTTGACGAGACGCCGCTGCTGGACGTCAAGCCGGACCGCTGCGAATTCACGCCGCTGGCGCCGCCGCAGCCGGGGGACTTTCAGACGGAGTAGGGCTCGGCGGCCCGCTCTCTGCCCTCATCCTGAGGAGCGACCTCTTGGTCGCGTCTCGAAGGATGACCGCAAACTCAATCACGGTTCGAGACGGCGCCCGAGATGGGCGCCTCCTCACCATGAGGACGGTGTCTGACGCTACAACGCCGCCAGTGCCGCGATCAGCTTCGTCGCGTTGTCTTCCAGCACCTTCGGATCTTCCTTGCGCGACGCCGGCGGCAGCAGGCCGATATTGTCGTGGCGTGGCATCACATGCATGTGCAGGTGAAACACCACCTGGCCGCCTGCAGCCTCGGAATATTGTGCGACGGTCATGCCGTCGGCCTTGAAGGCCTGTTTGCAGGCGGCGGCGATCTTGTGGGCGGCGCGGATGACATGGGCGTAGTCGTCCGGCGTGATGTCGAAGATATTGCGCGCAGGCGCCTTGGGGATCACCAGCGTATGGCCGGGGGAACGCGGCATGATGTCGAGGAACGCCAGCACGTGGTCGTTCTCATAGACCTTGTAGCAGGGGAATTCGCCGCGCAGGATCTTGGCGAAGATGTTGTTGGGGTCATACGCGGTCATGGAATCCTCCGGAGAATTTGGGCGACTGTCGCCGCCAGAGGGGAGCCGGTCAAGACGGCTTAATCCTGCTCGTCGCTCTTCCTAAACGGGCCGGCCTCGGTCAATTCGCGGACGGCCTCCGCGACATATTCGCGCTCGCGCTGAAGATATTCGCCGACAGCCTGACGCAGTCCGCGATCGGCAATGTAATGCGCCGAATAGGTGGTTTGCGGCAGATAGCCCCGCGCGATCTTGTGTTCGCCCTGGGCGCCGGCCTCGACCGTCTTCAATCTGTGGCGAATGGCGAAGTCGATGGCCTGATAATAGCAGACCTCGAAATGCAGGAACGGGTGATGCTCGATGGCGCCCCAGTGGCGGCCGAACAGCGTGTCCGAACCGATGAAATTGATGGCGCCGGCGATCCACTTGCCGTCGCGCCTCGCCATGATCAGCGCGACATCGTTGCTCATGCTTTCGCCGATCAACCTGTAGAACTCGCGCGTGAGATATGGCCGGCCCCATTTGCGCGAGCCGGTTTCCATGTAGAAGGCGAAAAACGCGTCCCACGCTTCTTCGGTAATGTCGCTGCCGGTGAGGGGATGGATGGTGATGCCAGCGGCCAGCGCATCGCGGCGCTCGCGCTTGATCGCCTTGCGATGGCGCGAATTCAGCGTTGCCAGGAAATCGTCGAAACTGCTGTAGCCGTCATTGCGGAAATGAAACTGCTGGTCGGTGCGCTGCAGGAAGCCGCGTGCGCCGAGGAATTGCCATTCGCTCTCGCGCGCGAAAGTGACATGGACGGATGATGCATCGGTGGCCTCACAGAGGCCGACGAGGCCTCCGGCCAGCGCCGCGCCGACGCGGGTCACATCGACGCCGTCGCGGATCAAGAGGCGCGGGCCGGTGGCCGGCGTGAACGGAACCGAGGCCTGCAGCTTCGGATAATATTGCCCGCCGGCGCGTTCATAGGCATCGGCCCAGCCGCGGTCGAACACGTATTCGCCCTGCGAATGGGATTTCAGATAACAGGGCACGACACCGACGGTGCGACCCTCGCTCTTGGCGATCAGATGCCGCGGTCCCCAGCCGGTGCGCGCGCAGGCCGAGTTCGATTTCTCGACGGCCGTGAAAAAGGCGTGGGACACGAACGGGTTGTAATTGGCTTTTGAGGTGCAACCGTTGGCCGCCGGGGCCAGCGTATCAAGGCTCTCAATGCCACCGAGATCGGCATGGCCGGTGGCGCAGGCATCCCAATCCGTGGCCGGAATCTGGCTGATGGACGCCACTGCTTCGAGGGTAATATCCGATGACGTCATCAATCACTTGAACCGGTCATATGCGATCAACCGTCGCGGTGACCGCCCCTAAGATTGTGCATTGCGCCCGTCACTTCAAGGCCCAGCCGCAACGCCTTCAGGCTACGGCGCGAAACCTTCGAACGTCATCTGGTCGGCAAAGCGCTCGGTGATGGCGCGCTGTTCCGGCGTGCGCACGGTCCAGGTCAGCAGCGCGCAGCCGAACAGGTTGCGGGCGATCCAGGGCGCCGGGGCCGGCAAGTCCCTGACCCAATAGGAGACGAAATGCGGCCGGGTGCGGAACGCATGGCGGAGATGGCGCATGCCGTCGCGCTGGGCCTGCGTCAGTGTCAGCCACTCGCCGTCGTCATAGGTGCGCTGGGCGGTGATGCCGCGCGGGATTTCGGGGGCGATCTCGCGCATCGCCAGAACCTGGTCGGGATCGAACGACATCCAGGCGACGGGCCCGGGATAGGTTTTGATAAGCTCGGCGACGCGGCGCACGAGTTTGCGGTCGCCGTCGAAATGGCTCTTGATCTCGATCACGAGCCCGACGCGGCCATCGATCAGGGCGAGCAGATCGCCGAGCGACATCATGCGCTCCGGCGTGTCCTTGAAATTGATCTGCTTGAGTTCGGCGGAGGTCTTCGCGAGCAGGGGGCCGAAGCCCTCGGTCAGGCGTCCGAGTTCATCGTCATGATGCACCATCGCCTCGCCGTCGGCGGTGAGCTGCACATCGGTCTCGATGCTGAAATTGCCTGATATGGCTGCGTGCATGGCGCCGGGCATGTTCTCGATAATGCCGCGGGTGCGATCATGCAGGCCACGATGCGCGACCGGCCGGGCGATGAGCCAGTCAGGTGCGCGCATCGGGATTGTCCTTGAATGCGTCCAGTATCAGATGACTTCGAACACCGCGTCGACCTCGACCGCGCAATCGGCGGGCAGTGAGGCGACGCCGACAGCGGCGCGGGAGTGCCGGCCCTTGTCGCCGAAGGCGGCGACCATCAGGTCCGATGCGCCATTGATGATCTTCGGTGCGTCGATGAAATCCGGCGTCGAATTGACGAAGCCGCCGAGACGGACGACGCGGGCAACCTTGTCGAGATCGCCGAGCGCAGCCTTGACCTGGGCCAGGATGTTGATCGCGCAGCCGCGCGCGGCATTGACGCCCTGTTCGAGGGTGACGCCGGCGCCAAGCTTGCCCTTGGCGATCAGCTGGCCGTCGGCGCCCATGCAGATCTGGCCGGAGACGAACAGCAGATTGCCCGTGCGGACGAAGCCGACATAGTTCGCTACCGGGCTCACCGGCTCGTGAAGCTTGACCCCCAGATCCGCAAGTTTCTGCTCGACCGTTCCTGCCATCGTGATTCCCCAAACAATTGATGATGTGCCCGAACAAAAGTCCCCAAAGGGTTCAGGCACTGTCTGTTTCACCCATACCGCGCCGCCGCGCAAGTGACGATCAGGCGACACCCGGTCGCCCCGCAATAGTGCGGTTCTGGCAAGATTTGCTGCAGAATATGGCATTTACGCAGTCTCAATCCGGCGCGGCCGTAGTTGCGACGCAATAAGGCGCTCTCTATTGTTGTAGTTCCAGAATCCAGGGAAACCTCATGCGCCGCATATCACCCGTTTCGCGATTCCAGGCTGCCTCGCTGGCACTGACCATGGCGGCCTTCGCGGCGCCGATGTCGGCCTCTGCAGCGCCCCCCGCTGCGGGCACGCCATTCGTCGCGCATCAGGCGCTGTATGAGCTGAAGCTGCTGAAGTCGCGGGGCAATGCCAGCGTGAACAGCGCCAGCGGCCGCATTCTCTATAATTTTACCGGCAGTGCCTGCGAGGGCTACACATCGGATTTCCGTCAGGTCTCGGAGCTGAACAGCGGCGAGGACAAGACCACCTTGAGCGATCTGCGCTCCACCAGCTGGGAAGCCGGTGACGGCAAGAGCTATCGCTTCAAGATCGACACCCGCATGAATGACGGCGATGTCAGCGCCGTCGATGGCATGGCGGAGCGCGAAGGCGATCACGTCACCGTCAAGCTGAAGCAGCCGGTGGCGAAGACCTTCACGCTGGATGGTTCGACCGTATTCCCGACCGAGCAGATTCACCGCATTATTGCCGCCGCGCGCGAGAGCAAATCGGTGCTGGAACTGAATGTCTATGACGGCTCGGACACCGGCGAGAAAGTCTACAGCACGCTCACGGTGATCGGGCAGGCGATCCCCGGCGACCGCAAGGTCAACGAACCCGATCCCTCGACCGGCGATGATGGGATGAAGAAGCTGACCCGCTGGCCGGTCACCGTCAGCTATTACGACAAGTCGGCCAAATCCTCCGACGGCGGCGAACAGACGCCGGTCTATGCGATGTCATTTGAACTCTATGAGAACGGGGTCTCGCGGTCGCTGGTGCTGGACTATAATGACTTCGTCATCGGCGGCGCCATGAGCAAGTTCAATGTGAAGGACAGCAAGCCTTGTAAGTGAGGGGGCTGACGAGGAGGAGCTGTTCGCTCCGTCCTCTCACCTGTCATCCCCGCGTAGGCGGGGATCCATAACCACGATCGATAAAATTAAGGCTTTGTCGCACCTATAGCGTTCCGATTGTAAACTCGGAGGTTATGGGTCCCCGCCTTCGCGGGGACGACAGTCACTGGTGTTCGAGTTTTACTCCGCCCTCGACAGCCGCATGCTGTCCAGTAAACGCAGTCCACCGCCGCCTTCGCTCTTCAGCAGCTTCTTCACTGCACTCGAAGCCGCGATCTCGTAGTGATCGGCATAGGCTTCGTGGTTCTTCTCGATATCGTCGAGACGATACAGATAGTTCACCATCAGGCTGGCCGACTCGCGCAGGCCCTTGGCTGAGGTGTCGCCGAGCCAGTCGATGCGCTCCAGCCGCGCGCCATTGCCGAGATGGAAGCGGGCGACGGAATCGATCGGGCCGCCGCGCGGGCTCTTGGCTTTCAGGAAGTAGTGTGCGGCCAGGTGCTCCATCACGGGCTTGAGCTGCGCCGTCAGCGCCGTGTCGTTGACCCATAGCGGATCGGCGAGCATGTCGACCAGCGCCTGGTCCTCGTTGGACAGGTTGAGGTCATCGGCTTTCTTGAGCCACTTCATGAATCCTGGCACCGGCGACAGCGTCACGAAAGTGTCGAGCTTCGGCAATTCGCGGCGCAGTTCCTCGACCACCTGCTTGATCAGGAAGTTGCCGAAGGAAATGCCGCCGAGTCCGCGCTGGCAGTTGGAGATCGAATAGAACACCGCAGTGCGTGCGCGCGCGATCGGCACCGGCTGGCGATCGACCGCGAGCAGCGGCGCGATGGAGCCTGGAATGCCTTCGGTCAGCGCGACCTCGACGAAGATCAGCGGCTCATCGACCAAAGCGGGGTGGAAGAACGCATAGCAGCGGCGATCCACGGGATCGATGCGGCGGCGCAGATCGTCCCAGTCGTGGATCTCGTGCACCGCTTCATATTTGATGACTTTTTCAAGCACATTGGCGGGCGTGGACCAGTCGATCTTGCGCAGCACCAGAAATCCCCTGTTGAACCACGATGCCAAGAGATGAACGACGTCGCGATCGACGGCGTTGAGATTCTTGTTACCATCCTTCAGATCGAGAAGATCCTCACGCATCTTCACGAGTTCGCTGGTCGCGTTGGGCGCGCGGTTCAGCCGGCGAAACAGTTCCTGCCGCTGTGGCTCGGATGCGAAATGCAATTCGCCGGAGATGTCGCCGGTGGGCTTGGCGCGCCACGCCTCGATGGCCTTTTCGAGCCTGTCACGATCGGGACCGTAATTCTGTGCGAGATTCTCGAAGAAGGCGAGGCGGCCGGCGTCGTCGAGACTCTTGTAGCGATCGAGCACGCCACGCGCGAGGACCGTGCCCGACGCTTCGCCGCGTCCGGATAGAAGCTCGGCGCAGAGTTCGATCAAATCCGATGCATTCTGTTTGGGATCGACAGAGGCGGGACCGAGCCGCAGCAGAGTGCGTCCGCGTTCCGAGATGGATGCGAGGAGATCGGAGAAGAAGGAGTCATTGCTCATGGTGAATCAATTCCCGGGCTGGCAGTCCAACCAGTCTGCTTCAATATAGCCCATAGCGAGGCATATTGCGCGATCATTTGAAGCATGAAACAATTGTGAGTGGGGAGCGCTTCGGCAAGAGAATTGCATTCGTTTCTGACTGCGGCCGGATCGCTGAAAACAGAGGAATTCAGGATGAAGCGGATCGCATCGAAGCGTGGCGTTGTCGCGGCTCTCGCACTTGGAGCGTTGCTGAGCAGTGGCTCGGCATTTGCCCAACAAACCATCAAGGTTGGCTGGACCATTCCGGCCGAAGAATCCAAATACTGGATGATGAAGCGTCCGCAGGAATTCGCGGATCTCGGCAAGAAATACAACATTGAGTGGGTGCAATTTCAGGGCACCGCGCCGATGACGCAGGCACTTGCGGCCGGCGCGCTGGATTGCGCGACGCAATCGGTGCTGGCGCTGGCGCAGGGCGTGCAGAGCGGCAACCTCAAAGCTTCGATCGTGGCGCAGCACGTGTTCGAGAAGCCGGGCAGTTTCTCGGTCTATTGGGCCGTGAAGGACGATTCGCCGATCAAGACCATCGCCGACCTCAAGGGAAAGACGATGTCGATCAATACGCTGGGCTCTGGCATCTATGGCCCGATGGCGATCCTCCTGAAGCAGGCCGGCCTCGATCCGGCCAAGGACGTCAAGCTGGTTGAGGTCGGCTTCGCACTCTCGGAAGAGGCGCTGCGTTCGGGCCGTGTCGATTCCGCCGTGATGAATCAGCCGTTTGCCGCGCGCATGGAAGCCAAGGGCGGCACCCGCAAACTGTTCTCGCTGTCGCAGCAGCAGGACGGCATCGTCCACATCCTCGAAGCCTGCCGTGCCGATTTCATCGAGAAGAATCCGGAACTGGCCAAGATGTATGTGCGCGATCTGACGCTCGGCATGCAGAAGGCGCTGGCCAATCGCGATGAAACGCTGAAGGTCGTCAACGAAGTGATGAAAGCGCCGATCCCGGTGCTGGAAACCTATCTGCTCAAGGACAACGATTTCGCACGCGACCCGGGCGCCGCGCCGAATTTCGATGCGATCCAGAAGATGCTCGACACATATGTCGAATCCGGAATGCTGCCGAAGAAGCTCGACGTCTCCGAGCTGAAGGGCAAGGTCGTCGCGCCGATCAAGTAACGCCGCGCGACATCAGTGACGACGTCATGGCCGGGCTTGCCCGGCCATTTCCGTTTTGCCAGCGGGAAGCTACTCGCTCGTCACGTCCGACATGCCGCTGTCGATCAGGAGATCCAGCGCATATTTGATGGTCGCGCGTTCGTCGTCGTTGAAGCGCTTCAGCAGTTCCGCCTCATGTTCGAGCGCAGCCTTCTGTACGGGCTTGACGCGCGCGCGACCCTTAGCGGTCAGGTAGAGCGTGACGCGGCGGCGGTCGTTCGAGGTGCTCTTGCGCTTCAACAGCTCGTCGCGCTCCATGCGGTCGAGCACCTTGGTGAGGCCGGGTTGCTTCATCAGCGCCATCGCGGCGAGCTCGCCGACCGAGAGCCCTTCGACATCGGCGAGGCAGGCCAGCACGCGCCATTCCGGTACGGTGAGGTCCCATTCCTTCAGCCGCGCGTGAAACGAGCTCGACACGTTGAAGCTGGCACGCGCCAGCAGATAGGACAGGTAGCTGCGTGCAAAACTGTTGCTGGCCAGCGCCGGGGCGCGGGGCTGTGCCTTGTCGATACGGCGGAGTTGTCCGGAATGGAAGACGAGGGGGTCGTGATTGCGCTCGACGAAGCGCACGACTTCGCCGACCAAAATGGTGTGGTCGCCGCCGGGATAGCGCGCCCAGGTCTTGCATTCGAAGATCGGTGCGAGCCCTTCGATCAGTGGTGCGCCGGTGATGCCGGGCTCATGGGCGATGTCGGCGAATTTGTCGGAGCCGCGGCGGCCGAAGCGCATGGCCAGTTCGCCATGATCGGCGCCGAGAAAATGAATGGCGAAGGCGTCCGCTTCGACGAAGGGATCGTGGCTCGGCGATGATTTTGCGACGCTCCACAGAACCAGCGGCGGATCGAGCGACACCGACGAGAACGAATTCGCGGTCATGCCGACAGGATGATCGCCTGTCGTTGCGGTGACCACGGTGACGCCGGTGGGAAACTGACCCAGCGCCTGACGAAACGTCGCGGGGTTGACCGGCTGCGCCTTGTCCAGGAGCTTGTCGTCCGCGACCTTGTCCTGTGCTGGCTTGTCAAACGCCGTCTTGTCGGAAGCCATGGAATTCGCCGCTCCGCGACACCCCGGACTGCCCAAAATACAGCGCCGGATTGTCCTTCAAGATTAAAAATATTCCTTTTCATATAACATGGCCGCGCCTATCATCCAACCATAATCGCTTTAAAACACGGAGAAACAGCATGCTGGCGGATCGCATCGAGGCGAAATGGATCGACGCATTCTGCGAGATCTTCGAACGCTGCGCGGTCAAGCCCGGCGACACTGCCGCCATCCTCTCCGAGACGCAATCGCGCGCGCTGAATGTCCACATTGCCGAATTGGCATTGCTGCGCATGGGTGCAAAGCCGTTCCATGTCGTGGTGCCGACGCCGCGCAACAAGCAGGTCGTTCCGATCCGCTCCACCGGCGCATCAGAGGCGATCCAGCAGCTCGGTCCGGTGGTCTCAGCATTGCAGCAAGCGGGCTTCGTGGTGGACTGCACCGTCGAAGGCCTCATGCATGCCAAGGAGACGCCTGACATCCTCAAGGCCGGCGCACGCATTCTCAATATTTCCAATGAACACCCTGAGGCGCTCGAGCGCATGGTGCCGGACTCGGCGCTCGAGAAGCGCGTGCGCGCGGCGGCGAAGATGCTGCGCGGCACGAAGCACATGAAGGTGACGTCGAAGGCGGGCACCGATCTGGACGTCAACATGGAAGGCGCCGCCACCGTCGGCGTCTGGGGCTGGACCGACAAACCGGGCACGCTGGCGCATTGGCCGGGCGGAATCGTCGTGAGCTTCCCGAAGAGCAAGACCATCAACGGCACGGTGGTGATGGATGCCGGCGATATCAACCTGACCTTCAAGCGCTATCTGACATCGCCGGTGCGGATGCTGTTCAAGGACGACTATCTCACCGAGCTGACGGGCGAGGGCGCCGACGCCGAGATGATGAAGCGCTATCTCGCCGCCTGGGGCGACCGCGAGGCCTATGCCGTGTCGCATGTGGGCTGGGGCATGAATCCCAATGCACGCTACGAGGCGCTGCAGATGTATGACCAGCGCGACACCAACGGCACGGAAATCCGCGCGGTGGCCGGCAACTTCCTGTTCTCCACCGGCGCCAATGAATTCGCCGGGCGCTACACCGCCGGCCATTTCGATCTGCCGATCTTCAAGACGACGATCACGCTCGACGGCGTGGATGTGATCAAGGACGGACAGTTGCAGGACGTGTTCGGCTGAGTCCGAACACGTCCTGCAGGCTCCGGCTATCTGGTCACGGGCACTATCCCTTCTGCCGGGATCAAACCGGACTGGGGCAGCCGATAGCCCTTAACGATGGCATAGATCGCCGGGATCACGATCAGTGTCAGCAGCGTCGACGAGATCATGCCGCCGATCATCGGCACCGCGATGCGCTGCATGATCTCCGAGCCGGTGCCGGTGCTCCACATGATCGGCAGCAGGCCCGCCATGATGGCAACCACCGTCATCATCTTGGGACGGACGCGTTCGACCGCTCCTTCCATGATGGCGTCGTACAGGTCGTTGCGCGTCAGCGGTCGTCCTTCAATGTCCCGTCGGGCCTGGATCGCGGCCAATGCCTGGTTCAGATAGATCAGCATCACCACGCCGGTCTCGGCGGCAACGCCGGCCAGCGCAATGAAGCCGACAACGACGGCAACCGACAGGTTGAAGCCCAGCCACCACATCAGCCAGAGGCCACCGACCAGCGCGAACGGCAGCGACAGCATGACGATCATCGTTTCGGTGATCGACCGGAAGTTCAGATACAGCAACAGGAAGATGATCAACAGCGTCACCGGCACGACGATCTTCAGGCGCGCCGTAGCCCGTTCAAGATATTCGTACTGGCCGCTCCACATCACGTAGTAGCCGGGCGGAAATTGAATGCTCGCCTGGACCGCGCGCTGCGCGTCGGCCACGTAGCCGCCGAGGTCGCGGTCGCGGATATCGACATAGATGTAGGTGGCCAGCTGTCCGTTCTCCGTCCGGATCGACGTCGGCCCTCTCGCGAGCGCAATCTTGGCCACTTCGCCGAGCGGGACCGCACCACCTCCGGGCATCGGCACCAGCACGTCGCTGGCGATGGCCTGTGGGCTGTCTCTGAGGTCGCGGGAGTACCGCATGTTGACGGTGAAGCGTTGCCGGCCTTCCACGGTCGTCGTCACCGTCTGGCCGCCGAGCGCGGTTCCGATCACGTCCTGGACGTCCTGGATCATGATGCCGTAGCGCGCCAATGCCTCACGATCCGGCGTCACATCGAGATAGTAGCCGCCGATACCGCGCTCGGCATAGGCCGATGACGTGCCCGGTACCGTCTTGAGCACCTGCTCGATCTGCTTGGCAAGCCGGTCGATCTCGACGAGGTCGGTGCCGATCACCTTCACGCCGATGGGCGTGCGGATGCCTGTCGACAGCATGTCGATGCGGGCCTTGATCGGCATGGTCCAGGCATTCGACACACCCGGAAACTGCAGCGCCTTGTCCATCTCGGCAATCAGTCCATCGACCGTGAGACCGGATCGCCACTCTTCCTTCGGTTTGAGGTTGACGATTGTCTCGAACATTTCGGAGGGCGCCGGATCAGTCGCCGTGGCAGCGCGCCCCGCCTTGCCATAGACCGAAGCGACCTCCGGAAACGACCGGACGATCCTGTCCTGCATTTGCAGCAGCTCGCCGGCCTTGGTGACGGAGATGCCCGGCAGCGTCGTCGGCATATACATGAGCGTGCCCTCGTTGAGACTGGGCATGAACTCGGTCCCGAGCTGACGTGCCGGCCAGACACTCGCCGCGAGAATGGCGAGCGCGAGCAGGACGACCAGCGTCTTCGCGCGCATCACGACAGTGATGACAGGCCGGTAGACCCAGATCAAAAAGCGGTTGATCGGATTCTTGTGTTCCGGAACGATCCTGCCGCGAACGAAGATGATCATCAGGGCCGGGACCAGCGTCACCGACAGGATGGCGGCGGCTGCCATCGAAAACGTCTTGGTGAATGCCAGAGGGCTGAACAGACGTCCTTCCTGGGATTCCAGCGTGAAGATCGGCATGAACGACACGGTGATGATCAACAGGCTGAAGAACAGCGCCGGGCCGACTTCGGAGGCTGCCTCGATCAAGACCTCGACACGTGATTTGCCGGGATCCGCGCGTTCGAGATGCTTGTGGGCGTTCTCGATCATGACGATGGCGGCATCGACCATGGCGCCTATGGCAATCGCGATGCCGCCGAGACTCATGATGTTGGAGCCAAGACCGAGCAACTTCATGGCACCGAACGCCATCAGCACGCCGACCGGCAGCATCAGGATCGCAACCAGGGCACTGCGGACATGCAGCAAGAATAAAATGCAGACCAATGCGACGACAACGCTTTCCTCCAGCAACGTGTGCTTGAGCGTGGCGATGGCGGCGTTGATCAGGTTCGAGCGGTCGTAAACCGGAACGATCTCGACGGAGTTCGGCAGACTGCTGGCGATCTCCTTGAAGCGCTTCTTGACGTTCTCGATGACATCGAGCGCGTTGACACCGAAGCGCTGCAGCACGATGCCGCTGGCGACTTCGCCTTCGCCGTTCAGTTCGGTAATGCCACGCCGCTCGTCGGGGCCCAGTTCGACGCGCGCGACATCGCGGAGCAGGACCGGCGTGCCGTTGTTCGTCTTGAGCACGACATTGCCGAGGTCGTTGATCGACTTCAGATAGCCCTTGCCGCGGATGACATATTCGAATTCGGACAGCTCCACCGTGCGACCGCCGACATCGGCGTTGCTGGCGCGGATGGCATCGCGCATCTTCTGCATCGTGATGCCGAGGTCGCGCATCCGAAGCGGATCGAGCACGACGTTATATTGTTTGACGAAGCCACCGACGCTGGCGACTTCGGCGACGCCTTCGGCTTTGGCGAGCGCAAACTTCAGATTCCAGTCCTGGATCGCCCGCGTATCGGCAAGGTTCAATTCCTTGGACATCACCGCGTATTGATAGACCCAACCGACGCCGGTGGCGTCGGGGCCCATCGTCGGCGTGACGCCGGCAGGCAGGCGGGACGTGGCTCCGTTTAGGAATTCGAGAACGCGCGATCGGGCCCAGTAGATGTCGGTCCCGTCTTCGAAGATGACATAGACGAACGACACGCCGAAGAACGAGAATCCGCGCACCACTTTCGACTTCGGCACCGTGAGCATTGCCGTTGTCAACGGATAGGTGACCTGATCCTCGATCACCTGCGGCGCCTGGCCGGGATACTCGGTATAAACGATCACCTGCGTGTCGGAGAGATCCGGGATGGCGTCGAGCGGTAGATGCGCCAGCGCGTAGATGCCAGCGGCTGCGGCGAACCCCGTGCCGAACAACACCAGCAGCAGATTGCGCGCCGACCATGCGATGATACGGGCGATCATTGCGGGCTCCTCGCGTCGGAAAAGCCCTTCAGCGCGGCCTTCAGATTGCTTTCTGCATCGATCAGGAAATTGGCCGAAATGACGACTGGTTCGCCGTCTGCGACCCCCTCGCGGATTTCGACATAGCCGTCGCCGCGACGACCGAGTTCGACGCGGCGCGGTTCGAAGCGGCCCTGTCCTTTGTCAATGAACACCGATTGCCGGGTGCCGGTGTCGATCACAGCGCTTTCCGGGACGGATACCACCGGATCCATACTTCCGGTCTCGATCGAAGCGTCGATATACATGTCAGGTAGCAGAGCGAGATCGGTGTTCGTGAGTTCGATACGGACGCGTGTCGTCCGGGTCTCGCGATTGACCTGCGGGTAGATCACGTTGATCTTGCCTGAAAACTGCCTGCCGGAGAGGCTGCGCGTCCGGACGTTCACCGGCTGCCCAACGGAGATGGCTCCAAGATCGCGCTCCGCGACATCGACCATCGCCCAGACGAGCGATGTGTCGGCGATACGAAAGAGAATGTCGCCGGGTTGCGCCCGCATCCCTTCGATGGCGTTGCGTTCGAGAACGATGCCGTCCCGCGGTGCGGCCCACGCGATGGAGATCGGGACGATGCGGTTCTTCTCGATTTCGGCAATCACCGTCTCCGGAACGTCGAGATTCATGATCCGCTGACGCGACCCGCGCCCATACAGTCCGTCGCTGCCCGTCGTCTTCGACGTGATGGTGGCGACATATTCCGCCGCAGCGGACGAGATCGCGGGGCTGTAGATATCCATCAGGGGCTGTCCGCTGCGGACCTTCGTGCCGGTGGTGACATCGGCAACCTTCTGCACCCAGCTTTCCGCGCGCATCGAGATCACGGAGATGCGCCGCTCGTCGAGCTGGATCGTGCCGGGTGCGCGGATCGTCGTCCGGATCACCCGCCTGGCGGCTGGCTCGGACTTCACGCCCGTGCGCTGTATCTTGCCCGGAGAGAGCTTGACTGATCCATCGTCGGAATCGTCGCCGTCGAAGACCGGGATGTAATCCATCCCCATGGAGTCCTTCTTCGGCGTTGGCGACGTGTCCGGCAGCCCCATCGGATTGCGGTAATACTTGATCTTGCGGCTCATGCCGGTGCCCGCCGACATTGGCTCGGGCATCGGCATGGTCTCCGCGAGGTCTTCGAAGCTGACATCGGCTCCGGCGGGCACGGCGCGGTAGTCGCGACCTGATGCCGTTCTCTTCGGCGTCAGCGAGTAAGCCGGCTTTCCGTCCGGATCTTGATAGTAGATAGGCGCGCGGGCTTCCTGCGCATCGACGGGGGTGACCAAAGCGAGGGCGTGCGTCAACGGCCGCTGCGCGACGATGAATCCACCTACCGCCGCGGCGATGAACGCGGCGGCGGTACCAGCTAAAACAGCGCGGTTCATTTTTGCGCCGTGATGACGAGCTTGTTCTCGACGGAGCCGGTTTCTCCCTGCACCTTGGCGCCCAGAGAAAGCTGCCAGCGACCGGCCATTCCGAAAGTGGCCTTGAACTTGTAGGTGCCGGGCTCGGCCCCTGATACCGGGGTGACCTTGGTGGCCATCTCCTGCATACCGTCAGGAGCCATGTCGAGACGGGTTGCGAAAATGACAGCATCCGGCACGGGCTTGCCGGTCCTGGTGTTCATCAGGCGGACGGTGATGATCTTGTCGGGGCCGGCCTGAACGGACTGATCGACGAGCTCGAACGTGTAGTCCTTGATGTCAGCCAGTGCAGCCGTGCTTGCGCTGCCCAAAGCGACAGCGATCAACGCAGCCCGGAAGGCGCGCGGGGAGTTAGACGTCTTCATGGTTTGGTATCCTCGATTGAATCTGATGTGCCGCGAACGGCATGCGTCATCCGCGCGCCAGGGGCACGCGGCAGCGACGGCGCTCAGCGCCGCTCAGATCGAAATGCGAGGAGGGTGGTCTGGAGGTGGGCGGTTGATACCATCGGCAAACACGTCGTTCAGCACCGAGTGGTACGTTCGGACGGCGTGGCGAACGGTCAGGGGTGGTGCCAGGGAGGGCCCCGCCTGGGCGGCTTTCAACACGCAAATCGCGAGAAGCGGACAGTCCTGACAATCCTTACTCTTCGGTTCGGATGGGCAGCAGGGCATGTCTTCGGACATCGCCGACATGTCGGTCATCGTGGCCGACGGCCCCTTGGCAGCCGCCGGAGTCACCACCGGCGCCACCGAGAGGCCGATGGTCACGACAATCGCTAGAAAGAATTTCAGGAGTCGACAAAGATCCATATTCGACCATCTCACGGCCACCACAGCGTGGGAAGCCCGGGCACAATCACAAGTTCGCAATCCCTATGGGGATTATGTCCTTGGCTTCTCCGGCCCGTCATAGGCGATACCGCGGATCACCGCGGCATTGCCGAACTTCTTCTTCAGTGCGTCCATCGCACGTTCCGCATGAGACGAGCGGCGGTCGAGCATATTGTCGTCGCCGGCTTCCGCGCCCGGCTTGAGGGCACTGACGCCGGTGCCGATCAAGCGGAAGGCGGTGCCGTCGATTTCCTTGGCCAGCATCTCGCGGCTGATATCGAAGATACGCGCCGCCATCTGCGTCGGCGACTGGATCGACTGCGAGCGGGTCCGCTGGCGGAAATCCGCGGTCTTGAGTTTCAGCGTCACCGTCGTGCCTGACAATTCGCTGCTCTTCAACCGTGACGAGACCTTTTCCGACAGCCGCCACAGGATCTTTTCCAGCGTGGCGAAGTCGCGGATGTCTTCGTTGAACGTCGTCTCATTCGAAATCGTCTTGGCGCCGCGATCGGCGACGACGAGGCGATCGTCGATGCCTCGCGCGAGACGCCACAGCCTGCGGCCTTCGCCGCCAAACTGTTTCATCAGGTCGGTCTCGTCAGCGCGCTGCAGATCGCTGATCTTGCGAAAACCGCGCTGCGAGAGTTTCTCTGCGGTCGCAGGTCCAACGCCGTAGATAAAGTTGACGGGCCTGTCCGCCAGCATCGCCACGGCGTCTTCCTGATCGAGCGTTGCGAAGCCGCGCGGCTTATCGAGATCGCTGGCGATCTTGGCGAGGAACTTGTTCACCGACAGGCCGACCGAGACAGTGATGCCGACAGTTTGTTCGATATCGGCAGCGAATTTCGCCAGTACCTTGGCCGGGATCATGCCGTGCACGCGCTGCGTGCCTGAGAGATCGAGAAAGGCTTCGTCAATGGACAGTGGTTCGACCAGCGGCGTCAACGCCTGCATGGCATGGCGCACCTCGCGGCCGACGCGAACGTATTTCGCCATGTCGGGTCGCACCACGACGGCGTCGGGGCAGAGATCGAGCGCCTTGAACATCGGCATCGCCGAACGCACGCCATAGGTGCGCGCGATATAGCAGGCCGCGGATACCACGCCGCGCTTGCCGCCGCCGATGATGACGGGCTGGTCGAGGATATCGGGATTGTCACGCTTCTCGACGGTCGCGTAGAAGGCATCGCAGTCGATATGCGCCAGCGTCAGCGACGGCAGTGCGCGGTGCCGCACGAGGCGCGGCGATCCGCAGGCGGTGCAGCGCTTGACGCGAACATCCAGATCCACAAGGCAATCCCGGCAGAAGCAGTGCGGTCCGCTCAGCTCTGACGGGGAGGCGGTCACGGGATGTCGCGCTCCGTGCGGGGATCGCCCAGCGCCTGACGCGCGGCGGCAATGGTGGTCGGATGCAACTGTGAGGAGGCAGCGAAGGCCTGCACGGTCTCGTCGTCGCGCAGCACGAAATCGAGCACACTGACGAGGAACTGCGGGTCCTTTGCAGCCGAGCGGAGAGTCTCCGGACCGATTCCGCTCTCGGACAGGAACAGGCCCAGCCGCTCGGGTTCACCGGCAACGAAGGACAGCGCCTGAATCGCAACGATTTCAGCGACTTCGCTGGGGTGGCGCTGGGGCTTTTTCATCACGCGTGTTTGCCTTTCCGTAACTTATCGTCTCTATTTTAAATCATCATGCCCGAGTCACCGGGGCGATTCCAGTTGGTGGATACGCGCGGTACACGGGCACTTCGGCGGGGTGGCCGAAGTGAATTTGGAAGTTCGCTTCGGACATCACATGGCCGGTGACGCAGGGCAATGATGTCCCGCGAAACAAGAGCGCTCGGATTCGGGATTGGAGGGCGGATGGCAAAAACCGTCCTGATCGTGGAGGATAACGAGCTCAACATGAAGCTCTTCCGTGACCTTCTGGAAGCCCATGGCTACCAGACTGTCGGCACGAGCAATGGCTATGAAGCGCTCGATCTTGTCCGCTCGCTCCGCCCCGATCTCATTCTCATGGATATTCAGCTACCGCAGGTCTCCGGTCTCGAAGTGACCGGCTGGATCAAGAAGGATCCTGCGATCAGCATGATCCCCGTCGTCGCCGTCACAGCCTTCGCCATGAAGGGCGACGAAGAACGTATCCGCGAAGGCGGCTGCGAAGCCTATTTGTCAAAGCCCATTTCGGTCGGAAAATTTATCGAAACCGTGCGTCGGTTTATCGGTTAGGGAGTTCCCTATATGTCAGCGCGTATTCTTGTCGTCGATGACATCCCCGCCAACGTGAAGCTTCTGGAAGCCCGTCTCTCGGCGGAGTATTTCGACGTCATCACCGCGTCCAACGGCGCACAGGCGCTGGAAGTCTGCGCGCGTTCCGAATGCGACCTGATCCTGCTCGACGTCATGATGCCCGACATGGACGGCTTCGAGGTCTGCCGTCGCCTGAAGGCCAATCCGAAGACGCATTTCATTCCGGTGGTCATGGTCACCGCGCTGGATTCGCCGTCGGATCGCGTGCGCGGTCTCGAGGCCGGCGCCGATGACTTCCTCACCAAGCCTGTCGCCGATGCTGTGCTGGTGGCGCGCGTGCGCTCGCTGACGCGTCTGAAGATGATGACCGATGAGCTGCGCATGCGCGCCATCACCTCGCTGGAAATCGGCGTGCAGGCGCCCGAGCGCAGCGCCGTGTCTGATCTGGGTGTGGGCGGACGCATCCTGCTGGTCGACGATCGTCCATCGTCCTATGAGCGGCTGGCGCCGGTCCTGTCGGCCGAACACACCGTCGATGTCGAACCCAATCCGGCCGAGGCGCTGTTTCATGCCGCCGAGGGCAATTACGATCTGCTCATCGTCTCGTTGAGCCTCGAGAATTACGACGGATTGCGGCTGTGCAGCCAGGCGCGTTCGCTGGAGCGTACGCGGCAGATTCCGATTCTCGCGATTGCCGATGCCGATAACAATCCTCGGCTGCTGCGCGGTCTCGAGATCGGCGTCAACGATTACCTGATGCGCCCGGTGGACAAGAACGAATTGCTGGCCCGCGCCCGCACGCAGGTGCGCCGTCGCCGTTATACCGATCATCTGCGCGACAACGTGCAGCACTCCATCGAAGCCGCGATCACAGATGGGCTCACCGGGCTGCATAACCGGCGCTATATGGAAAGCCATCTGGAGACACTGGCAGAGCAGGCGGCCACCCGCGGCAAGCCGCTGGCGCTGATGATGCTCGACATCGACTTCTTCAAGTCGATCAACGACACCCACGGTCACGACTGCGGTGACGACGTGCTGCGCGAATTCGCCGTGCGTATCCGCAAGTCGATCCGTGGCATCGATTTGGCCTGCCGTTACGGCGGCGAGGAATTCGTCATCGTCATGCCCGAGACCGACATGCATGTCGCCAGCATGGTGGCCGAGCGTCTGCGTCGTTCGATCGCCGGCGAGCCGTTCTCCATCGACAAGGGCAACAAGCGCATCGAGGTCACGATCTCGATCGGGTTGTCGACGCTGGAGAAGAAGGGCGAGCCCGTCGCCGACGTACTCAAGCGTGCCGACGTGGCGCTGTATCGCGCCAAGCATGACGGCCGCAACCGCGTGGTCGCGGCGGCCGCCTAAGTTACTATCAGAGACGCGTTCGCGCTGACGGCTGCGACCATCGCGACGGCGGCGAGATCGGGCGCGATCCCGTATCGAAAGTCTGCGTGACCAGTCGGGCGCTGCAATAAGCCGGCCGGCTCATGCGTGGCCGCAAATATGCGTCGGCTTCCTTTGTTGGCAATTGCTTGTCGATCACGAGCTTGTCGAGCGTGCAGGCGAGGGCGTCAGCGCCCGGCTTGCTGCCGGTGGCATCGCAGGTCCAGCCGGCCATATACAGAGCTCTCGTATCGAACCGCGAGCTGAAGGCGAGGCACTGTTTCCAGCGGCCGTCGACCTGGATGCGCATTTCCACGGCGTGAACGGGGCCGTAGCGGGTCTCGAGATCGTAATGCGTCGAGAGCGTCTGATAGTTCACGTCGCGCAGCAATCTCGCATTGCGCAGATCAAGTCCGGGCGGCGTCTGAATGCTGCCAGACGGCGGAAACGAGATCGCCATCGCAAGACCCGTCGTGCTGGTCTGCAAAGTGCCGTATTGCATGATCTCGACACGGCCAAGCAACCCGCTGCTGACGATGTCGGAGGTGACGGGCAACCGGGTGTAGCTGCCGTCAGTGATCCTGAAGGCCGGCTTGTCCTGCACCACCTGGACGCGATTGCCCCACAGCCAGATCACCCCGAAGGCGATGAGCCCGAAGACAATCATTCCGAAAAAATAGAATGCGTAGCGGACGAAGACGCCCGCCAGAGACACCGCAGACGTGAACTGGCCAGCCGTCGTGTCTGTGTCGCGGAAAGACAAGGGTCGCTCCCGGTACAAATCAATTGCGTCGAATAATACCGGCTTGTCGCACGAATGAACTTGAAGACCGTTTCAATCGGCGGCGCGTGCCCGCCATAGTTGTGGCAGGGTAAACACGGCGCTGCGCAGATCGCTCAAATTGAAACAATTGGGCCGGGCTTGTTGCTTGACCTTTCCCCGCGCAAGAGCGGGGAGAGGTCAAAAGAAAACGGGGCCCGAAAGGGCCCCGTTCAAAATCCGTCAGCAGCTGTATTCAGCGCTTACTTGATCTTGGCTTCCTTGAATTCGACGTGCTTGCGCGCGACCGGGTCATACTTCTTCTTGACCATCTTGTCGGTCATGGTGCGCGAGTTCTTCTTGGCGGTGTAGTAGAAGCCGGTGTCCGCGGTAGAAACGAGCTTAATCTTGATGGTGACCGCTTTGGCCATGGTGAACCTCTGAATGTCAGGAATCGGGTGACAGCCAGAGCACTGGCCGTGTTGGGGCGCAACCTAGCCCCGAACGCCCCAAAGTCAAGGTTTTCCGGGGTGGTAAATCCGGGGATTTGCGCCTCTTAACCCGGAAAGAAGCGGTTTTCGGGCCGCGGGAGGCCCAAATTCTCCCGGAGCGTCCGGCCTTCATACTCCGTGCGGAAAATCCCGCGCTTCTGGAGTTCCGGGACCACCCGGTCGACGAAGTCGTTCAGCCCTTCCGGCAGGTAGGGGAACATGATGTTGAAGCCGTCGGAAGCCTCGGTTTCCAGCCATTCCTGCATCTCGTCGGCGATGGTCTGGGGCGTGCCCACGAAGGCGGAGCCGCCATAGCCGCCGAGGCGCTGGGCAAGCTGGCGCACGGTCAGGTTCTCGCGCCGGGCGAGGGCGATGACGCGCTCGCGGCCGCTCTTGCTGGCATTGGTTTCGGGAATCTCGGGCAGCGGGCCATCGGGGTCGAAGCCGGACGCATCGGTGCCGAGGTTGATAGAAAGCGAGGCGATGGCATTGGCGTAATGCACCTTGCTGTCGAGCAGCGCGCGTTTCTCCTTGGCTTCATCCACGCTGTCGCCGACCACCACGAAGGCGCCGGGCAGGATTTTAAGATGGTCGCGGTCGCGGCCGAGCGCGGCCATGCGGCCCTTGATGTCGGCATAGAGCTTTCGGGCATCGCCGATCGGACCGCCGCCGGTGAACACGGCTTCCGCGGTTTCAGCGGCGAGTTGCTTGCCGTCTTCCGATGCGCCGGCCTGCACGATCACCGGCCAGCCCTGCACGGGCCTGGCGATATTCAGCGGGCCGCGCACCGAGAGATATTCGCCCTTGTGATCGAGCACATGCATCTTCTCGGGATCCATGAAGATGCCGGTCTCGACATTGCGGATGAAGGCATCGTCGGCGAAGGAATCCCACAGCCCCGTGACGACGTCGTAGAATTCGCGCGCGCGCTTGTAGCGCTCGGCATGTTCCATGTGATCGTCCAGGCCGAAGTTGAGCGCCGCATCGGGATTCGACGTTGTCACGATATTCCAGCCGGCGCGTCCGCCCGAGATGTGATCGAGCGACGCGAAGCGGCGGGCGACATGATAGGGCGCGTCAAAGGTGGTGGAGCCGGTGGCGACGAGGCCGATATTATCGGTGACGGCAGCGAGCGCCGACAGCAGCGTGAAAGGCTCGAACGACGTCACCGTGTGGCTGCGCTTCAGCGCCTCGACGGGCATGTTCAGTACGGCAAGATGATCGGCCATGAAGAAGGCGTCGAACTTGCCGGCCTCGAGCTTGCGGATCATCTGCTTGAGGAAGGGAAAGTTGAAGTTGGCGTCGGGTACCGCACCCGGATAGCGCCATGCGCCGGTATGGATGCTGATCGGGCGCATGAAGGCCCCGAGCTTCAACTGACGCTTCGCCATCTGGAATTCCCCGTGATGCTGGTCGGGAACAGATAGGGATGCCGAGGCGTGGAGGTAGATGCAGCACGCGAGAAGATTATTGCGATTTGGAATGAGAGAGGAGGCTGTTTAACCCGTCATTCCCCGCCACTCCAATTGGAGTGGCTGAGGGCGCGGCCGGCTCTTGGCGGACGCGAACCCGGAATCCCGGAGTGATGAACACCAAAAGATTCCGGGTCCGCGCAAGAGCGCGTCCTCAGACACACCAATTGGTGTGTCGGGGAATGACGACCTTGTGGCTGAGTGTGACCGGCTACACCCGCTTCGGATTCAGCGTCGGGTCCATCGCGAATTGCGTTTCCAGGTAATCGATCATGGCGCGGGTTTTCTGCGGGACGAAACGGCGCGAGGGATAGACCGCGCTGATCGGCACCGGTTTCGGTTCGAAGGCTTCAAGCAGCACTTTGAGCCGGCCGGTCTCTATCTCATCGGTGAAATGCCAGATCGGTACGAAGCCGATGCCGAGACCGGACATCACGGCTTCGCGGATGCCTTCCGAACTCTGGGTGCGCACCGGTCCCTTGGCTTCGATGGCGATCGGGCCGTCCGGACTTTCGAAGCGCCAGGTCACTCCGCCGGTGAAGCGCGTATAGGGGAGGCAATCATGCCCGATGAGATCGTTCGGATGCGCAGGCAGTGTCTTGCCGCGCAGATAGGACGGTGACGCCACCAGGATGCGGCGTGTCACGCCGATCTTCCTGGCGATCAGGTTCGGGTCGGTCACGACGCCGGAGCGGATCGCGAGATCGATGCCGTCCTCCACGAGGTCGCTGAAGCCGTCATTCATCACGAGGTCGACGCTGACGTCCGGGTAGCGCGCCAGAAATCCCTTCAGATGCGGGATCACCCGCAGCCGTCCGAACACCACGGGGAGGGCCAGTTGCAACGTGCCTGATGGTCTGGCCCGGCGTCGTCCCACCGCGCCCTCGGCCTCGGCAACGGCTTCCAGCGCCAGTTTGGCGCGCTCATAGAAACTGCGACCGTCATCGGTGAGCGTCAGCTTGCGCGTGGTGCGGGTGAACAACCGGATGCCAAGATGGTCTTCCAGCGTTGCCACCTGGCGGCTGACGGTCGGCTGGCTGGAATTCTGCTCCTCGGCCACACGGGTGAATGAGCCCGCTTCGACGACGCGGATGAAAGCCTGGAAAAGGGCGACTGTATCGGTCATTCATTCAGAATACGGATAAATAATATCCGAACAAGCCCATAACCGCTAACGAGCGAATGGACGATGTTCTCCATGTCGGACGGCGATGGCGCCGCCCCAAATCAGATGGAGAACATCATGACCCGCAAACTCGAAGGTAAAATAGCAGTCGTCACCGGTGGCAGCGCCGGCATCGGTCTGGCCGCCGCACAGCGCTTTATCGACGAAGGCGCCACTGTGTTCATCACCGGCCGCCGTCAGGCCGAGCTCGATGCGGCCGTGAAGCAGCTCGGTCCGAAGGCCGTCGGTGTGCAGGCGGACGCGGCCAAGCTCGCCGATCTCGCGCATCTGTTCGATACGGTGAAGGCTGCCAAGGGCAAGATCGACGTCCTGTTCGCCAATGCCGGCGGCTATGAATTGAGCGCGTTCGGCCAGATCACCGAAGACGTCTATGACAAGATGTTCGACATCAATGTGAAGGGCGTTTTGTTCACCGTGCAGCAGGCACTGCCGCTGCTCTCCGACGGCGCCTCGGTGATTCTCACCGGCTCGGTGTCGGGATCGAAGGGCATGGAGTCCTTCAGCGTCTACAACGCGACCAAGGCTACGATCCGCTCCTTTGCACGTAGCTGGACCGCGGATCTCAAGGCACGCCGGATCCGCGTCAATGTCGTCAGCCCCGGACCGATCCAGACGCCCGGCCTGGACGTATTCGCGAATGATGACGTGAAGGGCTTCCTCAAGACGCTGGTGCCGCTCGGTCGCCTCGGCACCGCGGACGAAGTCGCGAAGGCGGTTCTGTTCCTGGCATCGGACGATTCCAGCTTCGTCGCCGGCGCAGAATTATTCGTCGACGGTGGCCTTGCTCAGATCTGACGATGGGCTTGGCAGAGCAGGAAGGCGCCGCCTATGCGGCGTCTTCCCGTGTCAGAAACTGTGCATGTGTGCGTTGGCGCGATACTCGCTCGCCATCAGTTCTTCGTTTTCGGCAACCTGAATCCACGAGATGGCAAGTTGCAGCAATGCGCGCACCTTCCGCACGTCACCTTCCACGCTGGCGCGCTGGCTGAGTGCCGACGCCTTGCGACGATATTCCAGTGACGCGCGAGTGAATGTCGAAGACTCGGCCTGCGGGGTCCAATTCATCTGTCCCATAACTGGGAGTTTCCTGTGAGCTTGAAAGTGGTAGCTAATACTGCGCTAATACTTCGTTGCACCACTAATCGCGCTAAGGAAACAGCTAAAATAAGCCGAAAATCGAGATCGGATTATCTGATTTTCTCAGGCATCTCCCGGCAGCATGTCGAGCTGCATCTTACCGCTGTACCAATGGAAGAAGGGCAGTGGTGCGTCGTGACGCAACGGGCCGGTGGCGAGTCGCTTCTGCAATTGATTGAGCACATTCTTCGTCATGGCGTGCGCGTCGGCAAGATGTGCGGAGCCGAGTTCGACCCAGACGAGTTCCACCAGTTCGGCATCCGCATGCACGACGCCCTCGACGCGATGCGCGATCGATGATGCATCAGCTGTGAAGAAGCGCGTATCGAAACGCTTGATGCGGCCGGGTGGTGTGATGGCGCGGGCAATCAGAAACAGGCCGGACGGATCGGGCAGGAGACCTGCATCGCTGAATGCTTCCCATACGCCGGGGAGCTTCCTGGTCGCGCCGTCGACCTTGCGGCCGAGGCAGAGACCGGTTTCTTCACAGGCTTCGCGGATCGCAGCGACGGCGAGCGAACGCGCACGCGACGGCGGCGTCTTCGGGCTGCCCTTCATCAGGTTGGCTTCAAGCTCCGGCGGCAAAGGTGCAGCCACCGGAATCTTGTTGTCGGTCGTATCGACGCTGCCGCCGGGGAAGACGAACTTGCCGGGCATGAACACGACCTTGTCGTGACGCTTGCCGACAAGCACTTTCGGAATCGGGCCGGAGCGATCGACCAGCATCAGGGTCGCAGCGTCACGCGGACGCTTATAGGGATGGTGGTCGGCTTCCTTGCCGATCTCGACTGCGTCGCTCATTCCGTCTCCTGAAATTCTTCTTATTAGGCGATGTTCAAGGGACGGAGAACGTATCAGTCAGCCGCGCCGTCGCCAAACCCATGCATGCGGAATGCCCACTGCAATCCGACCACGGCACCCTTGATTGGCTGCAGCAGCAACAGTGACGCGATCAGTGTGATCGGCAGGTAGATCGCAAGTTGCAGCGCGACCGATGGCGAATAGTTGGTCTCGATCCACAATGCGATCGGCACGACGATATGACCGACGATGACGATCACGAGATAGGCGGGAAGATCGTCGGCGCGGTGCGCGGAGAAATCCTGTCCGCATTTGTCGCAGTGATCGGCGGTCTTCAGGAAGGCGCGAAACATCTTGCCTTCGCCGCAGTTCGGACAGCGGCAGGCGAAGCCGCGCTTCATCGCGGTCCACACATTTCGCTTGGCGGAGGAATCCAGCGTCGCGCTCCAGATTTTCGGCGTGGTCAATGTCATCATGACGTTACCCCTTTTTCGGCTTGCCGGGTTTGCCTCCGGCACGAGCCTTGTCAGCTTTGGCAGCCTGCCGGGCATTGCGACCGGGTTTGGCTTTCTTGGGTGCCTTGAGCTTCTTCGACGACTTGTACTTCTTGGCACCCGGATGACGCGGCCGGTCTGCAGCGTCATTGCTGCGGGCATGTTCGCGTCGGCGGCTCCGTGGGGCGGTATTGCCCTCGGAGAGCATTTCGAACCGCAAGGCACCTGCAACGGGGGCTGCCTCGACCAGACGGACATCGACGACGTCGCCCAACCGGTGCATGGCACCACTGCGTGTACCGACGAGGGCGTGGCGAGCTTCGTCATAGTTGAAGTACTCGGTGCCCAACGTGCGGATTGGGATCAGGCCATCGGCGCCGGTCTCGGTCAATCGGACAAAGAGTCCAGCCCTGGTGACGCCGGAAATCCGGGCCTGGAAGCTCATGCCGATCTTGTCGGCCAGAAAGTGCGCAATCAGCCGGTCGGACGTCTCGCGCTCGGCCTTCATGGCCCGGCGTTCGGTGGCCGAAATCTGCGCCGAGATTTCGCTCAGCGTTTCCACGGTTTCGGTATCGGGGAGTGCGCCTTCGCCGAGCCCGAGCGCACGGATCAGTGCGCGATGCACGATCAGATCTGCATATCGCCTGATAGGCGAGGTAAAATGCGCGTAGCGCCGCAGGTTCAGACCGAAATGTCCGTAATTCTCGGCGGCATATTCCGCCTGGGCTTGCGAGCGCAAAACCACTTCATTCACCAGCGGCTCGGAATCCTGACCTTTGACCTGTGACAGCACCCGGTTGAATACCGATGGCCGCAGCGCGCCCGCCTTGGCGAACGGCATGTCGAGGGTCTTGAGGAATTCCTGCAGGTTGTGAACCTTCTCTACCGAAGGCTCATCATGTACCCGGTAGATAAGCGGCAGCCCCTTCTTTTCAAGCGTTTCGGCTGCGGCGACGTTGGCCAGGATCATGAACTCTTCGATGAGCTTATGGGCGTCGAGCCGCTCTGGCACGATGACGCGATCGACGGTGCCGTCCTTCTTCAGCAGGATCTTGCGCTCGGGAATCTCGAGGTCGAGCGGATCGCGTTCGTCGCGCGCGAGCTTCACTTGCGCATAGGCAGCGTAAAGCGGGGTCAGGATCGGTTCGAGCAGCGGGCCGGTGGTATCGTCGGGATGGCCGTCGATGGCGGCCTGCGCCTGTGCGTAATTCAGCTTGGCTGCCGAACGCATCAGGATGCGATGGAAGCTGTGTGACTTCTTGCGGCCATCGACACCGATGACCATTCGTACCGCAAGCGCGCCGCGCGGCTCGCCCGGCACCAGCGAACACAGGTCGTTGGAGATGCGCTCGGGCAGCATCGGCACGACGCGGTCGGGGAAGTAGACCGAGTTGCCGCGGATCAGCGCGTCGCGATCGAGCGCTGAGCCCGGCTGCACATAGAAGGCGACATCGGCAATGGCGACGGTAACGATATAGCCGCCTACATTGTTCGGATCGGAATCGAGCTCCGCGTAAACGGCGTCGTCGTGATCCTTGGCGTCCGGTGGGTCGATGGTGACCAGCGGCACGTCGCGCCAGTCTTCGCGTCCCTGCAATGTCGCGGGCTTCGCGGCTTCGGCCTCCTTCAGCGCATCGCGCGAGAACGCCATCGGGATATCGTGCGAGTGGATCGCGATCAGGCTGACGGCTTTCTCGGAGGAGAGCGACCCCAACCGTTCCTTCACCTTGCCGGAGCCGAGGCCGTAGCCACGCGTGCGAATGAGATCGACGCTGACGAGATCGCCGTCCTCGGCGCCGTTGGCATCGGATGCCGCGATGTTGAGTTCGCGCCCGGCCTGTTTCTTGTCGACCGGGATCAATCGTCCGCCGCCATTCGGCAGCACGCGATAGATGCCGAGCAGGCGCGTGCGAGCGCCTTCGAGCACGCGCACGACGCGGCCTTGATAGCCCTGCCTGTCGCCTTCTGTTTCGATCTTCTCGATGCGCAGCAATGCGCGGTCACCGACGCCGGCGGCCGTGCCGGGCAGGGGGCGGCGCGGCGTGTGAATGCGGATTCTCGGCGCCGTACCGTCCGCCTCGTCCCATTCGACAGGCGTGGCGATCAATTCACCATCGGCATCCCTGGAGGTGATGTCGACCAGCACGGTGGGGGGCAGCGCTGCGGGCTCGCGCACGCTGCGGCCTTTTTTGGCAATGGCGCCTTCGTCGGCGAGTTCGCGCAACATGCGCTTCAGCTCGACACGGGCAGCGTTCTTCAGTCCGAATTCACGGGCGATCTCGCGGGTGCCGATCTTGCCGGGATACGCGCGAACAAACGCGACGATGGCATCCCTGGTTGGAAAGCTGCTGTCGCGTTTCTTGTTCACAATTGTCCGTTCTATAGCGTTTTCGAGCGAAGTGGATTCCGGTTCGCGTGAAGAAAACGCGTTAAAACAAAGACCCTAGCCGGCGCTCTTCTTCACGACCGTTTTCGCGGCCTTCTTCTTGGCAGGCGATGTCTTCGCCTTCACCGGTGCGCGGGCCTTGCTGGCGGCAGCGCCCTCGGCTTTCGGCTTGGCTGCCGCTTTCTTTGCAACAGCCTTCTTGGCCGCCGGCTTCTTCTCGGCTGCGTCGGCCTTCTTGGCGGCAGCCTTCTTCGCCGGTGCCTTCTTGGCGCCGCGCTTCGGCTTGATGCCGCCCTTAGCCACGCGCTCGTCGATCAGCGCGATGGCTTCCTCGAGCGTGATCGTGTCCTGCGTCTTGTCGCTCGGGATCGTCGCATTGACGCCGCCCGCAGTGACATAGGCGCCGTAGCGTCCACCCTTCACGGCGACACCGCCGAGGGTCGGATGGTCGCCGAGCGGCTTGCCGGGATCGGCGCCGAAGCGGCGGCCTGATGGGCCCTTGGCGATCTTCTCGGCAATCAGCGTGACTGCGCGGTTGAGGCCGATGTCGAACACCTCATCGCCGGCCTCCAGGCTGGCATAGGTCTTCTCATGTTTCACGAACGGCCCGAAACGGCCGAGACCCGCGGTGATCGGCTCGCCGGTTTCCGGATGCTTGCCGATCTCGCGTGGCAGCGACAGCAGCTTCAGCGCCAGATCGAGTTCGACATCGCTGGGCGACGTGTTCTTCGGAATGCCGGCACGCTTCGGCTTCTCGCCTTCCTCGTAGTCCTTAGCGTCGCCGAGCTGGATGTAAGGCCCGAAGCGTCCGGCCTTCACGGCGACTTCGAGACCCGACACCGGATCGGGGCCGAGCACGCGGTCGGCATTGGCACCGCTGTCGGCGGCAAGCGGACGCGTGTAGCGGCATTCCGGATAGTTCGAGCAGCCGACGAAGGCGCCGAACTTGCCGGCCTTGAGGTTCAGCTTGCCGGTGCCGCAGGTCGGGCACTGGCGCGGATCGCCGCCATCTTCGCGCGGGGCGTAGATGTGGGGGCCAAGCATCTCGTCGAGGGCGTCGAGCACCTGCGCAACACGCAGATCCTTGATCTCGTCGACGGCTCCGATGAAGTCTTTCCAGAAATCCTTCAGCACCTGCTGCCAGGAAATCTCGTTGTTGGAGATCCTGTCGAGGTTCTCTTCCAGCGCGGCGGTGAAATCATATTCCACATATTTGGCGAAGAAGTTTTCGAGGAAGGCGACGACGACGCGGCCCTTGTCCTCGCCATAGAGGCGCTTCTTCTCGAGCCGCACATAGCCGCGATCCTTCAGCACCTGCAGGATCGACGCATAGGTCGAGGGACGGCCGATGCCGAGCTCTTCCATCCGCTTCACCAATGAGGCTTCCGAGAAGCGCGGTGGCGGTTCGGTGAAATGCTGGGTAACCGCGAGGTTCTCTTTCTTCAGCGCTTCGCCTTCGCTCATGGCGGGCAGGCGGCGTGAATCCTCATCGTCGGCGTCGTCGTCCTTGCCTTCCTGATACACCGCCAGGAAGCCATCGAACTTCACGACCTGACCGGTGGCGCGCAATTCCAGCACGCGCGATCCCGCTTTCGCGGCGATGTCGACGGTGGTGCGCTCCATCTCGGCGGATTCCATCTGGCTGGCGACGGTGCGCATCCAGACCAGTTCATAGAGACGGTACTGATCGCTATCGAGCCGCGCCTTCAGGCTGGCCGGGCGACGCGACATGTCGGTCGGACGGATCGCTTCATGCGCTTCCTGCGCGTTCTTGGCCTTGCTCGTATACTGGCGCGGCGCGTCCGGCACATAGGCCTTGCCGTAATCCTCGCCGATGACGGTGCGTGCCTGGGTGATGGCGGACGGATCGATCGTCACGCCGTCGGTTCGCATATAGGTGATGAGACCGGTGGTTTCGCCGCCGATGTCGATGCCTTCATAGAGGCGCTGCGCGATGCGCATCGTATGCGCCGGCGCGAAGCCGAGCTTGCGGCTGGCTTCCTGCTGCAGCGTCGACGTCGTGAACGGCGCCTGCGGATTGCGGCGCGCCGGCTTGGCATCGACGGTGGAGACCGTGAAACTTGCGGCTTCGATGGCCTTCTTGAAGTCTTCGGCCTCGGCACCGGTACCGATATCGAGACGCTGGATCTTCTTGCCGTCGGCGCCGACGAGGCGCGCGTCGAAGCTTTCACCGCGCGGCGTCGCCAGCGTGGTCACCAGCGACCAGTATTCGCGCGGCACGAATTGTTCGATTTCCTGCTCGCGGTCGCAAACCAGACGGAGTGCGACGGATTGTACGCGGCCAGCGGAGCGCGCGCCGGGCAGCTTGCGCCACAGCACGGGGGAGAGGGTGAAGCCGACGAGATAATCGAGGGCACGGCGCGCCATATAGGCGTCGACCAAAGCGCCATCGATCTCGCGCGGGTTCTTCATCGCCTCGGAGACGGCCTGCTTGGTGATGGCGTTGAACACCACGCGTTCGATCTTCTGATCCTTCAGCGCGCGCTTCTGCTTGAGGACTTCGAGCACGTGCCACGAGATCGCTTCGCCTTCGCGATCAGGGTCGGTCGCCAGAATGAGCTTGTCGGCGCCTTTGACCGCCTTGGCGATGTCGTTCAGCCGGCTGTTGGCCTTCGGATCGATCTCCCAGATCATCTGGAAATTGGCGTCGGGATCGACCGATCCGTTCTTGGCGGGAAGGTCGCGGACATGGCCGAACGACGCCAGGACCTCATAGTCCTTGCCCAGGTACTTGTTGATCGTCTTGGCCTTTGAAGGCGACTCGACAATGACGAGATTCATGTGATTCCAATAACTTAAAGGGGGAATCCGGCTTGGGTCTGCGAGAGTCGCGCCTGCCGTTTCGCGGCGAACATGGGTGCGAAGGGGGCCCGTGTCAAATCGTGAGTTGTTGATGGTCGCGGCCGCCGGGTCCCAGCCATTTACCGGGAGTTGTAAAATGCAACCTTTAAGGGTATGGCTTGGTGCTTCGTTGATACCGATTTCGTCCGGAATGCCCGGCCAGGGAATAGCCATGACACTGCCAATTCCGGACGACCCTGTGCAGGGCGATGGCGGGCCGGAGGAGGCGGCTCTCTATATAAAGGGTGCGGTCCGGATCTGTCGCGGATGGCGCGCCTGCATCGCCACGACATGCTCGCTTACCTGCTCGATATGGCGCATCTGGAAACCGAGGAGATTCTGCGGCTGCGTGACTTGCGCAAGCCGTCAGGCCGTTGAGGGCACGATCGCCGTGTCGCCATAGCCGAGCAGCCTGCCGTCAGCGGCATGTAGTTCCAGCTTCTTGATCTGCTTAGCGTTCTTGCGATCGATCATGATGGTCGTCGGTTCGCCGGGCTTGAACGCATAATCCTCGCCCCATTGGCGCAGCGCCACCATGATCGGATGGACCGCCTGGCCTTTCGCGGTCAGGACATAGTCCTGGTAGGCACTGCCATCCGCTGCCGGCTCCAGCTTCAGGATGCCGTCCTCCACCAAGGCTTTCAGCCTGGCGGCGAGAATGTTTTTCGCCAGTCCGAGACTTTTCTGGAATTCGCCGAAGCGGCGGGCGCCCAGCATGGCGTCACGGATGATCATCATCGTCCAGCAGTCGCCGATTACCTCCATGGACCGGGCCACGGGGCAGGTGGAGTTCTTCAGACTGGTGCGTTTGGCCATGTGACTGTCCTGGAGCGGAAAAGAAATCCTGTGATCGATCGGTCGAGTGGTTGCATTATGAAACCATTCGCTCTAAATGGCAATCTGGTTTCAAAAAGCAACCATATGGCCATCAGGAGATCATCATGCGTTTAGCGAACAAGACGGCGCTCATCACAGGCGGCAATAGCGGTATCGGACTGACGACGGCAAAGCTCTTCGTTGCGGAGGGCGCCAAGGTCGCCATCACCGGCCGCGACAAGGCCAAGCTCGACAAGGCGGTTGCCGAACTCGGCCCGAATGCGATCGGTATCGTGGCTGACGCGACCGATATCGCTGCCACCGAGAATGCCGTGGCCAAAGCTGTCGAGAAATTCGGCAAGCTCGACATCGTGTTCGCCAATGCAGGCATCAGCGCGCATACACCGGTGGGCGGCACTGCGCTCGACGTGTTCGAATCCGTTTTGAAGACCAACATCACCGCCGTGTTCTTCACCGTGCAGGCAGCCGCCGCGCATCTCAACGACGGCGCATCAATCATTCTCAACGGCTCGGTGATCTCCGTGCTCGGCAATCCCGGCTATGCCGCCTATGCCGCGAGCAAGGCGGGCGTGCGCGCCATGGCCCGCGTGATGGCGTCCGAACTGTCGCCGCGCAATATCCGCGTCAATGTCGTCTCGCCGGGCGCGACCGCGACGCCGATCTGGGACCGTGTCGCGCCAACGCCGGAAGCTTTCAACGCATTCGAGAAGCGTCTGTCGCAAACCATTCCGCTCGGCCGTTTCGGCAAGCCGGAAGAAGTTGCGAAAACCGTGCTGTTTCTCGCATCGGATGATGCATCGAACATCCAGGGCGCGGAGATTTTCGTCGATGGCGGCGTGACATCGGCCCCGGCGGGTGCACCGGCCTATCGTAGCTAACGTGCGAGGCTGTCATCCCGGGGCAGGCCGAACGCGTAGCGGACGGCATGAACCCGGGATCTCCATCAATAGAAACTCACTACGAGCTTCCCAGCCACTCCAATCGGAGTGGCGGGGAGTAACGAGTTGTCTTCAAGCCGCGCGCAAATCCGTCGCTGCCTGCAAGGCACCGGCAACGGCTTTCTCGCGCAACTCCGGTCCCACCATGATGCCGTCGGCAGCGATGAATTCCAGATTGGTCACGCCGATGAAGCCGAACACCCAACGCAGATAGGTTTCGAGATGTTCGCCGGCCGCCATCGGCGTGTCGGCGCCGTAGAAGCCACCGCGTGAGATCGCGACAATGACGCGCTTGTTGCCGGCGAGACCCTCGACAACACCCTTGTCATTGTACTTGAACGTCTTGCCGGCCACGAGGATACGGTCGATCCACGCCTTGAGCTGGGTCGGGATGGTGAAGTTGTACATCGGCGCGCCGATCACCACGATATCAGCGGCGAGGAACTCCTCCAGCACGGCCTGACCCGCAGCGAGGTCCGGCTGCAAGGCGGCGTCGGGCGCGGCACCCTGCGCGGCAGCGAGATGGGAACCCGACAGGTGGCCGAGCGGGGCTGTGGCGACGTCGCGATAGGTCACGGCAAGTCCAGGATTGGCCTTGGCCAGCCGGTCGGTAATGGCGGCGGATACCTGCCGGCTGACGGAGTGGGGGCCGAGAACGCTGGAATCGATATGGAGCAGTTTCATGTGGTCACCTCATGGTATAGGTTTGTAACTGACGCTACATGAGTGACTGGCCGAAACCGCACAAGAAGGCACAATTTTGAAACCCGAGCACAAAAAGGTGCCTGCTTTGCCGGCGATTCCGCATCAGGAGAGCGATTGCCGCGGCGTCGCGTCGGTGCTGGCGCGGGTCGGCGACAAATGGAGCGTGCTGGTCATCATGCTGCTCAGGGACGGCCCGCGGCGCTTCAACGAATTGAAGCGCATGATCGGAGGCATCTCGCAGCGGATGCTGACCCTGACGCTGCGCGGGCTCGAACGCGACGGTCTGGTGACGCGCACCGTGTTTCCGACCGTGCCCCCACGTGTGGACTATGAACTCACGGATCTCGGCCGAGGCCTGAGCGATCCGGTCATCAAGCTCGGCGAGTGGGCGCAGCAACATCTGCCGGATATCGACACCGCGCGGAAAAACTTCGACGGGCGCAATTCAGAGGACTGATCCCATCGCGTTTTCAAGCGCAGTGGCTTCCGGTTCGCGTGAAGAAAACGCGCCAGAAAGAGCTCAGATCATCGACACCAGCCCGCCGCCATGACGCTCCAGCCGTCCGGCAAGCTCGAGCTCCAGCAGCACGATGCGGACGGTCGAGGCGGATGTGCCGGCAAGACGTATGAGATCGTCGATACCGACGGGGCTCGGGCCAAGCAAGGCGATGACGCGCGCGCGATCGCCGCTATCGGGTTCGTCGTAGGATGCCATGTCGTCCGGCTCACGGTTCGGCAATTCAATCGGCCGCTCCATGATCGGTGCGACGGCGTTGATGACGTCGGAAGCTTCGGTCACCAGCGCCGCGCCTTGCTTGATGAGGTCGTTGGTGCCGGCGGCGCGGGGATCGAGCGGCGAACCCGGCACGGCAAACACCTCGCGCCCCTGTTCGGCAGCCATCCGTGCAGTGATCAGCGAGCCAGAACGATGTGCAGCCTCGATCACCACGACGCCGAGCGCTGCACCCGAGATTAGTCGGTTGCGGCGGGGAAAATCTCGGGCGCGGGGAACATGGCCGACCGGCATCTCTGAAATCGCGCCGCCGTTGTCCAGCAGGGCGAACAGCAGCTCCTCGTGTTCGGGCGGATAGATCTTGTCATGACCGCCAGCCAGCACAGCAATGGTGCCTCCATTCAGGCTGGCGCGATGCGCGGCCTGATCGATGCCGCGTGCGAGGCCCGACACGATCACGAAACCGGCGTCGCCAAGATCGCGCGCCAGTCTCTCCGCGAATTTCAATCCTGCGCCGGACGCATTGCGCGAGCCGACGATGGCGATCATCGGCCGCATCAGCGCGTCCACTCTGCCGCGGATGCCGAGCAGCGGCGGTGCATCGTCGATCCCCGCCAATCGCGGCGGATAGCCGGGCTCACCGGGGGCGACAAGCGCGACACCCATCTTGCGCCCGAGGTCGAGTTCACGCTGTGCATCGTCGGCGCTGTAGATCCGGCCGGCGCGGGTCGCACCGCCGCGGCGCGCCAGATCGGGCAGTCGCTCCAGCGCGGCGCGGGCGCTGCCGAAATGATTGGTCAGCGACCGGAAGGTGCGCGGCCCCACATTGTCGCTGCGGATCAGCCGCAGCCAGTCGAGCCGCTGCGCGTCCGTCAGTTTTGTGCTGCCTTGTGAGATGCTGTCCAAGCCATGCTCCCCCGGGTGGAAAGCATCTATCAACTTAAGGATGCATTCAATTGACATTCGCACTTAAGGTGCGAGAGTAGGGGGGAGCCCGGATGGCTTGTGTTCAGTGATGACAGTACTTTGGGACGTGAACAACTTCCAGCGGATCGGCGCATCGAGCAACGCCGCCGTTGGGCGTGAGTTCGAAGAGGCGGCGCAGATCTTCTTTCATTCCGAGGGCGTGCAGCTTGCGCGCAATTTCGTCGTACCCGTCGGCCACCGGCTGCAGAAGAACAAGCGCTTCGACCTTGGCAGCGCCAGCCCGCGCATCCTGGTCGAATGCAAGTCCTACACCTGGTCAGTGTCCGGCAATCGGCCGAGCGCCAAGATCCGCGGCATGAATGAAGCCATGCTGCTGTTCGGTGCGGCGCCCCGCGACTATCGGAAGATTCTGTTCGTGCTCAAACATCTTCACCCGCATTCGAAGGTGAGTCTGATCTCGCACTATATCAAGAACAACGGCCACCTGATCAGCCGCGGCATCGAGATCTGGGAGTTCGATCTGGATGCGCGGCAGGGCGCAAGGGTGTTCTAGCCAACAGGCTACTTCTGCCCGATCTTGCCTTCGGTGCCGTTCAGCAAACGCTTGATGTTCTCGCGGTGCATGAACCACAGCAGCAGCGTCAGCACGGTGGCCAGCACGGCGAGCTGCGGCGCCTTGGCCCACCACAGAAAAATGGGCGTGATGGCGCTGGCGGTCAGGGCCGAGAATGACGAGTAGCGCGAGGTGAAGGCGCAGGCGAGCCAGGCAAGGCAGAACACGATCGCCGCAGGCCAGTACAGGCCGAGCATGATGCCGATATAGACGGCGACACCCTTGCCGCCCTTGAAGCCGAGCCAGACCGGGAAGAGGTGCCCCAGGAAAGCGAAGAGACCGGCGATCATGGCCGGGACGGGACCGCCGACGCCGCCGGCGATGATCACGGCCACGGTGCCCTTGATGGCGTCGAGCAGCAGGGTCGCCGCGGCAAGACCCTTGCGGCCGGTGCGCAATACGTTGGTGGCGCCGATATTGCCGGAGCCGATGGTGCGGATGTCCTGCGTGCCGGCGAGCTTGGTCAGCACCAGTCCGAAGGGCACCGAACCGAGGAAATAACCGAGCGCGGCAGCGAATATGTAGAGAACGATCATCGGACCTCTATTCCAGGACGCGGTTCGCACTTTCGTGCTCGCAGACGCGCTCCGCGCTTTCGGTGCACCACGACGCTTGTCGCGTCAGACGTGCTCGTAAACGGTGCGTCCGCCGACGATAGTACGTGCGACGCGCCCCGTGAAGCGGGCTTCGTCGAATGGCGTATTCTTGCATTGCGACTTCAAGTCCGCGGGGTCCAGCACCCACGGCACGTCGGCGTCAATGACGATGATGTCGGCGACAGCGCCGGGGCGCAGCGTGCCGCCCGGCAGGCCGAGCAGTTCCGCCGGCCGTGTCGACATCGCCGATATCAACTGGGTGAAGGACAGTTCGCCGCTATGGACCAGTCGCAGTCCGGCCGACAGCATGGTCTCAAGTCCGATGGCGCCGGGCGCAGCCTCGGCGAATGGCAGTCGCTTGGTCTCGACGTCCTGCGGATTGTGGTCGGACATGATGACGTCGATCAATCCTGACGCGACGGCGGCGACCAGCGCGCGGCGGTTCTCTTCGGTGCGCAGCGGCGGCGACAATTTGAGATAGGAACGATAGGGCCCGATATCGTTCTCGTTCAGCGTCAGGTGATTGATCGACGCCGAGGCGGACACCCGCAAGCCGGCGTCGCGGGCGCGCTTCAGGATCTCGATGGATTCGATGCAGGTCAGCGATGCCGCATGGTAACGCCCGCCGGTGAGGGCGACGAGGCGCATGTCGCGCTCCAGCATGATGGCTTCGGCAGCATTGGGAATGCCCATTAGGCCGAGCCGCGAGGCGCGCTCACCTTCATTCATCACGCCTTCGCCGACGAGATCGGGATCCTCGGTGTAATGCACGATCAGCGCGTCGAAATCGCGTGCATAGGTCAGCGCGCGGCGCATGATCTGCGCGTTGGTGATGCTCTTGTCGGCATCGGTGAAGGCGACGGCGCCGGCCGCTTTCAGGAGGCCGAGCTCGGTCATTTCCTTGCCTTCGAGACCCTTGGTCAGGGCGGCCATCGGATGGATGTTGACGATGGCGGTGTCGCGGGCGCGCCGCAGCACGAAGTCGACTGTGGCCGAGTTGTCGATGGTCGGCGAGGTGTCCGGCTGACAGACGATGGTGGTGATGCCGCCGGCTGCGGCGGCACGGCTGGCAGAGGCGAAAGTCTCGCGGTGGCTGGCGCCGGGCTCGCCGACGAAAGCGCGCATGTCGACGAGGCCGGGGGCCACGACCTTGCCAGCGCAATTGATGATGTCGGTGCCTTCGGGCACGCCTGCCGCGCCGATGCCGCGGCGGGCATCACGGATCAAGCCGTCGGCGATCAGAACATCCCCGGGACCGTCGAGGTCGCTTGACGGATCGATCAAGTGCGCATTGGCGAGGAGGATAGGGCGGCGATCTGTCAGCATGGCGTTACGCATTCGGGAGGTTGCGCGCGAGCGCTTCGAGCACGGCCATGCGGACCGCTACGCCCATTTCCACCTGTTCGCGGATCAGCGATTGCGCGCCGTCGGCGACGATGGAGTCGATTTCGACGCCGCGGTTCATCGGACCCGGGTGCATCACCAGCGCATCGGGCTTGGCGTAAGCGAGCTTCTTCTGGTCGAGGCCGAAATACTGGAAGTATTCGCCGGACGACGGCACGAAGGAGCCGTTCATGCGCTCGCGCTGCAGCCGCAGCATCATCACGATGTCGGCGCCGTTGAGCCCTTCGCGCATGTCGCGCGCGACCTCGACACCCATGCGCTCGATGCCCGGCGGCAGCAGCGTGGAGGGGGCGACGACGCGGACGCGTGCGCCCATGGTGTTGAGCAGGAGAATGTTGGACCGCGCGACGCGGGAATGCAGCACGTCGCCGCAGATCGCGATCACGAGACCTTCGAGGCGGCCCTTGTTGCGGCGGATGGTCAGCGCGTCGAGCAGGGCCTGCGTCGGATGTTCATGGGCGCCGTCGCCGGCATTGATCACGGAGCCATCGACCTTGCGGGCCAGGAGTTCGACCGCGCCGGACGCGTGATGGCGCATCACCAGAATGTCCGGATGCATCGCGTTCAGCGTCATCGCGGTGTCGATTAGCGTCTCGCCCTTTTTGATCGAGGACGATGACACCGACATGTTCATGACGTCGGCGCCGAGCCGCTTGCCGGCCAGTTCGAACGACGACTGGGTACGTGTCGAATTCTCGAAAAACAGATTGATCTGGGTGCGACCGCGCAGTGAGGAGCGCTTCTTGTCGACCTGGCGGTTCAGCTCGACATATTCCTCGGACAGGTCGAGGAGGCCGGTGATATCCGCGGCGGAAAGGCCCTCGATGCCCAGCAAATGCCGGTGTCCGAGGACGAAAGAGGATTTCGTGGCTTGGGTCATTAAAACGAAAGCTATAGGCAGAGTTGAAAAGCGGGGCAAGCGCGATTCGGCCGGTTTCGGGTTATCCCCCGGTCAGTCCAGCGGCAGGGTAAAGATGGTGAGGCCAAATTCCCGCGGAATCGCCTTGGTTGGAGCTCCGGAACCCGTCATGAGACGTGCTCTAAACCAGGTGGTCGCGACGGTGTCGGCGGGGCTGTTTCTGGCCTTCGGCGTCATGCCCGCATATGCGCAAAATTTGCCCGATGATTTCGTGTTCCTGCGCGATATCGATCCCTCGATCCAGCAGGACATCCGCTATGCCGGCGTCAACAATTTCGTCGGCCGCAAGCTCAGCGGCTATGAGAGCGCGGAATGCGTGGTGAAACGCCCGGTCGGCCTCGCCCTGCAAAAGGTGCAGCGCGAACTGATGGCGCAGAACCTGTCGCTGAAAATGCTGGATTGCTATCGCCCGGCGCGGGCGTCGCGCGACATGGTGGCGTGGGCGCGCGACGGCAACGAGACACCTGCGCAGAAGCGTTACAATCCATCCTTCAGCAAGGCGGATCTGTTCAAGCTGGGCTATATCGCCGAACACTCCGGCCACTCCACCGGCGCGGCGCTCGATCTGACGCTGGTCGATCTGCGCGCGCCGGCGTCGCCGGCATTCGATCCGCACAAGGCCTATGCAAGCTGCATCGCGCCGGAAGCACAGCGCGCGCCGGAGGCCAGCGTCGACATGGGCACCGGTTACGATTGCTCCGATGCGAAGGCGCATACCGGATCGCGCGCGATTTCATCCGCGCAGCGGCGCTGGCGGGATCTCCTGACGTCGGCGATGGGCCGGCAGGGCTTCGTGAATTATTCCAAGGAATGGTGGCACTTCTCGCTGCCCGGCGCCGGCGCGCGCGCCTACGATTTCCCGATTGCACGGCAGGCGAGATAGCCCCGTGAAATCCCGCCCGATCCGGCGTAAAATGATTCGCAACAATGCCTTCAGCCGGAACTGATCCATGACCGACGCCACCTCCGCGATCCATGCGGTGCTCAACCAGTCCCCGCCCTTCGAGGACGTCAATCTGTTCGAGCTGGACCGGCCGCTCGTGGAAGCGGTGGCGATGAATGAGGGCTCGTTCGCCTATGTCGACCACGCCGAATTCGGTCAGCTCTGGGGCTCGGCCGAGATGGCGCAGCGCGCGCGGCTGGCCAACGAGAATACGCCGAAGCTGCGGACCTTCGATGCGCGCGGCAACCGGCGTGACGAGGTCGAGTTTCATCCGGCCTATCACGAGTTGATGGCACAGAGCATTGCGGCAGGAATTCATAATTCGACATGGACGCGTGACGGCAAGTCCGCACGCGGCGCGTCCGAAGTGGCGCGCGCCGCGAGGTTCTACATGGCGGCACAGGTCGAGACCGGACATCTCTGTCCGATCACCATGACGCGTGCTGCGGTGGGGGCATTGGCTTCGCAGCCTGATGTGCTTGCACAGGTCATGCCTGTGATCGCCAGCCGCGATTACGATCCGAGCTTTGCGCCATGGTCGGCCAAGCGCGGCATGACGCTGGGCATGGGGATGACCGAGCGGCAGGGCGGCACGGATGTGCGGACCAACATGACGCGCGCGGTGCGCGATGGCGATGCGTATCGGATCAGCGGCCACAAATGGTTCATGTCGGCGCCGATGTGCGACGCATTCCTGGTGCTGGCGCAGGCCGATGATGGCCTTAGCTGTTTCTTCATGCCGCGGTTCCGGCCGGATGGTTCGCTCAATGCGCTGAACTTCCAGCGCCTCAAGGACAAGCTCGGCAATCGCTCCAATGCGTCGTCGGAAGTCGAGTTCAACGATGCCTATGCACTGCGCGTCGGCGAGGAGGGCAAGGGCATCCGCACCATCATCCAGATGGTGCAGCTGACGCGGCAGGATTGCGCAACGGCGTCGGCAGGCCTGATGCGCTCGGGCCTCGTTCATGCGCTGCATCACGCAAGGCATCGCAGCGTGTTCCAGAAGCATCTCGCCGATCAGCCGATGATGCAAAGCGTGCTCGCCGACATGGCGCTGCATGTGGAGGCCTCCACCGCGCTGGTGATGCGGCTGTGCCGTGCGTTCGATGTGGCGCCGGAGGATGCGTCCGAGGCGGCCTATATGCGTTTCCTGACGCCGGTTGTGAAATACTGGGTCTGCAAATCGGCGCCGGGCTTCCTGTACGAGGCGATGGAATGCATGGGCGGCAATGGCTATGTCGAGGAGGGCATTCTGGCGCGGCATTATCGTGAGGCGCCGGTCAATGCGATCTGGGAAGGCTCCGGCAATGTGATGTGTCTCGATGTGCTGCGGGCGCTGTCGCGCGAAGGCGACGCTTCGACCGCGGTGCTGCAGGATCTGATGCTGGAGACGCGTGGACTGCCCGGTGCGGCCGACGCTGCATCCTTCGTCATCCGCACCTTGCTGCGGCCCGATAGCGAGCGTGCCGCGCGGCAGGCGGTGGAATCGCTGGCGTTGCTGGCGGCGGCTGCAGCGCTGAATATGGTGCATCCGCCCCATGCCGAACTGTTTGCGCGGACACGCCTTGATGGTGCGCGCAGCGCGATCTACGGCACTGCCGAATTGACCGAAGCTCAGGGCCGGGGGCTGCTCGAGCGGGCGTTGCCGCAGTGAGTGCGCTGGAGGCGGCCGTCGCTCCTGCTGCACCTTCGGATCTGCCGCCCGCGACAAAGCCGCCGCGGGTCTGGAAATTCTGGGGCACGTGCCTCTGGGGGCTGTTCGCCTTTGCAGCGATGTTCCTCGGTCAGTTGACCGTCGTCGCCTATTACCTGCTGATCAAGGATGCGCCGCTCGACGCGACGCTGCTGATCAAGGCCATGAGCAGCGGCACGACCATCGCGGCATCGGTCATCATGGGGCTTCCGGCCGTGTGTCTGGCGCTGTGGCTGGCGACGCGCATGGCGCGGCAGTCCTTTGCCGACTATCTGGGGCTGCGCGGCACGTCCTGGAAAAACTACGTCATCGGTACGGTGGCGCTGATCGCGCTGGTCGGCGCCTGGGAGCTGGTCGCAAAAGGCATGGGGCGCGATTCCGCGCCGACCTTCATGCTGGAAGTGTTGAAGTCGGCCCGTGCCGACGGCGCACTGTGGTTGCTCGTGATCGCATTTTGCGTCGGTGCGCCGATGACCGAAGAGTTCTTCGCGCGTGGCTTCCTCTATCGCGGCTGGTCGGAATCGTTCTTGCGGCCGCTTGGCGCCATCGTGGCGTCATCGCTGGTCTGGACGGCGATGCATCTGCAATATGACTGGTTCTTTTTCGTCGAGATTTTCACCATTGGCCTGCTGTTCGGCTATATGCGCTATCGTAGCCACTCCACATGGCTGACGATCTTTCTGCATGGCCTCAACAATCTGGCAGCGACCGTTCAGACGCTGCTCATCGCGAACGGTGTGATATCGCCCTAGAGCATGATCCCGAAAAGTGGCAACCGGTTTTTGGGCAAGATCATGCTCAAAAAAGAAAAACCTATTCCGCCAGCGCAATGAAGACGGGCATGGTCAGCACCGCCAGCGTGGTTTGAACGGTCAGGATTTGCGCCAACAGGGGCGCGTCGCCGCCCATCTGCCGCGCCAGAATATAGCCGTTCGATGCCGACGGCACCGATGCGCAGCAGACCACCACCGCGAGGTTGGTGCCCGACAGGCCGAAGGCGATGCCGAGGCCCATGGCGATCAGCGGCATCACGGCGAGTTTCAGGACCACCGTCAGTGCCGCAGCCATGCCGGGCTTGTGCAGGCCTTCGAGTTGAAGACCTGCGCCGACAATCAGCAGGCCCATGGCGAGTGAGCAGCGCCCGAGGGCATCGAGGAATTCGTGTGCGGGCTTGGGAACCGGCAATCCGGTCACGTTGATCGCGAGGCCGATCACGCAGGCCCAGATCAGCGGGTTCCTGGCGATGGTCAGCAACAGCGCGGGCCACGCCATCCGCTGCGGCGAGGCGTAATGCGCCAGCACCCAGACGGCCAGAATGTTCAGCAGCGGGATCATCGCCACCATGGCGACGGAGGCCAGCGTGATGCCGAGGTCGCCCCACAGATTGCCGGCGACCGATAGTGCCACGAAGGTCTGCCAGCGCGTCGCGCCCTGAAACAGCGACGTGAAGGCAGGCCCATCGAGACCGATGGCCCGCGCCAGCAACGGACGCAGCGCCAGACATAGCGCGGACATCAGGATGACGGAGAGCAGCAGCGCACCGCCGACGCCGGCGATCGGTACCGACGCCAGATTGGCCCGCGACAGCGTATCGACCAGCAGGGCCGGGAACAGTACGTAATAGACGAGCTGCTCCAGCCCGACCCACTCGATGTTCTGTTTCAACAACACACGTCGCAGCGCAAAGCCGAGCACGATCAGCAGGAAGACCGGGACGAGAGCACCGAATACCGTGAGCATGGTCAGCGAATATCCGGCGCCCGCAGCAAGGCGGCCAAACGGTCGAGTGCGCCCTGCAGGATGAAGATGGCGGCGTGCTGGTCGATCACCTTGGCCCGCTTGGCGCGGCTGACGTCATTGGCGATCAGTTCGCGCTCCACGGCAGCGGTGGACAGGCGTTCGTCCCAGAACGCGATCGGCAATTCGGTCAGTTTGGAGAAGTTGCGGGCGAAGGCGCGGGTCGATTGCGCGCGCGGCCCCTCGCTGCCGTCCATGTTGATGGGCAGGCCCAGCACGAAGCCGCAGATGTTGCGCTCGCCGGCGAGCTTGAGCAGGCGCGCGGCATCGGCCTTGAACGCGGTGCGCTCGACGGTCTCGATGCCGGTGGCGAGACGACGATCGGGATCGGACACCGCGACACCGATAGTCTTGGTGCCGAGATCGAGGCCGATCAGCGCGCCGCGGGCGGGCAGATGGGCGGCGGCTTCAACGAGAGGAAGGATGACAGCGGGCATGGCCCCGCATAACACGCGCGGCCATCAGGTCAAACGCTGCGCTGCAGTTATCGGGGCTGACGGCGGCTGCATGTACGCGTTCGAGACGGCGCAAGATTGGGCGCGATGTCGGTCGGGAATGGCAGCGGTCATCGGTCGCGTTTCACATTCGGGTCGATCTGCGGCAAGGTAGCATCGTTCCCGCGTTGCTGCGTCTAAGTCACGAGCCCTCATGGATTCCCTCAGCCTGTTCGGATTATTCGCAGTCAGCGCCATGCTGGTCTGCTATGCGCTGGAGGCGCGCAGTCCGTGGTTTACGCTGGCCTTTGCCGGCGCCTGCGGGCTTGGATCGCTCTATGGCTTCCTGCAGGGCGCCTGGCCGTTCGGACTGGTGGAGGCGATCTGGGCTGGCGTTGCGCTGCGCAAGTGGATGCTCATCCCCCGCGCAACCGCATAGCTCGTACCGCTGCGGCCGTGCTAGCTTGACCGTGGCCCGGCAACGACGCGCGTGCCGATCCCCTTACATTCTGAGAGCGTACCCATGTGGCCTGACCGCAGACTGATCGATCTATTCGGCACTGAATATCCCATCGTGCAGGCGCCGATGGCTGGCGTGCAGGATGCCGACATCATGATCGGCGCAGCCGAGGGCGGCGCGCTGGCCTCGCTGCCTTGCGCGATGATCTCACCCGAGAAAGCCCGCGAGCAGATCAATATCGTGCGCCAGCGCGTTTCCTCGCCGGTCAACATGAATTACTTCTGCCATACGGCGGTCGATGCCGATCCCGCCCGCGAGGCCAACTGGCGTAAGCGGCTGACGTCCTATTACACGGAGCTCGGGCTCGATCCGAATGCCGACATCAATGCCGCCAACCGCGCGCCGTTCGACGCGGCGATGTGTGCGCTGGTGGAAGAGTTGAAGCCGAAGGTGGTGAGCTTCCACTTCGGCCTGCCGGATGCAGCGCTGCTGAAGCGCGTCAAGGCGGCGGGCTGCGTGGTGATCGCCTCGGCGACCATCGTCAAGGAAGCCGTCTGGCTCGAAGAGCGCGGCGCGGACGCGATCATCGCACAGGGCGCGGAAGCCGGCGGTCATCGCGGCATGTTCCTGACCGAGGATATCGCCACCCAGCCCGGCCTGTTCGCGCTGTTGCCGCAGGTGGTGGATGCGGTGAAGGTTCCGGTGATTGCTGCCGGCGGCATAGCCGATGGACGCGGCATCGCGGCTGCCTTCGCGCTGGGTGCGGCGGGTGTGCAGATCGGCACTGCGTATCTGCGGACGCCCGAATCCAAGGTGAGCGGGCCCGGCCGCGCAGCCCTGGCCGAGGCGTCGGACGCCTCCACGGTGATCACCAATGTCATGACCGGCCGTCCGGCTCGCGGCGTCATCAACCGGGTGATGCGCGAAGTCGGGCCGATCTCGGCGGATGCGCCGGCGTTTCCGCATTCGGCGGTCGCGCTGGGGCCGTTGAAGACGGCGGCCGAGAAGCTCGGCAGGGTCGATTTCACCAATCTCTGGGCCGGGCAAGCCGTGCGGTTGGGGGGCGAACTGCCCGCGGCAGAGCTGACGCGGTCGCTGGCGGCTGCCGCATTGGCACGGATGGCTGAGTTGCGGGGCTAGGGCGCCAAACAGGGCGGAGGTGCCGGCCGGTTGCGGCGCGAAACCTCCGTCTGCTATACGGCAGGCAGAATTCGCCCAGAGGCCCTATATAGATGTCAGTCGATGCTGCCACCGTTCGCCGGATCGCGCACCTTGCGCGGATCGCGGTCACAGATGCCGAGGTTCCCCATCTGCAGGGTGAACTGAACGCGATGCTGGCCTTTGTCGAGCAGTTGCAGGAAGTGAATGTCGACGGCGTCGAGCCGATGACCTCGGTGATGCCGATGGAGATGAAGAAGCGCGCCGATGTCGTCGCTGACGGCGAGATCGTCGATGCAGTGACGGCGAATGCGCCGGAGTCAGAGGATCATTTCTTCCTGGTGCCCAAAGTCGTCGAGTAATCGAGCAAGAACCGTTCAGACGGAATACGCCATGTGCCTGCTTTGCGACGATGAAAAGTCCTATCAGCTCTATATGGACTACCTCGACGAGATGGAACGTCAGGGGAAGGTCAAGGACGTCGATGCGGCCATGGATGCGATCCTCGACAAGGTTCAGGCTGCGCAGGTCGCCGACGACAAGCGCCGCCGCGAACTCCACGGCAACGACCTGCCCGAAAACGACAAGACGCTCTCTCCCTTCTTCTGCAGCCCGGTCAATAAATAGATGACAGATCTGACGTCGCTGACACTCGCCGAGGCGCGTGACGGCCTTGCGACCAAATCCTTCACGTCAGTCGAACTGACCGATGCGCATCTTGCGGCGATGGAAGCTGCGCGCGTGCTGAACGCCTATGTGCTGGAGACGCCGGATCAGGCGCGTGCCATGGCGCAGGCCGCGGACGCGAAACTCGCCAAGGGCGAGGGCGGCTGGCTCGGCGGTGTGCCGCTGGGTATCAAGGATCTGTTCGCCACCAAGGACGTGCGCACCACCGCATGTTCGAAGATCCTCGGCAACTTCGTGCCGCCTTACGAGTCGACCGTGACCGCGCAGTTGTGGCGCGACGGGGCCGTGATGCTCGGCAAGCTCAACAATGACGAATTCGCCATGGGCTCGGCGAACGAAACCTCGTTCTTCGGTCCGGTGATCAATCCGTGGCGGCGCGAGGGCTCCGACGTCAATCTGGTGCCCGGCGGCTCGTCCGGCGGCTCGGCGTCGGCTGTCGCTGCAGGTCTCTGTCTCGGCGCGACCGCAACGGACACCGGCGGCTCGATCCGTCAGCCCGCGGCCTTCGCCGGTATCGTCGGCATGAAGCCGACTTATGGCCGCTGCTCGCGCTGGGGCACCGTGGCTTTCGCCTCGTCGCTCGACCAGGCAGGGCCGATCGCGCGCACCGTGCGCGATACCGCGATCCTGATGCGCTCGATGGCCGGCTACGATCCGAAGGACTCGACGTCGGTCGATCGCGAAGTGCCCGACTATGAGGCGGCGATCGGCAAGTCCGTGAAGGGCATGAAGATCGGCATTCCCAGGGAATATCGCATCGACGGCATGCCGGCCGAGATCGAGAAGCTCTGGATGGAAGGCGCCGCGCAGCTCAAGGCCGCCGGTGCCGAACTCGTCGACGTGTCGCTGCCGCACACCAAATACGCGCTGCCCGCCTATTACATTGTGGCGCCCGCCGAAGCCTCGTCGAACCTCGCGCGCTATGACGGCGTGCGTTACGGCCTGCGCGTACCCGGCCGCAACATTCACGACATGTATGAGAATACCCGTGCCGAAGGTTTTGGCGCGGAGGTTCGTCGCCGCGTGATGATCGGAACCTATGTCCTCTCTGCCGGCTATTACGACGCTTACTATCTTCGCGCGCAAAAAGTCCGCACGCTGATCAAGCGTGACTTCGAGGAATGTTTCGCCAAGGGCATTCACGCGATCCTGACGCCGGCGACGCCGTCTGCGGCGTTCGGGATCGGCGAGAAGGGCGGCGCCGATCCAATCGAGATGTATCTCAACGACATCTTCACGGTGACGGTGAACATGGCCGGCTTGCCGGGCATCGCGGTTCCCGCGGGCAAGGATGCGCAGGGACTGCCGCTCGGGCTGCAACTGATCGGCCGGCCGTTCGACGAGGAGACGTTGTTCTCGCTCAGCGAAACCATCGAACAGGCATCGGGACGCTTCACGCCGCCCAGGTGGTGGGCCTGACATCATCGTCCGCGTGAAGTGTTGCGCGTTTGACATTGCGTTTTGCAATGCACTTGGCCATGCTTTGTCCATGAACGTGGCACGCGTATGAGCACTGACGACAGTCTTCCTCCGACCCAGCAGGTCGACCAGATTCTGGGATCGTCGAAGCTCGCGCAGGCGATCGAGAACGACCGCTACAAGCATCTGCTCGATCATGTGCCGGTCGCCGTTGCCGTGTCGCGCGGTTCCGCAGGCGAGCAGCAGGTCGTCTATATCAACAAGGCGTTCGAAGCCTTGATGTCCATGGTGCCGGCCGACGTCGAAGGGCAGGGTTGGACCTGCCTCGACGGCTTTCTCAACGAAGACAATCAAGCAGAGACGCTGGGCGAGGCGATCCGCGACGGCGAGGATTTCATCGGCGTGTTTCGGCCGTCGCTGCCGCTGGAACGGCTGGTGATCGTGCAGGCCTATGCCTCGGTGATCGAAAGCGACGACGGCGTCGAAAATTTCCGGATTGCCGCGCTGGTCGATGTCGGCGGCCGCGAGCGCGCGCAGATCGAGCAGTTCGAAAACCAGATCCGTGACCGCGACATGCTGATGCGCGAGCTGCAGCACCGGGTGAAGAACAACCTGCAGCTCATCACGGCGCTGGTGCGCCTCGAAGCCCGATCGGCCGCAGAAGGCGAAGCAGTCGCGTTGGGACGGCTGGCAAGCCGCATCGATGCCTTGACCGTGCTGTACCGGACGCTGTCGGCCGAGGACGCCGCTGCCGATATCGATCTTGGCCAGTATCTCGCCGATATCGCCAATGCCGTGATGGCTGCCAGCGCCCCGGCGGATATCACGCTTGATGTGCAGGTCGGCTATTGCCCGATGTCGATCAATATCGCGATGCCGGCGGGACTGCTGGTCAACGAGATGCTGACCAACGCGTTGAAATACGCCTTCGTTGGTCGCTCCGCCGGTCAGATCAAACTGATCTGCAAGCTCGAAGGCGGTCACGTCACGGTGGTTGTCGCCGATGACGGCATCGGCCTTGGCGAAGGCCAGGAGTGGCCGTCGCCGCGCAAGCTCGGCGCTTTGATCCTGCAGACGCTCAAAGAAAATGCGCCGAACGTGAAGTTCAATGCCGAGAGCATTCGCGGGCAGGGCAGCTGGTTCACGCTGGTATTTGATGCCGCACCGGGCACGCAGCCGAACTAGAATTTCTGCACCATCGCCGCCGCTTCACCATTCATTAGCCACGTTGCGGGCGCGGGTGTCGCATTCGTGCCTCATTGCACGAAATTGCAAAGCTTTGCGTTAGTATGTGGTTGAGTATTGCGGATCGGGGAAAGTCCGGGTGGGCGTGGATCGGCTGCGGTTGGTTCCACGGACTTGGGATCGGTAGAAAAGTGATGAAAGCGTTGCGTTCGATCGGTGTCGTGGTCACGACCTGCGCGCTGCTGCTGGGCTGTGCCTCTGTCTACAATACGCCGGTCAACGTTCCCGTCGGCGCGGAGGGCGTGACCGACAACCTCAAGCTCAATTTCACTGACCCTGCCGGGATGGATGACCTCCTCATTGGGCTGTCCTTCTCCGGTGGCGGCACGCGCGCGGCAGCTTTTTCATTCGGCGTTCTCCAGGAGATGGAGCACATCCCGATGCCGCGGTCGTCAGACAAGATGGTCGACCGCATCGATTACATCTCCGGCGTATCGGGCGGTTCGGTGACCGCCGCCTATTTCGGGATCAAGAAACGCGCCGCGCTGTCCGATTTCCGCGAACGGTTCCTGCTGCAGAACGCCGAGGCAGGGCTGCAGACCACGCTGTCCCTCGGCACCATCAGTCGCGCACTGGGCGGAGGGATCAACGACCCTGAGGCGCTGTCGAAATGGCTCGACGCTCATCTGTTTGAGGGCATCACCTACGGCCAGGCGCGTCAGGTTGGCTCGCCGCGGGTCTGGATCAATTCGTCGGACATCTATAACCGCGTCCCGTTCATTTTCGATGCCACGGCCTTTAACGCGATCTGCAGCGATCTCGGAAAGTTTCCGGTCTCCAGTGCCGTTGCGGCATCGGCGGCCGTGCCGATCGCCTTCGCGCCGGCGGTGGTGAAAGCCTATCCCGGCACCTGCAACGATCCGCTGCCCGAATGGGTGCGGCGCGCGGCGTCGAGCCGTACCGCGTCGCCGATGCTGAACTCCTATGCCAAGGCCATCGTTCGTTACCGCGAGGGCGCGGTGCCCTATATCAAGCTGATGGATGGCGGTCTCGTCGATAACTATGGCGTCGCCGGTTTCACCATCGCTCGCGAGTCCTCCAACACGCCCTATGGTCCGATGAGCCCGCAACAGGCGGTGCGGCTGCGTCGCGCATTGTTCCTGGTCGTAGATTCCAAGACCGGCCTGTCCGGCGACTGGGTCAATACGGTGCAGGGACCCGACGGTGTCGAACTGCTGAAGGCCGCAGTGGACACCACCATCGATGCCAGCGTCGGTGCCAACTACACAGCCTTCGATCGCACCATGAAGGACTATCAGTCGTCGCTGGTCGCCTGGCGCTGTGGCCTTTCGGCGGCGCAGCGGGCGAGCTATGGCGCGCGGCCCGGCTGGAATTGCCGCGACCTGCAATTCTTCGTCGGCCGGCTCGGTTTCGACCAGCTTGACGGTGAGCGCGCTGCGGCTCTCGAAAGCGTGCCGACACGCTTCCAGCTGCCGCAAGCTCAGGTCGATGACGTGATCGCCGCCGGTCGCGACACGCTGCGCGCCAGCCCGGTCTTCAAGGCCTTTGCTTCGGGGATGTAGCCGGCTTGCAATGGCTCAGGTTTGAAGCCGAAGGCCTTCATGGGGGTTTTCCCGCGCCTCGTGTCGCGGTAGAAACCGCTCCATGAACGCACCTGTCAAACCTTCGAAGCTCATCAAGGGCGCCACCGGCGACTGGGAAATGGTCATCGGTCTGGAGATCCATGCCCAGGTCAATTCTCAAGCCAAGCTGTTCTCCGGCTCGTCCACGGAGTTCGGGGGCGCGCCGAACAGCCACGTGTCGCTGGTCGATGCAGCCATGCCGGGCATGCTGCCGGTCATCAACGAGGAATGCGTCCGGCAGGCGGTGCGTACCGGCCTTGGTCTGAATGCCGTGATCAACCTGCGCTCGATCTTCGACCGCAAGAACTACTTCTATCCGGACTCCCCGCAGGGCTACCAGATCAGCCAGTACAAGTCGCCGATCGTCGGCGAGGGCGAGGTCACCGTCGAACTGTCCGATGGCGAGGCCATCACCATCGGCATCGAGCGGCTGCATCTGGAGCAGGACGCCGGCAAACTGGTGCATGACCAGAGCCCGACCAGTACCTTCGTCGACCTCAACCGCTGCGGCGTGGCGCTGATGGAGATCGTCTCCAAGCCCGACATGCGCTCAAGCGAACAGGCGCAGGCCTATGTGTCGAAACTGCGCACCATCCTGCGCTATCTCGGCACCTGCGACGGCGACATGGAGAAGGGTAACCTGCGCGCCGACTGCAACGTCTCGGTTCGCAAGCCCGGCGATCCCTATGGCACCCGCTGCGAGATCAAGAACGTCAACTCGATCCGCTTCATCGGCCAGGCCATCGACTATGAAGCCCGGCGCCAGATCGGAATCCTCGAGGATGGCGGGGCGATTGAACAGGAGACGCGGCTTTACGACCCCAACAAGGGCGAGACCCGGTCGATGCGCTCCAAGGAAGAGGCGCATGACTACCGCTATTTCCCGGATCCCGACCTGCTGCCGCTGGAATTCAGCGAAGACTATGTCGCTGAACTGAAGGCCGGGCTGCCGGAACTGCCGGACGAGAAGAAGGCACGCTTCATCAGCGCCTTCGGCCTGTCGCCCTATGACGCCAGCGTGCTCGTCACCGAGCGCGAGAGCGCCGAGTTCTTCGAGACGACGCTCGACGGTCTCGCCAACAAGACGCGCGACGGCAAGCTGGCCGCCAACTGGGTGATCAACGAGTTGTTCGGCCGTCTCAACAAGGAAGGTCAGGACATCACGTCCTCCCCGGTGTCGGCCGTACAGATGTCCGCCATCGTCGATCTGATCGGCGAGGGCGTGATCTCCGGCAAAATCGCCAAGGACCTGTTCGAGATCGTCTGGACCGAGGGCGGCGACCCGCGCGCGCTCGTCGAAGAACGCGGCATGAAGCAGGTGACGGACACCGGCGCCATCGAGAAGGTGGTCGACGACATCATCGCAGCCAATCCCGACAAGGTCGCGCAGGCGCAGGCCAAGCCGGCGCTGATGGGCTGGTTCGTCGGCCAGGTGATGAAGTCGTCCGGTGGCAAGGCCAATCCGCAGGTCGTCAACGACCTCCTCAAGAGCAAGCTCGGCATCTGACGATCGCCATTCGATGACGACGGCGCCGCCTCGAGCGGCGCCGTTTTCGTTTCGGCGGACCTCGCTTGGCGCGTCGTTACCTGCGCGATGAACGGTCGCGCGCGCGGAATCAGACCACGAATCGGCGTGGTGTCAGCCGCCAAAAAGTGCGGTTGTGGCCAGCACCGATAAGTCGCGAACGCGTTTTCTGAAAAAATATTTTCGTTGCCAAAAATCCCGACTCAGAGTCCCCGGCACCCGTTTTCAGCGCCCGACTCACGCCCGGAGGACGGCAGAAGTTTGTGTAGTTGTTTGATAGTACGAATTGCGGACGCTCGGAAAAAATAAGTACTTTCTGCAATCTTGACATTTGTGGACGCAGAGTTTTCGGGCGTTTCTCGCGTCGCCTCGCATGCCGGATTTCAAGTTGTGACTGGGCCCGTGGGGGAAGTGGCGCGTTGCGCTCATCAACACTTCCTTAAGCGGGAGACTGTTCTTTTGAAATCGTTGGTGTATTCGGGATGAAGTGCATTTCGATTCCCGAGTGCACGCAGCGATCAAGTCATCTCTTTATTGGAGGGCAACATGGCCAAGAAAGCTACGAAGAAAGCCGCTAAGAAGACCGTCAAGAAGGCAGCGAAGAGCGCTGTGAAGAAGACCGCGAAGAAGACCAAGAAGGTCGCCAAGAAGAAGTAACTTCTTCTGCGATCCTGCCGGCGGCAACGCCGGCGACGTCACAAGGGCTCCGGCGACGATTTGCTTCTCGAAGCGGATGTTGAACGCAGCCCTGGTCGACGAAAGAGGGTGTCGGCGAGACATCAGGTCAAACGGCTGGACCGTCACTCAAAGGCAGAGCTTGCTCTTCCCGAGAACCGGTCCGGCAAAGAAGCCGGTCATTCCGTGATTGGCCTTCTGTGTTCGGTGCGGATCATTGGTCCGCAATTTCATCGGCGGCTTCGGCCAGATGAGATTTGATCCTGACGTGTTGCCGACGCCCTCGTTTTTTTGCCGGTGCGGTTCATCCCCGGCGCTTTGAATTTCCCAATCCCGAAAATCTTTCGTTTGCTCAAGGCGATAACGGTGTGCCGGCGCTTCTGCTAGAGTGTACCGATGCTGCTGTTTCGCCCTTTTGAACCCCGCGACCTTGCGGCGCTCCATGCGATATCGCTGGCCACCGGCCATGCGGGTGGTGATGCGTCCCATCTCTACGAGGATAGCCAGCTCGTCGGCCACATCTACTCAGCCCCGTACGCCTCGCTCCAGGCGGATCTTGCTTTTGTCGTGGAGGATCACGACGGCGTTGGTGGTTTTGTGGTCGGCACGATCGATACGGTGCTCTGGGAAAGCCGGCTTGAGCAGGTTTGGTGGCCAAGTCTGCGCCGACGATACGCCTATCCCGGCAGCGCGCCGGAAGCCTGGACGATCGACGAGCGGCGCCATGCCATGATCCATCATCCGGAGCACGCGCCAGCTGATGTGGTGCGCGACTATCCAGCGCATGTTCATCTCAACCTCCTGCCGCGACTGCAGCACCGGGGCATGGGCGTCAGGTTGCTCGCCGTATGGCTGGAGCTCGCAAGCGCGCGGGATGCCAAGGGCATTCATGTGGGGGTCAATCACGCGAATGCGGCGGCGCTGATATTTTGGAAGCGACAAGGATTTCTGCCATTGGCCACGGCGAGCGAGACGTCACGCACCATCTGGATGGGGCGTCGCATCACTGGCTAGCGGCCTTTATCGGCTGGGGCAGGTGCCTGCCTGTTCGCAGCCCTTAACGTCCATTGTTATTGGCGCTGCTGCGATGGTTACGGCATCCCAAAACAGCAGGGTAAACCGAATTCCGCGAAAATGCAGAAAACCCGCATAAATACTGGGTTTCTGGCCGCGTACCGGCCGATTCAGGCTCTGGCTCTTCAGATTTCGTTCATCGCGATGCTTAAACTGCTCTTCAAATTTGATCGGTCATATTGATCCCAACAAGCCGGCAAACGGCGGTTGGGATTGCATCAAATAACGGACAGGAGCCGCGCTCGGTTGGAGGCGGCAAAAGCAAAAAAAGGAATGACCGATGTTTCAGGGGCAGATCGATTTTGAAGCTGCGATACCAGTCGCAGAGACCGCCATCCAGGACGTGCTGTTCGAGCGCGGTCTGTACTGGGCGTCAGGCCGCTCGGGGATTGTGGACCTCGTCGCCGCGCACAAGTGGTTCAACCTCGCTGCCCTCAAAGGCCGGGTCGACGCCATCCCGATGCGCCGCGAAGTCGCCGAGATGATGTCGGATGTCGAGATCGCCGCCGCGCAGCGCGATGCCCGCGCCTGGCTGTCGACGGTTCACTAGAGCCTTTTCGGTTCTGATAGAATCAGAACCGAGGCTCCAGCTTTTTGTAGTGACGCGTTTTCTTGACGCGAACCGGTACCCACTTCGCTCGAAAACACTCTGATCCGACTGCGCGTCTTCACGGTGGGTCGGCAGGCGCGATGCCCGCCGGGGCAGCATGATCAGCCGCTACTTCTTGACGATGGTGAAGATGCCATCGGTCTCCGGCTCCGCCACATAGCGGTTGTCCGGCGTCGAGAAGCGGATGCGCAGTTTGCGGGTCGCGTCGGCAAAGCCGATCGTCCATCCCTCATAGAGCCGCCACGCCGCGATCTCGTCCATGACGGGAAAAGTCCTGGCGCAGTCCTTGGCGACGTCGATCTGTGAGCCGCCGATGGTGCTCTCGCTCTTCAGCACGACCCGGCAGCGTTTCTTGCCCTTGGCATCCTGAACCTCCCAGGTGCCGTAGATATCCTTGAGCATCGCCGGATCGACCTCCTTGAGATCCATCGGCTTGAGGGTTTGTCCACATGCGGCAGATGAGATCGTCATCCCGACGGCAATCACGGCAGCCCATTTCATATCGCGCACTCCCTCGCATACGTCCAAATGTACCGTAGCCCCGTCACGGCCTTGTTACGAGTGTCACGGTTGTAACCGGCATGTGCGCCCCAATGTCTGTCACGTCGCTTGCACAACGAGGCCGAGAGGCCGCGCCACAAAAAGGACAATGCCATGTCGACGAAGAAACTCACGCTCCCATCGATCATCCGCGCCAGCGGCCTCGCGAGTCTGGTGGTTATTGCCGTTGGCGCAGCCCAGCCTGCAGTTGCCGCATCGGCGCCCGCATATCCGCAATCGATCAGCGCACCTGCTGCGGTCACATCCACCGATATCAGTGCGGCCCGCAAGAACCGGCAGGTGAGGCGCACATCTCCGCGTGATGCCTATGGCAGCTATGTCGGCGGAGGCAGCTATGTTGGTGGGGGAGGCGGTGTATCGCAGTCCTATCCCGGCTACGGCTACGGCTACGGCGTTGGAGACAATTCGCGGAACCAGACCTGGTAGGTCCGTCATCCAGGCTGTGACGACCCGGCGGCGACCGCGAGCGTCGTCCGGGGAGGGTGTGCATACTGTTGTGGAGGATGATGGCAGAGAGGCGTCGGGAATCCTTCTTTAAGGATTGCCGGGCATCATTCGCTCAAGCGGAGAGTTTGAGTACCGCTAGCAGGTAGAGACCCGCCGGAGCGACCCGGCGGGTTTTCTTTTGAGGCCCGGTCTTGGCCCGTTAAAGCCAGGCCTCGTACAGCAGCAGTTGCTGCGGAAAGCCGAGCAGCCCGCGCGCACAAGATGCGTGTCGCCCCGCATCAGTTGATGATTTCGCCTCGTTCGTCTGAGCGCAGTGCGGTCAGACGTTCTCTCCACATCTGCAGTGCTTCGGGCGTCAATCGGGTCCAATCTGTGATTTTGCCAGTGACCTTGAGCGGTGCGCTGCTGCGATACGACCGAGTGGGGTTGCCGGGAAATTTCCTGTCGGTCACGTTCGGGTCGTTCTCGAATGTCCCGGTCGGCTCGACGACATAAACACGCGGGACTGCGCTGCCTTCGGTGAGTTCTGCCGCGATTTCAGCGGCAAGCCCGGCACCGTCCACAATGGCAGTGAAGTAGATGTGGTTCATCACCACTTCAGGACGATAGTTCGACCGGTATCCTGCGGTGAGGAAATCACCCACGCGCAAATCCGCGATTGTACCGTGAAAGAACGGTCCTTCGTCCAGCACTTCGGTCATTGTCCTTATCTTGTGAGTCTGCTTTTAGTCAGTGAGCCAGGGGTGCCAACGTCCGCGATGAGGTCGATAGCTGTCGTGGCTGATCTTCAAGACATATCAGACTGTAGCGTAGAAATGGTGGCGATTCGCCGGGCTCATGGCCGCCTGGTGACGATGCGGTGATCGGCGGGAATATCGGGCCATCGAGGGCAATCGGCGGAGATGGCGGGCCGCGCCCGATGAAGATGAGCATTATGAGATCGTCATAAGCCTCTGATGTTTATCTGGATATTCCGCGCGGCACGGTAATCGGCGGGTTTCGGCGGCGTTTGGGCGGCCAACGGCGGTGATATGGGGCGTCCGGCGGGCATACGTTGCCTTTCGAGCTATGCCGGTCGCGTGAACGCTATTCCCGCGTCAGCCGCCCGTTTCCGGACGACGCATCCCTCTGCGTGATCGTTAATGAGGCCCATTGCCTGCATGAAAGCATAAACGGTGGTCGGGCCTACGAAGGACCAGCCATGCTTCTTCAAGTCTTTCGAAAGCGCAGTGGAGGCAGCCGAAGTCGATGCAGTTTGTGGCGCGGCCAGTTCATCCGCCTTCGGCTCGAAGCGCCAGACATAGGCGGCGAGCGAACCTTCCCGGTTCACCAGTTCTTGCGCCCGTTTCGCATTGTTGATGACGGCGACGATCTTGCCGCGATGACGAACGATGCCGGTATCTTTCATCAGACGTTCCACATCGGCGTCGACGAAGTCAGCGATTCGATGGAAGTCGAACCCATGAAACGCGGCGCGGAAGCTCTCGCGTTTGGCGAGAATCGTCCGCCAACTCAGGCCCGACTGAAATCCTTCGAGGCATAGTTTTTCGAACAAGCGGCGATCGTCATCGACCGGGAAGCCCCATTCGTTGTCGTGATAGGCGAGAAATTCAGGCGCCGCCGCGCACCAGCTGCAGCGCGGGCGCCCGTCCGGGCCTGCGATCGTCGCGCTCATGTCTCAGGCTTTCAGGAAGGCGAACCGTTCATCGGTACGGCTCGGCAATATGACGAGGATTTCGGCGCTGACCACGCCCTCGGCGACGAAGGGGTCGTCCTGCACACGTGCCTCGATCTCCTCTGGCGACGCATTGTGCGCGAGGATCGCACCACCCGCATTCGGCTGGAGGCTTCCGACTAGTAGAAACACGCCGTCGTCGAAACCGCGTTTGATCCAGGCGTTGTGCCCGTCCATGAACTGCGGGGCTTTGGTCTTGTCGGCGAAGCGAAGGGTAATGACGAACATGATTGCTCCATCAGGCGGGTTGGCGGGAATGAGGTGGTGATGCGACCGGGTATTGTGCCTGCAGCCACGCTTCCATGTCGGCGACTTCGCGGCGGATGAAATCCTCATCGCGGAAGGCAGTCGCGAGCGTTGCAACGCCCTGGCTGCGCATCAGGATGTGGAGAGCCAGCGCCTCCGCGTCCGCTTCGCGCCCGAGCGCCGCAAACTGCCGGGCAAGCCAGTCGCGGAACACGGTGAAAAGGCGAGCTGCATCGTCCTTTGCTGCGTGATCGAGCTTCGCTAGCTCGTTGCAGAGCGTACCGACCGGGCAACCATGCGCCATGATCTTCGTTCGGTTCACGATGAGAATACGTGCAAAGCTGCGCATACGGTCTGCGGGCGATCCTGCCTCTTGTTCCCAGGAGTCCAGCATGGCGCGTGTAGTTGCCATGCGTCGCTCGATCACCGCGTCGAGGATCTCGTCCTTGGTCTTGAAGTGGTAATAGAAATTACCTCGCGACAGCCCGACATCCTTGGCGATATCGGCGAACGAGGTGGCCTCATACCCGTGCTCGTAGAAAAGCCTGTCGGCGACATCCACGATTTGCTGGCGGGTTTCGCTCGCACTCATAGCGGGTCTCCTCGATCATGGTGCGACAAACAAAGGTTACACATCGCGCGTAGGACGTTTGACCTAATCACTCGTAGGCCAAGCGTCCTACGAAAGCAATGGCAGAACCAATAGAACATCCCGCCTCAGTCAGGGTACTGAGGCAGGAAGGCGTACCATGGAGGGAAATCGGGGGCGTTCGGCGGTAAGCCGTTCGCAAAATTGGCTATTTCAGCCAAGATGGCGGAGCCGGAGGGATTCGAACCCTCGATACCCTTGAGAGGTATGCCGCTTTAGCAAAGCGGTGCCTTCAGCCACTCGGCCACAGCTCCATCATCGCTGCATATGCCCGACACCGTCGCCAGCCGCAAGCGCCAGTTCGCAGTCTGCAGCGCATGTTCGCAGAAATCGGACGCGGCTGATGTGGATGTGTCTTTATAATATTCAGATGCCGCGCCCGCCTGTGGCGCATTTGCGCCGGAAAAATGCGCCCCGGGGCGGGTTATCGATCGCCATTCGTCGTTGCGCGCTTGCCGGAATCTATCGCTCCGGCGGAGCGAGGCGATTCGGCCGATGGACAGGGAAATCGGGCAGTTACGTCGCATGCGGGTGTGAACGTGTTTCTGCTCGTTACGGGCGTGTCTGGCGGCCTGAAATGTGGCGTCCGAAATTCCCACGTTGAAACAGTGGCTTGCCAGGAATGCCCATTCACGAGTCCGTGTGATTTAAGCAACACAGCCCGGGAAACGGCCGAATGGAGGCCGCTTTGAGGCGTTCCATTGTTGCGAAGCGAGAAACCTTAGGAGATGGTCTCGGTGCGACGGAGGGGGGCATCCCGAGGTCGTCCCGCAAGGTGGTTCGTCCTGAACCTCGTCGGCACGCTTTGTGCGACGGGTTTTGAGATTCGGAGCGTTTGCGGGTTGTCAGGGATTAAGGGGACTTGTCTTCAGGGTGGCCTCCACCCCGTTGCAGAACCTTCCCTAAAGCAACTTGGAGGTTTACATGAAGACGATTAAGGGCCTTATTCTCGGCTCGACGGCAGCTCTGCTCGCCGTTGGCGGAGCTCAGGCAGCCGATCTTCCCGTCAAGGCCAAAGCGGTCGAATACGTGAAGATCTGCTCCCTCTACGGCGCGGGTTTCTACTACATCCCGGGCACCGATACCTGCATCAAGATCGGCGGCGCGATCCGTATCGACACCTCGTTCAATGCGAACGCATACGACACCCCGTTCTACCAGGGTGGCGCAGGTGGCAATAATCTTTGGACCAAGGATTATTTCATCACCCGCGAGCGTATCAACCTGACCACCGATACCCGCACTGCCACCGAATACGGTGTCGTTCGTACCTACGCGAACATGCAGTTCGACTTCTCGCAGAACCGTGAATCGATCGCTGGCGGCTTCACCGAAGTCGACTATGCGTTCATCCAGTTCGCCGGCTTCACCTTCGGTAAGGCTGTCTCCCAGTTCGACCCGCAGTGGGCTCTCTCGAAGCCATATATCTCGTCGGGCTTCCTGAACGGTTCGAACAACTCGACCGGTATCCCGCAGCTTGCCTATACCGCTTCGTTCGGTAATGGCGTGTCGGGCACGATCTCGATCGAAAACGCTTCGCCCTACCGCAATGCCGGTCTCTGGAACACCAACACCTTCATCGTTGGACCGGGCGCGGGTTCGTTCACCGGTACGTTCTACGGCACCAACTCGAACACGTTCCTCGGCAACGCCATCGGCGGCAACCACATTCCTGACGTCGTCGGCAACATCCGCCTCGACCAGGCCTGGGGCACCCTGCACTTCGGCGCTGCCATGCACGCCGCGACTCCGGGTCTGTACTCGGGCAGCAACGAGACCCTTGGTCACGCTGACGACAAGTATGGCTTCGCAGTCAACGGCGCTGTCGAGTTCAAGAACCTGCCCACCGGCGCAGGCGACAGCCTGAAGCTCGAAGCAACCTACGCTAAGGGCGCTGCCAAGTACGTCTTCGGTGGTACCAACGATTCGGCGGGCGGTGGTCGTTACGCCAAGGTCGATGGCAACACCATCGGCTTCGGTTATGTGCTCGACGGCGTTTACGCCACCAACGGTCAGATCACGCAGAGCGAAGCATGGTCGGTCGTTGGCTTCTACGAGCACTACTGGAACCCGGCATGGCGCACGTCGCTGTTCGGCAGCTACAGCAGCATCAGCTACGGCGATGGCAATGCTCAGATGCTGGCAGCGTTCCAGGGCCTTAGCGCTGGTGGCCCGGGCTTCAGCAGCTCGTCGGCAGCAGCAGCTCGCGCTGGTACTTTCGCCGGTACCGGCAACTTCGACTTCGCGATTGCCCAGATCGGTACCCGTACCGCCTGGACCCCCGTCAAGAACCTGACCCTGTCGGCTGAATTCACCTACAGCCGCCTCGAGCAGAACCTCAACGGCACCTACACGACCATCGGCAGCGGCATGTCCGGCAAGCCGGCTGGTACGGTCCTGAACACGAGCAACCAGAACCTCTACAACGGTTCGGTGCAGATCCTGCGCTCGTTCTAATATCGACTGCCTCACGGCAATCGCTATCTGAAACAAAGACCCCCGGCAGGAAACTGCCGGGGGTTTTTGCTTGTGTGAATGACGAGTGAGGAGCGCTGAACGTAGGGCGGAATAGCCAATGGGTCGCGCAAGGCGCGCCCGATGATGAACTCCGCGTGTTCCGCGCTGGTGCGTGAGGCCGGCGGATTACGCCTTCGGCTAATCCACCCTATGACCATCTGGAATGCTTCGTCGGAGGGGCTTCTCGCAATGATGGTGGTGAGGTCGTGCTGTTGTCGTGTGCTATTCGACGCTGCTGCCGGCGCCGCGATGCAGGTCGGCCTCGATCTGCAGCCGTGAGCCACCGCCGAAGCGGGCGCGATAGACCTGCAGGTTCTCCATGATGCGCTGGACGTAGTTGCGCGTTTCCGAGAACGGAATCGACTCGACCCAGTCAACCGGATCGACCTTGGGGTCACGTGGATCGCCGTAGCGTTCGATCCATTTGCGCACGCTACCTCGGCCCGCATTGTAACCGGCGAAGGTCATGATGTAGGAGCCGCGATAGTCTTCGAGCAGGCCACCGAGTTCGGCGGCGCCCAGCGTGGCGTTGTAGACCGAATCGCTCTTGAGGCGCGCGAGGTCATAGGTGCCACCGTGTCGCTTGGTGACGTATTGCGCCGCGCTCGGCGTCACCTGCATCAGGCCATAGGCCTGGGCCGGCGACACGACGGCCGGATTGAAGGCGCTTTCCTGCCGCGCGATCGCGTAGACGACAGCGGATTCGACTTCAGGTCCGATCGGGCGGTAGCTCGGAATGCCCGTTGTCGGATAGGCATAGTGATCGAACGGCAGGCCGCGATTGAGCGCCGCCTTGCCGACCAGCAACGTGCCGCGGGCATCCTTGTTCTGTTGCGCCAGCTCGGCAAGGCCGAGCACGGCTTCCGGATCGCCGTTCTCGCCGACATCGGCGAAGATCGGGATGGCGACTTCGCGCTCGTCCATGGCGTAGAGCAGTTGCACCGCGCGGACGATTTCCAGTCGATCGAGCCCACGCGCGCGCGCGGTCAACGCACCGCTGATGTCGAGCTGCTGCAGGCCAAGCTTCGCGCGCGCGAGCTGGCCGTAATAGCTGGTGGATTGCTCTGCTGCGCGCGTATAGGCGGCACGCGCTTCCTGGCTGCGGCCCGCGGCTTCCGCAGCACGGCCCTGCCAGTAACCGGCGCGGGCGAGAGCTGTCGGATTGACGCTGCCGACGCCGATACGTGCGAAGTGCTGTGCGGCCGTTGCGGGATCTTTCAGGAAGCGCAGCGCGATCCAGCCGGCGGTGAATTCCTGCTCGGTCTTGTAGATATCGCGCGCGGGCAGGGCGGCATCGCGTGCCACGAGATAGGCCGAGCGATGTTCGCCGACGTCGAGCAGCTTGCGCGCCGTGAGACGTCGCTCGATCCACCATTCGTCGAGATTGTGCAGGCGCTGCGGTTCACGCGGCGCTGCGAGCATCAGTCGTGCGGCTTCGCCGAATTTCTCTTCGCGGCGCAGCTGCTGAATGCGGCTGAACATATAGCCGGGATCGCTGTGCAGCTCTGAGGGTACCGCGGCAAGCAGCGCGTTGGCGTTCGATGCCTTCTTGGTGACGCCGATGCGCGCGCGGGCGAGCGCCATCTGCGCGCCGCCGAGGCGCTTGGCAGAGCGCAGCGCGGCATCTGTATCGCTGCCATAGAGCAGCATATCCATGCGCGCCTTGTGATCGCCGGGCGTGATCAGCGGACCGAACATGTCGATGGCCATGCTCTCGGTATCGCCCGAGATCGGATCGCTGCGCCATGCATCACGGATCAGCCGCTCCGCGCCGGCGCGGTCGCCGCGCGCGAGTAGCGACTTGGCCAGCGCGAACTTGCCCTTGGCGGAGATCGGCTTCTCACTCTCGAAATAAGACTGGATCGCGGAGTCGTCGCGCTTGTCGTCCCACAGCGCCGCTTCGATGCGGCGACGCAGGAAGGTCTGCGACGGCCAGCTCGGATTGGCGGCGACGAAAGCGCGGTAGCGCTCGACCGAAGCGCCATTGTCATCACTGCGCAGATAGATCCACTCGCCGAGCTTGCGCGCGACAGGATCGCCAATCGTCTGCACGAGCTGCGCGGCTTCCGAACCCTTGCGCTTGCGGATCAGCTCGATGACGTTTTCGAGCGTTTCGGCATCCGCCTGTGGGGTGGATGTCGTTGCCGCGACGGCGGCGCGGGCGACCGGCTTCTTGGCAGCAGGGGGGATGGCCGCGTGCTGGCGGGTGGCGGGCTGGATCGCGGGAGCCGGGCTCGCAGCATCCGGCGCGAGCGGCTTTGCCGGGGCCGCCACGACGGTGGGGGCCGGTGCAGCACTGCGCGCAATGGGGCGCGCTTTCGGCAATGGAACCTTGGTGGCCGCCCAGGCCTCGACGGCCAGCACCGATACCCCGACCGCCAGCGCCAGACCGGAGCCCAAAGCTGTCCGTTGCAAGGCCGTCCGCCGTGCAGTCGTGGTGAGGAGCTGGTGCTTCACGGCGTTCCCTCGCGGCGAATCAGACAATCGCACGCATTCCCATGATGTATTTGATTGAAACGGTGACCAAATCGTCAATTTCTGTGACCGCTTGATCCTCTCTGCCCGGCCACAACGGCGAAATCACGGCCAAACAGCCGGTAAACCCAGCTGAAACCGCGCTGAAACCGCCTCGGGCGGTCTTTCGCCGCAGCCGCAGACTCGATAAGACTTGCGGTTCAATCAATTGGTTCAAGCAGACGGCCAAAGCCGCATCGCGTTCGGAGCAGACCATGGCAGCCACCAAGACGAATTTCCGGGGGTCTTACACAGCTCTGGTCACCCCGTTTAAAGACGGTGCGCTGGACGAGGCAGGCTTTCGCGCGCTCGTCAGCTGGCAGATCGCCGAGGGCAGCAACGGTCTTGTTCCGGTGGGCACCACGGGTGAGAGCCCGACGCTGAGCCACGAAGAGCATTACAAGGTCGTCGAATGGTGCATCGACGAAGCCAAGGGCCGCGCGCCGGTGATCGCTGGCGCCGGGTCCAACTCCACCAAGGAAGCGGTGGCATTGGCGAAGCATGCCGAGAAGGCCGGCGCCGATGCGGTGCTGGTGGTGACGCCGTATTACAACAAGCCCACACAAGAGGGCATGTATCAGCACTTCAAGGCGGTGAACGATGCGATCGGCATTCCGATTATCATTTACAACATTCCGCCGCGGTCGGTGGTCGACATGTCCGTCGACACCATGGCGCGCCTGTATGAGCTGAAGAACATCGCCGGCGTGAAGGATGCCACCGCCGATCTCGCGCGCGTCTCCAAGCAGCGTCACGCGATGGGACCGGATTTCATCCAGATGTCCGGCGAGGACATGACCGCGCTGGCCTATATGGCAGCGGGCGGCCATGGCTGCATTTCGGTGACGGCGAATGTTGCGCCGAAGCTCTGTGCCGATCTGATGTCTCTGGTGCTCAAGGGCGACTATGCCGGGGCGCTGAAGATCCAGGATCGCCTGACACCGCTGCATGACACGATCTTCAAGGAGCCGGGCCTCGCCGGCGCCAAGCACGGCCTCGCTTTGCTGGGCCGCATCAAGGAGGAAGTGCGTCTGCCGCTGCTGACGGTGACGCCGCCGACCGGCAAGGTGATCCGCGACGCCATGGTCTTCGCGGGCCTCATCAACTAGGCATCTGCATCAACCGGATGTTGGGTGACTGTGGCTGCGTCATCTCTCCTTGTTTGTAAGCGCGTACCCGTCGTTCGTTGAAAGCAAAAGGGAATTGCAGATGCTGAAGGAATTTCGCGATTTCGCGATGAAGGGCAATGTGGTGGATCTCGCCGTCGGCGTGATCATCGGCGCAGCCTTCGGTGCCATCGTCTCGTCGATGGTGGCCGACGTCATCATGCCGATCATCGGCGCCGTCACCGGCGGTCTCGATTTTTCGAATTACTTCACCGGCCTGTCCAAATCCGTTACTGCGACCAATCTGGCCGATGCCAAGAAACAGGGCGCCGTGCTGGCCTGGGGCAGCTTCCTGACACTGACGCTGAATTTCATCATCGTCGCCTTCGTCCTGTTCCTGGTTATCCGCTTCATGAACACGTTGAAGCGCAAGGAAGAGGCCGCGCCGCCGAAGCCGACCCGCGAAGTAGAACTGCTGACCGAGATCCGCGACCTCCTCAAGAAGACTTAAGCCTTCTTGAGTTCAAGAAGGCCTGAGCCCAAAGCTTGGGTTGGGCGGTCGCGGCACCTATATTCGGTCAGTTACGCTGAAAGTATTGGACGATGGCCGAGAAGAACGAACGCCCGATCAAGGTGATCGCAGAAAACCGCAAGGCGCGGTTCAACTTCGCCGTGGAGGATACGGTTGAGGCGGGTATCGCCTTGACCGGGACCGAGGTGAAGTCGATCCGCAATGGCAAGAGCACCATTGCGGAATCCTACGCCGATCCGAAGGACGGCGAGATCTGGCTGATCAACTGCAACATCCCTGAATATCTGCAGGCCAATCGCTTCAATCACGAGCCAAAGCGGCCGCGCAAGCTGCTGCTTCATCGCAAGCAGATCAACAAGCTGATGGGCGCGGTAGAACGTCAGGGCATGACCCTTGTGCCGTTGAAGATGTACTTCAACGAACGCGGCCGCGTTAAGCTGCAGCTCGCGCTGGCCAAGGGCAAGCAGCTCCACGACAAGCGTGCGAGCGAAAAGGACCGCGACTGGGGCCGCGAGAAGGGCCGTCTGTTGCGCGCGCGGGGATAAGGCTGGGCGTCGCCCATTCTTTCAAACAAGAGGATGAGATGACGCAAGGTAACCTGCTCGAAGTCGACTGGAGCAAAATCCCGGCACCGGAAGACGATGGTGCCGCCAATCATCTGGCCGGCATGATCATCCCGCCGGTCAGCCTGCGCGCTACCAACGATACCGCGATGACGCTGTCCGAACTCGCCGGCCGCACCGTGGTGTTCGGCTATCCCCGCACCGGAGAGCCCGGCAAGATCGGCCTCGTGGATGACTGGGACATGATCCCCGGCGCGCGTGGCTGCACCCCGCAAACCTGTTCGTTCCGGGATCTGTTCGCGGAGTTGCGCGCTGCAGGGGCGAAGCACGTGTTCGGTCTCTCGACCCAGAGCAACGACTACCAGACCGAGATGGCAGCGCGGCTGCATCTGCCGTTTCCGGTGCTCTCGGATGAGCAACTCGAACTGACCGACGCACTCAGCCTGCCGACCATGGAAGTCGCCGATCTCACGCTCATCAAGCGCCTGGCGATGATTATCGACGACGGCAAGATCACCCATGTGTTCTATCCGGTGTTTCCACCGGACCGGAATGCGGGCGATGTGCTGGAATGGTTGAAGGCGAATCCTCCGTCCTCATCCTGAGGAGCGGTCGCCTTCGACCGCGTCTCGAAGGATGGCGGAGTGCTCCATTCATGGTTCGAGACGCGCGCCGAGATGGCGCGCTCCTCACCATGAGGACGGTAGATATGGCCGTAGCAGTCGTAGCCCGCATGAGCGGAGCGACATGCGGGGAGGGCTAGCCCGGATAGCGCGTCGCTCATCCGGGCTACAGGTTAGCCGTCCGCCAGATCCGCCTTCACCCGCGCGAACACCGCGCGAAACATCTCCGGCGTCAGCACCCGTGTATTCGTGTTGTAGCGCGAGCAGTGATAGCTGTCATAGAGCTTGAAGCGGCCGGCATTGTGAACGGCGCCGTGCGCAAAGGGCGCTGCCACGGCGCGAATGCCGAGCGTTCTCAGCATCGTGTCGTGGGCGACGCGGCCCAGCAGCACGATGGCGCGCAATCGCGGCATGGTGTCCATGGTGGCAATTAGAAACGGCCGGCAGGTGGTGATCTCGGCGGGCAGTGGCTTGTTCTGCGGCGGCACGCAGCGCACGGCATTGGTGATCCGGCAATCCTGCAGCATCAGCCCGTCATCAGGACGTGCTTCATAGGTGCCGGAGGCGAAGCCGAGATCGAGCAAGGTCTCGTAGAGCAGGTCGCCGGCATAGTCGCCGGTGAAGGGACGCCCGGTGCGGTTGGCGCCCTGCACGCCGGGAGCGAGGCCTACGATCAGCAGCGACGCATCGGAGGTGCCAAAGGATGGCACGGGTCCGTTATAGCCGCTCGGATCACGCTCGCGCACCTCCGTCCGGTACTCGACGAGACGTGGGCAGAGCGGGCAGTCGCGCCCCGGATCGATGGAAGTGCCAGCGGAAATCGCGGTTGCGACCACCGCCGGCTGTTGTCTGCTGAGTTGCGTCTTAGTCTTCGAAATCTTCATCGCCTCGGGGCGCCATGGTGGTCGCGCGCTGCAGGAATTGCGGCGTCTGGTGACGCGGCTCGCGCGGAGCAGGGCGCTCTGCCGGATCGCGGCCGAGTTTGCTCTGCAGTTCCATGAGATCGGTAAACACGTCTGCCTGCCGGCGCAACTCGTCGGCGATCATGGGGGGCTGGCTCGAGATCGTGGACACCACGGTGACGCGGACGCCGCGACGCTGCACGGCTTCGACCAGGGAGCGGAAGTCGCCGTCGCCCGAGAACAGCACGATCTGGTCGACATGTTCGGCCAGTTCCATGGCATCGACGGCGAGTTCGATGTCCATATTGCCCTTCACCTTGCGTCGGCCCGACGCATCGATGAATTCCTTGGTGGCCTTGGTCACCACCGTATAGCCGTTGTAATCGAGCCAGTCGATCAGCGGGCGAATCGACGAGTATTCCTGATCTTCGATGATGGCGGTGTAATAGAAGGCCCGGACGAGGGTACCGCGGCTCTGGAATTCCTTGAGGAGGCGCTTGTAGTCGATGTCGAAGCCGAGGGTCTTGGCGGTGGCGTAGAGGTTGGCGCCGTCGATGAAGAGTGCGATCTTGTTAGATGTGAGGGACATCAAGTTTTCTCATGTGGTTTGTTGTTGTTAGCGTTTTTGGCGCGACTTCGTCGTTGCGCATTTGAATCACATTGTCGTCCGCTCTTCGTCGGATCGGCCTTATTGACGCCACGCAATCAGCTGGTCTGGAACTGCCCGAATATGCCGATCCATCTGCCCTTGCAATGAAGCCTTTTGGTGTCGAGATATCCGCTTCTGGCCAGATGGTGCCACCGCTTCTGCGGCCTTTTCGAGGGTACCATAGTGCGGCAGAAAACCAAGCCAAGAAGGGCGCAATTCCAAATTGGTCCTTGCGAATGCCGCAAAGCCCCTATACCTACGGCACTTAATCATCATATTCGGTCCCACAACAAACGGAGCGACATTTTATGGCGCGCGTAACCGTCGAAGATTGCATCGATAAGGTCGACAACCGGTTCGATCTGGTGTTGCTGGCAGCACACCGGGCACGAATGATCTCGTCCGGCTCACAACTTACGATTGATCGCGACAACGACAAGAATCCCGTTGTTTCGCTGCGCGAAATCGCCGATCAGACCATTTCGCCGGAAGATCTCCGTGAAGAACTGGTCCATTCGCTGCAGAAGTTCGTGGAAGTCGACGAGCCCGAGCCGGATACGATTCCGCTGATCGGTTCCGCCGGCGCCAGCGTCGATGCCGACGACACCGAAGTGGCCGTCGAGCGCATGACCGAAGAAGAGCTGCTCAAGGGTCTCGAAGGCCTCGCTCCGCCGGAAGAGCAGCCCGAAGAAGACGAGTAAAGCGACACACACGGTTTTTTGCTTAACCGTTTTGATTATCAGTCATCACAAAGGCCCGGACATGCGTCCGGGCCTTTGCTTTTGCAGTACGTTTCGGGGCAAACTTAAAGTGAAGAATCCAGGTCGCTGCTGACCGGATCGAACGAGGCTAGGATGGCGACTTCGCGCCGTAATAGACGGCAGATGCAGGCTGCGAACGACACGGTCGCCGCGGTCTCGCCAGTTTCGCCTGAACCACTGTCCGCAGAGACGCCAGGTCCGGCCAAGGTGCCGCGGACGTCCCGTGTCCGGATGATGCGGCAATACGATCTGGTGGACCGCGTCCGGGCCTATAACCCGAATACCGACGAGGACCTGCTCAACCGCGCTTATGTCTATGCCATGGTCGCCCATGGCGAGCAGACGCGGGCCTCGGGCGATCCGTATTTCTCCCACCCGCTGGAAGTGGCGGCGATCCTCACCGACCTCAAGCTCGACGACGCCACGATTGTGGCGGCGCTGCTGCATGACACGATCGAGGATACCGAGGCCACCCGGACCGAAATCGACAAGCTGTTCGGCGCCGAAATCGGCGCGCTGGTCGAGGGCCTGACCAAGTTGAAGCGGCTCGAACTGGTGTCGCGCGAAGCCAAGCAGGCCGAGAACCTGCGCAAGCTGCTGCTGGCGATCGCCGACGACGTCCGGGTCCTGCTGATCAAGCTCGCCGACCGTCTGCACAATATGCGGACGATGGAGTTCATGCCGCCGGCCTCGCGCCGCCGCATCGCGGAAGAGACCCTCGACATCTATGCGCCGCTGGCCGGCCGCATGGGTATGCAGGCGATGCGCGAGGAGCTCGAGGAACTATCGTTCAAGGTGCTCGATCCCGACGCCTATCTGGTGGTGATGCAGCGCCTGGACTCCCTGACCGAGCGCAATCAGAACCTCATCGACATGATCGAGAGCCATCTCTCCACGAAGCTGGAGAAGAACGGCATCACGGCGCGGGTCACCGGCCGGCGCAAGAAGCCGTTTTCGATCTGGACCAAGATGAAGCGCAAGTCGGTCGGCTTTGAGCAACTGTCGGACATCTACGGTTTCCGCGTGGTGCTGAAGGACATGGAGGCGTGCTACCGCGCACTCGGCGTCGTGCACACGACCTGGCCCGTGGTGCCCGGCCGCTTCAAGGACTACATCTCGACGCCGAAACAGAACGATTATCGCTCGATCCACACCACGGTGATCGGCCCCGGCAACCAGCGCGTCGAACTGCAGATCCGCACCGAGGACATGAACAGCATCGCCGAATACGGTATTGCCGCGCATGCGTTCTACAAGGACGGGATCGGCTCGCCGACCGAAATGCTCAAGCGCGAATCCAACGCGTTTTCGTGGCTGCGCCATACCATCGGCATTCTCTCGGAAAGCACCAATCCGGAAGAATTCCTGGAACACACCAAGCTCGAACTGTTCCACGATCAGGTGTTCTGCTTCACCCCGAAGGGCAAGCTGATCGCGTTGCCGCGCAATGCCAATGTGGTCGACTTCGCCTATGCCGTGCATACGGACGTCGGCAACAGTGCGGTGGGTTGCAAGATCAATGGCAAGTTCGCGCCGCTGTCGTCCGAACTGCAGAACGGCGACGAGGTCGAAGTGTTGACCTCGGCCGCACAGCAGGCGCCGCCATCCGCATGGGAGGGCTTGGCGGTCACCGGCAAGGCGCGCGCCGCGATCCGCCGCGCGACGCGAACGGCGGTGCGCGATCAATATGCCAGCCTTGGCCGCCGCATCGTCGAGCGCTTGTTCGTGCGCGCCAAGATGGAATATTCGGACGATCAGTTGAAGGGCGCGCTGCCGCGTCTGGCGCGTACGTCCATCGACGACGTGATGGCCTCGGTGGGGCGCGGCGAATTGCGCGCCGCCGACGTCGCGCGGGCGATGTATCCGGATTACAAGGAAGAGCGCATCGGGCGCTTTTCGGCCAACAACAAGAAGTCCACGGCGGATAAGGTGCGGACGCCCGATGGCGCGACGCGCTTCACCTCGATCATCTCGATCGGCGGCGTCAATTCCGACCTGCCGGTGAAGTTCGCGCCGAACGGTGGCGCCGTGCCGGGCGATCGCATTGTGGGCATTGTCACGCCGGGCGAGGGCATCACGATCTATCCGATCCAGTCACCGGCGCTGAAGGATTTCGAGGAAGAGCCGGAGCGTTGGGTCGATGTGCGCTGGGATATCGATGAATCCTCGCCGCAGCGTTTCCCGGCCAGACTCTTTTTGCAGAACGTCAACGAGCCCGGCAGTCTGGCGCAGATCGCTCAGGTCATCGCCGACCATGACGGCAATATCGACAATATCAGCATGCATCGCCGCTCGCCCGATTTCACCGAACAGACCATCGATCTCGGGGTCTACGACCTCAAACATCTCAGCGCGATCATCAATCAGTTGCGCGCCAAGGCCGTTGTCGCCAAGGTCGAACGGGTGAATGGATAGCGTCTCCCTTTAGGCATCTTCTGGAATTCCGTCATGTCCTCTTCCTCGCTGCGCCTCGGCGTCAACATCGATCACGTCGCGACCCTGCGCAACGCGCGGGGCGGCAAGCACCCGGATCCCGTCCGCGCTGCGCTGGAAGCCATTTCGGCTGGCGCCGACGGCATTACGGCGCATTTGCGCGAGGATCGTCGCCATATCCGCGACGCCGATATGGAGCGGCTGAAAGCGGAGATCTCCAAGCCGCTGAATTTCGAAATGGCGGCGACGCCGGACATGGTGCGGATCGCGCTGGCGGTGAAGCCTCATGCCGTCTGTCTGGTGCCGGAGCGGCGCGAGGAGCTGACCACCGAAGGCGGCCTCGACGTGGTCGGCCAGCGTGAATCGCTGGAGCCGTCGATCGCGCGCTTCACTGAAGCCGGCGTGCGGGTGTCGCTGTTCATTGCGGCGGATCCCAAGCAGATCGAAATGGCCGCCAAACTGAAAGCCCCCGTGATCGAAATCCATACGGGCGCCTGGTGCGATGCCATCACCGATGGCGATGCCGCGAAGGCGGCCAGCGAATGGCAGCGCATTGTCGCCGGTGCCAGGCTGGCGAAATCCGCAGGCCTGGAAGTGCATGCCGGCCATGGCCTCGACTATGCGACCGCCGAGACCATCTCGGCGCTGCCCGAAATCATGGAGCTGAACATCGGCTACTATATGATCGGCGAGGCACTGTTCATTGGTCTGTCCGATACGGTGCGTCTGATGCGCGCGGCGATGGATCGCGGGCGGATGCAGTCCAAGAGCGCCTCATGATCATCGGCATCGGTTCCGATCTGATCGACATCACACGCGTCGCCAAGGTGATCGAACGCCATGGCGATCGTTTCCTCGATCGCATCTTCACCGAGGCCGAGCGGGCGAGGGCGCAGCGCCGCGCCAAGAGCGAGAGGATGGTGGTGGCGACCTATGCCAAGCGTTTCGCCGCCAAGGAAGCATGTTCCAAGGCGCTGGGCACCGGCATCCGGCAGGGGGTCTGGTGGCGCGATATGGGGGTCGTCAACCTGCCGGGTGGCAAACCCTCCATGAAACTCACCGGCGGTGCGCTGGTCCGGCTGCAGGCGCTGATACCGCCCGGCCATGACGCCCAGATCGATCTGTCGATCACGGACGATTGGCCGCTGGCGCAGGCTTTCGTCATAATTTCGGCCGTCCCGTCGCCCAAATCCTGAGGCAAGTCGTGAGTGCAGGCCGGGAGGTGTGCCGGAAGCGGCGCGACGACCGGCCGGCGCATCGAACCGGCGGGACGTGGCTTTTCGGGGCGTTCATTGCACCGTTACCAACAACCGTTTAAACCTGCCGGGATACCGAACCGACGCCAATTCTCGCTGACGCCGCTCATGGCATTTGCAGGACTTTGCCGTAATTATATGAATCTAATGCATTTTTCGCGCGGGGCGTGATGCCGCCTTGCCCCAAAATGCTACCAGCCGCGCGGCGACGCTGCGGGAATCGGGAAAGCGATGAGCGTGACATCCGGGACCAAGACTGAAAGCGGCGTCGGCGAGACCATCCGTGTTGTCATCAACGCATTGCTGATCGCGCTGGTGATCCGGACCTTCCTGTTCCAGCCCTTCAACATCCCGTCGGGCTCGATGAAGGCCACGCTTCTGGTCGGCGATTACCTGTTCGTCTCGAAATATTCCTACGGCTACAGCCACTTTTCGATCCCGCTGTCGCCCAACATCTTCTCCGGCCGTATCTTCGGCTCCGAGCCGTCGCGCGGTGACGTCGTGGTGTTCCGTCTGCCGAAGGACGATAGCACCGACTACATCAAGCGCGTGATCGGTCTGCCCGGTGACCGCGTCCAGATGAAAGAGGGTCTGCTCTACATCAACGACAAGCCGGTGCAGCGCGAACGCATGAGCGACTTCGTCGGCGAGGATCCGTGCGGCTCCGATGCCACGGCGCGGGTGAAACGCTGGAAGGAAACCCTTCCGAACGGTGTCACCTATGAGACGCTCGATTGCGTCGACAATGGCTTCTACGACAACACCAATGTCTACACTGTGCCGCCCGGCAACTTCTTCATGATGGGCGACAACCGCGACAATTCGACGGACAGCCGCGTGCTGTCGGCGGTCGGCTATGTACCGTTCGAGAATCTCGTCGGCCGCGCGCAGATGATCTTCTTCTCGATCGCGGAAGGCGAACATGCCTGGCAGATCTGGCGCTGGCCGACCGCCGTGCGCTGGAATCGAATTTTTTCCATCGTGCGATGACCGACGACTCCAACAATCCCATCGATACCACGCCGAAAACCGACGAAGTGAGCCTTTCGGTCAAGGATTCTGCGACTGAGGCTGCGCCGGAGACGGCGGCTGCCCGCAAGAAGAAGGCACGCGCAGCGGCGAAGGTCGCCGCCGCCGAGATCGAAACGCGGATCGGTCACAGCTTCAAGGACCCGCTGCTTCTGGCGACCGCCTTCACCCATGTATCGGCCTTGAAGTCGCAGCGCAGCCGGACCGAGAGTTATCAGCGCCTTGAATTTCTGGGCGACCACGTGCTCGGCCTCGTTGTCTCCGACATGCTGTTTCGCGCCTTCCCGAATGCGGATGAAGGCGAGTTGTCGAAGCGGCTCGCTGACCTCGTCCGCAAGGAAGCATGCGCCGATGTCGCGCGGCTGTTGGGTCTGCTCGAGGGCATTAAGCTCGGCACCGTCGGCGCCGGCGCCGGTCAGCGGTTGCGCAAGTCGGTCCTCGGCGATATCTGCGAAGCTGTGATCGGCGCGATCTTCCTCGATGGTGGCTATCCGGCCGCTGAAAGTTTTGTGCAGCGCAATTGGACCGAGCGTATGCGCAAGCCGGTGCGACCGTTGCGCGATCCGAAGACTGTGCTGCAGGAATGGGCCCAGGGCCGCGGTCTGCCGACACCGGCCTATCGGGAAGTCGAACGTTCCGGTCCGCACCACGATCCGCATTTCAGGATCGAGGTGGATGTAAAGGGTTTTGCACCGGCCGAAGGCGAGGGCGGCAGCAAGCGCGCCGCCGAGAAGGCCGCGGCGCAGGCAATGATTGCGCGTGAAGGCGTCAGCAGTGGCGGCAATGAAGGATAATGTCGTGAACGATGCTGAACCAGATCATGAATCCGAAGGGACACCAGCCGAGACCCGCTGCGGCTTCGTCGCGCTGATCGGCGCGCCCAATGTCGGCAAGTCGACGCTGGTCAATGCGCTGGTCGGCTCCAAGGTCACCATCGTTTCGCGCAAGGTGCAGACCACGCGCGCGCTGATCCGCGGCATCGTCATCGAGAACCACGCCCAGATCATTCTGGTCGATACGCCCGGCATCTTCCTGCCGAAGCGGCGTCTCGACCGGGCGATGGTCAAGACGGCGTGGAGCGGTGCGCATGATGCCGACGTCGTTTGCGTGCTGCTGGATGCCAAGGCCGGCATCAACGAAGAGGCCGAGGCGATCTTCACGCAGCTTGCCAACGTCAATCACCCGAAGATCCTGGTGATCAACAAGGTGGATATCGTCTCGAAGGAAAAGCTGCTGAAGCTGGCGCAGATGGCCAATGAGCGGCTGAAGTTCGAAGAGACCTTCATGATCTCGGCGATGACCGGTGATGGCGTCGACGACCTGCGCCGCAGGCTCGCGGCTGATGTTCCCGCCGGCCCGTATCATTATCCCGAAGACCAGATGTCGGATGCGCCGATGCGCCATCTCGCGGCGGAAATCACCCGCGAGAAGATCTTCCGTCAGCTGCATCAGGAACTGCCGTATCAGTCGACGGTGGAGACCGACAGCTGGACCGAGCGCAAGGACAAGTCGGTGCGGATCGAGCAAACGATTTTCGTCGAGCGCGAAAGCCAGCGCAAGATCGTGCTCGGCAAGGGCGGTGCGACGATCAAGCAGATCGGTGCGGACTCGCGAAAAGAGCTGACGGAGATCGTCGGCGCCCCCGTACATCTGTTCTTGTTCGTGAAGGTGCGCGAGAATTGGGGCGACGATCCCAATCGCTATCGCGAAATGGGCCTCGAATTTCCTCACGAGTAGTGAGGAGCGATGATGGAAGTGCAGCCGACACGATGACCGCTCCCGCCAACCTTCCGAAGAACGTCTTCTATTTCGAAGTGCTGCTCTACACGTCGCTGATCCTCGACGCGCTGTCGATCGCGTTTCAGGATCGCACGCCGGACCTCGCGATGTCCGAGAGCACCATCATGGCAGCGAACCTCGTCGCCGCCTGCATGCTGTTGTTCTTCGTCTGGCTGGTCTGGCTTGCCGCCTATCGCCGCAAGGGCTGGCCGCGCTGGGTGCTGGTGGTCTCGCTGGCCTTTTCGGTGTTGTCGCTGTTCCAGGTGCTTGGCCTCTACGGGCTGCAATTCGACAGCGCGATCGAGATCGTGTCATGCATCCTGACCGGGCTCGGACTGTATTGCGCCTTCTCCGGCGACGCGAAAACCTGGTTCAAGGCATAGGCGACCACAGGCGTCTCTCTCGTCATTCCGGGGCGCACGAAAGCGGCGAAGCCGCTGAAGTGCGAACCTCAGCCACTCCACTTGGAGTGGCGGGGAATCTCAGAGTGTTTTGCGCTGAACATGCTGGGATTCCGGGTTCGCGTCCGGCAAGGGCCGGCCGCGCCCTCAGGCAAACCAATTGGTTTGCCGGGGAATGACGAGCGTGGGGCCGCGCTGACCTCTCCGCTGTCGTCCCCGCGCAGGCGGGGACCCATAACCACGGTCAGCGTGATTGAAGCGGCAGAGCCACAACGACAACGCTCTCACCAGTTCTTCAGCGTGTATGGGTCCCCGCCTGCGCGGGGACGACGCGGAGAGGTCCGGGTCAAACATTTTTTCCTATCTCTCGTTGACAATATCCCCTGCCTGATTATATTCCCCGTCGTCCTGCCCCACCGAGAGGGGCGATCGCGATCGTCACGTTCGCGGGGTGGGATGCGGTGGACGCCGGAGATGCGGCGTTACGCGGTTCACGGGTGACGTCTGTCTTCGGGCAGGACGGATCTGCGCCAGCACTGCCACTGGCAAGGAGACGGCCGACCCTGGGATGGAAAGACCCCTGGACAGTGTGACGGACGACCAAATCGAAACGCGTCCGGCCCAAGTGCTTGAGGCTCCCTTCCCATCGCCTTGGGACTTTAATTCGGTGATCGGATCGTTCGCTGAGGCAAAGTGCAAGCAAGTCGAAAAAACACCGCAGGCGGAACGTCGGGCACTTGCTCGGCGCGTCCGAAAGTCCTGATGCACTCTATAGATTGCGGAAGACCGCATCGCATCAGGCCCAAGGGTGCAACGGGCACCCGGCGTTCCGCACGCCCTCTCAACAGAGGGTGGGAATGCGAAACACGACGGCGCCCCCGCGCCGCTAACAATGGGGGCGATGACGCATGTCTGAAGAACAGTGGCTGTTTGACAGTTGAATCCGTGAATGACGTGACGCGCGCACCCTCCACCAAACGCCGTCATGCCCGGCGAATGCCGGGTATCCACGCCTTGGCCACACACGAAGGAAGACGTGGATGGCCGGGATAAGCCCGGCCATGACGACTGAGAGCGTTGCGCGAGATCGCAGGATGGGTGGAGTGCAGGCGCATCGCGCCGGAGCGAACCCCATCGATCATGCACCGCACGAAGATGGGTTTCGCGCAGACGCTCACCCCATCCTATGACGCCCGATTTCCTGTATAATGACCGCATGGAATGGACGGACGAGGGCATCATCCTTGGCGTAAGGCGGCATGGCGAAGCCAGCGCCATCGTCGAACTCTTGACGCGCAGCCATGGCCGTCATCTCGGCCTGGTGCGCGGTGGTGCGGGATCGAAGATGCGGCCGCTGCTGCAGCCCGGCAATAGCGTGCAGGCGATATGGCGGGCGCGGCTGGACGAGCAGCTCGGCTATTACCTGATGGAAGGCACGCTGATGCGCGCCGCGACGCTGCTGGGCTCGTCTCATGCAGTCTACGGCATCACCCATCTCGCCTCGCTGGCGCGGTTGCTGCCGGAGCGCGATCCGCATGAGGACATCTACGAGATGCTGGAGCGCATCCTGGATGATCTCGACGATGTCGGGGAAGCTGCCATCCACATGATCCGGTTCGAACTGGCGATGCTCACCGAACTCGGTTTCGGCCTTGATCTGGAAAACTGCGCCGCTACGGGTGTCACCACCGATCTGATCTACGTCTCGCCGAAATCCGGTGGCGCCGTATCCCGTACCGCGGGCGAACCGTATCGCGACCGGCTGATGCGGCTGCCGCCATTCCTGCGCGAAAGCGAAGATCGCCAGAACAGCATCTCTGATCGCGACCTGCAGGATGGCTTCGACCTGACCGGCCGCTTCCTGCTCCGCAATGTGCTGGAACCGCGCGGGCAGGGCCATTCCGACGCCCGCGAAGGGTTCATCAATGCGGTGACGCGGCACCTCGCGCGAATCTCAACGTCCTGAGGTGAGTTCGATATTGGCGAATGCCGGATTCGCGTTTATGGTCCGCGCGTTCATGGGTTGATAGGAAGATATCGCATCCAGATGCTGGTTCGTCTGACCAGAGTGCAACGGCTGAGAGCAGGGTGGTTCGTCGCCCTGACTTATCTGTTGTGCGTGCTGGCGCCGACGATCTCCCTTGCCTTGCCCGGACAGCCCCCGGCTGCGCTGTGTCTGACCGGCGAAAGTCATATGACCGGCATGGTTCATGTGAACAGTAGCGCGTCGGCGCACATGCATGGGGATGGTCAGGCGCACGATCATTCTGTCGCGCATGCATCAGCCGCACATGCCGATGGCGACCACGCATTGATGGCGATCGACGATGCCTCCGGCTCGCACAAGGTCCCGCATTCACCGAACGGTCCATGCTGCGGCCTTATGTGTGTCTCCGCGCTGCCTGCAGTGCTGGCTGACATCGTGACCCCTTCGGTGCCGACGGTCCTTCGTGTCACCGAAGGCTATCGCGCGGTCACCGACCGCGCGCCCGCTCGGCTCTACCGCCCTCCCATTTCCTGACCTGATCGTATCGACGCGGTGCCGCGCCCGTTAAGGGCACGCGCGCCTGTGATCCATCGTCATGTCAGGAAAATAACATGCTTGCGCAGCTTGGGGCGAAGCTCGCCGCCGTTTGTTCGGTGGCCGGGAAGCTATTCGATATCAAATTGGGAATTCTTGCAGCGACGACCGCTGCCAGTACGGCGCTCGGTGGCTGCATGCCAACGACCGTGCCACTGGCCGGCGCCGACCCGGCAGATCCCGGCGCCAAGGTCGCTGGTGTCGGCTACCGCTCTACGGTGGCTCCTTACACCGGCCTCCGGCCGGTAGCGCCATCGGCATGGCGCGAGCAGAACGACCGCGTCGCTCCTGCGCCAAAATCCGGCCGGTAGGAGCGCGTCATGTTCAACAAGCATCACAAGTCGCTCACGCGTATGCGCCAATCGGGCGCAAGGCCCGCCGCGGGCATCACGCTGCTGTCTACGCTATTGCTGGCAGGATGTGCGTCGTTCTCGCCGGATCGCGGGATGGGCGTCGTCGCGGGGGTCGCAAGCGAGACCATCAACAAGGACGTGATGGCGATCCGAACGCCGGATGACGCACAACGTGCCGATGCGACCGTCAAAGCCCTGCTGCGGCGGCCACTGACAGTCGACAGCGCGGTGCAGATCGCGCTGCTCAGCAATCGCGGTTTGCAGGCTGCATATAATGAACTGGCCCTTGCGGAAACGGATCTCGTCGGCGACAGCCTGCCGCCCAATCCGACATTCTCGATCTCGCGCATTTCCGGGAATGGAGCGCTGGAGATCGAGCGACAGGTCGTCGGCGATATTCTCGCGCTGGCGACACTGCCGTTCCGCTCCGAGATCGCCCGTCAGCGATTCCAGAAGGCGCAATTGCGCGCCGCAGAAGAGACGTTGCGGCTCGCCGCTGATGTGAGGCGCGTCTACTACCGCGCCGTCGCTGCCAACGAACTTGTCGGCCTGCTGACGGACGCCAAGTCGACGGCGGAAGCCACAGCGCAACTCGCGCAGAAGCTGGGCGAGACCGGATCGCTGAACAAGCTCGATCAAGCCCGCGAGCAGGTATTCTACGCGGAGACGACCGCCGATCTCGCAACGCTCCGCCAGGAGGCAACGAGTTCGCGCGAGGGCTTGATCCGTCTGCTCGGTCTCTGGGGCGCCGACATCGGCATCAAACTGCCGCAGAAGCTTCCGGTGCTGCCGCGTCAGCCGCTGTCGCTGCCGGGGATCGAGGTCGATGCCATTTCACACCGTATTGACCTGCAGATCGCGCGCATTGAACTGGCCGCACTCGCCCGGTCGCTCAACCTGACCGAAGCAAGCCGGTTCGTGACATTGCTCGATGTCGCCGGCATCGACCGCAAGACGCGTGATCCGGAGGGGCCGCCGTTCCGCGAACGCGGCTTCGACGTGCAATTCCAGATTCCGATCTTTGACGGTGGTGAAGTGCGCGTTCGACAGGCGGCGGAGACCTATAATCAGGCCTTCAACCTGTTGACCGAGAAGGCGGTGAATATCCGCTCCGAAGCCCGCGATGCCTTCAGGGTCTATCGCTCGACCTACGATATCGCCGGTCATTACCAGCGCGAGGTGTTGCCGCTGCGCAAGATCATCTCGGATGAGATGCAATTGCGCTTCAGCAGCATGCAGGTCGATGTATTCGCGCTGCTGACCGAGGCCCGCCAACGCATCGCAGCTTTGCGCGCAGCCATTGAGGCCAAGCGCAATTTCTGGCTCGCGCAGTCCGAACTGCAGACCGCGATCAATGGCGGCGGCCGTGGCGAGTCTCAATCCGAAACGAAATCCGCGACGACCGCTCAGGCGACGAGCGGAGGAGGGCACTGAAATGGAGAGGACCATGCTGTCCCGACGAAATTTTCTCAGTACCGCCACGGCGCTTGCCGGCGCAGCTGCGGTGACTGGCCGCGTGCAGGCGGCGAGCATTCCCGAAGCGCCGATGATGGACAAAGTAACAATGCAGCCGCCGCTGCATCCGCCGAGCGGGCCCGACTACAATCCGGTGGTGACGCTCAACGGCTGGACGTTGCCGTGGCGTATGAATGGCGACTGGAAGGAATTCCACCTGGTCGCCGAACCTGTCGAGCGCGAATTCGCCGACGGCATGAAGGCCTATCTCTGGGGCTACAACGGCCAGTCGCCGGGGCCGACCATCGAGACCGTCGAGGGCGACAAGGTTCGCATCTTCGTCACCAACAAACTGCCGGAACATACGACCGTGCATTGGCACGGCGTGATCCTGCCGAGCGGCATGGATGGCGTTGGCGGGCTGAGCCAGCCTCATATCAAGCCCGGCAAGACCTTCGTCTACGAATTCGAGATGAAGCACAGCGGCACGTTCATGTATCACCCGCATTCGGACGAGATGGTCCAGATGGCGATGGGCATGATGGGGATGATGGTCGTGCATCCCCGCGACAAGAGTTTCCGGCCTGTCGATCGCGATTTCGTCTTCATCATGAGCAGCTATCTCATCGATCCCGGCACCTATCTGCCGAAGGTCAACGAGATGACCGACTTCAACATGTGGGCATGGAACAGCCGCGTCTTTCCCGGCATCGATCCGTTGCCGGTTCGGCTTGGCGATCGCGTGCGGATACGCGTCGGCAATCTCACGATGACCAACCATCCGATCCATCTGCATGGGCACAAGTTTGCGGTCAGTTGTACCGATGGCGGATGGGTGCCCGAAAGCGCGCAATGGCCTGAGGTCACCACCGACGTGCCGGTGGGCGCGATCCGCGCATTCGACTTTGTCGCCGACAATCCCGGCGATTGGGCGTTCCACTGCCACAAGTCGCATCACACCATGAATGCGATGGGGCACGACGTCAGAAACCTGATCGGCGTCTCCAAAAAGGATCTGGCGAAGGCAGTCGGCAAGCTCGCTCCGGATGCGATGGTGATGGGATCCACCGGCGGCGCCATGGGTGAGATGGAGATGCCGGCGCCGGACAACACGCTGCCGATGATGACGGGATCAGGTCAGTTCGGCCCGATCGAGATGGGCGGCATGTTCAGCGTCATGAAGGTGCGGGAAGGGCTCGCGCGCGACGATTACCGCGATCCGGGTCCTTACGATTTCCCGAAGGGCACGGTGGCCTATGAGGTCGAGGCGCCGCAGAGCGAAGCTCCACGACAGACGAGCGTGAAGGACAAGCCCATTAAAGGCCAGGGAGCGAAGCCGATGGACATGAAGAAGGGCATGAAAATGAAGGGAATGTAGAGGCCAGGACTGCACATCGTCATCACGGACAACAAGCAACATGGAAACTGAAATGAACAAGACACGGAAATATATTGGTCGCGGCGTCATGCTGGCCGCGATGGCTTACGCGGCCGCTGCTGCGGCCCACGACAAGCACGGAGGATATTCGGCGGGCGAACCCGGCGATCCCAAGAAGCCGGCGCGCGAGATCGTCGTCAGCATGAACGAGATGGATTATTCGCCTGCTGTCATTGAGGTCAAACGCGGCGAGCAGATTCGCTTCGTGATCCGTAACGCGGGGACCGAAGCACATGAATTCCTGCTGGCGACCACGGCAGAGAATCTGAAGCACGGCGAAGCGATGAAGAAAAATCCCGATATGGAGCATGACGAGCCCAATGGCCTGCGTCTCGCCGCCAAGAAGTCCGGGGAGATCCTGTGGAAGTTCTCGAAGGCAGGAACGTTCGAATATTCGTGCCTGATCCCGACGCATCGCGAATTGGGGATGACCAGCAAGGTCATCGTGAAATAGCCGGACGCAAACAGCTCAATCTGAAGCAAAGGAATGCATGATGAAGACCAATGGATTTGTCGCGCTTGTGGCGTTTGTCGCGCTCTCACTGTCCTCCGTCGCGGGTTACGCGCAGGACGCTGGGGCGAGCGGAGAAGTGAAGAAGATCGATGAAGCGGCGGGCAAGATCACGCTGAAGCACGGCCCGATCAAAAGCCTCGACATGGACGAGGGCATGACCATGGTGTTTCGCGTGAAGGATCCGGCGATGCTGAAATCGGTCAAGGTGGGCGACAAGGTCAAATTCGATGCCGGTCGCATCGATGGCCAGATCGTCGTGACCTCTATCCAGAAGTCGAAATAGTCGCCGGAAGACGGCTGTCCGGGCGGAGCCTGGACAGCCGTCTATTGGATCGCTGGGCCGTTGACCGGAGGTCGTGGGCGGCCCTCCCTAGGCGAGGGCGCCCCGATATCGATGGAACTTGATCGGTGGCGCGCGATTCATTTCTTGCCCGATTCGTTGGGAGGCGCTAACCCCTCGCCATGGGAAAAAGACTGATTCCGCCGGAGCCGGCTGAAATTCACGAAGTGCAGCTGCGGGAAGCGCTCGAGGAGCGCTATCTCGCTTACGCGCTGTCCACGATCATGCACCGGGCGCTGCCGGATGCGCGGGACGGGTTGAAGCCGGTCCATCGCCGCATCCTTTATGGCATGCGCCTGCTGCGGCTCGATCCGGGCACGCCGTTCAAGAAATCCGCCAAGATCGTCGGCGACGTGATGGGCTCGTTCCATCCCCATGGCGACCAGTCGATCTATGACGCGCTGGTGCGCCTCGCGCAGGATTTCTCGTCGCGCTATCCGCTGGTCGACGGCCAGGGCAATTTCGGCAATATCGACGGCGATAGTGCTGCGGCCTATCGTTACACCGAAGCGCGCATGACCGACGTCGCGCGGCTGTTGCTCGAAGGTATCGACGAGGATGCGGTCGAGCTGCGCCCGAATTACGATGGCCAGTCGAAAGAGCCGGCGGTGCTGCCGGGCGGCTTCCCGAACCTGCTGGCCAACGGTGCACAGGGCATCGCGGTTGGCATGGCGACCTCTATCCCGCCGCACAATGTCGCCGAACTCTGCGACGCCGCTCTGCATCTGATCGACAAACCCGACGCCAAATCGAAGTCGTTGATGCGTTGGGTGAAGGGACCGGATTTCCCGACCGGCGGCATCATCGTCGATTCCAAGGAAAGCATTGCCGAGGCCTATACGACCGGGCGCGGCTCGTTCCGGACCCGCGCCAAGTGGCACGTGGAAGAGGGCGCACGGGGCGCCTGGAATGTCGTCGTCACCGAGATTCCGTGGCTCGTGCAGAAGTCGCGGCTGATCGAGAAGATCGCCGAACTTCTCAACGACAAGAAGTTGCCGCTGATCGGCGACATCCGCGACGAGTCCGCCGAGGACATCCGTGTCGTCATCGAGCCGAAGACGCGCAATGTCGATGCCGGTCTGGTGATGGAGTCGCTGTTCAAGCTCACCGAGCTCGAGAGCAAGATTCCGCTGAACCTCAACGTGCTGGTGAAGGGCCGCATCCCGAAGGTGCTCGGTCTCGCCGAATGTCTGCGTGAATGGCTCGACCATCTGCGCGACGTGCTGCTGCGCCGTTCCAACTATCGCAAGGGTCAGATCGAGCATCGCCTCGAAGTGCTCGGCGGCTATCTGATCGCTTATCTCAATATCGACGAGGTGATCCGGATTATTCGCACCGAGGATGAGCCGAAGCCTGCCTTGATGAAGGCATTCAGCCTGACCGAGCTTCAGGCCGAGTCGATCCTGAACATGCGCCTGCGCAGCTTGCGCAAGCTCGAAGAGTTCGAAATCAAGAAGGAAGACAAGGAACTCCGCGCAGAGCTGAAGGGCATCAATGCGATCCTGAAGTCCGAGGCCGAGCAGTGGGCCAAGGTCGGCGAACAGGTCCGCAAGGTGCGCGATATCTTCGGACCGAAGACGCCGCTCGGCAAGCGCCGTACGGTGTTCGCGGATGCGCCGGAGCACGATCTGGCCGCACTCGAAGAGTCGCTGGTCGAGCGCGAGCCCGTCACGGTCGTGGTTTCCGAAAAGGGGTGGGTCCGTACGCTGAAAGGCCAGGTCGCAGACCTGTCCAACCTGACCTTCAAGACCGACGACAAGCTGGACAAGGCGTTTTTCGCCGAGACAACCTCGAAGCTGATGTTGCTCGCCACCAATGGCCGGTTCTATTCGCTTGACGTGGCGAAGCTGCCGGGCGGCCGCGGCCATGGCGAACCGATCCGCCTGTTCATCGACATGGAGGGCGACGCCGCGATCGTCTCGATGTTCGTGCACAAGGGCGGCCGCAAGTTCCTGATTGCCAGCCATGACGGGCAGGGCTTCCTCGTCAATGAGGATGACTGTGTCGGCACCACCCGCAAGGGCAAGCAGGTGCTGAATGTCGAGATGCCGAACGAGGCGCGGGCGCTGACGGTGGTCGGCGAGGGTAGCGATCAGGTCGCGGTCATCGGCACCAACCACAAGATGGTCATCTTCCCGCTCGATCAGGTGCCGGAGATGGCGCGCGGTCGTGGCGTGCGCTTGCAGAAATACACGAGCGCGGGCCTGTCGGATGTTGCGACTTTCGTGGCCAAGGAAGGCCTGAGCTGGAAGGACTCATCTGACCGCGAACATCGTCTGACCTGGAAGGAACTGGCCGACTGGCGCGGCAATCGTGCGGATGCCGGCCGTCTCGCGACGGGCCTGCCGAAGTCGAACAAGTTCGGCCGAGTGATCGAGTAGGCATCGCGTCCGTAACTCTCAACATGTCGTCCCCGCGAATGCGGGGACGATAGAGCGTGCCGCGACTGCACGCCTATCCCAGCGCCTCTTCGGTCACCCGGCTGGCCAGCACCTTGTCGATGCGGCGGCCGTCGAGGTCCATGACCTCGAAACGCCAGGCGTGCGAGACGACCTCGTCGCCGACGTCAGGGATCTTACCGAACTCCTGCAACAGAAATCCCGCGAAGGTCTGATAAGGGCGCGACTGTATCGGCAGTTCAATGCCGAGCAGGGCGGCGAATTCAACCGCGGGCATCCAGCCCGAGATCAGATACGAGCCGTCCTCGCGCTTGTGGAAGGCGACCTCAGCCGGGCCTTCCTCGGTATGGAAGGCGCCGACGATGGATTCCAGAATATCAGCCGATGTCACGACACCCTGGAACACGCCGTATTCGTCATGCACGAGGCCGATATGAAATGGCGAGTCACGCAGGATCGCCACCACGTCGCGCGCATCGACAGTGTCGGGAATGACCGGCGCCTCGCGCACCAGCGCACGGATGTCCGGCGTCTTGCCGGTGAGATAGACGTCCAGCAGGTCCTTGGCTTGCACGATGCCGATGGCGGAATCGCCGTCGCCATCGAACACCGCAAAGCGCGAATGCGAGCTGCCGGCGAGTTCGGCCTGAATGGTCTCGATGGGATCGGCAAGATCGATCATCGCCACCTCATGGCGCGGTGTCATCACGGCGCCGACGGGCAGATCGCCGAGGCGCATCACGCCCGCGATCATTTCCTTCTCGCCGGGCTCCAATACGCCAGCGGTCTCCGCTTCGGTCACGAGTGTACGGATTTCGTCCTCGCTGACCTTCTCCTCCGCTTCGCCGCGGTGGCCCAGCAGGAACAGGATCGCCTTGCCGGAACGGTCGAGCAGCCACACCAGCGGCAGCGAGATTTTTGCGAGCAGTACCATGGCCGGCGCAACGCGCACGGCCACGGCCTCGGGATCGCGCAGCGCGATCTGCTTTGGCACGAGTTCGCCGATGATCAGCGATGCATAGGTGATGAGAGTGACGACGATGCCGACGCCGAGTGTATCGGCGAGCCCCCTGGAGACGCCAAGGTCGAGCAGGATCACGCTCAGGCGTTGGCCGAGCGTAGCACCGGAGAATGCGCCCGACAGGACGCCGATCAGCGTGATGCCGATTTGCACGGTGGAGAGGAACTTGCCGGGATCGGACGCCAGCGTCAGTGCGCGGCGTGAGCCTGTCACGCCTTTTTCAACCAGAGCGGTGAGGCGGGCAGGACGGGAAGATACGATCGCCAGCTCCGACATTGCGAGCAGGCCGTTGACGACGATCAGGATCGCAACGATCCCGAGTTCGAGAGATAACACGCTTGTTCCTTCTGGGTGATGGGCAGGTATCATAGTCGATCTGTAGCTCTCGCGCCATGGCTGAGCATGTAGCGCGACACATGGGCTCAGACCCCTTGAAACTGAAATCGTCCGGCAGGCGAGATCAAGTGTCACGCCGTATTTGCGTTCTCAGGTCGTCGGCTTCGACAATTTGATCGAAATCACGTTTCAAATATCGCGCGTGTCGCCGATTCAGGCGTCGTCATTTTGGCGGTGTTGATGTCAATGCGACTCTGCTGCGGACAAGCCACAGCCCAGTGCCGATGCATTGGCTCCGACCGTGACGCCGTCGAGCATTTCTAGCAGGCAGTGCCACCCATGCGACCGTCGAGATGACCCCGCACCTCATAGGCTGTCGTCGCGTGACGTGAGCGAAAAGACGCCAGCATCACGATGATGCGACCATCGCGTGACGTTTGATGGTCAATTGCCCCTTCGGATAGCTCGGTTGCAGTCGCACGGTACTTGCAGCGACGCGGCTCGATATTATTTCGCTTGATGTCGAATTGATATAGCGCATGATGGCCGGAGTATCGGGTGTCGTGGCAGGGGGCTGGTTTTGAGGACTTCAATCAGTTTGTCTCGGTTATATGTCGCCGGAAATACCCTTGCGTCATGTCTGTCGATCGTTGCCCCCGTTCTGGCTCTTCTGCTTCTCGCAGGTTGCGGCAAGAAGGAAGAGGCTGCGGCACCGCCGGCGCCACCGGTCACGGTCGCCAATCCCGTCAAGCGGATGACAACTGACTGGGATGAATTCACCGGCCGCTTCGATGCTGTCGATCAGGTGCAGGTGCGCGCCCGGGTCACCGGTTTCATCACCAAGGTGACCTTTGTGGACGGCGCCGTGGTGAAGACCGGCGATGTTCTCTACGAGATCGATCCGCGCCAGTATGAAGCGACAGCCGAGCAGGCGCAGGGCCAGCTCGACGATGCCAAGGCCAAGGTCGTTCTGGCAGAGAAAGAACTTGAGCGCGCCACAACGCTGATCAAGACCCAGGCGATCTCCGAAAACATCGTCGATCAGCGAAACCAGCAGCTCGCGGCGGCGCAGGCTGCGGTTTTGCAGGCCGAAGGCGCCTTGAAACTGGCCAAGCTCAATCTCGAATATACCAAAGTTGTCGCGCCTATCGATGGCCGCGTCAGCCGGCATCTGATCAGCGTCGGCAATCTCGTGCAGGGCAGCGACAGCGGTGCGACGGTGCTGACCTCGATCGTGTCGATGGCGCCGATCTATCTGTATTTCGACATGGACGAGTCGATCTATCAGCGGAACAGCCGGTTGTGGTTCGAGGGCAGACGACCAAGTTCGCGGGATACGCCCAATCCGGTGCAGATAACGCTGACCGGTGATATCAAGCCGTCACGCGAAGGCAAGATGGACTTCCTCGACAATCGCCTCGATGTCGGCACCGGGACACTCCGTGGCCGCGCCATCGTTGAAAATAAAGATCTCTCGATTTTGCCCGGCCAATTCGCCCGCCTGCGTGTCATCGCAAGCGGTGAATATGAGGCGCTGCTGGTACCCGACACGGCTATCGCAACCGATCAGTCGCGCAAGATCGTGCTGGTGGTGAAGGCCGACGACACGGTTGAAGCACGACCGGTGGTTCTGGGGCCGCTCGATGACGGGTTGCGTGTCATCAGGGAGGGCCTGAAACCGGATGATCGCGTGATCGTTGACGGGCTGCAGCGGGCCCGGATCGGCGCCAAGGTGGCGCCAAAAATGGCGGACGCCAAGCCTGCTACTCCAGCTGCCGGCGTTAAGCCATGAATCTGGGCAGCCTGTCCGTCAATCGCCCGATCCTCGCGATGGTGCTGTCCATCGTGCTGATCATCGTCGGTGCGCTCGCTTACACCACGTTGCCGGTGTCGGAATATCCGGAAGTCGCGCCACCTACTGTCGTGATCACCACGCAGTATCCGGGTGCTTCCGCGCAGACCGTATCCGAGACGGTGGCGACGCCGATCGAGCAGGAGATCAACGGCGTTGAGGACATGCTGTATCTGTACAGCCAGGCGACCTCGAACGGCCAGCTCAACATCACCGTCACTTTCAAGCTCGGCACTGACCTGGATAAGGCGCAGGTGCTGGTGCAGAACCGCGTTGCCATCGCCCAGCCGCGTCTGCCTGAGGAAGTCCAGCGCAACGGTGTGGTCACCCGCAAGAACAGCCCCGACCTGATGATGGTCGTATTCATGCTGTCGCCCGACGACACCTATGACCAGCTCTATATCTCCAACTATGCGCTGCGCCAGGTGCGCGACCAGTTGTTGAGGCTCAATGGTGTCGGCGATATCCAGATATTCGGTGCACGTGACTACTCGATGAGGCTGTGGCTCGATCCTGACAAGATCGCCAATCTCGGCATGACCGCGGGCGACGTCATCGCCGCAATTCGCGCGCAGAACATCCAGATCGCCGGTGGCCAGATCGCGGAGCCGCCGATCTCTGATCGAGCCTTCTCACCGAACCTGACTTTTACCGGCCGTCTCAAGGATCAGTCTGAATTCGGCAACATCGTCATCAAGGCCGGCAGCGACGGCCGCACCGTACGTTTGCACGACGTGGCGCGGATCGAACTTGGCGCGTTGTCCTATGCAACCAACAGCTTCCTGCTCAAGAAGCCGGCGGTGGCGCTCGCTGTCTCGCAGCGGCCGGGATCGAATGCGCTCTCCACGGCGAAAGCCATCTCCGATACGATGGTCAAGCTGAAAGCTGATTTTCCGAAAGGTCTCGAATACAATATCGGCTACAATCCGACTGAATTCATCGCACAGTCAGTCAGCGAGCTGATCAAGACGATCTACGAGGCAATGGTGCTGGTCGTTATCGTCGTCCTCGTGTTTCTGCAGGGCTGGCGGCCGGCGATCATTCCGATCATCGCCATCCCGGTGTCGCTGGTGGGCACCTTCGCGGTCATGGCGGCGCTCGGCTTTTCGATCAACAATCTGACGCTGTTTGGCTTGGTGCTCGCTGTCGGCATCGTGGTCGACGACGCCATTGTCGTGGTGGAGAATGTCGAGCGGCATCTCGCCGAAGGAAAGACCCGGCGTGACGCCGCACTACTGACCATGAATGAGGTCGGTGGCGCGCTGATCTCGATTGCCCTGGTGCTGTGCGCGGTGTTCGTGCCTACGGCGTTTATTGGCGGAATCTCCGGGCAGTTCTTCCAGCAATTCGCCGTCACCATCGCGGTCGCCACGGCGATCTCCTGCTTCTGTTCGCTGACCTTGTCGCCGGCTTTGGCCTCGATGATCCTCGAGCAGCATCACGAGAAGAAACCGCCCGCAAGCTGGAATGTGGTTGCGCGCGGCTGGAACGCGTTCACCGGTGTGTTCAATCGCGGCTTCGACCGGCTGTCGCACGCTTATGGCACCGCGGCCGGCTTTGTGATCCATCATCTGGCGCTGATGCTCGTTGTCTACGCAGCCCTGATCGGCACGGCTGGCTGGCTGATTTATGCGACGCCGCAGGGCTTCATTCCTGCGCAGGATCGCGGCTATGTCATCGTCGTCGTGCAATTGCCCGGCGCGGCATCCCTCAGTCGCACCACGGAGATCGTGCGGCAGATCGAGCGCATTGCGCTTGAAGTCCCGGGCGTCGTCCGCGTGCCGTCCTTCGCCGGCTTCAACGGCGCGACGCGCACACAGGCGTCGAATGCTGCGGCGTTGTTCCCTGTATTTGACGATGCGGAGGAGCGCGCCAAACATGGGAACACGGCGACCAAGATCACGGCCGAACTGCGCAAGCGGTTGGCCGCTATCGAAGGCGCGCTGGTGATCGTGGTGCCCCCACCCGCGGTGCCGGGCATCGGCACCGGTGGTGGCTTCGCCATGCGCATTCTCGATAATCAGGGCAGGGGTCCTGATCTGCTCGAGAAGGCGACGGACGAACTTGTGAATGCCGCGCGCAAGGCGCCCGGCCTCACTGCTGTGTTCTCCCCCTTCAGTGCGAACACGCCGCAGGTGTTCGTCGAGATTGACCGCCAGAAGGCACAGATGCTCAACGTGCCCGTTCAGAACGTCAATGAGGCGATTCAAACCTATTTCGGTTCGGCCTATGTCAACGACTTCAATATCCTTGGCCGCACCTATCACGTCACGGCGCAGGCCGATCTGCCGTTCCGCAAGGAGCGGTCTGATCTGGCGCGGATGCAGACCCGTAATGCCGATGGCAACATGGTGCTGCTGGGCAGCGTGGTGAACTTCAGGGACACGGCAGGCCCCGACCGTGTGCCGCGCTATAACCTTTATTCCGCCTCCGAAATCCAGGGCGATACGCTGCCCGGTGTCAGCTCCACGACGGCGCTCAATACCATGAAGAAGCTGGCGGACGACACGTTGCCGAGCGGCTTCACCTTCGAGTGGACCGATCTGTCCTATCAGCAGGTGACCGGCGGCAATGCAGGCCTCTACGTGTTCCCGATCTGCGTGCTGTTCGTCTATCTGGTGCTGGCGGCGCAATATGGCAGCTGGTCACTGCCTTTCGCCGTCATCCTGATCGTGCCGATGTGCCTGTTCGCGGCAACCGTCGGTGTGCGGATCATGGGGCAGGACATCAATATCCTCACCCAGATCGGCTTCGTCGTGCTGGTGGGACTGGCTGCGAAGAACGCGATCCTGATCGTCGAATTCGCCCGGGATATCGAGCAGGAAGGCCGCGACCAGCTTGAAGCCGTGGTTGAGGCTTGTCGCCTGCGTATCCGCCCGATCCTGATGACGTCTTTCGCCTTCATTCTCGGCGTGCTGCCGCTGGTGATCTCGTCGGGGTCAGGCTCGGAGATGCGTCAGGCGGTTGGTGTCGCGGTGTTCTTCGGCATGATTGGCGTCACCATCTTCGGTCTGATTTTCACGCCGATCTTCTATATCCTGATCCGGCGCCTGTTCCCGGGCTCGGTGGTGGTCACGCAAAAGGATCTGGGGGCGCATGCGTGATTGCCAATAATACCATGATACCCGGCCTTGTGTCGGGTATCCACGCCTTGGCACAATGGCACGAGAGACGTGGATGGCCGGACCTTCGCTGCGAAGTTGCTCCGGCACCGCAGGCGGGATCGGCCCGTCATGACGGAAGAAAGTTTGGGAATGGACACTGCCCCCCGCATCGAACTGATGAACTGGCTGACCGGCCAGGGCCTCACCGGCTCGCCTGAAAGCGAACTGATCCGCGGCTTTTGTGAACGCTGCCTTGCCATGGGGATCGAGCTGTCGCGCGGGCAGGTTTTTCTCGACACATTGCATCCGCTGTTCGAGGGGCGCGGCTTTCGCTGGAGCGACAGGCCGAGCAATGAAAGCGAGATGTTCGAATATGGCTCGACGGCGACCGGAGACGCCGCGGAAGCGTGGCGTCGGTCGGTGTTTTTCCACATGCTGGAAGAGGGATATGACGAGATGCGGGTCGACTTGTTCGATCCGGCCGTGGCCGAACGGTTCAACATGATCCAGACCTTGCGCGACAACGGGCACCGGCATGGTGCCGTCTTCGTGCACAGGTTCGGCGAACAGGGCTCCATGGGAAACATGGACTGCGTCTATTCGCATTGGACGACCCGCCGTGAGGCCGGTTTTGACGAGGATCAGATGGCGGCGCTGCGCGAGCTCGTCCCTTTGCTCGGCCTGGCGCTAAAGGCCGTGGCACAGATGGAGATTGCTCGTACTCTCGGGCGTGTCTATCTCGGCCGCGACGCGGCCGAGCAGGTGCTCCGGGGCAGGATCTCGCGCGGCGTGACCGAACGCATCAAGGCAGTCCTGTGGTTCTCCGACCTGCGCAATTCGACAGGGATCGGCGAGGCGATCGGTCCTGACGAGATCATTCCCTTCCTGAACGACTATGCCGAGGCGTCCATCAACGCGATCCACGAGTCCGGTGGCGACGTGCTGAAGCTGATCGGCGACGGCGTGCTCGCCATGTTCACAGCCGATGACATGGGGCAGGCCAAGCGCAACGCGCTGCGCGCCGAGCATCAGTTCCGCAAGAACATCGCCGCGTTGAATGCCAGGCGTCGGGCTGCGGATCGTCCGGTCACCACGGCCTATGTCGGCCTGCACGAGGGCGAAGTGTTCTATGGCAATATCGGCAGCGACGAGCGGCTCGACTTCACCGTGGTCGGCCCGTCGGTCAACGAGGTGAGCCGCATCGCTTCGATGTGTTCGTCGGTCGATCGGCCGCTACTGACATCAACGGCCTTCCAGAGCGGACTGGACAGCGCCGGCCGCAAATATCTGGTGTCCACCGGCCGTTATGCCCTGCGCGGAATTGGTCGCGCGCAGGATCTCTACACGCTGGATCCCGAGATCGACAGCGACGAGGTCGTGCGCGGCGGCTACGAGCGCTATCTCACGCGCTAGCCAGTCGCAGGCGCGCGCGGGCGCATCGCATAGAGCAGGATCGCCAGCAGGCAGCCGCCGGTCAGAACGATACCGAGTGCCTGCAAGGCGTCCGGCACGATTGTTGCGACAAGAAATACCCCGATGGCAGCGCCAGTCATCTGCCAGAAGCCGAGCAGGGCGGAAGCGGCGCCCGCATGTGTGCCGAACGGCGATAGCGCCTGTGCGGTGCCGAGCGGATTGACGACGCCCATGCCGAGCAGGAAGACGCAGGTCGCGGCGATGAAGGTCGCGACATTGGCGTGGAGATAGGCGGTTGCGACGATGGCGATGCCGCCGAGACATGCGATAAGCAAGCCGTAACGGATCGCACGTTCCAGACCGAAGCGCGGCGCCAGACGTGCGGCCAGCATGCCCGACCCGAACACGACCATCACCGTGCCGGCAAAGAACAGGCCGAGCGCGATCGGCGTGAAGCCGTATCCTTCAATCAGGATGCGCGGCGCGGCAGAGAACATCGAGAACAGCCCGCCCATGATCAGGCTGACCGTGGCCGCTGGGATCAGGAAGTGCCGGTTCGTCGACAGCTTGCCATAGGTAGTGCCAATGGCGATCGGATTAAGCGGGATACGCGTGGCATTGTGGGTTTCGCCGAGGATGACGGTGAAGGCCAGCGCCGAGAGCAGCGCGAAGATGCCCACGAAGACAAAGTCCGAACGCCAGCCGAAGAAGTGGTCAAGCCCGCCGCCGAGCAGCGGCGAGAAGCCGGGCGCAGCCGCCTGCGCGATCATGACGAGCGTCAGTGCCCGCGCGAGCGCCTGACCACTGTAGAGATCGCGTGCAATGGCGCGTGACAGCACCGAAGTCGAACAGGCGCCCACGGCCTGAATCGCGCGGCCGACGAGCAATGACGGAAGCTCGCTCGACAATCCGCACCAAATGCTGCCGGCGATGAAAATGGCGAAGCCAGCCAATACGGGAATGCGGCGCCCGTAGCGGTCCGAGATCGGGCCCACCACCAATTGCCCGAGTGCGAAGACGACAAGGAACACCGTGATCGACGCCGTCACTGCCGGTGTCGTCACATTCAACGCGATCGCCATCTGCGGCAGGGATGGTAGCAGGATGTTGGTGGCGAGCGTGCCTATGGAGGCTAGCGCCGCCAGCACCGCGATCTGCAGCGCGGTGGAGGATGCTTCCTGCGGGGTGTCTGCCATGGCGTCAGCCGTGCGGTCGGTCATATGATGATCCTCATTTTATAGATGATGTACATCATATAAAGAGGCCTGCAAAGAGCAGGGCAGTCATGCGGTATTCCGGGAGGACGGGCATGCCACCGCCGCGTTTTCCGGCGGCGGCGGTCGAGGCTGATGGATCAGTTGCCGTACAGGTAATTCGGCAGCCACAGCGTCAGGCCGGGCCAGATATACATCAGCACCATGCAGATGATGACGATGACCATATAGGGCATCATGCCGGAGAAGATCTGGTTCAGCGTCACATGCGATGGCGCGACGCCCTTCAGATAGAAGGCGGACATTGCGACCGGCGGCGACAGGAAGGCGGCCTGCAGGTTCACGAAAACGAGCACACCCCACAAGATCGGGTCGATGCCGAAATGCTTCAGCATCGGCAGGAAGATCGGCACGAAGATCACGATGATCTCCGTCCATTCCAGCGGCCAGCCGAGGATGAAGATGATCGCCTGCGACAGGATCATGAACTGGACCGGCGTCAGGTTCAGCGACAGCACCCAGCTCTCCAGCAGCGCCTGTCCGCCGAGAATGGCGAACACTGCGGAAAAGAGCGCCGAACCGACGAACAGCCAGCACACCATGGAGGTGGTCTTGGCGGTCAGGAACACGGCCTCCTTGGTGCGCTTCCAGTCCAGCGTGCGCGCCTGGAAGGCAAGCAAGAACGCGCCGGCAGCGCCGACAGCGGCGGACTCCGTTGCCGTGGTGATGCCGAGCAGGATCACGGCCAAGACGACAGCGGTCAGAATGCCGAGTGGCATGACGGACGATGTCAGGAGCCGCAGTACCTCGAACTGCGCGGCGCCCATGGTCCAGTAATAATAGAACAGCATGAGAGCGATGATGGCCGCCGTGAAGGCGAAGTAGGTGTAGAATTCCGGCGGCGGTCCGGCATCGACCGGCGCATTCGTCGGACGGTTTTGCAGATCGGCATTGCCCATCTGCTGCAGCACTTCCGGTTCGCTCTGTTTCGCCGAGCCGGACTGGGCGGCGCCGAGCTCCTCCAATTTTTCTTCTTCAGGTGCGGCCGTGCCGGCATCGCCGGGCTGAACCCGCTCGGTAATCGCGGCGGGCGCAGGGGCGTCGGGCTGCGGATGGATGACGACATACCACCATGCGGCCCATAGCGTGGCCAGCGCCAGGACCAGCGGCACCAAAGCAAAGCCGAGATTCTTCAGGATCGTCGTGTAGTTGACCCGCGCGCCGTCCATGGTCAGCGCCATGGCACGCGACGGCGCCACGGCAGCCGTCAGCAAGGCCGGCAGCATCTTGCGCGAATAGGCTTGCTGCAGATCGGCGATCCATGGCCGGACGGGCACGCGTGTTTCGCTCTCGGGCAGCTTCGGCGCGATCTTCGGGTTCAGCAGCGCCCAGCCGATGATGTAGACGAGATAGAGGAAGGCCAGGAAGAAGCCTGGAAACATTGCCGCGGCATAGAGCTTCACGACAGACTGTCCGGCGACGGCGGCATAGACGATGATCATCACCGATGGCGGGATCAGGATGCCCAGCGTGCCGCCGGCCGTGATGACGCCGGACGCCAGCTTGACGTCATAGCCCGCCTTCAGCATCGGGTTGAAGGCGATCACGCCCATCAGTACGACGACGGCGCCGACCAGACCGGAAGCGATACCCCAGAATGTGCAGACAATCAGCGTCGCCACCGCCAGCGAGGCCGGGACGCGGCGGAAGGCGAGCTGGATCGAATAGAACATCTTGTCGACCAGCGCGCCGCGTTCCATCACATAACCCATCAGCACGAAGAGCGGGATGGAGATCAGGACGTCGTTGGTCATGGCGCCATAGGTGCGCTGGACCATTAGATCGAAGATGTGGTTGTCGGCCCAGGATTCGCCTGCGCGGTAATAGGCGAAGAAGCCAAAGAACATGCCGAGACCCATCAGCGTGAAGGCTGTGGGGAAGCCCAGCATGATCACGACAACGATGAGGCCGAGCATCAGGAGGCCGAGTGCAGGATCGCTCATTTCTGCGTCTCCCCACCCATGCCGCGCTGGCGCGCGCTTTCCTCGATCTCCTGCGCCTGCGCGATGGCATTCCTGCGCACGTCGTCATCGACGTATTCGCTATGGGCGAGCTGCTCCTCGACGACATCGATTTCGGACACGTCCTTGAGCCGGCTCGGCCACACGCCCGTCTTCAGGCAAATCACGGCACGGGTGATTTCGGCGAGGCCCTGTAACATCAGCAATGCGCCGGCCAGCGGGATCATCGCCTTGAAATGATAGACGGGCGGTCCGTCCGCCGTGACGTTGGAATGCTCGCGGATGCGCCAGCTGTCGCCCGCATAGTCCCAGCCCGCATAGACCAGCGCTGCAATGCCTGGCAGGAAGAACACAATGTAGAGCACGAGGTCGAGCGAGGCCTGCGTGCGCGGCCGCATCGAGCTGTATAGAAAGTCGCCGCGGACATGGCCGTTCTGCGCCAGCGTATAGGCGCCGCACAGCATGAACAGCGTGCCATAGAGCATGTTCGACGCGTCGAAGATCCATGCCGTCGGCATGTTCAGCATATAGCGCTTGAATACTTCGGCGCAGACGAGGCCCATCAATCCCAGAATGAGCCAGGCCGCGGCCTTGCCGGTGAATGTGCTGATACCGTCAATGGAATGCAGGAAGCGCTCGGCAGTCATTTCATGGTGGCCAGTCTACAGAACATATGGGCAGGTGGAGGTCGGCGATATCAGGCAACAGCAAAGCATCATCCGGGAGCAGGTCCCGGACGATGCAGGGTACGTGCGCCTGATGGCGTCAGGTCTTCTTCTTCGCGTTCGGGCCGAAGTAGTGGTTATAGGCCATGCGACGATTCACGACCGTGTCCTGCTCCCACTGCGTAGCCCGCTTGGCGAAGGCCTGCTGGGACTCGGAGATCTCCTTGAACAGGGGATTTTCAGCCGACTTCTTGGCGACGACCTCGTCATAGACTTCGAGCTGCTTCTGCAGGATCGAGTCCGGCGTCTTGTAGAACTTGACCTTGTCCTTGCCCTGCAGGTCCGCGTAGTCCTGCGAGTAGCGGTCGATGGCCTTCCAGGACATTTCCTGACCGGCTGCCTCGGCGGCGCCCGAAATGATCGCCCGCAGCTTCTCGGGCAGGGCGTCGTATTTGGTCTTGTTGAACAGGATCTCGAACTGTTCGGCGTTCTGGTGGTAGCTCTGCAGCATGCAGACCTTGGAAACGTCGGGGAAACCGAGGATGCGATCCGACGAGGCGTTGTTGAATTCGGCCGCATCGAGCAGGCCGCGATCCATCGCCGAGACGATTTCGCCGCCGGGCAGCGCATTCACCGCGGCGCCCAGACCAGTGAACACGTCGATGGAAATGCCGACCGTGCGGAATTTCACGCCCTTGAGGTCTTCGGCCTTTTGCACCGGCTTCTTGAACCAGCCAAGCGGCTGGGTCGGCATCGGCCCGTAAGGCAGCGACACCACATTCGCGCCGATCGACGCATAGAGCTTGGCCAGAAGCTCCTTGCCGCCGCCGAATTTGTGCCAGGCTAGCAGCATGTTGGCGTCCATCGCATAGGCCGGGCCGGAACCCCACAGCGCCAGCGCGGTCTGCTTGCCGTAGTGATAGACCATCACGCCGTGGCCGCCGTCGAGCGTGCCTTTGGAGACGGCATCGAGCAGGCCAAAGGCCGGGACAACGGCGCCGGCCGGAAGCACCTCGATCTTGAGGTCGCCGCCGGTCATGTCGTTGACCTTCTTGGCGTAGTCGAGCGCGTATTCGTGGAAGATGTCCTTGGCCGGCCATGTGCTCTGCCAGCGCATATTGATCGGTCCCTGCGCCTGCGCGATCGCTGGTGCCACGACGCTTGCAGCCGCGCCGGCGGTGGCGACCTTCAGAAAGCGGCGCCGAGACGGAGTCCTGTCCTTGGATGAAGCCATTGTGTTCTCCCCGAATGGTCGTCCTTTTGCGGACTGACCTTGTTGATTGGCGGTAAGACAAAGGCTTGCTTGCAGTTTTGGCAAGAAAGTTCGCTTTGCTGCGACGCTTCGACGCGGCGCAACTACACTAACTATCCGTGCTGCGGTGCGGGGAGATCGTGAGCGAGTGCGAACTACAGATGAACGACACCAAGCCTGCTAGACTTTCGTCGGAACGTATCCGGTCACATCGCCGACCATGTCCGGCTGCCGTTCCAGTGTCGCTGCAGGCGAAGTCAGGATCACCACGGCCTGCCAGGCGAAGCCTGCGACGGCGAGGTAGAGGCAAGCCTCCGCGTGATAGAGCCCGCCGATAATGGCAGCGATGCCGGTTCCGATCGGACGGGCGCCATAGCTCAGGATGTTGATCGCCGAGACGCGTCCGAGCAGGCTCGGCGGCGTTACGGATTGTCGCAACGTCGCCGTGGAGATCACCCACAGGATCGGGCCGACGCCGAGCAGGAAGAAGCTGAGGCCGGCCAAAGCCGGCGAAGGGATCCAGGTGGTCAGTGCCATCACGACGGAGGCGACGAAACCGGTGACGGGGCCGAGCGCGATCACGGTGCCGAACGGCAGCCGATTCATCACGCGCGTCGCCAGCAGGGCGCCGATCACCATGCCGACGCCATACATCGCGAGTGTCACGCCGACGCCGGAGGCGGAAAGGCCGAGACGGCGAACCGCGTAAGGCACGAAGACCGCCAGCACCATGAAGGACGCGGCGCTGAAGATGAATTGCGTGATGAAGACCGGCCGCAAATACTGGTGATAACAGACGAAGGAGAGGCCTTCGACGATATCCTGCATCGGCTTGCGCTGTTGGACGGTTGCGCGCGGGGGCTCGTGGATGCCCGATAGCAAGGTGACAGCGATGATCGACAGCGCTGCGGCAAAGCCAAAGGCAGGCGCGGCGCCGACGAAGCCAACAAGCGCGCCGCCGATGGCAGGACCGCTCGCAAAGGCTACGGTGCGCGCGAGTTCGATCCGCGCATTCGCCGCGCCGAGCAATTGCGGCACGACCAGCGATGGCACGAGCGACGGCGCGGCGACGCTGTAGGCCACGGTGCCGCACACCGCGACGAAGCCGAGCAAGGCCAGCAGCGGCATCGTCAGCGCGCCGAACCAGATCAGTGCCAGGGTCAGCAACAGTGCGATCGCGCGCAGCGCCTCGGCTCCGGCCATCAGGGTGCGGCGCGACATGCGATCGGCGAGCAGGCCGGCGGGAATGGCAAACAGCACGAAGGGCAGGGTCAGCGCGGTCTGCAGCAATCCGGTCTGGCCTTCGCCGACGCCGAGCAACAGCACGGCGACGATCGGCGCCGCCGCCAGCGCGATCTGCTCGGCCGACTGCGCCGCGAGGTTCGACCAGGCGAGGCGGTTGAAGGTCGGGGGCAATCGGTCGGTAGGCGAGTGGGTCATGGCGATTCCTGGATTTGAAATCAGCATCTCCGCTCAGGCTCGGTGCAGCCACCCGTTAACTGACAAGGTGGAGCCGGTGATTAAGAGGCATCTGTTCCGCCGGGCCTCGGAATCGAAATCCGATGGTCTAAATCGACGGCCAGATGCACTTGCAAATGAGTTGCAATAAGCTCGAATATCGGCCATCTTGGCGGAATGGATGCCAAATCGCCCGCCATTACCGCCGAGCCGCTTGTGAACGCCTCAAATGATGCTGTCGACCAGCCAGGCTGGCGTTCGAGGCGGGGCGACCCGTCGCTCGCGGGCATGTTCGGTTCGATCCAGACGGTCAAAAACGGCTCGTTCTGGCGCAAGCTGCTGGCGTTTCTCGGGCCGGGCTACCTGGTCGCGGTCGGCTATATGGACCCCGGCAACTGGGCGACGTCGCTCGCCGGTGGCTCGAAGTTCGGTTATGCGCTGCTGACGGTGGCGCTGGTCTCCAACCTGATGGCCATCGTGCTGCAGTCGCTCTGCGCGCGTCTTGGCGTCGGGGCGGGGCGCGATCTGGCGCAGGCTTGCCGCGATTCCTATCCGCGCGTGGTGTCATGGGCGCTGTGGCTGTCGGCGGAGATTGCGATCACCGCGACGGATTTGGCCGAAGTCATCGGCACCGCCATCGGCCTGAACCTGCTATTCGGCATTCCACTCGAGATCGGTGTCATCATCACGGCGCTCGACGTGTTCCTGATCCTGGCCTTGCAGGCGTTCGGCTTTCGCTGGATCGAGGCCTTCGTGGTGGCGCTGCTCGGCGTCATCGCGGCGTGTTTTGCGATCCAGATTGCCATGGCCGATCCCGATTGGGGCGCGGTGATCCGCGGCTTCGCGCCGACGACCGAGATCGTCGCCAACAAGGAAATGCTTTTCCTGGCGCTGGGTATCCTCGGCGCAACGGTGATGCCGCATAATCTCTATCTGCATTCCGGTCTCGTGCAGACCCGCGGCTATGGCGAGAGTCTTCCCGAGAAGAAGGAGGCGATCAAGCTCGCAACGATCGATTCCACCATCGCGCTTTGTCTTGCGCTCACCATCAATGCGTCGATCCTGATCCTGGCGGCTGCGACATTCCACAAGACCGGCAAGACGGACGTCGCCGAACTCGATCAGGCACATGCGTTTCTGGCGCCCTTGCTGGGCTCAAGCCTCGCACCGACCTTGTTTGCCATCGCGCTGCTGTGTTGCGGTCTGAACTCGACGATCACGGCAACGCTGGCGGGCCAGATCGTGATGGAAGGCTTCATCAATCTGCGCCTGGCGCCGTGGCTCCGCCGCATGATCACGCGGATGATCGCCATCGTCCCGGCCGTCGTTGTCACGATCTGGTACGGCGAGAAGGGGACAGGGCAGCTCCTGATCCTCAGTCAGGTCGTGCTGAGTCTGCAGCTGCCCTTCGCTGTGGTGCCGCTGGTACTGTTCACGGCGAGCCGCAGCAAGATGGGACCGTTCGTCGCGCCGCGCTGGATCACAGCACTTGCTGCGATCACGGCGGTCGTCATCATCGTGCTGAATGCGAAGCTGGTGGTGGATTTCTTCGCGGGCGGCTAATCCTGCGGCTCGGGCATCGTTTCGCCCGTCGCATCCACGCGCAGCCATCCTGATGGCGCCAGCCGCTGCTGCGGCAAATAGCGGCCCTTGTAGTCCATCTTCTTCGAGCCATCGATCCAATAGCCGAGATAGACATAAGGCAGGCCGAGCCGCCTGGCGCGGGCGATATGGTCGAGGATCATGAAGGTGCCGAGCGAACGGCTTTCCTCGCCGGGTTCGAAGAACGAATAGACCATCGACAGCCCATCGCTGAGCACATCGGTCAGCGCGACCGCGAGCAGGTCCTCGCCGCGGCCGGTGATGCCGGTGTCGGGACCGCGGCGGCGATATTCGATAATGCGGGTCTCGACATGCGAGTCCTCCACCATCATCGCGTAATCGAGCACGGTCATGTCGGCCATGCCGCCATGGCGATGGCGCTGGTCGAGATAGGCGCGGAACACCGAATACTGTTCGGAGGTCGGTACCGCGTTACGCTGCTCGCCGATCACGTCGGCATTGCGCGCCAAGATCTTGCGAAAGTTGCGCGACGGCTTGAATTCGTTGGCGATGACACGGACGGAGACGCAGGCGCGGCACTGGTCGCAGGCCGGCCGGTAGGCGATCGACTGGCTGCGCCGGAAGCCGCCATGGGTCAGAAGGTCGTTGAGATCGCCGGCCTTGTCGCCGACCAGATGGGTGAAAACTTTCCGTTCGTGCCGGCCCGGCAAATAGGGGCACGGCGACGGCGCCGTCAGGTAGAATTGCGGAGTATCGCGCGAGTGTTGGGTCACGGGTTGCCGTCGGTCTCCGAAGCAGTTTGGCGTAGCATCGCGCCGGCCGGGCAAACGGTCAATCGCTTTGCCCGGCCAAGTTGGCGCCATTCGCGGCTGTTAGTATGCGCGTCCGGACTGGGCGTAGGACGCACGGATCACGGAATTATTCACCACCACGGTTCCCAGCACGAGATCGTGCAGCAGCTGACGACGGCCATTGAGCAGGCCAACCACCAGCACCAGCGGCGTGAGCAGCGACACCGAGGCCCAGAACAGCACCGCATGTGCCGCGCCGAGCACGAAGTAGCCGGGTGCACCTGAGAAGGTGCGCATCTGCAGGTCCATCATCCGCATGCCCCAGGTGGCCGAATGCGGGCCGCCAAGCGACATGCCGTAATAGACAATCGGCCAGATCACGGTTGCCGGCGAGACCAGCCAGAACAGCGCCCAGCCAAGCCCAAGGGTGACGACGCCGAATACTGCGATGAAGATCACCGCGAGTACGATCGGAATCGACAGCACCACGAGATCGATCAGGAAGGCGACAACGCGGCGCAGCAATACGCCGCGGAACAGATCCGGCTGTGCATAGGGATCGAACGCATGGACGCGCGGCGGCGTGCCGGCGCTACGCCAGGTGTCGCCTTGCCAGCTTCCATTGTTGTTCGGGCCGCCAGCATTCGGGCCGGTATCAGACATGACGCATCCCTCCGTTTGCATCCTCACGATGCATCACATGGATATCACCAGACCACGCAACAAGTGCGCGGAATCGTTACAGACTATCCATGATATAAATCAGGCGAGGGCCAAGCGCGGATGCGCTCAGCGCGATGCCTTGATACGTTCCGCAGCATGCGGCGCGAAATAGGTCAGCACGCCATCGGCGCCGGCGCGTTTGAAGCCGAGCAGGCTTTCCATGATGGCGCGGTCGCCGTCGATCCAGCCGTTATTCACAGCGGCCATGATCATCGCGTATTCGCCGGACACCTGATAGGCGAAAGTCGGAACCGCGAACGTGTCCTTCACGCGGCGCACAATATCCAGATAGGGCATGCCCGGCTTGACCATGACCATGTCGGCGCCTTCGGCGAGATCGAGTTCGACCTCGCGCAGCGCCTCGTCGGAATTGGCGCTGTCCATCTGATAGGTACGCTTGTCGCCGGTCAGCGTCTTGGCCGAACCGATGGCGTCGCGGAACGGGCCGTAGAAGGCCGAGGCATATTTCGCGGCATAGGCCATGATCTGCACGTCGAGGAAGCCGGCTTCATCCAGTGCCTCGCGGATCGCGCCGACACGGCCGTCCATCATGTCCGATGGCGCAATGATATCGCAGCCGGCTTCGGCCTGGATCAGCGCCTGCTGGACCAGCACGGCGACGGTCTCGTCGTTGAGGATCTTGCCGTTCTGGATCAGCCCGTCATGGCCATGGCTGGTGAATGGATCGAGTGCCACGTCACAGAGCAGGCCGAGATCCGGGAATTCTTTCTTGATGGCGCGGACGGACTGGCAGACCAGATTGTTGGCGTTGCAGGCCTCGGTGCCCATCTCGTCGCGCAGCGACGGGTCGGTATAGGGGAACAGCGCGATGCAGGGGATGTCCAGCTTCATGGCGCGCTCGGCATCACGGACCGCCTGATCGACGCTGAGGCGCTCGACGCCGGGCATCGAGGCGATCGGAGCGCGCTGGTTGTCGCCGTCGATCACGAACAGCGGCCAGATCAGGTCGTCGGTGGTCAGCACGTTCTCGCGCACCAGCCGGCGGGCCCATTCGGACTTGCGGTTGCGGCGGGGGCGGGTGGTCAGGCCGAGGGAGGGGGCATCGTAAGTGGCCGGGCGGGGAGCATGATCGCGCAATTCGATAGGGCGCCCGAACTTGATTGCCATAATACCGTCTCTCCCGCGGGCCTTCGTGAGGTCGAAAGCCCCTTAAATTCGACCTGTTCTAAGTCTAGCACTTTGACATCGCCACGTCATGCGCTGGGTCATTGATTTTGCAGGCCCAAAGGCCCACAAAAAGCCCCCATGAATCGCCTGAACCATCGCCCAAACGTCCAGTTCCCGCTCCCGAGATTGCGTTCGCATGTCTGAGCAGATGCCGCGCGACCTCGGGTCGAGGGACCCCACGTCGCGGGACCATGCCATGTCGGTCGCGGCGATCTCGTCCGGACGCATCGAATCCGACGAGAATGTCTGGACCCGGCGTCTGGTCCTGTTCCTGCGCGTGATGGCCGTCGTCTCGATGATGCAGGGCCTCTATCACTGGGCGCAGGTGACCGGCTTTGTCGGTACCGAGGATGAGGCCTTCGAGGTCCAGACCATGGGCTGGCAGACCGCCACGGTCTATTTCGCCGTCATCGAACTGGTCAGCGCCGTCGGCCTCTGGCTCGCGACGCCATGGGGCGCCGTCGTCTGGCTGACGACCGTGGTGTCCATGGCGGTCATCGAGCTGATGTTTCCAACGATCTATGGCGGCAATCTCCTGATCGTCGGCGTGCAGGCTGCGTTTCTCGCAGGCTACCTTGCGCTGGCGTGGATGGCGGCGCGCGAACGGCCGCCATAGGCTCAAGACGTCAAGCAGAGGCCTCGCAGAAGGCCCTGCATTCAGGGAGGTCATTTTGAACCAGCTTTATTCCGGCGGTACCGCCGGCAGCATCATTGTCAGCGCCATTGCCCGCTATGGCGACCGGCCCGCACTCGCTGACGGCAATGTCCGCTGGAGCTACCGCGAATTCGGCGACGTGGTGGCGCGTTTCATCAGCCTGTTCCGCAGCCTTGGCCTCAAGAAGGGCGACGCGCTGTCCATCCTCTCCGGCAACCGCGCCGAGAGCTGGGCTGCGATTTCTGCCGCCGCCGTGATGGGCCTGCGCTATACGCCGCTGCATCCGATGGCCGCCGAGGACGATCACGCCTTCATTCTCGAAGATGCCGAAATCTCCGCGCTGATCGTGGAGGCCGGCAAGTTCGCCGCGCGGGGCCTCACATTGCGCAGCCGCGTGCCGGGGCTGAAACATCTGCTGTCCTTCGGCGCGCTTGATGGCGCGCGTGATCTCTTGGCCCAATTGCCGGGCGCGACCCCGGCGCCATTGGTGGATGAGAGCAGCGTCAGCGACATCTGCTGGCTCGCTTATACCGGCGGCACCACGGGCCGCTCCAAGGGCGTGATGCTGCCGCATCGCGTGATCGTAGCGATGGCGCTGGCGATCTATGCAGATTGGGACTGGCCGGCGGATATCCGTTATCTCGCCGCGACGCCCATCAGCCACGCGGCGGGGATCACGCTGTTTCCGGTGATGCTGCGCGGCGGCTTCGCGCGGCTGGTGCAGGGCTTCGATGCGGAGACCTATTGCCGCGTGGTGCATGAGGAGAAAATTACCGCGACCTTCCTGGTGCCGACGCTGATCTATGCGCTGATCGACGCGCCGGATTTACGCGCGAAATACGACATGTCGTCGCTGGACATGATCGTCTATGGCGCGGCGCCGATGTCGCCGGACCGGCTGCGCGAGGGCGTCGGCATTTTCGGCAATGTGTTCGTGCAGCTTTATGGCCAGACCGAAGCGCCGCAGATCATCACCACCATGCGCAAGATTGATCACGACGACAGCAAGCCGGGCCGTCTCGGTTCCTGCGGCCGCGCCAATCCGATGGTCGAGGTGAAATTGTTCGATGCCGAGATGCGTGAAGTGGCGACAGGGGAGCCCGGCGAGATCTGCGTGCGTGGCTCGCTGGTAATGGATGGTTACTGGAAACGGCAGGATGCCACCGAAGACGCGTTCCGCGGCGGCTGGCTGCATACCGGCGATGTCGCGGTGAAGGACGCCGACGGCTTTTTCTATATCGTTGATCGCACCAAGGACATGATCATTTCCGGCGGCTTCAACATCTATCCGCGCGAAGTCGAGGATGCCTTGATGGCGCATCATGCGGTCGCGTCCGCCGCGGTGATCGGCATTCCCGATGCGAAGTGGGGCGAGGCGGTGAAAGCCTTTGTCGTGCTGAAAGCCGGCGCGAATAATTCCGCAGAGGAACTGCAGGCGCATGTGAAAGACAAGCGCGGCGCGCCGTGGTCGCCGAAGACGATCGATTTCGTCGCCGAGATCCCCGTGACAGGCCTCGGCAAGATCGATCGCAAGGCTCTGCGCGCGCCATATTGGGAAGGGCGAACGCGCGGAGTTGCGTAAAATTGTCGAATTAATTTTCGGGGCATTCGCGGTAAGATTTCGGTCACCCTAACGGGCCGGTTACGAGTCTTACGCGAGTGTTTCGAATTTTACGCAAGCTGTTCCGCTATGCGACAGATCGGGCGGACAAAGCTGGAACATGGGCTTTGCAGCGTGAATCAAACCTTGCGAAAACCCCTTGTTTCACCGGCTTAATCTCAGATTCACTGTCTCAAATTCATGATCTCTTTATTGTCTTATTTAAGCGGTTCTTCAAACGCTCCCCCTTAAGTTGGCCCTATCAGGCGGAACACAAGTTTCGTCGAATAAGTCGATAAAAACGACAACAGGGGTAGTGTCATGATGAAGACCGTTGCGACGGTGGAAAGCGTCGATCTCGTTCCAGGCCAGGCGCCGGTTCAACCGCTTTATCTGGAAGCTCTCACGCTGGTGGAACGGCTGCATCGTCGTCTGCTCGACGTCATCAAGGATGAATTCGATCGCCGCGGCCGCGCTGATATCAATTCGGTGCAGGCGCTGTTGCTTTACAATATCGGCGACAAGGAACTGACCGCCGGCGAACTGCGCACCCGCGGTTATTATCTCGGCTCCAACGTGTCCTACAACCTGAAGAAGCTTGTCGAACTCGGCTTCCTCGATCATCAGCGCTCGCGCGTCGATCGTCGCTCGGTTCGCATTCGTCTGACGGCGCAGGGCCAGGAAATCCGCCACATCGTCGACGCGCTGTATCAGAAGCACGTCAAGACGGTCGAGCAGGTTGGCGGCATCTCCAACGAGGAATTCGCGACCCTCAACAAGTCGCTGCATCGCCTCGAGCGCTTCTGGACCGACCAGATCCTGTATCGTCTCTGAGAATTGAGAAGTTCCCGAAATCTGAAGGGAGACGCGAAGGCACATTTGCGGGGAATGCACCTCCGCAAGATGTTCCGGCTACAAAAGCCGGTCACGCGTTTTCCTTCCATGTTGCCTTGATCAAACAACACGCCGGTCAACGGCGGATGTGTCGACCTTTATCGGCCTTGCTGGAAACGGCGGGCCGATTTGTCGTTTCACGCGAGGAGGGTAGCCATGTCTGATCTTCTGCTCGGCACCGGCGATGGCCCGTTGTTGCGGCTGGTGCAGGCCTATCCGTTTCTGGCGTTCGGCTTCGTGCTTTGCACGGGGCTCCTCATCTACGGGGTGTTGTATCCCGAGCGAGTCAGTCGCGATGGTGGCGACTTCCCGTGCTTCGATGATCACGGCGATGGCGGTGACGGCGCCGGCGACTGATCGGCAGCTGTCCGCCAGCGGATGAAATCTCTCCCTTTAACGGAACCAGTTTCATTCTCGCGGCTTATCGCTTCATCGGAAGGGATCAAGCGATGCTGGTCGAACGCGATCTGAAGGTTCTGAATGTCGAAGCGGTCGGCGAGTCCTATGCCATTGCTGCCAACTATCTGCGCAAGTCCGGCGCCATGCCCGACACTTGCCTCACCAATGAGCGGTTGCTCGAGATCATCGTCCGGATGTTTTATCGCGGCGAGGGCAACAAGCTGCGCCTTGCGAACAAAGCCATCGCGCAATTCCAGGCTGAGCGGCCTGAGGCGGCGTAGCCGATCTTCTGATGTCCAATGGGGAAAATGACGACATGCAGACTGCCATCGACCGCATCATGCACACCTATGACCTGATGATGAGCCGCACCGAAGCGGCATCGAATGAAGCTCGCACCAAGGTAACCGATTATGTGCAGTCGCTGTTCGACGGCGGCGAGAAGGATCCACACAGGTTGACGGTGTTCGGGCTGACTTATTTGCGTGAGCTCGACGGCAGCAACGATCCGGTAAAGGCCGGGTTTACCGGGCTGTAAGCGTCGGTCGCAGGATGGGGTGAGGGTCTTCGCGAAACACCATCCTACGACCTGCAATAGCACATCACTTGCAGTCGTCATGGCCGGATGGCGCGAAGCGAGCTTTGCTAGATGTTCCGGCCATCCACGTGTTCCTTCGTGTGCGGCCAAGACGTGGATACCCGGCATTCGCCGGGCATGACGGCGTCTGGTTTGGGCGTGCGCGTCACGCGATTTCCGATTCAACTGTCAAACAGCCACTTCAGACATGCGTCATCACCCCTGTTGTTAGCGGCGCGGGGGCGCCGTCGTGTTTCGCATTCCCGCCCCCTTACGAGAGGGCGTGCGGAACGCCAGGTGCCCGTTGCACCCTTGGGCCTGATGCGAATGCGGTCTTCCGCAAGTGAGAGTGCATCAGGACTTTCGGAGGCGCCGAGCAAGTGCCCGACGTTCCGCCTGCGGTGTTTTTTCGACTTGCTTGCACATCTGCCTTGGCGAACGGCCCCATCACCAAAATTAGTGTCCCAGGGCGGAGGGACAGGGTAGCCTCAAGCACTTAGGCCGGACGCATTTTGACTTGGTCGTCCGTCACACTGTCCAGGGGTCTTTCCATCCCAAGGCCAGCCGTCTCCTTGCCAGTGGCAGTGCTGGCGCAGATCCGTCCTGCCCGAAGACAGACGTCACCCATGAACCGCGTAACGCCGCATCTCCGGCGTCCACCGCACCCTGCCCCGCGAACGTGACGATCGCGATCGCCCCTCTCGGTGGGGCAGGACATTGGGGAATATAATCATGACGGGGATATTGTCAATGGAGAATAGGAAAAAATGTTTAACCCGAACCTCTCCGCTGTCGTCCCCGCGCAGGCGGGGACCCATAACCACGGTCGGCATGATAGAAGCGGCAGAGTTACAACGGACGGCGCTCTCGCCAGTTCTCCAGCGTGTATGGGTCCCCGCCTGCGCGGGGACGACACCGGAGAGGTCAGCGCGGCCCCACACTGTCATTCCCCGGCAAATCAACTGGTTTGCCTGGGAATGACCAGCGCGGGGCAGCGCGCTCATCCTACACGTGCGCATCGAAGCGCTGTCATCGCGGCCTGCAAGTTCGAACTATCGCTCGACCAGATGCGCGCGCGAGACTGCAGGTTCGAACCGATCGGCGAAATACTGCGTTTCGTTGGCCACCCGTCCTTCGTGGAACTCCATGATGCTCACCGCGTAGGATGGCATGCCGTCATAGGTCAGGATGAATTCGGTGACCCATAAGTCGCCGCTGCCGATAATCCGCCGAACCGTAAAACGTTTCTCGTTGGGCTGGACCAGTCGGCTCATCTGAATGTTGTGCCGACCGCGGATGCGCTCTCCCGATTGAGGATAATAAAGCATCGCATCCTCATGGTAGATGTCATGTTCGATATCGAAATCGTTCGCGTCCGATGCAGTCCAATGACGCTCCAGGGCGGCCCGTACATCGTCCATCTCAACCTCCTGCGAAAGGCCTCAGGTTGGCGGCTTGGTTTGGCGCAGAGGGGAAGGGGCTCGAACCTCTCCACAATTACGGATAGTCACCGTCCAGGCAGACTAGCATGGAAAAGCCCCCGAAGATTTTCTTGTTCGCTGTATCATCGCAATCGATGGGGCTTCCGAATAGTCATCATCGAAGCTCTCTCTCTCGCCGACGCGTCTACAGATCGGGCCAGGGACAACAAAGGACACGCCGATGCTCACGCTTCATCATCTCAACGACTCGCGCTCGCAGCGGATCATCTGGCTGCTGGAGGAGCTCGGCGCGCCCTATGAGCTGACAACCTATCAGCGCGATGCGCAGACGCGGCTGGCGCCGCCGGAGCTGGAGGCCGTGCATCCGCTCGGCAAGTCGCCTGTGATCGTCGATGGCGATATTACCATCGCGGAGTCTGCGGCGGTGGTGGATTACATTATCCGCCGTTATGGCAAGGGCGCGATGCGACCCGCGGAAGGCAGCGCAGAGTACGAGGCCTATCTCGAATGGCTGCATTATGCCGAGGGCTCGGCGATGCTGCCGCTGATGCTCAATCTCTACGTGTCGCGCCTGAAAGAGGCCGGGGCGCCGCTGCAACTGCGGATCGACAGCGAGATGGCCCGGCATCTCGGTTATGCCGACCGTGCCCTGAAGGGCCGCGCATTCTTCGTTGGCGACAGCCTGACCGGGGCAGACATCCAGATGAGCTTCGTCGCCGAGGTCGCCGGCAGTTTCGACCGGCTGGGGGCCTATCCCGATCTGGCCGCCTGGATCGGCCGGATGCATGCCCGCCCAGCGTTCCAGCGCAGTGTCGAGAAGGGCGGAGTATACCGGCTGGCGAAATAGGGCATACGGAACGTCATTCCGGGGCAGGCAGGACCGCGAAGCGGTCGGCATGAGCCCGGAATGACGGTGAACGCCCGATCAGCTTGTGCTATCGCCGCATATGCTGCCGCTGCCTAAATATCGCGCCTTGAACCGCAAAACCTTGGCCTCGCCAGCCAGATATGGTATTCGGGGCACCGTTTCCTGATCGCCACTCGTGACCGTCTGCACCCTCTCTGAAAGGCTGCGGCGGTGGAGAATTGTCCTGATGACCACTTCGGCCAAAACCGGCTCCGCGCCCGACTCGTTCTTCTCCGCCACGCTTGCTCAGGCCGATCCTGAGATTGCCGAGGCGATCAAGGGTGAACTCGGTCGCCAGCGTCACGAGATCGAGCTGATTGCGTCGGAAAACATCGTCAGCCGCGCCGTGATGGAAGCGCAGGGCTCGGTGATGACCAACAAATATGCCGAGGGCTATCCGGGCGCGCGCTACTATGGCGGCTGCGAATTCGTCGACGTTGCGGAAACGCTGGCGATCGAGCGCGCCAAGAAGCTGTTCGGCGCGCAGTTCGCCAATGTGCAGCCGAATTCCGGCAGCCAGATGAATCAGGCCGTGTTCCTGGCGCTGCTGCAGCCCGGCGATACCTTCATGGGTCTCGACCTCGCGGCCGGCGGCCATCTCACCCACGGCTCGCCCGTCAACATGTCCGGCAAGTGGTTCAAGCCGGTGCACTACACCGTGCGCAAGGACGACCAGATCCTCGACATGGATGCGATCGCCAAGCAGGCCGAGGAAGTGAAGCCGAAGCTCATCATCGCCGGCGGCTCGGCCTATTCGCGCGCCTGGGACTTCAAGCGCTTCCGCGAGATCGCCGACAGCGTCGGCGCCTATCTGCTGGTCGACATGGCGCACTTTGCTGGCCTCGTCGCCGGCGGCGTCCATGCCTCGCCGGTGCCGCATGCCCATGTCACCACGACGACCACGCACAAGTCGCTGCGCGGTCCGCGCGGCGGCCTGATCCTCACCAATGACGAGGCGCTGCACAAGAAGCTGAATTCGGCGATCTTCCCGGGCCTGCAGGGCGGCCCGTTGATGCATGTCATCGCGGCCAAGGCCGTGGCCTTCAAGGAAGCGCTGCAGCCGGACTTCAAGGTCTATGCGAAGAACGTCGTCGAGAATGCCAAGGCGCTGGCCGAAACGCTGCGCGCGCAGGGCTACGATATTGTCTCCGGCGGCACCGATAACCATCTGATGCTCGTCGACCTTCGGCCGAAGGGCCTGAAGGGCAACGTCTCGGAGAAGGCGCTGGTTCGCGCCGGCATCACCTGCAACAAGAACGGCGTGCCGTTCGATCCGGAAAAGCCGTGGATCACCTCGGGCATCCGTCTCGGTACGCCCGCTGCGACCACGCGTGGTTTCGGCATTGCCGAATTCAAGGCGACCGGCGAGATGATTGCCGAAGTGCTGAGTGCTGTGGCGCAGTCCGGCGACGGCAGCGCGCCGCTGGTGGAAGCGGCCGTGAAGGACAAGGTCAAGGCGCTGACGGATCGTTTCCCGATCTATCAGTAAGACCTGCGACGATTAGAAGGCCTGCGCGGTCAGAAGGTCGCGCAGGAACGGGTCTTTGGAAGGTTGTTGGGAATGCGCTGTCCGAACTGCAATAGCCTCGATACGCAGGTGAAGGACTCGCGTCCCGCGGAAGATTCCGCCGTGATCCGCAGGCGGCGCGTGTGCGTCGCCTGTAACTTCCGTTTCACCACCTTCGAGCGCGTGCAATTGCGCGAACTCACGGTGATCAAGCGCAATGGCCGCCGCGTGCCGTTCGATCGCGACAAGCTGGTGCGCTCGCTGTCGATCTCGTTGCGCAAGCGCCCGGTGGACCCGGAGCGCGTCGAGACCATGGTCTCGGCCATCGTGCGCGAGCTGGAAAGCGGCGGCGAAGCGGAGATTTCCTCGGAGACCATCGGCGAGATCGTGATGGAGCATCTGCGCTCCCTCGACGATGTTGCCTATGTGCGTTTCGCCTCGGTCTATCGCAATTTCCGCGAGGCCAAGGATTTCGAGGCGGTGCTCGGCGAATTGCATGCCGACGATGACGACCGGCCGGTGGTGGTCCGAAAATGATCTTCCGGATCCTGGAAGATCAATACGCGCAAAAATCTGCTGACGCCAAAGCAACCGACCTGCGCTTCATGCAGCTGGCGCTGACACTCGGTCGGCGTGGGCAGGGCCGGACCTGGCCCAATCCCGCCGTCGGTGCGGTCATTGTGAAGGACGGCGTGATTATCGGCCGCGGCTGGACCCAGCCCGACGGCCGTCCGCATGCCGAGCCTGTTGCATTGGCGCAGGCGGGCGAAGCCGCACGCGGCGCGACGCTCTATGTGACGCTGGAGCCGTGTTCGCATTTCGGCAAGTCGCCGCCTTGTGCGGACGCCATCGTCGCTGCGGGCATCGCGCGCGTGGTGGCGGCCATCGAGGATCCCAATCCGGAGGTCGCGGGCCAGGGCCATGCGCGGCTGCGCGCCGCCGGTATCAGGGTCGATGTCGGGCTGTGTGCCGAACAAGCCGCGCGTGATCACGCCGGGCATTTCCGCCGCGTGCGCGACAAGCGTCCGCATGTGGTGCTGAAGCTCGCAGTGTCGCCGGACGACAGGATCGCCGCGGCCGGTCACAGGCCCGTAGCCGTCACCGGCGAAATGGTGCGGTCGCGCGTGCATCTGCTCCGCGCGCAATGCGACGCGGTGCTGGTCGGCATGGGCACGGTCATCGCTGACGATCCCGAACTGACCTGTCGTCTGCCCGGGATGGCGAAGCGCTCACCGGTCCGCGTGGTGCTCGACCGTGCGCTGCGCATTTCCGGTAACAGCAAGCTCGTGCATTCGGCGCGCACAACGCCGCTCTGGGTGATGACATCGAGCCTCTCTGAAGCCCCGGCCGCAATGGCGCTCGGCGCTGCCGGTGCGCAGGTGCTGCGTGTGCCGGTAACCACAGCGCCGCCGCCGGGACTGGATCTGCCGGCTGTGCTGCATAGTTTGTCCGGGAAGGGGATCACGAAGCTGCTGGTGGAAGGCGGATCGAAGGTCGCGTCGTCCTTCGTGGCTGCGGGTCTCGTCGACGAGGTCTGGCTGTTTCGCGGCCCTAAAGAGATCGGCGAGGGCGGCGTTGCCGCGCTGGATGCATTGCCGCTATCGGCGATCACCGGGTCGCCGGACTTCGTGCAGCGTGCTAGCGAGACGATCGAGAACGACACTCTGACCATCTACGAAAGAAGCTAATGTTCACCGGCATTGTCACTGACATCGGCGAGATCGAGAGCCTGCAGCAAATCGCACAGGGCCAGCTGCATCGGTTGCGCATTCTCTGCGACTACGACCAGACCACCATTGCCGACGGCGCGTCCATCGCCTGCAATGGTGTCTGCCTCACGGTGGTTGGCTCCGGCGTGGCCAATGGCAAAACATGGTTCGATGTGGACGCTGCCGCCGAGACGCTGGGCATGACCACGGCGAAGCACTGGAAGCTCGGCACCAGGCTCAATCTCGAACGTGCGCTGAAGATCGGCGACGAGCTTGGCGGCCATATCGTCGCCGGCCATGCCGACGGCATCGCGACCATTGTGTCGCGCGAGAACCTGCCGGACATGGCGCGGATCACCTTCCGCACCACGCGCGAGCTGGCGCGTTTCATCGCCACCAAGGGCTCGATCACGCTGGATGGCGTGTCGCTGACGGTGAATACCGTCGATGACGTGCAATTCGCCGTGCTGATCATCCCGCACACGCTGAGCGTCACCACGCTGGGCAAGGCGTGGGAGGCGGGGGCCGAGGTCAATATCGAGGTCGACCTGATGGCTCGCTATGCGGCGCGGCTCAGCGAAATGCCGGTTTAAGGCTCCGACCTTTCGGCCGTCATGGCCGGGCTTGTCCCGGCCATCCACGTCTTCGTGCACGGCCAAGACGTGGATACCCGGCATGCGCCGGGCATGACGGCGCTAAATTGCCGAGTATTGCCCTTGGCTTCGCAGCCGCACACGACTAAAACCGCGCGATTGTTGACATACACCGTAAACGGATATTGTCAGCGTTTTGAACGGATTGAGATATGGCAGACGCGCGACGCGCTCATTTGCAGGACCAGACCGACATCACGGGCGCACGCGTCCTGATCGTCGAGGCGCGGTTCTATGACGACATTCAGGATGCGCTGCTGGAAGGCGCGATCGTTGAGCTAAAGGCGGCAGGCGTCAGTTACGACGTGCTGACGGTACCCGGCGCTCTGGAAATTCCGTCGACCATCGCGATTGCGGTCGATGCTGCCGCGAAAAGCGGCAAGCCTTACGAAGCGGCAATTGCGCTCGGCTGCGTGGTACGCGGCGAGACGTTCCACTTCGAGATCGTCTCGATGGAGTCCTCGCGCGGGCTGATGGATCTGTCGGTCGATCTGCGCCTGCCGCTCGGCAACGGGATCATCACGGTGGATACCGACGAGCAGGCCTGGGCGCGTGCGCGCGCCGGCGAATTGAACAAGGGCGGCGATGCAGCCCGCGCTGCGCTGTCGGTGCTGCGCATCAAGCGCCGTCTGGCGAAGGCCTGAGACATGGCTGACAAGAAAGCCGACTTCAAGAAGCCGATCCCTAAAGGCGACCGCAAGGCCAACCGCCGCGGCGCCGCGCGTCTCGCGGCCGTGCAGGCGCTCTATCAGATGGATGTGGGCGGCTCCGGTATCAACGACGTGTTCGCCGAGTTCGAGAGCTTCTGGCTTGGCAGCGAGATCGAGGGCGACCAGTATCTGCCGGCGGAGGAGGCCTTCTTCCGCGACATCGTATCCGGCGTCGTGCGCGACCAGAACAAGCTCGATCCCCTGATCGACGACGCGCTGTCCAAGGGCTGGCCGCTGCAGCGTATCGAGGCCATCCTGCGCGCAGTGATGCGCGCCGGCGCCTATGAGCTGGAACATCGCAAGGACATTCCCGGCCGTGTCGTGGTGTCGGAATATGTCGACGTCGCGCATGCCTTCGTGGAAGGCGACGAGACCGGCATGGTCAATGCGGTGCTCGACCAGATCGCCCGGCAGTTTCGCGCGGAAGAATTTTCGCGCGCAGGAAACTGACCATGTCAGCCGGGTCCAGCGCATCCGGCGAAGACTCCCTGATCGCGCGCTACTTCAAGCCGTTGGCGCGCGATCCCGGCGCATTCGGCCTGACCGACGACTCCGCGGTGCTGAAGGCGGATGGCGAGGACATCGTCGTTAACACCGACGCCATTGTCGAAGGCGTGCATTTTCTCCCCGACGATCCCGCGGACACCATCGCGCGCAAGGCGCTGCGGGTGAACCTCTCGGACCTCGCTGCCAAGGGCGCGGTGCCGGCCGGCTTCGTGCTGACCCTGGCGCTGCGCGACCACAACGAAGCGTGGCTCTCGGAATTCGCGCGTGGCCTTGGCGAGGACATCACGACATTCGGCTGCGCGCTGCTCGGCGGCGATACCGTCTCGACGCCGGGACCGCTGATGGTTTCCGTGACCGCGTTCGGCCGCGTGCCCGAGGGACGCATGGTCCGACGCCAGGGCGCAGCGGTCGGTGACCGCGTGGTGGTGAGTGGCACGATCGGAGATGCCGCGCTCGGTCTGGCGGTGCTGAAGAACGGGGCAGTGGCCGCGGCGCTGGCTGATGACAGCAAGGCGCGTGACGCGCTTGTGGCACGCTATCGCGTTCCGCAACCACGCAATGGCTTGGCATTGGCGGTGCGCGATTTCGCAACGGCCGCGATGGATGTCTCCGACGGGCTGGCCGGAGACCTCGCCAAGCTCTGTGGCGTGTCGGGTGTCTCCGCCGTGATCGATGCGCCTGCGATCCCATTCTCCGCTCCCGCGAAGGCGCTACTGGATCGCGGCGTGGTCGGTCTCGAAACCCTGATTGCCGGTGGCGACGACTACGAAATCCTCTGCACCATTCCCGGGAATCATATGCCTGCCTTCGCGCAGGCTGCACAGCAAACGGGCGTGCCGATCACTGTCATCGGGACGATTGTTGCAGGTGCGTCGTCGCCGCGCTTCGTCGACCGGGCGGGCAGGGACATCGTCCTGCAGCGCCTGTCCTATAGTCACTTCTGATAAGCTCTAAGTCTCACAAAACGCGGAACTAACCTCGCCCCGCATCTTGCGCGGGGAGAGGTCGCCGCGTCTTCGCGGCGGGTGAGGGGCGGGGCACCCGGCCTGCATCCGGTGCGTCTTGTCAGTTCGTGATCCGTTAAATCTGGAGGGTGAGAGGCCATCGCCATGCCCCTCACCCGGCGCTTCGCGCCGACCTCTCCCCGCGCAAGATGCGGGGAGAGGTTAAGAGCCGCTCCAAAAATCCTGCATTAGCCCGTTGGCAGCGTTGCACGCCGATACCGATTTTGCCATGCTCGTCAAACGAGAGGCCGTCCTCACGTGCTGGGCAGGCCTCCTTTTTATGCGCCAAATAACAAGGCGCCGGGCAGGAAGGACTGAGGCAGATTCCATGACAGCATTGTGGGTGATCGTGCTCTGCGGGGCACTGTCGATCGTTTACGCGATCTGGGCGACGAGTTCTGTGTTGAAGGCCGATGCGGGTAACGCACGGATGCAGGAAATTGCAGCGGCTGTGCGGGAGGGCGCACAGGCCTATCTGAAGCGACAATATCTCACCATTGGCATCGTCGGCGTCGTGATCTTCGCGCTGCTGGCCTATTTTCTCGGTATGCTTGTCGCGATCGGCTTCCTGATCGGCGCCGTGCTGTCGGGTGCAGCAGGCTTCATCGGCATGAACGTCTCGGTGCGTGCCAATGTCCGCACCGCACAGGCGGCGACCAGTTCGCTGGCCGGCGGCCTCGAGCTCGCCTTCAAGGCCGGTGCCATCACCGGCATGCTGGTGGCGGGTCTGGCGCTGCTAGGCGTCACCATCTACTTCGCTTACCTCACGCAGGGTTTGGGCCTCGCCGCCAACAGCCGCACCGTGATCGATGCGCTGGTGGCGCTCGGCTTCGGTGCATCGCTGATCTCGATCTTCGCGCGTCTCGGCGGCGGCATCTTCACCAAGGGTGCTGATGTCGGCGGCGATCTCGTCGGCAAGGTCGAAGCGGGCATTCCCGAGGACGATCCACGCAACCCGGCGACCATTGCCGATAACGTCGGCGACAATGTCGGTGACTGCGCCGGCATGGCGGCTGACCTGTTCGAGACCTATGCGGTCACGGCTGTGGCCACCATGGTGCTTGCTGCGATCTTCTTCGCGAGCTCGCCATTGCTGGTGAATATGATGACGCTGCCGCTGGCCATTGGCGGCATCTGCATCATCACCTCGATCATCGGCACCTTCTTCGTGAAGCTCGGCGCCAGCCAGTCGATCATGGGTGCGCTGTACAAGGGCCTGATCGCCACCGGCGTGCTGTCGCTGTTCGGTGTCGCGCTGGCCATTCACTGGCTGGTCGGCTTCGGCCCGCTGGCGGGTGTCAAATATACCGGCCTTGCATTGTTCCAATGTGGCGTCGTCGGTCTGGTTGTCACTGGCTTGATCATCTGGATCACCGAATACTACACCGGCACCGAATATCGCCCGGTGAAGTCCATCGCGCAGTCGTCGGTCACCGGTCACGGCACCAACGTCATCCAGGGCCTTGCGATCTCGATGGAGGCGACGGCGGGTCCGGCGATCGTCATCATCGCCGGCATTCTCGTCACCTACAGCCTCGCGGGTCTGTTCGGCATCGCCATCGCCACCACGACGATGCTGGCGCTGGCCGGCATGATCGTGGCGCTTGATGCCTTCGGCCCGGTCACCGACAATGCCGGCGGCATTGCCGAAATGGCCGGACTGCCCAAGGAAGTCCGCAAGGCCACCGATGCGCTCGATGCGGTCGGCAACACCACGAAGGCCGTCACCAAGGGCTATGCCATCGGCTCGGCGGGCCTCGGCGCACTGGTGTTGTTCGCGGCCTATAATGAAGATCTCAAATTCTTCATCGCCAATGCCGCGAAGTATCCGTACTTCAAGGACGTGCTGCCGGACTTCTCGCTGAACAATCCCTATGTGGTTGTCGGCCTGCTGTTCGGCGGCCTGTTGCCCTATCTGTTCGGCGCGATGGGCATGACGGCGGTGGGCCGCGCAGCCGGCGCCATCGTCGAGGAAGTGCGGCGTCAGTTCCGCGAGAAGCCGGGCATCATGCAGGGCACCGACAAGCCGGATTACGGCAAGGCAGTCGACCTTCTGACCCGCGCGGCGATCAAGGAAATGATCATCCCGTCGCTGCTCCCGGTGCTGTCGCCGATCGTCGTCTACTTCATCATCTACGCCATCGCCGGCGGCGGCGCGGCCGGCAAGTCGGCGGCCTTCTCGGCGGTTGGCGCGATGCTGCTCGGCGTGATCGTGACAGGTCTGTTCGTGGCGATCTCGATGACCTCGGGCGGCGGCGCGTGGGACAATGCGAAGAAGTATATCGAGGACGGCCACTTCGGCGGCAAGGGCTCCGACGCCCACAAGGCCGCGGTGACCGGCGACACTGTCGGCGATCCCTACAAGGACACGGCTGGCCCCGCGGTGAATCCGATGATCAAGATCACCAACATCGTGGCGCTGTTGTTGCTGGCGATATTGGCGCACTAGACGACCGCGATGCCGAATGCAAAAATCCCGCGGCGCAAGCCGCGGGATTTTTCTTTTCAGGCGGTGGGTTTCGCTTCGCTCTACCCATCCTGCGGTCGCTGTGTAGGATGGGTAGAGCGAAGCGAAACCCATCACCTCACGGCAGTGCTGCGATGACGGAGTATCGACGCAATTTCCAGCAGGGCGGCTGTTATTTCTTTACGGTCACGCTCAACGACCGCCATTCGTCGCTGCTGATTGACCGTATCGATGCGCTTCGGAACGCTTTTCGCGACGTGCAGCAACGGCATCCATTCGTTATGGATGCCGTTGTCATTCTGCCCGAACATCTCCACGCAATCTGGACATTGCCGGAGAATGATTCAGATTTTTCAACGCGCTGGCGGCAAATCAAGGCTTCGTTCTCGCGGACGTTGCCGGCAGATGAAATGATCTCGAACAGCCGCATCGCCAAGGGTGAACGTGGCATCTGGCAGCGGCGCTTCTGGGAGCACACGCTGCGCGACGAGACCGATTTCGAACGTCATTGCGACTACATTCATTTCAATCCAGTCAAGCACGGTCATGTAAGCCGTGTGCGCGATTGGCCGTATTCGTCTTTTGCCCGCATGGTGCGTTCAGGGTCTTATCCGGAAGACTGGGGTGGTGAGGCTGTGGGCGACCAGCATGGTTTCGGTGAGCGTTGATCGTGTGGCGATGGGTTTCGCTGCGCTCTACCCATCCTACAACATCTTGCTATGCTGCAGTTCTAGATATTCGTTTTGGGGACTCGTTGGAATGACTAGGTTTACTATCGCTACGGCGCTTTCGGCTCTCTTCATATTCTTGATCGGACCGGCCATCGCGGCCGAACAATGCCCGGTCTCCGAAGCCGCCATCACGAAAGCCGGCGGTTTTCCCCAGGCCGTCACCGCCGCGATAAAAACCGAGTTCAGCTGCGAAGGCGCATACCGGATTCTGGAGCTGTGCCTGCTTGGCTCGTCAGGCGATAACGCGCTGTCCACCATCGTGCTGTCGAAATGCGAACCGCGCTTTCTGCCCAAGGCAGTCGCCGCCACGAAAGCCGCCTATGAGAAGGCGCGTGCGAAATGCGACAAGATCGCGGAGAAGAACGAGGGGTCGATGTATCAGAGCCAGGCCGCGGTCTGCATCGCGAAGTCCGGGCGTGATTTCGCGCGGAAATACGGGACGAAGAGCTAGTCTGCCTCCGATCGCTCGTTAGTGCATACGAAATCAAGAAGCCCCGCGATGTGATCGCGGGGCTTTTTGTTGAGATGGTCTGGCTTACGCCGCCTTGCTTTGCTTTCCGTCCTGGATCGCGCGCCAGATGCGCTCGGGGGTCAGCGGCATGTCGATATGGGTGACGCCGTAATCGCTGAGTGCATTGACCACCGCATTGACGATGGTGCAGAGCGAGCCGGCGCAACCGGCTTCGCCGCAGCCTTTGGTGCCGAGCGGGTTGGTCGTCGCGGGCGAGGGATGATCGCCGACCTGCATCAATGGAATATCGCCGGCGCGCGGCATGGCATAGTCCATGAACGAGCCGGTGATCGGCTGGCCCGATGCGTCGTAGCTGACTTTTTCCATCAGTGCCTGGCCGATGCCCTGCGCCACGCCGCCATGCAGCTGGCCCGCGACGATCATCGGATTGACGATGGTGCCGAAGTCGTTGACCGCCGCATAGTTGACGATGGTCAAGACGCCGGTGTCCGGATCGATCTCGACCTCGGCCACATGGCAGCCGTTCGGGAAGGTCGAGGGGACATCGGATGACGTGTGGTCGACGTCGAGCGACGACGGCACGCCGTCCGGCATCTTGCCGTCACGGACCCGCTGCGACAGTTCCATGATGTCGATGGAGCGGTCGGTGCCGGCAATGGTGAAGCGGCCCGCCTTGAACTCGATATCGGCTTCGGATGCTTCCATCAGATGCGCAGCGGCCGCCTTGCCCTTGGCAATGACAAGGTCCGAGGCTTCGACAATGGCCTGGCCCGATGCGGTGATCGAGCGCGAGCCGCCGGTGCCGTTGCCTATGCGGACGAGATCGCTGTCGTTTTGCTCCAGGCGAATGGCGTCGAACGGCACGCCGAGTTGGGCCGACAGCACTTGCGCGAAGGGCGTGGCGTGGCCCTGGCCGTAATCCAGAGTGCCGGTGGTCAGCGTCACGGTGCCGTCCTCGCCGAAGGTCAGTTTGCCGAGTTCGCCTGACGGCGGCGCGGTGACTTCGAGATAGGAGCCGACGGCGATGCCGCGCAGTTTTCCGTTTTTACGGCTGTCCTTCTTGCGCTTCGCAAAGCCCGCGTGATCGGAAATTTCCAGCGCCTTGTCGAACACGCCCTGGAAGTCGCCGCTGTCATAGGTGACGCCGGACGCGGCGGCGAAAGGCAGTTGCGACGGCTTGATGAAGTTGCGCTTGCGCAGTGTGAAACGGTCGATGCCCATCTCATCGGCAGCGCGATCGATCAGCCGCTCCATGAAGTAATTGGCCTCCGGGCGCCCGGCGCCGCGATAGGCGCCCATCAGCGTGGTGTTGGTGAGTACGCATTTGATGTCCACCGACAGCAGCGGCGTCTTGTAGACGCTGGCGAGGTTCTTGCCGGTGTTGAGCGACAGCGGGCTCGGCGACACGCCGGTGATATAGGCGCCGAGATTGCCGTAGCCTTTCAGACGCACAGCGAGAAACTTGCCGTCCTTGTCGAGCGCGAGTTCGGCATGGATGTCCTGTGCCCGGCCCTGGCTATCGGAGAGGAAGCTGGAGGAGCGCTCGTCGAGCCACTTCACCGGCTTGCCCAGTTCCTTCGCCGCATGCAGCAGGCAGATATATTCGGGATAGCTGATATTCTTCATGCCGAACGATCCGCCGACATTGCCGGTCAGGATACGAACCTTGTCGGGCGCGACATTGAGGTTCTTGGCCAGCGTGTTGCGGTTGCCGGCGACGCCCTGGGTCGGCACCTGGATCACGTAGCGGCCGCCGGATTTTTCGTAAGTGGCGAGCGCGCAGCGCGGCTCCATCGAGACCACCGCGACGCGGGTGTTCTCGATGTCGAGCTTTGTGACATGTGCAGCAGAGGCGAATGCAGCTTCTACGGCTGCGGTGTCGCCATAGTGATAGTCGAGTGCGACGTTGTTCGGGATGTGATCATAGAGCTGTGGTGCGCCGGGTCTGGTTGCAGCTTCGCAGTCGGTGACGGCGGGCAGGGCGTCGATATCCAGCACGACGGCTTCTGCGGCATCGCGTGCCTGCGCTGCGGTCTCCGCCACGACGAAGGCGACGGGATCGCCGACATAGCGCACCTTGTCGGTCATCAGGGCATGGCGATTGGTCTGGAACAGCGGGGTGCCGTCGTGGCTCTTGAGCGGCAGGCCGCAGGTGAAGGGGCCGTAATTGGCGGCTTCGAGATCACGTCCGGTCCAGACGCCGCGGACACCCGGCATCGCTTTGGCGGCCTCGGTATCGATCCCGCGGATCACGCCATGGGCATGGGGACTGCGGACGATCCAGGCATAAAGCTGGCCGGGCAGGTTCATATCGTCGGTGTATTTACCCTTGCCGCGGACGAGAGTGTCGTCCTCCTTGCGCCGCACCGGCTGGCCGACCCCGTATTTCTGCATGGCGATCGTGTTGTCGACGGGTGAGCCGGTAAAATCTTGCATGGTGAATCCGTCAAATATGGATGATTTCAGGATTTGGCGCGGTCTGGCGCCTCTGCGGCCCCCTCAGATAAGGCAGCGTTAGCTGTACGACAACGCACGATTGGGCATGGGGCTGCGCCAAGGTTGCGCTGATCCTGTGCCCTGCTAAACTTTCCGTGAAAGAATATTTCCATCTCGGCCGGAACGGTCGCGGAAAGACAGATTGAATGGATGATGACACGCGGCTTCGCGGTGGCCATGCAGTGGAGATCGCTCGGCCAAGCGAGGGTGTGCAGGGACTAGTTGCTGCAATGGCCGATGGCGCGCGCGAAGCCGCATGCGCCAACACCTATGCCGCGCTCGATCTCGGAACCAATAATTGCCGCCTCCTGATCGCCTGTCCCACCGGCGACAGCTTTCGCGTGGTCGATTCGTTTTCACGGATCATCCGGCTGGGCGAGGGCGTCTCGACCTCCGGCGTCATCAGCGACGCGGCGATTGCCCGGGCGATTTCGGCGCTCAGCATCTGCCGCGACAAGATCCGCGCGCGGGATGCGCAGCGGCTGCGGCTGATCGCGACCGAAGCCTGCCGCGCCGCGTCGAATTCGGACGCGTTTCTCGATCAGGTGGCGCGCGAGACCGGCATCACGCTTGAGATCATCGATCGCGAAACCGAGGCGGCTTTGGCCGTGATCGGCTGTTCGCCGCTGATCGATCCGCAGGGCCGCGGCGCTATCCTGTTCGATATCGGCGGCGGCTCATCGGAACTGGTGCGTATCGAACGCGATCCCCATAATCCGTCGGGCCGGCCGCTGATCAAGGCGTGGATGTCGATCCCGCTTGGTGTTGTGACGCTGGCCGAGAAATTCGGCGGCAAGCACGTCACCCGCGAGAGCTACACGCAGATGATCGCGGAGGTCGCCAGGCATGTGGCGCCGTTTGCCGCGGAACATGCCGGTGATCTCGACGGGATGCACATGCTGGGCACCTCGGGCACGGTGACCACGCTCGCCGGCGTCTATCAGGGATTGGCCCGCTATGATCGCCGGCGTATCGACGGCATCTGGCTCAGCAACGCCGAACTCGATGAGACCATCGCCAGACTGCTCGACATGACCTATGCGGAACGCGCGGCCAATCAGTGTATCGGCCCGGACCGCGCCGATCTCGTCCTGTGCGGTTGTGCCATTCTGGACGCGATCCGGAACGCTTTCCCGCTGCCGCGGCTGCGTGTGGCCGATCGCGGGCTGCGCGAGGGCATGCTGGTGGAAATGATGCGCGAGGACGGCGCGATCCGCGCGTCCTGAGCCGATTTTCCCGAGGAAACGCGAATATTCGGGTTTCCTCGCCACGCTGTGCTAAGAGACGCGCGAACACTGAAAGCAAGCACGAGACCATGGCCAAAGACACCACCGGGCGGATGCGCGTCCAGGTCAAGAGCGCCGGCAGGCTGAAACTGTCGTCGAAGCTCTGGCTGGAGCGCCAGCTCAACGACCCCTATGTGCAGCAGGCCAAGAAAGACGGCCTGCGCTCGCGTGCGGCCTACAAGATCATCGAGATGGACGACAAGCATCGCTTCCTGAAGCCCGGTGCATCGGTGGTCGATCTCGGCGCAGCTCCCGGAGGCTGGAGCCAGATCGCGGCGAGGCGCGTCGGCTCCGCGGAAGGCAAGGGACAGGTGATCGCCATCGATCTGCTGGAGATGCCGGAGATCGTCGGCGTGACCTTCGCGCAGATGGACTTCCTCGATAACGATGCGCCGGACAAGCTCAAGGCGATGATGGGCGGGCTCGCCGATGTGGTGATGTCCGACATGGCGGCCAACACCACCGGGCATCGCAAGACCGACCAGCTCCGCATCGTCGGCCTCGTCGAGGATGCTGCGGCCTTCGCGGCCGATGTGCTCAAGCCCGGCGGTACGTTCATCGCCAAAGTATTCCAGAGCGGTGCGGACGCGGCGCTGATGGCGCAGCTCAAGCGCGACTTCGCCACAGTGAAACATGTGAAGCCCGCATCGAGCCGCAAGGACTCGTCGGAGCGCTATGTGCTGGCGATGGGCTTTCGCGGCGTGGCAGGTGACGAGCGGCGGGGCGACCGCGACGATTAAGTCGGGGCGGTAGGATGGGTAGAGCGAAGCGAAACCCATCACCTTTCGCGCCGATAATGATGGGTTTCGCGAAGACGCTCTACCCATCCTACGGCTCGACGACTTACTTTGCGCTCTCGCACTTCGGCGACAGCATCGGCACGTTCGGCCACGACCAGTTGCGCCACGATCCATCACGCTCGACACAGGCCGCCGGTGTTTTAGCAGCAGTTGGATCGGTCTGCTCTTTGGCGTCCTGCGCTGCGGCTTGTTCAGCTGGTGCCGGAAATCGCCTGTTCACATAGTCAAACGACACGACGCCCGCGATGATCGTGAGGACGATCGTCGCGATGCCGATGGCCCATTGCGAGCGTGTCACAGCTCACCCCAGTTTTTGATCCCTGGCATCCGCGGTACCTTCGCTGGCCGCCTTGACGGCGGCTTTTGCCTCGCCCTTGCGGCTCGCAATATCGATCACCTTGCGGCCGGAGATTTCGTGGCCGGCATCGTCCGGCATCTGCCAGAAGAACCAGGCCGAAGCTGCCGAGATCGCGGACACGACGAGGAAGGCCGGCGCGAAATCGGCGGCGGACAATTCGGTCATGCCGCGCATCAGCATGGTGGATTCCACCGAGAAGGCACCGATCGCGACGCCAGCGGAGATTGACAGCTGTTGGTTGACGCTGACCAGCGTGGTGGCACGGCTCATCTGCGCCGTCTCCACTTCGGCATAGGCGACCGTATTGATGGCGGTGAATTCGAGCGAACGGAAGAAGCCGCCGACCACCAGGATGATCAGGATCAGCATCAGCGGCGTGGTCGCTGTGAACAGCGCGCAGGCGGCGAGGAATACCGAACTCACGACGGCGTTGACGGTCATCACGTTGCGGAAGCCAAAGGCGCGGATGATGCGTGCCGCAAGCGTCTTCATGCCCATGGCGCCCACCGCCGAGCCGAAGGTCACCATGCCCGACTGGAACGGCGACAGGCCGAAGCCGACCTGCATCAACAGTGGCAGCAGGAAAGGCAATGCACCGATGCCGAGCCGGAACAGGAAGCCGCCGACGATGGCGGCGCGTAAGGTCACGAGCCGCATCAGCGAGAAGTCGAGCACCGGTGACGCCGTGCGCCGGGCGTGGATCACGTAGAGGGTCATCGACACGGTGCCGATGCCGACCAGTGCGGCGACGATCGGCCATGGCAGTAGATTGAGGCCCGCGACGGAAAGGCCGAAGGCGATGCCGGCGAGGCCGATGCCGGCCAGCACGAGACCCAGCAGATCGAAGCGCTCCGGATCCTCCGAGCGGATCGGATCGATGTAGCGCAGTGCCAGATAGATGCCGAGGCAGCCGATCGGAAGGTTGATCAGGAAGATCCAGTGCCACGAGAAATAGGTGGTAATGAAACCGCCCAGCGGCGGTCCGATCACCGGGCCGATCAGCGCCGGCACCGTCATCCACGCCATGGCACTGACGAGCGCGCTCTTGTCGATGGAGCGCAGCAGCACGAGGCGTCCCACTGGGGTCATCATGGCCCCGCCGAGGCCCTGGATGATACGGGCGATGACGAAATGCGTGACCGATTGCGATAGCGCGCAGCCGATCGATCCGATCATGAACACGCCGATCGCAATCGAGAATACCGCGCGCGCACCGAAACGATCCGCGGTCCAGCCCGACGCCGGAATGAATACCGCGAGCGAGAGCAAGTAAGAGGTGATCGCCAGTTTCAGCGTCAGCGGGCTTGTGCCGATATCGGCGGCAATGGCCGGCAGCGACGTCGCGATCACCGTGGAGTCCATGTTTTCCATGAACAGAGCGGAGGCGACGATGAGCGGGATCAGGCGTTCTTTATTCATCAGATCTCTGGTTCCCGATCATTTCGGCAGGCGAAATCGTCGCGACTCTGTCGGTGACGCGTGCAGGCGCGCTTTAGCACCAATGTCGCCGGAGCAGCCATCGCAGCGGAGGCATGGCTCCTAACACGTGCGTGATGACGGGACCACGCGGCGACACCGCGATGTACTCACCCAACCTCTTTCAACACATCGATAAACGCCCGCAGGCCGGGCGGTACCAAGCGGTGGCCGGGATAGTACAGAAACACGCCGGGGATCGGCGGGCACCAGTCGTCGAGCAGGCCGACCAGACGGCCGCTGTCGAGATAGCGCTGCGCCGAGTGGAGCGGGACATAGGCGATGCCGAGGCCGTCGCGCGCGGCCTCGATCATCAGTTCGACATTGTCGAGGGTGAGCACACCCGGCACGTCGATCTCCAGCTCCTGACCGTGCTTCTCGAATTCCCAGCGGTAGAGTTTGCCGCTCGGCAGCCGGAGCCGGATACAGGCATGGTCCTTGAGATCGTCTGGTACACGCGGTGCGGAGCGTCGTTCGAGATAGGCAGGCGAGGCGACCGGGAGAAACCGCGCCTCGCCGCCGAACCGTACCGCGATCATGTCCTGCGGCACCGCTTCGCCGAGCCGGATGCCGGCATCGAAACCTTCGGCGACGATATCAACGAGCCGCCCCTCGGTGACCAGATCGAGTGCCATGTCGGGATGTCGCGCCAGAAAAGTCGGTACCACCTTTTCCATCAGCTTGCGGGCGCCGGGTTCGCTTGAATTGATCCGCAGGGTGCCGCTGGGCCTGCCGCGAAAATCGTCGACCTCCTGCAGGGCCGCGTCGAGGTCGCGCAGCACCGGCTGCAGACGGGATAGGAGCCGCTCGCCTGCCTCGGTCGGGGCGACGCTGCGCGTGGTCCGGTTCAGCAACCGGACGCCGAGATTCTGCTCGAGCACCCGCATCATGTGGCTGAGCGTCGAAGGCTTGAGGCCGAGTTCGTCGGCCGCCTTGCGAAAACTGCGATGCGCCGCGATGGCGGCGAAGGCAGTCAGATCACCGAGCGAGGGTTTTTCATTCATGGGTAAATTTCATCAAGTTATATAATATTGATGGTATATACCCATGAGATGGGATGTCTACCTTGAGGGGACAGCCGCCGCAGCGGCCTCCCACCTCAAGGAGCTTTCCATGACCACTTCTTCCCGCACCTGGTTCATCACCGGGACGTCGTCCGGCTTTGGCCGCGCGCTCACCGAAAAGCTGCTGGCGCGCGGCGACCGCGTCGCGGCTACGCTGCGCAAGACAGGGGCGCTGGACGATCTGAAAGCGCGCCATGGCGACCGGCTGTGGATCGCCACACTGGATGTCACGGACGCCGTCGCCGTGCGGGGTGTCGTTGACCGGGCCTTTGCCGACCTCGGCCGTATCGACGTCGTCCTGAACAATGCCGGTTATGGACTGGTGGGCGCCGGCGAGGAGGTCAGCGACGACCAGATCCGGCATCAGATCGATACCAACCTGATCGGCTCGATTCAGGTCATCCGCGCAGCGCTGCCGCATCTGAGGGCGCAGGGCGGCGGCCGTATTCTGCAGGTGTCCTCCGCTGGCGGCCAGATCGCCTTTCCGGCGCTCAGCCTCTACCACGCCAGCAAATGGGGCATCGAAGGCTTCGTCGAAGCCGTTGCGCAGGAAGTGGCCCCCTTCAACATCGTCTTCACCATCGTCGAACCGGGGGCAACCCAGACGCAATTTGGCAGCAGCCTCATCTCGGCTCCGCCGACCCCGGCCTATGATGCCACGCCGGTGGGGGACATTCGCCGCGCCTTTGCAGCCAACGCGTTTCCGATCGTCGGCGACGCCGCCAAAATGGCCGACGCGATGATTGAGGTCGTCACCCGCGATCCAGCGCCAAAGCGGCTGGCGCTGGGCAGCGATACCTACACCATGGTGCGCGCGGCCCTCGTGGAGCGGCTCACGGCGCTCGACGCGCAGAAAGACATCGCGCTGTCCGTCGACGCGGATGCCTGAGACCGTGATGACGCGGTTGTGACAGAAGCGGCGCCGATACCGGCGGTGCCGCTTCCCAAAATGCCTGTGCATGGCTGCCAAACGCTTTGATTTCACGCAGCAGCATGCTATCGACCACCGCCAATCCTACCGATGGGGTCAGATTCGACGACGGTGTCACGCACCGCCGTTAATCGGCGCATCCAAGGTTCTACCGCGGCCCGCGAGGCCGCCGAATGGAGTTGGCAATGGCAGTCGTTCAGAAGATCCGCGAAGCTTACACGTTCGATGACGTTCTGCTGAAGCCCGGCCTGTCGGACATCCTGCCGTCCGACGCCGATATCCGCTCGCACGCAACGCGGGCTATCCCGCTGAATATTCCGATCATTGCTTCGGCGATGGATACCGTCACCGAAGCCCGTATGGCGATCGCCATGGCGCAGGCCGGCGGTCTCGGCGTGATCCACCGCAACTTCGATCCGGAAGGCCAGGCTGCCCAGGTGCGCCAGGTCAAGAAGTACGAATCCGGCATGGTGGTGAACCCGCTCACCATCGGACCCGATGCCAAGCTCGCCGAAGCGCTGGCGCTGATGAGCGAGCACGGTTTCTCCGGCATTCCGGTCGTGACCGGTGCGAGCAAGGACGTCCCCGGCAAGCTGGTCGGCATTCTCACCAATCGCGACGTGCGCTTCGCCAGCAATCCGAACCAGAAAATCTCCGAACTGATGACGCACGAGAATCTCGTCACCGTGCGGGAAGGCGTCAGCCAGGACGAAGCCAAGCGCATGCTGCACAAGCATCGCATCGAGAAGCTGCTCGTCGTCGACGATCAGTATCGCTGCGTTGGCCTGATCACCGTGAAGGATATGGACAAGGCCGTCGCGCATCCGCTGGCGTCAAAGGATGCGCAGGGACGTCTGCGCGTGGCCGCTGCCACCACCGTGGGTGAGGGCGGCTTCGAGCGCACCGAGCGTCTGATCGATGCGGGCGTCGATGTCGTCGTCGTCGATACCGCGCATGGTCATTCGATGCGCGTGCTGGAAGCCGTGACGCGTATCAAGAAAATTTCGAACTCCGTGCAGGTCATCGCCGGCAATATCGCCACCACCGAAGGCGCGCAGGCGCTGATCGATGCGGGCGCGGACGCGATCAAGGTCGGCATCGGTCCGGGTTCGATCTGCACCACGCGCATCGTCGCAGGCGTCGGCGTGCCGCAGCTCACCGCGATCATGGATGCAGTGGAAGCGACCAAGAAGGCCAACATTCCCGTCATCGCCGATGGCGGCATCAAGTTCTCCGGCGATCTCGCCAAGGCGCTCGCTGCCGGTGCTGATATCGCCATGGTCGGTTCGCTGCTCGCCGGCACCGACGAGACCCCCGGCGAAGTGTTCCTGTGGCAGGGCCGTTCCTACAAGGCCTATCGCGGCATGGGCTCGGTGGGCGCCATGGCGCGCGGTTCGGCGGATCGTTACTTCCAGCAGGACATCAAGGATACGCTGAAGCTCGTGCCGGAAGGCATTGAAGGTCAGGTGCCTTACAAGGGGCCGGTGGGCAATGTGATGCATCAGCTTGCAGGCGGCCTGCGCGCCGCCATGGGCTATGTCGGCGCCAAGACGCTGACCGAATTCCACGACAAGGCAGAATTCGTCCGCATCACCAGCGCCGGACTGCGCGAAAGTCACGTGCATGACGTGACGATTACCCGCGAAAGCCCGAACTATCCGGGCGGTGCTTAACTATATGCGCGATCTCAGACACTTTCGCAGTGCCGCATAGGCATCGCTGCCTAAATTGAGCCCCACAGATCGGCGAAAACGCGCTATTGTTCGCGCGTCACGTGCGCTGTCGGCCATGGGTTACCCGAGGCCGGACAAATCCGGCGTCGGAGCCTGGCCCCGCGTCGCGTTGTGATGCTCATTTTCGACAATGACCTTGTCACGCGTCGAAGTAACACCCGCAGAAAAGAACGTTGGATATCATGGCCATTGAATGGACGGACGAACGCATCTCGGCTCTCGACACCGCGCAACTGAAAAACCTGCGTGAGAATGCGACGCGCCGCGAGGTCACCGCATTGGTCGAGCTCTGCACCGCCGAACTTGCCAAGCGCAATGCCGACAAGCCGCGCCGGATCGGCCAGCCGCGCAGCGAAGCCAAACAGTTCGAGCACGACATGTCGGCCGAGCTCGCAACCGTCGGCAAGGCGATGGCGGAGAAATACGATCTCTCCGAAGCGACCGCGAAGGCGAAGTCCGAAGGCGTGAAGGGCTTCAAGGCGCACAAGCTGCTCGGCTCCGACGGCCATGCAAAGCTCGGCGGCATGCAGCGCGACGGCTCGGTCGCGATCGATCGCTACATTTCCTATCGCCGCGGCACGGACATCGCATCGCTTAGCGTCTTCCTGCTCAAGGACCAGCCGATCGACGCGCGCGAGTTTCAGGTGATCGCGCCGCTGAGCCTGCTCGATGGCGGCAAGCCGGTGGCTGAAATCCGCCCGACGGCAACGGCCGCGCAGAAGCAGTCGGCTGATGGCGGCCTGTCCTTCGCGGATCTCGACAGTGCAGCTGCAGCATTCGACAAGGTGCTGGCGAAGCTCACCGCCTGATATTTGCCGGTTTACGTTTTGAATGCGGCGCGCGATCATCGCGCGCCGCATTTTTTTGCGATCAAGAAAGAGAAACGGAGAAGTATCATGTCAGCAGCCAAACGCGTCGTTCTCGCATCGCGCCCGCACGGTGAGCCCGGCCCATCGAATTTCCGTGTCGAGGATTATGCGGTGCCGACGCCAGGTGAGGGCGAAGTGCTGGTGCGTACGATCTGGCTGTCGCTCGATCCCTATATGCGTGGCCGCATGAATGACGGCCCGTCCTACGCCGCGCCGGTGCCGGTGGACGGCGTGATGGAAGGCGGCACGGTGTGCGAGGTGATCGCCTCGAACAATCCGGGTTTTGCCAAGGGCGATATCGTGCTGGCTCACGCAGGCTGGCAGACTCATGCGATCTCCGACGGCAAGGGACTGCGCAAGCTCGATCCGAAGCTGGCGCCGATCTCGACCGCGGTCGGCATTCTCGGCATGCCCGGCATGACGGCCTATACGGGCCTGCTGGCGATTGGAAATCCGCAGGCCGGCGAGACGGTGGTCGTTGCTGCTGCCTCGGGCGCGGTGGGCTCTGCAGTTGGCCAGATCGCAAAGATCAAGGGCGCCCGTGCGATCGGCATCGCAGGCGGTGCCGACAAGTGCCGCTATGTGAAGGACGAACTCGGCTTCGACGAGTGCCTCGATCACTACGATCCGGATTTTCCGGCGAAGCTGAAGGCCGCGTGCCCCAATGGCATCGACGTGTATTTTGAGAATGTCGGCGGCGCGGTGTTCGAAGCGGTGTTTCCGCTGCTGAATTTCTTCGCGCGCATTCCGGTATGCGGGCTGATCGCGCAATACAACGACACGACGTCGGAAGCGCCGAAATGGGCCGCCGCGATGATGCGCAACGTGCTCACCAAACGCCTGAACATCCGCGGCTTCATCGTGCGCGACTTCGCATCGATGCATGGCGACTTCCTGCGCGACATGTCGCAATGGGTGCGCGAGGGCAAGGTGAAGTACAAGGAACACGTCACCGAAGGTCTCGACAATGCGCCGACGGCGTTCATGGGACTGCTGAAGGGCAAGAACTTCGGCAAGCAGCTCGTGCGCGTCGGCGCGGATAAGGCGTAGACGCCAAAAACTCCGACGTCGTCCCCGCGCAGGCGGGGACCCATAACCTCCAACGATATGTTGGGGCGATTGCCGAGCCACGTCGGCCGAGTGCTAACCACGCCGACAGCGTGTATGGGTCCCCGCCTGCGCGGGGACGACAGCGATGTCGTCGCTAGGCGCGCGGCTCGCCTTTCTCATTGATGACGGTGAACAGATCGATGTCGGTCTGGCCCGGCGCGCGGCTGTGACGAACTTTAAAGTCGCCGGGCTGGAAACTGTATTCGACGAGCCCGACTTCCTTGATGCCGATCGTCTCCTGCTTGTCCTCCGCACGAATGATGAAACTGCTCGATGGCGCCCAGACATGCCTGACGCTGCGCCATGTGGTGTCGCGCCGCTGGTGGACATGACCGCAGGCGACGAGCCGCAGATCGACAGGGTCAAGCAGATCGATGAGACGGCGGCGTGCCGGCATCGGGACGTAGCGGATCGACGTCGCAGCCAGTTCCGGATCGTCCGGGGTATTCAGAAATAGCGGCTTGTGGATGAACAGCGCCAGCGGTCGTCCGTTCAGGCCCGACAGTTGCGAGGCGAGCCAGTCGAACTGCTCCTCTTCGCAGGCGAGCCCACTATTCATGATCAATGAATTCAGGCCGATGAAGCACCAGCCGGCCGCATTGAAACGCCAGTGGTCGTGTCCAAAGACCGAGACGAATGACTGCCGGTTTTGTTCGGAAATCAGTTGGGTTGGTGGCGGAGCGACCAGAGTCGGGTTGTCGCCGATGTCGTGATTACCCGGCAGATAGCGGCAGGCAATGGGAAGGGCGTCATGCTGTGATCTGGCGAAGGCCAGGTCATCGGGATGGCCCGGGCCATCGAAGGCAAGGTCGCCACTATTGATAACGAGGTCCGGCTTTGCTGCGTCGATGAATGCGCAGACGTGCTGGAAATTTGCGACGAATTGCGGAAAGCGTGCGCCGAGATGTGTATCGGTGATCTGGATCAGGCGGAATTCGGACATGGCGGGAACTCCTCTGACGGAGAGTGTAGCCGTCCCGGATGTCAGTCAGATGGCTCGCACGGCCGAAAATCAGATCACGCGATACCTGATCGCATAGCCATCATTGGTGCGGGCTGTCTTGCCCGCGCTGGCCGATGCGATCATCTGATCGACCAGATGCCACGGGCTGAATTCTGCCTGATGGCTCGGGCTGGCGGCGAGCCGCAGTTTGAATATCAGCGGTGCCTGGCCCGGCACATTCACGATCATCACACGCTGCGTGGTGCGAAACTTGAGCGGCACCGTGCCCTTGAGGATGCTCTCGCCCTTGCTGGTAAAGGTTGGACCTTCGCTGATGGCGGCGAGCGCCTGATTGCGGTCGGTATGCAGCTCGATCTGCGTGGCTTCCGCATTGATCTTCGCCGCGACGGCATCGGGCAGGCGGATTTCGAATTCGACGGCGGGCCTGGTCGGATTGATGCCGAGATAGCCGAGCGCGGTGTGGCGCATGTCATAGGCGGCGAAGGCGAGGAGGCCGAGCACGGCCAGCGTCGCGACGCCGTGGCGGACCACGTCATAGACCGAGCGATAGCGGGCGCTGAAATAGAGGTTCAGCAGGATAGCCACCGCGAGCGCTGCAGCGGCGCCGGCCAGGGTGGACATCATGAGGCCGGCCCAGCTGTCGGGATCGCCGGGCGTCAGCATGGCAAAGAGGGCATCGAGATAGGCCATGGCAGGGCTCTCGGCAGGACTCTTGAGGGTGACGCGCCAGCGGGCTGCGTCTGAAAATGGGTGTCGGTCGCCGCCTCGCCGGTTCAATGCGGCCGGATGGAACCCGCAGGGAACTTTTGGGGCTGGTTATTCGTCATGTTCCCCGGGGAGAGGATGAGAGCGCAGGCGGGTGCCGCGCGGCCTCGAATCCCCGTGGCTGAGGAAATTTCAATGTCGGTTCAATGGGTTTTACTGCCAGTCTTTGTGCTTGTGGCCATCACATTGGGAGCCTTTTTCTGGACCGGCCGGCGCGGCGGCGTGCTGAGCCGCAATGATGCCGGCGACCTGCCGAATACCGCTCCGCAGCTCGATCTGCTGTTCTATGCGCTGATCGCCATCGGACTGCCGCTGCGCAAGATCGATCTGGTGCTGGTTTGCCTGTCCTGGGTGTTCGTGATCGCCCGTTTTGTCAGTGCCGGTTTCGTCGGCGGCAGCCGTGGATCGCAAGCCTGGCTTGCCAGCGCGCTTGTGTTGTTGGCGATGTGGCTCTACTTCGCGCTGCGGATGCTTCTCCTGATTTGATCGGGGGCGGCATCGCGCCTCTCTCCGTCGAAAGATTGTCATGACTCCCGCCGCACGAATTTCAGCCGCGATCGATGTGATCGAGGCCATCGACAGCCAGCGTATCCCTGCCGCCAAGGCGCTGAAGGAGTGGGGCACCGCGCACCGTTTCGCCGGCTCCGGCGACCGGGCCGGGATTTCCGGGCTGGTCTGGGACGTGCTGCGGCGGCGGGCCTCCAGCGCCTGGATTATGGACGACGACACATCGCGGGCGCGGGTGCTCGGCATGCTCAAGGCCGAGCGCAGCATGGACGTGGAGACGATTGCCGCGCTGTGCGACGGCAGCCGTTTCGCGCCGGAGCCGCTGTCGGACGCGGAGCGCGCCGCGCTGACGTCGCGGACGACGGCGGGGGCGCCGGCGCATATCGCCGGCGATTATCCGGAATGGCTCGACGGCCAGTTGGCCGAGGTGTTTGGCGACGATCGCGTGGCGGAAGCCACCGCGATGGCCAGCCGTGCACCGCTGGATCTGCGCGTCAATACGCTGAAGGCCAAGCGCGAGAAGGTGCTGGGCTCGCTCCGGCATCTCGGCGCCACCGAGACGCCGTGGTCGCCGCTGGGCTTGCGGATCGATCTCGGCGCCGATGCGCGCAATCCCGGCATCCATGCCGAGGAGGATTTCATCAAGGGCGGCATCGAGGTGCAGGACGAGGGCTCGCAGCTTGCGGCGCTGCTCGCCAATGCCAAGCCGGGCGAACAGGTGATCGATCTTTGCGCGGGGGCAGGCGGCAAGACGCTGGCGCTGGCAGCGATGATGCAGGGCAAGGGCCGGTTAATCGCCACCGACGCCGACAAGCGCCAGCTCGCGCCGATCCACGAGCGGCTGTCGCGCGCCGGCGTCCACAATGCCGATATCCGCACGCCCAAGGGGCCGGATGACACGCTCAGCGACATCCACAACTCCGCGGATCTCGTGCTGATCGATGCGCCATGCACCGGCACCGGAACCTGGCGTCGCAATCCCGACGCCAAATGGCGGATGCGGCCGGGCGCCCTCGAAGTCCGGATCAAGGACCAGCAGGAGGTGCTGGATCGCGCTGTCGCACTGGTGAAGCCGGGCGGCCGGATCGCCTATGTGACCTGTTCGGTGCTTCCTCAGGAAAACCGCGACCAGATCCGCGCTTTTACCGCCCGCCAGCCGGAGTTTGCTGTGGTGCCGCCGGAGCAGGTGATGTCGGTGCTGTGGGACAAATCCGAGGATTTCGCCGCAGCCACCTATCAGAGCCCGGAAGGCCTGCTGATGACCCCGCGGCGGACCGGAACGGACGGGTTTTTCGTGAGTGTGATGGTGCGGAAGAAGGCTGGCTAAGGCCCATCCCCGTCATTGCGAGGAGCCTTTGCGACGAAGCAATCCAGTCTTCCTTGTGGCTTCTGGATTGCTTCGCTGCGCTCGCAATGACGTGGATAGGGCGGCGCAGACCAGCCATATCCCGGCTTTTCAGCCTTGCGAGGCCGGCATGAGTCGCGTAATTCCTCGCTATGACAGCCCCCAGCAAAACCTCCGTTTCGCCCGCCGATCCGTCACCCCATGTGGCTGCGGCGCATGACAAGATTCTGATCGTCGATTTCGGCTCTCAGGTGACGCAGCTGATCGCGCGGCGCGTCCGCGAGGAGGGCGTCTATTCGGAAATCGTGCCGTTCAACAAGGCTGCAGAGGCCTTCGCCGAGATGAAGCCGAAGGCCGTGATCCTGTCCGGCGGTCCGGCCTCGGTGCTCGACGACAACGCACCGTCCGCGCCGCTGTCGATCCTCACCGCCGGCGTGCCGGTGCTCGGCATCTGCTATGGCGAACAGACCATGGCGCAGCAGCTCGGCGGTACCGTCGAGGCCGGCCATCACCGCGAATTCGGCCGCGCCGCCATCGAGATCACCGACGACTGCGCGCTGTTCGAAGGCGTCTGGGAGAAGGGCGGCAAATACGACGTCTGGATGAGCCATGGCGACCGCGTCACCAAGATGCCCGACGGTTTCCGTGCTGTCGCGAAAGCGCCGGGCTCGCCGATCTCGATCATCGCTGACGATGTCCGCAAGTTCTATGCGATGCAGTTTCACCCGGAAGTCGCGCATACGCCGGACGGCGCAAAACTGATCCGCAACTTCGTGCGCAACATCGCCGGTTTCACCGGCGACTGGACCATGCGCGCCTTCCGCGAGGAAGCGATCGAGAAGATCCGCGCCCAGGTCGGCAAGGGCCGGGTGATCTGCGGCCTGTCCGGCGGCGTCGACAGTGCAGTCGCAGCCGTACTGATCCATGAAGCCATCGGCGACCAGCTCACTTGCGTATTCGTCGATCACGGCATGCTGCGCAAGGACGAGGCCAAGACCGTCGTCGATCTGTTCCGGCACCACTACAACATCCCGCTGGTCCACGTGGATGCGTCCAAGACGTTCCTTGGCGAGCTCGAAGGCGTCACCGATCCCGAGGTGAAGCGCAAGACCATCGGCCGCCTGTTTATCGACGTGTTCGATGCTGAGGCGAAGAAGATCGGCGGCGCGGATTTCCTCGCGCAGGGCACGCTCTATCCCGACGTGATCGAAAGCGTCTCCTTCACCGGCGGACCTTCGGTCACCATCAAGTCGCACCACAATGTCGGCGGCCTTCCGGCGCGCATGAACATGAAGCTGGTCGAGCCGCTGCGCGAATTGTTCAAGGACGAAGTCCGCGATCTCGGCCGCGAGCTGGGCCTGCCCGACATCTTCGTCGGCCGTCATCCGTTCCCGGGCCCCGGCCTCGCCATCCGCTGCCCCGGCGAGATCACGCGTGAAAAACTCGACATCCTGCGCGAGGCTGATGCCGTCTATATCGACCAGATCCGCAAGGCGGGCCTCTACGACACCATCTGGCAGGCCTTTGCCGTGCTGCTGCCGGTGAAGACCGTCGGCGTGATGGGCGATGGCCGCACCTATGAATACGTCGTCGGCCTGCGCGCCGTGACCTCGACCGACGGCATGACCGCGGACTTCTACGCCTTCGACATGAAGTTCTTGGGCGAGACCGCGACGCGCATCATCAACGAGGTGAAGGGCGTGAACCGCGTGGTGTATGACATCACCTCGAAGCCGCCGGGGACGATTGAGTGGGAGTGAGGAAGAATCTGTAACAGCGCCTGCCGGCCAGATGCTGGCAGTTACAATAAAATCGGAGATAGTCTTGGCGGCAAATTTCGCGGGCGATATCGAGGAGCTGAAGCACAAGGTAGCGAGCGCCGCCATTACTGGCGATTGGTCAGAAGACGAGCTAGGTAAACATAGTTTTCGATCTAAGAAGGGCGGGATTTTAAATTTCTGGTCTTCTAAGGGAACACTTCAATTCCAGGGAAAACCTGAGCCCAAGGCGGAATTGGAAGCGATTTTTTCAGGCGACGTTTCCGCGTTCACGCGTCCGGCGACGGACTCTAACTCATCACAAAAAGCAACTGACCAACGAACCAAAATATTCGTGGTCCATGGGCATGACCATACAGCACTTGAGCAGCTAGAACTTGTGCTACGTCGCTTGAATCTTGACCCATACATTCTCCAAAATAATGATGGAGAAAGCAAAACGATAATTGAAGCGCTGGAGCAGCAGATTTATCGGGAAGCTGCTTTTGGCATAGTTCTGATGACGCCTGATGATTTTGGTTACGCTAAAGTCAAAGGTGAGACGGATAGGCAGCCGAGAGCGCGCCAGAATGTCGTGCTCGAGATGGGAATGGTTTTCGCGTCTCTTGGGCGAGATAGAATGGTTATCTTAAAGAAAGGCGCTCTCGAGATTCCAAGCGATATAGATGGCGTTCTGCGCCTTGAATTTAACGATCATGTTAAAGAGGTGGGAGTACGCCTTGCCACGCGCATGAAGAATGCTGGTATCGAGATTGATGATTCCCTCATTCACCGGGTTGGAGTCTGACCGCGGTCATCGTCGTTGCTAATTGCCGGGGGGCGGCGAGTAAATGGGACGAAATCGCTTCAATCAGGGTCATGCGATTCCGGATTTTGTTGATAAATTCGGGACGGCATTAGCATACTTCAGTCTTCGGGTGCGTGAGACTGCCAATATTAAGCATGCCGGCGCCAAAGGAACCGAGCGGGAGCTTGACCTGGTAGCGTTCATTGATGGCTTGCTGCCAAATTCCTATCACGCGAGAAAAGGTGAGGTCGTTGATCTAAAAGGGCGGAAGAGCCCTCAGCTTGACGTGGTGATTTTCGACGCAATAAAGAATTTTCCGCTCTACAGCGGTGATACAGTGGTGCTCCCAGCTGAGGCTTTACTTGCCAGTGTGGAGGTTAAATCAAAACTGAACGCGACGGAGGTGGCAACTTCCCAAGAGGCGGCGAGAGAACTGAAGTTGCTTGAGCCGATGAAAAGGAAATTAGGCTCGTCTACCGCGCATGCTGCATCCGGGCCACGTGCTTACCGATATCTGCACGGCCTGTTCGCCTATGACACTGACGTCAAAGAAAGCAAATGGGCTGCAACGGAGCTAGCGCGATTTGAAAAGCATTCCGCTGGACCTGCCGATGGTGCTATCGATTTTGTTTATGTATTGAACCGAGGGCTCATAGATACTCGATCTCGGTCAGTCATTCTTGAGGACGAGGCGACGGGGCAGGCCCTCGTTGCATTTTGGTTTGCATTTTATAACTTCATTGATCGCGAAAATAGAAGGCGAGATCGAGCTCCATATTTCAACTACGCATCCGATCTCAATCGCTTTTGGCATAAAATCTAAAGAGTCGAGAGGATTAGCGCTGCGTATCCCACAGCGTCGTCGATGGAGGGCGCGATACGCTTCGCTATTGCGCCTTACGACTTAAACTAACAACTTCGTCATCGTGTCCCGGACGCGAAGCATCACGCCCACTCGGGCGTGGTGCTTCGCAGAGCTACGGGCGTCCCAAACGCCGGAATTCCCGACGGTCCCGGATCCGCGGAGCAGCACAAAAGTGCTGCACCGCGTCCGGGACAAGTGTCCCATTATGCCTTTCGCGCGCGACCGGTTTTCGGCGTCGATCACACAGTCGTTGATCGACTACTGCTCCGTCTTGAACAAATCCTGGAAGATCAGAGGGCCCCACGTACGGCCGCGGGCGTGCACCAGCGCGCCGCCTTCGTCGAGCTTGCCGAGCTTGACCGGTGCGAAGCCGAGTTGTCTGGCGAGATCCGCCACGGGAGCGATCGCATCATCGTCGTCACTCGACAGAAAGACGACGCGGTGGCCGCCCGCGACGACCGGATCGGTTGCCAGCTTCGCCGCAATCAGGTGATTGAAGCCTTTGACGAGCCTGGCGCCGGTGAACGACTTCGCAACGAAGGCCGAGGACGGGACGCCGTCCAGCTCTTCAGGGACTGGAAACGCGTTCATCGCGTCGATGACCGTCTTGCCTTTCCAGTTCGGCAGGGCCTTCGCAACCGCGCGATGCTCCCCGAACGGGACCGCCAGGATGATCGTGTCGGCCTCGAGTGCTTTCGGCAGTGACTTGGCGACGACCGTGGGTCCAATCGCCCGAGCCTGTGTCGCCAGCGCTTCGGGCGGCCGACGGCTCGCGACGGTCACGTCGATGTTCTTACGGGCGAAGGCGTGGGCGAGGGCCTGGCCTATCTTGCCGAATCCTACAATCGCATAGCTCATAACGTTTCTCCGATTTTCAGATGGCCGAGAAGCCGCCGTCGACAGACAGCTCCAGCCCATTCACGAAGCTCGAATCGTCTGAAGCAAGAAACAGCGCGACCGCCGCAATTTCCTCGGGACGACCCATCTTTCCCCGCGGGATCAGGGATTCGAACATCTGCTTCGCCTCCTCGGTGAGGACCTGGTCCTGCATCGGCGTGGCGATCGGCCCGGGGTGCAGCACGTTCACCCGGATATTCCTGCCCTTCAGCTCGTTGAGCCACCCGCGTGCGAATGCGTGCAGCGTCGCCTTGCTCGCCGCATACACGCTGTAACCAGGAAAGCCTTTCAACGATGCAACCGATCCGGTCATGAAGATCGATCCGCCATCGTTTAACAGCGGCAACGCCTTTTGCACCGTGAACAGCGTGCCGCGCGTATTCAGGTCGAAGGTCGCATCGAAATGCTGCTCGGTAATCTCGCCCAGTGGCAAGGCTTCGCCCGTGCCGGCGCTCGCATACAGGATGTCGATCTCTCCCTTTTCCCGCTTGACCGTGTCGAACAGGCGGTCGAGGTCGTCGAGATTGGCCGCGTCGCCACGCACGCCGGTCACGTTCCGGCCAATCAGCCTGACGGCCTCATCGAGCGCCTCCTGCCTCCGGCCCGTGATGAAGACGTAAGCGCCTTCTTCAACGAACCGCCTGGCGCTCGCCAGCGCCATGCCGCTCGATCCACCCGTGATGACTGCAACCTTACCTTCAAGCTTTCCCATGACTTTTCCTTCAGACTCCGTGTTTGGTCGTTCGGGGAAGGCCCCCGAGACCGTGGACATGGGTCCGCCGGCGTCGGGCGTTCAGTGCGGAAGCGTGCACATCGGTGGTGCGAAATCGATCCGGCTGGGCGGCCGACGTCAGGTGCAACGATCAGCGCCCCCGTTCGGGAGGGGGCTGCGTGCGCCGGTGTGTGCGATAACGCCCACCCTTGCTATCCCAATGCAGGATGCCGTTCGGTGATGTTAGACACGGGCCTTGGAAAGGCGCCCCGCGTGGCGCAGGAATGCACCATGATCGACTGGGATGACGTTCGATATTTTCTTGCCGTCGCGCGCGGAGGTTCAGTTCGGGCCGCCGCCGGGCGCCTCGGGGTGAATCACTCCACCGTGCTGCGACGCATCGGCCAACTGGAGGAACGGCTCGGGGCGCTGATGTTCGAGAAGCTGCCTTCGGGCTACCGCCTGACAGCTGCGGGGGAGGAGGTCCTCGAGCTCGCTGACCAGATGGAAGCGTCGTCGCACCAGTTGGAGACGCGCGTCTTCGGTCGCGACCAGGGCGCGCGCGGGCTTTTGCGGGTGACACTTCCACCGTTCCTCGCCACACACCTGCTCATGCCGGATCTCGCAGACTTCTCGCATATGCACCCGGACATCGAGATGGAAATCTTGTCGAGCGGCGAGGTGGCGAATCTGACCAACCGAGAGGCAGACGTCGCGATCCGCATTGTCGCCGACCGCAAGACCCTGCCGCTCAATCTTCACGGCCTGAGGGGACCGGAGCTGTTCAGCGCCGTTTACATGTCTCGCGATCGACTCGCCGCGTGGCGTGCGGGCGCGCTTGATCCCATCCGGTGGATCGTCATCAACAATCACGGACTCCCGGGCTGGGCGCGCGAGGGAGAGGTTCACACCACGGGAGTTCCGTTCAGGACCCCGGACGCCGAGGCGCAGATCGTAGCGGCGCAGCAAGGGATCGGGATGACGAAGCTGCCGTGCTTCGTCGGAGATGCCGACCCTCTACTGGTGAGGGTGCCGGGCACCGACCTGCCCAAGCATGGGACGCTCTGGCTTCTCACGCAGGGGGAGACGCGCAAGACGAAGCGGGTGCGGCTCTTCACGGAGTTCATATCCCGCAGACTCGCCGCGTATGCGCCGCTTCTCGCAGGGCTGTCCATATCGCGCGACTGATGTGCGGCGGGTCGCCGACCACCAATTTGCTGACGGCGGCGGGTCAGGCCGACGTTTCGGACGGTCTTGGGAGCGTTTCTTTGCGACAGGTCGGGTGAGAACCGTCATTTCAGCCCGGCAAGCATGCCTGCCGTCATGTTTTGACCGTTGAACGCTGAATTTAAAGGACTATTTTTACCGCAATGCAGTATCTTGTCAGTCGGCCCCGATTGACGTACTCGAAGCCGAATTCGCCTTTAGACCGGTTTTAACAATAACGGTTGGTGGCGCTGCGTTTCAGCGTCAACCTCCTCATGACGTTGGGATGATGATGAGCCTTTATTCAGATTACCTCGCTGAGATCGAAAGCAGAAAAGCTCAGAACCTCGCTCCCAAGCCGATCGACGACGGCGCGCTCACAGGCGAAATCATCGCCCTGATCAAGGACAACGGCAGCGCATACCGCGCCGACGCCCTGAAATTCTTCATCTACAACACCCTGCCGGGCACCACGAGCGCCGCGGGCGTCAAGGCCGCCTTCCTCAAGGAGATCATCCTCGGCGAGGCGATCGTTCCGGAAATCACGCCCAGCTTCGCGCTGGAACTGCTGTCGCACATGAAGGGCGGCCCCTCGATCGGCGTGCTGCTCGACGTCGCGCTGGGCACCGACGCCGCGCTGGCGAAGCAGGCGGGCGAAGTGCTGAAGACCCAGGTCTTCCTCTACGACGCCGACATGTTCCGGCTGCGCGATGCCTACAAGGCCGGCAACGCCGTCGCCAAGGACGTGCTCGAGAGCTACGCCAAGGCCGAATTCTTCACCAAACTCCCGGACGTCGCCGACGAGATCAAGGTCGTCACCTATATCGCCGCAGAAGGCGATATCTCGACCGACCTGTTGTCGCCCGGCAACCAGGCGCATTCGCGTTCGGATCGTGAGCTGCATGGCCAGTGCATGATCACGCCGGAAGCGCAGAAGGAAATCCAGGCGCTGCAGGCGCAGCACCCGGACAAGCGCGTGATGATGATCGCCGAGAAGGGCACGATGGGCGTCGGCTCGTCGCGCATGTCCGGCGTGAACAACGTGGCGCTATGGACCGGCAAGCAGGCCAGCCCCTATGTGCCCTTCGTCAATTTCGCCCCCGTCGTCGCCGGCACCAACGGCATCTCGCCGATCTTCGCAACCACGGTGGATGTCACCGGCGGCATCGGCGTCAATCTGAAGAACTGGGTCAAGAAGCTCGGCGAGGACGGCAAGCCGCTGCTCAACAATGAGGGCAACCCGATCCTCGAGCAGAAATATTCGGTCGCGACCGGCACCGTGCTGAAGCTCGACGCCAAGGCCAAGAAGCTGCGCGACGAGGCCGGCAACGAGCTGGTCGACGTCGCCGCCGCCTTCACGCCGCAGAAGATGGAATTCATGAAGGCGGGCTCGTCCTACGCCATCGTGTTCGGCAAGAAGCTGCAGACCTTCGCTGCGCAGACGCTGGGTGTCGAAGCTACCCCGGTGTTCGCTCCGAACAAGGAGATCACTGTCGAGGGCCAGGGCCTGACCGCGGTCGAGAAGATCTTCAACCGTAATGCCGTCGGCGTGACGCCGGGCAAGGTGCTGCATGCCGGCTCCGACGTGCGCGTGAAGGTCAACATCGTTGGCTCGCAGGACACCACCGGTCTGATGACCGCGCAGGAGCTGGAAGCGATGGCGGCCACCGTCATCTCGCCGCTCGTGGACGGCGCCTATCAGTCGGGCTGCCACACCGCGTCCGTCTGGGACAAGAAGGCGCAGGTCAACATTCCGAAGCTCATGTCCTTCATGAACAATTTCGGCGTGATCACCGCGCGCGATCCGAAGGGCGTCTATCACTCGATGACCGACGTGATCCACAAGGTGCTGAACGACATCACCGTGGATGACTGGGCGATCATCATCGGCGGCGATAGCCACACCCGCATGTCGAAGGGCGTCGCCTTCGGCGCCGACTCCGGTACCGTGGCGCTGGCACTGGCGACCGGCGAAGCCACCATGCCGATCCCGCAATCGGTCAAGGTGACCTTCAAGGGCAGCATGAAGCCCTATATGGACTTCCGCGACGTCGTGCATGCGACCCAGGCGCAGATGCTGCAGCAGTGCGGCGACAACGTCTTCCAGGGCCGCATCATCGAAGTCCATATCGGCACGCTGCTGGCTGACCAGGCCTTCACCTTCACCGACTGGACGGCCGAGATGAAGGCCAAGGCGTCGATCTGCATCTCGCAGGACGCGACGCTGATCTCTTCGCTGGAGATCGCCAAGTCGCGCATCCAGATCATGATCGACAAGGGCATGGACAATCCCGCCCAAACGCTGAAGGGCCTGATTGACAAGGCGGATGCGCGTATCGGCGAGATCCGTTCGGGCGAGAAGCCCGCACTGACGCCGGATGCGAATGCCAAGTACTTCGCGGAAGTCGTCGTCGATCTCGACATCATCGACGAGCCGATGATCGCCGACCCCGACGTCAACAATGCCGACGTGTCGCGTCGCTACACCCACGACACGATCCGCCCGATCTCCTATTACGGCGGCACCAAGAAGGTGGATCTCGGCTTCGTGGGCTCATGCATGGTGCATAAGGGCGACATGAAGATCGTCGCCCAGATGCTCAAGAACATCGAGAAGTCCGAAGGCAAGGTCGCGTTCAACGCGCCGCTGGTCGTCGCGGCCCCGACCTACAACATCATCGACGAACTGAAGGCCGAAGGGGATTGGGAAATCCTGCAGAAGTATTCGGGCTTCGAATTCGACGACGTGAAGCCGAAGACCGCGAACCGCACCGCTTACGAAAACATCCTCTATCTCGAGCGCCCGGGCTGCAACCTTTGCATGGGCAACCAGGAAAAGGCGGAGAAGGGCGACACCGTTCTCGCCACCTCGACCCGCCTGTTCCAGGGCCGCGTGGTGGAAGACACCGCCGAGAAGAAGGGTGAATCGCTGCTGGCCTCGACCCCGGTCGTGGTGCTGGCGGCTATTCTCGGCCGCACGCCGAGCGCGGAAGAATACAAGGCCGCGGTCGAAGGCATCGACCTGACCAAGTTCGCACCGCCGAAGTCCGGCGCGATGGGGGCGTCCGTCCACTACTAAGGGCGGCAAGTTAGGGCTGTTCAAAAATCGGTGGCGGCAGGTGAACACCTGCCGCGCCGCGGGGCTGGTACACGAGCAGGCATCCTGCGCGAGGCATCATCAACGAGGTGAAGGGCGTTAGTCGCGTGGTGTATGACATCACGTCGAAGCCGCCCGGGATGATCTAGCGTTTCGTGGCGGGTAGGGGCGGCACCGGCAGAATAATTTCGGAAGCGATCTTCCAGTCGTCCCCGACGCGAAGCCAGTTGATGATCATTAGAAATGGCTTCGCTGTTCCATCCTGCCCCGCATAAGAGACCGTGATGTTCATCGGCACATAGGACTCGGCGACGTCGGGCGTCAGGCCGACAACCTTCAGCTTCGAGTAATCTGGCTCGAGCACGACCGGCCCGGAGGTGCCGATATCCTGCAGCTTTCGATCAATCGCTTCGTTGCCCCAAAAGCCGGCCCAATTTCCCTCTGACTGGATCGCGCTCTTCGCCACCAACAGGGTCGAGGGCGATTGCCAGAACATATCATGCAGAGCCTGGAAATCGTGCCTGTTGGCCAGTTGCATGAGCGTGCCGAATTTCGATTTGATCGTATTCAGCGTCGCAGAATCGAGCGGCTCCTTCCCGATGTCGGGCGACGCGGCGACAGCGCCGGAGGAAAGAGCCGAGGCCAGGAGAGTGACAAGAAGTAACTTATTCATGCAGAAAATCCCTTCCCGCATTTCGACAATTCGCGAGGCGCATGTGAGTGCCAGTTGCATTGGCGAATGGTGAGACATTCACATTCAATCGTCGAAAACATCGTCAGAATGTTTCAGCCGGCGCATTCGCGCAGTAAGGTTGTTACCTTCGCATCCAGATCCCGGGCGACGGCTAGAGCTTCCGGGTTGGCATAACGCAGCAGATAACTCTCCATTTTGTCGTAAGAGATGTGCACGCCATCGGGGCGCTCATCGATCAACACTGTGACCGGAGCATAGGAGCCAGCATCGGGCACGTGCTTGACCATTTCCTTCATGATGAGTGGATTGCCAACCACAAGCCGTATGATCTGAGGCGTCCTGGATCCAGTTTCGCGACGCAGAATGTCGCCCAAGTCAAATTCTGCGAAGAGCATGAGGTCCGTTCGGCCGAGGCTGCCATGTACAACGCGTTCTAAATCCGGGAAGGATTTTGTCGCTCTCGTCTCCTCGAAAAATTCAATCATGTCGGGTTGCCCGACCGCCGACTTGAACGCGGCCACAACGGCATCGAATGGTTTTAAGCTCGTGAGGCTGAAACGCTCTACTTCGACTTTAGCGATTGTCATTTGTCCTCCGTAACAACTCTCATGGATAAGGCGCCTCTGGTCGCGCCGGAGCGCGCCAGGATTCATGCTGCCGCGGGCTGGCTGGTTTGTGCCATCGCGGTACGAGCGCGCGTGCGCGCTCCCGACGCGAAAACGCCGGGAGCGGTACCGTCACTTCGCGAGCGCTGCCTTTTCGATGACCTCAGCGACTTGCTTGGCATGAACAACGAGCGAGGCATGACTGCCTGCGACCTCCGTCGTCTGAGCCTTGATCCTGGCTGCAAAGGATTTCTGAGCCTCGGGCGCGAGGACTTTGTCCTTCGTGCTGATGACATAGAATGTCGGCTTGTCATGCCACGCCGCAATACTGACGGGGGCTTCGAATGCAACGTGATTCAACGGAAGCTGCGAGTTAGCCAGGTGCGCGGCGATCTCCGGAGGAAGATCAGCCGCGACGGCCGACGGAAACACCTTGGGGTCGATATACAGGTTGCCCTTTGCGTCGGGATGGATCGCATTGCCGCCTTCGGTCGGCGGGCCGGCTTTGGCCAGTGATGCCAGGGATTCACCGACCTCGGGCGCGAAGGCGGAGACATAGACCAGCGCCGAAACCTTGGGATCGTTGCCGGCTTGCGTGATCACCACGCCACCCCATGAATGGCCGACGAGAACGGTCCTGCCGTTCTGTTTCGCGAGCGCCTGCTTGGTGGCATCAACATCAGCGGCGAGCGAGGTGAGCGGATTTTCCACGAGCGTGACGCTGTAGCCCTTCTTCGTGAGAATATCGGCAACGGGCTGCCAACTCGTCTGGTCCACGAAAGCGCCGTGCACGAGCACGATATTGTGGACTGCTCCCTTGGGCAGTTCGGCTGAGTGGACGGAGCCGGCTAATGCCGTTCCGGCCAGGAGTATGGTGGCGGCTGAGAGCAGGAGATTTCGCATCGATTGGTTCCTGTTGGAATGTCGGACGAAAAAAGTCCGGGGGAATGGACAGGCGTTTCCAGCCAAGTCGCGGTTCTTCCATCCGCCGTTGGTGAAATGGTTGCTGCACGTGACGTCGGCCCGCCGCGACATGACCTAGTCCGCGGGCTTTTCGGACGATAGGGATCAATCGTCCGGATGTTGTGTCCGACCGTCCACCGGATTAACTTCGGCGGCATGGACATCCTCGCCCAGGTGCTCGATCGCGTTCGTCTCGGAGGGACGCTGCTCTTCCACTTCGAGCTCGGCCATCCCTGGAATCTGGAGTTGCCGGCGCGTCCCTACGCCCTGTTTCACTATCTCAGTCGGGGCTCGGCGACCCTCGCGCTCGAACAGGCACAAGAACTCCACATGACCGAGGGCGATTTTGTCGTCATCACACGCGGCGCGCCCCATGCGTTTTATTCGGATCGCCGGGCCAAGCCTTTGCGGATTGTGGACCTTGATCGATCGTCGGCACGTCTTGGCGTCGTTCGTCACGGCGGCCGTGCAAAGCCGCTCTCGACCATGATCTGTGGCAATTTCACCGTGTCGCGCCCGTTGTACGGCAGCTTGCTGGAAGCACTTCCGCCCGTGCTTCTGTTGAAGCCGACGGCTGATGGTGGTTGGCTCGAAGCAATCCTGCGCCGTATGGTGAGCGAGTCCGCGCTCGAGCGTCCAGGTCAACGCGTCGCGCTCTCACGACTGACGGAAGTGCTCTTTGTCGAGGTGCTTCGAAGCTGGATCGCGTCTCTCAGTCCCGGACAAGGCGGCTGGCTTGGGGCAATATCAGACCCGCATATCGGACCGGCGCTCAAGCTGATTCACGAAAGCCCGGAGCGGCCCTGGACGCTGAGCGACCTTGGCCATCGCGTCGGGCTCGGCCGCTCGGTATTTTCGGCCCGCTTCACCAAGCTCGTCGGCCAGTCCATGCACCGTTATGTGATCGAACGGCGGATGGCAGAAGCGGCGTTCCTGCTCGAAACCAGCGACGAGCCCATCGCACGGATTGCGAGCCGGGTCGGTTACGAGACAGCGGCGGCGTTTTCAAAACTGTTCCATCGACATCTCGGCCTGTCACCCGGCCGCTACCGGGCCGCTCAACGCCTTGACGGAGGGCAAAGGCAACCGGCCGTTCCGGAAGTGGAAGTCGCCGATCGACCCCGACCAGGCTGACGTTCATGCCGGCGTCAATCGCGCGGTGGTCAATCGCGCAGTGTATGACATCACGTCGAAGCCGCCCGGGACGGTCGAGTGGGAGTGAGGGAAAGCATCGGCTGTTCCCAAAAATGGTGTCCTGATATAAGGCCGCAGCAATCTGTATTCCGCTTACATTCTGGCCTGAGAGGGTCCCGATGCGCGCCTGCCTTGTCCGTCTGCTGTCTGTTCTCGGTCTCCTTGCTTCAGCTTCCCTTGCCATGGCGCAGAGCATGCCTGCCGACGCGCCGAATGCGCGCGATCATGCCGTACTCAGCCGCTATGCCGGATCGTGGCTGGTCGCCCAGGACGTGAAGAGCTTCGATCAGACCAGCATTCCCTCCGGAGACACGAATGTCGCCAAGCTTGAGGGACGGGTGACGCGGTTGTTCTATCTCGCGCCTGCCTTGTCCGTCTGCTGTCTGTTCTCGGTCTCCTTGCTTCAGCTTCCCTTGCCATGGCGCAGAGCATGCCTGCCGACGCGCCGAATGCGCGCGATCATGCCGTACTCAGCCGCTATGCCGGATCGTGGCTGGTCGCCCAGGACGTGAAGAGCTTCGATCAGACCAGCATTCCCTCCGGAGACACGAATGTCGCCAAGCTTGAGGGACGGGTGACGCGGTTGTTCTATCTCGCGCCTGCCGGCAAGTCGGTGCTCGAAGTGCAGCGCAATTATGAGCAGGCACTTGAGCGTGCCGGTGCATCGAAACTGGATGCATGTGCCGACGCCTGCGGTCAGCGGAATTTCAAACCGCTGCGCGAGTTGCCTGCCAATCCGCAGCTGGCCAAGGTGTCGCTGGAAGGCTGGACTCCGATCACGCTGTTGCAGCAATGGCAGGCGATTGGCAGCGAGCGCTATTGGTACGGAACGTTGAATGCATCCGGCACCACGCTGCATGTGGCGGTCCTGTCAGCCAAGCCGGACACCGTCGCGCTTGCCAACAAGTACGTTGCCACAGTCGTGGAGATTGTCGAACCGAAGGCGATGGACAGCGGCAAGGTGACTGTGGATGCGGCGGCGCTCGCGAAGGGCCTGCAGGCTGAGGGGAAGGTGGCACTCTACGGGCTGTTCTTCGACACTGGTAAGGCGACCATCAAGCCCGAGTCCAAACCGCAACTCGACGAGATGGCGCGCGTGCTGCAAGCCAATGCCGGCGCGAACGTGTTCATCGTCGGCCATACCGACAATCAGGGGTCGCTGGATGCGAACCTCGCGCTGTCGAAGGCGCGCGCGCAGGCGGTGATCGATGATCTGATGCGCAGCTACAAGATCGATGGCAAGCGTTTGTCTGCATCCGGCGTGGCGAACTACGCGCCGCTTGCCAGCAATGCCAGTGAAAATGGCCGTGCTCGCAACCGCCGCGTCGAGATGGTGTTGCAGTAGGTCTACGGACATCGCTGGCCCGAGGTGTTCGTTGGGCGGTGCCCGTTTGCTGGACCCGCCTGGCGATCCGCCGCCGCTAGCGAGTGAGGCCCATTCTCACCGTCCATACGGCTGCCGCTACCCGCGAGAAAAATGCCCGCATGTGTCGGGAGACCCGCCCGTCATGCGTCCTTGGGAGACGAAGAGCCGGGAGAGACGATGCGGAAGACCATCGTCATGGCCCATGTCACATAGGATAGCGCATGCATTCGCCGGGAGTCTGCCTATGACCCCCACCATTACCGCCTTTGAACGGTCGCCCGATCGCGGCAGGGGATTGGCGCGAGACATGCGCGTTCGCTGGGCGCTCGAAGAAGTGGATCAGCTTTACGACGTTCGACTTCTTTCGTTCGATGAGATGAAGGGACCTCCGCATCGGGCGTGTCATCCTTTCGGGCAGATTCCGACCTATGAGGAAGGCGATCTTGTCCTGTTCGAGTCAGGGGCGATCGTCTTCCACATCGCAGAGCGCCATGCTGGCCTGCTGCCGGATGATGCGAACGCCCGGGCGCGGGCAGTCACATGGATGTTTGCCGCACTCAATACGGTCGAGCCGCCGATCGTCGATCTCGCCATTGTCACGCTCTTGGAGCGCGACAAGACCTGGTATGAGCAGCGCCTGGCGATGGTCAAGGATCGCATCCGCGGGCGGCTGGGCGAACTCTCCAAATACCTTGGCGATGCCGACTGGCTCGACGGCGCCTTCAGCGCCGGTGATCTGCTGATGGTGTCAGTGCTGCTCAGGCTGGGGGCGTCGGGTCTGTTGGATGAATATCCCAACCTCTCCGCCTATGTCGCCCGCGGCGAAGCCCGGCCGGCCTACAAGCGTGCTTTCGCTGCTCAATTGGCGGTTTTCACTGCTGCAGCGGGTGGCTGATAGGAAGTCCTCGGGGCAGCGTTCACGGACCGCTGCAGCGGCGCCGCCGGTTTATCGATTTTATTTCCCGCGACGCTGTAAAATTGTTGAACATTCATTCCAGAATTGCTATCTGGCCGTTTATGGCGAGACCACGGGAATTTGACACAGACGCTGCACTCGACGGCGCGATCAATGTCTTTAGCGGGCATGGATATGAGGGCAGTTCGGCCCAGATGCTTGTCGATGCAATGGGGATCGGGCGACAGAGCCTTTACGCTGCCTTTGGCGACAAGTGGCAGCTCTATTGCGCCGCCGTGCGTCGCTATGGAATGGGCGAATGTGCTGCACATATCGACGCGCTCCGAAGGGGACCGCGCGCGATCGATGGCATCGGCGCAATGTTGCGCCGTGTCGTGAAAACAGCCGATCGGCCGTGTCTTGGTGTTGGTTCGATCTATGAATTCGGCGTGTTCGAACCGGACCTCCAGGAGATCAACGGACTGTTGGCGAAGAGCTTGCGAGCTGCCATCGCAGCGCGCCTTCGCGATGCGCAGCGTGAAGGCGATGTCGCCGGCGGCCTCGACCCCGAAGCGACCTCGGAATTTCTGATCGCAAATATCGCCGGCATCCGCGTCGCCGGACGGGGGGGCGCCGCGCGTGCGGCTCTGGCCAGTCTGGCCGACATGGCCATGAGGGCGCTGCGATAGCCCCTTTTTTTGGGAAATTATGGAATGATCGTTCAACAAAAGGAGCAAGTGATGAGAGCTGTTGTGATGACCGGAACGGGCGACCGCGCGGTGCTGGACTATGTCGAACGTCCAGATCCTGTGGCTGGGCCAGGCCAGGCACTGGTCGAGGTTGCCTTTGCCGGGGTGAACTTCATGGACATCGGCGTGCGCCAGGGCATGGCCTGGACTGAGATTCCCAATCCCAAGATTCTTGGCGTCGAGGGTGTGGGGCGTGTGCTGGCGATCGCGGATGATGTCGAAGGTTTCAAGCCCGGCCAGCGTGTCGCCTGGGTTTATGCGCCGGGAAGTTATGCGGAACGGATCTCGATCCCAGTCACGTCGCTGGTGCCGGTTCCTGACGCGATCGATGATCGCACGGCGGCGTCGGTGATGATGCAAGGTCTCACTGCCAGCCATTTCGCCACCGACTTCTATCCGGTGCAGTACGGCGACATCGCTTTCGTCCATGCGGCGGCGGGCGGCGTGGGATTGCTGCTGACCCAGATCATCAAATTGCGGGGCGGCCATGTCATCGGACGCGTATCGTCGCAGGACAAGGTCGCTGCAGCCAGGGAGGCTGGCGCCGACCATGTGATCGTCGATACCGAAGGCCGGTTCGCCGAGGAGACCCTACGCCTGACCGATGGCCAGGGCGTGCACGTTGTCTATGACGGCTCCGGGCCGACGACCTTCCAGGGCTCGCTCGATGTGCTGCGTCGATCAGGCACGTTCTGCTGGTACGGTCCGGTGCTCGGGGGGCCGGGACCGCTCGACATCATGAGCCTGCCGAGAAGCATCAAGATCGGCTACGCGACCTTCTTCGATCATATCCATACGCCCGAGCTGCTGCGTGCGCGTTCGGAGCGGCTGTTCAACTGGATCGCGACGGGAGAGCTCAAGCTCCACATCGGCGGAGAATATCGTTTGGAGGACGCAGCGAAGGCCCGTGCCGACATGGAAAACCGCAAGACGACCGGCAAGCTGCTGCTGATCCCATGAGCGGCGAGTATCGGGTCTTGTGGATCGGCTGAAGTGTTCAGGGCACATGCGTCAGTCCGGGCTGACCGCCTTGAGCGAACTTGCGACATGCAGTTGCCGAATGCAGCCCAGCTGTTGTGTTTGATGTGCCCCGCCACGTCGCATGTTACGACCAACTTACTTGCCGCCTTACCGGAGCCCCTTCATGTCCGACGCCCCCGCACCGAACCAGCCCGCAACCGCCGCCGAGACCGATCCGAACACCCTCGGCTGGATGAAGGGCTTTCCGCCGGCGCGGGACAAGCTCATCCAATTTCACGACGACTCGTTCCGCAACTTCCCTGAATTGCGCTGGGCCTGGAGCAATGTGCGCTCGCTGGTGCCGACCGTGAATGTCTGGCGCGGGGCAAGCGGCGCATCGGTGCTGCCGCGCGCCGAGCGCGATATCGGCGGCTCGCAATCGACGACCATGGACGGCCGGCCGATGACCTTCGCGCGGATGTTCGAAGAAACCTATGCCGATGGCATCGTGGTGTTGCATAAGGGCAAGCTGATTTATGAGCGCTATGCCGGCGCGCTGAAGGCGCACAAGCCGCATATCGCCATGTCGGTGACCAAGTCCTTCACCGGCACGCTGGCCGGTATGCTGGTGGCCGAAGGCAAGATCGATCCGCAGGCGCCTGTCACCGACTATGTGCCGGAGTTGAAGGCCACGGCCTTCGGCGATGCCCGCGTGCATGAGGTCATGGATATGACGACGGGACTCAAATACACTGAGGTCTATGCCGACCGGAATTCCGATGTGTGGAGCTTGCGCCGCGCCAACGGCATGGCGCCGATCCCGCCGGACTATCAGGGCGCGACCGATATCTTCGCTTTGCTGTGCAAGCAGGAGAAGCAGGGCGAGCACGGCAAGGCTTTCGCCTACAAGACCGTCAACACTGACGTGCTCGCCTTCATCGTCCGGCGCGCCAGCGGCACGGCGCTGAGCGATCTGCTGTCCGAACGCATCTGGCAGCCGATGGGTGCGGAGGAAGATGCGCATTATCACGTCGACCGCATCGGCACGGAGAGCGGTGGTGGCGGGTTGTCGACGACGCTGCGCGATCTCGCGCGCTTCGGCGAGATGATGCGCAATCACGGCCATTTCAACGGCCGCCAGATCGTGCCGGCGGCGGTGGTCGAGGATATTGAACGCGGCGCCGATCCCGCGAAGTTCAAGCCCGCCGGTTACGTCACGCTACCCGGTGGCTCCTATCGCAATCAATGGTGGGTGACCCACAATGAACACGGCGCCTATATGGCACGCGGCGTCTACGGGCAGGGGCTCTATATCGATCCGAAGGCCGAGATGGTGATTGCGCGCTATGCGTCGCATCCGGTTGCCGGCAATGCTGCCAACGATCCGGTGACGCTGCCGGCCTATATGGCGCTGGCGAAAGAGCTGATGGCGGAAGGCTGATTGATCGGGTTCCCGCAAAGGGAACCTGATCGGGAACCTAAGAAGGCGTCGCGCGTATCCTTCGCGGCCGACACATCCCGTCGGGGCCATGCGGATCTGAACGCGATGATCAAGCCTTTGCGCGCTGCCTTGTGGCTGCGCCGTTCCAGCGTTGCGGTGATGCTGTGTTCGGCCACCATCGCATCATCGCCAAGTCTTGCCCAGGAAGCGGCGCCCCGCAGTCAGAAACCGGCCAGTGACAGCAGGATCAATCTCGATCCGCGGACCAATGGCGCAAATCTGGTCCACGGCAATTATTGCGGCCTCGGCTCGCGGCCGGGCAAGTCGCCGATCGACGCGCTCGATGTTGCCTGCATGCATCATGACGCATGTACGCCGGCAAGCGGCATTCCCGATTGCGATTGCAATATCCAACTGCGCGAGGAAGCTGCCGCGGTCGCGAGTGACCCCAAACAACCCTCGGACCTGCAGATCATGGCGTCGATGATCGCATCGGCGGCAGCCGTGATGATCTGCAAGCCGATCATCAACAGGGCTGCAGCGCCTCCGGCTCCTGCGCGTCCGAGCAACGTGCCTCCGGCTGACATCCCCACTGCTAACGTGCCGACCGCGGCTCCAGCCCCGGCCACGCCGGTGGTGATCGCGCCGCCAGCCGCTGCCGCGCCGATGGACATTGCGCCTGTGGTGGTGGCTCCAGCCACGGAAGCTCCGACCACCGTAGCTCCTGTGAGTGACGCGCCTGCGTCTGCGGGTCCTCTTCCGATTGCTCCGGTGCCGCGGGCTCCGTCATCGCCTTAAGAGCTCTGGATAAGCGAACGGCTCTTGCACCTCCCGATGTTTCCGGCTCAATCATTGCCGTGATTTCCGACTCGCCGATGGCGAGGCGCATGGCGGAGCAACGTGCATGAAGTTACCTGTCGCACATTTCGTGACATTCGCATTGCTGCTGGGCTCGGCAGCATCAGGCTCCGCAGCGGCGGCCGCCGATCCCATCCGCGTCGGCGCCGTGCTGCCGTTCTCCGGTGGCGTCGAACTTTATGGCCAGCAGGCAAAACTCGGACTCGATCTCGCTGCCAAAGAGATCAACGCCGCGGGCGGCATTCTCGGCAGGCCGCTTGAGGTCATCTATGTCGATGACAAGACCCGGCCGGCCTCCGCCGAGAGCGCGATGCGGTCGGTGATCGAGAGCGGCGTCGTTGCGGTTGTCGGCCCTGTCACCTCGGCCAACTTCAATGCGGTCACGCCGCTCGCCGAGAGCACGAAGACGCCGCTGCTCTATGCGACGAATTTCGAAGGCGGCAAATGCAGCCGCTATGTCTTCTCATTCAGCACTGTGCCGAACCAGGATCTCGGCCAGTTGCTGCCCTATGTGAACGAGGCCGTCGGCAACACCTATTTTCTGCTCGGCGCCGATCGCGTCTGGCCGCACCAGATGTTCGATATCGCCAAGCCGCTGATCGCAAAGCTCGGCGGCACCATCGTCGGCACGCAATACACGCTGGGGACGGAGACGGATTTCACGCCGCTGATCAAGCAGGTGGCGGCGGCAAAACCGAAAGTACTGTTGTTTGCGCTGAAGGGCGACGGCATGGATTTCATCCGGCAGGCCGACGATCAGGGCCTGCTCAAGGACACCACGGTCGCGTTCCTGGGATTGTCCGAGATCGATCTCGGCATTTTCAAGGGCAAGGGTCAGAGCATGATCACCGTGGTGCCGTCGCTGGCGACCAGCGATGCGCCGGAGATGAAGGCCTTCGTCGCCAAAGTGCGCGCTGCAGCTGGAAACGACGTGCTGGTGTCCAACTATGTCATGACCCACTACAACACGTTGATCGCACTCAAGGCTGCAATCGAGAAAGCAGGGAAGGTCGACAGGGAGGCCATCGTCGATGCACTGGCGGGAATCACCATCCCATCGCCGACGGGTCCTGTCACGATCGATGCGAACCACTATGCAACGATGAACATGTTTATCGCCAAGACGCAGGGGACCGAACTCGTTCCCGTCCGCGGGTTGGGCGCAATCGCGCCGCAGCCAGGCTGCACCATGGCGGGTCGCTGATCGCACAGGCATGCCGGCAAGGGACTGGTGCGCGTCGCCAGAGCTTGCTTAAGTTCGCCGCAATGCAATTGGGAATATGTGGAGACGACAACAGATGGCAAAGGTGCGCTGTATCACCGAGATGGGCATGGGTGTCGATGTTCACGGCCGCGACGCCACCAAGGCTGCGAAGCGCGCAGTCTCCGATGCGATCCGCCATTCCAGCGTCGGCTTCTTCCGGATGGTCGGCAAGACGCCGCACGACATGTTTGTTGATGTCACCATCGCCGTGCCTAATCCGGATGACGTCGACACATCGGCTGTCGCGAAGGAGTTGCCTTACGGCACTGTGACTGTGACCGCAGTCAGAGGTGGCCTCGACATTCCCGCCGAAAGTGGCAACGACGGCATCCTCATTGCCAACGCGGCGGTGCTGGTGAGCCTCGACGACGGCAAGTAGATCATCCGATCGGTCGACGTTCGGCTCGCATCCGTCTGTCCCATTCTCGCTTGACTAATCCATAGCTCGCCGGTTATTGATTTAATCGATAACTGACGGGTTATGGATTTCGATGCCGGACACCTATGACACGCTTTTCAAGACGCTGGCCGATCCGACGCGGCGGGCCATCTTCGAGCGGCTATGCCGTGACGGGGAGCAAACGGTCGCGGCTCTGACCGCGCGGGCCGGGGTCTCACAGCCGGCTGTCTCAAAGCATCTCGGCGTGTTGAAGCAGGCCGGACTTGTGCTCGACCGGCATCAGGGTCGCCAGACGCACTATCGATCCAGGCCTGCGGCCCTGGCTCCATTGCTCGACTGGACGAACCAGATGGCTGGGTTCTGGGAGAGCCGGTTCGACGATCTCGAACAACTACTGAAGAGGATGGACAATTGACCAATACAGCATCCGAAACGCGTTCTGTCGTTGTCGAGCGGGAGCTTGACCATGCGCCGGAAAAAATCTGGCGCGCGCTCACACAGCCACATCTGATCGCCGAGTGGCTCATGAAGAGCGATTTCCAGCCCGTCATCGGCCATCGGTTCGATTTTCGCGCAGACTGGGGGACGGTCGATTGTCGCGTCACGGAAGTCGAGCCCCACAGGAAGCTCGCTTACACATGGGAGGCGATGGGTCTCGAGAGCGTCGTCACCTGGACTCTCACGCCGTCAGGCACCGGAACTGTGCTGCGCATGGAGCAGGTCGGATTCCGGCCGGATCAGCAGCAGGCCTATCAGGGCGCGACATTCGGCTGGCCGCGATTTTTCGCAGCAATGGAGCGGCTCCTGCAACGGCTCGACTGATCTCGGCCGGCACGATGCGCACATACGGCCTTGCCGTACAATCATGAGGAGTTGTCTTGGTCATGAGTAAATGGATTCGACAGGCTCACCGCTGGCTGTCTCTTGCCTTCACCATCACGGTAGTCGCCAATTTCGTGGTCCGCGGATTTGGAGAGCCTCCAGCCTGGGTGACATATGCGCCTTTGCTGCCGTTGTTTCTGCTGCTGTTCAGTGGCCTCTATATGTTCGTGCTGCCCCACGCCGCAAAGTGGCGAAGCCAAGCGGAGGTGGGTGCGCAAGGATAACGAAGCAAGTCGGGACGTAGCCACGCACGCGATGTTCGTGTCGTCGATTGCCGGTCAGGCTCTTGTGAGTTAGGTTTCGGGCTGCATGCCGACGGCACATTCGCCGATAACCTGAATTGGTCCTCATGGACATCTTCGATCGCCTCAAAGCCGCCGCGTCCGACGCGTGGGCCAGCTATGTCGACCACGATTTCGTCCGCCAGCTCGGCGCCGGTACGCTGCCAGAGCCTGCGTTTCGGACCTACCTCGTGCAGGACTATCTGTTCCTGATCCAGTTCGCGCGCGCCTATGCGCTGGCGACCTACAAGAGCCGCAGCCTCGATGACATGAAGTCGGCGCAGGGTGGGCTTGCGGCCATCCTCGGCGAGATGGAGCTTCACGTAAAACTGTGCGGGCGTTGGGGGCTGTCGCCCGCCGATATCGAGGCCGCGCCCGAGCTGCAGGCGACGGTGGCCTATACGCGCTTCGTGCTGGATTGCGGCGCTGCCGGCGATTTGCTCGATCTGCATGTGGCGCTGGCGCCGTGCGTGATCGGTTATGCCGAGATCGGCAAGAAGCTCGCACCGGGTGGTGCCGACGCGCTCGGCGATCATCCGTATCGCGAATGGATCGGTGAATATGCCGGCGAGGCCTATCAGGATATCGCGCTGAAAGCGCGCCGCCATCTCGACGATCTCGCTGCCCGCGCGATGACCGAGCGGCGCTTTGTCGAACTCGCCAAACTGTTCGGTCAGGCCTCAAGGCTGGAAGCGGATTTCTGGCAGATGGGGCTGGACGCGCGCTAGTCTGACGCGCAACTGTCAGGGCAGAGCATGGCACCCGTTAAGGTCGATCCCGCGAATGTGCGCGAGTTCAAGAACGCTGACGCCTTCTACAAATGGCTCGGCAAGAACCACGACAAGGCCGACGAGGTCTGGATCAAGATTCACAAACTGAAATCCGGCCTTGCATCGATCACGCCGAAGGAGGCGATCGATGTCGTGCTCTGCTGGGGCTGGATCGACGGTATCCGCAAGGGGCTGGACGATGTGAGCTTCCTGCAGCGCTATTCACCGCGCGGCAAGAAGAGCGTCTGGAGCAAGATCAATGTCGACAATATTGCGCGCCTCATTGAGGAGGAGCGCATGACCGGGCATGGCCTCGTCCATGTTGAGGCGGCCAAGGCCGATGGCCGCTGGGATCGCGCCTATGGGAGCGGCAAGGATATGGCGATCCCCACCGATCTGCAGGCCGCGATCGACGCCGAGCCGAAGGCCAAGGCGATGCTGGCAAAGCTCAGCGCCCAGAACCGCTTCTCGCTGGCATTTCGGGTGCACAATATGAAGACCGAAGCCGGCCGCAAGAAGCGGATTGCGGCCTTCGTCGAGATGCTGAAGAAGGGTGAGACGATCTATCCGCAAACCAGGAAGTGAAGTGGCGTCGCTCGTTGCTTTTCACTTCCGCTTCGGCCGCGTGATCGCGCGGACCTTGCCGCTTTTGCCGCCGCCGGCGAAGAACTGATCGGCGCCATCGGACTCGAGGCCGGAGACGCCACTGCCTGCGGGCAAAGCGAGACTCTCGAGCGCTTCGCCGGTCTGCGGGTCGATGCGTCTGACATCGCTTTCGTCATTTTCCCAGGTGCCGTGCCAGAGTTCGCCGTCGACCCAGGTGACGCCGGTGACGAAGCGATTGCTTTCGATGGTTCGCAAAATCTTGCCCGTTTCTGGATCGACCTGATGGATCTTGCGCTCGCGATACTGCCCGACCCACAGCGCGCCCTCGGCCCAGGCCATGCCGGAATCGCCGCCATTGCCGGGAGCCGGAATGGTGGCGAGCACGCGGCCGGTTTGAGGATCGATCTTCTGGATACGGTCCTCGGCGATCTGGAACAGATGCGTGCCGTCGAAGGCGGTGCCGGCATGCGCGGCGACGTCGATGGCGCGCACCGTCTTGCCGCTTGCGGGATCGAGTGCGTTGAGCTTGTCGCCAGAGGCGAACCAGACGTGCAGGCCGTCATAGGTGACGCCATGCACGCCGTCGACGCCCTCGAAGGGGCCATATTCACGGATAATTTCTGCTGCCGATGTTTTCATGAGCGTTTCCCTCGTGACGATGGCTGCAATCCTAGTGATCCGGCAGCGGCTGCGGGAGTAACAACATCGTCGCGAGTCCGGGCAGGGACGGCGATGTCCAGCGGCGTGCACGGCCGCGACCGAGCGGCTGCACCTTGTTGTTGGCAGCCAGCGTTTCGAGCGTTCGTTGAACGCTGCGTTGGCTGCCTCCGAGTGCCAGCGCGAGCGCCGAACTCGACCAGCTTTCGCCGTCGGACAGAAGGGCAAGTACGGCGGCGTGTTCTTCCTCGACGGGGCGCGCCAGCACGACGACCTCGCGTGCCATGCGCGGCGCCAGCACGAAACCGTGCCTGGTCGCATTCACGTCGGCCAGAGGCGCAAGCAGTTTGCGCAGGCGTCCCATCTCGACGCGAAGCCGCGCGCGATGCGAGTCATCGGCGTGTCTGGCGCGGAAGGCCCGTGCCAGCAGCGTCTCTCGCGCGACGTCCGCCGGCCATGTCTCGCCAAGCGCGCGTGCGAGCGTGAACAGAACCGGGCGCGTGGCCAGCGACAGCTCGATCTTTCTGTGGCGGACGGCATGTCGGCAGGCATCGATGACGATGGCTTTCGATTGCTGCAACTCCTCGACTTCGTCGAGCAGCAGCATGCGTTCGTCACCGCGCGCGATCAGGCGCGCTGCGGGCGCGTTGAGCAGACGGGATGCGCTGTCGACTTCGGCCGTCAGCGCAGGAATGCGGGCAAGGCGTGCGGCACGTTGCGCGTCGGCGAGGGCCTTACGTGCGGTTCTCGCATGGAGCCGCCGCATCGCAATGCCCATGACGACCAGCGCGTGCGCCGTGCGCAAGGCGGGCGGAAAGGGGGCCGGATCGAGGGCGCCGAGCTTTCGCTCGGCTTCGTCCAGATGCCCGATGAGCAGAAGACGCCTGACGTCGAGATAACCGCCATAGGCTGCATTGAGCCGGTCCCCATGAGCGTCGAGCGTCCGCCGCGCGGCGTCGAGAGTCTTGCTGGGCCAATGGAGATCGCGCGAGACAAGCGCGATCTCGGCCTCGGCGACGATGCACCGCGCACGGGCCACGGGTTCCTTCGCACCGAAGGCGCGGGCGGCCCGTTTCACGAGATCCTTCGCGCGTGCGAAATCGCCGAGCTGAGCCATTGCGATGCCGCGCAGGGCGAGCGCTGGCGGGTCGTCGCGCAATGCAACGCGCTTCAAGGCACCGAGCGGGTCACCCGCCGCAAGCGCTTGTCCTGCGGCGGTGATCAGGGAGTCCATCTGAATCCCGCCACACTTGTCACTCCCACCCTCAAATTGTCCGGTCCTAATCTACCTCACGACGATCAACCGGCAAGTCGTGTCGGTAACGCATGACAATGGACGAAAGTGGAGAAGACCATGACGACACCGATGAAAACACCACCGATTGTGTCACCGCAGGCATGGGAGTCCGCGCGAACGGACATGCTCGTGAAGGAGAAGGCTGTGATGCGCGCGCGCGATGCACTGGCGGCGGAACGTCGGAGGATGCCGTGGATGGCGGTGGAGAAGGCGTATGCGTTCGAAGGGCCCGGTGGCCAGGTCAGCCTGCTCGACCTGTTCGACGGCCGACGCCAGTTGATCGTCTACCGCGCCTTCTTCGAGCCGGGCGTGTTCGGCTGGCCCGATCATGCCTGCCGCGGCTGTTCGCTCGGGGCCGATCAGGTCGCCCATCTCGCACACCTGAATGCCCGCGACACCACGCTCGTCTACGCCTCACGGGCACCGCAGGCGGACATCGCGCGCCTGAAGGCGCGGATGGACTGGGAGATGCCCTGGGTCACCATCACGGACAGTTTCGACGCCGACTTCGGCGTCGACGAGTGGCACGGCCACAACGTGTTCTTCCGCGACGGTGAGCGCGTGTTTCGCACCTATTTCATCAACAGCCGCGGCGACGAGGCGATGGGGACCACCTGGAGCTATCTCGACGCGACGCCGCTTGGCCGTCAGGAAGTCTGGGAGGATTCGCCCGAAGGCTATCCGCAGACACCGACCTACAAATGGTGGAACTGGCACGACAACTATGTCGCCGGCGCCGCACCCGACAAGAAATGGGTCGAGGTCTCGGCCGCAGGAGAGGCGACGTTCCGGAAGACCGATGAGTAGCGCCATCGACGACGTCGTGGATCGTGCGAAGACCCATCGCTGGAGAATGGCTCGCCTTGCGCCGGCCGCCGACTGGTTATGCCTTGCGGCCGCACCGGCCTTCGCACTGATGGCACTGCTGACGGGTGTGCTCGATGGCAGCGCGCCGGATTTGCTCTGTTCAACGTCGCATTCATCGCCGTGGAGTGGAATGGCGGTGATGTATGCCTTCATGAGCTTGTTCCACACCGTGCCGTGGCTCAGGCTGATATCCGGTCGACGCCGCCAATCGCAGTGGCGGACGTGACGATTGTCGCGCGCTTCAGGCGCGCGACAATTTCTCGAACCGCTTGATCAGCCGCTCGCGTTTGAGGCGCGACAGGCGCTGGATCCAGAACATGCCGTTGAGCTGGTCGATCTCGTGCTGGTGACACACTGCGCGCAGACCATCGGACTCTTCTGTTTGCATATTTCCGTCGAGATCCTGGTAGCTGATCCGGATGCGCGCATGGCGCTGGATGTCGTCATTCACACCGGGCATCGAGACGCTGCCTTCCTGATGCATGATCGTCTCCGGTGAAGCCCATGTCATCTCCGGATTCACATAGGTTTTCACGCCATCGCCGAGATCGAGCACGACGACGCGCAACAACACGCCGATATGCGGCGCGGTGATGCCGATTCCGGGAGCGGCATGCATGGTGTCGCGGAGATTGTCGGCGAGCGCGCGCAGCGCATCGTCGAACACGGTGACATCAGCGGCCGGTCGCGCGAGACGCGAGTCGGGATAGCGGACAATCGGGCGGATGCTCATTCGGGCAGCCCCGCGGCTTTCAGGGCGGCGGCATAGGTTTGCGCCATCGACTCGACGGGGACGGGAATGCGCGCAAAGAAAGCGGAGACCGTGAGCTCCGGTTCGATCGTGAGCAGTTCCTCGACCACCTGAGCGGCGCGTTCGTGCTCGCCGGTTTTGACGAGTGCTACGGCAAGCGCGCGGAGTGCGACAGCGAAGCGGCGGTTCTGCAGCAGCGCCTTGTCAGCCCAACCGATCGCCTCGGTGTAGTTCTCGTCGATGATCGCCGCGATCGCCAGCGCACCGGAAACGAACCAGCCGTGCGGATCGAGTGGGTTCAAATGTCGCGTACGATCGAGCAACGCACGACCGGCCTGCTGCTGGCCGCGCATGGTTTCGATCCAGCCGGCGAGCGCCAGCGCGGTCGCCGAATTTGGATTGATGGCCAGGGAGCGGTTGAACAGCTCAATGGCCGCGTCTTTCGCCGTTTGCGTTTCGGCGAGATTCCAGATCGCAAATGCGGCCATCCAGAGGATCTGCGGATCGTTGGGCATCCGCTCGATGGCCCGTTGCGCGAGCGCGAGACCCTCGGCGCGATGGGCATCGTCGGCACTGATCCAGCCCTGGAAGTGTCGCTGCGCGTGGCAATAGGCGGCCGCCGCCATCGCTGGCGCATAGGTCGGATCAAGTTCAAGCGCCTGATGCAGGCAATCGAGCGCCGCATTCATGCTCTCCGGCGTGAAGTCGTGTTCGTAACCTGAGGCGCGCAGCAGCAGATCATAGGCATCTGGCTTGTTCGGGCGGCTGTGCCTGCGCCGTTCGATCTCGGCGATGCGCAGCGTCGGCTCGATGGCAGCCACGGCGCGCTCGGTGATGCGGTCCTGCAGGTCGAACACGTCGCTGCGATCACCATCGAAACGGTCGGCCCACAGATGCGCGCCGGAGCGCGCGTCGATCAGTTGCGCGATGATGCGCAGCCGTTCGCCGACACGGCGGACGCTGCCTTCCAGCACATAATTGACGCCAAGCGTGCGGCCGACCTCACGGATATCGACCGGCTTGTTCTTGTAGATGAATGACGAATTGCGCGCGATCACAAACAGGCCACTGCAGCGCGACAGGTCGGTGATGATCTCCTCGGCGATGCCGTCGCCGAAATAGTCCTGTTCGGGGTCGGCGCTCATATTGGTGAAGGGCAGGACCGCAATCGACAGCCCTTCGGGATCGGCGGATTCGGACAGGAGTGCAGTTGCTGGCGCCGTCACCGCGAGCGGAGAGGGGCTTTCGGTCTGTTCGAAGACCTCGCCGACGAAGCGAAATCCCTTCCGGGGCAAGGTGCGGATCAGCCGCTGCTGCTCGCCATTGTCGCCGATGGCGGTGCGGGCCGCGTTGACCCGGCTGCTGAGCGTCGCCTCGGACACGATGCGGCCATGCCAGACTTCGGCCAGCAGATCGTCACGGCTGACGACCTTGTCCCGCGCCCGGATCAGGAATTCCAGCACGTCGAACACCTGCGGTTCCACTGCCACCGTGTCGGCGCCCCGCCGCAGCTCCCGCCGGTCAGTGTCGAGCACGAATTCGTCGAACCGGAACAGCAAGATAGGGGTCCATTTCCCGTTGTCGCGCCAAGGCCTTGTGCGCAGGACCGTCCCTAGCACACCCCGTCTCAACGACAAATCATGGCGTTCTGAAGAGAAAACCAACGGATTCTTCAAGCGGCGATGCCGGCGCGGGAGCATGGTCCGCGCATCGACGGCCGCAGCCGTCATTGCCCGGAGAGCGCACCATGACGAACGACAATCCCAACAGCCCGCATCTCAACCGCCGCAGCCTGCTGGGCGCGGCGATCATGGGCCTGGCAGCAGCGCCGTTCGCTGGCATTGGCCCGGCGGCGGCACAGGCCGCGAAGGCCGGCAAGCAGCTCCCCGTCGTCAAGCGTGGCACGCATACGTCGTTCAAGCCGCTGAAGCAGATCAATGCCGGCGACCTCAGCGTTGCCTATGCCGAGGACGGCCCGGCCAACGGCCCCGTTGTGCTGCTGCTGCACGGCTGGCCCTATGACATCTACAGCTATGTGGATGTCGCGCCGCTGCTGGCCTCCGCCGGCTACCGCGTCATCATCCCTTATCTGCGCGGCTATGGCGGGACGCGCTTCCTGTCCGATGCGACGATGCGCAACGGTCAGCCCGCTGCGCTCGCCACCGACATCATCAATTTCATGGACGCGTTGAAGATCGAGAAGGCGGTGGTCGGCGGTTACGACTGGGGCGGCCGCACGGCCGACATTCTCGCTGCGATCTGGCCGGAGCGCGTCAAGGCGCTGGTCGCCGTCAGCGGCTATCTGATCGGCAGCCAGGAGGGCAACCGCATGCCGCTGCCGCCGAAGGCTGAACTGGAATGGTGGTACCAGTTCTACTTCACCACGGAGCGTGGCCGGCTCGGCTATGACAAGTACCGGCACGACTTCGCCAAGCTGATCTGGAAGCTGGCCTCGCCGAAGTGGAATTTCGACGACGCCACCTATGACCGCTCGGCCAAGGCGTTCGAGAATCCCGATCACGTCGCCATTACCATCCACAACTATCGCTGGCGGCTCGAACTCGCCCAGGGGGAGGCGAAGTATGACGAACTGGAGAAGCGGCTGGCGCAGGGGCCGGCGATCGCGGTGCCGACCATCACCATGGAAGGCGACGCCAATGGCGCGCCGCATCCCGATCCCAAGGCCTATGCGAAGAAGTTCACCGGCAAGTATGAGCATCGCACGGTGAATGGCGGCATCGGTCACAACCTGCCGCAGGAAGCACCGCGTGAATTCGCCCAGGCCATCATCGACGCCGATGCGATGGCACGCTGAGGGAGATCCGCGATGCGATGGATTCTTGCAGCGAGTCTCGCGGCAGGTGTGCTGTCATCCGCGGTGGCGGCGGCCTTCGCGGCCACCACGGCCAATCCCGCCAACCTGTCGCCGATCTACGGCGTCGGTCTTCCCGATGGCTATCGCAAATGGGAACTGATCGCGCCCGCGCAGGAGGCCGAGCCTCTGAACGAGCTGCGCGCCGTGGTCGGCAACGACATCGCGGTCAAAGCCTATCGGGATGGCAAGCTGCCGTTCCCCGATGGCACGGTGCTGGTGAAGCTGGCCTGGAAGCACACCCAGTCGCCGGAATTCGAATCCGCCTCTATCCCCGGCGCCGCGACCACGGTGCAGGTGATGGTGAAGGATTCGAAGAAGTATGCCGCGTCTGGCGGCTGGGGCTTCGGCCGCTTCATCGACGGCAAGCCGGTCGATCAGGCGCAGCACGAGACCTGCTTTGCCTGCCACGAGGCGCGCGTGAAGGAGCGGGATTACGTGTTCACGAAGTGGGCGCCGTAAGCGCCCATTTTACGAGACGCCGACCTCGCTAATGAAGGCGGCGAGGAAGGACTCTGTCCGCGCGTGGCGTTCCTGCGCCATGCGTTTTCCAGTAGCAGTGTTGAAGCCTTTCGCGAGTGTCAGCAGTTTCGCCGGCAGATGGTCGATCGCAAAATTGCGGTCGTCGAATGGGCGGTGGCGTGCTGCCGGGTCTTCCGGATCGTACAGGTAGGATTGCATCCGCCCGGCCGTGTAGAAACAGCGCGCAATGCCGATCGCGCCGATGGCATCCAGGCGATCGGCATCCTGCAGGATTTGCGCTTCGATCGTTTCCGGCGTGATCTTTGCCGAGAAACTATGCGCCGCGATGGCATGGGCAATGCGGTCGAGCCGCTCGCTCGCCCAGCCGAACGGCGCCAGAAGGGTAACCGCATGTTCGGCGGCGAGGCGCGAGGCACTGGCGCGGAGCGGTGAGCTTTTCTCAACGGCGACGCAGTCATGAAGCAGCGTCGCCGCCGCCAGAATCTCGGGATCGCCACCCTCGATTTTCTGGATGGCGCGGACGTTGGACCAGACACGCGCCAGATGCGCGACGTCATGCGAGCCGTCGTCGGTCTTGACGTGATGCAGAAGCGAAGAGGCCAGCGTTTCGAACGGAGCGAAGGCGGCGGCGATAGCGATGATCTCGGTCATGGTGTCGTTGTTAGAGGGACCGGGCGATTTTGCCAACGCCACAAGCGCGCCGCAGTTGGCGATTAGTGAGCCGCGATCGTCATTTCAATAGGATGTGTGCTTCGATGGATTTCGCCCAGGTGACAACGCCGCTTCGCTTTGTTTCCCGGGAGAAGTCTATCCATGCCTGCCCACATCACTGTATCCGATCTGTCTGTCGCGACGCCTGACGGCCGCTCGCTTTTCACCAACCTCAATCTCAGTTTTGGCGCCGAGCGTACCGGCCTGGTCGGCCGTAACGGTGTCGGGAAATCCACGCTGTTGCGCGTGATGTCCGACGATTTCGTACCTGGTCAGGGCGGTGTGAGTGTCCACGGCCGGCTCGCGGTGTTGCAGCAGGCGCTGCAGCTTCGTCCTGGCGAGACAATCGCCGATCTGTTCGGCGTCACCGAAGCGCTGGGTCTTCTCGCCCGCGCGGAAGACGGTACGGCTACGGCCGAAGAGCTGGCTCTGGCCGACTGGGACGTTGAAACCAGGATGGCCAGATCACTCGGGCGCGTTGGACTCGACGTTAGCCATGATACTGCGCTGTCGGTGCTCTCTGGCGGCCAGCGGACGCGCGTCGCGCTGGCCGCGCTCGTCTTTGCCGATCCTGATTTTCTGCTGCTGGATGAGCCGACCAACAATCTGGACCGCGACGGCCGACGGGCGGTCATCGATCTGCTGGCCGGCTGGCGTGCGGGAGCCATTGTCGTCAGCCATGATCGTGAATTGCTCGACACGATGGATGCCATCGTTGAGCTGACCTCGCTCGGTGCCACGCGCTATGGCGGCAACTGGACGCATTATCGCACCCGCAAGACGCGCGAGCTTGCAGCTGCGCAACGCGATCTGTCGGATGCGGAAAAGCGTATCGATGATCTTGCACGGCGGGCACAGGCGATGGCCGAGCGTCAAGCGCGCCGGGATCGGGCAGGGCGTATCAAAAGTGCAAAAGGCGGCGCGCCGCGGATCGCGCTTGGCGGCATGAAGGATCGCAGCGAGGATACAGGCGGCGAGCAGACGCGGCTGGCAGAGCGTCAGCAGTCCCGGGCGGAGGATGCGCTGGCTGCTGCGTGGGAGCAGGTCGAAGTCCTGCAGCCGTTGTCCGTTGCGGTTTCGCCAACCGGGCTTCCGGCCCAAAGGATGGTCCTGCAGCTCGATGGCGTGAGCTTCTGTTATCCAGCGGCGGCGCCGATCATTGGCGACCTGTCGTTTTCCATCACCGGGCCTGAACGTGTGGCCGTCACGGGTCCCAACGGCTCCGGCAAGACAACGCTGCTAAGTCTTATCACTGGAGCGATCCAGCCTGTGGCGGGTGTGGTGCGGATGATGGTCGACTTTGCCATGCTCGATCAACAGGTCAGTCTGCTCGATCCGTCGCAGACGATCCGCGATAACTTTCGACGGCTTCATCCCCGAGCCGACGAGAATGCCTGCCGCGCAGCATTGGCGCGATTCATGTTTCGCGCCGATGCTGCGCTTCAGATGGTTGGCACGCTGAGCGGAGGGCAGATGTTGCGCGCCGGTCTCGCCTGCGCCATGGGCGGCGTGTCGCCGCCGCCGTTGCTGATCCTCGATGAGCCGACCAATCATCTTGATGTCGATTCCATCGAGGCCGTGGAAGCGGGTCTGCGTGCCTATGACGGCGCGCTCCTGATCGTCAGCCACGACGAGACGTTTCTGGAGAATGTCGGGATCACACGACGACTACAGTTGTAGCTGGCGGTGATCCAGTATCGCGGTGGCTATCGCTTCAACAGCTCATACACCACGGGATCGTCCGCGCAGGCCTTGAAGCCGCATTCGAGCAAGGTCGAGGCGACGTTCGCGGCCGTCAGGCCGATCACGAGCCAGACGGCAACATGCGCGATGACACTGGGCGTCGGGTGAGCGGCGGGGTCCTTCTCGAATTGCCGGTCGAACAGCAGCACCAGCGACACCAGAACGATCGCCGCGATGAATCCGACCAGTGCCCAGGTGTAATAGTGATAGCCAAACGGCGCCGTGCCATAGCCGGCGTCGCCGGGCATGATGTGCAGCAGCACCTGCCGCGTCGAGACGATGGCGCCGACCACGGCTGCAAGCAGTGACAATGCATAATGGCTGGGACGCGGGCCGAAGCGAATGTTGAGGATCGGGCCTATGGCGAGCAGTGCGAACATGATCCGCTGTAACAGGCATAGCGGGCAGGGTAATTCGCCGAGCAGCAGCTGTGCAGCAAAGGCGCCGGCAAGCAGCGCCGCGAGGGCGTAGAGAGCGAGGACGTTGAGGGCGATAGCGCGAACGGGCGTCATCATAGCCTCAGAACGACAGTTTCAGCGCGTCAGTGGCGTGGTGCAGAAAGGTTGCCACGCAGGCGATCAGCACAACGGCACACAGAGAGAATGCGAGGCTGCGGCTGCCATACCATGCAACAAGCATCGTGATGACGATCGCCAGAAAGAGGGCGGTGAATTCCATGGTCGCTCCGGCGCTGAATGGGTCCGGTATCTTACGTCAGATTCGTGGGCGACCTGTCGTGGGTTATCTGCCTCAGTCGGCGGTCTCCGTCGCGGCCGCGCCCGTCTTGCCGGTGTAGTTGGCCACGGCATCGCGAAAGGCATGGACCTCGCTGTTCAGGGCGATCAACCGCTCTGGCGTCATGCCGGCCGCGGCGAACAACGTCTCGCCAAGGCAGCGGGATTTTTCGCGCAGCCCCGTGCCTTTGGCTGTGAGGCTGACGACAACCTGCCGCTCATCTTCCGGATTGCGCTTGCGCGCGACGAAGCCGGCCTGTTCGAGCCGCTTCACCAGCGGCGTGACCGTGCTCGATTCCAGCGCCAGCCGGTCGGCTATGCTGCCAACGCTCTGTGCGCCGCCCTCCCACAATGTGCTCAGCACGAGATATTGGGGGTAGGTGATCTCGAGGGCGTCGAGCAGCGGCTTGTAGGCGCGGCCGATGGCCATGCTGGCGCTGTAGAGCGAAAAACAGAGCTGGTGATCCAGCGGAATGTCGGCAGGCACCACGGCAATTCTCCTCACGTCAATATCACAATAATGTATATCGCGATAAATAATTCTGGACAAGGTAGGTGATCTGGCCAGATAAGCATATCGCGATATTAGTTATTGCAATATGTAATGCGGCCGAGGTTCATTCGCCATGCCGGTTGAGGGTGCCCGGTCCCAACTTCGATGGAGACCAACATGACCATCTCACAGGGAACCGCCAGTCTGCAGGCCGTGGCAGCCGGAGATCTCGCACGTTATTACCTCACCCGCGGCATCGTGGCGGTGGGCTGGGTGGTGGCCGCCGTCGCGGTCGGCACCTCGAATCCGGCAGTGGCGGCTGTGCTGCTCGTCAGCTATCCCGCCTGGGATGCCCTTGCGAACTGGTTCGACGCCAATGGCAGCGGCGGCCTTCTGGCCAATCCGTCACAGGCACTGAATGTCGTCGTCAGCCTTGTTGCTGCGCTGGCTGTCGCCGTTGCTTTGCGGTCAGGGATGAACGCTGTGCTCGCCGTATTCGGCGTATGGGCTGCGCTGGCAGGTCTGGCGCAACTCGTCACCGGCATTCGCCGCTGGCGCAAATTTGGCGCGCAATGGGCGATGATCCTGAGTGGAGCGCAGTCGACTCTGGCCGGGGCGGTGTTTGTGCATAGTGCCGGCGGTGCCACTGTGCCGACGATCCTGGATATTGCGCCTTATGCGGGCTTCGGCGCCTTCTATTTCCTGGTGTCGGCGCTGTGGCTGATCTTCTCGAACCGCAGGCGCACGGCCTGAGATCTGGAGGACAAGCCGATGATGCTGGCCAGCATCATCGGTGGCCTCTGTGGATGATCGCGGATTTGCTGTCAGCCGCCGCTGCCTGATCTGTTAGTCAGGTCAGAACGGCGATCACTTCTGGCAGGCACGGGCGACATCTCATGGCCATCACCATCTACGGCATCAAAAATTGCGACACGATGAAGAAGGCGCGCGTCTGGCTCGACAGCCATGGCGTCGCCTACAGTTTCCATGACTACAAGGCCGAGGGCATCGACAAGGCGCGGCTGCAGCGCTGGGCCAAGGAGGTCGGCTGGGAGACGCTGCTCAATCGCGCCGGCACTACGTTCCGCAAGCTTGATGACTCTGCGAAGGAAGGTCTCACGGAGGCCAAAGCGATCGCGCTGATGCTGGAACAGCCCTCGATGATCAAGCGGCCTGTGCTCGATCTTGGCGGCAAGCTCGTGGTCGGCTTCAAGCCAGAGATTTATGCAAAAGACGTGAAATAGCGATCAGTCGATTTCGACGACGTCGGCGGCCGCGAGCCGATGAGGCGCACGATAGGACAGGCTGCGATCGATCACGGCACGGAGTTTCGGTACCGGCACGCTGTGATGGCCGCGCATCAGGTTTTTGATTTCGAAGCCACCATCCTCGCTGATGGTTTTGAGCGATGCGATGATGTGCGTGACGCCGTCACCTGACGAGAACGGCATCAGCATTCGCTCATAGGCGACAACACGACCGTTGACATCGTCGATCATCGAGACGGTGTAGGTCGGCAGTTCGCGCGCGATACATTCATGATAGGCCGGCAGCACAACAGGACCGAGGATCGGGCCGAGATAGTCGTCGAGATAGCGGCCCTTGCCGGTGGTACCATAGGCGCTCGCCATGCGGGTGCCATTGCTATCGATGATGAGCCGTGGCGGTGCCGTGCTGTGATCGACGATGTAGTCGACGAGATCGGGACGTTCCTCGTCCATCCGGTCCGGGCGATAGTTGGCGATGTCGGGCAGGGCCTGTTGCGGCGCATAGAGCCGCAGCCAGCAGTTCAGCAGATCGCGCTGCCGAATGGACTTCACCACGGACGCGTCGGCGCTCTGGAAGTCCACGGCAACGATCCCCCTGATATTGATCAAGGGGAGTATGAGTACAGCGAGCAAATAATCAATGAACGCGGGAAGTCGCCTCGCAATACAATTAACGAGCGATTTTCAAACCTCCTTGCGGCGCAAACAGGTGGCGCGTTCTGCGCGATAGACCGATCGCAGGCGGACTCTGCTTTCTGCATGCGCAGGGAGCTAACTGCCTACGACTAAGGGCGAAGTCGGTGCGACAGGCGGTCCACCCAATTCTGCCGCATTGCACCTTGCGTTCGCCGTCGCGTTGACGGCATATTCGCGCCACTCGATGTGGCCGCGCGGGGATGACTTCCAGTTTTCCCTGAAATGCGGCTGCGCAAAAAGTTGGCCACTGGCGAAGACACGCGCTGGGAAGGTCGATGGGGGAAATTTGCTTGACCGATGAGTTCATTCTCGAAACCAACGGATTGACCAAGGAATTTGCGGGCTTTTTCGCAGTCCGCGATGTCAGTCTCAAAATTCGCCGCGGTACTATTCACGCATTGATCGGCCCTAACGGCGCCGGCAAGACCACGTGTTTCAATCTGCTGACCAAGTTCATGCAGCCGTCCGCCGGCCAGATTTTCTACAAGGGCAAGGACATCACCGCGACGGCGCCTGCCGACGTGGCGCGCCTTGGCCTTGTACGCTCGTTCCAGATCTCCGCGGTGTTTCCGCATCTGACGGCGCTGGAAAATGTCCGTGTTGCACTGCAGCGTCAGCATGGGTCGTCATTCGACTTCTGGCGCTCCAAGAGTGTTCTGGATCAGTACAATCAACGCGCCGCCGAGCTCCTCGACGACGTCGGCCTCAGCGAATTCGCAAATACGCCCGCCGTGGAAATGCCCTATGGCCGCAAGCGCGCGCTGGAGATCGCCACCACGCTGGCGCTCGACCCCGAGATGATGCTGCTCGATGAACCGATGGCCGGCATGGGCCATGAGGACATCGACAAGATCGCCGCGCTGATCAAGCGCATTTCGGCGAAGTATACCATCCTGATGGTCGAACATAACCTCAGCGTCGTGTCCAACCTGTCGGACATCATTACCGTTCTGACTCGTGGAAGGGTTCTTGCGGAAGGCAGCTACGCCGATCTGACCAAGGACGAGCGCGTCAAGGAAGCTTATCTGGGAGCCGGGCATGGCTGAGATCACAATGGCCGCACCGGCAAAGACTGCAGCGACAGGCAATCCCATTCTCACCGTCGAGAATCTCGAAGCCTGGTACGGCGAGTCGCACATCCTTCACGGTATCAATTTCGATGTGAAGCCGGGCGAAGTCGTCACGCTGCTCGGTCGCAACGGCGCCGGCAAGACCACGACGCTGAAGTCCATCATGGGCATCATCGGCAAGCGCACCGGTTCGGTGAAGTTCGAAGGCAACGAGATCATCAAGACCTCGTCGGACAAGATCGCGAAGCAGGGCATCGCATTCTGTCCGGAAGAACGCGGCATCTTCTCGAGCCTTGACGTGAAAGAGAACCTGATGCTGCCGCCGACGATCCGGCCCGGCGGGTTGTCGCTGGATCAGATCTTCGAGCTGTTTCCAAACTTGAAAGAGCGTCTCAACAGCCAGGGGACAAAGCTCTCCGGCGGTGAGCAGCAGATGCTGGCAATCGGCCGCATCCTGCGTACCGGCGCGCGCTTCCTGATGCTGGACGAGCCGACCGAGGGCCTGGCGCCCGTCATCATCCAGCAGATCGGCCACACCATCGCGCGGTTGAAGTCGGAGGGCTTCACCATCCTGCTGGTCGAACAGAACTTCCGTTTCGCGGCGACAGTGGCGGATCGCTACTACATCGTCGAGCACGGCAAGATCATCGATGGCTTCGCCAATTCCGAGCTCTCGGCGAATATGGACAAGCTGCATACGTATCTCGGCGTCTAATATCGAATAACGGACCGAGCCAACGGTCCGACGATAGACACAACCATCAATACGGGTAGGGAGCACAGAATGAAAAAAGCCGTTTCGACGTCGCTGCTGGGTTTCGCACTGATGATGAGCGCAAGCTCGCTTGCGTTCGCCCAGGACAAGACCGCCAAGATCGGCGTGCTGAACGACCAGTCGGGTCTTTATGCCGACGTGACCGGTGTCGGTTCGACGCTGGCCGCGCAGATGGCCGTTGAGGATTCCGGCCTTGCCGCCAAAGGATGGAAGATCGACGTCGTGGTCGGTGACCACCAGAACAAGCCGGATATCGGCGTCAACATTGCGCGCCAGTGGTTCGACCGCGACAAGGTCGACGTGATCGTCGACGTGCCGACATCCTCCGTCGGTCTCGCCGTCAACAACGTCGTCAAGGAAAAGAACGGCGTCTATCTGAATTCCGGCTCGGGTACGTCCGATCTCTCCAACGCACAGTGTTCGCCCAACACCATCCACTGGGCCTATGACACCTATCAGCTCGCCAATGGCACCGGCTCGGCGATGGTCAAGAGCGGCGGCGATACCTGGTTCTTCCTGACCGCAGATTATGCTTTCGGCACGGCGCTCGAGCGCGACACCACCAACGCCGTGACCGCCATGGGCGGCAAGGTGCTGGGCAGCGTGCGCCCGCCGCTGAATACCGCCGACTTCTCGTCATTCCTGCTGCAGGCTCAGACTTCCAAGGCGAAGGTGATCGGCCTGGCGAATGCCGGCGGCGACACCATCAACTCGATCAAGCAGGCCTCCGAATTCGGTATTATCAAGGGTGGTCAGAAGCTTGCCGGCCTGCTGATGTTCATTTCGGATGTCCATGCCTTGGGCCTGCCGGTTGCGCAGGGGCTGAGCTTCACCGAGACCTTCTACTGGGATCTCAATGACGGCACGCGGTCGTTCTCCAAGCGCTTCCAGGAGCGCATGAAGAACAAGGCGATGCCCACCACCGTTCAGGCCGGTGTCTATTCGTCGCTGATCCATTACTTCAAGACGTTGGATGCGATGGGCGGCAACTCCCATGACGGGTTGAAGATCGTCGACAAGATGAAGGCGACCCCGACCGACGACATCATCTTCGGCAAGGGCACGATCCAGCCGAACGGCCGCAAGCTGCATCCGGCCTATCTGTTCGAGGTGAAGAAGCCCGAGGAGTCGAAGGGGCCCTGGGACTACTACAAGCTCGTGGCGACGATCCCTGCCGATCAGGCCTTCACGCCGCTCGACAAGAGCGCTTGTCCGCTTTTGAAGAAGACCTAATTTAGAAGCCCGTCGTCCAAATCATTGAGAGGAAGTCATGAAAAACAAGATTTCAACCGCACTTCTCGGCACGGCGCTTTCGCTGGCCATGGCGGGCATCGCCATGGCGCAGGACAAGACTGTCAAGATCGGCGCACTCAGCGATCAGTCCGGTCTCTATGCCGATCTCGGCGGCCCGGGCTCGACCCTGGCTGCGCAGATGGCGGCGGAGGACTCCGGTCTGATGGCCAAGGGCTGGAAGATCGACATCATCTCCGGCGATCACCAGAACAAGCCGGACATCGGCTCCAACATCGCGCGGCAGTGGTTCGACGTCGACAAGGTCGACACCATCGTCGACGTGCCGAATTCCGGCGTGGCGCTGGCGGTGAACAACATCGTCAAGGAGAAGAACGGCGTCTACATCAATTCGGGCGCTGCGACGTCGGATCTCACCAATGCACAGTGTTCGCCGAACACCGTGCACTGGACCTACGACACCTACATGCTTGCCCATTCGACCGGGCAGGCGATGGTGAAGGCCGGCGGCGACAGCTGGTTCTTCCTCACGGCCGACTATGCCTTCGGTGCCGCGCTCGAGCGTGATACGACCGAGGTCGTCAAGGCCAGTGGCGGCAAGGTGGTCGGCGGCGTCAAGCATCCGCTCAACACCGCGGACTTCTCCTCCTTCCTGCTGCAGGCGCAGTCGTCGAAGGCCAAGGTCATCGGCCTCGCCAATGCCGGCGGCGACACCACCAACTCGATCAAGCAGGCGGCTGAATTCGGCATCTCCAAGGGCGGTCAGAAGCTCGCGGCATTGCTGCTGTTCATCACGGACGTCAAGGCGATCGGTCTCGAAACCGCGCAGGGCCTCAGCTTCACCGAAACGTTCTATTGGGACCTGAACGACAAGACCCGCGAATTCTCCAAGAAGTTCGCGGCGCGCATGAAGAACGGCGCTCCGCCGTCGATGGTACAGGCGGGCGTATATGCCGGCCTGATCCACTACTTCAAGGCGCTGGAAGCGCTCGGCAGCAATCCGCATGATGGCGCGAAGATCGTTGCCAAGATGAAGGAATTGCCGACCGACGATCCGCTGTTCGGGCAGGGCAAGATCGAAGCCAATGGCCGCAAGATTCACCCGGGCTATCTGTTCGAAGTGAAGAAGCCGTCGGAATCGAAGGCGCCGTGGGATTTCTACAAGCTTGCCGGTACAGTGCCAGCCGATCAGGCCTTTACACCGATCGAGAAGAGCACCTGTGCGCTGCTGAAGAAATAAGATCGTTGGCCCGGCGGTGTCATACTGCCGGGCCAAGACTTTCCTGCGATAAAAGTTGAGAACAACATGTCGATCAATCTACAGGCCCTGTCTGCGCAATTGCTGGTCGGACTCATCAACGGCTCGTTCTATGCGCTGTTAAGTCTCGGCCTCGCCGTGATCTTCGGCATGCTGAACATCATCAATTTCGCCCATGGCGCCGTCTATATGATGGGCGCGTTCGCGGCTTACTTCCTGCTCAATCTGGCTGGCATCGGCTATTGGCCGGCGCTGATCCTGGCGCCGCTGGCGGTCGGCCTATTCGGCATGGTGATGGAACGCACCATGCTGAAATGGATCGCCAATCTCGACCATCTCTACGGCCTTCTGCTGACCTTCGGTCTGGCGCTGATCATCCAGGGCGTGTTCCAGAACTACTTCGGCTCGTCAGGCCTGCCTTACGCCATTCCGGATGCGCTCAAGGGCGGCATGAATCTCGGCTTCATGTTCCTGCCGATCTATCGCGGCTGGGTCGTCATCTTCTCGCTTGTGGTGTGTCTCGCCACCTGGTTCCTGATCGAGCGCACGCGGCTCGGCGCCTATCTGCGTGCGGCGACTGAAAATCCCACGCTGGTTCGCGCCTTCGGCATCAACGTGCCGCTGATGATCACGCTGACCTACGGTCTCGGTGTCGGCCTTGCAGCTCTCGCCGGCGTGCTGTCGGCGCCGATCAACCAGGTTCGCCCGCTGATGGGCGCCGACCTCATCATCGTCGTGTTCGCCGTCGTCGTGATCGGCGGCATGGGGTCGATCATGGGCTCCATCATCACCGGTTTCACCCTCGGCATCATCGAGGGTCTCACCAAGTATTTTTACCCCGAGGCCTCCAACACCGTCGTTTTCGTGCTGATGGTGCTGGTGCTCCTCGTGAAACCATCCGGACTGACGGGACGGGCTGCCTGATATGACAACGATCACCGAAAATTCGATTCCCGCCCCGCGTCGCACCGTGAAAGACGAGATGGTCGCCTTCGCGATCATGACCGCACTGTTGCTGGTCGTGCCGCTGACCGGCGTTTACCCGTTCTTCGTGATGCAGGCGCTGTGCTTTGCGTTGCTTGCCTGCGCCTTCAATCTCCTGATCGGTTATGGCGGTCTGCTGTCCTTCGGCCACGCGATGTTCCTGGGCACCGCCGGCTACTGCACCGCCCATGCGCTGAAAGTGTGGGGGGTGACGCCCGAGCTCGGCATCGTCATCGGTGTCGTCGCGGCCGCGGCGCTCAGCGTTGTTACGGGTCTGATCGCCATCCGTCGCCAGGGCATCTACTTCGCGATGATCACGCTGGCGCTGTCGCAGCTGCTGTTCTTTGTCTATCTGCAGACGCCGTTCACCCATGGTGAAGACGGCATCCAGGGCATTCCGCAGGGCATCCTGTTCGGCCTGTTCAACCTGTCGAAGCCGATCACGCTGTATTACGTGATCCTGGCCGGCTTCCTGCTCGGCTTCCTGATCATCTATCGCGCCATCAACTCGCCGTTCGGCGAGGTGCTGAAGGCAATCCGCGAGAACGAGCCGCGCGCGGTATCGCTCGGCTACAAGACCGACCAGTACAAGTTGCTGGCCTATATCCTGTCGGGCACGCTGGCGGGCTTCGCCGGCGCCCTGAAAGTGTTTGTGGCGCAGAACGCCTCGCTCACCGACGTGCACTGGACGATGTCCGGTGAAATCGTGCTGATCACGCTGGTCGGCGGTCTCGGCACGCTGTTCGGGCCGGTGGTCGGCGCCTTCGTGATCATCGCCATGCAGCAATATCTCGCCGGTTTCGGCCAGTGGGTGACGGTGATCCAGGGCGTGATCTTCGTGGTCTGCGTGCTGACCTTCCGCCGCGGCGTCATTGGCGAAATCGCGCATTACTTCAAGCGGTCGCTGTAGTTCGTTGGCGTCCCACTTCTCCGATCCGGAGGCGGTGGCCCGCTATGCGGAAGGCCCGGTGCGGCAAGTGCCGGGCTTCCTCGGCCTGCAGCGGATGGCGGGTATTCTCCTCGCGGAACGAACGCCGGACGATGGCCATGTGCTCGTGCTTGGCGCGGGCGGCGGGCTGGAGCTGAAGGCATTCGCCGAGACGCAGCCCGGATGGCGCTTTTGCGGCGTCGATCCGTCGGCCGAGATGCTCGGATTGGCGGGACGCACGCTGGGTCCGCTCGCATCGCGCGTCGACCTCCACGAAGGTTATATCGACAGCGCGCCTGAGGGGCCATTCGATGCGGCGACGTGCATCCTGACCCTGCATTTCATTCCGGAGGAGGAACGTCGTCGCACGCTGGCCGAGGTGCACCGGCGGCTCGAACCCGGCGCTCCCTTCGTCGTCGCCCACCACAGCTTTCCGCAGCACGGCGGGGAGAAAGCCAGATGGCTGTCCCGTTACGCAGCTTTTGCGGCGGCATCCGGCGTACCGGCCGCCAATGCGGAGAATGCGATCTCGGCGATCGGCGAACGCTTGCCGCTGCTGTCGCCGGAACAGGACGAAGCCTTGCTGCGGGATGCGGGCTTCGTCGACGTCGCCCTGTTCTATGCGGGGTTCACGTTCAGGGGCTGGATCGCCTACAAGGCGTAGCGCCGTCAACGGGTTGGGTCGACTTTCCGTCGCGGCGTTATTGGCGAATCGCGCATTACTTCAAGCGCTCGCTCTAAATCCAGGCACTGCCTCAAGAAAAGCAGGACGTCATAAACTGGTGGATGATCGCGCCTAAAAGGTGCGCGATTGCCTGCCTTGGCCGGAAATGCTTTATGACGCCCGTGTGACACAGGGCCTTTGCCGTGGCCCCGCGAGACCATGTCCGCCTCTGGCGGTCCGGTCGCCGCGTTTTCCTGACAGTTGGATGTGATGATGCTGCGCTGGTTCCGCTCCTTTCTGCCACGGGAGGAGAGGTTTTTCGACCTGTTCGCTCGCCATTCCGTGACGGTGGTCGAGGGGGCCAAGGCGCTGTCAGGGATGCTGGAAGGCGGCGACGAGACGCCGGTCTACTGCCAGCGCGTCAACCAGTTCGAGAACGACGCTGACGCCATCACCCGCGAGGTGCTGACCGCCGTCCGCCGCACCTTCATCACGCCCTTCGACCGCGTCGACATCAAGAACCTCATCACGGCGATGGATGATTCCATCGATCAGATGCAGCAGACCGCGAAAGCTGTGATGCTGTTCGAGGTGCGCCAGTTCGAGCCGCCGATGCGCGAGATCGGCACGCTGCTGGTGGAGTGCGCCAATCTTGTCGGTCGCGCCGTACCGCTGATGAGCGCCATCGGCGACAATGTCGGTCTGCTCACCGCGATCACGGAAGAGGTCGGCAAGCTCGAGGGCCGCGTCGACGATCTGCACGACATCGGTCTCAAGGAACTCTACCTCAAGCATCGCGACGCCAACACCATGGACTTCGTGGTCGGCGCCGAGATCTACAAGCATCTTGAAAAGGTGGCCGACCGCTTTGACGACGTCGCGAACGAGATCAACAGCATCGTCATCGAACAAGTATAAGGCAGGGCCATCAGGTGGACGCCACGCTCGCCTTTCCGGTGCTGATCGGCCTCATCGCCATCGCACTGCTGTTCGACTTTCTCAACGGCTTGCATGACGCCGCCAACTCGATCGCGACGATCGTCTCGACGCGCGTGCTGCGGCCGCAATATGCGGTGTTCTGGGCGGCATTCTTCAACTTCATCGCCTTCCTGGTGTTCGGCCTGCATGTGGCGAACACCATCGGCACCGGGATCATCGAGCCCAGCGTCATCGATCCCGCGGTGATCTTTGCGGCTCTGATGGGCGCCATCGTCTGGAACGTGATCACTTGGGGCCTCGGCATTCCCTCGAGCTCGTCGCATGCGTTGATCGGCGGCTTGCTCGGGGCAGGTGTCGCCAAGGCGGGGATCTCTGCGGCGCTTTGGACCGGACTGTCCAAGGCGCTGCTGGCCATCGTGCTGTCGCCGCTGGTGGGTTTCCTGCTGGCGCTAGTGCTGGTGGCCATCGTGTCATGGGCCTCGGTGCGCTCGACCCCCTTCGCCGTGGACCGCGCCTTCCGCATCCTGCAATTCGTTTCGGCCTCGCTCTATTCGCTCGGCCATGGCGGCAATGATGCGCAGAAGACCATGGGCATCATCGCGGTGCTGCTGTATTCGCAAGGCCATCTCGGCACGGAATTCTCGGTGCCGTTCTGGGTCGTGCTGTCATGTCAGGCGGCGATGGCGCTGGGCACGCTGATGGGCGGGTGGCGCATCGTCCGCACCATGGGGCTTCGGATCACCAAACTCACGCCGATGCAGGGCTTCTGCGCCGAAACCGGCGGCGCGGCGACGCTATTCGCAGCGACATTTCTGGGCGTGCCAGTCTCCACGACCCACACCATCACCGGCGCGATCGTCGGCGTCGGTGCGGCGCGTCGTGTCTCAGCGGTGCGGTGGAACGTGGCGAGTTCGATCGTCTATGCCTGGGTGATCACGATCCCGGCCGCGGCGGTGGTTGCCGCCGCGACGTACTGGATCGTGAAGCTGCTGCATCTGAGCTTCATCTGACGCAGGTCACGAGACCAGCTTCAGCCCGGCAATGCCCGCCACGATCAGCCCTATGCAGGTGATCCGCGCGACAGTGGCGGGGTCGCCGAACAAGTACATGCCCAGCGCTGCGGTGCCGACCGCGCCGATGCCGGTCCACACCGCATAGGCGGTTCCCATCGGCAGTTCCTTGAGGGCGAGGGCGAGCATGCCGACGGACGCGGTCATGCTGATGAGGGTCAGGACGGAGGGGACGAGGCGGGTGAAGCCTTCGGTATATTTCAACCCGACAGCCCAGCCGACTTCGAGCAAACCCGCGACGAACAGCAATAACCAAGCCATGGAACGGCCTCCTGATGAAAGTACAGGGCCGTCCCTGCTCGTGATGATGATTTGGAGGTCGTCCTCGCAGGGGGTATATGGAGGCGGCGCAGCCGGATCGCAACGCGGCCGATGGTCGCCATAATCAGGCGAATCCCGCCCGAATCCCTCGCAAATCCCTTGATTGCGCCCGTTTTCCCTGCCACAGGCACGTTTATGTCCGACATCGCCCTTTCTGCCGACTCGCCCGTGCAATCGCCGCTTGCCGCCGAGGTCGCCCGCCGCCGCACCTTCGCGATCATCTCGCATCCTGACGCCGGCAAGACCACGCTGACCGAAAAGTTGCTGCTGTTCGGCGGCGCCATCAATCTCGCCGGTCAGGTCAAGGCCAAGGGCGAGCGCCGCAACACGCGCTCGGACTGGATGAAGATCGAGCGCGACCGTGGTATCTCCGTCGTCACCTCGGTGATGACCTTCGAATTCCAGGGCCATGTCTTCAACCTGCTGGACACGCCGGGCCACGAGGACTTCTCGGAAGACACCTACAGAACGCTCACCGCGGTCGACAGCGCCATCATGGTGATCGACGCCGCCAAAGGCATCGAGGCGCGCACGCTGAAACTGATCGAGGTCTGCCGTCTGCGCGATATCCCGATCATCACCTTCGTCAACAAGATGGACCGCGAGAGCCGCGACATGTTCGATCTCCTCGATGAGATCGAGAAGACGCTGGCGCTCGACACCGTGCCGATCAACTGGCCCGTCGGCCGCGGCCGCGATTTCGTTGGCACCTATGACATCGAAACGGGTGGCATCCGCCTGCTCGAAGGCGGCGGCGCGAAGACCGGTGCGGCGGAGCAGATCACCATCGCAGAACTCGCCGGTCGCAATCCCAATCTCGACGCGGATGAAATCGCCGGCGAACTCGAACTGGTGAAGGAAGCCGGCAAGCCATTCGACCTGCAGTCCTTTCGCGAAGGCCACATGACGCCGGTCTATTTCGGTTCGGCGCTGCGCAATTTCGGCGTCGGCGATCTGCTCGAAGGCCTCGGCCGTTTCGCGCCGTCGCCGCGCGCGCAGGAGAGCAATCTGCGAAAGGTCGAGGCCGAGGAGCCGCGCATGTCGGCCTTCGTGTTCAAGATCCAGGCGAACATGGATCCGAACCACCGCGACCGCATTGCGTTTGCGCGGCTGTGTTCCGGCAAGCTCACGCGCGGCATGAAGGCCAAGCTGGTGCGCACCGGCAAGAACATGTCGCTGTCGTCGCCGCAATTCTTCTTCGCCCAGGACCGTGCGATTGCGGACGAAGCATTCGCCGGCGACGTGGTCGGCATTCCCAATCACGGCACGCTACGCATCGGCGATACGCTCACCGATGGCGAGGACATCACCTTCATCGGCGTTCCTTCGTTTGCGCCGGAAATCGTGCGTCGCGTGCGCCTCGGCGATGCGATGAAGGCGAAGAAGCTCAAAGAAGCTTTGCAGCAGATGTCGGAAGAGGGCGTCGTGCAGGTGTTCCGCCCGCGCGACGGCGCGCCGGCTCTGGTCGGTGTCGTCGGCCCGCTGCAGCTCGACGTGCTCAAGGCGCGGTTAGATGCGGAATATCAGTTGCCGGTCAGCTTCGAAGTCTCGGAATTCTCGCTGGCGCGCTGGATTTCGTCCGAGGACAAGAAGAAGCTCGACACCTTCATGTCGAACAACAATTCCGGCGTCGCCGACGACGTCGATGGCGATCCGGTGTTCCTGGCGAAGAACGACTTCTATCTGAACTACACGAAGGAACGCGCCGAGGGAATCGTGTTCTCTGATATCAAGGATGTGAAGAAGCAGGGGTGAGACCACCGCGAATTTCGCGGGCAATATCCTCTGCCCACGTCGTTGCCGGACCAAGCGCGAAGCGCAGCTTCGCCAGCTAACCCGGCAACCCATCTTCCCTTGCGAACCAAGCGCCCGACGAGGCGTTTTGTGGCGACCCGGTTCCCGATCGCCTCGCATTTGAGGCATTTCCGGTCAAGTTTGATAGTGTTCTTTGGCTACGAGGCACTGGTGCCGGGTCGTGCATCACGACGGCCTTGGCCTATTGGAAAGTTTGAGCGAGATGGATGGGGTCATCGTCAAGACTACGCTCCAACTGATCACGCCCGGAATATTGTTCGTCTTCGGGCTTGCCTTTATCTGCGCGTGGCTCATCGAGAAAAAGCGCAACTACCTGCTGTTGCTGGCTGGCGCGTGCGTCCTGTTTGCCCTCGGCGCGATGTCGCAGATTTTGAGCTGGCCTCCCGGCGCAGGGCCCAATGCGATCGTATCGGGCGCGCTCTACACGTCGGCGGTTATCGCCGCCGTGGAGGGCATTCTGGTGCGTTCGGGAAAGGGGCTCGGTCCGGTCATCGACCTGGCAATCCTTGCCGGCTTCGTCCTTCTGCTCGCCTATTTCTTCTATGCCGATCGCAGTGTCATCGCCCGAGTCTACGTTCAGAATTTCGGCTACGGCCTGCTGATGTTGATCGCAGCGTCGCGGCTCACTGCCTTGGCGCGCGGTCCGTATGTCGATCGAGTCTTGTTCTGGGTGCTGTTGCTGTTCGGGTTGCATTTTTTTCCGCGAACACTGCTCACGGTCGGATTTTCCGCACCGATCGACAGAACCGCGTTCGGCAATTCGATATTTTGGCAAGCACTCCAGCTTTCGCTCGCCGTGCTCGGTGTCGGCCTGGCGCTGGCCATCCTCGCTGCGGCGGTGTCCGACATGATCGACGATCTCCGTCGCGAACGCGATCTCGATCTATTGACCGGCATCCTCAACCGGCGCGGCTTTCAAGAACGGGTATCCGCCCATCTGCGCAAATACGGACCGAGCCGTACTGCGCTTGCCTTGTGCGACATCGACAACTTCAAGAGTATCAACGACACCCTCGGTCATGACGCCGGGGACGATGTCCTCGGAGAGGTGGGGCGCATGCTGCGCAACGCGTCGCGCAAACGCGATATTGTCGGGCGGCTGGGCGGCGAGGAATTTGCAGTGTTCCTTCCTGACACTGACGAACAGGAAGCGGTTGATTATGCCGAACGGTTGAGGATCGCGATCGAGCAGAACAGCTTTGCCGTCCTGGGGGGAGCGAGGCAGGTCACTGCGAGCTTCGGCGTGGGCGCGCTGCGGCCGGGGGATAGCTGGCCGAGCCTGTACAAACGGGTCGATGGGCGACTTTACGAAGCGAAGCGGACCGGCCGCAACCGCACGATTTCCCATGCGCTATCGAGCGCCTCTGCCGACGCGCCTGTCGCCGGATCCGCGCTCCAAGAGCTGCAGAGCCAGGACGGCGCCAGCCTCTGAGGTCGAGTTCCGTTCTGCAAAGATGGGGGGGCATCCAGCTTTGCGTCAGACGATTCAGTTGCGATGTCTATTGCCGGCTTACTCTGCGCTTTCTGCTCTACGAGGTGCCGAGCGCCTCCACAATCCTTTTGATATTCCCCAGTCCCAGCTCCGCCTCCTCATCGATCCGTGCAATCATTTCCGGCGTCGGTGGCTTTGGCCGCGCGGGGTTACGCACAGTACGCGTGAACTTCGTCCCACCATCGACGACGGCGCAGACATATTGCACCACGATGGGGCCGGTGACGCTCATATGTGTCAGGCCGATCCAGAGCCGAGGACGCTCGCAGGCGATCACCAGCCAGTCCAGGGCCACCGGGCCTGATCGCGTCGACCAGTGTTCGTGAAACGTGTCGCCGAAGCGCATCGGGCGATCCTCGCACTCGATGTCGTGCGAGGAGGGCAGCCATTGCGGCCATGATTTCGGATTGGTGACGTAGTCGAACACGGCTTCGGGCGCAGCCGCGATCACGATGGAATGGCTGCGCTCGAACGGATGGGGCGATACGGTCGTGGTCATCCGGCATTTCCCTTGTCGTATACGTATTCCATGCGATGCGACCGCTATGTCGGCAACGACTCGCCGGTCTGCTCGTGCACGATATAGTCGGCATACCAGTCCGGCCAGTTCTCGTCATGCTGGCCACCGCTGCGTTTTTCATGCTCGCCATGGGCGACGGCCGCTCGCCGCAATGCCGCTGCGAGGTCAGCAGAGGAGTTGAAAGTCGTGGCACTGGCATCGATGCGCCCCGGCAGTCGCGCGGTGATCTCCTGAAACAGCCAGCCGTTGCCGTCCGGGTCGCTGAATGACGCGAAGGAGCGATAGCTGGCGCGCGCGGGATCCGGGCCATTCACCCGAAGCCGCCCGAACAAATAAGGCTCGTCCGGCCCGACATTGACATCTCCGGCGTGGAAGGCGTCGCTCACCTTGACGCCGCGGGCGAGCAGGTCCGCACGGGCGGCCTCGATGTCGGAGACGATTAGATACAGGCCCTGCGCCGAACCAGGCGGTGCGGCGGTGACGTTCTTGCCGAAGATGACCGAGCAATCCGACCCAGGGGGCGTGAATTGAATCACGCGATAGTCGTCGCCGGCCACGAAGTCGGCATCGAGCCTCCAGCCAAGGCTTGCGTAAAAACTCTTGGCCGTGTCGACATTCGACACGGGAATGACGACGATTTCGAGCTTCATGGTGACGGAAGTATCACGATGCACCTGGGGACTGCTCATGTCGGTCTCCTGAGGTTGGGGTGTGATGACGACGACGTGTGGTGCCGGGCTGCGCGCCGGCGCAATAATGTCTGCAATCGGTCGTTCGGCCGGTGTTCCGCTTGCTGGTCTGCTCGTGCAGTTGTGACCCATCCCGATCTTGATGGTGCCACACGCCTGTATCATTTCAGGTGAGGGCGCATTTGCAAGGGTGTCCGAATGATACGGAACCTCACGTTGCTGTTGATCGCCGGCCTACTGGCGACATTCGCCGGGCAGGCGGAGGCGCGCCGGCTGCGCGCCGGCGATGCAGTGCCGTTTTCGCACAGGCCGTGCAGCGTACTCGATGGCGAGCCGTGCACGCCCTCCACCTGCAGCGTGTTCGATCACGGGCCGTGCATTCCCGAGATCGATTATCCGATCGGCCAGAATCTGCAGGTCACGGTGCTGAGCGTGCCGCCGGGTGATCAGCAGGCTCTCTACCGCCGGCCCGATCATGATCTCGATACGATCGGCGACCTGTTTGCAGCCTTGCGGTCGTGCTGGTCGCCGCCCGCGACGGACGTTGCGCGTGAGGGCATGCAGATGTCGGTGATGTTCTCGTTCAACACGGCGGGCAGGCCGATCGCGCCGCCGCGCGTAACTTTCGCAAGCAAGGATGCGCCGCAAGACACGCGCAGCACCTATCTCAAGGCCATCAACGGTTCGCTCGATAGCTGCCTGCCGCTGAAGCTGACCAAGGGCCTCGGCGGCGCGGTCGCCGGGCGGCCGATCATGATCCGCTATGTCGATAACCGGGAGTTGGAGAAGCAGTCCGGGAAGTAGCGTGCGCCGTGAACCACTGCGCCACCCGCCGCGACGAAGGGGAAACCACCCCGGAGGCGGCGATGTTTGGACGCAGGTTTGTATTGATTGCGACGATTGTTGGCGTTGTCGGCGCGCTCATCGGTGGCAGCGCCTTGCTGCTCTGGCCTGAAGCCGACAACTGGACCGAGGAAGCCAAAGCCTGCGTCGGCGACAAGTATGTCGGGTTCTGGGAGGACAACGGCAAGTATTCGTTCAAGATGGATTTCGAGAACAACTGCGCTCGCAAGATCGCCTGCGGCATCGACGTCACGGTAACCAGCGCCAAGGGCTCGGTGAAGGACCACGGCACGGTGATCATCCCGGCACGTGGCCAAACGCCCAGCGAGGCGAGCTACAGCATTCCGACCTCGTCGTCGTCCGGCATGGCGCAAACCGCGCGAAACTGCCGGTTCGTGTGAGCCGCCTTCTAACCTCTCCCCGCATTGCGAGGAGAGGTGAGACCTCAATCGATCCTGATCTTCGCCGCCTTGATCACCTCGGCCCACAGCGCCTTCTCGTCGGCCATGCGCTTGCGGAGCTGATCGGGCGTGGTCGGCGAGGGCGTGATGAGCTGCAGCTTCAGCTTCTCGATCACCGCGGGCTCGCTTAGCGTCTGCACGACTTCCGCATTGATCTTCGCCACCACGTCTCCAGGCAATCCGCCGGGGCCGACCAGCGCATTCCAGGCGTCGGACTGCACGTCGATGCCGCTCTCGGTCAGCGTCGGCACATCCGGCAGGAACGGCGAACGCTTCGCGGTGGTGACGGCGAGAATCTTCACGGCGCCGGTGGCGAGCTGCGGCGTCACGCCGATGGCGGGGAGGCACGCGACCTGCACATCGCCGCGGATCAGCGCGGTGGTCGCGGCAGGCGACGACGGATAGGGGATGTGCACCATATTGGCGCCGGCCTTCTGCGCGATCGCTTCCATGCAGAGCTGCGACAGCGTGCCAACGCCGATCGAGCCGTAGCCGAGGCCCTTCGGATCGGCCTTCGCCTTGGCGAGAAATTCCGCGACCGTATTGACGCCGAGGCTGGTCGGCACTGCGAGCACGCTCGGAAGCTGCGTCAGCAGCGTGATCGGCGCGATGTCGGTGTCCGGATTGTAGGGCAGTTTCGCAAACAGCAGCGTGTTGATCGCGAGCGGGCCGCCGAGCGAGATGCCGATGGTCGAACCGTCGGGCGTGGATTTGGCGATGGCATCGGTGCCGATATTGCCGGAGGCCCCGGGCTTATTCTCCACCACGAAATTGGTGCCGGGATGCCGCGCCTGCAGACTGTCGGCGAGCACGCGGCCGACAATGTCCGGGCTCGCGCCGGCGCCGAACGGCACGATAATGCGCACGAGTTTCGGTGGCCAGACGGGCGCCTGGGCCTGTGCCGCGAAAGGCAGTGCGACGAACAGCAGCGCTGCAAGTGCAAGGCGAAAGCGGGCAGGTGTCGTGTCGTTTCGCAGCATTGCGTGCGTCCCCTGAAAAGTGATACCCGGAAACCATCTGACCGGCGCCAAAGGCGGCTAAAATCCGCTGGCCGGGCGGGACCATAGTGGGAATTTCAGGGCGGGCAACCCATCCGGCACGCAACCGCCCGGGCGAGAGGACTGAACATCATGGGACTGATCGTGATGATCCTCGGCCTCGTGCTGTTTCTCGGCATTCATTTGTTCATCACCAGGCGCGAGGCGCGCGCGGAGCTGATCGACCGCCTTGGCGAGAGCGTCTACAAGCTCGGCTTTGCGCTGATCTCCGCTGTCGGCCTCGCGTTGATCATCTGGGGTTTTGCGCAATATCGCGCGACCGGCTGGATCGATGTCTGGACGCCGCCGCTGGCGATGAAGCACATCACCGTCGCCCTGATGCTGCCGGCGGTGATCATGGTCGCCGCGTCCTATATCCGCGGCCGCATTTACACCACGTTGAAACATCCGATGCTCGCCGGCATCAAGCTGTGGGCCGCCGCGCATCTGCTTGCCAATGGCGATCTCGGCTCGATCATCCTGTTCGGATCGTTCCTGGCCTGGGCGGTGATCGATCGCATTTCACTGAAGCACCGCGCCGATGCTGGCGGTCCGCCGATTCCGGTGGGCGGTCCGATGAATGACGCAATCGCGGTCGCGGTTGGCATCGTCGCCTATATCGCGTTGGGTTTTGCTTTCCATCCGGTGGTGATCGGCGTTCCCGTGTTCGGAGCTTAAGTTCATGTCAGTTCAGTCAGCCATCAGGCGCAAGACCGCACCGGATATTCTCGCGCGCAAGAACGGCGAGCCGATCGTGATGCTCACCTCGTATCATGCGCACACAGCCTCGCTGGTCGATCGCTATTGCGACGTGATCCTGGTCGGCGACTCGCTCGGCAATGTGATGCATGGCTTCGAGACCACGATCCCCGTGACGCTCGACATGATGATTCTGCAGGGACACGCGGTGATGCGCGGCTCGAAGCAGTCACTGGTTGTGGTCGACATGCCATTCGGCTCCTATGAAGCGTCGAAGGAACAGGCATTTCATTCCGCGGCGCGCATCCTGAAAGAGACCCATTGCGGCGCTGTGAAGCTAGAAGGCGGGGCCCGCATGGCCGAGACGATTGCGTTCCTCACCGAGCGCAGCATCCCGGTGATGGCGCATATCGGTCTGACGCCGCAGTCGATTGCCGCGCTCGGCTCGTTCCGTTCGCAAGGCAAGGAAGAGGCCGAAGCAATTGCGCGCGGTGAGAATGTGCCGGGGCCGATCCAGAACGATGCGATTGCCGTGGCGCAGGCTGGCGCGTTCTCGGTGGTGATCGAAGCGGTGGCCGAGCCGCTGGCGCGAAAAATCACCGAGACGATTCCGATCCCGACCATCGGCATCGGCGCCAGCCCGGCCTGCGACGGTCAGGTGCTGGTGCTCGAGGACATGCTCGGCCTGTCGGCGCGGGTGCCGAAATTCGTCAAGCGCTATGGCAATCTCGGACCCATGATCGAGGCGGCCATTGAGGGCTATGCAACTGATGTGCGTTCGCGCGCGTTTCCGGGGCCGGAACATGTCTATGGCGGCAAGCCGAAGGGCTGACGCAGGTTGACGCAAGAGGCCGCAAGATTTCCGCAGGAATTTTACGGTTCGGCCGGGGTTGAAAGAGCAGGGGCAATGCGAAGGATATTGATGATGAAGGCCTTGAAATTTCTGAGCTTTCTCGCCGTTTTGGCGCTGCTTCCAGCGGTTTCGCACGCCGACCCGGCCAAAAAGGAGCGCAAGCCCCATTATCGCGTCGAAGAGCCGCGTCCGGTCTACAACCCGCTCAACGACACCCGTGGCAATGCGGCGCTGGGCGGCAACAATGCCAACTCGGCCTTCGGCGATAACAGCGCCGGGGCCAATGCCAATGGCCGCACCAGCGGCGGCGCTGGCGGCATGAACTAGGCAGCGAATCTCACCACGTGTAATGCAGACCCAGGTCTCCCCTGACGCCGTCGCGCCTGCCGCCGTCAGTGCCGCTCATTGCAAACTGGTAGCCGCCTTGGGCATAGAGGCTCACACCCGGGAGAAGCTTCGCGCTCAAGCCGCTGGCGAACTCAAGCCGCGTCGCCTGCGCGAACAAGGGCACCGGGTCGGCACCGAAGGTCGTCGTTGCGCTGGCGCCCCAGTCGCGCCAGACATTGACAAGCACGTAAGGCTGCCACACCCGCGCGGAAGGATCAGTGAAGGTCCACTTGCCGCGCATGCCAAGCCGCCCGGTGGCGCCGGACGTCGTGCCGAGCCCGACCGGACCCAAGCCATCATTGGCATCGCGGAAGGAAACCCGCTGCCAGATGATCTGGCCTTCGGGCTCCAGCACGAAGCCCGGCCCGAGCCACGGTAGCGAGATCGGATAGCCTGCCTCCAGCGAGGAGGTAAACCCGGTGCCACTGATCGGCAGGTTGGCAAATTGTGTCACGCCGTTGCCACTGTAGAACGAGCCCTGCAGCACCGCGTCGATGTACCAGCCGGTGGGACCATAGTGGGTCCAGTATCCTCCCAGCGAATAGGCATTGAGGTTCAGCGAACCGGTGTGCTGCAGGACATAGGCGGTTGCCGCCGGATTGGTGACCAGACCGTCCACGCTGGCGTTGCCGTTGCCGTAGGCGAAGTAAAGACCGGCAGCGTCGCTGTGGCCCGGGATCAGGCTGCCGCGCCAGAGATCGGCGCCACTCTGGATGCCGGCTACCTGGCCGCTGGCGCGCGGGTCGGCGAAGGCCTGATACCGGTTGTTGATCTGCTGACCGAACAACCGCCCCCACACGGGCGGTCGGCAGTTGTCGTTCGGGCACGTGGCCTCCGCCGCCGTATCGCCGCGGCGCTCATGCAGGGTGCCGAGCGTGGTCAGCCCCATCTGTCGGGCGATCGGCTGCACCACGCCGTAGGTCGCGAGTTCGGGCCCGATGATCGGCCAGACGCCGGGCGGCAACGGCTCTGGCGGCGGAGCGGGACCAATCGGCTCCTCCGGCCCCGGCCCATTAACGAAGGTGGAGCGCAGGAACCAATCATTTGCGACACTGGGGTCGGGCAAGTTCACGGGGCTGCCGCGGAACAGGCGATAGTCGTAGGCGCCGCCACGCACCTCGCCAGCGAGAGCGAAGGCATCGACCGTCGTGGTGCCGCCATTAATCGCCTGCACCACGAGGATGCCCTTGCCGGTGGTCTCTGCACCGGGGCCGCCCACATTGGTGATGCTCATGAATGACGGATCGGCATTGCCGCCGTTGATCACCAGTTTGTCCGAGGGTGAGCCGTCCGTACCGAGATAGGTGTTGAGATGGAGCGTGCCGCCGCGGCCGATATAATTGCCGGCGACAGTCAGCGTAGTGCCCGGAGGCGTTACGCCTGGAATTCCGAGTTGCACCATACCCGCGTTCTCAAGGCCGTTGTTGAGTGTCTGGTTGAAACCGCGCAGGGCGAGCGTGCCGCCACTCTGTACAACGGTATGTGATGCCGCGCTGAACACATCAGCCGCGCCTGCCGCAAGCGTGCCGCCGCTGATCGTCGTCTGACCGATGTAGGTCTTGCTCGCTGCGAAGATGGTCGTGCCGGCAAGCACGTCAACCGAGCCGGGACCGGTGATGCCGGGTGCGAACACATAGTCGGTTGCCGTGTGGTTGAAGACGATGAGGCCGGTACCAGCGCCGAATCCGACGGACGTCGTGCTCAGCGTTCCCGGCGCAGCCGCCGGCGCGCCGGCGGTTGCGCCAATATTGAGCGTGCCCCGACTTCCGGCTTGCGCAGCCACGGTGATGGGGGGAGCGGTGACCGTTGCGCCGTCCGCGATCGTGAGCGTGCCCGCTCCGAAGTAGCCGACATAAATGCCGCCGGCGTTCCAGGTGGAGCCGGGGCCTCTTACCGTCACCGTACCGGAGCCGGATGAGCCGTTCGCAACAAATGCGTTCCCGCTGTTGGTGACACTCGCGCCGTTCTCGATCGTAAGCGTGCCCGCTCCTTGAGTGCCGACACGCATACCCCCCATTGTCCAGGCGGAGCCGGCGCCGTTCACCGTCACCGCGCCCGAGCCGGATGTGCCGCTCCCGATATCACCGAAGTTGGTGGTGACGGTTGCGCCGTCCTTGATTGTGAGTGTGCCTTTTCCCGCGCTGCCGATTATCATGCTAGCGCTGCCGGTGTTCCAGGCGGAGCCGGGCCCGCTTACTGTCGCAGTGCCCACGCCGGATACGGCGTTCCCAATGATTCCGCCCGAACTGCTGGTGACGGTTGCGCCGTTCTCTATTGTGAACGTGCCCGTTCCGGAGTTGCCGACAATAAGAGCACTGACGGAAGCGTTCCAGGCGGAGCCGGGGCCGCTTACGGTCACAGTGCCCACGCCGGATGCCGAGTCGCCAATAGTGTTTCCAACACCATCGAAGAGGAAGCCGCTGGTGACCGTCGCGCCGTTCTGGATGGTGAGAACGCCTGTGCTCGTATAACCTACGCTCAGCCCCCCAGTAGTGTTGTTGTCGATGGGCGCAGTTGCCGGTGAGTTGCCAAATTGCACTTGGTCAATTCTGCAGCCGCCGGTCTGTCCCGCGCAGGTCGACACCTGCGCCTGCGCCGCACCTGCCGCGAACAGCGCCGGTATTGCAACGAGCATGGAGGAAATCGCCTGGCTCCGCACCCGAGCAATGATGAGACTTGGACATTGCTGTTCCCCCCTGGTGCCGATGAGCGACCGGAGCACTGCCGCCGCTAATGTTAATGGCGCGGCTCTAAGGCGATAAGGCGCGTCTTTGCCAAAGTCGGCTAACCGCGCAGTGAATACTGACATTACGGCACGTTGTGCTGCGACGGCGACCGGCGTCGGCGAAGACTTGAGAGAGGTCGATCGGATGAAGACTGTCTTCGTTTTTTCAAAGATGCGTTGCGATATTTGCTTCCCATCGATCTCTCCCGATATCTGAGCACAGCTACTTTCTTTTTCGTCCTTTCGAGATGCATTGATCATCACAATCGGCTCCGGCGCCGGTTGCCACCTCCGCAGTCAAAGGGACGGCGAAACAAATAGTGGATTGGGTCGACGCAAATGCCCTAACCGGAACCCCACCGGATCGTTCTGGATCGCGGTGCGCCAAAAACCTTGCCAACCAAGTATGAAAGCGACGGTGCCTGTAAAAATTGCCCCATGTGTGACGTGCAACCGGAGCGTTTATGTTTCTCGCCGTCTGTTGTCATCGCGCTACACAATGAGCAGCAACACTGACCTGTTGCGCAATTCTCAAAGTCTTGCGTTGGTGGGGTCTTCATCGCCGGTCGAGTGTGGGCAGCGGCGGAGGGCTGGCGACAGCTGTCTTCAGCCGGGTCTCGAAATTAAGCATTTCGGGATAACGCTTTGATCGCGTTGGCTTTGCCTTGCCAGCGCCATAACGCTAGGGTATCGCCGCCGCCATGCCGGGGCGTATATGCCCGGCGCCGCTCGGGGTGAGCGCGGCCCATCGGGGACAGGATACCTTTAAGTGTCTGAATTATTTAATGAAGTCGACGAAGACCTGCGTCGCGAGCAGCTCAGGAAGATCTGGGATAAGTACTCGCTCCTGATCATCGCGGTTGCGATTCTGATCGTGGTCGGCGTCGGCGGCTACCGGGGCTATATGTATCTCGAGGCCAAGAAGGCCGCTGTGGCCGGTGCGGCGTTCGACCGTGCGGTCGAGCTTGCCGAGCAAAACAAGCATGCCGAGGCGGAAGCTGCCTTCACCAAACTCGCTGCCGAGGCGCCGTCCGGCTACCGCACGCTGGCCCGTCTGCGCGCCGCTGCTGAGGCCGCCGCCCGCGACCCGCTGGCCGCCGTGAAGCTCTATGACGACATTATCGCCGACCGCACCGTTCCAGCACCCGAGCAGGATCTCGCGCGTATCCGTGCTGGCAGCCTGTTGCTGGAAACCACGCCCTATGAGGCGATGCTGACCCGCCTGGAGCCGGCGACGACCAATACCAGCACCTATCGTCATTCGGCGCGTGAACTGCTGGCGCTGTCGGCATGGAAGGCCAACAACGCCGTGGCGACGCGGCAGTGGCTGGACATGATGTCCAACGATGCGGAGACGCCGGCGAGCCTGCGTACCCGTGCCGAAGCGTTGCAGGCGCTGTTGCCGCCCGCCGCGAAAAGCTGAGCAAGACAAGAGCTGAATTAAAGCTGACCTGAAGCCGATCGTTCAGATCACGAGTTGAGTGAGAAGTCGTCCATGCGCCCGATGCAACGCCTCGTTTCCGCTGCCGTCCTGATCGCGCTGTCATCAGCGCTGTCGGGCTGCGGCAGCATGACCGGCTGGGACCCGTCCGATCTGCTGGACTTCCTCGACACCAAGAAGAAGCTGCCCGGTGACCGCAAGCCGGTGTTCCCTGACGGCGTCCCCGGCCTCGAGCAGGGCGTGCCGCGCGATCTCTACAAGGGCAATGTCGAGCAGCAGCAACAGACCCCGCCGCCGCCGGTCGCTGCAGCACCGCCGCCCGCTGAATCCAAGGGGCGGAAATCGAAGAACCGCGCAGCCGCCGCTCCGAGCGCAGCTCCCGCCGATCCCGATGCCGCACCGGTCGAGGAAGGCAGCACCGCTGCTGCGCCACCTCCGCCGCAAGGCAAGAAGCTCGCTCGCCGCCGCAGCACCACCGCGCCGCCGCCGGACGAGCCGGCAGCAGCCGCGCCGGCCCAGCAGGCCACCACGCCATTCCCGGCACCAGTGCCGTCGGGTAGTTTCTCGCGCTAGAAACCGCGTTCTGATTCAATCGCACCGCGGTTTCTAGCTTCTAGTTTTGACGCGTTTTCTGCACGCGAACCGGCAGCCACTTCGCTGGAAAACGCTGTTGTATCGCGTGTCCTCTCATTGACAGGCTGTCCGTAAAGGGCGCACGGATCACCTATGTCCTTTACGATTGCCATTATCGGCCGGCCAAATGTCGGGAAGTCCACGCTGTTCAACCGTCTGGTCGGGCAGAAGCTTGCGCTTGTCGATGACACCCCCGGCGTCACCCGCGACCGCCGCGAGGGCGAGGGCAAGCTCGGCGATCTCGAATTCACGCTGGTCGACACCGCCGGTCTCGACGAAGGTCCGAAGGGCTCGCTCACCGCGCGCATGCAGGAACAGACCGAGACGGCAATCGCGCTTGCCGACGCGCTGTTCTTCGTCATCGATGCGCGCATGGGCCTGACGCCGAACGACCGCGCCTTTGCGGATTTCGCGCGCCGCGCGAACAAGCCCGTGTTGCTGCTCGCCAACAAGAGTGAAGGCAAGCACGGCGAGCTTGGCGCAATGGAATCCTACGCGCTCGGTCTCGGCGATCCCATCCAGATCTCAGCCGAACACGGCGAGGGTATGGGCGAGCTCTATGACGCGCTGCGCGTGCTGATGCCGGAGCCGGAAGACGAGCCCGAGCAGTTCGACGATGACGACATCATTATTCCCGAGGACGAGATCGAGACGCGGCCGATCCGCGTCGCCATCGTCGGCCGTCCTAATGCCGGCAAGTCGACGACCATCAACTATCTGCTCGGCGAAGAGCGCCTGCTGACCTCGCCGGAGGCCGGCACCACACGCGACAGCATTTCGGTCGAGGTCAACTACAAGGGCCGCGACTTCCGCATCTTTGATACCGCCGGCCTGCGCCGCCGCTCGCGCATCGAGGAAAAGCTGGAGAAGCTGTCCGTTGCCGACACGCTGCGCGCCGTGCGTTTCGCCGAAGTCGTCGTGCTGATGATGGACTCGCAGAACAAGTTCGAGGAGCAGGATCTGCGCATCGCCGACCTGATCGAGCGCGAAGGCCGCGCGCTGGTGATCGCGGTTAACAAATGGGATCTCGTCGAGAAGCAGGGCGGCATGATCGGTCAGTTGCGCACCGATGCCGATCATTGGCTGCCGCAGGTGCGGGGCGTGCCGATCGTCGCGATCTCCGGCCTGATGGGCGAGGGCGTCGAACGCCTCATGAAGGCGATCGAGGATGCTTACGCTGTCTGGAATCGCCGCATTCCGACGGCAGGTCTCAATCGCTGGTTCGAGGATGCCATCGGCAACAATCCGCCGCCGGCCGTGTCCGGTCGCCGGCTGAAGCTGAACTACGTCACCCAGAACAAGGCGCGTCCGCCGAGCTTCGTGGTGTTCTGCTCGCGTGCCGACGCCGTGCCGACGAGCTATCTGCGCTATCTCACCAATACGCTGCGCGAGGCCTTCGACCTGCCGGGCACGCCGATCCGCATCACGCTGCGCGAGAAGGCCAATCCGTTCGCGCACAAGCGTAAACGGCCGAACTGATCGGCCAGCGAGAGACGCTGGATCGCGGTGCACGCGACCCAGCATTTTTATTTTATGTCCTAGCGCTCACCGCTGAGCCCGAACGGATTGGCGTGCCTCTGTGCAGGCGGACGCGCTGATTTGCGCCATGGCACCAGCATCGATACCCGATCGCGGTAGCGGCGATAATCGTCGCCGAACAGGTCGACCAGATCGCGTTCTTCCAGAGAGATCCCGACAAAGATGTAGGCGGTCGTGACGGCTGCGAACAGCAGATGCCCGACCGTCATCATTGGCGTCGCCCAGAAGGCGATGATGAAGCCGAGATAGATCGGGTGGCGCACAAACTTGTAGTAGAGCGGCGTGCGAAATACCGGCGCAGATGGCTTCTGGTCAGACAGATTCTGCACCACCTGCTGCACCCCGAACAACTCGAAATGGTTGATCAGGAAGGTGCTGGTGAAGACGAGGACCCATCCGATCAGGGAAAGCCCTGTCATGGCCATGGCCAGTTGTGGATTGTTGATCTGCCAGACGAGCGCCGGCATCGGCCGCCACTGCCAGAACAGCAGCAGAAGGCTCAGGCTCGCGAACAGCACGTAGGTGCTGCGCTCGACCGAAGCCGGGACATATTGCGTCCACCACTGCTTGAATGACTTCCGCGCCATGACGCTGTGCTGGATTGCAAACAGTGACATCAGCGCGAGATTGACGAGCACGGATTCCAGCCACGGAACCTGCGTTCCCGCGTTGATGTCTTTTGGTACCATCATTCCGTCGACGAAACCGATGGCGTAAAGGATCGTGATGAAGAAGATCGCGTAGGACGCGAGCCCGTAGAGGAGTGCAACGAGGCGGGTCATGGAACTATCCTTTGCTGGTTGTCTTGTCGCGTTGAAACAGACGTTTCCTCAGCCGGTCCCTTCGGGAGGACCCGCGCGCGCTTCGGGTTGCCTGGCGCGCGGCTGCTTGGGCATGGCGGATGCCTCGACCACGCGCACATTCGGCCGCATCGTCGGCGCTAGCGGAATGGCATCGGGCTGCAGCCGACAACGCGCGGGGTGATCACGGCGGAATTGTGCCGCGTCATGATCGGGCAGGCTGCCAGAGCAGGCACTCAGGGCGCAGACGGCAACGAGGACGCCAGCCGTAAGTATCCGAATGCGGAAGCTCACCATTTGTCGGATCGCACGCATGATGGTTCCCCGGCGAAGCGTATTGGTCTGCGCGCAATGGCTGTCGATAGCGATCGAGCTATCTGCGGCACGGTGGAGCGGGTCCGGTTGGGGCGGCGATACTTGACCCGACTCAAGGGCGGTACCGACGTCTTGCACATCGCGCTGCATATGTTTGCGGCTGAAGAAGCGGTGTGGGTCGGTTCGAAGCGGACTCTTGAGGAAATCGGCTACAGCGGCGCGCGATAATCCCGCTTTTGATAGCGAGCTGTCGTCGATGCATGTCAGTCGCGCGATGGCGCGCCGCATCAACAGTGCTGCAATCAAACGGAAGCTACGGTCGGCGGCTTTTGACAGCCGTTTCTTGATCATCATCGTCTCCATCGGATACAATGCGACGCTACATGCCGCGCATGGTTGGGGCTGCTGACGACGGTCGGAGGTTCAGGACCTCGCATGATCGAGACACCGCCATCATTTGCAGCGACGCCGGATATTGATCGCGGTGGGGATTTGCTTGCGGATATGCTGCGGTCGATACGGCTCAGCGGATCGGTATTTCTGAACGCCAGCCTGACCGAGCCCTTCGGCCTCATCAGTCCGAAACACTTCGACGAGCGCACGCCGATGGCGCATTTGCGCCATGTCAGTATTTTTCATCTGATTGCGGCGGGCGGATGCACCGTCGAACTCGCCAGCGGCGAGCGCGGCACTATTGCCGCGGGCGACATTCTGCTGATGCCGTTTGCCGACACCCACAGGTTCTACAGTGGCGAAGGCGCGGAGATGTGTTCCGCGATGGAGTTGGTGCGTGCCGGTCCACTGTCCGGCATGTGGACGATCGAGCATGGCGGCGGAGGTCGGGAGACCCGCATGGTCTGCGGCTTCATCGAATCGTCGGAGCTGCTGCATTCTCCGGTATTTCGAACTCTGCCGCCGATGCTGATCGATCGCGCCGGCGACGACAAGGTGAGCGCGGTTCTGGCCACAACCGTGCGCGAAATCCTGTCACTGACGGAAGACGCGACGCCCGGCAGCGAAATCATGCTCGGTCGGCTGATGGAGCTGCTATTCGTCGAGGTGCTGCGTCGCTACGCCGCGCGATTGCCACCCAGCGCGCATGGCTGGTTCGCGGCGCTGAACGATCCCGTGCTTGGACGCGCGATGTGGCATGTCCACGGAAATCCCGGTCATCGCTGGACGGTTGACGATCTGGCCCGCGAATGTGGCACGTCGCGCACGGTGCTGGCCGAGCGCTTCAACGATGTATTGGGACAGGCGCCGATTGAATATGTGACCAGTTGGCGGATGCAACTGGCAGCGGAGCGCATGCGAACGGGTGCCGACAGTCTTGCTGTCATCGCCAGCGATGTCGGCTACGACTCCGAGGCGGCCTTCAATCGCGCGTTCAAACGCGTCACCGGCGTCGCACCGGGGCGCTGGCGCGACGGCGCGAAGTCGGCGAAGCCGTATCCGAGGCCCATGCGCAGGGGCTGAACTCGGTTTGAACCGGCTACTCCTCGCGAAATGATCGCGCAATCTGGTCGCCGATGGGCTTGACCAGAAAAGACAGGACGGTGCGTTCGCCGGTTTGAATGAAAGCTTCCGCAGGCATCCCGGGAACCAGAGCGAGTTTGCCGAGACGGGCCAGTTGCTGCTGCGGGATGGTGATCCGCACGATGTAATGGGAAAGCCCGGACTTCTGATCCAGCGTCAGGTCGGCGGCAATGCGGCTGACGCTGCCGTTTAGTTCGGGAGTGGTGCGCTGGTTGAAGGCCGACATGCGCAGCACAGCAGGCTGGCCAAGTCGCATCTGGTCGATGTCCTGCGGGTTGATCTGTACTTCGAGTGCCAGCCTGTCGCTGTCGGGCACGATCAGCATGACCGTATCGGCCGGCGAAATCACACCACCAACGGTATGTACCGCGAGTTCGTGGACCAGTCCGCTTTGTGGCGCGACAATGTCGATCCGCTTGAGCTGATCTTCTGCGGTCACCTTCCGTTCGACATATTCCGCCGTCTGGCCCTCGATGTCGCGCAGGCTGCTGGCGACTTCGCTGCGGAGATCCTGGTCCACCTGAATCATCTGCAGCTGTGTTTCGGAGATCTTGCCACCCGATTGCGCCTGCGCCTCGACGAGCCGGCCACGTTCGCCGTCGAGGTTTGCCGCTTCGCGTTCCAGTGCCATCATGCGCTGAATGGGCACGAGGCCTTTTTCCCAGAGTTCGCGGACACCTGTCAGTTCGCGTTGGATCAGGCCGATGCCGCGAATCTTCGCTTCCTCCTGAGCCACCAGGCCGCGGACTTCCTTGCCATATTGAAGGGCGCGTTCGCGAAGCTGTGCCTTCTGGCCGAGCCGGGCCTCGCGACGCAGTTCGAACAGCCTGTCCTCGCCTGCCATCAGCTGTGCGATCTCCGGATCGGCGGCACGCGATCTGATTTCGTCGGGGAAGGCGATGACGCTGGCCTCGTCGCGCTCGGCGCGGAGCCGCGCCCGTCGCACCGCGAATTCATCGAGCCGCTTGGTGACGATGGCGAGATTGGCGCGCGTCTGCGTCGCGTCGAGGCGCATCACAATGTCGCCTGCGGTGACGCGTTGCCCTTCGCGGACCAGAATTTCGCCGACCACGCCGCCGGTCGGGTGCTGGACCTTCTTGACGTTGCTATCCACGACGAAGTGGCCGGAGGCGACGACCGCGCCGGCCAGATTGGTCGCCGCAGCCCATCCGCCGATGCCGCCAACCAGCACGACACCTGCCAGCGTGGCGATGCCGAGGTGGCGCAGGATCGAGTGGGAGACCGCCGAGACATTGCTATCGGGCATCGCGATCTTCCGTATCGTCATGAGGATGGGTGCTCATTCCCGACTTGTCGGCGGGATTGGCGATCACCCGCAGCGGCGCGAGAGACCGCGCGGTGGCCGCATGGCCGGTCGCCGTACCGTTGCCGTGTGCCGCAGGAGCGGGAGCTTTCAGCGCTTTGCCGAGAACCTCCACGCGCGGGCCGAATGCCTTGGCACGGCCGCTCTCCATCACAAGGACGAGATCAACGGCTCCGATTGCGCTCGGACGATGCGCGATGACAATGGCAATGCCCTTGCGCTCGCGTATGGCGGCGATGGCACGGATGACAGCCGCTTCGCCCTCGACGTCGAGATTGGCGTTGGGCTCGTCGAGAACAACCAGGAACGGATCGCCATAAAGCGCGCGTGCCAGTCCGATGCGCTGGCGCTGGCCGGCAGAGAGGGCGGAGCCGGCTTCGCCGATCCGCGTCTGGTAGCCGTTTTCCAGGCGCAGGATGAGATCATGCACCCCAGCAGCTTTGGCCGCGGCGACAATGACCTCGGAGTCCGGGTCGTCTTCGAAGCGGGAGATATTCTCGGCAATGGTGCCATCGAACAGTTCAACGCCCTGCGGCAGATAGCCGATATCGCGACCGAGCATCTGGCGGTCCCACTGGTCGAAGCTGGCGCCGTCGATGCGCACCTTGCCGCTGGCCGGTCGCCAGGCGCCGACCAGTGCGCGTGCCAGCGTGGACTTGCCGCTGCCACTATGGCCGATGATGCCAAGAGCGCTTCCGGCGGAGACGATAAAGCTCAGCCCCGCGACCGTCGGTCGCTTCTCTCCTGGCGGAGCGATGGTCATCGCCTCGACGCGCAGATCGATATGGGCGCGTGGCAGTGCCATCGTCTTGGCGGCTTCCGGCATGTGCGCCAGCAATTCATCGAGCCGTGCCCAGCTCTGCCGCGCCATCAGGAACGGCTTCCATGTCGAGATGGCCAGTTCCACGGGCGCGAGCGCGCGGCCCATCATGATCGAACTCGCCACCATCACGCCGGCGCTGGCTTCCTGCCTGATCACGAGATAGGCGCCGACGCCGAGCATGGTCGACTGCAGCAGCGCACGCAGCGCGCGGGATATGCCGCCGAGCCCTCCCGTTACATCGCCAGCCCGGCGATTGGCTGCCAGATAATCCGAGTTGGTGCGATGCCAGCGCGCCGCCATCCGACCGCCGAGGCCCATCGCGCGCACCACTTCGGCATTGCGACGGTTGGCCTCCATCAGCGCGTTGCGAAACATGCCGTGTTGTACGGTCTCGCGGGCAGGTCCCCTGGAGCGGGCATTGGTGAGAAGGGTGAGGGAAACGAGGATAACGGCACCCACGAGCGCCGTGATGCCGATCCAGAAATGAAACACGAAACAGATGGCGAGGTAGAACGGCATCCACGGCAGGTCGAAGAAGGCGGTGGGACCGGGCCCGGACAGGAAGCCGCGCACATTGTCGAGATCGCGCAATGGCTGCAGGCCATCGCCGGGCAACGGCATCTCAAGCGGCAGGCTGACAACGGCATCATGCACGCGGCCGGAGAGCTGGTGATCGAAACGCTCGCCGATGCGCAGCAGGATGCGCGATCGAATGATGTCAAAAAGGGACTGAAAGGCGTAGAGCGTGGCCGCGAGCACGCCGAGGCCGATCAGCGTCGAGACACTGCGACTGGCCAGGACGCGGTCATAGACCTGCAGCATGAACAGCGGCGCGGTCAGCGCAAGCACGTTCACGATGCCACTGATCACGGCTATTCCCGTGATGGCGGATTTGAGTGGCGAGATAACCGCCGCAGCCAATGGCTGCGACGGAATGCGCTGCGGAGCTTTCACCACGACAGCTCTGCTCAGACGGTGAAGTGGCCGTCCAGCATCAGTTCCAGCATGTCGGTGCCGACATAGCCGTTGAGCTGGATCGTGTTGTCGCCGTCGGTGATGGTCAGAATATTGGTGTTGTCCCACCAGTTGCTGTGGTTGAAGAACAAGTCGACATAGCCGGTGATGTTGGTCACCGCCTGCAAGTCGATGACGTCAGAATCGCCGTCCACCGTATTGAAGTCGACGACGACATCGTCGTTCCAGCCGTTGGCGAAAGTGAAGGTGTCGTTGCCGAGACCGCCGGTGAAGCTGTCAGCCCCGCCGAAGCTCAGCATGACATCGTTGCCCGCCGTACCGGTCTGGATGGTGCCCTGTTCGGCAAAGTAACCGTAGAGGCCGTTCAGACTGCCATTCTGCGACAGATCTGTGATCGCGGTATCGAAGGCCGGCGTCAGCGTTGCGCCGCTGAAACCGATCGAGAGCCCCGGGTCCTGCACCCACAGATCGGTCGAGGCGACATAGGCCAGATTGCTGCCGAGGGTCATCGTCGTCACCGTCCCGTCGATGACGCCCGGCGTATAGGAGAAGTCATCGCCGCTCACGATGACCGACGATTTGTCATTGTCGACGCCGCCGACGATGCGTGTGCCGGCATACCATTGGTCGGTGGTGTTCTTCACGGCGTTGAAATTGCCGGTGCCGCGATATTCGAAATTGTCGATCCAGTTGTCCAGATAGGCGGGCAGGTTGCTGCTTGCTTCACTGTAGGTGATGGTCAGTGCCATTGTCGTTCCTCAGGATTTGGGTTGTCGGGACGTCGTGATCCGGCGGCGCGTCGTGATCAGCTTGCTGGCGATCCTGATGCAAGGGGCTGACGCGACATCAGTGTCGCGTCAGCTGGTCGCGTGGCCAGGAATCCGCAGCGAAGCCTGTTAGACGAAGGCGATATCGCTCCAGTCCAGCGTGCCGCCGCCGTCGAAATTCACGGTGATGGTGCTGGTCAGTCCGTTGGTTGCATCGGCATAGGTGATGACATTGCCGGACAGGCTGCCGCCCGCACTCTGGAATGCCGCGGCATTTGCCCAGCCGAAACCTGCGAACTGAATCTGGTCGGCGTCGTCGAAGAAGTCGGTGATGACGTCGTTGCCCCAGCCCTGGGCAGCGGTGCCCGCGGCGGTGTCGTAATAGTCAGCGCTCCAGAGGAACGTATCGACCAGTACGGCTCCATTTCCGCTCAGCACGTCGTTGCCCGCGAAGCTGAGGAGAACGTCGTCGCCCGTCGTGCCGGTCTGGTTCGTCCCCTGTTCGGCGAAGTAGTCGGTCAGACCCGCGAACGACTGACCGAAGAACGTCCCGCCATCGACCAGCCCGCCATGCGACAGCGAATAGATCGCCTGATTGAAGGTGGTGGTGACGGGCATGTAGCCGCTGCTATTGGTGATGATCAGTTCCTGATCCTGCACCCACAGATCCGTGGCTGGCACATATTCAAGATTATGGCCGAGCGTGAGCGATTCCACGTCGCCGTTGAAGGTGCCTGGCGTGTAGCTGTAGTCATGGATGTTCATGATGACGGAAGGCAGATTGTTGTCGGTGCCTTCGGTATCGACACCGGCCGACCATTGATCCTGGCCAGTGAACGAGGTGGAGAACCAGCCGTTTCCGTTGTAGGTGAAGTTGGCGTCATACGACGCCAGATATGTGGCGAGGTCGCTGCTTGCTGCCGTAAGCTGAAGATTGAGTGCCATTCTCGAAACCCTTCTCTGCTTGTTTTGCCCGCCTTGTGGTGGGCCTCCATCCACGCCAATGGGCGGGGAATTTCTAGAACTTGTAGTTCAGCGACACCGTCGCTGTACGGCCCGGCGCGGCGTAGAAATTGGCGCCGACCGCCGGCGCATAAGCGAGATCGGTGACATTGTTCACGGCGAAGCGTAGCTTGGTCGTTTCGTCGAAGCTGTAGGATCCGTAGATGTCGTAGACGCGGTAGCCCGACATCTCGTAGCCGCTGCGCAGCGAGCCGAGGGCAGGGACGGTCTTCGACACGTCGACGATGCGTGTGCCCAGCGTCAGTTTCTCGTCGAGCAGCCGGATGCCGGCATCGAGCGTCACGCGCAGCTTCGGCTGCTCGAAGATGACGGCGGCGCCACGGCCGGCATTGATAGGCATGTTCCTGCCTGACGGGGTCGTGAAGCTGTCGGCGAAGTCGGTGTCGATGCGCGTCACCGTGCCGCCGATATAGAAGAATCGCGCGTCGTAATTGGCCTCGATCTCGACGCCCTTCATGCGCGTGATGCCATCGAGATTTACGAATGAATCATATTGCCTGGTGTTCACCGCCGGGTTCAGGATGTAGCCAAAGCTGATGTAATCGGTGATCTCCCGATAGAAGCCGACGGCCTTGAAGCGGATGGCGTCGCGCTCGGTCAGGATGCCGTTGGCCAAAACATTGAAGCCGGCTTCGTAGGTGTCGCCGCGCTCCGGACGCAGGAACGGGTTCGGCGCGTAGCCATTGATTTCATTTGTATCGTGGCCGCCGTTCAGGAACGATTCCATCACGGTCGGTGGCCGATAGCTCTTGGAATATTTGGCAAAGGGTTGCAGCCACTCGACCGGCTGGAAGGCGACCGTGAAGCTTGGCAGCCACGCGCCGCCGGACTTGTCGATATCGACATCATAGGGGGTGTAATAAGCCGGACCGTAGATCGGCTCCGTTACAGCAGCCGACCCGAGGGAGCAGCCGCGCCGATTGCAGAATGGCGCCACTGCGGCCTTGATGATTCTCACGCCGATCTGGTCGTACTGCGGGTCACCAATGACCGTGGTCTTGCCATAGAGATGATGCCAGTCGTAGCGGATGCCGCCGGTCAGCGTGACCCATTCCGCTGGCTTGAGAGTTGCGCTGCCGAAGCCGCTGACCACATCGCGGTTTCCGCTCGGCGTGCCGCCAGTCAGCAGGCTGGAATAATCGACACCGTTGGGGCCGAGGAATCCGCGCTGCAGCGTCGTCTTGCCGTCGTCGGTGAAGGCCTCCAGCCCGTAATTGAGCGCCAGCGCGCCGATGCCGGTGTCGAAACGGCTGGTATTCTCGACGCTGCCGCCCAGCGTCGAGAATACGAAGTTCGATGGTCCGGTCAGCGCAACGGCGCCGTCGGAGACCGTGTCGTTCTTGAGGTGGTTGTAGTAGAGCTTGGCCTTCAGATCGACGATGTCATTGCCCGGATTCCAGTCGAGCGCTGATGTGAACGTATCGTTGGCGACCTGCTCACTGGACTTCAGGATGCCGCCGCGAGCGATCGTGTTGTCATAGTTTCCGGTATTGTACCGGGAATCGTTATGCAGCCAGCCGATCGTGATCTTCACGTCCTCGGTCGTCAGCGCCTCGGCCTTGAGGATCGTCGAGAACACCTCCTGGCCGGAGAACAGGAAGACATTGCCATCATAGGCCGTCGTGCCGCCGCCGATGGTGCCGTTCTTGCCGATATCGTAGGCGCCGATGTTCTTGTAGCTGACGCCACCGAGCACCGAGAAGCGCTCCGATACGCGGACGGCTGCCGCCGTCGAGCCGTCGAAATTATACGCGTTGGTGCCCGTGGTGGCATTCACCACGCCGCCATACTGGTTGCCGGGCTTGATCAGGTCGTCGGCGATGAAGGTGCGAAAATTGACCAGGCCGCCGAGCGCGCCAGCGCTTCCAACGCCCGACGTCGTGCTTTTCTCCACGTCGATCTGGCGCAGGAAGGCAGTGTCGACGTAGGTCCGTTGGGTCGCACCGTGGCCGCTGCGCTGAAAGTTCTGCCGCGCACCATCGATCATGGTGGCGATGCGGTCCTGATCCTGCAGGCCGCGGACATTGACGCTGATGCCAGGATTCTGCGCCGCCGAGCGATTGGCATAGATGCCGGCCACATTGTCCAGGAGATCGCGCGCGTTGCGCGTCGGGCTGCTCTCGATCGCCTCGCGGGAAATCACGCTGACCGCGGCTGGGCGCTGATAGACCCAGTCCGGCGTTCCCTGATAGCCGGAGCCCGTCGTATTATCGTTCCTGGTGGCGTCGACGACGATCGTGTCGAGCTGGACGCCGTCAGCGGAGGAGGGAACGGGACCTGCACGGCTCTGCGACGGATCGATCAGCAACGCGGCTTTCGGACCGGTGATGCGATATGTAATTCCCGTGCCCGCCAGGAGCCGTGCGAGAGCCTGGGCCACCGTGTAATTGCCGTTCAACGGCCGGCTACGCATGTCTGGCGCGAGCTGGATCGTGTAGAGGATGCGCCAGCCACTGCTGGCACCGAGATCGGCGATTGCGGCTGCAAGAGGCTTGGCGGGAATGTTGAGCGGGTAGGTCGTAGAGGCGGTCGCTGTCGCGTCGACACTGTTTTGGCCAAAGGCCGGTATTGTCGTGATCAACGGCAACATGCCGATCAGCCCGCCCGCCACATGGCGAGCGACGCCCCGTCTACCCCCGAACCGCATTACGCACGAACTCCGCTCTCGTTGTTTGCTGTGCGCCGCCCCAGCGCCGCGAAGAGCTTCTGCTCTTCATCCAGTTCAACGAGTCACGAAATCAAACCCACATCAGGGTCGTGCGTGTTGCCGTTTAGAATTCCGGTAAACAGAGTTCAGTAGATGACGGTCACCCAGGGTGTGACCTGGGCGATGTTGCCCTCGACCATGCCGGCAATGGCTGTGAGGCTTTCATCGACATTCGTGGTCGGGAATGTGCCGGAGACGAGCAAATCGCTGAAGCGACCGCGGATGACGATGCGGCTCGATGTTTGGCGCTGCAGCGCTTCGACGACTCGATATAGCGGAACGCGGTCGAAGACCAGGCGGCCGGATATCCAGGCCAGTCTGGCATCAATGTCTCCGGTTTCGACGGTACCAAGTTTTCCGCCGGACACGCGCACATGCTGGTTGGCCGATAGTTTGACACTCGTGTCGCGGTCCTGGCCGGCGACCGACACCAGTCCGCGCTGAACTGTCACCTCGACACCATCAGCCGTCCGGTCGATATTGAAAGCGGTACCAAGCACGCGGATTTCACCTGCGCCGCTGTCGACCGTGAAGGCCGTCTGGTCGGGTTTGACATCGAAGAAGGCCTGGCCACGGCGCAGAACGACCCGGCGTCGACCATCCTTGAAGTCCAGGTCCAGGGCAGTGTCAGCGCCAATGTTCAGGCGGGAGCCGTCCGGCAGGTCGCGGACGACCACCTGACCACGCGCCGTGACAATATCCGCCTGCCAGTTCTCTACCATCGACGGATTGACGAACCAGACGACGCAGGCCGCGGCGATCGCTGCGGGCAATGCCGGCCACCATCGCATCTGGCGCCGGGCTGCGATGTTGCTGCGACGATGGCCGGATGCCACCAGTCGGGTGGCAGGCTCCTCAAGCTGCTGCCAGATCGTCGCTGCTTCGCGATAGGCAAGTCGATGACGATGATCCTCGTCGAGCCATTGCCGAAAGGACGCTTCGTCGGCCTCAGTCGTGGTCCCGTCGCGTCGGATGAGCCAGAGATCAGCGGCGGCGCACTGTGCTTTCGTCGGCCGGTCGCCAGGTTTCATCAGCAATTCCTTCGATCGATCGTAAAGGCGACGCGGAAATGCCCCTGCCGTTAGAAGCGTTCCAGCTACTACCTTTACAACGAGCGGCGAGAAAGAACCCACATCCATTTTAGCGGAAATCTTTGCTGGCGAGATTGAGATGATCGTCCACGGCGGCGCGGCAGTGTTGCATGGCGCGTAGCAGATGTTTTTCGACGGCACTCACGGAAATGCCGAACCGCTGTCCGATCTCGGCATTGGACTCGCCATTGACACGTCGGCGAATGAAAATCTCGCGGGTTCGGGCGGGGAGCTGCGCGAGAGCGCGATCCAGTGCGGCAACGGCTTCGCGCGCCTGTAGTGCTGCGTCTTCCGATGGTTGTCCGGGACTGAGCTGTTCAGGCAGTACATCGGCGAGCATATGATGTCGCCGCGATGTCGTCAGGTTATGATCGATTGCGGCGTTCCGGGCTGCAGCATAGAGAACGCGCTTGTTGTCTTCATCCGAGCCATTTGTGCCGGCGGCAATTACCCGGGCGAAGACGTCCTGGACGATCTCCGAAGCTACTTCACGATCGCGGACCCGGCGACGCACAAGCGTTTCGAGGTGAGCGCGATGTGACGTAAAGAGCCTCGCGATCGTGCTCTTCCAGAGGGTCATGATGTCACGCGTTCGAACAAGGCGGGATTCGATGCGTTGCGGTGATCATTGAGAACGGGACGATAGTTGATCGATACAGACGATATGTTGTCTGTATGACGAGATCGTCGACCATGTCACCGACGGCGCCAATGTCGCTATCGGAAATCTCGCTCATCACCGGTTCCTGCGGTCAGGACATTCCTGATTGTCCGGCAGAGATAGACGGTACCACCGTCCATCTCAAGTTATTGATGAGCGCATGACATAGAACGGTTCGAAACTCACGGAAGTCTGGCTACGCGAAGTGCCCGAGCGGGATATTCCGACACTCAGACCGCAGCTACGATCACGTGCGCCTGAATCTTGGCAGCAATCTCGCCGTTGCCATGTCTGCGGGCAATTTCAAGTGCGGCGTAGTCGGTCGCAGCTTCCAGTTTTCCTGCGTCTCTGGCCTCGATTTCGTTGCGAAGGACAGTTCCCTGACAATACGCAACGGCCGGAAGGTGCGGCGAGGATGCATGGCTTTGTTCGGCTCTCGTCTCGATCGTCACATGGGAAAAACCTGCGCCTTCCAGCTCGCGACGGATCAGTGCCGTATCGTGATAACCGTGCGGCGTGCGCGCCAGAAATCGCGGCGGATCGTCCGGAAAAAGATCTGCAAGAGCATTCGTCACATCGTCAGCAAATACATTGTCCTCGATGCGATCCCATACATTGAACAAAAGATGCCCTCCGGGTTTCAGAACTCGCTTTGCTTCGCGGTAGGCAGATGGGCGGTCGGGAAAGAACATCGCGCCGAACTGGCAACATGCGAGATCGAAGGTCGCATTTTCAAACGGGAGTGCCAGGGCGTCCGCTTGTCGCCATGTGATGCGATTATCCGGAGCTTGTCGCGACGCGGCGTAGTCGAGCATCGGCTGGTTGAGATCGGTGACAATATAGCTTGCGCCGGGGGATAATTTGGGTGCCAACGCACGGGTGACAACTCCGGTGCCCGCGGCGATTTCCAGAACGGTGCTCGGCGAGAAAGACGCTGCGCGTTGTGCGAGATCTGCAGCGTATGGCTCGAAAATCAACGGCACCATATAGCGGTCGTAGTTTTCCGGAATCGAGCCAGCGAACAACTTGTCCGTTTCCAGCATTGCTATCACCCGTCGTCCGTTTGATGGCGCACGAGACTAGCATATATTGTTGGCGCCGTCCGTCTCGATGACGGACAGCGTGATTGTCCGCATGCATGAGCATGCGGCGCATCGTCGGGGAACCACGCGCGTCGATCCGGCCATGATCAACGGCGATCGCGACGGCTACTTCAGCGCATCCGATACCAGTTTGAATTTCTGGATGCGCTTTCCGGTGTCGACCTCGGCCGTGTAGACATTGCCCTTGGCGTCCACCGCCATGGCGTGAATCCAGTGGAACTGGCCGGCCTGGCGGCCGTTGCGGCCGAAGGTGCCGACGACCTTGCCGTCGTCGCGATTGATGACGCGGATCTCGTTGTTCTCGCCATCCGCCGTCAGTAGCCATGTCTGCTTCGGATCGGGCCACACCGCGAGATCCCACACCGCACCGTTGCCGAGCGTGGCCTTTTCGTAGAACCATTCTTTCACGAACGAGCCGTCCTTCTTGAACACCTGCACGCGGTTGTTGATGCGGTCGCAGACATAGACAAGGCCGTCATTGGCGAGCTTTACGCAATGGACGGGGTTGGCGAACTGCTGCGCCACCGGCGCGTTTGGATCGTAAGCGGCCTGCTTGTCGTCATTCGGCTTGTTGCCATAGGCGCCCCAGTGGCGCTTGTAGGCGCCGGTGGTGGCGTCAAACACGATGACGCGGCGGTTGCCATAGCCGTCGGCGACGTAGATTTCGTTGGCATCCTTGTCGATGGCAGTTTCAGCGGGCTTGCCGAGCTGCGTGGTGTCGTTGCTGCCCTTGCTCGGCGCGATCTTGCCGATCTGCATCACGAACTTGCCGTCGGTGGTGAATTTCAGGATTGCATTGTCATTGTCGAGATTGCCGCCGACCCAGACGAAGCCATCGTCGCTGACCTCGATGCCATGCTCGCGGCCGACCCATTCATAGCCTTCGCCTGGCCCGCCCCATGAGCGCAACAGATTGCCGGCGGCATCGAACTCCAATACGGGCGGCGCGGATACGCAGCATTTCGAGCGCGGCGGATTGAGAGCGGCGCCTTTCTCGTCGTCGGTCAGCGAGCGCGGGCGATGGATCACCCAGATATGGCCGTCCTTGTCGGTGGTGATGCCGCCGACCTGGCCGAGGATCCAGTTGTTCGGCAGCGGCTTCGGCCAGGACGCATCGCCTTCGAAGCGGGGGATGTCGGCGGCGCGGGACGGGGGAGGTGTGAGGGAGAGCGCAGTGAGTGTGAGTGCGGCTATAGCAAGTGCACGCAGTGACCGCGCGCGAGTTGGCGACGCCATGATGACCTCCCTGATTGTCGGTGCGGGTTGTCCCGCTTGGGAGGGAGTGAAGGCTTGAGATTGGGAAGAGTCAATCCTGTGCACCTTCGGTCGTCATGCATCCACGCCTTGGCCGCAACGTAAGACGTGGATGGCCGGGACATCTAGCGAAGCTATGCTTCGCGCTTTGCCCGGCCATGACAGAGCGTGGGTCGTTCTACGAAATCGTCACGCTGGCGGGTGGAAGCCCATCACCTTGCCGGTCTTGTAGTCGACGAATTTCCCGGTCTCCGTCCAGGACGGCAGGCACAGTGGCAAGATGGCTTTCGCAGCCTGTGCAGGGGTGTCGAGCGTCTCGGGATCTTCGCCGGGCATCACGATGGCGCGCATGTGGGTGCGGATCGGGCCGGGATTGAACAGGTTCACACGCAGCGGCGTCGTGGCGGTCTCGTTGGCCCAGACGCGCACCAGCGTTTCCAGCGCAGCCTTGGAGACGGCATAGGGGCCGCGATAGGCGGAGGCCTTGCTGGCGGTGCCGGATGTGAGGAACACCGCGCGGGCGGCATCGGACTGCTGCAGCAGCGGCTCCATGCAGCGAATGAGCTGGAAGTTCGCCGTGAGGTTGGTCGCCATAGTGTCGTTCCAGGCCTTCAGCTCGATATGGCCGAGCGGCGACGAGGGGCCTGCGACGCCGGCATTGCCGACCAGAATATCGAGCTTGCCGTGGCGCTCATGCAGCGCGGCGCCGAGGCGCGACAGGCCGTCGAGGTCGGTGATGTTCAGCGGCACCAGCGTGGCACTGCCGCCCTCGGTGCGGATCGCGTCGTCGAGTTCTTCGAGGCCGCCTTGCGTGCGCGCCACCGCGACGATGTGCGCGCCGGCCTTGGCCAGCGCGAGCGCTGTGGCATAGCCGATGCCGCGCGAGGCGCCGGTGACGAGGGCGATGCGGGAGGCGAGGGGTTTGGTCATGGCAGCTTCACTCCGTCATGCCCGGACCTGTTCCGGGCATCCACGTCTTTAGTGCGTGGTTTTATAGACGTGGATGGCCGGGACAAGCCCGGCCATGACGGTGTCTCAATCGCAATTGAGGAGGACTAAACGCTCAGCTCGCTTCCGCCAGCAGCGAGAGCTGCCGCGGGGCGTCGATCTCGCTCATGTCGGTGAGCGGGGTCGGATAGTCGCCGGTGAAGCAGTGGTCGGCGAACTTGGGATGGGCGGGATCGCGGCCGGGCTCGCCCATGGCGCGGTAGATGCCGTCGACCGAGACGAAGGCCAGCGAGTCCGCGCCGATCAGGTCGCGCATTTCTTCCAGCGTATGCGTGGCGGCGAGGAGGCCGGCGCGGTCCGGCGTGTCGATGCCGTAATAGTCGGGATGGGTGATCGGCGGCGAGGCGATGCGGAAGTGGACTTCCTTGGCGCCGGCGTCGCGCATCATCTTGACGATCTTCTTCGACGTGGTGCCGCGCACCAGACTGTCATCGATCAGGATGATCCGCTTGCCTTCGATGGCGGCGCGGTTGGCCGAATGTTTCATGCGCACACCGAGCTCGCGCACGCTCTGGGTCGGCTGGATGAAGGTGCGGCCGACATAGTGATTGCGGATGATGCCGAGTTCGAACGGCACGCCCGACTGACGGGAATAGCCCAATGCTGCGGGCACGCCGGAATCCGGCACCGGCACGACCACGTCGGCTTCCACATGGGTCTCACGTGCGAGCTCTTCGCCCATGCGCTTGCGGGTGTCGTAGACCGAGCGGCCGGCGGCGATCGAGTCAGGTCGCGCGAAGTAGATATATTCGAAGATGCAGGGGCGGGGCGATTGCGGCGCGAACGGCTTGTGGCTTTGGGCGCCGTTCTCGTCGAACACGATGACTTCGCCGGGCTCGATGTCGCGGATGTATTTCGCGCCGATGATGTCGAGGGCGCAGGTCTCCGAGGCGAGGATCGGGGCGCCGTCGAGTTCACCCAGCACCAGCGGACGGATGCCGAGCGGATCGCGGGCGCCGACCAGCTTCTTGTTGGTCAGCGACACCAGCGCATAGGCGCCTTCGATGGCGCGCAGTGCTTCGATGTAACGGTCGATGAAACGGTTGCGCTTGGAATGCGCGACGAGGTGCAGGATGACCTCGGTGTCGGTGGTCGACTGCATCATCGAACCGTTCTTCACGAGCTCGCGGCGCAGGGTGAGGCCGTTGGTGAGGTTGCCGTTATGGGCGACCGCAAAGCCGCCGGCATTGAGTTCGGCGAATAGCGGCTGGACGTTGCGGAGAATGGTTTCGCCCGTGGTGGAGTAGCGGGTGTGGCCGACGGCGGCGGTGCCGGGCAGGCGTTCGATCACTTCACGGCGGGAGAAGGTGTCGCCGACGAGACCGAGGCGGCGTTCGGAGTGGAAGCGTTTACCGTCGAATGCGACGATGCCGGCGGCTTCCTGTCCGCGATGTTGGAGGGCATGGAGGCCGAGCGCGGTAATCGCCGCCGCATCGGGGTGTCCGTAGATACCGAACACGCCGCATTTTTCGCGGAGCATGTCGCCGTCTAGATCGTCATTACGCATAGTGGTGCTCGCGTCGTCGGAAGGGCTCTGCATCGGATCCATCGCGCCTTTCAGGTGTCGCGAGAAACTAAGAACGCCTAGCGTCCCGCCGGTTTGCCATCGATCAGCTTTTTCAGGCTGTCGCGGGCAGGTTTGGAATAGCCATCGCTGGCGCCGGGCGCTGCAGGCTCGGCGTCAGTCGTATCCTCATCGGGTTTGTTTTTCTTGAACCTCTTCAAGATGGTGTTTTCAGGGTCATCCGGCAAGAGCGCCATCAGCCAATCGCCGGTTCCTTGCAGAACAACGCGCGATTTTGCACCCGTGACCCAGTCCGGACGCTGCTTGTCCGGCACCAGCCAGCTGAAGAACAGGAAGGCGACGACCACGATCAGGAGGCCGCGGGCGAGGCCAAACAGGAAACCCAGCGTGCGGTCCAGCGCGCCGATGCGCGAATCCAGGATCATGTCGGAGATACGGACAGTGATGATCGAAACCACGATCAGCGTGCCAATAAACACGCCGGCCACCACCACGATGCTCGCGACTGTATCGTTGTTGAAATAAGTTTTAGCGGTCGGTAGCAGCTTCTGGAAAGCAAACAGGGTGACCAGCGCCGCCGCGCCCCAGGCTGCGATCGACAGGATCTCGCGCATGAAGCCGCGGACCATGGCCAGAAGGCCGGAGATCAGCATGACGCCGAGCAGGACAAGGTCGAGAATCGTGATCGGCATCGGCTGGTCAGGTCCGCTCGTGAATCAGAAACCGCGAATCGGCACAGGCTGCCGCTTCAGGTGACGGTGATATGGCACGTCTCGCAAGGCCGGAAAACCAATAACGGCCGGAAGATCGCACCTGATCACACCATTGTTCCGCTTTCGGCAGAGTGCCTTAACGGAGCGTGTTGCACATCTGCGCAGTCTGTCGCGCGCGCATTCTATAGCGGCGGCGGCCACGCAGGTCACGCCGGTGTCAGCGTTCCCCGCGTGTGAATCGGGCTGGCGCGGTGTTTTTCTCCGCGCCTGTGCTTTTGCTGTTGTCGCGGCTGGGATCGCGCGCCGGTTTCACGCCGCGCGCGGCGATATCGGCGACCAGCGAGGTGAGGCCGCCGATGGTATTCAGCGACAGTCCGGCATCGCCGCCGGGGTCGCCGCGCGCCGATTCCGGCAGCACCGCACGGCCGAAACCGAGTTTTGCCGCTTCCTTGAGCCGCGCCGAGGTCTGCGCCACCGGACGAACCGCGCCGGACAGCGAGATTTCGCCGAAATAGACCGCATCCGGCGGCAGCGGCGCGTTGCAGAGCGACGAGACCAGCGCCGCGGCGGCGGCCATGTCGGCAGCCGGCTCGTTGATGCGCAAACCGCCAGCGACATTGAAATAGACGTCGTAGCCGGACAGCTTCACCCCGCAATGGGCCTCCAGCACCGCCAGCACCATCGACAGCCGGGAGGAATCCCAGCCCACCACCGCACGGCGGGGGGTGCCGAGCGTGGTTGGCGCAACCAGAGCCTGCAGTTCCACCAGCACTGGGCGGGTGCCCTCCATGCCGGCAAAGACGGCGGTCCCCGGCGAGCCCAGATCACGGTCCGACAGGAATAGCTCCGAGGGGTTGGAGACCTCGCGCAGACCCAGGCCCGTCATCTCGAACACGCCGATCTCGTCGGTCGGGCCGAAGCGGTTCTTCACCGCGCGCAGGATGCGGAACTGCTGCGAGCCTTCGCCCTCGAACGACATCACCGCATCGACCATATGCTCGACCACACGGGGACCAGCGATCTGGCCGTCCTTGGTGACATGGCCGACCAGGATGATGGTGGCGCCGGATTTCTTGGCGAAGCGAATAAGCGCCTGTGCCGAGGCGCGGACCTGGGTCACGGTGCCCGGGGCGGATTCCACCGTGTCGGTCCACATGGTCTGGATCGAGTCGATCACGATCAGCCGCGGCACCGCGCCCTCGGAGAGCGTGGCGACGATATCCTCCACCGAGGTCTCCGACGCCAGTTGCACGGCGGCATCCGCCAAGCCAAGGCGGGCGGCGCGCAGGCGCACCTGGGCCACGGCTTCTTCGCCGGAGATATAGACCACGCGATGCCCGGCGCGGGCCATCATCGAGGTGGCCTGGGTCAGCAGTGTCGACTTGCCGATGCCGGGATCACCGCCGATCAGGATGATCGAGCCACGCACGAAGCCGCCGCCGGTGACGCGGTCGAGTTCGCCCATGCCCGAAGGGATGCGCGGCGCGTCCTGCGTCTTCCCGGTCAGGCTTTCGAGCGTGAAGGTGCGCCCCTTGCGCTTGGAGCGGGCGCTGACCGGAATCGTGGTGACGCCGGTGGTGTCCTCCTCGGCCAGCGTATTCCACTCGCCGCAGGCGTCGCACTTGCCCTGCCACTTGTTATAGGCGGCACCGCAATTCTGGCAGACGAAGGAGAGGAGGTTCTTGGCCATGGGGAGAGGGAATCGGGGTTAGGGGGTGGGGATCGTGGATAGCATGAAACAGCGTGGGCGAAGCGCTTATCTCGTCAGCATACGGTCAAGCTTGTTCCCGTTGGACCGCAATCATCGACCTTGATCAAACCTCTTCAAAGCGCTCGGCGAAGAAGACGCCTGTGATCGGCAACTGTGCAGCCTCAAGGGCCAATTGCGGGGAGGTTGCAACCGTAATAGCGTGTTCATGTTTCTTGTAGTTCGTGGGAGGACGTCCATGAACCGACGCCTATGGCGACAGGCCGTGATCGCATGTTTTGCACTGATCGCCGTCATCGCGCCGCTCGGCGCGATCGCTCATGCGGCGACAGTCGTCGCGCTCGGTGCCAGCAACACTTATGGCAAGGGCGTCGCGCGCAATCAGGCCTATCCGGCGCAGCTTGAGGCGATGCTGCGTGCCAAGGGTTTGTCGGTCCGCGTGCTCAATGCGGGTATCAATGGCGATACGACAGGAGGAATGCTCAGTCGCCTCGACGGTGCGGTGCCGAAAGGTACCAGCGCCGTCATCCTCCAGCCGGGTGGAAACGATAGCCGCAAGGGCAGCGGTGCCGATCGTGCCGGCAATATTGCGGAGATCCAGAGGCGTCTGAGCGCCAAGGGTGTGCGGGTGATCATGTTGGAGAACAATGCGCTGCATGGCCTGCCGCATCAGCCGGATGGCGTGCATCTCACACCCGAGGGATATCGGATGCTCGCCGAAACCCTGGTGTCGCAAGTAGCCGGCGCTGTTGGCCGCTAGCGCATGTTCGACTGATCATGCAGCGGCGCCGGCCAACATCATGTCGTCTCTTCTTGTTGATGGGGCCGCCTCATTAATTCTTAAGCACGTTCGTCAAGGTAAATAACAGGTCTGAATTGACCGGTGGTGGTGCTTGGCTAAGTGTCGCACATCAGAGCGATACGAACCCATTTCAAACAAGTTCGCCACGGGGTCCCACCATGAAGAAATTGATTGCCGCTGCCACGTTCGCCATCGTCGGGGTGGCGCTGCCCAGCGCCGCCTCAGCCGGCTGCTATAATTGCTACGCGCCGCCGCCGTGCCAGACCTGCTATCAGCAGCAGGTGGTGCCGCCGCAGTATCGCACTGTCGAAGAGACGGTGATGGTGGCTCCCGGCCGCACCGTGGCACGTCGCACCCCGGCGCAGTATGAGACGGTGATGGTGCCGAAGACCGTGATGGTCGCGCCTGCGCGCGTCGACTATGAGCGCATCCCGGCGCAATATGCGACCCAGCAGCGTACCGTTCAGGTCGCGCCGGCACAGGTCTATTACGCACCGGTGCAGCAGGGCTGCTCGACCTGCAATCGCGGCTTCAGCTTCGGCTCAAGCTACGGATACGGCTACTAAGCCGCGGACAGCTCAGATTTTCAGGACTACGATCGGCCGCCTCAGGGCGGCCGATTTGTATTTGGGGGACGCGCCGGTACTGACGCTGCGTCCCGACGAACCAGGCCGTGGACCCATAAGCGCGTAGTTAAATCCGAATGGCGCTTCCAGAGCCGTGGCCGATGTCGCGTTTCGTTGCAGCAGCGGCGCGGCCCACCTGATCGCCGTTTGAAACGCGGCGGTCATCTCCCTGCGGTGATGACCCCTGTGCACAGCTCGCCGTCAGCAGCACCATTTCCAAATGAAGCTGCCGCATGGAGGTCCAATTCGGAGAGCGGAACGGGCCGACCGAACAGAAAGCCCTGGACGAGGTCTACGCCTGCAGCTTGCAGATATTCAAATTGCTCTTCGGTCTCGACACCCTCGGCCGTCGTTGCGATGTCAAGTCCGCGGGCCAGCGCAAGCACTGAGGACACCACCGCTGCGCAATCGCGACGATTGGGAGCGCCTTGTGCGAAGGACTTGTCGATCTTGATTCTGTCGAACGGGAAATTGGTCAAATAACTCGCCGTTGAATAACCAGTGCCGAAATCATCGAGCGCCATGGAGATTCCGAGATTCTTCAGCTGCCGTATCGTCCCGAGATGCGCCGTCGCGTTCTCAAGAAGAGCTGTCTCCGTAACTTCCAACTCCAGCCGTTCAGGCGAAAGACCCGTCTCCATCAGAGTATCCAGCATGATGTCGAGCAGTTTTCCTTTGCTCACTTGAACCGCAGAGATGTTGACCGTGATCTTGAGGTGAGCCGGCCACGACGCTGCATCCGTGCAAGCCTGGTGCAGGATCCACTCGCCAAGGGGAAGGATCAGCCCCGTCGCTTCCGCGAGCGGAATAAATTGATCGGGAGCGATGAGCCCTTTCGACGGATGCCGCCAGCGGACCAGCGCCTCGGCGCCGCGGATCTGCCGCGTCTTGGCGTCAACCACCGGCTGATAGTGCACCTCGAATTCATTTCGCGCGATCGCGTCCCGCAGTTCGTTTGCCAATATCTTCTGCGAGTGAGCAGCCTCGATCATTTCGGACTGGAACAGGCGGAAATCATTTCGCCCGCCCGTCTTGGCGTCGTAGAGCGCGAGATCCGCTTTTCTCAACAGGTCCTCGGGATCGACGCCCTGTTCCGGAGCGAGGGCAATTCCAATGCTGATCCCGACACTGGCCTGGTGGCCGTTGAGATCAAATGGCTGAGCAATGGCATCGATGATCCTGAGGGCAAGCACGATTGCACCCTCCTGCGAATTGGGGCCACTGTCCTGGATGATCGCAAACTCGTCACCCCCAAGGCGGGCCAGTACATCGGTTTCGCGAGTCGATGATTTCAGCCGTTGAGCGAACTCAACAAGCAAACGATCCCCAGCGGGATGTCCCAGCGTGTCATTGACGGTCTTGAATCTATCGAGGTCGAGCATGACCACGGCAAAGCCACCGTCATGGCGGCCAAGACGCTTGCTCGCCTCCTCAAGTTTCTCGGTAAACAGTGTTCGGTTGGCAAGTCCCGTAAGCGCATCGTGACGCGCCAGGTGGACGATCTCGGCCTCTGCGCGCCGCCGTTCAGTGATATCTTCGTGCGTTGCAACCCAGCCGCCGTCCTTCATCGGCTGTCGGGTGACGAGTATCAATCGCCCATCCGCAAGTTCATCGACCCTGGCCGAGCTTGAATCGGTCGAATGCTGGCCCAATTCAGCTATCTTTTTCCTGATGGCTGGTTCGCTCGTCCCGCCCTTGAGAATGCCACGAGAGACGCGATCGGCGATGATAGCCTCATGAGGCGTCCCGACTTTCAATAAAGCCGCAGGCAACTGGTATAATTCCGCATAACGATCATTCCAGACAACGAGCCGTTTCGCTCCGTCGAACATGCAGAGACCCTGCGACATGTTGCTTAGCGCAATGTCGAAGCGTTCGTTCGTCTGCTCCAACTCCACAGCTTTCGTGGCCAGCAATTGCTCCCTGTGTTTTTGCGCAGTGACATCTTCATGAGTCGCCAGCCACCCCTCGTTCGGCATCAGATGGCGCGTCATCGAAATGAGACGCCCGTCGACAAGCTCCTGGACCTCTTTCTCCAGTTTCAGCTTGACGTCGACAAGAACGTCCGCAGCCATTTCGCAATTTGTCCTCTTCGCCCGGCGGTATTCAATAATTTGCCGCAGCGTTGTTCCCGGCTTCACCTGTTCTTCGCTGAGGTGATAGATTTCCGCATAGCGCGCATTTGAAAGAATGATCCTCTGCTCCCCGTCAAATAGCGAAAGACCCTGCGACATGTTGTTCATCGCGGCGTCGAAACGCATATTGATCCGCTCGAGTTCAGCCGCTTTATCAGTCAATAATCGCTGTGCGCGCTTCTGCTCGGTGATGTCTTCATGGGTTGCGACCCATCCGCCATCCGCAATCGGCCTGCGTTGAATTAAAATCACGCGACCGTCGGCAGACATAAAAATCTGCTTTTGCTTCGTCGGAATTTCCTGAATATCCCCGTCGACGGACAAATCGTGCTTTCCGCGATCTTTGAGGGCCTGCAGCATGCGAGACAAGGGTGTTCCGGGCCTAACGAGTTCTTCCGGGAAGCCGTACATCTCGCGGAAGCGCCCGTTCGAAACCACGAGATTCTTGTTCGCGTCAAACAGGCAGAGCCCCAGCGACATGTTGCTCAAGGCAGCATCGAACTGCATGTTCGTTCGTTCCAGAATCCTTGTTTTCACAGCAAGACTATTTGTCTGGCGTAAGATCCGAAACGTGCCGAGCAAGATGACGGCAACGATCATCGCGACGAGCGGGCCCACCATGTAAAGGTGCTGGCGCCACGGTCCCAGCACCTCGCTGCGGGCGTATGTGATGGTCAAGACCAGTGGCAGTCCGGGCACAGCCTTGTATCCCACGAGGCGCGCGATGCCGTCGATAACGCCTATCGTCTCGTACGAGCCCGATTCCGATTTTGGCAGATATTCGGAGATGAGCGGGCTATCCGCGAAAGATTTTCCGATGGCTCCTTTTATCGCGGGCTCTCGCGCAAGAACCCGCCCCGTGCCCGCGCGATGCAGCAACAGCACGGATCCGCCCTTGCCGACATCGATCGCGCGATAGACCTGCGTGAAATGGGTCGGGTCGAGCGGGGCAGTTACAACTCCTGCGAAGCTGCCGTCGGCATTGCTTAACCGGCGCGACGCAGCCGACAACCATTTGTCGGTGACAGCCGAGGGATAGGGTGGCGAAATAAACAGCCGGCCATCGGCCTGATCGCGTTGAGCGGTGAAGTGCAACATGTCGGAGATATTGCTTCGCGGCGGCGTGCGATCGTAGGAATGCGCCAGAAGGTTACCGGCGGCATCCGTCCAGCCGACGGCAACGACGATCGATGAGGCTTTCTTGAGAAGACGCAAGGCGGTATTTGCAGCTTCGGGCGTTGCGTACTTTCCCGAAAGATGATCTTCGCGAATTCTCTCGGCTTCGAGCAGTGTTCGATCGATCCCCTCAAAGGTCAGCGCCGTGTGTTCGGCGAGAATCCCGGCGATATTCAGTGCCGTTTTTTTTGCCTCAGAGAGTGCTGCATGATGGCGCGCCTGCAGATCCACCAGAAACACAACGATGATCGACGTCGCAAAGAAGACGCCCAGCACAACCAATGAAAATCCTGGCAGCCGGGCCAGCCTTCCATAGAACGCGCGCATGAAGCGTCCATGTAGTCGTTACAAATGAAACAACTGAAATTCCGGATTTCAGCGTGGATTACGAACCTTAATAATAGGTTGGAAATATTGGCATTACTGTATGCGGCGAGGCAAAGGATTATATTGCACTGCGTACGCCGGAAATGCGGCGTCGCGAGATACTAATACCTGTTGCTGGTTGATCGCCATCTATGAACGTTAGTCGCACGTACTTGTAAGTAATAGATACAACTTTAAACAGCGCCGTTTCCAGCGGCCTGTTGTTTGAAAATCTCCTGTTGACGCTTTTCGGGATCCGAGACGATGTCCTGTTTGAGCCTGCAATTCGCGGGGATAGCGGACATACTTACCGCGATTTGTGAGTACACGCTCTAGATCAGCGCCACCCCCGACAGCACCATGCTTGCGCCTGCCAGAAGCATGATCCCGTCCATGACCAGGCGGAACGTCTCGACGCTTAGTTTCAGCACGTAGCGTTTGGCGATGAAGGCGCCGGCCATCAGTGAGGCGCCTGCGATCAGGCCTTTCATAAGCACGTCGAGATCGAGCGCGCCAAACCGTTGGAAGGTGACCGACTTGCTGAGATAGAGGCCGAGCGAACTCGCGGCTTCGGTGGCGAGGAAGGCGCCCTTGGCGAGGCCGTAAAACAGAAACAGCGGCACGCTGAGTGGCCCGCTGGAGACGACGATGCCGGTGAGATAGCCGATGATCGCGCCGCCAAGCGCGAGTTGCCACAGGCTGATGGTGAAGGAGTGCCGCGCCAGCCAGTGGCGCAGTGGCACCATGGCAATGAAGAACAGTCCGATGGTGAGATCGACAACATGCGACGGCAGCACCAGCAGCGTGCGGGCTCCGAGCGCCGCCGCTGGAATGCCGGTGAGCGAATAGGCGGCGGTGGCGCGCCAGTCGACCTCGCGCCACCAGGCGAGGATGCGCGACAGGTTGGCCATTACGGCGGCGACCGCCATGATCGGCACGGCTTGCTTCGGGTCGAACTGCCAGACCAGTACCGGCATCAGCATGATCGATGAGCCGGTGCCGACGATCCCGGAAATGGTGCCGGCGATCAGGCCGACTGTGCAGACGAAGATGAAGTTCAAGGCGCGACTCTCCCAGCGCGGGACGTTACAAGAGCGCTCCAGTCGTGTAGGTGCAACCGATCCGACGGGAGAGGGCGATGCCAGTCACAAGAATTGTCACCGGAGAATGGGCGCGGGGCCGCGAGATCGAGGTCATCGAGGCCGTGCAGTCGGCGATGCTGGCGGCGCTCAAAATTCCCGACTGGGACCGCGACGTGACGGTGGACATCTATAGCGAGACGCAGCGCATCGTTCCGACCGGGCGCTCGCAGCGTTTCACACGGGTCGAGATCGCGATGTTCGCCGGCCGCTCCATCGAGGCCAAGCGCAGCCTCTACAAGACGATCGTGCAGAACCTTGCGACGCTCGGCGTTCCGGAACTCGAGATCAAGATTGTCCTGAACGAGCAGCCTTTGGAGAACTGGGGCGTGCGCGGCGGCCTGCCAGCCTCCGAGATCGAACTTCGCTTCAAAGTGGACGTCTAGGACGTCGCGGCGGTGCCGTCGCCACCCTTGTAGACCCGCAGGTAGCGCCGGCCGAGGCTGGTCAGCACCTCATAGGCGATGGTGCCGTAGTGATGCGCGAGTTCGTCGACAGTGATGCCGTCGCCGATCAGCGTTGCCAGATGGCCACGGCGGGCAGCGTTGTGGGGCAGGTCGGTGATATCCACCGCGAGCAGATCCATGGAGATACGGCCGGCGATCTGGCAGCGCTGGCCGGCGATGATGACCTCGGCGCCGCGGGTGCCGTCGCTGCTGCCGGCAGCGCGGAAATAGCCGTCGGCATAACCAGCCGCAATGATCGCAAGTCTGGTCGGACGCCGTGCGGTCCAGGTGGCGCCGTAGCCGACGCTGTCACCGCGCTCGACGCTGCGGGTCTGCAGGATGCGCACCTTGAGATCGACCACGGGTGCCATCGGATTGTCGGCTTCCGGCGTGGGATTGACACCGTAGAGTGCGGCGCCCGGACGCGTCAGATCGAACTGATAGGCCGCGCCGAGATAGATGCCCGACGAATTCGCGAGGGATGCAGGCACGCCGGAGAACAGTGAGGAAGCCTCGCGGAAACTGGAATATTGCCGGGCATTCATCGGATTGTGCAGTTGTTCGGCGCAGGCGAGGTGGCTCATCACCAGCGTGAAGCCGTGATCACCGGAACCGAGGCGCGGGATCAGACCCCGGACATCGACCAGGCTGAGGCCGAGCCGGTTCATGCCGGTGTCGATATGCACGGCCGCGCCGCCCTTCCAGCCGGTGCGGCGGCAAAATATGTCCCATTCGGCGAGTTCGTTGAGATCGCCGATCACGGGCTGCACATTGATGGCAGCCAGCGCATCGCCGGAATTGGGTGGGAAGCCGTTCAGCAGATAGATCGCCGCATCGGGCGCGGCGGCGCGCGCGGCGCGGGCTTCGTCGAAGGTCGCAACGAAGAAGGTCTTGCAGCCGGCCTTCGCCAGCGCACCTACGACCGGTGTGATGCCGCAGCCATAGGCGTCGGCCTTCACCGCGGCGCCGCATTCGGCAGGAACGCCGTGCTTCTCCAGCTTGCGCCAGTTGGCGACGATAGCGTCGAGATCGATGGTCAGGACGCCGCTGGCGTCTGCAGGCAGCTCGTTGCCGGCCTGAGTTGTCGGTTTCGGGTCCGTGACGGTGTTCATCGCAACTTCCTGACGCGCAATGACGTGCGCATCACTCCTCAGGGGCGCGGAACTGGGAGCCGCCGGCGAGATCGCTGAAGCGCGTGAACTGGCCTTCGAACTGCAGATCGACGGTGCCGGTGGGGCCGTGACGCTGCTTGGCGATAATGACTTCGGCCTTACCATGCGCAAGATCCATATCGAGCTGCCATTTCTCGTGCTCGGGCGTGCCGGCCCGTGGCTCCTTGGCCTGCAGGTAGTATTCCTCGCGATAGACGAAGACGACCACGTCGGCGTCCTGTTCGATCGATCCGGATTCACGCAGGTCGGAGAGCTGCGGATGCTTGTCTTCGCGATTTTCGACCTGACGCGAGAGCTGCGACAGGGCCACCACCGGGCAGTTCAATTCCTTCGCCAGCGCCTTGAGGCTGGTGGTGATCTCGGTGACTTCCTGCACGCGGTTGTCCGAGCGCTTGCCAGAGCCCTGCAGCAGCTGGATGTAGTCCACCATGATGACGTCGAGGCCCTTTTGCCGCTTCAGGCGGCGGGCACGGGCGGTGAGCTGCGAAATCGACAGGCCACCGGTTTCGTCGACATAGAGTGGCAGGTTCTGCAGCTTGATCGTGTAGTCGCGGATCTTGTCGAATTCGGCTTGCGTGATGCCGCCGCGGCGGATCGCACTCGATGAAATTTCGGTCTGCTCGGCCAGAATACGCGTGGCGAGCTGTTCGGCCGACATTTCGCAGGAGAAGAAGCCGACGACGCCGCCATTGATGGTCTTCATGCTGCCGTCGGGCTGCACTTCGGACTGGTAGGCCGCGGCGATGTTGTAGGCGATGTTGGTGGCGAGCGAGGTCTTGCCCATGCCGGGACGGCCGGCGAGCACGAGGAGGTCAGAGCGCTGCAGGCCGCCCATGCGGGCATCGAGGTCGCGCAGGCCGGTGGAGATGCCGGACAGCTTGCCGTCGCGCTGATAGGCGTTGGCCGCCATGTCCAGCGCAGTGGTCATCGCCTGGGAGAAGCGCTGGAAGCCGCCGTCATAGCGGCCGGCTTCGGCCAGTTCATACAGCCGGCGCTCGGCATCCTCGATCTGGGCGCGGGGGGCGAAGTCCACCGGTGCGTCATAAGCGACGTTGACCATGTCCTCGCCGACATTGATCAGCTGGCGGCGGATCGCCAGTTCATAGATCGTGCGGCCGTAATCCTGCGCATTGATGATGGTGGTCGCTTCGGCGGCGAGGCGGGCGAGATACTGGCCCACGGTCATGCCGCCCAGGTCCGTATCGGTCGGCAGGAAGGTCTTCAGCGTCACCGGGGTGGCGATCTTGCCGGCGCGTACGATGCTGGCGGCCGTCTCGAAGATCGTCTGGTGGATCGGCTCGAAGAAATGCTCGGCCTTGAGGAAGTCCGAGACCCGGTAGAACGCGTCGTTATTGACCAGGATCGCGCCCAGCACACCCTGTTCCGCCTCGATATTGTGCGGTGCCGTCCGATAGGCCGGCGTGCCCGCCTCGGGAGTGAGCTTGAGAACGTTCGAATCGAATGCGGCCATGGTCTTTATTGGGTCTTCTGAATTGGGCGGATGAACGGCGTCGTGACGCGCGGCGTTGGACTAAGCGCTTCGCCCGCGGCGAACGAAAGGATGCGGTCAGGCCTTATGCACGATTCCCACATCGGGCCGGCGGGATTTGCGCCTGAACCAAGCATTGCGCTTGACGCCTCGGTGGCAGCAAGGGGGAGGGTCTGAATCATTGCTTAAGGAACCCGGAAAAATTGGCGCCCGCGCCTGAACCTGATGGCGATCTCTCGCACTTATAAGAGAGCCAGCCGTTGGCAGGGACGGCGCTGCCGGAACCTCAAGGGGAGCCGGGCGTTGGCTTCAGAGCGAATAAGAGGCGAAGGATAAATCCATGGGCCAGCGTCACCCACATCCCGATGCCGGAACCGACGGTTCTGCGTGGTTGTCCACGCTGATCGACACGTTCGAGCGCACCGCGCAGCTTGAAAATGTGCCATGCGATACGAAAGCGCTCTCCGCCGCCAAAGCGCACCTCCAGCGCCCCGCCATTTTGCGGCCGCGGCCTGTTTTGCGCCGCCGGCAAGCGACGCTCCTATTCCAGCACTAGACCAGCCTATTCGCCGGCAATCTGCAGACGCGGTTGCTGGGTCCTTTCCCTGGCTCGAAGCCGCTCTTCTTCCTGACCTATATAATCTCGCGTGAAGGGCACCACGTCCTGACGCTTGGTGAGCTGGATCTGGAAGTTCATCACGTTCTGCATGCGAAACGACATTTCGGACGCCGCCAGATAAAACTCCCACATCCGCGCGAAGCGCTCGTCATAGAGTCGTACGGCTTCCTCGCGTCGTGCCATGAAGCGCTCGCGCCATGCCTTGAGTGTCTCGGCATAATGCAGCCGCAGGATCTCGATGTCGGAAACCAGCAACCCGGCCCGTTCGATCGCCGGGAGAACTTCCGACAAAGCAGGGATGTAGCCGCCGGGGAAAATATACTTGGCGACCCATGGATTGGTGATGCCCGGTCCTTCGGGCCGGCCGATCGAATGCAGAACCATGACGCCGTCAGTGGTCAGCAGTTCGGCGCAACGCTTGAAGAACGTGTCGTAGTGATCGACGCCGACATGCTCGAACATGCCGACCGAAACTATGCGGTGGAACGGACCAGGCACGTCGCGATAGTCTTGAAGCAGGAATTTCGCCCGGTCAGCGAGGTTTTTCTCGACGGCACGAGCTTTGGCCACCTGAAGCTGCTCGGTCGAGAGCGTAACACCGGTGACATTGGCTCCGGTCATCTCTGCCAGATAGAGCCCAAGCCCGCCCCAGCCGGAGCCGATGTCGAGCACCCGTTGGCCTTTTTCGATGAGCATCTTGGCCGCGAGGTGGCGCTTCTTGGCGAGCTGGGCATCGTCCAGGGTCGCATCCGGTCCTTCGAAATAGGCGCAGCTATATTGCTTGTCGGCATCCAGAAACAACGAGTAGAGCCGGGCGTCGAGATCGTAGTGATGGGCAACGTTGTTGCGCGAGCGCTTGCGGGGATTGAACTGTTGGGCGTGGCGCAGGATGTAGCGGAGCCACCATTGCAGCTTGGCCCAGCGGGGCGCCATGTCAGGCTGGTTCAGGGCGACGGCGAGCAGGTCGGCAATGGTGCCGCGCTCCATAATGAGGAGCCCGTCCATGAATATCTCGCCGAGTGCCAGTTCGGGATCGAGAAGTAGTCGGCGTTGGGCGGCTTTGGTGACGAAGCGGGCGGAGACGGGAGGGCCGGATCCATCACCGAACGTGAATTGTTGGCCAGAGGCGGTGGTGAAGGTTATGGTCCCCCGCCGAATGTACTGACTCAAGAAGAAACGCAACAGACGGTCCATGGATATCACCCCAATGATCCGATCACGCGCAAACCGAACCAGCAGCGTAACTTCCCGCTGTGCACGAGATCAACTGTCTCCTTAGCTCTCAGGTAGATGATAGTAGTGGTGCACCGCCTGTGCCAATGCGCACGCTGCAATGCGGCCATCCCGATTGTTCCGATCACATCGTTGCGATATGTCGATGCTTCCATTCACGTCACAATCGGATACAAGGTGATCCGCGTGATTAAGCCAGCCACATCAGGAGATTGAAATGTTGAGCCGAGCGCTCAGTTTAGCGACGGTGATGCTCCTGATTAGCTTCGCGGCAGTCCCGGTACAGGCCCAAAATCTTGAAGCCGGAAAGTCACCCTCCCAGATTTTCGCAGGCGGCTGTGCCGTCTGCCATAAAAGTCCGCGCGGGCTGTTGAAGACCGTGGCGCCCGGTGCGCTGCCGACCTTCCTGCGCCAGCACTACACCACAAGTACAGATATGGCGGCGTCGATGGCCGCTTATGTCGTGTCCAACGGGGCGGCCGACCGCCGCCCTGCCGGGGATAACCTGACGCGTCAGGGCCGTGAGCTCTCGACCGAGCAGAAGCCAGCCCCGGCCGATGCCAGGCCCGGTGCTGCGCCGCCGGAGGCAACGCCACCCGGCCGCCGGCTACGCCCGCAGGAGGCCGCGAAGCCCGATGCCGATGTTGCGCCAGCTCAGGCCGAGCCTGGCACGCGCCAGGGCCGCAATGCCAAGCGGCAGGCACGACCGACGGCAGAGAATCCAGATGCCAGGCCGGATGCGGCGAAGCCTGCGGACGCGCCGTCGCCTGCTGCCGCGGAGGCGGAGCGTCCTGCACAGAAGCAGAAGCTCGGGAAGAAGGGCCGCCGCCATCAGGAAGAGCCGCCGAAGGCCGAACCTGTGAAGGACGAGCCCAAGGTCGAACCCAAGACTGAGCCGAAGGCTGAGCCAAGGCCGGAGCCTGCCAGGACCGAGCCTGCCAGGACTGAGCCCGCGGCGAAGCCCGCTGAAGAAAGCAAACCCGAGGCGAAGCCCGAAGCCAAGCCTGAGACGCCTCCACTTCGTTCGGATCCCGTTCCGTCGGTTACGCCGGCACCGAAGGCGCCTGAAGGTGAAAGCCGTCCGGTGCCAGCCGAGCCCGCGCCTCCTGCGCCGGCAGCCCCTGCGTCTCCGCCCGCAGCAGCACCGACTCCCGCACCTGTGGCTCCTGCGTCTCCGCCTGCAGCGGTGCCGACCCCGGCACCTGCAGCTCCAACGCCTCCGCCAGCCGCAGCTCCGCCAGCGCCGGCCCCTGCAGCCCCGGCACCTGCAGCTTCACCGGCTCCTGCTGCGCCGCCGCCACCGCCTCCGGCGTCTGCTGCACCACCGGCGCCTCCTGCCTCGTCAGGCCCGCCGTTGCCGCCAATCTCGCAGTAGACCATCAGTCGCCGTTCGAACGACCGAACAAAAAAAGCCCGGCCAGATTGGCCGGGCTTTTCTCGTTTGAGCAGAAGCTCTCGCGGATGGGATCAGCCGTTGTCTTCTTCGGCGTTGCCCTGTGCGTCGGGATCGAAGAACTCGCCGGCGGCGGCGAGAGCCTCGGCGGCTGCGTCCTGATCTTCCTGACGGCTCGAGATGTCTTCGCCGCGGTTGATGCGCTCGGCTTCGTCGGCCGAACGGGCAACGGTGACGCTGACGCTGACTTCGACTTCCGGATGCACGGCGATCGAGATCGCGTGCTGGCCGATGGTCTTGATCGGCGCGTCGAGCAGAACCTGGCTGCGGGCGAAGGTGACGCCATCGGCTTCGAAGGTCGCGATGATGTCGCGCACCGACACCGAGCCGAACAGCTGGCCGGTTTCCGATGCCTGACGGATGACGACGACGTTGCGGCCGTCGATCTTCTCGGCAACCTTGGTGGCTTCCGCCTTGGCCTTGATGTTGTTGGCTTCGAGATCAGCCTTCATGCCGTCGTACTTGGCGCGGTTGTCGGCGGTGGCGCGCAGCGCCTTGCCACGCTTCAGCAGAAAGTTGCGGCCGTAGCCGTCCTTGACGCGGACGACTTCGCCCATCTGGCCGAGCTTGGCGACGCGTTCGAGCAAAATGACTTCCATGATCGTTCTCCTTTAAATGTTGAGTAGGTGTTGAGGTAAGTTGGTCAGACCACCGTCGATGACGGTGGCCTGCGTGCGAGAAAACGTTGGCGAAATCCGAAGAAGGCATCGGCGAGGCCGAGGCCAACCATGGTGAGGATCGGCCAGCCGAGGACGAGCACCATGGCGTAGGTCAGGCCGAGCACCATCACACGGCTCTTCATGCCCATGGTCAGCGTATGCAGCGCAGCGAAGCCGGTGAGGGCATAGGCCATCATCAGCGCCGAGGTGACGATCTGCGAAAAGATGCCGACAATGCCGCCCATGAAGGACAGCGCGATGGCCAGACACAGCGCGACCATCGTCATCGGCGGCAACGCTGCGGATTTCAGTTCGGGCCACGGCCGATTCAGCCGTCCCGATGTTACGGTGATGCGGCCGGCAAGCCAGAGATTGAGCGTCAGCGTCATGATCGCGACGATGGCGGCCGCCGCCGGAGCGATCGTCACCAGCGCATTGATGACCTGTTCAGAGTCGCCAGCACCGCCGCGCGATCCCAGGATGCGTGTCAAAGCGCGTCGCAGCGATGAGACGATGGTGTCGCCATCAGTGCCAAGAGTCAGTAGTGCGCCCATGGTGGTGAAAGCGGCGAAACCTGCCGTCCATAGCAGTATGCGGCCGACCGGATACCATTCGACCACGGGCGGCGTTGTGGCGGCGCCATTTGCGCCGGGCACTTCCGCAACAACGGGGCGGCCAAGCAACGCCAGATGTCCGAGCCACCAGGCGGGCAGCGCCACGGTGAAGACGAAGGCGGCGAGATAAGGCATGCCGAACAGCAGGCCGAGGGAGGTGGCGGCCGCGATGCCGCCGATGGCAGCGGTGGTCGGGCCCCAGCCGAGACCAGCCACCATCAATGGCAGCGGCGCGAGATAGAACAGCAAAAGGGAAATCAACGCGCCCGAAATGATCGAGGCGAACATCAGCGCTGAGGCAGCGCCGGCGGCAAACGCGATGAGAAGACTTGCGATCATCAGCTGTCCCGCCCCCTTCGAGCGGTTAGAGGCTCTAAGCCCCAACCATCGGCGACCGGACGACCCGGAAGCCTTATGAGAAATAGAAACGACCGGCGGCGCGAGGCCGCCGGCCGAAAACCGCCTTAGCGGATAACGTAGGGCAGCAGGCCGAGGAAACGCGAGCGCTTGATGGCGCGGGCGAGTTCACGCTGCTTCTTGGCGGAGACGGCAGTGATGCGGCTCGGCACGATCTTGCCGCGCTCGGAGACGTAACGCATCAGCAACTTGGAATCCTTGTAGTCGATCTTCGGCGCGTTCGGACCCGTGAACGGGCAGGTCTTGCGGCGGCGGAAAAACGGACGACGTGCACCAGCTTCAGCCATTATTCTTACTCCTCAACCGCTGCTTCGTCGTCGCGCGAACGGCGCGGACCACGGTCGCCACGGAAACCACCACCTTCACGGTCGCCACGGAAACCGCCTTCGCGGTCACCACGGAAGCCACCACCACGGTCGTCGCGCTCACGATCGCGATCGGCCTTACGCATCATGGCTGATGGGCCTTCCTCGTGCTCTTCGACGCGGACGGTCAGGTAACGGATGACGTCTTCGCTGATCCGCTCCTGGCGCTCGACTTCGGTCACGGCCGCCGACGGAGCGTCGATGTTCAGGAGCACAAAGTGCGCCTTACGATTTTTGTTCATGCGATAGGTCAGGGAGCGTACGCCCCAGTTTTCCATCTTCACGACCTTGCCGCCGAGACCTTCGACGATGCCCGTAAACTGGGTGGTGAGGTCTTCGACCTGCTGTGCGCTCGCATCCTGACGTGCGAGAAATACATGCTCATAAAGAGGCATGGCTGTCCTTTCCAAGGTTAGCGCGTTTCCCGGCGGCAAGCCCTTCGAACCCTTATGGAAAGGACTCGATATTGCTCAGAAGGCGGGAGCACGGGACGACGGACCGACTGGCCCTATCTCAACAAACCTGTGTGTGATTTTGCTGTGACCGTCCGTTCAGCTCCCGGCCGGGATCTGCAGATCGGAGCCTTATACGGATTTTCCGGGCAATGGCAAGCGAAACAGGGGGTAAATGCCGGGATTCCGGAGAGGGGCGGGAACCCGGATTCTGGGTTCTTCCCGGGTGCTGCAACTTGACATTCCAGGTCAGGCCAGTGTCTTACGGCGCACGTTTGCATGACTTTAAGCCAAAAAACATGACGGGGCGTCAATGACCGCAGCATTTACATTTCCGGGGCAGGGTTCCCAGGCTGTCGGCATGGGCAAGGCGCTGGCGGATTCATTTCCCGCCGCCAAAGCCGTGTTCGACGAGGTCGATTCGGCCCTGAATGAGAAGTTGACCGGCATTATCTGGGATGGCCCGGCCGAAACCCTGCAATTGACCGAAAACGCCCAGCCGGCCCTGATGGCGGTGTCGCTGGCGACCATGCGGGTACTCGAGGCCGAGGCTGGTATCTCGCTGGCCGGGGATGCCGCTTTCGTGGCGGGCCACTCGCTCGGCGAATATTCGGCGTTGGCCGCGGCCGGAAGCCTCTCCGTTACAGACGCGGCACGCCTGCTGCGGACCCGCGGTCTGGCCATGCAGAAGGCCGTGCCGGTGGGCGTCGGCGCCATGGCTGCGTTGCTCGGCCTTGATTACGAGACTGCCGTGGCCGTGGCTGAAGAAGCTGCGCAGGGCGAAGTCTGTCACGCCGCCAACGACAATGGCGGTGGTCAGGTGGTCGTGTCCGGCAACAAGGCTGCGGTCGAACGCGCGCTGGAAATCGCCAAGACCAAGGGCGCCAAGCGCGCGATGCTGCTGCCGGTGTCGGCGCCGTTCCATTGCAGCCTGATGCAGCCCGCCGCCGACGTGATGGCTGAGGCGCTGGCCAAGGTCACGATCAACAAGCCTGCAGTGCCGCTGGTGTCCAACGTATTGGCCGCCCCTATCTCGGATCCCGATGAAATCCGCCGCCGCCTGGTCGAGCAGGTCACCGGCACCGTGCGCTGGCGCGAATGCGTATCCTATATGGCAGGCCAGGGCGTGACCCGCTTTCTTGAAGTCGGCTCCGGCAAGGTGCTGAGCGGACTCGTCAAACGTATTGCCGAAGGCGCCGTCGGTGTCGCCGTCGGAGGACCCAATGATATTGCCGCCGCCAAGGATGCGCTCGCAGCAGCGCGTTCGGCGTAAGCGGCCAGAGGAGAAGACAAGATGTTCGATTTGACAGGCAAGACGGCGCTGGTGACCGGCGCGACCGGCGGCATCGGCGAAGCCATCGCCACGGCTCTGCACGCTCAGGGCGCGACGGTGGCGCTGTCCGGAACGCGCAAGGCGGTTCTGGAGACGCTGGCCGCGAAGCTCGGTGATCGCACGCATGTGCTGCCGTGCAATCTTTCCAACGCCGCTGAGGTCGAGGAGTTGGTGCCATCAGCGGAGAAGGCCATGGGCCAGCTCGACATTCTCGTCAGCAATGCCGGCATCACCCGCGACAATCTGTTCGTACAGCTCAAGGATGAGGATTGGGACGACGTTATCAACGTCAATCTGACCGCAACCTTTCGCCTTGCACGCGCTGCCACCAAACTGATGATGCGCAAGCGCTTCGGCCGCATCATTGCGATCACTTCGGTGGTCGGCGTCACCGGAAATCCCGGGCAGGGGAATTACACCGCGGCGAAAGCCGGCCTGATCGGCATGATGAAGACGCTGGGTGCGGAATACGCCAAACGCAATGTAACGGCCAATTGCATCGCACCCGGATTCATCGCAACGCCGATGACCGATGTGCTGAATGACAAGCAGCGCGAAACGATTCTGACCAAGGTGCCGGCAGGGCGTCTCGGCTCGCCGGAAGATATTGCGGCAGCGGCGGTCTATCTGAGCTCAAATGAGGCGGCTTACGTCACCGGACAGACGATTCATGTCAATGGCGGCATGGCGATGATTTAAGCGTTGGGGAACCCCAACGCCGTGATTTAATTGAGGTTTGGACGGTCACCGGGCTATGTGGTCAAGCCAAATGAAGTATGGTAACCGAAGCCTCTACGGTGGGGCAAAGAAGGCCATTGCAGGAATTTGAAACCCTGTATATTGGCGGGGACGAGCCTGCCGTTTTCGCGAGGCTCCGTCCGGGACGACGGGGTCAATCCTTAAGACGCGCAACTGCGCAAGGTTTAACGAGTTAAACGCTCCACGATGGCTCGTATCGTCTGCGGACGGGCCCAATGTAACAATTACGAGGTTGAAGATGAGCGAGATTGGCGAGCGAGTGAAGAAGATCGTGGTCGAACACCTTGGTGTCGAACCCGAGAAGGTGGTCGATGCCGCGAGCTTCATCGATGATCTCGGCGCTGACAGCCTTGATACTGTCGAGCTCGTGATGGCGTTCGAAGAAGAGTTCGGCTGCGAAATTCCGGACGACGCCGCCGAGACGATTCTGACCGTCGGCGATGCCACCAAGTTTCTCGAGAAGAACGCAAAGAGCTGACGCTTTCGCGCGGCACATTTTGAAGCCGGACGGATTGCGGTTTTGCGGTCCACCGGCTTCTTGCTGTGAAGCGCAGGTATTTGCTCAAGACGCATTGACTCAAAGATGGGCGGCTCAAGCATGGGCCGCGGAGGTACGACAATGAGGCGGGTGGTCGTCACAGGCCTTGGCATGGTGTCGCCACTTGGCTGCGGCGTCGAGCCGACCTGGAAGCGCATCCTCAACGGTGAGAGCGGAGCAAAGCGCATCGATACATTCGATGTATCCGATCTCACCAGCCAGATCGCCTGCGTGATTCCGCGCGGTGACGGCACGGGCGATACCTTCAATCCCGACCAGTGGATGGAGCCGAAAGACCAGCGCAAGGTCGACGACTTCATCATCTATGCGATGTGTGCCGCCAAGCAGGCGCTCGACGATGCCAACTGGCACCCCGACAATGAGGACGATCGCTGCGCCACCGGCGTGATGATCGGCTCCGGCATCGGTGGTCTGTCCGGCATTGCCGATACCGCATTGCTTCTGAAAGAACGCGGCCCGCGCAAGGTGTCACCGTTCTTCATTCCCGGCCGATTGATCAATCTCGCTTCGGGCTATGTTTCGATCGAGCACGGCCTCAAGGGCCCCAATCACTCTGTCGTCACGGCATGTTCGACCGGCGCGCACGCGATCGGCGATGCCAGCCGTCTGATCGCGCTCGGCGATGCCGACGTCATGGTCGCCGGCGGCACCGAGTCGCCGATCAGCCGTTTGGCGATGGCCGGCTTCGCGGCCGCACGCGCGCTGTCGACCAACTTCAACGAAGCGCCCGAGAAGGCGTCACGGCCTTACGACAAGGACCGCGATGGCTTCGTCATGGGCGAGGGCGCCGGTGTCGTCGTGCTCGAGGAGTACGAGCACGCCAAGGCGCGCGGCGCGCGCATCTATGCCGAAATCATTGGCTACGGCATGTCGGGCGACGCCTATCACATCACGTCACCGAGCCCGGATGGCGACGGCGGTTTCCGCAGCATGAGCGCCGCGATGAAGCGTGCCGGCATTTCCGCGGCTGACATCGACTACATTAACGCGCATGGCACTTCGACGCCGCTCGGCGATGAGATCGAACTGGGCGCGGTTCAGCGCCTGCTCGGCAATGCCGCCTCGAAAGTGTCGATGTCGTCGACGAAGTCGTCGATCGGCCATCTGCTCGGTGCGGCCGGTGCGGTCGAGGCCATCTTCTGCGTGCTTGCGATTCGGGATAACATCGCGCCGCCGACGATCAATCTCGACAATCCGTCGGTGGAAACCGCGATCGATCTTGTCGCGTTGACCCCGCGCAAGCGCGAGATCAATATTGCGTTGTCGAATTCATTCGGTTTCGGCGGTACTAATGCGTCCGTGATCCTGCAGCGCGTGGCTGGTTAGAGAACCTCCACCGTTTCGCCGTATTCCGCGCAAATTCCTACACTGGGCGTATGCTATTGACGGGGATCGTGTTTGTCCCCGTCACGATTGAACCGACAGGATCAGGTACTATCGATGAGTGAGAGGCCGCCCATTTCGCCGAGGAGTCCGCGTGCTGCGCTGGAGCCGGAGCAGGTTCCGCCGCCGCCGAAGCGTTCCGATCATGCGCGCAATCCGCTCGTGGTTGCCGGCAATGCCATCATCACCATCATCATCATCGCCATGCTCGGTGCAGGTGGCGCCTACGTCTATGGTCGCCAGGCGCTCGAAGCGCCGGGACCGCTGCAGGAAGAGAAGGTCGTCAATATCCCCGCGCGCGCGGGCAAGGGCGACATTGCTGAAGCACTGCTGCGCGAAGGCGTGATCTCTGCGAATCGTTGGGTTTTCATCGGCGCTGTGTTTGCGCTGAAAGCCAGCTCCGAACTGAAGCCCGGCGAGTATCTGTTCCAGAAGAACGCCAATCTGCGCGACGTCATCGGCACCATCGTCGAAGGCAAGGTTGTGCAACACTCCATCACGATCCCCGAAGGCCTGACCTCCGAGCAGATCGTTGCGCGTTTGACCGATAATGACATCTTCACCGGCTCGATCCGCGAAATGCCGCGCGAGGGCACGTTGTTGCCCGAGACCTACAAATTCCCCCGTGGCACGCCGCGCGACCAGGTGATCCAGCGCATGCAGCAATTGCAGAAGCGCGTCCTGGCCGAGGTCTGGGAGCGCCGTAACGTCGACATTCCGGCAAAGACGCCGGAGCAACTGGTGACGCTCGCCTCGATCGTCGAGAAGGAAACCGGCCGCGCCGATGAGCGCAGCCGCGTGGCCGCGGTGTTCGCCAACCGTCTGCGCCAGAAGATGAAGCTGCAGTCCGATCCGACGATCATCTATGGCATCGTTGGCGGAAAGGGCACATTGGGTCGTCCGATCAAGCGCAGCGAGATCCAGCAGCCGTCGCCCTACAACACCTATGTGGTGGAAGGCCTGCCGCCGGGCCCGATCGCCAATCCGGGTCGCGCTTCGCTCGAGGCGACTGCCAATCCGGCACGCACCCGCGACCTGTTCTTCGTAGCCGACGGCACCGGCGGTCACACCTTCACCGAAACCTACGACGCGCATCAGAAGAACGTCAGCAAGCTGCGCGCAATGGAGAAGGCCGTCCAGAACGACGCCGTCGAGCCGCCGGAAGAGGCCGCCGCTGCGCCTGCCGGAGCTCCCACGGATCCCGCTGCAGCGACCGGTACAAGCCCGACGAGACCCGCCGCGCCTGCCAAGCAGCGTGCCCGTACGGCCCCTGCGCCAGCCGCTCCGGCCCGTCAGGGCGCTGCACAGTCGACGGGTACACCGCCGGTTGTTCAGCAATAGGCCGTACTACCAAGCCTGCGCTGAATTCCGTGTCGAATTCCCCTTGGCCTGAAAAGGCCCTAACCTGAGCCGGTTCGCGCCTTGCGAATCTTACTCGTATTTTTGGAGACGTTCCGCGATGGCGTTGTCGAGCATGACCGGCTTTGCGCGAAGCCACGGCACCAGCGGGCCTTACAGCTTCGAGTGGGAGCTGAAGTCCGTCAATGCCAAGGGCTTCGATCTGCGCTTCCGGATGCCCCCGGGCTTCGACGAAGTTGAGGCGGTTGCCCGCAAGCGCGCGACCGAAGTTCTGTCGCGGGGGACCGTTTACGCGAACCTCACCGTTAAGCGCAGCAACGCAGCCTCGACCGTGAAGATCAACGAAGAGGTGCTGAATTCGGTGCTGCGCATTGCCGCCGAACTCGCCGGAAAGATCGACGCCGTCGCGCCGAGCGTCGATGGATTGATGAATATCAAGGGTGTCATCGAAGTAGTTGAGCCCGAGGTGGATGAGGCCGAGGACAAGGCGGCGAAGGCTGCCGTCTCTGCAGCGTTTGAAGAGGCGCTCACTGCGCTGGCCGCGATGCGCAAGCGCGAGGGCACGACGCTCGGCGAACTCCTGTCCCAGCGTCTGAGCGAGATCGAGACGCTGTCGAAGAAGGCCGAGGCCGCACCGGGCCGCAAGCCGGACGCCATTCGCGCGCGCCTTGCCGAACAGATCGCGACGCTGCTGGAAGCCTCTGATCGTTTCGATTCTGATCGGCTGAACCAGGAAGCGCTGATGATGGCGACCAAGGCCGACATCCGCGAAGAACTCGACCGTATCGCGTCGCACATTTCGCAGTCGCGCGAGATGATCAAGAAAGGCGGGCCGGTCGGCCGCCGGCTTGATTTTCTGGCGCAGGAGTTCAACCGCGAGGTCAACACCTGCTGCTCGAAATCCAATGATCTGGAATTGACCAGCACCGGCCTCGAGATGAAGAACGTGGTCGAGCAATTCCGCGAACAGGTACAGAATCTGGAGTGACCATGTCCGGGGGCAGCCAAAATTCTGAAGAAGCTGGCTTTGATGGAGTCGAACGGCGCGGATTGATGTTCGTGCTGTCATCACCATCAGGTGCCGGCAAGACGACATTGACGCGGCTGCTGATCGATCGGATGCCGGGACTGCAATTGTCCGTGTCGGCGACGACGCGGCAGATGCGCCCGGGGGAGGTCGACGGCAAGGACTACATGTTTGTCGACAAGCCGCGCTTCGAGAAAATGGCCAAGAGCAACGAATTGCTCGAATGGGCCACCGTGTTCGATAACCGTTACGGCACGCCGCGCGCACCGGTGGAAGCCGCGCTCTCGGCTGGCAATGACGTGCTGTTCGATATCGACTGGCAGGGTACGCAGCAATTGCGCGAGAAGGCGCGGGCCGACGTCGTCAGCGTCTTTATCCTGCCGCCCTCGGCAGCCGATCTGGAAAAGCGCCTGCATACGCGTGCGCAAGACTCCGACGAAGTGATCCGCGGGCGCATGAGCCGCGCCAGCCACGAGATGAGCCACTGGGCCGAATACGACTACATTGTCATCAATCACAATGTGGAGGAGGCCTATAGCGAGGTGCAGTCGATCCTCAAGGCCGAACGTCTGAAGCGCGAGCGTCGTACCGGACTGACGTCCTTCGTGCGTGGGCTGCAGCAAGAACTCGAAGGCTAATACCATGCAGGCATTGTTCTGGAATGAGCGCACGCAGCAGCTCAGCGATGGCGCACGGGTATTCGATCCGCTGGCGTTGAAGTGGCGAGACGCCGCGGTGGAGCAGGGCGGGGAAGCCGTAACGGCTTCCGAGGCGCTGCTGCGGCTTGCGGCAACGCACAAGCTGCGCCGTGTGCCGATCGGCATCATCGGGCCGCGCGAGGCGACGCAGGCGCAACGCGATCTCGCCGAACAGATGGGCGCAGCATTGGCGCGCCATGGTCTGCAACTGTTGTGCGGCGGCAAGAACGGCGTGATGGAAGCTGCATGCAAGGGCCACGCGCAAGAGGGCGGTATGCCCGTCGGTCTGCTCCCCGATGAAGAGTGGCACGCAGCCAATCCCTATGTGGCCATTCCCATCGCGACGGGCATCGGCCCGGCACGCAATGCAATTATCGCGCGGGCATGTCTCGTGCTGGTCGCGATCGGCGGCGGCGTTGGCACACTCTCGGAGATGGCGCTCGGACTACAGTTCAATCGCTTGGTGTTGGCGATGGCCGATGCGCCAGAGGTGAATACGGTCGAGCGCGTCGCCGATGTCGACGGCGTCATCGCTCGCATTGCAGCACGCATTCTCGCAAATGCATAACTTTGTCACCCTGTCATAAAACTGATATGCCGCCGTTATACTGAGGCGCTGACTTCAGCATCACATCTGACAGGGGACATGGCTCGTGCCGTTCGTCGCGATCGCCTATCTGATTTTTCTCGCGGCGCCCATCCTGTTACTGTTCGTCGGTTCTTTCGGAGAAGTCTGGAGCGGCACGCTTCTGCCGTCGGGTTTCACCTGGCGCTGGTATCAGGAAGTTGCTGGCGATCCGAGCTTTCGCCGCGCTTTCACCACCAGCCTGAAGATCGTCGCGACCACCTGCCTTCTCAACATCCTGATCGGACTGCCGTTGGCTTACGCCATTCACGCCGGCGCGCGGGGTGGTGTGCGGCTTGCGGCGCGGATCGTCACGCTGATGCCGATTGCCGTGCCCGAGCTGGTTCTCGCTTTCGGCTTCATCCTCGTCTTCTCGTCGGATGCATTGCCGTGGCTCGGCAGCTTCTGGCTACTGGCGGCGGGGCACCTCGTATTGACGCTGCCCTATACGGTGACGGCGCTGGTAGCTGATATGGATCAGCTCGGGCTTGCCGAATACGAGCACGCGGCCGCAACGCTCGGTGCGTCGTTTCCGGCACGCATCTGGGACGTGACACTGCCCCAACTGCATACGAGCCTGCTGTCCTGCATGCTGACAGTGGCGGCGCTGTCGATCGGTGAATTTCAACTATCCAATCTGGTCTCGGGCTTTCTGTCGCGCACCTATCCTGTGGTGCTGCTGCAGGCGTTCTACGGCGCGACGGGCTTTGCCTGCGCGGCCACCGTCGTATTGCTTGGGCTTGCGATGATCGCATCGCTGACCAGCGGGTTGACGGCGCGGGTCACCGGCCGGCGTAAAGTGGGGGCAGGCGCGTGACGCTGCGATACGATCAAGTGAGCTATAGCTATCCCGGCACGAGCACTGGTGTGTTCGACATTGCCCTGGAGATTGGCCGCGGCGAATTGCTGGCCATCATCGGCGCGTCGGGGTCGGGCAAGTCGACGATTTTGAAATTGCTGGCGGGCTTCCTCAAGCCTGACACCGGGCGCATCCTGATCGATGGCAAGGACGTCGGCGCGTCACTGCCCGAGGCGCGTCGTCTGGGTGTCGTGTTTCAGAACTATGCGTTGTTCCCGCATATGCGGCTTTGGGAAAACATCGCCTATCCGCTGAAGGTGCGCGGTATCGCCAAACAGGAACGGCGCGCGCGAGCCATCGAGATGCTCGGACGTGTCGGCATGGGCAAACGCGCGGAAGACTATCCAGCGGAATTGTCGGGCGGTCAGCAGCAACGCGTCGCGCTGGCGCGCGCGCTGGTGTTCGAGCCGCAAGGTCTTCTGCTCGATGAGCCGCTGTCGGCGCTCGATGCGGGATTGCGGTTGGAAATGCGCGACGAAATTCTGCGCGTGCAGCGCCAGGCCGGCATTGCGACGCTATTGGTGACGCATGATCAGGAAGAGGCGCTGTCGATTGCCGACAAGGTCGTGATGATGCGCGACGGCCGCATCGTACAGATCGGCACGCCGCGCGAACTCTATGAGACGCCGGCCGATGCCAGTGTCGCGGCCTTTGTGGGACAATCCAATCTGTGGCCCGGCAGTGTGACTGGCGACGGCATGGTGACGACGCCGATTGGCACGCTGGCCTGCGACACGCAGGGCAAGAGCATTGGCACGAAGGTCACCGTGTTTGTACGACCCGAGCGCGTCGAGCCCATCACCGGGCCGGTCGACGCGAGCAATCCATGCTGCTTCGCGGGCAGCATGTCGGCCGACCGCTATCTAGGTCCCGTCAGACGCATCGATATGGCCGTCGCCGGCGGCGCCATCCGTCTCGAAACCCATCTGCGCGGGCCGATCACCGGCGTGACCATCCCGCACGATGCTATCCGCCTTCTTCCCCCGACCTCATAAAGGAGATCGACATGAACCGACGCAAGTTTCTGAGCGGCGTTGCCGCAGCTTCTCTGACCTTCAGCATTAGCCCGGCTGCATGGGCCTTCGAAGGCGCCGAACTCTATGCCGGCGAGAAGGTGCTGTACGAAGCCGCCCGCAAGGAAGGGCTCGTCGTGTCGTTCGATACCGGGCCGACCTGGGCCAACTGGGCCAATCAGTTCAAGGCCTTCCAGAAGCGCTATCCCGGCGTCGAGATGGTTTATAATGACCTTGGTTCGGCCGCGACCGTCGTTGCGCTCGACAAGGCGCGCAATCGTCCGCAGGCCGATACGGCTTATTACTTCGCAGCCTCCGCGCTCGATGCCGCCAAGGCTGGCGTTGTCGACGGTTTCAAGCCGGTGAATTTCGACAAGCTCGCGGAGCCGCTGCGCGAGACCGAAGGCCGCTGGTTCACCATCCACACGCTCAGTGTGGCCTTCCTGGTCAACAACAAGCTGGTCAAGAACGTGCCGCAAAGCTGGGCCGATCTCCTGAAGCCGGAATACAAGAACGCCATCGTGTATCAGGATCCGCGCTCTACCGGGCAGGGCCAGGTCGTCGCCTTCGCCGCGGCGTTCGGCAATGGCGGTAGCATGGACAATGTCGCGCCGGGCATCGACTATCTCGGCAAGCTGACCAAGGCCGGCAATGTGCTGCGCACGGTCGGCACCACGCCTTACGCGCAGTTCCTGAAGGGCGAGATCCCGATCTGGATCGGTTACGAGAACGACGGCCTGAAGGCGAAGTTTACTGATGGTCTCGGCGATGGCGTGTCCGTCGTCATTCCCAAGGAAGCATCGGCCGCTGCACCTTACGCAATCTCGCTGGTGAAGAACGGCCCGAACCCGAATGCCGGCAAGCTCTGGCTCAACTTCATCATGAGCGATGAAGGCCAGAAGATCTTTGCCGAGGGCTATGTGCGTCCGGCGGTGCCTGGCGTGAGCCTGCCGCCGAGCGTTGCCGACAAGATGCCGGCCGCGCCGCAGGTGCAGGCGATGGATATCGCCAAGGCCACGGCCAAGAAGGCCGAGATCGATGCCGGCTGGGCCAAGGCTGTCCTCGGCCAGTAAGCTAAATCGACGGCGATCCTCGCGTCAGCGCGGGGATCGCGTCTTCGTCATGCTGCAACAAGGATCACGATGAGCGCGCGCGTTCCGACATCCATGCTGGCTGCCTTTGCCGTACCCGGCAGCGTGGTGCTGGGATTGTTCTTCCTGATCCCGGTTTGCGCGGTGCTGGTCGGCGCCTTCGTGGACGGCGGCAGCGCCTTCGGCCGACTGGCGAGCGATCCGGTGTTCTGGAACGGCTTGCGCGGGACGATGGTGCTGGGCACCGTGGCGCCGCTGTTCTCGCTCGTAGTCGGCTTCTGCGTGGCACTTGCGCTGGCGCGTTTCGCGCCGGGTCTGCGGACGGCAGCGCTGATCGCGATTTCGCTGCCACTGACATTTTCCGGGCTGATCGTCGCCTATGGTTTTATCCTTCTGCTCGGCCGCGCCGGCTTCGTGACATTGTTGCTGGCCAAACTCGGTTTCGATCCCGCGGTGATCGGCGGCTTCATCTTCTCACCGGTGGGACTGGGACTGGCCTATTCCTATTATCTGGTACCGCGCGTCGTCCTGATCGTGCTGCCGGCGATCAGCAATTTCGATCGCAACCAGATGCTGGCCTCGCGCTCGCTCGGTGCGGGGAGTGTCCAGACGCTGATCGAGGTGATGTTACCGCAGATCCTGCCGAGCCTGATCGCAGCCTATTGCCTGACCGCGGCCGTTGCCGTCGGCGCTTATGGTACGGCGCTGGCGCTGGCCGGCACGCGGGTGAATATCCTGCCGCTGGTGCTCTACAGCAAGATCTCGGAGACGGGCACCGATCTCCCGGCCGCGTCCGCTGCCTCGATCGTGCTGGTCGCGATCTGCGCAATCGTCGTGGCCATCGGCGAGGCGATGCGCCCACAGCGGAAGTCGTAGCGGGACAGCCGGAAGCTCATTGCTTGCTGGCCGTCCAGCGGCCGGTGCAGGGACATATCCTGGCCCGGATCGCATGAAGCGCAATCCGGGCCAGAGCTCTAATTCAGTTGGTCAGCATGATCCGGCCGACGACCTTGCCGGCGCGCAATTGGTCGATCCATTTCTGTGCATCGCCCATCGGCTCCGCCTTCATCGGCGTGGGCTTTAGTTTGCCGGCGCGAGCCAGTGCCATCAGCTCCTTCGCTTCCTCAAGCGTGCCGACCATGAAGCCTTCGACGGTCATGCGCTTGTAGATCCATTGCACCATGGGCAGGCTGAACTCACCACCCATCAGGCCGGACACCACGATCTTGCCTCCGCGCGCCACCGTGGCCACGGCGAAGTTCATGGATTTGTCGTTGCCGGCAAAGTCGACCACGCCATCGAAGCCGCCGTCATTTTCCTTCACCATGCGCCTGGCGACATCGGGCTCGGCCGGATCGTAAGCGAAGGCTGCGCCGTTCTTCAGCGCGGCCTCGCGTGCGGCGGGGTTGAGATCGGCGACCGAGATCGGCTGCTTGAACATGGCCTGTGCAAGCGCGAGGCCGGCCATGCCGACACCGCCGAGACCGACCAGCAGCAGATTACGCTGCCGCGGACGATCGACCAGGCGCTTAAGTGCGCCGTAAGCGGTAATGCCCGAACACATCAGCGTTGCCGCCATGTTGATCGGCAGCGGATCGTAATCGAGCAGATACTTCTCGTCCGGCACCAGCACATGCGTCGCGAAGCCGCCGTCGAGCGCTACCCCAAGGAAGCGGTTCTTGGTGCAAAGGTTCTCATCGCCAGCGAGACAATCGCGGCACTTGCCGCAGCCGATCCAGGGGAATACGGCTTTCTTCTTGCCGATCAGCGATTGATCGCCATCGGGACCGATTTCATCGACAATCCCCGCGATTTCGTGGCCGAGTGTGAAGGGCAGGGTCATGCCGCGCGTGGTGTCGAGCTTCTTGCCGCCGCCGAGATCTGCGTAGCCATCCTGGATGTGCAGGTCTGAGTGACAGAGCCCGCAGCATTCGATGCGGACCAGCACTTCCCTGCCTTGCGGCTTCGGTGTGTCGACGATGGTTTCGCAGAGCGGAGCGTCGAATTTCACCAGTGACTGGCGCTTCATCATTGCCATTTTGTTTTTCCCTAGACTTCGTTGCATCCTAGCAATCACAGGATGGGGACGAGTTCAAGGGTGCCCAAGAGCGCCAAGTTCGCACCTGCGCATCCAGATCGCCGCGTGCGGAAGTCACGTCACGCGTGCGCGGGCCCGTGCTGCGCGGCGGATGCTGAGCCGTCTCAGGCGCGACCAGTCAGGGGAGACCTGTTCCGGCGCGGGTTCGACCACCACCTGCAATAGCCGCGCATAGTCGAGGACCAATCCGGGTGTCCAGGCCATCGCTTCGGCGCGCTGTCGCAAGACGCCCGCGGCCCATAACTCGGGCGTGACGGCGGCCCGGAAAAATGCGCGCCACGGCCGCTCGGTGCGTCCAAGCACACCTTCGAGCGCGGCATCGAGTGCGTGCGCTACCGCGGTCGAGCAATTGCGGCTGGTGAGGTTGTAGGTCGTATCAACGCGGTAGGTGCGCCAGAAGTGGCGGACGCGGACACGGTCGATGCGCGTGAAACGAATATGTTCAGTGGCCTCGCACCATCCCTGTGCTTCCTCAGCATAGCTCGGCTGGAAACGGCCGGGCAGGTCGTTCTCGATGCCAGCGCGCAGCACGCGGCCGAACTCGTCCGGTGCGCGATCGATTTCGACGGCGGGGTAGTGGCTGATATAGACATTGGGCGCGAGCTCAAGTGCCGCATGCCCGGTGGAGACGATGCCATTGGCATCGACGGCTGCGATGTAGCGATCCACCAATGGCCGACGCCGTGCGCTACGGCCGGGACCTGTGGGGGTCCAGACATGCACGATGAGATCGTCCTTGCCGGCATCGTCCGGCGTGGCAGGCACCCACAATGCGGTGGGAAAGGTGCCACCCACCAGCATCGAGATAGGTGCATCCGATGGTAGTCGTCGCAATCGATTGGCAAGCAGCGTGGTGCTTACCCCGGACACAATGAGAAGTGCGCCGATGTTGAACCCGATCGTGCCTTCGTACCAGGTCGGCCAAGGCTCCAATGTGGTCGCGGCCAGCACGAGTTCGACCGCGCCTGCACCGATGGCCATCCGCCAGTTCTCGAAGCGCACCACCCAGGCACTGACGATGCGTGCGCTGCCGTCGAGCAGCAATACGCCGCCCAGCAGCATCGCGATCAGCAGGTTGGAGTGACGCGGCTGCGCGACAATGATGATAGCTGGTACGATCAGGATAACGGCCTTGGCGAACTGGTATGGCCGGCGCGTGACGGCAAGCAGGGCAGCCAGCAGGCTGACAATGCCTTCCAACAGCAGCAGGTAGCCGAAATAGTGAGGGCGCACGATCGTGCTACCATCGAACGCGTCGATCACGATAGCGAGGCCTAAGACCGCCCACAGCGCACCGATCGCGAGCAGCAATCGCCAGCGGCGTTGCACCACTTCCGCGCCCAGCAGGAGTAGCAGCAGTCGTATCATCGGTTGCCCATGATCCCGGTTTTCCGGGCAAATATAGCCAGCGGATGATTAATGTTTTTATGCGAGGAGCTCTGCGTTCACTGTGGGGTTACGCATGCAGCCTTCAATCGGTTCCGTATCCGGTTCCACGCTTTGGTCGCGCGCCGCGGTGATCATGGCTGCGATGATCTTCGGGCTGACTTACAGCCTCAGTGCAGCGTTGATTGCGCTGGATCTGGCAGAACGCGGCTCGTCCGACACATTCATCGGGGCGAATGCCGCGATGCATGCGGTCGGCGTGCTGGCAATGGCATTTGTGCTGCCAAGGTTTGCCGCCTATGTCGGCATGCGGCGTATGGTGATCGGTGCGCTTGCCGTCGCCGCCGTGGTGCTCGTGCTGTTTCCGGCCGTGCCGTCGATCTGGCTCTGGTTTCCCCTCCGTATCGTGCTTGGCGCTGCGTCTGAAACGCTGTTCGTGATGTCAGAAACATGGCTGAACAGCCTGAGCACCGACGCGACACGGGCCCGCGCCATGGCGGCCTATACTGCCGCGCTCTCGGTAGGCTTCGCGCTTGGTCCACTTACGCTGTCGCTTGTGGGGACGCAGGGCGGGACTGCCTATTGGATCGGCGCAGGATTCTCGATCCTCGCCCTGATGTGTCTGGCGACGCCAGGAATGACACAGCCGGTGTTCGATGAACCCGCGGATGCCAATCCGCTGCGTTTCATCGTGCTGGCGCCAATTGCGATGGCGGCAACGGTCCTGCATGCCGCAGTGGAAAGCGCCGGGCTGTCGTTCCTCGCGCTCTATGCCGTCAAGCTCGGTTGGCTTGAGACCGAAGCGACGCAATTGATGTCGTGCATGATGGTCGGTGCCATCGTGCTGCAACTGCCGATCGGCTGGCTCGGCGATAAACTCGACCGACGTCGCATGATCATCGCCCTGGCAGGACTGGCGGTGATCGGCGCGTTGATCTGGCCATGGGCGTTGTTGTCGCCATGGACCACCTATCCCTTGCTGTTTGTGTGGGGCGGTGTGTTTGTTGGAATCTACACGATCATGCTGACCATCGTTGGCAGCCGCTTCAGCGGCAGCCAGCTGGTTGGCATCTATGCTGCAATGGGACTGATGTGGGGCGCTGGTGCGCTGATCGGCCCGGTATTCGCCGGCGCTGCGATGCAGGGACTGACGCATGGGCTGCCGCTGTTCGTGGCACTCGCCTGCACATGTTTCATGTGGGCTGCGATCAGGAGCCCGGCGCAAGAGATCAAGGCGTCGGCGTAACGCTCTTGGATTTCCGGATCTCGGACAATTCGCGCGCCATTGCGACAAAACCTGACACCGGTACAGTCTCTGCACGTCGCGTGACGTCGATACCGGCGGCGGCGGTCAATCGCTCCGGCTCGACACCGAGCGACTTCAGGCTCTGTCGCAGCATCTTGCGGCGTTGGTTGAAGGCCGCGGCCGCCACCTGTTCCAGCAGGCGACGCTCGCAGGCCTCGGGCTCCGCACGGGGAACAAGGCGTACGACCGATGACGTCACCTTCGGGGGCGGCGTGAAGGCGGCCGGCGAGATGTCGAACAGGATTTTGGTTTCGGCGCGCCAGTTGGAGAGTACACCGAGCCGGCCATAGGCTTCTTCATCTTCGACAGCGACGATGCGTTCTGCGACCTCGCGCTGGAACATCAGCACCATCATGTCGTACCAGGGCGGCCACGGCTCCGTGCATAGCCAGTCGATCAGGAGCTGCGTGCCGATATTATAGGGCAGGTTGGCGACGATCCTGGCGCGCTCGCCTGCGAGCATCGGGCGGGGATCGAAGGTCTGTGCGTCGCCGATCACGATCTCGAGCCGGCCAGGATAGCGCGCGGCGATTTCCTTGAGCGGGCCGAGCGCGCGCTCGTCACGCTCGACGGCGATGACGCGCCTGGCGCCCGTCGCCAGCAATGCACGGGTGAGGCCGCCGGGGCCGGGACCAACCTCGATGACCGTGCAATCCTCCAAAGGGCCGGCGGCGCGTGCGATGCGTGCGGTGAGATTGAGATCGAGCAGAAAATTCTGGCCGAGCGATTTGCGCGCCTGCAGATCGAAACGTTTGATGACGTCACGCAGCGGCGGCAGATCGTCGATCGTGCTCATGCGGATTGCGTCGCGGCCATGCGGGCTGCGAGTTTGAGCGCGGCGATCAGGCTCGACGGATTGGCCTTTCCGGTGCCAGCGATGTTGAACGCGGTGCCGTGATCGGGCGAGGTGCGAATGAAGGGCAGGCCGAGGGTGACGTTGACGCCCTCATCGAAGGCGATGGTCTTGATCGGGATCAGGGCCTGATCGTGATACATGCAGATCGCACAGTCATAGGTCGCGCGGGCCGCAGGATGGAACATGGTGTCGGAGGACAAAGGCCCGCGTGCGTCGATGCCTTCGTTCTGCAGTACGGTGACCGCGTGCATGATGAAGGCCTGCTCCTCATCCCCCATCGAGCCATCTTCGCCGGCATGCGGATTAAGGCCAGCAATTGCCAGTCGCGGCCGCTTGATGCCGAAACGGGTCTTCATGTCGTTGACCACGATGCGAGCGGTGGCAGTGATCAGCGGGCCACTTAGTTGGGCAATGGCATCACGCAGCGAGACATGGATCGTGACCGGCACCACGGCCAGTTCGGGCGACCACAGCAGCATCACCGGCAACGGGACCTTGCCGTCGTGAGCGGCGAGCTCGGCGAGAAATTCGGTGTGACCGGGATGGGTGAAGCCTGCTCGGTAGAGCACGCTCTTGGCGATCGGATTGGTGACGACGGCGCTGGCGTGGCCGGCTTCCACATCCGCGACGGCCTGACGGATCGAGGCGACGGCTGCCGGCGCGCTGGAAGCGTCAGGACGGCGTGGAGGCGCAGTTACCGTCTGCCCGATCGACACCACCGGCAATGCGTCAGGGAACGTCTGGGCGGCACTGGCGGGCGTTGCATCGGCCAGCGTGATGTCCAGGCCGAGCGTCCTGGCGCGTTCAGCCATGAAGTTACGGTCGCCAAGCAGGTAGAACGGGGGCAGGTCGAGTTCGTGCCGACGCAGCCAGGCAGCGATGGCAATGTCCGGGCCGATGCCGGCTGGTTCACCCAATGTCAGCGCAAGAGGTTTGGTCATGGTGCCGCCCTAAGCCAGTCGCGGCCTAAGCCGGATCGGAACTAGCGATATTCGATCATCGCCGCCTTGCGCAAATCCTGCAGATAGGATTTCGACTTCGCCTCGAATTTCTCGGCAAACATCTTGTCCCGGACTTCGCGTTTCTTTGGCGTGTCGACCTTGGTAGGCTTGCGCGCGCACAGCGCCACCATTTCGATGCCCTGGCGGGTCACTTCCGGAGGGGTGAGACGTCCGATCGGGGTCTTGTCGAGCAATTCTCGCAGCGACGGCGGCAGATCGGCGGAGGTCTTGACCACGGTATCGCGGATCGTCGCATTCTGCATCGACTTGAAGGTGCGGTTGGCGTCTTCGCAGCTCTGGATGCGCTCGCGCAGCCCTTCGGCTTCCTTGTGCCGCGCTTCCATCATGCCGGACGCTGCACCGCGGGGCACGACCAGCACGACCGGCCGCATCTGATACTCGAATGCTTCGGTCATGGCGTCGCCGCCGGCGCTCTGGACGGCTGCATCCACTTCCTTTTCGCCGACCTGCAGGCTCTGCTTGAAGCGCCCACGGACGATGGCGTTCCAGACCATGTCGGCCTTCAAACGGCTCTTCAGCGTGTCCGGGCGGATGCCCTTGGAAGCCAGCGACTGCACCAGCTGGTCCGGCGTGAGACGCATGCGCGAGCTCATGTTCTGAAATGCACCATCGACTTCCGAGGCACCGGGATCGACACTGTATTTCTTGCCTTCCTTGATCTTCACCTTCTCGCTGATCAATTCGTCGATCACGTCCTGCCGGCTATTCGTTTTCGAACCCGACAGCGCATTCAACTTGGTGCGCTGTTCGATATCGAAATTGGTGATGGGCTCGCCGTTCACCATGACAGCGACGGACTGGGCCCGAGCCGGCGATCCCGCGCAAATGAGAATGGTGACTGCCGTTGCCAAAGTGGCTTGCAGAACGCGTCCGGAAATCATCGTACCCATCATTGTCAAAACCGCGGTGTCAAAGCTCTCGTCAAAGCAGAATTCGCATACATCGCTATGGAAAACGGAGATTTCACGGCACAGAGAACCGATATTAGTAAGTGCCGCCGGTTCCGCTCGCAGACGTGGTATTGCCAATTGTCCGCAGGCCAATCTGGAACATGAATGTATGGCTGAGGACTGGTGGCGTGCTCAGGTTACTCACGTAGTTGTAGGACGTGACATAATTGACGCCGAGCACGAAACAGTCGTCCACATAGCCCGCGCCGACCGTATACTGGTTGATCTTGTTGGCCTCGAGATCCCAGCGCGCGCCACCGGTGACCACCCAGTTCGATGCCAGTTTGATCGAGCCGGTGCCGAGGAGACCTTCGCGGCGGGTGAGGTAGCCCAACTCCGCCTGCGGAGCGTAGTTGCCATACATCAGGCTGACCGACCAGCGGTCGAAGCTCGCGCGCCCCTCCGCCTCAAAGCGCGAAATATTGCCGGTCGCTTCGTCGATACGAGCACGGGTACTGACCGTATAGGTGCGGTTCGGCGAATAGGCCAAGCTGGCGACGTAGTCGGACCGCGAGGTGGCCAGTCCCGAGTTGACGCCGGTGTTGGTCGTATCGGCGACAGCGAACGAGTTCAGGCCGAACAGCTGATAGGACTGGCCGAACAGGACTTTGACGGAGCCGCCACGGTCGAACTGCGTGGTGGCCTGCACGCCAACATTGGCCCGGCCGCCGCCTTCGACACGGTCGTAACCGGAGAACTTGTTGACGCTGAACAGATTGCTCGCGTCGAAGCTCATGCTCTGCGCGTCTTCGTTCGGCAACTTACCGGCGTAGGTTTCGTTCGGACGAATGATGACCTGAGCGATCGGCTCAAGTGTCGTGGTGCCCCACGGCTGAACGTTGATGAACGGATAGCGATATTCGAGGCCTACGGTCGGCATCACCCGCAGCGCGGTCGTGTCGCCTGTCGGCAGGAAGTTGGAGACGCCGGGCTGGTTCGAGATCGAGGCGTCGATCGCATCGACGCGCAGGATCGCGAACGGCGTGAAGATCTGGCCGAACGAGTCCGTATAGGAACGGCGCCACTGTGCTTCACCAGTCACGCGAGTATAGGTGCCAGGAATGCCGTTCATCAGGCAGTTTGTTGGCGTCCTCGCGAGAGGATCTGCAGAAGTCAGATTGCACAAGCCGTTGGTATTGGCGAGAGACGTGATCGGCGCGAATGAGGCCTGATCACGGCTCAGGCTGGTCATGTTGAACTTGTAGCTGAACTCGCCGCCCAGAATGTTCTGGTTGAGCACATTGTTGTAATCGATCACCGGGTGAATGACTGGAACCTGGCTCTGATTACCGGAGAAGCTCAGATAGTAGATCGTGCGTGCATCGAAGAAGCTGCGCTTGCCGACGCCCGTCAGATAGAGCTGCGAAACGGCTTCCGTCTGCAGGTTCAAAAACGAGGCATAGGGATCCCGGTACATCGACAGCCGGTAATCCTGCAGGAAGTTGTAATCGCTGAGTGCGACTGCATCCCAGCCCCACACCCATTTGTCGTTCAATGCGAACTGGCCCTTGGACTCGACACCGCCGCGCCAGTCCTTGTCGCCGACCGTGTTGGCATATGCATTCCGATCCTGCTGGTTAATGCCATAGGCGCGGATCTGGTAGGAGCCGTCCATCAGTCGCTGGCGGAATTCACCCTGGAGCAACAGGCCCTGTTTGGTCATATACCGCGGTGAGATCGTCGCATCGTAATCGGGGGCGATCGCCCAGTAGAACGGGGTCTCGATACCGAAACCATAGTTGGTGTTGTTCGAGGGCGACGGCATCAGGAAGCCGGTCTTGCGCTTCACCGTTGGATCGGGCGTCGAGAAATACGGGACGTAGGCGAGGGGCACGCCGAAGAACTCGATCCGGGCGTCCTCGAAATACATCATCTTTTCGGTCTGGTCGTGGATGACGCGGGCACCCTTGACCTGCCAAAGCGGCGGCTTCTTCGGATCTTCCTTACAGGCGGCACAGGCTGTGTACACACCGTTCTGGAACACAGTGTAGTTGCCGGCGGTGCGCTCGGCGCGTGTCGCGGCCATGCGGGTCGCATCCGCAGTATCGACACGAAGCGAGTCCACGAAACCGTCGCGGTAGTCGTCGCTGAGGTCGAGCAGGTTGGCATAGGTGATCTTGCCGTCGGCGTCCGTCATCCGGACATTGCCTTCGGCATGCAGGCGCTTGGTCTTCTGGTCGTAGATGACCTTGTCGGCCTCGACGGACGTGCCGTTGTAATACATCTGCACGCTGCCCACTGCGGCGACGCGCGAGTTGTTATAGTCGTAATTGACCTCGGTGGCCTGCACCAGCATCTGCCCGGTCTGGGCGGCAGGGGGCGGCTTCGGCCGGGTGGCGGGGCGATTGTAGGTGAAACTCTGGGCGGCTGCCGGCGTGGTCGCCGCGACGCCAAACGCAGTCGCGAGACCCAAAACGGTTGCGAGAACCGGGGCCAGTACGCCAGACGTGCAGAACCGGTCGCCGCGCATGGTCATGCGCAGCTTCCAATCAAATGCCTGTTCACGGAGGGCGGCAAACACAGCCACTACCCGTCCTCCTGGTACAACAAGGCCAAAAAGCCGGTGAGGCCGCCCACACACACAGGCAGCCACGCCGCAGCAATCGGATGCATCAACTCAGCCTTGCTCAAATCTTCCGTAACTTTCGACAGAACGTAGAGCAGAAAGCCTGCGCCCACGCCACTCAAAACCATCTTCTGGACACCGCCCATCCGAAAGAACCTCAGGCTCACGGAAGCGGCCAGCATCACCATCGCAACCAGCAAAAATGGCTGTGCGATAAGCTTATGATACTGCAAGCGGTACCCGGCCGTCGCGAAACCCGAACTCTCGGAGGATTTGATATACGAAGGAAGTTGCCAAAATGACACTGTTTCGGGGGTCGAAAAACTGTTTCTGACCTGCAGTGGGGTGAGGGTCGTGGCCAGGTACATGCTGTCCTGCTCGACCATGGGCGAATCGAGAGTGTAGCGGCGCACGCCCTTGAACAGCCAGCGACCGGGCTCCAGCGATGCTTCGCGGGCCTCGACCCGTTCCTTGAACTGGGATTCTGTGTCGAACCGGAACACGGTCAGGCCTGTCAGGCGGACGCCCTGCTGCTCGCTGCGGGCAGCATTGATGATGGATTGACCCTCGCGATTGACCTGGTTGATCCAGAAGCCGGAAGCGTCCTGGACGCCGCCGCCCGGCGCATCGCCGAACATCTGAGCCTCCATCCGCTTCGATTCCTCGCGCAGATTGGCCGACAGGGGATTGTAGCCCACGGTCGCCAGCACACCCAGGACGAGGGCGCTGGCCAGCGCAGGGGAAATAAACTGCCAGGCCGAGACGCCGGCGGCGCGGGCGACCACCAGTTCGAGCCGCCGCGACAGCGCGAGATAACAGGTCATGGCACCGATCAGGATGCAAAACGGCATCATCTTCTCAAGCAACTGAGGCACCCGGTACAGCGACGTCTGTGCCACCATCAGAGCGGAGGCCGAGGCCAGCCCGGAGGTGCGCCTGACCATCTCAATGTAATCGACCAGCACCAGCAGCATGAAGATGCTGGTGAACACGCCCAAGGCCGCCACCAGGAAGCGACCGGCGAAATATCTGCCAATGGTGTTGGTGATCATGCTCATGCGGCGGCTGGCCGTCGGAAGAGGCGCAACAACCGCTCGTTGGATCTGTTGATTGCTTCCACCAGCTTCGCCGGCGGTTCCACCACGATCCCGGCAGAGATGATCCAGAAGCTGACGCCGATCGCGGCGGCCAGCAGGGCATATTGAAGCGGTGCGGCGAAGTCCGATTTCGCTGCCACGACGGAGCAGGCAAAGCCCGCCATGCGCAGGCCGAACACTGCGGCAATCGCGCTGCCCATCGAGAAGTTGCGGCTCTGCCGCGTGGTCCGTGGCGAGCCCAGGAATGCGAAGGTCAGGGCGGCAAAGGCCAGCGGATAGATCGGCGCCATCAGGCGGTCGTGCATCTCGGCGCTGAACTGCCGCGGCACCTGCTTGTAAAGCGGGTCATCCACGGGCGGCGCCGTCAATTCCCAGAGATAACGTTCACGAATTCCGTAGGTAACGTCCTGGCTGCGATTAGAGAATTTCGACATATCGAAAGCATAACGGCCGAACGCCACCATGGCGGGGTCGGTCTTGCCGGTTTCGAAGCGCTGCAGATTGCCGTCTTCCAGGATCAGGAATGAACCATCCTTGTTTTTCAGCACCGTGCCATGGTCGGCAATGATGGTGACGCGCTCCTTTGGGTCGCGGCGATCGTCCACGAAGATGCCCACCAGTAATCCGCCGGGCTGACGCTCCCGGACGCGGATGGTCAGGTTCTGGTCGAGCTGCGCGAAGCGGCCTGGCTGCAGGATATTCGCCAACACGTCGGCGGTGATCTCGGCGTCCCAGCGCTTCAGCCGGCGCATGCCGTCCGGTGCCAGATATGAGCCAATGAAAGCCACGAGCAGCGATACGACGATTGTCGCGAACAGGAAGGGACGAAACAGCCGTTGCGGCGACAGGCCGGCGGCATTCATCACGATGATTTCGGAATCGGTGGCGAGCTTGGTCAGGGTGTGGGACACCGCGATCATCAGGGCGATCGGAGCAATGATCAGAACGAGAACGGGAATCGCAAGGCTGGTGACGCCGAGGAACGTCAGAATAGTCTGACCCTGGCTCGTCATCAGGTCGATTCCGCGCAGCGCCTGCGTGATCCAGATCACGCCCGTCAGGCTGACCAGAACCACCGCAAACGACGCCAGCGTCGTGCGGAAGATATACCTGTCGATAGACCCCATTGGTCCGATCAATCCCCGTTCCGGTGGTTAAAGCCGCCTGTATGTCCAATCTCCGCGCGGGAGACCCCCAAGGACATGCTGCGATCTTCAGAAGTCCATCACCTCACTTAGCATCCCTTTGATTGGTCAACAAAATGGCCGGGGGATGGCTCGCTCAAGATATGGTTAATTATGTGCCCGATGTGTCCCTCGGGCCACTGAAATGCCCCGCAACTCGCGTGGTGGCGAGGAACTGGGCCAGTCGGTAAGGCCCATTCGTTGGCAAGGCCGTCAGCTAAGGCCAGAGTCGGCCCATTCGGACACAGGCAATACCCGAATCGTGGGTTACGTGCGGTTTGGTTTCCCTCGGGGGACACAAGAAACTATCGATAAAACTATCGATCCTTGGCGGTTTCGGTCAGAACCCGTCTTGACGGTTCGCGCTGCGACGACAACAAAACACTTGAACCCCGCCGCACTGACCGGATTCCGCGCCGACCCCTGCGACAGCCTGATTCTTCTGGAGGAATTTGCCATGTCCGACGCCGTCAAGGTCGGCTTTGTTCCGTTTGCCACTGCCGTGCGCGGTGTTCTCGTGGTGTTCTGTGATGAAGCATTGAAATTCGGCCCTGCCGCCACCAAGGCCCTGGGGGACGCGGCGACGACTGTGAAACGCGCGGCCGGGACCAGCAAGTTCAAGGGCAAAAGTGCATCAGCGCTCGACATTCTTGCCCCTGACGGCATCAAGGCGTCGCGTCTCATCGTGATCGGTACCGGCAAGCTGGCTGATCTCAAGGAAACCGACCTGTTGAAATTCGGTGGCGTGCTCGCCGGGAAGGTCGGCACCAGCAACGAGGCGGTGACCGTCATCGCAGAGTTGGCTTCGGGGCCTATGACGGCGGAGCAGGCGGCATCGGTCGCCTCTGGTGTACTGCTGCGCGCCTACAAGTTCGATCGTTACAAAACCAAAAAGAAGGATACTGACGAGGCGTCAGGCAATGTCGCGGTTTCGTTGGCCGTCAGCGACGTCGCCGCGGCCAAGAAGGCCTTTGCGCCGGGCAATCATATCGTCAATGGTGTCGTGCTGGCCCGCGAACTCGTGAACGAGCCGCCAAACGTGCTGTTTCCCGCCGAATTTGCGCGCCGCGCCGGTGAGTTAAAGAAGCTCGGCGTCACGGTCGAAGTGCTCGACGTCAAGGCGATGACCAAGCTTGGCATGGGCGCGCTGCTTGGCGTGTCCCAAGGGTCTGTGCGTCCCGGCCGTATGGTGGTGATGCGCTGGAACGGTGGCAAGAAGGGCGAGCAGCCCGTCGCCTTTATCGGCAAGGGCGTGACCTTCGATACAGGTGGCATCTCCATCAAGCCGGCCGGCAGCATGGAAGACATGAAGGGCGACATGGGCGGCGCAGCCTGCGTCGTTGGCCTGATGCATGCGCTCGCCGGCCGCAAGGCCAAGGTCAATGTGGTTGGCGCCATCGGCATCGTCGAAAACATGCCGGACGGCAACGCGCAGCGTCCAGGCGACATCGTGACATCGATGTCCGGTCAGACCATCGAAATCATCAACACCGACGCTGAAGGCCGCCTCGTACTGGCTGATGTGCTTTGGTATGTGGCGAAGAAGTTCAAGCCGAAATTCATGGTCGATCTGGCGACGCTGACCGGTGCGATCATGGTCGCGCTCGGGACCGAATATGCTGGCATGTTCTCGAACAATGACGAACTCGCAGAGCGTCTGTCCACCGTCGGGCAGGCCACCGGCGAACGTGTCTGGCGGATGCCGCTCGGTCCGGAATACGACAAGCAAATCGACTCGCAATTCGCCGACATGAAGAACACCGGCACGCGCAATGGCGGCTCGATCACTGCTGCGCAGTTCCTGCAGCGTTTCGTCGACGATACGCCGTGGGCGCATCTCGATATCGCCGGCACCGCCATGGGTGCGCCGAAGACCGAGATTAATCAGAGCTGGGGTTCGGGTTACGGCGTGCGGCTGCTGGATCGGCTTGTTGCCGACTATTACGAGGCGAAGAAGTAGTCCGACACGATGACCGAGGTCCTGTTCTATCACCTGCAGAACATGACGCTGGAGAGCGTGCTGCCGCCGCTGCTCGAGAAGTCGCTCGAGCGCGGCTGGCGTGTCGTCGTGCAATCTACATCAGAAGAACGTGCCGATGCGCTCGATGCGCATCTGTGGACCTATCGTGACGATTCATTTCTGCCACACGCCACCTGGCGTGTGGCAGACGCTGCAGATCAACCGATCATTCTCGCGATAGAAGAGGGCAATCCCAATCGTGCCCAGGTCCGGTTCCTTGTGGACAGCGCGGCGGTGCCGGCAGATGCCGACGGTTATGAGCGTATGGTGCTGGTATTCAACGGCGATGATGCCGATGCGCTCGCTGCAGCGCGAGCAGCCTGGACTGACTGCAAGGCGAGGGGCTTTACCGCCACTTACTGGCAGACCGATGAACGCGGTCGGTGGCAGCGCAAGAATTAGCTGCCGATTGGCGATCTGCTGCAATTAATGATAATTGTAGATTTCCTCACCGGTATCCACCGCTGTGTCATGGTGGTGCCGCAAATGAATGATGTTACAGGCGCTTATCGCCTGTCTTGGGGTTGCGTAATCGTGCGACAAGAAAAGCTTCATCGAAACGGTCTGCTCGTGCTGCTGCTTGCTGCGCCATTGCTTGCTGGCTGCGCCGGCGTGGGCGGTGACGCATTCTCCACGGATCTGCTGTCCAAGGATGCCGACTGGTTCTCCAAGCCAGGTCGCGTATTCATCAAGAATGTTTCGATCGAGACGCCGCCGCTGTCGCCTGAGCAGGCGGTCAGTCCGCAGGATCTCATCAGCGCTGACGGTGCGTGTCCGGGCATGGCGCCGCGTGATGCCAACGCGCTTGCCGATGGTACCGCAGGTGCGCCGGTTCAAACTGGCGTCGTGGCGCTTGGCCACACGGAATGCGACGTGGCGCGCGGTGCAGGCGCGCCCGACAATGTCAGCCTCTCGACCAACCCGCGCGGTGATCGCGTTGCCGTGCTGACCTATCTGCGTGGTCCGCGCGCTGGTATCTATACATTTACGTCCGGCCGTCTGACCGTGGTTGAACGTGGTCCGGAAGTTGAGCAGCCCAAGACCGCGCGTCCGAAGGCTAAAAAGCGCGCCGCGACCTGATTTTTCATGAAGATTTGGAAGTAAGCGGCGGCTGCGTTTTCAGCCGCTCGCTTCTTCGTACAGAGAACTCGCGTTCAGCCATTGCTCTTCGGCGCGTTGCAATGCGTCTGCCGCAGCCGCGCGCGCCTTGGTGAGTTGAGTGGCTTGCTTCGGATCCTTCTTGAAGAGGTCGGGCAACGCCAATGCGGTATCGATCTTGGCAATGATGCCGGTGATGCGCTCCATCTCGGCTTCCGCGTCTGCGACCTGCTGCTTGAGCGGGATCTTCCGCTCTTTCGGTTTAGCAAGCTTTTCGCGATCCGTGCTGGCGCGGTCGCGTGCCGGCGTGCGCGTGCCCCGGCTTTGCATGACGATCTTGCGATAGTCGTCGAGGTCGCCGTCGAAATTGGTGACCGTACGGTCGGCGACGACCCAGAGCTGATCGGCGCAGGCTTCGATCAGGTAGCGATCATGGGAGACCATGATTACTGCGCCGGGAAATTCGTTGATCGCCTCGGCCAGCGCTGCGCGGCTGTCGATATCGAGATGGTTGGTTGGTTCGTCCAGAATGATCATGTTCGGACCGTAGAAAGTCGCGAGCCCGAGCAGGAGACGTGCCTTTTCGCCGCCGGACAGGCTCTTCACGACCGTATCTGCGGCCTTGCCGGAAAAACCGATATTGCCGGCGCGCGCGCGGATTTTCGATTCCGGCATGTCCGGCATGAGCTTGCGCACGTGATCGTAGACGGAGTTGTCCATCACGAGCTCGTCGAGCTGATGCTGGGCGAAGTAGGCAATCGAAAGCTTGTCCGCGCGTGTGATCGATCCCGAAAACGGCTTGAGCTTGTTCGCCAGCAGCTTGACCAGCGTCGACTTGCCGTTGCCGTTGGAGCCGAGCAGGGCAATGCGATCCTCGGTATCGATCCGGAGTGTCACCTGATTGAGTACCGGCTTTCCGGGCTCATAGCCGACCGAGACGTTGTCCACCGCAAGAATCGGCGGCGACAGGATCTTCTCGGGCGCAGGGAAGACGATCTCGCGCACGTCTTGGGTGACCAGCGCCGAGATTGGCTTCATGCGCTCCAGCATCTTCACACGCGATTGTGCCTGACGTGCCTTGGAGGCCTTGGCCTTGAAGCGGTCGACGAAGTCCTGCAGCCGCTTGCGCTCGGCTTCCTGACGCTTGATGTTCTTAGCGTCGAGCGCCTCCTTGTTGGCGCGGAACTCTTCGTAATTGGAGTAAGTGCCGCGATAGTGCACGAGCTTGCCGCGATCGAGATGTAGGATCTCGTTGACCGACGTATCGAGCAGATCGCGGTCATGGCTGATGACGATGACCGTTCGCGGATAGTTCGCGAGATGGTCCTCAAGCCACAGCGTGCCTTCGAGATCGAGATAGTTGGTCGGCTCGTCCAGCAACAACAGATCCGGCGCCGAGAACAGCGTTGCAGCCAGCGCGACACGCATGCGCCAGCCGCCGGAGAATTCCGAACAGGAGCGCAACTGGGCTTCGGCCGAGAAGCCAAGGCCGCTCAGGATTGCTGCGGCGCGGGCAGGCGCTGAATGCGCATCGATATCGACGAGGCGGGTCTGGATCTCGGCGATCCGGTCCGGGTCGGTAGCGGTTTCTGCCTCCTTCAGGAGTGCGTCGCGCTCGAGATCCGCTTTCAGCACGACGGTGATCAGGCTTTCGGGACCGTCAGGCGCCTCCTGGGCGAGGCTGCCGATACGCCAGCGCGGCGGGATCGAGATACTCCCGGTTTCGGTGGCCAGATCGCCGCGAATGGCGTGAAAAAGCGTCGATTTGCCGACGCCGTTACGTCCAACGAAACCCACGCGGGCACCCGGCGCGATCTGTACGGTGCTCTCTTCAATGAGCAGGCGACCGGCGATCCGGATCGAAATGTCTGTGATGGAAAGCATGCGGGGTTGTCACCGCTGCGACGCACAAAGGCAACCCCGATTTGCGACGGACGGTACGCGCTTGTGGCACTTTGCCGTTAGCGGCCGCCCTTTTCGTCCTGCCGCTGCATCTGATCGACCAGCATCTGCAAATGAGAGGGCAGTGCGTCGTCCGGACCAATATCGCGGCGCAACCGTTCGCCGATGGCATTGCAGATCGCCGCGCTCGTCGCGCGGTCGATGTGCTCTTCGCCATCCCTGGTGATTTGGTTCTGCATCGTCTTTCCGGTGTTCGTGGCAGTTGAATGACACTACGGCAAGTCGTGCGGGCCGAAATTGTTTCAAGATTTATGGATTTGAGGCTGTTTGAGTCAAAATTCGATGAATCGATGGGATCCGCAAAGAAAAAGCCCGGCCGAGGGAGCGGCCGGGCGGTATTTTCTGCTAGCGGAACGTCAGTAGCAGCGATTGACCAGCCGCCAACGGGGACCCCACGGGGTCGGAACGACCCGGCGAACGACACATCCACCGCCGCCATAGCCGTATACCGGCCCGCCGATGAAGCGGGGCCCGCCCCAGCCGCGATGCCATCCGCCATGCCACCCGCCGCCATGCCAGCCACCGCCGTGCCATCCACCGTGGCCACCCCAGGCAGAAGCCGAGGTCGGAGCCAGCGCGGCGGCGCCCAATGAGGCCGCTGCAACCAAAGTCAGTGCGATCTTGCGGAACATTCTCATCTCCTCTGGTACGGCGCGTGTTGCGCCTGCCGTGAACATGGCGCCGGGGGCAAATGCCGTTGGCCGGGGTCATTGCAGGCAGTCTAGGAGAGGAAAGCTGAACCGGATCGAGCCAGTCCTGTCAGAAATGGTTCATGTTGATGACATCGCGGTTATTTTCAGTGCCGGACTTGGCAAAATGGGGCCTGCGACATTTGGACGGATCGCTTGCCGTTCCCAGATAGCGTCGATATAAGCCGCCATCTTCCAGCGACTGTTATTCAAGGATAAATCATGGCTATCGAGCGTACCTTTTCGATTCTGAAGCCCGACGCGACCGAGCGTAATCTGACCGGTGCGATCAACGCGCTGATCGAAAAGGCCGGTCTGCGGATCGTTGCGCAAAAGCGTATTCGCATGACCCGCGAACAGGCCGGCACCTTCTACGCCGTTCACAAGGAACGCCCCTTCTTCGGTGAACTGGTGGACTTCATGACCTCGGGTCCGGTTGTCGTGCAGGTTCTGGAAGGCGAGAACGCCGTCCTCAAGCATCGCGACGTGATGGGCGCGACCGATCCATCGAAGGCTGCCGACGGTACCATCCGCAAGCTTCACGCGAAGTCGATCGGCGAGAACTCGGTGCATGGTTCGGACGCTCTGGAAACTGCGGCGATCGAGATCGCACAGTTCTTCTCAGGCAACGAGATCGTCGGCTAAACTTCCGGCCGAATTGACGACCGGTCGGCGCGCGGGGGCGCGCCGACCTTTCCAATCAAAACGAACAAACAAAGGGGCGCGCCGTGGACTGGTTGCTGCATATTCTCGATCCGGCGACGATCAAGTCGGTTTTCGTTCAGTTTCAGGTCGAAATGCAGCAGCCCGCATTCTGGGTCGCTGTCGGCAAGATCATCTGGATCAACGTCCTGCTTTCCGGCGACAACGCCCTCGTGATCGCACTGGCCTGCCGTGGCCTGGAGCCGAAGCAGCGCATGTGGGGCATGATCCTCGGCGCCGCGGCCGCTGTGATCCTCCGTATCATCTTCACCGGTATCGTCGCCTCGCTGATGGCGCTGCCCTATCTCAAGCTGGTGGGCGGCCTCGCACTTATCGTCATCGCAGCCAAACTGCTGGTCCCCGAACCGGAAGAAGAGGACGGCGTGAAGGCCGCTTCGCATCTGTGGGCCGCTGTGCAGATCGTGGTCGTCGCCGATATCGTGATGAGCCTCGACAACGTTATCGCCGTGGCTGCTGCGGCCAATGGCAGCGTGCCGCTGCTGATCCTCGGCCTCGCGATCAGCGTGCCGCTGATCGTCGCCGGCGCGGCGCTGATCATGGCGCTGCTTACCCGCATGCCTGTGTTGGTCTGGCTTGGTGCCGCACTGCTTGGTTGGGTCGCGGGCGAAGTCATCGCCACCGATCCGGCGATCATGCCGCTGCTGCACAGCGCTTTTGGCGGTGCGTTCGGCGCCAACCTCGACAGCGTGATGGCCTCGCTCGGCAGCGGTATCCGCTTCACCAATAATGGTCCGGGTGGCGAGATCCTTTGCGGCCTGGCCGGCATCTTCGTAGTCTTGGCGATCGGCGCGCTATGGCGTCGTCGCAGCATGGCAGGGCACGCCGAGCAGGCGGCCTAACTCCATAAAAACGAAAAGCGGGCGAGAGGCATTTGCCTTTCGCCCGCTTTTTTGTTTCTGGAACCCGGTCGTTTCTAGAACTTGAATTCGACACCCAGCGTTCCCTGGTGGGACTGCGAATAGGCGCGGAACTTGCCGTCATAATTGAGATAGAGACGTGCGGTGTTGCTAAGGCTCAGCGACGCCGATGCGCCGGCATCTGCGCCGTATTGGCTTTCGCCGATCCCCTGAACGGTGATGCTCTCGGCACCGAGGCTGATGGTAACGTTGCTGAAGCTCTGATGCACGTTGTCGACGAATTTGGCATAGCCCGACAGATCCAGAATCTTCTGATCAAATATCCAATAATGCCCGACTTCGGCGCCAATCAGGATGCGCGCGCGCTCGGCTGATGCGCCGCTTGCGTTGACAGGATTGAGGCCGCCAAGCTCCTGCATCGCGCCGGTTGTCGCGCGGGTGTATTCGAAGGCAGCCTTGGGCACGATCCGTGCCTGTTCGTAACTCCAGAAATAGCTCAGCTCGGTCAGCGCGCCGTCGATCCGCGCATTGTAGCCGGCGCTCGCGAACCCCAGGCCCGTGTCGCGGCGCGAGTTGATGTCGCCGAAGCCGTGCACCAACGCGATTGCCCAGGTCCATGCACCCTTGTCGACCGACGCATTGACGCCGATCTGCGTGAGGTCGAGCGTCGCTGATTGCAACGCTAGCGGAACATCGATCGTGGTGTGGCTCTGGTCCACCGACAGCCCGACATTGACGCCCGGCATCAGCTGGGCGCCGATCCCGGCAACGCCGCCGATGGTCCGGCGCTTGTCGCCGACAAAGTCCCCGAACAAGCTGGTGTGAGCGCCGACGCCATAGAGTTCGGCCCAGCTTCGAAAGCGTGGCGCTTCGGAGGTCTCCGATGCGCCGCCGCCGCCGGGATTGGTGCGCGACGCGCGGTTGAAGCCGTAGCTTGCCTGATCGCCGAGGCGCCGCAGGAACTGGCTACCGAGATCGCCAATGGCGATGCCGGCGGATTGCCCGGCATTGAAGTCGGTCGACGAGGGCATCGGTGCGGCCGCTGGCGGCGGTGTCGCCGGTGGCGGCGTGGTTGAGGGCGGCGTGGTAGGCGGCGGTGCGACCTGGGCAGACGCGAGCGAAGGCACAACGACAAGCGTGACGGCAAGGCCGAGTACAACGGTCCGACGTTGCCGGTTGGCTGCCGGGCTCCTGTCCGTTCGGGCGTATCGCGATGGATCGCGCATTGTCACTCTTTTCGAAATTGTCGCTGCAGTGCCGTTCAACCGCGGCAAAGCATACGCGATCCCATGAGCATTGCCGCTGCGCATTGAGCGTCTCCGGTGGCGATTGACGCGTATTGTTGTGCGATTGCCACAGCGGATTCGTGTCGCTTTTCATCGCGTTATGACCATTCACGCAGGGCAGGCCGACGATGTTTCAAACCAGCACGCCTGCTCATGGATCCGATCAGCGGTCTTCGATAGGTACGCTTGGACGCGGTAGGGTCGCGGCCGATGGTATCAAAACCTCGGCCGCAAAAAGCCAAAGACTTGCATAGCCAAAATTTTCATGTTGGAATTCTCACACAATCGGATTTAGGCCGTTCGACTGTGCGTTTTGCGAGCAGGACATTCAGCAGACACCGGGAAGCCCGCTTGTGGCGTGGCACGCATCATGCGTGGCCGCGTCTTTTTTGTATCTAGATCGGGAGACAGACGATGCAGAAGGGCACCGTCAAGTGGTTTAACCCAACCAAGGGCTATGGCTTCATCAAGCCGACTGTCGGCGACAAGGATGTCTTCGTGCACATCTCTGCTGTCGAGCGCGCAGGCCTCAGCACTCTCAACGAAAACCAGGCGATCGAATACGATCTGGTCGAAAATCGCGGCAAGACGTCTGCCGAGAACCTCAAGGTCTCATAGCTGGTCTTGCTGTGCCGGCCCTGACATATGGGCCGGCCAACTGATGTAGCCCCGGCGCAAGCCGGGCCTCTTGTCGCGCCGCCGCGGATCGTGCCGAGCCCGCGAGGCTATGCCTGTATCAGAGGCTGTGCCTGCATCATCGCTTCTTTGGCTTCTTCGCCTTTTTAGCCGTTTTCTTGGCGGGGGCGGCCTTCTTGGGGGCCTTGTCCTTCTCGGCGCTCTGAGCCTTCATCGCTTGCGCTGCTTCTGCGATCTGAAGTGCTTCAACGGCCTTGCGCATCGATCGCGCATAGCTATCGGCGGCATTATCGGCGGACATCTGAAGGCGCTTGGCGGCGGCCATGCCTTGTTCCGTCGCGTCCTTCGCCAATTGCTTGAAACGGTCCTTGGCGGTCTTGTCCTTGGCTTTGGCGGCCAGGCCCGCATAGCGATCGCGTTGTGCCTTGACGGCTGCCATCAGTGTCTTGTTTTGCTGTTTAGCAGTCTGCCGGATGATCACACCCAGATCGGCGCCCGTCATTCTTCATTTCCTTAAGTGACAGCCAGAATAGTCAATTGTTTCAATTATGCAGTTGCTATTGAGGCATTGCAATCGTCGCAGCTCGTGGCGTTAGCCAGCGTACTGGACGAGGGGAGTTCATTGTCCGATGTCGTAAGCACGGATCGGGTTTCTTTACCGTAAAGATACTCGCCAATTGCGCTCGCATGACGGAATCATGATACCGCGAGACTTCCCGTCCGGCGCAGCCAGGTCTGGCCTGTCGATATGCGGTGCCAGATTGGCTGGCGTGTGGAGCATCCTGCGATGACGGTGCCGGCGAGATCGCGTTTCCGGATTGGCTTCAGGACGTCAATCATTGCGCTGTTCGTCGGCGTCGTCCTTACGGTCGGCCTGGCACTGGTTTATCTCAGCTTCAGCAGGGTCAACACGATCATCCGGACGGCGGCTTCGTCGTATCTCAGCGTAGTCGCCCAGACTGCGACCGATCGCATCGATGCGCAGCTCAAGAGCGTTCACGACAATCTGGATATTCTGCGGGGGATCACATCGGTCCAGTCCGCGGAGCTAAAGAATAACCCGCGGCTGAACATCCTGCTGGCGTCGATGCTGCGAAATAACAAGCAGCTCTACGGTCTGTATATGGGATATGAGGACGGCTCATTCCTGGAAATGGACCTGATCGACCGAACGGGAGCCGAGGTGAAAGCGCGCTTCGGGGCGCCGGACGGAGCCGTATTTCGCCTGTTCACGATCGTGAAGGCCGGCGATTTCGGACCGCTTCAGACCACGACCGCCTATCTCGACGATGCGCTGCAGCCTCTGGCAAGTCTGCCCGGACCTGTCGATTTCGATCCTCGCGTTCGGCCGTGGTATCGCGGCGCCTTCGAGCCCAACGCCAGTCTGCTGACCGAGCCCTACATTTTCTATCAGACCGGTGACATCGGCTATACGCTGCGGATGCCTATCGTGGAGGGACAGCAGGGTGTCGTGGCCGGCGATATTCTGCTGAGTGAAGCTGAAGCCATGCTGCGCAAGCAGCAGCTTGGGCATTCGGGGGTGGCCTATCTGTTCGACGATGCCGATCGGGTGCTGGCGCACCCCGAGATGTCCAGGTGGTTGGAGGCCACGAGCGTTCCGAACAAGCTGTCCGAGCTTCCGCGGCTCAGTGACGTCGATACGATTAACGCAACGGCCGCGATCAAGGCGTGGCGTCAGACCGGCGTTGCGGAGCAATTTTTCACTGACAGCACAGGGCGCGCTTACGCTGCCGCGTTCCGCCCCGTAGAGATGGCAGGATCGGCCAATCTCCGGGTCGGGTTCTTTGCGCCGCTCGATGAGTTCTATGCCGAAATCGAGCAAGAAAAGCGCACGCTTTTCATTCTCGCATTCTGTTTCGTACTAGCGGCCGTACCGATCGCATTCTGGATCGGCAACAAACTGTCGCTCTCCCTGCGGATTCTGGCGCGCGAGGTCGACCGCATCCAGAGCTTCCGGTTCTCGTCGATGCCGCAACTGCGTTCGCCGATCCGCGAAATCGACGATCTCGGCCGATCGGTCTTCACCATGCGTACGCTGGTGCAGACATTCTCGAATTTCGTTCCCAAGCGTCTGGTTCAGCAACTGGTCGAAACCGGTACGGCCATGCAATTGGGCGGAGAGCGCCGCGAGGCGACCATCCTGTTCACGGATGTCGAGAATTTCACGGGGATGACGGAGAACGAGGACCCGACCCGGGTCATGCTCTACACATCGCGCTACTTCGCTGCGATCTCGGACGTCATCGCCACTCATCAGGGCACGGTCGATAAATATATCGGCGATGCCGTCATGGGACTTTGGAACGCGCCGATCGAACATTCGAACCACGTGGCACAGGCCTGTGCGGCCGTGCTCGATTGCGTCGAAGCCAATCGCAAGCTCAACGAGGAATTCGAGCGCGAGGGCTGGCCGGTCTACAAGACCCGGTTTGGCCTGCATGTGGGCGACGTCATGATCGGCAATATCGGGTCACCCGATCGCATGAACTACACGGCGCTCGGAGCCACGGTGAATCTCGCAGCGCGGCTGGAGGCGCTGAACAAGGACTACGGGACGAGCGTCCTGGTCAGTGAGGCCGTCAAAGAGCGGGTAGACTCGTTGTTCCTGTTTCGCCGCGTCGCCCTGATCAAGCCGAAAGGGTTCGCAGCGGAAGTTCAGATCTATGAGCTGCTCGGGGCGCGAAACTAACAACGACCTTTGCATTCGATAGGTTTGCCAAATTTTCTGCCTGATCGCCTTGGTCCGAGATATAGTGAACGTATGGCAGCCGACAGAGAAATATTGCGACGATGACCGATGTGAATCCGGTGCGGCGAGGTCGTCCTCGATCGGTCGAGACCGAGGACGCGATCCTGGAAAGCGCCTATCGCATGATGGCAGCCCAGGGGCTTGCTGCGACGACCATCGACGCGATTGCGCGGGACTCCGGCGTCTCCAAAATGACGATCTATAAATGGTGGCCGTCGCGTGAAGCGGTGCTGATCGACGCATTCTTGCGGCAGGCGTCCACCATGCTGCCGCTTTCCGAGAGCGGCGATCCGTTCACGCGCATCACGAAACATGCCGCCGCCTACGCCGTGGCGTTGAACAGCGATTTCGGCAAGGTACAGCTCGCTGTCATTGCCGAATGCATCTCGCGGACCGGTTCCGCGAAAATCTTCTCCGAACGCTACCTTGGTATCCGCCGGGACATCTCGCTGGCAATTATCAAGGACGGCCAGAAGGACGGCAGCATTATTGCTTCGGAGTCGGCCGGGGACCTCTATGATCGGATCTATGGCACGCTGTTTTATGAGTATGTCTTTGGATTTCGGCCGCTGACAGCCGACTATGCGCGCAAGCTCGTCAAATCCGTGCTGTCGGCGCCATAATCAGATGCCGTCTTGCCGCGCGCGGCGAAACCAGCGCCAGGTTTCGCGCGTGACGGCCCGGTAGCCCTGACCTCGATGCGCGATGCGTTCGTCGATGAGGACATTGAGTTTCGGCAATGCGTGGAAGGGCACCGACGGATAGGCGTGATGCTCGACATGGAATGGCATGTTCCATGTGAACCATTTCGTTAGCGCGTCGGTATAGGTCGTGCGCGTGTTCTCATAGGTACTGCGGGTACGCTCGCAGCCAGTGTGCTCGGCATAGAGATACGGCCGCAGGAATAGCTGGCCGACATAAAGCGGGACGAGCCAGCACCAGAGCAGCATCATGCTCGAGAACGCGATGGAAGCGATTAGCAGCGCAAGATAGACGAGAGCATAGATGCGGGCTTCGCGCACCACCATGCTCTGCTTGGATTCCGGGATCCACGGCGCGACGGCTTGTCCGGTCACGGCCCGCCGAACCAGCAGGCGGATCCGGTTGGTCAGTTGCACGATGCCGGTATAGGCGATCGCGAGTCTGGTGTCCGACGACGGGATGGTCGCTGTGACGAGCTCCGGGTCGCGGTCTGGATCCTGCGTGAAACGGTGATGGTCCCAGTGAAACAGCGCATAGTGTTCATAGGGCAGAACGATCATCAGCGATGAGACATGGCCAAGGGCCTCGTTCAGCAGCCGGCTGGTGAACACAGTTTTGTGCGCGGCCTCGTGCACCGCCATGAACAGGAAGGCGATGAGATAGCCCTGGATGATGATCAGCGGGATCGTCCACACCACGCCGTAGCGGGTGGCGACCTGCCAGATCAGTGTTCCTACCAAGGCGATCAAGGCATAATGGCTGATCGCGCGAATGAGCCCCGGAAGATTGGCTCGAACCGACAGGTCCTTCAACTGTGCAGGCGTCAGTGCGCGGGTTTCGATCTTGCCATGGCCAACTGCATCCATCGTCATCTGGTCAGTGCCTTTCGTTCAGTCGTGCGCTGCCAGCAGCGCGGAGACCTTCGTGTTGATGAAGGCCGCATCGGCGGGAATCTTGACGGGATTGCCGGCGCGGTGTCCGTGCAGCGAGGGGATCGGACACAGTTCGGCTGCGCATGCGTTGATCAGCAACGGGAGTTCATCTTCGTTGTCGCCGACCTGAAAATAATTGTCGGTCTGCCCAGGCATCAGCAGAACGCGTGCCTTGATGGCAGCCATGGCTTTCCGGAAGTCGCCACTGAATGCGTCGCAGCGGCTGATATCGCCATTTTGCCAGGTCCAGAGCTGGGCCAGCAGATTGTTGGCGTCACGATGCGCGAAAGCGACATCCCATGACCGGGTCAGATAGTCGTCCAGTGAGGTGAAACCGGTCTCACGCCAGAGCTCATCGCGGTAGAAGCCATGCGACATCGCCCAGCCGGCATAGACGCGCCCCATGGCGCGAAGGCCGACTGATGGTTTCGAAACAAAGCGGCCATCGACAAAGGCAGGGTCGGTGGTCAGAGCGGCCCGCACGCTTTCGAGAAATACGGTGTTGAACTGCGAACATCGGGCGCTGCCGCAGACCACTGCCGTGCGTACCACCATGTCTGGATAGCGGGCGGCCCAGTGATAGGCCTGCATGCCACCCATCGACCAGCCATAGACCAGTGCCAGACGCGTGATGCCGAATTGCTCGGTCAGAAGGCGGTGCTGGATCGAGATCGCGTCGTGATAGCTGATGTTCGGATAGGGACCGCCTGCGAGGGCCTCCATTGAATTCGATGGTGACGACGACAGGCCGTTGCCGAACAGATTGGGGATGACGATAAAGTAGCGCTCGGGATCGAGGGCTGCTCCGGGCGCAATCAACCACTCGGTGTCGTAATGCTGCGCGGCGAACGACGTTGGATAGAGGATGACGTTATCCCTCGCAGCATTGAGTGTGCCGTAGGTCCTGTAGGCAAGCTGCAGGCGAGGGTGACGCTGGCCGGATTGCAGTAGCACGTCACCCGCCTCGAAGATCTGGTAGTCGCTCGGCGTATTCATGCTGCAGCTCCGGATGGTCCGTTGATGTTTGCCGAGGGTGCGACAAGCGATCCGCTCGACAAAATTTAATAACTGTACTATTGGTATATTAATTTGCGGAGAGCGCAATGCCGAAACTTCAGCATTGCCGCCTGAATAGCATGCAGCTGGTCGTCCCCCGTTGGCGGCTCGGCGACATCTTGGTTTTGTATTCGAAACGTACAAGAGACTTGCGGCCCGTTAGTCTATTCACCGTCGTCGGCGCAGAGGCGGAAAGCGGCCAGGTTGTCCGCATAAGCCGCTGCGAATTCGAAGTCGCGCTTGCCTGCCACCCACTCAAAGGAGTCTGGATCATGGGAACCATCACCACCAAAGACGGCACTGAAATTTTCTACAAGGATTGGGGCACCGGGCAGCCGATCGTGTTTCATCACGGCTGGCCGCTGAGCGCGGATGACTGGGATAACCAGATGATGTTCTTCCTCAATCAGGGCTATCGCGTCATTGCGCACGACCGCCGTGGTCACGGCCGTTCGAGCCAGACTGCGACAGGCAACGAGATGGACACTTATGCCGCCGATGTCGCCGAACTCACCGACAAACTCGATCTGAAGGATGCCGTCCATATCGGCCATTCCACCGGTGGCGGTGAAGTCGCGCGTTACGTCGCGCGGGCCAAGAAGGGACGCGTCGCCAAGGCGGTGCTGGTCAGCGCGGTGCCGCCGATCATGCTCAAGACCGAGAACAATCCGGGCGGGCTTCCGCTCGAAGTGTTCGACGGTTTCCGTGCTGCTCTGGTGGCCAATCGCGCGCAGTTCTATGTCGATGTCCCGGCCGGTCCGTTTTACGGCTTCAATCGGCCGGGTGCGAAGGTCTATCAGGGCGTGATCGACAACTGGTGGCGGCAGGGCATGATCGGCGGCGCCAAGGCGCACTATGATTGCATCAAGGCGTTCTCGGAAACCGACTTCACTGAAGACCTGAAGGCGATCGACGTGCCGGTGCTCGTTTTGCACGGCGATGACGACCAGATCGTGCCTTATGCCGACTCTGCACCGCTGTCGGTGAAGCTGCTCAAGAACGGCACGCTGAAGACCTATCCGGGCTTCCCGCACGGCATGCTGACCACCCATGCGGATGTGATCAACCCGGATCTGCTGGCGTTCATCAAGAGCTGATGCGCGTACCGGAAGCCCGGCAAGGCAGTGCCTTGCCGGGCTTTTTATTTTGTGTGCCTCTGATCTATCCGGCACACACGCCGCGCCTCGTGGCTCCCACGGATTTGTGGCCTCCTGCGCACGCTGAAAGCCGCGGCAAAAAAGGCAGCGCGATCTGCTGCGCAAGCGACTCTGTCTGCGGTCCGGCGGACCATACGTCGCATCATCAAACTGTTGCTCAGAAGCATTTCTTGCATCAATATGCAACCTATGATTGATATTCAGGTTCGGCCGCAATGGCTTGGTGTCGGTGTGATGACGCCTGATGAGCAACCAGTCGTGGCGAAAGTCATTGGGAGGGGACGTTGGATCGCGACGATTTGGAATCTCGCAAAGACATCGTCTCGACGACGTCGCAGGCGCTGTCCGCCCAGCTCGAAAAAATCATTACACGAAAGGACTCGAGTTTCGTGCCGCCTGCCAGCCGCGCGCGTCGAAGTGCACGGGCGCGGTCGGACAAGCGGTTCGAGATGCGGAAGGAATTGTTGGAGGCGCCGCGCAGCGATCCCAATGCGTTCGAGCGTATGATTGGCGAGAGCGATCTGCTCTCGATCAACTTTCTGGATCGGGGCAGGCGGGCAGCCGATGCGGTGTGCCGCATCAAGGTCCCGAGCAATGGCGGCGCCTGGTACGGCACAGGTTTTCTGGTCGGTCCTCGATTGCTGCTCACCAATCATCACGTTCTGGGAGACGCCGACGAGGCCAGTCAGTGCGAAGCCGAGTTCGGCTATGAGCACGACCTCGATGGCGTCTTACGCGAAGGCGTCAGTTTCAACCTGCGGCCTCACGAGATTTTCTACACCAACTCCGAACTGGACATCACCTTCATTGCCGTGACGCCATTCTCTGACGGCGGCGTGCCGATCGAGCGTTATGGCCGGCTTCCTCTGCTCCCGCTGTCGGGCAAAGTGGTGGATGGCGAGTGGGTTACCATCATCCAGCATCCCGGCAGTGAGCCGAAACAGATTGCGATCCGGTCGAGCCAGATCGTCAAGCTGGATGCGAAAACGTCGGCCGGGATCGACGTAAACAAATTCATCCACTACTCGACCGATACCGAGCCAGGCTCATCCGGGTCGCCGGTCCTCAATGATCAGTGGCAGGTCCTCGCTTTGCATCACAAGGCGGTTCCTGCGCCGACAAAGCTGCGAAATCCGGCCAAGGAGCCGGTCTGGATTGCCAACGAAGGTATTCGGGTCAGCGCCATCTATATGCAGCTCGAGCGCGAGCGCTTCGAGATTACGCAGGCTGGACTGGTGCTCGACAGACTCGAGAAGGCGTTGGGCCTGCCACCGATGTCGCAGAGCATGGCGCCGGGCGAAACCATGCTGGAAGCCGACCGCAAGCCGTTGCCGGCAAAGCGGTGGACGAATGCCAAAGGCTACGACGAGGAATTCCTGACCGAGAAGATCGCGCTGTCGCGAATTTATGCTCCGCTTCTCGCCAAGAAGCTGGTTGCGCCGCTGCTCAGTAAGTCGGCAGGTTATGAACTCGACTACCATCATTTTTCCACGGTGATTCACGCCAAGCGAAAATTTCCGCTGATCACCGCCGTGAATATCGACGGCAATAAGCTCGTTCATCCAGGACCGCGCAAGGATACCTGGCGACGCGACGGGCGGATTGCGGACGAATATCAGCCTGCCGGAAATTTCTACGAGAAGGCCAAAGGCGACGACGCCGTTCAGTTCAGCCGCGGTCATCAAGTTCGTTTGCTGGACCCTTGCTGGAGCGCGGCGTCCAAGGCGGCTGCCGCCTTGGCCGAGTCGAAACTCGCATCCGAAGATACGTTCCACTACACAAACGCGGCACCGCAGATGCAGAAGTACAACGACATCGACTGGGGCAATCTGGAGGATTATCTCCTCAACAAGGCGCAGACTTCCGAGAAGAAGCTGACGATCTTCACCGGCCCGATCTATCGGCCCGACGATCCTGTTTACGGCAAAAGCCGCGAGAGCGGGCCTTGGCAAATTCCGCTGTCGTTCTGGAAGGTCGCGGTTTTGCAGAAAACCGACAGCAGGATCGCGGCTGCCGCCTTTGTGGTAGGGCAGACAGAATATGTGCAAGCCCTGTACGAAGCCAAGGTATTCTCGGGATTGAAGCCGTACACTCTTGATGAGATGCGGAAACGGCGGATCCAGACCACCATTGTGGCGATCGAAAACGAAACTGGTCTGGATTTTTCGGCGGTGAAGGATTTCGATGCACACGGGTCGCTCGAGGCGACCCGCCAGACACGCTGGATCAATGATCTCGGCGATATCATTATCTGACGGAGCACGATGCAAGGTCGCGGCAAGGTCTTTGGCGACCGATGAGATGGCTGCGGCGATGCGATTGTAGCGCCGCACTCGCCCTTAAAGGCGCGTCAGATCACCGTCGGCGAGATCAGCGTGTCGTCGAGGCTGGCGCTAGCGCCGGTACTGGTGGTGCAGGTATCGCCGGTGATGCCGACACTGTTGGTGGCCAACAGCCGTAACGCCTGCGGATAAATCTTGTGCTCGATGTCGAGCACGCGCGCGGCGAGGGTGTCGGGGGTGTCGTTATCGGCCACGGCCACGGCTCCCTGCATCACGATCGGACCGGCATCGGTCTCCGGAATGACGAAATGCACCGTGGCACCGGAAATCTTGACGCCGGCGTGCAATGCTTGGCCGTGCGGATCCAGGCCGGGGAAGGACGGCAGCAGCGACGGGTGGATGTTCAGCATCCGGCCGTACCAGTGCTGCACGAATTCCGCCGTGAACAGGCGCATGAAGCCGCCGAGGCAGATCAGCTCGATCTTGTAGTCGTCGAGGGCCGCCTGCAACAGCTTCTCGAAGCCGGCGCGATCCTTGCCGAACGGTTTACTCTCGATCACCAGCGTCTTGACGCCATTGGCCTGCGCAATGGCGAGGCCGGGAGCGTCGGCTTTGTTCGAAATCACCAGCGCAATTTCGGCCGGGAAGCCGTCTGCTGCGGCGGCCTCGATCAGCGCGGTCATGTTCGATCCGCGACCGGAAATCAGGATGGCGACACGACGCATCACGGTCTCACAGTTGGAGTTCGAGATGTCCGTCATAGACGACCCGCTCGTCGCCCTTGGCTTCGATGACGTCGCCGAGCAGCGACACTGTTTCGCCGCCCTCGCGCAGGATGTCCATCACCTGCTGCACGGCTTCGCGCTTGACGATGGCGATCATGCCGACGCCGCAGTTGAAGGTGCGCAGCAGCTCGAGTTCAGCGATATCGCCTTCCGCTGCCAGCCACTTGAACACCGGCAGGACGGTGAGGGCGGGCAGGTCGATGCGAACGCCGAGGTTCTTTGGCAGCACGCGCGGGATATTGTCGGTGAAGCCGCCGCCAGTGATATGGGCGAGGCCCTTCACAGCGCCGGTCTCGCGGATCGCGCGCAAGCATGATTTCACATAGAGCCGGGTCGGGGTCAGCAGCGCACCGCCAAGCGTCATCACCGGCGAGAACGGTGCCTTGTCGGCATAAGAGAGGCCCGTGCGCTCGACAATCTTGCGGACCAGCGAGAAACCGTTGGAGTGAACGCCGGACGAGGCCATGCCGATGACGGCATCGCCCACGCCGATGTCCTTGGTCGGCAGCAGCGTGCCGCGCTCGGCAGCGCCGACCGAGAAGCCTGCAAGGTCGTAGTCGCCGTCCTTGTAGAGGCCGGGCATCTCGGCGGTCTCGCCGCCGATCAGCGCGCAGCCGGATTCACGGCAGCCCTCTGCGATGCCAGCGACGATTGAAGCAGTGGCTTCGGGGTCGAGCTTGCCGCAGGCGAAGTAATCGAGAAAGAACAGCGGCTCAGCGCCCTGGACCACGAGGTCGTTGACCGACATGGCGACAAGATCAATGCCGATGCCGTCATGGACACCTGCCTCGATAGCGATCTTGACCTTGGTGCCAACACCGTCGGTGGCGGCGACAAGAACCGGATCCTTGAAGCCAGCGGCCTTGAGATCGAACAGTCCGCCGAAGCCGCCGATCTCGGCGTCAGCGCCGGCACGGGCGGTTGCGCGAACCATCGGCTTGATGAGGTCCACCAGACGGTTACCGGCATCGATATCGACGCCCGCATCCGCGTAAGTGAGGCCTTTTTTCTGGTCGGTCATGCCGGGTATCCTGGCGAAGCTGCGAAACTGTGTATTTTCGGCTGGTTACGTCGGAATCCCCGCCTGCGCAATGGCTCGTAAACGCTATCCCGATTACTATGTAGGCGGTAAGCCGCTCGGAGCCCCCAAGCTCGGATTGCGAAACAGGCCGGAGCCGGGAAGCGCCGCGTGAGTATCCCCAATTTCATCACCCTCGGGCGCATCCTGCTGGTGCCAGTGATCGTCTGGGCGATTGCGTCGAGCCAGATGGAGATCGCCTTTGCAATCTTTGTGATTGCCGGGGTCAGCGATGCAATCGACGGTTTCCTGGCCAAACGCTTCAATATGGCCAGCGAACTCGGTGCGCTGCTCGATCCCTTGGCCGACAAGGCGCTGCTGGTCTCGATCTATGTATCCCTGGGGATATGGGGGGCAGTGCCGCGCTGGCTCGTGATTCTGGTGGTGTCGCGGGATATCATGATCGTGAGCGCCGTCATTGTGTCGTGGTTGTTTGGCAAGCCGATCCCGATGAAGCCGCTGATGGTGTCGAAGCTGAATACGGTGGCTCAGGTGGCGTTCGCGGCGCTGGTTCTCGCCTCCCTCGGATTTGGTTTCAGATCCTCGCCTTATGATTTGATTTTAATGGGTTTTGTGACCATTCTGACGTTGCTCTCTGTGTCCTTCTATCTTGTTGAGTGGATGCGACACATGAGCACCATCGAATCCGGCCAGGACCCCAGGTAACTCGTATTCGTAACGTTCACCGGCGCAGCCGGTATGGAGTATTTGCGTGGTCGCCCGCGTCCAACCTCGTCAATTGGCGTTCGCGCTGCCCCATGCGGAGAGTCTGTCCCGCGACAACTTCCTTGAGGGCCCGGCCAATGCCGAGGCGCTGAGGCTGATCGACTGCTGGCCGGACTGGCCGAACCGGGTCATGCTGGTTGTCGGCCCCGAGGGATCTGGCAAGAGCCATCTGGCGGCGATCTGGGCCGAAGAGGCCGGGGCGCGCTCCACCATGGCGCATAGCCTGACCGCCGCGACGGTTCCGGGCGAGCTGGTGACCAACGCGCTGGTGGTGGAGGATCTCAATGCCGGTGGCTTCGATGAGCGAGCGCTGTTCCATCTTCTCAACCTGGCACGTCAGGACAACGCCTATGTGCTGATCACGGCGCGGGTCGCCCCGGCCGCCATGGAGGTCGAGTTGCGCGATCTACGGTCGCGGCTCCGTGCGATCCCGGTGGTCAATCTGATGCCGCCGGATGACGGGTTGTTTCGGGCGCTGATCGTGAAGTTTTGCGCCGACCGCCAGCTTAGCATCGACGAGAGCGTGGTCAGCTATGTGGCGAGCCGCATCGAACGATCATTTGCCGCCGCCCGCCATACGGTGGAATTGCTGGACAGCGAGGCGCTCCGGCTCGGGCGCCCGGTGACCCGTGCATTGGCCGCGGAACTGCTGCGCGACGCCTGACTTAGCCTTGGACGTCAAACGCGGCGCGTCAAACCGTGCCTTGACGGCGCAGCAGGCAGGTTCCTCAATGTCATTGAAGTGTCATGTAACTGACGCAATGTCCGCTGTGATTTGCCGGCACTATAGCGCTGCTTGAACTGGATGGATTGCTGTCTCATGGATTCCGCGGAAGAGATTGTTATTGAAGAGAAAAAGGGCGAAGCGAAACCTGCAGAGGTGGTCGCATCAGGTCCCGAGCGCTTCATCAATCGCGAACTGTCCTGGCTGCACTTCAATCGCCGCGTACTCGAGGAGTCGGTCAATCCCGGCCATCCGGCGCTGGAACGCGTTCGCTTTTTGTCTATTTCCGCAAACAACCTTGATGAATTCTTCATGGTCCGCGTCGCCGGTATCAAGGCGCAGGTCCGTGAGGGAATCACCGAGCGCAGCCCCGATGGCCTGACCCCGGCCGAGCAACTGGCTCTGATCAACAGTGCGGTCTCCAAGCTCGGCTCTGACCAGCAGGCGATCTGGCGCGACCAGCGTGGCATGCTGGCCGATGTTGGCATCGTGCTGCTCGACGGCAAGGAGGTCAGCAAGGCCGATCGGACATGGATCGAGGATCATTTCCTCCACAACATTTTCCCGTTGTTAACGCCGCTGGCGATCGATCCGGCGCACCCGTTCCCGTTCATTCCGAGCCTCGGTTTTACCATCGCGCTGCATCTGTCGCGGGTGTCCGATGGCAAGACGATGAACGCACTCATCCGTATGCCGGGCAAGATCGATCGCTTCATCCGCCTGCCGACCCCCGGCAAGGACGGCGCGGTTCGCCTGATCACGCTGGAGCAGGCTACCGGTCTGTTCATCGCGCGTCTGTTCCCGGGCTACACCGTGCAGGGGCAGGGTGCCTTCCGCATCATCCGCGACAGTGAACTCGAAGTCGAAGAAGAGGCCGAGGATCTGGTCCGGCTATTCGAGACTGCGCTGAAGCGCCGTCGCAGAGGGTCGGTGATCCGCCTCGAAATCGAAGCCAGCATGCCGGCAGAACTCCGCGCCTTCGTGCAGCGCGCGCTGGCGACTTCGGATGACGAAATCCTGCTAGTCGACGGCATCCTTGCCATGAACGAGGTCTCGCAGCTCACGCGCCTCGATCGGCCCGATCTCGAATTCGTGCCTTATGTGCCGCGCCATCCGGAACGTGTCCGCGATCATGGCGGCGACATCTTCGCCGCCATCCGTCAGAAGGATCTCATCGTCCATCATCCTTATGAATCCTTCGACGTTGTCGTGCAGTTCCTGCAGCAGGCCGCGCGCGATCCGGACGTGGTTGCGATCAAGCAGACGCTGTATCGCACCTCCAACAACTCGCCGATTGTCCGCACGCTGGTCGAGGCCGCCGAAGCCGGCAAGTCGGTGACGGCGCTCGTCGAGCTGCGTGCGCGGTTCGACGAGGAGGCCAATATCCGCTGGGCGCGCGATCTCGAACGCGCCGGTGTCCAGGTGGTCTATGGGTTTCTGGAATTGAAGACCCATGCCAAGCTGTCGCTGGTGGTGCGCCGCGAGGGCGGCTCGCTCACGACCTATGTCCACACCGGCACCGGCAACTATCATCCGGTTACGGCGCGCATCTACACCGATCTGTCATATTTCACATCCGACCCGATCATCGGTCGCGATGCGGCACGCGTCTTTAACTACATTACCGGCTATGCCGAGCCCAGCGACATCGAGAAGATGGCCGTGTCGCCGCTGACCTTGCGCGGACGCATGCTCGAACACATCCGCGGTGAGGCCGCGTTTGCTCGCAGCGGCAAGCCCGGTGCGATCTGGCTCAAGATGAATTCGCTGGTCGATCCGGAAATCATCGATGCGCTCTATGAAGCGTCGAATGCCGGCGTGTCCGTTGAACTGATCGTGCGTGGCATCTGCTGCCTGCGGCCCGGCGTGCCGGGTCTGTCCGAGAACATTCGCGTCAAGTCGATCATCGGCCGCTTCCTCGAACACGGTCGAATCTACTGCTTCGGCATGGGCAACGGCCTGCCGAGCCCAAAGGCGGCGGTATATATCTCGTCGGCTGACATGATGCCGCGCAATCTGGATCGCCGCGTCGAGGTTCTGTGTCCGCTGCAGAACCCCACCGTGCACACTCAGGTGCTTGAACAGATCATGGTGGCCAATCTCAAGGACACGGAACAGAGCTGGCAATTGTTGCCCGATGGGTCGTCAACGCGTATGAAGGCAGCGAAGGGCGAGGAACCCTTCAATGTGCACAATTACTTCATGACGAATCCGAGTCTGTCTGGCCGTGGAAAGTCGCTTGAGAAATCATCCCCGCGCCGGCTCACCCGCCGTTCGGAGCGTCACCAATCCTCGTAAGGAACCAGCAGCGTGGTAGCGCGTGCCAATCAACGCGCGACCAGCGTCGCCGTCATCGATATTGGTTCCAACTCGGTGCGTCTCGTTGTCTATGAGTCGCTGACGCGAAGCCTTGTCACGCTCTTCAATGAAAAGGCGCTGTGCGGTCTTGGCCGCGAAGTGCAGAGCACTGGACTGCTGGCCAAGGACGCCGTCGACAAGGCGCTGACGGCGCTTCGGCGCTTCCGTGCGCTGTGCAGGGTCATGAAAGTCGGTCGCGTCTATGCGATCGCGACCGCTGCGGCGCGCGATGCGAGCAATGGACCTGCCTTCATCGCAGCAGCGGAAAAAATCTGCGGCTGCGAGATCCAGATCATATCGGGGCCACGTGAAGCGAAGCTCTCGGCGCTGGGTGTGATTTCGGGCGTGCACAAGCCGGATGGCCTGGTTGGCGATCTCGGTGGCGGTTCGCTTGAACTGATCGATGTCAAAGGCAATGCGGTCCGGCAGGGCGTAACGCTGCCGCTCGGTAGTCTCGCATTGCAGGACGCCTCACAGAAATCACCGAAGAAGGCCGAGCGCATCGTCAAGCTGGCGCTGGCCGATGTCGCGCAGCTCAAGATGGGCGTGGGTCGCAATTTCTACGCGGTCGGCGGCACCTGGCGTGCATTGGCGCGGCTGCACATCATTCAGAGCGGCTACCCGCTTCGCGTGATGCATGGCTATTCGATCCCGGCCAACGAGGCGCTCGATTTCGTGCGCCGCTTGCGCCGGCTCGCAACAGCCAACATTCTCGCCAACATCGAATCCATCGCCGAACAGCGCCAGCCGCTGCTGGTCTACGCCGCGCTCGTGCTTGAATACGTCATTCGCACTGCCAAGCCGAAGGCTATCGTGTTCTCGACCTATGGCGTCCGTGAAGGCTTGCTCTACGAAATGCTGCCGCAAGCACAGCGCATGCAAGATGGTCTGGTCGGTGCTGCGCAGGCCATGAACGAACTGATGTCGCGCTCGGCCCGCCACGCACTGGAATTGAGCGACTGGAGTGATCGGTTCGCCCGTGTCGCCAAGCTCAAAGAGACCGATGAGGATCGTCGGCTGCGCCGAGTGGCGTGTCTGTTGTCCGACATCGGTTGGCGCGTCCATCCAGATCATCGCGGCGAGCAGACGCTCAGTCTGATCACGAACGGCAATTTCGGTTCGGTCGATCATCACGACCGCGCGTTCCTGGCGCTCTGTGTGTACTACCGCTACGAAGGATTCAGCCCCGGGAACGAGCCCCCCGAGCTGGTCCGCTCGCTTGTCTCGCCGGCACAGGTCGAACGCGCCCGTTTGCTCGGTGCGCTGTTCAGGGTCGCGCACCTCATTTCGGCGGCACGGCCGGGTGTACTGCCCGCCACGCATTTCGCCACAAAGGATCGAAAGATGATGCTCGTATTCGAGCATCGGATGGTCGATCTCGTCGCTGACCGCGTCGGCAGCCGCTTCAAGCAGCTGGCGCGGCTGGTCGGGAAGTCCGGCTCGATCATCAGGCGATAGCCACCGTCGCTCATTCTGAATTTACTACTGGTTGCGGCGCGGCGTGACTCTCGGATTCCGTGCGTGTACTATTTTCCGGTGCGGCCGTTTTGGTCCACGCGGCAAGTACATACGATTTCCGGACCGGGAGAGTCGAAATGTCAGCCCTTCTGATCAACCTTATCGTTCAACTGATTGGCGGCGCGATTGGCGGAAATGTCGCTGGTGGCGCATCGAAGTCTGTCGATCTTGGTGCAATGGGCAACACGATCGCGGGTGCAATAGGTGGCGGCGTTGGCGGTCAAATTCTCGGAATGCTGATTCCCATGCTTTCAAACGCATCGACAACCACTGATATCGGTTCGCTGATCGGTCAGGTGGCCGGAGGCGGTGTCGCAGGTGCTGTGCTGACGGCAATCGTCGGAGCCATCAAGAACAGATCGGCGGCGTAAAGCGATCGCATTGCGTCTCGCTGGGCGAGGTGTGATACGCCACGCCTGCTGTTTGCGCTAGGCAATTAGAACGCTACCTCGGACGATGCAGTCTACGCGCGATCCACCCGGATCACTCGGCCTTTTTCCATCGCCAATGCAAGGCGCCCATGCTTGAGCGCCAGGGCGGCCTCGCCGAACAACTCGCGCCGCCAGCCGTGCAGGGCACCGACGTCGGCATTGTCGTCGGTGGCGATCTGCTCGAGATCGTCGACGGTGGCGATGACCTTGCTGGCGACGGCGTGACGTTCCGACGTCATGCGTAGCAGCACTTTCAGCAGTTCGACGGTCGCGGCGCCGTTGGAATTGCCGCGCGGCTTCTCGATCTTCGGCAATGTGTTGGGATCGCGGGCGATGCCGCGCTGGACGGCGGCGACAATGTCGCTGCCCCACTTGGAGCGATCAAAGCCCTTCGGCAGCGAACGCAGATTGGCAAGCTTCTCGAGCGAGGTCGGCGCGTGGGTCGCGATATCGCCAACCGCGTCGTCCTTGAGCACGCGCGAACGCGGCACATCGCGACTCTGCGCTTCCTGCTCGCGCCAGGCAGCGACTTCCATCAGCACTGCGAGCTCTTTCGGCTTGCGGACGCGGGTCTTCAGCCGTTCCCAGGCGCGCTCGGGATGGAAATCATAGGTCTTTGGCGAGGTGAGAATGTCCATTTCCTCACTCACCCAGTCGCTGCGGCCGCGCTTCTTCAGATCGGCGTCGAGCTTGGCGAAGACGTCGCGCAGATGGGTGACGTCGGAGACGGCGTAGTGCAGCTGTTCTTCGCTCAGCGGGCGACGCGACCAATCGGTGAAACGATGGGTCTTGTCGGGACGGTGCCCCGTGACGCGTTCCACGAGCTGGTCATAGGCGATGCTGTCGCCGTAGCCGAGCACCATGGCTGCGACCTGAGTGTCGAAGATCGGATGCGGCACCACGCCGGCGCGGTGCACGATGATTTCAATGTCCTGCCGGGCCGCGTGGAAGACCTTCAGTACGGCCTCGTTGTTCATCAGCGCAAAGAACGGTGCGAGGTCGATGCCATCGGCCAGCGTGTCCACGACCACGGCATCCTCTGCGCTGGCCATCTGGACCACGCAGAGCAGCGGGTAATAGGTGGTCTCGCGGAGGAATTCCGTATCGACCGTAATGACGGGGTGCTTGGCAAGTCGCTCGCAGGCGGCAGTCAGCTGGGCAGTGGTCGTGATCAGTTCCATGGACGGTCCATAACGCTCTGGCCAAGGCGTTCGGCCGAAAAACCTATTGAGTCAAGGTGTTTCGGGCAGATTGGAGGTCTGCTCAGACAGAATGAGGGTGTTTAGGTGCCGCAGAAGGTCTTCAGCACACGCTGACCCGGCTCTGGCGGTTCGGCGAAATCCGCCATCTCCGGTTGATCTTCATAAGGTTTCGCCAACACGGTCAGCAGTTTCTCGAAGGGCGCGTAGTCGTCGGCCATGGCCGCCTGGATCACCGCTTCGACGCGATGATTGCGGGGGATGAATGCCGGATTGACCGTCCGCATCGCCTGATAGCGGGTATCGGCGTCCTGTGCCTCCTGGCCAAGTCGCTGCCGCCACTTCACCGCCCAGGTGTCGAACGCGGTCGGATCGATAAAGAGGCCGCGGACGGCTTCGTCATTGGACGCATCGCGTGCTGCATCGCCGAGGCGGCGGAAGGTCAGCGTGAAGTCGGCCTGATTGGCGGTCATGGCGACCAGGAGATCCTGTGCCAGCGCAGCATCGTCCGGCTGGCTGGTGAACAGGCCGAGCTTCCGGCGCAGGCCGGCCTGATAGGCAGTGTCGAAAATATCGGAGAATTCGCCAAGCGCGGCCTGTGCGATCTCGATGGCGGTCTTCTCGTCGCTGTCGATCAGCGGCAGCAGCGTCTCGGCGAAGCGCGTGAGATTCCACAGCGCGATGCGCGGCTGGTTCGCATAAGCGTAGCGCCCCATCTCGTCGATCGAGCTGTAGACGGTCGCGGGATCGTAGGCGTCCATGAAGGCGCAGGGGCCGTAATCGATGGTCTCACCGGATACCGAGCAGTTATCGGTGTTCATCACGCCGTGGATGAAGCCGACATGCAGCCAGCGTGCGACAAGTTCGGCCTGACGGCGGATCACCGCATCGAGCAAGGCGCGAATGGGATGTTCGGCTTTCGCCGCGTCGGGATAGTGCCGGACGATCACATGATCGGCGAGTTGCTTCACCCCGGCGATATCCTCGCGCGCAGCGAAAAACTGAAACGTGCCGACGCGGATATGGCTTGAAGCTATGCGCGTCAGCACGGCGCCCGGCAGCATCGTTTCACGCTGGACCCGTTCTCCCGTGAGGACGGCGGCGAGGGAGCGCGTTGTGGGAATGCCCAAGGCCGCCATGGCTTCGCTGACGATATATTCCCGGATCACTGGACCAAGCGCAGCACGGCCATCGCCGCGGCGCGAGAAAGGCGTCGGACCGGAGCCCTTGAGCTGGATGTCGCGACGCACGCCGTCGCGGTCAATGACCTCGCCGAGCAGGATCGCCCGACCGTCGCCGAGCTGCGCCACGAAATGTCCGAACTGATGTCCTGCATAGGCCATCGCCAAGGGATCGGCACCATCCGGCACACGCTTGCCGGCAAGGACTTCGACGCCCTCCGGACTGGCCAACCAGTCCGGGTCAATGCCGAGTTGTTCGGCGAGTGCGTGATTCAGCTTGATCAGCCGCGGCGCCGCCACTGGCGTCGGTGCGACGCGGGCGAAGAAATTCGAGGGCAGGGCGGCATAGCTGTTGTCGAACGGGAAGTGGACTGTCATGGCCCCAAGATGGGGGGCCATAACGTGTTAGGCAACCGCTGAATGCGGTCTCAGGCGGCGCGAACCGTGTCGAGGAACCGGTCGACTTCGCCCTTCAGGCGATTGCTTTCGAGCGACAGCGACTGCGCTGCAGCCAGCACCTGGGTCGATGCGGAGCCGGTCTCGCTGGCGCCGCGATTGACCTCGGTGACTTCGCTGGCGACCTGAGTCGAGAGCTGCGCCGACTGCTGGACGTTGCGCGCGATTTCCTGCGTTGCCGCCCCCTGTTCCTCAACCGCTGCCGCGATAGCCGAGGAGACTTCGGAGATCAGCGTGATGGTCGAGCCGATTTCCTTGATGGTCTCGACGGTCTCGGCACTGGCTGCCTGCATGCCAGCGATCTGCATGCTGATTTCGTCGGTCGCCTTGGCGGTCTGCGAGGCCAGCGCCTTCACTTCCGCGGCGACGACCGCGAAGCCGCGGCCGGCTTCACCGGCGCGCGCGGCCTCGATGGTGGCGTTAAGCGCGAGCAGGTTGGTCTGTTCGGCAACGGCGGTGATGAGCTTGACGACGTCGTCGATCCGCGCGGTGGCCTGCGAGAGCTTGGCGATGCTCTCGTTGGTCTTTTCGGCCTGCAGCACAGCGGTCGAGGCGATGCGATTGGATTCGTGAACCTGACGGCCGATCTCGTTGACCGACGAGGTGATTTCTTCGGTGGCGGCAGCAACCGACTGCACGTTGTTCGACACGACGTGCGATGCGGATGCGGCCGAGCCCGAGAGGCTCATGGTGATATCCGACGTGCGGGTCAAAGTGGTGGCGGAGGCTTCGAGTTCGGTCGAGGCGGATGACAGCGAACCAACCAGCTCACTGATCATCGACTCAAAGTTGCTGGTTGCCTTCGTGATGGTTTCCGCACGCGCAGCCTTGACGGCGGCTTCGGCGCCGGCCGCCTGATCCGCCGCACGCTTGGCGATGAGGGCGTCCTTGAAGATCTGCAACGCGCTGGCGATCCGTCCGATCTCGGTGCTCTCGCCCTGATGCGGGATAACGGCCTCCAGCTGGCCGTCGGTCAGTTGGCCCATTGGCTTCAGGATCGAAGCGATGCCGCCGGAGATGTCACGCACCAGATACATGGCAGCGCCGAGGCCGAGGACGACGGATGCGCCAAGGATCGCGATCATCATCCAGATGGCGCCAGAATAGGTGGCGTTGGCGTTGTGGCCGGCGGCTTCGGCGCCCTTGTCGTTCAGCTCGACGAGCTTGGCCAGCGTGCCATCCATCGCACGCCCCGTCGGGACGACCTTCTTGGCGTTGATCTCTTTGGCTGCCGCTACGTCGCCCTTGTTGGCGAGCGCCTGGACGTCGGTGCCAGCAGCGATGAAGGCCTTCCATTCCGCGTCGAGCTTGTCGGCCAGTTCGCGTTCGGCCGGCGACGATACCAGCGGAGCGTAGGCCTTCGCGGCCTTGTCGAAATCCGACTTGCGGGCCGCGAGGTTCTTGTCGACATCCGGGCGGTCGGCATCGGCCACGATCAGGTGGTCGCGCAGCACTGCGCGGTAACGCGCCGACTGAACGCGCATCTCACCGATCCAGCGGACGCTGGGGAGCCACTGCGCCTGGATATCCTGGGTTGCTGCGTTGATGGCTCGCATCTGCATGAATGCGAGGGTGCCGATGCCTGCGATCACCACGAAGAGGAAGGCAACAATGACAAAGAGCTTTGTACCAATTGAATATCTGGCGAGCACGAACGTGTTCCTCGGCGGTTCTAAGGTCGCAACACCGGTCGGCCGAAATAGCGCTGACCTGGGTTGCGGCAGGGCGACAGGCAGCAAGTTCCAGTTGAAATTCCTGCCTTCAAAACGGGCAGGGTTCACGACAAGACAGTGAATGGTGGTCGTCAACGTTCAGTAAACTTTGACACAAATACCGCTTTAAGTGATTGAATCTGGTGTTGAAATACCGATACCCCGCACCCGGGCACCGATGTTGCGCGATCTACGGTAACGTATTATTGCGTGTGCAATCATGTGGTTCCCGCGTTGCGGGAGGTTTTCCGATCGCTCGATTGCGTTTCGAAATGGTCGTCCGAAATTCATCGGGCGGGGCGCCTTCCGGGATGCAGTCGCGGCCCGCAAATTCGTGGGATCTGATCGCCGCGCTTTGGTTGCCGCGTCGGGTGCGGTCGGGTAAACCCTGCGCTTCGCGCTTGATCGCGAACCCGATTCCGCCCTCTGACGTATTTCCAGGATATCCATGCATCGCTACCGGTCTCACACCTGCGGCGCGCTCCGCGACAGCCATATCGACCAGACCGTTCGCCTGTCGGGGTGGTGCCATCGTATCCGCGACCATGGCGGCGTGCTCTTCATCGATCTGCGCGACCATTACGGCCTGACGCAATGCGTCGCCGATCCGGACTCGCCAGCGTTCAAGGTTGCCGAAACGCTGCGTTCGGAATGGGTTGTGAAGATCGACGGCAAGGTGCGTCGTCGCCCGGAAGGCACTGATAACTCCGAACTGCCGACCGGTGCCGTCGAAATCTATATCGACTCCATCGAGGTGCTGGCCGCGGCAGCCGAGCTGCCACTGCCGGTGTTCGGCGATCAGGACTATCCGGAAGATATCCGGCTGAAGTATCGCTTCCTCGATCTGCGTCGCGAGAAGCTGCACCAGAACATCATGACCCGTGGCGCGATCATCGACAGCATGCGCCGCCGCATGAAGGAAGGCGGCTTCTTCGAATTCCAGACGCCGATCCTCACCGCGTCGTCGCCGGAAGGCGCGCGCGACTTCCTGGTGCCGTCGCGCATCCATCCCGGCAAGTTCTACGCGCTGCCGCAGGCGCCGCAGCAGTACAAGCAGCTGCTGATGATGTCGGGCTTTGACCGCTACTTCCAGATCGCGCCATGTTTCCGCGACGAAGACCCGCGCGCCGATCGTCTGCCGGGCGAATTCTACCAGCTCGACCTCGAAATGAGCTTCGTCGAGCAGGAAGATGTGTTCGCGGCCGTGCAGCCGGTCATTACCGGCGTGTTCGAGGAATTCGCGAAGGGCAAGCCGGTCAACAAGGACTGGCCGAAGATCCCTTACGCTGAGAGCCTTCGCAAGTACGGCACCGACAAGCCGGATCTGCGCAACCCGCTTGAGATGCAGAACGTGGCCGAGCACTTCAAGGACTCCGGCTTCAAGGTGTTCGCGCGTATGCTCGAAGACGACAAGAACCAGGTCTGGGCGATCCCCGGTCCTGGCGGCGGCAGCCGTGCATTCTGCGACCGCATGAATTCGTGGGCGCAGGGCGAGGGCCAGCCCGGCCTCGGCTACATCATGTGGCGTGAGAACAACGAGGGCGCAGGCCCGCTCGCCAACAACATCGGACCGGAGCGTACCGAAGCGATCCGTCAGCAGCTCGGCCTGAAGGCCGGCGACGCTGCCTTCTTCGTCGCGGGCGATCCCGAGAAATTCTATAAGTTCGCGGGTCTCGCACGCACCAAGGTCGGCGAAGAGCTGAACCTGATCGACAAGGAGCGCTTTGCGCTGGCCTGGATCGTCGATTTCCCGATGTACGAATACAACGAGGACGACAAGAAGGTCGACTTCTCGCACAACCCGTTCTCGATGCCGCAGGGTGGCATGGATGCGCTGGTCGGGCAGGATCCGCTGACCATCAAGGCGTTCCAGTATGACATCACCTGTAACGGCTATGAGATTGCGTCGGGCGGCATCCGTAATCACAAGCCAGAAGCCATGGTGAAGGCATTCGAGATCGCCGGTTATGGCGAAGAGACGGTGGTCGAGCGCTTTGGCGGCATGTATCGCGCCTTCCAGTACGGCGCACCGCCCCATGGCGGTATGGCGGCAGGCGTCGATCGTATCGTGATGCTGCTCTGCGGTACGAACAACCTGCGCGAGATCTCGCTCTTCCCGATGAATCAGCGTGCTGAAGATTTGTTGATGGGCGCACCGTCAGAGGCTTCGCCGAAGCAGTTGCGTGAAGCGCATATCCGTCTCAATCTGCAGGACAAGTAGTCCGGCAAACCAACAAGAAGAAACGCCCTTCTACCTAACTTTTGTTTTATGACGCGCGGGAGCACGCATGTCTTCTTCATCTTCTGACGATCTCTCTCGCGCGGCGCTTGCCTATCATCGCCTTCCCAGGCCGGGTAAGCTGGAAATCCAGGCCACCAAGCCGCTTGCCAACCAGCGCGATCTGGCGCTGGCCTATTCGCCGGGCGTGGCGGCTCCCTGTCTCGCCATTGCCGCCGATCCCAACGAAGCCGCGGCGCTGACCTCCCGCGCCAATCTCGTGGCCGTCGTCTCCAACGGCACAGCCGTCCTCGGTCTCGGCAATATCGGCCCGCTGGCGTCGAAGCCGGTGATGGAAGGCAAGGCCGTTCTGTTCAAGAAATTCGCCGGCATCGATGTCTTCGACATCGAGATCGCCGCCGACACCATCGAGCGCGTGGTGGAGACCGTCTCCGCGCTGGAGCCGACTTTCGGCGGCATCAACCTGGAAGACATCAAGGGACCGGAGTGTTTCGAGATCGAGGCGCAGCTCAAGGAGCGCATGAAGATCCCGGTGTTCCACGACGACCAGCATGGCACGGCCATCATCGTTGGCGCTGCGATCAAGAATGCGCTGCTGCTCAACGGCAAGAACATCAAGGACGTCAAGATCGTCTGCTCCGGCGCAGGCGCGGCGGCGATCGCCTGTCTCAATCTTCTGGTGTCGCTCGGCGCGCAGAAGAAAAACATCTGGGTCTGCGATATCGACGGCGTGGTGCATGAGGGCCGCAACACGCTGATGGACCGCTGGAAGGCGGTCTATGCGCAGAAGACCGACGCGCGCGTGCTCGGCGATGTGATCGGCGGCGCCGATATTTTCCTGGGCGTCTCCGCACCGGGAGTGCTGAAGCCCGAGATGGTCAAGGCGATGGCTGACAAGCCGCTGGTGATGGCGCTGGCCAATCCGACGCCGGAGATCATGCCGGACGAAGCGCGCAAGGCGCGCCCGGATGCCATGATCTGCACCGGCCGGTCGGATTTCCCGAACCAGGTCAACAATGTTCTCTGCTTCCCCTTCATCTTCCGCGGCGCGCTGGATTGCGGCGCCACCGCGATCAATGAGGCGATGAAGATCGCTGCTGTTGATGCCATCGCGCAGCTTGCGCAGGATCCTCCGTCCGATGCGGTGACTGCCGGCTTCGAGACCGAAACCCAGGGTTTTGGCCCGGGCTCGCTGATCCCGTCGCCGTTCGATCCGCGCCTTATCCTGCGCATCGCGCCGGCCGTGGCCAAGGCGGCGGTGGAATCCGGCGTGGCGTCACGTCCGATCGCCAATTTCGAGGAGTACACTGCAGGTCTCGAGCGTTTCGCATTCCGCTCCGGTCTCGTGATGAAGCCGGTCTTCGCGAAGGCAAAGACCCAGCCGGTGCGCGTGATCTATGCCGAAGGTGAAGACGAACGCGTGCTGCGCGCCGTGCAGGTGGTGCTGGAAGAGAAGCTGGCGCGCGCGATCCTCGTCGGTCGCCCGTCGGTCGTGGAAGCGCGCATCAAGCGCTTTGGCCTGTCGATCAAGCCGGGGCAGGATTTCGACCTCATCAATCCCGAGGACGATCCGCGCTATCGTTCCTACGTGCAGTCCTATATCGATGTCGCCGGCCGTCGCGGTGTGACGCCGGATGCGGCGCGGACGGTCGTCCGCACCAATGCGACGGTGATCGCCGCGCTCGCCGTGATCCGCGGCGAGGCGGATGCAATGATCTGCGGCGTCGAAGGCCGCTACATGAGTCATCTGCGCCATGTGCGCGAGATCGTCGGCTTCCTGCCGGGCGTCAGCGATTTTGCAGCGCTGTCGCTGATGATCACCAGCAAGGGTGCGCATTTCATTGCCGATACGCAGGTGCGTCCGAATCCAAGCGCGGAAGAACTTGCGGAAATCGCGGCGCTCGCTGCGAACCACGTGCAGCGCTTCGCCATGAAGCCCAAGATCGCTTTCGTGTCGCATTCTGACTTCGGCAGCTACGACACGGACTCTTCGCGCAAGATGCGCCGCGCCGCAGCATTGCTGCGTGAGAAGCATCCGGAAATCGAGTCCGATGGTGAAATGCAGGGCGACACCGCGCTGTCGGAAGCGGCCCGCAAGATCGTGCTCCCGCATTCGAAGCTCGAAGGCTCGGCGAATGTCCTGATCATGCCGACGCTCGATGCTGCCAATGTCGCCTATCAGATGATCAAGACGCTGGCCGATGCGCTCCCGGTCGGCCCGATCCTGATCGGCCCGGCACGTCCGGCTCATATCCTGACGCCGGGGGTGACAGCGCGTGGCATCCTCAACATGACGGCGGTGGCTGCCGTTGAAGCGCAGGAGCGGGCAGGGCGTCCGCAGGCGAGCCTGTTCGGCTAGCGTGTCCAATCCTCGCGCTGGCTGGACGCTTTCCGGCCATTGCGCTTTTGGATAGTTCGCCGATCTGAACGGCATCGCGACAAGTGGATGACTCCAGTGACGTCATCCATTTGTTCGTTTGAAAAATGTGATGGAATGATCATACTTGTCACGTATTTCGACAAGTATTCATTGCAGTCCAGCGAGGCCGACCAATGCCAGCGTTTATTACTTTCGGGCGCATTCTCTTTGCCGTGATTTTCATTGCGTCTGGCGCATCCAAGTTTCTCGACCTCAGCGGAATAGCAGATGCGATCGCGAACAAGGTTATCCCGACGATCCCCGCAGTCGTGACGCCCTATGCGACGCAGCTCGAAGGGCTGGCTGGCATGGAACTGAAGCAGATTCTCGCAATCGCCGTCGCAACACTGGAACTGGTCGGCGGTATCTTTGTCGCGCTGAATCTGGGCGCGCGCTTCTTCGCCCTGGTGCTGGTGGTGTTCGTGATGGCCGCAACCTTCTACTTCCACGACTTCTGGAACCTGACCGGTCCTGAAGCCAAGAACCAGATGATTCACGCGCTGAAGAACCTGTCGCTGATCGGCGGCCTCTTCATGATCGCCGGTATCGGCCGCAGCGCGCGGCTACCGGGCGGCTACAACGAAGTGTAGTCCTCGTTCAGGATGCCCGCCGCCAGGCTGTCACCGTGACTTCATGTGCGGCGTCGAGGATCTGAACCTCGCTCGCCTGCAAGTCGTGACTGGAGAGAATGTCCTGCGGCGATCGTTCGGGGACGCCGGGGAAACATCCTTCGCCGCCGGGCAGGTGGACATGCGGCGCCTGCGACAGCCAGAATACGTCCATGCGGTCAAAGAACATCTCGAAGACGCCGGGCCCGCCGATGATGGCGACGGTGCCGGCATGAACGCCCGCATGCGTGCAAGCGTCTTCGAAAGATGCTCCGGCCGGATTCCACAGCGTGGCTTTGTTGTTGTCCGGATCGGCGCCTATGGCAGCGATGCTGCGGCTGACGACGATGCGCTTGCGTTTCGGTGAGTTCGGCTGATCCTCGAACGAATGCCTGCCGTGAACGATCAGATCGGCGCGGTCGAGGCCGGCGGTGAAAAAAGCGAGGTCGCCGGGAAATTTGAGCGTATCGGGCATCACGCCACGGGCGTCGGCGAGCATGCCGTCCGCCGAGACGATGACGTAGCCGTTGAAACGAAATGCGGGCATCAGGAGCGTCGACGAGTCCTCTTTATTCCGAGATCGTCTGGACGACGCTGTTCACAGGACGGCTACTGACCGTCGGCAGCTTGGCGTCCTTCACAATGGCCTCATCGTAGGAGGCGATGGTCTGCACCGGCGCCTTGGCGCGCATATGCACGACCTTGTAGCCACCAGCCTTGAGCTTGCGCAGCAGGGTCGGCAGCGCTTCGGCGGTGTGCTTCTGGAAATCGTGCATCAGGATGATGCCCTTGCCGAGCTTGTCGAGTTTGGTCATCACATTGGTGATGACCTGTTCGGACTTGCGCGTCTTGAAGTCGAATGAGTCGATGTCGCAGGAGAAGATCGCCATGTTGCGCGTACCGAGATAGGTGACGATTTCCGGCGGGTGCTGCAGCGCCGGAGCACGGAAGAACGGAGCGGGGGCTGAGCCGAGCGCCCACTTCACAGCGCTGAAGCCTTTCTCGATTTCATCGATACGCTGCTGCTGGGTCAGCTTCTTGTTGGTCAGCGCGATATGAGCCCAGGTGTGTCCGCCGATAGTATGGCCGGCCGCTGCGACCTGCTTGAGCACTTCCGGATAATAGGTAGCGTGCTTGCCGATCGGAAAGAACACTGCCTTGACGCATTCGTCGGCCAGCGTCTTCAACACGGTCGGCGTTGTGGTCTGCCACGGGCCGTCGTCGAAGGTGAGCACCACTTCCTTGTCGCGCAGGAAGTCGAGCTGCTTGAAATGTTCGAAGCCGAAGCCCGGACCGCCCGTCGTGTCGATCTCGACCACACGGCTGACGCCGAGCGCATCGGGATTGGCGCAGGTCGATTTGGCCGGGGCAGGTGCAGCCGCGGGGGCCGGTGGCGGTGCGGGCGTTGCCGCGGGGGCGGGCGCCGGGGCACCGGCTTTGGGCGCCTGCGCCTGTGCGCCGGCTGCCCACAATGAAACAGCGCTCGCCAAGATCAAACCTGCCGCACTGCGCATGGTGTCCTCCCGAAACGCAGGTCAGCCGCAATGCCGGCCGACCGAATATGAAATCGAGCGGAAGTTTAGCCCGATTTCAGGCTGTTCCACCATGGGTCTGGACCTTATCCCCAGTGGCACGCTGACGGCCGAACCCGGCACCGGTTGGGCGCGGCCAGACAAGGGGATGGCCGGTTTGCGGGTGTCTTGCGGATTGAACTGTCAAACAGCCACTGTTCTTCAGACATGCGTCATCACCCCTGTTGTTAGCGGCGCGGGGGCGCCGTCGTGTTTCGCATTCCCGCCCCCTGTGAGAGGGCGTGCGGAACGCCGGGTGCCCGTTGCACCCTTGGGCCTGATGCGAATGCGGTCTTCCGCAAGTGTGAGTGCATCAGGACTTTCGGAAAGCACGAGCAATTGCCCAGCGTTCCGCCTGCGGTGTTTTTTCGGTTGCTTGCGCGTTGCCATGGCGAACGATCCGATCACCAAAATTACAGTCCCAAGGCGAGTGGGACAGGGTGCCTCAAGCGAGTAGGCCGAACGCGTTTCGATTTGGTCGTCCGTCACACTGTCCAGAGGGTCTTTCCATCTCAAGGCCAGCCGTCTCCTTGCCAGTGGCAGTGCTGGCGCAGATCCGTCCTGCCCGAAGACAGACGTCACCCCCAAACCGCGTAACGCCGCATCTCCGGCGTCCACCGCATCCCACCCCGCGAACGTGACGATCGCGATCGCCCCTCTCGGTAGGGCAGGACGGAGGGGAATATAATCAGGATAGGGATGATGTCAACGGGAGATAGGAAAAAATGTTTAAGCCAAATCTCTCCGCTGTCGTCCCCGCGCAGGCGGGGACCCATAGCCACGGTCGGCGTGATAGAAGCGGCAGAGTTACAACTGACGGCGCTCTCGCCAGTTCTCCAACGTGTATGGGTCCCCGCCTGCGCGGGGACGACGCGGAGAGGTCAGAGCGGCCCCACTCGTCATTCCGGGGGCGCACTTCGCGGATTCGCCGCTTTCGTGCGCCCCGGAATGACAGCGACAAGCAAAACACATCGTGATCGCGGGCCCATGCCAGCCGCGATGCGGCTGTCCTGCTCCGGAGCGACACTGCAGACGTCGCTATGTGGCCGTGCTCAACGCCCGTCCGACGGCGGTCTTGATGCGCGTGTCGGTCGGCTCGAATTCGGAGGCAAAGGCGTCGGTGAGGTAGCCATCGCGTCCGACCAGATATTTGTGAAAATTCCAGCGCGGCAGGTCGCGCGGCCGAGCCTCTGCCGCCCATTTGTAGAACGGGTGCGCGTTCGGTCCCTTTACGACGGTCTTGGCGGCCATCGGGAAGCCGATGCCGAAATGTCCCTCGGCAATGTCGGCGATCTCCTTGGTCCCGCCTGGCTCCTGTCCGCCGAAATCGTTGGATGGCACGCCGATGATCATCAGGCCGCGCTCACGGAACTCGGTCCACAGTGTCTGAAGCCCCGCATATTGCGGGGTGAAGCCGCATTGCGAGGCGGTGTTGACCACCATGATCGGACGGCCGGCGTAATCCGCCAGCTTGATGTCGCCACCCTTGAGACCGGGAAATGAGAAGCCATAGGCGGTCATGCGGCTCACGGCGCCTTGTGCCAAGGCGTGACGCGCGAGCGCCGCAACACTTGCCGCGCCCAATGCCGTTGTCAGTATTTGCCTGCGATTGATCAGCGCCATTCGTCGTAGCCCAGCATGTTTCGCGCGCAGAGTAGCGTCATCTCGGGGATGACGCACTCAACAAGCTGTTACAGGGCAGGAGCTGCGAGGCTAGCGCAGCGGCACCACGAACTCGGTGCCCTGGCCGGTTTCGCCGCCGGCTGCGATGCCCTGATCGGACACCACGATGGAGCCGCCGCTCGCGAGCGCGTCGGTGATCTGGGCCAAGGCATCCGCCGGGATCGTCAGGCGGTCTAGCGCTTCGGCCGCGCTGTTCGGCAGCGGCCGGGTTTTCACTTCAACCGCGCCGGTGGACTTGCGGCGACGCGAGACATTGTCGTCCTCATCGGCGCGACGCGGGACGGCGGGCAGCGACACCGCGGTCCAGCGAAACGCCTTGGCGTCGTCCTTGTCGGTGCGGGCGGTGAACACGTGGGTGCCGAGCGGACGGTCGCTGGGTTTGATCGCGATCGGCGTCTCGAACAGCGGCGCGAAATTCTGCCGCACATAGAGCTTGCCGTCCTTGCCGCTGACCAGCACGGCAATCTGGCCGGAGCGCTTCGGCGTCGCATCGGCAGCGGGCGCCGCAGGCATCTCGGGCTTGGCTGAATCGGCGGGGCGCGTTTCGTCCTTTTTGGGGTCGAGCGCAGGGGCGGTGACCGGCGCCGCGTCAGCCTTTGCAACTTCAGCCTTCGGAGCTCCCGCCTTGGCAGGCTGTAGCTTGGCTGGCGCTTCCGCGATGGTCTCAGCCGATTTGACTTCGGGTGTCGGCAGTTCGACGACTTTGGCAATAGCGGCGTCGAGATCGCGGCGCGTCATGATTTCGGGTTCGGCGGCTTTGACGGTGCCTTCGACCTTCGCGGGTGCGGCGTCCGACATCACAGTCGCAGGCGCCGGTTTTGCCATCGCATTGCTGGCGTCGGCGGTCTGGGTCTTGTCCTGAGTCTTGGTGCGGTCGGCGGATGGCCTCAGACCGAGGTCTTCGGGCTTCGCATCTGCCGATGCCCTGTCAGCCTTTGGCGACGGCTGGACATCTTGAGGCACCGCTGTGGCGACCGGACCCGGAGCGGCTTTCTGGGCGGCGAGCAGGGGATGCGAAATGTCCGCAGGGGAGAGTTCGCCGGGCGCGATGATCACGCGGGCGCCCATGCGGGTCCAGCCCCAGATCTTGGTTGCAAAGGCCATCGGCATGCGGATGCAGCCGTGGGACGCCGGATAGCCTGGCAGCGCACCGGCATGCAAAGCAATGCCCGACCAGGTGATACGCTGCATATAGGGCATCGGCGCGCCGCTATAGATGTTGGAGCGGTGCCATTTGTTCTTCTGGATGATGCTGAACACGCCCATGGGCGTCGAATGGCCGCGCATGCCGGTGGAGACCGGCGTTTCCGCGAACAGGCCGTTGGCGTCGAATACGCGCAGTGATTGTCGCTCGATCGAGATGGCGATCACCAGCGGACCGACCGGCTTGGCGTGTTCCTTGACCTGCTTTTCGAGTTGGGCGCCGAGGTGCTTCAGCTTCCTCTGGCGCTGCTGCGGTTGCGGCGGCAGCGGTTCGATCTCCCGCATGATCATCGGGTTTTCGTCGGTCCAGAACACCGCCGCATCGGCAGGCGCCGCCACGGTCATGCCGGCCATGGCGACCAGCGCGATCCGCAGGAGGCTGCCGGAAAACATCGTGCTGCTCAGAAAACGGCTTTTGTCCCCTGGTTCACGCGACAATTGAAATGCACCCACGTCCAATATCCTCGAATCCATCTGAAAACATTAGTCTCGCAGGTGCGAGATGGGTTCACCAGCATGAGTGATCTGGCTACCACTGAGTCGGGATCAGCCTAGCAAAAAAGCCTCACATTGAATTAACAGCGGCCCATCGCGGCTTCCGAATCCCGTTGGAATGCCTACATGTTTCGGATCGCTCACGGAGAGTTGCATGACTTTTGATGGATCTGGCGCACTGGCCAAGGCGCTGCGCCGCGGTGTCCTGGCGCTTTCGGCATTCGCGGTATTCGCGTCCATCCCGGCGCAGGCTGCGGATGAGCCGGATCTGATCTTCCGGCGCTCGACCGTGTTCAAATGGCTCAGCCCGAATGACAAGCTGGCGACCTATGGCGTCGATGATCCCGAGGTCGAGGGCGTGGCCTGTCACTTCACGGTGCCTGAAAAGGGCGGCTTCAAGGGCTGGCTGGGCTTGGCCGAGGAAGTCTCGGACATCTCGCTGGCGTGCCGGCAGATCGGCCCCATCACGTTCAAGAACAAGAGCGATCAGGGCGAGGACATGTTCCGTCAGCGCCGGAGCCTTTTCTTCAAGAAAATGCAGATCGTCCGCGGCTGCGACGCCAAGCGAAACGTGCTGGTTTACATGGTCTATTCGGACCGGATCATCGAGGGCTCGCCGAAGAACTCGACGTCATCAGTTCCGATCATGCCCTGGGGGCAAACAGACGCTGCCGTGCAGAAATGCGGCGATTTCATCAAATAGGCGATGATCGATCAGAACGACCGGCCGGCCTCTATTCGGCCGGGTGTGTGATCGTGCGCTTCGTGCGCAGGCGGTCCCAGGACTCCTGCGACTGCGGGCCACGATAGCCCACGAGCTGTACCAGCTTCTGCGGATAGCACTCGTGGCCGTGCGAGCCATAACCTTGCTGCGACATCGCACCCTGGCATTCGGTGCGCGGGCGTGCCGTTGAGATCAGTGGCCGTCCGGGTGCGCCGATCGGGGTATCCTTGCCAACATCGTTGTTGCCGGTTCCCACGACTGCATTCCTTCTCTTCGAGGTGAACAGAAACGCGCAGTCGCCTGAAAAGGTTGCATACGCTCTCCTGCAGTCGCTCTAGCCGCCTTTCGGTTCAGTTTTGTTAAAACCGTGCGACAGCCAGACGAACTTTGAAGGCATCCTTTCCAAGACGTTGGCAAATTAGCCGCCCGGATTGTGTCGTCGGCAAGGGCGCCACGAAACAATTCAGCAGGGGGATGAAACCATTTTTGTCTTGGGCCGCAGACGTGCCGAAACCGCCATTGGCTATTTCTTTGCCAACGACGCGGCGGACGGCGCTGCCCAACTGGAGACGTCAGATGCGCACCATCAGCTTCATGCTCGCTTTCGCCTTCGTCCTGGCAGGTCCTTCGATGGCCGGTTTCACCGATGGCAACCTGCCGGGTATCGGCACCTTCGCTTATACCGGCTCGCCTGCGATCAGCGCCCCGGCACCAATGGTCGTTGCCTACGCGCACTGATTTCGATCGCGACTGGACAATCCGAGAAACGACAAGAAAAGTTTTGAAATGACTCGACCGCGTTTTCTGACCGCCATCGTTATCGCTGCCGCCCTTGCGGGTTCCATCACGGGAAGTGCAGCGCAGGCGCAGATCTGGTCGTGGCGAAAGTTACCGGACCAGCGCGGCGAATTCGTGCGCCTGTGCTCATCACATATGGTCGGGCGCTGGGCGCATCCGGAAGCAGTGTGCGGTTGCCTGCATGACCATGCTGTAGCAACGGTGGAAGACACCGATCTGCGCGAGGCGCTGCTGCGCGGCATCAGCGAACGCGGCGTGCCTACGATCGAGAAGGACTGGATCCCGGCATCGAAGCAGTCGATGATCAGCGCGACCTTCACGCAGATTGCGAAGCCGACCCTGCAATGCATGTATGATCCGGCGCCGCTGGATTGAACCAGTTAGTTATGTTTGCGCTGGCTATGTTCGCGTGATCGCTTTGCGCTGCATCGTAGCGTCGAAATGATAGCGGATTAGTATCTTTCCCTCTCGTCATCCTGTCACAGCCGATGATAGCGTTTGGCTTCGCCATCGTTAGTTCGGCGAGATTCGCCCACTGTTAGGTTGGCGGGAACCGAGGGGTTTTATTTTATGCGATTTATCTCGATCGGCTTTGCCTGTGTATCGATGTTTCTGTCCAGCGCGGCGTTGGCCGCAGACACCAGCACCCAGGACGCCAACAAGAAAGTTGTCGTCGAATTCTACGAAAAGGGCCTCAACCAGAAAGACTTCGAGGCAGCATCCAAATATTTCGGTCAGCGTTACGTTCAGCACAATCCCAATGCCGCTGACGGCATCGAGGGTTTCAAGGCCTTCCTGGGTTTCCTGCGGGAGAAGTTCCCGGAGTCGCATAGCGAGATCAAGCAGGTCTTCGCCGACGGCGACTATGTGATCCTCCATGTCCACGCCGTGCGCGAGAAGGGCACCCGTGGCAATGCGATCGTCGACATCTTCAAGCTGGAGAACGGCAAGATCGTCGAGCATTGGGACGCGGTGCAGCCGATCCCCGAAAAGTCCGCCAACAGCAACGGCATGTTCTGATGGACAGGCCCGAACCACGGCGTGACGACCGATTGAAAGGCAAGGTTGCCATCGTCACCGGCGCGGGCTCCCGCGGGGATGGCATCGGCAACGGACGCGCAGCAGCCGTGCTGCTGGCGCGGCATGGGGCGCGTGTTGCTCTGGTCGATATCGATGCGAACGCAGCCGAGGAAACAGCGCGATTGATTGCCGCGGAGGGCGGCGTCACGCAGATCTATGACGGCGATGTCAGCGATCGCGCATCATGCGAGGCGATCGTCGAACGGACTGTCGAAGGCTTCGGCCGGCTGGACATCCTCGTCAACAATGTCGGCGTCACGGGGCCGCGCGGCGACGCCATCGAGGTCGACGACCGCGCCTGGGACAGCGCCATGCGTATCAACGTTGCCTCGATGATGTTGATGGCGAAGTATGCGGTTCCGGAAATGATGAAATCCGGCGGTGGCTCGATCATCAACCTGACATCGATTGCCGGCCTGCGCGGTGGCCATCCGAGCCTGCTGTACCCGACATCGAAATCCGCAATCATCGGCCTTACCAGAGCGATGGCGGCTCATCACGGCCGCGCCGGCATTCGCGTCAACTGCATCGCGCCGGGCACGGTCTATACGCCGATGGTGGCGTCGCGCGGCATGAGCGACGAGATGCGCAAGGCGCGCGCTGCGGGCACGCTGCTCGGCACCGAAGGAACCGGCTGGGATATCGGTTATGGCGTGTTGTTTCTTGCCGGCGACGAAGCGCGCTGGATCACGGGCATCACGCTGGCGATCGATGGCGGCGCGAGTGTGGGCCAGACCGGTTCACCGGTGCCGCCAAGCGAGCCGCTACGACACTGACGCGCTGACAGGCGCGTCGTTCGTCATCTCATCTGCGTCTTGGTGCCGGCGCGCGGCACGCATTTGCGTACGCGCGTCACACCCGCTGTGCTGAGCGTCGTGCCGGAGACTTCCTTGATCTGGCCGGTGGGGCAGGATCCGTCATCGACCTGAATGCGCTGGCCGAGGCGAAGCTCGATGATGTCCTGTTCGCGGGCAACCTGATCGACCGCTAGCGCCGGCGTGGCCAGCGCAAACGAAACCAGAAGTCCTGATAGCCAAATTGCTGAACGCATCTTGCGACCTTTGTTACTTGTTCTGGATCTTGAGGCCGTCGGGGCCGACATTGATCTGCAGCCCGCTGGGTTCTTTCTTGGCCTGGTAGAGATTGTAGCCGAGGACGCCGATGCCGACGATGAGCGCGCCGATGATGAGATAGAGCACGTTGCGATTGCCGGACATGAGGTCTCCGTTGGGCCAGCCATGCCTGCCGGGCAGTTGGCTTGCCAGATTGTAGGGATGCGCATCCGATTCTAGAAGCACAGGGGGCGCCAGCCGTGAGTGCTAGCCAGCCTCAAGTTTTAGACCCCCGCGCGGGTTCCACGCGTTTTGGCCGCAGGCATACGGTGCGCGCGCAAATTTGCCGCCGAAGCTTTCGCCAGCCTCTCGGCTGATGTGACAAGCTGACGAACGGGATGGCCGGCGAAGCCGAGCACGAAGCCCGGAGCCGGGCGTGCGCGCAGATAGGTGTCAGCCAGCAACCAGCCCTCGACGCCAGCCGTGGCCTTGGCCTCTGCGGCGATCTCGAGCGGCGTCTTCGATGCAAACTTTGCCACGAGATGAAGACCCTGCGACGGCACCGGAACCGTGAGTTGACCGTCCGAGACCTGCGTCAACGTCGTGGCCAAAGCGTCCCGCGCTTCGCGATAGACGTTCCGCATCTTGCGCAGGTTCGCAGCGAAGGCGCCGGAGTTCAGCATGTCGGCGACGGCGCCTTCCATCAGCGTGCCGGGAAAGCGGTCCATGGCCGCGCGGGCCGTCGTGACAGGGCCGATGAGGCGCTCGGGCAGCGCGCAATAGCCGATGCGCAAGCCGGGAAACAGCGTCTTGGCGAACGTGCCCATATAGATCACGCGCTGCAGGTGATCGATGCCGGCGAGCGAGAGCAGCGGCGCGCCGTCATAGCGAAACTCGCTGTCGTAATCGTCCTCGAAGACCCAGGCGCCGGCCTCTTTTGCCCAGTCGAGCAATTCGAGTCGCCGCGGCATCGTCATTTGCACGCCGAGCGGAAACTGGTGCGAGGGCGTGACATAGGCTGCGCGCGCTTTCGGTGCGGTCGCACGGCCTCTGGCGACGATGATGCCGAAGTCGTCGACCGGCACCGACACCGGCCGCGCGCCGCAATGTTCGATTGATTTTCGAGCGGCAGGATAGCCGGGGTCTTCGCACCAGATCTGTTCGCCCGGCTTGAGAATGGCTGACAGTACGATGCGCAGCCCGTGCTGCGTGCCCGATGTCAGCAGGATCTGGTCGGGATCGCAGCGCAGCCCGCGCGCTGACAGAAGATGATTGGCAATCGCCGTACGCAGCTCGAAGCTGCCGCGCGGATCGCCGTAATGCAGATGCTCGCTGCCGAAAGCGCGCAGACGGCGGCCGGCGAAAGCGCGAAAGCGGCGCAGCGCCTGTTCGTCGATATGCGTGCAGCCAAGAGCAAGCGTGCCGCGCTGCGGTGCGTCGATGGCGATGGTCTTCGTCGGTTTGCTGCTCGTTCGCGTCGGGATGCGCGCGGCGACGAAAGTGCCGGAGCCAACACGTGCAACGGCAAAACCATCGGCGATCAGTCGCTCATAGGCATTGGTGACGGCGTTGCGCTGAATGCCGGTTTGTTTGGCGAGAATACGCGACGGCGGCAAAGCTTCGCCGGGCTTGGCGACGCCGCCGGTGATGGCGTGGCACAGCGCCTGATAGAGCCGGTCCTGCGAGGACGATCCTGCGGTGATATGCGCGCCCGTGAGATCGAGCGCCAGCTCGGGTTTCGGAATTGGCCTCGCCAAATTGGTCGGAATTTTTCGCATGGAATTGGCACTATCGCAGACCAAATGCGGCGGTACAACACATTCGAACGCTTCCAATTGATGGGGAATTGCTGTGACCGCAGCTGAACTGAAGACCGATGAACCAGCGAATGCAGACATCGCGTCCTATCCGCTCACGGAGCGGAACCGCGTGAAGCGGCGCCATGACCGCGGCTTCTACGACCACGAGACCGTGCATAAGATTCTGGACGCATCGATGATGTGCCACGTGTCCTACGTGATCGACGGACAGCCTTACTGCACGCCGACCTTCTTCTGGCGCGAAGGCACCAAGCTGTACTGGCACGGCAGCAGCGCCAGCCGCATGCTGAGGAACCAGACTGCGCAGCAACGCGTCTGCCTCACGGTGGCCTTTCTCGACAGCCTCGTGCTGGCACGTTGCGGCTTCAATCATTCGGCGGACTACCGTGCGGTGATGGCATTCGGAAACGCCTATCTCGTCACCGATCCCGACGAGAAGGAGCAGGCCGGCATCGCGATGGTCGATCGGTTCTTCCCGGACCGCACGGCCAGTCTGCGCGAGACCACAGCACAGGAGATGAAGGCGACGTCCTTCATCGCCATGGAGATCGAGGAAGCTTCGGCAAAAATCCGCGCCAAGGGCGTGGCTGACGATGACGAGGATTACGAACTGCCGATCTATGCCGAGCGCATTCCGGTGAGAACGGTGATCGGCGCGCCGGAGCCGTGTCCACGATTGTTGCCCGGTGTCGAACGACCGGCATCCTTGCAAGCATATTCGGAAGGCCGGTTGCTCGAAGATGCGCTGACAGATGCCTACTTTCTGCAGTACCCGAAGCGGTGAGGGCGGGTTAGGTTGCCGCCGCGAAATTTAAGCCAACCTGCGCATTAAATTTGGCCAGCAACGAGCGTGCTGGCCAAAACTCCAAGATGATGAACCTATGTCGATACAAAATGTTAGGCTGCTGTGAGAGGTCAATCGATCTCACTAAGCGGCTGCTTCAATTGAGACTCAGCATCATGCGGTACTCCTTTAAGCAGACGGTCCAACTCAAGCTCCGTCAGAATAGGCGCTGATCGCATTTTATCTTTTGCTTCGGCTCGCGAGACGTCAATCTCTACAAAGCGCCCTTCCATTTTCCTATAGTGAGCGTAGCAACCGATATCAATTGCAAAGGCCTGATATGTTCCAGGCGTCGATTTGTGAGTAAGCGCTGAGCCTGATTGATGAATAATTCTATAATCGGAAAGTCTATTAAATAGGCTCTTCCAAGAGTCTGACTTCTGCAGCATTTTCTCTGGTACCAGAAAGACGTTGGTCATCTTGGTGAGGCAGAATTCTCTCAGAGCATATATTCCAGAGATAAGGACGTCTTGTTCATCCGCGTGCGAATCTTTTTTTAATTCTTCGATCCGCCGCTCGATGTTTAGCCGGCTAAGCACGCGGATATCGTCTTTGCCGAGAGCGTTGCCGTCGCTATCACTCAAGCCTTCTAGGAAAAGCGAAAGCACATCTCTCGGGACGCCGCCTCCAGCCATAACAAGGCGCGAGAAGCCCTCTCCGCGAAATAGAGCGTCCAGTTCGTTCTCAGACATCTTCGCGCGCTCACCATACTCCTTTAGAATTCTCCAATTTTGAGAACGCGTTCTGGTGAAATCGCTGAATGAGTAATCGATGTTAATTGGTTGATAGTCGTGCCGCTCTTGCGCACCAATCGGCTGTCCTTCTCGATCGGCATACATTGTGGACGCGTGACGGATCGTCGCGATCTTGAAAAAGATTGGAAGATCTTTGCAAAGGCGATGAATATAATCGACCACAAAGGCCTGATCAGTGCGCTTTAGGTGATAAAGATCGTCAACCTGCAGAATGATACATTTCACCTTTGAAGATAGCTCAAAGAACTCTCGCAGCCGCTTCTTGAGTTCGGGAAGCCAAAGATCCAGCTCCTGTAATTTCTGACGGTGAGTTTTGTATACACGCTCCGTTTCGAGCTTGTTGTTGGTTGTGTCGTCCGACTTCGCCTTTAGTTTTGATCCAACTTTTCCTGTTGTCGGGGCGCTGAGTTCTGCGGAAATTTCTGCGTCTACAGAGTTGGCTTGTGTAACGGCGTCTGATTGGGTCTGCTTAATTGCCTCTTCGTGTTCGTCCGGCGCTAGGTGCATGGTATTGAGGCGAGCGATAATCTCCTGAAGAATGATCTTCGTTTTGGCTTTACGTCCGAACCATCCGCCAAGATGCCCTTCCAGTTCGCCGAACAGCGCCGTTAGTATCTCGATAAGAACGTTCGGAAACGTATGGCGCTTGAAGTCTTCGCAATTCAGGTAAATTGCGCGCGTATCTTTTGGAAGGTGCTTGGTTGAGTCATGCAACAGCAGCGTCTTGCCGCAGCCCCGCCTAGCAAAGATTGTATGGTTCTGTCGTGCGCTGACGTCGGGAATTGCGTGACCCGCATCGATGTATGTCACTATTTCGCCTCCGAGCTGAACTCGTAAGCCCTCAGTGATCAATTGCCGAAGGCGTGCAAGTTTTGCTGCATCAGCCAAGATCGTTCTCTCCCTTAGGTTGCTCCTCGCTTATGTTAGTTGTGGATTCGAAGCAAGGCTGCCCGCTATGCTTTTGCAGGATGTCCCCATAGCGCCGCGACAATTGCACTGAGTCCGTCCGTTAGTGCCGCCGGTCCCGGTTGCAGGATCAGCGGCGACTTGACCTCGACGATGCGATCGTCTCGCACCGCTGGAATAGCGCTCCAGCCCGGTCGCTGCCGGATTTTATCGGGCACGACTTTCTTGCCGCACCATGAGGCGAGGATCACGTCGGGCGCCGCGGCAATCACGTCGTCCGGCATGACGATGCGATTCTTCGCTGCCTTCTGATGTCGAAGCTGCGGGAAAGTGTCTTCGCCGCCGGCGATCTCGATCAGTTCGGAGACCCAGCCGATGCCGGTGATCAGGGGATCGTCCCATTCCTCGAAATAGACACGTGGCCTTGTTGGGCGGGATTGCGCGACTGCAGCGATCTCGGCCAAGCGCCGTTCGTACGAATGTGCGAGCTGTTCTGCACGTTCGTGGGAACCGACCATGGCGCCGAGCGTGCGGATCATCGCCAGAATGCCGGCGATGTCGCGCTGGTTGAACACATGGACCGCGGCGCCGGCGCGCGTCAGGTCTGCGGCGATTTCAGCCTGCAGATCTGAGAAGCACAGCACCAGATCGGGATCGAGCGCGAGGATCTTCGGCACATCGGCCGAGATGAACGCGGACACGCGCGGCTTTTCGCGTCGCACCTGCGGCGGCCGCACCGCATAGCCGGAGACGCCGACGATGCGATCCTGTTCGCCGAGCAGATACAGCGTCTCCACGGTCTCTTCGGTGAGACAGACGATCCGGCGTGGCGGGAAATGGCGCATGGTGCCGATATGCCTTTTAACAAAGCTCTTGTCACGACATGCCGTTGTGTCGTGAACTTTCATCAAGCCCGCATGATGATGGGCAAGACAAACCGCAGGGAGTTGAGGCCAGCATGACGCCACTCGACAAGATCCACAGCCTCGCGATGCCGTTTTCCGTCTCGATGGGCGTGACCTTTACAGATGCGGACCTGGAGCGTGTCGTTGCCACCATGCTGGTGCGCGAGGATCTGTGCACGCTCGGTCACACCATTCATGGCGGAGCAGTCATGGCGCTTGCGGACGCCGTCGGTGCGGCGGCGACGGTCATCAATCTGCCGGAGGGCGCCAAGGGGACCACGACCATCGAGAGCAAGACCAATTTCACAGGTGGGGCAAAAGCCGGAAGTACCGTCCGCGCGATCGCAACGCCGGTTCATCGGGGACGCAGAACGCAGGTTTGGCAGACCCGGATCGAGACCGAGGAGGGCAGGCTGGTGGGCGTCGTGACGCAGACCCAACTTGTGCTGTAATCCGGTTCATTTCTTGTTAAGATTTTGGTAATCAACGACTATTGCATGGCTCACCTGCGGTGAGCGCTGCCGCCTGCGGCATCTGCGCCCTTGTATTTTATGGTGCGTCGCACAATATAGGGTGTCTAGGGAATCGACGCTTTCCTCGAGGGCAACTTGAGGATTTTGACCATGTTAGACGCTGCCACCACCATCGCCATTTCGACCCGGGCTCCGGCCCGCGGATATGTGCGCATCCTTGCAGCCCGCGAGCTGCCCCTGTTCCGCGAACATCTCTTGAGACTGGATCGCGAGAGCCGCCGCAATCGTTTCAACGGTTCGCTCGATGACGACTGGGTTGCGCGCTATGCCGAGAAGTCCGTCAATACCGGCACCGTCATCCTCGCCTATTTCGAAGATGGTGTCGTGCGCGGCGCCGCCGAATTGCATCAGGCTGATCTGTCGCCGGACTCACTTCCGGAGATCGCGTTCAGCGTTGAAGCCATCGTGCGCCGCAAGGGCGTCGGCAGCATCCTGTTCACCAAGCTGATCGCGAAGGCGCGGTCGATGGGCTACGCCAAGCTGCGCATCACCACTGGCGCGCAGAACGATGCGATGCGTGCGCTGGCCAACAAGTTCGGTGCTCACCTTTCATTCCGGCACGGCGAATCCACGGGAATTATAGACCTGCGCGATCCCATGGGTGCAGGGCTCGTGGCGCAGCCGAAGACCTCGATGTTCGATGTGGCGCGCGCAGTGGCTGACTATAACCGGGCCTATTGGGGCGTTTGGTTCAAGGCGGCCGGCTGGCGCAAGTCGTGAGCAGCAAGTCGCTGTAAGCGGCAGGCAATTGCATCAAAGAAAAAGGCCTCGCGATCAGCGAGGCCTTTTTTGTATGCGCGGGGAGGGCAGTATGCCTCCTCGAAATCAAACGCGCTTGTCGTTGCCGAACTTGCGGGTGACGCGACGCTCCACGACCACGGAACGCTGGGCGCCTTGTTCGCCGGCGATCACGCGGCTGATGCGCAGCGTACCGGTCGAGCGATTGGCCTTCTTCACTTCGGCCTGAACGGCATCGAATGGCATGCCCATCAGCGACGCGGCAATCTCCGCCTGCTGATCGAGATCCTCGGTGATACCCATCGCGGCGAAGATGGCTTCTTCCAGGGTCGGGGGATCGCGCCTGACACGCCGCGTTCCGTATTTCGTGTTCCAGTCTTCGCTCATCGCTCGCCTCAGTGTTGATTTGCGATACGTAAGGGAGCGGTTGTTGCATTGCAATATGGAATTCCCGCGACAAAGCAGCCATGCAAACTTGTTCCCGGAAAACGAGAAAGAGTTCGGCCAGTAGCTTTATGACAAAGCAGATGGCGGGGCGGTATCCAGTTGGGGTTGCGGCCAGCGCTTCAGTGCCGCGTGACCGGCATCGGTGAGCGCGTAGGTGCCGCGTGCCGGACTTTCGAACCAGCCATAGACATTGCGATGCAGGATCTTCTGCGCATCCGGATAATCCGGCGTGAGTTCACGCACCTTGCGCGGGCCGACGACGAGCATCGCAGCGCAAGCGAGCGCCTGCTGGCGATAGGCCGTCATGATCGGCGCGCGCGTGCTGCCGCCGAGCGCGGGGTCGCCCTGGCGCTTCTTGTGCTCGGTGATGAGGCGTGAACGCTTTTTCGGGTTCCGCCGCGGCGCGACAGTGGCGGGCGCGACGAGAACCTCGACGCCGCCGGCTTCGGTAATTCCCAGCATGCCGAAGCCGAGCCTGCGGCACAGGTTACGGTAGCGCGCATCGCTTTCACGGCCTTTGCCGCGGATCGACAGCTTGGCCGCAACCCAGACTTCATCGCAGGCGCCGGCGCGATCGACGGCCTGCAGGATCAGTTCGAGATTGAAGCTGAGCTTGAGTTCGCCGATCACGACGATCGGCGGATCATCGCCATTCAATGCCACGAGATCGCAACCGCCAATCTCGCCTTTGACTGTAAAGCCAAGGCCTTCGAGGAAGCGTTTCACCGGAAGGTAGAGCGAGGTTTCCAAATCGAACGTCCGAGTCGCGGTCCATGAGACGATGCGTCGCTGCAACCGCGACTCACCGGCGGAGTTTATCCGGGTTGGCCCGCGGCGACACCCGAGGCGCCTTATCCCTGTGCGATCGGAGACCCGCGGTGACGACCCTTCTTGAGATGTCGGACAGCTTTCGTCTGTTGCCGCATTTGATCGCCATGTCGATCGCTTATGTTCTGGCGCTGCCGATCGGCTGGAATCGTGAGCGCGCCGAGCGAAGTGCCGGGTTGCGGACTTTCCCGCTGGTCGCGCTCGCCACTTGCGGCATCGTTCAGGCCACTGAGGGATTTCTGAACGGTCATCCCGAAGGCACGACGCGCATCATCGAGGGCCTGATGACCGGCATGGGATTTATCGGCGGCGGCGCGATTCTGAAGGACAACGGCTCGGTGCGCGGTACCGCCACGGCAGCCAGTCTGTGGGCGACCGGCGCCACCGGCGCGGCCGTTGGCCTCGGGGCCCATGACGTGGCGGTCGTCATCTCGCTGTTTACCTTCCTGACGCTGTGGCTCCTGGTGCCGTTCAAGCAGGAGGGGCCAAAGACCGAGGAGGGCACCACGAAGCCCCAGAGCGAAATATGAGCGACAAAATACCGGTGCTCGCGCAATTCTGTGAGGTTAACCTCAAATCGCCCGATTTTGCCGGCACATGGCAGCAATGATTGGCCTTTTGCTGCGAAGCAGCGTAAAGCTCTGCCGATCCCGATACGCACCGGACTCCTGGACCCGACGTGACCGCCAACTGAAGGGCGGCAGATTCGTTTCCGTTTGGTCCAAGTATTGATCCCGTGGATCCCAATGAGTCCGACCGCGACGCGGTCCGCCGCAACCAAGGTTTACATCTGTGTCATTTCTTTCGACAGGTCCGTCGCTCGCCCGCGCGTTGGCTGAGCGCAACTACAATGAATCCACTCCCGTTCAGGCGGCCGTCCTCGCTGACGATGCTGCCGGCCGCGATCTTCTCGTGTCGGCGCAGACCGGCTCCGGCAAGACCGTCGCTTACGGTCTGGCGATCGCCGACAATCTGCTCGAAGGAGCAGAGAAGCTGCCGAAGGCGGGATCGCCGCTGGCATTGATCGTCGCGCCGACGCGCGAGCTTGCGCTGCAGGTGCATGGCGAGCTGACCTGGCTCTATCAATATGCCGGCGCGCGCGTCGTCTCCTGCGTCGGTGGTATGGATCCGCGCAAGGAACAGCGCGAGCTTGCAGCAGGCGCGCATATCGTTGTCGGTACGCCCGGCCGCCTCTGCGACCATCTGCGTCGTAGCCGTCTCGACGTGTCCGAACTGAAGGCTGTTGTACTCGACGAAGCCGACGAAATGCTCGACATGGGCTTTCGTGAGGACATGGAGTTCATCCTCAAGACGACACCGGCCACCCGCCGCACGCTGCTGTTCTCGGCCACGATGCCGCGCGGCATCGCCAATCTTGCCAAGCAGTATCAGCAGCAGGCGTTCCGCATTGAAGTCGCCGGCACCGAAGGTGGCCACTCCGACATCGAGTATCGCGCGATCCGTATTTCGCCGAACGAAGTGGAGCACGCCGTCGTTAACGTATTGCGCTATTTTGAATCGCCGAGCTCTATCGTATTCTGCAACACGCGTAACTCGGTGAACCATCTGCAGACCGTGCTGCTCGAGCGCGGTTTCTCGGTTGTCGCTCTGTCCGGCGAACTGTCGCAAAATGATCGTACGCGAGCCCTGCAGGCACTGCGCGACGGTCATGCACGCGTTTGCGTCGCCACCGACGTCGCGGCACGCGGCATCGATCTGCCCAATCTTGGCCTCGTCATTCATGCCGAGTTGCCGAACGATCCCGAAGTGATGCAGCATCGGTCCGGCCGCACCGGTCGTGCCGGCCGCAAGGGTGTCAGCGTTCTGCTGGTGCCGCCGTCACGCCGTCGTCGCGCCGAATTCCTGCTGCAGCTTGCCGAAACCGACGCCATCTGGGGCTCCGCTCCGACCGTCGAAGAAATCCGCGTGCTCGACGAGCAGCGCATGGCGACGGACGCGATTTTTGATAATGCGGCGAATGAAGACGATCTCGTCTTCGCCAAGAAGCTGCTCGAGCAGCATTCGGCAGAAACCATAGCGACTGCGCTGGCGCGTCTCTATCGCTCGCGCCTGCCGTCGCCGGAAGACGTACAGGATCCCGGCACATTCCGCGGCCGCGAGGATCGCGCTGGAAGCCGGAGCCGTGGCGAAGACGGTGGTCCGGTCCGCAAGACGCCGAAGAAGAGCGAACCCATGGGCGAGGGCGCCAAGTGGTTCCGCGTCGCCATCGGCCGGCAGAAGAATGCCGAAGCGCGCTGGCTGCTGCCGATGATCTGCCGTCGCGGCGGCATCGAGAAGGCCGATATCGGCGCGATCAAGATTTACGACGCCAATTCCGAGTTCGAGATTTCGGCAGCCGCGGCCGAGAAGTTCGCGACCATGATCAAGCGTCCGGACAAGGAAGACAATATCCGCATCGAGCCACTGGCCAACGGTCCGGAAGGTGCGATCGCATCGAGCCGCATGGCGCCGGAAGATCGCGACTATTCCAACAAGCGTCCGCGCAAGCCGAGCTTCAAATCCGACGGCGATCGTCCGGACTTCAAGGACAAGGGTGCCTATAAGGAAAAATCCTGGAAGGACGGCCCGAAGGGCGACAAGCCACGTTACGAGGGCAAGCCGCGCTACGATGATAAGCCCCGCTACGACGACAAGCCGAAATATGAAGGCAAGCCCAAGTTTGACGGCAAGCCGAAATACGATCCGCTGCGCGCCGACAAGCCGGCCTACAGCAAGTCACGCGGCGAAGACACGCGTTACGAAGGCAAGCCGAAATTCGACAAGAAGTTCGACAAGCCGCGTGCGGAGAAGGCGCCTTATGTCGCCAAGGCCAAGCGCGACGGTGCCGCGAAGTTCGAGAAGCCCGCTTTCGGGAAGAAGAAAAAGAACCGGGCGTAATGCTGTCTTATCTTCGGGATGCTTTAGCGTTCCGCTGCATGAGAAACTCGTCATGCCCGGCGTATGCCGGGTATCCACGTCTTGGTAAAAAGCGAAGGCGTGGATGGCCGGGACAAGCCCGGTCATGACGGCGTGAGAATAGAATTCACACGCGTCCGCTCACCGGCAGCAATGCGCCGGTGACAGCGCTAGCGGCATCGCTGGCCAGAAACAGGATCACGCTGGCGAGTTCGTCCGGCGTGACCCATTTCGAAAAATCCGCATTGGGCATGTCGCGTCGGTTCGCCGGCGTATCGATGGTTGAAGGCAGCACGGCGTTCACCGTGATCTTGCCCTTCAGCTCGGTGGCCAAGGTCTCTGTTAGCCGATGCACGCCGGCCTTTGACGCCGCATAAGGGCCCATGCCGGCGCCAGCCTGAAGCGCACCCATCGCACCGATATTGATGATCCGTCCGGCCTTCGACGCTGTCAGATGCGGGATTGCTGCGCGCGATGCGTTGAGCGCGGTGAGCAGGTTGAGCCGGTGCATGGTCTCCCAGCTCTTGTTATTGCCGTCAGCGATATTTTCGAAGGCGAACGCGCCTGCGATGTTGATCAGCACATCGATCTTGCCGAATTGTTTGACCACCGAACCGATGGCGGCATCGGCTTGCGCGGCATCGGAGAGGTCGACGCCGCCGATCTGCAAGCGATCCGGCGTAGACGCCGGCGTCTTGGCGGAATGGTCGATGGTGGCCACCGTCGCTCCGATCGCGGCGGCGCGTTCCAGCACGACCTGACCCAGCGCACCGGAGGCTCCTGTGATGACGACGATCTTTCCGTTCATGGGGAACTCCTGTTACGCGCGATGGTCCTGCCCGGAATTGGCCTTGGGTAATAGCCACAGATAGATCGCGCCGGCGGCCAGCGCCATGCCGGCCATCAGGCCGGTCATCACCAGCGTCGGATGTCCGAACGGTTCGAATACCGCGATCATGGCGCTGGCAAAGGCGCCCATCACCATCTGCGTGCAGCGCATCACGCCGGCTGCGGCGCCGGCCACATGCGGCAGGTTCTGCAAGGCTTCGTGATTGGTCGAGGGCGCGAGAATGCCGAAGGCGAAGATGGTCAGCGCCATCGGCGGTATCAGCGTTGCCACAGTGACCGCATTGGCTGGCACCAGCAACAGTGCAGCGACGGCGCTTGAGATCATCACCATGAGGCCGAAGGCGATGATCTTTCGCGAGGCGACGTGACGACGGCTGAGCTGCCCGCTGATCAGCGAGGCCACGAGCACGCCGCAGGATGTCAGGCCGAACAAGAGCGAGAAACTGGTCGTTGACAGGCCGAGACTGCCGATCAGCACCGACGGTGCGCCGGAGATGAAGGCGAACATGCAGGCGAAGGCGCAGGCGTAGAGCAGGGCGTAGCCGACGAAGCCGCGATCGCCGAGCACGAAGCGATAGCTCTCGGCGAGCTGCTGCGGATTGAGCGAGCGGCGGTTCTCGACAGGTTGCGATTCCGCAAGTCCGAAGCCGCCGACGATGAGCAGGATCAGCCCGACGGCGGCCTGTACGGCATAGATGCTGCGCCAGTCGCTGACGGTCATCACCCAGCCGCCCAGCACCGGCGCGATCATTGGCGCGATGCCGAGAACGGCGGCGATCTGGGACAATTTCTGCCGCGCTGTGGCGTGCTGGAAAAGATCGCGCACGATGGCAATGGGCAGGATCGCGCAGGCGCCTGCTGCAAGGCCCTGCAGCAATCGAAATGCGAGGAGAACGGTGAAGGACGGCGCGAGCGCGCAGGCGCCTGCCGCGATCGAGAACAGCAGCAACCCGTCAAGCAAGGTCGCACGGCGGCCAAAGCGATCAGCGAGCGGACCGCAGATCAGCGGCGAAATCGCGAAGCCTGCCAGGAACAGGCTGAGCGTCAGCGGTCCGCGTCCCGCAGCGTCGGCGAAACTCGCTTCGATCGCCGGGAGGCCCGGCAATCCCATGTCGATCGACAGCGGTGGCAGCGCAGTCAATGTGCCCAGAAAGGCGGTGAAGGCGAAACTGTCGCGCCTGAGGGCCAAAATCGATTCCTTGAAAAAGCGGGAAGTTGGTGTGGTCGTCGCGGCGCTATTCTGCCGGACTGATCTGCGCCGGCAAGGTCCGGCGGTCAATGAGGCTGCTCAGTGTGAGCCCAAGCCCAACCGTGGCGACGAGCGCTGCGAGCAGCGGAAGCTGCGCATAGTGCACGCCGGCATTCAACGCCACGCCGCCGATCCATGCGCCGGTGGCGTTGCCGAGATTGAACGCGCCTTGGTTCAGGGTCGAGGCGAGGTTCGGCGCATCAGTGGCCGCATCGACCACCCAGATCTGCAGCGGCGAGACCAGCGCGAAGGCGATGCCGCCCCACAGGATCAGCAGCACTAGCGTCGGAAGCATCATGTGCACCACAAGCGCAAGCGCGCCGAGCACCATGACGAGGCAGACGAATGCACCGATGATAGTCGAGAGCAGGTTACGGTCGGCGAGGCGGCCACCGATCAGATTGCCGATGGTGAGGCCGACGCCGATGGCCAGCAATGCTCCCGTGACGCCATGCGGCGTGAGGCCCGTGACCTCTTCGAGCAGCGGCGTGATATAGGTGAAGAGGCTGAACATGCTGACCGACGCAATGGTCGAGATCAGCATCGGCAGCAGCACGGGCCAGCGCCCGAGTGCGCGAAACTCCCTCGCCAGTCCGCCGCGCGTGCCCGGCATGCCCGATGGTACGAAGCGGGCGATCGCCAGGAATGCGATGATGCCGATGGCCACCACGGCCCAGAATGCAGTGCGCCAACCAGCGGCCTGTCCCAGCGCGGTGCCGAAGGGCACGCCCAGCACATTGGCGAGCGTGAGCCCGGCAAACATCAGCGAGATGGCTTGTGTGCGCTGCTCACGCGGAACCAGATTGCTGGCAACGACGGCGCCGATTCCGAAGAACGCGCCATGGGCAAATGCGGTGACCACGCGAGCCGTCATCAGCAGCCAGTAATCCGGTGCGAGGGCGCAGCCGAGATTGCCGATCGTGAACAGCGCCATCAGCGCGAGCAGGGCTGTTTTGCGTGGAATGCCCGCGGTGGCCATCGCCACGATGGGCGCACCGACCACGACGCCCATGGCGTAACCCGAGACGAGATAGCCCGCTTGCGGAATGGTCACTGACAGGCTGCGCGCGACGTCCGGCAGCAGGCCCATGATGACGAATTCCGTGGTTCCGATGCCGAACGAGGCGGCGGCGAGCGCGAGGATGGGAAGGGAAAGTCGGATGGGTATTCTCCTGAGCGGAAATATTGCGATGCAATATCAGGAGATGTGCCACGACCTCGGCGATTTGGCGACCGCTTGGCGGTGGAGGCAGCATTGCGCGCCCCGGTCATCAAACAGTCGAGAGGCAGTTCGATGGAGCGGCAGTTAGCGGACAATGCGCTGACCTTGCGATCTTAGCGCGAATGCAGGCGGATCGCTCAGACCGGCGGCCAGCTGCGCATTGCCATGTCTGCGAGTTTTCGCAATTGCTCGCGCGGTGCGCCGCCTGCGGCCTGCACGGCCATGCCCTGCAGGATGGCCGACACGTAGCGCGCGAGATCGCCGGCATCCGCATCGGCTGGCAAATCGCCTTCGGCGATGGCGCGTGTGAAGCGAAGGCGCAGATCGTCCTCGCTCTTCGAGCGGCGCGCCGTCAGTTCCTGCTTGATCGTCTCCGCGGCATCACCGCAGCAGAGCGCGCCCTGGACCGCGAGACAGCCGGGATTCCGGGGATCGGTCACCGCTTCGACCGACTCGTACAGGATATGCTCGACCGCTTCGCGGGCCGTGGGCTTCTCCAGGCCGGTGCGGAAATAGCCGCCGGGGCCATCGACGTAGCGATCCAGCGCCTTGCGGAACAAATCTTCCTTGTTGCCAAACGCCGCATAGAGACTGGGCTTGGTGATGCCCATGGCTTCGGTGAGGTCGGCCATCGACGCGCCTTCGTAACCCTTGCGCCAGAACACATGCAGCGCGAGGTCGAGGGCTGTGTCGGTATCGAATTCACGAGGACGTCCCAGTGCCACGACGGGCTCTCCAAAGTTTTCTACCGTTCAGTAGATAAGTCCCTTGACAGTGGATGTCGATAGTCCATCTATACCGGACGTTACGAATATGTGCGTTGCAGCGAAATGCCCGGGGGCGACCGGTAACCGGCAACACGCGCAATGTACCGCTTAGCTACTGAAATGACAGGGCTTTACAAGGCCCACACAGATTAAATGGGGTTCACAATGGCACATAATCTCCCTCGCAAGATCGCCTTTGGCGCCGGAATCGCGTTGGTGGCGGTCGCCGTGGGCGGCGGCGCGGCGCTGATGAATCTGTCCAGCGTAGCAGCTCAAGCCGAGTCCGGCGCGGTTGCGCCCGCTGCGGTTCAGGCCTCGGTCGCCCTGGTGGAAGCCAAGGCCACGGCGCCTTCGGACGAGTTTTCGGGCCGCCTTGAGGCCATCGAGCGCGTCGAGATTCGCTCGCGCGTCGCAGGCGCCGTTCAGGAGATCCACTTTCGCGAGGGCGCGCTGGTCAAGAAGGACGACCTTCTGGTGCTGATCGATCCGGCGCTCTACGCCGCCGACGTCGACCGTGCCCAGGGACAGGTGTCCGCGTCGCGGGCGCGCCTGATCCTCACCAAGGCCGATTTCGATCGCGGTCAGCAACTGACCAGTTCCAGCATCACCCAGCGCGATCTCGATAATCGTATCAATGCGTATCGTGAGGCGGAAGCCAATCTCAAGGCTGCAGAGGCCGCGCTCAAGACCGCCGAACTCAATCTCAGCTACACCGAAGTCCGCGCGCCGGTCGCGGGCCGTGTCGGCAAGGTGGAGATCACCGTCGGCAACCTGATTTCGGCCGGCCCGACCGCGCCGCTGCTGACGACATTGGTCTCGGTCAATCCGATCTATGCAAGCTTCAATGCCGACGAACAGGTGGTGTCGCGCGCGTTGAAAACGCTGGCTGACGAGAAGACGCCAGGCGATATCGACCGCATTCCCGTTCACATGACCACCGTCACCGATAGCGCACCGGTGAAGGGCCACATGCAGTTCATCGATAATCAGGTCGATCCGCGCAGCGGCACGGTGCGGGTGCGCGCGATGTTCGACAATGCCGATGGCCGGCTGATGCCGGGCCAGTTCGCGCGGCTCTCCATGGGCCAGCCGAAGGCGGAGCAGACGCTGCTCATCAGCGAGCGTGCAGTCGGCACCGACCAGAACAAGAAGTTCGTCATGATCGTCGATGCCAAGGACAAGGCGCAATATCGCGAAGTGATCCTTGGGCCCTCGGTCGATGGCATGCGCGTGATCCTGAGTGGGCTGAAGGCCGGTGAACGGATCGTCGTCAACGGACTGCAGCGCGTACGGCCGGGTGTGACCATCAAGCCGGAGATGGTGGCGATGAACGCCGCGTCTCTCGCCTCGATCAAGGCCGTCGCACAGAACTGATAACGACCGCCCTGTCCCGCAGGCGGGCAGGGCGCACTTCCCAATACGCAGCACGTCATCGAGGTCGAGCGATCGGCCACGCAGGGCCTTTGCATCCTGCAAATTTGGATCATCACGGAATAACGTCATGAACTTTTCAAAATTCTTCATTGATCGCCCGATCTTTGCCGGCGTGTTGTCCATGGTGATCTTCCTCGCCGGCCTGTTGTCGATGCCGGTGTTGCCGATCTCCGAATATCCCGAGGTTGCGCCGCCGACCGTGGTGGTGACGGCGAACTATCCCGGCGCCAATCCGAAGGTGATTGCGGAAACGGTCTCGACGCCCATCGAAGAGCAGATCAACGGCGTCGAGAACATGCTCTATATGAGCAGCCAGGCGACCACCGACGGCCGGATGACGCTGAACGTCACCTTCCGCCTCGGCACCGATCCCGACAAGGCGCAGCAGCTGGTGCAGAACCGCGTTTCGCAGGCCGAGCCGCGTCTCCCGGCGGAAGTCCGTGCGCTTGGCGTGACGACGATCAAGAGCGCGCCTGACCTCACCATGGTCGTGCATTTGCTGTCGCCAAACGATCGCTATGACATGACCTATCTGCGCAATTACGCCGTGCTCAACGTCAAGGATCGCCTGGCGCGCATCGAAGGCGTCGGACAGGTGCAGCTGTTCGGCTCGGGCGATTATTCCATGCGCGTCTGGCTCGATCCGCAGAAGGTCGCCGAGCGCGGCCTGTCGCCGGGTGATGTCGTGCGCGAAATCCGTGCGCAGAACGTGCAGGCGGCAGCGGGGCAGGTGGGCGGTTCGCCCAATGAGCCCGGTCTCGATCTGCAGCTCTCCATCAATGCGCAGGGACGCTTGCAGAGCGAGGAAGAGTTCGGCGAGATCATCGTCAAGAACGGCGACAACGGCGAAGTGGTGCGGTTGCGCGACATCGCGCGTATCGAACTCGGCGCTGCCGACTATGCACTGCGCTCGCTGCTGAACAACAAGTCCGCAGTGGCGGTTCCGATCTTCCAGTCGCCGGGCTCCAATGCGATCCAGATCTCCGACAATGTCCGCAAGACCATGAAGGAGCTGAAGGAGAACATGCCGGACGGTGTCACCTACGACATCGTCTACGACCCCACGCAATTCGTTCGCGCCTCCATCGAGGCGGTGATCCATACGTTGCTCGAGGCCATCGCACTGGTGGTGCTCGTCGTCATCCTGTTCCTGCAGACATGGCGCGCCTCGATCATCCCGCTGATCGCTGTGCCGGTATCGGTGGTCGGCACTTTCGCCGTGATGCATGTGTTCGGCTTTTCGGTGAATGCGCTGACGCTGTTCGGTCTCGTGCTGGCTATCGGCATCGTGGTCGACGACGCCATCGTCGTGGTCGAGAATGTCGAGCGCAATATCGAGCGCGGGCTCGATCCGAAGAGCGCGGCCTATCAGGCCATGCGCGAAGTGACCGGCCCGATCATCGCCATTGCGCTGGTGCTGGTCGCTGTGTTCGTGCCGCTCGCCTTCATCACCGGCCTGACCGGCCAGTTCTACAAGCAGTTCGCACTGACGGTGGCTATCTCCACGGTGATCTCCGCCTTCAACTCGCTGACGCTGTCGCCAGCGCTCGCCGCGCTGCTGCTGAAGGGTCATGATGCGCCGAAGGATGCGTTGACGCGCTTCATGGACAAGTCGCTTGGCTGGTTTTTCGTCCGCTTCAACCGCTTCTTTGCCAGAAGCTCCGACGCCTATAGCGGTGGCGTGAAGCGCGTCGTCTCGCGCCGCGCGGCGGTGATGGGAATCTATGTCCTGCTGATTGGCGTCACCGGCTATCTGTTCCATTCCGTCCCGGGCGGCTTCGTGCCCGGTCAGGACAAGCAGTATCTGGTGGGCTTCGCGCAGCTCCCCGACGGCGCCACGCTGGATCGCACCGAAGAGGTGATCCGCCGCATGGGCGAGATCGCGCAGAAGGAGCCCGGTGTCGAGAATTCGATTCAGTTTCCGGGTCTGTCGATCAACGGCTTCACCAATTCGTCGAATTCCGGCATCGTCTTCATTGGCCTCGATGCGTTCGACAAACGCAAGGATCCGAGCCTGAGCGGCAATGCCATTGCGTTGTCGCTGAACAAGAAATTTGCCGGCATTCAGGATGCCTTCATCGCCATGTTCCCGCCGCCGCCGGTGTCGGGTCTCGGCACGATCGGCGGCTTCAAGCTGCAGATCGAGGATCGCGCGGGTCTCGGCTATGAGGCCCTGAACGACGCCACCAAGGCTTTCATCGGCAAGGCGATGCAGCAGAAGGAGCTGGCCGGCCTGTTCTCGAGCTATCAGATCAACGTGCCGCAGCTTTATGCGGATGTCGATCGCACCAAGGCGCGACAGCTCAACGTGCCGGTCACCTCGGTGTTCGACACGATGCAGATCTATCTCGGCTCGCTCTATGTGAACGACTTCAACAAATTCGGTCGCACCTATTCGGTGCGCGTCCAGGCTGACGCCAAGTTCCGGGCGCGGGCCGACGATATCGGCCAGTTGAAAGTTCGCTCCGACAGCAACGAGATGATCCCGCTCTCGACGCTGCTGCGTGTCAAGGAAAGTGCAGGGCCGGAGCGCGCCATGCGCTACAACGGGTTCCTGTCGGCTGACATCAATGGCGGCGCGGCGCCCGGCTATTCCACTGGCCAGGCGCAGGACGCCGTGGCACGTGTCGCCAAGGAGACGCTGCCCAAAGGCATCGACTTCGAATGGACTGAACTGACCTATCAGGAAATCATCGCCGGAAATTCGTCGCTGATCGTGTTCCCGGTGGCGATGCTGCTGGTGTTCCTGGTGCTCGCCGCGCAATACGAAAGCCTGACGCTGCCCTTGTCGATCATCATGATCGTGCCGATGGGCTTGCTGGCAGCGATGTTCGGCGTCTGGTTGACCAAGGGCGACAACAACGTCTTCACCCAGATTGGCCTGATTGTGTTGGTCGGCCTGTCGGCGAAGAACGCCATCCTGATCGTGGAATTTGCCCGCGAGTTGGAATTTGCCGGGCGGACGCCGATCCAGGCTGCGATCGAGGCCAGCCGTCTGCGGTTGCGACCGATCCTGATGACGTCGCTGGCTTTCATCATGGGTGTCGTGCCGCTGGTGACGTCCACTGGCGCGGGCTCGGAGATGCGTCATGCCATGGGTGTCGCAGTGTTCGCCGGCATGATCGGCGTCACGGCCTTCGGCATCTTCTTCACGCCGATGTTCTATGTGCTGCTGCGTGCCATGGCAGGCAACCGTCCGCTGACCCAGCATGGCGAAGCGACGGTCGATCAGGCGGCGCCGCTGGCACCGGGATCGCACGAAGCTGAATCGCGCCCGCACGCCACGTCGCATTCGTGACGCCGGGGGAGACATAAGGTAACGCCCGACGAGGGCTGCTGGTCCAGGGATGCGCCATTTCGACCCGTTCTACGGCGAGGAATTGCGCGGACCGTGTCCAAGATTGTTGGAATCGCACCCAACCGGCCGGGTGCGCTTTCCTCCACTGCACATCTTCCGCTACAATGCGAAAGGCGCTGCAGGGGAATGACGGGTTGAGGACAGGTTTCTACAAATGCGAATACCGCGTTGATGAGGCGGTTGGTCGCAGCGTGATGTTCGTCGAGCATGGCAGCATGCTCGGCGGCAATTCCGCTTTTGCCCATATCGGCAGCTATGAGCTCCGGGGTGACGAGGTGGTGGCGGAGATCGAGAGCCGCCGTCACATGAACGATCCCAATTATCCATCGCTGCTCGGCCATGATGTGGCGACCATCAGCGTCACAGGCCGGCCCGATGGTGACACCTATCGATTTCAGGGCGTGTCGCCGCAGATGCCGGGTGCGAAATTCGAGTCGGTCATGACGACGATCGATGACGGCGAGATGCCTCCGGCCGGGCCGATCGGTGCGGGTGGCATCGCCAACGGGCTTTATTCGATCCATCTGCGCACACTCGACGGCATTGATGGCGGGCTCAACGGCGTGATGTTGCTGCATGACGGCCGCATCCTCGGCGGGGACGCGTTCTTCTATTATCTCGGCGCCTATTCCTCGGCCGACGGGCGCTGGAAGGGCGAGATGCTCAATCAGGAGCACACGCCGGCAAAGGGCGAGAACCCGGTCTTCGGCGGCTATGAAATCGGTATCGGCTTTTCCGGCACTTGCGACGAAGCCGGCGCCGAGCTGGAAGCCACGGCGCTGGCCGGGAAGCGGAGCCTGCGCTTGCAGGCCGTGCTGAAGCTGATCCGCAAGGCCGTATGAGTTCCAGGCAAGTGCGCGGCTTGATGGGGTGCGCGCCTGTCCCTAATGTTGCCGGCGAATGACCCGGATGGCGGCAAAACCCATGACACTGCGTATCGGCACACAACGCATCGGCGTGACGCCTCTGATCTGTTTGCTCGGCGTCGCCGCCGGACTGGCTGTCCTGTCCGCGCCGTCGGGTGCGCAGGCCCAGTCCGCCGACCTGGTCCTGTGCGATCGGCTTGCGGCCGATCCTGCTGATCCCGACAAGCCTGCCGATGTGAAGGGCGTGGCCGAGATCGCGAAAGCCGATATCGCCACCGCCATCAAATTCTGCCGGACCGCGTCTGGCGGGTCGCGCCGTGCAATGTTCCAGCTTGGACGCGCTTACGCGGCGAATGCACAGGTTGCGAAGGCGCTCGCGGCGTGGCGCAAGGCGGCGGACAAGGGCAGCACCTCGGCTATGGTCGAGCTCGGCGTCGCCTATGGCAACGGGACGGGCGTTGCGCGCGACGAGGCGCAGGCGCGAAAACTGTTCGAGCGCGCGGCCGAAGCCGGCAATCCGCGTGGCGTCAGCAATCTTGCAGCGCTGTCGGGCGGCGCAGGCGCGGGTTCTGACCCGATGCGTGCACGGCAGTTGCTGGCGAAATCTGCGGAGACCAATGCCGAGGCCCAGTATCAGCTCGGCATGATGCTGTCGGAAGGCATCGGCGGCGCGAAAGACGATGTTGCGGCACGCGGCCTGTTCGAGAAAGCGGCAGCACAGAACCATGCGGGCGCACTGGAACGCATGGGCGCGTTCGCGCAAAGTGGCCGCGGTGGCGCGTCGGATAAGGATGCCGCGAAAGCCTATTATGAGAAAGCCGCAGCCCTTGGCGATGAAGATGCGAAGAAGGCGCTGGAACGCATCAGGTGTCCCTATGTGGTCAAGGACAAGCGCGGCAACGTGGTCACCAACATGTGCTTCTGATCAGCCTGGCTGACTACGGCCTGTCGCAGTTACGCGCGTTCGTCCCCGGATCGAATTCGCGCCGGTTATTCACCGAGGGATCGACGAAATAGGTGACAGCGTTGAATGGCACCGTGACGCGCGATTTGATCCCCTTGAACCATAGGTCGACGCTGAAGCGATCCGCGGTGACGTTCAGTCGCTCGAACTGGTGCTGCAGCACGAACGTCATGTCTTCGGGATATTTGGCGCGCTGGGCATCTGGCACGATGACACCGTCGAACGAGGTCCTGAACGTGATCTCGTAATAGTGCCGGCCGCGCAGACCGCGTCTAGCGACGTCGGCAAGCGTGGATCGCACCTCGGCATATTGTGCGAGCGGGTCGGTGGTGCAGGGCTGCTGTGCCGCCGCATGCGACGTGAGTGCGGCGAGCATCATCACGACTGCGGCGAATGGTGTGATGAGTGTACGGAGGGGGCGAGGCCAGGAAGGTGTCATGATCCTTTGTCGCGGCGGGCACAGGCGGGTTCATCAAGCCCACAACAGCGATTTCCTGTCGCACCATTTTGCAACCATTTGTTTCAAATTCGCCGCCTAAGCTCCGGCGCTGAGTCGCCTTTTGCGATTCTCTGGAGTTGCCCGTGAACGAAAGCCTGATCGCCATCTGCCAGCTGTTTCTGGTGCCGCTGACCATATTGTTTGCCGCGGTGGGCGTCGCCAATGCGCGCTTCGTCAAGCTGCTGGTCTGTCTGCTCGGCGTCGGTCTCGCCGGACTCTGGCTCTATCGGATCTATCTGTGGACCGGCCTGTCGGTGATCGATCGCCGCACCGCCTATGGCCTCGCGGGTTCCTTCGCATTGTGCTGGGTGCTGACGCTGTTGCATCAGATCAAGAGCAGCTTTGGCGGCGGATACGACCGCTAGCCTCAGGCGATGCCGAGCGAGAATGCCAGTGTGCCGATGGCCGCATGCGACAGGATGACAGGCCAGATGTTGCGCATCCGCAGATAGGCGAAACCCCAGACGATGCCGACCAGGAATGTGTTGAGCAGCAGCACATTGTCGCCATAGGCAATGTGGATCAGCGAGAACACCGCTGAGGAATAGATCACATAGGTCCAGGGCCTGACCTGCAGTCGATCGGTCATCAGTTTCGGTATGGACCGGCACACGACCTCCTGGCACGGGCTGGAGACCAGAACATAGAAGGGCGCGAAGCTGAGCCAGACCGGTGGTTTGTGGTCGAAGGTGAGGAACCGCGTTTGCGCCACCATGATCGCCGCAATGCCCGCCGTGATCGCGGCACAGAATAGCCAGTGGCTGATGTCAGAGGGACGGCTGAGGCCGAGTTCCGCGACAGAGAAGCCCGCCAGCAGACACAGCGCGATGCACAGCACGGACACCAGCAGCAAAGCGGGGATACGATATTCGAACGGCAGAAAGCCCCAGTGAATGGCGAGGCCCGGCGCGAGCAGCAACGCGGCAAATGCCGGAAGCGGGGCGATCAATCGCCACTGGACTCGGTGCTGTCGTAAAACCGTCATGATGTCCTATAGCGGAAATCATGCGGTGTTTTAATGGCAGACCGCTCGCGCAAGCCGCGATAGACGAAAGCGTGATCGGCAACATGGTCAAACGCGTCGGCCGAAACGGCGCGTTTTGAACGTCGGTCAATGGCAATGCGGCGGCGGATCACCTGGCGCTCTATTCCGGTTTGATACCGGCGTCTTTCACGACCCTGGCCCATTTCTGGATCTCGGTCTTGATCTGATTCGCGAATTGCGCGGGCGTGCCGCCGACGGGTTCGACGCCCTGGTCGATGAAGCGACGCCTGACGTCCTCTTGCTTGAGGATCGCATTCATCTCGCCATTGAGCTTGCGCACGATCTCCTCGGGCATACCGACAGGACCGACGACGCCGAACCAGACATTGACCTCGTAACCGGCTACGCCGGCATCCGAGACAGTCGGAACGTCGGGTGCGAGTGTTGATCGCGTCTTGCTGCTCACTCCAAGGGCACGAAGTTTCCCGCCATTCACCTGCGGCAGCACATTGGGTGTGTTGTCGAAGGCGACATCGATATGACCGCCGAGCATGTCGTTCACCATCGGCGCGCTGCCCTTGTAGGGAACATGCACGATATCGATGCCGGCGAGACTCTTGAACAGTTCCATCGACAGATGGTTCGAGGAGCCGATGCCGGTGGAGCCATAAGTCACCTTGCCGGGATTCTGTTTGGCGTAGTCGATCAGATCCTTGACGGAATTGATCGGCAGCGACGGCTTCACCACCAGCAGATTCGGCGTCTGTCCGGCGAAGACAAGCGGTGTGAAATCCTTCACCGTGTCATAGGGCAGGTTCTTGTAGATGCTCGGATTGGAGCCGAACGGGAAGGCGACGCCGAGCAGCGTATAGCCATCGGGCGCGGACTTGGCGACCGCTTCGGTACCGATCAGCGTGCCGCCGCCGGGCCGGTTCTCGACTACCACAGGAACGCCAAAGGCGTCCTGCAGTTTCTGCGCGAAGATCCGCCCGAGCGTGTCGTTGAAGCCGCCGGGCGGATAGGGGACGATGTATTTGATCGTCTTGCTGGGATAGGTCTCGCCCGCGGGCGCGGTTGCCTGCGCATGAACGCAGGCAGTGCCGGCCAGCAGGAGAATGAGCGCGCGGCAGGCGAAGTGAACGAAACGCTGGGCGCGTAGTACAACTTCAACCCGTCGCGGATCAGACATAGCAGGGACCTTCGATCAGTGGGTGAGCGTTGATGAAGGCTTCGTCGATCTCGACGCCGAGCCCCGCGATCTCCGACGGCGCGACACAGCCATTGGCATCGAGCTTGTAGGGAATGCCTCCGACCTCGTCGCGGAACGGATTGTGTTTGGCGACGTCGCCTTCGAAATAGCCGGGGTCCTCGACAGCGGCGAGGACGTTGATGGTGGCCGCCATGTTGATGCCGGTCGCCGAGGTGTGCGGATTGAACGACAGCTTCCACGCCTGGGTCATGCCGGCGATCCGCATCGACTCCGTCACACCGCCGGTCTTAGACAGGTCCGGCTGCACGAAGCTGACAGCGCGATCTTCTATCAGGCGGTTGAATTCGTAGCGGGTAAAATGGTTTTCGCCGGCAGCAAGCGGTGTCGAGCCCATGGCGGCGGCGGCCTGATAGGAACGATAGTCGAGCGCCGGGAACGGCTCCTCGAGCCAGCCGATCTGTAGATCGTCATAGGCCGGCATCACGCGGCGGACGTCGTCCAGCGTGTAGCCGGTGTTAGCGTCCACGAGGATCTCGATGGCATCGCCGACGGATTTGCGCACGGCGGTGGCACGCGCCACGTCGTCACGCGGATTGTCGCCGACGCGCAGCTTCACCGCGCGGTAGCCTTGCGAAACATAACCCTGCGCTTCCTCGGCGAGCGACTCCGGCGCCTGCCATCCCAGCGAGATGCCGCCGGCATAGGCCTTGATCGGCTTCGAGGCGCCACCGAGGAGCTTGTAGAGTGGCCAGCCGGCAGCCTTGGCGCGGATGTCCCACAAAGCGAGGTCGAGGCCGCTCAGCGCCATGGCGGCGGCATAGCCCATGCCGTGGCTGGAGAGCTGCATCTGATAGACGCGGTGCCAGACGCCGACGACATTCATGGCATCCATGCCGGTGACGAGTTCGGCAATCGTCGTATCGATAAGTTTGGCGATGGCACCCGGGCAGCGGCCGTGATGGGCTTCGCCCCAGCCGGTGACGCCTTCATCGGTCGTGACCTTCACCAGCACGGCATCGCGCTTGACGGCGCGGCCAATGCCGAGGCGGACATTCTGGCCCTGCGGCACGCGGTAGGAAATCGGAACGGCTTTGATTGCAGTAATCTTCATGGGAGCCTCACGCTGCCTTGTGACCGGGATTGACGAGATTGAGTGGTTGTTCGCCGCGCAGGATGCGGAGCATTTCTTCGGCGGCGCCGACAGCCATGCCGCGGCTGCTGCTGGCGGTGAGCGCCGCCGCATGCGGCGTCAGCAGCAGGTTCGGGCAATCGAACAGCGCGTCATCGGCGGGCAGGGGCTGGATGTCGAACACGTCCAGCGCTGCGCCGCCGAGTTTGCCGGATTTGAGCGCCCCGATCAGCGGTGCATTCTCCACGACGGCGCCGCGCGACACGTTGATCAGCACCGCATCCGGCTTCATCTGCGCGATGCGTGCAGCATTGACGAGACCGCGCGTCTCATCCGTCAGCGAACAGCAGATCACCAGCGCGTCGCTGCGTGTGAACAACTGATCCAGCGAGACGTCCTCGATGTCAGCCGGCAGCGATCCCTTTCGCCGAGACGTGCCGATCACCTTCATGCCGAAGCCCTGACTGGCGATCCGCGCCACGCGGCGGCCGATGGTGCCGACGCCGAGAATACCGAGCGTCGCGCCGTTCAGTTCGGTGAAGCTGTCCGTGGTTGCGCGTGCTGCACCCCAGCCCTTGTCGCGCATCAGCGCGTTCATGAGATGGATCGGACGCCGCAGATGCAGCAGGGCCGATATCGCATATTCGGCGACGGCACTCGTATTGCTGCCGGGAAGGTTGGCGACGGCGACACCGCGCGCGGTGGCGGCATCGACAGGGATGAAATCGAGGCCGACGCCGTGACGGACCATGCCCTTCAGACGCGGCGCGTGATCGACGATGTCGTTGGGCAGCTTGGCACGTACGATGATTCCATCGGCATCCTTGGCGAAGGCGCGCAGCGTGTCCGGTTTGGTGTCGGGTGCCGTGATCAGCCGCGCATGCGGGGACAGGATGGCCTCGCCATCGGCATGCATCGGATTGGTCAGGAGAATCGTGGGCATGTCAGGCATCGAAAGCCGGTCCTTCGGTAATGGGATTGGCGAGCTGGCCGAGGTGCTCGACACTGGCGGTCACAGTCGAGCCCGGTTTCAGCCAGGCCGGCGGCTTGTGCATCGCCGCCACGCCCGCGGGTGTTCCGGTCGCGATGACATCGCCGGGTTCGAGCGGCCCGCGATGCGACAGCCAGGAGACGAGGTCGGCGACACCGAAGATCATGTCCTTGGTGGATCCGCTCTGCAGCACCTTGCCGTCGATCGTCAGTGACACCTGTAGTGCCTGCGGATCGGCGATCTCGTCTGATGACGCGAGGAACGGACCAAAGGGGCCGAAGGTCGAAATGTTCTTGCCGCGGTCGAAATTGCCGTCGGCCTTGATCATCTCGCTGGCGCTGATGTCGTTGAAGCAGCCATAGGCGGCAACATATTCGAGTGCCTGCTCCTTCGGCACGTTCACCGCGCGCTTGCCGATCACGGCGGCGAGCTCGGCCTCATAGGTGACGCCGCCGATCCCTGCAGGCAGGATGATCGCGCGTCCCGCGGCGATTGTCGTTCGTGGCGCTTTCATGAACAGCACGGGCTCCGCCGGTGCGGCGATGCCACGTTCGGCCACGGCATCGCGATAGTTATGCGCGATGCCGAAGATGCGCCGCGGTGCGGGGAGCGGTGCAAGCAGCGTTACCTTGTCTGCCGTCAGCCGAGCGGCGTCGGCGAGACCATGAGCCGTGATGATGCTGACGACCTTGCCAAGGCCTGCATCGAGAAAGGCCTGAATCTGCGGCGCGATGCCGTTCAGGCCCGCCCGCATCGCCGGGTGGGCCAGATCGACGACGATATCGGTTGGACGTGTGGCGTCGCCGACAAGCACGCCAGCGCGTGTCAGGCCTGACTCGACGAAGGTCACGAATTTCATGATTGCGACCTCGCCATCACGCGACGCGATACTTGTCGATGACCGCGCGGTCGACCTCGATGCCGAGGCCGGCACCGTCAGGCACCGCAATGACGCCGTTCACCTGCTGGATCGGCTTGACCGCGAGATGATCGCGGAACGGGTTTTCCTCCTGTTCGAATTCGAGCATCGGCGGCATCGGGAACAGGCTTGGCGGCTGGTTCGGGATCGAGGCGAGGAAGTGGATGGTGGCGGAGAGGCCGACCACCGAGCCCCAGGCATGGGGCACGCATTCGACGCCGTGCGTGCTGGCGAGCGATGCGATCTTCTTGCATTCGGTGATGCCGCCGGCGGCGCAGACGTCCGGCTGTACGATGTCCATCGCTTTGCGCACGATGGCATCGCGAAAACCCCAGCGGGTGAATTCGTTCTCGCCACCGGCAACCGCCATGTCGAGCGCGCGCGTCACTTCGATATAGCCGTCGATATCTTCCGGCGAGATCGGCTCCTCGAACCACTCGATGTCGAGCTCTTCGAGCTTGCGGCCGAGCTTGATGGCCGCAGGCACGGTGAGGCAGTGATTGGCGTCGACCATCAGCTTGATGTCGGAGCCGATGGCCTCGCGCACGGCCTTGACGCGTTCGTAGTCGCGCTTGATGGAGCCGAGGCCGATCTTCATCTTGATCGCCTTGAAGCCGGCCTTCTTGTAGCCAACGGCTTCCTCGACGGCCTCATCGACCAGGCGTTCCATGTCGGTGAAATAGAGGCCGGTCGCATAGCAATCGACTTCGGTGCGGAAGGCGCCGCCGATCAGCTTGTGCACCGGCTTGTTGCAGGCCTTGCCGATGATATCCCACAACGCGATGTCGATGCCGCTGATGGCGGCGATCGACATGCCCTTGGGGCCGTAATCCTTGATCCGGTTATAGAGGTCTTCCCAGATCACCTCGACGTCGAATGGATCGCGGCCGATGACGCGCGGTGCAAGCTGGGTATCGATGAAGGCCTTGGCAACAGCAGAGGGGCCGTAGCATTCGCCCCAGCCGACGATGCCGTCACTGGTTTCGATCTCGACGAGGCAGGTGCCGCGCGTCTTGTAGAGCCAGCCGCGTGACGACGTGAACGGACGCTGCACGGGAGCGGCGACGACATGGCATGTGATTTTCTTGATGTTCAATGGGGTGTCCTCGTCGAGATCAGTCGGGTGGAAGCAGCCGGCGGGTGCCGGCAGCGTTTATTCTTTCGGGAAGGTTTGGGCTGCGACCTTGCCGATCGCGGCGGCGACGCCGTCGACTTCCTTGGCGAGCGCGTCGCCGGTAACGTCGTCGACCAAGAAGACGTTCTTCTTGGCGAATTCCTTGAAGCGCGGATCCTGGATGGCGGCGCGGAATGCGGTGGTCAGCCTGGTGCGGACATCGTCAGGCAGGTTTGCCGGCCCGACCACATAGGCCATTTGCACGACGGGGCCATAAGGGAAAACGTCGATGCCCTTTTCCTTGAAGGTCGGGACATCCGGGAACATTTCGAGCCGCTCATTGGCGAAGATGCCAATCGGCGTGAGCAGTTTTTCCTGGATCTGGCCGAGGGTTTCCGACGGCTTGAGCACGCCGGAGTCGACATGTTGTCCGATCAGATCGGCAACGACTTTCGAGCCGCCGGTATAGGGAACGTTGACATAGTCGACGCCGGCCGCGCGTGCGGTCATCGATGCGAAGATGTGGTTGAGATTGTAGTTGCCGGGTGTGCCGATGGTGACCTTGCCGGGCTTCGCCTTCATGTTGGCGATGTAGTCGGGAAGGGCCTTGATCGTGCCGGTGGACGGCACGAGCAGCATCAGGGGATCGGTCGAGACGCGCGCGATGTGGGTGAAATTGCTGTTGGTGAGTCCGTTCGCCTTGTTCTGGGCGATCAGCGCCAGCGTCGAACTGGTCCCCATGCCGATCGTGTAGCCATCCGGCGCAGAACTCGCGACGCGCTTCATGCCGATGACGCCGGTGGCGCCGACGACATTCTCGATCACGATCTTGATGCCGTGTTCGCGCAGGATCGGGTCCAGCGCACGCGCGGCCACGTCGTTGGAGCCGCCGGCATTCCACGGCACGATGAAGGTGATGTCTTTCTGCGGAAAGCCGGATTGCGCGTGAGCAGGCAGGGACCAGCATCCCAATACCAATCCGAGCGCGGCAAAGCTGACGCGTTGAACGAACATTTGTTTTCCTCCCATTTTTGGTGTTTGTTATAACAAACATCTTAACGGGTCAATGGAACAATGCGCCGCGGGTTGCGGGGCACGAATTTGCGGGGCACGAAATTTGCGGGACTCGGCAGGGTGAGGTAGCGAGCACAGAATGACCGCATTGAAACGGATCGAACGCGAACCGCTCTGGGACCTGGCGCATGCGCAGCTCCGGGACGCGCTGCTGGCTGGCCGTTTCGCGCCGGGAACGGTGCTGACATTGCGCGCGCTTGCGGAAAGCTTCGGCACCTCGATCACGCCGGTGCGCGACGCCGTCACGCGGCTGGTCGCACAGGGCGTGTTGCAGCAGGGGCCGCGCAATGCGGCGATCGTCCCGCATCTGACTGCGCGCGAGCTCGCCGATCTGACCGTGGTGCGCTGTGCGCTGGAGGGGCAGGCGGCGCGGGAAGCCGCGAGGCGACGTAATACTGCGGGGCTCGAACGTCTGAAGTCACTGCTGGCGACGATGCAATCGCTGATCGCTGCAAAAAATCTCGAAAGCTATCTCGATTATCATCGCCAGTTTCACTTCGAGATCTATGCGATGTCGGGCATCCCGATCCTCGTGGAGACCATCGAGAATATGTGGCTGCGCTGCGGCCCGGTGCTGTCTTTCGTGATCCCCGAATATGTCGTACTCCTGAAGGGCTGGGATCACCACACGGCGGCGCTCAAGGCCATCGTCGCGGGCGATGCCGACGCCGCCGAGCGCGAGATCGTTGCCGATATCACCGAGGCGGCCGACTATCTCGCGAGCCTTGCCGATGCCAACGGACAGTTGCGCCGGCCGCTGCGCGAGGCGCTGGCGACGTCGTAGCTGCTGCGCTCACAGATCCGTCCATGACGTAAACAGCGCCGCCTGACCGAGTCGCTCGCCGTTCTCGTCCCTCAGCTCCCAGACGGTACCGCCTTCGATCCAGAAGCGCCGGCCGGACTTCGCGATCCGCAACCCGCGATAATTGTCGATGAAGCCGTTGCGCGCGACCGCGTCGAGCAGGCGCTGGCGCTCGTCGCGGTTCGGCGCTTCTGCCGAGAGGCGCGACGGGATGGTGATGAATTCGTCGAAGCTGTATTCGAAGCAACGTTGCGCCGTGCGATTGGCATAGATGAACACCGGATCGGTCTCGGTGTTATGTGCGAGCACCGCGAATGGTGCGTCGCTGTAGAGCCATGCCGCATCTTGCCCAGGCGCCACCAGGGGCTTCCCGACGGTGCGGAGATAGCTCCCGCTAAGGAGCTTGAAGAAGGATGGATGGAGCGCGGTAGCGGGCAGTGTGTCAGTCACGGGAATCTCGCGATCGTCGGGTGATGCGGAGATAGAAGATGTGTTCGTATCAAACATCGTCACCAAACGCGGTGCTGAACTACCCTGGATGCATATGTTGACCGGTGAGATCTATTTCGTTGCCATTGCGATCAGACGGCTGCGCAGCTTCTCCCGGTCCATGCGCAAATCCGCAGGCACTTGCTGCAGGTCAGCAAGCCAGACGCCATCGGCAGCGTAGCGGACGATCTCCAGCTGCGGTGCGGCATCCGTGTCGTGATGGCGCGCGAGGCGCGCGCGCAGCCAGTCGGACCATTGCTTGCGTGCGACCGGCTCGGTGAGCAGCGCGACGCAAGTGGATTCGAGGGCAGGTGCAAACTCCGCCATCGAAAATGTCGCGACGATATAGGCACGGGTGAAGCAACCATAGCCTTGGCCATCCTGTGCGAGCGTTGCTTCGATGGCGGCGTCAAATTTGTCAATCTGATCCTTGAGCACCGCGTCGATCAGTTTCTCCTTGCTGGGGAAGTGATGAAACAGACCACCCTTGGTGACACCGGCGGCGTCGGCGACTGCCTGCACCGTGACGGCTTGTAGCCCGCGTTCGATTGCCAGATGCGCGGCGCAATCAATCAGGGTGCGTCTAACCAGTTCAGGCTGCTTCTTGCGTTCATAGGCTTCGCTCATGCAGTCATCTGGCCGAGCGGCATCTCCACTGGCAAGTGCAATCGGAGGAGCAACGGGCGTTGCTGCAATGCGGAATATTGGGTTGTAAAGAAACCAACCACGCGGTATGTTTCCATTCCGACTCTGCGAGTCGAACGTGTTTTGGGGCCGTCCGCGCCGCAGCGGGATGCCGGCAAGATCCAATCAATGGTGACGTAAGTGTTTGAGAAGTCGATGTTTCATGTCCGTGCCGCCGGAGCATTGGCGCTGTCTTTGATGCTGGTGGGCTGCGGTGACGACAAGCAGGCCGCCTCGGGGCAGGCGACGCCGGCGGTGGCGGTCAGCGTGGTGTCCGTGGTCCCGGAGACGCTTCGGATCGTCAATGATCTGCCGGGCCGTATTGCCCCGACACGGATTGCCGAGGTGCGCCCCCGGGTTGCTGGCATCCTGATCGAGCGCGTGTTCAAGCAGGGGACGATCGTGCACGAGGGCGATGTACTGTATCGCATCGATCCAGCGCCCTTCCGCGTACGTGTGAACAGCGCCAAGGCAGCACTGCAGCGCGCCGAAGCCACCCGCGTACTTGCGAAACAGCAGGCCGAGCGACAGACGCAGCTGAGGGAGCGCGATGTCACCACCGGCCAGCTCTATGACCGCGCCGTTGCCGAGCTTGCGCAGGCCGAGGCCGATGAAGCTTCCGCCCGTGCAGGGTTGGAAGCTGCGCAACTGGACTTGCAATATACGGAAGTCCGCGCGCCAATCACTGGACGCATCGGGCGGGCCCTGATCACCGAAGGTGCGCTTGTGACCGTGGGCGGCAGCGAGAGCCTGGCCACGATCCAGCAACTCGAACCCGTCTATGCCGACTTTACGCAATCCGCGAACGAACTTCTGACGCTGAAGCGCGCCGCGCAGGCGAGTTCCAGGGAGCAGGGTGTTGCCTCGGCAGATGTCCGGCTCAAATTCGATGACGGCTCGGAATATGCCCAACAAGGTCGTCTGCTGTTTTCCGAAGCTGCGGTGGATGCAACGACGGGGCAAATCACCCTGCGCGGTGAATTCCCCAATCCCGATGGCGATCTGCTGCCCGGCATGTATGTGCGCGTGCAAATCGTACAGGGCGAGCAGAAGGACGCGCTGTCGGTGCCCGAGCGCGCGTTGCAGCGCGATCCCGGCGGTCAGGCGCAGCTTTATGTGATCAATGCCGAGCGCAAGGCCGAGTTGCGCAGCGTGACACCGGCGCGTCTCGTCAACGGTCGCTGGATCATCAAGAGCGGTCTGAATGCTGGCGACAGCGTCGTCGTGGAAGGCTTCCAGACGCTGGCACCGGGCGCACTGGTCGATCCAAAGCCATGGCGCAGCCAGACGGCAGCAAAGTAAGGCGCGCGCAGATGTCCAATTTCTTCATCGCGCGGCCGATCTTTGCCTGGGTGGTCGCCATCTTCATCATGATTGCCGGCGCGCTCGCGATCCCGTCGCTGCCGGTGGCGCAATATCCGAACATCGCGCCGCCGCGCATCGCCATCAGCACCAGTTATCCCGGCGCGTCGTCGGAGGAGATCTATCAGGGCGTCACGCGCCTGATCGAGGATCAGCTCAACGGCATTCCCGGCCTGATGTATTTCGAGTCCACGGCAGATGCGACCGGTGCGATCCAGATCGACGTCACGTTCCAGCCGGGCACGACCATCGCGCAGGCGACGGTGGATGTGCAGAACCGCATCCGCCGCGTGGAGTCGCGGCTGCCGCGCGCGGTGACGCAGCAAGGCATCATCGTGGAGGAAGGCTCGATTGCCTTCCTGCTGTTCATCTCCATGCAGTCCATCGATGGCTCGATCGACAGTATCGGCCTCGGCGATTACATCACGCGCAACGTGCTCAGCGAAATCCGCCGTGTGCCGGGTGTCGGCAAGGCCCAGTTGTTCGGCACGCAGCGTTCGATGCGCGTCTGGATCGATCCCGACAAGATGCTCGGCCTCGGTCTCACATCTGCGGACATTACGGCCGCGATCGCGGCGCAGAACGCACAGGTCTCGGCGGGGCGCATCGGCGCGACGCCGAACCCGATCTCGCAGGAAGTCTCGGCACCGGTGCTGGTGAAGGGACAACTCGGCACGCCCGATGAGTTCGCTGCCATCGTGCTGCGCGCCAATCGCGACGGATCGTCGGTGCGGTTGCGCGACGTGGCGCGGGTCGAGGTCGGCGGCGAGGACTACAATTTCGCCAGCCGCCTGAACGGCAAGGCGGCAGCGGCCATCGGCGTGCAGATGTCGGCGACCGGCAACGCGCTGGCGACCTCCGAGGCGGTTAATGCCAAGATGAAGGAACTGGCCAAGTTCTTCCCGAAGGGGCTGACCTACGAGATCCCCTATGACACAACGCCTTTCGTCAGGGCGTCGATCGAGAAGGTGCTGCACACGCTGGCGGAGGCCATCGGCCTCGTCTTCATCGTGATGTTCCTGTTCCTGCAGAACATCCGCTACACGCTGATCCCGACTATCGTGGTGCCGATCGCGCTGCTTGGTACTTGCGCGGTGATGTTCGCGACCGGCTTCTCCATCAATGTGCTGACCATGTTCGCCATGGTGCTGGCGATCGGCATTCTCGTCGATGACGCCATCGTCGTGGTGGAGAATGTCGAGCGGCTGATGGCGCAGGAGGGCCTGTCGCCACGCGCGGCGACGCGCAAGGCCATGAAGCAGATTAGCGGCGCCATCGTCGGCATCACGCTGGTGCTGACGGCGGTGTTCGTGCCGATGGCGTTCTTTCCGGGCGCGGTCGGCATCATCTACCGGCAGTTCAGCCTGACCATGGTGGTATCGATCCTGTTTTCGGGCTTCCTGGCACTGACGCTGACGCCGGCATTGTGCGCCACGTTCCTGAAGCCGATCGCCAAGGGGCATCACGAGAAGGGCGGCTTCTTCGGCTGGTTCAATCGCAGATTTGACGCGCTGGCTGGACGCTATCGGTCGGCCGTCGTGTGGGCGACCGGTCGCACCGGACGCATCATGGTGGTCTATCTCGCGCTGCTGGTCGGGCTCGGCTGGGCTTACGTGCGGCTGCCGTCCGGCTTCCTGCCGACCGAAGACCAGGGCTATGTGATCGTCGATATCCAGGCGCCACCGGAAGCGAGCCAGACGCGCACGCTGGAGTCGGTAAAGCAGGTCGAGACCGTGTTCATGAAGGAGGAGGGTGTCGCCAGCGTATTCTCGGTGCTGGGATTCAGCTTCTCCGGTAACGGCCTCAGCTCCGGCATCGCATTCCCGACGCTGAAGGACTGGAGCGAGCGCGGGACGAAGGATGCCGCACCAGCCATCGTCAACCGTACTAACGCCGAATTCGCCAAGATCGGCGATGCGACTGCATTTGCGCTGTCGCCACCGCCGATCGAAGGCCTCGGCAATTCCACCGGCTTCACCTTCCGCCTGCAGGACCGCAGCAACCGTGGCTCCGCCGCATTGTCCGCTGCGGCCAGCCAATTGATGGCGGCGGGAGCCAAGAGTTCCGTGCTGGTCGGGCTTCGCATCGAAGGCTTGTCCAATTCGGCGCAACTCAATCTTGTCATCGACCGCGAGAAGGCCAACACGTTCGGCGTCTCGTTTGCCGACATCAACACGACGGTCTCGGCCAGCCTCGGCTCGTCCTATGTCAACGACTTCCCCAATGCAGGCCGCATGCAGCGTGTCACCGTGCAGGCGGAGGACGATCGGCGCATGCAGGCCGGCGATCTGCTGAAGCTGAACGTCCGCAATGCCAGCGGCGGCATGGTGCCACTGTCGGCTTTCGCGCGCACCGAATGGGCGAAGGGGCCGGTGCAGGTGGTCGGGTTCAACGGTTATCCGTCGATCCGCATCGCCGGCGATGCCGCGCCGGGTCATTCGTCCGGCGACGCCATCAAGGAAATGGAGCGGCTGGTCGCGCAACTGCCCGATGGCTTCGGCTATCAATGGGCCGGGCAGTCGCAGCAGGAGATCGAGTCAGGCAATCAGGCGCCGTTCCTGCTCGGGCTCAGCGTGCTGTTCGTGTTCCTTCTGCTCGCAGCGCTCTATGAGAGCTGGTCGATTCCGCTGTCGGTGATGCTGGTGGTGCCGCTCGGCATCATCGGCTCGCTGCTCGCGGTGATGCTGCGGGACATGCCGAACGACATCTATTTCAAGGTCGGCCTCATCGCCATCATCGGCCTGTCGGCGAAGAACGCCATCCTGATCGTGGAATTTGCCAGGGAGCTGCATGCCGAAGGCAAGTCGCTGCGTGAGGCGGCCATCGAGGCGGCCTATCTCCGCTTCCGTCCGATCCTGATGACGTCGCTTGCGTTCATTCTTGGCGTGACGCCGCTGGCGATCGCGACGGGCGCCAGCGCCGGAAGTCAGAACGCTATCGGCACTGGCGTGCTCGGCGGCATGATCTCGGCCACCGTGCTCGCGGTGCTGTTCGTGCCGGTGTTCTACGTGTTCGTGCTGAAGCGCATGCCCGCGAAACAGGTCCAGCACGGTGAAGATGAAGAGGCGGCGACGTCCCATGAGGGCACGCCGCGTCCGACCACAATGTAGGAATTGAATATGCGCCGCGTGGCTTACGAAAGGGATCTCGATCCGGCCTGGCTCAACTACGGCGATCGCGTGCGCATGAACGCGTTCGGGCTGGAGCGGCACTCAACCTATGGCAGCCGCGAGGGCGTCATCGTCGGCATGGGGACGCCAAGCTGCGTGCGCGTGAAATTCGACGACCGCGTCACCGTCCAGGCGATTCATCGCGATTATCTCGAACGCGTGTCCGGTCAATCCGGAGCGGCTAGCACCGGGCGCGCGTCATGACTTATGCCTATCTCACCATCGCCATCCTGTGCGAAGTGATTGCCACCAGCTTCCTCAAGCTCTCCGATGGCTTCAGTAAACCGGTGCCGTCACTGGTGACGGTGGCGGGCTATGCCGTGTCATTCTATTTTCTGTCTATCGCCTTGCGCGACATCCCGACCGGCGTTGCCTACGCGATCTGGTCCGGTGTCGGCATCGTGCTGGTGACCGGCATCGCCTGGGCTTTTCAGGGACAGAAGCTCGATCCGGCAGCGCTGTGCGGTCTCGGCCTGATCGTCTCCGGCGTGATTGTGATCAACCTGTTCTCGAACGCCACGGTGCATTGATTCACCGAAACGGCAGCGTCCCGTTCGTCAATTGCGCGTCCAGTGTAATCCGATAGCTGCCCGGCTTATTTAGTCGTCGCATCGGCCGGACTCTTGTTTTAGCCTCTCCCGAAAATGTCGTTCCAGGCGAAAGCCCAATGGACCGGCGCAAAGGGAGAAAACGTGAGCAACAACAAGAAGGGGCGATGGTTTGCCATCGCTGCGGTCCTTGCCGCATCGCTGTTCGCCGTAGCGCCGGGGCAGGCGCAGCAATATCCCGATCGCAACATCACGATGGTCGTGCCATTTCCGCCGGGCGGAACGACCGACATTGTCGCGCGCATCCTCACCGAACAGCTCAGTGCCGAACTCGGCAAGCAGGTGGTGATCGAGAACCGCGGCGGTGCCAGTACGTCGATCGGTGCGCAAGTCGTGGCCGGCGCCGACAAGGATGGTTACACGCTGCTGTTCGCCAGCGCGACGACCTTCACGACCAACCCGCATCTGCTGGCCTCCATCAAATACAGGCTGGAGGATTTCGCGCCGGTTGCAATGGTGGTGAAGGTGCCGTTTGCCTTCGTCGTGAAGAAGGACTTTCCGGCCGCCGACGTCGCAGCGTTTCGTGCCTATGCGCTGGCCAATCCAAGCAAGGTCAACAACGCCACCAACGGGCCGGGCAGCACCGTGCATCTGATGGGCGAGATCGTGGCCCGCGGGCTCGGCGTGAAGCTGCAGCACGTGCATTATCGCGGTGCTGCGCCGGCGATGAACGACATGCTTGCGGGCATCGTCGACAGCAATGTGGAAGCGCTGACCAATACGGTCCCGAACCACAAGGCCGGCATGTACCGCGCGCTGGCGGTCTTGTCCGAGGAGCGCTTGCCGCAATTGCCCGATGTGCCGACCTTCAAGGAACTCGGATTCCCGAGCATTGTCGGCGCGACGTGGTTCGCGGTGTTCGCACCCGCTGGTACACCGCAGCCGGTTCTGGACAGGCTCAGCGCTGCCATCACTCGCATCGTCAAGACGCCGGAATTCGCAAGGAAGATGGAGCCGATCGGCAACCAGCCATGGCCGATGACGCCGGCGGAACTCGAAACCCATGTGAAGAGCGAGCGCGACCGTCTGGGAAAGCTCATTCGCGAAGCCAACATCACGGTCGACTGACCGCGTGAACAAGATCAAGGGAGAACGTCAATGAATGCAGCCGTCAGCTCACCCGCTGTGAAAGTCGTCCGTTCGGTGCAGGATCAGGTCAGTCCCGAGGAATGGCAGTCGCGCGTCAATCTCGCGGCCTGTTATCGCCTGACGGCGATGTATGGCATGACCGAAATGATTGCCAACCACATCTCCTGCCGCGTGCCGGGAACGGAAGACCAGTTCCTGATCAATCCCTATGGCATGCTCTATGAGGAGATCGATGCATCGAGCCTCGTCAAGATCGATCTCGACGGCAACACGCTGTTCAACGCGTCCGACTACGCCGTGAATGCTGCGGGCTTTGTGATCCACAGTGCCATCCACATGGCGAGGCACGATGTCGATTGCGTCGCGCATACCCATACGGTGGCCGGCATGGCTGTATCTGCGATGGAATGCGGGTTGCTGCCGGTGGCACAGACCTGCATGCGATTCCTTCACGTCGCCTATCATGACTTCGAGGGCATCGCGGACAATCCAGAAGAGCGGGAGCGATTGATCGCGCATCTTGGCAATCATGAAGCGATGGTGCTGCGCAATCACGGCCTGCTGGTGGTCGGCAAGACCATCGCCGCGGCTTTCAACGTGCTGTTCCGGATGGAGCGGGCCTGTCAGGTTCAGGTCGCAGCGCTATCGTGCAACACCAAGCTGATCACGCCGCCGCAGAAGGTCCTGCAGGATACCTATGACCGTATGAAGCCACGTGACAATGTTCCGGGCCTCAGCGGCGAACTGGCGTGGCCGGCGCTGCTCCGCAAGCTCGACCGGGTCGATCCGTCCTATCGCAACTGAGCTTGCGCTGCCGGGCTCGGTGCCTGCCGGGCCTGCAGTCGCGGCAGTCAGAAGCCGCGACTGCGGATCCGCCTACGGCTTGAAGAACGAGACCGGCGTCATCAGCTGGTTTTCCTGGCTGATGAGATAGGCGGCCTCGGCGCTGATCTTCAGGTAGCCGGCCCAGTCCGGGTCCTTCTGCAGCGCCTGGCGCTTGGCCTCGCGATCGGCTGCGCTGTCATAAACCCAGATGTGCATGTAGCTGTTGACGTTGCCGGTCTCAATTTGCGCGTAGGCGAGTGGCTTGCCCAGATGGCGGCTCTGGATCTCGTAGCCGTGCTCGGCATACAGCGCCAGGTGTTTCTTGATCGTGCCGGGGCGGCAGGTGTAGGTGCGAACGTCAAGCAGCATGGGATTTCCTCAAGCGGTGGCGGATCAATAGGGCTATTCGGCGGTGGCGCCGGACTGCTTAACAAGCACGGCCCAGCGCGCCACCTCGTCGTTCACGTATTTCTGGAATGTCGCCTGGTCGTCACCGACAGGGTCGGCGCCGAGCCCTTTGAGCCGCTCCTGGACAGCGGGGTCGGCCACGCTCTGAACGATGGTCTGCGACAGCTTCTCGACGATCGCAGGGGGCGTGCCGGCCGGTGCGAACAGGCCGAACCACGAGCGTAAGTTCATGCCGGGATACGGCGTTTCCGAGAAAGCGGGCACGTCCGGCAAGGCGGCGTGACGCGTGCTGCCCGTCACCGCCAGCGCCTTGAGCTTGCCACTCTGCACCAGAGAGAGAACTTCGGGCAGGTTGGCGAACATGATCTGCACCTGTCCGCCGATCATATCGTTGAGCGCCTGCGCGCCGCCCTTGTAAGCGACGTGCGTGATCTTCGCACCAGCCAGTGTGCTGAACTGCTCGCCGGACAGATGGGACGCGGTGCCTACGCCGCCCGATGCATAATTGACGCTCGCGGCATTGGCCTTGGCGTAAGCGGCGAGTTCGCTCACCGAATTGACCGGCACCGACGGGTGTACCACCAGCAGCAGGGGCACCGACGCCAGGTTTGACAAGGCCGCGAAATCGCGCGTGAGGCTGTAGCTGAGCTTCTGGTAGAGCGACGCGTTGATCGCGTGGCTCGACGTGGCCATCAGCAGCGTGTAGCCATCGGGCTCCGAGCGCGCCGCCGCGGCGCCGCCGATATTGCCGTTGGCGCCGGCCTTGTTTTCCACCACGATCGACTGGCCGAGCCGTACCGACATGGCTTGCGCCACGGTGCGCGCGATCACGTCGGTGGCACCACCGGCGGCGAACGGCACGATCACGCGCAGGGGACGTTCCGGATAATCGGCCATCGCGCTGACTGAGGTGAGGGCCAATGCTGCGGCCACGACGAGGCTCCGCAACGGAGTGATTGCCTTGTACATTCGTTTCCTCGGCCTTTTGTTTTTATGTTCTGTCGACATGCACAAACGAACGCACAAGTGGCGACAGCAACGCCCGGTCAGACGTCCGTGCGGAACACTTTATGCAGCCGCGCGGTGGCGGCGCTAGGACGGATCAGACGTTGTGTTGGACTTTTTCGCGTGTCAGTCCAGCGGACGGCAATGCTTCCTCCGGAAGTCGCCCGGCGTTAGGCCGGTCTGCTTCTTGAAGAAACGCGCGAAGTAGGCGGGATCCTCGATATTGAGGCGGAAGGCGATCTCGGCGATGCCCGTTTCGGTGTTGCTGAGCCAGCGCTTGGCTTCGAGCATCACGCGGTCCTGCACCACCTGGCTGGCTGTGCGCGCCACAGTTCGCTTGACTGCATCGTTGAGCTGACGCTCGCTCACGCAGAGCGCCTCGGCATATTGGCCAATGGTCCCGAAGCGCAGGTAGTGCGTTTCCACCAGTGTCGCGAAACGGCGCGCGAGTGCCTGGTGCGGACCGATGCCGCCGGCGGGCTCGTTGTCCGAGCACAGACGGCTCAGACGCGTGAGCAGGATCAGCAGGCAGGACCGCACCACATCGGGGAAGCCTGGCTGACGATCGCGTGACTCGATTTCCATCTCGCGGAGCAGCGGCAGCATGCCGTCATGCTGGGCCTGCGTGAGATAGAGCGCGCTGTTGCCACGCGCAGGTTGGAAGAATGGAAGTTTCGCGACATCGTCGGCGCGCGGAAACATCCGCGCGAAGAAGTCGGTGCTGAAGTTCAGCACGTAGCCGTGAGGCTTGACCGATGACGTCCAGGCATGGACCTGGCCCGGCGAAAGGAAGAACACCGCGTGGTCACGCACGTCGAAATGCGCGAAGTCGAGTGTGTGCGTGCCGCTCGCGCGGGTCATCCAGAGCAGATGGTAATAGTTGTGCCGGTGCAGGAAACCGCGTGGGATGTCGTCGCGGTCCTCCAGTCGTACGAGGTCGAAGTAGAACGAGCCTTCGCCCGCGAAATCCGAGGTTTCAAAGGTCGGAAACTCGCCGGAGCGGGCGGAGAGGAGAGCTTCGGGCAAGTGAAGGTATCCTTGCGGTTTCGGGGCACGGTTATCAGTGTCATCCTATCGCAAAAAGCCGGAGAGCACCGGGAGTTGGCGAATGCGACGCCGGACGGTCTCTCCGAGGAGTTCGGCAGCTCTATAAGAATTCTGGGGGCCGCTCCATCGCACCCGGAAGTTGCGTCGGGGGATGCTCCTGCAGGCATTTATGGCGTTCGCTCGGAAGGGGACCTGATGGAACGGACGCAGGCGGCGGGTCGTCGCAACTGAGCTTGCGCTGGATCAATTGCAGAATGGTTTTCGGGCGATGGCGGTTGCCGATCTGGCCGTCGTCGCCTACATCAGGGCGCATGACGCAGACCTCCGAAATCGGCTTCACCAGCTTCCAGCCCTCCCTGAATGAAGAAAATATCGCGCTTCTGGTGCAGACCTTTTACGGTCGCGCCCGCGAGGATGATTTGCTCGGGCCGATCTTCAACGGCGCCGTGACCGACTGGGATCATCACATCGCGCAGATCAGCGATTTCTGGTCGTCGATGATGCTGAAGACCGGCCGCTACAATGGTCGGCCCATGCGTCCACATCTCGTGCTGCCGCTGAAGGGCGAGCATTTCGATCGCTGGCTTTTGTTGTTCGAGCAGACCGCGCGCGAGATATTTCCGGCTGACGTCACCGAGGCCTTCATGACCCGCGCGCGCCGTATCGCCGACAGTTTCGAAATGGGCGTTGCCTCGGTGCGCGGCGAGATCGTCAAGCCGCGGCACAGCGTCTAAAACGGTAAGTATGTGACGCATGGCCGGTCTTGCGAGAGCCGGTGGTTGCGCTAGGCTGCGGCTCCAACAAACCGGGAGTCGGTCCATGAAACGTCTGTCTGTTCTCGTCCTCTTGAGCCTGTTCAGTGCTGCGCCGGCCATGGCGCAAGGTGCGGCCTGCTCCGCCACGTCGGCCGATGGCAAGCCGCTTGCCGGCGCCGCCAAGGCCAGCCACATGAAGAAATGTTGCGAGGACAATGCCAAGAGTGCCGACGGCAAGCCGCTCGCGGGTGCTGCCAAGAAGAGCTCCATCGACAAATGCATGAAGGGCTGAGCGCTTTTTGTAGCAAGCACGGAATAAAAAAGCCCCGCTCACGCGGGGCTTTTCTTTTTGGCGGTCGATCAGGCCTTGGCGCTCTGCGCCTCGATCTTGTCCTGCGTATTCGTGTCGAAGTCGCTGGCGTCATGGCGTTCGCGCAACTGGCCGGCCGGATCGCCCGAAGTGCGATTGACCATGCGGCCTCGCTTCACGGCAGGTCGTGTCGCGATGGTCCTGGTCCAGCGCTGCAGGTTCTTGTAGCTCTGCACATCGAGGAATGTGCCGGCATCGCCATAGATCGCGCTTTCTGCGAGGCCGCCATACCAGGGGAAAATCGCCATGTCGGCGATGCTGTAGTCCTTGCCAGCGATAAACTCCTTGTTCGCGAGCTGGCGATCGAGCACGTCGAGCTGGCGCTTGGTCTCCATGGCGTAACGATCGATGGCGTATTCGATCTTCGTGGGTGCGTAAGCATAGAAATGGCCGAAGCCGCCGCCGAGGAAGGGGGCGCTGCCCATCTGCCAGAACAGCCAGGACAGGGTTTCGGCGCGGGCCTCGCCGCCCTTTGGAAGGAAGGCGCCGAATTTCTCGGCGAGATGCACCAGGATCGCGCCGGATTCGAACACGCGAAACGGCTTGTCGCCGCTGCGGTCGATCAGAGCTGGAATCTTGGAATTAGGGTTCACATCGACGAAACCCGAACCGAACTGGTTACCGTCGATCCGGATCAGCCACGCATCATATTCCGCGCCTGTATGGCCGGCAGCGAGCAGTTCCTCGAACATGATCGTGACCTTCTGGCCGTTCGGCGTCGCCAGCGAATAGAGCTGGAACGGATGTTTGCCGGTCGGGAGCTCTTTCTCATGGGTGGGGCCGGCGATGGGCCGGTTGGTCGAGGCAAATTTGCCGCCGTTTTCCTTGTCCCAGGTCCAGACTTTGGGAGGCGTGTAGGGGGCGTCGGTCATGTCAGGCTGGCTCCGGAAAAAGGGGAGGATTGTGATGGTCGGGGACAGGTAGGGTTGAATGCATCTGCATGCAAGGCTGCGATGCGCCTTATGGGGGAGGCCTGCCTTGCACCTGGCGATAACATGCGATGTAACGATTCAGCACCGCCGTCGCTCCCGATGGCGGGATTCTCCTGCATGCGAAGATTCCCTCCCGATGAGCGACTCCCCAGCGCAGACCGTCGGCGCACCGCCCGCAAAACGGTCCTTCGCGGCGCTGCATCACCCGGGCTTTCGCGCCCAGTTCATCACCTATGTGCTGGCCATGATGGCCGACAATATCGAGCATGTGATCAGCTACTGGGTGGTGTTTCAGAAATTCCAGTCGCCGGCGCTCGGCGGTTTCGCCATCGTCTCGCACTGGCTGCCGTTCCTGCTGTTCTCGGTCACGTCTGGTGCGCTGGCGGAGCGGTTCGACCCGCGGCGCGTGATCCAGTGCGGCATGGCGCTGTTCATTCTGGCGTCGCTGGGCTGGGGTTATTTCTTCATCACTGACACACTGCAGATGTGGCAGGCCATGGTGCTGCTGGTGATCCATGGCTGCGCCGGCGTGCTGTGGCAGACACCGAACCAGATGCTGCTTTACGACGTCGTCGGCCCGGCGGACCTGCCGAGCGCGGTGCGTCTGAACGCCATGGCGCGCTATCTCGGCGTCATGGTCGGCCCTGCGGTCGGCGGCGTGATCCTGCTCGCGCTGGGTCCGGCCTATGGCATCATGCTCAACACCATTTTCTATCTGCCGCTGGTGCTTTGGCTGATCAATGCGCCCTATGGTCCGCGTTTCCGCAAGGGCGGGCCGATCCCGCAGCGCGCTGTGCGCGGCTTTGCGGACATCGTCCAGACCATGCGCGATGTTCGCCACCGGCCCGTGATTGTCTCCATGATCGCACTGGCCGGCGCGGCGTCGTTCTTCGTCGGCAACGCCTATAGTTCACAGATGCCGAGCTTCGCCCACGATCTCGGTCACAGCGATCCCGGCATGTCCTACAGCATGCTGCTGGCGGCTGACGCAGCCGGTGGTCTGCTTGCCGGCCTGGCGCTGGAGGGCAGGCAATTGCTGGCGCCGAAGCCGCGTACGGCGATCATTCTGGCGCTGCTCTGGTGCGGGGCGCTGGCGATCTTCGCGCTGACCGGTCACTACGCCATTGCGCTGGTGTTCCTGTTTGCGGCGGGATTTCTCGAATTGTCGTTCAACGCCATGGCGCAGAGCCTTGTGCAGCTCGATGCCCCCATGGACAAGCGCGGCCGCGTCATCGGCCTGTTCAACATGGCGAGCCTGGGCCTGCGCGCCTTCAGCGGCATCTCGGTCGGCGTCATCGGCAGCATGATCGGCATCCACTGGTCGCTGGCGCTGTCGGCGCTGGCGACCATGGTCGTCGCCGCGGGTCTATTGGCGCTGCCCTAGCGCGGCATCCCGGCGTCCTACCAGTCGACGAGCCGGTCCTCGCCGCCGAATGCAGCCGGCATGGCAGCGTAATGCGGGAGGCCATCGCGAACCGGAGAGATGGCTTCGCTGCAATTGATATGCAGGCTCGGCTTGAACGCATCTCCGAGCAGATAACCATTGATGCTGCGCATGCCGATCCCGTCGAGTTCGATGATCAGCCGCGTGGCACACTTCGCGCAACTGAGGCGCGGGGTCGTCTTCAGCGCGAACGACGTCGTGTCGCCCTGAATGATTTCGACACCATCAGCCGGATAGACGGCCTCGGCTACATAGGCTGCACCGTGAACGGTCTGGCAGTCGGCGCAGTGGCACCAGAAATGAGCGATGGGATCGGCGCTGATCCGGAGTTTGACGGCATTGCAGGGGCAGGCGAGTTCCATGGCGCACCTCGATAGATGCAATGAAGTTATCAGCCGATTGTTTGCACGGGCAACGGCTGCGGCTTGCGACAAATCGCTCGCCGCAGTGCCCTGTCGTTATTTGCCGTTCTGCAGCGCAACCGTCTGCTTGGCGAGCTGCTTGTCGAAATCCTGTTCGAGCGTTGCAGCGTAAGTGGCAAGTTCGCCCGGTTTGACGAACGGGTTCGGTGCGCCGTCCTTCATCGCCGCGCGCTTGGCCTGCATGCCATAGACTTCCGGATGCGGTCCGAGCAGCACGTCGATTTTCATCGCCTTGGCCTTGGCATAGGTCGACCGATAATCGTCGACGATGCCGGCATGGGTCGGATTGCCGACCAGCCGGTTCAGGGCGACCGTGCCGCTGCAGAAGAACAGGACCTCACGGTTCTCGCTACCGTCTTTCACGGTCATTTCCCAGCTCGTGCAGCCCGGCGAATGGCCGGGCGTCGCATGCGCCGTCAGCGTCGTGCCGCCGAGCGTGACCTTGTCGCCTTCAGTGACAGTGCGATCGACCTTGACCGGCGGGAAGCCGATATCGGTGTTCTTTTCATCGCCGGGATAGGTGCCGCTCTCCAGCAACGGCTTGTCCCGTAAGCCTGCAATCAGTTGCGCGCCGGTGTCCTTCTTGATCTCCGCAAAACCGCCAGTGTGATCGAAATGGGCGTGGCTGTTGAGGATGATCTTGATGTCGGCCTCCTTGAAACCGAGCTTCGTGATGTGGTCCTTGATCATGCTCGTCGATTGCGGGACACCGGTATCCATCAGGATCAGGCCGTCGGAGGTCTTGATGAGATAGACCGCGATGCCGTCGGTGCCGACGTAATAGATGTTGTCAATGAGCTGAAAAGGCTCGAATGGCGCGGTCCATTTGGCCATGACCTGTGCGAGGAAATCCTTGACGGTCTGTGCCTGCGCGCTGCCTGCAAATAGCGCCAGAGCGCAGATGGCTCCTGCGAGCGTCTTCATGATGGCCTCCCGGTCCGATTTTTATTGGTTCTTCTGAACGCCGGGATTGAAGCGCGATTTGGGCAGATCCCTCAAGTGTCATTCCTGCATGCCGGCATCGCGCATAACAGGCACGGCCGGGTGGCGAATGTTACGAGCGCCGTCGAACTATTCCGGTCGTTTCGGGTTAGAGTTCATCCATGAAACAACTGATCTGCCCCAATTGTCAGACGCGCGTCTTCTTCGAGCAAGGCGATTGCGTGCAGTGCGGCGAGGCGCTGATCTTCGACACCGCGCAATCCAATATCGTCGGCGCTGCTTCGGCCATGTCTTGCGCCAATCGCGATCTGATCGCTTGCAACTGGGCCACGGATGAGAGCGATCCGTTCTGTCCATCCTGTCGCCTGACGCGGACGATCCCCAATCTGGTATCCGATCGCAATGTCGCGCTCTGGAAGCGGGTTGAGCAAGCCAAGCGACGCCTGACCTACGACCTGATGCGGCTCAAACTGCCATTCGCGGTGCCGACTGGCGCGCATATCGCGTTCGACATTCTCTCGGACGAGACCGCCGGACATCCGATCATGACCGGGCATCTGTCGGGATTGATCACGATGAACCTCTCGGAAGCCGACGATGCCGAGCGCGAGGCGCGCCGCGCAGCGTTCCGCGAGCCGTATCGTACATTGCTCGGCCATTTCCGCCATGAGGTCGGGCATTTTTACTGGGAGGCGCTGGTCGATCAGTCGCAGCTCATCAGTCCGTTCCGGCTGATCTTCGGCGATGAGAGCCGCGACTATGGCGAGGCACTCGCGGTCTATCACAATCGCGCCGATCGCTCCTGGAATAGCGATGCCTTCATCAGCGAATATGCGACGTCGCATCCGTGGGAAGACTGGGCCGAGACCTTCGCGCACTTCCTGCACATCGTCTCGACGCTGGACACCGCGTCGTCGCTGCCGCTGTCACTGGACGAGCGCTCGCGCCATACGCTGAACGATCCCTATCTCGAGCGTGACTTCGAAGCGCTGCTGTCGCTGTGGGATGCTGTGTCCTACAGCATGAACGAACTCAACCGTTCGATGGGCATGAGCGACGCCTATCCGTTTCACCTGACGCAAGCGGTGAGGGGAAAACTGCATTTCGTGCATCTGGCGATTTTGAAAACGCGCAGCGAGGGGTGAGGCGGCTCTGTCATTCGGGGCGCGCCGGTCTGTTTCGCAGATCAGCGCGCCCCGGAACAACGAGCTATGTTCTTACTGCTCCATCTTGATCCCGGCGTCGGTGATCACCTTTTTCCAGCGCGCGATTTCGTCGGTGACGAAGGCGCGGAATTCATCCGGGGTGGTGCCCATGGGGACGATGCCCTGATCCTCGAGCTTCTTCTTCAGGTCGGGATCGGCAAGGGCCTTCTTCGCCTCGAGCGAGATGCGGTCGACGATCTCCTTCGGCGTGCCCGCCGGCGCAATGATGCCGGACCAGGTGCCGGAGACGAAATCCGGCACGCCGGCTTCCGTCATGGTCGGCACGTCGCCGGCCGCCGGTACACGCTCCTTGGCGGCGACGGCGAGCGCCTTGGCATTGCCGGACTTCACCTGCGACATCAGCGGGCCGATGACGTCGAACATCACATTGATCTGGCCGCCGACCGTATCCTGCAGCGCGCCGGACGTGCCCTTGTAAGGAATGTGCTGCAGGTTGATGCCTTCGCGGCTCTTCAGCATTTCCATGGTCAGATGTGCCGCCGAGCCGATGCCCGACGAGGCGAAATTGAGCGAGCCGGGCTTGGCCTTGGCGAGCGCGATGAACTCCTTCATGTCCTTGACGGGCAGGGATGGTGTCGCGATCAGGATCAGCGGCGCGACCGAGGTCAGCGACACATAGGTGAAGTCCTTCATCGCATCATAGGGCAGCTTCGGATTGAGCGTCGGGTTGACCGAATGCGCTGCGATCACGGTGCCGAAGGTGTAGCCGTCGGGGGCTGCCTTGGCGACGGCGTCGGTGCCGATGGCGGCATTCGCACCCGGCTTGTTCTCGATGACGATGGGCTGGCCCAGTGCCGCCGACATCTTTTCCGAAACGAGGCGGGCCATCAGATCGGTATAGCCGCCCGGCGTATAGGGCACGACCATACGGATCGGGCGGTTCGGCCAGCTCTGCGCAAAGGCAGTCTCGGCGCTGCCGGCACAGGCGGCCATCACGGCGATCACGCTCACGGCGCGGACGAAGCTCTTCATCATTTCATTTCCTCGACTGCCGGCGCGCTCCAGAGCGGCGGGAGCGCCGTGGCGCTCGCTCTGGATCGCAGACCGTTCTTCTCGTTGTCTGCCCGTTCTGCGCCGCGACGGATGTCGCGGGATGCAGAGTCCCGCATGCAGGCTACCGCATCGCACGTTAACGGGGAAAGTAGACGAAAGGCCGCTAACATCTGCTGCCGCAGGGTGGAATTTGTCGATGTCGGACGCGGATGCATGTGACCTCCCGGGATGACGTTGTTGATCGCTGTGATGCAGGTGAGGGGACGGGCGTGCGCCAGCAGCGCCCGCGCCCGTGCGCGTGAGTGGCAGTCCCGGTGGTCTCCCTCAAAATGAGGGAGATGAAGCGCCGAAAGGCGCGACTTGGTAACAGTGCCGCAGCGTAGTGTCCGGATCGCCGGACAGCAGAGGCCGCGGAAACGCCTTTCGACGCTCCATCGTGGCGATTTCTGTCCCTGGGGCCGCGCTTCCGGGTACTGGGCAGGACTAGTGAAAGTCCTCTGTTCCGGACGAGCTTTCGCCCGCCTTCACCCGCACCGCGTCCAGCCGACGAGCGGCAGAGCCCCGTAATGGGCCCGGACGGCTACCCAAGGCCTCCCGGGTGCGTGAGGAAACGTCTTCCTCCCGCCCGCAGGCGCCACATCCCGCCCCGCGCCAGTCGGCGTCCCGGTAACGCTCCCTCAAGTGGAGCGGGATGAATGGGAATATATACTGGATGGAAAAGGCGTCAAGGATTATTTTCAGAAGTATTCGCAGGGCGTAAGGACGCCAGCAATGGAGGGGCAGCATGTCAGGCTTAATCTGAAGGTTGTTGCTTCAAATCCAGCCCCGGCAACCAATATTTTCAATGACTTATCATGCCCGACTGCGAAGTGCTTCAGCGCAACCCTGAAGTTCTTAGATTTTTTGTAGTAAAATCAATAGCTTTAACCAGGGCTAACTTAGCACACGCTTGCTCTGACCGGTCTAAGATCGTTCCGCAATGGCAGCCATTCGCGTGAATGAGGCAGAGAGACCATCCAAAATCGCCGAATAGATTTCGCCAAGCGTGGCATCTTCTTTCAGCTGCAGGCGGTTGGTGACTGTCTTTAGCTTCTGCGCGGCAGTCTCGCTTGATGTGAGATGAAGTGCTGCTACTCGAAAGTCATAAAGCGTGAAGAATGGCAGCATAATTGCTGCAATGTCTTCTCCGCTTGCGATTGCTTCGAGTGCCGATTGGAGACGTTTGAGGGTGCCTAAATCCTTTGGATCCCGGCCCAATGACTTCATAGTGGATCCAAGTGCTTTGTTGTCGAAGGACTCCACATAGATTTTATTGAGTGCATCGGCTGTGCGTTGACGCTCGTTTCGAGTGTCGGTGATAGGTGCATTAAGCGAGCTGACTAAGCTGAGAACTTCGTCGTCTAAGTGAGCGATTTTAACGCCAAATCTCTTTTGAGCAGCTTCTAAGAAGAGAGAGCGGTTGGCGAAGGCCGTCTTTTCTTTGGTTAGCTCTGTAAAAATACACTCTATCTGACCGTCATAGAATTCACTCCCGATGTCGTGGTCAGACGGTATGTTTTCGGATCTAAGATAGTATTGTTCATTTTCCGGTAGCTTCGCGATGTCGCCTAGCCACATGATGACTTTGCCGCTCTTATTGATGCCGAAAGAGATGTAAAAATCAGGACCATCAATGTTGCCATAGGTGGAGGACGCAAAGGATACGCTATAGTCTGGCAATGCATCATATTTGAGTAATACGGCACGATTGAAGAAAACGGGGGTCAAGGAGCCGCCTGAATGCGGGCGATCCAGTCCCGGAAGGTTCGTGTAGTCATCAGAATCATAGTCAAAAGAGATGGGCGTGAAATTGTAACGCAAATTAGGTTTGCGGCGAGTGGCTCGGATAACAGAGATGCCTTGTTTGATAGCCTGCTCGTGATGCCAGATGATCGCGAATCGGCTGTCATCTGGGAGGTAATCTAAGTCGCACGCATCGCAATGTAGAACTGGAAGGTCCTTAATGTAGATTCCGATTTCAGAGACCTCTTTGTTGAAATCAATATACGTAAGCCTCAGATGTCTTCCGCATGTGTCACAATATAAGCGCTGGATATGTCCGGCCGGTGGGAAGATGTCTTTGAGGTTGCAGCTCGGCGTGTTCATCCTGAATATCTCAATGAGTGGGGTTCAAAATTGGCTTTGCCGAGCAGATAACCAAGCGTCGAGAGCCTCGTGTCATCGCTACGTATAGATTTCTCCTGTTAAGAGCATCCGCGTTAAGAACCACGCATACATCGGCCTCCAGCCCCTTTAGCAACAGGGTACTCCCGACAGCGCGACGGGGCAGGGGGCGTCCCAGTGCACGCGATTGTTCTCGAACGGAGATGGCCGCTTCATGGAACGTAACCCCTTCGGAGGTTTCAGTGGTCTGAAGTGCGCGAATGCATCCTCTTAGAATTCCAGGACGGTGGCAGCGGACGCCGCCTTCTTCGCCAATCTTTCCGAGAAGTTGTCGAATGCCGCTATAGGAGGGCGAGTTCGAAAATTCTACTGCTGCGGTTTCCAGCTCGGTGGGCGGCTTGTGAGCCGTCCCTCGCTTCAAAGAATCAACTCTACGCAATAGATCGCTCGCTCCGACATTCGTCATTACGCTCTGGGCAAACGACATTACCTCTTCGAGGGCTCTACCTGATTTCAAGTCGAATTTCTTTGCGAAACCGACTAAATCCTTCAGGTCCACGCTTTCCACTGTAATGGCACCCGGTGTCTGGCTTGCAAACTGTTGTTGTGAAGGAGGACTGGTGCTGTCGCCTATGATTAGCACCGATCCGCTTTTATCCGGCGGGAGCGTTGAGCAGGCTTTCAGCCTCTGAGGGTGTGCATCCTTTCCGCTTACATCAATCCATGTAACGTTAGATGGGGCATTGGTTAGATCGATCGGCTTTCCAGCAATCAGAGCCTTTCTGGATTCCAGAAGCCATAGGCCAAAGCTCTCCTCTTTCTCATTCTTCCACCGCCATGGTGTCGAGAGTTCCCCCGCGCTTGGAAAGTATTTGAAAACGTCATTCTCCCAATGGACGAGCGTTCCGGCGAAATCAAATATGGCTTGCATCGGGTCACCAAGCACGCAGGTAGGCAACGTCTGCGAAGAAAAATAGACAATTGCGTGTTGAGCTGAGGAGCAATCCTGGTACTCGTCGACGAATAAGCGAGAGTAAGTGGCTGCGAGGGATTCTTTGATGTGTCCGCCTTTCAAGAGGATGGCAGCTCCCCTGCGAATAGCTGGATAGTCGTCTTTTGGATTTTCTAGCTTTAGGCAGGCGACATCGCATGTGCTGCGCTTCGGAAACATTGAGACCAGCCGCATTGACCAGCCGTCAATAGTAGAAAGCCTGTACAGCTTTGCTGCCACGCCCGCTTTTTCGAGCCGGCCTCTAAGCGCCGCGACGCCCGCGTTGGTATGGGTAAGAACCAGTATTGGTTTGGGATCTGTATGTGCTGAAATGGCTTGAGCGATTAGGTGGGTTTTTCCGCAGCCAGCCGGGGCTGTTACAGTTCCCCGTTTGATTTCAAGCAGATTGATGTCAGCTGACGCCATTCTCTATCCACTTATAGAGATCATCGACAACTTGCCAAAAAGCTATATCCGCCTTTTTAAGGTCCGGTCCCACTATGTCGCGGGCCACGTCTTCCATCCATGTAACGGACTTGAACCAGCTGCTTTGTTTTGTCCGTGAGGCTTTTCCAAGTAACGTTCTGTTTTCTTTTGATAGATTGGCTCTGCAGTTCTTGAGCGTCACCTTTCCGCTAGAAACTGATTGAATGTGAGATGCGATCGTATCTTCACCGTGTAGTTCTACCGCGCGGTTAATCAACTTCAGGACACCGTCATCCGATAGGCTTTGGAAAAGCTCGTCCTCTAGCGAGAGACCGGTGCGCCATTTGAAAAGCGCCCCGCCTGATTTAATAAAGGCGTTCTCAGCTGCTTCTTCTGGTTGGACATCGTCATCGCGCAATGCCGCCGTGCGGTAGTTCAGTGCGATAAAGGCAGCGGTTCTCTTGTGAATAGAGCTGCAGCCCACTGCGTCTATCATCGCAACGCCGTAAGCGGTGCTGGGAAGCTTCGCATGAGCCATTCGATGCTGATCTAGGCCTCTCAAAAGGCCAATTTCACTCGCTCCTTCGCATACAATTACAGACGGTGCTAGAAACGCGTCGGGATATGCTCGAATCGTGCTCTGGATTCCGTCGCTGGCTCCTACGATATCGGCTGTATGGATACCCTTTGCCTCGCGAACAACAAACAGCTGATCACCAGATAGTTCGCGTAGTGCCACGGGTGAATGCGTGGTTACGAACGCCTGCAATGGCGGTGTCTTCTCTTTAGCTCCAATCGAGCCAAGCAGCCGGATTATTCGATGAGGCTCTAGGCCATGCTCAAGTTCATCAATCAGTATAATCGCAGAGTCTTTTGCCGCTTTACGTTGAAGTCCAGCGATCAGTAGCCGTGTTGAGCCCAAGCCCAAGCTTCTTAATGGAACGCCTTCGGTATTGTGCAAAGATACTGTGCCGCCGCCAAAAGAAACTGAGTGAATATCGAGCAGAGCCTTAAGCTTGTCTCCTACGGGAATTCCCAGTTCTTTGGCTGCGTCGGAAACAATTTTTAGCGTCTCCCCCAACTGAGCGTCCGCCATGTCCCCAAAAGCGAGGCGGGCATCACGTCCTGCTTTGGCAAGGGCCGCTGACGTTTCAGCCTTTTCATCGGTAAGGCGGTTGAGTACAGATCCCCGCCGCCATGCCAGGTTATAGTCAGCTAGGGCACCTATTCTTGTAGGGCTCAGTCTCAAACGATCCGCCCAACTTAGATTTTTGGTAAGCCCCTGAGCAGCTGCACGCTCAGAAACCAAGGACCATACAGGTTCTAGGTCGCCTCCAACTGTTAGGTTCAGGGTTAGAGACGATTCAGCATCCTTTTCAGGTTCGTCCTCAATTGTCTTCGTTTTGATATTGCAGCCCCTCAGGAAGCTGCCGTAACCGTCTAAGTTTTTCAAAGCATCGTCGAGCTCACCAACCGTGACAGTGATTGAGAGCGGTGCATCGACAGCTAGATTGAAAAAGTCGGCGTCTGTGAATTGAACCGTACGGCGAGCACCCATACAGAGGTCAATTGCGTCCAGAATAGTTGATTTGCCGCTATCTCCAGGCCCTATAAGGCAATTTACGCCGGAGGCTGGCCACCAAGAAAAATTGCGAATGCATCGGAAATTCTTGATTTCGACATGACGTATGCGCGCCAATGACTTCCTCCCAATTTGACTAATGGTCTCATATGGCTCGGAGGTTGTAACTGGATTTTTGATCTACTTAATTATGATTGCGGCTAGGTGGGTATGTGTCCGCCAATTCCATCCATTAAATCAGACAATTAACCGCTTTCCATCTGTCTCAGGAACGCTGGGACATGCCGATGGCGACGGGCTGTCCGGAATATTCAGCCCAGGCCTGACGGAGTATCTGCACCGACGAGGAGAGAAAGATGAAGGCCATCACGGCAGCAACCGCCAGATCCGGCCACGCGCTCGACGAGCCCCAGACTCCCAGGGCTGCGAACATGACAATGACATTGCCGATGGCATCGTTGCGGGAACACAGCCAGACAGAGCGCACATTGGCGTCGCCGTCCTTGTAACGCATCAGGAGCAGCACCGAGGCGAGGTTGGCTGCCAGCGCCAGGAAGCCGATGGCGCCCATGACTTCGGCGCTTGGAAGGCCGAGGATAAGTGTGTGGTAGACGGTCGAACCGAACACCCACAGAGCCATGACGCTGAGCGAAAGGCCCTTGAACAAGGCCGCCGTTGCCCGCGTCCTGATGCCGGTGCCGATGACTGCGAGGCTCAGTCCGTAAGTGACCGTATCACCAAGGAAGTCGAGCGCATCCGCTTTCAGCGCCTGCGATCCCGCGATCTGTCCCGCGATCATCTCGACAAGAAACATAAGGCCGTTGATGGCAATGACCGTCCACAGCACGCGCTTGTAACGGGGATCGACGCCGTCGAAGACCGGAACGCCGCCGGAGCAACCGCATGCCTCAGTCCCGCAAGCCGCCGGGGAGACCGGCTTTGCGTTCGACTTCGAAAAATCGATGGGCGGCGGCTCGCAACAGGTGTCGGTAGTGCAGCAGGTCTTGTCGGACATCACGCTTCCTCTCAACGTAAGACAAGCGTACAACCTCTAGCGACTAGAGGTTCAAGGGAAAAATGGATTACGCAATCGGAGAAGCGTCGCGCCTGACGGGCATCAAGGTGCCGACGATCCGTTACTATGAGGGGATTGGTCTGCTGGCCGCGCCGACAAGGACGGAGGGAAAGCAGCGCCGTTATCGCCCCGAGGATGTTGCCCGCCTGAACTTCATCCGGCACGCACGCGAACTCGGCTTCGAGATCACGGACATCGCCGAATTGCTGACCCTGAGCGAGGGACCCGATCAGTCTTGCGCAGAGGTCGATCGGATCACGCGTCGGCACCTGTCGGACGTCGAGCGCCGGATCGCGCAACTCACCGCCTTACGCGGAGAATTGAAGCGCATGGTGGAAGAGTGCAGTCATGGCAGGGTCTGCGACTGCCGGGTGATCGAGACGCTGTCCGAATAAGCGAAGCACGGGTTGAACGTTGTCGAGAAGAATTGCAAAGCCCGCCGTCTCCGGCGGGGTTCACTTTCATTGCGGCACTTCCATTATTCGATCACGACTGTCGTCTCGGCCTTGACGCGGTCGAGCGCGACCAGGGTGCGGAAGCCCTTGACGAAATCATTCTCGGAGAACAGACGGCGGGTCACCGCCTCATAGGTGCGCATATCCCTGGTGACGACGATCAGCACGAAGCTCGTTCCGCCCGTGACGTAGTAGCACTGCTGAACTTCCGGGGCATTCCGGAACAGCGCCTTTGCGGCATCGACCGTTGAGGCTCGTTCGTCGCGCAGAAACACCTCCACGAAGGAGGTGATCGTTAGTGACACCGATGCGGGATCGATGATGGCGATGTTGGCCGCGATGACGCCGGCTAGTTCCATCGCGGCGATGCGCCGCTGCACCGCCGCGGCCGACAAATTGACGGCCTCGGCGATGGCACGCTGGGGCGTCTTGTTGTCACGCTGGATGATGCGGAGAATGGCGCGGTCGAACGGGTCGAGCGCGCGGGCGGCATGCGATTTGGGGTCCATACGCGAGTATTTGTTGCATTTCGGGTCGCAATCAAGAGCGCCTTAATCGCATGAGCGATGATATTCCCCGGCCGTAACAATTTGATGCGGCATCGTCACATGAGCGGCTCTCCCGGCAATTCGATATCAATCGGTATTCTGTTTGGCGCCTGCGCCGGCGCGCTGTGGGGGCTGGTGTTTCTGGCGCCCGAACTCGCGCATGCGTTCAGCCCGCTGCAACTGGCGGCGGCGCGCTACTTCGTTTACGGCGTGATTTCCGCAGCCCTGATTGCGCCGCGCTGGCGCTCGCTGCTCGCAAGGCTCGGGCGCCGCGAATGGTTTGCGCTGGCTTGGCTCGCCCTTGCAGGCAACACGCTCTATTACGTGCTTCTGACCAGCGCCGTGCAGATCGGCGGCATTGCGATGACGTCGCTGGTCATCGGATTCCTGCCCGTTGCCGTGACCATCATCGGAAGCAGGGACCGCGGCGCTGTGCCGCTTAACCGGCTGATGCCATCGTTGATGCTGTGTTCGGCCGGCGCACTCTGCATCGGATGGTACGCGGTGGCGATGCCGTCATCCGGCGTGGTCCGCGAGCAGGTCATCGGGCTTCTCTGCGCCATCGGTGCGCTGATCTCATGGACGAGTTTCGCGATCGGCAACAGCCGGGCGCTGGCGCGGCTCGACAGCGTCTCTGCGCATGAATGGAATCTCCTGACCGGCGTGGTGACGGGCGTGCAGAGCCTGATCCTGATTCCGATGGCGCTCGCCATGGATACGGCGACGCATAGCGGGCTCGCCTGGGCGCAGTTCGCGGCGGTGTCGATCGGCGTCGCGGTGTTCGCGTCCATCCTCGGCAATGCGCTATGGAATCGGATGAGCCGGCTGCTGCCGCTGACGCTGGTCGGGCAGGTGATCCTGTTCGAGACCCTGTTCGCGCTCATCTACGGTTTCGTATGGGAACAGCGCATGCCGGCCCCGCTGGAAATAGCGGCCTTCGCACTGGTGGTGCTCAGTGTCCTGTCCTGCATTGCTGTGCACCGCGCTCCGAAGCGGGCCATGGTGGCGACGTAGCTCTGGCGCATCGGCGATTGCTCGCGTCCCGTGCAGCTTCGTCATGAGAATGTGATGAGAATTGTCGCGCGACTCTTCGCGACGTGATCGGTTGCGAGCTTTGTTGTTCGCGGCATCAGACCGGATGGTCACAGTTGATCGGTAAAACGGCGCGTGACGTCGACCCGTCGGCGCGCTCCGACCTTGGTGCGTGCGCATCCTCAAGCCAATGAGCCCGCGATGCCGATCCAATTCCGCAAGACCTCAATCAGATCTCGCAAGCGAACATTGGGACTGGCCGCCTTCGGCCTGATCCTGGACGCGATCGTCAGCCATCCCAAAGTCGACGTGCCGGCGATGGTGAATGTTGCGATGATGTCGCGCTTTGCCATAGCGCCTGTCATGGCGTCGCTCGGCAGCTTCTCATGGACGACCGGCACAGGTTCGCGCAACACCGTCACGCCGTCGCCGGTGATGAGCGCGGATGATGTGGCGTGGATGTGCCCGCGGGCGCATGGCAACGCAAGTTGATCGACAACTGGATCTCTTAAACAACAACGGCCCGGATGAAGCAGGTGCTTCATCCGGGCCGTGTTGGATCAGACGCGTGTCGGCTCAGGCGACGCGCTTGATGGCGTCGCTGAGGATCGAGACGATGTCGTCGATATGGTTTTTCTCGACGGTCAGCGGCGGCGACATCGCGAAGGCATCGCCGCTCTGGCGCAGATAGAGGCCGGTGTTGAAGCAATCCACCATCACTTCATAGCCGCGCGCGCCCGGCGCGTCCTTGCGCGGGGCGAGTTCGACGGCGCCCATCAGGCCGCAATTGCGGATGTCGATGACATTCGGCAGGCCCTTCAGCGCATGCAGGCTGTCGCGCCAGTATTCCGCCATCGACGCGCCGCGGGTGAGCAGGCCTTCGTTCTTGTAGATGTCGAGCGTGGCGATGCCGGCGGCGCAGGCGACCGGATGCGCCGAATAGGTGTAGCCGTGGAACAGCTCGATCTGGCTTTCCGGACCGGTCATCAGCCCATCATAGATCTTGCGGCTGGCGAACACAGCGCCGCAGGGCACGGTGCCGTTGGTGATGCCCTTGGCGGTGGTCATGATATCCGGCGTCACACCGAAATACTGCGCCGCGAACGGCGCGCCGAGGCGACCGAAGCCGGTGATGACTTCGTCGAAGATCAACAGGATGCCGTGCTTGGTGCAGAGTTCGCGCAGGCGCTCCAGATAGCCCTTTGGCGGCGGCAGCACGCCCGTCGAGCCCGGCACCGGCTCGACGATGACGGCAGCGATGGTGTCGGCGCCATGCAGCGCGACCAGACGCTCGACATCGTCGGCGAATTCGGCGCCGTATTCCGGCAGGTCCTTCGAGAAGGCATTGCGGGCGAGATCATGGGTGTGGCGGATGTGGTCGATGCCCGGCAGCTGGGCTGAGACGAAGGCGCGGCGGTTATTGACCATGCCGCCCACCGAGGTGCCGCCGAAGCCGACGCCGTGATAGCCGCGCTCGCGGCCGATGAGGCGCGTGCGCGTGGCCTGACCGATGGCGCGCTGATAGGCGATGGCGATCTTCAGCGCGGTGTCGCCGGATTCAGAACCGGAATTCGTGAAGAAGATGCGGTCGAGGCCGGCGGGAGCGATCTCGGCGAGGCGGTTGGCGAATTCGAAGGCCAGCGGGTGGCCCATCTGGAAGGCCGGGGCAAAATCGAGTGTGGAGAGCTGTTTCTCGACGGCGCTGGCGATCTCGCGGCGGCCGTGACCGGCATTGGTGCACCAGAGGCCGGCGGAGCCGTCGATCACCTTGCGGCCGTCTTCAGTGGTGTAATACATGCCCTGGGCTGCCGCGAACATGCGCGGCGCCGCCTTGAACTGCCGGTTGGCCGTAAACGGCATCCAGAAGGTGTCGAGTTGCAGGCTGTTCGGAATCTGATGGACGGTCACGGCGCGCTCCCATGGGATGAATCTCGGCTGATTTTCGCATCTGGATCATGTTCGTAACATTGCAACAAGTCCTTTTCTTGGACTGATTAAGCTGTTGATTTTGCTGAATGGGCCGAGCCATATTTGCCCGATCCGCAACACTCGCAACAGGGATTTGGCGTGAGCATCGATCTGGGCGACCGGCTCCGCTTCGTGCGGGCGCGTCACAAGCTGTCGCAGCGTGAACTGGCCAAGCGCGCGGGCGTGACCAATTCGACGATTTCGCTCATCGAGTCCAACCAGATGAACCCGTCGGTCGGCGCGCTGAAGCGCATCCTCGACGGCATCCCGATGGGACTCGCCGAATTCTTCGCCATCGAGCCGGACCGGCCACGCAAGGCGTTCTATCGCTCCGACGAGCTGACCGAGATTGGCAAGTCGCCGATCTCCTATCGGCAGGTCGGCGATAACCTGTTTGGTCGCGCTTTGCAGATTCTCAAGGAGCGCTACGAGCCGGGCAGCGACACCGGCCGCGTGCCGCTGGTGCATGACGGCGAGGAGGGCGGTATCGTGATTTCGGGGCGGCTGGAAGTCATTGTCGATGACGAGCGTCGTGTCCTCGATCCCGGCGATGCCTATTATTTCGAGAGCCGCCGCCCGCACCGGTTTCGCTGCGTCGGCAGCAGGCCCTGCGAAGTGATCAGCGCCTGCACACCGCCGACGTTCTGATGATCCAGTCCCACGCCCGGACTAACGGGACGTGTCGATTCCTCTCATCAGCAGGTCGATACTGGCATCGGTGAAGACCGCAACATCGATCTGCCTTCGCGTTCCAAACAACAGCGACCACACGGTCAACAGCAGCGCCGGGCTCATCACGATTTCGGTGAATGTGCTTGCCTGCGACGGGCGGAATTCGCCGGCTGCTACTCCTGCTTCAATCACCATTCGGAACTGGTCGATGACCGGCCGCATGAACTCGTCATAGTGCCGGTCCACGAGATCGGGGAAGCGGCAGCCGTCGGCGACCAGGAAGCGGAGTGTTTCGCGGAAAGGTCTGTCTTCGGCGATCTTGCGATAGACGAAGACCATGAGTGCACGCAGGCGCGCGTTGTATGATCCTTCCAGCGTCGCGGCATAGCTTTCCAGTTCGGGAAAGAACGCCTGGGACTTGTATCGGATCATCTCGTCGAACACGCGCTCCTTGGTTTCGAAATAGAAATAGATCGTGCCCTTGGTGACGGACGCGCGGGCGGCGACATCCTCGAGCCGGGTCGCGGCATAGCCGTTTTTGGCAAATTCCTCGAAGGCCGCATCGAGAATCTCGATCGGTCGTTCCGCTTTTCGCCGGGCGCGCTTCTTCAGCTCAGCATTCATGGGGCGAGGATAATCGAACGCTCGGCGGGGTGCTATTGACTTTTGAGTCAGTCAATAATAGTGAGTGATTGCTCACTTAATTGTCGCGGTCAAATGCATAACGCTTTCAAAATGATGTCTCCGTTGCTGGCCGACGAGGCTGGCACTGCGGATCGGCGGTCCAAGCCGATCGAAACCCTGGCCACCGCGAAAGCGACACTGATTGCCCAGCACGCGCCGGACGGGGCGGGGGCTGCATGAAGAATGCGGATGACAGCAAATCGCCACCGCGGCTGTTCCGTGGTGCCCGCGTCCGGATGAGCCGTCTCGGCCGTGAACGGCATCCCAAATACGGCGATCGCCAGGGAGTCATCGTGGGGAACGGTTCGCCGAGCAGTTGGCGGATCAAGTTCGACGAGCGGAAGACCATCCAGGCGATCCACCAGGACTATCTCGAGCTCGTCACCCCACCTGCGGCATCCCTTCAGGTCGTCCAGCGACGCAGTTCCGCAAGCGGGGCGTCGAACCCGTGAGCGCTCTCCTGACCGAACATGTCATGCATGGCCGCCATTGGCGGCCGTCGATCTCGTTGCTTGTCGTTGCGGCGCTGAGCTTGCTGGTCGCCGGATGTTCGTCGCTGCCACGGACGCAGTATAGCGTCGCGGAAGCATCCAGTGCGCGCGTCCTCGATCTCACGAACCTGCGCCGTTATGCGGACGAACCGGCCTCGACGTTCCGAAGCGACCAGAACCAGGTCGCGCTACGAGGGCCTCGAACCTATCTGGCGCTTTCCGGAGGCGGGGCGGACGGCGCCTATGGCGCCGGCGTGCTCAATGGCTGGACCGAGGCGGGGACGCGTCCGTCATTCTCGATGGTATCCGGCGTGAGCACCGGCGCACTGATCGCGCCCTTCGCGTTTCTCGGTTCCGACTATGACGCGACCTTGCGCGACGTCTACACCAGTGGCGTCGCCGCGAGCCTGCTCGACGCGCCCAATCCGTTCAATGCGATCTTTGGTTCGGGCCTGTTTGGCAACACGCGGTTACGCGAGCTGGTGGCGAAGTATATCGACGAGAACTTCGTTGCCGCTGTCGCAGCCGAACATGCGAAGGGGCGGATGCTGTTCATCGTCACGACCAATCTGGATTCCCAGCGCACTGCCATCTGGGACATGGGACGGATCGCGTCGCTCCGTACGCCCCAAGCACTGAACCTGTTCCGGGATGTTGTTGCGGCATCGGCGAGCCTGCCCGTGGTGTTTCCACCGATGCTGGTGAGTGCGGAGGCGAACGGCAAGCGCTTCGAGGAGATGCATGTCGATGGCGGCGTCACCGCGCCTGTCCTGACATTGCCGGAGGCTTTCCTGCTGCGCGACGCGACATTCGCCAGAGCAGAGAAGCTGCAACTCTACGTCCTGATCAACAACAAGATCGAACGGGAATTTCAGGTCATTCCCAATTCCACCATCGAAATCGCTGCGCGGTCGTCATCGACCGTAACGAAGATGCAGACACGCTCCATCCTTTACAACACCTACGCTTTCGCTCGCCGCAACAAGTTCGGTTTCAATCTGACCTATATCGAGGGCGATCGACCGCCATCGCCGATGTCGGGCTTCGATACCGCCTATATGCGCGCGCTGTTCGAGTACGGTTATGAGAGAGCGCGGGGCAACCGTCTCTGGTCGAAATCCCCGCCCTCCGACGATCAGGATTCCGTGGCGGAGTCACACACAACAACCACGCGGCAAGTCGCAAGCGGCAACTGATGCGCGACGCGACTTTCAAACCCGGCACATGCGTGCTGAAACAGGAGTGACCTCATGAGACTTTCCATGCTTCGCAAGATCGTTTCGCCCCGCCGGCTTGCGCTGGTGTCGATCCTGCTCGTCGCCGCCTCGGGGTCGGCGGCGGCGCAGTCGCTGCCGTTCACGGGCCTTACCGGATCCTGGGCAGGCGCAGGAGCGATCTCGCTGTCCGACGGATCGAAGGAGCGGCTGCGTTGCAAGGCGACATATCAGGTCAGCAACGGTGAAAGGCGGCTCCTGCAGAGCTTGCGCTGCGCGAGCGACAGCTACCGCTTCGACCTCAACAGCGATGTGGTCAGCCAGGAGGGGACCATCGCCGGATCATGGAGCGAGACCAGTCGCGGAATCAGCGGAAGTATCGCGGGTCGGGAATCCGGCGGCCTCATCTCGGCCGTGATTGACGCGCCGGGCTTCTCGGCCAGCCTGTCGCTCTCGACGCGCGGCAACAAGCAGTCTTTCTCGATATCGTCCGAAGGCGACATCCGGAACGTCACCATCAACATGAGCAGGAACTGATCGGGATCGCTGCTCAGCGATGGGAGGCGTTGAACCTTGCAAGGTGATCAGCGTCTGCACGTCGCCGACATTTCGAGGGCTGCCGCGCGATCGGTTAGCAGCCCTTACAGACGTTTCCGATCATCTGTTTTATTTTTCTCTCGCTCTCTTCGTAAGTCTGCCCAGGTGGCCGCGCTCCAAACCGGACCGGTAAATGGATCTCTTGCAGGGCCTCGTCGTCGGCTGAAACTATCGGGAATGGTTGCAGCTTCGCCAGCCACTCCAGTAAATCCTGATCGACCTTCGGAATGCTTGTTCCCTTTTCGACTTTCGGGTTCAACAGTTTACCATCCCGGTCGAGTGAGAATTTTAAGAGCACATCAATGGGCAGACGCTCACTTCGTAATTCTGCCGGGAAACCGATCGGGTGTGCAGCCACGTATGCGCTGAGTTGTTTCTGGAAGAATGTTGGCTCCTTCGCCAATGCCTGCGTCCCGAGAAAGCCGATCGCCAACAGATAGCAGAACAAAAATCGCATCACGGTCTTCCAAATTTGGGGCGGGGTCCGTCGCGCTTCACGATCAGCTCGGCAGTGAATGCGGCTCGCTGAGTTTTTTGTCCAAGGGTGCAGGTATCATAAAACCCGATGTGCGAAGTTGTAAAGCAATTGGGCTGGATGAGCGCAGCGTCATCCGTATAGACAATCTTGATCAGCCGCGAAATTTGGCGAAGGCGGCTTCGACATCAATCACGGTGGCAAACCGGCCTGCATCGGCAGCCCTCAATCCGCAATCCGCGATCAATGCTGGCAATTTCTTTTGGCGTAGGCTGATACGCGTCACGCCGGCTTCAAGCTCGCGGGCATAGGCCGCCAGTTCGTCTTGCACATGTGGCGGCCACGTCCCGACGCGTTACAGGATATCGGCGAGGGGCTTGGTTTTCATGGCGTGAGGGTATTACGACGGAGACACAACGTCGCGGGGATAGCCTGAGCAATCCATCCGCCCCACCTGAATTTGAATGGCTGCCTGCGCGCCAAATCTCTATGCTGCGGGCATGTCGCGATTCATGTGTCTGTTGATTGCTCTCGTCCTGTCGCTCACTTCCGCCGTTGCACTGGCTGCGCCGGTCAAGAAGAAATCGCAGCAATGGAAGGGCTACGGTTTCCTGCCGGGCTATCACCAGCCGCTGAACAACAGCGTTCCGCTGTTCATGCAGAAGCGCGCGGACCTGCGCATGGCCAAGCGCGACAAACGCCATTGGTATATCGACCGCACCCCGGTCTATTACCGTTGGTCGGACGGCGAGAAGTATTATTTCGGCCGGCCCGGCTTCTATCGCGGCCAGTACAATGGCGGCAGCTTCGGCCCGTGCTGGACGAGGACCCCGATCGGGCCGATCTGGAATTGCGGGTGACGCTGGCCCGTTTGCAGCGGTCAGGTTCACCCACCCCCAGTGGTGGTCATGTCGGTTAGCCACTGTCGGCAAATAATGATCGGCTAGCGATTAAGAGATCTGCCGCTGGCATCGGTGAGACCATATCTTCCTCGGGATGAGGAGATGTGACGGAGGTGCGCGATGAAACCGCACAAGCTTCCCTTCGAGAACCGGTGGAGCAACGGCGAGCACGGATGGCAATGGCATTGCGAGCTCGAGCGATTGGGCCTGATGAATGTACGGGCGATGTTCGCCGACCATGAAACCCGTCATCCCGGCAAACGCGCGGTCATATTCGATATTCCGGGTGGTTTCGTCCGCGACTGGCTGGCGTTCCACGACCGGCGCACGGCGCGTCAGCAGTTTCTTTGGCGGGCGATCGTTATCGGGCTGACTCTTGTTACTGCCGTCGGCACCGTGCTGAACCTGTTGCGCCTTTGACGCCAAAGTATTTCGCGGGATGGGTGAAGCGAAGCGCTACTCGGGTATCAGTGGCCCGGCTATGGTGCCGCACGCTGACGTCCTGCTGGAATTTGCCGCCGCCGCCGGGGAGGGGGACGGCGATCGCCATTCGGCACGCTGGTCTGCCCTGCGTCAGCCGCGCGCTCAGGGCACCTGCCACGGCTTCCGAAAAAACCGTTATCCGGTCTAGGCTCGCACCAACCGAATCTCGAATTGGACGTGCGACATGACATTGGCGATGAGCTGGGACGAATGGGCCAAACACGACGCGTTGGCGTTGGCCGCGCGCGTGCGCAAGGGCGACCTGTCCCCGGCCGATGTGGCGGCGCAGGCCGCGGCCGGCATCGCCAGCACCAATCCTGCGCTCGATGCCGTCGTCGAAGTGTTCGATGACGTGGTGGTCGATCCGCTGAAGGACGGCATGAATGCGGACGGCGCGTTCGCTGGCGTTCCGTACCTGATGAAGGACCTCGGCCCGACCCTGAAGGGGCGACTGCAGGAATTCGGCTCCATGATCATGCAGGGGCATCGCCCCGCGCAGGACAGCTTCCTGACCGGCAAGATCCGCCAGGCAGGACTCAACATCATCGGCCGCAGCACCACGCCGGAATTCGGCGTCTGCAGTTCTGCCGAGAACGAGCTCTATGTTACCCGCAATCCCTGGGACACCGACTACACGACCTGCGGTTCCTCCGCCGGCTCGGCGGCGATGGTGGCTGCCGGCGTGCTGCCGATCTCGCATGCCACCGATGGCGGCGGCTCGATCCGCATTCCCGCGGGGGTGAACGGGTTGATCGGCCTGAAGGTCTCGCGCGGCGTTTATTCGCTGGCGCCGGCGCTGTCGGATCTCTCCGGGTTGGTCTCGATCCAGGGCTGCGTCAGCCGCAGCGTGCGCGACACTGCGGCTTTCGTCGACAATTGCCGCGGCGGCGCGCCCGGCGAATTCATGCCGTTCTGGTCGCCGGCCGAGCCTTATAGCGAGCTGATCAAGCGCGATCCCGGCAAATTGCGCATCGCGCTGTCGCATGAGTGGGGCGACTACAAAGCGCCGCCGCATTTCGTTGCCGAGCTTGAACGCGTCGGCAAGATGCTCGAAGGGCTTGGCCATCATGTGGAATGGGCACTGCCAGAGGTGGATTTCCGCAAGGCGTTCGCCGCGCAGACGACCTGCTATATCAGCAATTTCGCGCAGGTGATCGCCGGTCATCTGGTGCGGCTCGGTTTGGATAAGCCGACCGCCGATCTGCTCGAGCCGATCAACATCAAGATCTGGGAGAGCGGGCTGAACACCTCCTATACCGAGCGCAATGCGATGCAGGCGGTGTTCAACACGACCTCGCGTGCCTTCGGCAATTTCTTCGAGCGCTACGACATCATCCTGACGCCGATCACCGCCAAGCCGACGCCGAAGGTCGGCACATCAGAATATCTCACCATGAGCGACAATCCATCAGTACATGACTGGTTCGCCAATCTCTGGCAGAACTTCGCCTATACGCCGCTCGCCAACCTGTGCGGCATCCCCGGCATCTCGCTGCCGCTGGCGGCGCAGGAGAACGGCATGCCGCTCGGCATCCAGGCGCAGGCGAAGCAGGCCAACGACGGATTGTTGCTGCAACTGGCCGCGCAGGTCGAACGCGCGATCGATGGCAAGTGGAATGGGGGCAGGCTGCCGGCAAAGCATGTGAGCCGGCAATAGGCGCGTCGGCAGATACTGTCTTCGTCACGCTAAAGATACGTGACACAACTGATATCGAACGGATCGAACATGGTTTCAAGCTTGCCGGCTCCCGTGTCTCAGTCGGTCGTTGCCAGGCTGACGCGGGCAGCGATATTCCTGGTCGTGACGATCAATCCCGGACCGGCGCCCGAGAAGGCGGTTCGGGGCTTGTGTGGCGACCTGTCCAGCCTGTTGCGCGGCGTGGGCTTCCGCAATCTCAACGGTCAGTTGTCCTGCATCATGGGGATCGGCTCCGACGCCTGGACTCGGTTGTTCGGAGCGCCGAGTCCGAAAGACCTGCATCCGTTTCGCGAGATTCGCGGCGTGCATACCGCCGTTTCGACACCCGGCGACATCCTCTTTCACATCCGCGCGGCGAGCATGGATCTCTGTTTCGAGCTGGCGACGCATATCATGGCGCGGCTTGCCGGCGCGGTCTCGGTCGTGGACGAGGTGCACGGCTTCAAATTCTTCGACGACCGCGATCTGATCGGCTTTGTTGACGGCACTGAAAACCCGGTCGGTCAGGCAGCCGAAGCGGCCACCCTTGTCGGCGATGAAGATCCCGCCTTTGCCGGAGCCAGCTATGTGATCGTGCAAAAATATCTGCACGACGTCGAGCGATGGAACAAGGTCCCTGTCGAGGAACAGGAGAACATCATCGGCCGGCACAAGCTGTCCGATATCGAACAGCGCGATTCCGAGAAAAAGCCGTATGCGCATAACGTGCTAACGTCGATTGAAGAGAACGGGGAGCAGCTTCAGATCCTGCGCGACAACATGCCGTTCGGCGAAGTGGGCAAAGGTGAGTTCGGCACCTATTTCATCGGTTACGCCCGTTCCCCGCAGCGCATCGAGAAGATGCTGGAGAATATGTTCATCGGCAACCCGCCGGGCACTTACGACCATCTGCTGGATTTCAGCCGCGCGGTAACGGGGACGCTGTTCTTCGTTCCGACAGCGGCGTTCCTCGACGATGTCGATCCCGAGGCGTAAGCGGTGTCAGCTAATCTGCCCACCGCTTGCTGAAACAGGAGATTGTGCATGGGCGTCGATCTCTTGAATATCAGGGGACTGAAGGAGCTGGAGCATCAGGGCCCGATCGTGATGGTCAATCTGATGCGCTTCCGCGAGCGTTCGCTCGATGGCGACGGATCGGGCTGGGACGCCTATTTGCGTTACAGCGCGCTGACCGTGCCGATGATCAAAGCACGCGGCGGCACATTGCTGTGGACCGGCGATGCCAAAGCCGTCGCGCTCGGCGAAGCGGACCATCAACAGTGGGACTATCTGGCGCTCGTTTATTATCCCTCCGTGGCAGTCTTCGTGGAGATGATGACATCGCCGGACTATGAAAACCGCTGCGACCCGCACCGGACCAATGGCTGCGCCGAGCATGTGATCATCTGCACGAGCGAGGCTTACAGCAAGTTCAAGATCGGGTGACGAGGGATCGCCACTGGCTTCCGGCTCATTCGAGCCACTGAACCTCAAATGAGCCGTGTGGCGATCAGCACCGAGATCGTAAGCAGCACCGCGACGATGACCACGACAAAGGGCAGCATCGCGCGATAAGCGTCGCGCTCGTGGCCGGGCGTGCCGGCGAGATTGCAGACGATCGACATGCGCACGGGCGAGACCATGTTGAGCGACAGCGCGGCGGCGTGCTGAAGTGCGACGACGGCGGCGATGTCGAGACCGGCTTCGGTGGCGAGGCTGAGCTGCGACGGCATGAACAGCCCGTTGGCCGCATTGCCGCTATTGGCCAGGGCGCCGAACACGGCCGAGATCATCGGCGTGACCGTCACCGACCAGACCCCGAACGTGTCATACATGCCGCGGGCGAGGCCGCCGGCAATGCCCGAGCGCGATAGCAGTTCGGCCATCATCGAGAACACGATCACGGTAAGCACCGCGAGCCGGCCTGTCTTCCAGGCGGCTGCGATTTCCGCAGGGAAGGCCCGCTGATGGCCGTGCAGCAGGGCGGTCAGCACAGCCGCCACGACCAGCCAGGTGCCTGCGTGAAACAACGGCGCCCAGACCGGCGCGCCGGCGAAGGGCTGTATGCTCCACGTGGTCTGTAGAATCTGGTTGAGCGGCGGTACGAGGCGCGTCAGCGCGAGCCAGCCAATCAGCAGCGTGAATGGCAGCATGCGCCGTGCTGCATCAGCGATCGCCGCGCGGTCCGGCTTCTCGTCGATCAGATAGCGCAGCACGATGGCTGGTCCGAACGCCGCCAGCATCGCCGGCTCCGGTCCGAGAAACGCCGTCGCAACGATGGCGAGGCCGAGGCTGCCGAGTAGCCAGAGCGCTTCGCTGGCGCGCTCGCGCCAGTCGGCGGTGATACCGGCGCGCTCCGCCATGCGCCAGTAGATCGGCAGCCACAGGATGTTGAACACGAGATAGATGAGGCTGGTGCGCAGCGCGAGCGCCGTGGGATCGGTGCGCGCGAAGGCAGCACCGACCACCGCGCCGCTGCCCATGGCGCCCCACACGATCATGGTCTGGCTGATCAGCGAGAAGGCGAGCAGCTCGATCGGCTTCAAGCCGAGGCGGCGGATCAGCACCATCGTCCCCATGATGCCGATGCCGAAGCCGGTGGCGGATTCCGCGAAGGGCCCGATCAGATAGCAGGCGGTGAACAGCAGGCGTCGCCGCGCATGCGCATCCGGCAATGACGTCTCGACCGGCATGGCCGCGTCGCCCGGCCGGATCGCCATTTGCCAGAACAGCAACCCGCCGAGAATATACGGCACGACGATCCAGCCGATCCATGCGCCGCGCAGCAGCGCCGTTGCGGCGTCAGCGATCCCGAACAGTTGCGGAGCGGTGGTCAGGGCCACGGCCAGCGCCGTGGCGAGGCCGATGAGCGAGGAGGGGAGCGTGCCGGCAAGCCCGCTGGCGATGGCGCCAATGACCGCCAGCGCTGGCAGTGCCCAGATGAGGTAAAGCACGTTCCGCCCCCAAGTTTCTCGTTGGGGGCTGGATGCGCGGGAATGGAAGGGACGTCAACCGCGCTTCGCGCATGGCAAGGACCCATCGCCGCACGAAGCGATAAACCCGGCGAAATCCAGGCACCATCACGCCGGCCGGACTATCGACCTGCGCTCACGTTCGGCGTAGCGCTCGACGAAGTCCTTCACGCCGGGTGGCAGATCCTCGCAGGTGACAGCGGCCCGTTGCCGAATATAGCGGGCAATATCTGCTGATACGTCTTTCGTCCAGCATTCGGTTACATTGAAAGCGACCACGCGGTCAGGGGCGGAATATCGCCCTGAAAAGAAATCGGCGATGACGGTATCGAGGTCTGTTTTCCCCACATCGGCCTCGCGCCAAACACAACCGCCCTGTCGGCCGTCCACGACCAAGTACACATTTTGATCGTCGCCGTTCGGCACGACCGATGGGGTCCAGGCCCCACGCATAGTTCAACTCCATCGTAACGATGATCGAACTGCGGATTCAATCGGTGTGGAAATGATTCGTTCCCGGAAAAACCAGGGCTTGGTCTCGAAAATAAGAGCTCCAATGAAGGACTGAAGCGCTCCGCGCCGCGTCGTCCTGCTATCACTGGTAGTAAAAGAAAAACCCCGCCAAATGGCGGGGTTTTTGTATGCTCGGAAAATAGAGGATGAATGGTAACGCAGGTCATACAAGTCCCGCTCCGTGCAACGACTATCGCGCGGGCGGACCACGCGTCGCTAGTCTATCTGACCTTCGCGAATGCCGAGCTTCTTCACACGGGTTCGGATGGCGAGTGGCGACCGCTTCAGGCGCAGTGCGACCTCGTTGATGCTGCGCCCGGCCGCCAGTTGCCGCCGAAGCTCCTCGTCCTGCCGGGATGTCCAGGCGGTGTCGGATGGGGCGTGCAGTTTCATGGCGGGCTATGATCGCTCATTCGAAGCCGACGAACACCGTCGCTTCCTCGACTGACTTCCGTTCGGAGACCACCGCATTGGCCGGAAAGCTGTCATCCGGCCATCCCAGCGCAATGCTTTTCATGATGACCTGATCGTCGGCAATTCCCGCATGCTCGCGCACCACCGGCGACTGCATGATGCCTTGGCTGTTGATCACGGCGCCAAGGCCGCGCGACCAGGCGGCATTGACGAGGGCGGTGGCCACGGCGCCGCAATCGAACGGCGTATCGTCGCTGCCGTCCAGCACGCGGTCATAGGTCACGATCACGCAGACCGGTGCGTCGAACTGACGGAAGCCGCGCAGCACCCAGTCCTGCCGCATCTCCTTGTCGTCGCGCGCGATCCCCATCGCCGCAAACAATTGCTTGGCGACGCCGACCTGCCGGTCGCGGTGATGACCTGCAAAGGCCTGACCGGTGCGAAATTCGCGCGACTGCGGGATGCCTGCGATCATCCGTTCGGTATTGCCGGCGCGGATCTTATCGAGCGGCTCGCCGGTGACGACATAGAAATTCCATGGCTGGGTGTTCATCGACGATGGCGCGCGCATCGCCAGATTGATGATTTCCTCGATCAGCTTTTTGGGGACCGGATCGGGTTTGTAGCCGCGGATGCTGCGGCGGCCGAGAATGACGTCATCGAACTGCATAGGCCTGGAATCTCCCGGGGGCGTTTTTGAATTGGGCGGGATATTCGAGGTTTCCGGGGCAGGGTGCAAGATTGACGTGAGGGGCAGGAGGTGGTCACCGCTCAGCTGCGGGGCGGAATAGCCAACGGGTCGCGCGAAGCGCGCCCGATGATAAACTCCGCGTATTCCGCCGCGTAAACATCTTGACCGCGGCGGATTACGCTTCGCTAATCCGCTCCACGATTGCTAGTGTCGTTCTTCAATTCCATCATGTTGGGCCGAGGGCGATGAACACACGCAGCGATCATGTTGAAAAGCCAATGACGTTCGATGGCGTGACGCTCACGCCGCAGAAGGAGGTGGTCCGTGCGTTCTACAAGGATATGTGGGACCACGCGGACGTGACTTTGATCCCGCAAATTTTCCATGAGGATTTCACCTTCAGGGGATCGCTCGGGCCGGTGCTGGTCGGGCATGGACAGTTCGCCGACTACGTCCGCTGGGTTACCGGCGCGCTGCAGAATTACACGACGGACATTCTCCTGATGATCGAGGAGGGCAATCGCGTTTCCGGCAAGGTCTACTTCCATGGCGTTCAACGCGAAGCGATGTTCGGCAATCCGCCGACAGGAAAGCTCGTCGGCTGGCTTGGAGCGCCGATCTTCTCGTTCGACGGGCCGAAGGTCCGTGACCTCTGGGTACTCGGTGACATCTACGGCCTGCTCGGACAGATCAGGACAGATGGCATGCAGGACAACGAGTTTTCCACGTCCCGGTGATGCTGTGCCCGTTCGCGCGTTGACGTTCAGACGATCATGACGATGCGGCCAGACGTCGCGTTGAATTGCAGGCTGGGAAAAGGCCGCAAAGACGCCGAAATCGACTAGCGAACTGCGACGTTGTTACATTATTGCGGATCGACATGAATCGCCGATCCGTGCTACCTCGCTCGCAGAATTTGAAAGAGAAGCCCCAAAGTGACGATTTTCGCCCGCATCTTCCGCCATGGCCTGCTGCGCATCTCGCGCAGGGCGTTGGTCATGGTCGTGCTGGCGACGTATGTCTTCGCCGGCGCCATGCACGGTCTCTGCGAGTGCGATGTGACCAATCCATCCGGAACGACAATCGTCTCGCTTGCCGAGAAGGCGATCGGCCATTCCGACAAGGGAGTGGTCGCGGACAATCACTGTCACGGCTGCTTCTCCGTGACGGCGCAGCCGCTCGTCTTCACGGCGATGCCCGTCTCCATCGAGACCCGCACGGCGGTTTTTCACGATATCGAACGTCGCAGCCTGCCGCGCGGAATCGATCCTCCCCCACCCAAATTCCTGACCTGACCGTCATCGCCGGGCGCATCGCGCCCAGACTCCGTCATTCGTCAGGTTTCAATCATGTTCTCGAAGATCGCCACGCGTTTTGCGTGCGCATCTGTGCTGCTCGTCAGTTCGCCGCTGACGGGGGGAGCTCATTCGCAAACCCTCACCATGGGGGCTGCGCTTCAACGCGCGCTCGCCGCCAGTCCGCGTCTGACAGCCGCCGAGCGTGACGTCGGGATCGCGCGCGGCCAGCGCATCCAGTCCGGCGCGCTGATCAATCCCGAGATCTCCTACGAACAGGACAATTCGTTCGGTTCGGGCGCCTATAAGGGGACCCGCTCGGCGGAGACCACGCTGCAGGTCAGCCAGATGTTCGAGCTGTGGGGCAAGCGCGATGCGCGCATCGCTGCCGGTCAGGCAGGCCTCGATGCGGCGGGTATCGGACGCCAGGCCATCCGGCTCGAAGTGCTCTCCGAGACCGCGATCGCCTTCGTGAGCGTGCTCGGCCTGCAGCGGCGGATCCAGATCCTCGACGAACAGATCGAGGCGATCGACAAGATCTCGCCGCTGCTGCAGCGGCGCGTCGAGGCTGGCGCATCATCCATCGCAGAGACCGGACGCGCCGAGGTCGCATCGGCTCTGGTCAAGGCCGACCGTGAGCGCACGAGGTCATCTCTCGCGAGCGCGCGCCGTGAACTGGCGATCCTGATGGGCGATAGCGCGCCGAAATTCGCTGTCGTCTCCGGACGGCTGGAAGCGATCGGCAGGCCGCCGACCTTCCAGTCGGTGGTCGCGGCGATCGATGCCAATCCGCAGCTCGTGCGCTGGAAGGCGATCTATGCACAGCGCAACGCCGAACTGCTACTTGCCCGGTTGAAGCCCTATCCGGACGTCACGGTGTCCGCCGGATGGCGCCGCTTCAATGAGACCGGCGACAACGCCGTTCGGCTGTCGCTGTCGGTGCCGATCCCGGTGTTCGACCAGAACCAGGGCAATATCCTCTCCGCACAGGAAAGTCTCGCCAAGACCGCCGCCGAACGCCAGGGCAACCGCAACACGCTGATCGTGGTGGCGGGTCGCGCCTATGACTCGCTGCAGGGCTCGCTGCGCGAACTCGCCGTCCTGCGCGAGACGGCGATCCCCAAGTCCAGGGACGCGGCCGATGCGATTTCCGAGGGCTACGGGCAGGGACGCTACTCGCTGCTCGAAGTGCTCGACGCGCAGGCCAGCGTCGCGCAGGCGCGCCTGCGCGAACAGGAAGCCCAACAGAATTTCCATGTCGCCGTCGCCACCATCGAGGGGCTGATCGGCAATCCGTTTGCACTGGCGCGAGGGAGCGCACGATGAACAAGCCAATCAGGATGTTGCTGGCAGCCGCGGCGATCTTCGCCGTTGGCGCCGGTGTTTATGCCAGCGCGCCGAGCGGCATTGCCGCGCCGGCTGCGAAGGACGCGAAAGCTGGCGACAAGGGGCATGGCGGGAAGGGACATGGCGAAAAAGGCGACGCGCATGGAGACGAGGGCATCGTCAGGATGACCGACGCCAAGGTTGCCGCCGCGGGCATCGAGATCCTGACGGCTGGCGCCGGCACGCTGCGCGATTCCATCGTTCTGAACGGCATCCTGCAGCCCAACCAGGAGGCGCTCGTGCAGGTCACGCCGCGTTTCCCCGGCGTCGTGCGCGAGATCAAGAAGCGCATCGGCGACACCGTCGAGAAGGGCGAACTGCTCGCCAGGATTGAAAGCAACCAGAGCCTTACGGTCTATGAAATGCGGGCGCCGATCTCCGGCACGATCATCGACCGTCAGATCTCGCTCGGCGAATATGCGTCCGAGCAGAAGCCGGCCTTCATCGTCGCCGACATCTCGACGGTGTGGGTGGACCTGTCGGTGTATCGCCGCGATCTGCCGCGGGTGCGCATCGGCGACACCGTGCAGATCGATGTCGGCGACGGCGGCAAGCCGATCGAGGCGCAGCTGTCCTATGTCTCGCCGGTCGGCAGCAGCGACACCCAGAGCGCGCTGGTGCGCGCTGTGGTGGCGAATGAAAGCATGCGGCTGCGCACCGGATTGTTTGTGTCGGCGCGGCTGATCCTGGCGGCCAAGCAGGTCCCGGTCGCTGTGAAGGGATCGGCGCTGCAGAGCGTCGAGAACCGCAATGTGGTGTTCGTCCGCAACGGCGACAAATTCGAGACCCGCGACGTCGAAATCGGTGCGCGCGATTTCGAGAATGTCGAGATCGTGTTCGGCCTGATGGATGGCGACCGCTACGCAGCGAGGAACAGTTTCGTGGTCAAGGCCGAACGCGGCAAGGGGGAGGCATCTCATGACCACTGACCTCCGGACGTCCATCACGAGCGGAGCGGCGCGATGATCAACGCCATCCTCGAATTCTCGATTCGCCAGCGCTGGTTCGTGATGATCGGTGTGCTTGCCGCCGCTGCGTTGGGGGCGTGGAATTTCACGCGCCTGCCGATCGATGCCGTGCCGGATATTACCAATGTCCAGGTGCAGGTGAATGTGGAAGCGCCCGGCTATGCGCCGCTCGAAGTGGAGCAGCGCATCACGTTTCCCCTCGAAACCAATATGAGCGGCATCCCGAACCTGCAATATACGCGGTCGCTGTCGCGCTACGGTCTCAGCCAGGTCACCATCGTCTTCAACGAAGGCACCAATATCTATTTCGCTCGCCAGCAGGTGAGCGAGCGGCTGCAGCAGGTCAAGGATCAGCTCCCGACCGGCATCGAGATCGCCATGGGGCCGATCTCCACCGGCCTCGGTGAAATCTACACATTCGCGCTCGACGCCAAGCCGGGCGCGAAGAACGCCGACGGATCGCCGGTCACGCCGATCGATCTGCGCACCGTACAGGACTGGATCGTCAAGCCGCAGTTGCGGACGGTGCCCGGCGTCGTCGAGGTCAACACCATCGGCGGCTACGAGAAGCAGTTCCACGTGCTGCCCGATCCGAGCAAACTGATGGCCTATCGCCTTAGCTTCCGCGATGTGATGACGGCGCTCGCGGCCAACAATGCCAATGTCGGCGCCGGCTATATCGAGCGTAATGGTGAGCAATATCTGGTCCGCACCCCCGGACAGGTGGCCGACATCGACGACATCCGGCGCGTCGTGATTGGATCGCGCAGCGGCGTGCCCGTGCGCATCGGCGATGTCGCCGAGGTCCAGATCGGCACTGATCTGCGCACCGGTGCGGCGACACTCGACGGCAAGGAAACGGTGCTCGGCACCGCGATGCTGCTGATGGGGGAGAACAGCCGCACGGTGTCGCAGCGCGTCGCCGCCAAGCTCGACTCGATCACGCAGTCATTGCCGGAAGGCATCGTCGCTCGCGTGCTCTATGACCGCACGAAACTGGTCGAAGCAACGATCAAGACCGTCGAGAAAAATCTGCTCGAAGGCGCGCTGCTGGTCATCGTCATCCTCTTTCTCATCCTCGGTAATTTCAAAGCCGCGGTCGCCACCGCGCTGGTCATTCCGTTGTCCATGCTGATCACCATCAGCGGCATGGTGGAGAGCAGGGTCAGCGCCAATCTCATGAGTCTCGGCGCGATCGATTTCGGCATCATCATCGACGGCGCCGTCATCATCGTCGAGAACTGCCTGCGCCTGCTCGCGCATGAGCAGCAGAAACAGGGGCGCCTGCTGACCCGGGAGGAGCGCTTCGCCACGATCCTGGCGGGTTCGAAGGAGGTCATCAAGCCGAGCCTGCTCGGCACGCTGATCATCGCCGTGGTCTATCTGCCCGTGCTCACGCTGACGGGCGTCGAAGGCAAGATGTTCATGCCGATGGCGCTCACGGTACTGATGGCGCTGGCCGGTGCATCTATCCTGTCAATGACCTTCGTGCCGGCGGCGGTGGCGTTGCTGGTAACAGGCAAGGTGACGGAGAAGGAAAACTTCTTCATGCGCGGCGCGCGCCGCGTGTATCTGCCGCTGCTCGGTCTCTCGATCCGCTTTCGTCGTACTGTCGCCATCGCGGCGGTCCTGCTGCTGGTCGTCACCGGATTTGCGGCATCGCGGATGGGCGGCGAGTTCATCCCGAGCCTCGATGAAGGCGATGTCGCGATGCATGCCATGCGCATTCCCGGCACCAGTCTGACCCAGGGCATCGACATGCAGATGCGGCTGGAAAAGGCGCTGCTTCAACTGCCTGAAGTGAAAGAGGTGTTCTCCAAGATCGGGACGTCCGAAGTCGCGACCGATCCGATGCCGCCCAATGTCGCCGACACCATCATCATGCTGAAGCCACGCGACCAGTGGCCGGACCCAAAGCGCAGCAAGGCCGATGTCGTCGCCGCCATCGAGCGGCAGGGCGAGCTCTTGCCGGGCAATGTCTATGAGCTGACGCAGCCGATCCAGATGCGATTCAACGAACTGATCTCGGGCGTTCGCAGCGACGTCGGCGTGAAGATTTTTGGTGATGATCTCGACAAATTGCTGGAGACGGCCGGGAAGGTCGAGGCCGTCCTGCGCGGCGTGCCCGGTGCGGCCGATGTGAAGACCGAGCAGGTGGCCGGTCTGCCGGTGCTGACCGTGAAGCTCGATCGTCCAGCCCTGTCGCGTCTCGGCCTCAGCGTTCAGGATGTCCAGAGCGTGGTCGAAACGGCGATTGGCGGCAAGAATGCCGGGCTCGTTTTTGAGGGTGATCGTCGCTTCCTTCTGGTGGTGCGTCTGCCCGAGCAGATGCGCGCGGATGTCGAGGCGATGAAGAATCTGCCGATCCCCCTGCCGGCCGCCGAAGCACCCGCCGCAGCCACCACAAGGGCGTCGTTCAACAGCAACTCGTCGCTGGCGCAGATGCGCTACACGCCGCTGTCGGCGGTGGCTTCCATCGACGTCGCGCCGGGCCCGAACCAGATCAGCCGCGAGAACGGCAAGCGCCGTATCGTGGTGACCGCGAATGTGCGTGGCCGTGATCTCGGCTCCTTCGTCGGCGACGCGCAAGCGCAGGTCGCGGAAAAGGTGAAACTGCCGGCGGGTTACTGGATCGGCTGGGGCGGCCAGTTCGAGCAGTTGGTCTCCGCCACTAAACGCCTGACCATCGTGGTGCCGGTGGCCTTGGCGCTGATCTTCCTCCTGCTGTTCATCAGCCTCGGCTCCGTGGCTGATGCGTTGCTGGTCTTCAGCGGCGTGCCGCTGGCGCTCACGGGCGGCATCTTCGCGCTGCTGCTGCGTGACATTCCGCTGTCGATCAGCGCGGGCATCGGCTTCATCGCGCTTTCGGGCGTGGCGGTGCTCAACGGTCTCGTCATCATCACCTTCATCGAGCGGCTGCGCTCCGAGGGCATGAAGATCGTCGAAGCCGTCCGCGAAGGCGCGCTGACACGCCTGCGTCCGGTGATGATGACCGCGCTGGTGGCCTCGCTCGGCTTCGTGCCGATGGCCATCGCGACGGGGGCGGGCGCCGAAGTGCAGCGCCCGCTGGCCACGGTTGTGATCGGCGGCATCGTCTCGTCCACCATCCTCACGCTGCTGGTTCTTCCAGCGCTCTACGTCCTGTTCCGCCGCGAAGCTTCGCCTGCCGATTTGGAGGCGATGCCTGTTCACACCACCCAGGGAGACCATTGATGAAGACAATCCTGCTCGTCGCAGCCGCGCTGCTGTTTGCCGCTCCGGCGATGGCGCAGCACGCCCATCAGAAGGGGCCGAATGGCGGGCCGATGGAAGACGTCGCCGGCGTGCATCTGGAAATGATTGTCTCGGGCAAGACCTTGACGTTTCACGTCATCGACGAGGCCAGCAAACCGATCCCGGCGACCGGCTTCACCGGTGCGGTCCTGCTGACATCCGGCAGCGACCGCGAGACGCTGCCGCTTGTCGTTTCCGGGACGGCGCTGAAAGCCGAAACCAGGGGCGATGTCCCTAAGGGAGCGACGGTCAGCGTCACGCTGAAGACGGCCGAGGGCAAATCGGGGCAGGTGAAGTTCAAGAACTGAGCGGATAGCGAGCAGGGCGGAATAGCGCAGCGTATTCCGCCGAGTGGCAAAGGCGGGTTGCGCTGCACTAACCCGCCTTATGCTTGTTCCGGTGATCCGTTCTACGCCTGCTGTTCGGCGACGCCTCCGCAGCGACATTTTGAAGTAAATCGCAGCAAGTCCGACAGACCCGCGCCTTGGAATTTCACGCTCCGCGGCGGCGACTATGCTAGGCTTGTTGAGGGGCTCCCGGAACGAGGTGTCGCAATGACCACGTCATGGAAAGCAGAGCGATCGAAGCTGTCGCATGAGGAAGCGGAAATGCTCAAGGCCACCAGGCAGCCGCAGATCGCGGGATTGAGCGGAGAAGAATTGGGCGCACTGGTGGGACGCGTGCGTGGTTTTCGCGAGAAGGAGCGCACGCTGACGCGCGAAATCCGGCGCGCCATCAGCGGCCGCAAGGGCGAGCGTGGGTCGAGTTTCCCCGGCAATGTGGAACAGCCCTCCCACCGCAAGCAGATTTTTGCCGCGGCCCTCAAGCGCCTCAATGCCGAAGCCGAACGGCGGCGCGCGGACGCGGCCCGCGAGGCGGCCACGTCGGCGCTGCGACAGGCCCTGAAACGCAAGAACGCCGCGCAGCGCAGTTTCCCCGATCCCGGCCGCACCGCGCATCGCGGCATGGCCAACCTGCAGAGCGGCCGCCGCCATGCGGTGCTGGACCGCGCCGATGTCGGCCGCGCCGTGCACACCACGAAGGCGGCGCAGGCGAAGCGGGATGCGCGCGCGTCGCAGGAGTGACGGCGGACGCGATCCCGAAAATCTGACAAAAGTGCGAGACGGCATCGCGCGTCTCGCTGTGCCATCAGACGCGCCCGTGCGAGGCAGCCGTGCCGATGCTCTCTGGATATTTATTCTGCCGAAATGTCGGGACCTGACGGACCCGTTCGTCCTGGATGTATCGGGCGGCGGAAGGTCGTTGCTCGATACATCCGAATGAGACCGAACACAGGGAAAACCCATGCCCAGCACGATCCGTCTGCATCGCGTCATTGCCGCCAAGCCTGAGAAGATTTATCGCGCGTTCATTGAGCCTGACGCGATTGCGAGCTGGCTTCCGCCCTATGGGTTCACATGCACCGTCCATGAGCTGGATGCGAAGGTCGGTGGCCGTCACAGGATGTCATTCCGGAACTTCACCACGGGCGACCGTCACGCCTTCGGCGGGACCTATCTGGAACTCGTCCCCGGCGAACGCCTCGTCTACACCGACAGATTCGATGACCCCAACCTGCCGGGCGAGCTGAAGGTCACGATCACGTTGAAGGCCGTGTCTGTCGGCACGGAGTTGAATGTCGAGCAGCAGGGCGTGCCGGATGTGATCCCGGCCGAAGCCTGCTATCTCGGCTGGCAGGAATCCCTGCGCAAGCTCACGAAACTCGTCGAGCCCGAGATCAACCAGTAACAGCAGGATGGGTTGAGCCAATGGGCGCGCAAAGCGCGCTCGATGATAAACTATGCGAAACCCATCCTGTCCGTCGATGCGACCAGCTCCGCCGATGGGTTTCGCTCCGGTGCTTCTCGCCGCCGGACAGCGAACGTCTGGGCTTCGTGATGCGCGGGCTCCAATGATTTCACCGGCAGCAGCTGCTCAGCCACGGCAATCGCTCGGCGCTTGCGGCGTTGTGGCTGGGGAAGTTGCGATAGGGGATGGCGGTCGAGGCACGCAGGGGGTGTTCGACCGACCAGATTGAACGTGACACCCGGGATGCGAGACAAAGGGAAGAGATTTCCGGCTCCATTGCGCAAGCCAGTCGGAAGCGGAGATGACCGCGCTGACGGAGGCGACATGAAACGGTTTCTGGTTTTTACGGCGCTGTTCTCGCCGCTCGCGCTGCTCGTTTACGTGACCCCTCTGGTCATTCACGAGGGCGTCCCGAAGCTCGATTTCGTCATGTTCCTGATCGGATTCGCTTATGTCCTGGCCATCGTGCCGGGCTGGGTGGCTGCGTGTGCAGACTGGGTGCTGTCGGCGAAGCCGTTTTATCTCCGCGCGATTGCGTCAATGGCCGTCGCGGCCGTTATGGCGCAACTGGTTGCGTGGTATCTCGGCAACCCCATGGTTCGCAGCGAGATGATCGCCGTCACGCTGACGGGCGCCATTCCAGCCGCGGTGTGTTCGTGGCTGTCGGCTCAACAGTTCGGAAGAGCAGCCTGAGAGCGGACAATCGCGTGCAAACTAACGACTGGTCCTGATCGATCCCGCACGCTGGTGCATCCGATTACTGGTTCTGGATGGAGACGCTCATTCCGCTCAGGTCCAGATCGAACTGGAGGCCCAGTTGCTCGCCTTCCAGCGTCAGGACGACGCCCTTGGCGTTGCGCATCTGGATGGCGCGCCTGCCTGCACCGACCGCCACACCTGCACCGAGCGCCGTATAAATGCCTTCGATGTCCGAAGCCTGATGCATATTCTGCGCCGAGCCGACCAGATCGGTCGAGGAGCCCCCAAACGTCAGGCCTGCGCTCACGCCGCCGATGCGAAACGGATACATCTCACCACGGAAGCTGAGGATTCCGCTCCCTGTCTGCGCTCCGATGAACCATCCGGCCTTGAAGAACTTGAAGCGGACTTTGCCGGTGTCCGCGTGAGCGGGCAATGACAGTGCGGCGGACAGCAGGGTTGCGACGGTGAGACGAGTAAGGCAGCGAGTCTTTAGAAGGCGCATATTGATATTCCGGTCATCTGGCTGCCGCGTGGCGGCACTGCGGCAACTAGATAGAGCATTGCAGGACTCGTCAATGACGTAGGCGCGACGCGCAGTCGCCTCCCAAGCGGCGCAACGTCCGACCTCAACGCGTGGGACGCAAGTGCGACCTGTCCGCCGTAGCTCGCAGAGTGAAGGCGGAAGCGTATTCCGCCGGTACGACAATGTGGATTACGTTGGGCTATCCGCCCTGCGCTTGCTTTTAGAATAGTCGCTTGGCGATGTCGCTTGCGGCATTCAAGCCGCCGCGATGATCGCTACCGGTTTTAGCTAGAATGAACATATAGCGGTCGTCTTCTTGAAAAATTAGTTTGTAGTGCTTTCCATCGTCCGTGATAGAAAATCCCATATTCTCTAGTGCTTTCCGCGTCTTTGCATCCATGGTCCGATAGGTGCGAAGAACGTCTTTAAGTTCCTCTCGATGAGTCCTGGTTGCGGCTATCGGCGCCATATCGGAGGTGATCGAAGCTAGTATATGTGCACGTCGACTGTCGCTTGAGGCTCGTTGTTGTGCTTCTTCGACAGCGTCCAAGACTATCTGAGTGATCTCTCCTGCATAGAAGTCCTGTTCTTTTCCTACTTGTAGTACTATGCCCTTCGAAGAAGCAGGCCGTGATTCAAGTTTCCGTACTTCAGCTTGAAGACGCGAGATTTCGTTCTCAGCATCTCGAATTAACTGCTCTTTTGCCTTCATTTCGGTGTCAAAGGCGTCGATGTACTGGTCGATCTCTTTCGATCCGGATTCTTTGAGAGCGTTATATGCGGATCGTGAAGTGTCTTGTTCGACCGACGACCAAGTGCACCGGAATGTCGGGCGTCGGTTTAAGAGGGCAGTTCGAACTTCTTCGACGATCGCTCTCTTCAAACTACCCTTGCCGTTGTAATCCCTCTCCAGAAAAGATGAGCGCCTTCCCTGCCCATTGGGCCAGTAAATCCCGATTGCGCCTCCGTAGACATTGTCAGAACTCACATCGATTTGAAGACGCTGAGAAAAAGGGCGGTTTGGCTCGGATACTACGTGGGCCATACCTGCGAGGTCATTGGCGAGCGAATTTGCATCGATGGCATGTTTTCCATTGAAGCCAGCACTCACATAGACGACCGGCAGGTGGCAGCTTGAATCGCCGAGTATTAAGCTTGCCGCTAGTCCAACCTCGCTATTGGTTAATCGGCGGCTCGCACCTGATACTACGAGGTGACCGTCGGTTCCTCCGCCTAATTTGTCCAGTAGGGTACGGACAAGTATTGGTTTTTTCGCAAGAGGCAGCGTAGTGGCGGGGTGGGTCGATTCGCGTGAAGTCCGGATACTAACCCACGCATCAGTCTCGGTAGCCGAAAATACGGCGGTGGTTTCCCAGTTTATCTCTCCATCGGGCTTCGTGTGTTTGATAGCTGCTGAGCTCTCACTCTCGTCAGCAAAAAAGAGAGCGTCGAGCTGTTCGCCCTGCCGTATTATCGTCCAAGGGCCAGATGTCGGGGCGTTTTCAAAATCTTCGCGGACAAACTCCGTATGCGGAGAATGCAGGAGCCAAAATTTCACAGCGTCGAGAAACGCGCTTGTCTTGCGCGTGGGATCAACCGGGAATTCTGTAGCAAAAGAAAGCATAGACTACCTTTAATGATAGTTATATCGCTGCTTTACAAAACTTAAGTGCCTAGCTAACCGAATCAATTCGGTGGAAATACGAGGCGATGAGAAGTACAGGGGATCGTTAGCTCTAAAAATCCGCTAATGGGTTTATCCACATGTCATTAGGGTTGCTTGTGACGACGGAAAAAAAGCCGCCCTAGTAGGGCGGCTTTTGCATTCCACGGTTTGAGTCTTGGAGTCTTAGCTACACCCCGTCGTGCTGCCGCACGTATCGCATTTCATACAGGTCCCGTTCCGCACCAGCGTGAAGTTCGAGCATTCGCCGCACATGTCGCCCTCATAGCCCTTGGCTTTCGCCTCGGCGCGGCGCTCGGCCTTGCTCGGTGCTGCGGCAGCCGCGGTGCCGGCCTTGCTCCAGGCTTGCGCCTCGAGCTTTTCGGTCGGCGACAGGGCGACGGTCGGCTCGGCAGTCTTCAGCGCCACGGCGCCTTCGACAGCATCGCCGGTGCGGCCGCCGGCGAAGGCGGTGACGCGTGCGCCGCCAGCGGGAGCGCTGTCGGACGGGGAGGCGACGGCTGTCGCGCCACCGCGCATGACGACGAGGTTGTCGGTGCGCGAGCGGGTCAGGCCGCGCGAGACATACTTCGTGGCTTCATCGGGCGCCTTGCCTTCTTCCTCACCCTTGCCCAGCGCATCGAAGCCGGTCTCGGAGAGGTCGACATGGCCGAGGTCGAAGCGCGACATGTAGCTGACGGCGAGTTCGCGGAACACGTAGTCGAGGATCGAGGTCGCGAACTTGATGCTGTCATTGCCCTGCACCGGACCCGCGGGTTCGAAGCGGGTGAAGGTGAAGGCGTCGACATATTCCTCCAGCGGCACGCCATACTGGAGGCCCAGCGAGACGGCGATGGCGAAGTTGTTGATGAAGGAGCGCAGCGCCGCGCCTTCCTTGTGCATGTCGATGAAGATCTCGCCGAGGCGGCCGTCATCATATTCGCCGGTGCGCAGATAGACCTTGTGGCCACCGACGACGGCCTTCTGGGTGTAGCCCTTGCGGCGATCCGGCATCTTCTCGCGCTCGCGCATGACCACGATGCGCTCGACCAGACGCTCTACCACCTTCTCGGAGATCGCGGCGGTGCGGGCCGCCATCGGCTTCTCCATCAGGTTCTCGAGCGCATCCTCGTCCTCGTCCTCATCGGAGATGAGCTGCGAGTTGAGCGGCTGCGAGAGCTTGGAGCCATCGCGATACAGCGCGTTGGCCTTCAGCGCGAGCTTCCACGACAGCAGGTAAGCGGACTTGCAGTCCTCCACCGTGGCGTCGTTCGGCATGTTGATGGTCTTGGAGATCGCACCCGAGATGAAGGGCTGCGACGCCGCCATCATGCGGATGTGGCTTTCCACCGAGAGATAGCGCTTGCCGATCTTGCCGCAGGGATTGGCGCAATCGAACACGGCGTAGTGCTCGGCCTTGAGGTGCGGGGCACCTTCCACCGTCATCGCGCCGCAGATGTGCACGTTGGCGGCTTCGATCTCGCGCTTGGTGAAGCCGAGGGCGGCGAGCAGGTCGAAGCCGGGGGCTGCGATCGCCTCTGCCTCGATCTTCAGGACGTCGCGCAGGAAGTCCTCACCGAAGGTCCACTTGTTGAAGGCGAACTTGATGTCGAAGGCGGTCGGCAATGCTGCCTCGACCTTCTTCAGCGCTTCGTCGGTGAAGCCTTTTGCCTTGAGGGTGGAGGCATTGATGCCCGGTGCGTTGGAGAGCGAGCCGTGACCGACGGCATAGGCCTCGATCTCGGCGATGTCGCTCTCGCGATAGCCGAGCTTGCGCAGTGCAGCCGGCACGGCGCGGTTGATGATCTTCCAGTAGCCGCCGCCGGCGAGCTTCTTGAATTTCACCAGCGCGAAGTCAGGCTCGATGCCGGTGGTGTCGCAATCCATCACGAGGCCGATGGTGCCGGTCGGCGCCACGACTGTGGTCTGGGCGTTGCGATAGCCGTGGAGTTCGCCGAGTTCGAGGGCGAGATCCCAGGCGAGCTTGGCACGCTCGACGATATCCGCCTGCGGGCAGGAGGCATGGTCCAGCGCCACCGGATTGACAGCGAGGCCTTCATAGCCGCGGGTTTCGCCATGGGCGGCGCGGCGATGGTTGCGGATGACGCGCAGCATGTGAGCTGCGTTCTTCTTGTAGCCGGGGAACGGGCCGAGCTCCTTGGCCATCTCGGCCGAGGTCGCGTAGCTGACGCCGGTCATCACAGCGGTGAGAGCGCCGCACAGCGCGCGGCCTTCCTGCGAGTCATAGGACAGACCCATGGTCATCAGCAGGCCGCCGATATTGGCGTAGCCGAGGCCGAGGGTGCGGAACTCGTAGGAGAGTTCGGCGATCGGCTTCGACGGGAACTGGGCCATCATCACGGAGATTTCGAGCACCATGGTCCAGAGGCGGCAGAGATGCTCATAGGCCTGGATGTCGAAGATGTTCGTGGTGGTGTTGTAGAAGGTCAACAGGTTGGCCGAGGCGAGGTTACACGCCGTGTCGTCCAGGAACATGTATTCCGAGCACGGATTGGACGCGCGGATATCGCCCGACGACTTGCAGGTGTGCCAGTCGTTCATGGTGGTGTTGAAGTGCAGGCCGGGATCGGCGGACGCCCAAGCGGCGTAGCCGATCTTCTCCCAGAGATCGCGGGCCTTGATGGTCTTCATCACCTTCTTGTTGGTGCGACCGATCAGGTCCCATGTGCCATCGGTCTCGACGGCGCGCAGGAAGTCGTCCTTCAGCGAGACGGAGTTGTTGGAGTTCTGGCCGGCAACGGTCAGATAGGCTTCGCTATCCCAGTCGGTGTCGTAGATGTCGAAGGCGATGTCCTTGTAGCCCTGCTTGGCGAACTGGATCACGCGCTTGATCATGTTGTCGGTGACCAGCGAGCGGCGGGCGAGCTTGATCTCGCGGCGCAGCGCCGGGTTCTTCTCGGGATCGAAGCAGTCGTCGCCCGAACCTTCGCAATTCACGCAGGCCTTCATGATGGCCTTGAGGTGCTTCTGGTTCATCTTCGACCCGGTGACCAGGGCCGCGACCTTCTGCTCTTCCTTCACCTTCCAGTCGATATAGGTCTCGATATCTGGATGGTCGGCATCGACCACGACCATCTTGGCCGCGCGGCGCGTGGTGCCGCCCGACTTGATGGCGCCCGCAGCACGGTCACCGATCTTCAGGAAGGACATCAGGCCCGACGAGCGACCGCCGCCCGACAGCTTCTCGCCTTCGCCTCGCAGGCGCGAGAAGTTGGAGCCGGTGCCCGAGCCGTATTTGAACAGGCGAGCTTCACGCACCCACAGATCCATGATGCCGCCTTCATTGACCAGATCGTCCTCGACGCCCTGGATGAAGCAGGCATGTGGCTGCGGATGTTCGTAGGACGACTTCGACTTGGTGAGCTTGCCGGTCTTCCAGTCCACATAGTAGTGGCCCTGGCCGGGACCATCGACGCCGTAGGCCCAGTGCAGGCCGGTGTTGAACCACTGCGGCGAATTCGGCGCGACCATCTGCTTGGCGAGCATGTAGCGCAGCTCGTCATGGAAGGCGTGGGCGTCGGCTTCACTGGTGAAGTAGCCGCCCTTCCAGCCCCAATAGGTCCAGCAGCCGGCGAGCCGGTCGAATACCTGCTTGGCCGAGAGTTCGCCGATGAAGCGCTCTTTCTCGGGCAGGGAGGCCAGGGCATCGGTGTCCGGCACCGAGCGCCACAGCCACGACGGCACCGTCTCTTCCTCGACCTTCTTCAGACGCGCGGCAACGCCGGCCTTGCGGAAATACTTTTGCGCGAGCACGTCGGACGCAACCTGCGACCACGATTCCGGCACTTCAACGCCGTCGGCCTTGAACACCACGGAGCCATCCGGATTGCGGATTTCAGACGTGGTCAGACGGAAGTCGATCCCGGCATAGGGCGACTGTCCTTCGGTGGTGTAGCGGCGTTGAATCTGCATCGTGGTCGTGCCCCGTCTTAAGCCCGACACCCCATCTGGCGGCGCCGGTGATTTCTGTTAGCGACGTCCGGGTTGCCCCAAATTCGCCGCAGCTTGGCCGGGTGAACCGGTCCTGTTTATCTCTGTGGAGCATGTGCTGGCCGTCATCTCGGCCACCCGGGACTGCCGGGGTCATGCTTCCCGGATCTGGCTTTTCCTGCAACTGCAGGTCGACCCGATCCTAACGCCTCACCACGCTGTTTGAGCCGGTTTCCGGCCCGTTTTTTAGTGCTCCAAACGCCGAGTTTCCGGCCCGGATTCCAGGACGCAAATCCCCGATCCCGTAGCCTCGACTGGAGGACGGAGCGGTCAATCTGGAACCCGTTTGGGAGCGTCCGGCGGGACAAAATACGACCCGCGCCGAACAGTTCGAAAACTAGGCCAAACCGAACTCACCCGTCAAGGATTAGTCGGGGTTCCTGAATCAAATACTAAATATGGTGGAAAGGGTGGATAACCAAGGGGTCTAAGCGCGCCTCGATTGAGGGCAAGTATCAGTGAGTCCTCATGGATTCGGAAGTCAAAAATATTTCTAAAATTGTCCGGAATCCGAGCTGCGCCCACTGTTCACAGCCCAACTTTATTTTGTCATCCAGGGATTGCGTTTGGGGGGACTCAGACGCAGCAGTACCTGCCGGTCAGGTTCCCTCCACCGGCGGTGGTCAAGCCTTCCGATTGCGCGCATGTCAGTGCCGATTCCTTGGCCGGTTTTCTCCATGACACTGCAAAGTCCGCCCGCGAATCGCTCCGCCTGGTCTGCTCTTCCTGGCGCTCACATTTGTCGGATTGGGGCTGACCTGGCCGGCCATGAAACTGCTGTTCACCGAGTGGCACCGCCGTCAGAGCAGGGCGGTACCAGTATGGTCGTCGCTATCCTGCCGGCTGGCCTGGCACTCGCCCGCAGCGGGAGCCTGCGCGGTCCCGAGCGCGCAACGGGGCCGGTTGCTGCTGATGGCGACGTCCAATGTATTCGGCTGAATGGCGTTAGACCTGTTTCGCCGCCAACGGCACTTTCACAGTGAAATGCGAACCGTGGGTGAGGTCAGACTTCACCTCGATCACATGGCCGAGCGCTTCGGCCGTGCGCCGAACTATCGATAGTCCGAGGCCGAGACCTTCGCTGGCCGGATTGATCTGATGGAAGGCGTCGAAGATCGCGGTGAGCTGTTCGGCGGGAATGCCGGCGCCGGAGTCCAGCACCTCGATGGTCACCGCGTTGGCGTGCTTGCGGCAGCCGACCAGCACGCGGCCGCGCTCGGTGTATTTGATGGCATTACCGACGAGATTGCCAAGGATCGCGCGCAACATGCCGGGGTCGCTGACCACCCGCGCCTTGCTTGGCACAATGACGAGGTCGAGGCCCTTGGCGTCGGCATGCAGGCGCCAGTTGGCGATGGTCGACTCGAAGACGTCGGAGATCGGGAATGAGCGCAGGTTGGGAACGCCAAAGGCGGCATCCATCGCCGAAGCTTCGGCAAGACGGTCGAGCTCTTCCGCCATCCGCATGCCGGCATCGATGGCATAGCCGAGCCGCTCGCGGTCCTTCTCGTCGATCAGTCTGCTGCGGACGCGGTCGATCGCCATGATCATGACCTGCAATGGCTGCTTCAGGTCGTGGCCTGCCACTGCCATCAACCGGCTGATATTGCGCTGAAGCCGATCCGACAGATGCAGCGCGCGGCGGAATTCCATCTGCGCCATGACCTGGCGGGCGAGGGCGGCAAGCACCTCGCGCTGCTCGGTCGAGAGTACGCGTGGCTTGTCGTCGAGTACGCAGACCGTGCCGAGCGGCAGGCCATCGGGCGTGCGTAGCAGTGCGCCGGCATAGAAGCGCACATGCGGCGCGCCTGTTACCAGCGGATTGCAGTTGAAGCGGGAGTCTCTGGTGACATCCTCGACTTCGAGAAAGCTGTGTTCGAGGATTGCATGCGCGCAGATCGACTGATCCATCGGCGTCTGGCGGATGCCAAGACCGATCTCCGACTTGAACCACTGCCGGCCTTCATCGACCAGGCTGATGATCGAGATCGGCGTCTGGCAGACATAGCTGGCGATCTTGGTGATGTCGTCGAAGGATGGCTCAAAGGCGGTGTCGAGAATGCCGTAGGAGCGCAGCGCCTTGAGGCGTTCGGCTTCATTGGGATGGAGCCTGGCGATCTTCGGCTTGTCTGACGCGTCCACTGAACCTGCTCACACCCGACGTCGTCGACCCATCGAACCGGTAGATAGGTCCACATGTCCACCAACACTACGCGCGAGTTCCCTGAATGCCCCCGCGTGCTGCATCTACGTTCTTAGACCCTGAGATGGCAGGCGCAAACCAGAAACGACAAAGGACGATGCCGCGGGCATCGTCCTTTGTTTACGTCCAGATCGTCGTGTTACGGACAGGCGTGACGCAGACCGTCATAACCGAGATACGTGCCGGTGCGCACATTGTACGACTTGTAGGTGCGGATGCAGTAGTCAACGTCGCCGCCGCCGGTGTCGGGAGCCACTTCGACCACGTCGGGGGCGTCGTCATAATAGCTGCTGCCGTAATACGGGCTGCCGCCGTAATAGCCGTAGGAATTCCCGTAATAGCTGCTGGCGGCCAGACCGCTGCCGATGATCGCGCCGGCTGCAAAGCCCGGGCCGAAACCGCCGCCGCGCCAGCCACCACCGCGCCAGCCGCCGCCGTGATTCCAGCCACCGCCGCCGGGGCGCTGGCCGCCATGCCAGCCGCCACCTCCGCCACCTCCGCCACCTCCGCCACCTCCGCCACCACCAAAGCGCGGGCCGCCGCCAGAGAACGTGCCAATCGTCCGCGCACCGCCGGGACCGACGCCCACGACCTTGGTGTTCTGGGCGTAACTGGGTGTCACTGCGAAGGCGGGGATGGCCACAGCGACGGCTGCTGCGACACTCAATATCTTCAAATTCGTCATCGTTTGCTCCTGTCTGGGATGCATCTTCAACCCCCTGAAGGGATTGCCGTTCCCTGCCGCCGCGCGGTTATTGCGCAACAACAGAATGGCCGTCTGGAACTGTATGCGGCATGAATGGATTGCGCCGATTCTGCGACCGTCGGTGCTTTTGGAGGTAGGGTACGGGGAAGGCCCATAGGAGGCTTGTCACGATCAGTTGCAGGCGGCGATCGGTCGCGGCGGCAACTGGACATTTGGCGGCCCCGATGGCATCAACAGCCCGACGAAAACCTTCGAACGGTTCAAAATATGAAACAGTTTCTGCTGAAATTCTTCACGTGGTGGAGCGGGACGACCTTCGGGACGAACCTGTGGACGTCGCGATTCGGCGAACTGGTCGGCACCGACGAGCAGGGCAACAAATATTACCGCACCAAGGGCGGCAAGATCGACCCGACGCTGGGCTTCGAGCGCCGCTGGGTGATCTATAACGGCTATGCCGAAGCCACCAAGATCCCGACCGGCTGGCATGGCTGGATGCATCACACCGTCGATGTGCCACCGACCGAAGAGACCTACACGCCACGCGAATGGCAGAAGCCGCACCAGCCGAATCTAACTGGCAGCCCCGCCGCCTATCGTCCGTCAGGCTCGACGCTCGCCAGCGGCCGGCGTCCCAAGGCAACGGGCGACTATCAGGCCTGGACGCCGGGCTCGTAGTTTTCGCATCCCGTTTCTAATGAAAAAGCCGCGCAGCTTATCCTGCGCGGCTTTTTTCTTGAGCGGTCGGTTTGCTCAGGCGCTTGTCTTGTCCGGCATCTGCGCCACGGCCAGCATCGCCGCGATATAGCCGTAAGGGCCGAGGCCGCAGATCACGGCAGTGGCGGCCTGCGACAGGACCGAGTGGCGGTGGTACTTGTCGCGGGCGTGGATATTGGAAATGTGCAGCTCCACGATCGGTCCCTCGAACGCTTTCATGGCATCGAGCATGGCGATCGACGTGAAGGAATAGCCAGCGGGATTGATGATTATCGCGTCCGCATCCTGACGCGCCGACTGGATCAGGTCGACCAGTACGCCTTCGTGGTTCGACTGATGGAAGGACAGCGCCAGCCCGAGCGCTTTTGCCTGCGCCTCGCAGCTGGCCTTGATCTGATCCAGCGTCGTGGTGCCGTAGATGTGCGGCTCCCGGACGCCGAGCAGATTGAGATTGGGGCCGTTCAGGATCATCACGCGTTTCATTGTTGTCTTCCTTCCGCTAGCCGCCAAGCCATTTCGCCGGCACCAGCACCAGCGACGGAAACAGCGTCAGCAAACCAAGCACGACCAGTTGAGCGATCATGAATGGCCAGACGCCGCGCATGATCTCGTCCATGCTGACCTTGGCCACGCCGCACACCACGTTGAGCACCACGCCGACAGGTGGCGTGATCAGTCCGATCGCGTTGTTGATGATGAACAGCACTCCGAAATAGACCGGGTCGATACCGGCCTCGCGGACGATCGGCATCAGCACCGGCGTCAGGATCAGAATGGTCGGCGTCATGTCGAGCGCCGTACCGACGATGACGACGATGATCATCAGCACGATCATCAGCAGCGTCTGGTTGCCCAGGAAGGGGCGGGCGAGTTCGACGATCTGACCGGAGATTTCCGCGACCGTGATGAGCCATGACGACACCAGCGCTGCCGCGACCAGGAACATCACCACGGCGGTGATCTGCGCCGAACTGATCAGGATGTTCAGGAGTTGCGCCAGCGTCAGTTCGCGATAGACGAACGTCGCCACGATGAAGGAATAGACTGCGACGACAACGGCAGCCTCGGTCGGCGTGAAGATGCCGAAGCGCAGGCCGACGATGATGATCATCGGCAACATCAAGGCCCAGAAGCCGTCGATCAGCGCCCGAAATATCTGCGCAAAGCTCTGGCGCGGCGGGCTCACCGAGTTCTCGTTGCGCGCAACCCACCACCAGGCGAGGCACAGGCTGCCGCCGAGCATCAGGCCTGGCACGACACCGGCGAGAAACAGTTTTGAGATGGAAACTCCAGCGGCCACGCCGAAGATCACGAATCCGATCGATGGAGGGATCACCGGCGCGATGATACCGCCAGCGGCAACGAGGCCGGCTGCGGAGGCGCGGTTATGCCCGGCCGCAACCATCATCGGGACCAGCAATGCGCCGAGTGCGGCGGCGTCGGCAACGGCAGACCCAGAGAGCGACGCCAGGATGCAGGAGGTCAGGATTGCGACATAGCCGAGACCGCCGCGCAGATGGCCGACAAGGGCGATGGTGAAATTCAGGATACGGCGGGCGAGGCCGCCGGTGTTCATGATCTCGCCGGCCAGAATGAAGAACGGCACGGCCATCAGCGGGAAGGAGTCGACGCCGTTGATGACGTTCTGCGCGATGATCTGGGAATCGAAGATGTCCAGATGCGTCATCAGGGCGACGCCGCAGATGATCAGTGCGAATGCGATCGGCATGCCGATGGCCATCGCGCCGAGCAGCGAGAAGGTGAAGATGCTGATGGTCATCGGCGGTCGTTCCCGTTGGCAGCGACGGGTCCCGCAGGCAGCTCTTCGGATTCGCTGATGGCGATCAGCTCCGACGTGGCGAGTTGGCCCGTGAGCAGGCGATAGAGATCATGCAGCAGGATCGGGATCGAGGCGATGCCGAAGACGAGGCCTGCGGCGTAGAACAGGCCGACGGAGAGGCCGGAAGCCGGTGCCGTCGTGTCCCAGTTCAGCACCGTCTGTTTCCAGGAGCCTTCGGTGAGTAATACAGAGGCGTAGAGCATCAGCGCGTGGCTGAGTGCGTAGCAGATCTTGCGTCCCATCGGTGGCAGCATCTTCACGAAACTGTCGACGCCGAGATGGGCATGTTCGCGGAGGCCGACGATGGCGCCGAGAAACACCATCCAGACAAACAGCCAGCGCGATAGTTCTTCGGAGAGGGCGATGCCGGAATTGAAGACATAACGCAGCACCACATTGCCAAATACAAGGACGACCATGGCGGCAAGCAACACCGCCATGATGATCTTGATCGACGAGTAATAGGCTTCGACGATCCTGCCTGTCGCAGTAGTTGATGAAGCGGACATGGATGCTTTCGCAGTGAGCGTGGGGGCGCCGCGTGGTGACGGTTGGTGATGCGCGGCTCAGTCCTTATGGACGCGCTCAAGTTCGCTGTTGAACAGCTTGACGATGTCTTGATCGTAGTCGGCGGAGAATTTCGCTGCGATCGGCTTGGTCTTGTCGCGCATCTTGGCCAGTTCGGCCGGAGCGATGGCGTTGACCTCCATGCCCTTGGACTTGAGCTCCTCGATCGCCGCGGTCGCCTGTTCGCGGCTGACCTTGCGCTGATAGTCGCGCGCCTCATTGGCAGCGTCCTGCAGGATCTTCTGTTCGTCCTTGGACAGCTTGTCCCAGAAGATCTTGCTGACCAGAATGATGTTGGTCGAATAGGTGTGGTTGGTGACGCTGAGATATTTCTGCACTTCATAGAACTTGTTCGACAGGATCACCGAGAATGGATTTTCCTGGCCGTCGACGGTGCGGGTCTCGAGCGCCGTGTAGAGTTCGGAGAAGCTCATCGGCACCGGATTGGCGTTGAACGCCTTGAAGGTCTCCAGATAGACCGGGTTCGGGATCACGCGGATCTTGATGCCGTCGAGATCCTCGCCCTTGGTGATTGGACGGCGGCTGTTGGTGACATTGCGGAAACCGAGATCCCAGTAGCCGAGGCCGATCAGGCCCTTCTCCGGCAGTTTGGCGAGCAGCGCTGAACCCAGAGGGCCGTCGAGCAGCGCGTCGGCCTGCTTCGGCGTCGAGACGATAAAGGGAAAGTCGATCAACCCGTAATCCTTGACGATGCCGACCAGCGAGGTCGTGGCGGGCGACTGCATTTCCTGCGTGCCGGCACGCAATGCCGACTGCTGCTGCATCTCGGAGCCAAGCTGATTGGCCGGATATTCCCGCACCTTCATCTTGCCACCGCTCTTCGCCGCAACGAGTTCGGTGAACTTCTGCACGCCTTTGCTGACGGGATGATCGGTGTTGTTGAGGTGACCCCAGCGGATGGTGCGCTCCTGCACCTGCGCGGATGCGGGGCCGCAAGCGACGACAAGGGTGGTCGCGATTGCGACAAGCCAAATGGCGGATTTCCGGTGTGTGGACATGTTGCATCTCCCCTGAATGGTATTTTTCCGTTCTTGGGTGTTACCGTCTTCTACGACAAAACAAAAATCAACCGATATTTTACATTATGTATGATGATTTGTGTTTGAGCCTCTCGGTGAGGTATGGTGGGCACGACGCGAACCATTCCTCGCCACCGGGATTTTTCATGCTGGATACCCCCACCGCGGACCGCGCCGCAGAGACCGTCGGCGACAGCGCCTATCGACGCATCCGCAATGACGTGATTTTCGGCACTCTCGAGCCCGGTCAGAAGCTGAAACTGGAGAAGATGAGCGTCGCCTATGGCACCAGCGTCAGCACGCTGCGCGAGACGCTGAACCGGTTGTGCTCGGAAGGCTTCGTTGTCGCCGAAGGCCAGCGCGGCTTCGAGGTCACCTCGATCTCGGCAACCGAATTCCAGCAGATCGCGGAATTGCGCGAACTGCTGGAAGGTCATGCCATCGAGCAGTCTTTCAAGGCAGGCGATCTTGATTGGGAAGCCCTGGTGGTTTCCGCCCATCACAAGCTGGCCGCCATGGAAAAGGCGATGCTGGCCGGCGACAAGTCGAAGACCGAGGCCTGGAAGCAGTGCGACTGGCAGTTTCACCGCGCGCTGATCGCGGCCTGCGGATCACAGGTGCTGCTCGATGCGCTGTCAGCGGCTTACGACAAGTATCTGCGTTACCAGATGCTCGCCGTCGTGTTTCGCGGTGAGGTCGCTGCGGTCGAGCACCGCGAATTGATGAATGCGGCGCTCGCACGAGATTCCGTGAAGGCGCGAAAACTGCTGCACACCCACATCCATGACTGCGTGAAACACGCGCTTGGCAATTCGGACTGGTTGAGACCGGCTCCGTCGCGGCAGCAAACCGTCCAGCAGCGCAGAAAACCGAAGAGCTAGAACGGCTCGTCGTTTGGGATCCGTTTCTTCTTTCGTCCTGGACGTTCCCAGACGACGCCCGGAAAACCCTTGAGCGGAACCAGCGGCTCGCCGGTATAGGTCCACTCCTGCAACTCCTCGATGCCGATATGATAAAGCGGCTGTCGGCCGGTGCGGCTGCCGAACAGTGCGCGGGGAATGTTGACCATGTGGGGCGAGCGGGCGCGTTCGTAAAATAGCGGCGTGCCGCATTGTGCGCAGAAGCTTCGCGCGGTTCCCGACGCCTTGTCTTCAAAGCGTGTGATCTCTGCTTCGCCTGCGGTGACGCGGAAACGCTTGCGCCAACTGCCGACATAGGTGGCGTAGGCGGCACCGTGCGCCTGCCGTGTTGCGCGGGAATGATCGTGCCAGGCCCAGCGCGCCGGAAAATCGATTTCGAAATGAACCGCGCCGCATAGGCAATGGCCCCTGACCGGACCGCAGGGCGCGATCTTCTCCGGCTTCTTCATCGCGATTGCTCCCGGGGCGCGCCGCCCGCGCGCTAGCCCAACCCTTTCAGCCATTCCCCCATCTCACGCAGCTCGGTGTTCGCCTTTGGCAGGATCTTGCCCATGGTGATGAAGCCGTGGAATTGCCCGGGATAGGTTTTGTAGGCCACGGCCACGCCGGCCTCTGACAGGCGTCTGGCATATTCGTCGCCTTCATCACGGAGCGGATCGGCGCCGGCGGTCATGACATAGGCCGCCGGCAGGCCCTTCAGGTTCTCCACGCGGGCAGGCGAAGCGCGCCAGTTGTCCACGTCGGCCTTGCTGGTGAGATAGTGGTCGGCGAACCAGCGGATGACGTTGTGTGTCAACAGACAGCTCGTTTCGGGCTCGCTGTGCGAGGGATGGTTCATGCGAAAATCGGTGGCGGGATAGATCAGCAACTGGCCGGCGAGTTTCGGCCCGTGATTGTCGCGCGCGTCGATGGCCACAATGGCTGCGAGGTTGCCGCCAGCGCTGTCGCCGCCAACGCTGATTTGCTTTGCATCCACATTCAGCTGAGCGGCATTGTCCGCGATCCAGCGCGTCGCAGCGATGGCGTCGTCGATGGCGGCCGGAAACTTGTTTTCCGGCGCGAGGCGGTAGTCGACCGAGATCACGATCGTCTCGCCTTCATGCGCGAGGATGCGGCAGACCACATCGTGGCTGTCGAGATCGCCGATCACCCAGCCGCCGCCGTGGAAGAACACCAGGCAAGGCGACATGCCGTCCTTTTTCCGCAGGGTCTTCGGTGTGTAGAGGCGCACGGGAATGGCGCCAGCCGGGCCGGGGACCGTCATGGATGTCACCGACGCCAGTTCCGGCGGTTCGGGATTGGCGACCGGGCGCGCTTTCAAATACCACTCACGCGCTTCCTGGGGCGAGATGGTCTCATAGGGCGGACGGCCGGCATCGCGGAAGACATTGAGAACGGCGGCGGCATCGGGATCGAGAACGACGGGCATGTGATCTGCTCTTGGTTTTCTTGATGTTTAAGCGGAGGTGCGGCCGCCATCGACGGTGTAAGCGGAGCCGGTCACGTAGCTCGCATCGTCCGAGGCGAGGAAGGCGACGATCGGTGCGACTTCCCGGGCGAGACCGAGCCGGCGTTGGGGCACGCGATCGACAACCTTGTCTACGGGAGCAGGCGCCCCGCGGCCGACGCGTGCGTCTACGATCGCACTCAACATCCGACTGTCGATCAGGCCGGGACAGACGCAGTTCACGCGCACATTGGTGCCCGTGCATTCCTGTGCCGCGCTCTTGGTGAGGCCGATGACGGCATGCTTGCTGGCGCTGTAGACCGCGATCTCTGCCGAGCCGATGACGCCCGCGATGGAGGCCGTGTTGATGATTGACCCCTTGTTGGCCTTCAGCATCACCGGCAGGACATGTTTCATCCCGAGAAAGACGCCGACCACATTCACGTCGAGCACCCGGCGGAAGTCGGCGAGCGATGCTTTTACAATGGGCGCGATGGTCCCTTCGATGCCTGCATTGTTGTAGAAGATATCGATGGTGCCGAAGCGTTTCACCGTGGCGGCGACATAGCCGATGACGTCTTCCTCGCTGGTGACGTCGGCAGTGAGCGCCAGCGCTTCGGCGGAGGCGGGGAGTTCAGCGACCGCGCGCTGCAGGGCACCGGTGTCGCGATCCACCGCGACGATCCTGGCGCCGCGCGCGGCCAGTAGTTTTATGGTCTCGGTGCCAATTACCCCGGCCGCGCCGGTGACGACGGCAATTCGGCCGTCCAGACGGATTCCGTCAGTCATATTGAACGCTCTCCCCATGCTCCGGTTTGTTCCGGATTGATGGCCGGTCGCGCATCAAGCGCCTGCCTGATGTGGACTATTTCATGGGGAGAATGACCTGACCAGCCGGCGGTATGGAGAGCAGGGTGCCCTTTCGCCGCCGCATTCCACGTGTTAACCGGAGGCGATTACGCGGCCATTCAAATACAATGTCGCGAGCCTGATTCTCGATTGAGCCGCGCCGCATGTTGCGAACCCTGACCATTGCCGGATTTGCGGCCCTTCTGGCCGCCACCTCGCTGTCGCCTGTACCCGTGCAGGCGCAGTTCGGTCCGCTGTTCGGCGATACGCCGCCACGGCCGCCGGGAGCGGTGCCGCGCGGCCAGCAACCCGCGCCGCCCATGGACGACGAGGAAGAGGTGCCGGAACTGCCGCAGGGCCGTCTGTTGCCGACCCGTCCCGGCATGGGCGCACCGCCGCCCGGCGCCGTGCAGTCGCAGCCGCTCGCGCCGCCGCCCGGCAGCAACACCACGGTGATTCCTCAGAACGCGCCCGGTTCGCGCCAGTCCGATCTGCCGCCGCCTCTGGGCGTGTCGCCTAGCCCGTCTGCGCCGCAGCCCGGGCAGCAACAGCCCGGTGTGGCCAATGCGCCGCCTGGCGCAGCTCAGAACGGCCGCCAGCCGCCGAAGGTGGCGCCGCCGACGCCTGCGACGCTGCAGCCCGGCGACGAGGTGGTGACCGAGCCGCCGGCGCAGAAGATCGTCAACAAGAAGGCGAGCTTCTCGGGATTGGACAAGATCACTGGCCGCATCATCAATTTCGATGCCGATATTGGCGAGACCGTGCAGTTCGGCGCGCTGCGGGTGAAGACCGACGCCTGCTACACGCGTCCGGCCACCGAAGCGGCCAATACCGACGCCTTCGTCGAGGTCGACGAAATCACGCTGCAGGGCGAGGTGAAGCGAATCTTTTCGGGCTGGATGTTTGCGGCCAGCCCAGGCCTGCACGGCGTCGAGCATCCGATCTACGACATCTGGCTGACCGATTGTAAGCAGCCGGAAGCCACGGTTGCGACGACACAGCCCGAAGCGCCACGCGCGCCGCCGCCGGCCCAGAAGCGTGCCCCGCCGAAGCAGCAACCCCGTGCCCAGCAGCAGCCGTTGCAGCCGCCGCCGGGCTTCCCCGCGTTCCGTCAGTAAACGCTACGGCGCGTCTCAAGAGGCGCCGTTTCGTCCCGCGATGATGTCGAGCACCGTCGCGCCTCTGAGCGGGAAATCCATCGGCAGTCCGTCGAACTCCGCAATGCCGTCGAGCGATGCGTCGAGCAGCTTGCGATAGCGTGCACGCGGCACTTCCTGCGCGCCAAATGACAGCAGGTGATCGGTGACATATTGCGTGTCGAGCAGCTTGAAGCCGCCGGCGATCAATCGTGCGACGAGATGCACCAGCGCCACTTTCGATGCATCGCGGGCATGGTGAAACATACTCTCGCCGAAGAAGGCGCGGCCGAGCGAGACGCCGTAGAGCCCTCCGGCCAGCGCATCGTCCTGCCAGACTTCGACGCTGTGGGCGTGGCCCATGTCGTGGAGCTCACCATAGAGATCGCGAATGCGGGTGTTGATCCAGGTGTCCTCGCGGCCCGGCTTTGGCGCCGCACATTCGGCCATCACGCGCTTGAAGGCGGTGTTGACGGTTACCGTGAATACGTCCGAGCGCACGGTGCGGGCGAGGCGCGAGCTGATGCGAAAACCATCCAGCGGAATGACGCCGCGCATCTCGGGCTCGACCCAGAATAGGCCAGGATCGTCGGCGCTCTCCGACATCGGGAAGATGCCGCAGGCATAGGCGCGCAGCAGCAGTTCGGGCGTGACCTCGGACGAGGCGGAGTCGCGTGAGCTCATGCGGCGAGCATAGCAGGCCGAGGCCGTACGGGCGATGGTCTCGGCGCTCAACAGGCACCGAGCGGATGGAGATGGCATCGGAGGATCGGGACCACGTACCAAGTAACGCTTATGCGCGGTATTTGGCTTACTTATTGGATCGGTTCTGGCCGCGCAGGCACACTGACGTCAACGCGCGCTGATCGATCTGGAACCGCTCAACAATCGGCCTGGCGCGCCCGATTGTTGCTTGATTGTTCGGGCGACGGGCATAGCTATCAGGATGCAGGCGGGGAGCCTGTTCACCATGACGAATATCGTGACAATCGACGGCAAGGCATCGATCAGAGCGACAACGCCTCATCGCGTCGTCGTTGTCGGCGCCGGCTTCGGTGGCCTTGAGACGGTGTATCGGCTGACCGGCGCCGATGTCAGCATCACCATTGTCGATCGCCGCAATCATCACCTGTTTCAGCCGCTGCTCTATCAGGTCGCGACCGCATCGCTGGCGACATCCGAGATCGCATGGCCGATCCGCTATCTGCTGCGCGGCCGCAAGGATGTGACGACATTGCTTGGTACGGTGACCGGTGTCGATACGGCTGCGCACCGCGTGCAACTCGATGACGGGCAGACACTGCCTTACGACACACTCGTGCTCGCCACGGGTGCGGGTCACGCTTATTTCGGCCATGATGAATGGGAGCCGTTCGCACCCGGCCTGAAGACGCTGGAAGACGCGACAACCATCCGCCGCCGTATCCTGACAGCCTTCGAGCGTGCCGAACGCGAGAGCGACGCTGTGAAGCGCGCGGCGCTGCTGACCTTCGTGATTATCGGCGCCGGGCCGACCGGCGTCGAACTCGCAGGCACGATCGCCGAACTGGCACGCGTGACGTTGCCAGAGGATTTCCGCAATATCGATACGCGCGAGACCCGCGTGGTACTGATCGAGGCGGGGTCGCGGGTGCTTGCGGGGTTTCCTGAAGAACTGTCGACCTATGCGCAACGCTCCCTGGAGAAACTCGGCGTCGAAGTCGCGCTTGGGCATGCAGTGTCGGATTGCAACATCGACGGCGTTGTCTATGGCGACAAGGCACTCGGTGCGAGGACGATCATCTGGGCCGCAGGCGTGCGCGCGTCGCCGGCTGCCGAATGGCTGAATGTGGCTGCCGACCGCGCCGGACGTCTGCAGGTCAATCCGGATCTCAGTGTGCCGGGTCATCCCGAGATATTCGCTGTCGGTGACACCGTGACCATTGCTGCCCCTGACGGCAAGCCGGTACCTGGCATTGCTCCGGCAGCAAAGCAGGAGGGACGCTATGTGGCGTCAGTAATCAAGCAACGCTTGCGTGGTGAGACGCCCGCACCGTTTCGCTATTCACACGACGGCAGTCTCGCGCAGATCGGCAAGAAGCTCGCCGTGATCGACTTCGGCCGTGTCAGGCTGCGCGGCGCGCTGGCGTGGTGGATCTGGGGCATTGCCCATATCTATTTCCTGATCGGGCTGCGCAATCGTCTTGCGGTTGCCATCAACTGGCTGTGGATCCACACGCTGGATCAGCGCGGCGCGCGGCTGATTACGCAGGGGCGTGCCGTGGTCGACAGCCAATCCGTGCCGTCGCATGGCGGCGAGGAGAAGCGCGTCAGTTCGGCGCGCTGAAGCCTCAGGATATTTCCCAGGGTGGATCGGCAAAGGCCGTCACCAGGAAATCCAGAAAGACGCGCACCTTGGCCGGTGGATTACGGCCCGGTGGATAGACGCCATAAATGCCGCCAAGGGGCAGTGGCGGCTGGTCCAGCGTCAGTGCAATCAGCTCGCCTGATCGCAGCGCGTCAGCCACGATGAAGCGTGGCTGATAGATGATCCCTTGCCCAGCAATCGCAGCCTTGCGCAGTGCGTCGCCATTGTTGGCGCGCAGGTTGCCAGCGATGCCGACGTGAATCTCGCCTTTTGCGCCAAACGACCAGCGCTCGACGCCGACGGGGCGCGATAGCGTGTAGCCCAGGCAATTGTGCTGCGCGAGGTCGGCAACGATGTGCGGCGTGCCGTGTGCAGCGAGGTAGGACGGTGCGGCGCAGACCACGGTGGTGCATGGCGCCAGACGACGCGCGGTCAATTGCGAGTTCGCCAATTGGCCGATGCGCACGGCGAGATCCCAACCTTCCTCGACGAGATCGACCAGGCGATCGTTCAAGGCGAGATCAACGGTGACGTGCGGATACAGTTTGGCGAAGCCTGGAAGTATCGGTGCGATGTAGTCGGTGCCGAACGACACCGGCGCATTCAGCCGGAGCAATCCGACCGGATCGATGCGGTCGGCGGTGATCGCGGCATCAGCGGCGTCCATATCGGCCAGGATGCGCTCGCCGGCCTCAAGATAGCGCTGGCCGGCCTCGGTAAGGGCTATCTTGCGCGTGCTGCGATGGACCAGCGTTGCGCCGAGCCGCGCTTCCAGAGCCGCGATGTGTTTGGTCACCATGGTCTGGGACAGGCCCAGTGCCCGGCCGGCGGCCGAGAAGCTGCCGGTGGCGGCAACCCGCGCAAACACTTCGATACCCGTCAGGCGATCCAGCATATGGGCTATCTCACTCCATCGGTGTGAATTGATATCCGATATATGGCGGTTATCGGTCCATAAAAGAGGGAATACCCTGTCCTCATTGCCAATTCAGGAGATGACCATGATCGATACCCGAACCGCACCCTATGCAGCGCTATTGCTTCGCTTGGGCCTTGGCGCGCTATTTCTGGCCCATGCCGGGCTCAAATTCTTCGTCTTCACCCCCGCCGGCACTGCCAAGTTCTTCGGCAGCCTCGGCCTGCCACCCGAGCTGGCCTATCTCACCATTGCTGTGGAGACGGTCGGCGCCATCGCGCTGATCCTTGGCCTGTGGACCCGTGTGGCCGCCGTTGTCCTAATCCCCATCCTGCTCGGAGCCATTGTCACCGTGCACGGTCCGGCGGGCTTCTTCTTCACCAACCCGAAGGGAGGTTGGGAATATCTGGCGCTCTGGATCGTTGCGCTTGGCGCCCAGGCACTGATCGGTGCCGGTGCCTATGCGCTCGACAACCTGCGTGGCTCGGCGACATCCGCGTCGCTGCAAGGCTCCCTGTCGGCCTGACCGGCAGCATGCGAGGAGGCGAGCCATGACATTACCCGAGAGACTTCCAAGGAAACTTCCAAGCATCTTCCTGTCGCACGGCTCGCCGATGCTGCCTTTCACCGACGCGCCGGCGCGGACCTTTCTCGCCGGTCTCGGCCAGTCATTGCCGCGACCGGATGCGATCGTGGTGGCGTCGGCGCATTGGGAGACATTTGCTCCAGAAGTCAGTGCAGTCGACGTCAACACGACGATCCACGATTTCCGTGGCTTTCCGCGTCAACTCTATGAGCTGCACTACGACGCGCCGGGCGCGCCCGGCGTTGCCCGCGAAGTTGCCGACCTGCTGAAAGCAGCCGATCTGTCCTGTTCCATCGATCCACAGCGTGGCCTCGATCACGGCGCCTGGGTGCCGCTGCTGCTGATGTATCCGCAGGCGGATATTCCGGTGCTGCAGGTGTCGATCCAGACCCATCTCGGCCCCGCGCATCATCTGCGTCTCGGCCGCGCTCTGGCGTCCTTGCGCGAACGCAATGTGCTGGTGATCGGCAGCGGCAGCTTTACGCATGATCTGTCATCGTTTCGCGGGCAGGGCGTGAACGAACCTGCGCCCGATTGGGTCAATGGCTTTGCCGACTGGTTTGATGACGGGCTCCGGCGTAACGCCATGGACGAGCTGCTCGCTTATCGCCGACTGGCGCCCCACGCCGTAAAGAACCATCCGACCGACGAACATCTGCTGCCGCTCTATGTGGCGCTCGGCGCCGCCGGGGCGACTCCGCGCGTGACGCGGCTGCATGCCAGCGCGACGCATAGCGTGTTGCGGATGGATGTTTATGCCTTTGCGGACATCGACGATGTCGCCGGCGCGACGCTTGTTGCGGATGCGAAGGGAGAGAACAGCACGCTTTAACATGGTGATACATACAGCGCAGCCCGCGTGGCCGATTGCTCGGCAGGCAAAAACTGGTGTTACCTTGCGCGACGTGTGTCGCAGGCACGGCAGATCAATTCGCGGGAGGATAGGCTGTGTCACTAGGCTGGAAGAAGATCGCACCTTTGGCCGTCTGGCTGGTGCTGTACATCCTCCCGGTCCCGGCGGGGCTTGTCGCCAATCAGTGGCATTATTTTGCCGTCTTCGCCGCGGTAATTACCGGCCTGATCCTGGAATCCATGCCCGTTGGCGCCGTCGGTCTGATCGGTCTGACCTTTGCGGGCGTGATGGGGTACGTCGAACACGATCCTAACAAGTCGCTCCGCTGGATGTTGAGCGGCTTCTCCGAGAGCACGGTCTGGTTGATCGTCGGCGCCTTCGTATTCTCGATCGGCTATCGCAAGAGCGGCCTCGGCAGGCGTCTGGCGTTGCTGCTGGTTCGCAGCCTCGGACGCAACACGCTGGGTCTGGGTTATGCCGTTGCGTTGTCCGATCTGGTTCTCGCGCCGGCGACGCCATCGAACACCGCGCGCAGCGGCGGCACGGTCTATCCGATTGTCAGCAATATCCCGAAGATCTACGGATCGGAGCCGGGTCCGACAGCCGGCAGGATCGGAACCTACGTGATGTGGACCGCATTCGCGGCGACCGCGGTGACGAGCTCTATGTTCCTCACTGCGCTTGCGCCCAATGCGGCTGCACTGAGCATCGCCAAGAAGATCGTGAGTGTGGATGTCGGCTGGTCACAGTGGTTCATCGGCTTCGCGCCGCTCGGCGTGCCGCTCATTTTGCTTCTGCCAATCCTGAGCTACGCAATTTGCCGACCCGAGGTGAAAAACAGCCCGGAGATCGTCGCGTGGAGCGCGGGTGAACTCGCATCCATGGGAGCGTTGTCGCGCAATGAATGGATCATGGCTGGGCTGGTCGTGCTTGCGATGTTCCTCTGGATCACCGGATCCAATCCCGACATTTCGCTGCCTGGCGTCGGTTCGAACTTCATCAATGCAACCATGGTGGTGTTCGTTGTGATCGCGCTGATGCTCGTCACCGGCGTCGTCACGTTTTCCGACATCATCGCCGAGAAGGCAGCGTGGGAAGTGTTTTTCTACTTCACGTCGCTGCTGACGCTGTCATCCGGCCTCAACGAGATCGGCTTCATCAAATGGGCTGCCGCCGGACTGGCGACACCGCTTGCCACATTCAGCCCAACCATCGCGATGATCCTGCTGGTCTCGATCTTCTTCTGGATCCATTATTTCTTCTCGAGCATTACCGCGCACGCCGCGGCGATGCTGCCTGTCGTGCTGGCTGTGGGGTCGAGCATTCCCGGAATCCCGATGTCGACCCTGACATTGCTCTGCATCTATTCGCTTGGCCTGATGGGCGTGATCTCGCCCTATGCCACCGGACCGGCGCCGATGTATTTTGGCAGCGGTTATATCGGCAAGGCCGACTTCTGGAAGTTCGGCCTGATCTTCGGGCTGATCTATTTCGCCGGCTTGCTGCTGGTCGTGATGCCCTGGCTGCTGCTGATCAACTGAGCCGTCGTCCAGGGAAGCGCGCGCGGCAGGAGTCGCCCGCGTATCGCTGTGCCTTGTTACCTGGTGCCGTAAGCACGGTCACCGGCGTCGCCGAGACCCGGCTCGATATAGGCATGATCGTTCAGACGGTCGTCGATCGCCGCGGTCCAGATCGGGACGTCAGGATGATAGCCGCGCAGACGTTCAATGCCTTCCGGCGCTGCCAGCAGGCAAACGAAGCGGATATCCTTGGCGCCGCGCTCCTTGATGCGGTCAATGGCGGCCACCGCAGTGTTTGCCGTTGCCAGCATCGGATCGATCACGATGACAAGGCGCTCGTCGAGATTGGTCGGCGCCTTGAAGAAATATTCGACGGCCACAAATGTCTCGGGGTCGCGATACAGGCCGATATGCGCGATACGCGCTGACGGGACGAGGCCGATCATGCCTTCAACGAAAGAGAGACCGGCGCGAAGGATCGGCGCAAATACCAGTTTCTTGCCGGCGATTTCCTTGCCGGTCATCTTCATGATCGGCGTTTCGATCTCGACATCGGTGAGTGGCAGGTCGCGCGTCACCTCGTAGCACAGCAACATGCCGATTTCGTTGAGCAGTTCGCGAAAGCCCTTGGTCGAGCGGTTCTTGTCGCGGATCAGCGTCAGCTTGTGCTGCACCAGCGGGTGATTAACGATCGTGACGCCGTCCATGAACCTCATCCGTTGCGAGAGTGTAAAACTAGAAAACCGTGCCGTCGCTGATGACCTTCACCGGCGGAGAATGATCCTCACGGCGCTCGCGCGCAAGGATACGCCCGGCGGCCCATGTGCCGCCTTCGAGCACCTTGGCCAATGGCAGCGACGTCGCGTCGAGCTTCAGTCTTTGTCGCAGGCCGTCGGCGACGCGGTCAAGTAGCGCCACGGTCAGTGCCCGCCATTCTACCACTAGCGGCGACGATACGTCGTGCTCACGGGCGGCGTCCGCAGGATCGCGAAATTTCAGGACACCGCCATCAACGAACAATCCGCCATTGCGATATTCGGCCAGTCCCGTGAGGCCGTCGATATCGGTCACGTCGATGCCTGCGGTCTGCAGTGGTTCGATCAGCGAATAGGCCAGCCATTGCGACAGCTTGTGGAGGGGCACAAGGCCGCTCGTCGCATCCGAGGTCGTCATCGCTGGATGCTTCCAGCAATCACCGAGCGCGATGCCGTCCAGTGTCAGCCGCGACGGCCAGATCGGGCCGAGTTGCAGCAGCAGCTCCGAGAGGATGGTGGGGGCGGGCAGGCGGCCATTGTCGGCGAGCGCGGCCAGCCGATCGAACAATCCGCCAGGGCGCGGCGTGTCCATCGTGCCGAACACGTCGGGCTTCGACGCCACATGTTCGCCAAGCCGGCGCAGCAGACCGGCGCGGCCGTCGATGCCGATCATAGGATTGGTTTCGGAGACCTGCATGCCGCGCTTGAGATCGCTGACGTCGAGCTGTGCCAGCTTGCCGGCGTTGGCACGCAGGGGCTGCGCGGGATCGGCCGCGAATGCGCCGTTGGCGAACATCGCGAGGCTTGCAAGACCGAGGCCTTCGGAACGGCCGATGGCTGCGCCGGACTGCGGATCAGTATAGCGCCAGGTCGGCCCGGCCCCCGCATCGAGAAACACGCTGGTGATGGCGAGATCGAATTCCGCGCGTCCGCGTGCCGCGCGATCAGGCCATGAAATGCCATCCGCGACATCGGCCCAGCGATTGTCGCCGGCATTGACGAAGTGACGCCAGCGCGAATGAAACGGAACGTCGAGCGATGGATAGGAGGCGCGTGTCGTGTCCAGCACCAGATTGATCACGTCGTCCATGCGGGTGAGATCGATGCGGAAGTTCGGAAGTTTATCGTCTAGGCCGAGGGTCAGCATGCGTTGCGCACGGGTGCGCACGGCGTGAGCTGACAGCAAGGAGAGGGCGGCAGAGCTTTCCGGGGATGGGGAATTCACTGCTGATATCTCAATACTTCTCAAGCCCGCGACCGACGGAGTCGATCAGGTCCTGCGGTGTCACCGGGTCCGGCGTGAAGTAGCCGGCAGCTTTCTTGGCGGCGATCTCCACATGGGCGTCGGCCGGGATCATGTCGTCTGGAATCGGCACGCGCTCGATGATCTCGACGCCCTGACCGGTCAACGCGTCATGCTTCATGTCGCTCATGGAGATGAAACGATCGATGCGCTTGAGGCCGAGCCAGTGCACCACATCCGGCATCAATTGCTGGAAGCGCGCATCCTGCACACCGGCCACGCATTCGGTGCGTTCGAAATATTGTGCAGCCGCATCGCCGCCTTCCTGGCGCTTGCGCGCATTATAAACAAGGAATTTGGTGACTTCGCCAAGCGCGCGGCCTTCCTTGCGGTTATAGATGATGATGCCGAGACCGCCGGACTGGCCGGCGCGCGCGCATTCCTCGATGCCGTGAATGAGATAGGGGCGGCAGGTGCAGATATCGGAGCCGAACACATCAGAGCCGTTGCACTCGTCATGAACGCGGCAGGTGATCTTGGTGGTGTGATCCGGCAGCCTGCTGACATCGCCGAACAGATAGGCGGTAGTCCCCCCGATCGGCGGCAGGAACACCTGCAAGTCAGGCCGCGTTACGAGTTCGGGAAACATGCCGGCTGTCTGTTCGAACAGCTGGCGGCGCAGATTGTTCTCGCTGGTATCAAAGCGTTTGGCGAGACCGGGCAGATACCACACGGGATCTATGGCGATTTTGACCACGGAGACGCTGCCATTGGCATGCACGACCTCGCCGTCGTGTTTGAGGCGACCGCCGGCGATCGCGGCCTGCAGTTCTGGCAGGTCGAGCCGCGCTTTGGTGATCGCAATGCTTGGGCGGATATCGATCCCTTCGGCGATCTCGGGCGCAAAATTCTCGGCAACGAGATGACCCCAGGGATCGAGCGATACGATCTTCTCGGGATCAGTCCATTGTCCGAAAGGCCCGACGACGGCAGCAGGATGGGTATTTGTGAGGTCGGGGCGCTTGAGCGGATCAAGCGCGCCGGATGAAACCGCGAGCGCGCGATAGACCGAATAGGAGCCGCCATGGGTGCCAATGACGTTGCGGTCCTGCGGGCGGGAGACGGTGCCAATGACCGGCCCGCGTTCGCGTGCGGTGGGTGCGCCCCACTGGATCGGGAAGTGATGCTTGGCGCCTGGCGCAGGATGCGACGTCAGGCGAATATGATCGATCCGGTTGGAACGGCTCATCGCAAAGGCCTCCTAAAATGGCAACGGCCCGCCTGACAGGACGGGCCTTATTGCTAAGGAAGCAACTAACTATAACTATCTCCCAAATAAATGCAACAGGGGCGAAAGGCGCGGTAGCCGGCGCGGGATGTCCCACAAGCTCCGCCGCACCCAATATGCGCCGGTTGCCGACAATTTCAGCGTATCTGAGCCTTGTGTCACGCGATCGTCACGGCGAGCATACGCTTCGTCAACCATGTTGGAGTGCCTGATATGCGCGCCGTTCTGGATCATTGCAGCGATGGCGTGAAGCACAGCGTCGCAGCCGGCGATACGATCATCCGGGAAGGGCAGACCAGCGGCCATTTGTTCGTGCTGATCGAAGGACAGCTCGATGTTGTCAAGGGCGACACGGTGGTTGCGAGTTTGACCGAACCCGGTGCGGTGGTCGGTGAAATGTCGGTGCTTCTCGAGCAGCCGCATACCGCGACCGTGCGCGCCGCGATGGAGACGCACGTCTATGAGTTCGAGAATGCGACGGATTTCTTGCGGGATCACCCGACCGTCGCGCTGATGATCGCGCGGCTGCTGGCGCAGCGGCTGAATGTAGCGACGAGCTATCTCGCCGACATCAAGCAGCAATATGCCGGCCATGGTACGCATCTGTCGATGGTCGGTGAGCTCCTGGAAAACATGGTCAACCTGTCGCCAACGAAGGTGTCGCCAGGGTCGGATCGACACTCGGATCGTCAAGGCGATCCAAGGATCTGAGCCATGGCGGTGCGGTCTTGATCGGCAACGCCGGGCGCTGCAGCGGAGCGTTCAGATCGATATGGTCGGCGCCTTCGGCCGATAGCCAGAATGCGGTGCTGTCATCGAGGTCGAGCACGATGTAAGTCGGCGGCCGACCGAACTGGCGGCCTGCATTGAACACCCAGGTGTCGCCGATCCGATCGTACCATGAGCCGTCTTTGACAAACGGAGACTCATGCACATGGCCGGAGATCACCATCGCGGGTCGATGCACCTCGATCCATTGCACCAGTTCGACATCGCCGAAGTAGCGCTTGCCGCCCCAGCTCGTCGGTGAGTTGGTCGGCGGCGCGTGATGCACCCAGATCCAGCGTCTGGCCTTCGCCGTCGCCGCTTCATTGAGTTGCTGCGCGATGCGCTGCTGGACCAGTGGGCCGTCCCACCACGGACAGACCGTGAAGAACGTATCACCAATGGTGAGGCTGTCACCATCACAACCGATGCCGAGTTGTCTGACATCGCCAACCCAGCGCGCGATCTTCTCGCCTTCATCGTTACGTTCATCGAGATCGTGATTGCCTGAGCACAGGATCACCTTGGTGCGTTGGGCAAGCAGGCCAAGATACTTTTTCACCACCAGAATTTGAGCGCGGAAGTCGACGACCGAGGCAATATCAAGAGCGTCGCCGGCAAAGATCACGAGATCGAATTGCGGCGCGACGCTGAGCAGCCAGTCGAACTGGGGTAGCGAATAGTGGAGATCGGCTACGACGAGGCAGCGCATGGGAAATCCGAGATCTGGGAATGGAGAAAAATATCAGCAGACTGAAAGGCGCATTCTAGGCACGCCAGAATGCCGCGCAAGGCAGCCAGGCGCGGCATATTTGTGCAGTCGAGGTGATCGTTGTGCAGGCAGGCCTAGTCGGCAGCGCTCACAGGGGACTTGGCCGCCGGCTTGGTCACAGCGCAGAATCGCAGGACGATGCGCGTGCCAGCATGGTCGGGATCGCGTTCGACGGAGGCGTCGAGCTTGTTCGCCATCGCATTGACGATGCGTTGGCCCATGCCGGTGGAGCGCGGATCGACCTTCACATTGAGGCCGACACCGTCATCGGTGATTGACAGTTCGAGCTCGTCGCCCTGCGCGGTGAGCACCACATGGATCGGGCCGGCGCCGTCGGGATAGGCGTATTTGACGGCGTTCATTACCAGCTCATTGACAATGATGCCGATGGCTACGGCGCGATCCGGATCGATCTCGACAGCTTCGGCTTTCAGCGTCAGGCGCGACATCCGGTTGCCCTCGGCTGAGCGGCGGAGATCTTCCAACAGGGCTTCGAGATACTGATTGAGCAGCACGCTGTTGAGGTCGTGCGATGTGTATAGCCGGCGATGGACTTGCGCGACTGCGGCGACGCGGCCCATGGCGTTGGTCAGCGCCACCTTGACGTGATCTTCGCTGGTTGAGTTGGCCTGAAGATGGAGCAGCGAGGCGATGATCTGCAATGAGTTACCAACGCGATGATTGACTTCGCGGAGCAGCACTTCGCGCTCGGCCGCGAGCGCGGCATAGCGGTCGCGTGATGCGTGAACTTCAGCTTCGGCGTCGTCGCGGGCCTTCGATATCAAAGCCTGTTTGATAGCGGTCGTGCAGGCGACATGCAGCAGCGGCAAGAAGTCGCCCTGGGTGTCCTTCACCAGATAGTCAGCAGCGCCGGCTTTGAGCGCGGTAACGGCGATCTTGCTGTCCTGCGAGGCCGTGACGAACACCACCGGGGGCGGCGAGGGCAGTTTCTGGATCAGCTCCAGCGTTTCCAGTCCATCGAGGCCCGGCATGTACTGATCGAGCGCAATGACGTCGATGCCACCCTGTTTGATCCGCTCGATCCCGGCTTCGCCATTGTCGCAATGTTCGACGCCAAAGCCCTGTCGCGTCAGGCCGCGCGACACCAGCCGCGCAAGACCTGCGTCGTCATCGATATACAGCAGCGTGGGCGTCGTCGCAGATGTCATGTGGACGCTTGTGGAACCTGAATGACGGAGAAAAACAGACCGAGCTGGCGGATCGCGTTGGCGAAGCTCTCGTAGTTCACGGGCTTGGTGATGTAGACGTTACATCCGAGCTCGTAGCAGCGCTTGATTTCCTGCGCGTCGTCGGTGGTGGTAAGGACCACGACGGGAGCACATTTGAGAAATTCGTTCTCTTTGACACGCTTCAGGATATCGATCCCGGTCATGTCGGGCAGGTTGAGGTCGAGCAGGATCAGCAGGGCTTCGCCCTTGTGATTGAGGCCAGTGCTATCCTTACCGAACAGATAGTTGACTGCGTCTGTACCGTTGGTGAACGGGATGATCTCATTATTGACACCCGAGCGCCTGATATTGCGTTCGATCAGACGGGCGTGACCCTCGTCGTCCTCGATCATGATGATGGTGACTGGCTTGCTCATGTTTATTTATCCCGGTTATGCCCCGTCCATCTGGCCGGCAGCGTGACGGTGAAGTTGCTGCCATTGCCGAGTTCCGATGACACCGACATGGTGCCGCCCATCCGTCGCACCAAAGCGCGCACATGAGCCAGTCCGATGCCCTGGCCGGGCTTGTCCTGTGTACCCGCACGCCGGAAAAGATCAAAGATGCGCTGATGATCCCGGGGATCGATGCCGCGGCCGTTATCGATGATCTCGAAGATAGCAAAGCCCATCTTGGTGCGGCCCTTGACGAGAATGTCGCCGGGGACGCCAGGCTTCAGATATTTTAGCGCATTATCGATCAGGTTGCTGAAGATCTGTTCCATTGCGAGACGATCGCTCTCGATGTCAGGTAATGGCTCAATGCGGATCTGGGTTTCGGTCTCGGCTGCCTGATGCGCTACTGTGGAAGCAATGCCTTCGATGAGTTCGCGGGTGTCAATCTTGACGGGCTTGAATTCGCGCCGGCCCTCGCGGGTCAGATTGAGGATGGCGCTGATCAGGCGGTCCATCTTGCCGATCGATGACTTGATGAAGCCGAGCGCTTCGGTGAAATCGGCGGAGAGTTGCTTGTCCTGTTCGGGCAAAGCTGGCTCCGGCAATTCGCCATTCACATCGGGCACGACGGGCTCTTCATTGGCCAGTGTCGCGATGCGTCTAAATATGTCGCCACGCAGCTCCTCGAGCTCGCTGGTGAAGCCCATGATGTTGACCAGTGGCGAGCGCAGGTCGTGGCTGACGATGTAGGAGAAGCGCTGCAATTCGTCGTTGGCCTCGCGCAGGTCGGCGGTGCGCTCCTCAACGGCGGCTTCGAGGTCGATGTTGCTGTCGCGCAACTTGGCCTCGGCTTCATCGCGGGCGTTTGACGAGCGGCGCACGAGGAAGATCGATAGCGCCGCCAGGAGCACCACCAGGCCGGAGCCGGCCACGGTGACCCACGAGGCCCATTGCTGGCTTCGGTCTGCCGTTCGGGTCCGTTCGACGAACAGGCGCCCTTCCTCGGCGCGCATCGCTCGGGTGATGCTGGCAATGTCCTGGACAGCCTGATTGGCATCGCCGCGGCGCAGGATATCGATGCTCGACTGGACGTCGTTGTTCTTGATGCGGTCAATACCCCTGGCGAATTCCGCCAGTCGTTGCTCGACGGCTGCGCGCAGTTTGACGGTGTTGGCCGCCTGGGCCGGATTGTCGTTGGCCAGGCGGATCAGTCTGTCGACGGCCGGCAGGATGGCGGCGGCCGAGGTTTCGTATTCGGACAGAAACTGTGGACTGGTGGAGAGCAGATAGGCCCGCGTGGCGCTTTCGGCACGGCGGATTTCCAGCAGCAGGTTCGATATCTGGTTCTGGACTTCGACGGTGTGGACCACCCACTTGGAATCGTCGCGTGCCTGGTTCACCAGGATGACGGAGGCAGCGCTGATGGCGGCAAGCACGAGCAATCCCGCCAAGAGCAGCAAGATTTGCCAGAGCGCTCGCCTGCGGGCGGCGTCAGCGGTCACGTAATACTCGCTTGGATTGCAGACTGAACTTCAATATGGCCCCCGCCGCCGGGCCGGACGGCTCCCGGCAGCAGTGAAACGCGGCTGGGGGCGATTGGTTCCAGTCTGTTCCCAAATATCTCAGGTCTTGGCAGGCTTGCCAGCCAGATACTGTTCGAGCCAGTGGATGTGGTAGTCGCCCTCGATAATGTCGCTTTCCCGGGCCAGGGCCCGGAACAGCGGCAGGGTCGTCTCGACGCCATCCACCACGATCTCGTCCAGGGCCCGTCGCAGTCGCATCAGGCATTCCGGCCGGTTCTTGCCGTGGACGATCAGCTTGCCCACCAGCGAGTCGTAATAAGGCGGGATTTTGTAGCCCTGATAGACCGCGGAATCGATGCGGACGCCGAGGCCTCCGGGCGGATGATACTGAGTGATCGTGCCAGGCGAGGGCCGGAAAGTCTCCGGGTTCTCGGCATTGATGCGGCACTCGATGGAGTGGCCGATGATGTTGATCTCCTCCTGGGTGCAGGGCAGGTCGCCGCCGGCGGCGATGCGGATCTGCTCCAGCACGAGATCGATGTCGGTGATCATCTCGGTGACGGGATGCTCGACCTGGATGCGGGTGTTCATTTCGATGAAATAGAACTCGCCGTCCTCGTAGAGGAATTCGATGGTGCCGACGCCAAGATACTGCATGTCCTGCATCGCCTTGGCGCAGACGCCGCCGATCTTGGCGCGCGCTTCCGGTGACAGGATTGGCGAGGGGCCTTCTTCCCAGACTTTCTGGTGACGGCGCTGCAGCGAGCAATCGCGCTCGCCAAGATGCAACGCACCGCCGCGGCCATCGCCGAGCACTTGGATTTCGATGTGGCGCGGCTTGGTCAGATACTTTTCGAGATAGACCGACGCGTCGCCGAACGCAGCCTTGGCCTCGTTCGAGGCAGTGGACAGTGCCATCAGCAGATCGGCTTCGGTCTCCGCGACCTTCATGCCGCGGCCGCCGCCGCCGGCGGCTGCCTTGACGAGGACCGGGAAGCCGATCTCGCGGGCGATTGCCATGGCATCGTCTTCGGGGCCGACGCCGCCGTCCGAGCCGGGCACGACGGGGATGCCGAGCCGCTTGGCGGTCTTCTTGGCCTCGATCTTGTCGCCCATCAGGCGGATATGCTCGGCCTTGGGGCCGATGAACTTCAGATTATGGTCGGCGAGGATTTCGGCGAACCGCGCATTCTCGGACAGGAAGCCGTAGCCGGGATGCACCGCATCTGCGCCGGTGATCTCGCAGGCGGCGAGCAGCGACGGGATGTTGAGGTAGCTGTCTTTCGACGCTGGCGGGCCGATGCACACGCTCTCGTCGGCGAGGCGCACATGCATGGCGTCGGCGTCCGCAGTCGAATGCACGGCCACGGTCGCGATGCCGAGCTCCTTGCAGGCCCGCAGGATGCGCAATGCGATCTCGCCGCGGTTGGCGATCAGGATTTTCTCGAACATGGCGTTCCGAAGTCAGAGGGCGTTGTGGTGTTACTCGATAATGACGAGCGCTTCGCCGTATTCGACCGGCGAGCCGTCTTCGATCAGTATCTGCGTCACCGTGCCGGCACGCGGCGCCGGAATCTGGTTCATGGTCTTCATTGCCTCGATGATGACCAGCGTCTGTCCGGCGGCGACCTTGGTGCCGACATCCACGAAGGCCGGCTTGCCGGGCTCGGGCGCGCGGTAGACGGTGCCGACCATCGGCGAGGGCACGGCGCCAGGATGCTTGGTCATGTCGGCAGCGGCCGGTGCGGTAGCAACTGCGGCGACAGGCGCGGGTGCGGCAGCCGGTGCGGGCGCATAGGCGGGCACGGCGGCAGCAACGCTGATATTGCGCGCGACGCGCACGCGCAGACCGGCGCGCTCGACCTCGATCTCGGTGAGGTTGGTTTCATCCAGCAGCAGCGCCAGTTCGCGGATCATGCCGCTGTCGTTGCTTGCTTGTGGCGTGGCGGTCTGTGTGTCGTCAGGCTTGCGGGCCATGGGCAATCCAATGTCTGAAGTGAAAGACGAATAAAGAGCGGAGCGGCGCGTTACGCGATGGCGTTGGCACCAATTTTTGCGGCGAGGCCGCTGATGGCAAGGCGATAGCCTTCGATACCGAAACCGCAGAGGCTGGCAAAGGCGGCCTTGGCGATGAAGGAATGGTGACGGAAGCTCTCGCGGGTGTAGACGTTACTGACATGCACTTCCACAGTTGGAATGCGCACGCCGACGATGGCGTCGTGCAGGGCGATCGAGGTGTGCGAATAAGCGCCGCCATTGATCACGATGCCGGCCACGTGTTTCTCGCGGGCCTCATGGATGTAATTGACCAAATCGCCTTCGCTGTTGGACTGCCGGCAATCCGCGGTCAGGCCATATTGCGCAGCAGCGGCGACGCACAGCTTTTCGACATCGGCCAAAGTCGCATGCCCGTAGGTGTCCGGCTCGCGGATTCCGAGCAGGTTGAGGTTGGGGCCGTTGAGCACGTAGATGGTGTTGGTCGTGGTGTGGGCCATCGGACATCCCGGGCAATCGCAAATGGGCGCGGGCGGGCGCCGGTCTGCGGGGGTTATAGGTAACCTGACTGCGGAGGGGAAGCCTCTAGACCCCCGGTTCCCCCAGCCAAATACCTCACCCAATTCATAAAAAGCCCGGTGGAACCTGTGGAAAGTGCTCATTAACCAAGGTTAAAGCCGCTGGCGCCATTTCCGGCAATCTGCCTGCTCATGACACAGGAGGAGCGGGCCGGATAGCAAACGGGCGGACCCTTTCGAGCCCGCCCGGGTGTCACATCTGTTGTGCCGCCTTAGGCATCGAGGACTGCGACGATTTCGAGCGTCCGCGGATTCACGACGATGATCTCGTTGCGAACCAGGAAGAACTCATAACCGCGCCAGTCCGGATAGATCGTGATGATCTCAGTCGGGAGTGGATGGAAGTGAACCTCACGCGGCACGCGCGTGCCGACCGAGATCGAGAAGTTCACATTGGTCACCGGCTGGACGTTCTGCTGCTTGATGACGGTAGTAACCTTGGTGCGTTGCTCGGTGGTGAGCTTGGCGCCCGCGCCGGCCTGACCTGTGGTCGTGGTCGACTTGGTCTCCGTCGATGTCGACTTCGTATCTGCACCTGACTTCATATCGCCAGTCTTGGAATCGGCCTTCATGTCCTTGCTGGCTTTTCCACTGTCGCGGGTCGAGTCGGTCGCACGCTTGTCGTCACGCTGCATCTTGTCGTCGGACTGCGTCGACTTCATCGCCGGCTTCTGGTCGGACTTGTTGGTGGTATCGGTCGCTTCGTCCTTGTTGACGGGTGCGTTGCGTTCCGCCGGCGCAGCACGATCGGCAGATCCGCCGCCTGCGGGCGCACTCGTTGCGCCGCTACGCGCAGCACCGCCAGCTGGTGCCTCACGGCTCATTCCGGCGCCACCACCCGACGGTGCGGCTCCTGTGCCGCCAGGATTCTGCGCGCTAGCGAAACCTGAACCTGCGATTAGTGCAGCAGCGGCGACGCTCATCAATAAACGGTTGTTCATCTTGGTTCTCCTCGCGATGCATTGCCCGCCGTACAACGGCAGCAAACGATGGAGGTTCCTGAGAAAGATAGTTCCCGTGCTTTTGTTGTGAGCACGATACATCGCATACCGTCAGGGCTAGATTTTCGTCTTGTAGACTTCATCGCCATTATCGTTGACGACCACGACGTTACGAGCGCTGTGTCCGGCTATATCAGCGGCAATTTGGTGAGCAATGTTCCTGGCCAGATCCTTGGCCTGTGCGTCGTTGGCACATTCGAGACCTACGGGATCCTCAAGCCGGAAACCATCGACGATCTCGAAATGATATTTTGGCATAGCGTTTCCTTCATCCTCCGTGACAGGAAAAATCCGCCAGTGTTGAGGATGTTCCTGAGTCGGAAATCGAAAGAGGGGGCCTATGCCCGGAACGAAATGGCGGCACGTGTATTGCACCATCGAATAGGGAAATTGCCATGACAGCTTTTGTCGAAATGATCGTTGGATGCAGCTTAGAGATATCGGACATCGCGTAAGCGCCGCTGAACTATGACGCAATTCCATCAAGGCCGGCTGTTATGCAGCCGGCGTTTTTGTTGCGCGTTCAACATGGACAGCGCGGGTGCATCGACTAACATTGGATCACGCCAGGCAGGTTCTGCGGAGCTATGCGTCAATGAAGAACTGGGGTGCGGGGATATTGGCGCTCGTGGTCCTGTCGGCTGCGCCGGCGCTTGGATGGGAACATTGGGGCGGCGACCGCGGCGGTTCGCGCTTTGCGCCGCTGGACCAGATCACACCGGAGAATGTCGGCCGCTTGATCGAGGCCTGGCGCTTCCAGACCGGCGATCTTCTTCGCCGCTCGCCCGCGCAGATGGCGCGCACCAAATTCGAAGCGACGCCTTTGCTCGTCGACGACAGCCTGATCTTCTGCACACCGTTCAATGAGGTGATCGCGCTTGATCCCATCAGCGGCCTGCAGAAGTGGCGTTTCGATGCGCGGGTCGCGGCAGATGTGCGCCCCGCCAACCGCTGGGTTTGCCGCGGCGTCAGCTACTGGCGCGACGATCGCGCGGCATCCGGCACGGCCTGTCGAAGCCGTATCTTCATGGGCACCAACGATGCCCGTATCATTGCGCTGGATGCTGCGACTGGACTGCGATGTGCCGATTTCGGCGCGCAGGGTGAGGTCAAGCTCGACCCGGGAATGCCGCTTGATGGCCCGGGTGAATTTCAGATCACGTCGCCGCCGGTGGTTGGACGCGACGTCGTCGTAGTCGGTTCTGCACTGGCCGATAATCGGCGTGTGAGCGCGCCGAAGGGCACCGTCCGTGCGTTCGATACGCGCAGTGGCGCGCCGCGATGGTCGTGGGATCCGCTGCTCCATGACGGGATCGAAGCCGGCCACGCCAATGTCTGGGCGCCGATGTCGGTGGATGACGAACGCGGATTGCTGTTCCTGCCGACGTCCTCGCCCAGTCCCGATTTCTGGGGCGGCAAACGGCCGGGTAACAATGCGCATGCCAATTCGGTCGTGGCGTTGAAGATCGAGACGGGCGAAATGGTCTGGTCGTTCCAGACCGTGCATCACGATGTGTGGGACTACGACGTGCCGGCGCAGCCGACGCTGGCACGCATCGATCTCGAAAGCGGTCCGCGCGATGTCGTCATCCAGGCTACCAAGCAGGGCTTTCTGTTCATGCTGGATCGCATCAATGGCGCGCCGATCTGGCCTGTCGAGGAGAGGGCTGTTCCGCAAGGTGGCGTCGAGGGCGAAAGCCTGTCGCCGACGCAGCCGTTTCCGACGCATCTTCCGACACTGGTGCCACAGCGGGTGACGCCGGATGACGCCTTCGGCGTGACATTCTGGGATCGTGGCAAGTGCCGGGATGAACTGGCCAGTGGACGCAACGAAGGCCTCTACACACCACCTGCGACTGGGGCGGGCACCTTGCTGTTTCCGATGACCGGCGGCGGCATCAACTGGGGCGGTGTTGCCTTCGATCCCGCCAGGCAGGTGCTCTATGCCAATACGAGCCGCGCCGTGCATCGGGTCACGCTGATCCCGCGCGTCGAGGCGCAGAACTACAGGCCGCCGGCAGGTACCGATTTTGGCGCGCAACGCGGTGCGCCCTTTGCCATGACGCGGGCGCTTGTGGCGTCGCCGCTCGGCATGCCCTGTAACAGGCCGCCCTGGGGCGTGATGGCTGCGGTGGATCTGAAGGCCGGCAAGATCCTGTGGCAATCGCGGGTTGGTACCACCGAGGATGTCGCGCCGCTGGGCCTCGCACTGACCACCGGCATGCCACTGGTCAACGGTCTTCTGGCTACGCGCGGCGGCGTGATCTTCACCGGCGCCATGGACGCCTACCTGCGTGCGTATGACGCAAAGACCGGCGCCGAACTCTGGCAGGGGCGACTGCCAGTGCCCGGCGTCGCCAATCCGATGACTTACGTCGCAAATGGAGAGCAGTATGTAGTCATCGCCGCTGGCGGTCATTCGGAATCCGGCACATCGATCGGCGACAGCGTCATGGCGTTTCGTCTTGCGCGCGATGGAGAGACACCATCGCTGCGCTCGCTTTACATCGATCGTCCCGGCGGGCGGCTTCGCGCCGGCGCGATCACGCTGGGCGCGGTGCTCGTGTTGCTACTCGCCCTCGGTATTGTCTGGCGTACCAAGCGCAAGGCGCTGATATAACTTACACCCAGCGCTTGTCGGCGGTGAAGTCCACCGTCAACCAGTAGCCCGGGCTGAGCCCGCCCATGGCCAGAGCAATCTCGGCACGGATAGCATCGAGTTCGGCGAAACTCTTGCTGATCTCGCCCGATGGCGCGACCAGCCCGATCTCGATGAATTGCTGGCGGCCGGAGCGCATCACATGCGAGCTGTAATCGCTGAAGCCATGTTTAAGCGCGATCGATTGCGCGAGTTCGCGAACCTCTTCGTCGAGATCGCTTGGCGCAACCTGCAGGATGTCGCGGCCGGCATTCCAGATCGTCGAGAGCGGAAACGGCAGCAGGCAGATTGCCACCACCAGCAGGATCAGCGGATCGACCAGCGGCGCATAGGCCGCTGCCGGAGTCTTCGCCATCAACGCTCCAAGCAGGAAGCTGATGCAGACGGCCAGACTGAGCACGCCGCCCATCAGCCAGGCACGGGCATCGATGTCAAGCAGTTGCGAGCCGTGTTCGCCGGCCGAGCGACGGATATAGATGCTCATGCCGAAGCTGATGGCGCCCGCCACTGCAGCGAAGATCGCGCCGGGGCCGAATTCGATGGCGCGTCCGCCCGTGATCAGCCCGTTGAGACCGTCAATGAAGGCGTAGGCGCAGGCGAAGCTGAGCACCGTGCCGTTGATCAGCGCGAGGATTGGTTCGAGGTGCCAATAGCCATACTGGAAGCGGTCGTCTTCGCCCCTGCTGATCAAACGCGCGGTCAGTAATGCAACACCGGTCATGGCTGCATCGATCAAGGTGTAGAAACCGTCGAAGGCGATGGCGCGCGAACTGATGGCAAGCCCGAAGGCGATGCTGGCAAGTGAAATGAGTAGCGTGACGTAAATAGAAATCTTCAGGAGCCGCTGCTCCTGTTTGGTATCGGTCAACATTGGGAACTTAAGCGGAGTGTCCGCTGCATCCTTTTTTACCATTGGGGATGCCTCATTCTATCACAGCGCGCATTCGGCCGCGCATAACGCCCGCAAAAGATAAATAAAAAACCGGCTGCAATGCAGCCGGTTTGTCATATTTTCGCGATGTTCGTCTCAGATCAGGCGGAGGTATTAATCGACCTCGCCAATCCTTGATACTTACGAACAGATCGCCTTGCCGCAGCGCGCCTGATTGATCTTCTCCTTCAGTGCTTCCGCACCGACGGCACCGATCACGACCTGCTTGCCAATGACGTAGCTCGGCGTGCCGTTCATGCCCATGGATTCCGCGAGCTTGAAGTTCTCTTCGATGGTCGCGCGCACTTCCGGGCTGGTCATGTCCTTTTCCAGTCTGGCGACATCGAGGCCGGCTTCCTTCGCGGCAGCCATGGCGCGGGCCTTGTCGGCCTGGCCGCGGCCGCTCAGCAGCTTCTGATGGAAATCGAGATACTTCTTGCCGGTCGGGTCCTGCATGCGCACGGCAACCGCTACCTGGGCAGCTTCAACCGAGCCGGGCCCGAGCACCGGGAATTCCTTCAGCACGACCTTGAGCTTCGGATCGCTCTTCATGATGCCGACCATGTCGTCCATGGCGCGCTTGCAGTAGCCGCAATTGTAATCGAAGAATTCGACGAAGGTGACGTCGCCGTCCTTGTTGCCGACGACGACGCCGCGTGGCGAGTTGAAGATGGTGTTTGCGTTTGCGGAGATCGCAGCCTGATGCTTCTCGGCCTCCGCCTGGGCCTGACGCTTGGTCAGCTCGGCAGAGACCTCTTCGAGGATTTCCGGGTGGGTGATCAGGTAGTCCTTGATGATCTTCTGGATCTCGCCGCGCTGGGCGTCATTGAACGTCTGCGCCGACGCGACCGCGGGTGCGCCGCACAGCGCAAGGGCCACGGCAGCGGAGGCGAGAAAACGGAACGAAGGCATGGGCAAATAATCCTTTGGAAAAGGCCGAGGCAGAAAGCCACGTGTCATTCGGGAAGCTGCTTAGCATTTTGGCGGCGAAATACGCGTTATTTGTGAAGGCGGTCACGCGCAATTCATCGTGGTGTCGCGGCCTCAGAAGCCGGAATGATGATGATCCGGCCCGGTCATCTCGACCAAAGCATGCGGCGCTGGCAATGACGCGCCTTCGATGTCGTCGTCGAGGTCTGGCGCGAGCGGCGGCGCAGGCTCGTAGAGCACGACCCGGTTCTTGCCCTCGTGTTTCGCGCGGTAGAGCGCATGGTCGGCGGCTGCCATTAACCGTTCGGGGGAGGCGGTGAGGTTGGCGGACCACTGCGCAACGCCGATAGAGGCTGACAGTGTCCGTGCCTTGCGTCCGCCACTGCCAAATTGTCGCGGGCACGCCGCGAGCACGCGCCGCGCGATCGTGCCCGCTTGGTGCAGGTCGGTGTCGGGGAGCACGACGCAGAATTCGTCGCCGCCGCAGCGCGCCAGCGTATCGCCGGGGCGCAGCTGGCCTTGCGCCGCCCGGGTGAACTGCCTCAGACAATCATCGCCGGCGCTGTGACCGAAGCCGTCATTGACTGCCTTGAAGCCATCAAGGTCGATGGCCAACAGTGTGAATGGCCGCGCTGTGCGTCGGGCCAGCGCACATTCCTCGTCCAGTCGCTGCACGAGCCGCCTGCGATTGCCGGCACCGGTGAGATCGTCGATCAGGGCCAGTTCAGCAGCATCGCCGCGCAGGCGGTCGATGGCCATCATCAGCAATCCGTAATTCCACGTCATCGCGAGGAATGCCACCGCCAGCATGAAGCCGGCCTGCACCGCGTCAAGCGTCACGATCGTCGGTTCGCTGCCACCCAGATGAAGCAATGCCGCGATAGCGCGGAGCGCGAAGGCTCCAAGCAACAGGATCGAGAAATAGCCGGCCATCCGCGCGCCGTGATTGCTGCGCGGATGGTCGCGCGACAACAGCAGCGGCAAAGTCAGTGCGACGGGAATGCCTTGTCCCAGAGAATAGACGACGACGCGCATTGCATAATTGTCGAGGACCAATCTGAAAAACAGGAAGCCCGCCAGGCACGACGCGATCACCACGGCGGAGGTGATCCAGGATGTCGGTCGATCGTAGAAGCGCCGGATGCCGACTTCCGACAGGCAGAAGCCCAGAACCGTCATCTGGGCGGCGAGCAGGAGGCCGGCGGGATTGGGAAACAGCAACCCGAGGGCAGGGCCGCACGCAGCGCTCAGCGCGGCCGCGCTCCAGTAGCGTGCCGGGACGAAGTTCGGATAGCAGCGCCCTACATAGGCCCAGACGAGCCCCGAGGACAGGAAGTTGGCGAGCGTGAACCAGAAGATGGTCGTGGTGCTCATCTCGGGATGCTTCCCACGCGCACGGCGCCGCTTCCCGCGGTCCTGTCATTCACAAGCTGCATTGGTCTCCCCGCCGGACGCGATGAGCGCATCCATTTTCACTAAATGCAGCCAGCTCCGTTAACGGAACCTGACTGCTGGCGGCGAGAAGCCGAAAGTGGTTGTAAAATGATAAAGATCATATTGGCATGCAGTTATCCGGCGGTGAGGTGTCACATCAATCCGCTGGCCGGCAAGAGGCCGCGCCGACGACAGCGCATGGGCGGCGCGCCCGTGAACGTCTGATGACACCAGCTCCTCATAGGTGCCATGCCGTATTTGAATACCTTTCTTCTAAAGATGTTAAGTCTGAGGCCGTAGTTTTTTTGCGTATCTGAGAAAGAAGGGGTCTGAAGTCGATGCGCGTTCGTGTCCTTTTTATGCTTTGCGTCTCGGCGATGGCTGCGATCATCGCTGTCGCCGCCACGGTTTTCGTCGTGCAGGAGTGGGGTAACTATCGCAATGCCAGCGAGGCCGCCTATCTGTCCGCTGCGACTGCCGGCGTGTTGCGCGCGACCGAGCAAATTGCAGTCAGCCGTGGTCCGCAGAACGCCGCGCTGATCGCCGACGATCCCGCTAATCCCGCTGCACTCACAGCCGTTACAAATGCCCGCAAGCTGCTGGCCGACGAGTTGAGTGGTGCCCGCAGCGCTGTCGCCGTGGCAACCTATCCCGAACGCGTCCGCGCTCTCGCAGCACTCGACAAGCTTGGCCGCGATCTCACCGAAATTTACGGCAGTCTTGATGCCGCCTACAAATTGCCGCGCCCCCAGCGCGATGCCGCGTTGATCAAGGACTACGTGCCGCGCATGTTGCAGTTGAACACGCTGCTCGACGGTGTCGTGAACGGTCTCGAGCGCAGTGCTGCAGCCGCGCATGAAAGCGTCGGCAGCCTGATACAGATCGCGCGCCTGTCATGGGACATGCGGGATGCCGCCGGCCGCCGCGCCAGTTACTTCACGCGTGCCGCCGGCAACAGCAAGATGCTGACGACTGGTGATATTCAAGGCGTCTCCGAATCCACCGGCGAAATCCGCCATGCCTGGGCCCGTCTGCAGGCCACCGTCTCGCAGCTCAGCGAAGATCCGGCGCTGTCGGGCGCCGTGAAGGCTGCGGAGACCCGCTTCTTCGGCGACACCGACAAGTTCATCACCGAACTGACCGCCAAGGGCCTCGCCGGCACCGATTACGGCGTTTCGTTCCAGGACGTCCTGAAACGTCTCGTTGGACCCGCGCAATCGGCGCTGGGCATCCGCGATGCGGCGATGGCGCAGGCGATGTCGCTCGCCGAGGCGGCGCGTGGCAGCGCGCTGACACGGCTGTTGCTTGTCGCCGTCGGCATGGTGCTGGTGGCGCTTCTGGTGATTGGCGTCACGATGTTGTTCGTTCGCCGCGTGGTGCAGCCGCTGGTCGGCATTACAGCTGCGATCACGCGCCTCGCCGAAGGCGACCGCGAAATCGACGTGCCGGCGCGTGGCCGCCGCGACGAGATCGGCGAGATGGCCGGCGCACTGGAAACCCTTCGCCTCAACGCGATCGAGGCTGCCCGTCTCGAAAGCGAGCATCGCACGCAGCAGCAGGCCCGCGAAGCCCGCGCAGCACGGATTGAAGCGCTGACGCTGGAATTCGATGCAGCCAGCAACGAGGTGATCCAAAGCGTGGGCGCCGCCGGCGACGCAATGCGCCGCGATGCCGAGGCCAGCTCCAGGCTCGCTACCGGTACATCGGAACGTGCCACCAATGTGGCGGCCGGCGCCGAGGAAGCTTCCGTCGGTGTCAGCACCATCGCCAGCGCTGCCGAGGAAATGAGTGTCGCGGTTGCCTCGATCGCCGAGCGGCTGGAAGCCTGTGCAGGGATCGCAGCCAGTGCAGTGCGCGAAGTCAGTGATGCCGACAAGCGCATCGTTGGTCTCGATCACGCGGTCGAGCGTATCGGCGACATCATCAAGTTCATTCAGGACATTGCAAGCCAGACCAATCTTCTGGCGCTCAATGCGACGATCGAGGCGGCACGCGCAGGCGATGCGGGCCGGGGCTTTGCGGTCGTAGCCGGCGAGGTGAAGGCGCTGGCGACGCAGACAGCCAAGGCAACCGATGAGATCACGGCGCAGATTTCCAGCATCGAGGCCGAGACTCGTGCCGTGGTTCGGGCGATCAAGAGCGTCGCCGAGACCATTGGCCGCGTCGATGCGGTGACCGCCGACATCTCCGCCTCGGTGACCCAGCAGCGCCAGACCACCAGCGAGATTGCCGCCAACGCCCAGCAGGCGGCCAGCGGCACCAAGGACGTGTCGTCGAATGTCAGCGCGGTCAGCTCGGCGATGTCCGAAGCCGAGGCGGCGGCGCTACGCATGATCGCCAAGGCCGACGATCTCTCTGCGCGGTCGAGTGATCTGACCGAGCGGATTTCCAGCTTCCTCGGCAACGTCCGCGCTGCCTGAGTGTTATGATCTGGACGGCGTGTGAGGCTGGCCTGCAGCCGCACGGGCCGTGCAGATTTGTCGTCTCTGCACCAGCCTATCCCAACCAAGGATATTTTCATGACCCTCGATCGGCGTATGCTTCTCAAACTGTCTCTGGCCGGCGCAGCCGTTGGCACGGCAGCCGTCACGCCCGTAGTTGCGCCCGCACTGGCTCAGACGCCGAAGAAGCGCGCCCGCTGGATCTGTCTCGGCACCAAAGGCGGCCCGCGTGTCGGCCTCGGCCGCTCCAATCCGGCCAATGTGTTGATCGTCGATGATGTGCCTTACGTGGTCGATTGCGGCCCCGGCGTGACCAAGCGTCTGGTCGAAGCCAAGGTGGCATTGCCCGACCTGCGCTATGTATTCGTGACGCATCTGCATTCGGACCACGTGCTGGAATTCGGCAACATGGTCTATGGCGGCTGGTCGGCCGGCCTCAATCACCCGGTCGAAGCATTCGCACCGATCGGCATGGAAGCGCTGACCAAGGCCTATTGGGAAAGCATCAAGTTCGACGTCGATATCCGCATCACCGACGAGGGCAAGCCTGATCCGCGCAAGCTGCTGGTATCGAAAGACATCAGGGAGTCAGGGCCGGTGATGAGCAATGACAAGGTCAAGGTGACCGCGTTCAAGACGCCGCATCCGCCGATCACCGAAAACTTCGCCTACAAGTTCGAGACCCCGGACGGCGTTTTCGTCTATGCCTGCGACACCTCGTTCAATCCGGCGCTGGCGAAATTCGCCGAAGGGGCCGACGTGCTGATCCACGAAACGATCTACGTGCCCGGCGTCGACAAGATGGTCGCTCGCGTCAAGAACGCGTCGACACTGAAGGAACATCTCCTGGCGTCGCACACCACCACCGAAGACGTGGGCAAAATCGCTGCGATGGCCAAGGTCAAGAAGCTGGTGATGACGCATTTCGTGCCCGGCGACGATCCGTCGATCACCGACGAGATGTGGGCTGCCGACGCCAGGAAGCACTATAGCGGCCCAATCGTCGTCGCGAAGGACCTCATGGAAATCGAGGCGTAAGACTCGATCTGATATACCCTCCCATCGGCAGCGCCGGTGGGAGGGGATCATGAACGCCAGACTCGAACGCAAGCTAAGGGTCCTCGCGACGATTGTCGCCGCTGGCGGCGTTGCCGGCGTCGCGTTCAGTGCCACCCATGATCTGCCGATTCTGCCCGGGTTCGTCGTCGGATTGGTGATCAGCACGGTTCTGGGCGGCTTCGAAATCATCGTGGCCGACGGTCCGATCCGGAACTGGCTAAGCGGTCGCTCCTTCACCGCCAGCCTGCTGATCAAGAGTGCGTTCTATGCTGCCGTGATTCTGGCCGTGCAATGGTTTCGGCTTGCGGATGTGCTGATCGGGCGAACGGTAGAGATCGCGGAGGATACGTTCTGGTCGAGCCTCGTCTACTCCGTCATCGTCTCCATCGTCTTCAATCTGGCTCTGGCAATCACCAATCTCGTCGGCGGGCGCGCGTTGCTCAACTTCTTCACCGGGCGCTATCATGCGCCTGTCGAGGAAGAGCGTTTCGTCCTGTTCGTGGATATTGCGGGCTCGACCAGCCTGGCCGAGCAACTTGGCGGCGTCGGTATCCACCGTTTCCTCGATCAGACCTTTCGCCTGCTATCGCTCCCGGTCGTCGACTATCGTGGCGAGGTGCTCGCCTATGTCGGCGACGAAATGATCGTGACCTGGCCGAAGCGGGACGGTGCGGTTGATTGCCGTCCGTTGCGCTGCTTTATGGCCATGCGCGACGAGCTGGCGCGCAAGGCGGGGCAGTTTGAGCGCGAGTTTGGCACAGCGCCCCGCATTCGCGGCAGCCTGCATTTTGGGCCGGTGATCATCGGCGAAATCGGCGACGTCAAACGCGCGATCGTCTTCAATGGCGACGTCATGAACACTGCCTCGCGGCTCGAAGAACTCAGTCGTGGTGTAGAGGGCGGTTTTGTCGCATCAAAGGCGGCGATGGATTGCTTTGCCTCGGCACTCCCATTCACCGTCAGTGCACTCGGTCATCTTCCCATTCGCGGGCGCGCGGATGGAATTGTCGCATTCGGTTTGCAGTCGCCGCGCGAAACATAATGACATAAACGCGCAAAAAAATGGCAAATCAGCCGTGCAAGAGTTTCCGGACATGGAAACCTGCATGGCCCAATTTTCAAGATTCACTCTGATCGTTGCAGAGTGCGCGTGATGCCTCGCGCGACGCTTCCCATTATTTGTGCGGCGCTACTGCTGTCGGCTTGCGCGTCGCTGCCGCGCGCGCCGCTGATCGCAAGCGCGCAGGCGACGATCCCGCAGATCCCGTTGGCCAGGATATCGCCCGACGACGGCTATCGCATCTTCGCCGGATCGCGGCGTGGCACCGCGCCGCTCACCATCCTTGCCTTGTCCGGTGGCGGCGCTGACGGCTCCTATGGCGCAGGCTTCCTGAGAGGCTGGTCCGACTCCGGGCTGCGCCCGGATTTCGATATCGTCACCGGCTCCAGCGTTGGCGCCCTGATCGCGCCATTCGCGTTTCTCGGCCCGAGCTATGACGGTCGTCTCGAAGCGATCTTCACCAGCGGCGCGACTGAAAATTTGATGCGTATTGCGGGGATCAACGCGGTTGTCGGATCTGGCGTCTTCAAGGCAGGACCGATGAAAGACCTCATCGCGAAATATGCCGATGATCGGATCATCGATGCGGTCGGCGCACGGTATCGCAAGGGCAAGATGCTCATCGTGGCCACCACGAACCTCGACACTCAAGGGACGACGCTCTGGAACATGGGGGAGATCGCAAGCAGCGATAGTCCTGGCCGCTATGAGTTGTTCCGAAACGTTCTCGCTGCATCAGCCGCCATCCCCGGGATTTTCCCGCCAGCCTTGATCGCCGTCGAGTCCGGCGGAAACATGTATTCCGAGATGCATGTCGATGGTGGCGTGACATCGAATATTCTGGCTGTGCCGGAAAGCGTGTTGACGGCCCATGCGGGATCGCTGGTTCCGAAGTCTCGGGTCTTCGTGATCGTTAATGGCAAGCTGTCGCCGGACGTCTCCTATACATCGGATCTGACGCTTCCGATCGTGGCGCGCTCGTTTCAGACCTCGGTGAAGGCGAATACGCGCAATGCGATGATCGCGACATATGATTTCTGCAAACGCAACGGCTGGGATTTCAAAGCGACGACCATCGAGGCGGGCAAGCTCACTACGAGCGATCCGATCAATTTCGATACCGATTATATGAAAGAGCTCTACGCCTACGGTCGCGCCAAGGGCGGTTCGACCAGTGGATTTCAATCGAACCTGGAAGGGTTGAGGGGGCAGGGTAGCTAGATGTGTCGCATCGCTCTAACGCCGTCTTTGCAACGCTGCCGGATGCGGATATCCGCTCGGCGCCTCTGGTCTCGCGTAAAACACATTGCGTTCCTGAGCGTGGAGATCGCGTATTACCCGCTGCTCGTCTTCGGGATCGCGATGATCCTGTGGTCCGGCTGAAACAGGTACTGCCTACGAAGGATCATTCAGCAGTGATCGTCTGCAACAGTATCGTGCGGTCGCATGGCGGGTGTGTCGTTCAGGCTGCGACCGATGATACATTCGCGCTATCGAGCTCAATGGAAAGCGTCTGCCTTAACCCGTGAGGCTGCCGGTTCTCGATCTGGAGCGTGCCTCCCTGCCGTTCGACAATTTCCTTGGCGATAGCCAGGCCGAGCCCGGCGCCGGGAATTGGCTGGCGGCGGGCCGGGTCGACGCGAAAGAACGGTTCGAAGGCACTTGCCAGGAATGTTTCGGGAATGCCGGGGCCGTTGTCGTCGATGATGACGACCGCAAATCCCTCGCGGGCTTCCAGACTCACGATTGCGCCACCGCCATGTGTCGCGGCGTTGATGATGAGATTACGCAAAGCCCGCTTGAGCGCGAGCGGCGATATCTTGACGCTGCCCGGATCGAGTCCGGCAATCGTCACCGGCATCTTGATCAGGATCAGTTCAGCGCAAACGTCCCCGACGAGTTCGTCGATTCTGACGCGTTCGGTTCCTTTTCCGACTGTCTCTTCCCGAACAAGCTGGATGGCACTGTCGGCAATGCGGTCCATTTCATCGAGGTCCTGCAGCCACTCCTCACGCTCCCGTTCGTTGAGAAATTCGGCGCGCAGACGCATGCGTGTCATGGGCGTCCGCAAATCGTGCCCCGCGGCGGCCACAAGTCTGATCTTGCTGTCCATCGCTTTTTTCAGACTTGCGCCCATCATGTTCAGTGCCTGGGCGGTTGCCTTGATTTCGATAGACCCTTCTTCCTTGAGCACGGGCAGCATGCCGTCCTTGCCAACGGACATCGCTATGCTCTGCAGCAATTTAAGCTGCTTCGTCGTCTGATGGGCGACCGTAAGAGCGACGCCGATGACGCCAACCGTGATCAGTATCATCCAGCCGGCGAGGCCCCACCATACTTCAGGAGGCGGTGCATTCTCGCGTATGGGCCAGCTCAGCCAGCCGGGGCCCATCTTGATAGATGCCCATCGTCGGCCGTCCGGTGTTTGCTTGACGAAAATGTCGAAATTGGCCTGTGATTTCTGAAATGCTTCCTGCAGAAGGTTCGTCTGCGCTTCCAGAAGCTTTCCCTCGATGGGCGTCGGCTGGAGATGGAAAATCGCATCATTTCCCTCGATCTTGATAGTGCTGGCAAACGCCGCGACGCGAGAAGCCAGGGCGTCGCGAAAACCTTGTTCAACCAGGCCAGTGACCATTTGCGAGATGACAACGGTTGCCAGGATCACCACGCTCAGAACGGTGCCTACCAGCATCAGGGAAAATCGAATGCGTATGGAGTTCATGTGTCTGCGCCAATGGTTTCAACGCGTGCCGAGAAAATGTAACCGCCGTTGCGAACGGTTTTGATCAACTGGAAATCGTCATTGTCGCCAAGCTTCTTGCGCAAACGGCTCATCAACACGTCGATCGAGCGATCGAACACGTCGTCGGAGCTGCGGTTCGTCAGTTCGATCAGTTGGTCACGGGAGAGCAGGCGGCCCGGTCGCCTGACGAGCACGAGCAACAGTTCAAATTCGGCTGTCGTGAGATCGAACGGATGCCCGTTTTCGTCCAGTAACTGCCGCGCGCCGGGATGGAGTTTGAATCTGCCGAAATGATGTTCGATCACCTGGGAGAGCTGGATATCCTGCGTCACCTTGCGGCGAAGCACCGCGCGGATGCGAGCGAGCAGCTCGCGCGGATTGAACGGTTTGCCGAGATAATCGTCTGCGCCGATTTCGAGGCCGATGATCCGGTCAACGTCCTCCTTCAGCGCGGTCAACAGAATGACGGGGACCTCGGAGCCCTCCCGCCGAAGATCGCGGCAGATATCGAGTCCAGACCCATCGGGGAGCAGGACATCGAGAACGATCAGGTTGACCTCATTGGTCTGCAGCGCTTCCTTCATCGTTCGCTGATCGGAGGCGATGGATACGCGGTAGCCTTGTTCGGTCAGATAGCGCCCCAGCAGTTTTCGTATTGCAAGATCATCATCAACGATGAGGATGTGAGACATGGTCTGCATTGGGCGGCATCCGGCTCCAGGCGCTTGTTCGTTCAATGTGGCTGTTACTGTCGTAGCATAGCTGTCTTGGGCGGGAGGACGGTAATCACTGTCAGCATGTCCGGTCATTCTGTCACCGGCATCGCGTCGTCGTTCCACTCGGGAGGTGCTCCGATCTTCCCGCCGATGAAGGCGGGAATGCCGGTGCGTCCGAAAGCATCGCAGGCGGCGTATTTGGGCTTCCCTCCAAAGGCCGAATTCACGCGCTGCATGCTGGGCACGGACAGCTTCTTGTCGAACGGATTTTCACCGGTAATGAGGAGCTTGCTGAAATCTGCGCCGAACTCGTCCGCCAGATCGTAGGCATCGCCGGATGCCGCAACGCGCGGCTTGCTCGTCAACATGTCGGCATCGCGGGCCCAGACGAATGCCGCTTTCTGCTGGCCTTGTATGTCGCGGGCTTCCGCCTCGACCGACAGGCCGCCCATGCCGTACGGGATCCGAGGCACGATGATGGGGAATCCGGCGCTGATGAACATTGGTGCTGCGGAGGCAACTTTTGCTGCGCCAGCGACGCCTGCATCGGTGACGGTCACCCGCGTCACAGTAACATGCACGGTCAGGTCGGCGGGCTGTCCCGACGGAACCACATTGAAGCGGTCGCTCAGTCCGATGCAGACGGAGCGGTCGACGGCATTTGCAATGACGCGACGTTGCTTGTCGGTGAGGGTGGCACGAGATGCGGCTTGAGAGAAGGACGTCGGGACGATGCTGACGCTCCTGGCCGCCAGGACGCCGGCCTTGTCGACGCGCATCTTGGATTTGGTGGTGATGCCGTCGGCAGGCGCGAGGTCGTTATACGAGGCAAGAGACCCTGATGTCTCAAGTTGGGCCGTGGCGCATCCAGCGACAGCTGCTGTCAGAGCGTGCAGGCATATCATTTTCAACACGAGGTTGATGGTGTTCGTACGCATCGCGATGTCCCCCAAGAATTCGGGACAATGCGTAGTGAGACAAATTGTCAGCCAAATTGCGAAAGATTACGGATCGGCCGCCATTTATTGCAGAACATTGCAGAGGAGGCGGGCTAGTTCTTCCCCGGCATTTTCGCGGCGATGATGTCATCGGCCTTCACCCAGCCGGGCGTACCCACGGCAAACCGCGCCTTGGCGCGCGAGGCAAGGTCGCGGGCGGTCTTGTTGTCGCCGCGCAGGAAGGCAGCCTGGGCCGAGGCCAGGTCGGCCTCTGCGAGTTCGCCCTTGCGGCCATAGGCCATGGCGAGCTGCATGTAGCCGGCGGGGGCTTCGCTCTCGCGTGCGATGGCGGCGCGCAGGATGCGGATAGCTTCGTCAGTATAGGCCTTGTTGTCGGAGGCGACGAGGGCCTGGCCGAGCATCATCTCGATCAGCGGCGCATTGTTCGAGAGCTGCACCGCGCGGCGCAGCGGCGCGATCGCCTCGTTGGGTTTGCCGCCCTCGAGGAGTGCCTGGCCGCGTAGCTCGTAGAAGTATGGATTGTTGGGCTGCACCTTGATCAGGGCATCGATCTGCTCGACGGCCACGCGCAGATCGCCATGGCGATAGGTAGCGATTGCGCGGGCATATTGCGCGGGCAGGCTGGTGTCGGATGGCGGATAGCGCCGCAGCACCGTGTCACGCTGCTCCATGAAACCGGCGGTCTTGGCGCGCATCAGCTCGTGGCGCAGAATGAGCGCCGGATCGTCCTTCTTGTCCCAATAGGGACTCGACTTGGCAAGCTCCTCGAGAGCCGCAACGCGCTCTCGGGGCATCGGATGCGACATCATATACGGGTCGCTTCCGCGCGCCGCGAACAGGCTGTCGGCGCCGAAGCGCTGGAACGTCTCGTACATGCCCTTGGACGACTGGCCGGTCTGGTTCAGGAATTTGACGCCGGCGCGGTCAGCGTTTTCTTCCTGCTGCCGCTGATAGGACAGCATCGTATTCATCATCATCGCTTGCGGCGCGGCGACCGCTGCGGCACCGATATTGCCGGCAGCGCCATTGGAGTTGCCGCCACGCGCGCCGGCGGCCATGGCGCCAAGGCCGAGCAGCATCGCCACAACCATCTGGGTCTGCGCCTGCGCCATGCGCTCGCGCAGCTTCGACAGATGGCCGCCGGCGAGATGGCCGGTCTCGTGGGCGAGCACGCCGATCAGCTGGTTCGGCGTCTGCGACTGCATCAGAGCGCCGTGATTGACGAAGATGCGGCGACCGTCAGCAACAAAGGCGTTGAAGCTGGCATTGTTGATGATGACGACCTGGATGTTCTGCTTTTCGAGGCCTGCGGCGCGCAGGATCGGGCGCGTATAGTCACGCAGCAATTGTTCGATCTCGGCGTCGCGCAGCAGGCGCGGGGCACCGCCTTGCTGCGCGTGGGCCCCCATTGGCGTCAGCGTCAATGCTGCCGCGGTCAGCAGGGTGGTCAGCTTCGAGAACAATCGAGATGCAGCCCTTTTTGGCTGCAGCTGCAGGTCTTTCATCATTGGCCGGGGTTCGGATTCGATATAAGCCCTAACAAGTCAAATATTGCGGCGGGAGCGCGGCGTTGCTCCCATGCCGTAACGTGTATAACGCCGCGCAGATAGCAGATTTTTATGCCAGATACGATCCTCAAGGCCCGGGCACACAGCCTTCTTGCAGCGTCCGGACGCAGCGATGTTCCCCCGTTCATGGTGATGGACGTGATGGCCGCCGCGGCGCGGATCGAGGCCGCTGGCGGGCATGTGATTCACATGGAAGTCGGGCAGCCGGCAGCGCCCGCGCCGAAGGTGGCCATTGAGGCCGCGCAGGCTGCACTGGCGCACGGGCGGATCGAATATACCGCCGCACTCGGCACCCCGTCGCTGCGTGCGCGGATCTCCAGGCATTATCGCGAGGTCTATGGCTCCACGGTCGATCCGGAGCAGATCGTGGTGACCACCGGCTCTTCCGGTGCGTTCATCCTGTCCTTCCTGGCCCTGTTCGAGCCCGGCGACCGCGTTGCCGTCACCGTGCCTGGCTATCCGCCGTATCGGCACATTCTCACCGCGCTGGGGTGCGAGCCCGTGCTCATCGAGACCCATGCCGACAAACGCCATGCCCTGACAGCGGAGGATCTGCTTGCCGCGCATCGCGAAAAGCCGTTGAAGGGCGTGCTGGTTGCGAGCCCGGCCAATCCCACCGGCACGATGATGTCGCGCGAAGCGCTGACCAGCCTGATTCACGCGGCCGACGATGCGGGCATACGCTTCATCTCCGACGAGATCTATCACGGTCTCGATTACGCATTCCCGGCAGTGACCGCAGCCGAGCTGTCGCCGAACGCCCTCGTCATCAATTCGTTCTCGAAATACTTCTGCATGACCGGCTGGCGCGTCGGCTGGATGGTCGTGCCTAAACCGCTGGTGCGGTCCATGGAACGGCTGCAGCAGAACCTGTCGATCTCGGTGCCGACGCTGTCGCAGATCGCGGCAGAAGCTGCGTTCGATGGCCATGCGCAGATGGAAGACATCAAGCATGGCTATCAGGAGAACCGGCGCATCCTGACCGCAGGATTGCCGCAAGCCGGCCTCACAGACTTCCTGCCAGCCGATGGTGCCTTCTATCTCTATGCAGACGTGTCGAAATTCACGTCGGATAGCTTCGATTTCGCCAAGCAGATGCTGGAACAGGCGCATGTCGCCGCAACGCCCGGCAGCGACTTCGATCCGATCCACGGCAAGTCCTATATTCGTTTCTCCTATGCGAGCTCGACCGAGGACATGCATGAGGCGGTCGCGCGGATCGGCAAATGGCTCAGGCAGGGCGGCCCGAAGTGAGGGAGCCTGTCTTGCCGATGGATGCATCCGTCTCGCACCCGCGCCATGTCTCGATCGCCAGTGTGTGGTGGCCAAGCCGCGGTGAGAGCTTTACTGCTGCGCGCCGTGCCGTGGTGCTGGCAGCGTTTGGTGTCGCGTTGCTGGCGGTTTCGGCGAAGATCAATCTGCCGCTGCCATATGTGCCGATGACCCTGCAGACGCTGGTCGTTTTGATGATCGGCGCCGTCTATGGTTGGCGCCTCGGCACGTTGACGATCATCGCCTATCTCGCCGTGGGTGCATTGGGATTGCCGGTGTTCGCCGGGCCCGTTGGCGGTCTCAAACCGCTCACAGGGGCCACGGCTGGCTTCCTGTCCGGCTTCGTCGTTGCTTCGTTCATTACCGGCTGGTTCAGCGAACGTGGATGGGATCGCTCGATGGTCCGCCTGTTCGTTGCGATGGCCTTCGGTCACATCGTGATCATGGCCATGGGCTTTGCCTGGCTGGCTTACGGAATGAAACTCGGCGCCGAGAAAGCGTGGCTGGTGGGCGTGATGCCGTTCCTGGCAGGCGCGCTGGTGAAGAACACATTGGGCGCGATCCTGGTACCCGCCCTGCGCGGAATGGTTGATCGCCGGTATCGCTAAACGCTGGGCGCGATATTTGTTCGTTAATCGCCCAAGTAATTCCGTGTGGCGGCTTGCAAGAGGCCGTCCATGTGACTAATGACCGCGGCAGCAAAAATGCTCAGGGAGTTGAAGCGGAATGTCTGCGGTAACGGCAACAGCGGGTCCGGGAGCGGCTGCTCCGGTCAAAAAGCCCTGGTACAAGGTTCTCTATATTCAGGTGCTGATCGCTATCGTGATCGGCGTGCTGGTCGGGTGGCTGGAGCCTCAGTTCGCCACCAATGACTGGATCAAGGCGCTCGGCGAGGGCTTCATCAAGCTGATCAAGATGGTGATCGCGCCGATCATCTTCTGTACCGTGGTTTCGGGCATCGCCCATATCCAGGACGCCAAGAAGGTCGGCCGCGTCGGCATCAAGGCGCTGGTCTATTTCGAGATCGTCTCGACCTTCGCGCTGGTCCTCGGCCTTGTGATGGGCAACCTTTTCCAGGTCGGCCATGGTCTGGTGACCAAGACCGAAGGCAGCGCGGGCGCTGTCGCCAATTACGTCAAGCAGGCAGAAGCTCAGAAGTCCGTCGACTTCGTCCTCAACATCATTCCCGACAGCGTCGTCGGCGCCTTCGCCAGGGGCGACATCCTGCAGGTTCTGCTGTTTGCAATCCTGTTCGGCTTCGCGCTGATGGCGCTCGGCGAGCGTGGCCACAGGCTGCGTGATATCATTGATGAGACGTCGCATGCCGTGTTCGGCGTGATCGCCATCGTCATGAAGGCAGCCCCCCTCGGCGCATTCGGCGCGATGGCCTACACCATCGGCAAGTTCGGTCCGGCAGCGCTTACCAACCTGCTGAGCCTGATCGTGCTGTTCTATGCAACCGCGGCACTGTTCGTGGTGGTCGTGCTCGGCATCATTGCCCGCGTCGTCGGCTTCAACATCTTCAAGTTCATCGCCTACATCAAGGATGAGCTTTTGATCGTGCTTGGCACTTCGTCATCGGAAAGCGCGTTGCCGCAGCTGATGGAGAAGCTGCAGCGTCTGGGCTGTTCGAAGTCGGTCGTCGGGCTCGTGGTGCCGACCGGCTATTCGTTCAACCTCGACGGCACCAACATCTATATGACCCTGGCGACCTTGTTTATCGCTCAGGCCCTCGGCGTGGATCTGACGTTCGGCCAGCAGATCACGATTCTGATCGTGGCAATGTTGACGTCGAAGGGCGCCTCGGGTGTCACCGGCGCCGGCTTCATCACGCTGGCAGCCACGCTGTCGGTGGTCGACCCGCGTCTGGTACCTGGTATGGCGATTGTGTTCTCGATCGACAAGTTCATGAGCGAGGTTCGTGCTCTGACCAACATCACAGGCAACGGCATCGCTGCGGTGTTCGTGTCGTGGTGGGAAGGCGAGCTTGATCACGACACGATGCATGCCAATCTGAACAAGTCGATCGATCCGTCGGACGTGGAAACCGCGATCACGACGGACTGATCTGCAGTAGATCGCAGCACTAAAAAAGCCGCCCGGTTCCGCCGGGCGGCTTTTCGTTGTCTGTGTCAGGCGGCGCTTAGTTGTCGCCGCCACCGAAAGCGCGTGACCACCAGCCGGCTTTGCGCGGCTGGCTTTCCGGGGCCGGTGCAGCGGGCGCGGCAACGGGAGCAGGAGCCGGTTCCGGTGCAGCAACAACAGGCGCTGCCACGGGCTGCGGCTCTGGAGACGAGGAGCCGAAGTTGACCTTCTCGCGCACAGTCGAACGGCGGCGGGCGGCGGCCTTGTCGTCATCCTGAGGTGCGGCTTCCTGAACCACGGCCGGAGCAGTCGCAATCGGCGTCGGCTCAGGCGCGGCTGGAGCGAACATCGGCACGGCATCGTGACGGCGCTGTTCCGTCTCCGGCTGTGGCGCCGAATAGGACGTCACGGTCTCCGCCCCCGTATGCTGGTGAGGCTGCACGTTATTGCTCGTGTCCCGGCTGTCGAGATCGGCCACGGCCTCGCTTGCTTCCGGGGCCTGCGCCGGCCCGAATTCGTCGGAAATCGATCCGGCCAAACCCTCATCGTTGCCACCACGCCGGCGGCGGCCACCGCGACGGCCACGGCGACGCGGGCGACGCTCGCCATCGGCCGGCTGATCGGCGCGGGCTTCACGTGGCTGATCATCGGCCTCGTCGTCTTCGCCTTCGCTGTCGTCACCCTCAGCGCCGCCTTCCACCGAAGCTGCATTGGCTGCCGGGAATTCTTCGCCGTCACGGGCAGGCGCGCTACCACCTTCGCGGGCTTCACCCGAACGACCACGACGGCGCCGACGGCGCTTGCGCTTGCGGCCATCACCATCGCCTTCGCCGGCGGCGCTTTCACCCGAGGTCTCGTCGTCGGTGAGACCTTCGGTCTCCTCGGTTTCGATCTCGGCTTCTGTCTCGAACAGGTCTTCGTCGTCGAACGGTTCTTCTTCCAGCGGGGGCGGGAAGGCTGCGACCTGCGCCGCGAGCAGCGCCTTGGCGGCTTCCAGCGTATGGACCTGTTCGCCGCGGTCGATCACGAAGGACTGCTGACCACTGACATTCGGGTCAGCAATGACGGCGAGCGTCACCTTGAAGCTGTTTTCAAGATCGCGCAGATGGCCGCGCTTGTGGTTCAGCACATAGAGCGCAACATCGGTGCGGGTGCGCACGATGAGGTTATGCGTGGCACCCTTCATCAGGGTTTCTTCGAGACCGCGCAGCAACTGCAGGGCCACCGACGAGACCGAGCGGACGTGACCGCTGCCGCCGCAATGCGGGCAGATATCGGTCGAGCTTTCCAGCACGCTGGCGCGGATGCGCTGGCGCGACATTTCGAGCAGGCCGAAATGCGAGATGCGGCCGACCTGGATGCGTGCGCGATCCTGCCGCAGACAGTCGCTCATCTTGCGTTCGACTGCGCGGTTGTTGCGCTTCTCGTCCATGTCGATGAAGTCGATCACGATCAGGCCGGCAAGATCGCGCAGGCGGAGCTGACGCGCGACTTCCTCGGCGGCTTCGAGATTGGTCTTCAGTGCAGTGTCTTCGATGTGATGCTCGCGGGTCGAACGGCCCGAGTTCACGTCGATCGAGACCAGCGCTTCGGTCTGGTTGATGACGATGTAGCCACCGGAGCGCAGCTGCACGGTCGGCGAGAACATCGCGTCGAGCTGGCTCTCGACGCCCATGCGCGAGAACAGCGGCTGGCCGTCGCGATACTGCTTCACCGCGCGAACATTGCTGGGCATCAGCATGTGCATGAAGTCGCGCGCCTCCTGATAACCGGCTTCGCCAGCGACCTGGATTTCGTCGATTTCCTTGTTGTAGAGGTCGCGCAGCGAGCGCTTGATCAGCGAGCCTTCCTCATAGACGAGGGTCGGGGCCTGCGACTTCAGCGTCATGTCGCGGACGGTTTCCCACATCCGGATCAGATATTCGAAGTCGCGCTTGATTTCCGGCTTGGTGCGCGAGGCACCGGCGGTGCGCAGGATAATCCCCATGCCTTCCGGCACGTCGAGATCTGACACCACTTCCTTGAGACGCGAACGATCCTGCGCCGAGGTGATCTTGCGCGAGATGCCACCGCCGCGGGCAGTGTTCGGCATCAGCACGGCGTAACGACCGGCGAGCGACAAATAGGTGGTCAGCGCAGCGCCCTTGTTGCCGCGCTCTTCCTTGACGACCTGCACCAGCATGACCTGGCGGCGCTTGATGACTTCCTGGATCTTGTACTGGCGACGCGGACGGAAGGCGCGCTCGGGAACTTCCTCGAGAACGTCGTCACCGCCGACGGACTCGACCTGATCCTCTTCGGCTTCTTCCTCGCCGTCTTCTTCGTCTTCCTCGTCGTCGTGTTCGTCGCTGTCAGCGGAGGTGGTGTGCTCGCTTTCGGCGCGCTCTTCATGATGAGCGTCCTCGGCATGCGCCGCGTTTTCTTCGGCGTGAGCGGCCTGCCGCTGTTCATCGTGCGAATGATCGTCGTGGGCATGATCATCGTGGGTTTCGGCAGCTACCGGTGCCGGCGTCTCCGCAACCGCTTCGACCGGAGCAGGCGAGAAGCCTGCCGAAACCGGCTGTTCGGTCTCAGGCTCGGATGCGACGACCGCGGACACGACGACCTCGGGAGCCGCAGCTTCGGCAGCGACGCTCTCGGACGCGACCGGTGCGGCGGCGTGATCGTGGTCGTGTGCATGATCGCCTTCGGCATGTTCATGCGCGTGGGTATGCTCATGACCGTCATGGTCATGATGGTCGTGATCCGCAGTGTGATGCCCGTCATCATGGGCATGGCTGTGGACCTCGAAGGCCGGATCGCGCGGCTGTTCGGCCTGCGACGGATCAATCGCTGTCGTGTCGACGACATCGCTCTGCACCCGCTCGCCACGGTCGCGGCGGCGCGAGTTACGATGGCGCGAGCGGCGCCGATTTGAGCGGTTTTCGGTCTCTTCCTCAGCTTCGCGGTGCGCGCGTTCATCCGCCTCGATCAGCGCCTGACGGTCGGCGACCGGGATCTGGTAGTAGTCGGGATGAATTTCGCTGAAAGCGAGAAAGCCGTGGCGGTTGCCGCCGTATTCGATGAAGGCGGCCTGCAGCGACGGTTCGACGCGTGTGACCTTGGCGAGGTAGATATTGCCGCGGAGCTGTTTGCGCTGCGCAGTCTCGAAATCAAACTCTTCGACGCGATTGCCGCGAACCACGACAACCCGGGTCTCTTCCGGGTGGGTCGCATCGATCAACATTTTGTTTGGCATTTGGAGGCTCATGGAGGCGGACGGCGAGCGTGGCGGCAAGCGCGAAGCGCGCGGCCGAGTGACGCAACGGTCCACCTGATTCGGGGGTGAGGGGAAGGCCGAAACACAGCTCTGAACGCCGTGCCGATCGCGAGGTCAGTGTGGGGCGACGCGCGAGGTTTGAGCCTCGCATCGGCATAGTTCCCACCTGGGTCTCGGTCGGCATCACAGTCTGGCGCATCAAGCGTCGGCCCGTCTGAACATCTTGGCGGCAAAGGCGCCGCCTTTCGCTAACGTCCGGCGCGCCGCAGGACGCGGTCACCGGCTGTCGCATACTCCACCCGTAAGGCCGGAATAATCGGTTATGAAGTGTCTAAAGCCGCCCCGGGAGCGAGAAAGGACCTGGGACCGGACACCGCCTGGGCTAGGACCGCCTCTCTGGGCAACCGCGCGCTGCGCTGGTTGTAGAGGGGAAGGCCGGAAAACGCTGGATCCACCGATAGATAGTCGGGGGAACAAGCGCTGCACCGGGAGGCTGAACGCGACACAACCGGGAGTTAAACCGTCAGCTCTTCGTACATACGAGGAATGGGGGTCGCATGCAAGGGAAGCGTCACAAGGCTGCAACACTCAGGCTTATTCAATGCGATGGGCTTAAGCTCCGGTTAACCCTGCAATCCTATTGGGTTAATGAGGGGCTGCTTCGGAGGCTGTGGATTCGTTGACGAGCCGCGCAAACCACATCGTCAGACTGGCCACGGTGCTTCTTAGCGCCGGTTTCGGGCTGTTTTGGTGCCCGGACTCGACCCGTGCCGCCGGCGAGACGCCACGCGCGGAAGTGGAAGGCTCGTTTCCAATCGCCTCCGACGTGCGCATCGCTGGCGATGAAAAACAGACCCGTTTCATTCTCGATCTGGACAAAAAGATCCCGCTGCGTGCTTTCGCGCTGGCTGATCCATATCGGGTGGTCATCGACCTTCCCCAGGTCAACTTTCATCTCGATCCCGGTGCCGGAACGGTCTCCCGTGGTTTGATCAAGGCGTTCCGTTACGGTCTGGTGATGCCGGGTGGGTCGCGCATGGTGTTCGATCTGACCGGACCCGCGAAAATCAAGAATTCCTATGCCCTCGATCCCGCCAACGGACAGCCGGCCCGGATGGTGATCGAGCTCGAGTCGGTTGATCGCACCACCTTCGTGCAGGCGCTGGCAGTCGAGAATCGTCCGGATCTGCGTCCCGCTCTCGGAGCTGCCGCTGCGGCGTCTCCCGTGGCCACCAAGGTGGTTGCCAGCGCCGTACCCGATGCCGCGCCGGACACCCGTCCGGTCGTCGTGATCGATCCCGGTCATGGCGGCATCGACAACGGCACACAGGCAGGCGGCGAGAGCGAGAAGGGGATCGTGCTGGGTTTCGGTCTGGCTCTGCGTGACCGTCTGGAAAAGCTCGGCAAATACCGCATCGTGATGACTCGTGCGGACGATACCTTCATTCCCTTGGACGAGCGGGTGAAGGTCGCACGCAATCAGTCGGCCGCGCTGTTCGTCTCGATTCACGCCGATGCTTTGCCGCGTGGTGAGGGGGATGCGCAGGGCGCCACTGTTTACACGTTGTCCGACAAGGCCTCCGACGCCGAGGCGGAGCGGCTGGCCGACTCGGAAAACAAGGCGGACGCCATTGCCGGCGTCAATCTGACGGAAGAGCCAACGGACGTTGCCGACATCTTGATCGATTTGGCGCAGCGCGAAACCCGGACCTTCTCGAACCGCTTTGCCCGGCTCGTGGTGGGCGAAATGAAGACCACGGCGCGGATGCACAAGCATCCCCTGAAATCGGCAGGCTTCCGCGTCCTCAAGGCGCCGGACGTGCCGTCGGTGCTGATCGAACTGGGTTATGTGTCCAACAAGGACGACCTCCAGCAGCTGATGTCCGAGAACTGGCGCTCCAAGACGGTCGGCGCGGTCGCCAAGGCGATCGATGGCTTTTTTGCCAAGCGAATGGTCTCGGCTGGCCCCGGAAACTGAGGGCCGGAACTGAAAACGACAAATCTTTCAGTACGAAAGCCGTAGCGTTCAGTGTGAAAGCCCTAGTTTGGCCACAGCCGGCGCTCTATAAAAATTTCCGTGCGGCCGTCAGAATCGGTCAAGACTGACGGCCATTTCGGGTTGTCTCCTTAGCTGATTTTTGCCGCGGGACTTGTTGCTGACTTCGCGCCCATGGGGGCCGCCGTATGCTATATTGCGGCACAGCGATTGAAACGGATCGTCGATAATGCGTCTGCTGGTGCGGTTTATGGGTTTCTTGTTCGCCGCAGGAACCGTGGTGTTCCTGGTGGGCGTCGCAGCCGCAGCAGGCTTGATCTGGCATTATTCCAAGGACTTGCCGGACTATTCGCAGCTTCAGGATTATGAGCCGCCGGTCATGACGCGCGTCCACGCGGCGGACGGCGCTTTGCTCGGCGAATACTCCAAGGAGCGCCGGCTCTATCTGCCGATTCAGGCCGTGCCGAAGCTCGTGATCAACGCGTTCCTTGCGGCCGAAGACAAGAATTTCTACGAGCATGGCGGCCTCGATTATTCGGGCATGGCGCGCGCGATGGTGCTTTACGCCCAGAACCTCGGCTCCAACCGCAGGCCGCAGGGGGCGTCGACGATCACGCAGCAGGTCGCAAAGAACTTCCTTCTGACCAACGAGGTGTCGTTCACCCGCAAGATCAAGGAAGCCTTGCTGGCGATGCGCATCGAGCGCACCTATTCGAAGGACAAGATCCTCGAATTGTATCTCAACGAAATCTATCTCGGCCTCGGTGCCTATGGCATCGCTGCCGCGTCGCTTGTCTATTTCGACAAGTCGGTGAACGAACTGACCGTGTCGGAAGCTGCGTATCTCGCGGCTTTGCCGAAGGCGCCGTCATCGCTGCATCCGGTCAAGAACCGCGACCGTGCCATCGAGCGCCGCAACTATGTGGTCGATCGTCTGCTGGAGAACGGCTGGATCAAGCAGGCCGATGCCGACAAGGCGCGCAAGGAGACGCTGAGCGTCACCGGCCGCAACAGTTCGGGTCACATCTTTGCCGGCGAGTATTTTGCCGAGGAAGTGCGCCGCGACATTCTTGAGCGTTACGGCGAAAAGAAGCTCTATGAGGGCGGCCTGTCGGTTCGAACGACGCTCGATCCGAAGATGCAGCTGATGGCCCGCAAGACCATGACTAATGGTCTGATCAATTTCGACGAGGTCCGTGGTTGGCGCGGTGCGACCAACAAGATCGATATCTCCGGCGACTGGGGCGTGAAACTTGCCGAAGTGAAGGCACTGTCGGACATCGCGCCGTGGAAACTCGCGGTCGTGCTGGATGTCAGCGATCAGTCGGCACGGATCGGCTTCCAGCCGGGTCGTGAACTTGGCGGCGCCGTGCTCAAGGATCGCCAGACCGGCATCCTCACGCTGGACGGCGTGCGCTGGGCCAAACCCGCTGCCGGCCCGACAAAGGGCAAAACACCGACGGCCGTGTCGCAGGTCTTGGCCGCGGGCGACGTGATCTATGTGGATCCGCTCACAAACAAGGACGGCTCTGTCGTCGAAGGTCAGTTCCGGCTGCGGCAGTATCCGGAAGTGTCCGGCGCGATGGTTGCGATGGATCCTTTGACCGGACGTGTGCTCGCCATGGTTGGCGGCTTCTCGTTCGACCAGAGCCAGTTCAACCGCGCCACGCAGGCCTATCGTCAGCCCGGCTCGTCCTTCAAGCCGCTGGTCTATTCGGCAGCGATGGACAATGGCTACACGCCGTCCACCGTCGTGGTCGACGCGCCGATCGAGATCGATCAGGGGCAGGGTGCGGGTGTCTGGCGTCCGGAAAATTATTCAACCGGCAAGTATTACGGCCCGGTAACGCTGCGTAATGCGTTGATGCGCTCGCTGAACACCGTGACAGTGCGGCTGGCGCAGGACGTCGGCATGCCGCTGATCGGCGAATATGCCAAGCGATTCGGCGTCTATGATGAATTACCGAACTATCTCTCCTACGCGCTCGGCGCGGGTGAAACGACCGTCATGCGGATGGTGACGGCCTATTCGATGTTTGCCAATGGCGGCCGCCGCGTGAAGTCGACGCTGATCGACCGCATTCAGGATCGCTATGGGCATACGATCTTCAAGCATGACCAGCGCGAATGCCGCGGCTGCGACGCGCCGGATGGCTGGAAGAACCAGGCCGAGCCGCAGCTGGTCGATCGCCGCGAGCAGGTGCTTGACGCCATGACCGCCTACCAGATCACCTCCATGATGGAAGGCGTCGTGCAGGGCGGTACCGCGACCGTGCTCCGCGAAGTCGGCAAGCCGATCGCCGGCAAGACCGGCACGACCAATGACGAGAAGGATGCCTGGTTCATCGGCTTCTCGCCTGACGTGGTGGTCGGTATCTATGTCGGTTACGACAAGCCCCGGAACCTCGGCAACAAGGCCACCGGCGGTGCGCTGGCTGCGCCGATCGCGAAGGACTTCATGAAGCTTGCGCTCGCCGACAAGCCAGCCGTCCCGTTCCGCGTGCCTGCTGGCATCAAGCTGATCCGCGTCGATGCCAAGTCGGGTATGCGCGCCGGACCAGGCGATGGCGGCCGCACCATCCTCGAGGCCTTCAAGCCGGGTACCGCACCGCCGGACAACTACTCCGTGATCGGTGTCGCCGATGCGGATGGTCGTTCGCTCTCGGTGTCGCCGGAAACCGACCGCAGTTTCATGCGGCCGGGAACGGGCGGGCTGTATTGAGGCTCATCTGACCCACAGCAGATCCTTGCGGATTGCGCTTTGCCGCGCACGCCGCTACATCCCGATCACCATTCGTATTGCGGCTGATGCCGCCAGATCAGAGTTTCCATGCGCGCTGAAATCGAACGCCTCGTAGAAGAGATCAAGCAGTCAGTCGGGCTGCTGAGGAGGCATCTTTGACGTCGATGCATCCACGGCACGACTGGCTGAGCTGAACGCTCTCGCCGAAGACCCCAATCTCTGGAACGATCCCCAAAAGGCCCAGCGCCTGATGCAGGAGCGCACCTCGCTCGAGGACTCGCTTCAAGGCATCGGCAAGGTCACGCGTGAACTCGACGACAATATCGAGATGATCGAACTCGGCGAGGCCGAGGGCGACCAGGGCGTCGTGACGGAAGCCGAGAATGCGCTCAAGGCGCTAAAGAAAGAGGTCGCGCGCCGCGAGCTGGAAGCGCTGCTCTCTGGCGAGGCGGATCGCTTCGACACCTATCTCGAAGTCCATGCCGGCGCCGGCGGCACCGAAAGCCAGGACTGGGCCTCGATGCTGCTGCGCATGTATACGCGCTGGGCTGAAAAGCACGGTTTCAAGATCGAGTATCTTGAAGAGACCCAGGGTGAAGAAGCCGGCATCAAGTCGGCGACGATCCAGATCTCCGGTCACAATGCCTATGGCTGGCTGAAGACCGAAGGCGGCGTGCATCGTCTGGTGCGTATCTCGCCTTACGATTCCAATGCCCGTCGGCACACGTCGTTCTCATCCGTCGCGATCTTCCCGGTCGTGGACGACAGTATCAAGATCGATATCAACGAGTCCGATGTGCGCGTCGATACGATGCGCTCGGGCGGCGCGGGCGGTCAGCACGTCAACAAGACGGAATCCGCGGTGCGTCTGACGCATATTCCGAGCGGCGTCGCGGTGGTCTGTCAGGCCGGCCGTTCGCAGCACAAGAACCGCGCGCAGGCGTGGGACATGCTGCGCGCACGACTGTACGAGATCGAGCTGAAGAAGCGCGAAGAGAAGGCTGCTGCCGATCAGGCCGCCAAGACCGATATCGGCTGGGGTCACCAGATCCGCTCTTATGTGCTGCAGCCCTATCAGATGGTGAAGGACCTGCGCACCGGTGTGCAGACGTCGGACACCTCTGGCGTGCTCGACGGCGACCTCGACGAGTTCATGGCGGCGACGCTGGCGCAGCGCGCCTTCGGCACAACGCCTGGCGCGATCGAGGACGTAGACTAACCCATGCCCCATGTTGCGTTCATCGGCTTGGGACGCATGGGGCACGGCATGGCCGGCCGTTATCTCGACGCCGGCTTCACGACTGCCGTCTGGAATCGCAGCAAGGCCAAAGCCGAAGACCTGATCGCGCGGGGCGCCCGCTGGGCGTCGTCGCCGGCGGATGCTGCTGATGGCGCCGATGCCATCGTGACAATGGTTGCCGATGACGAGGCGTCCCGGAATGTATGGCTTGGCACCGACGGTGCCGGGCGGGCTGCGAAGCAGGGCGCACTGGCGATCGAATGTTCGACGGTGTCGCACCAGCATGCGCTCGACCTTGCGAAAGCGCTGCAGGAACGCGGGCTGACCTATATCGATTGTCCTGTTACCGGCCTCCCGGACGCGGCTGCGGGTGGCAAGCTCACGCTGTTGGTCGGCGCAGAAGCCGCCGATCTGGAAAAGGCCCGGCTGTTCCTGACGCCGATAGGATCGACGATCCGGCATTTTGGCCCCGTCGGATCGGGCACGGTCTACAAGCTGATCAACAATCTGATGGGCGCGATCCATATTGCCGGGCTCGCCGAAGGTCTGGCCATTGCCGAACATGCCGGGCTGGACATGAAGCTGGTTCTGGAGTCCATCGCTAGCGGCGTTGCTGCGAGTCCGCAGGTCCTGCGACACGCGCCGCGGATGGTGGCGCGCGATTATCGGGAGCATCCTTCACCGCTGCACTGCGCCATAAGGATGCGGCCTATGCAGTGAGGCTGGCCGAGCAGTTGTTGCAGGCGAAGCCCTTGATCGGTACCGCAGCAGTTGAAGTCTATGAAAAGGCGAAGGCTTTCGCGCCAGACGACGATGAAGCCAAAATGATCGAGCTCATTTCGCAAGCAAGAGACAGCCGAGCGAACTGAGCGCCCGTCAAGTCTGCGGCGTCTTGAAACAGTCTCGCTTTTGCGAGCGTGCTTCCGTTCTCCTTGCCACCCGGTATCATCCGCAGGCCGGAACTCAACATCCGGCGCTGGCTTATCCCGACGTCGCATGTCGCGATGTCACGAATTCAATGGGGTGTGGGGCATGAGGAAGATCATTCCAATTCTTGCTGTTGGCGTTGCATTGATGCTGGGCGGCTGCGGCCGCGATCCCGGGCCGGCAGGTCCGAAGGGCGAGACCGGTGCGCAAGGACCGGCAGGACCGCAGGGCGCGCAAGGCGTTCAGGGTGTTCCGGGAGCGCAGGGACAGGCTGGAGCACAGGGGCCGCAAGGTCCGCAGGGGACGCCCGGCGCGAAGGGTGACAAGGGCGATGCGGCACCAGTGAGCTTCCGTGCCGTGCAGGCCGATGGCGCGGTCAGCTGCGAGGCGACGGAGACGCTGGTATCCGTTGTGTGCCCGAGCGGTGGCGCGCCGGACGGCACCAAGTGCACGACGACGCCAACCGTCGGTCTCTGCCTGAAGAAGTAGGCGCGAACAAGCGGGGGCGGCAGCGCGCAAATACGCGTGCGCCGCCCTTCGGTCCGAATGCTAGGCTTTGCCGTCGCTCCGTCTGCCAAACGACGGCGGCGCCGAAATCACGAGATAATATTCGCAGGCGCGCGTAGTGCGGTTCTCGAACCAATGTTCGACATCCACTTCGAAGTAGAGCGAGTCGCCTTCGTCGAGCACCGTTTCCGTGTCTTTTGTTTTGACGGTGACCTTTCCGCGCGCGACCAAAACGTGTTTCGACGTGCCGACGGGGTAGGCGGGCAACTCACCCGTCGATGTCTTCGGCGGCAGGTGATGAAGCGCGACTTCGACGGGCATCCCCGCCATGACCGGCGACAGGAGGAAGCGTTCGAAGCCGGTGTCCGCGTCGCGGAACACCGGCCGCTGGTCCTTCCGGACGATTGCAAAGGCGCGGCGAGGGCCGTCGTCGTCTCCCATGAGAGACGAGAATGATGTGCCGAGGGCCAGCGCGATGCGCCGCGCGACGCCGATGGTCGGGCTCTTCTCGCCGCGCTCGACCTTGGACAGCATCGCGCGGCTGACGCCGGACTGTTTCGAAAGCTGCTCCAGCGTAAGATCGGCTTCCTCACGCAGGACGCGGACCCGATCGCCGAATGCGCGGCTGACGGGGTCTTCGCGAACGACCTTCCGTACTGCCGCCTTCGCCATATCGGGTGTTGCTCCGTTTCAACCTGCGATTCTACTTTAGGCGCGGTTTCGCACGATGTCACACCCTGCCGGATCAAAAACGTTGTTCCGGCCCGCTGTATTTTAGGGAATTTTCGCGCAGAAGTGGCGATTGGTCGCGTCTTCTAAAGAGGAAAAGTCGAGGGTTGCCCGCTTGCGCAAATCTCCTATCGAAGATAACTGTACCTTTAGGAGATGCGGCGCATCAGCCGCTCCACAAGCGAATATCAGGAGGAAATCATGCACCTTGTCACGTTCATGCACGAAGGCCGGCCGACTGTCGGCATTGCTGACGAGGCGCTCTCCAAGGTTTCGCCGCTCCCGGCCAATGTCGCGCCCGACATGCTGACCCTGATCGCGAATTACGAAGGCCTGAAAGGCAGCATCGCCGGTGCCGCCGGCGCAGCGCTGCCGATCGCCAGCGTGCAGCTCCTCGCACCGATTCCACGCCCGGCGCGTAACGTGTTCTGCGTCGGCAAGAACTATCACGAGCACGCCAAGGAATTCGCAGGCAGCGGCTATGACTCCTCGGCGAAGGAGGTCGTGCCGGAATATCCTGTCATCTTCACCAAGCCGTCGAGCACGGTGATCGGCCAGGGCGCAGCGATCCCGCAATATCTCGATACGACCGATAGCACCGATTATGAAGGCGAGCTTACGGTGATCATCGGCCGTGGCGGTCGCGGCATCAAGAAGGCCGACGCGCTCAAGCACGTGTTCGGCTACACGATCATCAACGACGTCACCGCGCGCACGCTGCAGCACCAGCATCGCCAGTGGTTCATCGGCAAGGGCATCGACGGCTTCTGCCCGATGGGCCCGTCCATAGTCACCGCCGACGAGATGCCCGATCCCACCAAGATGCATCTCAAGACCTTCGTGAATGGCGAGCTGCGTCAGAACGCGTCGGTCGCCGATCTCGTCTTCGACATTCCGACGCTGATCGAGACGCTCTCTGCAGGCATCACGCTCGAGCCGGGCGATGTCATCGCCACGGGCACGCCGGCCGGCGTCGGCCTCGGCTTCACGCCGCCGCGCTTCCTCAAGAAGGGCGATGTCGTGGCGATCGAAGTCAGCGGCATCGGCAGGCTGGAAAATCCAGTCGGCTGATAAGCTGAGCGACCGATAAGATCACAATCGAGGCGCGTGGGGCCGGTCTGCCCCATGCGAAAATCCCCGCAGGCTTCAATACCTCCGGGCCGCGCTGCGTCCTTTGATGCACGCAGCCGATGCATCGCCGAATATAATAAACGGGAGATAACCATGAAACGCCGTGATTTCCTTGCGGGCCTTGGCGGCCTGTCGACCCTCGCACTGACTGGCCAGACCGCGCATGCGCAGGAAGCGTGGCCGAGCAAGAATATCAGCATGGTCGTACCGTTTCCCGCGGGCGGGCAGGCGGATATCGCCGCACGTCCCGTTGCGACCTATATGCAGAAGGTGCTCGGCAAGGCCGTCATCATCGACAACCGCAGTGGCGCAGGCGGCTCGCTCGGTAATGCGACCGTGGCGCGCGCAGCGCCCGACGGGCACACGCTGCTGATGACGCTGTCGTCGCTCGCGGTGCTACCCGAGTCGGATCGCATCTACGGTCGTCCGGTCGCCTATGAGGTCGATCAGTTGCAGCCGGTCGCACGCGTGCTCGCTGATCCCACATTGTTCGCAGTGCCGGCCAGCGCTCCCTGGAAGACGATCCAGGAATTCGTCGCCGATGCCAAGGCGCGTCCCGGTGCGATCTCCTACGGATCGTCGGGTCCGTTCGGCACGCTCCATATCTCGATGGAAATGTTCGCCCTCGCGGCGGGCATCCAGATGCTTCACGTTCCGTATCGCGGCGCGGCACCGGCGATCAGCGATCTCATCGGCGGGCAAATTCAGGCGCTGGCTTCCGCGCCCGGCACGCTCAAGCAGCATGTCGATGCCGGTACGCTGCGTGTTCTCGCGAATTTCGGCGGTGAGCGTCTTGCGGCATTTCCGAACCTGCCGACGTTCAAGGAGCTGGGTTATCCCGATGTCGAGTTTTACATCTGGGCTGGCCTGTTCGCGCCGAAGGGCATGCCTGCGCCGGTCGTGACCAAGCTGCGCGAGACCATGCGCGATGCGTTGAAGGATCCCGAAGTCACCAAAGTCTTCGAGGCCGCCGGCAACATGCCCGCCTATCAGGACTCAGAGGAGTTTGCGGCTTTCGTGGCCAAGGACAGTCAGCGTCTGGTCGCCGTCGCCAAGAAAATTGGCAAGGTCTAAGCACGGGCGCGAGACCACTCCGCGAGCCACGCCGTAAATCGGCCACTGTCGCGGGGGCCTCCATGCCAGGCAGCGGTCACCTGACCGTCGCTTGCAACCATCAGCACCACGTCGAGACCTGCGGAGCGCCGCAAGGTCTCGACGGCCTGTTGCGGCGTCTGTGCGATCGGGCCGGCGACGTTGAATGAGGTATTCACCGACAGCTCCACGCCGATATGGCGACCGAGCGCCTTGAGATAGGCGTGGGTGAGCGGATCGTCCCCCGCACGGACGATCTGGATACGTCCCGTGCCGTCAGCATGGATGACCGCCGGGATTTTTTCGCGCGCATGCGGCTTCGATTGCGCGGTCAGGACCATGTAATTGTAGGCGTTGTAGTCCGCGTCGGACGCGCCTTCCAGCAAATGGAAATATTCAAGAGCCGCTTCGCGCGTTGCCATCGGCGCGAGAGGACGGATGGCCTCGCGATATTTGACGCGTTCGTTGAGCCGTTCGCGGGTGCCGGCATCGCAAGGGTTGGCGAGGATCGAGCGATGGCCGAGTGCGCGCGGGCCGGTCTCGGCCGCGCCTTGATAGAGCGCGATGATGCCGTTCTGCGCGACAAGATACGCCATCAGGTCTGCGATAGCTTCGAGTCCAGCCGGCGTTGAGATATTACCGATGATCCTTGAATTGATGTCGTCGGCCTTGAGCGCGGCCGCGATGTCTTGCGATGGGGGTGTATCGCCGCAATAGAACGCATGCGTCATCGCGGCGCCGCGTGGCGCGCCGATGAGATGCGCGAACGTCCAGGCTGCGCCAATGGTCACGCCAGGATCGCCGGGCGTTGGTGGCATCCACAGATGCAGGCGCGCCTTCCGGCCCTGTTCACGCACGAACCACGTTTCGTCGAAGTGTTCGAGCAGTCGCATATTGCCGAGCGCATTCAGTGCGACGCCGCCGGTGAGGACCAGCCGATGGGCACCGGTCTTGCGCAGCAGGCCGCCGACCACATGGATCATCGCGTCCTCAAAGACGAGTTGTGTGGCCGCGGCCTTATCGAGGCGATCCTGCGTATCCGGCCGGTGTTGGATGTCCTCGACACGCAGCACTGCATCTGGATTCCACAGCTGATCGGGCTTCAGCGGCTCGCCGAGAATGTCGATCAACGGCTGTTTGTAGGGATTGTCGAACGGGTCGCAATACCAGTTACCCATCGCGCGGTTGAGTTGGATCTCTCCATTCGCACCGAAATGCAGCACCTCGCGCAACCGCGCGTAATACGGATTGCTGGCGCGATCCATGTCGCCCCAGGCGGCGGCACCCATATAACGGCCTTCGCTGGAGAGCCAGGTCCAGCCGCCCTGTGTCGACGAGATGACGCTGTAGAACGCGCCGAGGGAGTCGAACACGCTGTCATTGCAATACAGCCGCTGCATCTCGCCGTGCTCGGCGACATAGAGCGAGATGGAGCCTTGATCGCCTGTACCGTCCAGCACGGCGATCGCCACCGGTTCGTCATCGGGGAAAGGCGATGCGGCAACGGAGAACCAGGCGTGGTTGTCGTGGTGTGGCATCATCAGCAGCGGGACACGCGCGGGCAGGCCGAATTGCTTGCGAAGCAGTTTCGGGGTCCGCGTCATCTGTTCGAGGCGCCGCGCGTCGAAGCTGACAGAGTTCTTGGTGCGCAGCAGCTTCAATCCGTCGGGAAGTTCTTCGACGATGCTTCGCACCAGCGTGCCGAGCAGATCGGGATAGTCCCAGGTCGTCAGCCATGCATCGATATCGGCGACATCACGGCCCATCGTCTGCAGCGTGACGCGCATCGCATCGAGGGCCGCGCGCGGATATTGTGTGGTGTGCTTGTCGCCCGAGAAGCGCTCTTCTTCGTTGTTGACGATCAAGCGCGGGCCGTGAGCCTGCGTGACTTCGACCAGCGCTACGCCCGAATTGTGCGTGCCCGGCAGTCCGAGGCCGGCGAGTAGAACCGTTTCGCGGCGCCCCAGTTTGGCGCGTAGCTCCGAAATGCGACGGACCGTAAAATGGGAGTCGTTGGCGTGAAAACCGGCCAGCGTCATCGCCCAGGTCGCGACCCGTCGGGTGGCACGAAAACAGAACCGACCGAGGCGGGGGAAGCGGGGACCAATGCGTCGGGGGGATTTCAACGGGCTGCCTCGGATTAACAGAGACCCCGCTTCAACCACAGTCAGGGCAGGGCAACAATGCCCTGCGTGCCGCACCTAGCCTGCGTTGAGGCGGACGCCGGCGCGGAGAAATTTCTGCGGATCGACAGCTTCGCCATCGATGCGGGTTTCATAATGCAGATGCGGGCCGGTGGAGCGGCCGGTCGAACCGACCAGGCCGATCACCTGGCCAATTTTGATGACATCGCCGACCTTGACGTTGATCGCGGACATATGGCCGTAGCGGGTCGATAGGCCGTTGCCGTGGTCGATCTCGACCATGCGGCCGTAACCGCCGGCATAGGCCGCGGAGACGACGCGGCCATTGGCGGTGGCACGGATCGGATCGCCGGTGGCGCCGCGGAAATCGAGGCCGGTATGCATCGCAGGACGGCCGAGGAACGGATCGCTGCGTACGCCGAAGCCTGAGGTGAATTCGACTTCGCCGACGACGGGCTTGCGATAGGGCACCAGCGCCATGGTCCGGTTGAGCTTGTCCATCTGCGCGCGGGTTACGTGGATGCGGTAGAGCTGGCGTTCGAACGGATCCGCGCTCGATGACAGTTTGACCGGCACAAACGGGCCGCCCATCGGGGCGCGCGGTGTGGCGGATTCGAGTTTCGCCATATTGAGCCCGAGGTCCGAGATCGCGCCACGCATGCGACGAACCTTGGAGTCCATGGATTCTTCAGCCGCCGCGAGGGTCGCAATCTGGCGACTCTCGACCTGATCGAGCGAGGCCTGCAGGCGACCGATCACATTGTCGACGCCGCCGAGTTTGGCGAACTGGTTTGGTTGCTGGGCGATGAGAGCGGGAGTGCGGGATTCAAGCCGTGCTTCGCGATCCGGCGGCGCCACGAAGGTTACCGTGTCGCTGATCGGCGACGGCTTGGGGATCGATGTCGTAGGTTCGATCGCGGCTCCACGGGCCGGCGGCTTGCCGATCGAGCCTGTAACAGACAGATCGGGCATGGCGCCGAGCGCAGTGGCACGCGATTCCAGCGTGGTCTGCCGCCGCATGACCTGGTCGAGCTTCTGGTCGAACTGCTCCTGGTCCAGCATCTGCCGGCTGGTGGTGCGGTCGATCTTTGCACGGAGCTCGGCGATGCGATCTTCGTAGGCGTATTGCATGTCGGCTTGGCGCGCGATGAGCTTGGTCAGCACGTCGTCGCGAAAGGCAAAATAGGTGGCTGTGGCCGCAGACCATGCCCCCAGCACGGTCACCGTGCCGACGACGATCCAGAACACCACCGGCCCGATGCGGACCTGCTTGCCGCGATGGGCGATCGTGTAATCGCTTTGATTGGCCTTGGAGGCGGGCGCCTTGACCGGCCCGACGCGGCGCGCCTGTGGCCGTCCATGGTCGTGTGCGTGGTGCTGAGGGTACTCGGCATATTGGGTAGGGCGGTTCGACATCAGCACTCCTGATGCCAGCCGGAGACTCGTCGGCTGGCTCAACGGAGGCGATTTGAGCCCTTCATGGTTAATTTTGAGCAAATGACATTGATCAAATCCGACGTGCTTCTTCGAGCACCGCGTCTGCGTGTCCATCCACTTTGACGCCGCGCCAGATCTTCGCGACGTTGCCTTTTGCGTCGATCAAAACCGTGGTGCGAAGAACGCCTTCGAAGATTTTGCCGTACATCGATTTTTCGCCCCAGGCACCATAGGATTTCAGCATTGTCTGTGTGGCGTCGGAGAGCAGTGGGATACCCAGAGCGAACTTGTCGCGGAACGTCTCTTGGGCCTTCAGCGGATCGGCCGAGACGCCTAGCACGGCGGTGTTGGTAGCCTGAAAGTCGGCGGACAACCGGGTGAAGTCGATGGCTTCCTTGGTGCAGCCGGGTGTGCTGGCACGGGGGTAGAAGAAGATCACCAGCTTCTGCCCGGCATAGTCCGACAGCGAGACGGTGGCGCCGCCATCGCGTGGCAATTGGAATGCTGGGGCCTTGGCTCCCTCGGCTGCGACACTGGGGGCCGGTGCGATTTTCTCGGGAGCCGGTTTCGGAGCTGCTGCGGGTTTCGGTGCGGGCTTTGGCGCCGCTTTGGCGGTGACGGTCTTGGCAGCGACCGTCTTGGCCGCCGGAGCCTTCCTGACGGCAAGCGCTTTCGACGCTTTGGCAGGGGCCTTTGCCGCCGGCTTGGCTGGCTTTGTCGCCGCTTTCTTGGCGGGGCTCTTCGCAGCAGCCTTGGCTGGCTTTTTCACCGCCTTCGGCGACGCAGTCTTGGTGGCCTTCTTCGCTGCGGCCTTGGCGGGTTTCTTGCTGGCTTTCTTGGCCATGGATGTTCCTTTCTTCGCATTCAGCGGTTCAATTGGGCGGCGCGCCTGACGAGACGCTTGGCCGCAGTTTCCAGCGTCAGTCCGGCTTTCGCGCTTGATGCGTTTTCTGCCACTGTACAGATGGCCCGTTTCGAGGGATTCTTGCGCAATTTCTTGGACATACGCCTTCCTTTCGTCGCTTTCGGCGGCTCAGTGTGATGACATTGCAAAGCACCGGCGACCGGGGTGGCTGCACGTTGCAGTGCAAATGCGCTGGCCCAAATATGCTGGTCTCGGAGTATGGTTACAAAGGATTCGACGCAACACACGTTCCGTGCGCCATAGGGGCGCCGCAACGACCGCACGACGAGTGATAATTCAAACCGAGGATTGGCAGCGATGCCGGCAGAAAAGCGCTCGTCGGTTGTCGATGCGCGAAGGGCCGGTGACGACCATTCTCATAGTCAGCGCCAGCACCGAGAGGCAATGGCCAGAAATAAACCGCCACAAGCGTATCGATCGCGCGCCGATGACGAGTCCTTGCAATGGGATGATGCCGATTGGGATCATCAGCATGACGAGGCCGGGCATCACCGTGCGCGTCGCTTGCTGTCCAAGAAGGAGAGTGGCTGGCACCGTTTCGGCGATCGGCTCGTTGCGCTTCGCGATTGGCTGTCCGGCGGTCGATGGGTCAAGCGGATTGCGGCTGCCCTCGGCATCCTTCTGATTATTTTTGGCGTATGCTTTGGCGCCTTGTGGGTCCGGCTGGGCGCAGGCCCGATCAATTTCGACATGGCCACACCGTGGCTGGTCGACGCGATCCAGGACAATATCGGGCAGGGTAATACGGTCGAAGTTGGCGGCACGCAGATCGAACGTGCGGGGCGGGTCCGGATGGCTGTGCGGATCCGTGACATCGTCGTTCGTGACCGTGATCACGCCGTCGTGGCCAGTGCCCCGAAGGCCGAAGTCCGGCTTTCCGCTGCTGCCATGATGATGGGCCGCTTGCGCGCCGAAAGCCTCAACCTGGTCGATGTTGTGCTGGCTGTGCGCATTACGCCGGATGGGCAGGTGACCGTGTCGACCGGCGAGAACGCTCGCCCGATCGCGACGGGTGTCGCATCGCCACGCACACCAGGGTCTTGGCTCGGTCCGGGCAAACAACCGGAACTCACTTTTCCACGGCAGCCGCAGCCGCCGGTGGTCCAGATTCCGCAACCCCCCGCTGACAGGCGTGAGGCCCCCACCGGCTTGCTGGCGGGTCTCGACTGGCTCGACAGCCTGACCCTGTCGGGCCTCGACGGACAGAACCTCAACGAGATCGGTCTGAAGAACGGCAAGCTGGTGGTTGATGACCAGCAGCGCGGCAATACGTGGGACTTCAACAATATCAGCCTGACCCTGCGCAGACCGAGCGGCGGCGGCGTCATGATGACGGTGGGCGAAGGTGGCAAGGCGCCATGGACACTCGGCGTCACGGTCGGCGCGCCAGCCAATGGCGTGCGTGAGGTCAGTCTGCGTGCCGACAAGGTCTCGACCCGGAATATCCTGCTCGCGCTGCGCATGAAGGATCTCACTTACAGTGCCGATCTGCCGCTGACCGGTGAGTTGAGAGGCGAAATTGGGCGCGACGGCCTCCCTACTTATTTCCGCGGCAAGCTCACGGCAGGCGCCGGCAACATCATCGATAACGATACGCCGGATTATCCGATGCCGATCGATCAGGCAGAGGTGAGCGTCGAGTGGGATGCCGGCCGCCGTGTGCTGCTGGCGCCGTTCAAGTTCGTGTCAGGTGATAACCGCGTCACTTCGCTTGCCCATGTCGAGCCACCCAATGGCGCGACCGATGCGTGGCAGGCGGGGATCAGCGGCGGCACCATCGTATTGGGTGGAGGTCCGGGCGAAGCGCCGCTGATCTTCAACAGCATCGACATCGGCTTGCGTTTCGATTCCGACAACCGCCGGGCTTTGCTGACGCGAGCAAATATCAGCAACGGCGAGATCGGCGTCGCCGGCACAGGCAGCATTGACTACGCAGGCGAGCCGCGCATGACCCTCGGCTTTGCGGGAACGCCGATGTCCGCTTCGGCGCTCAAGCGCATGTGGCCGATCCTGATCGTGCCGGAAGTGCGCGAATGGGTCACCGAGCGCATCGAGGCCGGGCAGCTCCAGAGCATCGAGATCGGGGTCAATTCGCCGACGAAGAATCTGACACGGCGCGGGCCGCCAATCCCCGATGAGGGCCTGTCGGTGAAGATCCTCGCCAATGGCGTGGCGCTGCGTCCGGTGGATGGCATGCCGGTAATCCGCGACGGCGATCTGCGCGCGCGCGTCACGGGACGGACCGCGACCGTGACGATCGGTCAGGCAAACTCCGAAACGGCGGCCGGACGCAAGCTCAACCTCAGCGATATCGTGTTCGAAGTTCCGGATATGGCACCGAAGCCGTCGCCGGCTCGCGTGCGCTTCAAGCTGGAGGGGCCGGTGGGGGCCGTGGCCGATGTCCTCAACTCCAACCGGCTGAGCGAAGTCACCGGCAACATGCTCGACCCGGCGACCACGAAGGGGAACGTGACCGCGCAGGTCGCCATGGGCATGCCTATCCAGCATGAGCTGACCAAGGCCGATACGACCTACAACATCACTGCGGATCTGACGGCGTTTTCCGCCGACAAGCTGGTGATGAACCAGAAGCTCGAAGCAAACGCGCTGAAGGTCATAGCGAACAATCAGGGCTATCAGGTCAAGGGTGACGTCAAGATCAACGGGCAGGCGGCATCACTCGACTATCGCAAACCAACCGATGGCGATGCCGATGTGCGTCTCAACGCGACGCTCGACGATGCAAGCCGCGCCCGGCTCGGTGTGGACCTCGGACCGGCGGCGGTCGGCAATCTCCCGATCAAGGTTGTCGGCAAGATCGGTTCCGGGGACCGTGACAGCAAGCTCGGGGTCGACGCCGATCTGACGCCGTTGAAGCTCGACAACATCTTGCCGGGCTGGATGAAGCTGCCTGGCAAGAGCGCGCGCGCTGTCTTCAACGTCGTGAAGAAGGGCGACACAATCCGTCTGGAAGATATCGTCATCGATGGCGGTGGGGCTTCGATCAAGGGCTCCGTCGAAGTCGATCAGAACGGTGACCTCGTCGGCGTGAACTTCCCGACTTATTCACCATCCGAGGGTGACAAGACGTCGTTGAAGGCTGAACGTGCTCCGGATGGCGTATTGAAAGTCACGATGCGTGGCGACGTGTTCGACGGTCGCGGTTTCCTGAAATCGGCGATTTCCGGCAAGGATGGCGACCCCAAAAGCAAAACCAAATCGGTCGACTTCGATATTGATGTGAAGCTCGGCGCAGTTGCCGGTTATTACGGCGAGGCGGTTCGCAGCGTCGATGCCAAGATTTCGCGGCGCAACGGCACGATCCAGAAATTCTCCCTGAGCGGCAAGCTCGGTCGCGACACGCCGTTGACGGGGGATATGCGCGGACGAGCCCAAGGCGCCGGCCGTGATGTTATCTATATTGAGACCAACGATGCCGGCGCCTTCCTGCGAGCGACCGACACCTATTCCAAGATGTCGGGAGGCCAGCTTGCACTGGCGATGGATCCGCCGTCGTCGGACGCCCGCGCCAAGGAAGGCCTGATCAATATCCGCGACTTCAGCGTCAAGGGTGAGGCGCAACTGGCCAGCGTCGCCGGAGGCGGGCAGAACGCGGCGCAGAGCAGCGTCGCGTTCTCGCGGTTGCGTGCCGAGTTCACGCGGCAGAACGGCCAGCTCACCATTCGGGACGGCGTCGTCAAAGGTCCGACCGTCGGCGCGACCATCGAAGGCAGTATCGATTACCCGCTCAACCAGGTTCGGATGAGCGGCACCTTTGTGCCGATGTATGGGCTGAACAATATGTTCGGCCAGATTCCGATCGTCGGACTGTTTCTCGGCGGTGGCAGCAATGAAGGCCTGATAGGCGTCACCTATGAAGTCGTGGGCACGCCCGGCGCGCCGGTGCTGCGCGTCAATCCGATCTCGGCCATGGCGCCGGGCGTCTTCCGCAAGATTTTCGAATTCGGTACCGGCAAGCAGAACAATTCTGTCGAATTCCCGGGGACGCCGAACAACAATAGCAACTAACGACGTTCTACGGCTTAAGCGCAGCGTTCACGCGTGTTGCGCGGGGCCTAGCCGGACGCGAGTTCGGACGCGAAGCGCTGCATCAGTTTCTGGATGATGGCGGCCGTTTCCGGACGTCGTGCAAAGCAACGCGATGTCGGACCGGCAACCACCAGCGACAATCGGCGATGTTGCACCGGCAAGGGCACGGCGACGCCCGCGAGGTCGGCGATATATTCCGATGAACTCTGCTGATAGCCGCGTTCGGCGGCCTCTCTGAGTTCGTCCTCGATCGCTTCTGCCGTTATCGGCGTGGTCTCGGAGAAGGCTTCGAACTTGATCTTGCGATAGATCGCCTTGCGTTCCTCAGGCGAATGCTGCTCGAGAATGGCACGGCCCACCGAACTCGCATGGACCGGAACGCGGTCGCCGATCTGGGCGAAGTAGCGCACCGAATGCGTGGACTCGACGACATCCAGAAAGATCGCGGACGTTCCGGCGAGGGCGGCGATGGCCGTCGTCTCGCCGGTTCGGTCGGCAATCTCGGTGACCAGTGCATGAGCTGCGTCCGGGAGCGGCTCGGCATCCGCAACAGTGCGGGCGAGGGTGAGCCAGCGTGGGCTGGGATAGTAGCCGTTGCGGGCACGAGGCTCATAGAGCCACCCCTTGTCGGCGATGGTGCCGACAAGATTGAACGTGCTGGAACGTGGCCAGCCGAGGTCGTCCGAAATTTCGGCCAGCGTCGCGGGGCGCTTGCGGCGGGCGAAATACTCCATCAGTTCCAGGACGTTGGCAGCTTGTCTGACCAGCATTGAAATTCTCGTTCTTCCATTTGGGTACGCCACGAATGGCGAGCTGTCCGCGTTTCCGCACGGTCTGGTTGACCTCTGTATCGCTGAAATGGCTTTGAAAGCCATCCACATCGACAACGCCGGTCTTGACTTACAATTCACGTATAGGTCTTATAAATTCATAAACAAGAATTATTCGCTTGATCGCCGGCTGGCGCGTTGCCCGGGGTGAATCATGGAATTCGTCAGGGGAGGAATAAATGACCATTCGTAATGCTCTTGCCGTGTCAGCCTTGGCGCTGTCGCTCGGGCTGTTGTCCGCGCCGATCGCGTCGGCGCAGACGCCGGTGAAGCTCGGCGTTCTCGCCGACATGTCCGGCATTTTCTCGGACATCGGCGGCATGGGCTCATTCGATGCCACCAAGATGGCTGTCGAGGACTTCAACAAGCTCCCGGGCGCGGACAAGTTCAAAGTCGAAGTGATCCAGGGCGATCCGCAGAACAAGCCAGACATCGCGCGCAACATTGCGCGCAAGTGGTACGAGACCGAAGGCGTCGATGTTCTCGTGGATATTCCAACCAGCGCCACGTCGCTGGCCGTCGCGCCGCTGACGGCCGAGCTCAACAAGGTTGCGCTGTTCACGGCATCCGGCACATCGGACCTGACCGGCAAGGCTTGCACCCCGAACTCGGTGCACTGGACCTATGATACCTGGGCACTGGCACACGGCACGGCCGATGCCATGACCAAGGCCGGCGGCAAGAGCTGGTTCTTCCTCACGGTCGATTTCGCGCTCGGCGCTTCGCTGGAGCGCGACGCCACCGCGGTTATCAATGCCAATGGCGGCAAGGTGCTCGGCAGCATCAAGCACCCGACCGATTCCAACGACTTCGCATCCTATCTCCTGCAGGCGCAGGCCTCCAAGGCCGAGGTCATCGCGCTGGCGAATGCCGGCGGCGATACCATCAAGGCGATCAAGCAGGCGTCGGAATTCGGCATCGTGCAGGCCGGTCAGAAGCTCGCCGGCATGCTGATGTTCATTTCGGATATCCACTCGCTGGGTCTCAACACGGCGCAGGGTCTGCAGCTCACTGAGGGCTTCTATTGGGATCTGAACGAGCAGACCCGCACTTTTGGCGAGCGCTTCGCCAAGCGTAACAACGGCCGCTATCCCAGCATGAACCAGGCTGGCGCCTATTCGGCGTCGCTCACCTATCTGAAGGCGGTCGCCAAGGTCGGCTCGCCGAAGGATGGCGCGGCGGTCGTGAAGGCGATCCGCGATATGGGCACATTCGACGATCCGCTGTTCGGCAAGACCACGCTGCGCGAGGACGGCCGCGTGCTGCACGACATGTATCTGCTGCAGGTCAAGAAGCCCGCTGAGTCGAAGAAGCCGTACGATTACTACAACGTTCTGGCGACGATCTCGGCCGATACCGCATTCCGCCCGCTCAAAGACGGCGGCTGCCCGCTGATCAAGTAACGGCTGCAACAACGAACGATGAGAACGCGCAGATGTCGGTGACGCCGCGCTGCGCGTTCTTCATTGTCTGAACTGCAACTTCGAACCCACCACAAGGACAACAGAATGCGTCTCGCCAATAAACTCGCCGCCGTCACCGCTGCTGCATCGGGCATGGGACGCGCCGGCGTCGAGCTCTTCCTCAAGGAAGGTTCCAGGGTCGCCGCCATCGACGTCAATGCGGACGCGCTGGCGCAGCTCAAATCCGACATGAAGAAGCTGGGTTATGAGCTCACCACTATCCAAGCCGATCTGTCGAAGACCGAACAGATGAAGAGTTCAATCAACGACGCGGCTGCCGCGCTCGGCGGCATCGACATCCTGTGGGCTCATGCCGGTACGCCGGGGCCGGCCGGGGTTGAGAATCTCGATCTCGCGGCTTACGAATTCGCGATGTCGCTCAATGTCACCTCCGCCACGCTGGCGGCCGGCGAAGTCATCAAGCACATGCGCAAGCGTGGCGGCGGTTCGGTGATTTTCACCTCGTCGGTGTCGGGCATCGTCGGCTCGATGATGAGCCCGATCTATTCGGCTGCTAAATTCGCCGTGGTTGGCCTCACCAAGTCGCTGGCGCAGGCATTCGCTCCCGATCAGGTCCGCGTCAACGTGATCTGCCCGGGTCTGGCAGATACGCCGATGAAGCTCGGCTTCACCGGCCGCTCGGGCGTCGCGGCGGAAGCCGCGGCCAACGAAGCCAAGCTGTTGGCGGCGGTGCCCATGGGCCGTCTCTGCAAGGCCGAGGATGTGGCGCATGCCGCGTTGTGGCTCGGTTCGGACGATGCCTCCTTCATCACGGGCGTTGCGCTGCCGGTGGACGGCGGCTTCACCGCGCGCTGACCGGCAGTCGCTCCCAGAATAGCGAGGGGCGCAGTCATTGCTGACCGCGCCCTTCTAGCTTGAGGGATATCTGCGTCAGGCCGCGCGAACGCCTGCGAGGAAGGTTTTGACTTCGCCGGACAGTTGTTCCGCCTGTTTCGACAGGCCCGTTGCCGCACTCAACACCATGCCCGCAGCGTTGCCGGTCTCGTGCGCTGCCGAGCTGACACCGCCGATATTGGTGGTGACGTTCTGGGTCGCCTGTGCCGTCTGCGTCACGTTGCGGGCAATTTCGGCAGTCGCTGTACCTTGCTCCTCGATGGCAGAGCCGATTGTGGTAGCGATTGCGCTGACTTCCTCGATCGTGGCGGTGATGCCCTGAATTGCGTCGACGGCTTCCTTGGTTGCGCTCTGGATCTGCGCGATGCGGGTGCTAATCTCCTTGGTAGCATCGGCGGTCTGGCCGGCCAGGCTCTTCACCTCGGTGGCAACCACAGCGAAGCCGCGGCCGGCATCCCCGGCACGTGCAGCTTCGATGGTGGCGTTCAAGGCGAGGAGATTGGTCTGGGCGGCGATGGTCTGGATCAGCTCGACCACATGTTCGATCTGCTGTGCGCCATCGGCGAGCGCCCGCACGATGGTGTCGGTGCGGCGTGCACTGTCCACGGCATGGGTCGTGATTTTTGCCGATTGTGCCATTTGACGGGCGATTTCGCTGATCGACGATGACAATTCTTCGGCGGCAGATGCGACCGTCTGGACGCGGCTGCTGGCTTCCGTTGCGGCCGAACTCACCATCGTAGCCTGCTGGTTGGTGCGGTCGGCTGTTCCCGTCATGGACTGTGCGGTGGCTTCGAGTTCGGTCGAACCTGATGCCATCAGGCCAACCAGCTGGCCGACGGATGCGTCGAAGCGATTGGCGAGAGCGATCAGCGCCTCGCGCTTCTCGGTTTCGCTCATTTGCTTCAGCTTGGCCTGCTCGGCTTCGAGAGACCGCGCCGTCAGCGATGTCTGCCGCAGCATTTCCAGCGTCTCCGCCATGCGGCCGATTTCGTCGCCGCGATCGGTCTCCTCAACCTTGGCGTCGAGCGCGCCGTTGGCGATGTCATGCATGCGTGACTGCAACCGGAGAAGTGCGCCCAGAATATCGCTGGAAATCAGCCACGACAGCAGCGCCATCAAAGCGAGTACGCCAGCACCGATGGCGCCGAGGCGCATCAGCAGGGCGTTCATGTCGGCATCGAGGTCGTCCACATAGACGCCAATACTGATAACGACGTTCCACGGCGCAAATTTGCGGGCGAACACGACTTTCGGTCGGGGCTCATCCTGGCCGGGACGTGGATACAGATAGGTCGCGGTCGCGCCTTCAGGCTTGCTGTTGGCGGCGGCGATGACGGCGGATGCGATCAGGACGCCATTGGAATCCTTGCCGTTGGTAATGGTGCCTTCGAGTTTCGGCAGCGTGCCGTGGACCATCACGGTGGAGTCAGCGCGATAGGCGAGCACGTAGCCCTGTCCCTTGTCGAACAACATGCGCCGGCTGCGCAGGCGAAGCTGATCTTCAGCTTCCGGCAGCTTCATCTTGCCGGCTTCAACCTCGTCCTGCAGCGATTGCGCGAGGCCGGTGACGAGATCAACGGCGGTGCGGAGCTGCAAAATCCGGTCCTCCATCATCCGCTTCTGACTAAGCGAAGCGGCGACCGCGATGACCGCGCAGACCGCGATGGCGGAGACCGCGACCATGCTGACGAGCTTGGTGCGGATCGTGAAGTTACTGAGCAGACTCATCTGGACCTCGGCATGAGAGCGACCAGATAATAATACCGTCAACCTGCTTACTAATGGTAAATCTCGGGTTGCACTGCACATCTTGAAGCGAGTTCAGCATGCGCCGCTCCGGTCAGGTCCTGAAATGAAAAAGGCGCAGTCATTGCTGACCGCGCCTGTCATTCCATGAGGTGTCGTTCGTGCTCAGGCGGCGCGCACGCCCGCGAGGAAGGTGGTGACTTCGCCTGACAATTGTTCGGCTTGCTTCGACAGACCAGTCGCAGCACTCAGCACCATACCGGCGGCATTGCCAGTCTCATGGGCTGCCGAGCTGACACCGCCGATATTGGTGGTGACGTCCTGTGTAGCCTGCGCCGTCTGCGTGACGTTGCGGGCGATCTCTGCGGTCGCGGCACCTTGCTCCTCGATGGCGGAGCCGATCGTGGTAGCAATCGCGCTGACCTCTTCGATCGTCGCTGTGATGCCCTGGATCGCGTCGACAGCTTCCCTGGTCGCACTCTGGATCTGCGCGATGCGCGTGCTGATCTCCTTGGTGGCGTCGGCGGTCTGGCCGGCGAGGCTCTTCACTTCGGTCGCCACGACAGCGAAGCCGCGACCTGCATCGCCTGCACGGGCGGCTTCGATCGTTGCGTTCAGCGCCAGCAGGTTGGTCTGGCCCGCGATCGTGGAGATCAGCTCGACGACATGCTCGATCTGCTGCGCGCCGTCGGCAAGGGCACGCACGATGGTATCGGTGCGGCGGGCGCTATCGACGGCGTGGGTGGTGATCTTGGCCGACTGCGCCATCTGACGCGCGATCTCGGCGATCGACGACGACAATTCTTCGGCGGCCGCGGCGACCGTCTGCACGCGGGTGCTCGCCTGCGAGGCCGCGCTGCTAACGATGCCGGCCTGATCGTTGGTGCGGGCGGCGGTGCCGCTCATCGATTGCGCGGTGGCTTCGAGCTCGGTCGAACCGGAAGCCATCAGGCCGACCAACTGACCGACGGAGGAGTCGAAACGATCGGCGAGGGCGATCAGTGCGTCGCGCTTCTCCGCCTCGCTCATCTGCTTCAGCTTGGCCTGCTCGGATTCCAGCGTGCGGGCAGTCAGCGACGTCTGGCGGAGCATTTCCAGCGTTTCCGCCATGCGGCCGATTTCGTCGCCGCGATCGGTTTCGCTAACGCTCTGGTCGAGTGCACCATTGGCGATCTCATGCATGCGGGCCTGCAGGCGGCGAAGTGCGCCGAGAATGTCGCTGGCGATCAGCCAGGATAGCAGCGCCATCACGGCGAGAACGCCAGCGCCGACAGAACCAAGGCGAACAAGCAAGGCGTTCACATCGGCATCGAGGTCATCGATATAGAGCCCGATGCTGAAGGTGACGTCCCAGGGTGCATAGTAGCGCGCGAAGACCATCTTGGGGACAGGTTCTGTCTGACCCGGTCGCGGATAGTAATAGTAGGTACTGCCGCCAGTCGGTGTCTGACGCCCGGCTTCGATAACGGCCTTGGACATCACGACGCCATTCGAATCCTTGGCGCCCCTGTTCGTGTCTTCGAGTTTTGGGTTAGCGCCATTCACAAACTGGACGCCGTCAGATCTGTAAGCGAGGAGATAGCCTTGCTTGTTGCCGAAATTCATGTTGCGGGCCAGCGCGCGATAGCGAAGCTGGGCATCGGCGAGGCTCGTCTTGCCGGCGGTGACATCTTCCTGCACGGCATCTGCCAGGGTCACCATCAGTTCGGCCGCGGTCTTGAGCTGCTCCATGCGGTCCTGCTGCATGCGCTTCTGGCTGAGCGAAGCGGCGACGGCAATAACGGCGCAGACCGAAGCGACGGACACCAGCACCATGCTGGTGAGTTTGGTGCGGATGGTGAAGTAACTGAGCAGACTCATCTGGACCTCTGAATGTGGGTAGCCGGACAATAATACCGCAAATCTGCTTACCAATGATGAATCACCTGTTGCGACGCGCATCTTGAAAAGGACAGCGTGTATCGCTTGGGCAGGCGCCTGAAAGCAGAAAAGGCGCGGCCATTGCTGACTGCGCCTTTCATGCAAGGGATGTTCGCTGTGTTTAGGCGGCGCGCACGCCTGCGAGGAAGGTCGTGACTTCGCCTGACAATTGCTCAGCCTGCTTCGACAGACCTGAGGCGGCGTTGAGCACCATACCGGCAGCGTCTCCAGTCTCATGTGCGGCAGCCGTGACACCGCCGATATTGGTGGTGACATCCTGCGTGGCCTGCGCCGTCTGGGTCACGTTACGGGCGATCTCCGCAGTTGCTGCGCCTTGTTCCTCTATGGCCGAACCGATCGTGGTGGCGATGGCGCTGACTTCCTCGATGGTGGCGGTGATGCCCTGGATCGCGTCGACGGCTTCCCTGGTTGCGCTCTGAATCTGCGCGATGCGGGTGCTGATTTCCTTGGTGGCGTCGGCGGTCTGACCGGCGAGGCTCTTCACTTCGGTCGCCACGACAGCGAAGCCACGGCCTGCGTCGCCGGCGCGGGCGGCTTCGATCGTGGCGTTGAGTGCGAGCAGATTGGTCTGGCCGGCAATCGTCGAGATCAGTTCGACGACATGCTCGATTTGCTGTGCGCCGTCGGCAAGGGCGCGAACGATGGTGTCGGTGCGGCGGGCGCTATCGACGGCGTGGGTCGTGATCTTGGCCGACTGCGCCATCTGACGCGCGATCTCGGCGATCGATGATGACAATTCTTCGGCGGCCGCGGCGACCGTCTGCACGCGGGTGCTGGCCTGCAAGGCGGCAGTGCTGACGATGCCAGCCTGATCATTGGTGCGGGCGGCTGTGCCGCTCATCGACTGCGCGGTGGCCTCGAGCTCGGTAGAGCCAGATGCCATCAGGCCAACCAGCTGACCGACCGAAGAGTCGAAACGATCGGCGAGGGCGATCAGCGCGTCGCGCTTCTCGGCTTCGCTCATCTGCTTCAGCTTAGCCTGCTCGGCTTCGAGGGAGCGGGCGGTCAGTGACGTCTGGCGGAGCATTTCCAGCGTTTCCGCCATGCGGCCGATTTCATCGCCGCGATCCGTTTCGCCGACGTTCTCGTCGAGTGCGCCATTGGCGATGGCGTGCATGCGTGCCTGCAGGCGGCGCAGCGCACCAAGAATGTCGCTGGCGATCAGAAAGGACAGCAGCGCCATGACGCCGAGCACGCCAGCGCCGAGTGAACCCAGCCGGACCAGCAAAGCGTTCACGTCGGCATCGAGATCGTCGACATAGAGGCCGGAGCTGAGCGTAGCGTCCCACGGTGCGAAGTGGCGCGCATAGACCATTTTGGCGGTCGGCTCGGTCTGGCCTGGCCGTGGATAGAGATAATAGGTCATGCCACCGGTCGCGCTCTGCTTTCCGGCGTCGATGATCGCTTTCGAGATCAGGACGCCGTTGGAGTCTTTGGCGCCCGTGTTCTTGTCTTCGAGTTTGGGATTGCCGGCATTGACGAGGATGACGCCATCCGGACGGTAGGCAACGAGATAGCCCTGCTTGTTGCCGAAGGTCATGTTGCGCGCACGCATACGAAACTGCAGCTGCGCGTCGGCGAGACTGAGTTTCCCGGCCGCCACTTCCTCCTGCAGGCTTTCGGCCATGCCGAGCATCAGGTCGGTCGCCGTGTGAAGCTGCTCCATGCGGTCCTGCTGCATGCGCTTCTGGCTTAGCGAGGCGGCCACCGCGATGACGGCGCAGATGGAGGCTGCGGACACCAACACCATGCTGGTGAGCTTGGTGCGGATGGTGAAACGGCTAAGCAAACTCATATTGACCTCTAGTCGGTGCAGAACTGGCAAAAAAATACCAGCGAGTCGCTTACCAATCGTGAAGGCTGACAAACTCAGCTAGGTCGTTCGCTGTGCGAACTGTTGCGCTGAGAGGTCTGCGCGCTATTGACGCAATGCCGGGACGACGAGAAACGGGATCATGCCGATCACGACGCTGATCAAAGCAAAGGCGAGCAGCGAGTTGTAGCTCTGGGTCCAGTCATGCAGCAGGCCGCCGGTCCATGAACCGAGCGCGGATCCAAGCCCACTGCCGAAGGTGATTGTCCCATAGATCGTGCCGACCCGCTTACCGCGAAAGATCTTCATTGCGGTCGCAGTCAGCAGCGGACCTCGCGAGCCGATCATGCTGCCGAAGCAGACGACGAAACCAGTAAGCAGCGCATAGTTCGGATACCATTGCAGCAGCCAGAGCATGACGATGCCAAGGAGCGACAGGCCATAGCTGAACAGAATGGACGGCCGTCGACCGATCACGCCGTCGAGCCAACTGACGCCGAGCATGCCGAACAGCAGCACCACGCCGCTGAAGCCCCAGGCCGTCGCCGCCTGCAGCGGTGGAAAGCCGACATCGATCAGATAGGCAACGACTTGCGGCGAGATTGCATACATGCCGATCGCGGTGAAGAAGAAGGTCCCGAACAAAGCCCAGAATGCGTGATGGCGCATGGCACTAATCAGGGTCCAGCCCTCGTCGATGAGCGTCTCGCTTGTCTGCGGTTTCTCAAGATGCGGTGAGCCTGCGCCGAACCTGCGCCATGGCAGAAACAGCAAGGGCACCAGCAGCGCGAGGACGCCAAAGCCGAAGATGCGATAGGCGCCGCGCCATTCGACATGATTGATCAGCAACTGGGCGATAGGTAGCATCAACAACACGCCGGCGCCGGTTGCCGAATACACGACGGACATCGCGGTCGGCAGCCGCTTGCCGAACCAGCGTCCGAGCAGCAGGGAGTTAGGCACATTGCCGATACAGGCTATTGCGAAACCCAGGCAAAGACCGAGCGCGAGCTGAAATTGCCAGAGTTTCTCTGCATAGGCCGCCGCGAGCAGTGAGCCACCAAGCAAGGCGATGCCGGTCAGGAACACGGTGCGCGGACCGGAGCGGTCGAACAGCCGTCCGACTAACGGTCCCGCGAGGCCGACGCAGAGCGCGATGAGGGAATAGATCGAGACGACCTCGGCCCGGTCCCAGCCGAAGGATTGTGAGATCGGGAGCAGAAAGACAGTGAAGCTTTCCTGCAGGCCGCGTCCCAGCACGGACAACGTGAAACAGACACCGAGAACAGTCAGTCCGGTGCGTTGGGGCGTCTTCAAATCCATCTGGCTCTTCTTCATGGCGTTTGCGACAGCTACGCCATGGAGCGCGTTTCGCAGTGCATGAACAAGTGCGCTGGACGAATGTGGCTATGCAGGCTTGAGCAGAATGTGCCGCTTCTTCCCGAGCGAGAGCTTGATGACGCCTTCCGTCAGCAGCGCGGGGGTCAGCATCATCTTCTCGTCGGTGACCGCTATATCGTTGACGCGCAAGCCGCCGCCCTTGATTTGCCGCCGCGCTTCGCCGTTCGACGCGACGAAACCAGCATTGACGAAGGCCGCGAGGACACCGACGCCTGCCTCAAGTTCAGCTTGCGGAATATTGACGGTCGGCAGGCTCTCGGCGAGTGCGCCTTCCTCGAAGGTCTTGCGTGCCGTCTCCGCAGCGGCATTTGCCGCATCGCGGCCGTGCACCACGGCCGTCGCTTCGGTGGCGAGAATCTTCTTCGCCTCGTTGATCTCCGAACCGCCCAGGGCCGCGAGCTTGGCGATCTCGTCGAGTGGCAGACGGGTGAAGACCTTGAGGAAGCGGCCGACATCGGCGTCTTCGGTGTTGCGGAAGTATTGCCAGAAGTCATAGGGGCTGAAGAGGTCGCCGTTGAGCCAGACGGCGCCGGAGGCCGACTTGCCCATCTTCTCGCCGGAGGACTTGGTAAGCAGCGGTGTGGTCAGTGCGTAGAGTTGCGGGCCGCCCATGCGATGGCTGAGATCGACGCCGTTGATGATGTTGCCCCACTGATCGGAACCGCCCATCTGCAGCAGCGTGCCATAGCGGCGATTGAGCTCGACGAAGTCGTAGCCCTGCATGATCATGTAGTTGAATTCGAGAAAGGACAGCGACTGGTCGCGGTCGAGACGCAGCTTCACGCTGTCGAAGGACAGCATGCGGTTGACCGAGAAGTGGCGGCCGACATCGCGCAGGAATTCGACATAGTTCAGCTTCAGCAGCCAGTCGGCATTGTTGACCATCAGAGCGTCGGTCGGACCGTCGCCATAGGTCAGCATCTTGCCAAAGATCTTCTTGATGCCTTCGATGTTCTCCGCGATCTTCTCGACCGTCAGCAATTGTCGCTGGTCGTCGCGGAACGAGGGATCGCCGACCATAGAGGTGCCGCCGCCCATCAGCGTGATCGGGCGATGTCCGGTCTGCTGAAACCAGTACAGCATGGTTACCGAGATCAGATTGCCGATATGCAGGCTGGTTGCTGTGGCGTCATAGCCCACATAAGCCGTGACCGGTCCCTTACAGCAGGCGGCATCCAGCGCCTCGGCATCGGAGACCTGGTGGATCAGGCCGCGGCTCTGCAGGACGTTGAGAAAATCGGACTTGTAGGTGGTCATCGGTTTACGGCTCGGTTCGGATAATTTTACGCTGTCTCAATGGATTGGCGGCAAGGTGAGGGGCGTGCTGGCCGCCCCAAAGTGCCTGTGGCATTATAAGATTGGGCGCTTCGACACAAGTTTTGACCGGAAATGAGGGCCTTGCCGCGTGCCTGACATGCTGACCGCGATCGGACTGATGAGCGGAACCTCGTTGGACGGGGTCGATGTCGCCCTGATCGAGACCGATGGCGAACGGGTCGGGTCGTTCGGCCCGTCTGGGTATCGGCCATATAGCGAGGCTGAGCGTGCCGTGTTGCGCCAGGCGCTGGCCGACGCCGTGCAATTGAGCCGGCGCGATATAAGGCCGGGTAATCTGGCCGAGGCGGAGCGGGTGGTGACATCGGCCCATGCCGAGGCCGTCGAGGCGTTTCTGACTGATCATGGCATCGCACGAGACAGCATCGACATTGTCGGTTTTCACGGCCAGACCGTGCTGCATCGTCCCGCCGATCGACTCACCGTGCAGATTGGCGACGGGGCGAGTCTTGCCGGGATGGTTGGCCTGCCGGTGATCCACGATCTGCGCGCGGCCGACGTGGCTTCGGGGGGGCAGGGAGCGCCGCTGGTGCCGGTCTATCACCGCGCCTTGGCCCAAGGACTGCATCGCGATGGTCCCATTGCCGTGGTCAATATCGGCGGCGTGTCCAATGTGACTTACATCGATGGCGATGCCGCGTTGATCGCCTGCGACACTGGTCCGGGCAACGCGCTGCTCGACGATTTCGTGTTACGCGCAACGGGGCAGCCATTCGATGCGGATGGCGCGCTGGCGGCGCAGGGGCGTGTCGATGATGCGTGGATCGCGAAGGAATTGCAGAATCCGTTCTTTGCGGCGGCGCCGCCAAAATCGCTCGATCGTAATCACTTTGCGGCACTGGTGCTTGGAGACGTTACGCCAGCGGACGGCGCAGCGACCTTAACAGCGTTCACCGCTGCGGCCATCGCCAGCATTGCGCCGCTGTTGCCCAAGCCACCGCTTAGCTGGATCATTACCGGCGGCGGCGCACGCAATCCGACGATGCTGAATATGCTGCGGCAGCGATTGTCTGCTGCGACAGTCGAGAGCGCAGATGTGCTGGGGTGGTCGGCGGACGCGATGGAGGCGCAGGCTTTTGCATTTCTGGCAGTGCGTTCGCTAGCGGGCTTGCCGTTGAGCTATCCGGCAACGACCGGTGTGCCGGAACCGATGACAGGCGGTGTGAAGGCGGACTATTTCGCGAGCTAGTGCGAAGTTCGCCGTAGTTAGGGGCGCTTCGACTCACCCAACGAATCAGTTTGATCACTGCCAACGGCGTCTATGCTTGTTGTCGCTGCCGCTGACACGAATGCGTGAGGGTATTGCCAAATCTCGTGATGAGTTAGGTACGGAAATGCCGCGACTTGCCGATTATGTTGCCGAAAGCACACAGCCGGAAAATGATGCTGCGACAATCGACCGCGCGCATTGTTTCACAACATGATCTTCCACAACTCTGCCTCATGAATGGCACGCCCGGGGCAATCGCGCGTGCCGATACGATCGGTCTGGAGGCGACATGACCACGATGAAGCAAATGATACTTGGTTCCGCAGCGGCGTTGCTGGCAGCGAGCACTGCCCAGGCGGCAGACCTTCCGGTAAAGGCCAAGGCTGTCGAATATGTGAAGATCTGCTCGATCTATGGTGCCGGCTTCTACTACATCCCGGGCACCGACACCTGTATCAAGATCGGCGGCGCGATCCGCCTCGATACCACTTTTAACGGTGGCCCGTACGACGCGCCGTTCTGGCAGGGCGGCGCCGGCGGCAACAATCTCTGGACCAAAGATAACTTCCTCACACGCGAACGTATCAACATCACGACCGATACGCGCACGGCGTCCGAATACGGCGTGGTGCGTACCTATGCGAACATGCAGCTCGACTTCACGCAGAACCGCGACAGCATCGCCGGCGGCTTCACGGAAGTGGATTTCGCATTCATCCAGTTCGCAGGCTTCACCTTCGGTAAGGCTGTGTCAAACTTTGACCCGCAATGGGCTCTCACCAAGCCCTGGATCTCGTCGGGCTTCCTCGCGGGTTCAAGCAATACAACCGGTATTCCCCAAATCGCCTACACGGCCGAATTCGGCAACGGCTTCTCGGGCACCATCGCGCTCGAGAATGCATCGCCCTATCGCAATGCTGGTCTCTACAATACCTCGACCTTTATCGTCGCGCCGGGCGCAGGGTCGTTCACCGGTGCTTTTTACGGCAACAATTCGAACACCTTCTTCGGCAACTCCACCGGCGGCAATCATATCCCCGACGTCGTCGGCAATCTCCGGCTCGATCAGAAATGGGGTTCGCTGCATTTTGCTGCAGCCATGCACACGTCGACGGCCGGCTTCTACGGGGCAAATGAATCCTTCGGGCATCCTGACGATGTTTACGGCTTTGCCGTTAGCGGCGCTGTGGAATTCAAGGTCCTGCCAACCGGTGCAAACGACAGCCTGAAGATTGAAGCGTCTTATGCCAAGGGCGCTGCGCGTTATGCCTTCACCGGCGGTTCGCTCGAAACGTCTGGCGGCGGTCGTTTTGCCAAATTTGATGGTAACACGGTTGGCTTCGGCTATGTGCTCGACGGTGTGTATTCGCCGGGAAGCTCGATCCAGCAGAGCGATGCTTGGGAAGTCAGCGCCTTCTATGAGCATTACTGGAACACGGCATGGCGCACCTCGGTGTTCGGCAACTATAGCCATATCTCCTATGGCGATGCCGGCAACGCGATGCTCGCCGCGGCATTCAGTCCGGCCGGCGGTCGCTTGGGAACGAGCAGTTCGAGCAATCCGGGCTCCACGGCTGGTAGCATTACTGGCACGACCAACAACTTCGATTTCGGGATAGCTCAGGTCGGTACGCGAACTGCATGGACCCCCGTTCAGAACCTGACCCTGTCGGCTGAATTCACCTATAGCCGCCTCGATCAAAATCTCGGTGGTACCTATACGGCTACTGTGACCGGCAAGCCCAATCAGGCCTTCCAGATCAGGGATCAGAATCTCTATAACGGTTCGGTCCAGATCCTGCGCTCGTTCTGATCCCAATCAGACCTAAAATTGAAAAGCCCTCGGCCAGATCTGGCCGAGGGCTTTTGTTGGCAGACATGAAGCGACTGGCGCGAGGCCGATCGACGTCTCAGCGCACGTTGGCGAGGCGCATGTCGAGATAGCCGGTGACCGATTCCATCAGCGGCTCGAGCTTGTTGTCGAAGAAGTGGTTGGCACCCGGAATGATGTGCTGATCGATCACGATGCCCTTCTGGGTCTTCAGCTTCTCGACCAGCGTGTTGACGTCCTTCGGCGGCACCACCGCATCCTTCTCGCCATGCACGATCAGGCCCGACGACGGGCAGGGTGCGAGGAACGAGAAATCGTAGAGATTGGCCGGCGGCGCGATCGAGATGAAGCCTTCGACCTCGGGGCGGCGCATCAGGAGCTGCATGCCGATCCAGGCGCCAAACGAGAAGCCGGCCACCCAGCAGGCGCGCGCTTCGGGATTGATGGTCTGTGCCCAGTCGAGCGCGGCCGCCGCATCCGACAGCTCACCGGTGCCGTGGTCGAACGAACCCTGGCTGCGACCGACGCCGCGGAAGTTGAAGCGCAGCACGGAGAAGCCGCGATGCACGAAGGCGTAATAGCACTGGTAAACGATCTGATGGTTCATCGTGCCCGCGAATTGCGGATGCGGATGCAACACCATGGCAATAGGCGCGTTCTTCTGCTTGGCCGGATGATAGCGGCCTTCAATACGGCCTGCTGGACCGGTGAAAATGACTTCGGGCATAGTGATCCTTAGGTCCCGTTCTTGGCGTGATCAGCCGGTTTCGCGCAGGGCTCGGCGAGAATGGCTCGGGGACCCTGCGAGGGAAGGGGCGATCGGGCACCGTCAGGTTGATGGCGGGCGGCGCCGGGTGAAGTTGAGGCCGCGTTCTACCATGAGCGCAGGGGCAAAAAGCAAGCATATTGAACGCGTCGGCGGCACTGACACGGGTTGCGGTGGGCGCATTTGGCGGGCAATTGGGCTAAGAGTGACAGCGCGCAGCACTGGATGACGTCCGATGTTGCCATCAAGGCTCCAAGTCCTTCAAGGTGAAGTGGAATTGGCCAAAGACCGGGTCTATCTCGACTGGAATGCGACAGCACCGCTGCGCCCGGAGGCGCGGGCGGCGATGGCGGCCGCGTGGGATTTGGCTGGTAACCCGTCATCGGTTCATACCGAAGGCCGCCAGGCCCGCCGGATCGTCGAGGATGCCCGTGCGGCGGTCGCAAGCGCAGTGGGGGCAGATTCACGAAACGTCGTGTTCACCTCGGGCGGAACCGAAGCCAATGTGCTGGCGCTGACACCGGGACTGGTGCGCAATCCGGGCGCGCCCGTGCGGCGGCTGATCGTCTCCGCGGTGGAGCACGCCTCGGTGCTGGCGGGCGGCCGCTTCGCCGCGGGAGACCTCCAGGTGCTGGGCGTGGACCGCGATGGCGTTGTGAGGCCTGAGGATTTGCAGGCTCTGCTGGCCGACGGCAAGCCGGCACTGGTTTCCGTGATGCTGGCCAATAATGAAACCGGTGCCCTTCAACCGATTCCTGAGCTTGCCGGTATCGTGCATGAGGCGGGTGGCTTGCTACATGTCGATGCAGTGCAGGCATTCGGAAAGATATCTCTCGATATCAGTAGATTACAGGCTGACCTTCTATCAATTTCTGCGCATAAGATTGGCGGCCCGAAGGGTATTGGCGCGCTGGTCATGGCCAATGGCGTTGCCGGGTTGGATGCGCTGCTCCGCGGCGGCGGGCAGGAGCTGGGGCGTCGGGCGGGAACCGAGAATGTGCCGGGGATTGCCGGTTTTGGTGCCGCCGTGATGGCCGCCATGGCGTCGCTAGATGATATGAAGCGGGTCGAAGGCCTGCGTCAGCGGCTTGAGGTGGGCCTGCGGCAATCCAGCAACGGACTTGTGTTCGCCCAGGATGTGCCGCGTCTGCCCAATACGGTCCTGTTCGGTGCCCCCGGATTGCGGGCCGAGACGGCCGTGATTGGATTTGATCTCGAAGGTATCGCGGTATCGTCTGGTTCCGCCTGTTCTTCTGGTAAGGTGCAGCCATCTCATGTGCTCGAAGCCATGGGTTTCGGGCCGGAGCTGACCCGGGGGGGCGTGCGTCTCAGTCTGGGCTGGTCCAGCACCGAAGCAGACGTTGATCGGTGCCTGGAGGCTTGGCGAAAGCTGTCGGGTACACTACTTAAACATAGCGACGAAACACAGCTTGAACGGTTCTAAGAGGGGTGATTTCCCGGCGGGAACATCGTAAAGAACCCCGACAAGCTTTGAGTTTCACGTTTCTGGATTGATCCACCGCGGTCCTTGAAACCGCGAGCGGAGGATAAAATGGCTGCCGTACAGGAGACAGTCGATCGGGTTCGCCAGATCGATGTCGATCAATATCGTTATGGATTCGAGACCGTCATCGAATCCGAGAAGGCCCCAAAGGGCCTTTCCGAAGACACCGTCCGTTACATCTCCGCCAAGAAGAACGAGCCAGCCTGGATGCTGGAATGGCGTCTTGAGGCGTATCGCCGTTGGCTGACCATGGAAGAGCCGAAGTGGGCGCGGGTCGAGTATCCGAAGATCGACTTCCAGGACATCTATTATTATTCGGCGCCGAAGCCGAAGAAGACCATCGGCTCGATCGACGAGATCGATCCCGAAATTCTCGAGACCTACAAGAAGCTTGGCATCCCGCTCCGTGAGATCGAGGCGCTGGAAGGCGTGGTGCGACCGGAGGGCGAGCGCAAGATCGCCGTGGATGCCGTGTTCGACTCGGTGTCAGTCGCAACCACATTCCAGAAAGAGCTGAAGCAGGCCGGCGTGATCTTCATGCCGATCTCGGAAGCCATTCGCGAACATCCCGAACTGGTGAAGCAGTATCTCGGCACGGTCGTTCCGACCTCCGACAATTTCTACGCCACGCTGAACTCCGCCGTGTTTTCCGACGGCTCGTTCGTTTACGTGCCGCCGGGTGTGCGTTGCCCGATGGAACTGTCGACCTATTTCCGCATCAACGAGCGCAATACTGGCCAGTTCGAACGGACGCTGATCATCGCCGACAAGGGCGCTTACGTCAGCTATCTCGAAGGCTGTACCGCGCCGCAGCGCGACGAAAACCAGCTGCATGCGGCTGTGGTCGAACTGGTGACGCTGGACGACGCCGAGATCAAGTATTCGACGGTGCAGAACTGGTACCCTGGCAATTCCGAGGGCAAGGGCGGCATCTACAACTTTGTCACCAAGCGCGGCGACTGTCGCGGTGACAATTCCAAGATCTCCTGGACCCAAGTGGAGACAGGTTCGGCGATCACCTGGAAATATCCGAGCTGCATCCTGCGCGGCGACAATTCGCGCGGTGAGTTCTACTCGATCGCGATTTCGAACGGCTATCAGCAGGTCGATAGCGGCACCAAGATGATCCATCTCGGCAAGAACACCACGAGCCGGATCATCTCCAAGGGTATCGCTGCCGGCAAGTCGCAGAATACCTATCGCGGCCTCGTTACTGCGCATCGCAAGGCGACGAATGCACGTAACTTCACGGCATGTGACTCGCTGCTGATTGGCGATCAGTGCGGTGCGCATACCGTGCCGTATATCGAGGCGAAAAACGCCTCGACGCTGTTCGAGCACGAAGCGACGACGTCGAAGATCTCCGAAGACGTGCTGTTCTATTGCATCCAGCGCGGCCTGTCGCAGGAAGAAGCTGTCGGCCTTGTGGTCAACGGCTTTGTAAAGGACGTGTTGCAGCAGCTGCCGATGGAATTCGCAGTGGAAGCGCAGAAGCTGATTTCGATCTCGCTTGAGGGGTCGGTGGGCTAAGTCCCGCCATCGCGGATGCCCGCATAGCGGCGCCTCCAGGATGTCGGAAAAATTGAAAACCATCCTTAGAGGCTTGCCGCGATTGGCGAGCACTCCTGCCTGAACCCGAGTGCGTTCAGGCGAGGGTGACGGTGATGATCAAAGGATAGAGACTGATGACCGCATTGCTTGAAGTGAAAGACCTGCAGGTTCGTGTCGAGGATCGCGAGATTCTCCATGGGCTGACGATGACCGTGAATGGCGGCGAAGTGCATGCCATCATGGGACCGAACGGTTCGGGCAAGTCCACGCTAAGCCACGTCATCGCCGGCAAGCCTGGTTATGAGGTGACCGGCGGCGAGATCCTGTTCAAGGGCGAAGACCTGCTCGAAATGGAGCCCGACGAGCGCGCCGCCAAGGGAGTCTTCCTGGCGTTCCAGTATCCCGTGGAAATTCCTGGCGTGACCACGATGAACTTCCTGCGCACCGCGGTGAATGCACAGCGCAAGGCGCGCGGCGAAGCCGAATATCTGGTGCCAGACTTCCTCAGGAAGGTCCGTGAAGTCGCGGCTTCGCTGAACATCCCGATGGATATGCTGAAGCGTGGCGTCAATGTCGGCTTCTCCGGCGGCGAAAAGAAGCGCAACGAAGTGCTGCAGATGGCGTTGTTCCAGCCGAGCCTGTGCATCCTCGACGAGATGGACTCCGGTCTCGACATCGACGCGCTGCGCATCGCGGCCGACGGCGTCAACGCGCTGCGGGACCCGGATCGCGCCATGGTCGTGATCACGCATTATCAGCGCCTGCTGAACTACATCATACCGGACCACGTTCATGTGATGTCCAAGGGCCGCGTCGTGAAATCGGGCGGCAAGGAACTGGCGCTAGAACTCGAGGCGACCGGTTATGCGCAGTATGAAGAAGTGGCGGCCTGAGTGAGACAATCATGAATGTAGCTCTCGCAAAGACGACAACGGGCGCGGTGCTGGACGGCACATTCGCTGCCGCACGGGGCCGGTTGCCGGGCGTCGGCACGGTGGCCGAAACGCGCCAGCAGGCGTTTGACGATTTCGCCCGCACGGGCCTGCCAACCCGGCGCATCGAAGAGTGGAAATATACCGATCTGCGCAACCTGCTGCGCGATGTGGCGCCGCTTGCGCCCACGCCGGATCAGGATGCGCTGGCACAGGCCGCGAAGCTCCTTGAGACGCTCGGTATGGGCGATACGCAGAAACTGGTTATCGTGGACGGCGTCTTCGCAGCCGGTCTCTCCGATCTGACGTCTGGCGGCGGCGTGACCGTGCATGCGCTGAGCGCCATGCTCGACGACGCCACCAGCGCGACACGCGCCGACCTGCTGCGCTCGCGTATTGTCGATCCGATGATCGCGCTGAATGCCGCCTTTGCAACCGATGGCATGCTGATCGATATCGCCGACGATGCCGCGCCATCGCGGCCGCTGCATATCGTGCATGTGGCGACACGCCCGAGCGTGGCCGCATTCACGCGGTCGCTTGTTCGCATCGGCAGTCGTGCGCGTGTGACGCTGGTCGAAAGCTTTGTCGCGACAGAGGCTGCGAAGTCCTATCAGGTGCATGATGCTGTGGTGATCTGGATCGGTGACGATTCCGGCCTGCAGCACGTGCGCGTGATGGAAGACGCTGGCGATGCCGCGAATATTGCAACGGCCATTGTCACAGTTGGTGCGCGCACCAAGTTCAACACTTTCAGTCTCACCACCGGCGGTGGCGTCAGCCGCTACCAGAGCTTCATCACGCTGGCCGGCGTGGACTCGGAGCTGTCGACCAACAGCGTCCACCTGCTGCGCGACAAGCAGCATGGCGACTGCACCTTTGTAATCGACCACGCGGCGCAGAATTGCCTCAGCCGTGAGCTGTTCCGTGCTGTGCTCGACGATCGCGCACATTCGGTGTTCCAGGGGCGCATCAACGTCCATCAGGCAGCACAGAAGACCGACGGCAAGATGATGTCACGGGCGCTGCTGCTGTCCGACGAGGCCGAGATCGACAACAAGCCCGAGCTCGAAATCTTCGCTGATGACGTGCAGTGCGGCCATGGCGCGACCATCGGCGCGCTGGATGACAGCCTGCTGTTCTATCTGCGGGCGCGCGGCCTGCCGGAGAAGGCTGCGCAGGCGCTGCTGATCCAGGCATTCGTCGGCGAGGCGCTGGAGTCGATCGTCAGCGACGATCTGCGCGACGTCGCGATATTGGCGGCGGAGCGCTGGCTGGAGTCGCGCGCATGACACTGCATCCTGCGGTCTCGAACGGGTCGTACGACGTCGCTCGCCTCCGCGAGGATTTTCCGGCGCTTGAGATGAAGGTCTATGGCAAGCCGCTGGTCTATCTCGACAACGCGGCATCGGCGCAGAAGCCCTATGCCGTGCTCGACCGTATGACCGAGGCCTACAAGTCCGAATATGCCAATGTGCATCGCGGGCTGCACTACCTCGCCAATGCGGCGACCGAGGCCTATGAGGGCGCGCGCATCAAGGTGCAGCATTTCCTCAACGCCAAGCGTCCTGAGGAAATTATCTTTACCCGCAATGCCACCGATGCGTTGAACACTGTCGCGGCGGCATGGGGCGGTGAGAATATCAAGGCTGGCGATGAAATAGTGCTCTCGATCATGGAGCACCATTCCAACATCGTTCCCTGGCACTTCCTGCGTGAGCGCCAGGGCGCCGTCATCAAGTGGGCACCGGTCGATGATGAAGGCAACTTCCTGATCGACGAGTTCGAGAAGCTGCTGACGGACCGTACCAAGATCGTCGCCATCACCCAGATGTCCAATGCGCTGGGCACGCTGGTGCCGATCAAGGAGGTCGTGAAGCTTGCGCATGCGCGCGGCATTCCGGTCGTGGTGGATGGCAGCCAGGCGGCCGTGCACATGCCGGTTGATGTGCAGGACATCGATGCCGACTTCTACATCTTCACCGGCCACAAGCTGTACGGCCCGACCGGCATCGGCGTGCTGTATGGCAAGTATGACCGGCTGGTCGCGATGCGGCCCTATGCCGGCGGCGGCGAGATGATCCGCGAAGTGGCGAAAGACTGGGTCACCTATGGTGATCCGCCGCACAAGTTTGAGGCCGGCACGCCGGCCATCGTCGAGGCCATCGGCCTCGGCGCGGCCATCGATTACGTCAATTCGATCGGTAAGGAGCGGATTGCCGCCCATGAGCACGACCTCCTGACCTATGCACAGGATCGGCTGCGCGAGATCAATTCGCTTCGCATCATCGGCACTGCCAAGAACAAGGGCCCGGTGATCTCGTTCGAACTGAAGGGCGCTCACGCCCATGACGTGGCGACCGTGATTGACCGGCAGGGCGTTGCAGTTCGCGCGGGAACCCACTGTGTGATGCCGCTTCTGGAGCGATTCAATGTAACGGCCACGTGCCGCGCATCATTCGGAATGTATAATACCCGCGAGGAGGTCGACCACCTCGCACAGGCGCTGATCAAGGCACGGGAGTTGTTTGCATGAATGACATTGCAGAAGCCAAAACGCCGAACGCCAGCCTCGAGGCTGAGAAGCCGGCTCACGTGCAGACCACCTCGGCGCTCGACCCCGCCGAAACCGAACGTATGGGCACCGAGATCGTCGCCGCGCTGAAGACGGTATTCGATCCGGAAATCCCGGCCGACATCTACGAGCTCGGCCTGATCTACAAGGTCGACATCAAGGACGATCGCTCCGTCCAGGTCGAGATGACGCTGACGACGCCGAACTGTCCCGCCGCCGAAGAGCTGCCGACCATGGTGGAGAATGCCGTGGCCAGCGTGCCCGGCGTCGGTCTGGTCAAGGTCGATATCGTCTGGGAGCCGACCTGGACGCCAGACCGGATGACCGACGAGGCGCGTCTCGTCCTGAATATGTGGTGAGCATCGCGTCTCGTTCTCAATATCGCCGATGGCGGCCTTGAACCGCCGAAGGAACTGAACACATGACTGAGATGACACCGAACCCGACCATACTGGCTGCCAAGCCGAAGCCGCGTCCTCGTCCGCAGGTGATGCGCCTGACCGATGCTGCCGCAACGCGAATCCAGGAACTGACCCAGCGTGCGGATTCCGAGATCGTGGGCCTGCGCGTCGGCATCAAGAACGGCGGCTGCGCCGGCCAGTCCTACACCGTCGAATATGCCCATGACATCAAGCCGACCGACGAGATCGTCGAGGACAAGGGCGTGAAGATCCTGGTCGATCCCAAGGCCGTTCTGTTCCTGCTCGGCACCGAGATGGATTACAAGACTGACAAGATGCAAGCCCAGTTCGTGTTCAACAACCCGAACCAGATCTCGGCCTGCGGCTGTGGTGAGTCCGTGCAACTGACGCCGGCAAAGATCGACGGCTGAGGGCTGTCTTTCCTAAATTAAAGCGCTGTGATGCCCGGGCCTGTCCCGGGCATCCTTTTTTCTGGCTTCGGTGAAAGCGAAGGAGGCGGGATGGCCGGATCAAGCTTGGCCATGACGTCGGGAGACGACGCGGATAGACCGCTTCCGCAATCGCGCGTCGCGTCCTACACTTCCCCAATGGACCGCGAATTCCTCAGTGAACTGTTCGCCGGCTTCGGGCCGGTGACGATCCGCCGGATGTTTTCCGGCTTTGGCGTTTCCGCCGACGGCATCAACTTCGCGCTGGTGCTGCGTGGGGCGATCTATCTGCGCGCCGATGAAAACTCGATCCCTCGTTTTGAGGCCGAAGGCTCGCAATGCTTTCAATATGAGATGAAAGGCAAGCTGCGGATGATCGCCTCCTATTGGCGGTTGCCGGAGCGGCTCTATGACGATCCCGATGAGGTGACGGAATGGGCGAGGGTCGCGCATGCCGCAGCGATCCGTGCATCGCTGGCAAAAGCAGGCAAGAAGCGGGCAACGAAGAAAGCGACGAAGGCGAAGGTCGTGAAGACCGTGGCGAAAAAGAAGGTCGCAAAGAAGGCTGCAGTTAAGAAGGTCGCCAGCAAGAAAGTCAGTAAAGCCGCAAGGAAGCGCAAATCCTCATCCTGAGGCGCCGCGAAAGTGCGCTCCTCACCATGAGGACGGAGTGCGGGGCGTCACGCCACCTGAAACTGCAGCTCCGCCGAATATTCCGGATCGACTTCGCAGATCACGCGGTTGCGGCCGCTACGCTTCGCAGCATAGAGACAGGCGTCGGCACGGCCGATGAGCGATTCCATATCGTCGCCGATCTGCAACATCGAGACGCCGACGGAAATCGTGACGCGTCCCAGGATCTCGCCAGTCGATTTTTTCTTCAGCTCCTTTGACATCACGGCGCGGCGGATATGATCGGCAACGGTGAGCGCCTGACGCAGCGGCGTGTTTGGCAGCACCACGGCGAATTCCTCGCCGCCATAGCGCGCGGTGATATCCTGGCCCTTGATGGTCTGCTTCAATGACTGGCCCACAAGACGCAGCACCTGGTCACCGGTGAGATGGCCGTAATTGTCGTTGAATGACTTGAAGTGATCGATGTCGAGCATCAGGAGCGACAACGGTTCGCCGCGTTTCACCGCGGTATCGATTGCTGCCATCAGCGCACGATCGAAATATTTGCGGTTGCCGAGCGCGGTGAGAGGATCGGTCAGGCTCTCGGCGCGGATCGCCTCGAGGCTCTGTTGCAACGTGTAGACCTCGCTCTTCGAGGACAGCAGCCGCTCTTCCAGCGCCTTGTTCGTGTCGTGTACTTCACGGGTGGACTTGACGAGACTCTCGATCACGGCTTTCACCGCAGCAGGATCGCGCGCGAGCGACAAATCCTTGCTGGCACCATCAAGGCTGGCATTGAAGTTCGTTGTCATACCCAGCGCATCGGTGATGAGCACCATCACGTCGTCGATTTCGCCGATGACGCGGGCGCCAACCTGATCGATGCGATCGGTGGTGCGAATCTGTGAAAGATAAGTGTCGTGGATCTGGTCGAGGTCGGCCTCTGTCAGGCGGCCATTGCGCGCCAGCGTCTCATTGATGACCTTGTTGAGCGCTGAATTGTAGCCAGTCGCGTAGACGTACCAGATCTCATAATTGCGCGGAATCGCCGTCTGGCGCAGCGATCGGATTTGTCCCAGCGCGACTTCGGCAAATGCCAAAGTCCGCTCTTGTTCGTCCAGGATGCCGGTCACGTTCTGTGCCCTCGCGGACAGCGGGTATACGCCGTCCTCTGAAATGCAATTTTGTTAAAAATATCGCATTCAGATTAGGGGACGAGAGTGAACGGCAAGTAAATGCTCCCGGCGCTATACTACCTATGCGCGTGCTCGGATCGGACGCAACAGAAAGGCCGGCAGGTGCGAATGATCCGCCGGCTCGTTGTCCTCACGGCGCGGACGCGGGGCTTCGGCACGGCCGATCGAAGGTGGACGCTGCGGCTGCGGAGCGGCGGCCACTGGTGCTGCGAAAGCGGCTTCCGCGGGTTGTGGCTGTGGGCTGCGCTCGCCGCCTTCCGAGCGACCACCTTCACGGCGCGGGCCACGCTCACGGCGCGGCTTGCGATCGCGTCCGCCGTCGCGGGGCTGATCATTGCGATGACCGTCGCGGCCGCCGCGCGGATGTTCGGCATTGGCTTCGCGATTGCCGGTGCGGTTGCGCGACTGGCGCGGTGCTTCGGTGGTTTCGCCTTCGACGGGCTCGGAGATGGCGACGCTGGATTCGATCTTGGGAATAGCCTGGCCAATCAGCTTCTCGATGGCCAGCATCGACTTCTGGTCGGCGGGCGCCACCAGCGAGACGGCGGTGCCGAGGCGACCGGCGCGGCCGGTACGGCCGATGCGGTGCACGTAGTCGTCGGAGTGATGCGGGACGTCGAAATTGAAGACGTGACTGACGGCGGGAATATCGAGGCCGCGGGCGGCAACGTCGGAGGCCACCAGGATCGGCAACTCGCCCTTGCGGAACTGGTCGAGCGCGGCGAGTCGGGCCGACTGCTCCATATCGCCGTGCAGGGCGCCGACGGCGAAGCCATGCTTCTGCAGCGATTTGGCGAGCAGCGCGACCTCGCGCTTGCGGTTACAGAAGATGATTGCGTTCTTGAGGTCAGTGGCTTCGCGGATCAAAGCGCGGAGCACTTCGCGCTTCTCATGCGGCTCGCGGCTAACGGCAACCTGCTGCTGGGTAATCGTGGATGCTGTGGTGGCAGGCTTGGCGACTTCGATCTTAACCGGGTTGTGCAGGAAGGTATCGGTGACGCGGCGGATTTCCGGCGGCATGGTCGCCGTGAAAAAGAGGGTCTGGCGGGTGAAAGGCACCAGCTTGCAGATGCGCTCGATGTCGGGAATGAAGCCCATGTCCAGCATGCGGTCGGCTTCGTCGATCACCAGCAATTCGACGCCAGTGAGAAGCAGTCCGCCGCGTTCGGTATGGTCGAGCAGGCGGCCCGGGGTGGCGATCAGCACATCGACGCCGCGGATGAGCTTGGCATCCTGATCCCCGAACGAGACGCCCCCGATCAGGAGCGCGACGTTGAGCTTCTGGCCGACACCGTATTTATCGAACTGTTCCTTGACCTGAGCGGCCAGTTCGCGGGTCGGTTCGAGGATGAGCGTGCGGGGCATGCGGGCGCGGGCGCGGCCCTTTTCCAGCATGGTCATCATCGGGAGAACGAAGGCAGCGGTCTTGCCGGTGCCGGTCTGGGCGATGCCGAGCACGTCCTTGCGCGCCAGCACGTGAGGAATCGCCTGTTCCTGAATGGGGGTCGGATTGGTGTAACCGGTGGCCGCAACGGCGGCGAGAACCTTGTCGGACAGGCCGAGATTGGAAAAGGACATTGAGCCTCTGTATGGGGGCATGATCTGATCCGGTATCCGGATGATCACAGTTCGGAATCACGCCTCAGGTGGAAACCGCCGCTTGGATTCTCGGAGAATACTGCAGCGCTTATCCCCGGAGCGGCACGCAAACATGCACGGAGATCGCTGGGCGCTGACAGGCGGCTTACTCAAGATATCGCGTTTCGATACCGGGCCGCGTCGAGCCGGAACATAGGCCGGAATCGGCCAAAGTCAATCCGCCACACCCTGGAACACCCCAAAAAGCTTAATGTTTTCGGGCAAAATGGGGCTGGGGGTCCGTTATCTGCTCGGGATTGGCGCCTACGGTCGCCGTGGTGGTCGCGTCGACCGGACCGGGAACCGACGCGTCGATCTCCCGCTGGCGATGCGTGCTCCACTCCACGAAGGCGCCCACGGTGCCGATCGCGGCCGTTGCCACCACGATTTCGCCAGGCGCACCCAAAGCGAGGGCGATGAGGCCGACCATCCACAGCGCAGCGATGAAGCCGAAGGCGATGCGCAGCGAGGCCGGTATCGCAGTCATCTTCGTCACCATGCGTAACGGGCCACGCCCTTGCCGGCATAGCTGCGTGTGGTCTCGGAGAATTCGCCCTCGAAGGTTGCCGCGAGCGAGAACCCGTTGCCCCATGTCAGTTCGGCAGACGCAGTTGTCAGCGCGGCATCGCGCGCGGCGGCGGCGCCGTTCACCACGAAGCTTGCGCCGGGCAGTGCCTGGAAGGTTGCCGATGCGGCCCGGTCGGTGTTGAAGTCATGCGCCCAGGCGGCGCGGCCGCGCAGCGTCAGCAGTGCGCCATCGAGTGCGAAGGCCTTGTCGGCGCGGAGGCCGAGTTCGGTGCGCGGCGCCATTACGGTCTTTGCCGTGTAGCCGAGTGCGAAGGCGTTGCTGCCGGAGACGACGCTCTCGGCATAAGCGGGCAGATCGAGGATCGTGATCTGGCCGGCGGCATAGGGCGTGAGGCCGATGCCGTTCAGCTCTGCCACGGCGCTGCGGCTGCCGAGCTCGACGCGGCCAGCATAGCTGTTGGCATTGAAGCGCGCGCGCAGGCGGTCGGCGCCAGCGACGGTGACGAGGCGTTCGGTCGTGATGTCCTGCCAGCCATAGGCGAAGGCCGCGCTGAGATAAGCGCCGCCGATCGTGTGGCGGAGGAAGCCGCCGACCTGCACGAGATCGGACTGCCCGGTGCCGCCTTGCGCAACGGAGAAGCTGGTGGCGCCGCCGGCCATGGAGATGCCGGCCAGCGTGGTGGGCGACAACCACACATCGGCGCCGGCTGCGGCGCCGTAGATACGCGAGGTCGCGCTGTTGCTGCCGGCAGCGGCGTTGCCGTCGGTGCTCTGCGATCCGCCGAAGCCGGATGCCCACATGCTCCAGCGCTGTTCGAAGACGGACGCGTGGGGCATCGCCTTGGTGATAGCCGCATAGGCATCGCGTGGCGCCTTGCTCCGCGCTTCCGGCGCATAGGCCATCGCATCACTGGCTGCAAAGCCCGACGCAACCGGCGGCGCATCGCTGCGGCCTGCGGCGGATGGGTCCATCATCATGCCCATGAACTGGGTCATGGCGTTGAAGCTCGTCTGCTGGGATCCCGTCGTCGTCTCGCCGGAGACCTGGGTGAGACCGTTCGCCGTCAGCCCGCCATAGACCATCGGGATGCCGCCGTTGCCATTGAAGTAGTTCACCAGCGCATTGCCGACGCCCTGCTGATTGCCGCCGGCGCCTGCTGTGGCCGGGCGCGCGAAAATCATTTCGAGATCGAGATAGGCATTGTTGCCGTCATAGCTGAGCGACGACCTGAAACCGTCCGGCAGATTGGTGGTGACGAACGAACTGAAGGTGGAACCGCCGAGGCCGCCGTCCGCACTGATGATCGTGTATTTCTTCGCGACATAGCTGCCGGATGCGAAAGATGCCTGCACCGTCGCACCGCCAAGCGTCGCGGTGCCGGTGACATTGGTACGATCGGAAGCGGCGGGCGAAACTTCGACCATATAGCTTGAGGCCGAGGTGAGAACGAGGTTGCCCTGCACGGTGAGCGTACCGATGGAATTGCCGGGCGCCAGCGTGCCGCCATTGATCGTGGTGTTGCCGACGGTGCCGGTGCCACCGAGCGTCGCGCCTGCATTCACGGTGGTGAGCGACGAGGCCGCGATCGAGCCGTTGACGCTGAGCGTGCCGGCATCGACGACGGTTGCGCCGGTATAGGTGTTGATGCCCGAGAGCATGAGCTTGCCAGTGCCGGTCTTGACCAGCGATTGCCCGGTAGCAGTGCCAGTGCCGGTGAGAACGCCGGTGACGGTGGTCGACAGATTATTGCTGCCGACCGTCAGTTCGACACTGTTGAGATCGAAGCGGCCGCTGCCGGCAATGGAGGCGGCGCTGATCCTGCCGTCGCTGGCCGGGCCCGGGGTAAAGAAGTTGACCACCGCACCAGGCGCGTTGTTGATCAGTTGCGCATTCCCGGCGGTGGAGTTGCCGTCGAACAGCACCGTGCCGCTATTGGTAATGACCGCGCTGCCGGCTGTCGTATTGCCGAGGAAAGTCAACTGGCCGTAATTGGTGATCACGCTCGATGCGATGCTACCGAGAATCTCGAGGGTGCCGGCGGTGATCGTGGTGGCGCCGGTATAGGTGCTGGCGCTGGTGAGCGTCAGCGTGCCGGCGCCGAGCTTCTCCACCGTACCGCTACCGCTAATGACACCGCCATAGGTGGAATTGTCCGAGCGATTGAAGATGAGCGCAGAGTTATTGACGATGTTGCCGGCCACCGAACCGCCGGCGCCGCCATCGCCGATCTGCAATGTGCCGGCACTGATCGTCGTGCTGCCGGTATAGGTGTTGGTGCCGGTCAGCGTCAGCGTGCCGGTGCCGATCTTCACCAGCGATCCGCCTGTGCCGCCGCCGTTGCCGCCATCGGTGATCGCGCCGCTGACGGTGGTGGACAGATTGTTGCTGCCGACCGTCAATTCATTGGCGCCAAGTTTGAAAGCGCTTGAGCCTTCGATCGAGCCGGCGCTCAGTTTGTGGTCGCCATTGGGACCGGTGCTCCCGGAGATATCAACTCCCAACCAGCCCTTGTTGATCAACTGTGCATTGCCGGCGGTGGAGTTGTCCCAGAAATATATCCCGTCGATCCCGGCGCTTGTAATGATCGCGTTGCCCGCCGTGCTGCCTTGATAGAAACTTGCTCCACCGTTGATGATCGAATTTCCCGCGGTGCTTGATCCGTAAAACTCCAATGAACCGTTATTGTTGACCGTCGCCGTTCCGAGAGAGGAACTGCTGCTCATGACGAGGACGCCGTTGTTGACCAGTGTGAGGCTGCCACCATTGATGACGATGCCCGCGCCGCCGAAGAAGTTGAGGAATCCGTTGGTATTTGTAATCGTGTAGTTAGATGCGCCCGCATTGAATACCCAGGCGCCAGCGTATGTATAGCCACCACCGCCGCCAACGACGTTGTCATGCGTGATCGTTGTCGTGTCCGACACGCCGAAATAGGCTGTGTCGCTGCCACCGGGCACGCCGCTGCTCCAGTTGCCTGCATCGAAGAAATTATTTGAGCCGGGATGGGCGACCCACGTCGTTTGCGCCATCGCTGGCAGCGCCGAGGCCAGAGTAAGAACGGACGCTGCGAGTAGCGCTGCGCGTAGCTTCTTCACTGTCATTACCATGTGTAACGCACCACGCCCTTGCCGGCGTAGCTGCGCGTGGTATCGGAGAATTCGCCTTCGAAGGTCGCAGCGAGCGAGAAGCCGCTCTGCCATGTGACTTCGGCTGAGGCGGAGGTAAGGGCTGCGTCGCGCGCGGCCATCGCGCCATTCACGACGAAGCTCGCGCCCGGCAGCGCCTGGAAAGTCGCCTGCAGCGTGCGGTCGTTCTGGTAGTCATGCGCCCAGGCGGCGCGACCGCGCAGGGTCAGCAATGCGCCATCGAGGGCGAAGGATTTGTCGGCGCGCAGGCCGAGTTCGGTGCGCGGTGCGGTGACGGTCTTGCCATCATAAGCGAGGGCGAAGTTGCCGGTGCCGGCGACCAGGCTTTCCGCATAAGCGGGCAGATCGAGCGCGGTGATCTGCACGGCGGCATAGGGCGTGAGGCCGACGCCATTGGTCCATGGCTCGTTGAAAAGATATGGCTCGTTGAAGCGATTGCCGAGTTCGACGCGGCCGGAGAAGGCGTTGGCATGGAAGCGCCCGCGCAGGCGGTCGAAGCCGGCGGCGGTGACGGATCGGTCGGTGGTGACGTCCTGCCAGCCATAGGCTGCGGCAGCGGTGAGATAGGCGGAGCCGGTGGTGTGCCGGAGATAGGCGCCGGCCTGGAACAGGTCCGAACTCCCGGTGCCGCCATTCGCCACGGAGAACGTTGTGCCGCCACCGGCCAGCGCGAAGCCGGCGATCGTCTGCGGCGCCCACAGATAGTCGGCGCCCACTGCGAAGCCATAGGTGCGCGAGGTCGTGGTGTTGCTGCCGATCGCGGTGTTGCCGTCGGTGGTCTGCGATCCGCCGAAGCCGGCGGCCCAGACATTCCAGCTCGCATCGAACACAGGCGCGCGCGGTGCGGCCTTGGTCACCAGACCAAAGGCGTCGCGCTCCGATGCGCTGCGCTTGCTGCCACGCGGCGCATAAGCGAGGGCCTCACCCGCGAAGGCGCTGGCACCTGAAATGGGCGCAAGCCCGGTACGACCGGCAATGCCGGGATCGGTCATCACGCCGAGAAACAGATTCATCGCCCGCATGCTCGTCTGCTGCAGGCCCACACCGGTTTCGCCGGAGGCCTGGCTCAGCGCCCTGAGCAGGTCGTTGCCGCCGAGATTGAACAGCGCATTCAATCCGGCCGGCAGCGCGTTGCCGCCGTTCAGGGCATTGTCGACGGCCGCTGCGACATTGCGCTGATTGGTAGTGGCGGCGTCGGGCAGCACAGGCGACAGCCAGCCCGGATCGAGGGTGAGCTGCAGATTGCCGCCGATGAGGCTATAGCGCGGATTGCGCGCGAAATTGCCGATCACGGTCGCTGTGTCGAATGCCCCGCTGATGCCGGCTGCGGTGAGAAACGTGTAAGTGGTGGTCGCGGACAGGCGGGCGTCTGGCCGGATCACCAGTGCGCCGGCCAGCGTGGCATTGCCGGTGACGATGGTCCTGTCGGCCGCTGCACCGGAAACTTCCACGAGATAGGTCGCGGCGGTTGTCAGCACGAGATTGCCGGCGACGGTCAGCGTGCCTATGGAATTGCCGGGCGCCAGTATGCCGCCATTGATGAGCGTGTTGCCGACAGTGCCGGTGCCGCCGAGCGTTGCACCCGCATTCACCGTGGTGAGCGACGACGGGGCGATGGAGCCGTTGACGCTGAGTGTGCCGGCATTGACGACGGTCTCGCCCGTATAGGTGCTTTGGCCGGTGAGGATGGTGTTGCCGCCGCCGGCCTGGATCACCTTGCCGGTGCCGGCGCTGTCGCTGATGACGCCGGCAAACGTGTAGCTGTTGGAGCGGTTGAAGATCAGCGTGCCCCCATTGTCGACATCGCCGACGATGGAGCCCGTGGTGCCGCCATTGCCGAGCTGCAGCGTGGCGCAATCGCAGATGACGGTGCCGCCGGTATAGGTATTGGCGCCGGTGAAGATCGCCGTGCCGGTGCTGCCGAAGCCGCCGATCCAGACTTCGATCTTCCCGGCTGTGCCGTCCTTGATCGTTCCGGCAAAGGTGGCCGTCGTATTGTCCATCGCGGTGACGAGCCGCGCATCGCCCGCCGTCGTGGTCACCGTGCCGGCGCCGGTGAGGGAGCCGATGGCGGCGAACAGGCTGCCATTGAGATCGAAGGTCGCGCCTGCTGCGATATCGTGGCGGCTGTTCATGCTCGGCAGGCCAGTCGCGCCCACCTGCAGCGTGCCGGCCTCGATCGACGTCAGGCCGCTATAGTCGTTACTGCTCTCCGACAGCAACAGCGTGCCGGCGCCGCGCTTGGTCAGGCCGCCCGGCGTGGCGCCGCTGTCGGAGATGGTGCCGGACAATTCCAAAGTCCCGGTATCGACCTGCAAAATGCCTCCGCCGGTGCCCAGCGCGATATTGCGGCCGGAGGAAAAGCCCGCCGTGGTCCGTAACGTGCCGCCGGTGAAAGTCAGCCCGCCCCCTGTCCAACCGAGATTGGCGTCGGAGGAGACGCTGAGGGTGCCGCCGGCCAGCGTGGTGCCGCCGGTATAGGTGTTGGCGCCGGACAGGGTCAGCGTGCCGATGCCGGTTTTGACAATGGAGCCGGGCAAGCCGTAGTTGCTTCCCCCGGCGTTGCAAGAGAAGCCACCTGCGCCGCAGTCGCTGATCTCGCCGGCGAACGTCGTGTCGCGCCCGTTGCTGCCGATGGTGAGTTCACCCCCGCCCAGATAGATCAGGCCCGCGCCTGCAAGGGAGCCGATCCGGGTCTTGGCATCGCTGGGCGTCGCGACGCTGTATATGATTTCGAAAAGGGCGCCCGCATTGTTGGTCAAGGCGGCGTTGCCGCCAGTCCCGCCTGTTGAGGAACGGAATTCCAGCGTTCCGTTATTGGTGATGTTGGCGTCCCCGGCGGTGGAGTTTCCATAGAAGCCCAATCTGCCGTCATTGACGATGTTGGCTGTACCGGCGGAAGCCGTGCCGACGAACTCCATCAGGCCGCCGCTCGTGGTTTTGAGCGTGAGGCTGCCGCCGTTGATGATCACCCCAGCGGTCTTGAGCTGGAGATAATTGCTGAAGGTCAGCGTGTAGTCGCCCGCATCGGCGTTCAGCGTGAGGTTATGCCATCGGTTGTTCGCGGCCGACTGCAGGTCCGTGATGGTCGATGCGCCGAAAAAGGCCGAGCCTGTATCCTGCGTCGGCCGCGATCCGCCGATCCAGTTGTTGCCATCGGCGAAATTAGAGGTCGCAGGCGTGGTGCTCCAGGTGGCGTCCTGCGCGCGGCCCGGATTAGACAGGCCGGTGCTGGAGACGGCCGCAACTGCGAGCAAAATCAATCGCTTGCCAGCAATGGCCCCGGCGTCGTCCCACTTCAACAAGTCTATGACCCCCGCACTCCCGACGATGCCTCTCTCCCATACCGGAGCGGCCGGAGTCCTGAAGTGCACCCAATAACAGCACGCTATCTTCTGAAGATTTTCTGATATCTTCGAAGGATACCGTGGGGCTGGCGTGGCCCGGCCATTTCATGGCAGAGAGCGCGTCGATTTTGCGGGGACGTCTGTGATCTTCTTTGCTGATTTCATCATCGATTTGCAGCGCGCCGAGTTGCGCCGGTCGGATGGCGATGTCATCAAGATTCGGCCCAAGCCATTTGATATGCTGGTATTTTTCGCGGGCAACGCTGGTCGCGTCGTAACCAAACAGGAGCTGATGGAGCGGTTCTGGCCGGGTGTTCACGTCGGCGAAGACAGCCTTTTCCAGTGCATCCGCGAAATCCGTGCCGCGCTTGGCGATGGGCGGCGCCAAATTCTCCGCAATATTTCCGGGCGCGGTTATTTGTTCGAGGCGGATGTGACGCGGCCGGAGAACGTCCTTCCGGTTATGCCACCTGCGGTTGAGGCCGAGCAGGTGGTCCCGCTGACGGACGAATACGCCGAGGTCGAAGTCGCAGAGACGAGCATGCCGCAGGGCGAGGCCGTCGTTTCCGAGCAGCCATCGCGGCGCTCGCCTGAACGGCGCTGGCGGATGGCAGGCGCGGCTGTTGCTGCCATCTGTATCGTCGCGATCGGTGGGTTGGCAGTCGCCGTCCCGTTCTTCAACCGAGGGATGGTTCTGGTACGGTCGCGACCGGCCATCGCATTGCTGCCGGTCGTGACCACCAATGGCGACCCGGATGTGCGCGCCATGGCGGTGGGCGTCACCGACCGGTTGGGTGCGGGCCTCGCGCGGATCGAGAATATCCGCGTGGTCACACCGGAGCAGGTTACGGCGCGCGCATCGCTCGATCCGGTGTCGTCGCGCCCGTTGCTGGCGGACTACGTGGTCAATGCCGAATTGCAGAAAGAGGAGCGGGGGTGGCTGGTCCGCGCCCGCATGATCGACAGTGCGAGCGGGGAGATCGCCTGGACATCCGACATCAATGTCGCCAGCGGCGATGCCGACGCGGGTCTTCAGCAGTCGCGGCTCGCCGCTGCAGTCGGCCATCCGCTGGCGCTGCGCATCAATGCGATTCTCAACGATGCCGTGCCGGGTGTCAAAGGCGCATCGGGCAGCGCGAAGGTTGCCGTTGAACAGGCGACCGCGTCGATCGTGCAAACCTCGCGCGAGCGTTTCCGTGCCGCGCAAGTCATGCTCGAAAAGGCGCTGGCCGATAATCCCAACGATGTCGATGTGCAGGCGGCGCTCGCAGCGCTGCAACTGCGTGGCATCCAGATGGTCTGGTACGAACCGCATGAACGCGAAAGCGTGAGACAGAACGCACAGGCGATGATGGAACGCGTGTTGCGGGCGAAGCCGACCTATGTGCCAGTGCTGGAAAGCTATTGCCGCCTGCTCAGTGCAACCAACCGATTTGTCGACAGCCTCGTTGCCTGCGCGCGAACACTGTCCTTCGATCCCTGGAACGGGCTGGCGATCTATCACATCGGCCTTGGCCAGACCTTCCTCGGGCGCTTCGAGGATGCGCTGACGAATTTCAAGCTGGCCGATCAGTATGACACGCCGACCGTGTCACGCTGGACGTGGTTGCTGGGCGCGGGTTTCAGTCTTGTTTGTCTCGAACGCGATGAGGAGGCTGTGCGCTGGCTGGAGCGGTCGCTTGCCGTCACGCAAGGTAGCGGGCGAACGCATTTCATGCTGGCGGTGGCCTATCAGCGGCTCGGACGTCATGCCGATGCGCAAGCGATGATTGCCAGAGGGCTCGCGCTACGGCCAGGAGCGACTGCCGAAAATATCGGCCCGCCGACCGAGAATACCAGTCCGGTCTATCTTGAGGCTGAGGCGCGCGTGCGCAAGGTTCTGGTCGAGGCAGGTCTGCCGCGGCGCTGAAAACGCTTTGCCCGACGTTACTGCACTGGCCTGCGCTCGCGGCCAGGTGGGCCGGCAATGGCGATGAGCGCGCCGCTCAGCAGCAGCGCTGTGGAGATCACGGCGAACATCGCAATGGCGCCGTGGCTGCCGAGCAGCGGTAACAGCGCAACGGGGACAAATGCGGATACGATGCGGCCCAGCCCCCATGCGCCAGCAGTGGCCGAGGCGCGCAGATGCGTCGGCAGCAGTTCGACCGCATAGAGACTGAGCACAGCGCTGTAGACCGCGCTGGCGAGGTTGAACACGATGCCGGTAACGATGAGCGGCGTCAGGACCGTGCTGATCGCGAAAGTGAGGCCGGTTGCGATCATCACCGTGGCGCAGGCGATCAGCGACAACCGTCGGGGAATGCGATCGACGAAGGCGGAGGCAGCCGCGATGCCGATGGACGGGCCGAACATCGTGAGCCCCGCGAATAGCAGCGACTCGCTGACATGGAAGCCTTTCTGCACCATCACGGCGGCGCTGAGCAGCGGGAAACCGATCGTGGCCCATGGGCCCAGGACGTAAAGCGCGGCAAGCAGCGCCGTGCGGCGCAGGCTGGTTGGGTCTCGGGCGAGGGCCCGGAAACCGCTGGATCCCGCGGCTACGGTTTCAGGAGCGGAGGTCACCAGCGGCGATGGATGGCGAGCAGACGCCTCGAAGCGGCGGCAGGCGGCATCAGCTTCGGCGTTGCGTCCGACCGATGCGAGCCAACGCGGCGATTCCGGCACCAGAAAGAACAACAGCGCCGTCAACGCCGAGCAGGCGCTGCCGAAGATCAAAGCCCAGCGCCAGCCTTCGATGCCCCATGGCGCGATCGGTGTCAGCCAGCGGATCATCAGGATGATCGCCGGTGCGCCGAGAAAGGCCAGGGCGCCGCACAGCATCATCAAGAGGCCACGGCGTCGGGGCGGCAGGAGGTCCGACAAATAGGCCGATGTCAAAGGCGGATAACCGCCGATGGCGAGGCCGGAGATGAAGCGGAATGCCGTCATCGTCGCGACATCGCGGCTGGCTGCGACAGCCAGCGAACTCAGCGCCAGGACGGCGAGCGCGCTCTGCAGGGCGATTTGGCGGCCATAGCGATCCGCAACCCAGCCGAACACAGGCGCACCAACGGCGCCGCCGGCAAAGACCGAGGCCAACAACAGCGAGAGTTCGCTTCGCGAGATGCTGTAGGGCGGTGCGAGAAATATGCCGGAAAAGGCGTTGCTGAGCGCCACTTCGGCAATGTCAGCGAATAGGCCGAAGGCACAGAGCGCGAAGATGCCGAGATGAAGGGGGGAAACAGGCAGCCGGTCGAGCCGTGCCGCAATGGTCAGCGCGGCAGCACTATCCAGCGCCCCGTGCGTCCGCATCTGGTCGTCCATCTGAAGCCCCGCCTCTCACAGCGGTAACGCTATGCGCGTCGTCCGCAGCCCGCGCGGACCATATGTCGATGAAACGCGATGAGTCGAGGGGGAGGGTGTGCGGCGAACCGCAGCGTGTCAGATCTGCGTCGGCGTTGCCGCGCAGCCATACAGGATCATCTCGCAGGTCTGCCGATAGCGCGCCGAGAAGTCATTCGCTGCGATCGGAGGGAGCGCCTGATTGACAGCCCGGCCGCCATCGGCCAGCGCCTGCGCGATCTGTGCGGCCGTAAAACGGCCGGTCAGGATCAGCAGCTTGCTGTAGTGGAAATCGATGATCAGCTTTTCCAGCTCGGCCTGGAAGGCGATCGCGGACTCGATCATGAGATCGCGGCAGCGCCGAAAGGCTTCCGCATTGAGCTCGACGGTATGCGGCGAGAAGGTCAGCATGCGGCGGGTCTCGCCGTAGCGCAGATCAATGATCGTGGCCATGATGTCGAGCGCGCTGCCGCCGCTTTCGCGGATCTTCTTGCCGGCTTCCAGCGCCTGTGCGATCGCAACCTCGTTGCGATGGGCGACCCCGGCACGAAACGCTTCTTCCTTGTTGCTGAAATAGTAATAGAGCGCGCGCTGCGTGAAACCGCATTCTCGCGCGAGGCCGACCATCGACAGGCCGGCATAGCCGTGGTCGAGAAATGCCTGGTTGACCCGGAGCAATAGATCGTGCCCGGGCGTAATCATCTTCTTTGCCATTGGTCGTCAGGTATCCAGTCGTAGTAGGCTTCGGGCGGGTGATTAAAACTGCCTGAAATCTTACAGTCTAAAAAATCCCATCCTCAAATCGCCAAGCTACGGAGGAACGCAAAGTTCCTGAAGCGCGCTTCCTGACGTTGGTTGCCTGTAGCAGGAGTAGCGATTTGATTAGCTAGCTCCCCGGATCTCGTCCGAACCCTGTGATATGTCGCTTAGCATAGTTCAGGGCAAACATGTCGAGGATTTGCCCTGTATTCTTTATCCACAAGATCGCGAGATCGAGCGCGCTGTCGCCGACCTCGTTGAGACACCCGCCGACCATGGATGGCCGGCGCATATCCATACAAATTTACCGAATCAGGCCTGTCGGCCGGCGTCCGAGGAAATGATACCAGCGCTGGATCACTTGCCGTAGGTGCCAAGCTGCATGCCGAGATTCTGCATCACGAACGCATTCATGCGCAGATGCACCTCGCTACCGCTCTGCAGGCGGGCGTCGATCTCATAGGTCGCCGGGTCGACCTGGCGAATAGCGATAATCTGGGTGATGGCCAACACGTCCGGCGTGGTCTGTGCCGGTTTGGCGGCCACCGGTGCGTGTTTTGGTTTGCCGGCCGGTGCAGCCTTGGCTGCAGGAGCGGGGGCTGCATCCTGGGCGAGTGCGATGGTAGGAAGCAGCAGCGCGGCTGCGAGGACCAGTGACTTCACGTCGATCTCCTGACTTTGATTTGGCTCGGGCTAATGGAGATTAAGGCAGAATTTGTGGCAATGTCCTGCAATGTGAGGGCGGATGATCTGCTTGTGTGGGCAAGACAAAACTACCTGTAACGGTTAGACCTCGGTTTGAACCGGCCGCCGTCTTGCCTCGACCAAGGCAGACAATCACGCGGTCGAGCCACCATAGAGATAAATGCGCTGGCGGGGCGGGGATAGAACAATGCGACGGTTTTTGATCCTGCTAGCGGCGCTGGCGGCGGCAGCACTTTCGGCGGCGCCGGCTTTTGCGGCGAAACGCGTGGCGCTGGTGATCGGCAACAACGACTACCGCAACGTGCCGAAGCTGCAAAAGGCTGTGAACGATGCCCGCAGTATCGGCGATGCCCTCAAGGGTCTCGGCTTTAGCGTCATGGTGGCCGAGAACCAGACCCGGCAGGCCTTCAGTCAATCCTTGCTTGCTTTCGATTCGGCGATTGAAAAAGGCGACACGGCCTTTTTCTTTTTTGCTGGTCACGGCTTCGAGATCGCCGGCCAGAATTTTCTGCTGCCGACGGACGTTCCTGCCGCCACCGAGGGGCAAGAGGAACTGGTGCGCGACTCCGCAATCCTCGCCGACCGTATCGTGACGCGCCTGCAGATGCGCGGCGCGCGGACGTCGATTCTGGTGTTCGATGCCTGTCGCAACAATCCATTCGAGCGCGCTGGCACCCGTGCAGTGGCCGGCAGCGGCGGCCTCGCCCCGATGACGACGCTTCCGGAAGGCGTCTTCTCGATCTTTTCTGCAGGGCCGCGGCAGACCGCACTGGATCGTTTGTCGAACAACGACACCGACCCGAATTCGGTCTTCACGCGCGCATTCATCAAGGAGTTGCAGGAGCCATCGCTGAACCTTGTGCAGGTCGCGCAGCGCACCCGGCGGACCGTCAGCGAGATGGCGGAGACCGTGAAGCACCGTCAGGTGCCGGTGTATTTCGACCAGATGGTCGATGACGTCTTTCTCAACGGTGTTGCGCTCAAACAGGCCGACGTGCGGCCGGCCGAACCGCTGCAGCAGGTCGCTGCGCTGCCGCCTGTCAACATTCCGCAACTGCCGCCGGCCAACGATGCGGTGAATGCACCGATCGCCAGCTTCTCGCGCCACAATGGTGGCTGGACCGTGATGTTCTCGATCGCCGATCCGACGCTGGGAATCTCCTGGCGAATGGGCGAGGCGGGTAGTTTCCGCGAGACCGGCTTCATGGACACGCTCGATCCGCGCACGCGCAAGCGGATGCCGAATCCGGCGATCCAGCTCGATGCCGATGCCGCGGCAGCGACGATCTATCTGCGTTACATCGACGCGAACGGCGAGATGCAGGGGCCGTTCCCGATCCGCTTCGATCCGGAGGCTGCGCTGGTTCGCGATCAGCGCAAGATTCTCGACATGACGGCGGGAAGCTGGCTTGCTTTCGGCGGCTACAACACGCCGTTGATGTACTATACGCACCTGATGTCGTATCGCTGCGCCATTCGCGAAGCTCGCGTAGGCATCGACAGTGCCATGCCGGACAAGGTTCTGAAATTCCCGCCTTGCGATCTGCACGACCCGATCGCGACACCAGCTGGTGCCGAACCCTACATCAAGATCCCTGCCACCACGAAGTTTGTTTCAGTCGAATTGACCTTCCGCGACGGCAGCGTATCGGAAATCAAGAGCTTTCGACGTTCTGGAAATCGATGAGCATGATCGACACCGCCCTGCGAACCAAAGTCATCGCTGACATCAAAGAGCTCGAAGAACGCCGCCGGCAGGCGATGCTGAGATCGGATGTACCAGAACTCGAAGAGCTTTTTGCCGAAGAGCTGGCCTACACGCATTCGAATGCCGAAGTTGACACCATGGCGGACTATATCGCCAAGCTCGACAACCATCATTATCTGTATCACGAACTGAATTTTCTGGATCAGGATATTCGCATTGTTGGTCCGGCAGCGCTTGTGACGGGCCGTATGACGGGTGAAGTCACGATCGCCGGGCAGTTGAGAAAGCTCAACAGCCGAACGACAGTCGTCTGGATCCGCCGTGATGACCGTTGGCGGATGCTGACATTCCAAAGCACGCCGATCCTCGTAGCCTAGAGGCGCGGCGTTTTCCGTTGACGGACCCTCGCAGTCTCGCTCAAGTTGCAATTTGGAGCTTGAGGAGAAGCGAATGACTGCAGGCGCGCACGAGAACTCGCTGACTGCGCGCTGCTGCATCGTCGGCGGCGGCCCTGCCGGGATGATGCTCGGCTATCTGCTCGGCCGTGCCGGTATCGACACGATTGTCCTCGAGAAGCACGCCGACTTCTTCCGCGACTTTCGCGGCGACACCGTGCATCCATCGACATTGCAGGTGATGGACGAGCTTGGCCTGATCGACGACTTTCTGAAGATCAAGCACGATCGTATTCAGAAAATGGACGGCTTCTTCGGAACGCACCAGCTGCGCATCGCCGACATCAGCCGCACCAGCGCGAAATATCCGTTCATCGCCTTCATGCCGCAGTGGGATTTCCTCAATTTCCTGCGCGACAAGGCGCAACGCTATCCGTGTCTCAAGGTGATGATGAACACCGAGGCGACCGATCTCATCTGGTCGGGCGAGCAGGTGGTCGGCGTCAAGGCCATCACGGAGCAGGGGCCGGTCGAGATTCGTGCCGATCTGACCGTGGCCTGCGACGGCCGGCATTCGATCGTGCGACCGGCAGCTAAGCTTGAGGTCGAGGACATCGGTGCGCCGATGGACGTCCTGTGGTTTCGCGTCGCCAAGGGCCCGGAGACCGAAAGCGTGTTCGCGCGGCTCGAGCCCGGCAAGATGATGGTGACCATCGATCGCGGCGACTACTGGCAATGCGCTTACGTGATCGCCAAGGGGCGCTATGAGGAGATCAAGGCGCGCGGACTGGAGGCTTTCCGTGCCGAGACGTCACGTCTGGCGCCGACCCTGGGTGCGCATATCGGTGACCTCACGAGCTGGGATGACGTCAAGCTCCTGACCGTCGCGATTAATCGGCTGACGCGTTGGACACGGCCGGGGCTGTTGTGCATTGGCGACGCCGCGCATGCGATGTCGCCGGTTGGCGGCGTCGGTGTGAACATTGCGGTTCAGGATGCCGTTGCGACCGCCAACCTGCTGGCAGCAAAGCTTGCGAAGGGACCGGTGACCGAGGACGATCTCGACGCTGTACGGCGCCGCCGCGAATTCCCGATGCGGGCCACGCAGGGCATGCAAGTGATGATGCAGAACAACATCATCAGCCGGGCGCTGGCTCCGGGCGGTCAGCCGCTGACGCCGCCGCTGATCATGCGCTTGGTCAGCGCGTTTCCTGTGCTGCAGGGATTGACCGCGCGCTTCCTGGCGATTGGCGTACGACCCGAGCACGTGCAGTCGCCGGAAGCGTAGGAGAGGCTATCCCTGCACCGAGAAGCCGCCGTCCACGGGGATTGCCGTTCCAGTGACGAAGTCAGACGCGCGAGACGACAGGAACACGGCAATGCCCGCGAAATCACCCGATGCACCCCAGCGGCCGGCGGGTGTTCGTGCCAGCACCTTGTCATGCAGGCCATCGATTTCACGGCGCGCATTCTGTGTCAGTTCGGTATCGATCCAGCCCGGTAGCACGGCGTTGCACTGAATATTGTGAGGCGCCCAGGCGACGGCGCAGGAGCGGGTGAACTGCACAATGCCGCCTTTGCTAGCGGCATACGCGGGCGCGAAAGACGCGCCAAAGATCGATAGCATCGATCCGATATTGATGATCTTGCCACCGCCCGCGGCCTTCATCGCCGGATGCGCCGCCTGCGAACAGACGAAGGCGCTGGTGAGATTAGTCTTGATCACGCTGTCCCATTCGTCGAGTGAGATCTCGTGCGGCGGCTTGCGGATGTTGATGCCGGCATTGTTGATGAGGATATCGATACGGCCGAGTTCTTTCAGCACGCCCGCGATCATTCCATCGACAGCGGTCTTGTCGGTTACATCGGCCGCAATGGCGACCGCTTTGGCGCCGCTCTCGGTCAATTCCGCGACGGCATCCTGGGACTTCGTCTGGTTGCGTCCGACCACGGCGATGGTGGCACCGGCCTGCGCCAGACCCCGCGCCATGCCGAGCCCGATGCCGCCATTGCCACCGGTGACGACGGCCACTTTGCCGGAGAGATCGAACAGTCCTGCAGTCATGGTGTTGTCCTCATTGTATCAGCCTTGAATTGAAAAGCCGCCATCGACCGTGAGCGCGGCGCCGTTGACGAAGTCGGAAGCCCCGCTGGCCAGAAACACGGCCGCGCCCGCAAGATCATCAGGCCTGCCCCAACGTTGCGCCGGTACACGCCCGAGAATGCGATCGTGCAGTTCGGGTCGGATTTCCCTGGCGCGTTTGGTCAGGTCGGTGTCGATCCAACCTGGCAGGATGGCGTTGGACTGGATGTTGTCCGCAGCCCAGGCCGTCGCCAGTGCGCGGGTGAATTGCAGAATGCCGCCTTTGCTTGATGCGTAGTTCGCCGCGCCGCCGGCGCCGAGCGTGGCCAGTACCGAGGCGATATTGATGATCTTGCCGCGGCCTGCAGCTTTCATCGCCGGGTAGACAGCCTGGGCGCAGATGAAAGGCGCAGTCATGTTGACGTCGATGACCTTCTGCCAGTCGGCCAGCGCCATCTCTTCAATCGGTGCGGACAGGCTGATGCCGGCATTGTTCACGAGAATGTCGATGCGGCCGAACGCGCTCAACGTCGCGGACGCCATCTGCGCGATCGAGTTGGTGTCGGTAACGTCGGTCGTCAGTGCGAGCACCGGATGTCCGGACGTCTCCAGTTCGGCTTTTGCCGAAGCAGCATTATCGCGGTTGCGATCGGCGATCACGAGGGTGGCACCGGCATTCGCCAGCCCGCGCGCCATGCCAAGGCCGATGCCGGTATTGCCGCCGGTGACGATGGCGACCCGGCCGATGAGATCGAAGAGATTGCTGGTCAAGATGTCCGCCCCGCATGCTTGTTCCTGACGCGTTCTGTGGCGCGCCTGGGACGATCATCGCAAGACTGGCGGGAAGATGGAAGAGGGCGTCAGCGCCGCACGAGCGCCAGCCCGATCAGGCCGACACCAAGCGATGCCCGCTGACAATCCTAGACGTCCAGCAATTCCTCGTTGGCAAATTCTGCCTTGTCCGAGATGAACGCAAAGCGGGCTTCGGCCTTCGAGCCCATCAGGCGCTCCACGGAATCGGCGGTTCCTTCGCGGTCTTCGGTCAGCAGCTGAACCCGAAGCAGCGTGCGCTTCGCCGGGTCCATGGTGGTTTCCTTGAGCTGCGCCGGCATCATTTCGCCCAGGCCTTTGAAGCGGCCGACATCGACCTTGGCATTGGCGTTGAACTCGCTCTTCAGCAGGGCGTCCTTGTGCGCATCGTCGCGCGCATAGACGGTCTTGCTGCCATGGGTCAGCCGATAGAGCGGCGGCACTGCGAGATAGAGATGTCCTTCGTCGATCAGATGCGGCATCTGGCGGTAGAAGAAGGTGATGAGCAGCGATGCGATGTGAGCGCCGTCAACGTCGGCGTCGGTCATGATGATGATGCGCGAATAGCGCAGATCTTCTTCGCGATACTGTGCACCGGTGCCGCAGCCGATCGCCTGCATCAGGTCTGATATCTGTGCGTTGGCCGTAAGCTTGTCCTTGGTCGCCGAGGCGACGTTCAGGATCTTGCCGCGCAGCGGCAGGATGGCCTGCGTCTTGCGGTCACGCGCCTGCTTGGCGCTGCCACCTGCCGAGTCACCCTCGACGATGAACAGTTCGGAGCCTTCGGTGGCTGTGTTGGTGCAGTCGGCCAGCTTGCCGGGCAGGCGCAGCTTCTTCACTGCGGTCTTACGCGAGGTTTCCTTCTCGGCACGGCGGCGCAAACGCTCGTCTGCGCGCTCCAGCACGAATTCAAGCAACTTGTTGGCCTGCACCGGGTTGCCGGACAGCCAGTGGTCGAACGGATCCTTGATGGCCTGTTCGACAATCTTCTGGGCTTCTGCCGTGGCGAGGCGGTCCTTGGTCTGGCCCTGGAATTCCGGTTCGCGCACGAACACCGAGAGCATGACGGCGGCGCCTACCATCACGTCTTCGGATGTGATCGTACCAGCGCGCTTGCCCTGGCCGACACGCTCGGCGTGATCCTTCAGGCCGCGCAGCATGGCGCTGCGCATGCCGGATTCATGGGTGCCGCCGTCCGGCGTCGGCACGGTGTTGGTGTAGGACGACATGAAGCCGTCGGCATCCGCAGTCCAGGCGACAGCCCATTCGCAAGCGCCATGGGCGCCGTTACGGCCGGATTTGCCGGAGAAGATCTCCGGATGCACCAGTGTGTCGGCATGGATCGCCGCGGCGAGATAATCCTTGAGGCCGCCGGGGAAGTGAAATTCATCCTCGGCCGGGACTTCCTCAATACCCTTGAGCAGTTCCGGATCGCACTTCCAGCGGATCTTCACGCCGCCGAACAGATAGGCCTTGGAGCGCGCCATCTTGAACAGGCGCTGCGGCTTGAAGGCTGCCTTGGCGCCGAAGATTTCGGTGTCCGGCTTGAAGCGCACGCGGGTGCCGCGGCGGTTGTTGACCTTGCCGAGATCCTGCAGCTTGCCCTGCGGAATGCCGCGGGCGAATGTCATCTTGTAGAGCTGCTGATTACGCGCGACCTCGACCTCGAGCAGCGAGGAGAGGGCGTTGACGACGGAGACGCCGACGCCGTGCAGGCCGCCCGAGGTCTCATAGACCTTGGAGTCGAATTTGCCGCCGGCATGCAGTGTGCACATGATGACTTCGAGGGCGGACTTCTTCGGGTGCTTCGGATGCGGGTCGATCGGGATGCCGCGGCCGTTGTCGGACACCGACAGGAAGCCGTCGGCGGTGAGTTCCACCTCGATGAAGGTCGCATGGCCAGCCAGCGCCTCGTCCATCGAGTTGTCGATCACTTCGGCGAACAGGTGATGCAGCGCCTTTTCATCGGTGCCGCCGATATACATGCCCGGGCGACGCCGAACCGGCTCGAGGCCTTCGAGGACCTCGATGTCCGCGGCCGTATAGCCGTCCTCGGCATTGGCGGAGCGGGTGGACGCCTTCGGTGCTGCAGCCGATTTTGGTGCGCTGGCGCCGCCGAAAAGATCGGCTTTCGCGTTTGATTTCTGTGCCTTGGCCATATGTCTTAAAGTCTTGTCTCGGGTGGCGCCGTGCAACGCGCGGCGAATCGTTGCTGTGACTATGCCACGTTCAGGTTGGCAATGTGGCTGCGACCTCGGGGCTTATGTCGCCGTGCCAGAGCGCTCGGTGCGTAGCACAATCACGACGAACAGGGCCATGGCCACGAGCATGATCAGTGAACCGACGATCGGAATGGCCATATAGGCGTGGTTGGCGAGCAGGGTAATGCCGATGCCGACCGGGAACATGATGCCGCCAACGATGTGCATGGAGCCCTGGATTTTGGCCAGCAGCGAGCTTCCGGCTGCGGGAATCAGGCGGTAATACAACCCGAACAGGAACAGCAGCACGCCGCCGACGAGGTTGAGATGCGCATGCGCGGGGCTCAGCAGGAAGTCCTGGCGAATGCCCATCACGATGCCGGCGACCATGCCGATCAGCAATATCAGCGCACTCACGCACATCATCAGCGATCCGATCATCTTCAGTCCTTTGCGTGTTTTGATTGTCGAGCCCGGCAGTCAGCGGGCCTACAGCGGAAAAATTGCCATCCGGGAGATGGTCTGTGATCTTGGTCAGCGGAGCTGGCGCAAGGTTCAGGATACCGCGAGCTCCGCCACTCGTATGTCTGGTGATACGCGGTCGAAGCATCCATTGCGTGTGGAGAGGCCGCGGTCGGACTCATTGGGCGCCACGCCGAACCCTCAGATGTTGTGACTTGATGTGATCGGTGCTGCCGGATTACCTGTGACGGGCGTTTGAAGGTTAAAGCGGTTCGCGGCCGATCTGGCCGGCGCTAGAGCCGTAAAGGAACACTCTCCATATGGAAGGCTGGATGCACGCGTTGATCGAATTCGTGCGCCAGAACCAGGTCTGGGCGGCGCCGATCGTTCTCCTGCTGGCTTTCGGGGAATCGCTCGCCTTCATCTCGCTGCTATTGCCGGCCTGGGGGGCGCTGGTGGCGATCGGCGCACTGGTCGGCGCAAGCGGGATCAGCTTCTGGCCGGTCTTGATTGCCGGTGCTCTCGGTGCGGCACTCGGCGACTGGCTCTCTTATTGGTTCGGCTTCAGATACAAGGACCAGGTGGCGCAGATCTGGCCGCTGTCCAAATTTCCCGACCTGCTTCCGCGCGGCGAAGCCTTCGTCAGGAAGTGGGGCGTGCCCAGCATCTATATCGGCCGCTTCTTCGGCCCGTTGCGGGCCTCGGTGCCGCTGGCCGCCGGCATTTTCGAAATGCCGTATTGGAGCTTTCAGATCGCCAACTTCACGTCGGCCTTTATCTGGGCGGGCGTGCTTCTGCTGTTCGGCGACGGCCTGTCCGTCGCTGTCGAATGGCTCTGGAAGCTGAAGTAATCCGGCGGGGAATAACCGCGGTGCCCAGGTGTTCACGGGCTGACATGTCGCGGTGTCTGCATGCCGCGACAACTCGCAGAAGTCATCGAACGCTGGTAAATAGTTCCGCCAGCCCCCGCCTGTCACTGCTTCACCCTGGAGAACATCATGGATCTGTCACGCCGCCACGCCCTTGCCGGAGCCGCCGCGCTCGCCGCATCTCCGTTGCTCACCGCAGGCTCTGCCAAAGCGTCTGCTCCACCTGCCGATAAGCAGGCGCCGAGCTTCTATCGCTACAAGGTCGGCGATGCGCAGGTGAATGCGATCTCCGACGGCGCCAACACCTTTCCGCTGGCCGATACATTTGTGCTCAATGCCAAGAAGGATGAGGTCAACGCCGCGCTCGACAAGGCCTTCCTGCCGAAGGACAAGATGACCATCCATTTCGCTCCATTGGTCATCAACACCGGCGGCAAGCTGGTGGTGATCGATACGGGCAACGGCCCCGGAGCCCTCGCGGCCACCAAGGGCAATGTCGGCCAGTTCGCCAACAACATGGCTGCCGCCGGCATCGACGCCAAGAACGTCGACATGGTGGTGATCTCGCATTTCCACGGTGATCACGTGAACGGGCTTCTGGCTGCCGATGGCACGCCGGCGTTTCCCAATGCCGAGATCCTGGTGCCCGCTGCTGAGTGGAAGTACTGGAACGACGATGGCGAACTGGCCAAGGCGTCCAGCGACCGCATGAAGGGGTTGTTTGCCAGCAACCGCAAGCTCTTCAACGATGGGCTGAAGAAGAAGGTCACACCCTATGAGTGGGGCAAGAATGTCGCGCCGGGCCTGCTCGCCGTGGAGACGGTCGGCCATACGCCGGGCCACACATCGTTCGTGCTGTCGTCCGGCAGTGACAAGTTGTTCATTCAGTCCGACGTCACCAACCATCCGTCGCTGTTCGTCACCAATCCCGGCTGGCATCTGATGTTCGACCAGGATCCGGCGCAGGCGGAAACCACGCGCCGCAAGGTCTATGACATGCTGGTGGCCGAGAAGATGCGTGTGCAGGGCTTCCATTATCCGTTCCCGGCCAACGGTTTCGTCGAGAAGGATGGCAACGGTTATCGGCTGGTGCCGGCGCCATGGAGCCCGGTGATCTAAGCGAAGCCTGGCAATTTCCCGGCCTGCGCTGCAGCGCAGGCCGGCTGGCTTCGCAAAGAGCATCGCCTCCGTCGTCATCCCGTGCCAGTCTCCGTACTGGAGTCGCGCCAACAGCGACCATGCAAAGCGACGGGAGAAGACCTCATGGATTTGTCACGACGGCATGCACTGGCCGGCGCTGCCGCGCTCGCTGCATCTCCATTACTCGCCACAGGCTCTGCCAGGGCCTCAGCTCCGCCGGCGGACAAGCAGGCGCCAAGCTTCTATCGCTACAAGGTCGGCGATATCCAGGTGAACGCCATCTCCGATGGTGCAGCGACGTTTCCGCTGGCCGATACCTATATTTCCAACGTCAAACGCGATGATATCAATGCCGCGCTCGCCAGGGCATTTCTGCCGACAAACCAGATCACCAACTTCTATGCGCCACTGGTGATCAACACCGGCGGCAAGCTGGTCGTGATCGACACCGGCAACGGGCCGGGCGCCTTTGCGGCAACCAAGGGCAATGTCGGTCAGTTCATCACCAACATGATGGCGGCGGGGATCGATCCAAAGATGATCGACATGGTCGTCATCTCGCACTTTCACGGCGACCATGTGAACGGCCTGCTGACGGCGGACGGCGTGCTTGCATTTCCCAATGCCGAAGTGCTGGTGCCGGCAGCCGAGTGGAAGTTCTGGATGGACGATGGCGAGATGAGTCGTGCTGCTGGCGATCGCATGACCGGTCTGTTCAAGAACAATCGGCGGGTGTTCGAGGCCGGGTTGAAGAAGAAGGTTACGCCCTATGAATGGGGCAAGGACGCCGCGCCGGGGCTGCTGGCGGTTGCTTCGACCGGGCATACGCCGGGCCACACGTCCTATGTGCTGTCTTCCGGATCGGACAAGGTCTTCATCCAGTCTGATGTCACCAACCTTCCGGCGCTATTCGCCGCCAATCCCGGCTGGCACGTGAATTTCGACCAGGAGCCGGTGCAGGCCGAAGCCACCCGCCGTAAGGTCTATGACATGCTGGTGGCCGAGAAGATGCGCGTGCAGGGCTTCCACTATCCGTTCCCGGCCAACGGTTTCGTCGAGAAGGATGGCAATGGCTATCGCATCGTACCGGCGCCGTGGAGCCCGGTGCTCTGACGATCTTGACGGATCGCGGGCACGGCCTTATGACGGCGCCCATGATCAACCTTGCGACCAGCATCATCGCCAGCCGCCGCCGCATTCTCGCGGCAGGTGGAGATATGCGCGCTTAAGCGTTTTTGATCTCTCACTGCCGCCGGATCCGGTCCGCGGCAGTCCTCCCCCTGAAGCGCGATCTGATCCGACGGCCCCTCACAAGAGCAGGAGCCCGTCATGTATACGCCGCCCAGATTCCAGACCGACCGGACCCAAGCTTTGGCGTTCGCCGAGGCACGTGGATTCGGCACCGCCTGTGCGTGGGACGGCCGCAAGCCGATCGCGGCATCCCTGCCGTTCTGCCTGGACTACGGCAATGACGGTACGCCGCGCCTCGCATTTCATCTGGCGCGGCAGAACCCGTTGCTGAAGGTCGCGGACGGTGTGACCCCATGGGCCATGGCGATCACCGGCGCAGACGCCTATGTCTCGGCTGACTGGTATGTGTCGCCGGATCAGGTCCCGACCTGGCTCTATCAGGCGGTGCATCTCACGGGGCCCGCACGGCTGCTATCCGATCGCGAACTCGGTCCGCATCTTGACGCGCTGAGCGCCAGGTTCGAAAGCTGGCTCGCGCCGAAGAAGCCCTGGACGTCCGGAAAGATGGCGGCGGGGCGACTGGATGCGATGAAGAAGGCGATCGTCGGCGTGGTCATGACGGTGGATGAGGTGGAGGGGAGCTTCAAGCTCAACCAGCACAAGTCCGACGCCGATCACCTGGCTGTCATGAGCTCGCTGGCCATGCGGCCGGAGCCGGCGGCTGTCGAGATCGCGGATGCGATGCGCAAATTACGGCCGCATTTATTTGCGGAAGAGACGACACATTTGACTGCTATGGCTGAGGCGGAAGGATTTATGGGATGAGCAACAAGAAGAAAATCGGCATTCTGGGGGCCTCCGGTTACACTGGCGCCGAACTGGTGCGGCTGCTGCTGCGTCATCCCAAGGTCGAGCTCGTGCTGCTGACGGCCGACCGGCGCGCCGGACAGGCGATGGGCGATGTGTTCCCGCAATTTGCGCCCTATGAGCTGCCGACGCTCGTGAGCATCGACCAGGTCGACTGGACGACTATCGGCCTCGATCTGGTGTTCTGCGCGCTACCGCATGCGACCACGCAGAAGGTGCTGCAGGATCTCCTGGCCAAAGCGCCGGAGACCAAGGTGGTGGATCTCTCTGCCGACTTCCGGCTTGAGGACGCAGCAGCCTATGCGAAGTGGTACGGCCACGAGCATCACGCGCTGGAGCTGCAGAAGGAGGCCGTCTACGGCCTCGTCGAAATCTATCGGCGCGACATCAAGAAGGCGCGGCTCGTCGCCAATCCCGGCTGCTACACGTCGTGCGCGATCCTTCCGTTGGTGCCGCTACTGAAGGCGCGCGCCATCGAGACCGACGAGATCGTCATCGACGCCAAGTCCGGCATGACGGGAGCAGGGCGTTCGGCCAAGGAAGAGATGCTTTTCTCCGAAGTGTCCGAAGGCTTCAACGCCTATGGCGTCGGCCATCACCGGCACATGGCGGAGCTCGATCAGGAGTTCTCCAAGGCTGCCGGGAAGGACGTGGTCGTGAGCTTCACGCCGCATCTGCTGCCGCAGAACCGCGGCATTCTCTCGACCATCTATGTACGGGGCCGGCGTGGCAAGACGGCGCAGGATCTCCACGAGGTGCTGGTGAAGCAGTATGAGAAGGAGCCGTTCGTTCACATCCTGCCATTCGGCAAGACGCCGCATTCGCGGCATGTGCGCGGCTCCAACATGACCTTCATCGGCGTGGCCGCTGACCGTATCCCGGGCCGCGCCATCATTGTCTCGACGCTCGACAACCTTACCAAAGGCGCGTCGGGGCAGGCGGTGCAGAACATGAATCTGGTACTCGGTTTTGCCGAGACGCTGGGCATCGATCAGCCGGCGATGTTCCCGTAACGGAAGCTCCGCCTCGCTCCATCATGGTCGGGACAAAGCCGGTCATGATGGAGCGAGAGGCACGCGCCCGCAAAACAAAACGGCCCGGACTTCCATCCGGGCCGTTTCTCATTTCGCCCTTCAGCATGTTGCCGGATGAGTGTCACGACATCCGGCAACGGCACGTCGACCGGAGCAATAGCCTCGCATATCGCTCGCTGATGCGGGCTACGGCCACGTGTGACGCGTGAGTGGCATTGACCGGAAACACATCCATAGATAGATTTTTCGGATATTGGAACGTCCCGGCCAAACGCGGCCGGCCGTCGCTTGTTTGAAAAATTCATTTTTGGGGGTGTGGGTATGCGTCATTCCTGGCGTTGGAATGTGTTCTTCGTGATTGTGGCTCTGTTCGGTGCGCCTGCTGAAAGCTTCGCTCAGATCGGCATCGGAGATGTCATCGGCAATCGGACATTGCGATTGAGCAGCGGCGTCGATCTCGGGCTGACCAGGTTCGGCCCGGATCTTGTCACCGGTTCGGTGACGGCGTTCGCGGCGGTTCGCGACATCCAGGCGGTGATGGACACTGTGCTGCCGGTGATCAACAAGCAGATTGTTTGCAAAAACCACAGCCCATTCGAGGGCGGCGGCAGACTGCAGAGCATTTCGATCAATGGATCGACGGCGTTGCCGAACGGGCTGGTGCTCACTGCGACGGGGGACTTCGCGGATTGCCTCACCGGCTGGGTTGGAGCTCAGGCGCAGATCTCGATTCCCCTCCTGATTTCGAACACCGCTCTCTCGGTGAAGCTCAGCGTCGGCACCATCACTGTCGGCGATGGTCGCAAGGGGTGGCAGCGTCAGGTCGCCAGTGCCATTGCGTCGAAGATTGCGCCCGTGACCGCTCAGCTCAATGGTTACATCGGGACACAACTTTCCGGGCAAGCCCTGCGGCGCCAGGCCGACGCATACAAGCTGAAGATCAATTCCATTCAGTTGGCGACGGACACCGGAGACCTCATTCTCACGGTCAAGCTATCGGGCCAGGCCAAGGTGCAGGAGCTGGATGCGCTACTTGTCGGGACGCCGGGGAGCTGACCAACCAGTCTTGCCGCAGCCCGGACAAGCGCAGCGGCATCCACGTCTTGGCGACGAGAGCGAAGACGTAGATGGCCGGGCCATGACGGCAAGAGGCGTTAGCCAAAACAAGCGGCCCGAACTTTCGTCCGGCCGTTTTCCCATGCTCTTTTCACTTTGCCGATCCCGGCTTCTGTGCGCGTTCCTTGAACAGCTCACTCAGTGTCTGCGCAGCCTCGATGGCGCGCGGGAAGCCGGCATGGACGGTCGTCAGATAGACGATCTCCTTTAGTTCTTCCTCTTTCACGCCGGCGTTGAGCGCGTAGCCCGCATGGATCTTCATGAACGGCCGATGCCCCAGTGCTGCGAAAGCGGCAACCGCTGCCAGCTGTCGCGTGCGCGCGTCGAGAACCGGCCGCGCCCAGACGTCGCCGAGTGCGTAGCCCGTGATCGCATCGGCGAGAAAGGGAAACTCGGTGCGCAAGCCTTCGAGGGTCGGCTGGCTGCTGCCGGCATTGAGCGATCGAACAACCTCTTCACCGCGACGCAGACGTTCTTCCGTCGTCTCCGCGCGAAGGCTTGCCGTGAATGTCAGCACGCAGAATGCCGCAACGAAGGCGGTCGTTTGATATGACATGATCGCTGCTCCCTGTTTTTCTCGTCGCGTCAGCGTCGCGAATGTCGCGACGGCGGACAAGTATTGGGGTAGGTGCGCGCCCGGTATTAGACCGATCCTGCCGATCTCTTGTCCAATCCTCTAAGGCGGCGAAAGGACGCAGAGGTCAAACAAAACGGCCCGAACTTTCGTTCGGGCCGTTCGTCATTCTAATTTAGGGAGCGACTTACGCGGCTGCCGACTTTGCGGTCGGAACTTCCGAGATCGTCTTCAGGATCTGCGAAGCGATCTGGTAGGGGTCGCCCTGGGAGTTCGGACGACGGTCTTCCAGATAGCCCTTGTAGTCGTTCTTGATGAAGGAGTGCGGGACGCGGATCGACGCGCCACGATCCGCGATACCGTAGGAGAACTTGTTCCACGGAGCGGTTTCGTGCTTGCCGGTCAGGCGCTTGTCGTTGTCCGGACCGTAGACGTTGATGTGGTCCATCAGGTTCTTGTCGAACTGGGCCATCAGGGCTTCGAAGTAAGCCTTGCCGCCGACCGTACGCATATATTCGGTCGAGAAGTTGGCGTGCATGCCCGAGCCGTTCCAGTCGGTGTCGCCGAGCGGCTTGCAGTGGAATTCGATGTCGATGCCATACTTTTCCGTCAGACGGAGCAGCAGGTAACGCGCGATCCACATTTCGTCAGCGGCCTTCTTGGAGCCCTTGCCGAAGATCTGGAATTCCCACTGGCCCTTCGCCACTTCGGCGTTGATGCCTTCGTGGTTGATGCCAGCTTCGAGGCAGAGGTCGAGATGTTCTTCGACGATCTCGCGGGCGATCGAGCCGACATTCTTGAAGCCGACGCCGGTGTAGTACGGACCCTGCGGAGCCGGATAGCCAGCCTCGGGGAAGCCGAGCGGACGGCCGTTCTCGTAGAAGAAGTATTCCTGTTCGAAACCGAACCAGGCGCCGGCATCGTCGAGAATGGTGGCGCGCTTGTTGGTGGAGTGCGGGGTGACGCCATCCGGCATCATGACTTCGCACATCACCAGAGCGCCGTTCTCACGGGCCGCGTCCGGATAGATCGCAACCGGCTTCAGCACGCAATCGGAGCTGTGGCCTTCGGCCTGCATGGTCGACGAACCGTCGAAGCCCCACAGCGGGAGCTGCTCGAGTGTCGGGAAAGAATCGAATTCCTTGATCTGCGTCTTGCCACGCAGGTTCGGAACCGGCGTGTAACCGTCGAGCCAAATATACTCGAGCTTATACTTTGTCATGCGGGTCTCTCATGAGTTGGCGATGCGTAGGGCGTGAACCCTGAGCTTGCTGGCGCGCGGATGCATGATCCGCCCGCCAGCGGCGCTGCATATAAAGCACGTAGTATGCCAACTTGTCGCGGTGCAACGCTTTTGTGACGAAAACTTCGGCGCGTCCCCAACCGGGCTGCCATTCGCTGCCGGAAGAGGGTGTTGGAGGTCGGGAATCGGTCCGGATTCGCGAATTTTTCAGAGGAATTCGGCCGCGCGCGAAAATACCGGCTGCTCAATTCCCTTGCAGGCGATTTTTGACGGGAACTTTTCTGCCTTTCAGACGCTCAAATGACAGGTCAGACGCCGCGTAGGCGGCCTCAAAACCTGCGCGCCCAAGGCGCACGTCCAGCGAGTGCGCATATTGTAGCCATTTGCATGCTTCTTACGAGGCAGTCGGCACAAAAGAAGGGCGTCTCTGTTACAATGATGATCCGAAAGGAAAAATCAGATCAGAGGAAGGAAGAGAAGCGATGCCAACGTCTCAAACGCATCACCCCCATACCGCTAAAATCTACCAATTCCCGGTTGGTGGTCGTGCATCGGTCGGTCCGCGGGGACGGCTCAGCAAGCCAATGGACCTGCGTGCCTCGACCGTGAAAACCGTGGCCGACCATGACAGCTGGTACCACGAAGCGGCCATCCAGGAAGCCAAGCGGACCCGTGAACATTGACGGTGCCTGGCCGGAAGCAAGGTTCACCGCCGCGGGCGCGGTTCATCGACGACGATCAAGGGTTGAAACAGCAATGTTTCAGCCCTTTTTCATGAACGGATACCGGGGTGACGTCAGGTCCCGAAGATCGACCAGCCGAGCCGTTTGGTGAGCTCTTCGAGGGCGATGCGACCGAGATGCGAATTGCCATGATGGTCGAGGCCGGGCGCCCAGACGGCGATCGACGCCTTGCCCGGCGCCACCGCGATAATGCCGCCGCCGACACCGCTCTTGCCGGGCAGGCCGACGCGATAAGCGAATTCGCCGGAGCCGTCATAGTGCCCGCAGGTCAGCATCAGCGCGTTGATGCGGCGCGCGCGCTCCGACGACACTACCGAGAGCCCGGTCGACGGATTGCGGCCCGAATAGGCGAGGTAGCGCGTCGCCATCGCCAGCTGCCGGCACGACATCGCGATGGCACAGTGATGGAAATAGACGCCGAGCGTGAAGTCGACGGGATTCTGGACGACGCCGAACGACTTCATGTAATTGGCCAGCGCGGTGTTGCGAAAGCCCGTGCGTTTCTCGGAGGCCGCCACCGCCTCGTCGATCACGATGGTGTCGTCGCCAGCCAGAAACTGCATGAAGCGCAGGATTTCGCCGATTGCCTCGCGCGGCTGGTGGCCGGACAGGATGACATCGGTGACGGCGATGGCGCCGGCATTGATGAAGGGATTGCGCGGCACGCCGCGCTCGCGTTCGAGCTGGACGATGGAGTTGAACGGATTGCCCGACGGTTCGCGGCCGACATGTTTCCACAGCCGGTCACCGACCATGCCGAGCGCCAAGGTCAGCGTGAAGACCTTCGAGATACTCTGGATCGAGAACGGCTCATCGGCATCGCCGCCGGTCGCTACCTGGCCATCGGCATCGACCACCACGAGTCCGAACTTGTTGGGATCGATGCCGGCGAGCTCCGGAATATAGCTCGCAACCTCGCCGCGGTCGGTCCGCTGCGCCATCTCGTCAGCGATTTCGGTGACGATCGTTTGCAGGTCTGGCGCGGGGTGACTCATTGCGCTGGACTAGCGTATCCGGCCTCAGACCGGAATACGCAGGATCGCGACGGCGAGCACCGCCTGAGCGATGAAGCCCACCAGGAAGGCCAGCGTACGGAAAATCGGCAGGCCGAGCGTATAGACGATCAGATGTACGACGCGCGACCAGAAATACACCGCGCAAGCGAGTACGGTGGTCGGGGTCGAGACGTCGGCGGCATTGAGGATCAGCACGAGCGGCGCGAAGATGATGAGGTTCTCGACCGCATTGTCATGGGCAAACATCAGCCGGTTGGCCCATTCGGCCTGCGGTCTGTCGGTGCGCGTCGGATTGGCCATGACGCCGGTGAGACCGCGGACCATGATGCGGTTCACCATATAGGGCACCCAGAGCAGGCCGGTGAGAATCACGGTCAGCGTCAGCCAGAACAATTCGCGCGTCATCCGGATGTCCTTTCAGGCGAAATTTCCGCAGAAAACGCGGAGATGGTCATGCAAAACACGCGCGCCGCAAGCGGTATGCGATGCGCGTTGGCTGAAACCATAGACGTTTGCTGTGACAACGCCAAGCAAGTGCGGAGCAGGCGAGTCGTTATGCCCGCACCCGCACGTAACTGCCCGGGGCATCTTCCAGTGGGGGGAAAGCCTCGGTGCCGACCTGACGGGCCGGAACCTCTTCGCCATCGATGCCGGCGAGCCATTCACGCCAGTTCGGCCACCACGAGCCAGCATGTTCCTGCGCGGTCTTCATCCAGTCGGCGAGATTGGTGGCGTGGGCGTTGTCGTTGGTCCAGTACTGGTACTTGCCGGAAGCTGGTGGATTGACCACGCCGGCGATGTGGCCGGAGCCGGACAGCACATATTTCACCGGGCCGCCGAAGAACTGCGAGCCGTACAGCACCGACTGCGCCGGCGCGATGTGATCCTCGCGGGTGGCGAGATTGTAGACAGGCACCTTGACCTTGGAGAGATCAAGCCGGGTGTTGTCGAGGATCATGTTGCCGGTCGAGAGCTTGTTCTCGAGATAGCAGTTGCGCAGATAGAACGAGTGGTTCGCCGCCGGCATCCGCGTCGCATCCGAATTCCAGTGCAGCAGATCGAAGGCCGAAGGCGGCTTGCCCTTGAGGTAGTTGTTGACCACGTAGGACCAGATCAGGTCGTTGGAGCGCAGCATGTTGAAGGCCATGGCCATCTTGCTGCCTTCCAGTACACCCGCCGCCTGCATGTCCTTTTCCAGCGCCGAGATCTGATCCTCATCGACGAACACCATGAGGTCGCCGGCATGGGTGAAGTCGACCTGCGCGGCCAGGAACGTTGCCGATGCTACGCGGACGCGGCGCTTTTCGGCCAGCCAGGCCAGCGTCGAGGCGAGCAGGGTGCCGCCGACGCAATAGCCGATCGTGTGGACCGTCATCTCCCCGGTGACCTGCTCGATGACGTCCATTGCCGTCAGTGGACCTTCCTTCATGTAATCGTCGAAGGTCTTGTTGCCGAGCCGCTTGTCGGGATTGACCCAGGAGATCACGAACACCGAGATGCCCTGATCGACGCACCACTTGATGAAGGATTTCTCGGGCTTGAGATCGAGGATGTAGAACTTATTGATCCAGGGCGGCACGATCAGGAGCGGTGTGCGCAGCACGTTCTCGGTTGCCGGCTGATACTGGATCAGCTGCATCACCTCATTCTGAAAAATCACCTTGCCCGGCGTCGTCGCCATGTTGACGCCGACTTCGAGATTCTTTGGATCGGACTGGCGAATGCGCAGCGAGCCTTTGCCGGCTTCGATGTCTTCAGCCAGCATGGTCATGCCGCGCATCAGGTTGCTGCCATTCGACATCACCGTCTCGCGTAGCACTTCCGGATTGGTCAGCACGAAGTTCGACGGCGCCATCGCATTGGTGATCTGCTGGACGTAGAACTCCGCCTTCTTGCGGGTATGTGCATCGAGCCCCTCGGCATTCTTGACGAGGTCGTGGGCCCATTGCGTGGTCAGCAGATAGGCCTGCATGACGAAGTCGAAGAACTGGTTCGATTTCCACTCGGGATCGCTGAAGCGCTTGTCGCGCGGCGGTGCCTCGATGGCGGGCGAGCCGGCTTCGCCGACCATCCGGCGCATCGCCGAGCCCCAAAGGTCGAGATAGGCCTTGCCGAGTTTCATCTGCAATTCGGCGGCACGCTTGTCGTCGGACAGCCAGTAATTGGCGACGATGCTGAATGTCTTGATCAGTTCGGTCAGCTCGCTCGGCGGTTTGTCGACGGTCTCGCCGGTCTGGCGCGGCTGCAGATAGGCGGCCAGCGCCTTGCCGCCATTCTCCATCGCCTTGGCCATGTTGAGCGCAAAAGCTTCAGGATTGAACGGCTTGTCGGTCTTGTCGCCCCAGGTCTTGTCGTTCCCGGTCTTGTTCTCGGCAGCTTTGGCGTCGGCGGCAACTTCGGTCATGGCGCAACAACAGCTTCATTCCAGTCGGGCAACGGTACGTCACCACTCACATCGATGATGGCACAGTTCGCGGATTGCCGCAGGATTCGATGTGCTGCACCGCGTCATGTCGTCGGTTTTGGGTCTTGCTTCGGTCATATTGAAGATCCAAGCCTGTATCCTGTTCTCCCGGCGTTAATCGTTTGTGACCAGATTGGCTGGATGGTGCGCTGCGATGGGGATGAAATCGATTCTAATGCGATGTAGGGTTGTGGCGTGACGCGTAGAGGCACATTCAGGGCGATCGATGGCCGCAGCGCGCGGGTGGCGACAGTGGCTGCCCTGCTGGCGCTGGGTCTCGGCTCACCCTTGGGCGGCTGTGCCTCGACCATCGCCGACATGCCCATGGTGGGGACTCCGGCGGGCGCTCCGGCGCGTCCGGCCGAGGTCGGCACCTATCTGCCGGTTCACGATCTGCCGACCACCCGCGAAGGTACCGCCATGGCGCCGGCGGATCAGGCCAAGATGCAGGCCGAGCTGACTGCGGCCCGCGACCGCCAGGCCGTTGTCCTGCCGGCCAAACCGGCGGCCAAATAGTCAAAACTGCCTGTCGTGACTGGTGTCAGCGGGCTTCCGTGATAAAAAGAAACGATTCAACCGCACGCTGAAGCGGTTCTGGAGCCCGATCCCATGGAAGACTTTTACCGAATTCGCCGTCTGCCGCCCTATGTGTTCGAACAGATCAACCGGGCCAAGGCCGCCGCGCGCAATTCGGGCGCCGATATCATCGACATGGGCATGGGCAATCCGGACCTGCCGACCCCGCCGCACGTCCTTGAAAAGCTCAAGGAGACCCTCGGCAAGCCGCGCACCGATGGCTACTCGTCCTCCAAGGGCATTCCCGGTCTTCGCAAGGCGCAGGCTGGCTATTACGCCCGTCGTTTCGGCGTGAAGCTGAATCCGGACACCCAGATCGTCGCCACGCTGGGCTCCAAGGAAGGCTTTGCCAATGTTGCCCAGGCGATCACGGCGCCGGGCGATGTCGTGCTGGTGCCCAATCCGAGCTATCCGATCCATGCCTTCGGCTTTCTGATGGCGGGCGGCGTGATCCGCTCGGTGCCATCGGATCCGACTCCGGATTTCTTCCCCGCGGTGGAGCGCGCCATTCAGCATTCGATCCCCAAGCCGATCGCGCTGGTGGTCTGCTATCCGTCGAACCCGACGGCCAAGGTCGCCAGCCTCGACTTCTACAAGGACCTCGTGGCTTTTGCGAAGAAGCACGAGATCTACATTCTCTCGGACCTCGCTTATGCCGAGATCTATTTCAACGACAAGAACCCGCCGCCCTCGGTGCTGCAGGTGCCTGGCGCGGTCGACGTCACCGTCGAGTTCACCTCGATGTCCAAGACCTATTCCATGGCCGGCTGGCGCATGGGCTTTGCGGTCGGAAACGAGCGCATCGTCTCGGCGCTGACCCGCGTGAAGTCGTATCTCGACTACGGTGCGTTCACGCCCGTGCAGGTCGCGGCAACCGCGGCGCTGAACGGTCCGGATGACTGCATCAAGGAGATGCGCGACACCTATCGCAAGCGCCGCGACACGCTGATTGAGAGCTTCGGGCGCGCCGGTTGGGATATCCCGGTGCCGGAAGCCTCGATGTTCGCCTGGACGCCGCTGCCGGAGAAATTCCGCGAGATCGGCTCCATGCAGTTTGCAACGCTTCTGGTTGAAAAGTCCGGCGTGGTGGTATCGCCCGGCGTCGGTTTCGGCGAACACGGCGAGGGCTATGTCCGCATCGCCATCGTCGAGAACGAACAGCGCATTCGCCAGGCTGCCCGTGGTGTGCGCCGCTTCCTTGAAAGCGGTCTCGAAACGTTGCACAACGTGGTTCCTCTCGCCAACCGGCGATAGGCGTGATCCCGAAAACCGGCAACCGGTTTTCGGACCGGTCATCGCTCAACAAGAATTCCGACAGGTCTGAAGCTTAATGGTCGCACCCCTCAAAGTGGGTATCGCGGGACTCGGCACCGTTGGTGCCGAAGTCGTCCGTCTCATCGAACAGCAGAACTCGATTTTGGCCGCGCGCTGCGGTCGTGGCGTCAAGGTGGTTGCTGTCACCGCGCGCTCCAAGACCAAGAAGCGCGGTGTCGATCTGCGCGGCATCGACTGGATGAAGGATCCGCTGGCGGTTGCGCAGCATCCGGACGTCGAGTGCTTCGTCGAATTGATGGGTGGCGTAGGCGATCCCGCGCTGTCGTCGATCGAGGCGGCGCTAGGCGCCGGCAAGTCGGTCGTCACCGCGAACAAGGCACTGATCGCCAAGCATGGTCTGAAGCTCGCGGCATCGGCCGAGAAGCACGGCGGCGCGCTCAACTACGAGGCTGCCGTCGCTGGCGCGATTCCGATCATCAAGACGATCCGTGAGGGTCTGTCTGGCACCGATATCAATCGCGTCTACGGTATTCTCAACGGCACCTGCAACTACATCTTGTCCCGGATGGAGCTGGAGGGCTTGTCTTTCGAGGAATGCCTCAAGGACGCGCAGCGGCTTGGCTACGCCGAGGCCGAGCCGTCCTTCGACGTCGACGGTCACGATACCGCACAAAAGCTGGCCATTCTCGCCAGCCTCGCATTCGGCACCAAGGTCGCGCAAAGCGCGGTGTCGGTCGAGGGCATCTCGTCGATCGCGGCTGAAGATCTGCGCGCTGCTGCAGAGCTTGGCTATCGCGTGAAGCTGCTGGGCGTTGCCATGCGCACCGCAACTGGCATCGAACAGCGCGTGCATCCAACAATGGTGCCGCTGTCTTCCTCCATTGCCCAGGTCATGGGCGTCACCAACGCCGTGACCGTCGACGGTGCCGGTATCGCGCCGATCACACTGGTCGGTCCCGGCGCCGGTGGTGCTGCGACGGCGTCTGCTGTTCTCGCCGATATCGCCGACGTCGCACGTCATGTGCGCACGTTGCCGTTCGGCCGGCCGGTTGAGAAGCTCAAGACCACCACCAAGGCGCCGATGGAACGCCATGAAGGTGGTTATTATATCCGCCTGATGGCACGCGATCTCGCCGGCACAGCTGCCCGCATCGCGACGCGCCTGGCCGAGCAGAAGATTTCGCTAGAGTCGATCGTGCAGCGCCATCCCAATGGCGGCATCGAGCCGGTCGGTAAGAGTGCGAAATCGTCACCTGTGCCTGTTATTCTGATCACCTATGCGACCACTGAAGACGCGATGCGCCGCGCCCTCCAGGCCGTGCAGAGCGACAAGGTGATATCGGGCAAGCCGCAGGTTATCAGGATCGAGAAGAACTAAATCCACGCGTTGAGAGTTGTATGGGATCATCGATCCCTAGGGGTCGTCAGACCCGCCGTAGAAGGAGCCAGCCGATGTCGACCCATATTACCGTCCCGCCGCAGCAACTGCTCGAGCGCATTCTGACGCTGGAGATCGTTCGCGTGACCGAGCGCGCGGCGGTGTCGGCTGCGCGGCTGCGTGGTCATGGGCAGGAGAAGGCGGCCGATCAGGCAGCGGTCGATGCGATGCGCCGCGAACTCAACAAGATGCCGATCGACGGAACCATCGTGATCGGCGAGGGCGAGCGCGACGAAGCCCCGATGCTTTATATCGGCGAGAAGGTCGGCATCAATGCCGGCCCGAAGGTCGACATTGCCGTCGACCCGCTGGAAGGCACGACGCTGTGCGCCAAGGACATGCCGGGCTCGATTGCTACCATGGCGATGGCCGATGGCGGCACGCTGCTGCACGCGCCCGACGTCTATATGGACAAGATCGCGATCGGCCCCGGTTACGACAAGAACGTAATCAATATCGATGCGTCGCCCGAGGAAAACATCAAGCGCCTCGCAAAGGCCAAGGGCGTGCCGGTGTCGGAGATCACCGCCCTGGTGCTCGAACGGCCGCGGCACGAAGCATTGATTGCAGCGATCCGCTCGACCGGGGCGGCGCTGCGTCTCATTCCCGACGGCGACGTCGCCGGCGTCATCCACACCACTGATCCCGCTAAATCTGGCATCGACATCTATCTTGGCATTGGTGGAGCGCCGGAAGGTGTGCTGGCGGCAGCAGCACTGCGCTGCATCGGCGGCCAGATGCAGACTCGCCTGATCCTCGACACCGAAGAGAAGCGCGAGCGTGCGGCGAAGATGGGCGTCACCGATCCCAAGATGATCTATGGCATCGAGGACATGGCGAAGGGCGACTGCCTGTTTGCCGCCACTGGTGTCACCGATGGCGCCTTGCTGTCAGGCGTCAAGTTCCGCGGCGACGTCATCGAGACCGAGACCATCGTGATGCGTTCGGTGACCGGGACCGTGCGCATCATCAAGGGCGAGCATCGCCAGCTCGAGAAATTCCATCTGGATTGAGTTCGGTCACATGGCGAAGGCGAATGTTGAGATCCGCCCGGTCGGTCCCGATGAACGGGCCGCCTGGGAGCCGCTGTGGCAGGGCTATCTAACCTTTTACAAGACGACGCTGCCACAGGTCGCGACGGACACGGCATGGAAGCGTTTCCATGACGCAAACGAGCAGATGTTCCTGCTGGGCGCCTATGTGGATGGCAAGCTCACTGGCATCGTGCAGTTCCTGTATCACCGCTCATCCTGGACGCCGGGCAATTACTGCTACCTGCAGGACTTATTCGTCGACAACAGCGCGCGGGGGCTTGGCGTCGGCCGTGCTCTGATCGAAGCGGTCTATGCAAAGGCCAAGGCCGATGGCTGCAGCCGCGTGCACTGGCTGACCCAGAACGAGAATGCGCAGGCCAGAATTCTCTACGATCAGGTCGCGGATAATTCCGGATTTATGCAGTACCGGAAGATACTCTAACTAAAGGCAATCCGAGCGCGCCAACACGCGCTCGGATTATTCGAACCAAAAACCAAGAAAACAAATGGGGATGAGACCATGAGCGAGACCGATAACGTCAAGGCTCTGGTGTTCGACGTGTTCGGCACCGTGGTTGACTGGCGTTCCAGCCTGATTGCTGACTGTACCGCCTTCGGCAAAGCGCGCGGCATTACCGCAGACTGGACTGCGCTAATTGACGCCTGGCGGCAGGCTTACATGCCGTCGATGGACGTGGTGCGTCATCATCCCGAGCGCGGCTTCGTCAAGCTCGATACGCTGCATCGGCAGTCCCTCGATGTGCTGGTCGCCAAGTTCGGCATCAAGGGGCTCTCGGACAACGATCTGCATCATATTACGCTCGGTTGGCACCGGCTCCATCCGTGGGCGGACTCGGTCAGCGGTTTGACGCGTCTGAAGACCAAATACGTCATCAGCCCGTTGTCGAACGGCAATGTCGCGCTGCTGACCAACATGGCGAAATTCGCGGGCCTGCCGTGGGACCTGATCATGAGCGCGGAATTGTTCGAGCACTACAAGCCCGATCCGCAAGCCTATCTCGGCGCGGCCGCGCTGCTCAATCTGAAGCCTGCGGAAGTCATGATGGTCGCTGCCCATAACAGCGATCTCGACGCCGCGCACAAACTCGGCCTCAAGACCGCCTTTGTGCCGCGCATCACCGAATACGGCCCGCACCAGAACCGTGACTTCAAGGCCGAGGGCCCGTGGGACGTGGTGGCGGATGATTTCAACGATCTGGCGAAGCGGATGGGCTGCTGACGGCCCGGGATTTGCCGAAAGCGGCTGCGCGGCCTATTGCTGATCCCATGACGCCACCGACCATCATTCCCGTCGAATCCCAGCAGGCCTTTCTTGGCGTTACCGAATCCGCCACCGGGCGGATCTGGCGCGACCGGGTGGATCAGCGCGGGGCGGCGCGGGCGCTGGCTATGGTGCAGCGTTTCCAATTGCCGGAAATGCTGGCGCGCGTCATTGCCGGCCGCAATATCGAGCTCGACGCGGTCGAGGATTTTCTCGATCCGACCATCCGCAAGCTGATGCCGGACCCGTTCACCATCACGCAGATGGAAGCGGCGGCGAAGCGCATCGCGGATGCCGCGCAGCGCCGGGAGAAAGTGGCGATCTTCGGCGACTATGATGTCGATGGTGCCACATCGTCGGCGCTGCTGGCCTGGCATCTCAGACATTGCGGGCTCGACCCGCAGATCCACATTCCCGATCGCATTTTCGAGGGCTACGGCCCCAATGTGGATGCCATCAAGATGCTGGCCGGGAAGGGCGCGACATTGCTCGTGACTGTCGATTGCGGCACGACGAGTTTCGAACCACTGGCCGAGGCAAAGAAGCTCGGGATGTCCGTGGTCGTCATCGATCACCATCAGACCGGCGAGGAATTGCCAGACGTCGATGCCGTGGTGAATCCGAACCGGCTCGATGATATTTCCGGTCTAGGCCATCTCGCCGCCGTGGGCCTCGCGCTGATCACGCTGGTCGCCGTCAATCGCGAATTGCGCAAGCGTGGCTTCTGGACGGCCGGGATGCCGGAGCCGGATCTGCTCGGCATGCTGCATCACGTGGCACTCGGCACTGTTGCCGATGTCGCGCCGCTGATCGGCCTGAACCGCGCCTTCGTTGCAAAGGGTCTCATCGCATTGCGCCGCCGCGATCACGTCGGGCACACCGCGCTGATGGATGTGGCGCGTTTGAACGGTCCGCCGGAAGCATGGCATCTCGGTTTCATGCTGGGACCGCGCATCAATGCTGGCGGCCGTATCGGACGCGCCGACTTGGGCGTGCGGCTGCTGCTCGAAGGCGATATCTCCGAAGCTGCGAAGATCGCTGCCGAACTCGATCGATTGAATATCGAACGGCGTGCCATCGAGCAGGCAGCGGAAGCGCAGGCCGAGGCCGAGGCGCTGGCGTCATTGGGGCTCGAGGACAAGGGATCCGTCATCGTGACTGCCTCCGAGGGCTGGCATCCCGGCGTCGTCGGGCTGGTGGCTTCACGTCTCAAGGAGAAATTCGCGCGGCCGGCTTTTGCGATTGCGCTGGAGCCCGGCGGCATCGGCACGGGGTCTGGCCGCTCGATCTCCGGCGTTGATCTCGGCAAGGCCGTGCGGCAGGCCGTCGCCGATGGATTGCTGATGAAAGGCGGCGGTCATGCAATGGCCGCGGGCGTGACGTTGCGCAAGGAACGTCTCGGTGAATTCCGCGCCTATATCGAAAGCGCGCTGGCCGCTGACGTCGGCAAGTCGCGCAACGAGAAGGAGCTGTTCATCGACGGGGCTGTTACTGCGCGCGGCGTGACGACGGATCTTGTAAACACGCTCAATCGCGCCGGCCCGTTCGGGCAGGCCAATCCCGAGCCGGTGATTGCGCTGCCGGCGCATCAGCTCGCTTATGTCGATGAAGTCGGGCAGGCGCATCTGCGGCTGCGCTTCAAGGCGAGTGACGGCGCGATGGTCAACGGAATCGCGTTCCGTTCAGTGGGGCAGAAACTTGGCAACGCGTTGCAGGAGCTGCGCGGTCAGCCTGTCCATGTGGCGGGCTCGCTGACTGTTGATCGCTGGCAGGGCGCCGAGCGCGTGCAGATGCGTGTGATCGACGTGGCCGTGCCCGATCCCGGGCCTAAGATGATCAGGTAGCGTGATGTCGGAAGAAGCGCCGTCTGGTGTGGGACCTCATGAAGGACGCGAATTCGATCTGATGATCGCCGGGCAGAAGCATCTCAGCATGTTTGTGTTCGAAGGCAGCGAAAGATACACGGACTATCCCGACCCTCGCTTCGATGAGTTTGTGGCGAATGGGCGCTTCGTCAAAGCGGAGAAGATCGAGCAGTATACGCTTCCAAACGGCAGAGAACTGTCCACGCGTTACGTTCTCTATGCCGACGCCCAAGAGGCGTGGCGCATTCCGGCGATGCTCATGGTGCAAAGGCTCTATCTCACCTTGCTGCCGGGCCGGCGGCCCGATCTGGAACGCATGATTGGCGAATTGCTTGGATACGACCGGGCCGACGTCGAGCAATTCATTACATGGCTTCGTCGGCCGTAACGTAACTTCGCTGCCTTCTCCCACCTTACTCCTGCACGCGTTCCCGCCTTAGCAGCCGCGTCGAATATCGATACCGATCCGCTGGATGAATGCTGAGCGAGACTTCAGCCAGTTCGTTTGACGCGAACAGATACTGCCGCCTAATGGACAGCGCATGCGTGCCAGCCGTTGTCTTCAGCGGCTCCGCCATCGTCTTCGAAACGCCTACAGCAGAGATGTCCTGACGAATCTCGACGAACCGTCGTCCGGAGATCTTTTCGACGAGCGTGCCGAAGATCTCGTGATGCCCGCCCATCCTGGTGCGCACTTCGTCGGCGAAGGCACCGTCGATATACACGTCTGTCCAGCAGATCGGCGTCTGCGTAATGTCGCCCGGGATCATGCGCAGACTTGAAATGCACAGCCAGCGCCGCCCGGGCCGGCAGCCGAGTTGCTCCGCAAGCGCGCTGTCGGCAACGACATCCGCAACGCGCTGCACGTGTCGTTCGGTCTCGGTGCCGAACTGCTGCACCGCTTCGATCGTATTGAGTGCCTGCGTAAAGCCATCGCCGCCTTTGGCGGGAGAGGCCGCTTCGACGCGGGTTCCGGCATTGCGCTTCCGGCTGACAAGGCCGGACGCCTGAAGCTCCTGCATTGCCGCGCGCACGGTTGATCGGCTCACGGCGAACTGGTCCGCCAGCTCGAACTCTGTCGGCAGCACGGACCCGACCGGATGCCGTCCGTCAGCGATGGCCTCGGCAAGTGCCCGGGCCACGAACGCGTAACGCTTTTCCACCGTCGTCCCTCGCCCCCTAAGTCCCTGATCGCAAGATGGAAGCCTGATTGGCGCCCACCTCGTCAAGGAAGGAGATTGACATGTGGTTTATGTTCGGACAATTTAATATGTACGAACATATAAAGAGGAAGCGTTATGGGCAGCACGGTTTTCGATTCGGTCTTGTTTCGGGACATGTTCGGCACCTCAGAGATGCGGGCTGTCTTCACCGACGAAGCCTTGGTCGGCCGCTACATCGAGGCCGAAGTCGCGCTGGCCCGGGCACAAGCGCGGCTCGGCGTCGTGCCGAAGGATGCGGCCCAAGCCATCGAGGCTGCCGCCAAATCGATCCGGATTGATTTCGACAAGCTCCGCCACGAGACCGAGATCGTCGGTTACCCGATCCTGCCGCTGGTCCATCAACTGTCCGAGGCTGCCGGAGAGGCGGGCCGCTACGTCCATTGGGGCGCGACCACCCAGGACATCATGGACACCGCCAATGTCCTGCAGATCCGCGCCGCGCTGCAGATCGTCGCACGCGACCTGCGCGAGGTCCGCGACATCCTGAGCGCGATGGCCCGCAAATATCGTGACACGCCGATGGCCGGGCGCACCCATCTGCAGCAAGCTCTGCCGGTGACCTTCGGCTACAAAGCGGCCGTCTGGCTGTCCTCCATTGACCGCCACATCGAGCGCGTCGATCAGGCACTGCCTCGCATTCTGCTCGGCGAGTTCTCCGGTGCCGCAGGTACGCTCGCGTCGGTAGGCGAGGGTGGCCTGGAAATGCAAAAACTGTTTTGCGAAGAACTCGGTCTGCATCAACCGTCGATCACCTGGCATGTCGCCCGTGACGGCATCGCTGAAGCGGTCACGCTGCTCGGCCTGATCACCGGTACGCTCGGCAAGATCGCCACCGACGTGATGCTGTTGTCATCGTCCGAATTCGGCGAAGTGTCTGAGCCTTTCGTGCCCGGTCGCGGGGCGTCATCGACGATGCCGCAAAAGCGTAACGCGATTTCAAGCGAACTGATTCTCGCCGCTGCCAAGGCGGTGCGCCAGCACGTCGCGACTATGCTCGACGGCATGATCCACGACCTGGAACGTGCAACGGGACCGTGGCACCTCGAATGGGTGTCGTTGCCGGAGAGCTTCCTGCTCACCGCCTCGTCGCTGGCAAATGCCAAATTCATGCTGGCCGGACTCGTGGTTCACGAGAAGCGCATGCTGGAGAATCTGGCTCTGACACGCGGCCTCATCGTCGCCGAAGCGGTGATGATGGCAGCCGCGCCGAAACTCGGCCGTCAGCATGCGCATGACGTCGTCTACGACGCCTGCCGCAAGGCCATCGAAGGCGGCGGACAGCTTGCGGATATCCTCGCTGAGGTTCCGGAAATCACCGAAGCGCTTGGTGGCAAGGAGGCCATCCGTCGTCACTGCGACCCGGCCAACTATCTCGGCCTGTGCGGTCCGATGGTGGATCGCGCGCTGGGCATGAGCGGACGCTGAAACAACAGACACAACAGGGGAGGATTTCGATGACGAAGAACATTTTGACGACCGCATTCGTGCTCGCCGGTGCATTGCTGGCCGGCCCGGGCCTGGCGCAGGATTATCCGACCCGCACCATCACCATGAATATGCCCTACTCGGCAGGCGGCCCCGGCGACACCATTGCGCGGCTGCTGGCGCAGGGCATGAGCGGCCCGCTGAAGCAGCAGGTCATTGTCGAGAACACGACCGGCGCTGGCGGCTCCATCGGCAGCGCCAAGGTCGCCGCGTCGCCGCCGGATGGCTACAATCTGCTGCTGATCCATATCAGCCACGCGACCAATCCGGCGCTGTATCCCAAGCTCAAATACGATCCGATCAAGGACTACGAGCCGATTGGTCTCGTCGTCGATCTGCCCTCGGTGTTCGTGGCGCGCAAGGATCTTCCGGCTGCCAATCTGGAAGAGCTGATCGCTTATATGAAGGCGAACAGGGAGAAGGTGAATTACGCACATGCCGGTATCGGTTCGGCGGCGCATCTGTGTGGCCTGCTGCTCGCGTCCGCGATTGGCGCACAGCCGACCCAGATCGCCTATCGCGGCGCGGGCCCGGCGATGAACGACATGATGAGCGGGCAGGTCGACGTCATGTGCGATCAGATCGTCAACGTTGTCGGCAATGTCGATGGCGGCACGATCAAGGGCTACGCCGTCACAAGCACCGAGCGGGCTCCCGCGCTGCCGAAGCTGCCGACCACGGCGGAAGCCGGCCTGCCGAATTTCACCTACACCGTCTGGTACGGCCTGTTCGCACCGAAGGGCACGCCGAAGCCTGTGATCGACAAACTCGTTGCGGCGTTGAACGTGGCGCTGAAGGACGAGACGGTGAAGAGCCGGCTTGCCGGGCTCGGCGTGCAGCCGGTCTCGCCGGAGCGCGCACAGCCTGAAGCGCTGGCGGCACATCTCAAGTCAGAAATCGACAAGTGGACGCCGATCATCAAGGCGGCGGGCGTCGTCGGCGCGCAGTAGGCGAGACGTGGTGACCGATACACGCACGGAACATGACGCCTTCGGCACCATCGCGGTGCCGAAGGATCGCTATTGGGGTGCGCAGACCCAGCGCGCGCTTGAGGTCTTCCAGGTCAGCGATGAGCATTTCCCGGTCGCGCTGATCCGTGCATTCGCTCTGCAGAAGATCGCGGCACTTCGCGCCAATCTGCAACTCGGGACGATCGCGCCGGAAATCGCAGCACCGGTCGAAACAGCGGCACTCGAACTTCAGCAAGGTCGCTTTGACGATCATTTCCCGTTGCCGATCTGGCAGACCGGCTCCGGCACTCAGACCAACATGAACGCCAATGAGGTGATCGCGAACCGCGCCAATGAATTGCTGGGCCAGCCGCTCGGGACCAAATCACCCGTTCATCCCAACGATCACGTCAACTGTTCGCAGTCATCGAATGACAGCTTTCCGACCGTGATGCATGTGGCCACGGCGCTGGAGTTGCGCGGGCGCTTGCTCCCGGCCTTGCAGGCGCTGCGCGACGATCTCCGGGCCAAGGCGGACGCATTCTCCGATGTCGTGAAGATCGGACGCACGCATCTGATGGACGCCGTGCCGATGACGATGGGGCAAGCATTCGATGCCTTCACGCGCCAGACCGATCATGCGATCGACCGTATCGAAGCCGTCTTTCCGCGTCTGCTGATGCTGCCGCAGGGGGGCACAGCCGTCGGATCCGGGCTCAATGCGCCCACGGGATTCGACAGCGCCTTTTGCGGGCACCTGAACGCATTGACCGGTGTTGTTTTCGTCCCGAACCCAAGCAAGTTCGAAGGCATGGGCGCGCATGACGCGCTTGTCGAAGTGTCCGGCGCGCTCAACGGCCTTGCCGTCACGCTGCTGAAGATCGTCAACGACGTACGCTTGCTTGGCTCCGGTCCGCGCTGTGGTCTCGGCGAACTCGTCATCCCGCATGACGGGTTGACGTCGTCGATCATGCCCGGCAAGCGCAATCCGACGATCGCCGAAATGCTCGCGCAAGTGTGTTTTCAGGTCATGGGCAACAGTGCTGTCGTCACTGCAGCCAGCGCATCCGGCAATTTCGAGCTCAACGTTGCCAAGCCAGTTATTATCTACAACGTCTTGCAGTCGGTCCGCATCCTCGCCGATGGCATCGATGTCTTTACGTCCCGATTGATCCGCGAGCTCGACGTCGATCGGCGACAGCTCGCTGCGAATGTCGCCAATGCGCCGCTGCTCGCGACAGCCCTCAATCCGGTGATCGGCTACGACAAGGTCGCGCTCATCACAGCCAAAGCTTTGGATGAAGCCATCACACCGCGCGAAGCAGCGATCGCGCTGGGGCTTCTCTCGGGCGAAGACTATGATCGTTACGTCGATCCGCAGCGGATGGCAGGGATTTGACGGAACGGCTCAGCCGCCTTGCCGCAGCCGCGCGAGTACCTTTAACCCGCCATATCCGTCCGCCGGCAGCAGTCCTGCCTTCGTCTGGAAATCACGCACCGCCTTCATCGTGTCGTTGCCAACGCGGCCGTCGGTGCCACCAGTGTCAAAGCCGGCGCGGGTGAGGCGGGTTTGCACTTCCTGCACTTCGGCGAGTGTCAGCGCGCGTTCCGAGCCGGGGAAGGGCTGGATGAAAGGCGCACCACCGAGAATGCGATCGCCGAGATGGCAGATCGCCAGCGCGTAGTTCATCGACGGATTGTAGCTGCGTACGGCGTAGAAGCCCTGGCCAAGCAGGAAGCTCGGCCCGCCCGATACCGGTGTCCAAAGCGTCGCCGTCGCATTCGGCTGCGGAAATGGCTGTCCATCCGCGCGCGTCACGCCGGCAGCGGCCCATGATGCAAAAGAGCGTTTGGCATCCGACGAGCCGGCGCCGTTCGCGCGCACTTCATAACCCCAGTGCTCGCCGCGCGGATATTTGCCGCGATTGACGAGGAAGCGCGCGCTGGAGCCCAGTGCATCATCGGGCTTGCCGAACGGCGAGACGCGGCCGTCGCGGTCATAGTCGATGCCGACATTGAGCCAGACCTCCGGCATCCATTGCGTATGCCCCATGGCGCCGGCCCAGGAGCCACGCATCTCCTCGGGCGTGCCCCAGCCCTTGTCGACGATCTTCAGCGCGTTGATCAGTTCGGTTTCCCAATAGGCACGGCGGCGCGGTTCGTTCCAGGCCAATGCAGCCAGCGACGGAAATACCGGGCGCATATGATTCTGCTGCACGATGGGATCGCCATAGGCGGACTCGACGCCCCATAGCGCCAGCAGCGTGCCGCGCTCGACGCCGAAGTCGCGCTCGATGCGATCGAACACGGCTTCATTCTTGCGCAGCGCTTCCTTGCCGGCGGCGATGCGCCAGTCGGAGGCGCGGCGGTTGATGTATTGCCAGAGCTGCTCGTGAAATTCCGGCTGCTTCTGCATCTTGGTGAACACGGACATGTCCGGTTCGATGCGGCCCATCACACGCGCGTAGGTCGCGTCGGATACGCCTTTGGCAATTGCCTTGGCGCGAAAGCCGTCGCGCCACTGGTCGAATCCCGCGGCCGCCGCAAAGGCGGTCCCCGGCATGGCCAACAGCACGCTTGCACCCAGGCCGGAGCGGAGCAGGCGGCGTCGGTCGATCAGGGAATCGCGCGTGGTCATGTCCCATTGTAGCCGCATGATTTGCGTGGCGGCAGGGGCAAGGAGTCGCGGTCCGTCTCTGGTAACAACCTTTTGTAATCACGAATGAAAAAGACCGCCGCAAGCCATTTTCGGGCTTGCGGCGGTCTTGTGAAAATCTTGCGGTCTACTGGCGGTAATCTTGCGATCGCCCCGCGCTTTTAGTCCTTGGCACGCTCGACGTAGGAACCATCCTCGGTTAGCACGACGATGCGGGTGCCTGTGCCGACATGCGGCGGAACCGCTGAACGGATGCCGTTCGACAGGATCGCCGGCTTGTAGGACGACGACGCGGTCTGGCCCTTGGTCACCGGTTCGGTTTCGACCACTTCGAGCGTCACGCGCTGCGGCAGGGTGATCGCGACGGCCGCGGTGTCGTGGATGGAGAGCTTCACCGTCATGTTTTCCTGCAGATAGGGCTCTGCGTCGCCGATTACGTCCTTCTGGACCTGAATCTGGTCGTAGTTTTCATTGTTCATGAAGTGGAAGCCGTCGGCGTCCTTGTAGAGGAAATTGAAGTTGTGATCCTCGATGGTCGCCTTTTCCACTTGGTCGGTCGTCTTGTAGCGCTCGGAGATCTTCACGCCGTCGCTGATTCGGCGCATTTCGATTTGGCTGACCGGGGTGCCTTTGCCGGGGTGGATGTTCTCGGCGGACAGAACCACGTAGAGCTTGCCGTCTTGATCGATAACGTTGCCCTTGCGAATAGAACTGGCGATGACTTTCACAGATATGTTTCCTAGATTTCAGGCCCGGGACCGATCCGGACGTGTTTGTCCTGTGGCCAGCGAAGCGGTTTCGGGGGGCAACATACTGATTTCACGCGGCGATGCCAGCGTTTTGCAACCCAAAAGGGCCGTTTGCCGATGACTGGAACCGACCGTCCGTCGCCCTGGTGGAGCCCGGCGCGACACCAGGACCGCCGGGGCTTCCTGCTGGCGCGGACGGCGATCACCCGGGCCATTCGGGCGTGGTTTGACGCCCGGGGCTTCCTGGAGGTCGAGACCGGCGTCCTGCAGGTCTCGCCGGGCAATGAGACCCATTTGCACGCGCCCAAGACCGAGTTGATCGACCGCGATGGCGAACGCTTGCAGCGGTATCTGCGGACCTCGCCCGAATTCGCCTGCAAGAAGCTGCTGGCGGCGGGTGAGGCGAAAATCTTCGAATTCGCGAGGGTGTTTCGCGACCGGGAGCGGGGTGACAAGCATCTGCCTGAATTCACCATGCTGGAATGGTACCGTGCCAATGAGAACTACGAGACTGTCATCGCCGATTGCGTGGCGATCATCGCTCGTGCTGCGCGGGCCACGGGCGTCAGACATTTCACGTTTCGCGATCAGGTTGCCGATCCATTTTTGGAACCGGAGATGCTGACAGTGGCAGCGGCTTTCATGCGCTTTGCGGATATCGATCTGCTTGCGAGCATCGATGGCGCCGAGGGTGACCGCGCCAAGCTGGCGACTGCGGCGACCGGCAAGGTGCGGATCAGCGACGACGACACCTGGTCGGATATTTTCAGCAAGATTCTGGTGGAGCATGTCGAGCCGCATCTCGGGCAGGGACGGATGACCGTGCTGTTCGAATATCCGTCGCCGGAGGCCGCTCTGGCACGCACGAAAGCGGGCGATCCACGTGTGGCCGAACGCTTTGAGGTCTATGCCTGTGGCGTCGAACTCGCCAACGGCTTTGGCGAGCTGACCGATGCTGATGAACAGCGCCGCCGCTTCACGGAAGCGATGGATGAAAAGGAGCGTCGCTATGGCGAGCGCTATCCGCTCGATGGGGAGTTTCTCGAGGCCGTCGCAGCGATGCCGCCCGCGTCTGGCGTGGCGCTTGGCTTCGACCGGTTGGTGATGCTGGCTTCGGGCGCGACGCAGATCGATCAGGTGGTGTGGACGCCGCCGGCAGGTGTGTCATGAATCGTCACGTGAAAGTTGCGACGACCATGCGGCAAGCCAGCGACCTCGTTGAGAATGGTTTCGCGCCAGCCTCGACGTTGGCTGATCTGGAGAAAGTCGCCGCGCATTATGCGATCGCGGTGACGCCGGCCGTAGCTGCACTGATCGACAGCAGCGATCCCGACGATCCGATTGCGCGCCAGTACATTCCAAGTGTGGATGAACTGAACGCGCAGCCCGAAGAGAACGCCGATCCGATCGGCGATCACGCCCACGCGCCCATCGATGGCGTCGTGCATCGCTATCCCGACCGCGTGCTACTCAAGCTGGTACATGTCTGCGCCGTCTATTGCCGGTTCTGCTTCCGCCGCGAGATGGTGGGGCCGGGCAAGGAGACCGCGCTGTCGTCCGACGCTTATTCAGCCGCGCTGGATTACATTCGTAATCACGACGAGATCTGGGAGGTAATCCTCACCGGCGGCGATCCCTTGATGCTGTCGCCGCGACGATTGAGCGAGATCATGGCGGACCTCGCTGCGATTCCGCATGTAAAGATCATTCGATTGCACACGCGGGTCCCGGTGGCCGATCCCGATCGCGTGAGTGCGGAGATGGTGGATGCATTGAGGGTCCCGGGCGCAACCACATGGGTGGCACTGCATGCCAATCATCCGCGCGAGTTGACCGATGCTGCACGTGCGGCATGCGCGCTGATGATCGACGCCGGTATTCCCATGGTCAGTCAGTCCGTGCTGCTGCGCGGCGTGAATGACGATGCGGCGACGCTGACTGCGCTGATGCGCGGCTTCGTCGAATGCCGCATCAAGCCTTATTATCTGCATCACGGCGATCTTGCGCCAGGCACCGCACATTTGCGCACCAGCATCGCCGAGGGACAGGCCTTGATGCGCGCCATTCGAGGCAATGTTTCGGGATTATGCCAGCCGGATTATGTGCTCGATATTCCCGGCGGTTACGGCAAGGCGCCGATCGGTCCGGAATATTTGTCCGAGGATTCTTTAATCAATCGCACGGCTGACGGTGAAGCTTCTGCGGAATCGCGCTATCGTGTGGTGGACTACTGCGGCGACGTTCATACCTATCCACCGAAGCCGTAGTGACCGGCTTACTCGCGCCACCTGGTGTCGGAGACAGAAAATGAAGACATTGTTCGTGATGACGGCAGGCCTGTTCGTTCTCGGCCATTCGCCGGCTTTGGCGCAGGACTCATCCCGTAACCTGCCACCCAAGGGGCTGCGCTCGCAGCCGACCACACAGAGCAACAGCGGCGGCACCTTGCCTGAAGCCCCCATCGGCCATCGTCAGCCGCGTCCGGGCGATCTGCCGCCGGAGACTGGCAAGAACGATCCGTCCCGCATCGACGCGCAGGATCGCGAACTTGATCGTATGATCAAGAATATCTGCAAGGGCTGCTGAGCCCCTGCAGATCATCGGCCGGATCAGGCCTTGTTGCGTGCGGCCATCGCGAGGCCGATCAGCGACGCGCCGCCGATCACCAGATTGATGCCGACCATCAGGCCGATGGCCCAGGCTGCCGTGCCGGGCAGGCCTGAGATGATGATAAAGGCGATTACGATATCCATCAGACCGGAGAAGGCCATCCAGCTCCAGCGCTCGGACAGTTCCTTGCGATGCTGGAGCGCATACATGATGGTCGCGACGCCTTCGGCGAGGAAATAGACGCCAACCACGAATGTCAGCGTCAGCGTGCTTTCGGCTGGACGCGTGAGCAGAATGATGCCGGCACCGATGCCGAGCACGGCTGAGATCAGCGACCAGATAAAGCCCGGCGTCTGGCGGGCCCAGAAGGTCATCAGCAGCGCGGCAACGCCCGAGATGAAGAACATCCAGCCCAGCATGACGGTGACGGCAATGCTTGCCACCTGCGGCACAATCATCGCGGCGAAGCCCAGGATCACCAGCACGATGCCCTCGATCAGAAATGCTTTCCAATGCGCGTGCACGGCGTCGCTCATCTTCGATTGCAACTCGGCAAGGTTGGGCGGCATGGTCATGGCGGCGATGTCCTGATCTGGCCGGCAGCATGCTGGCCGTGCCTTGTATTTATCCGCTCACACGCGGAAGCGTGCAAGGTTGTTGATCGGGAATAACTCGAATGTCGCGCGCGTTCTTGAACGTTACGACTGCGCTGGTGCGGCCGTGCGCATGCGGTTGCGGCCGAGGACATAGGCCGTTGTGGTCAGCACCAGCAGCACGGCGCCGATGGCGATCGATACCTGACCGAGCGGGATTAGCATCATGGTGACGTTGCGCGCCGGGTTGATGTACCAATGATGGATCGAGGTCAGCAGGAATGCTGTGCCGGCAAACCCTGCACCGCCGCCGGCCACCAGCAGCGCCCACATGCCGCGCAACTGGCTGAGCCGCTCGCGTGACACCTCCGTATGGGGCGCATGATGCGCGCCGATCCGCCTGACGAGTCGTGCTGCCAGCGCGATCGTGCCGAAGCCGATCACCACGCCGGCGGCCTCCAGCACACGGCGCATCACGCCGACGATTTCCGGATGCCGCTGCAGCGTCAGCAGAGGAAGATCGAAGCAGGCATGCAGCGTCACCGGCGCGAGAACAATGAGCATGGGTGTGCGAATGAAAGCCCATCCATCGCGGCGATGGGCGCCGAGCGCACGGCCGGAGCGGGCGATCGCGATATAAGCGCCTGCGATGACGCCGAGCGCGCCGTGAAACGGCACGGTCAGCACGCTGCGCAGCACCGCGAGCGTCCGCCACATCTCGGGATATTGCAGGAGATAGACAAGATTCTCATAGGCTGCAAAGCCGAGGCCGGCGGCAGCGCCATAAACCACGGTGTCCATCGGATCGGCCGTGCGGGCGCGCTGGGTGGATACTGCGAGGATGACGAAGATCTTCACGATCTCCTCCGGCGCGGCGACGCCAAACACAGCGTGAAGCACCATGGCCAGGGTCGGGTTGTCCGTAAGACCCGGAATTGCCGCGAACAGCGCGCGGGCATAGCCGAGGAGGGAGATGCTGGCGGCGCCCAGCAGGAATGATGCCCAGACCAACCCTGGCGGTCCCGGCCGTTCGTCGGCAGCAATCACCAGCCACAGCACCAGCAGAGCTGGGGCCACGGCGGCGATGCCGATCACGGTGGGGAGCGATTCGAGCAGGTACATGGAACCTAATTATAGACGGCCGGGCAGGCCGGAAAGAGTGACTCTTGCGGGGGCAACCTGCGGCAAAAAAGTAAGGTGGCGTTGACTCCGGGCAGGGCCGGAACCAATCAGCGCTCGGTCGATTGGGCTGAGACAGCTCATACTGCACGGGACACGACCATGGCCGACGACGCAAGGACACCCCCTTACATCTACGAAGGCGTCGAGCCCGTACCTGAGGCCAGATCGACAATCACAGAAACGATCACGGATGTGAAAGACGCGGTGACCGAGACCGCGCATCGCATCGGAGGCGCCATCGAGTCCGGCAAGAAGCCAGGAATGCCCCTGAGCATCCTGGCCAATGTCGCGCGGGAAGCGCCGCTGGGATCTCTGTTGGTTGCCTTCCTGCTCGGCGTCGCTGTGGCGCGCCGACGGTAGAAGCTCCGCCGGTTCTCGAAGGTGGCGGTTCGATTCCGCTAGGGAGCGCCATCCCGTGGGAAGGTCCGCTGGCGCTCAGCTTTAGCGCATTCGCGCCGGCACTAGGTTGTTGACCGGCTTAGAGGTCCGCAGCGAGGCCGGCTGATAGGCTGAAGTTGGTGCGAATACCGACTTGCAGCCGTCGCTGAGCTGCGACTTGTTGCGGATCATGCAGGCCGTGACGCGATCGACATCCGGAATCTCCGAACTACAGAGACGCATCGCGTCGCCCGTGCAAAGTTGTTCCTGCTCGGCGCTGTAGGCGTGGCATACGGAGGTCAGCATACCGAATGCAAGAACAGTGGCGGCAGCGAGCCTGGCGGTCGTGAATGTCATCCTGTGTCCCTCGATCTGGTGTCCATCCGTGCGCCGATCGGCGCGTCGTTGGAACGATGGGATAGAGAGCGTTCGCTTCGGGCGATTTGCGCGGAGGCGAGGAAACGGTTTCGTCGATCGCAATTTTGTTTCATTGCTTGTTTCGAACGAAACACAGCGCGCCGGTCGGAAGCCCCTCCCTGATGGACATCATTCAGAAAATCTCTGCGCTGATTGCGGCACAAGCCGACTGGGCTGGACCGCTTGGCTTCGTCATCGCCTTCTTCGGATGTCTGGTCGGCTCCAGTTTCGTCGTTCCGGCCGCGGCCATCGTGACGGCGACGGGCGTGCTGATCGGCGCCGGCTTGGTGTCCTGGACTTTCGTCCTCTGGGCCATCGGCGGTGCGGCGCTCGGCATGAGCCTGTCCTATGAGCTCGGCAAGCGGTGCGGGCCGAGGCTGCTGGAGATGCAGATGCTTCAATCGCGTCAGCAACTGGTGGCGCGGGTACGCGGGCTATTCGACCGCTACGGCATCGCGGCAATCATGGTCGGCTACCATATCGGGCCGGCGCGCGCGCTCGTCACTAGCGTCGCGGGCATCGCCGGCATGCCGCGTCTGAAGTTCGAAATAGCGAGTATCGTGTCCGCAATGGTCTGGATTGTCGATCATGCCTTGATCGGCGTCATTCCCGGTACACTCATCGAAGCCGACAGTCCGTGGCTGCTGCCGGTGACATTTGGAGCGCCGGTCGTCGTGATCGTGCTCACCGTGATGTTGTTGCGCAAGGCGTTCTAGCCACAATGCCAACGCGGTGCATCACGCCGCTTTCGAGATCTTCTTCTTGAGATGTCCGGTGTCGTGATCGCGGCGGAGCTGGCTGAGGGAGGTGTCGTTCAGCTTCGCCAGCACCTCGCCGAGGGTAAGCGTGTCGGGATGCCCGGCTGCGAAGAACTTGCCGTAGATCTTGCGGAGTGTCGCCAGTGTGGTGCTGCCGTATTTCTCGGCTATCGCGCTGTCGTGCGCGTGAAGGTGATCGCCGCCGTCGTGCTTCATGTCTCGCTCCCTGCCTGGATCGCATGACCTCGCACCTTGAGCAGTGCAGATTGCGTTCGGCTGAGCAGACTAGGCGCGGTGTTGTGGAGAGTACAAGCAGTTCACGTGTGCTCGGGAGCAATCGCCCGGGATGGCTTAGCCGCGCGCCCCGGGGCGCTTGCGCTGCACAACGACCTTCATCTTCGTGCGGCCCTTGCTCGCCGCGGCGCGGGAGCGCGAGCGACGCGGCTGCTCACGCGCTGCAGGCTTGTCGTCGGTTGCCGAGGTGCTGGCAAAGGACTGCCGGAGATTGTCGAGCGTCGAGGTGAGGGCGCCGACCTGTTCATTGAGCTTACGCGCTTCGTTCTGCTGCGCCGTCATCAGGCGCTGCATGGTCTGCAACTGATCCTGCACCACCTGGAGCTGATCGATCGACTGCTGCTGGGTGGCCTCGATGCCTTTGGTCTTTTCGATCAGCTGTTCGGACGCCTGCGCAACACGGGCCTGCTGCAGGCGCGATGCGGTAAGGCGCTCCGGTTCCGGCGTTGCGCCGCTATAGCTGCGCCATGCGAAGATTCCGCCGATGCCGATCACGACCAGAAACAGGGCTGCAGCCGCAACCATGATCGGCTGCTGGCTAAGGCGCCAGGTGTGATCGGGGTCGGTCGCATAACTGTGCTGGGAAGCGTTCGGCATGATTTCGACCATGAAGCTCGAAGTCCTATGGCGTGTGATCGTTCCAATCCGCGACAAACCATCCAGAACGCGTGGATTTGAGGAGGTTCGCGGCCAAGTTCAACGAAAATAAGGCTCGGGTGGCAATAACGTGGCCTAACCCGGGGCAGTGCGCGAATGGCGCTCCCTAGCGGAATCGAACCGCTCTCTCCACCGTGAAAGGGTGGCGTCCTAACCGATAGACGAAGGGAGCAAAAAACCCCGGTCGATCCAGCGACCCGAAACGGGCCAAGGATACCGCGGTTCTGCACGGCTATTTCTAAAATCGCCGCAACATCAAAGCTTTAGGGCTGATCTATCGCGGGCGGCACCGACCGAAAGCAAATCAGTTCGGTGCCAGCGGCCGAACGTATAGTGACGTTTGTTCGGGTCGGCAAGTGGGCGGTGATGGATCAGGTGGATGATCCCCATGCGCGGCGCGCGAACCTTGTGCACAGGACATTTCGAACTCTTCTGCACCTCTCAACGGTTCTTAAAGCATGCGGGCCTAAGGCTCTCTTCGGGGGCGTGGAGTGATGCGATGGCAGTGACGAAAAAACGCGACACACGCCGGTCCGTGCACCAGGCGGGATGGATCACGCTGGACGGCGGTTTCGCGGCCCGGCAATGCAATGTGCTGGACCTCTCGACATCCGGCGCGAAAGTTGTCGTCGACGATCCCACGTCGGTCCCCAACAAGATGAAGCTGGCTTTCTCGCGCGACGCGCGCACCGGGCGTACTTGTGAAGTGGTCTGGCGCCGCGGCAAGACGCTGGGCGTTCGTTTTATCGCGTAGGGCTTCACGATCGTGCGCCCCGATATCGTCATTCCCGTATTGATGGGCTGCGCGCTGCTGTGGTGGATCGGTCGCGGCATGAGCTGGACCACGCGCTTTATCGTGGCCGCGATCACGCTGGTGGTGATCGTCGGTATCGTGCTGCTCGAACGTTCGTGGAATTAACGCTCAAGCGAATGCCTGCGCTCAAGAAAGCGGCGGCGCGACATAGGTCTGGAAGCCAGGCCGCGCCGAGACCGCCTGATACCAGCGCTGCAGATGCGGAAGTGCAGGGCGGGTGATGCCCTCGACGCCGAACCATCGCCGCGCGTAGCAACCGATAGCGATATCGGCGAGGCTGAAGTCCTCGCCTTCCATCCAGGTCTGATGGGAGAGCTGTCGGTCAATAATCTCCCACAACGCTGCATTGGCGTCGGCCGCCGTCTGCATTGCCACCATGTCGCGGTCCGCTTTGGGCGTGCGTACCAGTCCCCAGAACAACGGGCGCTCGGCCGGCTGCAATGTCGTCAGTGTCCAGTCGAGCCAGCGCTCCATCCCTGCGCGCACCTTAGGGGCGGATGGGTAGAGCGGCGATGTGGCGCCGTAGGCCAGGGCGATGTAGCGCATGATGGAATTGGATTCCCACAACACGAAATCGCCCTGCACCAACGTCGGCACGCGGCCGTTGGGATTCATCGCCAGATAGCCGGCCTCGCTGTTGCGGCCGAACTGCATGCCGGCATCGATCCGCTCATAGGCGACATCGAGCTCGTGGCAGCACCACAGAACCTTTTGCACATTGACCGAATTGGCGCGGCCCCAGATCTGCAGGGACGGAGGGGTAGTCTGTGGCACTATGAACCTCGCTGGAGTTTGAGCGCCGCAGGTTTAGCCAGCAACGTACGACCATCGCAAGGATGGTTTCGCACCGACCTCTCACAAAGGAGCGAGCCGGCAAACGAAACAGGCCCCGCGTGAGCGAGGCCTGTTCATTGGTTCGGCTTGGGAGGCGTCAGCGACCGAAGAAGAGCCACAGCAGAATGATCACCGGAATTGGCACACCCAGCAGCCAGAGTAGAATTCCACGTCCCATTGTCTCAGCCTCCATGAAATCAGGTTCGCATTGACAACGCGACATGTCTCATGGAGTTCCGCAACTACACACAGCAGCGCGTTTTGCGAGTTACCAATGTCCGGTATTGGGCATTGAGGACCACGGCTCCTGCGGCGGCAACGCGTCGCCCTTCTGTAGAAGCTCAATCGAATGTAGATCGGGCGATCGCACGAAGGCCATCTGACCATCGCGCGGCGGGCGATTGATCGTGATACCGAGCTTCATCAGCCGATCGCAGGTCGAATAGATGTCGTCGACCTCATAAGCGAGATGGCCGAAATAGCGATCTTCGCCATACTTCTCTTCATCCCAGTTGTAAGTGAGTTCGACCAGCGGCGCGCCGCGGCCCTTGGTATTGGCGAGCAGCGCCTCGTCTTCTGCGGCGCACAAGAACACCAGTGTGAATTTCGCCTTGTCGTTGTCGATGCGGCGGACTTCCTTGAGCCCCAGCGCATCGGCATAGAACTTCAGGGCAGCGTCGAGATTGCGGACGCGAAGCATGGTGTGGAGGTAACGCATTGGATTGTCTCCATGGGATCGACACAGGCGTGCAACTGCAAAGGCAGCGGTGCTTGCCATAGCAGCTTAATACGACAAATGGCAGGTGTCGTGGCGACAACGACGGCGCATCTGCGGGATTGTGAGGTCAGTTGGCTTTCAAGCACTCACATCGACAATGGTTGGCTGATCGATCTCCCGCTTGTGCCAGACCGTCAGATCCTTGCGCGGCCTTTGCCACTTATATTCGTCACCGCTTTTCTGAAGATGCTGAATGGCTGCCACATGTGCGTCGTCGGCGTTCTTTGCCTCAACAACGATCTCCACGGATTCCTCGACGGAGCGCACGACGACGACGCTAAAAAATTTCCTTGCCATGCGGGTATAACGGGGAGCGTAAGGCTACGTTCCCGCAGGCAACGGGTCGTTGCCTCGCCCGTCGCTTTACCGACGTCTTTGTCGTGAAGCAGGCAGTCGCAAAGGTCAGGGCTAGGTTGGAGCAATGCTGAGTTGATAATCGTCGATCTTTTCCCGGGTAATATCGACGATGGCGCCGGGAAAGCGAACAGCGTTGCCGGCAGCATCGAGCGTACACTTGCCACGCGCATAGACCCAATGCGTGGCTCCGTGAGAGATGACGCGATATTCGCGTGAGAACACCTGACCTGTCGTCAGTGAGCGATTGATATCGGCGGTGACATCATCGATGTCGTCCGGATGAATGGCATTCAGCCAGTCTTTCAACGGCGTGCCCCGTGAGGCCAAGTCCGCATTGACGCCAAACAGGCGGGCGAATTTGCTGTCGGCATAAACGCGGTCGTTGGCGATATCCCAATCCCAGGTGCCGACCAGCCGATCGCGAATGGTGGTGTCGTCCTGATGGCGGGTGCCGGTCCGAGCCGCTTCGAGTGACGCCATGCGCAGGATCTGCGCCAGGACGGTTTGATGGTCGGTCTCCGCCGACGCGGCGAGCTCCCGGCAGATTTCCGAGATGGGCCGGCCGACAATCATGCGTTGCTCCCCATCATCGGATGCTCCGGGAACTTATTGGCCAACCGGTCGTAGTATTGCGTATATTGATAGGCATTCAATTCAACGTACAGGGAAAAGGTTCCAAAACCTTTCTGTACAACTTTGGAGTGTCGCGCGTGTGGCGGTTTGGAAGGGCTTCGGACGAGGAGGCTTTAAAAATGGTTGTGACTTATCTCACCATCAACGAGCCGGAGCGCCGTCGGGAAATATTCGAGCTTGCTGAGAAGTATGCGAAGGAGACCGCCGCTCCGCCGATTTCGCAGGACAACGTCGACAAGAAGTAACATGCGCACGAAGTCACGAACCGTGCAGGGGCGCTTCACGATGTGGTTCTGTAGTTTAGGTTGATCGCGGGAGCGCCGGAAATTAACAGTCTACAACGGCTTCGTTAAAATCCGCGCAGCCAAGTAACCTTCATCGGTTAGGTTAAAACCAGAGTATGATTGCGCGGAAATAAGGGTGAGCTATTCATTTCCCATCGAGGGAGTGACCATGTCCGCTTCGTTTCACAGTGCCGACAAGCCGACGCATCGACGGGTGATGCTGGTGGGATTTTTGTTCTGCGCAGCCTTTGTCGCCGTGAGCTTCTTTGCACGGCCGCAGCCGGCTACGGACCATGTCCTGCTGAAAGCAGACAAGCTCACTCGCACCGCCGGCCAGCCTGTGGCTGCCAACTAGACGCAGCGCTCTTAACGCTTGCTCGGCGTGATGTTGGGGGTGAAGGGCACGATTACGCGTACGGGCTCTTGCGAGGGAGGTCGCTCATAGGCGACACGCTGGGGGCCTTTGCTTGCAACAGCGCGGGGCGGCTCGATGAGCCACGGTACGAAGGCGATCATTCCGCAGACAAGCGCGACCGCACCGAGCAGGAATACGCCATTATCTTCTTCTCTCGGTCCCATGCCATGGAAACGCCGCACTGCAGCTTTCGTTCCGATGAGCGGTGCGACCGCGTAGGAGCGGCGAGGGAAGGCATGAGAATTGTCGTTGTTGGACTGTTGATCGCTGTCGTGCCGCTGGAGGTCTTCGCTGCGGCGCCGAAGAAGCCGGTAGTCACGAAGCAGAGCATGAAGCCAGCACCACGAAAACCAAATCCCTGTGCGCAATACGGCGCCGGCTTCGTGCAGGTTGAGGGGACGTCGACCTGTATCAGGATCGGCGGGAGCGTCGGCATTGGTGGGCGGGTTTCGCAATAGCGCGGACCGCCGCCGGCCAGCTGGCGACCTTAGACCTTCTTGTCGAGTTCGACCGGCGGCTCAGGGGGCTCGTGGTGGTCGTCATAGGCCCGTTTGGCCTGCAACTGATCCCATGCCCCCGTGCGCAATGACAGCCGACCGTAAGGCGGCGGGTTCGGCCTCAGTTCGACGGTTTGAACGACAAGGGCTCTGGACATCATCCCCCATAATGCCGCGGGGGCAATTGGGTTCTCGGAGCTCTGGAAGTGCAGTTAAAGCCGGGTTGGCGGAATCTCCGGCATTTGAATGATTGCTCGTGGGACAGGTGAGCGGCGCGCCGGAACAAGTCACCGTCGTGCGGGTTTTGCACTCACCAGACGGCATATGGAACACGTTGCGTGGACGAGGATTTCAATAACGCCGGCTAGCAGCTCGCCACTTACGTCAACCAGCTGATTGAAGAGGCCGATGACGATGGATGATCTGAAGAACAAGGGTCAGCCGGATCGCAGCAAGATCAACATGCACGAGGCGCATGAGGTGAAATACTGGACCCATCAGCTCGGCGTGTCCCGTGAGGAGCTGCAGGCGGCGGTGGAGAAAGTTGGCAATGCGGCTGCGGCAGTCCGCAAGGAACTGGCGCACTAGAACAGGACGCACCTGACCAAGTGAAACGAACCAAGTGAACAAGCAAAGCAGCACCCGAAGGGGTGCTGCTTTCTCTGTGTCTATGCCGCTTGCGGGTCAGACACCCATGGGAACGCCGTAGTAATCGTTCACTGCACGAGCCCGCGATGTGTCGGCCCAATTCCAGCTATTGTCGTTGCCGTATTTGGGGGCGTTTTCCAACTGCTGCTGTGTGACTCCGGTACGATAGCCGCCCAGTCCGGTATCATATTTCAGCGACTGCCAGGGCAGGGGATAGTGATCGTCGCCGATCCCCAGAAAGCCGCCGAAGCTCAGGACGGCGTATGAGACCCTGCCGCTTTTCTTGTCGATCATCACGCGTTCGATCGAACCGATCTTCTGGTCGTCGGCGCCGTACACTGCAGTGCCTTCGACCTTGTCGCTGCCAATCAGGTTACCTTGTTCACTTGCTTCGATGGGCATGTAGAGCCTCCCTCTTGGTTGTGTCTGGCCAACAGGTAAAAGGGAGAAACGTTCCTGCGTCGTTGCCGCGCAAATGTTTTGCGACGCCCAGCGTCATCAGCGACTGGCCACGAGACGCAGGCGCGGCTTCAACGTATCCTGCAAGTCTTCAGCAAGTCTGAGGACCCGCGGATCGCTGGAGCGGGCCGCGCAGGTGGAGAACTGATTGACGGAGCGGACTAAAGCCTCGCGTTCCTCGCGCGTACGCGTGACCTGCGGACTCGACAATCGCAGCACCATTTGACCCAGGCCGACAAGCAATTCGTCGAGCGCTTTGTCGATCTTCGCGATCTGTTCAATCATCGCCATTACTCCACTATTCGCACGCGTGGCTGTGCGACACCGCGTACATTCATGGAGAGGAAAGCGTCGGCTTTGCGAGCCGTTCCGATAACCGGTTGTTCATGGTAAATGAAATGTGACGGCGCTGTGGGGCGCGTTAAGGCTTTAGCCTGAGCTGATCGGCACCTTGTCGCGGGGGAGCGCAGCGATGCGACGCGTATAGGGTGACGGCTTCATTTTGCGATGCGTTACAGGAATCATCTTGTCGCGTCCGTTGTGTTCATCGAAAGCGCGAAGCCGCTCCCTGATGAATTCGGGATGCGCCGCGTGAAAGGCCTGAAGCTGGCGTGCGAGCTGCGCACGGCGATAGCGAATGGGCATCATGACGCACTTCCGGTCTGGAACCCGAGCGGTGAAATCTTACAGGCCCTGAAACCAACAAAAAAGCTTGGCGTTATTTGGCCAGTGGTGAACAGAAAGGATGGTCACATGAAAAAGGCAGCATTGATCCTGGCCACTGTCGCAGCCATTGGCGCGACCGCCATTGCGGCGCCGGCTGAAGCGCGCGGATGGGGGCGAGGTTGGGGACCGGGTCCCGCAATCGGCTTTGGTATTGCCGCAGGTGCGCTGGCCGCGGGGGCTTATGGCGCGTACGGACCGTATGGCTATGGGCCACGATATTATGGCTACGGTCCCGACTACGGCTATTACCGGCCGCGCTATTATCGGCCGGCTTATTATGGCGGCTACTATGGTCCCGGCCCCTATGCCTATGGCGGGCCGCGCTACTATCGCAGCTACGGCTATTGGTAGGCGCTGAACAATATCAGGGCCCGGAGCATTGCTTCGGGCCTTTTGCGTTGCACGCAGTGAGGCGCACTCAGCGACTTGATTCAATAAAGAGCCCGCCAGACAATAGCGGGCTCTTTATTGAATGCTGCTGCGCGAACAAATCGCGGCTAGTGCCGTACGCGACGCTCCTGACGTGGTGTCACGAATTCATTCCAGTCGGTGGCACGTACCTTTTCGATCGTGGTCTCATAATAGTCTTCACGTTCGCGCTGAAACTTTGCCTGCTTCTCGCGAAATTCTGCCACCCGCCGTTCCATGTCGGCGCGTGCCGCTGAAATTCTTTCTTCGTTCATTCTCTTCTCTTCGTTTCGCTCCCCGAGGAGAGCATTGATGCCGAATGCGGCATCAATCCGATCTTTGCAAGGCGGCCGGTGGATAAGTCGCAGCGCGCAACGCTCACGCAACTCAACCGGCCATCTCTGCCGAATCGCCGGCAAAGCAAAACCTCGCGTCAGGCTATGAGGCGAGGTTGGATATCCTGATGGCGATGTAACGGCGAAGATGGCGAAAGGTTCCGCTAGTTTGCGGTCTCCAGAGCGAGGGCCTGTTCGAAATCCCGCATCCGCGCGTTGACCCAGTCTTCGTCCTGACAACTCAACAACAGCATTTCCCGCTCTGCCTTGCGGCAGAATTCCGGATCCGGGTCGATGCTCTTCCAAAGCTCGATACGTGCCTGCAAGTCCATGTCAGTCTCCCTGTTTTCCAGCCGCGTATGCCCCGCCAACCCGGCGATTCCTGTGACGTCGCGATAAAACATTGGCGAATGATGTTCTCTATTTGTTCTAGTTCACGTCAGCCGTTCTGTCCATCGGGATCTCGCTGCGGCAGATTGGAATGCACGAAAATTCTGCAGGGGATGGTGCGATCCGGGGCTCCCGATTTTGATCGCGATGGAGAGTGTCATTGTCATCGGTTATAAGGCCGCTCGATCGGGGCCTTTTGCTTCGGCGTCTGTCCAGGAGAGCTGCATGAGCAAACAGGCAATGCGCGAAGAAGCCGAGCGTCTGATCCGCGAGACCATGGAGCGCAAGGCGCTGGTGGTGAAGCAGGGCGATACGAGGATCATGTCGACATGCGGCAAATGCGGTGCGGCGAACAAGGTTTCCGCGCCAAAGGGCGTCGCCCGGGTGTCTTTCACCTGCAAGGAGTGCGGTCACGAGCAGGTCACGCTCTGACCCTATGCTGAAGCCGGAAGTCGGCGCGAAAATTGCTTTGTATTTCGTGGTGGTCCGGGGCAATAATTGCAGTAACGGCTCGGACAGAGCCGGCTGCAAAAATTGAAGGGCGTGAACGAATTACCCTTGGACCGGTGCGTATTTGCTGTGTTGGGGACGACCATGCGTTTTTGGGTTTTGGGGACTTTCGGAATTTCTCTGGTGGCGTTGGCCACACCATGTGCCGCTCAGTCCATTCGGACAGCTGAACCGCTCATCCTGGCACCTTATGAAAGCGCGCTGGTCCAGGACGGGTCATGTGCGGCCGGCAAGATCCTGAAGGTCACCGGCGCCATTCGCGGCCTGCGCCGTAAGAAGCTTTGCATCCCGCTTAATGAAATCCAGGCCTCGCTAGGCTCGGTTGTTCAATAGCCGCTCGCGGCAAGGGTTGCTTTGGCTCGACGGCTTTCCGAGATTGCGTCAATCGCCTGTTAACGCTGGAGCAAGCACGCGCTTGGGCGGTGCGGGTGAGGTGTTACCCTCTCTGTATGATCAGTCTCGTCCCAGTCGCCGCCGTCCTGGCGTCCGAACGCGGCGTCCGGCCGGCGCCGGTGATCGATTCCAGCGACGCGTCGCAACGTGACTACTGGGCCTATCGGCTGAGCGTCTCGCCGACCGAATTGAACGCCGCGATCGAAAAGGTCGGCTCCTCGGTTGCCGCCGTGCGGCGTCACCTCGGTAAATAACCCGGACAGACAGACCGTCCCTCAAACAGATCGCCCCTCGAGTTGAAGCCCAAGGCGAAAGCCCGCCGCGGGAGGATGGGGCTTCCTGAAAACAGGGCATCGGAGAAGCTGTTCCGGCCTTACATCCGGTCGTGCCCGGCTTCGTTGCGCAGCGTTGTTCGAATACGCGTCTGTATGGCTTCGTAGTAAACGTCGCGCTCGTGAGTTATCTGGGCTTGGCGAGCCCTGAATGAAGCAACGCGCTTGAGGATCTCGGCCCGTTCGGATGGACCGGAATAGAGCGGGTTTCTCCGAGCAGGAGACGACGCGTTGGTTGGAGCAGCAACGGGAACGGCTTGCGAACCACGCTCCGAGGTCTCACTTGCCGCACTAGCCGCTTCTACAATCAAAGCAGAGGTCGTCGAATGATCGGCGTTCGCAATAGCAGGCGAGGTGAAGACTTCCGTTGAACCGGACGCTTGCGACGGTGTGTGGGTCGGCGGTTGCCAGATCTTCAGCCGCTGGGCCGCGACCGGATGCGCCGCAGCGACCTCCTGTACGAATGCGAGCGTCTGCGCGACCAGTCGGTCACGCTCTTCTTTCCAAGATGCCATGACGCGTTTCCCCAATCCCGCATGCATTGTCTGCGAAGTGCGGGCTCGACGTCAATCGAATTGCATCTCTTCGGTGGATGATCGCGTTGCCGCGCTTGCGGCGCATGGATGTTATCGCTAGTGCGGAACAAACGGGAGATTTCCATGGCCAAGATCGATCTGGACTCACTGAGTATCGAGGAACTTGCGGCACTGCGTGATCATGCATCCGACAAGCTGGCGGAAAAAGTTGCTGCACGTCAGGCTGAGCTCGAAGCCGAGCTCGATAAGCTGGCGCAGTACGGCAAGTCCGTGAAGAAGTCTCAGGCAACGCCGGTGGCGAAGCCGAAGAAGGACGATCTGCCTAAGAGCGAACCCTCTGCCGACGTTTCGCGGGCTGCATAAAAGATTTCGTAAATCGGTATTTAGTTACTTGAGGGCGGAGCGCATTCCAGCTTCCGCCTCGATATTTCATTTTGATGCGGTGTTTTGACACCGCAACCATTTTATTTAATTGACGCACGCTGGGCGCATATTTGCGCGCCTCGGGGAAGGAGTGCGGACATATTTGATCGGAGCCTATTTATGCCGACCCCTGATATCAAATCTCTTTCGGTTCCCGAACTCCTCGCATTGCGGCAGGAGATCGACAAGCAGCTGCAAGCCCATCGTGCCGAATTGCAGGCGCAACTCGCGCAGATCAGAAGCGTCGACAGCAGAACCAGCCACGTCAAAGGCATCAAGGTTCCGCCGAAGTATCGCCATCCCAAAACGGGAGAGACCTGGACCGGGCGCGGCGGTGTTGCGGGCTGGCTCGCGAAAGAGATCGCCGCCGGTCGCAAGCGGGAAGACTTTTTGATCGACAAGCCCGCCAGGAACGGACGCGCTAAAGCGAAATAGATCCTGGAAACGTGATCGCTAAGCAAAACATGCGTTGAGCCCGACAGGATGGCACCAGATCCCGGTCTGCGGCATTGTCGTCGGATCACTTCCTCTCGGACCTTCCAATGATTGCAACTGACCTTCGCACTGGCGTGGACCGTCTTGGCGAGATGATCGCCGAGTCCAGAACCATCGTGCCGTTCACCGGCGCGGGGATCTCGACCGAAACGGGCATTCCCGACTTTCGTTCGCCTGGTGGCTTGTGGACCCGTAACCAGCCAATTCCGTTCGACGAGTTCGTCGCCAGCCAGGCCGCGCGCGATGAAGCCTGGCGCCGGCGCTTTGCGATGGAAGAAATATTTGCTGCGGCGAAACCAGGTCGCGGGCATAGCGCACTCGCCTCACTCTACAAGGCCGGCAAGATTCCCGCTGTGATCACCCAGAACATCGACAACCTGCATCAGAGGTCCGGCTTCAAGGCTGACGCTGTGATCGAACTTCACGGCAATACGACCTACGCGCGCTGCATTGGTTGTCAGAAGCGCTATGAACTCGACTGGGTGAAGAGCAGATTCGATTCCGAAAGACGGGCGCCAGACTGCACGGCATGCGGCGAGCCCGTGAAGGCTGCGACGATCTCATTCGGTCAGGCGATGCCTGAACATGAAATGCGTCGCGCAGCCGAGCTATCGCAACACTGCGATCTGTTCATTGCGATTGGATCGTCGCTCGTCGTGTGGCCCGCAGCGGGATTCCCGATGATGGCGAAACATGCCGGCGCACGCCTTGTCATCATCAACAATGAGGCGACGGAGCAGGACGATCACGCTGACCTTGTTATTCGCCACGATATTGGCGAAACGCTCGGACCGTTCGTCGGAAATTGATGGGCATCTGATTCGTTTGAGCGCAAGCTGTTCATAGCTGCCACTGTGTTCGTTTTTTGTCTTTGCTGATCAGGCGACAGTGTTATCTTCGAATCGAAAGATTCGCACCGCGCCATCGTGAATTAGCATCGATGGGGTATGTGAGATGGCGCTGACAGGGCTGACAGCGCAAATGATAGTGGGATCCGGGGCCATGGGGTCGGACGCATTTGAGTCCAAGCGGTTGGGGGTACTGATTCCTGGAGCGGGTAATCCGCGAGCAGGGAATGAGCACTCAGGCAACGCAAGCCGCGATACACTCGACCCCTTCGCGGGTGTCGGCGAAGGCAACGCAGTCGATCTTGTCGAGATCAGCGGTGTCATCAAGTGGTTCGATGCCTCCAAGGGTTATGGCTTCATCATTCCCGATAATGGCGCTGCCGATGTGCTCCTGCATGTAACCGTGCTTCGCCGCGACGGCTACCAGACGGCCTATGAAGGTGCGCGCGTGGTCGTGGAATGCACCCAGCGGTCCAAGGGCTATCAGGCTTTCCGCGTTGTCTCGATGGACGAGTCGACTGCCATCCATCCCGCGCAGATGTTGCCGCCGCGCACCCATGTCAGCGTGACACCCACGAGTGGTCTCGAGCGGGCGCAGGTGAAGTGGTTCAACCGTCTGCGTGGCTTCGGCTTCCTCAGCTGCGGCGAAGGCACCCCTGATATCTTCGTTCATATGGAAACCCTTCGTCGCTTCGGTATGACCGAGCTGCGTCCCGGCCAGTATGTGCTGGTGCGCTTCGGGCCCGGTTCCAAGGGCATGATGGCTGCCGAGATCCAGCCCGAAGGTGGTACGCCCGGCCTGTCGTCGCACTAACCCGTCCGCGGTTTTCCAGGTTTCTTGCAGGTCTGCTGCGGGCTTTGCCGCTATGGGCTATCACGCGGCTGTGCATGACGACCGTCTGGCGCTGGCATACATCGTCAGGCTAGGGTCGCGCCGCCCGACGTCCCGATCGGGCTTTTGCGTGGATTGCCCTTCATGAGTCTGTTTTGTTTCGCCGCCCGCTGTCGCCTCTCGATGCTGGCCGCGATCGCCGCTTTGGCCCTTGTCGCCCATCAGGCGCCTGCCTCCGCCGCTGAATTCCAGCCGCTCGAAATCGTGACCAGGTCAGGCGTGCGGACGTTCTCCGTCGAAATCGCCAAGACCGACGAAGAACGCGCCACCGGGCTGATGTACCGCAAGGAGCTCGCGGATGGCCGCGGTATGCTGTTCGACTTCAACCCGGAACAGCAGATCTCCATGTGGATGAAGAACACCTTCGTCTCGCTCGACATGATCTTCGTTGGCGGCGATGGCCGGGTGCTTCGGATCGCGGAGAATACCGAGCCGCAATCGCTCAAGATCATTTCCTCGGGCGGTCCGGCACGGGCGGTTCTCGAAGTGGTCGCAGGCACGGCCAAAAAATATGGGATCGCGCCGGGAGACCAAGTGGTCCATCCGCTGTTCAAGAAGCGTTAAGTCTTTGAATTCAATGGGAGATGGTCGGGGCACAAGGATTCGAACCTTGGACCTGCGGTACCCAAAACCGCCGCGCTACCAGGCTGCGCTATACCCCGACGATGCGGTGTCGATACACGCTTAGGCGGGGGGCAGCAAGGCATCTGCCGGCGATTTCTCGTCTGTCCCCACCACCTTCGACAACGGGCCTATTCGGCCGCCTTGGATGGCGGTGCCTGCTGTGCCGATGCAGCGGGGGCGGCCGGCTTCGGCAGCGGCTTGTCCTGCTTCTTCGACCACGAGATATAATAGGCCACCAGCGTCATGATGCCGATGCCAGCCGCGCTGACGAACAGCTGCGCCAGGAACGAACCCGACGACATCATCAGCTGGAAGTGGCCGACGAAGGACAGGAACACGCCGACGCAGAACACGGCGAGCGACTGCTGGCCGCATTTGATCAGCGGCTGGAACACCGGCCACTCAAGGCCTTTCCATTCCTTCGGCACGAAGCGGGTGACGAAGAAGGCGATGATCACGAAGTGCAGCACGCGATAGGGCGCGAGGTTGGTTTTGTCGTTCGGATTGAACGCGTCGAACAACCAGTCCGGCATGATCATGCGGCCGGTGTCCGGGAATCGACCGGCCATGGTCATGACAAGCGAGAACAAGAGATAAGCGATACCGAAATACAGTAGCACCTTGGAGCGGATCACCGAGCGTGACTCGAGCGCGCCGCCGAGCGCGAACCACGCGCCGAACACAAACAGCAATTGCCAGGTGAACGGGTTGAAGTACCAGACGCCGTAAGGATAGGCGGGCAGATTCCAGCCGAACTGGCGGGCCGCGAAATACAGCGCCAGTGAGGCCAGCATCGTCAGGTCCGGCTTGCGCAGCATCATCCACAGCACCGGCGGGAATAGGCCCATCAACACGATATAGAGCGGCAGCACGTCGAGGTTGAGCGGCTTGAACTTGAGGAGCAGGCCCTGCGTCAGCGTCTGGATCGGATTGTCGACGAGGCCGGCAACGTTGAACTCGTTGATGATGTCGGGGTCGTTATAGCGCTGCGCCACATAGCCGATGGCGGCGATATAGATCACGAACAGGATGACGTGGGCGACATAGAGCTGCCAGACCCGTTTGGTCAGGCGGGTGGCGCCGACGATGAAGCCACGCTCCAGCATCATCTTGGCGTAGACGAAGGACGCCGTGTAGCCGGAGATGAAGACGAACAGATCGGCGGCGTCGGAGAAGCCATAGTTCCGGGTAGTGACCCAGTTCACCACATTGTCGGGGATGTGATCGAGGTAGATCGCCCAGTTGGCGATGCCGCGAAACAGGTCCAGCCGCAGGTCGCGGCCTTTGGGGGGAAGAATGGCGTGAATGTCCATGGGTGTCGCTTCAGGAGCCGTTCATGATGCCGAATTGCGAGATCAGATAGACCGCTTCGTGCCCCGATTGTCACGACGCCGTGGAACGAATATACACAATAACGAAGCCGCCAAACGACGGAATCACGGATCAAATTCGTGACAACTGGATATACCAGCGCCGCCGTTTTCACCAATTTGTCGCAGTGTCGCAGCTGACCAAGGCCGATCCCGAGACGCTTGTCCCGAGACGAAGGCCCATCCTTTAAAGGCTATCGCATTCCATGACCGCACGTATCTTCAAAGCCCCCAAGAACGCCATGCAGGCCGGCCTTGCCAAGACCAAGGACTGGCAGCTCGATTACGAGCCGGAGCAGGCGCGGGTGATCGAGCCCTTGATGGGCTGGACGTCGTCCAGTGACATGAAGCAGCAGCTGTCCATCCACTTTGACAATAAGGAAGAGGCGGTCGCCTATTGTGAGCGCGAAGGCATTGCGTATCAGGTGATCGAGCCCAAGGTGCGCGCGCCCCGGACCGTTGCCTATGCCGACAATTTTGCGTTCCGCCGCTCGGAGCCGTGGTCGCACTGACGACAGGTTGCGGGCAAATCAGCCCCCATAACGCTCCCGATCTCACCCTGACCAGCATCGAAAGTTAGGGTTGCATCCCGCCACGACGGGATGACACCATCATGGCAGGCCCGTTGCCGGGCCGCCGTGCAAACAAGAAACAGACCCTGCAGGAAACGGAAGCCGATGTCGCTTCGCTCCACGATCGATCCCACCTCGGCCGAGTTCAAACGCAATGTCGATGTGATGAAGGCGCAGGTCGCCGAGCTCAAAGACAAGCTCGGTGCGGTCGCCGGGGGCGGCGGCAAAGCGTCCCGCGCCAAGCACACCGCGCGCGGCAAGATGCTGGCCCGCGAACGTGTCGATCTGCTGATCGATCCCGGCACGGCCTTCCTCGAACTCTCGCCGCTGGCCGCCAACGGCCTCTATGGTGGCGATGTCCACTCCGCCAGCGTCATCACCGGTGTCGGCCGGGTGTCGGGCAGGGAATGCATGATCGTCGCCAATGATGCGACCATCAAGGGCGGCACCTACTATCCGATGACGGTGAAGAAGCATCTGCGGGCGCAGGACATTGCGCGACAGAACAATCTGCCGTGTATTTATATGGTGGACTCCGGCGGCGCATTTTTGCCGCAGCAGGACGACATCTTCCCGGATGAACGCCATTTCGGCCGCATCTTCTACAACCAGGCTCAGATGTCAGCGCAAGGCATTCCGCAGATTGCCGTGGTGATGGGCTCGTGCACTGCCGGCGGCGCCTATATGCCGGCTATGTCTGACGAGAGCATCATCGTGCGCAATCAAGGCACGATCTTCCTGGGCGGTCCGCCGCTTGTGAAGGCCGCAACCGGCGAGGTGGTCACGGCCGAAGAACTTGGCGGCGCGGATGTGCATTCGCGGCAGTCTGGCGTCACCGATCACTACGCACAGAACGACGGCCACGCCATCGGCATCGCGCGAAAAATCGTCGCGACGCTGAAACCACCACAGCGGGCCACACTGAACATGCAGCCGTCCCGCGATCCCTTGTACGCGGCGGAAGAACTCTACGGCGTCATTCCCGCTGACGCGCGCAAGCCGTTCGACATGCACGACGTCATCGCGCGGATCGTCGACGGCTCCGAATTCGATGAGTTCAAGAAGCTCTACGGCACCACATTGATTTGCGGCTTCGCGCATATCTGGGGCTTCCCGGTCGGCATCATCGCTAACAACGGAATCCTGTTCAGCGAGAGTTCGCTGAAGGGCGCGCATTTCATCGAGCTCTGCTGCCAGCGCAACATTCCGCTGGTGTTCCTGCAGAACATCACCGGCTTCATGGTCGGCAAGAAATACGAAGCCGGCGGCATTGCGCGTGATGGCGCCAAGCTGGTGACAGCCGTCGCCACGGCCAACGTCCCGAAATTCACCGTGGTGGTCGGTGGCTCCTATGGCGCCGGCAATTACGGCATGTGCGGCCGCGCCTACAGCCCGCGGTTCCTGTGGATGTGGCCCAACGCCCGCATCTCGGTGATGGGCGGCGAGCAAGCGGCGATGGTGCTGAGCCAGCTGCGCCGCGACAACATCGAAGCCAAGGGCGGCACCTGGTCGACCGAAGAGGAGGAAGCGTTTCGCAAGCCGACACGTGATCAGTTCGAGACCCAGGGCAGTCCATATTACGCGACGGCGCGTCTTTGGGATGACGGCGTGATTGATCCCGCAGATACGCGCCTCGTACTCGGACTTGGATTGTCAGCGTCGGCCAATGCGCCGATCGAGCCGACGCGCTTCGGCCTGTTCAGGATGTGATGATGGCCAAAGCCGAAATTTCAAAAGCGTTATATCGCCGCTTTCGCACGCTCCTGATCGCCAATCGCGGCGAGATAGCCTGCCGCGTCATCCGCACGGCGCGCGCCATGGGCTTGCGCACCGTCGCCGTCTATTCCGAGGCAGATGCCAATGCGCTGCATGTCGCGGAAGCCGACGAAGCCGTGTTGATCGGCCCGGCGCGTGCGCGCGACAGCTATCTTAATATCGAGCGCATTCTCGAAGCTGCAAAGAAGACCGGCGCTGAGGCGATCCATCCCGGCTACGGCTTTCTCTCCGAAAGCGCCGAGTTCGCGCAGGCTTGCGCCGATGCCGGACTGATCTTCGTGGGGCCGACGGCCGACATGATCACCGCCATGGGCTCGAAGTCCGGCTCCAAGGCGCTGATGGAGAAGGCCGGCGTGCCACTGGTGCCGGGATTCCATGGCGAAGCGCAGGACGACGCGACGCTGGCCAAGGCGGCCGACAAGATCGGCTTCCCGGTTCTGGTGAAGGCTTCAGCCGGCGGCGGCGGGCGTGGCATGCGCGTGGTGCGCTCGGCGGCTGAACTGGCTCCGGCCATCGTCAGCGCCAAGCGCGAGGCACTGGCGGCGTTCGGTGACGATCGCATGCTGATCGAAAAATATGTCGATAATCCCCGCCACATCGAGGTGCAGATCGTTGGCGACAGTCATGGCAATCTGGTCTCGCTGTTTGAGCGCGAATGCACGCTGCAGCGCCGGCATCAGAAGGTGATCGAAGAGGCGCCGTCGCCGACATTGAACGATACCCAGCGCGAAGCGGTCTGCGGGGCGGCCCGCAAGGCGGCTGGCGCGGTGAATTATGTGGGCGCTGGCACCATCGAATTCGTCTCCGACGGCAAGGATGTGTTTTTCATCGAGATGAACACGCGCCTGCAGGTCGAGCATCCCGTCACCGAACTGATCACCTCGGTCGATCTCGTCGAATGGCAATTGCGTGTAGCATTCGGCGAAAAGCTTCCGCTGACGCAAGACCAGATCAAGCTCAACGGCCACGCCATTGAAGCGCGCGTTTATGCGGAGAATCCGCACAAGAACTTCATGCCGTCGGTGGGCAGGATCCGCACCTGGCGTATGCCTGCTGAAACCAGCGGTCTCCGCATCGACGCCGGCTATCGCGAGGGTGACGCGGTGTCGCCGAATTACGACGCCATGCTTGCCAAGGTGATCGCCTGGGCACCGACGCGCGATGCAGCCATCAACCGGCTCAATCGTGGGCTGGAAGAAACCGACATTCGCGGCATTGTCACCAACACGCCGTTTCTGTCAGCGCTGGTCACCCATCCGGACGTGCGTGCCAATACCATCGATACTGGTTTCATCGAGCGTGAATTGAAGGTGCTGACGCCGGCTTCGGCGGCGCCCGGCGATCTCGAACTATGCGCGGCTGTCGCCGTCATCGTCTCGAGCGAAGAGCAGGCAGCACGGGCTGCCGGCACCTCGCCCTGGCAGACGGCTGGCTGGATGCCGGTTGGGCGTCGTCAGCGCGTGTTCAAGTTCAAGCATGGTTCGGACGAGCAGCGCGTGACGTTGCATTATGGCAGCGGTCCTGCAACGATTTCGATCGGCGCTCGCGAACTGGAGTTTGAAGCGTCTGCGGCCGATGACGGGCATTTCGATCTGATGCTGGATGGAGCGCGCTCGCACATCGTTTCGGTGATCGAAGGCCATGAACTCTACCTGCGCACGCGTCACGGCCGTTTCGACCTGCATTGGGTCGATCCGTTCGGCGGCGACGATGAAGAGCAGGTCGGCGAAGACAAGATCGTCGCGCCGTTGCCGGGCACCGTCGTGGCGTTGCTGGCCGAGGAGGGCGCCAGTTTGGAGAAGGGCGCTGCCATCCTTACCTTGGAAGTCATGAAGATGGAGCAGACCCTGCGCGCGCCGTTCGCCGGCGTGCTCAAGCGCATCAAGTGCAAGGTCGGCGATATCGTTGGAGAAGGTGTCGAGCTCGCGGAAGTCGAGCCGAGCGCCTGATCTTCTGAAAGACGTGTGAGATTGAAACAAGCATGAGTGATCAGGTTCGGATCGTCGAGGTCGGCCCGCGCGACGGTTTGCAGAATGAAAAGACGCCGGTGTCGGTCGAGGACCGCATCGCCTTTGTGAGGGCGCTGGTCGGGGCTGGGCTGCATACGGTCGAGGTCGGCTCGTTCGTGTCGCCCAAAGCGATCCCGAAGATGATGGGATCGGATCAGGTATTTCTCGGCGTGCGCGATTTGCCCGGCGAATTCCATGTGCTGGTGCCCAACGAGAAGGGCTATGAGGGCGCGAAGGCGGTCGGCGCGAAAGTCATCGCGGTATTCGCCTCGGCTTCCGAAGGTTTTTCGCGTGCCAACATCAATTGCTCGGTCGCCGAATCCATCGAGCGCTTCAAGCCGGTTATTGAACGCGCCAGGGCCGACGGCATCCGTGTGCGCGGTTACGTGTCCTGTGTGCTGGGCTGCCCCTATGACGGCGACGTCGCGCCGCAGGCCGTCGTGGACGTTTCGAAGACGCTGTTTGATCTGGGTTGCTACGAAGTCTCGCTCGGCGACACGATCGGTGTCGGGACGCCGTCGAAGGCGCGGCAGATGCTGCGCGCCGTTGCGGGTTCGGTTCCCATGCCGAAGCTCGCGATGCACTTCCACGACACTTACGGTCAGGCGCTGGCTAATCTCTATGCCGGGATGGAGGAAGGCTGTCGCGTTGTCGACAGCGCTTCCGGCGGTCTCGGCGGCTGTCCTTATGCACCTGGTGCGACCGGCAATGTCGGCACCGAAGATGTGGTCTACATGCTGGAAGGCATGGGGATTGCCACAGGCGTCGATATGAACAAGCTGCTTGCTGCGACCAATACCATCAGCGCTCTGATCGGACGCCCGCCGGTCAGTCGTGTCGCTTCGGCCCTCAACGCGAAGACGCGCTGAGGGCCCCGGCGTACGACGGCATACGTCAGGCCGGGACCTCCAGTGCGAGCTTGAGGAGGTTCGCGGTGAGCGGCGTCTTGGCGACGTAGTCCTTCCACGCCGTATCGCGCGCGATATCGCGCCATTTGCCGACGGTCGCAGCATCGAGCGCGCTGACCTTGGCGCCAGCATTTTCATAGACCCTGGCCACTTCGACATCGTCCTGCTGCGCGCCTGTCTTGCCGAAGGCTTCCATCTCGGCGCCGACCGAGATCAGAATATCCTGATGTGCTTTCGGCAACTTGTCGAACACCGCCTTGGACATCATCAGAGGCTCAAGCATGAACCAGTAGGACGCACCCGCGCCGGAAGTCAGATGCTTGGCGACCTCGCTCAGCTTGAATGAGATGAGACTGGTTGATGACGTGATGCCGGCATCGCAGGCGCCGCTCTTCATTGCTGCGTAAATTTCGTTTGACGGCATTGAGAGTACGCGCGCACCGGCAGTCTGCAGCATCATGTTCATCTCGCGCGAACCGCCGCGTACTGTGAGACCTTTGGCGTCCTCAGGGGCAACCAGCGGGCGTGAACGGCTAGCCACACCGCCGGCCTGCCAGACCCAGGTCAGCAGCATGATGCCCTTGTCGGCGAGAATGTCGCTCAGTGCCTTGCCGATCGGCAGGTTCTTCCAGCGCAAGCCCTGATCGTAGGTCGAGACCAGACCGGGCATCAGGCCGATATTGGCCTCCGGCAATTCATTGCCGGCATAGGGCAGAGGATAAAGGCTGAGATCGAGAGTCCCTTTGCGCATGGCGGAAAATTGCGCATCCGCCTTGATCAGCGACGAATCCGGATAAACCTCGGCAACAAGGTCGCCGCCACTCTGCTTGGCAATGGCGGCTGCGAACGTGCGGACCAGACGGTCGCGGAAATCGCCGTTGTCGATGGTTCCGCCGGGAAACTGGTGCGAGATCTTCAGTGTGGTCGCTGCCTGCGCCGTACCGATACCACAACGAAGGATCGCAGACGCGGCCAGGGCCGATCCAAGGATGTGGCGCCGAGTCAGCATACGTAACTCCTGAAAGTGTTCGCCTGGTGCCGGGCGGGACAAAATGCGCCCGCGTCCTGTTGCTCCGTCACCGCGTGCCCCTTCGTTTATACATTCCGAACCGGCGGGCAAGTGATGTTGCGTCGCACGCAACGGCTATCGGATGCGTCATCAAGACTTTTTTTGATGCGACGTAACAAACCGGGATCTCCGTACGTCTGGTTCATAGCGACAGATGTCGCGCTTCAGAAATGGATCAGAGGAAGAACATCATGACCATCTCCACCAGGTTTGCGCTCGGCGCGTCTGCCGCTCTCGTCTCACTCAGCCTCGCGCTGGCGCCTGCTGCGTTCGCTCAGGACAAGATGAGCAAGGATGACGGCATGAAGAAGGACACTATGTCGAAGGGCGATGGAATGAAGAAGGATGCCATGTCTCACGACGGGATGAAGAAGGACGATGGCATGAAAAAAGACGGCATGATGAAGAAGGACGACGGAATGATGAAGAAGTAACGCCTTCACTTGCATCGTTGTGACGGGCCCGTCCGTGCGACGGGCTTGTCATGTTGCGCTGCTCGTTGCTGGACCTGAAAACTCGGCATAGCCTCCGCGCACAAGAAAATGCCTGGGGAGGCCATAATGAAAAAAGAACGACGCGTCGTCGTTGCGGCGGCTTGTCTGATCGCGGCAACACTGTTTCCGAGCGTGACGACATGGAGCGCCACTGATGAGATGGGCTTTGTGCGCATCAATCAGGGCGAGGAAGTCTGGAAGAACCCGTTCGGTGTCGGCGTCGAAGTCGCGACACTTTACGGAGATCCCTCGAAGCAGGGCATCTATGTGCTGCGCATCAAGTGGCCGCCCGGCATCATGAGCAAGCCGCACAAGCATCCGGAAGATCGTCACGTCGTGGTGCTGTCGGGCACCTGGTATACCGGCACGGGCGAAGCCTTCGTGCCCGAGAAATCGATCCCGATGAAGACCGGCGGCTACATGGTGCATCCCGCCGGTGCCGTGCACTGGGACGGCACGCGGGAAGAGGGCGCGGTGATCCAGATCACGGGCTACGGCCCCAGCGGCAACAACTTCGTCAGACCCGATGAGCCGCAATTCGGCAAAACGAACTGACTTGAGTTTGCAGGATCATGCAGCGTGCCATCGGGCGATGGCACGCTGATCGGGTATTTACTTACGCTTCTTGCGGGCCGCGTAGCGGGCGTCACGGGCGGCCTTCTGCTGGGCTTCCAGCGCGGCCTTGGCTAATGCAGCCTCTTCCTGTTCACGGGCGAGCTGGGCAGCGGCAGCGGCGGCCTCCTCGGCCTCACGAGCCTTCTGCGCAGCCTTCTCGGCATCGCGGGCAGCCTTTGCCTCGGCGCGTGCGGCGGCAGCGGCTTCGCGCTCGGCGGCACGGGCCTTTACGGCAGGATCGTCGGGACCCGGCTGTGCCTTGAATTTGTTCAGAATATTCTTTCTGGCTTCGCTCGCAGCTTTTTGACGATCTGCGAAGCTGGGTTCCTTGAATCCGCTCATGAACGAGGCCTTGTCGCTTTCTTTCGTTTGGGGTGGGTCATTGTGTTGGATGCGGCAGCCGGGCAAATGCTCTGGCGATGGCCGAAACTCTGCTGCGGTTTACAGCCGACAGCGCGGCAACGCATCAACTATCTGCGATTTACGGCGATCTTGCGCATGATTTGCCGGGAATGAAGCCTGCGCGAGGCTGGGCGGAGCCCGCGCCGGGGTGATCCGCGTATATCCGGAAATCCCGGGAATCGGGCATGTCTTGACCATCCGGCGATTTTGAGCGCGCGGAAAAGGCCCTCTGTGCGGCGCGAGGATTGATATGGATGCCCAGAAGACAGCAGTCGATGCCGTGGTCATTCTGACCGGCTGTGATCGCGACATGGTGACCCACTTCATTCGCGGCCTGTATCTGGCGGGCGTTCGCGACCCCAAGCGACTGACTTTTAAAGGGCTGCAATTCGCTGCAGAAGCAAGCGCTTAGCAACATTTGCAGCCAAAATGGCCTTATTGCGGCTTTGCAGCGGCCGTGCTGCGGCCTTGAACCTGCGCTGTCCTCCCGCTGACTGATCAGGAACTTTCCGCGAAACGCGGAGTTCCTGTCGCCATCGGGAGTTCTCCATGCAAGCAGCCATCGATCGCGTCATCCGCTCGTTCAGCTTCAAACATCCGGTCTCGCTCGAGCCGATGACCGACAGCCCATCGATCAAGGCGAGCGACGAGGCAACCGAGTTCGCGACCCGGTTGCTCGAAAATTACAAGGGGCAGCTAGCCCGACGCAGCCCGAAGCCTGACTGACGGCCGGTTCAAGCTTCCCCATTGACCGATCTCGATGGATCGCAGCTCCGGGATTCGGCATTGCCAGGACTTGCGTTGCGGTGCGATGGCGGGGCATGACTGCGCCGCTCGCAGACCCAACCATCCAGGAGACATGATGCGAAACTCCCAGCGTGCCGTCAGAGCCACGGCCGTCGCCCTCGGTGCGACCATGATCGTGGCCGTGTCCGACGTCTCCCTTTCGTCCGCCATGGCGCAAGCGCCTCAAAAACAAGCGCCGCAGAAAATGGCGCCAGCCGCAGGAAAAACCATGACCACAGCTTCAGGCCTCAAGATCGAAGACACCACCGTTGGCACCGGCGCAACGCCGGCCAAGGGACAGACCTGCGTGATGCACTACACCGGCTGGCTCTATGAGAACGGTGTCAAGGGCAAGAAATTCGACTCGTCGGTCGATCGCAACGAGCCGTTCGAATTCCCGATCGGCATGTCGCGTGTCATCAAGGGGTGGGACGAAGGCGTCGCCACCATGAAGGTCGGCGGCAAGCGCACGCTGATCATTCCGCCGGATCTCGGCTATGGCGCGCGTGGTGCTGGCGGCGTGATCCCGCCAAATGCGACGCTGATTTTCGACGTCGAACTGCTTGGCGTCAAATAAGCCCGATCAAACGAACCTATGCCTGTGCGATCCTGCGCAGCAACGTCCGTGACGCTTCCTCGCCGGCATAGATGTCGGCGAGGGGCGCTGCCTTCGCAATGAAGGGGGCCTTGTCCGGCTTGACGAATGTCACGCCCATCGCTTCGACCTGCAGGCGCGTTTGCGCCTCGAATGCGGTCCACAGCTCGTTCATGTGATGATAGGACAGCGCAGCGGCTTCGCGGATGATCTCCCGCTGTTTCGCCGTCATGCTGTTGAGTCGGCTGGCGCCCACCAGCAGCACATCCGGGATCATGGTGTGTTCGTCGAACGAGTAGTGCGTCGCGACTTCGGCATGCTTGCCGACAATCAGCGCAGCCACGCTGTTCTCTGCACCATCGACCAATCCCGACTTCAGCGCGACATAGACATTGCTCCATGACAGCTCGATGCCTTCGGCGCCGAACAACTGCATTAGTTTGACCATGGTCTCCGAAGGCTGGATGCGGATCTTCATGCCCTTGAGATCGTCCGGATGAAGGATCGGTTTTCGCCCATAGAAGCTGCGCGCGCCGGCGTCGTAAAAGGTCAGGCCGGTGAGACCGGCCGATGTGGTTGAGGCGAGAATCTCACTGCCAACCTCGTTGCTCGTGACCTTCAGCCAGTGCGCACGATCGCGGAATGTGAAGGGCAGGTTGAGAACCTTGTAGGCAGGATGGAAGCGCTCAAGCACGCTGGCACTGACTTTCAGGAAATCCAGTTTTCCAGCCTGTACCTGCGACAGCAGGTCGACTTCCTGACCGAGCTGCCCGTCCGCAAACAGCGCGATGTCAAGTTCGCCCTGCGAACGCTCGCGTGCCAGATCTGCAAAGTGCTGCATTGCCGGGTGGACGGGATGGGTGGTCGGCAGGCTGTGGGCGAGCCGCATCTTCAGCGGTTCGGCGCGCAGCACTGCCGGGCAGGCGATCGCCAGTCCCGCAGTCAGCAAAAGGCGGCGCCGTGAAAGCATGTCTGACCCGTGGTCTGGCTGGAAAGATGATGCAAGCATCGGCGCGGTCTCTGCGCCGGACGCCATGTTACGTCGGAACCCAGGAAGTTTAAAGTCTGCCGCCAGCTACTTTGGGGCGATTGGCCTGGAGCAGGGCGACATAGCGGTTTTTAGCATCGGGCGCGACCGCGCCGCGGCTGGCCAGATGATGCACGCAATTCAGCGCCAGATCGAACGAGCCGTAGCAATGATGCGCGATCAGCGCGAGGTGCTTGAGCTGCTCGCTGTCCATGGCCTCGGCCTGGATGAAATCCCGGACATAGACGACGTCGGCCTCGACGAGTTGATTGATGGCGGCAGCAGGATTCGGCCCCATCATGGGCGCGATCATCTTCTTGTTGATGGCCGCGAACATGTGCGGAATGAAGCCGAGGCTGCGCAGTTCTAGATCGATGTCGCCGAACACCGGCTGTTTCTCATAGAGCGGCACGAAGGAGACTTCGGTCTGAATGGCCACGGCCTTCGCCAGTTTGGTGCGACCGTTCCTGAACACCGACAGTTCGCCGCCCTGAATGTCGATCTTCAACAAATCGATGCGCTCGATCTCGGCGATATCGTCGAGCCGCCGTGTATCGAGCGGGAGCCTGTCGACGACACGTCCGAGCTCGGTGAAGTTCGGAAAGTGCGTGAGTGTTTTGGGCTCAGGTTGCAGTAGGCTGGCAAAGCCGATGCCGCGGCAGATGTTCAGCGTATGGCTGCCGCCATCGCCGACGGCATAAGGAAGATAGGTCTCAAACGGACCTTTGCGGCCCTGCAGTTGCGCCAATGCCTGTGGATGCGGATCGAAACCGGTAACGCGGCAAAGGCCGCTTTGCAGCATCGGCTTATAGGGCGGGTCACCGTCGATGGGATTGGCGCCGATATCGACGACAGCGGTCTGCCGCGCAGGCTGGAGCAGCGCGGATAATCCATCATCGTTGCGTCGAATCGCGCCGTCCCGCATGCGTACCTTTCCTGCGAATGGTGCGACAATGCGTGCTTCAGTGGGCGCGGGCAGCGTGTCAGAGTGTCGCGCGACAATTCGAGCGATTGAGGTACTTGGTGCCGGAATGGAGGACGAATGAATAGCGAACAAGGGGATGACGCAGTGCATAGCCGCCCCATCCATCATTCGCCGCTGTTCTGGATCCTGGATCGGTATCATTCTGTGTCTGGCAGCGATCGTCATCTATGTGATGTCTTACGACCTGTCATGGTCGGTCGCCAGATAACGACGCTCACGCTTTCTTTGGCTTCTTCTTCGCTGACGTGTTCAGCGCCACAGCGGCGCGAATCAGCGCCCTCAGTGCCCTTTCGTTGACCTTGTCGCCTTCGTGAATATCGATGGCGCGGCGGGTATTGCCGTCGAGGCTGGAATTGAACAGGCCTGACGGATCATCGAGCGATGCGCCCTTCGCAAAGGTCATCTTCACGACTGCTTTGTAGGTCTCGCCGGTACAGATGATGCCGGCATGTTCCCAGACAGGAACGCCGCGCCATTTCCATTCTTCGACCACTTCGGGATCAGCCTGCCTGATGATCTTTCGGACGCAAGCGAGCATCTCGCCACGCCAGTCACCGAGCTCCCCGATCTTGGCGTCGATCAGTTCGGAGGGGGCAGCTGCTTCGCTGACCTTTGTCGATTTGACAGACGTCTTTTTTGACATGCGCTCCCTCTCGGCCGCCGGCACCATGCGGCTTGGTCGGTGGTTCTTACCTACCAACTGCATTTTATTTATCCTTGCAGAGAAGTAACTCCGCCCATTCCGAGCGTCCAGTCTCGGCCAGCGCCCAGCAAAGATCGTTGCTTCCTGCCCGGTTGCGCCGCGCGAACCAATTCCGGCGTCATCAAATTGCGTGTAGCTTCGGAGCATCAGCGCAATGCGTGATTCGTAGCTTTTTCCTTATCCAGTTCATTCGCGTTCGACAGCAGTCCGCCCGTTACGGCGCGCTGGTTGTCATCAGCTAGTCACGGCTGTTTTGAACAGCGAGCCGAGGCAGATTGTTAACGTGTGCCGCGTTAGTCGTGACACCAGCCATCGCCAATATGTCGGGGGAATCCGGATATGACGTATCGCCATGCTGTCGTTCTTGCGGCTGCCTTGTTGGGGGGCGTCAGCGCCGTCCAGGCACAGACCCTGCCGTCCTACATGGCGCCCATTTCCGGACTGGCGACGACAACGCCGGCTGAAACGGCGACCAAGGACATGCTGGCACTCAACACCGGCATGTTTGAGCTTTATGGCGACGCAGCGAAAGTATTTCGCGCCAATATCCTTGCCAAACATCCCGTGATCCTCGGCCTGTTCTCCGGTGCCGGCGGCAAGTTCACGTTGTACCAGCCCGGCAAGCCGCCGGTCGATGCTCCTTCGGTGCCAATGGTCTATCAACTGCTCAAGTCCGTTGGCCACAGCACCATGGCGCTCGCCGAAGTGGTCGGCCCCTATGTGAACAATCCCGACAACAAGTCCTGGCTCGGTTCGATGAAAGCCTATCGCAGCCGGATGCAGTCGGCGCTCGATGGCCTCGACCTCACGCCGATGCAGGCCGACTGGCGCGACAACAGCCGTACCATCCTGCAGAACAATCTCGCTTTCATGGATGAATGCATCGCCAAGGGTGCCATTCCTTTCGATGCGCTGGAGAAGTTCGGCAAGAAGCAGGCCCCTTATCTGGCGAACAACGTCGCTTGGGCGGCACAGACCCAGGTCAATCACTGGATGACCGTGCTGGCCGACTGGAAGAAGATGCTGGGGCCCGACTGGGACAAGGCCTATGCCGCCAGCAATACGATTTATGTGGCACGCCAGAACAACGTGCTGTTCAGCGTGCTCGCGCAATTCTTTCCGCCGGAAGCGATCAATGACCGGTTGTTGCTGATCGAAACCGTGTCGTTCACCACCACACAGGCCGATATGCTGGAGTCGCTGACGCGCATCATCGCGGACCGCTCCGTCGGCTCGCTGTTCTTCGGCAACTATCACCTGATGGACTATGAATTGATGGGGGGCGACGCCCGTGCTGCCATCATTGCGGAAAGCGCCAAGCGTGGCATGACGCCGTTCCTGCCGCCAATGGTCCCGTTCGGCTCCAATCAGTGGCCGACACTCATCACGACCGGCCCCGGGCCGGCGACCATCGCCGATCTCAAATAAATATCGCCGAACGGCAACTACTGTCGATCATGGGTAAAGGAATGGGAACTTCGCGACGCGAGTTCATGAAGTGGGTGTCGGCGGGTGGTATCACACTCAGCCTGTCGCACCTTGCAGCAGCCGAGCAGATGGCATTTCCGGCACGCGAGACATTGCCGGGGCGGGGCAAATTCAATCCCGCTATCGGTGGAGTTGGTCGTGTCGATGGCGTTGCCAAGGTCACCGGCTCGAAACTCTATGCGTCGGATTTCCGGGCGAACGACCTGCCGGGCTGGCCGGCCAAGACCTCGCACGCGATTCTGGTGCGCGCGCCCGATGCCACGCATGTTTATCTCGGCATGGATCTCGCGCGGCTGAGCGGGGCGCTGAAGCCCACGGTGATCGTCACCGCAGCGGATCTTGCCAAGATTAACACGCGCGTTCCCGCCTTCTATGAAGGCGATCTGTTTTGCCCGGTCGGCAAGACGCCGCTTTATCTGGGCCAGCCCGTTGCACTGCTGATTTTCGAACAGTTCGACGCCTATGACCGCGCGCGCATCGCCTTGCGCGATGGCACCTTCGTTCAGTTCGGAGAGGAAACCGGCCCGATCGATATGCCTAACTATGCGGCCTATCGCTTCACGCGCGTCGCAGGCGCCACGCCGGATGTGCCGGATGTGTATTCGCCGATCCTCGCCGGCTGGGTCAGCCCGGGCCGCGTTCAGGCGTCCAGCCTACCGGTCTGGTCGTCGCTCGCGCACAAGAACGAGGCGGTCTACGAGAAGGCCGCCGTGCATGGCGACAGGATTCGCGCCGAGATCGCGGCGAGCGAAAGCTCGGCGCTGGTGCTGGATAGCACCTTCGATACGCAGTCCGTCGATCCGATGTTTCTGGAGCCGGAATGCGGACTCGGTTGGTACAGCGCAAAAGACAAGGCGCTCGAACTGGTTCTGGGCGTGCAGTCGCCCTATGAGGCCGCGGAATCAATTGCGTTTCTGCTCAGCGAGGCGAAAGCGCCGTTCAAGCCGAGTGAGATCAACGCGCAATTCGCTTATGTCGGCGGCGGCTTCGGCGGCCGTGACCATACGCCGTTCATTTTGTATGTGACGCTGGCAGCGATGTTCTTTCCGGATCGTCCGGTACGGCTGGCGCATGATCGCTATCAGCAATTCCAGGGCGGCATCAAACGTCACGCCATCAAGATGCGCTCGCGCATGTCCGTTGATCGCGCCAGCGGCAAGATCACGGCCTTCGCAGCCGATCATGTGCTGGATGGTGGCGGTCTCGCGAATTTCTCGCCCAATGTTGCCACCTGCGCCGCGACGGCCGCGATCGGAATCTATGACGTGCCGAAGGTCGACGTCACCACGGTGGCGCAGCACACCCGCGGCGTCACCGCGGGCTCGATGCGCGGCTATGGGTCGCTGCAAACGATGACGGCACTGGAAGTACTGATCGACGAGGCCGCTGCGGCGCTACCGCTCGATCCCATCGACTTCCGGCGGCGCAATGCGCTGAAGCAGGATGGCCGGACGATGACTGGCAATCCCTATATCGTCTCGGTGCGGACAACGGAGGTTCTCGACAAGCTCGAGAAGCACCCGATCTGGCAGCAGCGCGCCGCGGAGAAGGCGCGTGCCGCGAGTGGCGTGCTGGTTGGTACCGGTGTCGCTTGCGTGACGAAGGATTACGGCACCGGGGGTGACTGCTCGAACGGTCGCGTCGAGCTCGGCCCTGACGGCCGGATCGCGATCTTCTGCGATCACGTCGAGATGGGCAACGGCATCGGTACGGCATTGGCCAACCGCGTCGCGCGGCATCTCGGCGGAATGGCCGATGAAGTAGCGGTGTCGCAGGTTGGCGTGTTCGACGCATTGGAACTGGTGACCTCCGGCGACTCCTACACGATGGACCAGAAGACCCAGGATAAGGCCGAGAAGGATCCGCGCTGGGTGCCGGCCATCAGCTCGGCCACCTCGGCGTCAATCGGCGCCCATGTCGGCACCCATGCGTCGGCCGAAGCTGCCCGCGTGATCTTCCGTTTTGGTTTGTGGCCGGCGGCGCTGGTCTTGTGGAAGATCGACCGACGCGATCCGCGCGCCAGGGACTGGGACAAGGCCGCATGGAAAGACGGCCAACTGACGTTGCCCGGCATGCCGTCGTTGTCGCTGGCGAAGCTCGCCGCCACAGCCCATGCGCGCAATCTCGTTACCGGGGCGGTAGCGCACGGCTTCTCGCGCTGGGCGTGGTCACGCGCGCGCTTTCCCATCGATGGCGAACAGTATCGCGCCGAGATCGACGGGCTCGCGGTGCGTCGCGGCGCCGGAAAATTCACGCGCATCGTTCGGTCGAGCGTGCTGTTTCCGCCGACCAACAACAACCGGATGGGCACCGCCTACACATCGATGTGTGGCACGACCGTCCGCGTGGAGATCGAGAAAGCGACGGGCGCGCTGCGTATCGCGAAAGCCTACAGCGTGTTCGAATGCGGACAGGCATTGGTTCCGGAAGTCGTGCTCGGTCAGGCGCAAGGCGGCTTCGCCATGGGCGTCGGTTACGCGCTGCTGGAAACGCTGCCGCCTTTCGAAGGTGGTCCCGGCAACGGCCAGTGGAATCTCGGCGACTATCTGGTGGCGCGCGGATCAGATCTGCCGCTGCGCGATATCGAGATCGAGATGCTGCCGCCGCTGACACCGGACGAGCCGCCGAAGGGGATGGCCGAGGTGGTGATGATCCCCATCGTGCCGGCGTTGCTCAACGCTATCCATGATGCCACCGGCAAGCGCTTTCCTGCGTTGCCAGTGACACAAGCCATGCTCAAGGGAGCGCTCGCGTGACGACACTGGGCATCACCATCAACGGACAGGTTCATGCGCCCACGGAGGTGCGCGACGATCTCTCCATGAACGATTTTCTGCGCGAATATCTCGGGATGACCGGCACCAAATTCGGCTGCGGCGCCGCTCAGTGCCTGAGCTGCGCCGTTATCGTCGATGAGCCCGACGGCACCAGTCATACCACCCCGACCTGCGTTGTGTCCGCGGCGAGCTTTCACGGCAAGACCATCCGCACCGTGGAAGGCCATGCCAAAAACGGCGAGTTGTCGCCATTGCAGAAAGCTTTCATCGCGCATTTTGCGTTCCAGTGCGGCTACTGCACCGCCGGCTTCCTCAATGAAGGGCAGGTGTTGCTCGAGCAACTGGCGAAGACGCCTGTGCCGCGTGCAGGTATTGAACAGCGGATCGCCGAAGCGCTCGACGGGCATCTGTGCCGTTGCACCGGCTATATCAAATACCATGAAGCTGTACTCGACGTGATCCTCGCTGACCCGAAGCGCTATCTTATTCAGGAGACGCGCGGATGAGAGTTGAGACGCGCGTCAAAATTCTGATTGTCGTTGCGACGCTCGGCATGAGCATGCTGACGGCCTATGCGGCGGGTCAAGGGACGTCGAAAGGGCTTGCCACACCGGAAAGTTTCGATGGCATCGCCGATATCAATGCACGCTCGGCGGCGATCTTCACCGAGCTCGGCAAGGTGCTGACCCATCCGCGCTGCACGAATTGTCATCCCGCCGGCGATATGCCGCGCCAGGGTGACTCGCAGCGCCTGCATCAGCCGCCGGTCACGCGTGGCGCGGACGGTCACGGCACCGCGGCAATGCGCTGCAACTCCTGCCACAAGGATGCCAATTTCGAACCCGGCCGCATCCCCGGTCATCACGAATGGCACCTCGCGCCGCGAGAGATGGCGTGGGAAGGCAAGACCGTTGCCGAGATCTGCGCGCAGATCAAAGACCCGGCACGCAATGGCGGCCGCAAGGTCGAGGATCTCATCGATCATATCGGCAAGGATACGCTGGTCGGCTGGGCCTGGGCACCGGGGTATGGACGTGCGCCTGCACCGGGCACGCAGGCCGTGGCGGGTACTCTGGTCGAAGCCTGGGCTAAGACTGGCGCAGCCTGTCCTGGCTGATGCCACGACGCCATTTCATTGGACATGATGGCGGTCCCCGCAGGATTCGAAGCTGTGCAATCCACGGAGTAGAAGCCCGCTATACGACCAGCGAAATCGTGGAGATGCGGTGACCGTGTACTATTAACGTACTGCACGGCGAGCAGCGGTACGATGTCTTCCCGATAAGGTCGTGTGGGCCGCAGCTAACCAAGTCTTTCGAAGACCAGCGCGAGTTCTGATAAGCGCACAACCCGACGTAACGTCGTCACCTCCGGAAATCAGCATGACCATTCGCTGTTCTTGTGGCGACGTTGCCTTAGCGTAGCACCGCCCCAGTATTGGATGCGCAATCCTCTTCTATACTACAATGTGCTCAGTTACCGTTCATCCTTGCTTTGGCGCGATTTAGATAGTTCAGAAAGAAAAAAAGGAACTGAAGGACACACCGTAAGTTTGAAGACCGCTTTTGAAAGTTGGTCATTTCATTCATACGGAGTAAGGCTATGTCGAAAAGCGCATTGCTTGCTTGTGCGATTATCTGCTTTGCATCACAGGCTGAAGCCCGCAAGGGAAGTCATCACCGAGCGCGCGCGTGGTGTGGGACATATCTCAGCAAATACCTTCATCAATCCGATCGACGTCTTGCTCTCGCTCGCGAATGGGCGCGCGTTGGTTCGAGCGCCGGAGGCCCGGGCATTGGAGTAGTTGTGGTCTGGCCACATCATGTCGGGATCATAACGGGGCAGGCTTCCAACGGCGAATGGATAGTACACAGTGGCAACGATGGCGGCGCGATCAGAACTCGTCCTCGATCAGTTTCGCGCGCTATCGCTTTCCGTCGCGTTTAGCGACATGGTCAGCGTCGCCACGCATTCTTAGTCACTCCCTGTAAGTGGAGCTCTCTTGAGCATTCACCGGCACAGCGCAGAGCGGCACTATGGTCATGATCGACATAGGGCTGCACAAGCGACCTAGTGAATGCTTGAGAGCTATCGGACATTTGCTACCGTTTCAAACGCGAAGCGCGCCAAGATCATCCGATGTCTTCGCGGTGCTTGCAAAAGAAAGCACCAACCAACTTGTACTGTCGCACCGTGTTGCCGACGGCCGCAGCTTCGTCGCGATGCCACGTGCAATCCGACCTCATTACTTACGCCGGCATGTCCAAGCCTGCCTCGGCTATCGTCGTTTCGAGAGGACGGTTCTGGGATATCGTGTTGTGTCCGTCTTGCGCACACTCGTCGGGACTAAACGGGACAGCTGTCATTTGATTTAGAGAACCCGAGTCTCAGGAGATCAAGCCAGACGCGGACGCCGATCAGAGGCCTTGAAAGCCCCCCGCGAATCCCGCCATTTCGCCCGGTCTGTCCAAGCCATACCGACGATGGTATGACGACGCGCCGGTCCCATAGCTCAACTGGATAGAGTAACGGATTTCTACTCCGTGGGTTGCAGGTTCGAATCCTGCTGGGATCGCCAATATTTTCTCACAAAATCAAATATTTGACGCCGTATCGCATTCGCTTTGCATGCTGCCCGTGCTGCTGCGTGCCAGCCCCACCAGTCTGGCCTTTCTCTTGCTGATTGAGCGGTGAACCCGCGATTTCAGCCAGAAAGTGTGCCGACTTGATCCGTTTTTCGTCCCAAAACCGAACGTTCGTCTGTGCCTTTGACGCCGCCTCAGTTCGTGTCCCGTTCGGGGATGCCTTCGCAGCTTCGGGGCTGGCAGACTGGCGGGCCCTAAGACTCCGACGGCGGGGGCCGCGATGGTGGCTTGCTGTCCTTACCATTGTCATCGGAGATGCCGCGCTGGCCGGGCTCGCCTGGCTCGCCGTCGATGTCGTCCTCAAATAGCTGCTCCGGGAAGCCGTATTGCCGGGTTACAAAACGGCCGGCCATATAGGAGATCTGGCACGCGATCAGACATCCGGTCGTGACCGCAACGCCGCTTAGCGCCGAAAATCCCTGGCCCCATGTCACGACGGCGGACAGGACCGCGACCAGCACGGTCGTCACGATAATGACCCAGATGGGGCCGATGAGTCCGACGGCGAGGCCCGCCAGTGAACTTGTCGCCAAAAGAAGTTCGATCATGATGCGATGGCCCATAAGGACCGAGCGGGCGGGCGATCGCCGTGATCGTCCGATGCCGCAAGGCGCGTCCATCTGACGGCAGTTGTAAGACTTGGGTACCGATGATCTCCGGTCGTCCCCAGCAGGCTGTTTTTAGTCTTAACATGTCGCGTTTGATTAAAACGCGCGGGGCGACGACGGGGCGGGCCGGCCGTTCATGCGCATCCGGCGCGTTGTAAAACTGTCACCAAAATCGTCCGCGTGTGCTCGAACCGTTTCCCACACAGGCGCGACCAATCGGCGGTGACATGGCTTTGCTTTCGGCAGGGCGCGCCGCCATGATGCGCCGTGACTTGCGAGTGGCGCTGCGATTTGAGTTACCCAGGTTCGTCACATGATGTTGCCGGCAATCGTCTTATCTCGCGTTGCGCTGGTCGAGAGACTCGCGAAGAAGCTGGCCATGAGTCCGTCACCGTTTTACGCACATTTGCATCCAGGCGGCATTCGTCCGTGCAGGGGAGTTGTCCATGATTGGTCTGGTTCGCGCTGTCAGTGTCTGCGCCGCGCTGGCGTTCGGCCTCGTCTCGGCTCACGCGGCCGACAAGGCTTTCCGGCGGGATGAGCTGGTGGATTCCGCGGTCAAACTCGAGGCGCAGATCAAGAGTGAGGCCGGGCCTGTCGCCAAGAGCGCGGCAACACTGCGCACCGATGCAGATGCCGCCTTTAAACGCTCCGATTTCCGCGCCGGTCTGCAGACACTTGGCCAGATCGTGGCGATTGCACCTGAAGACAGCGGCAACTGGCTGCGACTCGCCAAAACCATCTTCCAGATTCGTCCCACAAATTCGTCGGAGACGACCTTCCTGCGCGAGCGGGCGGCGACCGCGGCCTACATCGCCTATCAGCGGGCAGGGAATGCCGGCGAGGAGGCTGAGGCACTGGCCGTGCTCGGCCGCGCGTTGGAGGAACGCAGACTGTGGCGTCCGGCACTGGATGCGCTGCGCCTGTCGCTCGACATGCGCGAAGTCGCCGATGTGCGCGGGCAATACGAGAAGCTGCGCGACGATCATGGCTTCCGATTGCTCGACTACACCGTGGACTCGGATTCCGCCTCGCCGCGGGCCTGTTTCCAGTTCTCCGAAGAACTCGCCAAGCGGGTCGATTTCGCGCCGTTCCTGGCGCTCGCGGGCAGCGACAAGCCTGCGCTGACCTCCGAGGAGAAGCAGCTCTGCGTCGAAGGCCTCAAGCATGGCGAGCGCTACAATATCAACCTGCGCGCCGGTCTGCCGTCGACGGTGAAGGAGAGCCTGCCGAAATCGGCCGAGTTCAACATCTATGTCCGCGACCGCAAGCCGTTCGTGCGTTTCACCGGCCGCGCCTATGTGCTGCCGCGCAGCGGCCAGCAGGGCATTCCCGTGGTCTCGGTCAACACCCAGGCGGTCACCGTCAATGTGTTCCGGATCGGCGATCGCAATTTGATCAACACCGTCATCGGCAGCGACTTCCAGACGGCGCTGAGCAAGTACCAGCTCGAGAGCCTCGGCGACGAGCGCGGCATGAAGGTCTGGACCGGCGAGCTGGCCACGGCGTCGACGCTCAATGCCGACGTCACCACGGCATTCCCCGTCGATCAGGCCATCGGCGAGCTCCAGCCGGGCGTCTATGTGATGACCGCGGCGGCCAAGGGGCCGGGCTCGGGCGGGGGCGACGATGACGGGTCGCTCGCCACCCAGTGGTTTATCGTCTCGGATCTTGGCCTCACAGCCTTCTCCGGCAATGACGGCATCCATGTCTTCGTCAATTCGCTGGCCTCGACCGATCCGATGGCCAAGGCCGACGTCCGGCTGGTCGCGCGCAATAACGAGATTCTTGCGACCAGGAAGACCGATGACTCCGGTCACGTGCTATTCGAGGCGGGACTCGCCAAGGGCGAGGGCGGTCTGTCGCCGGCATTGCTGACGGTCACCAGCGACAAGAACGACTATGCATTCCTCAGTCTGAAATCGAATGCCTTCGACCTTTCGGATCGTAGCGTCTCCGGCCGTGCTGTTCCGGCCGGTGCGGATGCCTTCGTCTATGCCGAGCGCGGCGTTTATCGCTCCGGCGAGACCGTCTATCTCACCGCGCTCCTGCGCGACGGGCAGGGCAACGCCGTGACCTCGGGTCCAATGACCCTCGTGGTCGAGCGACCCGATGGCGTCGAGTTCCGCCGCGCCGTGTTGCAGGATCAGGGCGCGGGAGGTCGCAGCCTGACACTGCCGCTGAATTCGGCGGTTCCGACGGGCACCTGGCGTGTCCGTGCCTTCACCGATCCGAAGGCGCCGTCGGTCGGCGAAACCACCTTCATGGTCGAGGATTACGTCCCGGACCGGATCGAATTTGATATTAGTTCCAAAGATAAGCTGATCAAAGCTGATGCTCCTGTAGAACTTAAGGTGGATGGCCGCTTCCTCTATGGCGCGCCAGCCTCGGGCCTGCAGCTCGAAGGCGATATGCTTGTCACCTCCGCCGCGAACCGTCCCGGCTTCGCCGGCTACCAGTTCGGCGTTGCCGACGAGGAAAGCGCCAGCAACGAGCGGACGCCGATCGAAGGCCTGCCGGAAGCAGATGCCAATGGCGTCGCTACGTTCCCGGTCAGCCTTGCCAAACCGCCGTCCTCGACGCGGCCCCAGGAGGCGCAGATATTCATCCGCATGACGGAAGCCGGCGGTCGTGCCGTCGAGCGCAAGTTCGTGCTGCCGGTTGCGCCCAACGCGCCGATGATCGGCGTGAAGCCGCTGTTCAAGGACAAGAACGTCGCCGAGGGCGACAACGCCGCCTTCGACGTGGTGGTCGTGTCACCAGAGGGCGCCTCGCTGGCGCGCAGCGGGCTGCGCTACGAACTGCTCAAGATGGAATCCCGCTACCAGTGGTATCGGCAGAATTCGTCCTGGGACTATGAACCGGTCAAGTCGACCAAGCGCGTGGCCGATGGTGATCTCACCGTCGCCGCCAATGCACCGGCCCGCATCTCGCTGCAGCCGCAGCCCGGCCGCTATCGTCTCGACGTCAAATCCAATGAGGCCGACGGCCCGATTACCTCGGTGCAGTTCGATGTCGGCTGGTATTCCGACGGCAGTGCTGACACGCCGGACCTGCTGGAGACATCCATCGACAAGCCCGAATATCTGTCGGGCGACACCATGACCGTCTCGGTCAATGCCCGCACGGCCGGTCTGCTGACCATCAATGTGCTAGGTGATCGCTTGCTGACCACCCAGAGCGTTGCGGTTAAAGAAGGCGCGTCGCAGATCAAGATTCCGGTCGGCAAGGACTGGGGCACAGGCGCATATGTCGTAGCGACGCTGCGTCGGCCGCTCGACGCCGCTGCCAAGCGGATGCCCGGCCGTGCCATCGGCTTGAAGTGGTTCGGCATCGACAAGAAGGCGCGTACGCTCGACGTAGCACTGTCGCCGCCGGCGCTGATCCGACCCAGCACGACACTGAAGCTGCCGGTGAAACTCGGCGGGCTCAATCCCGGTGAGGACGCCAAGATCGTCGTTGCCGCGGTTGATGTCGGCATTCTCAATCTGACCAATTACAAGCCGCCCGCGCCGGATGACTATTATCTCGGCCAGCGCCGTATGACGTCTGAAATCCGCGACATCTATGGGCAGCTGATCGACGGGATGCAGGGTACACGCGGCCAGTTGCGCACGGGCGGCGATAGTGCCGGCGCGCAGATCGAGGGCTCGCCGCCCACGCAGAAGCCCTTGGCATTGTATTCCGGCATCGTCACCGTGGCAGCCGACGGCACGGCGCAGATCGAATTCGAGATCCCCGAATTCGCAGGCACCGCCCGTGTGATGGCCGTGGCCTGGACCGCGACCAAGCTCGGCCGCGCTACCATAGACGTTACGGTGCGCGATCCCGTGGTCCTGACGGCAACGCTGCCGCGGTTCCTGCTGTCCGGTGACAAGGGCACCATGAGCTTCGATCTCGACAATGTCGAAGGCGTACCGGGCGATTACACCATTGCCGTGAAGACCTCTGGCCCCGTCAAGGTGACCGGTAATCCGGCCACGACAATCAAACTCGCCGCCAAGCAGCGGACATCGATGGCGCTGGCCATCGATGCATCCGGTGCCGGCACAGCCCAGTTCGACGTCGATCTCAAGGGGCCCAACGGGCTGACACTGGCACGGCACTATGTGCTCGACGTCAAGGCGGCAACGCAGGTGCTGGCGCGACGCTCGATCCGCACGCTGGCGAAGGGCGAGAGCCTGACGCTGACGTCGGACATGTTCTCCGATCTCGTGGCGGGCACGGGCGGCGTCTCGCTGTCGGTCAGCCTGTCCACAGCACTTGACGCAGCGACCATCCTGAAGGCACTGGATCGCTATCCCTATGGCTGCTCCGAGCAGATCACCAGCCGTGCGATGCCGCTCCTCTATGTGAACGATCTCGCGGCCGGCGCGCATCTGGCAATGGACACCGGTATCGATCAGCGCATCAAGGGTTCCATCGACAGACTTCTGGCGCGTCAGGGCTCGAACGGTTCGTTCGGCCTGTGGTCGGCGGGCGGCGACGACGCCTGGCTCGACGCTTACGTGACGGACTTCCTGACCCGCGCCCGCGAGAAGGGATTTGTGGTGCCGGACGTGCTGTTCCGTGCGGCGCTGGACCGCGTGCGCAATTCGGTCGTCAATGCTGACGAACCGGAGAAGGATGGCGGTCGCGATCTTGCGTATGGCCTCTACGTGCTGGCCAAGAACGGGACCGCGCCGATTGGCGATCTGCGCTACCTCGCCGACACCAAGCTAAAGAACCTGGCGACGCCGATCGCCAAGTCGCAACTGGCAGCGGCGTTGGCGCTGGTCGGTGACCGTGCCCGTGCCGAACGTGTCTATGCCGCGGCCGTCGAAAGCCTCGCACCGAAGCCGATCATCGAATTTGGTCGTGTCGACTATGGCTCGGCACTGCGCGACGCTGCGGCGCTGGTCTCGCTGGCCAGCGAAGGCAATGCCCCGCGTGCAACGCTGACACAGGCCGTTCAGCGTGTCGAAGCCGCGCGCGGTCTGACGCCTTTCACTTCCACGCAGGAGAATGCATGGCTGGTGCTGGCGTCGCGCGCGCTGGCCAAGGAAGCAAATACGCTGGCGCTCGACGTCAACGGTTCGCCTGTGAAGACCGCACTTTATCGCAGCTACAAGGCGGCGGAAATGGCGGGCCAGCCGATCAAGATCACCAACACCGGCGATACGCCGGTGCAGGCTGTCGTCTCGGTTTCGGGGTCACCGATCACGCCGGAGCCGGCCGCGTCCAACGGCTTCAAGATCGAGCGCAATTACTTCACGCTCGACGGCAAGCCGGCCGACGTCTCCAAGGCGAAACAGAATGATCGCTTCGCCGTCGTGCTGAAGATCACGGAAGCCAAGCCGGAATACGGGCACATCATGGTGGCCGACTATCTGCCGGCCGGTTTCGAGATCGACAATCCGCATCTGGTGTCGTCAGGCGACAGCGGCACGCTGGACTGGATCGAGGATGGCGAAGAACCTGAGAACACCGAATTCCGCGATGACCGCTTCACCGCGGCCATCGACCGGAAGAGCGACGACAAAGCGGTGTTCACCGTTGCCTATATCGTCCGTGCGGTGTCGCCTGGGAAGTACGTGCTGCCGCAGGCCTATGTCGAGGACATGTATAATCCGTCGCGCTACGGGCGGACGGGAACGGGCTCGATCGAGGTCGCGAAGGCAAAATGAGTGAGCGGCTAACAACAGAAACGCCGTCGTGCCCGGGCTTGTCCCGGGCATCCACGTCTTCTGTAACCGGGTGCCAAGGCGTGGGTGGTCGGGACAAGCCCGGCCATGACGTGGCGAAGGGCTTGAGGCGCACCCGGAAAACGTTGATCGCTATGGCCGCTGTTGTGGCCCTCGGAGGTCTTTCGTTCGCCGCATGGGTGGCCTCTCTCGGTCCGCTCCCCCTCGAACAAGCGCAGAAGATCTCCACCACCGTCATTGATCGCAACGGCAAACTCCTGCGCGCCTATGCGATGGCTGACGGTCGCTGGCGGCTACCGGTCGATGCCAAGACGTCCATCGACCCGGGCTATCTCAACATACTGCTGGGCTATGAAGACAAGCGCTTCTACAGCCATCATGGCGTCGATCCGCTGGCACTCGGTCGCGCGGCTCTACAGCTCGTCACCCGCGGCGCGATCGTGTCGGGCGGCTCGACCATCACGATGCAACTCGCGCGGCTGATCGAACCACGGCAGCAACGCTCGATATCTGCGAAAATCAGACAGGCTGTGCGGGCGCTGCAGATCGAGCGGCAGATGAGCAAGGACCAGATCCTCGATCTCTACCTCGCTCTGGCGCCGTTCGGTGGCAATCTCGAAGGTATCCGCGCTGCGTCGATCGCCTATTTCGGCAAGGAGCCGAAGCGGCTGTCGCTGGCGGAATCTGCATTGCTCGTAGCGCTGCCGCAATCACCCGAGCATCGCCGGCTTGATCGTCATCCCGGCAATGCCCGCGTGGCCCGCGACCGCGTACTCGAACGTATGGTCGGCGAGGGCAGGGTGTCGGCTGCGGATGCCGTGCAGGCAAAATCCGTCAGCATGCCGAAGCTGCGCAAGCCGATGCCGATCCTGGCGCCGCATTCCGCGGATCAGGCGACGTCGCTGCACAAGGATCGCCCCATCATCAAGCTGGCGCTCGATGCCGGCATCCAGCGTGCGCTTGAAACCCTCGCGCGTGACCGTGCGGCGGCGCTGGGCAACAATATCTCCATCGGTCTCATCGCGGTCGACAACGACAGTGGCGACGTGCTGGCCCATGTCGGTTCGCCCGACTATTTTGATGATCGTCGTGCAGGGCAGGTCGACATGACTCGCGCAGTGCGCTCGCCCGGCTCGACGTTGAAACCGTTCATCTATGGCCTCGCCTTTGAAGATGGCTTCGTGCATCCGGAAAGCTTGATCGAGGATCGGCCGGTGCGCTTCGGCAGCTACGCGCCGGAGAATTTCGACATGAGCTTCCAAGGCACCGTGCCGGTGCGCAAGGCGCTGCAGCTCTCACTGAACGTGCCGGCTATTGCGCTGCTGGATCGCGTCGGTGCCTCACGACTTTCATCGCGCCTCAAACAGGCGGGCGGCAATCTGGTGCTACCACCGGGTGAGGCGCCTGGTCTGGCCATGGGCCTCGGCGGTGTCGGCATTACGCTGAAGGACCTCGTGCAACTCTATACGGGCGTGGCGCGGCTCGGCAGTTCGAAGCCGCTGCGGGAGATCATGCAGGCCAATGGCGGCGACGATCGCGAGCCGCTGCGGCTGATGGACCCGGTCGCGGCCTGGCAGGTCGGCAATGTTCTGATCGGCACGCCGCCGCCGGAGAATGCGGCGCATAACAGGATCGCCTTCAAGACCGGCACCAGCTACGGCTATCGCGACGCGTGGTCGGTCGGTTTCGACGGACGCATGACCATCGGTGTCTGGGTCGGCCGGCCCGATGGCGCGCCGGTGCCCGGACTGGTCGGTCGTACCGCCGCGGCTCCGATCTTGTTCGACGCCTTTGCCCGGACCGGCAAGCTGCCGGCTCCGTTGCCGAAGGCGCCCAAGGGCGTGCTGATCGCCAGCAATGCCAAATTGCCGCTGCCGCTGCGCCGGTTCCGCCCGGTTGGCGACCTAATCCGGACCGGCAGCGATCAGGCCCTGCATATCCAGTTCCCGCTGAACGGTTCCCGGATCGATGCCAGTGGCGGCGACGGGCAGCTGTCCGCGGTTCCGGTCAAGGTGGCCGGCGGGGTACAGCCCATGACCGTTCTGGTCAACGGCATGGCCGCAGGGGAACTCGACAGCCGGCGCCAGCGGCTGGTCGATCCGCCTGGTCCGGGCTTCGTCCGGCTGACGGTTATGGACGCCATGGGCACCGCAGACACAGTTGTGGTCAGAATCCAATAAGCGCGGGCTAACTGGTTGTCCGGTCGGCGGTTTCAGCGTATGCGACAGGCATGGCCGAGACCTATCCAAGACCCCGATTTGGCGCCCCGCGCGAGCCGAAAACCCGTGTCGATCCAGGCAGCAGACTGGTGCGCGTGCTTGATTTCGTCAGCTCCGGCCATGCCCGCGCGGTCGCGTTCCTGACGATTTGCGGGTTCCTGTTTTTCCTGCCGGGCTTCTTCACCATCCCGCCGATCGACCGCGACGAAGCCCGGTTTGCGCAGGCGACCAAGCAGATGGTCGAGAGCGGCGACTTTGTCGACATCCGGTTCCAGGACGAGGTCCGCTACAAGAAACCGGTCGGCATCTACTGGATGCAGGCGGCCGTGGTCGAGACCGCCGAGGCACTCGGTCTGCAGAACGCTGAAGTCCGCATCTGGCTCTATCGGGTACCATCGCTGATCGGCGCCATTGGTGCAGTGCTGCTGACCTACTGGACCGCGCTAGCCTTTCTGACGCGGCGCGGCGCCGTATTGGCTGCATTGATCATGTGCAGTTCGGTGCTGCTCAACGTCGAGGCCCGGCTCGCCAAAACCGACGCCATGCTGCTGCTGACGGTGGTCGCCGTGATGGGTGCAATGGCGCGAATTTACCTGGCGTGGCAGCGCGGCGAAGACGCCAACAAGTCGCGCTGGCAGGAACCGGCGGTGTTCTGGACGGCGATGGCGATCAGTATTCTCGTCAAGGGACCGCTGATCCTGATGTTCGTCGGTCTGACGATCATTGCGCTGGCGATTATGGATCGCTCGGTCGCGTGGCTGTGGCGATTACGGCCGCTGGTTGGCGTCGTCTGGATGCTGTTGCTGGTTCTGCCGTGGTTCGTCGCGATCTTCCTGAAGTCGGGGCAAGCGTTCTTCTCCAATTCGCTTGGCGGCGACATGCTGAGCAAACTGGCGGCGCAGGAATCCCATGGCGCGCCTCCGGGCATGTATTTCCTGCTGTTCTGGATCACCTTCTGGCCCGGAGCACCGCTAGCCGGGATGGCCACGCCGGCGATCTGGCGCGCGCGGCGCGAGCCCGGCGCACAATATCTACTGGCCTGGTTGATCCCATCCTGGCTCGTGTTCGAAGTCGTGATGACCAAGCTGCCGCATTATGTGCTGCCGCTCTATCCGGCGATCGCCATCCTCGTCATTGGTGCGCTTGAGCGCCAGGTGCTGGCGCGCAATTGGCTGGCGCGGGGCGCGGCCTGGTGGTTCGCCATCCCGGCGCTGACCGCTGTGGTCGCCGAGATCGGCGCCGTCGCGATCGTCCGCCATCCGGTGTTTCTGGCCTGGCCCTTTGCCGCCGCAGCACTGGTTTTCGGCCTGTTTGCCTGGTGGCTGTATGACAACGCCCACGCGGAGCGCTCGTTGCTGAATGCGGTCGTAGCCTCACTGTTCATGAGCGCCGCCTTTTATGGCGTACTGCTGCCGTCGCTCCGACCTCTGTTTCCAAGCGTGCAGATCGCACGTGCGCTGCGTAACGTGGTCTGCGTCGGTCCCAAGGCTGCGGCAGCGGGATATCACGAGCCGAGCCTGGTGTTCATGACCGGCACATCCACGCAACTCACCGATGGCGCCGGCGCGGCGGATTTCCTCGGGCAGGGCAGCTGTCGCTTCGCGCTTGTCGAACTGCGTTCGGAGCGCCAGTTCGCGACGCGCGCCGAAGCCATCGGCCTGCGCTACAATATGGCGACCCGCATCGACGGCTATAATTTCTCGCAAGGCAAAGCGATTTCGGTAGCAATCTATCGCTCCGAAGGGACCGAGTAATGGCAGCTCCGGACAACTCGCAGCCACAGACCTATCTGTCGCAACTCGTTGCGCTGGTTTGGCAGTCCTTCGCACAACTCGTTCGCGCACCGTCGCATTCGCGGCGTGCGGAAGCTGCGCGTTACTGGGCGCGCCGTTCGCTTGTGCTTGGCGCCGTGACCGCCGTGATCATCATCGCGCTGATGTTTATCGTCGATGCCACCGAGATCGGGCTGATGCCGGCGCGGGGCACGGCTGGCCTGTGGCCGCTCCGCATCTTCACGGATTTCGGCAAGGACGAATATGTCTTGCTGGCATTATTCGCGCTCATGATCGTCCTAGCACTGCTCACGCCACTGCGGCATGGCACGTCGCGTGCCGTACTCGTCAGCTTGGGCACGCGCATTCAATATATCTTCCTGTCGGTCGCACTGTCGGTCTTCGTGGCTGAAATCATCAAAGGCATGCTCGGTCGTGGCCGGCCTTTCGTCAGCGGCGCGGCGGATCCCTTCCACTTCTCGCATTTCGCCTGGACGCCGGCCTATGCCAGTTTCCCGTCGGGCCATGCGACCACCAGTTTCGCGCTGGCCTTTGCGGTCGCGGCGCTCTGGCCGCGGTTGCGCACGGTGATGATCGTCTATGCGGTCGCCATTTGTGCCAGCCGGCTCGTCCTGCTGGCACATCATGCCAGTGACGTGGTCGGCGGCGGGCTGGTCGGCTGGATTGGCGCCATGACGGTCCGATACTGGTTCGCGGCCAGGCATCTGGCCTTCACTATCCATCAGGACGGTACGATCGACCCGCTGCCAGGGCCGTCCGCAGGCCATCTCAAAAGGGTTGCCCGCGGGACCGCGGCCCCATAATAAGCGGTCTTCGCTGGGCTGGCTGCGACAAGTTCCCGCAGGCTGGCCTTGCGAAAATCTGCTTCCAACCATGAGCTCCGATTTGCCCGCTCCCGAAGCTGCTCCCGTCGACGTTTCCATTGTCGTGCCCGTGCGTAACGAGCAGGACAATGTCGCGCCCTTGATCGCCGAAATCACCGCCGCGCTCGATGGCCGCTGGCCTTACGAGATCATCTACGTCAATGACGGCTCGACCGACGCGACGCCAGCACGGCTTGCCGAATTGATGCAGACGCGCGCCAACCTGCGTCGCATCGACCACGCCGCATCATCGGGCCAGTCGGCCGCCGTGCGAACCGGCGTGCGCAACGCCCGCGGCTCCATTGTGGCCACGCTGGATGGCGATGGTCAGAACAATCCGGCATTCCTGCCCAACCTGATTTCGGCCATTCAGGACGGCGGCGGCCGTGTTGGTCTCGCCGCCGGGCAGCGCGTTGGCCGCAAGGATACCGGTTTCAAGAAAGCCCAATCGAAGATCGCCAATGCTGTCCGCAATGCGATCCTGAAGGACGGTACGCGCGATACCGGCTGTGGTCTGAAGGCATTCCCCCGCGATGTGTTCTTGTCGATGCCTTATTTCGATGGTCTGCATCGCTTCCTTCCGGCGCTGGTGCGCCGCGAGGGTTTCGACATCGCCTATGTCGATGTCACCGATCGGCCGCGCCATTCCGGCGTGTCCAATTACGGATTTTTCGACCGTCTCTGGATCGGCATCATGGATCTCGCTGGCGTCTGGTGGCTGATCCGCCGCAAGCGTACGACGCCGGTCGCAACCGAGTTCAAATAGATGCTGATTCAATACGGTCAGGCGCTTGGCGACTATATCTACGACGTCTTCGTCGCGAAGTTCGATTTCTGGCTCGCTTTCGGCCTGATCGCGCAACTGCTGTTTACCGCGCGCTTCCTCGTGCAGTGGATTTCCAGCGAACGTGCCGGACAGAGCGTGGTGCCGATGGCCTTCTGGTTCTTCTCCATGGCAGGCGGGTTCATGACGCTGATCTATGGCATCGCCAAGCGCGAGCCGGTGATCATCCTCGGTCAGGCTTTTGCCACCGTAATCTATGTCCGCAACATCATGCTGATCATCAAGAACCGCGGCAGCGGATCAAAGACACTCGATAGCTGAGCGTCTTTGTCTGGCGACCCGCCGATTACAGCGCTGCGTTGAACGCCGCCAAGCCGCGTTCTAGATCAACCTTCAGATCATCCACGCTTTCCAGGCCGATATGAAATCGCAATGCCGGGCCGCCGGGCGCCCACTTGGTCGCACTGCGATAGTCCGAGCAGTCGAACGGGATGACGAGGCTTTCGAAGCCACCCCAGGAATAGCCCATGCCAAACAGCTTGACGGTGTCGAGGAGCGCATCGACGGCCTTTTGCGGCGACGGCTTCAGGATGATGCTGAACAGACCGGATGCACCAGTAAAGTCGCGCTTCCAGATGGCGTGACCGGGATGGCTGGGCAAAGCGGGATGCAGCACCTTCAGCACTTCCGGGCGGGTCTCCAGCCACTGCGCCATCTCCAGCGCCGAGCGCTGATGATGGGCGAGGCGCACAGACATCGTGCGTAGCCCGCGCAGCGCGAGAAAGACGTCGTCCGGGCCTGCGCATGTCCCGAGCAGCTTGATGCCTTCGCTGATCAGCGGCCACGTTGCATCATTGGCGGAGATGGTGCCGAACATGATGTCCGAGTGGCCGCCGATATATTTGGTCGCCGCCTGGATGCTGATATCGACGCCTTGTTCGAGCGAGCGATGATAGAGCGGTGTGGCCCAGGTGTTATCGTCGAGCACCAGCGCGCCGCGCGCATGCGCGATGCCGGCAATGAGAGGCACATCCGGCATTTCGAATGATTGCGAGCCCGGCGCTTCGACCAGGACGGCGCGGGTATTCGGCCTGAACAGCGCTTCGACGCCGGCGCCGATCAGCGGATCGAAATAGGTCGTCTCGATGCCGTAGCGTGCCAGCATGCCGTTGCAGAAATTGCGTGTCGGCCGATAGGCACTGTCGCTGACCAGGAGGTGATCGCCGGCCTTGAGCACCGAGAGCAGGGCGGTCGAGATCGCGGCGAGGCCCGATGGCATGAGTCCGACGCCGGCACATTTCGGGCCTTCCAGCGCCATCAGCGCTTCCTGCAATGCCTTGGTGGTCGGCGTGCCGTGGCGCCCATACTGAAACTCGCCGCGATGCGCATGGAGGTCGTCGGCGGTCGGATAAAGCACCGTGGAGCCGCGCACGACCGGCGGATTGACGAACCCCCTCTGCGATTTGGTGTCGCGGCCGGCGGTGACGATCACGGTGTCCGTGTCGAGCGAGGTGGTGCCGTGATTGTCGTTCGAAGCTGTCATAATGGGACCGCCAGTCTGCAGGTGTTGCACGGCCATTGGCATCTCGGTTGCCGAATGGCTGGTTCCGTCACTAAGAGGGCACGGAAGATAGCCGTCAACCCCTTGACCCCGCTGGCTGATCGTTCTCTGTTGCGGACCTCGGCGATCCCCCGCGGCATGTTGAGGGGCATGCCGCGAAATCTGCGATTTCCTGCTGATTCGTCCGGTCTTTTTAGATCGTCTCTGCTGTAGTTCGCCTTTCCGGTCGGGCCATTCACGGCTATGGAACTGATCCGTAGGCTCGTCATTCAATTCTTTGCGTCGACCGAGCGTCCTGACGTTCCCAAAGAGGCCTTATATGAAACGCGCGACCTTGATGTTCTCTCTCGCTCTTGCCGCTGGTCTGACCGCGCAAGGCGCATCTGCGCAGACGCTCAAGACGGTGAAGGACCGCGGCATGTTGTCCTGTGGCGTGACCCAGGGCCTGCCGGGCTTCTCGGCGCCGGATGACAAGGGCAACTGGGTGGGCTTCGACGTCGACCTGTGCCGCGGAATTGCGGCTGCGATCTTCAATGATGCGACCAAGGTGAAATATGTGCCGCTCTCGGCGAAGGATCGCTTTACTGCCTTGCAGTCCGGCGAGATCGACGTGCTGTCGCGCAATACGACCTGGACGCTGTCGCGCGATACGTCGCTTGGCGTGAACTTCGCCGGCATCAACTACTATGATGGCCAGGGCTTCCTGGTGCGCAAGGCGCTCAAGGTGAACTCGGCGCTCGAACTCAACAGCGCCTCGATCTGCCTGCAGACCGGCACCACCAACGAGCAGAATGTTGCCGACTATTTCAAGGGCAACAACATGAAGTATGAGGTCATCGCGTTCTCGACCGCCGACGAGACGATCAAGGCCTATGAGTCCGGGCGCTGTGACGTGTTCACCGCCGATATCTCGCAGCTCTATGCCGAGCGCCTGAAGCTTACCGTGCCTGCAGATCATGCCGTGCTGCCTGAGGTGATCTCCAAGGAGCCGCTCGGCCCACTGGTGCGCCATGGAGACGATCAGTGGCTGGATGTGGTGCGCTGGACGCTGTTCGCGATGATTAATGCGGAGGAGCTCGGCATCACGCAGAAGAACGTCGATGATCAGGCGAAATCCGACAAGCCGGAGCTGAAGCGCATCTTCGGCACCGACGGCAATCTCGGCGAAACGCTGGGCCTCACCAAGGACTGGTTTGCGCGCATCATCAAGGCGACCGGAAATTACGGCGAGGTATTCGATCGCAATGTCGGCGCTGGCTCCAAACTCGGAATCTCGCGCGGACTGAACCAGCTGTGGAATAAGGGCGGCATCCAATACGCGCCGCCGATCCGCTGAGCGCATCATCGCCCGTGGCGACATCGACCGAAGCCAGAAAACCGCCGCTGCAGCTCGCTGCGAAATTGCGACACGCGCTGGGCGGGCAGGCGAGCTGGAGCGGCTTTGTGCTCCAGGTCGTGTTCGTCGCGGCCCTTGTCTGGATTGGCTATGAGATCGTCGAGAATGCGCGCAGCAATCTGGCCGCGCAGAAGATCGCATCCGGCTTCGGCTTCCTGTCAAATACAGCAGGCTTCGCCGTCAGCCAGGCGCTGATCCCGTATTCGGAATCGGACACCTACCTGCAGGTGTTCTTCGTCGGCCTCGTGAACACGCTGGTCGTGTCGCTGATCGGCATCTTCTTTGCGACCATCATCGGCTTTATCATCGGACTCGGCAGGATGTCGCCGAACTGGCTACTGGCGCGTATTGCCGGTGTCTATGTCGAAGTGATCCGCAATCTGCCACTGCTGTTCCAGATCCTGTTCTGGTATCTCGCCGTGCTCGCCGCCTTGCCGCAGCCGCGCCAGAGCATATCGCTGCTGGACAGCTTCTTTCTCAGTAATCGGGGCTTCAGATTGCCGGAGCCTGTTGGGACAGAAGCGCTTGCGCCCGTTGCGCTCGCCATCGTGAGCGCGCTCGTGCTGTCATTTCTCCTGCGCGCCTACGCGCGTTGGCAGTTGTTTGCCAAGGGCCGCCTGTTGACGATCTGGCCCATCGTGGCAGGCCTGCTGATCGGATTGCCGCTGATGGCCGGATTGGTGTTCGGAAAGCCGGTGACCTTCGAATATCCGGTGCTGCGGGGGTTCAACTTCTCGGGTGGCCTGCGTGTGCTGCCGGAATTCGTCGCGCTGACACTGGCGCTCTCGATCTATACCGCCGCCTTCATCGCCGAGATCGTTCGCGCGGGTGTCCAGTCGGTGCACAAGGGGCAAACAGAAGCAGGTGCATCGCTCGGACTCAGCCGAGGCGCGACGCTCCGACTGATCGTAGTGCCGCAGGCGATGCGTGTGATCCTGCCGCCACTGACCAATCAGTATCTCAATCTCACCAAGAATTCGTCGCTGGCCGTCGCCATCGGCTATCCCGACCTTGTGTCGGTGTTTGCCGGCACCACCCTGAGCCAGACAGGGCAGGCGATCGAAATCATCGCCATGACAATGGCGGTCTATCTGGCCATCTCGCTGGTCACGAGTGCGCTCATGAGCGTTTATGGCTGGCGGATCTCGCGGAGCACGGGCGCATGAGCGACACCAGCTTCGTTGCGAAAGAGTTGATCCCGGATCGGTCCGCGCCGGTGCGCAGCTCGGGTTTCATCGGCTTCGTACAGACACGGCTGCTGAATTCACCGACCAATATTCTGCTGACTGTCGCCAGCCTGTTGCTGCTGTGGTTCACCATTGTCCCCACGGTCAAATTCCTGCTGATCGACGCCGTCTGGCAGGGGCAGGACCGCACGGCGTGCCTGCCGGAAAATACTGGCCATGCCGTGGGCGCCTGCTGGCCGTTCGTGCAGGCCAAGTTCAAGCAGTTCATCTACGGCTTTTATCCCGAGCCGGAACGCTGGCGTGTCAATCTGACATTCCTGCTTGGTGCACTGTTACTTCTGCCGCTCCTGATCCCGCGTCTGCCCGCGAAGAGCGTAAATGCCGGACTGTTCTTCCTTGCCTTCCCCGTCGTGGCGTTCTTCCTGCTGTATGGTGGTGGCATCAATGGCTTCGGAATCAGTTGGGCCGCGGATTTTCTGTCAACCGTCGCGGTCCACTTTATGGATATCGGCCGTTGGCTTCGGGGTGTGGGTCTTCTGTCCGATGTTACTGTCATCGGTTACCCGCTCACGCTGATTGGCAACGGCATCGTGGCATTCGGAGAGGGGCTGCAGCTTGTCGCGCTGCCGTTCGACTGGCTGCGGAACGAAGGCGTCAATCGCGGCAAGCCTGTCTGGTTCGAACTGGCGGCAACCGCGATCAGCGTCTCGCTGCTTGTCTTCTTATTGAATGGCCATGTCCGCAACGGCTGGCGCGCGCTCGCGAACACGATTTCCGTCTTTATTGGTATCGCCGCCGTCATCGCTTTGCTGCGGCTCGATCACGGCGGATTGCCGATTGTCGATACGCGGCTGTGGGGCGGACTGCTGGTGACGCTGGTGGTATCGGTCACCGGCATCGTGACGTCGATGCCCGTTGGCATCGCGCTGGCGCTCGGACGACGTTCGACCATTCCACTGATCCGTCTCTTCTCAATCGCCTTCATCGAGTTCTGGCGTGGCGTGCCGCTGATCACCGTATTGTTCTTTGCGACCTATATGCTGCCGCTGTTCCTGCCGGGCAGTTTCACTGTCGATGGCCTCGTGCGCGCGCTGATCGGCATCGCGTTGTTTGCCGGTGCCTACAATGCCGAGGTGATCCGCGGCGGATTGCAGGCAATCCCGCGCGGACAGGCGGAGGCGGCGAGTGCGCTGGGCCTATCTTGGTGGAAGACCACGCGTTTGGTGGTGATGCCGCAGGCGTTGCGCCATGTCATTCCCGGCCTCGTCAATAGCTTCATCGCGCTTCTGAAGGATACATCGCTGGTATCCATCGTCGCGCTATTCGATCTGCTCGGTCAGCTCCGCGCATCTTTTGCCGATCCCAACTGGTCGACGCCGACGACCTTGTTCACCGGTTTTGCCTTTACCGGCATCATGTATTTCGTGATGTGCTTCGGCATCTCGCGCTATTCGCTATTCGTCGAGCATCGGCTCAATGCGCATCGACGGAGTTGAGGTGACATGTCAGTATCCGTGAATCCCATCGTCTCGGTTGCCGGCCTGAACAAATGGTTCGGCGATTTCCATGTGCTGCGCGACATCGATCTCGCGGTCGGCCGCGGCGAGCGCATCGTGATCTGCGGGCCGTCGGGCTCAGGCAAATCGACGCTGATCCGCTGCATCAATGCACTGGAGGAGTTTCAGGAAGGCCGCATCACGGTCGACGGCATCGAACTCGGTCCAAACCTGCGCCATGTCGATGATATCAGGCGTGACGTCGGGATGGTGTTCCAGAGCTTCAACCTGTTTCCGCATCTGACGGTGCTTGAGAACTGCACGCTGGCGCCGATCTGGGTACGTCATATGCCGAAAAAGGACGCCGATGCTGCGGCAATGAAGTATCTGGAGCGAGTGCGCATTCCGGACAAGGCCAATGCCTATCCCGGTCAGCTCTCCGGCGGCCAGCAGCAGCGTGTGGCGATCGCGCGGGCGCTGACGATGACGCCGAAAGTCATGCTGTTCGACGAGCCGACATCAGCGCTGGACCCCGAAATGGTCAAGGAAGTGCTCGACACCATGGTCGATCTTGCCGGCGAGGGCATGACCATGCTTGTGGTCACGCACGAGATGGGCTTTGCCAGGGAAGTTGCCAGCCGGGTGGTGTTCATGGATGCCGGGCAGATCATCGAGGCGAATACACCGGACAAGTTCTTCGCCAATCCGCAGCATGCGCGGACGAAGCTGTTCCTGAGCCAGATTCTCCGCTGAGGCTCTGCGCTCAGACTTTCTCGAACGGCACCGAGATATCGCTCTTGTTCTCCAGCCATGCCGGCACCGGCAGGTTCTTGCTGCGCATAAAGTCAGGATTGAACAGCTTCGACTGATAGCGGCCGCCGGAGTCGCAGAGAATAGTGACGATGGTCTTGCCCGGGCCCAACTCCTTCGCGAGACGGATCGCGCCGGCGATGTTGATACCGGTCGAGCCGCCGAGGCAGAGGCCTTCGTGCTGGAGCAGGTCATAGATGACAGCGACGGCTTCCTCGTCAGGGATCAGGAAGGCGGTATCGACCTTCGCGGTCTCGATGACCGGCGTCACGCGGCCGATCCCGATGCCTTCCGTGATGGAATCGCCGGGCGTGGACTTGGCTTCGCCATGCTTGAACCAGTTATACATCGCAAAGCCCTCGGGATCGGCGCAGGCCGTAACGATGTTGTTGTTCTTTTCCTTCAGGTAGCGGGTCGTGCCGGCTAGCGTGCCGCCGGTGCCGACCGCCGAGATGAAGCCGTCCACCTTGCCTCCGGTCTGCTCCCAGATCTCGGGGCCCGTCGATTCGTAATGGGCTTTGGCATTGTCGAGATTGTTCCACTGGTCGGCAAACAGAACGCCGTTCGGCTCGGTCTTGCGCAACTGATCTGCGAGCCGTCGTCCGACATGCTGATAGTTGTTCGGGTTGGCGAATGGCAGCGCCGGCACTTCGATCAATTCGGCGCCGTTGAGGCGCAACATATCTTTCTTTTCCTGGCTCTGTGTCTCCGGAATCACGATCAGCGTGCGATAGCCGCGCGCGCTCGCCACCACGGCGAGGCCGATACCGGTATTGCCCGCGGTCGACTCGACAATAAGACCGCCAGGCTTCAGATCGCCGCGCTTCTCGGCTTCGAGGATCATCCATTTGCCAGCGCGGTCCTTGACCGACTGGCCGGGATTCATGAATTCGGCCTTGCCGAGAATGGTGCAGCCGGTCAGTTCGGATGCTCGCTTCAGCTTGATCAGAGGCGTGTTGCCGATCGCCTCGACGACGTCTTTGTTGAAGGTCATGGTGCTGAAATTCTTTGCTCGGGTTGTCGATCTTGTCGCGACCCTAGTGGAGGCCGCCGGACCAGACAAGGGAAGGGGCCGGTCTCAAGATCTGGTGCCGCAGTGCGGAAAGTCCAGAGCGCAGGCTATGGGACTTTAGCGAATACGACCTGGCGAACGTCGATATTCCCCGACAGGAAACCGGCCTCGCAATAGGCGAGGTAGTATTCCCACAACCGCCGGAACCGGTCGTCAAAACCGAGCGGCGTCAGGCTTGGCCAGGCCGCGCGGAAACTATCTCTCCAGGTCGCTAGCGTCTTGGCATAATCCAGTCCGAATATGCGCTCCTTGATGACAGGAACGCCGTATCTGGCCCCGAAGGATTTCAGGATTTCCGGCGTCGGCAGCATGCCACCGGGAAAGACGTAGCGCTGGATGAAGTCGACCTCGCGGCGATAGGTCTGGAAGAACTTATCCTGGATCGTGATGGCCTGAATGCCCACAAGTCCGCCAGGCAGCAGACGGTCGCGCAATTGTGAGAAATACTGCGGCCAGAACTGTTCGCCGACGGCCTCGATCATCTCGATGGAGGCGATGCGATCATACTGGCCGCGTTCGTCGCGATAGTCCTGAAACTTGATTTCGACCTGATCGCCGAGGCCCGCGTCCTGCATTCGCTTGCGTGCGAAATCGCGCTGTTCGGTCGAGATGGTGAGACCGGTGACATGTGCGCCGTAGTTCTTCGCGGCGTATTCGGCAAAGCCACCCCAACCGCAGCCGATCTCCAACACCTTCTGACCGGGCTTGAGATCGATCGCTTCTGCAAGCCGGCGATATTTGTTGTTCTGCGCGGCAGTGAGATCCTGCGTAGCGTCTTCGAAAATCGCCGACGAATAGGTCATGCTCGGATCGAGCCACGCGGAATAGAACGCGTTGCCGATATCGTAATGCGCGTAGATGTTCTTGCGAGCTTGCCGCTTGGTGTTGCGGTTGAACCAGTGGCGAACGATCTGCACGAAGCGCATCAGCGGATTGTTGCCGAGCATCGCCTGAATGAGATCGTGATTGACGCAGAACAGATACAGGAATTGCGTGAGATCCGGCGTGTCCCATTCGCCGTGGAGATAGGCTTCCGCGATTCCAATATCGCCGCCATTGAGTAAGCGCGACGCGAAAGCGTAACTGGTGATCGTCATCTCTGCGGCGGGACCAGGTTCGATGCCGCCGAGCCGGACACGCCGGCCATCGGGGAGTGTCACGTCGAGCGTGCCGCGCCGCAGACGCGAGCCGAAGCCCAATGCCAGCCGGACGATGCGCGGGAGATCCGGCAGCGCCTTGTCGACATTTTCCGGAGTGAGAACGATCAGCTCAGACATGCGCAGATCCAGGGGAGTTCGTGGTTCTGTGTCCGCATTCAAGTTGCTTGGATTGATATGGCCGCCGCTCTTCTGTCGGACAGGATCGTCCTTGTGCGTTGCGAAATCCGATTAACGCCCGGACGATTTCAGAGGAGTATAAGCGCGGCTTTCTTTGCTCGCCAAGCCGGTATTTCTCGCATGGCTTGCTTCACGCGCCACCGGACGTGTGCCGTTGATCCATGTGTCGCGGAACCGTGTGTGGTGCTGCCCTGTATCTCGTCTTGGCATCCCCGGCGGGCTTCAAAATGGCGCCAATAGCACAGGGCGCGCGCAATCCGGGCGACTGCAACAAATGAACACATGAAATCTTCGTAAGCCTGACCTGCCGGGCGCTTCTGTCAGGGGCCAAAAAGCCCGGTAAATCGAGGGAAACTGTGCAAATCCGCTCATTCGCGGGCCTGCCGCATCCATGCTGCTTGCAACGTTGCGACACGTAAGAACACTGTCCGCAGGATGATCGGGCGGCTACAATGCAGGCTCGTTTCATTGACCAAGCATCACCCGGTGAACGTGTCTCAGGCTGCATACCTCAACGCCCCGAATTCCGGCGCAAAGTGCGCGCGGCGGAGCTTTGTCCGGATGTCCGTGCGGTGAGTCTCCTGTTCGCGAAAAAGATCGGGCGTTCGCTCGCCGCCTTTGCCGTTGTTGCCAGTTCGGCAGGCTGTATTTTGACCAAGGATCTGCCTGATCCAGCCCTCGATATTCCCGAGGGCTACAAGGCGGCAAGGCTGGCCAATCCGAACGGCGCAACGCCGACGCTCGACTGGTGGCGCGGCTTTCGCTCCAGGGAACTGACGCAGCTGATGGAGGAGGCCCAGACGGTCAACCTCGACATCGCTGCTGCGACCTCGCGAATCATGCAGGCCGATGCGCAGGCCCGAATCACTGGCGCCGCGCTGCTGCCCAGCCTGAGCGGCGGCGGGCAGGAAACATATTCGCGGACGTCAGGCTCGAGCTCCAGCGGGTTGACCAATGGCGGCCGCGAGGTGGTGACCTATTCGGCCTCGCTCTCGGCCAGCTACGAGATCGATTTCTGGGGCAAGAACCGCGATGCGGCGCTGGCTGCGGAAGAAACCTCGACTGCCAATCGCTTTGACCGCGACGTGGTGGCGCTGACCACGATGGCGGCCGTCGCCAATGCCTATTTCCAGGTGCTGACCTCACAGGACCGCATCCGCACGGCGGAGCGTAACATCACCAGCGCACAGCGCATCCTCGATGCGATCAAGCAGCGCTTCAGTGCCGGCACCGGCACCGATCTCGATGTCGCGCAGCAGGAAAGCGTGCTGGCCAATCAGCGCGCGGCGGTGCCGCCGCTGCGGACCACGCTGGCGCAGAACGTCAATGCGTTGGCGACGCTGGTGTCTCGCCCCCCGGAAAGCATACGCGTGGCCGGGGGCTCGCTGAATAATATCGCAGCCCCGCGCGTCACGCCCGGTCTGCCGTCAGAGCTGTTGACCCAGCGGCCGGATATCCGCCGGCAGGAGGCGCAATTGGCCTCGGCCACGGCCAATGTCGGCAGCGCCCGGGCGCAGTTCTTCCCCTCGATCCAGCTCACCGGCTCGGGAGGCTATCAGAGCGCTGCGCTGGCCTCGCTGTTTCAACCCAATGCCGCCTTTTTCAGCCTCGTTGGCGGGCTGACCCAGCCGATCTTCGATGGCGGGCGCATTCAGGGTAATTTCGAGCTGACCCAGGCACGGCAGGACGAGCTCCTGCAAACCTATCGCAAGACGGTCGTGCAGTCCTTTGCCGACGTGGACAACGCGCTGGTCGCGATCCGCCAGACCACCGAGCGGTTGCGGCTGCAACGCGAGGTGGTCCGGGCGTCAAAGCGGGCCTTTGAGCTGTCCGAGCAGCAATTGCGCGCTGGAACCGCTGACATCGTAACTGTGCTAAACACCCAGTTGACGCTGTTCCAGGCGGAAGATGTCCTGTCGCAGGCCCAATTGGCGCGGCTGCAGGCGATCATCAGCCTCTATCAGGCGCTGGGGGGCGGCTGGGAGCCGAAAATGGAAAGACCGGTCAATGCTCTTTAAGCCGGAGTTGAAAGAGGCCGCGAAAGCGACGGGCGATGGTGTCGCCAAGGTCGCCGGCAAGGCGCGCCGACGCACGGTGTCGATCGCTGTGACGCTGCTGATCCTCGGCGGGCTCGGCTATATCGGCTGGAATGCGTTCCAGCAGCGGCAGACGGCCGGCCGCAGCGGCTTCCGTCCGGACATGATGACCGTGCCGGTGCTGGCAGCGACGCCGAAGATCCAGGACGTGCCGGTCTATCTCGATGGCGTCGGTTCGGTGAAGGCGTTGAACAACGTCACGGTACGCGCGCAGGTCGACGGCAAACTGATCAAGGTCAATTTCAAGGAAGGCCAGGACGTCAAGGCGGGCGATGTGCTCGGCGAGATTGACCCGGTCCTCTACAAGGCGCTGTACGACCAGGCCGTCGCCAAGAAGGCGCAGGACGAGGCGACGCTGGCCAATGCGCGGCTCGACCTGATCCGTTATCAGCAGCTCGCAACGTCAAACGCTGGCTCCAAGCAGCAGGCCGATACCCAGAAGTCGCTTGTCGCTCAGCAGGAAGCGCTGGTGAACGCCGATCAGGCTGCCATCGACAATGCCGCCGCAACGCTGAGCTACACCAGGATCATCGCGCCGCTGTCCGGCCGCGCCGGTCTGCGACAGGTCGATCAGGGCAACATCATCCATGCGTCGGACACCACAGGGCTCGTGGTGATTACGCAGCTGCAGCCCATCGCTGTGCTGTTCAGTCTGCCGCAGCAGCAGATCGTCCGCGCCAATGCCGCTGCGGCCAAGGGCGTGCTTGCGGTCGATGTATTCGGCAATGACGGCCTCACCGTTATCGACACCGGTACGCTGACGGGCATCGATAATCAGGTCGATACGACCACCGGCACCGTGAAGCTGAAGGCGGAGTTCCCGAACCCGAATTATCAGCTCTGGCCCGGGCAGTTCGTCAATGTGCGGCTGAAGGTCGAGACGCTGAAGGATGCGATGGTGGTGCCTACCTCGGCCGTGCAACGGGGGCCCGCCGGCACGTTCAGTTACGTGATCGAGGAGGGCGACATCGTCAAGGCGGTGCCGGTCACGGTTACGCAGCAGAACGAGACCACGGCCGTCATCGCCAAGGGCCTGTCGCCGACCCAGCGTGTTGTCACCACAGGCTTTGCCAATCTCGCAGAGGGATCGAAAGTCTCGGTCGGCACCAATGATCAGGAACCGACCGCCGATTTGGCGCCCCGCAAGCGCGGCGGCGGCAAGGGCAATGATGCCGGCGAACGTCGGGGCAAGCGTGGTCAGAATTCGGGTGGCGCGGGTGGCCAGGGCAATCCGCAGGCACCGATTGGCCAGACGCCGCCTGCCGCTGGATCGACCGCCGCGCCATCGGGAGCGAAGTAGCCATGATATTTGCACGATCGATCGCCTGAGTTGATGACTTCGATACCAAAGAGCGCACAGTCATGAGCGTCTCGGAACCCTTTATCCGCCGGCCCATCGCGACGTCGTTGCTCGGCATCGCGTTGCTGATCGGTGGTGCACTTGGTTATTTCGGGCTTCCGGTATCTGCGCTGCCGCAGGTCGATTTCCCGACCGTGCAGGTCTCGACTCAATTGCCGGGCGCGAGCCCCGAAGTGACCGCGTCGCTGATCACCGCGCCTCTGGAGCGACAGCTCGGACAGATTCCTTCGCTGTCATCGATGACCTCGACGAGCTCGTTCGGCGTCAGCCAGATCTCGCTGCAGTTCGATCTGAACCGCGATATCGATGGCGCGACCCAGGACGTGCAGGCGGCGATCAATGCGGCCGCCGGCGTCTTGCCGAAGAATCTGCCATATCCGCCGGTTTACGCGAAGGTCAATCCGGCTGACGCGCCTGTGATGACGCTGGCGCTGACTTCGGACACGATCTCGCTGCGATCCATGAGCGATCTGTCCGATACGTTGCTGGCGCAGCGGCTCAGCCAGATCTCGGGTGTCGGCCGCGTCGCCGTGCTGGGCGGCCTGAAGCCCGCGGTGCGGGTGCAGGCGGATCTGGCGCGGCTCGCTGCCTACGGCATTGCGATGGAGGACCTGCGCACGGCGATTGCCGGCGCCAATGTGTCGGGCCCCAAGGGCTCGCTGGATGGTGCGCAGCAGGCCTACACGATTGCCGCCAACGACCAGATCGTTGCCGCGGATGCGTACAGACCGATCATCATCGCTTACCGCAACGGATCGCCCGTCACCATTGGCGACATCGCGCAGATCGTCGACGGGCTGGAAAACGACCGCACTGGCGGTTGGTATCAAGGCACGCCTGCCGTCATTATCGAGATCCAGCGTCAGCCCGGTGCGAATGTCATCGAGGTCGTTCGCCAGATCCGCGAGGAAATTCCGAAGGTGCAGCGGTCGATGCCTGCCGGCGTCAAGCTCACCATCGTCAGCGACCGCACCGTGACCATTCGCGCCTCTGTCCATGACGTGCAATTCACGCTGGTGCTGTCCGTCATCCTCGTGACTTTGGTGGTGCTGCTGTTCCTCCGGTCGCTACGTGCAACGCTGATTGCCGGCGTGGCGCTGCCCCTGTCGCTGATTACGTCCTTCGGCGTGATGTATTTCGCCGGCTTCAGCCTCGACAATCTCAGCCTGATGGCGCTGACCATCGGCACCGGCTTCGTGGTCGACGACGCCATCGTGATGATCGAGAACATCGTCCGCCATATGGAAGAGGGCGAAAGCCCGATGCAGGCGGCGCTGGCGGGCGCGAAGGAAATCGGCTTCACGGTGATCTCGCTGACGGTGTCGCTGATCGCCGTGTTCATCCCGCTGCTGTTCATGTCAGGCCTTGTCGGCCGCATGTTCCGTGAATTCGCGATGACGCTGACCATCGCCGTCGTCATGTCCGCCGTGGTCTCGCTGACGCTGACGCCGATGATGTGCTCACGGCTTTTGAAGCACACCAGGGATGAATGGCAGGTGCCCGGTCTGGGCGCCGTGAGCCGCTTCATCGACCGGATGGTGGCATTCTATCACCGCACGCTGCTGTGGGTGTTGCAGCATCAACCGGCCACGCTGGTGGTGACGTTCCTGACCATCGTCGCGACGCTGGGCCTCTATGTCATCGCTCCCAAGGGCTTCCTGCCGCTGCAGGATACAGCCTCGATCACCGCCGTGACAGAGGCCGGCGCCGACGTGTCCTTTGCGGAAATGCAGAGCCGGCAGGGCGCAGCGGCGGCGGCCATCCAGGCCGATCCGGATGTCACCGGCATCATCTCGGTAATCGGCGGCGGCTCGGTCAATCCGACCACCAATGTCGGTCGGCTCGTGATGACCCTGAAGCCACGCGGCGAGCGCAAGGACGACATGAATGCCGTGATCGCACGGCTCAAGGATCGCGTCGCGGCGATTCCGGGCATGACCGTGTATTTCCAGCCCGTGCAGGATATCCAGATCAGCACGCAAGCAAGCCGTTCGCAGTATCAATATACGCTGACCGGCACCGATGCGGCACAGGTGACCGAGTGGTCGCAGAAGCTCGTCGCCGAACTGCGTCGCGATCCGATGTTCCGTGACGTGTCCTCGGAAGCCCAGACCGGCGGATTGCGTGCTTCGCTCGACATCAACCGGCAGCGCGCCGGTCAGCTCGGCGTCAATCTGCAGGGTGTCACCGACACGCTGAACGATGCCTTCGCGCAGCGCCAGATTTCGACCATCTACGGTCAGGCCAACCAATACCGCGTCGTGTTGGAAGCTTTGCCATCGCAGCAGCGCGATCCCGACGTGCTGTCGAAACTGTATCTGCCCGGTGTAGCCGGCGCGCAGGTGCCGCTGTCGGCCGTAGCCACATTGACGCGTACCACGGCGCCACTGGCGATCTCGCATCAGGCGCAATTCCCCGCAATCTCGCTCAGCTTCAATCTTGCCCCGAACGAGGCGCTTGGTGACGCGGTCGACGAGGTGAAGAAGATCGAAACCCGGATCGGCATGCCGAGCAGCATTGTCGGGATGTTCTCCGGCGACGCCGCGGAGTTCTCCAAGTCGCTGTCCGGCCAACCCTGGCTGATCCTCGCAGCACTGGTAACGATCTATATCGTGCTCGGCGTGCTCTATGAGAGTTACATCCATCCGATCACCATTCTCTCGACGCTACCCTCGGCAGGCGTCGGCGCCATATTGGCGCTGATGCTGACCGGGCAGGACCTGTCGGTGATCGGCCTGATCGGCATCATCCTCTTGATGGGCATCGTCAAGAAGAACGCGATCATGATGATCGACTTTGCGCTGGATGCCGAACGCAATCGCGGCATGGCACCGGAAGCGGCGATCGTCGAAGCCTGCCTGCTGCGGTTCCGGCCCATCATGATGACGACACTGGCGGCCTTGTTTGGTGCCTTGCCGCTGGCGATCGAAAGCGGTACCGGCGCGGAGCTGCGCTTCCCGCTCGGTGTGTCGATCATCGGCGGTCTGCTGCTCAGCCAGATCCTGACGCTCTACACCACGCCGGTGATCTATCTGGCGCTGGATCGCATCAATCGCCGGTTCGAGAAGAGTGCACCGCCCGTTGCGGGTGCAGCCGGGACGGCGGGAGCAGGGGGGGCGCCCTAGTGGCTTCCATCTCCATCTCAGCGCCATTCATCATGCGGCCGGTCGGCACCACGTTGCTGGCGATCGGACTGTTTCTTCTCGGCGTGGTCGCCTATCACTTCCTGCCGGTCGCTGCGACGCCCAATGTCGATTTCCCGATGATCTTCGTGCAGGCGAGCCGCCCGGGCGCCGATCCCGCGATCATGGCATCGACCGTCGCGGCGCCGCTGGAGCGGCGGCTCGGCATCATCGCGGGCCTCGATCAGATCACCTCGACGAGTTCGCTCGGCTCGGCGCGTATCCAGCTCCAATTCGCCATCGGCCGCGATGTCGATCGCGCCGCGCGCGACGTGCAAGCAGCCATCAATGCGTCCATGGCCGATCTGCCGACCGATCTGCCGGCCATGCCCACCTTCCGCAAGGCCAATCCGTCGGCTGCGCCGGTCTTCATCCTCGCACTGACATCAAAGACCATGTCCGCCTCCGCGATCTACGACGTCGCCGACACCGTGATCGTGCAGCGGCTGTCGCAGGTGCCAGGAGTCGGCGAGGTCACGGCCAGCGGTGCCGATCAACCCGCGGTGCGCATCCAGCTCAATCCGGTCGCGCTATCGAATGCCGGGATTGCCACCGACGATGTGCGCACCGCCATCGTCAATGCCAATCCGCTCGGTCCTGTCGGCATTTTCCAGGGATCTCGGCAGAGCGAGACGATCTCGATGAATCCGCAGATGCGCACGGCGGAAGAGTTTCGCGAGATCATCGTCAAGAGTTCGAACGGCAATTATCTGCGGCTGTCTGATGTCGCCGATGTTCAGGATGCGACGCGCAACAGTCGCTCGGTTGCCTGGTTCAACAAGCAGCCGGCGGTGCTGATCCAGATCACCAAACAGGGCGACGCCAACGTTATCGACACCGTGGATCGCGTGAAGGCGCTGATCCCGGATCTGAAGCAGTGGATTCCAGCCGGTATCGAGATTTCGGTTTTGACCGACCGCACCGGCACCATTCGCGCCTCGGTCGAGGACATGGAGTGGACGCTGTTTGCTACAGCCGTACTGGTAATGGCCGTGGTGTTCCTGTTCCTGCGTCGCGGCACCCCCACTATCGCGGCCGGTGTCTCGGTGCCGCTGGCGCTGGCCGGCACCTGCGTCGGCATGTGGCTAGCCGGCTTCTCGATCAACAACCTGTCGCTGATGGCGCTGGCGATCTCTGTCGGCTTCGTGGTCGATGATGCCATTGTCATGATCGAGAACATGTACCGCAATCTCGAAGAGGGGATGGCGCCGATGCAGGCGGCGCTCGCAGGCGCCAGGCAGATCGGCTTCACGGTCCTGTCGATTAGCCTGTCGTTGATTGCCGCCTTTATCCCGCTGATCTTCATGGACGGTCTGGTCGGGCGGTTGCTGCGAGAGTTTTCGCTGACCCTGACGTTCTCCATTATCGTGTCGACACTGGTGTCGCTGACGGTGACGCCGATGATCTGCGCGCAATACATCAAGAGCGGTCTGTCGAGTACGGAGACCCGTTTCGACCGTATTGTTGAAGGTACACTGTCCCGCATCGTGGCGTTTTATGAGCGCACCCTGCACGTGGTGCTGGGTTTTCCATTCCTGACGCTGCTGGTGTTCTTCGCCACCATTGCGCTCACGATCACGCTGTACATCAAGACGCCGAAAGGTTTCTTCCCGAACGACGACAGCGGCTTTGTGATCGGCGCAACGCGCGCATCGGCCGATGTCTCGTTTCAGGCGATGCTCGGATTGCAGCAGCATATGGCTGATCTCGTGCTGACCGATCCCGGCGTGGCCAGTATCGGTTCATCGCTCGGCGGGACGGGCGGACCGGGCGGCGGCGGTGCCAACCGGGGCACCATGTTTATCGCCTTGAAGCCACCAGAGGAGCGTAACGGAGCATCGACCGAAGACGTCATCAACCGGCTGCGTCCGAAGCTCAGCGCGATCCCGGGAATCCGCCTGTTCATGTTCGCTGCACAGGATCTGCGCGCGGGCGGACGCCAGAGCGATTCCAACTATCAGTACACTCTGACATCAACCAATCTCGACCTCCTGCAGAAATGGGCGCCGCTGGTCGGCAAGCGGCTGGAGAGCGTCGAGGGCATCACCGATGTGTCGAGCGACCGCGATCCCGGCGGATTGCAATTGACGCTGACCATCGACCGCAAGATGGCATCGAGCCTCGGCGTCAAGGTGCAGGACATCGATAACGCGCTCAATAACGCGTTCTCGCAGCGGCAGATCTCGACGATCTACACTCAGCGGAACCAGTACAAGGTGGTGTTGGAAATCGATCCTAAATTTCAGAACGATCCGACCGATCTCGATCGCATCTATGTCGCGGGCCTGAATGGGTCGCAGGTGCCGCTGTCGGCGGTTGTGCGCATGTCGCGCACGCTGTCGCCGCTGGCGGTGTTCCACTCGCAGGGCTTCCCGTCCACGACGGTGTCCTTCAACACGCTGCCCGGCGTGCAGCTCGATGCCGTGACCGGCAACATCCAGCGCGCCGTCGACGAGCTGCATATGCCGGAAGGCATTCGCGGCGGCTTCGATGGCAATGCCGGTGACTTCAGCAAGACCACGGGGCGGCAGCCGCTGCTGATCCTCGGCGCGCTCATCGCGATGTATATCGTGCTCGGCGTGCTCTATGAGAGCCTGGTGCATCCGCTGACCATCATCTCGACGCTGCCCTCGGCGGGACTCGGCGCGTTACTGGCTCTCCAGATCACCAATACGCCGCTGACTGTGATCGCCTTCGTCGGCATCATTCTTCTCATCGGCATCGTCAAGAAGAACGGAATCATGATGGTCGATTTCGCCATCGGGGCGGAGCGGCATCGCGGGTTGTCGCCGGCCGATGCCATCTTCGAAGCCTGCAGCGTGCGTTTCCGCCCGATCCTGATGACGTCGTTGGCGGCGGTGTTCGCCGCGATCCCGCTGGTGATCGCGACGGGGCCGGGCACCGAACTGCGGCGGCCGCTGGGCATCACCATCATTGGAGGCCTGTTTGTTTCGCAGGTGCTGACGCTCTACACGACGCCGGTGATTTACCTGCTGATCGACCGGCTGCGTAACCGCTTCCGGCCTGCGCCACTGCCTGCACCTGCCGAATAGCGAAATCCGGGCGTCACGGCGGTTGAAGCCTCAGGCCGCGCAGCGTATAGCGGGCAATGTCCAAGAAATCAGATCTGCAAGCCGCTGACGGGGTCGCCGAGGCGATTCCGGAATGTCCGCATTGCCACAAGCCGATGCCGCTGTGCATCTGCGACAGCATCACGCCCATCGACAACAAGATCGAGCTCCTGATCCTCCAGCATCCGCAGGAGCAGGACAGGGCGCTGGGCACCGCGCGGCTTGCCGCTCTCCATTTCAAGCATGCCACGGTCAAGATCGGCCTGTCCTGGCCGAGCCTTGCCAAGGCACTGGGCAAACCGGTCGCCGATCCCGCCCGCTGGGCGATCCTGTATCTCGGCTCCGCCAAGGTTTCCGACTTTGAGACCGATCGGGATATTTTGGCCATCGACCGTAAGGGCCAGGCCGAGGAGAACCAGCGCGCGTTGCTGAAGGACATCCAGGGCATCGTGCTGCTCGACGGCACCTGGAGCCAGGCCAAGGCGCTGTGGTGGCGCAATGCCTGGATGCTGAAATGCCGGCGCGTCATTCTCGGACCGGCAAAACCGTCGCTTTACGGCAAACTGCGCCGCGAGCCGCGCAAGGACGGCCTGTCGACCATCGAGGCCGCGGGTATGCTGCTCGCCAGCCTGGAACGGAAGCCGGAGATCGAGACCACTCTGAACGAGGCTTTCGAGCGGATGCTGGCGAAATATCGCGAGGCGCAGAGCGTCATGCCGGAACTGGCGCCCAAACCAAAGCCCAAGCGTGACTGGCGGCGCAAGAAGCGCGCCTGATCGCGTTCGGTTTTGGTTGATCCCGGCCTATCGGCTGCCGGGCGGAGGACCGACGCCGGCTTCACGCTCGTCGCCGCCTGACCTCATCAGGGACGGGAAGGGATTGCGGAACAGCCCGCCTTTTTCCTCTTCTGCCGCCGGTGCAGGAGTCGGCGCAGCGACCGCGGCCGCGGCCCGCGGCGGCGCGACGGGCGCCGGCAGATTCTCGCATTTCATCGAATAGACGAGTTGCCCATCGGCGGTCCGGCCGATCGGTGCGCAGGGATCGGTGCGAACCGGAACGGGCGGTTTGGCCTGGGCCCAGCTTGGCGAGGTCATCAGTAATGTGGCGATCAAGAGCCGGATGTTCATCGTGCCCCCTTGGGTTGGCAGGATGCTACGATCAATACTCCAATCCTGCCAAGCAAAGTGTTGCAGCGCACCACTCATAGAAGTCGCGCCCCGATCACAGGTCTGGCAGGCTAAGTTATTGATTGGATTGATGGAGGCCACGTCGGGAATCGAACCCGAATAAACGGTTTTGCAGACCGGCGCGTAACCATTCCGCCACATGGCCCCATAGCGGGTTAGTTACAGACGGTTCGCCGTTTAGGCAATGCCCGGCTGGAATCTTTCATGGGTTCCGACATACCGACAAGACGATCAGCAGGAGGCCTGCCAGCCATCAGGGAACGGAATTAGCGGCCAAGGGCCATCATTATCGTTCGCGGCGGTCGGAATCGGGGCGAAGAACATTTCCTGGCTGCGCAGATCGTCCCGCACATCGGCCTCGATCTCGGCCCGGACTGTCTCCAGCAGATAGTCAAATTCGGCTTCGCTCATCTTTTAGCTCCCTGTCTTGGGAGCAATCTGACGCAAAGCCTTTGTTGGGCTGTTGAACGGATCGTTCAAATTGTACCGATCCACATGTCGGGCCCGTGATGGTTACCGGGACGTTTACCTCATTGGATCAATGGCGTGGTAGCGCCACGCATCACCGGCGGTAACATCAAACTGTCTGGGCCGCGACGGATGTTTCGCTCTCCAGCAGCGTATCGAGCATCTTGCGGCCCTTCGGACTGGCATGCATCAGCGGATCCGCCTTGAAGGTCGACTTCAGGAAGCTCGAGACAGCGCGAATGCGCGGCACGAATTGCAGATCGTTGTGGACGTTGATCCACAGCTCGCGTGTGGTCGACAGCTTGTCGTGCAAGATCGGGATCAGGTCGGGGCGACGCGACGTCGCAAAACTCGGCAACAGCACGAGACCGATCCCGCCAGCCGCCGCATTCATCTGCGCGCACATGCTGTTGGAATGAAACGAGACCGTCGGGCTCTTGATGATGTCATCGAGCCAGCGCACCGAGTCGAGCTGGATTTGGTCGTCGATATAGGTGACGAAGCTGTGCTGCGTGAGATCGGATGCACTCTTCGGCGTGCCATGCGCGTCAAGATAGTCCTGTGAGGCATAGAGGCCGAGCTGAAAGCAGCCGATACGCTCGGAGACCATCCCTTGGCCGGACGGGCGGAAGAAGCTCAGAAACAGATCCGCCTCGCGCCGGTTCACCGAGACGCTTTGCGGCGACGTCAGTAATTCGACGGTTAGGTCGGGGTGCTGCTTACGCAATTCGACAAAGCGATAGGCGAGGTACAGCGAGGCGATACCTTCCATCGTGGCGAGACGGACACGGCCCGCCATACGGCTGCCGCCGCATTGCACGTCTTCGCGCATGGCAATCACGGCGCTTTCGATGCGCTCGGCATGGCAGAGCAGGCGGTCTCCGGTCTCGTTGACCTTCAATCCGGACGGTAATCGCTCGAACAGCGCCACGCCCAGCGTACTTTCGAGATGCGCGATGCGGCGACTGATCGTGGATTGATCGACCCGAAGGCGCCTGGCCGCATTGCCAAGGCTGCCGCCACGGGCGGCGTGAATGAAGACCTTCAGGTCGTCCCAATCGAGAGCTTTGAAATTTTCCATCCAAAGCAATCAGCAAGAGCTGTGCCAGCAAGCCGTCCCGGGACGCGATGTCGCGGTGGAAAAGCCAGTCTGCAAGGCCCTTTGCAGGATTGTCTATACCCCGCGCGATCCGAAGCAACCTAGCCTGACGGGAACAAAGAACGATCCGTTCTCTCTCGCCTTGTAGACGCGGCGCAGCCGGACTTCCGGTTTTAGCGTGTGACCACGAATGAGGCTCCTGCGATGATCTCGCAGGCACGGCGAGGGTTGCGACGGCATCCCGTTCCAGAAACTCAATTTCGCCGGGGCCAGTCCCCATCGCAGTTCACCGGCCAATGGCGGCGGTGATCGAACCAGAAGGGTGCGTCATGCAGTTTGACCGTCGACAGCTTTTGCTCGGGGGAGTCGGCACTGCCGCCGGCCTCATGCTTCCAGGCAGCGCATTCGCGCAATCGCCGGCGACGATCGGCACATTCCCGGAAGGCGTCACCGCGGATTCGGTCTTTGTCGGCCTGACGATCCCGCTCACCGGCGTGTTCTCCGGCGACGGCGGAGATCTCAAGCTCGGCTATGAACTGGCCATTGCACAGATCAATGCCGGCGGCGACATCGCGCAGAAGTGGGGCCTGAAGGGCAAGGGCGTGCTCGGCCGTCAGATCAAGTACAAGGTCTCTGACACCGAAGGTAAACCCAACCTCGACGTGCAGAGCGCGACGCAATTCATCCAGCGCGACAAGGCCATCATGGTGTCGGGCTCGGTGTCATCAGCCAGCGCCATTGCGCTCGAAGAACTCGGCTCGCGCGAGAAGGTGCTGTACATGGTCGGCATCGCCGGCTCCAACGACATCACCGGCAAGAACTGCCAGCGCTACGGCTTCCGCTCGCAGCAGAACGCCTACATGGCCGCGAAGGCCATGGCGCCTGTTGTCGCCAAGGCGCTCGGCAAGAATGTGAAGTCGGCCTTCCTCGTTCCCGACTACACCTATGGCCACACCGTTTATGACAGCTTTGCCAAATTCTCGGCGGAACAGGGCTGGAAGCAGGTCGCCAAGGAAGTCGTGCCGCTCGGCACCACAGACTATTCGTCGGCACTGCTGAACATCGCCAACAGCGGCGCTGATGTGTTCGTCAACATCGCCTTCGGCGGCGACGCGGTTGCGTCGACCAAGCAGGCCGAGCAGTTCGGCGTGCTGAAGCGCATGAAGCTCGTCGTGCCGAACCTGTCCTCCTTCCAGGACAAGGAGCTCGGCGCCGAGCTGATGCAAGGCGTCTATGGCAGCTGCGATTTCTGGTGGGGACTGCAGGACACCTATCCGCTCGCCAAGACCTTCGTCGAGAGCTTCGTTGCCCAGAACAGGTACTATCCGCGCTGGGGCGCGCATATCGGTTACATGCAGACCTATCTGTGGGCGATGTCGGTCGAACGCGCTGGTACGTTCAATCCGGTCGATGTGATCAAGGCGATGGAGAACTCCAAGGCGCAGCCTTACGAGACCACCATCGGCAAGGTCTATTTCCGCGCCGAAGACCATCAGATGGTGCGGCCGATCCCGATCCTGCGCGGCAAGAAGCCGGCCGACATGAAGAATAAGGAAGACTTCTATGAAATCGTCGATATCGCTGACGGCGAAAGCGTGATGAACGCGCCGGACTTCTTCGGCTGCAAGCTCGGCCCCTACACCTGAGGTCATGATGCCAAGCTGGCCCGTCCTCATCTCGCAGGCTTTCAACGGCCTCGCACTCGGCACACTGCTGGCGCTCGTCAGCAGTGGTCTGACGATCATCCTGGGCACGCTTGGCGTCCTCAATTTCGCTCACGGCGCGCTGTTTGCCGTGGGCGCCTATGCTGCCTTCGTCCTGCTGCAATATACCTCGTCCTTCGTGCTCGCGATCGTCGTCGGCTGCGCATTCATGCTAGCGCTCGGCCTGCTGCTCGAACGCGTCATCGTCCGTTACTTCTACGACCGGCCCCATGAAGATCAGATCCTCGTCACCTACGGCGTCGGCATCGTTCTGGTCGAATGCGTGCGCGCGGCCTTCGGCGGCAATGCGCAACGCGTCCCGGTGCCGTCCTGGGGGCAGGGCGCGACCCAGATGGGCTTCCTGATCTATCCAACCTATCGTCTGCAACTGATCGCGATCATCGCCGGCCTGTTGCTCAGCCTGTATCTCGTGCTGTACCGCACCTCGATGGGCCTCGTGGTCCGCGCCGGCATCGAGAACCCTGGCATGGTCGGTATTCTCGGCATCAATGTGCGCCGCGCATTCCTGCTGGTGTTCGCCATCGGTGTGGTCGCAGTCGGTCTGGCCGGCATGCTCTACGCGCCGGTCGTGGCTGTGACGCCGGATATGGGCGCGAATTTCATGGCACAGTCCTTCGTGGTCATCGTGCTGGGTGGTCTCGGCTCGTTCCCGGGCGCCGTCATCGGCGGCTTGATCGCGGGCGAAATCATCAGCCTGACCAGCGCTTTCAACTCGTCCTATTCGGAAGTGATGCTCTACGCGCTGATGGCGGTGCTGCTGATCATGCGTCCGCAGGGTCTGTTCGGTTCGGAAGGCCGCGCATGATGCGTCCTCGTTCCGGTGGCTTGCGGGCATGGCTTCCCGAACTCGCGGTGCTGTGCACGTTGATCGTGGCACCCATCGTGTTTCCGCATCTCGGTTTCTCGACCGATCTGCTGACACGCGTACTGAACTGGGGCCTGATCGGCCTCGGCTTTGACATCCTGTTCGGCCTCACCGGCCTGCTGTCGTTCGGGCAGGCCGCGTTCTTCGGTGTTGGCGGTTTTGTCAGCGCCTATCTGCTGGTGTCCCACACAATTGACAGCGTCTGGCTGGCGCTCGCGATAGGTACGGTCGCCGCCGGTCTGTTCGGGCTGTTCGTCGGCTGGTTCGCGGTGCGCCGGATCGGCATTTATTTCACGATGATCACGCTGGCTTTCGGCCAGATGGCCTATTTCATTGAGAACTCGCCGCTGTCCGATTTCACCGGCGGCGAGAACGGTATTCCCGGCGTGCCGGTGCCTGTGCTGGGCTTTGGCGCCAATGCGATCCGCATCAGCGCCGGCATGCCGATGTATATCTTGTTCGCCGTGATCTTCTTTCTCGGATATGTGCTGGCGCGTCGCATCGTCGGCTCGCCGGTCGGCGCGATCCTTCTGGCGATCAAGGAGAATACCGGCCGCGTCGCGATGCTCGGCCATAACGTACCAGCCTACAAGCTGACCGCCTTCGTCATCGCCGCACTCTATGCGGGCCTTGCCGGCGGTCTGCTCGGTTCGTTCCAGAGCTATATGCCGCCGGATGCGTTCTCGCTCGAGACCTCCGGTCAGTTGGTGGTGCAGACTATCGTTGGCGGCGCGGGCACGCTGATCGGCCCGCTGGTCGGCGCGGCCGTCTGGCTATGGCTGCGCGACAACCTGCAGCTTATCCCGGGCTTTGCGATCCTGTGGAAACTGGTGCTCGGCATCGCCTTCATCATTCTGGTGATCGGGCTGCGCCGCGGCATCTGTGGCGAGATCGCCCATTGGTGGAGCGAGCGTCGCAACCTGGCTGCAGCAAAGGCGGCGGAGGCGAAGACCGAGGCGATCGAGGCGCACAACATCGATGCCGCGACCAAACCCGTCGCGCCGCCCAAGGATATCAAGCTGACCCTCGCCGAACCGGCGACGGGTGACGGCGACGTGGCACTCGAGGCCAAATCTCTGGCGCGGCACTATGGGGGTCTCAAAGCTGTCGATGGCGTCTCCTTCAAGGTCCGCCGCGGCTCGATCCATGCGGTGATCGGACCGAATGGCGCCGGCAAGAGCACGTTGTTCAAGATGTTGCTCGACGAGGTCAGCCCGTCCTCCGGCGAGGTTCTGTTGTTCGGTGAGAAGGTGACGGGCGTCGGCGTCAGCCGCGCTGCGCAGCTCGGCATCGCCAAGAGCAATCAGCTCAACCAGTTGTTTCCCAACCTGTCGGTGCGCAAGAACCTGCGTATCGCGGCACTGGCACGCCATCGCGGCCCGATGCGCTTCGATCTGTTACGCGGAGCCGGCAGCATTCCCGACGTCGAAGAGCAGATCGCCTCGATCCTCAGCCTGCTCAATCTCGTCGAGCGCGCCGATACGCCGGCACATATCCTTGCCTACGGGGAAAAGCGCCGGCTTGAAATCGGGATGGCGCTGGCGACCAGTCCGAACGTGCTGCTGCTGGACGAGCCGCTGGCCGGCATGAGCCCGGCTGAGCGTGTCGCGACCTGCGCCTTCATTCGCGATATCGGGCGTTCGCGCACCGTCGTCATCGTCGAGCACGATCTCGACGCCATTTTCGAACTCGCCGAGCGCATCACGGTGCTTTACGAGGGGCGGCTGCTGGCGGATGGCACCGCCGACGAGATCCGGCGCAATTCGGCCGTGCAAGACGCCTATCTGGGAGGGCTGCACGCACATGAGCCTGCTTGAAGTCGACAAGATCAATACGCTGTACGGCGATTCCCACGTGCTGTTCGACCTGTCGATCCGGGTCGAGCAGGGCGAGGTCGTGGCACTGCTCGGCCGCAACGGCGCGGGCAAGACCACGACGCTGCGCTCCATCATGGGCGTGCTGTCACCTCGCAGCGGCCATATCCGCCTCGACGGCAAATCCATTGAGGGCCTGCCGCCATCAGCGATTGCCGACATGGGCGTCCAACTGGTGCCGGAAGAGCGGGCTATTTTCGGCGGCCTGACGGTCGAGGAAAATCTGCGCATTGCAGCGCTGACGGCGCCGAATGCGTGGTCCTATGATCGCATCTATGAGGTGTTTCCGCGCCTCAAGGAGCGCCGCAAATCGGCCGGACGCACGCTGTCTGGCGGCGAGCAGCAGATGCTGGCGATTGCACGCGCGCTGATCCGCGATGCGCGCATCATCCTGCTGGACGAACCGTTCGAGGGCCTGGCGCCGCTGATCGTCCGTGATCTCGTCGAGGTCTCACGCAATCTCGCCGCCGAGGGCCGCACCATGATTGTGGTCGAGCAGAATGTTGCGGCGGCATTGAGTTTCGCCAACCGCGTTTATGGGCTCAATAACGGCCACGTGGTGTTCGAGGGCGCGCCAGCGGACCTGAACGCCAGCCCAGACCTGATGCGGGACTTCCTTGGCGTCGGAATGTGATTCCCAGGATCTCATCTCCGGGGACAAGGTCCCCGGCTGCCTGATTCCCTAGATTTCGATCGGCACCGCAAGGCGCCCGATCAGGAGCGCCACCTCATCGAGGTGATCGCTGTCATGCGCCTCGACGGCCTCGGCGAGCCGGGTGACGCATTCGTCATCACTGATGAAGGGCAGGGAGTTGAGGTCGGTCGGAAGCGCGCGGTCGGTGTGCGTGGCTGGCATCGGTCACCTCGTTCGATTCGGAACTTATTCAACGTCACGAAGGGCAGTCTTGCGGTGCAATAAGACTAAATAGCGACACGGTTGGAAAGATTATTCTTCGCTCACACGCGACATGGTCCCGACTGGAGCGGGCCAAGCATCAAGAAGATCCCGTAACATCAGGCTTTTTCTGAGTTTTCCCCGACCAGGCACCACTGTGCGGGGAGCTGCATTTCCTGCTTTCCAAGCGCGGATCGCTTTGTTATACGCTGCGGCCTGCGAACAAGCTTCGCACGTTCCCTGGTAGCTCAGCGGTAGAGCATTCGACTGTTAATCGAATGGTCGCTGGTTCGAATCCAGCCCGGGGAGCCAAACATCCTTCCGCAAAAACAGCTGCCAGAAACCGCGCTCGGGACTGCGTCAATCGCGCGTTGGCTGCTGTGTTTTTACGAACCTTGCATCCCGCTTTGCGCTGCCGTAATTCCTGCAAAAGGAACTTCCAGCCGTTTGCAAGGGATCGCTCATGTCCGACTTTTTGACCGCACGCCAGAAGATGGTTGATGGTCAGGTGCGTCCCAGCGACGTCACTGATTTGCGCATTATCGATGCCATGCTCGCGGTGCCGCGCGAGGAGTTCGTTCCTGCCAGCCAACGTGCCATGGCCTATCTCGATCTCGACCTCGAAGTCGCCCCGAATCGCTTTCTGATCAAGCCGGTGGTGCTGGCGCGGATGCTGCAGGCCTCCGACGTAAAGGCGACCGACAAGGTTCTGGTGGTCGGTTGCCCCACGGGCTATGCGGCCGCCGTGATCGCCCAGTTTGCCGGGCACGTCACCAGCGCGGCCGGCATGCCGGCCGATGGCGATGCCGCGAACGGCCCCTATGATCTGATCGTTCTGGCTGGTGCGACGGAAGTCGCCCCGACGGGGCTCTACAAGCAGCTGGCCCCCGGTGGCCAACTGGTGGGCGTTTTCGCCCTGACCAAGCCCGCCCGAGCCGTGATCGTGACCCATTCCCACGACGATTTTGGCACCCGCTCCCTGTTCGATGCTACCGCGCCCGTTCTGCCGGGCCTGGAAAAGCTCCCGGCATTCGTCTTCTAGGGCTGACTGAGGGGCCTTATCGGGCATCGGGGCACCGCTAATATCGCCAGCGGTAATTACAAGTGTGGCTTGGATGTCCCATTCGCCAAGTTTTCACTGTCAAATTTCCACGAGAGGTTCCGTCTCGCCCATGCGCGGAATATGGTGAGTGGAGACTCGCTAACGGACATCACCTGATCCGCCGCCATAAGTGTGCGCCCGGATCAGTGAACGGCATGAATGGATTACCAAGAATGGGCGGCGTTAAAGCTCTCACCGGTGCTGCAGCTGCGGCCCTTTTGCTGGCATTTGCCGGAGCGTCACCCGTTCTGGCTGACACGATCGAAGCGGCGTTGGTTCGCGCCTATCAGAACAATCCTCAATTGAATGCCCAGCGCGCTTCGGTGCGTGTCACTGACGAGAACGTGCCGCAGGCTTTGTCGGGTTATCGGCCGAGGGTCGCGATCACCGCGAGCGGGGGCTATCAATACACGGACACGCTCACCAGCATTGCAGGCAATTCGACCGCGCTCCACGGCGTGCAGATTCCGCGTGCTGTCGGCGCGACCATCACCCAGAACGTTTACAATGGCCAGCAGACGGCGAACCGCACGCGTGCCGCCGAGGGCCAGGTTTCGGCTGCGCGCGAAGGTCTGCGCGTGCTCGAACAATCGGTGATCCTCTCTGCCGCGACCATCTACATGGACTATCTGCGCGACTCGGCCGTGGTCGAAGTGCAGAAGAGCAACGTGCGCGTGCTTGAGCAGACGCTGAAGCAGACCCGCGATCGCTTCAATGTCGGCGAAGTCACCCGCACCGACGTGGCGCAGTCCGAAGCGCAACTCGCTGCCGGTCGTACACAGTTGCTGACCGCCGAGTCGAATCTCACCACCACCCGCTCGAACTTTCGCCGCATCATCGGCAACGAGCCGAGCAACTTGCAGGCAGGTTCACCGGTCGATCGCTTCCTGCCGAGCACGCTGCCCGGCGCTGTCGATCTCGGCCTTGTCGAGAACCCGAACGTCACCGCTGCGATGTTCGGTATCGATGTCAGCTTCCTCAATGTGAAGGTCAATGAGGGGGCGCTGTTCCCGAGCGTGACTTTGCAGGCCAACATCCAGCAGGGCTGGGAACAGTCCATCACGCAGCCGCGTGGCCTTACCGCTGCAGCGGTCGCACAGGTTTCGGTTCCGGTTTACCAGGGCGGCGCGGAATATTCGCTGATCCGTCAGTCCAAGGAAACGCTTGCGCAGCAGCGTCTGGCGCTGGAGCAGGTGCGCGATCAGACCCGCGCGAGTGTCGTGCAGGCCTGGGGGCAGTTGCTGGCGGGCAGGGCGCAGGTCTCGTCCGCACAGGCGCAGGTGCAGGCTTCCGAAATCGCGCTGAACGGCGTTCGCGAAGAAGCCAAGGCCGGTCAGCGTACCACGCTCGACGTGTTGAATGCCCAGCAGGCGCTGGTGAATGCGCGTGTCGCACTCGTCACCGCGCAGCATGACCGTGTGGTGGCATCATACTCGGTGCTCAACGCAGTCGGTCGTCTGTCGCCGACGGTGATGAAGCTGAACACCAATGTGTATGATCCCAGCGTGCACTATCACCAGGTGCGCGACAGCTGGGTCGGCGTGCGTACGCCCGACGGGCGCTAACACGCTCGGATATCACCTGATATCGTATCGAAAGGGCCGCTTGTGCGGCCCTTTGCTTGCAATCAATTTGTCCGATGACGTACCGTTTGCATTGCTGGCTTAGCGATTCGGAATGCCTCTCCTAATTCCTTGGGCATTTCCTGCGCGACAGTTGGTGGTCAGGCCTCGCTTGATCTTGGGGACAAGTCAGGCTTGCGCGCTGAATCGAACGGTCGTCAAAACGACAACCCGCAAATTCAGCCTCGTCTGGTGTAAAATATTGACGAGAGCGTTGATGATGCGGAGTCGGACATGACGCAACCTGCAAAGGTCCAGGAGCCCTCGATGGAGGAGATTCTGGCGTCGATCCGACGTATCATCGCCGACGACGAAGCGAAGCCGGCTGTTGCCGAAGTTGCTCCTCCGCCGCCACCCAAGCCGGCTCCTGCACCCAAGCCTGCTGCGATGACAGACATTCCGCCGTCGGCGATTCCTGCCGCGCAGGCTGCCGCCGCCAAAGCACCGCCGCCGCCAGCCCCGAAGCCCGCGCCACCGCCGCCGGAGCCTGCTGCCTCCAACAGCCAGGACGACATCGACGCGATGTTGGCCAGCCTGGAAGCCGCCACCACCGAGGAAGAGGTGCGTCCGGCGCAGCCCGACGGTGATGTGTTCGAACTGACCGACGAGATGGTGGTCGCTGATCCCGAGCCGGAACCCGCATTCCAGCATGTCGAGCCGGATGACGACCTCGAATTCGCCGAAGCTGTCGCTGCCAGCAGCGAACGGCCGGCGCCGCGCTTCGACCCGCCGTCCTATGATCCGCCGCCGGTCGCACCGCAGCAGCAGATCCTGTCGCACAGCACCGTGTCGTCCGTGGAGTCGGCTTTCAATGCGCTGGCCAATACGGTCCTGAGCAATAATGCGCGAACCCTTGAGGATCTCGTCAAGGAAATGCTGCGTCCGATGCTGAAGTCCTGGCTGGACGACAACCTGCCGGGCCTCGTCGAGCGCATCGTCAAGGCCGAGATCGAGCGCGTCTCGCGCGGCGGCCGCTAGGCCTGCGCGATAGGCAACGATGGCCTTTCGGGGCCTTCGTTTGGCCCTCCGGGGCGGTTAAACAACCCTATATGTTGACTTGAGCCGCGCTGGCGGGTTTCTAGCGCCATCGGCTTCCTGCGTTCGCCCCAAGCCTGAAAATCGGGCCTCAAACCGTGGCCGAAAACCCCTGATTTGATTGAATTGTCATGATCGAAAAGACCTATCAGCCTGCCGATATCGAGACCCGCATCGCCGCTGCCTGGGAAGCCGAAGGCGCATTCAAGGCCGGCCGCGCGGACCGGGTGGATGCCGAGCCCTATACGATCGTGATCCCGCCGCCGAACGTCACCGGCTCGCTGCATATGGGCCACGCCCTCAACAACACGTTGCAGGACGTGCTCTGCCGTTTCGAGCGCATGCGCGGCCGCGACGTGCTGTGGCAGCCCGGCACCGACCATGCCGGCATTGCGACCCAGATGGTGGTCGAGCGCCAGTTGATGGAGCGCCAGGAGCCCGGCCGCCGCGACATGGGCCGCGAGGCATTTCTCGAGCGCGTCTGGAAGTGGAAGGCCGAGAGTGGCGGCGTCATCGTCAATCAGTTAAAGCGCCTTGGCGCATCCTGCGATTGGTCGCGCGAGCGCTTCACCATGGACGAGGGCCTGTCCGAGGCCGTGATCAAGGTGTTTGTGCAGCTGCATCGCGAAGGCCTGATCTACAAGGACAAGCGCCTTGTGAACTGGGATCCGAAACTGCTCACGGCGATTTCCGATCTCGAAGTTCAGCAGGTCGAGGTCAAGGGCAGCCTCTGGCATCTGCGCTATCCGCTCGAAGGCAAGACCTTCAATCCGGAAGATCCGACGAGTTTCATCGTGGTCGCCACCACGCGTCCAGAGACCATGCTCGGCGACAGCGGCGTCGCCGTGAATCCGGATGACGAGCGCTACACCCATCTGATCGGCAAGAACGTGGTTCTGCCACTGGTCGGCCGTCTGATCCCGATCGTCGCGGATGAATATTCCGATCCGGAGAAGGGCTCCGGCGCGGTGAAGATCACGCCGGCGCACGACTTCAACGACTTCGAAGTCGGTAACCGCCACGGTCTTGCACGCATCAGCATCCTCGATATCGAGGGCAAGCTCGCACTCGCCGACAACGAGGACTATCTGCGCGGCCTGCCGGTCGCGGCGTCGGAGCTTGTCGAAGAGTTGCACGGCATGGAGCGCTTCAAGGCGCGCAAGACCATCGTGCAGCGGCTGGAAGATTTCGGCTTCCTGGAGAAGATCGAACCCAACACCCATATGGTGCCGCATGGCGACCGCTCCGGCGTCGTTATCGAGCCCTATCTGACCGACCAGTGGTATGTCGACGCCAAGACCATGGCGCAGCCGGCGATCGCCGCCGTGCGCACCGGCGCGACCGAGTTCGTGCCGAAAAACTGGGAAAAGACCTATTACGAGTGGATGGAGAACATCCAGCCATGGTGCATCTCGCGCCAGCTGTGGTGGGGCCATCAGATCCCGGCCTGGTACGGTCCGGACGGCAAGGTATTCGTCGCCGAGACCGAGGAAGAAGCGGTCGGCAACGCGCTCGGCTATTACGTCGAGCAGGAGGTGATCACGGAAGAGCAGGGCCACGATATGGCGCTCGATCCGGCGAAGCGCGAGGGCTTCATCACGCGCGATGAAGACGTCCTCGATACGTGGTTCTCGTCGGCGCTATGGCCATTCTCGACGCTGGGCTGGCCGCAGAGTTCGGTCGATGTCGATCGCTACTATCCGACCAATGTGCTGGTCACCGGCTTCGATATCATCTTCTTCTGGGTCGCCCGGATGATGATGATGGGCATGCATTTCAAGAAAGAAGTGCCGTTCCCGACCGTCTACATCCACGCCCTCGTCCGCGACGAGAAGGGCGCCAAGATGTCCAAATCGAAGGGCAATGTCATCGACCCGCTGAACCTGATCGACCAGTTCGGCGCCGATGCGCTGCGTTTCACGCTGGCCGCGATGGCCGCCCAGGGCCGCGACATCAAGCTCGCGACCCAGCGCGTCGAGGGCTATCGCAATTTCGCGACCAAGCTCTGGAATGCCTGCCGCTTCGCCGAGATGAACGAGTGCGTACTGCCGGCGGGCTTCGATCCGACCAAAGCCAAGGAAGTGCTCAACCGCTGGATCGCGCATGAGACCGTGAAGGCGACGCGCGAAGTCACCGAAGCTATCGAAGCCTATCGCTTCAACGATGCGGCGGGCGCGGCCTATCGGTTCGTCTGGAACGTGTATTGCGACTGGTATCTCGAACTCGCCAAGCCATTCATGATGGGCGAGGAGGGTCCAGCCAAGACCGAGACCCAGGCAATGGTCGCCTGGGCCCGTGACGAGATCCTGAAGCTGCTGCATCCGTTCATGCCCTTCATCACGGAAGAACTCTGGGCCGTGACGGCGCCGCGCGACGGTCTGCTGGCGCTGGCGCCATGGTCCCGCAAGGCGAGCGGCCTGACGCGCGAGCAGGAGGCGCTGATCATCGCGACCGCCGCGAGTGATCCGATTGTCGCACCGATCCTGATGGGCGATCCCGAACCGGTCGCCGACTTCAAGGATGACGCCGCTGAGGCCGAGATCGGCTGGGTGATCGATCTGGTGACGGAGGTTCGTTCGGTGCGTGCCGAGATGAACATCGTGCCGGCGACACTGACGCCACTGGTACTGGCCGGTGCATCCGCGGAAACGCAGGCCCGCGCCCAGCGCTGGAGCGATGTCGTCAAGCGCCTTGCGCGTCTTGGTGATATCTCGTTTGCCGATGTCGCACCGCAGGGGGCCGTGCAGCTCCTGATCCGAGGTGAGGTCGCAGCGCTGCCGTTGAAGGGCGTGATCGATCTCGGCGCCGAGAAGACGCGTCTCGACAAGGAACTCGTGAAAGCCGAAGCCGACATCAAGCGTGCCGACGCCAAACTCTCCAACGAGAAATTCGTCGCCAACGCCGCGGAAGAGATCGTCGAGGAAGAGCGCGAGAAGCGCGAGGCGGCCGAGGCCCGCAAGGCCAAGACGCTGGAAGCACTGGAGCGGCTTAAGAACGCGGTGTGAGCGGCGCTTCTTTGAAGCGCGGCGTTATAACTACCTCGGAAACGGCTTGCTAAGATAACGCGAGCCGCGCACGCCATAGCGCCACGGCAGCTCCACTGCCTTGGTAATGCCGATGCGAATGCCGGCGACGATGTCCGACACCTCCGTCCGGGCATGAATGGCGATCGGCGGCTTGTCCAGCGCCAGCCCGTTATGCGCGATGCTGATGCCGAGCGCCTGGCAGACCTTGCCAGGCCCGGAGCACAGCATGCGCTCATCCTGCAGCCCGCGCCGCAGCTGCATCTCACCAATCCCGAAGGTCGGCTGCAGTGCCCGGATCAGCACCGCGCTGGCCGATCCCTCGGCCTCGCAGACGAAGTTCACGCACCAGTGGATGCCGTAGGAGCGGTAGACATAGGCAAAGCCGGGCGGCCCGAACATGATCTGGTTGCGCGGCGTCTGCCCGTTGAAGGAATGGGCCGCGGGTTCGGTGTGATGATAGGCCTCGACCTCGACGATCTCGCCGCCGACGCCGTCCACCAGCAGTGTCGCACCGATCAGTTCGGGGGCCACATCGTGCACGCTCCGCGCGAAAAAGCTGCGTTTGAGTGCCTTGCCGAGCTTTTGAGGGATTTGGAGAGGTTTTGGAGCCATTCTGCCCGCTATGTTATGATGCAGGGCCAGCCAAGGCGAGGGCGGGTTGCAGGACAGGGCCCGGCGGATTACCTAAGGCTTCACTCAGAACGGACAGTTCATGGTCGTCGTCCTCGATACCGTTTCCACCACACCGCTCCGCCCGCGTCACCCTGAAAAAGTGAATCGGCCGGATTCGTTCTCGCCGCCGAAGCCGGACTGGATCCGGGTTCGCGCGCCGACCAGCCGTGGCTATGGCGATACCCGCAAGATCGTCAAGGAAAACGGCCTCGTTACCGTGTGCGAGGAAGCCGGCTGCCCGAATATCGGCGAGTGTTGGCAGAAGAAGCACGCCACCTTCATGATCATGGGCGACACCTGCACCCGCGCCTGTGCATTCTGCAACGTGAAAACGGGGATGCCCAACGCGCTGGACGGCATGGAGCCGGAGCACGTCGCCGAAGCTGTGCGCAAGCTCGGTCTGCATCATGTGGTCATCACCTCGGTCGACCGTGACGATCTCGCCGACGGCGGCGCAGAACATTTTGCACAGACGATTCGTGCGATCCGCGCTGCATGCCCGACAACGACGATCGAAATCCTGACGCCGGACTTCCTGCGCAAGCCGGGCGCCCTCGAAATCGTCGTCGCGGCCAAGCCCGACGTGTTCAACCACAACCTCGAAACCGTGCCGTCGCGTTATCTGACGGTCCGTCCCGGCGCGCGCTACTTCCATTCGCTGCGCCTGCTTCAGAAGGTCAAAGAACTCGATCCGACCATCTTCACCAAGTCCGGCATCATGGTCGGCCTCGGCGAGGAGCGGCCTGAAGTGCTGCAGGTGATGGACGACATGCGGTCCGCCGATATCGACTTCCTCACCATCGGCCAGTATCTGCAGCCGACGCGGAAGCATCATGTCGTGTCGCGCTATGTCACGCCCGATGAATTTGCCGGCTATGAGAAGGTCGCCTACACTAAGGGCTTCCTGATGGTGTCGGCGAGCCCGCTGACGCGCTCGTCGCATCATGCCGGCGAGGATTTCGCCAAGCTGCAGGCCGCACGCGCCGCACTCGCGCGCTGACATTACGACCGAGTTTCGTGAATGCCGAGATTTGCCAACAAGCGCCGCGTGCGTCACAGCGCCTCCCAGATGTTCGATCTGGTCGCCGACGTCGAGCGCTATCCGGAATTCGTGCCGCTGTGCAAGTCGCTGAAGATCCGCCAGCGCACGCCGAAAGATGACGGCACCGAAGTGATCGTGGCCGACATGACCGTGTCGTTCAAGCTGGTCCAGGAATCCTTCACCAGCCGCGTCACGCTGGATCGGCCGAACCTGAAGATCATGGTCGAATATCTGCGCGGTCCGTTCAGCAACCTCGAAAATCGCTGGACCTTTGAACCGAAGGCCGATGATCAGGAATGCGACGTCGGCTTCTTCATTGCCTATGAATTCAAGAGCCGCATGTTGGCGATGCTGATGGGAACGATGTTCGACGCGGCATTCCAGCGCTTTGCCGCAGCCTTCGAGAAGCGCGCGGACGAAGTCTATCGTGCTCCGCGCGTCTCGAGCGTTCCGTCTACTTCTTAGTCGTAGGCTTCTTCAACGGCGCGGTTGGCCTGCGTCGCTTGACGGCCGTTCGTCGCGGTGAACGTGCCACGCGCGGCCGCGCCAGGCTCGCAGCTTCGCGCTTCTTGGCCGGCGGCTGCGGGCCACGCGCGAGATCCATCAGCATGCGCAGCGCTTCCAGCACCGAGCGCTGACGCACCGCGCTACGGCCGATGGCACCGAAACGGCACTCCTTGTTGACGATGCGGCCGTCACGCGCTGCTACGGCAAAATGCACGAGGCCGACCGGCTTGCCCGGTGTTGCACCGCCGGGACCTGCAATCCCCGTGATCGAGACCGCGAGATCGACATCGGCTTCTTCCAGCGCACCGACGGCCATCTGGATCGCCGTCTCCTTGCTGACCGCACCGAAATTCTCGAGCGTCGCGGTCTTGACGCCGAGCATCACGTGTTTGGCAGCATTGGAATAGGTGACGAATCCGCGATCGATCACATCGGACGAGCCCGGGATTTCCGTCAGCGCACCGGCGACGAGGCCGCCGGTGCAGGACTCGGCGGTCGCAATCGTCAGCTTGCGGCTGCGGCAGAGATCGAGCAGCGCGCGGGATAGAGCTCGTGCGTCGCTCGCTGCCATGTCAGTCCATCCAGGGAAGGCGGATGGTGGCAGCTGCCGTGGCGGCGATGCCTTCTTCGCGGCCGGTAAAGCCGAGGCGTTCGCTGGTGGTTGCCTTTACTGCCACGCGCGACAATGCAACGCCGGAGATCTCGCTGATCTTCTCGCGCATCGCATCGCGTAGCGGGCCAATCTTGGGCCGCTCGCAGATCAGCGTCACTTCGAGATTGGCGATACGGCCACCACGTGCGGTGACGCGGTCCACGGCGTATTTCAGGAATTTGTCGGAGGCCGCGCCCTTCCACTGGGGATCACTCGGCGGGAAGTGCGAACCGATATCGCCATCGGCCAGCGCACCGAGGATCGCATCGACCAGCGCATGCAGGCCGACGTCACCGTCAGAGTGAGCAAGGAAGCCGCGCGTATGCGGCACGCGCACGCCGCAGATCATCAGGTGATCGCCATCGCCGAAGGCGTGAACGTCGTAACCCGTACCCATGCGGATATCGCCGAGCGAGGCTGCGAGACGCGCTTCTTCGCGAATGAAATCTTCGGGAGTCGTGAGCTTCATATTTGCAAGATCGCCTTCAAAGGTTGCCACGGTCAATCCCGCCCATTCGGCGAGCGCGGCATCATCGGTGAAATCATCGCGGCCTTCCTTGGCGGCACGACGATGCGCCTCAAGGATGACATCGAAACGAAACGCCTGTGGCGTTTGCGCGATGCGCAGTTTCGCGCGATCGGGCGTTGCCTCGACATGACCGGCGGCGTTGACCTGCTTGATCGTGTCGGTGACGGGTGCAGCAGGAACGGCAGCGCCGGTGATCTGTGCCGCGACGATCGCACGTTCGATCAAAGCAGGGGTCACGAACGGGCGGGCAGCATCGTGAATCAGCACGATATCCGGTGCGTAATCGGCCAGTGCCTCAAGCCCGGCATGCACCGACGCCTGACGCGTCGCTCCGCCATTAGCCGGAGCATGATACCGTAAATCGCTCACTGCCTCGTTGAAGACAGCGATATCGTCGGGATTGGTGATCGGTTGGACTGCAAAGACCTGGGGATGGTTGCAGAACGGCTCCATGGCGCGCGAAATGACGCTGCGGCCTCCGATCATGCGATATTGCTTTGGTCCACCGGCGCCGGCGCGGAGACCGCGGCCGGCGGCAACGATAATGGCGGCTGTCTTCAAACCGGCAGGATTAGGTGATTTTGTCATCAGGGTCAGGTGATTAAGGGGTAAGCGTTGATCGCACAGCCCTTAGCACGGCCGCGGGCAAAAACAGTATGATTACATTCTCGTGGCCTCATAACAGTGCATTGCTGCACTGCACTTGCAAAATGGGCGCATCTGTCTAATGTGTAGGCATGAAGGTTGACTGCACAACAAATGTGCGCATTATGCGCTCTATGCCCGCAATGCGGCGGACGAGACAACGACGAGCAGGTCTGTGACCACCCCGGACTCAGTATACAGCAAGCCGTTACGAATCGGTGGCATCGAGATCGCCAACCGGGTCGTTCTGGCGCCGATGTCGGGTATCACCGATGCGCCGTTCCGCAGGCTGACCGCCGAACTCGGGGCAGGCCTCGTCGTGTCAGAAATGACCGCCAGCGACGATCTCGTCAATGGCCGCCCCATGTCGGTATTGCGCTGCGAAGCCACTGGCATCGGCCCGCATGTGGTCCAGCTGGCCGGCTGCGAGACCCGTTGGATGGCCGAGGGTGCCCGCGTGGCCGAAGCGGCGGGCGCCGACATTATCGATATCAATATGGGTTGCCCGGCGCGGCACGTAACCGGCGGTCAGTCCGGCTCCGCACTGATGCGCGATCTCGATCATGCGCTGAAGCTGATCGAAGCGACCATTGCCGCCGTGAAGGTGCCGGTCACCCTCAAGATGCGTCTGGGCTGGGATGACCGCACGCTCAACGCGCCAGAACTGGCGCAGCGCGCGGAGCAGGCGGGTGTCCAGCTCATCACTGTGCACGGCCGCACGCGCTGCCAGTTCTACAAGGGAGAAGCCGACTGGAGCGCGGTGCGCCCGGTGAAGGACGCGGTCAGCGTCCCTGTCATCGTCAATGGTGACATCACCTCCTACAACAAGGCCGTGACCGCGCTTGAAATGTCTGGCGCCGACGCCGTCATGATGGGCCGCGGCGCGCAGGGCATGCCGTGGCTGCCCGGCCAGATCGGCCGCCGTCTCGAAACCGGCATTGCGGAAGCGGTGCCGTCGCTGCAGCAGCAGCTCAAATATATCTGCGCGCTCTATGATGACGTGGTCAGTCACTACGGGCTGCGCATCGGCCTGCGCCACGCCCGCAAGCATCTCGGCTGGGCGCTCGATGCGGCTGCGGCTACGAGCTGCGCACCGGCAGAAACCCTGAAGACCTGGCGACAGAAGATCCTCACATCCGAAGATCCCTCCGGTGTGCAGCGGTCCCTGAACGACGCTTTTGACGATTTCGCATGGAGTGCCGCCGCATGAACGCCGCAGAGCACCGTCGCCCTGTCCCGACCGACAGTGAGGCCATTCTTAACGCGCTGCCTCATCCCGTGATCCTGATTGCGCCGGATGGCAAGATCGTCGACGCCAATATGGCCGCGGAATCCTTCTTCGACATTTCCGCGCAGTTCCTGCGCCGGCAGTCGCTGAAGGAGCTGGTGCCATTCGGCAGTCCGCTGCTGGCACTGATCGATCAGGTCCGCACCGCCGGTTCGCCGGTCAACGAATACAAGGTGGATCTCGGCACGCCGCGCATCGGCGGCGATCGTCAGGTCGATCTGCACGTTGCGCCGCTCACCGAACGTCCGGGTCATATCGTGGTGATGCTTCAGGAACGCACCATCGCCGACAAGATGGATCGGCAGCTCACCCATCGCAGCGCGGCCCGGTCGGTGATCGCCTTGGCGGCCATGCTGGCGCATGAAATCAAGAATCCGCTGTCGGGCATTCGCGGCGCCGCGCAGTTGCTGGAACAGTCCGCATCCTCCGAAGACCGTATGCTGACGCGGCTGATCATGGACGAGGCCGACCGTATCGTGACGCTGGTCGATCGGATGGAAGTGTTCGGCGATGATCGTCCGGTAGCCCGCGGTCCGGTTAACATTCACTCCGTTTTGGATCACGTGAAGCGCCTCGCGCAGTCGGGCTTTGCCCGCAACATCCGCTTCATCGAGGATTACGACCCGTCGTTGCCGCCGGTTCTGGCCAATCAGGACCAGCTCATTCAGGTGTTCCTGAATCTCGTGAAGAACGCGGCGGAAGCCATCGTCGATCTCGGCTCTGATGGCGAGATCCAGCTCACCACCGCGTTCCGGCCGGGCGTGCGCCTGTCAGTGCCAGGCAAGAAATCGCGCGTCTCGCTGCCGCTGGAATTCTGCGTCAAGGACAACGGACCCGGAGTTCCCGAAGACCTGCTGCCCAACCTGTTCGATCCCTTTGTCACCACCAAACCGACCGGAAGCGGCCTGGGTCTTGCATTGGTGGCAAAGATTGTCGGCGATCACGGTGGGATCATCGAATGTGAATCTCAGCCACGAAAGACGACTTTTCGCGTGCTGCTGCCAATGTTCAACCCCGCCAAGAAATTGGACGACACGACCCTTGATCCGAGCAGCGACGATGCCCCAGCGGCACCGACGCACACCTCACAGACGTAAGACGAGGACTAACGATGGCTGCAGGTAGCATTCTGGTCGCGGACGATGATACGGCGATCCGCACCGTCCTCAATCAGGCGCTGTCGCGCGCCGGATATGAGGTTCGCCTGACCGGAAACGCAGCCACGTTGTGGCGCTGGGTCAGCCAGGGCGAGGGCGACCTTGTGATCACCGACGTGGTGATGCCCGACGAGAACGCGTTCGATCTGCTGCCGCGTATCAAGAAGATGCGCCCCAATCTGCCGGTCATCGTGATGAGCGCGCAGAACACCTTCATGACCGCGATCCGCGCGTCGGAACGCGGCGCGTATGAGTATCTGCCGAAGCCGTTCGATCTGAAGGAACTGATCGCGATCGTCGGCCGCGCTTTGGCGGAACCGAAGGAGCGGGTCGCGAGCCACGCCGATGACGGCGAATTCGACTCGATCCCGCTGGTCGGCCGTTCACCGGCGATGCAGGAAATCTACCGCGTCCTCGCTCGCCTGATGCAGACCGATCTGACGGTGATGATCTCCGGCGAGTCCGGTACCGGCAAGGAACTGGTGGCCCGCGCGCTGCACGACTACGGCAAGCGCCGCAACGGCCCGTTCGTTGCGGTCAATATGGCGGCGATCCCGCGCGATCTCATCGAGTCCGAATTGTTCGGCCACGAGCGCGGGGCCTTCACTGGCGCCAATGCGCGCGCCACCGGCCGCTTCGAGCAGGCTGAAGGCGGCACACTGTTCCTGGACGAAATCGGCGACATGCCGATGGAAGCCCAGACCCGATTGCTGCGCGTGTTGCAGCAGGGCGAATACACGACCGTCGGCGGCCGTACGCCGATCAAGACCGACGTGCGTATCGTCGCCGCCTCCAACAAGGATCTGCGCATCCTGATCCAGCAGGGCCTGTTCCGTGAGGATCTGTTCTTCCGCCTCAACGTCGTGCCGCTGCGCCTGCCGCCGCTGCGCGAGCGCATCGAGGATTTGCCCGATCTGATCCGCCACTTCTTTGCACTCGCAGAGAAGGACGGTTTGCCGCCGAAGAAGCTCGATGCCCTGGCGCTTGAGCGCATGAAACAGCATCGCTGGCCGGGCAACGTTCGCGAACTGGAAAACCTGGCGCGCCGTCTGGCAGCACTCTATCCGCAGGACGTCATTACCGGCTCGGTGATCGATGGCGAACTGGCGCCCCCCGCTGTGGCCTCGGGTGGTAACGCGCCGACCGGCGTGGATAATCTGGGTGGTGCGGTCGAGGTCTATCTGTCCTCGCACTTCTCCGGGTTCCCGAACGGCGTACCGCCGCCGGGCCTCTATCACCGCATTCTCCGCGAGATCGAGGTACCGCTGCTGACCGCAGCACTGGCCGCGACCCGGGGCAACCAGATCCGGGCTGCGGATCTGCTCGGCCTCAACCGCAACACCCTGCGGAAGAAGATTCGCGATCTCGATATTCAGGTCTATCGAACCGGCGGCTGATCTCGGCAGCGAGATCGAGCAATTCCAGGGTTTGAGACGCAAAAACAAACGAAAACGCAGGATATGCGTTTTCGTTGGCTAGTCTGCGCCGCGGATTTGTCGTAATTGGGCAACATTGTTGTATGAATGCATCAGTGCGGTCCGGACAGTCCCCGGCAGCCGCACCGCGTCCACGCTCACCACATTGTCGGAATGACCAGCGCAGACACGTCGGCTACAGTCCATGAACCGTCGATGGCGGAGCCGCGCAGGTGGACCCTGCGGCGGTTGTTCGTGCCATTGGCCGTCGGCCTGGCACTGCTATCGTCCTGCCTGACCTTCCTCGTCCTGAACGGCCTCACGCCGATCGCGCCGACCCATCAGGTCGTCGTCACCTTCCTTCTGATCAATGCCGCCAGCGTCTTCCTGCTGGTCCTGATCATTGCGCGGGAGATCTGGAAGGTTGTCCAGGCGCGTCGCAGGGGCAGGGCGGCGGCTCGGCTGCATGTCCAGATCGTCAGCCTGTTCTCGGTGATCGCCGTGCTGCCGGCGGTGCTGGTCTCGATCGTCGCCAATGTGACCCTCGACCGCGGCCTCGATCGGTTGTTCTCCGGCCCAACCAAGGCGGTGATCAACAATTCGCTCGTGATTGCCAGCGCCTATCTGCACGAGCATGGCCAGCTGATTGGCGGTGACATCCTCGGCATGGCCGATGATCTCGCGCGCATCCAGCCGCTCTTCTATCAGGACCGCGGCACGTTCCGTTCGTTGATGCTGGCAAATGCAACCGCGCGCAATCTGCCGGGCGCCATGCTGATCGACAAGGATCGCAACGTCATCGAACCGGACCAGCCCGGCGTCAAACAGGAATTCTCACCGCCGCCGGCAGACTTTCTCGTCAATGTCAGCGCATCCGAGCCAGCCATTGCTGTGATCCCCGAGGGAAATTACGTCGCAGCCGTGATCCGGCTGCGCGCGTTCGACAACATGTTCCTCTATGTCGCCCGCAAGCTCGATCCGCGCGTGGTCGCGCAGATGAACCAGAGCCAGGCCGGCGCGGCCGAATATGCCGAACTGGAATCGCGCAGGCTCGGCATTCAGGTCGCCTTCGCGCTGATGTTCACCGTGATCGCACTGACGGTGCTGATGTCCGCCGTGCTGATCGGACTGAATTTCGCTAACTGGCTGGTGGCGCCGATCCGCCGCCTGATGGGCGCAGCGAACATGGTCTCGACCGGCGATCTGCATGTCCAGGTGCCGGTGATCCAGTCGGAGGGCGATCTCGCCCATCTCGGCGAGACCTTCAACAAGATGACGCAGGAGCTGCGCACCCAGCGTGACGAACTGGTCAGCGCCAGCGACGTCATCGACAGCCGCCGCCGTTTCATCGAGGCGGTATTGTCGTCGGCCAGCGCCGGCATCATCGGCGTCGATGGTTCGAACACGATCGGCATTCTCAACCGCTCGGCCGAGAAGCTGGTCGGACATTCGGAGTCCGAGACGCTCGGCCACCCGCTGCACGAGATCATTCCCGAGCTCGACGAATTGATGCAGACCGCGCGCGAGGGATCGCAGCGGCTGGTGCAGGGGCAGGTGACGATCACCCGCGACGGGCAGGAGCGCAATCTGTCGGTGCGCGTCAGCGCCGAACAGACCAGCCAGTCGCGCGACAGCTACATCATCACCCTGGACGACATCACCGAACTCGTCTCGGCACAGCGCACCTCGGCCTGGGCCGACGTGGCGCGCCGCATCGCCCATGAGATCAAGAATCCGCTGACGCCGATCCAACTGTCCGCCGAGCGTATCAAGCGCAAATTCGGCAAGGTGATAGTCGATGACAAGGCGATCTTCGAACAATGTACCGACACTATCGTCCGGCAGGTCGATGACATCAGGCGCATGGTCGACGAATTCTCGCGCTTTGCGCGCATGCCCAAGCCCGTGATCGAAGGCGAGGACGTCGCCGACACGGTGCGTCAGGCTGTATTCCTGATGCGGGTCGGTCACCCCGACCTCGACATCTCTGCCGAGATCAAGGAAGAGCCGATGCGTGCGCGGTTCGACCGCCGGCTGATCTCGCAGGCGCTCACCAATATCATCAAGAATGCGGCCGAGGCGATCGAGGCCGTTCCGCCGGAAGAACTCGGCAAAGGTCGTATTGATGTCACAGCGTCGCGCGAGAACGACATGATCTTGATCGACGTGATCGACAACGGCATCGGTCTGCCGACCGTCAACAGGTCGCGTTTGCTCGAACCCTATGTCACGACTCGCGAGAAGGGTACCGGCCTCGGCCTCGCGATCGTCGGCAAGGTGCTTGAGGATCATGGTGGAGGCATCGAACTTGGCGACGCATCGAGCATTCGTCCAGGACAGCGCGGTGCCTGGATGCGGCTGCGGTTTTCTATCTCCGGTCAGAAGGCTGCCACGGACAAGAGTGAACCGGAAGCCGCGCCTGATGACGAACCGAAGATCAAAACTGCTACCGGCAACTGACAAGAATAAACGTGACCAGGATATTTTGACCCATGGCAAATGACATTCTGATCGTCGACGACGAAGCCGATATTCGCGATCTTGTTGCAGGCATTCTGGACGATGAGGGCTTCACCACCCGCACCGCACGAGACAGCGATTCCGCGCTGGCGGAAATCGCCAATCGCCGCCCCAGCATGGTGTTTCTCGACATCTGGCTGCAGGGCAGCAAGCTCGACGGCCTGCAACTGCTCGAGCAGGTCAAACGCGACAATCCCGAATTGCCTGTAGTGATGATTTCAGGCCACGGCAACATTGAAACCGCGGTCGCAGCGATCAAGCGCGGCGCCTACGACTTTATCGAAAAGCCGTTCAAGGCCGACCGGTTGATCCTTGTCGCGACCCGCGCGCTCGAGACCTCGCGGCTGAAACGCGAAGTCAAGGAACTGAAGCAACTCGCGCCGGTCGCCAATTCGCTGACGGGACGCTCGGCTGCCATGAACCAGCTGCGCCAGACCATCGATCGTGCCGCCAAGGCCAATAGCCGCATTCTGATCGTCGGCCCTTCGGGCGCCGGCAAGGAGCTCGCCGCACGCACGTTGCATACGGCCTCTGCCCGCTCCACGGGACCGTTCGTCGTCATCAACGCTGCAGCGATCACGCCGGAGCGCATGGAAGTCGAACTGTTCGGCATCGAACAGTCCAATGGCGAACAGCCGCGCAAGGCAGGAGCCCTGGAAGAGGCTCATGGTGGCACGCTGTTCATCGACGAGATCGGCGATCTGCCCCGCGAGACCCAGAACAAGATCCTGCGCGTGCTGGTCGATCAGACCTTCATGCGGGCAGGGGGCACCACCAAGGTCAATGTTGACGTCCGCATCATCTCCTCGACAGCGCGCAATCTCGAAGAGGAAATCGCCGAGGGACGCTTTCGTGAAGATCTTTATCACCGTCTCTCGGTGGTGCCGATCCGCGTTCCGCCGCTGTCCGAGCACCGCGAGGATATCCCGGAGCTCATCGAATACTTCATGGAGCAGATCTCCATCGCGACTGGTCTGCCGAAGCGACAGATCGGTGAAGACGCCATGGCGGTCCTGCAATCCCACGTCTGGCCCGGCAATATCCGCCAGCTTCGCAACAACGTCGAACGCGTCATGATCCTGGCCGGCGGCGGGCCCGAGATCATCATCACCGCCGACATGCTGCCGCAGGACGTCGGTTCGATGGTGCCGTCGATGCCGACCAGCAACAATGGTGAGCACATCATGGGCCTGCCGTTGCGCGAAGCCCGCGAAGTGTTCGAACGCGATTATCTGATTGCGCAGATCAGCCGTTTTTCGGGTAATATCTCGCGCACCGCTGAATTCGTCGGCATGGAGCGCTCAGCCTTGCATCGCAAGCTCAAGGCGCTCGGCGTCGGCTAAAGCATTCACGTCAACTCAAGTTTCAACTCAAGCCTCGGAACGAACATGTCGCGCATCGCCTATGTGAACGGTCAGTATGTCAACCTGCGCGATGCCGCCGTGAACGTCGAGGATCGCGGCTATCAGTTCGCCGATGGCATTTACGAGGTCTGCGAGATCATCGGCGGCAAGATGGTCGACTTTCCCCGCCATATTGCACGCATGCAACGTTCGTTGCGGGAATTGCGTATCGCCGAAGCCATGCCGCTGACATCGCTCAAGGTGGTGATGCAGGAAGTGATCCGCCGCAACCGCATCAATTACGGCATCGTCTACCTGCAGATCAGCCGTGGCGTCGCCCATCGCGATCACGGCTTTCCATCGCCGGAGGTGAAGCCGAGCGTGGTCGTGACGGCCAAATCGCTCAACTTCGCCAAGAACCAGGCGACAGCCGCCAAGGGCGTGAAGGTCATCACCACAGCCGAAAATCGCTGGCCGCGCGTCGACATCAAGACCGTCGGCCTGCTGCCCAACGTGCTGGCGCGCCAGGAAGCCCGTGACAAGGGCGCCTATGAGGCCTGGTATGTCGACGCCGACGGTTTCGTCACTGAGGGCGCGTCCTGCAACGCCTGGATCGTCACTAAGGACGGCAAGGTGGTGACGCGTACCGCTGAACGCGGCATTCTCGCAGGCATCACCCGCGCCGTACTGATCGAGGTCCTGGCTTCGATGCAGCTCAAGCTGGAAGAGCGGAACTTCACGCCCGCAGAAGCTTATGACGCCGCGGAAGCCTTCGTTTCGTCGGCGAGTCAGATCGTGATGCCGGTCATCGATATCGACGGCAAACCGATCGGTGACGGCAAGCCTGGTGGTATTGCGACGCGCTTGAGGCAGGAATTCCATAAATTCGCAGCGATTTCATAAAATTTGCCGCGCTTTTAGGCACCAATTCCGCGTTCCGGCTTGCCTAAAAAGCGCGCCTGCCGTCTAATCACATCGTCGCACTCCCGGAGGGGGATCTCAGGGGAAAGCGCGGCAGCTTGGTAAGGCCCCGGAGAGGGCTGCGCCGGGTTCAAAAAAAGCAACAAAACAGACTGCGGGATTAAAAAAAATGGCGGCAGACCGCGCACAGAATCTACAGGACACCTTCCTCAACCACGTACGCAAGACCAAGACGCCCTTGACGATCTTTCTGGTGAACGGCGTCAAACTGCAGGGCATTGTCACCTGGTTCGACAATTTCTGTCTTCTGCTCCGGCGCGACGGACACTCGCAGCTGGTGTATAAGCATGCGATCTCGACCATCATGCCGGGCGCACCGATTCAGCTTTTTGAGGGTGGCGAGGATCCGGCTTGAGCGAACTCTTGAGAGACGCTTGATTGGAATTTCGTAGCTTCGAAGGCAATGCTGCTGACCGACCTTCGGCCAGCAGCGAATCGACCGGCCGCGTTCTCGTGCTCGGTCCTTACCTGCGCGAGCGGCGCGGCGACGCCGACACGCAAGCCTATGCTCATGTCCGTGATATCGATGCCCGTCTGGAAGAGGCGGTCGGTCTCGCACGTGCCATCGACCTCACCGTAGTCGAGGCGGTGGTCGCACCGCTCAGCCAGATTCGTCCCGCGACCTATCTCGGCAAGGGCAAGGTCGAGGAGATCGCGGGCCTGATCGCGGCGAACGAGATCGGCATCGTGGTGATGGACTGCGCGCTGTCGCCGATCCAGCAGCGCAATCTCGAAAAGGAATTGAAGGCCAAGGTACTCGACCGCACCGGCCTCATTCTCGAAATCTTCGGCCGCCGCGCCAAGACCAAGGAAGGCACGCTGCAGGTCGAGCTTGCGCATCTCAATTATCAGCGCAGCCGTCTCGTCCGTTCATGGACCCATCTGGAGCGCCAGCGCGGCGGCTTTGGCTTCATGGGCGGCCCTGGCGAAACCCAGATCGAGGCAGATCGCCGCATGATCGGCGACCGCATTGCGCGGTTGGAGGCCGATCTGAAGAAGGTCCAGGCGACGCGTCGCCTGCATCGCGCCGGCCGCCAGCGCGTGCCGTATCGCGTCGTCGCGCTGGTCGGTTACACCAATGCCGGCAAGTCGACGCTGTTCAACCGCCTGACCCGCGCCGACGTGCAGGCCGAGGACATGCTGTTCGCCACCCTCGATCCGACGCTGCGTGCGCTGACCCTGCCGCATGGCGGCAAGGCGATGTTGTCGGACACAGTGGGCTTCATCTCCAACCTGCCGACCCAGCTCGTCGCAGCCTTCCGCGCCACGCTGGAGGAGGTGCTGGAAGCCGACATCATCCTGCATGTCCGTGACATCTCGCACGAAGACGCGGACGCGCAACAGAGCGACGTCGACAAGGTTTTGCGCCAGCTCGGCATCGACACCGATGCGTCAGCGCGCATCCTCGAAGTCTGGAACAAGATCGATCGATTTTCGCCGGACGAGCGCGAGAACCTCGCCAATATCGCCGCACGTCGTCCGCCCGAGAAGCCGTGCTTCATGGTCTCGGCGGAAACTGGCGAGGGCATCGATCGGTTGCTCAACGCCATCGAGGAACGGCTTGCCGCTGCGCGCGTGACGCTGGACTTGCAGATCGATGCCACCGACGGTGCGGGCGTGAGCTGGCTGCACCGCAATGCCGAGATTCTCGTGAAGGAACTGCACGACGGACATTTCGACATGGTGGTCCGCGTCGATGAGACGAAGCGCGATGTGGTGATCAGCAAATACGGCGCAGTGCTGCATCCCGTGGAGTACTGACGGCTACTCCGCCCTTCGCCTCGTTCCACAGCGCGTCCATCTCTTCGAGCGACGCATCCTGCAGCGAGCTTCCCTTCGCTGCCAGCGCGCGCTCGATATAGCCGAAGCGCCGCTCGAACTTCGCATTGGTGCCGCGCAGCGCGAGTTCAGGATCGGCGCCCACATGGCGCGCGAGATTGACCAGCGCGAACATCAGGTCGCCGGTCTCTTCGGCGATATGATCCTGATCGCCGCGATCGAGGGCCGCTTCGATCTCGTCGGCTTCCTCGCGGATTTTCGCCAGCACCGCGCGCGGATCGTTCCAGTCGAAGCCGACACTGGAAGCCTTGGTCTGCAGAGCCATGGCCTGGCTCAGCGCGGGTTGTCCGGCCTTGACGCTGGCCAAAAACGAGGAGGGCGCTACGACTTCCTCGCCGCGGCGCGCGGCGCGCTCGGCCTTCTCCTCGGTTTTGATACGGTCCCATACGCCCTTCACATGGCCCGACGTCAGGTTGCCGTCCTTGTCGGCGAACACATGCGGATGGCGGCGGATCATCTTCTTGGTGATGGCCATCACCACGTCGCCGAAATCGAACGCCTTCTGCTCCGATGCCATCTGTGCATGGAACACCACCTGCAGTAGGAGGTCGCCGAGTTCGTCGCAGAGATCGCCGAGATCGTGCCTGATAATGGCGTCGGCGACCTCATAGGCCTCCTCGATCGTATAGGGCGCGATCGACCCGAAGTCCTGCTCCAGATCCCACAGGCAACCGGTCACGGGCGTGCGCAACCGGGCCATGATCTCGATCAGGCCGGCGATATCGCGGGAAGGGGTCATGGAGCACCACAGGTCACGTCAGGAGCCTCTGCTATGCCGCAGGATGACGCGATGGCCCAGCGAAAATGCCCGGTTTTGCCTGTCTTTCACACAGGCCTGCAGAGTGCTATTTGCAGCCTATGAGCGACACTTTTCCAGATCAAACTGCCCTGGTGCTGTTCTCCGGCGGCCAGGATTCCGCGACCTGTCTGGCCTGGGCGCTCGCGCGCTTTAAACGCGTCGAAATGCTTGGCTTCGCTTACGGCCAGCGTCACGCCATCGAGCTCGACAGCCGCGACAAGCTGCTGGCCGGCGTGAAGGCACTGAATGCCGACTGGGCCGCCAAACTCGGCGAGAGCCACACGCTGGATATCCCGACACTGTCCGCCATCTCCGACACCGCGCTGACGCGTGACGTCGCCATCGAGATGGGCGCAGATGGTTTGCCCAACACCTTCGTGCCCGGTCGCAATCTGGTGTTCCTGACTTTCGCCGCAGCTTTGGCCTATCGGCGCGGTATCACGCACATCATCGGCGGCATGTGCGAGACCGACTATTCCGGCTATCCCGATTGCCGCGACGACACGATCAAGGCGCTGCAGCAGGCGCTCAATCTCGGCATGGCCAAGGACTTCACGCTGCATACGCCGCTGATGTGGCGCGACAAGGCCGCGACCTGGGCGCTGGCGCATGAGCTCGGCGGGCAGGGCCTCGTCGACCTGATCCGCGAACACTCGCACACCTGCTATCTCGGTGAGCGCGGCGCGTTACACGACTGGGGCTATGGCTGCGGAAAATGCCCGGCCTGCGAACTGCGCGCCAAAGGCTGGCGCGAGTTCGCAGCAACAGCTGTCTAGACGGCCAGCGACTCGCGGACCTTGGCGGCCTCGCTAGCACTGAGGCCCGTCAGCGGCGGACGCACCCGCAGCCAGCCTTCGTTGTTGTCACGCTTCGCCAGCAGCACCTTGAGCGAGGGAAGCTGCACATAGGTGGACACCGCATTGCGCGTCGCCACGATCCGCTCCTGCGCGGCGGCTACTTCAGCCTGTTTTGCCGGGTCGTTGAAGCCGTTGAACACGGTGGCAAGCTCACGGCTGACGAGGTTCGACGCCGCCGTGATACAGCCCGCGCCGCCCAGCGGCAACAGCTTCAGCATCAGGGGATCAGCGCCGACCAGCACCGAGAAGCCCGGGAAGCGCTCGACGATGGCCTTCATATTGGAAAACTCGCCTGCCGAATCCTTGATGCCGACCACGATCTCCGGGAAGCGCTTGCGCAACCGATCGATGACGTCGAGCGAGATCGGCACCGCCGACATCTGCGGGATGTGATACAACACCACGCGCAGGCGCGGATCGTTGACCCGCTCGATCACCGCCGTATAGGCGTCGACGATGCCGTCATCGGACACGCCCTTGTAGTAGAACGGCGGCAGCATCACGACGGCGCCGACACCGTTGGTGACCGCATGCTTCGTGAGCTCGACGGTTTCCATGATCGACGCAACGCCGGTGCCCGGCAGCAGCTTCGACGGCGCGATCCCCGACTTCACCACCGCGTCCAGCAGCGCCATGCGCTCGCGGGACGACAGCGAATTGGCTTCGCCCGTGGTGCCGAGCATGGCGATGCCGGTGCAGCCATTATCGAGCAGGCGCAGGCAGTGCGACGTGAACAGTCCCTGATCGACCGTAAGGTCGGCGTTGAAGGGGGTGGTCGCCGCGCAGAATACGCCGGCCGGAAATGGTGCAGTCATGGTGAAGCCTCCCAGATTGGTTGTTTGAGATGTTACGGCACGACGGGCCGCGCCGCAGCCTTGTTCAAGGCATGATCTGCCCGCCATTGACCTCGATGACCTGGCCGGTGATGTAGCTGCTCATGGTCTCGTCGGCGAGGAACTGATAGGCGCCGACGCAATCCTCGGGCGTGCCGATGCGGCCGAGCGGAATGCTCTGGCGCGCGCCTTCGAGCTGCTCCGCGGTCGAATAGCGCTGATGGAACGGCGTCATGATCACGCCCGGCGCCACCGCATTGGCGCGCACGTTGAACGGCGCCAGTTCCTTCGCAAGCACACGCGTGATGGTCGAGACAAAACCCTTGGCCGATCCATAGAGGCCGGCGCCGCCGCTGCCGCCATTGCGGGCTGCGACCGAGGTCGTGTTGATGATCGAACCCGAGCGCTGCGCTTCCATGATCTTCGCGGCCTTGCGGCAGGCGAAGAACACCGAGCCGATATTGAGATCGACCACGTCGTCATACTGTTCGTCGGTCGCATTGGCGATCGAGGTGCGGCCGAACATGGCGCCGGCATTGTTGATCAGCACGTCGATGCGGCCGAGCTTGGCGTGAGCTTCGTCGATCACGCGGGCCGCTTCCGCACGTTCCGACACGTCGCCGCGGACCAGCTCAGCCTTGCCACCGGCGACCTGGATGCCAGCGACCACTTCCTGCGCGCCTTCGGGATTGCCGTTGTAGTGCACGATCAGGTTCGCGCCGAGCGCGCCAAATTTCCTCGCCACGGCAGCGCCGATGCCGGAGCTTGCGCCGATGATCACGATAGCCTTGCCGTTCAGTCCGTTGGTCACGCCTGGTCCTTTCCGATTGAGCGAGCGTTCGACCATGATTTCAGCGACCTGACAAGTTGTCAGAATTTGTGCATTGCAATACTGTATCTGGCCAGATCAAACAATTTCATCGTTATATATCAATTACATATATGAATGACGGCTCACCCGCACGACGTTGACATGTTGACAAGTTTGCCGCCGCCTCGCATGGTCGCCAAAATTTTTGGGCGAGGAAGTGTTTCCATACGACGGCGCTCCCGAGTGATCGGACTGTCACACGAAACCTCCGCCGCCATCCCTGCAAGCTGCGGTTTGACCGATCATGAAGCCGACTGATCCCTCTGAATTGCCTGAAGCGCCGCGTCCACGCGGTGCCTCTGGTTCGCTCGTCGACAAGGTCTATGGTGAACTCGCACAGCGCATCGCCAATGGCGATTACGCGCCGGACCATAAGCTCCCCGGCGAGCACGAACTTTCCGATATGTTCGATGTCTCACGTCCTGTGCTGCGCGAAGCCCTCGGCCGGTTGCGCGAGGACGGCCTGATCACGTCACGACAGGGCGCGGGCAGTTTCGTGCAAGTCCGTGCGCAGCAACAGCCGCTCGGCTTCGCACGGGTGGAGACCATTGCAGACATCCAGCGCTGCTTCGAATTCCGCATCACCATGGAATCCGATGCCGCGCATTTCGCGGCGCTCCGACGCAGCGACGACAATCTCGGCAAGATGGAAGCAGCGCTTGGCCTGCTGCGTGAGGCGACCAGGAAGCGCAAGCATCGCGAAGACGCCGACTACGCCTTCCATCTCGCCGTATCCGAGGCGACCAACAACCACTATTTCGCGACCTCGCTGAACGCCCTCAAGGATCACGTCGCCGTCGGCATGAAGCTGCACGGCCTGTCGCTGATGGGGCCGCGGCCCGGCCTCGAGCAGGTGTTCGAGGAACACAGCAGTATTTTTGAAGCGATCCGTGACCGTGATGCTGAGGCAGCGCGCACGGCCATGCGTCTCCACCTCGAAACGTCGCGCGACCGCCTGTTCGAAGGCCGTCTGCTCGATCTCTCGTTCCGGTGACGGGAGGATGAATTGACCGACCACACGACATTTCTTGCAACGCTCAAAGGCATCGTCGGCGATCCCCGTCATGTCATCGGCCCAGGCGGCGATTTCGAACCCTATGTGGTGGACTGGCGCGGACGCTATCACGGCAAGGCGCTGGCCGTCGTAAAGCCCGGCTCGACACAGGAAGTCTCCGACATCGTCAAGGCCTGCGCGGCCGCCGGCATCGCGATCGTGCCGCAGGGCGGCAACACCGGCATGTGCGGCGCGGCGACTCCTCTGGGCGAGCGGGACATGATCGTGTTGCGTCTCGATCGCCTCAACAAGATCCGCAGCGTCAGCCGTCTCGGCGATTCCATCACCGTCGATGCCGGCTGTATCCTCGCCGACATCCAGAAGGCAGCGGACGATATCGACCGCTTGTTCCCGCTCAGCCTCGGCGCTGAAGGTTCGTGCCAGATCGGCGGCAATCTCTCCACAAATGCCGGCGGCACCGCGGTTCTCCGCTACGGCACCACACGCGAACTCACGCTTGGCCTCGAAGTCGTGCTGCCCGATGGCGAGATTCTCGACGGCATGACGGCGCTGCGCAAGGACTCCACGGGCTTTGACACCAAGCAGCTCTTCATCGGCGCCGAAGGCACGCTCGGCATCATCACTGGCGCGGTGCTGAAGCTGTTTCCGAAGCCACGGGCGAGGGCGGTGTCCTTTGCGAAGCTGAACAGCATCGAAGCGGTGCTCGACCTGCTTGCACAGGCACGCACCGAACTCGGCGACCGTCTTGGCGCCTTCGAGGTGATGTCGCGCGGCCAGATCGAGGTGATCGCCGAGAACCTGCCGCCGGTGAACATCCCGTTCGATCTGGATACGCCCTGGTACGTGCTGATCGAACTCGTCGATACGCTGGTGTCGGTCGATCTGAATGCAGCGCTCGAGCAGTTGCTGAGCAATGCTTATGAGCGCGAGTTGGTCAGTGATGCGCTGGTAGCTTCCAGCGAGACGCAGGCCGCAGCGTTCTGGAAAATCCGCCACAGCGTGTCGGAAGGCAGCAAGAAGGCTGGCTACGTGATCTCGCACGATAGCGCCGTGCCCTTGTCGCAGCAGGCAACCTTCGTCACGCAGGTGGAGAAGCGCATCGCCGCCTATCGGCCCGACGCCCGCATCGTGATGCACGGCCATATCGGCGACGGCAATATCCACATCCTCGCCATCATTCCGGGACTGGAGCAGAACCAGAAGGATCAGATTCAGGACACGATCCGCGGCATCAACACCATCGTGGACGAGGAAACCAGCGCGCTCGGCGGCAGTATCAGTGCTGAGCACGGCATCGGCGTCGCCAATCGCGAGCGGCTTGCACGCGTCACCAAGCCGACCGAGCTGCGGCTCTTGCGCAGCGTCAAGCAGATGCTCGATCCGAACGACATCATGAATCCCGGAAAAGTGCTGCCTGCGCGATGAGCGAGGCGGCTGCAAGCATTCATCAGAATACTATTCGAGAAGAGGAACACGCATGAAAATCAAACTCATCCTGATGGCCGCCTGCGTCGCCTTGGGCGCCGTCGGACAGGCCAATGCGCAGGACGCGAAATATCCCAGCAAGCCGATCACCATCGTCGTGCCTTTCGCGGCCGGCGGCACCGTGGACATCATCGCGCGCATGGTGTCGGAGAACCTGCAGAAGAAACTCGGCGCCACGGTGCTGGTCGAAAATATGGGCGGCGCCGGCGGCAATATCGGCGTCAACCGTGTCGCCAAGGCGCAGCCCGATGGCTACACGATCGGCCTCGCCAGCACCTCGCCGCTGGCGATCGCGCCCTCGCTCTATGGCAGCAAGCTTCAGTTCCAGCCGGAGAAGGATCTGGTGGCCTTTGCGCAAGTGAGCATCGTACCTAACGTGCTGGTGGTGAATCCTGATCGCATCAAGGCCCGCACGGTGCCGGAGTTGATCGAATATATGAAGGCCAATGAGGGCAAGGTGACCTTCGGTTCGTCGGGCCCGGGCACCTCGCAGCATCTCGCCGGCGAACTGTTCCAGCAGATGACCGGTACCAAGATGGTCCATGTGCCCTACAAGGGTTCGAGCCAGATGGTCACCGACCTGATCTCGGGCCAGATCGACATCGCTTTCGACAATGTCCCGCTGCTGCTGCCACATGTGGCCGCCGGCAAGCTGGCGATGCTCGCCACGGCAACGCCAAAGCGCGCCGAGTTCGACGCGAATGTGCCGGCCGTCGCCGAGTTCCTGCCGGGCTTCGAGGCTGTCGCTTGGCACGGCTTCATTGCGCCGGCAGCGACGCCGAAGCCGATCGTCGACAAGCTGTCGGCCGAGATTCGGGAATTCATGAGCCTCCCGGAGACCAAGACGAAGATGGCCGAACTCGGAGCGGTCGCTGTGGCGATCCCGCAGGATGAGTTCACCAAATACATCGCCAGCGAGACCCAACGCTGGAAAGGCGTGATGGAGAAGGCCAACGTCACGATGAACTAGACGACCGCAGGTGGTGACGACGTCATGCTCGTCACCACCTCAATTTCGAGCGTCCACCAAAAAGGACGCCGAAAATCAAAACGTCAAAATGCATGGAGGAATGTTCAATGAGACTTCGGTCAATCTTGACGGCTGCCTGCCTGACGCTCGGCACTCTCATGCCAGCGACGGCCCAGGATTCGAATTATCCGAGCCGCCCGATCACCAGCATCGTCCCGTTCGCCGCCGGCGGCACGGCCGATATCTTTGCGCGCATGGTGTCGGAGCATCTGCAGAAGAAGATGGGCGCCACGGTCATCATCGAGAATGTCGGCGGCGCCGGCAGCATCATCGGCGTTACCCGCGTCGCGCGTGCCGCGCCCGACGGCTACACGATCGGCCTCGCCAGCACCTCAGCGCTGTCGATCAATCCGACGCTGTATGGCGCGAAGCTCTCCTACAATCCCGAAAAGGACCTCGTGCCGATCGCGCAGATCAGCATGGTGCCGAATGTGCTTGTGGTGAACCCGACCAGGATCACGGCGCGCACGGTGCCGGACCTGATCGCCCATATCAAAGCCAATCCCGACAAGGTGACATTCGGTTCGGCGGGCGTCGGCACCACGCAGCATCTGGCCGGCGAACTGTTCCAGCAGATGACCGGCACCAAGATGGTGCATGTGCCTTACAAGGGCTCGAGCCAGATGGTTACGGACTTGCTGAGCGGCCAGATCGACATCGCCTTCGACAATGTGCCACTGCTGCTGCCGCATGCGGCGGCCGGCAAGCTCGCGCTGCTGGCGACGGCCTCGCCGAAACGCGCCGAGTTCGATCCGAACCTGCCGGCGGTGTCCGAATTCCTGCCGGGTTTCGAGGCCGTCGCCTGGCACGGCTTCATGGCGCCGACGGGCACGCCGAAGGCGATCTCCGACAAGCTGTCGGTCTCGATCCGCGAATTCATGCAGCTGCCGGAGACAAGGAAGAAGATGGCCGAACTCGGGGCGGTCGCCGTGGCGGTCCCGCCGGATGAGTTCGCCAAATACATCGCCAGCGAAACGCAGCGCTGGAAGGGTGTAATCGAGAAGGCCAATATCACGATGAACTGAGCTGTGTCGCAGGGCGGATCAGCCCTGGGCGTAATCCGCTGCGGAAGTTCGGCAGTGGATTACGCTTCGCTCGTTCAGCCTACGGCTGCGTCTCCTTCACCGATGCCAGATAGCGCGACAACCGATCCGCATCCGGCGCGTGGTAGCTGTGGCGGTCGCGCAGCTCGGCAGGGGCGCTCCAGCCGGGCTCGATTCCGCTCATGTCAGGCAGTTCATGTGCAATGCCCTTGTGGCAATCGATGCAGGTGCGCTCGCCGGTGACGAGGTACTTCGCATGGATCGCCGCCGCGCGGGGGGCCTGTTTGGTGAAGTCCATGGCGATCGCCGAATGGCAGTTGCGGCATTCCAGCGAGTCATTGGCCTTCAGGCGGGCCCATTCGTGCTTTGCGAGCTCCAGACGCATGTCGAGGAATTTCTCGCGCGTCGAGATCGTGCCGAAGATCTTGCCCCACACTTCCTTCGACGCCTGCATCTTGCGCGCGATCTTGTCGGTCCAGTTATGCGGCACATGACAATCCGGGCAGGTGGCACGCACGCCGGACCGATTGGCAAAATGCGGGGTTCGCTGCAGCTCCTGATATACGTTGTCGCGCATCTCGTGGCAGCTGGTGCAGAATTTCTCGGTATTGGTGACTTCCAGCGCCGTATTGAAGCCACCCCAGAAGATAACGCCACAGAGGAAGCCGCCCAGCGCCAGCACGCCGAGACTGATATGCGTGGCCGGGCGGCTGGCGATGCGCCAGAACCACATAAACTTGGATATCAACCACTTCATGGCGCTCACCTGCCGGATGCCTTCATGTCGGTGAAGGTGTTCGGGACGAGCGGGCGCGCATCGGTTTGCGGCACGTGACAGGCCGTGCAGAAATAGCGCCGGGGTGTCACGTCGGCGAGCATCTGGCCATCGCGATCCATGAAATGCGTAACGCTGATCATCGGCGCACCGGAGCCTTCGGTATACTCACGGCGATGGCACTCAAGACAGCGATTGGCCCGCAGCGTGAGCTGATAGTTCTCGATCGAATGCGGAATGACCGGAGGCTGTTCCGGATAGTTGCGCATCACGCGCTTGTCGTCGGTGACGGGCCGCGGGAAGGGCGGTGCAGGGACCTCGCCCATGGGCTTCGCTGCGCCGGTGACGCGCGGCACGATCTGCGGCGCAGTCTGAACAGACTGCGCGTAGATCGCACCGGAGACCAGCACCATGGCGCCGGCGATGATTGCCGCGATGAGAGTCTTCATCGCACTTAAACCGAAACGATCTTGACCGCGCATTTCTTGAAGTCCGCCTGTTTGGAGATCGGGTCGGTTGCATCCAGCGTGACCTTGTTGATCAGCTGGCTGGCATCGAACCACGGCACGAACACCACGCCGCGGGGCATACGGTTGCGTCCGGTCGTATCGACGCGCGTGCGGATCTCACCGCGCCGCGACATCAGCCGGATTTCGGCGCCCTGGTTCAGGCCGCGCGCACGCGCATCCTCGGCATGCATGAAGCAGCGCGCGCCGGGAAACGCCTTGTAGAGTTCGGGCACGCGCATGGTCATCGAGCCGGAATGCCAGTGCTCCAGCACGCGGCCCGTCACCAGCCAGAGATCGAACTCAGCATCGGGCGACTCCGCCGGCGGCTCATAGGGCACCGCGATGATGCGCGCGCGTCCGTCCGGGTTGCCGTAAAATTCGACCTTCTTGCCCGGCTTGACATAGGGATCGAGACCTTCGCGGTAGCGCCACTTGGTTTCCTTGCCATTGACCACCGGCCAGCGAAGGCCGCGCACCTCGTGATAGGTGTCCCAAGGCGCAAGGTCGTGGCCGTGACCGCGACCGAATGCGGCGTATTCCTCGAACAGCCCCTTCTGCACATAGAAACCGAAGTCCTTGGACTCGTGGTTTCCATAGTCAGCGGGGATTTCGCTGACGGGAAATTTGTCGACCTCGCCGTTGCGATAGAGCACGTCGAACAGCGTCTTGCCCTTGTAGTTCGGATTGGCCTCCAGGAGGGCGGCGGGCCACACTTCGTCCGTCGTGAAGCGCTTGGAGAACTCCATCAACTGCCAGAGGTCTGAGCGCGCCTGGCCGGGCGCGTTGACGAGCTGGCGCCAGGCATGGGTGCGCCGTTCGGCATTGCCGTAGGCACCTTCCTTCTCGACCCACATCGCTGCCGGCAGCACGCAGTCGGCGGACATCGCCGTCACCGTCGGATAGGCATCCGACACGACGATGAAATTGCTGGGGTTGCGGTAGCCGGGATAGGCTTCGCCCGAACTGTTGGGCGCCGCCTGCATGTTGTTGTTCACCTGAACCCAGTAGAAGTTCAGCTTGCCGTCATGCAGCATGCGGTCCTGCTCGACGGCGTGATAACCGATCTTGTCGGGCAGCAAACCATGTGGCACGCGCCAGATTTCTTCCGCGTGCTTGCGGTGCTCCGGATTTGTCACCACCATATCGGCGGGCAGGCGATGCGCGAAGGTGCCGACCTCGCGCGCGGTGCCGCAGGCCGACGGCTGGCCGGTCAGCGAGAACGGTGAATTGCCGGGCTCGGAGATTTTGCCGGTCAGCAGATGGATGTTGTAGACGAGCTGATTGGCCCACACGCCGCGGACGTGCTGGTTGAAGCCCATGGTCCAGAGCGACATCACCTTGCGCTTCGGATCGGCATAGAGCTCGGCGAGTTCCTGCAGGAAGCCGGGCTCGACGCCGGTCAGTTTCGACACCTTCTCGAGCGTGTAGTCCTTCACGAAGTCCGCATAGGCCGCGAAGTCGATCGGTGTCGTTGCCGCCGCATTGGCCGCACCAGTGGCCTTCTTTTCCAGCGGATTCTCGGGACGCAGCCCATAGCCGATATCCGTTGTGCCTTTCACGAAAGTCGTGTGGCTGTTGACGAATTCGGTGTTCACGCGGCCGGTCGAAATGATGTGGTTGGCGATGAAGTTGAGAATGGCGAGATCAGTGCCCGGCTTGAACACGATCGGGATGTCGGCGAGATCGGAGCTGCGATGCGTGAAGGTCGAGAGCACCGCGACCTTCACATGCGAATGACCGAGACGGCGATCGGTGAGGCGCGTCCACAGGATCGGATGCATCTCGGCCATGTTCGAGCCCCATAGCACGAAAGCATCGGCGGCCTCGAAGTCGTCGTAGCAGCCCATCGGCTCGTCCATGCCGAAGGTACGCATGAAGCCCACGGCCGCGGACGCCATGCAATGCCGCGCATTGGGATCGAGATTGTTGGAGCGGAAACCCGCACGCATCAGCTTGGTCGCGGCATAACCTTCGAGGATCGTCCACTGGCCCGATCCGAACATGCCGATCGCAGTCGGTCCTTTTTCCTTCAGCGTCGCCTTGGCTTTTGCCGCCATGGTGTCGAATGCTTCGTCCCAGCTCACCGGTGTGAGTTCGCCGTTCTTGTCGAACACGCCGTTCTTCTTGCGGAGCAGAGGCGTGGTCAGGCGGTCGGCGCCGTACATGATCTTGGAGAGGAAGTAGCCCTTGATGCAGTTCAGGCCGCGATTCACTTCCGCCAGCGTGTCGCCATGGGTGGCGACGACCTTGTTGTCCTTGACGCCGACCATGACGCCGCAACCGGTGCCGCAGAACCGGCACGGCGCCTTCGACCATTTGATGGACAGCGACCCGACGCCGCCGGCAATCGATTGTGCGGCTGCCGGAACGTTGATGCCAGCCGCCGCTGCAGCAACGGCTGCTGCCTGAGCCTTGAGTAGATCACGCCGCGAAAGGGGCATTCGTCGTTCTCCTAGTCGAGACGTTGTTCGAAGACCATGTTGGCCGAGAGCACGCCCGGCCATGATGAGATGTCAGCAAGCATCGCACCCAGTGCGCCGCTGCCGGGCCCTTCGAGAACCGCCACGAGTTTGGAGTCCGTGCGGTGATGGATCTCGACACCCGCGAGGCCGAGCAGCCGCGCAGATACCGCGTCGATATGGGCCGGAAGCACCGACACGACGGCGCTGGAAATGTGCTCATTGTCATGCGCGGACGTGTCGGCACTCGCGCCGGTCAACAGGGCGCGCCTGGTGAGTTTGTCTGTCATGTGGAAGTCCTAGTGAAGCAGAGGAGGGCCGGGCGGCCCGAAAATCAGCTGGGTCATCCAGACCAGAAAGCCGTAACCACCGACTACGCCCACCGCGACGACGGGCCAGATGAGAACGACGATCGTGAGAAAGACGAACAACTCCGACATGCGGCTATTGCGTCTTTGAGCCTCTGCAGGCTGAGCGATATTCTGGTCCGTCACCATATGCTCCCCCTTCGGTTTGCGGCCATATGCCTGGTGAAGAGGCGAGATTCGCCTAGAGCAAAGGCAATATGCCTGCTGCAGCGCCCACCTTCTTTGCGCTAGATCAAACAACAAACTCTGCGGAGGATTTATTTGGTATCGTTGTTCTGATCGCGATGTCGTCGTGCAGAGCCGCTCGCATCAGAATCTTTGATGACAGTTTTATTTGATTGCGACAGCTGCTCGGCGAAATCGCTCGTTCCGGAAGGCGAGCAATGGATCGTGAGATGTGCAATTCGTTTGGTCAAACGCCGCTTTTTGCGGGTCTGGACCAGGGCGCGCGCGGCATCATCATCGAAGCTGGCAGAAAGCACGTCCTGGATTGCGGTTTTTCGCTCTGGCAGCAAGGCGACGCGCCGGCGATGATCGCTGTGGTCATCGATGGTCAGCTCAAGAAGACGATGATCGATGCGCATGGCGCGCAGAAAACGCTGCAATTCATGCGACGCGGCGATCTCGCCGGAGCCGCATCGGTGTTCGGCAACTTTACTCACCCGACAACCCTGCGCGCGACAGTCGCGACCGAGCTTTTGTGCTGGTCCGCGGATCGCTTCGGCGGGCTGATGCATATTGTCCCGCAGCTCGCGATCAATGTCCTTGGCATCGTCGGACGGCAAACCGATCACCTGCTGCGCCGTCTTCACGAGGCAACGAGTGAGAATGCCGATCGTCGTATTGCACGGATCGTTCTGCGCCTGGTGCGGGAAGGAGATCCGGATGGTGATTGCGTTCCGATCGAACTGAGGATCTCGCGCCAGGAACTGGCCGAACTCAGCGACACCACGCTGTTCACGGTCAGCCGCACTGTTTCGGCATGGAACCGGATGCAGATCCTGAAAGCCGGTCGCGGCCGCTTGACGGTTATCGATCCCGCCAGACTCGCGGGCCTGGCGGGCGATGTGCGGGCACTCCGAGGCGAATTACGGCGGGTTTGATCCGAACCTGCCGCCACGCATCACGCGGGGTCGAGATATGGTTCGAACGCCTCGACCGATACTTTCAGCGTCGGATCGCCGTCAGGGCCCCACAATTCGGCGCCGTCGAACACGACGGTGTAGAGCCACTGCGGATTTTCGCCCTGATCATGGGCTGCTGTATCCGGATAGACATGTGCGCCGTGCAGCCGCTCGATCACACCGACATGGCCACGGACATAACGCGGCAACCGCGTATGGGTGGCCGGATGGATGTTCTTCATCCGCACGCGATCGCCAATCTTGAATGCGGCCGGTGACGGAGCAGGGCGCGTAAACGAGCCGCGCGTCAGCACCCGCTCGACGCTGTCCGCAGTGAAATTGCCACGCTTCAAAGGTTTCGGCGCCACGGTCGCGTGGCCGGCCGCAATCTCGTCGCCCGTGATAAAGCCACTCTTGACCAGATTGTTTTCAAGACCGAGCAGCCATTTCTTATAGTAGCTGCTGCTGAGATACACCTCCGGCGGAATCATCTCGCGATAGAACCGCGACGTATCGATGTTGAATGCGCCCGCCGCGCCCATGGCACGCACCATGGCCAGCACGCGGGATTCCCATTCGGCGTGGAACATCGGCTCGTTCGGTTCCGGCTCGACCTTGCCGAAACCGTCCATGCCGCCCATGTCGTGGACGCCGTTCACGACGGAGCTCCCGGCGCTCGGACGAGACCCGTGCCGATCATGGAATCGCGCGTGACCAGTTCGGCCAGTTGTTGTTCGCTCCAGCCCTCGGTGCCGGCGGGCCGCATCGGCAGCACCAGAAAGCGCGTCTCTGCCGTCGAATCCCAGACGCGGATTTCAGTGTCGTTCGGAAGCGAAAAGCCGAAATCGGCAAGCACGCCGCGCGGATCCTTGACGGCGCGGGAGCGGTAGGGCGCGGCCTTGTACCAGACCGGGGGCAGGCCGAGCATTTCCCAGGGGTAACAGGAGCACAGCGTGCACACGACCATGTTGTGACGCTCGGGCGTGTTCTCGACCACGACGAGATGATCGCCGGTCCGGCTGACATGGCCGAGGGTGCCGACCGCCGCAGAACCATCCGCCAGCAGCGCAGCCTTGAAAGCAGGATCGGTCCAGGCCTTGGCCACCACCAGCGCGCCGTTATGCGGACCGATCTTGGTCTCATAGGCCTGGATCATCGCGTCCAGCGCCGCCGGATCGATATAGCCCTTCTCGGTCAGGATGGTCTCGAGTGCACGGACGCGCAGCTCGGTCTCCGACAATTCGGAATGGTCGTGATCGTGATCGTGGTCATGATGATGGTGTTCGCTCATGCCAAACAGGATAAGCGAGGCGCGATTGCTCTGTCGAGGATTTCGGGACTCAGCTAGTCCTGCGACATGGCTGCTCCTCATTATCGCGCGCGGGCTCTGTTCGGCTTCGTTCTGGTCGCGCTGCTGGTGGCTTCGGGCCACGCGGAGGCGGCCAATGGCGCCTATGCGGTCGATGCGGCGGACATTTCGGACCTTGGTTCCTGCAAGGTCGAGAGCTGGTATTCGATGGCCACGAACTCTGACTTCGCGGCCGTGGCCAATCCGTCCTGCGTGGTGGAAATCACGCGTCCGGTCGAACTCAGCGTGCTCACCAATCACAGCCGCTCCGATGGCGAGCTCAGCACCACGCTGGCGCCGAAAGCGAAGTTCAATATCGAGCCGACAGGCATCGGAAAATTCGGCGTATCGGCGCTGGCCAGTGGCACATTCGACGCCGTGACCGGCCAGAGCACCGCGGTGTTCGCGGAAATTCCGGCGACCTATCGCTTTTCCGAAACCACGCGCATCAATCTCAATGCCGGCTGGCTGTGGGATCGCACCATCGATCGCCACTACTTCACCTACGGTGTCGGCTTCGACTGGAAATTCACCGATGTGCTGCAATATACGGTGGAACTGTACGGGCAGGCGGGGCGCGCCGAATTCGCCAGCGTGATCCAGCCACGCGTCCAGACGGGCGTGCGCTATCGCCCCAACGACATCTTCTCGGTCGACGTAATCTATGGCCGCAACATCACCGGCGAGAATTCCAACTGGATCACCCTGGGCACCACGATCCGGTTTCCGCCGCCGGGAAGCGTACGCAAACCCGACGCCCATTTGTGATCGCCATACGTCCATCGATCGCGGTAAAACCCCGATATCGGCAAATTCAGTGATTTTCCGACAAGTATCTGAAATATCTCGGTGTTAGCGTCCGACCGTGTTCAAGCCCGCTTGCGGAAATCCAGTCTCAATGTTGCGCCGATCTTGCGACTTCCTGTCCGTCCTCACCGTCGCCGCGGCGCTGGCGACGCCGGCATTGGCAGGCACCAGCCTGTTGACCGACAAGCCTGACCTCAGCAGCTTTTCCCAGGACGGCCTGAACCGCGTCACTGAAATGCTCGACCGCGAGGTCGGCCAGGGCCATCTTGCCGGCGCGATCATGCTGATCCAGCACCGCGGCAAGCCGGTCTATTACGAAGGTTTCGGCGTTCGCGATCCCGCGACCATGGCGCCGATGACGACGGACACGATCTTCCGGCTGTATTCGATGTCGAAGCCGGTCACATCAGTCGCAGCAATGATGCTGGTCGAGCAGGGCAAGCTCAAGCTGGACGATCCGATCGCCAAATACATTCCGGCCTATGCCCATCCGCAGGTCGCGACCGAACGCACGGATGCCAGCGGCAAGCCCTATCTCGACTTTGCACCGGCGCTGAAGCCGATCACCGTGCTCGACCTGATGCGGCAGTCGTCCGGCATCAGTTCGGCCTTCACCAATCTCGGCCTGATCACGCAGCTTTATCTCGATGCCGGCCTGTTCGATGGCGATTTCGACAATGCCGACTTTGCAGCACGGCTTGCGAAGCTGCCGCTGGCCTATCAGCCGGCCACTGTGTGGGACTACGGCCATTCGACCGATCTGCTCGGCCGCGTCATTGAAATCGCATCAGGGCAATCGCTGTACGATTTCCAGAAACAGTATCTGTTCGATCCGCTCGGCATGAAAGACGCCAGCTATTACGTGCTCGATCCCGCCAAGGCGCCGCGGATTGCGCAGCCGATGCCGACCGACCGCATCATCGGCAACGAGACCATCAGCAATCCCACGGTGAAGCGAAAATGGGAATCCGGAGGAGGCGGGCTTAACGCCACCACGGGCGATTACGCGCGCTTCCTGCAGATGCTGATCAATGGCGGCACGCTTGATGGCGTCAGGATCCTCAAGCCCGAATCGGTCCAGCTGATGCGCCAGAACCAGGTCGCGCCGGCCAGCGACGTGAAGCCCTGGGCCTATTACTATCCGGGCGCCGGTTTCGGCTACGGCCTCGGCTTCGGCGTTCGCACCGGCCCCGGCGACGACGGCGTTCCCGGTTTTGTCGGCGAGATGGCCTGGGGCGGCGCCGCCGGGACGTATTTCTGGACCTACCCCGATCAGGACATGGTGATGATCCTGATGGTGCAGACGCCAACCCAACGCGGCCGCATCCAGCCGATCCTGAAGACGCTGGTCTACGACGCGATCAGGAAATAGCGGGAGCGGGGGTCCGATCGCGAGACGGCCTTCACTTTAAATCATTGAAGTTATTTGATTAATCTCAGATTCCATCCACGAATACGGGTCCCGCGCGATACTCTCGCTGATCAGAAACCACCTGCCTTGAGAACAGCACCGTCAATTGATGCTTGATATCGCGTCAAATGATGATATCTATGGTCGGATAACGAGGGAGGGAGTCATGATCGAGATCGCAGCGACTGGCGCCCAGATGCCCCTTACGCCCGTCGATATTCAGACGTTCACGAAGGCACCGGACCGTGAGCGATTGTCGCCTGTCGCCATCAAGGCATATCGGAAGATTGTCGAGCAGTGGGCGCTCACCAATGCCGAAGCTGCGACGTTGCTTGGCGTATCCGAAAGTACGTGGGACCGGATCAAGCGAGGGGCATGGGATCAACCTCTCTCGCAGGACCAACTCACGCGCGCGTCAGCCGCGATCGGCGTTTACAAGGGGCTTCGACTCCTGTTTGCCGACGACATGGCGTTGCGTTGGCCGAAGCTGGCGAACAAGGGTCCGATCTTTCAGCGCCGAACGCCGGTCGATGCCATGATCGAGGGCGGCATTCCGCTCATGCTCGAGACCCGTCGCTATGTCGATGCGGTGCGCGGCGGCCTGTGATCGATGCTTGAGGGTTTGACGATCAGCCGCCAGGGATTCGAGCGGACCGTTCGCCTTGTGACGACCGCCCGGCTCCGGGAGTCTGTGTTGCATGATCTGGTCGATGATTCCGAATTCGAGGCATTGAGCGAAATCGAAGGTGCGACGAGCAACAGACGCATCGCCCAGGCCCGAGGGGCAGGCGAGGTGCAATCGTACGAACTCGTATACGGCGTCCCGCATGCGCACTTCATCAACGCCTCGTTCGCCTATGCAAAACCTCGAGAACCGAACAGGTTCAACGGTGCCGAACGTGGCGCCTGGTATGCCGCGTTCGAAGTCGAAACCAGCCTGGCCGAGGTCAGATTTCACCTGACGGAGGCGCTCGCAGCTGCCGGCGATTTCAACGCTGTGGTCGAGTACGCGGAGATGTTTGCGAGCTTCGCAGGCGAATTCGTCGATCTGAGGCCGCACCCGACGCATCAGTCCTTGCACCCGGAAAAAGCCATTGGCTATCCAGCCGGGAACGCATTGGCCGAAGCCGCGCGCGTGCGCGGTCTCAACGGGATCATCTATCCATCGGTCCGGCATCCCGGAGGGACATGCCTTGCCGCGTTGTTTCCGCACGCCGTCCAATCAGTGGCCCAGGGAAGCGTCTATCGCATGGTGTGGAGCGGCAAACCCGAACCGATGATCGAACTGCTCAACGGGTAGCGGGAACAGCTTCCGGGATTTCGCCAGTCTGACATGCCCACATCTCGGATTCGCATAAGGTATATTATGGAATATATTATCCCGTAGCGATCCCAGAGGCTTAGCTCAAATTGTTGCGATATCCGGTTGACCGAGCAGCCATTCAAGCCAGTTTGCGCTCCCACATCATTGCATCTTCAGCCGCCGAAATATCTGACGTGATCGAGGTCCGGGATCAATCCTGACTGCGTTGGTCGCCACCCAAGCTGCTGTTGTGTCCAGTCGCTGGATGCCGGCGCATCCATCGACGCGAAGCCTGCGAACCAGCCGAAGTGATCGGCGGCTTCGGCCGGCGATTGCGAGACGACCGGCAGGCTCAGCTGCCGACCGATGACCTCGGCAATCTCACGGAATGGCACGCCTTGCTCGGCACCGCCATGATAGCGTGGCGCGGCGGCGCCATGCTCCAGCACGAGCCTGTAGAGCCGGGCGACGTCCAGCCGGTGTGCGGCAGGCCAGCGATTGAGGCCGTCGCCAATATAGGCGGAGGCGCCCTTCTCCCGCGCGATCGTAATCAGCCGCGGCACGAAACCATGATCGCCATCGCCATGAACCGATGGCGGCAAACGTACAACTGAGGCACGCACGCCGCGCGCCGCCAGGCGCTCGGCGACCTGTTCCGACACGCGCGGGCTTGGCGATGAATTCGATGGGCCCATGTCCTCGGTAGCCACGCGTCCGGGAGCGATGAAGGCCATGCCAGAGGTCACGATCAAGGGCCGATCGGAGCCTGCCAGCACATCGCCAAGCGTCTCGATGGCGCGCGCGTCGATCGCGCTGTTTTCCTTGAACCTAGAGAAGTCGTGGATGAAGGCCGTATGGACCACGCCGTCAGAATTGGCGGCGCCGGAGCGCAGGCTGTCCAGATCTTCCAGATCGCCGCGATGGATCTGTGCACCGGCGTCGGCCACCGCCTTGGCAGATGCGTCCGAGCGCGCGAGACCGAGCACCTGATGGCCCGCGCCGATCAGTTCCTGAACAATGGCAGATCCGACAAAGCCCGAAGCACCGGTAACGAAAACACGCATGTGATATTCCTCTTGTGACTGCGCGGATGTATCGGTCCTGCGCTACACTGCGTGAAGCCGTGACGTTATACGGGTATGGCGACTAACAGGCTGAGCATGACGGTCACCGAAACAACTCCCCGCGCAGGCTCCAATCCACTGGGCGCTTATCTTCGGGATCGCCGCGCCAGGCTCGATCCCGTGGCCTTCGGCTTCTCATCGGAGCGACGCCGCACACCGGGCCTGCGGCGCGAGGAAGTCGCGCAGCGCGCCAATGTCAGCGCCACCTGGTACACCTGGCTCGAGCAAGGCCGCGGCGGCGCGCCATCGGCCGATGTGCTCGACCGGATTTCACGCGCGCTGGAATTGTCGGCAATCGAGCGCGAGCATCTGTTTCTGCTGGCGCAGCACCGGCTGCCGGAAGTCCGCTTTGAGCCGTCCGATATCGTCACGCCGACGCTGCAGCGCGTGCTGGATTCGATGGAGTTCAGCGCTGCCGTCGTGAGGAATGCGACCTGGGATATCGTGGCCTGGAATCGTGCGGCGCTGGCCGTGCTTGGCGATTATCCAAACATCGCGCCCGAAGAGCGCAACGTCCTGCGTATCCTGTTCTGTCGTCCGAATGTCCGCGCCAAGATGCCGGATTGGGAGAATGACGCGCGCTTCGCCGTGGCGGCATTTCGCGCCGACATCACGCGCAGCGGCGCATCAAAACGCGCCCAGATATTGATCGACGAACTCTGCAAGGTAAGCCCCGACTTCGCGGCGATGTGGCACGATAACGATGTCAGCAGCTACGGCGAGGGCAAGAAGCACGTGAATCATCCGGTCGTAGGACCGTTCACGATGAGCTATTCTACCTTTTCGGTCGATGGCCAGCCGAATTTGGGCATGGTGGTCTACACGCCTGCGACGAATGCGGATGCCGAGCGGATGAAGGCGCTGATTGAGGCTAAGACAGGCTAATTCCAGGCTTGTCATTCCGGGGCGCGGGCGCATCTTGCGCACGCGAACCCGGAATCCTGCAGTGCTCATCACATCCAGATTCCGGGTCTTCGCCACGACCGGCAAGCCGGTCCTGTCGAAAACCCGGAATGACGGGTTTGTTGCGAGCGCCCTACGGATATTTCGGCAGCAACCCGTGCGCGGCAAAGCCACCGTCGACATTGAGAACGTGACCCGTCACAAAGCTCGACTTGTTGTCATCCAGCAGGAACATCGCGGCGCCGGCAACCTCCTCCGGCTCAGCATAACGCCGCTGCGGCACCACTTGCATCCAGCCTTCGCGCGTCGACGCCGTGTGCATCTCCTGCACCATCGGCGTCTCGAACGGGCCGGGCGCAATCGCATTGACGCGAATCTTCAGCGGCGCCAGTTCGCAGGCCATCACCTGGGTCAGCGTGACGACGCCGCCCTTGGATGCGCCATAGGCCGAGCGCTCGATATTGCCGCGCAGCCCCGACACCGACGCCACATTGACGATGGCGCCGCCGCCATGCGCCTGCATCATCCGCGCGGCTTCCTTGGCGACGGCAAAGGTGCCGACCAGATTGATGTCGAGGATCTCGCGAAACAGTTTCACCGAGGTCTCGAAGAACGGCACCTGACGGCCGATACCCGCAGAGTTCACCAGACCGCGCACCGGACCGAAACCCTGCTCGCAATCCTTCAATCCGGCGATCACAGCGTCTTCATTGGCGACGTCCATCACCACGGTCTGGGTCTTGCCGGGCATGATCGCATCGATCTGGGCCTTGGCCGCATCCAGGGCAGGCTGGGTGAGATCGGCGAGGAGCACCTTCCACCCCTCGCCCACGGCCGCCTTGGCGATGGCCAGGCCAATGCCTGAGGCACCGCCTGTAATGATCGCGACGCGGTGATCCAAGCTCATCGGGTGTTTCATATGCTGTCCTTGCGTTTCCTGCAGACGGTGCTTGGCCGGTCCTGACTGCCGGCAGCTGCATTCGCGTGATGCTTCCCACAAATTCGCGCGGTGCAAAAGCCGTGTGCCCGCGTCCTTTATTGGGCCTTGTCCTTTGGTCGCACCGCAAAAAGGCTTGACCGGACAGGCCGGGCATGATGACCAGACGGCAAGGGCCCTTGCGCCTCACAAAGGCAAACAAAGAAGTGGTTGGGAGAAACAAAATGACGATTTCACGCCGGACTCTGCTGAAGGCATCGGCTGCCGCGACCGCAATGGGTGGCATCGGCATGCCCTTCGTGGCGCGCGCCCAGCAGGCCGAATTCGTCTACAAATATGCGAATAACCTGCCCGACACGCACCCGCTCAACGTCCGTGCCCGCGAGATGTCGGCGGCGATCAAGACCGAGACCGGCGGCAAGGTCGATCTGCAGGTATTTCCGAATAACCAGCTCGGTTCAGACACCGACATGCTGAGCCAGATCCGCTCCGGCGGTGTCGAGTTCTTCACACTCTCCGGCCTGATCCTCGCGACGCTCGTGCCGGCCGCATCGATCAATGGCATCGGCTTCGCCTTCCCTGATTACGACACCGTCTGGAAGGCCATGGACGGCGAACTCGGCGCTTACGTGCGCGGCGAGATCACCAAGGCCAATCTCGTCGTCATGGACAAGATCTGGGACAACGGCTTCCGCCAGACCACCTCGTCCACGCGCCCGATCAACGGCCCTGACGACCTCAAGGGCTTCAAGATCCGCGTGCCGGTGTCGCCGCTGTGGACTTCCATGTACAAGGCTTTCGACAGCGCGCCTGCCTCAATCAATTTCAGCGAAGTCTATTCGGCCCTGCAGACCAAGGTCGTTGAAGGCCAGGAGAATCCGCTGGCGCTGATCTCCACGGCGAAGCTCTACGAAGTGCAGAAATACTGCTCGATGACCAACCACATGTGGGATGGCTTCTGGTTCCTTGCCAATCGCCGCGCCTGGGAGCGCCTGCCCGCCAATCTGCGCGAGATCGTGGCAAAGAACATCAACGCCGCCGCCGTCAAGGAACGCGAAGATACCGCGAAGCTGAACGGCACGGTCCGCGACGAACTGCTCGCCAAGGGCCTGATCTTCAACCAGCCGCAGGTGGCGCCGTTCCGTGACAAGCTGCGCTCGGCCGGCTTCTATGCGGAATGGAAGGGCAAATATGGCGACCAGGCTTGGTCGCTGCTCGAGAAGTCCGTCGGCAAGCTGGCGTAAGCAGTCCGATGGCCCATGCCGAACTCACGCAGGCGCCGGGCGAGGCGACGTCACCCGTCACTCGCCCGCAGGCATTGCTGACCTCGCTGGACAAGATCCTTGGCGCGCTGGTGGAAATCCCGGCCGCGCTGCTGGTCGTCGCCGAGGTCATCATCCTGTTTGCCGGCGTGGTTGCGCGCTATGGCCTGCACCGGCCGCTGGTGTGGTCGGACGAACTGGCATCGATCCTGTTCCTGTGGCTGGCGATGCTCGGTTCGGCCGTCGCGTTCCGGCGCGGCGAGCATATGCGGATGACCGCGCTGGTAGCGTCGGCCGGGCCGCGGACCTGGGCTTTTCTGGACGTGATCGCAACCGCCGCCGCTTTGGCATTCCTGCTGATGATCGTCGGGCCGTCCTTCGAATATGCCTATGAGGAAAGCTACATCACGACACCGGCGCTGCAGATCGCCAACAGCTTTCGTGCCGCCGCGCTGCCTGTGGGCATCACGATCATGTCGCTGTTCGCCCTGCTCCGGCTGCTGCGCTATGGCGACAAGCGGACCGTGCTGGCGGCGCTGGCAACCGTCGTGGCGATCATGGGCGTATTCTGGCTCGCCGAGCCGCTGTTGCGCACCCTCGGCAATCTGAACCTCATCATCTTCTTCGTCGGCGTCGTGGCGCTCTGCGTCTTCGCTGGCGTGCCGATCGCGTTCGGATTCGGCCTCGCGATCTTCGGCTATATGGCGCTGACCACGCGGACGCCGATCATGGTGCTGGTCGGCCGCATGGACGAGGGCATGAGCCACCTCATCCTGCTGTCGGTGCCGCTCTTCGTGTTCCTGGGCCTGCTGATCGAGATGACCGGCATGGCCCGCGCCATGGTGGCGTTCCTCGCCAGCCTGCTCGGCCATGTCCGCGGCGGCCTGCATTACGTGCTGATCGGCGCGATGTATCTCGTCTCCGGCATTTCCGGTTCCAAGGCCGCCGACATGGCGGCGGTGGCGCCAGTGCTGTTCCCGGAAATGAAGGCGCGCGGCGCCAAGCCGGGTGATCTCGTCGCCCTGCTCTCGGCGACCGGCGCGCAGACCGAGACCATTCCGCCGAGCCTCGTGCTGATCACCATCGGCTCGGTGACCGGCGTCTCGATCTCGGCGCTGTTCACCGGCGGGTTGCTGCCGGGCGTCGTGCTGGCGATCACGCTCGGCGTGCTGGTGTGGTGGCGCTATCGCGGTGAGGATCTCAGCCATGTGAAGCGGGCGACCGGTGCGCAGATCGGCAAGGCCTTCATCATCTCGCTGCCGGCCATCGCACTGCCCTTCGTGATCCGCGCTGCCGTGGTCGAGGGTGTGGCGACCGCGACGGAAGTCTCCACCATCGGCATCGTCTATGCCGTGCTGGCGGGCCTGCTGATCTATCGCCAGTTCGACTGGAGCCGGCTGAAACCGATGCTGGTCGATACGGCCTGTCTCTCCGGCGCGATCCTGCTGATCATCGGAACCGCGACCGGCATGGCCTGGGGCCTCACGCAGTCCGGCTTCTCGCGCTCGCTGGCGGCGGCCATGACGGGCCTACCGGGTGGCGGCGCGACCTTTATCGCGGTGTCCATCGTCGCCTTCGTGATCCTCGGCAGCGTGCTGGAGGGCATCCCGGCCATCGTGCTATTCGGGCCGCTGCTGTTCCCAATCGCGCGGCTGGTCGGTGTCCATGAGGTCCACTATGCGATGGTCGTCATCCTTGCCATGGGCATCGGACTATTCGCGCCGCCCTTCGGCGTCGGCTATTATGCGGCCTGTGCGATCGGCCGCGTCGATCCGGCGGAAGGCATCCGGCCCATCCTCGGCTATCTGCTGGCCCTGCTGATCGGCCTGATCATCGTCGCGATCTTCCCGTGGATTTCGATTGGATTCCTTTAAGATACAATCTTTCAGAAGGTTGTAGTCATTACCTTGCGTGACTTTGGAAGATCATTCCAATCATAAACTGATAAGTGAGATATCTCTCGTAACTCACTGACTAAAATAAAAGAGTGTCAAAATGATCCCAGATCAGGGCGCCTATAGCGTTGGCCTCGACCAGACTCCGGCCAACTTCGTGCCGCTGTCGCCGCTGAGCTTTCTCAGGCGCAGCGCGGCGGTTTATCCGGACCTCACCAGCACGGTCTATGAGGGACGCCGCTTCACCTGGGCGCAGACCTATGAGCGCTGCCGGCGCTTTGCCTCGTTCCTGACCGGCCGCGGGATCGGCCGCGGCGACACCGTCGCCGCGATGCTGCCGAACCTGCCGGCGATGAACGAAGCCCACTTCGCGGTGCCCATGGCCGGTGCCGTCCTCAACGCGCTCAACATCCGGCTCGACGCCGCGGCCATCGCGTTCCAGCTCGACCATGGCGGCGCAAGGCTGCTGCTGGTCGATCCGGAATTCTCCGGTGTGATCACCGAGGCCCTCGGCCTGATGACTGGCCCGAAGCCGACCGTGATCGATGTCGACGACGCCTCCTTCACCGGCGGCCAGCGGATCGGGGAGCTCGAATATGAGGCCGCCCTCGCCGAAGGCAGCCCGGATTTCACCAGCGCCTTCCCGCTTGACGAATGGGACGCCATCGCGCTCGGTTACACCTCGGGCACCACGGGCAACCCTAAGGGCGTCGTGACGCATCATCGCGGCGCCTATCTCAACGCGGTCTCCAATATTCTTGCCGCCGGTCTCGGCCAGCATCCGGTCTATCTGTGGACCCTACCGATGTTCCACTGCAACGGCTGGTGCTTCCCCTGGACCGTGGCGGCAAGCGCCGGCGTGAATGTCTGCCTGCGCAAGGTCGACCCGACCAAGATCTTCGCGCTGATGCGCGAGCACGGCGTCACCCACATGTCCGGCGCGCCGATCGTCTACAACACGCTGATCAACGCGCCCGATGCCCCCACCTATTCCGGCGGACCGCTGGTGCAGGGCTCGATCGCCGGCGCGCCGCCGCCAATGGCGGTTCTGTCCGGCGCCGAGAAGATCGGCATCAAGCTGACCCACGTGTATGGCCTGACCGAAGTCTATGGCCCGGCCTCGGTCTGCGCCGAGCAACCCGGCTGGGATGCCCTGCCCGCCGATGAACGCGCCCAGCTCAAGCGCCGCCAGGGCGTGCCGTATCATCTGCAGGAAGGCGTCACGGTAATCGATCCCGAGACCATGCAGGAAGTGCCGCGCGACGGCGAAACCATCGGCGAGGTGATGTTCCGCGGCAATATCGTGATGAAGGGCTATCTGAAGAACGAGAAGGCCACCAAGGAGGCGTTCGAAGGTGGCTGGTTCCACACCGGCGATCTCGGCGTGCTCGACGCTGCCGGCTACGTGACCATCAAGGACCGCTCCAAGGACATCATCATTTCCGGAGGCGAGAACATCTCGTCGGTGGAAGTCGAGGACGTGCTCTACAAACACCCTGCAGTGCTGTTCGCCGCCGTGGTCGCCAAACCCGATGCCAAATGGGGCGAAGTCCCGTGCGCCTTCGTGGAGCTGAAGCCGAATGCGGCGGCGACGGAAGCCGACATCATCGCGTTTTGCCGCGCGCAGATGCCAGGCTTCAAGACACCGAAGGCGGTGGTGTTCGGCGTGATCCCGAAGACGTCGACAGGCAAGATCCAGAAATTCATGCTGCGGGATCAGGTGAAGTCGACGGGGTCGTTCAATTCGTAGCGGCTATACGTTCATATCTAATGACCAACGTCCGCCTTCAGATGACTCCATGACGACCGCCATTGCCGCGGATTCCGTTAGCTGCTGGTTCCCGCCGGATTATTGATCCTGGTTGGATAAGTGCCGTGTCCTTGACGCACCAGACCCGCGTCAAACACGAGCACCTCGGAAACGTTGACGCCCTTCTGGTTGCGGTACTGGATCACGAGCGTATCAACGCCGCCGAATACAGCCTCAACGGTGAAATGGAGATCGAGAATGCGGCGAAGGCCCTCCTCCCAATAACTGCGCAGGGCCGCTTTGCCGCGGATTACACCACCTGTTTCAGGCAAGAGGCTCGCAGCGATGGGTGAAGTAAAGATCACGTCGTCGTGGAAGTGCGCAAGAACACGGTCAAGATCGTGCGCGTTCCACGCGGCGCACCATTCTGCAGCGAATACGGTGGGGTCGAAATCCATCATGCTGTTATTCTGCCTTGTTGAACACGTGAAGCAGGAAAAGCCATCAATCTGGTTCGCCGCAGCTCTCCATAAGGTTTGACGCTAGCGTTGAGAAAATTGTTCTTCCATTTCCTGCAGGTTAGGGAGCGACCACCTATCCGACCTCCAGCCGCATGCCATCATAGCCGGGCACCACGCCGTCAGGCAGCATCGCCTTCACCGCCTCGTAATCCACATCCGCCGTCATGTTGGTAATGACCGCCCGCTTCGGCCTGAAGCGCGCGATCCAGGACAGCGCATCACTGATGCTGAAATGCGTGGGATGTTGGGTGTAGCGCAGCCCGTCGACGATCCAGAGATCGAGACCTTCGAGCGCAGACCAGCTCTCTTCCGGAATGTCGTTGAGATCAGGCGTATAGGCGGTGTTGCCGATCCGGTAGCCGAGCGCCGGGATGTTGCCATGCTGAACCAGGAACGGCGTCAGCGTCAGGTCGCCGCCCTTCCCGGTGATGGTCCGGCTCTCGCCGGCCTCGATGCCGAGGCGATCGAGGATCGGCGGATAGTCGCTGCCGGGAGGCGACTGAAAGCAGTAGCCGAAGCGCAGCATGATATCGCTCGCCGTGGAGGCGTTCATATAGACCGGAATACGCTTGCGGCGCTTCAACACGACCGAGCGCAGGTCGTCCATGCCGTGGGTCTGGTCCGCATGCTCATGCGTCAGGAAGACCGCATCGATGTCATCGACATCAGCGTCGATGAGCTGCTCGCGCAGGTCCGGCGAAGTGTCGATGACAACGCGCGTGACGCCCTCCGGCCCGATCCGCTCCGCCATCATCGAGCAACGACGGCGCCGGTTCCTGGGATTGGCTGGATCGCAGTCGCCCCAGCCCAGCGCAGGACGCGGCACACCCGCCGAGGAACCGCAGCCGAGAATGGTGAGCACCAATGTCATGCCGGCACGCCAGTGCCAGGCGCGCTCTCGGCGGATGCCTTGCTGAACAGGCGAAAGAAGTTCTCTGTGGTCTGCCGCGACAACTCTTCGAGCGACACGCCTCGCGTTTCCGCAAGCACCTTCGCCGTCTCGACCACATAGGATGGCTCGTTGCGCTTGCCGCGCCATTTGCCGGGCGCCAGATACGGTGCATCGGTTTCGACCATGATGCGGTCGGCGGGAAGCTCAGCCGCGAGATCGCGCAGCTCCTGTGACTTCTTGAAGGTGATGATGCCGGTGAAGGAGATCGACAGACCCATGTCGATGGCCTTCATCGCCAGCTCCCGTCCGCCGGTGTAGCAATGCAACACCGCCTTGAATGGCCCCTTCGCCATCTCGTCTGCGAGAACACTGCCGCACTGCTCGTCCGCCTCGCGGGTGTGGATCACCAGCGGCAGGCCGGTCGCGCGGGCCGCGGCAATATGGGCACGAAAGCCTCGCTCCTGCGCGCCTGATGAGCCGTGCTCGTAGAAGTTATCAAGGCCGGCTTCGCCGAGCGCGATGACTTTGGGATGCTTGGTCAGTTCGACCAGCTCATCCGCGGAAATGCCGTCTTCCTCGTCGGCATTGTGCGGGTGGGTACCGACCGAGCAATAGACATTCGGGAAACGTTCGGCGATTGCCAGCAATGCCGGCAGCCGGCGCACCCGCGTCGAGATCGTCACGAGCTTGCCGACGCCTGCGGCTTCCGCGCGTGCGACGATGCCGTCGAGGTCTTCGGCGAAATCGGGAAAGTCCAGATGGCAATGACTGTCGACCAGCATCACGTCAACTCAGCTCGCAGCCGCCGGCTCGACATAGCGCGGGAACACGCCGGTCGGTGTCGGCAGTTGCGTGCCAGGCTTGATGCGGGTGGCAATTGCCGTGAAATCGCGCGCGTTCTCGACGACACCGAGAATATCGAGCAGCTTCGCACAGGACGCCGGCATCACCGGCTGGGCCAAGATCGCGACCTGCCGCACGACCTCGGCGGTGACGTAGAGCACCGTGGCCTGCTTCTTCGGATCGGTCTTGGCAAGCGCCCACGGCGCCTCGCCCGCGAAGTAGCGGTTGGCCTCGGCGACCACAGCCCAGATCGCATTCAGCGCCTGATGGATCTGCTGCGTTGCCATTGCGGTGCGCGCGAGCTCCAGCATGCCGTCGGCCTGCGCCAGGATGGCCTTGTCGTTGTCGCTGAAATCGCCGGGCTCGGGCAGCACGCCACCATATTGCTTGGCGATCATCGACAGCGAACGTTGCGCGAGATTGCCGAGATCGTTAGCGAGGTCGGCATTGGTCCGGTTGACGATGGCTTCGTGATTGTAGCTGCCGTCTTGCCCGAACGAGACTTCGCGCATGAAGAAATAGCGCATCTGATCGACGCCATATTGCTGGGCCATGCCGATTGGATCGACCACGTTGCCGACCGACTTCGACATCTTCTCACCGCGGTTGAGAAGAAATCCGTGACTGAAGACGCGATGCGGGACCTCGATCCCCGCAGCCATCAGGAATGCAGGCCAGTACACCGCGTGAAAGCGAACGATATCCTTGCCGATCACATGCAGGCTGGCAGGCCAGTAGCGCTTGAAGCTTTCGCCATCGACATCCGGATAGCCGGCGGCAGTGATGTAATTGGTGAGCGCGTCGATCCAGACATACATCACATGGCCGGGCGCATCCGGCACCTTGATGCCCCAATCGAACGTGGTCCGCGAAATCGACAGATCCTGCAGGCCGCCCTTGACGAAGCTCGTCACTTCGTTGAGGCGCTCGCGCGGCAACACGAAGTCAGGAACACGCGCATACAGATCGAGCAGCTTGTCCTGGTATGCGGACAGACGGAAGAAATAGGTTTCCTCCTCGGTCCACTCGACCGGCGAGCCGAGCGGCTCACGCCGGACACCATCGTCGCCGAGCGTTGTTTCCGCTTCGTCGAAATAGGCTTCCTGGCGAACCGAATACCAGCCGGCATATTTGTCGAGATAGATGGCGCCCGCCTTCTCCAGCGCGACCCACAGCGCCTGAACGGAGCGCGCATGACGCGGCTCCGTGGTGCGAATGTAGTCGTCATAGGAAATGTTGAGCGCGGTATCCATCTCGCGGAAACGCTCGGAATTCCGGTCGGCCAGTTCGAGTGGCGTCAGGCCTTCCTTGACGGCGGTCTGCTGCATCTTGAGACCATGCTCATCCGTTCCGGTCAGGAAACGAACGTCGTAACCGTCGAGCCTCTGGAAGCGCGCAATCGTGTCGGTCGCCATGACCGTATAGGCATGGCCGATATGCGGCACGCCGTTGGGATAGAAGATCGGCGTTGTCAGGAAATACGCCGGTCGGGTTGCATCGGTTGCAGATGTCATGGCTGACTTTACGGACCTTGAATAAGACGATCTTGGTGAAGCGCGGATCGGCGGAAACCAATCTCGCAGCGATCAGCGCGTTGCTTCGGCGAGTAGTCCAAATACCGAGAAAACCAGCGGTTTTCGCTCGAGATTGTAGGATTCGGTCTCGCGCGCGGCTCGGTTGATCTTTTCCCATACCTCCGCCAGCCGCGCAAGGCGGGGCAGATTGGCGTTGGCATTGGCGTCATCGGCCCGCATGCGCTCGCCGATCCAGCGGTCGACACTGTCGACAAAAGCGCCGAGCGCGACACGGTCGCTGGTCCCCAGCGCATCCCCCAGTGCATGCAGCTCGCGTGGATCGACATGCGGCAGCGTATTCAGGAGCGAGGCGGTGCGCTGGTGCAGTTTCAGTGCACCGCCTCCAAGCAGATTCAGAGCGCGCGACACACTGCCTTCAGAGGCTTCAGCGACCTCCTTCAGCAGTGGATCGCTGGTCTCGAGTTCGGCGGCCTGCGCGGTGGCGCGGGTTACATCCACTGTCGACAGCCCACGCAGCGGCAGCTTGCGGCAGCGCGACTGGATGGTTGGCAGTACGCGCGCCGGCGCATGTGTGATCAACAGGAACAGCGAGCGCAGCGGCGGTTCTTCGAGCACTTTCAGCAGTGCGTTGGCTGCGTTGGCATTCAGCTCATCCACGGTATCGACGATGCAGACGCGCCAGCCGTCGACAGCGGCGGTGGAGCCGAAAAACGATACGGTCTCGCGGGTCTCGTCCACGGTGATTACCGTGCGCATCACGCCCTTGTCGTTGAGCGAGCGTTCCAGTGTCAGCAAACCGCCATGGGATTCGGCGGCGACCTGACGCACGATCGGATGCATCGGATCGAGACCGAGCGACGTTGCTGACTGAACCTGTGCGGACGTGGGATCGCGATGCGCCAATACGAAACGCGCCATACGATAGGCCAAAGTCGCCTTGCCGATGCCCTGTGGGCCGCCGATCAGCCAAGCATGCGGAATGCGACCGCCGCGATAGGCATCGAGCAGCGTGGCCTCGGCACCCTGATGACCGAACAGCGCGGTCGTCTCGCGCGGATGCGGCGCCGAGATCGTTTGCTCGGATGACTTTGCGCTCATGCGGGTGTTGCCTCGTGGTTCGACGGCGTCAGAAGGCGTCGGCGCAACACGCCCCAGATATTGTTCGATACGATCTTTGGATCTGCATTGGCGTCGATCAGCACACAGCGTTGCGGTTCATCGGCCGCAATCTGCCGGAACGCGTCACGCAGCCCCTGATGAAAGGCGATGCCCTCGGCCTCGAACCTGTCGGGCACATCAGTGCCGCGTCGCGCCGCTGCGCGTCGCATGCCGATCGACACCGGGATATCGAGAATGACGGTGAGATCGGGCTTGAGCCTCCCGATGGTGACGCGCTCCATCGCATTCAGCAGCTCCGGCGAGACATGTCCGAGCCGACCCTGATAGGCCCGCGTCGAATCCGAGAAACGGTCGCACAACACCCAGATGCCCTGCTCGAGCGCCGGCGCAATCACCGCATGAACATGGTCGTCGCGCGCGGCGGCAAACAGCAGCGTCTCGGCTTCGGGGCCGAGCAGCTTGCCCATGCCCGACAGCACCACATGACGAATGATCTCGGCGCCGGGCGAGCCGCCGGGTTCACGGGTGACGATGACGCGCTTGCCTTCGGCCTCCAGCCGGTCCGCCAGAATCTTGATCTGCGTTGATTTGCCGGCGCCCTCGCCGCCCTCAAAACTGACGAAGCGGCCGCGCGGCGGCGGTGTCGTGTGCGCATCCGCCATGTCAAAGCTTCTCGGCGCCGGCGCGGAACAATCCGATCACCAGCTCGCCGGCGCCGTCCACGGCGCGCCGCATGGTCGATCCGGTGCCGACGGCAGCCGCCGTATAGAGCGGAGTCTCCACGGCGATATTGGCACCGCGCCAGACCTTGATCACGCCGACCGGCTGACCGGGCTCGACGGGCGCACGCACAGGGCCTTTATAGACGACGCGGGCGATCAGCTTGTCGGTGCCGTTTTTCTGCACCATCACCTTCACCGGCTCCTTGGCCGAGAGCGCGACCGAGCGGCTCTCGCCGCCGAACACCTTGGCGAAACCGACGGTCTGGTCGGCCGCGAACAGCGTGCGGGCCTCGAAATTCCTGAAGCCCCATTCCAGCAGCTTCTTTGCTTCAGTCGCGCGATCGTCCGGATCGTCCAGACCGTTGATCACCACGATCAGCCGCATGCCGTCGCGAATGGCCGAGCCGACCATGCCGTAGCCGCCGTCCTTGGTGTAGCCGGTCTTGAAGCCGTCAGCGCCCTCCAGCGTCGCCAGCAGCGGATTGCGGTTCTGCTGACGGATCTTGTTCCAGGTGAATTCGCGCTCGCCGAACAGCTTGTAGAATTCAGGATAGGTGCGAACGATATGGCGGGCGAGAACGCCGAGCTCGCGCACCGTCATCTTGTTGCCGGGGTCCGGCAGGCCGTTGGAATTGGCAAAGGTCGATTTCGGCATGCCGAGCACACGCGCCCGTGCCGTCATCTTCTCGGCAAAGGCCGCCTCGCCGCCCGCGATGCCCTCGGCCAGGATCATGCAACTATCGTTACCGCTCTGGATGATGGCACCGCGCAAGAGATCAGCGACCGGCACGCGGCTGTTGATCGCAGCAAACATGGTCGATGCGCCTGCCGGCGCGCCTCCCTTGCGCCAGGAATTCTCGCTGACGCGATATTCGTCCGTGAGCTTGATGTCGCCGCGGGTCAGCGCATCGAACACCAATTCCACGGTCATCAGCTTCATCATGCTGGAGGGCGCGCGGAGTTCGTCGGCATTCTTCTCGAACAGCACGCTGCCGGAGCCAGCCTCGATCAGGATCGCGGTCGGCGCATCGGTGTCGTAACCGCCGTCCTCGACGACCTTCTTGGCGCCCTGCACGCTCTGGTTCGCCGCCTGCGCGCCTGGGCCGAGGGCAACGCCAAAAGCCACCAGGGCAGCCAGAAGCGTCCGCCAGCTCCGCACGGCGAATTGCGGTCGTTTCAAGGGGATAGAGCCAGATGCCATGTGCTGTCCTGAATACTCAGGTCTTAACAGGATCACCGATGGCAAACAACGCGGCAAGGTGCAACGCGGATCACGGCGCCGTGCTGCGCCCGTCTGGTGTCAGTCGTGAGACGAGCCGGCTTAGTAGAGACCGCGGCCGGACAGGATCGCCTGGGCGCCACGCGCGTCGACCGTACCGTCATCCGGTTCGGCAGGTGCTGCGTAAGCGGCGTTGCTCTCATAGGACACCGCGCGATGGTTCTCGGTCATCCGCGGGGCCGATGCGGTGCGCATGCGGCTGGACGCCGACATTTCCGAGGTCGAACGGATGGACGCTACGTCGGCCGAGGTATTGCCGAGCGAATACGGACGCCCCTCCGGCAGAGGAACATCGCGCGAGACGACGCGACCGCCCTGCATGTCAGGCACGAAGGAACGCGCAGAGGCGACGCGAACGAGAGATGGCGACGGTGCGGGTTCACCGGTACGCAGCGTGGCAACAAGCTGGCGATCGTCCGACCCTTCCAGCGGCGCGCGGCCGACATATTCGACGCGAACCTTGGCGGTGCCATTGCCCTTGAATTCGAGCAATTCGGCAGCCTTGTTCGAGACGTCGATCAGGCGGTTGCCGTGATATGGGCCGCGATCGTTGACGCGAACGATCAGCGACTTGCCGTTATAGACGTTGGTCACGCGGGCATAGCTCGGGATCGGCAGCGTCGGATGGGCTGCGGTGAGCGAGGCCATGTCGAACACTTCGCCATTGGCCGTCAGGCGGCCGTGGAACGCGTCGCCATACCAGGACGCGATACCTTCAGCGCGGTAATTGATGTTTTCTTCCGGCACATAGAGCTTGCCGGCGACGGTGTAGGGCTTGCCGATACGGTAGGTACCGCCGCCCTTGGGAACCGGCTCACCCATCCCGACAACCCGGGGGCTGCTCGAGACGCCATATTTCGGATCGACGCGGCTGAAGCTGGTGGTGGAAGACGAACAATTGGCGAGCGCCAGGCAGGCGCTGATGGCCGCTGCTGCCTGAACAGCCTGGCCGAGTCGGTTTGACCCACGAATCCCCATACGCCCCAATACCATTCCAGCGGCCGCCTGCCCATCTCCGGGCATGCCCACGGCCAAAATCCCGATGCGGCCCACTTCCGCATCAAGTGGTGAATATATCGCAGCCGGATCGCGGCGGAAATGGGGAGAGCCCCGGTATGGTAAACAGAGCATGTCGTATTTTTGACCCGCCCAACGGGTGATCATCTCGCACTGCACATAGCGCGTGAGGGGGCGCGCCGTTCGGTGGAAATGAAACCGCACCTGTGTCCACTGCTTCCGCAAGCCTGTTTTTGCGGGATTGGCACAGCTCCCGCGCCGACACAGCGCGCGGAGTTCTCCCTCAAGTTGTTCCGCGCATGATCAATCGCGCCACTCGCGGCGGATATACGGGCCGTACAATACGTCCTGACGCCAGCGATAGACCTGCACCAGCAGGCCGCCGACACCGGCAACAACACTCAGCAACAACAACGTCTCGATCACCACGAAGCCCCCCGGCATTCTCGTTGGGTACAGCAATACATTGCGATTTTTAAAATCCCCGCCGCCGTTTGGTTTGAATTTGCGGCTCGCTGCTAACGAAGATTAATTTCCGTACCCCCGCCCCGGCCGATTTCAACTATTTGTTAGTTGAACGATCGCGCACGATCTTGATTTGATCGCTGAGCGCGCCGACGAGATTCCTGGGCGGGATTTTTGCGGCAGGATTTGGGGATGGAGATGGACGTTTCAAGGACGGACTGCGGCGGGATCACTGGCGCGGGAGAGTACAGATTTCGCGATGGCCACCTGATCGTGACGCTCTACCAGATCGCGATCTGGGCAGAGCATCCCGAAGCCATCTTCACCGCCGTCACATCGCGCTTCCAAAACAGCATGAAGCTTTACGTGCTCGCGTCGTGGCGCCTGCCGAATGCAGCGCCGAGTGATCAGCCACCTGCCCCCGCTAGTGCGGAAGGAATGTCGCTGCATTGATCACGGCGACGACCGCGAAAGCCACCACCCACAGCGGCCAGACAGGCGCGTGCGCGCGCGGGGTAAACTGTCGGGGAACGCCGAAATTGCGTGCCATTGCCTGCTCCATCGCATCGACCGAACGACACGGAATGTGAGCATGCAATCTGTTAAAATTACGTCGTGGCGTCGGCGACAATTTGCGCGCCCACAGCAAGCATAGCCCCGGCGCGCAGCGCTTCGTGATGACGCGGAGTGAGCTGGCGGCAAAGCACGGTATCGTCGCGTTGTAACGTGATTAGCTACCGACAATCATGCGCGCATTCTGCCGGTAAGGTTGATCGGTTAGGTTAAACCCGTAATTGCATTGACCGCACCTACAGCCCTGCTCAATTGCCGGCATGATCAACGATGACGACAGCTATGAACTGAATGACCAGGGCATCCGGGTGCTGATCGGACTGACCGTGGAAGAGACCGTGGAATTCACCCGCCTCGATGGCACCATCGGTCACGGCCGCCCACCTGGGATCTCGCTCGAACAATGGGCCCATGCCGAAGACCGGCGCTGGCTCGAACTCTACAAGAAACACGAAAATGCGCGGCAGCCGTTCCTGCAGGCGGGCAAGACCCGGCACTGAACGCGCGGAAGCTCCACCCTCCGACACCGCAAACCAGAAATACCCGGCAAATTAAAAGCCGCGCCAACCCGAAGATTGACGCGGCCATGGCCGTTCTGTTGCAAGGTGGACCTACCCCGAACGGTTACGCCGCGAGGCGCACTTCGTTCATGCGAACGTTATCGTTTGCATTTAGGTTTTGACCCGATAACGGCGGTATCATGCCGAGCACAATTCACGACTTCTTCGCGGCCATCGATCCTGTTTCGCCCCCGCCTGAGCAGCCCGTGCATTTCACCGTCCGGCGAAATCGACCCCACCTGAATGAGGCCTCGAGCTGCTGAGGTGGAGGCGCCGGGTACTGCCCCCGGGTCTGCCCGCAGTCCATCGTAAGGTTCAGCGCCATCGTCTTGCGACGAACCAGATATAGGCGCGATTGCCGGCGAAATCTAGGCTCGCTTCCGCCTTGCTCCCCGGGCGGAATGCCGCTGCCGGCTAGGCTTTTTTGACGGAACTCTTTTTGGCGACAGTCTTTTTTGCGGCAGTCCCGGTGCTCGCGGCGGCGGGCTTTGCCTTGGCCACTTTCACCTTGGCCGCCTTCAATGCCGCCGTCTTTTCCCCGGTGGGCTGTCCTTTAGCCGCCTTGGTCTTTGCAGGCTTGGCTCCGGCAATTTCTGCAGACGAGGCTTCCGTCACCCGAGCTTCGGTGGCCTGCGCCTCACTCACCCGGATTTCTGCAACTGGCTTCCTGGCAGGTTTCGGAGCAGCGGCCGCCTGCTTTGCCGCAGGTACGGGCTTGTTCTCCGCGGGCGCGGCGACTTTGCCCGCTTCCTTGATCAGCCGCTGCGCAGCCTCGAATTTGGCCTCGCGCATCGCGCGCAAGGCGTCGGCGCGCGGTGTCGGGTTTGCCATGATGGTCTCCGTCGCTCAGAATCGTCAGGCCTTGCTTAGCACGCCCGGCGCCCCGGCACCGACCGGCCCCAAGGAAATCCCGTGTCGATGATTTCGGCCCCGAACGGCCGCCCCGACGCAATCCTCTCTTTCCCTCGGCAGGCCGCTTTGCTAAGCGCTGTCCCACGACGGAAGGGTGGCCGAGTGGTTTAAGGCAGCGGTCTTGAAAACCGCCGTGCCTGCAAGGGTACCGTGGGTTCGAATCCCACCCCTTCCGCCAATAATACTCTTAAGAATTTGATTATTCTGCTATTTCCGGCGCGACACGTTCCCCCTGCAAGCCGCCCCACAAATCATGGGGACCACTGGGGCACCGGAGATAAAGGCGGTTGAGAAACGACGAAGCGGATTTGCTCCAGGCTCAATCTCTCAATGCGCCAGCTTGCTGCGCCCCAAACAGGAGCCGGCGATCGTGGATCAAGTTTTCCAGCCGATGTGCCGCTACGTTCAGCGCAACGACATCCCCCTCGCCCGACGCTCGCTTCAATCGCTGGGCATGAAGGACGCGGTCGATTTCGCGCTCGATTTCGTCGAGTTCGGCTTCCCCGCTGCTGCCCCGGATACGCCGTCCGAGTGCATAGAGCACGTCCAGCGCCTCCTCACGTGTCAGCGATGGCTCCGCCCGTAGAAATTTAAACGACGCAGCGAGCACGGACGCGACGGCGCCCGCGATCATCGGCGCCAAAAAGATGATGTTGCCCCATTTGTCGAGAAAACTCACCTGCGTGCCGTTGTAGAATTCAGCCGCACCCGGGTGTGCCGGCAGATAGGCAGATGCCTCCGTATCGGCCGCCGAGACCTGTGCAAAGAGCGGGTAGTCTGCAAGCAGCTCGCGCCGTGCTTTCATCACGGATTCTGTGAGGCCCGCAACAAGATCGCTGCCCAGTTTTTTCTGGGCGACCAGATAGAACGAGGTTCGCAGCGTCGTGATGTCTTCCGCCGGATTGGGCGGAGAACCGCGCAGCGTGCCTTTCGGCAGATCGAAGGACTCATAGGCTCGCTCCTTTTGAGCGATAGCGGGAGCGGATTCGATGGGTATCAGCGTTGGGCCGGACTTCCCGCCCTGCGGGAACAGGCTGCGCAGGAGCGAAAAATACTTCTCCGCGAGCGGCATCACGATCAGGACCGCGCGTATTTCCCTGGAGTCGATCATCCGCCGCACGTCGGCCAGCCCGACATTCTTGAAGATGACTCCCGATCGCGCGAGATCATATTCGTCGGTCAGAACCTTCACGAGCCGCTGATTGATATCGCCACCAACCACGCCAACGGTGAGGCGCTTCAGGCCCGCTATGTCGGTAATGGCGGAGCCCGGCGGCGCCACCAACAGAAGCACCGTATGCGTCACAACGGCGACCGCCTGTGCCTGCGAGAGGTCACCAACATCGCCCCTGACCACGGCAAGATCGACCTTGCCGGATGAAAATGCCTCCGCTGCGCCGGCAGCGCTTCCTGCCTCCACGATGTCGAGCCGTACCGGCGCCTTCTGCTGCACGAGCTTGCTTGCCAGCGCAGAGACCAGCTTGCTCGCCTCGCCATCCAGCGACCCCACCGCAATGGTGAGGGTCGCAGGCCGGGCATACCAGTGCCAAGCATAAAGACTGGCGCTCGCAATCAGAATGGCGGCACCTGCGACCAGAATGATCCGCAGCCAGGTGGGTAGCTTGGTCGCGTCCATGCTGCGCGTCTCGACCCGATGATCTTCTCCGCCGTGACCCTGCGACATGAGAAGAGAGGCTGCTCGCCAGCCAACAGAACATGAGCGAAACGAGTAGACCCGTGATCAGGCCTTCCGTTGATACAGATCAAGCCTGACAAGCTCCTTCCAGCGAAATCCTGCGCATCCAGACACGGCGCGACCAGGTGCGCACAATGGAATGGGGACAAGCATGCGCAAATTGTTGGTTGCGACCACATATCGCTATCGGCCGGGCCGGCCGCTGCAAAAGACACGATGGTGGTCGACATGAGCAAGATGACTTGCGGTGAACTGACCAAACTCGGCTTCCAGGATTTCTCCGGCATCACCATGTGGCTCAGCGGCTACTACAATGCGAGCATCAAGAACACCACCATCGACCTCTATCAATTCGCGCAGGCCGCCAAGACGGTGAAAGACTATTGCGCCGCAAGTCCGCGCGAAACGGTGATGTCCGGTGCCGAGCGGGCGCTCGGACTCAATATCCCGCGACGGCGATAAGGATACTCTCCACCTGCTCACGGACAGTGACAGAATGAAACGGGATGGACGCTCCGGGTAAATCCGGATTTCCCGGCCCCACCGTCTGTTCGTCGCAAGGCATCGCGCGACCGGGATGAGGTGATAACGAGATCGTAGCCACGGATCCTATTTCGGCAGGCATTCCACGTTATAGGCAATGATGATCTGCGCCGGGTCAGCCTTGCCGATGCTCTTCAGGTCTTCCAGACCACTTCTGAGCTTGGCCCCGGCCTCCTTCAAGCTGCCCTCAAGTGTGAACTTGGCTGTCCTGCATCTTTCTTCACTGGAGAACTCCTGAAACACGACCGTTGGAAGGACCCTCCATTCTGCCTTGTCGTTTGTGGCCACGGGGCTGACAGAATAGGAGAAGACGTACATCAGGATCCACATCTGCATGTTCCACTTATGGTGCGATAGCCGTCACGGTCATAGTCATGAGGATCACCCTGGAAGAATGGACAGCAGGGTGAAACTCAATATCGGTCCCCCCAACCTTCGCTGGCGCTAACGCTAACCCGGTCAAACTCAAGCAGCCTGCCTGTCCCACAGCACAGTCGCGCTGACGACGAGAACCCACAGCGGAAATGCAAGCAAACTTCCGTCGAAATAACTGCTCCCGAAGAGAAGGACGGCCGCGATGGCATATCCCCCGAACGCAAGCCAACGCGGCGTCAAACGGGTATAGACGGCAATCGTCGATGTTGTGATCATGAAGACGGCCGCCGTCTTCGCCAGGTAGATGTTGACCATTCCGTAGGCCAAGCCGCGGCCGAAGTGAAAAGTACCGGAGTGGATGAGCAATTCCGGCGCCGCATGGAACGCAACAATGATCGCGCCGACAACCGCAGCAGCAGCGAAGAGCATGGCCAGCATCAGAAAGCCACTCCCAAGGAACACCGTCGCAAAAAACCGATCCTCTCGCGCGCCCAGTCGATCGCGAAGCACGCCCACGAACCAGAGAAAGGCAACCCCGGCGAACGGCACGAGATTCATGGCGAGCGTGACATACGTCGTATCCCCCGCAAGCCAGGCCCCCTGTTCAAAAGGATCAGCAGGCACAGAGAGCCGCATGAGGCCGAAAACAGCGAACAACAGGACCGAGAATATGATGCCCGCAAGACCCGCGGCCCGGGGCGTTCTCAGATAGGCGTCCGTCAAACCCGGCTCGCTCACAACCATCGACGAAACTCCCGCGCTGAAGATTCTAGACGCTTGATCTGAAGCCTAGTCGCGCTTGGGCGGTTTCCGGTCCAGTCGCTGACGCTGCGCTCTCATGCGCTTTATTTCTTCATCCAGCGCATCGATCTTCGAGACGCGCGATGCGCTATCCGCTTTCATCTCGCTTTCAACTAATTTTTTTAGAGCCTTCTCTACGGAGAGCCTGGGTGTTTCAGCCATCTTGAACCCTTTCTCAGTTCGCACAGCTGCGGATGGTTCATGCATGTCGAACGGCAGTACGACTCGGCTGATCCGCCAGCCAACTGCCGACCGGCTCGCGACGAGAGAGAGATCCGTACGGATCGCGCCGGCGAGATAGCAACGACAACGATCCGATTGAAGTCGATCGACCCGGACCTTCCTGGCCCAATAGCGACCGGTCAGAGGTGGCCACGTTGATCTAGGTCAAGGTCCCGCTCCCGAGCGCTGGAACCATCGCATCGCGATGCCCTTGAGCTGCCTCGCAACGAAAGATGGAGCATCGTTCGGCTCAATTCGTTCCATCTCAACCATGGAGAGGACGTCATGAACTTCATCAAGGCAACGGTCGTTGCTGCATCTGCCATCACTACCATCGGTATTGCTGCCTCACCAGCTACGGCAGCACCACTGCCGACCAATGTCGCCGCGATGAAGACCGCGCTGGACACGCCAGTGCTGCAAGTGCGCTACGGCCGCTGGTACGGCGGCGGGGGTTACCGAGGTTGGGGCGGCTATCGCGGCTGGGGGTATCGGGGCTGGGGCTATCGAGGCTACCGAGGTTGGGGCTGGGGCGCAGCCGCTGCCGGCGCGGTGGTAGGCGGCGCAATCGCAGGGTCGGCCTATTACGGCGACGCTTACCCCTATTACGGCAGCGGATACCCTTATGGTGGCAGCTACGCGTACAGCAGTGGATATGCTTCCGACTACTGCGCTCCCTATGGGGGCGGAGGCTATTATCCCCGCTATGGCGCCGCGCGCTATTATTACGGTTGGTAATTTTTGCCCGCGACGCTCGCCAAGTCACGCACGCAGCGCACAAAGTGCGCTGCAAAGTGAAGATATCAATTCCGTCGAACGAGCCCCCCCCCCCCCCGAGAACAACGCCGCCCGCATCGCGCCTGCATCACGGATCCCGATCCGGCGCGCGGCAGAACAGAAAGAGGGCATTGTCAAAATCAACAATCGCCCGGATCGAAAAAAGCGCTGACAAGCGCGACGTGTGTCGACGCAACGACGTCTGCATAAGCTTGATCCAGATCAAGCATCAGCACCTCAGCCAGACCAACATGCGCCACCGTTGCTCGTATGGCATTTGCTCAATCGAGCCAATCAATCGAAATACATCGGACGGAGGCGTATCATGAAAGCAAGTGCCGCCCTCAGGAAGGAAGCCGACACCGGGGACCGCTGGAAAGGATTTCGGCCAGGAGACTGGCAGACCTCGATCAACGTTCGCGATTTCATTGTCCGGAACGTCACGCCCTACTCCGGAAACGAGGACTTCCTCGCAGGTCCCACACAGCGCACGAAAGCGGTCTGGGCAAAGCTGCAGCCCTATTTTGCGGATGAGAGAAAGAAGGGCGTGCTTGCGGTCGATGCCGCCTCGCCTTCAACCATGCTGGCCCATAATGCTGGCTATATCGACAAGGATAACGAAGTCATTGTCGGCCTGCAGACAGATCAGCCCTTCAAGCGCGCGATCTTTCCATTCGGCGGCCTCAGGATGGTCGAGAACGGCCTGGAAGCCGCGGGCTTCAAACCTGACGCGCGCGTCCACGAAGCATTCACGAAATATCGCAAATCGCACAATGACGGCGTGTTTGACGTCTACACACCCGAGATCATGAATTGTCGACGATCGGGGATCGTCACCGGCCTGCCCGACTCTTACGGCCGCGGCCGCATCATCGGCGACTATCGCCGGGTGGCTCTGTACGGGACCGACCGTCTCCTTGAGGCCAAGCGGGCGGAGCGCGCCCAGATCGACGACATGTGGCCCACCGATGAAATCATCCGGACACGTGAAGAACTGTCGGAGCAGATGCGCGCGCTGGCCGATCTTGCGTCCATGGCGAAGCTCTACGGTCACGACATATCCCAGCCTGCAGCGAATGCGCAGGAAGCATTTCAGTGGACCTATTTCGCCTATCTGGGCGCCATCAAGGAAGCCAACGGCGCTGCGATGTCGATCGGCCGCATATCGAGCTTCCTCGATATTTACATCGAACGTGACCTGAAAGCCGGCATTCTGGACGAGGCCGGAGCGCAAGAACTTTGGGACCAGCTTGTTCAGAAACTCCGTATCGTTCGCTTCCTCCGCACGCCTGATTACGATGCACTGTTCAGCGGCGACCCCTATTGGGCGACCGAATGTGTTGGCGGAATGGATCTGGATGGCCGGGCATTGGTGACCAAAAGCAGCTACCGGATGCTGCATACACTCTACAATCTCGGCCCTGCGCCCGAACCAAACATCACGGTGCTGTGGTCAACCAAGATGCCGGAGCCTTTCAAGCGCTATTGCGTGAAGGTGAGCAAGGACACCTCCTCGCTTCAATACGAGAATGACGATCTGATGCGGCCATTCTGGGGAGACGACTACGGGATTGCCTGCTGCGTTTCGGCAATGCGTCTTGGCAAGCAGATGCAGTTCTTCGGCGCGCGCGTCAACCTGGCGAAGGCGCTGCTTTACGCCATCAATGGCGGCCGGGACGAAGTATCCGGCGAACAGGTTGCCCCGAAGTCGCAGCCCGTTACGGGCGACTTCCTCGATTTCGACGACGTCATGGCCAAGTTCGATACCACCATGGAGTGGCTCGCCAAGATCTACGTCCATGCGATGAACTGCATCCACTACATGCACGACAAGTATTTCTATGAGCGTCTGGAGATGGCGCTCCATGATCGCGATATCCTGCGCACGATGGCATTCGGCATCGCAGGTCTTTCGGTGGTTGCCGATAGTCTCAGCGCCATCAAATACGGAAAGGTCCGCGTTACGCGGGATGCAACAGGACTTGTTGTTGACTACAAGAACGAGGGTAACCAGTCGACGCCCCAGTTTGGCAACAACGACGACCGGGTCGATCAGATCGCTTCAAGCCTTGTGACCAGCTTCATGGAGAAGATCCGCAAGCACCCAACCTACCGGAACGCAACGCATACCCAGAGCGTACTCACGATCACCTCCAACGTCGTCTATGGCAAGGCCACGGGAAACACCCCCGACGGTCGGCGAAAGGGAGAGCCGTTCGGGCCTGGCGCCAATCCAATGCACGGACGCGATAGCCATGGCTGGCTCGCCTCCTGCCTCTCGGTCGCAAAACTTCCCTACAAGGATGCGCAGGACGGCATCAGCTACACGGTCTCGGTCGCTCCCCAGAAGGCTCATCTGTCGGATGATCAGCTCGTGGATGAAGCGACCAAGGCATTCGACGTCTATTTCGATCGCGGCGGATTTCATATGAACCTGAACGTGATCGACAGGGAGACGCTCGAGGACGCGATGAAGAATCCGGACAAGTATCCGCAACTCACGATCCGGGTTTCGGGTTACGCCGTGAATTTCGTCCGGCTGACGCCAGAGCAACAGCGTGATGTGATCAGCCGTACTTTCCACGGCCAGATCTGAGCGAGGTGCACCATGTCGACGGTGCAGACACTGGAGCCCGGAAGTCGTCATGACCTCCGGGTCGGACTTTCGCCCGACGCACCCGACGACGAACAATTCAAGGACCAGGAGGGCGCGTTCGGATATTGCCATTCCTATGAGACGTCCTCCCGTTATGACGGGCCCGGCTTGCGTGTCGTGCTGTTCGTCTCGGGGTGTCTTCTGCGGTGCTCTTATTGTCACAATCCGGACACTTGGCACCTCAAGGACGGCACCTATGTCTCGGCCGATCAGGTGCTCCGCCGCCTCGCCGATTTCGCGCCCTCCATTCAGGCTCTTGGTGGCGGGCTGACCATCTCGGGTGGCGAGCCGATGGTGCAACGTGCATTCACCCAGCGCATATTCGCTGGCGCCAGGAAGATGGGCCTGCACACCGCGATTCAGACTTCCGGCTTCCTGGGTGATCGCGTGGACGATGCCTACCTGTCCGAGATCGACCTCGTTCTTCTCGACATCAAGAGTTCGGATCCCGAAACCTATCGTCGAACCACCGGCCGCGACATCGCGCCAACGCTTCGCTTCGCCGAACGCCTGGCTTCGATGTCGAAGCCGGTCTGGGTTCGGTTCACGCTTGTCCCGGGCGAGACCGACGATCCGGCGAATGTCGACGGAATCGCGAAATTCGTCGCGCCGATGAAGAACGTCCGGTGGGTGGAAGTGCAGCCTTTCCACCAGATGGGCGCGTTCAAGTGGAAGGCGATGGGTCTTGAATACAAGCTAGCTGATACGCAGCCACCCAGCCGGGATCTGGTGAACCGGGTGCTCGGACAGTTCCGGGCTGCGGGGTGTCAGGCACGCTGATCAACCGACTATTCGACGGATTCGAGGAGTCTGAAGTATGTTGGATTTTGCACGCGATATCATCGGAAGCCAGCCGATCTTGACAGCGTTTCTGGCGATCGGAGTGGGCTATCTGGTCGGCCAGATCAGCATCTTCGGATTTTCGCTCGGGGTCGGCGCGGTCCTGTTCGTCGGCCTTGCGATCGGCGCGTTCGCGCCCAAGGCCCAGATCATCGGCCCCATCGGCCTCACCGGCCTGATCATGTTCCTCTACGGCATCGGCATCCTTTACGGCCGCCAATTCTTCGAGGGCATGTTTGGCGTGGGGCAGAAGTACAATCTGCTGGCCCTCATTGCTTGCCTCGCTGGTCTCGGGGTTGCGCTCGCACTGGGGCACATCTTCGGCATCAAGATCGGACACACGCTTGGCCTCTATGCCGGATCGATGACGAGCACCGCAACGCTTCAGGCAGCGCTCGACGTCATGAAGAACAAGGATCCGTCGATCGGCTATTCGATCGCATATCCCTTTGGGGTCATCGGTCCAATTCTCTGCATCTACTTCATGACTCAGATCGTGAAGCCCAAGTTCCCGGCCAAGACCAAGAATTTCCACATGGGCGAGATTACGATCGGAGAGAACTTTGCCGGTGCGAAGCTCAAGGACCTTGCTGCTGACTCGCTCGCCGAGCTGCAGATTACCATGGTCCGACAGAACGGCCGTAACGTCGTCCCGACAGACGGCACCGTTCTGAATGCGGGAGACGCCATACTCGTCGTGGCCGACCGGCAAGAGGAAATCGCATTGGCGGCTGAACGTATCGGCCGGCTCGAACCGGGCCGGCTCGCGAGCGATCGCGCTGACCTGGATTACATCCGCGTATTCGTAGGCAAGGGCAACATTGTCGGCGTACCACTTTCACAGCTGCCGATGCCGCCCGGCGTGCCAGCGCAGATCCTTCACGTCCGGCGCTACGATGCCGACCTCATCCCCTCCCCCGACCTCATGCTGGAATTCGGCGACCGTATCGGCGTCCTGACGCCACCCGAAAAGAAGGAAGAGATCCGAAAGCACTTCGGCGATAGCGTCAAGGCGGCTGCCGAGTTCAGTTATGTTTCGCTCGGTCTCGGCATGGTCATGGGCGTCCTTCTCGGTCTGATCCCCATTCCGATCCCAGGCGTGGGTGTTGTGACGCTCGGCATTGGCGGCGGACCACTGATCGTTGCGCTCATTCTCGGCAAGCTCCGCCGCACCGGCCCCATGCTTTGGACCATGCCGTTGCCGGCTAACATTGTTCTTCGAAACTTTGGCCTAGCGATGTTTCTTGCAACCGTTGGCGTGAATGCCGGACAGCCCTTTGTCCGTACGGTGTCTGAATCAGGGTTCACAATGCTGTTCATCGGCGTCGCCGTGCTTCTAACGACCGTCTTCATCGTCCTGCTGGTTGGCCATTATGTGATGAAGATTCCTTACGACGACCTGGTTGGCGTGGCATCCGGCGCAACCGGAAACCCGGCCATTCTGGTCTATTCGACGAAGATGGCGCCGACCGAACGCCCGGATATCGGTTACGCGATGATTTTCCCGTCGATGACGCTCGTGAAGGTGATCGCAGCGCAGATCGTCGGACTTCTGGCGACGAGCGGTGCCGGTGGATAGCGCCGCAAAGGGACGTCAGGAGCAAGGCATTGAAATGGCCGAAGGTGCGTCCGTGTCGCAACCGCCGATCTTCAACCTGCAGGCTTACAGTCCAGCCGAGATCAAGGAGGCTGTCGAAAAGGTCGGCGTGAAAAAGGCCAACCTGCCGCTTCTGGCCTCCTTCATGCTGGCAATCGTCGCAGGCGGAGGCATTGGCTTCGGCGCGATCTACTTTACGATCGTCGCCAGCGATCCGTCGCTCAGCTTCGCGACGGTACGCGTCGTCGGAGGGCTCGTCTTCTCTCTGGGGCTGGCCCTCGTTCTTGTGGGCGGAGCCGAGCTGTTTACCGGCAACAATCTGATCGTCATGGCCTGGGCCAGCGGAAAGGTGTCCACGCAAACGATGCTGCGCAACTGGACCATCGTCTGGCTCGGGAATTTGTTTGGAGCGCTCGGCCTCATTGTTCTGGTCTTCTTCTCCCATCATCTCGAGATGAATGATGGCCGCATCGGTTTATCGGTATTGAATACAGCAGCTGGCAAAATCCGCCCCGATCTGGTGACGCTGTTCTTCAAGGGCGTTTTGTGCAACGTCCTCGTATGCGCCGCCGTCTGGCTCGCTTATGCAGGAAGATCTGTCACCGACAAGATGATTGCCGTTGTGTTGCCGATCTCCGCCTTCATCGCGGCCGGTTTCGAGCACTGCGTCGCCAACATGTATTTCCTGCCACTGGCGTGGCTGATGACCCAAACTGGCCAGGTCCCGGCAAATGTCGACGTATCATCGATCACGCTGGCCGGCATCATCCACAACCTCGTACCGGTGACGCTCGGCAACATCGTGGGAGGTGCCGGCTTTGTCGGCATCGTCTACTGGGCGATTTATCGTGCGGCGTTCGGTGCATCCTATCGAGATCAGAAATAGCAGGTTCAAACTCGTCGCTTGGATTGGCTGACCAGAATGTCACCCCGGATCGAACACCGCCAATCCCGGCGAACCACCATGTCGAACCTGATGCCGAATAGCGGGACAAGCCGAACGCCCGCCGCAAGCGCCATAATTGCGGCTACAATGTTCTTTGCAGCCGTGGTCACCGCCGGCAATGTAAGTGCGGCGCCGCGTTCCAGGCCCAACCAGATCAAATACGAATATGTTCGGCCAAAGGATGCGTCACACCAGGCGATCCACGATCAAATGAAACAGGGCCAGGCTCTAGAGCACCTGCAGCAATTGTTAAGCCCGCTCCGCCTTCCCTATCCACTCACACTCAAGGTCGCAGGTTGTGACGGCGCAATCGACGCATGGTACGAGAACGACGTTGTGACGCTGTGCTACGAACTTCTGGCGGAGATTCTGAAGAGTGCGACGACGCGGGATCTTCCTGCCGGCGTCTCCAGGGCCGATACCATCCTGGGTCCGGCGCTCGATGTCTTCCTGCACGAGACCGGACACGCGGTGTTCGACATGCTGCAGATCCCGGTGCTCGGCCGGGAGGAAGACGCGGCCGATCAGTTCTCCGCATATGTCATGCTTCGACTGAGCAAGGACGAGGCCCGCCGAATGATCCTGGGCGCGGCCTACCATCGCGCAACCAACATTCCACCCCTGGAGACCGAATCTGCCCGCGACAAGTTCTCCGATGAACATTCGCTGCCGGCCCAGCGAGCATTCAATGTCCTGTGTATCGCATACGGCGCAGACAAGAAGCTGTTTTCCGATATCGTCGGAAGGGATCTCCTGCCCAAACAGCGGGCCGAAACCTGCGAGATCGACTACGACGATGTCACCTTCGCCATGACGACATTGATCGGTCCGCACATCGACAAGACTGCAGCCAGGAAATTCCATGAGGTATGGACGAGAACGGTCAGCGCCCGACGTGCGCGTTTAAATCGCGAACAGCAGTAGACGTTGATTCTTGCGCTGCCGTCAGTTTGACGGACGGAGAGCCCGCCTCATCTCACGCCAAGCAGCGAATGTCGAAAGCCGCTATCGCTGGCTTCTTTTCGACAAACGAAACTTCCCGTCCAGCCTCGTCCATATTTCTTCTGTCGCTTGAGGTAGTAGACCTCCTTGCGGAAATCGAGCCAGACAACAGAATCGTCAGGACAATGCGCCTGCGCCTGCGTTTCATAGCGAAACGACGTGAGCGGCTGAGCAGTGACGACAGTCGGAGCGACAGCGGACGTCACGATGATCAGGAACGCGCATATGCAAAGACGCTGTCGGGAGAATGTCTGCACCGCAACCGTGTTCACGGGAAACTCCACATCGTCGTGCAATGCGCTCCCGGCAATTTCGAGTGACCCGCCCTAGTCTGGGCGCTTCCTGCACAATCACAGGGAGCATCACCGCAAACCATCCACGTCTTACTCTTTCAAGGCAATCGTGATCTGGCCGAGATTGCCGGCAAGCTCGACTCCCGCCCGAGGTCCGTGCAAGGCCATCCTCACACCCTTATCGTTTGTGAGCTGAATACCACCGGCACCGGCAATGAAGGCACCACCGGTTCCAACCGAGCTATAGGTACCGGCGAAGTCGCTGATCTGCCTTATTCCCCAGGCCCATCCCTTGAGCCGGATGAAGGACGCTCCTGCTGCAAATCCTAGACTGAGGCCAGATACCCTGAACGGATAGTCGCGACCGCGATATGTCACGATGCCACTGCCGCCGCCGGCGCCCAGGATCAGCCCTGCCTTCAGCAGTTTGACCCGAACATAACCGGATGCCTGAGCCCGGGACGGCGTCACCGGAACGGCCAATGTGAGCATCACAACCGCTATCAGATGCATTGCGAGCAGACGCAGCGCAGACGTCCCGTGCTCAGGGCTTTTCTGCATCGACTTTCTTCCAGGTCTGGTCCGGATCGAACAGGGACATGCGCTTTACGACACGGTCGGTCTGTGGTCCGAGATCCTTCTCGTAAACGGTCCCGGCATGACTGACCAGGAAAGTCTTGACGCCGGAATTCCCGTATTCGGCGGGCCAGGCGACTAACCCGTATCCGCCGATCATCTTGCCTTTCACCAGATAGATAAGTGCGCCGCCGGGAGCATTGGCCCCCTGTCCTTTGAGTATCCGGAAATAGTAGCCATGATACGGCTGCGGCTTGTCACCGACCTGATAGCCTTCGGTTGAGGCTTCTGCGACCAATGCACCCAAGGGGCTCGGATCGCTATCGTCACGCCAGTACAGCCCGTCTTTCTTGCCCGGCGTCGAGACAAACCGCTGTGCATAGACGCCTAGTCCTTCGCCGCGGTCCTTGTCGGCATATTCGTTCTGGGCGTCGACGTAAGCGAGACTGGTCTGGATCGCATCGAGCTCGTTACGGCCGATACGGCGATACAGGATCTCGATACGGCCCTCTTCAGCGTCGAACTCCCAGCCCGTCTTGGTGTTGATGAGCGGGATCGGGAATGGGAAGTCGTCCGCGCCGAGCATCAAGGTCGCTTTCTTGTTGCCCTCCGTCTTGATCGCATGCTTGGCGTCATACATGGATGTGAAGCGCAGACGCGTGTCAGCGTCGGCCACCTCGTCACCCGACGAGACGATGTCATCGGCCTCCTTGCCGAGGACCTTCAGAATATCGCTCGCGCCGCCCTTGACCGCGGCGGCGAGCGCCGCGGCAGCAGCCTCCGGTGATGGAAAGGATTGCTGCGCCCCGGACACCGAGTTCATGAGAGCCAGCGCCACGACAGCCGCCGCAGTTGTCGATGCAGCGCGATGAATTGACGTCCAAACAGTCATGGCGACACCTCCGAAGGGATTTTTGCGCCCTTTGCAAGCCAGTCACGATAGGTGCGGAACGTCAGTCCGAGCGTCTCATAATTCACCCGCAGGTAGCCGTCGCTGCCCCGCGTCACGGCATCTGGAGCCACGTTTTCGACCTCCTGCGCCATCACGCCGACATAGGCCTTCTGGCTGCCAAGATAGCTGAAGCGATAGTAGCCGAGACCGTTGGCGAGATGGCCGAGCAGGACGACGTCATGCTTCAGGGCAATGTCGGACCGCCGTCCACCGCCTCCGCCACCTCGGAAGCCACCACCGCCACCACCACGAAAACCGCCGCCACCACCGCCATGGAAGCCGCCGCCGCCTCCGCGCCCGCCAGCGAAACTCGCCCCGCCTCCACGCGGCATGCTCGCCATGCTCGCCCGCCCGCGCGCGGACGCCGCCGCGGCGGCACGGCCGGACGACACATTCATTGCGCCGCCACGATTTCCTCGGCCAGCGCTAGCGCTACGTCCGACCCCACTCCGATTGGCGGCCTTCGCACGATCACCGCCGCCTTTGGCGCGATTGCCAGCCTTCGCGCGGTCGGCACCGCCTTTGGCGCGGTCGGCGCCGCCTTTGGCTCGATCCGCAACGCCGGCGCGATCTCCACCACCCGGCCGATCTCGCGTGCCGGCGCCAGCGCCGCCTCGATCTCCCGCCCGATCGCCAGCGCCCTGGTTCGGACGCAGCACCTGCTGCCCGTCGCGACCACGGAAGTCCATCCGGTTGGAGGCGCCGGCCTTCAGATTGTTGTTGCTGAAGCGCTGCTGAACGTTGGTGTTGTTGTAGCGCACGCCCTGGCGATGCGCCGGATTGTGCTGCCAACCGTTTCCAATGTTGGTCGTGCGATGATTGACATAGACGTTGCGGTTACCCCAGTTGCAGCCACCGCCCCAATAGTTGCCCCAACGCCCGATCGCCCATGCGGTGCCGAAGGCAACACCCGCCGCGACGACCCCTGCGCCGATATAGGACGGGTACCCGAAGTAATACGGTGGATAGTCCGCATAGGGCCAGGTTCCGTAGACCGTTGCCGGATCGTAATACGGCACGTAGACCGCGGCGGGATCCGCCTGTTCGATCACGACGACCTGCCTGTTCTCCTGGGTCTTGACGCTGACCTTCTGCTGTTTCGTGGTGACGAGCTTTTTGTTGTCATAGGCTTTCGCCCGCAGCCGCTGGATCGCATCCATGACATCCGGCTGTTGAGCGAGCACCGCGTCGCCGAGACTCTTTGTCCAGTCGACCTTGTCGCTCATCATCGCCAGGACGTCTGGAGTGCTGACCAGAGCCTTGACGCTGTCGTCCCACGCCTGCTTGTCGACCGCTTGCCTCAGCGCGTCACCCTTGAGCGACTTGTTTTCCTTCGCCCAACGATCTGCCTGCACCACTTCCAGCGGGTAGGTCGATGCTGCCAGTACATTCGCGAGCAACTCATCGGGATAAAGCGCAATGGGGGCGACCAAAGCCTCAAGTTGCCCAGGCTTTAGCGACTCTATGGTGGGCGCTGATTGGCTCGCTGGGGCGCCTGAAGCCGGCGCCTTGTCAGCCGTTTGGGCCGAGACAGCAACAGGGATAGCCATCATCAATGCAAGCGTGATCAGGATCTTGCGCCAGCAGAACATCTCACCCTCCTCCGGGCTTCACTCCGGAAAGCATCGGTCGAAGCGATGAGGGTCCTTTGATCAAGATCAAGGAAAGGTGGCATTCCGCTGTGCTGCGACGCGGAAATTCGGGCCTCCTAGTGACGTGAGCCGCCCGCGAGCAATTGGGATCGTGATGATAAAAAGCGCACCGCCCGTTTCCTGATTCACAGCGGAGATCTGTCCATTATGCGCCTCGACGATGGTGCGGGCGATGGCGAGCCCCATTCCCAAGCCTTGCGGTTTGGTGGTGAAGAAAGGATCGAAAATTTTCTTCATGTCGCCGTTCACAATTCCAGGACCGGTATCGCCAATCCTGATCTCGGCGTGCTGATCCAGTCGGGCCGTCGATACGTTGACTTCACCAGCTCGCCCGTCCACCTCCGAGATCGCATCCATTCCGTTGATGATCAGATTGAGAATGACCTGCTGCAGTTGAACGGGATCACCCTTGACGTTCAATTGGCCCGAGGCCGCAGAGAACTTCAGTGCGACGCCGCGTCGATTGGCCAACGCCGCCACAAACCCGATCGCCTCCCGCACCGTGTCGTTCAGATCAATGTCCCTGATCTCGAACGGCGTTTTCTTCAATACGCTGCGAAGCCGCCGGATCACCTCGCTGGCCCGTTGATCGTCACGCCTGATGTCGGCCAGAATTTCCCTGACCTCGGCGAGATCCGGCGAGGCTTCCTTGAGCAAAAGCTCCGCCGTCTCCGTATTGGTGAGAATAGAGCCGAGTGGCTGGTTCAGCTCATGCGCAATAGAGGTCGTCAACTCTCCAGCGGCCGAATAGCGGTTGACATGCGCAAGTTCCGCCAATCGCTGCCGCGCCTCGACCTCGGCAAGACGCCGCCGACGACGTTGGTTCAACAAGCCGCTGATCAATCCCGCCTGAATCAAAATCACGGATGCGATCAGCAAAATCTGCCAGCGATACCGCGCCAGAATATCGGGCTCGCGGAACAGGACTGCACTGCCCGGCGGCAGATTGCTCTCGCTGATGCCCCAGCGCTGTAATTCCCGCCAATCGTATTTCGGCGCAGCAAATTCAATCGGTTCGAACTTGATGTCCCCGGGCTTCTCGCCACCAAGGATTCGGATCGCAGCATTGACGGTCTTCTTGCTGGTCTCGGCGATCGAATGCATCGGACCACCAACGGTTTCTCCGTTGAAAAAGGGTTCCTGGTAGGAAAAGATCGGGGCATTGGCAACGGCATGAAGGCTACGCAAGGCCAGATCACCTTCGTGACTGACGCCAGTACCATCGACCGACATCAGGCCCCAGAACAGGACGGTATGTGGCGGAAGCGCAGACGCTCTTTTGAGGATTTCCGCGAACGAAAGATCGGCGTAGTAGACAAGGTTGACCCGACCTTCCAGGGGCTTCAATTCCCGCTTCAGCTCTTCAAGCCAGAATTTCTCCAAAGCAGAGGCGCCTATCACAACGGCGATGGTTTGGGTCTCCGGCAAGACTTGAAGGATGTTTCTGAAAGCGGCCAGAAAATCATTGCGGACCGAAATGACGGTGTCATTGTCTGTGAGGCTCACGCGGTTCACAAGCCGCTGCTCCACCACAGTCAGAACCATCGGAGTTTCGGGAAAGAGACGCTCGCGATACTTCTGAACGAACCTTGCTGCGGGCGCCCCGACGCTCAACACGATATCGGCGGGGTGGCTCTGGTAGAGCGAGTTCAAATAGTCGACGAACGGAGCTTCCGGGCCTGGATTATTAAGCCTCGCCGTCAATAACCCATGTTCCTGGATATCCAGCGGCCATGGCGATTGCTGCTGAAGCTCAGCCTTGATACTCGCGGCGTATTCACTCCAGGGCCGAAATTCCCGACCAAACGAATGCAGCAGCAGCACACGCTTTACTTCGCTGCGCTCGGCAGCATCAGCAGATCCGGGTGGGACGGACATCCAGACCAGAGCGCAGACACAGAGACGCGCGGCAAAGCGTGATAGACCCACGACAGTAACAGGGACCCGTCGTCTCATCCTCTTCACCAACCGTCTGAGACTCGCGAACGATTACGATCGCACAGTGTCAGCGCGTGCGCATTTCTGCAACAGCTGGCCTTGGCAGCGCCTGTCTAACAGACCGTTGCAACCCGCCCGTAAGCGTCCACGACTTGCCTGCATGTCGAGCCATAGTAAGCGCCCGCCGCCCCGGCCGCAGCCCCTACCGCGACGGCCCGGCGCGTTGTCCGGCGCGCTACCCCCGCATAGCTCATCGGCGTCAGCGGTCGCCCCACTCTCGCTTCAGCTACCGAGAACAGCCCATCCGCAATGATGTTTCCGCCGCTCCATGACAATCCTGCTGCAGAGGACGTAAGTACGGCTGCTACCATGATCGCGTTTCGCACCAGTTTCATTTCTTTGCTCCCGATGGTGTACCTGGGGGAATCTCATCGAATTCTGCCATAGCGCCAGAATTCAGGTCGACTTTGGTCACGCCGGCAGGCGGCTTGAACACGAATGTGTCGGCGTCAGCGACGGCGTCGGTTTTCCAGTCCCTGATCCGGAGCGTGTATTGCGGCGCTCCAGTCACCGCCTTGCTCGTGATCACGTATTTTCGAGGTAGCGGCCGCGCCCCACTCTCGATCCATATTTGCCAATCAGTATCCACGCCACGGAACGCCAGATGCTCGCACTCGACCCCATCGATCATGCCTTGACCGATATGTTGAGCCTGGACGACATTGGACATCAACTCGTCATAGGCATTTGTCAGCAGCAAATCCGTGCCCGGCATTGCCGCGCCTGATTTTGTCTGAATCAGATCAATGAGCTGGTCGACCGTGCCGACAAGATCGGCTTGAATATACGCCTTGGCATTGTTGCCATAGATCGACGCCGTCTTCCCGTCATAGATGAAGTCAACGTCGGTATAGCCGCCCGTTCGGCTGATGCGAAGCTTGTCCGGTCGCGAGAGCTGCAGCTTTCCGGAGCTGGTGAACTGAATCTTCTCCAGCTCCGGCGTCACGACCTCGACATCACTATCGAATGTCGCGGAGATCGACTTTTGCGCCGCCGTATAGTCAGACATTGCCTTAAGCAATTTCGCCGGATCATCGGCTCTCGCCAGCTGCGTCGTGAATGCGATGAAGGCAGCGGCTAGTGTCAAACCGGCAAGGCGCTTTGCATTACCATTGGCTTGTCTTCTCTTGTTCATGGCATCTCTCCACTGATCCAATCTATTCATCGACCGGCACGGCAGTGTTAATCCAGGTCCGGCCCGCTTCCCGCCCACCGAATTGAGCGTTAACTCCGCTAGATTTGGCAACGGTGATATTCCACCTTCATATCCACCATTCCCGGAAACTCACGAGAGAGGGTGTTTTCATCAATCACGTTCAGAATGAATTGGACGTGAGAGAGCATAATGCTGGAGGCACAGGCAGCGACCAGATTGATGGTTTTGTCGCTTTCCTTTTTCGACCTGATCTTGCAGATCTCATGTTTGCCCCGAAGCCGATCGGCTTCGGCGATGAAGCCGCCGCCATACACTCCGGAAAAATTTGTAAACGCGATCTGTTTCGCATTTCCTTTACGGGTGAATACCTTGTTGCACTGATCTGCGCTTGTCGCCCAGGCTCCAGCAAGCTCGATCGCCTTTGCACCTGGCGACGACAGCAACGCTGCGGAAACAAGAAACGTCGCAACGACCGACTTTTGAAGCGCAATCATTTGATCCCCTCTCAGTGACCGCTCAGAACGAGCGTCTTGATTGGCAACAACAACGCCTGGATTCGAAGCAGCAATGCATGCACCAGCGCGGTCGCATCGACTGCATGCAGCGCAAATCCCTTCAACGCGCCGGTCTTTGGGTTGGCAATTTCGTCGTGGTTACTGGTGTAGGCATTGACGACGCAGGTACTGCCCGGCGTCACTCCCTCAAGACCGCCTTTGAAGAGCGGCTCCAGAAAGACGAGAATCGAACCAGGCCTTTGCAAGTTCTGCGGATCAATCAAAAGCTCGCCGCTCCGGAACTGACCGGCGGCGATGAAATCCTGCACGCTTGTGACGACCAACGGAATGATGGTCCAGGGTCTCGAGATACATGTCGCCTCCGCGATCATGCCAGGCTTCATGACCTGGGCCTCGATCTGGCCAAATCCCGCCTGCAAGCTGCGCCGGCCCGCGCCCTCCGGTATCAGGACTCCAGCCGGCCGCATGAGTTGGTTGACGACGTCCCCTGGGCGAACGAGAAATTGCTCGACGCGGCCATCTATACCTGCGCGCACATAGGTCTTATCGACATCCACCTGCGCTTGCGCCAGCGCGGCCTCGGCGCTCGCTTTCTCGGCCGGCAGGAGTGTCGAAACGCGCAGCAGTGACGATTCCTTGACAGCTGCCGCAGCATCGATACCGGACTGCCGCTGATCGACAAGCACCTGCAGCTTTTCGATATCGCGCTGCGGCACGATACCGGGATTTCGACGTTGCAGCTCGGTCTTGACGTCCAGCTCGTCTTTCGCCTGCTGATAGGCCGCCTTCGCTTCCCCGATCTGGGCATCCGCTTTGGCAACGTCGGCTCGCGCCGAAATAAGCGACGCCTCCACCTCAGCGATCTTTCGCTTCGCGGTTTCCAATGCCGCGTCCTGCTTCGAACTGTCCAGCCTGAACAGAACGTCGCCCTTCTTGACGTCGGCAGTGAAGTCGACATTTACCTCGACGACCCGGCCGGAGCCTTCAGGGAGAATTGGCACCGTCCGGAAGTAGATCGCCGCTGACGTTGTCGACGGATGAAAATAGAAGATCATCGTGATCAGCCCGATCGTCAGCATCAGGCAGCCGGTGATCCCCCACCTCAGCTCGTACCAGACAGAGAAGAACGTGATCTCTTTGCCGAACCGCTTGCCCTGCCGGTAGCGGCGATAGAGATAATCAGGCAGGATCGTCACCAGCGAGCAGATCATGAGTTCAAGCATGGTCGTGCACCCCTTCCTTCAAGGAGGGCTGACTACCGGCCTTGCCGCCGGGTGCAGGCTCGGCCTCCGATTCAGCGGAAGGCGCGCCAGCCGTAGCGTTCGCGATGCGCTCGACAGAGTCGGCAAGGCTGCGCACCGGCGTACCAAAATCCGGCAGGTCGATCATCGCGAGCAGCAGGCCGGCGACCCAGAAGATATGCATGTGAGTGAAGAGCGAGATCAGGCCAAGCACGCCGACAATCTCGAACTGCATCTTGTGCGTCTTGTGCGCCATACGTTCGGGAAGGCTGTGCAGTTTCCAATACAGCGTACCCACCCACAGCACGGTCGCAACGAGGAAAACCCCCATTACCACCATGAGGGTATCCGCTCCGTCAGCGCCGGGAACGAAAAATGGCACGTGATGAGGAGCTGCCGGGTGCATCTCTCCGCTCAAATCTTCTCTCCCTGCCGCTGGCCCAAACATTCCGCAGCCGCGTTCTGCACCGTGCCTTCCCACGGCGCGGTCAGCTTGATTTGGATCAACAAAGTGCGGCCGGCCGTACCTAACCTTGCGGCAGCGTTGAAGCCGACAGCCACCAGGAGCTTTCAATCATGTCTCGCAGCATCGACGATCTCATCCCTACTGCCACCCAGATCCGCAAAGAGGCGGCGCTTAAAGAGGCCGAGGCGGCTGACCAATATGCGCGCATCGCCGCCGCTGCTGACGCTGAAAAGCGCGCTCTGATCGAACGGCTCAGCCAGCCGTCCGGGAAGAGCGAAGCCGAGAAAGTCCAGCTGGCCTCAACCATCATCCAGCGGGCAGTGCGAAACGGCTTGACGGAAGTTCAGGTCTACCGCTTTCCCAACTCCCTGTGCACCGACAAGGGCCGGGCCATTAATCAGCAAGAAAAGGGGTGGGAAAAAACGCTAACGGGAATTCCAGCTGAGATCTTCCAGCTCTGGAGCGACTATCTGCAGCCGCGCGGCTATCGCATCGGTTACCAGACCATCGACTATCCCGGCGGCATGCCCGGCGACATCGGCATCACCATTTCCTGGGGAGATTGAGCGTTTGCTCGTTCCAGACTGATCATGGAGCCATGACATGTCAGCTATCGTCCCGACGGAGCGGCTGAAGCGCAAGGATTACGAGAAGCAGCTGGAAAAGCTTCAGGTCGAACTTTGTCATTTGCAGGAATGGGTGAAGGCGAAGAACCTGAAAGTCATCGTGATTTTTGAGGGACGCGACGCCGCCGGCAAGGGCGGCTCGATCAAGGCCCTGACAGAAAAAGTGAGCCCGCGGGTTTTCCGCGTCTGCGCCCTGCCCGCGCCGTCTGACAGGCAAAAATCCCAGTTGTTTCTTCAGCGCTACATCGAGCAATTCCCGGCGGGCGGTGAGATCGTGATCTTCGACCGCAGCTGGTACAATCGCGCCGGCGTCGAATATGTCATGGGCTTCTGCAGCCCGGCCGAACACAAACGTTTCCTCGAATTGTGCCCACTGGTTGAGAAATTTGCAGTGGATGCTGGCATCATCCTGATCAAGCTATGGCTTGAGGTCGGGATGGAGGAGCAGGAGCAACGGTTCAAGGCGCGCATCGATGACCCGCTACGGCAATGGAAGCTAAGCCCGATGGACACTGAGTCGTTCAATCGCTGGTACGACTATTCCCGAGCACGCGACATGATGTTCAACGCGACCGATACGAAGCATGCGCCATGGCGACTGGTCCGATCCGACGACAAGCGGCGAGCCCGGCTCAACATCATCTGGCATATCCTCAAGACGATCCCTTACAAGAAGATCGCGCGAAAGAAGATCAAGCTGGCAAAGCGATCCAATAAGGGGCGCTACAACGATCAGGCCGGCTTGCGCCGCATGAAATTCGTCGAGACCCGGTACTGAAGCGAACGGGCCGCGTACTGCGCGACCCGTTCGGCTCCTGCCTACTTCAACCGTATCGTGACCCCACCGACGGCAGCGGATATTTCGGCGCCGACTTTGGGGCCGCTGAGCTGCAGGATCACGCCATTGCCATTCTGCAATTGCACACCTCCGGCTCCGGCCGCCACCGCGCCACCCGCTCCAACCACCGCATAACTGCCTTCGATTGACGCCGGCCCTCTCAAATTGATCGCACGACCGACAAGCTTGGTGGTTGAGGCGCCAATCGTGAAACCGACACTCATACCCGAGACCGTGAATGGATACGTCTTGCCGCGATACTTCAGCACGCCCTCGCCGCCGCCAACCCCGACGATGAATCCGCCCTTGGTGAATATCACGGCAACCTGGCCCATATCGGCGCGCGACGGCGTGCTGAAACCTGCGACTCCAGCGAGTACGACGGCGACAACTGCATAGAGGCTGAACTTTCGCATAACTTTCATTCCCTTCTGGTTGTGAGACTGAGCTATTGAGCCAGGATCATCGCGAACTATCCGATCGCCCGGACGATAAAGGGCGGTATGGTGTAGTCACTCCTGGAGATGTCGTACCTCCGGGGTGTCGATTAATTCGGCCGATCCTTGTGCCATTCCGACAAACGTCTGTTGATCCAAGTCAACGCAACCAAGCCTTATGAGCGACGATCCGCGTCGCAGCGCAACAAGATCGCTTTCACATCAGATCGCCAAGCATACTATCCATCCTGCGGGTCCAATTGGCACTGTCGGTCTTTTCCGCAAAACCATCGGCTTGCAAGACATCCCGAACCTGGCCGCGAGCGCCGACGATCTCGAAGGCGATGCCGCGAGAAACAAGCTGGCCATGGAGGTCGTGAAGCATTTTTACGCCCGCGAGATCGATGAAGGGCGACGACGAGAGGCCGCAGACAACAGTCTTGGTGTCCGGCAATGCCCGAACCCTTGCCAACACGATTTCCATCACCGTCTCCGCATTGATGTAGAGTAACGAGGCCTCCGGGCGGAAAGCGAGCACACCAGCAATGGGCTCCACGTCAGAATGTCGCGCACTATCGGCATATCGGCCTGTTCCTGGCAGGCGCCCCAGAATTGCGACGTTCGGCTGCGAGGCGCGCGCCAGTAACAGGAAAATGGAGGCCAGTGCTGCCAGCAGGATACCCTGAAGGATTCCCAGCATCAGCACGGACACGAGAGCAATCGCTGCTGCATAGAAGTCGATCCGGCTGATGCGCCACATTCGCGTAAGCGCGGCAATATCAATCAGTCTGTAAACCGCCGTGCACACGATCGCGGCAAGCACCGCTTTGGGTAAATTAGTCAGCAAGTCCGTGAGAAAGAGCAGGCAGATGGCCAGTGTGCCCGAACAAATAATGAGAGCGAGTGGCGTCTTCGCGCCGGCCTGATCATTGACGGCGGATTGCGATAGTCCTCCCGCAACGGGATAGCCGTGGCCGAACGCTACTGCCATATTCGCCGCACCCAGCCCCAAAAACTCCTGTCGCACATCGATGACGTAACCGTGTTTCGCCGCAAAACTGCGTGCAGCCGCGACCCCTTCGACATAAGCAAGCAACATAATGCCGGCAGCGAGAGGAAACAGTTCGTCGAACTCCAGCAACCCGAAGGTCGGCACGGCGATGCTCGGCAAGCCCTTGGGAATTTCGCCGGTGACGGGAATGCCGAGAGCCGGCAAGCCGAGCACCGTTGCGACAATGACCGAGAGGATCACGACCGCAAGTCCCACCGGCCTGCCGGGCCATAGACGTTCGCCCTGAAGCAGCAGGATCGCAACAAGCCCGATCGCAAGCACGATCCACTGTGTGCCGCCGAGTTGCGAAACAAGTGTAACAACGCGATCAAAGAAATTTCGTCCGCCGCCGGCAACGCCAAACAGGCTCGGCAACTGCGTCATGATGATGGTCAGGCCGGCGCCAGCCTTGAAGCCGACCAGAATGCTGTCGCTGATCAGGCGCACCAGCATGCTTAGCCGGAAAATCCAGGCAATCACGCAGAGGCACGCAACGGCCAAGGCCGCTATACTCGCAATCTGCATATAGCGAAGCGCGTCGCCCGCAGCGAGCGCTCCGACCGTGGCGGCGACCATTAGCGAGATCGCCGAAGTGGGGCCGACAGCGAGTTGTCGCGAAGACCCCAGCAACGCATAGCCTATGCCGCCCAACATGTAGCCGTAGATGCCGACCTGTGGCGGCAGACCAGCAAGTGCGGCATAGGCGAGCGATACCGGGATCGCGTAGGCGGCAAGCGTGACGCCCGCAATCATGTCGTAACGAATCCAGTCCGCCTTGTATCCGGAAAGCCACTGCGCTGGCGGAAAGATCCCTCGCGAATTCATGCCCGCCTCCTTCGATCAACGCCATCCTGAGTGAGCGGTGCGGATTCGGCCGCAACGCAAAAGAACAAGCAACAACGCGGCGACAGGAACGGTCAATGCGACCGCTGGCGTCCTCTCTGTAATGAAGGCCCCCACAGCCGCACCCGTACCGAATGCGGCGCAAACCCCGATAAAGATGCAGGACTTCCGTAACAAGCCGACCTGCGAATCCCCGACCACCAGGGCGAATACGCCGTCAATTGCCTGGCGAAGATTTCCCGTTATCATCACCGAACTGTAGTTTGCCCCTTCGACCTTGTTAAAAACTGATGTCTGCATTGCGGCCACCATCGAGACGCCCAGCGTGCCAGCGATATCGGGCATTCGATTGTGCAACACACCGACAAGGACAAGAACGGCAATCTCGACGAGGATGCTGATTGGGCCAGCTCGATCGCCAGCAATGCGGCGCAGCCACGCGGCGAGCACAACGCCGACCATGAATGCAAAAAGCGATGGCACGAAGTGGAATGCCTCCTCCCACTTCCCAACCATCGCGTTCACCCACAAGAAGACCAGATTGGCGGTTTGCGCATTCGCCAGAACGCCGTGGGTGATCCAGGTATAGGCGTCAAGATAGCCACCGGCGAAGCCCAGCAGCAGCGCGACCAGCAGGCTCTCTTCGCGGCGCATCGGCGGATTGCCGACGTGAGCCACATACATATTGAACCACATCGAGCCAACAAACGCCGGCTTCCCACATGCTTAGGTTGATCTGAATCAACTGTTTAGGAGTTTTCTGCGGTCAGCTCGCAATACCAAAATGCAGGGCTAAGCCGAGCATGCTTATCATCCAGCGGATCATCGTGATGGCGGTCCTCGCGTTCGTTGCCTCCGCGGAGTCGACGCAAGCCGCGGAAACGCCTGACGCTGCGCGCATTCAGGAAGAACTCTGGGTCCTACCGCTGCCGTTGCCGATGTTCGCTTACCTGGTGCGCCCCGTAGGCAACGGCCCCTTTCCGCTCGTTATCATGAACCACGGCGTCGCTCTCAATCCAACTGACCGCAGCTTCTTTCCACTCGTCGAATTCCGCGATGCAGCCAAATGGTTTGCAAGGCGGGGTTATCTCGTGGTGGCCCCGGTCGGAAGCGGATATGGCGCATCGGCTATCGACATTCCCGAGCACGGGATCTTCGGTCCGTTCTTCTCCAAAGTCGGAAAATGCACCAATCCCAATTTTCGCGATGCCGGCCGTGCGGTCGCAAAAGTAGATCTCTGGATTATCGATTATCTGACCGCCGCGAAGCAGATCGTGCCGAATGATGTCATCGTCGTCGGGCAATCCGCCGGCGGCTGGGCCTCTATTGCCCTATCGAGTGTCAATCCATCGCAGGTGAAGGCGATTATCACCTTTGCAGCCGGCCGTGGCGGCCGCGTTGACGGCAAGCCAAACAACAATTGCGCCCCGGATAAACTTGTTGAGGCTACGGCAGAGTTCGGTCGCACGTCGCGAACCCCGATGCTGTGGATTTATATCGAGAACGATACGTTTTTCGGCCCGGCGCTATCAAAGCGTATGCATGCGGCCTTCACCGCAGCTGGTGGTCAAGCCGAATATCATCTGATGCCACCATTCGGAAACGAGGGGCATTTCTTCATAGGCTCACCCGAAGCTATCCCGATCTGGTCGCCGCTGGTGGCGAAGTTCCTGGATAGCCGGAAATAAGACAGCCGACGCCGGAGGACAGCTGTGACAGGATCGCACCGCAACGAGCGACACCGCAGCCATGAAGGGCATCTATTCATGGCGCTACTTCTAGCTGTACCTACGATCATTGTATTCAACCAATCCGCCGTGTCTCAACAGAACTCGACGCCTGCCCTCACAGGCGCGGAAATGCGCCCCCGTGGTCAGCGCGAGGTTAAGGACGTTACTTTTGGGGACTGGAAAAAAGTCTGCTTCAAGCCCGGTGGGGCAAAGGTGCTTTGTCGCACGTCGATCACCGGGACCTTTTCGACCGGTCAAATGGCTGTCCGGCTCGACATCACAGAGCGCGAAGGCGATGCCGCCAGGCGGATACAGATATTCTCTCCAGTCGGAATGTACCTGCCGAACCCGGTCGAACTCGTCATCGACCAGGGCAAGCCTCACCGTTTTCCCTATACCTGGTGCCTGACAAACGCCTGTGTCGCAGGCGCGAAAGCCCCTTCCCCGCTGATGAAAGAGATGAACCAGGGGCGGATCCTCCGGCTGCAATTCGTGGATTCAAGCCTCTTGGTACTCACCACATCGATACCGCTCAGCCCGTTTTCGGCCGTTTACAACGGCTCTCCGGCGCAGACGTTTGAACAGGATATCGACGAATGAATATACCGGAATCCGCAATCAGACAGACATCGGCATTTCTTCATCCCCGCATACCAAGTCTTTCGGCGGCGGAAACGAGCTCTGCAAACGAAACGACCTGCATCTTCTCCATGACCTGATGGCGATGCGCCTTTATCGTGCGCTCGGTTGTTCCTAGCTCATAGGCGATCTGCTTGTTGATCTTCCCCCGTACCATCAAGTCGAACACCTGCCGTTCCCGCGGTGTGAGGGACAACAAGAGCCCGCGAAATGAAGCAAGCTCGTTGCGTTGCCCGTTTTCCGCCTCCAGGCGCAGCAACGCACGCTCGATCGCATCGATCAGCTGCTCCGACGTCACTGGCTTCGTCAAAAAGTCTTCCGCACCGGCCTTGATAACCTGCACAATCGTTGCAGCGTCGAGGTGCGCGGTGACGAACACGATCGGCATGCTGGAGCCGAGTTCGGTCAACTGACTTTGTAACTCCAGACCGCTCAAACCGGGCATCTGTACATCGAGCAGAATGCACCCCGGCCTCACATTGAACGGCATTTGATCCAGCAACTGTGTCGCTGATGCGTATACAGCTACCTCATAGCCGGCCACTTTCAGCCGCCGCTCGATCGCTGTTCGATACGAAGCATCGTCGTCTACAACGTGAACGAGGCCCGGCATTTTACTCGAACTCCGATCAATATGGCGAAAGGCACTGCTGAAGCATCAATTCTGGTCGAACGTCCTACGCATCGCGCCTGACCTTCTCATCGACGCGTCATTGTCCATACGATACCGAAAATGGGCCGAACGCATTCAGGATCGAAATATGCATGTCGCGAGGAGGCATCGCCTCCTATCCTAAGCACCGTATAACGCACCGTTATGTCGTTCTTTGGTGCAATGAACCTTGAGACAATGGTCGCAGGTTCCAGCTTATTCTTAAATCTACTTCAGCGCGAGCGGTAAAAACATGTTGTTTTTGTCGCAGTGCAGAATTTATGGAAGGCCGTTCAGTAAAAGTGAGGAGTGGACCATGTTTGCTCGCACGACAATGAGCCCGACGCCACGCGCAAACTCTCTCCGTGACCTCGGCCTGGACAGCGCTTCAAATCCCATCGTCAGTCTGAATGAATTCACGTATAAAAAGCGCTCTGAGATCTACGGTGAGAAAGAGCCTGCAGAATACGTCTACCAGGTGAAATCTGGCGCCGTACGAAGCTACAAACTCCTCTCCGATGGCCGTCGACAGATCGGCGCATTTCATCTCGTCGGCGATATTTTCGGATTGGAGAACGGTGGAGAGCATCGGTTCACAGCGGAAGCGATTGTCGACACCACCGTCCGCCTCATCAAGCGACAAAGTTTGGAGATCGTCGCTGAAAATGACGCCATGGTCGCCCGTAATCTGCTCAGCATGACCACAAGCAACCTGCAACATGCGGAAGACCATATGCTTCTGCTTGGCCGCAAGACTTCGCTGGAACGGGTCGCCGCCTTCTTGCTTGAAATGGACAAGCGGCTGACGGCCGCCGACATTATGGCGCTGCCGATGTCGCGCCGCGATATTGCTGATTATCTCGGCCTGACGCTGGAAACTGTTTCACGCGTATTGTCTCGGCTGCATGAACTCGGCACCCTCAGCTTTATCGGCAACACCCAACGTCAGATCGTGCTCACGGACCGGAATCGGCTCGCTAGTCTCGATCTTCAGAGTTGAAGCCAGGGGCACCGATTCTGGCGAGATGATCCAGTGTCTTGCGCAGCACCTCGAACAGGACTGCGGCTGACCAGCCAAACATGAGTATGCCGTTCATGGCAGTTATCGGCCCGATCAGCCGCCAGGCCTGCACCGGTAAAACGTCGCCGTAACCAAGAGTGGTATAGTTCACGAAAGCGAAATAGAGCAGATCGCTCCCCTCCGGCGCAGCACCGACTATTGCGTAGGCCAACGCCCAGGCAAGCGCTTCCAGCGTGTGCGCAATCATCAGCACGGCTGCCACCTCGACCATCACGACCATGAGGTGAACTCTCGGTCGCACCGTATGTCGCAAGCCGGCTTTGCGCGCAATGTCCACGGCGCCGACGGTCACCAGCGCGTGGATCACGATTGTGGTCACGGATACGATCAAGCCGACAACGAACTGAAGCGCCATAACCTGCCTAGCCTGCGGGGTATTGACCGGCCGTATTCAGCTTTTCGGCGTAAACGCGCCGGTCATGGCCTTCATTGTCGATTCACCGATGCTCTTGGCTTGGTCTGTCAATGACCGCATCTGCGATTGGAAGAATTCGGATTGAATCTTCATCGTGTCCTGCACATCTTTGGCGTGAATCAACTGTTCGCAGAGGTCGAAGGTCGCCATCACATTGCGCTGCATGTGGTCGCAATACTGCTTCGCGTGTTCAGCGGTCGGTAGCTGCGACGAGGCCAAACTCTTCTCCAGCATCTGAAAATAATCGGCGCTTGCCTTCCGAAGCTTGCCAAGGTTTTCGGTCAGCAGCGCCCTGACGTTGTCGTTGATTGTGTTCTGGCTCGTCATTGCGTCCTCCTCCTGTGATAGGTCTGCGATTATCGTAGAGCACCAAACCAGGCGCCGAAGTAACCGGCATATAGCGCGGGCACCTCCAGATTCATCGAATGTCCGATGCCGGGCACGACGACGAGCCGGCAATCCGGCATTGTCGCTGCCATGGTCCGTAAATCGGGCAATGGAATCCACCCGTCGCGTTCGCCCCAGAGCACCAGATGCGCATGCCGGATTTCCGGCATGCGGCGCTCCAGTTCTCCGCTTTCCTTCTCACGGTTGAGATTGATCGGCGTCCCAATCCAGACGCCTTCAGACACGCCAAATGTCTGGTCGATGATCCGGTCGAACAGCGCCCGGATTTCACCAAGCCCCTCGCGGAAACGTGGGATCGCGTTCGGCGCCATGCTCTCCGGCACGAAGAGCGAGGACGCCGCGGTGGCCATCACCGTCCGCGTGAGTTGCTTGCTTGCCATCATGGCCCGGAAAAGCCCGATCTGATCGGCGTTAAAGGCCAATCCCAGCGGCGTCACCGGATCGAGGGCCAATACTCGCCCGAACCGCTGCGGCTGCATCAACAACATCCGCGCCGCAATGATGCCGCCGGTCGAATGCGTTGCGAGATGGCAGAACCTGATGTCCAGCGTATCGAGCGCAGCGAGCATATCCTCGGCGTGCTGCTGCATGGAGTAATTACTGTAGTCGCTTGCAGGCTCCGGTCGGTCGCTGTCGCCGCAGCCGCGCCAGTCGATCCCGATCACACGCAGCCCTGACGGAAACAGAGGTGCGGCCAGTTCAATCCAGTCCTTGCTGGCGAGATTGCCGTGGAGAAAGATCACGGTGACATCGCCCGCTCCCCATTCGCGCCAGCCCAGTGAAACCTCGCCCGCCTGTACTCTCGGCATGAGCCGGACCTATTTGTTTAGACCAGCGGTCGGGGCTGCACCGGGCGGTGTCGGCGCCACCGGGAGCACCGACGCAACGGCGCCCCTGATCATGCGATCCGTCCCGAGCGGCGAGCTGGTATCGACCTTTCCCTTCGTCACGAAGTCCACGACGTCGGCGGAATATTCAACGGGGTTATCCGTGTGGATAAAATGTCCGGTCTCCGGATAGATCTTGAGCATCGGCCGATTGCCGGCATTGGTCATACGCGACATGAACGGCGTGATGACGTCGCGTCCAAGGTCGGTCAGCCCGTTGAAGGCAGGCGTCGGGATAAACGGCTCCTTGTCGCCGAACGCCAGAAAGATCGGCGCCTTGATCTCGGTCAGCCGTTCGTAGAGGTTCTTCGGATCATCCTGCTGCAGCTCAGCTCCGATGGTGTAGATATCGAAGATGAAGACGTTGCACCATTGCTCGAGCTCCTTCGGGTTACCCTTGGTGAGCCCGACCCGCTGCTCGGTATGCAAGCGGGCATATTCGCTGTCGCTGAAGAAGTAGCCGCTCTTCGCAGCTGACACGGCCCCGGTCTCCGGATCGCGTTTCTTGAAGTAGAAGAAGTCGCGGATGCCCTCCTCTGGCCGGGCGATCTCTGCGGCCAGGATCCCGGTCTGATCCCATGTCTGCTTCCACTTGGCGAAGTCGCGGCCGAAGGATTCATCGAACAGACGCGCCTTCTTGTCCTTGGCGATCGTGACGTCGCGCGGATATTCCTCAAGACCGGAAGGCGCTTCGAGCGCAAGACTTTGCACCGCGTCGGGCCAGGTCAAGGCGTAGCCCATCACAAACTGGCCGCCGAGAGAGTGGCCAAGGTAGTGCGCCTTCTTGACGCCCAGCTGGTTGACGACGAGATCATAGATCACCTCGCGCATATCCTGCATGGTGCGCGCCGGGCTCTTGTCGAGATTACCGGGCCCGGACATGCCATAATGAGGCAAGTCGGGAACGATCACGCGCACGCCGCTGCGCAAGGCATATTGCATAACATTGCCGTAATGCCCGCCAAATGCACCCTTGCCATGAATGATGACAAGAACCTTCGGATCCCTGTCTGTACCGGCATATTCGTCCATGTAGCCGATCTGCCAGGACGTCCCACGCTTGTCCTTCGCGGTCGCATATTTGACCGGATAGGGATAGGTCACGTAGTCCTTCCAGAACGATCTGGTCTTGTCGATGTTCTCGGCAACGCGGGGAATACGATAATTCTTGTCGACAAACTGCTGCGCCCGATCGAGGCTCGCCACATCGTCCATGAACGCGACGAATTTCGGATCGTTCTTGCGATTGTTGATGATCGGAAACACACCGTAATGAGCAACCGGACTCTCCTCGGAGATGAGGTCTGCGCCGGGAACGCGATCGACGGCGCGCTGGGCAAGCTTGAAATTCAGCCAGAGGTCGTTGGTGATATGCATCACCAACGTGCGAGCCTGAATACGCCCGAGGTTCTCATTGATATTGTAGGTTTCGCCAACGCGGTTGCGCCAGACCAGATCGACCGCATCATACATCTTGGAGCGGTTATTCACATTGAGACCGGCTTTCTCATTCGGCGGGTCCCAGTAGAAAACCTCGGGCTGGACCGACGCGAAACTCTGGTTCGTCCTGTAGCCGAAATCATAGCCGGTCAGACCTAGCACCGACCAACCGAAGGCCATGCCCGGCAGCGGGTGCTTCTCCTTCGGTAGCTTGTAGTAGTCGCCCTTGGTCGATTGCCAGACGGGGTCGGATTGGATCGCGGCCGTCATGAGCTGGAACGTCCAGTTGCCAACCGGGTCCCCCGCATCGGACTGCGTGGTGCCGCCGATCGGCATGATCGCGCCGATATACTCCGGATGCAACACGCCCCAAACATAGGTCTGCGTGCCACCCATCGAGACGCCGGCGACCAGCGCCACGCGTGCGACCTTCAGATGGTCGCGCAACATCCGATAGTTGGCCTGCACCATATCAAAGTAGCTGTATTGCGGAAATTTGATGCCAAGACCGTCCGAAGGCTTGCTGGCGCCCCAGGTCCCCAATGGATCGACCATGACAACATAGTAGCGGTCGGTATCGATGGGTCGTCCGGGACCAATGATCGGTACGCCACCTGATAGCGCGGCGCCCTTGACCCATTGCTCGTACATGTCGGTGGAGTCGCCGGAATAGTAGGAATTGATGACCACCGCGTTGGTGATCTCACCGGCGGCGTTGCGGCGCGGATTTCCGACTGCGACATAGGCCGTGCGTAGCTTACCGCCACCAAGGGACTCCAGCGTGACCCCGCCCTCGCCGCCGTCTTCCCACTTGGCGGGATCGTTGAGGTCATACTTACCGCCCAGCCGGAAGTTCGATATCTCGTAGTATTTCTTCAATCCATCATGCTGGACTTGCGATGAGCGGCGCGTGAAGGGCTGCGCGGCGGCTATCGCTGTGCCAACCAGCAGAATGATCAGGCTGACAGCACAACGTTTCACGGCATCTGCCCCGGTCATGACAGCGTCCTCCCAATGGTGTTTTGTAAAAGTGTTGGGCGGGACTGTCCGGAAAGGCTTGATCTAGCTCAACGGAATCGAATTTCGGGAGTTGAGTATCGCAGCGATCAAATCGCCAACCGGTCAGCGCAATGCCGTTCCTGAAGTATGGTTCGTATCGGATACGTTATGAACTCGACGGCCCGGAGGACGCACCTGTCTATGTTCTGGTCAACGGACTGACCCAATATGCCGAATTGTGGACCGCCTATCGCGACGCACTAATCGCAAGGCGCTTCCGCGTTGCGACATTCGATCTGCTTGGTCAAGGTGCGTCCGATAAACCCGCGCTCTTTATCCGTCAGGATGATCACGTCGCGGCACTCCACCTTCTGATCGAAGAACTAGGTGAAGGCCCGATTTTTCTTGGAGGTATCAGCTTCGGCGGTCTCATCGCACTACGCTATGCCATCGAACACAGCCAGCGGCTCGCCGGCCTCGTGCCAATGAGCTGCTTTGCAGAGCTCCCGCCTCAACTCTATCTGCTTGGCAATGCCCTGCGTACCGGATTGATCCTGGGCGGCACCAGCTATCTTCAGGACCTCTTGCTGCCCATGAATGTCAGCGATCAATGGCTGCAGCCGGTTGTCAAAACGCTCGACAAGGTCAAGCGTCAGGGCTGGCTGATCAATGACGTTTACGCGCTGCAGAATCTGATGGAGTCCTTCCTCGATTTCCAGCCGCTGACGTCGCAATTGCCCCAGATCCGCGTGCCGACGATGATCCTGAATGGAGAATTCGATTTTCTGACGCCACGCCCGCTTCACGAAACCCTGCGCATGCAAATTCCCGATAGCTCGCTCGTCATCATTCCGCGCGCCTATCACGCCTTCACGCTCGAGAAGCCAGCACTCACCGCCGACCTGCTCGCACGCTTTGCGGAGGATGTGCTGGCAGGTCGCTGGCAAGGCAAAAAGGCTGTCTATGTTGCACCAGAGGAAGCCGGTGGCGAGATCATGCCGTTTCCCGACGGCTACGACCACCTGCGTGCCATTCCGGTACAGGGAATGATACGATGAGCGGGTTCTTCGGGCCACTCGATACCAATGGCTGCGTGCCCGCGCATCAGCAGACGCGCGTGGCTGCATTCCTGGTCTCGGCCCATGGCGCGCTGGCGCGGCAGTTCGCGTTTGCCTTACCGCTCAAGCTGGATTCCGCATGGCAAACTGAACTGAATGCGCAGTTTTATCGTGAAACCGAGATGGTCTCCCTGTTACTGCGTGCCACATCATGGACTCCCGATTTTGCCCTGAGCTATCTGGTGGGATCCTGGGAAGCAACATGGCTGCCAAAGCCGATCGAGGGCATTCCCGATCAATCCCTGGCGCTGGCGGGCGATCTCGCCGCCCGCGCACATGCCATACATGCTGGCATCCGGCCGGCAGCCCTCTTGCCGGTCGATGCCAACGCGCATGATCCGTTCGTCACGGCCCTGCGCCGTATTGAGTTTGAAAGCGGCCGTCTGTTGCAGGCACAGATTCTTGTTTTGAAGGGCTCTAATCTTGCGCCCTTCCGCGACACCGTGAGCGTCGCCCTCGAACAACGACATACCCAGGTTCGCGAGCTCTGGGCGGATGCCCTCGAGGGCGTCGGCATTTCCATTCGCGAAGGAAATGATCGGAAGTCTTGACGCAGATCAAAGGAGCGTGGGGGTCATGGACCAACACTTCTGCATCGTCGCTCCCTCTTGATCGCCTGTCGACCGGAGCTCCCTCATGAAGGCCGTTTCCCTGGAAGAAGCCATTGCGGTGATCCCGGCCGGCGCAAGCATCATGGTCGGCGGGTTCATGGGTGTCGGCACGCCGGAGCGCCTTCTCGACGAGCTAGTACGGCAGAAGAAGTCCAACCTCTCCCTCATCAGCAACGACGCAGCCACGCCCGGAAAAGGCGTCGGGAAGCTGTTCGACGGCGCCCAGATAACGCACATGATAGGGACTCACATTGGGCTCAATCCGAAAGCTCAACAACAAATGCTCGGCAAGCAGATCACCGTCGATCTGATCCCGCAGGGCACATTTGTCGAGCGCATTCGCGCTGGCGGCTGTGGGCTTGGCGGCGTACTCACGCCAACCGGCGTCGGGACGCTTGTCGAAGAAGGCAAGCAGAGGATCGATGTCGGTGGGAAGACATATCTGCTGGAAACCGCCCTGCGCGCGGATTTTGCACTCGTGCAGGCATTTCTCGCCGACTATGCCGGCAACCTGTCTTACGCCCTCACGGCACGCAACTTCAATCCGGTCATGGCGATGGCTGCAGATACCGTGATCGTCACCGCCGAACATATCGTTCCGGTTGGCGTCATTGCGCCCGACCACGTCATGACCCCCGGCCCCTTGGTCGATTACCTCGTTGCGAACGGGTGACCCATGGATGCACAAACCATCATCGCCCGCCGCGTGGCGCAGGAGCTTCGACCCGGCAATCTCGTCAATCTCGGCATCGGCATTCCGACACTGGTCGCAAATTATGTGCCGAAGGGACTGCACGTCTACTTTCAGTCCGAGAACGGCCTGATCGGCACGGGCCCCATCCCAGAGCAAGGCATGGCCCATCCGCTTCTGACCGACGCTGGTGGCAAGCCAATCAGCGCCCTGCCCGGCGCCGCCACCTTCGATAGCGCGATGTCGTTCGGCTTGATCCGGGGTGGTCATGTCGATCTCACTGTGCTCGGCGGTTTGCAGGTCGATGCTGGCGGGCACCTCGCCAACTGGATGATCCCCGGCAAGATGGTGCCTGGTATGGGCGGCGCCATGGATCTCGTCAGCGGCGCCAAGCGCGTCATCGTCGCCATGCAGCATGCGGCCAAAGGAAAGTCCAAGATCGTCGCCAGATGCACCCTGCCGCTGACTTCGGCGCGGCCGATCGATCTCGTGGTCACCGATATGGCTGTCATCGCGTTTCCGGGCGGCAATGCAACTTTGCTGGAGACGGCGCCCGGCATCAGCATCGCCGAGGTGCTGGCGGTGACCGAGGCGGAGATCGCAGTCCCCGACAATGTCCCAGAAATGAAGCTGTAACCCTGCACAGGAACGAATAGCGATGCGAATTTTCAACGGATTCGACGAGCTGAAAGCCGCCGTCGGTACGGAGATCGGCGTCAGCGACTGGATCGAGGTGACACAGGATCGCATCAACAAGTTTGCAGAAGCAACCTGCGACGAGCAATGGATTCATGTCGACCAGGAGCGCGCGGAGGCAGAGATGCCGGGCGGCAAGACCATCGCTCATGGCCTGCTGTCATTGAGCTTGACGCCGATGTTCATCCGCTCGGTGATGGGTTTGAAGGGATTGAAAAACACGCTGAACTATGGCGCGGATCGCGTTCGCTATCTCTCCCCTGTGCCGGCCGGTTCGAGATTGCGTGGACGCGTCAGCATTGCAGAGGCCGAGGAAGTGCCGCCCAACGGTCTGCGCACCCACTATCGGGTGACGATCGAGATCGAGGGTGGCAAACGCCCGGCCTGCGTCGCGGAAGTAATTGGCCTGCACTTCAGCTGACGCAAGGCTCCGCGCGTCAATCGATAATGTGGTAGCCGCCGTCGATATACATCACGCTGCCGGTGATCAGCTTGGCGCCGTCGAGCGCAAGGAATGCCGTCGCCCGCCCTACGTCGTCGATGCTGACAAGACTGCGCGCCGGCGCCTGCGACTGGGCCTTGTCCATCAATTCATCGAACTCGGGAATGCCTGATGCCGCGCGCGTCGCCAGCGGCCCGGGCGAGATGGCATGCACGCGAATGCCCTTCGGGCCAAGCTCGGCTGCGATGTAGCGCACCGCGGCCTCAAGGGCCGCCTTCGCAACGCCCATGAGGTTGTAATTCTTCACCACCATCTGACTGCCGTAATAAGTCATGGTGAACATCGTTCCGCCATTCTTCATCAAAGGCTCAGCCAGATGCGCCATGCGCATGAACGACCAGCAGGATACGTCCATGGTCTTCTGGAAACCCTCGCGGTCCACGTCGACGACACGGCCGTGCAATGCGCCTTTGGGGGAAAAGGCAATGGAATGCAGCAGAAAATCGAGATGGCCCCATTCCTTCTCAATTCGCTCAAACACCTTTTCGGTTTCGCCCTCAACCATCACATCGAGCGGCATGAAGATCGGAGCCTCCAGTGCCACAGCAAGGGGCTCGACATGCTTCCTGGCCTTCTCGTTCAGATAAGTGACGGCGACCTCGGCACCAAGCGCCCGAAATGCCTTGGCGCAGCCCCACGCGATGGACTGATCGTTGGCAATACCGACGACGAGACCCTTCTTGCCTTTCAACGCGACGCTGGTCTCGGGAAATACCGGAATCGTCATGATACTCTCTCGCGTTTCTGATTTTGCATTTTCGGGTTCATCAGCAGCGTCAGCGTGTGCTGCGCAATCATCAACTCTTCGTCGGTGGGAATGACGAAGACCGGAACGCGGCTGTCTGCCCCTGAAATCTTGCTGGCATTTGCCGCATTCGCGGTCGGATCAACCGTGCCCCCAAGCCAGGCCAGCTTTTCAGCAATGCGGGCCCGGATCGTGGCCGAATTCTCGCCGATCCCGGCGGTGAACACGAAGGCATCGAGCCCCTGCAGTGCAGCCGCCAGCATGCCGATATGGAGGCCGACCCGGTAGACGAAATAGTCGACCGCAAATGTTGCGCGCGGATCGCCGCTGGTCTGGAGCTCTCGCATGTCATTGCTGACCCCGGACAGTCCTTTCAGACCGCAATCCCGATAGAGGAAATCCTGCACTTTAGAGACGGACATCCCTTTTTCCGCGATCAGATAGAGCACGACGCCCGGATCGAGTTGGCCGGCACGCGTTCCCATCGGGAGACCATCGAGGGCTGTAAAGCCCATCGTGCTCTCCACACTCTTTCCGTTCTTGATCGCGCACATCGAGGCACCGCTACCAAGATGGGCGACGATCACGCGCCCGCCAGCGACCTCTGGCGCGACTTGCGGCAGGCGCTTGGCAATATACTCGTAGGACAGGCCGTGGAAGCCGTAGCGCCTGATGCCTTCGGCATGGAGCTGATGCGGGATCGCATAGTAGTCCGCCAGCGCATCATGATCGCGATGGAAGGCGGTGTCGAAACAGGCGACCTGCGGCAGGTTTGGGAAGTTGTTTAGAATCGTCCTGATCGGTGCCAGATTATGCGGCTGGTGCAGGGGAGCCAGCGAGACATATCGTTCCAGCCGCCCCACAACGCCATGATCGATCAAGACCGGATTTGCATAATCCGGTCCGCCATGAACGACGCGATGGCCCACGGCGATGGGGTTGATATTCAGTTCATCGCGCAGCCAGGCACCCGCGACAGACATCGCCGCTGGCACATCTGCAACAGCCTCGATCGGATAGGCACGATCGGCCATCGGATCACCATTCTGGCCATTCGCGCGCAGCCGCGGACGGCTGCCGATCCCGTCGATCTGGCCCTTGATCCGCCTTTGTAAGTTCCCCTCTCCCTCAACCGAGAAAATCTGAAACTTGACGCTTGAGGAGCCGGCATTGACGACGAGAATAGTGTCCATGACTATCACCCGGAAACTTTTGGTGCATGTTGACGCCTCGCATGCGCGTACAGCGACGCCATGGCACAGGACGCCATCCGGGCGCGTGCCGTGTCCGCTCGCGATGTCAATACGACGGGCACCCTGGCTCCCAACACGATACCGGCGCCATCGGCCTTGGCGAAATAGGCCAGATTCTTGGCGAGCATGTTGCCGGCCTCAAGATCGGGAACGACCAGGATCTGCGCGCGTCCTGCTACCTCGGACTTGATGCCCTTGATCCGTGCCGCCTCGACATCGATGGCATTGTCGAATGCCAATGGGCCGTCGAGCACCCCCCCGGTGATCTGGCCGCGATCGGCCATCTTGCAAAGCGCTGCCGCCTCGATCGTCGAGGGAATCATGGAGGTGACAGTTTCCACCGCCGAGAGGATCGCCACGCGTGGAGACTGGCCGAACCCCGCTTGATTGTAGAGATCGATGGCATTCTGGATGATGTCCCGCTTGGCTGCGAGATCCGGAAAGATGTTGATCGCGGCATCTGTGACAAAAATGGTCTCGGCATAGGCCGGAACGTCCATCACGAACACATGGCTGATGCGCCGATTGGTGCGCAAGCCGCCGACCTTTGCCGTCACGGCTCGCATGAGTTCGTCGGTATGCAGGCTGCCTTTCATCAGCATCTCGCCTTTGGCTGCATGAATCAGCTCGACACCCTTGGCGGCAGAGTCGTCGCTATGCGCAGCGTCGACGATTTCGAAGCCTGCGATGCCGAGGCCGCTCTTCTCTGCGGTGTCCTTGATCTTCTGAGCGGGACCGACGAGGATTGGCCGGATGATGCCTGCCTGCGCACTATCGACGGCCCCACGCAGCGAAGTCTCGTCGCAAGGATGCACGACAACAGTCGGGACCGGCGGCACAGCCTTCGCCGCCGCGATCAATCGATCATACTTGCTGGGAGATCGTGCTTGGCTTGCGTCAGCTGACATCATGTTGCTCCCACTTCGCGTTGACTGAACCTGCCCTAAGACGCTCTCGCCTCTGGATCGAAAGGGGTAACGTTTGACGCCGCCACCCCACCCGCTTCCACACCGAACAACCCGGCGATCCGCTTGAGCCTGACTGCGCGCTCGCCGGTGATTTCGCCGCTCGCGGACAACACCTCACGCATCGCCGCAAAAGCCGATTGCTTCTGATTGCCGTCCGCTGGCAACAACTTTGGAATGGCCGCCAAGGCGCCTTCCGGATCGAGCAACAGCATGAAGAACTGCTCGCGCACCAGGGTCTTGAATTCGGACAGCGTTATTTGTGCTTCGGCCTGATCGCGCCGAACCTGGCGCAGCGCCTCTATGCTTCGCTCATCGACCATTCCCCGCGCAGAGCCTATGTAGAGCAACGAACGCAAGGTCGCTTCGCGCAGACCACCTTCTGCAATCCTGGACTTGAGTTCAGCGATCCTCTTGTCAAGCATGGCTCGGTGTTCAGCCGACATCTCCCGGCGGCGCGAAGGCTCGGATTCCGGATCAATGCCGACGGCTGCCTGCAATGCAGGCGAACCATAAATGTTGAGGAACATTGCCTCGCTGAGCGCTTCCTGAGAGTCGCGCCAGCTATCCAGGGCATGAACGATCTGTTTTCCCATCTGCTCCTGAAACGCCAGGAAGGGATTGTCCTTCGAAACCGGCTTGCGGTTCCCCTCAATACTTTCTGCCGCAGACTTCACCCAGCTCATCCAGGGATTTTTGCTGCTGAAAGCTTCATACTGAAGCCGCAGCGGATGCAGATTGCGCATCACTTCCGCCATTTGCGGCGTCACTGCATTCTTGAGCCAGGGGTGAACATACTTCTGGTAGGCAGCGAGATTCATCTCCGACACACGCTTGGCAGCAGCGAAGCGCCGCTCGTCCTCCGGCGAATTGCCGCCCATGGCCCTGATGTCATCAAGCGTCCGCGCCTCGCAGCGCATCACCCATTGACCGACGACGAGGTCGGCACTCGCGGTCGCCTCGCCCTTGGCCTCGAAGGTTGCTTCATAGAGACCCGGCGGCAATACATCGATGAGATCGATGTTGCTGGAGAACTCCGTGTGTTCCTTCTTGGCGACACCGCCGGACACGAAAATGCCGAGATGGCCGATGCTTTTGTGAACCGTATAGACAATCGTCTGCCCATAGGCCCTGATCTCATCCACATCGGCGTAGCAGTCGAGGATCCAGTTCAGCGCCTGCTGCGGCGGTGTAACGTTGTCGCCCTCCGAGCAGAACACCAGGATCGGCGACCTGATATTGCGCAAATCGACCTTCCGTCCGTCCGACATCTCAACCTTGCCGGCGGCGAGGTTGTTGCCGATGAAAAGCTCGTCGACGATAAACTGGATTTCTTCGGCATTCAGATTGACGTGACCGCCCCACCAGCGCTCGAATTCGAGATAGCGATCCGCCTCGGTATCGATATTGGAATAGACGTTGTACTGCTTTGTCCACAGCGTGTTGGAGGGATTCTGGTTCTCGAAGTTCTGCACCAGCCAGGCGCCGTCGAATTTTCCGGCACCGAGATCACTGGTCATCGCGGTCAACCAGCTGCCTCCCATCAGGCCGCCCGAATAGCGCATCGGGTACTTGCCGTGCACTCCTTCCCAATAAGCGAGCGGAGCGCCTGCGATGATCAGCGGTCCGAACAGCTCGGGCCGCAGCGATGCCAGGATCATGACGGCCCAACCGGCCTGGCAATTTCCAATGACACAGGGCTTGCCATCGGCTCTGGGATGCAGGCTGATGACCTTCTCGATGAACTGCGCCTCGGCACGCGCAATGCGCTCGATGGTCTGTCCCGGCATCGGCTCCGGCAGGAAGCCAATGAAATAGCAGGGATGACCGGCTTTCATCGCTACGCCTATTTCACTGTCGGCCTTGAAACCGCCAATGCCCGGACCGTGACCCGCACGGGGATCGACCACGATGAATGGCCGCCGCTCGAGATCGATCTCAACGCCCTCGGGCGGAATGATACGGACCAGCGCGTAATTCACGGGGTCGTTCAGCGTGCGACCATCGATGATCAATTCGGCTGAATACTGAAGTACATGCGGTGCGGTCTGCGCGACATGTTCACGGTACTGATCGCCGCGCTGGCGCATGACATCCAGGAACAGCATGCTCCGCTGTCCGGCATCGACCATGTATTCCACTGCCGAGGCAACGAGCCCGGACATCGGACCGCCCGGCAAGTTTGACGCTTCCTTGGACATGTTCCGACCTCATCGTCGCGCAAACTTATTCAGGGGTCTTTGCGCGAAGGCATCGTTGATCTAGGTCAAGGGTCCGCAGTTAGCCCCGGCGCCGGTTTGGATTGATCCTCATGCATCCATGCCGCCATCAACTCCCAGGCGACCGAAAGAACAATCGGCCCGATAAAGAGGCCGACAATTCCATGTGCAAGAGTTCCTCCGATGACGCCGATGAAGATGACAAGTGTCGGCGTCGTAAGTCCGCGCCCCATCACGAGCGGTTTCAATATGTTGTCGAGTACACCGACCAGGCCGAGGTACACTGTCAACAGCAGTGCCGTGGTGAAATCCTTGTCCATCCAGATCCAGATGATCACGGGAAGAAGGACGATTGCTCCGCCGATCTGAATGATGGCCAGCAGCATGACCGCAAAGGCCAGCAGGCCTGCGCTGGGAATGCCGGCCATTTTGAATCCTATGCCGGCCAGCAGGGCCTGCAAGACCGCGACGCCGATCACGCCCTGAGAGACGGCGCGGATTGTCGCGCCCGCCAAATCCAGCAAATGTTCGCTCTGCTCGGGAACGACGAGGGATAGAAGGCGCCTTCCGCCCGCGGCCAGTTGGGGACCGTAGGGGAAGAGAAAACCGGTTATAAGCACGGACAGCAGAAATTTGAGCGTACCGACGCCGGCGCTCCCCGCAAGCGTGAGCATCGTCCCCGCCAGGGGTTTCAAATACGGGGCGACCTCGCGCAGCACCGCCTTGATATTGCTGAATGCCCGGCTCCAGATTTCAAACAGCTGAGGCCCGACGAAACGCCATTCCTTGATGCGTTCGGGCGGTGACGGAATGACCAGATTGCCGGCACTCAGGTCATCGGCGAGTTGTCTTACACCGTCCACCGCGCTCAAACCCAGCCATGTCGCCGGCCCGATCACAATTCCAAGATTGACGATTGTGAGGATCGTCGCAGCCGTTTTGGGACGGCCACCAAGCAGTTTGGCCAGCCACTCGAAAGCCGGATAGAAGGCCACCGCAAGGACACCGCTCCAAGCCAGAATTGGCACGAAAGAGCGGATCACGATGAATGTCCAAATCACCAGCAAGGCCAGCAATCCCAACCGGACCACAAGCTGGATGACATCGTCCCCGGATAAAACGCGGCGAAGTGTTCTCACGGACACGCCTTGATCTGTTCAGATACGCAAGCGTTGCTGCTGCGGTCATCCGCTAGTCTTGATCCAGATCAAGCCTCCGTCCGGCAGTCGCCCTTTGCTCGACGCCGGGCCGAACAGGTTTCCCGACCAAGCCAGCGGAGCTCCCATGTCCGATGCTGCCACCTACGCCGCGCAGGAGCAGTTACGCGATGGCCGCCTGCTGAGTATCCTAGCGCTTCGGCCGGAAGACGAGCCCGACATGCTCGCCGCGCTGGCGCAGGCCAGCGTACAGTCGCTGCAGCGCCGCTTTTTCGTCATGAAGCGCCATTTCTCCGACAAGGAGCGCTCTTTCTTCATGGACATTGATTTCGAAAATCATGTCGCGCTGGTTGCGCGCGCTGAGGAAGCTGGCCGGAATGTCCTGGTGGGTGGTTGCCGATATATCGTTTCCGAGCCAGGCCGGGCCGAGATGGCGTTCATGGTGGTCGATGGATGGCAGGGGCGTGGCGTGGGCTCGATCCTCATGCGGCACCTCATCAAACTCGGGAGTGATGCCGGGCTGAAAGAACTGACCGCGGAAGTTCTGCCCGAGAACACCGCGATGCGAAAGATATTCACGAAATTCGGCTTTAAGGCGGCCCCGCGAAAGGATCCCCAGATCGTCAGCCTGGTGCTCAAACTCACTTAGGATCTGAGATCGACAGGTCTTGGCGCATCCAGATAGCGCGTTCTTCCAGCTTGGTGGTCTTGTTGAGCTAGATCAATACCGGTTCCGTGATCGGATCGGAGTTTCCGTCGTCGCGTTCAATATGGAGACGGCGCCGCTATGAAACCCCTGCTCAAGCAAATCCAGCATACACCACTGCTTTGGATGTTGATCTTCGTGCCTGTCGTGCTGGTCGCGGAAGCAATGGCGCCGCATTCCCATACGCTGCTGTTCTTGCTTTCGGTTCTCGCCATCGTGCCGCTGGCCGCCCTGCTCAGCCACGCGACCGAAGCGGTCGCCGCCAAGACCGGTGATGCCGTCGGCGGATTGCTCAATGCGACGCTGGGAAACTTGACGGAGCTGATCATTGCGATCGCCGCGTTACATGCCGGCCAGTACATGCTGGTGAAGGCGTCGATCGCCGGTGCGATTGCGACCAACGCCCTCTTCATGCTCGGTGCCTGTCTTCTTCTCGGCGGCCTGCGCTACCACGTCCAAGAATATAATCGCTCCGGCGCGCGGCTCTATTCCGGTCTCCTGCTCATGGCGACCGTCGCCCTGCTCGCCCCATCGGCCGTCGCCGACCTGAAGCTTGTGCAGGGTGAGACCGTCATGCAGAAGCTCAGCATCGGCCTCGCCATCCTGCTCATCATTGCTTACGCACTCGGCCTGCTGTTCTCGCTGAAGACCCACAAGGAATTGTTCGCTAGCGCCGCGCACGACGAAGACGAGGAACATTGGCCGATTGCCCTTGCGGTGGGAACACTGCTTGTTGTCACTGTACTGGTCGCACTTGTGAGTGAAATTTTTGTCGAGTCGGTGCAGAAGGCCGCAGCAACCTTTGGAATGAGCCCTGCCTTCGTTGGCTTCATCATCGTCTCGATGGTCGGGGCCGCCGCCGAGTTTGCCGTTGCCTTTTCTGCGGCACGCAAGGACCGCCTCGACATGAGCGTCAGCATCGCGCTTGGCAGCGCCTCCCAGATTGCACTGTTCTTAGCCCCCGCCCTGGTGCTACTCAGCTATGTGGTCGGACCGTCTCCGATGAGCCTGCAATTCTGGCCCGGCGCCGTCACCATGGTCATGATTGCGACCGTGACGGCCAGCTTCATTACGAGCAGCGGTCGCTCGGCCTGGTTCGTTGGCGCCCTGCTCATCTTCATTTACGCAGTCTTTGCGTTGACGCTGTATGTAGTTCCGCCGACAGGCCAGGGGGTGGAATGAAGCCCGTGCCCGGTGAGGCGCGCACCGCGGGCGCTCAGCTCTATTCGACGTCGAACGCTTCGGGAGGTCGGCTTTTAGAGCGTTGATTCAGATCAACTCTCAGGGGGGTCTCGCCAGTAGCTTCCGTTGAGGCCTTCGACACTCACGGCTTTCGCGATGCTGTGGCTGAAGGATACCGCTGAGGACCCGGCGATCATGACAACAACTGGGCAAGACTGGGTGCCGAGATGATCACAATTCCTCAACTGACGGCGCAGGCCCTTGGCTCATTTCTTGCCCGAGAAACCGAAGACCGCTTCCGCTCCTCACATTCCGATTTGATAAAATTGCTGCGTTTTGCCGCCAAGCTGGCATTGGAGTGCATCGGGAATAGTGATGCACTCTATCATAATATCGAACATACCATGCTGGTTACGCTGGTCGGGAACGATATTCTGGCGGGCCGCGCGCTGCAACGGACCACTACCGCAACCGACTATGCGAACTTCATTATGGCCTGCCTGACCCATGACATTGGATATGTGCGGGGCATTATCCAAGGCGATGAAGACGACGCTTATGTTGCGGACCTTACCGGGCGCAAAGTTGAATTGCCGGTTGGAGCCTCCGATGCCGCGCTCGCACCCTATCATGTCGACCGCTCAAAGCTCTTTGTGATTGAGCGGCTCCATGCCGTAGAGGAAGTCGACGCCGCCCGGATTGCCCGGGCCATCGAATACACGCGCTTTCCCTACGTCGATGCGATAAACGGAGAAGGTGATGACCTCAACGAGGAAGAAGGATTGCTGTTGCGTGCTGCGGATCTGATTGGCCAGCTCGGCGATCCCAATTACATAAGGAAATCAAATGCCCTGTTTCATGAGTTCGAGGAGATCGGACTGAACAAAGCGCTCGGTTATGCAACGCCAGCCGACATCGTCTACAAATTTCCCCAGTTCTACTGGACCAGTGTTGCACCGCAGATCCAGCTTGCGATCCGGTATCTTAATGTTACCTCCAGTGGCCGGCAGTGGATTGCCAGCCTGCACAGCAATGTTTTTAGGGCTGAGCGGGAGGTGAACCTATCGGGACCGCAGAGATAAACGCTCACGTCCTCCCTCGATAATGGACCGCTACCACCGCGGCTTGCATCGGAGTTCGACAGAGCTGTCCGCTGCGGAACTGGTCTTATCGTTATTGGATCCGCGGCAGGGAGCGATGGCAGGGGTGCCCTATGTCGTACAAAGCCCGCATCCTGTCGTCGAATATCTTGCATGATGGAGACAATCCGCTCTCTATCGAGGCCACCACAATCGACAGGTCTTTTGCATCGTAGCCCAGCTTTTCGACCAGGATGGCGTCGTAGCCCAATCCCCGGGCTTTGCCGACTACGTCGGCCGCGCCGACGGCAAACGAATTGCTCAACACTCTAAAGCCATCCTGCCGATCTGACAGGCCATAGCTCCACTTTGTTGGGCTATCAGCTCGATCGAACAAGAAGCCGTAGCGCATCGGGTAAAAGTCATAGTCCGGCCGGAATGCAGCCTCTGGCCAGTTGGTGACGGGCAACTGCAGTACGGCCTCCGATTTGGCACGGTCCTTCGCAACCAGCATCTCCTTCACGCTGGCAATAAGAGCCTTCGTGTTTGGATCAGCCATCCATGCCTGCCTGGACGAGAGCGTAAAACGGACGTGCCAGCTGCCCGCAAACAGCCCTAGTGCCAGTAGCACTGCGACGCCGCGCGTTACCAAAATGCGTGCTTGCCAAAACCACTCAATAAGGCTGAGCGTCGCGAAAATCGCCATGAGCATGAGCAGCGGCATGATGCGCGACTGCCCGCGAAGCGACGGAGATATCAACTCGCTGAAGAGGTAGCCAACGCCGCCGCGACTGGCGAATATCAGCCCGAAGCACATCAGCGCCGACGCGCAAACGATCCCCTTCCATCGGCGGTCACTAGGTGTACGGCCCGCAAAGGCCAGCACGACGATCGGGCTGGCCAGTATCGAAAGCGACAAGATGATACCCGGCCATTCGTGATGCCCCTCGCCCACCAGCGTCACGGGTCTTGTGATGTCGTACTTGCCTATATGTTCTCGCCCCCACGACCACCAGTCGAGCGTGTAGAGCGCATCGGAAACCGACAGCCCATGCCAGAATTGCTCAACAGGACCTCGCTTCGGAGCGCCCGAAAGCGCGAGCGAAAGATGCGGACCCAGCGCGATGGCCAGCATCGCGCCAACGATGGTCGCGCACATCGCAAGAAAGAATATTAGCGCTCGAAACTCGCCAGTGCGAACCGTCAACCCCGTCAAGGCAACGCCGATCATGATCAGCGAGAACACTGCGTAGTAGAACCCACCGGTACAGGCTACGATGATCCCCGCAATGAAGAACGGCTTGCGGATGAATGCGAAGAACTCCGCCTCCCGATCCATCAAGGCGATATGGACAGCCAGCGCCGCGCCAAATGCCGCAGACATGTAGATCGCCAGCATGTCATGGCTCGTCGCTCGCACCTGGAAGTAAGGCGAGACAGCGAAGGCGATGCCACCGAGAGCAGCAAGCGGCGGCATGATTTTCAGGAAGCGAAGGCAAATGTAACCTGACGCGCCGATACCGGCGATGCCGATGATGTAGAAGACCTTCGTCGCAGTGAAAACATCAGAACTAAAACTAGCTATAGCGAGTGTCAGCAACCGGAGTAGCGGCTCGAACGTCGGAAAGTAAGCGTTGACCTGCCCGAACGGGAAACCTGTAACGCCGCTCGACCAAAAGCCCTGATGCATGATCAGTTGCTTCATATCTGCGAGAAAAAAGGCATGGTCACCAGCCAACCAGATGATCGGCTCAGACCAAATTTTTAGCCCGCCCTGCAAAATCACGGACGCGCACGCTGCAACCATGCCCCAGAATACGCCCAGCAGCTTCTTGCTTTTCATATTCTGAGGTCGCCGGTTACCGAGAATATCCGAGCAGCCTAGGGTTGTACCGGCCTGGAATCAACCAGAGCGGGTAGTGCGTGACTACCTCAACATTCTTCTATTTGCTTGAGCGCCTGACCACGTTGCAGGCATAGCTGTCGGAATGGGCGCAATCACGGCGAAGCCCAAAAATCTAATTTGATCAGCTTGCTCTTCTAGTTTGCTGTCGCGGCGGTCGCATGTTGTACGGGGCTTATGGTACGACACCACCTCCCTTGTTCTCGCGCGTGGTCAGGACCGTCGTTCGAACGTCGAAAACAAACTTTTCTTTCGCAAAATCAGTACTGCTTGACAGACCCCCTTTCCGCCCACCGCAGTATTACCCTCTGTCGGACGACATGATCGACCAATCCGAGCCAACGACGCGCGCTGAAACACCCAGCGCTCTCAAGCCGCCACGCTGCGCGATGTGCCGGGCGCGGATGGTGTTGCTGCGGAGCGAGCCGGATGCCGGCGGCGGCGACAGATGCACCTTCGCCTGCCCGAAATGCGAATTCGTGAAAAACAAGGTCGTCGGCGGCCCGCCCGATCTCAGCCGCCACAGGCAGCCCCAAAAAACACGACGACCCCAGACGCGTTAGATCGCTTGAGGGATCACCGCGGCGGCTGTGGCGTCGCCGGGAGCGGAGCGCCACCGACCGAGATGGCACCCGCGGGACGATCTGCCGGGCGCTTGCGCGGCACCGTGGGTGCCGGGCGCGCGGCCACTGGCGCGGTCGGAGCTGCGGCCAGGGGCGCTGGCGCCGCAGCGACTGGAGCCGGCGGGGCGAGAGCGCCCCTGCCCTGCAGCGTATCGATCTTGGCGGCCAGTCCAACGACCTGGGTTGTCAGGCCCTGGATCTGATCGGACAGGTGCTTCAACTCCGTCTGCTGCGCCGTCAGCAGTTCGGTAGCAGCCTGGATCGAGCTTCCGGTCTGCTGCTGGAACGCCGCGAAATCAGTCGCGCTGACGCTGCCCTCCGCCGCGCTCGCCAACACCGGGGCGCTATCTCTGGGGCCAGTGCTTCCTGTCACAGCCTGTGCCAGGTCAGTCAGCGCGTCGTGGTAGTTCAGCCAGAGATATCCACCGCCGCCAGCGAGGATCAGCAATACGACGACAATTCCGAACGGGCCAAACGACCTGCGCTTGCGCAGCGGCACAGGCGGCGGCCCGACATTGATCTCGTTATTGAACGTATCGGCCACGGGAGACCCTCACTTGCGACATCCGATCCTGCGGCTCGGGGAGCGAGACAACCGGCGCGATTCCTTGAAGCCTATGTAAGCAAAAAATCCACTGAGGTGAACTGCTGCGACCCGGTCATCCCCCATGTCCCCTCATCATGCCCGCGCTGATACGCCTTCAGCGGCCGTTAACCCTGCGCCAGGCTGGCGTCGCCTCGCCGGCGCCGCATTGTCATCGCCGTTGCGCCGCGATCGCTCCGCGCCACCACGTAAAATGTTGCAACGACGCATCACTACAGCTCCGAATGAAAAGCCGGCTGCGAATCTCTTTGACTGTGCGGCCTCGCGTGCCGTCTGTAGTTCGCGGGGGAAAAAGGACCACCACGATGATTGAGACCGTCACTGCACTCTTCGGCTTTCTCAGCGCCGGCATTCTGGCCGCTCACGCCTATGACGGTTATCGCGCCCGCTTCTAAGCGCGCCACGATTTCGGAACACCGCCGCTCAGCCATCTCGCAACTCGGCGAGCTGGTGCGCCTGCAGCCACTGCGCTGCTCTGATCGAGAGACCCGGCTTCGACGAAGGCCGTCTCCGACGAAACAAGACTGAAACACGATTCTCCGGAACCCGTTTGAACGCACCCGACGAGGGTCGCGACTGATGGGCAGGGACACAGCAAAGCGCTCGCGCGCCCACCCAACGGAGAAGATCTATGTTTCGCAAAGTAACTCTCGGACTGATCGCTGCGGCCTCGCTCGGTGCGGCCGCCCTCGCCCCCAGCGCTGCGTCGGCCCACGGCTGGCATATCGGCGGCTGGCACGGTGGATGGGGTGGCTACGGTCACCACGCCTTCTATGGCGGCCCCACCTTCTATGTCGGCGGCCTGACCGATAGCTGCCTGCAGCGCCGCGTCGTGGAAACCCGCCGTGGGCCGCGCGTACGGACGGTCAACGTTTGCGCCTACTGATCGCACCACATTACGGAGAGCCCGGCCGCCCCTCGGCCGGGCTTTTTGCTGCCATACTCAGGTATTGTTCTGCTTCTGTTGCCCACCGGTGACAGCCAAACCTCGTCTTTCCAGCTAAAGCTTGCATCGAATTCGCTCAATATCTTCAGAGCGATGGAAGGTCCTGGATGCGAACCCTTTGGCTGGCCGCGATCGTCGCAGCGTCGGGCGCGGTGAACGCCGCTGCCGCCGACCTGCAGTCGCGCGTCTGGACCAAGACGCCCGCGACGACCGAGGCCGGTTACAGCTGGGGCGGCTGGTATGTCGGCGGCAACGCTGGTGGTTCCTGGGGCCAGAGCAATGTCTCCAACGCCTTCGTCAATGGCACCGCGCCGATCGCCAACCAGCAGGCGATTGTGGCAGCCTCTCCGCGGCTCAATCCCGATGGCTTCACCGGCGGCGGCCAGGTCGGCTACAATCATCAGGTGGACCGCTGGCTGTTCGGCGTCGAGGCCGATGCGAATTATTTCGGTCTGAAGCAGTCGCGCGGTTTCACCGCGCCCTTCCCGGCCGGCGGTTCGTTTACCACCACAAATTCCGTCACGAGTGATTGGCTGGTCACGCTGCGCCCGCGCGTTGGCTACACGGTCGATCGTACACTTTTCTACGCAACCGGCGGCCTCGCGCTTACCGAGTTGAATTTTGCTTCCTCGCTCACCGACACGACTGGCCAGAACGAAACCGCGTCACTGTCAAAGACCGTGGCAGGATGGACGGTCGGTGCAGGCATAGAACACGCCTTCACCAAGAACTGGTCCGCGAAGGTCGAATATCTCCATACCGACTTCGGCAAGCAGTCGGTCACGGCGCCGGCTTTCAACGGCGCAGGTACTCCGGCCGGCATCATCGCGCATGATATAGACTTGAAGACCAACACTGTGCGCGGTGGACTTAACTACCATTTCGGCGGCCCGTCGGTCGCGCGTTACTGATCGCTGCAAAGACCTCCAAATAAAAAGCCCTCGCTAGCGAGGGCTTTTTATTTGGAGGCGCGCCGGTCAGCCGGTCATCGCCAAAACGCGGCTTTCGACCGGATACGGCTCCACGGTGATCGTCCAGCGCAGCGGCCAGCAGGTGAGATCCGGACGAACCGCGTGAACATAGCCGTTGACGAAAACGCTGTCGGCATCGTCGCTAAATCGCTCGTCGATCAACTCGCCATGAAGATGCGCCATCCGGCAGCGGCGCATCTGCGCGTATTTCGTCGTTTCGTATTTGGCCAAATCGGGCCTCCCCAACGTCGCAATGTCCCCATCGGGAACTCTCGGCGACTCGCGGTTAAAAAAGCCTCAAGCAGATCCACGACGGTATTGGGCTGGCGCTCTCTGCATTTAATGCGAGGAAGCCCCCGACTTTCGTCGATCGGATTCACGGCTGCTTCAAGAATGCAGAACAGTGTGGCGTCAATATTATTGGAGCGTCCCATGTTCATGATCGCGAGCATTCTGACGGTCGCTGCCGGTGTATTTTACGCAGCGAGTATCAACAACAGCAGATGGGCGATGCAGGTGTGCCACTACGGCGATATATTCTGCATGAACCCGTCATGGCTTGTCATCGCCGCCGTCCTGTCCATCATCTGGGCATTCTTCTTGCGCGTCGACCGATTGTAGTCGTGCGATCAGCAGACGACCTTGTCCGCAGCGAGTTCAGCGGGCTTGAGGTGTTGCGGGCGCGGCGCCAAGCGCAGCGATTTCGACGTGGCACAATGTGGACAGCCAAAGGTGCGAATTTCACCGCCCTCGTCGTCCGACTCGATCTTGATCAAATAGACCTGGGTCCTGCAGCACGAACATTTCAGATGTTCGGTGCGAATGTTATCGTTCAGATGAACTCTGCGGGTGCCTGGCATCTGCAGTCTCCGAAAACCGAGAACACCTCGCCCGGAATGTCGCGTTTTCACGCGCACCGAGCATCGGAATAGACAACCTGTAATTGCTTGAAAGACGCCCCACGCCCTTAACGAATCGCCGCCGTATCGGGCTACCTTGTTCCATCTGTATTATCCAGATTTCCCCAAGCCAAATATACGTCTTTTCGCGCAATTTGGAACTAATCCAAGTCTTTGATTGCAGGCCGCCGGTATACAACTGTAAATTTCGATGACTCGCCCCTTTTACGACTCGGACGTGTCGCGATGCACAAGCGATATCAGCCATTAAATATTCCTATCGAGATCGTCCGGACCGTGGTGGCAATCTCGGAGACCGGTAGCCTGACCAAGGCAGCCGAACGCCTGGGCCTGAGCCAGCCTGCCGTCAGTTCACAGATCAAGCGCATTCAGACCATGGTGGGAGGCATTCTTTTCACCAGATCGGTGAATGGGACGACGACTACCCAGCTCGGCAAGCTGGTACTGCAACAGGCCAGACGGATCCTGGAAGCCAACGATCAGATGTTGCGGATTGGCGGCGTAGCGCATCTTCCGCAGCCGATCCGGTTTGGATTGAGCACCCTGTTCGTGCAGGATTTCTTCAGTCATCAGACCGCCCAAAGCCTGGCCGATCTGGTCATTCACACTGACAACTCGGTGGGCATCACCAAGGGCCTGATCGACGGCTATATCGATATCGCCTACGTTCTCGAAAATCCGGAAATGAGCAGCGAGATATCGCACCTGATCGTCAACGAGGCCGATGAGGAGTTCGTGTGGGTGCGTGCAAAGGACTTCGTCCTTAGTTCGGGTGCGCCCATTCCGATTCTGACCTGGCCGGGCGACAATCTGATGACCCGGACCCTGACGCGTCATGGTCTGTCCTACAAGATCGTATTCAACAGTCCCGACTATCACGCCAAGTTGGCAGCTGTGGAAAGCGGCATCGGCATCACCGCGATCCCGAAGCGGATGATTCCGCCTACACTTGTCTGGGCGCAGGAATATTACCTGCCGCACCTGCCGCCCGTCAAAGCGTTGCTGTGCGCACGCTCGAATCTGGAGACAATGCAGAGCACGGAATTGCTCAACGAGATCTCGTCACGCTTTTTCAAATCGCCGGCCATGGTGAACCTGTAGTTCGCCATGATCGTGAGCCGGCCGCGATCCCCATCAGCAGTCAGCGCGGCACGAGATAGTGCTCGTCCCATTCGCTACGCGGCACCTCGGTGCCGAGCTGATAGGCAAAGGATTTGACATCGAGCCCGTCAGAGGTGGTCTCGCAGACATAGGACAGCCTGTACCACTTGCCGCCGCTGCGGATGGCGCCGCCCGGCGCCTTGATCTCGTTGCCTCGAATGACCGGATCGGCGAACGCGTAGGCAACGAACTCGTCCGGCTTGTATCCCTTGTGCTCGCGGCCCACGGCGCCCATGGCGCGCGCATCGCAACGCTGCTCCAGACGGGTTTCCGGCGACAGTTTGAGCATCTGATCGGTCCGGGATGACGCTGCATATACGGAAGATTGCGCAGCAACGCCAATAAAGGCGACAACTGCGAATACTAGTTTTCTCATTGCCTTAAGCCAATTACCTTATTTAACTTGCGAGGATTATATGGCGCGAACCTATCATGTTCGCACGTGCAAAAAACCCCGCCTGTGTTACCGGCGGGGTTTCAAATTCGGGATCGTCAGCCGATCCGTTTGAATGTCAGCAGTTGATGAAATTCCGAGGGCGAGAACCGGCGGCCGCCAAGACCTGAGATACTCACCCGCCAACCCGCATCGTTCAGCGTCCGGGCTTGCGCGACGGCCACATCCGGAATGATCCGATGCGTCACCATGCTCTGGTCATTGCGCGTCGCGTGGATGGTGAAGATATCGCCCCGCCGCGAAGCTGCAGGGATGTCGGCTGCTTCAAGATCATTGTCAGAGAACACGGTTGCCAACGCCAGTCTCCATCATCGCCTGTCAAAGCTGAACTGATTGTGCAACGCACGTAGTTAACGGAAGGTTACCCGCGCAATGCCATCAGGATTTGAAAACCCCCGTGATCTTGTTCCATAGCGATGACCTGTCATCGCTGCTGTCGTGCTTCGATCGGTCAGGCTGAGTCGCACTGACGGGATCTGAAGCCGGAAAAGTATCTTTCAGGCCGGTCTTGAGTTCCTCAGACGTCTTGCGATCGGCGCGCGCTGCTTCCTTCACGCCAACGGCATATTTGTCGTGGGGTGCGGGATCGAATTTCTCGGCCATGACCGTCTCCTTCATCTGGTGAAGGAAAAACGTCTCCGTAGCCGAGAGGTTCCTCTCCGCGGCGATTAGTCGAGACCGCGCTCGCGGCTGAGGCCGACCATCTCCTGAATGAACAGTGCCTTCTGCTTGTCATCCAGCGTGGCGAATAGCGGCTCCGCGGCATCGGCAACGGCGCGCTGATCGACGGCCCGGTCGTTGAGGAACTGGGCCTCGTTGCGCATCTGCTCGATGATGTCATCCGGCGGATCGCGCTTGGCGCGGGCAATACGCAGTTTCAGACGCTCCGCGCCGTTATTGCCGAGCGTATGCATGGCATCGCTAAAGCCGGACCAGTTCTTTTCCTGCTCCGGCGTCAGGTTGAGCGACGTCTTGATGCGGGTAATGTTGGCATCGCTATTCGCGACGATCTGCTCGGCGGTCAGTTCCGGCTCCGATGCGGGTTGAGCGCCCTTCTTGCCCTTCTTGGCGGCCTTGGTTTGTTTGGCGCTCGACTGCCCGCCCACGGGACCGCGAACATTGTTCGAGGGCACGCCCAGTACGCCGCCAACAACGCCCACCACGCCGCCGATCGCCCCACCGAGCACACCGCCAATCGGGCCAGCCGCTCGATTGCCGTCTCTCGCACCCTGCTGCACGCCCTGCACCAGTCCCTGCGCGTGAACCGCCGCGGAATTTCCGAGCAGCAGAATGGCGGCAACGCACAGCGTATGGCGCAGCGGTTGATGAGCGCGCTTGCGCGAATTCATTCTGGTCATCACCGTCTCCCTCAACGCAATTTCGCGGCGCAGCAAATCACTTGCGATCAGCAGCGAGCATAGTGGCTTCAACACGGCCAAGTCCACACGCCAAGTCCACACATCGCGTCTCCGCCAATGGTAGACCTCATCACGCCAAGCCTGTTAGATAACGCCCGCGCAGCCATTGGCCGGTGCGCAACAACGTAGAATGCTTCAAGGGGTGGAAATGGCGACCAACAAGAAGAAACTTCTGATCACCGAGTCGATGTCGACCCAGGGAATGGACCTCTTCAACGCACGCGACGACATCGAAGTGGTCAAGTTCAGCAATCTGATTTCCGCTGCCGACTACATCAAGCTGATCGAGCAACACGCGCCGGTACATGGCACCGCCCTTGGCGCCACGCGGTTCGGCGAGCCGGAACTCGAGGCCTGCAAGGACATGAAAGTCGTGGCGCGCATCGGCGTCGGCTACGACGCGGTCGACGTACCGGCGCTATCGAAGCGCAAGGTGCCGTTGATGATCGCTGGCACCGCCAACTCGCCCTCTGTCGCCGAACAGGCGCTGTTCATGATGCTGACCCTCGCCAAGCGCGCAGTCGAACTGCACGCCATGGTCAAGGAAGGCAAATGGGCGTCGCGCTTCGGAGCGCTGCCATTCGACCTGTTCGGCAAGACCGTATTGGTGGTCGGCTTCGGCCGTATCGGCACCCGCACCGCCAAGCGCTGCCAGGCGATGGAAATGAATGTGCTGGTCTATGACCCCTATGTCTCGGCCGATACGATCAAGGCGGCCGGCTGCGAGCCTGTCAGCGATCTCGACGCGGCCCTGCCCCGTGCCGACTTTGTCAGCCTGCATTGCCCGAAGACTCCTGAGACGACCGGCCTGTTCAACGCTGCGCGGATCGCGCGCATGAAGCCGTCGGCCTATCTCATCAACACCGCGCGTGGCGGCATCATCGTCGAGGCCGCGCTGCATGACGCGCTGGTTTCGGGCAAGCTCGCTGGTGCCGGCCTCGACGTGTTCGAGGCGGAACCACCGCCGCTCGGTCACGCGCTGTTCGAACTGCCGAACGTGATCATCGCGCCGCACGTCGCCGGCGTGACCCGCGAAGCGCTCGACCGCATGGGCGCGCAGACCGCGCGCAACATGCTGAGCGTGCTTGATGGCGAGCCGATCAAGCAGAATGCCGTCAACGCGGACGTGTTCGGCTGAACCGCAAGTGCTGGCGCGGATGATTGATCCGCGCTAGCACTGCCGCAGTCCTCACCAGAGTACCCCACGATGGCATTCAAGGAATACGGCGATCACGATGCGCTCAGCCTTGCCGGGTTAGTGCGCAGCAAGCAGGTCAGCCCGCGCGAACTGCTCGACGAGGCCGTGGCGCGCACCGAGCGCCTCAATCCCCGGATCAATGCTGTCGTGGTGCGGCATGAGGACTATGCGCAGCGCCAGATCGACAAGGGGTTGCCGGACGGGCCTTTCACCGGCGTGCCATTCCTGCTGAAAGATCTCGAACTCCTCGACGGCACGCGCACGACCTTCGGGGCTAGCCTCTACAAGGACTTCGTCGCCGATCACAACACGACGCTTGCGCAACGCTTCCTCAAGGCCGGCCTCACAATGTTCGGCAAGAGCGCGAGTCCCGAATTCGGATTGATGCCGACGACCGAGTGCCGGCTGCACGGACCGACGCGCAATCCCTGGAATACCGATCATGCATCAGGCGGCTCGTCCGGCGGCGCAGCCGCTGCCGTGGCTGCGCGGATCCTTCCGGTCGCCCATGCCAGCGACGGTGGCGGCTCGATCCGTATTCCAGCCTCGGCCTGCGGCGTGTTCGGTCTGAAGCCGACCCGCGCTCGCAATCCGACGGGTCCTGACAAGGCCGAAGGCTGGGGCGGCTTTTCCTGCGGCCACGTCGTCAGCATCAGCGTACGCGACAGCGCCGCGATGCTCGATGCTGTTCACGGACCCGAACTGACCAGCCCCTATATGGCGCCGGCGCCGGAACGTCCCTTCCTCGATGAAGTGAGCCGCGATCCCGGCAGGCTGCGCATCTTCTTCACCGACAAGTCGCCCTATGGCGATGCGATCGATCCCGAAGTCGCCGCTGCCGTCCGCGATGTCGCCAGACTGCTCGAGGCACATGGTCATCATGTCGAAGAACGCGCGCCGGTGTTGCCGCTGGACCCTGCGCAAGTGATTGCGGCGATCGTGTCGGCCAATACGGCGGCTACCGTGCAGTTCGCGGAGACGAAGTTCGGCCGCCCGATGACCTCGGATGATTTCGAGAAACTCACACTCGGCAGCGCACACAATGCCCGCAAGGCAAGCGCAGTCGACTACGTGACAGCATTGCAGAGCGCATTCCAGATCTCCCGCAGCGTCACCGAATTCTTTACCGGCTGCGATATCTTCCTGTCGCCGACGCTGTGCACACCGCCGATCCGGATCGGCGAGATCGACACGATGTCGGACGATCTCGGCCATGTCGCGCCTTTGCTGCGCCGCTACATGCCAGGCACCAGCATGGCCAACATGACTGGCCAGCCATCCATGTCGGTACCCCTGGCCTGGAGCAGCAAAGGCCTGCCGATCGGTATGATGTTCACGGCGCATTTCGGCGATGAGGCCATGCTGTTTCGTCTCGCCGGGCAACTCGAGCAGATCCGGCCCTGGAAAGACAGGCGTCCGCCGATCTCTGCCTAAAAACAGCCACAGCGATTACCAAAATGAAACCACAGCCGATTAAATTATCGGTCCTATGTGGACGTTGCGTAATTGTGGGGAGGCGCATTTCAATGACCCAGAACGATCCGACCGATCACGCCCTCGCGGCCATTGCGAGCATTCTCGACCGCAAGGAAGCGGAATCGCAAGTGGCCGAACACGGCGACACCGAGCCCGCTTCGATTACCGTCGTCACTGAAACCGTGGTCACCGAGACTGTATCTGTCATGGTCGCCGCCGAGCCCGAAGCGCCGCTCGTCGAACACGATTCGCCCTCCACCGTTCCAGAGGCCCTCGAGGTCGATGGTTATTCTCGTCTCGGTCCGGGACCGCTCGATGCCATCCGCTTTCGCTGGACCGCGCGCCGCGACGACGACGGCCGGTATTTCGTCGATGAAACCATCGGCAGTTCGCGGCCGATTTCGTCGGGCCCGATGCCGCGCGACGAGGTCATCGATTTCATCGATGGACGCGAGCGCGCCGCCCGCGATCGTTTCGAGACGCTGAAGAGCCAGATGACCGTGGGCAGCAGCGCCTCGCGTTACAGCGACTACTGACAAAAGCCAGACTTCATGACGCCGCCGCCATCCAGCGGCGGCGTTTTGGCCCGTCAGGCTGCCTCAAACAGCAAATGTCCGGCGCATGATTGAACCACCTCTTCATTCGGCGCCACACACCAAGGCAATTGCAATTCCCCCTGAGTGACGCGGATCACGGTGTTCGGGCGCATCCGCGGCTCGGTTCAGGGCAGGATTTCAACCGCTTTGGAGGACACATGAAGCCGCTCTTCGCCCTCGCCGCCATCCTGCTGACCAGCACCGCCGCCCAGGCCGGCGACAGCTACTCGTTCGACATCGGTGGCCGCACCATTACCATCGAAGCGCCAAGCGACTGCAATTCGACGGACTGCATCTCGGTGTCCATTCCCGGCGTCTATGAATATGGCACCAAGCGCAACAAGCGCGAGCGGGACCGCGAGACGCGCGAGCAGGCCCCTAACGCTCCGAGATCCGAACCAAAGGCCAAGCCGGCCGAGACGCAGAAGCCCGTTGTCACTCCGAGAGAGGCCGAAGCTCCCGCAGCAGCTCCGACCACACCGACCTCACCCTCCGTCGCGGTAGCCCCGCAGCCTGCCCCGGCACCTGCGCCTGCCGAGAAATCTGCTCCCTCCACAGTCATCGCCAACGCACCGCCCACAGATCCCGTCAACAAGCAGGATGCGCCCGCACCGGTGACGCCTGCCGCCGCAGCAACGCCGCTCGGCATCTGGATGACCGAGAAGAAGGAAGGCAAGGTTCGCATCGAACAATGCGGCGCCAATCTGTGCGGCTATTCGATGAATCCCAAGACCGAGGCCAATGGGGAGAAGGTGCTCATCAACATGAAGCCCGGCAACAACAAATGGGCGGGAAAGATCTTCGATCCGAACAGCGGCAGCACCTATGACTCGACCATCGGTCTGAAGGACAGTGACACGCTGCGTGTTCAGGGTTGTGCCTTCGGTGGCATGTTCTGCGGCGGCCAGACCTGGACGCGGGTGAACTGATCCCGGCAGACGCGCTCATCGATTGAACGAATATACATCCCCTGTAAGCTGATCGTAACGCGGTGCGCTCCTGAACGGCGCGCTCCGCCATACAAACGGGGGAGACGTCATGATCCGGATCACCGCCGCCTGGCTGGCAGCCTGCATGCTGCTTGCGGCGCCCTTGCAGGCACAAACGCCGGCCCCTGCGCCCTCACCGTCCCGCCTCGACGATATCATTGCCCGGGGAACGCTGCGTGTTGGATTAACCGGCGACTACATGCCGTTCAGCGCGTTCGATCCTGTCACGACATCGTTCAAGGGCTTCGACGTCGAGATGGCGGAAGCACTCGGAAAAGCGCTCGGCGTCAAGGTCGACTATGTGAAAACCAGCTGGCCAAAACTGTCAGCGGACTTTGCGGCAGACCAGTTCGATATGGTGATGGGCGGCGTGTCGATCACCCTCGACCGGCAGAAGAAGGGCGTGTTCTCGATCCCCATCATGCGCGAGGGCAAGACGCCGATCGCGCGCTGTGCTGACACCGGGAAATTCGGCACTCTCGCCGAGATCGATCGTCCCGGCGTCAAGGTGATCGTGAATCCGGGCGGCACCAATGAGCGCTTTGCACGGGCGCATATCAAGTCAGCCGAGATCACCGTCTTCAACGACAATACCCGCATCTTCGACGAGATCGCACAGGGCCGCGCCGACCTGATGATGACCGATGCGTCGGAAACGCGTTATCAGCAGAAGCTGCATCACGGTGTGCTCTGCGCCGTGCATCCCGACACGCCGTTCGATTTCGCCGAGAAGGCCTATTGGCTCCAGCGCGATGTCGCGCTGAAGGCCTTCGTCGACCAGTGGCTGCACATCATGCAGGAAGACGGCAGTTTCCGCGCGACCGTCAACCGCTGGTTCGAGTGACAGGAGGCCATCGGCGCGCCGGACGCAAAGCCGGCGCACGCGATGTGACGACATCTATCCATTGCGGAACGCGTAGCCGTATCCATTCAGCGCCGGCGCTCCGCCGAGATGTGCATAGAGCACCTTGGATCCTTCAGGGAAGTAACCCTTCTGCACGAGGTCGATCATCCCCTGCATCGATTTCCCTTCATAGACAGGGTCGGTGATCATGCCCTCCAGACGCGCGCACAGGCGGATGGCGTCCTTGGTCTCTTCCGATGGCACGCCATAAACGGGATAGGCGTAGTCCTCGATCAGTACGACGTCGTCCGCGACAATGTCCTTGCCGAGCTTGACGAGCTTGGCCGTGTCCTGCGCGATCTGCAGCACCTGCGCCTTGGTCTGGACCGGCGTGAAAGAGGCATCGATACCGATCACCCTGCGTTGGCGGTCGTCCTTGGCGAAGCCCACCAGCATACCGGCATGGGTCGAGCCGGTCACGGTGCAGACGACGATGTAGTCGAATGCAAAGCCGAGTTCCTTCTCCTGCGCCCGGACTTCTTCGGCAAAGCCGACATAGCCGAGACCGCCGAATTTATGCACGGAGGCACCAGCCGGAATAGCGTAGGGCTTGCCGCCCTTGGCCTTCACATCCTCGATCGCCTCTTCCCAGCTATGGCGGATGCCGATGTCAAAGCCTTCGTCGACGAGCTGGACATCCGCGCCCATGATCCGGCTGAGCATGATATTGCCGACACGGTCGTAGACGGCATCCTCATGCGGCACCCAGCTCTCCTGCACCAGCCGGCACTTCATACCGATCTTGGCAGCAACGGCCGCGACCATACGCGTGTGATTTGATTGCACGCCGCCAATCGACACCAGCGTATCGGCATTGGAGGCGATCGCATCGGGGATGATGTATTCGAGCTTGCGCAGCTTGTTGCCACCATAGGCCAGCCCGGAATTGCAGTCCTCGCGCTTGGCGTAGAGTTCGACCTTGCCGCCGAGATGGGCCGAGAGCTTCTCCAGCTTCTCGATATAGGTCGGACCGAAAGTGAGCGGATAGCGTTCGAAGCCTTCGAGCATGTGACACCTGTCCCAGTGAAAGATGATCCGATGCTATCATTCTAAGCATGGAAGGTGCTTTCAAAGGTCGCCTTTGAATTGCTCCTTTCAATGGCTATCATGCGTCGATACTGTTCTTCTGACGCATATTTTGACAAAATATAGGAAGATTCTTTCATGGGCGAAATGCTGGATAAGATCAGCCTGCGGATGCTGCATCTGCTGCAGAAGGACGGACGTCTGAGCAACGCCGATCTGGCGGCGAAGATAAATGTCAGTCCCGCCACGTGTCATCGCCGCACGCAGCAGCTGTTTGACGAAGGCTATATCCGTGGTACCCGGGCCGTCATTGCACCCGAGAAGGTCAACCGCGGCGCGCTGGTCATGGTAGGTGTCGTGCTCGATCGCTCGACACCGGAAAGCTTTTCAGTGTTTGAAAAAGCGGTAGCCAAACTGAAATTCGTTCTCGATTGCCACCTGGTCGCCGGCGACTTCGATTACTTCCTGAAAATCCGCGTCGGCGACATGGCCGATTTCAACCGTATCCACGGCACGCAGCTCATTGCGCTGCCCGGCGTCCGCCAGACCCGCACCTTTTTCGTCATGAAAGAAGTCGTCGACAACGCACCGCTGGATTTCTGACGTCCGCAGGCGGCCTCGCATCTCGACGAGGCGCGGCCGACCTAGCCTACAGGTGCCGCATACTGTGCGTCGGTCACCTTCTCCATCCAGTCTGCGGTCTTGCCGTCGAGCGCTTCCTGCATGGCGATATGGGTCATGCCGGTGGTCGGCGCCGCCCCGTGCCAGTGCTTCTCGCCCGGCGGGATCCAGACGGTGTCGCCCGGCTTGATCTCGACGACCGGCTCGCCTTCGGTCTGAAAGCGCCCGACGCCTGCGATCACATAGAGCGTCTGCCCGAACGGATGGGTGTGCCAGGCGGTGCGTGCGCCCGGCTCGAAACTGACGCGGAAGGTCACCAGCCGCGCCGGCGCTTCCGCGACAATCACCGGATCCTGCCAGACCGTGCCCGTGAAGTATTCCTCCGGCGCCCTGTTGGTCGGGCGCGAACCTGCCGGGAAAAGCTTCATGGCACGGTCTCGCTGTTGTTGTGTGCGTTACTTCTTCGACGCGGCGTAACGCGCCTTGGTCTCGGCGTTCATCGGATACAGGCCGGGCAGCGAGGCGCCGTTGTTCACCTCGTTGACGATCCAGGCTTCCATGCGCTCCTGCTCCTCGCCCTCAGCGAGAACATGCTCGAGGAAGGCCTTCGGAATAACAACCGCGCCATCCTGGTCGGCGACGATGACGTCGTCCGGGAAGATGGCAACGCCGCCGCAGCCGATCGGTTCGCCCCATCCGACGAAGGTCAGGCCGGTGACCGAGGCGGGCGCAGCATAGCCGTCACACCACACCGGAAGATTGGTGCCGAGCACGCCTTCGAGATCACGCACAACGCCGTCGGTGACCAGCGCAGCCACATTGCGCTTCTGCATGCGGGCGCAGAGGATGTCGCCGAAAATGCCGGCGTCGGTGATGCCCATGGCATCGACCACCGCGATGCAGCCTTCCGGCATCGCCTCGATGGCGGTACGGGTCGAAATCGGCGACGACCACGATTCCGGCGTGGCCAGATCTTCACGCGCCGGCACGAAGCGCAGCGTGAAAGCCGGGCCGACAAGACGCGGCATGCCCGGACGCAACGGCTTGGCGCCACGCAGCCAGACATTGCGCAGTCCTTTCTTCAGCAGCACCGTGGTGATGGTCGCGGTGGAGATCTTGGACAGGGTGGCAATGGCTTCGGGTGTCAGGGACATAGACGGGGCTCTTGGGTCAGAGGATGCAGGACGTTGAATTAATCGCGGCGCATCTTGCGGTGGAATGCCAGCGCGTCAAGGGCTGCTGCTTCAAAGTGCCATGCAATGTGGTGAAACCTTTGCGATCAGCACGGCTTATCGCCAACATGTGCATTAATTTATTGAAGATGCACGGCTATTTTCAGATTGCGAATTCCACTCGCTGGTAAAACGCGCTATGCATGACTGTCCAATACTGACGTTGTGAGGCCATGGTCGCAGCTCTCTCCCCGCCCCGCATCCTCCCCAGTGGCGATGCTGCCATCACCGTCGAATTCAGCCGCACCATCGACGAGGAAGCCAACCGCCGGGTGCTGGCGCTCGACAAACTCGTCGCGTCCGCCGGCCTTGCTGCCGTCACCGAAACCGTGCCGACCTATCGCTCCCTGCTGGTGCATTACGATCCGCTGCAGATCGGCTTCGATGCCTTGGGTGAGAAGCTGACCGAACTGGCGCTGCAGCCGCTCCCCGAAGCCAAGGCGGCCCGGCGCTGGCGCATTCCCGTCGCCTATGGCGGCGAGAACGGCATCGATCTCGAAGACGTCGCCAAGGCGCTGAACATCACGCCGGACGAAGTGGTCGCGCGCCATGTGGGCGGCGACTACAAGGTGGCGATGATCGGCTTCACGCCGGGCTGGTCCTATCTCAGCGGATTGCCCAGTTCGATGCAGATGTCACGCCGGCAGAATCCCCGGCTGCTGACGCCGCCCGGCACGATCTCCATCGGCGGTATCCAGACCGGCGTGCAATGCCTCGCCGGCCCGAGCGGCTGGCATCTCCTGGGGCGCACCGCCGTGCGCACCTATCAGCTCGGCCGCGATCCGACATTTCTTCTGGAGCCCGGCGACGCCATCACCTTCGCCGCCGTCGACGAGAAGACATTTGCCGAGCAGGACCGCGCGGCCGAGGCTGGCGAATTTGTCGCGGAGCTGATCGCATCATGAGCAAGCTCATCGTCACGTCCGTGAGCCCGGGCACGTCGGTGCAGGATGTCGGCCGGTTCGGCGCACAGCGCTATGGCCTGGTACCATCGGGCGCCGTCGATCGACTGGCGATGGCCGCCGCCAATGCCCTGCTCGGCAACACGCTGTTCGCAGCGACCATTGAACTCGGTCCGTTGAATTCCGTCTTCACTGCCAAAGGCGGCGCCGTCCGGATCTCGCTCACCGGTGCAACACGCCCAGCCGATATCGCGGGCACGCCCTTCAACGTCAATACATCCGTCATGCTGGCCGACGGCGAGAGCCTCAATCTCGGCGTCGCCCGCGCCGGTACCTTCGGCTATCTCGCCATCGAAGGCGGCGTGCGCGGCGAGCCAATGTTCGGCAGCCTGGCCGTGAATGCCCGCGCCGGTCTCGGCAGTCCCTATCCCCGCCCGCTGCAGGCCGGTGACGAATTGCTGGTGGCGACGGCGAGCAGCGCCAACGAGAAGCGCATCGACCTGCCCGCGCCGGTCGAGGGTCCAATCCGCGTGGTGCTTGGACCTCAGGATGACGAATTCGGTGACGCCAAGGAACTGTTTCTGAACAGCGACTGGAAGATCTCGGCGACCAGCGACCGCATGGGCTATCGCCTTGAGGGACCGGTCATCAAGCATCTCCACGGCCACAACATCGTCTCCGACGGCACGGTCAATGGCAGCATCCAGGTGCCCGGCAATGGCCAGCCCATCGTGCTGATGCCCGACCGAGGCACGTCGGGCGGCTATCCGAAAATCGCGACCGTGATCTCGACGGATCTCGGCCGGTTCGGCCAGACCCAGCCGGGCCGCGCTTTCCGCTTCAAGGCGATCACGATGACCGAGGCGCAGGCGGAATACCGCGCCTTCGCCGAACTGCTGCAGAGCCTTCCCGGCCGCGTCCATGATTCCAACATCCTGATGCTGGACATCAAGGCGCTGCTGTCGGCCAATGTCGCCGGCGTCGCCGTCAGTGCAACCGATGCCGAGACGTGGCAGGCGCGATTGCCAGCAAACGCGCACGACTGATTTCGAACCCTCCTTACGAAAGAGCACGACCATGGCGACCATCGATCTGAACTGCGACCTCGGCGAAAGCTTCGGCATGTGGGAGATGGGCAATGACGCCGCGATGATCGAACTCGTGAGCTCCGTCAACATCGCCTGCGGCTATCACGCCGGCGATGCCGACGTGATGCGCAAGACGGTGCAGCTTGCCAAGGCGCGCAACGTCAAGATTGGCGCGCATCCCGGCTATCGCGACCTGCACGGCTTCGGCCGCCGCCCCATCGTCGGCCTCACCGCGCTCGAGATCGAAAACCTGATCGCGTACCAGATCGGCGCCTTGCAGGGCATCGCGGCCATGGAGGGCTACAAGGTCACGCATGTGAAGGCGCATGGCGCGATCTCCAATGTCGCCTGCGAGGACGACATGACCGCCCGCGCCATCGCCGCCGGCATCAAGGCCGTCGACCGCAATCTGACTTTCGTGGTGCTGGCGAATTCCAAACTGGTGACCGCAGGCGAAGCCGCCGGACTCCCGTTGGCGCATGAAGTGTTCGCCGACCGAGCCTATGAGGACAACGGCAATCTCGTCTCGCGCAAGAAGCCCGGCGCAGTGCTACACGATCCCGTCATGGTCGCCGACCGCGTGGTAAAGATGGCACAGACCGGCGAAGTCATCTCGATCACCGGCAAGGTGATCAAGATGAAGATGGACACGGTGTGTATTCACGGCGACACGCCGGGTGCGGTCGAGCTCGGGCGCCACGTGCGAGATGGACTGAAGGCTGCAGGGATTGATGTGACGCCATTCAAGACGGTGCTGTAAGCGCAATTGCCTCCACGTGTCGTCCCCGCCTTCGCGGGGACGACGTGGTGATGGGGGCGCGATCGACCTATCGCCTCTCACCGATCGTTCAACATCCCCTCATGCGGCAGCCCCTCGATCGGGCACTCCTCCACACCAACAGTCGTGCGCGTGATTGCCTCGACATTCTCCCGCGCTTTGTCGGGATTGTTCACCCAGGTCGAATAGAAATCGAACGGACACGCCGCCACACCCTTGTTGCTTTCGCCGGAATTGATCGTGCCGGTGTAGCCGCGATGCAGCAGCTTGAAGAGATGGTTCTCCGACTGGCCGTTGCGACGGGCGTCGCGGATCAATGATTTCGACAGCGCGGCATATTGAATGCCGTAATCTTCCTCGCCGCATTCGCCGAGCGTGCGGCCATCGAAGCCGATGATCGCCGAATGGCCGAAATACGAATAGACGCCGTCGAAACCTGACGCATTCGCCACGGCCACATAGGTGTTGTTGGCCCATGCCATCGCCTTCGCCATCAGCACCTGCTGATCCTTGGCGGGATACATGTAACCCTGACAGCGCACGATCAGTTCGGCGCCCTTCATGGCGCAGTCGCGCCAGATCTCCGGATAGTTGCCGTCGTCGCAGATGATCAGCGAGACCTTGAGGCCCTTGGGACCTTCGGAGACATAGGTGCAATTGCCGGGATACCAGCCCTCGATCGGTACCCATGGCATGATCTTGCGATATTTCTGAACGATCTCGCCCTTGTCGTTCATCAGGATCAGCGTGTTGTAGGGCGCCTTGTGTGGATGCTGCTCGTGGCGCTCTCCGGTCAGCGAGAACACGCCCCAGACCTTGGCCTTGCGGCAGGCCTCGGCAAAGATCTCGGTCTCGTCGCCGGGGACCAGAGATGCAGTCTCATACATCTCCTTCTCGTCATACATGATGCCTTGCGTGGAATATTCCGGGAAGATCACCAGATCCATGCCGGGCAGACCGATCTTCATCCCGACGATCATATCGGCGATCTTCTGCGCATTGGCCAACACCTCGGCCTTCGTGTGAAGCCGCGGCATCTTGTAATTCACGACCGCGACGCCAACCGCGTCCTTGCTGGATGAAATATCGCCGTGATGCATCGCGCAAATCTCCCGTTGTCGGTCCGATGGTGGGCCGACGATGGGAGGGCGGGAATACGTGGATTTACGGATGCGAGAAGCACCGGCTCCTCCGCCTGTCGTCCCCGCGAAGGCGGGGACCCATACACGCTGAAGACAAAACAGAAGCGTGATCGTGACGGCTTGGCGTTTCAATTACGCGATCGGAGGTTATGGGTCCCCGCCTTCGCGGGGACGACACCTGAATGCGTAGTCGGCGCTTGAGCTTACAGTCCCGCGCCCTTCCCGATTGCAGCGTTGAACGACCGATCCACAATCGCATTGGCGTCGAGCTTCTGCTTGATCAGGCCGCTGCGCAGATAGAGATCGATCGTCTTCTGCTCGTCGGCGACCACGCCGTCATCGACCGGTGCAATCCTGATCTGGGCACGGTTCAACCAGTTCAGCGGCACCGACGGCGCCACGTTCATCAGCTTGCCCCAGGTCTGCGCATAGGCATCCGCGTTCTTCAGCGCCCAGGCGCGGGCCGCGGTGAAGCGGCGGAGGTAGTCCTCGAGTTCGGCATGCTTGTCGCGGATCGCATTCGGCGTCGCCACCACAAAGCTCAGCCCCGATGTCAGACCCTCCGCATTCAACACGACGCGCGACTGGAACAGCACCTCTTCCTGACTCACATAGGGCTCCCAGGTCGACCACGCATCGACGGAGCCACGGGTATAGGCAACCTTGGCGTCGGACGGCGCGAGAAACACGATCTGCACGTCGCTGGTGGTCCAGCCCTTCTTCTCCAGTGCAGCGAGAATAAGCTGGTGCCCGATCGAGCCACGGCCGGTGGCGATCTTCTTGCCCTTCAGATCGTCGAAGCTCTTGATCGCCGAGTCCTTCGGCACCAGCACGGCGAGGCCGTCGCCGGTCTGCCGGATCGCGCCGATTGCCTTGACCGGCACATTGGCCGCCGCGGCAAAGGTGAAGGGCGCATCGCCGACCAGCCCGCTATCGAGTACACCGGCGCCGAGCGCCTCCAGCAGCGGGGCCGCTGCGGCAAACTCCTTCCATTCTATTTTGTATGACACGTCCTTCAGCACGCCGGCCGCTTCCATCACGGCGCGCGCGTTACCCTTCTGGTCGCCGACGATCAATGTCGTCTCGGCGCGAGCGGAAGTTGCGAAGACCGCGAGGATCAGGCCGGCGGCGAGTGCGAGCCGTTTCATGCTGCGACAACTCCTTTGGCGGCGTCACGCGCCGCAATCAACTCACGGGTGCGCGGGATCAGTTCGCGGCCATAATCGATGGCGTCGATCAGGGGATCGAAGCCGCGGATCAGGAAGTGACTGACGCCGAGATCATAGTAATCGGCGAACACTTCGGCGACCTGCTCGGGCGTACCGACCAGCGCCGTCGTATTGCTGTTGGCGCCGGTGAGCGCCGCCATCTCGGTCCACAGCCGCTTGTCGATGCGGGTGCCCTGCTCGGCCAGCGCCAGCAGACGCTTTGCGCCGGCCGTGGCATGGCCATCGGCCGGCTTGCGATAGCCGGTCTTGTCCTGCAGCGCGGTGGCGCGGGCGAGAATGTCATCGGCCTTGGCCCAGGCTTTCTCCTCAGTATCGGCGATGATCGGGCGCACCGACAGGCTGAAACGCGGCGCCGTCCGCCCATATTTGGCAGCGGCAGCGCGGACACGGCCGGTGACGTCACGCACCTGCGCGTAAGACTCACCCCACAGCGCAAAGGTATCGGCATGCTTGCCCGACACGTCGATCGCCGCATCGGATGCGCCGCCAACGAAGACATGGATCGGTACGGTGGGCTTCACCTGCGAGAAGCCGCCTTCGACCTGATAATACTTGCCGGCATAGTCGAACGGCTTTTCGCTCGTCCATTCCTGCTTGATGATGTCGAGCCATTCGCTGGTGCGCGCGTAGCGCTCGTCCTTGTCGTCGAGCGTATTGCCATCCTGCCGCAGCTCCTTGGCATTGCCACCGGTGATGACATGCAGCGAGACGCGGCCATGGTGGAAATTCTCGATGGTGGCAAGCTGGCGCGCCAGCACCGTCGGTGCAGTGAAACCCGGACGCTGGGCGATCATCACTTTCAGCTTTTCGGTGACGCCGAGCGCGTGCTGGGCGACTTGCAGGCCGTCCGGCGTGGTCGAATGGAAGGCGAGCAGTGCGCGGTCGAAGCCGGCAAGCTCATGCGCCTTGGCGACGGTTTCGATATAGCCGGGATCAAGCACCGGGCCGGAGCGCACCCGGGTCTCGGATGCGTCGTTATTGGTGATAAAGCCGATGAATTCGACGGACATGGGTCTCTCCACTTCCTGCTGTTGTTCAGATGCCGAGCGCGATACGGCCGGCGGAAATCCTGGTGCTGTCGTCCTGCGGCGTGTGCACGCGGCCACACAGCACGTCGCGGTAATGCCGCTCCAGCGGATTGGCGCGGGTCAGTCCGTGATTGCTGGTCAGGGATAGCGCGTCTTCGACGACGGCAACTGCATTGTTCGTGACGGTGAGCTTGAGAATATTCGCTTCGACCGGTGTCAGCACCACGTCGTCATCAATGTCGCGTGCGAAGGTGTCGAGCAGCCGCGCATTCACCGCGAGCTTCGCCTCGATGCCGCCAACAATCTCCTGTGCGCGCGGCAGCGTCGCCAGCGGCGCGCCGAGGCTCGATGGCGTGCGGGTCTTGAGAAAGTCGATCAGCCAGTCGCGCGCCGCCCGCGCAACGCCGTCATAGACCGCGCCGACCAGCACCGCCTGGATGGTCGACTGGGACACATCCGGCGCACCCCATTCGGCGGGACGACGCACATCCACTTCGTTTTCGAGTGGGATGAGCACGTCCTCGAAGACGACGTCATGGCTGCCGCTGGCGCGCAGACCGAGATGATCCCATGTCTCGACGATCTCCGTGCCCGGCAAACCCGACGGCACCAGGAACACACCAACGCGCGCGTCCGGCTCGTCGGTTTTTGCCCACACGGTGTACCATTTGAGGATCGGCGAACCAGTCGAATAGATCTTGCGGCCGGAGATGCGCCAGCCTTCGGCGGTGCGACGCGCAGTCGTCACCGGCAGACCGCCCCGCGACGGCGATCCCTGATCGGGCTCGACGCGCAGCGCATTGATCAACGCCGGAGCATTCACCGCGTCGCGCGACACCAGCTGCGCCAGATGCGCGGGCCAGTTGCCGCTCCGCGGGATGACCAGATGGTGGATATAGTGCATTGCCAATACGAGTGCGGTCGCCGCATCGGCCTTGCCGACCGCGTTAATGACACGTGCAGTCTCGCGCACGCCGGCGCCCGCGCCGCCCAGCGCCTTCGGCACGGGTAGCGCCAGCAGGCCCGCGTCAGACAGTTCCTTAAAATTCTCGAACGGAAAGCTCGCCGCACGATCATGCGATGGCGCACGTTCCGCAAAGCCCGGAACAAGCAAACTCACTTTGTCGATAATGCTGGGAACCGCGTCCATATCGCACTGCTTTCGGCTTCTCTGATCCTAGAGAATGCCGTTCGGCAGGCGTTACAAGCGGTATCCGGAAATAACGACAGCGGGACTGATGGGCGTCAGGCCCGCAGGTGAAAATTCTCCCCAACCATCACAGGCGAGAATTTTATTCGCGCGTTTTTGAAGCCTGATTCAGGAATCTGCCGCCACGCCGCGGCTACCTGCGATATGGCTCGTGAGCTTCTGCGTGACCTCGCGTCGCAAGGCGTTGAATTCAGGCGATGCCACGTCGCGCGGGCGCGGCAGATCGACCTCGATCTCGCAGTCGATCCGGCCCGGCCCTGCCGACATCACAATGACGCGATCCGCCAGCATCACCGCCTCCTCGACGGAATGCGTCACGAAGATCACCGTGAGGCCGGTGGTGCGCCAGATCTCGACGAGTTCCTCCTGCAGCTTGCTGCGGGTCAACGCATCGAGGGCGCCGAACGGCTCGTCCATCAGCAGCACGTCGGTGTCATTGCTCAGCACGCGCGCGATGGCGACACGCTGCTTCATGCCGCCGGAGAGTTGATGAGGATAGCGATCGGCAAAGGCCGTCAGCCCGACCATGGTCATGAACTTGTCGGTGAGTTCGTTCACGACCTTGGTCGCGAGACGACGATGCTTGGGGCCGAAGCCGATATTGTCGCGCACCGTCAGCCACGGAAACAGCGCGTAATCCTGAAACACCATGCCGCGATCCGGGCCGGGTTTGTCGACCGGAAAGCCATACATGGTGACCGAGCCCTCGGTCACCTTCTCGAAGCCGGCAATGATCCGCAGCAGCGTGGACTTGCCGCAGCCGGAGGCGCCGAGCAGGCAGACGAACTCGCCCTTGCGGATGGTGAGATTGACGCCGCGCAGCGCCTCGACCGGGCCATTCGAGGCCCGGTAGAACTTCTGCACACCGCTGACTTCGAGAATGTCAGGCGCATTTTTCCCGGTGGATTGATCAAGCATGATGCTGCGGACTCCAGCGCAGGAAGTAGTTGCTGAGCATCAGCAGGATGCGATCCGACACGAAGCCGGTGATGCCGATGATGATCATGCCGGTGATCACGAGATCGGTGCGCGACAATGTGCGGCCATCCATGATGACGGCGCCGAGACCTTCGGGCACGCCGGTCATCTCGCCGACGACGATCAGTATCCAGGCAAAACCCGCACCGAGACGCAGTCCGTTGAAGATGCTCGGCAGCGCCGCCGGCAGCACGACCGAGCGGAATTGCTGCGCGCCGCTGCAGCCAAGCATCTCGGCTGCCTCGAACAGCCTGATATCGACAGATCGTACGCCGAACACCGTATTGAGCAGGATCGGGAAGAACGCGCCGAGAAACACCAGGAAGATCGCCGCGCGCGGGCCGAGGCCAAAGAAGATCATCGACAGCGGCAGCCATGCCGTCACCGGGATCGGTCGCAACAGCGACAGCGTGGGATCGAGCAGCTTGCGCAGCAACGGCATGCGCCCGATCATCAGGCCGAGCGGAATGCCGATCGCCGCCGCGCAGAGAAAGCCGCCATAGACACGCTGCACGCTTTTCCAGAAATGGATCGGCAGACTGGCGCTATAGGCATCGTCATAGATACCGCCGAAGGCGAAGTCCCACATCATGATGGCGACGCCGGCCGGCGACGGCACCAGCCGCGTGCCGGTCCAGCGCACCATGACGTCCCAGATCACCATCAGGCAAACCGGCACGATCAGCGCGAGCGCGACCGTGCGCACACGCTGCATGCCCAGCCCGCCCTTCCCGGCCGCAGGCAACGGCGGCGTCTCCGCTGCCGGAGCAAGCTCACTCCTGCTGGACGCCTCGCCCATCGTCGTTTGCAAACTCACGACACGCTCACGTGGCGGCCAGTGCCTTCACGAAGCTCGCATCGATGAAGGTCTTGTAGTCCGGCTGCTGGCGGATCTGCTTCTTGGCCAGCATCTGGCTGCCGTAATATTCCGCCTGCTTCATGAACTGGTCGTCGATGTTCCAGGTCAGCTCCACATTGGGCGCCGCCTTCTCGATCGACGGCTTCTGCTGGCCGAGCTTCTGCATCGCGATCGCGATAAAGGCTTCACGGTCCTTCATGGCATATTCGGCGGCCTGACGATGGGTCTTGAGCAGCGCCTTGATCAGCTCGGGATCTTTCTCGATCAGCTCGCGGCGGGTGGCCAGCACCATGTTCAGCGAACCTGTCGGCGTGGTGTAGGGATATTCGACGATTTGCCCGACGCCATTGGCGAGGCTGATGCCCGGGCCGGGCTCGGCGCCCACATAGGCGTCGATATCGCCGCGGGCGAGCGCCGGCGCCATGTCGCTGAAGGACAGGCGCACGGACTCGACATCCTTCACCGTCATCCCTTCAGCCGCGAGGCGATCGAGGATCACGACTTCCTGGGTCGAGCCCGGCAGGATGGCGACTTTCTTGCCCTTCAGGTCCTTGATGGTGTTGATCCCGGAATCCTTCTTGGCGACGACGGCCATGCCGCGATTGCAGGCAGACGCGATCACCACGATCGGCTCGCCATTGGCGCCGCCCAGCGTCGCCGCGGCAAAACCGAAAATGCCGAAATCGACCGTGCCGGTCACGACGGCATTCTTGCCGTCCGTCGGGGTCTCGAACGGGATGACCTCGAACTTGATGCCGGCGGGCGCGAATTTATCGTAGAAATACGGCGTGACGCCGTGAATGAGCTTCAGCGTCCCGATCTTGACCACGCGGTCGGCAGCGAATGCCTTGATGCTGGTCGTGGACAGCGCCGCGGCAATGGCCGTCAGGCGGATGAAATCGCGTCGGTTGGTGCTGTACATGTCATTCCCTCGGGCTGAACCGTGTGTCAGCCCAAAAGGAATGCAATATCCATGCCTCGTATACAGCTATCGGTGGAGCATGCCCCCACCCGCAACGGATCATAGCCGGGACGGGCTCACCACGTCGCATCCAGCCCGAGCAGCCCCAGTATCTGTCGCCGCAACTCGGCCAGATGGGGATCGCCGCGATGGCGCGGATAGGGCCGGTCGACCGTGATGTCCGCCGTCACACGCGCCGGCCGGTCGCTGAACACGATGACGCGATTGGCGAGGAACAGCGCCTCCTCCACGTCATGGGTCACCAGCAATGCCGTGAAGCCGTTGCGCTGCCACAGCGAGACCAGCTCGGCCTGCATCGTGATGCGTGTCAGCGAGTCGAGCTTGCCGAGCGGCTCGTCCAGCACGAGGATACGCGGATCGTTCACCAGCGCCCGCGCCAGCGCGACGCGCTGCGCCATACCGCCCGAGAGCTGATGCGGATAGGCTTTGCGGAAGGAGCCGAGGCCGACGAGATCGATCGCGGCATCGACACGGTGACGCTGCGTCTTCAGGACGCCCTGCGCTTCCAGCCCGAGCGCGACATTGTCCCAGACAGTCCGCCACGGAAACAGCGTCGGGTCCTGAAACACCACGACGCGGGACGGATACGGCCCGGTGATGGCGACGCCGTCCTCATCCAGCGTGCCGGCGCGCGGCGGCTCGAGACCGGCCACGAGGCGCAGCAGCGTGGACTTGCCGCAGCCGGAGGGCCCGAGCAGCGCCACGAACTCGCCCGGCGCAACGCTGATGCTGACATCGTCGAGTACCGGCAAGACGCTGCCATCGATATCGAAGGCGTGGCTGACGCCCTTGATGTCGAGCGACGCGCCGGTCGTTGCGGATTGAAACGGTTTTGCCAGCGCTACCATTTGACGACGCCCTTCTGCCAGACCAGCAGGCGGTCGCGGACCTTGAACAGCAACGTGATCGCGCCGGAGCAGAGCAGCGACATCACGATCAGCGCCGCATACATGTTGTTGTAGGACGCCCAGCCCTGCGCCCATTGCAGATAGAAGCCAAGCCCGGCCTTGACGCCGATCATCTCGGCCACGACCAGCACCGCAAAGGACGCGCCGAGCCCCATGAACAGGCCGACGAACACGTGCGGCAAGGCTGCGGGGATTGCGACCTTGGTCACCAGAAACGACGGCCTGGCGCCAAGCGTTCGCGCGACGTCGTAATAGGCACTGCTGACGCTGGCCACACCCGACCAGGTCAGAACCGTCACCGGAAAACCGGTGGCCAGCGCGATCAGGAACGTGCTGGCGCTCCAGGCCGACGGGAACGTGAAGAACGCAATCGGGAGCCACGCCGTCGCCGGCAACGGTCCGATGAAGCGCAGGATCGGATGCACCCAATAGCCCGCGAGCCGCGACCAGCCGATGGAGACGCCGGTGAGGAAGCCCACGACCGCGCCGATGAAATAGCCGCCGAGCTGCAGCTTCACCGAGGCGAAGGCGCTGTCGAGCAGTTTCGGCAGATCGTCGGTATAGACCTCAACGATCGACTGCGGCGGCGGAAAGAACGGCAACGGCAACCAGCCGAATTTTGCCGTGGAAAGCTCCCACAGCGTCAGGAACACTCCCAAGGCAAGCAGCCATGGCGCGCGCCGCTGCACGCCATCGCCGAATTTGCCGAGCGCTGCCTGCGCCGTGGTTGCAATCGCGATGCCGCCAGCAATCGCGAATGCCGTATAGGCCACTGCCTCGGTGCGTGGCCAGTCGCCGATATCCGGCCATCGCAGGCACGACAGGCCGAAGGCCAGCCAGGCAAGCCCTGCCCCGATCCCTGTGATGCTGAAACGAAGCCTGCTGACGAATTGAAGTCCGCTATCGCCAGCAATCAGCGCGGTCTCGCGGTCACCGCCAAGCGATGCGATCTCAGACGCGGAATACGTCGGCATAGATGCGCTCCGCGAATTTGGTGGTGTCGGTTGACGGCTTGAACACCGAGACCGTCTTGAGATCGTCGGCGTAGGATTTCAGCTCGCGCTTCAGCGCATCGCCCACGGGGTGATGATGATGGGTGTGGTACTTCACCATGCCCAGCAGATCCTCGACGGTGGCATTCTTTGGTGCGTAAGGCTGGAACGACTTCGCAGCCTTCTCGGGATTCTGCGATACGAACATCGCTGCATCGAGCAGCGCCTGCGTCAGGCCGCGCGCGACCAGTGGATCGTCACGCAACAGGCTGCCACGCACGCCGACGATGCAGCAGCTGATATCCTTGTAGGGGCCGTCGAGATTGGAGCCGACTTCCTTCAGCTCGCCATCCTTGAGCCAGAGATAGGCCAGCGGATCGGATGCCAGTCCGATCTGTGCCTCGCCCTTCTCCACGGCGAGCCGCACGAGGTTGCCGGGATATTGCCGCCACTCGACGTCCTTGTCCGGATTGAGGCCGGCCTTGGCGAGCTGGATCGAGAAGAAGTTCTTGTCAGGCCCGGCCATATCGCCGACCGCGATGGTCTTGCCCTTGAAATCCGCAACGCTCTTAACCTCCGATTTCACCGGCGCCAGCGCGCGCAGGCAGCCGCCATGGGTGCCGGCGACGATCTTGACGTCGAAGCCCTGCTCCAGCGGCTTCAGCCAGCGCAGCGCCATGCCCAGGCCCGCATCGGATTTTCCGGTGGCAATGGCTTCGAGAAGCTGGTCAGTCGAGCCGCTATAGTTCACCAGCTCGACGTCAAGGTTCTGCTTCTGGAAGAAGCCATGATCGATCGCAACCGGCAACGGCGCGAGGCAGACCGCGCCGGCATTCCAGGAGAGCTTCAATTTTCGCGGGGCGCCGGTGAGTGCTGGCGCCTCCGATGCGGTCCTGCAGATCGGAAACTCCGAGAAATCGATGGGTGACGCCTGCCGGAACGGAAAGGCCTGCGCGCCCCATACGCCGAGTGGCGCCGCCAATGCGGCCGCAGCGCCGCCGCGCAGCAGCGACCGGCGATCCATCAGCGGCTTGCGGTTGTGATCATCATTCGACATCTTGTCTCCTTGCGATCGGCACAGCGCTGCCCATGGCCGCAACGCATGGTGTTGCGGCTCGCGCTGATGCGATGGTCAATGTGTTGAGTGGAAGCTCAGCCGTGAGAGTCCGACGACTCCCGCCCCTGTGATTTCAATGGTGCGAGGATGCGCAGCGCGATGCGCAGGGTCAATGAAATGGAATTTTGAATGTCGCGGAAGTTGGAGAGATTATCTTCGCTGACGAGCGCTCGCAGAGATAACTACAATTCGCGCCGAAGATCTGTTCTATATGAGAGCTTGCTGACAGCGGCTTCGTTCTCGATGTCGCCCGCCCCCACGCCGTCATGCCCGGGCTTGTCCCGGGCATCCACGCCTTCTGTTTGTGTGGCCAAAACGTGGATGGCCGGGACAAGCCCGGCCATGACCGAGTTCAATTATCAGACTACGCGTGCCACCCTGCCGCTTTCGCGTGGACAGCCGCCTAGTACACGTCGAGCTGAAATCGTCCCTTTTTCTTCAGCTCGCTGACGAACATCACGGCCTCATCGATCGATCGCGCGCCATGCTGGGCGGCGATGTCGACCAGAGCCCGCTCCACATCCTTGGCCATGCGCTTGGCATCGCCGCAGACATAGACATGGGCGCCTTCGGCGAGCCAGGTCCAGACGTCGCGGCCGACCTCGCGCATGCGATCCTGCACATAGAACTTCTCACCGGCATCACGCGACCAGGCGAGCGACAGCCGCGTGAGGAAGCCTTCGCTCTTCATGCCGTTGAGTTCGTCGGCATAGAAGAAATCCGACCCGCTGCGCTGATGGCCGAAGAACAGCCAGTTCTTGCCCGGCGCCTTGGTCGCCTTGCGGTCGTGCAGGAACGCCCTGAACGGCGCGATGCCCGTACCCGGCCCCACCATGATGATCGGCGTCTCCGGATTTTCCGGCAGCGCAAAACCATGCGCCTTCTGGACATAGACCTTGAGCTCGTCGCCGGGCTGGATGCGATCGGCCAGAAAGCTCGAGGCCAGACCATGGCGCTTGCGTTTGCCGACCATGTAACGAACGACGTCGACCGTCAGCGAAAGTTTGCCGGGCGTCGCATTGTGCGATGACGAGATCGAGTAAAGCCGCGGCTGCAGCGGCTCCAGTGCCTCGATGAAAGCTTCCGGATGCGGACGCACGCGCGAGAATTTCTGCAACGCCGCCATCACGTCGAGCGTCGCGGCATCGCCATCGGGGTCCTCGCCCTGCGCCAATGCGCGTGCCTTGGCGCGCTGCGTCCCGCCGGTGAGATAGGACATCAGCTCGAACAGCGAGTCCGGTGCCGGGGCCAGCGAGACGTCGTATTGCAGCACCTCGCGCAGCGTCTTGCCGCGCACGTCCGTCGTATGCGACGCGCCGAGCAGCGCGATGATCTGGTCGACATGGCCGAGATCGTTTGACGCAAAGATGCCGAAACTGTCGCCGACGACGTAATCGAGTCCGCAGCCCGACAGATCGAAATCGATATGCCAGGTCTCCTTCTCGGAGCCTTTGCCATTGAGCAGGCGGCGGCCGAGAAACACGGCGGGTGCGGGATTGTCGCGTGAGCGGCCGAGCGTCGACGGATCGGGCGCGGCAACCTCGACCAGCTCAGCTGCGGCAGGCGCCGCTGCCGCCGCAGCACCGGCCGGTGCCTTGTCGAGCTCCTCATAGAGCGACTTCAGCATCCGTGCGGTTTCCTTGCCGCCGGGGACGCACAGATTCAGCCGCGCTTCGGCCCTGGAGGCAATCGCGTCGGAATAGTCGTTGCAGTTATAGCCGCACTGGCCGCAATCCTGCTGCGCCATCGCTGCCATCATCTTGCGGCGGACCGGCTTGCCTTCGGCAAGCTTCATGCGATCGGCGATCGGCATGGTCTGGTCGTGCCACGGCGCGCCATCGTCCTCCTCCATGATCGCGGCGCCCTGCTCTGCAGACAGCGGCGTTGCCGGCGCATCGGACAGCAGGCCGGCGAAGAAACCGTTCAGCCAGGAGCGTTGCGCTTCCGAGAACGGCGCAGACGCAGGAATGATCTCGAGTTTGGGCGGTGGCGTCATCTGGTTCATGCGGACACCTGTTCATCAGCGAGCTTGCGCAACGCAGCCGCGTCGTGACGGCGCGAGAAAGTGAGGAAGGTCTCGTCGGGCGACGCGCGGTGGGCGAGATAGGCTTTCAGCAGCCGCTCGACGACGACAGGCACGTCCTCGGACTTCACGTTCTGATAGAGTTCCTGCCCGACATCGGCCTGCGGGCCAAAGCCGCCGCCGGTGAAGATGTGGAAGCCGTCCACGGTGTCGTCGCTGTCATCCAGCGCCACGCGCGCGCCGATCATGCCGATGTCGCTGATGTAATGCTGCGCGCAGGAATGATGGCAGCCGGTGAGATGGATATTGACCGGCGTATCGACCTCGACGCGAGTATCGCACCATTCGGCAATGTTCGTTGCCGTGCGTTTGGTATCCGCATTGCCGAACTTGCAACCGGCGCGGCCGGTGCAGGCGATCAGGCCGGCGCGGATCTCGGTCGTCTTGATCGCAAGGCCGAGCGCTTCGATGGCCGCAGTCGCCAGCGCGACATCGGCGTCTTTCACGCCGGGGATGAGCAGGTTCTGCCACACCGTGAGGCGGATATCGCCGTCGCCCAGATCAGAAGCGATCTTCGAAAGCCCCCGCATCTGATCGGTCGTCACCTTGCCGAGCGGCAACACGATGCCAATCCAGTTCAGGCCGTCCTGCTTCTGTCTGTGCACGCCGATATGCGCCGTGCGGTCGAAGCCCGGGCGCGGCAGCAACGCTTCCGCCGGAACGCGGGTAAACGGCGCGCCGAGCTTCTCCTCGACCAGGGTGAGGAACTTGTCCATGCCCATGCCGTCGATCACGTATTTCAGCCGCGCCTTGAGGCGGTTGGTGCGATCGCCGAGATCGATGAAGACCCGCACGATGGCGTCGGAGACCCGGGTGGCGTCCTCCGGCTTCACGATGATGCCGGTATCGGCGGCGAAATCCTTGTGGCCGGTGATGCCGCCGATGCCGAGCTTGAACCAGACGCCGGGCGCGACGCCGAAGCCATCCTTCACCTCGACTGCCTGGAAGGCGATGTCGTTGGTGTCCTCCAGCACGGCGATCTTGCCGGCGCCGTCGAAGGCGACGTTGAACTTGCGCGGCAGGCCGTAAAGCGAGCGGTCATTGAGGATGTGATAGTGCCACTCGCGCGCATAGGGCCGGGTGTCCAGCAGTTCCTGCGGGTCGATGCCGGCGGTCGGCGTGCCGGTGACGTTGCGGATGTTGTCGGCCCCGGAGCCGCGTGAGCACAGACCGAGATCCTGGATACCCTCGATCAGCTTCACGGCATTTTTCGGCGGAATCTCACGCACCTGAAGATTGGCGCGCGTGGTCACATGCGAGAACGGGCCGCACAACTCGTCACTGAGATCGGCAAGACCCGCAAGCTGCCAGTGCTTCATGATGCCGTTCGGGATCCGAAGCCGGCACATATAGGAGTCCTGCGTGGGCCCGACATAGAAGATGCCGTAATAGCGCCAGCGGAAATTATCGGCCGGCGACGGCCGTGCATCGATTGCGGCCTGATCGCGCAGCCGCGGATAGGCGTCGAACGGGTGCTCCTCGCGCTTCCACTTCTCCTGCTCGGCCAGTTTCTTGCCCGAAGCGATGGTGCGATCCTGCGCCTTGATATGCGGCGCATCCGGTCCGGTCGACTCCGCATTGGCCTTGGCTGACGCGCCGCCGCCGAGACCCTTGCCGACGCGGCTGATCTGCAGCCCCGTCGAAAAGCCTTCGAGGTAACGCTTCTGTTCGTCGGTAAAGTCGATGGAGAGCGTTTCGATTTTCATGCGGGACGAAGCTCCTGCGGCCACAACGTGGCTTCAACGGGGATAAGGATTGCGGACCACGCAGGCTCAGGTCGGCGTTTGGCGCCGGCTTGAATTCTGGGAATGATCCGATCAGCCTCGTTGCTGCGGAAATCCATCTGGACTGGCCGGCGAGCATCAGCGAGCGCCGGTTGACTAGAGACATTCAAGTCTCGTGCCAGACCGTCATCAGGGAAAAAACATCAGGAAATCAGGGGATTGAGATCGAGATCGGGCGGAACCCGCTCGGTCGGTGCCAGCGTTTGTGCACCGCACGCTCAATAATTAGACGGCGGGTACGTCAACAACAGTTATCGTCGCGAGGAGCCCGCGCGACGAAGCAATCCAATCCGGACTCGTGGCCTTTCGGATTGCCGCCGCAGTAAGAGGAAAGCTGGCGAGCCAGCTTTCCTTGACCTCATGATGAGGTGCAAAAGTGAGCGCAGGCCTGAGCCGTTACACCGCCTCGAACGCCGCAAGTTCGGCGTTCCCATCCAATACCTTCGTCTGCCGCAACATGTCCTCGATGCCATCTATCGCGCGACCCACATCGACCTTCGACGTGTCGATCCTCAGTTCGACTGTCTCAGGCGCCTGATAGTCATTGGCGATACCGGTGAAGCCCGGAAGGTCGCCGGCGCGGGCCTTGGCGTAATGCCCCTTGGGATCGCGCTGCTCGCAGATCTCCGCCGGAGTCGCGACATAGATCTCGCGAAATGCAGTATCGACCGCGCTGCGGGCCTCGGCGCGGTCGCCGCGCGAGGGCGAGACAGCCGCGACGATGGCGATATGGCCATTGCGGGCGAGATGGCCGGCCATCTCTGCTAGCCGCCGGACATTCTCGCTGCGATCGGCGGCGGAGAAGCCGAGGTCGCGATTGAGTCCGGCGCGCAGTGTGTCGCCGTCGAGCAGGATCGGCGAACCGCCTTTGGCGAACAGACGGTGCTCCAGCGCCCGCGCCAGCGTCGACTTGCCCGATCCCGGCAATCCCGTGAACCACACCACCGCGCCCTGATGGCGATAGCGCGCCGAACGTTCCTCAGGCTGCAGTGCTGACTGCACCGGCACGATGTCCGACGATACCGCGCGTTGGTCAGCATCGACGGATAGCACAAGACCGCCACCGGCGATCCGGCCGCCGACCTCGATCACGAGACGTCCGGTGCGCGGATTGTCGACATAGCGATCAGCGGCGACCGGCTGCGACAGCGCGATCTCGATTTCACCGACATGATTGCGGGCGATCTGCTGGGTCTGGACACTGGCGAGTTCACCGGGATCAATCGCCTTTTCGATCGCAACCACCCGGCCGCGCACTTCGCGCACGCCGAGCCGCAGCAGGATCGACGATCCCGCTGTCAGCGGCTGGTCATGCAGCCAGAAGATCCGCGCCCGCAGCCGCCGCGTATCCGACGGCACCGCGCCCGCATGCGCGATCACGTCGCCGCGCTCGACAAACAGTTCGCGGTCGAGCGTGATACCGATCGATCGCCCTGCCCCGTGCTCGCCCGCGAGCGGTGTCGCGGACCAGCGCTCCACGCTCTTGATCTTCGCGACCTTGCCGGCAGGCATGATCACGACGTCGTCACCGACAGCCAGATGACCGGCCTCAATGCGCCCGGCGACAATGCGCCGATCGTCAAACTTGTAGATCGCCTGCACCGGCAGCCGCAGCGGCAGATCGTCGAGCGCCGTCGCCGGCGTCATCTCATCCAGGGCTGCGACGACCGTCGGCCCGCTATACCAGCCGATGCGATCGGTCCGCGCAGCAACGCCATCGCCGTCCCGTGCCGAGATCGGGATCACCGCGACAGGCGCGACGCCGAGCTCGATCAGATGTGCCGAGATCTCATCGCTGATGGCCTGGAAGCGCGCGGCGCTGAAATCAACGCGGTCCATTTTGTTGACCACAACGGCGACCTGCTTCACGCCCAGCAGATGCAGCAGATAAGCGTGGCGCCGGGTCTGGTCGCGAACGCCTTCCAGCGCATCGACGATCAGCACGGCAGCGTCGGCCTGCGACGCGCCGGTGATCATGTTGCGGAGAAATTCGGCGTGACCGGGCGCATCGATCAGGACGACATCGCGCGACGGCGTGCGAAAGCGGATCTGGGTGGTATCGATGGTGATGCCCTGATCGCGCTCGGTCTGCAGCGCATCGAGCAGGAACGACCATTCGAACGGCATGCCGCGCCGCGCACTAACGGCCTTCAGCATCTCCAGCTTGCCATCCGGCAAACCACCGGTCTCATGCAGCAGCCGGCCGACAAGCGTCGACTTGCCGTGATCCACATGGCCGACGATGACGATGCGCAGTTGCGGGCGCGTGGTGCCGACAGGCGTCGCGAGCGAGCTCAGATTGACGATCTTGGTCATCGCATCACCTCTACAGATAGCCGGCGACGCGCAGTCGCTCGAAAGCATCTTCGGTCTCATGATCGAGCGCACGGCCGGCGCGTTCGGGAATCTTGGTGCCGTCGAGCTCGACCATGATTTCGGCAATCGTGCTGGCGGTGGACGCGACCGGATTGGTGATGTCGGCATCGCCCAGCGAGCGGTAGCGCTTGCCGTCCTTGGCCAGATACAGCGGGATGATCGGGATGTTCTCGCGCGCCGTGTAGGCCCAGATGTCGGCTTCGGTCCAATGCAGGATCGGATGAATGCGCAGATGCGCACCGGGCGGCGGCGAGGCGTTGAACTGATCCCAGAATTCCGGCGGCTGGTCGCGCACATCCCATCCGCCCTCGACGCCGCGCGGCGAGAACACGCGCTCCTTGGCGCGGGTCGCCTCTTCGTCGCGCCGAATACCGGCGATCAATCCGTCGAAGCCGTGCTTCGCCAGCGCAAGCTTGAGACCTTCGGTCTTGCGCGCCGCCGAACGCGCCGCCGGCGGCAGTGTCGGATCGACGCTATCGATCGGCGGGCAATATTCGATGGTGAGGTCGAGTCCCCACTCTTTCGAATAGTGATCGCGGAATGCGTACATCTCCGGAAACTTCTTGCCGGTATCGACATGCAGCGCGGGGAACGGCACGTGGCCGAAGAACGCCTTGCGCGCCAGCCAGATCATCACGTTGGAATCCTTGCCGAGCGACCACAGCAGGGCCAGTTTCTTCAGCCGTGCGAAGCCCTCGCGCAGGATGTAAATGCTCTGTGCTTCCAGTTGATCGAGGTGGTCCATCGATACGACATCCGATCGGACGCGTTCGAGATTGGTCGACGTCATACGCCTTCTCCGAGTCTTCCGAACCTAGGTCCTCAAAACCGCCGTGAGATTCGCCGTTGCTCACGAAGCGGATACGCTCGGGAGAAAGTGCATCTCTGGAACTCGATTTATGGGGTCAAAAAATCCACGCTGCGCTTCTCAAATAGAAAGAATATTTTTCTATTAAATGGCGACAAACAACTGATATATAGAATTCTATTCCAGTCAAGCTGGATGTTGCTGAGGAGTTTGTGATGTTGTCGCCCGGAGCCGTCGCAAGTGCTGTCCAATACGATCAGGCACTGCAATCCGCCTCCCCCGCCGAGGTCATTGCTGCCGCGCTTGATGTCGTGGGCCGCGACGAACTCGCGCTGGTCTCGTCGTTTGGTACGGAGTCCGCGGCGTTGCTGAAGATCATGGCCGATGTCGATCCCGCTATCCCCGTGCTGTTTCTCGACACCGGCTGGTTGTTCAGGGAGACACTCGACTATCGCGACCAGCTGATCCTGACGCTGGGCCTGCGCGATGTACGGACGATCCGTCCCGCAGCAGAAGTGCTTGCCGCTGACGACGCCGACGGAGACCTGTGGTCGTCAGATCCCGACACCTGCTGCCGGATCAGGAAGGTCGAACCGCTGGCCCAGGCACTGGCGCCGTTCAGCGCATGGATCAACGGCCGCAAGCGATTTCAGGGCGCGTCGCGCGCGGCCATTCCTGTCGTCGAAACCGATGGCGGGAAGCTGAAATTCAATCCATTCGCCAATGTCACGCCGGACGAGATCGGGCTGATCTACGCATCGGCGAAGCTGCCGCCGCATCCGCTTGTGGCCTCAGGATTTGCGTCGGTCGGCTGCATGCCCTGCACCACCCGCACCGCGCCCGGCGAAGACCCGCGCGCCGGCCGCTGGCGCGGCCGCGCCAAGACCGAATGCGGCATCCACAAATCGGCGAACTGACGCCGCCGCTACGACTTCATATGCGCGATTTCGAACGCCGCGAGATGGGCAGCGATGTTGGCGGGATCGAACGGCGGTCCGGCAAACGCGCCAACCGCGTCAGGCACATCAGTCGGAGCACTGCCGGCGATACCGAGCGCGGCATCGTAGAGATCGGGGCGGAACACGTCCTGTGCGATCTTCAGTGCCTCCGGGCTGATTGCGGCCTGCCCCCAGCGCACCATCTGGGCATAGAGCCAGGCGGCCTGAACGGGATCGGGACGCCCGGCTCCTTCGCGGCCGACCAGCAGATAGCGCCCGCTCTCGCGCATCGTGCCATCGGGCGAAATCTTCAGCCGGCCATCCAGCGTCCGCAGCAGGACTTCCGGCGAGACGCCGATATGTTGGGGCTTGGCGAGGATCGCCGCAATCTCGTCGCGGTTCTCCGGCGCTTCGATGAAGGCCGCGGCCTTCACATGCGCCCGCGTCAGCGCCGCCACGGTATCCGGATTCTTCTCCGCCCAGTTCTGCCTCATCGCCAGCACCTTCTCGGCAGCGCGCAGCAGGATGTCGGAGACGAAATGCAGAATGTGGCCGACGCCGAGATCGACCGCGACAGAATTCCAGGGAGCGCCGACACAGAACGCATCGACGTGACCGTTGGCAAGGCTTTCGACCATGTAAGGCGGCGGCAGCACCACGAGGCGGACATCCTCATCGGGATCGACGCCGCCGGCCGCCATCCAGAAACGGAGCTGGTAATTGTGCGTCGAGAACGGGAACGTCATGCCGAAGGTCAGCGGATCGGCGCCAGCGCGAGCACGCGCGACGACGACGCGCCGCAGCGCCTGTGCGGTGGCCATTGGATCGGTCGGGTCACCGTCGAGTTCCGACATCAGCGCCGCGTGTAGCGCCGGCGACACCGTGATGGCATTGCCATTGATGCCGAGATTGAACGACGCCACGATCGGCACCTTCACGTGGCCGAGCCCGAGGCTGGACGCGATGGCAACGGGCGCCAGCAGATGCGCAGCATCGAACAACCCGATATTCAGCTTGTCGCGGACATTCGACCACGACACTTCGCGGACCAGTTCGACGTTCAGCCCCTCGGCCTTCGTGAATCCCTTGTCGACCGCGACCATCAAGGCAGCGGCATCGACCAGCGGGATGAACCCGACACGAAACGGTTGATCGATCATTTCAGCAACTCCGCTGCGGTGATGATCGACTGCGCGATCTCGCCGATTTTCTTCTTTTCACGCATCGCCGTGGATCGCAGCAATACGTAAGCCTCTTCTTCATTGAGGCCCTTGAGCTTCATCACGATGCCCTTGGCGCGGTCGATGATCTTGCGCTCCTCCAACGCCGACTTGGTGCGCTCAAGCTCGTCCTGCAGTTTGGAGAAGGCATTGAAACGGGAGATGCAGAGATCGAGGATCGGCTTGATCCTCTCCTTCTTCAGCCCGTCGACAATGTATGAGGATACCCCGGCGTCGACCGAAGCCCGCGCCGACTCGGCGTCGCTCTGGTCGACGAACATGGCGACCGGCCGGCGCACCGCGCGCGAGACCTGGAACATTTGCTCCAGCACGTCGCGGCTGGGGTTTTCGAGATCGATGACGATCACGTCCGGATCGAGCGCATAGATCCGGGCCAGCAGATTCTGCATCTCCCGGATATGCTGGACATCGGTATAGCCAGCCTCCCGCAACCCTTCCTCAAGGATCGCAGCCCTGATCGGGCTTTCGTCGACAATGACAATTTTCGGCGACTGGTCGGCAGGCATCGGGCACTCACATGGATGCGGACTATCCATAGCACGCCCGCGCGCGGCTTAAAGCCTTGTATTTATGAGCAAATGGGACTACCTGCTGCCTCTCAATCAGGCAGATCGAACATGCAACAGGCCGCTGGGCTGACGCGAACGCTTAAGACAGCAGAATTGGATCATTGAGCTGAAAACTAGCAGGAGCGTGGATGGGACGGCCTAATGCGTTCGACGGGATGATGCATGAATTCTGCGCAAAACTAGGTTGGTGCGGCCACATCGAGAATGGAAAGCCGCTGCACGTCTCCGACTTCATTCCAGAAACCGGACACGTTACGGCGGAAGATTTCGTCCAATGGCTTATCATTGCGGAAGGTCTCACTCCCGAGCAACTAAGTGCTTCTGAAGTCAGTCTACTCAAGGCGGTGTTTGTCAGACATTTGGGAACGAGCGCTGTCGATGCGCACAGGCTTCGTTCCAACACCGCGACGTAGGTCGTCCAAACCGAGTTCGCGTCCCGCCGTACTTTAATCGGCGTATATAGGCTCTTTCCTAGAGGATCGCACCCACGCATCTCTCTCCTGCGTGTCACCGGGACGCCCGCGAGACAGCGCGTGTAGATTTGAACAGCCCACACCCAAAGAAAATGCCGCCCGAAGGCCGCTGTCATCCGGACTATCACCCGTCAATTCGTGCGAGCACGCGTCAAGACGAGATATCGGCTTTCGGGATGCAGAACGCACGTGCGCAATCCGCGCCTTACAGATCGCGCCCAAACGGGATATGGCGCGGTGTCGCTGTTCAGTTCGCCAAAGACATAATAACTTGTGGTGAGGTCCAACCGCGCCAATCGCGGCCAAGGCATTGCATGCGGCAGGCAAGCCCAACAGGGTTTGCGGGCTCGGGAGCGTCCGCCCAATGAAGCATTGGATCCATTGGCTGCCGGGGGTTCGCACTCTCCGCCAATATGAGGCGGCATGGCTTCCGCGCGACATCGTCGCCGGGTTCGTCCTCGCGACAATGCTGGTTCCGGTCGGAATTGCCTATGCGGTGGCGTCGGGCTTGCCGGGCATCCACGGTCTGTACGCAACGATCGTACCGCTCCTGATCTATGCCGTGTTCGGCCCAAGTCGCATCCTCGTCCTGGGACCGGATTCGGCTTTGGCAGCCGTCATCCTCGGCGTTGTCGCCCCGCTGTCCGGGGGCGATCCCCTTCGCGTCGTAACGCTGGCCGGCATGATGGCAATCGTTTCGGGCACAGTATGCATTCTGGCGGGCATCGCGCGCCTGGGTTTTGTAACTGAGCTCCTCTCCAAGCCAATACGCTACGGCTACATGAACGGAATTGCGCTGACCGTCTTGATCAGCCAGCTGCCAAAGCTTTTCGGCTTCTCTATCGAGAGCGACGGACCCCTGCGAAACTTGTGGGCTATCGCCAGCGCAATCCTCGAAGGAAGAACAAACCTGGTGGCATTGGCGATCGGGCTCGGCACGCTAACGGTCATCCTGCTTCTCAAGAACCACAAATGGCTGCCGGGCATTCTGGTTGCGGTGGTCGCGGCGACCGCTGTGGTCGGTGCACTCAATCTTGCCCGCTATGGCGTGCAGGTTCTCGGTCCTCTTCCGCAGGGATTGCCCGGTTTTGCCGTTCCGCTGATCGGCTATAGCGACATACTGCCGGTGTTGATCGGTGGCACCGCAATTGCGCTGGTGTCGTTTGCCGACACCAGCGTGCTGTCGCGCTCCTATGCGGCACGATTGGGTACGCCGGTCGATCCCAACCAGGAGATGGTGGGGCTTGGCGCAGCCAACCTGGCGACCGGTTTCTTTCAGGGTTTCCCGATCAGCAGCAGCAGTTCGCGCACGCCTGTTGCAGAAGCTGCCGGCGCCCGCACCCAACTCACCAGCGTCGTTGGCGCGTTGGTGATCGCCTTGCTGCTGCTCGCGGCGCCAAACCTGCTCGAGCACCTGCCCACCGCCGCCCTGGCCGCTGTCGTCATCGCCTCCGCGATCGGGCTGATCGAGGTGACCGACCTCAAACGCATCTACCGGATTCAGCAGTGGGAGTTTTGGCTGTCGATCGTCTGCTTTATTGGCGTGGCGGTGCTTGGGGTCATTCCAGGAATAGGTTTGGCCATTGCCATCGCCATCATCGAGTTTCTATGGGACGGCTGGCGCCCGCACTCCGCGGTACTGGGCCGCGCCCACGGCGTCAAAGGCTACCACGACATCACAAGATATCCGGATGCCCGCCTGATTCCCGGGCTGGTCCTGTTTCGATGGGATGCACCTCTGTTCTTCGCCAACGCCGAATTCTTCAAGGAGCGCGCTCTGGATGCCGTGGCGAAATCGCCGACGCCCGTACGCTGGCTGGTGGTTGCGGCGGAGCCGGTCACCAGCGTGGACGTCACCGCCGCCGATTTCATCGGCGAATTGGACCAGACGTTGCAGGCAAAGGGTATCGAGCTTTGTTTTGCCGAGCTCAAGGATCCCGTGAAGGACAAGCTGAAGCGATTTGGCCTGTTCACTCTGCTTGGCGAGAAATATTTCTTTCCAACCATTGGCGCAGCCGTTTCCAGCTTCCTGGCAACCCATAATGTCGCGTGGGAGGACTGGGAGGACCACAACAAAGGGCCAACGGATGACATTCCGGGTTAAATCACGCCCTGATCATCCGCTTTTGGCCCATCGCCCAATATCCCCCCGTCTCGCTTTACCATCGCGGGAACACGGGTAACGGTTGAATTTTTCCGTCAGATCAATTACTTGGATAGCAAATCCCGACAATTCAGATGAAGGTTTCAGGCCAGTACATGGAACGAGCGCCGCGTATATCATTCACATCGCTCGGATGCCCCAAGGCTTTGGTGGATTCCGAGCGGATCATTACGCGCCTGCGGGCCGAAGGCTACGAACTCGCCCGCAAGCACGACGGCGCCGACGTCGTCATCGTCAACACCTGCGGCTTCCTCGACAGCGCCAAGGCGGAGTCGCTGGGCGCCATCGGCGAAGCCATGGCGCAGAACGGCAAGGTCATCGTCACCGGCTGCATGGGCGCCGAGCCCGAGCAGATCGAGGCGGCCTATCCCAATGTGCTGTCGATCACCGGGCCGCAGCAATATGAGAGCGTGCTCGACGCCGTGCATCGCGCGCTGCCGCCGGTGCATAATCCGCATATCGATCTCGTGCCGCCGCAGGGCATCAAGCTGACGCCGCGGCACTACGCCTATCTGAAGATTTCCGAAGGCTGCAACAACCGCTGCACCTTCTGCATCATTCCGAAGCTGCGCGGCGATCTCGTCTCGCGCCCGGCCAAGGAAGTGCTGTTAGAGGCCGAGAAACTGGTAAAGGCCGGCGTCAAGGAGTTGCTGGTCGTGTCACAGGACACCTCGGCCTACGGCGTCGATATCAAATACGCCAGCAGCCCGTGGAAGGACCGCGAGGTCCGCGCCAAGTTCTACGATCTCGCCAAGGAATTGGGCGAACTCGGCGCCTGGGTGCGGCTGCAATATGTTTACCCGTATCCGCATGTCGACGAAGTCATCGGGTTGATGAATGCCGGCAGCAATGTGCTGCCCTATCTCGACATCCCGTTTCAGCACGCGGCGCCGGACGTATTGAAGGCGATGAAGCGCCCGGCCGCGCAGGACAAGACGCTCGCCCGCATCAAGATGTGGCGCGAGCAATGTCCCGATCTGACATTGCGCTCGACCTTCATCGTCGGCTTCCCCGGCGAGACCGAGAGCGATTTCCAGTATCTGCTCGACTGGCTGGAAGAAGCGCAGATCGACCGTGTCGGCGCGTTCAAATACGAGTCCGTGGCGGGCGCGACCTCCAACGCCATCGCGGGTGCGGTGCCTGAAGAAATCAAGCAGCAGCGCTGGAATGCGCTGATGGAGCGTCAGCAGAAAATCTCGGCGCGCCGCCTGAAGCGCAAAGTCGGCACGCGGCAGCAGATCATCATCGACGAAGTCGGCCCGACCGTGTCCAAGGGGCGTTCGAAGGCGGACGCTCCGCAGATCGACGGTACGGTCTACGTGTCAGCACGTCGTCAGCTGAAGGTCGGCGAGATCGTAACGGCGAAGATCGAACGCTCGGATGCGTATGATCTGCACGGGACGGTGGCGGGGTTTTAGTTAGAACGCCGGCGTCTGCTGAATCCCTCCCCCTTGTGGGGTCTGGCGGACGAATTCGTCCGCCATGGGTCGGCCGACAGGCCGGGGTGGGGGTGCCCCACGTGACGTAGAGTCTGTGGCACCACCCCACCCGTCACGATGCTCGCTGAACGCTCGCATCGCGCCACCCTCCCCGCTGCGCGCAGCTTTGCTGCGCTTGAGGGAGGGAGAAGAAAGATCACACCTTCAAGATCACCGCGCCTGTGGTCTTGCGTGCTTCCAGGTCCACATGCGCCTTGGCCGCATCCTTCAGCGCATAAGCGTGATTGATCGGCACATGCAGCTTGCCATCGATCACGGCCGAGAACAGCGTGTCGGCGCCTTCCAGCAATTCAGAGCGCTTGGCGACGTAGTCGTTCAGCTTGGGACGCGTCGCAAACAGCGAGCCGTGATTGTTGAGTTCGGCGATTGCGAATGGCGGCACAGGGCCGGAGGCATTGCCGAACGACACCCACATGCCACGCGGCTTCAGGCATGACAGCGAGCCCGGATAGGTCGTCTTGCCGACGCCGTCATAGACCACGTCGCAGAGTTCGTTACGGCTGATCTGCTTCACGCGATCGACGAAGTTTTCTTCGTTGTAATAGATGACGTGATCGCAGCCATTGGCCAGCGCCAGCTCGCCCTTCTCCTTCGAACCGACGGTGCCGATCACATGCGCGCCCATGGCCTTGGCCCACTGGCAGGCGAGCAGACCGATGCCGCCCGCTGCGGCATGGATCAACACGCGGTGATGCGGTTCGACCTTGAAAGTCTTGTGCAGCAGATACCAGACCGTGAGGCCCTTCAGCATCAGCACGGCACCCTGCTCGTGGGTGATGCGATCGGGCAGTTTCACCAGCCGGTCGGCGGCAAACACGCGCTCTGCCGCATAGCTGCCGAGGGCCGAATAATAGGCGACGCGATCACCGGGATGAAAGCCGGTGACGCCCGGACCGACCTCGACCACTTCGCCCGAGGCTTCGTTGCCGGCGATGAACGGCAGCTGCGGCGCCTTGTAGAGACCGCTGCGGAAGTAGGTGTCGATGAAATTGACGCCGATGGCATGCTGGCGGATGCGCACCTCGCCGGCGGCCGGTGCCGGGACCTGCACGTCTTCATAAGTGAGCACTTCGGGCCCACCAAGCTCATGGACGCGGACGGCTTTGGTCATCGTTCAATCTCCCTGAATGACTTTGGCCTGAAGCGATAACCAACACTCGCGTGATGTCAACCTGTGCCCGTCTGGGCCCGCTTTCGGCGGTTGCGCTTCGCCATCACATTGAACAGCTCGACCGCCGCCGAAAACAGGATGGCGAAATAGATGTAGCCGCGCGGAATATGGAATTTGAATCCATCCGCCATCAGCGAGACGCCGATCAGCACCAGGAAGGCCAGCGCCAGCATCTTGGTGGTCGGATAATGCGCCACGAAGCGCGCCACCGGTCCGGACGATACATACATCACCGCACAGGCGATGATCACGGCGGCCACCATGATCTCGATGTCCTGCGCCATGCCGATGGCGGTGATGATGGAGTCGAGCGAGAAAACGAGATCAACGATGACAACCTGCAGGATGACCAGGGCAAAGGCGTTCGGCGCCGGCTTCTCGTCGCCGCCTCCCTCGCGCGCCTCGACCTCGGCATGAATCTCGTGCGTTGCCTTGGCGATGAGGAACAGACCGCCGCCGATCAGGATGAGATCGCGCCAGGAGAATGCGAAGCTCTTCACCGCGATCACCGGTTCGGTCAGCCCGATCAGCCAGACAAGAACGCTGAGCAGCAGGATGCGGAACACCAGCGCCAGCGCGAGACCGATCTGGCGTGCGCGCGTTGCCAGCGGCTCCGGCAGCCGCGACACCAGCACCGACAGGAAAATCACATTGTCGATACCGAGTACGATTTCGAGCGCAGTCAGCGTCAGGAGCGCGGCCCAGGCTTCGGGGCTGGAAAACAGTTCGATCATGATCTGGAGGGCCCCATGAGGCGGATGACGGCGTCACCGCAGACAATGTAAAAAGCGATCGCGCAGAGCGCGACCGTAACAGGCAAGGCAACAGCGAAGTTCTGTATCAGCGTGATGACGGCCAGCACCGCCCAGATCGCCATCAGCGACAGGTTCAACCGGCGCAGACGCGTCACGCGAACCGGATGCAGCACATGCACCGGCACAAAGGTCAGGATGATCAGCGCCAGCATCGCAAGGCTCGCGATGACGGGTGATGGTTGCAGCAGGAACAGATAGAACGCCGCCCCGTTCCATAGCGCCGGAAAGCCGCGAAAGTGGTTGTCGTCGGTCTTCATGCGCTTGTCGGCAAAGTATAATGCGCTGGTGACGACGATACCGGCGCCGAGCAGCACCGCAGTCCACGGCACCAACAGACCCGACGCCGCAATCGCATAGGCCGGCACGAAAACGTAAGTGAGGAAGTCGACCACGAAATCGAGCGCATCGCCCGACCAATCCGGCAGCACCCGGCCGACGTCGAAGTATCTGGCGATCGGACCATCGAGCCCGTCGATGATCAGCGCCAGACCGAGCCATCCGAACATCACAGCCCATTCGCCGCGCACGGCGCTCATCATGGCGATGAGTGCCACACCGGCACCGAGCGCCGTGAAGATGTGAACCGAGAACGCCGCCGCGCGCGCGGATCGTGACGACGACGGGAGTTGGTCCGGACTCGAAGCGGTCATATGCCAGGAATTGCTAGCAGGAATCCGCCCGATTTGCACAGGCGCCGATGCGGCCTTCGGCCGCCCGATGACGCGGGAACGATTCCGCGACGCGTAACGGCTTGAAAATGCCGGGCCAAAGGCCGATGGTCCGGCCATGATCGAGACCTCTGCTTCCACCTTCCCCTATGATGCCGCCGTGGTCGGCGGCGGCCCTGCCGGCCTTGCTGCGGCCCTTGCGCTGGCCGAGACCGGCGCCCGTACCGCCCTCGTCGCCCGCCGCGTCCCCTACGGTGACAACCGCACCACCGCGCTGCTGGGCGGCTCCGTCGCATTTCTGGAAAACCTCGACGTCTGGCGCCGCTGCGCCGACAAGGCGGCCGCGCTGACGACCATGCGGCTGGTGGACGACACCAATCGGCTTATCCGCGCGCCCGAAGTCAAATTCGTCTGCAGCGAGATCGGCCTCGAGACCTTCGGCTACAATATCGAGAACCGCGAATTGATGATCGCGCTCGAAGCGCGCGCCGCGGAATTGACCAATCTCATTCGCATCGATGACGAGGCCGATACGGTCACGCCGGACGAAATGCAGGTTCAGGTGTGCACGCGGCAAGGCCAGGTCCTGGCGGCGCGGCTGATCGTTGGCGCCGATGGCCGCCAGTCCTTGTGCCGCGAAGCCGCGGGCATTTCAGTCAAGCGACGCGCACTTGAGCAGACGGCCGTCACCTTCAACATCGCGCATAGCCGGCCGCACAAGAACATGTCGACGGAGTTTCACACCCCCGCCGGTCCCTGCGTGTTCGTGCCCCTGCCCGGCAATCGCTCCAGCATCGTCTGGGTCAACAAGCCCCGTGATGCCGAGCGCCTGATGGCATTGAGCGATGAGGCACTGTCGGACGCCGCCGAGAAACAATCGCATTCCATCCTCGGCCGGGTTCAGGTCGAGCCGGGTCGACACACGTTCCCGCTGGCGATCGAGCAGCCCGCACAGCTGGCGAAGAACCGCATCGTGCTGGTCGGCGAAGCCGCCCATGTGGTGCCCCCGATTGGCGCGCAGGGTCTCAATCTTGGCCTGCGCGACGCCGGCGATATCGCCGATATCGTCCGCGATGCCGGCATGAATGGCGCAGATATCGGCGCAGCGCCGGTGCTGACGCGCTTCGAGAAGATCAGGCGCAGCGACATCTCCTCGCGTACCTTCGCCATCGACATGGCCAACCGTTCGCTGCTCAGCGATCTCCTGCCGATGCAGCTGATCCGCGCAGCCGGCATGCATGCCATGGGGTCCATAGGGCCGCTGCGCCGTCTTGCGATGCGCGAGGGCCTGTCGCCATCGTGGCGCAAGAGTGCTTCCTAGAGATCTCGCGCGTCCTACGGAAACGCGATCTGGCCGGTCTTCAGGAAATACATCACCGAGGTCAGCGTCAGCACGGACACGAAGGTGCCGAGCAGCACCGCGACGGAAGCCGGTTCGACCCAGCTATCGTATTGCCGCGCGATCACGAACACATTCAGCGCCGGCGGCAATGACGCGAGCAGCACGGCAGTCGCGGCCCAGAGCGGCGGGAATGGTCCGAGCAACAGCATCAGGCCGAACACGATCAAGGGATGCAACAGCAGCTTGATGAAGATCAGGCCCGGGATTTCCCATGGCACCCGCCCCAGCGGCCGCAGCGCGACCGTGACGCCGAGTGCGAACAATGCGACGGGTGCCGCCGAATTCTGCAGGAACAGCAGCATGCCGTCGACCGCGACCGGCATCTGGATGTGAAACGCCGCGACGAAGGCGCCGAGATAGGCTGCGACGATCAGCGGATGCAGCACGATATGCTTGATGACGATGAAGATCGTCGGCAGCAGCGGCCGCTTGTCGGCCGAGGTCAGCGCCATCATCAGCGGTGCGATCGAGAACAGGAAGATGCTGTCGAAACAGAACACCAGCGCGGTCGGCACTGCCGCCTTGGGGCCGAGCACAGCCAGCGCCAGCCCCGGGCCCATATAGCCGATATTGCCGTAGCCGCCGGCGAGCCCAGCCATCCCGGCCTCGCGCATGGTCAGCCGGCCGAGGAATTTACCGGTGCCGACCGACAGGAAGAATGCCGTTGCGGTCGCCAGCGTGGTGCCGATCACGAAGGGCAGATTGTTCAGTTCCTCGAACGGCGTCTTGGCCATGATGCGGAAGAACAAGGCCGGCAGCGACACGTAGAGAAGGAAGAAATTCATCCAGGCGAGGCCCGTTTCGGGCAGGTTCTTGACCTTGCCGCAGGCGAAACCGATGAAAATCAGCCCGAAATACGGCAGTGCAAGATTGAGGACGTCCATCATGTCAGGCGTGTTTTTCTTGGTTCTTGGCCCGTGGGGCGGGATATCGGGGAGCGGCGTCCGGCTGTCTTAAATCCGTCGTTTGCCTCTAGCATCGGCCACAATCCTGGTCTATTCGACCAGAATGATCAAAGCGCGGACCGCCAAATTCCAGATTGGACAGATCGTCCGCCACCGGATCTTTTCGTTCCGGGGGGTGGTGTTCGACATCGATCCGGAATTCAACAACACCGAAGAATGGTGGCTGTCGATCCCCGAAGACGTCCGTCCGAACAAGGACCAGCCATTTTACCACCTGCTGGCCGAGAATTCTGAGTCGGAATACGTCGCTTACGTCTCCGAGCAGAACCTGCTCCCCGATGAATCCGGCGAGCCGATCCGGCACTCCCAGGTCGCCGAGATCTTCATCAAGGACAAGTCCGGCAGCTACCGCCCGCGCAATTCGTCGCTGAATTGACCGAGCATCTGCTCGGTCATTCCGGGGCGCTCGCTCTTGCGAGCGAACCCGGAATCCCGGCGTGTTCATCGATTTCGGACTATCATGTCGGGATTCCGGGTTCGCATGCGCGAAGGCGCGCCTGCGCCCCGGAATGACGAAGTCCAACTCAACAAAAAAGGCGCTCATTTCTGAGCGCCTCTTCGTTTGTCTCTTGAATCAGCTTACTTCGCGGCCGGATTGGCCGGAGCCGCCGGTGCTGCACCAGCTGCCGGCTGCTGGGCTTCGAGCTTGGCACGGGCTTCCGCAGCGCGCTTCTGCAGTTCTTCCTGCAGCTTCTTCTGGGTTTCCTCGAACACCTTCGGATCGGTCGGCGGGCCGTCATAGGCCTTGGCGAATTCGGCCAGCGGCAGCGGCAGCGTGAGCGGTGCGCCGTTGGAGTTGATCGCCTGCACGATCAGGTTCTGGCCCTTCTTCAGATTGGCCAGGAGCTCCGGGGTGACTTCGTAATCGGACATGCAGCCGTTGGCGAAGCAGATCACATAGGGGCTCTGCGCCGGGGCATTGCTGTCCACGATCACGCGGGTGCCGTGCACGAGCTGCATGCCGAGCGGCAGCGTCACGCGCAGGATCTTCTTCGGTTCGCCTTCCGGCTCGATGATGACGGCAGCGATGACGGGCTGGCCCGACTCGATGCGGCCGTCCTTGCCGGTGAAGCAGACCTGCTTGGCATTGGCGTCCTGGCCCTTGAGGCAGAACTTGGTCCAGGGCGCATAGATCAGCTGAACCTGCTGATCGGCCGGCGGCGCGCCTGCGGCTGGCGCCTGGGCAGCGGGAGCGGCCGGAGCAGCAGCCTTCGGAGCGGCCTTCGGGGCAGCCTTGGGAGCCGGGGCCGCAGCCTTTGGCGCCGCAGCCGGGGCACCGGGCGCAGGAGCCTGCGCATGCGCAACCGGAGCGATCATCGTGGCGGTCAAGGCCGTCGCCGCCAGAAGCGCGAAGCCCCGCCCGCGCGGCAGAACCGACGCAGCCAAGAGACGGAAATTCATTGCGGAAAACCCTTTCTGAACGGAAGCGCTCATATCCCTGAGGCGGCGCTGACAGTCACCCGTTGGCGGGTGTCTCGGTGCCAATTACGGCCGTTACGTGACAGGCCGCGCCGCCCTCGTCAATTGTCCGCTTTCAATACAGCGGCGGACGAAAAGATCAATGGCACCAGCCCTATTTGATGCATGGCACAGGTTCCGGGCGGGGAGCCATGGTAAAGTTCCTCTGTGAAATCAACCGAATCAAATCGCGCAGATGCACAGGGTCTTTCGACCTGGTCCAAGGTGATCGCGGCGTTGGCCTGCTGGACAGTGCTGGCCGGCCCGGTGGCCGATTCCGCACAGGCTGATCCCCGCCACGCGATCGCCATGCACGGCGCCCCCGCGCTGTCAGCCGATTTCAGGCAGATGCCCTATGCCAATCCCGACGCGCCGAAAGGCGGCCGCATGATCCAGGGCGTTCTCGGCACCTTCGACAGCCTCAATCCCTTCATCGTCCGGGGCATCGCGGTTCCGCAGATGCGCGGCTATGTCATCGAGAGCCTGATGGCCCGCGGCCAGGACGAGGCCTTCACGCTCTATGGCCTGCTCGCCGAGAGCGTCGAGACCGATGACGCGAGAAGCTTCGTCACGTTCCGGATCAACCCCAAGGCCAAATTCTCCGACGGCAAACCCGTGCTGGCCGCCGACGTGCTGTTCTCCTGGCAGTTGCTGCGCGACAAGGGCCGGCCCAATCACCGGCAGTATTATTCGAAAGTGGCCAGGGCCGAGGCGCTGGACGAGCGCACGGTGCGCTTCGACTTCGGCGGCCAGGCAGATCGCGAATTGCCGTTGATCCTCGGCCTGATGCCGGTGCTGCCGAAACATGCCGTCAATCCCGATACGTTCGAGGAAACCTCGATGGCGCCGCCGCTGGGCTCCGGGCCCTATACGGTGACGGCTGTGAAACCCGGCGCAGCGGTGACCCTCACCCGCAATCCCGCCTATTGGGGCCGCGATCTGCCGATCAATCGCGGGCTGTGGAATTTCGACGAGATCCGCCTCGACTACTATCGCGAGGCCAACACCCATTTCGAAGCCTTCAAGCGCGGCCTCTACGACTTCCGCGTCGAGAACGAACCGCTGCGCTGGCATGACGGCTACACATTCCCCGCCGCCACATCAGGCGAAGTGATCCGCGACAGCATCAAGACCGGCCTGCCGAAGCCGTCGGAATTTCTGGTGTTCAACACGCGGCGACCGATGTTCGCGGATATTCGCGTACGACAGGCGCTGACGCTGCTGTTCGATTTCGAATGGATCAACCGCACCTATTTCTTCGGCCTCTATGCCCGTTCGGCCGGCTTCTTCGCGGGCTCGGATCTCTCGGCCTATATGCGCGCCGCCGATGATCGCGAACGGGCACTGCTGCAGCCCTACGCTTCGAATATCGCGGCCAACATTCTCGATGGTAGCTACCGCCTGCCGGTCAGCGACGGCTCGGGCCGTGACCGTCCCGCGCTGCGCACTGCGCTGGCACTGCTGAAGGATGCCGGCTACGTGCTCGATAACAACGTGCTGCGGCGGCAGTCGGACAAAACGCCCCTCGCCTTCGAGATCCTCGTCACCACCCGCGATCAGGAACGCATCGCGCTGGCCTATGCGCGCGATCTCAAGCGCGCCGGTGTCATAGCCAATATCCGTTCGATCGATGCCGTGCAGTTCGACCAGCGCCGCATCAATTTCGAATTCGACATGATCCAGAACCGCTGGGACCAGTCGCTATCGCCCGGCAACGAGCAGTCGTTCTACTGGGGCTCGGAAGCCGCCGACAATCCCGGCACCCGCAACTATATGGGCGCGAAGAATCCCGCTGTCGACGCCATGATCTCGGCCATGCTGGAGGCCCGCGACCACGGTCCGTTCGTCGATGCCGTGCGCGCCATGGACCGCGCATTGATCGCGGGTTTCTACGCTATCCCGCTTTACTATGTGGGCGAGCAATGGATTGCCCGATGGAATCGGATAGAACGACCTTCGACCATCGCGCTGTCGGGCTATTTGCCGGAGACGTGGTGGGCCAGAACGCTGCCAGCTTCGCCGCCGAACCGGAAGTGACACCGTGACCGCATCCACCTCGCCTACGCCGAATGCCTCGCCCACCCTCGACGGCCTGTTTCGTCGTATCCTCAGCCGGCAGCCGCAGGCACTGGCGCTGGTCGATCCCGCCGACAAGCTGCGCGTCACCGCAACGGAGCCGCAGCGGCTGACCTTTGCAGATGCGGACCGGGCGATCTCGGCGCTGACGGCGCATTTCATGGAGGCCGGTCTCCCTGCCAATTCGGTCGTCGCCGTCCAGTTGCCGAACACCGTGGAATTCGTCCTGACCGTGCTGGCCGCGCATCGCGCCGGCCTGATCGTCGCCGTGCTGCCTCAGCTCTGGCGCCAGGCCGATCTGACCATGGCACTGAATCGTTGCAGCGCGCGGGCGCTGGTGACGCAGAGCAAGATCGACGGCGTCAGCCATGCCGACCTCATCATGAATGCTGCGGCTGAAGCCTTCTCGATCCGCTATGTCGGCGGTTTCGGCAGCGATCTGCCGGAAGGCATGACCCCGCTCGATGCCGTGCTGTCCGGCGAGTTCGTGGAGCCCACGCCGGTCACGCAAGATGCCCGCCGTGCAGCCATCGTCTCCTTCGATGTTACCTCCGATGGTTTCCGCGCGGTGCCGCGCACCCATCTCAACCTGATCTCCGGCGGCCTTGCCGTGTTCCTGGAGAGCGGGATGCCGCAGGGCGCCACGATCATGTCCGCGCTGGTGCCGTCGTCTTTCGCCAGCGTCGCCTCGTCGCTGGTGACCTGGCTGCTCTCCGGTGGCGTACTTGCCCTGCATCATCCGTTCGACAATGCGGTGCTGGAGCGCGGCATCGCGGCGAATGCCTGCGACGTACTGGTGGCGCCGGCGCCGCTGGCGCAGCGTCTCGCCGAAGGCGGGTTGTTCGATCGCTCGCCGGTGCTGCGTTACGTGCTCGGCCTCTGGCGCGCCCCTGAACAGGTTACGGCTTCGCCGGCGTGGCCCCGTTCGCAGGCCTCGTTCACCGACGTCTATCTGTTCGGCGAAGCCGGTCTGTTCGGCGCCATCCGCGGCGACGACGGCTTGCCCGTCGCCATCATGCCGGGCCCTCATGGCGCGCCACGCGCCCAACAAGGCTCTGCCATTGCCGGCGACATCATCCTGACGCCCCGGGGCACGCTGGGCCTGCGCGGCCCCATGGTGCCGGTGCTGGCCTATACGGCCCAGGCCGACGCCAGCAATGCCCTGATCCCGGCCAAGCCGCTCGATTATGTCGATACCGGCTATATGGCCCGGCTCGACCGTGTGACCGGCGCGATCAACATCACCGCGCCGCCCTCGGGCATCATGGCCGTCGGCGGCTATCGCTTCCTGGCGCAGGACCTCAATGAATGGGCCAAGCGGCTCGGCGAGAACGCCATGCTGACGGCACTCCCGGATCGGCTCAGCGGCTACCGCCTCGCCGGCCGCGCCAGCAACAACGCCCGCGCCCGCGATGCTCTCACAGAACTCGGCCTCAACCCGCTGATGGTCGAAGCGTTTCGTGACCGGGCGATGGCCGACTGAGCGAGCGAGCGCGATCGTGAAAATGCGAGCAATCTCATTGACCGCACATTAAGGACGTCGGGCTAGCCTGCCGCGATCAGTTTCGCGTCAGGGGTAGCAGCCAAGCATGTCCGATCAGGCCACCATCGTCGCCGTCTCCAACCAGCAGCCGGCCGCGTTTGCGACAGCCCTGGCGGAGAGCAACATCTTCCCGGTGGTCGATGCGACATGGGCCGAGGCACTGGATGCGGTGGCACGTGTACAACCGGCCGCCGTCGTGGTGTCAGCTTCGGCCGACGACATGCCGACCTTCCAGGCGCTGGCGAAGCGGCTTGGCGCCAAGCAGCCTTACGTGCCGCTGATCGCCATCGATCCTGTTACTGACCTGCCCGGTCATGCGATCCCGCTCACGCAGACCGACGGCAATTTCGATCGACTCAGCGCACGCCTGCGCAACGCGCTGCGCGTCCGCACGCTGCATGCCACGGTGATGCGACGCCTGACCGCCGACAACCTGCATCGCATGTCACTGCAGTCGGACCCGCTGGACGATGCGACGGTGATGCTGATCGGCCGCGGCGGTGGTTATGCCGCATTGTCGGTGGCGCTCGGCGAACGCGTCGGCGTGGTCGGCGCGCTCAGCATCGAGGCTGCCGCCAAGCATCTCAATGGGCGCGACCTCGACGGCATCGTCATCGGCGAAGGCTTCAGCACGCGTGTCGTTGACGCGTTTCTCACCGTCCTTACCGAGGACGCACGCTTCCGCAATCTGCCCGTTGTCGTCACCGTGCCCGGCCTGACGCCAAGCTACGATCTTGCCAATCTCGAAATCGTCGTCGGAGACGCCGACACCGTCGCGGCGACAGCGCTGCCGCTGCTGCGCCAGCACGCCTTTGAAGCACGCCTCGGCCGCACCTTGAAATCGATCGAATCCGACGGGCTGCTCGATCCCGCCACCGGCCTGCTGACGATTGCAGCCTTCGAACGCGACATCGCGACAGCCGTCTATCACACACAGACCCGCGGCGGCGGATTGTCGATGGCACGGTTCTCATTCGACAATATCCCGCTACGCGCGCAGCGCGACGCTGCGCGGATCATCAGCCGGCTGATGCGGCGGATGGATTTCGGCACGCTGCAGAACGACGGCTCCATCGTGGTCGCCTTCGCCGAAACCGACCAGCGCAACGCCCATATGATCGCCAGGCGCCTCTCCAGCGTGATGAAGCACACCATGCACGGGCCGAAGCGCGATGCCCGCAACGATCCCCACGTCACCGTGATCACCATGGAGCCAACGGATACCTCGAAGTCACTGCTGGCGCGCCTGCATGGCGGGGACGCACAACGCGCAGCGTCATAAGTTCCTGAAATAAAGTCAGGAACGAAGTATCGAACGTCGCATTGTAGGTGCATCTGCAATGGAGACAACGATAATGAAAAAGCTTGCACTCATCACCGCTTCCCTCGCCCTTCTCGCCACGCCGGCTTTGGCACAGTCGACAATCACGACTGGCGCTGCACCCGCCGAGGCAAAGTTCTCGACCGTCTCCCAGGAAGAGATGTTCTCGTCCAAGCTCAAGGGCCTGAACATCACCAACCAGAAGGATGAGACGATCGGCGAGATCAGCGATCTGGCCATCAAGAACAATCAGGTCGACGCCCTGATCCTGTCAGTCGGCGGCTTCCTCGGCATGGGCGAACACTATGTCGCGGTCTCGCCTGCATCGGTGAAGGTGAGCCTGAACAAGGACAACAAGTGGGTGGCGTCGATGAACACCACCAAGGAAGCGCTGAAGGCTGCTCCGGAATTCAAGTATCCGAAGTAAGCGTCGCGTCATTCAATGAACGGCCGTCGGCAACGATGCCGGCGGCTGTTCTGTTTGCTGCACGCTCTGTCCTCATCCTGAGGAGCCGCACTTGGGCGGCGTCTCGAAGGATGCGTATTCGGCGCTGACTTCGCAGCCATCCTTCGAGACGCAGCGCCATCGGCGCTGCTCCTCAGGATGAGGACGGAGCGAAAGCGCCTACGCTGCCTTCTTGCTTTCCGCGAGACCCGCCAACGCGCGCAGGATTTCCGTCGCGCCTTCGAGGCGATCTTCCGGCGTGTCCCAGTCCTGCAGGAACACCACCTTCATGTCCGGGCGGACCTTGGCGGCCTGGCCGTATTGCTTGATGAAGAACACCAGCTTATCCGGCTGCGCGAAGGAGTTGTCGCGGAACGAGATGACGGCGCCCTTCGGACCGGCATCGACCTTCTCGACATTGGCGCGGCGGCAATAGGCCTTGATGGCGGCGATCTTGAACAGATAGCGCACCTCGTCGGGCAGCACGCCGAAACGGTCGCGCAGCTCTGCCGCGAAAGCTGCAATCTCGTCATCGGTCTCGAGATCGGCAAGCCGCCGATACAACGACAGCCGCACCGAGAGATCGGCAACAAAGTCGTCGGGGATCATCACCGGCATGCCGAGCGTGATCGTCGGCGACCACCTGTCGGCGATCGGCTCGGAGATGCCGGACTTGAGCGCCAGGATCGCTTCTTCCAGCATCGATTGATACAGCTCGAAGCCGACTTCCTTGATGTGGCCGGACTGTTCTTCGCCCAGCAGATTGCCGGCGCCGCGGATATCCAGATCGTGCGAGGCGAGCTGGAAGCCCGCGCCGAGGTTCTCGAGCGACTGCAGCACCTTCAGCCGGCGCTCCGCCTGACCCGTGATCTTGTGGGTCGACGGCAGCGTGAACAGCGCATAGGCGCGCAGTTTGGAGCGACCGACACGGCCACGGAGCTGATAGAGCTGCGCAAGACCGAACATGTCGGCACGGTGAATGATGAGCGTATTGGCGTTCGGAATGTCGAGGCCCGACTCCACGATCGTGGTCGACAGCAGGATATCGTATTTGCCGTCATAGAACGCCGACATGATGTCCTCGATGACGGTGGGCGCCATCTGGCCATGGGCAACGGCGACCTTCATCTCAGGCACGTGTTTGTCGAGGAAGTCCTTCACCTCGGCAAGATCGTCGATGCGCGGCACGACATAGAACGCCTGCCCACCACGATAGCGCTCGCGCAGCAGCGCTTCGCGGATCATCAGCGGATCATGCGGCGCCACGAAGGTGCGCACCGCCAAACGATCGACCGGCGCCGAGGCGATGATCGACAGGTCGCGCACGCCGGTCAGCGCCAACTGAAGCGTACGCGGGATCGGCGTTGCCGACAGCGTCAGCACATGAACATTGGCCCGGAGCTGCTTCAGCCGTTCCTTATGCGTCACGCCGAAGTGCTGCTCCTCGTCGACCACGACAAGGCCAAGATCCTTGAACTTGATGGACTTGCCGAGCAGCGCATGGGTGCCGACGACGATGTCGACCGAGCCGTCCGCGAGGCCTTTCTTGGTGGCGGTCAGTTCCTTCGGGGTCACGAGACGCGAGGCCTGCGCAACATTCACCGGGAAGCCGCGGAAACGCTCGGCGAAATTCTTGGCGTGCTGGCGCGCGAGCAGCGTGGTCGGCACGACCACCGCGACCTGCTTGCCTTCCATCGCGACGGCGAAGGTGGCGCGCATGGCCACTTCCGTCTTGCCGAAACCAACGTCGCCGCAGACGAGGCGGTCCATCGGCTTGCCATGTTCGAGATCGTGCAGCGCCGCGTTGATCGCGGTTTGCTGGTCCTCGGTCTCCTCATAGGGAAAGCGCGCGCAGAATTCGTCATACTGCTCCCGCGGCACGACGATCCGCTCGGTCTCGCGCAGATGCCGCTCGGCTGCGATCTTGATGAGTTCGCCGGCAATTTCCTGAATGCGGTTCTTGAGCTTGGCCTTGCGCGCCTGCCAGCCGGAGCCGCCGAGCTTGTCGAGCTCCACATTGGTCTGGTCGGAGCCGTAGCGCGACAGCAGCTCGATATTCTCGACCGGCAGAAACAGTTTGGTCTCGTTGGCATAGCGCAATTCGAGACAGTCATGTGGCGCGCCGCCAACCTGCAGCGTCTGCAGGCCGACGAAACGGCCGATGCCATGTTCGACATGGACGACGACGTCGCCGGCCGAGAGCGAGGTGACTTCCGAGATGAAGTTGTCGAGCTTGCGGCTCGCCTTACGCGGCCGCACCAGTCGGTCGCCGAGAATGTCCTGTTCGCTGATGACGGCGATCTGATCGGTTTCGAAACCGCTCTCCATGCCGACCACAGCCAGCATGGTCTCGTTGCGCGGCGTCGCCTGCACCACGCGCCAGGAATTCACCATCTGCTGGTTAAGCAGCTTGTGATCCTTCAGCATGCTGGCCATGCGGTCGCGCGAGCCTTCGCTCCACAGCGCGACGACGACCTTCTTGCGCTCCGCCTGCAGCGCCTGGATATGTGCGACAACGCGCTCGAACACGTTGACATTGGCGTCGGCACGTTCCGGCGCGAAGTTGCGGCCCTGCCGCGCTCCGGCATCGACGGCGCCTGCCGTGCCTTCCGGCAATGCGAAGGGCGACAGCCGCGCCAGCGCGATGTCTTCCAGCCGCTTGTGCCATTCGCTATCGGTCAGATAGAGCCGGTCCGGCGGCAGCGGCTTGTAGATCGCGCCGCCGCCCGGCGTGCCCATGACCTCGCGGCGGGCTTCGTAGTAGTCGCCGATCTGCTTGAAGCGTTCGGCGGCGGCATCCTCGCTCTGCGGCTCGATAGCAACCGGCGTGCCCGGCAGATAATCGAACAGCGTGTCCATGCGGTCCTGGAACAGCGGCAGCCAGTGCTCCATGCCGGGATGACGGCGGCCTTCGCTGACCGCTTCATAGAGCTGGTCGTCGCGCTCGGGGGCGCCGAACTGCGCGACATAGCCCATGCGGAAGCGGCGGATGGTTTCGGTGATGAGCTGGAATTCCGACACCGGCACCAGATCGAGCGCGCGCATGTCGAGCAGCGTGCGCTGGGTCTCGGCATCGAAGGTCCGGATCGATTCCAGACTGTCGCCGAAGAAGTCGAACCGCACCGGTTGATCGAGACCGGCCGGAAACAGATCGAGGATGCCGCCGCGCACGGCATATTCGCCGGGCTCCCGCACCGTACCCGAGCGGGTGTAGCCGTTGTGTTCGAGCCAGGCGACAATGGAGTCCATCGGCACCACATGGCCTGGCGCAACCGACAGCGCCTGCGCCGCCACCATCTCGCGGGCCGGCACGCGCTGCACGACGGCGTTGACCGTGGTCAGCACAATCATCGGCTTGTCGCTGCCGGTGAGGCGCGACAGCCGCGCCAGCGTGGTCATGCGATGCGCGAGAATGCCGCCATGGGGCGAGACGCGGTCGTAAGGCTGGCAGTCCCAGGCCGGGAATTGCAGCACCGGCAGATCCGGCGCGAAGAATTCCAGCGCGCGCGCGAGCTGCTGCATCCGCGGCCCGTCACGGCAGATCACGGTGAGGCTCACCGCCGGCGGCTTCGGCTTGGCCGCAACCGCGCGCGCCAGATCGGCGACGATCAGGCCCTCGGCGCCCTCGGCGACATTGGCAAAGGTCAGCGCACGGCCGGGCGCGAGCTGTGCGGCCGGCGAGGCAACGGGGGATTTCATAGAGGCTTGTCCAGATTCCGGAACTGCTTGATGCGCTCGAACAGCGGTGTGCGGTACTGCTCGTCCAATTGGGTATCGCCGACAAAGGCCGGATAAAGCTCGGGATCTTCGAGACCGATCAGGTCTTCGAGCTGCTTGAGTTCGAGGTCCGCCAGAATGCCGATCTCGGCATCCGCGAAGCGGCCCAGAATGAGATCCATCTCGCGCGTGCCGCGGTGCCAGCACCGGAACAGCAGCCGCTTGCGGCGGTCATCCAGGCCATTGCTCGATCGTGTCGTTCCCGTCATCTGTCCATCCCGCCCAAAGCCCGCAAACGCCAAAAGCCCGGACGTGCCGGGCAGGCTCATATAGCCCCCGCTTCCGCCCCTGTCAGCACCTCTTAACGCATTGCTTTCGCCTTGAAATGCATCCAACTCTCGCAAATACCGTGATCACCCTGCTGAACCCGAAGTCCTGAGTCGTTTTGATGCGCCCTGAAGTGCTCAATCCCCTGTTCGTCCCGGTCACCAGCATGTCCGGCATCGGGCCGAAGCAGGACAAGCTGCTGCGCTTCCTGCTGGACCGCGCCGAGACGCCGCGCATCGTCGATCTGCTGCTGCATCTGCCGGTCAGCGTGATCGACCGCCGCGACAGGCCGAAGATCAACGAGGCCGAGATCGGCGCCATGGTGACCCTCGAAGTCATCGTCGATCGCCATCGCGAGCCGCCGCCCGGCCGCGCACGTGCGCCGCATCTGGTCTATGCCCACGACGACACCGGCACGGTGATCCTGACCTATTTCCGGACATATCCGGGCCAGATCGAAAAGCTGCTGCCGGTTGGCGAGAAGCGTTATGTGTCCGGCACGACGCAGCTGTTCGACGGCATGCTGCAGATCACCCATCCCGACCGCGTGGTCGACGAGGAAGGCTTCGCCAAGCTCACGGGCATCGACGCGGTCTATCCGCTGACCCAGGGCCTCGCGATCACCTCGCTGCGCAAGGCCATCGCGCAGGCGCTGACGCGGCTGCCGGCGCTGCCGGAGTGGATCAGCCCGGAAGTCATCCGGCGCTGCAAATTCCCATCGCTGGCCGAGGCACTGCAGCGCGTCCATGTCCCGGTGGAGATCACCGATGTTCTGCCCGACCGCCCGTTCTGGTCGCGCCTCGCATTCGATGAACTGCTCGCCGGCCAACTCGCGCTGGCGCTGGTGCGCGCGCAACTCCGTCGTCCTGCCGGCGATCGCAATGCCGGCGATGGTCACATCCGCCACAGGATCATCGACGCCCTGCCCTATGCGCTGACACCATCGCAGCAGCAGGCCTCAGCGGCGATCGCCGATGATCTCACCAAGCCGCTGCGCATGCTACGGCTGCTGCAGGGCGATGTCGGCTCGGGCAAGACCGTCGTGGCGCTGCTGGCCGCCGCAGCCGTTGCGGAAGTCGGCAAGCAGGCCGCATTGATGGCCCCCACCGAAATCCTCGCACGCCAGCATATCAAGACCATCGCGCCGCTGGCCGAGCGCGCGGGCCTGCGCGTCGCCATCCTCACCGGCCGTGAGAAAGGCAGGGAGCGCAAGGATATCCTCGCGCGGCTGGCCGCCGGCGAGATCGACTTCATCGTCGGCACCCATGCGCTGATCCAGGACGATGTGGAATTCAAGGCACTCGCATTGGCCGTCGTCGACGAGCAGCATCGCTTCGGCGTCCGCGAACGTCTCTCGCTGACCAACAAGGGTAGCGCAGTCGATGTGCTGGTGCTCTCAGCCACGCCGATCCCGCGCACGCTGGTGCTGACTTACTTTGGCGACATGGACATTTCCGAGCTGCGCGAAAAGCCTGCGGGCCGCCAGCCGATCGAGACCCGCACCATGTCGGCGAGCCGGCTGCAGGAAGTCATCGACGGCATCGGCCGCGCGGTCGACAACGGCAAGCTGATCTACTGGATCGTGCCGCTGGTGGAAGAGTCCGAAATGGACGGCCCGAAACTCACCAATGCGGAAGAGCGCTTCGAGAGCCTGCAGCAGCGGTTCGGCGACAAGGTTGGAATCGTGCATGGCCGGATGAAAGGCGCCGAAAAGGATGCGGCGATGGCGCGCTTCGCTGCCGGCGAGACGCAGATCCTCGTCGCCACCACGGTGGTCGAGGTCGGCGTCGACGTGCCCGCCGCCACCATCATGGTGATCGAGAATGCCGAGCGTTTCGGCCTTGCGCAGTTGCACCAGCTGCGCGGCCGCATCGGACGTGGTTCGGAAGCATCAACATGCCTCTTGCTCTATCGCGAGCCGCTCGGCGAGATCGCCACCAAACGCCTCAAGGTCATCAAGGACTCCACTGACGGATTCCGGATCGCGGAGGAAGATCTCAAGCTGCGCGGCGAAGGCGACGTATTGGGAACGCGCCAGAGCGGCATGCCCGGCTTTCGCATCGCGCGGTCTGAGGTTCATGCGCAGCTCATCACGCAGGCCCGCGACGAGGCGCTGCGGATCCTGCAGGACAATCCGAAACTCACGGGCGAGCGCGGCGAGGCGCTGCGCTGCCTGCTGTATCTCTATGAACGCGATGAGGCGATCCCGCTGATCGGTGCGGGATAGCCGCTCCGGGATCAGCGACGTCGTTCCGTAACGTTGACGCAATGTTCCCCACCTAGGTTTCACCCTTGGCTTGAGGCGAAAGGTAGTTGTGTGCGCGTACTTCTCGTCGAGGATGAACCGGAAATGGCTGCGGCGCTCGCGGCCGCGCTCAAGGGCCACGATATGGTGGTCGACCGCGTGGCGACGATCGGCATGGCCGAAGAGGCCCTGCTCACCAGCAGCTATGGAGCCATCCTGCTCGATCGCCAGTTGCCCGATGGCGACGGGCTCTCGCTGATCCCCAGATTAAGAGCGAGTGGCGTGCAGGCGCCCGTCATCGTGTTAACGGCACGGGGCGACCTCGCCGATCGTGTGACGGGGCTGGACACCGGCGCGGACGACTATCTCGGCAAGCCATTTGCGATCGAGGAATTGTTGGCGCGGCTGCGCGCCGTGCTGCGCCGGCCAAGCGACATGCCTGCCGAAATCCTGCAACTCGGTCGCCTCGCCTACAGCGCCGAACATCGCCAGGCGAGCGTTGCCGGTGAGATCATGACTTTACCGCGTCGCGAATTGCTGGTGCTCGAAACGCTGCTGCGGCGCTCTGGCCGGACTGTCGCGCGATCAGCGCTCGAAGAAGCGGTCTACGGTTTCGACGACGAAATCCAGTCCAACGCCCTCGATACCCATGTCTCGCGCCTCCGCCGCAAACTGGCCGACGCCAGCGCGGGTGTGGAAATTCACGCCATTCGTGGCATCGGCTACCTGATCAAGCGCACACCATGACCCATGCGGATTGCAAATCCCTGCGGTGGCACCTGGTCAGTCGCCTTGTCGTCCTGCAGGCGCTGATGCTGACCGCGCTGGTGCTGACAGTCATCGTCGTCCTGTGGGCGACTGGATGCCTCGTCTCGCTGGAGCCCGAAGACGAAACCATCAGTGTTATCGAGAATGCTCTTACGCGCGATGCTGCGGGCGCCATTGCTATCCGCGAGACACCTGCATTGGTGCAGCAGCGCAGCATCATGCCCGAATTGTGGTTTGTCGTCAGGGACAAAGACGGCCACCGCGTCTCGCGAGGCAATGTGCCACCCGAATTCGCACGCATTGGCGATGCGCTGGACCAGGTCGGACAGGCCCGCCTCGGCTGGAACCTCGGCGATCCGCCCCGCCCAACAGCAAGGATGCGCTGGATCGATACCACAGGAGGACGCGTCCAGATCCTGACCGGCTCAGGGGGCATCGTGCCATGGCAGCGGCTCGTCCTCGCCATCACGACGATATTCCTGAGTGTAGTAGTGCCTACCTGCGCCATCATGGCTGTGACGACTCTGATTGCAACACCCATGGTCGTTCGACGCTCGCTAGTCGGCCTGGACCTCACGGCAGCGGAAGCCGAGCGCATCGACACGGACAAGCGCGGCGCGCGCCTCACTTTCGATCAGGTGCCCAAGGAAATCGTACCGCTGGTCATGGCTATCAACGACGCACTGCGCCGCCTCGACGACGGCTTCGATCGCCGCCAGCGTTTCCTGGTCGATGCCGCCCATGAATTGCGGACGCCGATTGCCATCCTGCAAACCCGGATCGAGTCGACCGAACCCGGACCGCATACTGCACGCTTACTTGAGGACGTCCGCCGTCTCTCCACACTCGCCGAACAGCTGCTGGACACCGAACGGTTGAAGCAGTCCGCCGCACCGCAGTCGGATATCGACCTCGTCGAGATCGCGCAGCATGTGACGTCGGATCTCGCGCCGCTCGCCATCGCAGCAGGATACGAGATCGCATTCGAGAGCAGTGTGAAACAGGCCCCCATGTCAGGGGATCAGGGAGCACTGGAGCGCGCCCTCGCGAACCTGATCCACAATGCGATCGAATATGGCGGACGTCGCGGAAAGATAGTCGTCAGCGTCACCGCGTCTTCGGTTTCGGTGACCGATGAAGGCCCCGGCATCCCGCTGAGCGATCGGGAACGCGTCTTCGAGCCGTTCTACCGGGTCAATAGCGGCTCCCGCGGCGCCGGCCTCGGACTCAATCTGGTTCGTGAAATCGTCCGTCTCCATGACGGCATGATCGATATTCAGGACGGACCGAATGGTGACACGCATGTCACCATGTTCTTCGGCGCGCGGCAGTCCCGACGCTAGCAGCGATACGCGTTGAATATGACCGGCGCTTTATTGCAGCGTCGAAGACATCACGTCATGTTCTCTCAATCTCCACTACACATACACGACACTGCCGACGACCGTCGGTGTCGATGCATTTGCAATGGATAGTTCACATGACCGCAAACGGCCTCCTGCTCTTCTTCCGATCGCTCGCATCGGCCCCCCGGACTGTCGGGGCAATTGCACCGTCCGGGTCTGCCCTCGCCAATATGATCACCCGCGAGATCAACGGCGCGACCGGCAAGGTGCTCGAACTCGGCCCCGGCACCGGCGTCTTTACGCAGGCACTGCTGAAGCAGGGCGTGAAGGAAGGCGATTTGACGCTCATCGAATATGGCTCGGACTTCATGCGCCTGCTGCAGCGACGATTTCCACACGCGCGCGTGCTGTGGATGGATGCTTCATGGATCGCGCCGCAGAACGTGTTCGAACGTGCTACGTTCGGCGCCGTTGTCAGCGGACTTCCGTTGCTGAACATGGCACAAAACAAGGTCGATGCGATCCTGGCCGGTGTTTTCAACAGCCTCCGGCCCGACGGTGTGATGTATCAGTTCACCTACGGGGTCCGCTGTCCGATCAGCCATCTGCAACTCCAGCAATTCGGCCTCGAAGCGTCCTGTGTCGGTCGCGTGCTGATGAACGTTCCGCCGGCTTCTGTCTATCGCATCACGCGGCGCCCGTCCGCCGTCCAGGTGGCGGAATGAGCGCGATAGCGACAGAACTCGCCGATCTTCTGATCAACTGCGTCCACATTGGTCCTGTCGGGATCATCGGACTTGGCATCGCCGAGAAACTGTTTCCGTTCGTGCCGTCTTACGTCGCGTTCGTGGTCATCGGCATCGTTGTCGCTGCGAAGCAGAGCGACCTTACATCGGCCATCCTCGCACTCGCGATCGGTTCAACGGCCGGTTCGCTGTGCTGGTATGGCGTCGGCCTGATCCTGGGAGAGCGGCGCAGCGTGACATTCGTGAAACGCTTCGGTCCCTATATCGGACTGACCCCTGCCCGCTATCAGCGGGCGGCAGATGCGTTTCAACGCAACCTCGTCCTGATCCTCGCACTCGGCCAGACGCTGCCCGTGATCCGGGTCTATATGGCTATACCCGCAGGGGTGCTCGGCGTGCCCCTCGCGCGATTTCTGCTGGGAACGTTTATCGGCAGCCTCGTATGGGCCGGACCACTGCTCACCCTCGGCTTCTGGATCGGAGACCACAATTCGGACCCCGCCTTTGCGGGGGTGATCGTCGTGGCTGCATTGATCGGGCTGGAAGCGCTGATCGTATGGGGCTGGCGCTGTTTCAAGCGGCGTAGATCACGACCCCGTCCGGCTGCCGGCTAGAATTTGACATGACCCAAACGGCCGTCCGAAGTGGGCCGGATCTTGGCTCGTCATTCCGGGGCTGGACGGACCGCGAAGCGGGCCGGACTGAGCCCGGAATCCCGGAATGTTTTGCGCTGAACATGCTGAGATTCCGGGTTCGCGTCCGGCAAGTGCCGGCCGCGCCCCGGAATGACAGCTTGGGGCGGCAGGGTCGCGCCTAAACATTTTTTCCTATCCTCCGTTGACAGCATCCCCACCTTGATTATATTCCCCTCCGTCCTGCCCCACCGAGAGGGGCGATCGCGATCGTCACGTTCGCGGGGTGGGATGCGGTGGACGCCGGAGATGCGGCGTTACGCGGTTCATGGGTGACGTCTGTCTTCGGGCAGGACGGATCTGCGCCAGCACTGCCACTGGCCAGAGACGGCCGATCTTGAGATGGACAGACTCCCTGGACAGTGTAACGGACGACCAAATCAAAACGCGTCCGGCCTAAGTGCTTGAGGCACCCTGTCCCTTCGCCTTCGGACTGTAATCTTGGTGATCGGGTCGTTCGCCATGGCAACGCGCAAGCAACCGAAAAAACACCGTATGCGGAACGTCGTGGCACTTGCCCCGCGTGTCCGAAAGTCCTGATGCACTAACCTTGCGGAAGACCGCATGGCATCAGGCCCAAGGGTGCAACGGGCACCCGGCGTTCCGCACGCCCTCTTTCAGGAGGGCGGGAATGCGACAGACGACGGCGCCCCGCGCCGCAAATAATGGGGGTGATGACGCATGTCTGAAGCGCAGTGGCTGTTTGACAGTTGAATCTGACGAACGTGACGCTCCGTCGCCACCCCGCACTCCGCCGTCATGCCCGGCGAATGCCGGGTATCCACGCCTTGGCGGCAAAGGAAGACGTGGATGGCCGGAACAAGTCCGGCCATGACGACAGACGGAGTTGAGCGTGAGTAGGATGAGTGAGTGCAGGCGCATCATGCCGGAGCGAAACCCATCGATCACGCGCCGCACGAAGACGGGCTCGCGCAGACGCTCACCTCATCCACAAAGCCGTGGCGCCTCAATCCACCTTCGCCGGCTCTTTCGGCGCGGGCGCATTCGCGACGCCCGCGGCCGTTGCCATCTGCGCCAATGCTGCGATCTTCTTCTGCGGATCGGAGCCCGGCTGCACCACGCCCGCAGACATGATCAGGGTCGCAGCAGCTTCGGCGGACATGTCGATATCGATGATCTTGCTCTTCGGCACATAGAAGAAGAAGCCGGTGGTCGGGTTCGGCGCGCAAGGCAGGAACACCGAGATGTGCTCCTCCTGTCCCGGCAGGCTATTGGCAACCTCGACACTCGGCGGCTGCGAGATCAGCACGATCGACCACATGCCCGGCGACGGAAACTCGACGAGACCCACCTTGCGGAAGCTCGATCCCGACCCCGAGAACAGCGTCTCGAACACCTGCTTCAAGCCGCGATAGATCGCACGCACCACCGGCATGCGATCAAGCAGTTTCTCGCCGAGATCGACCAGCGAACGACCGATCAGGTTGGCGGTAAGGAAACCCAACAGCGTCAGCGCCACGAAGGCGACAATCAGGCCGGAACCCGGAATGCCATAAGGCAGATATTGTTCGGGCCGATAGGCCTCCGGGACCAGCGGCCGCACGATGGCATCGACCCAGGTAACGAACCACCAGGTCAGGTAAAAGGTAATCGCGACCGGACCGGCAACGATCAGGCCGGTGAGGAAATAGTTGCGGATCCGGGCCATGAAGCCGCGCGGCGCCTCGGGCGGCGGGTCGCCAGCGGGCGGGGTCAGCGGCAAATCGGGGCGTTCCATCAGCGTTTCAAATCCATCTGGCGCGGCGCGCGAAACCGCGCCGCCAGTCCTTATGGGTATCCTAGCAGGATTTCGCCAGTGCGGGGGAAGCCACTTATGCGGCGTCAGGCGGCCAAACCGGCCGCCTGCGACAATCTTGCCGCCTCGCCGGCCTATTCTACCGTGACCGACTTGGCCAGATTGCGCGGCTGGTCGACGTCAGTGCCCATCACGACGGCGGTGTGATAGGCGAGCAACTGCACGGGCACGGCATAAACCAGCGGCGTGAAGGCTGCGTCCATGTCCGGCATCACAAGGGTCACCATGGAGTCCACGGTGGCCTCCTCCGCGCCCCTGGCATCGGTCATCAGAATGATGTTCCCGCCGCGCGCCGCGACCTCCTGCATGTTCGACACGGTCTTGTCGAACACCCGATCATGGGGCGCGATCACGACGACCGGCATGGTCTCGTCAATCAGCGCGATCGGACCATGCTTGAGTTCGCCGGCCGCATAGCCCTCGGCGTGGATGTAGGAGATTTCCTTCAGCTTCAGCGCGCCCTCCAGCGCCAGCGGATAGCTGGTGCCGCGGCCGAGATAGAGCACGTCCTTGGACTTGGCGATGTCGCGCGCCAGCTTCTCGATTGCAGCTTCGTGCGTCAGCGCATCGGCCATCAGGCGGGGGACTTTGACGAGACCATGGACCAGCTTTGCTTCGTCGGCGTCGGACAGTTCCCCGCGGGCCTTGCCGGCTGCGAGCGCAAGCGTCGCCAGCGCCATCAACTGGCAGGTGAAAGCCTTGGTCGAGGCGACGCCGATTTCCGGACCGGCCAGCGTCGGCATCACGGTCTCGCTCTCGCGGGCAATTGTCGAGGTCGTGACGTTGACGACAGCGAGCGTGTGCATGCCCTGCTCTTTGGCATAACGCAGCGCTGCCAGCGTATCGGCCGTCTCGCCAGACTGCGAGATGAAAATCGCCAGATCACCCTTGCGCACCGGTGCTTCGCGATAACGGAACTCAGAAGCCACATCGACTTCGACCGGCAGGCGCGCAAAGCGCTCGAACCAGTACTTCGCCACAAAGCCCGCATAGCTCGCGGTACCGCAAGCGGTGATCGAAATACGCTGGACGTCCTTGAAGTCGAACGGCAGCGTCATGGGCAGCGCCACGCGCTCGGTCGCCATATCGACATAACGCGTAAGCGTGTGACCGACGACTTCCGGCTGCTCGTGAATTTCCTTGGCCATGAAGTGGCGATAATTCGCCTTGTCGACCATGAAGGACGATGCGCCGGATTTCATCACGTCGCGCTTCACGACGGCGCCCTGCTCATCGTGAATTTCGGCGCCCTTGCGGGTCAGCACCACCCAGTCGCCGTCTTCGAGATAGCTGATATTGTCCGTGAACGGCGCCAGCGCAATTGCGTCGGAGCCGAGATACATCTCGCCGTCACCATAGCCGACCGCGAGCGGCGAGCCCTTGCGGGCGCCGATCATCAGGTTGTCGTGGTCCTTGAACACGAAGGCCAATGCGAACGCGCCCTTCAGACGCGGCAGCGCCTGCCTCACGGCATCGGCCGGCGATGCGCCCTTCTGCAGATAGGAGCTGACGAGATGCGCGACGACTTCGGTATCTGTCTCGCTGACGAATTTGGCGCCGCCCTTTTCGAGCTCGAGGCGCAATTCGCGGAAATTCTCGATGATGCCGTTATGCACGACCGCGACGCCTTCGGCGGCATGCGGATGCGCATTGGCTTCGGTCGGTTTGCCATGCGTCGCCCAGCGCGTGTGACCGATGCCGATATGACCTGCCAGCGGCGACTTGCCGAGCTTGGCTTCGAGATTCTTCAGCTTGCCTTCGGCGCGGCGGCGATCGATATGCGCGCCCTCCAGCGTGGCAACGCCGGCAGAATCGTAGCCGCGATATTCGAGGCGTTTGAGCGAGTCCACGATCTGGTCAGCAACCGGACCGCGTCCCAAAATTCCGACGATTCCGCACATGCGGTGTATCTCTCCAAGTGGTATCAAATTGCCCAGAAAATCTGGAACTCTCTTAGCGAGAATCGCAAATCGACTGTTACTCAATAATTATTGCCGATTGAGACAAGTTACCGCGGTTACGCAGTCATTTTGCCCGACGCGTTTAACAAACCATCAACGTGTTTGCGGAAGCATCTACGCCTGACCGGAGTAGACATCCATGTGGGAGGAGCGAGACCCGAGAGCCCCCCGATCAATCGCCGGATCACGGCTGCGACATGTCGAGATGTCGCAGAGTAAACTGGCGCATTGGCCGCCGCCGCAGCGCGATATTGCGGTGAAACCGCATGTCGCCGAGCCCCATACGCCGCAGGAAGAAATCGTCGCCAAGCGCCCGATCCGCCGTGGCTGGCATCTGAAGACCCCGGTGACCTGACGTTACCGGGAACACCGCGCGCTCACTTCGGCTTCTTGTTCGCCGCGTTCTTGTCGCGGAAGCGCTTGCCCCAGCCTTCCTTCGTCGACACTTCGTTGCGCTCTACCGCAAGCGCGTCGTCCGGCACGTCGCGGGTAATCACCGAGCCCGAACCGATGTAGGCGCCGGCACCGATCTTCACCGGTGCGACCAGCGACGAATTCGAACCGACAAAGGCGCCGGCGCCGATGATCGTCTTGCTCTTGTTGAAGCCGTCGTAATTGCAGGTGATGGTGCCCGCGCCGATATTGGCGCCGGTGCCAATATGCGTGTCGCCGACATAGGTCAGGTGGTTGACCTTCACGCCCGCTTCCAGGATGGCCGCCTTGGCCTCGACGAAGTTGCCGATGCGCGCGCCCTCGCCGACCGACGTTCCCGGCCGAATGCGCGCGTAAGGACCGATCGAGGTCTTCTTGCCGATGGCCGCCTGCACGATATGCGAGAAGGCGTGAATGACGGCACCGTCGGCAATGCTGACGCCGGGCCCGATCACCACATACTGTTCGATGGTGACGTCATTGCCGAACGTCGTATCGGCCGCGAGATGCACGGTCTCCGGCGCGACAATGGTCACGCCCGCATCGAGCGCAGCCTTGCGCAGCCGCGCCTGCATGATCGCTTCGGCTTCCGCGAGCTGCGCCTTGGTGTTGATGCCGCGGACTTCATCCTCGCTCGTCTCGATCACGCTCGCCCGCAAGCCCATGCTGCGCACGATCTCGACGGCATCGGTGAGATAGTATTCGCCCTTGCTGTTGGACGTGCCGATCTGCTCGATGATGGTGAGCGCGGTTTTGCCGGAGAATGCCATCACGCCGGCATTGCAGAGATCTACCTGGCGTTCGGCCGGTGTGGCATCCGCATGTTCACGGATCGCGACCAGTTGGTCGCCTTCAACCAGCAGCCGGCCATAACCGGTCGGATCGGCCGCGCGAAAACCGAGCACGGTCAGCGCAGCGCCTGCCGCCAAGGGCGCACGCAAACGCTCGAACGTCTCGGCTGAAATCAGCGGCGTGTCGCCGAAGGCGATCAGCAGATCGTCCGCACCTTTTGCAATGGCGTCCTTTGCCGCCAGCACGGCATGGGCGGTGCCAAGACGTTCGTGCTGAACGAATGTTGCGGCATCGGGCCGCACACGCTTCGCTTCATCCGCCACATCCTGGCGGTCGGGACCGACAACGACGGCCAGCGCAGAGCCTGCGCCATGAGGCGCCGCCGCGAGCACATGGCCCAGCAGCGACTGGCTGGCGACCTGATGCAGCACTTTCGGCGTCGAGGACCGCATCCGCGTTCCCTCGCCGGCCGCGAGCACGATGGTGAGGCTGGTTCTGCCCGTCATCCGAATCCCCGTTATGGCGGCGCCCGTGCGCCGCGGCCGTCATAGAGCGTTTTAGCAAAATGTGGAAACCCGGTTTAGCGCGCCATATGGCCCGACAACCTCAGGTTCCCAACCGGTTTCCTGATAATGTTGAACTGTGATTCGCAGGGGCGATGGGGCGACGCAGACGTCGAATGGCGGATAAGCACGACAAGTGGGCCGATACGCTCTCAGCCGAGCATAGCGGCTGGCTGACCGGATTTCTGGCTGAGGAAGACAAAATCGACCGCCGCATGATGTGGCGGCTGGGCTCCTGGGGCGTTGCCGCCGTGGGCGCGGTGGTGGTTGCCATTCTGGCCAGCCAGTCGCAGGTCCAGTTGCGCCGCGATCAGGTCGCCACATCCGAGACCTTTGCGCGGCAGGCCCAGCAGATCCAGCTCGTCGCCAAGGAAACCCAGGTCGAGGCCCGCCGCCTGACGCTGGCCATTGAGACGCTCAACAGCGATCGCGACCGGCTCTACGCGCGCGTCACCTCGGTCGAACAGGGGCTGGATTCAGTCACCGGATCGATCAAGCGCCAGACCAATCCAACACCGACAGCCGCCACAACGACGCCGGCACCAGCGCCGCAGCCACCTGCCACCGCATCCGTCGTTGCCCCGTCCGCAGTCACCGCCGAGCCAAAGCCCGCGGCAGAGCTTCCGAGCATTCCATCGACGCCGGTCATCGGTCCCGTGGCCGCCGTCACGCCGCCTGCCGAGACGACGCCCGCCAAACCGGCGCAAACGGTGGTTTCCAACAGCCCGCCGGCCCCGACCCCGCTCGTTACCTGGAAATCGATGACGGCGCCGCCCGATGCCACCGCCGCCAAATTGAGCGAGTCGGTGCCTGCCGTTGAACCTTCGGCGGCCCCAGAGATCACTGCATCGGTCCAACCTGCTGCTGTGACCGAACCGGCACCTGCAGCTATCGAGGCCGTGGCGACGCCGGTTGCCCGCACCGAATTCGGCGTCGATATCGGCGGCGCCAATTCAGTGGATGGCCTGCGCGCAATCTGGCGCGGCATGTCCAAATCCCGTGTGCTGAACGGACTTCGTCCGATCATGATGGTCAAGGAGCGCCCCACCGGACTTGGCATGCAACTGCGCCTCGTCGCCGGCCCACTCAGCGATGCTGCAGCCGCCGCGAAGATCTGCGCCGCCCTGACCGAGAGCAGCCGCCCCTGCGAGACGTCGATCTTCGATGGTCAGCGCCTTGCCATGAAGGCCGAGACGGCGCCCGCAGAAGCTGCGCCTGCACCAGCCAGGCCGGCGCAACGCAGGCGCGCCGCGCCCAAGCCACAGGAACGTACCGAACAAGCGCCGCCGCCCAAGCCCGTGGAAGAAGTTGCGCCGCCGAAGCCGCAATCGTCGCTGACCTCGTTCCTGGGTCTGCGTTAAGGACCAAAAGATCAGATTTTCAATCTCTTGGCGCGCGCGGCTAAAGTGCTATCTAGGTCCGACCTCTCACCGCGACCGCATGCCGGGTTGTTCCGCGCCGCATTTTGAACCATGGTTTCCGCATGAAAAAAGATCCGTTCAAACTCACCGCCCGTCAGGTGCAATGGCTTCTCATCGTCGGCTTTCTGTCCGTCGGCTACGCCATCTATCTGCGCTATCTCGCCATCGAATTGTCGACGACGGCGCTCGCCTGCGATGCCGGCCTCCAGAGCGCCCTGTGCAAGAGCCGGCTGGTGATGACCTATCTGTTCAAGAACTCGGTGTTCGGGATCGCCGCGATCGTCATCGCGGTGCTGAACCTGCTGCGGCCATCGATCGTGTTGATCACCGGCGCGCTGATCGCAGCCGGTTTCGGGATCGTGCTCTATAACGTTGCCCTGTCAGGCATCGCCGTCGGCCTGCTTATTCTGGGCTTTGCGCGGCCCGCGCCCGCCACAGCGTGAAGCCGAACAGCAAATAGATCGCACAGGTCCACAGCGACTGCCAGTTATCCGGCCCTTCATTGAAGCCGATATACAGGGCCGACAGCACGAGCAGTCCGGCGAACGCCGACTCGGCGATCGGCCGTACACCTTCCTGCGGACGGTTGACGACCATCAGTCCTGCAAACGGCACGACCGCCATGGTCAGCGCCGCGAACGGAAAGTCGCGGTAACGCGGATCGAACACGAAGCCGAGCGCGGTCTCGGCGCCGATCAGCACGGCCACAGCCAGCGTAATCCCAAGCAGAACTGTCGATACCGATCGGGTCAGGAACCGGCTGGGTCCAACCAGTTCGAGGAAGGTCGGCAGCGAGCGGCCGGACATCGTCGCATAGGCGCACAGCAGCGGCGACGCGACACCGGCGGCCATTAGCGCGCTCCACTGGATCCAGCGGCCGACGCCATAGCTTTCATAGATCAGCTTGTCTGCGGCAACGCCCAGCAGGACGCCGGCCACCGTGGCCGATACGGCAACGGTCAGCCAGGCCGACAGACGCGGCGACCATGGCCGCCGGCGAAGCGTCAACATGCCCGTCACGAAAACCAGGAAGCTCAGCCCCATGCCGAGCCCCATCTGCAGCTTCCACGACGGATAATTGGTAATCGGAACGCCCGGTGGATACTTCAATTCACGCGGCTGATCGTAGATCAGGCCCCAATAGCCGCCGACTGTACCTTCAAGATCGCGCTTCCAAGGCTGGTCATAGGCTTCGATCAGATTGACACGGAAATCCTCGCGCTTCGCCAGATCGAGGATTTCGGACACGACCCGTGCCTGATTGGTGCGCGATGGCAACGCGCCATCGCGCATCCGCCCGGCGCTCGGCCAACCTGTTTCGCCGATCAGGATTTCCTTGGATGGAAACGCCACGGCGACACGCTTGCGGATCGAATCCACATGGGCGGCGGCGCTCTTCGCGCGAATCGGGAAGTCCTCCCAATAGGGCAGGATGTGGATCGTGACGAAATCGACCGCGTCATAGATCTCGCGATTCTTCAGCCAGAATTCCCAGACATCGGCATAGGTCACGGGGATCTTGCCGACCTGCGCCTTCACCGAGCGGATATTGCCGACGAGATCGGCAGCCGTCATCTCGCCGCGCAACAGCACTTCGTTGCCGACGACCACACTGCTGATCACGTTCGGAAAGCGCTTGGTGAGGTCCACGACGCCGGCGATCTGCGCCAGATTCTTGAGCCGGTTGCTCCCGAGCCAGACGCCCTGAATGACCTTCAGTCCGACCTTGCCGGCCAGTTCCGGCACCTGGTCGAGGCCGTTATCGATGGAATAGGTCCGCACGCATTTGGTGATCTGCGCCAGTTGCGCCATGTCCTGGGCAATCTGGCTGGCGGGAATGATGGCGGTCGAGTTCAGCGGCGTCTGCTCGCCGCGGAACGGCGCGTAGGAGACGCATTCCAGTTTGGCGGCGGGATCGATCGGCGCGCGCACCAGCGTGACCGGCGTGGCCAGCCACCACCAAACCGCTGCGATCGTACCAAGGGAAAGGATGAGAAGCGCCAGCGGCGTGCGGGTGGAAATTGGTTCCGTCCTCCAAAGTCGTCCGTCGATTAGCCGGTCATCGCCAATCTGCCAAGTGCGTCATGCCGGCAATCACGGACTTGTCGACCCGACACGCCCACGAAAATCAGACAAACTTCCGGCGTTGCTGGACAAAATCAAAAATGTCCGTCATGGGATTCAGCCGTGGTCGCCGCCGTATTGGGGGCCCATTTGAACGGCATCTGGCGAGGGCGTCAGAACTGCCTGGCAGCCAACTTATCGGGGACTTTATGCGTCGACTGGTGTTCGGGTTCCAATCTGCGGTTCTGCGTTGTCTCGCCGTTCCAGGCCTTGCCCTTCTGCTGGGTGTTGGCTGCGCCCTGGCCCAGAGCGGCCCGGTTCGCGCACAGGATCAGAAGCCTGCGGCAAATGCGCCCGTGACGCCTGCCGACGTTGCCCGTGAAAGCCAGAAGAAATCCGACGAATTCGTCGAGGCGACCCAGGCGATCAATGGTCCCGCCGGCAATCCTGAATGCGTCTGGCTTGGCCGCCGCGTCGTGGTGCTGATGTGGCGCGACGATCTCGACACCGCGTTCCGCCACCTCGACCTCTACGACCGATTCGGCTGCCCCGGCGGTCATGTGCAGGCGACATTCCGCTGCCTGGTCAAATTCGGCCCGCTGATCGATCCGAAAATTGCGGACAGTCTCAACAGCCGCGTCCATGGCTGCTGGATCAATCCGAACGCGCAGCCGCAGCCTGCCGCGCTGAGCCAGCCGGCGACGCCTGCGCCTGCCGGTGGCGGCGCCGCAGCGCCGGCGGCTACTCCGCAGCCGGACGCCAAACCGCCCGCTGAAGCGCCGAAGTAACGCGGCGCGCACCGTTCAGACAGCATTCAGCTGGCGGCGTATAATCGCGTCTGAACAAGCTGCCGCCCTCAAAAGGCCACGGCAGCGTATGAGTTGTTAATTCGTGTGGCGGATATAGTCTCCGTTACCGCTGTACTGGTCGGACCTCGGGGACGGGTCCGCTTCCCGGCCACGCTCGCCCCGTTATGGTTCAGTTGCGATGCGCGCTGTCGTCGCCGTTTTATTGTTCGTGACCGCCGTTCATGCCGCCCTGTGGGGCGTATTGCGCGAAAAGCACGAAGCTCCCGATTTCAAGGGCATGATTCCCAGCCTCTCCTATGCGCCATTCGAGGGCACGGCGCATCCCGACGTGGACAACATCCCGACCGTCGAGAAGATTCGCGCCGACCTCAAGAAGCTGTCGACCATTACCCGCGCCATCCGCCTCTATTCATCAACCGGCGGTGTGGAAATGGTGCCCGCCATCGCCAACGAGTTCGGCCTCAAGGTCACCGTCGGCGCCTGGATCGACAAGAACGCCGATCGCAACGAGCGCGAAATTGCCTCCGCCGTTGAGCTGGCGAAGAAGAACCCGAATGTCATCGGCATCGTCGTCGGCAACGAAACGCTGTATCGCGATGAACTCAAGCTCGAGGACCTCGTCGAATATATCCGCCGGGTAAAGCGCCAGGTGACCGTTCCCGTCACGACCGGTGAAATCTGGAACATCTGGCGCGACAATCCGCAGCTCGCCTCGTCGGTGGACTTCATCGCAGCTCACATCCTGCCCTATTGGGAAAACTTCACCGACACGCAAGCGGTCGACCAGGCTGTCCACCTCTACGGCGTGCTGCGCGAGACCTTTCCCGGCAAACGTATCGTGATCGCCGAATTCGGCTGGCCGAGCGAAGGCTACAATCTGCGCAACGCCATACCCGGCCCGTTCAAGCAGGCCATCGTGCTGCGCAACTTCGTCACCCGTGCTGAGTCGATCGGCATGGACTACAACATCGTCGAAGCCATCGATCAGCCCTGGAAGTTCTTCGAAGGCGGCGTCGGTCCCTATTGGGGCGTGCTCAATGCCGACCGCGAGCCGAAATTCCCCTGGACCGGTCCGATCGTGAATCCCGACCACTGGAAGAACGCCAGCATTGCGCTTCTGGTTGGCATTCTGCTGTCGCTGCCGATCCTGCAGATCGTTGGCGCGACGGCCCTGCAGGCGCTCGTACTCTCGACCGCAGCCAATGCCGTTGGCGCCTGGGCGGCAACCATCTTCGCCTATCAGCAGACCCACTATTTCGTCTGGGGATCGGCCTTCGCCCTCACGCTCGGCTGCATCCTGCTGATTCCGCTGCTCCTGATCGCCCTGGCGCGCGTCGAGGAGATTGCGGCCATCGCCTTCGGCCGGAAGCCATTGCGGCTGCTGACAGCCGAACGCAGCGAAAAGCTGCGTGCCGCTGCAGACGCCGAGCAGAAATTCCCGAAGGTGTCGATCCACATTCCGGCCTATCGCGAACAGCCGGATATGCTGAAGCTGACCTTGGACGCGGTCGCCCGGCTCGACTATCCGAATTTCGAATGCGTCGTGATCATCAACAACACGCCGGATCCGGCCTATTGGCAGCCGATCCAGGATCATTGCCGCATGCTCGGCGAGCGCTTCATCTTCATCAATGCGGAGAAGGTTGAGGGCTTCAAGGCCGGCGCCCTGCGCATCGCCATGGATCGCACGGCAGCGGATGCCGAAGTGATCGGTATCATCGACGCCGACTATGTGGTCGAGCCGAACTGGCTGAAGGATCTCGTCCCGGCCTTCAACGATCCGCGCGTCGGCCTCGTGCAGGCGCCTCAGGACCACCGCGACGGCGACCGTTCACTGATGCACTACATCATGAACGGCGAATATGCCGGGTTCTTCGATATCGGTATGGTCCAGCGCAACGAGGCCAATGCGATCATCGTCCATGGCACCATGTGTCTCATTCGTCGCTCCGCGATGGACATGGCGGGCGGCTGGGCCGGCGACACCATTTGCGAGGACTCCGATCTCGGCCTCGCCATCATGCAGCATGGCTGGCTGACGCATTACACGAAGGAACGTTACGGCTACGGCGTGCTGCCGGACACCTATGAGGCGTTCAAGAAACAGCGCCATCGCTGGGCCTATGGCGGCTTCCAGATCATCAAGAAGCACTGGCGCCGATTCATGCCGGGCGCGAGTCGCATGACCCAGGACCAGAAGCGCGAATTCGGCATGGGTTGGCTGAACTGGCTCGGCGCCGAAAGCCTTGGTGTTGTGGTGGCGATCCTCAACATCATCTGGGTGCCGATCATCGCCTTCGCCGATATCGCCATCCCAGACAAGATCCTGACGTTGCCGATCATTGCCTCCTTCGTGATCTCGCTGGCGCACTTCATTGTCCTGTACCGGCTGCGCGTGAAGATCGGCCTGTGGCAGATGCTGGGCGCGATGATCGCCGCCATGTCCGTGCAGTGGACCGTGTCGCGCGCCGTCGCCGATGGCCTGATCAAGGATCACCTGCCCTTCACCGTGACCTCCAAGGGCGGCAAGTCGACCATGTCGATCGAATTCCAGGCCTTCTGGGAAGCCGTGATCGGTGTGCTTCTGCTGATCAGTTGCGGCGTGCTGGTGTTCTCCAACAACACCAAGCAGGTCACCGAGATCTACATTTTCGCGGGTGTGCTGGTGCTGCAGAGCCTGCCGTTCCTGTCGGCGGTGATGATTGCCATTCTGGAGAATTCGCGCGCTAACGACTTCCAGTGGTGGCGCAACACGACGGTACGCACGGCCGAGCTGATCGGCCTCCGGCCGGTGGCGATGCCGCCGATCGACGTGTCCCGCCCCGAGGCCCAGCGCGAAGCAAGCTGAACCACGCCAATGGGGCGCGGTTCATGTCCATAACATCGAGCCCTGCCCTTGACCCCGGCGGACCCGCCTTTTACACAGCCGGTCACGCGATACGCTGCATTGCGGGCGCCATCGCGGCCGTGGCTGACCGGCCTCACCGCGCCCCGCAAGGGTCGGTTTCCTCCGTTTAGCTTCGTCAATACGGCACTTTAGGGCGGGTAGCTCAGTGGTAGAGCATTCGACTTTTAATCGACTGGTCGAGGGTTCGATCCCCTCCCCGCCCACCATCACCGCAATGAGCCGCGCCGGAACTTCCGGTTTTCACAACATCCTCAGCCTCTGAACACCGGACAATCGAACATGCGGATTACCCTCGTCGGCTCCAAACATTTCGGCGTCACGACACTCAACATGCTTCGGACCCACGATGTGAAAATCGCGTCCGTGGTGGTTGCAGATGCCGAGGACCGTCTCGCCGCAGCCGCCAAGGCCGCCGACATCCCGGTGACCGTGCAGGCCAATCCGAAGCTCGTTGTAGCCTCCGAGATTCCCGAGGGCACCGACCTGATCATCACCGCCCACAGCCACGCCCGCATCGGCAAGGATGCGCTCGCCGCCGCCAGCCTTGGCGGCATTGGCTACCATCCGTCACTCTTGCCCCGTCACCGTGGCATCGCTGCCGTGGAATGGACCATCAAGGAAGGCGATCCGATCGCCGGCGGCACCATCTATCACCTTGCCGATGTCATGGACGGTGGCGCCATCGCCGCGCAGGAATGGTGCTTCGTGAAGAAGGGCGAAACCGCCCGCGAACTGTGGGAGCGCGCTCTGGCGCCGCTTGGACTCAAGCTGCTCGGCGAGGTCGTGGATTTCGCGATTGTCCACAAGCGTTTGCCCGCAACCTACCAGGACGAGCAATTTGCCACCAACGCGCCGAAACTGACCTAAAAGCGTCCGAAACTGGTTAAAAAGGCCCCGGGAACCTCCCGAATCAACCAAATTTGTCGATAAAGGGAACCGATTACCCCGTTATGGGTTGCGTCCCTCGGGTTGTTTCGGGCCAATGCGGCAACGCAGCAAATTTTGGACACATTAGCTCTCAATAAGGTGCCCATCACAACATCGAGGATTTGATTCAATGCGTTTTGACCGCATCCGTTCCGCCTTGTCTGTTTCGCTGATTGTCGGCGGCGCGCTGGTTTCTGCAGCTCCGGCTTTCGCAGCTGCTGACAACGCCTATGACGGGCTCTGGAATGTGACCATCGTTACCAAGACCGGCAGCTGCGAGCCGACCGCTCGCTATCCGTTGACCGTCACCGAAGGCCGCATCACTGCGCCGGGCGCCGACGTCAACGGCAAGGTTGGCCGCGAAGGCACCGTGCGTGTGTCGATCGGACCTGCTTTCGCCAACGGCCAGCTGTCCGGCAACACCGGATCGGGCAAGTGGAACGGCGCCTCGGGCGGCGTCCCCTGCAGCGGCCGGTGGGAAGCTTCGCGTCAGTAATCCCCAACCAGGAATGCTCCCATGATGCCTACCTTGATGATCTCTCCGCGTTCGTTCGTTCGGACCGTGGTGCTTGGCGCAGTGCTCGGCCTGACGTCTGTGTCGGCATATGCTCAGTCAGCGCCATTCACCGGCATGGCCGGTGTATGGTCGGGCAACGGGACGATCTCGCTCGAGGACGGCTCCAAGGAGCGCATTCGCTGCAAGGCGACCTATGCCGTGAGCGGCGACGGCACGGGGCTGAACCAGTCCCTGCTCTGCGCCAGCGACAGCTACAAGTTCGAACTGAAGAGCGATGTGAAGGCCAGGGGCGGCGAGCTGTCAGGCAGCTGGGCTGAAACGACCCGTGGCGTGACAGGTTCGCTCGAGGGCCGGGCAAGCGCCGGCAGGTTCAATGTTGACGTTTCCTCGCCGGCCTTCAGCGCGAAGCTGATCCTGACGACGACCGGCAACAAGCAGCAGGTCTCGATCACTTCCGACGGCCAGTTCAGGGGCGCCAGCATTTCGCTCAACCGCAGCTGATCGTTCCGCAGGCCTGGAACTCGAACCCCGGTTGTTTCAAACAGCCGGGGTTTTGTTTTGCCTCCATGCCCTCTGCCAAAGAGCGTCCGGTACCGTCCGCCGCAACGCAGCCCCACCGGATTCGTCCGTTGCAAAGCCCGGCGATGTCGCCGATAGAGCCTGTCCGTAAGGCTGACACCGCTGCGTGAATCATCGCAGCGCAAGAAACTGGTTCTCAGGGATTATGGATCGCCCCCCGTCGAAGGCCCGCGCCGCGCTGTGGATGTCCGGCTGGCTGCTTCTGATGCTGTTCGTCGCCATCGGCGGTCGCGAGACGCTGCGCGATCTCAATGTCTTTCAGGTGATGGAGATCCGATCCGTTTTCGGCTTCGTCATGCTGTTGCCGATCCTGTATTTCAACGGCGGCTTTCGCGCCATGAAGACCGCGCGGCCGTTGGCGCATATATCGCGTAACCTCGTGCATTACGGCGCGCAGCTCGGCTGGTTCTACGCACTGACGCTCATTCCCCTGAGCCAGCTCGTCTCCATCGAGTTCACCATGCCGATCTGGATTGCGATCATGGCGGCGTTCTTTCTCGGTGAGCGCATGACGCTCTGGAAGATTGTTGCCATCGTGCTCGGCCTGATCGGTGTCGTCGTCATCGTTCGCCCGACCACGGGCGTCGTCAATCCTGGCCAGCTAATTGCGCTGGCCGCCGCGTTCGGCTTCGGCATCTCGATCACACTAATCAAATCATTGACGCGGACCGACAGTGCGCTGAAAATCATCTTCTGGATGATCGTGGTGCAGTCGGTGGCCGGCGCCTTCCCCGCGCTCTATTCCTGGCAATGGCCGTCGGCCTATGTCTGGGGCTGGCTCGTCGTGGTCGCCTTCTGTGGCACGTTTTCCCACTTCTGCATGGCGCGCGCGATGCTCTACGCCGATGCGACGGTGGTCGTGCCGATGGATTTCCTGCGCGTACCACTCAGTGCCACCATCGGATGGTTACTATATTCTGAACGGCTCGACATATTCACGCTGCTCGGCGCGGCGCTCATCCTCGCAGGGAACACACTGAACCTGCTCAGCACCGATCGTCCGCCAATTCGCGCGACTGCCTGACGCATCGAGGTCAATTTCTCGATTTTATTCTCCGAGTGCGTGTCTCGACATTTTGGCGCACGCCCGCAATTGGTACTTTTCCCAATGTGTCTAGGGTCGAATGACCGGATTCGTGGGGGAGATCGTATCGTGCGCCATTTCGCTCTTGCTTTGTCTGCACTGTCCATCCTGTTCAGCACAGATGCAGCGCTTGCCGACAAGCGCGTCGCTTTCGTGGTCGGCAATGGCAACTACAAGAATGTCGACCCGCTGCCGAACCCGCCGATCGACGCGAAGGCGATGGCCAGCGCGCTGCGCAATGTCGGTTTCGACGTCATCGAAGGATCGAACCTGACGCGCGACGGCATGACGGAAAAGCTGCTCGACTTTGGCCGCAAGGCGCAGGGCGCAGATGTCGCGGTGTTCTTCTATGCCGGCCACGGTATCTCGGTGAACAACATCAACTACCTTCTGCCGACCGATGCCAATCTGAAATCCGAGATGGACGTCAAGCTCGGTGCGGCGATCAATGTCGAGACCACCCTCGACCAGACCATGGGCGACGCCAAGGTGAAGCTGGTGTTCCTCGATGCCTGCCGCGACAATCCGTTTGCCGCCAAGATTCGCTCCAGCGGATCTGCCACGCGCAGCGTCGCGGTATCGTCCGGCCTCGCGGAGATGAAGTCCGGCGAAGGCACGCTGATCGCATTTGCCACCAGCCCCGGCCAGACCGCACTCGACGGCAAGAGCGGCAGCAATAGCCCGTTCACCCGCGCGCTGCTCAACAACATCACCACGCCCGGCGCGGAAATCCAGCAGGCCATGACCAGAGTGCGCGCGCAGGTGCAGGAAGAAACCAACAAGGGCCAGCTGCCCTGGGGCCACACCAACCTGATCGGTGCGGTCTATCTCAATCCGGACGTGCAGGCGCAGGTCGCCGTTGCAGCCGCTACGCCCACCGCCGCCGCACCTGCGGCGGCCACTGCCGGTTCCGACGTCGAACTCGAGTTCTGGCGCTCGATCAAGGACTCCAACCGGCCGGAGGAACTCAACGCCTACGTCTCGATGTATCCGAACGGTCAGTTCAAGCCGCTCGCCCTCGCCCGTATCGCCGCGCTGCAGGAAGCCGCCACCGCGCCGCGTACCGCTGCGCCGGGCGTGGACAAGGCCGTATTTACCGAGGAAGCCAACCAGCTCACCGAGGACAAGATCGGCCTCGACAAGGTCAAGCGCCGCGACGTGCAACGCCGTCTCAACGGCCTCGGCTTCGACAACAAGCCCACCGGCAGTTTCGACGCGCCAACCCGCGTGGTGATCCAGCGCTGGCAGGCGGCACGCGGTTACCCGACATCGGGCTATCTCAACAAGGTGCAGCACGCCGCGCTCCTCACCGAGGCCGTGACCCTGACCGAGGAGCCGGCGCCCGCACCGAAGCAAGCGCAGCCGGTGCGCCGTCAGGTGCAACAGCAAGCTTATGAGGAAGCTCCGCCCGTGCGGCGTAGCGCCCCCGCCCAGCAAGCGGCGCCTGCTGTCGATCCAGCCCTGCCCGGCCGCTTCATCGGCGGCGTCGTCGGCGGCTTCCTCAATCGTTGAGGGCCTGCCTCACTGCCCGTCCGGACGCGATGCAGCGCTCAGCGCTGCGTCGCCGGGCCGGGACAGGCCTCCGGCCGCCCGGGTTACTTCCCTGCCGCCTTGCGCAGCGCGTCGTTCATGCGGTCCTGCCAGCCCGGCCCGTCCTGCTGGAAATACTCCAGAACGTCCTGATCGATCCGCAGCGACACCAGCTCGCGCACGCCGGGAACGGCGGCCTTGGCGACCGGCGCTTCGACCGGCTTCGTGGTCGTCTTCTTGAATGCCGCCTCGGCCTCGGTGCGGGCATCCTGGAGCGTGCGCGGGCGTCGCGGGGGCTGTGCCATCGGGGTCAGATTCCTTCCAACGTTTCCCTTGAGAGATAGCGCCAGCTGAGCGCCTGCACAATCGCTTCCACTGTGTTGCCGAAGATGCGTCAGCACCAAGGGCGCGGTGTGGCAGCTACTCGCCTCTGCTGCACGACCGGCAATGTCAGCAAATTTTACAAATGTCATTCATCGTAACAGGCGCATTCTTTGTGACGCACGTGGCATCGCACAAAGGTGACCGCGCTGCGGTACAAACATGCGCGACTTAAAAAACTTCAAAGCAACGCATTTGTGTTGCGACACGGTCAAACAAATCGGATTAGTATCGTGTCATGTCCGATGAGACGACGAAGGAGGTCACGATGTCAGCATCAGCTGAAGTCCGTACGACCAAAACGTCCCATCCCGCGCCGCGTGGCAGCGATCTTCCGACCTGCCCGGTTTGTGCGGACTCGATGATTGCTGCCGAGGCCTCGGCCTTTCTCACCGATGATGTCGTCAGCTATCTCTGGACCTGCGATACCTGCGGCTATGGTTTCGTGACCAAGCACGCCTTTCGCCGGATCGCCTGCTACTAATATTCGGCAGCAGCGGTCTGATGGCGATCCATTCGCAATCGCCGAGTTCATAGAGGCTGAGTTCGCAGAGGCTGAGTTCGTAGCGCATGCTTCGCGGCTCCGGTTCCGGAGGTTGAATTACGTCCTGAGCGGCGCCATCAACCGGCCCCCCAGTAGCCATCCCTCAATGCTCTGATCACTTCTGCTTTTGGCGGCATGGCGGACTTGGCCTTGTCGTAAGCTTCAACACCGATCTAGATTTTCACTCGATCAGCGACACAATGGAGCTTAGGCATGAACCGAATTGTGATTGCGCTCTCATCGACTCTCTTGCTCTGTCCAATACTGGTCGAGCCGTCAGTAGCCCAGCAAGCCGCGTCAACAGTCACGGAGCAGGAAGCGAGTTCTATTGCCGCCGACAGCTATGTCTACTTTTACCCTCTGATATCGATGGACGTGACACGAAAGCAACTCACCAACCTGGAGCCCGGCACGTCCATCGGTGGCCCTATGAACGCTTTTGTGAATGTCCCCGCCTTTCCGCCCGCAGACATGAAAGCAGTTGTCCGGCCGAACTTCGACACCCTCTACTCGTCCGCCTGGCTTGATCTCACCGCAGAGCCGCTCGTGCTTTCGGTACCTGATGTCGGCGGGCGCTATTACCTGATGCCGATGCTGGATATGTGGACCGACGTTTTCGCATCGCCCGGCTGGCGCACGACCGGCACGCAGGCCGGCAACTATCTCATCACACCGCCCGGTTGGAGTGGCACGGTCCCGTCCGGCATGACTCGGATCGGCGCAACGACGCCCTATGTCTGGATCATTGGTCGCACCAAGACCGATGGGCCAACGGACTACGAGGCGGTTCGGCGAATTCAGGCGAACTACAAACTCACACCCCTGTCCGGGTGGACGCAGCCTCCCAAACCCGTCCAGCAAACCATTGATAGGAGTGTGGACGTGAAGACTCCGCCCAAGATGCAGGTCGACACCATGAGCGGCGAAAAATACTTTGCCTATGCGGCCGAACTGCTGAAGTTGCACCCCACGCACGCGACCGATCAGCCGATCATCGCGCAGATGAAGAGGATCGGCATCGAGCCCGGGAAGACCTTCGACTTCAATGGCCTCACGCCTGCGGTGAAAAAAGCGATCGAAAACGCGCCGGAGACAGCGCAGAAACTGATGGCCTGGAAAGTGCCAACGCTAGCCCGGGTTGCGAACAATTGGTCGATGAATACCGACACGATGGGTGTCTACGGAAATTATTACCTGAAACGCGCAATCGTCACCCAAGTCGGTCTCGGAGCAAATCTGCCGGAAGACGCGATCTATCCGCTCAATCTCGGTGACGAGACCGGCAAGCCTCTCGACGGATCGAGCAAATACACAATCACTTTCGAAAAGGGCGCAACGCCGCCGGTACAAGCGTTCTGGTCCATCACGTTGTACGATCCAGACGGATTTCAGGTCGCAAATCCGCTCAACCGCTTTGCGGTGAGCAGCTGGATGCCGTTCAAGGTCGATGCAGATGGTTCCTTGACGCTCTATTTTCAGAACGAGAGCCCGGGCAAGGACAAGGAGCAGAACTGGTTGCCTGCTCCGAAGGGGCCATTCAACCTCACTATGCGTCTCTACGCCCCAAAATCGGAGGCATTGACCGGCCGCTGGAATCCGCCGGTTGTTTCGCGGGTGCAATCAGCGACTGGGCTTGGGGCGCAGTAAAGTCGCCGTGGTCATCTGGCAACCTGAGTCTGCAATTTGCCCATCGCGTCCTTTAGCTGCGCTGCAGAATCCGGGTGCGATCGGAGCATAGCGGAACCCGGCATGGGGGCTGCCGGGCAGATTTATGGGCTCACGGCATAGCGCGACGAGACGTCACGCCGATGTCACATCAGCGCGGCGGAATGTCGCCGCGTGCCCAGCCTTCACGCGTGCGCGCCCGAAACTCCTCGAACGTGCCGACCTCGATGGAGGCGCGGATACCCTGCATCAGGCTCTGGTAATAGGCGATGTTGATTTCAGAGAGCAGCATCGCGCCGAGGGTTTCGCCGGAGCGCACGAGGTGATGCAGATAGGCGCGCGAGTATTCACGCGTCGCCGGCCAGGTGCTCTCTTCATCCAGCGGACGCGGATCGTCCTGATGCCGGGCATTGCGCACATTGATCTGACCGTGGCGGGTGAAGGCCATGCCGTGGCGGCCGTTTCGCGTCGGCATCACGCAGTCGAACATGTCGACGCCGCGCGCCACCGCTTCCAGCATGTCGTCGGGGGTGCCGACACCCATCAGATACCGCGGTCGGTCCGACGGCAGGATCGGAACCACTTCCTCGATCATCGCCAGCATCACGTCCTGCGGCTCGCCGACGGCAAGACCGCCAATCGCATAACCGTGAAAGCCGATATCGATGAGGCCACGCGCGCTGGCACGGCGCAGCGCCGCGACGTCGCCCCCCTGCGCAATGCCGAACAGCATGTAGCCGTCCGGCGCCGTCTCGAAGGCGCGCTTGCAGCGCTCGGCCCAGCGCAACGACAGCTGCATCGCGCGGTCAATGTCAGTGTGTCCGGCGGGCAACCGCACGCATTCGTCGAGCTGCATTGCGATATCGGAATTCAGCAGCCGCTGGATCTCGATGGCGCGCTCGGGCGTCAATTCGAACTTCGCGCCGTCGATATGTGAGCGGAAGGTAACGCCCTGCTCCGTCACCTTGCGCAACTGCGCCAGCGACATCACCTGGAAGCCGCCAGAGTCGGTCAGCATCGGACCATTCCAGGTCGAGAATGTCTGCAACCCACCAAGTGACGCCACACGCTCGGCGCCCGGCCGCAGCATCAGATGATAGGTATTGCCGAGCACGATGTCGGCACCGGCATCGCGCACCTCGCGCCAGTGCAGCCCCTTCATCGCGCCGAGCGTGCCCACCGGCATGAAGGCCGGCGTGCGGACGACACCATGCGGCGTTGTCAGCTGGCCCCTGCGTGCCGTGCCGTCAGTGCGCAGCAGTTCAAAATGGTTGGCAACGGTCATGAGGTGCGTGTGTCCCGAAACAGCAGGCTGGCATCGCCATAGGAGTAGAACCGGTAACCGGTCGCGATGGCATGCGCGTAAGCGGCTTTCATGGTGTCGAGGCCGGCAAAGGCCGAGACCAGCATGAACAGCGTCGAACGCGGCAGATGGAAATTGGTGAGCATGATATCGACGGCGCGGAAGCGATAGCCCGGCGTAATGAAGATCGCGGTCTCGTCAGCGAACGGATGAATGACGCCGTCCTCCGACGTCGCGCTCTCGAGCAGGCGCATCGAGGTCGTGCCGACAGCGACGACGCGTCCGCCGGCTGCATGTGCCGCGTTCAACGCATCCGCCGTTGCACGCGAGATCGTGCCCCACTCCGCATGCATCTTGTGTTCGGTGGTATCGTCGACCTTCACCGGCAGAAAAGTCCCGGCGCCGACATGCAGCGTGACGCGATGCAGACCGACACCGCGCGCCTTCAGGACGGATTCCAGCGCCGGCGTGAAATGCAATCCCGCCGTCGGCGCTGCGACGGCGCCGTCATTGGCGGCAAACATGGTTTGATAGTCGGCGGCGTCGCGCTCGTCCGGTGCGCGCTTGCTCGCAATGTAAGGCGGCAGCGGCGGTGCGCCGAGTTCGGCAATGGCCTGATCGAGCGCCGGGCCGTGAAACGAGAATGACAGCGTGATCTCGCCGGCCTCGCCCTTGTGTTCGACAACAGCATCGAGGTGTCCCAGCAGACACACGCGACCGTCATGCCCGAAGCGCACCGTATCGCCTTCGATCAGGCGCTTGGCCGGCTTCACCAACGCCTGCCAGCGCGAGCCATCGAGCCGCTTGATGAGCGTCGCTTCGATCTTCACCTCGACATCGCGGCCGATGCGGCGGCCGGTCAGTTGGGCGGAGATCACCCTGGTGTCGTTGACCACGAGCTGATCGCCGGGCTTTAGCCACTCCGCGAGATCGGCGACGACATGGTCCTGCACGTCCAGACCTGGCTGAACCACAAGCAGCCGCGCGGCATCACGCGGGCTGGCAGGCCGCAGCGCGATGTTCTCGGCAGGAAGTTCGAAATCGAAGAGGTCGGTACGCATGGTCCTAAATGGCATTGCCGGGCATAGCCCGGCAACCCATCCAATTCGCGCGATCGATGCCCGGAGCAGGCCCGGGCATGACCCGTCTATTACTCGGCGTCGGCAGCCATATGCGCCTTGACGATCTTGTCCGGGTTCTGCACCGGCTCGCCGCGCTTGATCTTGTCGACGTTCTCCATGCCTTCGGTAACCTTGCCCCAGACCGTGTACTGCTTGTTGAGGAAGGACGCGTCGTCGAAGCAGATGAAGAACTGGCTGTCGCCCGAATCCGGATTTGCCGCACGGGCCATCGAGGTGGTGCCACGCACATGCGGCTCGGCATTGAATTCGGCCTTCAGCTTCTTGCCCGAGCCGCCGGTGCCGGTGCCCTGCGGGCAGCCGGTCTGCGCCATGAAGCCATCGATGACGCGGTGGAAGACGATACCGTCGTAGAAGCCTTCGCGCACGAGCTCCTTGATACGGGCGACATGGCCCGGTGCCAGATCCGGGCGCATCTCGATGGTGACGGGACCCTGGGTGGTTTCAAGGATCAAAGTATTCTCGGTAACAGCCATGCTCGTCTCTCTACTGGTTTGGGTTTGTTTCGGCGGTCGTCAAACCGCACTCGGAAGGGGCGTCCAGCGACCGCGTCGCCCAGGCCCCCGGTAAATGGCATCGGCGTGCAATGTTGCAATGTCTCCATCACAGCCGTTCGGTAAGCGATGCTGTCGGCCTCGGAGGCGTCCGGCGTCTCGAAGGTAATTCGCGGCCTTCCGAGAAGTTCACCGGATCGTTTGAAGCTGAACAGCACCGTGATCTCCATGCCCGGATGGCCTCGTGGCAAGGCAGGCGGTTGCCAGCACGCTTTCAGCCTTCCGAACATGCCCTCCAGCGCGCTCACGGCTTCAGACTGCGCCGACGCCGGATGCGCCTGAAGGACACCAGACAGCAATGATGCCGCGAGCAGAGCAATCACCCTGCATCGCGGCATCATGATGCTCACTTGATGTCGGAAGCGACCTGAACCTTGACCATCTTGTCAGGGTCGGTCACGGCACCGCTGGCCGAGCCGGGAGGTGCCTTCTTGAGCTTGTCCACCACGTCCATGCCGGCGACGACATCGCCCACCACGGTGTATTTGCCGTTCAGTGACGAGCCGTCAGCGAACATGATGAAGAACTGCGAATTGGCCGAATCCGGATCGCCCGCGCGCGCCATACCGACGACGCCGCGCTTGTAGGGTACCTGCGAGAACTCGGCCTTCAGGTTCGGATACTTAGATCCGCCGGTGCCGTTGAAGTTTTTGCCGTCGCCGGTCTGGGCCATGAAGCCGTCCATCACACGGTGGAACGGCACGTTGTTGTAGTAGCCTTCCCGAGCCAGCAGCTTGATGCGCTCGGCGTGCTGCGGAGCAATGTCCGGGCGCAGCTTGATGACGATGCGGCCCTTGGTCGTGTCGATCACGATGGAATTGGCCTTGTCGAGGCCGGCCGGAAGCGGCGCAGCGGCCGGAGCTTGTGCCTGCGCGACAGCAGGAACCGCAAACATCAGCGCGGCAGCAAGTGCGACTATACGGATCATGGAAACTCCGGATCAGAGAAAGCCGGTTAACCGGCGAATTTGGATTTGAGGCTCCTGGCGACCGCGTCCGGGACGAAAGCCGAAACGTCGCCGCCCATGGCGGCGATTTGCCGGACCAGTGTGGCGGTGATCGGGCGGACGCTCACCGAGGCCGGAAGAAATACCGTCTGCACATCCGGCGCCATGGTCTCGTTCATGCCGACGATCTGCATCTCGTAATCGAGATCGGTGCCGTCGCGCAGCCCGCGGATCATGATGGTCGCACCAATCTGTTGCGCCAGTGTGGTGGTGAGATTGTCATAGGTCGTGCAATCGAATTCGCAGCCGGCAGCCGAGGCCAGCGGTTCGAATACCTGCTTCACCATCTCGAGCCGCTCCTCTGTCGAGAACAGCGGCTTCTTGCCGGGATGGACGCCGATCGCGACGACAAGCTTGTCGCACAGGCCAACGGCATGGCGGACCACGTCGAGATGGCCATTGGTGACGGGATCGAATGAACCGGGATAGAGCGCGATACGAGGCATTCCCCCTCCTACCCTGCCCCCGTTCGAGCCGCAAGCCGACTTGGTTCCACCGGCCCGGGCCAAATGGCCGGTGATTATTTTTGCTCCGGACTCGAACCCGGGCGCAGGTCAGTGCGTCTACTGGCTACGCAGCGACGATACTGAAAACACTGGGTTTTCCAGCCTCATGTGTTGTCACGCGCGTTCGGATGAAACACAAACCGGGCCGGATGAAACCACTTCGCCCGGACACGACAACTTCCTGAAACCGGGCCTGATTAATCAGGCAGGCACAGGAAGCGACAAACAAACCGGGTCAAAACGGCCCGAATGACAGGGGACCGTCATGATCAAGACTCTCTCAGCAGTTGCCGTCGCAGCTTTCATTGCAGCCGCCCTCACCGTTCTCCCGGGCTTTGCCCCGAAGGTCGAGGCGTCGGTGCCGGTGGCCCTTGCCAAAGCCGACCGCCTGGACATTCGCGCGGTAGGTCGCAACTGCTCCGAACAGGCCTGGCCGAACTTCGAGGCATCCTGCCTGCGTAACGCAGCCACCAAGACGATCACCGTCCGCGAAGCTCGCCTGGTGACTACCGAACGTCGCTAAGCAGAAAGGGATACCGCGCCCCGGCCGGAGTCGGGGAGCGTCCTGATATTCAATCCAGGCAATCGCACTACACTACCAGAACGTGCGCGAAGCATAGTTCGGTGAAAGTCTCGCGACAGCTGCTTCAACTAATTTCATAGCAATTCGCGACGCAACGTCGCAGACTGTCGGTCAAGCGCGATCGTCAAGCGTGAGTCCCGTGAGGGCTGCCAGTGACCGCCATTCCAGCCACATCGCCAGGCCACTCTGGCGGACTTCCTCTCACGGCAACGATCGGCGCGCTCGGCGTCGTCTATGGCGACATCGGCACCAGCCCCCTTTATGCACTGAAGGAAGCGGTGAGAGCAGCGGCCCATGGCGGGCCTCTCACGCCCGAAGCAACGCTCGGCGTGGTGTCGCTGATCCTCTGGGCGTTGATCCTGATTATCTCCCTGAAATACGCGCTTCTGATTCTGCGCGCCGACAATCGCGGCGAAGGCGGCATCGTCGCGCTGCTGGCACTGCTCCACGCGCGCAACGCAGAGCCGGGTACGTGGCGCATACATCTGCTGGTCGTCGGCCTCGTCGGCGCCGCCCTGCTCTATGGTGACGGCGCCATCACGCCGGCGATCTCGGTTCTGTCAGCCATTGAAGGCCTCAAGGTCGATGCACCATCGCTGGCGCCGTTGGTAGTCCCGCTCACCGTCGTCATTCTGATCGGACTGTTTCTGATGCAGAGCAAGGGCACCGGTTTCATCGGCGGCATCTTCGGGCCGGTAATGCTTGGCTGGTTTGTCGTGCTCGCGCTGCTCGGCATCCATGGCATCGTGCAATCGCCCGCCGTGCTCGCTGCCGTCAGTCCGCTCTATGCCTTCGAATTCCTGATCCATCAGGACTTCCACATCAGCTTTGCCATTCTCGGCGCGGCCTTCCTTGCCGTGACCGGCGGTGAAGCGATGTATGCCGACATGGGCCATTTCGGACGGATTCCAATCCGGCTTGCCTGGTTTGCGATCGCCCTGCCGGCGCTGGTGCTGAACTATTTCGGCCAGGCGGGACTGCTGATCGCCGACCCCACCGCCGTCGACAACCCGTTCTATCAACTGGCGCCGGACTGGCTGCACTACCCGCTGGTGGCCTTCGCCACTGTCGCGACGGTGATCGCCTCGCAAGCTATCATCTCCGGTGTGTTCTCGCTGACGCAGCAATCGATCCAGCTCGGCTTCCTGCCGCGGATGCAGATCCGGCACACTACCAGCCACGCCATGGGCCAGATCTATGTGCCGCTGGTGAACTGGCTGCTGGCGGCAGCGACGCTGGCCGCCGTGCTCAGCTTCGGCACATCGGACGCGCTGGCAGGCGCCTATGGCATCGCCGTATCGCTGCTGATGGCGATCACCACGCTGCTTGCGGCACTGGTCGCGCTGCAATGGGGCTATCCGCCGCTTCTCGTCGTGACGGTGAACGGCTTTTTCTTCATCATCGATTGCATCTTCTTCGCCGCCAATTCCACGAAGCTGTTCGAAGGCGGCTGGTTCCCGCTAGTCTTGGCGGCTGCCGTGGCGTTCCTGATGCTGACATGGCGCAGCGGCGTCAAACTCGTCGAAAGCGCCCGGGCCAAGCTGCGTCAGCCCGAAGAAGATCTGATCGAGACAGCCGTCAGCCGATGCCATGCGCGGCTCAATGGCACCGCGGCATTCCTTGCATCCACGCCGAATGGTGTGCCGCTGGCGCTCACGCAATTCGTCAAGCACAACCACGTTCTGCATCAGCGCGTCATTCTGGTGACCGTGCAGATCTCCGAAGTGCCCCGCGTTCCCGATGCCGATCGCGCCGAAATCATCGAAGTGATCGAAGGGATCACGCGCGTCATCCTGCATTACGGCTTCATGCAATATCCGACGATTTCCGACGGACTGAGTCTGGCGTGCGAACAGGGCAAGTTGCCCGGCATCGACCTCGCCGACATTACCTATTACATCGGCCGCGAGACCATCATCCCCAGCGACAAGGTCGCCGGCATGGCGGTGTGGCGCGAAACCGTATTCGCGTTCCTGCAGCGTAACGCCGAACGCTCCGCAGCTTTCTTCGACGTGCCGACCAGACAGGTCGTCGAGTTCGGCACCGAAATCGAGATTTAGGCCGCGCACGACTTAAGCCTCGGCCGGCCCCTGTGCACCATCCGTTTGGTTCGTGCGTTAGTGACCGACACCCGCAGGGCGCGGGGCTTTTTCAAAACATGCGATCAGCATTTCGGTAAGAACCCGCACTTTCCGTGCGGGATGCTGACTTGGCGGGCGGACCACATAAACTCCTGCCTGTGGCGGCGGATAACGTGTCATGACCGGAACCAGCGCGCCGGAGGCGACATCGTCATCGGTGATGCCATCGGGGAGCCAGGCGATGCCGAGTCCTGCCAATGCGGCGGCGCGGAGCGCCGTGCCGTTGTCGGCTTTGAAGCGCCCTTGCGGATGCACCCTGATTGTCTTGTCGCCATCCATGAATTGCCAGGCTTCGGTGCCCTGCATGAGAGCCTGATGCGCAACGAGTTCGTCCGGCGTCTCGGGGGAACCATGCGCTTCGATGTAGTCCGGGCTCGCGACCAGTTTTGCATAAATAGGCCCGACATACCGCGCGATCAGGTTGGAGTCCGGAAGATAACCAACTCGGATCGCGCAATCGAAACCTTCGGCAATGAGATCAACGAAGCGATCACCGTAGACAGTATGGACGTGGAGCTGCGGGTGCCGTCGCGCCATGTCCGCAAGCACGGGAGCCAGGTGCGTTGGACCGAAAGTAAGCGGCACGGCAATTCGCAGTCGCCCGCAAAGCTCACCGTCAGGCTGGATCAATTCCCGGGCTGCGTCGATCTCGCCGCAGGCGCGCGCCGCGTGATCGCGAAACGTGACGCCGACTTCCGTGAGCGCAGCTCCACGCGTGGTTCTTGCCAGAAGCTGGGCGCCGAGTTCCGCTTCGAGCCTGGCGAGTTGCCGACTGACGATGGACTTGGAGACGCCGAGCCGGCGCGCGGCGGATGACACGCCCCCGGCGTCGGCGACTTCCACGAACGTCCTGAGATCTTCGATATCCAATTCGGCGTTCCCCGTTCTGCGACACAGCTTGGCACGAGCGGTCACTATCGCATTACCGACCAGAACGGCAATACGCCCTCAGACAACGTCGCCGTTGGCGCATGTCTCCCGATCCGTCTCACTTACAACGGCAGCAGAGGATATATTCATGACCTTTCGTAATGGCCTTGCGTCGCTTCTTCGCCCCGAAGACTCGGTTCTCGTTCTGATCGACCACCAGCCGTTCCAGATGGCCGCTCTGAACAGCCACAACCAACAGTCGGTGATCAACAACACGGTGGGTCTGGCCAAGGCCGCCAAGGTGTTCGGCGTTCCCACGATCCTGACGAGCGTGCTCATTGAACGTGGCGGCGTCCTGTTTCCACAGATCACCGATGTCTTCCCCGGACAGGAGGTGATCGACCGGACCTGGGTCAACACCTGGCAAGATCCGAAGGTGGTGAACGCGGTGAAGGCAACGGGTCGCAAGCAACTCATCATCGCTGGCCTGTGGACCGAAGTCTGCGTGGCAATGCCCACGATCCAGGCGCTCGGCGAGGGCTGGGACGTTACTGTCGTCACCGACGCGTCCGGCGGCATGTCGCTGGAAGCCCATGAGGTCGCGATCCAGCGCATGATCCGGGCTGGCGCCAACATGATGACCTGGTTCGCGGTGATCGGCGAATGGCAGCGCGACTGGGCCCGGCTGGAGACGGTGCCAGGAGTGACGGACATCATGATCCAGCACGGCGGCGGCACCGGCATCGCCTATGTGTGGGAACAGCAGCTGCTCAACACGCCGGTGCCGAAAAGCTAACTGAGACAAGGGACGGCGCAACTGTACGAGCATCGACCGCTCATCGCGGTTTCGCCGTCCACCCTCAGCGCAAAACAACGGCCAAATGCAGCGGGAACGAACTGTCCCGTCCAAGATCTGACTGCCCTCGTCGATGAAAACGCCTGATGATCAAGTTGAGCTTCGTTCTTGCGGCGACGATCGCCGCGACGACTACATTCGTACAGGCACAGGTCGGCACCGACGTCGAACGCGCGCCAACGCTGACGAACGAACGATATCGCGAGGATTGGTCCTATCTCGCGGATCCATCCAAGCGAACCGGCCATTGGACGGAGCCCTTCAAATACATCCCGTTGCAGGAGCAAGCATTGATTTATCTCGCGACGGGCATGGAAGTCCGGTCGCGCTACGAAGGCTATACCAACGTCAATTGGGGATCCGCGCCGAATGACAGTTATATCTGGCACCGTTTCATGCCCTATGCCGACCTTCACGCGGGAAAGGTGCGGTTTTTCACCCAACCCATCTTTTCGGCGATCACCGGCACCAACCGTCCCGAGCGTCCGGTCGATACGACCGGCGCCGATATGCTTCAGGCATTCGGCGAGATCGAAATGGATGTCGGAGACCGCAGCACACTGCGGATGTCGGCGGGACGCAAGCTGATGTCGCTGGGCGCTGGCCGCTTCATCGACACCCGCTACGGTCCCAATGTCCCGCAGGCCTTTGACGGTCTCGACGCGATCGTCAGCGGACTTGATCGCCAGATGACGCTGTTTTACGCCCGTCCCGTCGACAATTTTCCGGGCGATTTTGATGATCGCGTGTCGCGCCAAAAATCCGTCTGGGGCGCCTATGCAACGCAATGGCTGCGGGAGAACAAGTCGATCGGTGTCGATATCTACTATCTCGGTTTGCTGGATCACGATGCGGTTTTCGATCAAGGCCGCGGCAGGGAACTCGCGCATACATTCGGAACGCGAATCTTCGGCGACACCGGCGCCTGGTTCTGGAATGTCGAAGGCGCCCTACAACGTGGGACTTTCGGAACGCAACGCGTGGAAGCATGGGGTATTGGTGGTGAATTCGGCTATCGCTTCCTCCAGATGCCACTTCAACCCGAACTCCGGTTCATGTCCGATGTTATTTCGGGAGACGGCAACCCGGACGATTCAAAGCTCGGGACGTTCAATCCTCTATTTCCGAGGGGCAAATACTTCGGTGCTCTGTCTCCGGTCGGCCCGCACAACCTCATTCAGGTCCGGCCGTCGATCACCGTCTATCCGCGCAAAGATGTCGCAGTCTCGCTCACCGGAGCGGCCTATTGGCGACAGAGCACGGCCGACGGGATTTACGGGGTCCCCGGAAATCTCGTGAGAAGCGGCAAAGGCAGCGATGCACGCTACATCGGACATCAGGTCGAGCTGTCCGTAGCATGGCAGGCTACGGCCGAGCTCAATCTGTCTGCATCGTTGAGTGCCTTCGAAGCCGGGCAATTCATATCGGAGACCGGGCCTGCGCAGACCATCACCTTGATCAGCGTGATGGCGAACTTCCGCTTCTAGCAATGACACATATCTGATCGACGACTTGAACAAGGAGTTCTCATGGAAATCGGCATCGACAGTTTTGCAGCCATCCTTCCCGATCCGGCGACGGGCAAGCTGCCTTCAGCGACCGATCGCATGGCGGACCTCCTTGATGAGGTCGAGGTCGCCGACCGGGTTGGGCTCGATGTCTTCGGCATCGGTGAGCACCACCGCGCCGAGTTCCTCGATTCCGCGCCCGCGATCATCCTGGCCGCAGCAGCAGCGCGCACCAGCCAGATTCGTTTGACCAGCGCCGTGACGGTGCTGAGCGCCGCTGATCCCGTGCGCGTGTTCCAGGAATTCGCGACTCTCGATCTCATCTCGAAGGGCCGTGCGGAACTCGTCGTTGGTCGTGGCTCGTTTGGCGAAGCCTATCCGCTGTTCGGCATGGACCCACGGGACTATGACGAACTCTTTGCCGAGAAGCTCGCGCTGTTCTTGAAGCTTGGCGAGACCAAACATCCGATCTGGAAAGGTCGCTTTCGTTCGGCGCTCGAGGGCCAGGGTGTCTATCCACGTCCGCATCAAGCCCGGCTGCCGGTCTGGATCGGCGTCGGCGGCACGCCGGACTCCTTCGCGCGCGCCGGTACGCTGGGCCTGCCCCTGATGGTCGCGATCATCGGCGGCACATTCGAACGTTTTCGTCCGCTCGTCGATCTCTATCGCGACGCCGGCAGCCGCGCCGGGCACAGCCCCGACAAGCTCAAAGTGGGTGTGCATGCGATGGGTTTTGTCGGCGAGACCGATACGGCAGCCAGGGACGCCTTCTTCCCCGGCTGGGCGCATCTGACGGCGAGAATCGGCCGCGAACGTGGCTGGTCACCACCGTCGCGCCAGCAATTTGACGCCATGGCCGGCCCGGAAGGCGCGTTCCTCGTCGGCGATCCCGCAACGGTCGCAGCGAAGATGCGCCATGCCGATGAGGCCCTCGGCGGTGTCTCGCGCATCACCTTCCAGATGAGCACTGCATCGCTCGCAACTGCCGCCATGAAGCGTTCGATCGAGCTTCTCGGCACTGACGTCGCGCCGATCATACGCACCGCTCACGCGCAAGCGTGACCAGACGGGCGCGACAGTCCCTCACCTTGCTCGCGACACTGGCATATGCAACCGAAGTGCCAGGCGCGCCGGGCTGAGACATCCGGCAGATCAACGAAAGAGGGTTCATGGCGGACGCTGCCGGTTTTAGTTTGGGACACACGATCGTCCTGCTGGGTGCGGCCACCGTCGCGGTGCCACTGTTCAAGCGCCTGGGGCTCGGCTCCGTCCTCGGCTATCTCACCGCCGGCCTCGCCGTGGGGCCGTTCGGCCTCGGCCTGTTCAACGATCCCGAGACGCTGCTGCATACGGCCGAGCTCGGCGTCGTCATGTTCCTGTTCATCATCGGGCTGGAGATGCGCCCGTCGAAACTGTGGAAGCTGCGGCGGCAGATCTTTGGCCTCGGCGCAGCACAGGTCATCACCTGCGGCTTTCTGCTCACACTGGTCGGCATGGCCGCCGGCCTCGCCTTCCCCATCGCCATGATCGGCGCCATGGGCTTTGTGCTGTCCTCCACCGCCGTCATCATGCAGCTGCTTGAAGAGCAGGACGAGACCACCTCGCCCGAGGGCCAGCGCGCCATCGCCATCCTGCTGCTGGAGGATCTGGCCATCGTGCCGCTGCTGGCGCTGGTGGCCATCTGGGGCGCAGCCGATGCCCCGACCGCCGCGAATGCCCAGCCGATGTGGCAGAGCGCCGCCATTGCGCTGGCCGGCCTCGCCGCGCTGCTGGCGGCGGGCCGCTGGCTGCTCGATCCGTTCTTCCGCATCATCGCGCGTGCCGGCGCGCGCGAAGTGCTGACGGCCGCCGCGCTGCTCGTCGTGCTCGGCTCCGCCGTATTCATGCAGAGCGTCGGCCTGTCGATGGCGATGGGCGCCTTCCTCGCCGGCGTGCTGCTCTCGGAATCGAACTTCCGGCATCAACTCGAGGCCGACATCGAACCGTTCCGCGGCATCCTGCTCGGCCTGTTCTTCCTCAGCGTCGGCATGTCGCTCAATCTGCGCATCGTCGCCAGTGAATGGATCATGGTGCTGGGCGGCGTCGTGGCCTTCATGATCGTCAAGGCGATCGGCATCTATGTGATCGCGCGCCTCGCAAAGTCTGATCACGCCGCCGCCACCCACCGCGCCGCGCTGTTCGCGCAAGGCGGCGAATTCGCCTTCGTCCTCTATGCGGCAGCGGGGACCGCGGGCATCTTCGACACCCGCGTCTCGGCTGTCATGAGCGCGATTGTCATCCTGTCGATGGCACTGACGCCCATCGTGCTGCTGATCCACGCGCAGATGCGGCAGCGCACGCCGGTCTCCATGGACGGCATCGACAAAGCCGACGGCCTGCGCGGAAAAGTGCTGTTCATCGGCTTCGGCCGCTTCGCGCAGGTGGCGAGCCAGGCCCTGCTGGCGCGCAACATCGAATTGTCGCTGATCGAAACCGATGTGGACATGATCCGCGCCGCCGGCAATTTCGGCTTCAAGATCCATTATGGCGACGGCACCCGCCTCGACGTGCTGCACGCCTCCGGCGCTGGGACCGCTGAAGCGATCCTGATCTGTGTCGACAAGCCGGAGGCAGCAGACCACATCGTCGAACTCTGTCGCTCGGAATTCCCGCTGGCCAAACTCTATGTCCGCTCCTACGACCGCGGCCATTCGCTGCGCCTCATTCATGCCGGCGTCGATTTCCAGATCCGCGAAACCTTCGAATCCGCACTGCTGTTCAGCGAAGCCGTCCTGACCGGCCTCGGCCTCGACGAAGACGAGGCCCGCGAAGCCATCGCCGATGTCCGCGATCGCGACGCGCAGCGCGTGGAGCTGGAAGTCATCGGCGGCCTTGAAGCCGGCCGCAAGCTGCTCCGCGGCAACGCGGAGACGCCGGAGCCAAGCCCGTTCTTCAAGACGAGGGCGGCGAATACGGAGAGCACAGACACGAGCGCGTTAGGAGCGGCGGCGAAGCCGTAGGAAGCCGTAGCCCGGATGGAGCGAAGCGCAATCCGGGGACCGGCGAGCTAACTGAAACGCTGAATCCCGGATTACGCTTCGCTCCATCCGGGCTACGGAAGATCGCACAGGCTTGAGCCCGATCCAGCATGCCGGAGGCCGCCATGACCGATACCGCCCGCAACAAGGCCAATGTCGTCGCCTTCTATGAGTTGATGTTCAACGACTGCCGCCCCCGCGAGGCGATCGCGCTTTATGCGGGCGACAGCTACATCCAGCATAATCCGCATGTCTCCGACGGCATCGACGGCTTCATCGCCTATTTCGAGCGCATGGCGCGCGACTGGCCCGGCAAGCACGTCACGATCCGGCGGATAATCGCCGAGGGCGAGTTCGTGGTGCTGCATGGACTGCAGCACTGGCCCGGCGACCAGGACTACGCCGCCATCGATATCTTCCGGCTGACACCGGACGGCAAGATCGTCGAACACTGGGACGTGCTGCAGCCCATGCCTGCGGAAGCGCAGAACCAGAACGGGATGTTTTGATCCGGCATGAGTAGCGGGGCAACTCGCCGTAGGATGGGTTGAGCGCAGCGAAGACCCATCGGCCGAACAATGCGGCAAGCTCGGCCGATGGATTATCGCTCCGGCGCTCTCCGCCTGCGTTCAACCCATCCTACGGCTCGCTGGCATTAGGTGCGCATACATGACAGAAATCGACAATGACCAGGGAGTGGCTGAAATTCATCGGCGCTGTCGCCAATCACACCGTCACGGCAGCCCTCTGCATCGCGGTCATATGGATCGGGTTCTCCCAATTCTATCACCTCTGTACGACGGGAGAACTGCTGATCTGGACCGGAGACCGGGGCAACCGCGCATTGGTGCCGATCACATATGCAAGTGCGCCGTTCGGATTCCTTGTCAATCTCGTCATCAACCTACTAATCGCCGCCTTCAGCCTTCTTGTTTGTGTCGGTGTGGCCCTCGGCATTCGCAGATGGTGGCTTGACAAGCCCGGCCCTCCCGCCAGATAGGCTGGTCCGAACAAGGCCGGTCGCAGCAGGCGCGTGATAGGATGCTGTCGGTTCGCAATTCATTTTGAGCCGGCGACGAAGGACCGTATTGGCATGGAGATTATCCTCTTCGTCTGGTGCGCATTCTTCGTCATCGCAGCGATCCCCGGCGGAGCCGTGGGCTACCTGATCGCGCGACTACCTGTCGGTCTGGGATGGCTGACTTTCCTGTCCGCCTATGTCGCCGCACTCGCCGGCTACGTCATATCGAGCATCGTCGTGCCGACAGACGTCATCACGACGACCATTCATGCTCATAACATTGCGCTATTCTCGCCGCCGATCTTTGCAGCGATTTTCATGGGCGCGCTCGCGAAGCGCTACCCTCGACCGACGAAGCGCGCACGATAGCCGGAGGATAGGTTGAGCGCAGCGAAAACCCATGCGGTCCGTCAATGCGGCAGGCTCCGCCGATGGGTTATCGCTACGGCGTTGCGCGCCTGCGTTCACTCCCTCATACATACGGCAAGATTGTTCGGATACTCAAGACGATTGCGACGACTACGGCCAGCCAGAACGCCCCACCTACAATCCTCATAGCTCGCTCTGAAGGATCGCAACGACCAAAACGCTTCAAAATAACTCGTCCAGCCGCCTTTGGGACAACCTCAATGATCACGTGCCCCAATATTGATACGATTACTTCCATGGAGCGCGCCTCATCCGGTCGTATCGTGCTAACGGATAGTATAGTTACTAATTATACTGGGCAATTGACCATCTTACGGCGCGCTGCCCCCCCCCCCCGCTTCGCCGAAGGAAAGGAAGCTCTTGAATGCCAAAAGCTAAAGCCAAGGGGGCGTACACAAAGGCCGACATGAAAGTCGTTTCGGACAATCCGGAATGGACGGAAAAAGAACTTGCCAAGGCCAAGCCGTTTGCGAACGTTTTCCCGGACCTTGCAAAGATAATCGGCCGCCGCGGCTTCAGCGGGCTTCTCACCATGCAAAACGACGTCGATGGATTATTGCCCCGCAGAGGCACTGCACCTGCGCTCACTCACCGCACTCTGCTCACAAAAAAGCCCGCGGCATCGCCGAGGGCTTTTCTATCTTCCTGTCGCAAGAATTCCGGCATCAGGTCATCTCATGGTTCGAGACGCGCGCAAGGGCGCGCTCCTCACCATGAAGCGCGGAGTTAGCCCTCCGCCCCCTGCGCACCGTTGCCGTTCTCGGCCTCATCGCCCTCACCGGCTTCGCCGATATGCTCGACCGACACGACATGCTCGTCGTCAGCCGTGTTGAACACGATGACGCCCTGGGTCGAGCGGCCGGCAACGCGGATACCTTCCACCGGGCAGCGGATCAGCTGGCCCTTGTCGGTGACGAGCATGATCTGGTCGCTGTCCTCAACCGGGAACGAAGCGATCAGCTTGCCATTGCGGTTGTTGACCGACATGGCAACGATGCCCTTACCGCCGCGGCCGGTGGTGCGGTACTCGTAAGACGAGGTGCGCTTGCCATAGCCGTTGATGGAGATAGTCAACACCACCTGCTCGGCCGCCGACAGCTCGATATAGCGCTCCTGCGAGAGCTGGATCGCGGTCGATGTCTCTTCCGCCTCGGCCTCGAGAGCCGGCTCGTCGACGACAGCCTCGCCCGCCACCGCACGGCGCATCTTCAAGTAGGCCGTGCGTTCGTCGGAGGTCGTCTCCACGTGGCGCAGGATCGACAGCGAAATCACCTTGTCGCCCTCGGCCAGCGCGATACCGCGGACGCCCATCGAGTTGCGGCCCTGGAACACGCGCACATCGGTGACCGGGAAGCGGATGCACTGGCCGCCGCCGGCGGTCAGCAGCACGTCGTCATGTTCGGTCGCGATCTGCACGTCGACAATGGCCTCGCCATCATCGAGCTTCATGGCGATGATGCCCGAACGCCTGACATCGACGAAGTCCGATAGCTTGTTGCGCCGGACATTGCCGCCTGTGGTGGCGAACATCACGTCGAGGGTTTCCCACGTCGCTTCATCCTCGGGCAGCGGCATGATGGTGGTGATGCGCTCGCCCTGCTCCAGCGGCAGGATATTGATCATCGCCTTGCCGCGGCCATTGGGCGGCGCGATCGGCAGGCGCCAGACCTTTTCCTTGTAGACCTGACCGCGTGACGAGAAGAACAGCACCGGCGTATGGGTCGAGGCCACGAACAGGCGCGAGACGAAATCCTCGTCGCGCGTCGCCATGCCCGAGCGACCCTTGCCGCCGCGGCGCTGCGCGCGATAGGTCGAAAGCGGCACGCGCTTGACGTAGCCATGATGCGACACCGTCACCACCATGTCTTCGCGCTGGATCAGGTCTTCGTCCTCGACCTCGCCTTCCTGCTCCATGATGACGGTCTTGCGCGGCGTGGCGAATTCCAGCTTCACCGCAGCGAGTTCGTCCTTGATGATGCCCTGCACGCGCGCACGCGACCGCAGGATCTCCAGATAATCGGCGATCTCGATGGCGAGCTTGTCGAGCTCGTCGGAAATTTCCTCGCGGCCCAGGGCCGTGAGGCGTGCGAGACGCAGGTCGAGAATGGCCTTGGCCTGCTCGAACGACAGACGCGCCGTGCCGTCTTCTTCAAGACGATGTCTGGGATCGTCGATCAGCGTGATCATCGCCGCGACGTCCTGCGCTGGCCAGCGGCGCTCCATCAGGATGTCGCGCGCGGTGGTCGGATCCGGCGAGGTGCGGATCACGCGAATGATCTCGTCGATATTCGCCACAGCGATGGCGAGGCCCACCAAAATATGCGCGCGATCGCGCGCCTTGTTGAGCAGGAATTTCGTGCGGCGGGTGACGACCTGTTCGCGGAACGCGACGAAGATCGTCAGCAGGTCTTTCAGATTGAACAGCTGCGGCCGACCGGCATCGAGCGCCACCATGTTGGCGCCGAAATTGGTCTGCAGCGGCGTGTATTTGTAGAGCTGGTTCAGAACGATCTCGGGCACGACATCGCGCTTGAGTTCGACGACAACGCGGTAACCTTCGCGGTCGGACTCGTCGCGCAGATCGGAGATGCCTTCGATCTTCTTGTCGCGCACCAGTTCGGCGATGCGCTCGACCATAGTGGCCTTGTTCACCTGGTATGGAATTTCCGAGACGATGATCGCTTCGCGGTCCTTGCGTGTCGGCTCGATGGCGACCTTGCCGCGCATCACGATGGAGCCGCGGCCGGTGTGATAGGCCGAACGAATGCCGGCACGACCGAGAATGATACCACCGGTCGGGAAATCGGGACCGGGAATGATCTTGTTGAGATCGTCGATGGAGAGCGAGGGATCATCGATCAGCGCCACGCAGGCATCGATGACTTCGCCAAGGTTGTGCGGCGGGATGTTGGTGGCCATACCGACGGCGATGCCGCCGCCGCCATTAACCAGGAGGTTCGGGAACTTCGCCGGCAGGACCTTCGGCTCTTTCTCGGAGCTGTCGTAGTTGTCCTGATAATCGACGGTGTCCTTGTCGATATCGTCGAGCAGGCCTTGCGCGATCTTGGTCAGACGCGATTCCGTGTATCGCATCGCGGCGGCCTGATCGCCATCGACCGAACCGAAATTGCCCTGACCGTCGATCAGCGGCACGCGCATCGAGAAGTCCTGCGCCATGCGGACCATGGCGTCATAGACCGACTGGTCGCCATGCGGATGATATTTACCGATGACGTCGCCGACGGTGCGCGCCGACTTGCGGTACGGCTTGTTGTATTCGAAGCCGTTCTCATACATCGCGTAGAGAATGCGGCGATGCACCGGCTTCAAGCCGTCGCGTGCATCCGGAAGCGCACGCGCCACGATCACGCTCATGGCGTAATCGAGATACGAACGCTTCATCTCATCGAGGATGGATACGGGACGAATATCCGAGGGGGCTGATGGCTCCCCAGGCTTCTGGTCTTCAGTGTCGGACAAGGATGATTTCCGGTCAGGTTTTGCTGGGAATCATATAGCGCATCGCGCGCCTCCAAGCCACCCCGCTGACAACGCGTGAAGCTCTATTTTCCTGCTGATTTTTCAAATGCTTACGGGAGCTGCAGAGGGCTTGTGAAGTGGTCCCGAATAAGCCAGCCCCAAGCAGCCGAATCTTGCGAAAATCATGCGGCCGTCTTGCGGTATTCTAGCGGCCGAACACCACGGTGTGCATGACCCGGCCGGGCACGAGGGTGAACACGCCGGCGATCACCAGGGCGCCGGCGAAGATCGAAATCATGGTGATGGCATGCGCCCTGACGCGGTGCCGGCGCGCCGCGATCACGCCGAATATGAGCATGACCGGCGCCACGATCGACAGCAGATGGATCGGGCTCCAGTCCCGCCACAGCCGGTAGCTATGGCCATGGATCCCAAACGAACTGATCGCGACAATGGCGAGCAGGATCACCCAGATCCAGCCGAGCGTCCTGTGTGGCAGCGTGCCCTTGGGCGCGATCAATTGAACGACACCGAGCACGAATGCGGCCATGGCCGCAAAAGCATGCAGCGGGATCGGAGCAACGGCATCAAGCAACGGCTGCAGCGACATGGTGGCCCTCGCATTCAGCAGGCAGTATCAGCTCACCATCGCAGAAATCTTTCCATTGTAAAGATAATATGGTCCACCACGTTGCCGCAGCTAACCGCCCTCCCCGAAAAGCAAAACGCGCTGCAAGCAATCAGCTCACAGCGCGCGATGCAAAAGTTCAGGACGTCCTGACAGCAGATCAGAAGGGTTATATGTGGTTATGGACGTGATGCGTGAGGCGGTCGAGGAGCGCGCCGGTGACCGAGGCTGGATTCCGGGATATCTCCAGGTCGCGCCTGGCGGACGGCTGCACCTTGTTTCGTGCGCGCCTCACGGGCTGATCGTGGCTGAATGGTTGGTTTCGGACGCAAGGCTCTCCGAGACAGGGGACCGCGCTAGTCGAGGCGACCCAAAGTATCCATGCCTCGCTCCGGGCGGACCGGGGCTCGACCACGCAATGATTCAAATCGTGAGCGAGCGTCAGATGCTGCCACCAGGCCCCCGTGCGAAATGTTGAGATCCATCAAGTTCATAGTTGCCAGCTAATCCAGTGGTTTGGCTTTTATCGCCTCGGTCACCCAGGGCGGTCTCATTGATATGCTCTCCCAGGACTCGCGTAATGACCTTATCGAAATTGAGGGGGTCGGCACCGTTGACTTGTATCAAGGACCATCCGTCCCGGCGCAAGCACTCGCCGATCTCCCTTGAGATATTGGCCTGCTTCAAGCCCCTGTCCACGCCGAGTTCGAACAGGAGGACTTCGATGAGCGGCTGGTGCGCATGCCGATCCGTAAGACGGCGGCGCAACGTTTCCTGCGGCGCATCGAGCTGGACAAGCAGGTCCGGTCGCGGCAGGAACGCTAGGCAGTCACGAACCACGTCAATGCTTGGAGTTCGCGCCAGCAAAACCAGCGCACACAATGCCTGGATCAGGCCTTCTTCAAAAATGAAGTAACCTTCCGATTCCTGCGCTTTACGCCAAGATTCGCACAGTAGAGCGATGTCGACCTTCATGCGCCATGACCATGTGCGGCTTCGTAGCGGGATTGATGCTAGAAGCCGCGCCGCGACACCGTCCTTCGGCAGGGTCGATAGCAAGACAGGACCGGAGGTGGCAATCTTTCTGCCAATACGCCCAATGCCATGGCGCGTCTCCGGGCCGTCATCCTGGGCCGACGCATCTTCAATCAGGCGATAACCGTTCACTGTCTTCAGGTTGATGCCTTCTTGCGCCAGCCCCCGGCAGAGGCCGCGAAGAAGTGTGGTCTTGCCTGCACCAGGCGGCCCAAATAACTCGATGATCATGGTGGAATGCCCAGCGCCTCGGAACAAGCTGTCATTTACCTGCAGGTCAGAGCTTAGCCGGATTACAAACCACACCAACGTTCATTTGAATGACTGTTCGGATCCGCGGACTTGTTCGGCAGGAACGGCTTGATTGCCGCCCATTCATAATCGGTTAGTTCGTAGCGCATGATTTGAGGCTCCGGTTTGGGCGCTTGAATCACGTCCAAACCGATGCCTTCAACCGGCAAACCCGAACATCCCGCACTTCCGAGATTAACCGCTAACCGGACAAGCCGTCGACTTGCCAAAATCGACGCGATTGACCCACAACAGACATCTCAGGTGCGGGACAAGCGCCGAATGCGTTCGGCCCTGACAGAACAGGTTCCAGTTTTACCCGGGCTAAGACCGATCCGATATGGCCTTGACCGCCCCCCATCCCGAACGGCCAGGCCTCGTTGGCCTTCCCGAGCGATCATCGCTCCGTTCCGGCATCGTGCGAATGCATGAAGACGTCGTCCCGACATCGAGGTTAGCGTCGGCGGACTCGAGGGACATATCCTTATGCTCAACGGAGACACGTTCAGCTATCGCGCGAGCCACCAGTCGGTTGATGTCGTTGCCGACTACGTCAGCACCTTCGAGGTGGGCCATTGCGCGGCATTGTGGCGGGACGTCGAACAGCCCTTGCTCGAAAGCATTCTGCGCCGGCTCGGAGGGCCACAGCGAACAAGCCTCGACTTCGCCTGCGGAACCGGACGCATTGCGAAGGTCGCCGCTCGGTTGTTCGGCTCGGTTGTCGGGGTCGATGTGTCAGAAGCGATGCTTTCGGCAGCTTCGGTGCCAGACAACGTGACGCTGCTATGCGTCGACGTCACCAAGGTTCCTCTCGAACAGACATTTGACGTTGCCACCGCATTTCGGTTCTTCTTGAATGCAGAAGATACGCTTAGGCGCGACGCATTGCGGGCGATCTATCGGCATCTTCGCAACGACGGCGTATTGGTGTGCAATATCCAGCTCAATGCAACGTCACCCATCGGGTCGTTCAGTCGTGTCCTGAACTGGGCATATCCGAGCAGACCTCGACACACCCTGACTTTGTATCAATTTTCAAGCCTGCTGTCGGATGAGGGATTTGAGGTCGTGGAGAGCACGTATTACGGCTATCTCCCGCGACCGGGCCGGTTGTTTCCACATCTCTGCGAGGCGCTGATCGAGCCATTCGAAAAGGCGTGCCGGAGGCTCAAGGTGCCGGGATTATTGGCGGAGAGTTTTATTGTCGCGGCGCGAAAGCGGGAACGCCTGTTTCCTCAGGTGCAGGACCCTCGGCGAATCGTGCAGGCACCAACAACCTCTTGAGGTTCGGGAGCATGATCATCGAGTTCTTTGGCCCGGCAGCCGCAGGAAAGACCACCTTCGCCCACGCGCTGTGCAAGCGGCTCAACGAGCGCGGCCATCATGCGAATGTTGTGCTCAGCTATTCGGAGCCACCACCTCTCGCGTCACCGACGCCTCATGCCCTCCCACGGCAGGTGAGCGTGCAAGATGAAGCGAGTTCACGAGATCGACGGTTTCCTCCTGCGTCAGTAGATCGCCGGTCTCCAGCCGCTCGATCAGGCTGCCCCCGCGCAATGCGGCCCACTCTTCGGTCGCCGCGATCGAGCGAAGCACCTTCAACCAACATCGTGTTGATCGATCCGGCTTTGCTCCTGAGGAATACGGCGCTGTAGCGAGTAGCCCAAGGGTCCGGCAGCCCGCTCTCCCTGTCCAAGAGAAGCCCAAACCTCTCGCCGCCCTCCATTACAACGGGCTTTACGCGAAATCGGCTGGCAATGCGTTGATTTATCAAACGAAAGCCCCCGCTTGTTTACACAAGCGGGCCCCACAGAATCTGATTCGAGTCTCGTCGGCAATCCGGAAGCTGAAAAACACTAAGTCATTGAAGAAGCGACGAAAGCGTTTTTTAGTTTACACACAGCTCCAACCAACAGTCAGAACGGGATGTCGTCATCCATGTCGCTGCCGCGGCCACCACCGCCACCTGCCGGTGCGGCCACGCGGCGCTGCGGCGGAGCGCTCGACTGGCCACCGCCGAAGCTGTCACCCATGTCGTCGCCGCCATAGCCGCCGCCACCCGCGCCGCCGCCCTTGCCGTCGAGCATGGTCAGTGTCGAATTGAAGCCCTGCAGCACGATCTCGGTGGAGTATTTCTCGACACCCTGCGGATCGGTCCATTTGCGGGTCTGCAGCGCGCCTTCGATATAAACCTTGGCGCCCTTCTTCAGATACTGCTCGGCGACCTTGGCAAGACCTTCGCTGAAGATCACCACGCGATGCCACTCGGTCTTTTCCTTGCGCTCGCCGGTGCCCTTGTCGCGCCACGTATCCGACGTCGCAACGGTCAGGTTGACGACCGGGTTGCCGTTCTGCATCCGGCGAACCTCGGGATCCTTGCCGAGATTGCCGACCAAAATCACCTTGTTGACGCTACCCGCCATGCCACTCTCCTACTCTCGAATCTGAATTTGCTGATTGGGCGCCGGTACAGGCCCCGGCCCGCGCGCAAAGCCGCTGATGATGGGACCCTATACGGTCCGCGCTCCGCGCAGGCCCCCGCAACCGGGTTATCCACGGTATCGTATTTGATCGTCGCTCTATATAGCATGTTCCATTTTTGTTCTCAAGAACACCCCTTGGCGAATTGTTGAGCGACGACAGCGTGCCGAGTCGTCACTGCCGTGCCTGAGTGAAGGCAATAGTGGAACCCGAAGGGAACCCGCGCCCCGCCAAAATTCATATACCTTTCATTAACTTAGAAACGACCAAACATCCAAGACGAGTGTGCTATTTGGGTGACGGACTTTTTGGCAGACTTGCGTATATTTCGATCACTGAATTGCATTTGGCGCTTGCGCCGGGACACGAGGCTTCGCCAACGCGAAGCAATTTTGGGGAGAATTCACATGAAGAAGTTTCTGTTGGGCACCGTTGCCCTGATCGCTCTGGGCGCTTCGGTTCCTGCAATGGCTGCTGACCTGGCCGCTCGTCCCTACACCAAGGCTCCGGCCTACGTTCCCGCCCCGATCTACAACTGGACCGGTTTCTACATCGGCGGTCACGTCGGCGGCGCGTTCAACGGTTCGAACGGCTTCGGCGGCACCTCCGACAATTCGGATGGCCGTTTCCTCGGCGGTGTGCAGATCGGCTATGACTACCAGTTCGCTCCGAACTGGGTGTTCGGCATCGAAGGTCAGTACAGCTGGGTTGGTTCGAACAACACCAACGTCGCTTTCGTTCCGGCTGGCGTCACTTACAACCTGAACCAGAAGGGCCTCGCCTCGGTCACCGGTCGCATCGGTTACACTTGGGGGCCGGCACTGCTCTACGTGAAGGGCGGCTACGCCTACTCCGACTTCAACGAATCGCTGGTTACGACCGTTGGCGCAGTTCCGGTTGCCTTCGCAGCTGGCACCAAGCATGACGGTTACACCGTCGGCGCCGGCCTCGAATACCTGTTCACCCAGAACTGGTCGGGCAAGGTCGAGTACCAGTACTATGACTTCGGCAAGACCACCTTCGCTGCTCCGTCGCCGGCTGGCATCATCGGCCTGTCGTCCCGCAACGACGAGCACACCGTCAAGGCTGGCCTGAACTACCGCTTCAACTGGGGTGGCCCGGTCGTCGCGAAGTACTGAGCTTCACGCCTGATTTCAGGCTTGTGACTACGGAAAGGCCGGCGGAAACGCCGGCCTTTTTCGTTTTGCAGAAAGACAAGCCCCTGGAAAACGACCGCCCCCTCATCCGATACGGCTCGAACAACAGGCCCGGTAGATAAACACCCACTCAACCCATGCGTTAGTTTCTTATGTGTTGCAAGTGAGACACATCTATTTCCCCTGAATCACGCTACGGTTGCAGTATCCAAAGGGGAGTCTTGCAATGAAGAAGCTTCTGCTCGCATCCGTCGCCCTCGCCGGTCTCGCCGCTGCAACGTCAGCTTCCGCCGCCGATCTGGCCGCACGCCCCTACAAGGCGCCACCTCCGCCAGTGCCGGTTGGTTACAACTGGTCCGGCTTCTATGCCGGTGTGATGGGTGGCTATGGCTGGTCTGATCGCATACGCGTTGACGGCTTCACAACGCAGTCCGGCGATATCAATGGCGGCTTCGGCGGCGGCACCATCGGTTACAACTGGCAGACACCCGGCAGCATATGGGTTTGGGGTCTGGAAGTTGACGCCGCCGGTTCGGATATCAAGTATCGCGAAACCGGTCTCGTCGCCCTTATCCCCTACACCTTCGAAGACAAAATCCGCTCCTTCGGCAGTGTGACTGGCCGCGTCGGCGTCACCGCAGGTGCTGCGCTGTTCTATGCCAAGGGTGGCTATGCCTGGGCTGACAACCGCATCTCGCTGAATGTCGGCGGACTGGGCTTCTCCGAGAGCAAGGTGCACTCCGGCTGGACCGTCGGTGCTGGCGTTGAATACATGTTCGCGCCAAGCTGGTCGCTCAAGGGCGAATACATGTATGCCGACTACGGCAACGAAAACTATCTGCGCGCCTTCGCTCCAGCGACCGGCGTCAATCTCGGCATGACGACCCACACCGTCAAGGGCGGCATCAACTATCACTTCAACTGGGGCGGCCCGGTCGTCGCGAGGTACTGAGCTTCGCGCCAGATTTCAGGCTCGTGACAATGGAAAGGCCGGCGAAAATGCCGGCCTTTCTGTTTGGCTGGACGCCCGGATCCTCGGTGGCAAACCTGTTGATTTCCCACGGTTAAATACTACCCCTGACTGCAGTACGTGGCTTTTCGCGCAACCAGCGCGTTAGTTTTCCCCTGTTGCAAGCGAGCTACAGCCACCTCGCCTGAGCCGCGTTAAAGTTGAGACATTCAAAGGGGGAGTCTTGCAATGAAGAAGCTTCTGCTCGCATCCGTCGCCCTTGCCGTTCTCGGCGCAGCCTCGTCAGCTTCCGCAGCCGATCTGGCAGCACGGCCCTATACGAAGGCTCCTCCGATCATTGCGGCGGTCTATGACTGGACCGGCTTCTATATCGGCGGCAACGGTGGCTGGGGAACGAGCCGCAAGTGCTGGGACAGCAATATCGGCACGCTCGCCGCTCCGGTGTTCTCGCCAGAAGGCTGTCACGACGCCAGTGGCGGCACGGCAGGCGGACAGATCGGCTATCGCTGGCAGAGCGCCGCATGGGTGTTCGGCCTCGAAGCGCAGGGCAACTGGGCAGATTTCCACGGTTCGACGACGAGCACACTGATTGGCACCGGCACCAGAATCGGCGACCGGTCGAAGATCGAGGCCTTCGGCCTGTTCACCGGCCAGATTGGCTATGCCTGGAACAACACGCTGCTTTATGTGAAGGGCGGCGCCGCTGTCACCAGCGACAAGTATGAGCATTACTTCACCGGGACCGGCGCAGTGATCAATTCCAGCAAGGAGACGCGCTGGGGCGGCACGGTTGGCGTCGGCTTGGAATATGGTTTCACACCGAACTGGACCTTCGCCGTCGAATACGACCACCTGTTCATGGGCAACCGCACGCTCGACTTCACCAACGCTGCCGGTGTTGTCACCGACAATACCCGCATCAGCCAGGACGTCGACGTGGTCACCGCGCGCATCAACTACAAGTGGGGCGGCCCCGTTATCGCGAAGTACTGAGGCTTGTCGATCCTCTCTGTCGACTCCAGAACAACTCAGCCCGGCCTCGTGCCGGGCTTCTTGTTGTCCGGCAGGAATATATGGCGATACCGACAAGGTCGGCCCCACCCGGCCTTTGTCATTTGCAGCCTTGCCTCGCAACCCCTCCGCCAACAAACCGTTGATCGTTGCTGCGGAGCACTGGAAATCCGTTCTCGTTCTTCCTATGTTCCGATGACAATCAATCGGCGTTGATCCCGGCCCGGCCGGCGGTGCGCGCCCGGATGAGCGCGGCTCGCGCTGGGGAATTGCCTGTTATGGACGAGATCATCAAGGCCAAGCGGCAGCAGGCCGCCGCGAACATGCGCAGCATCACCATTCGCGGCGCCCGCGAGCACAATCTCAAGAATGTCGATCTGACCATCCCGCGCGACAAGCTGGTGGTGTTCACCGGCCTGTCCGGCTCCGGCAAATCGTCACTCGCCTTCGATACGATCTATGCCGAAGGCCAGCGCCGCTATGTGGAGTCGCTGTCGGCTTACGCCCGGCAATTCCTCGAGATGATGCAGAAGCCGGACGTTGACCAGATCGATGGCCTGTCGCCGGCCATCTCCATCGAGCAGAAGACCACGTCGAAGAACCCGCGTTCGACCGTCGGCACCGTCACCGAGATCTACGATTACATGCGCCTGCTCTGGGCACGCGTCGGCATTCCCTATTCGCCGGCGACGGGTCTTCCGATCGAGAGCCAGACCGTCTCGATGATGGTCGACCGCGTGCTGGCGCTGCCGGAAGGCACGCGGCTGTATCTGCTGGCGCCGGTGGTGCGCGGCCGCAAGGGCGAGTATCGCAAGGAGCTGGCCGAATATCTCAAGAAGGGTTTTCAGCGCGTCAAGATCGACGGCACCTTCCATGAACTCGCCGAAGCGCCCGTACTCGACAAGAAGTTTCCGCATGACATCGACGTGGTCGTCGATCGCATCGTTGTCAGGCCGGATATCGGCCAGCGCCTCGCGGAAAGTTTCGAGACCGCACTGAAGCTCGCCGAAGGCCTCGCGGTCATCGAATATGCCGATGCGCCAGCCGCTCCCGCGGAAGAGGCCAGCACGAAGAAATCCGACAAGAAGGTCGCGAAGATTCACGACAAGACGGGTGCAGAGCGCATTCTGTTTTCCGAGAAGTTCGCCTGCCCGGTCTCCGGTTTCACCATTCCGGAAATCGAGCCCAGACTCTTTTCGTTCAACAACCCCTATGGTGCCTGTCCGAAATGCGGCGGCCTCGGCGTCGAGCAGACTATCGATGCCGACCTCGTCATTCCCGATAAGGAGCTGACGCTGCGCAAGGGCGCCATCGCGCCATGGGCGAAGTCGTCGTCGCCTTATTACGTGCAGACGCTGACGGCGCTCGGCAAGTTCTACAAGTTCACGCTCGACACCAAGTGGAAGGACCTGCCGAAGAAGACGCAGAACGCCATCCTGCACGGCTCCGGCGATGACGAGATCAAGTTCTCCTATGAGGACGGCGTGCGTTCCTATGACACCAAGAAGCCGTTCGAGGGTGTCGTCACCAATATCGACCGCCGCTTCCGCGAGACCGAAAGCGAATGGGCGCGCGAAGAGCTCGGCAAGTATTTCTCCGACGTGCCATGCGATGCCTGCGAGGGTTATCGGCTGAAGCCCGAAGCGCTGTCAGTCAAGATCGGCGGCAAGCATATCGGCAACATCTCGGAAATGTCGGTGCGCAAGGCTGGCGACTGGTTCGAGACCGTGCCGGATCTGCTCAACAAGCAGCAGAACGAGATCGCCGTCCGCATCCTCAAGGAGATCCGCGAGCGGCTGTCGTTCCTGCTCGATGTCGGCCTCAACTATCTCACGCTGGCGCGCTCCTCGGGCACACTGTCCGGCGGCGAGAGCCAGCGCATTCGGCTGGCGTCGCAGATCGGCTCGGGCCTGACGGGCGTGCTCTATGTGCTCGATGAGCCCTCCATCGGCCTGCATCAGCGCGACAATGCCAGATTGCTCGATACGCTGCGGCGGCTGCGCGACCTCGGCAATACCGTGATCGTGGTCGAACATGACGAGGACGCAGTGATTGCCGCCGATTACGTGGTCGATGTCGGCCCCGGCGCCGGCACCCATGGCGGCAATATCGTCGCCCAGGGCACGCCCCAGGAGGTGATGGCCAATCCGAAATCTCTGACCGGAAAATACCTCACGGGCGAGATGTCGGTGCCGGTGCGGGAGCGTCGTCCGCCGAACCATCGCCACACCATCAAGGTCATCAATGCGCGCGGCAATAATCTGAAGAACGTCTCGGCGGAAGTGCCGCTCGGCCTGTTCACCGCCATCACCGGCGTCTCGGGCGGCGGCAAGTCGACGCTGCTGATCGATACGCTTTACAAGGCCATCGCGCGCAAACTCAACGGCGCCAGCGAAGGCGCCGCGCCGCATGACCGCATCGAGGGTCTGGAGCATATCGACAAGATCATCGACATCGACCAGTCGCCGATCGGCCGCACCCCGCGTTCCAATCCCGCGACCTATACCGGCGCCTTCACGCCGATCCGCGAATGGTTCGCCGGCCTGCCGGAATCCAAGGCGCGCGGCTATGAACCCGGACGGTTCTCGTTCAACGTCAAGGGCGGTCGCTGCGAGGCCTGCCAGGGCGACGGCGTCATCAAGATCGAGATGCACTTCCTGCCCGACGTCTATGTCACCTGCGACACCTGCAAGGGCAAGCGCTACAACCGCGAGACGCTGGAAGTCCTGTTCAAGGGCAAGTCGATCGCCGATGTACTCGACATGACCGTGGAAGAAGCCGCCGACTTCTTCAAGGCGGTGCCGCGCGTGCGCGAGACGTTCAAGACGCTGCATCGCGTCGGGCTCGACTACATCCATGTCGGCCAGCAGGCGACGACGCTATCCGGCGGCGAGGCGCAGCGCGTGAAACTCGCCAAGGAATTGAGCAAGCGCGCTACGGGCCGCACGCTCTACATCTTGGACGAGCCGACCACCGGCCTGCACTTCCACGACGTCGCAAAACTGCTCGAAGTGCTGCATGAGCTGGTCGAACAGGGCAATACGGTGGTGGTGATCGAGCACAATCTCGAAGTCATCAAGACTGCCGACTGGGTCATCGATCTCGGCCCCGAAGGCGGCGACGGCGGCGGTGAAATCGTCGCCTGGGGTCCGCCGGAAGATATCGTCAAGGCACCGCGTAGCTATACGGGCAAATTCCTGAAGCCGGTGCTTGAGAAGGCGGGCAAGCCGAAGAAGCGGAAGGCAACGAGTGAGGCGGCGGAGTGAGGGTCGAAATTCACTGTTCTTGGCCGTTAGGAATCTTAGCGATACTACTTAAAACTGCTGGTAAGCTATCAAAGGAATCGATCCAAATAACATTTAGACCGAGAGCGTTTGCATCCTGCTCTTCAAGAAGTCTCGACACGCGATCTAACGCAGAGTCCCTTGGATGATCAGGACTCCGCTTTACTATAAAGTGCGACATAGTCTTGTCAGGATTCTTACGCCAAGCAACATCAAGCAATCGACGCATGTTTGGGTCGGTAAGGCTAATCCCAATAAATAAGCAAGTATTCTGAGTAAGCTTCGTCAGCTGGATAAGATTTGACCAGCTAAACGCTTCTATAAACTGGCTGTGATAAGCGTCCTCGCTAAAAACCAATTCGGTCTGCGGAATCAATCCCGTACGTGGCAAGTATCCGTGGACGTGATATATTGGAAGCTCGTTTCCATCATGCCTAATTGACTCGGAAAAAATTGGCTTGTTAGCCACGACATTTTTTTCAAGAGCTTCTTCAATAAGGCAATCGAAATTGAACGTGATGATTGAATCGAGAGGATTGGCATCACGCTGTGGTCGCGACAGCTCGACAATACTGTCTATAAGGGTCGAGCTCTCAGTGACTTCGGCATACAGAGCGTCGCGTGTCTCGCTCGCAAAATCGTCTCCCAAATTATTCTTAAGATACTTTCCTAGTATCAACGAGGACGACCTGCCGTAATTTTTCTGAAACTCAATAGCTGTACTTTTCCCGAGATCTAGCGAATAATTTTTTGATAGCCTCTCCATAAGCCTGTCGAGTAGGCGGACCAAAAGATTCCCCCACGCTGGAATACCGGCCCCCACTGAAACTCCCGCGCCACAGACCAACGTGAGTCGCCCTCGACGCAGGGCCTCGCGAAGCGTTCGAATTTGTGCTTCGCCACTATCGACGGAGACAGTAATAGCATTTGTTCCACCCGCAAGCGGAGCAACTTTCGTGACATCGAGCTCTGCCGTTAAACGCTCTAAACCACTCTCAAAATCTTGCGAAAGATCAATATACTGCAAATGAGCCAGATAACTCGGAACTGGAATTTCGTCGATTTTGATTGGGACAATTCGACGCTGCCGTTCCGATACTTCCTGTTGCAAAGCGATTGTCGCAAATTCCTGTTGTACCCATTCTGATCGAAATGAATTTTTACTCAGAACGATTAGAACTACCGCGGCCTCTGTAAGCTCCTCTGAAATTTTTCTCTGAAAGTTGTCACCGGGTCTCAGCTGAAAATGGTCGGCAAATACATCGAAACCGCCGGACCGGAGGCGAACAGAAATTCTATCGACGATTTTCTTGTCTCGCTCACTATGACTGATAAATATTCGCGTTACAGATTGCTTTGGCTTGATTGGTTTTCGTCGCTGAGAAGCAACCTTTGTTTTTTTAGCCATATCCGAACCACCAAATACAATTATCAAATATCACATTCTATAACTCTACTATAAGTGGAATGTCCAGCATACTCGGTTGCGGCACTATTCTTACGTGTACTTAGCCCGGATGAGCGCAGCGACGTTGGGGACTCATCGAAGAAATCTCCCGCAGGTCGCCCCACTCATGCGGGCTACGGCTCCAGTCTTTCTCTCACCTCAGCCCCGTCCCGTGACACCTCTGGCACTTCACCACCTTCTCGCCCTTCTTCAGCAGACCCTTGCCTTCGCAATTCTTGCACTTCTGCTTCTTCTTGGTGTTGGGGCCTTTCTGGTTCGGTCTATCGTCTGCCATCAAGGCCTCCTGCGGGTGATATGAAACGATCATGACGGGCTTAGCACGCTTGCGTGCGGCTCGTGCATCGTTTCGCCGCGCGGATGCGGGTTGAAATGCCGGTCTGATGGGATCATCCTTGCGACGGGTCGCATATCGGCCACGACTCAGACGAGAACCAGCCCGTGACCGACATTGCCAAACACCCAGCCAGGACCCCGGCCACCTCCCCGCCCGCCAGCCATGCCCTATAAGCTCGCCATCTTCGATATGGACGGCACGCTGTCCGACAGCTTTTCGTGGTTCCTCAGCGTCGTCAATTCCGTCGCCGACAAGCACAAGTTTCAGCGCGTCGAACGCGACCGCATCGATGAGCTGCGGAGCGTCGGTGCCGGCGAACTGATCCGGCTACTCGGTGTCGCCAAATGGCGGATCCCGCTGATCGCGCGCGACATGCGCAAGCGCAAGGCGCAGCAGATCGATCGCATCAATCTGTTTCCCGGCGTCGATCGCATGTTCTGTGAATTGAAGGCGCGCGGCATAACGATCGCCATCGTCAGTTCGGATAGCGAGGATAACGTCCGTGCCGTGCTCGGTGATCTCGACCAGCACGTCGCCTATTTCGCCTGTGGCGCCGGCCTGTTCGGCAAGACGGCGAAATTCCAGCGTATCCTTGAGCTCACCGGCATCTCTGTCGATGACACGATCAGCATCGGCGACGAGATCCGCGATATCGACGCTGCGCGCGAGGCCGGAATCGATTTTGGCGCGGTGACGTGGGGCTATACCAGCGGGGCGGCCCTGGAAGCGCGCACGCCGAATTATGTGTTTTCCCGGATCGACGAAGTGATCGCGGCGCTGGCTGTGCCAAGACGCTAACGGCCGGCGACAGACAAACGAGACCCGCCGGCCTCATGACAAGACCGACGGGCCTGATCGCCTGTTGTCACTGTCCGTGCCGGGCCATTTCCCCATCACTCAAATCCCAGTCCTGCCACAACTGTAGTGCTGCCAGCAGCACCACGAGACCGCCGAGGCAGGTGTGGATGAATCTGAGCATGCCGTCGCCGGAATAACCAAGGAAAAGTGGCGAGACGATCAGCCACAGACCAAGAATGATCGCGGCCACCTCCTCCCAGCGTTGCAGCGCGACATACTCAAGCTGCGCAAGGCCAAATACCAGGACGCCGACCGCCACCGTGTTAATGATTATGGCGCTGGGGGTCCCCCCGGCATATTGATGACCGTTCTGCGTAGGAAACCAGGGCGACAGCGCAATCAGGACGCCAAGCGCCATGCCAAACCAGTCTTCCCACGTGCGATGCGTACCGAGAAACCGAGAGTCTGACATCGTGACCTCCTCCAAAAGAGGCATACGTCAGCGGCCGTTGGCATGACACTCCAACTGTCAAACGACCGATCCGGCCGCTTCGGGGCGTATGTCTACAATTGACGTAGGAACCCGCTTTGCCTTTGCAAGGCCACGCCAAAGCCATTTTTCATGGCGCGCAGAACGACAGAAGGCCCTGCGCGGCGACACGGATTTCCCCTGTCAGATGAAGTATGCGGCGGCTGCATTGCCCCCGTTTGGAAATGACTGCTACCTTCTCCCGGACACCTGTGAATGGAATGAGAATGAGCAACGCGGTTTATAACAATACTTCGCTTCACCGTTTCGAACTCGCGGTCGACGGCCATATCGCTTTTTCCGAATATACCCGGACGTCTGATACCATCACTTTCGTCCACACAGTCGTGCCGCAGGAATTGGCCGGCAGAGGTATCGGCTCACAGCTTGCCCGCGGTGCGCTCGATGCCGTCCGTGCACAGGGATTGAAGGTCGTGGCACAGTGCCCCTTCATCGCGGCATATATTGCGAAACATGCGGACTATCAGGATTTGCTGAAAGACGCGGCATGACCGGCGTTCGCGACAACAAGGCACTCAATCGCTTCGAGCTGGATGTCGGCGAATCCGTCGCCTTTGCGAATTATCGCCGTGCCGGCGATCGCGTCATCATCACGCATACCGAAACGCCGCCTGCCCTGCGCGGCCGCGGCATCGCCTCGGAGCTGGTGAAGGGCGCGCTGGCGTTGATCCGTGCGGATGGGCTGAAGGTTGTCGCAGGTTGTTCTTTCGTGGTGGATTATCTGCGCCAGCATCCGGACTATGCGGATCTGGTGAATTAGACAGTTATCCCGCCAACGTCACTCCGGGACGCACGAAGGCGGCGAAGCTACTGACGTGCGGACCTGACCCACGCTCGTCATTCCGGGGCGCGGCCGGCACTTGCCGGGTGCGAACCCGGAATCCCGAAGTGTTTTGCGCTGAACACGTCAAGATTCCGGGTTCGCCTGCGCGAAGGCGCGCAGCCGCCCCGGAATGACGAATGTGGGGCGGTGCAGTCGCCTAAATATTTTTTCCTATCTCTCGTTGACAACATCCCCATCAGGTTTATATTCCCTTCCGTCCTGCCCCCACCGAGAGGGGCGATCGCGATCGTCACGTTCGCGGGGTGGGATGCGGTGGACGCCGGAGATGCGGCGTCACGCGGTTCATGGGTGACGTCTGTCTTCGGGCAGGACGGATCTGCGCCAGCACTGCCACTGGCAAGGAGACGGCCGGCCTTCGGATGGAAAGACTCCTGGACAGTGTGACGGACGACCAAATCAAGACGCGTCCGGCCTACTCGCTTGAGGCACCCTGTCCCATTCGCCTTGGGACTGTAATTTTGGTGATCGGATCGTTCGCCATGGCAACGCGCAAGCAACCGAAAAAACACCGCAGGCGGAACGCTGGGCACTTCCTTGCCCTGCGCCTCCGAAAGTCCTGATGCACTCTAAACTGCGGACGACCGCATTCGCATCAGGCCCAAGGGTGCAACGGGCACCTGGCGTTCCGCACGCCCTCTCAACAGAGGGTGGGAATGCAAGAGACGACGGCGCCCCCGCGCCGCAAACAATGGGGGCGATGACGCATGTCTGAAGAGCAGTGGCTGTTTGACATTCACATCGGACGACAGCGCCTGCGCGGAAACAATCGCTCTCAAACGATCTTGATCGACATGTCCGGCAAGCCCTGCAGCTTGCACAGCAGTACGTCACCCTTGACGACCGGGCCGACATTTTCCGGCGTACCGGAATAGATGATGTCGCCGGCCTTCAGCTCGAAGGCGTCCGAGAGTTTCGATATCTGCTCGGCGACGCTCCAGATCATCTTGTCGAGATCGGAGGTCTGTTTCACGGTGCCATTCACCGCGAGCGAGATCGGACCCTTGGTCATGTGGCCGGTCTTGGAAACCGGATGGATCGGGCCGATGACTGCGGCGTGGTCAAAACTCTTGCCGATCTCCCATGGTTTCTTCTCGTCGCCCATGGCGCGCTGCAAGTCGCGGCGCGTCATGTCGAGTCCGACAGCATAGCCATAGACATGGTCGAGCGCCTTATCGACGGGGATATTGGTGCCGCCGGATTTCAGCGCGGCGACGAGTTCGACCTCGTAATGATAGTTCTTGGTCAGCGACGGATACGGGTGATCGGCGACCTCACCGATCTTGACGTTCTGGATCGCGTCGGTCGGCTTCTGGAAGAAGAACGGCGGCTCGCGCGTCGGATCCGATCCCATCTCGCGGGAATGCGCTGCGTAGTTGCGGCCGATGCAATAGATGCGGCGCACCGGAAACACGTCGGTCTCGCCGACGATGGGGATCGTCACCGCCGCGACCGGGAATATGGCCTTGGGACCGGCCTGTTGTGCCTGCGCCGCCTCGCCCGCCAATGCGCTGCCAGCCAGGGCAACGGCACCGGTGGTCAGAATCGTTCTGCGGTTGATGGGGTCCATGGTGTTTCTCCTCGTATGTTTTGTCTTGTTTTTTGGTCTTGTATTTATGTGTGCTGGTATACCACAGCAAAAAGGCCCGCGCGAGCGCGGGCCTTCAACTCCGTCCCAAACGGAAAGTTTAGTGCTTGATGTCGGCCGGCAGCTTGCCGCCATTAGCGGCGAGCTTGGTCATCATCTGCTTGTGCAGCCAGATGTTCATGCTGGCCGAATCGCCGGTGTCACCGGTGTAACCGAGCTCCTTGGCAAGATCCTTGCGGGCCGTCAGACTGGAGTCGATGTCGAGCGCCTTCATCAGATCGACAATCGAGGTCTTCCATTCCAGCTTCTCGCCTTTGGCTGCCACGGCCTTGTCGAGGATCGCAGCAACGTCAACACTGTCCATCGGCGCGGCGCCTGCTGGAGCCGAACCACCGGCGGCCGGCGCGGCATCAGGGGATGCTGCACTGGCGCTGGTGCCAAAAATCGCGCCCATGATCTTTCCGAAAATGCTCATATGTCGCTCCCAATAGCTTTCGTGACAGATTGAAGAATTCGTGCCGTCTTTGGTTCCGGCAGCACCAGCCGGTTCGTACTTGTATCCGCCCACCACTCGCTTGCCAATGCGACGCGATAGACTGCGGGAAGAGTTGCTCCAAGCCGACTGCCCAAACCAACCGTCCAAGCCGGTTGGAAAAGTCATCGACAGACCGTTTGACGTCGGTAGCAAGGTCCGACTGAATTGAGGCGAAAGCCCGGCCGCTGCATTGCAGCGCTGTGAATGTAGGACGACATTTTCACCGAAGCATGAGCCACGACGCCACCGGATGAGCGCGGAATCACTTCCAACGTGCTGACCACGCCGCGCCGGACTGGAAGTCTCATCCCTGCGCAACAGCCGATTTCCCGGTCGTACTGCTTCAATGGAGTAGTGACGAATAACGCAGATACACTGACGTGATTTTACTCGGTCGCCGGCCTCTCGCAGAATTGTCCGAGAAATCGGCGGGCTGTTTTGATATCACTGCTGCAGCCTTGTTTTGGCCGTGGTTCGCCGGAAGGCTCGTCGCGCAATATCGTCGCGACATCATGTCATGACCGTAATGAGAGCCTTGAGACCATGCACGCCCTGCTTCGCACACTCCTGCTCGGTACATATCTGATCTCGCCACTGGCTCCAGCCCTTGCTGCGCCGACCTGCGGCACCGGCAGTTTCGATAGCTGGCTCGCCACCTTCAAGACGGAAGCTGTCGGCAAGGGCATTTCGCAGAAGACCGTCGATGCAGCGCTGTCCGGCGTCACCCTCGATAACAGCGTGCTGTCGCGCGACCGCGGTCAGCAGGTCTTCAAGCAAAGTTTCGAGGAATTTTCCGGGCGCATGGTGCCGCCACGGCTGCGTCGCGGCAGCGACATGCTGAAGCGTTACGGCTCGGTGCTCGGACGCATCGAACAGCAATATGGTGTGCCCGGTCCGGTGCTGGTGGCGATCTGGGGACTGGAGACCGACTATGGCGTGAACATCGGCAAATTCCCGACCATCCGGGCGATTGCGTCACTCGCCTATGATTGCCGACGCGCCGAGATGTTTCGCGGTGAATTGCTCGACGCCCTGCGCATTGTCGATCGCGGCGACCTCGCGCCAGCCGAGATGCATGGCGCCTGGGCCGGCGAAATCGGCCAGACGCAATTCATGCCATCGTCCTACCTGAAATTCGCTGTCGACTTCGACGGCAATGGCCATCGCGACCTGCTACGCAGCGCGCCCGACGTGCTGGCCTCGACGGCAAACTACCTCGCCAGCCATGGCTGGAAGCGCGATCAGGATTTTGCGCCGGGGACTGCGAATTTCGCGGTCATTCAGCAGTGGAACAAGAGCGAGGTCTATTCGAAGACCATCGCCTATTTCGCCAGTCAGCTCGCCAAAGAACCATAAGCTCTTATGGGATAATGGAAGGGCCGTCCGCTCCTCAGCAAGCGGCCCCTCCCGTGATCTTACTTCGTCATGCCGACATGCATAGCCTTGGTCAGATGGACCGCACACACGCGCATCTTGTTGTCGAGCAACGCGGTCTGCGCATCTGTCATCTCCTTGAACGCAACCCACTTCGCATCGCCGTCCGGCAACGCTTCGACAGCGGTTTCAGCTTTCAGCAGGTTGCTGCCGCTACAGCCTTCCATACGGGCGGCCGAAGCCGGCACCGCAGCGAACACAACAGCAGCCATGGCGGCCGCTCCCAGTAATCTTGTGATCATCTTGTTTGTCCTTCGCAACAGAACCGACGCCATTGCCGGATTCTGTGGAAGGAATTGATACGTCCGGCTGCGATCCAGGAAATAACAGCCGCAGTGAATTGAATGTGAGGCGGTTGTTATCGCCACCAAGAACGCTCAGCTTTTTGACACTTCAGAAATCGAGAGCAACAAACTTACGCAAATGTAATTCGCGCGAGTTCACTGACGCCGCGCCATCGGCCTTTTGATGTGCCTCCGAAGGCTAACAGCAATCGCGTTTCGGCAGGACCTCGAGTTGCATATGTATTTGCCTTCACGCATGCGGTTTAGAGAAAAGTCGCCTCGTAAGCCTCGCGTAAGGATGATTTAAAATTCACTCCTAATGCTCATATGCGAATCACGCATAGCGGAGCCAGACAGGAACTTGCGAGGAGCCGCCCACAAAGCTGGCCGATTGGGGCTAGAAAGGGCTTATTGAGCCTGTTCCGCTTCTGGCATCCGTTTGAGCTTTAGACCGCCTTCAAACGCATGATTTAACTGACTAATTAATGCCTTCAGTCGGCCCTGAAGGTGCCCAAATACGCACCCTGCCTGTAAAATCGCCTCTCATCGCCAAGAGGTTAATCATTCCTTGCGCGAGCTATGCGATGTCCGAGTAGCTGCATCGCAACATCTCCACTGCTGCACTGCGATATCGTCATCTATATTCACTTCAACAGCGAGGCACCTCACAAGAGATGAATCGTCTGCCGAAGGAGAAACCAAAATGCTGCTTTCATTCATCCGCATGATCCAAGCGTTCCGCGACTATCAGCGCAACGTTGCCGAACTCTCCCAGCTCAGCGATCGCGAGCTTTCCGACATCGGTCTCGACCGTTCGGACATTCCGCGTGTTGCTTCTGGCGCCTACAACGGCTGATCCGTCAGGACGGTCTGTCTGTCCTGCCTGACGTTTCACGGATTGCGCCCGCCTCGCGCGGGCGCAATCGTGGTTCCCTGAAGATACCATCTTCAGACCCACATGCATTCAAACCAAAGCATCTTCAAAGCTTTGGCTAAACGACCGAATTTCCGCGAAGCGAATTCCACTTCGCGCCGAAACGCGCTACATGCGGGGCCATGACAACAGCCCCAAACCCAGACGACTGCGTCCATGTGATCGGCGCGGGCCTCGCCGGCTCGGAAGCCGCCTGGCAGGTCGCCAATGCCGGCATTCCCGTGATCCTGCACGAGATGCGGCCGCACCGGATGACCGACGCCCATCGCACCGATGGCCTCGCCGAACTGGTCTGCTCCAATTCCTTCCGTTCTGACGATGCGCTCAACAACGCTGTCGGCCTGCTCCACGCCGAGATGCGCAAGCTGGGCTCGCTGATCATGCGCTGCGCCGATGCCAACCAGGTGCCCGCCGGTGGCGCGCTGGCCGTGGATCGCGACGGCTTTTCCGATGCCGTGACGAAGGCGCTGAACGATCACCCTCTCATCACCATCGACCGCGCCGAAGTCGCAGGCCTGCCGCCTGCCGACTGGCGCAACGTCATCGTTGCGACGGGGCCATTGACCTCCGCAGCGCTCGCGGACGGCATCCGTGGGCTGACCGACGAGAACGCGCTGGCCTTCTTCGATGCCATCGCGCCGATCGTGCATAAAGACTCGATCGACATGGAGATCGCCTGGTTCCAGTCACGTTACGACAAGGTTGGACCGGGCGGCAACGGCGCCGACTACATCAACTGCCCGATGACCCACGAACAGTATGACGCCTTCATTGACGCGCTGCTGGCGGGCGAGAAGACCGACTTCAAGGAGTGGGAAACCAACACGCCCTATTTCGATGGCTGCCTGCCCATTGAAGTGATGGCCGAGCGCGGCCGCGAGACGCTGCGCCATGGACCCATGAAGCCGGTCGGTCTCACCAATCCCAGGGATCCTCTCGTCAAGCCCTACGCCATCGTGCAGCTGCGCCAGGACAACAAGCTCGGCACGCTCTACAACATCGTCGGCTTCCAGACGAAACTGAAATACGGCCCGCAGCAGCAGGTATTGCGGATGATCCCGGGTCTGCAGAATGCCGAATTCGCCCGCCTCGGCGGCCTGCATCGCAATACGTTCCTCAACTCGCCAAAGCTGCTCGACGAGCAACTTCGCCTCAAGGCGCAGCCGCGCCTGCGCTTCGCTGGCCAGATGACCGGCTGCGAAGGCTATGTGGAGTCGGCCAGCGTTGGCCTGATCGCCGGGCTCTATGCGGCAGCAGATGCCAAGAGGCAGTCGCTGCCGCCGCCGCCCGTAACGACGGCGCTAGGCTCGTTGCTCGGCCATATCACCGGAGGCCATATAGAGACCGTCGACGCCGGCCCGCGCTCGTTCCAGCCGATGAACATTAATTTCGGACTGTTCCCGCCACTGGCTCAAGCGCCGACCAAAAAACCCGATGGTTCGCGGCTGCGCGGCAATGAGAAGACCGTTGCCAAGAAGCAGGCAATGAGCGTGCGGGCGCTGGCTGATATGGACGGCTGGATTGCCGCCAGCCTGCCCGTTGCGACTGCGGCATGACGCCGGCACTTTGATTTTCAGGATTGTGCGATGAGTTTGCCGCCACAGGACGCCGCTGCGCTGTCCAAGACCTGGACCGAAGGCGTGTTGCTGAAACGCGACGTGTTCTCGACTGTCGAACGCGGTCGCTACCGCACGTCATCGGGAGAAGTCGATGCAGTGCTGCGGCGACTCGATCAGGTGCCGTGGTGGTCGTATCCGCTGGCGCTGCATCTGTTCACCCGGGAGCGCCGCGCACTGATGCTGGCGCGCGATCTGCGGGTCGGACCTGAATTGCTCTGGGCCGGCGACCGTGCACTGGTGCGCGGCTTCATCGATGGCGTCGCACTGCATCTCGCCAAACCGCACGGCGACGCGCGCTATTTCAAGTCGGCGAAGCTGGCCCTGCGCAAGCTGCATCGCATGGGCGTGTGCCATAACGATCTCGCCAAGGAACAGAACTGGCTGCGCGGCAGCGACGGGCTGGCTTACGTCACCGACTTCCAGCTCGCAGTCTGCTTCAAGTCCCACAGCCAGTTGTTTCGCATCGCGGCCTATGAAGACCTGCGTCATCTCCTGAAGCACAAGCGCACTTACGCGCCGGAGCTGCTCACGCCGAAGGAAAAGCAGATCCTGTCGAAGAAGTCGCTGCCGGCGCGGATCTGGCTGATGACCGGCAAGAAAGTCTATCGCGCCATCACCCGCGGCATCTTCAATTTCACCGACCGCGAAGGCGGCGGCAAACGCCTCGTCAATGATGCGCCGCCACTCCTCGAAATCATCAAGCAGAACCCGGCGGTGCGCGACGCATCTATCGTCGCCTTCGCCGACCGGCGCACTGGCGTCGGGCTCTATGCATTCGTCGAGGCCGATGACGTTGCGCTGGAAACGAAGCTGCAGGGTGCACTGGCTGCAGCAAAGGCTGCAAAGCCACCTGAGCACCTGCAGGTCGTCACAGCCCTGCCCCGCGACGCCTCAGGCCGCATTCGCACCGAGGTACTGCAGCTCGTCGCCATGAACCAGGTCGATCTGCTGGAGCCGCTGATGACCAGCGACGCGGACCGCGCATTCTTGAAAGGCATTCTGGAGTCCCGGAAGAACCTGCGCGATCGTTTCAACTTCGAGACGACAGACCAGAAATTGACGTCACACTGATCGCGACGCGCGCCACAGCGTCCACAACGTCCGTAGCCGCGATCTCACATAAAGCTCGAACGGATCGTGATCCGGCCGCGCCATCTGCTCTAGATCATGTTTCACCAGCGCCATCGGCAGGAACGCCCCGCGCGCAGCCGGGGACACATCCGCAAGCATCCCTTCCGCAGTCGCGAGCTGTTCCTGCGCGCCCGATATCAGCCGATCCAGCGTTGCGCGGATGCCTGGCGTCATCTTGCCGGCAAATACCTGATCAGCGCTACTGCCGTTTTGCAGCAGCATGTCCTGTGGAACGAACAATTGCCGCCGCATCGTGTCATAGGGCAGACGGGCCACGATCCGCGCGACGCCCTGGGCCAGCCCGGCATGTTCGGCGACATGCGTGCTGGCCTCAGACCCGTCGCCAAGGATCTTTGCCGACGAGAACAACAATGTTCCGAGCGTATCGCGAAAATGGCTCTCGAGCAGTGCGAGATCCGGCATCGGATCGTTGTAGAGATCGAAGATATGCACATCGATCAGCTTGGACAGCCTGTCGACGGGAAGATCATGCGTGCGGATCGCCAGCAGCAATTCGGCCGCAACGGGGTTCTGTTCGACGTCGCCATGACCGACGCCCGCCAGCATGTCGGTCCACCATTGCAGCCGGATCTCGCCGGGCAATGGCTGCTTCACAAGCTCGCGGACGCGCGAGATTTCCGTATTGAACGCATAGAGCGCCAGCAGCGCGCGACGCTTGTCGGCGGGTACGAACAAGGTCGCCGCGTAGCGGTCGAAGTCGTGGCTGCGCACCAGATCCGCACAAAACGCGGCGGAGGCCTGATCGGCGCTCACAGGACGGCACTCATGGCCAGATACTCATGGCACTGCGATCAATGCGGCGGCAACGCGGCGGCGTTCGCCCATCATGACGTTATAGGTGCGGATCGCCGGACCGGTCTGCATCGCATCGATGACCACATGCAGATTGCGCAGGGCGTTGCGCAGATCGTTCGGCACGATCCAGACCTCGTTGCCGGTGCCGATGATCAGCGTATCGATGCCTGCAGCGCCTTCGAACACGCGCCGCAGCGAATGCCGATCGATCTCGCTGGCCTTGGTGACCGGCCAGGCCCAGACCGCATCGGGCAGGCACAGCAGCGAGCCCTGATGCGACATGGTGTCGAAGTGGAAGCCGCCCTTGCCGTAGGCTTCGATGGCGGCCGAGCGCGGAAGGTGAGGCGCTTCGGGATCGACCGGCATCTCAGGGCTTCGGCTTCGCCGCCGGCTTGTCGGCGTCTTCGCGGTGTTCTCCGACACCGAGATAGATCAGGATCGGGGCCGCAATGAAGATCGATGTGTAGGTACCGACCAGAACGACGCCGAAGATCATCACGGCAGTGAACGAGTGGATCGCATGGCCGCCGAACAGAAGCAGCGCGAGCAGCGCCAGCGTCACGGTGACGTGGGTGATGATCGAGCGCGACAGCGTCGAATTGATCGACTCGTTCAGGAGTTCCGGCATCGGCATCTTCTTGTAGCGGCGCAGGATTTCACGAATACGGTCGTAGATGACGACGGTGTCGTTCAGCGAATAGCCGAGAATGGTCAGCAGCGCGGCGATACTGGTAAGATCGAAGTCGACCTGCGTGATCGACATGAAGCCGATGGTCAGCACGATATCGTGGACGTTGGCGATCATGGCGCCCAGGGCGAACTGCCATTCGAAGCGGAACCAGAGATAGATCAGGATGCCGATGATCGCGACGATCAGGCCGAGCATGCCGTAAGCCAGCAATTCGCCGGACACACGCGGCCCCACCACTTCGACGCGGCGATACTCGACGCTGTCGCCGAGCGCGGTACGGACTTTCTGCACCGCCGCCTGCTGGGCGGCATCGCCGCCGGGCTGTTCGGCCAGACGGATCAGCACATCGGCCGGGCCGCCGAACTGCTGCAGCTGCACATCGCCGAGTTGCAGGGCCGCCAGCGTCGCGCGCATCGCGCTGATGTCGGCATTCCCTGACTTGGCCTGCACTTCAAGTAACGTACCGCCCTTGAAGTCGATTCCGAAGTTCAGCCCGTGCGTGAAGAACAGGGTGATCGCGAAGATCGACAGCACCGCCGAGATCGGAAACGAGATGCGGCGAAAGCGCGTGAAATCGAACTTCGTATCGTCGGGAACGATGCGGAGCGACGGCAACAGGTCGAAGATTGCCACGATCGACAGAACGACGATCAGCGCGCCCAGACCTGCCAGAACCATTTGTGTCGTTGTCAAAGTCTGCTCCGTAAACTCAGATCGGCACGCTGGTCGGCCGCTTCCACCTGACCCAGCCGGCGACGATAAGGCGGGTCACAGTGAAGGCCGTGAAGACCGTTGTGACGAGGCCGATGCCGAAGGTCACGGCGAAGCCGCGAACCGGTCCGGTGCCGATGTAAAACAGCACCGCAGCGGCGATGAATGTCGTGATGTTGGAATCCAGAATCGTCGCCAGCGCACGCTTGAAGCCGGCGTCGATCGCCGAGATCGCGGTGCGCCCGGCGCGCAGTTCCTCGCGGATGCGCTCATAGATCAGCACGTTGGAGTCCACGGCGATGCCAACCGTCAGCACGATGCCGGCAATGCCGGGCAGCGTCAGCGTGGCGTTGAGCAACGACAGGATGCCGAAGATCATCAGCACGTTGATGGTCACCGCGATGTTGGCGAACAGGCCGAACAGGCGGTAGGTCAGCAGCATGAAGACGATGACGAGGATAGACCCGACATAGGCGGCGAGTTCGCCTTTCGCGATCGAGTCCTGGCCGAGGCCCGGACCGACCGTGCGTTCTTCAATGATCGAGAGCGGAGCCGGCAGCGCGCCGGCGCGGAGCAGGATCGCCAGATCGTTGGCGCCCTGCACGGTGAAGCTGCCGGAGATCTGGCCGGACCCGCCGGTGATCGGCTCACGAATGACCGGAGCCGACACCACTTCGTTGTCGAGCACGATGGCGAAGGGCAGATTGACGTTCTTCACCGTGGCGTCGGCGAACTTGCGCGCCCCGGACGTGTTGAAGCGGAATGAGACGATCGGCTCGTTGGTGCGCTGGTCGAAGCCCGGCTGCGCGTCAGTCAGATCGGCGCCGGAGACCAACACTTCCTTCTTCACGAGATAAGGCGTCTTCGGCGACTGCGAGCTCATCAGGATTTCAGAGTCGGGCGGCACCCTGCCCTGCGCCTGCTCGGCCGGGATCGATGTATCGACCATGCGGAAGTCGAGCTTCGCGGTCTTGCCGAGCAATTCCTTCAGACGAGTCGGATCCTGCAGGCCCGGCACCTGCACCAGAATGCGATCGAGACCCTGACGCTGGATCAGCGGTTCGACAGTACCGAGTTCGTTGACGCGGCGCTCGACGATCTGGATCGACTGTTCGACCGACTGGCGGATACGATCATTGATCGCTGCCTGCGGCACCGAGAGACGGATCAGGCCGTTGCCGGCATCGGAGACTTCGAGGCTGCGCTGACCGCTCTGCCCCATCAGGCCGCCGAGCGGCTGCGACAGTTCGCGCAGCTTGCTGAGCGCCGTCTGGTACTCGGTATCCTTGGTGATGCGGACTTCGACATTGTCGCCACGAACGCCGAGACCGGTATAGACGATCTTGGCGTCACGCAGCGTGCGACGGACGTCGTCACGCACCTGGTCGAGCTTGTCCTTCTTGACCGAATTGGCATCGACTTCGAGCAGGATGTGCGAGCCCCCCTGCAGGTCGAGACCCAGCACCAGATGGCGCTGCGCCCATTTCGGCCAGGTCTTCACGGTGGCTTCGGGGAAGAAATTCGGAACCGCGAACAGGCAGACCACGAGCGCTGTCAGAATGACCGCCAGCGCCTTCCACCGCGTGAAATACAACATCGAGATGACCCGTCAGATTCTCAGATAATGGCGACGCGCAAACGCATCAGCTCGCGGCCGCGTCGTCCTTGGCCTCAGCCTTGTCCTTTGCGGGCTCACCCTTGGTGCGCACGCCCGAGATCATCGTGCGGAGCTGACGCACGCGAACGCCTTCGGCGAGTTCGAACTCAACCTGCTCGTCGTCGACCACCTTGGTGACCTTGCCGACCAGACCGCCCGAGGTGACGATGGTGTCGCCACGGCGGATGTTCTTCACCATCTCGGCGTGGTCCTTCACCTTCTTCTGCTGCGGACGCAGGATCAGGAAATACATGATCACGAAGATCAGGGCGAAAGGCAGCAGCGACATCAGCATGCTGTTGGTGTCGCCGCCGGCTGCTGCAGCCTGAGCAAACGCAGGGGTAATGAACATCGGGAAGTCCTCGTGAACGCTGGGAAATAACCGGCGACGCGTCGGCGTTCGGCCGGTTGGGCAAATTCGCGCGGACTATAGCGGCCGGCGTCCCAATTGCAACGGCGGTAACCCCTCTGATTTGTCTGCGATTTGTCCTGCTTGCGGATGTGTTCCGGGCTCGATATGGGTGCGGCTTGAGGAAAGTCAAAAATGTCAAAAAAGCCCAATAAAACAAGCCGTCGCCCTGTCAAAAAAGCTCCGGCGATCCGCACGACGAAGACCGCGGCAAAACGTCCGCGACCAGCCGCCGCTCCCCCGACGGAGGAGCGGATCGCCCTCGCCCTCGAAGCCATTGCCGCAGGCATGGCTGCCACGGCGCCGAAGCGCTCCAATGCCGATTCTCTGGCCAGCGCCGAAGCCTTCATATGGCATCCCGACGGGCGCCTGGCCCCCGTGCCCAAGGTTTCAAGGGTCGATATTGGCTTGCTGCAGGGCATCAATCAGCAGGTCGACACCCTGATCGAGAATACCCGGCGTTTCGCCAACGGCCTGCCGGCCAACAACGCGCTGCTCTGGGGCGCGCGCGGAATGGGCAAGTCATCGCTGGTCAAGGCGGCCCATGCCTCGGTCAATGCCAGTAAATCCGTTGCCGGCCGCCTCAAGCTGGTCGAGATCCATCGCGAAGACATCGAAAGCCTGCCGGCGTTGATGGAGCAGATCCGTGTCTCGGATTTCTATTTCATTGTGTTCTGCGACGACCTCTCCTTCGACGGCAATGATGCGTCCTACAAGTCGCTCAAGGCTGTGCTTGAAGGCGGCATCGAAGGCCGGCCGGACAACGTGATCCTGTATGCGACCTCGAACCGCCGCCATCTGCTGGCGCGCGAGATGATCGAGAACGAACGCTCGACGGCGATCAATCCCGGCGAAGCCGTCGAGGAGAAGGTGTCGCTGTCGGATCGTTTCGGCCTGTGGCTCGGCTTCCACAAATGCAGCCAGGACGAATATCTCGACATGGTCCGCGGCTATTGCAGCCATTACCGCATCAAGATCGACGCCGCCGAGCTAGAGCGAGACGCACTGGAATGGTCCACCACCCGCGGTTCGCGGTCAGGCCGTGTCGCCTGGCAGTTCGTGCAGGAGCTTGCCGGACGTCTAGGCGTGAAGCTGGCGGTGAATTAACGCGCGGCAAAGTAACCGCCCCGTCATGACAACGGGGCGGTGCCTGGCTTTCCCTAGACCAGATTTCGCAATTCGCGTGCTGCAGCGACCATGTTGACGAGTGCGGGCCGCACCTCCTCCCATTTCCGGGTCTTCAACCCGCAATCGGGATTGATCCAGAGCTGGGAGTCCGTCAGCCGCTGCCGTGCAAGCTTGAGCAGATCGACCATGTCGCGCGTTTCAGGCACCCGCGGCGAGTGGATGTCATAGACCCCGGGACCTATCTCGTTTGGATATTTGTAAGTCCTGAACGCATCGAGCAGCTCCATCTTCGAACGTGACGTTTCGATGGAGATCACATCCGCGTCCATGGCGCCGATCGCATCGATGATGTCGTTGAACTCCGAATAGCACATGTGCGTATGGATCTGCGTGTCATCCCGCACGCCCGACGAACAGATGTGGAAGCTTTCCACGGCCCAATCGAGATAGGACTTCCATTCCGACTTGCGCAGCGGAAGCCCTTCACGGAGCGCCGCTTCGTCGATCTGGATCATGCCGGCGCCGGCCTTCTCCAGATCCGCCACCTCATCGCGGATCGCGAGCGCGATCTGGCGACAGGCGACCTCGCGGGGAATGTCGTCACGCACGAACGACCAGTTCAGGATGGTGACAGGTCCTGTCAGCATCGCCTTCATCGGCCGTTCGGTGAGCGACTGCGAATATTGCCACCATTCGACGGTCATCGGATGCGGCCGGGACACGTCGCCGAACAGCACGGGAGGCCGGACGTAGCGGGAGCCATAGGACTGCACCCAGCCATGCTTGGTGAAGGCGAAGCCGGAAAGTTGCTCGCCGAAATACTGCACCATGTCGTTGCGCTCGAACTCGCCATGCACCAGCACGTCGAGCCCGATATTCTCCTGCCAGCGCACCGCCCTCGCCGTCTGGTTCTGCAGGAACGTCTTGTAGGCGGCATCGCTGAGTGCGCCCCTGACATGGGCTCCGCGTGCGTTTCTCACTTCCGTGGTCTGCGGAAACGAACCGATGGTCGTTGTCGGGAATGCCGGCAGCTTGAAGCGTCGATGCTGTTCGCCTGCTCGTAAGGCAAAGTCACTGCCGCGCCGACGCATGGTCGCATCGACAGAGGCGACGCGCTTCGCGACAGCAAGGTCGTGGATCTTCGACGATGCCAGTCGCGCAGCCGCCGCGACATCAGACGCGGCAAGCGTTGCAGCGACATCTGCGCGACTGCCGGCCAGCGCAGCACCAAGCGCGGCCAGTTCTTCCATCTTCTGGATCGAAAAAGCCAGCCAGCTTTTGACGTCCGGATCGAGCTCGGTCTCAAGGCCGAGATCGATCGGCACATGTAACAGCGAACAGGATGGCGCGAGTTCCACGCGATGTCGCCCGAGCAGATCAACCATGGGCTCCAGTCCATCGAGCAGACTGGACAGATCGGACCGCCAGATATTGCGTCCATCGATCACGCCAAGCGAGAGGACCATGTCCTTCGGCGCATTTGCCGCGACTTCATCGAACTGATCCGGCGCGCGGACCAGATCGAGATGAAGCCCGGCGACGGGAAGCGACAGCGCCAGATCGAGATTATCGCCGAGTTCGCCGAAGTAAGTGTTCAGCATGATCTTGAGTTGCGGGACCTCTTCCGCAAAAGCGGCATAAGTCCGCTGCAGCGCCTTCTGCGCAAGGGCGTCGAGATCGAGCACCAGACATGGCTCGTCCAGTTGAACCCATTCGGCGCCCTTGTCGGCCAGTTCGCCGAGTACCTCGACATAAACAGGCAGCAATCGATCGAGCAGTGTCAGCGGATCGAATGACGCATCCGCACTCTTGGCCAATTTCAGATAAGTCACGGGACTGACCAACACAGGCCGCGTCTGATAGCCGAGTGACCTCGCCTCCTCATATTCCCTGAGCGGTTTGCGCGACGCGAGACTGAAGGTCTGATCCGGCGTCAATTCCGGCACCATGAAGTGGTAGTTGGTATCAAACCATTTGGTCATCTCCTGCGCTGGCACGCCGTGGGACGCATCATGCGCGTGGGGCCTATGCTTACAGGCCTCGTCATGCGCGGCACCTTGCGATCCACGCGCCATGGCAAAATAGGTCGCGAAGGAAACGTCGCCGCCGGTCCAGCCATAGATATTCGGAATCGCGCCCACCATGACACTGGTATCGAGCACCTGATCGTAGAAGGAGAAGTCGTTCGACGGCATGACCGTGATCCCGAGCGACTTTTGACGTGCCCAGTTGGCGGCACGCAGCCCGACGCCGACATCGATCAGCGCATTCTCGTCGATTGCACCGGACCAGTAGCTTTCCAGCGCCATCTTGAGTTCGCGCCGCGGACCGATCCGTGGCGTACCCAATGTAGCAACAGGAAGTGAGGTAGTTGATTTTGAAGAAGTAGACTTTGACACAGTAGACATGGCTTAACCCCAATGATTGGGGGCAAAAGGCCAAAGTGACACGTCTGGATTCCACGACGGCAGCCGCGGAATCGCAACCGCACCACCGGGACACCCCGCCCGAGGACGTTTATGTTGTCGAGGCAGGTCTCCTGGCTCGCGGGTCAATGCTGCTGTCCGGTCTTCCCAAAACCTTTGCAGGTCTCAGTGACTTTAATGGACAGCGGCTCACCGCTTACAGTTGCGGGGGCAGCTCCGGCCTTGGCTTAACGCCTCACCGGCTTCCCTCTTAGCTTCGGGCAAACCTTCCCGAAGAACCACGACGGCTTCACATATGGGCAACATCGCGCAGCAGTCAACAGAGCACGCGCGGGCTAACTCTGCCCACGCGTAGCGGCGCATTGAAGATTCCAGAGCTGGAGTGGGCCGCAGCCCCGAGATCAAACGCATCAAGCCCGGCACGAGGCCGGGCTTGTGTGAATACGAACTACACTTCGTCGATTGCGCTTACGCGCCGTTGAGGAACTGCAGCGGATCGACCGGCGACGACCCCTTGCGTATCTCGAAGTGAAGCTGCGGCGACGTGACTTCACCGGACTGCCCGGACTTGCCGATCACCTGACCGCGCTTGATGGTCTCGCCACGCTTCACCATCAGCTCACTCGCATGGGCATATGCGGTGACGTAGCCGTTGGAGTGACGAACCAGAACCAGATTGCCGTAGCCCTTCAGCTCATTGCCTGAATAGGCAACGACGCCATCTTCGGCAGCCTTGATCGGCGTGCCTTCCGGCACGGCGACGTTGATGCCGTCATTGGACTTGCCATTGGTCTTGGCGCCATAACCTGTGACCACGCGGCCGCGCACCGGCCAACGGAACGTCGGCAAAGCGCCGGTTGCGTCAGCGGCTTTAGTCGGCGATTCCGGCGCGGTTTCTTCAGGCGTCGTCGTGGCGCTTGCCAGACGGGCCTTCTGTGCGGGCTCGGCAGACGCAACACGGGCCACGGCAGCGGACGTGACTGCGCCAGCCGGAGCGGCCGTCACGGCTGCGACGGGCGCAGCCAGCGGCGCGGCTGCGGGAGCCGCAGAAGCCGTACGTGCACCGGGCACAGTGATTTTGCTGCCAAGCTTCAGCTGGGCATTCGGCGCCAAACCATTGGCGCGCGCGAGTTCGGCGACCGGCACGTTGTTCCGGCGCGAGATGCTCATCAGCGTATCGCCGCGATTGACGAAATGCGTGGTCGACGCGCCGACGGCAGGCTTGCTCGGAGCAGCAGCAACGGCCGGAGTTGCCGCGGCGCCCTGGCGCGGAATGATCAGCGACTGGCCAGGCGACAGCGCGCGTGGACCCTTGTAGCCATTGGCCTGCAGGATCGCGGCCGACGAAACATTGTAGCGCTTCGCCAGGCCATCAAGCGTATCGCTGGTGCCAACGATGATCGACGTGCCGCCATCACGGGCAAGGCCGTTGGTTGCTGCAACCGAGCGCGGTGCCGTGGAGCCGGTGGTTTCGATCGGCGCACGTGCGGGCGGCGGCGTATACATACCGTTGCCGCCCCCGCTGACGGGAGCAGCCGACGCAACCGGACGAGCCGTCGGATAAGATTGCGGCGCGGAGATCGGCGGCGGCAAAGCCTGGGATTGATACTGCGGCTGCGGATTATAGGCCGGGCGCTGATACTGCGGCAGCTCCCGGCGCTCGACCGGCGCGCGTGGTGCTTGCTGCGGCACAGAGCCGGTGGTGTCGCCCTGCCAGCCAAAGCCACGGGATTGCCCCGATTCAAAACTTGGATTCTGAGAGAGGCGTGTCTGCATGTCGGCGCTGCAGCCGGCAAAACCGATAGACATCAGCGCCAGCACCGCGACCTGCGGAGCGCGGCGCGAGTAAAGCAACTCGACAACGCTGGACATTGGTTACTCACTCATACGCAACAAACAACTGAATTGAGTAAACACCGTCTCCGTTACCAAGCCTTTAACCTTGCGACCAACACGTGACAGTCGTTCACGAACTTTTTTCAGAGTTCGCGCGCGATGCCCGGAAGTGCTGGCACAAAACGCACGTCCACGAGCTCCTTTCGCTCCAATCCATCCCCGGTTTTACGGATCCGGACCAGGGTCTGGACCCCGTTGTGAGGACCAACCGGCGCAACCAGAATACCGCCCTCCTCAAGCCGGTCGGTCAACGCCACGGGCACCTCCTCCACGGCGGCGGTCACGATGATCCGGTCAAACGATCCGAGATTGGCAGCCGGATTGAGCCCATCGCCGAGCATGACCTCGATATTGTGGAGGCCGAGCGCCTCCAACCGGGTCCGGGCGGCATCGGCCAGCGTGCGATAACGCTCGATGCTGAGCACGTCGCGAACGAGCTTTGACAGGATCGCGGCCTGGTAGCCCGATCCCGTGCCGACCTCGAGCACACGGTGACCGGCATTCAATTGCAGCTGTTCGGTCATATAGGCCACCACAAAGGGCTGGCTGATGGTCTGCCCGCAGGCAATGGCCAAGGCCGTATCCCGCCACGCATGGGCCCGATCGTTCGGCTCGACGAAGCGATCCCGCGGAATATCCTCCATTGCGCGCAGCACCAGCCGATCACTGATCCCACGGCGCCGCAGACCAAGCTGAAACGTCATCTGTTCAGGTGGCTGACCGACGGTAATCATGGAAAGGCCTCACGCAGCACAGGTTAGAAATACTCTCGATCTAGCAAAGATAGATTGATGTATTTCTGCGATCGGAACCGGAACAGCCCAACGACGATTTTTATTGTTCCGCGCGCGGAACCGGCAGGCGCTGACATCAGGTCTTGCCCTATCTGGCACCGACTGCGCGACATGCGTCTTTGGGTCACGAAAATGGCAATGCGTCGAGATTGCGTTCAACGCGAGAATTTGCGATTTTGTTCAGAGGATTGGGGCAAGGAAACCGGCCATGACTGCAACGAACCCGCCGGGCGGCTCCGTCTTCCTTGTCGAAGACGAGGTCATGATCCGCATGATGGTTGCCGACATGCTTGAGGAACTCGGCTACAGCGTGGCCGCCGAAGCCGGTGAAATCAACGAAGCGATCAAGCTGGCTGGTTCCGCCAAATTCGACATTGCGATCCTCGACGTCAACGTCAATGGCAAGGTGATTTCACCGGTCGCCGAAGTGATCGCATCGCGCAACCGCCCGTTCATCTTCGCGACTGGCTACGGCGCGCAAGGCCTGCCGGAAGAATTTCGTGATCGCCCGACGCTGCAGAAACCCTTCCAAATGGAAACACTGGCACAGGTACTGTCCACGACGCTCAAAGGCGTCGCGGTTTGATCAGTCACACCCGGCATCTCGGAACGTTTAGCCGAGCGCTTTGCTGAGCGTCTCGCTGAACGCTTCATCCGTGCGATCGAGACGCAGTGGCGTCACCGAGACATAGCGCGCCGCAAGGGCTGCGAGGTCAGTCCCTTCCGGAGGCGCTTCCGCCGCAACGATACGCTCGAACCCGATCCAGAAATATGGATTGTTGCGGCCGTCGCGGCGTTCGTCGATACGCAGGAACCCCTGATTGCGCTTGCCCTGCCGGGTGACGACAACACCTTTCACTTCGTCGGCCGCGCAGGCCGGGAAGTTGATGTTGATGACCGTGTTTTTCGGCACGCCCGTCTTGATGACCTTGCGAAGCACGTCCGGCCCGTATTTCAACGCGGTTTCCCATTGCGGGTTGTGACGCGTTTCCATGGAGAATTCCTGACTCAGCGCCACCGACGGAAAACCGAGAATGGTGCCCTCGAGCGCGCCGGCGATGGTACCGGAATAGACCACGTCCTCGGCGACGTTGCGGCCCTTGTTCACGCCGGACAATACAAGATCGGGCTGCTTGTCTTTCAGGATATGACGCGCGCCCATGATGACGCAGTCGGTCGGCGTGCCGCGCACGGCATAGTGGCGTTCGCCGACTGCGCGCAGCCGCAATGGATCGTTCAGCGACAATGAATGCGACACACCGGACTGATCGAGCTCAGGCGCCACCACCCAGACGTCATCGGACAATTCCTTGGCGATCTGCTCGATGATCTTCAGGCCGGGGGCGTGAATGCCGTCGTCATTGGTGCAGAGAATACGCATTCGTGAGGTGCCTTTTCGATCGGGAGGGCCGCTGGCCAGCACCGGTTTTTGCCAGCATGTGCCCGCTTTTGCCACCCCCATTTTGGGCGCTGCTTGTGCGCTGCCAGAGCTGTCCCGAAGACGATTTTTCCCGCGGGCCGGAACATTTCGGCGTCGCCGCGATTTTCAACTCAGGTAGGTGAGTGCCAGTTGCGTCTGAAGCATGCGCGCTCGACCGGGATGGCTTTGGTCGTAGCGCCCCACAGGGGCGACGGAGATGGCGAAACAGCTCGAACGGGTGTTGATCATCGCATTACCAGCGATCGTGGTTGTTGCTCTGACGGGGCGGCTGCTGCTTCCCCGGCTGGCCGAGACCAAGCCGGATCTCACCCTCAATCCGGCGGTCGTGGCAATGACTGACGATCCGAGTGAGGAGGATTATGCGAAACCCACTCCCTCGCAACTCACCAGCGTCCCCGACGCCGCAGAGCTCAACCGTCTCAGCCTGTCCCGCCAATCGTTTCGCCGCGGCGGCCTCGGCTCCAGGGCGCTCATGACCTTCACCGTTCGCAACGCCAATGACTATCCGGTCAAGGACCTCGAAATCGCCTGCGCCTTCCGCAGCCGGGATGGACGCTATGTGACGGAACGCCGCCGCGTCATCGCAGAGACCGTCAGCACGAAAAGCCGCAAGGCCTTTCCGATGACGCATATGGGCTTTGTCAACATAAAAGCCGAAAAAGCCAAATGTGCACTCGTGACCGCCAGCCGCGCCTGAGCAACTGATACGTGACGTCGTCTAGCCGGCCTGAACGACCTTGAGGCCACCCATATAAGGCTGCAGTACATCCGGCACGGCAATCGAGCCGTCTTCCTGCTGATAGTTTTCCATCACAGCGATCAGCGCACGGCCGACGGCGGTGCCCGAGCCGTTCAGCGTGTGCACAAAGCGCGGCTTGCCGTCCGGCCCGCGCGAGCGCGCATCCATGCGGCGTGCCTGAAAATCACCGCAGACCGAGCAGGACGAAATCTCGCGGTAAGCACCGCCCTCGCCCTGCCCCGGCATCCAGACCTCGATGTCGTAGGTCTTCTGCGCGGCAAAGCCCATGTCGCCGGTGCACAGCGTCATCACGCGATAATGCAGGCCAAGCCGGCGCAGCACTTCCTCGGCGCAGGACAGCATGCGCTCGTGCTCGTTCTTGCTCTCCTCGGGCGTGGTCACCGAGACCAGTTCGACCTTGGTGAACTGATGCTGACGGATCATGCCGCGCGTGTCGCGGCCGGCAGCGCCTGCTTCGGCGCGGAAGCACGGCGTGAGCGCCGTCATGCGCAGCGGCAGTTCTTTTTCGTCGAGGATGGATTCACGCACGAGGTTGGTGAGCGGGACTTCGGCGGTCGGGATGAGGCCCAATCTTTCGGGGGAAAGTAATTTCCGAACCTGACCTGTAAGTCTCTCCCTCTGTACTTTCATAGCCGCAATCTCTCGAAGCAGATCGTTAGGGTTCTTCCCTACAGCTCCACCATCAAGTTCATCCTGCAGAGTTGAGATACGCTCTCTTCTCTCGTGAATCTGACCAAGAAGCGCGCTAAATCTATCGGCGCTTTCGTCATCGATCTCAGACAGACCTGAAACGAAAAACTGGTCATCCTCAAACTTCGGAAGTTGCGCCGTGCCGAACATCGCGTTATCGCGCACCAGCAGCGGCGGATTCACTTCTGTATAACCATGCTCGTTCGTATGCAGATCGAGCATGAACTGTCCGATGGCGCGCTCGAGACGCGCCAGCCCCTTCTTCAGCACAACGAAGCGCGCGCCCGACAGTTTGGCGGCGGCTTCGAAGTCCATGAACCCCATGGCTTCGCCGATGTCGTAATGCGCCTTCGGCGTAAAAGCGTAGTTTCTGACGGCACCGAAGTGATGGCGCTCGACATTGCCATGCTCGTCAACACCTTCCGGCACCTCGTCGAGCGGCAGGTTCGGGATTTCGGCAAGCGCGACCTTGAGCTTATCCTCAGCGTCCTTCACCGCAGCTTCCATCGCCGGCATCGTCGTCTTGAGTTCGGTGACCTCAGCCATCAAGGCGTTGGCGCGCGCCTCGTCCTTGTTCTTCTTGGCCTCGCCGATTTCCTTCGACGCCGCATTGCGCCGGGCTTGCGCCTGCTCGGACGCCAGGATCGAAGTCCGGCGCGTCTCGTCGATCGCCAGCAGCGATGCCGACAACGGCGACAGCCCTCGCCGCTTCAGCGCAGCGTCAAAGGCCTCGGGATTGTCGCGGATCGATTTGATGTCGTGCATGGGAAGGTCCTGGCGCTGGAATGTTGACCTACACCATAGATGGTGTAGCCCAACGCGCCCTGACTAGCCCGAAACCCGCCGATTTGGAACATCAAATGGGCTGGCATAGGCTATTTGAAGACGTCCCTACTCCGCCGGCGTCACATCCGTGCCGGTCGCGGCAGCAGCCTTGGCTGCCGCTTTCGCGGCGTTCTTCTCGACGATGCCCACGGCGATGATGGAGCCTTCATAGAGGATCATCAGCGGGATCGCGAGGGAGGCCTGGCTGATCACGTCAGGCGGTGTCAACACGGCCGCGATAATGAAGGCGCCGACGATGAAGTACCGGCGCTTATCGCGCAGTTGTTTTGATGTGAGGATGCCAATGCGGCCGAGCAGTGTCAGGATCACCGGCAGCTGGAAGGCGATGCCGAAGGCGAAGATCAGCGACATCATGAGCGACAGGTATTCGCCGACCTTGGGCAGCAAGGCGATCTGTGCTGTCTCGGCACCGCCAGCCTGCTGCATGCCCAGCGAGAACCGGATCAGCATCGGCAGTACGAGGAAATAGACCAGCAGCGAGCCAAGCGCGAAGAAAATCGGTGTCGCTATCAGATATGGCAGGAACGCGCCGCGCTCGTGCTTGTAGAGGCCAGGCGCCACGAACATGTAGATCTGCGCAGCAATCACCGGAAACGAAATGAAGCCGGCGCCGAACATCGCGAGCTTGAGCTGGGTCAGGAAGTATTCCAGCAGCGCCGTGTAGATGAATTTCGAGTTCTCGGGACCAGCGACCCAGACGAACGGCCAGACCAGCACATTGTAGATCTGCTTGGCGAAGAAGAAGCAGAAGATGAAGGCCACGGCGAAAGCCAGCAGCGCCTTGATCAGCCGCGACCGCAGCTCGATCAGGTGATCCATTAAGGGAGCCTTGGAGGCTTCGATATCTTCGGCACTCATGACGCTTTGGCGTCCTTTAGACCATCAGGATTGGCCGCGTCGGGGGCCGCTGCACCATCATTGGCGGCAGCGTGGGTTTCGACCGGCGACGGCTGCACTTCCCGGGTAATGGCCAGCGGCTCATTCACCGCAGCAGTTTCCTGCGCATGCGTCTCGGCCTCAACGAAGGTCTCGAGCGTCGGCAGCTCAGGCGTGGTGGGCACCGCCGGCGGCGTATCGAGATTGTCGGCCTTATCGATCGCCATGGCGTCCGCCATGGCGTCGCTAACGTCCTTGGTCAGCGAAGTCATGATATTATTGGTGGTGAAGCCGGAGGCCACGTCCTTCACATCGTCGAAGGCTTTCTTGACGTCGGCCATTTCGGCTTCGCGCATCGCCTCGTTGAACTGGCCCTGGAATTCGGCAGCCATCTTGCGGGCCTTGCCCATCCACTGCCCAACCATGCGCAGCACGCCGGGCAGTTCTTTCGGGCCGATGGCAATCAGCGCGACGACCGCGATGACGACCAGTTCACTCCACCCGATGTCGAACATGAAAAAATCCGCTCACGCGGGGCTGGATGCGCCCGCGTCTCCTTCAATGGCCGCCGCGATCCCTCAGGACAATCCCTTCGGAACCTCAAACAGCCTTGCTGCCGACGTCCGTACGGTTGGCGGTCGGCGCCGGCGGGGTCTGGTCGATGGTGCGGACCGGCTCGGTCGGCTTGTCTGCCGGCTTGTCGTCGTCCGCCATGCCCTTCTTGAAGGCCTTGATGCCCTGCGCCACGTCGCCCATCAGGTCGGAAATCTTGCCGCGCCCGAACAGCAGCAGGACCACTCCGATCACGACGATCCAGTGCCAAATGCTGAGTGAACCCATCCTGCTAACCCTCCAAACACGCGGCCAGTCGCCCAGCCTGATCTGACCGAAACGTAGGCTGCGGGGGTGTCAAAAACAAGGACTTAACCCTCGTGGAATCACGGATGTCGCGGCGCAATGCCGCGAGCGTTAATGCCGCGATCACCCCTTGTGGTCGTCGTCCCGCTCGGTTGCGTCCGGCTCGGCATCATCCGGCTCGTCTTCGTCCTGATCGTCCTCGTCAAGCTCGTCGTCCGAATCGTCTTCATCATCGTCGAGTTCGGCGGTTTCGGGCTCTGCGGCCTCGGCTGCTTCGGTCTCAGCCTCGATCACATCAAGATCACCGGCTTCGAGTTCCGCGACGTCGGCCACTTCGCTATCCGGCTCCACAACATCGGCCGTTTCGGTGAATTCGGCCCTCGCCTCGGCAAAAGCCTCCACATCACCAGCAAATTCGACGGTGCCAGTCTCCGACTCCTTGAGCTGCAGTTCCGGGAATTCCGGATCGGGCGCCGACAACGCCAGCTCCAGATCGCCGCCTTCCAGGGGATCCTCGTCCTCGCGGAGCGTCGGATCGTCGGACGGGTTGGGCACGCTGAAACCGGACGGCAGTCGCGAATCCAGGAGGCCCGTGCCCTTGAGTTCCTCGAGACCCGGCAGATCGCCGAGTGCCTCGAGGCTGAACTGCGACAGGAAGCTCTCGGTGGTACCGAAGGTCAGCGGGCGGCCCGGCGTCTTGCGACGGCCGCGTGGCTTGATCCAGCCGGTTTCCAGCAGCACGTCGAGCGTGCCCTTGGAGGTGATGACCCCGCGAATGTCTTCGATTTCGGCGCGGGTCACCGGCTGGTGATAGGCAACGATGGCGAGCACTTCGATGGCGGCGCGCGACAGCTTACGGGTTTCGGTGGTCTCGCGGGTCATCAGCCAGGACAGGTCACCGGCGGTGCGGAACGTCCATTTGTTGGCAACGCGAACCAGATTCACGCCGCGCATGGCATAGTCCGCTTGCAACTGGGCCAGCGCCGCCTTGATATCGACGCCATCCGGCATGCGCTTGGCCAGCGCTGACTGGTCCAGCGGCTCGGTGGACGCGAACAGCAGCGCCTCTAGCAGACGCAATTCTTCCGGACGCGCTTCGGGCTGTGTCTCGGACACAGTTTCCTGCTGCACGATTTCCTGCTGCACGATCTGATCCTCGACATCGTCGATGCGTTTCTCGGCGAGGCTTGCCATGTCTGGATCTCCTTCTTCCACTTACTCGGCCGGAACTTCCGGCTCCACCTGCACAGGCGGCTGGGCGATGTGCTTGCGGAAATACAAAGGCGCGAATGCTTCTTTCTGGCTGAGGTCGAGCGTGCCCTCACGGACCAGTTCAAGCGCAGCAGCAAAACTCGAGGCCATCACCGTCGCGCGCTGCGCGGGGTCGGCGACATAGGCCAGCAGATATTCGTCGAGACGGCTCCAGTCCTCTGCCATGCCGACCAGCCGTTCCAGCGAGGCGCGCGCTTCGCTCAGCGACCAAACGGTGCGCTTGGCGAGATGGACGCGCGTCAGCACGCGAGCCTGGCGCTGGGTCGCATAGGCTGACAGCAGATCGTAAAGCGTGGCCGTGAAGCGCGGATGCTTCACCTCGGCAATCGACTCGGGAACGCCGCGCGGAAAGATGTCGCGGTTGAGCTGCGGCCGGGTCATCAGCCTGTTCGAGGCTTCGCGGATGGCTTCGAGGCGGCGCAGCCGGTTGGCCAGCGCGGTCGCCATATCCTCGGCGCTCGGGCCTTCGCCCGGCACCGTCGTATCCGGCAGCAGCAAGCGCGACTTCAGGAACGCCAACCAGGCCGCCATCACCAGATAGTCGGCAGCCAGTTCCAGACGGATTTTTCGCGCAGCTTCGATGAACAGCAGATACTGGTCGGCCAGTGCGAGGATCGAAATCTTGTGCAGGTCGACCTTCTGTTGCCGCGCAAGCGCAAGCAGCAGGTCGAGCGGACCTTCGTAGCCTTCGACGTCGACGACCAGCGCTGGCTCGTCGTCAGATACGACCTCAGCCGGCAGTCCGGTCTCAAACGATAAAATCTCAGCGCTCATGCACTTGCTCCTGCTCGAGCGATCAAGGCGTCCAGTTCCGCGCGTCCGGCGGCGCGGTCGAACGGCTGCGGCTGACGGCGGGCGGCAACCGCCGCCTTGGCGCGCTCGAGCGCCTTGCCGGCAAGAACCGGCGTCTCGCTCACGACGTCGCGCATCTCGTCCAGCTTGCCGTTGCAATGCAGGACCATGTCGCATCCGGCGCTGACGATCGCCCGCGTACGTTCCGCGATCGATCCCGCCAGAGCATTCATGGACACGTCATCACTCATCAACAAACCCTGGAACCCGATACTGCCGCGAATCACCTGTTCGATGATTGTCGCAGAAGTCGTGGCCGGTTGGATGGCGTCCAAAGCGCTAAACACAACATGTGCAGTCATCGCCATCGGCAGATCTGCCAGCGGACGAAACGCTTCGAAATCAGACGCTTCGAGCTCACTCTTCGAGTTATCTACGATTGGCAATTTGAAATGAGTGTCGGCCGTGGCCCGACCATGGCCGGGAATGTGCTTGAGGACCGGTAGAATGCCACCCTGCGACAGACCTTCAGTCACGGCGCGGGCAATGATCGCGACCTTGCCGGGCTCGGTGCCATAGGCGCGATTGCCGATCACCGCATCAGCACCTTCCACGGGGACGTCTGCCAGCGGCAGGCAATCCACGGTGATGCCGAGGTCCACAAGATCACTCGCAATGAGCCGTGAGCTGAGCCAGGCAGCCCTGAGACCCGCTTCTGGATCAGCGTCGTATAGCGTGCCGAACATAGCACCGGGCGGATAGACCGGCCAGTGCGGCGGCCCCAGACGCTGAACCCGGCCACCTTCCTGATCGATCAGGACCGGCGCATCCAGATCACCCGTCGTCCCACGCAATTCCTCCACAAGCCGAGCGACTTGTGTGGGATTGTCAATATTTCGCTTGAAGAGAATGAAGCCCCACGGCCGTTCCGCGCGCAGAAATGCACGCTCCTCAGCGGTCAGCTCCAGCCCAGATACACCGGTGATGAATGCGCGTGTGCTCATGGGGCCGATTAGCCCCCATCAACGCCCAGGGTCAAGGAAACGGCCGTTAATTCCTTTGGACGACGCACTGTCCGCCGGCAGATTTCAGGTTCCCGCAGACCTGCGAGGCTTCGTCCTGCGAGCCGAACGGTCCGACCATGGCCCGATAATAGGTCCCCTTGTCGCCAAGATCGGCCTTCTTGATCAGCGGAGTCCGCGATCCCAGCACCGAGGGGAACTTGGTCTGCAGGGCGCGGAACGACGCCTGCGCATCGCCCTCCGACCGCTGGGACGATACCTGGACCACATAGCCGCCACCCGACGCTGCCGGGGCCGCCTGTTGGGTCGGGTTGGTCGAGGCCATACGTGAGGGCGCCGGAGGAGCGGCTGCAACCGGAGGCGCGGCCTGCGGCGACAGTGACATCGGGGCGTTGACCGATGCGTTGGCGTTGGCAGCGCGCGGCGCCGCAGCGGGCGCGGCTGCAGGAACCGCCGCCGGAGCTGCGATGCGGGCTGGAGCCTGACGCGCGGCCGGTGTGGCCGCTGCGTCGGACTGGTCACCCTTGACGGCAAAAGTGCGGATCTTGCGCGGCTCATCACCGCCCTGCATCGCGCCATTGCCTACCATCGGCTTGTTGGACGGCGACACGCTAGCGGTCGATGGCGGATTGGCGTTCTGGTTCAGCGGCGGGAATACCACCCGCGGACCAGCCTTGGTGGCATCCTGCACGTTGACGGGCTGCTCTTCGCGCGACACCAGCCGCTCGGGGGCTGCGCCGCCGAGACGGTCCTGAATCGGCTTTCCGTCGGCCGCGGCGGTCGCCGACGGCGGGACGATCTTGTTCGGACCGGGCTCGGCCTTGATCACCGGCGGCTCGCCGGTGCGCGCCGATCCCATGAATGTACGATAGGCGAAGGCAGCACCGGTACCGACCACTGCCAGTGCGAGCACGATGGCGACGGTCGCCATACCACCACGGCGTTTCGGCGCCTCTTCCTGCTCGGCATAACCGTCCTGATAGGCGTAGGGATCGTCCTGGTACTGATCGTCGTGCGGATGCTGGGCTTGTGCACCATCGGAATGGCCATACAGCGCATCGTCGTAACGATTGGGATCGGGCTGCTCGTGGGCCTGATCGTACTGATCGTGATAATCCTGCGCCTGATGATAATCGGCCTCCGGTTCCAGGTGCTGTGGCTCCTGATGCTGGGCGCCGTAGCGGTGCACGGGGTGAAGATTCTCGAATTCCTGCTGCTGCGGCTCATGCGCAGCGGCGCGCTGCATCCACGGCGGTCTGCCGGGCTGAACGGGCTCTGGCTCGCAGTCCGGCTCGTCCTGATAGGCGGGCTCGGCCTGCCGCGGCGCGGGGGCCAAGCGACTGTTGTTCGCGAACGGATCGGTCTGACCGATCAGCCGCGCCAGCTCCGCGAGTGGATCGCCATCGCCCTTCGTGCGCGACTGAGCGTCGCGGCCGTAGTCATCATCCGCAGGGAAAGGTCGGTTCTGGTATCGATTAGCCATTGTGATGTCGCATCCCCTTCGGGAAAGCCGCCAACCCGCTTTTCAAACGAAACAGCTGCTATCAAGAACCACCCACAGATCCCCATGTGAGCGGCCGTCCCCCGTCTACCGCATCTCGTCCGGCGCGGTGACGCCGAGAACGGCGAGGCCCGAAGCCAGGACTGAGACGACGCTCTGGACAAGTGCCAATCGCGCTTTGGTAAGTTCTGCATCATTAGTGATAATGAAGCGTAAATGAGGCATATCACGCCCCCGCGTCCAGAGCGCGTGGAATTCGCTGGCCAGATCATACAGATAGAAGGCGATCCGGTGCGGCTCATGTGCCGTCGCCGCGGATTCAATCATTCGTGGGTACAATGCTAGCTGCCGCATCAGGCTCAGCTCGACGGCGTCGTCGAGCCGATCCATCACGGCGTCTCCCAGATAGGCAACGCGCTCCTGGTTTTCCAGAGGCAGATCGGCCATCTCCGGCATTTGTTCGCGCGCATTACGGAAGATCGAATGGCCACGGGCGTGCCCGTACTGGACATAGAAAACCGGATTGTCCTTGGACTGCTCGATCACCTTGGCGAGGTCAAAATCCAGCACCGCGTCGTTCTTGCGGAACAGCATCATGAAGCGCACGGCGTCGGAGCCGACCTCGTCGACCACTTCACGCAGGGTGACGAAATCGCCGGAGCGTTTCGACATCTTCACCGGCTCGCCATTGCGCAGCAGCTTCACAAGCTGCACGATCTTGACGTCGAGCTCGGCCTTCCCTGCCGTCACCGCCTTGATCGCCGCCTGCACGCGCTTGATGTAGCCGCCGTGATCGGCGCCCCAGACGTCGACCATGTTGAGGAACCCGCGGTCGAACTTGGTCTTGTGATAGGCGATGTCGGACGCAAAATACGTGTAGCCACCATCTGACTTCAGCAGCGGGCGATCGACATCGTCGCCATAGGCGGTGGCGCGGAACAGAGTCTGCTCGCGGTCTTCGTAATCGTCGATCGGCTTGCCCTTCGGCGGCGGCAACCGGCCCTCATAGACATCGCCCTTGGCGCGCAGAAAATCGATGGTCGCGCCAACCATGTCGGAGGTGCCTGCGATCAGCGAGCGCTCGGAGAAGAACACTTCGTGGGAGATGTTCAGCGCGGCGAGATCGCCCTTGATCATCTCCATCATCATGGAAATAGCCTTGGCGCGCGTGATCGGCAGCCACTTGTCCTCGGGCATCTGGTTCAACGCAGCGCCGTGCTCGGCCGCGAGCGCCTGTCCCACCGGCACCAAATAGTCGCCGGGATACAGGCCTTCCGGAATGTCGCCGATCGCTTCGCCAAGCGCCTCCCGGTAGCGCAGATGTGCCGAACGCGCGAGCACGTCGACCTGTGCGCCGGCATCGTTGATGTAGTATTCGCGGGTCACGTCATAACCGGCGCAATCGAGCAGGCTCGCCAGTGCATCGCCGAACACGGCGCCGCGGCAATGGCCGACATGCATCGGCCCCGTCGGATTCGCGGAAACGTATTCGACATTGACCTTCTCGCCGGCGCCGACGGCGCTGCGGCCATACGAGGCACCGTCGCGCAACACCGCGCTCAGTGCATCGGCCCAGGCGGACGACTTCAGCGTGAGATTGATGAAGCCGGGTCCGGCAACATCCACCGAGGTCACCAGATCGTCTGCGCGCAGCTTCGCAGCGATTGCATCAGCCAGATCGCGCGGCTTTGCCTTGGCCTCTTTCGCCAGCACCATCGCGGCGTTGCTCGCCATGTCGCCATGGGACGCGTCCTTGGTCGGCTCGACCACAACGCGCGACAGATCGATGCCGGCAGGCAGCACGCCTTCACTGACAAGGGCGTTGCAGATCGCGTGAACGCGCGCGAGCACGTTGGCAAACAGATGCGGGGACGGAGCAGTGGTGGCCATGGCGGTACGGGAACCAGAACTTGCGCCGGATTATTCCGGCTGGATTTGTATCAGGAGGATGGATAGCGGTTTGGTTTGCGTTCCGCTGCATTTTGTTTGGATTCAAGCAAATGCAAGGCAGCGGAAATTACAAATATTTAAGCCCTGAAAGGCACTTAGAGGTGTCGCCTAACGCAATTCGGGGGTCGAGTCAAAGAGCCGGATATGCTCGGTGATGGCAAAACGGTCGGTCATCCCGGCAATGAAATTGCCGATCCGGCGCGCCTGGTCGCCCTCCGATTCCGGCTCGGCACCTTCCGGGGGCAGCCATTCTGCCGGAAGATCCTCGGGCGCGCGCTGATAGCGTGCAAACAGGTCGGTGACCAGACATTCGGCCTCGACCATCACCCGCATGACACGCTCATGGCGATACATGTGCTGCCAGAGGAAGGCCTTGATCCCAGCCTCGGCTTCTGCCGCGTCGGCACGAAACGCGACGAGCTTGCGCCCACAGCGGCGAATGTCCTCCGCGGATTTCGGCACCAACACGCCTAGTCGTTGCTCCGTCTCACCGACGACCGCACCGATCAGATAGGAAATCAGTTCGCGCACCAGTTCAGCACCGCGCCGGCTCTCGTCAAGACCGGGATAGCGCGTGTCGATCTCGGCGATCATGCCTTGCGTGAGCAGCATCGCCTTGAGGTCATCGACGGTGAACAGCCCTGCGCGCAATCCGTCATCGATGTCATGAGCGTCGTAAGCGATATCATCGGCAATCGCCGCGACCTGTGCTTCCATTGAGGCGAAACTCGACAGCTCCAGATCAAAGGTGCGGTCATACTCGGTGATCCCGAACGGCACGCCATGAGTGGCATAACGTCCGATGGGCATGCCTGATGCGTCGGTCAGCGGCCCGTTGTGTTTGACAATACCTTCGAGGGTTTCCCAGGTCAGGTTGAGGCCATCGAACTCGGGATAGCGATGCTCCAGCGACGTCACGAGGCGCAAAGTCTGGGCATTGTGATCGAAGCCGCCATGGGCCTCGAGACAGGCGTCCAGCGCCCGCTCGCCGGCGTGGCCGAACGGCGGATGGCCGATGTCATGGGCCAGCGCCAGGGTCTCGGTCAGGTCTTCGTCGAGCCCCAGCTGCCGGGCCACGGCACGGGCGATCTGGGCCACTTCCAACGTGTGGGTGAGACGGGTGCGGTAATGATCGCCCTCATGGAACACGAAAACCTGGGTCTTGTGCTTGAGCCGGCGAAACGCAGTCGAGTGAATGACCCGGTCGCAATCCCGGCGAAATGCGCTGCGGGTCCGGCTCGGAGCCTCCGAAAACAGCCGTCCACGGCTGCGATCTGGGTCGCAGGCATAGGGTGCGCGGGGAGCAGCCATTCCGACCGACACGGCGTGTTTATCCTTGATCCAATTGATTCCTGAGCCTGCCGCACTTAACTATGAGGAGCGGTAGATTCAAATGGTTCGAATCTCTCCGGCGGAGCCAAATATGACTGACGCAGCAATATCCGAGGCCCCTCTCACTGTCAGCGCGCGTGCTGCGCGCCGGATCGGCGAGATCCTCAAGACCGAAGGCGACGGCGCCATGCTCCGTGTGTCGGTCGAAGGCGGCGGCTGCTCCGGCTTCCAGTACAAGTTCGATGTCGAGCGCGCCAAGGCAGACGACGACATCCTGATCGAACGCGACAGTGTCGTTGTGCTGGTGGACCCTTCTTCAGCGCCGTTCCTGGCCGGTTCCGAACTCGATTTCGTGGATGACCTGATCGGTGCCTCGTTCCGCGTGGTCAATCCGAACGCGACGGCGTCCTGCGGCTGCGGGACCAGCTTCTCGATCTGACCTCTCTTCGGCTCATCTAGATCGGTCTGATTTCTCGGCGAACAACGCCCGCGCATTGTCGTGTGCGATCTGTTTGGCGACCGCCGGCGGCAGTTGCACCAGCCAGGCGCGATAGCCATCCATGATATCGCCATAGCTTGCCCAGCGTTCCGGCACCCAGGTGTCAGAGCCCAGCAGGAAGCGATCGGGGTAGCGCTCAAACAGCACGCGCCATTGCGGCGTCAGTTTGCCTGATCCGTCCACGATGCCGCTGCGGTAAGACAATTCACCCCAGAGTTTCGGGTATTTTATCAGCATCGCTGCGACACGATCCGGCGCGAGGCTGAAGCCGGTATGCGCCCAAATGATCTGCGCGCGCGGATTGTGCCGCATCAGAATCTCGACCGCTTCGTCGTCGGCATGGGCGTGCAGATAGAGATTGTTGGCGACGGCAAAATCGACGGTCTTCTTGACCATCTCAGTATCGGCCGCCTTGCCGGTCAGGTGAAATTCGCCGACGCCGCGATAATAGCCGCGCTTGAACTCCTCCTGCACGAGATCGAAGATCACGGGATCGTTGAACCAGCTGCCGATATCGGCGCGCACGCGATACGGCCGGATGAACGGCACGACCTGCAGATCACCCGCCTTGCCCTTCGCCTTGTCGTCCATCAGCACATGGGTGCCGGTGTTCGGGCGGCTCGTGGCGAGAACGCCGGTGACGCGGTTCTTCCTGAAAACCTCCAACACTTCGTCGGGTTGGTAATACGGCTTCGGCTCCCAGTTGTAGTGCATATGGGCGTCGAAGATTTCGATCCGGTCGTCGGAATGCGCCGGCGCAGCAACAAGTGCGGCCAGCAAGGCGGCCGCAGTGAGTGTTCTCACCAGCATTAAGACACCCTATTCCGCCGCAACGACGCGCGGACGATCGTCGTGGTCTTCTTCGTCGAGCTGCGGCTGCAGCTTGCGCTTCAGCTTGCGGTCGATGCGGTCGAGATAGATGTAGATGACCGGCGTGATGAACAGCGTCAGCAATTGCGAGACACACAGACCGCCGACCACCGCGACGCCAAGTGGCTGACGCAATTCGGCGCCGGCACCGGCACCGAGCGCGATCGGCAGCGTGCCGAAGATGGCCGCGAAGGTGGTCATCATGATCGGGCGGAAACGCAGTAGCGCGGCCTCGCGGATCGCATGTTCGGCCGACAGGCCGACGCGGCGACGCTCGAGCGCGAAGTCGACCATCATGATGGCGTTCTTCTTGACGATGCCGACCAGCATGACGATGCCGATCATGGCGATCACAGACATTTCCATCTTGAACAGCATCAAGGTCAGGATCGCGCCGATACCCGCCGATGGCAGGCCGGAAATGATCGTGATCGGATGGATGAAGCTCTCATAGAGAATGCCGAGGATCACGAAGGCCGCGAACACAGCGGCGAGGATCAGCACGCCCTGCCCGCGCAACGAATCCTGGAACACCTGCGCCGTGCCGGAGAAGCCGGTGGCGATGGTCACCGGCAGTTTGGAGTCCGCCTCGATTTGCGTGATCTGGTCGACCGCATAGCCCAGCGAATAGCCGGGCACGAGGTTGAACGAGATCGTCACGGCCGGCTGCTGGCCCTGATGGTTGATCTGCAGCGGCCCAACCGTCGGCACCAGACGTGCGACCGCACTCAGCGGAATGGTCTGATTGTTCGACGTCTTCATATAGAGCTTGGAGAGATCGCTCGGATCAATCCGGAACTGCGGCTGTGCTTCCAGAATGATCTGATAGTCGTTGGTCGGCATATAGATGGTACCGACCTGGCGCGAACCGAACGCATTATAGAGCTGGTTACGAACCTGATCGACGGTGACGCCGTAAACCGCCGCCTTTTCGCGGTCGATATCGACCGTCATCTGCGGGTTCTTGATATAGAGGTCGGTGGTCACATCGAGCAGGCCCGGCACCTTGGCGATGCGGTCCCGCATTTCCGGCGACACGCGATACAGCGTGTCGGTGTCGCTGCCCTGAAGCACATACTGGTACTGACTCTTCGACGGACGGCCGCCGATATTCAGGTTCTGGATGCTCTGGAAGAAAGCCTGCAGGCCCGGAACGGCCAGCGACTTCTGGCGCAGCCGCGCCATCACCACCTGTGCGGGATCACGATCCTTGCGCGGCTTCAGCGCGACGAACAGACGACCGTAATTCGCCGTCGCATTCGGACCGCCGGAGCCCACCGTGCTGTTGATATATTCGACGGCAGGATCGGATTTCAGCAGATCGGCGAGCGCCTGCTGCCGCGCACTCATCGCTTCGAATGACGTATCGGTTGCGGCTTCGGTCGTACCGGTCAGGAAGCCGGTGTCCTCCTGCGGGAAGAAGCCTTTCGGTACGATGTTGTAAAGATAAACAGTGCCGCCGAGGGTCGCGAGCGTCACCACCAGCATGATGCCCTTGTGTGCCAGCACGCGATCGAGCGCCCACTCGTAACCGCGCAGCCAAGCCGCAAATATGCGCTCGAAACCGCGCAGGATGAAATTTTCCTTATGCTCGGGATTGTGCGCCTTGAGCACGCGCGCGCAGAGCATGGGCGTCAGCGTCAGCGACACGAAGCCGGAGACGACAATCGCCACCGCGATCGTCACAGCGAATTCACGGAACACGCGGCCAACAATTCCGCCCATCAGCAGCACGGGAATGAACACCGCGATCAGCGAGAAGGTGATCGAAACGATGGTGAAGCCGATTTCGCGTGCGCCCTTCAGCGCCGCGTCGAACGGCTTCATGCCGAGTTCGATGTGCCGGACGATATTCTCCAGCATGACGATGGCGTCGTCGACGACGAAGCCGACGGACAGGGTCAACGCCAGCAGCGTCATGTTGTTGATGGAGTAGTCCAGCATATACATCGCAGCGCATGTGCCGAAGATCGAAATCGGCACCGCCAGTGCGGGAATCAAGGTCGCGGAGGCCGAGCGCAGGAATAGGAAAATCACGAAGATCACCAGCACGACTGCAATCAGCAACGTTTCCTCGACGTCGGCGACGGCTTCGCGGACCGAGATCGAGCGGTCCATCATCATATTGACTTCGACCGATGGCGGTAATTGCGCACGCAGCGACGGCAGCTTGGCGCGGACGCCGTCGACCACGGCGACCGTGTTGGCGTCGGGCTGCTTCTGGATCGCCAGCACGATGGCGCGCTGGCCATTCAACCAGGTCGCGACCTTGTCGTTTTCGACGGCGTCATAGATCTTGGCGACTTCGTTCAGCTTGACCGGCGAGCCGTTGCGCCAGGCGACAACGACCTGGCCATAGTCGGCGGCCCTGGACATCTGTCCGGAGGCCTGCAGCGAGATGTCTTGCTTCGGTCCGTTCAGCGTACCGACCGGCGTCGAGGAGTTGGCGCGCGACACCGCCGTGCGGATGTCCTCGAGCGACAGTCCGCGAGCTGCCGCAGCTTCGGGATCGGCCTGCACGCGAATGGCGAATTTCTGCGTGCCATAGATCAGCACCTGCGCCACGCCGGGAATCTGCGAGAGCGCCTGTCCGATGGTGATATCGCCGAATTCATTGACGGCCGAGAGCGGCAACGTCGATGAACTCAGCGCAATGAACAGCACCGGGAAGTCGCCGGGATTCACCTTGCGGAAACTCGGCGGAATCGTCATTTCGATCGGCAACCGGCGCTGCGCGATCGTCAGCGCGGTCTGCACATCCAGCGCCGCCGCATCGATATTGCGGTTGAGATCGAACTGAATGATGATCTGGGTCGTTCCCTGCGACGAACTCGACGACATCGAGGAGATGCCGGCGATGGTCGAGAGTTGACGCTCAATGATGCCGGCGACCGAGGCCGCCATCGTGTCGGCGCTGGCGCCCGGCAGAGTTGCCGTCACCGCGATAGTCGGAAAGTCCACTTTCGGCAGCGCCGACACCGGCAGTAGCCTGAAGCCGAAAATGCCAAACGCGATGATCGTCGCCGTGATGAGCGTGGTCATCACAGGGCGACGGATGCAGAGCTCCGAGAGGGTCATGTTTTATGCCCCGGCCTTGCGGGCCCGGGCTTCGACCCGTGTGCCTTGTGTCAGCAGGAGCTGGCCATCGACGACGACGTCCTCATCCCCTTTTAAACCCGACGAGATCACCGAGATTCCCTGGAAGGTGCGATCAACCTCGACAGGCTGAACACGGGCGACGCCGTCCTTCACCGTGAACACGAAGTTCCCGGTCTGGCTGCGCTGCACGGCCACGGTCGGCACAACAACGCCGTCCTCGGTACGCACGATCAGCTTGGTCTGCACCAGGATGCCCGGCCACAAGGTCTCGTTCGGATTGCTCATGATGCCGCGCACGGTGACCATGCCGGTGGTGGAATCCACGGTGTTTTCCACCATCGCCACCTTGCCGGTTTCAGACCGGCCGCTGTTCGGGATGGTCGCAATGACCGAGGTCGATCCCGCCGCCATCGCTTCGCGCAGATCGCCAAGCACACGTTGTGGAATGGCGAAGGAGACGTAGACCGGCGCCATCTGGTTGATGGTCGCCAGCGGCGCGGTGTCCGCAGGGCGAACGAAATTACCGACCTTCACATTGGCTGCACTGATCCGGCCGGAGAACGGCGCGCGGATGATGGTATAGCTCTTCTGGACCTTGAGATTATCGAGCGCCGACTGATCGGCCCGGATGGTTCCGGCCAGGATGTCAGATTGGGTCTTGGCATTGTCGACACTGACCTGGGTGGTCGCGCCCTTCCCGATCAGGTCGGTAAAGCGCCGCACGTCACGTTCCGCGCCGGCCAGTTGGGCCTGATCGCGGGCCAATGTGCCTTCAGCCTGCTCGATCTGGGCATCGATCTGCCGCGAATCGAGGGTGAACAGGAGGTCGCCTTCCTTGACCTTGGCGCCGTCTTCGAAATGAACCGATGTGATGGTGGTTTCGACCCGTGATTTCAGCGCCACGCTGGAAATGGGAGTTACCGTGCCGATTGCATCGACATCGACTGGAACAGGCCTACGCTCGGCCTTGGCCAGTTCGACAGACACGACCCTCGCGCGTTGCGGGGCCTGGGCGCTGACATTGTTCCCGATCCAGGAGGATCGCGTCGCATAGGCGCCAACCGCCACGGCGCCGACGAGAACGAGTAGAGCGATCGATGTGCGTTTCTTCATATGGTCCATGTCACCTGGTACAGAAGATCGGGTCGCCCCCGTTTCCCGCCCATGGCAGCTTTTAAAGACAGCGTCTGTGCGCTTTAGGCTTAAAGCTTATCATGTTGGCGGGGATGATGGTATGCCACGTTGACGTATTTTTGCCATTGTTGTTACCGGAATCCCAGCAGATGAGAATTGCCACCTGGAATGTGAATTCTGTCCGCCAGCGGCTGGACCATCTGCTGACGTGGCTGCGCGATTGCTCGCCGGACATCGTCTGCCTGCAAGAGATCAAATGCCTCGATGAGGCGTTTCCGCGCGAGCCCATTGAGGCACTTGGCTACAATGTCGTCACGCACGGCCAGAAGACGTTCAACGGCGTTGCCCTACTCTCGAAATATCCCCTAGAGGAAGCCACGCCTCGGCTGGCGGGCGACGACGACGATCTTCATGCCCGCTTCATCGAAGGCGTGGTGTCGCTGAAATCCGGCGTGGTTCGGGTTGCCTGCCTGTATCTGCCGAACGGCAATCCGGTCGACACCGAGAAGTACCCCTACAAGCTGAAATGGATGTCCCGGCTGCAGGAATTCACCAAGCTGCGGCTGAAGACCGAGGAGCCATTGATTCTCGCCGGTGACTTCAACGTCATCCCTGCGGCGGCAGACGTCCATAACCCGGCGGCGTGGATCAACGACGCGCTGTTCAAACCGGAAACCCGCGCCAGCTTCCAGTCCCTGCTCGGATTGGGCATGACCGATGCCCTGCGCGCTGTCACCGACGAGCCCGGTCAGTACACGTTCTGGGACTATCAGGCCGGCGCCTGGCAGAAGAACTGGGGCATCCGCATTGACCACCTGCTGCTATCGCCGCAGGCCAGCGACAAGCTCATCGACGTCGGCATCGACAAGTATGTGCGCGCCTGGGAGAAGCCGTCGGACCACGTGCCGGTCTGGGTCGATCTGGATCTCGAGGCGGCGTAGCGCGGCAACTGCCAACTCCTGATACCCGTCCCGTCAATGAGTCTGCCGTGGAACGAACCACGCGCAGCTCTTTCGATCGCGGAAACGCGATGCGGTCCCGCGTGCAGAAAGGCCGCACCACACTCCACCGGACACAAGTCCTGCTAATTCTGCGCTAATTTTGCCACACCCCGCCCGGCACCTCATCAGATTGGATTTATTCCAGCTCGCTGCCGATTGTCTTGCGTGCGGCCGTCAATCACGAAGCTGCAAAACGACTTGTGACGTTTTGCACAATTGACGGGGCAGCGTAGTGATCAACGAAAAGAAAATCTGGAGACATGCAATCTGGCTGGGGGCAGCAAGCTGTCTCGTTCTGTCATCGGACTTCACCACGGCAGTTCACGCCCAATCCACATTGCCCGCCGTCACTGTCGATGCACCACAACAGCAGACCGCACGTCGCAGTCAGAACGCGCGCCGAAGTGCCAGCGCGCGAAGCGCGCGGCGGGCAGCCACGCGGTCAGCAAATCAGCAAGCACAGCCAACTCCTGCTCCTGCAGCGCGCGCACCGGAAACGGCCTGGGGCCATGTCGATGGCTACATTGCGACGCGCAGCGGCACGGGCACCAAGACCGATACGCCTCTGATTGAAACACCGCAGTCCATCTCGGTCGTGACGCAGGATCAAATCCAGGCGCAGGCGGTCCAGAGCGTCGCGCAAGCTGTGCGCTATGTACCGGGAACGCGGTCGGAAGTTGCAGGCGCAGATGCGCGCACCGACGGCATCTATATTCGTGGTTTCCTTGCGGATCAGTATCTCGACTCCATGCGGCTCGTGAATTTCGGCATTTTCGGCTATCCGATCGTCGAGCCCTACAATCTCGAACGTATCGAAGTGCTGCGCGGACCTGCGTCGATCCTGTACGGCCAGGCCACACCCGGCGGCATCGTCAATTCGGTCAGCAAGCGCCCGACCCAAGAACCCTATCACGAGATGTTCGTGTCCACCGGCAGTTATGGCCGCGCCCAGGCAGGCGTCGATCTCAGCGGCCCGCTCGACAAGAACAAAGAGTTTCTCTATCGCCTGACCGCCTCTGGCTATGACGTGGGCAGCCAGGTCGACTATCAGGGCTATCAGCGGGTCTCCATCGCGCCCTCGCTGACATGGCGGCCGGACAACCAGACCACGCTGACGATTCAGGGCACCTATCAGCGCGATCCGAGGGCCGGCTTCTACAATCAGCTCCTGCCGCGCGGCATCGGCACGATCACGCCGTATAACGGGCAATATATCCCGACGAGCTTCTTCTCGGGCCAGCCGGGCTTCGATCACACGTCGCGCGAATACGCCTCGATTGGTTATCAGTTCGAGCACAAGTTCGATCACGGCCTGACGGTCCGACAGAACCTGCGCTACATGGACAACTCGACCGACTTCGCGACGGTGTCGCCCAACGTCGGGACTAATCCAACCAATCTGTCGCGCGGCGCCTACACCACTCAGGAGACGATCCGTTCGTTCGCCCTCGATAATCAGGCGGAAGGCAAATTTCGCTTCGGGCCGTTCGAACATACGGTGCTGTTCGGCTTCGACTACCGCAATGCGACCGACACTGCTCGTAACGGAACGGGCACCGCGACCAACATCAATGCGCTAAATCCGATCTATGGACCCACACCGACCGTTCCGCTGACATCCATCAATGCGCAGCGGGTCGATCAATACGGCTTCTATGCACAGGACCAGATCAAGCTCGATAACTGGATCGCCCTGCTCGGCATCCGCCGCGATCAGGCCGACTCGCACACCGATTCCAACAATCTGGTGAGCAACACCCGCGCCATTGCGGACAAATCCGACACTGCCGTCAGTAAGCGCGGCGCGCTGATGTACAAGTTCGATAACGGGATCGCACCGTACATCCAATACACAGAGTCGTTCCAACCGGTCGCCAACACTGACTATTTCGGCAATCCTTTCGTGCCGACGCGCGGACAGCAATATGAAACCGGCATCAAGTATCAACCGAACGCAAAGTCGCTCTATACGCTCGCTTTGTTCGATCTGACGCAGCAGAACGTCCTGACGCCTGATCCGGATCCGACGCATATCCGCAGCGGCTCACGAACCAATGTGCAAACTGGCGAAGTCCGATCGCGTGGCGTCGAGCTTGAGGCCAAGACCGAGGTCAACAGCGAGCTGACCGTGCTTGCATCCTACACTTATCTCGACAATGTCGTGACGAAGTCCAACAACCCGACTCAGTTTGGCAGGCATCCGATCGGCATGCCGATGAATTCTGCAACGGCCTGGGCCGACTACACCTTCCACAGCGGCCCGCTCAATGGCTTCGGCCTGTCAGGAGGCGTGCGCTACATCGGCGAAACCCCGGGAACAACGGCCAACGACTTCTATGTCCCGTCGGTGACGTTGTTTGACGCTGCGCTTCACTACGATCTGGCCGCCCTTGGCAAGCAGTTCAACGGCTTCAATCTGCAGGTGAATGCCACCAATCTATTCGACAAGACCTATGTCACCTTGTGTCAAGACAACGGCTGCTATTACGGCCTGCGCCGCGAAGTGATCGCGACGCTGCGCTATCGTTGGTAGGCTGAGCTGCGCAATCGATATCCAGGGCGGCCGCGGCACTGATATCTGCTGCGGTCGCTGCAATTCACGGACTCCGTCATGACGCGATCGATGCTGCGAAAATGGTTCTGGATCCACAAGTGGACGAGTCTGGTCTGCACGGCCTTCCTGCTGCTGATCTGTGTCACCGGACTTCCGCTGGTGTTCCGCGACGAGATCAACGATCTGCTGGACGACTCGCTGCCTTATGCATCCGTTCCCGAGAACACGCCGAACGTCAGCCTCGACCGCCTCGCTGAGATCAGCCGGAAAATGTATCCGGACGAGATCATCCTGTTCATGTTCTCTGACGACGACGAACCCAAGATCGTCGTCACCATGGCGCCATCCTGGAAAGCCTTTACGGAAAACCGCAAGTCCGCGCACTGGATCAAGTTCGACGCCCATACCGCGCAGATCCTCAAGCAGACCAAGCCATTTGACGAGGACGGCGTCCGCTTCATGGACGTGATCCTCAAGCTGCATCGCGATCTCTTTGCTGGCCTTCCCGGCGAACTGTTCATGGGATTTATGGCGCTGCTGTTCGTGATCGCCATCGTATCCGGCGTCGTCATCTACGGCCCGTTCATGCGCAAGCTCGATTTCGGTACCGTCCGTGCCGATCGCTCGCCGCGGCTGAAATGGCTGGATCTGCACAACATGCTGGGTGTGGTGACACTCGCATGGGCCCTTGTGGTCGGTACGACTGGTGTCATCAACGAACTGTCGAAGCCACTGTTCGGGCTTTGGCAGATGACTGACGTGAAGGCGATGCTCGCGCCCATGCAGGGCAAGCCAACGCCCTCAATCGCCGAGCTGAGTTCACCGCAGGGGGCCCTCGACAAGACCCGGGCTGCCCTGCCCGACATGATTGCGACCAGCGTGGTCTTTCCCGGCGCGACATTCGGCTCGCCGTTTCACTACCTGATCTGGACCAAGGGCCGCGAGCCGCTTACATCGCGGCTGTTCAGTCCCGTGCTGGTGGATGCCCGGACTGGCGAGCTGACCAATATCGTGACAATGCCGTGGTACCTGCGCGCGCTGGAAGTCTCGCGTCCTCTGCACTTCGGCGATTATGGCGGCATGCCACTGAAGATCATCTGGGCGCTGCTCGATCTCGTCACCATCGTGGTGCTCGGCAGCGGCCTGTATCTGTGGTGGACGCGCCGCGCGTCGGTTGTTCCCGCAGCGGAAAACGAACTGGTCACCAGCAATACCGCTTCCGCGCCGCTGTCGGGACAGGCAGCCGAATGATCACCACCAGATCACGTCGCGGATTTGTGCATCTCTGGCGGTGGCCGACCGCGATCGCAATTCTCACCGTGTTCGGCCTGATCTCGGCTCTGATCGGTCATGGCGGCGTCTGGTGGGGGCTATCCTGGGCCGCGCTTACGATACCGATCATTGTGATCATGATCTGCATCCAGAGGCGCCGGCGCCCCTGACGGCCACGCCGTCCCGCACTGCCCGCTCACTACCGCAAGCGAAGCAAACGACGGAGCGGGACGCCTAGAGAACTTCAGTCCCGCTTGCCCTGCACCCAGTGCTCGAGCATCTGGAGCGCCATGGCCCGGTCGTCTTCGGAGGCCTTCGCGATAGCCTTGTTGTAGCTGTCGCGGATCCAGGTGTCGTCCGGGCCGGCATTGTCGCGGGCCAGCGTCAGCCACATCAGGCCGCGCGCCATCTGCCGCGGAAGCGATTCACCGTTGAACAGCATCTGGCCGAGCAGCGCCTGTGCCTGGTGCTGGCCCTTCTGCGCCGCAAGGCCAAGCCAGCGGGCGCCATACTTGGTATCGCGCGGGGTGCCGATTCCCTTCAGATACAGGCGGGCCAGATCGTACTGGGCGTCTGCATTGCCGAAATAGGACGCAGCGTAGGAGAACATCTCACGTGCGCGTTCAGTGTCGGCCTTGATCTTCGAATTCGGAATACCGTCGAGGTAATAGCGGCCAAGGGCCACGAAGGCATTGGCGACGATGGTCGCCTGCGGCGCGGACGGCGAGTCCTCCGCATGAGCGTTGGCGATACGGCTGAAATATTCGAAGGCGCGCAGGTCGTCCTGCGCCACGCCATTACCGTCGGCATACATCCGGCCGAGTTTCCACTGGGCGATCGGATGACCGCCTTCGGCGGCGTATTGAAGCGCGGTCAGCGAAGTGTCTGGCTTGGCGGACTTTTTCAAGACCGGGGCAGCACCGGGAATGGTCGTTACAACCGGCAACGCAGCGTCACTGCTGCCAACCGGAGCACCATCAAAGGCAAAGCCCGGCGCGGCCACTGACGCGGCACCCAAAGCAAACGCTACAAAAACGGTACGCTCAAATATCCGCATTACAGTATTTCTCGTGGGCCCAGCCGGGCTTGGACACGGTGCCACCAATGGCCGATCCAGCCTGCCGGGCATATTTCCACAGCGTCCCTGACGTATGGTTAGTCGCGCGACGCGCGCCCTTGGTCGGGTGCGCGGCCAATTCTTTGTCAGTCAATTTTACGTTAAAGGTGCCCGCGTCGGCGCCGCCCCGAACGGGCGCGCCGTTATCCGAATCGAGGATGTCGAAAGCCAGATTCCCCTTCGATCCGACTGTGTGCCTGCCAATGGCGATCGGCTTGTCGGCAGAACGAACGACGTCCTGATGGGAATTCCGCGTCACGGGCTTCATTTTCTCCGCGATCATCTGTCCCGTCGCAGTGAGGCACGCTCCCCGCGACCGGCTGTGATCGAGCGATGTCGACTTCAGCAACGGTATGTCGGCAACTTCCAATATGTCTTTGGCGACATAACGGCTTACCCGCTTTGAATCGGTGCGATATGGTGTCTTTTTGAAGATTTCGACGGCACGAGATGCTGCCGCGCACAGCGCTTGGCCAGCGACGAACCGTTCACCCTGCGGCATAGCCGGACTCATCACGGACGGGAGCGCGCCACGCACCACCTGCTCCCGGCCCTCCGTCATATGACGGCTAGGCAAACGCGACTTGATGTTCGTCTTGGCGTCCATCGCGAACCTGGTTTCTCAGGCCGCTTCGGCGATCCGGGACAATCCCACTGACATCCCGCCGATCAACAAAGCGCTCCAGCCTTCTGGCCGGTGAGAAATGATTTCACGAAGGCGTGTGGCCAAATAGCGGCGGTTGCAATACCCACAGCACGACAGGGTTAAATCTTGAGGGACTGTGGCAGGCCGGCAACATTCGTTGCCCGGCAGCAACCATCTGAAGCAGGACCTGCTTGAAAAACGAAGCCGAAAGCCGGCCGCGCGGGCCGGCCTTTGCTTGCAGCGGATTGCTCTAGCGTCCGGCCGGCGCGGACGTCGCACCACCATAGATCAGGCCCGGATAGACACCATAAATTGGCACCGCCTCGCGTCCCCAACCCGGATAGTAGTCATAAGCCTCGCGTGGATCGATTCGAGTGCTCGTGCCCGGTTGCTGGACGTGACGGCGCGCGTGCTTGCGTTCAGAAGCGCTCGCCGCATCCGCGACCATCGTCGCAACAACGGTCGCGACGAGGACCGTGGCGATGAATGCTTTCATGGAAGGCTCCCAATCATTTCGCCGACGCTTAATCGGCGTTCTGTTGGACCGACGACGCCTTTCAGCGTCCGGCCCCAACAGCAGATAAAGTTGGGAAGCAGAGCTTTCAGCCCGCCTGCTATCACGAAGCGGCGAGCTGAGTTGTTGGTCAGAACTGGGTTCGACTAAGTGTTCAGCACCCGGCCATAAGCATCCAGCACCGCTTCCTTCATCGTTTCCGAGATGGTCGGATGCGGGAAGATGGTGTGGAAGAGCTCTTCCTCGGTCGTCTCCAGGTTCATGGCGACCACGAAGCCCTGGATCATCTCGACGACTTCAGCGCCGACCATATGGGCGCCGAGCAGCTGGCCGGTCTTCTTGTCGAAGATCACCTTCACCATGCCTTGGTCCTCGCCCTGGGCGATGGCCTTGCCATTGGCGACGAAGGGGAAGCGGCCGACGCGGATATCCTTGCCGGCTTCCTTGGCCTTGGCTTCGGTGAGGCCGACCGAGGCCACCTGCGGATGGCAATAGGTACAGCCGGGAATCAGCGACTTGTCCATTGCATGCGGGTTCATCCCCTTAATGGCCTCGACGCAGATCACGCCCTCATGCTCGGCCTTGTGGGCGAGCATCGGCGGGCCGGCAACGTCGCCGATCGCATAGATACTGGGCACGTTGGTCTTGCCGTATTTGTCGATCACGATACAGCCACGCTCGGTCTTCACGCCGAGCTTCTCTAGGCCGAAGCCTTCGATATTGCCGACCACGCCGACCGCCGAGATGACACGGTCGACGGTGAGCTGCTGGGTAGCCCCCTTGCCATCTTCGATGGTCACGGTGACCGAATCCGATTTCTTGTCGAGCTTGGTCACCTTCGCGCCGGACATGATCTTGATGCCCTGCTTCTCGAACTGTTTGCGAGCGAAACCGGCGATCTCGGCGTCTTCCACCGGCAGAATCTGCGGCAGCACCTCGACCACAGTCACGTCGGCGCCCATGGTCTTGTAGAACGACGCGAATTCGATGCCGATGGCGCCGGAGCCGACCACCAGCAGCGACTTCGGCATCTTGTCCGGGTTCATCGCCTCGAAATAGGTCCAGACCAGCTTCTTGTCGGGCTCAAGACCTGGCAGCACGCGGGGGCGTGCTCCGGTGGCGACGATGATGTGCTTGGCGGTGTAGCTGCCTGCCCCGAGCGCGCCCTTCGGCGCTGCGGCTTCCGTCTTCTTGACAGTGAACTTGCCCGGCGCATCCAGGGTCGCGTCACCCCAGATGATCGAGATCTTGTTCTTGTTCATCAGATATTCGACACCGCCGCTGAGGCGCTTCACGACACCACGCGAGCGCGCGATCACCGCCTTGATGTCGAACGAGACGTTGTCTGCCGACAGGCCGTAATCCTTGGCGTGCTGGAAATAGTGATAGATCTCCGCAGAGCGCAGCAGGGCCTTGGTCGGGATACAGCCCCAGTTGTTGCAGATACCGCCGAGATAGGCCTTCTCGACGATCGCCGTCTTGAAGCCGAGCTGCGCGGCGCGGATCGCCGTCACATAGCCGCCGGGACCGGAGCCGATGACGACGACGTCGAAGGAATTGTCAGCCATTTTCTACTCTGCTCTTTCTTCCCTCTCCCCTTGTGGGAGAGGGTGGATGCGACTTCGCTTGTAGATATCTACTCACGCGCCTTATCCAAAGGAATGCCAAAAGCCGGCGCCATCTCAACGTCGAGATATCTATCGACCTCAATCTTGGCACCGTCGTGAAACTCGATCTCAGCAGTACAAAGACAAGCACCATACATCTGCGCTGTCATAGCGAACTGCTCATTTCCATTTTTAATCACGTACTTTGAGCCAAATTTTCCTTCGCCCCATTTATCGCCGAGATAGTACGTCACACTTTTTACGTCATTCAGTTTTCCGAAATTTCTATGTGGTCTCAAAAAAACTGAAACACCGAATACTCTGTACCCGTCCACGAATTCGGCAGGCTCGACCGGCTTAATTGTGTGGACGACCATCAGACTGCGCCGCGACGAGTAAATATCTAGACGTTTATCAACATCTGCCTTTCGAGCTGGGGCCAATTCGATTGACGCACTATCGCCTCTCAAGACCTCACCGCTTTGCGTGACGGTCGCCCCTTTCAGCTTAAGCGAGCCGAACTCAATATCCGTGGCCTGCTCAATCCGACGAATGGCAACGGTCACGACTTCTCGCAACCTATCCTTCAAAGCATAAATTAAGACGGCAAGAAGGACCGGCCAAGCGAACGAGGATACGGCCGACAAAAGATCGGCGACTTGAGACAGAAATGGCTTTTCGGTCATAACATCCCAAATCGCTTTTGCGTTACACCACCATCATCACCGGATTTTCGATCAGTTTCTTGAAGGCCGTGATCAGTTCCGCGCCGAGCGCGCCATCTATGGCACGATGGTCACAGGACAGGGTCACGCTCATCATGGTCGCAGCGACGATCTGGCCGTTGCGGACCACTGCCCGCTCCTCACCCGTGCCGACCGCAAGGATCGAGGACTGCGGCGGATTGATCACCGCAGTGAAATCCTTGATGCCGTACATGCCGAGGTTCGAGACGGAGGACGAGCCGCCCTGATATTCGTTCGGCTTGAGCTTCTTGGCCTTAGCGCGGGCGGCGAGATCCTTCATCTCGTTTGAGATCTGCGAAATCGTCTTGATCTCGGCCTGACGGATGATCGGCGTGATCAGGCCAAACGGCAGCGCCACTGCGACGCCGATGTCCGAATGCTTGTGACGGAGCATCGCTGCTTCCGTCCACGACACGTTCGCTTCCGGAATCTTCTGCAGCGCGATGGCCATCGCCTTGATGACGAAATCATTGACCGAGAGCTTGTAGAGCGGCTTGCCATCCGCGTTCTTGCCGGCCGCAGCATTGATCTCCTCGCGCGCGGCGCTGAGCTTGCCGAGATCGCAATCGACGGTGAGATAGAAGGTCGGCATCGAATTGGTGGCTGCGGTGAGGCGCTGCGCAATCGTGCGGCGCATCGAGTCATGCGGCACGCTTTCGTAACCGCCTTCCTCGTACAGCCCGAGAATCTGCTGATCGGACATTGCAGGCGCACCGATCGCCCCTGTTGCACCGGCGGAAGCACCCGCAGCAGCTGCAGGCTTTAGGCCCTGACCGGACTTCGCCTTCTCGACATCCGCGGCGACCACGCGTCCATGCGGACCCGACCCGGTGATGCGGCCGAGTTCGATGCCGGCGTCCTTGGCGAGACGCCGCGCCAGCGGTGACGAGAACACGCGCGCGCCATTGCTCTGCGAGGCGGCAGGCTGCGGAGCTGGCGCAGCGGCCGGTGCCTTCGCTACGGGAGAAGCAGCCGGCGCAGGTGCAACGGCAGCAGGCTTCGGTGCGGGCGCTTCGGCAGCGGGCGCGGGCTTCGGCTTGTCGGCCCCTGCCCCCGAACCTGCGGCCTTCACATCCTCGCCGTCGGCGGCGAGCACCGCGATGATGGCGTTCACCGCAACATCCTGCGTACCTTCCGCCACCAGGATCTTGGCGATGGTGCCTTCGTCGACAGCTTCGACTTCCATCGTCGCCTTGTCGGTCTCGATCTCGGCGATCACGTCGCCAGACTTTACCTTGTCGCCCTCTTTCTTGAGCCACTTGGCAAGGTTGCCCTTTTCCATCGTGGGCGACAGCGCAGGCATCAGAATGTTGATTGGCATTGTCAGTGACCTTGTTGCGACCGCGGCGTGGTGTTGCCCATGTCAGTCGGACGCGCGATTTCAGCTTCGAACATTTCGACGATGCGGTTCAGCGCCTCGTCCTCGGAATAGTTGGCCTCACGCGCATAGGCGCGTGCGGCATGGCGCGCGATGTCGACCAGCAGGAGCCCCCACATGTCGGGCTCCTCGAAGGCACGCATGAAGGCGATGGACAGCCCACCATCCAGCACGAATGCGCGCAGGACTTCAGTGGCGTCCTCGCGGTTCATGACATCTGGCGGCAGTGGCTGTTCCTTCGGACCTGCCATGGTTCACCGATAGCAAACGGCTTTGGCCGCAGCCACGACGTCAGCCACCGACGGCAGCGCAAGCTTTTCAAGATTGGCGGCGTAAGGCATAGGCACATCCTTGCCCGACACGCGCGCCACCGGCGCATCGAGATAGTCGAACGCGTGCTCCATGATGCGTGCGGCAATTTCGGCACCCACACCCGACTGTTGCCAGCCTTCTTCCACCGTCACGGCGCGCGAGGTCTTCTTTACGGACTCGATGATGGTGTCGGTGTCGAGCGGACGCAGCGTGCGAAGGTCAATGACCTCCGCCTCGATGCCTTCCTTGGCGAGTTCTTCGGCGGCTTTCAGGGCATAGGTCATGCCGTTCGACCACGAGATCAACGTCACGTCCTTGCCAACCCGTGCAACCTTGGCCTTGCCGATCGGCACGATGTAGTCGTCGAGCTTCGGCACCTCACCGGAATGCCCGTAGAGCATTTCGTTTTCGAGGAAGATCACCGGGTTCGGATCGCGGATCGCAGCCTTGAGCAAGCCCTTGTAGTCGGCGGCGCTATAGGGTGCGACGACCTTGAGGCCGGGGATCTGCGAATACCAGGCCGAGTAGTCCTGGCTGTGCTGGGCGCCAACGCGCGCCGCAGCGCCGTTGGGACCACGGAACACGATCTGACAGGTCATCTGGCCGCCGGACATGTACAGCGTCTTGGCGGCGGAGTTGATGATCTGGTCGATCGCCTGCATGGCGAAGTTGAAGGTCATGAATTCGACGATCGGCTTCAGGCCGGACATCGCCGCGCCGACGCCGACACCGGCGAAACCGTGCTCGGTGATCGGCGTGTCGATGACGCGGCGTGCGCCGAATTCCTGCAGCAGGTTCTGGGTGACTTTGTACGCGCCCTGATATTCGGCGACTTCCTCGCCCATGATGAAGACGTCTTCATCCCGGCGCATTTCTTCGGCCATCGCGTCGCGCAGCGCTTCGCGGATGGTCATGGTCACCATTTCGGTGCCTTCAGGGATTTCGGGATCGGGCTGGATCGCAGCCGTCGGAGCTGCTGGTGCAGTTGCCTCTTCCTTCGGAGCCGGAGCGGATTTGGCTTCCGCAGCAGGCGGCGCGGATTCTGCGGCCTTCTCCTGCTTCGCGGGGGCCGGTGCGCTCGCTGCAGCGGATGCATCTTCGCCGTCGGCGAGAATGGTCGCGATCGGCGTGTTAACCGCGACGTCGTTGGTCCCTTCCGGGATCAGGATCTTGCCGAGCGTTCCTTCATCGGTCGCCTCGACTTCCATCGTCGCCTTGTCGGTTTCGATTTCGGCGATCACATCGCCGGACTTGATCGTATCGCCTTCCTTCTTGAGCCATTTGGAGAGGTTGCCCTTCTCCATGGTCGGGGACAGCGCGGGCATCAGAACTTGAATGGCCATTATAACTCCAGATCGGTCTTTAAGCCGCGCGCTTAGCGGTACACATCGGTGTAAAGTTCGGATGCATCGGGCTCAGGATCCTGCTGCGCGAAATCCGCCGATGCGTTGACGATGTCACGCACCTCGGCATCGATCGCCTTGAGGTCCTGCTCGGTCACGCCAGCGGCCAGCAGACGGTTGCGCACCTGCTCGATCGGGTCCTGATCGTGGCGAACCTTGTCGACTTCCTCACGGGTGCGGTACTTGGCCGGATCGGACATCGAGTGGCCGCGATAGCGATAGGTCTGCATTTCCAGAATGAACGGACCTTTGCCGGCGCGGCACCAGGCGACCGCACGGTCGCCGGCGGCCTTCACGGCGCGGACGTCCATGCCATCCACCTGCTCACCCGGAATGTTGAAGGAGACGCCGCGCTTGGAGAAATCGGTCTGAGCCGAGGAGCGCGTCACCGAGGTACCCATGGCGTAGCGATTGTTCTCGATGATGTAGATCACCGGGAGCTTCCACAGCTCCGCCATGTTGAAGCTCTCATAGACCTGGCCCTGGTTCGACGCGCCATCGCCGAAGTAAGCGAGGCTGACGAGATCATTGCCGCGGTAACGGTTGGCGAAAGCGAGACCCGTTCCGAGCGAGACCTGCGCGCCGACGATGCCATGGCCGCCGTAGAAGTTCTTCTCGCGGCTGAACATGTGCATGGAGCCACCCTTGCCCTTGGAGTAGCCGCCCTTGCGCCCTGTGAGCTCGGCCATGACGCCGTTGGCGTCCATGCCACAGGCCAGCATGTGACCATGGTCGCGATAGCCGGTGATGACCTGATCACCGTCCTTCAATGCCATCTGCATGCCAACGACAATGGCTTCCTGGCCGATATAGAGATGGCAGAAACCGCCGATCGCGCCCATGCCGTAGAGCTGGCCAGCCTTCTCCTCGAAACGGCGGATCAGCAGCATGTCGCGAAGCGCGTGCATCTCCTGATCGCGGGTGAAATCTGGCGGCGATGACGGGGTTGCGCCATTGCTCGTTGCCTGCCCTGCGGGAGCGACGCTTTTCTTCGGTGCGGCCATGAAAATTCCGGATGCGAGAGTGAATGGCCCTTCCTACTCCAAGTGCTTGCGCCATGAAAGGGATTGCGTCGCGCGGAATGCCACACTGTTGTTTCGCACTGCAGCGAAGGCGTGAAACTTTCGAAATCGAATTGGAACGGTTTTGTAATTTGAGGAATAGAAGCGCGCGTCGTGGTCATATCATCGTCACGACGCGCAGGCGCCAGCGATCCATAGCTTTGATGCAAAGCTGTGTTGCTTCACGCGAGGACGACTCGCCGTGCTGAAGCAAGCTGAAGAATGACTCTCAGTTTGGCTTGATGACCTTCACGAGGTCGCGCGGATGCGCGTAGTCGAGCTGGTAGCGCGCGCGCTCGTCGAGCATGTCGGGATCGAGTCCGGCAGATCGCAGCAGCGCCACGCGCTGCTCGGCCCTGGCGCGCTCCTTCTTCAACTGCACCAGTTCGGAGGTCAACGCGACGATCTCCTGATCGAGCTCCTGCCGCGCATTGAGGCCGTATTTGCCGGTATAGGCATTGACCCCGAAATAGCTGATCATCATCGCCGCCAGTGCATAGAGCACGAGCCCGGTGAGGATCGATTTGAGGCGAGTATGCTTGACCATGCCCGAAAATGCGACGGCCCGGTTAAGGCGAACCTAACAACCGGGCCGCAACCTGAATTTGCGCGGCTTATTTCTTCAGCTTGTCGACCCAAACGGCGAAGGCGTCGATATAGGCCTGTAGCACCGGCCGGATCGATTCCTTGGCGATCTCGCCCTGTTCGTTGAACGCGTCGCCGACGGCATTCAGATAGATTTCAGGCTGTTGCATGATGGGACCGACAATCCCCGGCAGGGTCTGGCGCAAGGTGAGGGCTGCACCCAGGCCACCGATCGGACCGGGCGAGCTAACCACGATGCCGGTGGGCTTGCCGAGGAACGAGCTCTTGCCATAGGGCCGCGAACCGACGTCGATGGCGTTCTTCAGGACACCCGAAACCGAGCGGTTATATTCTGGAGAGACGAAAATGACAGCGTCGGACGACTGGATGGTCTCACGGAACTTGACCCAGTCAGCCGGCGGGGCAGCTTCCAGATCCTGATTGAAGAATGACAGGTCGTTCAGCGTCACGATATTGAGCTGCAGCGACGCCGGCGCCAGTTTGGCTAATGCATGCGCGATCTTGAGCGAGAACGACTGTTTGCGGAGGCTGCCGACAATGACGGCAACGCTGTAGGTGGCCATGAGATATCCCCTGAATAACTGCTTCCAAAAAGCGCGGAGCGCATCTGAAACCTGTCACCTATCCCGGCAAAAGATGCAAGTGCATGAACTGCATTTGATTGCCGCAATCGACCCAAACCGGCACTCCGCCTCGCCCGCCCAAACACATCTTCGTTATGCTGATATCGCTCAAATGGATGACGCGCGAAACACCGCTGCGATCGAACCTGCGGAGAGTGTTGCGCGACAAACCACGTAAGATAAACCGCGCACGCCAGTCCCGACTGATATGAGACGTCTGGCCAGGCTGCTCAAATGCGACCGTTGCAATTTGCGGGGCTTCCGATGCGCAACCTTGGTCTTGTGGCTTCCGTAGTCTTCGGCTTGAGCTTGCTCAGTCAGTCGGCCTTCGCGGATAAACGCGTCGCACTGGTGATCGGCAACTCGGCCTACCAGAATGTGGTCAAGCTCGCCAACCCGGCCAACGACGCCGCGGCGATGACCGAGACCTTGAAGACCGCGAATTTCGACATCGTCGAAGCCCGACGGGATCTGAAGGCGACCGAGATGCGCCGGACCTTGCGCGATTTCGCGGACAAGGCGCGCGATGCGGACGTCACGCTGGTCTATTTCGCCGGCCATGGCATCGAGGTCGATGGCACCAATTACCTCATTCCGACCGACGCGCTGCTGGAACGCGACACCGACGTCTATGACGAGGCGTTCTCGCTGGAGCGCATCCTCGTGACCATCGAGCCAGCCAGAAAGCTGCGGCTGGTGATCCTCGATGCCTGCCGCGACAACCCCTTCGTCAAGAATATGAAGCGCACAACCACATCGCGCGCGATCTCCCGCGGCCTCGCCAAGGTGGAACCGGCCAGCCCCAACACACTGATCGCCTATTCGGCCAAGGCCGGCTCGACCGCACTGGATGGCGACAGCAAGAACAGCCCCTTCACGGCCGCGCTGATCCGCCATATCGCGACGCCCGGCCTCGACCTGCGCAAGGCCTTCGGCTTTGTCCGCGATGACGTCATGAAGACCACCAGCAACCGCCAGGAACCCTATGTCTACGGTTCGCTCGGCGGCGACGACGTGCCGCTGGTCCCGGTGGCTGCCGTCGCGACCTCGCCCACCGTCAGCGCCCAGGCGGAAACCCGCCGCGATTACGAACTGGTCCTGCAACTGGCCACCCGAGACGGCTGGACCGCGTTCTTGACGCAGCACCCCGACGGCTTCTACGCGTCGCTGGCAAAATCCCAGCTGGCGAAGCTCGCCGCAGAGGACGCCCATTCCGCCGCCGCAGAGAAAGCCCGCCTCGCCACTGAAGAGAAAGCCCGTCTGGCCACTGAGGGTGCCAGAAAGGCCGAACAGACCAAGGCAGCGGCCGATGCCAAGGCCGCCGAGGATGCCCGGATCGCCGCCGAGAAAGTCAAAACTGCCGAACAGGAACGCGCCGCCGCCGGCGAGCGCGCCCGCGCGGCAGCCGAAGCCAGGGTCGATGCCGGCAAGCCGGACACGCCTGCCACCGGACCGCAGTTGGCGACACTCCCTGCCCCCACGGCCGATGTGTCACGAACACCCGCGCCAGCCGATCTGCCCCGTCAGGTCCAGATCGAGCTTCAGCGGGTGGGCTGCCTGCAGGGATCGGTCGACAACACATGGACTACGGCTTCCCGCAAGTCGCTCGAACGCTTCAATCGCTACGCGTCGACCAAATTCGATGCCAAGGCGGTCAGCACCGATGCGCTCGACGCGATCAAAGGCAGGTCGTCCCGCGTCTGCCCGCTGGTCTGCGCGCATGGCTCCGAGGCAGACGGCGACCGCTGCGTGAAAATCACATGCCGCGCTGGCACCTTCCTGAACGACGACAATGAATGCGAAAAGAGGCGCAGCCGCAACGAGGCCAAACGAAACGTGCCGCGCCGCGAGCACGATGAGCTTGATCGCCCGCAAATTCAGGCCCGCGCCCCGCGCGCGCAGCCGTCCGGCCAGATCGTCTGCGACAATGCCGGCTGCCGTCCGGTGCGTCCCGGCTGCCGGCTGGTGTCGCGCGACATGCGGATCGGGCTGACGAATGTGGAGGCGTGCAATTAAGCTACTCGTAGGATGGGTAGAACGTAGCGAAACCCATCGATGTCATGCCGGATTATTGATGGGTTTCGCTCCGGTGCCATCGCGCCTTCACCCTACCCGTCTTACAAACGCCCCACGGCTTGTGAGCTCTAGCTAGCTGCTGGGCGACTCTGCGAGACGCTTGATGATCGCAACGATCGCCTCCGACGTCTCGTCCGGCTTAAGCGTCGGATGCAGATGGGTGCCGTCCAGCCGGATACAGGGCCAGCCGCGACGATGCGCTTCCTCGGCAGCATGATCATAGATCGCCGAGGTCTGGATGAAGCCCGCCGGGATGTGATCCCACGGTGCCAGCTCGATAGTGTCATCAAACCAACTGATGGTCATGCGTGGCAGGCCAGCCTCGAATTCAGCGAATGCTTTCAGATCGTTTGCAAGACGATCGACTCCGACCAGCGACTTGCGATGCGCATCGGCATCGAACCAGCGCGACCAGACCGGCAGCATTCCGTCGTCATCGGCAAGGCTTCTGACGAGATCGCGGAGCGACGGCCGAACCGGCACGGCAGGCCCATGTCGCGGCGGAACATCGCCATCCACGATGATGACGCCGCTCGCGCCGAGACGAATAGCCAGTTCCACGGCCAATGTGCCGGCGGAGCTGTGACCAACAACAACGGGTGCCCGGAGCGGCGGGAGTTGCCTGAGCACATGCGTGCTCCATTCGCGCCATGAGGGCGGCGGCTGATCGTCCGATAAAACCTCGGGGACATGCACGCGCCATCCGCGCGCGCTGAGCTCCCCGGCCGTCGGCTGCCAGCTCGACGCCCTGACCAGCGGGCCTGCCAATAAAACGATATCCGAAGGCATGGCCTATCCTGTCGACGTCGCGTTCAAATCCAGCCCACATAAGCGCAGCGATATGCGGGCAGTATTACTCCAGCCGTTCAACATTGCGCAGCGTCGGGAACAGCCGCATCCACAGCAGCGCAATGGCGACGGTGCCGAGGCCGCCGATCAAGGCAGCAGGCACAGTACCGAACAATGCGGCGGTGACGCCGCTTTCGAACTGGCCGAGTTGGTTCGATGTGTTGATGAACAGGTAGTTCACCGCGCCGACCCGGCCGCGCATATCGTCGGGGGTCGCGAGCTGCACCAGCGAGAAACGGATCACCACGCTGACCGTATCGGCCGCGCCGAGTACCGCGAGCGCAGCGATCGACAACCACAGCCATTGCGACACCGCGAACACTGCTGTGGCAAGGCCGAAGATGATGACGGCCTGGAACATCCGCATGCCCACCCGGCGATTGATCGACCAGCGCGTCAGCACGATGGTCGTCAGCAGCGCACCGACGGCCGGCGCCCCGCGCATGAGGCCGAGACCCCACGGACCGGTCTGCAGGATATCGCGCGCATAGATCGGGAGCAGCGCGGTGGCGCCGCCGAGCAGCACCGCGAACAGATCGAGCGAAATGGTGCCGAGGATCGCCGGATTGCTGCGCACGAAGCCGACTCCGGCGAACAAGGTCCGCAGCGACGGAGGATCCTTCACTGCCACTTCGCGCTCCAGTCGGATGGCGCTGTTGAGCAGACCGCCGATCAGCCAGAATGCCGCCATCAGCACATAGGGCGTCGACGGCGACAGCGCATAGGCGATGCCGCCAAGCGCCGGACCGCAAATCATCGCCACCTGAAACACGCCCGTCGAGAGCGCCGTCGCCTTCTGCAGATGACCTTCCGGCACGACGCCGGGCAACAGCGCCGAACCGGCCGGCGCCTCGAAGGCCGTGGCAGCGCCAATCACCACCAGCGCCACGAAAATCTGTGGCACGGTGATCCAGCCGGCATAAGTGCCCCAGGCCAGAAGGATCGCCATCAGCCCCTGCAGCATCTGGCAGATCTGCACCACGCGGCGGCGATCATAGCGGTCGGCGATATGGCCCGCGACGAAGACCAGCGCCAGCATCGGTACGAATTGCGCGAGACCGACCATGCCAAGCTGAAACGCGCTGCCGGTCAGATCATAGATCTGCCAACCGACCGCGACAGCAGCGATCTGCGACGCGAAGCGCGAGAAGCTGCGCGATACCATGTAGTACAGATACGGCGGATGGCGCAGCAAGAGCCGCGCGCCGTGCGTAACGACGCCGGCAGACTGATCGGCGAGTGTCATCCCGGCATGTTCGGATTGATCAGATACTTCTCGCCGGTGGCGCGCTTCGCATAGGCCCGGAGATTGTCGAGCTGCAACACGCCTTCGAGCGAAATCACCTTGGTGTAGTGGCTGGCGAAGGTGGTCTTGAGTTCGGCGACCACGCGGGCGCGGAGCCTGGCGGCATCGGCGGCGCCGATCTTCTGCAGGAATGGAAACAGCAGCCAGCCGCCCATGCCCCAGGCCATGCCGGCCGGGACGAATTCGATCGGACGCAGATCCAGTCGGCCATAGACATAGACCTGCTTGTGCGTCGTCGAGCCGTAGCGGCTATAGACCTTCATTGCCTTGACGGCAGCGACTTCCATCGCCTGCAGGATCTGGCCCTGAAGCTTGCCGCCACCGGTGGCGTCGAAGGCCAGCGTGGCATTGGTGGCAATCAATGCGGCCGTCAGGTCTTCCATGAAGGTCGGCGACGTCGAATTGCAGACATATTTCGCGCCAATGCCGCGCAGCAGTTTTTCCTGCTCCTCGCTGCGAACGATGTTGACGAGATCGATGCCGTCCTTCTGGCAGATCTTGTTGAGCATCTGACCGAGATTGGACGCAGCAGCCGTATGCACCAGCGCCGTGTGCCCTTCCCGCTTCATGGTCTCGACCATGCCGAGCGAGGTCAGCGGATTGACGAAGCAGGATGCGCCCTCGGTGGCGGTCGTGCCCTCGGGCAGTGGCAGGCATTCCTTGACCTTGATGACGCGATACTGCGCATACATCGCGCCGCCGATCATGGCGACGGTCTTGCCCAGCAGCGCCTGCGCGGCCTCGGACGATCCGGCCTTCACCACGGTGCCGGCGCCCTCGTTGCCGACCGCCATCGACTCGTCGAGACGGCCGCCCATCGCTTTCATATTGGCCTGCGGCACGGTCGCGGTGACCACCGAGGATGCGCCAGAGCCGGAGGCTTTTGCGCTGGCCGGATCGGCCGCACCAAGCAGGAGACCAAGATCGGACGGATTGATCGGCGCAGCCTCGATGCGCACCACGACCTCGTCGGGACCCGGCGCCGGGATCGCCACCTGCTGCAGCGAGATTTCCAGCTCTCCGCTGTTTTTGATGAGCGAACGCAGTTCAAGTCCGGATGTGATATCAGTCATGGTCGTTCCCCTCTCCTCGATCTGTTCGGCGGTCTGGTGCCGCGTCAGTAGATGCCCGGAATGATGCGCTTGGTCTCGCGCATATAGGCCCGGTAGTCGTCGCCAAATGCCTCGATCAGCATGCGCTCTTCATAGTCGATACGGGTGAAGAACAGGATCGCGATCGCGACCAGTCCGCCCAGCGCGGCCACGGCATTCGGCAGCAGGAACGCCTGCGCCAATGCCCACAACCAGAACGAGGCATACATCGGATGGCGGATGCTGCGATAGACGCCAGCACGCACGATCTGGTGAGCCTCGCGGATTTCCAGGCTGGCCGACCACTGCCGGCCGAGATCCTTGTGCGACCGGCGAAACAGCCAGAGCGACAGCACATAGAGCGCGCCGCCGACCACGACCGCCGCATAATTCAGCTGATAGTTCAACGCGGCAGGCCAGCCGGTCACCAGCCAGATCAGCGGTACCACGAACAGGCCGATAGTGGCGATTGCCAGCAGGATGCGTTCACGGCTCCAGCCGACCGCGCGCAATGTCGCCGTGCGGCGAGCCTTGCGCGCATAAGGGTAGCGAATGATGAACCAGGCGATCAGGCCGATCGCCCAGACATATGTTCCAAGAAGTGACGCGGTCATTGTCGTCCGATCAGGCCATCATGCGGCATTCACGGATGCCCCGGCTTGCGATTGAGAGGATGAGGTCTTGGACAGCGGCATATCCAGCAGCGCGCCATCCGCACCAAAGCGCTTGAGGCCACCTTCGCCCGCAGTGATCTCTTCAAACGGCAGAGGACCGCAGATCACCATGCAATAGTCATAGGGCGCGCGGCACTGATTGCCCATCACCATCTGATAGTGGATGCGCATGAAGCTGAAGCGATAGCGCTTGAACTGCTCCCTGCCCATCATGGCATGCATCTGGACGCGGCGGATGTTCGGCCTGCCCTCGTCGCGATCGCGGCTGCGGCGTTTCAAGGTCACCGGGTCGAAGCGGTAGAAACTGATGACGTCGTCGCGGGCATGATATTCGGTCCAGCGGATCGCCGGCGTGTCGGCGACGAGGTGCGTTGCCTCGCGCACGCTCTTGCCCGCGGGATGCAACGAGAATTTCGGGATGGTCGCGCTCACCGTCATCACGCAGATGGTCGGGCCATGTTGGGTCAGATCCGGGTCGAGCGCGAGCGCGCGCGCCACCGCCTCCATTACCAGCGCCGCACCGAGGCAGTGGCCGACGATCACGATCTCGTCGACATCGGCCTTCTGTGCGCGGGCCACGATCACCTTGGCAAATTCATCGACGCGCGCCTTCATCTTCGGCCGCTGGCCATGGACATATTGCCGCGAGAAGATCCAGTCGTCGAACACGTGATTGATCGGCTTGCGCCAGCCGTAATGGTGCAACAGCGCCGTAAAGACGGCCGCAGCGACAATAGCACCGGCGATCCATGCGGCCGCACCATTCATGCCGAACAGCCAGGTCAGCCCATACCCCGCCGCCGCGCCACACGCGGCGAAGCCCGCGATCCACAGATAGGAGAACAGGAAGAAGCCGGCATATTTCCAGCTCGCGTAGAAGAAGCGGAACAGGGTTCCCGTCACAAGCCAGTCACCCAGCGTAACAAAGGCGGCGCCCAGTCGCGACAGCATGCCCCGGGTGTGATCCTGCAGGATCAGGTCATCCCAGCGCAGCATCTCGTAGATGGTTTCGGTCTTCCAGTTCGGCCCGGATGTCTCGGCCCGCCAGGATGCGCTCACGTCCGTAGCGTCAAGCACGCCGGACGCATGCGCAGACACGCTCCACGTCTTTTCGAACGTCGATAGCGAACGCCGAAAGCGCTCGAGCTGCGTTTCCGGCAGAATCGGGTCGTAGCCGCCAATGTGGAAGACATGTCGCCGCGCGATCATCGTCCGTCGCTCCCGAGTGCATCACGCACCGTTCTGATCCGGTGCATAGCAAATTCGCCTGCGCCGACAAACCTGCCTATGCCCAAAACAGAAGCGTCCGGCAGGATTTTGTCGCCCACAGGTCACACCACGGCCCTTTCGCAACTGCCCCCATCACAATTCCGGGAATCGGGGCAGGACCATGATTGACGGCAGGGGTTTATGTCTGAACATGTCGCGGGTTTTTCCGAAGAAAGAAAGCACTATGTCGATCATTACCATGGGCTTGAAGCGGCTGTCGTGGACCTCTCCGGCAGCCGTTTTGCTGATTCTGTCGTCCCTCTTTGTTGGCTCGCTCGCCAGTTCCGGCAATGCCGATGCCGCACCCGGCCGCCGCCCCGGCCATGTCTATCTCTATCGTGGCCTCATGAACGTGTTCTCGCTCGGCATGGACCAGCTTGCCTACAAGCTTGAGGCGGCCGGCGTCGCCTCCTCGGTCAGCAATCACACGCTGTGGAGCGGCCAGGCGGACGACATGATCGCCAAATACAAGGCCGGGAACCGCGAACCGATCATCCTGATGGGCCATTCGGCCGGCGCCGACGCGACCATTTCGGTCGCCCGCAAGCTCGCGCAGTACGATGTTCCGGTGGCACTGATCGTGAACTTCGATCCGGTGGCGCCCGATGCTGTCCCCAATAATGTGAAGCAGATCGTGAACTATTACGTACCCGCTGGCTGGGGACGCGCGGTGTCTGCGGATCCCCGCTTCAAGGGCAAGCTCGCCAATGTCAACGAGAGCAGCACCACCAACCACTTCTCGATCGACAAGGACGACAGCCTGCAGCGCCAGGCGATCGCCCGGGTGCTCGCCGTCACCGGCGGCGGCATCCGCCGCAAGCCGGCGGCGCCAAAGCCTGCACAGGTCTCGGCTGCTCCGCAGTAACAAGCGGTACATTTCAAAACGCATTCAGCCGAGGTGATGATCACCTCGGCTGAATTGTTTTAGCCATCCGGCATACTCAGACGATCAACACGTCATGATGTGCCGGAGGCGTCGCCGGCGCGAGCGCAGCATCGTGAGCGCCGAGAGCATCGTCGGGGGCCGGTGCCGCCGCGACGGGATGGCTGGACGCCGTCAGGATCTGAGCAAGAGCAACTTCCGCAGCGCTCTCGCTCTGCGTGCCATTTTGCACTTCCGCGTGCCCAGTCGTCTGACTGAAAGCAAAGTTCTCACTGCCAGCGCTGCTTGCAAGCGCTTGTCCAAGCGTATCGACGGCAATGCTCGCGTTCGCGAATTTCAGAAACTCCGTATTGGTGAGATAGTCAGTGCCGTCGCGGCCAGCGACGGTGTCAGTGACGATCGTCTGAGCGCCACTGCGGTTGATGCTGTAGTCAGCTAGATTGCCGGAGAATACCGCGGTGTCGGTGCCGTTGCCGCCATTGATGATGTCATTGCCGATCCCGCCAGCAATGTAATCATCGCCGTCGCCGCCGCGGACGACATCGTTGTCACTCGATGCGCCGAAGAACCAGTCCTGATGCTTGGCCGTGTCGAACTGGATGCTGCGGACATAGAGATCGAAGGAGCCGGGTGAGCTGGCATTGGTGCCGTCGGCCGGCGCCAGATCGACGCCATTGACGGCAATGTCCTTGAAATGCAGCGCCCGCCCGGGCTCGGAATTTGCGAAATTGATCGCGACACTGGAGATGCTGGCAGGATTGTCGAAAGTGACCGTATAGGTCTGATAGCCCGACGGATCGCTTGCAGGCGTGAATTCAAGCAGGCCAGACACCGGCTGGCCGTTGACCAGAACCTGCGCCTGCGCGCCGATCCCGTTCACGACGGAGCCATAGCCCGTCAGCGTGATGGTGGTACTCGTGAGCTTGCCCGCAACGCCGGGGCCGGCGACAATCGTGTCATTACCGGCGCCGCCATAGATCTCGTCATGTCCGAGCCCGCCGAAGATGACGTCGTTGCCGCCTCCAAGATCAATCGTATCGCCAATCGACGAGCCCGTGACAGTGATGCCCGGTGTTGCTCCTGTCCCATGGAAATACTGCGCCACCACATCCTGCGCCGGCTTGTCCATGACCGAATAGCCGGTTTCCGAGTAGAAGTTGTTGAGGTCCCACTGCCAGAACTCGACGCCCTTCAGCCAGCTGCCGCCATGCGCGCTCCAGACCTGGAAGAAGGCATTATAGGCATCGGCCTGCTCGGCCAGATCCGCAGGTGCTTTCGATGATCCGCCGCCCGGATTGATCGCGGTGCCATCGATACTGCGATAGCCAACCTCGGTCATCAGCACAGGCTTGCCGTACTCTAACGCCAGCGAGTGAAAGAAATCGATGGGCGACTGATAACCAAATGCTTTGGCGTAATACGGATTGTACGGCACCTCGTTCCAGGCGTGCACGAGATCGTCCACCGTCGGCGTCGTGCTGGCCGTCAAGGGTGGATAGGCGTTGATCCCGATCGTATCGAGCTGATCCCAAAAGCTGACCTTGGATGCCTCATCGGTCGCCGCCGCGTAAGTGACTTCGCCATGATAGACGCCGCGCACAGCTCCAATGATATCGGTCCAGTAGCTGCGATAGGCTTCGCCCGACAGGCTGCTCATCTCATTGCCGATGGCGAAACTGGCGACGTCGCCCTGCTCGGCTATTTCAGCCAGATGCACGATCTCGGCCTTGTAGGACGCGAAGAATGCATCGACATCAGAAGGCGCCAGACTGTGCGAAATCGTACCGTCGAGACCTGTGATGCCCGGCTTGAAAACGACATCCAGCCCCGCGGCATGCGCCTTCTGAAAACCAGCGAGCAGGCTCGCATCGCTTTCGGTCTTGGCCGGCACGGCGAGCACGTCATTGCCGGTTCGACTGTCGGTCCATATCCGCGTGGTCAGGGCGATCGAATTCGATCCCAGTGATGCCATTTCCTGAAACGCCTGATCGGCCGACGTACTGGAAAACTGTCCATTCCACTCAGACAGTGCACCGAAACCTTGGACCTTGAAGATGTTGGGCATTCGCGCTCTCCATCGGCATTGCCTGGAGAAGGCTGAACCCGCAACGTGATACCTTCGCGACCGCAATGGGGTATGATGATGACGTCTACAAATTGAACTTCGTTGTCACCTTGCACAATCAGGATCATTCAATGAAAAACGCCGCCCGCTATTTCAGCGAACGGCGTTGATCACGTAGTTGTTGCCCGGCCCGGAAGGCCGCGGCTGCGCTTTACGCGAGAGCTTTCAGTGCGGCCTTGCCGGCATATTTCGCCTGGGTGCCGAGTTGCTGCTCGATGCGCAGCAGCTGGTTGTACTTGGCGGTGCGGTCGGCGCGTGCCAGCGAGCCGGTCTTGATCTGTCCGCAATTGGTGGCGACGGCGAGATCGGCAATCGTGGAGTCTTCAGTCTCGCCCGAGCGATGCGACATCACCGCAGTGTAGCCGGCCTTGTAGGCCATCTCGACGGCGCTCAGCGTTTCGGTCAGCGAACCGATCTGGTTGACCTTGATCAGGATCGAATTGGCGCGGCCGTTCTTGATGCCATCGGCCAGACGCGTAACGTTGGTGACGAACAGATCATCGCCGACCAGCTGGCACTTCGAACCGATCAGATCGGTAAGCTGCTTCCAGCCGTCCATGTCGTCTTCCGACATGCCGTCCTCGATCGAGACGATCGGATAGTTCGCAACGAGCTGGGCGAGATACTTGGCCTGCTCGGAGATGTTGCGGGTCTTGTTCTCGCCGCCATAGACGTAAGCGCCGTCCTTGAAAAATTCGGTGGCAGCGCAATCCATCGCCAGCATCACGTCCTTGCCGGCGCTGTAGCCAGCCTTGTTGATGGCAGCCATCACGAAATCCAGCGCCGCTTCGGCCGAACCGATATTGGGTGCAAAGCCGCCTTCGTCGCCGACATTGGTATTGTGACCGGCTTTCTTCAACTCGCTCTTCAGCGTGTGGAAGATCTCGGCGCCGCAGCGCAGGCCTTCGGCGAAGGAGGACGCGCCGACCGGCATGATCATGAATTCCTGGAAGTCGATCGGGTTGTCGGCATGCATGCCGCCATTGATGATGTTCATCATCGGCACCGGCAGCGTGCGGGCCGAGGTACCGCCGACATAGCGATACAGCGGCATATCGAAGGATTCGGCTGCGGCCTTGGCGGCGGCCAACGACACGCCGAGGATCGCATTGGCGCCGAGGCGCGACTTGTTCGGGGTGCCGTCGAGCTCGATCATGATATCGTCGAGCTGGACCTGGTTCTCCACGTCCATGCCGCCGATGGCGTCGAAAATCTCGCCATTGATGGCGTCGACCGCCTTCTGCACGCCCTTGCCAAGATAACGGCCCTTGTCGCCGTCGCGCAGCTCGACCGCCTCATGGGCGCCGGTGGAGGCGCCCGACGGAACCGCGGCGCGGCCCATCGACCCATCTTCGAGGACGACGTCGACCTCTACCGTGGGATTACCGCGGCTATCGAGAATTTCGCGGCCGATGATGTCGACGATGGCGGTCATGGATGCCCTCTTTGTGCTGGGGGTGGGTCGTTGGCGCCGCTTCTACAGCAAGCCTCCCGGCGGGAAAACCCCGTGCAGCGTGACGACGGGCCGGAGATTGGCTAAGAACCGCCGCAACGGAGATATTTATGTCAAAAACACCCCGCAAATCCCCAAAATTGCCTGATGACCTGCAGCTCGGCCGCGCCGTGGAATGGCCGACCTCCCCGGAGCAAGCCAAACTCGACCGTGTACCGAACCCGCAGAAAGACACCAATTATGTGGTGCGCTTCACGGCGCCGGAATTCACCTCGCTGTGCCCGATCACCGGCCAGCCGGATTTCGCCCATCTGATGATCGACTATGTGCCGGGCCAATGGCTGGTCGAGTCGAAATCGCTGAAGCTGTATCTCGCATCGTTCCGCAATCACGGCGCCTTCCATGAGGATTGCACCGTCGAGATCGGCAAGCGCGTAGCCTCCGCCATCAAGCCGAAATGGCTACGCATCGGCGGCTACTGGTATCCGCGCGGCGGCATCCCGATCGATGTGTTCTGGCAGACCGGAACACTGCCCAAAGGCGTCTGGGTCCCCGAGCAGGGCGTCGCGCCATATCGCGGGCGAGGGTGAAACCTCAGCCCGAAAGGGAAACAACGGAAGAACCAACCGTGCGCCAACGCAAATCCGCACGCCTACTCGTCATCGACAAGGACGGGCGTGTTTTGCTCTTCCGTTTTATTCACAAATCAGGTGCCCTCGCCGGCCAGGATTATTGGGCAACACCGGGCGGAGGTTTAGAGGAAGGTGAGACCTTCCATGACGCTGCCATTCGCGAACTCCGGGAAGAAACGGGCTTGATCCGCGATACAGTCGGTGAGCCTGTGGCGGACCGAGAGTTCAGTCTACAAATGCCCGATGGCGAGTGTGTCAGCGCGTTCGAGAAATATTACCTCGTAACATCGAAGGATGCCACGCTGTCCCGTCTCGGATGGACCCTGGATGAGTCGGAAGTGATCGCCGATCACCATTGGTGGTCGCGAGATGAATTGATGCACACCACCGAGATCGTCTGGCCTGAAGAAATACTGCAGATGCTGGCGACCGCCGCATCACGCTAGCCCCGCGTCAAGTGCTCCCCGCATCTGCAGGCTTGCGTTGCTTCAGCAGCTTCGCCGATGCAAAGCCGAGCACAAAGACGATCGCTGCGCTCGTCAACAGCGTCGGCATCTTGCCGGCATGGGCGAGACCGAAGCCGTAGGCGATCGGACCGACGGACTGGCCCATGAAGAAGCAGAAGGCGTGCAGCGACATGGCGCTGGCGCGGGCTTCCTGGGACAGCTCCGTCGAGAATATCTGCAGCGAGCCGTGCAGCATATAGAAGCCCCAGCCCATCAGCAGCAGGCTCAATGCCTGGACCTGCCAGTTGGGGCTGAAGGCAGTCGCGGCGAGCTGGATCGCAATCACGATGCCGCCATAGATCATCATGCCGTTGATGCCGAGCCGCGCCAGCATGCGCGACACGGTCGCTGTGTAGAACAGGCCGCCGACGGCGAAGCAGGCGAGCACGAGACCGGCGATCGACAGGCTGGTGACGCCGCGGTCGAACAGGAATGACGAGATATAGGGAAACAGGCCGAGGATGCAGCAGCCCTCGACAAACACCGCGCTATAGACGATCAGCGTGTTCGGATTGCGGAAGATGACCTTGTAGCCCCGCGCCAGCTTGCGCAGATCGGCCTTCGCAGCCGGCTTGACGAGCGCAGCGCCCTTGAAACCGAGCGCCACCGCAACCGAAGCAGCGATGGCAAGGCTGCCGAGGATCACCAGCACGCCGCGCCAGCCGAAAAAATCGCCGATCACGCCCGAGGCGGTCGAACCGAGCAGATTGCCGGTCATCGCGCCCGCCATTACGCGGCTGAGTGCGACCTGACGCAGCTTCGGTCCGACCAGATCGCTGGTCAGGCTGAGCGTTACCGGAAACACCCCGCCTGCCCCGATGCCGGCAAGCACGCGCGTCGCCAGCAGCAGCGGATAGGACGTGGTGAGCGCGCCGAGAATACTGGCAAGACCGAGCAGCACCAGGCAGACGATCATCAGCCGCGCTTTGCCGAACATGTCGGCGGCGGCGCCGAGCACCGGCTGCACGATCGCAAAGGTGAAAGCGAGCGCGGACGACAGGCCCGCGGCGACGGCGACTGTCACGAACAAATCGTCCGCCACATGCGGCAGCACCGGATCGAGCGCACGCTGCGATAGCGCGGCAGCGAAGGACGCCAGTGCGATGACATTGAGAACCGGCGGCAGCATCAGCGCGCCGCCGCGAGCCGATGCGGCATCATCACGCCTTAGCTGTCTGCTTGGCGAGCGCGTCGAACGCCATCAGGTTCTTCACCAATGCCTCGAAGTCACGGAGCGGAACCATGTTCGGCCCGTCGGACGGCGCGTTATCCGGATCAGGATGGGTCTCGATGAACACACCGGCGACGCCGACAGCCACGGCCGCGCGCGCCAGCACCGGCACGAATTCGCGTTCCCCGCCCGATGACGTGCCTTTGCCGCCCGGTTGCTGCACCGAATGGGTGGCGTCGAAAATCACCGGCGCGCCGGTAGTGCGCGCAAGAATCGGCAGCGCCCGCATGTCGGAGACCAGCGTATTGTAGCCGAACGACGCGCCGCGCTCGGTGACCAGCACCTTGTCATTGCCGCTGCCGGTCAGCTTGCTGACCACATTGGCCATGTCCCAGGGCGCCAGGAATTGCCCCTTCTTCACATTGACGACCTTCCCCGTTGCCGCGGCAGCCAGCAGCAGATCGGTCTGCCGGCACAGGAAGGCCGGGATCTGGAGCACGTCCACCGCCTCGGCAGCTCGGGCGCATTGCTCGTTCTCGTGCACGTCGGTGAGCACAGGCAAGCCAAGCGTCTCGCGGATCTCGGCAAAGATCGGGAGAGCATCGTCGAGGCCGATGCCACGCGCGGCGGAGGCGCTGGTCCGGTTGGCCTTGTCGAACGAGGTCTTGAAGACGAGACCAATTTTGAGCCGCGTCGCGATCTCCTTCAGCGCATGGGCCACTTCGAGCGCATGGGCCCGGCTTTCGAGCTGGCAAGGCCCGGCGATCACCGAGATCGGCAGAGCATTGCCAAAACGGACGGTACCGAGTGCGACGACGGGCGCGGCTGTGGACGATGCGGTCAAATTGATCTCCTTATTCCGGTGACCATGACCGCAGGACCGTGCGGGATGCAAGCCGGATCAGGCCCGTCCCGCCACTCGGAATATCAGGGTTGCAGCGGGCGATACCGCCAACCTGACCGATGCGGCTATCCCGCACCGGTCTGATCGGCCTGGGCCCGGGACGCGCTTACTTAAGCGCCGAAAATGCCGTCGGGGCCAGCAGCTGGCTGACGATATTGCCGACGATCTGGCCATCCTCCTCGGACTTGGCGCGTGCCGCGATCCATTCGGGATCGGACATGAAGGCGGTCCACACCTTCTCGCGCTCGGCGAGCGATTCCCATCTGAGGATGTAGGTCAGTTCCTGATTGGATTCGCCGATCACGGTGGTGAAGAAACCGGACTGCCGGATCCCGTGCTTCTCCCACAGTTTCAATGTGACAGATTCAAATCGCTTGATCAGCGCCGGTAAACGTCCCGGCAAGCAGCGATAGACGCGCAATTCATAGATCATCGACTTTGGTTCCTTCCTTTTTGTCAGCCTCGAATGGCTTTCGCGCATGGCTTATTGCGGCATCGTCCCTTGCCTGCGCAACGTCAGGCTTACATCATGCCGCCTGTGACGCAACCGACTTGGATCCACGATGCAAAAGCCTCTTCTGTCGCTAGTCGCCCTGATAACACTGATCGTGTCTGCCACCGCTCAACAGCCTGGCAAGATCACGTCGGGCGCAACCGGCGTGACGGTCGATAGCAAGCCGGCAGCCCGCGTCGGCGACACCACCACGGACGGCAAGATCATCGAGGGCGCAAAGGGCGTCTATATCAACGGCAAGCCTGCAGCCGTCGTTGGCGGCAGCACCGAATGCGGCGGCAAGACCATCTCGGGCAGCACCGGCGTGTTCATCAACGGCAAGCCGATGGCCCGTGCCGGAGACAGCACGTCGGGCTGCAAGTAGGATTGATCGGACATGCCTTCTTCGTCATAAGCGCGACGGGCGGCCGGCATTCGGGCCACGGATCACTGCGCGAGTGCTTAGTTGAGCGTCGGCTTTACGACAACGAGAACCGCGATCATCACGATCGATGCAATGATCGTCGGCATGGTCCAGCGCACTTCAACCACATCGCCGGCCGCCGCCCTGCGGAGCTGCCCCGACTGCAGACCGTGAATCCCGGACAACACGACAACGATGAGCAGCTTCGCATTCAGCCATCCGCTGCCGAACCAAGAGCCGCTCAGCGCGACACCGATACCAAACGCCCACACCGCGAGCATCGCAGGCACTGTGACAAGACGGTCATAACGCCGCGCTGCGGCAGCAAACCGTTCCGCTTGACCTGGCATCCTCGCCAGGATCGCGAGGGCAATGGAGATCGCTAGCACGCCGCCGGCGAACAACAGCGCTGCAGCGACGTGAAGCGCCTTCAGCCAGGTATACCCGTCGAAGATCATCGGCCCGGTGCCTCGCCGCTACCAGCCCGGATCTCCCGCTCGACCAGTTTGATGCTGAGGATGCTTGCGAACGGCACGAAGGCGGAAAGCAGCAGAAGAGTAGCTTCGCGACGTAGCCAAAGCCCCACGCCGACAGTCTCCAGTAAAAGCCAGCAGTAGGCGAGAAAAGCGATCCCATGCACCGGACCCATCAGCCGCACGCCCAGCGGCCACTCCCAGACATATTTCAGCGGCACTGCGATACAAACGAGCAGTATCAGGGTCGTTCCTTCAAGCACCGAGGCCAGCTTGAGCCTGCGCAGCATCGTCACATGCATGTCGATCAATTTCGATCCCTGGTCGCTCACCAACGGAGCCGCGCCTTCACTGCCAATTGTGACGCGAAAACTAGTGCCGTCATGCGGACGGCACCAGTGGCGCTTTTGCCTATAAGCGATCGATTTCTGCCAACATGTGCTAATGTGGAAGCCGAGCAATCGGAACGGACAGACAATGGTTCACAAGGTCGGCATCGTGGTGCCCCAACGCGTTATTCCCTACGACGTCGCGATCGCCTGCGAGGTGTTCGGACGTCTGCACGATCCGGACGGGCGAGCGCGGTACGAGGTGCGCGTCTGCGGAGAGGCCCCGGAAATCCGCGCGCCTGCCTTCAGCCTGAAATCTCCGTTCAGGCTGAACGCGCTGAAGTGGGCGGATACCGTAATCGTGCCGGGAATCGACGATCCCTTCGCGCCGATCTCGCAACAGCTCCTGCTCGCGCTGCGGCTTGCGAGCAAGCGCGGCGCAAGGATCGCCTCGGTCTGCTCCGGCTCGATCATTCTGGCGGCAGCCGGCCTGCTGTCCGGTCGTCGCGCAACCACACACTGGCTTTGCGCGGAGCAGTTCGCGCAGCAATACCCGGATATTTCAGTCGATCCGAACGTCCTTTATGTCGATGAGGGAGAGATCATCACATCAGCCGGCGCTTCGGCCGGCATGGACATGTGTCTGCATCTCGTCAGGCGCGATTTCGGCCAGGCCGTCGCGGCGCATGCAGCCCGTCTGGCAGTCGCACCGCTCGATCGCGACGGCGGCCAATCGCAATTCATCCAGCACGCGCCTCCGAATTCGACGGGCTCGCTGGCGCCGCATCTCGAATGGATGGCGAGCCGACTGAACCGGCCATTGACCGTCGCCAAGATGGCCGCGCGTGCACGGATGAGCGAGAGGACCTTTGCCCGCCGTTTTCGCGAGCAGCTCGGCATCACGCCGATGCAGTGGCTTCTGAAAGCGCGGCTTCGCAGAGCTCAGGAACTGCTGGAAAATAGCACAGCCTATGTCGACCAGATCGCGACTGCCTGCGGCTTTCAATCGACCGTCACGTTCCGATCCAGCTTTCGTCGCATGACCGGTGTCAGCCCCGCGAGCTATCGGCGCCGCTTCAAGGCTGCGTGACACGCGCTTGCAGGACGAATGCTTACCTGAAGCCGATCAGGAACGCATCGAGGCAGTCCTGTATCGCATCGATCCCGTAACCACCTTCCTGCACGACGAGCGTCGGCAGATCGAGTGATTTCATCTTGCTCCCCACGCTCCCGAAGTCCTTGGCGTCAAGCTTCAGGATGCCGATCGGATCGTCGCGATGGGCATCGAAGCCGAGCGCCACCACAAGGGCATCGGCGCGAAAGGCGCGAATGCGCGCAATTGCGGTGTCGAGCGCTGCGTTCATCTCGGCGCCACCAGCACCGGGTTGAAGCGGCAGGTTGAGATCGAAGCCCTCGCCGGCACCATGTCCGGTCTCGCTTGCATAGCCCGTATAGAACGGCACGAAATTCGTGGGGTCGCCGTGGACCGAGATCGTCAGCACGTCTGGACGATTATAGAAAATCTGCTGCGTGCCATCTCCGTGGTGAACATCGACGTCGATGATCGCCACCTTGCCGAAGCGGCTGCGCAATCGCTGCGCAGCAATCGCACTGTTGTTCAGGTAACAGAAACCGGTGCCGCGATCGGCGCGGGCGTGATGGCCGGACGGCCGGCACAGCGCGTAGGCGGCGCGGTCCCCGCCGAGGATGGCGTCGGCGCCAGTAACCGCTGTTTCCGACGAGCGCAGAATGGAACGCCAGCTATCGGGGCCCATCGGCACCGAAAGATCGCCGAGATACCATCCCACTTGCGCGATAAATCCGGTTGCCGGGCAATCCCGCCGTGCAGCCTCTTCCGGGCGCCCGCTCCAATAGGGGAAATATTGCGGCCACACTTCCGGTCCATGGTCGGGCAGTTGCGCCCAGTTCTCCCACGCGGTTTCCAAAAAACGCACGTAAGCCGGGGTATGCACCGTCAGCGCGGGCGCGGTACCGTATTCGGCCGGCTTTTCAGGCGTGATCCCGTGCCGCGCCAAAGCGCCGATCAGTCGCTCCGTGCGAACAGGCGAATCCTTGATGGGGACAAAACGGCCGTAGCGCATGAATTGCTGCGGCGAATGGATCGCCTGGTCAGGGTGATAGAAAGCGCGCATGGATCGTCCCTCTGTCCGTTCGGCCGGTCAGCCGACCGACGCCTCAGGGATCATTCGCATGATTGGTTTCTGCCGATCAATCGGCAGTCTGCGCAGCCCTCATGAGCACAGCGACATGGGCGACTCATTCGTGGGTGGATTAGCGAAACGTGATCCGCCGTCCTTCCGCCCACACATGCCGCCAGCGGATTGCGGCTTTGCCTAATCCGCCCGACAGTCTCACACCAACCGGCTCTGCGCCGCCGCCGCCTTGATGAAGGAAGCGAACAACGGATGCGGTTCGAACGGGCGTGACTTCAGTTCGGGGTGATACTGCACGCCGATGAACCACGGATGGTTCTCATATTCGACGATCTCGGGCAGCACGCCGTCCGGCGACAGGCCGGAGAATTTCAGCCCGTGCTTTTCGAGACGGTCCTTGTAGGCCGTGTTGACCTCGTAGCGATGGCGATGGCGCTCGGAGATCTCAAGGGCGCCGCCATAGACGTCCGAGACCTTGCTGCCCTTGGTCAGGGTCGCCGGATAGGCGCCGAGCCGCATGGTGCCACCGAGATCGCCGGCCTTGGAGCGCTGCTCCAGCTCGTTGCCGCGCAGCCATTCGGTCATCAGGCCGACTACGGGCTCCTTGGTCTCGCCGAACTCTGTGGAGTTGGCGTCCTTGATGCCGCCAAGATTACGCGCGGCTTCGATGACCGCCATCTGCATGCCGAAGCAAATGCCGAAATACGGCACGTTGCGCTCCCTGGCGAATTGCGCCGCGCGGATCTTGCCTTCAGCGCCGCGCTGGCCAAAGCCGCCGGGCACGAGGATGCCGTTGACGTGTTCGAGGAAAGGCGCCGGATCCTCGTTCTCGAACACCTCGCTCTCGATCCAGTCGAGATTGACCTTCACCTTGTTGGCGATGCCACCATGGGACAGCGCTTCGGTAAGCGACTTATAGGCATCCTTCATGCCGGTATATTTGCCGACAATCGCGATGGTCACCGCGCCTTCCGGATGGCGGATACGCTCGTTGATGGTGTTCCAGGTCTTCAGCTCGGGCAGCGCCTTCGGCGTCATGCCAAATGCGGCCAGCACTTCGTCGTCGAGGCCGGCGACATGATAGGCTTCGGGCACCGCATAGATGTTGTCGACGTCGCGGGCTTCAATCACGGCGCTTTCGCGCACGTTACAGAACAGCCCCAATTTACGACGTTCTTCCTTGGGAATGTCACGGTCGCAGCGGCACAGCAGGATGTCCGGCTGAATGCCGATCGAGCGCAGCTCCTTGACGGAATGCTGGGTCGGCTTGGTCTTCAACTCGCCGGCGCTCGGAATATACGGCAGCAGGGTCAGGTGCACGAAGACGGTGTCGCCGCGCGGCAGGTCGTTGCGCAGCTGGCGGATCGCCTCGAAGAACGGTAGACCTTCGATGTCGCCGACAGTGCCGCCGATCTCCACCAGCACGAAGTCGTAGCCGTCATTGTCCGACAGGACAAAGTCCTTGATGGCGTTGGTGACGTGCGGGATCACCTGAATGGTGGCGCCGAGATAGTCGCCGCGGCGCTCCTTGGTGAGGATGTCCTGATAAATGCGCCCGGTGGTGATGTTGTCCTGCTTGGTGGCAGGCCGTCCGGTGAAACGCTCGTAATGGCCGAGATCGAGATCAGTCTCGGCGCCGTCATCGGTCACGAACACTTCGCCGTGCTGATACGGCGACATCGTTCCCGGATCGAGGTTGAGATAGGGGTCGAGCTTGCGAAGCCGGACCTTGTAGCCACGCGCCTGCAACAGCGCGCCTAACGCCGCTGATGCCAGACCTTTACCGAGCGAGGAAACCACGCCGCCGGTGATGAAAATGTACCGCGCCATGGGACTTAACCTTTAAAGCTCCGATGCCGATTCGCCAAAACGAATCGCAGCCGTCAGCCGAGTTTCGGTGAGGCTGTGGGTGACTAGAAAAACGAAATGATTGCAGCCCCTTGATGGGATCTGCTGATGCAGGACGGTAGTCCCCGTCCTGCATGGCCCCTCTGCTTTATTGCGAGCGTGGCGGTGCCGGCGCTGCAGGAGCCTGCTGTTCGTCGGATTTCTTCAGCGTATCCAGCAGACCGCCCGAAGTCGGCGGAGCGAGCGGCGAACCCGGCTGCGAGACCGGCGCGGTCGAGCCCGGCAGGATCGACGTCGGCTTGCGCTCATAGGTCGCCAGCCAGGACAGGAACAGGCTGGTCAGGAAGAAGCCCACCGCAAGGACGCCGGTGGTGCGGGTCAGCAGGTTCGCCGTACCGCGGCTGGACATGAAACCGCCACCGCCGCCGCCACCGACGCCCAGGCCGCCGCCTTCGGACTTCTGCAGCAGCACCGCCCCGATCAGGGCCGCGACGATCATGAGGTGGATAACGATAATGACGCTTTGCATCGTGTCCTTCCATCGCAAGCACGCAGCGCCGATCGCCGGCTGCAGTCTGAGAGCTTGCGGGGTTTGAATCCAGCGGTGTCTACACGATCAACCGGGGGATTGTCACCCCCGCGCCGACCGGTCCGGACTGCAAATTGCAGCATTCCGTGGGAGTTAGGGGCAGGCCGCCGCGATCGCAAGGAAATCGGCCGCCTTCAGGCTGGCGCCACCCACCAGCGCACCGTTCACGTGAGGAACCGCCATCAACTCCCTGGCGTTGGATGGCTTGACCGAACCGCCATACAGGATGCGGATCGAGGCCCCCTCATTCTTAAAGCGTTCAGTCAAACGATCGCGGATAAACTTATGAATTTGCTCGACATCCTGGGCTGTCGGGGTCAATCCGGTGCCGATCGCCCACACCGGTTCATAGGCCACGATCAGGTTGCCCGAAGTGGCATCGTCCGGCAGCGAGCCCTGGAGCTGGGTGCCGCAGACATCGAGGGTCTTGCCGGCATCACGTTCGGCCTGGGTCTCACCGATACAGACGATGGCAGTGAGCCCGGCGCGCCAGACGGCCAGCGCCTTTTCGCGAACCACGGCATCGGTCTCGCCATGATCGGCGCGGCGCTCGGAATGTCCAACGATAACAGCAGTCGCTCCGGCATCGGCCAGCATCTCGGGCGCGATATCGCCGGTATGCGCTCCTGAGACTTTCTGGTGACAATCCTGCGCCCCGACCGTGACGACATGGCTCCCTTCCTGACCAAAGCTCGATGCCTTCGACGCGAAATTCGCCAGCAGCGTGACCGGCGGACAGACCAAAAGATCTGCCTTGTCCAGTACATCCGGCGCACCGCGCAGGATCGCCTCGAACTCGGTCATCGACGCCTTGAGGCCGTTCATTTTCCAGTTGCCCGCGATCAGCGGCCGAACGGCATCAGTCATGAGGATATCCTGTCATTTGAAAGAGGTTGTTTGAGCTAACAGAGGCGCTCCATCAGCTCAAGCCGACTTGGAGTTCAGGCAGACTTGGAGTTCAGGCAGGTTTCGTGACCCGCAACCCGCGCTCCTGCTTGATCTGCTCAGCCGTGAGGTCCGGGGCCGAGGGATCGAACTTGCTCCAGCCCGTTGAGGCCAGATCACTGCGGCGCTTGGCAATATCGACCGAAGATGGATGCAGCAGCGCCTCCAGCCTGTCCTTGTCCGCCTTCTCGACCCTGGCGCTGACGAGGCTGCCACCGCGGCGGATGCTCTCGGCATAGACCTCGGCATCGTTCACGGCGACGCCGGCTTCGGCCAGCATCCCGATTACGCCGCCGGCAGCACCTGCCGCCACCGCGCCGGTCGCTGCAGCGGCTAGCCATCCCGCCGCGACCACCGGCCCGAGGCCGGGAATCGCCAGCAGTCCGAGACCAGCCAATAGTCCGCCGACCCCGCCAAAGCCGGCACCGATCGCGGCACCCTTGCTGGCGCCTGCGGCATAGTCGGGCGCATACCATTTGTCGGCGTTGTTCGCGATGATGCTGATGTCGTCCTGGGCCACACCAGCCTCATGCAGACTGACCACGGCCTTCTGTGCGTCCGCGTAGTCGTCGAACAGCCGGGAGATCGTCACCTTGCTCATCGCGCTATCCCCGCCGTCATTCCGGATTCGCCGAGACGTTGCCCTTGTAATCGACACTGACATGGACCTTCTTGGACCCGCTCATCGCGGTGCCGCGCCAGATGCCCTGGCTGTCGTTCACAAGCGGCGAGATTTCAGCATAGCCTTGTGACTCCAAAGACTTGCGAGCCTGTCCTTCGGTAAAACTATTGGCGCCGGGAAATGGCGGCGTCTCTGCTTTCGAATTCGTAGTCTCGGTCACAGTGGGATTTTGCGTCGCCGGATTCTGCTGCGCACCTGCCGGCGTCAACGCCATCCAGACGCCGCAGGCGGCTACTCCCGATCGCCAACCGATCCGCATGATCACTCCCGGCAGGCCTGAACGCCTCGCTCAACAAAGCGGCAGCGGGCCGGAAAGTTCCCTATGCCGCTAATGCCTCGCGATAGCGCCGGAAACCGCTTCAATCCGCCCCGTCCCAGCCGGTTGCGACCCGGCTTTTGCCACTTTATGATGCGCCTTCTATTTGGCGACGCCCTCCGGCCCCCGGCTGCTGGTGCGAGCCGATTCCCCTCCTGACAGATAAGAAGACCCTATGCTTCGAGGAATGCGCAAAGCGTCATCCAACTGGATTGGCAAGACGATTATGGCCGTCGTGATGGGCGTGCTGATTGTCAGCTTCGGCATCTGGGGCATTGCCGACGCGTTCAAGGGCTATGGGCAGTCCAAGCTCGCCACCATCGGCTCGACCGAGATCACGACCGAGCAGTTCCGCCAGCTCTATAACGACAAGCTGCAGCAGATCGGCCGCCAGTTCGGCCGCCCGCTGACCTCGGATCAGGCCCGCGCTTTCGGCCTCGACCGCCAGGTCCTGCAACAGGTTGTCGCCGAAGCGGCCCTGGATGAAGACGCGCGTCGCAAGGGTCTCGGTGTCGGTGACGCCGAGGTGATGCGGCAGATCATTGCGGATCCGAACTTCCAGAGCCCGACCGGCGGCTTCGACGCACCGCGCTTCCAGCAATTGATCCGCTCGCTTGGCTTCACCGAACAGCGCTATATCGCCGAACAGCGCAAGGTCTCGCTGCGCCGCCAGATCGCCGGCACCGTCACGTCAGGCGTCGAACCGCCGAAGACGATGATCGAGGCGCTGAGCCGCTACCAGAACGAGACCCGCACCATCGACTACGTGAAGCTGGATGCTGCGCAGGCCGGGACCATTGAGGCGCCCTCGCCCGAAGCCCTCGCCGCCTATTTCGACGAGCGCAAGACCCAGTTCCGCGCCCCCGAATATCGCAAGATCGCCTTCCTCGCCTTGACGCCCGATGAGATGGCCAAGTGGTCGACGGTGTCCGACGACGACGCCAGGAAGGTATTCGAGGAACGCAAGGACAAGCTCTCCACGCCGGAGCAGCGCCAGATCTCGCAGATCGTCTTCCCGAACCTAGCGGACGCTGAAGCGGGCCGCGCCAGGCTGAACGATACGTTCAAGTTCGAGGACCTCGCCAAGGAACGCGGTCTGTCCGCTTCCGACATCGATCTCGGCATGGTTGCCAAAGCGGGCATTATCGATCCCTCCGTCGCCAATGCTGCCTTCTCGCTGGCACCGGACGGCATCAGCCAGCCGATCACCGGACGGTTCGGCGTGACGCTGGTCAAGGTCGGCAAGGTTCAGGCCGGCACGACGCCGAGCTATGACAGCGTTGCCGCCAACCTGAAGCGCGATATTGCCATCGAGCGCGCCCGTGCCGTCGTGTCCGACATGCATAACAAGATCGAGGACGAACGCGGTGGCGGCGCCAATGTGGTCGATACCGCCAAGAAGCTCGGCCTCACCGCCGTTACCATCGAGGCCGTCGATCGCTCCGGCCGTGCGCCGGACGGCCAGCCCGTCGCAGGCCTGCCCACAGGCGTCGATGTCGTGACCCAGGCCTTCAACAGCGATGTCGGCGTCGACAACGACGCATTGCAGGCCGGCGGAGGTTACATCTGGTACGACGTGCTCGGCGTTACACCGGCGCGCGACCGCACGCTCGACGAAGTGAAGCCGCAGGTCGAAGCACGCTGGCGCGAAGAGCAGATCACCACGCGCCTGCGGGACAAGGCCGTCGACATGGCGAAGAAACTCGAAGCCGGCGCCAAGCTCGCCGACCAAGCCGCCGCAGCCGGCCTCAAGGTCGTGACCTCCGCGCCGTTCAAGCGCGACACGAGCGATCCGGCTCTCTCCGCCGGAGTCATCCGGTCTGTCTTCCGCGGCGTCAAGGATTCGGCCGGACAGGCCCAAAATACGACATCGGGCGCCACACCGTCGGAATGGATCGTCTACCGGATCACCGACGTCACCGCACCTGCGGTCGACATGGCTTCCGAAGACGCCAAGAAGCTGAAGGAGACGTTGCAGCGCGGGCTGACCGATGAGCAGGTCGCGCAGTATGTCACCAGGCTCGAGACGCAGATCGGCACCAAGATCAACGCAGAAGCCCTTGCGATCGCCACCGGCGCCGCGAACAGCAACACCAATTAGGAAACCCACATCGTCATTGCGGACGCAGCGAAACCATCCAGAAGCAACAAGCAAAGGCTGGATGGCTTCGTCGCAGATGTCGCCTGCAATGACATGTGCATCACTCTGAAAGCATCCGATGGACAATCTCAGGGCAATCATTGCCAAGGTCGCGACAGGCGCCTCCCTCTCGCGTGAGGAAGCCTCGGCGGCCTTCGACAGCATGATGTCGGGCGAAGCCACGCCGTCGCAGATGGGCGGCCTGCTGATGGCACTGCGCGTGCGCGGCGAGACCGTGGACGAGATCACCGGCGCGGTTGAGGTGATGCGCGCCAAGATGCTGCGGGTCGACGCGCCGCCCGGCGCCGTCGATGTGGTCGGCACCGGCGGCGACGGCTCCGGCTCCGTAAACGTCTCGACCTGCGCCTCCTTTATCGTCGCCGGCTGTGGCGTACCGGTTGCCAAGCACGGCAATCGTGCGCTGTCGTCACGCTCTGGCGCGGCAGACGTGCTGGCGGCCCTCGGCGTCAGGATCGATCTCACGCCCGACGATGTCAGCCGCTGCCTGAAGGAGACCGGCATCGGCTTCATGTTCGCGCCGGCGCATCATCCGGCCATGAAGAATGTCGGCCCGACCCGCGTCGAGCTCGCCACCCGCACCATCTTCAACCTGCTCGGACCGCTGTCCAATCCTGCCGGCGTCACGCGGCAGATGGTCGGCGTGTTCTCGCGGCAATGGGTGCTGCCGCTGGCCCAGGTGCTGAAGAATCTCGGCTCCGAATCCGCCTGGGTCGTGCACGGCTCCGATGGCCTCGATGAGATCACCCTCACCGGCCCGACCTTCGTGGCAGCGCTGGAAAACGGCAACATCCGCAGCTTCGAGATTTCACCCGAGGACGCGGGTCTGCCGCGCACCGGTCCGGATTCCCTGAAGGGCGGCGACGCGCAGGAAAATGCGGCCTCGCTGCAGGCCGTCCTCGACGGCAAGCCGAGCGCCTTCCGCGATGTCGCGCTGCTCAATGCCGCCGCGGCCCTGGTCGTGGCTGGCAAGGTCAAGGACGTGAAGGAAGGCGTGGCACTCGGCCAGAAGTCGCTCGACAGCGGTGCTGCGCTGGAGAAGCTGAAGCGACTGGTCACCGTCTCCAACGCCAAGGTGTGAGACGACGATGTCCGACATCCTGACCAAGATCGAAGCCTACAAGCGCGAGGAAATCGCGGCCGCCAAGCGCGCGCATCCGCTCGCTTCCGTCGAAGCGCTGGCCAGGACTGCGCCGGCGCCGCGCGGCTTCATGACCGCGATCCACAAGAAGCTCGACAAGAACGAGTTCGCGCTGATCGCCGAAATCAAGAAGGCCTCGCCGTCCAAGGGGCTCATTCGCGAGGACTTCGACCCGCCGACGCTGGCCAAGGCCTATGAGGCCGGTGGCGCCGCCTGCCTCTCGGTCCTGACCGATACGCCGTCATTCCAGGGGCATCTCGACTTCATGGTCGCCGCCCGCGCCGCCGTCAAACTGCCGGTGCTGCGCAAGGACTTCATGTTCGACACCTATCAGGTCGTCGAGGCGCGTGCCCATGGCGCCGACTGCATCCTGATCATCATGGCTGCGCTCGACGATGCACAGGCACGCGACATCGAAGACGCCGCCATCGACCACGGCATGGACGTGCTGATCGAAATCCACGACCAGCCGGAGCTGGAGCGGGCACTGAACCTGCGCTCGCCGATGATCGGCATCAACAACCGCAACCTGCGCACCTTCGAAACCACACTGACCGCCAGCGAAACGCTCGCGCCGATGATCCCCCGGGATCGTCTGAAGGTTGGCGAGAGCGGAATCTTCACGCCGGCCGATCTCGCACGCCTCGAGCGCGTCGGCATTTCCACCTTCCTGGTCGGCGAAAGCCTGATGCGGCAGGCGGACGTGACAGCGGCAACGCAAACGCTGCTCAAGCGCGCGAACGGAACGCATTGATCATGGCCGGCAAGGCGAAAAAATCGAAGCAGGCCCCGACCCTCACCCACATCGATTCCTCGGGCGAAGCCCGCATGGTCGATGTATCTGAGAAACCGGCGACCGAACGCATCGCGGTGGCCGAAGGTCTGGTGATCATGAGCAAGGCGACGCTCGACATGATCGTCTCCGGCAACGCCAAGAAGGGTGACGTGCTTGGCACGGCACGTATCGCCGGCATCATGGCGGCAAAGCGCACATCGAATCTGATCCCGCTCTGCCATCCGCTGGCGCTGTCGAAGGTCACGCTGGACATCACGCCCGACAAGAAGCTGCCGGGCTGCCGCGTCCGTGCGTCGGTGAAGGTTACGGGCCCCACGGGTGTCGAGATGGAAGCGCTGACGGCCGTCTCCGTCGCATGCCTGACGATCTATGACATGATCAAGGCCGTCGAGCGCGGTGTCCGCATCGAGGGTATACACCTCGTCGAGAAAAAGGGCGGCAAGTCCGGGCACTATCTGGTGACGGACAACGCCGCGAATTGAATACCCCGCGGTCGCCCGGCATCAGCCGTAGACATACACGCGCCGCCATCGCCAGCCGTGATAAGTCCGCACCCGGATAACGTCATAGCAGTCGTCGTAATACGGATAGCCCGCATAGGCGTAGGACGAACCGAAGCCGATCGCAAACGGGGCAAAATTCCGGAAGTGGCGATTGTGGTGACCGAAGTGGTGGAAGCCTCGATTGGGCATCACAGCGAAGCGTGCTCCGCCTGGCATGGCGGCGAAACGAGTTGCGCCAAATCCGCCGCCGCGAATGCCGCCCATGGCTATACCGCCGCCATGGAAGCTACCTCCGTGGAAACCACCACCACCGTGGAAACCACCCCCGTGGCCACCACCACCGCCGTGTCCGCCGCCGCCGCGCGCGGAAGCATCCATCGGCACGGATGTCATGCCGATGGCCGCAATTGTGGCAAGTCCGATCAACATTTTCCTGAGCATGGCACACTCCTGTCGCAGGTGTGGGCCCCTATCCTCAGAACCCCGGTTGCCGCAAATAATTCCTGGTGATCGCCAGCGACATCGAACAAGTGACCGTCACTTGATCATCGCCCCCCCCTCGGCCATCGGTCGCAATGCTTCGACGAGGTCGCGAACTGTTCGAGATCGCGCATTCACTCATCGAGCTGCTGCCGCTGCGCAGCCATCTTGGCAGCGAGTACGACGCTCACTCCTCCTGAAGGTGCCAGAGCGCGCCTACCGAGTGGGCACGAACAAAAACCGGGACCGCGCGCGACATGGGGGGTGTTTGGCGGCGGTCCCGGGCCACATCAAACGACCAACCGGAGGATGAGACATCCAGGCTGGCGATCATGGCGGGATCAGCACTACCGAGCAGGACGAGGCCAAGTGTTAATACGCACTACTTAGTTACGCGCGCGCATTGTAAGTTTTGCAGTAACCTGAATAGGGGCGGATTTCAGCGATCGCTGTCATCACGATGCTCGCGCGCGAGATGTTGCCGGCTGCGCTGCGGCTTCATCTCGCTGACAATCCACGGCCCGATCTGCGCATTAAGATGACGCTCATATCGTTTGACCAGCAACCACGCAGCGGGCAGCAGCACCACCATCACCAATCCGACCACAATCGACATTCCAAATCCTTTTAATCAAAGGCTTTCGATGTGATTAGGTACGTGGAACAGCCTTTTAGGTTTGAAATAGCCCCCATGAATTTCTGCGGAGCAGTAGATTACCTACCGTTCCGCCAATCCCCGCAACTGGCCCATATCGATACCGGGAACGACAGATGTTGCCGGTATCGATGTGCAATAGGCTATTTGATCATCGGGCAACCGCCTTCAGCCATCAGCCGGAACGCCCTTTCGGCAGGGATGGTCGAGAGCAGCTTGTAATAATCATACGGTCCCTTCGAGTCCGCGGGCTTCTTGATCTCGAACAGGTAGATCGGATGGATGACGCGGCCATCGGCGCGGATCGTGACGTCACCGAACAGTCTGTCCTTGCCCTTGAAGGTCTTCATCTGCGGCACGACGACACTGGCATCGTCGCTGCCCTTGGCCGCCACCGCATTGAGATAGGCCAGCGTGGACGCGTAGACGCCCGCCTGGTTGGCGCTCGGCATCTTGCCGTTCATGCCCGGCCGCGCCGCGAAACGCCTAGCGAAGGCGCGGGTGTCGTCATCCATGTCCCAGTAGAAGGATTCCGTCAGCAACAGGCCCTGCGCGGTCTTCAGGCCCATGCCGTGAACGTCGTTGATGAAGATCAGAAACGCGACCAGCTTCTGCGGGCCGTCCTGCATGCCGAACTCACCAGCTTGCTTCACCGCATTGATGGCGTCGGCACCGGCATTGGCGAGGCCGATCACCTTGGCCTTGGAGCTCTGCGCCTGCAGCAAGAGCGAAGCGAAATCTGAGGTGCCGAGCGGATGCTTCGACGATCCTAGCACCTTGCCGCCGTTCTTCGTGATGTAATTCGTGGCTTCGGCCTCGATGCCCTGCCCCAGCGCATAGTTCACCGTGAGAAAGTACCAGTCGTCACCGCCCCGCTGCATCATCGCCGCGGCTGTGGTGTTGCCGGTCGCCCATGCGTCATTGACCCACTGGATGGTGTTCGGCGAGCAGTCCTTGCCCGTCAGGTCCGAGGTCGCCGTGGACGACGCCAGGAACGTCATTTTGGTGTTGCGGGCAATATTGTTGATGGCTAGTCCGACCGACGAATTCGGCACATCGACGATGGCGTCGACCTTCTCGACATCGAGCCATTTGCGCGCGATGGCGGAGCCAACATCCGCCTTGTTCTGATGGTCGGCATAAACGATCTCGACCTTGATGTTCTTGCCGCCGCCGTTGAAATCCTCGGCGGCCATCCGCGCGGCTTCCACCGAGCCCATGCCGTTAGTGTCCTGGAACACGCCGGAAATGTCGTTGAGCACACCGACCCGCACCACATCGTCGGACACCTGCGCCTGGACCGCCGTCGCCATCACGCAGGATGCCGCAGCAGCCAATACTGTCTTCAAACCCTTCATTGTCGTCTCTCCCCTCTCACTTTGATTGCGCGGCTCCGGACGTTACCGGTCGCGGTCTTGCTTGCGACCTACACCTGTCGCTCCGGCAGCCGGAGCACCAGGCCATCGAGCGCCTCGGTGATCTTGATCTGGCACGACAGCCGGCTGTTCGGCAGCCGCTCGCTGGCGACGCCTTCCAGCAACTCATCCTCGTCGCTGCTGACTTCCCCAGTCTTGCCCAGCCAGTTGTCGTCGACATAGACGTGGCAGGTAGCGCAGACCGCGCCTCCACCGCATTCGCCCGTAATGCCGTCGACACCATGCAGCAGCGCCGTATACATGGCGCTGTCGCCATCATTGGCGCTGACCGTCTCGGCACGGTTGTCGTGATGAATGAACGTAATGCTCGGCATGGAATCCTCAGGCAGGCGTGAAGGTGACCGGCAGGCTCTCCAGCCCGCGCAGCGTGTTGTTGAAACGGCGCTTGACCTCGCCGGTGATCTCAATCGATGCGACCTTGCGCGCCAGCGCAGACAGCATGACCTCCCCCTCAAGCCGAGCCACGAGCTGTCCGACGCACATATGAATGCCGGAACCGAAGCCGACATGGCCGGACGTCTTGCGCGTGATGTCGTAGCGCTCGGGATCGACCCAGCGGCGCGGATCGCGATTAGCGGCAGCCAGGAACATCAGCACCTTCTCGCCCTCGCCGACATGGCAGCCGCTGATCTCGACGTCGCGTGTCGTGGTGCGGAAGAAGGTCTGCACCGGACTCTCAAAGCGCACGGCTTCCTCGAAAGCATTACGCGCCAACGACAGGTCGCTGCGCAGCCGCGCGAATTCTTCCGAGTAGCGCGCCAGGCAATAAACGGCAGCGCCGATACCGTTCACCGTCGTGTCCAGCCCTGCCGACAGCAACGAGCGCACCAGCAGTGGCGCTTCGTCGGCGGTGATGTCGCCGGTGTCGACCCGCGCATGGATGCAGGCGCCGAAACCGCCGGGCGCGAGATTCTCCCGCTGACATTGCGCGGCGACATAGGCCTGATGCGGCGCCGAGCGTTCGATGGCGTCCTGGCGCAGCTGGTTCGGCGGACCGAAGGCATTAAAGACAAGACCGGCGTAAGGCAGCAGGTTCTCGCGGCCCTCCTTCTGCAGGCCCATCGCATCGGGGAACACCGAGAGTGGATAGGCTTCGGCAAGATCCGCGACCGCGTCGAAACTGCGCCGCTCCAGCAGTTCATCGACTTTAGCGTCAGCCGCTGCGGCGAAGCCGTCACGCAGTTGCTTCATCACCGCAGGCGACAGCACTTTACTGAGCACGGCGCGGGTGCGCGTATGCGCCGGCGGGTCGGCTTCGAGAATGAGGCTCTGGGGGCGCCACGGTTTCTCCCTGGCAAAGTCGCTGAGGCCCACACCGCGGCTCGAGCAGAACGTCGCGGGATCGCTCAGGACCGCATGCACTTCGGCGTAGCGCGCGACGGCGTAGACGTTCCATTTGTCGAGATAGACCACGGGCCCCGCCTCGCGCAGCACCTCGTGGGTGGGATGAGGGTCGGCGAAGAAGTCCATGGCAAATGGATCGACATCGAGATGGGCAATGGGTCGAGACGATGCGTCGTCCGGTACGCCTCCGCCAAAGGACAGCACCGGCGGGGCGTGGGACGCCCCCGTCGTGACCGCTGCAACCATGTGAACCTCCCGTATTTTCTTGTTGGCAATTGCGACTGCGTATCTCTATTCCTCAGATCTACGTGGGCTCGCCGATTTCGGCGGCACCATGCAGGCAGGATCGTGTTGCATGAGCAAGAATGGATCGGGGAAAACGGTTCGAAAGCCCGCCAAGACGAAAGCGACAAAGGTCAATGTCAGGACTGTCGCCACAAGAGCTCCTGCCGCCAAGGGCGGGCCGTTGCTCGACCTTGAACGCTATGTGCCGGCCTTTATTACCTTCATCGCGAACAAGCTCTCGCGCAACGCGACCGTGCTCTATCAGAAGCGCTTTGGCGTGAACGTTACCGAGTGGCGCATCATGTCGCTGCTGGCGATCGAACCCGGCATTCCCGCCGCGCGCATCTGCCACGTCATCGGCTTCGACAAGGGACCGGTCAGCCGCACGCTTGCCATGCTGGAAGAGCGCGGTCTCGTCGCCATCAATGCTGATCCCGACGACGCGCGCACCCATTCGATTACGCTGACCGCGAAAGGGCGCACGACGCACGACGCCGTCATCGTAACCGCGCTGGAACGCGAGCGAAAGCTGCTGTCCTGTCTGGATGAAAGTGAACGCGAAGTGCTGGTCGACTTGCTGCGGCGCATTCACGGCAATCTTGGCGCGGTGACCGGCTAGGCCACCAGGCGTTACACGCGCGTCATCAATCGCTGTCCCGCACAAGCGGTCCATCATCGTTTCTCTCCCTGTGGGACGCGGCAGTTGACTGCTCTCGTATGCGCCTCTCCGGAAAGGCTCTCACGAATTAGTTGCCTAGGCAACATAAATATCGGGACGGTTTGTCACGAGGGGACAAGGATTTTCTGCCACCATCCGCTAACCTGCGCCGCAGCACATTCGATACCGGAGCCAGAGGATAAAGATTACGATGCCGCTCATGCCAAATAGCGCCGACGCCCTGCTGTTCGATATCGGCCGCGTCGTGCTGGATATCGACTTCAACCGCGTGCTGGAAGTCTGGTCGGATCACGCGCGCTGCAAGCCGGATCATATCGTCACCCGCTTCACCCGCGGTGACGTGTATATGCAACACGAACGCGGACAACTCTCAGACGACGCATTCTTTGCGCATCTGCGCGACACGCTGACGATCGATCTGACGCCAGCGCAATTTCTCGAAGGTTGGAACGCGCTGTTTGTCGGCGAGATGCCCGGCATCGCAGACCTTCTTGCGCGCGCGTCAGCGCGTTGGCCTCTCTACGCGTTCTCCAACACCAATCCTGCGCACGTCGCTCATTTTTCGCAGCGGCATGCCGATCTGCTCAACCACTTTCGAAGCGTATTTCTGTCCTCTTCGATCGGCTTGCGAAAACCGGATGCGGAGGCATATCGGCATGTGATCTCGGAGATTGGCATGCCTGCCGACCGCATCGTATTCTTCGACGATCTTGCCGAAAACATCGAGGCGGCTCGCGCCTGCGGATTGCAGACCGTGCACGTGACCTCGCCGACATCCGTCGCCGAGGCCCTCAAGGCACTGGGGCTTTAAGCCCGCGAGATGCGCTGGAAGGCGATGCTGGTCAGCACACCGAGCAGCGCCCAGAACAGCAGGCTGGTCAGGACCGCCGCGACGACGAAGCTATGCGATAGGCTTTCCGGGACATCCGTATGACCAGCCGGCGCCTGCGGGGCTCCAATCAGATGCGGCAGGATGATTAGGCCAAGGCCGAGAATGGCGGCCCATGAGGCCTTGCGGAAGGCCAGCAGGCCGAGCCCGGCCGCAGTGGCGCAGGCGGTGCCGATCCACCAGGTCTGGCGCAGTGTGAGGTCAGCGACAGGCATCCCCGGCAATTCCGGTGGCAGGCCGAGGCCGGGCGCCGCCGTGAAGACGACGAAACCGCCGAGACCCCAGAACAGCCCTTCCCGCCAGCTCACGGCCCGGCCACGCAGCGCGAAGATGCCGGCCAGCAGCAAAGCGAAGCCGATGGCAGTCAGGATATTGGCGCCGGTAGTGAAGGCATTACGCTGCAAGCCCTCGGCAGGCTCCCACTCGGCCTCGTGGCTATGGGCGGGGCTGGCTGCGGCACCATGGTCGTGCGTATGCGCGGGCTGTACGGCGGCCGTCGGCGCCCCGGCCTTTCGCTCATAGACTTCGCTTTTCTGGATCAGCGGAATGGTGCCGACCATCTGGGCGCCGGTGATGGCAGCACCAGTGATCGCGCCAGCCACTACTGCCGAGAAAACGATCGACCTGAAAACGGACATGTCTCAGTGGCAGGGGAATGCGTTGGCGTGGCGCGTATCGTGGGCCGCATTGTGAACGGCGCTGATATGCGAGAAACCGACCACGCCGACGATAAACAGACCGAGCGCCATCGCCAGAACGGCCTGCACGACGACATTGACGTCGGTGGTAACGGCGGAAATCTGGGCGGTCTGGGTCTGTTGCATCGGAATCCTCGCGAATTAGACCCCGATTTTAACCGAGTTGCATCCGCGGCGCGACCGCTAATTTTGCATCGCGCGGGCAAGATCGCGGCTGGTCAGGTGGAAATTGGCATCCACCGCCACCCCTGCCCGCACCAGTTTGGCGCTGGCCGCCGCCTGAAACACTACCCGGTGATCGTGGAAATAGGCTGCACATTCCTCCGGCGACGGATAGCGCCGGAGCAGCGTCCGGAACGCGTGACGGTGCACCATGCACAGCCCGCGATGGCCGGATGGCTGGAAGGCCAGCGCATCGACATCGGCGCGCCAAAGCGGCGCATTATCGCCAGCGGAAACGTGGTCGGTCATGATCGCCGATGTCTATCGCGTTTCCCGGCGCCGCCAAAGTGCCGGTGGTTTTGCGTCGGCTCCCGCTCTCCGCTATGACGGGCGCCCACACTGCCGGAGACCCTGCCGATGGCCCTGATGCCGGTTACCGATGCCATGGCCGCGATTCTCGCGGGCGCCGATGCGCTGCCCGAGGAGATGGTGCCGCTGGAAGACGCGTTCCACCGCGTGCTGGCCCGCGACATCGCTTCGCTGCGCACACAGCCACCGGAGCCCATGTCGGCCATGGACGGTTATGCGGTACGCGCCGCCGATGCGACGCTGGGTGCGAAGCTGCGTGTGATCGGCGAAATTGCTGCGGGCAAACCATTCGATCGCCCCCTGCAAGCCGGCGAGGCCCTGCGGATCTTCACCGGCGGCGTGCTGCCGGCCGGCGCCGACGCCGTGGTGATCCAGGAAGACACAACACGCGACGGCGACGTCGTCGGGATCAACGAAGCCGCAATCTCCGGCAAGCATATCCGCCCGGCCGGTGTCGACTTCAACGAAGGTGACGTATTGCTGCGCGCCGGCACGCGCCTCACCGACCGTGATCTCGCTCTTGCCGCCGGCATGAACCATGCGGCATTGCCGGTGCGGCGCCGGCCCCTCGTCGCGATGCTTGCCACCGGCGACGAACTGGTGATGCCCGGTGCGATCCCCGGCCCAGGCCAGATCGTGCTCTCCAACGGCTTCGCGCTGCGTGCGCTGGCGCGCGCCGAAGGCGCCGAAGTGATTGATCTCGGTATCGCCGTCGACACGCTGGAAGCGACCACATCCGCCATTCAACGCGCGATCGATCTGAAGGCCGATGTGCTGATCACCACCGGCGGTGCGTCAGTCGGCGACCATGACCTCGTGCAGCAATCGCTGATCGATGCCGGCGTCGAGATGGCGTTCTGGCGGATCGCGATGCGGCCCGGCAAACCGATGATGCATGGACGCCGTCAGGAAATGCGCGTGGTCGGCCTGCCGGGGAATCCCGTGTCGTCCTATGTCTGCGGTTTCCTGTTCATGGTGCCGCTGCTGCGTGCGCTGTCCGGTCGAAACGACATCGCCCATGCAATCGAACCCGCAGTGCTCGGCCGCGATCTCGGGGCCAACGATCAGCGCGAGGATTATCTGCGCACGCGCCTCGAGACCCGCGCCGACGGCACTGTGGTGGCGACGCCGGTCATCAAGCAGGACTCGTCGCTGCTGGGGAATCTCGCTGTCGCCGGTGGACTTCTGATCCGCAAGCCATTCGCACCCGCGGCTGTGGCGGGCGATTCCTGCGCGATCATCCGGCTGCCGGTCTAGCGGCCAACAAGCTTTGACGGATGCCGCGGCTGGCGGAACTCCCGCCTCGCGGCATGCTCCCCAGACCTTTTTCCTGATTGAGATACCTTAACGCAATTTCAGTCACTGAATTGTCACGTAACGCAGCGAGAGATCGCAGCGAAACAAGATCGGTGGACAAATGGACTATTTCAAACGCTTCAATTTCCTCTTCGCGATGCCGACTTTCGAAGCCGACGATCTCGAGGGCATTCGCCTCAATCAGATCGTCGAGGAGATCGAGCGTTCCGGCTTCGAGGTCGTCAAGGCGCGCAAGCTCGAAGACGCCACCATCGCGGTCCAGACCGACGCGGCGATCGGCTGCATGGTGGTCGACTGGGGCAAGAAGGGCCTGGAAGGCAAGACCGCGGCGCTGATCAACCTGATGCGCAAACGCGGCCTGGACTTCCCCATCATCCTGCTGATCCGTCGCAAGCGGTTTGAGGACGTCCCGGTCGAGGTGCTCGATTTCATCGACGGCTATGTCTTCCTGTCCGAGGAAACCCCGCCGTTCATCGCCAAGAACCTGATCAGCCGGTTGAAGCAATATGCCGAGACGCTAAAGACGCCTTTCTTCGGCGCGCTGGTCGACTATGCCGAAGAAGGCAACCAGCTCTGGACCTGCCCCGGGCACAATGGCGGTGTGTTCTACAGCCGCAGCCCGATCGGCCGCGTGTTCATGGAACATCTCGGCGAAGCCGTGTTCCGCGACGACCTCGACAATTCGGTGCTCGATCTCGGCGATCTCCTGACCCACGAAGGCCCTGCTTTGCAGGCGCAGAAGGAAGCCGCGCAGATTTTTGGCGCGGAGAAAACCTATTTCGTGCTCAACGGCACCTCGACCTCCAACAAGGTCGCCCTGTCGGCGCTGGTCACCGATGGCGATCTGGTGCTGTTCGACCGCAACAACCACAAGGCCGCCTTGCATGGTGCGCTGATGATCTCGGGCGGCGTGCCGATCTATGTGCCGACGGCGCGCAATCCCTGGGGCCTGATCGGCCCGATGAACTGGGAGGCCACTGACGAGAAGGCTCTCCGCGAGAGCATCCGCACCAATCCGCTGGTCACGGATCCCGAAGCCTGGAAGCGTCCGCGCCCGTTCCGCGTCGCCGTCATCGAACAGTGCACCTATGACGGCACCATCTACAGCGCCGAGATGATCATCAAGCGCATCGGTCATCTCTGCGATTACATCCTGTTCGACGAAGCCTGGGCTGGCTTCATGAAATTCCATCCGCTCTATGCCGGCCGGTTCGCCATGGGGCTCAAGGAGCTCGGCCCGGATTCGCCGGGCATCATCGCGACACAGTCGACCCACAAGCAGCTGGCGAGCTTCTCGCAGGCGTCGCAGATCCACATGAAGGATCGGCATATCCGCGGGCAGAAGCGCCGTGTCGAGCATCGGCGCTTCAACGAGAGCTTCATGCAACACGCCTCGACCTCTCCGTTCTATCCGCTGTTTGCATCATTGGATGTCGGCGCGCAGATGATGAAGGGACGCTCGGGCGAAGTGTTGTGGGACGACACGATCCGCCTCGGCATCGAACTGCGCAAGAAGATGCGCGCGGTCCGCCGCGAATTCGAAGAGAAGGAAACCCGCACCGAGCGCCGTTGGTTCTTCGAACCCTTCGTGCCCGAGCGCGTCGCAATTCCCGATGCATCGAGCGAAGGCGCCGTTCACAACGTGCCGTGGGAAAGCGTTGGCACGGATCAGCTCGCCACCAATCCCTCCTATTGGCAGCTCGCCCCTGAGGCTGCCTGGCACGGCTTCCCGGGCATGGTCGCCGGCTTCGCCATGACCGATCCGAACAAGCTGACGGTCCTGACCCCCGGCTTCGATCGCACCACCGGTGCCTATGCCGACCACGGCATCCCAGCCCCTGTGGTCGCGCAATTCCTGCGCGAAAACCGCATCGTGCCGGAGAAGAACGATCTCAACTCGCTGCTCTTCCTGCTGACGCCGGGCGTGGAAGCCAGCAAGGCCGGCACGCTCATATCGGGCCTTGTCGCCTTCAAGAAATTTCATGACGACAACGCGCTGCTGGAAGACGTCATCCCGGAATTCGCCAGGCGCCGGCCTGTGCGTTATGCGGGCGTACGCCTGCGGGATCTGTGCGGCGACATGCACCGGTTCTTCCGCGAGGCCAATGTGAGCGACCTCCAGACCAGGCAGTTCTCCGCCGACCATCTGCCGGAGATCGCCATGTCACCCCACGATGCCGCGCGCTGTCTGGTGCGCAACGACGTCGATTACGTTTCGATCGATGAGCTTTTCGGGCGCGTCGCGACGACGCCGTTCGTGGTCTATCCGCCCGGCATCGCCACGATCGTGCCGGGCGAGCGCCTCACCGAACGGGCCAAGCCCATGATCGATTATCTGAAGATGTTCGAGACCTGCTTCAACACATTCCCGGGCTTCGACGTCGAAATCCAGGGCATCTACCGCAAGGTCGACGCCAATGGCCGGATCCGGCTTTACACTTACGTGGTCTCCGAATAGGGAGCTCGTAAGGAGCCTGATTTGCAAACGGAACTCGAACAGCCGGTCGTCATACGACCCTCGCGCGACACCGACGTCGATGCCATGCTGGCGATCTATCGCCGGCACATCCGGCAAGGCGTCGAGGAAGGCGTCAGCGACGCCGACACGCCGCAGCCCGACGATCTCAGAGACCGGCGCAAGAACCTGCGCAGCAAACGGTTCCCGCATCTCGTCGCCACGCAGGGCGGCGAGGTGGTCGGCTACGCCTATGTGGTGCTGTTCCGCAAGCGACCGGCCTATCGCTACACGGTCAAGCACTCGATCTATATCCACCACGGACATGTCGGCCGGGGCATCGGCCGCCTGTTGATGCGCGAATTGATCGACGTCTGCGCGGCCGCCGGCTTCCGGCAGATCATCGGCTATATCGATGCCGACAACACAGCCTCGCTCGGCCTTCACGACAGCTTCGGCTTTGCTCGCGTGGGCCTGCTGCCCGGCGTCGCCTATCGCTCCGGCCGCTGGGCCGATACGATCATGGTGCAGCGCTCGCTGGCAGCGGGGTCGACCACGCCGCCACCGCCGGTACCGTTTTCGGAGCGGATTCTCTAGACCACAGTCTCTCCGCCGTCATTGCGAGGAGCGTAGCGACGACACGTGCCCGTCGCTCACTTCCTGATCGGTACGCCCTTCGTCGTGAAGCGCTGCATCTTGCCGCCGGATCTCACCGGGCGCCGCGTGCCGCCGCCCTTGCCGGTGCCGACAGGTTGATGCGCCGGAACAAGCTGTTCGGGATGTGAGCCGATCAGATCGGCACGCCCCATCTGCTTCAATGCCTCGCGCAATATCGGCCAGTTATCGGGATCGTGGTAGCGCAGAAACGCCTTGTGCAGCCGGCGCTGCCGCAGGCCCTTGATGGCCTCGACCTTTTCGCTCGCGCCGCGCCTGATGCCGCGCAGCGGATTGACGCCGGTGTGATACATCGCCGTCGCGGTCGCCATCGGTGACGGCAGGAAGGTCTGTACCTGATCGGCGCGGTAGCGGTTCTTCTTCAGCCACAGCGCGAGGTTCATCATGTCCTCGTCGGTCGTGCCCGGATGTGCGGCGATGAAATACGGGATCAGATAGTATTTCTTGCCGGCCTTCTGCGCGGCCGCCTCGAACATCTTCTTGAAGCGGTTGAATGTGCCGATGCCGGGCTTCATCATCTTGTCGAGCGGGCCGCGCTCGGTATGCTCGGGCGCGATCTTCAAATAGCCGCCGACATGATGCGTGACGAGCTCCTCGATATATTTCGGGCTCTGCACCGCGAGATCGTAGCGCACGCCCGACGCCACCATCACCTTCTTGATGCCCTTGGTCTCGCGCACCTTGCGGTACAGGCGGATCAGGTCGTCATGCGAGGTATTGAGATTCGGGCAGATGTCCGGAAACACGCAGGACGGCAACCGGCACGCCTTCTCGATATTCGGATCCTTGCAGGCCATCCGATACATGTTTGCGGTCGGGCCGCCGATGTCCGAAATGACGCCGGTGAAGCCCGGCGTCTTGTCGCGGATACGCTCGATCTCCTGCAGGATCGATTTTTCCGAGCGGTTCTGGATGATGCGGCCTTCATGCTCGGTGATCGAGCAGAAAGTGCAGCCGCCGAAACAGCCGCGCATGATCGTCACCGAGAACTTGATCATGTCCCAGGCAGGAATCTTCTGATCGCCATAGGATGGATGCGGCGCGCGGGCATAAGGCAGATCGTAGACCGCATCCATCTCCTCGGATGTGAGCGGGATCGGCGGCGGGTTGAGCCATAGATCGCGGTCGCCGTGACGCTGGACCAGCGCACGCGCATTACCCGGATTGGCTTCCCGGTGCAGCACGCGGGAGGCGCGCGCATAGGCTTCCTTGTCCTGCTCGACCTGTTCGCAGGACGGCAAACGCACCACCGTGTCGCCGTTTCGGCGCGTGGCGCCTTCATCGGCAGAATCGAGATCGTCCGCGGGCAGCTCGGTGTAATTCTCGGGCACACGACGAAACAGCGCGACGCCGCGGATATCATCGAGATCGCGCGGCGCTTCGCCATCGGCTAGCCGGTGCGCGACCTCGACGACGGCACGCTCGGCATTGCCATAGAGCAGCAGATCGGCCTTCGCGTCAGCAAGGATCGAGCGGCGGACTTTCTCTGACCAGTAATCATAATGCGCGATGCGGCGCAGCGACGCCTCGATACCGCCGAGCACGATCGGCACATCCTTGAACGCCTCGCGGCAGCGCTGCGCATAAACCACGGTGCAACGATCCGGCCGCTTGCCGCCCTCGCCGCCCGGCGTATAGGCGTCGTCGCTACGGATCCTGCGATCCGCCGTGTAGCGGTTCACCATCGAATCCATGTTGCCGCCGGTGACGCCGAAGAACACGCGCGGCTTGCCGAGCGTCTTGAACGGTTCCGCCGAATGCCAGTCCGGCTGCGAGATGATGCCGACGCGAAACCCCTGCGCTTCAAGCAGCCGGCCAATGATCGCCATGCCGAACGAGGGATGATCGACATAGGCATCGCCGGTGACCAGCACGATGTCGCAGGCGTCCCAGCCGAGCGCCGTCATCTCGGCGCGGCTCATGGGTAGGAATGGCGCCGCCTTGCGCGACTGCGCCATGGACGGAACCCGGGACATCAATGGCTTTTCGGCGACAGCGACAGCAGCGTTGTTCATGGCGTCACGCATAAGACTCCGGGCTTTCGAATTCAACGCCTGACACTGCTCATAGAGCAATGAACGCTCTCGCGGCGTTGCCGATGCCGGGTCGTCGATGACTTCGTCATGCCGCGGTCTCTCGCGTCAAACACCAAAGCTTTAGGGCGAAATTAGTCATTGCAGAACACATATGGAACAGATAGTGTTCGTTCATGATTTGTTTCGAGATTCTGCGGCTTAGTGTTTATGAGTGCCCGAACTCGTGAACTGCCCTCCGCCGCGCGCCTGCAAAAGGCGTCGGTCAAGAGGTCCCGAAACACACGCGGCGGCCGACACCGTCAACTGAGGATGGCTTCAGATGCTCACCCGCAAACAATACGAACTTCTGCGTTTCATCGACCAGCGCCTGAAGGAAGCCGGCGTACCGCCCTCCTTCGACGAGATGAAGGATGCACTCGACTTGCGCTCCAAGTCCGGCATTCATCGTCTGATCACGGCGCTTGAAGAGCGCGGTTTCATTCGCCGGCTGCCCAATCGCGCCCGTGCCATTGAAGTCATCAAGCTGCCCGAGCTCGGCGCCCCGGTCACCGGTGGCACCGGCCGCCGCGGCTTCACGCCCAGCGTCATCGAAGGCACGCTCGGCAAGGTGCGTCCGGCTGCCAGCATCGGCAGCAGCGACGATGATAACGGTCGCACCGTCGCCATCCCCGTGATGGGCCGGATCGCGGCAGGTACGCCGATCGAGGCGCTGCAGACCCGTAGCCACACCATCAGCATGCCCGCGGACATGCTCGGCTCCGGCGAACATTACGCGCTCGAAGTGCGCGGCGATTCCATGCAGGACGCCGGCATTCTCGACGGCGATACCGTGCTGATCCAGCGCAACGAAAGCGCCGACACCGGCGACATCGTGGTGGCCCTGATCGACGACGAGGAAGCCACGCTGAAGCGCTTCCGCCGCCGCGGTGCATCCATCGCGCTGGAGCCCGCCAACGACGCTTACGAAGTACGCATCCTGCCCCCCAACCGGGTGCGCATTCAGGGCAAGCTGATCGGCCTGTATCGCCGCTACTGAGATTTGCGCATCGGCGGACTACTGATCTTCGGGTTGAAGATCGGTTTCCGCCGGCGTCGCATCCACCGGCCGGTTTTGCGGCAGGCGACCGGTCTGTAGCGTGTCGGCCTGAGGCTCATCGGGAATGGCGCGCGACCACGGACGGTCCAGGCCAGGCGGTCGCACGGCATCGATCGCAAAGCCGTTCGCGGTTCGCTGCAGGCTCACCGCACCGTTTCGTTGCAGGCGATCCTGATCAATCACCAGCGCACGACAATCCTTTGGCGGTTGTCTCGTCGTGACGATCAGCACCGCCTTCTCGCAATCATCCGTGAACGCGTCAGGCTGTAAAGCCAGCGCCACCAGCGCGCCATCGGCAAGCGGCGTGATGCATCCGTCGCTGTCGCAGGACACGCTATGGCTGAGAGAGACATCGGTCGGCAGGCGTGCATCGGCATCGCCGGCAAGCCACTCCTTCACGAGAAACGTATCCTTGGCGCTGCGCATTACATGCAGGTGCCCGTCCCTGCCCCGTACCGCAACGCTGTGACCATCCCCCGAGATCAGCACATCCGGTTGTTTCACCAGGAGTGCCCAGACGATCGAGAGCGCGAGCACGCCAACGCCTGCAAGGCGCAAGGGTGTACGCAGCAGTCCGAGCACAATGATGCCGACACTGGCTGTGATCAGCGGTCCGGTACCGAAGGCCGGCATCCGGCCGATAGCGCCGGGCAAGGCTGCCACCCATTGGGTAACCACGATCATCCACTGGATGCCGACATCCATCAGCCGCCAGAACACGCCGTCAAAACCGAACGGCATCGCTACGAGACCGAGAATGCCCGCCGGCATGACAAGCGCCGAAACCACCGGCATCGCGAGGAGATTGGCAACGACGCCATAAGGCGTGACGCGATGGAAATGAAACGCGGCATAGGGCGTGGTGGCAAGGCCCGCGACCAGCGAGGCCAGCACGAGCATCGCAATCTCGCGTCCGCCCCACAGCGCCATGCGCGCAGTCGCGGAATGATCGGGCGAGGCAAACAGCGCGGGCATGCCGATCTGCACCAATGCAACGAGCCCCAGCGTCGCCGCGAATGACATTTGGAAACTCGGATGCACCAGCGCCTCCGGGGCCACGATCAGGACAACCATCGCCGCCACCGCCAGCGTGCGGAACGTCATCGCCCGGCGATCGACCATGACGGCAATCAGCACGACGGCCGTCATGAAAAAGGAACGCTGCGTGGCCACTTCCCCACCGGACAGCAGCAGATAGAACAGCGCTGCCAACAGTGCCGCCGCCGCCGCAACCTTCTTGATCGGGAATGTCACCGTCAGGACCGGGATCAGCGCCAGTAACGCGCGGATCGCGAAGAACACGACGCCGGCGACAACGGCCATGTGATAACCGGAGATCGACAGCACATGACCAAGGCCGGAGATGAACATCGCATCATTGACGTCAGCCGAAATCGCATCGCGGCGTCCGGTGAGCAGCGCCGTGGCAATGGCGCGGCTATCGCCAGACAGAACGGTGCGGATCCGCGCATCGATCGCGTCGCGCAGCCCCTGCATGGTCGCCGAGTAACGTAACGCCAGGCTTGGCTGTGTCGGTGGATCGACCGCCTTGATGCCACCCATCACGAAACCGGACGCGCCGATCCCCTGAAAATACAGATCGCGGCCAAAGTCGTAACTCCCCGGCCGGAGCGGCGACAGTGGCGGCTGCAGCCTTGCCTTCAATTCGACGAAGCTGCCGACGGCAGGCGCCGTGCCTTTCTTCACCGACAGCCGCACACGGGTGAGTTTCGGTGCGGCGCGCGGGCTGTCCATCGTAGCAATGCGCAGCACGAAGCGATCCGTGCGCTCCCGTTCCTCGTGAGTTTCGACGAAGCCCGTCAGCGCGACGGAATAGAGCGGCTTGGCCAGAACCTCATGAGCCACGCGCGCGGTTTTAATGGCAGCCATCGCAAAGCCGGCCGCGATGGCCGCAACGAGCAAGATCAAGGGAAACCATCGCTGCCGCCGCAGCAGAAACGCAGCCAGGCAAAGAAGTCCAGCCGTGGCGGCGGCAATCCAGGCCACCGGCTCATGCTCAGCAGCAAAATACAGCGCGATGCCGGTGCCGAAAGCGATCGGCACCCAAGGCAGCAAGCGACCGGGACCAGCTTCGGCCCGCGCCCAGGTCCAGGGCGTCTCGAAGCCCGACGTTGACGACGTCGCTGACGGGACAACGACGCCTGCCGTGGCCGGCGGCGGCCATGTGGTCGCCGTACCCGCCCGGCCCCGCCGCTGTTGCTGCTCCCCGCCCCGCGCCATCGAAAGCCCGCACGCCACACTTGCCCTTCCGAATGCTATCGGAAGGGCAAGCGGCGACTAGCGGAACGGATGCAGAATACGAAAACTAATCCCTGGGGTTGCTCAGGCGAGCTTGGCGTAGCTGTCGCGCAAACCGACGGTGCGGTTGAAGACGAGCTTGCCCGGTGCTGAATCCTTGTCGCGGCAGAAGTAGCCTTGGCGCTCGAACTGCACGACATCGCTTGTATTGTCGCTCGCCAGTGCCGGCTCCAGCATGGCGCCGGTTAGCGTCTCCAGCGAGTCCGGATTGAGCTGCGATGCGAACTCGGTCGCATTGGGCTGCGGATCGGCGAACAGCTGATTGTAGACGCGTACTTCCGCCTGCACGGCATCTGCAGCGCTTACCCAATGGATCGTCGCCTTGACCTTGCGGCCGTCCGGCGCATTGCCGCCCCGGGTTTCCGGATCATAGGTGCAGTGCAGTTCCACCACCTCGCCAGCGGCGTTCTTGATCACGTCCTTGCAGGTGATGAAATAGCCGTAGCGCAAACGGACCTCGCGGCCCGGCGCCATGCGGAAGAACTTCTTCGGCGGCTCTTCCATGAAGTCGTCATGCTCGATGTAGAGCTCACGGCCGAACGGGATCTGCCGCGTGCCGAGCGCCTCATCATCGGGATGGTTGACCGCTTCGAGCTGCTCAGTCTGGCCTTCAGGATAGTTCTCGATCACCACCTTCAGCGGTTTCAGCACCGCCATGCGGCGCTGTGCCGTGCGGTTCAGCGTCTCGCGTACGGCGAAGTCGAACATCGAGATATCGACGGTCGAGTTGGCCTTGGCGACGCCGATGCGTTTGATGAATTCGCGCAGCGCTTCAGCGGGAATGCCACGGCGCTGCAGACCCGCAAGCGTCGGCATGCGTGGATCGTCCCAGCCGGTGACATGGCCGCCGCGGACAAGTTCGGTCAGCACACGCTTCGAGAGCAGCGTATAGGTCATGTTGAGCCGCGCGAATTCATACTGATGCGGCCGCGATGGCACCGGCAGGTTTTCCAGACACCAGTCGTAGAGCGGCCGGTGATCTTCGAATTCCAGCGTGCAGATCGAATGCGTCACATGTTCGATGGCGTCGGACTGACCGTGGGCGAAGTCGTAGCTCGGATAGATCTTCCAGCTCTCGCCGGTGCGCGGATGATGCGCATGCAGGATGCGATAGATCACGGGATCGCGCAGGTTGATGTTGCCCGACGCCATATCGATCTTGGCGCGCAGCACGCGGGCGCCGTTCGGGAATTCGCCGGCGCGCATCCGGGCGAACAGATCGAGGTTCTCATCGACCGAACGGTCGCGGAACGGGCTGTTCTGGCCGGGCTCCGTCAGGGTGCCACGCTTGAAGCGGATTTCTTCCTGCGACTGGTCGTCGACATAGGCTTTGCCCGCGCGGATCAGATGTACCGCCCAGTCATAGAGCTGCTCGAAATAGTCCGAGGCGTAATGCAGGTTGCCGTCGCCCCAGTCGAAGCCGAGCCAGCGCACGTCGCGCTGAATGGCGTCGATATATTCCTGCTCTTCCTTGGTCGGATTGGTGTCGTCGAAACGCAGATTGCAGTGGCCGCCGAATTCCTCGACGACGCCGAAATTCAGGCAGATCGACTTGGCATGTCCAAGATGCAGGTAGCCGTTGGGCTCCGGCGGAAAGCGCGTCACCACGCTCTTGTGCTTGCCGGATTGCAGGTCCGCCGCAACGATGTCACGGATGAAGTCACGGCCTGCGTCGGATACCGATTCGTCTGTCATTTGCTGCCTTTCAAGCTGCGCCCTATGTGCCAAATCCAGAAGGCCCCGCCAAGGGCCGGATCAGGGGCTAGATCGGGCGAAAGGACCTTTTCCGATGCGGTTCCGCCCCGGAATCCGCATTTATTCGCCGTGAGACAGCGCCCTGTCGTTGTGATAAACGCCCGCCAACACTCACACCGAAATCGATCGAACCCGCTGATATGACCGCTCCCGTCGTTACCCGCTTCGCTCCCTCGCCGACCGGCTTCCTCCATATCGGAGGTGGACGCACCGCGCTGTTTAACTGGCTGTATGCCAGGAAGACCGGCGGCAAGATGCTGCTGCGGATCGAGGATACCGACCGCGAGCGCTCCACCGATGCGGCGATCGACGCCATTCTCGACGGGTTGAAGTGGCTGGGCATCGAGTGGGACGGCGACACCGTCTACCAGTTCGCCCGTGCCGGCCGGCACCGCGAAGTCGCCGAGCAGCTGCTCGCCGAGGGCAAGGCGTATTATTGCTATGCCAGCGCCGAGGAGCTGCAGCAGATGCGCGAGGCCGCCCGTGCCGAGGGCCGCTCCAAGCTCTACAATGGCCTTTGGCGCGACCGCGATCCGTCTACACCTAAGCCGGACATCAAGCCGACGATCCGTCTCAAGGCACCGCTCACCGGCGAGACCGTGATCGAGGATCAGGTGCAGGGCCGCGTGGTCTGGCAGAACGAAAATCTCGACGATCTCGTGCTTCTGCGCGGCGACGGCACGCCGACGTACATGCTGGCCGTGGTGGTCGACGACCATGACATGGGTGTGACCCATGTCATCCGCGGTGACGACCACCTGATCAACGCGGCGCGCCAGAAACAGATCTACGACGCGCTCGGCTGGACCGTCCCCAGCATGTCGCATATTCCGCTGATCCACGGCCCCGATGGTTCGAAACTGTCGAAGCGCCACGGTGCGCTCGGCGTCGAAGCCTATCGCGCGCTGGGCTATGTGCCGGCCGCTCTACGGAATTACCTGGTGCGGCTCGGCTGGAGCCACGGCGATCAGGAAATCTTCTCGACCCAGGAGATGATTGACGCCTTCGATCTCTCCGGGATCGGCCGCTCTGCCGCGCGCTTCGATTTCGCCAAGCTCGAAAATCTCAACGGTCACTACATCCGTCACACCGACGATCAATCCCTCGTGACCATGTTTGAGGACGTGCTGAATTACGTCCCCGGCGGCGCCGAGCTGAAGGCGAAGCTCAACGACACCACGCGCGCCCAGCTGTTGCGCGCCATGCCCGGCCTGAAGGAGCGTGCCAAGACGTTGATCGAGCTGATCGACGGCGCGTCCTTCATTTTCGCGGACCGTCCGCTTCCGATGGAGCCCAAGGCTGCAGCCGTACTGACGCCGGAAACCCGCGTGTTAATCGGCAAGCTGCGCACTGCGCTGGAAGCCGTTACCGACTGGACGGCGGCCAATGCCGAAGCCGCCACCCGCGCCTTTGCCGAGGAAGCTGGCATCAAGCTTGGCGGGGTCGCGCAACCGCTTCGCGTGGCGCTGACCGGCAAGACCACATCGCCCGGCATTTTCGATGTTCTGGCGGTATTGGGACGGCAGGAATGCCTGGATCGGCTCGCCGATCAGGCATCTATTTAGCATAGCTGTAGGCTGCTTTTGCCCGCCTTGCAGCGCACACAGCAATACGCTACGCATTCTGGCGAATGCTCTGGAATTCCCGGCTAGCCTCCCCATTTCCTCTGAAATGTCGGTGGTTTGCCGGCCCCTCAACGATCTCATCGGGGACCACGCGATGGACGCAAAAACCAATACCAAATCCGCAACGCTGACAGTCGACGGCAAGAGCTTCGAGCTGCCGATCCACAGCGGGACCGTCGGCCCTGATGTCATCGACATCGGCAAGCTCTACGCCCAGTCCGGGATGTTCACCTACGATCCCGGCTTCACGTCGACGGGCAGCTGCCAGTCCAAGATCACCTATATCGATGGCGATGCCGGTATTCTCGAATATCGCGGCTACCCCATCGAGCAGCTCGCCGAGAAGGGCGATTTCCTCGAGACCTGCTACCTGCTGCTGTACGGGGAACTCCCGACCAAGACGCAGAAGGCGGCCTTCGACGCATTGGTCACGAACCACACGATGGTTCATGACCAGATGAGCCGCTTCTTCCAGGGCTTCCGCCGCGACGCGCATCCGATGGCTGTGATGGTCGCATCCGTTGGCGCCCTCGCCGCCTTCTACCACGACTCAACCGATATCAACGATCCGAAGCAGCGCGAGATTGCGTCGATCCGCATGATCGCCAAGATCCCGACGCTCGCGGCGATGGCCTACAAGTACACGATCGGCCAGCCGTTCGTGTATCCGACCAACTCGCTCGATTTCGCGGCGAACTTCATGAAGATGTGCTTCGCCGTGCCGTGCGAGGAGTACAAGGTCAATCCCGTGCTGGCCAAGGCACTGGACAAGATCTTCACGCTGCACGCCGACCACGAGCAGAATGCCTCGACCTCGACAGTCCGCATCGCCGGCTCGTCGGGCGCCAATCCGTTCGCCTGTATCGCCGCCGGCATCGCCTGCCTGTGGGGACCGGCGCATGGCGGCGCCAACGAAGCTGCGCTGCAGATGCTCGCCGAGATCGGCACCGTCGACAAGATTCCGGAATTCATCGCCAAGGTGAAGGACAAGAATTCCAGCGTCCGCCTGATGGGCTTCGGTCACCGCGTCTACAAGAACTATGATCCGCGCGCCAAGCTGATGCAGCAGGCCTGCCACGAGGTTCTCAAGGAAACCGGTCACGGCGGCGACGAGATGCTCGCCGTTGCGATGGAGCTCGAGAAGATCGCGCTGTCGGACCAGTACTTCATCGACCGCAAGCTCTATCCGAATGTCGACTTCTATTCGGGCATCACGCTGAAGGCGATGGGCTTCCCGACCTCGATGTTCACCGTGCTGTTCGCGGTCGCCCGCACCGTTGGCTGGATCAGCCAGTGGAGCGAAATGATCGGCGATCCGCAGCAGAAGATCGGCCGTCCGCGCCAGCTCTACACGGGTGCTGCCCGCCGCGACTACGTGGACATCGCCAAGCGCGGCTAAGGCCTCGTTTCGCAGAGTGCGAAAATCAAAACGGCGGATCGCAAGATCCGCCGTTTTTTGTTTCGCTGCAATCTCTTGAATTAGGGCCTTCAAATCTTCCGCATCGTCGCGAGCACGACGTCTGCGGCAGCGTCACTCGGCGACATCCGTCCCACGCCCATGATTCCGTCCAGTCGCGCCAGAGCCTCGACCTGACGGCGCCGCATCGGCGTGTCTGCCAACACCTCCTGCAACGAAGCTGCAAGCTTCTCCGGCGTGCAGTCCTCCTGGATGAATTCCGGGATGACGTTTTCGCCGATCACGAGATTGGCGAGGATCACCGACGACGAGGTGATGCGCCTGCGGATGATCCAGGCCTCGACGCTTCCGGCCTTATAGGCGGTGACCATCGGTACGCCTGACAATGCAAGCTCCAGCGTCACTGTCCCCGACTTGGCAAAGGCCGCGTGCGCGATGCGGAACGCAGCGCGCTTCTCCGTTTCGCCCACAACGATCCGCGGCTGCACCGGCCAAGCCTTGAGCGCTTCGGTGATGACCTCGACGAGATGCGGCATGGTCGGCAGGATCAGTTCGAATTGCGCGCCCTGCTTTTGCAACAGATCCAGCGTCGCGCCAAAGGTCGCCATATGATGACGGATCTCGCTGCGACGGCTGCCCGGCAGCACCAGCAGCACTGGCGGCTTCGCTTCGCGGCGCGCCTGCTCTTCCGCATTGGGGCGCAGCGCGCCGATCTGCTCGATCAGGGGATGACCGACATAGGTGCATGGCGGTCCCCCGAGCCGCTGATGGGCCTCTGGCTCGAATGGTAGCAGCGCCAGCACATGGTCGACATAAGCGCGCATCGCCTTCGCGCGCCCCGGCCGCCACGCCCAAACCGTCGGCGACACATAGTTGACGACGGGAATGGAGGGATCGCGCTGGCGCACGCGCTTCGCGACGCGATGGGTGAAGTCCGGGCTATCGATGATTACCAGCACATCAGGCTTGGCCCGCAGGACGTCGTCGGTCGCGCGCTTGATGAGCTTCAGGATCGACGGCAACTTCCGCAGGACCGCGGCCAGGCCGATGATGGAAAGCTCCTCGATAGGAAACAGCGACTGCAGCCCTTCACGTGCCATCGACGAACCGCCGACGCCTTCGAAGCGCACGTCATCGCCAAGCCGCTGGCGCAGCACCTTCATCAGCGCGGAGCCGAGCCGGTCGCCGGATTCCTCGGTGGCGATGAGATAGATCGTCTTCGTCACGTCGGCAGTCCTGTCACGAAAAGACCTGCGGCATCAGCGGCGACGATCATCTGCTGCGGTTCGGCGACGATCGTATTGCCTGCGACGATGGCAATGCCGGCGAGCTTCGCGGCCGCAGCGCGCTCGATGGTCCGCGGCCCCAATGTCGGCAGATCGAAACGCAGGTCCTGACCGCTCTTCGGCGCCTTCACCAATACGCCGCGCCCTGCCTTGGCACGGATACGCCCTTGCTCGCGTAGAAGCGCCACGCGCGCCAGCAATCCATCGGTACCTTCGATATCCTCGATCCCCACCACATGGCCGTCGATCACCACGGTAGCCTGGCCGATATCGAACGGGCTCAAGGCGCGCAGGACTTCGCGCCCACGCGCGATATCGGATTCGGCGTCCTGATCCGGCACCGCACGTGTCACGCTGCCCGCCGGCATCAGCACATCTGGCGCGACATCCTTGATCCCCAGCAGACGAAAACCTTCATGCTCGAACAGGCGGCTGACACTCGTCAGCAAGTGATCGTCACCACCGCGAAACGCGCGAAACACTTTCGGCATCACGCGAAGCGTTGCCCAGTCCAACCTGATCTCGGAGATTGCCGGCCGCACCAGTGTGCCGATGAAAGTGAGATCCCGGCAGTTTTCGCTGCGCATCAGCTTCAGCAAACGGCCAAACTGTCCGATGGGAATCCAGTGGTGCTGAAATCGCGCCACCAGTGCCGGATCGCAGAACCCCTTCAGCGCGAACAATACCGGCTTGATGCCGCGGGCCTGCAACGAGTCGGCGACGGCGAAGGGCAGCGAGCCGCCGCCGGCGATAATCCCGAACGGCGAGCCTATCGGCGGATGTCGTTGCAGATCCTGCGCCTGAGCCTGGTCGGTCATGGTTCGCCCCGCGATACCCGAACTCAAGAGTTGTTCTTGTTATCCTCGGGCAAACACAGGGCGCGGTGCTTGGCGCCCGCGATGAATGTCAGGATTTCTGCAATCGCCGGGTCGTCATTTGCCAAAGGCTGCACGCGTTCAAGTCGCTCGGCGAAGACGCCCGCGCCATGGAAAAGCTTCTGATAGAACGAGCGCACGGCGGCGACACGCTCCTTGGTGAATTTGCGGCGCTTCATGCCGATGATGTTGAGGCCTTCCAGCGCCGCATATTGGCCATTCACGAGCCCGAACGGGATGATGTCGCCGCGCACGCCGCAGATGCCGCCGACCATGACCTGCGAGCCGATGCGGGTGAACTGGTGCACGGCCGACAGCCCGCCCATGAAAACGAAATCGCCGATCTCGCAATGGCCGCCAAGCGTCGCCGAGGTCGCGAAGATCACGTCATTGCCGACGTGGCAGTCATGGCCGACATGGGCGCAGTTCATGAAGTAGCCGCGATCGCCCACCGACGTGATGCCGCCGCCGGCGACAGTACCGGCATTCATGGTCACGGACTCACGGATGGTGCAGCCATTGCCGATGGTCAGTTTCGTCAGTTCGCCCTTGTAGCTGAGCGACTGCGGTGGCGTGCCTAATGAGGCGAACGGATAGATCGTGCAGTTCTCGCCGATGGTGGTCTGCGCCGTCACGTTGACATGCGACAGCAGTTTCGTGCCTGCACCGATCGTGACATGCGGCCCGATGATGCAGAAGGGTCCGATTTCGGCGCCCTCGCCAATGACAGCACCGTCGGCGACGCGGGCGGTTGGATCGATCTTGCTCATCGAGAAGTCCAGTTCCTGCAAATTTCTAGGATTTTCCGCTGCGTAACCCGCGTCACGTGGACTGTCCAGTACCGAGCGGACAAGCGCTACTGGAACCTTGCTGAACTCAGAATGTTCATGATATGTTCTGCATGCGAGTGCGGAATGACCTTTCATGGCGCGTCTGACCAATCGGGAGGAGGAAGTATTATCGTTGGTTGGCCAGTCGATGAGCTGCAAGCAGATCGCCCGCGCCCTTGCCATTTCCGAGTTCACCGTCCGCAAACATCGCGCGAGCATCCTGCACAAGATGCGGCTGGGAACCACGGCGCAACTCACCGCCTTCGCCAAGACATCTGTCACCAACACGCCGCAAGTTGGCAAGATATCGCAACACGCCGATCAGCGGGAAAGACACGACCGGTCTTTTTGATCGGCAGCCGACCCATCCTTCGACCGCGCGAAATCGACGTCGCGCGGCTCATTGCTGTTGGCCTCACCAGCAAGCAGATCGCCCGCAAACTCGGGATCAGCCCCCTCACCGTCCGCAAGCATCGCGAGAACGCGATGCGCAGCCTGAACATCCACAGCCTTGCCGAGCTGATCGACGCGATGAGGCACCTCGGTTTCGTCAATACGCCATCGGAGCCATACCACACAACCAATGGTTGATGCACGCTATGGTTGTTATCCGCGACACCGTCACGACATCACGCAAGCCGTAATGCTTCCTCGCTTCGCAAGGCCGCTTGTTGTCGCCGACCAGTCACCATTCAGCCAGGAGCAGCAACATGGCCAAATACTCGATCAAGGTTTTGAACAACTCTGGGTTCGCCAAGAATTATGTTCTCTTCATGCAACCACCCGCCGTGACATCGACCGGCGGACAGCCCGTCGTTTACAGCAACGCGTGGGTGACATTCAGCGGCATCCTGCCGGGTGGAACGGATACGGTTGAGTACACCGACGAGACTTTCGCCTATTGGGCAACTGCAACCATGCCCATCGCTCCAGGCACGACCATGGGCCAGAGCGGCGCCGCTGCGGTCGATGTCAGCCTGCAGGACAGCGTCACCTTCGCAGGAACAAGCCCCATCGGTTTCGGCACCGTGACACCGGGCGGCGCAATGAGCGGCTCTTACAGGATTATCGCCAATAACGATTTCACGGCATCGAACGGATACTTGTTCGGTCTGGCGCGCCCCGGCAACGTTCCGAGCATCCCGTCACCGGTCGCGACCTTCATCGCGGAGCCGAACGACACGTTCAACGTGACACCTGTGATCAACTTCTATGTCGCCGATGGCGCATACACGCCCGGTCAGATCATCGACTACACCGCAGCCTCGACCAAGGCCGGCAACGTCAACTTCACGGGTCGCGCGCAAACCAGCGCTGTGGTCACGCAGAACCCCGACGGCTCGTTCTCGCCTCAGTACTACTGATCGATCGGCATCAGTGAAAACAGGCGTGCTAGCGCCCACCAAATCCTGATCCGGACTGCACCATGTGCGTCACGATCGGTGTCGCCGCAGCGGGCGGCGGCACCGCACAACCATCCCCTCCATCACATGCTGACATCACAAGAGGTCCACATGGCTGTAGCCTATTCATCCTTTGTCACGCCGGCAGGGAATCTCGCACCGGCGATTCACGGCGCAAATTTCGACGCCCCGTTCAACTGCTCCGCCACATTCACCGGCACCTGCTCGGCCGGTGAATATCGCCAGTATGTGATGGGGCAGAACACGGCCAACGGCAGCATCGTCAGCCTCGTGTTGTGCGGAGCAGTGGTGCTGCTACCAGGGGCATATCAGGAAGATGGCTGCCCCTCGGGCAGCTGCACCGCGTACGGACATCGAACCTGTCCACAACACCCGTATGATCGCTATGACCCTGCACGTGCGGACGGGTGCCAGTTCTCGATGTATGATGCACCCGGCTTCAAGAACGTGGTGCGAGGCACCACATACGTCGTCTACTTTTCATTCCAGGGAAAACTGATCGACACGTCAGCCGGCGGCGCCGTCCTTGCAACCAAAGGATGGACGGTAGAAGGAACTACGACCGTGGCAGAGACTCCTCCAACACCAGCCCTGGTTGGCTTGGCGGCGACCGAGAAACTCATTGGCGCGCATACCGCGCTCAATCTCGAAACTAACGCTCTTGAATTGCACATCGTGATCACCCGCCCCGCCGGCTTACCGGGCCTCGATGGCTCGTCGATCAGCCTGACTCTCATCGACCCGACAGGCAAAAGATCGCCTCCGTCTGACGCACCAGCCGTGCACGAGATCGGAACTCAGAGCCAATCAACCGTGAGTATCGTCTATACGCTCCGCCAGGGCACCACCCCGCCGAGCTCGATAGAGCTGGCGATACATGGCGGCGTCGTCACGATGCGCGTCCGGCCGCGCTAGACGAGTAACGTGGATTGAGCAGTGTAGCCTCAGTCCGTCAGCATCGCGCCGACATCGGCCTCGGCAACGGTGACGCCATTCACTTTGGCGTCGCCGTGAAACCACCACATGGCTTTCTTCTTGCCGATCAGATGCAGGTGATACTCGATGGTATCGCCTGGCATCACCGGCTTGCGGAACTTGCATTTGTCGATGGTGAGGAAATACACGGCGCGCGGCTTTTCCGTGCCTTCGACCGACGCAATGCCGATCACGCCGGCGGTCTGCGCCATGCCTTCGATCATCAGCACGCCAGGATAGACCGGGCGATCGGGGAAATGTCCCAGGAAAGCCGGCTCGTTGATAGTAACGTTCTTGATGCCGATGCCGCTGAAATCCTTGCGGATGTTCACGACGCGATCGATCAGCAGGAATGGGTAGCGATGCGGCAGGGTCTTGAGGATGGTGTTGATATCGACTGTCTCAATGACAATCGGTGACTCGGCACCGCTTACTGTATCCTGGGTCATTCCCGCCCCTCGTCTTTCGTATCCTGCGTCGTCGCATCCGTTCCCGGCATGCTCTCGCGGGCGAGTTTCTCCACCGCGAGGATCTCGCGGAACCATTGCTTGGTCGGCCGGGCAAAGATGCCGCCCCACCGCGCGCGCGGCGGAATGCTGTCTTTCACTCCGGCCATTGCCGCGACCTGCGCGCCATCGCCAATCGTAATGTGATTGTTGAGGCCCACCATGGCACCCAGCGCGACGTTGTCGCCGATGGTCAGGCTGCCTGCAAGGCCACATTTCGCAGCGATCACACAGTGCCGTCCAATTGTCACATTGTGGCCGATCTGGACCTGATTGTCGATTTTGGTCCCCTCGCCAATCACGGTATCGCGCAGGCTGCCGCGGTCGATGGTGGTGCCGGCGCCGATCTCGACGTCGTTCTGGATCAGGACACGGCCGGTCTGCGGGACCTTGATGTGCTTGTCCCGGCCGAACACGAAGCCGAAGCCGTCCTGGCCGAACTTGCAGCCGGGATGAACGAGCACATTGTTGCCGATCAGCGTGAACTGCAGCGTGCTGCCGGCGCCAATATTACAGTCGCGGCCGATCTTGACCCCGGCCGCGATCACCGCGCCGGAGCCGATGATGGTGCCGGAACCGATCTCGACATCCGGGCCGATCACGGCCAGCGGATCCACCGTAACATCGTCCTCGAGATGAGCCGAGGGATGGATGATGGCGGATGCGGCGATGCCGGTAATGTCAAAGCCGGAGGTCGGACGCAACGTATCCGCCTGCAGCTCGCGCGCCAATTCCACGAAAGCCGCGAACGGCCGTTTGGCCCGCAGCACCGTCACATGAGCCGGAATATCGCCCTTGAAGCTCTCGCTCACCAGGCAGGCACCGGCCTTGGTGTGGGTCAGCTGGTCGATGTAGCGAAGATTTTCGAAGAAGGTCAGATGATGTGGGCCGGCCTCGTCCAGCGAGGCTACGCCAGTCACGATCTGGTCGGCCCTCGTCGGGTCGACCAGTCGCGCCTTCGTTGACGCGGCTATTTCAGCCAGCGTCAACGACGGCGATTGCTTGAAGAACGTCGGCAGAGCCATTCCACCCGTCGCGGTCCGGCCGGAGATCAAACTCAGAACGAAGTTCCGCCGCCGAACTTGAACTGCTGCACGCGATCATAGGCGCCCTTGGTGATCGGCACTGCGTAGTCGAAGCGCAGCGGACCAAACGGCGACTGCCAGATCAGGCCCACACCGACCGACGACCGGACGACATTGCCATCGTCAAAGGTCATACCGGCGCAGTTACCGACCGAAGTCCGGCTCGCAGGCACACAGCCGGCGGCATTGACTTCACCAGTCTGAGCCCAGCTGGTCGGTCCCTGATAATCCCAGAGACCGCCGGCATCGGCATAGACAGCGCCCTTGATACCAACTTCCTTAGGCAGGAACCAGAACGGCATCTGCAATTCGGCCGAAGCGCCCCAATACTTGGTGCCGCCGAGTGCGTCACCATAGGATCCCAGCGCAACGTAGCTGATGTCACGCGGCCCGATGCCGTTCTGCGCGAAACCACGGACCAGGTTCGGACCCATCTGGAAGTGATCCAGCATGCGGATGTCTTCGCCGACCTTGTTCAGCATACCACCCTGAACACGCAGCAAACCAACGATGTCGGCCACCAGCGGGGTGTAGTACTTCGCATCGATCGTGGTCTTCAGGTAGGTCACGTCGCCACCGACGCCAGCGTAGTCCTGCTTGAACTCCAGGAACAGACCGTCGGTCGGGTTCTTGTTGTTGTCGAGCGTGTTGTAGTTCAGCGTGTAGCCGAGCGCCGAGGTCAGCGTCTTTCCGCTGGCCAGTTCGCGGCGAACCGGAAGCGACGACTCGCCATCTGCGTAACAGCCCCACGTGTTGGCATTGTTCGGATCCACAGCGGTCAGCGTACCGGCCTGCGCATTGATGAATCCCGGGGTATTAAAGCCACTGCCGGGCGTCAGGTTGTTACAGTTGCTCAGCGTGCTCGGCAGCGAGATCTGCTGCTGGTAGATCGAGTAGCGCAGCTGCAGCGCGAGATCTTCACGCAGCTGGAAACCGAGGCGTGGGCTGAAGCCGAGCGTCTTGGTGTTGTACGAGATGTAGCTGTTGGACAGCTGCTCGCGCTGATAGAAATCGAGGCCGAGGGCAACGCGGTAGTCAAGCAGGTAAGGCTCGACGAAGGACAGCGAGTAGCCACGGGCATACTGGCCATACTGGACCGATGCCTTCGCAAACAAACCGCGACCAAGGAAGTTACGTTCCGAGACGCTGACTTCACCGAGTGCACCGTCGGTGGTCGAGTAGCCGCCCGAGACCGAGAAGTCGCCGGTGGATTTTTCTTCCAGATCGACCACCAGGATCACGCGATCGCTGGACGAGCCGGGCTCGGTGGTTACCTTCACGCTCTTGAAGAAGTCGAGGTTCTTCAGGCGGCGTTCGGCACGATCAACCAGCGCACGATTATAGGCGTCGCCTTCAGCGAGATCGAATTCGCGTCGGATGACATAGTCACGGGTACGCGTGTTGCCGCGCACATTGATGCGCTCGATGTAGACGCGCGGGCCCTCTTCCACCGAGAAGCCGATGGTGACGGTGTGAGATTCGAAGTTGCGATCGCCACGCGGACGCACAACGGCAAAGGCGTAGCCGCGGCGGGACATTTCAATCTGCATTTCCTCGACCGACTTCTCCAGCGCTTCCGCGTTGTAAAGCGAGCCGACGCCAACGCGCGAGAAGCTGCGCAGCGAGTTCGGATCGAACTGCGGAATGGTGGACGAGAAGTCGACCGACGACACGCGGTACTGCTGGCCTTCTTCGATCTTGAAGGTGACCAGGAAGCCCTTCTGCTGCGGATCGTATTCGGTGAGCGCGGCGACGACCTGAACGTCAGCGAAGCCGTTCTTCAGGTAGTAGCGACGGATCAGGTCGCGATCGGCTTCGATGCGGTCCGGATCATAGATATCGCCCGAAGCCAGGAAGCTCAGGAGGTTCGATTCACGGGTCTTGATGACGTCCTTGAGGCGGTAGGACGAGTAATAGTTGTTGCCGATGAACTGGATCGACTTCACGCCGGTCTTCGCGCCTTCGTTGATCGTAAAGATCAGGTCGACGCGGTTGTTCGGCTGCTCGATGAATTCCGGAACGACGCTGACATCGTAACGGCCAGAGCGGCGATAGATTTCGGAAATGCGCTGGGCGTCGGCCTGCACCATCGGACGCGACAGCGTCCCGCGCGGCTTCGACTGCACTTCGGCATTCAACTGGTCGTCCTTGACCTTCTTGTTACCTTCGAAGGCAACACGGCCGATGACCGGGTTTTCGACGACGCTGACGACCAGACGGCCACCGGCCTGATTGATCTTCACATCCTGGAACAGGCCGGTCTCGATGAGCGACTTGAGGCCGTCATCAATGGTGCCCTGATCCAGCCGACCGCTCGGGCCGGGCCGGAAATAGGAGCGGATGGTCTCCACGTCCACGCGGCGATTGCCCTCAACAACAATCGAAGCGGCGGTCTGAGCCACGGCAGTCGAAGAAACGAGCGTAGCGGTCGCTGTAACGGCGACCGGCATGGCGACCAAGATCGAAGCAGCAAGAAGACCGCCCCGGAAACCCCGCAAACCAAAAATCATGCGCAAAGCGCCCTTATCATTCCATCGCCAGCCCGCACCCCTACGGTCTGACAGAATCCCTTTAGTTGCCCAGCTTGTAGCCAATTTTACCTGACTGGCAAACGACCTTTCGCGCTGCAATTCTAATTTCATTCCAAGACGTTGCCCATCGGCCACGTTACCCCCAGCCAAGATCATGACGAAGCCAGGTGAAGAATGTCGTTATAGGTCGCAAACACCATCAACATCAGCACTAAACCGAGGCCGATGCGGAACCCCATCTCCTGCGCGCGCTCCGACAGCGGACGCCCGCGAACGGCCTCGACGGCATAGAACAAAAGATGACCACCATCGAGAAGCGGTACCGGAAACAGGTTAAGAAGGCCGATCGAGATGGACAGAACCGCCGCCAGGTGAATCAGGGCGGTCAGGCCGATTGTCGCCACCTGCCCGGAGATCTGGGCGATTCGCATCGGGCCACCGATCTGGTCGGCCGCCTCGCGTCCGGTGAACACGCCGCCGATATAGGCGATGGTACGGTCCACGACGAACCAGGTTTCCTTGACGCCCAGTACGAAAGCGGTCGCCGGATTGACCCGCTCGGTGGTGACCTCACCGGCCGCTGTCGCGCGCGTGATGCCGAGCACGCCCAGTCGGTGGACATTGCCGAAGCTGTCTTTGACTTCGCGAAGTTCCGGCGTGCCCTTCAGCTCGACCGTGGCGTCGCCGCGCTTGACGCTGAAGGCCAGCTGCTCGCCGGCCTTGGTGCCGACGATGCGCTGCATGTCGGAGAAGCTGCCAATGACCTTGCCGTCGATGGCCTTGATGATGTCGCCCGACTGGAACCCAGCCTTCTCGGCCGCACTGCCAGCCTGAATGCTGTCGACCTTCGCGGTCGTGCTCGGCTTGCCGAAGAACGTGAACAGACAGGTGAAAATGACGATCGCGAGGATGAAATTGGCGATCGGACCAGCAGCCACGATGGCCGCACGCTGGCCAACCCGCTTGTGGTGGAAGCTGCCCTTGCGCTCGTCCGCCGTCATGCCTTCCAGCGCGGCACTCGAGGGGGTCGAGGCTTCGCTCTCGTCACCGAAGAACTTCACATAGCCGCCGAGCGGGATCGCGGAAATCTTCCAGCGCGTGCCGTGGCGATCGTTGAAGCCGGCCAATTCGGGACCGAAGCCGAGCGAGAACGTCAGGACCTTAACGCCGTTCCAGCGGGCGACCAGGAAGTGGCCGAGTTCGTGGAAGAACACCACGATCGTCAGGACAAACAGAAAGGGGATGATATAGCCGATAAAGCCGTGGCTTAACGTATTGAAACTATGTTGGAAAAACTCAAGCATCCCGATCCCCTAACGCGAGGCCAGAGGCCCCGTCCCCAAAGCTCTAGGATGCCTTTGCGGCAATTTGAGGCAAGAGGGTGGCGGCCATTTTTCTCGCTTTATGGTCAACAGCAATGGCGTCATCCGCCGATGACAACGGCGCCAAGTTCCCTGCCCGCACCCACTCATTCATGGTGGCTTCGACTAGCCGCGCGATGGCGCCAAAGCGGATCTTCTGGGCGATGAAGGCAGCCACGGCGATCTCATTGGCCGCGTTGTAGACGGTGGTCGCGCCACTGCCGGTGCGCAGCGCGTCATAGGCCAGTTTCAGACCAGGGAACCGCGCGTAATCCGGTGCCTCGAAGGTCAGCGAGCCAATCTTGGCGAGATCCAGCGGCGCGGCCCGGCCCAAGATGCGGTCCGGCCAACCCAGGCAATGCGCGATCGGCGTACGCATGTCGGGCGAGCCGAGCTGCGCCATCACCGAATAGTCCCGGAATTCCACCATACCGTGAATGATCGACTGCGGATGCACCAGCACGTCGATCTCGTCCGGCGCCAGCGCGAACAAGTAGGACGCCTCGATCACTTCGAGACCCTTGTTCATCATGGATGCGGAATCGATGGTAATCTTCTGACCCATCGACCAGTTCGGATGTTTCAGCGCCTGCGCCAGCGTCGCCTGCTCGATATCGGCGGCCGCCCAGGTGCGGAATGGTCCGCCCGAGGCCGTGATGATCACGCGGGTCAGTTCCTCGCGGCTCCCGGAGGCCAGCGCCTGAAACAGCGCATTGTGCTCGCTGTCGGCCGGCAGGATGCAGGCGCCGGCCTTGGCGGCGCGATCCATGAAGAAATCGCCGGCACAAACGAGGCATTCCTTGTTGGCCAGCGCAACGGTTGCACCGCGGTCAACGGCGGCAAGAGCAGGCTTCAAGCCGGCAGCGCCCGACACGGCGGCCATCAACCAGTCGGCCGGACGCTCCGCAGCCTCGACGATGGCGCTATCCCCTGCCCCGCTCGCGATACCGGTGCCGGCCAGTGCCGAACGGAGTTCGCCGAGCTTGGACTCGTCGGCGACGGCAACGAAGCGCGCGTTGAATTCCTTGGCGAGTTTCACCACGCCCTCAACGTTCCCGTTGGCCGTGAGGGCCTCCACCTGGTACCGCTCGGGCGACGCGCGCAGCAGATCCATGGTGCTGTCGCCGATCGAACCGGTCGCACCGAGAACGGTAATGCTGCGCAGACTGGACGCGGCGGGCTTGTTATTTCGCAGGGGAACAGCGCTCATCAAATCACCAAACCATAAGACCGCGGCCGACGCCATCTGCGCCGCCGCGTGAAAGACCGATCACCGCGGCAGCAACCACCGCGAATACATAACCGTCGAGGCGATCCAGCAGACCGCCATGGCCAGGAATGATCTGGCCGGAATCCTTGACGCCGAATTTGCGCTTCACGGCAGACTCGAAGAGATCGCCGAGTTGCGACAGCACCGTCAGAACGGCAGCAATCAGCAATAGTGGCATCAATTTGCCGAGACCATTCGCGGCAAAACCGGCAGCCACAGCCAGGCTGAGAACAAAGCCGCCGATCGCGCCAGCCCATGTCTTCTTCGGACTGACGCGCGGCCACAGTTTCGGCCCGCCGATGCCGCGCCCAGCGAAATAGCCGCCGATGTCGGTCATCCAGACCACCAACAGAACGAACATCAGGGCCGGGAAGCCCCAGACAGGATCGAGGCGCACGACAATGGAGGCCGCAAACGCAGCTAACGCGTAGACGAAGCCGAGCCCGATCCAACCGACACGATTGCCGACAATGGCCCGCCATTCCAGAAAGAGACCAACCGACACCAGCGTCACGAGGCCGAACCACAGCCAGCCACCGGCATAGGCGGCGAAAATCGCGACGGGGATCAGCACCAGCGCGGCCAGGACGCGCATCAGCAGATTGCGCAGCCCCCGGTCATCCGCCTGCTTCGGCGCGCTGTCGTTCTGGGTCACGCCGGTCACGAACCGGTTTTCGCGGCGAGACCGCCGAAGCGCCGCTCGCGGCGGGCATATTCGGCAATGGCGCTTTCCAGCGCGGCCTTGTCGAAATCCGGCCAGTGGATCGGCACGAATACGAACTCGCTATAGGCGGCCTGCCACATCAGGAAGTTCGACAGCCGCTGTTCGCCCGATGTGCGGATGATCAGGTCCGGGTCCGGAATATCAGGCGCGTCGAGATACTGGCCGAGCGTATCGACATTGATGCTTTCGGCCGTCCGCTTGCCCTCGGCAACCTCGCGCGCAAGGCGCTGCGCTGCCGTGGCGATCTCGTGCCGCGAACCGTAGTTGAAGGCGACCACAAGATTGAGCTGGGTGTTGCCCCGCGTCAGATCCTCGGCCTCTTTCAGCAACGACGCGATGTCGGAATCGAGACCCTGGCGCTCTCCGATGACGCGGACGCGCACGCCATCGCGATGCAGCGTGGCAAGGTCGTTACGAATGAAGCGACGCAGCAAGCCGAACAGATCACTGATCTCGGACGCGGGCCGCGACCAGTTTTCCGAGCTGAACGAGAAGATCGTCAGATACTGGATGCCGAGCTCGTTGGACGCCCGCACCACGCGGCGCAGTGCCTCGACGCCGCGGCGATGGCCCTCGGCGCGCGGAAGCCCCCGCGCTGCAGCCCAGCGTCCATTGCCGTCCATGATGATCGCGACATGCAAAGGCGTGGATCGATCTGATCCATCATTTGCGGGCGCGGCGGCATTCGACATCGATTAAAATCCCCAGCGTATGGTCCGGCACATATGTGACCAATTTGCGGACCATACGCTTTTCAACAGCTTAAAAGCGGCTTCTGACGCTTAAACCGTCATGATTTCCTTTTCCTTAGCCGCCAGCAACTGATCGATTTCAGCGATCATGCTGTCCGTGACCTTCTGCACCTCGGTATCGTGGCGTTTCTGGTCGTCCTCGGAAATCTCGTGGGCCTTCTCGAGCTTCTTGATGATGTCGAGACCGTCGCGGCGGACGTGGCGCACCGCAACCTTGGCCGCTTCGGCATATTTATGCGCGACCTTCACGAGTTCCTTGCGGCGCTCGGTGTTCAGTTCGGGAATGCGCAGGCGCAGGATCTGGCCTTCGGTTGCCGGGCTGAGGCCGAGGTTGGAATCGACGATCGCCTTTTCCACCGCCTTGACCATGGACTTGTCCCAAACCTGCACCGACAGCAGGCGCGGCTCGGGAACGCTGACGGTCGCAACCTGGTTCAGCGGCACGTGGCTGCCATAGGCTTCCACCTGGACCGGCTCCAGCATCGAGGCTGCCGCACGTCCGGTGCGCAAGCCGCCAAGCTCGTGCTTCAGCGACTGGGTCGAGCCCTGCATACGGCGCTTGAGGTCGTTGATATCGAATGGGGCCATGGCGGCCATGCAGCTCTCCCTTGTATCCTGCTGGTGCGAAGCGGGTATGGCGCTCCGAACCCGTCTAAAATTAGCCCGCGACGATGGTGCCGCGGCCAGTACCCGTCAAAATGGCGCCGATCGAACCCGGCTCGGCGATCGAGAACACGATGATAGGCAGCGACGTCTCGCGGGCAAGCGCGAAAGCCGTCGCATCCATGACCTTGTAGTTACCTTCCACCGCCTGTGAATGGCTGAGACGCTCGAAGCGCGTTGCGTTCGGATCCTTCTTTGGATCGGCACTGTAGACGCCGTCCACATTGGTCGCCTTCAGCACGGCCGATGCGCCGATCTCGGCAGCGCGCAGGACCGCGGTCGTGTCGGTGGTGAAGAACGGATTGCCGGTACCGCCGGCCAGCAGCACGATGCGGCCCTCGGACAGGTACTTATGTGCGGTAGCACGCGTGAAGAGTTCACAGACCTGCGGCATCACCATCGCCGACAACGTACGGGCCGGCACGGCGTGGCGCTCGATCGCAGCTTCCAGTGCCAGGCAGTTCATGACGGTGGCGAGCATGCCCATGGTGTCGCCGGTCGGGCGCGACACGCCACGCGAGGAGACTTCGACGCCGCGGAAGATATTGCCACCGCCGACAACGACAGCAATTTCGACACCAAGTTTCTGGGCTGCAATGAGATCGACGGCGATGCGGTCGATAGTTGGCTGATCGATACCGAATGACTGGCCTCCGGCGAAAGACTCGCCCGAGACCTTGATCACGACGCGACGATAGAGCGGCTCACCCATGATGCGATCGCTTCCTTTCGAGGCGGCAGCTCCCGGCGTAGATCGCCGGGAGGTCTAGTCGTATGTCTCAGAACTTGCGTTCTTACTTCTGGCCGCTGGCGGCGGCAACTTCGGCAGCGAAGTCCGAAGTCTGCTTCTCGATGCCTTCGCCGAGCGCGTAGCGCACGAAGCCAGCGAGCTTGATCGGCGCGCCGACCTTGCCTTCGGCTTCCTTGACGGCCTGCGCCACCGACTTGCCGGTGTCGTGAATGAAGGCCTGATCCAGCAGGCAGACTTCCTTGTAATAGGTCTTCAGGCCGTTCTCGACGATCTTCTCGATCATCGCGTCCGGCTTGCCCTGCTGGCGATACTTGTCCGCCATCACTTCTTTCTCGCGGGCGACGACGGCCGGATCGAGACCGGCGGAGTCCAGCGCCTGCGGATTGGCAGCAGCGACATGCATGGCGATCTGCTTGCCGAGAGTGGAGAGCTCGTCAGCCTTGCCGGTCGATTCCAGCGCGACGATGATGCCCATCTTGCCGAGGCCGTCGATCACGGCGTTATGCACGTAGCTCGACACGACGCCGGCGCTGACTTCCAGCGTGGCGGCGCGGCGCAGCGTCATGTTCTCGCCGATGGTTGCGATCGCTTCGGTGATCGCAGTGTCGACGGTGACGTCGCCAACCTTGTGCGCCTTGATGGCTTCAACGTCGGAGCCGACCTTGAGCGCGACCTGAGCGATCATCTTGACCAGGCCCTGGAACTGATCGTTACGGGCAACGAAGTCGGTCTCGGAGTTGACTTCGACCACGACGCCCTTGTTGCCGGCAGTGAGAACGCCGATCAGGCCTTCGGCCGCAACGCGGTCGGCCTTCTTGGCGGCCTTGGACAGGCCCTTCGCGCGCAGCCAGTCGATTGATGCCTGCATGTCGCCGTCATTGGCAGCCAGCGCGTTCTTGCAATCCATCATGCCGACGCCGGTGGTTTCGCGGAGGTCCTTGACCATCGCTGCAGTAATCGTTGCCATTGTTGAACCCTTTGCCTGTCAGGGCGCCTGCGAGCCAGCCGGTGCTGGTCAATCGCGTTACGCCGCAGGAACTATCATCGAGAGAAGTGTAGAGATGGAAAGTGCGGCCGGGATGACGGCCGCACAATAGTTCTTCGCTTTCGCACCGGCATGATCTTGTCCGGAACCGGGACACCGGCTCCGTGATCACGCCTGCGCGTTACTCGGCTTCCGCCGTCAGACCCTTGGCCTGAGCGACCCAGCCATCGGCACGGGCCGGCAGACCGACTTCTTCGCCGATCTTGTGGGCAGTATCGTGATCGAGTTCGGCCAGCTGCCAGTAGTGGAAGATGCCGAGGTCGTTGAACTTCTTCTCGATCGCACCGGACACGCCGGTGAGCTTCTTGAGATCGTCGGCGGTGCCGCGCGGACCGGCCAGGCCCTGGAAGCCAGCTTCCGGAGCCGGAATGGCTTCAGCCGCCGGAGCAGCCGATGCGCCGATGTCGAAGCCCGAGTCGCCCTGGGCACGCGAGATGCCGTCGATAACGGCGCGTGCGATCAGGTCGCAATACAGCGACAGCGCACGGCCGGCGTCGTCGTTGCCCGGGACCACATAGGTGATGCCCTTCGGATCCGAATTGGTGTCAACGATTGCCGCCACCGGAATGCCCAGACGCTGGGCTTCCTGGATCGCGATATCTTCCTTGTTGGTGTCGATCACGAAGATCAGGTCGGGCAGACCGCCCATGTCCTTGATGCCGCCCAGCGAGCGATCGAGCTTGTCGCGCTCACGCTGCAGCGTCAGACGCTCCTTCTTGGTGTACTGGCTCGCGTCGCCGGAATTCAGCACCTCGTCGAGATGACGCAGACGCTTGATCGAACCGGAGATGGTCTTCCAGTTGGTCAGCGTGCCACCGAGCCAGCGCGAATTGACGAAGTACATCGCCGAGCGCTTCGCAGCTTCGGCAACAACGTCCTGCGCCTGGCGCTTGGTGCCGACGAACAGGATGCGGCCGCCCCTGGCGACGGTGTCGCTCACGGCCTTCAGCGCGTTGTGCAGCAACGGCACGGTCTGCGCGAGATCGATGATGTGGATATTGTTGCGTGCGCCGAAGATGTAATCCGCCATCTTCGGATTCCAACGGTGCGACTGGTGACCAAAGTGGACGCCAGCTTCGAGCAGTTGACGCATAGAAAATTCGGGTAGTGCCATAGTATCAATTCTCCGGTTGGTTCCTCCGGAAGCGTGTGAGCAAATGAGCGTTCGGGCAGAGGATTCTGCCGTGCAGCCCGGATGCCACCGGACGGCGATTAAGCCATGCTTCCGTGTGAGATGGGCCGGCTTATAGCCGGATTCCCGAGATAAGCAAGGAAATCCGGCGGCTTCGGCCGGTTTACCACACGGGTCGCCAGCTCAGAGCGTTTCGACCATTTCCACCCCGGAAACCGCCTTGATGGCGCCGGCGATCTGCGGAGAGACCTGAAAGCGGCCGTCCAGCTTGAACTCGACCTCGGTTTCCAGATCCAGCCGCAGGATGAGCGAGACGTCGCCTCCGCCGGCAACGTTGCTCGGCTGCGGTTGGAGGCGTTTTACCAGCGAATCCAGTGCCTTGGTGTCTTTCATGGTCACCCTGAGGCCCTTCTGGGTCTTGGCAGCGGCGGCATCCAGAGGTTCCGCGTGGAGAACCCGGGCCCGAACGTCCTCGCCCTGCAGTTCGGCGCCAAGTTGCAGCAGCACCGCGGTACCCGGTTCCAGCACATCGCGATATTGGGCGAGACCTTCCGAGAACAGCACCGCCTCGAAATGGCCGGTCGGGTCGGACAGGCCCATGATGCCCATCTTGTTGCCGGTCTTGGTGCGCCGCTCCATGCGCGACACGACGGTTGCAGCCACCCTGCCCGCCGTGGCGCCGGTTTTGACGGCGCGACAGAACTCGGCCCAGCTCTGCACCCGCAGCCGCTTCAGCGCGGTCGCATAGTCATCGAGCGGATGGCCGGACAGGAAGAAGCCGATGGCATCGTATTCCTTGCGCAGTTTCTCCGCCGCCAGCCAGTTGTCGATCTGCGGCAGCATCACCGTCGGCGCATCCACGGCGCCGCCGAACATGTCGTTCTGGCCGGAGGTCGCCGCCTCGTTGGCACGCTGGCAGGCAGCGAGAATGCTATCCGCACCGGCATGGACACGGGCGCGATGCGGATCGAGCGTATCGAAGGCGCCGGCTGCCGCCAGCGTTTCGATGATGCGCTTGTTGACGGCTTTCGGGCTGACGCGCGACGCGAAGTCGGCAAGCGACGTGAAGAGACCGTTCTTGTTGCGCTCGGCGACGATCTGCTCGACGGCGCCGGCGCCGACGCCCTTCAACGCCGCCAGCGCATAATAGATCGTGTTGTCGCTGACCTCGAAGGTGACGCCCGAACGATTGATGTTCGGCGCCTCGACCTTGATACCGAGCCGCTGCGCCTCGGCGCGGAATTCCGACAGCTTGTCGGTATTGCCCATGTCGAGCGTCATCGACGCCGCAATGAACTCCACCGGATAATGCGCCTTCATAAAGGCGGTGTGATACGACACCAGCGCATAGGCCGCCGCGTGGCTCTTGTTGAAGCCGTAGTCGGCGAACTTCGCCAGCAGATCGAAGATCGTATCGGCCTGCCCCTTCGGCACACCGTTCTTGACCGAGCCCGCGACGAAGATCTCGCGCTGCTTTTCCATTTCGGCGCGGATCTTCTTGCCCATCGCGCGGCGCAGCAGGTCAGCGTCACCGAGCGAATAACCGGCCATGACCTGCGCGATCTGCATCACCTGTTCCTGATAGATGATGACGCCGAAGGTTTCCTTCAGGATCGGCTCGATGATCGGGTGCAGATATTCCGGCTCCTCATCGCCATGCTTGCGCGCGCAATAGGTCGGGATGTTCGCCATCGGGCCCGGACGATATAACGCGACGAGCGCGATGATGTCCTCGAAACGGTCGGGGCGCATGTCCACAAGCGCGCGCCGCATGCCCTGGCTTTCCACCTGGAACACGCCGACCACTTCACCGCGCGCCAGCATTTCGTAGCTGGCCGCATCGGTAATCGGCGTGGTCGCAAGATTGACGTCAATATTGCGCTGCTTGAGCAGCTTCACGGCGACGTCGAGCACCGTCAGCGTCTTGAGGCCGAGGAAGTCGAACTTCACGAGACCTGCGGGCTCGACCCATTTCATGTTGAACTGGGTGACCGGCATGTCCGATTTCGGATCGCGATACATCGGCACGAGCTGCGACAGCGGCCGGTCGCCAATCACGATACCTGCGGCATGGGTCGAGGCGTGGCGCGTCAAACCTTCGAGACGCTGCGCGATATCGAAGGCTTTGGCGACGATCGGATCCTCGTCGCGGAACGCCTGCAGCTTCGGCTCGCCCTCGATCGCGGCTGCGAGTGTCACCGGTGCAGCCGGATTTTGCGGCACCAGCTTTGTCAGCTTGTCGACCTGGCCATAAGGCATCTGCAGCACACGGCCGACGTCGCGCAACACGCCGCGCGCCTGCAGCGTACCGAAGGTGATGATCTGCGCGACCTGATCGCGACCGTAACGCTGCTGCACATAAGAGATCACCTCACCGCGGCGATCCTGGCAGAAGTCGATGTCGAAGTCCGGCATCGAAACGCGTTCCGGATTGAGGAAGCGTTCGAACAGAAGGTTGAACTGCAAGGGATCGAGGTCGGTGATGGTCAGCACCCAGGCGACTAGCGAGCCTGCGCCTGAACCACGGCCCGGCCCCACCGGAATGCCCTGCGCCTTCGCCCATTTGATGAAGTCGGACACGATCAGGAAGTAACCCGCATAGTTCATGCGGGAGATGACGTTGAGTTCGAAGTCGAGCCGGGCGTGGTATTCCTCCTCGCTCTTGCCCTGCGACACGCCGTGGATCTCGAGACGTTTGCGCAGGCCCTCCTCAGCCTGGCGGCGCAGCTCGTCCGCCTCTTCCTGGGCCGCACCTTCGGCGTTACTGCCGGCACCGACCGTGAAGCGCGGCAGGATCGGCTTGCGCGTCTTTGGCCGGAACGAGCAGCGCTCGGCGATTTCGACGGTGGACGCCAATGCCTCGGGAATGTCGGCAAACAGAACCGCCATTTCAGCGCGGGTCTTGAAGCGATGATCGGTGGTGAGCTGCTCGCGGTCGGTTTCGGCAATGATCCTGCCACCGGCGATACATAGCAGCGCGTCGTGCGCTTCATAGTCATCCGCCGCGGCAAAATACGGCTCGTTCGTTGCCACGAGCGGCAGGCCCTTGGCGTAGGCCAGATCGATCAGCCCCGCTTCGACGCGGCGCTCCTTCTCGGCGCTATGACGCTGCAGTTCGATATAAAGCCGATCGCCGAACAGCGACGCGAGCCGGTCGCAACGCAAAGCGGCAAGCGCGGATTGATCGGCAAGCAGCGCCTGACTGATCGGACCGTCCGGACCGCCGCTCAACGCGATCAGGTCTTCGGTTTCCTCCAGCAGCCATTCCAGCTTGATGTGGGGCGCGTGATTGACCGGCGTTTCCAGAAATGCCCGCGAGTTGAGTTTCATCAGGCTCTGATAGCCGCGCTCCTTGGCAGCCAGCAGCACGATGCGCGGCATCACGGCATTCAGCGCGTTACGGGCATTGGGATCCTGGTCGCCGAAATCGATCGCGACCTCGCAGCCGGTGATCGGCTGGATGCCGTAGCCCACCAACTTTTCGGAGAATTCCAGCGCGCCAAACATGTTGTCGCTGTCGGTCAGTGCCAGCGCCGGCTGATGGTCGGCCTTGGCCAGTTCCGCCAGCTTCTGGATCTTGATCGAGCCCTTCAGCAGCGAATAGGCCGAATGCACATGGAGATGGACAAATCCGGCATTCGATGCGGCGGCGGGCTTCTGACTCATGGCGTAGGGCGTTCCGGACTTTGCAGCGCCCGATCTGGGCAGTCATCGACACTGGGGATCGCGGTCGCCTGTTCAGGCCGACTCGCTGTCCCATGGTGATGCCTGCCCCCGGCCAAGTCCATGCGAAACCCGCTCGGGTGCGGAAGCGTCCCCGCATTCCCCGGGGGATGCTCGTCATTCCCTAGGGAATGCTTGTCATTCCCCGGGAGCGTCCTCGCATCCTGCGCAGAGCGCTCCCTTGGTGTTCCGGCGCCGGCTTTGCAGCCGACCTCCGGGAGCAGGATCAGAGCTGGGGGATCAGTTGCGCCCAGACCGCAATCATGCCGACGAAGAGAACGATCGATGCCAGTGCAGCGGCTTCTTCAACAAAGGTCTTCAACATGGTGGCCTCCGTGACTCTCTGGAACATATGAAGAACATTGTTCTCATTCTGTTCCTGGAGTCAAGCAGCCGATCCGGGCGCGTCGCGCCTCATATTCCGAATGGTTAAGACGGCGAGCCGGCACGCTTCGCACCCAGCCAGCCACTCCTTCCCTCGCCGGGGATCAGCTCTGCCGTATTGCGTCGCATGTGCCGCACAAGCCCTGTTACGGCGTGTTTCAGGCGCCCGATGCGGAGCGAAATCCGGCTTTGTGAGTTGACGAATACCTCTTGGACCGGCTTTGTGCCGGGCAGAGATCACATGCAGCCGGCCATCTGAGTCGGCAGGAGAATTCGATGCGCGCAGCACTGCTTGCTCTGGTCGCCCTCGGCGCCGCCCTTACCGTTACACCCGCCGCAGCCCAGCCCGTCGATCCCGGCCCGTTCTCCTTCTACACGCCATCAGGCTATCCGTTCTGCATGCGCTCGCTCTATGACGACGATGACTGCAGCTACCGCACCTATGCGCAGTGCGCCGCGACGGCATCGGGCATCGGCCTGACCTGCTTTGCCAATCCGGCTTACGCTTATGCACAGGGCGTCGCGCCGCAGCAGCCGCGCGTGAAGCGCAAGCGTAAGAGCAGCTACTGAGCGACGGCGCCGTTCGCGGCGCTTCGCCTTACTTTCGAATGAAATGCGTGGCGGGGTCAGTCGAGTTCGACGACCTTGCCGTTTTCCAGCGACACCCGCCGGTCCATGCGACCCGCCAGTTCCATGTTGTGGGTCGCGATTAGCATCGCCACCTTGGTCGCCTTCACCAGCTGCATCAGCGCCTTGAAGACGTGATCCGCGGTATGCGGATCGAGATTTCCCGTCGGCTCGTCGGCAAACAACACGCGCGGTGCATTGGCCACCGCGCGGGCAATCGCAACGCGCTGCTGCTCGCCGCCCGACAGCTCCGCGGGGCGATGTGTGATGCGTTCACCCAGACCCAGATAGGCCAGGATTTCCTTGGCGCGGGCGACCGTCTCGGAGCGCTTCAAGCCGCGGATCATCTGCGGCAGCATGACGTTTTCCAGCGCGGTGAATTCCGGCAGCAGCCGATGTGACTGGTAGACGAAACCGATATCGGTGCGGCGGATCTGGGTGCGCTCGGTGTCCGACAGGCCCGAGGTCGCGGTGCCGCCGACATAGACCTCGCCGTCATCCGGGCTCTCGAGCAGGCCGGCAATATGCAGCAGCGTCGACTTGCCCGAGCCCGACGGCGCGACCAGCGCGACCGACTGCCCCGCCCACAAGGCCAGCTTGGCATTGTCGAGAATGGTCAGAACGCTTTCGCCCTGGGTGTATTGCCGCTTGATGTCGTGGAGATAGACCACCGGTACATCATCTGCCCCTTGCGCCATATCAGTCACTCACTCGTATCTTAGCGCATCGACGGGATCGAGGCGCGCGGCGCGCCACGATGGATAGAGGGTCGCCAGGAACGACAGCGTCAGCGCCATGATGACCACCGCGCTGGTTTCGCCGATGTCGACTTCGGCCGGCAGCTTGGACAGGAAATACAGTTCCGGCGAGAACAGCTCCGTGGATGTCATCCACGAGATGAATTGCCGGATCGACTCGATATTGAAACAGACCAGTAGCCCGACGAAGAAGCCGACCAGCGTGCCGACCACGCCGATCGCAGCCCCCGTGATCAGGAACACCCGCATGATCGAGCCTTGAGAGGCGCCCATGGTGCGCAGGATGGCGATGTCGCTGCCCTTGTCCTTCACCAGCATGATCAGGCCGGAGACGATGTTCAGCGCCGCCACCAGCACGATCAGGGTCAGGATCAGGAACATGACGTTGCGCTCCACCTGCAGCGCATTGAAGAAGGTCGAGTTGCGCTGCCGCCAATCGACAATGAAGATCGGCCGCCCGGCCGCCTCGGTCACGAGCTTGCGATACTCGTCGATCCGGTCGGGATTGTTGGTGTAGACCTCGATGGAGGTCACGTCAGACGGGCGATTGAAGTAGGTCTGCGCCTCGGCGAGCGGCATGAAGACGAAGGTCGAGTCATATTCCGACATGCCGATCTCGAAGACGGCGGCAACCTTGTAGGGCTTGATGCGCGGCGTTGTGCCCATCGGGGTCACCGCCCCCTTCGGCGAGATCAACGTGATCATGTCGCCGGCATGGATCGAGAGCTGATCTGCCAGCCGCCGTCCGATCGCGACACCCTGCCCGTCGTCGAAGCCTTCGAGCGTGCCCTGCTTGATGTTCTTGGCGATCGACGTGAGGTTATTGAGGTCGCCCGCGCGGATACCGCGGATAAAGATGCCGGCAGCACCGAACGCGGATGATCCCAGTCCCTGGCCATCCACAACCGGCGCGGCGAGACGAATGCCATTCACGCCGCTGATGCGGTCGGCGACATCCTTCCAGTCGGTCAGAGGACTTTCCAGCGGCTGTACCAGGAGATGTCCGTTGAGACCGAGGATCTTGTCGAGCAGCTCCTTGCGGAAGCCGTTCATCACGGCCATCACGATGATCAGCGTGGCCACGCCGAGCATGATGCCGAGGAACGAGAAGCCGGCAATGACGGAGATGAATCCCTCTTTACGGCGCGCACGGAGATAGCGTCCGGACAGCAGCCATTCGAAGGCGGCGAAAGGTGGGGTTCGAACTGGCTCGCTCATGGCATCATCCATCGCCCGACTCCCATACGAATCGGGCTTATTCTAGCCGCATCATCGACACTGCGGCGACCATGCAGTGGATAAGTCGTCAGGACGTCAGCTTTGCGACGACATCGGCGGGACTGATATTTTCACGCGAACCGTCATCGCGCCGCTTCAACTCGACCTTGCCTTCGGCCAGCCCCTTCGGGCCGACGAGGATCTGCCAGGGCACACCAATCAGGTCGGCGGTGGCGAACTTGCCGCCAGCACGCTGGTCAGTGTCGTCATAGAGCACATCGACGCCCTTGGCCGAGAGCTCCTTGTAGAGCGCCTCGCAGGCCGCATCCGTATCGGCCGAACCCTGCTTCAGGTTGAGGATGGCGGCGCGGAACGGCGCCACTTCCTCGGGCCACTTGATGCCGTTCTCGTCGTGGCAGGCCTCGATGATCGCGCCGAGCAGCCGCGACACACCGACGCCGTAGGAGCCGCCATGGATCGGCGTCTCGGAGCCATCGGCGCCGGCGACCGTAGCCTTCATCGCATCGGAATATTTGGTGCCGAAATAGAAGATCTGGCCGACTTCGATGCCGCGGGTGTTGAGCCGGCGCTCGGCCGGCACTTCGCGCTCGAAACGCGCGGCGTCGTGGACGTCTTCGGTCGCCGCATAGATCGAGGTCCACTGGTTGATGATGCCCGTGAGATCACCGCTATAATCGACATCGGCCGGCGGGATCGGCAGGTCGAGCACGTTCTTGTCGCAGAACACGCCGGACTCGCCGGTCTCGGCGAGCACGATAAATTCGTGGGAGTGATCGCCGCCGATCGGTCCGGTCTCGGCGCGCATCGGGATCGCTTTGAGGCCCATGCGGGCGAAGGTGCGCAAGTACGCGACGAACATCTGATTGTAGGAATGTTTCGCCGCGGCTTCGTCGATATCGAACGAATAGCCGTCCTTCATCAGGAATTCGCGTCCGCGCATCACGCCGAAGCGCGGACGCTGCTCGTCGCGGAATTTCCACTGGATGTGATAGAGGTTCAGCGGCAGGCTCTTGTAGGACTTCACATAGCCGCGGAAGATCTCGGTGATCATTTCCTCATTGGTCGGTCCGTATAGCAATTCGCGCTTGTGGCGATCGGTGATGCGCAGCATCTCCGGACCATAGGCGTCATAACGCCCGCTTTCGCGCCAGAGATCGGCCAGCTGCAGCGTCGGCATCAGGAGCTCGATGGCGCCTGCCCGGTTCTGCTCCTCGCGGACGATCTGCTCGATTTTCTTCAGCACCCGCAGGCCCAGTGGCAGCCAAGCATAGATGCCGGCGGCCTCCTGCCGGATCATGCCCGCGCGCAGCATCAGGCGGTGCGAGACGATCTCCGCTTCCTTCGGCGTTTCCTTGAGAATGGGCAGAAAATAACGCGACAATCGCATGGTTAGGCCTGGGAATCGGAGGGACACGGGAGAACGCGAGTGAAACCGGATCGGCCGCCAAAATACAAGGGCAACCGGTCGGCCGGCCGGTCCCCTGCGACTTGAAGCCGGCAATCGGGGCTTAATTCCGTTCGCCTGGCGAATTGCTTCCCAGACTGGAAAATATCGCCATTTCCAGTGCGCCCAGCGTGACCGGACATAGCGAAAAAGGCCGCGTTTCTACCCCGGGCCTAAATTTTGAACACACATTGCCGAAATTGATGACAAACAAAAAAAGTTGAGCTACGAGTCACAGCTCAGGCGGTTCGTAAGGACAGAGTCTGGTGGTCCAAGTCTCGGGAGGAGCCCTGACGCGCTCAAGCAGCGTCAACCCGCTAAGCAAGGATAAAATCCAAAGTTTGGGGTAATAGGGTCGACACAATTTCCGAGCAGGGCTGCGGCCCTGCTCTTTTTTTTCGACAAATTCCCGACAACGCGACGCTTCATGTCGTCCGAGACGAAAAAAGGCCGGCATCAATGCCCCAGCCCTTAACTTAAATGTGGAGTCGCATCTTAGCGATTCCACATCACTTCGATAAGAAGCTGCAAACGGACGTGTTAAAGTGGTTGTCGGGCAGACGTGGAATGTGCGTTTCAGTCGTTATGGCTAATCTGTAACGGCACCTGGCTGCGAGGCCGACGCCAAGAACGAATTAATGGTCTCCTCATACTTCGCCCATTCCCTTCCTGAATTCTCGATACTGATCTTCGGTATATCCAGAGCTGTGTAGAGCCGGTCAGTCAGATTACGATAATCGCGATACAATTCGACGAGCCCTTCAAGACCGGCCAAGCCAAGCCTAACGGCGTAGGGCGATGTCAGCTTCCAATTGACCTGATATGTCACCCATGCATCGCCCCGCTCAGCAGCGATCGTTCTAATAGCTCGATCAACATCATCCTGGTGGAAGTAGATCAGCAAGGGGCGCAGTGGTTTAATGGCAGCCACCACATCATGGATGTAGCTGCATATCAGGGACATGTCGGCATCAAGCAGGAACAGTGACGTTAGATTCCCATGGAAAAGCTGTCCATCGACAACCGTGCCCCTCTCTGACATCAAGGCATTGTTGGCGTAGGCGTACCAACAGGCAGCGGCTGATTTCGCCAGTTGCTTTGCAGGCATATCAGCCCATGGCAGATCCCAATCGAAACGGATCGGATGCGGACTAACGCCCTCGGTAATGCCGACAACAGGGACATTGGATATCTTCAATTGATCAGCAATTCGCCGTACGGTCGTCGACTTGCCGGACCCCATGATCCCTTCGACGATTACAATTCTGGACCAGATGTTGCAAAAGAGTTGGGTCATGCAGGGTTGATGATAGCTTATTCCGTGCGCAGCTTTCGACGAAACTTCTCCACTTTCGGCACACTGGGGCATTTCACTGCACTGCAAACGTCGGTCATTATCGATGCATAGCAGATTATGGCGAGCCATTTCTTGCCTAGCTCGACGATCACCTATCGAACGGGGGAGAAGCCGCATCGATGCTCCCGTCGATTTTTCCGGCACGATCAGCGCGCCAGTTTGATTGCGGAGCAATAGATTCCGATTGAGGACGGCCTAGAATTCCACACTTACGCTAGGGGCTGGCATCAATGCCGGCCTTTTTTTTCGGAGATGCAACGCGCTGCGTCCTACAGCGCACCGCCCTTCGGCTTGATACCCGACAGCCACGAACACACTGCGCCCTGCACCGCGCCGACGATTCCAAATGTGAGGATCTGGCGCAGCGGGATCGAGACCGACGTCCAGATCAACATCATCGCGATGCTCACCACATAACCGGTCAGCGCCGAGGTCAGCACCTTCGGCCATAGCCGCATCTTGTCTTCCAGAAACCAGTCCTCGAGCCACATGATCAAGGACGGGATGAGGCCGAACCAATAAGCGAAAGGCAATCCCATGATGAAGCCGGGAAAGCCGCCGATGATCCTGCCGCTGGCAATTTCGCGCAGTTCGAAAACCGCAAAGCCGACAGCCGGCCCAAGCAACAGAAAAAGCAGAAAGCGCTTCATGCGTCAGCTCCGTAACGACACCTGAAAGGACGAACTCCGCAGGTTAAAGATTGCTCTCAGATCGGCACACCCATCAGCTTCGAGAGCCTCTCGATGTTGAAGTAGTCCATGCGATACGCATACATCCCGGCCGCGAACAGCACCGCGGAAATCAGCGTGGTCCAGATCAACTTGCGCCCCATCCGTGCCAGCACGGGCGCGCCGGGATCGGTGCCATCGGTGCCCTCGCCGTCCTCATGCTGGCTGCGCACACCGAATGGCAGCGTGAGGAACAGCGTGATCCACCAGATGACGAAATAGACCGCGAGCGACGTCGAGATCGTATAGGCCATCGCGCCCTCAGGACTGTTCGATTTCGACGAGCGCGCCCGAGAAATCCTTGGGATGCAGGAACAGCACGGGCTTGCCGTGGGCGCCGATCTTCGGCTGGCCGTCGCCAAGCACGCGCGCACCTTCCTTGATCAGGTTGTCACGCGCGGCGATGATGTCAGGCACTTCGTAGCAGATGTGATGAATGCCGCCGTCGGGATTGCGCTCGACGAATTTGGCGATCGGCGAGTCCGCGCCCAGCGGCTGGATGAATTCGATCTTGGTATTCGGCAGCGTCGCGAATACCGTGATCACGCCATGCTCCGGCAGCGGCACGGTCGCGGAAATCTCGGCGCCAAACGCGGTGCCGTAGATCTTCGCAGCTTTCTCCGCATCGGCGACGGCAATCGCCACATGATTGAGCCGGCCCAGCATGGTGTCCTCCGTCGTCTTTGTTTCTTTGCTTTTAGTCTTCAACCTGCAGGATGTGAACGTAGCACATCGTCTTCTTGCCCCATTGATCGGCGACTGACGAGCGGACGGCGCGCCGCACCGACTCCGCCATCGCATCGGGATCGCGCTTGCGCGCCTTGGGCAGGTTCTCGACGACGTTGACGACGATGTCGAACACGACATCTTCCATCACCTCGCCCTTGAGGTTCTTTTCGGGAATGCCGATCAGGTCGACCGCGGGATCGTCGACAAGTTCACCCTTCATGGTCACGGCCAGTGCCACGAAAGCGCAGCCGGCAAAGGACAGCCGGCGCCGCTCGGTCACCGCACGGGACTTCGAGTCCTCGAGAATGAGACCGTCCTTGAACATCCGGCCCGACGGCAGTTCGTCGATGACAGCAGCATCGCCGGGCGCCAGGCGCACCAGGTCGCCGTTCTTGACGATCATGGTCCGCGGCACGCCGCAGGCACGTGCCAGCTTGGCATGCTCGTGCAGATGCAGCGCCTCGCCATGGACCGGGATCAGCAGCTGCGGACGCACCCAGGAAATCATGTCGCGCAATTCGTCGCGGCGCGGATGGCCCGACACATGCACCAGCGCATCGCGATCGGTGATCACCTCAATGCCCTGCGTGACAAGGCCGTTGATGATGGTACCGACCGCTTTCTCATTGCCGGGAATGGTACGCGACGAGAAGATCACCGTGTCGCCCTTGTTGAGCGTGACCAGCGGATGATCGTCATTGGCGATGCGCGCCAATGCCGCGCGCGCTTCACCCTGGCTGCCCGTGCACAGCGCCACCACTCTGTCCGGCGGGAAATGACCGTAATAATCGGCATTGCGGAACGCCGGCAGTCCATCGAGATAGCCGCATTCGCGGGCCACCTGCACGACGCGCTCCATGGCACGGCCGACCAGCACCACTTCGCGGCCCGCGGCCTGCGCCGCTTCGGCCACGGCCCGAACGCGCGCGACATTCGATGCAAAGGTCGTGACGGCGACGCGGCCCTTGGCGGCCTTCACCAGTTTGGTGAGCGTGGCGGCAACCTCGGTTTCGGACGGTGAGCGGCCATCGCGCACCGCATTCGTTGAGTCGCCGATGACGGCCAATACGCCGGCATCGCCGAGTTCGCGCAGCCGCTTTTCGTCGGTCGGCAGGCCGATGATCGGTGTCGGGTCGATCTTCCAGTCACCGGTATGCAGCACGGTGCCGACCGGCGTGTGAAGCGCGATGGCATGGGATTCCGGGATGGAATGCGCAACCGGAATGAACTCGACATCGAACGGACCGAGATTGATCCGGCCGCCCGACGGCACCACGGTGACCGGGATCTTTGGTGGATTGCGCTCGCTGGCACATTTGGCCTCGAACAGGGAGGCGCTGAACTGCGTCGCATAGATCGGGCATTTCAGCTTTGGCCAGAGGTCGATGATGGCGCCGAAGTGATCCTCATGGGCGTGGGTGAGCACGAGACCGATGAGGTTCTTCTTTTCCTTCTCCAGGAAGCGCACGTCGGGCATCACCAGATCGATGCCGGGCAGATGCTCCTCGTCGCCGAAATAGACCCCGAGGTCGATCGCCAGCCACTTCCCGGCCAGGCCATAGATCGACAGGTTCATGCCGATCTGACCGACACCTCCCAGCGGTGCGAAGGTCAATTCGTTGGGTCGCGTCATTTGCGTGCTGTCCTTGTCGACGCGGCCGATCCGAAATGAACGTCGCCGGCGGTAATAGGGATTCGCCGGCGATCCGCTGTCGCGATAATCATACAACCGGCCTCATCGATGGTGTCGAAAATTCCCGAGATCGTCTGCACCCCGTTGTCCACGGACACCGGCTGACCGATCCCTGCTGCGCGTTCCAGCCACTGTCGCCGGATCTCGGCAAAGCCACGGCCGGCATCCCAGATGCCGCGCATCTCCTGCCAGCTGTCCGACAGGGCCGAAAACAGGTCTTCGGCGCTGGCGCCGACGCCCATCGCATGCAGGCATGCGACTGGATAAGGCATGTTGTCAGGGGCTGCGACCACATTGGTACCAATGCCGACCACAACGGCAAGCTGGCCGCTCGGCGCTGCCTCCGCCTCCAGGTTCATTCCGACCAGCTTGTGCCCACCCGCCAGAACGTCATTCGGCCATTTCAGCCGATAGTCATTCGCGGCCGACTGCGGCGCCCGCATTGCCGCTTCGACGCTGATCTGTCGCAGCGCCTTCTCAACGGCAACGCCGGCCGCAAAGCCGAGCGTCGCCGCAACTGACGGCGTCACATCAAGTACTTCCAGCACCGAACTGGCGAGGTTCCCGCGAGGCGCGACCCACGGCCGATGCCGTCGCCCGCGTCCCGCTGTCTGTTCGGTTGTGACAAACCACATCGGACCGCACTCGCCTGCGCGCGCGCGGTCCATGGCTTCAGTATTGGTCGAACCGGTGCTGTCGAATGCGGCGAGCTTCGTGCCCGCCGCGAGGGCTCGGGGACCGAGCGAAAACACCATCTAGAACAGCGACTTCGCTGCAAATGACGCCGCGCTGACCAGAGGCGCCGGATAGACGAAGAACAGCACGTTGAAGATACCTGCCACGGCCAGCACCGTCCGCAGTTCGACGCGCATCGGATCGAGCTTCCCGGCCGGCTCGTCGAAATACATGATCTTCACGATGGACAGGTAGTAGAACGCGCCCACCACGCTGGCCAGCACGCCGACCACGGCCAGTACGAACAGGCCCGACTTGATCGCCGCCATGAAGACGTAGAACTTGCCGAAGAAGCCGGCCAGCGGCGGCACGCCTGCCAGCGAGAACAGGAACATCGCGAAGAAGAAGGCGATGATCGGATTGGTGCGCGACAGGCCGGCGAAATCCTTAATCGTCTCAACGGGCTGACCGTTGCGCTTCATGGTCAGGATGATGGCGAAGGTGCCGAGGGTCATCGCGACATAGATCGCGATATAGACCAGCACGCCCTGCGCGCCCTCCTGCGTGCCGGCGGCAAGGCCGACCAGCGCGAAGCCCATATGGCCGATCGACGAATAGGCCATCAGGCGCTTGATGTTGGTCTGGCCGATGGCGGCGAACGAGCCCAGCACCATCGAGGCCAGCGACACGAACACCACGACCTGCTGCCACTGCACCACGATGCCCGGGAACGCGGTCAGCGTAACGCGGGTGAACACGGCCAGTGCTGCGACCTTCGGGGCCGAGGCGAAGAAGGCGGTGACGGGCGTCGGTGCGCCCTCATAGACATCGGGCGTCCACATGTGGAACGGCACGGCCGAGACCTTGAAGCAGAGGCCGGCGAGCAGGAACACGAGGCCGAACACCAGGCCGATATTGCCCGTCTTGGCTTCGGCGGCGATGCCGGCAAAGGAGACCGTGCCGGTGAAGCCGTAGACCATCGAGGCGCCGTAAAGCAGCATGCCGGACGACAGCGCACCGAGCACGAAATACTTCAGGCCGGCTTCGGTCGACTTCGCATTGTCGCGGTTGGAGGCGGCGACGACATAGAGCGAAAGGCTCATCAGTTCGAGGCCGAGATACAGCATGATCAGGTCGCCGGCCGAGATCAGCACCATCATGCCGAGCGTCGAGAGCAGCACCAGGATGGCGTATTCGAAGATGCGGCGGGACTGGTCTGCGAGGAATTCGCGCGACAGGATCAACGTCACGGCCGACGCGATGATCGCCAGCACCTTGAGGAAGCGCGCATAATCGTCGACGATGAAGCTGCCGCCGAAGGTGACATGCTTGCCAGCGGGCAGCATGATTTCGGCCGCGCCGACCACCACCAGCAGACAGACGGAGAGCGTGGTGATCAGGCCCGTGACCTTCGGTCCGTTATAGGCACCGATCATCAGCAGCGCCATGGCGCCAACCGCGAGCATCAGCTCCGGCAGGACGGGCAGCAGGGAATATCCGGCGGTCGTGATCGTCATTGCGCGTTATCCTGATCTGCTGCGGTCATTGCAGCAGCGCGGCTGCCTTCACGGCAGACGTTGCAGCAGCGTAATTGTTAACGAGGAGCTGGATCGAAGCCGCCGACATATCTAGCACCGGCTTCGGATAGACTCCGAACAGAATGGTGAGAATAACCAACGGCACCAGCACCAGGCCTTCCCGGAACGTGATGTCCTTGATGCCCTGCAGTGCAGGCTTGGTCAGTTCACCGAACACGACCTTGCGGTACAGCCACAACGCATAGGCCGCCGACAGGATCACGCCGGCGCAGGCGAATGTCGCAGTCGGGATCGAGACCTTAAAGGTGCCGATCAGCGTCAGGAATTCACCGACGAAGCCTGAGGTGCCGGGCAGACCGACATTGGCCATGGTGAAGACCATGAACAGCGCCGCATAGATCGGCATCCGGTTGACGAGGCCGCCATAGGCCGCGATCTCGCGGGTATGCAGGCGGTCGTAGACGACGCCGACGCAGAGGAACAGCGCGCCCGACACGATGCCGTGCGACACCATCTGGAACACCGCGCCGGAGACGCCCTGCGTCGTGCCGGCGAAGATGCCCATGGTCACATAGCCCATATGCGCGACCGACGAGTAAGCGATCAGCTTCTTGATGTCTTCCTGCATCAGCGCGACCAGCGACGTGTAGACGATCGCGATCACGGAGAGCGTCCAGACCATCGGCGCAAAGTAGAGCGAGGCATCCGGGAACATCGGCAGCGAGAAGCGCAGGAAGCCGTAGCCGCCCATCTTCAGCATGATCGCGGCCAATATGACCGAACCTGCCGTCGGCGCTTCCACGTGTGCGTCAGGCAGCCAGGTGTGCACCGGCCACATCGGCATCTTCACCGCGAAGGATGCGAAGAATGCCAGCCACGCCCAGGTCTGGAGGCTGCGCGGCACGGCGGTGTGCATCAGCGTCGGGATGTCGGTCGTGCCCGCATTCCAGTACAGCGCCATGATGGCCAGCAGCATCAGCACCGAGCCGAGGAACGTGTAGAGGAAGAACTTGAACGACGCGTAGACGCGACGCGGACCGCCCCAGATGCCGATGATCAGGAACATCGGGATCAGGCCGCCTTCGAAGAACAGATAGAACAGCACCAGATCCAGCGCCGAGAAGGTGCCGATCATCAGCGTTTCCAGGAACAGGAACGCGATCATGTATTCGCGGACGCGCTTGGTGACCGACTTCCAGCTGCACAGGATGCAGAACGGCATCAGGGCTGTGGTCAGGATCACGAAGGGCAGCGAAATGCCGTCCACGCCCATATGGTAGTTGATCGTAGCGGCCAGCCACGGCGCCTTTTCGACGAACTGGAAGTCGCCATTCGACGGATCGAAACGCATCACCAGGATCAGCGAGACCGCAAAGGTGATCAGCGTGGTCCAGAGTGCGATCCAGCGGGCATTGCCCTGCGCAGCCTCATCGTCACCGCGGCTGAGATAAATCAGGATCGCGCCGACGATCGGCAGGAAGGTGACGACCGAAAGAACCGGCCATGTCATGACGGACGCCATTGTTACTGGCCCCCCAGGCCGAAGATAAACCAGGTGATCAACCCGGCGACGCCGATCAGCATCGCGAAGGCATAGTGATAGAGGTAACCGGTCTGCAGCTTGACCACGCCGCGCGTGATATCGACGACGCGGGCCGAAACACCGTCAGGACCGAGACCGTCGATGATCATGCCGTCGCCCTTCTTCCACAGGACGTAGCCGATCCACTTGGCCGGACGGACGAAGATGATCTCGTAGAGCTCGTCGAAGTACCACTTGTTGAGCAGGAACTTGTAGAGCAGCGGATGCTGGTTCGCGAGCTCGACAGGCAGATACGGCTTGCGGACGTAGAACAGGTACGAGATCAGGAAGCCCAGCACCATCATCACGGTCGGCACATAGGGCACCCAGCCCGGGATGTGGTGCATCTCTTCGATGATGTGCGGGTTCATCTTCAGCGATTCCCGGAAGAACTCGCCGACGTGATGACCAGCAAACAGCTCCTTGAACGGGAAGCCGGCAGCGAACGATCCGATGCCCAGCACAGCCAGCGGGACCAGCATCCACATCGGCGCTTCATGTGCTGCATCGTAGTGCTTCTTGTCGTGCGGCTGGCCATGGAACGTCTTGAACACCAGACGCCAGGAATAGAACGAGGTCAGCAGCGCCGCGATCACGGTCATCAGGAAGCCATAGAAGGCGAACTGGGTGTGCGAGGCGTAAGCCGCTTCGATGATCGCGTCCTTCGAGAAGTAGCCGGCCGTGAACGGGAAGCCGGTCAGCGCCAGCGTACCGATGGTCATCATCGCGTAAGTGAACGGGATCTTGTTCCACAGGCCACCCATCTTCCGGATGTCCTGCTCGTGATGCATCGCGTAGATGACCGAGCCCGAGCCCAGGAACAGCAGCGCCTTGAAGAAGGCGTGCGTGAACAGGTGGAACATGGCGACCGAGTAGGCCCCCGTCCCCAGCGCCACGAACATGTAGCCGAGCTGCGAACAGGTCGAGTAAGCGACGATGCGCTTGATGTCGTTCTGCACCAGGCCGATCGTGGCCGCGAAGAACGCCGTGGTCGCGCCAACCAGCATCACGACGGCCTGCGCGTTCGGTGCGAGCTCGAATAGCGGCGACATGCGCGCCACCATGAACACGCCCGCGGTAACCATGGTCGCCGCGTGGATCAGCGCCGACACAGGCGTCGGGCCTTCCATCGCGTCCGGCAACCAGGTGTGCAGCAGGAACTGGGCCGACTTGCCCATCGCGCCGACGAACAGCAGCAGACAGGTCAGCGTCAACGCATCGGCCTGCCAGCCGAAGAAGTTGATGGTCTTGCCGGTCAGGCCGGGTGCGCTGGCGAAGATGGTGTCGAGATCGGTCGAGCCGACCAGCATGAACACCGCGAAGATGCCGAGCAGGAAGCCGAAGTCGCCGACGCGGTTGACCACGAAGGCCTTGATCGCTGCCGCATTGGCCGAGGGCTTCTTGAACCAGAAACCGATCAGCAGGTAGCTGGCGAGACCCACGCCTTCCCAGCCGAAGAACAGCTGCAGCAGGTTATCCGCGGTCACCAGCATGAGCATCATGAAGGTGAACAGCGAGAGATACGCCATGAAGCGCGGCCGGTTCGGATCGTCTTCCATATAGCCGAGCGAATAGATGTGCACGAGCGACGACACCGTGGTGACGACGACGAGCATCACAGCGGTCAGCGTGTCGACGCGCAGCGTCCAGGACAGCTGCAGGTCACCCGAATTGATCCAGTTCAGCAGCACGATGCGGGCATCGTGATGCATGAAGGCGACATCGACGAAGGTCATCCAGGACAGCACCGCCGACACCACCAGCAGACCGGCGGTGATCAGCTCGGCCGCACGCGAACCGACCGCGGCCGGTTCGGCAACGTGGTGATGGTCATCGTGATCGTCGTGGCCATGATCGTCATGCCCGTGCGCAGCATGGGCATGCGCCGCATGGGCGTCGGCATGGCCGTGACCGTGATCGTCATGCACATGGTCCATCTCGTCGCCGCTCGGGTTACGCCCATGCGCACCCAGAATAGCGATGAAGCCTGCGATCAGCGCGCCGATCAGCGGCAGGAATACAAGAGCCTGGATCATAACTGGCTCAGCCCTTCATCAGATTGACGTCTTCAACCGCGATCGAGCCGCGGTTGCGGAAATAGACCACCAGCACGGCGAGACCGATCGCTGCTTCCGCAGCGGCCACGGTCAGCACCAGCAGCGCGAACACCTGCCCGACGATATCGCCGAGGAAGGTCGAGAACGCCACCATGTTGATGTTGACGGCGAGCAGGATCAGCTCGATCGACATCAGGATGACGATGATGTTCTTGCGGTTCAGGAAGATGCCGAGGATGCCCAGCGTGAACAGGATCGCTGCGACCGCCAGATAGTGTCCGAGACCGATCGTCATTTGACCCAGCTCCCCGCGTCGGCGTCCTGCAGGCCCTGCCCGGTCGCGACCTTGCGCACTTCCATCGCCAGTTCCGGATTGCGCGCGTTCTGAACATTGATGTCCTGGCGCCGAACCTTGACCTTGTGACGCAGCGTCAGCACGATCGCGCCGATCATCGCCACCAGCAGCACCATGCCGGCCAGCTGGAAGTAATGGATGTACTTCGTATAGAGCACGAGGCCGAGCGCCTCGGTATTGCTCACATTGGTCGGAATGGCCGCCGTGATCGACTTGGTGACGTTCGGGTTCATCACCCAGCCGCCTGCGACCAGCAGCAATTCGGCGAGGAAGATCGCACCAATCAGGAGACCGAACGGAAGATACTGAATGAAGCCTTCGCGCAGCTGCGTGAAGTCGACGTCGAGCATCATGATGACGAACAGGAACAGCACCGCGACGGCGCCGACATAGACGACGATCAGCAGCATCGCCAGGAATTCGGCGCCCATCAGCACGAACAGGCCCGAGGCGTTGACGAAGGCCAGGATCAGGAACAGCACGGAATGCACGGGATTGCGCGAGGCAATCACCATGACCGCGGAAGCCACGCAGACGCTGGCGAACAGATAGAAGAACAGTGCGGGAAGGATCATCTGGTCACCTTACCGGTAAGGCGCGTCGAGTTCGATTGACTTCGCAATCTCGCGCTCCCAGCGGTCGCCGTTGGCGAGCAATTTCGCCTTGTCATAATAGAGTTCCTCACGCGTCTCGGTGGCGAACTCGAAGTTCGGTCCCTCGACGATCGCATCCACCGGACAGGCCTCCTGGCACAGTCCGCAATAGATGCATTTCACCATGTCGATATCGTAGCGCACGGTACGGCGCGTACCATCGTTGCGGCGTGGGCCGGCTTCGATGGTGATCGCCTGTGCCGGACACACCGCTTCGCAGAGCTTGCAGGCGATGCAGCGCTCTTCACCGTTCGGATAGCGGCGCAATGCGTGCTCGCCACGGAAACGCGGCGAGATCGGCCCCTTCTCGAACGGATAGTTCAGCGTCGGCTTCGGCTTGAAGAAATACCGCATGGCGAGGACGAACGCCGAAGCGAACTCCGCCAGCAGAAGCGAATGAGCTGTTGCCCTGATATTCATAGTGACCTCATTTCGGAGCAAGGCCCCCGAATTGCAGCACGCCCGCGACGATGACCACGTAAGCGAGCGACAGCGGCAGAAACACCTTCCAGCCCAGACGCATCAGCTGGTCGTAGCGGTAGCGCGGCACGATCGCCTTCGCCATCGCAATCAGGAAGAACATGAACATCACCTTGATGGCGAACCAAATGATGCCTGGCACCCAGGTGAATGGCGCGAACGGGATCGGCGACAGCCAGCCGCCCAAAAAGAGGATCGTGGCCAGCGCGCACATGGTGACGATGGCAACATATTCGCCGAGCATGAACAGCAGATACGGGGTCGAGCCGTATTCCGTCATGAAGCCCGCGACCAGTTCCGATTCCGCTTCGACGAGGTCGAAGGGCGGACGGTTGGTTTCAGCCAACGCCGAGACGTAGAAGATCACGAACATCGGGAACAGCGGTATCCAGTACCAGCCGAGGATGCCCCACTTCGAATCCTGCGCGGCGACGATGGCCGTCAGGTTCAGCGAACCGACGCAGAGCAGGACCGTGATGATGACGAAGCCGATCGAGACCTCGTAGGACACCATCTGCGCGGCCGCGCGCAGCGCCGACAGGAACGGATATTTCGAGTTCGACGACCAGCCGGCCATGATGATGCCGTAGACCGACAGCGACGAGATCGCGAAGATATAGAGCACGCCGACATTGATGTCGGAGATGACCCAGCCGAGATCCATCGGGATCACCGCCCATGCCGCCAGCGCGAGCACGCAGGACACCAGCGGCGCCAGCAGGAACACGCCCTTGTTGGAGCTGGAGGGAACCACCGGCTCCTTCAGCACGAATTTCAGCAAGTCCGCGAAGGATTGCAGCAGGCCAAACGGCCCGACCACGTTGGGGCCACGGCGGATCTGTACCGCCGCCCAGATCTTGCGGTCAGCCAGCAGGATGTAGGCAATCGCAATCAAGAGCACCACGAGCACAAGGAGGCTCTGCGCGACCATGATGATCAGCGGCCACAGGGTGCTAGTCCAGAATTCAGCCATCGTTTTACTCCGCCGCCGTCAGCATCTGGCCGGAGGCCAGGCGGGAGCATTCCGCCATGATGGCTGACGCACGCGCGATCGGGTTGGTCAGGTAGAAGTCCTCAACGGAGGCCTTGAATGGTGTCTTGTCGACAGTACCACCCTTGCCCGCAAGGGTCTTGATCGCGCCGGCATCGCCGGCCTCGATCTGATCAATGCGCATCAGGTGCGGCGTGGTCTTGAAGATCGCCTGCCGCAGCGCGGCGAGCGAGTCGTAAGGCAGCTTGTGGCCGAGCACGTCGGACAATGCGCGGATCACCGCCCAGTCCTCGCGCGCATCGCCCGGCGGGAAGCCGGCGCGCTCCGCCATCTGCACGCGGCCTTCGGTATTGACGAAGATGCCGGATTTCTCGGTATAGGCCGCACCCGGCAGGATCACGTCGGCGCGATGCGCACCGCGGTCACCATGGGTGCCGATATAGACCACGAAAGTGCCGTCGGCGACTTTCACGTCGTCGGCGCCGAGCGAGAACAGCACGTCGAGCGAACCGGCCGACGTCATCTGCGCGAGGTTCAGGCTGCCCGATGTCGGCGCGAAGCCGATATCGAGCGCGCCGACGGTCGAAGCCGCCGTCTGCAGCACCGCAAAACCGTTCCAGCCGTCCTTGATGACACCGAAGTCCGAGGCGAGCTTGGCAGCCGCTGCCAGCACCGCAGCGCCATCGGCACGTGCCGCCACACCGGCGCCAACCAGCACGATCGGATGCTTGGCGTTCTTCAGCACATCGGCAAAGGCGTTCTTGCCGGCGGCGAGTTCGGCCAGCGAGTCCGTGCCGGCGCCGAGATAGTCGTAGCGATAGGTCAGATCGGCCTTCTCGCCGATCACGCCGACTTTCAGCCCACCGGTGCGCCACGCCTTGCGGATGCGCGCGTTGAGAACGGCGGCTTCCTTGCGCGGGTTGGAGCCCACGATCAGCAGCGCATCGGCCTGCTCGATGCCGGCGATGGTCGGGTTGAAAATGTAGGATGCACGGCCGGCGGCCGCATCGAACGCGCCCGCGCTCTGGGTCGCCAGATTGGCCGAGCCCATGCTGGCGAGCAGTTGCTTCAGCGCGAACATTTCCTCGACGGCGGCGAGATCGCCTGCGACCGCGCCGACCTTTTTGGTGCCGGCCACCTTCGCAGCGATGGCGCTGAATGCTTCAGCCCAGGTCGCCGCGCGCAGCTTGCCGTTGTCGCGGATATAGGGACGATCGAGACGCTGGGTGCGCAGGCCGTCGACGATGTGGCGCGTCTTGTCGGAGATCCACTCCTCGTTCACCGCCTCGTTGACGCGCGGCAGGATGCGCATCACTTCGCGGCCACGGGTATCGACGCGGATCGCCGAACCAACCGCGTCCATGACGTCGATGGACTGGGTCTTGCCGAGCTCCCACGGACGCGCGGCGAAAGCGTAAGGCTTCGAGGTCAGCGCACCGACCGGGCAGATATCGACGAGATTGCCCTGCAGTTCCGAGGTCAGCGCGGTCTCGAGGAACGAGGTGATTTCCATGTCCTCGCCGCGACCGGTCGCGCCCATTTCCGGCACGCCGCAGATTTCTGCAGCGAAACGGACACAGCGCGTGCACTGGATGCAGCGGTTCATCGAGGTCTTGACGAGAGCGCCGAGATACTTGTCCTCGACCGCGCGCTTGTTTTCGGCAAAGCGCGACGTGTCGACGCCGTAACCCATCGCCTGGTCCTGCAGATCGCACTCGCCGCCCTGATCGCAGATCGGGCAATCCAGCGGGTGGTTGATCAGCAGGAATTCCATCACGCCTTCGCGTGCCTTCCTGACCATCGGCGAACGCGTCGAGATTTCCGGCGGCTCCCCCTTCGGGCCCGGACGGCAATCGCGCACGCCCCAGGCGCAGCTCGCGACCGGCTTCGGCCCGCCCTTCACTTCGACCAGACACATGCGGCAGTTGCCGGCAATCGACAGGCGCTCGTGGTAGCAGAAGCGCGGGATTTCAGCACCGGCGGCTTCACACGCCTGTAGCAGCGTGTATTCCGCGGGGACCTCGATCTCTTTGCCGTCGATGATCAGTTTCGTCATAGCCATGAGCCCTACTCCGCCGCGACCAGATGCGCGGGATCGAGGATGCCCTGATCGTCGAGCGTGGCCTTGCGGCTGAACTCTTCGATGCGGCGTTCGATCTCCGGGCGGAAGGCGCGGATCAGGCCCTGCACCGGCCACGCGGCGGCATCGCCGAGTGCGCAGATGGTGTGGCCTTCAACCTGCTTGGTGACTTCGAGCAGCATGTCGATCTCGCGCTTGTGGGCGCGGCCTTCGACCATGCGGCTCAGCACGCGCCACATCCAGCCGGTGCCTTCACGGCACGGCGTGCACTGGCCGCAGCTCTCATGCTTGAAGAAGTAGCTGATGCGGGCAATCGCCGCGACCACGTCGGTGGACTTGTCCATGACGATGACGCCGGCGGTACCGAACGACGACTTCACCGCGCGGGTGCCGTCGAAGTCCATGATGAGTTCTTCGCAATCCGCAGCCGGGATCAAGGGGCACGATGCGCCACCGGGGATGATCGCAAGCAGATTGTCCCAGCCGCCGCGAATACCACCGCCATGCTTCTCGATGAGCTCCTTGAACGGAATGCTCATCGCGTCTTCGACGACGCAGGGCGTGTTGACGTGGCCGGAGATGCCGTAAAGCTTGGTGCCGACGTTGTTCGGACGGCCGATCGAGGCGAACCACGCCGCGCCGCGACGCAGGATATCCGGCGCGACCGCGATCGACTCGACGTTATTCACCGTGGTCGGGCAGCCATAGAGACCGACATTCGCCGGGAATGGCGGCTTCAGGCGCGGCTGGCCCTTCTTGCCTTCAAGGCTTTCGAGCAGTGCCGTCTCTTCGCCACAGATATAGGCGCCGGCGCCGTGCGCGACATAGAGATCGAACGGCCAGCCATGAATGTTGTTCTTGCCGATCAGATTGGCCTCATAGGCCTGATCAATCGCCGCCTGCAGATGCTCGCGCTCGCGGATGAATTCACCGCGAACATAGATGTAACCGACATGGGCGCCCATGGCGCAGCCGGCGATCAGGCAGCCTTCGACCAGCGTATGCGGGTCGTGCCGCATGATCTCGCGGTCCTTGCAGGTGCCGGGCTCGGACTCGTCGGCATTGACGACGAGATAGCTCGGGCGGCCATCGGCATTGTCCTTCGGCATGAAGGACCACTTCATGCCGGTCGGGAAACCCGCACCGCCGCGGCCACGTAGGCCGGACGCCTTCATCTCGTTGACGATCCAGTCGCGGCCCTTGTCGATGATGGCCTTGGTGCCATCCCAGCCGCCGCGGCGGCGTGCGCCGGCGAGACCCCAGTCGTGGAGGCCGTAGAGATTGCGGAAGATGCGGTCGTTGTCGTCGAGCATGGCTTCCTCGATCAGCGATTGGATTGCTTGTAGGCGAGCATCGCGGCGCAACCGCCGAACACAACCGCCCACAACAGACTTGATTCAAGCGTGGCGTTCAAAAAGAAGCGCTGCAGCGAGAAAATGAACGCAGCTGCGACCATCGTATGCAATGCGATGTAGAGCCACTTGTTCATTGCCGCGTCCCCCGACAGCGTTGCAAATTTCATCGACAGCGCGCGCGTCATTTCTTCGGCTCCTTGGAATCCGTCGGATCCTTGGGAGTTCCACCTTTCGGCGGATTGGTCTTGGTCGCATCGGCAGCCGGCGGCTTCGGCGCCGGGCGCTCCTGCACATTGGCGGCCTCGGTCTGCTTCTTCGGCTCGGCATCTGCGAGTGCAGGTTCCTTCGCATCCAGAACCTTGGTGTAAGTGGCGGCACCGCCGCTCTTCATCACGCGTGCACCGCCCTCGGGCGCAGCAAACTGACGGCCGATCTGCGAGCCCGGCTTCGGCGGCGTGCCGGCAGCAAAGCCGTCGATCAGCTTGTTCATGCTCTCTTTGGTCATGTCTTCGTAGGTGTCGCTCCAGATCATCGCCATCGGGGCGTTGACGCAGGCGCCGAGGCACTCGACCTCTTCCCACGAGAAGTCGCCATCTGCGGACAGATGGAACGGGTCGTGATGGATGCGATGCTGACAGACCTCGATCAGGTCACCGGCGCCGCGCAACATGCAGGGCGTGGTGCCGCAGACCTGGATATGTGCCTTCTTGCCGACCGGCTGCAGCTGGAACTGGGTGTAGAAGGTCGCGACTTCGAGCACGCGGATATAGGGCATTTCCAGCATGTCGGCGACGACGCGGATCGCGGCTTCCGAGACCCAGCCGGCCTGCTGCTCCTGTGCGCGCCACAGGATCGCGATCACCGCCGACGCCTGACGGCCCGGCGGATAATGCGTGATCTGCTCCTTCGCCCACGCCAGATTCTCGGGCGTGAATTCAAACGAAGCGGGCTGAACTTCTTTCGGAGCCAAACGGCGGACGGACATGTCTAGTCTCTCAATGAGTGCGGCGCGCCGCGCTCGCATTCAGGCTGTTGATGCGGTCGAGCCAGAACGCACTCGATGTGCCAAACACGTTGTAGCCAACATGTGTGGACACCTTGATGCGATCGAGGATCGACAGCTCGGTCACGGTTTCGAAACGGTTGGTGGCGGGATCATGCACGATCAGCTTGAGCGGCGTTTGATCCAGGATAAAGCGCGAGACGGTGTGATGCGGGTCATTGCCGTGCTCTTCGCACATGATGACCGAGTCGCCCTGCAGCAAGCGTGCGCCGCCCTTGATGGCCTCGATCTCGACGCCTTCGACGTCGAGCTTGATCAGATATTTGCCGGACATCGACAGCTTGCCGTCGTCGAGCAGATTGTCGAGCGAGATCACCGGCACTTCCTCGCCGCCGGCATTCGGATCGCCGGCAATGCTGAAAGCCTCATGTTTGGTGCCCGACAGATGCGCCGTGCCACGCTGCGCGCCGATCGCGCATTTGATGACCTCGAACCGGTCACCATTGATCCTGGCGTTATTGGCAAGCTTGGCGAAATTGTCGAACGACGGCTCGATGGCGATCGCCTTATGCGAACCGAACGGCGCGCTCGACACCAACACGGACCAGTAGCCGTAATTGGCGCCGCAATCGAGCAGCGTGTAGTCCACATCGACCGAGTTCCGGAACAACACCTCAAGCTCGTCTTCATAGGAAAACGTGCGGTTGAGCAGCTTGCTCCAGTAGCCGTCGCCGAATGGAAATGCGAACAGCGCATCCGCATTCAGCTTCACCACGAGATCGCGTGCCGGCAGCACCGTCCTGCGCATCAGATTGGCGCACATGTTGTAGCCGCGATGCGAGAAGGACGACGAGATCTTCGAGCCAGCCACCAGCGCACAGGCCATCGCACGTTCCCAGAGATTCACGCTCTGGAGAACGCCGGACGCCCGGTCAAACTGGATGGGAGGCGCCAGCGTCACCGATCGACCTCTCCGAACACGATGTCGAGCGAACCGAGAATGGCTGAGACGTCGGCGAGCAGATGGCCGCGGCACATGAAATCCATGGCCTGCAGATGCGCAAAGCCCGGCGCGCGGATCTTGCACTTGTAGGGCTTGTTGGTGCCGTCGGAGACGAGATAGACGCCGAACTCGCCCTTCGGCGCTTCGACGGCAGCGTAGACCTCGCCTTCCGGCACGCGGAAGCCTTCGGTGTAGAGCTTGAAGTGATGGATCAGCGATTCCATCGAGCGTTTCATCTCGCTGCGACGCGGCGGAAACACCTTGTTGTCCTCGACAGCGACAGCACCCTGCCCGTCTGGTGCCCGCATCTTGGCGATGCACTGCTTCATGATCTTGGTCGACTGCCGCATCTCCTCGACGCGGATACAGTAGCGATCGTAACAGTCGCCGTTCTTGCCGATCGGAACATCGAAATCCATTTCGGCGTAGCATTCGTAAGGCTGCGACTTGCGCAGATCCCAGGCAGCGCCCGAGCCACGCACCATCACGCCGGAGAAGCCCCACTTCCACGCGTCTTCCAGCGAGACCACGCCGATATCGACGTTGCGCTGCTTGAAGATGCGGTTGCCGGTGAGCAGCGTCTCGAGATCGTCCAGCACCTGCGGGAAGGCATCGCACCAGGCATCGATGTCGTTGATCAGCGCCGGCGGGAGATCCTGATGCACGCCGCCGATGCGGAAGAACGCGGCATGCATGCGCGAGCCCGAGGCCCGCTCATAGAATACCATCAGCTTTTCGCGTTCTTCGAAGCCCCACAGCGGCGGGGTCAGCGCGCCGACGTCCATCGCCTGGGTGGTGACGTTGAGAAGATGCGAGAGGATACGGCCGATTTCGGAATACAGCACGCGGATCAGCTGGCCGCGGCGCGGCACGGTGATGCCGAGCAGCTTTTCGGCAGCCAGACAGAATGCGTGTTCCTGGTTCATCGGCGCGACGTAATCGAGCCGGTCGAAATACGGAATCGCCTGCAGATAGGTCTTCTGCTCGATCAGCTTCTCGGTGCCGCGGTGAAGCAGGCCGATATGCGGATCCACGCGCTCGACGACTTCGCCGTCGAGCTCCAGCACCAGACGGAGCACGCCGTGCGCCGCCGGATGCTGCGGACCGAAGTTGATCGTGAAATTGCGAACGTTGGGTTGTTCGGTCATGGCTTGACCTCTGCCTTCTCGTCACCGGGCAGCACGGGATAATCCGCGCCTTCCCAGGGCGAGAGGAAATCGAATTTGCGGAATTCCTGATTGAGCCGGACCGGCTCGTAGACCACCCGCTTCTCCTGGTCGTCGTAACGAACCTCGACGAAGCCGGTGAGCGGGAAGTCCTTGCGCAGCGGATGGCCGTCGAAACCGTAATCGGTCAGCAGACGGCGCATATCGGGATGGCCGACGAAGATCACGCCATAGAGGTCATAGGCTTCGCGCTCGAACCAGTCGGCGCCAGGAAACACCGAGATGATCGACGGCACCTGGGTCGTCTCGGAGGCCAGAGCCTTGAGACGAATGCGGGTGTTCAGCGTCGGCGACATCAGGTGATAGACGACATCGAAGCGCTTCTCACGGCCCGGATAATCCACAGCCGTCGCATCGGTGAAATTGACGAAGCGGCAGCGCGGATCGTCACGCAGGAACTGAGCGACCTCGACGATCTTCGATGTTTCCACCGTGATCGTCAGCTGGCCGAACGCCACCTCATGCGCGAGTGCGGCACCCGGCAGGGCGCCGACAATCGTCTGACCCAGTGTGTCGAGCCTCACATCGTCCATGACAAAGCCTTAAGCGTTCGCGAGTCTTAGCGTTCGTAGTCTTATCGTTCGATCGTGCCGGTGCGGCGGATCTTCTTCTGCAGCAGCAGCACGCCGTAGAGCAGCGCTTCTGCGGTGGGCGGGCAGCCCGGGACATAAATGTCGATCGGCACGATACGGTCGCAGCCACGAACCACCGAATAGGAATAGTGGTAGTAGCCGCCGCCATTGGCGCAGGAGCCCATCGAGATGACGTAACGCGGCTCCGGCATCTGGTCGTAGACCTTGCGCAGCGCCGGAGCCATCTTGTTGGTCAGCGTGCCGGCGACGATCATCACGTCGGACTGACGCGGCGACGCGCGCGGCGCGAAGCCGAAGCGCTCGACGTCGTAACGCGGCATCGACACCTGCATCATCTCGACCGCGCAGCAGGCGAGACCGAAGGTCATCCACATCAGCGAGCCGGTGCGCGCCCAGGTGATGAGGTCGTCGGTCGCGGCGACGAAGAAGCCCTTGTCGGACAGTTCGGCATTGACCTCGAGAAAATACGGATCGTTCGCGCCGACCGGCTTGCCGGTGGACGGATCGATGATGCCTTTCGGCGCCTGCGCGATCGCGGGAGCCGAGGCTATGACTGGGCTCAATCCCATTCGAGCGCGCCTTTCTTCCATTCGTAGGCGAAACCGATGGTGAGCACGCCGAGAAACACGATCATCGACCAGAAGCCGGCTGCGCCAAGCTTGCCGAAGGCCACTGCCCACGGAAACAGAAACGCCACTTCCAGATCGAAGATGATGAAGAGAATCGCCACCAGATAGAACCGCACATCGAACTTCATGCGCGCGTCGTCAAAAGCGTTGAATCCGCATTCATAGGCGGACAGCTTTTCCGGATCCGGCTGCTGGTAGGCGACGAGAAATGGCGCGATCAGCAGGGCCAGACCGATGACGGAGGCGATGCCGATGAAGACCACAAGTGGGAGATAATTATGCAAGATGCCGTTCATCGGCGAGCCTTACCCCTGCGGCCCTGACTTTGCCACAGATTCGAACATTGGAATGGTTCTGAGGCTTAGCGCAGCGCAACAAGCCATGCAAGACAAGGGATGTTGACAGTTTCATGCTCTGCCATGCGCGGCGCGACGATTGAAACGCAACCTTGCCGATGCATCGCCGGCTGCGACAAATCTTCCGCAGATTCTCAAAAATCCCGCATGATTTCCCAACCGCTGGGACCGTCAAACCTCGTCCGTCGGTGGGGCAGACCTGTCGCTCCGTCCCGGCAGCATCAAGCCCTCCAACTCGGCGCGTTTCCGCACCAGCAGCAACTCCGCGGCGGCGTTGTCCATGCCGGCCTGTCGCAACAGGCGGATCGCCGCGCCGAGCTCCGCGATCTGCGCCCGCAATGTGATGATCCTGAGCCGCGGCGGCTCGCTCACGCCGGACATGCCACCACCTCACGCTCCGCGATGAGCACCAGCAGATCGGCCTGCATCCGCCGCAGGCGCATGGAGGCATTGGCACAATCCAGCCCGGCACTGGTCAGCAGCCGGATATCCGATTGCACCCCGCTCATCTGGTAGCGCAGCCGGGCGATTCTGAAATTCAGGTTGGCGAGTTTGGTCATTTGCGATATAGAACAAAAAGAGAACAAATTGACAAGCCATTGTTTCGACCCGGATCGAATTTTTGGAGGTTCCCATGACCCTTGCTTCGAAGGCCCTTGCTTTGAACGCCCGCAGTGAGATCGTCGTCCCGGCGATTGCGGCATCGGTATCGTCTTATGAGAGCCTGCCGGATCGCCTCTCCGGCCCGATGACCCGCGGCCAGGCGCTGACGCTGAAATCGCTGGCGATCGAGGCCTATCAGCCCAAACAATTCGAAAAGGATCTGACGCGCGCTGAAGCCGCGCGGCGAATCGAGGCGCTGAAGCAGGAAATCGCGCTCGCAGATTCGTTCTGAGCGCTGGCACGTCAAATGCCGCGCGAAACGTCTGCAACTCTATAGTTCTCTTGGGGAAACTTGTGTGGATGAGCGCGGATGGACCTGAATCTCGCCATTCCCGATGGAATGGCGCGAGAGACGGGACTCGAACCCGCGACCTCTGCCGTGACAGGGCAGCGCTCTAACCAACTGAGCTACTCCCGCGTGGATCGTCTGCAATCCCGCAGTGGGGCTGGACATAAAGGGACGTCCTTTTGAAGTCAAGGACGTTGCAGAACCATTCCCGGGGACATCGCGAGAAGCCGTCGCTGCAGGCTTTGCGACAAGGCCATTTTAAGGCCGGAAATGCAAATAAGCCCCTGTTTGCAGGCAAAACACGCGGGCGGCTGCGCTCCGAATCGTTTAAGCCCTGCTGCGTCACAGGTTTAAGACGGACACCAACGAGAAGGGCCAGATTTATGGCAAAAGCTGCAACCACCACCGCCGCGAAAGCGGCCGCTCCGGCCACCATCACGCTGAAACATCTCGCTGCCGCCCTGGCTGAGGATCACGAGCTGTCGAAGAAGAAGGCCGAAGAAATCCTCGGTGACATGGTGGAGCGCATCACCAACCACCTCAAGAATGGCGAGCGTATCCGCATCGTCGGCCTTGGCATCCTTCAGGTCCGCAAGCGCGCCGCCCGCATGGGTCGCAACCCAGCAACCGGCGAGCAGATCGAGATCGCGGCCAGCAAGAAGGTTGCGTTCCGGCCAGCCAAGGAACTCAAGGAAGCCGTCTGATCGACCGCTTGAACTGATCTCATTCCGGGCCGCGTCCTCGTGACGGCCCGGAATGAAACTTCTAAGCTGCCAGGACTTCTGCAATCAGATGGTGCCCTTTGACAGCAACTCTCCCCTTCGATTTCGCCCATGACGTGACTGCGCGCTTCCTGCGCTATGTGGTGATCGACACCCAGTCCGACCCCGCCTCCCCGACCTGCCCATCGACCGAAAAGCAGAAGGATCTCGGCCGCGTGCTCGCGCAGGAGCTACGCGATCTGGGGCTCAGAGACGCGCATCTCGACGAGCATGGCTATGTCTATGCGACGATCCCCGCGACATCGGACAAGAAAGTGCCGGTGATCTGCTTCTGCTCACATATGGACACCTCGCCCGACTGCAGCGGCAAGGACGTCAGACCGCAGATCGTCAGGAACTATCGGGGCGACGATATCGTGCTGCCGATGGACACAACGCAGGTCATCCGCGTCGCCGACAATCCGGCGCTGAAGGACCAGATCGGCCATGACATCATCACCACCGACGGCACCACTTTGCTGGGTGCCGACAACAAGGCCGGCCTTGCCGAGATCATGGACGCGGCACGTTTCCTGGTTGCCAATCCGCAGATCAGGCACGGCACCATCAAAATCCTGTTCACGCCCGATGAGGAGATCGGCCGCGGCGTCGACAAGGTCGACCTGACAAAGCTGGGTGCGGACTTCGCCTACACCATGGATGGCGAGACCGCCGGCTATATCGAGGACGAGACTTTCTCGGCCGACGGTGCCGTCATCACCATTGAAGGCGTCAGCGCACATCCCGGCTTTGCCAAGGGCAAGATGGAGCATGCCATCAAGATCGCCGCCGCAATCGTCGAGCGACTGCCGAAAGACACCTGTTCGCCCGAGAGCACCGACGGCAAGCAGGGCTTCCTGCATCCGATCGGCATTTCAGGCGCGCTTGAAAAAGCGACGCTCAGTCTGATCGTGCGCGACTTCACGGATGACGGCCTCGCGGAGAAGGAAGCGCTGTTGCAATCCATCGTCGACGACGTGATGACGGCCTATCCGCATTCGACGGCGACGCTCGAGATCAAGCAGCAATACCGCAACATGAAGCAGGTGATCGACCGCTATCCGCAGATGGTCGAATACGCCGTGGAAGCGATCCAGCGCGCCGGCCTCAAACCCGTCCGCAGCAGCATCCGCGGCGGCACCGACGGATCGCGGCTGTCCTTCATGGGCCTGCCCTGCCCCAATATCTTCGCCGGCGAACACGCCTTCCATGGCCGTACCGAATGGGTCAGCGTCCAGGACATGGAAAAGGCCGTGCAGACCATCGTGCATCTGGCGATGATCTGGGAAGAACGGGCGTAGCGGTAACGAAGAACCGGTCGCCTCGCTGCACAAGCAGCGAGGACCATCATTCCGGTAGTGACGGAACGGTGTATAGTTGTGCTGTCAATCGAATGGCGAATTGCGCGCCATGACGGCCACGATATGCTCACCCCCGTACATAATTATAAATTATAACAAGAATTAATTCTCAAAAACATAGCTCCATTTCAGCTGATATGCAGGCGCGCCATGGGGTCATTCAAAGGCAAGCATTTTCAGACCGCATTGTCGGCCATCGAGGGCATCGCCAATGCCGCATCCATGTCTGCGGTTGGCGATATCGTGGCCGCCACGGTCAAATCATTTGGCTACAACCACATCTGTTTTCTGGCCTCGACCGGCGTCAACCAATCGTTCGAAGATCGCGTGTTGCTGAAAGTGTGGCCCAAGCCATGGGCCGAACAATATAGCGCGTCCAATTTCTATGCCTCAGATCCCGTTGCGCCGCGGATCCGCCGGCAACCCGAACTGTTCACATGGTCCGACATCCGGCTCGATGAGGTCAGCCCGATATCACGGACCATCATGGAGATCGCATCCGTCGATTACGGATTGAAGTTCGGCCTCTGCGCCCCCGTGCACGGCATGAACGGATATCAGGCCGGGCTGTCACTGGCAGGCTTTGAAGTCGAAAATACCGAGGACGCGCGCGGCGCCATCGAGCTCGTCACCATGTATGCGTTCAACCGCTTTGCGACGCTTCGCTCTCACCAGCGTGCGAAGTCGATCGCCCTCACCTTGAGGGAGCGTGAAGTCGTCAGCTGGGTTGCTGCCGGAAAGACCGCCTGGGACACGAGCGTCATTCTCGGTATCTCCGAGGATACGGTGAACAAGACTGTTACCGCCGCCATGCACAAGTTGAATGCGCATACGCGCGCGCAGGCCGTTGCCGAAGCGATCACACAAGGACTGATCGCTTTCTGAATTGTCAATCCCCTGCCCACGGAATATCGCGACCAAACTCATCATGAGCACCCTCCACGCAGACGAGCGTGGAGAGCTTTTTATGATCGAGGTCATTCACAGCGGTAATGCTGGGCAGTTCGGCGATCTCCTGGACAAGCAGTTTCGGCTCCGGCACGAGGTCTTCGTCGGAGAGCGCGGCTGGACCGCCTTTGATGTCGATGGCATCCACGAGAAAGACCAGTATGACGATGATGCTGCCGTCTATCTGGTCGCGGCCGATGACGCAGGCGCTGTCGCAGGCGGCTTCCGGCTCTATCCAACCGTATTGCCTCACATGCTCAGCGAGCATTTTGCGCAGCTTGTCGATGGCGCGCTGATCCAGCGCCGCGATGTACTGGAGCTGACGCGCTTTGCCATGCGCAAATCCGAACGCCGCAGCCGGCACTATTTCGAACTGCTGCTGGCGATCCAGGAATATGGCCTGATGGAGGGCCTGTCCGGCTTCACCTCGGTCATCAATCCCTTGCGCATCCCTATTCTTCAGGGCTTCGGACTGGAGATCGAGCCGCTGGGATTGCCAGCCATGATCGACGGCGAGGCCACCATCGCCGTGCTGTTTCATGTGAGCGAAAAGTGCTTCGCCCGCGTCAGCAAGAGCGTCGCTATTGAAGAGAGTGTTTTTGCGCTGCCTCAAACATCCCGGTGGATCGCCTGATGCCAATGTCCCACAATCAGTTCCAGGTCATTCAGGGCGGCAAGGACAGCGACGAGCTGATCGCTACGATGCTGCAAGCCCTGCGGTTGGCAAACGCATGCGGGTCCGAGACGACCTATGATCTGCTGCGTATGGCGCTGTTGAACGAAGGCGTTCAACTCGCCAAGGTGCTGGCAGCACGCTAGGCGAAGCACTCGAAGGACATGGGTTTAGGGAGGTGGTAGGCGGCGAGAGATTCGAACTCCCGACCCTCTCGGTGTAAACGAGATGCTCTAACCAGCTGAGCTAGCCGCCCTCACGGCCTCTCTTTAACGCCGGGACTTCGCCGCGGCAAGGCGTTCTGCGTCGATCATCTCGTCCTACGGATCGTTCGATCCCTTCGGCCGCGCCGGCAGTTCCGCAAGATCATGAATCCAGGGTGCGGCTGACCGGCACCAGATTTGACGTCGTGGCGGAAGCTCGGCGCGCTGGCGGATGCTGCCCCAGCGAATCCCCCACTCGTTGTCCTCGGCCGTCGCCGCTGGCGAACATCGGCGAACCGCAATCTCCGCAAAAGTGCTGCAACCTGTTGAGACCGTTGTCGCCGCGCTTGACGTAGACCTTCGGTGCACCGCCCGTCATCTCGATCGTATCGACCGGGGTCAGCACCGTGACACGATAGGGCGAGCCGGTCATGGTCTGGCAATCCGTACAATGGCAGATCGACACCCGCTGCGGATCGATTGTCGCGCGATAGCTGATGAAGCCGCAGTGGCATTGGCCGTCGATCTGCATGTCGCACTCCTCCCTCATGGCCTCATCTGTGCCGGATGATGCCACAAAAAAAGCGGCGCCCCGAAGGGCGCCGCGGATTGTTGTCGAGAAGTCCGGCCTTAGTGGGCCGTCAGGCCGCCTGCGGCCTCTTCCGCGCCGTCGGCCTTCACCGGCAGCTTGGTGTCCTCTTCCCAGACGATCGCCTTCGGCGCCCTTACCAGGGCATTGGCAATCACCTCGTCCATCCGGGCGACCGGGATGATGTTCAGCCCGCCCTTGATGGCGTCGGAGATCTCGGTGAGGTCCTTGGCATTGTCCTCGGGGATCAGCACCGTCTTGATGCCGCCGCGAGCCGCCGCCAGTAACTTCTCCTTCAGACCGCCGATCGGCAGCACCCGGCCGCGCAGCGTGATCTCGCCGGTCATGGCGACATCGTGCCGGATCGGAATGCCGGTGAGCACCGACACGATCGTCGTCGCCATCGCCACGCCTGCGGACGGACCGTCCTTCGGCGTTGCGCCCTCGGGCACGTGGACGTGGATGTCGCGCCGCTCGAACAGCGGCGGTTCGATCCCGAAGGTGATCGCGCGCGAACGGACGTAGGACGCCGCCGCCGAGATCGATTCCTTCATCACGTCGCGCAGGTTGCCGGTGACGGTCATGCGGCCCTTGCCGGGCATCATGACGCCTTCAATGGTGAGCAGCTCACCACCGACATCCGTCCATGCCAGACCGGTGACGACACCGACCTGATCGTCGCTCTCGATTTCCCCGAAGCGATACTTGGGCACGCCCAGGAACTCTTCGAGATTCTTCTCGGTGACCTTCACCACCTTCTTCTTCGAGAGCATCAGCTCCTTCACGGCCTTGCGGGCCAGTGTGGAGAGCTCACGCTCCAGATTACGCACACCCGCTTCGCGGGTGTAGCGGCGGATCATCAAGAGCAAGGAATCGTCGTCCATCGACCATTCCTTGGCGTCCAGACCGTGCTTGGAGAGCGCGATCGGGATGAGATGCTTGCGGGCGATCTCGACCTTCTCGTTCTCCGTGTAGCCGGCGATCCGGATGATCTCCATACGATCCATCAGCGGGCCCGGAATGTTCAGGGTGTTCGCCGTGGTGATGAACATCACGTTCGACAGATCGTAGTCGACCTCCAGATAGTGATCGGCAAAGGTGCCGTTCTGCTCGGGGTCGAGGACCTCAAGCAGAGCCGACGACGGATCGCCGCGGAAGTCGGCGCCCATCTTGTCGATCTCGTCCAGCAGGAAGAGCGGATTCGTCGTCTTGGCCTTGCGCATCGACTGGATGATCTTGCCGGGCATCGAACCGATATAGGTCCGGCGATGTCCGCGGATCTCCGCTTCGTCACGCACGCCGCCGAGCGACACGCGCACGAACTCACGTCCGGTCGCCTTGGCGATCGACTTGCCGAGCGAGGTCTTGCCGACGCCGGGAGGTCCGACGAGGCACAGGATCGGTCCGCTCAGCTTGTTGGCGCGCGTCTGCACCGCGAGGTACTCGACGATGCGGTCCTTGACCTTCTCGAGCCCGTAGTGATCGTCGTCCAGCACGGCCTGCGCCGCGGCGAGGTCCTTCTTGACCTTGGACTTCTTGCCCCACGGAATCGACAGCAGCCAGTCGAGATAGTTGCGCACGACGGTCGCTTCCGCGGACATCGGCGACATCTGGCGCAGCTTCTTCAGCTCATGCTGCGCCTTCTCGCGAGCTTCCTTCGACAGCTTGGTCTTGGCGATCTTCTCTTCGATGTCGGCCAGCTCGTCACGACCTTCGTCGTCGCCGAGCTCCTTCTGGATCGCCTTCATCTGCTCGTTGAGATAGTACTCGCGCTGCGTCTTCTCCATCTGGCGCTTGACGCGCGAGCGGATACGCTTCTCGACCTGCAGCACCGAGATCTCGCTCTCCATCAGGCCAAGCACCTTCTCCAGGCGCGCGGTGACGGACAGCGTTTCCAGGATGCCCTGGCGATCCGCGATCTTGACGGCGAGATGCGACGCGACGGTATCGCCGAGCTTGGCGAAGTCAGTGATCGCCTGCACGACGCCGACGACTTCGGCGGAGATCTTCTTGTTGAGCTTCACATAGCTCTCGAAGTCCGAAACCACCGAACGCGACAACGCTTCCGCCTCGACGCTCTTCGCATCGGTATCGGCCAGCGCGACTGCGGTCGCTTCGTAATATTCGGTGCGATCGGAATACTTCTCGACCTTCGCGCGCTCGAGGCCTTCCACCAGCACCTTCACGGTACCGTCGGGAAGCTTCAGCAGCTGCAGCACGCTGGCGAGCGTACCGATCTCGTAAATGGAGTCCGGGGCTGGATCATCATCCGACGCATTCTTCTGCGTGGCGAGCATGATGAGCGCATCGTTCTTCATCACCTCTTCGAGCGCGCGGATCGATTTCTCGCGGCCGACGAAGAGAGGCACGATCATGTGCGGGAAGACGACGATGTCGCGCAGCGGCAACACCGGATAGGAGTGGCTTTCGCCGTGAACAATGGTTGGCCGGGGTTTGGAGGCAGTCATGGCCCATTCCTTTTGCTGTGCCCCCTTGCAAGCAGTCCGCCCGATGGCGCAACCGCACAAGGTGCCGATTTTCCGTCTTTGCTCGGCCGTCTCAGGCTCTACGTGTCCGGATCGTTATGGCGAATCTTGAGGGAGATTTTGTGTTCGCCGAGAGCATTAGGTGGCTATGGCCCGGGGGGGTGTCAAGTCGCGGAAATACCCATGAACAAGGGCGGTTTACAGAGCGTAGCAGCAATAAAATAGGCGGCTGCCGATCACCGGCAGCCGCCTATTGAACTTAAGTCGATGGGCCCGAAAGCCGCCCTATCAGGCGCTTGCGCTGCTCTCCGCGGTCCGGTCCGAACGGTCGGCGTAGATGTAGAGCGGGCGAGCCGTTCCATCCACAACCTCCTTGGAGATGACGACTTCCTCGACACCTTCCAGGCCAGGCAGATCGAACATGGTTTCGAGCAGGATGCTCTCCAGGATCGACCGCAGACCACGTGCACCGGTCTTGCGCTCGATGGCCTTGCGGGCCACCGCGCCCAGCGCTTCGTCGGCGAAGGTCAGCTCGATGTTCTCCATCTCGAACAGGCGCTGGTACTGCTTGACCAGCGCGTTCTTCGGCTCGACCAGGATCTTCTTCAACGAGGTCTCGTCGAGATCCTCGAGCGTCGCGACCACTGGCAGACGGCCGACGAATTCGGGGATCAGGCCGTACTTCAGAAGATCTTCCGGCTCGACGTGACGGAAAATTTCACCGGTGCGGCGATCTTCCGGCGCCAGAACCTGCGCGGCGAAGCCGATCGAGGTGGTCCGCCCGCGCGACGAGATGATTTTCTCGAGGCCCGAGAACGCACCGCCGCAGATGAACAGGATGTTCGTCGTATCCACCTGCAGGAATTCCTGCTGCGGATGCTTGCGGCCGCCCTGCGGAGGCACGGAGGCAACGGTGCCTTCCATGATCTTCAGCAGAGCCTGCTGCACGCCCTCACCCGACACGTCGCGGGTGATCGACGGATTGTCCGACTTGCGCGAGATCTTGTCGATTTCGTCGATATAGACGATGCCGCGCTGCGCACGCTCGACATTGTAGTCAGCGGCCTGCAGCAGCTTGAGGATGATGTTCTCGACGTCCTCACCGACGTAACCGGCTTCGGTCAGCGTCGTCGCATCGGCCATCGTGAACGGCACATCCAGAATGCGCGCAAGCGTCTGCGCGAGCAGCGTCTTGCCCGAACCGGTCGGGCCGATCAGCAGGATGTTCGACTTCGCGAGTTCGACGTCGTTGTGCTTGGTCTGGTGGTTGAGGCGCTTGTAGTGGTTATGCACCGCGACCGAGAGAACCTTCTTCGCATGGAACTGACCGATGACGTAGTCATCGAGCACCTTGCAGATTTCCTTCGGCGTCGGAATGCCGTCGCGCGACTTGACCAGCGAAGACTTGTTCTCTTCGCGGATGATGTCCATGCACAGTTCGACGCATTCGTCGCAGATGAATACGGTAGGACCCGCGATCAGTTTGCGAACTTCGTGCTGGCTCTTGCCGCAGAACGAACAATACAGCGTGTTCTTGGAGTCGCTGGTACCGACCTTACTCATTCCTATCTCCGTCCGCCGTTCGATCTTTGTCTGCCGGTCGCCCAGTTACGGGACATATCCCGTAGATAGAGCAAAATCCGTACCAAAAAAGACCTCGTTCCAGAATGCCGTTCGAATCACGGCTCACTCGAATCCCCGCGATAGTAACCGATCCGCATCAGCGAACCATGCTGACAGCCGATGATCAAGAATTCGCTAATCGGCTCCATCGCCTGGAGCGTGACAATAGCGTGATTTGCGGCATTTGCGCGGGAGAACCCCGAAAATTGGGGAACGTTGCGTGAATGACACCACCCGACCAGCACGAAAGCGGAACTCTCGCGTCTGCTGGCGTCGGCACATAGTACCAATTCGGGAATAACTCGATCGATATGGCTTGTTTGGGACAGGCGGCGCGCGGGCGCCGTCTGTCTCGGTCTCGATATGTTCGCCGAAACGGCGTCGTTTAGGCCGGCTTCGCCGGGGTCGCTTCTTCAGCGCGCTTGTCGATGACCTTGTCGATCAATCCGAAATCCTTCGCCTGATCCGCCGTCATGAAGTTATCGCGCTCGAGTGCGTTGTGGATGTCCTCGTAAGGACGTCCCGTGTGCTTCACATAGATCTCGTTGAGGCGACGCTTGAGGCTCTCGACTTCCTTGGCATGGATCAGGATGTCGGTGGCCTGGCCCTGGAAGCCGCCCGATGGCTGATGAACCATGATGCGGGCGTTCGGCAGCGCAAAGCGCATGTCCTTCTCACCTGCTGTCAGCAGCAGCGAGCCCATCGACGCAGCCTGACCGACGCACAGCGTCGACACCGGCGGACGAATGAACTGCATCGTGTCGTAGATCGCGAGGCCCGACGTCACCACGCCACCGGGCGAGTTGATGTACATCGAGATTTCCTTCTTCGGATTCTCGGCTTCGAGAAACAGAAGCTGGGCGACGGTCAGCGTCGACATGCCATCCTCGACCGGACCGGTCACGAAGATGATGCGCTCCTTCAGAAGGCGCGAAAAGATATCGTAAGCCCGTTCACCGCGGTTGGTCTGTTCGACCACCATCGGGACGAGGTTCATGTAGGTTTCTACCGGATCGCGCATTGATCACCCGAAAGGTTGGAGGAGACACACGTCCATCGGCAAGACTGGAACCGGTTACGGTTTGCCGGGGAAGGACGAGCGTCCCGTGATGCAGGAACAACAAACAGAGCCCACAGATATGGACCAATCGAGCGGCAACAAGACCACCGGTCCGGATGCCGCCTCTAACCTCAGTTCAAGCCGATTCGGACGGCCGCCGCAAAGCACTGGAGCCGTTTTGGAACCTGTTTCGAGCGGTATCCTTAACATCAGAACGCCGGCTGGAGGACCCAGCCGGCGTTCATTTTAACGCCTTCTAAGAAGTTGCGGCTCAGGCCGCAGTCTTCTCGTCCTCGTCCTTGTAGAGGTCGTCCTTGGACACCTTCTTCTCGGTCACATTGGCCAGTTCGAGGATGAAGTCGACGACCTTGTCCTCGTAGATCGGTGCACGAAGCTGGGCCAACGCCTGGGGATTGCTGCGGTAAAAATCCCAGACTTCCTTCTCGCGGCCCGGCATCGAGCGGGCGCGCTCGATCACGGCGCGGCTGACCTCGTCATCGCTGACGGTGATCTTGTTCTTCTCGCCGATCTCCGAGAGCACGAGACCGAGACGCACGCGGCGGTCGGCGATCTTGCGGTATTCTTCCTGAGCAGCTTCTTCGGTCGTGTCCTCGTCGGCGAAGGTCTTGCCGGATGAGGCCATCTCCTGCTGGATCGAATTCCACATCAGCTTGAACTCCTCGTCGACCAGCGACGGAGGCGCATCGAACTTGTGGGTCTCGTCGAGACGGTCGAGCAGCACGCGCTTGACGCGCTGGCGGGTTGCACCGGCGAATTCGGCAACCAGACGCTCGCGCGCGGCTTCCTTCAGCTTGTCGAGGGACTCAAGGCCGAGGGTCTTGGCGAACTCGTCGTCGATCACGGTGTCGACCGGCGATTCAACCTTGGTCGCGGTGGTCTCGAATTCGGCGGCCTTGCCGGCCAGCGTCTCGCTCGCATAGTTGGTCGGGAACGACACCTTGAGGGTGCGGGTCTCGCCGGCGGCGATGCCGATCAGCTGGTCCTCGAAGCCCGGGATGAAGGTGTTGGAGCCGATAGCCACCGGGATGTCCTCGCCGGTGCCGCCTTCGAAGGCGACGCCATCGATGGTGCCCTTGAAGTTGACGACGACACGGTCGCCCGACTCGGCCTTGCCAGCCTTCTCGGTGAACGAACGGTTCTGATCGGCAACGCGCTTGATCGCCTCATCCACGTCCGCATCGGTGACTTCGGCCACCGGCTTCTCGACGGTGAAGCTCTTGAAGTCGGCGAGCGTGATCGGCGGCACGACTTCGATCGCGACCGTATAGTTCAGGTCCGACTTGCCCGACAGGATGTCTTCGACTTCCTTCTGCTCGGTCGGCATCGTGATCTTCGGCTCGGAGGCGAGCTTGAAGCCGCGCTCGGTGAAGATCTGCGTGTTGGTGTCGCGGATCAATTCATCGACGGTCTCGGCGGCGACAGAGCGACCATAGAGGCGCTTCAGGTGACCGACGGGAACCTTACCCGGACGAAAACCGTTGAGCTTGACCTTGCCCTTCATGTCATCGAGGCGCGCATCGACCTTGGCTTCGATGTCGGCAGCCGGCACGTTGACCGAAAATTCGCGCTTCAATCCCTCGGAGAGGGTTTCATTCACCTGCATGGCGTCAATCTTCTTCCCGCTTGGTCCGGCCCAATGGCCGGACATTGTAAAATCTGTGCGGCATCAGGCCAGAGCCTGCGCCGGTGGTGCGAACCGTCTCTGCAAGGCCAGCCTTGCGGAAACACGTCCGAAAATCGTCATGGTCAAACGCTATGTGCGCTTGGTGCGGGCGGAGGGACTCGAACCCCCACAACTTTCGTCACTGGAACCTAAATCCAGCGCGTCTACCAATTCCGCCACGCCCGCGAAAAACATCATGTCCGGCCGCGATGTCGCGAGCGGCGGGCTTATAACATGGGGACCGTGGTTCGCAGCAAAAAAATGGTCACATAGCGGCTTGTTTGCCGCGGCCCGGCAACTGGACTTTGGCGCGGCAAAATGGTCGGGATTCGGGCATGACGAACCGCTTTCTCCCTCTCACGCGCCGGACCCTGCTTGCAGGCGCCGGGACCGCGCTGATCGCCCCGATTCTGCCCCGGGTCAGCCTTGCGCAAGCCATCGCCGCGCTGGAACTCCAGGCCAGAGCTGATCCCTTCCCGGTGAAGCCCGGCGCCTCCACTGAGGCCTGGACGCTCCATTCGGCCCAGAAGGGTCCGCTGCGTTTCAACCGCGGCGACGAGATCACGGTTCAACTCGCCAATCAGCTGCCGGTTCCTATCGCCTTGAACTGCCGGGGGATTAACGGCTCGTCGGGAATCGCGCCCCTGCTCGACCGCAAGCCGGTCGCAGCCGGGGCCAAGGATGCATTCAAGCTGCAGATGCGCAGCGCCGGCACGTCCTATCTGGACATGCGCCTGCTCGGCGACGGCCAGACACTGCCGTCCCAGGTTCGCAGTGTGGTCGTCCAGGAGAGCGATCCGGTCGAGGTGGACCGCGACGAGGTGCTGCTGATCGAGGACTTCCGCCTCAAGCCGGACGGCGGCCTGCTCGCCCCCGCCAGCGATCCCAAAGACGCCACCGCGCTGTTCCTGATCAACCGGAAATCCACGCTGGACCTGTCGGCCCGGGTCAATGAACGGCTCAGACTCCGTCTCATCAATGGCTGCCAACGCAATGTGGTTGCTCTGAAATTCGACGATCACGAGGTTCGGGTCATGGCCATCGACGGTCAGCCCTCGGAGCCATTTCCGGCCCGCAACAATCAGTTGGTTCTGGCGCCCGGAACCCGGGTCGACGTCTTCCTCGACGCCGTCAGACCGGCTGGGTCGACCTCGGCGATCCTGCTCCATGATGGCAAGACCGCCCGGCCGATCGGCCAAATCAAGATGTCCAATGATCCGCCGCTACGGGCTGCGCCCCTGCCGGCCGCCGCGCCGCTGCCCTCCAACGGCTTGCCCGCTCAGCTCGACCTCAAGGGCGCGCTGCGCGTCGATATGGCGCTCAGCGCCGTCAGTCCGGAATGGGGAAAGCCGGTGGACATGTCCACCAGCACACCGCCGGCATTCCGGACCAAGCCCGGCCGCACCGTGGTGCTTGCGCTGACCAACCGGGCCACCAGCCCGATGGTGTTCCAGATCCACGGCCATCACGTCCGGCTGCTCGACAGGCTCGATGATGGCTGGAAGCCGTTCTGGCTCGACACCCTGGCGCTCGGCGCCGGTCAGACCCAGCGCGTCGCCTTTGCCGCCAACAATGTCGGGCGCTGGCTGATGGAGGCCTTCGTCGCCGACTGGGCCGCCCCGCGTCAGGTCCGCTGGTACAGCGTCGACTGACAGAGCGTTTTCAAGCGAAGTGGATACCGGGTCGCGTCAAGGAAACGCGACCCAACAAGACTCCTAGCTCAGTACTGGATGCCGAGCTGGTCGTAGAGCCGACGGAATACCGCCGGCAGCACCTCGGTCAGATCCTCGGCGATCAGTCCGGGGCCAGCCTCGCTGCCCGCCTCGCCATGCATCCAGACGCCGATACAGGCGGCCTCATAGGCCGGAACGCCCTGCGCCAGCAGCGCGCCGATGACCCCCGCCAGCACGTCGCCGGACCCCGCGGTGGCCAGCCAGGGCGGCGCGTTGGCAGCGATGGCGGCCCGGCCATCAGGCGACGCCACCACCGTATCCGGCCCCTTCAACAGTACGATAGCACCCGACTCTTGCGCCGCCAGACGAACGCGCTCCAGCTTAGATAGCGCTGGATGTTCCCCGTCCATCTTGCTGAAGATGCGCGAAAATTCACCTTCGTGGGGCGTCAGCACGACACCCGCCTCGGGATTGCCCTTGATCAAGCCGAACAGCCGCTCGGGCGCATCGGCGAAGCTGGTCAACGCGTCGGCATCGAGCACCGCATGTCGTTTCGCGGCCAGGATCGCCTCCACAAACATGCGCGTCCGTTCGCCCACACCGGCGCCCGGCCCGATCACGCAGACTGACACTTTGCCGCCGATCAGCGCGGCGAACTCTGCCGCCGTATCCACCGGCCGCACCATCACCGCGGTCAGCGCCGCGGCATTGACCGCCAGTGCATCGCGCGGCGATGCCACCGTCACGAGGCCTGCCCCGCCGCGCAGCGCGGCCCGGGCCGACAGCCGGGCGGCGCCGGTCGCAGCGATGTCGCCGGAGACGACCACGGCGTGCCCCCGCGAGAATTTGTGGCTGTTGATCTTGGGCACCGGAAAGGCGTCGGCCCACAGGTCCGGATTGTTCTCGGAAGTCTGGGGGCGAATTTCCGCCAGCACATCCTCGCCGATGCCGATGTCGATCACCCGGAGCCGGCCACAATGCACCCGGCCCGGCACCAGCAGATGACCCGGCTTCGGCCTGAAGAACGTCACGGTCTCGGTCGCCGTGATCGCGCCGCCCATCACGGCGCCTGAATCGCCGTTGATGCCGCTCGGCAGATCGACAGCCAGCACGGGCACGCCGGCCGCGTTGATGGCGTCGATCATGATCAGCGGGTCGCCTTTGACCGGACGATTGAGCCCGGCGCCGAACAACGCATCGATGATCAAGGCCGGCTGTCCGATCAGCGAGGGATCGCAGGGCAGCACCTCGCCCTTCCATCCCTTGGCAGCCAATGCTGCGTCGCCCTTCAGCGTCGCCCGGTCGCAAAGCAGGATCACCGCGACATCCCGCCCCTGCGCCGCAAGCTCGGCCGCCGCCACAAAGCCATCACCACCATTGTTGCCGCGCCCGGCCACGATCAGGATCGGCCCCTCTTCCGCCAGTTCATTGGCGACATCAGCCACGGCCCGTCCGGCCGCACGCATCAACTTGAAACCGGGCGTCCCCGCCGCAATCGTGAGTTGATCGGCGCGCGCCATCTCGTCGGTCGTTAGAATATCCATCTCGCTTCTCACTACGCCTTTTTGGAAGGCACTCGCGTCACACGCGAACGCAGCAGAGTAAAACTGCACAACACACGATCATTTTGATCACTATGTAGGCAAAAGTAGTCGAATACTCTTGATGCGAACCTCGTCAGGTGCGATGTAATAACCTGATAATGCTTCAAAAATAGCCGAGCGGCGAACTTGGCACGGACCCTGCTTTTAGGGAAGCCAGCTTCGGGTCCGTCGCGCTCACCGGCAAATGTTGAAAGACACCTGTTTAAGAGACAGGGGGTGGCCGACCGCCGACCGCATCGGGCGAGATTTCGTCGGTGCGGCGTGGCGGCAGCGCAATAACGCCCGAAATTGGGTATCGAACAGTGTGCGCGAAACGCGCAATGGTCAAAGCTACTTGAAGCAAACTACTTACGGCCTGATTAGAAATGCCGGGGAGACGTTCAGTGAAAAAGATCGAAGCCATCATCAAGCCCTTCAAGCTGGACGAGGTGAAAGAGGCTCTTCAGGAAGTCGGGTTGCAGGGCATTACCGTCACGGAAGCCAAGGGCTTCGGCCGTCAGAAGGGCCACGCCGAACTTTATCGCGGCGCTGAATACATTGTCGACTTTCTACCCAAGGTGAAGATCGAGATCGTGATTGGCGACGACCTCGTCGAAAAGGCGATCGACGCTATCCGTCGCGCCGCACAAACCGGCCGCATCGGTGACGGCAAGATCTTTGTGTCGAATATCGAGGAAGCCGTGCGCATCCGTACCGGCGAGTCCGGACTCGACGCGATCTGACGGACTGGACGCTCTTCAAGCCGGGTGCTATCCGACATTCAACGCCTCAAGGCGTCACCAAAAAGGCTGCTTCGGCAGCCTTCTCTTGTTGACGACTTGTCTTGTTGAAAACATGCCGTTGTGACCTGATCGTCACGACAGATTGTTACGTCCCGGAAATCGGCCCGCAAAAAAGGTAGGGAGCCCCATGACGACCGCCAAAGAAGTCCTGCAGTCCATCAAGGACAATGACGTCAAGTACGTCGACCTGCGTTTCACCGATCCCCGCGGCAAGTGGCAGCATGTGACCTTCGACGTCTCGATGGTCGATGAAGAGATGTTTGCCGAAGGCACCATGTTCGACGGCTCCTCGATCGCCGGCTGGAAGGCGATCAACGAGTCCGACATGATGCTGATGCTGGATCCGGCAACGGCGACGATCGACCCGTTCTTCGCAGAGACCACCATGGTCATTACCTGCGACATTCTCGAACCCTCCACCGGCGAGCCCTATAACCGCGATCCGCGCGGCATCGCCAAGAAGGCCGAAGCCATGGTCAAGTCCATGGGCGTTGGCGACACCGTGTTCGTCGGTCCGGAAGCCGAATTCTTCGTGTTCGACGACGTGCGCTTCTCGAGCGACCCCTACAACACGGGCTTCAAGCTCGACTCGTCGGAATTGCCGACCAACTCCGGCACCGAATATGAAGGCGGCAATCTCGGCCACCGCATCCGGACCAAGGGCGGCTACTTCCCCGTCCCGCCGCAGGACTCGGTGCAGGACATGCGCTCGGAAATGCTCGGCGCCATGGCGCGCATGGGCGTCAAGGTCGAGAAGCATCACCACGAAGTGGCATCCGCCCAGCACGAACTCGGCATGAAGTTCGACACGCTGACCTACATGGCCGACCAGATGCAGATCTATAAGTATTGCATCCATCAGGTCGCGCACATCTACGGCAAGACCGCTACCTTCATGCCGAAGCCGGTTTTTGGCGACAACGGTTCGGGCATGCATGTGCACCAGTCGATCTGGAAGGACGGCAAGCCGACCTTCGCTGGCAACAAATATGCCGACCTCTCCGAGACCTGCCTCCACTATATCGGCGGCATCATCAAGCACGCCAAGGCGATCAACGCCTTCACCAACCCGTCGACCAACTCCTACAAGCGTCTGGTCCCCGGCTATGAGGCTCCGGTGCTGCTCGCCTATTCGGCGCGCAACCGTTCGGCCTCCTGCCGCATCCCCTACACCACCAACCCGAAGGCCAAGCGCGTCGAAGTCCGCTTCCCGGATCCGATGGCCAATCCGTATCTCGCTTTCGCCGCGATGCTGATGGCCGGTCTCGACGGCATCAAGAACAAGATCGATCCGGGTCCGGCCATGGACAAGGATCTCTACGATCTGCCGAAGGAAGAGCTGAAGTCGATCCCGACGGTATGCGGCTCGCTCCGCGAAGCCCTCGAGAACCTCGACAAGGACCGCGCCTTCCTCAAGAACGGCGGCGTGTTCGATGACGACTTCATCGATAGCTATATCGAACTGAAGATGACCGAAGTGATGCGCTTTGAGATGACGCCGCACCCGGTCGAATTCGACATGTACTACTCGCTGTAATCCCGTCAGGGATCGCAGTTCGAACGATCAGGGCGCTCCGGAAACGGGGCGCCTTTTTCTTTGCGCCTCGTCTGGCACTTATTTGCGGGCGAGAGCCATTGCCGGTTCAGGCGTGTTCGGGAAGCCTATCGCCGCAAGCGCCCTGGCTGCCTCCCCTTCGCTGGCCGCCCACGGCAGCTTCGCGGTGACACTACGCGTGACGGGTTCGCCGAGGCTCCCGCCGAAGTCGATCGGCCACAGACCATTCGGCACCGCCTCGACCGTGATGCCGCGCAGGCGCGTGCCAGTGCCCAGCGGTGACAGATCGTCGGGCTGTAGCCGCCGCGCCGTCGATGCGTCCCGGGGGTCTGCGAAACTGGCGAGCACCGGCATCAATTCGCCGGTGACAGGCACAGCGCCGGTCTGACTGCTGACATCGCGAAAGGCGATCTTGCGCCCCGCCGCCTGGTAGGCGCGCATCGCCACGAAATTGGCGCCATCGAAATCGGCGCTGCCGTTGTCATCGTGCAGCATCAGCGCGGCGAGGTTCCTGCCGCCGCCGAGATCGACAACCACCGCATCGCCCCGTGACGTCACCTTGCCGGACGGTTGGTAGCCCCGATAGGGATGCACGGAGACGACATGCGAGGCCGACTTCACGCCATCCGGCGTCTCGACCTCCAGGGTGAGCCGATATTTGTGCGCGGGCCGGTTTATCCGGATCTGGTCGCCGATCACCAGGGCTGCGAGCAGTCCAAGCGGCCCGACCCATTTCAGCATGTTCATTATTATTAGCCTCCCCCATCGGCCATGCACGATGGCGAGGGAGAGGTCAAAGCGGCGATATGTCTTGATCCCCGATGCAATTGACGGAACAGTGAAAGTTCAATCAATGCGAAGGATCCACCGTGCCCGCAGAAGCCAATGTCCAGACGCGTAGTGACCTTGCCTGGGCGATCACGGCGGGCGGCATCGCCACCGTCAGTTTCGCGATCCTCGTAGGCTTCGCCTGGTACTTCTCGGGAACGCTATTCCTGATCTTCGCTGGCGTCCTGCTCGGCGTCGCGCTCAATGCGCTGTCGGAATTATTCGGGCGCTTCATGGGCGGCCCGCATCCCATGCGGCTCGTCGTGATCTGCATCGTGCTCGCCGGGATGCTGGCGGGCGTGATGTATCTCGGCGGATCGACCATCGCCAATCAGGCCAAGACGCTGTCCGGCACCCTCAAGTCACAGGTCGTCAACGTAAAGACCTATCTCGAGCAGCACGGCGTCGACACCAGCTATTTCGATTTCAACAGCATCACCTCGGATACGCCCGCCGAGCCCGGCACGTCGCCTGCCACCTCAACGCCGAAGTCGGGTAGCGGCCTGCCGAGCGCCGGCACCATCGCATCATCGGGCGGCGCCATCGTCAGCCAGACACTGAAGATCCTGCTCGGCACCGTCGGCGCGGTCGGCAACTTCTTCATCGTGCTGTTTCTGGGCTTGTCGTTTGCCGCACAGCCCAGTGTCTATCGAACAGGGCTGTTGCATCTCACGCCGGCGAAGCATCGCGCGCCGATGACGGTCATCGTCGATCGCATCAGCGACACGCTGCAGCGCTGGCTGATTGCGCAGATGATCACCATGCTGGTGGTCGGCGCCATCACCTGGATCGGGCTCAAGCTGATCGGAATTCCCAGCGCCTTCATTCTCGGCGTTCAGGCCGGCCTGCTCGCCTTCATCCCCACCGTGGGCGCCCTGCTCGGCGGCTTGATCGTGGTGCTCGCCAGCCTCGCCTCGGGCTGGGTCGCCGCGGCGTCAGCCTTTGCGCTGTTCCTCGCAGTACATGCGCTGGAGAGCTACATCCTGACGCCGATCCTGCAGCGGCAGGCACTGGATATTCCGCCGGCCACGCTGTTCGCGTTCCAGATCCTGCTCGGCGTCGTGTTCGGCGTCTGGGGCCTCGCACTGGCGCTGCCGGTGCTGGCGATCGTGAAAGTCGTCATCGACTTCATGCGCGAAGAGGACGAAGCCTCCGCGCAGGACAGAGCGATGGCGGCTTAACCCGATCCCTCATCCTGAGGAGCGCGCTGAAGAAGCGCCACCTCACCATGAGGGACTGAGTTTAGATTATCCCTAGGTGCTCAGCACGGTCTCGGTGTGCTCGACATAAGGCGGCGTTTCGAAATACGGGCCGACCAGCGCGCGCCATTCGGCGAAATCGGGCGAGCCGCGGAAATCGACGGTGTGGTTTTCGAGGGTTTCCCACTTCGCGACGAGACGGTAGCGCGACGGCATCTCGACCGACTTGTGCAGCTCAAAACCCTTGCCGCCCTTGGCGCGGAGGAACAGCGGTTTGGCCTTGGCGACGGCCGCCTCGAAATCCTTCTCGGTGCCCGGCTTGACGTCGATCTGCGCGATTTCAGTGATCATGGTTTCCCGACCCTTTGTTTTGCGGTCGGTGTCTTTACCGCAAAGTCGGGGTTCGGTGAAGGCGGCGCGGAAACGCGATCAGGCGAACAGCAGAACCGTGCCAACGACCATGACACAACAGCCAATCAAGGCGATGACCGGCAGTTTGCTGTGCTGCACGCCGTAGCGTCCCTGCGCACGGCGCTCGGTGATCAGCGCGGTCTCGTATTCGTCCGAGCTGGAAAACATGCAGGCAAAGCCGGCACGGGCCGAAGCGGCAGCCGCTTCGAGCGACATCAGGGCAGTAGTCGAGGTCGAGTCACGCGAGGTCATCATGCGATGACCATAGGGATCGAATGGTAAATGGATTCTTTATCGCGCGCCGCTTGCCGTCATCGTGACCGCAGCCCGCACGACGCTCGGCTTTGGCGCTGCCGCTTGCCCGATCGCCGCAGCGCGGCGCCCCTGCTCCAGCGACAGCGGTTCTTCTTCCGCCGCCTGCACGCGGTTACGTCCACCGCGTTTGGCCTGGTACAGCGCGGTGTCGGCCGCAGCCAGCAGGACATCCAGTTCGGTGCCCGCCGGTCCACCGGCCACGCCGATGCTCACGGTGGTGGCCACCGGGGCCTCATCGACCTGGATGCCGCAGGTCGCAAAGGCTTCGCGCACGCGCTCGGCCGCCTGCATCGCCTCGTCCAGGCTGCAGGGCAACATCGCCGCAAACTCCTCGCCGCCGATGCGGCCAGACAGATCGGTGATCCGCAGCGTATGCGTGATGACCGTGGCGAACAGTTTCAGCACCTCGTCGCCGGCGGGATGGCCGAAGCGATCGTTGATCGACTTGAAGTGATCAATGTCGAAAATCATGACTGTGACCGGACGCCCGGCTTTCGCCTCGCGCTCGATCATCCGCGCCGTCGCCTCGGAGAAGCCACGACGGTTGAACAGGCCGGTGAGCGGATCACAGGATGCCGCGACCTTGTGCGCAGTGACCGCGCGCTCGGACACCAGCATGAAGATCAGGAACACCGTGCCCACCGCATAGAGCACGAGTTCGATAGCGAAGGCCGTGACCCAGATGCTGCTGCCGAAACTGCTGTGGTCCGGATGCAGGAAATCGCCGAGCAGGATCGGCAGCATCAGCACGAAACCATGCAGCATCGGCACCAGGATGGTCGGCCAGCGCCGCTGCACCGCCTTGCGACGCTCGTTCCACAATTCATGCGCGGTCAGCATCGCATAAAGCGCAACGATACCGGCGCCGATGGTCATGCGCAGCGATGCGGCTTCGGCCGGCAGGCTGAAGATCACCGCGATCCAGGCGATGGCGCCGAGAAACAGGCCAGCCCAGCTCGGGCTGCGGCCATGGAACACGCGCGCAGCATTCCACACCATGCCGCAGGCCACGAAGCCCACGGCATTGAACGCCAGCGACAGCATGTCACCCAGGAACGACGAGGCCAGTGTCCACAATGCCACCGACACGGCGCCAAGCAGGTAAGCCAGCCCCCACCAGTTGAGGGCCGCGATCTTCTCCTGTCGTCCGAAGAACAGCAGCATCCCGCCCAACATCGCCGCAACCAGGGTTGCCACCAGATAGAGCGTGGAAGAATCGAGCGACATATTCGAGCACCGGCAAGTGTTGCGAGATGTCCAAATCATCATGATTCGGACTGGCCTCTTCGCCATCATCGAACATACGAGTGTACCGATTGGAAATCCGTTTGCGCGCCGGCACAAGTTTTCTCGAAAAACTGCGTCAATCTGTCTGCATCAGGCATATGGAACCGAACGCAAAAAGGGCGCCCGAAGGCGCCCTTTTCGAAAATTGTATGCGCCGCATTTGCGGCAAATTGTATCGAAGCAGAAATTAGCGCTTCGAGAACTGGAAGGACTTGCGGGCTTTCGCCTTGCCGTACTTCTTACGTTCAACCGTACGCGAGTCACGGGTCAGGAAGCCGCCCTTCTTGAGGACGCTGCGCAGATCCGGCTCGAAGTTGGTCAGCGCCTTCGACAGACCGTGACGCACGGCACCAGCCTGGCCCGACAGACCGCCACCGGCAACGGTGCAGATCACGTCGTACTGGCCGGCGCGGGCTGCAGCGACCAGCGGCTGCTGGATCAGCATGCGCAGCACGGGGCGTGCGAAATAGGTTTCGACTTCACGGGTGTTGACCACGATCTTGCCGGCGCCCGGCTTGATCCAGACGCGAGCGACAGCGTCCTTACGCTTGCCGGTCGCATAGGCGCGGCCCTGCTTGTCGACCTTCTTGACGTACTTCGGCGCGTCGGGCGACGACACCTTCAGCGACGACAGCTGGTCGAGAGACTGCATGGTATCGGACATTATGCGGCCCTCTTGTTCTTGCGGTTCAACGCGCCAACGTCGAGCGCTTCTGGTTGCTGGGCCTCATGCGGGTGCTCGCTACCTGCGTAAACACGCAGATTGCCGAACTGGACGCGACCGAGCGGACCGCGCGGGATCATGCGCTCGACAGCCTTCTCGACAACGCGCTCCGGGAAACGACCTTCGAGGATCGACTTCGCAGTCTTTTCCTTGATGCCGCCGATGAAACCGGTGTGGTTGTAATAGACCTTGTCGTCACGCTTGCGACCGGTGAACACCACCTTGTCGGCGTTGACGATGATGACATGGTCGCCGCAATCCACATGCGGGGTGTAGGTCGGGAGGTGCTTGCCGCGCAGCCGCATCGCGACCAGCGTGGCCAGCCGGCCCACCACGAGACCAGTGGCGTCGATGACGATCCACTTCTTCGTGATCTCGGCGGGCTTTGCCGAAAACGTCTTCATTGTGAATATCCATGAAAAGGGGATATCGGCGGTAATCCGCCGAACTGAGGGTGTTTCTAGATAGCCAACCGGATTCCGTCAATGCCAAATATGGCAAAATTCGCCTGTTAAATCATGGCGTTATAATTATGGTTCTATAATACCTTTTAAATTAGCCAACGTTCGGAATGGAATAGGTCGACGTCACATGGGCAATCGGGTCGGCGGAAGTGCCTGATAACAGGGTCACTTCGCCCACTGCGAGGCGCTTTCCGAGCTTCAGCAGCTTGGCGGCCGCCAGCACATCCTGCCCCGGCAGGCCCTTGCGCAGGAAATTGATGTTCAGGCTGGTGGTCACTGCGAGGCCGACCGGGCCGATGGCCGACAGCAGAACGACATACATGGCGAAATCGGCCAGAGCCATCAGGGTCGGACCCGATACCGTGCCGCCCGGCCGCAGCATGCGCTCGCCATAGGTCTGGCGCAGCAGGCAAGTGGTACCGTCAGCGCTTTCAATCGCAATATCGCCAGCGCCAAAGGCCTGCGGGAACTCGCGCTTCAGAAACGCCTCGAGTTCAGCCACGCTCATTTTCGCAGTCGCCATGTCTCTACCCTGCTCTCGCTTGTGCCGTCCTGTTACAATATGGTGACGGTCCTGCCCAGCGATGGAATCTCAAGTCATGGTTCAACCAGCACGCGCGGAAACAGCGCGGCCTTCCATTCTCCTGCGTGAAACGATCGGCAGCATCGGCGCGTTGACGCTGAATCGTCCGGCCGCCCGCAACAGTCTCTCCGAAGGACTGATCGGCGAATTGCACGCCGCCCTCGATGACATGGCCAGCGACAAGGCCGTGCGCGCTGTGGTGATCGCCGCCAACGGGTCGGTGTTCTCCGCTGGACACGACCTGAAGGAACTCACTGCGCGCCGCACTGACGCCGATCGCGGCCGCGCTTACTTCGCGCATATGATGACGATCTGCAGCGCCATGATGCAGGCCATCGTGCGGCTGCCGAAGCCGGTGATCGCAGCGGTGCAAGGCGTCGCTACTGCCGCAGGCTGCCAACTCGTGGCGAGTTGCGATCTCGCTGTCGCCTCCGAACATGCAAAATTCGCGACACCCGGCGTCGATATCGGCCTGTTCTGTTCGACGCCCATGGTGGCGCTGTCGCGAAACGTGCCGCGCAAGCAGGCGATGGAAATGCTGCTCACCGGCGAGCCCATCTCTGCCGAACGTGCGCGCGAGATCGGCCTGGTCAACCGCGTGGTCCCTGCCGGCACCGAACGCGATGCAGCGATCGCGCTGGCAGAGCAAGTTGCGCGCAAGTCCGCGCATACGGTCAAGATCGGCAAGGAAGCTTTCTATCGCCAGGCCGAGATGAGCCTCGCGGATGCCTATCGCTTCGCCGCCGAGGTGATGACCGAGAACATGATGGCCCGCGACGCCGAAGAAGGCATCGGTGCGTTTATCGAAAAACGCGCGCCGAAGTGGGAAGACCGGTAACACCGGCCTCATCCTGAGGAGCGGCCACTTGGCCGCGTCTCGAAGGATGGCGGCGCGCACCATCTCATGGTTCGAGACGGCGCTACGCGCCTCCTCACCATGAGGCATCGAGTTTCGAACTGGAATTACAATGAACCACGACAGCTATAACGACGCCTATATCCGCGAGATCCTCAACACCGTCAAAACCGTCGCGATGGTTGGCGCCTCGCCGCAAAATGTGCGGCCGAGCTATTTCGTGTTCAAGTATCTCGCCGAACGCGGCTACGACATGATCCCGATCAATCCGGGCCAGGTCGGCAAGAGCCTGCTGGGCAAGCCGTTCGTCGCCTCGTTGCAGGAGATCGGTCGCCCGATCGACATGGTCGACATCTTCCGCAGCGCCGAGCATGTCATGCCGATCGTCGACATCATACTGACGCTCAATCCGCTGCCCAAAGTGGTCTGGATGCAGCTCGGCGTCCGCCATGACGAGGCCGCCGCGAGGCTTGAAGCTGCAGGCATCAAGGTGGTGATGAACCGCTGCCCCAAGATCGAATATGGCCGGCTGTCGTCGGAGATCCAGTGGATGGGTGTCAATTCGCGCACGCTCAGCTCCAAGCGCGCACCAATCCCGACCCAGGGCATGCGGCTGTCGCTCAATCGCAGCAGCGTCGGCGGCGGCAGCACCGCTGCGGCCGATCGCGTCGCGCAGCTCAGTAACAAGGACAAGAACGACACCGCTTGACGGTGCGTTTTGCGATTTTATTTCCTTTGAAATGACACAGCGCAGCACGACTGTTGCGAAGTCACGGCAAAATGTCGCCTCGCCTTGACGGCAGCGCCGCGCCCGATCAGGTTGGCGCCAACAAACCGACTATTCCAAAGGGAGTGATGATGAACGATCGTATTCCAGGCTTCGGCACCCTCGCCGTCCATGCCGGCGCGCAGCCCGACCCCACCACCGGTGCACGCGCGACGCCGATCTATCAGACCACCTCGTTCGTCTTCAACGACGCGGATCACGCCGCCTCGCTGTTCGGCCTGCAGTCCTTCGGCAACATCTATACGCGCATCACCAATCCGACCACGGCGGTGCTTGAAGAGCGCGTCGCTGCGCTGGAAGGCGGCACTGCAGCGCTCGCCGTCGCATCCGGCCATGCCGCCCAGCTCGTGGTGTTTCAGCAGCTGCTGCAGCCCGGCGACGAATTCATCGCGTCCCGCAAACTCTATGGCGGGTCGATCAACCAGTTCAGCCACGCCTTCAAGAGCTTCGGCTGGAACGTGGTGTGGGCCGATCCCGATGACATCCCCTCGTTCGAGCGCGCAGTGACCGCCAAGACCAAGGCGATCTTCATCGAGTCGATCGCCAATCCTGCGGGCTCGATCACCGACATCGAGGGCGTAGCCGCCGTGGCGCGCAAGGCCGGCGTGCCACTGATCGTCGACAACACGCTGGCGACGCCCTACCTGATCAAGCCGATCGATCACGGCGCCGACATCGTCGTCCATTCGCTGACCAAGTTTCTCGGCGGCCACGGCAATTCGCTCGGCGGCATCATCGTGGATGCCGGCACCTTCGACTGGTCGAAGGACAACAAGTATCCGGTACTGTCGGAGCCGCGCCCGGAATATCACGGCATCAAGCTGCAGGAGACGTTCGGCAACTTCGCTTTCGCCATCGCCTGCCGCGTGCTCGGCCTGCGCGATCTCGGCCCGGCGCTGTCGCCATTCAACGCCTTCCTGATCCAGACCGGCATCGAAACCCTGCCGCTGCGCATGCAGAAGCACAGCGACAATGCCAAGGCGATCGCCGAATGGCTATCGGCCCATCCGAAGGTGGCGGCGGTGAATTATTCGGGATTATCGGATAACCGCTATCACACCCTCGCCCGCAAATACGCGCCGAAAGGTGCCGGCGCCGTGTTCACCTTCAGCCTGAAGGGCGGCTACGACGCCGGCGTCAGTCTCGTGTCGAACCTGAAACTGTTCTCGCATCTCGCCAATGTCGGCGACACCCGTTCGCTGGTGATCCACCCGGCCTCGACCACCCACAGCCAACTCGACGACGATGCCAAGACACGCTCCGGCGCCGGCCCCGACGTTGTCAGACTGTCTGTCGGCATCGAGGACAAGGAAGATCTGATCGCGGATCTCGAACAGGCGCTGAACGCGTAAACCGGACTGCGATGCGCGCTCACACCTCGGCGCGCATCGCTTTCGCTTCGCGGATCAGCCGCGCATTGCGCTGGAACACCGAATAGGTCGCCAGCGCAAACAGCACCACCAGCAACTGGATCGATAGCGCCTCCAGCGTCGGATTGAAGCCGATCGCCGTGAGGAATGCGCCGCCCGGCGCGTCGGTGACCGGGATGATCGCCTGTTCCTGCAATTCCTGGATCGCCTCGCCGATGAACTTGATGCCCATCACGAACAGGAAGGCCGAGGTGATGATGAACAGCGGCCGCAGCGGGATGCGCTGGGCGATCATGTTGATGAAGTAGAACAGCACGACCAGACCTGCCGTCGCCGCTGCCAGACCGCCGAACAGTCCGACGCTCCAGCCGCCTTCGGTGGTCGCGAGCGTGTTGATGAACAGCACCGTCTCGGCGCCTTCGCGGAACACCGCGAGAAACGCCAGCATCGCAACGGCGAGACCGGTATCCTGCGCGAGCGCATGATCCGCCTTCGCCGCCAGATAATCCTGCCAGCCGCGCGGATCCTGCTTCACCATCAGCCAGCCGCTGACATAGAGCATCAGGCCCGCCGCAAACAGGATAACGATGGCCTCGAAGACATCGCTGTGATCGCCGGAATTGAACACCGCAAAGACCCAGGCCGCGATCAGGCTGGCGAGGATCGCCGCCAGCGCGCCCAGATAAAGCGCCGTCACACGATGGCCGCCGCCGGACTTCCTGAGATAGCCGGCCAGCGCCGCGATCACGAGCATGGCCTCGAGACCCTCGCGCAGCAGAATGACGGCAGCCTGAATGAATGCGGACGACATGACCCGATCCCGTGTGGTGATGCGCCGTATCTATTGCGCGGTGCGCATGAGCGAAAGCCGCACAGCCACACGACTGCGTCAACTCCATTACAATCGTTCTAGAAACGTCTCGCTATTCTTCACGCGGCCTTGCCGACCGCGAGATCGAGCGGACGTTCCGTCGACGCCGCCCCGCGCGGCTTCATCCGCTCCACCTGCAGGATCGCCAGCGTGAGCACCACGATCGCCACTGCCTGATGGGTCAGCGCCAGATCGATCGGCACCTGATACAGCAGCGTGAGAATGCCGAGCGCCGCCTGCACTGTGATCGATGCCGCCAGCCACAGCGCGCCATTGACGACGGGTGCCCCTGCCCGCGCGCGGATCGCATCGATCACATGCCAGATCGCCAGCGCGAACAGCGCATAGGCGGTCATGCGATGCTGGAACTGAACCGTCAGCGTGTTGTCGAACATGTTGCGCCACCACGGGTCCTCGAAGAACAGCCGCGATGCCGAGGGGATCAGCGCGCCGTCGATCTCCGGCCAGGTATTGAACACGCGGCCGGCACGAAGCCCCGCGACCAGCGCACCGAAATAGATCTGCAGGAACGTCAGCCCCAACAACACCCAGCTCGTGACGCGCAAGCGGCCTGCGGCCAGCACCGGCGCGCGATCACCGAGCCGCCGCAGCGTCCAGACGATGGCGGCGAAGATGATCAGCGCCAGCATCAGATGCACCGCCAGACGATATTGCGAGACCTCGACACGATGGGTCAGGCCCGAAGCCACCATCCACCAGCCGACAAAACCCTGCAGGCCGCCAAGGCCGAAGATCACCCACAGCCGCTTCTTCAGCTCCGAGGTGAGAACGCCGCGCCACAGGAACCAGAGGAATGGCAGCAGGAACACCGCGCCGATGGTGCGGCCGAGCAGACGATGGCTCCATTCCCACCAGAAGATGGTCTTGAACTCGTCCAGCGTCATGCCGCTGTTCAGTTCGCGATATTGCGGGATCTGCTTGTAGGCTTCGAAGGCCGCGATCCAATGCGATTCATCGAGCGGCGGGATCGCGCCGGTCACCGGCTTCCATTCGACGATCGACAGGCCGGACTCGGTGAGCCGCGTCGCGCCGCCCACCAGCACCATCGCCACGATCATCGCGGCGACGGCAATCAGCCACCAGCGCACCGGGCGTAATTCCTTGTGGCGGGTTTGGGACGGAGCGGTCATCGCAGGGGTCTCGGGAACAGCCGCAAAATCAGCGCCAGAAATCAGCACTTTGAATGAAATTTCGAGCCCCTTATAGTCCGCCCGCGAAGGCCTGCAAAGTTGGGCACTTTGCCCAACCCGATCTCAAGCCGACTTTGGACCGCACATTTCCGTCATGACCATCCGCACCCGCAAATTCTTCGGAACCATCTTTCTGCTGATCCTCGTGGTGGTGTGGTCGCTGCTCGGCATGACCGTGGCGCAGACCCCTTGGCTGGCCAATAACGGCTGGCTGCAGGCGGCCTTCTACGTCATCGCAGGCCTCGGCTGGGTGCTGCCGGCGATGCCGATCATCAGCTGGATGAGCAAGGCCGATCCTGAGCGGGACGTCAGCTGACATCGTAGGATGGGTAGAGTGAAGGCGCGGAGCGCCGGAACGAAACCCATCATGCCAACGTGAAGTGATGGGTTTCGCTTCGCTCTACCCATCCTACACCATGCGTCAGCGCCGCGCGCCCGCGCCGAGCATCACGCCCGCTACCATCACCCGCAAGGCGCGCAGCGATTGCCGCCGGCCGTCCCAGGCCAGCCGCGGCAGCGCGAGAGGATTTGATCCGCCATCGGCCTCGACGACACCGGGGAGCGATGTCACGGCGCTGGCAAAGCCGGCCTGCGCCACCATCGCGACGTGACGCCTGTCGAATGAGGCTTTATCGCCGAACGGATAGGCGAAATGCCGTGGCTCGTAGGGCAGCGCAGCTTGCGCCACAGCCCGCCCCATGGCGATCTCGCGCGACGCCGCGCTGTCGCCGAGATTGGCGAGGACGGGATAATTGACCGTGCTGCTGCCGATCGTCGCCCGCGGATTTCCCACAAACGTTGCCACATCGTCCCAATGCATCGCCGCATGATGTGACAGGGTCGCAAGATCGACGGAATAGCGTTTGCAGAGATCGTCGGTCGCAACGGCCAGTTCATGCGGCGGCAACGTCCGCAGCCAGCTATCGAGATAGTAATAGGCGCGATATTTGTCAGCGACAGTGGCCGTCTCGAAATGCCGCTGCCGGTGATCGACGATCAGGCTGATGCGATCATGCGTTGCGATCGCCTGCTCCAGCGCCAGCCACCACATGGCGCCGAGCCCATCGGCAAATACGCTCGGCAGATAGAGCGTGAACGGCACCTCATGCGCCGCCAGCAGCGGATAGGCGAAATCGACGAAGTCGCGCGTGCCGCCATCGAAGGTCAGCGCCACGAAGCGCCGTCCCGATCGCGGTGCACTCGCGCGGCGACACACCTCGTCCATGCCGACGATATCAACAGGCCAGCGCTTCAGCGCGCGGATCGTGCGGTCGAGAAAGTGCGGCGTGATCTCGCGGGATTTCAGCGGCTGGAAAGCGTCCTGCCGCGATGGCCGCACGCGTTCGAATTTGAGGATGATACCGGCACCGCCGTGGCTGCGTTCCAGCAGACGGTGCATGCCGCTGAGATAAGTCAGCTCTAAGCCGAGCGCCGCGCGCCAACCGGTCTTGTATGACACCGCAGATTCCCCCAAGCGGCGTCGTGCCTCTCGCCAGTCGGCTATTCTCATTACTGTTTGTTGACATTTCTTTGCAAAGGTCGGCCCAAACCTAAAAATCTAAACAAAATCTGAAACAGGCTTCGCGATGACCATGGCTGCTGTGATGGAAACACCTGTGGCAATGGCAGTTGCGAGCCGCATCGCACGCGTCGATGTCATCAGCGATTTCAGCGCCGCAGAAGCCATCTGGCGCGGCCTCGAGAGCTCCGAACAACTCTCCACGCCCTATCAGCGTTTCGATTTCCAGTCGGCATGGCAGACCCATATCGGCGCCCAGGAAGGCCTGAAGCCCTTCATTATCGTCGCCTATGACGCTGCACATCAGCCGCTGATGTTGCTGCCGCTCGCGGTCAGCCGTGAGAACGGCATGCGCGTCGCCGGCTATCTCGGCGGCAAACACGTCACCTTCAACATGCCGCTGTTCCGCCGCGACTTCGCGATGCAGGCGACAAGGGCCGATATAGACGCGCTGCTGCAAGGAGTTCAAAAGCACACCGAGACGGTCGACGTCCTCGCGCTGCTCCGTCAGCCCAAAAGCTGGATCGGCATCGACAATCCGCTCGCGCTGTTGCCGAGCCAGGCCTCGACCAATGATTGCCCGGTGCTGAAGATGGTGCCCGGCGAAGCGGCGACCGATCGCATCAGCAATTCGTTCCGCAAGCGCCTGAAGACCAAGGAAGGCAAGTATCGAAATCTTGCCGGCTATCGCTACATGCATGCGAAGACGGAGGCCGAGGTCAAGCGCGTGCTCGACGCCTTCTTCGCCATCAAGCCGCTGCGCATGGCCGAACAGAACCTGCCCAACGTCTTCGCCGAGCCCGGCGTCGAAGCCTTCATCCGCCAGGCCTGTACGACGCCGCGCGCAGATGGCTACACCATCGATATCCACGCGCTGGTCTGCGACGAGGAAGTGATCGCGATGTTCGCCGGCGTCGCCGACGACAACCGCTTCTCGATGATGTTCAACACCTACACCATGTCGGAGAATGCGAAATACAGCCCCGGCCTGATCCTGATGCGCACCATCATCGATGCCTATGCCGAACGCGGCGTGACCTCGCTGGATCTCGGCATCGGCGGCGACGACTACAAGCGGATGTTCTGCAAGGACGACGAACCGATCTTCGACAGTTTCGTGCCGCTCACCACGCGCGGCAGGCTCGGCGCCATGGGCCTGTCGTCCTTCGCCCATGCCAAGCGAATAGTGAAGCAGACACCAGCCCTGCTGCAGATGGCGCAGATGTTGCGCCAGACGTTTCAGCGCTGAGTTACGATTGTCGTCCCCGCGAAGGCGGGGACCCATAATCACGGTCAGTCCGGCTCAAAGCGGCAGAGCCAGATCGAATTTTCTCGAAGCATCTCTTCAGCGTGTATGGGTCCCCGCCCCGCGTGCGCCTTCGGCGCACTAGGCGGGGACGACGCATTGATAGTTACATGATCACGCCGCAAACACGCGGCCGCCCGGCCCGACCGGATCATTCGCCGGCGGCGCTGAACGCAACATCTTCACATCGGCGAAGCCCACGGCCTTGAGCTGTTCGGCCATCAGCTCGCGCGCATCCATGCTCATGCTCGCTTCCGGCACCACCACGGCGCGGGCCTGATCGGTCAGAAGTCCCGCAGGCAGATCAGCCGCGGTACCTGCGTCGAGGAGCACGTGATCATAAACGCGCAGCAGCGCATCGAGCGCCATGGTCAGGCGCGGAGACTGCAACAGCGACCGATCGGCGCCGGCGCGGCCGGCCGCCACCATATGCAGGCCCGACATCCGGTCCTTGGTAATCACCTGGCCGAACGACGCCTCGCCCAGCATCAGCTCCGCCAGTCCGGGGGCGCGCGGATCGTTCGACACAGCTTCCAGCGTCGGCGACGACGCGGCCAGATCGACCAGCACCACCTTCGCGTCACGCGACAGGATGCGCGAGAGCGTCAACGCCGTGAGCGCGATATTGTCGTTGTGGCCGGTGCCGAGGATCGTGATCTTGCGCGCCGATTTGCCGGCAGCTCGAAACTCCTGCGCAAGCTGTTCGATTTCGCTGACGCCGGCGGCCAGTTCGGGATGGGTGTCGCGCACCACGGGCTGCGGCGCGGCAACAGGAGCCGGCTCAGGCACGAGGCCCGGCGCAACGACAGTTTCCGGCTCACGCACGGCAGCAGGCGCCTGTTCCACGAACGGCTTGAACACCGGCTCGGTGACGCGGGCCTGCACGACCGGCGCCATTGGTGCAGCACCGCGCGGCGCGGTCATGCGCAGCAGCTCGCTGGTGACGATGCCACCGGCAGTCAGCATCAGCGTGGCCAGCGTCGCGATCAGCACGATCGGGAGTTTCTTCGGATAGGCCGGCGTGTTCGACACGATAGCGCGGGAGATGATGCGACCATCGGTCGGTGCCGCCTCGATATTCTCGCGCGTGGACGCTTCACGGTATTTCGCCAGATAGGATTCGAGCAGGTCGCGCTGCGCCCTCGCCTCGCGCTCCAGCGCCCGCAACTGCACATCCTGGCCGTTGCTGGACGTCGCCTGGCGCTTCAGCTGTTCGAGATTGTTGGTGAGACCATCGACGCGGCCACCGGCAATGCGCGCATCGTTCTCGAAGGTGCGCGATAGTTTCGCGGCTTCGTCGCGCAACTGCTTGTCGAGATCACCGAGCTGCGCCCGCAACTCCTTGATGCGCGGGTGATTGTCGAGCAGCGTTGAGGACTGCTCAGCAAGCTGCGCACGCAACGTCACGCGCTGCTCCGAGAGCCGGCGGATCAGGTCGGAATTCAGCACGTCCGAGAACTCGATCGGCTTACCGGTCTGCAACATGTCCTTGATGAGCCGCGCCTTGGACTCGGCATCGGACTTCAGCGAGCGCGCATTGTTGAGCTGGCTGTTGATCTCACCGAGCTGCTGGTTGGAGAGCGACGTATTGTTGGTGCCGATGAACAGGCTGGACTTGGAGCGGAATTCCTCCGCGCGCGCTTCCGCCTCGACGACCTTCTTGCGCAGGTCATCGATCTCGCCGGACAGCCACTGCCCGGCCGACCTTGCCTGATTCTGCCGCGCGTTCTGCTGCATCACCAGATAGCCGTCGGCAATGGAATTGGCGACGCGCGCGGCAAGCTCGGGATCACGCGACTGGAATTCGACGACCATGACGCGCGACTTGTCGACCGCATAGGCCGTCAGGCGCTCGTAATAGGCATCGAGCACGCGCTCTTCAGGCGTCATCGAGAACGGATCGCGGCCGATGCCCATCAGGCCGAGCAGCGACCGCCATGGCTGCGCCCCCTGCAACACCGGATCGAATTCCGGGCGCTCGGCGAGCTTGTTCTTCTTGATGATCTCGCGGGCGAGATCGCGCGACAACAGCAACTGCACCTGGCTGGTCACGGCTTCCGCATCGAGCGAGGTACGCTCTTCGTTGCGTTCGCCGCTTGGCCGCAGGAAAACGTTTTCACGTCCGTCGATCAGGATGCGCGCTTCGGACTTGAAGCGCGGCGTGATGATGTTGACGATGACGAGCGAACCGACAAGTGCCAGCAGCGTCGGGACGATAACCCACATCCTGCGACGGACGAGTGCCTGCCACAGCGCGCGTAGATCGAGGTCGCCGAGATCGGGCGCCTGCGCCGGCGCAGCGATCACACGCTCTGCTTTCTTCTCGGGATTTTTGCGTGCAGCCGGGTTTGGCATGGTTGGCGCCTTGACGGCCCGTTCGACCGACGCATCGCCTTTGCCTGCACGCCAGAATGCCAAACGCATCGCCTACCCCACCAGAACGCCACTGCGCCTACTCAACGGAACCGATTAAATACGATTAAGGTTGCTGTGCGGTTAATCGGCAGACTGATACCGCATATTGCGGCGGAAGCCCTGTATCCACACGGTTTTTTAACGACGAAGCCTCTTATTGGATTCAATTGCTTCAGGGATTTTCCGATGTGCGTCCCAGCTCCCGGCGACGCCCTCCTCGTCAGCGAATGCCGATTCTGATTATGCGCGCACCTTCGGACAAGCCGCTTCGCATCCTGCACGCTGTCCGCGCGCCGGTCGGCGGCATCTTTCGCCACATCATCGATGTCGCCAACGGCCAGGCGGATCGCGGCCATCATGTGGGCATTGTCGCCGACAGCCTCACCGGCGGCGACCGTGCGCGCGATGCGCTGGCCGAGATCGCGCCGCGCCTGACACTCGGCACCCATCGCCTGCCGATCCACCGCGAGCCGCATCCCACCGACGTTCTGGTCTGGATGCAGTTCATGCGCCTCGCCAGCCGGCTGAAGCCGGATGTGCTGCATGGCCACGGCGCCAAGGCCGGCGCCTTCGTGCGCCTGAAGGCAAAGTCGAACAATGTCATCCGCATCTACACGCCGCATGGCGGCTCGCTGCACTATCCGCAAAACACCGCGAAAGGCGCCTTCTACAGCCGCCTCGAACGCGCGCTGATGAACCGTACCGAACTGTTCCTGTTCGAGAGCGCCTTCGCCCGCGACACCTATCAGCGCATGATCGGCACCCCGTCAGGCCTTGTGAAATGCGTCTTCAACGGCGTGACATCCGATGAGTTCGACCCCATCGAGCCCGCCGATGATGCGACCGATGTCTGCTATGTCGGCGAATTCCGCCGCATCAAGGGCGCGGACCTGCTGGTCGATGCCGTGGCGCGCCTGCGTGCCGACGGCCAGCCCGTCACCCTGACGCTGGGCGGCGACGGCGAAGAGACCAACGCATTGAAGGCACAGATCCAGCGCCTCGGCCTCGGCACCGCCGTGCGTTTCATCGGCCATGTCAAACCGCGTTACGGCTTCTCGAAAGGACGCCTGCTGGTGGTTCCATCGCGCGGCGACTCGATGCCCTATGTGGTGATCGAGGCCGCAGCCGCGGGCATTCCGATGATCGCCGCCAATGTGGGCGGCATTCCGGAAATCTTCGGATCGCACACCTCCGCATTGTTCCAGTCGAACAATGTCGACGCCATGGCCGCAGCGATCAAAACCGCTCTCGACGACATCACCGCTGCGCGGACGCGTGCACAATTGCTCCGTGAGCGCATCGCGGAACATTTCTCCCAGGACGCGATGGTCGAGGGCGTCATCGACGGCTATCGCAACGCATTTGCGGAACGTTAACTCTCCTTAACCTGTAACCAAATCTTCCGATTTGTCCGGTAATTTTCACGAAAAGCAGTAGGCTTGACGTGCGACATCGCACGCTAGCGCAACAACGGACATTTCACCTTGGAACCGATCAACGCACGCTCAATGATCGACGCGGCCGCGACGGACGCGCCCGGTCAGCGCCAGTTCGAACGTCGTCGGCGCCTCACGCCGGAAGCGCTTGCCGTTGTCGATCAGAAGGTGCGCGCCGCCTATTCACCGGTCGTCATCACCGGCGTCGTACGCGTCATCGATTTCCTGATGCTCAGCATCATCGGCATTGGGCTCAACCTGCTCTATGTCGCGCCGGTCGCAGGCGTCAGGTGGGAATACCTCGCCGCCATCGTCGCGATGGCGGCTGGTGCCGTGGTGTGTTTCCAGTCTGCCGATATCTATCAGGTGCAGGTCTTCCGCGGCCACATCAAGCAGCTCACGCGCATGATGTCGGCATGGGCCTTCGTGTTCCTGCTGTTCATCGGTGTCTCGTTCTTCGCCAAGGTCGGCGGCGCGGTGTCGCGTGTTTGGCTGTCGTCATTCTTCTTCATCGGTCTCTTTGCCCTGATCGCGGAACGCGCCGTCGTGCGCGCGCTGATCAAGCGCTGGGCGCATCAGGGTCGGCTCGACCGCCGCACCATCATTGTCGGCGCCGACACCAATGGCGAGACGCTGATCAGGGATCTCAACGCCCAGGAAGATTCCGACATCCAGATCCTCGGCGTGTTCGACGACCGCAACGACAAGCGCTCCATGGACACGATCGCAGGCGCGCCGAAGCTCGGCAAGGTCGATGACATCATCGAATTCGCGCGGCGCACCCGCGTCGATCTCGTGCTGTTCGCGCTGCCGATCTCGGCCGAGACGCGCATTCTGGAAATGCTCAAGAAGCTGTGGGTGTTGCCGGTGGATATCCGCCTGTCCGCGCATACCAACAAGCTGCGTTTCCGCCCCCGCTCCTATTCCTATCTCGGCAAGGTGCCGACCCTCGATGTATTCGAGGCGCCGATCACCGACTGGGATCTGGTGATGAAATGGCTGTTCGACCATATCGTCGGCGGGTTGGTCCTGCTCGCTGCATTGCCCTTCATGGCGCTGGTCGCCATCGCCATCAAGCTCGACAGCCCGGGCCCGGTGCTGTTCCGCCAGAAGCGCTTCGGCTTCAACAACGAGCGCATCGACGTCTTCAAGTTTCGCTCGCTCTATCACGACCAGGCCGACCCGCTGGCCAAGACCGTCGTGACCAAGGGCGACAAGCGCGTCACCCGCGTCGGCCGTTTCATTCGCAAATCCTCCATCGACGAGCTGCCGCAGCTCTTCAACGTGGTGTTCAAGAACAACCTGTCGCTGGTCGGCCCCCGCCCCCACGCGGTTCAGCAGAGGGTACAGAGCCAGCTGCTGGACGAGGCCGTGGACGGCTATTTCGCCCGCCACCGCGTCAAGCCCGGGATCACCGGCTGGGCGCAGGTCAATGGCTGGCGCGGCGAGGTCGACAGCGAGGAGAAACTGCAGAAGCGCGTCGAGTTCGACCTCTATTACATCGAGAACTGGTCGGTGCTGTTCGACGTCTACATCCTGCTGAAAACGCCGGTGTCGCTGCTGACCAAGAACGAGAACGCGTATTGAGGCGGCACCCCACTCCGCATGTCGTCCCCGCGAAGGCGGGGACCCATACACGCTGGAGAAAAAAATGAAAGCGTTGTCTGGGTAACTCTGCCGTTCTTAATGCATCGACCGTGGTTATGGGTCCCCGCCTTCGCGGGGACGACGCATGAGCGTTTTTCCAGCCTACACCACTCGTCAACACCACAACGCTAACATCGCGCCGCCATGAGCACTCACGCCTCACTCGATCACTACATCGCCTCGCCCGCGGCGCCTCCCGCCGTGGTGACGCTGCAGCGCGCGCTGCTATGGGCGATGGGTTTTGGCGGCGCCATCGTCTTCATCGAGCCGAGCCCCTTCGAGATCGCGACCCTCACCGCGATGGTCGTCTTCTTCGCGTCGGGCCTGCGTATGCGGCTGGTGTTCGTGCCGCTGCTGATCCTGCTGTTCCTGGTCAATATCGGCTACACGATCTGCGCGGCCTATCTGCTCGACAAGGCGCCGGTCGTGAACTGGATCCTGACCTCCTGGTACATGGCCATCATGGCGATCTTCGTCGCGCTGGTGATGTCCGAGGACACGCTGACGCGCATCGATCTCTTGCGCCGCGGCCTGATCGTCGGCGCACTGGTGGCATCGCTGACCGGCATCTTGGGCTATCTGAATCTGATCCCCGGCGCCGGGATGTTCACGCTCTATGGCCGCGCCTCCGGCACGTTCAAGGATCCCAACGTGCTGGGCGCGTTTCTGGTGCTGCCGGCGCTGTTCTGCCTGCAGAGCGTCGTCAGCGACGGTTTCGGTCGCTCGCTGCGCAGCGCTATCGCGCTCGGCATCATTGCGCTCGCCGTCCTGCTCGCCTTCTCCCGCGCCGCCTGGGGCCTGCTGGCGATCACCTCCGCCTTCATGCTGATGCTGATGGTGCTGACCAGCCAGTCCAACAAACAGCGCTCGCGCATTATCATCATGGCGCTGGCGGCCATCGCCGTCGTGGTACTGGTGATCGTGATCCTGCTGCAATTCGACTTCATCGCCGACATGTTCAAGCAGCGCGCCTCGTTCGATCAGAAATATGACGAAGGCCGCTTCGGCCGTTTCGGCCGGCATGTGCTCGGCGCGCAGATGGCGCTCGATCTGCCATTCGGCATCGGCCCGCTGCAATTCACGCGCTTCTTTCCGGAAGACACCCACAACTCCTATCTCAACGCCTTCATGTCCGGCGGCTGGATTTCCGGCGTGTGCTATCCCGCGCTGGTGTTCATCACCGCCCTGCTCGGCTTCCGCTATATTTTCGTCCGCGTGCCATGGCAGCGCGCTTATCTCGCGGTGTTCGCAGCCTATCTCGGCACGGTCGGCGAGGCCTTCATCATCGACACCGATCACTGGCGCCACTTCTGGATGATGCTCGGCGCGATGTGGGGCATGTTCGTCGCCACGCAGCAATATATGGCCACAGCGCAATCGCGTGCAGCCTCCGCGCAGCCAGGCAGCGCCTGACAAACGCACAAAAGAAAACAGCCCCGCTTGCGCGAGGCTGCTTCGTTCAAACCATTGACGTCCGTTAGCGAACGATCACGGTCTTGGTACGCGAACCGCCGCGATCCCAGCCGTGATGGCGGTGACCGTAGTCGCGACGACCGTAGTCGCGGCGCATATAGGCGCGGCTCTGGCGATAGCCAGGACCGCGATGATAGCCACGATCATGATGGTGATAGCCACCGCCGCCGATCTGCACATTGATGCCCTGCGCAGACGCGGGGCCTGCAGGTGCTGCGACATAGAGAACGGCCGCAGCCGCCAGCAAAGCCAGTTTCTTGATCATGACAATTTATTCCTTCCTTTAAAAAGTATCGTGGGACAAGCCGCTACCATCCGGATGGTTCCGCATAAAATGGAACACATCGACGCAGGACCCACATATTCGCGTCGTGTCAGACTCTCTCGCGATCTCTCTCGTGATTTGCGATGGACATCATCACTGGGAACACGCGCGAAACTGAGTCGTTCTCTTTGCATGACACAGCAAGCAAAGAACCGCGCCTTCGACAAACAACCGAAGCCCGATCAGAAAATTCCGCCGGCCGGCCCGCATGACAGACCGGAACTGACCGACGAGAGCAGGACGCCCGGCAGCGGTGTTTTGCCTGACAAGGATCACAAGGAAGTCGAAGGCCCGACGGGATGATCGCAATCGGTCATCATGCCGTCACGCATTGACGTTAGACATTCCTTAACCTTCTCGACTCAGTGTGGAGTCAAGGAGCGCGGACCGGATGTACGTCTGCGTTTGATGGCTCGGAGTTCGCTCCGGGCCATTATCTTTTTCTGGAACCATCATCCGCTGCGAGATGACCGACGGTGCACGCGCATCTCGCTTTCGGTTGCAACACGTAAAGCTGCGAGACTTGTTGCTCGTGAAGCAACGTCATTCGTTCCCTCATCGCGGCAAAATTTGTGGTCGATGTGCCATGAATTGGAACCGAACCTTCAAAACACCGATACGTTGACTTCTCGATACGAAGGAGAAGCAGCATGAAGAAAACAGCTCTTGTTCTTGCCACCGTCGCTGCCGTCGGCGCAGCGTCGATCGCATCGAAACCCGCAGAAGCGCGTGGCGGTCGCGGCGCCGCCATTGGTCTTGGCATCGCAGCCGGCGCATTGGCGGCCGGTGCCTATGGCGCCTACGGCCCCGGTTACGGATATTATGGTCCGCGCCATTACGGGCCGCGTTATGCCTATGGTCCGCGCTACGGTTACGGCGGCGGCTACTATGGCGGTCCCCGCTACTATCGCAGCTACGGTTACTACTAACCGCAGCTAGCTGAAACGAAAGAGGCCCGGAGCATTGCTCCGGGCCTCTTTTCGTCACTATCCCTCAGCACTCGCTCGCATCGCTGCTGCGTCGTCACTCACCGCAAGTGCTTTAATTACGCAGTGGCCTAGATACCAAACAGCCAGACAGCCGTGATGGTCGCAACCACCGCCAACCCGCTGATAGTCCAGCCACCGTAGTAGCCGATATCATCCTCATGCCGGATCTCCGACGGACCATCTGCGGTATGCCAGTGACTTGCCATGCGAGCCTCCTGTTTTCAGGATAACCGGCTCGATGACGAAGGGTTCCATTGGCGCAAAAACGACATACGGCGCCACCCGCCTGCCGCTATTCCGATCGCGGCACCTGGATCTGTGGCCAGCGGCATCTGTGGCCAAAGGGTCACGACGGAAAGGATTCATTAAGGAATGCGGCCGGGGCAATTGACGGAGCCCGGCGCCGGGAGAAGTCTAATGTTTTCAGCGTAGAGTAGATATTATGTTAGAGATTATTGTCCTCGGCTTCCTCATTTGTGCAGCGGCCTATATCGGGCTTCTCTGGTTCGCCGGACGGAAAGACGACGTGATTCACGGTAATTTCGTCGAGCCGGGATCGTAAGGCCTGCGCCACGAGAGTTTGGTCGAGGCCGCCCAATCCAGGCGGCACCGCTCACATGCGGGACCTATAATATCTTGAAATTATTTGGAAAAATGGTCGGAGCGAGAGGATTCGAACCTCCGACCCCTAGTCTCCCAGACTAGTGCGCTAACCGGGCTGCGCTACGCTCCGATGGGGCATCGTGTAGCTTCGATCCGTCCGAGGCGCAAGAAGGCTGAGCGGATTGAAACGGATTGGCTGTGGGACGCTGGCTAGCCGTCCTTCATCGCCGTATCGAGCGCGCGGCGCGCCGACAGCAGCTCCTCGAGCACGGCTTCGAGCCGCTCGCGCTCCAGCCGGCGCTGCGGGTTCGGCCTTGGGCCCGGGGCCGCAGCCGGTCTGGCGCTCTGCGCCGGAGCCGACATCGCCGGTTCGGGCCGTGCTGCAACAGGGTTTGCCAATACGGGGTTTGCCCGCGATGGCGGCCGCTGCAGCTGTGGTTCCACGCGCGGCGAAGTCGACGTCATCGGAGGTTCGCGGCGGCCGGCGACGGGAGCAGGAGCGGCTTCCTCCTCGTCTTCCTCTTCCTCAGCCTCTTCTTCCTCGTCCTCTTCGTCTTCCCCCTCTTCTTCTTCCTCGTCGCCCTCTTCTTCCTCGTCCTCGGCGTCTTCCTCTTCGGCGTCCTCGGCCTCAGCCTCGTCTTCGGCCTCTTCCTCGATCTCCTCCTCGAGTTCGGCCTCGTCCTCGACCTCTTCTTCCTCGTGCTCCTCCTCGACCACGGGACGCTTCGCCTGGACGCGCGGCGCGACGGCGGCAGCGGACATCGGCGCGAAGCTCGGCGCAGCGTGGCCGTCGACCAGCCCCTGCACCGACTTGATGCCGTTCTCTTTCAGGATTCGTTGCACGCCGCGGATGGTATAGCCCTCGCCGTAGAGCAACCGGCGGATGCCGCGCAGCAGATCGACATCGTCCGGACGATAATATCGCCGGCCGCCGGATCGCTTCATCGGTTTGATTTGAGTGAACCGCGTTTCCCAGAACCGCAGAACATGCTGCGGTATATCGAGATCGTCAGCGACCTCGCTTATGGTTCGAAACGCATCCGGCGCTTTGTCCAAGTGCAGGATCCCTGTGGTTCGCCCTGTTTCTCTAGCTAGTCGTCGTGATCTTTACCGTTGCCCACTGCGGCGCTGTCGCCGTTGATCCGCTGTTTCAGGATCGCCGACGGCTTGAATACCATGACTCGCCGCGGCGAGATCGGTACTTCTGTGCCTGTCTTCGGATTGCGGCCGATGCGCTCGCCTTTTTTGCGCACCATGAAGGAGCCGAACGACGACAGCTTCACTGTCTCGCCCTTCTCCAGACAATCCGTAATTTCTTTCAAAACCAGTTCAACAAACGCGGACGACTCCGTGCGCGAGAGACCTACCTTTTGGTAGACCGCCTCGCACAGATCGACGCGTGTGACTGTTTTTCCCGTGCCCGTCATCGCCTGCCCCAACTACTCTCGGCGAACCAAATTCGCGTCAGAAATTAGGAGGTTAACGCGCTCCGGTCAACAGTCACCATCGATGCAAAGGCATGGAAAATCATGACAATTTGAGATGTTGTTGATCTGCATCAACGCCGGCGCATCACCAGCGAATGAGCGCAGACCCCCAGGTGAAGCCGCCGCCCATGGCTTCGAGCAACACAAGGTCGCCCTTCTTGATGCGGCCGTCATTGACCGCCACCGACAATGCGAGCGGAATCGACGCCGCCGATGTGTTGCCGTGAAGGTCCACGGTCAGCACCACCTTTTGCGGCGCAATATGAAGTTTGTGCGCCGACGCGTCGATAATGCGCTTGTTGGCCTGATGCGGCACGAACCAGTCGATGGTCTCCGCGCTCGCACCGGTCGCATTGAACGCGTCGACGATCACGTCGGTGATCATGCCCACCGCATGTTTGAAGACCTCGCGGCCTTCCATGCGCAGGTAACCCACCGTCTGCGTCGAGGACGGGCCGCCATCGACGAACAGCTTTTCCTTGTGCCGGCCGTCGGAACGCAGATGCGTGGTCAGCACGCCGCGATCGCTGGCTGCGCCGGGCTGGGTCTGTGCTTCCAGCACCACCGCACCGGCACCATCACCGAACAGCACGCAGGTTCCGCGATCGGTCCAGTCGAGAATCCGCGAGAAAGTTTCCGCGCCGATTACCAGCGCGCGCTTGCCGGCGCCGGTGCGCAGCAGGCTGTCGGCGGTGGTCAGCCCAAAGATGAAACCGGAACACACCGCCTGTAGGTCGAACGCCGCGCCGTGCGTGATGCCGAGCGCGTTCTGTACCGCAACGGCGGTTGCCGGGAACGTATTGTCGGGAGTCGAGGTCGCCAGCACGATCAGGTCGATGGACTGCGCGTCGACGCCGGCATTGGCCAGCGCCGCCTGCGCGGCCTTGATCGCCAGATGCGAGGTGAACTCGCCGTCGGCAGCGATGTGGCGCTGCTTGATACCGGTGCGCTGGACGATCCACTCGTCCGATGTATCGACCTTGGATGCCAGTTCGGCATTGGTCAGGATCCGCTCCGGCAAATAGGAGCCGCAGCCGAGCACGACCGAACGTATCGCAGTCACGAGACAGCCTCCTGCGCAGCCGGGCTCGCAGGGAGCGCTTGGCCGTCGCGGTTGAGCATTTGATTGATCTTGGTGAGAAGGTCGTAGCGGACCATGTCGTAGCCGACATCCACCGCATAGGCGAAACCGTCGGCATTGGTGCCACCGTGGCTCTTCACCACGATGCCGCGCAGGCCGAGAAACACCGCTCCGTTGGACTTGTTGGGATCGACCTTGTCGCGCACCGCCTTGAAGGCGTTCTTGGCGAACAGGTAGCCGATGCGCGAGCGCCAGGTGCGGGCCATGGCATTGCGCAGATATTCTGCGAACTGCCGCGCGGTACCTTCGGCGGCCTTGAGCGCGATATTGCCGCTAAAGCCTTCAGTGACGATCACGTCGGCATCACCGCGGCCGATGCCGTCGCCCTCGACGAAGCCGACGAATTCGAGCTGCGGCAGGTCGGCCTTGCGCAGTAGTTCGGCGGCATCGCGGATTTCGTCGCCGCCCTTGATTTCCTCGACGCCGATATTGAGCAGGCCGACCGTCGGCCGCGCCAGATCGAACAGCGCGCTGGCCATGGCGCTGCCCATCACGGCGAGCGTCTTCAGATGGTTGGCATCGCCGCCGATGGTGGCGCCGAGATCGAGCACCACCGAGTCGCCGCGCGTGGTTGGCCAGATCGCGGCGAGACCCGGACGCTCGATACCGTCGAGCATGCGCAGGCAGAACCGCGCCATCGCCATCAGCGCGCCGGTGTTGCCGGCGGAGACCGCGACATCGGCCTCGCCCTTCTTCACCGCTTCGATCGCCAGCCACATCGACGAGACCTTGCGGCCACGGCGCAGCGCCTGGCTCGGCTTGTCATGCATGCTGACGGCAACGTCGGTATGGATCACCTTCGATACGGCCTTCAATGCCGGATGATTGGCGAGTTCTGTCTCGATCAGCGCGCTGTCACCGAACAGCAGGAACTCACTGTCGGGATGTCGGGTCAACGAAATCGCAGCGCCGGGAATGACCACCGATGCGCCGATGTCGCCACCCATGGCGTCTAGCGCGATGCGAACCTTTTTCGGCATGGACGTTCCGGAAACCTGTCTCTTGCGGCCTGTGACGCTCGTGGCCGCGGACGAAGTCTGCCGCAATTGGCGGCAGACGGCGAAGTTATGGCATTAACCCGATTTCGGCCGGGGACAATAGCGTTTCCGTGACCCGATACAACATCTTGACCGGGCACTTTTGTCCCGCCAGCCACACAAAGCGTGGAATCGGCCCCTCGTTTTCAGCCCTTGCCGGGCTTTTTGGCCTTGGGCTTCTCGGGGGCGGTTTTCAGCGCTTTCAGGGCCGCAAACGGGTGCTCTTCAGGGTCCGGAACCTCGACCACCGGCTCGAATACGGCATCCGGCTTACGGGGATACGGGTCCAACCCCAGAAACAGCGCGTCGGTCGCCAGTTTGCCGAGGTCGATCAAGCCGTTTTCGATCGGCTCCGGCGGGTCCGGGGTCTCTTCGTCGCTCTCGACGTCCTCGTCCACCGATTCGGCCAGTTCGCGAATCTGCGATGGCGGCGCGAAAATCACGTCGATCTCTTCCTCGAAATCGGCGGTCAACGGGTCCAACGTCACCACGCAGGTCTGCTCGACCTTGCCCCAGATGCGACCGGTGACATGCACGGTACCGCCCTTGACCGGCATCAGCAGCAATTCACCCTTGGCCGCGCCCACACTGACGAGGCCGCCGAGCGCAGCGATTCCCTTGCGCTCCTCGGGCGTGGCCTCGATGTCGCGCTCCAGCCCGGTTTCCGGGATCTGAACCACGGCGATGGGCACGCTCCAGGGCGGCGTCAGATCCACGGTGCGGTCGGGTTTGTTCATGTCGTTACCAAGGTTTCTGCAGGCGACGGGAAGTGCCACGCGCCTGATGTCAGTGTCGTTTCATCGAGCGTGCCCAGATGGGCATTCGCCGCTTCGACATAAACAGCGAGACGCCGGGCGTTCTCGATGTCCATGCCATTATAGATATTCTTCGACAGGGCCGCCGCCAGAGGCTCCCTGCCCGCGCCGAGCGCTGCGTCATAGGCGCCTGTCCGGCCATAGAACGCGTCGCCGAATTCCCGCATCTTTTTCGGCACCTTCATGTCGCTGGTGCCGAGTTCGCGCAGGTTGTCGTCCATATCGCTGCAGAACCTGTCGAAAAGTCCCTGCGACAGGTCGTCCTTCGGGTTCATCCGGCGCAGCACCAGCCACAGGTGCAGGAGCAACATATCGAAACGCCCGTTTACCGTATCCGGCGCTCCCAAGTCCCGATAAAACAAGGGTTCTCGCGCCTGCGCCACGATCATGCCATAGATGGCTTCAATGGTGCCGCGCAACGGCGCCGGGGGCTTTCTGAAGTGACTGAACGGCCAGACCATCTTGGGTTCCTCAGGCGGGCCCCTCGGGCGCGCGCATGTTGCATTCAGAGGTTCTGCCCGGTACGTCAACGCCTTCTGGGATGCAAGTCTTTCGGAAGCAAGGCCTTCCCGAGAATCAAGAGGATGGGACCCCCTCCGCTATGACAATTTCGACCTCCATCAGCGCGAAGGCGCGGCTGACACGTGGCTGGCGCGGCATGCGCGCGGCACTCGCGGTCGCGGCCCTGTGCGTCACGCTGGGCGCCTGCGCCGAGCAATTCCAGAAGGGCTACATCCTGCCCCCCGGCGCGCTGGAGCAGATCCCGATCGGCGCCAGCCAGGATCAGGTCCTGATCGTGATGGGCACGCCCTCCACCGTCGCCACGCTGTCAGGCGAAGTGTTCTACTACATCTCGCAGCGCGCCGAGCGCGTCGTCGCGTTCATGCCGCAGAAGGTCACCGACCAGCGCGTCATCGCGATCTATTTCGACAAGGATCGCAAGGTCACGCGTCTGGCCAATTACGGCATGCAGGACGGCAAGATCTTCGACTTCATCAGCCGCACCACGCCGACCTCCGGTCAGGAAATGAGCTACCTCACGCCGCTGTTCAAGCTGATCAGCTTCCGGTAGTTGGACGACACCATCACCGACTGAATTGCAAAAGCCCCGCAGCACACGCTGCGGGGCTTTTTCTTCGCGCTTCGACAAACGTCGGCTTGCCCGTCTCAATCAGCCTCTTTACGCTTTCGACAACACCAAAGAACAAACGACACCATCGAGGGAAGAAGCTATGACCAATCTGGTTACCCGTCGCCGTATGCTCACCGGCGCCGCCGCAATCACCAGCGCGGCAATCCTGCCGCGCGCGAGCCTCGGCGCCGGCGAATGGAAGCCCACCGAAACCGTCCGCGTCATCGTGCCCGCCGCAGCCGGCGGCTCCACCGACGTGATGGGCCGCATGCTGGCGGCGCATCTGCAGCCGGTCTGGGGCCAGTCCGTCGTGGTGGAAAATCGCTCTGGCGGCGGCGGCACCATCGGCGTTGCCGAGGTCGCGCGTCTCAAGGGCGATGGCCACACCATCCTGGTCGGCAATCCCGGCCCCAATGCCATCGCCTACAGCATCTTCAAGAACCTGACCTACAAGAGCGACCAGTTGCAGGCGGTCTCCAATATGATCAAGATTCCGAACATCGTCTGCGCGCATCCGAGCGTGCCGATCAAGACGATCCCGGAGCTGATCGCCTATATCAAGGCCAATCCGGACAAGCTGAATTATGGCTCATCGGGCGTCGGCCAGAGCCCGCATCTCACCGGCGCATGGTGGCTGCAGCTCACCGGATTGAAGATGCAGCACGTGCCGTTCCGCGGCGCAGGCCCTGCGTTGCAGGCGGCCCTCGCCGGCGACATCCAGATCCTGTTCGACAATCTCTATCCGTCACTGCCCCAGGTGCTCGACGGCAAGCTCACCGGCCTTGCCGTCACCACCCAGCAGCGCAACGCGCAGGCGCCGAACGTTCCCGCGATGCGCGAGACCGCGCCCGAGCTGGAGAAGTTCGACGTCGCGTCATGGTTCGGCGTGTTCTATCCGAAGAGCACACCGACCGAAGCCGTGACCTCGCTCAATGAGCAGATCAAGGCTCTGCTCGGCACCGATGCGACCAAGAAGACCATCGCGGCCATGGGCGCCGTGTCGGACTACGGCACGCCCCAACAGTTCCAGACCTTCGTCGAGGCCGAGACGGCCAAGTTCAAGACCATCATCGACAAGGAAGGCCTGCAGATGGAGGTGAAGTGAGGCACCTCACGTCACTCAATGGCGCTATGCAAACGAAAGCCCCGCGGTTCGCACCGCGGGGCTTTTTCGTTCTACTTCTCTTCTTCCATCGCAACGGCGACATCGCCATTCGCAGAGAGCCGCACCTTGTTGCCTTCCACTTCGGCAATCAGACCACCGTCGATGAAGTGATGATGACCCTTGTGATGGCCCTCGCCACTATCCTTCCTGGTCAGCTTGATACGATTGCCCTCGACCTTGTCGACGGTTCCGACATGGACGCCATCGGCGCCAATCACTTCCATATGTTCCCGAATTTTGCTGAGCGCGCTCATGTCACGTCCTCTGATGTGGAGAACACTGAACGTGCACCTGCGCGATAGGTTCAATTCGCGATCGCTTGACCGCGGTGCGCGCTTTACTTGCCCTGATTGATTTTCTTGATCTTGGCGTCCGTCGCCTCGATGGCCAGCGTCAACTCCATGATCGCCTTGGACAAAAGCTCGGTGGCTTCCTTCTGGTCCTGCGACTTGGCGGCGCGTAGCGCGTAGTTCTTGGCGGATGACAGTGACATTTGACGGCCCTCGTGATGTTCCCGGGGCGAATTAGCCGAACGCGTCATTCGCCGCAACCGGGTGGAAATAGAGGGGATTACACAGCGGTCAACGGCGCTCCGCATTCGCATTGATGACCGCGAATATCTCGTCGGCGGATGCCGGCGGCGTGACGCCGAAGGTCTCGTCGAGAACCTGCTGCAACTCCGCAGCGCTACCCAGCACGCGTTCAGACACCGGTTCGCCGTCACGTCCCTCGATGGTCAAATGGCGATTGACCAGCTTATAACGCCGGCCACGGCTGACGCGCTCCATCACCAGCACCGAGGTGAAGGGCACGAAGGGACTGGTCGATGTGTACCAGTTGCCGAGCTCGTAATCCGACGGCAGTTGCGGCGCGCGATCAAACACATACATCGTCCGCCAGCCGTCCGCCCGCTTCACGCTCAGCGACAACAGGCCATCGGCCTCGATCAGCCGATAGGTCCCCATCGCCGTCTGCTGCTCGGTCCCCGCGAGGAGCTGCAGAGGTGCATCGAGCACGCAGGCGCCAAAACCAACATCGGCGAGATAGGGGCCGTCCGGAAGATCGACCTTCAGGAGCATATGCGTCCTGGGACCGAGCGGACTGTCGACAGGCGCATTCCAGCGCACCCGGGCGCCGAGGCCCGTGACCTTGAAGCCGATAGCCTCGAGCGCAGCCCTCAGCATCGCGTTCATCTCGTAGCAATAACCGCCACGTCGGCCATCGATGAGTTTCTGCTGCAACGACGCCATGTCCAGTTTGACCGGCAGGCGCAGCAACGGATTGAGGCCCTCGAACGGAACCGCATCCACATGCGCGGCATGAATGGCCGTCAGCGTCGCCAGATCCGGCGCAACCGGTCCGTCAAAGCCGATCCGCGCGAGATAGCGATCCAGCCGAAAAACATCCGTCATCATCTGCTCCAGAATCATCGCGCTCCGAGATAGCCGATCTGGCAGCGGCAGGCGATAAAGCATCGCGCACTCTGTCGTTCCCCGGCAAACTAATTGGTTGCCCGAGGACGCATGAAAGCGGCAAAGCCGGCAGAGCGCGAACCTCAGCCACTCCACATGGAGTGGGAGAATCCCGCTCCAAACTCGTCATTCCGGGGCGCGGCCGGCACTTGCCGGACGCGAACCCGGAATCTCAGAGTGTTCTGCGCTGACTAGAGACTCCCATGCTGAGATTCCGGGTTCGTCTGCGCGAAGGTGCGCAGCCGCCCCGGAATGACGAGTTTGTGGCCGGGACAGAGAATAAACATTTTTTCCTATGTCTGTTGACAATATCCCCACAAGGACTATTATCCCCTCTGTCCTGCCCCACCGAGAGGGGCGATCGCGATCGTCACGTTCGCGGGGTGGGATGCGGTGGACGCCGGAGATGCGGCGTTACGCGGTTCATGGGTGACGTCTGTCTTCGGGCAGGACGGATCTGCGCCAGCACTGCCACTGGCAAGGACACGGCCAGCTTTGAGATGGAAAGACCCCTGGACAGTGTGACGGACGACCAAATCAAAACGCGTCCGGCCCAAGTGCTTGAGGCTACCCTGTCCCTCCGCCCTGGGACACTAATTTTGGTGATGGGGCCGTTCGCCAAGGCAGATGTGCAAGCAAGTCGAAAAAACACCGCAGGCGGAACGCTGGGCACTTGCCTGACGCTTCCGAAAGTCCTGATGCACTCTATAGATTGCGGAAGACCGCATTCGCATCAGGCCCAAGGGTGCAACGGGCACCTGGCGTTCCGCACGCCCTCTCACAAGGGGGCGGGAATGCGAAACACGACGGCGCCCCCGCGCCGCAAACAACAGGGGCGATAACGCATGCCTGAAGCGCAGTGGCTGTTTGACAGTTGAATCGGAAATCGCGTGACGCGCACGCTCCACCAAACGCCGTCATGCCCGGCGAATGCCGGGTATCCACGCCTTGGCCACACACGAAGGAAGACGTGGATGGCCGGGACATCTAGCGAAGCTCGCTTCGCGCTGCCCGGGCATGACGAGCTTCGCTACGCCGCCACGACCTCGCGCGGCTGAGTGATCGCAATATGCTGGCAATGCGCCACCGGTGTTGTGCCATTGGCCACGATGAGCGCATCGAGCTCGACGAAGCGATGCCCCTTCTTCTCGTAATTGGCGGTCACCTTCGCCCGCGCGATCAACTCGTCATCGGTGTTCGCGGTCGCCAGCAACTGCATCCTGCTGCCGACGTGAATCCACGGCCCGAGGATGGCATTGTCCACCAGCACCTTGTTCATGATCCGCTGCAGCACGCCGGGATGCACGATGCCCTCGCGCAGATACCGATCATCGGCCTCGCGAACCTCACCCAGATATTCGGCGAGCCCATCTTCCGGCCAAACCCGCGGCGCGGTGCCGAGCCACTTGTCCAGCGCATAGGATTCGGCATTGACCGGAAGCCGCCTGGCGGCCGCAGCCGTGTCCGGGAAGGCGTCGAGCGACGGCACGACGGGAAACTGCGTCAGCGACGCCGTGCCGGTTGCGCGAATCTCGCCGCCGCCCTCGACGCTCAGCGCGAGCCCCTCGCCGGCTTCCTCGGCGATCACCTCGACGGTCTCGCCGTCATAGACCGGCTTGGTGAACCGGGCCTCGATCAGGCCGCGTTCCAGAAAGTCCCGTCCCCAGTGCTCCACCGGCGGGTGGATCATATAGGCCAGCACGTCGACGCCCGGCACCAGACCGCCGCTGAAGCCGAATTTCCGGGCGACGCTGTCGTCATGCATCTTGTTTTCGGACTGTTTGGCCGTGTTAAAGGCCTCGACACGGTACGGTTCGAGCCGCTTTGTCATGATTCCTCCCGAAAACTGCGCGAAATTGAGTGTTCGCATTGGCAGGAGATGATACCCGTCACCATGTTCGAGGCAAGGCGACGAGCGGGGAACAGCCCCGCGTCGGCGCCGCATCGCCCAGCCGCAAATGACTGTCTTTCTGGAACCCGTAGCCCCTTGACCACGCGCATCTATATCGACGCCGACGCCTGCCCGGTGAAAGACGAGATTTACCGCGTCGCTGCCCGCTTCAGCCTGCCGGTTACCGTTGTGGCCGGGAACTTCATCCGCATCCCGCAGGACCCTCTGATCGACATGGTATCCGCTGGCGCTGGCATGGATGCCGCCGACGACTGGATTGCGGAACGGGCCACAAAGGGCGATATCGTGATCACGGCCGACATTCCGCTGGCCAGCCGCTGCGTCAAGGCGGGCGCCGCGGTGATTGCCCCCAACGGCAAGCCGTTCACTGAACAATCCATCGGGATGACGCTCGCGATGCGCAACCTGATGACCGACTTGCGGTCATCGGGCGAAGTCACCGGTGGTCCCAAATCATTCGCGCCGCGCGACCGCTCGGCGTTCCTCTCGGCCCTGGATCAAACCATCCGCCGTATCCAGCGCGACCCGGCCTTTGCGCCCGCGCCGAAACAAAGTTGAACTGACTCTATGGCTCCTCCGCTTATCCAGCTCAAAGACATCTCCCTCACCTTCGGCGGCACGCCGCTGCTCAACGGCGTCGAACTCTCGGTAAGCCAAGGCGAGCGCGTCTGTCTGATCGGCCGCAACGGCTCCGGCAAATCGACGCTGCTCAAGATCGTCGCCGGCCTTGTCGACAACGACAAGGGCAGCCGCTTCGTGCAGCCCGGCGCCACCGTGCAGTATCTGCCACAGGAGCCGGACTTTTCCGGCCATGCGACGACGCTTGCTTATGTCGAGGCCGGCATGGGCGATGGCCACAACATCTATCAGGCGCAATATCTGCTCGAACAGCTCGGCCTCACCGGCCATGAAGATCCGAACAACCTGTCCGGCGGCGAAGCGCGCCGCACGGCGCTGGCCCGCGTGCTGGCGCCCGAGCCCGACATCCTGCTGCTCGACGAGCCGACCAACCATCTCGATCTCACGACGATTGAATGGCTGGAGGGCGAACTCGCCAGCCGGCGCTGCGCGCTGGTGCTGATCAGCCATGACCGCCGCTTCCTCACCAATCTGTCGCGATCCACCGCATGGCTGGATCGCGGCCAGATCCGCCAGATCGATCGCGGCTTCGGCGCCTTCGAGGAATGGCGCGACGAGGTGCTGGCGGAAGAAGAGCGCGACCAGCACAAGCTCGACCGCAAGATCGTCAATGAAGAACACTGGCTGCGCCATGGCGTCTCCGGCCGCCGCAAGCGCAACGTCAAGCGCCTTGCCGGTTTGCACGAACTGCGCGCGCAGCGCCGCGAATATCGTGGTGCCCAAGGCAATGCGACGCTGGCCGCGGCGGAAGCCGAGAAGTCCGGCAAGCTGATCTTCGAGGCCAAGAACATCTCGCGCACCTATGGCGACCGCAAGATCGTCGACGACTTTTCGATCCGCGTGCAGCGTGGCGATCGCATCGGTGTGGTCGGTCCGAACGGTGCGGGCAAGACCACGATGATCAATATGCTCACCGGCGCCGAGCCGCCGGATTCCGGCAGCGTCCGCTTCGGCGCCAATATCGAAATGGCGACGCTGGACCAGCATCGTGAAAGCCTCAATCCGAAGACGACGCTGGCCGAAGCCCTCACCGGCGGCCGCGGCGACCATGTGATGGTCAACGGCACGCCCAAACACGTGGTCAGCTACATGAAGGACTTCCTGTTCTCGCAGGAGCAGATGCGCACGCCGCTGGAAGTGCTGTCCGGCGGTGAACGCGGCCGCTTGATGCTGGCGCGCGCACTCGCGAAACCGTCCAACGTGCTGGTGCTGGACGAACCGACCAACGACCTCGATCTCGAAACCCTCGACGTGCTCGAGGAAATGCTCAGCGACTACGAAGGCACCGTCATCCTGATCAGCCATGACCGCGACTTCCTAGATCGCGTCGTCACCTCGGTGATCGTGCCGGAAGGCAACGGCAAATGGGTCGAATATGCCGGCGGCTATACGGATATGCTGGCGCAGCGCGGCGCGGACCTGAAGCGCGAGGCGAAGACCGAGGCTGCGGCTGCCAAGAGCAACGGCAACAAGCCGGATGCGTCGAAGCCCGCTGCGAAGCGCAAGATGAACTTCAAGGAAAAGCACGCGCTGGAAACGCTGCCGAAAACGATGGCCAGTCTGCAGGCGGAGATCGCCAAGCAGCAGCGTCATCTCGACGATCCCAATCTCTATGCGAAGGATCGCAAGAAGTTCGACACCGCATCGACCGCGCTGTCAAAGGCGCAACAGGAACTGGCAGACGCCGAAGAACAGTGGCTGGAGCTGGAAATGCTCCGCGAAGAGATCGAGAACGCGTAGTGCGTGTTCCGCAAAAGTGGACACCGGTTTGCGAACAGAACACGCGCAGGAGACCAACGAAATGACAACATCGCTTGCAGCCAAGATTTCCCGCGACTACGGTACACCTGCCCTCGTCATCGACATGGACCGCGTGGAGCGCAACATCGCGCGCATCCAGAAGGTCTGCGATGATGCCGGCATTGCCAACCGGCCGCATATCAAGACCCACAAGAGCCCGGTGATCGCGAAAATGCAGATTGAGGCCGGCGCCAAAGGCATCACCTGCCAGAAGCTCGGCGAAGCCGAGATCATGGCAGATAGCGGGATCGACGACATCCTGATCAGCTACAATCTCCTCGGCGATGAGAAGATGGCGCGCCTCGGCGCGCTGCAGGCAAAAGCCAATGTCACCGTTGCCGCCGACAATTCCGTCGTCATCGGCGATCTGCCGAAGGCAGCCGCGATCTCCGGCCGCAACGTCAACGTCGTCGTCGAATGCGATACCGGCCGCAAGCGCGCCGGCGTCGAGACGCCTGCCGAGGCGATTGCGCTGGCCAAGGAGATCGCCGCATCGAAGGGTCTCACCTTCGCAGGCTTCATGCTGTATCCGACCGAAACCGGCTGGCCCGATGCGCAGAAATTCTACGACGAAGCGCTGGCCGGCGTCCGCGCGCTCGGTCTGGAGCCGACCATCGTCTCCACCGGCGGCACGCCCAACCTCAGGAATGTCGGCTCGCTGAAGGGCGCCACGGAACATCGCTTCGGCACCTATATCTATAACGACCGCATGCAGGTCGCCGCCGGCTCCGCGACCTGGGACGATTGCGCGCTCAACGTCTATTCCACCGTGGTGAGCCGCGCCGGCCCGGAACGCGGCATTCTCGATGCCGGCTCCAAGACGCTGACGCCAGACACCGGCGGTCTCGACGGGTATGGCCTGATCCTCGAACATCCCGAAGCCAAGATCGCACGCTTTGCCGAGGAACATGGATTCCTGGATCTCGGGCGCAGCAATACGCGACCCAATGTCGGCGACGTCGTCCGCATCGTGCCGAACCATGTCTGCGTGGTCGTCAACATGTTCGATGAAGTCGTAATGGTCCGCGGTGACGAGATCATCGGCACGCTGCCGGTGGCCGCGCGGGGGAAGCTGCGCTAGCGCGACAGAAAGCGCAGCACGCCCTCGCCGGCCACTGCGCCCGTCGCAAAGGACGCCTGCAGCAGATAGCCGCCGGTCGGCGCTTCCCAGTCGAGCATTTCGCCGGCGACGAACGTGCCAGGCATGCGCTTCAGCATGAAGGCGTCATCGACCTCGTCGAACGAGATACCGCCCGCTGTTGAAATCGCGCGCGCAATCGGCGCAACGCCGGTGAGATCGATAGGCACGGCATTGATCAGTGCAGCCAGCTTCTCCGGCGACAATGACGCCAGTTGAATCCCCTCTGCGATGGCGACTTCCTGCAGCAGCCCAATGGCGACCGGCGACAGATGGATCGCCTTGCGCAGGAAGTTGGAGAACGACTGCTTGCCACGCGATGCCGCGAGCTTCGTGGTCAAGTCGCCGGGATTGAGATCGGGCCGCAATGCGACGTGGAGCGTCGCCTTGCCGTCCGCGATCACTGCCTCGCGCAGCACCGACGACAGCGCATAGATGCCGCCGCCTTCAATGCCAGTACGCGTCACCATCGCCTCGCCGCGCGCACTGTGTGCAGCGAACGACAGCGCAACGCCTTTCAGCGGTTGCCCCTCAAAACGGTCCTTGAAAATCTCCGACCACGCAATCGTAAAGCCCGAATTCGCCGGCCGCAGCGGCGCGATGCCGACGCCCTTCGCCGCCAACATATCCACCCATGCGCCGTCAGAGCCAAGCCGCGGCCAGCTTGCGCCGCCGAGTGCGAGCACCACGCTCTTGCAGACGACCGCCCGCGAACCGTCCGGCGTCTGGAAATTCAAACGACCCTCGCCGTCCCACCCGGTCCAGCGATGTCGAAATGCGAATTGAACGCCGCTCTCGTCCAGCCGCCGTAACCACGCGCGCAAAAGTGGCGACGCCTTGAACGCCTGCGGAAATACCCGACCGCTGGAGCCGACAAAGGTCGGTTGCCCCAGCGCCTCGCTCCAGTCGCGTAAAGCCTGCGGCGTGAAGGCCGAAACCACCGGCGCGAGCCACGCTTCCGCGGTGCCGTAGCGCCTCAGAAACTCCGGCAGCGGTTCGCTATGGGTGAGATTGAGCCCGCCGCGTCCGGCCATCAGGAACTTGCGGCCAGCCGACGGCATCGCGTCATAGACCGTGACGGCGGCGCCGCCACGGCTCAAAACTTCGGCCGCCATCAGCCCCGCAGGGCCTGCGCCAATGACCGCAACTTGGTTCTTCACAGGTTCTGTCACGGTCTCACGTAGTGGCGAAGCCGCCGGTCAGACCTTCACGCCCAAGCGCGTGGCGGCCTGCCCGACATACTTCTGGGTCTGATGGAAAGCGCCTTCCAGCGCCTTGGCCTTCGACATATCACTGATGTCAGCGAAATGCGCGGCAATCGTGTCCGGGCTCCAGTCAGCTTCGGCGAAATTGACGCCTTCGCTTTCGAGGATACTGATGACCGCAAAGGAACCTGCACCGGCGCCCATGATGGTCTTGGTCGGCGCATTCTCGCTCAGGAGATATTCGACGGCCGGCGTGATCGCTTCCGGCTTCATCAGTTGCAGCGCCTGCGCGGGCAGCAATTCTTCGGTCATGCGGGTTGCAGCCGTCGGCGACACGATGTTGACGCGAATGTCGGTCTTGCGACCTTCCTCGGCGAGCACATTCATCAGACCGACCATGCCGGTCTTGGCCGCGCCGTAATTGGCCTGACCGAAATTGCCATACAGACCCGACGACGAGGTGGTGAGCACGATACGGCCATAGTTGCGGGCGCGCATGCCTTCCCACACGGCCTTGCAGCAATAGAAGGTGCCGGTGAGATGCACATCCAGCACCTTGGCGAAATCGGCAAGCTCCATCTTGGCGAAGGATTTGTCGCGGAGGATTCCGGCATTGGCGCACATCAGATCGACGCTGCCCCAATCCTTCGTGGCCTTGTCGACCATCGCCTGGACCTGCTCGAAATTCGAGACATCCGCGCCATCGGCCATGGCCGTACCGCCGGCCGCACGGATTTCCTCGACAACGGACTCCGCCGCCGTCATCGATCCGCCGGTGCCATCGCGCGCGCCGCCGAAATCGTTGACAACGACCTTGGCGCCGAGCTTCGCAAGGCCGAGCGCATGGGCGCGGCCCAGTCCATTGCCGGCGCCGGTGACGATGGCGACGCGGCCGTCAAATCGAATGGTCATTTGGAACTCTCCTCAATTGAAATAGACAAGGCCGAGCCAGTCGGCGACCAATGCCGGCTTGTCCTCGCCTTCGATCTCGACGGTCACATTGGTGCGTGTGAACAATTCCTTCGGCTTGCGCAACGTCGCCTCGATCAGCGTAAAGCGGCCGCGCACGCGAACGCCCGCTTTCACCGGCGACACGAACCGCATCTTGTCGGTGCCGTAGTTCACGCCCATGGCGACATCGGCCAGCTTGGGCAGCGCCTCATAGGAAAACACCGACAGCAGCGACATGGTCAGGAAGCCATGAGCGATCGTCGTGCCGAACGGCGTTTCGCGCGCACGCGCGGGATCGACATGGATGAACTGGTGATCTTCGGTGGCACTCGCAAAAGCATCGATGCGCGCCTGATCCACGAGGTGCCATTCGGAAATGCCAACTTCCTTGCCCACCATGGCGATATAGGCATCACGTTCAATCATCGCGCTCATTCAGTCTCAGTCCTCAAAATCCACATGCGTTGCGGGTGCAGATTCCACAGCAGACACCCTGACGCCAAGCGAAATTGTGCGCTGCAGCCATGCAAAACGCCATAAATTACCGCTCGCCTTCTTGCGATCCCGCGGCGCGGAGTGCCTGCAATTCCGGGAAATCCTCTTCGCGAAACTCGACGCCGCGCAAGGGATCGCTGCGATCGTCGGCATGTTCGAGCCGCCGCAGATGGACCCTGCGAATCTTGCCCGAAATCGTCTTCGGCAGCTCGGTCACGAACTCGATCCGACGTATCCGTTTGAACGGCGCCAGACGCACATGCAGATGCTGATAGATCGACAGCGCCGTCGCTTTCGAGGGCGCGGTATCGCCGATCAGCAACACATAGGCCTTCGGGATGGCGAGCCGGATCGGATCGGGGCTCGGCACAATGGCAGCCTCGGCCACGGCGTCATGTTCGAGCAGGATACTCTCCAGTTCGAAGGGGCTGATGCGATAGTCCGAGGATTTGAACACGTCGTCGGAGCGACCGACGAAAGTGAGATAACCGTCGTCGTCGGCAAATACGACGTCGCCGCTGCGATAGATCTCACCGCTTGCACCGCTGACGCTACCGTCTTCGGCCTGATAGCCCTGCATCAGTCCGGCCGGACGATCGGCGCCGAGCACGAGACTGACCTCGCCCTCCTTCGCCGGATTACCATCGGCGTCGACAACACGGACCATGTAGCCCGGCAGCGGACGGCCCATGGAGCCGACCTTGACGATCTGGCCCGGCGAATTGCCGGCCAGCGCTGTGGTCTCGGTCTGGCCGTAGCCGTCGCGAATGGTCAGGCCCCAGGCCGCCTTGACCTGATCGATCACTTCCGGATTGAGCGGTTCGCCGGCGCCGCACACCTCGCGCAAGGCGACCTTGAAGCTGGCCAGCTTCTCCTGAATGAACAGCCGCCACACGGTCGGCGGCGCGCAGAGCGTGGTCACTCCGCAACGTCCGATGGTGGCCAGCAGACCCTTGGCATCGAAGCGCGGCTGGTTGACGACGAACACTGTGGCGCCGGCGTTCCATGGCGCAAAGAAGCAGCTCCAGGCATGCTTGGCCCAGCCCGGCGAGGAAATGTTGAGATGCACGTCACCCGGCTGCAGCCCGATCCAGAACATGGTCGAGAGCCCGCCGACCGGATAGCTGCGCTGGCTGTGCCGGACCAGCTTCGGCTTCGCCGTGGTGCCCGAGGTGAAATAGAGCAGCATCGGATCGTCGGCCCTTGTCGGGCCATCCGGCGTGAATGTGTCGGGGAATTCGGCTGAGGTCTCGAAAGCCAGCCAGCCGTCGTGAGGCGATGCGGCGTTGACGACAATCTGCCCGATGCCTTCGGTCTTCAGGCTGCCGAACTTGGCGACCTGATCCTCTGCCGCCACCACAAGCCTCGCGCGCCCGCGGTCGAGCCGGTCCTGCAATTCATCCGGGGTCAGCAGCGTGGTGGCGGGAATGATGACGACGCCAAGCTTGATCGCCGCCAGCATGGTCTCCCACAGCGGCACCACATTGCCGAGCAGCAACAACAGATGGTCGCCGCGCTTCAGACCCTGCGCGCGCAGGAAATTGGCAACCTGATTGGAACGGCGCGACAGCACCTCGAACGACAGCCTGGTCTCGCGGCTGGCGGCCGCATCGACGATCCAGAGCGCGGTCCGGTCCTTGCTGACGGGATCACGAGCAAGTTCGGCGTCGAACCAGTCGAGCGCCCAGTTGAAATCGACCGGATCGGGCCAGCGAAAGCCGGCAACGGCAGTGGCGTAGTCGGTGCGGTGTTCGAGGAGAAAGGCGCGGGCCTGCTTGAACGTGGTCATGCCGACGCCTTCTGCTATTTCGGCATCAGATGCCTGAGGTGATGAATGATCCCGGAGAAATCGTCACCGCCATGACCTTCCTTCTCGTAGGTCTCATAGATGCTCTCGGCATGGGCGCCGAGCGGCGTCCAGGCGCCGGCGGCTTTCGCGGCCTCCTGCGACAGCCTGAGGTCCTTGAGCATCAGCGCCGCGGCAAAGCCGGGCTTGTATTCGTTGTTGGCCGGCGATGTCGGCACCGGACCCGGCACCGGGCAATAAGTCGTCAGCGACCAGCACTGGCCCGACGAGGTCGACGCCACATCGAACAGCGCCTGATGTGACAGACCGAGCTTCTCGGCGAGCACGAAGGCTTCACTGACGCCGATCATGGAAATGCCAAGAATCATGTTGTTGCAGATCTTGGCCGCCTGCCCCGCGCCGGCATCGCCGCAATGAACGATCTTCTTGCCCATGGCTTCGAGGACCGGCTTGGCTGAGGCAAAAGCCTTGGAATCGCCGCCGGCCATGAAGGTCAGTGTCGCGCCCTTGGCACCACCGGTGCCACCCGAGACCGGCGCATCGACCGATGGTAGCTTCTGCGCAGCCGCCAGTTCATGCGCCTTGCGTGCGCTTTCCACATCGATGGTCGAACAATCGATCATCAGCGCGCCCTTGCTGGCGGCAGGAATGACCTCGCTCCAGACCGACACCACATGCTTGCCGGCCGGCAGCATGGTGATGATGACATCGGCTCCCTTCACGGCATCGACCGCCTTGTCAGCAATGGTCAGACCATCGGCCTTCGCCTGCGCGCGGGAAGCCTCGACGAGGTCAAAGCCCGTCACCTTGTGGCCTGCCTTGACGAGATTGGCGGCCATCGGGCCACCCATATTGCCGAGACCGATGAATGCAATGCTGGTCATGTCCTGCCCTCGTGATTGTTTGTTTTTAAAGCCTGATGAAAACAGCGAAATCCAACTTTCGTTCAGAAGGTCAGCGCAACGTCGCGCGGCGCGAGATAGCGCGCGACGATCTCCGGCGTCACGCCCTTGAGATCCGGCGGCCGCCATTTCGGATTGCGATCCTTGTCGATGATGGCCGCGCGCACGCCCTCGACGAAGTCGGCGCTATCGAACACCTCGAGCGCCGCGAGATATTCGCGCGACAGGCACTCCTCGAGCGATTTTGACGCGCGCGCGAGCCGCAGCAGCTTCAAGGTGACCTTGAGGCCGCGCGGCGATTTGTCGGACATGGCCTTGAGTGTCGCCAGCGCAAACTCCGAACCGTCCTGCTCAAGCGCAGCCACGATCTCCTCGACGCTGTCATGGGCGAAAGCGCGATCGATCAGCGCACGCTGCGCCGTGACTGGACCGGTTTGTTCCGGAGCTGCAAACTTCCTAAGTGTCGTCATCACCGACGCTGCATCGGCGCCCGCCGACAGCTTTGTCAACGCCTCGCGCAATGCCGGCCAATTGACGGTGTCGATCAGGACGTCCGCCATATGTGCAGCAAGCGCATCGGCACCATTTGCCGTCAGTCCGGTCAGACCGTAATACGTCCCGAGTTCGCCCGGCGCGCGCGACAGAAGCCATGTGCCACCGACATCCGGGAAGAAGCCGAGGCCCACTTCGGGCATCGCCATCCGGGTCTTCTCGGTCACGATACGGTGGCTGGCATGGCCAGCCAGACCGACGCCGCCGCCCATCACGAAGCCGTCCATATAGGCCACATAGGGCTTCGGGAATTTCGCGATCCGCGCGTTGACGATATACTCCTCGCGCCAGAAGATCTTGCCGAGATCGCCTTTGACCCTGGCGCTCTCATAGAGACCGCGGATATCGCCGCCGGCACAAAGCCCGCGTTCGCCTGCACCTTCCAGAATGATCAGCGCAACTTTTGGATCGGCTTCGAAGGCATCGAGCGCCATTGCAATCTCGCGGGTCATCTCCAGCGTCAGCGCATTCAGCGCCTTCGGCCGGTTCAGGCGGATCACACCGGCCGCGCCTTCGCGTGCGACGATCAGGTCGCCGGCCTCGGTCACAACGTCCGAACTCATCGCGCGCCCTCGATCAATTTGCGCGACACGATCAGCCGCATGATTTCATTGGTGCCTTCGAGGATCTGGTGCACGCGCAAATCGCGCACGATCTTCTCGACACCGTATTCGGCGAGATAGCCATAGCCGCCATGCAGCTGCAGCGCCTCGTTGGCCACCTCGAAACCGATATCGGTGCCGAAGCGCTTGGCCATGGCGCAAAGCATACCGGCATCGGCGTCCTTGCGATCCAGCGCGGCAGCAGCGCGCCACAGGAAAGTGCGCGCGGCTTCCAGTTCGGTCGCCATGTCGGCGACACGGAACTGCAGCGCCTGGAATTCGTCGAGCCGCTTGCCGAACGCCTTGCGCTCTTTCATGTAGCTCAGCGACTTGTCCAGCGCGGACTGCGCACCGCCAAGCGAACACGCCGCGATGTTGAGACGACCACCGTCGAGGCCGGCCATGGCGATCTTGAAACCGATGCCTTCATCGCCGAGCCGGTTGGCGATCGGCACCCGGCAATTTTCGAAGATCACCGCGCGTGTCGGCTGCGCGTTCCAGCCCATCTTGCGTTCGTTGTTACCGAACGACAGACCGGGCGTGCCGGCCTCCACCACGATGGTCGAGACGCCGCCGGCACCCTCGCCACCGGTGCGCACCATCACGACATAGATGTCGGTATCGCCGGCCCCGGAGATGAATTGCTTCTGGCCATTGAGCACATAGTGGTCGCCGTCCACGAAAGCACGCGTGCGCAGCGCTGCTGCATCCGACCCTGAGCCGGGTTCAGTCAGGCAATAGCTCGCGAGCAGCTCCATGGTGCAAAGTCGCGGCAGCCACTTCTGGCGCTGCGTTTCGCTGCCATATGAATCAATCATCCACGACGCCATGTTGTGGATCGAGATGAAGGCCGAGGTTGTCGGGCAGCCAGTCGCCAGCGCCTCGAAAATCAGCGCGGCGTCGAAACGCGTCAGCGCGGAACCGCCGACATCATCACGAATGTAAATGCCGCCCATGCCGAGCAGCGCGGCCTCGCGCATCACCTCTTTGGGGAAATGCTTGTCCTCGTCCCATTTGAGCGCAAAGGGAGCGATCTTTTCCGCCGCAAATTCGCGCGCCATGTCGCGAACGGCGGTCTGTTCCTCATCGAGAGCGAATTGCATCACGCCCTTCTTGTTGATTGCTGATCAGCGGGAAGCGAAACGGCCCGGCTCACCACCCATGGGGTGCGCCGGGCCGCTTGTGTCGTCTTACTTCATCAACGGGATCGAGAACTCGGCGCCTTCCTTGACACCCGATGGCCAGCGCGCGGTGACCGTCTTGGTCTTGGTGTAGAAGCGGATCGAATCCGGACCATGCTGGTTGAGATCGCCGAAGCCGGACTTCTTCCAGCCACCGAAGGTGTAATAGGCAATCGGCACCGGGATCGGCACGTTGATGCCAACCATGCCGACATTGACCTTGGCGGCGAAATCGCGCGCAGCGTCACCATCGCGGGTGAAGATCGCAACGCCGTTGCCGTAGTCATGATCCGACGGCAGCGCGAGCGCTTCTTCGTAATCGTGGGCCCGGACCACGGAGAGCACGGGCCCGAAGATCTCTTCCTTGTAGATGCGCATGTCCTTGGTGACGTTGTCGAACAGACAACCACCCATATAGAAGCCGTTCTCGTAGCCCTGCATCTTGAAGCCACGGCCATCGACGGCGAGCGTGGCGCCTTCCTTGATGCCGATATCGACGTAGTTCTTGACGCGGTCGACGGCTTCCTTGGTCACCAGTGGACCGAAATCGGCCGACGGATCCACGGAGGTGCCGATCTTCAGGCTCTCGACGCGCGGGATGAGCTTTTCCATCAGACGATCAGCCGTGGTCTTGCCGACAGGCACGGCCACCGAAATCGCCATGCAGCGCTCGCCGGCCGAGCCGTAGCCGGCGCCGATCAGCGCATCCACGGTCTGGTCCATATCCGCATCGGGCATGATGATGGCGTGGTTCTTTGCGCCGCCGAAGCACTGGGCGCGCTTGCCGGTCGCAGCGGCGCGCTCATAGATGTACTGGGCAATCGGCGACGAGCCGACGAAACCCACCGCCTTGATGTCTTCGTCGTCGAGGATCGCATCGACGGCTTCCTTGTCGCCGTTGACGACGTTCAGCACGCCGGGCGGCAGGCCAGCTTCGATCATCAATGCGGCGAGCATCATCGGTACGCCGGGATCGCGCTCGGACGGCTTCAGGATGAAGGCGTTGCCGCAGGCGATTGCCGGGCCGAATTTCCACATGGGAATCATTGCCGGGAAGTTGAATGGCGTGATGCCCGCGACGACGCCGAGCGCCTGGCGCATCGAATAGATGTCGATGCCGGGACCGGCGCCTTCGGTGTATTCGCCCTTCATGAGGTGCGGAATGCCGCAGGCAAACTCGATCACTTCCAGACCGCGCTGGATGTCGCCCTTGGCGTCCGGCACGGTCTTGCCATGCTCACGCGCCAGGCAATCGGCCAGCTTGTCGTAGTCGCGGTTGGCGAGCTCGAGGAACTTCATCAGCACGCGAGCGCGGCGCTGCGGATTGGTGTTGCCCCAGGCAACCTGCGCCTCGGCGGCATTGAGCACCGCGGCGCGCATCTCGGCCTTGCTGGCCAGCGCAACCTTGGCCTGAACTTCGCCGGTCATCGGCTCGAAAACGTCGGCGAAACGCCCTGACTTGCCTTCGACCTCACGGCCGCCGATGAAATGTCCGATCGTGCGCATGCGTTTCCTCCTGGGAGCCAAATTTGGCCCGATGTTGATCAGGCTTTTTGGCGTTTGGAAAGGCCCTGTGCGCGCGGCGGATTTGCGAAATTGCAGGCTCGCTGCAGTTTCGCCCTGTCAGAATGTCACCGCCGCGACAATGTCGCAGGCGGCGCGCCAATTATCAGTTCTTGGCCGCAGATACGGCCTTGGTTACCGCCTTCTTCGCAGCCGGCTTTCTGGCCGCGCTCTTGGGAGCCACAGCCTTGGACGCTGCAGCCTTGGACGCTGCAGGGCTGGACGCAGCAGGCTTCGGCGCTGCAGCACGCCCGAGCACAGCCTCGCGGCCAGCGCTCAAAAGCTCTTCGGACAACTCGCCATTGCCGGCGGCGCGGGCGAGCACGATGGTGCCCATCATGGTGGCCAGCGCCGCCATCGCCTGTTTGCGCGCCGACTTGCTCGGTCCGCCATGAAACTGCTCGGACATCATCTCGATCATCTGATCGAGCTTGGCAGCAAACACCTTGCGCGTCTTGGGGCTCTCGCGTGCGAGCTCAGCGCCCAGCGCCGGGACGGCACAGCCATGACCTGGATTGTCGCGGTGCTGCGGCGACAGGTAGAAGTCCACAAACGTGGCCAGGCGCTGGTCCGGCGCCGCCTGCCCGGCCAGCTGACGCCAGCGATCGGTCGATCGGTCCATTGCATAGGCGAAGGCTTCAATCACCAGCGCCTCGCGCGAATCGAAATGCGCGTAGAACCCGCCATGGGTCAGACCCGCATCCTTCATGAGATCTGCGACGCCGATGCCATGCGCGCCCTTTTCGCGCAGACGCACGGAAGCCTTCTTCACGATCCGCGCGTGAGTTTCGAGCTTGTGTTCCTTCGAATAGCGCATCGGTGGTCCATTCAAGAGAAATAGATGATGTCAATCATATTACCCGCACCGCCTCGCGCGCGCAACGCGTGCTTGGCCGCAGCCCTTGACAACAACGCAGTTTGACGCGGAATTGATAGGACAAGACCGGCGATCCGCGCCGGCCCAAGGGAATGCCAAGGGACGAGACGATTTCATGCATATGCTCAATCCCCACTGCGGTGTCGAACGTGACCCGCGAGGTATTGTTCGGCTGACGATCTGCAATGCCGGTTCACTCAATATTCTCAATTCAGCCGCAATCAAGGGCGTTCGCGAAGGCATCGAGGTATTGGCCACGGAACGCACCATTCGCGCGCTTGTCATCGCTGGCCAGAGCGAAAAGAGCATGATCGGCGGCGCCGATATCAAGGAAATGGCGACGCTGGATCAGGCCTCCGCCGAGAAGTTCATTTCCGGCCTGCGCGATCTCTGCGAGGCTGCGCGCGCGTTTCCTGCGCCCGTGATTGCCCGCATCCCGGGCTGGTGCCTTGGCGGTGGCCTCGAATTTGCCGCCGCCTGCGATTTCCGTATCGCTTCGCACGATTCCAAATACGCCATGCCCGAGGTCAGGGTCGGTATCCCGTCGGTGATTCACGCCGCCCTGTTGCCGCGCCTGATCGGTTGGGGCCGAGCGCGCTGGCTGATCATGACTGCCGCCACCATCGATGCACCGACCGCGCTGAATTGGGGTCTGGTCGATGTGGTTGCGGCCGAAGGCGCGCTGGATGCCGAGGTGGAAAAGACAATCGAAGCCATACTCGAGTGTGGCCCCGAGGCCATGCGGTCGCAAAAAGCCCTGCTGAAACAGTGGGAAGAACTGCCGCTGAAGGAGTCAGTCAATCTCAGCGTCGGCGTGTTCGGCGAGGCCTATCTGACCGGCGAGCCACAACGACTGATGCAGGGTTTCATCAACCGCAAACGCTAACAGCTCGACCTCACGAGAATTTTGCGGGGACCGGCATTGCGTATCTCGCAGCGCATCATATGATGAGTGTCATCCAAATGACCCGCGCTTGCGCGAAGGAGCCCCCATCATGTCCGCAGCTACAGATCCGGTCGTCATCGTCTCGGCTACCCGCACCCCGCTCGGCCGCTTCCGGGGCGAGCTGTCGCCCTTCTCCGGCCACAAGCTCGGCAGCCACGTCATCGGTGCCGCCGTGGCACGCGCGAAACTGACGCCCGAGCGCATCGATGAAGTCTTCATGGGTTGCGTGCTTCCCGCAGGCCAGGGTCAGGCGCCCGCCCGCCAGGCCGCCCGAGGTGCCAAGCTTCCGGACGCTACCGGGGCCACGACGATCAACAAGGTCTGCGGCTCCGGCATGAAGGCGACCATGCTTGCCCACGACATCATCCGTGCCGGTTCGGCCGAGATCGTCGTCTCCGGCGGCATGGAGAGCATGACCAATGCGCCCTATTTGCTGCAAAAGGCACGCGGCGGTTACCGCGTCGGCCATGATCGCATCATCGATCACATGCTGATGGATGGGCTTGAGGATGCCTATGAGGTCGGTCGCTCGATGGGGGACTTCGGCGAAGCCACCGCTGAGGCCTATCAGTTCACGCGTGGAGATCAGGACGCCTATGCGATCGAAACCCTGACCCGCGCGCGCAAGGCCGTGGAGAGCGGCGCCTTCAAGGCAGAGATCACGCCACTGACCGTCGTCGAGAAGTCCGGACCGCGCGAGATCGCCAATGACGAACACCCACTGAAGGTCGATCCCGCCAAGATCCCGAACCTCAAACCAGCCTTTCGCAGCAACGGCACCATCACGCCCGCTGCGTCGTCCGCCAATGCCGATGGCGCTGCAGCCCTGGTGCTGGCCAAGCGTTCCCTCGTGGATCGTGAGGGCCTGCCCTCGCTGGCCGTGATCCATGGCCACGCCACGCACAGCCAGGAACCGCAATGGTTCACGACTGCGCCCATTCCGGCAATCCGCAAATTGCTCGACAAGGTCGGCTGGAGCGTCGGCGATGTCGATCTGTTCGAGATCAATGAAGCTTTCGCCGTGGTCCCTATGGCCGCGCAACGCGACCTCGGAATCGACAGGGACAGGCTCAACGTCAATGGCGGCGCCTGCGCGCTGGGCCATCCCATCGGCGCGACGGGCGCGCGGCTGATCGTGACACTGCTGCATGCACTGGAAGCCAGAGGCCTGAAACGGGGCGTCGCGGCACTGTGCATCGGCGGCGGCGAAGCCACCGCGATTGCCGTCGAACGCATCGTTCACTGAGCCGATTTTCCGCCTATGATCGTCGCGGCGATCGGCGCCGCGACGCCTTTTCTCATGGATTGCAGGACCCCCAATGATTTCCGGATGGCTCTCCACTGCCCTCGCCCGCCGCAACATCCATTACGGATGGGCGATGATCGCCGTAACCTTCGTGACGGCGCTGGTCAGCGCTGCCGCGGTTGGCGCGCCCGGCGTGTTCATCGTGCCGCTGCAGAAGGAGTTCGGCTGGAGCACCGCGGAGATTTCTTCGGCCATGTCGATCCGCTTCGTGCTGTTCGGCCTGATGGCGCCGTTCGCTGCAGCGCTGATGAACCGTTACGGTTTGCGCAACGTCACGCTCATCGCCTTGCTCGTCGTCGCCGCAAGCCTCGTGCTGTCGCTCGGGATGACGCAGGTCTGGCAGTTGATGGCGCTCTGGGGCGTCGCGGTCGGCATTGGCACCGGCATGACCGCGCTGGTGCTCGGCGCCACGGTTGCAGCACGCTGGTTTCACGCACGCCGCGGCCTCGTGGTCGGCATCCTCACCGCGAGCGCCGCAACGGGGCAACTGATCTTCCTGCCGATCCTCGCCAGCATCACCGAACACAGCAGCTGGCGCTGGGCACTGGCGCTGATGTGTCTGATGCTGGCCGTTGCCGCCCTCGGCGTACTGCTGGTGATGCGCGATCGTCCGAGCGACATAGGCCTCCGTCCTTTTGGCGACACCAGCACCGAACCACTGGCCGTTCCGCCACCGAACACCTCGCCGATCATGGCGGCAGCACTCGGCGCCCTGCGCGATGCCGCCCAGACCAAGGTATTCTGGATCCTGTTTGCAACCTTCTTCATCTGCGGCGCCAGCACCAACGGACTGGTCCAGGTTCACCTGATCCCGATGTGCCTCGACTTCGGCATTCCGCAGATTCAGGCAGCCGGACTGCTTGCGGCCATGGGCGTGTTCGATTTCGTCGGTACCATCGCGTCGGGCTGGCTGTCTGACCGGTATGACAATCGTTACCTGCTGTTCTGGTATTACGGCCTGCGCGGCCTGTCGCTGCTGGCGCTGCCATTTACCGACTTCTCGTTCTATGGCCTGTCGCTCTTCGCACTGTTCTATGGCCTCGACTGGATCGCCACCGTGCCGCCGACCGTGCGCCTCACCGCATCCAAGTTCGGTCCCGAACGCGCGGGCCTGGTGTTCGGCTGGATCTTCGCCGGCCATCAGTTAGGTGCAGCAACGGCGGCCTTCGGCGCCGGCCTGTCGCGCACGGTCCTGCTGAGCTATCTGCCGGCCTTCTTCGCGGCGGGTGCGCTGTGCATTATTGCGGCGCTGATCGTGCTGGCGATTTCAAAGGACAAGAAGGTCGCGACCGCCTGATCCCAGTGGGATTCAGGCCGCTCGCCTCTCATATCAGAACGGGAATACATCATGCGCCGCGTTGTAATTACGGGGATGGGAGCGGTGTCACCGCTCGGTTGCGGCGTCGAGATCAACTGGTCCCGGCTGCTCGCCGGACAATCCGGCCTTCGCCTGTTGCCGGAGACCATGACCGCTGATCTCGCCGCCAAGGTCGGCGGTCAGGTGCCTGACATCGCGAGCGATCCGGAAGGCGGTTTCGACCCTGACAAGGCGACCCCGCGCAAGGATCAGAAGAAGATGGATCGCTTTATCCTGTTTGCGCTCATGGCCGCCGATGAGGCCATCGCGCAGGCAGGCTGGCAGCCCACGGATGCGCGAGAACGCCAGCGCACGGCCACGATCATCGCCTCCGGTATCGGTGGCTTCCCGGCCATTGCCGACGCCGTCCGCACCACCGACACAAAGGGCATCCGCCGGCTGTCGCCGTTCACCGTGCCCTCGTTCCTGGTCAATCTCGCGGCCGGTCATATCTCGATCCGCTATGGCTACGAAGGGGCGCTCGGCGCACCCGTAACAGCCTGCGCCGCCGGTGTGCAGGCGATCGGCGACGCTGCACGTCTTATTCGCGCCGGCGAAGCGGATGTCGCCATCGCCGGAGGTGCGGAGGCCTGCATCGACCGCGTCAGCCTCGGGGGCTTCGCCGCCGCCCGCGCGCTCTCCACAGACTTCGTTGCCAATCCGGAACGCGCATCGCGCCCGTTCGATCGCGACCGCGACGGCTTTGTGATGGGCGAAGGTGCCGGGATCGTGGTGCTTGAAGAGCTCGATCACGCCCTGGCGCGTGGCGCAAAGCCGATCGCCGAACTCGTCGGCTACGGCACGACATCCGATGCGTTCCACATGACGGCCGGTCGCGAGGACGGCGACGGCGCCAGGCGCGCGATGGATATCGCTCTGGCACAGGCCAACGTGAGGCCTGCCGATGTCCAGCATCTGAACGCCCACGCCACATCGACACCGGTCGGCGATCATGGTGAGCTCGAAGCCATCAAGTCGATCTTCGGTACGACTGGCGGGATCGCCGTGAGTTCGACCAAATCCGCTACGGGCCACCTGCTCGGTGCAGCCGGAGGGCTTGAAGCGGTCTACGCGATCCTCGCGCTGCGTGACCAGATCGCGCCGGCCACGCTCAATCTCGAAAATCCCGACCCGTCTGCCGAAGGCATCGATCTGATCCGTGGCAGGGCACGCCCGATGGCCATCGAGCATGTGCTCTCGAATGGCTTCGGCTTCGGCGGCGTCAATGCCAGCGTGGTGCTGCGGCGAATATAGCCTACGGCCGCATAGCCAGCCGTGACGGCCCTGCGGTGCGGAGCGGCTCGGCAAGACGCGCAAACTCACACAGTAATGAACGCGTCTTCGTGGGATTAATGACCTCCTCGACCCAGAATTTCTCGGCCGAACGGAACGGGGAACGCAGCTTGTTGAGACGCTCCTCGATTTCCTGAAGCTTGAGCTTGGGATCCTCCGCTGCATCGATCTCGGCGCGATAGGCTGCCTCGATGCCGCCTTCCAGCGGCAGCGACCCCCAATAGGCTGACGGCCAAGCGTAACGCATCGAGAACCGGTTGGCCGGCTGATGCACCACGCCAGCGACGCCGAACGCATTGCGAATGATAATCGTGCACCACGGCACCGTGGTCTGATTGACCGCGGTCATGGCGCGAACACCGTGTCGGATGGTTGCCGCCTTCTCCGCGTCGAGCCCGATCATGAAGCCCGGACAGTCCATGAGATAGACGACCGGGAGGTGGAACGTTTCGGCGAGATCGACGAAGCGCACCACCTTCTGGCAGGCCTCCGCGGTCCACGAACCGCCATAGTGGAATGGATCGCTCGCGAGCAGCAGCACCGCACGACCTTCGAGACGCGCAAAACCGGTGATGATCGGCCGGCCGAAATTCGCCGCCATCTCGAAGAACGAGCCTTTGTCGACCACTGCATCGATGATCGGGCGCATCTTGTAGACCTGCCGGCGATTGCGCGGCACGGCATTCAGCAAAGATTCTTCTACACGTTCGGGATCATCGTTGCAGGCGATCGTGGGCGGCAGATCATAGACGGACGATGGCAGATAGGACAGGAAGCGCCGCGCGCAGGCGAAGGCCTCCTCTTCCGTCTCCACGGCATGATCGATGCCACCGGCGCGCGTCTGGATATCAGCGCCGCCGAGCTCCTTCTTCTCGAGCGACTGGCCGAGACGCGCGACAACCGGAGGCCCCGCGACGAACATCGCGGAATTCTTCGTCATCACCGAATAATGGCTGGCCGCGAGCCGCGCGGCGCCGAGGCCGGCGACTGAACCAAGGCCGAGGCCCACGACCGGCACCTGCGCCAGATTGGAGGTCGTGTACCAGTACCAGCGCGTGCCACCGACACCGCCCGGCAGATTGGCTGCGCCCCTGCTCTCGATGGTCTTGACCGAACCGCCGCCGCCGGAGCCTTCGATCACGCGAATGATCGGCAGCCGGAAGTCATGCGCCATTTCCTCGGCCATCAGCGGCTTGGCCGAGATCGAGGCGTCGGCCGAACCGCCGCGCACGGTGAAGTCATCGCCAACAACGACGACAGGCCGGCCGTCGATCTTGCCACGACCGAACACACAATTCGCCGGCGTCAGGTGCTTCAGCTCACCGGATGCATCATATTCACCGATGCCGGAGACGGCCCCGACTTCGTGAAAGCTCTTTGCATCGATCAGTCTGTCGATACGCTCACGAACCGTGAGCCGGCCCTGGTCATGCTGTCGCTTGACCTTGTCAGCGCCCCCCATCTCCCGCGCGAAGGCTTCGCGCCGGGCGAGGTCGTCGAGTTCCGGCTTCCAGTTCATTCATTCCCTCCGGGAGCATTTTTTTCTGAGCTGTTGGCGCGGGAGGCGCATCTGGAATGGGCGCACTGGTCAGGCCGCTATCTGCATTCTGAACCATCATGCTGATCGTGCTGCTGAGCTGGCGCAGGATCGGAGCGATCTCGTCCTGCAGGCGCTGCTCGTCATACATGGCGGCAAGCAGACCGATGGTGACGACCACATAGGTCTGATACTGCGGCGACCAGATCGGCGTCGCAATGCCGGTGATATGCGGCGACCAAAGTCCGCCAGCAAGAACGTAGCCGTTGTCACGCAGACATTCGCGATTCCCGGCAATCTTGCCGCGCAGGATCTTAGCGTCCTCAGGCATTTCGCGCGCGATATCGTTGATCAGGGCATTGCCGACGTCTTCGTCGAGCGCTGCGGTGTAGGCATGACCGGCTGCAGTGCGGCCCATGGCAATGCGGCTGCCGGTGGTCGAGTGCAGTCCGAGCGCATGATCGGCGCGGGCATATTCGAGATAGACCATGTGGAAACGATCGGGGATCGTGAAGCCGATCGTGCCAGGCACCTGCTCTGCCACTTCCTGCAGACGCAAGCGGATCAGGTTGCGCACCTGAAGTCCCCGCATCATCGACGCGCTCATGGCGACGGCGCTCGATCCGATGCGGTACTTCTGATCTGCAGGCAGATAAGCCAGCTGCCCCATGCGCGTCAGTGTATGCGTCAGGCGCGATACGGTAGAGCGCGGCAGGCCGCAGCGATTGGAAATTTCGAGGTTACCCAGCCGGGCATCATGGCCCTCGAAGCAGCGAAGAATATCAAAGGCGCGCGAGACCACCTGGATCACATCGCCGTCGCCTGCCAGATCGCTGGCGAGCATGCCTTGTTTGCTGAGCCGTTCCGAACGTCGTCCCATGATGCGTTTCCCTTAAGACGACGCATCTCGCGGGGAGCCAATCCGCTGGATTGCCCCGATGTGCGCCGCCGTCCCGTTCCACTCTGCGGAATTATATTCCACTTGCGGGCTACGCTACCTCAGGCAATCTGCGGCGACAACACCAAGCTGCTCGTTTCTTCTCATTCTTAGGAATTGTCCGGTCGCGTCGGCGCTACACCCATAGCGAGCAGCCGCCCGCGTGATCGCGGAGAACACCATGCCAGAGATCAAGATCCTCAGTGAAGTCGCCGGCCGCATCTGCTCGCTGCCGCTCGCAACCGGCGATTCCGTGAATGAAGGAGACGAGGTGGCATTTGTCGAAGCCATGAAGATGGAAATTCCGGTCGCCTCCCCTGCCGCAGGTAAAATCAAATCGATGGTCGTCGCGGTCGACGACGTGGTCGCGGAAGGACAGTTGCTCGGCACCGTCGAGACGTGAGCGGGCATGTAGTGACGGCCTGCCAGTGCGCTGCGACATTCTGTCTGAGATGGTGACTGCTCCCATCATCCAGCGAACTGCCTCAGAACATTGCCAGCGCCTGACGGCGATGACATGATCGTCGAACAATAAAAAGCAATTCGCAAAGCGAATGCATCTGGAGGGGAAAATGCTTCACCGGCTCATCGCGCTGGCGTCCGTTGCCGTGCTCAGTACGACCGGCGCTGTCTGCGCACAGGATATCAAGCTTCCACCGACCATGGCGGTGACCGCCTACGACACCGGCACTGCCGGCTTCAACATCGCGGTCGCCGTCGGCAAGATGATGAAGGACAAATATTCCACCGACGTGCGTGTGCTGCCTGCCGGCAATGATGTCGCACGGCTCGCGCCATTACGCGCCGGTCGCGCCGCTATCGCCTGGATGGGCTCGGGCATCTACTTCGCGCAGGAAGGCGTGTTCGAATTCGGCGTCAAGGAATGGGGCCCACAGCCAGCGCAGATCACGCTGTCGACCATCGACTGTAACGGCGCCTCGCTCGGCGTCGCTCGCGATATCGGCGTGAAGGAGATCAAGGATCTGCGCGGCAAACGCGTCGGCTTCGTCGTCGGCTCACCTGCCCTGAACCAGAACTCGCTTGCGATCATGGCGTTCGGCGGTCTCACAAAGGCAGACATCAAGCCGATCGAGTTCGCAAGCTACGGCGCAATGTGGAAAGGCATGGTGAACAACGATGTCGATGCGGCCTTTGCGACCACCATCACCGGTCCGGCCAAGGAAGTCGAGACATCGCCGCGCGGCATCATCTGGCCGCCCCTCCCCGCTGAAGACAAGGCCGGCTGGGAGCGCGTCAAGCGCGTGGCACCGTTCTTCAATCCGCATGTCGCGAGCTGCGGCGCGGGCATTACGACATCGGCGCCGGTCAACATGAGCACCTACCCCTATCCCGTCGCGACCGTCTACGGCTCGCAGGCGGAGGATCAGATCTACGCAATCACCAAGGCAATGATCGTCAATTTCGACGCCTACAAGGACAACGCACCAGGCGCTTTGGGCCTCGCTGCCAAAGCGCAAACGATGAAATGGGTCGTTCCGTTTCATCCCGGTGCCGTGAAAGCCCTCAAGGAAGCCGGCAACTGGACGCCGGAAGACCAGACCCATAACGACGGACTGCTGAAGCGACAGGACGTATTGAAAGCCGCGTGGGGCGAATACGCCAAGGCAAATGCATCAGCCGGCGAAAAGGAGTTTCTCGACGGCTGGATGAACGCCCGCGCGGCCGCACTGAAGAAGGCCGGCATGCCGAACGGCTTCGAATAACATCGCCATTTTCAGCCTTACCCGCGAACACTGATCGGGGCCATCATGTCAGTTTCGTCACCCGAACATGCGCGGCTCGCATCCGACATTCCCGTAAAAATGGAGATCGACGATCCCCACGGGGTCGCCGACCTCCAGGAATCCGAGGTTTCACGCGTCCGTGCGTTGCATGGCGTGTGGCGCTGGGCGCTGATACTGGCCACGCTCGCGACGATCCTGCTCTGTATCAATCAGCAGTTCTCGCTGCGCTTCTTTGTCGATGTCACGCAGCTCAATACCGAATATTTCTATCTGCTGATCGCGCTGATGCTGCCGTTCACGTTCCTGATCTTTCCGGGAACGTCGAAGGCCAATCTCGACCGTGTGCCGTGGTACGACGTCGTGTTGTTTGTCGCCACTTTCGCGGCGGCGATCTTTCTGATGATGAACATCCGCAAGGCCGCTCAGTTTGGCTGGGAATTCGACGGCGCACCTAAGCCCGTGATCGCCGCAGGCCTCGTGATGTGGTTCGTGCTGATGGAGGCGCTGCGCCGTACCGGTGGCTGGAGCCTGTTGCTCAGCGTCGCCCCCTTCACACTGTATCCGTTGTTTGCCGACGCCAAATGGCTCGGGCCATTTCGCGGCACCCAGTCGACGCTGGAGCAAACCACGGCCTATCACGTGCTGTCGGGCGAGAGCCTGCTCGGCATTCCGATCCAGGCCTTCGCCGACACAGTGATCGGCTTCCTGGTATTCGGCACCGCGCTGATGATGACCGGTGCCGGGAAGTTCTTCATCAATATTGCCTTCGCGATGTGCGGCACCTTCCGCGGCGGGGCTGCCAAAGTGTGTATTTTTGCATCCGGCCTGCTCGGCACCGTCGGCGGCAGTATCGTCTCCAACGTGCTGACCGCCGGAACAATGACGATCCCTGCCATGAAGAAAACCGGCTTCACGCCGTCCTATTCGGGAGCGATCGAAGCCTGCGCGTCCACCGGCGCCGTGCTGGCACCGCCGGTGCTGGGCGCGACGGCCTTCGTCATGGCGCAGTTCATGAACACGAGCTACGCCGACGTCGCCCTCGCCGCCACCATTCCGTCAGTTCTGTATTATTTTGGCCTGTTTGCGCAGGTCGACAGCTATGCCGCACGCCACAAACTTGAAGGCATCCCGCGCGAAGAACTGCCGCGCTTCATGGATGCGCTCAAGGAGGGTTGGTACTACCTGTTCGTCATCTTGATCCTCGTGGTGATGCTGCTCTATTTCAAGCGCGAGAGCCACGCGCCGTTCTATGCGACGGCCTTGCTGGTGATCCTGCATCAGTGGTCCGGCCCTGCACCGTGGAAAGCAGGTAATACCGCAGTCCTTGCCCTGTGCGTGGCACTGACCGGCGCTATGGTCTGGTTCGATGTCCCGAACGCCTATCTTTGGGGGATGTGCATCCTGGCTGCCCTGAACGAACTCTTCCCCGGCAAGAACTGGGGCGGCGCGCGCTGGATCCACTTCCTCGAGCTCAACGGCAAGACCTTTGTCGAGCTGATCGCCATCCTTGCCGGATGCGGTTTGCTGATCGGCGCCTTCTCGCTGACCGGCGTGATTTCCAGTCTCGCCAACGACCTCCTGAACATTGCAGGCGGCAACGTGTTCCTGCTGCTGATCATGTGCGCCTTCACCAGCCTGATCCTCGGTCTCGGCCTGACGACGACGTCCTGCTACATCTTCCTCGCCATTCTCGTTGCGCCAGCGCTGGAGAAGCTCGGTCTCAACAAGATGGCCGTGCACATGTTCATCTTCTATTGGGGCATGCTGTCGTCGATCACGCCACCGGTCGCCATCGCATCCTTTGCCGCCGCCGGCATTGCCGGCGCACCGGCAATGAAGACCGGCTGGGAGTCGATGTGGGTGGGCAGCATCATCTATTTCATCCCGTTCTTCTTCGTACTGAACCCGGCGCTGCTGCTACAGGGCGACAGCCCTTATCTCGAAGCCTTCGGCCTCACCGGCCTTGCCTGTCTCGGCATCGTCTTCATCTGTGGTGGCATCCAGGGCTATCAGGCCTATGTCGGCGATCTCAGGCGGGCTGGCGCGATGGAATGGCCGCTGCGCGTGTTGCTGGTGATTGGCGGCTTTATCTTGGCGACCCCCGGCGGCGGCATCAATCCGCTGTCGCAGTGGCAGATCATTGCCCTCGCCGCCTGCATTCTCGCACCCACGGTGCTGGTCGCTCTGGCGCTGATCAGGCGCGGCGATGCGCGGCTCGTGGCATCATGACCGCGAAAAGGCATTCAGGTCGATTGAAGACTGAAAGCTAGAAGAACTCTTCCGGGCAGGGATCGACGATCTTCCAGAGATCCATGCCGTTCTTGATCTTCTTCATTTCCGGCGTGAGACCGCCATTGCGCGCAAGCCAGTCTTTCACCGGCGGCGGATAATAGGCCATCAGATCCGAGGTGCCCTCGTAGCTGATCACCTTCATGCCGAAGGTGAAAGCCTTGTCGTAATAGGCCTGATGGAAGCCGAGACTGGCGCGCGGAGTCACGCAGACCTTGTTCATCGGCACGATGCCGAACACCAGCGTGCAGGCCGAATTGCAGATGCCATCGATGATCACCCGCTCCTTGCGATCGCGGATGCGCTCATACTTGGCCTTGTATTCCTCGACATAGCCGCCGTGGTCGCGGGTGATGCGCAAATCGGCCTTGGCCGGAGCCACGGACAGCACCAGCAGCGACATCAGGACGGGCAGCAGCGAAAGGCGCATCGCGCGATGAAACCGGTAATGGGATCCCCAAGCCGATACCCGATCCGGCATCAGCACACCGCCTGACTCTCGCCGGACAGTGCTAGCATTCCGTTAAGCATCGGCTTTGAGCGAAAAAAAGGCAGGGACTGGCCCTGCCTTCCCGCCCCCCTAGCCGTTCAGAAACATGCGATAGACCGGGTTGCTGGTCTCGTCCTCATAGGGATAGCCGAGCGAATCCAGTCGCTTAACCATCTTCGGGCGATCATCGACCGGAATCTGGAGCCCCACCAGGATGCGCCCATAGTCGGCGCCATGGTTACGGTAATGGAACAACGTGATGTTCCACGCCGGCTCGAGCTGGTCGAGGAATTTAAGCAATGCACCCGGCCGCTCCGGGAATTCAAACCGCAGGATGACCTCCCCCTGCAATTCGGGCGGAGCGCGGCCACCTACCATATACCGGATATGCAGCTTGGCGGTTTCGTCCGCGCTGATGTCCAGAACCTTGTAGCCGAGGTGCTGCAACTGCGCGATCAGACTCGCCTTTTCGAGCCGTGCGTCATTCAGCTTGAGGCCGACAAAAACATTCGCCTCTTTCTGACTGGCATAGCGATAGTTGAACTCGGTGATCGTGTGATTGCCGATGGTCTGGATGAAGCGGCGATAGCTGCCCGGCTGTTCCGGAATGGTGACGCCAAGCAGGATCTCGCGGGCCTCACCCACCTCCGCGCGTTCGGCAACATGGCGCAGACGATCGAAGTTCATGTTGGCGCCGCTGTTGATAGCGATCAGCGCACCGGTGCGCGTGGGATTGCTCGCGGCATAGCTCTTCAATCCTGCCAGCGCCAAAGCGCCGGCTGGCTCCGCAATCACGCGCATATCCTCGAAGATATCCTTGATGGCAGCGCACATCTCGTCGGTGTCGGCCGTGATCACATCATCGAGCAATTCACGGCAGAGACGGAATGTTTCGACCCCGGCCTGACGCACGGCCACACCGTCGGCGAACAGACCGACGCGATTGAGAACGACGCGCTCGCCAGCATCTATCGCGGCTTTCATCGATGCGGCATCCACTGGCTCGACACCAATGACCTTGGTCTCCGGACGCAGGAATTTGATGAAGGACGCAACGCCCGCCGCAAGCCCGCCGCCGCCGATCGGCACGAACACCGCCTCGATCGGATCGGGATGCTGCTGCAGGATTTCCATGCCGATGGTGCCCTGCCCCGCGATCACCTCGGGATCATCATAGGGATGCACGAAAGTCAGATTCTGCTCGGCCTCGAGCTTGCGCGCATACGCCGCTGCTTCGTCGAACGTGTCGCCGAACAGCACGGCATTGCCGCCATAATATCTGACTGCATCGATCTTGATTGGCGGCGTGGTCACCGGCATCACGATGGTTGCCTTGATGCCAAGTCGCTGTGCCGACAGCGCCACGCCTTGCGCGTGATTGCCTGCCGACGCGCAAATCACGCCGGCCGCGCGCTGCTCCGCGGACAGTCCCGCAATACGGTTGTACGCGCCGCGAATCTTGAACGAGAACACCGGCTGCAAATCCTCGCGCTTGAGCAGCACGGGGCTTCCCATGCGCGCGGTCAGCCGAACCATCGGGTCCAGCGGCGTCTGGACCGCAACGTCATAAACGCGGCTATCCAGGATTTTGCGAACGTAGTCAGTCACGTGAGGTCCTTGAACGTGTCGGCGCACCAGTTGAGCACAGAACCGCTTGCCGGCGGCTTGTCGGGGCAGATGGGCACCGAAATGACCGAGAAATCAAGCCCCGTTTGCGGCTAAAGACCTGTGAACGGCTGGGCACTATTTCTCATATGGGCGTTAACGATGGCGTACGGCTCTCGGCGTATATTGGCTTGCTGATCCAGACCATCAGAACCAGCGGCGCCCACACGATGCAACTATCGCCAATCGAACAGGCAGCAACATCAGGCTCTCGAAGCGATCACACGCGTCAGGTCTGGATTGATTTTGCACGCGGTATAGGCGTCATTCTCGTGGTCTATGGCCACGTGCTCGGCGGCTTGATACCGCCGCATCTGTTTCCTGACGGGTCGCTCGCGCAGTGGATGAACTATACGCTCTATACGTTCCACATGCCGTTATTCTTCTTTCTCGCGGGTCTGAACGTGCAGCACAGCCTCGCACGCGGCACCCGAGAGTTCCTCACCAGTAAGGCGTGGACGATCGCCTATCCCTATGTTCTGTGGTCGCTGATCCAGGGAGGCGTGATCATGCTAATATCGCGCAATGCCAATATTCCCATCACAGCCAGCGACCTCGCGGCGATCTGGTATCGGCCGATGGCGCAGTTCTGGTTTCTGTATGCCCTGATGATCTGCCATGTACTGGCGGTGCTCATTCCCAATCGCACCATCATGATTGTCGTCGCGCTCGCTGGCCTGATCGTGTTCATGCTGTTGCCGATCCGGCCGGATCTTGCGCTCACCATGCATCACCTGCCGTTCTATGTCGCAGGTCTCTACGCAACTCGCATCGTGATGGCGTGGCAGCCTCATGGGCGAACGGGCTGGACCATGTTGACTGTGATCGCTGCCGCTTTCGCTGCTGCGGTTGCCATTGGAGGACAGCTCTCCAGCTTCGATGCAAATGGCGCGGCTTCGCTTCCGGCATGTATTCTCGGCATCAGCAGCGTGGTGCTGCTTTGCAAGCTGCTCAACGAAACACGGCATCGCTGGCTTGCACTCGTCGGCGTCATGTCCATGACGATCTATGTGCTGCATATCATGGCGGGATCCGGAACGCGGATCATCATGCAGATGCTGCACGTGCCACCCATGCCATGGGTCTATCTCCTTGCGGGCACCGCTGCCGGCGTGATCTTGCCCATGGTCGCCCATGTCGTGCTGCAGCGGCTTAACCTGCTGGCACCACTCGGGCTCGCGCCGCTGCCTAAGCGCAGACCTGTACCCGCTCCGCTTGTCAGCCAGGCGGCCCGATCGGACTAGACTCTGCCGGTCCGGATTCCAGGCTGCGCCTGCTGCAGGGACATCGCGGCATCCTCGGCAGGCCTGACAGTCTGGTCGTGCGGACAGGCCATCGCGAAGATCATCCAGAACAGAGCGGATATCTCACCTGACGAGATACTGGTCAGGGGCAAGTGAATCAGGATACCGCCGAGCGACAGGGCGCCGAGCACCACGCCTTCTTTGGTCGGCATCCGCCATGCCGCAGACGTGCTCCAGACCCCGACCCAGATATAGGCGGCCAAACAGAGCAGTCCGACGGGAATGCCGAGCGTGAGCCAGCTCGCAATGATCTGGCCATCGACCGGCATGGTGCCTGCGACACCGATATCGGTGAAGCTGAAGCCCGATCCCACCACCATGCTGTCAGGCGTATTCCACAACGTCACGAATTCTTCGAGACGCTCGTTGCCGCTGCCATCCTCGGAGCCGCTGCCGAGCGACTGCAGCCGGTCAGTGATCACTTCGCCAAATGGCGTGAACAGGACCGCGGCCGTGGCTGCGCCGACGATGCCAAGTCCGGTTGCAAGAGCCCGCCGCCGCGTGGATTGAAACACCATGCAGAACATCACGGCCACCGCGAGCGCGATCCAGCCGGTCCGATACAGCGACAGCAACAGGCCCAGTGCCGCGGGCGCCAGGGCAATCAGAGACTGCCAGCCCGGTCTCAGGAAGCCCAACAACAGCAGTCCCGTTGCGGTGAAGGTCGCGTAAGTGGCGGGTCCGTTCATTGTGCTGAAGACGCGCACCATATAAGGCAGCGGATAGCCTGCCGACAGGATCGAGGCGTAGTTCATCCAGAACCGATCCCAACTCGGCGGATCGACATATTGCCAGATGCCATAGAGACCCGTGAGCGGCAGCACCACGAGAAAGATGCGCGCCATGGCATTGACGAGTTCGCCATCGGACTTCGCGCGCTGCTGCAGAGCGATGCCGTAAAGCACAGGTGCCGCCCACTTCAACGCACCTGTCGCCGCGCTCATCCAGTCATTCTGGAAAATCGACAGCATGGCACCGTAAGCGATGCAGGCCAGCACGATAGCCGGTGCGATCAGCCAGGGATCACGCAACTGCTCGCGGGATGAGAGCAACGTCCACAGGCTAGGTAACGGCGTCAGAATGAACAGCATAGGCCCGATCAGCATGATGCTGGCCGCATCGTAGCCCACCGACACATCGACCACGCGCCGCACGAATGGCGCGAAGGCAAACAGCAGGATGGCCGACTGGATATGAGCCGCGGTGCTGCGTTGCCAGGCCAGCCAGCCAGCAGCGGCGCAGCCAACGACGAAGAGCGGACGCGACAGGCCGCCCAGCGCGGGACCGACCACCAAGGTCACGATCAGAAGCAGCGCGGTCGGTAGCCACCCGGACAGGACGAAATCCACCGGACCGGATTTGAGTCGGCCTTGATTCATGACGGCAGACTATAGCGAGGAGCGCCCTGACGTTAGGCAAAACCGCTGCGCCCGGCATCGCGGGGCTAGCTTTTGCGACTTTCGCCGCTATGGTGCCGCCGTCGCACTCGTAGCTCAGCTGGATAGAGCATCGGATTTCGATTCCGAGGGTCGGGCGTTCGAATCGCTCCGAGTGCACCATTACAGATGCCCTTAAACGCCTGTGCTCATTCGGCTTTTCCGGGGATTAGGCGCTCGCTTCGCGCTCGATTGTCCGTAACCGCACGAATGCCGCCCAGGCTTGGGGAAACTCCGCACTCTTGGCATCGATGGCCATCAGGGCCCGGAGGGCCTCTCGAATTTCGTCCGGCGAAGGCCGCTGAGATGAGGTCCCCGCTTTGGACTTCGCCCAGAGATCTTCAACCGATTTTGCCAGCACCAACGCCTCGGCATTTGTGCGTTTCTGCACAGGCTTCGCCAGCACGTGGTTCGGCGGAAAGACTGGCCAGGCGGTCGGCGGCTTGTCGGAACGCCAGTCGGATTCAAGACTGGGCGTGGTTTTGAATGTCTGGTTTCCCGATTGCTGCCCGCCCGAGCCGGGTTGGCCTGCCAGACGGCCGAGTTGCTGCTCGGTCGTCCCGGCCGGTCCACTGCCCGCAGGTGATAGTTGCGACGCCATGTCCGTGAGCACTGACGGATCGGCTGTCGGCAGCGTCTTTTGAACCAGCTTGATCGCCTGGAGCGCCCCCGGTGATATTCCGATCTTCTGTTGAGCCAGCTTCTCTTCTTCTTCAGAGACCGGACAGGCCTTGTACGCATCGTGCCGTTGCGCGATCTCTCCGTCATCGTCGATACGCGCAAAGTCGATGGCAACCGCGTAGACGAAGGCACGATGCCCGCGGTAACTCCCCGATCTGTCCTTGGCGTTCACGGTGCCGCAAACATACTTCCCGGCAACGACCTGGACCGACCGCAAGCCATCGAATTGCGCAGATGACGGATTCAGCAAGAGTCGCGTAACCGCAGCACGCGCCTTCGAATGATTGGTCGTCAGGACGGCATCCAGCGCGTAGTCAGGCCGAATGAAGGACGGCTGATAATAGAACGCGGATGCGGCCGCAAAAAACGCTACGCCCACGCCGGCAGATATGAGAGCAGCTGGCGTGTTCATGCAGTACGGCGCTCCGCCCAAGCTGTTCAACAGCCATGAATACCACTTTACATTGCACCTGCCTGTGACCATTCCGTTAACGCGCATCCCCACAAACCGCCGCGTCTGGAACCCGTCGTTACGGTTGCGCCACTGAGCCAAATGAGGCTGTGGGGCGCGGCGTCCTTTCAAACCAGCATCTCGGTGGCTTGCCGAACGGCAAAGGCCGCCGTCAGCGGTATTTACCAGCCGTTACCACCTCCAATTTACAATTCCGGCGCCAAGGAAGCGCGTCGATGATCCCTGAAAAACCAAATGCTGGCCGCGTCGCGTTCGAGCGCGGTTTCCCTGTCTGGCTCATGGCCATCGACGGCACATGGCGCCGCAGCTGCCGCATCATGGACGTGTCCGAAACGGGCGCGCGCCTGATCGTCGAGAGCTCGATCGAGGGCATCAATCTCAAGGAGTTCTTCCTGCTGCTATCGTCCACCGGACTGGCGTTCCGGCGCTGCGAGCTGGCCTGGGTCAATGGCGAGGAGATCGGCGCGACATTCCTGCGACAGGGCGCCAAGAAGAAAGCCGTCCGGCCGGCTGACACCGAATCCTGACCTCCCTGCGACAATTTCTGGAACTTGGCAGCTGACGCCGCTGCCCGGATCTGCCCAACTTTGCGGCAGGAACATCCGCGCGCGTCAATTCTTGTCCCGTCAACAGTTGGGTGCGTTTGTCCGTTTGAACCCGGGAGCCACCGTGAAGAATTTTTCTCATGCCGCATTTCCGCCCGACACGATCTCAGTGATGCAACAGGCGCTCGACGGGGCTGTGTCCACGCTGCCGCATCCCGTCAACTCGTCCCATGTTCAATGCATCGCCGAAAGTATTCTGCGGACGACGCGCGAGGGCGAACGCGATCCCACGATGCTCCAGACCATGGCGCTGCTGGAACTGCAGATTACCCAGCGGGACTGACGGCCGATTTATCATCACGACTTCGTGGACGACGAAAGTCGGGCTTGCTGCAGTGCAACCGGATGCCATATTCCGCGTTATCGCCTCACAACGGAGGTTGCCGCATGCCCTACGCGCTGTTTTCAAACTCGGTCAAAGTCAGCAAGGCCTTCCCCAATAAATCGGATGTCTGGCGGCATGCCGTCGAGAGAGGCTTGGTGATAGAGGTCGGCCTGGGCGAGGAAGATCCGCCACGTCGTCTTCTCGATATCGGCTATGCGATCCACGCATGTGCCGCCGATACAGTCGAAAAATCGGACGCCAAGGGCATGAGCGAGCACGACATCAGTCGGATGATTGCCGCTTGTCAGCTCAATCAGCGGTCCGCAGCCGCCGCATCGTAAATTCGATGTCGCCGTCTGGCAGCTCGCGCCAGCGCTCGACTTCGCTCATATAGGCTTGCTTCGGGAACCGATCCAGAAACGCCCGCGCCGTCTTGCGGGCGTTTTCGCGTGGCTGTGTGAAGCTCTCGCGCACATAGCCGTCATCGATGGCACGCCGCTGCTGGCGCGCTGCCATTCTCTCCGCCAGATCGCGCGGTGTTCCCGGCATTGCTGCTACTCCGGACACAAGCAACGTCTGCTAGATTGTCACGGATAGCCTGCAGATCAAGCACCATATTCTTGGCCTGCCGAGCTTCGAGGCCAGAAGAAAGGGCGCACCGATCACTCGGCGCGCCCTTTCCCTGTTCTCGCTGAACCAGGCGCCGAGGGCGCCCTTGCGAAGCTCAAAGAGTGAGCCTAGCGGGCGGCCTCAGCGAGGTGACAGCGCTTGGAATTAGACACTGGACCACCTCCTTTCATTGTTCGTGACACCTTGAGTATAGGAAAGATTCGCGCCGTGTTAAGGGGCGCGATCCAGACGAGCCATGCAATCTCGCACAGGCCGCGCGAGCCAGCCGCCGTTGTGAAGGCCTCGCCGTGCATGCATCATCTTTCTCTGCTATTGCCGCGCGCATCACCTGAGCGAGCCGCGGACAGCGGTAAAATCAATCGAGGACGGAAGCGACCATTGGGCTTGTCCCACTTCGTCCATTAGGCCCTTTCCCCGATGTCCAGCAATCTCGACGCCCGGCCGAAAGGCGTGATGACGCGTCGCGCTGCCGTTGTTTTTCAGATCGCAACACTCGGCACTGTCGCCATGTTCGCAAGCGCGCCGACACCGCTCTACCGGATCTATCAAGACCACTGGCATCTATCGCCGGTGATGGTCACGACGGTGTTCTCCGCCTACGCGCTCAGCCTGCTGATCGCGTTGCTAACGGTGGGGGGATTGTCGGATTACATCGGTCGCCGGCCCGTGATGTTCTCGGCGCTGATCCTGAATGTCGTGGCGCTGCTGGTTTTCATTACGGCAGATTCCGTCGTGGCACTGATCACCGCCCGCACCATTCAGGGATTTGCAACCGGCATTGCCTTCGGCACCATCGGTGCTGCCATGCTCGACCTGAACCGCGCGCATGGATCGCTGATGAACAGCCTGACGCCTGTAACGGGCACAGGCATCGGCGCCTTGCTATCCGGCATACTCGTCAGCTACGCGCCAATGCCGACGCAGCTGGTTTATCTGCTGCTCCTCGCAGTAACGCTCCTACAAGCCGTTCTGCTGTGGTGGATGCCGGAAACGGTCGTTCGTCGATCCGGCGCGTGGGCGTCGCTCCGGCCAATCGTCACCGTCCCGCCTCACGTGCGACAACCCTTGACCCTGGTCTCGCCGGGCAACATTGCCGTCTGGGCGTTGGGCGGATTCTATTTATCGCTGATGCCCTCGCTGCTCCGGCTCATCACCGGATTGAATTCGCCTCTCCTCGGCGGTCTTGCCGTGACGACGCTGACCTTGAGCGGCGCCGCGTCGATGCTGGTGGTGCGTAAATGGCCCGGCACCACCATTATGATCCGCAGCATGGCATGTCTTATTCTCGGCGTGTTGATCACGCTGGCTGGGGTCTACACACAAAGCATCCCGCAACTATTGGTCGGCACCGTCATCGCCGGCTTTGGCTTCGGCGCCGGATTCTTCGGCAGCATCCGGACCGTTGTGCCGCTCGTGCCTGCACAGGAGCGTGCCGGATTGCTCTCAGTGATTTTCATCATCTGCTATCTCGCCTTTAGCCTGCCAACCATTGTTGCAGGCTTGGCGATACCGACATTCGGCCTGCCGCTGACCCTCGATATCTATGGCGCAGTGGTGATCATCCTCGCGGCGATTTCGCTGATCGCCGCGCTCGCATCGAGCCGCCGGGCATCGTGACCGGCTACGTCATGCTACCTGGCATGAAACAGCGGATCACTGTGCCGGACGAGCCCTGTATCGGCCACACCATAGTGCGACCGACGCGGTTCGGCACCGTGATGACAGCTTCGTCAGGTACGTCGAGCCACATCCCGTCGATCCGCACCTTGTAGTGCCCGCTGTTGGATTCCCAATCCACATCGCTGACGGCGCTGCCGTCTGCATCGGAACAACACGGCCCCTTGCCGCTGCGCAGACTATCGAACCAGGCTTTCAGATCGGGGCTGGTGTTGGCGAATTGTCCGCGATCGCGCGCAGCGACCGATTGCATCAGCGGCACTGATAACAGAGCCGCAACACACAAGGTCGGCGCTCCCAGCTTCAGCCAGCCTGCACGACGCCGGACGCGTCGATCGTGAGAGATAGTAGTTGGCGAACACGGCGCGTCGGCGCCGGAAGTCTTCCAGTCGCTCATTTGCTTGCTCCAGCCCCCGGCCGGCACAATGATGTTCAGATTTGTCACGGGCAACGTACCCGCCTCTTCCGTAGTCACTCACGCAAAGCGGATCATACGACTATCGAAGAGCGGCTGCGCTTCAACTTCGCGGCAGACGCCCGATCAAAACGATAGGCGATTCTCCGTTAGCACCGGCAGGCTCTCTTCGCACTGCAGCGAATTTGTGGTGATAACTTCAATGGCAGAGGTATTTAAGAACGCCCTCGTCACGAAGTGCCAAGGCGGCAAGCGAACGCGCCTGCGTCACTCGGTTTTCGCTCGTATACCAACATCACGCGAATGCGTTGACGTTGGTATACGGTCTTTGCAATACTTCTGATTGCGCAACCAAGGGACGGGTTCGCGCCATCGGGCTATTATGAAGAACGGACTCTACTCGATCCATGTCGAGCTTCTCGACGGGCGTTCAGGCAAGGGCAGCGGTGTTGTAACCTTTCGCGAAGGCGAGCTGCTCGGCGGTGACGCATACCTGTTCTACGTCGGCACCTATGTGCTCAACAAGGAAGCCGGCACCTTCAAGGGCGAGGTATCTGTCATGCAGCATACGCCCAGCCCTAACATGAGCCCACTGTTCGGCGGCCAGAGCCAACCGGTCGGCATCGGTCTGTCGGGTACTTTCACGGATACGTCGGCGACGATGAACGGCACAGCGCTCGTCGGCAAGCACAGCCAGATATTTCGCGCGACACTGCGCAAGCTTGCGGAATTTCAGCAGTAGCAGCATCCGCTATTCCGCAGCCATCTCCAGCGGCGCAACGCGCGGCAGGATGATCTGGATGCGCGTTCCCTGCCCCGGGTCGGACTGCAGATGCAGACGACCACCGAGGCGGCTGGTGACGATACTGTAGACGATGTGCAGGCCCAGGCCCGTGCCACCCTGATCCCGGCGCGTCGTGAAGAACGGATCGAAAGCACGCCGCCGAACCTCAGGGCTCATGCCGACGCCATTATCCGCGAAAAGAATTTCCACATGATCGTTGCCGGCTTCCTGCACCTTGATCTCGACCGAGCCACCATTGCCATCGGGAAATGCATGAGCGACGGAATTGAGGAACAGATTGGTCAGCACCTGACCATATGGGCCCGGATAGCTGTTCATCGTCAGTCCCGGCTTGCAGTCGACCGAAAGCGCCAGCTTCTGTTTCCGTAATCCCGGCTTCAAACTCATCACCACCTGCTCGGTGAGATCGGCGAGATCAAAGACGCGCTGGTCGGAATAATTGCGGTCAGCGGAAACCTGCTTGAACGACTGGATCAACTCAGCCGCGCGATTGAGATTGGCGACCAACTGCGCCGCCGCGTCGCGGTTGGACTCGATGAATTCGGTCAGGGTCGAGCGGCGCAGTTCGCCGCGCGCAACCTCCTCGCCGAACAGCGCGATCTTGCGTTCCAGCGATGACGCCACGGTCAGGCTGATGCCCACGGGATTGTTGACCTCATGGGCCACACCGGCAACCAGCCGCCCAAGCGCCGCGAGCTTCTCCGCCTCGATCAAGGAATTCTGCGTCTCACGCAGATTGCGTAGCGCCGTCTCGGCGGCGTCCTTGGCCTTGAGCATCTCCTGCTCGCTGCGCTTGCGCTGGCCGATATCGAGCGCCACGGTCACGATGTTCTGGATATCGCCATCGGCCGTCAGCAAGGGCAGCTTGTTGACCAGCCACTGCCGCATCACGCCGGCAGCATCCTTGTATTCTTCCTCGTAGAAACCGAGGCCCTTCCTGGTCGCCAGCACCATCTTGTCAGGCGAGTCGGTCTTCGACGCGCCAAAGCGCGTCATCAGCTCGCCGGTGGTTTTCCCGATCGCGTCACCGGGCTCGATGCCGAAAATCCCCGCCATATAGCGGTTCATCAGGACGTATCGCAGATCGGTGTCCTTTACATTGATGACGGCAGGAACGGTGTCGATGACCTGCTGCAGCAACCTGCGGCCTTCCCTGATCGCCGCTTCGGCATGCTTCTGATCAGTAATGTCGCGGACCGTTCCCTCATATCGCACAACCTCGCCATTCTCGTCGCGAACCGCCGTGGCGCTGTCCGACAGCCAGAGGATCGCGTCGTGCCGTTGACGGACCTGATACTCGAATTCGCGCACCATGCCGTCGCTTTCCATGCGCTGCTGATACTCGGCGCGCGCCGCGGGATCGACATAGATGTTGCGCGAGATATCCAGCGTGGCGCGGATCAGGTCTTCCGGTGAATCATACCCCATCATCCGCGCCAGTGCCGGATTGGCATTGAGCAGCGCGCCTGCCGGCGTCGTCACATAGATGCCGTCGACGGATCCTTCAAACAGCTTGCGATAACTTTCTTCCGCCAGCTTCTGCTCGGCCAACGCATGCAAGGCTGCCTCACGCGCGGCATCGGCGTCGACCAGCGTTTTGCGGAACACCTCCGCGGCGCGCGCGATGTCACCGATTTCATTCTCCAGATCCATAGCCGGGATCGGCGTGTGCTTGGCGCCACCGGCCAGCGCACGGATCGACCTGGCAATCGCCTTCAGCGGCTTCACGATCCGCCGCACCACGAACAGTGCCGCCAGCAAGCCAACGAGAACGCCGGCAGTGCCAAGAATGATACTTTGCCATCTCGCCTCGGTCAGCGTGTGCGCAAATTCACGCGACAGGACCCGGCCGCGACGGGCGCTAAGCTCTCGCAACAATTCGGTCACCCGGCCGATCAGGCGGCCTTCCGCCCCGAGCACGTCCCTGTCGAGATCGGCGATCTCGCTCTCGGTCTCCGAAATCGCGATGATCGCATCGGTATAGGCATCGGAGGCCGCACGAAGCGCGGGTGTACTGACTGGTAGCGCGCGCATGCGCTGCGCGGCCTGCTCGGCCCCGACAGGATCGCGCGCCAGCAAGGCGGCAGCGATCTCGTTCTGCGCCCGGAACATCGCCTTGGCGCCGTTGGAATTCGTCACATCCGGAATGGCATTCTCGAATTGCTCGCGCAGCGGCGGCAACGTCGCCAGCAAGGCAGAGCGGCGCGCAATCATCGACGAGACGCGTTCGATCCCCTCGCGATACTTGATCAGGCGGGCGTCGACGCCGTCAATCATGTCGCGCTGCTCAGGCGCAAGCTCGATCCGGGTCTTCTTCAGGAGATCGCCGAGCGCCGTGGCAGCCTGTGAGACCCTCTCGGGTTGCGTATCGGGATCGGTGACAAAATCGCGCGCGGCCAGCCGCAGCCTGGTCAGGCGGCGGTCGATATCCTCGGCCAGATCGCCAACGGTCTGCAGGCGCTGAAGCTCGGCGAAGGTATTGTCGATATGACGGATCGCGACCACGCTGGCGATGCTGGTGATGAGGATCACCGTCAGCACCAGCAGGAACCCGCTGAAGGTCAGCTGGCCGATCGAGAGCGAGGACGATCGGACCCGCTGAAAGAATGCCGTAATGGCAGAGGACATGGTTGTGGGACCGGACTTCAGAGCGTCCCAATATATCCCGACTTCAGGCGCGGGGGGAACATGCTGGACGGCCCGATCGGGCCGAACCGTCCAGCATGGTGTCTATTTTGGCCGTATGGCGTCGGCGGTGCCCTGGATGAAGGCCTGGATCTTGACCACGTCCGCTTCCGTGAGCTTGCCGGTAAAATCAGGCATGCCCTTGTCCTTGAATGGCCCGTTGAAGACGATGTCCCTCAGGTTGGTGATGGTCTCGGTCGACACGTAGCCAAGATTGGGAACATTGCCGCCCTTGTCCACGCCGGGCACGCCGTGGCAGGTCGCACAGGCATTAACGTAGATCGAAGTCCCCTCCGGGACGTGGGTGGGATCGTATTTCACGCCGGTCAGCAGATTGCCGATCTGGTACTTGGTGAAGACAGGCAGCGGCGCCTTGCCGCCGATGGCAAAGGTGTAAACCGTGCCGGGTGCCTCACGATCCGTCGCGCGCTGGGTGATGCCGAACACGCCGCCCCACCCGACCGCCACCGAGACATATTGCACGCCATCGACCATATAGGTCGCAGGTGCGGCCACCACGCCGGTGCCGACCGGCGTTTCCCAGAGCTTCTCACCCGTCTTGGCGTTATAGGCGATGAAGCGGCCGTCCGCGGTCCCCTGGAACACGAGATTGCCGGCCGTCGTCAGCGTGCCGCCATTCCAGGGCGCAATATATTCGGCGCGCCATGCTTCTTTCTGCTTCACCGGATCCCACGCGATCAGGCGACCGAATGGCGGGTTCTTCGGCGGCTCGGCATTGAGCGAGAAGCCGACATTCCAGCCCGTGGTGCCGCCGAACTTGTTCGAGCCCTGCGCATTCTGCACCAGCGTTTTCTCACCCGTGAGGTTCAAAGGCACGCCCTGTGCCGGCAGATAGACCAGCCCGGTTTGCGGATTAAACGACATCGGGTGCCAGTTGTGAGCGCCGAACGGTCCGGGAATGCTGTCGAAGGATTTGTCCGGCGAGCGGGCTTCCGGCACCTCGATCGGTCTTCCACTGGCATCGTAGCCGGTTGCCCAGTTCACATCGACGAAGTTCTTGGCAGAGATGAACTTGCCGTTGGTGCGGTCGATGACGAAGAAGAAGCCGTTCTTCGGCGCATGCAGCACCACCTTGCGCGGCGCGCCGTCGATGGTGAGATCGGCGAGGATCATCGGCTGCGTCGAGGTGTAGTCCCAGTTGTCGCCGGGCGTTTCCTGATAGTGCCAGAGATATTTCCCGGTATCGGCATTCAGCGCGACAATTGAGCCGAGATAGAGATTATCGCCGCCTCCCGGACTGCGCAGATTGCGATTCCACGGCGAGCCGTTGCCGGTGCCGATATAGACCATGTTCAGGTCGGGATCGAAGGTGATCGTATCCCATGCTGAGCCGCCGCCGCCATTGACCCAGTATTTGCCGGCGGGATCCCACGTCTTCGCCGCGGCAGCCATCGAGTCGTCTTCGAACGGCTTTGCAGGATCGCCGGGCACCGTAAACCAGCGCCATGCCTGATTGCCGGTCTCGGCGTCGTAGGCCGTGACATAGCCGCGGACGCCATATTCGGCGCCGCCATTGCCGATCACCACCTTGCCGTTGAACACGCGCGGCGCGCCCGTGATCGTATAGGACATCTTGCGATCGATGACGGTGTCCTTCTCCCAGACCTTCGTGCCGGTCGCAGCATCCAGCGCGACCAGCCGGCCGTCATAGGCCCCCACGAACACCTTACCCTTGTAGAGCGCGACGCCGCGATTCACGACGTCGCAGCAGCCGCGATAGCCCTTCTCACGATCCACTCCCGGATCGAATGTCCAGATCCGCTTGCCGGAGCGCACATCGACCGCATGCACCACACTCCATGGTGCCGACACATACATGATGCCATCGACGACCAGCGGCGTCGCCTCGACGCCGCGGATGGATTCCAGGTTATAGGTCCACATCAGGCCGATATCTTTGATGTTCTCGGCCGTGATCTGATTGAGCTTGCTGAAACGTGTCTCGGCATAATCGAGGCCGTAAGTCGGCCAGTCCTTTGACGTCGCCGTATTGGCCGTGATCGCGGCACTATCGATTGCCGATGTAACCGCCTTGATATGATCCGGTGTACCCTTGGTCTGTGCGTTGGCAGCTCCGCCCAACAACGTCGCGCCAAGCGCTACCCTGATGGATGTTCGGAGCCAACGGTGCAGTACTATATGTGAGTTGAGTGTCCCGTTGAAAAATGGACGCGAAGACGCGCCCCGACGAGCAAGCTGTCTCATGCATTTCACTCCCAATGGCCTCTGGCGGGCCTGTCGCGATGTTACGCGCAGGAGTTGAATCGTCAACAGATCAGAACAGCTCCAGATTTTTCTCTCGCGTTTTGCATCGCAAAGATCGCGGAGATTTATTGAACCATCTGGTGAGATATAAGCGATCGACCACGCTTGCCCGTCCCTCACCTATCGTTATGATCGCGCGACAGAGATGCGCACAGCATCCGTAGTATCGAGGGGAAACGCCATGAACATCACGCAGGGCCTGCGCCGTGCGCTGCAAACCAGCCCGCAGACAATAGCCACCATCGACGGCGATCGTCGCCGAACATGGCGCGAGGTTGGTGATCGCGTTGCGCGTCTCGCCGGTGCGCTGCAAAAGCTTGGCGTCAAGCACGGCGACCGCGTGGCGGTGCTGATGCTGAATTCCGACCGCTATCTCGAGCTCTATCTGGGCATCGCCTGGGCCGGCGCTGTGATCGTGCCGACCAATGTGCGCTGGAGCCAGGCCGAAATTCTCGACTCCCTGCTCGACTGCCGCGCCAGCGCGTTGGTCGTCGACAGTGCGTTCGCGGCCATGGGCGTCGAACTGTCGAAGGCCATGCCGCTCACGCTGGTCTATGCCGATGACGATACAAGTCCGGCCGAAGCGCACGACTATGATGAGCTTGTCGAGACGACGTCACCCATTCCGGATGCCATGCGCGGCCGGGAGGAACTGGCCGGCATTTTCTACACCGGCGGAACGACCGGTCGTTCCAAGGGCGTGATGCTGAGCCATGGCAACATCATGAGCAACTCGCTGCATATGATGAGCGAAGGGCTCCTGCCCTACGGTTCGATCTATCTCAATGCCGCACCGATGTTTCACGTCGCCAATGGCGGTGTGATGTTCACCTCGCTGGCCTCTGGCGGCACCAATGTCATTGTCCGCATGTTCAATCCGGAGCTGGTGATGCAGACCATCGCCCGCGAGAAAGTATCGGCCACGTTGATCGTCCCGACTATGATCCAGATGCTGGTCGATCACCCCGCATTCAAGACAGCCGATCTCTCCTCACTAAAACTCATGATGTATGGCGCATCGCCCATCAACGATGCTCTTCTGAAGCGCGCGATGGCCGGAATGCCCGGCACCGAATTCCATCAGCTTTACGGCATGACCGAATTGTCCCCGCTGGCGACGCATCTGCCATGGGATCAGCATGTCGGCGAGCAAGCTGCGGCGAAAAACCGCCAGCGCGCCTGCGGCCGGGCGGCGATCGGCTGCGAGGCGCGCATCGTCGATGCCAATCGCAATCCTGTGCCAAATGGCGAGGTCGGCGAAGTCGCCGTGCGCGGCCAGAATGTCATGATGGGCTATTGGGAGCGACCGGAGGAAACAGCCAAGGCCGTCATCGATGGCTGGATGCACACCGGCGACGGCGGCTACATGGACGACGAAGGCTATATCTATCTCGTCGACCGCATGAAGGACATGATCATCTCGGGCGGTGAGAACGTCTATTCCACCGAGGTCGAGAATGTCGTCGCACAACATCCGGCCGTGGCGCAATGTGCCGTGATCGGCATTCCCGACCCGCAATGGGGCGAGGCCGTACATGCCTTTGTCATTCAGAAACCCGATGCGAGTGTCAATGCCGCCGAGATCATCGCCTTCTGCAAGGAGAAGATCGCCGGCTACAAGTGCCCGCGCAGTGTCGATGTCCGCAGCGAGCCGTTCCCCCTGTCGGGTGCAGGCAAGGTGCTGAAGCGCGAGCTGCGACGGCCGTTCTGGGAGAATGCCGCAGCGGCGCCGCAAGCCAGGGCGGGATAGACCTGAGCGCTACGGCGCGCCGGTCAATTCGAACACCTCGCCGTCATAGCCCGCCTCGATCGGAATCCGCAGCTGGCGCTTGTCGCCATCGCGCGTGACGATGGGCGTGACGCTGATGATCGTGCTGCGATTGGCGTCGTCGAGTGCCCCGGCGACACTGGGCTGCTTGCCGAGCTTGATGAGATTGCGCGTGGTTGGAAACGGCAGCGTAAAACGGCCCGAGGCGCCGCCTTCCAGCGCTTCGCGTGGCGACAGCCAGATCGAGTCCGTGGACTCCTTGCCGTCATGCATGCCGACCTGTTCGGGCGGCGCCTCGGCGAGGAAGAACCAGGTGTCGAAACGCTTCTTCATGCCTTCCGGCGTGATCCAGTGTGCGTAGGGCACCAGCAAATCGAGCGCGAGCTCCAGATCGTTCTCGACGATGATGTCGGCAAACTTGACCTTGCCCTCGTTCAGCGCGTCGCGATGCTGATCCGCGATGGCGCTCGCCTTCGTCGCGGCGATCAGGTCGCTAGAACCGCGCGGCCGCGCCAGCAGGATGCGGCTTTCCTCGAAGGTCTCGCGGATCGCGGCGATCTTGAACGCCAGCGTATCGGGATCGAGACCTTCACCGCCGCTATAGAGTTTCGGCTGTGTGCCGATCTCGCGATCTCCGGCATCGACACTGCCGCCTGGAAACACCAGCGCACCGGATGCGAATTCGATCTGATAGTGCCGCACCATCATGAAGACGTCGATGGCGTCGGTTTCACCCTTGCGCAGCAGCAGGATGGTGGAAGCGGGACGCACAACGCCGGGCTCGCTTGGCATTCAGTTTCTCCCTGATCGGCATTCTTGGATGCCGTGTCTCTTGTTGTTGACCTTTCGGTCGTCATGGCCGGGCTTGTCCCGGCCATCCACGTCTTGGGCCGGCGAAGACGTGGATGCCCGGCACAAGGCCGGGCATGACGAACTTCGACAGCTCTTTTGTTACCTAGCCCGCCGCACTCGACTGCGGCGCGATGTTCGCGCGTTTGTCGTAGCGTGCCACACGCGAGAGGAGATAATCGACTTCCGCCTTCGCCTGCGCCGTGATCGCCACACCCGGCTTGCGCTGCGCGGCCGAGGCAATGACGCCGCGCTTCTGCAGCACGTATTTGCGGACCGCGAGGCCGATGCCGAGCTGCTGCTCGTAGCGGATCAGCGGCAGATGGGCGTCGAACAGATCATGCGCCTTGTCGCGCTCGCCCTTCTTCGAGAGATTGACGACGTCGATCAGCAGCTCAGGGAAGGCATAACCGGTCATCGCGCCATCGGCGCCGCGTTCCATTTCGAAATCCAGAAAGACTCCGCCATTGCCGGTGAGGATCGAGGTTTCGCGCAAGCTGCCGTCCTTCTGGAAGCCACGCAGCGCGGTGATCTTCTCCAGGCCCGGCCAGTCCTCGTGCTTGAGCATCACGCAGGACTTGGAGTCCATGATGATCTTGCGGATCACGGCGGGGGTCATCACCACACTGAGGGTCAGGGGGTAATCCTGCAGCACCCACGGCACATCGTCGCCGATCGCTTCGACAGCGCCCTTGAAATAGTTGGTGATCTGGTCGTCGGTGCGCAGATGCGGCGGCGGGGCGATCATGACACCGGCAGCGCCCGCATCCATCGATTTGAGCGCCAGCGAACGCATGGCGGCGAAACCGGGGGCGGAAACACCGACGATGATTTGCATCTTGTCGCCGGCGCGCTTGATGAAGCGGGTGGCGACGGCCTCGGATTCGACACCCTCGAGCTTCGGCGCCTCGCCCATGATGCCGAGCACGGTCACACCGTTGCAGCCGACCTGGGCGTAGAAATCCGTCAGGCCGTCGATCGATTTGTCGTCGATGCGGCCGTCGTCAAGGAACGGGGTCGGTGCGATGGCGAAGGTGCCTGCGGCTTTGGCGGTCAGTTTCATCATGGGCCTCTGTGAATGGATGCCGGCATTCTACCGGGAAATATCCCGCCTGTCCGCCCGAACCGGGCCTAGATGCCCCTCAAAAACGCCGTGCCCCGTGCTGGCTCGCCTCCTCCGAGAAGAAGATCTCGCCGGCATGGGTGACCACGTCCTGCGCGCTCCAGCCGTCATGGGGCGGTTTCCAGCCTTCCATTTCCATCATCTTCATTTCGCGGACGCCGCGCGGGCCGGAGACGCCGAGCACCTTCCCCGTTTGGCTGCCGGAGAGATCGCTGACCATGTAGAGCACCGCCGGTGCGATGCCGTCCGGGCCGAGCGCCGCGCCGGGATTTTCGATATAGCGCGGCAGGTCGGCCGTCATGCGGGTCAGCGCGCCCGGCGCCAGCGTCCACACGCGGATGTTGTATTTGCGACCCTCGATGGCCAGCACATTGGACAGGCCCCAGATGCCGCCTTTGGCCGCACCGTAATTGCTCTGGCCGAAATTGCCGATCAGGCCCGAGGTCGAGGACGTGTTGACGATGACGCCGCCGCCGTTTTCCTTCATCCACTTGAAGACCGGCTGGGTGACGCAGAACGTGCCTTTGAGATGCACCTTCATCACCTTGTCCCATGCCGCTTCCGAAGCCTTGGCGAAGGTCTGGTCGAGCAGGATGCCGGCATTGTTGACGAGAATGTCGACCTTGCCGAAGGCCTTGATTGCGTCGTCGTACACCGACTGGCCGCCTGATATGGTCGAGATGTCAGAGCCGTTGGCAATGGCCTTGCCGCCCTCTTTCCCGATGGCGTCGACGACCTGTTGCGCCATGGAAAGATCGGAGCCGGAACCATCGCGCGGGCCGCCGAGATCGTTGACCACGACGGATGCGCCCTCGCGCGCAAACAGTTTGGCGTAGGCTTCACCGAGGCCGCCACCGGCGCCTGTGATGATCGCAACCTTGCCGTCGAGAAGACCCATGACGCGCTCCCTGTGATGTTTTTTATCGTTCTTTAGCTCGCAATCGACGTTGCGTTTTCTTCGTCGTCCCCGCGAAGGCGGGGACCCATACAAGCCGTAGCGTTAGTTAAAGCGAGGTCGTGGCGACTCTGCCATTTCGACCACGCTGCCTGAGGCTATGGGTCCCCGCCTTCGCGGGGACGACAGCCGAGAGGTCTAAGCCAGCACCGTCTTGCCGCTCTTGATCACGGTGACGCCGCGTTCTTTCACCTTCGCTTCGAACGACACGACATTGCCGTCCTTCCACAGGTCCATGCTCACGGTCTCGCCCGGAAACACCGGCGACGAGAACCGTACCGCGTGCTGCTTGAACGCCGAGGGATCGTAGTCGGCATAGGTCTGCAGCACGCCGCGGCAGGTGATGCCATAGGTGCACATGCCGTGCAGGATCGGACGCGGGAAGCCAGCCTTCTTGGCAAACTCCGGATCACTGTGCAGCGGATTCCGGTCGCCGCAGAGTCGATAGACCAGTGCCTGATCGGGCCGCGTCGAGATATCGACGGTCCGGTCCGGCGCACGTTTCGGCATTGCATGCGGCTCAGGCTGGCCTTCCGACGGACCGCCGAAGCCGCCATCGCCACGGGCGAAACGCGAGGCCACAAGGGTCGCGAGGGCTTCGCCCTTCTCGTCGCGCAAAATGGTCTGGTGCAGGATCACCGCGCCCTTGTCCTTGCCCTTGTCGAACACGCCGAGCACCGAGGAGTCAGCGGTGATCTTTGCCTCGACGGGCAGCGGCTTGTGGAAGGTGATGTCGCGTTCGCCGTCGACGACCATCACGCGGTTCAGCTTCATGTCGCCGGGACCCGAGCCCCAGGCGGCCACCGAGGCGAAGGTCGGGACAACCTTCAGCGCACGCGGCGTATAGGTGCCTTCATTGACGAAAGCGAGTTCGGTCTCATTCATCGGGTCGGCGCCCATGCCGATACCATAGGCGTAGAGCATGACTTCGCGATCGGTCCAGGAATATTTCTGGCCGATATTCTTCATCGCCATCAGCTCTTCGTAGACGATAGGCATTGGTCACTCCCGGTTTCTTGTTTGTTGTCAGCAATAAAATCGATTGCCGCCGCCCGACATGATCGAGCGGCGGCAATGTGAGTGTGTCGTCAGGCCGGCGTGAAGAACGGCAGCGGTGCGCCGTCGGTCTGCTTCCACACCAGTTTCACCTTCTGGCCGATCTTCAGACTGCCCGGATCGCAATCGACGATGTTGGTCTGCACCGAGGGGCCTTCCTTCAGCGTCACATAAGCGATCACGTAAGGGCCGGTCGCTGATTTGCGCATGTGGCTGTAGGTATAGATCTCGCCCTCGCCCGACGACTGCTCCCACTCGGTCTTGTCGGAGAAGCAGAACGGGCAGATCGCGCGCGGGAAGAAATGCGCTTCGCCGCAGGTGGTGCAGCGCTTGATCATGAACTTGCCGTCCTTGGCCGCATCCCAGAACGGCTGCGATTCAGGATTGCCGGCGGGCGTTGGATACTTCTTGGCTTCAGTCATTACACGCGCTCCAGAATGGCGGTCGATGCGGCGTGACGCACGCCGAGCAGGCCTCCGGTGCCATGGGCGATCGCCAGATCGCAGTTCGGCACCTGCACCTTGGGATGGGCTTCGCCGCGCAGCTGGCGCACGGCTTCGAGAATCTTGGTCATGCCGCCGCGATTGACGGGATGGTTGCTGCAGAGGCCGCCGCCATCGGTGTTGAACGGCAGCTTGCCGACGCCGGAGATGAGGTTACCATCGGCGACGAACTTGCCGCCCTCGCCCTTCTTGCAGAAGCCGAGGTCTTCGAGCTGCATCAGCACGGTGATGGTGAAGCTGTCATAGATCGACGCATACTTCATGTCCTGCGGCGTCACGCCCGCTTCCTCGAAAGCGCGCGGACCGGACCACACACCGGCGGAGTAAGTGAGGTCGAGATCCTTGCCGCCGCGCGGACCCTTCATGGCTTCGCCATGACCGATCAGGCGCACCAGCGGCTTCTTCAGGCTCTTGGCGATTTCCGGCGTGGTCACGATCATCGCACCGCCGCCATCACTGACGACGCAGCAATCCATGCGGTGCAGCGGATCGGAGATCATCGGCGAATTCAGCACGTCCTCGACGGTGACGACATCCTTGAGCATCGCATGCGGGTTGTATTGTGCGTGATGCGAGGCCGCGACCTTGATCCAGGCGAGCTGTTCGCTGGTCGTACCGTAGTCGTGCATATGACGCATGGCACACATGCCATAGGCATTGTGCGTGGTTGCGCCGTAAGCGGTCTCGAAATCAGCCTCAGGCCCCTGCGCGCGCGGCGGCATCGCGCCGGTGCGCGGCTTGCCGGCCAGCGTGACGAGTGCGATCGAGCACTTGCCCAGAGCGATGGCCTGCGCGGCATGGCCGAGCGCGATGATGTAAGAGCAGCCACCGGTTTCGGTGGAGTCGACATGACGCGGCTTGAGGCCGAGATAGTCGACCATCGGCCACAGGCCCCCTTGCGCATCGCCTGCGCAGAAATAGCCGTCGACATCCTTGTGCGCGAGGCCTGCATCCTCGAGCGCGCCCTTGGCGACTTCGGCATGCAACTGCGCGATGGATTTATCCGGCGCATGCCGGGTCGGGTGTTCGTAGATGCCGGCGATATATGCCTTGCCCTTGATGCTCAAACGTCTCTCCGCTTGGTGTTTCGTCCCAGTTCAGTTTTTTGTGACCTTTCACGGCAGGCTTGGCAAGCGACAACATTTCACGCTGCGGACGTGAATTTCACAGAGCGGAATGGTTGCAACACAGCCCGGGAGTTTTTCGCCGTGATTTAGCTGTTTACCAATCTGGTCAGCGAGCTCTTACAAAAGCGGAGGTCTGGATTTCCGGAAGCGGTGAGCTGGGTCATACCGGTGATCGCGCGCACTACCCGCAAACCGCGACGTCCGATCCGCATTCAACTGTCACACAGCGCGCTCGCAGGATGCTCTCGGTCGTCATGGCTGGATGACGCGAAGCGAGCTTAGCGATGCTCTCAGGTCTATCACCACGTCATGGCCGGACTTGTTCCGGCCATCCACGCCTTGCTGTGGATGTCGCCAAGGCGTGGATACGCGGGACAAGCCCGCGCATGACGGCGGCGGGTGCGATAACGGCTGCGCGTCGTTGCTATTCGTATTTCAAACAGCCACTGTTCTGCAGACATGCGTCATCGCCCCCATTATTTGCGGCGCGGGGGCGCCGTCGTGTTTCGCATTCCCTGCCCCCTGTGAGAGGGCGTGCGGAACGCCAGGTGCCCGTTGCACCCTTGGGCCTGATGCGAATGCGGTCTTCCGCAAGTGAGAATGCATCAGGACTTTCGGAGGCGCCGAGCAAGTGCCCGACGTTCCGCCTGCGGTGTTTTTTCGACTTGCTTGCACTTTGCCTCAGCGAACGATCCGACCACCGAATTAAAGTCCCAAGGCGATGGGAAGGGAGCCTCAAGCACTTAGGCCGGACGCGTTTCGATTTGGTCGTCCGTCACACTGTCCAGGGTTCTTTCCATCTCAAGGTCGGCCGTCTCCTTGCCAGTGGCAGTGCTGGCGCAGACCCGTCCTGCCCGAAGACAGACGTCACCCATGAACCGCGTAACGCCGCATCTCCGGCGTCCACCGCATCCCACCCCGCGAACGTGACGATCGCGATCGCCCCTCTCGGTGGGGCAGGACGATGGGGATAATAATCCTTGCGGGGATAGTGTCAACGGGAGATAGGAAAAAATGTTTGACCCGGACCTCTCCGCTGTCGTCCCCGCGCAGGCGGGGACCCATAACCTCGGTCGGCGCTTCTGAAACGGCAGAGCTATCACTATAGCGCTTTCACCAATTCTCCAGCGTGTATGGGTCCCCGCCTGCGCGGGGACGACATGTGAGTGCGTGGCAAGCCGCCCGCCTCATTCTCGCGCCCTTACAGCAGCCCCAGTTCCCGCAACTCGCGCCGCATTGGCTCGGGCATCGCCTCGATACTCGCTGCGGCCTTGCCGAGATCCGGCGGGGCGTCCTTGTCGGTGAGATAGCGCCAGCCCTGGAACGGACGCAGCGGACGCGGCGCGACGGTGACGGGTTTGGGCTGCATCACCAAACGACAGCGATTGATACCGTCGCTGTCGCGGAACGGTTCGATGGCCAAGATCTTTTCGCGCAGCGCGATCTCGCCCTTGATCACCCAGTAAAGCGAACCGCCATCGAGAATTTCGGTATCGCGCTTCGGCACCATGCGCGTGATGTGGATGTGATGCTGGGGTGCGCCGCGCGCTTTTGCTGCGCGCATCCGTTCCGAGAGATAGCTCTTGAAATCGGCGATGGATTCGCAGCCGACGGCGAGCTTGATGAGATGCAGGGGCATGGGTCAGAAATCGGCAGTGCGACGCGGTTTTACAAGGCGTTGTCCACCGCTCAGTTATCGGCCGGCGGGGCCTCCGGTGCAAGCTGCACGGGCGCCGGGGCCGCAGGCGCCTGTGGACGAGCGGCGGTCTTCGGTGCAGCCGGCTGCTTCTTCGCGGCAGCAGGCGGCGGCGTTGCCGGCGCGGCACGCGGCGCAGGCGCCTGCGCATTGGCGGCGGCCGGCGGCGTCTTCGGCGCGGGCACAGGTGTTTCGGTCATGATCGAGATCGGCGGGATCGAGGCTGATGACGGGAAGTCGGCCGTGGTCGGCTTGCCGGTCGGAACCGACGCCGGCAATCCAGCGAGCGCACCCGTCGCGGCGGCGGCAGCTGCAGGCGGCGCGTTCCAGCCGGACGCATAGCGCGTCACGAGACCCTCATAGGTCCGCTCTTCCATATTCGCGGCAATCCGCTTGTGATCGGTCAGCGCGGCATAGGCAGCGCAGCTCTCCGGCATGCAGCGATCGCGCGACTGCAACACATAGGCGATCAGGCCATAGCGATCGCGCTCGACCGCGCGGCGCAGCCCCGCCAGTTCAGGCGTCATGGATTTATTCGCTGCGGCGACATCGCCATAGGAAGTCAGACGGTTGATCTGCGCCGCCGAGGCGGACACGGCAGCCGCCACTGAATCCGCCGAGCCAAACAGCACCTTCTCGCAACCTGCGAGCACCATGTCGCCGGCGAGATCGTCGAGGCAGGACAGCGCCGGCAGCGAGGCATTCACCTGCGGCACGGCAACGACGGCGTGCGCTGCCTCCTGCCCTGTGGTTTCGGATTTGCGCAGCGTCGCCGCGGCAGCGACACCGATCGCCAGCAGCGTGATCACGGTCAGCGCACCATTGGCGACTGACTTCTCGGCACGCAGCAGTGTCGCCAGCACGATCAGGGCGAAGAAGACGGAGGCGGCCAGCGCGAGCCACATCGGAAGCGTCGGCGCGCGCCAGATCTGATCGAGCGAATTCGCCCATACCCCGTTCATCGAGTCGTCCCCGCATATGTGGAAGCCATACGTCCGAAGACGATGGTTCCAAAGAAAGTCGGGCTGCCATGAACCCGCAATATGCGGTTGTTATGGCACGGCCCCGGTCATGACGAAATCGTGGCGGCGCGAACCGGGACCCGTTCCGACCGAAAACGCTCTAATCGTCCTCGAAGCGCGGGATGACGATGGTTTCAGCGAGACCCTCATCGGTCCATTGCCTGAACGCCGGCAGCGCCTGCATCGTATCCATATACGCACGCGCCTCCGGCGTGACATCGATGTCGTAGGTCAGGAACCGGTGCACCACCGGCGCATACATGGCATCCGCGCCGCTGAAGGCGCCGAACAGATACGGTCCATACTTGCCGTAACGCGCGCGGCAATCGGCCCAGATCTGCTGGATGCGCCGGATATTGGCCTTGGCATCGTCGGACAGCGCCTTCGCCCGGATCGGCCGGTGCAGGTTCATACCGCATTCGTTGCGCAGCGGCATGAAACCGGAATGCATCTCCGCGGACACCGAACGCGCGTGGGCGCGGGCGGCCCGGTCTTCCGGCCACAGCTTTGCATCCGGAAAACGCTCGGCGGCATATTCGATGATCGCCAGCGAATCCCACACCGTGATCTCGCCATCGACGAGCGCCGGCACCTTGCCGGACGGGGTCACATCGAGAATGCGCTGCTTGTCGGCGGCATCCGTGTATAGCGGGACGAACACCTCCGCGAAGGGGATGCCGCAGGCCTTCAGCGCAACCCATGGCCGCATCGACCACGACGAATAATTCTTGTTACCGATCACCAGCGTCAGCGACATCAACCACTCCTTGCGAGACCGGTAAATTGCCACGCCTACGCCGCTGCAATCAAGCCGCGCGCACAGGCTTGTTGCTGCATCACGGCATGCGTGGCAGAAGTGCCAATCGATACGATGGGTGCTTCATGATCAACTATTCCTGGGTCGACGTCTTCGCGCTGGGCTTCTTCATCCTGGAGTGGACGACCTATGCGATCACGCTGGAGCACACCAAATACGGCCGCGACAGCCTCTCCGCGCGCATGCATGTCTATCGTGAGGTGTGGATGCGGCGCCTGATGGAGCGCGAGGCGCGTATCGTCGATACCCACATTATGACGTCGCTGCAGAACGGCACCGCGTGGTTCGCCTCGACCACGCTGATCGCCATCGGCGGTTCGCTGGCGCTGCTGCGCGCCACCAACGAAGTGATGCCGATGATGCAGAACCTGCCGTTCGGCTTCAACACGACGCCCGGCCTGTGGGAGATCAAGTGCTTCGGGCTGATTTTGATTTTCGTCTACGCGTTCTTCAAATTCGCCTGGTCGTACCGGCTGTTCAACTATGTCGCGATCCTGATCGGCGCGATGCCGCTGGCCTCGAAGCGCGACACGCCGGAGGCCGAAGCGCATGTGGTGCGCACGACGCGGATGTTCGGCGCGGCGGCCCGGCACTTCAACCGCGGGCAGCGCGCCTTCTTCTTCGCGCTCGGCTATCTCGGCTGGTTCGTCAGCCCCTGGGTGTTTCTGGTCTCGACGGCTGCCGTCGTGGTGGTGACATGGCGCCGGCAATTCGCCTCCAATGCCTGGAGGGCCATGGCGCCCGACGCCGAGATAAGAACAAGGGTCTGATCCGAAAACCGGCAACCACTTTTCGGGATCATGCCCTATCCCGCGAAATCCTGTGGCGTAAAATCGAGATCGAGCACTTTCCACTCGTCGTATTTGTCGGGCGGCAGCATCGCATAGGGCTGGCAGGCTTCCAGCGCCTGTTTGGCTGCCTGCATCAGGAGCGCGGCCTTGGCCGGCCGCCGGACCTCGATCACCGTGGGCTCGGCGACCAGCCGGCCATCCGGCGAGAACACGGCGCGCAGCTTGACCTTGGCGTCATCGCCGCGCGCGACAGTGGCGGGCAATTTCGAGCAGCTCCGCAGATGACGCCGGAAGGCGGCGATATCCAGCTTCGACAGATCCGCCTGCTCCGACGCGGCGCCGCCGCCAAAACCTTCCGGCAAGCCCAGCATGACGCCGTATTTCACGGTGATATCGGCCTCGGCCTGCGGCGGCGCCTGCTGCGGGCCGGGCTGTAGCGCCGGCGGCTGAGCCTGCAAGGCGGCCTGCTGCTGCAATGGCGGTTGCGCGGCGGGCGGCGCTGACGGTGCCGGCGTTGCGGGAGTGGCCTGCGGCTGTTGCTGAGCTGGCTGTGGAGGCGGCGGCGGTTGCTGGGCGGCCTGTTGCTGCGGTGACGGTGCGGGTTGTTGCGGCGATGTCTTTTGCGGCTGCGGCGGGGTGTCATGCGCCGACGACTGCGGTTTGGCGGCGACAGCCTGCGTCTTCTGCTCTTCGAGGGTCGGCTTGTTGGTCAAATCGGGCAGCCGGAATTCCGGCTCCGGCTTCTTCTCCGGCTTTTTCTCGGGCTCCGGCGGCGTCTCCTCGGCCTTCTTCTCTGCCTCTGCGAGCTGCTGCGGCGTCACCAGATCGACGGCAACGCTCTCCTCCTGCGCCTCCATCGGCCGCGCATCGGCGAAATAGACCCCGGCTGCCAAAGCGAGATGGCCGACCACCGAGACGGCAATCGCTGCGCGGATGAGGTGCCTTGGTTCCATGGGGCTAACGAGACTTCTATACGCCGACTGACCGGATCATAGCGTCGGGCCCTCCCCCGCGCCATGTCCACCAAGCCACAGCTTGCGTCATGCGATACGATCGGTCATGGCAAGGGATGGCCAAATCCCAATCCAAGACCCCGAAACCCGCTGCCAAGCCGAAGCCCGCGACGGCGAAGCCCAAGCCCCTTCCCCTCGACGAGAGGCTTCTCGCCATTCTCGGCCGCGATCCAGCCCGCAGCCTGAGCCCGCCCGAGATCGCCCATCTGATCGAGCCGGACGGCGACTGGCATGCGCTCCTGATGCCGATCCGCCGCGCCGCCGTCGCGCTCGCGCTGGACGGCAAGCTGGTGATCTATCGCAAAGGCAAGCCGGTCGAGGATCCCAACGACTTTCGCGGCGTCTACCGGCTCGGGCTGCCGAAGGCGGAGTGACCTATCACCGCGTCTTCGGCCCCGGCAGCAGCTCGTTGCTGCGGCCGGCGAGCCAATAGGTGATCAGCCCCACCCATTCGTGAACCGCGATGTCGCTCCGGCTGAGGCCGGCGCTGGCGGAATCGAAGGTCTCGGTGGCGTCGATCCAGCCGCGTGTGCGCCAGTCCACCGGATAGGCCTCGACATCGAAGCCGGCCCTGCGGAACGCGCCGACCGCGCGCGGCATGTGCCAGGCGGACGTCACCAGCAGCCAGCGCTCGCCGGGTTTCGGCGTTACCAGGCGGGCGGTCAAGGCGGCATTTTCGTCCGTAGTTCGGGACTCGGTTTCGAGCGTGATGCGTTCAGACGCCACGCCGAAACGCCGCAGCAGCTCGCCAGCGACCGGCGCTTCGGACAGCGCGATCTCGATCAGGCTGCCGGCGCCGCCGGTGAAGACGATGCGCGCCTGCGGATAGCGGCGCGCCAGTTCCAGCATCGCCGTGATGCGCTCACCGGCAGAATTGATCTCCAGCGAGCCCCGCGCCGTGGTGGAGTCAGCGTCGATGGCGCCGCCAAGCACGATGATGCCGTCGGGTGCGCGGCCATCGTCCTGCCATTTCGGAAAACGCTCGGTCAGTGACAGCAGCAGCACATTGCCGACAGGCGAATAGCCGAACACCAGCAGCAGCAGGATGCCGAAGGTCACCAGCAATGTCCCGACACGCTGGCGCTGCAGCAGCACCAGCACGATGCCGATCACGCAAATCGTGGCGATCGCATTGGTCGGCTCCGTGAAGAAGCCGAACAACTTGGAGAAAATGAAAAACATGAGGCCCCTGGCTTGCCGGACGGTGCCACTGCATGGGCCATCCCGTCTGTAAGATCAACGCCGCAAATGCCGGCTGGCCTGATGGATCAATCCCATTTCGGCGCGAAGCCGTAGTCGGTCAGTCGCCCCTTCGGATGCGCCAGATGCGAAATCCGCGTCATCTCGTTTTCGGACAGCATGAAATCGAACACGTCGATATTCTCCGACAGACGCTCGACCTTGGAGGTGCGCGGGATCGCCACTGCGCCCTGTTGGACCAGCCAGCGCAGGCAAACCTGTGCTGCGCTCTTCCCATGTGCCTTGCCGATGTCCGACAGCGTTTCATCGCCGCGGACATTGCCCTGGGCAATGGGGCTGTAGGCGACCATGGCCAGACCATTCTGCCGACAGGCGTCCTGCACCTTCGCCTGATCGAGATAGGGATGGTATTCGACCTGATCGCAGACCAGCGGTGCGGGACACACGGCGACAGCCTGTTCGATCAGCGCGACGGTGAAATTCGACAGGCCGATATGGCGGGTCAGGCCCATCTGCCTGGCATGCGCCAGCGCGCCGAGGGTTTCCTCCAGCGGCACCTGCGGGTTCGGCCAGTGCAGCAAGAGCAGATCGACCTCGGTCATCCGCAGCCTCGTCAGGCTCTCCTTCACGGAGCGTTCGAGATTGTGAGGGGCGAAATGCGTGGTCCAGACCTTGGTCGTCACGAACATCTCGTCACGCCGAATATGCGACGCATGGATGCCCTCGCCGACATCGCGCTCGTTCTCATAGACCTGTGCTGTGTCGATGTGGCGATAGCCGAGCCGGATCGCCTGCTCGACGACGCGCGCACAAATACGGCCGCGCAGTTCCCATGTCCCGAGGCCAATGGCCGGGATGCGGGCGCCGTTTGCTTCCACGAACTGCATCATCTTCTCCTCGAGCGGAGCAACGATACGAACGCCGACAAGCTTTCCTGGATATGGCCAGCGCGTCAGCGCAGGCGATGATCCACAACGATCTTCAGGCGTCCGCAGCGACCGGTGCAAGCGCCGCGAACACCGTCTCCGGTGCATGTGCGATCACCGCCAGCAAGGCACGGGCCGGACCGCGCGGCATGCGCTTGCCCTGCTCCCAATTGCGGATCGTCTCGACGGGAACGCCAAGACGCGCGGCAAATTCCATCTGGGTCAGCTGCGCGCGGCGGCGCAGATCGCGCACTTCGGCTTCGCCGGGCCGCACCGCGACCGGCTCCGGCACGACAGGCATATCGGGAACCAGCGGCACTTCGTGCCCGTCCCGCAATTCGACGATCCGTCCGTCAGCCTTCAACCGCAAGCGCATGTTCGACCTCATTACGCGCAATGGTCGGTCAATACCGTTAAGGAGCGGTGAAGAGCGGCAGGCTCAGCCCTCATGGTGAGGAGGCGCCACCTGGCGCCGTCTCGAACCATGACTGAGTATGCCGCCATCCTTCGAGACGCGCGCAAAGGAGCGCGCTGCTCAGGATGAGGGAGTGCCGCCTTGATCATTTGGCCCTGGCGATCCTGTCAGTCAGGTACTCATTCAGATCTCGAAAGTCCTTAACCGTCCACGCGAACGGAGGCAGTTTGACGCCGTTTTCGCGCAAGGTCCTTGGAATGAGATCGCCGTTGGGACGGAGTATCACGGACGATACAATGACGCCGGGATAGTCAAGCAGGCGCTTCTTGAACTCGGGTGTCGTGAGATCGGGTGTAGGCGGATTGCTTTTATCAGCCAAAGGCCCTGTGCCCTTAACGTCATTTCCGTGGCACATGGCGCAGCGGTTCAAGAAAATCCGCTCCCCGTTCCTGCTGTCAGCAAGAGACATCGACGGCATACACAGCACGATCGCCAATGCAGTGGCGATGCCGCCCTTCTTAGCTATCACAGTGCTCTGCCTCCGATACTGCCGAGCCATGTCGCATGGAATAATGACCAAGTGATTAGAGTGAATACGAGCCCGCTAACCAGCGCGTGAGCAGGTTCAACGCTTTTGGAGCGACAGCGATCGTTAAAGGCCACTTTCCTTGGAAAGCGGAAATATCCAATTCCAAATCAATCGAAGAGCACGCCAGAAAGAAACGGCGCAGTATCCCAGCAATAGAAATCCCGCCGACAGCACGATTGGTGCCAACACAAATCCGTCCCCCGGACCGGATGCTTCGTCAGCGGGAATTTTGGGGGCTGTCAAAATTCCGAAAAGAACCGGGGAAATGACCAACCAAATACAGGCGGCAAGGTGGGGTAACCATCGAAAGCGGACTAATCTGTTGGCCGCGCGCGTCGCCCATATACAAGCTAAAATATTCAGCGTCACGGCAAGGAGAGCACCGAGAACGGGCGGAAGGATAGTTGGATAGTGCGGATCAATAAACACGGTTCATGCTATCAATTGTTGACGCAGTCGACAACGCCCACGAGGTGACCTCAGCGGCCATGGAACAGGACTCCCGCAGTGATCGATTTTGAGACCCGCCTAGTTGCAATTGAGCAGCGCATCGACGCCATGGCCGAATTTATTCACGCGCTCTCATCATCAATGGAGCAACCAGTATTCAACCGCTCCGAACGTTATTTCCGATACAGTAATCCTTCCGCGATGCATTTTGTACTATTGAAAGGCACCCGAGTGGTTAGTGCATTTTACGCGTGCACGACACTTTGCCGCGGAGGTTTCGCGCAAGAGATCTACGTACTGCTTCGAACAGTGATCGAGTACTGTAGCCAAATTGACTACATGGCATCATCCCTAGACGGCACGCAGCGCCCAAGCGGTCGAGCAGCGGATATCGTTCGGGACTATTTTGAGGATCACTATGAGAGCCGTTCCGTGAGCGCAAAACGCCTAAAACTCAAGCAACAGGACGTGCATGAGCACGTCGCAAGTTTTATCGACCAATCTCTTGCTGTAGAACATCGCAGCGTTCCACTGTCAAAATTGATGTCTAACATCTACATTAATCTTTCGAATTTTGTTCACGGGCGCCATGTTGAGTGCATGGATCTATACGGTGGCACGCCTGGCCACTTTCATCTCTTTGGAATGTCCGGCACACCGAAGGATGCCGAGAATATTGAGATCCTCGAAACTTATCTGATTACTGCTGAACACTGCCTTGTAGGAGCGATACAGGCTTTTCGCTTGTTCCCCATTTTAGGCGAAAATGCAGTGCTGCAAGATTGGTACGATAGCGTTTTAAATCGTATCAGCGAATGAACTCTGGAGGCTCTCGCACTCCCGAATAATGAGTAAGTACGCCTCCATCCGGAGTGACACACGCGACAACGGCCTCAGAGTCCGAACGTAGGATGGGTAGAGCGGAGGCGCATCGCGCCGGAGCGAAACCCATCGCCCTGGGATGAAGGTGATGGGTTTCGCGAAGATGCTCTACCCATCCTACCCGCGCCTCAGGCCAAAACCCGACTACTTCAGCCCGCACCACAGCGTCGCGATCCCGAGGAAAGCGAAGAAGCCCACCACATCGGTCACCGTCGTGACGAATGTGCCGGAGGCCACGGCCGGATCGGCCTTCACGCGTTCGAGCACCATCGGAATCAGGATGCCGGCGCGATGCGCCTTCGCTCACCCCATCCTACTTACTAAGAGGTCTCAGTGCTCGTTGACCGCAGCGCCGAGCTTGATCAGGCTCAGCGAGCGGTTCGCGGTCTCGCGCAGGCGGCAGTAGCTCGCGCCGCCCCGGTACATGCCAGGCTCGACTTTGTCGAAGACCGCGCAGAAGCGATCACGCGACGCGCCGAAAGTTTTCTGCGAGTCCGTGGCCGCCTTGGTCACGTCGGCTCCGCCGGCCTGAGCCATCTTTAGCGCCTCATTGGTTTTCTGCGTCCAAATGGCGAGTTCGCGCGACGCGCAGGCCTTCCATTTGGCGACGTCGTCATTCGCGCCCTCTGCCGCCTTGATGCAGGGGTCGGCGACGAGCCCGACGCAAGCGCCGCCAAAGCCACCGTTTTCCTCCGCGGTCTTCAGGCAGGCATCGATCACTGCAACGTCGGTGGGCTTGGCGCCCTGGGCGAAAGCCACCGATGCGAACGGGAGGCTTGCAGCGAGCATGACAGCGGTAAGTTTGAGCCTCATTGGAGATCTCCGTTCGACGCATCGAGGTGTTTGGTTTTTCATGGATGTTGGTCATAGAACCACGCATGAGGTTCAACCGTAGGGTAACCACGCGGCTCGCGAGACACCCGCTCCTGATCTACCACCGTTGGATCTCACCATGACTTATCAGGCCGAAGTCGCGAAAGAACACCTGCGCGACGCCTTCCAATGAACCAGGGAATACACGTTTGCGACAAAATCCTGCCGAGTGGCACCAATCTATCAGGAATCAAGACTAGTGAGGCTTATCCCTTACATCATAGGCCTGATGGCCGCGACGTGGTTGATCGCGTTTTTTGTCGGCGAGCCGGTCAAATCGCAAATCGAGTCAGCCATGGTGGCTGTGTCGTCCGTCATGTGGCTGAGTGTAGCGGCGCACCTGGGCCGCCAATGGTGGACAGGCCGGAAATGATGGCGCAGGTCACCTCAACGCAGATGGAATAAAAAAACACCGTGTGAGGGCGGGTCGTTGCAGATTTGAGGCGCCGGAAACAATGACTGGCCACCTGATTGAACCGAATGGGCGTGCGCAGCGGCTATGACACATTGTGCCTTTCTTCATCGCAGGAGATAGACTGACGTGTCCAACACCCGAAAACTGACGCCCGCACTCTCGACGTCTGGGTGCGACCTGCTGAGGCAATTCGGATTTGACGGCCGAAAGACGCTCTTCTTGCTGCTTCTTCTTTTCGCGATACCCGCGAACGACTGCTCCGCGCAGACACCGCCGCCGCCAGCCGACGAACATGCGTTCGAGAGCGTGCCGCCGACGGTCGTGAAGAGATTGGCGACCCGCTTTTCGCTAGGCGTGTTCGCCGGCCGCTTCGAGAAGACGACGCTCAGCGCGGTCCGCGAAGCCGTGGGCGTAGGGACCATCCAACACCAGGGCGACGCTGGAAGTAGCATCTATTGGCTGTGTTATGGGCGCGCGGAGCATCGACTATGGGTCGTATCGAGCGGAGAGATAGGTGGCCCGGACCATCTCGTCACAGAGATCGTTGAAGAGCTCACCGAGAAAGGCACCGAGACCTCGACCGATTGCGCCACCATCCCGAAAAGGTTCGCCCCCCTCGTCTTCGACGGCAAGCTGCATTCAGGTATGTCGCGTTTGGAGGTCGTCACGGCGCTGGGACCACCGTCGAAGTCGGAAGCTGCTCAGATGGTGTATTCTCACCACGGAAAGCTCGCAGACGGTTTCGATGAGACCGCATGGCTCATTCTCCGGTTTCGTGAGGACAAGCTCGTGTCCATGCGCGGCGGCAAGACCACGACGAATTGAAGTGGCTGCTAGCAGCGTTCATGCTTCCCTGCGTGACGTGCGATGCGCCGGTGGGACGTGCGATTGCCGGGTGACATCGGATGAGCATCACTTGGGCGGATCGCGTCGCCAATCTCAGAAAGGCGCTGGGTCGAGAAACCCATCACCCTGTGATCAGGATGGTGGGGTTCGTGAAGATGCTCTACCCATCCCACGCAGATCTCAGGCGGAAACCGGACTACTTCAGCCCGAACCACAGCGTCGCGATCCCGAGGAAAGCGAAGAAGCCCACCACGTCGGTCACCGTCGTGACGAATGTGCCGGAGGCCACGGCCGGATCGGCCTTCACGCGTTCGAGCACCATCGGGATCAGGATGCCGCCGAGTGCGCCGGCGATCAGATTGCAGATCATTGCAAGGCCGATGACGATGCCGAGACCGGGTGTCTTGAACCACACATAGGCGGCGACGCCGGTGACCACGGCGAAGGCCACGCCGTTGATCAGGCCGACAAGACCTTCGCGGATCACGATGCGCATCGCGTTGTTGGGATTGAGCTGCCGCGTCGCCAAGGCGCGCACCGCGACCGTCATGGTCTGGGTCGCGGCATTGCCGCCCTGGCTGGCGACGATGGGCGCCAGCACCGCGAGCGCCACCATCTGCTGCAACTGGTCCTCGAACAGGCCGAGGACGGACGACGCGATGAAGGCGGTGGCGAGATTGATCAGCAGCCAGGTAAAGCGGCCCTTGGCGATGGTCCAGAAATTGTCCGACAGTTCTTCGTCCGAGGTGACGCCGCCGAGCGCCTTGAGGTCCTCGTCGGCCTCCTCCTCGATGACGTCGACCACGTCGTCGATGGTGATGACGCCGACCAGGCGATCGTCAGTATCGACCACGGGCGCGGCGACAAGATTGTACTTGCCGAACATCCGCGCCACTTCCTCCTGATCGTCCATCACCGAAACGCGGCGGCGGTCCTCGTCGATCAGGTCGGCCAGCGGCACCGGGCGGCGCGCGCGCAGCAGCGCGTCCAGCGACACGGCGCCCTGCCAGCGCTGGTCCGCATCGACGGAATAGATCTCGTAGAACCGGTCCGGCAGGTCCGGCGTTTCGCGCATGTAGTCGATGGCCTGACCGACATTCCAGTCCGGCGGCATCGCGATGAACTCGGTCTGCATCCGCCGGCCGGCGGAGTTTTCGGGGTAAGTGAGACTGCGCTCGAGCGCAACGCGCTCGGACAGCGGCAGCTTCTCGAGGATCTCGTCCTGGACCTCCTCGTCGACGCCTTGCAGCAGTTCGACGGCATCGTCGGAATCGAGTTCGCGAACGCCCTCGGCCACGGTTTCCGGCGGCAGATCCTCGAGCAGTTCCTCGCGGACGGTGTCGTCGACCTCGTTCAGCGCCGAGAAGTCGAAATCGGCGCCGGTCAGCTCGATCAGCGGTACGCGCTCATCCGCATCGAGGGCTTCGATCAGGTCACCGAGATCGGCCTCGTGCAGCTCGCCGACGATTTCCTTGAGGAATGCGGTATCGGCAATCTGAACCGCGCGCGAGATCGCCTCGACAAATTCGGGGCGAATGTCGCCTTCATCATTGCGCATCGGCATTTTGTCGAGTGCCGACAACTCCTCGGGAGCGACCGATTGGGCGAGATCGACATCATCGGCCATGCCGCACCTCGCCTGTTTGTTTGGGGGGTGACGGAGCTAGCGCTATCCTTTCGGAAATGCGCTAATCCATCTGTGAACGGAAGCTCACATCAGGCATTACCCAATGCGCAATGCCTGATGCAATCGGAAAAATGCGGTGCGCGAAATCAGCGGCCGGGAAAGTGTCGTGAACGTGTTGAAGGCCGCCATTTTTGCCTTGATTGCATCGACCGTCGTCGCACATGCCGACGACTGCCCACGCAAGGATACGCTCGGCACCGCGCGCATTCTCACCGTGGATCCCAAGGCCTACCCGCGAGTCGGGACGCAGAGTTTTCCGGATACGCTGCCGCTGGAAGACCGCGAGGTCGTGCTGACCTTCGACGACGGCCCGAATGCGCCGACCACGAGCAAGATTCTCACGGCGCTGTCGCGCGAATGTGTTCGCGCGACCTTCTTCCTGATCGGCAACAGCGCGGCGGCCAATGCGGCGCTGGTGAAGCGCATGGCCGCCGAGGGCCATACCATCGGCCATCACACCCTCGCCCATGCCCATCTCAGCAAGATCAGCAATGCGGCGGCCGTCGAGCAGATCGACAAGGGCATCAGCGCCGACGAAATGGCGCTGAACGGCAAGGCCACCACGGTGCCGACCACGCCGTTCTTCCGATTCCCTTATTTCGAGTCGACACCGGCTTTGCTGGACATGCTGCAGTCCCGCCGGATCGCGGTGTTCGGGGCGGATTTCTGGGCCAGCGACTGGAATCCCATGACCCCGCAGCAGCAACTGGAGCTGATTACCGGCCGGCTGAAAGCCGCCGGGCGGGGAATCATCCTATTTCACGACACCAAGGCGCAGACTGCCGCGATGCTGCCCGATTTCCTGCGCTATCTCCGGGAGAACCGCTACCGGGTCGTGCATATCGTGCCGCCGGCTGCAGGCTCCTCCGCCCGCTCCAGTACCCAGTAGAACGCGCGATCATCAGGATGCGGAAAATACCGTCGGCGGGCCGACATGATTAACATTGCGTTCATGGCCGCCCCGGTACCTTTCCGGCGGATATTGCAGCGAGTGACGGATCGATTGATGAACAAGGTGACGACTGACCGGGCACGACGCCTTCTGTGCCTGAGCCTGCTCACCGGCCTGACCGTGTTCACCGCCGCCGCAGCCTCCACCACCAGTGCTCTGTCGGCCGAGGCGTGCCCGGGCAATCCCGACGCGCTCGGCACCTCGCGCACCATCGTGGTCGATCCGCGCGAGCATCCCAAGATCGGCACCATGCAATATGCCGAGACGCTGCCGCTCAAGGACAAGGAAGTCGTGCTGACTTTCGACGACGGCCCGATCCCCAAGCACTCCAACGCGATCCTGGACATCCTCGCCTCCGAATGCGTGAAGGCGACGTTCTTCATCGTCGGCCGGATGGCGAAGGAACATCCCGAAGGCGTGCGCAAGCTGATCGCGCTCGGCCACACCGTCGGTACCCACAGCCAGAACCATCCGCTCAGCATGAACCGCATGCCGATCGAGAGGGCGCAGCAGGAAATCGAGGACGGCATCGCCAACACCACGGCGGCGCTCGGCGATCCCGCACTGCTGTCGCCGTTCTTCCGCATTCCCGGCCTGCTGCGCGCCAGCGTGGTCGAGGACTATCTGGCCTCGCGCGGCATCCAGACCTGGAGCGCCGACTTCCCGGCCGACGACTGGCGCCATGTCTCCCCGCAGAGGGTCCATGACCTCGCGATCTCGCGCATTGCCGCCAAGGGCAAGGGCATCCTGTTGCTGCACGACATCCAGCCGCGCACCGTCGCCGCCCTGCCCGGCATCCTGCGCGACCTCAAGGCCGGCGGCTATCGCATCGTCCATGTCGAGGCGGCGACGCCGGACAAGCCCAAGACGCCCACGGAGCCGCAGCAGTGGCAGCTGCATCCGGCGTCGGAGACCGTGGCCGTCACGCGCTGGCACAAGGTGCCGACATTCGCCTTCGCCCATGACGAGATGCTGCCGGCGCCGGCGATCTCGGCCTCCGACCAGATGCTGTCGCTGAGCAGGACTTTCGATCGGCGACGGGGCGCCGTGCCATTGCCTGAACAGGCGCCATGGCCGCGCAGCGCGACGCTGCATGCGATGACGGCCAATGCATCCTTGCCGGTGCCGGCACAGGACCTGTTCGAGATCACCGAGCGCCACAGCAAGCCCGTCAACGCGCTGGTCCGGCTGCCGCATCATGCGCAGCAGACGGCGCCGGTCCGCGCTGCTGAGTCAGATGCCATCGGGAAGCTGATCTCGATCGATGCCAGCGCTGCCAGGCGCACCATCCCCGGCGCCATTCCGCCGGGTCTGCATCCGACCGCAGCTGCCGCCCCGCACTGAGCGCGACGATATAGTTTCACGTTCCGATTACGACGCGCTCATCGGCCAATCGATATATCCCTTCGCGCCGCCACCGTAATATGCGTCTCGCGGCGCTTGAGCGAGCGCCACGTCATATTGCAGCCGCGCAACCAGATCGGGATTGGCGATGAAGGGACGGCCGAAGGCGACTGCGTCGACCTTGCCCGCCCTGCGGCGATCGATCGCGAGATCGAGATCGTAGCCGTTGTTGCCGATATACGGTCCTTCGAACTGAGCCCGCAACGCATCGAGATCGATGCCCGCCGGAATTTCACGCGTGCCGCCGGTCGCGCCTTCGACGAAGTGAAGATAAGCGAGATTGAAGCGATTGAGCGAGCGGATCAGATAGCCGTAGGTCGCCATCACATCGCTATCCATCGGCGTATTGCCGGCGTCTGGTGTGGTCGGTGACAGACGTATCCCGACGCGGCCCGCGCCCCACACGGGCAGCACGGCTTCGACCACCTCCTGCGTCAGGCGTGTCCGGTTCTCGATCGAGCCACCATAGCGATCGGTCCGCATGTTGGTGCTGTCGCGGATAAACTGATCCAGTAGATAGCTGTTGGCCGAATGGACCTCGATCCCGTCGAACCCGGCGCGCTTGGCGTTATCTGCAGCACGAACATAATCGGCGATCAGGCCGGGGATCTCGTCAATCTCCAGCGCACGCGGCATCGACACGTCGACCATGCCGTCATTCGTGTAGGTCTGCCCCTCCGCCTTCACCGCGGACGGCGCGACGGGCGCCTGCCTATCCGGCTGGAGATCGACATGGCTGAAGCGGCCGACATGCCAGAGCTGCGAGACGATCTTGCCGCCCGCGGCATGGACGGCATCGGTCACCTTCTTCCAGCCCGCGACCTGTTCGTCGCTCCAGATGCCGGGCGTCAGTGCATAGCCGCGCCCTTGCGGCGAGATGTTCGTCGCCTCGGCGATGATGAGACCGGCGGTGGCGCGTTGCGCATAATAGGTGGCGTGCAGTTCGGTCGGCACGCCATCGTCGCCCGCGCGGCTGCGGGTCAACGGCGCCATGACGATGCGATTGGCGAGATGGATGTCGCCCAGATTGACGGGCGAAAAAAGGTCGGTGCAGGTCGAATTGTCGGTCATCGGTTTCGTTTTCAGAATCTGGTTCAAGCTATTCGGCGGGTCAGCAAATCAGCCAGCGCACGTAGCGGCCGGCCATCAGGCCGCGAATGATTTCGACCTGTTCGGATCATTCATGGCCGAGCCGAACGTCGAAACGTGCAGTCCAGCGGATGAAGCTTCGCGGCTCGCCGGTGATTGGCACGAGGCTGAGGATGGGGTGATAATGATCGACCGGCAGCGATGCCGCGTCGGTGATCAGCCCTCGTATTGATGATAGACCTTGGCGACGATCTTCCAGCCGCCAGCGTCCTTCAGCAGTGTATGGAAGTCGGTATAGTCGGCGCCGATCGCGTCCTTCTCCATGTCGACCCGCACGACCGCCGTGGTCGGCGTGATCGCCAACACGTCGATCCGCGTCTTGATGTCTGGCGCTTTGCCGTTCTTTTCCACGAACTCGTAGAGATTGCGGATCGTGCCGGCCATCGGCGAGCCATTGGTAAAGCCGTACATCACGGCATCCTCGTGAAACGAGCCCGCGACATCCTTGGCGCTACCGACGCGAAGACCGTCCACATAGGTTTGCGCGACCGCAACAACAGCGTCGAAGTCGGCGGTTGAAACGGTCTTGATATTCCTGGTCATGACTGATCTCCTCTGAAACCATTGATCTGCTGCATAAAAATCACGTGACTCTCACAATGGACATATTGTAGTGGTTGATACAGAATAATATATGTAGCGACCGATACAGAAAGTCAACCCGGATTTCGAAAAGATGCCTGCTTCCGATCCTGCTCCGAAAATTTCGCCGCACCGTGCCAAAGGGCGTCCGCGCAGCTTCGATCGCGAAGCCGCGCTGGAACAAGCGTTGAAAGTGTTCTGGGAAAAGGGTTTCGCACCAGCGTCGATCGCTGAGCTTTGTACGGCAATGGGGATCAACCCTCCCAGTCTGTACGCCGCTTTCGGCAACAAGGCCCAGCTCTTCCTGGAAGCTGTCGGCCATTACGAGCGGGTGTTCTGGGACGAGACGTGGGACGCGATGGACGGCGAGCCCGACGTACACCGGGCGATTACCACCTTCTTCGCAGAGGCCACCGCCATTCTGACCAAGCCCGAGGCGCCGTGTGGCTGCATCGTGGTGCTGGGTGCGATCAATGTGCCGGCCGAGGCGCGTGACGTGGCCGACGCACTCAAGGCATTGCGGGATGAAGGGCGCCGGCTGTTCCTCAAGCGCCTGCGCCGCGGCGTCGTTGATGGTCAGTTGTCGGCAGACATCAACGTCAAGGCAGTCGCCAACACGCTCAACACGCTGTTGCAGGGCATGTCGATCGAGGCCAGCGATGGCGCCTCACGCGCGCAGCTCGATCAGGTGGCGGAGTGCGCCACTGCCCTGCTGGCGAAGCGCTAGGGGCTCCGTCACGAAAAAAGATCGGTTAGTTCGACACGATCTTGGCGATGCACAACATCACGATGATGCCAAGAAACAGCAGGTCGATATAGGACTTCATCTCGCCGGCCTGGCGCTGATCGACCACGTCCTTGACGACCATCTTGCGTGTTGCGACGGCAGCCGGGCCCTCGCCGGACAAGCCGCCGAGCCGGCGTGCTTCGAGTTCGAGCTTCTCGATCGCCTTGAAGAAGATGAAGGTGCGCAGCGCCGAGATCGCGCGCATGGCGGCATAGGCCAGCACCAGAGCCGCCACGATGGCGCGCTGCTGGTAGGTGCCGACGAAATTCAGGCTGAAATAGACCAGCGCCAGAAAGGCAAAGTTGGAGATGAAACGATAGGCATAGCTCAGATATTTCATGTCCGCTCCGGAAGATCGACCGGCACGGGATGGTCGCCGCCGGGTTGCGGCACTGCTAGCGGTAGATCGTTACGAGAGCGCTAAAACGCAACGACAACTGCAATCGATCTTCCGATTTGGCCAGGCTAAGCCCGCGTTGCCCCGTCACGCATCTATTTGAGCAGCGCACATTCGCTTTCCGCCACGGGTCTGAATACGTCCTCGCCGCGGACGGTCGAGAGGTACTGGTAGTAATCCCAGGGTCCTGTGGACTCCGATGGAGACTTGACCTGAAACAGATGCATGTCGCGCATCACGCGACCATCCTTGCGGATCTTGATGTCCTTGCTCATGAAATCGTTGACGGGCAGCGATCGCATCGTATCGGAGACGGCTGGTCCGGCGATCGAACCCGCTTTCTGAACGGATTTCAGATAGTGAGTGACTGCGCTGTAAACGCCCGCCTGGATCATGTTGGGTTTCTTCCTGGCGACCGCTTCGAAACGTTTTGAAAAGCGGCGCGTCTCGTCATCGTGGTCCCAATAGAAGGCCTCGGCGATAACGATGCCTTGCGATGCCTTGAGTCCGAGACCATGCACGGTGTTGATGAGAAGAAGGAGGCCGCCAAGCCGCTGGCCTCCCTTCACGATACCGAATTCATCGGCCTGCTTGATCGTGTTCAGCGAGTCGTCGCCGGAATTGGCGAGGCCGATGATCTTGGCGCCGGATCCCTGTGCCTGCAGCAGAAAGGATGAGAAATCGGCCGTCCCCAGCGGATGCCTCACGCGGCCGAGCACCTTTCCGCCCAGCCGCTCGATGGCGGTCGTTGCATCGCGCTCGAGCGCATGACCGAAGGCATAGTTGCTCGTGATGAAGAACCAGGTGTCGACGCCGGATTTCGCCATTGCTCTCGGCAGCGTATTGGCCAGCGCATATGTGTCGTAGGTCCAGTGAAAGCCGAGCGGCGAACAGGCCTTGCCGGTCAGGTCGGAGGTCGCCGGGCCGGAGAACATGGCGATCTTTTCTTTCTCCCTGACGATATCCTGGATCACCAGCCCGGCGGCGGAGGTGCCACCGTCGACGATGGCGCTGACATTCTCGACATCGATCCACCGGCGCGTGATCGCCGCTGCGATATCGGTCTTGTTCTGATGGTCGGCGGAAAGCAGCTCGATGCGACGCCCAAGCACCTTCTCTCCGAAGTCTTCAATTGCAAGGCGCGCCGCGATCACCGATCCCAGCCCGGTCACATCCGCGGTGCTGCCCGACTGATCATTGAGAACGCCTATGCGAAGCGGCGCGTCTTCAGCGCGCCCGTCGCCAAGCGACGCAAAGAGCGCAACCAGTGCAAGCGCCAGCAGTATGAAACGAGACCTTGAGCCTGGCATTCCACGTTCCCCTCACGACAGCCGACCTCGCCGATCGGCTCACCCCGTCCAAAACGCTCTCGCAACCAGTCATGCAAAAACATGGCCGGATTCTCGAATGCCAGAGGCAGAGCGTGAAAGCTTGAACGTTATTGGATATTTCGCACGCGTAGGCCGGCGCAGCGCAAAGCGCTTGCGTCCCGCCGCGCCGCCCTCCTAAGCTCAAGCATGGCAATTGAAGAGTCTCTTCCCCGTGGCCTGAAACTGCACAATCTGGGTGGGATAGAGGTCGTCGCAGGACGATATCGCGACCATGTCCTGCCCCGGCACAGCCACGACGGATTGATGCTGTCGCTCTTGAGCGACGGCGTACAGGCGCTGCATTGCCGGGGCGTGACTCATTTCGCCGATGCGGGGAAAATTCTGGCGGTGCCTCCGCATGAAGTGCATGCAGCCGAACCCGGCGTCGAAGGTGGATGGTACTATCACACGATCACCATTCCATCGGACGTGCTCGAACGGCATCACCCTCAGGGCGCACGCTTTCTCTGCGAGACCGCAATATGCGATGATGAAATGAAGCGCGCTCTGCAGACGCTGTTCCGCAGCTTCAATGGAGCGCCCGTACTTCAGCAGGAAGAAGCGTTACTTGATGTGCTGGAGCATTTTCTGACCCGGCACACCCGCCTTCCGCAGAGGGCATCTCACAAGCCGATCGAACTGCGGGCGGTCGAGACCTGCAAAGCATATCTGGCCGCCTATCTGCACCGGAACGTCACGCTCACCGAGCTTGCGCAACTTGCGCGGATCGACCGCTTTCTGCTGGTCAGGTGCTTCACGGCTATCGTCGGAATACCCCCGCATGCCTGGCACATGCAGCAGCGCCTTCACAAGAGTTTCGAAATGCTGTCCAAGGGGCAAAGCGTGGCAGACGTCGCCGCTGCAACGGGGTTTGCGGATCAGGCCCATTTGACACGCGCCTTCAAGCGGGTGACCGGGATCACGCCCGGCCGGCTCAGGAAGGACCATCTCGCCTTTCAGTCGCAGCCGGCGACCAGCCGTCCGCGCATCACATGGCCGCTTCCCGGCCTGTAACGAGTGACGCGGTCGCAGAGGAAGGACCGCCCGGCCACCGGTCACGCAAGCCGTATTTCCCGGCTGGTCGGAAAGCCGTGCAGTCCGTTGCTGCCGAAGACCATCGCGTTGGAGCGGTACGGATCGCCCGACACGACGATCAGGATATGGTCCGCGCGCTCGACCACGGGCACCAGCCGGTTCGGATCGTCGCTTTCCGCGAAATGCGCGGCAGCAAGCCCGTCTGCGTGAAGTCGCCACAACGTTCGGCGTCCCGGAACGCAGTTGGAGTATTTGCCGATATAAGCTTCGAACTTCCAGGCGGGAATCCGGGCATGGCGATAAAGCCGCTCGCGCAGATCTTCGATATTGCTTCCGGCCTTCGCCAGCGTCTTGGCGACCATCGGACTGATCGCCACGAGCGGGCGGAGGGTGCCCGGCGCAAGGCCGGCCGTGAAACATAGCTCCCAACAGCTTTGACGGATCAAACCGTCAGCAAGATAGATCGCGATGTCTTCGGGATCGCGGCCGTAGATGGAGCCGACAACGGTGTCACCCGTGAATCTTCCGACCGTTACAACACTGGAGCCCTTTGCGAAGCCCTGGCGCCCTGCGAATGTCGTCCAGCCCAGCTTTGCGACTGCCGGCTCGTGCTCCGCGAGAACCACGCGGGCGGAATGGCCGAACGTGCATTTGTCACCCTCTCCCGGCCGCAGCCCGACAACATTGCGCAGGAAGAGACGCAGGAAGCGTCCCACCGTGGTGTTGGCCCTGTTCCCTTCACGCATCGCGCCGTTTTCGCAATTGAACCCGAGCGCTTCAATGACCGGACCACTGAGCACGATCAGCGGATCGCCGCCCGTCGTGTCGCCGCTGTGCTCGACCCCGTAGGCAGGGCTGGCCATGATCTCGGCGATGGCGACCAGGACCGGCATATAGTCTGGCGCACACCCAGCCATGACGCCATTGACCGCCACATTCCAGATCGTCACGCCGGATCCGGATGGCTGAACGCAGCCAATCAGCCTGTCCGGCGGATAGGGCGTAAACTTCAAGAACTCTGCCACCGCCTCACGTGTCGGCGGAACGACCGGCAAGCCGTCAGACCAGCCTTCGACCCGATAGATTTCGTTGATCTCGTTGAAGTCGCCCGTCGCCACAATCTCGGTCGGCGAATAGATCCTGGCCGCTTTTCCCTGCGGCGCCGGATGTGTCGTCAGACACTTCACTACGGCATGCGCCGTATGGGACAACACCATGTCGCGCAATTCGGCATTGCTCAGGCTGTCGACATATCCTGGCATCTCCACCACGGGCAGCCAGGCGCAACCAAGACCCGGAGAGACTGCACGGGCCTGTCCGGCAAAACCCTCGCACACCAGAGAGGCCGTTGGAATGCCGGCCTTCTCGATCGCGGCACTGGCGCGCATGACCGCCGGCGTGCAGGCGCCGCAGCAGCCGATGCCGGAAATCACCACATCCACGCCGTGTTCAGCGAGCTTGCCCGGCAGTTCGGCGAGCACCTTGCGATCATTGCCACCAAGTGTATTTCCGAACTTCTCGTAGCTCACGAAGGTTGCGTCCGGAAAGGCTTCGCCCAGAGCTTCCTCCAGAAGCGCAAAGATCTCGTCGCCGCGAAAGAGATAGTCCCAGACGAAAGCAATCCGGCGGCCTGCAAGGGTCGCGGGGCGGTTCGCCGGATAAAATATCTCGATCGAAGGCGCCCCTTCCGGCGAGACCGTTCGATAAGGCGTCGCTGTCATCATCCGATGCTTCCCTGCACTGACCTGTTGCAAGGACTCTGCTCGGAGCGGGCGCGCGAAGATTGAATGATGTTGGATAAGTTTCGTGATCCTGCGGGACCGTGACGCGCTTCGATGCGCGGCCTGACGGAGATCGGACCCGCGTCCAGGTACAAATCCGTTGGCGCGGCACGGCCGGCCGGTGCATCGCGACCTTGACAGCGGAACCAGGTTCGACGTAACCAGCCGCTTGCAGGGCATCTCCCAGCCGTAAGCGTTAACGTCACTCAACGTGCTCAGCTCCGGACAGCCCCAACATGGCTGGCCGCCCCGAAAGCACGTCGACATGAACCAGAACGCTCCCCTCAAATCCAAAACTGCGTCCAAGCCCGCGCCTCTCAGCCGCGACGACCGCAAGAGCCTGATCAAGCAGGTCGCGATCGTCTTCTTCGGATTCCTCTCGGTCGGCCTGCCGCTGCCGCCGATCTCGCTCTACATGCACGACCAGCTCGGTTTCTCGGCCGGCGTGATCGGCTTCGCCATCGGCATCCAGTCGGTGGTGACGGTGCTCACCCGGCACCGCGCCGGCACCATGAGCGATCACCACGGCGCGCGCTACGTGATCCGGCTTGGCTTGCCGCTGGCGGCGCTGGCCGGCCTGTTCTATCTGCTCGCGGCCGTTGCGCCGTTGCCAAGCGAAGGCAAGCTTGCGCTGCTGCTGATTGGCCGCGTCGCGCTCGGCTTCGGCGAGAGCCTGTTCATCACCGGCGCCATGAGCTGGTGCATCGGCCGGCTTGGCCCGCATCGCACCGGCTTCATCATGTCGTGGCAGGGCATCGCGATGTATTCGGCGATCGGATTGGGCGCGCCGATCGGCCTTGCCGTCTACGCCTCCATCGGCTTCGCCGGCGTCGGCGTGCTGGCCGCCATCTCGCCGCTGATCGCATTGGCGGTCGCCTATTCGATCCCGGACGTGCCGGTGTCCGGCAATACCGAACGCACGCCGTTCTACAAGGTGATCGGACTGATCTGGCGCTCCGGCACGGTCCTGTTTCTGGCCACCATTCCCTTCGCGGGGATCACCGGCTTTCTCGCGCTAACCTATGTCGAACGCGGCTGGTCCGGCGCAGGCATCGCGCTCGCCGCCTTCTCGACCGGCTTCATTGTCGTGCGCCTGGTCGGCAGTCATTTGCCCGACCGGTTCGGCGGCGCGCGCGTCGCGATGGCATCGCTGGCCATCGAGGCGCTGGGTCAGGCGCTGATCTGGCTATCCACGAGCCCGATGCTCGCGCTGCTCGGCGCACTCGTCACCGGCATCGGCTTCTCGCTGATCTTCCCCTCGATGGGCGTCGAGGCCACGCGCCGCGTGCCGATCGAACAGCGCGGCCGCGCGGTGGCGAATTTCATCGCCTTCTTCGATCTGGCGATCGGGCTGACAGCACCGGCAGTTGGATATGCGGCGGGCGTGTTCGGCTATGGCGCGACATTCGTGATCGGTGCTGTCGCGGCGATCTGCGCGCTGGTGCTTGCGGCGAGCGGGTGAGCCAAGCACGCCACGCACCTCACTCGTGTTTTGTTGTGACTGTTACTTCGCAGCGGCGGACACTGCCTCGCGCAACGGCGCCCGGCTCAATTCGTTGCCAGCCTTGATAACTTTATGCAGAAGCCGCAGGAATTCAGCGGACTCCTTGCTTGTCAGGCCTCGCATCATGATCCGTTGCGCTGCCTCAACCACGGGCTCGATACCGCCGAGAATCCGCCGCCCCTCGTCGGTGACGAGCAATTCTCGCACCCGCCTGTCCCGGTCATTGGCCCGACGCTGAAGCAAGCCCTTCTGCACCAGCCTGTCGACCACGCCCGTGATGGTCGTTCGGTCATAGGCAATCAGCCCGGCAAGCGTCACTTGATCAATGGCAGGGTGCGCTTCGACAACCGTGAGCGCCGCATATTGAACGGGCGTTAAATCGTAGCCGGCCGCTTCGACCTCTGCATGAAAGATCGCCACGGCGATCTGCTGGAAACGGCGCGCGAGATGCCCCGGCTTTTCGTTGTTGTCCGCCACCCGATCCTCCTCGCGTTACACCTGCTTGACTAGCATACTGATCATCAGCATACTGATCAAGTACTGCGAGCCCACCGTACGGATCGGGCGCACGACCGCACAAGCCCTGATAGCGCGCGACGGGGGTAACGAGGTTCGCCTTGGCGATGATTGGCCAGGAACGGAGCCCGCCAAGACAAGGAGACGTCATGCAGTTCCATCTGAATGGCTTTGCGCCCGGCGATCCCGAGATTGCCGATCCAACGATGCGTCATCCGGCGCCTGGCGCTTCGGGAGCGCTGCCAGATCAAGTCGACGTCCTCATCATCGGTTGCGGGCCAGCAGGCCTGACACTGGCTGCGCAGTTGTCTGCTTTCCCCGACATCAAGACTTGCATCATTGACCAGAAGCCCGGCCCACTTCTGCGCGGTCAGGCAGACGGCATCGCCTGCCGAACGATGGAAATGTTCGAAGCCTTTGGCTTCAGTGAGCGCGTGCTCAAGGAAGCCTGCTGGATCAACGAGACGACGTTCTGGACGCCCGACGAGAAGCTGCCCGCCAATATCGTCCGGAGCGGCCGCGTCCAGGACACCGAAGACGGGTTGTCGGAATTCCCCCACGTCGTCCTGAACCAGGCACGCGTGCATGACTTCTATCTCGACGTCATGCGGAAGTCTCCCGCGGCATTGGAGCCACACTATGCGCGGCGCCTCCTGGGTCTCGACATCGCGCCGTCGGTTGCGCGCGATGACGCTCATCCACATCGCGTGACAGCCAGGATCGAGCGACTTGACCCCACTCACGGAAATCAGATCGAAACCATCAAGGCCCGCTATGTCGTTGGCTGCGATGGGGCACGCAGTACGGTGCGCAGCTCCATCGGGCGCACGCTTGTCGGCGACTCCGCCAATCACGCCTGGGGCGTCATGGACGTGCTGGCCGTCACCGATTTCCCGGATATCCGCTTCAAGTCCTTGATCCGCTCCGCCACCGGCGGCAGCATGATTATTATCCCGCGCGAGGGTGGATACCTCTTTCGCCTCTACATCGAGATGGACAAACTCGACGTCGGAGAGCGCGTCGCCAATCGCAATATCACGCCCGACCATCTCGTTGCGGCGGCTCAGCGGATTTTCAATCCGTACAGATTCGACGTGAAGGAGATTTCATGGTGGTCGGTCTACGAGATCGGCCAGCGCCTTTGCGACAAGTTCGACGATGTTCAGGAGTTGGATACAAGGAGCGAGCCATGCGTCTTCATCGCCGGGGACGCTTGCCACACCCACAGTCCGAAAGCGGGCCAGGGCATGAACGTCTCCATGCAGGATGGCTTCAATCTGGGCTGGAAGTTGGCCTCCGTCCTGCGCAAGACATGCGCGCCCGCGCTCTTGCATAGCTATTCAGCCGAACGTCAGGCAATCGCGAAAGAACTGATCGATTTCGACCGCGAGTGGGCTCAGGTCCTGAGCTCGGCTTCAAAATCGACCGCAAACGGAAGCACTCCCAAAAACGATCAGGCCGAGACGCAGGATTACTTCGTCAAGCATGGACGCTATACGGCAGGAACGGCAGTTCTCTATCGGCCATCGCCGATCACCGGTGAGAGCACCTATCAGCACCTCGCCGCTGGCCTGACGATCGGCATGCGGTTTCATTCTGCACCTGTCATTCGCGTGACGGATGCAAAGCCGCTACATCTTGGCCACACAATCAAGGCGGATGGGCGCTGGCGACTTTTCGCCTTCGCGGGATCGCAAGATCCGGCCTCACCCAAGTCCGGCATTCACTCTCTCTGCGAATTTCTGACTGAGGCTGAGCAATCGCCGATCAGGAAATATACTTCGGCCGACGACGATATCGACTCCGTGATCGACGTCCGCGCCATTTTCCAGCAAAGCCATGATGAGCTGGCCATCAATGTGATGCCACCCCTGCTTCTTCCGAAAAAGGGACGCTTCGGACTTGTCGATTATGAAAAGATATTCTGCTCCGATACGCGGAGCGACATATTCACCTTGCGTAATATCGATCGCAAACACGGATGCGTGGTGATCGTCAGGCCCGATCAATATGTCGCGCACGTCCTTCCACTGGACGGTTACAAATCGCTCGCGGCATTCTTTGATGGTTTTTTGATACAGCGGTAGGCGCGTAACCGACGTCGCTGAACGCCAGCGTGTAGAGCCGACAACCTCGTTTTCCGAGAAGGCCAAATAAGTCCGCGCGCTGCTGGAAAGCTGGCTTTGCAGCGGCGTGGCGGTCGGGCTGACAGCACCGGCAGTTGGATATGCCGCGGGCGTGTTCGGCTATGGCGCGACATTCGTGATCGGTGCTGTCGCGGCGATCTGCGCGCTGGTGCTGGCGGCGAGCGGCTGAAACCAGGCGCGCCTCCGCCTCGCTCAAATGATGCCTGCGCCGCCGCACGGTTCATCGGAACATGATCCAACGGCCGGCCACTGCCTAGATCGGTTCGGGCGCCATCAACTCGATCAAATTGAAGCTAATTTTCTCGCTCATTTGAAACCCTGAGGGCCAAAAGGCGAGCCGCGTTGCGCAAAATAATACCACCTATAAGCGAGCGACTGTTACTTCGAATGTTCAGTGTTGCTGAATGTTTCGGAGACAGATGCGGTGAACGCACGCGGTGCTCATAGCCTTAACTCGTCGCTTCGCTTCCTGATCACCATCACCGCTCACGTCGCAATTCTGGCGCGAGGCGGAGCAACGGCCAGCTGCTACATGAAGCTGGCGTGGTCCGTCATCTGCAGCTTGGCGATCGTCGATCTGGTATGGATCGCCATAACGGACCTTCGGTTGGCTCCGTCCAGTTGGATAGCACTCGTGCGGGTGATCTCATTCAGCCTGTTTGCCGCACTCCTGTGCGAACTGATTTCCCAAAGACTCCAAGGCAAAAACGATCCGATCGGGCGACTGCTCAAGCTCGTCGCAGATTGCCTGGGGACGGTCACCGTGGCGATGGTCGCCTTCGCGCTATTGGCCGCCGCCGTCATCATCTTCTGCTGCCTCGCAACTAGCGCTGCGTTACCGTTGCAAGATCTGCGGCTCGCCGCCCTGGATGCAAGTCTCGGCTTTGATTGGAGGTCATTCCTCACTTTGACCAACAGAAGCGACTTGATCAGTAGCGTCCTTCTCGTCGCCTATCAAAATACAGGCGGTGTCGTGTTCGCCACTATGCTTTGGCTCTGCCTTTCAAAGCGCCTGGAAAGACTCGCGGAATTCCTCGCCATGCTGTGCCTGACGGCTATCGGCACCGCTGCGGGAATGTTGATCTTGCCGGCCGCGGGTGCCTACTCCCTGCACCAACCGGCACTGGACACATTCGGCAATTTCGGCACCGATGCCGGCATGTGGCATCATGAGCTGCTCATGCAATTCCGATCCGCGCATCCGCCTCTGATCGATTTCGACACTCCCAACGTCAACTGCCTGGTGACCTTTCCTTCTGGTCACACAATTCTCGGCCTAGTCACGACTTACGCCCTGCGAGACCGACTCTATACTTTTTTGCCCGCCCTGCTGATCAACGGCGTCATGATCATTTCGACATTGCCGGTGGGAGGACACTATCTGGCAGACCTGATCGCAAGCGGTGCCGTGACCGCCTTGTCGATCACGCTCATCCGTTCGATGAAGAGGGTTCATTCCGGAACGTCTCGATCTGGCGATACCGCGCTAGCTGGCGCGATCTAGCGCCTGTCGGAGCGAAGTCGGGGTTCGCGGCTGACCGCCGCCCGCAGTTTGCCGCGAGATACGCGGCGGCGATGCGGCACGATCAGGATGGTCCGAAAATGACCCACAAGACGAGCGTGACGAAGCCTGCGAGCGTCGCCGCGACAACGGCCGCCAGCATCTCATTGTCGAACGCTTTCTGGTTCCACTTTGGCATGCGCATCCGCCAATCCGAGGCCGGAATGATCGTTCCCAATGCCGTCATTTGCGAGGAACAATATTCTTTGGCTTCTGTTCTCCGTGCGCACTGCAATGACAGAGAGGAAATTCCAGTGAAGAAGATCTTGATCGCAGCCGCAGTCGCCGGTTTCACCGCAACCTCCGCCTTTGCGCAGTCAGGCGCAAACCCGAGCGCGCCGCAGCCGGGTTCGACAGGTGCAGGCGTGAATCAGCCGGGAACCACCAGCACCGGCACCGCCGTAGATCGTCCCGACACCATGAGAAAAGATGGCATGTCCGGCACATCAGGCATGAGCACCACCAAGATGAAGAAGGACGGCATGGCCAAGGATGGAATGGCCAAGGACCACATGAAGAAATAGGCTGTCGGATATCAGGGCGCCGCGTTGCTGACAGCAGTGCGGCGTTTTCTGTTGGTGCGGATCACAACTGAAATGTGGATCCGTGCCAGCGCTGGCCGCTGGCAAGTTTTGCGGGCGATTCCGCTGGAATGCCCCCTCACCCGATTGCCGTTGAGACAGGCGGGGTGCTCCCGGGTCAGGCCGATAAACGCATCGACCGAGTCGAATCGACACCACGAGTGCAGGCGCGAAGCCGGCAGGCATCGTTCGCTCCCTCACACAGCACCAGCGTGAGGAAAACCGCGAATAATCCAGCAATTTCAAGGATGAGGTGTGGTGCGCTCGGAGGGACTCGAACCCCCACCCTGTTACGGACTGCCACCTCAAGGCAGCGCGTCTACCAATTCCGCCACGAGCGCTAAAGAAATCCGGCGAAGGGCAAATCGCCCGGCCGGATCAACCGGCGCCGATGTAACAAACCAATGATGGGGAGACAAGGCCTCTTGGCCTCTTCCGGACAACCTATCTGTGGTCAGGCGACCGGGGCAGCATCTGCTTGACCTCGACCGCGATCCGGTTGCGATCGACCATCACCACACCACTGGCCACGGGCAGGTTATTGGCGAGGATTTTGACCTCGTCCTGCTCTGTGGCATCCAGTTCGATGATGGCGCCGCGGCTCAGCCGCATCACCTGATGGACGGGCATCGACGTCGTGCCGAGGACCACCATGATATCGACGGTAATTTTATCGAGGGTTGGCACGTCGGCCCCAAATTCCCAGATGCAGGATCGCACAGATGCAAGATTGCAGTGCTGCGAGATCAACATGTTATGGTTAGCCAATGGTTAATGACCGCCAAACCCTCGATTTGACAGTGTTTTCCCAGTCCAAACCGGGACCGGCTGTGGAATGGCGGGTGTCCGATGCCCCGATTCCCTATCCCGAGGCCGTGGCCGAGATGGAGGCCCGGGCGGCGGCCATTGCCAATGGCACCGCACCAGAACTGGTCTGGCTGCTGGAACACCCTCCGCTCTACACCTCCGGCACGTCAGGCAAGGCAGATGACCTGCTGGATGCCCGATATCCGGTGTTCGAAACCGGCCGCGGCGGCCAGGTGACCTATCACGGCCCCGGCCAGCGGGTGGCCTATGTGATGCTCGACCTGAAGGCGCGCCGACCCGACGTGCGCGCCTATGTGGCGGCGCTGGAAGACCTGATCATCCGGACGCTGGCCGCTTTCAATGTGAGGGGTGAGCGGCGCGAGGACCGGGTTGGCGTCTGGGTGGCGCGGCCCGACAAGGGCACAGGGTACGAGGACAAGATCGCGGCCATCGGCGTGCGGCTGAAGCGCTGGGTCTCGTTCCACGGCATCGCCATCAATGTGGAACCGGATCTGGCGCATTTCGACGCCATCGTGCCCTGCGGCGTGGTCGATCCGCGCTATGGCGTCACCAGCCTGGTCGATCTCGGCCTGCCGGTGACCATGACGGATGTGGACGTGGCGTTGCGGCAGGCCTTTGGCGAGGTGTTCGGCGAGGCGCTCGACGCCGAGACTGCGGTCGCCATCTAGGACGGCTTCACCTCCACAACGATGACCATCGTGAAGGCGCAGCAAATGCCGCGAGGCTATTTGTCGATGAGCTTCCAAACGTGCCAACGTGGCGATCTCCGCACGGATGCTCGCCGATGAATATCAGACCCAAGCTGCAGATATCGCTGCCGACGGCGCAGTTGATCATGGACAAGGTGGCGCCGGGCCGGACCGTTGCGGCAGTCGTCCACCTGCATGGCGGGGAGATCGCCGCGGTCTACGAAATCGCTTTCGCCGACGCAGAACATCGGCCGATGGTGCTGAAGGTCTATCCCGACTCCCTGCACTGGAAGATGCAAAAGGAGGTGACCGTTGTCGGTCTCATCGCGGATCGGCTGAGCGTCACGGCACCACGTATTCTCTTCGCGGATGACACCAAACAACTGCTTGGTCTCAATTTTCTCGTCATGGCCAAGCTCGACGGTTCGATTCCTGGGCCCGCTGGAGAGCACCTTGAGTTCGGAGCAGCTGCATTCCGCCTACGTGCAGATTGGCCAGTTGCTGCGCGAGTTCCACCGCATTCCCATGGAAGCGTTCGGCTATATCGGGCCGAAAGGCATATGGACTGCCCATTCGACAAATCGCGTCTACCTGACCGGCCAATTCGAGCGGAAGCTCGCGCAATTCGCGGAAAGAGGCGGATCGGCGGACATTGCACAAAGGGTTGCAGGATACGCCGCAGACCGCGAACAACTACTCGCTGCCTGTAGCGGTGCGGTGCTTTGCCATAACGACCTTCATGCAGGAAATCTTCTTGTCACGATCGAAGAAGCCATGCGGCTCTCCGGCGTTCTGGATTTCGAGGGTGCTCTGGCGGGTGACCCGCTGATGGATGTCGCCAAGACGCTCTTCTATCTCGGCGATGACACGAGACGTGCTGTTCTGCAGGGCTACGGCAACATGGCGAGAGATTGCTGGTCCGAAACGCTCGAACTGTATCATCTGTATTTCGTGCTCGAGCTCTGGTGCTGGATGGCGGAGATTGGAAACACGCAACTGCTCGATAAACTCTCCGCTGATTTGGCACGATACAGCGCGTCATAGCGCACCGCCCGCTTCTCGAAGGCAGCCGACGACAGGCCCCTCACCTCTGACGCGCGCCCTGCTACAGGGTCGGCAGCGTCGCAAAGCCTGCAATATTCCCGCGTAATGCGAGCATGTCCGGGCCGGCATCGTTCACATCGACCGCATCCACACGCGACGAGATCGGCCCACGCCAGCATTCGGCGATCATCCGGTCGACGATCTCGGCAGATCCGGCGAACACGGCCTCGACGCTGCCATCGCGGCGATTGCGTAGCAATCCAGATAAATAAATAGCCCGGCCAAAGCCGGGCTTAGTCTTCTGAAGATAGTATGGGGATTAGTACACCCAACTGCCAAACTTATAATTCAAGCCGACGCGGACGCTATCGGCTCTGAGCGACTGCTCAAAGTTGTAGACCGTTGCGCCGCCGAGCCCCGAACTTGTGGCCCTTCCAAAATCGTAGTGAGCGTATTCGAAGCGAGCAGTCCAATTGTTGGTGAAGGCCCATTCTACGCCGGCACCGGCCGTCCAACCGTCACGACGACTGCTGGTAACGTTGGTCAGCACAAGGCCCGTAGGGTCCGTGTCGGTGTAAGTCGTTTTCACGTCGGTCGCCGCATAGCCGCCCTTGCCGTAAATGAGCCAGTTGCCGCCAACAACAACACCGACGCGCCCCGTTACTGCAACATAGGCACCTTCACCCACGCTGGCGACGCTATCAGCCGGTGTGCGGACGCCGACATAGGGCGGATATTGCCGAGATCCTTTCAAGCCGAGATAACCACCTTCGACCTCAAGGCCGAACACGTAGATGCTGCTCTGCCAATTATAGCCAATGTGGCCATTCCCGGTGAACCCGTCGGGGCCATAGCTAAAGTCTGGCGCGCCATTATACGAATTAACGTCGTGAACGTTGCTGCGGCCCCAGATGTATCCGACGTCACCGCCGACATAGAAACCAGACCAGCTAAACGGCGCGACGACGGGCACAGGTGCCTTTGTATAAACCGGCAGGTCGGCGGCTTGAGCCGATAGTGCGGCAAACACAATCGCGGAAGTGGCAAGTAAAATGCTCTTCATTGCAATTTCTCCCCAAGTTGCGAACCGCTGGAAAGTCTGCGCTCGAAGTACGAGAACGTCTGTAACTCGAGCGCAACACGCGCGACCATTCTGAGCTGCATCAACGCGACGACGCGCGTTCTTTTTTCATAATGAAATCTGAGAATAGGTATCTAGTTGTTGGTAGCGGTATATGCATCCGCACCACATCGTTCGCTCCTCACAGTCTGGCCGCTGCTCCGGGCTTTCTCGGACAGAACGGTGGTCGTCACCGAGTGATGTGCGGCAACCTTTTCATTGAGGATCAAAGCGTCGGTAACGTTGCGAAGCCCTTGCCTGCCCCGCGTAGCTTGAGCATGTCAGCGCTGGCATCGGTCACATCGACCGCATCCACACGCGACGAGATCGGCCCACGCCAACATTCGGCGATCATCCGGTCGACGATCTCGGCAGATCCAGCGAACACAGCCTCGACGCTGCCATCGCGGCGGTTACGTACCCAGCCCTGCAAGCCCAGCGAGGTTGCGGTGTGCTCCGTCCAGTAGCGATAGCCAACGCCCTGCACCCGGCCGAGGATCATCACGTGACGGATCACGTCGCTCATCGCTATTTCTTGAGCCCCGAATCTTTCAAACCAAGGAAATCGATGCCGCGCTGTTTTACCACGGCGCCGCGGGTGACGCTTTCCATCAACTCGCTTGAGGCAAGATTCTTCAGCTCCTTCGGCCCCGCACCTGCGCGCACTGCTTTGAGAGTCGCATGAACGGCGGCCGTCGCTGCGGAGATCGGCGCATGACCCTGAATGGCGATGCGCACACGCTGGGCGCTGAGGAAATCCCAATCCATGTCATCGGTGGGACTGCCCAGCACGATCGGTAACGTGGTCGCGGCTGACGCCGCCTGCAGCTCGGCGCGGCTCTTGAGACCGGTAAACATCAGCGCATCGACGCCAGCACCTTCATAGGATTTCGCACGCGCGATCGCATCGTCGACAGAGGTGATCGATGCCGCGCCGGTGCGCCCGACGATGACGAGCGCCGGATCCTGTCGCGCGCCAAGCGCGGCCTTGATCTTGCCGAGCCCCTCTTCCGGCGAGATCAACTGCGCTTTGGCTTCGCCGAAGGTTGCGGGCAGTAGCGTATCCTCAATCGTCAAGCCGGCAGCGCCGGCGGCTTCGAGCTCTTCCACCGTGCGGCGGACATTGAGCGCATTGCCATAGCCGTGATCGGCATCGACCAGCACCGGCAGCGAGCCGGCGCGCGACATCCGCCGCATCTGCTCGGTGAGTTCGGTGAGCGTGATCAGCGCGATGTCGGGATCGCCGAGAATGGCGAGCGATGCCGCGGAGCCGCCGAACATGCCGACCTCGAAGCCGAGGTCCTCGGCGATGCGTACTGAGATCGCGTCATAGACCGATCCCGGACGCATGCAGCGATCGCCGGACAGGATCGCCCGGAGGCCGTAACGGCGTTGCCGGAACGTCGTCACGCGAATTCAAGAATGAGCGCATCCACCGCCAGCGTTGCGCCGGCGGCGGCATGGATTTTCTTGACGGTGCCGTCGCGTTCGGCACGCAGCACGTTCTGCATCTTCATCGCCTCCACCACGGCAAGGGTCTCGCCGGCCTTGACGTCCTGACCTTCGGTCACGGCAATCGACACCACGAGGCCCGGCATCGGGCATAGCAGCTTCTTGCCGGTATCAGCCTTGACGCCAACCGGCATCAGGCGCGCCGCCGCAGCCTCGGTCTCGGTGAAGACATTGACCGCAACCTCAAAGCCCTGATGGGCGATGCGGATACCGGAGGCCTGAGGGCGCACCTGCATGGCGATGCTGTGACCATCGATGGTGCCTTCCCAGACCGGCACGCCGGGCTTCCAGGACGACGCGAGCTTATGCGGCGTACCGGTCTTGCCGTCGGCGCCGACGAAAGCCACGGTCACGACATCGCCGTCACGGGCGACATCGAGCGCGATCTCCTCGCGCTCAAGCCACACCGCACGGCGGCCGGCACGCGTCACCGCACGACCGATCAACTGGCCCGAAATCTGCCGCTTGCGCTCGCCGTAAACGGCATCGACGGCTGCACCCACGGCCGCGATACGGCGCGCCACTTCGCCTTCCGGCGTCCTCGCGGCGAAGCCGCCCGGAAACTCCTCGGCGATGAAGCCGGTGGAGAGATTGCCCTCGCGCCAGCGCGGATGGTTCATCAGCGCCGACAGGAACGGAATGTTGTGCCGGATGCCGTCGACATAAAACGCGTCGAGCGCCTGCGACTGCGCCTCGATGGCAGCGGCGCGCGACGGCGCGTGTGTGACGAGCTTGGCGATCATCGGATCGTAATAGATCGAGATCTCGCCGCCTTCCTCCACACCGGTGTCGTTACGCACGGTCACCCCGCCCTCGACATGGCTTTCCGCCGGTGGGCGATACTTCACGAGGCGGCCAATCGACGGCAGGAAGTTGCGGAACGGATCTTCCGCATAGACGCGGGATTCCACAGCCCAGCCGGTCAGCGTGACGTCCTTCTGCGCAAGCGCCAGCTTCTCGCCAGCGGCAACGCGGATCATCTGCTCGACGAGATCGACACCGGTGACGAGCTCGGTCACCGGATGCTCGACCTGCAGACGGGTGTTCATTTCCAGGAAGTAGAAGCTCTTGTCCTGGCCGGCGACGAATTCCACGGTGCCGGCAGAGTCGTAATTCACGGCCTTGGCGAGCGCCACGGCCTGCTCGCCCATCTTGCGGCGGGTGGTCTCGTCGAGCAGCGGGCTTGGGGCTTCCTCGATGACCTTCTGGTTGCGGCGCTGGATCGAGCATTCACGCTCGCCGAGATAGATCACGTTGCCATGCTTGTCCCCGAGCACCTGGATTTCGATGTGGCGGGGATCGACGATGAATTTCTCGATGAAGACGCGGTCGTCACCGAACGAGGCCTTTGCCTCGGCCTTGGCGAGGTTGAAGCCTTCGGCGACTTCCGCGGTCGAATGCGCGATGCGCATGCCCTTGCCGCCGCCACCGGCGGACGCCTTGATCATCACGGGATAGCCGATCTCGTCGGCGATCTTCACCGCATGCTTGTCGTCCTCGATGACGCCGAGATGGCCAGGCACTGTGGAAACTTTGGCTGCGGCTGCCGCCTTCTTGGATTCGATCTTGTCGCCCATGGCGGCGATGGCGCCGGGATTGGGGCCGATGAAGACGATGCCGGCAGCTTCCAGCGCGCGCGGAAACGCTTCGCGCTCGGACAGGAAACCGTAACCGGGATGCACAGCCTCGGCGCCGGTCTGTTTGCAGGCTTCGACGATCTTCTCGATCAGGAGATAGCTCTCGGCGGCGGCCGGAGGTCCGATGAACACGGCCTCATCGGCCATCTCGACATGGAGCGCGTCGCGATCCGCTTCGGAGTAAACGGCGACGGTCTTGATACCCATCTTGCGGGCGGACTTGATGACCCGGCAGGCGATCTCGCCGCGATTGGCGATCAGAATTTTTTTGAACATGAGCTGTCTTACTTGCAACCTTGAGGCGGGATCGGAAAGATGGGGTCGACGGTACAATGTGGCATGGCGCCGCAGTCGTAACAATTCTGTCGCGGACAAAAACTAGAGAAGACGTCTGGACCGGATCGGCCGAGTTCTTTCGAAGCGAGGTTTTTCATGCGCTGCGCCACCATCCTCTCCCTCAGTCTTACTCTTATATCCGCAACAACGGCTTTCGCCCAAAACAGCCCTCCCCGCAACCTCATTTTGTTCGTACCTGATGGGCTCCGGGCGCTGAAAGTGACGCCGGAAACGGCACCTGCGATGTCCGCAGTGCGGGATAAAGGCGTCAATTTCCAGAACTCGCATTCGCTGTTTCCGACCTTCACCATGGCCAATGCGTCGGGCATGGCCTCGGGCCATTATCTCGGCGATACCGGGGTATTCTCGAACTCGATCTATACCGGCCGCCCCACCCCGGTGCAGAACAACAGCCCGATCCCCTTCATCGAACATGATCAGGTGCTCGGCGATCTCGACGAGCAGTTCAATGGCGATTACCTCAATGAGGAAACGCTGCTGAAGGCCGCGCGCAAAGCGGGCTTTTCGACGGCCGCGATCGGCAAGGTCGGCCCGACCCTGATGTTCGATCACACCGAGCGCACCGGCAAGGAGACCATCACCATCGACGACCAGACCGGCGGCGTCGACAAGGCAGGCAAGCTGCTCGGCATTCCCCTGTCGGATGAGATTAAGGACGCTTTGGCGAAGGCTGGCCTCGCGGTGGAAACCCCGGGCCGCGGCGAGAACGGCAAGGCTGGCGACGCCAAGACGCCGGGAACGGTCGAGGCGAATATCAAGCAGCAGGCCTATATGGCCGACGTCGCGAGTAAAGTGGTTCTGCCGATGTTCAAGGCACGCAACAAGCCGTTCGTGCTGGTGTTCTGGTCGCGCGATCCCGATGGCACCCAGCACAACCAGGGCGACAGCCTCAACAAGGTGACGCCCGGTATCAATGGTCCCTCCTCGCTCGCCTCGATCAGGAATGCCGATGATAATCTGGCGCAGCTCCGCAAGGCGCTCGACGATCTCGGTCTCGCCGCTTCGACCAACATCATGATCTCGGCGGATCACGGCTTCTCGACCATCTCCAAGGAGAGCAAGACCTCGGCGACCATCAAGGGCAGCTATGCCGACACGCCGGAAGGTTTCCTGCCGCTGGGCTTCCTGGCCATCGATCTCGCCAAGTCGCTCGACCTGCCGCTGTTCGATCCCAATGACGGGTTCAAGACCGTCACCGACAACGCCTATCCGAAGGCCGGCAATGCGTTCATCGGCAAGGATAAAGACAAGCCCGAGCTGATCATCGCCACCAATGGCGGCTCCGACCTGATCTATCTGCCGACCGCCGACAAGGACCTCGCCGGCCGCACCGTGAAGGCGCTGCTGAAGCAGGATTACATCAGCGGCATCTTCGTCGACGATACGCTCGGCTCCTTCCCGGGCGCGCTGCCGCTGTCGGCGATCAACCTGTCGGGCAAGGCCGTCACACCGCATCCCGCCATCGTCGTTTCATTCCGCTCCTATTCGGAGGGCTGCGAAGAGCCGGCGGCGTGCCAGGTCGAGGTTGCCGACACCGTATTGCGGCAGGGCCAGGGCATGCATGGCTCGTTCGGGCGCGGCGATACCCACAACTTCATGGCGGCGATCGGACCGGACTTCAAAGCCGGCTTCGTCGATCCCCTGCCGGTCAGCAATGCCGATACCGGTATTACCGCCGCGCATCTGCTTGGCCTGAAGCGCGACGCCAAAGGCAGCCTGATCGGCCGCGTGATGAGTGAAGCGACGACGACGGGCGACACGCCGAACGCGATCTCCGAGGTGTTGCGCTCGGCGCCCGACGATCAGGGTCTGGTCACGGTGCTGCAACTGCAGAAGGTCGGCGAGCACAAGTATTTCGACGTCGCCGGTTTCCCGGGCCGGACTGTCGGCCTCGACGGGAAGTAAGCGACAGCCCCAACAAAAAACGGCGGAGCCACGCTCCGCCGTTGTCCTATTCTGACGATCTGCGACCGGCTTACATGCCGATGTCGAACACGTTCGGTAGCTGCAGCGTTGCAGCGCCGACTACGGTCGTGACCAGCGTCATGATGGTGGCGTTGCTGACGCGCTTGGCGCGCATCTGCGTGGCGATCCATTCGAGCACCTCGATATTCACACCGACGGCCTTGGTCGGAGCCCAGGTCTCGATGGCCACATCGGGCGACAGCGCCACGGTGCGCGACGGCACCGGCAGGCCCGACGCGGATGCCGCGTGATGCACGACTGCCTTGGCGAACAGGTCGTCGAAACGACCATCATCGCTGCGCTCGGCTGCGGCTTCGTTGATCGCAAACAGTGCCTCGGCCTCGTCGCGGCTGACCGGCTGGCTGGCCAGTGCCGACGCCCCAAGGATGCGCTCACACCAGGCGGCGTCATCGGCATCGAGTGCACGGGAGAAATGGATACGGCCGCGGGTGGTCGGACCTTCGCCGGTGATGACGCCGTCGCGCACGACGGCGAGGGCCTGCGCCGCAGCGCGATGATCGTGGATGGAGGAGGTTTCGATGGCGCCGATTACGTCGGCAGCGGCAGCGGATGACATTTCAAGCTCTTCTGTTTGCAGCATATTTCTCAACATAGCCCAGCAATTCCATGGGCGACTTAACACTCGGTTAAGAGATGGACAGGAGTTTTTCTTATCCCTAACCGTTGCAGTTCAGTCGCGCCGGAGCGTTGCTGGGTTCGATCTGATGTGGCGATGCGGTCAGGCGGGATTGCGCCGGACGGGAGGCAACATCACGGCATCCGATAACATCATGTTGCGTGGGTATTTTGCCGCAGCCGCCTTGCGTGAAACTGAATGCCAGCGCGCGCTGAATTTGAAGAAAGTTCTTGTCCTTTTTGCCGGACAGTTCCATTTACCAGCGTGCGCCTTTATAATTGGCCCACAAAATTCATCTGTAATCAGAATGACATGAGGTCCATCATGACGCTCCAGATCAACGCCGTCGCCCCCGATTTCGAGGCCGAAACAACGGCCGGCCGCATCAAGTTTCACGACTGGATCGGGGATAGCTGGGCTCTTTTGTTCTCGCACCCGAAGGACTTCACCCCCGTCTGCACCACCGAGCTCGGTGCGCTCGCCAAGCTGCAGCCGGAGTTCGACAAGCGCGGCGTCAAGCTGATCGGTCTCAGCGTCGACCCCGTGCACAAGCACGCGCTGTGGGTCGACGATATTAACGAAACCCAGGGCGCCCGCCCGACCTTCCCGATGATCGGCGACACCGACCTCAAGGTCTCGAAGCTCTACAACATGCTCCCGGCCGACGTGGCGGGCGATGCCGACAGCCGCACCGCGGCGGACAATGCCACCGTGCGCAACGTCTTCATCATCGGGCCGGACAAGAAGATCAAACTGGTGCTGGTCTATCCGATGACCACCGGCCGCAACTTCCAGGAAATCCTGCGCGTGATCGATTCACTGCAGATGACCGCCAAGCATCGCGTCGCCACCCCAGCCGACTGGAAGCATGGCGAGGACGTCATCATCGCCGGCTCCGTCACCAACGACGAAGCCAAGACGATCTATCCGAACGGCTGGAAAGAGCCGAAGCCCTATATCCGCATCGTGCCGCAGCCGAAGTAACGCTGCGACTGATTTGCAAGAACGAGAGAGGCGCCGCGAGAGATCGCGGCGCCTCTTCTGTTTTGCGGATGTGGGCAGCAACACGCAATCGCATCGGGTGAGCCACTGATCCAGCGACGGCATGACAACGAACGTCGTCGGGTAGCGAATCGCATATCGCTTCAAAATCGCTGCCAGTACCAATTCGGTAATAAATATCCTGATACTACGCGCGAATGTGCGCAAGGTTGCAAACCCTCGCGGTATTCGAGGCCGGATCGATCACCCGACATCCGCGTTGGATGAAGTGATGACCGATCAATCTTCGACCTCAACACCGGTGCAAGCACCTATCGTCGTCTGGTTTCGCGACGACCTGCGTCTGTCCGATCACCCTGCCCTTCATGCCGCAGCCAGGCGCAATGTGCCGGTGATCTGTCTCTACATCCTCGATGAGCAGAGCAAGGCACTGAGACCACCGCAGGCGCGGCCGATGGGCGGCGCGACGAGGTGGTGGCTGGCGCAGTCGCTGCGCGCGCTCAGCGCGAGCCTCGACGCCATCGGCGGCACACTGGTGCTGCGCAAGGGCGCTGCGGCCGACGTCATCGTCGATGTGGTGCGCACAGTCGATGCCAGCCACGTCTTCTGGAACGAGATCGCGCAGGCGCCGCATCTCGCCGTCGCCGATGGCGTCACCGAAGCGCTCGCCGATCTCGATATTGGCACGCAGAGCTTTCCGGGCGATCTCCTGGCGCATCCCGCGACAATCCGCGCCAAGGAGACCGCTACCCAGGAGAGCCGCGGCCTGCGTGTGTTCACACCGTTCTGGCGGCGCGTCCAGGCAATGGGCGGACCGGCGAAGCCTCAACCGGCGCCGAAGAAGCTACTGCCCGCGCCGAAGCTGAAGAGCGATAAGCTCGCCGACTGGGCGCTCGAACCGTCGAAGCCTGACTGGGCCGGCGGCCTGCGCGAGACGTGGACGCCTGGCGAAGCCGCCGCGCAGAAACATCTCAAGCGTTTCCTCAGGGAGATCGCGGGCTATAGCAGCGATCGTGATCGGCCCGACCGCGAGATCACATCGCGCCTCTCGCCGCATCTTCGCTTCGGCGAGATCAGTCCGCGTCAGATCTGGACCGCGGCGCATTTCGCAGCTGCAGAACATCCGAAACACAGCAGCGACATCGCAAAGTTCATGAGCGAAGTCGGCTGGCGCGAGTTCTGCCGCCATCTGCTGTTCGATGTTCCCGATTTGGCCACGCGCAATCTGCAATCATCCTTCGATGAGTTCCCGTGGAAGACCGATCGCAAGGCGTTGCACGCGTGGCAACGCGGTCTGACCGGCTATCCGATCGTCGATGCGGGCATGCGCGAGCTCTGGCACACCGGTGTGATGCACAATCGCGTACGCATGGTGGTCGCATCCTTCCTCGTCAAACATCTGCTCATCGACTGGCGCGAGGGCGAGAGGTGGTTCTGGGATACGCTTGTCGATGCCGATGCGGGCAGCAATCCCGCCAACTGGCAGTGGGTCGCAGGCTCCGGTGCGGATGCAGCACCCTACTTCCGCGTCTTCAATCCGATCCTGCAGGGCGAGAAGTTCGATCCCGGTGGTGTCTATGTCAGGCGCTGGGTGCCCGAACTGAGCGAACTATCCACAAAACAGATTCACCAGCCTTGGACGGCTTCACCGCTCGAACTCAAAAACGCGGGAATCACTTTAGGCAAAGACTATCCGTCGCCAATCGTCGATCATAAAGTCGGTCGCGAGCGCGCATTAAAGGCGTACACAACGATACGAAATAGTTGACTGTCGATAGCACACTCTTCAACACGCGCCCGAATCGGACTAACGTGAAAAAGTCGACAATGTTGGGGGATACTATGAACGACGACACTCCAGTCCTGGAGCAAGTGGCGGATGCGCTGAGCAGCGCAACCGACGCGACTAAGGAAGTCGCCACCTCGGTGGCGAAGAAGGTCAAGAAGGCCGCAAAGAAAGTCGCAAAGAAAGTGACCCCGGCTAAGAAGACGAAGAAGTCCACCAAGAAATCTTCTGCGAAGAAATCTTCAAAGAAGAAAACCCAGAAAGCGAGACCAATGGCTAAGAAAGCAACGAAGAAGACCGTCAAGAAAGCTGCCAAGAAGACCGTGAAGAAGGCAGCTGCCAAGAAGACCGTGAAGAAGGCCGCCAAGAAGGCCGCTCCGAAGAAGGCCAAGAAGGCCAAGAAGGCTGCCAAGAAGAAGTAAGCTTCTTCGCAGATGTGAAAGCCTCCGGGTCCAAGCCCGGAGGCTTTTTCATGTCTGGAGTTAGCGAAGGAAATGCATCAGCCTCGGCTGTCGTCCCCGCGCAGGCGGGGACCCATACACGCCGTCGAACAGGTCAAAGCGCTGTCGTTGTGGCTATGCCGTTCTAACTTCGCCGACCGTGGTTATGGGTCCCCGCCTGCGCGGGGACGACATGGGATGGTTCTGTGCTTGGCGCCAGTCAGCAATCACGCCCTGGCGCGGTTGACCAGCAACACCGCAGCGCCGCAGGCAATCATGCCGATGATGGCGACGGCATCGAGCTTCTCGCCGAACAGGACGAAGGCCATCAGCGCCGTCACGGCCGGCACCAGATAGAACAGGCTTGCCACCTGGCTCGAGGGCTGACGCCGCAGCAGCCAGTAGAGCAGCCCGACGGTACCGATCGACAGCACCACCGCGAGCCACACCACCGACAGCACAAACTCCGCCGACCAGTGGATCACATTGGTCTCGAACAGCCATGCGCCGATACCGAACAGCACCAAAGCTGCGAGTTGCTGAATGAAGCTGCCGGCGCGCCAGTCGATGCCGCCGCAATAGCGCTTCTGATAGAGCGTGCCGACGGTGATCGTGATCAGCGAAACGCCGGACGCAAACCATCCCCAGCCCGCCTCGCCCGTCATCGGGCGTCCGTACAGGATCAGCAACACGCCGGCGAGGCCAAGTCCTAGTCCGCCCCACTGCAGCGGCGTGACGCGCTCGCCGAGAAAGCGGCTCGCCAGAATGGAGGTGAGGATTGGCTGCAGGCCCGGGATCAGCGCCGACAGACCGACCGGGACCTTGTGCGCCACCGCAAACACCGTCCCGGCAAGATAAAGACCCTGCACCAGCAGCCCGGCGACGATGCTGTGGCCGATGCCCGCGCGATCCGGCCATGCCGGTCGCGCCCACGCAACGATCACCGCCATGATCGCAACGGCCAGCATCATCCGCACAGTGAGATAGGTCAGCGGCTCGGCGCCGTTCAGCACATATTTCGTGCCGATGAAGCCGGTGCACCACAGCAGCACGAAGACGACGGGCGCGGCACCGCCGATCAGGGTTTCAAGATCGCTTTTCTGAACCTGTTTCATGGGCTGCTCAGTGCCCGATCATGTGCTAAGCGGCAATGGCTGTTTGCGCGGGCCTGCCCGCCTGACATCACACCACCGAGACCATTATCGAAGGAATTTGCCATGGACGTTCGCGCCGCCGTTGCCATCAGTGCCGGCAAGCCGCTGGAGATCACCACCGTTCAGCTCGAAGGCCCGCGCGACGGCGAAGTGCTGATCGAGATCAAGGCCACCGGCATCTGCCACACCGACGAGTTCACTTTGTCCGGCGCCGATCCCGAAGGTCTGTTTCCGGCGATCCTCGGCCATGAAGGCGCCGGCGTTGTCGTCGATGTCGGCCGCGGCGTCACTTCCGTGAAGAAGGGTGACCATGTCATCCCGCTCTATACGCCGGAGTGCCGCCAGTGCCCGTCATGCCTGTCGCGCAAGACCAATCTCTGCACGTCCATTCGCGCGACGCAGGGCCAGGGCCTGATGCCTGACGGCACCTCGCGCTTCTCGCTCGAGGGCAAGCCCATCCATCATTATATGGGTACGTCGACCTTCGCCAATTACACGGTGCTCCCTGAGATCGCGGTCGCGAAGATCCGCGAGGACGCGCCGTTCGACAAGGTCTGCTATATCGGCTGCGGCGTCACCACCGGCATCGGCGCGGTATTCAACACCGCCAAGGTCGAGCAAGGCGCCAAGGCCATCGTGTTCGGTCTCGGCGGCATCGGCCTCAACGTGCTGCAGGGCCTGCGCCTCGCCGGTGCCGACATGATCATTGGCGTCGACATCAACAATGACCGCAAGGCCTGGGGCGAGCGCTTCGGCATGACGCATTTCGTCAATCCGAAGGAGCTGGGCAAGGATCTGGTCCCTCACCTCGTCGACATGACCAAGCAGGGTGCCGACCAGATCGGCGGCGCCGATTACACCTTCGATTGCACCGGCAATGTCACCGTGATGCGTCAGGCGCTGGAAGCCTGCCACCGCGGCTGGGGCCAGTCCATCGTGATCGGCGTAGCGCCGGCTGGCGCGGAAATCTCCACGCGTCCGTTCCAGCTCGTGACCGGCCGCGTCTGGAAGGGTTCCGCTTTCGGCGGCGCCCGCGGCCGTACCGACGTGCCGAAGATCGTCGACTGGTACATGCAGGGTAAGATCCAGATCGACCCGATGATCACCCACGTGATGCCGCTCGCGGACATCAACAAGGGGTTCGATCTGATGAAGCGTGGGGAGAGTATCCGCGGCGTGGTGACGTTCTAGGCTACAAGCGCCTAGGCCGTAGGATGGGTTTTGCGAAGACGCTCACCCCATCCTACGGCACGGCGTTTTGGGTCACTCCCCCTTGAACACCACGTTTATGTCGAAGACCTTTCGAAGAACGGCACGAGGCGGCCGGTGAATTGCCGGTAGCCGGCTTTTACCTTGTCGCCGATGACGAGATCGTTGGCGCCGTGGGCCATCATGCGAAAGCCTTCGTCGGTATCGATCAGAACGATATTATAGGGCACATGCTCGCGCGCTTCCGGCGTCCCGGCACGCAGCACGAGGGACGTCGCATAGACGGTGCCCTCACCGCTGGCAGTCTTGTCGTCGAGATCGGGCGACCCGCAGGCCGCGCAAAAACTGCGGCGGAAATACTGGATCGATTTGCAGGCACGGCAGGACTGATAGCTGATCGCCTCAGTCCCGGTGGTCCAGTCGGCGACAGGCTTGAGCTCGCTCATTTGACGCGCTCCAGGAACATGCTGACGTGAGAAGAAAGCACGCCGCCGTCGCCATGCAGCAGCGCGACGGAAGCATCCTTGACCTGACGGTTCCCGGCCCTGCCCGTCATCTGCAGATGCGCCTCGACCAGATGCGCCATCGCACCGCCGACGCCGCAATGGCCGTAAGAAAGCAGACCGCCATGGGTGTTGAGCGGCATCGCACCATGCTGGCCGAAATGGCCGGCGCGCACGCGTGCCGCTGCCTCGCCGCGGCCGGCAAGGCCGAGGTCTTCCAGCAGCATCGCCAGTGTGATGGTGAAGCTGTCATAGACCGCGGCGTAACGGACGTCGGAGATTTCAATACCCGTCGCCTTCTTGGCGCGCGCGATGGCGATTTCGGCGCCGAGTTCGGACAGCGCCGGTGCCGCGGTGATGTGCTGATGGGTGTGCGCCTGCGCAGCGCCGCGAACGCGAATCTTGGTCGGGCTGGTCGGCTCATAGCTGACGACGAAAGCCGCGCCGCCATCGGAAACCGGACAGCAATCGAGCAGTTTGAGCGGCGTCGCGATGGTCTTCGAGGCCATCACGTCGGCGACGGTGATCGGCTCGTGAAATTGCGCGCCGGGATGCGTCAGCGCATGCTGGCGCATCAGCACGGCGAATTCGGCGAGGTCTTCCTGCGTCACGCCATATTCGTGCATGTAGCGGTTGGCAACGAGGCCGTAATAGGCCGGGATGGTCGGCCCGAGCGGCACTTCATAGGTGGGATGGCCGACCTGCGCCAGCGCCTGGATCGAGGCGTCGCGGCTCTGGCCGGTGAGCCGGTTCTCACCGCCGACCACGAGGACGTTTTTGGCAACACCGCCCTCCACCAACTGATGCGCCAGCATCGCCATCGCCATGCCGGTGGCGCCGCCGACCTGGATGGCATGGGCGTAAGATGGCGTGATGCCGAAATGCTCGGCGAAGACGGTGGCGAGCATAATATGCGGCATGGTGGTGGAATAGCCGCAGAGGAAGCCATCGATATCACCGCGCTTGAGGCCGGCGTCCGCCAGCGCGAGCTCCGCTGCACGGGACATCAGATCGATGGTCGATGAGCCCTCGTGCTTGCCGTACGGGAGAAGACCGACGCCGGTGATGTAGCTCATGCGCGGCTCCAAACTCGATTGTCGTCCCCGCGAAGGCGGGGACCCATAGCCTTGGGAGGCGAAGTTAGAACCCGGCCGCAACCACAGCGCCTCACTACAAACTCGGAGGTTATGGGTCCCCGCCTTCGCGGGGACGACTGCCGGAGCGTGTTGGCGCGATCACGCATCAATACGACTTCGGCAGACCGAGCGCCTTCTCGGCGATGAAGCTCAGGATCAGCTCGCGGCTGATCGGGGCGATGCGCGGGATCAGCGATTCCCTGAGGTAGCGCTCGACGTGATATTCCTTGGCATAACCGAAGCCGCCATGGGTCATCACCGCCTGCTCGCAAGCGTGATAGCCGGCTTCGCCTGCGAGATACTTCGCCGAATTCGCAGCGGGGCCACAGGGCAGTCCCTGATCATATTGCCAGCCGGCCGACAGCACCATCAGCCAGGCGGCTTCGAGTTCCATCCAATTCTTGGCGAGCGGATGCTGGATCGCCTGGTTCTGGCCGATCGGGCGGTTGAACACGTTGCGCACCTTGGCGTAGTCGGCCGCGCGCTTCAGCGCGACCTTGCCGAGCCCCACTGCTTCCGCCGCGATCAGGATGCGTTCGGGATTCATGCCATGCAGGATATATTCGAAGCCGTGTCCCTCCTCGCCGATCCGGTCTTCGACGGGGATTTCGAAATCGGCAAAGAACAGCTCGTTGGAGTCCACCGCCTTGCGGCCGAGCTTCTCGATCTCATGCACGGTGATCTTCGAGCGATCGAAATCCGTATAGAACAGGCTCAGCCCGTGGGTCGGGCTCTTCACGTCGTCCAGCGGCGTGGTGCGCGCCAGCAGCAGGATCTTCTCGGCAACCTGCGCGGTGGAGATCCATACTTTCTGACCATTGACGATATAGCGATCGCCCTTGCGGACGGCGCGGGTCTTGAGCTGTGTGGTGTTGAGGCCGGTATTCGGCTCGGTCACCGCGAAGCAGGATTTCTCGGTGCCGTCCACGATCGGCGGCAGCATGCGCGCACACTGTTCGGGCGTGCCGAACACGACGACCGGGTTGAGGCCGAACACATTCATATGCACGGCCGAAGCACCGGACATGCCAGCGCCGGATTCCGAAATCGCCCGCATCATGATCGCGGCATCGGTGATGCCCAGGCCTGAACCGCCATATTCCTCGGGGATGCAGATGCCGAGATAGCCGGCATCGGCAATCGCCTTGTGGAATTCGATGGGGAAGCCGCCCTCCTTGTCCTTCTTCAGCCAATAGGCATCGTCGAAGCGCGAACAGATCTTCTCTATCGTGTCGCGGATGGATTCCTGGTTGGCGTCGAGGGCGAAATCCATGCGTTACAGCTCCGATGTATCGGGGATAGCAGCCTGTTTGAGCACGCCGTCCGTGTGCATTTTCTCGATCTGCTCGGCAGTGTAGCCGATCTCAGCCAGCACTTCGGCATTCTGCTCGCCGAGATGCGAGGCGAGACGCGACAGATCGACCGGCGTCTTCGACCAGGTCGCGGCGACCTTCATGTTGCGCACCGCGCCTTCGGTCGGATGTTCGACCTGCTGGAAGAAGTCCGTCGCCAGCATATGCGGATCCTGCATCATGCTTTCCAGCGTATGCATCGGCGTCGACGGCACGTCAGCCTCATCGAGCAGCTTGGCCCATTCCGCCGTCGTCTTCGTCTTGAAGATGCGCGACAGTTCGGCATTCACCGTGTCGATATGCTGGATGCGCTGCGGGAAGGTCGCAAAGCGCGGATCGTCGAACAGCTCCTCGCGGCCGACATGCTTCAGAAAGCTCTTCCACTGCTTGTCGTTATAGACCATGGCGCAGATATAGCCGTCGGAGGTCTGGTAGGGCCGACGGTCCGGCGACAGATGACGGCCATAGCCGCCCTTGTCGAGCGGAGGATCGAAGGTGAGCCCGCCCATGTGGTCGCCCATCATGAAGCCCGCCATGGTTTCGAACATCGGAATATCGACGCGCTGCCCCTCGCCGGTACGGTCACGATGCACCACACTGGCGAGGATGGCGCCCAGCGCATTCAGGCCGACGATGCGATCGACCAGCGCATTCGGCACATAGCGCGGCACGCCATCGGGGCTGATCCGCGCATTCAAGGCCGCCAGCGCGGTGGCGCCCTGGATCAGGTCGTCATAAGCGGGCTTGGCGGCATAGGGGCCGGCCTGGCTGAAACCGAACACGCCGGCATAGATCAGGCGCGGATTGATCTTCGACACCACGTCATAGCCGAGATTGAGCCGCACCATCGCCGCCGGGCGGACGTTGTAGACCAGCACGTCAGCCGTCGCGACCAGCTTCAGCAGCGCTTCGCGGCCCTCTTCCTTCTTCAGGTCGATACAGACGCAGCGCTTGTTGCGATTGGTGTTGAGGAAAATGGGCCCCATGCCGGGATTGCGCATCGGCCCGATCGCGCGGACCACGTCGCCATCGGGGGACTCCACCTTGATCACATCGGCGCCGTAGTCACCCAGCGTCTGGGTGCAGTAAGGCCCCATCATCACCGAAGTCATATCGATGATCCTGATCCCGTGAAGTGGTCCCGCCAAAGCCGTTTGCTCCCGAAAAGCGTGTGGTCAGGCGCCAGTAGCGCCCCTGTTGGCTTCGTCTTAGCGGGATGGGTTCGGCAGGCGCAAGGGCGCCAGACGCGGAGCCGTATGCGTGGGAAGCCGGTACGCGTCAAAGTGGTAATGTGTGGTGTCAGTAGGATGGGTAGAGCGTCTTCGCGAAACCCATCACCCGGATCACCGGGCGGTTGATGGGTTTCGCTTCGGCGCGGTGCGCCTGCGCTCTACCCATCCTACGACGAATGCTTCATCATCTCCCGCAGCTCGGTCTTCAGCACCTTGCCGTAATTGTTCTTCGGCAGCGCATCCAGATAGACGTAGCGTTTGGGGCGCTTGAAGCGGGCAATATTGGCGAGGCAATGCGCGTCGAGCGCGGCATCGTCAGCCGCGGCGCCCGGCTCCAGTACCACGCAGGCAACCACGACCTCGCCCCAGTCCGGCTCAGGCACGCCAATCGCCGAGACTTCCCGTACGGCGGGATGTGTCAGCAGCGCCTCCTCGACTTCCCGCGGATAGATATTGGTACCACCGGAAATGATGACGTCCTTGGAACGGTCGGACAGCGTGAGAAAGCCGTCCTCGTCGAGCCGGCCGACATCGCCGGTGCGCAGCCAGCCGCCCTTCAGCGTCTCGGCATTGGCCTTGTCGTTGTTCCAGTAGCCGAGCATCACTGCCGGCCCCTTGGCCTCGACCTCACCGGTTTCGCCAACCGGCAAAGGCTTGCCGTCGGCATCGGTGATCCGCACTTCCATGACGCTCTGCGCCGGCCCGACCGATGCCAACCGTTCGAGATAACGCGGGTGATCGACATCGGCATGGAAGGCGCGCGGCAGCGAGGTGATCGTCATCGGCGATTCACCCTGGCCATAGATCTGCACGAAGCGCTGCCCCATCGTGGCGATGGCGTCGCGAATATCGGCCAGATACATCGGCCCGCCGCCATAGACGATGGTGCGGATGCCCTCACCCGTCTCGCCGCGTTTCTTCGCCGCATCGACGAGCCGGCGCACCATGGTGGGTGCTGCAAACATCGCGACATCGCCGAGTTGCTTGCCGAGATCGAGCACTTCGTCGGGCTCGAAGCCCTGGCTCTCGGGCACGACGTGCCGCGCGGCCATGCGGACATGGATGAAATTATAGAGACCGGCGCCATGGGAGATCGGCGCAGCATAGAGGATGGCATCGCGCTGATGCACCTGATCGACATCGGCGAGATAGCACATGGACATGGCCACCAGATTGCCGTGGCTGAGCATCACGCCTTTCGGTCGACCGGTGGTGCCGGAGGTGTAGAACAGCCAGGCGAGATCGTTGTCTTCGCGCGGCAACGGCACCAGTGACGTCGGCTCGCCATGCTGCAATTCGCGATAGGTCTCGCTGTCGATCGAGAGCATCTGCATGCCGGTCGGCAGATCTTCCTCGACCTGAACGAGCGCGCTACGGCTGTCGTCGTCGACAAAGGCCAACCTCACGCCGGCATTGTCGCAAATCCATGCGGCCTCGCGGCCATGCAGCTTGGCATTGATCGGGATCGCGACAGCGCCGATCCACCACACCGCATAGATGCATTCGAGATATTCGGTGCAGTTTGACGCGAACAGCGCGACGCGGTCGCCAGGTTGAATGCCGTAATCGCGCATCAATCCCGCGCCGATCGCTGCGGCACGGCGCGCGAATGTAGCGTAATCAGCCTGGACCGCGGTGCCGGTCAGCAGCGCCGGCGCCTGCGGATGCAGACGCGCCGACGATGCCAACCATTGTGCAACATTCATGGCGCAGGGCCCGCGTTACTTCGCGGGCTCGAGGATCGAAACGTAATTCGCCACCGCCGCGCCACCCATATTGAAGATGCCGGCGAGTTTAGCATTCTTGATCTGCATGCCCTCGGGTGCCTGATCGAGCAATTGCATCGCGCTCAGCACATGCATGGACACGCCGGTGGCGCCGATGGGATGGCCCTTGGCCTTGAGGCCGCCGGATGGATTGACCGGCAGCTTGCCGTCCTTCTGGGTCCAGCCTTCCTTGATGGCGCGCGCACCCTGCCCGCGCGGCGTTAGGCCCATGGCTTCGTATTCGATCAGTTCAGCGACCGTGAAGCAGTCATGGGTCTCGACAAAAGAGAGATCGCCGAGCTCGACGCCGGCCGACTTCAGCGCCTTCTGCCACGCCACGGTGCAGCCTTCGAATTCGAGGATGTCGCGCTTGGACATCGGCAGGAAGTCCTGCGCATGACCGGTGGCCTTGATGTTGACCGCCTTGCCCATGGTCTTGGCGGTCTCGGAATCGGTCAGCACCAATGCCGCGGCGCCATCCGACACCAGCGAGCAGTCGGTACGCTTCAAGGGACCGGCGACGAACGGGTTCTTGTCGCTTTCGGAGCGACAGAATTCAAAGCCGACATCCTTGCGCATCTGCGCATAGGGATTGTGGACGCCGTTGGCGTGGTTCTTGGCGGCAATCATCGCGAGCGCGTCGGACTGGTCGCCATATTTCTGGAAGTATTTTTGCGCGATGCCGCCGAACACGCCGGCGAAGCCCGCAGGGGTCTCGCCGTCTTCCGGCAGATAGGACGCGCGGAGCAGGTTCTTGCCGATCTCCGGCCCTGGCGTTTTGGTCATCTGTTCTACACCGACGACGAGGACGATCTTGGCCGTGCCGGCCGCGATCGACTTGATGCCCTGATGCACGGCAGCGGAGCCGGTGGCGCAGGCATTCTCGACGCGGGTGGCGGGCTTGAAGCGCAGCGCGGGATCGGCCTGCAGCACCAGCGACGCGGTAAAGTCCTGCGGCGAGAAGCCGGCGTTGAAATGACCGAGCACGATTTCATCGACGTCCGATGCGGAGATGCCGGCATCGGCCATGGCCTCGGTCGCGACGCGAACCACCATGCTCTCGACGGTCTCCGCGTCGAATTTTCCGAAAGGCATATGCGCCCAACCAACGATGCTGGCAGTCATGGTCGTTCTCCCGGTTTCAATTTCGCAATTGCGATAGATATAGCGCGGCTTCAGCCCTGTGACAGGCTTTTCATCGTCCGCACGCACATGGCGGTTATGCCCGCCCAGTCCCCAGCCCGAACGGACGCCGCCGCCGGGCAGATCCAGGAACCGCCAACTGCGAGGACCATGGGGCTCGCTGGTGGCCTGACTGGTCTAGATGATGCCCATCTTCCTAAGCGCGTCGATCTTTCCGCCATCGTAGCCGATGGTGGACAGGATCTCGTCGGTGTTGGCGCCAAGAAGCGGCGGCGCGCGATAGTCGGTGATCGGCGTGCCTACGAAAGTCAGCGGATTTCGCACCAGCGACAGCGCCGCCTCGAACGGATGTTCCACCTTCACGCGCATGCCGCGAGCCTGAACATGCGGGTCCGAAAAAACCTGATCGAAATCGTTGATCGGGCCGGACGGCACGCCAACGGCCTCCAGACGTTCCAGCCAGTAGGCGACCGGCTGTTTCAGGAACAGACCGGCGTAGATGGCCATGATCTCCTTGCCATGGGCGACGCGATCATTGTTCTTCAGAAAGCGCGGATCTTTCGCGAGGTCCGGCTCGCCGAGCACTTCGCATGTCCGCTGAAACTGGCCGTCATTGCCATTGACGATCATGATCTCGCCATCGGTACAACGGAAGACGCCGGCAGGCATGCCGCCATTGCCCCAGGTGCCGCGGCGCGGCGGGACTTTGCCATGGATGAGATAGGGTTGAAGCCAGTGCGACAGCGAGGCGATCACCGTATCGAAGAGACAGGCATCGACATGCTGTCCTTCCCCGCCATTGGCATCGCGGTGATAGAGCGCCGAGATGACGCCGATGGAGGCGTTGAGGCCGGTCATATAGTCCACGATCGAGGGACCGACCTTCATCGGGCCCTCGCCCGGCTCGCCGTCGAGATGGCCGGTGACGCTCATGAGACCGCCCATCGCCTGCAGGATCGCATCGTAGCCGGCACGCGTGGCATAGGGACCTGTTTGTCCGAAGCCCGTCACGGAGCAATAGATGATGCGCGGGTTGATGGCTTTGATCGCATCGTAGTCGAGGCCATACCGCTTAAGGTCGCCTACTTTGTAGTTTTCCAACAACACGTCGGCCGTCTTGACGAGTTCGCGAATGATCTCCTGGCCTTCAGGCTTGGCCACATTGACCGTGACTGACTTCTTGTTCCGATTGGCGCAGAGATAGAACCCATTGTCGTGCCGGCCACCGTCCGGATCGTTCAGATAAGGAGGGCCGAAAGCGCGGGAATCGTCGCCGGTTCCAGGGCGTTCGATCTTGATGACCTCAGCGCCGAGATCCCCGAGCATCTGACCGGCGATCGGGCCGGCGAGCACCCGCGTCATATCGATAACCTTGATGCCCGAAAGCGGCAGAGCCGGCATACATTCCTCCTGCTATATTGTTCGTCGCGTCGGCCACGGTGAACGTGTGAAGCGAGCGCTTACAGGAAAATCAGCCCGCGTGCACTGCTTTGTGAGCATGAGGGCTATCCCTTTCCAGCGGGCTGGAACGGTGAGCTTCGCAGCGGGCTTGGCGTGCTTGGCGAGCGCTCCCCGCCCGTCGAAGCGAAGCGTCGCGAGGCGGGAGAGCGTTCAAGACTTCAATCGACGAATTTGCCGCCGAGTTCATCCTCGATATGAATGCGGATGATGTCGTCGAAGGTTTTCTCGGCTGTGGTGAAGCCGAGCTTCAGCGCGCGCGCAGTGTCGAAATCGCGCGGCCAGCCCGACACGATGCCAGTGATGACCGGATCGGTCTCGCGCTTGATACGGGCGACGACGTTCTTGCCGGCGACGCGCTCCAGCGCAGCGATCTGCTCGCCGACGGTGACCGACATGCCGGGCATGCTGAGATTGCGCCGTGGCCCCATGACTTCGAGGTCCATGGTGCCGGCGTGGACGAGAAAGCCCACGGCAGAGCGTGGTGATGCGTGCCAGTGGCGGACATCCTCGGACACCGGCAGGATGGCTTCCTTGCCGGCCAGCGGCTCGCGGATGATGTTGGAGAAGAAACCGGATGCAGCCTTGTTCGGCGCGCCCGGACGGACGCAGATGGTCGGCAGGCGGATGCCGATGCCGTCCAGGAGGCCCTTGCGGGTATAGTCGGCGATCAGCATTTCGCAGATCGACTTCTGGGTGCCATAGGAGGTCAGCGGCGTGTGAATGAACTCGTCGCCGATCTTGTCGGGGAACGGCGCGCCGAACACCGCGATGGACGAGGTGAAGACCAGGCGTGGCTTGTAGCCGCCGCCGATGGAGCGGATGGCGTCGATCAGGTAACGCGTGCCGTCGAGATTGATGCGATAGCCCTTGTCGAAATCGGCCTCCGCCTCCCCTGACACGATGGCGGCGAGATGGAATATCACCTCCGGTTTGTGGGCGACCAGCGGCGCAGCGGTCCTAGGATCAGCGAAGTCCGACGTCACCAATTCGATCGGAATCGACGCACCCGCGGGCTTCGCCGGCGCCACCACGTCCTGCAGGGTCATGCGGGTGATGTCGCGATTGCCGAGACGGCCGTCTTTCAGCAGACGTTCGGTGAGCTTGCGGCCAACCATGCCGGCGGCGCCGAGGATGAGGATATGCAAGGGAGGTTTCCTTTTCTTGATCTTGGTTCTTGGCGGTCATTCCGGGGCGTGCAGCGCGCTTGCGATGCGCGAACCCGGAATCCCGGAGTGTTTGTCCGGAGTACTTATTGTGACGAGGTTCCGGTTTCGCGATCGCCAAGCGGCGCTCGCGCCCCGGAACGACGGAGTTGTGGCTACTCCTTCACCGCGCCCGTCATCGCCGACACGTAATGCTCGACGAAGAACGCATACAGGATCACCAGAGGCAGCGAGCCAACCAGCGCGCCGGCCATCAGCGAGCCCCATTTGTAGATGTCGCCGTCAACGAACTCGTTGACGATGGCCACCGGCACGGTCTTGTTCTGGGTCGATTGCAGGAAGGTGAGCGCATAGATGAACTCGTTCCAGCACAGCGTGAACGAGAAGATGAAGGCCGAGATCAGGCCCGGCACCGCCAGCGGGATGACGATCTTGACCAGGATCTGCCAGCGCGAGGCGCCGTCGATCAGCGCGCACTCTTCGAGCTCGAACGGGATGGTCTTGAAATAGCCCATCAGGAGCCAGGTCGAGAACGGGATCAGCAGCGTCGGATAGACCAGGATCAGCGACAGCGGCGAGTCGAACAGGCCGTAAGCCTGGATAACCGACGCCAGCGGGATGAACAGGATCGACGGTGGCACGAGATAGGCCATGAAGATCAGCGCACCGACCGTCTCGGCGCCTCGGAAGCGCAGCCGCACGATGGCATAGGCGGCGAGTACACTGGCGACGATCGACAGGAATGTCGAAGCCGCCGCCACATACATCGTGTTCCAGAGCCACTGCGGATAATTGGTTTCGAACAGCAGCTTTTGAATGTGCTTGAAAGTCGGTTTGATCACCCAGAACGGATTGAACCGTTCCATGTCGATCAATTGTTCGTCGGGTTTGATCGAGGTGAGCGCCATCCAGTAGAACGGGAACAGCAGGATCACCACGATGATGAACAGCGGGATGTAGAGGGTGACGATGCGGCGTGGCACCGACTCCAGATAGGCCATGCCCTCGCTGTGATCGTCTTTTTCGACGGTCGGCGCGACGGCTGTGCGGTGATCGACGGCGTGATCAGTCATTGTCAGTGCCTTGCTGCCACTTGCGGCGTTGCATGCCGAACCAGGAAATGGCGATGGCTGCCAGAAGGAACGGGATCATGGCGGTGGCGATGGCTGCGCCCTCGCCAAGGCGACCCGAGAGAATGCCGCGCTGATAGCTCAGCGTCGCCATCAGATGCGTCGCATTCACCGGACCACCGCGGGTCAGCGCCCAGATCAACTGGAAGTCAGTAAACGTGAACAGCACCGAGAAGGTCATGACGACCGCGATGATCGGCGTCAGCAGCGGATAGGTGATAAAGCGGAAGCGCTGCCACGACGTGGCGCCATCCAGTGTCGCCGCTTCATAGAGCGATGGTGACACGGTCTGCAGACCGGCCAGCAGTGTGATCGCCACGAACGGCACGCCGCGCCAGATATTGGCGAAGATCACGCTGGCACGTGCCCAGTTGCTGTCGCCCAGAAAGTTAATATTGTGGTCGATCAGGCCCAGCTTGATCAGCGACCACGAGATGATCGAGAACTGCGAGTCGTAGATCCACCAGAAGGCGATGGCCGAGAGTACCGTTGGCACGATGAACGGGATCAGCACCGCGGCGCGGATCAGAGCCTTGAACGGCATGTGGCGGTTCAATAGCAGCGCGAGATAGAGGCCGACGGCGAATTTGATGGCTGACGCCACGAGCGTATAGAGCAGCGTGTTGAACACCGAGAGCCAGAAGATGCTGTCGTCACGCAGCCATTCGTAGTTCTCGAGGCCGACAAACACGCCACCGCGGCCGATGCGATCGTCGGTGAAGCTCATCCAGACGCCGAGGAACAGCGGGTAAGCGAGAAACAGCAGCAGGAATGCCGCGGCCGGCAGCATGAACCACAATGCGAGCCAGTTGCGATTGACCCGCAGCCGGTCCCAGGCCGAGGACTTGGGGATCACTTTCCCCACTCCCGGCATCGATGTCTGGATCGTGGTCATCGCAAGGCAACTCCAGTCGGATATCGGCGGTGTTCGAATGTCGTGCAGTCAGTCATGCATCACTATCCGGTTACGGCAGGATCGCTTCGCCCTCGATCTCGATACGTGCGTGCGGATCGATCAGGGCGGAAACCTGAACCAGTGTCATTGCTGGAAAATGCTTGCCGAGCGTCGCGCCCCAGGCTTCGCCGATGGCGGCGCCGGACGTCTTGAACGCGTTGATGTCGGTGACATAGGCGCGCAGCATCACGATCTGCCTGGGCTCGCCGCCCGCCGCCTTCAGCACGGTGACGAGATTCTCCATTGCGTAGCGCCACTGCGTCCCGAAGTCGGATCCTTCGGCGACCTCGCCCTGCCCGTTCTGCTTGCCGAGCTGGCCAGAGATGCGGACGCTCCGCGTGCCCCCGGCCACCACCGCATGCGCAAAACCGCGCGGCCGCGTCCAGCCTTCCGGGAGAACAGTCTTGTAGTCGATCTCAGGCATTCGCATTCCCATCGTTCAGGCAGCCTTTTGTGAAACGAGATTCACGGCTGCTCCGGAGAGTTGCCGGCGCGGGTCGCTCCGCGCCGGCAAGGTCGTCCTTAGCCGCGGAAGATCCGCTTCGCCGCGCGCTCGGCAGACGACATCGCGGTCTTCACGTCCTCGCGGCCCGTGCAGTAATTGGCGTACATGTCGACGACCACGAAGTCGGCGATCGCCGCCGCCGCGTTCTCGCTCATCTGCGCTTCGCCGGCCGGGGTCGTTGCCGTCGAAGCCACGTCGCGATATGGCGTGTTCTTCGGATCGGCGGTCCAGATCGGATTCTTCTCGAAAGCAAGCTGGAACGGCGACAGGTAGCCCTGGGCCGACTCGACCCACGGATTGAACTGCTCGGGCTCCATCAGGAAGGCGGTGAACGCCTTGCAGGCCTGCGGGAATTTGGTGAAGGAGAAGATCAGGATCGGGAAGCCCAGATGGAGCTCGCGCCGCTTGCCATCCAGACCGACGGGCAAATGCGCGTGGTTCATATCTTCGGCGATCGCCGGGGCTTCCTTCTTCGCCGTCACATAGATCGAGATACCGTTGGTGGTCAGATGCAGCTGGCCTGCGAGAAACGCCTTGTTGTTCGACGAGTCGTTCCACGAGGCGGTACCGGGAATGAAGTTGTCATAAAGGCCCTTCACATATTCCAGCGACTTCGCAGTCTCCGGAGAATTGATCGTGACCTTGTTGCCCTTGTCGATCAGCTTGCCGCCATGGGCCCACAGCGCCCAGTGCACCCAGCCATTGGCGTCGCCCGACGCGTGGCCGAGCGCCATGCCGGCCGGCGTACCGTTCTTGTTCATGCCTTTCACGAGATCGGCGAAGCCGCCCAGATCGTTCGGGAACGTCTTGTGCCCGGCCTTTTCCGCAGCAGCGACACGGTAGTTCACGAGGCCACCGGTCGCAGCGACCGGAACGCCGATCCACTTGCCGTTATACATGCCGTATTGCTTGCCGGACTCGGCCCAGCCGCCATTCTTCTTGCCGAGATAGTCGGCGACATCGGTGACGTCCATGCACTTGGTCGGGAACAGGAACGGCAGCGAGTACAGACCCCAGACCATGTCGAGGCCCTGCCCGGTATTCGCCGCGACCGAGGCTTTCGGCTGAATGTCGTCGTAGGATTCGTTGGAGACGGTGATGGTGACGCCGGTCGCCTTCTGAAAGGCGTCGACGATCTTCATGAAGGCCACATCTTCGGCTTCGACGAAGCGCTTCCAGCGCAGCAGGTTGATCTTGGCGCCGGGTTCCGGCTTCCACTGCGAGGCCTGCGCCCACGCTTTTGCATAGCCCAGCAACTGGTCCGCGGACATGGTCGCCGCGGCAGCCAGCGTGATCGCGCCGCCCTTGAGCAGAGATCGGCGATCCGGTGTAAATCCAGTCATCTTTCGTCTTCTCCCTGTAATATTGGTTCGTTGATCGACCAATGTTTTGAAATTGATGTCTGCAAAAGCGCGTCAGTTGACGCGCTTGCCGGTCTCCTTGTCGAACAGATGCGCCGAATTCGCGCGCGGCCTGAGATGGATCTTGTCGCCTGGCGCGACCGGACGCCGGTCGCGGAAGATTGCGATGATGTCCTGGGTGCCGATGCGTGCGACGACCTGTGTCTCCGACCCCATCGGCTCGACCACCACGACCTCGGCCTCGATACCGTCATCGGCGAATTCGAGATGCTCAGGACGGATGCCGTAAGTCACCGACTTATCGTTGGCCGCAGCCGGCGCCGCCGTGATCGGCAGCTTCGCGCCGTTGGCAGTCTCGACCCAGGGCTGGCCACCATTCACCTTCAGCGTGCCTTCGAGGAAATTCATCGCAGGCGAACCAATAAAGCCGGCAACGAACTTGTTCTCGGGATGATCGTAGAGCTCCAATGGCGCGCCCATCTGCTCGACGATGCCATCCTGCATCACCACGATCTTGTCGGCCATGGTCATGGCTTCGATCTGGTCATGGGTCACATAGACCGTCGTCGTCTTCAGGCGCTGATGCAGCTCCTTGATCTCGGCCCGCATCGCGACGCGCAGCTTGGCATCGAGATTCGACAGCGGCTCATCGAACAGGAAGACCTGCGGATCGCGCACGATGGCGCGGCCCATGGCGACGCGCTGGCGCTGACCACCCGACAATTGTCGCGGAAAGCGATCGAGCAAGCGCCTCAAATCGAGAATATCGGCGGCGCGATTGACCTTCTGATCGATCTCGCTCTTGTCGGCACCGCGCAGCTTGAGCGAAAAGCCCATATTCTGGGCAACCGTCATATGCGGATAAAGCGCATAGTTCTGGAACACCATGGCGATGTCGCGCTCTTTCGGCTGGACGTCATTGACCACGCGGTCGCCGATCGAAATCGTGCCGGAGGTGATCTTCTCCAGGCCAGCCAACATGCGCAGCAATGTGGATTTTCCGCAGCCGGATGGCCCGACCAGAACCACGAATTGGCCATCCTCGATGGGGACCGATACGCCGTGGAGAACCTCAAAACCGCCAAAAGACTTACGCACGTCGTGAATCTGCACGGACGCCATACATTTCCCTCCCAAATGTCCCATTTTCGAGACTGCGTTCTCCGATTGCCGGAGCCGCCTGTTCTTACTTGTCTGACATCCTACCAGCTTTTTCGGCGGTGTGTCGTTGGATCATAGTCGTAGAAAAACTTCGCAGATGCAAACATTGCGAAGCAGCCAATGCCGTGCAAACATTCGTGACCAATCAAAAGAGACGACGCACCAGAATGTAAAGTGTGCGCTGCGGGAGAAATGATGACCAAGCCGACTTCGTCCACGCCGACTGCGGGGACCTCGCCTGTAAAGGCAACCAAGCGCAAACTTCGTTCGAGCGAATGGTTCAACGATCCCCACAATCCCGGAATGACTGCACTCTATCTTGAGCGCTATCTGAACTACGGCCTGACGCGTCACGAATTGCAGTCCGGCAAGCCGATCATTGGCATTGCGCAGACTGGCAACGACCTGTCGCCCTGCAATCGCCATCATCTCGAACTTGCCAAGCGCGTGCGCGAAGGCATTACCGCCGCCGGTGGTCTGGTGATGGAATTCCCGGTACACCCGATTCAGGAGACCGGGAAGCGGCCGACTGCGGCGCTTGATCGCAACCTCGCTTATCTCGGCCTTGTGGAAATCCTGTTCGGCTATCCACTCGATGGCGTCGTCCTTACGACCGGCTGCGACAAGACAACGCCGGCCTGCCTGATGGCTGCGGCTACCGTCAATTTGCCCGCCATCGTCCTGTCGGGCGGACCGATGCTGAATGGCTGGCACGAAGGCCAGCGCACCGGCTCCGGCACCGTGGTGTGGAAATCGCGCGAACGGCTGGCCGCCGGCGAGATCGACTACGAAGAATTCATGACGCTGGTGGCGTCCTCCGCTCCATCGGTCGGCCATTGCAATACCATGGGCACGGCCTCGACGATGAATTCGTTGGCGGAAGCATTGGGCATGTCCCTGCCCGGCTGCGCCGCGATTCCCGCGCCTTATCGCGAACGCGGTCAGATCGCCTATGAGACCGGCCAGCGCATCGTCGACATGGTGTGGGAGGATCTCAAGCCGTCGGACATCCTGACCCGCAAGGCATTCGAGAACTGCATCGTGGTCAATTCGGCCATCGGAGGCTCCACCAACGCGCCGATCCATATCAACGCACTCGCACGCCATATCGGCGTCGAACTCGATATCGACGACTGGCAGAAATTCGGCCACGACGTGCCGCTGCTGGTCAATATGCAGCCGGCCGGCTTCTATCTCGGCGAAGAATATCATCGCGCCGGTGGTGTGCCTTCGGTGGTGCGCGAGCTGATGAAGCACAAGCGCATCCACGAGGACGCGATCACCGTGAACGGCAAGACCATGGGCGAGAACTGCGCCGCGGCTCCGGCGCCGGACAAGGACGTCATCTGGACCTATGACAAGCCGCTGGTTCCCGATGCCGGCTTCCTCGTGTTGCGCGGCAATCTATTCGATTCCGCGATCATGAAGACCTCGGTGATCTCCAAGGAATTCCGCGATCGCTATCTGGTCAACCCGAAGGATCCCAATGCCTTCGAAGGCCGCGCCATCGTATTCGAGGGGCCGGAGGATTATCACGACCGCATCGACGATGCCTCGCTCGATATCGATGAGCACTGCATCCTGTTCGTGCGCGGCACCGGGCCGATCGGCTATCCCGGCGGCGCGGAAGTCGTGAACATGCAGCCGCCGGCGGCGCTGATCAAACGCGGCATTTTATCGCTGCCTTGCATCGGCGATGGCCGGCAGTCGGGCACGTCCGGTTCGCCGTCGATCCTCAACGCAACGCCTGAAGCGGCAGCCAATGGCGGGCTCGCGATCCTCCGAACCGGCGACAAGGTGCGCATCGATCTCAACAAGGGCTCGGCAAATATCCTGATCTCCGACGAGGAGTTCAGCAAGCGACGCACTGAACTGATGGCCAATGGCGGCTTCAAATACCCGGCCAACCAGACACCATGGCAGGAGCTCTATCGCAACACCGTCGGCCAGCAGGCCACCGGCGCATGTCTCGAACTGGCAACGCGCTATCGCGATATCGCGGGCACGGTCGGGACGGCGCGGCATAATCACTAGCAGACTTACACGCCGTCATGCCCGGGCTTGTCCCGGGCATCCACGCCTTCCTTGCTTGGCGGCCCAAGACGTGGATGGCCGGGACATCCAGCGAAGTACTGGCTTCGCGCTGCCCGGCCATGACGAACTAGATACGGCAATCAAGAAATTAGAATTCAGGGAGAACTCTCATGTCTGACCGCCTGAAAGGCAAACGTGCCTTCGTCACCGCCGGCGCCGTCGGTATCGGCCGGGCCTGCGCACTGGCCTTTGCACGCGAAGGCGCAACGGTCATCGCCACCGATATCGACGACAAGGGCGTGGCGCTCTTGACCAAGGACGGCGTGGCGGAGACGGCGCGGCTCGACGTGCGCGATACGGCTGCCGTCGAAGCCATGGCGAAGAAGGTCGGCGATATCGACATCCTGCTCAACGCCGCCGGCTTCGTGCATCACGGCGCAGCACTGGAATGCTCCGATTCCGACTGGGATTTCTCGTTCGACCTCAACGTCAAATCGATGCACCGGACCATCCGTGCATTCCTGCCCGGCATGCTTGCGCGCGGCCATGGGTCGATCGTCAACATTTCTTCCGCCGCCGGTGTCTTCAAGGCAGCGCCGAACCGCTACGTCTATGGCGCAACCAAGGCCGCCGTCGCCGCCCTCACCCGGGCCGTGGCCGTCGACTACATCACCAAAGGCATTCGCTGCAACGCGATCTGCCCCGGCACGATCGAAACGCCATCGATGCTCGACCGCGCCGCGGCTGCAGGCCCGAATGGCCGCGAGCTATTCGTCAGCCGGCAGCCGATGGGCCGCCTCGGGACCGCCGAAGAAATCGCATCCCTCGCCGTCTATCTCGCCAGCGACGAGAGCGCCTTCACCACCGGCGTCGCGCATATCATCGACGGCGGATGGACGCTGTAACCGAGGACATTGCATCATGAACAAGATCGATCTGAACGGCCGCTACGCCGTGGTCACGGGCGGCGCCCAGGGCTTTGGCCGCGCGATCACTGAACGCTTCGTCGCTTCCGGTGCGAAGGTGGCAATCTGGGATCAGGACATTGACCTGGCCGTAAAAACGGCGAGCGAAATTGGCGATGACGTGATTGCCCTCAAAGTCGACGTCACCGACGTGGCTTCAATTGATGAAGCGCGCGAGGCGACGCTTCAAGAGTTCGGCAAGATCGATATCCTGGTCAACAATGCCGGCATCACCGGATTTAACAAGCCGGTGTGGGAGATCGATTACGACGACTGGCGCAAGGTGATGCGCATCAATCTCGACGGCCCGTTCCTGTGCTGCAAGGCTATCGTGCCAGTGATGCTGAAGCAGAATTACGGCCGCATCGTCAACATCGCCTCGATCGCCGGCAAGGAAGGCAATCCGAACGCCTCGCACTATTCGGCATCGAAGGCCGGTCTGATCGCGCTGACCAAGTCGCTCGGCAAGGAACTCGCCGGCCACGAGATCAACGTCAACGCCATCACGCCTGCTGCCGCGAAGACGGCGATCTTTGACCAGATGACGGAACAGCACATCAACTTCATGCTGTCGAAGATTCCGAAAGGACGTTTCGTGCTGGTACAGGAACTGGCCGCGATGGCCGCCTGGCTGGCCTCGGAAGACTGCGCCTTCTCGACTGGCGCTGTGTTCGATATCTCGGGCGGACGGGCGACCTACTAAGTCGCCCTTCCCGTCAGCCCTTGCCCTTGACGCGGAAGATCACGGGCACGGTGAAACTGAGGCCGTCGTCGGCAATCAATGGCGGCGGCGCCGGCAGCGGGTCGGAGCGGCGGACCATGGCGACCGCGGCCTCGTCGAATGCGGCGTCGCCGGAGCCTTTCACGACCCGCACGGCCAGGACCTTGCCGACGCGGTCGATCTCGAAATTCACAGTTACTTCGGCTGTCTTCTGCTGGCGCTCCTGCGGATAGCGCTTGTTCTTTTCGAGATAGGCGCTGAGCTGCTTCGACCAGATGGTTGACAGGCGTTTCTTGTCGGTGCCGATGCCGCCCTGCTGCGCCTGCGCTTTCTCGCCCGTCTTGGAATCATCAAGCTTCTGCTGCGCGGCAGCTTCCGACGCGACGGATTCCTGCGACGCCTGCTGCTGCTTCTGAGCTTTTTCAGGTGTCTCTTCTTCCGGCTTGGTCGCCTTGCTCTCGGTCACGACCTGATCGGGTTCTTCGCTCTCGTGCGGCGTCTCCTTGGGGAGATCACTCTGCTTTTCGACAGCCTTCTGCTCCTGAACGGCCGGAGATGCAGTCGAGGCTTCCGAATCCGGGCCCTGCGGAAGATCGGTGGGCTCGACATCGGGCGACACCATTTCCATCCCGACTTCAATGGCATTGGCGCCGAGGCCGTCGTCGTCCTCTTCCTGCTGCATCTCGAACACGGCCGCAGCGATGCCACCGACATGCAGCAGCACCGCGACAAGCGCCGCGATCAGCCACAGTCGCCAGGACGACTTTCCATCAAGCTCGGACATAGCGTTTCCGTAACGTCAGGGCTTCGGTGCATCGGGTGCAGCGGCCGGCACCGGCGATGCCGCAGCGGCATCCGGAACACCTTCCAGTGCAACAAGCTTGGTCTTTTGATAGCCACCGGCACGCAGCCGTTCCATCACATCGAAGAACTCGCCATAGGGCACGCCGCGATCGACGCGCAGGAAGATCGGACGATCCTTGTTGCCGTCGCCCATCGCATCGAGCTGACGCACCAGATCGACACGCTTGACCATGTTCTCGCCGATCGCGACCGCGAGATCCGGCTTGATGCTCACATAGGTCGGCTTGTCCGGCTTCTTCTGCGGCGTCACTGTGGAGGACGGCAGATTGATCGGCAGGTCCACCGTCGACAGCGGCGCGGCCACCATGAAGATGATCAGCAGAACCAGAATGACGTCGATGAAGGGCGTGACATTGATTTCGTGATTTTCACCGAAATCATCATCGTCGTCGGAGCTCTCGGAAAGCGACATACCCATGGTTATTCAGCCGCTGCGCGTGCGTGTGAACTCGAATGCGTGCGATCGAGATCGCGTGACAGCAGACGGCCGGCGGCCCCCTGCGCACGGCCGACGATTTCCATATAGGCCTTCGTCACGCGCGAGAAGTGATTGTAGATGATGACCGCCGGGATCGCCGCGACGAGGCCGATGGCGGTCGCCAGCAGTGCTTCGGCGATACCGGGCGCAACGACGGCGAGATTCGTGGTCTGCGATTTCGAGATGCCGATGAAACTGTTCATGATGCCCCAGACGGTGCCGAACAGTCCGACGAACGGCGACGTTGCGCCAATGGTCGCGAGGATGCCCATGCCGGTGCGCACCTTGCGGCCCTCAGCGCGCACGATTTCGGCGAAGCTCGACGCGGCGCGCTCCTTGATGCCTTCATCGCTGGAAATGCCGGCGGACATCCGCCCTTCCCGCATCGCCGCCGCCAACAGGCGCGACAGGATCGTCCCACGCTCGCCGAGCGCCATCTGCGCTTCGGACAGCGAACGCGCTTCACCGATCTTGCGGAGCGCGGCCTTGAGGCGACGCATGGCCCAGCTCAGCTCCATCATCTTGAAGATGCCGACCGTCCAGGTGACGAGCGATGCGAAAGCCAGACCCACCATCACCGCCTTGACGATGATGTCGGCACCCATGAACATTTTCCAGGGCGACAGATCGTGCTCACCGGTCGCGACCATCGGCCGGGGCGCGGCCTCTGCCACCGGGCTGGCAAGAGCTGTCGAAGCGGCCGGGCTCACCGCTGGGCTGCTCGGTTGAGCAGCTACCGGGGCCGGCGTCGCTACGGGAGCCGCCTGAGTAACTGCTGGCGCCACGGGCTTTGCAGCCTGCTGCGCAATGATTGGCGAAGCAAACGCGACCACTGCCAGCACAGCCAGCGACTTAAGAACAGTTCTAAACAAGCTTATACCTCGGCCCAGTAGCGGATGAGATTATGATAGATGCCCGTCAATTTGACCGTTTCTGGGTCGTCTCTTCCGAGACGTTCAACTAGGCTCTGAATCGCGCTGTCGAGATCGAAGATCATGCTGCGCGCATGAGCATCACGTATCATGCTCTGTAGCCAGAAAAAAGACGCTACGCGCATACCTGCCCTTAGAGGCGTTACAAGGTGCAAACTGGAAGCAGGATAAAGTACGAGGTGGCCGGCCGGCAGCTTCACCTCGTGTGAGCCGTAATTGTCTTCAATGACAAGCTCACCGCCCTCATATTCCTCGGGCTCGGAGAGGAACAAGGTCACCGACAGGTCGGTGCGGATACGCATGCCGGTGAGATGATCGCCGCGCACCGCATTGTCGACATGCACGCCAAAGTGATGTCCGTCCGATGCGACGTAACGATTGAACAGCGGCGGGAATATCTGCAGCGGGATCGCGGCAGACAAGAAACGCGGGTTTGATGTCAGTGCCGAGATGATGCGATTGCCGAGCGCGCGGGCCACATCGCTGTCCGGCGGCAGTTGCTCGTTCCGTTTGACCAGTGCCGATTGCGCGCCGGCCGTCGAACGACCGTCCTCCCAACCGGCCGCGTCCATGATGCGGCGGAACTCCGCCACATCACTTTTGCTCAGAACGTCAGGGATGCAGATCAGCATAACAACAGACGATCACAGTGACCCCATCAGAGTAAACCAGACGGACCGCCCCGGCGCGATGAACGTGAACGGCGTATTGCTGCGATAGAACGCGTCGTAATAGACCGTATCGAAGATATTATTGACCGATACTTTCGCCTTCAGGTGCTTGTCGAACCTGTACTCTGTGAAGGCGTCAAACCGCCAGTGCGACGGCAACACGTTTCCGTTAACCGCACCGAAGGTGCCGCCGTAGATCTGCGAAGCATAGGTTGCTTGCCCGCCAATCTCCCATGGCTCGGTGATCTGATACTTGGTCAGCAAGTTGAAGGATTCGTGCGCGATGTTGGCGAGTTGCGCGCCGACCTGCGTCGGATCGATTGACTTCAGCACTCTGGATTCCATGAACACGGCACCGGCGAACATGCTCCAGCGCGGGGTGATCTTGCCGCCCATGCCAAGATCGACGCCTCGCACGCGATATTGCGCACCGGCGATGATGTCATTTCCGCTTGTCTCGCGAGCATTGCTCTTGACGGTCTCGAACAGCGCCGCGGTGACCAACAGGTGGCGATCGAACAGCTCCCACTTGGTGCCCACCTCCGACGACCGGTTTTCTTCGGGAGCCAAGGCCTGGAAAGTTGTATTGTTGACCACAAGTCCGCCATACGCCGTGCCAGTCGCATCGAGTTCCGCACCGACCGGATTGGACGATGTGGCGAAGGCGCCGTACAGGCTGCCATACGGGACCGGCTTCAGGACAGCGCCAAGGTTATAGTTGACCATGCCGGTCTTCACGCCCGTACTTGAAGTTCGGTTAGAGCCGTTGATCTCATAGTCGTCGTAGCGGATGCCTCCGTTGAGGATCACCACGTCCTGGAAGTTCGCCGTATGAATGGCGTAAGCCGCCTTGGTGTCGACATTGATATTGGTCGGATTGTTGGCGCGCTGGGGCGCATTGTTGAACGGGAACAGGTTGGGCGGATTGGCGATCGGCACGATGAGTTGCGTGCCGGTCAAAATGCCGTTCAGCTCCGACGTCAGACCCGTATAGTTATCGCGCATGACGCTTTCCTGCGAAATCTCGACGCCCGTCACCAGCGTGTTCTTGATTCCGTAGGTGTCAAACTTGAAAGTCGCATCTGTGACGTTGGCCACCACATCCGTAACCTGGTAGCGGCTCTGCGCGGAGAGCGTCGCTGTGGTTGCCGTGGCATTGCTGGGCAGTGTTCCAACGTAGTCGAGGATCGAGCGCTCCAGTCGGGTCTTGTTGGTGAGCGTGATATCGGGCGTGATCTTCAATTCGCCGATCACTGTACCGAAATCCTGTCGGGCCTTCTGAAAGTCTCGGTTGACGAAGCCGTAATAGGTTTCCCGCGGCACGTTAATGTCGGTAACAGGCGCACGAGCCGTGCGGTTATAGGGCACGCCGAAATCCGGCAGGCCGCTAAGGTCTGTGTGAACGTAGTTTGCTGTGACCTTGAAGGCGTCCGTCGGCGTCCATTTCAGAGCACCGAATGCTCCCCAGCGATCGTCGGTCACGTAGTTCCGGCCGGCCACTTCGGCATCCTGATAAAGTCCGCCGCTACGCAGGCTCAGGGTCGGGCTGACGACCTGATTGACGTCAAAGGTAATGCGCTTGGTCTGATCGGTGCCATAGGTCGTTTCGACCTTCTGGAAATTGCGGTCACCGGCCTGTTTGGTCACGATATTGATGGCGCCACCTGCCGTGCCGCGACCAGCAAAGGACGACGCCGGGCCACGCAGAATCTCGACCTGCTCGGTGAAGAAATTCTCGCGAATGCTGATGGCGGGATCGCGCACACCGTCGATAAAGATGTCGTTTCGTGCATCGAAGCCGCGGATAAAGAAGCGATCACCGAAAGCGTTGCCGCCCTCGCCAGTACCGAGCGTGACACCAGCCGTGGTGCGCGCGACTTCCTTCAGGCTCGTCGCATTCTTGTCTTCGAGGATTTCCTTGGTCAGCACCGTGACCGTGCGCGGCGTGTCGATCAGCTTTTCGGAGAACTTGGTTCCAGCGAGCCGGTCGCCTTTATAGGGCGCTGCAGCGTCGGCATAGGGATTGGCGTCTGCCGCAAGACCACCCGCATCCGGGTAGGGCACCGGCGCCACTTGCACTGGCTGGGTCCGACGCGCCGCGCGCCGTAGTGCAGTTCGCGCGCGTATCTGATCGGGTGTGGGCCGCACCGCAGGACGCGGCCGCGCGACTGGTGCATCGACCGTTACCGGCGGGAGTACCGATTGCTGGGCTTCCGCACCGCCGAACGAGGCGACAGCGATCATCCCGGCGACGGCAGAGGTCTTGCGGGCGGAATGATTGCTATCGGGTCGGTCGTTAAGGGCTGTCGTGACGCTTGAACGCAACGATACTGGAATCTTCGCAAAACCCATAAAATCTGCCCCTGCCGTCCCTTACGCAGCTAATTCTGCGCCAATTCGACGCAGCGGTAGCTTGGCACGAGCCGGAGGGTCAACACATTCGGGCGAAATGAAGACAATCACACGCTTGAATACATCCAGATAAAAACGATTCTAAACTGATGTTAAAACCATTCTAATCTTGCGGTCCTCGGCTGTGGAGGCAGCGCCACAGACCCGCGGGAAAGCGGCCTGTCGTAACTCTTTCAATCCGAGCTCGGCGGCTTCATCAGCGAGAACATCTCGTCGACGGTCTGAAGCGCTGACTGCCTCACCCGATCCGTGTTCTCCATCCCGGCGATGTTGATGCCACGCACGACGGCTTTGATCTCGTCCCGATAGTCGGTCAGGAAGCGCAGCGGATCCGGCGAGTCATTCGCAACCCGCGCGATCAATCCGGTAATCAAAATCTGACAGGCGATCATCCGCCCATTCAACTCATCCATATCCCGCTCCGGATCGATTACATTTGCAAGCCGCGATGTCGGCTTCGACGAGCCTATGGCGGATACGACGCGCAGTTACAACACCAGGTGCTTCTCACTGCACCGATGGATTGTCCAAGACGCCGCATAAAATAGAGCGCAGTGTCCCCGCGGAACGATGCGAGAAATCAGGCGTCACTAACGGCGAACATGAAGATTTGGCAATGAAGCACACGTTCAAGCGGTCGTGTGTTTACAGCATTTGAGTCGAGACCTAGCTGATCAGGAGCCGCCCAAGCGGGCGTGCATTGGACGCGCATGTCCGCGTCAGTGGCTGCCAAGAGATTGATGAGATCACCATGACAACGCTTACGCGCTTTCGATGGACTGGGGTGATCGTTCTGGCGCTGCTTGCGGCCGGCGGAACTATCGCATGGCGCCATTACGAGACTACCGGAGCACAGCAGGCGAATGCCGACAAACCGCGGGGCCCTGCCCCTGTCCCGGTGAAGATTGCATCTGTCGAAAAAGCTGATTTCCCCGTTTATCTCGGCGGTTTGGGCACTGTGCAGGGCTTCAATACCGTTGTCGTGCGGACCCGTGTCGATGGTCAGATCGACACGATCGCTTTCACCGAAGGACAGATCGTCAAGGAAGGTGACCTGCTCGCGCAGATCGATCCGCGGCCGTTCCAGGCGGCACTCGATCAGGCCAAGGCCAAGAAGGCGCAGGACGAAGCCAATCTCGCCAATGCCAATCTGGATTTGCAGCGCTTCACCAAACTCGGCGAATTCGCGACACGGCAACAAACAGACACACAACGCTCTACCGTGCAGCAGCTGAATGCGCAGATCGCTGCCGATGATGCCGCGATCTCGAATGCGCAGACCCAGCTCGCTTACACCACTATCAAGGCGCCGATCTCCGGCCGCGTCGGCTTTCGTCAGGTCGACCAGGGCAACATCGTCAATGCCGCGACCCAGACCGGTATCGTCACGATCGCGCAGATCGAACCGATTGCGGTGATCTTCACTGCGCCTGAACAGAACCTGGTCGACATCAACCAGTCACTCATGGAACATCCGCTCAAGGTGATCGCATTGACGACTGACGGAAAGCGCGTGCTGTCGGAAGGCACGCTCGCGGTCATCAATAATCAGGTGGATACGACCAGCGGCACCATCCGGCTGAAGGCGGTATTCGACAACAAGGACCACGTGCTGTGGCCCGGCCTGTCGGTCTCGACGCGGCTACTGGTGACCACGCTGAAAGATTCGACCGTCATTCCCGACGATGCCGTTCAGCATGGCGCCGACGGGCTCTATGCCTTTGCGGTCGGCGCCGACAACAAGGCCGAGCTGAAGAAGATCAAGGTTGGCCCGTCCATGGACGGCCGCACCGTGGTCGAGAACGGGCTGAGCGCCGGCGAGCGTGTGATCGTCGCCGGGCAATATAAAGTGCAGCCGGGCGCGCTGGTGGCGACATCGGTCGCAACATCCGCAGCCACTCCGGCGAAAGGCGAATAGCCATGAACGGAGGAATTTCAGCACCGTTCATTCGCTTTCCCATTGCGACCTCATTGCTGATGGCCGGCATCCTGTTCGTCGGCCTGGTCTCCTACCCCCTGCTTCCCGTCGCGCCTTTGCCGCAGGTCGACTTCCCGACCATCCAGGTGGCCGCCACCCTGCCCGGCGCCAGTCCTGAGACCATGGCTTCCTCGGTGGCACAACCGCTGGAACGACAGCTCGCGCAGATCCCCGGCGTCGCGCAGATGACGTCGACGAGTTCGCTCGGCACAACCGCGGTCACGATCCAGTTCGATCTCAACCGTTCGATCGACGGCGCCGCCAACGACGTGCAAGCCGCGATCAATGCCGCCGGCGGACAACTGCCGAAGACACTTCCGAGCCCACCCACCTATCGCAAGGTCAACCCGGCGGACTCGCCGATCATGCTGCTGTCGGCGACATCGGACACGCTGCCCATTACAACGGTCAGCGACAGTGTCGATGCGCAACTGGCGCAGCAGATCAGCCAGATCTCCGGTGTCGCCCAGGTTACGATCGGCGGCCAGCAAAAACCGGCGATCCGCATCCAGATCGATCCCGCCAAGCTGGTGGCCAAGGGGCTGCAGCTCGAAGACATCCGCAGCCAGATCGCGATCACCACTGTCGACAGCCCGAAAGGCAATATCGACGGCGCGACCCGCAGCTACACGATCTACGCCAACGACCAGTTGCCGGAATCGAAAGACTGGAACGATGTCATCATCGCCTTTCGCAATGGCGGCCCGCTGCGGGTCAGGGATATCGGCCAGGCGGTGACCGGTCCTGAAGACGCCAAGCAGGCGGCCTGGGCCAATGGCAAGCCCGGCGTGTTTCTGGTGATTTTCAAGCAACCCGGCGCCAACGTCATCGACACCGTCGACAAGATCAAGGCCGAGCTGCCGCGTCTGGTCGCCGCGATCCCGCCGACCGTGAAGATCGAGGTCCTCAGCGATCGGACGCAGACCATCCGCGCCGCCGTGCAGGATGTGCAGTTCACGCTGCTGCTGACCATCGGGCTTGTCGTGATGGTAATCTTCATCTTCCTGCGCAGTGTCTGGGCGACGGTGATTCCCAGCGTCACCGTGCCGCTGGCGCTGCTCGGCGCCTGCGCGCTGATGTGGGTGTTCGGTTATACACTCGACAACCTGTCGCTGATGGCGCTGACCATCTCGGTCGGCTTTGTGGTCGACGACGCCATCGTGATGCTGGAAAACATCACACGCTATATCGAGGAAGGCGAGACACCGATGGCCGCTGCGCTGAAAGGCGCCGGTGAGATCGGCTTCACCATCGTCTCGATATCAGTCTCGCTGGTCGCGGTGCTCATCCCGCTGCTGCTGATGGGTGGCATCATCGGCCGCCTGTTCCGCGAATTCGCCGTCACGCTGACCATGACGATCTTCGTCTCGCTGGTCGTGTCGCTGACCCTGACCCCGATGATGGCCTCGCGCTTCCTGCGCGAAGAGAAGCACGCCAAACATGGCCGGCTCTATCAGCTCAGCGAGAATGCCTTCGATGCTCTGCTGCGCGCCTATGAGCGCGGCCTCGACCTGGTGCTGCGCTGGCGGCTGACCACGCTGATGGTGTTCTTCGCTACGCTCGTCCTGTCGGTCTATCTGTTCATGATCATCCCGAAAGGCTTCTTCCCGCAGCAGGACACCGGCCTGATCACGGCCTCCTCCGAGGCATCGCAGGATATTTCCTTCGCCGACATGAAGATCCATCAGGAAGAACTCGGCAAGATCGTGCAGGCCGATCCCGACGTCGCCAGCGTGGCCATGTCGATCGGCGGCAGCGGCGGCGCGCTTAATACCGGGCGCATGTTCATCACACTGAAACCGCGTGACGAACGCTCGGCCAGCGCGCAACAGATCATTACGCGCTTGCGTCCAAAACTGGAAAAGGTTCAGGGCGCACGACTGTTCATGCAGGCCGCGCAGGATATCCGTCTCGGCGGCCGCGCCACCCGCACCCAGTTCGAATACACGCTGCAGGACGCTAATCTGTCCGAGCTGAACGAATGGGCCCCGAAGATTCTGGCCAAGATGCAGACGCTGCCGGGTCTGCGCGACGTCGCCACCGACCAGCAGACCAAGGGCACGACGCTGACGCTAACCATCGATCGCGACAACGCCTCGCGCTTCGGCATTCAGCCGCAACTGATCGACGATACTCTGTATGACTCGTTCGGCCAGCGTCAGGTCGCGCAGTATTTCACCCAACTCAACAGCTACCACGTCATTCTAGAAATCCTGCCTGAGCTGCAAGGAAAACTGGATTCGCTCGACAAGATCTACATCAAGTCACCGACGACCGGCGACATGGTGCCTTTGTCGGCCTTTGCCAAATGGACCACGGTGCCAGTGCGGCCGCTGTCGATCAGCCATCAAGGCCAATTCCCGGCGATCACCATCAGCTTCAACCTGGCGCAGGGTGTCGCTCTTGGTCAGGCCACGGATGCCGTTCAAAGCGCAATGCAGGAAATGGGCGCGCCATCGACTCTGCGTGGCACCTTCCAGGGTACGGCGCAGGCGTTCCAGCAATCGCTGGCAACGGTACCGCTGCTGATCCTCGCGGCACTGGTGGTGGTCTATCTGATCCTCGGCATTCTCTATGAGAGCTACATCCACCCTCTGACGATCCTGTCCACCCTGCCCTCTGCCGGCGTCGGCGCGCTGGCGATCCTGATGGCGTTCGGTTTCGATTTCAGTCTGATCGCGCTGATCGGCATCGTGCTGCTGATCGGCATCGTCAAGAAGAACGGCATCATGCTGGTGGACTTCGCAATTGCTGCCGAGCGCGACGAACATCTCGAGCCGGAGGAAGCCATCCGCAAGGCCGCTATCCTGCGTTTCCGCCCGATCATGATGACGACCATGGCGGCGCTGCTCGGTGGCGTGCCGTTGATGCTTGGCACTGGCACCGGTTCAGAAATCCGCCAACCGCTCGGCTATGCGATGGTCGGCGGCCTCATCGTCAGCCAGGCTCTGACGCTGTTCACCACGCCAGTGGTCTATGTCTATCTCGACAAGCTCTCGAACATCATGTCGGGCTGGGGACGATCAAAGCGCGGCGACGCTAACCGGTCGGATAAGCAGATGCTGGCGAAACAGGCCGCCGAATAGCGCAACGGAGCTTTACGCGGCCTCTTCGATCTTCGTTCCGACATAGACGGTATTGGAGACTTCCTCGTCGGCGTTCAGATTGTCGAAGGCCACGACATGCGCGCTCACCGCACCGAACACACTTTCCATCACTGCTGCGAAGGCAGCGTCCGGCGGGTCGTTCGACCACAGCGCAAACACGCCGCCCGGCTTGAGATGCTCCGATAGACGCTGCAGTCCGGCCGCCGTATAGAGCACGGCATGGCTTGGATGCAGAAGATTGTCCGGCGCGTGGTCGATATCGACCAGTATCGCATCGAAGCGACGACCGGATGCATCGGGATCGAGGTGACCACCCGCCGAGGTCGCCATCTTGAAGAAATCGCCATGGACCAGACGGCAGCGCCCGTCCGCCGACAATTCGCGGCCGATCGGGATCAGGCCGGCCTGGTGCCATTCGATCACTTCGGGCAGTGCATCAATGACGACCAGCGACCCCACCCTCTCATGTGCGAGAACCGCCTGCGCCGTGTAGCCCAGACCGAGACCGCCAACGACAACATCCAGCCCGCTACCGGTTAGCGACGCCAGGCCGATATCCGCCAGCGCGATCTCGGCAGCCGTGAATGCGCTCGACATCAGAAATTCGTCGCCGAGCTTGATCTCGAAGATATCGGTATCGGTCCCCGGCTTCCGCCTACGTCGCAGGGTCAGGACACCCATCGGCGTCGGGCGATAATCCAGTTCTTCGAACATCATGCTCATATCCAACCATGCACACGGTGCGTGCAATGCGGCAACAACGAAATACCCCAAGTGTGCAAATCTGGACAGACACCTCCCGCCAAACAGCTAAACACCTAGCGTCGTCGATGATTCGTTGCGCCGCGGTTGCGTGTTGCGTGGAGTGTGACTGCAGGCTCACTCCAGCGCGCGGGGGCGCCGCCGTGAAACGCATTCTGCGTCGTCGACGACGACCCGCTCGTGTCCATGTCCATCAGGCTGACACTGGAATGCGAGGACTTCGAAACCGTCTCGGCGATGGTGGCGAGAGCGGTCTATTGGTGCTGGATACCGGCTGCGATGTGACGATCGCCGATATCATCATGCCGCATGATCAGGCGTCAGCCATATCGCCGTGATCGCTCTTCGCCGGCGACTTCTTCTTGTTACCCCTGGTGTTCAGGAAGCGAATGTCGATCTGCGCACCATTCACCTTGACCAGCTCGCAGCGGCGATAGGCAAGACCGGTCGATGAGAGCAGCAGGAAGAACTCCTTCAGATTAAGGCCCTCGATGGAGCTCTCCAGGATCAGCTCGGCATCATGACTCGACACAGCCTTCAGCACGCAACTGCGCCGCCACGTGCCGTCGATAGCCATGATCCAGACATTGTAGCCGCGCCCGAAAGTGACGCGCCCGTTTGTTACAGCTTCTTCTGCCATGACCGCTCCTACGCACGCATACTGCCGGAAGATGTCTTCAGTCCGGCACCCATGCCGGGCACGATCGATGGCGACGCCTGCACACCCACCGGCAGATAGACGCCGCGGCGATTGGGACAAACCTGATAGCGGTCGGTGAGCCCGATCACCGTCTCGGCTGCCCCCAGGAACAGATAGCCGTCAGCCTCGCTGGCTTTTGCAAGCCTGTCGAAGATGTCGGTCTTGGTCGCCTGATCGAAATAGATCAGCACGTTGCGGCAGAAGATGACGTCGAACTTGCCGAGATGCGCGTAGTCCTGCAGCAGGTTGAACTGCTTGAACTGAACCATCGCACGGATGTCGGCATTGAGCTGCCACGTCGTGCCGGTCTGCTTGAAGTATTTCACCAATAGCTGGATCGGCAGGCCGCGCTGTACCTCGAACTGGGTGTAGACGCCGGTGCGCGATTTTTCGAGCACTTCGGGCGACAGATCCGTGGCCACGATCTCGACGCGCCACCCCGTCAACGCGGCGCCGAATTCCTTCATGATCATGGCGAGCGAATACGGCTCCTGCCCGGTCGAGCCGGCGGCGCACCAGATCCGCAGGCTGCGCTTGCCAGCGCGCGCCTTGATCAGGTCGGGGATGACCGTGTTCTGAAAATGCTCGAATGGGGTCTTGTCGCGAAAGAAGAAGGTCTCGTTGGTGGTCATGGCTTCGACCACATCCGAGATCATCGGCTCGGAGCCGGCTTTCATCTTCTGAACGAGTTCGCTGATCTCGGCGACACCGGCCTTACGCGCCAGCGGCATCAATCTGCTTTCGAGCAGGTACTTCTTGTCGGCCGATAACACCAGTCCGGAACGATCCTTCAGGATCTTCTGCAGATACTCATAATCGATAGGGGTCATGGTCTCTTTCTAAGACGCAACGCCGGTCCAAATAACTTGCAGCGACGACGGTATTCCGCTGCGTGCAAAAAGCACGTGTTACACGATTACAGTAAATGACTAAAAGATCGCCAAGACGCCGCAGATCGTTGCGTGAGATTTGCTACGCCGGGCACAAAGTTGAGAAGCGTGGCAACATAATCGCCACCGCGCGGTAGCCTGCAACCTGCGCAAAAGGATAGTTCAGCAAGCGAATGTCGGGAGGCGGCGCAACTAACAATGAAAAAAGCCGGCGCTTTCGCGCCGGCTTCAATGTCTCGATATCTCGTCGCGTCAGGCTGCGCGCACGGCGTTGAGGAACTTGCTGACCTCGACCTTCAGACGCGTGCTGTCCGAGGACAGCGACTGCGCGGCCGAAAGTACCTGCGTGGAGGCCGAGCCGGTCTCGCTGGCGCCACGCTGCACGTCGGTGATGTTCGACGAGACTTGCATGGTGCCCTGCGCTGCCTGCTGCACATTGCGGGAGATTTCCTGGGTCGCAGCGCCCTGCTCTTCCACCGCCGACGCAATCGTCGAAGCAATCTCGGACATCCGGCCGATGGTGTCTCCGATCTCCTTGATCGCACCAACCGATTCCTGCGTCGCCGCCTGGATGCCGGAGATCTGCGTCGAGATCTCACCGGTGGCTTTTGCCGTCTGCTCGGCCAGCGCCTTCACTTCCGATGCAACCACCGCGAAGCCGCGGCCGGCTTCACCGGCGCGCGCTGCTTCGATAGTTGCGTTGAGCGCCAGAAGGTTGGTCTGGCCGGCGATATTGTTGATCAGCTCTACGACGTCTCCGATGCGAGCGGCCGCACTGGCAAGCGCGCTGACGCGATCGTTGGTCAGGCGAGCCTGATCGACGGCCTGATTGGCGATGCTGGCGGATTCCTGCACCTGACGGCTGATTTCGTTCACCGACGAGGCCATCTCCTCAGTCGCCGAAGCAACCGACTGCACATTGGTCGAGGCTTCCTCCGAAGCGGCTGCCACGGTCGTTGTCAGTTCCTGCGAACGTTCGGCGGTCGCGGTCAGCGTGCTGGCAGAGGCTTCCAGTTCGGTCGAAGCCGACGATACCGTCTCGACAATCTCGCCGATCATGGATTCGAATTCACGGGTGATGTTATCGACGCGGCGACCGCGCTCGATCTTGGCTTCCGCATCTGCCGCTGCGGCTTCATCGGCCGCGCGCTTATCGATCAGCGCCTGCTTGAAGATCTGCAACGCGTCTCCCATGGTACCGATTTCTGTCTTCATGCCCTGATGCGGCACGATGGCGGTGAGATCGCCCTGGCCCAATGCCTGCATCGGCTTGACGATCGATGCGATGCCGCTGGAGACGTCCCGCACGAGATAGATACCAATGCCGATACCGAGCACGGCCGAGACCACGAGGATCGCGACAACCATCATGAAAGCGGCATCGTAATTGGCGAGTGCGTCCGCACCGGCAGCGTCGGAGCCCTTGAGATTGAGCTCGATGTCCTTGTTGAGAAGCTCGTCGGCTTTCAACCCAATCGGATTCACGGTCTTCGTGTTCAACGCATTGGCTTCCTGCGGCATCTTGCCTGCGCTCTTGCGCGACAGATCCATCACCTCAAGCGTGCCCTTCTTGTAGGCGTCCCAGGCCTTGCCCCACTCCGCGTAGAGAGCGCGTTCTTCCGGCGAGGTGATCAGCTTCTCATATTTTGCGCGGATGGTCGCATTGCTCGTAACTACCGTGTCCAGGGTCTTTTCGTTCGCCAGCTTCTCTTCCAGAGTCTCGGACAGCATGTGCTGACGGATCACATTGCGATAGGTGATGACGCCGGAGCGCAAATCACCGAGCAGGCGAACGCTCGGCAGCCAGCTGGTCTGGATATCCACCGTATTGGCGTTGATCGCCTGCATCTTGCGAACCGCGATCAGGCCGAGACCCGTCATCGCCAGCAGCAGAAATGAAAGAACAATGGTGATCTTGGCGCGAATAGACAGGGTGGCGAGCATGACGAAGGGTCCCTCGGTTTTCGACCGTTGGTCCGCAATGTGCGGGGTGTCGTGGAAATGAAGCAGTCAGCAGAAGTGCAATGGCAGAACGGCGAACACGGGGTTCGATGACTTTCTCGTTATCAAGTCCCGTTCCTTCAATTTGTAGGTATTATGTAAACCGTTGGTAAAGGTGCGACATTCTGGCTGAGCAAAAATGAACCGCAGGTCTCTTTTTTCAATGCCTGTAATATCAGCCAGTTAGCAACAATCATCTGAAGTTGATGGCTGTTATTTCACTACTTGTGGGAGTATACTGACGCAGGGCAACAACGAGTTCGTGCCTCTGGGCAAAGCAGCGAATCATAATAACAATTATTGGTTCCAGCGCCCACATTGCGGACCTATAGTTTGTCCATCGCTCGACGCGAGCGCGACTGACGTGCTGGCTGAGAACTAGAATCTAGCCAATGCTCGCGTCGCTAATCAAAGACGATTGGCCGCAGTGCCTCTCAGTTGTGTCGGCGCACTGTGAACCGCTCAAGCCGCCGCGACATAATGGCACACCTTTGTCCCATCTGTCGGCAACGTCCTTCAAACGCAGGATGTCGAAATTTCCATGGCCGGCGATAACAAGCTTTAGGCTCGGCAGGTGACCTATGGCTCGGACTTATCTCCAACCAGAAGTGGTGGAACGACCGGCCGACCCGTTCGTCGACCAGAAGTTATGGCGCTCATGGGCGCAGGGACGCGAGCCGACGATCTTTCAAATCGTGCAGGATGCCCGGGCCACGAGTTTCAACACCCGCAACATGCCTGGAGCCTCGGAGGAAGCCGACGATTTATCCAGGCTGCGGCGGTGCATCCAGGACATCGAGAGCGCCACCGGGCTTGAGTTATCGATCGCACACTTCACACTCGATATGACAGCCGCGGAGATGGTCAAGGCGATCGTGTCCGGGAAGGCAACCGCCAAAGCCGCGGGCGTGCAAGCCGATATGCGTCCAATCGTGTTCCTGTTGCCGGGGTCCCTCGGTTACGGTCCGAGCATGGCCGCTTTTGCAGCGGGGCTTGGCAAGATCGCCCGGGTCATCCCGATCAAATACCCCGACCTCGCGAGCATCCTCGACGGAAACAGCACGGTCGCCTCCATGGCCGATGCCGCGATCGAGCAAATCCACCGAAGCCAACCTGTCGGACATGTTCGCCTTCTCGGCCATTCCCTTGGTGGTGTGGTGGCGTTCGAAGTTGCGGCGCGGCTGCTGGAGGCACGGCGGTCCATCAAGTTCCTGGGAATTCTCGATACAACGATCGTCAATGAGGGCCGCGATTATCGGGAGACGCTCGCCCGAACGTTGCGGCGGCTCCGCGCCAACCGCGTGAACATGTCGCGGATAGCCTGCCGAGCACTCGCGAAGGTGACGGCTTCAATCGGTCGCGAGGCCCTCCTTGCTCGGATGCTTCATCGCTATACGCGAGGGAAGTTCAACGCCACCAGCTTCCGAATTAGGCTTGAGCTACAAGAGGTGTTGCGGTCGCGAGCTTTCTACCAATGGCTGGCGTCGCCCAAGCCGGCTTTGCCGATCGGGGCTACACTGTTTCGCTGCAACCGGGATGCAGCGCCCCGCGCGCTCGGCTGGGATTGCGCCCTCGCGAGCCTGGACGTAATCCCCATCGCAGGCACGCATATCGAACTCGTCGTCGAGCCCTATCTCGCCACCAACCTCCCCTTGGTCGAGAGCGCCGTCGCGCAAACCTACACACCGGCCGAGTTTTGCAAGCGGGAAGCGCTGTCATGACCCTTGCTGCGCACATTCCGGCTGCGCGAGAGTTCAACAATAGCGTATTGGCGCTCGATCCCGCTGCCGAAGTCGAGAGGATTGTTCAGACGTTACGCCAGCAAGTCCTGGGCGTGTTGGGGCGCCGCGGCGCCGTCGTTGGTCTTTCCGGCGGCATCGACAGCTCCGTCGTCGCGGCATTGTGCGTGCGTGCATTCGGCAGTGACAAGGTCTTGGGCATCTTCATGCCCGAGCACCACTCCTCGGACGATTCACTGAGGCTCGGCCGCAGCTGGGCGGCGCAGCTTGGCATCGACACCGTGTTGGAAGACATATCGCCCGCCCTCGAGGGGCTCGGCGCCTATCGCCGGCAGATCGAGGCAATCCGGACCGTCGTTCCCGAATATGACGACGGCTGGAAATGCAAGCTGGTGCTACAGTCGGTTCTCGCGAGCAACGGTTTGAATATCACCCGTCTCACGGTTCAGAGCCGCGACGGCAGCACCCGCACCGTTCGTCTGTCGTCAAACGCCTATCTCCAGATCGTCGCCGCGACCAACTTCAAGCAGCGCGTCCGCAAGATGACGGAGTACTACCACGCCGACCGCCTCCGATACGCGGTCGCGGGCACACCGAACCGCCTCGAGCACGACCAGGGCTTTTTCGTCAAGCAGGGCGACGGAATCGCGGACGTGATGCCGATCGCCCATCTCTACAAGACGCAAGTCTATCAGCTCTCGGAATATCTCGAGGTCGAGGAGGAGATCCGGCGCAGGCCACCGACCACGGATACGTTCTCCATGCCGCAGAGCCAGGAGGAATTCTATTTTGCGCTGCCCTATCACCAGATGGATCTGTGCCTTTACGCAGTGAATCACGGGGTTCCGTCCGACGAGGTCGCAGACGTTACCGGACTGACAACAGCCCAGGTCGATTTGGTATTCAGGGACATTGACGCCAAGCGTCGTGCGACGCACTACCTCCACGCACGGCCCCTGCTCGTCACTCAAGTATTCGAGGACTGACCTGCATGTGCGGTGTCGCGGGCATAGTGTCAGTAAGCGCCGCGGCAGGGCCCCCCTCACGCCAAGCCTTGATGCGCATGCTCGGCACGCTGGCCCATCGCGGCCCTGACGAGCGAGGCCTGTACCGGGACCAACGCGCGGGACTGGCACATGCCCGCTTGTCCATCATCGACATTTCGAGCGGTCAGCAGCCTCTCGCGGATGCGAGTGGCACGACATGGATCGTGTTCAACGGCGAAATCTTCAACTACGTCGAGTTGCGTGAGAAGCTGGTCAGGCTTGGTTACAGGTTCCGGACCCGCAGCGACACGGAGGTCATCGTCAACGCCTATCGTGCCTGGGGCGTGGACGCCTTCGAACGGATGACCGGACAATGGGCGCTCGCGATCTGGGACTCGGTCGCCCGCCGTCTGGTGTTGGCGCGCGACCGCACCGGCATTTGCCCTTTGCACTTCTGCGAGCGCGACGGTCGACTGTATTTCGCCAGCGAAGTGAAAGCCATCTTCGCGGCGGATGCAGCGATTCCCCGCGCCTTCGATCCAGTCGGCATCGACCAGACATTTACTCTGTGGACCGTTGTGCCGCCGCAGAACGTGTTTCAGGGGATGAAGGAGCTCATCCCGGGACATTTCCGCATTTATGAAAACGGCGATGTTCGCGAGAAAGCGTTCTGGAAGCCGCGATATCCCGAATTGTCCAGTCCGCGCGACGACCAGTTTGCCGGTTCACTCGACGATGCCGTGACGCACGTGCGCAGCGCGCTCGAAGCCGCGACGTCGCTTCGAATGGTGCGCTCCGACGTAAGCGTCGGTAGCTATTTGTCCGGCGGGCTCGACAGTTCGCTTATTGCGGCGATGGGATGCCACTTTGCCGGCGAACGCTTCCAGACTTTCTCACTGCGTTTTGCTGACGCTGAATATGACGAGACCGAGTTCCAGCGATTGGCCGCCCGGGTCGCCGGTAGCGAGCACCATGAAGTGGTGGTTTCGCGCAGTGACATCGCCGAGATTTTTCCGCAGGTCATTTACCACACCGAGCGTCCGATCTTGAGAACGGCGCCGGCGCCGTTGTTCATGCTGTCGCGCCTGGTGCGCGCCTGCGGCGTCAAGGTTGTGCTGTCCGGCGAAGGCGCCGACGAAATGTTTGCCGGCTACGATCTGTTCCGCGAAGGAAAGGTCCGCCGTTTCTGGGGTCGGCAGCCCGCGTCGTCACGCCGCGCGCGACTGCTTGAGCGTCTCTACCCTTATCTCACACGCTCACCGGTCACGCAGCGAGCAATGGCCCGGCAGTTTTTTGGGCGCAATCTGTCGGAGCACGCCGCGCCGGGCTTTGCGCATGACACCCGCTGGCGAACGACCAGCGGCATCAAACGACTGTTTTCCAGCGACATGTGCGCGGAATCGGCGAAGCACGATGCGGTCTCCGACCTGATCGCCGGTCTGCCTCCGGAATTCAGGCAATGGAGCTCCCTTGCGCAGGATCAATATCTTGAAATCCAGACACTACTATCGGGATATCTCCTGTCCTCTCAGGGCGACCGAATGCTCATGGCTCATTCAGTTGAAGGACGCTTTCCCTTCCTCGACGAGGACGTGGTCGCGCTGGCGAATTCGCTGCCGCCCGCCTACAAGCTCCGCGTCCTTGACGAAAAGCACGTTCTGAAGCGCGTCGCACAACCGATCGTGCCGCCGGACATCATCGCCCGCAAGAAGCAGCCGTTCCGCGCGCCCGACGCTCTGTGTTTCGTTGGCCGCGATACGCCCGCCTATATCGACGACGCACTTTCAGAAACGGCTATTCGCGAAGCAAACGTCTTCGATCCCGACGCGGTTGCGCGCCTGCGGAACAAGTGCCGGACACAGGCCGCAACCGGCAACGGCAATCTCTCGAATTCCGACAACATGGCGATGGTCGGCGTTTTATCGACCCAGCTCCTCCACCAGCAATTCGTCGCGAGCCGTCCTGGTGGACGCCACGCTCTGGAGCTGACCGTTGATATCGATCGCGAGCACCGGGTTGAGGGGGCCCTTTCCTGATGCATGGTCCTGTTCCGCTCCTGCATGATTACCTCATTCACTCCGCCCGCCATCTCGGTGGAAAAGTGGCGCTGGTATGTGGCAAGCATCGCGTCACCTATGGCGAGCTTGAGGCGCGCTCCAACGCAATCGCCAACCACCTGGTCGCGAGCGGCGTCGAACGTGGCGATCGGGTGATTATCTTCGCCGACAACACTGTCGAGACCGTCGTCAGTTTCTGGGCCGTGCTGAAGGCGAATGCCGTGGTGTGCATCGTCAATCCGCTCACCAAACGCGACAAGCTTGGCTACCTGCTCAATGATTGCCAACCGGCGGCGCTCATCACCGACAAGCATCTCTTGCCGATATTCAAGGAGCCCACGCAGGCATGCCGATCATTGCGCCGGGTGATCGTTTCCGGGTCGATCGACGATGCCGAGCTGACCGAGCTACCCCATGCAATACGCTGGAGCGAGGCAGGCGCCGCCAGACACGACGCACCTCCGGCGCGCAGCTGCATCGATATCGATCTCGCGGCCATCGTCTACACCTCCGGATCATCGGGAGATCCCAAGGGCGTGATGCTGACGCACCGGAACATGCTGACCGCGTGCACGTCGATCGCCTCATATCTCGCGCTACGCGAAGACGAGGTCATTTTGAATGTCCTGCCGCTCGCCTTCGATTACGGCCTGTATCAAATGATCATGGCGTTTCGCATGGGGGCGCGGCTGGTCCTCGAACGGTCATTCGCTTTCCCCGCACAGATTCTCGGGCTTATCGCCGATGAGCGGGTAACCGGCCTGCCCGGCGTGCCGACGATCTTCTCGACGCTGTCGGGGCTCAAGTCGATCAGGGAGCACGATCTCTCGAGTATCCGCTATGTCACGAACACCGGAGCTGCACTGCCGATGAAGCACATTCGTCTGCTGCAGGATCTGTTCCCGGACGCGCGCATCTATTCCATGTACGGCCTCACTGAATGCAAGCGCTGCACCTTCCTCCCCCCGGGGGATATCGACCGAAAACCGTCGAGCGTAGGGATCGCCATTCCGAATACCGAGATGTGGATTGTCGACGAGCGCGACAGGCGTGTGGGCCCCGACGTGGTTGGCCAGCTTGTCATTCGCGGCGCGACGGTGATGCGAGGCTATTGGGGCAAGCCAGAGGCCACGGCCAGGAAACTCAAACCCGGTCCGCTGCCAGGCGAGCAGGTTCTGTACACCGGTGATTACTGCCGGATGGACGCGGAAGGCTATCTCTACTTCGTTGGCCGCAGCGACGAGATCATAAAGTCGCGAGGAGAGAAGATCGCCCCCAAGGAAGTGGAGAACGTGCTGATGGATATTGCGGGCGTGAGGGAAGCCGCGGTCATTGGCGTTCCCGATGAGCTCCTCGGGCAGGCGGTTAAAGCGTTTGTCGTTATCGAGCAGGATATATCACTGAGCGAGAAGCAGCTTCAGAAAGAGTGCCAGCAACGCCTCGAAAGCTTCATGGTGCCGAAGTGTATTGTGATTGTGCCCAGCCTGCCGCGAACGAACACAGAAAAACTCAACAAGAGAGCGCTGCACGAGTCGATTTCCGAATGACTGATCGTGATTTTTCTTTACGCATTGGAGTTGAAACATGCTGCTAGTCAGGGAACCACTCGAGACCTATCGAAGGCAAGTTCGCGATTTCCTGTTGTCGAACTTCTACGTCGCTGACGCTAACTCGCTTGAGGTCGACACATCGCTGCTCGACCAGGGCATCATCGACTCGACGGGAGTGCTCGAGGTCATCGGATTCATCGAGGAGACATTCGGCGTCACGGTCGAAGACAGCGAGCTCCTGCCTGAGAACCTCGATTCCATCGATGGAATTACACGCTTCGTCATGCTCAAGAAGAGCTGATGTTTTTCTGCAGTATCCGAACCGCCTCGCGAACACCGTCGCAGCGCTTCAGGTTTGTGTGCCCTTGCGGCATCCCTTAACGACGCGGCCTTCGCCCGCTTCATTCGTCACCACCCTGATGTTCTCATAGCTCTTGTTGCGCTCAAGGAGCGTTGTCACCTGCCGCTCTTGACCGGCGCCGACCTCGAACAGGAGGACGCCACCCGGCCGCAAATATCGGACTGCGTCCTTCGTCACCCGCATATGGATGCTAAGTCCGTAAGGACCGGCTGCGAATGCCTCACGTGGTTCGAGTTCGAGCAAAGGGGCCCGATCGCCTTTGAGCCGCGTTTCCGAAATATAGGGTGGGTTGCAGACGATCAGGTCGATGGTCCCATCCAGCGGCAGATCGGCAAAAGCGTCGAACAGATCGCCCTGGAACACCGACATGCGTTGCGTGAGTCCGTGATGGGCGACATTGCGACGTGCAACGGTGACACATCCATCGGTCAGATCGCTCGCCCAGACGCGTGCGTCGGGGATATTGAGAGCGATGGCGCATGCCAGATTGCCTGCGCCGCAGCACATGTCGATCACCCGTGGCTCCGCCACCTTTAGCTGACGCACAGCATCGACAGCGCTGGCGCAAAGCAATTCGGTTTCCGGCCGGGGGACGAGCGCACCGGGTGCGACCAGCAACTCTATTCCCATGAATTGAGTGCGCCCCTCATCGTAAGCTTTGGCGACGTCGATCACTTCGCTCATTGCGGTCACCCTGCCTGGACGTTGCATGATGACTGTTGCATGCGGCGCGATCCTGCGTCGGACAGAATCGCGCCCTGCCCTGTGGCAATGGCGGTAGTCACAACGAGGTAGATGCGCCGATAATGGCAATGCAGTTGTTTTCGGCAGCGCTCCTTACGCATTTCTCGATGCGACAGCCCAACGGCTGCATCGTTATCTGCGGCTATCCGGCGCCCTAACGATTCCTGGCAGTGGCTTCGTTGGCCGTTTGCTGCTATGGCGCTCTTGGTATCAACGAGGCTGAGGCCTTACGTTGTTTTTTATATTGTCCAAAACTCTTGGCAACGCGCTCGCGCCGATCAATTTCCTGATCGGCCTCGGTGTGCTCGGCGCGATCCTTTCGGCAACACGACTTTTTTCGCTCGGCCGCGGGCTTATGATCACAGCCGCCGTGCTGCTTGTGGTGGCCGCGTTTTCCCCGGCTGGAAGATTGCTGCTCTATCCGCTTGAATCGCGCTTCCCGCCCTGGGATCCGGGACAGCGTGCGCCTGACGGCGTCATCGTGCTCGGCGGCTCGATCGATGCCGATGTTTCACTTGCGCGCGACACGCCGGTCGTTCGTCGCTCGCCCGACCGCATCATCGCAGCCGCAGCGCTGGCGCGACAATATCCGAATGCACGCGTGGTGTTCACCGGCGGCAGTCCGAGACTGGTGTCGGATGCCAGGGAGGCCGATTACGCCGCCGCGCTCTTCGAAAGCCTTGGAGTCGACAGATCTCGGTTGATCATGGAGCGGCGATCGCGCAACACGCATGAGAACGCCGAATTCACCAAAGCGCTCGTGGCGCCGAAGCCGGGCGAGCGCTGGGTTCTGGTGACATCGGCGTTCCATATGCCGCGATCGATTGGCTTGTTTCGCAAAGCCGGATTTCCGGTCGAGGCCTATCCGGTCGACTGGCTGGTCGGCGGTCGGCGCAACGCATTTTCCTTCAGCACCCTCGCCCTTGACGGGCTGTCGCGGACCGACATCGCGATACGCGAATGGTTTGGGCTCATTGCCTATCGAGCCACAGGGCGGATCGACGACTTGCTGCCGGGCGCCGATCAACATTGATTCTTTTGGGCCCGAGATATGGCAAGCGGCAAATGCCGCAGGCCATCGGAAGCGAAAAACCAGTATGACCACGCCGCCGCAGGCAGTGACCGGACGCCATTCGAACCTCAAGCGGACCATTGTTGTGGACCAGCGGGGCTTTCGAAAAGGCTGCGGCCTAGAAGTCTTTGATCTGCGAAGGAAAACTCGAGTGTGGCTGGGGAACTAGGATTCGAACCTAGACAAACAGAGTCAGAGTCTGTTGTGCTACCGTTACACCATTCCCCAAAAGATTCAGACACTTAGGGGAAAAACCCGGTCTGGAATCGATTGGAACAGAGATGTCATCTCGTTCGGGCGGGTTCTAGCCCGTCAGCCGGACAAAGCGCAAGGCCTCTGGACGGAAATGACGGCTCATTGACATCACTGGCTATGGGCAGGCCCCGCAGAGCGCGGCCTGCCCGGTCGCCCCCGCCCTATTCACCCGGGCCGCCAACCGGAATGGCCATCGGCTCCGGCGCCAGACGCTTGCCCAGCGCCAGATAGACGCCACCGCCCACGACGATGCCCGCCAGCCAGCTCAGATCCGCGCCGCCGAGAAGGTTGATCGAGATCGGCCCCTGCAACGCAGGCACCAGGCCATCCTGGAACAGCCAGGTGGCGATCAGGCCGGCGAAGAATGCGATCATGCCGCTCCAGTTGATATCGCCATAGATGCTTGTCTCCGGCGACTTGTAGAGCTCGGCGATGTCGATCTGGCTTTTCCGCCTTACAAAGAAGTCGGCCATCACCACCCCGGCATAGGGGCTCATCCACATCAGCAGACTGATCAGCCAGTTGTCGAACGCCTTGGCGAAGGACGGCGCGAAGATGAAATACACCGTCACCGCATAGCCGGCGATGCCGACGATGAGTGCCAGTGCTGTGCGCGAGAAGCGGACACCCATGCTGAGCGCCGCCAGCGCCGACGAATAGACGTTGAGGATGTTGGTGGCGATCGGGCCATGCAGCACCAGCAGCAGCACGAGAATGCTGGCGATGCCGCCGAACACCGCCGACACCATCTTGGCCGGATCGGTGTCGAGCGTCACCGAGGCGATGGTGGCGCCGAGAATGGCCAGCCACACCGACGGCACGAACATGCCGACATAGCTGTACCAGAACACGGCCTTTGACGAGGTCGAACGCGGCACGAAGCGTGAATAGTCCGACGCCCAGGTGACCCACGAAATGCCCCAGCCGACGCCGACGGCGGTCATCAGCAGCGACAGCATCGCCAGATGCGGCCCTGGCGGCAGCGACGTGGTGTGGCTCCAGTTGACGACACCGGGCTGGCTCCAGGCCAGCACACTCATCAGCACCATGATCACCACCGTGACCGGCACGGTGTATTTCTCGAAGGTGCGGATCGCATAGAAACCATAGGTGCCGATCACCACCTGCGTCACCATCACGATGGTGATGACCACGAGATTGGCAAACCAGCTATCGGCGATGCCGAACTGGCCGAGGATGGCCATCGAGATCTTGACGGGAAAATACGTATTCACGCCGATCCAGCCGAGCGTCATCAGGAACATCAGGAGGCTCGGCAGATAGGCACCGCGGCGCCCGAAGGCCGAGCGCGCGAGTACCATCTGGTTGACGCCGGTTTTGTGGCCCATGACCGTGAAGGCGGCGAAGATCGCTGAGCCCGCCGCATTGCCGATGACGATGACCGCTATGGTCTCCCACAGACCAAGTTTGAGAATGATACCAAGCGCGCCAAGCGCCCAGTTCACCGGCGCGATATTGGCGCCGGCCCAGATCCACATCTGCTGCGGCCCGGTGGAATCCCGGTCGGCATCGGGGATCGGTTCGATACTGTGGATGTCTGCCCGCAACTCTGAATTTGTCATGTCGCCCTCGGTGTCAGAAACAGCCTGAGGACAACAAAGCAAGACGCGTACCAATCCGGGCAGAGCGGCTTGCTACTTGTGGGGCACCGGCGGGGTACCGTGGGTGTGGAATGACTCGATAGTCTTCAGCCCCCAGGCCTGCCCCTTCTTGCGCTCCTCCTCGGTCCAGACGATGGGCTTCCAGTCCGGCGCCAGGATCAGCCGTGCGCCGGCATTGGCGACTTCGATGCGGTTGCCGCCGGGCTCATAGACATAGAGGAAGAAGGTCTGCTGGATCGCATGCTTGTGCGGGCCGGTCTCGATGAAGACGCCGTTTTCCAGAAAGATATCGGCCGCGCGCAAAATATCCTCGCGGCTGTCCAGCGCGTAAGTGACGTGGTGGAAACGCCCCTTGGTGCCAGAGTGATCGCGCGAATAAGCGAAGTCGTAGCTCTTGTTGGACATGGTCATCCACATCGCGGCTTCAGTGCCGTCATTGAGCACGATCTGCTCGGTCAGCCGGAGCCCCATATACTGCTCGAAAAACTCGCGGTTGGCCTTGATATCGACAGCAAGGCAATTGAGGTGATCGAGCCGCCGCACATTGATGCCCCGCGCCGGATAGCGCTGCGCCTGATTTTTAAGCGCCGGCTTGAGCTCCGGCGGCGCCTCGTACCATTCGGTCTCGTAATAGAGTTCGACGATGTGACCGTCGGGGTCGCGGCAGCGAAATGCCGGCCCGTGGCCGAGATCGCCGTCCGTCCAGCCGATATCGTAACCTGAGCCCTTCAGCGCTGCGACACGACGCTCCAGCGCCTGCGGACTGCGCGCCCGCAGCGCCATATGCTCCATGCCTGAGGTGTTCGACGCCGTCAGCTTCAGCGAATAGCGCTCATAATCGTCCCAGCCGCGCAGATAGACGGAGTCTCCCTGCCGGCCGGACACCGTCATGCCCATGACGTCGACGAAGAACTTCTCGCTTTCGGCGGGCTTCGGCGTCAGCAATTCGAGATGACCGAGATGCGCGAGATCGAAAATGGGTTCGGGAAGCATGGGTGTCGTCCTTGGGCGAAGCGTTTTGATCAGATTAGCGCAGAGCGCGCGTCACATCATCGAATAGTTCATCGACACTGAACTTGCGCGGGATCAGTCCCTGCTGTGCGGAGTAGTCAATGATCAATTCCAGTGACCGATCCATCTCTTTCCTGCTGAACGCCGGCACCTCGCCCGTTGCAGCCGCCCTGCTCGCCTCCAGCATACGCTGCACTTCGCGCACGATGTCGGGCCGCGTATCGGACAATTGCTTGCTGACGACCACCATGTGGTTGATCGGCACCACGCCATGCCTGGCAAGCCAGGCTTTCTCTTCAGCGGCCACGTCGGGGAAGAGTTGCGCCACCCGTGGATCGTCGCTCTTCTCGCCGAGCACGGCATCCAGCTCGCCATCGAATAGCATCTGCATGATCGCCTTGCCGGCAGGCGCCCTGGTGGTGCTGTCGGCATATTCTGCGACATGCGGCTCCTCGAAGGTGATCCATTCGATCGCATCGAGATTGACGCCGTAGTCATTGGCGAGCATGCCGCGCAACCATGCACCGGTCGTCGTCGTAAACGATCGAATACCGACGCGCTTTCCTTCAAAATCCTTGGGTCCGGCAATGTCCACCGCCGGGTTCGTGACCGCGAAGCCGAATTGATGCCGTGCCATCATCACGCTTGGCAGCAGCACCATCGGCTTGTCGAAGCCCTTCGCCATCAGATAGGTGACAATAGCCATTTCGGCGACGTCGAAAGCCCCGTCGCGTACCATGGGCTTGAAGCCCTTGTTGGTGGGCTTGTAATCCGCGAAGTCCAGTTCGACGAGATCAGACGTGATGGCGCCAGATTTCAGCGCGGCCGTATGCGGGTGATCGCCAAGCAGAATACGGAGCCGCATCACAGCCTCCTTCCCGATCAGGCCTGATCGGGATCGTCGACGTAAACCAGCCCCGCTTTGGCGAGTGGTTCACGCATATTGTACATGTCGAGGCCGAGAATACCGGAAGCCAGCTTCTGCCGCTTGGCGTCTTCTTCGGCAAAACGCTTCTCGCCTTTCGCCGCAACCTCCGCAGCATCCTTGCGCGGGATCACCACGACGCCGTCCTCGTCGGCGACGACGACATCGCCGGGATTGACGAGCGCGCCGGCGCAGACCACCGGCACGTTCACCGCGCCGAGCGTCGCCTTGACCGTACCCTTCGCCGAGATCGCGCGTGACCAGACCGGAAAGCCCATCTCGCGCAGAGTCTTGATATCGCGGCATCCGGCATCGATGATCAGGCCAACGCCGCCACGTGCCTTCAGCGACGTCGCGAGGAGATCGCCGAACATGCCGTCGGTGTTATCAGTCGTGCAGGCCACCACCAGCATATCGCCGGGTTTGCACTGCTCGATGGCCACATGCAGCATCCAGTTATCGCCGGGCTGCGCCAGCACCGTCACCGCTGTGCCGGCGGCCTCCGCGCCGGCCCATACCGACCGCATATAGGTCTTCATCAGACCGAAGCGGCCATAGGCCTCATGCACCGTGGAGACGCCGAGTGCGCCAAGCCGCTGCACGACATCGGCATCCGCACGCTGAATATTCCTGACGACGACGGGTTTCATGCCAGTGTCTCCACAGTCATCGGGAACAGGCGCTGATAGGCTTCGCCATAGGTCATGGCCGCGCCGGTGTTGCGGCCGCCCTGCATGCCGCGCTGCAAGGCCACGCGCTCGTAATAGGCCCAGAGGTGCTTTTGCGCGGCGAGAATTTCGAACGTCTTGCGCTTGATGTCCCAGACCTCATCGATGTTGAGGATCACCTGCGGCTTGAAATTGCACATTTCCGGCTGGTGCGGCTCGAACAGAAACACCGGCGGCGCGGAGTAGCTGTACTCCGCCTCAGGCTTGTGCCCCATCGCCTGCGCGATAATGCGAGCCTCCTGTGCGGCTGCGGTCGCGGCGGGATGATCGACATTGTACGGATCTTCAAGGGAATGCGTCAGCACGAAGCTCGGATTGAGCTCCCGATAGATATCGATCAGACGTTCCTTGTGTGCTTCGGTCAGATGTAACGGATAGTCGCCGGCATCGAAAAACTCGATCTCGGCGCCGAGTGACGCCGCCGCGCGCTCGGCTTCGTCTTTCCGGCCGGCCTTGACCTTGTCGAGGGTCATGCCCGCCTGCTTCCAGGCGAATTGCGACTCGCCGCGCTCGCCATAAGCGAGGCAGACGATCTTGACGCGGTAGCCCTTCTTGGCATGCAGCGCGATAGCGCCGCCGGCGCGCCAGACGAAATCGCCGGGATGGGCGGAGACCACGAGGCCGGTCTTGGCTTTGGACATCGGACGTTTCCTGTCGCTTAGGTGTCGAATTCAAACAATCGTGCGGGATTGTCGACGAGAATCTTCTGCTGAATTTCGGCGTCCGGCGCGAAGAGCGGGATCAGATCGACGAGATCGCCGTCGTTCGGCATCGCCTTGACGTTGGGATGCGGCCAATCGGTGCCCCAGATCACACGATCCGGCGCGGTCTCGCAGATTGTCTTCGCGAACGGCACGGCATCGGTGAAGGGCGGCCCCAGCGAGGTCACGCGCTCGCAGCCGGAGACCTTCACCCAGCATTTTTCGTCGCGCTTCATGAGATCGATCAGCGTCTGGAACGGCTTCTGCTGCAGACCATCTGCCGCCTTCACGCGTCCCATGTGATCGATGGTGTAGATCACCGGCAGCTTTTCCAGCAGGTCGGCATATTCGGGCAGATCGACCGCATCGAAATGCAGATCGACGTGCCAGCCCATCGGCGCGATCATGTCGATGATGCGATGGAACACCTTCATGTCCGGCGTACCGCCGAGATGCCGTACGAAATTGAAGCGACAGCCGCGGAAACCACCTTCATGCAGTTCGCGCAGGTCCTTCTCCGTGATTGTGCCATCGATATTGGCGACCGCACGATAGCGCCCGCCGCTCACCGCAATGGCATCGAGCGCCACGCGGTTGTCGGTCCCATGCACGCTGGCATTGACGATAACGGCGCGACCGATGCCGAGCTTCTTGTGCAGTGCCTGAAAATCTTCCAGCGGCGCATCGGGCGGAATGTAGGAACCGACATAGGGATATTTGGCGCCGGGCCCGAAAATATGCGTATGCGCGTCGCAGGCCAGCGGCGGCAGCTTGAACTTCGGCACCTTGGTATGCGGATCGGGACCGGGGACAGTTGGTTTCGTCATTGTTTCGGAATTCCTGCCTTGTCGATCACGGCGGTCCATTTGGCGATATCGTCAACCAGCCGGACCTTCAGTTCCTCGGGCGAACTGGCTTTCGCCTCGATGCCGAGATCGAGCAGCTTCTGCTTCACATCGGGCATCGCCAGCACCTCGCGCAATCCCGCATTCAACCGCGCAATCGCTTCCGGCGGCGTGCCTGATGGCGCGAACAGCGCATTCCATGACACCACGTCATAGCCCTTCACACCGCCCTCGCTCACTGTCGGCACGTCTTTCAGGATCACCGAGCGAGCTTCGCCCGTGGTCCCGACGGGACGCATCTTGCCATCCTGCAGTGCGGATTTCATGCCGACATAGTTGTCGATCATCACATCGATGTCCTCGCGCAACAGCCCGACGATGACTTCCGGCGTTCCGCGATAGGGCACGATCTGGAAGTTGATCCCGGCGGTGGACTTCAGCAGTTCGGCCGACAGGTTCTGGGTGCTGCCCACACTGATGGTGCCGACATTCAATTTGCCTGGATTGTCGCGCGCAAACTTGATGACGTCGGCCAGCGTCTTGTGTTGCGAATTCGTATTGGTGCCGACGATGAAATCGAAGAAGCCGATGCTGGAGATCGGCGCAAAGTTCTTCACGGGATCGAATGGCAGGCTCTTGAACAGCGGCACGCTGACGGCGGTGCCATTACTGAGCAGCGCCAGCGTATAGCCATCCGGCTGCGACGACAGCACTGCGCGCGCCGCAACGACGCCGCCCGCGCCCGGCATGTTTTCGATCACCAGGCGCTGCCCGAGATTATCGCCGAGTTTCTCGGCCACGATGCGGATGGTGATGTCGGCAACACCGCCAGCCGCAAACGGCACGATCACGCGAATGGGCTTCGTCGGATAGCCGGACCGGGCCTGCGCCACAGGCACCGCGTTGGTGAGGAATATCGCACCGAGCGCAAAATGCGCGGCGCGCAGCAGATGCCTGAGCCTGGTCGGGAAGCGGAGCGTCATGATGGATTGAAGACGCCTGATGCGTCCACCCTTGCCGTTTTATGTCGGTACCCATGGCCGTCACGTCATCGCGACAGGGCTGGACCGTTCTGCTCCCGCAGTAGCCAATTCCGATATATGAAACAAATGAGAAATCTGGGATAATCGTGCAGTTTCCTGCATATATCCTGCCGAGCGGATTATCCCGCAGCCTGGAAGTATTTCCGGGTCAGATCGATCAGCGCCTGCGCCGGCTTGCTCACCGGCTGTCCGCGCTTGACGATGATGCCCACCGTCCGGCTGACACTGGGATTGCGCAGCGGCACGGCGACCAGTCCGGCAGTCCCCTGCGTCGCCACAGCAATGCTGGGCACCACGGCGATGCCGAGCTTTTCGAACACCATACCCACCGCCGTCTGCAGATGCTGCACCTCATAGCGCCAGTTCAGCTTGTCGCGGCGGTGGCCGAGCGCGTCGTCGATCAGGGCCCGGTTGCCGGCCTGCGGACTGATGCGGATCAGCGGCATATCCTCAAGATGCGACCAGGCCACGAACTTGCGTTGCGCAAAAGCATGATCCTTCGTGCACAACAGGACGAAGCGTTCCTTGATCAGCGGGGTGACAGCCAGATCCCATATATTGGTTGCGGTGATCGTGATGCCGAACTCCGCCTGGCCGGACTGCACCAGCGTGGCGATCTCGCTGGCTGAGTTATCGTGGATCTTGATCGAAATCCCCGGATGCACCGCGTTGAACTGCTTCAGCACCCGCGGCAGGTGATAGGCGGCGATGGTCGGCAGGCAGCCGAGCGCGATGTGCTCCTGCCGCTTGCGGCCCCGCGCCCGCAGCAGATCGATGGAATCCGACAGTTCGCCGATCATCCGCCGGGCGGTCGGCAGCAGTTCCAGCCCGGCCGGGGTCAGCGCCACCTGGCGCGTGGTGCGGGCCAGCAGCTGAAAGCCGAGATCCTCTTCCAGTTTCTTGATCCGGTGGCTTAGCGCCGTCTGTGACAGATTGAGGTGTGCGGCGGCGCGCGAAAAGCTGCCCCGCTCCGCGATGCTCAGAAACGCCTGCAGGCCGGGAAAATCGATGCGCATGAGAGGTCCGTGCACGGCCGAAGGCCACCGCGCTGAGATAACGCGGCGGCGACGAGCCGTGCAAGGTCAGAACGCCAGCCTGTGCAGACCTCGCGGGCTGGTTAAAACCGCGTAAAGCCGGGATCGCCAGCCGCGCGCGACAAGGTATCCAGTGCTGGCGTTTTGCGTTCCTGTGCGGAGCTAATTCCGCAATGCAAGTTTGACGAGCAGAGCTCACCAATAGCCCGCGGACGCGCCTTAACAATTTGTCCAGTCCCTGACCTGCATAGTCAGCCCAAACCGGGGCGTGAGACGCGAATTCATCAATGACCAGTTTAAACGCAGCGGCGTCGTTCGGGCGCATTATCTCAGTTCGCGGCTCGCTGGCCCGGGTCGGCCTGCTCGCCGTGAACCCGATGACGCCTTCCGAGATGCGCGGCACCGTCGGCCGCTTCGTCAGCATCCGTTGCGCCTCCTCGACCATCATCGCCATGATCACAGAGGTGTCCGCCGAGCACATGCATGTGTCGGACACGTATATCGCGAGCGCCTCGGTCGATCTGCTCGGCGAAATCATGGGGCACGGAGACAAGGCCAAGTTCCAGCGCGGCGTCACCAACTATCCCACGATCGACGACATCGTCGACCTGATCAGCAATCACGACCTGCGTACGGTCTATGCGCCGTCCGGCTCCGAGCAGATCAACGTGGGCACGCTCCAGCAGGACAAGTCGGTCGCCGCTTATGTCGACGTTGAGGAAATGCTGAGCAAGCACTTCGCGGTGCTCGGCTCCACCGGTGTCGGTAAATCCACTGGCGTGTCGTTGCTGCTCAATGAAATCCTGAAGTCGCGTCCGCATCTGCGCATCTTCCTGCTCGACGTGCATAACGAATATGGCCGCTGCTTCGGCGACAAGGCCTTGGTGCTGAATCCGCGCAATCTGAAACTGCCGTTCTGGCTGTTCAATTTCGAGGAAATCGTCGACGTTCTGTTCGCCGGTCGCCCCGGCGTGCCGGAAGAACTCGAAATCCTCTCGGAAGTGATCCCGATCGCCAAGGGCGTCTATACGCAATACCAGAATGCCGACCGCATTGGCCTCAAGCGCATCGATCCGAAGACCATCGGCTACACCGTCGATACGCCGGTGCCCTATCGCCTGGTCGATTTGATCTCGCTGATCGACGAACGCATGGGCAAGCTCGAGAACCGCTCGTCGCGCATCCAGTATCACAAGCTGATCTCGCGTATCGAAGCGGTGAAGAACGACCCGCGCTACGCCTTCATGTTCGACAATGCCAATGTCGGCGGTGACACCATGGCGGAAGTGATCAGCCATCTGTTCCGCCTGCCCGCCAACGGCAAGCCGATGACCATCATGCAGCTCGCCGGCTTCCCCGCGGAAGTCGTCGATAGCGTGGTGTCGGTGCTCTGTCGTATGGCATTCGATTTCGGCCTGTGGAGCGACGGCGCCTCACCGCTGCTGTTCGTCTGCGAGGAAGCGCATCGCTACGCCGCCGCCGACCGCAATATCGGCTTCGGACCGACCCGCAAGGCAGTGTCGCGCATCGCCAAGGAGGGCCGCAAATACGGCGTCTATCTCGGTCTCGTGACGCAGCGCCCGGCAGAACTCGACGCCACGATCATTTCCCAGTGCAACACGCTGTTTGCGATGCGCCTCGCCAACGAGCGCGATCAGGCCCTGCTGCGCTCCGCGGTGTCGGATGCCGCTGCCAACCTGCTGTCCTTCGTGCCGTCACTCGGCACCCGCGAAGTACTCGCCTTCGGTGAGGGCGTCGCTTTGCCGACCCGCCTTCGCTTCAAGGAAGTGCCGCCACATCAGCTGCCACGCTCCGAAGCGACCATCGCGACGGTGCCGTCGGTGGCTGCCGGTCACGACATGCATTTCGTCAGCGCCGTGCTGGAACGCTGGCGCGGCGCCACATCGCATCGCGATGTGCCGAACGATCCCGGCTTTACCGAGCGCCCGCTGGCGACGCCTGCCCGCAGCGTCGAAGCCCCGATGCTTCAGCCCTCGCTCGGCCTCGATCCGGATCGCTTCTCGCTACTCAAGAAACCGCTGCGCTGATCGCATTGGCTTGCATTGCCGCAAGCGCTTTGCGGTGACCGTATGATCGCCTATGTTTCCGTGAAACAGACACGTTCACGGGAACGCCAGATGACCCAGCCGATTGCGAAACGCTTTCCGACACCCGCCCTCGACAAGCTGCCCGAAGACATCCGCACGCGCATTATGGGCGTGCAGGAAAAGTCCGGCTTCGTGCCGAACGTGTTCCTGTCGCTGGCCTATCGCCCTGACGAATTCCGCGCCTTCTTCGCCTATCACGACGCGCTGATGGAAAAGGACAGCGGGCTGACCAAGGCCGAGCGTGAGATGATCGTGGTCGCGACGTCAGCCGCCAACCAGTGCCATTATTGCGTCATCGCGCATGGTGCGATCCTGCGCATTCGCGCCAAGAACCCGACCATCGCCGACCAGATCGCCGTCAACTACCGCAAGGCCGACATCACCCCGAAGCAGCGTGCGATGCTGGATTTCGCCATGAAAGTGAGCCGGTCCGCCGAGACGATCGGCGAGCAGGATTTTGCCGAGGTCTCCGGCCACGGCTTCAGCGACGACGATATCTGGGACATCACCGCGATCTCGGCCTTCTTCGCGCTGTCGAACCGAATGGCCAATGTCACCAACATGAAGCCGAACGACGAATTCTATATGATGGGCCGGCTGCCAAAGTAATGGCACGGGTTTAGAAGGATCTCGCATTGCTCGACTGGTCGGAGATTATCCTGCGTCTTGGCGTCGCCGCCCTGGTTGGCGGCGCCATCGGCCTCAACCGCGATCTGCACGGCAAGCCCGTCGGCGTGCGCACGCTGGGGCTGGTCAGCCTGGCCACCGCCATGATCGTGGTGCTGGCCGATCCGCTCGGCAAAGGCGGCTTCACGGATGCCGGGAGCCGGGTCGTCCAGGGCATACTCACAGGCGTCGGCTTTCTCGGTGCCGGCGTGATCTTCCATGCCGAGCGCCATTTCCGCGTCCGCGGCCTGACCAGCGCCGCCTGTGTCTGGCTGACCGCCTGTGTCGGCATCATGTGCGGCGCCGGCCACTGGCGCGTTGTCACCGTCTCGGTCGTGATCGCCTTCCTCGTGCTGCTGCTTGGCGGCAAGGTCGAACGCGCCCTGCACCGCGTCTTCGGCGGCAAGGGCGATCCGGACTCGATCCCGATGGATGCGCCTCAGTCGTCCGACGCCGGTCCGCACCAGCCGGGCAAATAGATCGCATCCTTGCTCTTGGCGATCGCCAGCGCCTTCTCCAATGCCTTGGCGAAATCGGCCTCGACCTCCTTGGTGGAGAGCCGGCTGCGAAACAGGTCCGCCCAGAGGAATTCGCTGAACGGCGTGGTGTCCTTGGCATAGCCGCCGGCACGGCGAATTTCGCCGGCCAGGCTGCGGAACGGATCGTTCTTCAGGCCCGTCACCGATTTAGGAATATCCTTGAACTGCCGTCGCTCGCCCTTAGCGTCATAGGGATAGGCCCAGCGGCGGTGATCGAGCACGCCCCAGAAGGCTTTCATATCGACCATCGTGAGATCCGCGATCACGGTGACGAGCACATCCTTCACGCCTTCGTCATGCAACGCACGTGCGAGATGATGGTGATCGACCACGTAGTGACGCTGATCCGGGCCGAGCACCACGGGGATCATGTGTTGGCCAAGCAGTTCTGCCTTTTTGCGCTCGGACTTGTGCGCGCGCCAGCGTTTGCGCTTCTCCTTCACCTCGCGCATGCCCACCGTCATCTGCGTTGGCCGCAGCGACAGGATCGGGACCGGGTGCAGTAACGGCTCACGTGTGTTCGGCATGTGGCCTCCTATCTATCCGACGTTTCATCGGAGCGAACTATGGCATGGCCGCCGCGCCGAGGCGGATCAGTTCCACGTCATTTCTGACGATTGCCGCATCTGTGCCATGCGGACTTTATCTGCGCGAAGCAGCCGCATCGTGCTACACTCCAGCATTGCATGCGCAGACCCACGACCATGAAGACCCAGCAGCCGATTATCAGAGAGGATGACGAGCACCGCGTGCTTCGTTTTGTGCCGCGCACCTCGGCGACGCTGCCACACCATCCCACCACTCCCGCCGACCAACCCCGCCGCCGCCAGACCACCGGCGCCAGCGACCTGTCCCGCTACCAACAGGCACAGGACGACCCCGACGACTTCCGTCACCGAATGCTGGCCAATAGCGCGGCCTTCGGCTTTACGGTGATCCTTGTGGGTGTCGGGATCTGGCTCGCGGTCAGCATCGCCGATCTCCGCAAAACCCAGGATTGCGTGTTGATGGGCCGCCGGGACTGCGCCCACATTGTTGCGCCGCACGGCTGAGGGCCCCCGCCGTCCCTTTCCACAGCCCACAGCGGCTGGTGAGCAGGCGCTCAACTGCATTGAACTGCCGCTCCCGCTCCGATATACGGGCAATCGACTCTATGCGGCGGACCGGGACTGTCCCGGGGCGAAGCCCTGTCTTTGCGCGCGCCGATCGAAAATTGTCTTCAATATATCAAAGGCTTAGTAATGTCCTCCACATTCGATCAGGTCGCTACAATCATCGCCGAGACTTGCGACATCCCCCGCGACACGATCACGCCGGAAAGCCACGCCATCGACGATCTGGGGATCGACAGCCTCGACTTCCTGGATATCGCTTTTGCGATCGACAAGGCGTTCGGGATCAAGCTGCCGCTGGAAAAATGGACCCAGGAGGTCAATGACGGCAAGGCGACCACCGAGCAGTATTTCGTCCTGAAGAACCTCAGCGCGCGCATCGACGAATTGGTCGCGGCCAAGGGCGCGTAACGCCCGGCCATGAACCTCGAATATTTTCACCTGATCGACCGTATCACCGACCTCAATGTGGCCGAACGGACGATCACGGTTGAAGCGAACGTCCCGGAAAAGAGCACCATCTTCGAGGGCCACTTCCCGGGCTACCCCTTGATGCCCGGCGTGCTGCTGATCGAGTCGATGGCGCAGACTTCGGGCTGGCTGCTGATCGCACTGATGAAATTCGAGCGCATGCCGTTCCTGGCTGCGGTGAAGGAAGCCAAGATGCGCACCTTCATCACACCCGGCACGAAGCTGGACATCAATGCCAGCGTGCTGCACGAGGGCGACGGCTTCTTCATGACCACGGTCAAGATCAAGGTCGATGGCAAGCTGACCTGCAACGCGCAGCTCACCTTCAAGACCGTTCCATTCCCTCATCCGGATCTGCGTGGACACATGGACATCGTGGCCAAGCGCATCGGATTTCCGCTACAGGCGATCACCAATGGCTGAAACCCGTCCTGTCGTTACCGAGCCGGTCGAAGCGTGGATCACCGGCATCGGCCTCGCATCCTCACTCGGCGAAGGCCCTGACGCGCATTGGGAAGCCCTCAACGCCAAACGCGTGAATGTCGACGAGACGAGCTTCGCGCCTTACGTCGTGCATCCGCTGTCGCCGCTGACCTATGACGCGCAGATCCCGAAGAAGGGCGATCAGCGCCAGATGGAAGCCTGGCAGCGCATCGGGACCTACGCCGCCGGCCTCGCACTCGACTCTGCCGGCGTGAAGGGCAACAAGGACATCCTGTCGAAGATGGACATGATCGTCGCCGCCGGTGGCGGGGAACGCGATCTGAACGTCGATTCCAGCATCCTGAACGCGGAAGCCTATGGCAGCGCGACGCCGAGCTATTTGAACGAGAAGCTGCTCAACGATCTTCGCCCCACACTCTTTCTCGCGCAGCTTTCCAACCTGCTCGCCGGCAATATCGCCATCGTGCATGGCGTCACCGGCTCGTCCCGAACCTTCATGGGCGAGGAAGCAGCCGGCGTCGATGCTGTCCGCATCGCGCTCGCGCGCATCGCGGACGGACAGAGCGACATCGCCCTTGTCGGCGCCGGTCACAACGGCGAGCGCAAGGACATGTTGCTGCTGTATGAATTCGACAATTTCAATCTGCGCGACAAGCATTCGTCAGTGTGGGACCGCAAGGACCATAGCGGGTTTGCACTGGGCTCCGGCGGTGCCTTCCTCGTCATCGAATCGAAGGCCCATGCGGAAGCGCGGGGCGCCAAGCCGTTCGCGCGGCTGAAGACCGTCATTGCCGATCGCGCCCGCCGCAAGGACGCCGGCGAAGTGACAGCTTCGCTCGACAAACTTTGGACCAATCTCGGTCCGCTGAAGCAGGACACCGCGATCATCACTGGCGCGACTGGTGCGGAGCCAGCGACCTCGGAAGAACTGAGCTTCCTCAAGAAGCACGCCGATGTCGCCGTGCGCGCCACGGGCACGACATTCGGCCATGCGGTCGAGACGCAGTTTCCGCTCGGCATCGGCCTTGCAGCCCTCGCGATCTCGCGCGGTGCGCTCTATCCGCCCAACGATTCTACCGGCGTCGAGATTGAAATGTCGAAGCCGCCTTCCCAGATTGTCGTGATCGGGACGGGTCACTGGCGCGGCGAAGGCATGGCGCTGGTTGAAGCCATTTAAAGTCTGAGCATGATCTTGTCCGAAGGCCGGTACGCTTTTCGGGATCATGCTCAAGTCAAGCGGCCCGCATGGGCGACGGAGAGAGCATGTCAGCAACGCGCGATAAATTCGGCCGACCGATCGTTGTCGTCACCGGCATGGGAGTCGCGACCTCGCTGGGCGCAGGCAAGGCTGACAACTGGGCCAAGCTCACCGCCGGCGAATCCGGCATCCGCACCATCACCCGCTTCCCCGTCGAGGGCATGAAGACCACGATGGCCGGCACCGTGGATTTCGTCGCCGTCGATCCGTTCTCCTCCACCGATCTCTCCGAGAAGCTCGGCGAGATGGTTGCCGAGGAAGCGATCGCGCAGGCCGGCATTGGCCGCAAGGGCGACTTCCCCGGCCCGCTGTTCCTTGCCGTTGCGCCCGTTGAGGTGGAATGGCCGCAGCGCCAGGCACTCGCCAAAGCCGCCGGTGCGAACACCGACATCAATTACGACACGCTGCTGCGCGCCGCCGGCTCCGGCGGTTTCACCGAGTATCACCGTCGCTTCCTGTTCGGCTCGGTCGCCGACAGCCTCGCTGACACATTCGGCACCAAGGGTTCGCCGATCTCGCTATCGACGGCCTGTGCATCGGGCGCGACCGCGATCCAGCTCGGTGTGGAGGCGATCCGCCGCGGCGAAGCGGATGCGGCGCTGTGCGTCGGCACCGACGGCTCGGTCAATCCGGAAGCATTGATCCGTTTCTCGCTGCTCTCGGCGCTGTCGACCAACAACGAGACGCCCGCCAAGGCATCCCGCCCGTTCGCCAAGAACCGCGAAGGCTTTGTGATGGCCGAAGGCGCCGGTGCGCTGGTGCTGGAGAGCCTGGAATCGGCGACCGCGCGTGGTGCGAAGATCCTCGGCGTCGTGGCCGGCTGCGGCGAGCTCGCGGATTCCTTCCACCGCACCCGCTCGAGCCCGGACGGCAAGCCGATCATCGGCTGTGTGAACAACGCGCTGATCGATGCCAGCATGACCGTCGACAAGATCGACTACATCAACGCCCACGGCACCGGCACGCCGGAAAACGACAAGATGGAGTATCTCGGGATTTCCACCGTGTTCGGTGAGCTCGCCAAGACCATTCCTGTCTCGTCCAACAAGTCCATGGTCGGGCACACCCTCTCCGCCGCGGGCGCGGTCGAAGCCGTGTTCTCGCTGCTGACCCTGGAACATCAGCGGATCCCGCCGACGATCAATTACGATGTTCCCGATCCGGCCATTCCGTTCGACGTGGTTCCCAATACCGCCCGCGACGCGAAGGTCACCGCCGTGATGTCGAATTCCTTCGGCTTTGGCGGCCAGAATGCCTCGCTGATCCTCACCGGCGAGCCCGTTTAGGGCTCCCTGCGCCCTTGGCCGGTTGACGCGCCAGCGTTAACCGGCGATAGCAAGCCACACAAATTCAACGCCTTACTCGGAGACACGGTGTCATGCGTGCGCTCAATCTTGCTGCTGAACGCGAGCTCATCACCGCCGACGTTCCCCCGCCCCCGCCCCCCGCAGCCGGCGAAGTGCAGATCCGCGTCAAGGCGGTCGGCCTCAACCATATCGACGTCTGGGGCTATCGCGGCATGGCCTTTGCCAAGCGCAAGCTGCCGATCACCATCGGCGCCGAAGCATCGGGCGAGATCGCCGCGGTCGGCGAAGGCGTGACCAATTTCAAGCCGGGCCAGAAGGTCGCCATGTATGGCGCACTGACCTGCGGCCACTGCAAGGCCTGCGCGGAGGGCCGTGATAATTTCTGCGAGAATGTCGGCGGCCTCTATGGCTTCCATATCGACGGTTTTGCGCGCGAGCTGATGAACATGCCGGCGCGGCTGGTGATCCCCGCGCCCGACAAGCTCTCGTTCCGCGACATTGCCTGCGCACCGATCGCGTTCTCCACCGTGCAGCACATGCTGTTCGATAACGCCAAGCTGCAGCCGGGTGAGACCATTCTCGTCCATGCCGGCGGCTCGGGCATCGGCACAGTCGCCATCATGATGGCGAAGAAGATCGGCTGCACCGTCATCACCACCGTGGGCGATGACAGCAAGTTCGAAGGCGTGAAGAAACTCGGCGCCGATTATGTGATCAATTATCGCAAGGATCGCTTCGAGGGCGAAACACGCAAGATCACCAAGAAGAAGGGCGTTGATGTCGTGTTCGAGCATGTCGGTGCCGACACCTTCAACGGCTCGCTCCTGGTAATGAAGCGCGGCGGCCGTCTGGTCACCTGCGGCTCGACCTCGGGTCCGAGCACGACCATCAATCTGATGCAGCTGTTCCAGCAGCAGTACCGCATCTTCGGTTCGTTCGGCGCCTCGATGCGCAACATCTCCGAAAGCCTCGACAAGATGGCCGACGGCATGCTGCCTGTGATCGACACCGAAGTGCCGCTGGATGACGTCGCCACCGCGCTGAAGCGGATGGAGACGCGTCAGGTGTTCGGCAAGATCATCGTCCACTTCTGATGCTCCGCCTGCTGCTTCGCACCAAGGCCCGCATTCGCGATGCCGTGAAGCCTGCAGGCGAAGCCGCTGTTGGCGCGCTGACCATCGGCATGCTACGCAGCACGCGCTATTTCGATCCAATCAAGACCGCCAATCTGTTTGGCCGGATTACCAAACGGATCGGGCCGCTGTTTCGCGAAGACAGGATCGCGCGGGCCAATCTCACCGCCGCCTTTCCCGAGAAATCGCCGGAAGAGATCGGGAAGATCTTGGCCGGCGTGTGGGACAATATGGGCCGCATCGGCGCCGAGTTCGCGCATCTCGACCGCATCTGGGATTACGACCCGGCGAATCCCGAGAAACCCTCCAATGTCGAATTCTCGAAGCGCACGGCCGAAATTTTCGATCAGCTGCGCGATGACGGCAAGCCTGCGCTGATCTTCGCCAGTCATCTCGGCAATTGGGAGATTCCCGCGCTTGCCGCGGTGGCGCACGGGCTCGATGCGGCGGTGCTATATCGGCCGCCGAACATCGCCGCCGCCGATCGTGCCATCAAGACGATCCGTGCTGTCAGCATGGGCAATCTGATTGCCGCGAGCCCTGAGGCGCCGGTGAAGCTCGCGCATGCGCTGAGTGACGGCCAGCACGTGGCGATGCTGGTGGATCAATGGTTTGGCAAAGGCGTCGAGGTGGATTTCTTCGGCCGCAAAACGCGCGCCAATCCGACGCTGGCGCGGCTGCTGCGTCAGGTCGATTGCCCGATCCACGGCGTCCGCGTCATCCGCCTGCCCGATCACCGTTTCCGGATCGAACTATCGGAAGAAGTGAAGCCTGCGCGCGATGCGAATGGCAAGGTCGACATTCAGGGCACCATGCAGGCGGTGACATCCGTGCTGGAAGGCTGGATCCGGGAATATCCGGAACAATGGCTGTGGCTCCATCGCCGGTGGCGGTGACGGCCGTCCCGGAGACTCACTTCCCCGTCTTCACTTTCGTCCAGAGACGGTTGATCACGCGCTGTGTGCCGGGATCGCGTGCGGTGATGACGAACAGCTTTTGCAGCATCACGTCGTCCGGATAGATCGTCTTGTCGTTCAAAATCTTCGGGTCGATCAGCTTCTGGCTGGCCAGATTGCCATTGGCATAACCGAGGAAATCGGAATTCTTCGCGGCGACATCCGGCCGGTAGAGGTAGTTGATCAGCTCATAGGCCTCATTGACGTTCTTCGCATCGGCCGGGATCGCGAAGTTGTCGAAGAACATCTGCGCGCCTTCCTTCGGCACTGCATAGCCGATCTCGACGCCGTTCTTCGCTTCCTCTGCCCGCGCGCGCGCCTGGATGATATCGCCGGACCAGCCAACCACGAGACAGATCTCGCCGGTCGCCAGCGCGCTCAGATATTCGGACGAGTGAAACTTGCGGACGTTGCCTCTGATTTTGCCGACAATATCTGCGGCCTTCTCCAGATCCGCCTGCTTGGTGGAATTCGGATCGAGGCCCAGCGCATTCAACGCCGCCGGCAGAATATCATCGGCGGAATCCAGCATATGGACGCCGCAATCCTTGAATTTTGCGAGGTTCTCCGGCTTGAAGACGATGTCCCAGCTATCGATCTTCGCATCGGGCCCGAGGATTTTTGCGACCTGCTTGACGTTGTAGCCGATGCCCGTGGTGCCCCACATGTAGTTTGCGGCAAACTGGTTGCCCGGATCGTAGATCGCGAGACGCTTCGTCACTTCCGGCCAGGCATTGGCGAGGTTCGGCAGTTTCGCCTTGTCGAGCTTCTGGAACACCTTTGCGGTGATCTGACGCTGCAGGAAATAGGCCGTCGGCACCACGACGTCGTAACCGGATTTGCCAGCGAGCAGCCGTGTCTCCAGCGTCTCATTGGCATCGAAGGTGTCATAGACGACCTTGATGCCGGTCTCTTTCGTGAACGCCTCCAGCACCCCGGGCGCCATATAGTTCGACCAGTTGTAGAAGTTGACGGTGCGCTCCGGTTTCTGGTCTTGCGCTTGCGTCTGCACGGGCAAGGACCACAGCAGCGCCGTGCCGACGACCCACGCGATCCCCTTGCCCATGCGTATCAACTCCCCTAGCGGCGATGAACCGCGTTATGCAGACGCTCCAGCGCCGTGTCGAGCGTTGCGTCGTTCTTGGCGAAACAGAAACGCACCACCGATGTGACCTTGTCCTGCTCGTAGAACGCCGACACCGGGATCGCCGCAACCTTGTAGTCGTAGACGAGACGCCGGCAGAATTCCTCGTCGGTCTCGTTCAGTCCCAGCGGTGACAGATCGACAGTGAGGAAGTACGTCCCCTGCGACTTGATCACGGGAAAGCCGATGCTCTCGAGACCGGCGGCGAGACGATCGCGGCTACGCGCGAGATCGTCTCGCATGGTCTTGAAGTAATCGTCGGGCTTGCCGAGACCGTAGGCGACGGCGACCTGCAGGTTCGGCGCCGTCGTGAAGGTGAGAAACTGATGCACCTTGGCGCAGACGCGCAAGAGATGCGGCGGCGCGCAAACGAAGCCGATCTTCCAGCCGGTCAGCGAGAAGATCTTGCCGGCGGAGCCCACCTTGATGGTGCGATCGCGCATGCCGGGAATGGTGATCAGCGGGATATGCTCGTGACCATCGAAGGTCACATGTTCCCAGACTTCGTCGCAGATCGCGATCGTATCGAATTCCTGGCAGAACTTCGCCAGCAGTTCGAGATCCTCGCGCGGCGATACCACAGCAGCCGGATTGAGTGGGCTGTTGAACAGCACGGCCTTAGTCTTGTGATTGAAGACCGCGCGCAGATCTTCTTCCGTGAGGCGCCAATGCGGCGGCTTCAGGCTGACCAGACGCGGAATGCCGCCGGCCTGCCGAATGATCGGCAGATAGGAATCATAGACCGGCTGGAAGCACACGACTTCGTCGCCGGGCTCGACCACCGCGAGGATCGACGAGGTCAGCGCCTCGGTGCCGCCGGAAGTCACCATCACCTCGGTCATCGGATCGAGCGAGAGCTTGTGCCAATGCTGGTAATGCGTGGCGATCGCCTGACGCAGCTCCGGGATGCCCATCATCGACGGATACTGGTTGTAGCCGTTCAGCACCGCGTCGGCGGCCGCCTGACGGATATCGTCGGGACCGGGATGATCGGGAAAGCCCTGCCCCAGATTGATGGCGTTGTGATCGCGCGCGAGCTGCGACATCGCCTCGAACACCGTGACGGGCAGCTCAGAGAAGATCTTGTTCATCGAGAGATCAGCCAGCCTTGGTCGGCAGGCCCGCAGCCTTCCATCCGAGAATGCCGCCGGCGAGATGCTTGTCATAGGCAAGGCCATCGGCCTGGGCTGCCAGCGAGGCAGTCACCGAGCGCTTGCCGGAGCGGCATGCAAAGACGATCTGCTTGCCGGCCGGATCGGGCAGATCGGCGCTGTCGAAGGTCGAGAGCGGGACCACCACGGCATCCGGATAGGCTTCCACGGCCACTTCGTTGGGCTCGCGGACATCGACCAGCAGATACTTGCCCTCAGCGATCCCCTTGGAGACTTCCTCGGGCGTCAAATCGTGAACGGTATGAGCTTCGCCTGCCACCAAAACCTCCTCGCGCTCCGGCTTCCGGAGCGAATAAGACGGGGCGGAAACGCCCCTGTTTTCGGGCGTCAAAGTCGCCTCTCGCGCGGCGAAAATCAAGCGTCGGAAGAGCTTATTGTCGGGCCTGATCTTGCCCGAAAACCGCTAGCCCACTTTTCAGGATCAGGCCTAGATAGTCACCTGCGTACCCACTTCGACCACCCGCCCCGTGGGGATCTGGAAATAGTCGGTTGCGTCATTGGCAGTGCGACTAAGCGCGATGAACAGATGATCCTGCCAGCGCGGCATGCCGGAATGCGCGGCCGGCTTCAGCGCCCTGCGCGACAGGAAGAACGACGTCGACATGATGTCGAACTGCCAGCCGGTCTTGCGCGCAATCGCCAAGGATTTCGGCACATTCGGCGATTCCATGAAACCGAAGCGGAGTGTGATCTTGGAGAAGGTCGCGCTGACCTCTTCCATCCGCACCCGCTCGCTCGGATCGATGCGCGGCGTCGGCGCCGTCTCGATGGTGAGAATAACGTTCTTCTCGTGAAGCACTTTGTAGTGTTTCAGACTATGCATCAGCGCCGTCGGCGCACTCTGCGGATCGCTGGTGAGAAACACAGCCGTGCCAGCCACGCGCTGTGGCGGCCGCTTCTCCAACATGGCAACCAGATCGGCCAGCGGAAATTCCAGCTTGCGCGACTTCTCGAACAGCAGGCGGCTGCCGCGCCGCCACGTATACATCAAGAGAATGATCGCGCCGCCCAGCACCAGCGGCACCCAGCCGCCGTCGAATACCTTCAGAAGGTTCGCGGTCAAAAACGTGACGTCGATCACCAGAAATGGTGCAATCAATGCCGCGGCCGCGATCGGCGACCACTTCCAGCCCCGCCAGATCACCACGAAGCCCATCATCGCGGTGACGACCATGGTGCCGGTGACCGAAATGCCATAGGCCGAGGCCAGCGAGCTCGACGACTTGAACAGCACGACGAGCACGATCACTGCGATGAACAGCAGCATGTTGACGCGCGGAATGTAGATCTGGCCGGAATGACTCTCGGACGTATGGCGGATCTCGAAGCGCGGCAGCAGGCCGAGCTGGATCGCCTGCTGAGTCAGCGAATAGGCACCGGTAATCACAGCCTGGCTGGCGATCACGGTCGCGGTTGCTGCGAGGATCACCATCGGGATCAGCGCCCAATCGGGAAACATCAGATAGAACGGATTTTCCAGCGCGGTCGGATCATGCATCACCAGCGCGGCCTGCCCGAAATAGTTGATAGCCAGCGACGGCAGTACCAAGAACAGCCAGGCCAGCTGGATCGGCTTTTTGCCGAAATGGCCCAGATCAGCATAGAGCGCTTCGGCACCCGTCACCGCGAGGAACACGGCGCCCAGCGTGACAAAAGCGATGATGCCGTGATGGAACATGAAATAGATCGCATGCACGGGATTGAGGGCCGCGAGCACTTCCGGATGTTTCACGATCTGCGGAATCGCCGCCACCGCGATCACGACGAACCATAGGCACATGATCGGTCCGAAAAACGTCGCGACCTTCGCGGTGCCGCGCGATTGGACGGCAAACAGCGCGACCAGAATCACGATGGTGATCGGCACGACGTAGGGATCGAACGCGGTGGTGACGAGTTTGACGCCCTCGATGGCCGAGAGCACCGACAGCGCCGGCGTAATCACGGCATCGCCATAGAACAGCGCCGCCGCGATGATGCCGAGCATCACGACCACCGTCCCGCTCGATCCTATCGCACGTTGCGCCAGTGCCATCAGGGCCAGCGGGCCGCCCTCGCCGTTGTTATCCGCGCGCAGCAGCAGCACGACATATTTGAGCGTCACGACGATGATCAGGGCCCACAGGATCAGCGAGAGGACGCCCAGGATCGCTTCATTGTCGATACCCGGCGCCTTGTGGCCCCCAGCCGCGATCAGCGCCTCACGGAGCGCGTAAAGCGGGCTGGTGCCGATATCGCCATAGACGACGCCGATACTGCCCATGACGAGGGAGCCAAAGCTGGCCGTGGAATGCCCATAGGAGGAGTCCGCCGGGGATGCCACGGCGGGAGAAGCGCTATCACTGGTCATGGAAACGGCCTCGACAACTTCTGGATGGCAAGTCCTTGAACGGCAAATCTCTGAACAGCGGGGCAGCGAGGCCGTTCCCGGCCCCGATGATCACACCCATTGTAGCGCAAATCCGGGAACCGGACATGACAAAAGGTGAGTTCAGATCGTCACCTGAGTACCGACCTCCACCACGCGTCCGGTGGGAATCTGGAAATAGTCGGTGGCGTCGTTCGCCGAACGGCTGAGCGCGATAAACAGATGGTCCTGCCACAGCGGCATGCCGGATTGCGCGGACGGCTTCAGCGAGCGCCGCGACACGAAGAACGACGTCGCCATGATGTCGAACTGCCAGCCGAGTTTGCGCGCGACGACCAGCGCCTTGGGGACGTTTGGCGATTCCATGAAGCCAAAACGCAGCTTCACCATCGAGAACTTGTCACTGATATTCTCCATGCGAACGCGTTCTGCCAGATCGACCTTCGGCGTCTGTGCAGTCTCGATGGTCAAGATCACATTGTGTTCGTGCAGAACCTTGTTGTGCTTCAGGTTATGCAGCAGCGCCGTCGGCACGAATTCGGGATCGCTGGTGAGAAACACCGCGGTGCCCTTCACGATATGCGGGGGGCGCTTTTCCAGGCTCTTGATGAGATCGCGCAACGGCACTTCGATACGGCGCGTCTTAGTGATCAGGATCGCCGCGCCGCGGCGCCAGGTCCAGATCATGCCGGCCATCAGCACGCCGAACAGCAGCGGCACCCAGGCGCCTTCCAGCAGTTTGAGGAGATTGGCGCTGAGGAAGGCCAGATCGACGAACACCAGCGGCGCGATGATCGCAGCGGCAGTGGCGGCCTTCCAGTTCCACAGCTTCCAGATCACCACAAAGCCCATGATGCCATCGGCGACCATGGTCGTGGAGACGGCGATGCCATAGGCGGAGGCCAGACCACTTGACGATTTGAACATCAGCACCAGCAGCAGCACGCCGATCAGCAACAGCCGGTTGACGCGCGGCAGATAAATCTGGCCGGCATGGGTCTCGGAGGTGAAGCGCACTTCGAAGCGCGGCAGCAGCCCGAGCTGCACCGCCTGACGCACGAGCGAATATGCGCCCGTGATGACGGCCTGGCTTGCGATCACGGTGGCGGCCGTCGCCAGCACGATCAGCGGCACCAGCATCCATTCCGGTGCCATCCGATAGAACGGGTTTTCTATCGCGGTTGGGTTGGACAGCACCAGCGCGCCCTGCCCGAAATAATTGATCATCAACGCCGGCAGCACAAAGAAGAACCAGCCGTATTGAATTGGCCTGCGGCCGAAATGGCCGAGATCCGCGTAGAGCGCCTCGCCGCCGGTGACGGCCAGGAAGACTGCGCCCAGGGTGACGAGGCCAATGGTGCCGTGGCTCAACATGAACTGTACGGCGTAATATGGATTGATCGCCTTCAGCACGGTCGGATCATCAGAGATGTGCGAAGCGCCCATCAGCGCCAGCGTCGTGAACCAGATGATCATCACCGGCCCGAAGGCGGATGCCACTTTGGCGGTGCCGATCCGCTGAACGGAAAACAGCACCACGAGAATCGCGACCGTAACCGGCACGACATAGGGCTCGAGCGCAGGCGCCTTGAGTTTCAGACCCTCCACCGCCGACAGCACCGAGATCGCCGGGGTGATCATGGAATCGCCAATGAACATCGACGCGCCGATCACGCCCAGTACCATCAGTGGCAAGCTCCGCCGGCCCAGGGCACGCTGGCCCAGCGCCATCAGCGACAGCGTCCCGCCCTCGCCATTGTTGTCGGCGCGCAGCAGGAACAGCACATATTTGGCGGTGACAACGATGAACAGCGCCCACAGGATCAGCGAGAGCACGCCGAGCACGATAACGGGCGTCACTGGCGCACCATGCGTCGCGCCGTGTACCGCCTCGCGGAACGCGTAAAGTGGCGAAGTTCCGATGTCGCCAAACACGACGCCGATGCTGCCGACTGTGAGCGACCAGAACCCGGTATGAACCGGAACTTCGATCGGTCCCTCGCCTGTTGTTTCCGAAACGGCCATTCTGCTCGTAACGCCTCTGGACAATCCGGACCCGGCTATGGCGCGCCGGGCAATGCCAGTCAACCGGGACACTAGCCTATCCTGCCGCAGATCGCTCATTTGGAGCGCGGCAAAAATCGGCATTGCCCAGCAAAAAAACAGGCTGGAGCCGTAAAAAAGGAATTGACTGTTTTACGGCTTGAGGTTTGGCGGCAGCGGCGGGTCTTCCCGCATCAGCGTAATGGTCACCCGCCGGTTGGCGGCCATGGTCGGATCATCGGGGAATAGCGGCTGGCTGTCCGCCTTGCCCGACACTGAGAAGATATGCGACGGCGGCAGGCCTTCCCGTTCTAGAATCTGCCGAACGACATTGGCGCGATCAGCCGAAAGATCGAATGCGTCGTATTCGCTGCGCGCCGGCACGAAGCCCGCGGCGGTGTGACCAACGATAGCCACACGCAGCGGCGTCGCCTTCAGCGGTCCAGCGAGTTTCTGCAGCAACAGACGGGTGCGCTCATAGGGAACCTTGGATCCGTCAGCAAACATCGAGCGGCCGTTCTGATCGATGATTTCCAGATTGAGGCCCTGCTTGGTTTCCTCGAACATGATGTTCTTGGAGATCTCGTTGATCTCCGGCATGTCCTGCAGCGCCTGCCGCAGTGACGCCGAGGCGAGCGCGAATTCGCGGTCCATCTTCAGCTTGGCGCCCGCCGGACGGCCACCCTTCTCGCTCGGACTGGTAACGTTGGACGCATCCTCCGGCGACACGTGATCCTTGTTCCTTGTCTGACCACGCGTCGGCAGACCGTCGGATTCGATCACACCGGAATAGCGCGCATCGGTCTGCACGCCGAAGGCTTCGCGAACCGAGCCGGCAACGATCTTGAGCTTGGCGCCATCAGGGCTGGAGAACGCCACCAGCATGACGAAGTAGCTGAGCAGCAGCGCCATCAGATCGGCGAAGGTCACGAACCAGCCATGGCCGCCGTGTGCTTCTCCGCGTTTTTTCTTCGCCATCGGACGTGCTCCGAGCCTCCCCCTGCGCGTTACGCGGGGACCGGCTCACTTTCGTCATGGCGGTGCTTCTCGGGCAGATAGGCCAACAGCATTTCGCGGACCAGCGCGGGGCTCTTGGAGTCGCGGATCATCAGGATGCCATCGATGATGAGCGTGCGGTTGGTTTCCTCGTCGAGCACCTTGACGTGCAGCTTGTCGGCAATGGGCAGACAGACCAGGTTGCCGACCACCGCGCCGTACAGCGTCGCCAGCAGCGCGACTGCCATGAACGGGCCGAGCTTGGACGGATCGGACATGTTCGAGAACATCTGCACCATGCCGAGCAGCGTGCCGATCATGCCGAAGGCCGGGGCGCAATCGCCGATGGCGCGATAGATCTTCGAACCTTCATCGAGATGCATGAGAAAGTTGTCGCGGTCGCGCTCGAGATTGTCGCGGATGAATTCGAGGTCGTAGCCGTCGGCAACGAAGCGGATGCCCTTGGCGAGGAATGCGTCATTGGTCTCGACTTTTTCGAGTCCGACAGGCCCCTGCTTTCTCGCGATCTCCGCGATGCGGGCGAGTTCGTCGACCAGATCACGCGCGTTCAGGCGGCTCAGCGTGAACGCAAATTTGGCGCCCAGTGGAATGCCATGAAGGATGGACGAAAGCGGAAAGCGGATCAGCGTGGCGGCGAACGAGCCGCCGAAAATGATGATGACGGCGTGGATGTCGTAGAACATCCCGAAACTGCCGCCCATGAGGATCAGGGTACACAGCACAATGATGCCAGCGACGAAACCGACGAGTGTTGTGATATCCATGTCAACTCCGACGCTATACACGTATCGAACGACGTCCGTCCTGGACGGCGGCACGCCTCGAGATCAGGCCGCGCGAAGGCACCTTAGCGATATTGCGATTAAGGACGCGTTACCGCTTCACGGTCCATTAATGATAGATTAATGACGCGCGAGCGCGCGTGGAACGATAAGGAGAGTTCGTTCAGCAGACAGATTGGGGACGATTGTGCGGCGTCAGGCAGCGCGCCGGACGACCACGAAGGTTCGTGATCCCGGCGCGTGGGTCGGGTCATCGAGAAACTCGATCGGCTTGAGGCCAGCGGCCACGCAGAACTCGGCGATCATGTTCTTCGGTAACGGCTTTGCACCACGCCACGACGTATCCGCCGTCAGCGGATCCTTGCCGAGCATCATTTTCAAGCGCTGGATGACCGGCGTCGGGACGAACTTGGCGATATGCCAGAGGATGGTCGGATACTCATGCGCCGTTCGGAAGTGGATGAGTCCAAGCGCGGATGGACGCAGGATGCGGGCCACCTCGACCAGATTCGCCTTCACGACGTCATGCGACGGCATGTGCTGAAAGACCTCATATGACCATACGAAATCCGCAGTTTCCGCCGCCAAGGGAAACACGACGCCATTGCCGGCGACGAAGTCGAGATTGCTGAACGTCGCTGCCGCCACCTTCGCCTTCTCCACCATGACGTCGGACACATCGATGCCGACAGCCCTGGTGAAACGCCGGCCAAGTGCCTGCGTGAAACGTCCGACACCGCAGCCGATATCGACCGCCGTTTTGCCGACGGGGTCCAGAGCGTATTTCGCGAGAACAGGATCAATCAGCAGCGTCGCGCGTTCGCGACCGAGTGCGAAGAATTTTTCGGGATCGTGATCCCACAGCTCGGTCTCTACGTAAAAGAACGGGTCACGATTTGCGCGCTCATTCCAGGCTTTCTTCATATCCTTGGTCTGAGGCAATACCGTCTCCAATGCCCGTCTTAACGGCGAAACGGGCAGTTAGCCCGAAGCCCTCCGGCCGCGCAAGCAACCGAAGGAGGTTCGGTATGATCGGCATCTAACCTTTATCGTTAGTCTTAATAGCCCCGGATTTCAGTGTATTTCCGACGAGCGCGCCATCGCCTCTTTCAGCTTCTCGAGCGTGAATGACGGACTGCGCGCGATATCGAGAATGGGCGTCTCGCGCCGCCCGCACAGCTCCGCCGCGTCCGGCAGCTTCGCGGCGACATCGAGCGGGATCACAACCGCGCCGTGCTGATCCGCATGGATCAGATCGTCCGAACGGACACTCATGCCGGCGACGCGCACTTCCTGACCGAACTCGCTCACATGCACATGCGCATGCGACGGACCGATCGTGCCGGCGAGCGCCTGGAAGTCCGGCGCCCATTGCGGGATATCCCTGATCGAGCCATCGGTGACCACACCGAGGCAACCGAGCGCCTTGTGCACGGCGCTGTTCACCTCGCCCCAGAACGCGCCATAGCCCGCGTCGGGCCCGTCGATATCCTGGATCACGCTGATGCGCGGACCGATGCCCGTGCCGACATATTCGTAGTAAGCGAGACGCCGCGCCTTCTGCTCCGCGGCAGGCAGGCCGGAGGCCATGGTCGCGCGAATGGTCGCGGTGCGCGCATAGCCGACGATGGGCGGCAGATTGGGAAACGGACAAACCAGCGGACGCGTGGTGTAGCCGATCAGCCGGCGCTCGGGTGCTACGATCTCCATCGCATTACAGATGGTCGGCGTGTCATAGCGGCCCAGCGCTTCCAGAACGGATGCGGGCAGCGGACCGATCGCGGAATTCGTCACGGCGTTCTCCTGTGTGTGATTATCGCATCCCGTCTTCGCGGGAGGTCGTCGTCGCTGAGAGACCTCGGATATAGCCGACTTCACTGCATGCCCAAAACGAAATGCAGCCGCCTTCGTCGTGGAAAGCGGCTGCATGAATTGTTCGCGAGATGGACAATCAGTTCAGGCGTGCGGGCCGATCGTCCGGTGCAATCTCAGGTGCACCCGGCGTATAGGGCGTCGATGCATGGGGCGCTGCCGGATCGACAGGGACCACCGGCTGCGCCGCCAGCGCGCGCTCCTGATCGCGATACGACTTCCAGCCAAGCGGCAGGCTCAGCAGATACATGATCGAGAGCGCCGACAGGATGTGCCAAGGATAGCCGATCAGCAGCGCGATGAAGAGCACGACGCCGACGAACACCGGCAGCACCAGCTCGCGCGGCACCCGCATATTCACGGCCTTGCCGGAGAACACCGGCAGCCGCGACACCATCAGGAAGCCGACCAGCAGCGTGTAGACGGTCGTCAGGACGGCCGGCGGCATCGGCATGCCCAGGAAGCCCAGATAGATCGGCAGCATCACGGTGAGCGCGCCCAGCGGCGCCGGCATGCCCGTGAAGAAGTTGGCCGCAAAGGCCGGCTTGTCCGGATCGTCCATGGTGGCGTTGAAACGCGCCAACCGCAGGCTGCCGGCGATGGCAAACACCATCGCGGCAATCCAGCCGGCATTGCTGAGATCGTGGAGCTGCCAGAAATACAGGATCAGGCCAGGCGCCACGCCGAAATTGACGAAGTCAGCCAGACTGTCGAGTTCGGCGCCGAATTTGGACTGGCCCTTGATCATGCGGGCGACACGGCCGTCGACGCCATCGAGCACGGCCGCGAACACGATGGCCGCCACCGCAAGTTCCATACGCCCTTCGGTGGACAGGCGGATCGCCGTCAGGCCGGCGCAGATCGCCAGCAGCGTGATCATGTTCGGCACCAGCATCCGGATCGGAATGGTCCGGAACCGGCGGCGGCGCGTCTCGGGAGACTGGTCAGAAGGCATTTGCATGGCGTGATCCTAGCAAATCCCACCCTGCTCCGCCATTGTGGCGACCTGCCGCCCAAAGCGGCAGGAAATCGGGGTTAATCGACGCGGTAAGTGCGGCCGCCGTCACCGATCCGGAAATCGGCCAGCACGGTCTCGCCGGCAATCGCCGTCTGACCCACGGCTACCAGCGCCTTACTTCCTTCCGGCAGGTAGATATCCAGCCGGGAGCCGAAACGGATCAGGCCAAAGCGCTCGCCGGCGCTCAGGGTCTGGCCCTCGCGCACGAAGGACACGATCCGGCGCGCCACAAGCCCGGCGATCTGCACCACGCCAATCCGGCCGCCGGGGGTCGAAATCACCAGCGAGTTGCGCTCATTGTCCTCGCTGGCCTTGTCCAGTTCGGCATTGATGAACTTGCCCGGCCGATAGGCGATGCGCTCGATCCGGCCAGCCACAGGACTGCGGTTCACATGGACGTTGAAGACGCTCATGAACACCGAGATCCGCAGCAGCGGCTGGTCGCCGAGGCCAAGTTCGGCCGGCGGCAGAACTGGTTGCACCATCGACACTTTCCCGTCGGCCGGCGACACCACCACGCCTTCGCGGGTCGGGGTCACGCGGACGGGGTCACGGAAGAACAGCGCACACCAGACCGTCAGGACCGTGCCGATCCATCCGAGCGGCGTCCAGATCCAGAACAGCACCAGGCTCGCCAGCGCAAAGGCGCCGATGAACGGATAGCCTTCCTTATGGATCGGCGGGATCTGGCCACGGATGGAATTTGCGATGGACATGGGTGCTTAAAACCTGGGTTCGGGCAGAATCTGGCCCTGCTTTAGCAGAGATTATTCCGCCGCGTCAGGCGTCATCAGCCGGTCGTCGTCGACCGGCGGCGGGGTCCGATTGGGGGCGACGGCATCGTCATCGATCTGGGCGAGCCGCTCGCGGGCCTCCTGGGCCTCGCGCTGCCGGTTCCACATGCTGGCATAGAGACCGCCGGCAGTCAGCAACTGGCCATGGGTGCCGCGCTCGGCGATCCGGCCCTGGTCGAGCACGATGATCTCGTCGGCACCGACGATGGTGGATAGCCGATGCGCGATCACCAGCGAGGTGCGGCCTCGCGAGACCTTCTCTAGCGCGTCCTGGATCTCCTGCTCGGTATGGCTATCGAGCGCCGACGTCGCTTCGTCGAGCAGCAAGATCGGCGGGCCCTTCAGCACGGTTCGCGCAATGGCCACGCGCTGCTTCTCGCCACCGGAGAGTTTCAGACCGCGCTCCCCCACTTCGGTCTCGTAGCCCTTCGGCGACATCCGGATGAACGGGTCGATCTGCGCCATGCGGGCAGCTTCCTCGACCTCTTCGTCCGTTGCGTCCCAGCGGCCGTAGCGGATGTTGTAGCGGATGGTGTCGTTGAACAGCACGGTGTCTTGCGGGACCATGCCGATGGACCGGCGCAACGAGGCCTGCGTGACCTCGCGGATGTTCTGGCCATCGACAGAGATCGTGCCACCGGACACATCATACAGCCGGAACAGCAGTCGCGAGATCGTCGACTTGCCGGCGCCCGACGGGCCGACGATGGCAACGGTCTTGCCGGCCGGCACCTCGAAGCTGAGCCCCTTCAGGATCGGCCGCTCCGGGTCATAGGCGAAACGCACATCGTCGAAGCGCACCGCGCCCGATGTCACGAGCAGCGGCTTTGCTCCCGGGATATCCTTTACTTCCGGATTGCGGTTCAGGACACCGAACATCTTCTCGATATCGATGATCGCCTGCTTGATCTCGCGATAGACCATGCCCATGAAATTCAGCGGCTGGTAGAGCTGGATCATCATGGCGTTGATCATGACGAAATCGCCCACCGTGTGGGTGCCGTTGCGCACGCCGACTGCGCACATCAGCATCGTCGATGTCAGACCGAGCGTGAAGATGATCGCCTGCCCGGTATTGAGCACAGCCAGCGACGTATAGGTCTTGACGCTGGCGCGTTCGAAACGCTCGACGGTCCTGTCATAGCGCTGGGCTTCGCGCGTTTCGGCGCTGAAATATTTGACCGTCTCATAGTTCAACAGCGAGTCGATTGCCTTGGTATTCGCCTCGGTATCGGACTCGTTCATGTTGCGGCGGATAGCAATGCGCCACTCGGTCGCCAGATACGTATAGTACATGTAGACGACCACGGTGATCGCTACGACCAGCACATAGCGCCAGTCGAACTGCCAGAGCAGCACGCCCATCACCAGCAACAGTTCGATGATGGTCGGCACCAGTTGCAGGATGACCATCCGAACAATGACTTCGATGCCTGCGCGGCCGCGTTCGAGCACGCGCGTCAGGCCGCCGGTCTTGCGCTCCAGATGAAAACGCAGCGACAGTTCGTGCATGTGGACGAAAGTCAGATAGGCCAGCTTGCGCACCGCATGCATCGCCACTTTGGCAAAGATGCCGTCGCGCCATTGCGTGAAGATCGCCATCAGCACGCGAACCGCGCCGTAGCTGACGGTCATGGCGACCGGCGATGCGATCAGCCATAGCGTCCAGTTCGAGGACTGGACGGGAGCCGTATCGGCGCCGGTGAGCGCGTCGATCGCCCATTTGAACGTGAACGGCACCGTCAGCGTAGCCGCCTTCGCGACCAGCAGCAGCAGCATCGACCAGACGACGCGCATCTTCAGGTCGTCGCGATCGCTTGGCCAGATATAGGGCCACAGATGCGCAAGCGTTCCGAACAGCGTGCCGCGTTCGATTGGGGCCGGATTGGGAGTTGTCTCGTCGTTCAGCGCGGGATCGGAATCAGACATGCACGGCGCCTGGAAGGAACGAAACGGCGGCCCGGGGCCGCCCTAAAATGAGGGTCAATTTCATTAGAATGCATATAGGCGCTTTGCCGGAACGTCGCACCCGTGTGGAGCATTCTTTTCCCTGTGGAGAGGTGTCCCGGGCAGGATTTTCCCGTATCGCGTTCATTCCGTGTCTTGACGGTGTTATCCCGCAGTGCCACATGGATTTGATGAGCACAATTAAAACGATCTGCGTCTATTGCGGCTCCGGCCCCGGTACCAATCCCAGTTTCGTCGAATCAGCCGTCACACTCGGCAAGATCATGGCCGAGCAAGGTATCGGTCTGGTCTATGGCGGCGGCTCCATCGGCCTGATGGGCGCGGTAGCCAAGTCCGTGCTGGACAATGGCGGACGGGTCACCGGCATCATCCCGGAATTCCTGACCAAGCGCGAAAACGCGCTGACCGCCGCCCAGGAACTGATCGTCACCCACGACATGCATGAGCGCAAACGGCTGATGTTCGAGCGGTCGGACGCCTTCGTCGCCCTGCCCGGCGGCATCGGCACGTTGGAAGAGCTGGTCGAACAGCTCACCTGGCAGCAGCTCGGCCGGCACTCGAAGCCGATCCTGATGGCCAATATCGATAACTTCTGGGAGCCGCTGCTCGAGCTGCTCAAGCATATGCGCTCGACCGCCTTCATCCGGCCGACACTGCCGCTGGACGTGCTGACGGCCGACCGTGCCGAAGACATCCTCCCCCGGCTCCGCACCGCCGCAGCGCTGGCCTCCGACGAAGCCAAGAAGCTGGCTCCGGACGTCGCGACGCGGCTCTGAGGCCCTTTACAAAGTGGTGACGTCGTCCTTCGGGAACGTCACCACTTCGATGCGATTGCCATCGGCATCGGCGATGAAAGTCGCGTAGTAGCGTACGCGATCATGCGGCCGAAGCGACGGCGTGCTTTCCGGCACGCCGCCAGCGGCCATGGCTGCCGCATAAAACGCATCCACTTCATCCGTCGTCCTCGCGCGCAGGCAAAGATGCACACCACTATCAGGTGATAGCGGCGCCATTCCCGCACGCAGATTCAGCCAGACTTCCGGATAGGTCTTGCCGAACCCGACCATCGCGGGACGTGTTACCAGTCGAGTCATGCCAAGCGGCGCGAAACTGCGCTCGTAGAAGGGCACTGCACGTTCGAGATTGCTGACCGCGATGGAGACGTGATCGATCATCAGTCTTCCTCCCCCGCCTTCTTCGATCTAGGCGGCCCCGGGTTCGCCCAGCGTCTTCTGCATCGTGGTGTTGGCAAGCCACTCATCATTGACAGGCACGCTGTTGCGCTGTGTCGGGATATACCCACGCTTTTTGAAGAAGGGCTCAGCGGTGTCGCTGGCATCCACGGTCAGTAGCTTGGCGCCGCGTGCACCAGCGAGCTTCTCGATCGCATCGATCAGCAGCGCTGCGACGCCCCGCAGCGCGGCATTCGGATGCACGTAAAGCAGGTCGATGTGGTTGGCCCCCTTCAGAGACGCAAAGCCGACCGGCACGCCGTCCAGCGTCGCAATCAGCGTGAGTTGCGATGCCAGCCGCTTGCCGAAGGCCACCTCGTCATCGGCCTTGCTCGCCCAGGCTTCCTGCTGCGCTTCGCTGTAATCGTCGCCGGTCAGTTCCGCGATGCTGGCCACGAAGATCGCAGCCGCAATCGCGGTGTCATCCGGCAGGAATGGCCGTAGTGCCGGTTTCGCCTCACCCATCGCGCTCACCAGAAATCCACCAGCTTCAGCGCCAGCGCGATCGCGCCGACGATCAGCGCCCATTTCAGCGCGATGTAATATTTCCAGTGCTTTGGAAACGGTGTGTCGGGTCGGCTCATCGCGCGATCTCCCAGGTGGTGCCTTCCTTCGAGTCCTTGATGACGACGCCCATGGCGGCAAGTTCGTCGCGGATACGATCGGACTCCCTGAAGTCCTTGCGGGCCCGCGCGGCTGTACGATCCGCAATCAAGCCGTCGACCTTTGCTGCATCGATCCCGCTGGCCTGTTGTTTGCGCCCATTCCATGCAGCAGCCGTTTCCGACAGGAAACCGAGCGCACGCAGCGATGCTGCAAACTGGCTGCGATCGCCGTCATCGCCTGCTGCAGCACTGTTGCGAAGACCATGCAGCGCCGCAACGGCCAGCGACGTATTCAAATCGTCGAACAGCGGCTCCATCACCTTGTCGGAGACATCGCCACCTGTTGCATCCGCTGCGACCGAGTACCAGTCATCGAGCGTCTTGGCACTCTCTTCCAAACCCTTCACAGTCCAGTCGATTGGTGAGCGATAGTGTGTCTTCAGCATGTTCAGGCGCAACACTTCGCCCGGCCAGTCATTCAGCAAGTCCCGGATGGTGAGGAAGTTGCCGAGGCTCTTCGACATCTTCTCGCCTTCAACCTGCAGGAAGCCGTTATGCATCCAGTAATTCGCCATGGCATGCGTACCGTGCGCGCAGCGCGACTGGGCGATTTCGTTTTCATGATGCGGGAAGATCAGGTCGAGACCACCGCCGTGAATATCGAAAGTGGTGCCAAGATAGGCCTCCGCCATCGCCGAGCATTCGATATGCCAGCCCGGACGGCCTCTGCCCCACGGGCTTTCCCAGCCGGGTTCATCCGCAGATGATTGCTTCCACAGCACGAAGTCGGTCGGATGTTTCTTGTGCGCATCGACGGCGACGCGCGCACCGGCCTGCTGGTCCTCGAGATTGCGCCGCGACAGCGCGCCGTAATCCGCCATCGACTGGGTGTCGAACAACACCTCGCCCGCAGCCTCATAGGCGTGGCCACGCGCGATCAATTCCCTGATCAGGGTCACCATGTCGGTCTTGCCGTCGGGGCGCGGCAACACGAAGTCCGTCGCGCGTGGCTGATAGGTCGGCGGCAGGCTGCCCAGCGCATGAACGTCGGTCTCGAACTGATTGAACGTGGTCTCGGTGACGCGGCGGATCGCCTCGTTCAGCGGCAGCCCGGGAAAGTCGCGCAGCGCGCGGTCGTTGATCTTGTCATCGAGGTCGGTGATGTTGCGGACATAGGTGACCTTGTCGGCGCCGTAGATGTGCCGGAGCAGCCGGTACAGCACGTCGAACACGATCACCGGGCGTGCATTGCCGATATGGGCGAAGTCGTAGACCGTCGGCCCGCAGACATACATCCGGACGTTGTCGGCATCGATCGGCGTAAAGACGCGCTTCTCGCGGGTCAGAGTGTCGTAAAGGCGCAGTTCCATGGATGTCCGTCCCTAGCGGCCGGGCGTCCGATTATCTCGTGTGAGAAAAGACGGCCTCAGCCAGCGAATCGCTAGCTCTTAATCTCGCGGCAAATGCCACAAATGGCGAGAGAACCGTTCATCGGGGCACCATGGGGCAACCCCAGGTGGCCCGTCAAGAGTGTGGAACCATGCCGTAAAGGGCTGATTTCGGCCTCAATCCGTCGCTACGCCGCCCATGGTTAATGATTATTAATCCTTGGGGCGTATCGGATGAGGGCGAATTTCCTCATTCATCTGGTGAGTTATGAAATCCATTTCAGTCGTTCTGACGGCGGCATTTGTTCTGGCCGCTTCCTCGGCCTTTGCCGATTCCCGCGTCTTCATCATCGCAAACCAGGCTGACGGCTACGGCATCGACCAGTGCCTCGCCCGCGGCGAAAAGTGCGGCGCGCATGCCGCAGCCTCCTATTGCAAATCGCGCGCCTTCGACCATGCCGTGGCCTATCGCCGCGTCGATCCCGATGAAGTGACCGGCTCGGTCCCGACGTCGGGCAGCGCCTGCCATCACGGCAAATGCGATGAATTCGTCGCAATTACCTGCCAGCGCTGACATCCCCCGGCTTGCGACTTTCTTGCGTCTCGCTTGCAGCCACAGTGAGGCCCCGGAAACGACGTGACCCTGCCGCGAGAAGCAGCTATGGAAAGCGGCGTTCGCCGCCGCATTTTCATCGCGGGCGTCTGGCAACGTCGGCGAGAGGTTGGCGGCGGTATCGACGCGCGATGCCGCACCGCCCCGCTTGTTTCTGTCTCGCTCGCTTCTGACTCGCGCATTGGCCGGATATGTCTGACACTGTGACTGCTTCCCTTTCTCGCTGGGCTTTCGTTGGTGCCGCACTGGTTGGTGCGCTGTCGCTGGGCACTCCTGCATCGGCGCAGAACGGACCGCCCCCGGGCTATCCCGCGCAGCAGGTCTATCCGCCCAGCCAGGCGCAGCAGCAGGGCTCTGCCAATCCGATGTGCGGACGCCTCGAAGCGCAGCTTGCGACCATCGATCGCGGCAACGGCCTCGATCCCGCGCGCGCCGAGCAGCTTCGCCGCTATGAGGACGCCGCGTCCAAGCAGCAGAGCGAGCTCGACCGCGTCTCGGCGCAGGCCAAGCGGATGGGCTGCGACAGTTCCGGCTTCTTCTCGCTGTTCAATGGCCAGTCGCAGCAATGCGGCCCGGTCAACAATCAGATCCAGCAGATGCGCGGTAATCTGGATCAGATCACCAGCAATCTCGAACGTCTGCGCGTCGGCACGCCCGGCAGTTCGGACCGTGATACCCAGCGTCGTTCGGTGCTCCTGGCTCTCGCGCAGAACAATTGCGGCCCGCAATACGCCGCCGCTGCGCAGCGCGCCGCGCCGCAGAATTCAGGCCCCGGCGGTTTCCTGAGCAACCTGTTCGGCAACAACGAGCCAAGCCCCGGCGCGCCGCCGATGGACGGCAACATGAGCCCTGTGCCATCGGGCACCTATCGCACCGTCTGTGTGCGCACCTGCGACGGCTTCTATTTCCCGATCTCGTTCGCGACGATCCCGGCGCGCTTCGGCGATGACGAGCGGACCTGCAAGAATCTCTGCCCGGCCTCCGACGCCAACCTGTTCACCTATCGCAATCCCGGCGAGGACATGAACTCGGCCGTCTCGGTTTCGGGGCAGCCCTATTCGTCCTCGCCGAACGCTTTCAAGTATCGCACCGAATTCAACCCGTCGTGCTCATGCAAGGCGCAGGGCCAGACCTGGTCCGAAGCGTTGAAGAATGTCGACGACAAATCGGCAGCGGAGAATGGCGACATCATCGTCACCGAGGAACGCGCCAAGCGGATGTCGCAGCCGCAGACCAAGGGCACACCCGCCGCATTGAAGAAGGGCGCAGCACCGGAAACGCCTGCAGCTGCAGCCCCTGCGCAACCGGCGACGCCGTCCACGCCTGGCCAGATCCGCACGGTCGGTCCGCAATTCCTGCCGAACAACGCGCCGCGGTAGGCCCCATGACGTCGCCCAGCCAGGCAGGGCGACGAGCGCACGGCCCCTGCGACCAGCTTCGGACAACCTCCGAACAGTAAGCTCACGGGAAACCGTGAGGGTGTTCGGATGGTCTCGACTTATCTCAACTATAATATCGTTTCCCGCAATCTCACCCAATCGCTGACGCGGGTATCGCAACAAGCCACCGTCTCCCGGGATACGACCTATTACAAAGAGAACATCGGCAAGGTGAAAACCGTCGATGATCTCCTGAATGACTATCGGCTCTATACTTATGCAACGACGGCCTATGGTCTGGAGGACATGGCCTATGCCAAGGCCTTCCTGCGCAAGGTGCTGGAAAGCGATCTCTCTGACGCCAATAGTTTTGCCAACAAGCTGAGCGACAAACGCTACCGGGATTTCGCAGCGGCCTTCGCCTTCGGGACCACCACCAGCAGCAGCAACACCGCCCAGTCCGAGAACCAGGCCGACGACATGATCGGTCTGTACACGGCCGTAGCGCAGCGCGGGGTTGATGCCATCGACGCGAACAAGAACTACTACAATCTCACGATCGGAAAGATCACCAACGTCAATGGCCTGCTCGCCGACGACAAGCTGCGCGATTATGTTTTCTCGGCCTTCGGCATCGACAAGAATAGCTGGTCCCACGACACGATCAGCCAGGTACTGAGCAGCGATCCGTCCGATCCGAACAGCTATGTCAATTCCGTTTGGGTGTCGCAGAAGAGCGACATCAATGCGAATATCGCCAAGGCCCAGGCAGCCATGCTCGATGCTGCCAGCAAGATCGACACATACATGGCGGCATTGAAACAGCCGGGCGCCGATATGGCCGATCTGCGCCAGAAGATCGAACTGGAGCGCGCGCGCGGATCGATGAATGAGGTCAGCATCCTCAGCTATAGGGATGCGCTCGAGACCATCGACAGCTATGTGGCGCTTGCCGGCGCTTTCGAATTCTCGTCCGACGGCACATTGCCCACCGGAACGTCCGCCCAGACAGCCGCGCAGCTAAGCGATACCCATGCCAAATATATCAACAGCCAGGGCGCGACCTATCTCGCAGCGGACGAAAAGTACGCGGCATCGCTGATCAAGCAGTATCGCGCCGGCCTCGCCAAGGTGACCACAGTCGATGCCTTTCTCAAGACGCCAACCGTCTATAATTTTGCTCTGAAATCATTTGGCCTCGATCCCGAAGAGGTTTCGCCGACAATCATCAAGAACGTGCTCAAGAGTGATCCGGACGATCCGAAGAGTTACGTGAACAAGCTGCACGACGACCGATACGTGCAGCTCGCTCGGGCATTCAATTTCGACAGCAGCGGCAATATCACGACGCCCGTGGTGGCGCAGGACGCGGCTGAAGTCACCCAGGTGATGAAGGACTACATCATCGCCAAGACACGCTTCACGAAGGACGAGGAACAGGCCGAGCTGCGCAAGGCGGCCGACAAGGACGCGGTCTACTATCAGAAGAACATCGCCAATATCGAGAGCGTGAAGGATCTGCTTGCCGACAGGAAGCTCATCGACATCGCGCTCGTCGCCAAGGACCTCGACCCCGCCAAGGTGACCACCGCCGATCTGCGCAAGATGTTCGATTCCGACCTGAATGACCCGAAGAGCTTCGTCAACACGCAGAAGGATCCGCGTTTCGCGGAGCTGGTGGCCTCGTTCAATTTCGCCGACGACGGCGAGATCGCGCGGCTACCGAAATTCGGGCCGCAGACCCGCGACCAGTTCATGGAAACCCAACACAAATATCTGCAGCAGACGCTGGAGACGCAGCAGGGCGAAAGCAATCCCGGCGTGCGGCTCGCCCTCTACTTCGAGCGCAAGGCGCCGAGCATCACCTCGGCCTATGACCTGCTTGCAGACAAGGCGCTGTCGGAAGTGTTCCGCACCATCTTCAGCCTGCCGGATGAGGTCGGCGCGATGGACATCGATCGGCAGGCCAAGGTGGTGGAGAAACACCTCAATCTGAAGGACCTCGCCGATCCCGCCAAGCTGGCCAAACTGCTGAACCGTTTCTCGGCGCTGTATGACATCAAGAACAGCACCAGCGCCGCATCTTCCCCCCTCGTCACCCTGTTTCAGGGCGGTGGCCGCCTGAGCGACTCGACCTTTGCGGCAGTGGCCAAAACGGCGCGGTGACGGGATCACGCGCTGATACGCGACGAGGCTGTAGGGCGTCATTCGCCCTACAACCTCATTCAAAAGCTTCGCTGATGCCCTTGCCAGGCCGCGTGACAAGGTCTTCGTCCGGCTTCGGCAATGGATTGGCCAGATCGCGAAACTTGTTGGTGATCGGATAGCGGCGATCCCTGCCAAAGTTCTTCCGCGTCACTTTCACGCCCGGTGCCGCCTGTCGGCGCTTGTATTCGGCGATGTTGAGCAGCCGATCGATGCGCGTCACGACGTCCTTCTCAAAGCCGGCCGCGACGATCTCCGACAGCGGTTCCTCGCGCTCGACGAGGCGTTCAAGAATGCTGTCGAGGATATCGTAAGGAGGTAGCGAGTCCTGATCGGTCTGGTTCTCGCGCAGTTCCGCGGTCGGCGGTCGCACGATGATATTGACCGGGATCACCTCGCCATCGGGGCCGAGCGCGCCTTCGGGTTTCCAAGAATTGCGCAGGGTCGAGATGCGGAACACCTGGGTCTTGTAGAGATCCTTGATGGGATTGAAGCCGCCATTCATGTCGCCATACAGCGTGGCATAACCGACCGACATTTCCGACTTGTTGCCGGTGGTGACAACCATGGCGCCGGTCTTGTTGGAAACCGCCATCAACAGCGTGCCGCGGGTACGCGCCTGAAGATTCTCTTCGGTGATATCGCGTTCGAGACCCTTGAACGTGTTAGCTAGAATCTTCTCGAAACCGTTCACGGCGTCGGCAATCGGCAGAATCTCGTAGCGGAAGCCGAGCGCCTTCGCGAGCTTGTCGGCATCGTCGAGCGACACCTGCGCGGTGTAGCGGAATGGCAGCATGATCCCACGCACGCGGTCGGCGCCAAGCGCATCCACGGCAATCGCGGCGCAGAGCGCAGAGTCGATACCGCCGGAGATGCCCATCAGCACGCCGGGGAAGCCGTTCTTGTTGACGTAATCGCGCAGGCCGAGCACGCAGGCGGCATAATCACCCTCGTCGCCTTCCGGCACTGGTGCGATCGGCCCCTTGCAGCGCCAGTGGCCCTCAATCTTCTCGAAGGTCAGCGTCGTGATGCTCTCGGCGAAGGACGGCAATTGCGCACCGAGCGAGCGGTCGGCATTGAGCACAAAGCTCGCGCCGTCGAACACCAGTTCGTCTTGGCCGCCGACCTGATTGAGATAGACCATCGGCAGATGGCTCTCGGTGACGCGGGCGACCTGCACCGACAAGCGCAGATCCGTCTTGCCGCGGGCATAGGGCGAACCGTTCGGAACGATCAGTATTTCAGCACCGGTCTCGGTCAGCGTCTCGACCACGTCCTCGTAATCGGCCGACTCCTCCATCCAGGTATCTTCGCAAATCGGCACACCGACGCGTAGGCCGCGGATGGTAACGGGTCCCGAGACCGAGCCGCGCGCAAAGACGCGCTTCTCGTCGAACACGCCGTAATTCGGCAGATTGACCTTGTAGCGGATTGCCGCAATGCGACCGGCGTCGAGCAGCGCGCAGGCATTGTAGAGCTTGCCGCCATCGACCCAGGGCGAGCCGATCAGCACGGCCGGTCCGCCATCCGCGGTCTCGCGGGCGAGCTCCTCGACGGCCGCGCGGCAGGCCGCCTGAAAGGCCGGTTTCAGCACCAGATCTTCCGGTGGGTAGCCGGCGATGAACAATTCAGGAAACACGATCAGCGTCGCGCCGTCGGCCTTGGCCTGCGCCCGCGCGGCGCGCGCCTTGGCGGCATTGCCGGTGATGTCACCGACAATGGGATTGAGCTGGGCGAGCGTGACGGTGAAGCGAGTCAATTCTGTCATGGAAACATCCAATCCTACCGGCCCACCCTACGCAACTGCGGGATTAGAAGATGCCTATGCGCTCACCGAGCGCATACAGCCAAGTCATGCCGGCGATCACCAGCGCGACGCCGACGGCCGCCGAGCCCATGTCCTTCACACGCCCGATCTGCGGATCGTGGTCGGTGGTGAGCCGGTCGGCGAGCTTCTCGATAGCGGTGTTGAGGAGTTCGACGGTGAGCAACAGCAGAACCACCGCCACCAGCTCGAGCCGGCGCACTGCAGTGGTACCGACAAGAAATGACAGCGGCACCGCGAGGAGTAGCGCAAACAGCTCCTCGCGAATGGCCTGTTCCGATCGCGTCGCGAAGGTCAGGCCATTCCAGGTGTTGATGGTGGCCCGCCAGAGGCGCGACAAGTCAGAGACCCGATGCCACCGGCAGCGGCTCCGCCCTGTCGACGCGGGACGTCTTCAGCAGTTCGGCGATCAGAAACGCCATGTCGATGGACTGCTCGGCGTTCAGACGCGGATCACAGACCGTGTGATAGCGGTCATTGAGGTCCTCGTCGGTGATCGCGCGGGCGCCGCCGGTGCATTCGGTGACGTTCTGGCCGGTCATCTCCAGATGCACGCCGCCGGCATGGGTGCCTTCGGCCGCATGAATCTGGAAGAACGACTTCACCTCGGAGAGGATGCGGTCGAACGGGCGGGTCTTGTAGCCTGAGTTCGACGTGATCGTGTTGCCGTGCATCGGATCGCACGACCACACCACCGAGCGCCCTTCCTTCTGCACCGCACGGATGAAGCCCGGCAGATGCTCGCCGATCTTCTCGTGGCCGAAGCGGTTGATTAGCGTCAGGCGGCCGGGCTCGTTGTCCGGATTGAGGACGTCGATCAACTTCAGCAGTTCGTCCGGCTTCAGCGACGGGCCGCACTTCAGGCCGATCGGGTTCTTGATGCCGCGGAAATATTCCACGTGGGCGTGATCGAGCTGCCGCGTACGGTCGCCGATCCAGATCATGTGGCCGGAGGTCGCGTACCAATCGCCCGTCGTGGAATCGACGCGCGTGAAGGCCTGCTCGTAACCGAGCAACAGCGCTTCATGGCTGGTGTAGAAATCCGTCGAGCGCAGCTCCGGATGGCTTTCCAGATTGAGGCCGCAGGCGCGCATGAAGTTCAGCGCGTCCGAGATGCGGTCGGCCAGTTCCTTGTAACGGCGCGACTGCTGCGAATCCTTCAGGAAGCCGAGCATCCACTGATGCACGCTGCCGAGATTGGCGAAGCCGCCCGATGCGAAGGCGCGCAGCAGGTTCAGCGTCGCCGCCGACTGGCGATAAGCCATCAGCTGGCGCTGCGGATCGGGCACGCGGGATTCCGCCGTGAAGGCGATGTCATTGATGATGTCGCCGCGATAGCTCGGCAGCTCGACGCCGCCCAGCTTCTCCATCGGCGACGATCGCGGCTTGGCGAACTGGCCGGCGATACGGCCAACCTTCACCACCGGCAGCGCGCCGGCATAGGTCAGCACCACCGACATCTGCAGGAAGGCGCGGAAGAAATCGCGGATATTGTTGGCGCCGTGTTCGGCAAAGCTCTCGGCGCAATCGCCGCCCTGCAGGAGGAAAGCCTCACCCTTGGCCACGCGGGCGAGCTGCTTCTTCAGATTGCGGGCCTCACCCGCAAAAACCAGCGGCGGAAACGTAGCAAGCTGTGCCTCGACATCGCCAAGGGCCTTCTGATCCGGGTATTCCGGCATTTGCAGCACGGGCTTGCCGCGCCAGCTATCGGGCGTCCACCGCTCGGACATGAAAATCACTCCTGAAAACCGCGCTTTATGGCTGCGGAGGCCGCGTTATACACAGCACAGATGGGGATCGCCAGTTCGAAATCCACATTGCGCCCCAAGCCCTTGCAGCCAAAGCCGAATTCGCATTTGCTAGGCTGAGGTAAGGGTCTTGTGGGACACCATGGGAGAAAATTGCGGTGTCGGAGGCTGCACTGGACGACGCTTTTGCCGATGACATTACCTTCCAGGCGACCGACGGCTATTCGTTGGGCGCGACGCTGTACCTGCCCCGTGGCGCCCGAACCCACGCGGTCCTGATCAATTCGGCCACCGCCGTTCCCCGCAAGATCTACAGGGGCTTCGCCAGCTACCTCGCTAGCCGCGGCTGCGCCGTACTGACCTATGACTATCGCGGTACCGGGGATTCGCGGCCCAAGGCCGATCCCCTGTCCGGCCGCTCGAACGCGCTCGTCGGTTTCAAGGCATCCATGACCGATTGGGCTGCGCTCGATGTCACCGCCGCGGTGAACTGGATGCGCGAGCGCTACAAGACGGTGCCACTTGCCTTTGTCGGTCACTCCTTCGGCGGTCAGGCGCTCGGCCTGATCCCCAACAATTCCGAAGTGTCGCGCGCCCTACTCATCGCGGCACAGGCCGGCACCTGGCGGCTGATGACGCCGCCGGAGGGCTACCGCATCTACGCACTCATGAAATTTGTCGGCGCGCCGCTGGCGCGCTTCATCGGCTATGCGCCCGGCAGGATCGGGCTCGGCTACGATCTGCCACGCGACGTGTTTCTGGAATGGGCCCAATGGGTGACCAGCGACCGCTATTTCTTCGACGACAGCAAGCTCAGGGCCCTCGTGAATTTTCCGCGCTATCGCGGCGAGATGCGGGCCTTGAGCTTTTCGGACGATCCATGGGCCACACGCGCCGCCGTCGAAATGCTCTGCGCGGGCTTCACGTCAATCAAGGCCGAAATCGACAGCATCCGCCCTATCGAAGCCGGCTCGAAGAAGATCGGGCACTTCGGATTCTTCCGGCCAGAACACCGCGACACGCTGTGGCGCGGTGCCGCCGAATGGATCCAGATGCAAGACTGACTATTCCGCGGCTTCGCGCACGTAGCGCGCGGTCGGCGTGCGCATCGTCACCAGTTCCTCAGCCGCACTCGGATGCACGGCCACCGTGGCATCGAAGTCAGCCTTGGTGGCCTTCAGCTTCACGCAAATGCCCAGCACCTGGATGAGTTCGGCCGCTTCCGGTCCAACGATGTGGCAACCGACCACGATATCGGTCGCGCCATCGACCACCAGCTTCATCAGCACGCGGCTTTCGCTGCCGGAAATGGTCGATTTGATCGACCGAAAATTCGTCTTGTAGATATCGACGTGGCTGAAGGTGGCGCGGGCTTCCGTCTCAGTCATGCCGACCGTGCCAACTTCCGGCTGGGTGAACACCGCGGTCGGGATATTGCTGTGATCGACCTTCACTGTTTTCTTGCCAAACACCGTATCGGCAAAGGCGTGGCCTTCGCGGATCGCCACCGGAGTGAGGTTGACGCGATTGGTGACGTCACCGACCGCGTAGATATGCGGCACATTGGTCTGCGAGAATTCATTGACGATGATGCCGCCATGGGCGGGCTTGAGCGCAACGCCCGCCTTCTCGAGGCCGAGATTGGCGGTGTTCGGATTGCGCCCGATCGCAAACAACACCTGATCGGACGCGATGCTTGCGCCGCTGGACAGATGCGTCGTGAATTCGTGCCGGTGCTTCTCGACCCTGGTCACCGTGCAGCCGGTGAGGATGGTGATGCCATCCTTCTCCATCTCGCTGCGAACATGCGCCCGCACGTCCTCATCGAAGCCACGCAGGATGTTGTCACCGCGATAGACCACCGTCACGTCGGAGCCCAATCCTGCAAAGATGCAGGCGAATTCGAGCGCGATATAACCGCCGCCCTGGATCACGATGCGCCTCGGCAGTTCGGGCAGATGAAACACCTCGTTGGAGGAGATCACATGCTCGATGCCGGGAATGGCAGGCCCATGATTAGGCGCGCCGCCCGTGGCGATCAGGATATGCTTGGCGCGAACCGTCTCGCCGGTGCCGAGCCGCAGCGTGTGCGGATCCTCGAACACCGCGCGGGTCTTGACCGTGGTGGCTCCGGTCTTCTCCACATTGGACTGATAGATGCCTTCGAGCCGGGCGATCTCCTTGTCCTTGTTGGCGATGAAGGTCGACCAGTCGAATGTTGCCGTCGGAATGGTCCATCCAAAGCCGGCGGCATCGTCGATCTCGCGCTGGACGTGCGAGGCATAGACCATCAGCTTCTTCGGTACGCAGCCGCGGATCACGCAGGTGCCGCCGAAGCGATATTCCTCGGCCACCATGACCTTCGCGCCGTAACCGGCAGCGATACGGGCGGCGCGCACGCCGCCTGAACCGCCACCAATGACAAACAGATCGACGTCGATATCAGCCATGATCGCTCCGAACTGCGGACCGAGGCCCGGGATGACGGGCCTCAGCTTGCGCCCTAGATTTCCTTGCCACGCTTGCGCATTTCAGCGCGGAACAGGCCGTTGACCTGCTCCGAAAACTGCTGCGCCCACTGCTGCATATAGGTCATGCTGGCGGAAATCGACTGGGGCTCCTGCACCAGAAGTTTCTGGCCGAGCGGCGACTTGTAGAAGGTCGCAAGATCTTTCAACTCCGCCTCGGTGAAGTCGCTGGCATAGATCTTCGCCATCTGCTCGGTGATCTCCTTGTCGCGCCCGGCCATCGTCTGCGCGATGGTGATGGCGACCTCGTTGAGATCCTTCTGATAGTTCAGATTGCTCTGCAGCAGCGAATCCTTGACGCGCTGAACCATGTTCGGCACGGCGTTAGCGTACATCGCACTGGCGTTCTTCATCGCCAGAATTTCCTTCGCGTAACCGATCGCGGCAGGCGACGCCGGCTTGATCGGCCGGGCCTGCCCTTCCGGAGTCGCCTGCTGCGCGGAGACCGGCAGCGCGATCACTGCAACGCTGAGCGCGAGACCAGCGGACAGCAGCATGTGCGAGAGCTTCTTCATTCCAATTCTCCTTGATTGCGCCGTTACGGGCGCTCGAAAACGCGAATTCCCTGCGATCCTGCCAGCATGGCGGTGCTAGCCAGACCGATAAACAAACCGTGCTCGACCACACCCGGAATGGCGCCGAGCAGGCCAGCCAGGCGGGGCGCATCGGTGATGGTCCCGAGCCGGGCGTCGATGATCCAGTGGCCACCATCGGTGACGAAAGCATGACCGTCCTTGCCGCTGCGAATGGCCATTTCGCCAGACAGGCCGCACTTGGCGAACACATCGGTAATCGCGCGGCGCGTGGCCGACAGGCCGAACGGGATCACTTCCACGGGCAGCGGGAAACGGCCTAGGGTCGGCACCCATTTGGAATCGTCGGCGATGACAATCATGCGATCGGATGCCGCCGCCACGATCTTCTCGCGCAACAATGCGCCGCCGCCGCCCTTGATGAGATTGAGCGCCGGATCGACTTCGTCCGCACCGTCCACCGTGAGATCGAGCCGATCGACCTCGTCGAGTGTGGTCAGCGGCACGCCGCAACGTTCGGCATCGGCCCGTGTGGCTTCGGATGTCGGAACGCCAATGACCTTGAGACCGCCCGCCACGCGCTCACCCAGCAGTTCGACAAAATGCTTCGCCGTCGATCCTGTGCCGAGCCCGAGCTTCATGCCGTCACGGACGTGTTCGAGTGCCTTTGCGGCAGCCTGTCGTTTCAGCTCGTCCATGGTCATCGGCGCGGCGGTCCTTGCAGTTCAAAAAACGGTCCCGCGGACGGGATGCGCCGCATATCTAGCGACGTTTGGCGGCAAGGAACAGGGCGAAGGACGTGCATTCCCGGGGAATGCAGGCCTGCATTCCCCGGGAATGCCAGATCGCATCCGGGACCCCTTGCGGTATCGGCCGATGACCGGTAGCGATCCCATATGATCGATGCTCCCCCCGCTCCCCTCGTCGTTTTCGACCTCGACGGCACCCTCGTCGATACCGCCCCCGACCTCATCAGCGCGCTGAATCACGTGCTCCATCAGGAGGGGCTGGCCCCCGTCCCGCTGGAATCCGCGCGGAAAATGATCGGCCAGGGCGCGCGGCGCCTGATCGAACGTGGGCTGGAGCTCGAAGGGCGCGAAATGAGCCCGGATGAGGTCACACGCCTGACCCACAACTTCATCGATTATTACGCAGAGCATATCGCCGACGCGTCCCGGCCTTTCGAGGGCCTGATCGCGGCGCTCGACGATATGGCCGAGCGTGGTTACCGCTTCGCGGTCTGCACCAACAAGCTGGAATGGCTGTCGAAGCTGCTGCTCGAAAAGCTGGAGCTGACCAACCGATTCGCGGCGATCTGCGGCGCCGACACGTTCGGCGTCTCGAAGCCAGATCCGGTCATCCTGCAGCAAACGGTAGCGCGTGCCGGTGGCGCGATGTCGTCCGTTGTCATGGTCGGCGATGCAGGCCCCGATGTCGGTGTGGCGCGGCGGGCCAATGTCCCGGTGATCGGCGTTACATTTGGCTATACCGATGTCCCGATTATCGAGCTCAAGCCCGACATCGTGATCGACCATTTCCGCGATCTACCAGCGAATGTCGACTGCCTGTTGCTCCGACGCCCCGCCTAGCCTGTTCACATAATTGAGTTTCTCAGGTTGTCGGGCAATTTCGTTAACCATCAATTAACTATAAGCGGCCTGCGTGTTGCGTCATATGTACGACGCTCCTATGGTTGTCCGGGGATGGCGGCTAGCCGCAAAACGTGACGGATATACCCATGCGTAGAGTAATAGTTTTGGCAGCGGCAGGCTTGAGCCTGGCCGGTTGCAGTTCGTTCTCCATGGACGCATTCAAGTCGGCGCCGGAACCGGTTACCGTGCAGTTCGACTCGGTTCCGCCCGGCGCAGAGGTGGTCACGTCGATTGGCCCGAGCTGCAAGACCCCGTGCTCGCTGCCTCTGGCAACGGAAACCGGGTTCAGCGCAACCTTCACCCTCGCCAAGTTCCAGCCGATGACAGTTCCGGTGACCGTCACCCGCGTCCCCGGCGATTTCACCTCGCCGGCACGGACTACGGTTGATCCGAGCCCGGTCGTCGCCGAATTGCAGCCCGCAACGCCGCCGCGCCGCGCCCGCAAGGCTGCCAAGCGTGCAGCAGCGCCTGCCGCGGCCCCGGCCGCCGCAGCTGCGGCGGGCTCGCCGTTCCCCGCCCCGCGCTGATCCACCAAACATATACGTTGGCGTGATTGTGCCAGCTGCAACCCGTGACTAGATTGAACGTGCGGCGTTTTTCGCCGCGCGAGCAATCCATGTTTTGCAGTCAGGCATCTGAATGACCGTTTCCGAGTTGAGCCCTGCCCTGGCCTCCTCTGCCATGACCGATCCGTTCGGCCGGCGGATCAGCTATCTGCGTGTCTCGGTGACCGACCGCTGCGATCTGCGCTGCTTCTACTGCATGTCGGAAGACATGACGTTCCTGCCCAAGGCCGATCTGCTGACGCTGGAAGAACTCGATCGGCTCTGTTCCGCGTTCATCGCCAAGGGCGTCACCAAGCTGCGGCTCACTGGCGGCGAACCGCTTGTCCGGCGCAATGTCATGGGCCTCGTGCGTTCGCTGTCGCGCCACCTCAAGACTGGCGCTCTGAAAGAGCTGACGCTGACCACCAACGGCTCGCTGTTGTCCAAATATGCCGATGAACTCGTCGATTGCGGTGTGAAACGCATCAACGTCTCCCTGGATACGCTCGATCCCGCGAAATTCCGCACCATCACGCGCTGGGGCGATATCAACAAGGTATTGGCCGGCATCGATGCCGCACAGGCAGCGGGCCTCGCCGTGAAGATCAATGCCGTCGCCTTAAAGAACATGAATGAGGACGAAATCCCCTCATTGATCGAATGGGCTCACGGCCGCGACATGGCACTGACCTTGATCGAAGTGATGCCGATGGGCGATATCGGCGAAGGCCGTATCGACCAGTATGTGCCGCTGTCGCTGCTGCGCACGCGGCTTGCCGGTCAGTTCACGATGACGGATCTGCCGGACGACACCGGCGGTCCCGCCCGCTATGTCCGCGTTGCCGAAACTGGCGGCAAGATCGGCTTCATCACGCCGATGACCCATAATTTCTGCGAGTCCTGCAACCGCGTCCGCATCACCTGCACCGGCACGATCCACACCTGCCTCGGCCACGAGGATGCCTCCGACCTGCGCAAGCCGCTGCGGGCTTCCGCCGACAACGACCTCCTGAACGCCACGATCGACCGCGCCATCGGCCTGAAGCCGAAAGGGCACGATTTCATCATCGATCGCCGCCACAACCGGCCGAGCGTCAGCCGGCATATGAGCGTCACCGGCGGATAGCTGGTCCCGTTGGATTTCGTCGCCCTGAGGCGCGTAACAACGTTCCAATACCGGCACCGATTCCGACCGGATGGGCGCAATATTCCCCCTGAATTTCGCCTAACTTCCAATTGACGGCAGCGTGACACGCTGAAATGGTGCCGGCGCTTCGCTGCCCCGGCTGAAAAAGCCCCATGCACCAACGGCATGGCTGAATGGGGAGCAAGTTCGGGAGGGACTCGGGTTGCAATCACTGCTGGCCATAAGCCGTAAGATCGACGCCTTCAACACGTGGGTTGGGCGCTGGCTGTCCTGGCTGATCGTCGTCGCCGTGGTTGTCTCGGCCGCCAATGCGATCATCCGCAAGGTCTTCGACGTTTCTTCCAATTCATTTCTCGAATTGCAGTGGGTGCTGTTCAGCGTCGTCTTCATGCTGTGCTCGCCATGGACACTGCTCAGCAACGAACACATCCGGATCGACATCATCAACCATTCGCTGCCGCTGAAGTTGCGCGGTTGGATCGACATGCTCGGTCATCTGCTGTTTCTGATGCCGTTCACGCTGATCCTGCTGTTCTGGTCCGTGCCGTTTTTCATCACGTCCTATCGCCAGAACGAGCAATCGTTCAGCGCCGGCGGCCTGCCGCAATGGCCGGCCAAGTCGCTGATCATGATCATGTGCGCGATGCTGTTCGTTCAGGGTATTTCCGAAATCATCAAGCGTGCGGCGATGATGCGCGGCGTCATTCCTGATTCCAACGCCAATGCCATCAGCGCACAAAGGGCCGCCGAGCTCGAGGCCGAGCGTCTGGTGATGAACATAGCCGGCGACAAGCCGTGATTTCCGTTTTTTCCATCTCTAACTTCTTTGCAGCGAAAGACGCCTGAATGACCGCTATGTTCATCCACTACATGGCGCCCATCATGTTTGCGTCGCTGGTGATCTTCCTGCTGCTGGGCTACCCGGTGGCGTTTTCGCTTGCCGCCAACGGATTGATCTTCGCTTTCATCGGTATCGAACTCGGCCTGTTCCGCCCCGACTTCCTGCAGGCGCTACCGGAACGCGTCTATGGCGTGATGAACAACGAGACGCTGCTGGCGATCCCGTTCTTCACCTTCATGGGGCTCATTCTCGAACGATCCGGCATGGCCGAGGATCTGCTCGAAACCATCGGACAGCTGTTCGGCAGCATCCGCGGCGGCATCGCCTATGCGGTCGTGTTCGTCGGCGCGCTGCTTGCGGCAACCACCGGCGTCGTCGCTGCTTCCGTGATCTCGATGGGCTTGATTTCACTGCCGATCATGCTGCGCTACGGCTATGACCGCCGTGTCGCTACCGGCATCATCGCTGCATCCGGTACACTGGCTCAGATCATTCCGCCTTCGCTGGTTCTGATCGTGATGGCCGATCAGCTCGGCCGCTCCGTCGGCGACATGTATGAAGGAGCGTTCATTCCCGGCATCGTGCTGTCGCTGATGTATGCACTCTATATCTTCCTCGTCACCGTGTTCGCACCGAACGCTGCCCCCGGGCTGCCACTCGAAGCGCAGACGTTGCGTGAAGTGGAGACTGCGAAGCATCCGGTGATCCTGCCGCTGGCGGCGGTCTCGGCCGCGGCGACCGCGTATTTCTTCGTCGTACATCTCGGCCTGTTCGACTGGACTTCCCCACTATTCGACAAGATCGGCCTCGGCAGAGCGGTTCTCGAAGGCTTCTGGTTCGTCATCCTGCTCGGCGTGCTGTTCAAGCCATTCATCGGCATCATCCGTACCATGACTCTGTCGCTGTTCCTGACACTAGTCTGCGCCACGACCATCGGCCTCATCGCGATGCGCTTTACTGAGGTGAAAGCCGGTGCCGACTACGTCGTGTTGACCATGTCGATCACCGTCGGCGTCTCGTTCGTGCTCGCTGTGCTCAATCGCTTCCTGCGCCTGAAGCTGCTCTCGAAGCTCGCCGAGCAGGTTGTGTTCGTAATGGTGCCACCGCTCGGGCTGATCTTCCTCGTGCTCGGCACCATCTTCATCGGCGTCGCCACCCCGACCGAAGGCGGCGCGATGGGCGCAGCAGGCGCCGTGATCCTTGCCGTGATGAAGGGCCGTCTTACCTTCGGTCTGACGCGTCAGGCCGCAGAAGCCACTGCGAAGCTTTCAGCCTTCGTCGTGCTGATCCTGGTCGGCGCCCGCGTATTCTCCCTCACCTTCTACGGCGTCGATGGCCATCGCTGGGTCGAAGAGCTGCTGGTGTCGCTGCCAGGCGGCCAGGTTGGCTTCCTGATCTTCGTGAATGCCTTCGTCTTCGTGCTGGCCTTCTTCCTCGACTTCTTCGAGCTCGCCTTCATCGTCATCCCGCTGCTCGGACCCGCGGCCGAAAAACTCGGCATCGACCTGATCTGGTTCGGCGTGATGATGGGCGTAAATATGCAGACCTCGTTCATGCATCCGCCGTTCGGCTTCGCGCTGTTCTATCTGCGCTCGGTGGCGCCGAAGGAATCCTATATCGACAGGGTCAGTGGCAAGCGCATGGAGCCGGTTACCACCGGTCAGATCTATTGGGGTTCAGTGCCGTTCGTGATCATCCAGGTGATCATGGTCGGCCTCGTGATCGCCTTCCCGTCGATGGTCATGCACTACAAGGGCGCGGCCTCGGACATCGACTCCAGCAAGATCGACATCCAGATTCCGCAGATGGACGCGCCGCCGCTGGACTTCGGGCCACCGAAGTAACGGGAAAGTCGGGCCTAGCCGTCGAACACCACTTCGGCTTCGCCCAGCCCCTCGAACCGGACGGTGCAACGATCGCCCGGTTTGAAGAACGGCAGCCCGGTCCAGCTGCCTGTTGTGACGATCTGGCCGACTTTCACGCCGCCACCTGCGCGCATCATGTTCGCCAGTGCGACAGCGCCTGCGATGGGATCGTCGGTGGGATGGCCACCCTTGCGTTCGATCCGGGTTTCACCATTCACGATGAAAGTCATCTGCAGGTTCGGCAGATCGAGCTGCGACCAGTCGGCAAGTTCCGGTCCGGTGACCAGCCCACCATTGATCCCGCAATCGGCAAGCTGCTCGAGCTTTGGCCGGCTCAGCGGCTCGCGAAAACGACTGGAGACCACCTCGATCACCGGAAGCACCGCGACAGCCTTTGCGATCTCGTCGCGCGTATAAGGTGCGGCACGCGCTGGCAGATCGCGGGTAAAACGGAAGGCAACCTCACCTTCGACGCCCAGATGCGGGACTTCCGCCACCGAAATATGCGCCGGACTCGAACGAATCATTCGGGCTTCGATCAGACCACGTGTCGGTTCGCCCTCGGGCGGTGCGCCAGCCTTGAAGGCGCCAATGGGTAGTCCAACGAGAGCAGCAACGCGATCCTGAATTTCGTGCGCTTCAGCAACCGAAGATGGCGTGACCGGCAGCACTTCGATCTGCACTCCACTCCGACGCGCCTCGGCGAGGATTTCGGCAGCGACGGCAATTTCGGCTTCGGTCATCGGGCATCTCTCAACGCAAGAGCTTCGTGGGATCGCGAGACTTAACCGATTTCCGCCCCGAGCAATACCGCGCGGCACGCGTGCACGCTCCAACAAAAAGCCCGACCTTCTCGCGAAGGCCGGGCTTCCTGTTTTAATCGAGACTTGCGGTCACCCGCGGGTACGCGAGCGGATCATGAAGCTGTCGAAGGTGTATTCGGCGACCTGCCACCACAGATACTCGTCCGAACGATAGGCCTGCATCGCGTCGATCGACTTCTTGAAGTCGGCGTTCTTCGCCGAGGTTTCTGCCCAGAGTTCGTTGGTCGCCTTGAGGCAGGCGTCCAGTACTTCGTTGGTGAACGGACGCAGCTGCGTGCCGCCGGCAACCAGCTGCTTCAAAGCAGCCGGGTTCTGCATGTCGTAACGAGCGGCCATCCAGCTGTTGGCATTGGCGCAGGCATTGGTGAGGATCGCCTGATAGTTCTTCGGCAGCGCATTGTACTTCTCGAGGTTGGTGAAGGCGTGCACCGTCGGGCCACCCTCCCAGAAACCTGGATAGTAGTAATACTTTGCCACCTTCTGGAAGCCGAGCTTCTGATCGTCATAGGGACCGACCCACTCAGCAGCGTCGATGGTGCCCTTTTCAAGCGACGGATAGATGTCACCGCCCGCGAGCTGCTGCGGCACGACGCCGACCTTCTGCAGCACCTGACCAGCGATGCCGCCGATACGCATCTTGAGGCCGTTGAGATCGGCAACGGTCTTGATCTCCTTGCGGAACCAGCCGCCCATCTGGGTGCCGGTATTGCCGCAGGGATGGCCGATGACGCCGAACTTCTTGAAGAACTCGTTGCCGAGCTGTTCGCCGCCGCCCTGATACCACCAGGAGTTCTGCTGACGTGCATTCAGACCAAATGGGACCGACGCATAGATCGCGAAGGTCGGATCCTTGCCGACATAGTAGTAGGACACGGTGTGGCACATTTCGACGGTGCCGTTGGAGGTCGCGTCGAGCGCCTGCAGACCGGGGACCAGTTCACCAGCCGCAAAGACCTGGATCTGGAATTTGTTGTCGGTCATTTCGGCGACCTGCTTCGCCATCATCTCGGCGCCGCCATAGATGGTGTCGAGCGACTTCGGGAAGCTGGATGCGAGGCGCCACTTGATCTCGGGCGCGGACTGCGCGATCGCCGGCGAGGCAACGGCGGCCACTGCGGCACCGGCCGTCGAAACCTTCAAAAACTCACGACGCTTCATTCAAGCTCTCCTTTTTGCGGGCGTTTCCCCTGGAATTCTTTTGAGCGTGTTCAACGGCAAATCGTCGCGCGATTCAGCCGAAGACGCTCTGGTGCAGAGGCTGTCTAACACGGTTATTCGGCCGCGGAAAACACGACGAACGTCGTTGCCAGCCCAATTGAACGAAAGTTCTATGCGACATCTCGGCCCCGGCCACCGGCCACCTTACGCAGCCGCAATAGCGCCCTGCAACCGGTCGCGGATCTGCGTGCCGATGGCCCGGTAGATCGCCGCATGCGGTCCATTGGGCTCGCTGACGACCACCGGCGTGCCCGCATCCGACATGGCGCGGATAGACATATGCAACGGCACTTCGCCAAGGAATGGCACCTTGAGCCGCTCGGCCTCGTGACGGGCGCCGCCATGGCCGAAAATGTCCGATCGCGTGCCGCATTCCGGGCACTGGAAATAGCTCATATTCTCGATGATCCCGAGCACGGGCACGTTGACCTTGGTGAACATCGCAAGGCCTCGCCGCGCATCAATCAGCGCCAGATCCTGCGGCGTCGAGACGATCACGGCGCCCTTCAGGGGCACATTCTGCGCCAACGTGAGCTGCGCGTCGCCGGTGCCCGGCGGCATGTCGACGACAAGGACGTCAAGCGTGCCCCAGGCGACGTCGCGCAGCATCTGGGTGATCGCCGACATCACCATCGGCCCACGCCAGATCATCGCGGTCTCTTCCTCGACCAGGAAGCCGATCGACATGATCGACAGGCCGAAGCGCTCGATCGGAATCATCTTCCTGTTGTCGTCGAGAACAGGCTTTTCATTGATGCCGGTCAGCCGCGGCACCGAGGGGCCGTAGATATCGGCGTCCAGCAAACCGACCTTCAGGCCGAGATCGCGCAGACCCAGAGCCAGATTGAGCGCGGTGGTCGATTTGCCGACGCCGCCCTTCCCCGAAGCCACGGCGATGATCGCCTTCACACCCGGAATTTCGGCCTGCTTCGACATCGCTGACGTCGCGCCGGGCGGCTGGTGCGGGCGATGCGCCGAGATCGGCTGAACACCGCCGCCTTGCGGACCATGCGCATGTCCGCCGGGGCCATGGGAATGCCCTGCGTGGTCGTGGCGCTGCGACGCAGCCGGCGCGCTGCCGGGCGCGCGCTCGGCGGTCAGCGCAACCATTGCACCGGTGACACCAGGGATTGCCCGCACCGCGGCTTCCGCCTGCGCGCGCACGCTTTCCCAGGCGCGCGCTTCGGCGGCATCCACATTGATCGAAAACAGCACCTTGCCGTCGGTCACGACGATCTCGGACAACACATTGGCATGGATCAACGGCACACCGCGCGGCGATGTCACCTTGGCCAGACCATCCAGAACCTGCTGCTGCGAAACGCTCAATGCGTGTCTCCCGATCGACGGATAATGCGAACCGCACAGATAGAGAACTTCCGCCCTAAGTCCATGCCGTTTCTAGGATATGTTGAGAATTTCGGGGTTGCTCTGGCACAAGACCGGCAGCAGATTTTCTTTCGCAACGCACCATAAGCGGCTGCAGCCATGAGTGGTAACGGGGGCTTTGCCGCGTCCTGTGCAGCGACTATGCTGGCGCTCCTCATCACCAGCGATCTCGTCGCCAAAAAACATCAGGCGGCGCCCTCACTTCCCCAATCTCTGACGTTCGGCAGCAAAGCCGACAGCATCCAAAGGGTACGGACATGGCCAAAGTTGCATTCATCGGTCTCGGCGTCATGGGTTTCCCCATGGCCGGTCACCTTGCCACCAAGGGCGGCCACGAGGTCACCGTCTACAACCGCAACGCAGCCAAGGCCAAAGCGTGGGTGGAGAAGTTCGGCGGCAAGTCTGCACCGACCCCGAAAGCGGCTGCTGAGGGCCAGGACTTCGTGATGTGCTGCGTCGGCAATGACGACGACCTGCGTTCGGTCACCACCGGCGCTGACGGCGCATTCAGCGGCATGACCAAGGGCGCGATCTTTGTCGATCACACCACTGCCTCAGCCGAAGTCGCTCGAGAACTCGATGCCGCTGCGACCAAGACCGGCTTCCACTTCATCGACGCGCCGGTGTCCGGCGGCCAGGCTGGTGCCGAAAACGGCGCCCTGACCGTGATGTGCGGCGGCGACGCCAAAGTCTATGCCAAGGTCGAGCCGATCATCACGGCCTATGCCAAGATGCAGAAGCTGCTCGGCCCCGCGGGTTCCGGCCAGCTCACCAAGATGGTCAACCAGATCTGCATCGCCGGTCTCGTCGAGGCGCTGTCCGAAGGCATTCATTTCGCCAAGAAGGCCGGTCTCGATGTGAATGCGGTGGTCGAGGTGATCTCCAAGGGCGCCGCGCAATCGTGGCAGATGGAGAACCGCTACAAGACCATGAACGATGGAAAATTCGACTTCGGCTTCGCTGTCGAATGGATGCGCAAGGACCTCTCGATCTGCCTCGCCGAGGCCCGCCGCAACGGCGCGAGCCTGCCGGTCACGGCCACTGTCGATCAATTTTACGGCGAGGTCGAAGCGCTCGGCGGCAAGCGCTGGGACACTTCAAGTCTCTTGGCAAGATTGCCCAAGTAACCATCTAGGTTTCCTGAATAAATCACGGCGGAGCGGTGCCCGACAGGCGCCCTCCGCCGATACCATTTTTATCGAATATTAACCGGATTACTTCGTTCTTTAAGGCACCTCTTAATGATTGTGCGGCACAGATAGAGTCTGTGAAAAACCGCCCGCGTTTGCGTGCAGGATTTGTGTACGAGTGATGAGTGAGCCCGCCGCCAGGCCCGAGGTCGTCCAGCTTCCGGCTGAACCGCCCGTCGCTGTTCCGCCGCGCAATCGCCGGGCGGCGCAGCAGCGGGTGCGCGAAGCGCGCGACCGGCTGACCTCGACATCGGGAACACGCCCCGCTTTCGATCGCGAACTGCTCCGCCAATACGCCCAGACCCGCCTCTCCGCCTCGCTCGTTGTCACGCTGCTGGTGGTCGGAACAGGCATCCTGTTCGGGTTCTGGATGCAGCCGCTGCCGGCCGCCGCATGGTCTTGCGGCATGCTGTGCATTCACGCGGTGATCCTGCGCGCCTGCAATCGCTATCTGGCGGAAACACCGACACCCAACAGCACGCATAAATGGCGGCTGCGCTTTATCTTTCTCGACCTGCTCTACGGCCTGTCGTGGACGGTGATCCTGGTGCATCCGACCGGCGTCGACGTCGTCTCCAATTCGCTGATGATGTTCCTGATGCTGCTGGTGGTCGCGGTCTCCAGCATGCTCGCCGCGAGCCTGCCGATTGCCGCCTTTGCCGCCACCGCGCCGGTAACGCTCGGCGTCGCGCTGAGCTTCATCCTGCGTGGCACCTTCGACAATTACGTGCTGGCCGTTCTGGCTGTCGCCGCCGAAGGCTATTTCGCACTGCTGGCGCAACGCCTGCATTCGACCACACTGGCGACGCTGGAAGCCCGCGCCGAGAAGGACGCGCTGATCGGCGAACTCGAACAGGCCAAGGCAATCTCCGACGAAGCGCGCCACCGCGCCGAAGCCGCCAACGTCGCCAAGTCGCGCTTCCTCGCGCAGATGAGCCATGAATTGCGTACACCGCTGAACGCCATTCTCGGCTTCTCGGAAGTGATGAAGAGCGAAATCTTCGGCGGCCATGCCGTGCCGGTCTACAAGGACTATTCCGCGGACATCCATAATTCCGGCGTGCATCTGCTGAATCTGATCAACGAGATCCTCGACCTGTCGCGTATCGAGGCTGGCCGCTACGAGCTCAACGAAGAAGCCGTCTCGCTCGTGCATGTCGTCGCGGACTGCCATCACCTCCTGAAGCTGCGCGCATCGAGCCGCGGCATCACCATCCACGAAGTATTCGAACACGGCATGCCGCGCGTTTGGGGCGACGAGCGCGCCTGCCGCCAGATCGTACTCAACCTGCTGTCGAACGCGATCAAGTTCACCCCGCAGAGCGGCGAGATCTGGCTCAAGGTCGGCTGGACGGCATCCGGCGGGCAGTATCTGAGCTGCAAGGACACCGGTTCGGGCATCGCCGAAGAAGAGATTCCGATCGTGCTGGCGTCGTTCGGTCAGGGATCGAACTCGATCAAATCTGCCGAACAGGGCGCGGGTCTCGGTCTGCCGATCGCCAAGAGCCTGATCGACATGCATGGCGGCACCTTCACGCTGAAATCGAAGCTGCGGGTCGGCACCGAAGTGATCATCACCTTCCCGCCTGAACGCGTGATGTCGGCGCTCGCGCCGATGACGCCCGACGCGCCGCCGTTGCAGCCGAATTACGAGATGAACGTCGCCGATGAAAAACGCCGGCCGCGCAACAAGCCGATCATGAATGCAGGAACCGGGCTATAGAACATGATCCCGAAAAGTGGATGCCGGTTTTCGGACCAGATCATGCTCACAACGAAAATTTCGACGCTTGCGCAAGCAAGCCGATCCGCTTCAATATTACGGGATGAGCAAAGAAACACCGTGTATCGCAGTCTGCTTCATCGATCCCAAGACCAAGCTCTGCCTCGGCTGCGGGCGTACGCTGCCCGAGATCGCGCGCTGGGGAAAGATGGACAGCGCGGAGCGTATGGGCACGATGGCACTGCTTCCGGCGCGCATGGCCGAGGCCGGGCTGGAGCCTTCGTCGACCTACACCGCAAGGAAGACATCCGCGACCACCTGAGAGGCTCGCCATGAGCCGGGTCTTTCTTCTCGTCATCGTCATTGTCGCAACTGCGGGCGCCGCCCTCGCCTATGGTGATCCCAAGCAGATCTCCAAGGCCGGCAATCTCGTCACAGAAATTTTGCGCAAGCAGAGCCCACCGCCATTGCGGCTGGTCGACGTCCCGCGCGGCAATACCGGCGAGTTCGGACTTGAGGCCAAGATCAACGGCGTCAAGACAGCCATGGTGATCGATACCGGCGCGACCTCGGTGGTGTTGACTTATGAGACCGCCAAGGCCGCGGGTCTGCCGCTCGAATTGCTCGATTACAATGTCGACGTCGAGACTGCGGGCGGCCGCACCAAGGCGGCGCGATTGACACTAGATCGTCTGGCCATCGGCAAACTGGTGGAACGTTCAGTGCCGGCACTGGTGGTGCCGCGCGGCCAGATGAAGACCAACCTGCTTGGCATGAGCTTTCTCGACCGCCTGGAAAGCTGGGAAGTCCGCGCCGACAAACTAATGCTGCGCGGTTATCCGTAACCAGACTAGGCCGCTTCCGACACAGCCGGTTCATCCTGGACCAGTGCGATGGCATCGCGCAGCACCTGAATGCCAGCGCCGTGCTTGACGCCGTTCTCCGCAAGATGGCGCCGGAACGCGCGCGCCCCGCGCACCGCATGGAAGGCGCCAACAAAATGCCGGGTGATCGAGTGCAGCCGCGTGCCCTGCGCGAGCTGATCCTCGATATAGGGCATCATCGCCTCAAACGCGTCTTTCATCGTCGCATGAGGTGCCGGCTCGCCGAACAATTCGGGATCGACCGACAGCAAACGCCAAGGCTCCTGATAGGCCGCGCGGCCGAGCATCGCGCCGTCCACATGCGTGAGATGAGCAGCGGCTTCGGTGACACCGACGATACCGCCATTGATGACGATCGGCACATTGGGCATCGCCGCCTTCAGCCGGTAGACGCGGTCATAATTCAGCGGAGGAATGTTGCGGTTCTCTTTCGGCGACAGGCCGTTGAGCCAGGCCTTGCGCGCATGCACGATCAGGCCGTCGGCGCCGGCGGCGACCACCGCGCGCGCCAGCGTATCGAGCGCGACTTCAGGATCCTGATCGTCGATGCCGATGCGGCACTTCACGGTGACCGGCACATCCACCGCCTGCTTCATCGCGGCCACACCGCGCGCCACCAGATCGGGCTCCGCCATCAGACACGCCCCGAAGCGTCCGTCCTTTACACGATCCGAGGGACAACCGACATTGATGTTGATTTCGTCATAGCCGAAATCCGCACCGATCTTCGCAGCCTCTGCGAGGTGCGCGGGCTCTGAACCACCGAGCTGCAGCGCCACCGGATGTTCACTGGCGTCGAAGCCAAGCAGCCGCGCCCGGTCGCCATGGATCACGGCGCCCGTCGTCAGCATCTCCGTATAGAGCCGCGCGCGCTTCGACAGCAGACGATGGAAGACGCGGCAATGCCGGTCAGTCCAGTCCATCATGGGCGCGATGGAGAAACGATAGTCTTGCGATTTCAATGAATTAACCTATGCCCTCAATGGGATGAAACACAAATACGTACACTCTAAACTAGCCGAATTTGCGCAGGTTTGTACCTGTTTTGACCTCTCGGTGCACATATCGCGCGCGCTAAAATCGGAGTGCACGCGCATGGCGACCTTCACTCAACTGGTATCTGGAACCTAGCGCCTCCAGGTCCGACGGCGGCATGCTCCGACATCGTCGACATTTTAGACCGCCCGTGGATATCTGGTGCGAGAGCCAGCCTTGTTGCACGGCGGAGCGTCGACGATTTTATCGCGAAGAATATTGAGCGAATGAAGAGCGTGTCTTCATTCAGTAGGCGAGCAGACGCGGCGTTGCATTTGAAAGACTGAGTTACCGGCGACAGCTTCTCATGCGGACGATTTGCGCGATGCGCTTGTTACATCACAGCGCCGATTTGCCACGGCACGAATTCGAGATCGCCATAACCCAAATCCTCCGATTTGGTGTGGGCGCCTGAAGCAACCTGCAGAATCTGATCGAGGATCTCCTGCCCTTTAGCCTCGATCGACGTTCCATCAAGCACGTCGCCGCAATTGATATCCATATCGTCGGCCATGTTCCGATACATTTCGCTGTTCGTGGCGAGCTTGATGGAAGGTGTCGGCTTGCAGCCAAAGGCCGACCCCCGGCCGGTGGTGAAGCACATCACGTTGCACCCGCCGGCAACCTGACCGGTCGCGCCGACTGGATCGTAGCCGGGGGTGTCCATGAAAACGAACCCCTTCTCCTTGATCGGTTCGGCATATCCGTAGATTGCACGCAACGCTGTCGTGCCGCCTTTGGCAGCAGCGCCCAGCGATTTCTCCAGAATTGTCGTGAGTCCACCGGCCTTGTTGCCTGGCGAGGGATTGTTATTCAACTGGCCACCATTGCGGCTGGCGTATTCTTCCCACCAGCGAATCCGCTCAATGAGCTTCTCTCCGACGGAGCGGCTGACCGCACGGCGCGTCAACAGATGCTCCGCACCATAAATTTCCGGAGTTTCAGCAAGCACTGCCGTCCCTCCATGCTTGACCAACTGGTCGACCGCAGCTCCCAACGCAGGATTAGCGGTAATGCCCGAATATCCGTCCGAACCGCCACACTGGAGGGCCAGGACGATTTCAGACGCTGGCCGCGTCTCGCGCTTGGCGCGCGCAGCAACCGGCAGCATTGCCCGAATGCGTTCGACACCCTGATCGATGGCTTTCCTGGTTCCGCCAGACGCCTGAATTGTCATGGTCTGGAAGTGATCGCCTTCCACCAGGCCATATTCTTCTTTCATACGATCGATCTGAAAGACTTCGCAACCAAGGCCGACCATCAGCGCGGCGCCGAGATTGGGGTGGGTCGCGTAACCCCATTGGGTACGGCGGAGCAAATCCCAGCCCTCCCCATAGGATGCCATCCCACACCCGGTGCCATGCACAAACGCCACGGCGCCATCGATCTCGGGATAGTCATCAAGCAGTCCGGAGCGATTGACCTCTTCGGCAATGAATTTCGCCGTCGTTGCCGAACAATTCACGGAGGTCAGGATGCCAATATAGTTTCGCGTTCCGGTTCTTCCGTTTGGTCGCACATAACCTTCAAAGGTTGCACGCAGCTCGGGCGGCAATACTTGCGAGATTTTAGCTCCCTCGGCAAACTGATAGTCGCGCGCGAAGTCATGCATGACGACGTTATGCTCGTGCACCCAGTCGCCGGGCACGATGTCTGTCGATGCGAAACCAATGATCTGGCCGCACTTCCGCACCGGCTCGCCTTTATGGATGGCGGCGGTGGCCATCTTGTGCCCCCGTGGTATTCGCTGCTGTGCGACCAGATTGGCAAGGCCGGTACCGAGAAGGATTTGATCGACGGCGACAATCACATTGTCGTCGGACGATAAACGGATCGTTCGTGGCGTGCTCATTGGTGAGTTCTCATTTCGGTCAAATCAAGTCAAACAGTAGCCTGGCGTAAATGATCAACCGACTTCAACAGCGTCTTGCGTGCCGTCTGCAGATGGGTCCGGCATTTTGCGTCGATGGCATCCAGATCGCGGCTGCGCAACGCTGCGATATATGCGAGGTGCTCGTGCAAGGCGACATAGTTACGTTCTTTTTCGTCGGCCTTATTCCACTGGTAGTGGTAATGGAAGATCATCGATATCACGTCGTAGAAGTTCAAGACGAAGCGGTTCTGCGAGGCGTCATGAACCAGGCGATGAAGCCGTTCGTCGAGCCGCGAGAACTCCCGGTATCGTTCATCGATGTTTCCCAGCAGGTGACGATGTTCTCGCTCGATCGCGTCGAGTTCGGACCAGGCCGCAGCGTCCGGCGGGAGTTCGGCAAAACGATGCGCCGAGCGGAGTTCGAACATCTCGCGGATCTCGTAGATCTCCATCGCAAAATCAGTCGTGATCCCCTTGAACACCCACGCGCTGTTAGGACGGCGCTCCAACAGGCCAAAGTGATTGAAGTGCGTGAGATGTTCGCGGATAGCGGAGGTTGATGTCGAGAACTGACGGGCCAGTTCGGCGCAGTTGATGAGCTCTCCCGGGCGAAAATCGCCCTGCAGAATCCACTCCATGAACCGGCGCCCGACGATATCGCTGACGGACTCGGTCTGCGCTTCGGGAAAGTAATCGTCTGCCACCGGTGAACGCACGAGATGTCTGCGGCTGCCGTCGCGGTGAATGATATTGGCATTGGCGAGAGAGGACAGCACGGCGCGCACTGTCGTGCGACTGACATCGAGAGCCTGCGCCAGTTCGAGTTCTGAACGGAGATGCGTACCAAGTTCGTGCTTCGCGAGCATATTCAAGCAGCGGTTGTGGGCGCGTTTGAAGACAGCGTTACTCTTCATTCTTGCGATCGATCCTCAGTAGCAAAAAAGCTATTCGACGCTTTCAGTTTTTTACAGATAAAAAACAATTTGACGAAGTGCCAGCCCTTAAAGATTCATGGCGCCACAAAAAAGTTCGAGGAAACACATGACGGCGGTTCCCACCCTATCGATAGCAGTGACTGCAAAACCCGACGCCAGCTACTCGGCGGCAGCGGTCGCGTGACCGGTCGGATCATCCAGTTCGGGACCAGTCGCTTCCTTCAGGCCCATGTCGGTGTTTTCGTCCACGAGGCACGTGTTTCCGGCCAAGACGTCGGGCCGATTGCCGTTGTTCAAGCATCAAATTCTACCGGTCGCGCCGGACGCGTTCAGGCATTTGGCCGGCCAGAAGGCTATCCCGTCCTGATCCGCGGTATCGAAAATGGCGTCAAGATCGACCGGCGCATCGACGTTCTGAGCGTGGACCGTGGATTCTCCGCAGCGCGCGATTGGCGGGAATTGTCCGACTGTTTCGTCGCGGAAGCGGACGTCGTCGTCTCCAATATGGGCGATACCGGTTACGAGGTTGCAGACAGCGACCGCGGATCGGCGTTGCTATCCGGCGATGTGCCACAATCCTTTCCGGGCAAGCTGACAGCTTTGCTCCACCGGCGCTGGCAGGACGGCGCCCGCCCGTTGACCGTGCTGCCTTGCGAACTGGTTCACCGCAACGGCCGCATCCTCGAAGACAGGGTGCTGGCGTTGGCAAGCGAGGCCGGCGCACCGTCAGCTTTCGTCGAATGGATTGCGAAAGAGATCATCTTCGCCGAAACGCTGGTCGATCGCATCGTTTCGGAGCCGATCGAACCTATCGGCGCGGTCGCCGAGCCCTATGCGCTGTGGGCAATCAAGCGCGCCCCTGGCCTTTCAGCGCTGTGCGTCCATCCCGCCATTGTCCTGGCTGACGAACTCGAACCGTTCGAGCGACTCAAGCTGCACATTCTCAATCTCGGCCATACCGTGCTTGCCGACATCTGGCTGTCCGAGAGCCGCGCTCCGAACGAGACCGTGCGAGAAATTCTTGCGAACGCCTCCATCGCCGAGCGGCTTGATCATATCCTGCAGCGCGAAGTGCTGCCAGGCTTCGCCGTACATGGCATGGAAGCGGAAGCGCGCGCGTACATCGTGACGACGCTCGACCGTTTTCGAAATCCGTTCCTTGATCATCGGATTTCCGATATCGCACAGAACCACGTCATGAAGATCGACCGGCGTATTCTTGCATTCCTCAAATGGATCACCGAGCGCGGGCACGCGCCTGCAACTCCCAAGCTCGATGCGTTCAAAGCGCGACAATCGGCGCTTCACGCCTGAGATGAAATAGAACCGGCATGACCTATCATTTCGATTTTTCGGCGTTGCTGCCGTATTGGCCAGAGTTCGCCCGTGGCATCTGGCTGACCTTGCAGTTGTCCGCCATCTCGACGGTGTTGGGTTTCGTTCTCGGCACGCTCTGCGCCATCGGTCGCGCCGACGGTTCGCGCTGGGTCAAGAGGCTTGTCGCCATCTATGTCGAGGCGATCCGCAACACCCCCCTACTCGTACAGGTCTTCATCATCTATTTCGGTATCGCGACCCTCGGCTTGCATGTCTCGGCCAACTTGGCCGCAGTCATCGCCCTGGTCATCAATGTCGGCGCCTATACCTGCGAGATCGTGCGCGCAGGTATCGAGTCCGTCCACAAATCGCAGATCGAAGCCGCCGAATGCCTGGGGCTGTCCCGCGTCCAGACATACTGGCATGTGGTGCTGCGTCCGGCGATCGAGCGCGTCTATCCGGCGATCACCAGCCAATATGTCCTCTTGATGCTGGCATCCTCCATCACGTCGCAGATCTCGGCCGAGGAACTAACCGCCGTCGCCAACCGGATCCAGTCCGATACGTTCCGCGCCTTCGAGACCTACATCGTCACCGGCGTTCTGTACCTGCTGCTGTCGCTCGTCGTCCGTATTTGTCTGTGGCTGTTCGGACTGGCTGTCTTCGTTCGTCGACGCAAGCTCGGCACGGCGATCTAGGAAAAGTCCATGCCGACATTCAGCCTCGTTCATCTCGAGTTCCTTCTCACTGCCGCGCAGTGGACGATCGGCCTGTCGATCGCCGCCTTTGTCGGCGGCGGCCTGGTCGGGTTCGTGGTCGCGCTTGCGCGCATCTCCGACCTGCGTGTGTTGCGAATTGCCGCGACAGTCTACATTCAGCTCGTTCAGGGGACGCCGCTGCTCATTTTGCTGTTCGCCATCTATTTCGGCATCGCGCTGCTCGGTTACACCAATCTGCCTCCGCTCATTGCGGCCAGCGCGGGCCTCATCATTTACTCCTCGGGATTTCTTGCCGAGATCTGGCGTGGCTGCATCGATTCCGTTCCGAAGACGCAATGGCAGGCGGCGGAGTGCCTCGCGCTCACGCGATGGCAGCGCATGGTGAAAGTCATCCTGCCCCAGGCAGCGCGCATCGCCACCGCACCCACCGTCGGCTTCCTGGTACAGATCGTCAAAAATACGTCGCTGGCGTCTGTGGTCGGCTTCGTCGAATTGGCCCAGGCCGGAAAGCTCATCAATAATTCGATCTATGAGCCGTTCACGGTCTTCATGATCGTCGCGCTCATCTATTTCGCGATCTGTTTCCCGCTCTCGACCTGGAGCCGGAGCCTGGAAAGGAAGCTCAATGTCGGCCGTCGTTAGTCTTTCAAACGTCCATAAACAGTTCGGTTCGCTCAAGGTTCTCGACGGCGTATCGTTCGATGTCGGACGTGGCGAAGTCGCTGCCATCATCGGTCAGTCGGGTTCCGGCAAGTCGACTGTCCTGCGATGCATCAATGCGCTTGAAACGATCCAGCAAGGGACAATCGATGTGTGCGGCCACGCATTACACGATGCGAGCCTCAATCGCCGCGCCTTGCATCTCGACGTCGGCATCGTGTTCCAGAGCTATAACCTTTTTCCGCACCTGACCGTCGAACAGAACATCATGCTGGCGCCCGTCAGCGTGAAGTCGATCCCCAAGAAGCAGGCCCGCGAACTCGCGCGCGAGGTGCTGACCCGCGTCGGGATGGAGGCAAAGGCGGAGAATTACCCCGAGCAGCTGTCGGGCGGTCAGCAGCAGCGGGTGGCAATCGCCCGCTCGCTCGCGATGAGTCCGAAGCTCATGCTGTTCGATGAAGTGACGTCGGCGCTCGACCCGCAGCTGACCGGCGAAGTGCTGAGAGTCATGGAAGATCTCGCGCGCGGCGGCATGACCATGATCCTCGTCACGCATGAGATGGCGTTTGCGCGAAAGGTCGCATCCAAGGTCATCTATATGCATCAGGGTAAGGTCTGGGAAACCGGATCCGGCGACATGCTCGATCAGCCAAAGACAGCCGAGCTCTGCAATTTCGTTGGAGGCGTCTCCCACGATCGCGCCGCGACGTCCGTCTAGGCGGACGTCAAACCAAGTTTCAAATCAAAAAGGGACGAAACACATGATCAGAAGACATTTTCTCGCAGGTGCAGCCGGCCTCGTCGTTGCCATGGGCCTGCTCACCCACTCCTCCGTTTCAGCTCGTGCCGATACGCTCGACGATATCAAGAAGCGTGGCAAAATTATCGTGGCGCTTGATCTCGGTTCGCCGCCGTTCGGCATGTTCGACGCCAAGATGCAGCCGACCGGCTCGGACGTCGAAAGCGCCAAGCTGCTGGCCGCCGACCTCGGGCTGCCGCTCGAGATCGTTCAGGTGACCAGCCCCAACCGCGTGCCGTTCTTGCTGACTGGCAAAGCCGACCTCGTGATGGCGTCATTCAGCGTCAACGAGGAGCGCAAGAAGGTCATCGACTTCTCCATCCCCTATGGCGTGATCCAGGTCGTGATCGCTGCACCCAAAAAGATCGAGATCAAGGACGTCGCCAGTCTGTCAGGCATGCGGCTCGGCACGACGCGCGGCTCCACCAACGATAAGGAAGCGACGGATCAGGCCAAGGGCGCAGACATCGTGCGCTACGAGGATGACGCCACGCTGAACACGGCGCTGATTTCCGGACAGGTGAAGGTCATGGCTTCATCCGCACAGGTCATGGCGACGGCGAATGAGCGACTGAAGAACGACCCGCTCGAAGTCAAGCTTGTGCTCAAGACCAATCCTTATGCGATCGGCGTCCGCAAGGGCGATGACGCCCTGCGTCAGGTCTTAAACGATTGGGTCGAGAAGAACCTCGCCAACGGCAAACTCCGTGCGATCTACGCCAAGTATAACGGCGTCGAGCTGCCCACAGAGATGCCGAAGTAACTTTCCCTTGCGGCCCGGGCTTGCACCGGGCCGCGCCTTATCTCGATGAGAAAGACCTAGCGAATGAAAGCCTTGATCTGCGACGAGCCGGGCCGGTTGTCCCTCGTGGAGCGCCCAATTCCCGTTCCGGGCGACGGCGAGGTTCTCGTGCGAATCCGCCGGGTTGGCATCTGCGGCACCGACTTCCACATCTTCCAGGGCAAGCATCCCTTCCTGCAATATCCCCGCGTCATGGGCCACGAGCTGTCGGGTACGGTCGAGAGCGCTCCCGCCGGAAGCGGCCTGACCCACGGGCAGAATGTCTACATCGTGCCCTATCTGTCCTGTGGCAAATGCATCGGCTGTCGGCGCGGCTTTACCAATGCGTGCCAGAACATCGCGGTACTCGGCGTACATCGCGACGGTGGCATGGCGGAATTTCTGGCGGTTCCAGCCAGCAATGTGATCCCCGCCGGCAACGCTTCGCTCGACGATGCGGCAATGATCGAGTTCCTGGCGATCGGTGCGCATGGCGTAAAGCGCGGCGGCATCTCGGCGCAGGATCGCGTCCTCGTCGTCGGTTCAGGTCCTATCGGCATGTCGGCGATTATCTTCGCCAAAGCACGTGGCGCGGACGTCACCGTGATGGATACGCGTGAAAATCGTCTGGCTTTCGCGCGCGATTCACTCGGCGCCGATCACCTTTTGATCGCCAATGCCGACGCAGAGGCCGAGGCAAAGAAACTGACGGGCGGCGACTTCTTCGACGTCGTTGTCGACGCGACCGGAAATGCCGACGCCATGCAACGCGGCTTCGGCTTTATCGCCCATGGCGGACGCTATGTCCTGGTCAGCGTCGTCCCCACCGAGATCACGTTCTCGGATCCCGAATTTCACAAGCGAGAAACCACGCTGTTCGCCAGCCGCAATGCCCAGCCGGACGATTTCGCCGAAGTGGTTCGCCAGATGGATGCGGGCAAAGTCCCGACCCGGGCGCTCAACACCAATCGTGGCCCCCTGTCGGACGGCGCATCGCTGTTCAAGGACTGGCTGCGTCCGGAAGCCGGTGTCATAAAGGCCATACTCGAAGTGTAACTCGTCGCTTTCAGTCTGGGATTGATCCATGCCGGATAAGTCGAAAATTGCCTGCATCGGCGAGTGCATGATGGAGCTGACGCAGCCGCTACCCGGCCATCATACGCTCGGCTATGGTGGAGATACGCTCAACACCGCGATCTACTGTGCGCGGCTTGGATTGGCCGTCGATTATGTGTCCGCGCTCGGCGATGATCCATGGAGTGATCAGATGATCGCCGGATGGCAGGCCGAGGGGATCGGCACCCATCGTGTCGTCCGAGTGCCGGGAAAATTGCCCGGCCTTTACATCATCGAGACAGGCGCCAATGGCGAGCGTCGCTTTTACTACTGGCGGGAAAGTTCGGCGGCGCGTCTCCTGTTGTCGCTGCCCGAAACGCCCGCCATTCTCGAGGGGCTGTTGACGTATGACCTCGTCTATCTCTCGGGCATCACGCTGTCGCTTTATGACGAGGCTGGACGCAAGCTGCTGATGCAATCGCTCGATCGTCTTCGCAAGGCGGGCGGCCGGGTCGCATTCGATGCTAATTTCAGGCCCCGGGGCTGGCCTGATCGCGCGGCTGCACAGCGCGCCTATCATGATGTCTTCGAAGTCGCCGACATTATCCTGGCATCTGTCGAAGACCTCGACATGTTGTTCGGCGATTCGGAGGTCAAGGACGTCGTGACGCGCCTTCGCGTTCCCGAGCTCGTTCTCAAACTGGTCGAACCATCATGTCGCGTGCGCGCGCCGGGCATTGACCAGATCATCCCGGCGACGCCGATCGACCGCGTGGTCGATACCACAGCCGCAGGCGACAGCTTCTCGGCGGCATATCTTGCAGCGCGCCTTGGCGGTGCCGGCCCCGTCGAGGCCGCGAAAGCGGGCCATCGTCTTGCCGGCACCGTCGTGCGCTATCCCGGCGCTATCATTCCCCGATCGGCCATGCCGGGCGGCGTGGCCCGTAACTGAACCAACTGGCGAGAAAGCTCATGACCGATCATTCGACGTCTGTCTCCCGGCAGGAAGCGCTTGTCCGAATTCTCGGCGCGGCGAGAGTAGTCCCTGTGATCACCATCGATGGCGTCGAGGATGCCGTGCCACTGGCGCGCTCGCTCGTCTCCGGCGGAATCCGCGTACTCGAAATCACGCTGCGGACATCTGCCGCGCTCGAGGCTGCAAAGGCGATCATCGCGGAAGTGCCCGACGCAATCGTCGGACTGGGTACCGTGCTCAATGGCGCCGACCTTGAACGAGCCGCGTCTATCGACGCGAAGTTTGCCCTCAGCCCCGGGGCTACACCTGAACTGCTTCAGGCGGCTTCGCGAAGCCATATTCCTTTCGTCCCGGGAATCGCGACGGCGTCCGAATTGATGGCGGCATTGGCACATGGTTTTGAGATCGTAAAATTCTTCCCGGCACAACAGGCGGGCGGAATACCGGCATTGCGCGCGTTGGCTGGACCATTCCCGAATGCCCGCTTCTGTCCGACCGGCGGCATCAGTGCCGCCAATGCCGCCGAGTGGCTGTCCGAACGCAACGTTGTCGCGGTCGGTGGGTCGTGGCTCTGCCCTGTGCCGGATATCAAAGCGGGCAATTGGGACAGCATTACCGCGCAAGCTCGCCAGGCGATGGACATCCTGGCTCCTTGAAGGACAATCATCGTCTCTGAGGACAAAATCCAGCGATTACATGTCCACAGTCATCGACAGGAGATATGTGCGCGGTGCTCCCAGGAAGAACGTTCCGAATGAGGCTACGCTGGACCAGTAATTCTCACCGGTCACATTCTGAACGTTCGCGCGGAAGACCGTCTTCCTGCCGTTGATCGCCGTCGTGTAACGGGTACCGAGATCGAGCCGCGTCCAGTCCGGGATCGGTTGCTTGTTCGCCGTATCGACGAACTGCTTGCCCGTGTAGATAACCGCCCCATTCAACGTAAGCCCCCTCACCCATGGGAGATCCCATTCGGCTCCAATATTCGCCTGTAGATTCGGAACGCCGATTGGCGTGTTGCCCACGTTAGCCGCGACGGCGGACTTCGTCAGGGTACCATCCAGCAGCGACAAGCCTCCGAGGACACGAATATCGGACATGAGCTCGCCGAAGACGTTGAACTCGAGCCCACGGACTTGCTGTTCGGCGGTCGCCGCGAAGCGCCCGGCGGACAGCTCGCCGCTCGCCTTCGATATCTCGAAGGCGCTGAAGGTGGTGGTGAACCGGCCGAAGTCCACCTTGATGCCCGCCTCGTACTGTTTGGCGATGTAAGGCGAGAGTACTTCGCCGAAATTGGAAGCTGTCTGGGGCGCGACGTCGCCGCGGCTGAGACCTTCGATATAGTTCGCGTAGAGAGAAACGTTGTCCAGGGGCCGGATCACGAGACCGACCACCGGGGTCGTCGCGCTCCTGTCGTAGGACGACGTGAGTGTTCCAACATTGGAGAGATAGTTGTTCGCCTCGATGCCCTGGCGCCTGACACCTAAAGTCAACAAGACGCGCTCATCAAGCACGGACAAGGTGTCAGCAATCGAGAGTCCCGTGAGTTCACTGTCCGAGAGCCGAGGGCGCTCGCTGATCTCGTTCGCGAACTGGGTCGGCGCCACCGTCGGACTATACATGTTCGACGTGACCAGACTGCCGTTGGTGAGCCGCCGATACAGCGCATCATGATAGACCGAGGCCTGAAATGCGACGGCATGGTGGACGACGCCGGTATCGAAGCGGGCGCGGACGCCGCCATCATATGTGGTTCGATCGATGCTAAGCCCGAAGAATTGAGGTGTTGAGGTCGTGTCGCCGCTGGTATTGATGATCGTCGGAAGACCGAAGAAGCGCTCCACGTTGGTCCGAGATCCGCCGACATCGGCGAACAACGTAACCTGATCGCTGACATCGTATTCGGTACGCAGCAGGGCAGATTGATCATTGATGTGCGACCATTCCCAGGGTTGCGTCACGTTCAGCCGACCGTCCGGCGCCTTCGGCACTGGCAGGCCGGGAGCCATGAGAAACGGACGTGACGGAGCGTCGAACCGATCAGTCTGGGCGATGAGGTAGAGCCAGGACCTGAACCGTTCGCCCTGATAGTCGAGGGCCAGCGATCCGACACCTGTCATCTCGGACTGACGGTCAATGGGCGTATCGCCGTCGCGCAGGCTGCCGTTGACGCGCAGGCCCCATTCCTTGCTGTCACCGTAACGTCTCGCAATATCCCAGTGACCACCGAACTGCGCGGTAGAACCGTAACCCGCAGTGAAGCGGGTCAAGTCCTCTCCCGCACGCTTGGGCACGACATTGATGACACCGCCGACACCGCCGTTGGGCGCGATGCCCGAGAGCGCGGCCGAGGGGCCCTTGAGCACCTCGATGCGCTCGACGTATTCCGTGAAGATGCGGTATGACGGCGCGATCCCGTAAAGGCCCTCGAAGGCGAACTCACCGCTGTTGCCTTCGTTGATCGGGAAGCCGCGAATATTGAAGGAATCGAGTACACCGCCCGTTGGGTGGGAGCTGCGCACGGAAGGATCCAGGATCAAGGCATCCGCGCCCGTCGCCGCCTGCTGATCCCGGATGAACTTGTCCGTGTAGCTCGTCACATTGAACGGCGACTTCATCGTATCGGTGTTCCCGAGCAGTCCCAGCCGTCCGCCTTGAGCGACCTGCCCGCCTGCAAAGGCAGGCACGACACCCGACTGCGACGATCGCGATTGCACTGCGACGGTTTGGGCTTGCGGAGCGTCGGGCGCCGTCGCGCGCCGTGAGGCTGATCGGACCCCGGCGACATTTCGCTTGGTCGGTGCACGGCGAACCAACCGCTGCGTCGGAGCATCGACGGTCACAGGAGGAAGAGCGGTGGTGCCTTGCGGTGTTTGAGATTGAGCAGGCGATTCAAACCACGCCACTAACGCCACCCCACCTAACAGTGTTACGCCAAAGCGAGCCACCGTCCGAACCCCACCCGCAACTCGCATTCCCAGAAAGCCCCTCATCAACAGCACGTCGGTCACCTTATCGGCAACCGATTGCTCGTGATCTGCAGCGCAGATCTAGAGAGACGCCATCGTCACCGCAACGCTAATGCATGCGCTGCGATTTAGAATGTCTCGATCATCGACGACTTGAGTCAGTTGGAATCGTGTCTGGAAAGATTCAAAAGTGCTTTGAGAAGATTCAAAATCAGTGCTGTTGAAATCTGGCAGGAAAGATAGACGAAGCGCTCACATCAGCGAGCCTTGCTTTTACTGGATGCAGCAACGCAATAGGCCGAGCTTTTTCGGGAACGCTCCAGAGCTCGTCACAGCTGACTGTTGCGCGTAGCCATATCGTTCCGTCATCGCCATTGTGACGACGACAATTTTCAGCATCTCAAGATGCGCAAATCAAAAGGAACGTGGTGAGCTCTGGCGGTGGTTCGATGGGCCGACGTCGCCTGTTAATGCAATCGCCCTGCTTTCATAGCATCGAGCAGACTGACTGACCCGGCAGCCTGCGCAGAGCAATCGACTTTCCATGTCGTTCGTGCAGCAGACCCGCCGCTCAATCCTTGTATTCGTAGAGCAAGCGCGCGCGGATCGTACCTTCCAGCGCCCGAATATCCGCCAGCACCCGCTCGCTGTCCGCTGCGGACGCATCGGCGTCGAGCACGACATAGCCGATGTCGTTGCTGGTCTCGTAATATTGCGCGGCGATGTTGACTGCATGGCGCGCCAGAACTTCGTTCAGCCGTCCCAGCATGCCCGGAACGTTGCGCTGGACCTGAATGAAACGCGTGCCCGATGGGCGCGCCGGAAGCTGCACCTGCGGGAAGTTCACCGCGCCCATGGTCGAGCCACTGTCGCTGTAGTCGATCAGCTTGCGTGCGACTTCCGCGCCGATGCGCTCCTGGGCCTCTTCGGTAGAGCCGCCGACATGCGGCGTCAGGATGACATTCTCCAGACCCTGCAGCGGGGTCACGAAACGCTCCTGATTGGAGCTGGGCTCAACGGGAAATACGTCGACGGCAGCGCCGCGGAGCTTGCCGTTGCGCAAGGCCTCGGCAAGCGCGTCGAGATCGACCACCGTGCCGCGGCTGTTGTTGATGAAATAGGCGCCATCCTTCATGGCGGCGAATTCGTCGCGACCGATCATCCCCTGCGTGGCCGGTGTCTCCGGTACATGCATGCTGACCACGTCGCTCTGCGCGAGCAGTTCCTGCAGGCTTCCAACAGGTTCGGTGTTGCCGTGACGCAGCCGGTCGGTGTGATCGTAGAAGATCACGCGCATGCCCAGCGCTTCAGCCAGATTCGAAAGCTGCGAGCCGATGCTGCCGTAACCAACGATACCGAGAGTCTTGCCACGCACCTCATAGCTGTTATTGGCCGACTTCTCCCAACCGCCTTCATGCGCCAGATTGGAGCGCGAGATGATCCGGCGGAACAGCATGACGATCTCGCCGATCACCAGTTCGGCAACCGAGCGCGTGTTCGAGAACGGCGCATTGAACACCGGAATGCCTGATCGCCGCGCGGCGTCAATGTCCACCTGATTGGTGCCGACGCTGAAGCAGCCGATCGCGATCAGCCGGTCTGCAGCATCGAGCACGTCCTGGGTGATCTGCGTGCGCGACCGGATACCGAGAATGTGGACGCCCTTGAGCGCTTCCTTCAGCTCATTGCCACCAAGCGCTTTGGAGAGCCGCGTCACGCTGGAATAGTCTGCCGCTCCAATCAACTCGACCGCGCTGTCGTTCACGCCTTCGAGCAGAAGGATTTTGATCTTGTCTTTCGGGAGGGAAAGCTGCGGCAAAGGCAGGCTGTTCTTGGTCACGGTCGCGGCGTCCTTCGAGCAGTGAATGAGACGGAAACCACGCTGGAGCGGCAAAGCCCCGGATGGTCCGGCTCACATCGTCTGGTTTGATTTGACGCCTGTTTAACGTCACTGCGCCGATCTTGCTACGGGTATCTAACTCGTTGAAATCACTTATGTCTGATCGAGGACGCAGGAGACGCCGGCCTAAGACTGCATGCGAAACTGCGAGAATCTGGACCAGCCGCTCCGTCCTTACAGCCTTCTCAAGGAACGGAACGCGCTCCGGAAAATTATCATACAAATTCAGCGTCAGGCGCCAACTGCGCCTGCCCTCCCCAGCAGCATGGTGCCCCCATTTCCGATCTCGATCCCGATACTACCGAGCATGCTGATTTGCGCGGCGGCCACTCGCCGTGGTTTGCCGGCCTGCAACATGTCCCCCGCCGGCCCCTCACCGAAGACATCGCCTGCGATGCGCTGATCGTCGGCGGCGGCATCACCGGTGCCCTGATGGCCGAGCAGTTGACGCGGCAGGGACTGGATGTCGTCATCGTCGATCGCGAACTGCCCGGGCGCGGCAGCACGGCGGCAAGTACGTCAATGCTGCTGTGGGAGATTGATCGCTCATTGCATGAGCTGACAAGTCTCTTCGGCTATGAGCGTGCCGTGCGCGCCTATCGCGCCAGCTATGAGGCCGTCGGTGGATTGAAAGCACTCGTCCGGACGCTCGATCTGCGCTGCGACATGCGCACCAAGGAATCGCTCTATCTCGCCGCAGGCGAGAGCGCCAAGGAACTGGTCGAGGAACACGCGCTTCGTGCCCGTGCCGGCCTGCCCGGCACATTCCTCGATCACAAGGCGCTCCTGTCTGAATACGACATTGCCCGGTCGGGCGCCATTGTCTCGCCGGGCTCGGCAGATTCCAATCCATTGCAATTGGCACTGGGACTGCTGAATGTCGCGACGTCGCGAGGCGCGCGCTTGTTCGAGGCCGAAACATGCGCGTTCGATTCCGCAGGCCATTCGGTCGGCGTCCAGTTGACGGACGACCGCACCATCGAAGCCCGCCATGTCGTGCTGGCGACGGGCTATGTGATGCCCGACATAGTACAAACCTCTGTGCAGAAGCCGTCATCGAGCTGGGCGATCGCGACGAAGCCACAGCCAGACCGACTCTGGCGCGACGGCATCCTGATCTGGGAAGACAGCAAGGATTATCTCTACGCCCGCACCACCGCGTCGGGCCGGATCATCATCGGCGGCGAAGACAGCGACAAGATTATCGATCCCGATGCACGCGATGCCCTCATCCCAGCCAAGGCGCGTGCGCTAACGGACAAGCTCGCTGCCCTCTGGCCGCGCGCCGAGCTTGCAATCGATTACCGCTGGGCCGGCACCTTCGATACCACGCGCGACGGCCTCCCCCTGATCGGCCCGGTGCCCGGACATCCGCATCTCTATGCCGCCTATGGCTATGGCGGCAACGGCATCACCTTCAGCTATCTCGCAGCGCAGCTGATCGGCGGACTGATCGCGGGCAAACGCTCTCCGTTGCTCGACGATTTCGCGCTGCAACGCGACATGGCCTGAAACTTGGCGCGCGCGACTCGGCGATTTTCAGCTATCCCCATGTGATGAAAACGCAGGCGCTGAACGCACCGTTTTGCGTCAGCGATCCTGATTGACTTCCAAAAGCCGATTGTTAGCATACAAGTGAATTTTGGCCCTCCTGCCCGGGGTTTTCCGCATGAAGCCGGCGCCGTTCACAAGGCACGTGCCACGCACCGTGGATGAAGTTGTGAGTGCATTGGCGGAGTTTGCGCCGCTCGATGGCCGCATTCTGGCGGGTGGCCAGAGCCTGGTGCCGATCATGGCGTTCCGCATGGCGCGGCCGGCGCATTTGATCGATATCAACGAGGTCGAAGGGCTCGACCGCCTCGCTGTCGATGGCGACTATCTGTCGATCGGCGCGCGCGTGCGTCATGGCGCATTCCACAAGCCGGTAATCGACGGACCGCTCGGAAAGCTGCTCGCTTTCGTCGTCAGCCACATCGCGCATTATCCGATCCGCATGCGCGGCACCTTTTGCGGCAGCCTCGCCCATGCGGACCCCGCGTCGGAATGGTGTCTTGTCGCGGCGACGCTCGATGCGCAACTCGTCGTAAAGAGCGTGCGCGGCGAACGCATCGTTGATGTCACGGATTTCCTCGAAGGCATCATGTCGACGTCGCTGGCCGAGGACGAATTTCTCGCCGAAGCGCGTCTGCCGCTGCTGCCTGACGATACCAAATTCGGCTTCTACGAATTCAGCCGCCGCGCCGGAGATTTCGCGATGTCGGCGGCGCTGGTCACCTATCGGCTTGTCGATGGGGTGATCACTGACGCTCGTGTCGGCATTGGCGGCGCTGAGGATCGTGCACGGCGCATTCCGGAAGCCGAGAATGTCCTGAACGGTCAGGCCCCCTCGCCCGAACTGTTCGTCGCGGCCGGTGAAGCGGCCGCCACTGCGATCGAGCCACTGGAGGATGCTCAGACCACAGCCGAATATCGCTGCGATCTGGTCCGCGCCGTCACGCGCCGCGCGCTGGAGCGCTCAACGCAATGACGGTGCACACCAAGGGCTCCGGAACGACCTGGGTCGGGCGCTCCATCCGCCGCCTCGAGGATCCCGCCCTCGTCACTGGCCGCGGCCGTTTCACCGCGGATATGCCGGCCACGCATTGGGTACGTTTCGTCCGAAGCAGCGTTGCCGCCGGAACGATCAAGAACATCAGCGCGCCGGATGGCGCAGGCATTGTCACGGCAAAAGATCTCGCAAAGCTGAAGCCGATCCGGCCGATGCTAAGCAAGTTCAACTATGTCGCGGTCGGCCAGCCGATCCTCGCCGATGGCGTCGTGCGCTTCACCGGCGAATCCATCGCCGCCGTCTACGCGCCCAGCAAGGATCAGGCAGAAGACATCGCCGACCAGGTCGAGGTGGAAATCACCGAAGGCACGCCACTGATCGACTCCATGGATGCGCTCGCGGAGGACGCGCCACTGGTTCACGCTGACACCAAACACAATGTCATCGTCGAAGGCCGCATCGCGACACCGGGCTTCGACGATGTCTGGAAGACTGCGCACAGGGTATTGCATGTCGAAGCGCGCTCGCGCCGGCAGAATGCGACGCCGATGGAGGCGCGCGCAGGCCATGCCGCCTATGATGGTTCGACAGGGCGCGTCACGCTGACCTGCACCACGCAGATGCCGCATCTGACGCGCACCGCCGTCTGCGACATCCTCGGCATTCCCGAATCCGAGCTGCGCGTCATCGCCCCCGATGTCGGCGGCGGCTTCGGTCAGAAGATGTCGCTGGCCCCGGAATATGTGCTGCTGGTCTGGCTCGCGCGCAAACTGCGCAGCTCGGTGGCCTGGACCGAGGATCGCCGTGAGAACCTGATTGCCAGCTTTCACAGCCGCGACCAGCACGTTCAGCTTGAAGGCGCGTTCGACGCAAACGGCAAACTGCTCGCGCTGCGCGGCGACATCGTCGCCAATATCGGCGCCTATTCCTGCTTTCCCACGACCTGCGGCGTCGAGCCTTTGATGGCGCTGGCCGAATTGCCTGGTCCTTACGATGTGCGTGCCTATGATTGTCGTTCACGCGGCGTGATGACCAATACCTGCCCGATGGCGCCCTATCGCGGCGTCTCGCGGCCGGTCATCACCTTCGTGCTCGAACGGCTAATGGACAAGGCCGGCGCCGCGTTCGGCATCGAACCGACCGAATTGCGCCGCCGCAACCTGATCGACAAGTTTCCCTACACGTCGGCGACCGGGCTCGTCTTCGATGACGGCAGCTACAAGGAAACCATGGAGATGGCCATTAAGGCCATCGACCTCGATGCATTCCGGAAACGCCAGAAGCTTGCACGTGATGCAGGCCGTTATCTCGGTATCGGCTTTGCCACCTTCTCCGAACGCACAGGCTATGGCAGCCCGGCTTTCGCGGCACGCGGCATGGAGATCACACCGGGCTTCGAGACCGTGTATCTGACCATCGATCCCTCGGGCTTCGTCGAAGCGCGGATCGGCTCGTCACCTCACGGTCAGGGCCTGCGCACATCGCTGGCGCAGATCATTGCCGACGAGATCGGGATCGATCCGGAATTCATCAAGGTCGTTCACGGCGACACCGATCGCGCGCCCTATGGCTGGGGCACCTTTGCCAGCCGCTCGCTGGTGCTGTCCGGCGGCGCCAGCCTGCTGGCGGCGCAGAAGATCCGCGCCAAACTGCTGAAGATGGCGAGCCATCTGCTGGAAGCCGCGCCCGAAGACATTACGCTACAGTCCGGCTCGGCGCATGTGATCGGCACCGACCGCTCCGTGACGATCGCATCGATGGCGCGCGCGGCCTACCACCAGACCCATATTTTCAAGGGTGAGATTGAGCCCGGCCTCACCGAGACCGGCACCTATGATCCATCCGGGACATTCTCCAACGCCTGCCACGTCGCCGTCGTCGAGGTCGATATCGAGACCGGCCGCGTCGAGATGGAGAAATTTCTCGTCGCCGAAGACGCGGGGCTGATCATCAATCCCATGATCGCCGATGGTCAGGTCCACGGCGGTGTTGCACAGGGCATTGGTAATGCGCTGCTGGAAGAGATCATCTATGACGAGACCGGCAATATCCTGACCAGCACGCTGGCGGATTTCCTGCCACCGACGACGCACGAGATTCCCGAGATCGAGCTGCATCATATCGAGACCCTGACCGGCAATTCCATCACCAAGGCCAAGGGCCTCGGCGAAGGCGGTGCCATCGGCGCGCCGGCGGCCGTGATCTCGGCGATCAACGACGCGCTGTCTCCGTTTGGAGTCTCCATCGACGAAATGCCGGCAACGCCGCAGCGTATTCGCGCTGCCTTGCGCAACTGCGGAAAATTGCCGGAGAAAATCCCAAGCACGGGAAGGCTCGCATGAGCGACAAGAGCGACATCACCCTCACCATCAACGGCCAGTCTCACGCCATTCGCGTGGAGGCGCGCCGCACTCTTGCTGATGCGATCCGCGAAGACTGCGGCCAGACCGGCACCCACATCGGCTGCGAGCACGGCGTTTGCGGCGCCTGTACCGTGCTGGTAAATGGCGAGCCGGTGCGGTCCTGCCTGATGTTCGCGCAGCAGGCCGACGGCAAGCAGATCCGAACCGTCGAAGGTCTCGCCAATGGCGACGAGATGCATCCGATGCAGCGCGCCTTCATGGAAAACCATGGCCTGCAATGCGGCTTCTGCACGCCGGGCTTCCTGATGCTCGCCGTCGGCGTGCTGGAACGCGAGCCGGATATTTCCGACGAGAATCTGGTCGACGTGCTCTCGTCCAATCTGTGCCGCTGCACAGGCTATCAGAACATCATCAAGGCAGTGCGTGCTGCCGCCGTGGAGATGCGCCAGTCGTGAACGCTGCCGCGAAAGCGACGCTGGTCGGCAAGTCCGTCACCCGCAAAGAAGACGGACCGCTGTTGCGCGGCCAGGGCAAGTTTGCTGCGGACATCAATTTCCCGAACCAGCTCTATATGCGCGTGGTGCGTTCGACCTATGCCCACGGCAACATCGTCTCCGTGGATTTGGCCCCGGCGTTGGCCATTCCCGGTGTCGTCGCCGCATGGAGCTTTGCTGACGTTGCCGATATTCCGCCCATCGATTTTCGCCTGACACGGCTCGAACAGCTTGCCGCCTATCGCCAGACCATTCTGGCCAAGGACAAGGTGCGCTATGTCGGCGATCCCGTCGCCGTGGTGTTTGCCGAAGATCCCTATCTCGCCGAGGATGCCGCCGAGCATGTCGAGGTCGAGATCGAGGAACTGCCGGTCATCCTGCATGCAGACGGCGAGATCGGTGAATTCCGAGACGGGTTGCCCACCGAAACCGCGCTGATCGAGAAGGGCTATGGCGACGTCGATGGAGCCTTCGCCAATGCGCATGCCGTGGTCAGCCTGTCGCTGTCCATTGGCCGCCATTCCGGCGTGCCGATGGAAACGCGTGGTGCCATCGGCCGCTACATTGCCGAGACCGACATGCTGGAAATGTACGGCGCGGCAAAAGTCCCGCACTGGAATCGTGACCAGCTTGCCAAGATGTTCGGTCGCACCGCCGCCAATACCAACCTGTTCGAAGGTCATGTCGGCGGCGGCTTTGGCATTCGCGGCGAGATGTATCCCGAGGACGTGCTGGTGTGTCTGGCCGCGCTGCGCCTCGGCCGCCCGGTGAAATGGATTGAGGATCGCCGCGAACACCTCATCGCCGCCAATCATTCGCGGCAGCAAACCCATCACATTCGCGCAGCGATCGATAAAGACGGCAACATCCTAGCCATCGACAACGAGTTCTTCCACGATCAGGGCGGCTATATGCGCACGCATGCCGCAACCGTGCCCGACCTCGCCGCCGCAATGCTGCCCGGCCCCTATCGCATTCCCGCCTATCGCGTGCTCGGCCATATCAGGCTGACCAACAAGACACCCGGCGGGACCTATCGCGCGCCCGGCCGCTATGAGAGCACTTTTGTGCGCGAACGATTGCTGGATGCAGTCGCGGCCAAAGTCGGGATCAGCAGCGTCGAGGTCCGCCGTCGCAACCTGATCGCGCTCAGCGAGATGCCGGTAACGCGCGCTCTGGAGACGCTCGGTACTGACATCGTGCTGGATTCCGGCGACTATCCGAAACTGCTGGACAAGGCGTTGGACGGCATTGGGTGGGACGCGTTGCAGACGCAGATTGAGCAACGCCGCAAGGCCGGCGAGCTGGTCGGCGCGGGCGTCGCCATGTTTGTCGAGAAAAGCGGCCTTGGGCCGTTCGATGACGTCCGCATCACTGTGGGTGTCGACGGTCGTGTGGAGGTCATCACCGGCGCCGCTTCTGTTGGCCAGGGGGTCGAAACGGTCATTGCACAGATCTGCGCGGAGAAACTCGGCGCCAGCTACGACAATGTCAGCGTGATCCACGGCCAGACCAATCGTATTGCCAGAGGTCTCGGCGCCTTCGCCTCGCGCGTTTCCGTGATGACTGGCGAAGCGACGCGGCAAGCCGCGCTGAAACTGCGCGACAAGGCTCTCGCGGCCGCAGCCGAACTGATGCAGTTGACGGCCGATCAACTCGATATCGTCGATGGCGAGATCGTCCGCCTCGATGACAGCACCGGCCCGTCGATGACGCTTGCCGAAATCGCAAAGGCGCTCGAGCCGGGCGGCAATCTGGTGGGCGATAGCGAGCCGGGCCTGTTCGCCGAAGCGTCATTCGAATCCAAGCACATGACCTACCCTTATGGCGTTCATGTCGCAGTCGTCTCGCTGGCGCAAGACACAGGTGGTATCAGCGTCGAGCGCTATCTCGTCGCCTATGACATCGGCAAGGCGATCAACCCGATGCTCGTGGACGGCCAGATCGTTGGCGGCGTCGCGCAAGGCATTGGCGGCGCGCTGTATGAGGAGTTCAGCTATGACGACCGCGGCGAGCCACTGGCGGTGACCTTTGCGGATTATCTGATGCCCACAGCGCGCGAAGTGCCTGATGTCGAAGTGATCATTTCCGAGGATGCACCCAGCCCGCTCAACCCGATGGGCCTCAAAGGTGCCGGTGAAGGTGGAACGAATGCCGTTGGGGCAGCGATTGCTGCGGCGATTGACGATGCACTCGGCCAACCCGGCGCCATCACGCAGCTTCCGGTGTCGCCACAGCGCGTGAAGGCATTGATCAGTCAGAAGGCCTAGGGAACTCCCGACACGCAGCCGTGTCAGTGCGCCTTCCAGTCCGGCTTCCGCTTCTCGACAAAAGCCCGAAGCCCTTCCTGCGCCTCGTCGGTCACCGCAACATTGCAGAAATCCTCGACGGCATTGGCGATGCTGCGCCGGTAGTCGAGATCAATCTGCCGCATGAAAGCGGCCCGCCCCATCCGCAGGACAGTCTCTGACTTGGCTGCAAAACCCGCTGCCATGTCCAGCGCCGCTGCATCGAGATCAGCATCCGCGACCACCCGATTGATCAGCCCGAGCGCAAGCGCTTCGTTCGCGTCGAACACACGCCCGCTGAACAGGAGCTCGAAAGCCCGGTGCCGACCGATAATACGAGGCAGATGCGCGAAGTGGATCGCAGGCAGGACGCCGACGTCGATTTCGGGATAACCGAAGGTGGCGCTTTCGCCCGCAAGCAGAACATCGCATGACACAGCCATGGTCATGCCGCCGCCACGTGCGGCTCCATTCACCACGGCAACCGATGGCTTGCCGAGATTATATTGCGCGTCATAGAGGTTGATGTAGAGTTCCTGCAGAAACTTGCGGATCTCCTCGACGGGCTGGCCCAGCAAAATGTCGAGATCGAGCCCGGCCGAGAACCGCCGCGCCACCGCGCTTGAGAGCAAGACCACTCGCGCTGACCTGTCATCGGCCGCACGCTCAAATGCGGCAACGACCGCGCGGATCAATTCCAGATTCAATGCATTCACGGGCGGACGATCGAGCGTGATCCGCGCGATGCGATCGATAACCTCGTAACGGACGATCTGATCGGCCATGTTTCCCCCGCGCATCTTTGAACGCGTCCGTAGCTTGGTCCGGACGCCTTATCAAGAGGCGACACGGAGCCGAAGGCAGCCGCGAGAGGCAATACGCTGAACGTCCGGCGGGAATCAGGTGATCTTCTTCAACAGTCGCGTCAGCGTGCGCTGCTCTTCGGCCGAGAGCGGCCGGAGCGTCTTGGCGCTGACTTCCGCGGCGACACGGATGGCGGCATCGACCACGCGGGTGCCTTTCTCGGTCAACGACACGGCACGGCGGCGACGATCTGTGGGATCGCTGCCGGTGGTGATGAAGCCGCGCAGGCCCAGCCGGTCCACCACCCCCTTGATGGTCGCAGCATCGAGATAGACCAGCCGTCCGAGATGGTTCTGCGAGCTTGGACCGACCTCATGCAGCTTCGCCAGCACCGCGAATTGCGTCTGGGTCAAATCCTCGATCATGTTGGACATGAAGATGGAGGTGTGGCGCTGCATCGCCACGCGCATCAGGAAACCGACCTGGGCGTCGAGGACATAGTCCGGCGACGGCTCCGCGGCCGGAAGGGCCTTCAGCTTGCTCGGTTTCTGCGCCATGTCATCCCCGATGATCTCGCGCTAGTTATGGACGATCTTCGGTTGCTGCGACAGATGAAGTTTTGATCGTTACACCGTCAAATAGGCCCGTTGAATATCAATATTCTCCGCAAGCTCGGCCATGGTGCCATTCCACTGGATTTGGCCCTTTTCGAGGACATAGGCCCTATCCGAGACCAGTTCGGCAAAGTGCACATTCTGCTCCGATAGCAGGATCGACACCCCCGCCTTCTTGAGCTCCAGAATAGTGTTGGCCATCAGCTCAACGATCAGGGGGGCAACCCCCTCCGAGGGTTCATCCAGCAGGATCAGCAGCGGATTGCCCATCAGCGTGCGCGCCACGGTGAGCATCTGCTGCTCGCCGCCGCTCATCCGGCCACCCGGGCGGTTCGGCATTTCGCCAAGATTGGGAAACAGTGCCAGCAACTTCTCCTCGGTCCAGACCGGCGCCGGCACGCCGTCGCTGAACTTGCGCGGCGGCTGGCGGCCGATATTGAGATTTTCCAGTACCGTCAGATCGGAGAAGATGCGGCGGTCTTCCGGCGTGAAACCGAGGCCAAGCCGCGCAATCTCGAAAGGCTGCTTGCCAGAGATGTCGTGGCCGTCGAACTGGACCTTGCCGGTAGACTGCGCCATCAGGCCCATGATGGCCTTCATGGTCGTGGTCTTGCCGGCGCCGTTGCGGCCCATCAGTGCGACAACTTCGCCCCGCCCGACATTCAGGCTGAGATCATAGAGAATCTGCGCCGCGCCGTAGGAAGCGCCGAGATTTTCGACTGACAGCATCGGAGCGCTCATCAGTGGCCCTCCGATTTCTGGAATGTCTTGCCGGTGCCGAAATACACTTCCCTCACCTGCGGATTGTCGCGGATCGACTTTGCATCGCCATCGGCGATCAAACGACCCCGCGCCAGGACGATGATGCGATCGGCAAAGGCAAAGACAACGTCCATCGAATGTTCGGTGAACAGCACGGAGATGCCCTTCTCGATCACCAGACGCTTCACCAGCGCGATCAGGTCGTTACGCTCCTTGGGCGCCATGCCGGCGGTCGGCTCGTCCATCAGCAGCAGCCGCGGATCGTTGGCCAGCGCGATCGCCAATTCGACGCGCTTGACGTCGCCATAAGCCAGCTCGCGGCTGGGCCGATCGGCAGCATCCTGCATGCCGACCTGAGCCAGCAGTTCCAGCGCGCGGGTGCGATGGAGCGACGATGCCGGCTTCCACAGGCGATAGACCTGATTGGCGTGAGAGATCAGCGCCATCTGCACATTCTCGACGACCGTCATCGAATTGAACGTGGCGGCCACCTGGAAGGTACGACCGATACCAAGCCGCCAGATGTCACGCGGCTTCTTGCCGTTGAGCTTGGCGCCTTCAAACCAGATTTCACCCGAATCCGGCGGCAGTTGGCCGTTGATCATGTTGAAGCAGGTCGACTTACCAGCGCCATTGGGGCCGATCAGTGCGAGGAATTCACCACGCTTGATGTCAAACGAAACCTCATTGACGGCACGAACGCCGCCGAAGGATTTTGAGAGAGAGCGAATAGCGAGGTCGCTCATGATGCGGCCTTTGATGTTGTTTTGCCGCGCGAAATCAGTTTGACGAAGCCGCCGACGATGCCGCTCGGGAACGCAAGCACCAGCAGCAGGATGATGCCACCGAGGAGCGCTCGCCAGTATTCTGTCGACCGCATCATGAAATCCTGCAGCACCGCATAGACCGACGCACCGACAATCGGGCCGGTCAACGTCTGAATGCCACCAAGGAGGACCATGACGAGACCATCGATGGAGCGGCTGACGCCGATCGTCTCCGGCGAGATCGATCCCTTCGCGAAAGCGAATAAGCCGCCGGCAATGCCGCAGACTGCCCCAGCAATCGCGAAAGCGAGCCAGTGCACCCGCTTGACGTCGAGACCGATAGCCTCAGCACGCAAGGGAGAGTCACGCCCTGCCCGCATCGCGTAACCGAATGGCGCGAACAGGAATTTGCGAAGCAGCAACACTCCGAGCGCGGCCAGAGCCAGCGTCAGGAAATAGAACGGCCCACGCGTATCGAACGGCGCGGACGGCCAGATGCCGAGCACTCCGTTGGAGCCGCCTGTGAGTGTTTCCCACTGGAACACGGCCGCCCATACGATCTGGGCAAAAGCCAGCGTGAGCATCGCCAGATAGACACCGGACAGACGCACCGCGAACCAGCCGAACAACAATGCGCCGACCAGCGCCAGCACCGGCGCGGCGGCCAGCGCCAGCCCCATCGGCGCAGCAAACCATTTCACCAGCAATGCTGCTCCATAGGCGCCGAGGCCGAAATAGGCCGCGTGGCCGAACGAATGCATGCCGCCCGGCCCCATGATGAAATGCAGGCTGGTGGCGAACAGCACGGCAATCAGAACGTCGATGCCGAGCACGAGCGTATAGGGCGAGCTCTTGGCGATCAGCGGGAGACACACGAGGACGACAAGCAGAATAAGGCCAGCAATCTTCGTGACCGGCGTCGCCGGACGCAGTGGCTCTTCGGGTTCGGCGACACTGCGCACCGCCACCTGCTCGCGACCGAGCAGACCATAGGGTCGCGCGATCAGCACTGCAGCCATCACAAGGAATTCCGCCACCAGCGTGAGCTTCGAGAAGTTCACCGTGAAGCCGCCAAAACTGACGACGCCAAGGCCGATGCACAGCGCCTTCACCTCGGCGATGATGACCGCCGCGAGATAGGCGCCTGAGATCGAGCCCATACCGCCGACGACCACCACGACGAAAGCGTCGCCGATTACGATCAAGTCGGTCGCCAATGTTGCAGGTTCGCGCGCGATCTGCAGGGCACCGCCAAGGCCGGCAAGCAAGGCGCCGAGCGCGAACACGCCCGTAAACAGCATGGCCTGATTGACGCCAAGCGCGCCGACCATCTCACGATCCTGCGTAGCCGCACGCATCAGACGGCCAAAGCGGGTCTTGGCCAGCGCCAGATGCAGCATCCAGAGCACGAAGGGGCCGACGAAAATCAGGAAGATGTCATAAGTAGGCAGCCGGCGGCCGAGCACCTCGATGGAGCCGGTCAGGCCAGGCGCACGCGGGCCAAGCAAATCCTCTGGACCCCAGATCCACAGCGTCGCGTCGTTGATGACAAGTACCAGCGCGAAAGTGGCGAGCAACTGAAACAGTTCGGGCGCGCGATAAATCCGCCGCAGCAGAAGGATCTCGATGGCAGCGCCGATCAGGGCCACCAGCAAGGCGGTCAGCACGATGCCGCCCCAGAAGCCGACGGCACCGCCGACCTTGGTGGCGATGCTGTAGGCGATATAGGTCCCGATCATATAGAGGGACCCGTGAGCGATGTTGACGATCCGGGTAACGCCGAAGATCAGCGACAACCCGGCAGCGACGAAGAACAGGCCGGAAGCGGCAGACAGGCCGTTCAGTGCCTGAAACAAGAACGCGTTGAAACTCATCGGAGGAATCCCCCTCCCCGCGTTGAACGTGCGGGGAGAGTATCAACGGCGATCATCGTCGTACTTCCTGTTACTCGGTCACGGGACGGAGCTTCTTAACTTCAGCGTCGCTGGGCAGCACCGTTGCGCCATCGACATATTTGAAGTCGGCCATGGTGCCCTTGCCGCCTTCAAGCGCGATCTTGCCTACGTAAGCCCCCATCGTCGCCTGGTGATCGCTGGCGCGATACATGAACGGACCGAACGGGCTGTCGAGCTTCAAACCTTCGAAGGCGGCGATCAGCTTGTCGGTGTCCGTCGAACCCGCCTTGGCGATACCGGCAGCCAGAGAAGTCATCGTGACATAGCCAACGATCGAACCGAGACGCGGATAGTCGTTGTACTTCTTCTGATAGGCCGTCAGGAACGCCAGGTATTCCGGGGTTTTGATCTTGTCCCAGGGATAGCCCGTGACGATCCAGCCGACCGGTGCTTCTTCCTTCACCGGATCGAGATATTCCGGTTCGCCCGACAGCAGGCTCACCACGGTGCGATCCTTGAACACGCCGCGTGTGGTGCCCTCGCGCACAAGCTTGGAGAAGTCCGCACCGAACAGCACGTTGAAGATCGCGTCCGGCTTGGCATCGTCGATGGCCTGCACAACGGCGCCGGCATCGACCTTGCCGAGCGGCGGCGCCTGCTCGGTGACGAATTCAACGTCCGGCTGCTGTGCCTTCAGCATTTCCTTGAAGGTCGCGACTGCAGCCTGGCCGTATTCGAAGTTCGGATAGACCAGCGCCCAGCGCTTCTTCTTCGCCGCAACCGCGGCCGGCATCAGCATCGCAACCTGCATATAGGTCGTGGCACGCAGGCGGAACGTATACTTGTTGCCGTTCTGCCAGGTGATCTTGTCGGTCAGCGGCTCAGCCGCGAGGAAGAATACTTTCTTCTTGCCGGCGAATTCGGTCACCGCGAGGCCGATATGCGACAGGAACGTTCCCGCGATGATGTTGACGCCTTCGCGCGTCACCAGTTCATCGGCCACGCGCACTGCATCGCCCGGCGTCGAACCATCGTCGCGCGAGATCACTTCAAGCTTCTTGCCGAGCACGCCGCCCTTGGCATTGATCTGTTCGATCGCCAGTTCCCAGCCCTTCTTGTAGGGATCGAGGAACGCGGTCTGCGTCTTGTAACTGTTGAGCTCACCGATCTTGATCGTGTCCTGGGCGCGCGCCGCATGGCCGAACGAGAATGTCAGTGCGCTGGCCAAGGTGCCGACAATCGCGAGTGAGTGAAGGGAACGAGCCGTCATCATGATCGAACTCCGTTGTGATCGACGTTTGCGATAGAAGTGATTCTCGCCGAAGCCTTCGCAAGAAACGGATCGACCGTTCGCCCTTGCGTCGCTTGCAGCCCCGTGTTTGCAACGCGAATTAGTTTGTACGCAAATAGTCCGGCGCACCCTCTTTGTTGTCAAGACCGGTCTTGGTGCAACATGCCTAGCACACCGCTGAAGTTTTGATCATCCGATGTCCGCAGATTGCGTGCGCAACTGCGACGTAATTTCGCAGAGATGCGCGGCGGGGATATTCCGCCGCCGCGCGTCCTGGTTTGACGACTACCGGTCGCGGAAACGGTCCATCAGCGCCTTGTCCTGACCGCCATCGATTTCGATCATGGTGCCGTTCGCCATCTGCACCAGAGGTGACGCGAGCATGACCACGAGGTTTGCAACTTCCTCGACTTCGGCGATACGGCCGAGCGGGATCGAGGCCGGCGCCAGCTTGTCGGCTTCCTCGTAGGAAATCTTCATGTCGCGCGACATGGCGTTGACGAGGCCGGCCCAGCGCTCGGTACGAACCGGGCCCGGATTGACGGCGCAGAACGAGATGTTGTGGCGGCCGTACTGACCTGCGAGCGACAGGGTCATGTTCTGCCCGGCAGCGTTCGCCGCACCCGGCGCGATTTCCCAATAGGATGGCTTGACGCCGTCATTGCCGATCAGGTTGACGACGCGACCGCCGCCCTGCTTGACCATGATCGGCAACGCATAACGGAGGCAGCGCACATAGCCCATGAATTTGAGCTGCAGCGCCTGTTCCCAGTCGGCTTCGGTGAGCGTCTCGATCACGCCGCCCGGCGCCGAGCCTGCATTGTTGATCATCAGGTCGATGCTGCCGAGCTCCTTGGCGGCTTTCTCGACGAAGGTCTTGGCGTCCGCATCCTTGGTCAGGTCGGCGGTGATGGCGACGACCGTCACGCCGTAAGCATTGCGGATTTCTTCAGCCGTTTTCTCCAGCGGCTCCATGCGGCGGGCGCAGATGGCAACATTGACGCCCTCCTTCGCCAGCGTCATGGCGATCGCCTTGCCGATACCTTCGCTGCCGCCGGTGACGAGAGCGCATTTGCCTTTGAGTTGGAGATCCATGTGCGTATCCTTCTTGGGTTGGCAGAAATGGAAATGATAAATTCAGCTTCCCGTAAAGCGCGGGGGTCGTTTCTCGGCAAAAGCCTTGCGGCCTTCGGCGTAGTCGGCGCTGGCGTCAGCCGCAGCATAGAACTGCTCGGCTTCAGCCAGGAGCTCGGCATTGTTCGTACTCAGCGCACGAATGGCAGCCTTGGCCGCCTTGATCGTCAGAGGCGCGTTGCCCGCGATCTTCCTTGCAAGCTCGCCAGCCAGCGTTTCAATCTCAGCCTTCGGTGCGATGACATGCACCGCGCCCAGCGCATGAGCTCGCATGGCAGGCAGGCGATCGGCCGTAAATAGGACTTGCCGCGTCGCACCGGCGCCGAACACGCGGATGAAGCGCGCAATGCCGCGCGGATCGTACCCCAGACCAAGCTTGGCGGCGGGCACTGCAAAGAAGGCATCATCCGCAGCAACGCGCATGTCGCAACTCGCGGCAACGGATGACCCGGCGCCCATGCAGCCGCCATAGATCAACCCAATGGTCGGCTGCGGAATCGCCTCGATGGCCAGACAGGTATTCTCGACCAGATCGTCATAGGCGCGGGCATTGCCCTCGCCACTCCGCGCCGTGGCGAAGTCAGAAATATCCGCGCCGGCCGAGAACATCAGATCGCCCTCGCCGCGGATGACCACAACGCGGATATCCTTGCGGGTGGCCACATTGCCGGCAAAAGTGGCGATCTTGTTCCACATCGCCGTGGAGATCGCGTTACGTCGTGCCGGATTGGCCAGACGCAGCGTCGCGATACCGTCCGCAATATCAATGATGATATCGCCGGGCGTGCTCATCGCTCAAACCGCCGGCTTGTGCGACATCCAGCGACCGGACTCGGCCGCCGGGAAAAGCTCAGCCAGCGCTGCATTGAATGCCGCGGGCTCTTCGCTGGTGATGGTATGACCAGCACGCGGCAATACCAGAAGACCTGCCGTCGGCACCGTGCGTTTGAGGAAGATGCTGGGATCGAGGCACCAATCGTCCTCGTCGCCAACGATGATCAGCAGTGGCGGCGTGAATTTCTCGAGTTGCGGCTTCATCTCCCACAGCATCGGCCGCTTGGCCTGCAGCTCGCGCATGGTCAGCGCATGCCCGACCGGGGAGTGATCCGCCAGCATCCGCGCAAACTCGGCGAAACCACGCGGATCCTTGTTCTTGTGCGTCTGACGCGTTGCACCATCGGCATAGCGCGCTGCAGCAGTCGGAAAGTCGACCGTCTCGAACATCTTGGCAGTCTCGCGCGAGGCTGCACGGCCCTGCTCGACGAAAGCAGGATCAGGGCTGGAGCCATAGCCGCAACTGGCTGCGGTCACCGACAAACAGCGGCCTGGATAGTGAATACCAACATGCAGCGCCGTCGATGCGCCCATGGAATGCCCGACGATATGCGCCTTGTCGATCTTCAACGCATCCATAAGTGCGACGACGTCGTCGCGCGCGATATCCTGGCCATAGCGCGCAGGATCGGTCGGCACGTCCGATGGCGGATAACCACGCTGGCTATAGGTGATGCAACGATAGGAGCGCGAGAAGTAGCGAAGCTGCGGCTCCCAGGTGCGGTAATCTCCCGCATACTCATGGACGAAAACCACAGGACTCCCGGTGCCGACTTCCTCATAATAGAGTTGCGTCCCGTCGGGCGTCGTCACGTGCGGCATTCGTCGCCTCCTGCAGTCAGAGCAGATTTCATTTGCACACAAACGAAATGCTAGTAGCGTTATTTCACGACTGCAAGAGGATTTAGTGGATTCAATTTTGGCATATCATTTGCAAACAAACGAATATCGCAACGCCGCATAAACCGGTCGAAAAGCCACGCGCCACAACGTTTCTTGAGGAGATGTCATGACCGGACTTTCGCGACGCGCCTTCACAATGGGCACGGCTGCTACGCTGATGAGCAGCGCGCTCGCAACAAACTCGCAGGCGCAGGCGCCGACAAAAATCCGCGTGGGTAGTCTGACACTTCCCGTCTTCGCTCCAATCATCGTCAACATCATGAAGGCGCAGAAGTTCGATACCAAGAACGGTTTCGAGGCAGAGGTTCAGGTCTACCCTTCTTTCTCCGCTTACTATGCAGGCCTCGCCACCGGCGAAATCGACACACTGATCGGCGGACCGACCTATTTCCAGAAGCTGCGTCTCGAAGGTGTGCCGCTGCAAATCGTTGCAACAGGTGCGACGCTCGCCGATCTCGTCATTGTCACCAAGGACCCCGCCATCAAGTCGCTCGCCGACCTCAGGGGAAAGCAACTCGCCGCCGACATGGGCAGCGGGCAATTCCAGATTCTATCGATCTACGCGAAATCCAAAAAGATGGATCTCGCCAAGGACATGACACTGGTAAACGCCAACTTCGCCGTGGCGCGTGCACAGCTTGCCGCCGGCCGCGTCGATGCTGCGATGATCATCGAGCCGATTGCCACGATGATGATGAAGGACGATCCGTCGCTGAAGATCATCTTCAACGCCAATGACGGCTGGAAGGAGATCGCTGGTACCACCGGCTGGGAGCTGGTCTATGCCATGCGCGAGGACGCCATCAAGAAGGCCCCTGACGCGCCCAAGAAATTCGTCGCCGCGCTGGCGGACGTCACCAAATATCTGCGCACCGATCCGGATGGTGCCGACAAGATTGCGGTCGAGACTGTCAAACTGCCTCCCGGCATCTTGAAGGAAGCCGTGCTCGCCAAACGCTGGGACTTCGACGCCAAGCCGGCATGGGACGCCACCGAACGCAAGAGCATCTGGGATACGTTCGAGCGCGCCGTCGCCGCCGGCTTCCATCCAAAGCTGCCTGACGAAGCGATCATCTATGCCCCCTGATGAGGCGAGACCTGCCACGCCATTCGAAGAACCCAGGCGTAGCCTGATGATCTCCAGCCTGCCGCGCGAGACGATCATATCGATCGTGCTCTTCGCAGTGGTCTGGCAGGTCATGTCCTATCTCGCGCCATCGCTGGGCATTCCTGCTTTCGCGATCCCAAGCCTTGGCCGTATTGCCGAAAGCCTGACCAAGATCACCCCGCTCGACGTCGCGGTGACGCTGGGTCGCGTGCTGCTGTCGCTAATTGTCTCCTTCGTCATCGGACTGCTGGTGGCAGTGCTGATGTATCTGTCCGAGAGCGTCGAGAAATATCTGCGCCCGATGGTGCGTATCCTGATGGCCGTACCTGTCGTCTCATGGATCCTGTTCGCGGTACTGTGGTTCAAGGGCGTCGAATTCCGCATCGTCTTCGTGCTGGTTGTCGTTTGCGCGCCGGTCTTCACCGTCGATGCCCTCGACAACATGCGTGAAGTCTCGCGCGACCTGAAGCAGATGATCCGCTCCTTCCGGCCGACGCCTTTCCAGTTCTTTCACAAGCTGATGTTGCCGGCGATCACGCCGGGGATCATCACGAGCTGGAAGATCACGCTCAGCCTCGCCATACGCGTCGTGACCATCGCTGAACTCGTCGGCGCAGTCACCGGCATCGGGCATCAGCTATCCGTGGCACAGGAACTATTCTCCGTCGCCGACGTGTTTGCCTGGACGCTGGTGCTGGTCGTCCTGCTTTTTCTCCTTGAGGCTTTACTCGTGCAGCTCGAAACACGTGTCCTGCGGTGGCGAGCATGAGCGGACTTTCAGCACCCATCGAGATCGCGCAACTGCGCAAGGTGTTTCGCCAGACGACCTCGGGCCAATCAATCGTCGCTATCGACCAACTCACGCTGCGCATCGAACCCGGCGAGCTCGTCGCCATCGTCGGAAAGACCGGTTGCGGAAAATCGACCCTGTTCGATCTCTTGATCGGGCTAGAACATCCCACCGCCGGCAGCATCACCATTGGCACCAAGACGCCTTATGACGACTTCAATGCCTTTCGCGGCAAGATCGCGACGATCTTCCAGCAGGACCGGCTGTTTCCGTGGCGCTCCGCACTCGACAACGTCAAGCTGCCGCTCGAACTGATCGGCGTGGCCGAAGACATTCAGCAGGAACGCGCGATGACTTGGCTGAAACGGCTCGGTCTGGAGAAATTCGCCAATGCCTATCCGCGCGAACTCTCGGGCGGCATGCGCCAGCGCGTGGCGATTGCACGCGCCTTTGCCGTACAGCCGGAAATTCTGCTGGCGGATGAATCCTTCAGTGCGCTCGATGAAGTGACGGCGAACGATCTGCGCAAGACGTTCGTCGAACTGGCACGGGAGTTTAAATCGACGGCGATCCTGATCACGCATCAGCTCGAAGAAGCCATGGCCGTGGGCGACCGCATCGTGGTGTTCGGCACGTCCGCGACATTGCTCGCCGATATCAGGATGGCGGACTGGGACCGCGCGGATTACCCCCTGCTCCGCGAAGGCATCCAGAATACGCTGCAGGCAAACGCGCCCGATCCGAGATTGAAACGCTAGACAACGATCCACCGACCTCTCCACGTCATGCCCGGGCCTGTCCCGGGCATGACGGAGTGTGTCGTAGCTACCTCACCCCATAATCGCCTTCGCCGCGTTCCCCATGGCCTCCACCGAAGCATCGCCGGTATCCGCGAAGCACAGAATGCGGCACGGGCATGACTCAAGCCCGTCATAGCGCCAGGGGAATGCGCCGATCAGGCAGCGCTGGTTCAGCATCAGCTCGATGTCGCCGCCGATATTCTCGGCATGCAACAGGCCTTCCTGGAATGCGTAATTGTGGAACGGGAACATGTCGGCAGAGACATGCCGGCCCGAGAGCTTGTGCGTGTATTCGAAAGTGCCGAAGAACTCAGCCGGCGTCTTGCCGTGTTTCTTGGTGAATTGCGCAGCGATGTCCGGACGCATATTGCGGATCGAGGTGTTCATGGAGTGATCGCAGGACCCGGTATCCATGCCGAACCATTTGATCTTCTTCTCGAGCATCCAGTGCAGCGTGTCGAGGTTCGGACCGGGGTGATAGCAGAAGTATTTCACCAGATCCTGCTGCGCCTGCCCTTCGTAATATTTGTGCCAGCCGGTGTGCAGGATCAGGATGTCACCCTCGCGGATGTCGGCACCCGAGCTCTCGATAATCTCCGGCGTGATCACCGCCCAGTCATGCATCTTGCTGGAGATATCGACGACGACGCCGCGATTGAACAGATAGTCCAGTGGCAGCGAGGCCATGTCGCCCTTGCGCCCGTCGGTGGCGTGCATCGCGCCGTCGAAATGGGTGCCGGCATGCAGCGCCGTCTCGATCCGCTGCGCCACGATCATCTGCGTCTGCAGGTTCTGGGCATAATACATCTTGTTGCCGGCATAGCCGACCCAGCCGGGCGTGTGGATGTTCATGACGTGGGAGAGATCGACGACTTTCATGGTGCTGTCCTTCATCGTTTCGGGGCGCCCACCGGCAGGTGGAAATCGTAAGCATGCAAACAATTCTGCGCAATGCCCGCAGATGCAGGATCAGGGCCAGAAACAGACCGACAAACGCCGGGCTGCCACGACAATCCTCGATTGTGAAAGCGCCGTTCAGCGCTTGCGTTGACATCGATAAACCCGGCGGATACGCCAATTTAATGAACTGCTGCAAAGACAGCGTCAGCGATGCGGCCACTGCCGTTTCGGTGCAGGTGCCACGATCAGGCACGTTACCAGGAGTGGCGTTGCCATGATGGATTTCGCCACCCGGGTCCACAATCACAACTACCGGCTCGATCCGATCATCCGGTCATTGCTGGACACCGACTTCTACAAATTCCTGATGCACCAGTTCATCTGGATGCTCTATCCGAAGGTGCCCGTAACCTTCGGCCTGATCAACCGGACCAAGACCGTCCGGCTCGCCGAGATCATTCCGGAAGCGGTGCTGCGCGCCCAGCTCGATCATGCCCGCACGCTCTCATTCCGCGAGAACGAACTGATCTGGCTGGCGGGTAACCGCTTCTATGGCCGCCGCGACATCTTCCGTCCGGAATATATCGAATATCTGCGCAGCTTCAGGTTGCCTGACTACAAGCTTGAGACCATCGATGGTCAATATGTCCTGACTTTCGAAGGCTCCTGGGCCGAAGTCACCATGTGGGAAATCTATGCACTCGCCATCGTCAGCGAGCTGCGCTCGCGGATTGCGATGTCCACCCTCGACAAATTCGAGCTCGACATTCTCTACGCCCAGACCAAGACCAAGATCTGGAACAAGATCAAGAAGCTCAAGTCCCATCCCGACCTCAGACTTGCGGAATTCGGCACGAGACGCCGTCACGGCTATCTGTGGCAGGAATGGGTGACGGATGCGATGGCCAATGAGCTTGGCCGCAGCTTCGTCGGCACCTCCAACGCCCTGCTCGCGTTCAAGCATTCATTCGAGGCCATCGGCACCAATTCGCATGAACTGCCGATGGTGTTCGCCTGCCTCGCCGAGAACGACGAGGCGCTCAAATCCGCGCAATACGATGTGTTGGCAAAATGGCAGGAGGTCTATGACGGCGAGCTCCTGATCATCCTGCCCGACACCTTCGGCATGACGCAGTTCCTGCGCGATGCGCCGCCCTGGGCCTCGAAATGGACCGGTATGCGCATGGACAGCAAGGAGCCGGTTGCGGCAGGCGAAGAGATGATCGCCTGGTACGCCATGCGCGGCGAAGACCCGCGCAAAAAACGCGCGATGTTCAGCGACGGGCTCGAAGTCGATCTGATGATCGATCTGCATCAGCGCTTTCGCGGCCGTATTCGCGAGAGCTTCGGCTGGGGCACCATGGCCACCAACGACTTCCGCGGCGCCCATCCGCGCGGGCTCGACTCGCTCGACCCGATCAGCCTGGTCTGCAAGGTCACCTATGCCAACGGCCGCTCGGCCGTGAAGCTGTCGGACAATCCGGCCAAGACCACCGGGAGCAGCCCTGCAGAGATCGAACGCTATCTGCGTATCTTCGGCCGTGAGGGCGTCGCCGAACAGCCCGTGATCGTTTAATCCAAAACTACAAACGCAAAAAAGCGCCGCCCGGTTTCCCGAGCGGCGCTTCGTTTTTGATCTAGAAAGCGCTGCTTACAGCAAGCCTGCTCCGCGCGCCCACTTGTACTTAGCGCCGAGCACTTCCACCGGAAGCTCCGTCGAATAGGCATAGGCCGGAATGCCGTTCAGGTAGAGATATTCGGCGGCTTCCTCGACCTCGATGTCACCCGCGAGCGACGCGACCATCGGCTTCTCGATGCCCTTGGCCTTCATCGCATTCTTGATCTCGACCATGTTCTTGGCGAACACCATCGGCGGCGTCACGATCGTGTGCCAGTAGCCGAGGATCAGCGAGTGGATGCGCTCATCTTCGAGACCAAGCTTCACGGTGTTGACGTAGGTGATCGGCGGTTCGCCACCGGTGATGTCGACCGGATTGCCAGCCGCGCCGAACGGCGGGATGAACTTGCGGAACGCCGCATCGAGATCCGGCGGCATCGCCATCAGCGACAAGCCGTTATCGACCACCGCATCCGACAGCAGCACGCCCGAACCACCGGCACCGGTGATGATCAGAACGTTCTCGCCCTTCGGCGTCGGCAGCACAGGGATGCCACGCGCGAATTCGAGGAGCTGACGCAGCGAACGTGCACGAATGACGCCGGACTGCTTCAGCACGTCCTCATAGATCTTGTCATTGCCGGCGAGCGCGCCGGTATGCGACGAGGCCGCCTTGGCGCCGGCCGATGTGCGGCCCGCCTTGAGGACGACGACCGGCTTCTTCTTGGAGACGCGCTTGGCGGCTTCCGCGAAGGCACGACCATCCTTCAGATCTTCGCAGTGCTGCGCGATGATCGTGGTGTTCGGATCCTGTTCGAAGAAGGCGAGCAGATCGTCCTCGTCGATATCCGACTTGTTGCCGAGACCAACGATGGCCGACACGCCCATCTTGGCCGAGCGCGAGAAGCCGATGATCGCCATGCCGATACCACCGGACTGCGACGATAGTGCCGCCGAACCCTTCACATCGTAAGCGGTACAGAACGTCGCGCAGAGATTGGCCGGCGTATAGTAGAAGCCATAGATGTTCGGCCCCATCAGGCGGACATCGTATTTCTTGCCGATGGCGACAATTTCTTCCTGCAGTTCAGGCTCGTTGGCTTCGGCGAAACCCGACGGGATCAGCACCGCGCCCGGAATTTTCTTCTCGCCGCATTCGGTCAGCGCACCGGCTACGAACTTGGCGGGGATCGCGAACACCGCCGTGTCGATCACGCCCGGGACATCCTTGACACTCTTATAGGCCTTGCGGCCCATAATCTCGTCGGCCTTCGGATGGATCGGATAAATCTCGCCCTTGTAGCCGCCGTTGATGAGATTCTTCATCACGGAGTTGCCGATCTTCCCGTCTTCGGCAGAGGCGCCGATTACGGCAACGGCTTTCGGCATCATGATGCGGTTCATGGCCGCAACGATCTCTTCCTTGGCGCGCGGTGCCGGCTTCGGCTTGTAGTCGAAATCGACGACGATGCGCACGTCGGCGGCGATCGCATCCTTCTTGGTCGCGAAGACCGGATTAAGGTCGAGCTCGACCATTTCAGGGAAATCGCTGACGAGCTGCGACACCTTGACGATGATGTCGGCCAGCGCTTCACGATTGGCAGGATCGCCGCCACGTACGCCATGCAGCATCTCGGCGGCCTGGATGCCGTCGAGCATCGACAACGCATCCTCGTTGGTCGCGGGGGCGAGACGGAAGGTGACATCCTTCAGCACTTCGACGAGCACGCCGCCGAGACCGAACGCCACCAGCTTGCCGAACGAACCGTCGGTGATCGAGCCGATGATCACTTCGGTGCCGCCCATCAGCATCTGCTGAACCTGGATGCCCTCTATCTTGGCATCGGCCTTGTACTTCTTGGCATTGGCCAGAATGGTGTCATAGGCTTTCTGCGCGTCTTCGGCGGTCTTGACGCCAACGATGACGCCGCCAGCTTCGGTCTTGTGGAGAATGTCCGGCGAGACGATCTTCATCACGACCGGGAAGCCCATGCCGCTTGCCATCTTGGCAGCGTCGGCGGCTGAGGTGGCCACACCTTCCTTCGGCACGGGAATGCCGTATGCGTCGCAGACCAGCTTGCCTTCGGGGGCGGTCAGGCTGGTGCGCTTGTCGGCTTTGACCGCATCGAGAACTTTGCGGACGGCCTGTTTCGCCGATGGTGTTGCTTCTTTGACGGCAAGATTCGATTGAGACATGGCTTCCTCCTTCACGTCTTTTCCAATAGACGGATTGATGGCATTTGGTATGCCAGAAACTTGATTGTCAAGGCGCGTTGCAGCGCAAAATTGCTGAAATAGCTGTCATCTTGACATGCTGGCATCTGGTATGCCAAAAATTCTTGACGTTATTTCTGTGGTAGGACATCTCGACTGGAGATGATTCATGCCCACGCGAAAACAAACCAAGGCGCCGTCCGTCATGTCTGAAGCCGATATTGCGATCGTTCGGATTGCACCGGAGACCAGCTTCAAGACCAAGGCTTATGAAGCCTTGAAAGAAGCCATTTTGAAGATGGACATCTACACCTCGGCCGATCCGGTGATGCTCGACGAGCGCGCTCTGTCGGAACGGCTTGGTGTCAGCCGCACACCTATCCGCGAAGCCATTGCGATGCTGGAGCAGGATGGCTTCGTAAAGACTGTGCCACGCCGCGGCATCGTCGTTGTCAGAAAGACCAAGACCGAGATCGTCGACATGATCCGCGCCTGGGCGGCGCTGGAAAGCATGGCCGCCCGTCTGATCACCACCACGGCGCGCAAGAAAGATATCTCGGCGCTGCGCGACTTCTTCAAGGACTTCAACAAGGACCGTCTGCCGCAGGACCACGTTGAGGAATATTCGAAGGCGAATATCGCTTTCCACCAGGCACTGATCTCGCTCAGCGAGTCGCCGGTGCTGGTCGACATGACCAACGATATTCTGCTGCACGTGCGCGGCTATCGTCAGCTGACGATCGGACGCACCGACCGTACCGCGACGTCCCTGCCCGAGCATCTGGCCATCATCGAAGCGCTCGAGGAGCGCAACACCGAACTCGCGGAAAAGCGCGCACGCGATCACACGCTGGGTCTGGCGTCTTATGTCGAAGCCCACGGCCAGGAATTGTTTACGTAAGCGCCGTCTCGCGACGGTTCATCACTCTGCACCACGTCTAATTGAGCAACGACCAACAGTCACAAGAAAAGTCAGGGAGAGCGGAATGTCCGCAGTAGTCCACAGCATCGATACCAACGCAGCCGCCGAGCAGGAACTGACCGATGGCTTCCATCTGATCATCGATGCTCTCAAGCTCAACGGTCTCAACACGATCTATGGCGTACCCGGTATTCCGATTACCGACTTCGGCCGCATGGCGCAGGCCGAAGGCATTCGCGTGCTCTCGTTCCGTCACGAACAGGCCGCCGGCTATGCCGCGTCCATCGCTGGCTATCTCACCAAGAAGCCCGGCGTCTGCCTGACCGTATCGGCCCCCGGCTTCCTCAACGGCCTCACCGCGCTCGCCCACGCCACCACCAACTGCTTCCCGATGATCCTGATCTCCGGCTCGTCGGAGCGCGAGATCGTCGACCTTCAGCAGGGCGACTACGAAGAAATGGATCAACTCGCGATCGCCAAGCCGCTGTGCAAGGCCGCGTTCCGCGTGCTGCACGCGCAGGACATCGGTATCGGCCTCGCGCGCGCCATCCGCGCCGCGGTGTCCGGCCGTCCCGGCGGCGTCTATCTCGATCTGCCGGCCAAGCTGTTCGGTCAGGTGATGAATGCCGATGCGGGCAAGAAGTCGCTCGTGAAGGTGATCGACGCCGCGCCGGCGCAGATCCCTGCCCCGGATTCGATCAAGCGCGCACTCGACGTGCTGAAGTCGGCGAAGAAGCCACTGATCATCCTCGGCAAGGGCGCCGCCTATGCGCAGGCCGACGATGCCGTGAAGGCACTCGTCGAGACATCCGGCATTCCGTTCCTGCCCATGAGCATGGCCAAGGGTCTCCTGCCCGACACGCATCCGCAGTGTGCGGGCGCTGCGCGCTCCACCGTGCTGAAGGACTCGGACGTCGTCATGCTGATCGGCGCACGCCTCAACTGGCTGCTGTCGCACGGCAAGGGCAAGGCCTGGGGCAGCGCACCCAAGAAGTTCATCCAGATCGACATCGAGCCGAAGGAAATGGATTCCAACGTCGAGATCGTCGCGCCTGTCGTTGGCGATATCGGCTCCTGCGTCGCGGCTTTGCTCGATGGCATGGGCAAGAGCTGGCAGAAGGCATCGTCCGACTGGACATCCGCCGTCACCACGAAGCGCGACGAGAACGTCGCGAAGATGGCGCCGAAGCTGATGAACAACAACTCGCCGATGGACTATCACGGCGCGCTCGGCGTCCTCCGCACCATCATTGCCGAGCGGCCCGACGCGATGCTCGTCAATGAAGGCGCCAACACCCTCGATCTCGCCCGCGGCATCGTCGACATGTATCAGCCGCGCAAGCGCATCGATGTCGGCACCTGGGGCATCATGGGCATCGGCATGGGCTACTGCATCGCCGCCGCCGTCGAGACCGGCAAGCCGGTGCTGGCGATCGAAGGCGACAGCGCATTTGGCTTTAGCGGCATGGAGGTCGAGACGATCTGCCGCTACAATCTGCCGGTCTGCATCGTCGTCTTCAACAATGACGGCATCTATCGCGGCACCGACGTCAATCCGACCGGCGGCCCGGACGTGGCGCCCACCGTCTTCGTCAAGGGCTCGCGCTACGACAAGATGATGGAAGCATTCGGCGGCGTTGGCATCAACGCGACCTCGCCCGACGAACTCAAGCGTGCCGTCAATGCGGCGATGGATTCCGGCAAGCCGACGCTCATCAATGCGGTGATTGATCCGGCGGCCGGCAGCGAGAGCGGCCGTATCGGCAACCTCAATCCGCAGAGCGTGCTCAGCAAGAAGAAATAAAGCGATCCGGCGGGGTCAGACGATCCCGCCACCCTTTCAATGGCCGAAGCGGCAAACAGATAACGACGGGAGTAAAGCAATGACACAGGCGCTTAAAGGCGTTCGTATTCTGGATTTCACACACGTTCAGTCCGGCCCGACCTGCACGCAGTTGCTGGCATGGTTCGGCGCCGACGTGATCAAGGTCGAGCGGCCGGGCGTCGGTGACATCACCCGCGGCCAGCTGCAGGACGTGCCGAATGTGGACAGCCTCTATTTCACCATGCTGAACCACAACAAGCGTTCGATCACCCTCGACACCAAGAACCCGAAGGGCAAGGAAGTCCTCACCGCGCTGATGAAAGAGTGCGATGTTCTCGTCGAGAACTTCGGACCCGGCGTGCTCGACCGCATGGGCTTCCCGTTCGAAAAAATTCAGCAGATCAACCCGAAGATGATCGTCGCCTCGATCAAGGGTTTCGGTCCCGGTCCCTATGAGGACTGCAAGGTCTATGAAAACGTCGCGCAATGCACCGGCGGCGCGGCCTCCACCACTGGCTTCCGCGATGGTCTGCCACTCGTCACCGGCGCACAGATCGGCGATAGCGGCACCGGCCTGCATCTCGCCCTCGGCATCGTCACGGCGCTCTATCAGCGCACGCAGACCGGCAAGGGCCAGAAGGTCACCGCCGCAATGCAGGACGGCGTGCTGAATCTCTCGCGCGTCAAGCTGCGCGACCAGCAGCGCCTCGCCCATGGCCCGCTCAAGGAATACAGCCAGTTCGGCGAAGGCATTCCGTTCGGCGATGCCGTGCCCCGCGCCGGTAACGACTCCGGCGGTGGCCAGCCCGGCCGCATCCTGAAGTGCAAGGGCTGGGAAACCGACCCGAACTCCTACATCTACTTCATCACCCAGGCGCCGGTGTGGGAGAAGATTTGCGATGTGATCGGCGAGCCGACCTGGAAGACGGACCCGAACTATTCGAAGCCGGCCGTTCGTTTGCCGCGCCTCAATGAGATCTTCGCGCGCATCGAACAGTGGACGATGACCAAGACCAAGTTCGAGGCAATGGAGATCCTCAACAAGGATGACATTCCTTGCGGTCCTATCCTCTCCATGAAGGAACTGGCCGAAGACCAGTCGCTCCGCGCCACCGGCACCGTGGTCGAAGTCGATCACCCCGAACGCGGCAAGTATCTGTCGGTTGGTAATCCGATTAAGCTATCGGCCAGCCCCACTGAAGTGACGCGTTCGCCGCTGCTCGGCGAACATACGGACGAAATCCTCAAGCAGGTGCTCGGCTTCAGCGATCATCAGGTCGCCGAAATCCACGATTCCGGCGCGCTCGATCCGCCGCGCAAGGTTGCTGCTGAGTAATTTCAATAGGAATAACAGATAATTACATACGAAAGGCCGCCGGTTGGCGGCCTTTTTCATTTGTGGTGATCAAGTCGGAACTTTAATAAGAAAATCAAATCGATCGATATCGCACTGCAAAATCCTCATGCTGTCATGCAAACAAGACAATTGTCCTTGGCATCTGGTATACGTAAATTGATCCCAGATGATGAGGCGCCACCACGAGGCAGCCTCCAGGAAAGGATCAAATCATGTCGAAGACTGCTTCCCTCGACCTCGCGACCTCCACCGGCTTCTTCGCTCGCTTCATGGCCTCGCTCGATCGCGCGCTGATGGCCAGCGCACGCATCTCGGCACGCAACGGCGATCTCCCCCGCTTCGGCCTGTAAGGCTGCGACTGAACTACTTTTGCGCGGCCAGCCCGCGCAGAATTCTCTGCGTTCCTCCCGAAGACTGGCCCCGGATTTCCGGGGCCGCTTTTTTTGCCTTCAAGATTGCATCGCAGCGACGCTTCCCGCTCCCTGCGACATTTCAGCCTGCGCGGCTTTTTACGGCTCTAATCGCTTGCTGCTTGGCATATCGCATACCAAAATGCGCGAACGGTAATGCTTCACGTTTGAATAGAAAGCATACCTGGGGAGGACAAAGGCTGAGCTGCCCTCGCGGGCATGCAACGCCGTGCGCGCCATGACAAAGCGATCCAGACCCACTCATCCTTTTTGCAGGCGAGCGACTTTGTCGCTCGACACTCTGACGTGCGCATATGGCGCACGCAAGGGCGTGTTTGCACACCTGCAGCCAGGACTTTCGAAGGAAGACCCGACTACGCACTGACGATTTCAAAGTCGACGAGCGATCGACGCCACCAAAACGAATGGGAGAGAAACAATGAAACGCCTTGGTTCATGTCTCACGCTGGCGGCCACTGCATCCATTCTCTGTCTGGGAGCTTCTCTCCCGGCGTCCGCCGCATGGGAGCCGACGCGCCCGGTCGAACTGATCGTTCCCGCCGGCACCGGCGGCGGTGCCGATCAGATGGCGCGCACCATTCAAGGCATCATCACCAAGCACAGCCTGATGAAGCAGCCGCTTGTCGTCATCAACAAGTCGGGCGGCGCCGGCGGCGAAGGCTTTCTCGATGTGAAGTCCGCGAACAACAATCCGCACAAGATCATCATCACCCTGTCGAATCTGTTCACCACACCGCTCGCCACCGGCATTCCCTTCAACTGGAAGGATCTCACGCCGGTCGCGATGCTGGCACTCGATGAGTTCGTATTGTGGGTGAATGCCGACAAGCCGTACAAGACAGTGAAGGACTATATCGACGCCGTGAAGGCCGCACCGGCCGGCACGATCAAGATGGGCGGCACGGGCTCCAAGCAGGAAGACCAGATCATCACGGTCGCGGTCGAGAAAGCGATTGGCAGCAAGTTCACCTACATCCCCTACAAGGGCGGCGGTGAAGTCGCAGTGCAGCTCGTCGGTCAGCACGTCGACTCAACCGTGAACAATCCGATCGAGGCTGTTGCGCAGTGGCGCGGCGGCAAGGTGCGGCCGCTCTGTGTGTTCGACAGCAAGCCGATGGCCTATGACGAACAGGTCGCCGACGGCAAGGGCTGGAAGGACATTCCAACCTGCAAGTCGCAAGGGCTCGACATTGAGTATGTGATGCTCCGCGGCATCTTCATGTCGCCGAAGGCCACCAAGGATCAGGTCGACTACTATGTCGAGCTGTTCAAGAAGGTCCGCGCGACGCCTGAATGGCAAGACCTGATGAAGAACGGCGCCTTCAATACCACCTTCATGACCGGCGGTGACTACGCCAGCTGGGTCGGCACCGAAGAGAAGCGCCACGAAACGCTGATGAAGGAAGCCGGCTTCCTCGCGCAAGGAAACTGAGCCAGGCAACTAACTGACGCGGATGCGATGACGCCGGACCTGATCACACATCAGATCCGGCTCGCATCAAGGTGATCGACCAAGATCTCTTAAGCAGAGTTCTCTCACACAGAGTTGTCCATGACCACGCAGCAATCTCACAATGCCGGCCCTACTCATAAATCCGTCGAAGCCGGCGTCACCACCGTCATCGGTCTGTTCGGCGCTATCGTCGTCTATGGCAGCGTCAAGGCCGGGATCAACTGGGGCGCGGAGGGACCGAAAGCCGGGTTCTTCCCGTTCTATATCGGGCTGTTCATCATCATCTCCAGCCTGATTAATCTCTGGAACACGCTGCGCGAGGATGACGGCAATCTGTTCGCCGAATGGGGCCAGCTGCGCCAGGTCTTCAGCGTTGTCATTCCCACCGGCATCTATGTCGGCGTCCTACCCTTCATCGGCCTCTACGTGTCGTCGATGATCTTCATCGCCTGGTTCATGCGCTGGCTCGGCAAATACGACTGGCCGATCATCGCCGCCATTTCCCTCGGCATGCCGGTCGTCACCTACCTGATCTTCGAACGCTGGTTTCTCGTACCGCTTCCCAAGGGACCGCTCGAGGATCTGCTCGGCCTGTAATTTCCGCGATCTCCAATTCCGTTACGTCTGCCAGTCTCTGTCTAAGGACTACTCGAAATGGAAGAAATTGCTAATCTGTTCCAGGGTTTCGCGGTCGCGCTGCAGCCGTTCAACATTGCCGTGATGGTCCTCGGCATTGTGCTCGGCGTGATCATCGGTGTGTTGCCCGGCCTCGGTGGCGCCAACGGCGTCGCGATCCTGCTGCCCCTCACCTTCAGCATGCCGCCGACCTCGGCCATCATCATGCTGTCCTGCATCTATTGGGGCGCCTTGTTCGGAGGTGCGATCACCTCGATCCTGTTCAACATTCCCGGAGAGCCATGGTCGGTGGCCACGACATTCGACGGCTATCCGATGGCCCAGCAGGGCAAAGCCGCTGAATCGCTGACCGCGGCCTTCACCTCCTCTTTCGTCGGCGCACTGTTCGCCGTCATCATGATCACGCTCGTTGCGCCGCTGGTCGCAGGCTTCGCCTTGCGGTTCGGACCCGCGGAGAAATTCGCGGTCTACTTCCTGGCATTCTGCAGTTTCGTCGGGCTGAGTAAGGAACCGCCTTTCAAGACCATCGCTGCCATGATGATCGGCTTCGCACTCGCTGCCGTCGGGCTCGACTCGATCACGGGACAACTGCGTCTCACTTTCGGCTCGACCGAACTCCTCAATGGCTTCGACTTCCTGATCGCGGTCATCGGTCTGTTCGGTCTTGGCGAAATCTTCCTCACCATGGAAGAAGGCCTGCGCTTCCAGGGCGGCAAGGCGAAGATCGATCTTCGCGTCGTGCTCCGCACCTGGATGAGCCTGCCGCAATACTGGATGACGTCACTGCGCTCCTGCGTGATTGGTTGCTGGATGGGTGTCACGCCTGCAGGTGCCACGCCGGCATCCTTCATGAGTTACGGAATCGCCAAGCGCGTTTCCAAGAACGGCAACAATTTCGGCAAGGGCGAGATCGAAGGCGTCATCGCGCCGGAAACAGCTGCACATGCCGCTGGTACCGCCGCACTGCTACCGATGCTCTCGCTCGGCGTCCCCGGCTCGCCGACCGCTGCTGTTCTGCTCGGCGGTCTCTTGATTTGGGGGCTACAGCCCGGGCCAATGCTCTTCGTCGAGCAAAAGGAATTCGTCTGGGGCCTGATCGCCTCGATGTATCTCGGCAATCTCGTCGGCCTGATCATCGTGCTGACCTGCGTGCCGATCTTCGCAGCGATTCTGCGGGTTCCATTCAGCATTATCGCACCGCTCATCCTGGTGCTCTGTGCGATCGGTGCCTACTCGGTCCACAACTCGACCTTCGACGTCGTGATGATGCTGGTATTCGGAATCATCGGTTACGCACTGAAGAAGTGTAATTACCCCCTCGCTCCGCTGGTGCTCGCCATCGTACTTGGCGACAAGGCCGAGGAAGCCTTCCGTCAGTCGCTGCTGGGGTCGCAGGGATCGCTCGGGATCTTCTTCTCGAACACGCTGGTGAGCAGCATCATGATCCTCGGCCTGATCGCCCTGTTCTGGTCGGTAATCCAGAACGGCTTCAGCCGGCTGCGTACTCGCACTGCAGCAGCGTAACTAACAACCAAATACCTGTTCAAAACAGGAGCCGGCGGTCCAAACCGCCGGCTTTTTGCTGTCGCAACATGGAGCGACACAGCATTCAGGCATGCGAAACTTGCAGCGGCAAATTGGCAAGATTTCGCTTGTTAGTTGGCATATCATATACCAAACTATCCTTCGCAGCTGTCGAGCTCTCAATAGAACAGCGCTTTAGGAGGAATGATGACTGATGCAGTTCACGGAGCGGCGCCGACAGCCGCACGTGTCAGCGACGCGTATCGCTGGACACAACTCGCCATCGGCGTTGGCGCGATGGTGATGATCGCCAACTATCAATACGGCTGGACATTCTTCGTCCCCGACATCCAGAAGAAGTTCGGCTGGGATCGCGCCTCGATCCAGTGGGCCTTCACCCTCTTCGTGCTGTTCGAAACCTGGCTGGTGCCGGTCGAAGGATGGTTCGTCGATAAATACGGCCCGAAGATCGTCGTCCTTATCGGCGGCATCCTTTGCGCCATTGGCTGGGCGATCAACGCACAGGCCACAACGCTCAACGGCTTCTATCTCGGCATGATCATCGCAGGCATCGGCGCTGGTGGCGTCTACGGCACCTGCGTCGGCAACGCCCTGAAGTGGTTTCCCGACAAGCGCGGCCTCGCCGCCGGCATCACCGCTGCAGGCTTCGGTGCAGGCTCTGCACTCACCGTGGCGCCGATCCAGGCCATGATCAAGGATTCCGGCTTCCAGACCACCTTCCTGTATTTCGGTCTCGGACAAGGCATCATCATCGTGATCCTCGCCTTCTTCCTGTTCGCGCCAAAGGCCGGACAGGTCCCGGCGGTCACGCAGAATGCGAACATCATCCAGACCCGCCGCAACTACGCTCCGACGGAAGTGATCCGCCATCCGATCTTCTGGCTGATGTACTTCATGTTCGTGATCGTCGGTGCCGGTGGCCTGATGGTGACAGCGAACCTGAAGCCCATTGCGGCTGACTGGAAGATCGACAACGTGCCCGTCACGTTGATGGCCGTGACGATGACGGCGGTCACCTTCGCAGCCACGATCGACCGCGTGCTCAACGGCCTGACACGTCCGTTCTTCGGCTGGATCTCCGACATGATCGGCCGCGAGAACACGATGTTCATTGCCTTCGGCATGGAAGGCCTCGGCATCTGGGCACTGTATATGTGGGGCCAGGATCCGCTGTGGTTCGTACTGCTGTCGGGCTTTGTGTTCTTCGCCTGGGGTGAGATCTACTCGCTCTTCCCGTCGACCTGCACCGACACTTTCGGCTCCAAGTTCGCAACGACCAATGCCGGCCTGCTCTATACGGCCAAGGGAACGGCGGCACTTCTGGTGCCGGTCGCGAACTACATGCAGCAGTCGTCGGGCACCTGGGACAGTGTGTTCCTCATTGCAGCCGGCGCCAACATCCTCGCGTCACTGCTCGCCATTGCGGTGCTGAAGCCTTGGCGCAAGGTCGTCGTCAGCAAGGCTCAGGCGGTCTAAACGCCGAATTCCTCACGAAAACAACGCGCCCGGCTCCGGCCGGGCGCGTTTTGCGTTCTGGGCGCTCATCAGATGATTGACCGGCTTGGCCGCATGTCTCGCTGTGCTGCGGTGCACCAACGAAACTCGCGCTCGAGCTCCATCAGCCGGTTGCAAGTTGGAATATAATATACCAGTCTCCGCCAAAGCGACGCTTGCGACAATAAGCCACAGCATTTGCGACATAGGTCGCAATCAAGAGGCGCGCTCGGAGGACCCCCGATGTCTTACACCAACTCGCCCACCGCCCCCACCTCCAGCTTCCGCTGGATCCAACTCGTGATGGGCATCTTCTGCATGGCGATGATCGCCAACCTGCAATACGGATGGACGCTGTTCGTCGATCCCATCGACGCCAAGTATCACTGGGGTCGCGCCGCGATCCAGCTCGCCTTCACCTTGTTCGTCGTCGTCGAGACCTGGCTGGTGCCGGTCGAAGCGTGGTTCGTCGACAAATACGGTCCCCGCGTCGTCATCATGTTCGGCGGAGCCGTGATCAGCCTCGCCTGGGTGCTGAACTCCTATGCGGACTCGCTGGTGATGCTTTATGCCGGCGCCGTCGTCGGTGGTATCGGCGCCGGCTCGGTCTACGGCACCTGCGTCGGCAATGCGCTGAAGTGGTTTCCCGATCGCCGCGGCCTCGCTGCGGGCGCCACGGCGGCAGGCTTCGGCGCCGGCGCTGCGATCACCATCGTACCGATCGCGCATATGATTGCCGAGAGCGGCTATGAACATGCCTTCCTCACCTTCGGCATCGGCCAGGGCCTGATCGTGTTCGTGCTCGCCTTCTTCATGCGCCCGCCTCTGCAGGCCGTACCGGTGAAGAAAAAACAACTCAACCTGCCGCAGACCAAAACGGATTTCACCCCGCCGCAAGTGCTGCGCAGTCCGATCTTCTGGGTCATGTACCTGGTCTTCGTGATGGTCGCTGCCGGTGGCTTGATGACCGCAGCGCAGATCGCGCCAATCGCCCACGACTACAAGATTGCGAATTCTCCGGTGACATTGGCCGGCTTCCAGATGGCAGCACTGACCTTCGCCATCTCGCTCGATCGCATCTTCGACGGGTTCGGCCGCCCGCTCTTCGGCTGGTTGTCCGATCAGATCGGTCGTGAACACACCATGTTCATCGCTTTCGGCACGGCCGCGGTGATGCTGCTGACACTGTCGGCCTATGGCCACAATCCGCTCGTCTTCGTATTGGCGACGGCCGTTTACTTCGGCGTGTTCGGTGAGATCTACAGCCTGTTCCCGGCGACGTCAGGCGATACATTCGGCGCCAAATATGCCGCGACGAATAACGGCATGCTTTATACAGCGAAGGGCACGGCAGCGTTATTGGTACCACTCGCGAGCCTGATCGCAGCGAGCTATGGATGGCAGGCCGTATTCGTGATCGCCGTTGCACTCAACGCAACTGCCGCCCTGCTCGCTCTGTTCGTGATCAAGCCGATGCGGCGCGCATTCATTCTGGGCAGCGAGCCTGCCGTAGCGGAAGCCGCCGCGCACAGCGCCAAGACCGCCTGATCAATCGAAGCTCGTTTCAAGATTTCAGGGGCGCACGCGAGTGCGCCCCTCTTTTATGCCCACCTGGCATACCAGAACTCCGATTTGATATCCCCGGCGCGACAGGAGGGCATCGGAAAGACACGCCATGCAGCAAATAAACGTCAGAAATACTGACTTTCTTTCTTGATCCACCGCCCCTCGATATCCTCGTTTCTGCGTTGACAACTGGCATACCGTATACCAATCTTGCACCCGTAAGATTGATCCTCAGCCGATCAGCCAAGGGAGGTTGCCATGCAAGTCGGAGATATCCTGCGTAGGAAGAGCACCCGTATCGCCACTGTCCGCATGAACGAGACTGTCGCCATCGCGGCGCAGTTGCTCCGGACTGGCAATATCAGCGCGCTGGTCGTGAAGGACGTGTGCCGCACCGAAGGCAACACCGCAGTCGGCATGTTTTCGGAACGCGATGTGGTTCGCGCGATCGCCGAACACGGTGCTGCCGGCGTCAATCGCAAAGTCTCGGATATGATCTCGGTGCAGGAGCTCATCTCCTGTCGCTCAACCGACACGCTCGAACATGTGCGACACCTGATGAACAGGCATCATATTCGACATGTCCCGGTCATCGACGATTACACGCTGATCGGCGTGATCAGCATCCGCGACATCAGCAGAGCGCTCGACCATGAAGATGTGCCGCAAGCACATGCCGCGGTCGCCTGACACCTCAACTCAAACTCGCTTCGCGTTTCGGACCCATAACGACACGGACCGCCAGCAGTCCGTGGTGCCAGTTCTTTTGCCTTGTCAGCGCTCTTTGCCTTGGTGACATCTCATGAAGATCTGCATCTACGGCGCTGGCGCCATCGGTCATCGACGGGATCGGCGCGCTGCATAACGAATTCCACCAATAGGAATTAGACGCCCCGCCCCGCTGAATCCGCATGGCGTACCGCCGGCTGTCTGATGGACAAGCCCGCTTCGCAACGGCATCCTCCGCCCCCGAAAGATCAACAAGCTTCATCGGGCCCACCCGATGCGCCTGCGAGGGAACAGAGGACCAATCATGATCAAGACGCGCTTCACCGAGCTCGTGGGTGTGGAACACCCGATCGTTCAGGGCGGCATGCAGTGGGTCGGCCGCGCCGAGCTCGTCGCCGCCGTGGCCAATGCCGGCGCGCTTGGCCTGATCACCGCACTAACCCAGCCGACGCCGGAAGACCTCATCAAGGAAATCGCGCGCTGCCGCGACATGACTGACAAGCCATTCGGCGTGAATCTCACGATTCTGCCGACCATCAAGCCGCCGCCCTATGCGGAATATCGCCAGGCCATCATCGAAGCCGGCATCAAGGTGGTCGAGACGGCCGGCAACAAGCCACAGGAACACGTCACCGAATTCAAGAAGCACGGCATCAAGGTGATCCATAAATGCACCAGCGTTCGCCACGGCCTCTCCGCCGAGCGCATGGGTGTCGACGCGATCTCGATCGACGGCTTCGAATGCGCCGGACATCCCGGTGAGGACGACACCCCCGGCCTGATCCTGATCCCGGCCGCAGCCGACAAGATCAAGATCCCGATGATCGCCTCGGGCGGCTTCGGCGACGGCCGCGGTCTCGTGGCCGCGCTGGCACTCGGTGCCGAAGGCATCAATATGGGCACACGCTTCATGTGCACCAAGGAAAGCCCGATCCATCAGCTGGTGAAGGAACGCATCGTCGCCAATGACGAACGCGAGACCGACCTGATCTTCCGCACCATGCGCAACACCTCGCGCGTCGCCAAGAATGCGGTCAGCCGGCAGGTCGTCGCCATGGAGAAGGAAGGCGCCACTTTCGAGCAGATCAAGGAGCTCGTCGCCGGTGCCCGCGGCAAGCTGGTCTATTCGCACGGCGACGCCGAAGACGGCATCTGGTCGGCGGGTCAGGTCCAGGGCCTGATCCACGACATCCCGAGCTGCCAGGAGCTCGTCTCGCGCATCATGCACGACGCCGAGACGATCATTCGCGCGCGCCTCGAAGCCATGCTTGGTGGCGGCCAGCGTCAGGCCGCTGAATAGACAGAACGGAAAGCAGAGCCATGAAAGCTTATGTCTACGGCGCCAATGGCGCTGCGATCGGTGATGTCCCGAAGCCCTCGCCCACCGGCACGCAGGTGCTGGTCAAGGTGAAGGCCTGCGGCCTCAACCGCGCCGACCTCGGCATGACCAAAGGCCATGTCCACGGCGCTGCCGGAGGCGTCGGCACGGTGCTGGGAATGGAATGGGCCGGTGAGATCGCCGAGCTTGGCCCTGAGGCCAAGGGCGTCAAGGTCGGGGACCGCGTGATGGGTTCCGGTGGTGCGGCCTTTGCCGAATTCGCCGTCACCGATCACGGCCGACTGTTCCACATGCCGGCCGGCATGAGTTTCGAGGATGCATGCACCCTGCCCGTCGCCATCACCACGATGCACAATGCGCTGGTGACGAATGGCGGACTGCAGCTCGGCCAATCGGTGCTGATCCAGGGCGCCAGCTCCGGCGTCGGCCTGATGGCGCTGCAGATCGCCAGGCTCAAGGGCGCAAAGACGGTGATCGGTTCATCCACTGACGCCGCACGTCGTGCCCGCCTGAAAGACTTCGGCGCCGACCTCGCCATCGATTCCAAAGATGCCGGCTGGGTCGATCAGGTGCTAAAGGCCACGGGCGGTGACGGCGTCGACCTGATCGTTGACCAGATCTCGGGCCCCGTCGCCAATCAGAACCTGAAAGCCACGAAGGTGATGGGACGTATCGTCAATGTCGGCCGGCTCGGCGGCACGCATGGCGATTTCAATTTCGATCTCCATGCCGCGCGCCGCATCAACTATATCGGCGTCACTTTCCGCACGCGCTCGATGCAGGAGATCCGCGACATCTTCAGCGCGGTGCGTGCGGATATCTGGCCCGCCGTCGAAGCCGGCCAACTGAAGCTGCCGATCGACAAGGTCTACGCATTCGACAACATCGGAACAGCGTTCGACCACATGGAAGCCAATAAACATCTCGGCAAGATCGTGGTGACGCTCTAACGCGCGCCCTGCGAGTCTTCGACATCAATGCGCCGCGCATGATTCTCATGCGCGGCGTTCCTGTTTCGGACTCACGCAAGTGCAGAACAACGACGAAACTCTCCGGTGGATACAAATAAATTCACGTTAACGTTTCGTTGACTCTCGACAGCCCCGGCAAAGTGGATTCTTATTGGTCTTGCGATTCGAAGTGGCGGGGCAGTTGTTTCGAGCGACGCGGGGCGAGATTCTTCGAGGGGGCTAGGTATGGCGCGTGCGCATGCGGACAACGCATGCGTCCAATCCGATTCAATCAAAGGATTGGCGCAATCTATCGCGAAGCCGGCCTATCACAGGCTGCTGATCGCAGAGCCGGCACTTCGCCGAGCCGTCCCTACACTCATCATCGCTTTTCTCATCACGATCTTCTTCGGCGCCTTCGTGCAGGTGGTCGATCAAAGCCGGCAGAAGCAGGCATCGATGAAGCGCGATCTCGCAGCGCTCGCGGATCTGCTCGCCGAGCGTCTCGAGCGCAATGGCACGATCCGTCAGGATCGTTCTGCTGCCGTCGAGCGCCTGCAGAGCCTGCTGCCCAGCCTGATTCCGTCCTGGGGGATCGCTGGGGCACGCCACGTCATCGTGCTCGGCGCCGATCAGAGCATTCTCGCGCGCGTGCCGATCGATCTGCCGCCGGGCGACGCCAATCGCATCCTTGATGTCCTCAGCGCGACGCAAGCCATGGCTGCGCAGGGTCAACGTACTGATGTCGTCGATGTGAAGCTGCCCGACAACAGCCACGCATTGGCCACCCGTCGTATCGTCAAGGCGCTGCCGGGTCAGGTGGTCGTCATTCAGGAGAACAACGAGCCGATCTGGCGCTCGGACTCCGCGCTGTCGATCACGCTCTCGGCCACCACCGGCTTCGTGGTGCTGATCCTCGGCTTTGCGTTCCACTGGCAATCGACCCGCGCCCGCGAAGGCGACGCCATCAACGACGCCGTGCGTGGCCGCATCGACACCGCCCTCAATCGCGGCCGCTGCGGATTGTGGGACTGGGATCTGTCGCGCGGCCGCATCTTCTGGTCGCAGTCGATGTTCACCATGCTCGGCCTCGACAGCCGCAGCGACCTCCTGACCTTCGGCGAAGTCAACGCGCTGGTACAGTCCGACGACATCAACCTGTTCGAGATCGCCGATCAGTTGATTTCGTTCAAGATCGATCACATCGATCAGACCTTCCGGATGCAGCACAGCAACGGCCACTGGATCTGGCTCCAGCTGCGCTGCGAACTGGCCCAGGGCCAGGGCGACGGCAGCCAGCACCTGATCGGCATTGCCATCGACGTCACCGAGCAGAAGAGCCTTGCCGAGAAGACCGTCGAGGCCGACGTTCGGCTGCGCGACGCGATCGAGACCATTCCCGAAGCCTTCGTGCTGTGGGATGCCGAGGATCGCCTGGTGCTCTGCAATTCGCACTTCCAGCGCCTGCACAAGCTGCCGGACTCGGCCGTATCGCCCGGGACGTCCTACGAGACGGTACTCGAGGTCGGCAGCATGCCAGAGGTCCGCTCGCGTCTCGCCGAAGCCGGCGCTGCGGCCCCTGGCGCGCGCACCTTCGAGGCGCAGATCGAGAACGGCAACTGGCTGCATATCAGCGAGCGTCGCACCAAGGACGGCGGCTACGTCTCCGTCGGTACCGACATCACCCGTATCAAGGAGCACGAGCAGAAGCTCGTCGACAACGATCTGCGCCTTCGCGCCAGCGTCATCGATCTCAAGCACTCCCAGGCCGCGCTGGAGAAACAGGCGCTCGAACTCGCCGACCTCGCGCAGAAATATTCCGACGAGAAGAACCGCGCCGAGGAAGCCAACCAGACCAAGTCGAAATTCCTGGCCAATATGAGCCACGAACTGCGCACGCCGCTGAATGCCATTATCGGCTTCTCCGAGATCATGGGCAGCGGCATGTTCGGCAATCTCGGCTCCGACAAATATGCCGAATACTGCCACGACATTCTCACCAGCGGTCACTATCTGCTCGAAGTCATCAATGACATTCTGGATATGTCGAAGATCGAAGCAGGTCGCATGAAGCTGGATCTTGAGCCGCTCGATCTCGGACAGACGCTGTCCGAAGCGCTGCGTGTCGTCTCCGGCCGCGCCAACGACAAGAATCTGACGCTCAGCGCCGACATCGCGGCTGATGCACCGGTGGTGGCCGACCGCCGCGCCATCAAGCAGATCCTGGTCAATCTGCTCTCGAATGCAGTGAAGTTCACCCCCGATGGCGGCCGCGTCACCGTGCGCAGCCGCGTGCTGCGCGACTCCGTCGGACTGATGATCGCCGATAGCGGCATCGGTATCGCCCCGCATTCGCTGAAGCGTCTGGGACGCCCGTTCGAACAGGTCGAGAGCCAGCTCGCCAAGACCTATCACGGCTCGGGCCTCGGTCTCGCCATCGCCAAATCGCTGACCAACCTGCATGGCGGATCGATGAAGCTGCGCTCCAAGCTCGGCACCGGCACCGTGGTCTGTGTCACCATCCCGCTCCGCGGCAGACACAGGCCGGCGGAAATCTCCGAGGCCGCCTAGGCGTCGATGCTTCCCGCCTGACCGGGCGAACCACGCCCATGGCATGATGCCCAAGCGTCAAATGGCCGCTTGGGAGGCTCCCCGCCCATACCTATACTAAGGGTTGCAGGTCGCTATATTGGCGCGTCGATACGGCCGTCTGAAGGGGAGTTCCTGAACCCACGAACTACACTGTTCGTCAGCACATGGATGAGCCGTCCAGACAAGAGCGACACGGAGATTGTCGCCTGTTCAATCAACAAAAGCATTCCAGTGGAGGAAACGACGATGAAATTCAGCCATCTCGCCGCGGCGGCATTCTGTCTGACAATGCCGGGCATGGCCATCGCGCAAGACTATCCATCGAAATCCGTCACGGTGATCGTGCCTTTCACGGCCGGCGGAGCAAGCGATACGACAGCGCGCATGACGACGCAGAAGATGCAGGAAAGCTTCGGACAGTCCTTCATCATCGAGAACAAACCCGGCGCCAACGGCTCCATTGGCGCAACGCAACTCGCGCGCTCAAAACCCGATGGCTATACGCTGATGGTCGGCTCGATCGGGGTCATCGCGATCAATCCGGTACTCTACAAGGACCCAGGCTATCACCCGCTCCAGAATTTCGATCTGCTCAGTGTCGCTGTGCGCAATCCCAATGTGCTGATCACGCGCCCCGATTTCCCGGCCAATACCGTCCAGGAACTCATCGACTATCTCAAGAAGAATCCGGACAAGGTCACCTTCGCCTCATCGGGCGTGGGCTCGTCCGACCATCTGACGGCCGTGTTGTTCTGGCAGAAGACGGGGACCACCGGTATCCACACGCCCTATAAGGGCGGCTCGCAGGCCCATACGGACCTGATGGGTGGGCATGTCGACGTCTCCTTCCAGAATCTCGGCGCAGTCGCCAACTACATCCGAGGCGGCAAGATGAAAATCCTGGCCGTTACCAGTGACACGCGCTCCGATTCATTTCCGCAAACGCCAACGATGAAGGAAGTCGGCGTCAACGATCTCAATATCTATTCCTGGCAGGCCTTCGTCGCGCCCAAGGGCCTTCCCGCCGATGTGAAGACCAAGCTCGAGACATCGATCACCACCGCCCTCACCTCGCCCGATCTCAAGAAGCGACTCACCGACAGCGGCTTCGAGGTCGTGGCCAATACGAGCGCGGAATTTCAGAGCTTCCTGGAAAAAGAACTCGTCCGCTGGAAGACGGTCGTCGAGGTCGGCAAAGTCAAGCCGGAACAGCAATAACCGCGTCGCGAAACGCCACCCACACCTGATCGGGTGAATGCGCGCGCTCAAGAAACGTTGCGGCCGCCATGAGATATCACAGCGGCCGCGCATCAGATTGATCTCGTGGGCAGACGATCGGCGATATCAGAAGTTGAACGTCGTCGAGACCATGTAAGTCCGAGGCGCACCGAGGATGATATAACCCTCGTTGGTCGAGGCCTGCCAATAGTTGGTATCGAGCAGGTTTTCGACCGAGAAGCGCACGACCACCGGCTTGGCATTCCACGGCGATGCGAACGTGTAGCGCGCTCCGGCATCGTAACGAGTCCAGCTCGGGCCATAGACCGTGTTGGCCTGGTCCGTCCAGTATGACCCTGTATAGATCGCACGGCCCGTCAAAGTGAGCCCGGGGATGAAAGGCACATCCAGTTCACCGCCCAGATTGAACTGGGTGTCGGGAACATTGAAGGTGCGTTTGCCATCATAGGTGCCGTTCTCAGTCCGCTGCTGGCGCGCATCGAGGAACATGACGCCACCGAGCAAACGCATACCTTCAGTCACCTCGCCGAACGCGTTGATCTCGACGCCGCGATTTCGGCTTTCACCGCCTTGCGTCAAAGTGGGAGGCGTCGTCGAGCGGTCCACCAACTGAATCGGTCGCACGATATCGAAGGCGCTGACGGTCGTCGTGATGCGTCCCCAATCGACCTTGACGCCCATTTCGTGCTGCTTCGTGCGATAGGGCGGCAACACCTGTCCGCCATTCGCGTAGATATCGCTGACAATTATTCCTGCCTCCAGCGCCTCGATATAGTTCGCGTAGACCGAGACATTCTCCAGCGGCTTGATCACGAGTGCATAGGCAGGTGTCGTCGCCGAAGCGTCGTAACCACCGGTCCTTGCGGCGGTCCGCATATCGAACGATTCCGATTCCACATATTGGTGCCGGACGCCGACCGTCAGCTGGATACGTCCGTTCCAGACCGACATGGTATCGGCCACGCCGAAGCTTGAAAGATTGAATGTTCCGGTCGTGTTGGGTGCACGCACCGGCACATTCGGCACGGGAGATGGACGGGGGTTGTACAGGTTTGAGGTAAAACTTGTGCCGGTGTCGTTATAGATGCCGGTGTCAGCATCTGATGCCGACACATTGAAATTGATGGCGTGGTTGACTGGCCCGGTATCGACATTGGCGCGGAAACCGCCTTGGGCGGCGGTCCTCTCGTGTTCCTGATTGTTGCGCCTTGGCGAACCACTGAAATTACCGTTGAGGCTCGTGAGCCGTATATCGGAATAGAGATATTTCGTGTTGCTCTTCCCGATGCCTGCCTGCGCATAGGCCGTGAGATTTTCGGTGATATCCACTTCACCCTGAACCAGCGCATAGCGCGATTCCGAATTCCAGAATCCCCATGCTGGCATGTAGTTCGCGCGCCCGTCTGGCGGTGTCGGAACGGCCGGAAGACTACCGAGATCGACGAAACGCGTCATCGCCGTGGCATTGTTGTTCTCATAACCTATGTCCGCGGACAGCCGCACGCGCTCGCCGCGATAGTCCAACCCAAGGAAAGCGTTGCCGACTTCCTGGCTCTGATTGGCCAGCTCGGTGTTGCCGTCCTTGTAGCTTCCGTTGAAGCGAACGCCGAATTCCTTGAACTCGCCGAATCTCTGACCGACGTCCAGATGCGTCCCGAACTGCGATCGCGACGAATAGGTATTGGTGATCTCTGCGAACGGCACATCGCCCGCACGCTTGGTCACGAGATTGACATTGCCTCCGACACCGCCGCCGCTCGGCGGCATGCCGTTGAGCAGCGCAGACGGCCCCTTCAGCACCTCGACCCGTTCGATCGCAGCGAGAGACGACAGCGAGAATGCCGAAGCAATGCCGTAGAGACCGTTGATCCCATATCCCGTGCTGGAGACGCTGAAGCCGCGGATGTTCACCTGATCGAAACCGCTGAGACGCGGCACGGTGACACGCACCGACGGATCGTTCGCGAACACGTCGTCGAGCTTGCGCGCCTGCTGATCCTGGATCGTCTGTGCAGTGTAGCTGGTTTGGTTGAACGGCGTGTCCATCACGCTCCGATTGCCAAGCAGACCGACCTGGCTGCCGGACGCAACCTGGCCACCGGCATAGGCCGCCGGCAGCGATCCAATCATCCCGGTAGGCGGTGTCGTCGGCGTGCGGCGTTCCACAGGCCGAGGCGTTGCCCGCGGCGTGACTGCGGCATTTCGGCGCGGCGTGACACGACGTACCGCACGTGGCGTCGGCGCGTGCACTTCAACGGCGGGCAGCGCTTGCGAGGTCTGCGCGACGACCGTTTCGCCTGCATCAAGCAACAACGCAAATGCGCTCACTGCAGCTAGAAGAGTCTTTTTGTGAAGTGTAGTTCTGCGCGTCATTGAATCAGTCGCCCCAAAAACATCGCCGACTTCTGTCGACTAACTCAATGGGGCCTACAGGATGACATGGTGCGGTCACAATGCGGCGCGTCTAGATTCTATCTAATGCTTCACGCCGCTTCATACGCGGAACGCCGCATGCAACTCGCTGCCGCGCGCACACGATTTGACACAGGCGGAAAATTCTGCAGGACGCTGTTTTACTTCAGAGCCCTGCAAATTGTCAGATTGGATAGTAAAGCGATCGCGCGCCTCTCGGCGCACAGTCACGATTATCACTGGCGCTTTGATGTGATGTGAACGTGTCCAACCTGATTGGCCTGAGACGTGAACCAGACCACGCCATTCGGCCCTTTCGTCATGCCGAAAGGCTGCGCGTTCTCCGTCTTTAGATCGAAGAACGAAACGTCACCTGCCGGCGTGATGCGGCCGATCTTGTGAGATTTGAAAGCAGTGAACCAGACATTGCCATCAGCTCCCGCGGCGATACCTATGGGGCGCGTTTCTGCCGGCAATGGAAATTCCTTGATCTCGCCAGCCATGGAAATTCTGCCGATGTGATCGGAGCCATTCAGCGAAAACCACAGATGCCCATCGGGCCCAACCGTGATGTCCCGCGGGCGGGACTTCGAATTGCCGAGCGGAAATTCGGTGATCTTTCCGGTCTTGACGTCGAGCCGTCCGATCTTCCCGGCCCCGCTTTCCGTGAACCACAAATTCTGATCCGGACCTGTCATCACACCATAAGCTTCGGCATTCTCGGTCGGGATTACGAACTCCGAGAATTCACCGGTCAGCGTCACGCGGCCGATCTTGTTCGCCGCCATTTCCGCAAACCAGATCTGGCCATCCGGACCAACCGTAATGCCGCGCGGCCATGATCCCTTGTTGTATTTCGTGGGAGTCGTGGCCTGTGAGGGGATCACGAATGTCCCGTTGAATTCCCCTTTGGTTGAAATCCGGCGAATGGCGTTCTCTTCGCGTGACGTGAACCAAAGATTGCCGTCAGGGCCAGAGGTGATCCCCTGAATAACGCCAACCTGATCGCCCGGAACGCGAAAGGAACTCATCTCACCGTTCGGCATAACCCGAAAAATCTGGTGCTTGATAACTTCCGTCACCCACAAATTTCCATCGGGGCCGACGACGATCGCTTGCGGGCGCTGCCCTTCTCCGGGAAGTGATGTCTCGATCAGGGAGATTTCATCCGCCTTCGTCCCGGTCGGAACAAATGCAGTGATCAAGGCAAAAGCAACGGTAGCGGCGCGGAAGCCTAGAACCTGCATGTCGACTCCATATCGGCTATTTCATTTCAGTGCTGATGCATGACGACATCGCCGGCGCTGCGACATTCGGGCGCAGGCTACTGCAACATCGCGAGCCGCATTTCAGCGGCAAACGAGACGCGGACCTACAGGACGTCGGGGTGCGGTCACAATGCGGCGGGTTTAGAATCTATCCAGCCGTTCACGCGAGATCATATGCAGCCGGTCACACACAACTCGCGTCAATGCACCGCGAAGGCCGCGCCTCTACTTCTGGCCTTCGACCACCGAGAGAAACACCTGGCGCACGTCAGCCTGCGTCTCGCGGACGCGTGCTTGCAGCGACGAGAAGTCCGGCTCGTTGCTCACGCGTGCGAGCATCCGCAACAGGTCCGTGCCTGCCGTCTCCGGCTTGAACTTGTCGCTCACGCATAGCCGCAGCACCTGCGTGAGGTCGTGATAGAGCCGCACCGCCGGGCGCAGCACGTCGATGGCGGATGCCGGCAGAACGCCCAGCCGCGCCGCATTCTCCAGCACCTGCTGGGTGCTGACGCTGAGGATTTCGGGCTTCTCTGCAGCATGCGCCAGCTGCAGATATTGCGCGATGAATTCGATATCGACCATGCCGCCCGCGGCATGTTTCAGATCCCAGATATCGTCCTCGCCCTTTTCTTCGGCGATGGCCTGACGCATCTCGGCAACGTCATTGGCAATGATCGTGGTGTCGCGCGGACGCGTCAGCACGTCGCGGATGACCAGTTCGATCTTCTCTCGGAACGCAGGCGTCGCCGAAATCACCCGCGCGCGCGTCAGCGCCATATGCTCCCAGGTCCAGGCCTCGGTCTCCTGATATTCAGCGAAGGAGTCGATGCGCGACGCCAGCGGGCCTGCACGGCCCGACGGGCGAAGCCGCATATCGACCTCGTAAAGCACGCCATAATTGGTGCGCGTGGTGAAGGCGCTGATCAGGCGCTGCGTCAGCCGCGCGAAATACTGCGCGCCATGCAGCGAACGCGGCCCGTCGGAATCCGGCGCATCGTGATCGAAGTCATAGATCAGGATCAGATCGAGATCGGACGCCGCCGTCATCTCGCGGCTGCCCAGCTTGCCCATGGCCACGATTGCCGTCTGCTGGTCCTTGATGCGGCCGTGTTGCGCGACGAACTGATCGAGGACGAGCCCATGCAGCGTATGCGCGATGCCTTCGGCGACGTCGGCGAACGCAATTCCGGCCTGCTGCGCCGACACCGTGCCCGACAGGATGCGCGTGCCGATCAGGAACAGGCTCTCCTGCCCGAACAGCCTCAGACGATCGAGAAACTCCTCATAGGAATTGGCGTCTTCGAGCGTCGCTGCAAGGCGCGTGGACAGCTCGCGCTGGTCCGGCATGGCGCCGAAGAAACGCGGATCGATGAGGCCGTCCATGATCTGCGGCTGCCGCGCCAGCATGTCGCCCAGACGCGGCGCCGCGCCGAGCACAAGCGCCACCAACGCGACCAGGTCGCGGTTCTGGCTGAGCAGCGAGATCAGCCTGCCGCCGCGTTGCAACGCCTGCAGAAAGCGATCAAACGCGACCACCGCCAGATCCGGCTCTTCGGCATCGGCCAGCCCGACGATCAGCGAAGGCACGAATTCCATGAATGCCTGACGCGTGCCCTCATATTTGAGCGCGCGGTAGTCATCCGTCATCCAGTGCTGCACCGTCTCCGCCACCATGGCGGGCTTGCGGAATCCGAGCTTGGAGAAATGTTCGAGAAGCCGCTGGTCCGTTGCCCCCGCTTTGTAGTCGATGGCCGGAAGATGGACATTGTCGGTGGGATCGCCTTCAAACAGGCGGCCATAATGCCCTTGCACGCAATTGAGGTGCACCAGGAGATCGCTGGCAAAGGCCTCGCGGCTGTCATAGCCGAAGAAACGCGCAAAGCGCTCCATCGCGCCAACGTCATCGGGCAGCGCATGGGTCTGCTCGTCGGCAATCATCTGCAGCCGATGTTCGACGCGGCGCAGGAAATCATAGGCGAGCGTGAGCTCGTCGCGCGCCTCGACGGTGATCCAGTTGCTGGCAGCGAGAACGTTCAGCGCCTCCAGCGTCGGCCGCACGCGCAATTCGGGATGACGCCCGCCGGCAATCAATTGCTGCGTCTGCGCGAAGAACTCGATCTCGCGAATGCCGCCACGCCCCACCTTGACATTGTGGCCTTCGACGGAGATTTCGTTCTGCCCACGAAACGTCTGCATCTGCCGTTTCATGTCATGGACATCGGCAAGCGCGGCGAAATCCAGATGCTTGCGCCAGACGAACGGCGCGATCTCGGCCAGCAAGGCCTCGCCGGCCTTGAGATCGCCGGCACAAGGCATCGCCTTGATCATCGCCGCGCGCTCCCAGGTGCGGCCTTCGCGCTCATAGTAATACAGCGCCGACGCCGTCGACACGGCGACCGGCGTCGAAGCGGGATCGGGCCGCAGTCGCAGATCGACGCGGAACACATAACCGTCGCCGGTGCGCTGCTGCAGCAGCCGCGACACGCCCTGCGCAATGCGCACGAAGAATGAATTCGGTTCGATATCCTCGGCCAGCGTGTGGGCCTCGAGGTCGAAGAACACGATCAGATCGATGTCGCTGGAATAGTTCAGCTCACCGGCGCCCATCTTGCCCATGGCCAGCACGATCAGGCCGCTGCCCTGCTCCGGATTATCGGGGTCGGGCGGCAGGATGCGCTTGCGTGCTGCGTCCTGGCGCAGCAGATAGCGCAATGTCGTTCGGACGGAGGACACAGCGAGATCGGTCAGAGCCCGCGTGACGCGCATCACCGGCCAGACGCCACCGATGTCGCACAGCGCGATCAACAAGGCCGCTTCGGATTTCATGCGTCGCAGCAGATGCATGACATCGAGATCGCCGCCGGCGGCAGCGACATTCGCCGAGGTCTCGGCGATCAGAGTGGCCAGATGCTGTTGAGGATCGCAATGCAGCAGCCGCAATGCACGTGCGGCATCGGCACGGATCAGATCGAACAGATAGGGGGACGCCTCGGCAATGCCGAGCAGGATCGCCCTGGCATGCGGATACTGGTCGGTGATCGCGCGAAATGCGGCGGCATCGTCCGGCGCGAGATCGGCGAGCCATTCGCCGAAGCGCTGCTCGGCATCGGCGGGGGCGAACAGCTGCGGTCCGCTGACGAATTGCGCGGCCAGCGGGAGCTGGCCCTCGCCTGTTGCGGCTGAGGTCATGCCGACTTCTGTGGCACATTCCCCGTTTGACCCGCAAGGCCTTCGGCGGCCCCCGCCGGCAACGCCAGCGTGACCCGCAATCCCGGGTGATTGTCGCCAAGCACCAATTCGCCGCCATGCAGCGTGGCCACGGCAGATGCAAGACTGAGACCGAGGCCGGAACCGGGCAATGTGCGGCTCGCTTCCAGCCGCACGAAGCGCTCCACCGCATGTTTCCGATCGGCTTCGGGAATGCCTGGACCATGATCGGACACGCTGAGCAGCACCTGATCGCCCTCGCGCCGCGCCTCGATCACGATGTCCTTGGCAGCCGCAGCGTCCGCGCTATCGGCATTCTCGTCCGTGATCGCAGGTTTGCCATATTTGATGGCGTTTTCGACGAGATTGGCGAGCGCCTGGCTGATCAGTTCGCGATTGCCGCGCAGCGGCGCAGCCGTGGTCTTGACGGTCAGCGTGAGATCGCTGTCTTCGGCCAGCGGCTCATAGAGCTCGTGGATGCCCTCGGCGACCTCGGCGGCATCGAAATTGTCCATATTGCCGCGCGCCTGCCCTGATTCAGCACGTGCGATCATCAGCAGCGCATTGAAAGTCCGGATCAGGCCATCGGATTCCTCGATGGTGCGTTCCAGCGCCGCGCGATATTCGGCCTCGTTGCTGGATCGCGCCAGCGCCTCCTCAGCCCGATTGCGCAGCCGCGTGAGCGGCGTCTTGAGGTCATGGGCGATGTTGTCCGAGACTTCCTTCAGCCCTGTCATCAGCGCTTCAATGCGCTCCAGCATGGCATTGAGATTTTCCGCGAGACGGTCGAGTTCGTCGCCGCTGCGTCCGACCGGCAGACGGCCGGAGAGATCACCTGCCATGATGCGCTGGGTGGTGCCGGTCATCGCGTCGATCCGCCGCAGCACGCGGCTGGCGACGAAGATGCCTCCGCCCAGTCCAAGGACGACGACGATCAGCACCGACCACTTTGCGGCGTCGCCGACGATGTCGAACAGGCGTCGGCGTTCTTCGAGATCATGCCCGATCAGCAACCTGAAGCCGCTGCTCAATTGCGTCACCTTCACCAGCGCGCGATGGTTCGACGAGTCGGGATCGTCGAGCCGGCGATAGCCGGTCTCGGACCATCCCGTGGTCGCCATCACGCCGGGCGCCAGTGAGGACACATTGCCGGCGACGGATTGGCCCGCAGGCGTCGTGATCAGATACAGGTTGGCGCCAGGCCGCAGCGCCCGGTTCTCAATCGCAAAAACGATGCCGCGCAGGCCGCGCCGCCCGAACAGATCGCTCAGCTCGGTCATCTCGTCATTGACCGTGGTCGTAATCTGATCGTTGATCAGCCGGTGCGTATTCCAGGCGAAATAGCCGAGCAGCGATGCTGCAAACAGCGCGAACAGCAGCAGATAGGCCAGCGTCAGCCGGAAAGCCGTCGTGCGAAACAGTTTACCGATAGCCGTCACGGGTCACGCTCGGGACGTGCGGAAATGGAAGGTTCTGGAATTCATCCCCTGTTCTAGCAGGCGCAAGCTGTAACAAACAGGGCGGGAATATGAGATGTTGGTAATGTCGCTGCGCTGCAGGAATTTTGTCTTTCAGCCAGGTTCATTCCGGAAGACCGGCTTTTCGCAGGCCTTCCGATGCAAGTGCGAAGTCCTGCGGTCGCCGCACCAGCAACCAGTCGTCAATATTGCTGAGCCGCAATGTGGGATCGAGCCGGCGCACATGGCCCATCGCCTCACGCGCCTCTTCCATTCGGCCACCCAGAGCATGCGCGGCCGCCTGGAATGCGGCGACACGCAGAATGTTCGGCACCTCGCGCGACGCCTCCCGCAGGCAATCGAGCGCAGCATCAAAGCGTCGCGAATAGAGATGTGACATCGCGATTCCCGTATGCATCTGGAATGTCTCGGGATCGAGCGGACTGAGCCGCATGGCGCGTGAAAAATAGGCGATGGCCTCGTCATGCTCGCCGAGCGAAACGCGTTGATAGCCGCCGAGGTACCAGATCGTCGAGAGATTGGGATTGAGCACCAGCGCACGATCGACGTAAGCGACGCAGCTATGGAGGTCGCCGCCGAAATGCGGCCAGGCATGACCGCCGCGCGTCAGCGCCACCGCATCGTTCTTGCCAAGCGTCACAGCGCGCTCGGCAAGCCGCGCTGCTTCCTGGCCATCGACGACGCGATTGCCGAGCCAGCGGTTCATCTTGCGCCAGTAGAAACATCCCGCGGCCATCCCATAGGCCGCAGCGAAGTCGGGATCGAGCTCGATGGCTTTGTAGAAATTCGCCAATGCCGTATCGATCCCATCGCGCGTCGACAGATGAAAATTCGCCAGTCCGCGCAAGTAGTAATCATAGGCGTCGAGGCTTTCGGTCGGCTTCCGCTTGGCGCGTTCGATTTCCGCAAATTCAAGCTGCGGCGCGATGGCGCCCACGACGCTTTCCGTGATCTGGTCCTGCAGATCGAAGATGTCATCAACGACACTCTCGAAGCGCTCGCCCCACAGGTGCATGCCCGTGGTGGTATCGACGAGCTGCCCGGTGATGCGCACGCGATTCGCCACGCGGCGCACGCTGCCTTCCAGCACATAGCGCACGCCAAGTTCGCGCCCGATCTGGCGGACGTCCACGGCACGGCCTCTATAGGTGAAACTGGAATTGCGGGCGATGACGAACAGCCAGCGAAGTCGCGACAGCGCGAGGATGATATCCTCGACCATGCCATCGACGAAATAATCCTGCTGCGGATCACCGCTCAGATTGAGGAATGGCAGAACTGCGATCGACGGCCGGTCGGGCAGCGGCAGCGCAGCGTCCCGGTTCGCCGTCGATGTGGCGTGATCGGCAACCGCCGCGTCAGGCCGCACGGGCATTGCAGTCTCGGTCACATCGCCGACGAAACGAAAGCCCTTGCGCGCCACGGTCTTCAGCAGCCGCTGTTCATCGCCGCTATCGCCCAGCGCCTTGCGTACCGCATTGATGTGACTGGCCAGCGTCGACTCAGAGACGATCCGTCCCGCCCACACGGCATCGAGAAGGGCATCCTTGCTGACGACGTGGTCGCGGTTCTGCACCAGATGCAGCAGCAGGTCGAAAGCCTGCGGCGTAATCGCCACCTTGTCGCTGCCATGCGACAGCTCTCTGCGGTTGGGATCGAGGGCATAGCCTGCGAACAGATACGGCACTCGGCGCTCCATGATTGCCTGCGTTTTCGGCCGGCGGCAATGAACCGCCAAGGCCTTCAGGAGGCAACAGAATCGACCCCACAAGCTGGCCCGTCGCGCGTCATCGGCGGTGACGTGCCAGCTGCCCTCTTCTGAACGAACATCCAAGCGAAACTCAAGAGAAAACGAAGGTTGCGGCAAAGTCTTCCTGTGCACCGCAGCGCATGGTCCGCCTACACGATCATCACCGTGTGAAAGGGAGGAAATATCATGAAAATCGTCGTCATCGGAGGTAGCGGCCTCATCGGTACGCAGGTCGTAAGCGGCTTGAGGAAGCTGGGCCACAAGGTCTTCGCCGCCTCGCCGTCGACGGGCGTCAACACCCTGACGCGGGAAGGACTGGCCGAGGCCATGTCCGGGACAAACATCGTCATCGACGTGGCGAATTCGCCATCATTCGAGGACGAGCCGGTGATGGAATTCTTCCAGACATCCAGCCGTAACCTGCTCGCGGCGGGAAAAGCCGCAGGCGTCCAGCATCATCTGGCCCTGTCCGTGGTCGGGACCGAGCGCCTTCAGGCCAGCGGCTACTTCCGTGCCAAGCTGGTCCAGGAGGATCTCATCAAGGCGTCCGGAATGCCTTACACGATCCTGCGGGCGACGCAGTTCTTCGAATTCATCCCTGCCATCGTGCAAGGCGGCATAGACGGCGACGTGGTCCGTCTGGCGCCGGCTCTGATCCAGCCCATCGCATCCGCGGACGTGGCAGCCGCCATGGTGGACGTGGCCCTGGGCGCGCCAGTGAACGGCGTCGTCGAGGTGGCCGGGCCCGATCCGCTCCCGATCGACGCACTCGGGCGCAAATATCTGACGGCAAAGCAGGACCCACGCCAGGTCATCGCCGACATTCATGTCGGTTACTTCGGCACGCCGATCAATGATCGCTCCCTGACGCCCGATGCCAACGCGCGCATCGGAGCGATCGGTCTCGACGACTGGCTCAAGGGCTGATCCCGTCAAGGCGGCGGGGACGAAACGCCCTCGCCGCTTACTTCATGCCGTCGCGGACCATATAGCCGGCGCCACGAATGGTGTGCAGCAGCGGACGGTCAAAACCCTTGTCGATCTTCGAGCGCAGGCGCGAGATATGGACATCGATCACGTTGGTTTGCGGATCGAAGTGATAATCCCAGACGTTTTCCAGCAGCATGGTGCGGGTGACCACCTGCCCGGCATGTTTCATGAGATATTCGAGCAGCCGGAATTCGCGGGGCTGCAGGATCAGTTCCTGGCCGCCGCGCGTCACGCCGTGGGACAGCCGGTCGAGTTCGAGATCGCCGACGCGATAGGTCGTCTCTTCGGCGGGACCGCCCTGGCGGCGCGACAGTACTTCGACGCGCGCGAGCAGCTCGGCGAATGAATAAGGCTTCGGCAGATAATCGTCGCCGCCGGCGCGCAGGCCCTTGATGCGGTCGTCGACCTGGCCCAGCGCTGACAGGATCAGTGCCGGCGTCCGGTTACCCTTGTCGCGCAGACCGCCGATGACGGAAAGTCCATCACGCTTCGGCAACATGCGGTCGACCACCAGCACGTCGTAATCGCCGGAATCGGCAAGCGCGAAACCTTCCTCGCCATCGCTGGCGTGATCGGCGACATGGCCGACCTCACGGAAAGCCTTGACCAGATAGTCGGCGGATTCGCGGTCGTCTTCGATGATGAGCAGACGCATCTGGGGATCGGATTCGCTGTGGATCTTGTGAGTCTCGGTCACCATGGCGCGCACCGGGCTTTCATGCAAGGCGGCGGGATGCCCGCCGGTTATCCTTTGGGGCAGAAAGAAGAATAGGCGGTGAAGCTGGGGGAAACTTCACCGCCCATTAGCCTTTCAACGGAAGGGGGCTGTTTTCCATCGAAAGGAAGCAGTGGGAGCGAGTTTGTGGCTCGCCCCCTGGAAAGAGCCGTCAGCGGGGGCGACTATGCCGGCGACACTCTCCGTTCATGTGCGGTGATCAGCCGTTATCAGCTCTTGGCGAGAGGAACGGCCACGAACTTCGAGGAACCGTTCGAGCGAACCCTGATCAGCACGCTGTTCTTGTTGTCGTTGTGCGCGGCGACAATCGCCTCGCGCACATCGCCGGGATTGGTCACGCTCTTGCCGGCGACTTCGAGAATGACGTCGCCTTCCTTGAAGCCACGCTCGGCAGCGGCGCTCTTCGGGTCGACGCCAGTCACGACGACACCGTCCTTGCCGGCACCGGCGACACTGCTCGCGGGCGAGACCGTGAGGCCGAGCTTCGGCACATCGGTACCGCGCGACGACGATCCCTTGTCACCGCCGTCGATGTCGGCCTTCGCCTCCACCGTGTTCGGCAACTGGCCGAGAGTCATGGACAGAACCTTGTCCTCACCCTTGTGCAGCACGTTGATCTTCACCGTGTTGCCCGGCGCGAAGCCGCCAATGGTGCGGGCGAGTTCGCGTGCATCCTTGACCGGCGTGCCATTCACCGCGGTGATGACGTCACCCGACTTGATGCCGGCCTTGGCTGCCGGGCCGTCCGCCTGCGGCTCGGCGACAAGTGCGCCTTCCGCCTTCTTCAGGCCGAGACTATCGGCGATGTCCTGGGTCACCGGCTGAATCTGCACGCCGATCCAGCCACGCGAGACCGAACCCTTGTCCTTCAGCTGCGCAACGACCTGCTTCACCGTCGACGCCGGGATCGAGAACGCGATACCGACGCTGCCGCCGGACGGCGAATAGATCGCGGTATTGACGCCCATCACCTCACCCGAGGTGTCGAAAGCCGGACCACCCGAATTGCCCTTGTTCACGGGCGCATCGATCTGGATGAAATCGTCATAGGGACCGCTGCCGATGTCGCGGCCCGAGGCCGAAACGATACCTGCGGTCACGGTGCCGCCGAGGCCGAACGGATTGCCGACTGCCAGCACCCAGTCGCCGATCCGCGGCTTGCCTTCAGCAAGCTTGGCGAATGGAAAATCGGTGCGGCCCTCGACCTTGATCAGCGCCAGATCGGTACGCGGATCGGTGCCGATCACTTTGGCTGAATAGGTCTTGCCGTCATCGGTATTGACCTCAACCTTGTCGGCGCCATCGACCACGTGATTGTTGGTCACAGCGAAACCGTCAGCCGAGATGAAGAAACCCGAGCCCTGACCGCTCACGACGCCACGGCCGCCACGCGGACCACCGCGCATGCCCGGCGGCATGCCGTCCTGGCCGAAGCGCTTGAAGAAGCGCTCCATCGGGGAGCCCGGCTGGAACGGCGAGTCGCCGTTATTGTCGTCATCCTTCGATGCGACCTTCTCCTTCATGTTGACCTTGACCGAGATCACCGACGGCTTCACGCGCTCGACGATGTCGGCAAAGCCGACCGGCTGTGCGGCCTGCGACTTCACCGACTTGTCAACCTGCGCATGCGCAGTGGTGGTGAAGATATTGATCGGGTCATTGGAGGGCGACAGGCCATAAGCGGCAACACCAAGGCCGGCAACGACCGACGCCATCAGCGCAAATTTGCGCGCAGAGAACAGCGAGCGGCGGGACGCCTTGTAGGACGGCAGTTCGGAAAAATCGTTGGGGCGGTCGGACATCGAGAAAATCTCCAGAGCAACGGCGCAGGGGGCAAGGCGCCTTGTGTGATCTGAAGATGGAGGTTCCCACCTTACCGCGGGCTGGCAGGGGAATTAAGGTTTGGTAATCTGCGGGATGCAGTGAGGAATGCAGGTGTGGCGGGGTGACGCAGGGAAGAACGCGCCTGAATCACCCCGATATCAGCAGGTGCAGCGGCGGAATCAGCCGCTGGTCTTTTGACCCGCCTCCGGAAACAGACCGGCAAGGATCTCCCCGGCCATGTTGAAGGCTGCAACGCCGCGGAACAGTGCAGCGATACCGGCACTTGCGTGCAGTTCCTCAAGCGTGGCGCCGGCCTTGATCGCAGCCTTTGCGTGATTGGCAGCAGCTTCGGACGTCTGTACCAGCAGGATCGCGAACGACATCAATTGCACGGTCTTCTGGTCCAGCGCAGTCGGCGTCAGCGCCGCAATCCGCCAGTCTTCCAGCGCCGTCACCAGATCGGGATCGACGCGCATGCCGAGTTCCAGTCGCTTGGCGATCTTCGGCGGCGTGAAGCCAATCATGGCCTCGTAGCGTGATTTCAACTCGTCGAGTTCAGCACTTTTCTTCGTCATATGATTCCCGTTTTCAAATCGATCGTGTCGCAACGTCCTACTCGACCTTGGCACCCGACGTCTTGACCACCTGCCCCCACTTTTCGGACTCGGTACGCAGAAACGCGGCGAACGCATCCCCGGACAACGTGCCGGGCTCGGCGCCGACATCGGCGAGACGCTTCACCATGTCGGGGTCTTTCAGCACCTTGGTCACCCCGTCGATCAGCACCTTCGTCACATCGGGCGGCATCTTGGCCGGCGCCACGAGGCCAAACCATGACGACGCCTCGAAATTCGCGACGCCCGCCTCCGCCATGGTCGGCAGCTCCGGGAACAGAGGCGAGCGCGCTGCGCCAGCCACCGCAATCGCGCGGATTGTGCCGCCCTGAACCTGCGGACGAATGGCCGGCATGTTGTCGAACATCATCGGGATCTGGCCGGCGATCAGATCATTCATCGCCGGTGCCGCGCCGCGATAGGGCACGTGGATGATATCGATGCCGGCGCGCGCCTTCAGCAACTCGCCCGCCAGATGATTGGTTGATCCGAGACCGGACGAGCCGAAATTGAGTTTGCCCGGCGACGCCTTGGCGAGCGCGATCAGTTCGGCCACTGTCGTCGCCTTCACACCCGGATTGACTGCGAGCACGATCGGAACCGATGCGATCAACGCCACCGGCGTGAAATCCTGCGCGGGATTGAAGGAGAGTTGCGCGTAGAGCGATTGATTGACCGCGAGCGGTCCGGGCGCTGTCAGCAGCAACGTATAGCCATCAGCGGGTGAGCGCGCGATAGCATCCGCGCCAATGTTTCCGCCGCCGCCGGCACGGTTGTCGATCACCACCGTCTGTCCCCAGAGCTCCTGCAGCTTGGTGCCGAGCAAGCGGGCAACGACATCGTTCGATCCGCCGGCCGGAAACGGCACCACGATCTTGATGCCGCGTTCGGGAAACCCTGCATGGGCGGCCTGGCCGACCAGCGAAACCATGACCAGAGCCACCAGTGCAGAAACCACGTGCCGCATGCGAACCTCCAAATAATCGATTTTTCTTGCTTCGTCGATTTTATGTTGGCACTACTTAAGGCTGTCGTCAAATCGACTGATTGCCACCGTTTATTTTCAACGAACGAAGAACGCTTATTTGGAGGAGTTGTCGCCATGAGTTCGCATTCGCCTGGCGCCTCGCCGAAGCCCTGCCCCGGCCCCGATCGCCATCCGAAGCGTCCGGCTTTCGTGATGCCGCGTGGTGCCTGCGATACCCATGTCCACGTCTTCGGCCCGCAGGCCGAATTTCCGTTCAGCGAACAGCGCAGCTACACGCCCGAAGACTGTACCTATGACGACCTGATGCAGCTTCACGAAACGCTCGGGATCGACCGCGCCATCATCGTGCATGGCGGCGCGCATGGCACCGACAACAGTGCGACCCTCGCGGCCCTCGACCTCAATCCGCGACGGCTGCGCGGGGTTGCCGTGATTCCGTCGGGCCTGCCACGGCAGGAACTGGAAGACATGCACCTTCGCGGCATGCGCGGCTGCCGGATGTCCACCGTCGTCAGCGGCGGCGCATCTTTCGCACATCTGCAAGGCCTCGCGGACGAGACCTTCGATTTCGGCTGGCATCTCGTGCTGCACTTCAACAAAGCGAACGAGCTCGTCGATGTCGCCCCACAATTGATGCAGGTCCGCAGTCCGTTCGTGCTGGATCACCTCGCCCGGATCAGCGCCGCGGCAGGCGTCAACTCCGAACCGTTCCGGACCTTGCTGCGGCTGCTGGACACCGACCGCTGCTGGATCAAGCTCGCCAGCCTGTATCGCCTCTCTGCAGAGCCCTATCCGCATCGCGACATGCTGCCGATGATCGCGCGCGTGGTCGAAGCGCGTCCCGACCGCATCCTCTGGGGCAGCAACTGGCCACATCCGATCTGCCCGGTTGCGATGCCGAACGATGGCGACCTGGTCGATCTCATCCCGCTCTGGCTGCCGGATTCCAAAACGCAGCAATTGGCACTGGTGGACAATCCGGCTTCGCTTTACGGTTTCGAGAGCATCGGATAGGCCATCATGAGCACCGCACGCACCACCACGGCCGGCGCGATCCCGACCACCTTGTCCACCACGCTGGTCGCCCGCTTACGCGACTCGATCATGCGCGGCGAACTGCTGCCGGGCAGCAAACTCAATCTTGATCGCCTGCGTACGGCCTTCGGCGTCAGCCTCAGCCCGCTGCGCGAAGCGCTGTGTCGCCTGGAGAATGACGGCCTCGTCGCCTTGATCGACCAGCGCGGCTATCGGGTCACGCCGGTCTCGGCTGAAAATCTGACGGAGATCATCCGCCTGCGCGTCGAACTCGAAGGTCTCGCCGTCAAGGAAGCCATCGAACACGGCGATGTCGCCTGGGAAGGACGCGTGCTCGGCGCGCTGCATCAGCTGAGCCGCTGCAAGCGCGGCTCACGCTCGGCCGCCGAACAGGAAGCCTGGGAGGTCGCGCATCGCGCCTTCCATGCGGAGCTGATCTCGGCATGCCAGATGCCGTTGCTGCGGCAGTTCTGCGCGACGCTGCACGATCAGAGCGATCGCTATCGCCGGATTTTCCTGAAGAAGCACAAGCCCGATCGCGACGTGCCTGCAGAACACGCGGCGATGGCCCATGCGATGATCGAACGCCGCACGCGCGATGCAACGCGGATCTTGAAGGAGCACATTGAACGCACCGGCCGCAACATCCAGGCCGTGCTGCCATCTGGCTAGCATGGCCCGGCGGCGAGCCGGGCGAACTCCTGCGTCACATCGCCTTCACGCTGGCGATGAAGCCGTCTACCTCGTGCTTCAAGGTCTCGGCCTGCCGCGACAGATCGACGGCGGCGTCGCGTGCGTTGCTTGCCATGCGCCCGGTCTCGGATGAGGTCGACGAGATCTGCACGATGTGGTTCGAGACATCGAGCGTTCCGCGCGCAGCATCCTGCACGCTCCTGGCGATGTCCTGCGTCGCGTTGCGCTGCTGCGCCGTATCGACCTCGATGCCGGTCATGATCTGGCTGATCTCGGCGATGGTGTTGGAAATGCCGTCGATCGCACCGCGCGTCTCGCTGGTGATGCCCTGGATGCTGGCAACCTGCTGGGAGATTTCCTCCGTGGCCTTGCTGGTCTGATGCGCCAGGCTCTTCACCTCCGACGCGACCACCGCGAAGCCCTTGCCGGCCTCCCCGGCCCGCGCCGCCTCGATGGTGGCGTTGAGCGCAAGCAGGTTGGTCTGTGAAGCGATCGCCTGGACCAGTTGCACGACCGCGCCGATTTTGTCGGCCGCCTCTGACAGCGTGTGGATGGTGTCGCGGCTCCTGCGTGCCTGCTCTGCCACGCCCTCCGCCCGATGCGTGGCATCGGTCACGCGCCGGCTGATAGTGCCGATCGACGTGGTCATTTCCTCCGTCGAGCTGGCGACGGTCTGTACGCTGCTGCTGGCCTGGCCGGCGGCCTCGGCGACGGCATTCGCTTTCGAGGTCGTGTCATTTGCGGCCTGCGACAAGGACTCGGCATTACCCTGCAGAGAAGTCGCCGATAGCGCGACATTGTTGACGACGTTGGTTACCTGCGCATTGAAACGCTGGATCTTCTCGTCCAGATAGGCGGCCCGCTCACCCTTGTATTTCGCGTCCTGCAATTCCTGCGCAGTCAGACGTTGGCGCTCCATCCCGTTCGTCTTGAACACGTCGAGCGCAGCAGCCAGCAAGCCCACCTCGTTCGACTTTCCAGAGCCCGGGATAAAGGTCTCATACTTCTGATCAGCTACCTCACGCATGGCATGCACGATCGCCGCGAGTGGCCCCATGATTCCGTTGCGCACCATGAAATAGGTCGTCACGCAGACGATCGAGGCCAGCACGCCGATCGCCGCACAGGCCATCAGGAAATAGGAGAATGCGGCCTGCGCCTGATAATAAATCTGCATCGCTTTGGCATGGCTTTCGCCGCTCAATGCGCCGAACAGCGCCGACAGCCGTGTAATCTCGTTATTGAGATAGAGCACCGCGACGAAGCCCGTTCCACCACCGATCGCCAGCAAGATCAGCAACGCGGCGGCGACGGAGACCACCAGAAAACGGATCGTAAGATTGCTGTCGGAGAACATCGGATCGCCCACGCAGGTGACAGTTGAAGCGACCGCGAACGTCCCAGAAAATCGTCAAGAACTCATGAAATCACACGCAAAAGATGCGTTGATATAAATCAACCGCACAGCGCCGCGCATGACGCGGGAGGTCTGCAAGACGGCGCAAAGATAGAGGTCAGTTCGACTTGTCCTGCGCCTGCAGAAGCCGCTCGATCCGCGCTTCTTCCTCGGCTGTGAGTTTCGTCACGGCATCATCATCGCCTGCTGTCCTGCCCCGGCGCCGATTATGCCACCACAAGGCGAAACCACCGCCGATCAGCACCAGCGGCGTCAGCAGCCACAGCAGCAGCGTGTGCAGGTTGAGCCGCGGCTTGAGCAGCACGAATTCGCCATAGCGCGCCACCAGGAAATCCAGCACCTGCTTGTCGCTTTCGCCGGTGGCAATGCGCTCGCGCACCAGGAGACGCAGGTCGCGCGCCAGCGGTGCATCGGAATCGTCGATGGACTGGTTCTGGCAGACCATGCAGCGCAGTTCCTTCGACAGGTTGCGCGCGCGGCCTTCCTGCGCCGGGTCCTTCATGATTTCGTCGGGCTGCACCGCATGCGCGAGCGGCGCAGCGAGCAGGAACATGACGGCCATGAGGCTTGCGACAATGCGTGTCACGTCATTACTCCGCCGGCTGCAATGCGCGCGATGCCTTTGCCGGCTTCGGTGCGCCGACGCGCAGCCGCCGGTCGGACAGCGACAGCAGCCCGCCGAAAGCCATCAGCACCGGTCCCCACCAGATCATCAGCACCAGCGGCTTGTGATACATCCGCACGGCGATCGCACCGCCCGCGGCCTCATCGCCGAGCGAGATATAAAGCTGGCTGGCGCCGCGCGAGAGCAGCGCGGCTTCCGTGGTGGAGGACTGCCGCGCCGCGAAGTTGCGCTTCGACGGCGTCATCTCGCCGATCTCGTCGCCGCCGCGCGTCACCCTGAAGCGCGCGAGGCTCTCACGGAAATTCGGCCCCTGCCGCTGCGTCACATCCTTGAGCGTGAGCTCATAGCCGGCAAGCTTCGCCACGTCGTTCGGCTGCATGGTGCCGATATATTCGGTGTTCCAGGTGCTCTCGCAGACGATGCCGATCAGCGCCACCCCGATGCCGGCATGGGCGAAGGCCGTGCCCCAGGCCGCCCGCGGCAAACCGCGTGCACGCCGGAACGCGACACCGAGCGGCAAGCGGAACAGCATGACCCGCTCGCTGATATCGACGATCGATCCGACAATCACGAACACGCCAAGCCCGATCGCCAGCGGCGCCAGCGCCGCGCCACCGGTCGTCCATGCCCAGACCAATGCCACCGCCAGAAGTGCGGCGATGCCGGCCGCCATCAGCCGCTGCGTGACGCCTCTGAGATCGCCGCGCTTCCACGCCAGCAAAGGCCCGAACGGCATCGCCAGCAGCAGCGGCACGAACAGCGGGCCGAAGGTCAGGTTGAAGAACGGCGCGCCGACCGAGATTTTCTCCCCGGTCAGCATTTCCAGCGCCAGCGGATACAGGGTGCCGATGAACACCGTGGCGCAGGCCGTGGTGAGAAACAGATTGTTCAGCACCAGCGCGCCCTCGCGCGAGATCGGCGCGAACAACCCACCCTGCTTCAGCGATGACGCCCGCCACATGTAGAGCGTCAGGCTGCCGCCGATGAACAGGCACAGGATCATCAGGATGAACACGCCGCGCGTCGGATCGGTCGCGAAGGCATGAACCGAGGTCAGCACACCGGAGCGCACCAGGAACGTCCCGAGCAGCGACAGCGAGAAGGTCAGGATCGCGAGAAGTATGGTCCAGACCTTCAGCGCGTTGCGTTTCTCCATCACCACTGCGGAGTGCAGCAGCGCCGTGCCGGACAGCCATGGCATCAATGATGCGTTCTCGACGGGATCCCAAAACCACCAGCCGCCCCAGCCGAGTTCGTAATAGGCCCAGTAGGAGCCCATCGCGATTCCGAGCGTCAGGAAGATCCACGCCATCAGCGTCCACGGTCGCACCCAGCGCGCCCAGGCGGCATCGATGCGGCCTTCGATCAGTGCGGCGACGGCGAAGGAGAAGGCGATGGAGAAGCCGACATAGCCGAGATAGAGCATCGGCGGATGCACCGCGAGGCCGATGTCCTGCAGCACAGGATTGAGATCGCGCCCCTCGAGCGGCGGCCGCGCCAGGCGCAGGAACGGATTCGAGGTCATCAGGATGAACAGATAGAACGCCGCGGCGATCCAGCCCTGCACCGCCAGCACATGCGCGCGCAGCGACAGCGGCAGATTATTGCCGAAGGCGGCAACCAGCCCGCCGAACAGCGCGAGGATCGACACCCACAGCAGCATCGAGCCTTCGTGGTTCCCCCACACGCCAGTGATCTTGTAGAGCAGCGGCTTTGCGGAATGCGAATTCTCGAACACGTTGGCGACGGAGAAATCCGACGTGACATAGAGCGTCGTCAGCGCCAGGAACGCCAGCCCGGCGAACAGCAATTGCGCCAGCGCGGTCGAGCGCGCGACATTCATCAGCGCAGGATCGCGCAGCCGCGCGCCGATGATCGGCACCGTCGACTGGATCAGCGCCAGCGCGAGCGCCAGGACCAGTGCGTAATGTCCGGCTTCGGCAATCACTGCGTCACCACAGGCTTGGCAGCGCCCTGCGACATCACCGGCTTGCCATCAGAGCCTTCCTGCCAGCGCCCCTGCTTCTTGAGCGCGTCGGCGACTTCCTTCGGCATGTAGTTCTCGTCATGCTTCGCCAGCACCGTATCGGCCTTGAACACGCCCGACGCATCCATCGCGCCTTCGGCGACGACCCCCTGCCCCTCGCGGAACAGATCTGGCAGGATGCCCTTGTAGTTCACTGGCAGTGTCGCGCCGCCATCGGACACCTTGAAGCTGACGGCCAGATTGTCGCCGCGCACCAGTGAGCCCTGCTCGACCATGCCGCCGAGACGGAAGCGTTTGCCGACCGGTATCTGCTTTTCGGCCACCATCTGCGGCGTCGAGAAGAACACGATGGAGTCGCGCAGCGCGTTGAGCACGAGTCCGGCTGCGATGGCGAGCACCACCAGTGCTCCACCGATCATCGTCAATCGTCGCTGCTTGCGCGTCATGCGTCACCTTCAAGACACATGATGTTGTCCGAAAACCGCTTCACATTTTTCGGCATCATGCGTTTACCCATCCAGCCCGGAATCTTTCAGGCCATCGTTCAGCTTGCGCAGCCGCTCGGCATCCGTGCCGACCGCCTCCCGTGCATCCGCCAGCGCGCTCTTTGCCTTGTCGCGCTCACCGAGCACCATATAGGCACGCACCAGCCGCAACCATCCCTCGACGTCGCTGCCATCCTGCTTCAGCCGTGTGGCCAACCGATCGACCATGCCTTGGATCATCGCATTGCGGTCGCCGGCATTCATGCCCTGTACCGACGCGATCGTGTCTTCCGACAGCGCCGGCAGGTTCGGGCCTGATTTCGGAGCGCTGCCGCCGACGCGCGTCAGGGCCGCCATGACCACTGGACGCCACGGCGCGTCCGCAGGTCCCTTTGCCAGCATGTCGCGCCAGATCGCCGCCGCGTCGCTGCCACGCCCGTCTTGCTCGGCCGCGAGGCCCAGGAAGTAGCGTGCCTTGACCTCACCGGCATCGAGCGCGACAGCGCGTTCGAATTCGGTCTTGGCATCCGCGGTGATCACACCATTGGCGGCCATCGCCATGGCCTCGCCGAGATCGGCGCGGCGCGCGGCCGTATCGCCGGCATAGGTGATCGCATTGCGGAACGCCCGCACCGCATCGTCGGTACGGCCGATCTTCGCCAGCACCGGCGCAAGCACGGTCCAGCCGCGGCCATCGGTCGGGTTTTTCTCGAGATGCTGCTCGACCTGTGCGACGAGATTGTCCAACGGCTGGGTGGGACTCGGCGACTGGTTGCGCTCGGCGAGCGGAAAGTCCGGCATGGCAGGCGAACCGAGCGGCAGATAGAAGCCGACGGCCACTAGCGGCAGGCCGATCAGTGCCACCAGCGCCACCGCGCGGCGAAAACGGGGACTGCTGCCGACGGACGCCGCGCCCTCGGCATCGACCGCGGCCAGCAGACGTCGGCTGATCTCGACACGCGCCGCTTCCGCCTCGGTCGGTCCGATCAGACCGGCGGCGGTATCGCGGGTGATTTCGGCGAGCTGATCCCGGTAGACGCTGGCCTCGGTGCCACCGGCATCGGAGCGGGTCCGGCCAAGCGGCCACAACACGGCGAAAGTCGCCGCGGCGGTCATCAAGGCGAACACAAACCATAAGGCCATCAATGGGTTCCGGCGTAGTCTTGAGTCGATCCAAACGATGTCTTTGCCGGGTTACACCATGGCCACCGACGCCGTGCAATTGACTTTTACGGGACTGGCGCCGGCGGGCGATTGCTCTAGATCAATAGTGAGGGCAGCGCCCGCATGCCGTCCGGTGCATCAGGCTTCAGGTGCCTGCAGGCAATTCGATCCACGGAAGGAGGTCGAGTTAGACGCCGGCGAAGTGAAGGAAATTTTCCGGGTTTTGAAGCCCAGGGATCTGTTGGGCTAAAGACTGGTTGCCCGCTCCCCGAGGTTGCGGAATTCTGTTTTCCAAGCTGGGAGCTTGGGAATGATCAAGGATTTCATCGCACTCGATGTCGAGACGGCGAACGCCCACTTCGGCAGCATCTGTTCCGTGGGCCTTGTGCACTTCAAGGATGGAGCGGTCTTCAAGTCGCTGAACATCCTGGTGGACCCCGAAGACGCCTTCGATCCAGCCAATATTCGAATTCACGGCATCACACCCGATCAGGTTGCTGGCAGACCCAGTATGGCGCGCGTTATTCCGGTCATCAGCGCCGCGCTCGAAAATGCAGTGATCGTCCATCATAGCCCCTTCGATCGCACCGCGCTTGCTCGAGCGGCGGGTCGGTACGGGACGGGCGGCCTGCCCTGCACCTGGGTTGATTCCTGCCAGGCCGCGAAACGAACGTGGGATCAGTTTCGAGGGAATGGCGGTTACGGCCTCGCCCACCTGACCAAGTCGTTTGGGATCGAGTTTACACACCATCAGGCCGTCGACGATGCCCGCGCGGCGGGGCTGTTGATGCTGCTCGCGATCGAGGCCAGCGGAACGCCGCTTCACCGGTGGGTTGACGACATCGGGTACGCGTCGACGGTCGATACATCTCCCCGCAGAATTCAGGCGCCAGCTTATGCTGGCAAAAGGGTTGCTCAGTCCGGCCTGTCAGACGGGCCGCTGGCAGGCGAAACGATTGTCTTTACCGGCGCCCTTCAAATCGCCCGGCAGGAGGCCGCCGACGCTGCCGCCGCGGCTGGCTCGGACGTTGCCGACAGCGTCACCAAAAAGACCACCATTCTCGTCGTCGGGGATCAGGATCTCCGGATGACGAAAGGACAGGAAAAGAGTTCAAAACACCGCAAGGCAGAAGATATGATTGCCAAAGGCGCGACGATCCGGATCGTCGGCGAGACGGACTTTATGCTGATGGTGCAGTGATGCCGGACCTTGCTCTCACCTATAAGTCGCGCCTGTAACGGAAGGTTGAGGCCGGCAGGTCTTCGGCATCATTAAAGCAGAATCCTACGACTAGTCGTCCCCCTGCATCACTTCGGACGCAACGCTGCTAGGATGGGGCGGAAGTTGAGGGAGTTCAACAGTGCACTGGCTCACTACTTGAGCAAACAGTGATCTAAAGAGCTGCCAAGCAGACGCAGTGGCTACATCTTCGAACACGCGCTCGATTTGATTGTCTGAAAGGCCTCGAGAATTCCTTAAGCCGACCGCGTAAGTGGCACGAAGTTCAACTATGCGCGATGAGTCTTCGTTGCTCTTGTTTTCTTCATCCGTCCCCTTCAATCGCTCGCCGGCGCTGAACTCACAAGAGGCAATCTCAACATCTGAATGTGCGTCTCGATAAATGTTGACTCTGCCGTTGATAAAGTTTTCGCGCTCAACATCATCATCGATCTCCCGCTCCGCGCGGAGCAACTGAAGATCGACGAGAACAGGATAAAGTGGTTGAATCTGCAGCAGCTCTTCTTTGCTCGTGATCACAGCGCGACCCTAATTCCAAACGGAAAACGCTCGAGTTGCCAGCACAGGATCGCGAGAAACTTCAATATCAACAGTCTCACTGTGCCATTTCGAGTAGGCAAACGGTTTTGACGTATCAAAGAGCTTGGCCATGTAGGAAGCATTTGACCAACGCTTCATTGCAACTTCGCGTGAAACCTCCTGAGAAAGTGCCTTCTCAATCCAAGAGTTCATCGACATTCCACTTTCAATCGCCCGCATGGCAACGGCGCGATGCACGTCTGGCGCGATCCTAACATTGAAGGATCCTTTGAATGGCTTGGACGGCTCTTTATTCTGCTCGATGCATGTTTGTATGTAGTCGTCCACAAGCTCCTCGAAAGCAGCCTGAACTGATCTCGCATCATCGCTCTGAGTTGTGACGTAGTCATCGATGTGCAGGATTTGGATTAGAAGTGTGCCGTCCACGAAAGTGACGGCCCCCTGGTAATCCTTATATCGAAGATGCGTCATATGATGCCTCGATCCTCAAGTTCTTTACGATGATTGCGCACCATTCCGGCGCCGAGCTCTGGCCCATGCGGCTTGTGAAGAATAATGATGTGGCCCGTATGTGGATTCTTGTACTTACGGCGACTCCCGCCGGTTTTGCCGGTGGGTAGTTCCTCGTATCCGAGCATTCGGATCATTTTTTCAAAGTCCCGCCATGGGTATGGACCAGAGCACGCCTTGAAGGCCTCTATGAGGCCGGGAAGATGAACCATTCACGCCGCCATCTAACTTCCCGGCACTCAACTTAGCAACTAAATTTTAGTTGCATACCATCTAAGGTTAAATCCGGGCAATGTGACTTCTTGGGCGTTAGTATGGTTGATTCCGACTGCTCTACAAGCTTGCCGAGCAAAAAAGGGCCTCGTGACTGCCCGAAACCACGTAGTCATCGCCGCCCTCCGGGCTTCAGCCGGACACATAAATTGGCAAGAGGCTGCTCAGCGTCCCGGCCGAGCAACCTCTCTATCGGATACCGGGTCCCCAAGAATGCCCGGCGCCACCGCATGGGCCGGAGGCTGGGCCCGAGCGGTTAACAGATGGTTAATGACTTCATTCAAATTCGCGGGGCACATCGCCAAAGCGACCTAGGATCACTGGCTCCTCGAAGTCGCCAACCTCCATGTCGCCGCTGCGGTTGAAGGTGATCGCCCCTCTCCGCTCCTTGGCGATGCACTATGCTCGGCAGATAGCTTCAGCCGGCCCGCTTCGGCTTACGCTCGACCACGACCATGGCCTGCTCGGCGGCGCGGCTCATCAGCGCGGCATATTCCTGGCCGAACAAGACCTGGCAGAAGCGGATCGCGGCCTTGGCCTGCATCTGCCGGTAGTTGCGCACGCGGGGCTCGCCGGCGCGCAGCGACTGCACCAGCGACTCCGTGGACTTCTCGACATATTGCTGCAGGTCGGAATAGGTCCGCAGCGTCACCTCGTTGATGGCGAGTTCGCTGGCATAGGTCCGGCACACCGCGACGAAATTAATCAGCGCCACGGTCTCCTCGACCTCGGCGAAATCGATCGTCGCCGTCGCGGCAATATCCTTGTCAGGGCGCTGGCGCAGCAGACGCCGCACCCTGCCCGGTACGCTCTCGATCTCCGACTGCAGCGTCGAGGAAATCTCCACCCGGATCGCCGCCATCTGGCGGCCCCAGGTGCTGTCGTTGCGCATGTCGAGTTCGGTGCGCAGGCCGCGCACGCCGTCATGGGCGATCTTGAGATGTTCGGGGGCGCTGTCGAGCTTGCCGCGCCTGATATCGGAGCGCAGTTCGGCCGCGACGCGATTGAGATCGGACAGCGCCATGGTCACGGCAATGCCATAGGGGGTGGCGGCCACCCGGATTTCATCGTCCGAGGCCGCGATCTTCACGGCCAGCCGGATGATCTGCCACGGCGCCGCCAGCCGCTGCATCACCAGCGACAGCGCGAATGGGAGCACCTGCGGCGTGGTCAGCGTCGGCACGTTCAGCGCGCTGTTGACCGAGGCAATCTGGCTATCGCCGAAGCTGCGCAGCACGCTCGGCAGCTTACCGGCAAAGGCATCGAGTTGCTCGCGCGCCTTCAGCACCGCGCCGATGGACGGCAGGTCCTCGACCGCATGGGTTGGCCCGATGCGGGCCGCTCCGCGATTGCCCGACGTGACAGCGGCAATGGCGGCTGCTGCCGCCTGCTGGAATTTCTTGACCGCGCGCTCGATGTCCGAAGCGCCCGGCTCGGGCGATGCCGAGACGGCCATCTCGAACTCGCGCACGGCATCTGCGGTGTCGCGCTCCAGCCACTGCCAGATCGGCAGCAGCGAGGCGCGCCGGATCTGCCCGGGCCGGACGTTACCGACGCCCTCGACGAGGAACGGCTCGAGCGATTTGAACACCAGCCGGGTCGGATCCTCGACCCGCGGACGCACCGCATTCTCGTGGCCACGGACGACGCCGCGCAGCTGGTCGAGCACGAAATTGGCGACCACGACGTCCTGGCCACGTTCGATGGCGCGCTCATATTCGCGCATCAGCAGCATCTGCGACTGCTCGGGCAGTTGCGCCAAATACTCCCGCAAGCGATCGATCGAGGTTTTGTTCATGCAGCCTTAGGAATCCGTGCTTTCCGGTCGATCTACAACCGAAAATCGCCACCGATTTTTGTAGCAGGCGCCCCGTTAAGAAGGCGTTGAGGAACCGGGATCAGGCCGCCGCCCAGGTGCCCTCAGGGCTGCGGCAGGCGGTGCCGCGGGCGGTCTTGAGATCACCATTGACGGTGACGGTGTGGGAAAAGCCACGGCATTCCCGGCCCTTCTGGTTATAGGCCGGTCCGGCGACGATATTGCCATAGCGTCCCGACGTGGCGTTGCGCCAGGGCACCGGAGCGCCGGGGGCGCCGCGGTCGAGGGCGGCGATCTGGGCCTCGTAGGCCAGCCGGCGGTCCTCGTCATTCAGCTGGGCGCCGAGCTTCGCACCGATCAAGCCGCCAAAGGCGGCATTGGTCACCGCCACCGCGGCGTTCTCCTCGGACAGGCCAACGGCCGACTTGGTGCTGCTATAGGCCCGGGCGATCGTATCGGTGCCGAGGCTCAGCCCGCCGTCCGACGTCGTCATATCGCAACCACCCAGCGCCAGCGCGACGGCGGCAACACAGAAGGCGTTGAACTTGACCATGGACCGCAGACCCCAAACGCAAACCGGAACACAGAAAACGTCAAAGACGTTACGAACGGGATAATTCGGGCGACAACGGGGCGCAAGAAGGCCGGAACTCAGACACCCGGCAGCACCAGTTCGGCCCGCAGCCCGCCGATCGGCGCCTTGCCGAGCGTCAGGCTGCCGCCATAGAGCGCGGCCAGATCGACCACGATGGACAGACCCAGACCCGATCCCGGCTTGGTCTCGTCAAGCCGCTGGCCGCGGCGCGCAACCTGGGCGCGCTCGGTATCGGACAGGCCGCGTCCGTCATCATCGACGACGATCCGCAGCTTCGACGCCGGATCGGCACCATTGGTGCGCTCCACCTGCACGTCGATGGTGACGTGGGAGTCGGCCCATTTGCAGGCGTTGTCGACGAGATTGCCGGCCATCTCCTCGAGGTCCTGCTTCTCGCCGCGGAATTTCGCCGCGGCAGCCGCGTTGAGATCGATGCTGATGCCGCGGTTGCGATGAATCTTCTCCATCGTCCGGCACAACGCCTCCAGCGTCGGCGCGACCTCGGTGACGGTGCCGATGATCGTGACACGCGCCGCGATCCGCGCACGCTCCAGATGATGCGTCACCTGATCGCGCATCACATCGGCCTGCTCCAGGACCTTGTTCGCAAAGGGGTCGACGCCCCGGCTGTTCGCCTCGTTGACGATCACCGACAGCGGCGTCTTGATCGCGTGGGCGAGATTGCCGACATGGGTGCGTGCGCGCTCGACGATGGCGCGGTTGGCATCGAGCAGCGCATTCATCTCGCCCGCCAGAGGTGAGATCTCGACGGGGAATGTGCCTTCCAGCCGCTCGGCACGACCAGAGCGGATATCGGCAATGGCATCCGACATGCGCTTCAGCGGCGCGAGGCCGAAGCGGACCTGGAAGATCGTGGTGAGCACGAGCACGATCGAGAGGGCAGCGAAAGTGCCGCCGAGATAATAGTCGAAGGTGCGGGTTTCCTCGAAAATCTCGGTGGCGTCGCCGGCGACGCTGATGCGGAATTTGCCATCGGCGCCGAGATCGACGGGACGTTCCACCATGCGCAGGCGCTGGTCTTCCGGCCCGTCCACATAGCCCTGGCGGATCCCCGACGCCGTCAGCTCGACGCCCTGGTCTTCGAGCTTGGGCAGCTTCTTGTCCCATAGCGAGCGCGAGGCCCGCATCTCGGTTTTCGTCCCTTCGGTGGGCGCGATTTCCCAATACCAGCCCGACAGCGGCAGTTCGAACAGCGGCTCGCCCAGCGATGGCATGTCGTGATCGGGCGCGTCCGGCGGATTGGCGACTTCGGCGACTAAAGTGCGGAGATAGAGATTGAGACGGCGATCGAAGGCCCGCTCGGTCGCGCTGCGATAGACCGAGGACAGGACGATGCCGGTGAGCAGGAGGATCACCACCACCCAGGCCGTCGCCGACAGGAACAGCCGCGTTGCGAGCGAGCTGTTGCGCATCAGCGCATGATCCCGGAGATGATCACGGCTGCGGCGGCGTGAGCAGATAACCGAGGCCGCGCACGGTCTGGATGATATCGACGTCGAGCTTCTTGCGGATGCGGCCGACGAACACCTCGATGGTGTTGCTGTCGCGATCGAAGTCCTGATCGTAGAGATGCTCGACCAGTTCGGTGCGCGAGATCACGCGGCCGGTATGGTGCATCAGATAGGACAGCAGCCGGTATTCGTGCGACGTCATCTTGATCGGATTACCGGAAACGCTGACGCGGCCGGTGCGGGTATCCAGCGAGACAGGTCCGCAAGTGAGTTCGGACTGGGCGTGGCCGGTGGAGCGGCGCAGCAGCGCGCGAATGCGGGCCAGCACCTCTTCGAGATGGAACGGCTTGGCGACATAATCGTCGGCGCCGGCATCGAAGCCCTGAACTTTATCGCTCCAGCGATCGCGCGCGGTGAGGATCAGCACCGGCATGATGCGGTTGTTGCGGCGCCAGGCTTCCAGCACCGAAATGCCATCCATCTTCGGCAGGCCGATATCCAGCACCACGGCGTCATAGGGCTCGCTGTCGCCGAGGAAATGCCCCTCCTCGCCATCGAAGGCGCGATCGACGACATAGCCGGCATCGGTCAGCGCCGTGGTGAGCTGACGGTTGAGATCGGGATCATCTTCGACGACGAGCAGGCGCAAGTGACTTCTCCGCGTTCAACACGCCCGAATTGATGCCCGGACGCGTGAACACTCCATGAATGGCGGCAGCCGCCACCTTACTTTTTCTTCACGACCGCTTTCACCAGCTTCTCGACCATCCCGGGCGCGTCCTGCCCGGTGAGCGCGCTGACCTTTTCGCGGGTGCGGCCGCTGATATAGACGCCTAGCACGCCGAAACGGAACCCCCAATAGGTCACCAGCAGCGCCGTGGCGTTGACCAGCGCATTGATGGTCTGGATATCCCCGGTCCAGAATTCGTGCATCAGCACACACCAGAGCGCGGCGCATTCTACCGTCAATTCCAGCGCGTAGGCCGGCCGCCACCAGCGCTGCAGCGGATCGTCGCTGGCGAGTTCGGCGCGGATCGTCGCCTGGGTTTCTGATATCGCCGCGCGCTGGGTTTCGGCCTCGGCGCGGATCATGTCGGCCCAATGCGCCTCGGCTTCGGCCAGCTTGGCTGGATCGGCCGCCGGCAGTGCCGCCTGCACCGCAGCCGGCGTCAGCGTCACCGAACCCACCGCCTTGGCGAGGATTTCGCCGGCCACGCCGCCCAGCGGTCCCCCCAGCGCCGTCCCCAGCATCGGCGCGCCCAGCGCAATCACCTGTTTGGCAAGGTCACCCCAGTCCATGGTCATGTCCTCCGGAAGGCCGCAACAAGCGCCGCGATGAAAGCGGAAAGATTGGTGGGCCTGGCTGTCGGCAGTTCGGGCGCCAGCGGCGGCGATGTGATCACGGGCGATAGCCCCGCGGGCGGCAGCCCCACGGACGGCGCGGTTGCCAGCGACACATCGCGCAGCGCAGCCTTCCATTTCGCCAGCCACGCCTTGCGCTCGGCGAGGCCCACGGTTCCGCCATTGAGCCGCCGTGTGACGCCGACGATATCGTCGGCTTTCGCGAACGGCAGGCAGCCGCAATTGATGAAATCCGACACAGCGCAAGTGAGGAAGTAACGCGGATCGATCAGGTATTCGGGATGGCTGACCACATCGATCCCCGTGGCCTTCTTCACCCGCTCATAGCCCTCGCGGCCCGTTGTCTGCGACCCACCCCGGCCGCGGAAATTCCAGCCGTCATCGGAGCCGACGGCGTTGCCCATGCGGCCGTTATAGACCTTGTTGGCCAGCGCCCGCGGATTGCCGGCATAAGGTTGCGCACTCGCCATGGTCGGAAATCGCGACGGCCAGACCTGCATCATCCGCCCGGCGCTGTAGTTCATGTTCTCGACGACGTCGCGCCCTGCTCCGCATTCGTGTGAGATCTGCGCCATCACATGCGCGACGAGCAAAGGCGTGGAGATGCCGTAGCGCACAAACACCTCAGGCGCGGTCGCGATGATGCCGGCCCTGAGCCCGGGGATCTTTTGATCGCCATTCGGCCACAGCCTGTCGAGCGCCTGCCTCAACGCGTCCAGATCGGTCATTTCGGATTTTCCGTTGTCATGAAATCAAAAAGCCGCCCCGGAAACGGGACGGCTTGGAAATTGTGCAGCGCGGCTGATTCAAAGGGATCGTGGCCCGCCGAGCATTGTCCGCCTCACATTAATGCGATAGCCAATGACGGCCGACGCCGCTGCGTATGGCGACGAACCAGCCGCCACTGCTATGCGCGTCGCCGCGCGCATGCTTGAGAGGAACGATGAAGTCAATCTTGCTTGGATTGCGCGAGCGTGCGCTTCACACTACCAAGATGCTCTCAATGCTGGAGCGTATTGCCAGCAAGGTCGAGGGCGATGGTAAGGGAACCACCGCGGCGGCCGGATCCCAGCCCAACTTTCCCGATATCAGTCACGTGCTGCACGACTCCCGCTCGGCATTCCTGCGCGCGATGCCGCGCGTGTCCGGGACGATCATGAGCGCGGGCTGTGCCGGCACCTGGTATTTCGACTGGGTGGCATCGAGAACGACGCATGCCGGGCGCCACATCGGCATCGAGTTCTACAGCCCCAAGCCGGATGACCTCCCCAGAAATGTCGACTGGATCGTGAACACGGTCGGCAACATGGAGGGCGTCAAAGACGAGGAATGCGAGCTCGTATTTTCCGGTGAGAATCTCGAGCATCTCTGGCCCGAAGACGTCATCGGCTTTTTCCTCGAAAGCTGGCGCGTGCTGAAGCCTGGCGCAGTTCTCGTTGTCGACAGCCCCAACCGTTTGGTGACCGAGCCGCTGATCTGGAGCCATCCCGAGCACACCATCGAGTTTACGCCCGATGAAGCGCGGCGACTTGCCGAACTGTCCGGCTTTGAAGTCACTGCCATGAAGGGCATCTGGATCGCCAGAGACCCGGACACAGGACGCGTTCTGCCGCTTGCGCCAAATGACAGTCCCGCGGATTGGCCTGCCGTTGAGCGCATTGCAGCGGCATCTTCGAACCCGAACGACTCGCTGATCTGGTGGATGGAAGCCAGGAAGACGGGAACGCCCAAGCCCGACGAACTGAAATCCTTCGTCGATGGAATCTTCGAGACCGCCTGGGTTGAGAGATCCGGCAGATTTCAGACGATCGTCGGAACGCGTTCGCCCGGGAACAAGTCAGTCTCCTGTGCAGCCGGCGCCGCCGGAGTCCTTGTCTATGGCCCCTACATGCCATTGAAGGCGGGACCTCATTCGGCGAGCTTCAGCATCAAGGCCGAGGCCGTGGCCGACAAGAACGCGGTGGTTGTCCGCTGCGACGTCCTCGGCAACAAGGCCCAGGTCCTGGCGGTCAAGGAACTGACGGTTGACGATCTCGCCCGACAGAATGGCGAGGTGCGGCTTGAGTTTGACCTTCCCGAGCTCGAATTCGGCATCCAGGCCCGGTGCATATCTACAGGAGTGGCCGCCCTGGAATGCAGGCTTCCGGTGGTCATCCTGTAGTGAGCCTGGATCGCTACGGGTGTAGGCGCTGTGACTGCCAGCTCACTCCTAGAAGCGTTCATCTATGCATAATTAGCCGGTCGCATGAGGCTGGCCGAAACTCGCATCGTCGCGTCAAGGGCAAAACGCCCTAAGCAAGAAGCTCTGCCGCCACGCGACCGATCTTGACGGCATTTTTCAGGCTTCTCAGACAGGGGAATCCCCGCGTTGCATGTTTACGCAGTAGCTGAGCGACTATAGGTTACTCGGCTAGAGGCAAGGGGCTGGGCGTGGGAACTTTACGTTTTGCATTGGCTATCGTGGTTGCGTTGTCACACACCGGCACGGTGTTCTTTGGCTACAACACTGGCGTGGTTGCCGTCGTATCTTTCTTCATGATCAGCGGCTATGTGATGGCTCTACTGGTTGAGAAGCACTACGGTTCGGTTGGCCGCGTCGGACACTTTTATCTGGATCGCGCCGCTCGCCTCTTCCCACAGTTTTGGTTGTACTGCCTCCTTGGAGGATTGATGCTTTGGTGGACCGGCTACAGGGACGTATTCTCAAGTGGTTGTACCGGAGGCAAGGTCGCTCTTAACGCACTCGTTATTCCACTCAATTTCTTTCAGTTCGGGAACCTCGAGAGCTGCATGCTCATTCCACCAGCTTGGAGTCTCGGGCTTGAGATCACCTTCTATCTTGTTGCTCCATTTTTTCTCCTCTCACCCAAAACGCGATGGATATCGCTGCCCGCATCGCTGCTTGTTTTTGGAGCGGCCTACATCGGCGCGATTGACTCCGACATGTTCGGCTATCGACTATTGCCGGGCGTGCTATTCATTTTCTTAACGGGCGCTGCATTTTCCGGACGCGACCGCTTATCGAAGATCATCCCCGTTACCGTGTGGGTATTGGCTGCCGCATCTGCGGTATTCTTTCCACCGAACGACACAACCTCACCAATGATAAAAGAGGTTCTTTTGGGTGTAGTTCTTGCTATTCCCGCGCTTGCGATCACGCGACGACTGCCTCACTTCAAAATTGACGATGTTCTCGGAAATCTAAGCTATGGGATTTTTCTCAACCACTTCCTGATCATATGGGCACTTCGACATTTTGGCCACGAGACAGACTGGGTATATTTTCTCATCTTGTTCTTTTCCTCAGCCGCACTCGCGACGATTTCTTTCCACCTGATAGAAAGGCCCGTCATCTCTTGGAGGAGGTCGTTGCGCTCGCGCAACGACCTAAATCTCGGCGTCGGCCTGAACCCAGCCACAAGCGAGATTGAAATAGAGGGGCGATACGCCGCCGGAGGCTAACCTTATAGAGCCGCTCAAGTTTAGGCTCACGACACGTTGCAAAGCGGCCAGTAGAATGGGATCGACGGTCGCCTTACGTGCTTGGTTGCACAGATAGAATTCCATCGCACGGAGCGCGATAATGTTCAATACAGGCCTACTAGCACCATTTCTCAAACGATCACGGCGCTCGACGCCCCAGCGAGTGGTGCATACTCCAGAGCCTGTGCAACTTCTGGCGCAATCAGCACCGGAAATGCGCAAGTTTTCGTCGATTGAAGAGTTTGATGAGTTCGATCGTGAACTTCGTGCAACAGGCGATCGTGACATGGTCCACATCCTGTCAAATAGCTATTTGATGCCGATCGAGATCAATCACTTTCCGAGTGACCCGTTTTCAGAAGAATACATGCAAGCTGTTCTTGCACTTCACGCAAGAATATCGGGCCGATCGAATTACGACGCTCAGACAATGGAATTGTCCCCGATCAGCTTCGAAGAAATGATAGCAACGCCTTCCGCTTACCAAGGGTCCAGCGAATGGCTAGGAAACCACTTGGAGAGCTACGGGCACGTCATCAAAAAACTCGACGTCAAGCCAGGCATGTCAGTAGTTGAGTTTGGGTGCGGGGACGCTGAAATATCATTGCATCTTGCACGCCTTGGATGTTCCGTAACTGTCGTCGATATCGAGAAGACTTGCATCGACGTTGTGAGGGAAAAGTCTCAAAGAATGAAACTAAGCATCGAAGCAATCCATGGCGGCTTCGACGCTGACCTCGGTGATCAGAAATTCGATCGCGCCTTTTTCTATCAATCCTATCACCACGCTATACGGCATCGTGAATTGCTGGATCACATTGCATCGATGTTGAAGCCAGACGGTTTCATAGTATTCGGCCCTGAACCAATTATCGACCCGAACGGACCGTGGCGTCACGCAGTTCCTTATCCTTGGGGACCGCGTTTTGATGGCCTATCCCTGAGAGCGATGCGCTCCTATGGGTGGATGGAACTCGGGTTTCAAGAAGCATACTTCGCGGAAATGCTTCGAAGAGCGGGATGGTCATATGATCTGCAGAAATCAGAAACCAACGGACTCGTCTTCAGCGTGACCGCCAAGCGACCTGCTGCTATATCTCGCTAGAGACTCTCAAAACACCAAAATTGTTTCCGATCATGGCGTACCAACGTCCGACTGTGAGCCCCGAAAACCCGGTGACAGAAATACGACCACCTGCTGCACTCAAGATGTTCCCACTTACGCTGGGTGATGCGGTAGAGGGGTTAGCAACGTAGTTATCCGATGTAGTAAAAGTCCCTACGGTTGCAACAGTCGGAGCGAGTCTCATCGGTGGCTGCAGAATCGCATTAAAGTTGATTGTTGTTGTGCTGTTATCCGCGACGCCTGTGAGCCCCTCCAACGTCCGGAAGTATGAAACACATAACCCAAATTCCTGCCCGTAGAGCCGCTGATCATACGTCGTCGCGACGCCTCCTTCTTCCAGCTGCACATTCGTGATGCCGAACGTGTCGTTGGCGGTATACGACTTGTCATCGTTCCAGACGACGACGGCGAGGTTGTTGAACGTGCCATTGAGCACGGCGCTCACGCTATACTGGGCCGAGCTCGTCGTGACATTCAGATTGGCGGGCGTGTTGGCCCAGCTCCAGTTCGCCGCCAGCGTCGGCGTCACGCCATCGGCGCCCCATGACGCGACGGGATCGCCGGTCGTGGCATCTTCTGTACCGCCCCATTGCGCAATGCCCGCCTTCATATTGCCCAGGCGCGCATTGCCGACCTGCATCAGCATCGACAGCGTCACGGTCTTGCCCCGCAGATCCTTACAGTTGCGCCCCTCGATGACCTGGAAGAACCCGCCCTTGTCTGTCGAGCCTGAAAACTGAAAGACCGCGCCGGGAACGTTGCCGCCCGCTGCATTGAAATTGTCGGCGAAGATGGTGGCCGACGTGAACTCGCCGATCATGCGCCACCGGTCGGCGCTATAGGCGTTGTCGGTCACGCCGCCTCCTGCACCGCGCTGATTGATGGCGAACTGACCGTTGATGATGCGATTGCGGCCGAGCACGCCGGCATTGGCGCGCGCCTGCGCCTGCTGCGTGGCTGTGAGGGATTGGGCGCTGTCGGCACGGATGCTGGTGCCGCCGGAGATCGATTGCCAGCGGGCGGCGGTGCCGTTGTAGCGCAGCAGTGCGCCCTGCTTCGCCATCAGCGTGAGATGGCCGCCGAACGCGAACCTGTTGGCCGCTGCGGATGCGGCGCTGTCGTCCAGCAGCGTGATCGGCTGGCCGCCCACATTGATGAGGCTGACGATGCGTCCCTCGCTGCCGCCGGCCAGCCCCGAAACGCTGCGCGCCGCGTCTGCCGACAGCTGCAGCACCGCAGCCCCGGCGGCGCCTGCCGGGCCGTAATCATTCACATTCGCAGTGAGCTCGGCCGGAGCCACGACGCCGGTCAGCAACAGCCCGCGCGGCAGCGTGGCATTGCCGCTCGCCGGGTCCACCATCAGGGCCTCGATCCAGCTTGATCCGTCCGGCGAGACCTTCAGCTTGAACGCATCGGAGCCGATCAGGCCGAATTCCGCCCGGCCGGAATAGGCATCCGAGAACACGACCGACGCCGCGCGCGCCGCGCTGTCCTTCGAGACCTGCACCCGCATGTCACCGGTGCCTGCATCGGCCGCGCCAATCGCTGCAAACAATGCGGCGTTGGATTTGACGCTGAGCAGATTACTGCTGTCGGCGGAAGTGTTGATGCCGAGATGCGGCACGCTGTCCAGCGAGGGGGAGCCCACGGCACGCCACAGCGTGCCGTCGAACACCACCATCACGTCATCGGCGATGGACCAGACGCACCAGCCAGGCTTCGGCGCAAGAAACGCCCAGGCGCCATCCTGCCACGTGGCGATCGCCAGTGCGTGGCCGCTCCAGGCACCGCTCGCACCCGCGGCCACCACATGGCGTTCGCCCTCGACCGGCGATGCCGGTGGCACGGTCCGCGTCATATCACGCACCGAGATCTGGATCGCGGCGTCGAGAATGCGCAGCGCCTCGTTATGGGTGACGTGTTTCTGCGCCTGCCCGCCATCGATGAAGGGCAGTCCAAGATTTGGCGTGTCGGTCATATCGGCCTCAGAGCGTCAGGATTAGTTCCGTGGAATGGCCCGCCCCCACCGTGCCGGAGAGCTGCGCGACGCGCAGATGCAGGCTCGGCTGCGGCGCGCCGAAATCGGCGACCTCGTCGGCCACCGCATAGAGCGCTTGCGCTGTGGTGCAGACGATACTGCGGACGACGGAGCTACCGTCGAGGATCTCCAGCCGGTACGCCTCGCCGTCTTCGCCGAGGGGCACTTCGGCATTCCAGCCATCGCCGTCGAGACGCGTGCGCCTGATCCAGGAAATGTGGACGCCGTCCGCCTTGCGCGCGGCTTTCACATGCACCGGCGCCAGTGGCAGCAGCGCGCTGCGATCCGGCGTCAGCACCAGCGCGACCGCCGAGGCGTCGTCATGGCTGCGGCCGTTGCCGACGACGCGCAGCGAGAGCGGTCGTTCGAGTGCGTCGAGGCCCCGTGCGATCGGCACCAGGCTTCTGTCGAGCATCACGAATGGCGCACCGGCCGGCAACAGCGCTGCCATTGCGGATTCCGAACCCGCCTGCCCGCGCAGCAGCCGCGACAGACGATAGGTACTGGCCTCGACCAGTTCGGCATTGGCAAACTGGATGATCTCCCAGTCGCCTTCCGCATTCTGCACGGCTGCGGAATTGCTGCCGCCCAGCACCCGCGCATCCGATAGCGAAGCCAGCGCACCGCCATGCAGCCGCACGCGACATGTCGTGGCATTGTCCCATCGTGCGGTCGGCCCGGCCGGCAGCGCATCCAGCGTCTCGCCGATGACCGCGGGCGTCGCTGCAACCGCGGCCACCTGGAAACTCGCGCCATCCCTGGATTGCCAGACCACCACCGAGCCCGGCCATGGATTGGCAAACAGCGCGAGCCGGGTCAGCACGTCGGCATTGGCGCCGTCGATCACCGGCAGGTTCAGCGCGATCGCCTGCACCGGCCCGAGCGCCGCCGGTACCGGCGGCAGCTTGATCTCGGGCGCCAGCAGCGGCACGGCAAACACGTCGGGATCGATGCCGCGCGCCGTCACCTGCCGCGCCTGTGTATCGACGAGCCCGCTGATCTCGAACAGCCGTCGCCGCCCGTTCAGCGTCAGCCCAATCACATCGCCCGGCGCCAGCGCCAGCGCGTTCATGCCGAGCGCGAATTCGGCCCGCTCTCGCCCGGCCCACAGGTCCTGCAGCCAGACCTCGGCGCGCTGCGTCGCCGCTATATCGCTGGTGATGACGGCAAGGTCCGCATGCAGCATGCGGCTCGCGCCGCCGGTGAGTTTGCGCGATGTCACCGCCGAGCGCCGATAGTCCGTCAGCGCATCGCTGAAACCGATACTGACCTGGCGGGGCAATTCAGTCTCCTGCGCGCGCACCAGCCGCGCCAGCGCGCCGTCATCGGCTGCCACCAGATCGTCTTCGGTGAATTCCGCTGCGGGCAGCCCGCCGCGCGGGATGAAACGCAAAGTGCCATCGGCCGCCGTCGCATCAAAGGCATAGGCCAGTGACAGCGGCTCGATCATCGCCCGCGGCGCCATCGGCCGGTCCACCACATAACCATCGCAGCCACCCAAGAGTGCCGACGCATCGATCCCCGTCACGCCGGCGTCAACAGCCAGCCTCTCGACCAGCGCATCCAGCGGCGCACCGCCGAGCCGGCCGTTCAGCCAGTGACCGGTATGCCAGTTGGCGCCGTCGCCCCAGATGTCATCGGCCGCGGGAAAGATTGGATAGGGCCGCGAATCCCAGGTCCACATGTGAATGGCGGATACGTCGATCATGCGGCCGCCATAGACAGGCGACACTGGATTCTCCGCGTCGCTGGCGCCGAAGGCCGGATCGAAGGCGGAGATCAATGCTTCCAGATGACGCCGCTGCATCAGGTCGTCGCGGACGCCGCTGGAGAAATACGGCGCAAAATTCTCCGACGATTTCGGATCGGGAAACACGCTCGGCTGGTTGGCGCCCTTGTCGACCGCGGGACAGCCGACTTCCGTCAGCCAGATCGGCTTGCTGCGCGGAACCCATGCGGTCGCGCTGCCGAGCTCCGCATGGCCGACGCGCTCATGATGCGCATTGCCCCACCAGTTCCAGAGATCCTTGACGCGATGGATCCACGGCTTGCCGAGACCATCGGTGATGGCAACACGATCCTGCGCATCGCGTGCATCGTCATCCGGATAGTACCAGTCATAGGCCTCGCCGCCGGCCACATTGCCGCGCAGATAGGCGCGATCATAGATCGTGTCGGCGAGATCGCGATCGAGATGATCGGCTTCATCGCGCCAGTCGGATAGCGGCGCGTAGTAATCGATCCCGACCGCATCGATCGCGGCCGATGCCCAGAGCGGATCGAGCGGAAAACGGATCTCCGACGCGTCCGCGCCAACGACATGAGCGCCGTATTCGGTCCAGTCCGCGCCATAGGTCACCGCCGTGCCGCCCCCGACGATCGCCTTCACGTCGGTTGCGAGCGCCATCAGTTGAGCGACAGCGGAATAGACGCCGGGCGCCGAGCGCACGCGCGTCAGCCCCGGCAATTCCGAGCCAATCAGGAAGCCATCGACGCCGCCGGCAAGCGATACGAGCTGCGCATAGTGCAGCACCATCCGGCGATAGTTCCAGACACCTCCGGCGAAGAAACTGTCGATCTGCGCGCCGGCCGTTGCGGTGCCGTCAGGCGAGCCCGGTCGTCCCGGTGCGGGATCACAGGTGATGCGGCCGCGCCAGGGATAGGCCGGTTGCGTGCCCGCTCCGCTCCACGGATCGGGCAAGCCATTGCCGGATGACACGTCCATGATGACGAAGGGATAGAAAGTGATCTTCAGCCCGCGCGCTTTCAGCTCGCCGATCAGATGCATGACGCTGTCGTCGGACGGCGTACCGCCGAATGCCGCGCGTCCGTCGATTTGCGACACCACATAGGCGGAGGGTCGCGTGACGCCGGTCACCGACCAGGACAGCGGGCTGGTCGTCTTGGCGGGATTGTCGATACCCGGCCGCACCACGCAATATTCGGCGCGCAGATCCGAGCCGAACCACGCCACGACGATGGCGACGCGTTGCAGGTTCGGGCACAGGCCCTGCAGATCATCCAGCGCCGCCACCACATCGGACCGCGCCGAGCCGTGATGACGGTTCTCCGGCGCCGATTGTCCCGGGCCTAGCAGCTGCACCACCGTGGACGGCTCATAGCCGAATTCGGTGGTGCCGGGGATCAGCGTCACCGCGCGCACCATCTGTTCGAGCAGGCCGATCGGCCGGATGATCTCGAAGGACAGTTGCGGAAGCCGGTTACCGAAATTCGCGAGAGGCAAGCGCTCGAACACGACATAAGCCAGCCCGCGATAGGCCGGCGCGTTGCCCGCGCCCTCTTTCGCAACGATCAGCCCGTCCGGCATCTGGTCTTCGGTGCCGCGATAGACGCGAAGATTGATGCCATCGAGATCGAGCGGCTTGCCATCGGCCCAGATCCGCCCGACGCGGCCGATCACGCCGTCACACAGGCCCACCGCGAAATTCGCAAAGTAACTATAGGTCGTCGTCGTTGTGGCCGGCCCGCCGCCGAGACCCTTGCCGCCATTGGTCGGCACCGCCTCCGACGTTGCAACTTCCTCGATCCGCGTCGCCCAGATCACCTGGCCGCTCAACCGCGCACGGCCATAGACGCGCGGGATCGGCGCGCCCTCGGTCGACGCCATCACATCGAGATCGGCCAGTTGCGGCCCGCTTGTGGTCTGATCATTTGAGCCGAATAGCGCGCTATCGACCGCGCCGCCGAGCGCCGCACCGGCGAGCTGGCCCGCAATCGCACCAAGCGGGCCGAACAGGCCACCGATCGCGCTTCCCGCGGTCGAGAGAACCAGTGTGGACATCAGCTCACTCCGGGAAAGCGAAACGCAAGAGCAAGACGACGACGCCACCACGGTGTCAGGGCGACCTCGCAGACGGCCGCACCATCATGGGCATGAATCATTGTGCCCGCGCCGCTCGCAATCGCAGCATGTTTGGCGACGAAACCGTCGCGCCAGCGAAACAGCAGGACGTCGCCGGCGCCAACCTCATCCACGGCAATCGGCAGCAAATGCCGCAGCGCCGCCTGCGCCAGCGCCTCCTCGCCTCGTGCCTCCGCCCAGTCCGGCGCGTAAGGCGGCGGCGCTTCCGGCTCATCGCCGATGCAATGACGCCAGACGCCGCGCACGAGGCCGAGGCAGTCGCATCCGACACCTTTGAGCGACGCCTGATGCTGATAGCGCGTGCCGATCCAGTCGCGCGCCTCGCTGACGATGGCGGCCCGCGTGAGCGTTTCGATCATATTGTCTATCCCGCAATCCATGACTGCACTGCGCGCACGCCACGGTCTGACCGCATTCTGCGACGACACATCTTGTTCCTGTGATCGGCTCTCATTCGATCGAATGACGCTTCGCCTCGCGCAGCACTGCTAGCAGCATGCCCAGCGCGCCCCGCTTCGCGGCGAGGCACAAGCAAGAGGAAACGAGCGATGACACATGTCGGAAAGTGTTTCTGCGGCGCGGTCGAACTGGAAGTGGACGGCGCGCCGGAGGCGATGGGTTACTGCCACTGCAGTTCATGCCGTTCGTGGTCCGGCGGGCCGGTCAATGCCTTCAGCCTGTGGAAGCCGAGTGCCGTGCGGATCACCGCAGGCGCCGAACATATTGCGAGCTTCCAGAAGACACCGCTCAGCCAGCGGCAATATTGTGCAAAATGCGGTGGACACCTGCTGACCAATCATCCGACATTCGGTCTGGTCGATGTCTTTGCGGCGACCATCCCGACACTTCGTTTCGAACCCGGTGTCCACGTCAATTATGCAGAGGCCGTGCTGCCGATGAAGGACGGCCTGCCGAAGCTCAGGGACTTTCCCTCGGAACTCGGCGGCTCCGGCGAAGTCGTCACTGAATAGACATCACGCGCGAGGTCCCATGAACGATCATATGAAACGCAAAGTGAAGTGCAGGCTGTTCGGGGCGGCGCTCGTCGCCGCCCTCGCCGCGCTGACACATCCGGTCGCGGCTCAGGTGCCGTCCGAAATTGCCGAGCCGGATGCCACGACTGTCGCGATCTATCACGGCGAAGGCGCTCAGGTGTATGAGTGCATGGCCGCCTCCGACGGCAAGCTCTCCTGGACCTTCCGCGAGCCGATCGCCACACTGCTGTCCAATGGACTGACCGTAGGCCGCCACTATGCGGGCCCGCATTGGGAACTCACCGATGGCAGCACGCTGGGGGGCAAAGCGGTTGGCCGCGTACCAGGTAAAACCGCGAGCGATATCCCGTGGCTCAAATTGACGGCGACTGACCGGCATGGCGACGGCAAGCTCGCAAAGGTCGACGTGATCCAGCGCATCAACACCAAAGGCGGCGTTGCCACCGGTTCATGCGATCATGCCGGCCAGTTTCTCAGCGTGCCCTATTCGGCGGACTACGCATTCCTGCGCAAGAATCGATAGTTCCAGTTAATCGAAAGCACAGCGACATGATGCGATGGGCCAAAACCGGAAGTCGTCACCTCACCACGCATACCGCACTACGCCCTTGCCGGCGTAGCTCCTGGTGAGCTGGGAGAACTCGCCTTCGAAGGTGCTGGCGACGGACCAGCCGTTCAGCCATTTCTTTTCGACGGAGGCGGTGACGAGTGCGGAGTCGCTGGCCTGCGCGGCGCCGCCAACGACAAAGGATGCACCCGGCAATGTCTGGAACGTCGCACCGATGCTGCGGCCGGGATTGAAACCATGCGCCCATGCCAGGCGCCCCCGCAGCGTGACGATTCCGTCCGGCATCGCATATGATTTGTCGCTGCGCAGGCCGAGTTCGCTGCGCGTATCGGTGACACTCTTTGATGCGTAGGCCAGCGCAAAGGTGTTGACGCCGGTGACCGCCTGCTCGGCATAGGCCGGCAGATCGAAGGTGGTGAACTGTCCTGCCGCGTAGGGCGTGATGCCGATGCCGCCCATCCACGGGCTGACAAAGCGATAGCCGCCTTCGACGCGACCCGAGAAGGCATTGGCGTTGAACTGCGCGCGCAACTGGTCGATGCCGGCCACCGTCACGGTGCGATTGGTGGTGATGTCCTGCCAGCCATAGGCTAGCGCGCCGGAGAGATACGCCGCACCCGCATTGTGCCGGATGAAGGCGCCGGCCTGGAACATATCGGATCGGCCAGAACCGCCATTGACGACACTGAAGGTCGTACCACCGCCCGCCAGCGCAAAGCCTGCCAGCGTATTCGGCGAGATACGGTAGTCGGCGCCGACCGCGATGCCTGCGATGCGGCTGGTCGTGTTGTTGGAGCCGAGTGTCGTGTTGCCGTTCGTGGTCTGCGAGCCGCCATAGCCTGCCGCCCACACGCTCCAGCGCTGCGCGAACGGATCGGCCATGACCGGCGCCTTGGTGAACATCGCATGGGCATCGCGCGCCGCACCGGAGCGCGGCATGTCCGGTGAGGCATAGGCCGATGCACCCGCGGACGATCCCGCTGAAACCGGATCGCCGCGACCGTCGATGAAGGGATCGGTCATCACGCCCATGAACTGGTTCATCGCACTGAAGGTCGTCTGCTGCGAGCCGGTGGCGGTCTCGCCCGATACCTGCGACAGCGCGGATGAGAGATTGCCGCCGGTGAGACCAAACAGCGCGACAAAGGCTGGCGGCAGCGCACCGCCAGTGTTGAAGAAGTTGTTGAGCGCACCCGCGACATTCTGCTGAGTGCCGCCCAATGCTCCGCCGAGGCCGAGCGACGCCGTGAGATTCAACAGCACGTCGGTCGGCGTGTAGCTCAGGCCGACGTTAAAATTCGGCAGCCCGCTCACGCCACCGAAACTGGTGCCGCCGAGGCCGCCGGCCGCCGACAGGATGGTGTAGTTCTTGCTGACATAGCTGCCCGGCAGGAAGACCGTCTGCACGGTGGCGCCAGTGAGCGTCGCGGCGCCTGTGACATTGGTGCGGTCGGCCGATGCCGAGACCTCGACGCGGTAGATGCCGCCGGCGCCGAACGCCAGATTGCCGCCGACCGTCAGCGTGCCAATCGAATTGCCGGGCGCGAGCACGCCGCCGCCGTTGATGGTAGCACCGCCGACGGTGCCGGTGCCGCCGAGCGTGCCACCGGCATTGACCGTCACCGCCGAATTGGCGATGGAGCCATTGACCGCCAGCGTGCCGCCATTGACCGTGGTCGCCCCGCTATAGGTGTTGGTCGCGGTCAGGATCGTGGTGCCGTTCTCCACCGTCACCGCCCCCGCGCCGGAGATAATCGGGGCGAAGTTGTAGTTCGAGGCGGTGTGGTTGAAGACGATGCGGCCGGTGCCTGCCCCGAACGCGACCGAGGGTGTGGTCAGCGTGCCCGGCGCGGCCGCGGCCTGGCCGGAGGCGGCGCCGATATTGAGCGTGCCGGTCGAGCCGGCCAAAGCGGCGATTTGCATGCCCGAAGCCGTCGAGACGGCGCCGCCATTGGCGATCGTCAGTGTGCCGGTGCCGGAATTGCCAACAAAGAGCGTGCCGGAATTGGCCCAGGACGAGCCGGCGCCATCAACCGTCACGGTGCCGGTCGAGCCGGCATTGACGCCGATCCAGCCGGTGACGTTGCTCACCGCGCCGCCGTTCTCGATCGTCAGAGTGCCGGCGCGGGAATTGCCGACCGAGAGGTTGCCGGAATTGGTCCAGGACGACCCGGCGCCGTTAACCGTCGTGGTGCCGGCGTTGATATAACTGGTGTAGGTGTTCGCCTTGCCGCCGTTCTGGATCGTCAGCGTGCCGGTGCCGAAAGAGCCGACAACGAGGCCGGAATTGGTGAAGGACGACCCGGCGCCATCCACCGTCACGGTGCCGGTCGAGCCGGCAAGTTCGCCGATAGTGACGACGCCGGGGCTGCTCGCCGCGCCGCCGTTCCGGATCGTCAGCGTACCGGTGCCGAGAACGCCGACATAGACATTGCCGGAATTGGTCCAGGACGACCCGGCGCCGTCGACCGTCACGGTACCGGTCGAGCCGGCATGGACGCCGAGCAAGCCGATGCCTGCGTTGCTTACCGTGCCGCCGTTCTGGATCGTCAGCGTGCCGGTGCCGGCAACGCCGACGTTGAGCGTGCTGGAATTGGTCCAGGACGAGCCGGCGCCGTCAACCGTCGCGGTGCCGGTCGAGCCGGCATTATTGCCGACATAGCCGTCGGCGTCGCTCACCTTGCCACCGCTCTGGATTGTGAGCGTGCCAGTGCCGAAATTGCCGACATAGAGCCCGCCGGAATTGGTCCAGGCCGACCCGGCGCCATCAACCGTCGCGCTGCCGGTCGAGCCGGCAGTGAAGCCGAGAACGCCGGTGACGTCGCTCACTGCGCCGCCGTTCTGGATCGTCAGCGTGCCGGCGCCGGAATAGCCGACAATGAGAGTGCTCGAATTGGTCCAGGTCGAGCCGGCGCCGTCAACCGTCGCGCTGCCGGTCGTGCCGGCAGTGAAGCCGAGATAGCCGAAGCCGGCGTTGCTCACCGCGCCGCCGTTCCGGATCGTCAGCATGCCGGTGCCGGAGCGGCCTACATAGAGGTCGCCGGAATTGGTCCAGGCCGAGCCGGCGCCATCAACCGTCACGGTGCCGGTCGAGCCGGCAAGGGAGCCGAGATAGCCGGTGACGTTGCTCACCGTGCCGCCGTTCCGGATCGTCAGCGTGCCGGTGCCGGAATCGCCGACAATGAGGTCGCCGGAATTGGTCCAAGACGAGCCGGCGCCGTCCACCGTCGCGGTGCCGGTCGAGCCGGCATTAACTCCGAGATCGCCGGTGAGGTTGCTCACCTTGCCGCCGTTCCGGATCGTCAGCGTGCCGGTGCCGGAATTGCCGACATAGAGGTCGCTGGAATTGGTCCAGGTCGCGCCGGCGCCATCAACCGTCACGGTGCCGGTCGAGCCGGCAAAGTAGCCGAGAGAGCCGAAGCCGCCGTTGCTCACCGCGCCGCCGTTCTGGATCGTCAGCGTGCCGGTGCCGAAACGGCCGACAACGAGGTCGCCGGAATTGGTCCAGGCCGAACCGACGCCGTCAACCGTCGCGGTGCCGGTCGAACCGGCATTGGCGCCGAGATAGCCGTAGTTGCTGCTCACCGTGCCGCCGTTCTGGATCGTCAGCGTGCCGGTGCCGGAATAGCCGACAAAGAAATTGCTGGAATTGGTCCAGGCCGCGCCGGTGCCATCAACCGTCGCGGTGCCGGTCGAGCCGGCAAGGGAGCCGAGATAGCCGGTGAGGTTGCTCACCGTGCCGCCGTTCCGGATCGCCAGCGTGCCGGTGCCGGAAACGCCGACAATGAGAAAATGCGCCTGCGCGCCGGCCGCTCCGACCACTGTGGCATTGGGCGCAACGGTGTCGATATTCACGTCGACCGCGCTGGTTGGAACGCCGGCCGACCAGTTGGTGCCGATGAACCAGTCGGTTGAGGTGCCGCCGGTCCAGTCGGTGGCGCGCGACGGCGTCGATGTTGCCAGGACCAGTCCGAGCGCCACCATGGAGCTGGTGCCCAGCAGGCGACGGGACGACGCCTCCAAGGTCAGCGCCGCAAAGCGGCTATTCGATCGCTTGCGCGCAACAATGGCCGCACCGGTTTCCAGCGCGCCTTCAGACGCTACAAAATAAGACAAACAAATCTCCCCGCAGCCCAAATAGCGACGTCTGAAATTCCGTTGCGCCTTTGCGGCGCCCGTCGTGCTTGGACCCGTTAAGCGGGGTTCTGTGCAAACAGGTTAGCGGGGTAAAACATCGCGGAGTCCAACCAATATCGGTCATCCGACAAGGCTCGCCGCCGTATTCGGCCGATTGCGTCATTAATATCACAGGAGGAACGCGCACTGGATATGAACGTCCAATGAGTCCACGCTCTGGTTCAAATGACGGCGCCGCAAGCGCCGTCATCATCGCGATGAGCCCTGTAACGAAGCAGTGCAGTCGCTTGCAAGCGCGCGACGCGCCATTGCCAGGCGACAGAAAAGGGAAGCCTCGACTCTGATCGGCGTCGCCGCTCGCGCCTTGCCCCAGCGGTTCATGGAAGCGACGGTGTTATCGACGCTAGCTCCGGACGAGATCGCGGCCTTGTTGCTCGAGCCAGTCGCAGAACACGGCGATATGTGGATCGGTCCGTCGCGCTTCCGGCAGATAGGCGAAGTAGCTTCGGGCCGAGAGACTGATGTCGGGAAATGGCGTCATCAATCGCCCGGCCGCGAGATCGTCGGCGACCAGTGCGGTCGGGCCCATCGCCACACCGAGCCCGTCGATCGCTGCCTGTATGGTCAGGTAGAAATGATCGAAGGTCAGGGATGCCTCCGGGCGAAGGGCGGGCTCCCCGGCCTCGGTCAGCCAGTCGCGCCAAAGTCGCGCCATCGATGAGACATGAAGCAGCGTATGGCGCGACAAATCGCGGATATCGGCCAGTGGCGCGCGATCGAGGATGGCCGGACTGCACACGGGCAGCCGTCGCTCCCCAAAGAGGAAACGCGATGTGTAGCCCGGAAAGGTGTCCGGCCCTCCTCTGATCACAACGTCGAATGACTCGGCCAGAGCGTCGATCGTCTCGTTCGACGTACTCAAACGTACCTCGATGTCGGGATGCTCCGCACGAAAGGCGCCCATGCGTCGCAACAGCCATCGCAAACTGAAGGTCGCAAGCGCGTTGACATGCAGCACGATGGACGGCGCGTCATGCCGTCTGGTTCGATGCTGCTGCACGGCCGCCGAGATGCGATCGAGGGCCGGCCCGAATTCGGCCAGTAGCGCGGCGCCGGCTGGCGTCAGCACGACCCGCCGGACCGAGCGCCGAAACAGCGCCGGGGCTCCCAGCCAGTCTTCCAGGTGCCGTATCTGTTGACTGACGGCGCCATCGGTCACGCTCAGCTCGACGGCCGCATCCTTCAGACTGCCGAGACGGGCGGCAGCCTCGAAGGCGCGGACCGCATTCAGCGGCGGCAGACTACGGCGCGAGACAAAGGTGGACATGATTGAGATTTTCTAACCCAAACCTGAATATTACTGATTTGTGACGATCGCAAGTCTCGTTCATGGTGACGAATAGCAGCGTTTCGCGCGCCAAGCTCCGGCTCTGGCACCTCAATCTTCAGATTTTCTGCGAGTGCTGCGCCAGCGCGGAAGACCCATGACACAGCACGAGACCACGACACGCCCCACCCCGGCTCCTCCGCCCCCCACACGCGCCACGCGAACGCTTGCACTCACCGGGCTCAATCACGCGCTGCACGACGGCTTCACCGATACGATCTACGTGCTGCTGCCGATCTGGCAGGCCGAATTCGCATTGAGCTACAGCCTTCTCGCGATTTTTCGCGGGCTCTATTCCGGCACCATGGCGTGTTTGCAGATTCCGGCAGGGCATCTTGCGGAGCGCATCGACGCCAAGATCATTCTCTGTTGCGGCACGGCGCTAGCGGCGCTGGGCTACGCACTCGCAGGCATGTCCGGCGGCATCGTCGGATTGAGTTTTGCGCTGGCGGTAGCAGGCGCAGGCTCGAGCACCCAGCACCCTCTGGCGTCCGCCGCCGTGTCACGCGCCTATGGGCGCGCTGCGCGCGGGCCGCTTGGCATCTACAATTTCACAGGCGATCTCGGAAAGGCGGCCATCCCGGCGCTCATGTCCCTGCTGCTTGTCAGCGTCGCCTGGCAACACGCCGTCTTCACGCTCGCTGTCGCAGGCATCGCGGTGTCCGTCGCCATGGCTGTGTGGATGCCCGCCGTCGGCAAAGGACATGCAACCGATGCGAAGGAACGAGCCAGCCAGGCGGGTCAAAACCGGGGCGGGTTCTATTGGCTGCTGGCGATCGGCATGCTCGATAGCGCCGTCAGAATGGGCTTCCTTGCCTTTCTGCCATTCCTCCTGATTGGCAAAGGAGCGACACTTCCCACCGTCGGCTTTGCTCTGGCACTTGTCTTCATCGGTGGAGCCGCCGGCAAGTTTGCCTGCGGCTGGCTTGGCGACAAGGTCGGTACCCGGCGCACCGTCCTCTTCACCGAGATTGCTACGGCCGTTCTGATTGTCGGCGTTCTGGTGCTGCCACTCGTCCCGGCCATCGTGCTTCTGCCGGCGCTGGGAGTGATGCTCAACGGCACATCATCGGTGCTGTATGGAACGGTGCCCGAACTGACCTCACCCCATCGCACCGAACGTGCATTCGCTTTGTTCTATACCGGCACCATCGGCGCGGGCGCCGGCGCCCCGGTTCTCTATGGTTTTCTGGGCGACGCGTTCGGACCCGTGACGGCAACAGCCGCGACCGCGATGACGGCGCTGGCGATCTGCCCGTTCATGATCGCGCTCTCGCGACATCTCGGCGAGGACGTCGACATCGGTGCGGCGTCGCAGTCGTCCGGACAGAAGGCATGAGCGTCATCCGTCTTTCGCCGGGCATGTCTATCAATTTTTATCCCACCACCACATGAAGGTTCGCTAGATGACGACAGCCTCACAGACGCCGCTCATTCTGATCACGGGTGGAAGTCGTGGCGTAGGCGCCGCGACTGCGCGGCTTGCTGCCGCGCAAGGTTACGATGTCGCGATCAGCTTCGTCTCCAACGAGGCTGCCGCCCTTGCGGTGGCGGCTGATGTTGAAGCGGTTGGACGTCGGGCCCTGCCCGTGCGCGCAGACAGCGCGGATCCAGAGCAGGTCGCCCAGCTATTCGCCGCGATCGACCGTATGTTCGGCCGGATCGATGTGCTGGTGAACAACGCCGCAATGCTTGCGCGGCAGTCCCGGCTGGAGGATCTCGGATTCGAGCGGATGCAGCGCATCTTTGCGGTCAACGCGATTGGTCCCATCCTCTGCGCACAGCAGGCTGCGAAGCGGATGTCCTATCGTCACAACGGGCGGGGCGGCTCCGTGATCAACATCTCATCGGCATCGGCCCGGCTCGGCAGCCCGGGCGAATATATCGACTACGCCGCGTCGAAGGGCGCCGTCGAGACATTCACGACCGGCTTCGCCAAGGAAGTCGCGCGGGATGGCATACGCGTCAACTGCATTCGCCCCGGGCACATCTATACTGACATGCATGCCAGTGGTGGAGAACCGGGACGGGTGGATCGCGTCAAAGACTCGATCCCCATGGGAAGAGGCGGTCAGCCTGAAGAGGTTGCGCGGGCGATCCTGTGGCTGGCAGGCGCCGAGGCGTCTTTCGTCACCGGTACATTCCTCGATGTCACTGGCGGCAAGTGAGTAACTCGGCCACTCGCTACCCGCTCATCCTCCCACCCGTCCCCGGCGTCGGATAGCTCATGACAAAGTCGTTGCCGGGAATATCAGGGAAGCCGCGGAAATTGTCGACATTGCCGAAGCGGTCACGGCAGGTCGCCAGCGTCTTGTCGCAGCCGGCCGTAACTGTGAATGCATCGCCGGGCGCGATCGGCTCCGCCATGGCCTGCCACAGCGACAGCCGCACATGGCCCGGCGTGATGCGATGCTGCTTCACTTCCATGGCAAGCCCGGCATTGCCGCCGCTCGTCCATGTCAGACATCCCGCGGTGAACAGATCATCGGCGAAGGTGCCGAGGCCGCTCGCCGAGAACATCGAGGTGCCCTCGAGCGCCGCGACCGCGCCGCTGCCGCGCCAGCCCGCGAGATCGATGCGGCATCTGCCATCGCCGAGATCGGCGCCGCAGCGCGCCGTATAGAGCCGCCCGCTCTCCTGCGACAGCAGCGCCGCAAGCCCGCGCAATTCGGCGATGAAGGCCGTGCCCTCGCGTTTCACCTCGCCCAGCGTACCGCGTGCCGTGAGGACGCGCAGCGAGGTGTCGCTCCAGTCCACCAGCCAGGTCTCCACCTGCGCGGCATCGTAACGCCCCGCCGCAAGATCAGCGTCCGTGAGGATCTCGTCGTCCAGCGCACCGGCGATATCGCCGCCATCCACCGACAGATCGAAGCGGCTCGAGGCTTCCGACGCGGCAAGCCCGGTGCCGGCGCGATAGATGACGCCATCGATGACGAGATCGCAGTCATGATCGGTGAAACCCGCCACGACACCGTCGCGCCGCGTCAGCTTCCAGACCAGCGCCAGCGTGGTGACGCCGGAATCGAGTTTGGTCTGCAGGGCCGCCGGGATCGCTCTCATATCCTGATCTCCACCAGCGGAATCTTCGGGATTGCACCGGCGGCAAAGGCCGACAGATCGACTTCGAGATAGTCGGTATCGAAGCGCACCGGCACGTCGAACTGGAAACCGGCGGTGATTGCGGCCCCCGCTGCGGGAATGTGCCCGCTGGCAAATGTCACGAGGCCCGTTGTCACATCACAACTGAAGGCACTGGTCGCGATCTCGTTGCCGCCAACGCCGATGCGCACGCTGCCGTCGACAGGCTTGGTGATCGGCCGCTGATAGGGCGCAAAGGCGCTGCCATAGGTCTTCATCAGTTGAAACGCGGCGGTTGCGCCATCACCGATGCCGATGCCCTGATCATCAGGCGAGATCGCTCCACCTGCCATGTTCGACGTCTGATCGAGCCGGTCGCGCCAGCGAAAGCCATGCAGCCGCCCGCGCCGTTCCTCGAAGAACGCCACCACGGTCTGCAGCGCCGCCAGCGTCCTGATGCCATAGCCCGCATCGTAGCGGCGACGCGAATGCGCCCAGCGGGCGTTGCGTTCCTCGCGTCCGGAGCCGAACGAGACGATCTCCGTGCGCCGCTCCGGCCCGCCTGCGCTCTTCAGCGCGATGTCGAGCGGAAACAGGATGTCGTGAAACGGGGTCATAGCTGGTATTCCTTCACTCTCCTCTGGAGAGGCGGGCGACCCGCGAAGCGGACACGAGACAGGGTTAGAGCGAAACCACACGCATCGTCGATGAACAGTCGCCCCACCTCGCTCACTTCCGGCTTTGCCATGCGCGAGCGCCCCGCGCCCTCCGGCGAACCGCGCCCCTTGAGAATATCCGGCGCAGGAACATCCGGATTTGCCGTTACAAACCAAGCCAAACGGCTGCTGCGAAACTACAAACCTTCCGGGAGGCTCGCCAAAAAAAGTCGGCTATCCGCTGATAGCAATCAGTTTCGGCTTCGCAGGCACGATGGATCGATAAATTGATCTATCTCAAGATTGTCTCCGAAACGCGCAGCTACATTTGGAACGTCGCGATATGTCCAGACAATCGGGAGATGAAGCATGTACCGGCATATTCTCATTCCGACAGATGGATCGGCGCTAGCGGAGCTCGGGGTGGCGCATGGGTTGGCGCTGGCGAAATCCGTTGGAGCCAGGGTATCCCTCATCTACGTCGTGGAACCGTTTCCGGAAATGACAGGGCAGTTCGCAAGATATATCGAGCTGCGCAAGGACGAGGCCGCGAGCGCATTGGATCGCGCGGCAAAGGCGGCAAAGGAGGCTGGTGTTTCCAGCGAGACGATCCAAGTGGAGAACCCGCAACCCCATCAAGGCATCATTGCAGCAGCCGAGGACAAAGGCTGCGACCTCATCGTTATATCATCGCATGGGCGCAGTGGACTTTCCGCGCTTCTCATCGGCAGTGTGACAAACAAGGTGCTAGCGCTCGCGAAAATCCCCGTGCTGGTTTATCAGTGAATGCGCAGATTGCTCGAGGTCACATAAACCTGCCGGGAGATGGAGACAATGTCCGGCCGAGGTCATTCCCAACCGGGTTGGCCACCGGTACGCCAGGCATGCTCAACTGTACCACTGAATGCGGAAGTGAGCTCCTGCGGCGACGCAGCGGGAGTTAACGCGATGCCTTAGACAGTTCGTTGATCGTCCGGCTGTTGCCAAGGGGCGAATTGCTCACAAACTGCGCTGACCACGCGCCACCGCCCGCGCGATCTGGCCGGTGACATAACTCTCCGACCGGCGAAAGCCATCGAGATCAGGCGTTGCAATCTGCACATTGATGGTGTTGCCGCCGCCTTGCGCGGCGACGCCGAGGCTGCCATCGGCAGCACGTTGCAGCGGCATGATCGCTTCCGGTCCGGCCTCGCCGGCCAGACCCGTGCCGCCCGGCATCGGAAAATAGCTGGGCGTGCCGATCACGCCGCCCGACGCGAACGCCCTGACCGGACTGCTGACGCCCGCCTTGCCCGCGCCGCCGAACAGGCTCGAGACCAGCGAGGAAATGCTCGATGATAGCGCGCCCGCGCCGGCCTGCAGCGCCGATTTCGCCGCCAGGTCCGACATCTTCAGCGCCAGCGACTTCAGCACGTCATCGAACTTCTGGCCCGATGCGACCGAACTCGAAAATGCCTGGGTCATGACTTTCGAGAAAGTCGTCGCGGCTGAGGTCAGGCCGGCGGTCTTCGTGGTCATACTGTCGAGCGTGCCGGACGCCGCGGAAAGGTCACTGGTGTCACTCATGCAAAGGCTCCCCGGAATCCGGAAACTGTTTCATCAGCGCGTCGAGCGCGCCGCGATCCATCGGCATGGAGACAGGGCCACGCACCGCCGCGATGGCATGGGCCAGTTCACGCGGCGTCATCCGCCAGAACGCGTCGGGCGACAGCCGCAGCACGCCGAAGCCGAACTGCATCGCCTCGGCCCATGGAAACGGCGCGGGCTCTGTCATGGCGCGGCCTGCGGCGTGTCGGTGAAGGTCGCTGATATCAGTTCGGCGGCGATGCCGACGAAACCTGCGGCCCCGCCCGGCACGGTCATGGCCGCGACCTCGTCGTCACTGATCGCCTCGCCTGCCCCGCGCAATCCGGCGCCGATGATACGGATGAGATCGCGCGCCGACATCCGCCCGGAGCCGAAACGTTCGGCCAATGCTGCGAGATCATCCGCGCCGAATGCGCTTTCGAGCTCGGCCAACGCGCCGAGCGTCAGCACCAGCGTCCGGCTGCGGCCGCCGAGTTCGGCGGCGATCTCGCCGCGCAATCTGTTGGGCATGATGATCTCCTCACACCGCGGCAAAGGTCAGCGCGCCTGCGGACTCAAGCGCGAGATCAAAGCTCACTTCGCCATTGTGCTCGCCGGCGAATTCGAGGCTGGCGATCTGGAACAGGCCGGTGATGGTGCCGAAATCCGGCACCAGGACCTGGCAATTGCTGATGGTACCGTCGAAGAACGCCTGCCGCACCAGGGCATCGGAGGCGCCGTCCTTGAACAATCCGCGGCCAGAGATCGACGCGCGCCGCACGCCAGCGCCGGCCAAAAGTTCGCGCCAGCGATCGACGGACTCCGCATGGGTGATGTCGACGATCTCCGCATTGAAGGCGATGCGCCGGCTGCGCAGCCCCGCCACCGTAACGAAGGCCGTGCCGTTATGGATCTTGATCAAGAGATCCTTGCCCTTCTGTGCGCCCATCGCGTGCTCCCTCTAATCCTGCGGTTCGGTGATGGCGCGAAACCGCACCACGGCGTGATAGGTCCGGCCATCGGCCTCGCGCCGGATATCGGCGATGGCAAAGCGCAGATTGACCAGCCGATGGCCGCTGGGCGTCAGCGGCGCGTCGTCCAGCGCCTGCAGCAGCGCGCCGGTGATCACATGCGCCTCCTTGTGGCCGCCCTGCCGCGACCAGGCATGCAAAGTGAGCTGATGCTCCTGCACATTGCTGTCATCGGCGGAGACATCGACGATGCGCGCATCGCCGAGGGTGACATAGGGAAAGGCCACATTGGCCGGCGGCTCGTCATAGACGCGGTGACCGCCGAGCGCGGCGCCGAGCGCGGTGTCGGCCTTGAGCGCATCGAAGATCGCCGCGCGCAAGGCGACGTGGGCTGCGGGCATGGGAGGCTCCGTGGGATTCAGTCGATACGCCATTCGGCGTCGATCTCGACAAAGCGTCGCTCGTCGATCTCGCGCAGCGCCACGATGCGATAGATTTTCGCGCCGTCGACGAAGCGATGCCGCAGGGTCAGCGCGAAGCCGCTGCGCAGCACGATGCGCAGATGCACCAGCGCGCCGTCTGCATCGGCCTCGACCTCGCGGCTCATGCGCGCCGGCAGCACCGCGGCCCAGACGGTGGCGACGGCGCTGTAGCTGCGGAGGGCGCCGCCCTGCCCGTCATCGGCCTCATCGGGCGCCTCGATCACGAGCCGCGTCTTCAACCGTCCGGGATCGATCATAACGACAGCCCCCGATACGGCGCGATCAGCGCGTACAGACCTGCGGGCTGCGACGCTGCGCCGCCGGCAGGCGCGAGGCCGCGATTGTCATACCAATGTGCCAGCAGGATCTTCAGCGCATGAATGAGATCCGCGGGCACATCGCTGGCAAGTGCGCCGAAGCCGCAGATCACATCGAGTTCGATGCCGGCGATACTGCGCCCCGGCGCGGGCAGCGCCCAGCACGGCGCGGCAATGACATTCGCCGCGGTGTCGACGACGAAACTCTCGACCTCCAGCGCATGTGCGACACCCACTGCATCGAACATCCGCACTGCCAGCAGCGTCTTGAGCGGCGCGATGCGCAGGCTGATGCGTCCATGCGGCGGCCAGGCATCGAGCACGACGCGCCAGGTCTGCGTCATGAGCGCCCTGCGTGTGAGCGCTTCCACATGCGCGCGCGCGGCGGCGATCAGCGCGGCGATGACAGCGTCATCGTCGGCATGCTCGACACGCAAAAATTGTCTGGCCTCGGCCAGCGACAGCGGCTCGCCGGCCGGCGGCACCAGGGGTATGGCGGACATGGGATCTCCGGGACGCTCGTGTGACCAATCGGGGAATTGACATCGCGGGGCCGCGGGGCTGACATCCCCGCCATGATTCAGACAGGTTCCCGCACGCCGCTGCGCGCACGCGCTATCAGGCGCTCTCTCGTTATTGCCAGCATCGCGCTTGCATCGCTCATCTCAATTCCCGCTTCTGCCCTTGTCGGCGGCGCGAACGTGCGCGACGACGAGATCGGCCGCGCGGTGATCACCATTGTCGGCTCGCGCGGCAATTTCTGTTCCGGCGCGCTGATCGCGCCGACTTTGGTGCTGTCGGCGGCGCATTGCGTGACGCCCGGCGCCAGCTACAAGATCGTGCTCTATGACGCGCAGAAGCAGCCGCAATTGCTGGCGGTGAAGCGCGTCGCCGATCATCCGCAATTCAATGCGCAGGGCATCAAGGCGCATCGCGCCAGCGCCGATGTGGCGCTGCTGCAGCTCGCCGATCCCCTGCCCGGCAAGACCGCGCTGCCGCTCGGCGTGCCCACCGAGCCCTTCGCCGCCGGACAGAGCTATCTCGTGGCCGGCATCGGCGTCGCCGCGCGCGGCGATGGCAAGAGCGGCGGCACCGTGCGCGCGGCGCAGCTCACCTCCACCAGCCATCCCGGCAAATTGCAGATAAGACTGGTCGATCCCGCGACCGACAACACGCGCGACGGCCTCGGCGCCTGCACCGGCGACAGCGGCGGCCCCGTGCTGCAGCAGCAGAATGGCCGCAATGTCGTGATCGGCGTGGTGTCCTGGTCCACCGGCGCCAAGAGCAGTGCCGGCTGCGGCGGCCTCACCGGCGTGACGCCGCTGACGCTGTATCGCGACTGGATCCTGCAGACGGCGCGCGCCTGGGGCACGCCGCTCTGATCGCAGGCCTGTGCAAGCAAGCGCCGCGCAAGGCAGCCGCCGTTAAGATCCGTGAAAGGTTCTCCGCTATGATCCGCGAATCATGAGGGTCTCCGATTTGCTGCGCCTGCTCATTCTTGCCGTCTCGACGCTAGCCCTGATCGCGGGCGCGCAGGCCGCCGACATGGCCGGCCAGGGCCGCATCGGCCGCCTGTTCGACGAGCCGGTGGTGAAGAGCCGCCGCGCCGTCGTGGTCAAGGACGAGCGGCCGATCGAAGAGCCGATCGTGCAATATGCGCCGGAGGTGGATATCCCCTCCATCGTGCATGGCTATTACGGCAAGCCGAATTCCTATTATTACCGCAACTATTACGGCACCCCGTCCGAGACGATCTTCAGCCGCGCACCCTATGGCTGCGGCTTCTACGGCTATTGCTGAGCGCCGCGCGGAACCTGCGCGGGCCGCGGAGGTTTCAGACTGCGACAGCATTTACCTGCGATAGCAGTACATGCGACGGCATTGCCTGCGACATTGTGATATTGGTGTCTCTCATTCTTGTGAACTGCATTTCCGAAACGCCTCCCTAGCTAGAGGGAGGTGCTTCAGAGCATCACGGGAAGCCGGTTGTGCGAAAAGAAGAAAAGACCGAAGCCGAACTTGAGGAAATGATCGCCCAGCGCATCGTTGTCGGCGGCGTCTATGTGTCGGTGCGCCGGGATGCCCTGCTCGGCTGGCGGCCGATGGTGATCACCGCGCCGAAACACGCGACTTATGCGCAGCAGCTCGCCGACGAAGTCGCCACCGAGCTGCGCAAGAAATTCGTGCTGAAGGATTGAGTGGCCTTACACGCGCCCGTATCGCCAGAGCATGCTTGAGATTGAACAAAACCAGAGGCTCGAGGCTCGTCATTGCGAGCCCGCAAAATCGCCTTCGCGATTTTGCGGAGCGAAGCAATCCAGAGCCACACAGGAGAACTGGATTGCTTCGTCGCAAGGGCTCCTCGCAATGACGAGGCGGATGTCCCGATTCACTTCAAAGAAGAATGCCCTAGTCTTTCTTCTCGGTCACATTGCTGATCGTCTTGACGCCATTGCTCTCGGTATAGGTCACCGTCACGCGCTCGCCGGCATGCAGCGACTCCGGAACTGTGCGCAGCCTGAATTTCTCCACCGCTCCCGGCGTATTCGCACCAATGGTCTCGCCAGCCGGCGCCTGCTTGATCACCACCTCGCTGGTGGTGCGATCAAGGATGGTGACAACCCCCGTAAAGGTCTGGTCAGCAGCTTGAGCTGCCGATCCCGCAAAGGACCCCATCACGGCAATCACCGCCGCACACGCGACGCGTTCGGTCAGTCTCATTGTCGTTCTCCCAAAGCTTGCGTGACGTGAACGGAGGTAACGACGGCGGCGGGGGAATGGTTCCGCCGGGAACCAATTCAAACGCCCAGGCAAAATCAGCAGATCCGTCGGCTGATTTCCTGCGGCCCCTATAGAGATCCAGTCAGAGGGCGCTTTATTCCTCTGAACCGAAGGCCCGCCTCAAGGATTCCCAGTCTCATAACGTCGCGCCTGTTCGATGCTTTCATCGAAGTGGTCGAGCGTATAACTCGCATCGGCCGACTGGGGTAAACGTCCAGATCCGCGAATAACCTCCAAGGTCTTTCGCACCTGCTCGGGTGCAACGGTTAGTAGTGCGTAAGCTGCCATGAATTGGACTTGAATATTGGGCGCCTGAAGCAGCGGGATCAACGCACGACGATGATCGCCCTCACGAGACTGGAGCTGCGCCTCGATCAGCTTGATACAGTCATAAAGTCGATTGTAGCGCGCCGTCTGAAATGTCTCCACTGCCTCATGCTGTGCCAGTGCCAGATCAAAAAATTGCCCGACCAGTTCCTGCGTACTAAGGTTCTCGTTCTTTGTCTGTTTCATTCGAGCACCTTGAAGTGTCTTAGTTGCTCCAAGCCGATCCGAGTTTGCTCTTCCCAACTCATCTCGCGCAAGGCCTCTTGGGGTGAGCGTCCTCCGAAGCGGGAATTTTTTGTCGCGTACCACCGACTCAGCTCGATATGCTTCAATTGCGGAATGCGCACCACATTTTCCGGCGCCTCGATCCGACTATCGCCGAATTTGGCACGATTGCCGCCGTGCTGGTTGACGATGTGGTGATTTTCATAACCTGGCTCGCTTGAAGTTTGCGCTCGCCGCTGAAGTTCCTCAAGTGACGCAGGTGGATCGTTGGCCGTCCGGATCATGTGTGAGAGCCGGCCAATCTCTTCCACCTGATCCAGCAGACCAATAAAGGCACTGACCGCAATAGCAGAGCGTCCAAACAACCAGCTGGCAGCGGCGCGCACAAACGACATTCGCTCTTCACGCGTCTCGGGCATATCTTGTGGGATCTCTGGTGCGCCCTCGAGCTCCCCTTCGCTATTGTGGCCGATGCCAGGCGGCACGAATGAACCGAGCCAGAGTTCGCCTCCCTGACTGCCGTCCCCATCGCCAAGACCGGTATCCGTGCCGGTGTCGTCTCTGCGGGTGATATAAACACGCGGCCGTCCCGATCCGTCACCCTCACCTTCATTTTGTCTGCCGAAAGTGAACCTGCCCTCTCCTTCGCCTTCCTCGATACGTGGTTGCCCGTCCCACTTCGTTTCAAGCAATTGCGGCTCAGCAACCAAGGGCTTGCCAAACCGTGCGGCATCCGGTCTGAGATAGCGCCCGGCGTCCGGTCGCATGAAGCGCTGTTGCTGGCGTTGCAGGTAAGCATCGAAACGCGGCTGCATGGATCACCTCGCCGTCCGGCAAACAAAAAGCCGGCCCAAGGGCCGGCTCCGGTTAATTGAGATCGAGCTGAATGCTCTCTTCAGCTCGCCACCATCTTCAGCAGCTTGATCGCATCGAAATCCTGCACGCCGCCGACGACGCGCTTGGTCGTGTAGAACAGCACATGGGGCTTGGCGCTGGTGGGATCGCGCGGCACCCCACGCCCTGGCGGTCCACGATCAGATAGCCACGGCGGAAATCGCCGAAGGCGATGGAGAGCGCCCCGCCGCGACATCCAGCATATCTGCGATACACGCCGGCGCAGGTCAGATCAGCCTCACGCAAGCTCTTTCTGGCAGATATGCATGCACATACGTCGCCATCGCTCTCGCGCAGTGACACGCTGATCAGAAGGAATGCCCGTCGTGCTGCGCCAGCTCGCCCTCGCCTGCATCGCTGCTGCTATGACGCTGCCGGCGGCAGCCGCCGATCTCTCGGGCACTCCGCGCTATGGCCATGGCCCGGTGGCGGAGCCGGCACCGCTCGCTGGCCGCGGGCGTTACCTTGCCGTCGAATCCCCGCCGTGGGACAAGGTCACCACCTATTCGTCCCCGGTCGGAGCTCCAATTCAGGTTCACCGCTATTTCGGTCCGCCGCAGGTTTCCTACTACTACAGCCACTATGGTGTGCCGCCGGAGCTGCTTGTTGGCCGCCAGCAATTTGGCTGCAACTACCGCTATTGCTGAACCACGGAATGGCGGGCGACGGCACATCGCCCGCGCCAACCGTCCGTCTCTCAGCTCGCCGCCATCTTCAGCACCTTGATCGCCTCGAAATCCTGCACGCCGCCGCCGACGCGCTTCGTCGTATAGAACAGCACGTAAGGCTTGGCGCTGTAGGGATCGCGCAGCACGCGAACGCCAACGCGGTCGACGACGAGATAGCCGCGCTGGAAATCGCCGAAGGCCAGTGCAAGCGCATTCGCCGCAATGTCCGGCATGTCCTCTGCCTCCACCAGCGGGAACGTCATCAGCGTGGCACGCCCTCCGGCCTGCGCCGGTGGCTGCCAGAGATAGGCTCCGGTCGTGTCCTTGAACTTGCGGATGGTCGCCTGGGTCTTGCGATTCATCACGAAGCTGCCGTTCTGGCGATAGCCCGCTTTCAGACTGTAGATCAGATCGATCAGCACATCCGACGGGTTGGAAGCCGCAAACGCTCCCGCTGCGCCGGAGGCGATGTAACCGAGATTGCCCCAGCTCGAGGACGCATTGGCCACCGTGGTATAGCTGAGAAATCCCTTCGGCTTGTTGACGCCGTCGCCTGCCACGAAGGCCGCGCCTTCCTGCATGGCGAAGACCAGTTCGACTTCGGAAGCGATCCACTGGTCGAGGTCCACTGCACTGTCATCGAGCAGCGTCGCCGTCGCAGCCGGCATGGCGTAGAGCTCCATCGCCGGAAATGACAGCGCGTCGAATGTCGCCGACGTCGTCTGGGGTCGCGCGTCGGTTTCGCCGACCCAGCCCGTTGCTGGCCCCGCGGTCATGAATGGCTTCTTGTAGACATTGCCGGAGATCTCGCGCACCGAGGCGATGCTGCGGATCGGCGAGATCGCCATCACACGCTGGTTGATCGCGTGTTCGAGCTCCACCGGCACCAGATAGCCACCGTCGGCATTGCTGCCGACCGACATCGCCTTGGTCTCGATCTGCTTGAGACCATCGACATCGCCGGCACGCACATACGCATTAAAGGCACTCTTGTGCTCGCGCACCACGCCATCGCGCGGCTGCCGCCGGATGCCGTCGAGCGATGGCCGGGCCTGGCGCAACGCCAAATTATCCAGCCGCCGCTGCTGCGCATCCAGTGCCTGGTTGATGCGATCGACCTTCTCCTCCAGCAGCACATCGCTGCGCTTGTGCTCGATGCGAGCCAATCGCTCGTCATTGGCCGACTTGAATTCCTCGAAAGTGTGGCGCAACTCGTCATAGTCGTCGCGCGGGCCGGTCGAGAAACCGGCTTTATGTTCTGGGGCAGCATCGGTGATATCGAAACTCATGGGCAGATCTCCATTGGGGGGGTAATGGGGGGATGGAACAGAGGTCACGCGAACAGCGCCACGCCGGCACGTTGACGCGCTCCGCGGAGCTTGCGAAACTTGCCGCGAGCGACGTCAAATTTGATCTAGAACAGTGAACCCGCGGGCGGGGTATGGTGTTATCGCCCGGTGTGATGACAGGGCACGGAGTTGGCGACGATGAGACATGCTCAACCACCGATGACGAAATACGAGCAGTTCCTGCAGCAGGCGCAGGAACAGATGTTCGCCTTCGAGCGGCGCGAGAGTGAGTTCCGCAAGCAGGAGCGTGAGGAGCGCGCGGCGCAATTGCACCTGCCGATCCCGCCCGACGAGCTGCACTAGGTCCTTTCACGGTTTTCGGATTTCCGGCGAAACGCGACACCGGCGCTTACGGCGCCGAGCGCTCGCTTGCGATCGGCGCGGGCGCGCAGCGCGCAGGTCTGGACAGGCCCGCTTGCCTTGCGTCCGCGCCGGATGACCGGCGCCGGTGCATCCGCGGCGCCGCTCAAACCGGTGAGATGTGATCCGGCGAAGTCCTTGCCGGTGAGTTGCGTCCAGTCGCGCTCGGCGCGCAGGCGCGAGCGCGGCGCCTCCTTCACGGCGCTCACCCGCGCGCCATTCAGCAGCGGGAATGTGACGATGGACACTTCCCAGAGATCGACCTGATAGAGCTTGCGCACGCGCGTCTTCGGCTCGATCTGGCCGCGCTGGGTGCGATAGCCGATCGACAATCCGTCCACCGCGCCGGCCTGCAGCAGCGCCAGCAATTCGCGGGCGCGTGTCACATCCGGGATCAGCCGGCCCCGCGCCCATAAGCCGCGCAGGTCTTCCTTCATCTCGAGCCAGACGCCGACGGGCTCCGAGGGATCGTGCTGGAACAGCATCGGGATCTTTCTGAGACCGCGCAGCTTCAGCGTCTGCGTGAAGGCGCCGGGCATCACCATGTCACGCGCCTGGTCGATCTCGCCGAACAGCGAGGCATAGCCCTCGATCACGCCGTCGGGCGTGAGTGCGAGGCGTGCGGGAGATGGCTGGGGCGATGGCAACGGGGCGTGCATCGGCGGCCTCGCAGGATGCGGGGAAAGAGAGAGATCGTGGCTTTGCTCAGATAGAAGTGTTCCCTCCCCCCTTGCGGGGGAGGGTCAGGGAGAGGGGTAGGCCGCTAGCAACGTCGCTTGTTGCGCCCTCTCCCGCCTTCGCTACGCTCAGGCACCCTCTCCCGCGGCGCACGGCTTCGCCGCGCTGGGGGAGAGGGGAAAGAAAAACCGAACTACACTTTCACACGCCGCGCCGGCTTCCGACGCGCCGGCGGCTTCGCCCGCGGCCTGGAAGACAGCGCCTTGCGCTGCAACTGATCGAGATGGGCGAGAAATTCCCTGAAGACACTGAGATGATCCTTGCCCGATTTCGTCTCCGGGCGGATCGAACGCATCACGTCGTGCAGGCTGTCCATGAAAGATCCTCTTCAGATGTCATCGGTGTCGTCGCGCATGCGGTGGCGGCGATGCGCACGGCGGTTGAAGCGCGCGAGCTGCCGCACGAATTCGTCGAAACGGCGCGAGGCGCCGGCGAGTTCGCGCAGCGCGAACAGCGCCGCGGCGCTGGCGACGCTCGCCCACAGAAACAGAGCGAGATGCGCGAGGTCGCCGCGCTCGGTGAAAATGCGGATCAGGTCATCCATGGCGATTGTACTTCCATCTTGCGCAGCCGCTGCCGCGCTGGCGCGCCGTCGAACCTTTCGGCCGATGCCGCCGACCAAAGGGCAACGTCCCGCCCCCTTGCCCGAGCGCCCGCCATGTCTGCGACCACGCCGCTGCGCCTGCCCCGCTTCCGCATGCTGGCCGTGGCCGCGCTGATCGCCGGCCTCGGCGCGGCGCAGGCCATAGCCGCCACGCCGGCGCCGGCCGATCCGGCCAGCGATTACGACATCTGCCTGGGCGATACCGACGACAGGGCCATCGCCGCCTGCAACCGCGCCATCGCGCGCGATCACCATCGCGGCGAGAATCTTGCGATGCTCCATGTCAGCCGTTCGGTCGGCTATCTGCTGGCGGGCGATGCAGATGCCGCCATTGCCGACGCCGATGCAGCGCTCAGACACGATCTCGCTCTGGCGGTCGCGTTCTGGAGTCGCGGCAGTGCCTGGCAGAACAAGAATGAGCCTGCGCGCGCCATTGCCGATTTCAGCGAGGCCCTTCGCCTCGATCCTGCGGACGCGTCGTCACTGATCCAGCGCGGCATCGCCCGCGAAGCGCTCGGCGACACCGCCGGCTGCGCCCGCGACATCGCCGAAGCCACACGCATCGATCCCGTGCTGACCGCACGCAAATATGTCAGGAAGTAATGACGTCAGGACGCGGCATCGTCAGGAAGTGACATCGTCAGGAAGTGATGGGGCCCGCGATATCAGTGATCGTGAAATTGCTGATCGCGGTGGAGGTCCCAGTAATTGGTGACGCCTTCCTCGTGATTCCTGCCGCTGGGCGGCGCCCGCGGCGTATGCAGGAAGGCGCGATACAGAACGGCGACGATTCCGATCAGCAGCAACAGTGGCACAATCCAGTCCGGCATGAGCGTATCTCCTCAGCTTTCCGGCCGATATCCAAACAGCGGCTCCATCGGCCGGCCGTCGAGGTCGCGCAGATCGTAAGCGGCGCCGAGCGTCACCAGCGCATGATGTAGCAGGCCGAACGGATCGGCGGGACTTTTGAGCCCGAGCTGCTGCTGCAGCAGCGGACGGTTGTCTTCGATCGCCGGGTCGTTATCGATCGCGGCCGCGTCCAGATCCGCGCCCTCGTCATCCAGCATTGCGCGCATCGCGGCGAGATCGCCGCCGGCGGATGACGCGATCTGTTCCCACCAGGGATGCGCGACGACGAGTTCGAGAAAGTCCTGCAGGCTGGCCGCCACGATGCCGGCCTGCCCTTCGCTCGTCAGATGCAGCACATGTTTGGTATCACCGACCAGCGCAAAGAGGCCGCCCGATCCGTTCTGGCCGACGACCTCGAATGGCTGCAGCGCCGAGACATCGATCCAGACCGGACCGTGGGATTGATTGTCGGTGACCGTGAAGTCGAACGGCCACAACATGTCGCGCAGCGCCTCGCTGGCGCCGAGCATCGCGGGTGTCACAGTCATGGCGTTCACTCCGTCGGCGTCGCCGCCGCGCGGCGCAAGCGCCAGGCGCGCACCAGCAGCAACACACCAAAGCCGATGCCGACAAAGCCACATATCATCAGCGCCTTCGCGCGTTCGACGCCGGATGACGACAGCCCCACGACCACGCCGGCCGCAAGGCAGGTCGCTCCCACGGCGTCCTCGACCCACGGCCATCGCGCTGTCACCCAACCCCAGACGACCTCGGCAAGGAATTCGACGACAGTTTCGATGATCGAGGACATGGCGGTGTGCCGGTTCGGTTGCGTTACCCGGTTAGGCGTCGCAGCGCGGTCTTTGGTTCAAGAACTCGCATCCGCCTCAAGGCGCCGGCGGCCCGATAATCTCGATCAGTTCCACAGGCCCGCCGGGCAGCGCGTCATCGAACACGCCGATCACCAGCCGGCCGGTTTTCCAGGCATAAGTGTCGAAATTGCTGCGGCCCTGTTTCAGCAGCGGCCCATCGGGATGGCGGTCATGGCCATGCACCACATGGCGAGCGCCCTCGCCTGCATCATGGCCGGACGCGTCATCATCCGCATAACGCTTGGTCATCAGCAGCCGCGGATCCTGCTGCGCCAGCGGCAGCGCGGGATCGACGCCGGCATGAACATAAATGCGATGCGCATCCATGTGCCACAGCGGCCGTCCGTCGAGCCAGTCGATGTCATGCACCGGCACGTCGGCGGCCTCGCCGCCATAGGAGGCCAGCGCCGTATCGCCGCCCTTCACCATCCAGTTCGCCACGGCCACATCGCCGCGCAGCACCGCCACCATCAGCGCATCGTGATTGCCCTTGAGCATCGCCAGCCGCAGGTGCGGTGCCACCCCTGCCCGCAGCCGCGCAATCACGCCGCGCGAATCCGGGCCCTTGTCGACATAGTCGCCAAGCACGACGATGGTCGCATCCTTGCCGCCGGCATGGGCCTCGATTCGCGGCAGCGCTGCATCGAGCAGATCGCGCCTTCCGTGCAGATCAGGGATGACATAGGTGCGGGGCATGATGAACTACGCTCCCCGTGGCAATGGAAACGTTCCGGGCGGAAGGTCTTTCGCAGCTACCCATTCGATACTGTTGGGGAACTCGCCGTCGGTCTCCATGAATTGCTTCACGGCTCTCCACGCAATCGCAAACGGCACGAACAGACCAACCGACAATGGTGTCTCGTGGAGTGATTCCACGAACTCCCCAAGCTGTCGTAGGTCGCCTTTGCCGTTATAGCTGTATTGCTCCCGAACGCGCCCGTCCCACTTCCTGTAAGCGAGATAGACGCCAAGTTGACGATTGCCAATCATCGTCAAGGAAACACCAACCTGGTCCGCCTCTGGCAAATGAGATGTACCGTAGAGGCCTTTAGCATTCATGCCCCAGCTATCGTTGCCGCCGAGATAAGACCATTCTTGACCCGGAGGTGCCAGAAAGAACGGCTCCAGCGCGCTTGGATGCGGCCAATCGGACCATCGGAAACGATCGAAGTAGATTGTCCTGATCACTTCTTGTACCTCCCGCTCAGCCACCGACCATTCCACATCTCGCTCCTGAAGCCGGTGTCACGCTCAACAAAAACTACGTAAGGATTACCAAGCTCCATTCCTAGTTTTGGCAAGATCTGACCACAACTATAGCATACCTCACGATCCACCATGATCTCGATTGAACGGTTTTCCAAAGACCCTCCGTGATCGCTTGCGGCTCGCAGCAAAAGTGTCGTTTCAGCATGAAATAGCCCGTCGTTTGGTACTCCTCCAATATTCCCGAGATCCATATCGAAAGGATACTTCGAAATTAGACTGTCACGGAACTGCACGGCCATTAAACGATCTGGGCTTCCATATCCTGGCGCCGTCGAATTCACACCAAAATATAAATCCCCGTCAATTTGGCCGACGGCCACGGTGCCTTTATCGGCGGGCCATACCGCCTGTCCAAACAAATCCGGCGCATTGTTGATGCCGCGATAGGAATCGATCCACGCACCGCCATCGAATACGCGCGGAGAGGACGCAGCGGACCGCGGTGACGGCGTCTGTGGTGGAAAATTGCCGCCAATGCCGGAGCGCAGTTGATCGAGCCGCGTCTCGGATTCGGCTGCACGTGCTTCGGCACTCCGGATCGCACCTTCGACACTGCCCGGTGCGCGAAGACTGGTCTCGCTCGGACGCCACTCGGCATCATACTGCCTGATCTGCGTCAGCGCATTTTCCGAGCGCGCGACAGCCTGGTCGAGCCGCACAAGTTGCTGTGTGGATGCGCCAGGGAAGTAACTGTTCGGCGAATTTCCGCGCCGGGCATTAACCTCCTCCAGATTGGCGGGGATGTCTTCGGCGGCGTCAGCATTCGGAATCGGGACCGGTGTTGTGAGATCGTTGCCGATCAGATCCGTCCAGCTGTTCGATGTATCGGTGTCAGCGAACGCTTGAACGGAATCGCCGGCATTGACCGACGCGTCGCCGATGGCAGCATCCACGCCGCCGCCGAGCCCCGCCCCAAGGCTGCTGCCAATACTTCCAAGAGCTCCACCGAGCGCGTTGGCGAGTCCGCCTCCGACGAGATCTTGCAAGCCACCCCACAAGAGATTCTCACCGCTCGCCACCAATTCGTCTACCCAGCGTCCGCCTCCGGTTTGTCCTGCGGGAATCCGCCGCTGGGTCGGGCTGTATTTGATATCGAGGGCGGGAAACACGCTGGCCGGAGCGGTACCCGGCAGGAGAAAGCGCGCAACGTCAGGTCTGATATAACGATGCGCATCCGGCCGCATGCCGCGCTTGCGCTGATGCGCGAGCACGATGGCGTCTCGATCAATCATGAGAGGAGTTTCCCGTAACCGGACAGATGAACGCATGCACCGCGCGTGCTGGTGCTCGAAGTCGCGTGTGAGGGTGATCGCTGTGAGAGGCGCGCGCCCTAGCCCAGCCGGTCCCCGCCCTCCACCGGCGCATAGCCCACGGCTTCGCGTTTCTCGTTCAGCGTCAGGAAGTCCGCGCTGCTGACGCGCTCCCATAGCGCGGTGCGATCGGCGGCGAGCGCATCCACGCGGTCGGTGTCGATGTCGATGCGGATGCCGTCACCGAACGCAGGCGCGAGCCATTGCGCCAGCGCGTTGCCGGTGCGCGCCGCCAGCGGCAGCACGGTCTGGCGGAAGAACACGCGGTTGGCTTCCTGGAAATTCGCAAATGTATTGTCGCCGGGAATGCCGAGCAGCATCGGCGGCACACCGAAAGCGAGCGCGATCTCGCGCGCGGCCGTGTGCTTGGCCTCGAGGAAATCCATGTCCTTCGGCGTCAGCGACATCGCCTTCCAGTCGAGGCCGCCTTCCAGCAGCAGCGGCCGGCCGGCATTGGCCGCGCCCTGATAATTGCCTTCGAGTTCGCGCTTGAGGCGATCGAATTGCGGCTCGGACAGCACCGATCCCTCCGGCCCCGCATAGACCAGCGCGCCGGAGGGGCGCGCGGCGTTGTCGAGCAGCGCCTTGTTCCATTTCGACGAGGCGTTGTGGGTGTCGAGCGCAGTCGCCGCCGCGTCGATCGGCGCCAGGCCATAATGATCGTCGAGCGGATGAAAGAAGGTCAGATGCAGGATCGGCGGCACGCCGGAGGCCTGCTGATCGAAGCGCACGCTGCGGCCGCCGACGCTGTAGTCATAGGCCTCGGCCCAGCCATCGCTGCCGGGCACGACTTTCATGCGATCCGGCCGCAGCGCGTAGAGTTCACGGACCTCGTGCTGCCGCACTTGTTCATCGAGCGTGACGGCTTCGACATAGGCGTTGCCGGCAAGCAGCAGATGCGCATAGAGCGTCTCAAAAAACACGCCGCCATCCTGCCGCGGATTCGGCCGCGTCAGGAGCTGCGCCAGCGGATGCGCCTCGCGCTCCTGCGCCCCATCGAAGACGAGGAAGCTGCACGCCGCGGCATTCTCGGCGATCAATCGCACGGCGCGATGCACGATGGCGTTCGACAGATAGCCCTCGCGCGCCAGCGCCGCAAAATCCTTCGGCGTCCATCGCGCGCGTCCGCCCGATTCAAAGGCCAGTAAACGCGCGGTGCGCGACGCCTTCGCTTCCGGCGCCGCGAGATAGGCTTTCAATCGATCGAACATGATATGATCCCACTCCGTGATGCCCTGACACGATGCTCACAACACCCGCACCCGCGGCCCACCGCCGCGCGGCACCAGCGCCAGCGACGCGACGGCCCAGACCATGGCATCCAGGCGATCCGGCGAATGGCCCGACGACAGGCCTGAACTTGCGAAGTCACACATCTCGTCTTCCAGCGCGGTAAAGCTACCGGCATGTTTCACGCGGCCCTGCTCGTACAGGGTCGCCACCGGCTCGGCGCGCAGCCATTTGCCGCGCACGGCGCGCACCGGCGTCACGGGCACGGTATGGTCTACCTCGTTGATCACGCTGCGCACCATCTCGCCGCCCTGGTTGACTTCCACCACCAGCGCATCGGCCTCGAGCCTGCGCCACAGCGCGATCGCCTTGTTGGCCCAGGCCGTCGGCGTCACCGAGGATACGGTGTCATCGGCCATCACATAGACGATACCGTCCTCGGCGATCCCCGCCGCGACGATGCCGCAGGCATCCGCACGTTTGCCCGACGACACCGGCGGATCGACAGCCACGACGATGCGCTGCATGGGCGGAGCGTCGCGCACGCGGCACTGTTCGAGCAGTGCACGCGACCACAATGCATCGGGCCGATCCTCGATGATCTCGCCCACCAGTTCCTGCCGTCCCAGCCGCGTGCCCGCATAGCGGCCCATCACGCTCTGCAGAAACGTCGGCGCGAGATTGAACGCATTCACCACCGTCGCGGCGCGTGTGGTCACCGTCGTCGGATCGCCCATCAGGCGCTTGAGCAGCGCGGTCGGGCGCGGCGTCGTGGTGATCATCTGCCGCGGCTGGCTGCCGAGCCGCAGGCCGAATTGCAGCATGTCGAAAGCCGCTTCGGCATAGCGCCACTTCGCCATCTCGTCGGACCATGCGCATGAAAATTGCGGGCCGCGCAGGCTCTCGGGATCCTCCGCGGAAAACACCTGTGCGACGGCGCCATTGCTCCATTCCAGCCGCTTGCGTGACGGCATCCAGACGGGGCGCTCGTGCCTTTCATGAACCTCCATCAGGCCTGAGACGCCTTCGATCATCACTTCGCGCACGTCGTGTTCGGTTTCTCCGACCAGCGCGATCCGTTCCGCGACCTCATAGGCGAGCGGTGGACGGCCCATTGCCTGCGCGCGCACCCACTCGGCGCCGGCGCGTGTCTTGCCCGCACCGCGGCCGCCGATCATCAGCCAGGTCAGCCACGGCGCGTTGTTGCCGGCCAGCACCGGCGGAAGCTGATGCGCATGCGCGAATACATGCCAACTCTCATTCAGGAACGTCATCTCGCCGCGCGTTAGCCCCGCCAGCAGGAAGTCGCGCTCCTCCCTGGAGGCGTTTTGCAAGACGCTCAGAAAGTCTTTGACGGAGTTCGTCGAGGTCCCGGGGGCGGTCGTCATCTTCTGCAGACCCTTGTTCGTCGTCGACACGTCCCTTCTTCAATTCGATCAGCGTACGCGCCAGCACCGCCAGCGTTCGGGCGCGGCGTTCGGCTTCGGTGCGCAGGGCTTCATCCCCGCCTGTGCGCCCGACGATCTTCTCGATCAGATCCAGTTCGCGTTCGATGACTTTGGTGACACGCTTGACCAATGGACCGCGCGACCCAGTCTTCGCCCCATCATCGGACGTCATGTTATCAGCAGATACGTCATCAATTGCATCGGGCAATACAATTGCCGGAGTTTCCTTAGCTCTCACGGCAGCAGCCCGCGCCGGCTTTCTCGCCGGGCGGGCTATTGGTTTTCTGGCCATGTTGGAAACTCGTTGCTGCTGTCAGTCGCTCATGCCGGACTGACTGATATGCTCGGCCGATCGCCGGAACCGATCACGTCCTGAAGAACACAAACCAGACCACACCGAGGATCAGCACAGCGAGGCCAAGGCTGATCGTCAACAGCGCGAGAATGGACGGGCCCGGTTCGGCCTGGCGTGCCTCGGTCGCGGTTTCGACGATCTGCCCTTTCTCCTTGGTTGCCGAATTCCTGATCATCATGGCACCCTCATTTCGCTTGCTGCTGGATGCCATCACGAGATTCGTTGCGGCACCGTATCAAGAGCAACGCGGGATCTGGACCGATGTTCCGGATCATTCACCGCCACACGGGCCGAACACAGACGGCGCAGATTCACCGCCAATCAGCGGCGGCGTCTCCTGCGAACCCAATTGTGGAGCATGCCGTAAAGCTACTTCGACAGCGCAACGCTGTCAAGGCTAAAAATCCTAGATTTTGAATTTAGTCCCTATATCGGAATTTTATCCGCGCAATCAAGGCACTGGCTATCGCGGCGGCTGCGACCACGCCGCTCCCGGCGCGCCGGTGATCTTGCCGGGATAGTCGATATTGACCACGCAATTGCCGCGCAGGGCGGCCGCGGCCTGCAGGCATTGCTGATAGTCGAAGAACCGGCATATCTGCGGCACACTCCCCGGCCCGCGGGGGCCGCCGGTCAACACGCAGAACGGCGGAATACCGGAACGGGCCGCGACCGATGGCCGCGCCTGCGCGGGCTCCAGAGTCGCGAACGAGACCGACGCGATGGTGATCGCAGCCACAGCCCATAGGGGCCCGCAAATCCTTGTTGTCATCGATGCGTCCTTTACGAACGGGCGATCACTTACCGCGCGCGCCGGCGACGTTGTGGCGCCGGCTCCGTGGCAGCTCCGCCGCGATAGTCGATATTGCCCACGCAGTTGCCTCGCGTACCGACGGCAGCATTGATGCATTGCTGGTAGTCGGAAAAGATGCAGTTGCTGACATAGGAGGATTCGCCGTTGGCACCGCTCTGGGCGATGCAGTATTGCGCACCTGCCGCCGAGGCCGGGGTCGCTCCCGCGAGGACGAATGCGGCAAATCCCAAACCGGCAAATGCCGAAAGATTCAAAAGCGAATTCAAAGTCATGATGGTCATCCATATGAAAATGCGCAGGCTCGAGGCCCGCGCACGATCATATAGGGTGCTACACCGCAATCGATAGGACATTCACAACATTGCGTTCCGACAAGACAGCCATGTCTTTTGCCGGTTGCAATAGCGGCGTGCTGGCACCGGCCGGTCTTCGCTGCCCTATTTCAGCGATGAATTCACAGCGGCATAGCGGCCGTTCAGCGTGGTACCAAGGCCCTGCACGGTGACGATGATCGCGAGGCTGATGCCGGCAGCGATCAGCGCGTATTCGATGGCCGTTGCACCGGACTCATCGTCGATAAATTTCGAAATCAAACGCAACACTGAAACCTCCTGATACGGCCGCGGATTTCTTCCACGCCGTCCCCCTGAAAACTGAACTCAACCTAAGCGGCAGAGGTTGCAGGAAGGTTCACTAACAGGCTCAATTATGAATTAATCATGCGGTAACTATGTGTAAGCTCGCTCGTTACAGCAGGTGGATTAGCGCAGCGTAATCCGACGCCCGACCTTCCACCGGCGGATTACGGCTTCGCCTGATCTGCGCCACTCTAAAAGTCTATTCCGAAACCAGTGACGGCTTCGCCTTTGCCGGCCCTGCCAGCGGGCGTTCTTCCATCAGCAGCAGGAACGTAGTCGAGAGCGCCATCAGGGCTGCCGCGGCTTCGAACACGTAACGGAAGGCGGTGACCATATCGCCGGCTGCGATCGGATGCGTGCTGCCGGCGTGTTCGCCTGTGATCGAGATCTCCGTGCCCAGCGCCATCAGCAGGATGGTCGTGAAGGCGGCGACAGTGAACGACGCCATCAGCGCGCGGAAGAAGTTCATCGCGCCGGTGGCGGTGCCGATCTGCGGCCGCGGCACGGCGTTCTGGATCGAGACGAGGCTGACGGGAAACACCGTGCCGAGCCCGATGGAGAAGAGGCCGAGCATCGTGAGCAGCGCCCATAGCGGCAACGGCGTCATCAGCGCCAGCAACAGGCCCATCAGCGCCGACATGCCCGTGCCGGCGATCGCCACGCGCTTGTAGTGCTTCGCCTTGGTCATCATGTGGCCGGCAAAGGCGGCGCCGCCGACCGACACCGCCGCGATGGGGATCAGCGCGACGCCGGCCTCGCCTGCCGTCAGGCCGTAGACCACTTCGTAATAGAGCGGCATGTGCACGGTGAGCCCGAGCATCGCGCCCATCGCGCAGCCGCCGGCGGCCATCGCGAAAGGCACCACCGAGCCGGACATCAGCGGCAACGGCAGGAACGGCTCATCGTGATGGATCGCATGCCAGATGAAGGCGAAAGCCATCACAGCCGCAGCGCCGATCATCGCGACGATGGTCGGTGACGCCCACGAGAATTTGGTGCCGCCCCATGTCAGCACCAGCATGAAGACGACGGCCGAGGCCATCAGCAACAGGCCGCCGAGCCAGTCGACCTTGCGGCGGCGATGGAACACAGGAAGCTTCTTCATCTTCGGCAGCAACAGCGCCAGCGATCCAACGCCGAGCGGAATGTTGATCCAGAAGATCATCGACCAATGCAGATGTTCGGCGAACAAGCCGCCGATGATCGGGCCGCCGATGCCGGCCGCCACCCATACGCCGCTGAAATAAGCCTGATACTGGCCGCGCTCACGCGGCGACACCACGTCGGAAATCACCACCTGCACGATGGGCAGGATGCCGCCGCCGCCGAGGCCCTGCAAAGCGCGCGCGATGATCAGCACAATCATGTTCGGCGCCAATGCACAGAGGATCGAGCCGGCCATGAACAGCGACATCGCGGTGATGATCATCGCGCGGCGGCCATAGATATCGCTGAGCGTGCCGAACACCGGTGCCACTGCGGTCGATGCCAAGAGATAGGCGGTGATGACCCAGGACAGATTGTTCACGTCGGCGAATTGCCGGCCGATGGTCGGCAGCGCGGTGGCGACGATGGTCTGGTCGAGCGCCGCCAGGAACATGGTCAGCAGCAGGCTCATCAGGATGGTGCGGACTTCGGCGGGGGTTAGCGGCGCCTTCACGGCAGCAGGCGCATCGCCGGGTTCGATTACTTCAGTGGGGATCCGCGACAGTTCCTGCGCGAGTTCGTCCGACAGGAGCTCATCCGACGGGATGTCCTCGGGCAATGTCTGGTCATCGGCCGTTGACCGGCTCTGCCGCTCGATCTTGTTCATGAAACTTCGGATTCAAAGGATCTGGGAGGTAACGCGAGAGCCCAACCGGCACGCGGCATCGCGCACAGACTCTCTTTGGAAGAAATCTATTCCCCCGCCCCGTGCAGCAACAGTTGTTTCCTTGCATGGGAGCGTCCCGCCGCGATCATCTGACCGTCATATGCGCGTGACCGGACACCGCACACCGCGGGTTTTAGGCCGGCCGCTTCTTCAGCTTGGCCTTGCGCGGCAGCAAGGCAGGCCATCGAACGATGTGATCCTGCAGCTCGTCGTCGGAGATCGTGTCCTCGTTGCCCTCGACCCGCCCGCGCACCGAGACGCCGGCCTCATGGACGGTGTCGGGGCTGCCGGAGATCAGCGGATGCCACCAGTAGAGATCGCGCCCCTCGGCCGCGAGCTTGTAGCCGCAGCTCGGCGGCAGCCAGCTCAGGGTGCGGACATTGTCGGGGGTCAGCCGCACGCAATCGGGAACCTTGTCGGAGCGGTTCGGATAATCCTTGCAGGCGCAGAGGCCGGCGTCGAGCAAGCGGCAGGCCACATGGGTGTAATAGATCTTGCCGGTATCTTCGTCTTCCAGCTTCTCCAGGCAGCAGCGTCCGCAGCCATCGCACAGGCTTTCCCACTCGCCGTCGGACATCTCTTCCAACGTCTTGGTTTTCCAGAACATTCCCGCTTGTGCGGAAGGACGCGGGGGACGCGCTGTCATGCGATTTGAATCGATCCAGTTTGCGGCGAAAAGCCGTTCTAGGTGCAGCCGCATCACCTCTGCAAGCAACATCGTGATCACGGCTTCGCAAACTAAGGGCAAAACCCGGCAGGCCGTTAGCTCTCTCACGCAAAATTCCGAGCGATGCCATTGGTTTATCGGCCCTGCTCGGCTAGAACTTGGCGAGTCTTTCGGTGCCTCGCCGCGCCGCTGGATCGCCGTAATATGTCCGCAAGACATCCACATGCGTCGCGAGCGTGACGCATGAATATCGCAACAAACCAAGGGCCCCCGTGCCTCAGATCGTGCCATCCCGTTGGAAGACCAAATTCCGGCATTTCTTGCTGGATCTGGATGCGCGCATCGATTCCGGCCTGTTCTCGTCCGGCCGCGGCACCCGCGAACTGTGGGAGCGCTACTCCACCTTCATGGACCGCTTCTATGTCGGCCGCTGGAAGCGCTGGGTATTCATCGAGCCGCTATCGGAAATGGCCACCATCGGCCTCGGCGGTCTGATCCTGATGCTCGCTTTGGCGCAGCCGGCGTTTCGAGAAACTGCCGATGAAGACTGGCTGAAGAAATCCGACCTCGCGGTGACGTTCCTCGATCGTTACGGCAATCCGATCGGCAGCCGCGGCATCAAGCACAACGACTCGATCCCGCTGGAAGACTTCCCGGACAACCTGATCAAGGCCACCCTCGCGACCGAGGACCGCCGCTTCTACGATCACTTCGGCATCGATATCGCAGGCACCGCGCGCGCGCTGGTGACCAATGCGCAGGCTGGCGGCGTGCGCCAGGGCGGCTCGTCACTGACGCAGCAGCTCGCCAAGAACCTGTTCCTGTCGAATGAGCGCACCATCGAACGCAAGGTCAACGAAGCGTTCCTCGCCATCTGGCTGGAAACCCGCCTGACCAAGAACGAGATCCTGAAGCTCTATCTCGATCGCGCTTACATGGGCGGCGGCACGTTCGGCGTCGACGGCGCCGCGCATTTCTACTTCAACAAATCCGCCCGCGATGTGAACCTTGCGGAAGCCGCGATGCTCGCCGGCCTGTTCAAGGCCCCGACCAAATACGCGCCGCATATCAACCTGCCGGCCGCGCGCGCCCGCGCCAACGTGGTGCTCGACAACCTCGTCGATGCCGGCTTCATGACCGAAGGCCAGGTGTTCGGCGCACGGCGCAATCCTGCCGTCGCCGTCGATCGTCGTCAGGAAATCTCGCCGAACTACTATCTCGACTGGGCCTTCGACGAGATGCGCAAGCTCGTCGATACATTCCCGAAATCCTATATCGAACGCGTCTTCGTGGTCCGCACCGCCATCGACATGAATGTGCAGCGCGCCGCCGAAGCCGCCGTGGAAAACCAGCTCCGCCAGTTCGGCCGCGACTATCACGCGACGCAGGCCGCAACCGTCGTGTCGGATCTTGAAGGCGGCGTCCGCGCCATGGTGGGCGGCCGCGACTATGGCGCCAGCCAGTTCAACCGTGCGGTGGACGCGATGCGCCAGCCCGGCTCATCCTTCAAGCCCTATGTCTACACGACGGCGCTGCTCAACGGTTACAAGCCGACCTCGATCATCCTCGACGGCCCGGTCTGTATCGGCAACTGGTGCCCGCAGAACTACGGCCACTCCTATTCCGGCAACGTGACCCTGACGCAGGCGATCACCCGTTCGATCAACGTCGTGCCGGTGAAGATCTCCATTGCGCTTGGCAAGGGCGCGCAGAACCCGGCCAAGGCCGGCCGTGCCAAGATTGTCGAGACCGCACGCCGCTTCGGCATCAAGGCGCCGCTGCTCGATACGCCGTCGCTGCCGATCGGCTCCACCGAAGTGACCGTGCTTGAACACGCCGTCGCCTATGCGACCTTCCCTAACAAGGGCCGCTCGTCGACGCCGCATGCCGTGCTGGAAGTGCGCACCGGCGCCGGTGACCTCGTCTGGCGGTTCGACCGCGATGGTCCGAAACAGTTGCAGGCCATCCCCGCCTCGGTCGCCGCCGACATGGCCAGCATGATGAGCCACGTGGTCAGCGAGGGCACCGCACGGCGCGCTGCCCTCGATGGCATTCCAACCGCAGGCAAGACCGGCACTACCAATGCGTATCGCGACGCCTGGTTCGTCGGCTACACCGGCAACTTCAGCTGCGCGGTCTGGTACGGCAATGACGACTACTCGCCGACCAACCGCATGACCGGCGGCTCGCTGCCGGCGCAGACATGGCATGACATCATGGTCGCAGCCCATCAGGGCATCGAGATCAAGGAAATCCCGGGTGTCGGCGCGGGCACCAAGAATCCTGCTGCAGCTGCCTCATCCGTCACGGCCGCCAATGCGCAGGACGCCAAGCCTGGCCCGCCGCCGGTGCTGACCCGCCGCGGCGCCGACATCCTGCTGCGTGTCGAGAAGCTGCTCGACGACGCCGGCAAGACCGCTGGCCGCACATCCTCCAACGAACCATTGAAGCCCCGCGCCTCCTCCGCGCTGGCCTTCCCCGAGAGCTACGCGTCGGCCAATGATGCAGCGGATACCAAACCAATGACGTCCGCGACCACATCCGCAACCGCCCCCGCGTCGCGCAAGAACTGAAGCTGCTATCATGACGGTGCGCACGTGCGGCTGATCTTCCTCACGCTCCTGGCGCTCGCGATCGCCACTATTGTCGGTCTCGGTCTGACCTGGACCACCGCGACCCGCGGCACAGACCTCGGCACGCTCACGATCGGTGCATGGACCGCGCGCCCGCGCACCGGCACCAGCGAGATTGATCCCTATGCGCGTGCGTCCATTGCACGGTCGGGCGAATTGCCGATCGGCACCGGCGACGGCGTCACCTTCACCGCCACCGCCGACGACAAGAAGAAGCCGCTGGATGGTCGCTGCGATATCGTCGTGTCGGGCGTGACACCGGCTGCGCGTTTCTGGACGCTCTCGCTCTATGACACCAAGGGCCGTCTGGTGCCCAACACATTGCAGCGCTACGGCTTCACCAGCCAGGAAGTGGTGCGCAATGCCGACGGCGCGTTCGAGATCCGCATCGCTGCACGCTCGCGCGCGGGCAACTGGCTGCCGACATCAGCGCTGGAACGCTATGTGTTGATGCTGCGGCTGTACGATACGCCGGTTGGCGTTGCTACCCGGACGCAGAAAGACGCGCCGATGCCCGCCATTGCCACGGTGAGCTGCCCATGATCCGGCTGCTGTTCGCAATCATCGGTGGTGTCGTGCTCGGCGGTATCGTGCATCTCGTCAGCGTGCTGGCGCTGCCGCGCATCGCGACGCAGGACGCCTATTCGCGCCTCGCCTCGGTGACGAAAGAAAACGCGGTCACTGCACTGCCGCAGACCGAACCGGCCAATGCGCTGCTGCCATTCATGGACCCGGCCTTCGCCATGGCTGTCTGCCGCTATGATCTGTCGAAGGGACCGATCAAGCTCACGGTACCGGTCAGCCAGTCCTACACATCCGTGTCGTTCTATACCCGCAGCGACGTCGCTTACTACGCGATCAATGATCGTTCCGCGGGGCGTCGCGTCATCGAACTCGATCTGATGACCGAAGCGCAGCACGAAGCGCTGCCCGAGGAAGAGGATGTCACATCCGCCGACCGCCTCATCATCGACTCGCCGACTCCGACCGGCCTGATCGTGCTGAAGGCGCTCGCCGCCGAGCCCGGCCTGATGATCCAGGCCCAGGCATCCCTCGCCGCCTCGAATTGCCGGGTGCAGACCGATCCGCCGGCTGCGCCGGTGAAGGGCAAGCGCTGAGCGCTCGCTATCGCGCAATCAGCTATCCCGTTGCCAACGGCGTGCCGATATCCGCGACAAGCTTCACGAGATCGGCCTGCCGTGACCTTCCGGTCTTGGCGTAGATCCGGTTGAGATGTGTCTTCAGCGTATTCTCCGAGATCCCGAGCGAAGCGGCAGTCTGGGACGGGTTGAGCCCCTTTCCGGCGCTCACGAGCACGCGCGCCTCGGCGGGCGTGAGTTCAAACAGCGTCGTCAACACAGCCTCCGGCATTGGAGAGGCCGAGGTCGTTGTCGAAACGAAGACCGCCGCACATGCAGGGCGGAAAGCGGCGCGCGCCGTGCCAGCCGTTAGGGGCAAGACATAGGCGACCGCGGGCGGTTGCCCTGCCGCCGACACCGGCAGGCCAATGCCTTTGGCACCGAGCGAGAGGTCCGAGGCAGCGCTTGCGATCGCCTGCAACAGAGCATCCCCCATCAACGCGTTCTGTGCCTGAATGGTTCGCCCCTGACGCAGGATCGGACCATCCGTTGCGAACATGCGTTCGGCACTGGCATTGGCATGGAGCACCGATCCGACCGCGTCGGTCAACACGACGGGCACTGCGAGGTTCTCGAGGGATTCGCGAAACAGATGCGCCGTCACGCGCACGTCATCGAGCAGGTCGCTGATCATCGCAGCCCGGCGCAGATGCGGAGACAGCAAGGTCAGAAACCGTTGGTCCACGGCAGATACAGCAGCCCTGTCCGCCCAGGTCGTGCAGCCGAGCAGACCGATGCGATCCGGCGTATGGACGAACTTGACGATGCACCCTTCCCGCAATCCCTGCGGCCCAGCCCAATTGCGAAAGAACGCAGTCTGCTGCAATTCACTTTCGGGCATCAGCGACAGCGTGGATATAGGCGTATCGATATCGCCGACCACCGCGGCTTTCAGGCCCGGAATATCATCGAAACTGTAGTCCTGCAGTGCGCGCATGCGCTCCGCATCCCAAGGCGATTGGGCAGCAAACCGGCCGTGATTGTCTGACGTGCCTGCCAGGGCGATCGTGGTGTAGGCCGCATCCATCGTCTGCGTGATGCGGGTGAGTACACTCGCCCATCCCTCTCGGTTCAGAACGCAGTCGTAGATATCTCCGATGATTGAAGAGAGTACGTCATTGTCGACAACGTCCATGAATATTCCAAACCAGTCATTGCGCGCGCTCTGGTGTGGCACAGCGAAGCCAGAGTCAATTTCCAGACACGCACACGCGGCATATTTTACCACATCATACTTCGGGGTGACGACACGAAATCCCGCGCCACGTAGCAGTGGCGATGGCGACTCCGGATGATCCGGATGCGCCTGTCGAAAGACCTGCTGCGTGAGGGCTTTCGTATCTGGAATTCACGCCTCGACGTATCTGGAGAGCTTGATGTCGACATCTGCGAAATTCGCCTGCGTGATGGGTTGCGTTCTGTTGGCATCAACTCCGGCGCTATCCGCAGACAATCTCGCTGAGCCGCATTACAAGGCGGCGCCTGCTCTCGTGCAGTCTCCAATGCCAAGCTGGGCCGGCGCCTATATCGGCGGCACCGTCGGCTATCGCTGGGCTGACAGCGCTTCGAGCATTTCGGCGCTCGACCCGGTCTTCATGTCCTTTTCCCAGTCGCAAGGATCGATCCCCACCTCACTCGACTCCCGTCTGAAGGGGGCCATCGGTGGCATCGAAGTTGGCTACAACTGGCAATTCGGCCACTGGGTCACGGGCCTGGAAGCCGATTTCTCATATGCCAAATCCACCAGTGTTGCGACCCATCACGCATTGGAGGTCGGCGCGCTTCCAGAGATGATAACCAGCCATAGCACCGAGCTGACCTGGTTTGGCACCGTGCGCGGACGACTGGGCTATCTCGCGACACCGGATACGCTGCTATTTGCAACGGGCGGCCTCGCCTATGGGCAGGCAAAGGTGTCGACAAACGTCGTGCCAGATCCGAGCCAGCCATGCCGAAGGAACGTGATGTGCTCCAGCGGAGAGGCCTCAGACACGCTGGTCGGCTGGACGATCGGCGGCGGCCTGGAAACGAAGATTGCATCGAACTGGACGGCCAAGATCGAGTATCTGCATTTCAATCTCGGCACCATCGGCAATACGGCGACCACGCTGACCAGCAACACCTTTTGGCGCGGAACAAAAATGATTGGCGTCGACTCCGACATCACCGGCAATATTGTCCGTGTCGGCGTCAATTATCAGCTCTGACACGTCCTCAGCCGTGACGTTTTTCCGCATGGAAAACATCTAAAGAGCCCTCTGGCGTAATCTGCCTGCCATCTGTCGCAGCGAAGCTCCGCATCGATTGCCGATCCACGAATCGGCGCGAATGCGGGGCCTCCATGCAACACGACCAAGCGACGTCCGATACGGCCGTCACATATCTCCTGTCCCTGATCTGGTGGCCGCTGCTGTATTTCGGGGCGCTGATCGGTGCCGGCATGGCCTTCGCCAGCGACGCGCCGCTGTTCTGGTTCAATACCATCTATGCCGCGTTGTTTCTCGCCATCGTCGCCCTCGAACGGCTGATGCCGCACCGTGCCGAATGGCTTGAGCATGATGGCGAAACACTGAATGACATTGGTCATACGCTGCTGACCAAGGGCACGGCGCAACTGGCTGTTGCGGCGACCTCGATCGTGCCGATGGCGGTGGCGACCGTGACGCGCGCGAACGATCACGCCTCGCATCTGTGGCCGACACAGTGGCCGCTGATCGCGCAGGTCGCGCTCGCGCTGGTGATTGCCGAATTCGGCCTCTACTGGTCACACCGGATCGCGCATGAAAACCTGTTCTTCTGGCGCTTTCATGCGCTTCATCACAGCGTGGTCCGGCTCTGGGTGGTGAATACCGGACGCTTCCATGTGATCGACTCGCTGATCAAGATGGTGCTCAGCCAGGCGCCGCTCTACCTGCTCGATGCACCGTTGCCGGTCTTCCTGTGGGTCGGCGCGGTGACCGCCGTTACCGGCCTCCTCACCCATTGCAATGTGGAGACGCGCACGGCGCTGTTCGATCCGATCTTTGCGACGCCAAAATTGCATCGCTGGCATCACTCAAAGACGCTGAAAGAAGGCAACAGCAACTATTGCGAGAACATCATGGTGTGGGACCATGTGTTCGGCAGCTATCTCAATCCCGCCAAGGCGTCGCCGGATCGGCTCGGCATCAGCGGCAAGGTTGCACCTGATTTTCTGGGACAGATTGTGCAGCCATTTTCGCGCAAGGGCGCGCGGCAGATTCTTGGCCGCCAGACCGTCCCGGACGATCAGGTGAAGCCAGTGGAAAAATCCGACGCCGTAGCGCGGATCAGCGAGGCGTAATCCGCCTGCTCTTCCCTATCCGCCGACCTGGAGCACCTTGCCGGGGCGAACCGGCGTGAGGCTGCCCGCCATGGCCGTGGTCTGCGCCGCCAATTCGCCGATCAGCATATCGGCGCTGGACGCCATGCCGTCGGGGGCGTGGATCACCATCCGCTCCAGCGCCCACTTGTAGGACGACACCCGGCGCTGCAGGCATTGCTCGACCCACTGCACGATCAGCGCGTTCTCATCCATGCGCGCGATGGCGTCGGCGCGCTCCTTCGGCTCCAGCGCCGACACCAGCTTCAGGCTGGCATTGCGCTTGCGATCGAGCTCGATGACCTTTGCCGCCGTCGAATAGAAGGCTTCGAAGCGCAGGATGTCGTCGCGCGCGTCGTCCATCAGCACGCTGTAGCGCGACGTATGCGAGCGATGCGGCTCGTCGATCAAGAGCCGGCCATAGGCCGTGCGATCGAAGGGGACGTTCTGCCGCCAGGGCGATGCGATCGGCTTGTAGTCGCCAAACACACTCTTCCAGAGAGGGCGCGAATGCGGCGGCTCGATCAGGGGATAAGCGAGATCGCGCATCTGGCGTTCAAGATCGGTGAGCTGGAATTCCGACGACTTCAGGCCGACGCTGCCGGTCGCCTCGACGCCGATCCAGCGATGCATGTCGTCGGTCACCGCATTGTTGCGGGTCCGGCCGAAATCGCCGCCGGCGCAGCCGCCGAGCGTGCTGCCGATCAAACTCGCAAATATGAAACACGGCGCAAGAAACGACGTCTTGCGCCGAAGCCGTGTCCGGTTCGGATGGGATATCGCCGACATCAGAACAGGTCCGGGGTCAGGAACGGGCGCGGCGCTTGCGGCGGCGTCCCGGCGCAGTGCCCTCTTCCGGGCCGCTGCCACCATTGCTGTCATCGATCTGACGCTCGATTCGGATCACTGGCAGGATCAGGATTTCGGCGGAGGTTTCGCGGGGAGATGGCGCCACATTCACGCCCAGCCTGCGCGCTGCCGCATCTGCCGGGAACTTGATGATGGTGCTCATTATCCAGTCTCTCCGCGCCGCTTCGCCTATTTGCCAACGCATCGTCATTAAGGACAGTCATGGTTAATGGCGTGTTAACGCCGCCATGCCGCCATATGCTGGCCGCCTTGAGGAACATGATTGGGCGTCGCAGCATTGACCCAGAGCGGAATGATACAGGGGCGCATTTTCCTCATGAACGACATTGCTGGAACCCGGATGGAATGCACCCATTCTGCGGACTGGAAATTCCGCATGCGCTGCCCGCGCTGCGGCTCGTCGATCTCCGACATTCAGACCAGGCCGTCCTGCGTGAACTATGACTGCGATTACAGCGACGCCGGATTCCCGGTTGTCGATGGGCAGCCAGTGCTCATTGATTTCGAGTCCAGCGTGTTCGACCGACGCCTGTATCATCGCGACAATGGCTCGGTGATGCCGCGCGATGTCGCCGGCCAGTCGATCGGTACGCGCCTGCATCGTTTCACCTTCGGTGAAAATCCTGTCGCGGCCAGGAATTGCGAGAAATTCCTCGACCTTCTCAAGAAGGAGACTGCAAGACCCGTCGTGCTCGTTGTCGGCGGTGGCACCGTCGGCTCCGGTGCGGACTGCCTCTATGATGATCCGGATGTCGAAGTCGTCGGAACCGACGTCTTCTCCACCGACAATACCGTGCTCGTGGCCGACGCTCACAGACTGCCATTCGAGGACGCAACCTTCGACGGCGTCTGGATTCAGGCTGTGCTCGAACACGTTCTGGAGCCGGCCACCGTCGCGGCGGAAATCCATCGTGTCTTGCGCAAGAACGGCCTTGTCTATGCCGAGACGCCCTTCATGCAGCAGGTGCACGAACGCGCCTATGACTTCTCGCGCTTCACGCAGAGCGGACATCGCTGGCTGTTCAGGAAATTCACCGAGATCGATGCCGGAGCCGTCAGCGGCGCCGGTATCGGCCTGCTCTGGTCGATCCGGTATTTTTCACGCACCCTGGGCGCCGGCGACAAATTCTCGCGCCTCTTCACCCTGCCATTCTTCTGGCTGCGCTACTTCGATCGCCTCGGCCGCTCGCGCGCCCGCGCCGACGCCGCCTCCGGCGTGTATTTCATGGGCCGCCGGGCCGAACGGGCCATCAGGCCGCGTGAGATGCCGCGCTACTACAATGCTCAGGCCTGAACGGACTCGCCGGAATCAGATCTGCCTCGGCCAGCGGCCCATGGTTAAACACATATTAATGCGTCTGCGATAATTTGAGGCAAGGTTCCCTTAGTAAGCGTATGCCATGCCTGCCTCACCTCCGATGTTTCCGGGCTTTGACGGATTGCTGACGCTCTCGCGTCGCGAAGGCGTGGACGTGCGACCGACCTTGCTGCGCGTGCTGACTGATCTCTATGTCCAGGCGCCGAACCATACGATCGACGAAGAGAAACAGTTCGTCGAACTCACCGCGCGCCTGATCGATCAGGTCGATGACGCCACCCGCGCCGCGGTGCGCGCGCGCCTGTCGATCTATCCGAACACTCCGCGCGCGATCCTCAACCGGCTCAATCTGCGCCCGACCGAACCCGGCCAGGCTGTGCCGCTCGCGCAGCCCATTTCTTCCGCCGAGTCTCCCGCGCCGACCGTGAAGCAGCCGAGCGAAACGCAGATGCGTGTCGCCGCCAATATGGCCATGGCACCCAGGGACGCGTCCGAGATCAGTACGCTGTTCTTTGCCGCGTCGAGCGGCGAGCGTGCGCAGATCCTGCATAATCTCGCCGAAACGCCGCTGCGATCGTCAGCCCGGATTCCGCAAGCGCGGGCCGCCCGCGCCATGCACATCCTCGAAATGGCTGCCTTCGCCGAAGACCGCGACAACTTTGCGCGCGAGTTGAGCGAAGCCTTGATGCTGCCCGCCGCCATCGCCGAGCAGGTGGTCAGTGATCCCGGCGGCGAGCCGCTTGCCTGCTGCGCCAAGGCGCTCGGCATGAAGAGCGATATCTTCCAGCGCGTGCTGCTGTTCCTCAATCCCGAATTCGGCACGTCGGTGACCAATGTCTACCGGATCGCACGCATGTATGACGTGCTCAGCGAGCGCTCGGCGCTGATCATGGTGGCAGCCTGGCGCGGCGCACATATGGCGGCAACCCGCGCCAAATTCCGCCCCTCGCTCTACGACGATGAACGCCAGCGCGCACGGCCAAGCGCACCGCAGGCACGGCCGAGCATTCAGCCGGGCGAGGATATCACGCGCATCAGGACGTCGTCGGGGAAATAGGCCGGCTGCGCGGCTCTCTCAGTATGTCGTCCCTGCCTTCGCGGAGACGACTAGCCCTAGCCCTTCGCCAATTCGAGAAAATGCCGGCCGGCCTTGTCCTCGGTCTCGACGATCCAGACGTCGGGATCGAACGAGATTTCCTTCTGCAGACGTTCCTCGATCTTGCGCTCTTCAACGGGCTGCGGCGGTGACGGCGCGAAGACGCGATCGGTCGGGCGGCTCTCGTCATAGGCGCTTTGCGGTGCCGGCGTGTACAGCATCGCGGTGCCATCCAGCAGCGCGACCTTCACGAACACGGCGCCCGCCTCCTCTGCACCGCGGCGACGCACGGCACCGAACACGCCCTCGGTCTGGCAGCGGCGCAGATATGCGGCCACCCATATTGCTGACTTCAATCGTGACATCGCTTGATTATTCCAGAGAGAGCGAAAACGCGAGGTGACCCAGTTTACAGGAGCGAAGCCTGAAATGCTTCCTTGACGCGACGCGGCTCTATAGTATTATAACTATAACGCACAACGTCGCTTGGCATCAATATCAGAATGTCACCCACCGACACACCCTTGGAATTCGTAGGGTCGTCAAAAGACGATCTTTCAGAATTTCCGGTGTCTGTGAAGCTATGCGTTGGCTTTGCTTTGCGTGCGGCCCAAAAAGGCAAAAAGCACCCCGACGCGAAGCCTTTGAAAGGCTTCCACGGCGCAGGCGTTGTCGAGATCGTCTCTGATTTTGATGGGAATACGTTTCGGGCGGTCTACACGGTCAAACTGAAGGGCATGGTCTACGTTCTCCATGCATTTCAAAAGAAATCGAAAACCGGAATCCGGACGCCCAAATCCGAGATTGACCTGATCAAATCCCGTCTGAAAGACGCGGAGACGCTTTACCAACATGCCATGGAGGGCAGCAATGAAAAAACCGACAAGCACAAAGAGCAGCGGCAACGTGTTCGCCGACCTTGGCCTGCCAAACGCTGACGAGCATCTGATCAAGGCCGAGATCGTTCTCGGCATTGCCGCGCGCATCAAAAGCAAAGGGCTGACTCAGGCACAGGCGTCCAAGCTGATTGGCCTTGCTCAGCCCGACGTTTCCAAGCTGCTGCGCGGACAGTTCAGCGGCTACTCTTATGAGCGCCTGTTTGGATTTCTGATTGCCCTCGGCGAGCGCGTGAAAATCGAGGTGTCGGACGCAAAGACGAAGAAGCAGGCACGCGTCGAACTCGAAATGTCGTGAACCGCCTTAGCGGGCCAGCCGCCGGGCCGGCGCTAGTCGATCGCGCGTCCGGTGACGGTAGCGAGTTCGCGCACCATGCGATCGGACACCTGCCCGGTCACCGGCAGCTTGCGTTCACGCTCGAAGCGCTGGATTGCGGCTGCGGTGTCGGAACCGACATTGCCGGTCGGCTTCAACTGGCCGTAGCCGTATTCCGTCAGCGCACGCTGCACGGCGGCGACACGGCGCGTATTGGTGATGAGGTCGCCGAGCGGATCGGTGCGGGTTGCATTCGGGATCGCCGCCGGCGGGCGCGCCACGGCGCCCGTGGTCGCCGGTGACGCCGGTGGTGCCGGCGCCTTCAGGAGATTGCCGACCGGATCGGCCGCGCGCTGCTCGACAGGCTTGGCCGCGAGTGATGGCTTCGGCTCATTGGCGCTGTTGACTGGTTTGGAATCCAGCATGCGGGAATCGAGCTTCGTGTCCGACGCTGCAGCGTCGAGCGGACGCGGCTTCGGCAGCGGATTGCCCACCGGTACGGGAGCCGGCAGCGACACGACCGTGCTTGAGCCGAACATCGGCGACGGATGATGTCCCTTCTGCAGGAAGATCGCATTGGCGATGATGGCGCTCACCGCGGAGAACGCGATCAGGCCGGCAACCAGATCCTTCGGACTGTGCAGCAGCACGCGCAGAACGATGCCGCGCTCCGCGGGCTCGTCGACGATGGCGACGGCGCGGCCGCGTTTGGACTTGGTTGCTTTGGAACTGGCTTTAGGCACTCTTCTTCACCTGATGGGCTTGGTCGGATGGCGCGGTGCGCGCCACAGGATTCAAGGTCGCGATATTGCTGACGCGCTCTGCCTGCGGCGTGAACTCCAGCGGCAGCGCGATTGTGATGGTGGTGCCTTCGTCGATCCGGCTCTGCACATGCATCTCGCCACCATGCATGCCGACTAGGCTCTTCACAATGGACAGACCGAGGCCGGTGCCTTCATGGCGCCGCTGATAGGTCTTGCCGGCCTGGAAGAACGGATCGCCGATGCGGGCGAGATCGTCCGATGAAATGCCGACGCCGGTGTCACTGACGCGCAGCAGGAGGCGCGATCCCTCGACGCCCGCAGCCACGGTGACGCTGCCGCCACGCTCGGTGAACTTGATGGCATTGGACACAAGATTCAGCAGGATCTGCCGGAACGCGCGCGGATCGCCATTGATTTCGGGTAGATCCTTCGGCGCGTCGGTGATGAGATCGATGCCGTTCTCGCGCGCCTTCAGCGCCAGGAGATTGCAGCAATTGATCAGCGCCGGACGTGGCGCGAAGGGCTCAGGCGAAATCTCGAAATTGCCGGATTCCAGCTTCGACATATCCAGGATGCCGTTGACCACCGACAGCAAATGCTGACCGGAATCGTTGATGAGCTGGGCATATTCCTTGCGCTTGGCCATATCGAGCATCATCAGCTCTTCCTGCACCAGCATATCCGAGAAGCCTATAATGGCATTCAGCGGCGTGCGCAGTTCGTGACTCATGGTCGCAAGGAAGCGTGTCTTGGAGGCATCGGCGCGCTCGGCCTCGACACGGGCCTGTGCCAATGCCTCTTCCTGCAGCTTGCGGTCGGTGACATCGCGCAGCACGGCGACGACTTCCACATCGGCGTTAGCGGGGACCGACATATCGGCGCCCTGCTCCATCGGTCGGCAGCGCATTTCGACCCAGATGAATTCGGACCCGGACGGGCGCAGGCGCTCATTGCTGCGCGCGACATCGCGGCGCAGACGAAATTCGACGCTGCGGGCTTCGCCGCCACGTGCGGCGTCGGACAGAGCCGTGAGATAGGCCGGACGATCCGCGACATGGACGCGATCGAACAGGCCATGGCCGAGCAGCTGCTGTGCCGGGGTGCCGACCAGCGCTTCTGCCGCCGGCGAGATGAACTGCACGGCGCCATTGTGACGATGACGCGAGATCACGTCGCTCATATTGCGCGCCAGCAGGCGATAGCGGTCTTCCTCGACATAGAGCAGCGAGACGCTGGTGCGCGCCAGCGACTCCGCGCCGAAAGCCAGACCGGCTGCATAGAGGGTGGCAGAGGCAATACCGAAGGCCATGAAGACGCCATGGCCGGCGAGACCGGCTTCGGATGCGGGCAACCAGTCAAGACTGGTCAGCACGATGAGAATGCCGACGCAGGCGAGCGCCAGCGCCGATGCAAAGGCAACGATGCGGCGCGAAGCCGAGAGCGACGCCTCGATCGGGACCACGACAAGCCAGATCGCCGCGAACGAATTGATGCCACCGGTGGAGATCGCCATCATCATCACGAGGCTGGCGAGTGCGATGGACGACAGCACCTGTGCGCTTTCATAGCGACCGGTACGCGACAGAAAATATGAAACGAGGATCGGCGCCATCAACCAGGCAAAGGCCGCAACCTCGATGGCGTTCGGCGCGCCGCGCAGCGCGAGATAGACAGGGAAAGCCGCAAAGGCCGCAAGGCTGCCGAGCAGACGCGGCGCCATGAATGCGCGATGACGTGCGCTCGTCAGCGCATCGTAGCGCACTGAAGGGTGCAGCATGGCATCAAGGCAGTCGCGAATGATGGTCGATACTGTCACTGGTCTCGCTTCGGCTTGATCGTCAAACTCAGACGCGCCGAAACGCCTCCTTTTATCGTTGCGCCAACGTGTCAGAGCGACATTAAGCGAACACTAAAGTGAACGCCGCGATCGCCATGCCTAATGCGCAAGTGCTGATTTAAGAGGAGTTTTCGCATTTTCATTCGACAACGATGGTGAACGAGACGTTTCAATCGCGGCGTCCGTATGGTTTCGAAAGTGTGCATCCCCAACATCGTGTCGGAAAACGCGCGCGCCGCTCATCAATGGAAAATTTACGCCAAACCGAATGAAGCGAATTTTCGTCGATTTAACCGCATCGCAAATACTTGCAGTTTATCGACGGCTGCTAACTTCGATCCCAATTGCGACAAATCGCAACGGTTCGCAGAGACTAACGGGGTTCGCGATGTTCTTCCTGCTTCGCATGGCATTCTGGCTCGGGCTCGTGCTCGTGCTGCTGCCCAGGGACAAGACGCCAGAGTCGGACAAGCTGCCTCAGATCGGCGCGTCCGATGCGGTATCGGCTGCGAGTGCGGCGATGTCCGACATGGCGCAATTCTGCAAGCGCCAGCCGGCAACCTGCGAAGTCGGCGGCCATGCCGCCACCGTGATCGGCGAACGTGCCAAGGACGGCGCGAAGAAAATCTACCAGATCATCACCGAGAAGAAGCCGGATACCACCGGCTCGATCGGCGGCGAAGGCGAAGACCAAAGCGCCGGCCAGGGCGCGGTCGCCATGGCCCGGCCCGATACGCTCACCCAGGACGACCTCGCCGCCGAATGGCAGCCGCCCACCGCTGCCCCCTAAACGGCTGCGTGCGGCGGATAAATACCGCAAACGGCGGTCGCTTTCGGCGCTGTTCGTCCCTATATAGGGCCTGACATTGCTTGCAGGCCCCGATGACCACGATTGACGATATCCGCGATAATTTCGAGCTCCTCGAAGACTGGGACGACCGCTACCGGTATGTCATCGAACTCGGCCGCGGCCTCACGCCGATGCCGGATGAGGAACATTCCGCCGCCAACAAGGTCAACGGCTGCGCGAGCCAGGTCTGGCTATCGCGCCAGGTCGCCCGCGACCACGGCGCACCGGTACTCAGCTATCTCGGCGACAGCGACGCGCATATCGTTCGCGGGTTGATTGCGATCCTGCTGACACTGTATTCGGGCCGCAAGGCCGAGGAGATTCTGGCTACCGACGCCATCAAGGTGTTCGACGAACTCGGCTTCAAGGAACACCTCACACCGCAACGCTCCAACGGCCTGCGCGCCATGGTCGAGCGCATCCGCCGGGACGCCACCGAGACGCTGGCGGCGGCGAGCTAGCTCTCGAACGCCGCATCATCCGCGAGCCAGGTGCGTACTTTCGATGGCTGCCCCCTGACCTCACCGGCGAAGCCGTAATGCCGCGCGAGGCGGTCCAGCGCGAGCTGCAGCACGACCTTGGCAGAACGCGCCGGCCAGTTGCGTTCGCGCTCGATGTCTTCGAGGCCGCGCAAAAAACAGCACACATCCATCAGAACCCCTGAAAACTCGGGCCCGCAGGCATCCAGCGCCTGACTGACGCGCTGGCGCGATGTCATCATGATATCCGTCATCTCGCCCGGACTGCTGCCGGCCCCGCGCGGCCGGCCGCCGGTCGGCGCAGCCCAGTTCGCCGTCATGCGCGGCGCCATGTTGCCGCGCGTGAAATCGGCGCGCAGCTTCTCGCCGGCGATGAACTGATGCGGGCTGATCATGCTGCGGCCATCGCGGCCCTTGCGCCGGGCCAGCCAGCCGAGCGGGCTTTCACTGTCATTGACGAGGACGCTGGCGACGCCGTCCTCGGTGAGGATCTGCCGCGTTTCCAGCGACAGATGCTGCGCGCGGTGGTGATCGACGTGGTCGGGATGCTTGGTGGTGCTGCGGGATGTCTTCATCGGAGCGACTCCATTTAGGACAATAAGCTCACATCCCAAGCGGCCCGGCAAGCAGAATTTTAGACTTTATTCCTTCGTGGGCTTTTATTCAGCAGACCCAGTGCCTTCGCCCTAAACCGCTCAAGCTGCGGCACTCAGAAATGAAGCGGATTCCCTGCGGCGACTGCGATTGATCCGCACCGGGCGCGCAAAGAACTCATCGCAGTCCTGGGCGGCTACGATCTGCGGGCACGTGCCGTCATGCGACAGATCACTTCGGGAATTCGCAGGACGGTATCGATGCGCTGGATGCATCAACGTCCGCTTGAAAGTCCTCCGTCATGCCCGCCAAGTTGACGTATCGCCTGCCTGTGTCGTCACACACCAATGGCGCGTGGTGCGAGATGTATCGCGCATCCTGACGTAGAACTTTCTTCGTCTCCGATTTGTTCTATATTGGTTCCGGCGAATGGAACCTGACTTTATTGCTTAGCTTTACTTGTGCGGAATACTTGCCCGGACCACTCGCCCAGATCGCTAGTTCAGGTCACTTGCTCAGGTCATTTGCCGAGATCACTTGCGCCGGCGGCGCTGCTGGCCAAGTCCCATTTTCTTGGCGAGCTGCGAACGCGCCACCGCATAGTTCGGCGCGACCATCGGATAGTCGGCCGGCAGGCCCCACTTCTCGCGATACTGTTCGGGCGTCATCGAGTACTGCGTGCGTAGATGGCGCTTCAGCGACTTGAAGCGTTTGCCGTCCTCCAGACAGACCAGATATTCGGCGGTCATCGATTTCTTGACGGACACTGCCGGTTTGGCCGGCTCCGCCGCAACCTCCGGCCGGCCGTTCGACACCCGCACCAGGGCGGCATGAACCTGACCGATCAGCGACGGCAGTTCGGTCGCCGGGGTCGGATTATTGCCGACATAGGCCGACACGATCGTCGCCGTGAGATCGATGAAGCTCTTGCCGGCGATGTCGTTCATGGTCCGTCGTCTTTCAAGGATTGGAGCTGCGCTTTACTTGGCAATCATGTGGGTATTACAGCCACAAGGGCAACACCAACGTATAGCGCGCCGGTTTCATTCTGCGTGCAAGATTAGTCGAGATCAGCTGAAAGTGACCGGCAACGGGCTGAGCGGCGTCAGCCCCTGTTGTCGAGATGCTCGCGCAACTCGTCGATCGAGGCGAAGCGCATCATGCCCTCGGGCATCTGCGCCTCGATGGAGCCGTCGGAATACAGCGAATAGGCCATGCCATCGACGACCCCCGATTTCAGCACGGTGACGTCCGGTGCCTGCGGCGGCTCTTCGGCCGGCGTCGGCGGAACGTAGCGATCCGGGATCAGCGCGGCATCCGGCAGCTTGTCGCTTGGCGGGGGCGACGTCCGGGCGGCGCGACGGATCGCGTCGGAGCGTGACCGATCCGGCTGCGGCCACGCATCCTCGAAACTCTTCGGCTGCTCGGCGGGCGCCTCCGGCTTTGGCATGGCCGCCTCGAATGCAGCAGCAGCTTCCGCCCTCTCCCGCTCCCGGCGCGATGACTGGAACAGCAGGTTGCGACGCTTCGGCTCCTCAGGCGCCGGCGCCTCGGCGGCAGCGGACGCAAGCCGCTCGCGGTCGCGTAGCACTTCGTCCTGCCAAGGTGGCACACCTGGCTCGGGAACGGCCGGTCGCGCGGCGGGCTGGTCACGGCTGAACAGCGGGCTTGGCGCAGGCGCCTCATCCGCCTCCTCGGCGCCATCAGGCGGAACCGGTGGCAGGTTCAGTTCCCGGCGCGGCAGCCGGGGCGACGGAACCGGTTCATCGATCTCCTCCTGCGGCCGGAACTTCTTCAGCTCCTGAACCGCAAGCGCCATGCTGACCATGATCAGGCCGGTGCACGCCCCGACCGTCCCGGTCAGGATCAACGTGTTGCCAAAGCCGAATTCCTTGACCGGAATCCCGAAGCCGATCGCGGCAAGGCCCGCCAGAATGACCCCGATCCCGGCAATCAGCAGCAATTTCATAGTCTTCGAACTCCTCGGCGGACCACTCGCGAGTCTCGCCATGGGTGCCACGATAGCGTCATATTGCGTGCACCGCCAAACGGGATTTTGCGTTCATCCCTTGTACATCGGCCTGGTGGTAGGTTTTCGGAGAGTTTTCTTCCACCGGAGACAACAGGTTTGGGACAGCCCGCGCCGATCTATCCCTAAACGGTAAAGCTTTTACCTTGTCCTGTTTGTTGCAACGCATTAAGAAACTTCAGCCACAATTCTCAATTACTTCAAAAGAGAAGTGCGCTATATCGATGCCGGGGAAACGAGGCTCAAAGAGCGCTAAAGCCGAGCCATTGGGGACACCGGGTTATCAATAGCCATGTCATCGATTACGACTGCGGCCATCGACACGCCAGTACGGCGCTCGGTGGAACGGACGTGTGACGACCTCGCCATCCTGGCGCTTGTCGTAGTCAGTATTGTCGCAAGTTTCACCTTCCGGGACTACGGGCTCGGATGGGACGACTACACGCACGCTGAATATGCCGATCTTCTATTGAAGATGTACGGGTCGGGCTTCACCGACACCGGCGCTTTGTCGTTTGCCAACCTCTACATGTATGGCGGCGGCTTCGATATGGCCGCGGCGCTGCTGCACAAGATCATCCCGCTGGAGCTGTTCGAGACGCGACGCCTGCTCGGCGCGATCGTCGGCGTCATCGGCCTCGGCGTCACCTGGCGTCTCGGCCGTCGGGTCGCCGGCCCCGTGGGCGGCCTCGCCGCGCTGCTGCTGCTGGCGCTGTGCCCGACCTTCTACGGCCATATGTTCATGAACCCGAAGGATGCGCCTTTCGCCGTGGCGATGGTCATCCTGATGCTCGGGCTGGTGCGCCTTGCGCAGGAGTATCCGAACCCGTCGCCGCGTACGGTCCTGATCCTGGGCATCGGCGCCGGCTGTGCGATCGGCTGCCGCATTCTCGCCGGCCTCACGCTGATCTACGCGGTGATCGGCTTCATGCCGCTGTGGATCGACGATGTGCGCACCAATGGCGTCCGCGAGAGTGCGCATCGCTTGCTGCATGTCCTCTACGTGCTGCTGCCGGGCCTCGCCTTCGGCTATCTGGTCATGGGCCTGATCTGGCCGTGGTCGATCCTCGAGCCCGCCAATCCGATCCGCGCACTGGGTTACTTCTCGCACTTCTTCGAGAAGCCGTGGAAAGAGATGTTCGACGGCGCGATGATCTCGGTGCCGGACATGCCGTGGTCCTATCTGCCGACGCTGTTCGCGCTGCAGCTTCCCGAAGTGCTGCTCAGCCTCACCTTCGGCGGCATCGCGCTGACCATCATGTCGCTGTCGCGCGACACCGTGCCGGCGCGTCGCAAGACCATCCTGCTGATGCTGACCTTTGCCGCCATGCTGCCGCTGGTGATCGCCATGGTGAAGCGCCCCGCGCTGTATAACGGCATCCGGCATTTCATCTTCGTGCTCCCGCCGATGGCCGTGCTCGGCGGCGCGGCTTTCGCGGCGCTGATGGACTGGCTGCGCGTCAATCATCGCGGCTCGCAGGCGGCTGTCGTCGCCGTGTTCTCCTTCGGCCTGATGCTGCCGACGGCCGAGATGATCCGGCTGCATCCGTATCAGTACACCCACTTCAACTACATCGCCGGCACCGTTCGCCAGGCCGATGCGCTGTACATGCTGGACTATTGGGGCCTTGCGCTGAAGCAGGCCTCCGACGCGCTGCGCGAGCAGATCGTCGAGCGCCAGGAAAGCCCGCCGGCCGGCCGCAAGTGGAAGGTCGCCGTGTGCGGCCCGCAGCGCCCGGCCCAGGTCGCGCTCGGTCCCGACTTCACCATCGGCTGGGACAGCCAGTCCGCCGACTTCGCGATGACGCTCGGCGAGTTCTACTGCAAGGGCCTCACCGCCCCCGTGATCGCCGAGATCAAGCGCGACGACGTCGTCTTCGCTAAGGTCTACGACATCCGCGGCAGCAGCATTTCGAGCCTGCTCGCGATCCCCGCTCCGTAAGTGGCCGGCGCTGATGCGCCGATCCATCATCCGTCATTGCGAGCCCTGACGAATTGCAAAGCAATTCGTTTGGGCGAAGCAATCCAGAGCCGCAAGGCAGGACTGGATTGCTTCGTCGCAAGTGCTCCTCGCAATGACGGCTGATAGGTTCTGTTTCAGCTCAACGTATGAAGCCTAGGCTCGGCCTGAAACCTGATGTCGCCGTTGTTCAGAAAGCATGTCTTGCTGAACAGGCCAAGATCGACCGGGTTCGGCAACCGCACATCGTCCAGATCGGGATATGGCTTCACCGCCGGATCGTAGGACCGGTGGATCTGCGAGATGAAGACGAAGATCAGCCCTCGCTCCCTGGCGAATGACTGCAGCGCGCGCACCTGCACCATCAAGGCCGGGTTCTCGCGTTTCTGATCGAGCAGTTGCAGATAGTCGATCACCACAAGCGTGCCGCGCGGCGCGTCCGCCAGTTTCCGGACGACGTAATCGGCGCAGATGTCGTCGGAATTATCGAATGCGAACAGAGTATCGAAACGCGCCCGGTCCACGCCGATGGCACTGAAACGGTCCAGCACGTCCTTTTCAGCATATTCCAGCGAGAAGAACACGCTGCGATGGCCGGATTGCATCGCCTCCACGGCAAGCTTCAGGCTCATCAGCGTCTTGCCTTGGCCGGGGCGCGCACCGACCAGCACGAGATCGCCGGGCGACAGTTGTTCGAACAGTTTCGCGGCGGGTGTCACCGAGGACATCCGCGCCACGAGCAGGCTCCAGGCGCCGAAGCCTTCTCGCACGGCGATCCGGTCGAGTGCCTCATGCAATGGAATGTTATCGGTGCGGGAGAGAAGCCTGGCCTTGCGCTTCAATTGATAGACAGGCGCAGAAAGACGCATTGTGAGAACCTCCTGGTGCGAGCGTTGTCACAACCCCTCCTTATGCTTGATGCTCGAACAGTTGGTTCGGTGATCAGAGAGCCCGGTATGATGGATACTTTCCCGCTGGAGGGGGGAGGCGTGGGCCGCGCCAGAATCAGAGTATAGTGCAAACTCCTCCCCCGCGAAATTGCCGATCCCCGATCGCCCGCCATCAATTCTCCCTCTTCGCCCGCGAATGACACGCCATGATGATCAATCGACGAACATTGCTGGCGGCTGCGCCGGCGCTCGCAGTGTGGCCCGCTCTTGCAAAGGAAAAAGAAAAGGACGCACCAGCGGCCTTGCATGCTCCTCTGCAGGCCTATGAACGCGACACCGGCGGGAGGATCGGCGTCTATGCCGAAAACCTGAAGACGGGCGCAAAGATCGCGTGGCGCGCCAACGAGCGCTTCGTGATGTGCAGCACGTTCAAGGCCTCGCTCGCCGCCTGCGTTCTCGCCCGCATCGACCGCGGCGAAGACAAGCCCGATCAGATGATCTCCTATGCCGCCGCAGACCTTCTGCAACACGCGCCGGTCGCGCGCGAGAATCTTGCCAAGGGCGCGCTCTCGGTCGCCGACATGTGCAAGGCCATCGTCGAAGTCAGCGACAATGCCTGCGCCAATATGCTTCTGGCGCGCGTCGGCGGTCCGGCTGCCCTCACCGCCTTCTGGAACAAGACCGGCGACAGCGTCTCGCGCCTCGATCACAACGAACCGCTATTGAACCGTTCGCGTCCCGGAAATCCGCAGGATACAACCACGCCCGCCGCCATGGCCGGCAACGTCAAGCGCTTCATCACCGGCAATGTGCTGACACCCGCCTCGCGCGATCAGCTCATCGACTGGATGGTGAATTGCAAGACCGGCGACAAGCGCCTGCGCGCCGGCCTGCCGAAGGCATGGAAGATCGGCGACAAGACCGGCAATAACGGCAAGGACGCCGCCGGCGACATCGCCGTGACCTGGCCGAAGCCGGACCAGCCCGTCGTCATCGCCGCCTATACGCAGGGCGGCACGCCGACGGCCGCCCAATTGGAGACGGTGTTCAAGGCGATTGGCGAGCTGGTCGGGCGGCAGTTGGGATAGGCTGCACGACGGGCGCAACATCTGGCTTCCGGCGCGACATCGTTCCGATAACGATTCCGCCAAGGATCATGGCCATCGCGGCGATCAGCGACAGCTCGATCGCCTCGCCCAGCACCAGCGCGGAAATCGCGACGCCCATCACCGGCGTTGCCAGCAGACCGAGCGACGTGATCGTCGCCGGAAGGCTGCGGTTGATGATCACCATCGCCCAGTGCGCCAGCGCCGTGCCGAAGATCCCGCCGAACAGCAGCGCTCCCGCAAGTTCGGGCGTCCATGCGATGTCAGGAACACCCTCGCGCATCAGCGCCAGCGATGTCAGCAGCACACTCGCGAGCAGCGCCTGCCAGAACACCAGTTGAAACGGTTCGGAGATCCAGCGGTGGCCGCGGACATAGACGATGTTCGCCGCCCAGCACAAAGCCGCGAGCAGCAACAATCCGCTGCCGATTAGCGCATTGCCGTTGCTCCAGTCGAATGCCGACGGGTTGAACATGACGGCGATGCCGGCAAGCCCGAGCACGATGCCCGCGAGACGTTCTCGCGGAACGGGCTCGCGCAGCAACAGCCACGCAGCGGGCGCGACCCAGAGCGGCGTGGTGTAGCCGAGCACGATGGAGCGCCCGACCGGGACGAATTGCAGGCCGAAGGCGACCAGCACCGAGAATGCGCCCATATGCAGCAGCGCGACACTGACAATCACGGGCATGTCGCCGCGCCGCGGCACGATGAATTGCCGGCGCGCGAGCGTAATTGCCGCCAGAGCGAGTGTGGCAACGACCGCGCGGATGGCCACCGACCACAGCGGCGGAATGTGCTGCACCAGAAACTTCGTCAGCGTCCAGTTCAGCCCCCACATGGTCACGACGACGGCAAACAGCAGCAGCGCCGTGCGGCGCGACAGGGGATGTTCGGACATGGCTTCATCTCACAGCTTCGGTGCATGGCGCACTCGACAGACCGATGACACTAGGTTTTACTGGCCCTAATCAAAGATCCATTTCTGTAAAAATGACTGAGCCAGTTTGATGGGCGACATTCTCGCTGGGCTGATCGATATCGAGCGCGGATCCGCGAGCAGCGAGACCCTGACGCGGCAGCTCTACGATCAGCTCCGCGCGGCGATCCTGAGCGGCGCACTGCCGCCGGGCCATCGCCTGCCCTCGAGCCGCGACTGCGCGCTGCAGCTCGGCCTCGCGCGCAACACCGTCTCCACCGTCATCGATCAACTAGCCATGGAGGGTTATCTCGACGTCGCGCAGGGGCGACGCCCGACAGTCGCTGCCGCCGAGCGCAAGGCGTTGCTCACCGGACGTGCCCTCGCGCGCAAGAAACCCAAACCACTGGCAGTGTCGCGCTGGGCCGAGCGCGTGCAGAAGTCGGACTGGCCGTTCATCAACAAAGGGCGACCGTTGCTGCTGGCCCCGGCGCTGGCTGACGCCAGACTGTTTCCCCACGACATCTGGGCGCGCTGCCTGCGCCGCGCGGCGCGCCGCGGATCGACGGGCGATCCCGCCATCAACCGCGCTTCGCTGCGCAGCGCGCTGCTCCGCCATCTCGTCGCCTATCGCGGCGTACGGGCCGAGGCGCGACAGATCATCCTTATGCCGTCGGCGCAGGCTGCGCTGGAACTGATTGCCTGCGTGCTGCTCGATGCCGGTGATCTCGCCTGGGTCGAAAGCCCCGGCTATGGCGGCGCATATGCGGCGCTGGATGCAGCCGGCGCGACCATACGCGGCGTTTCGCTGGATCGCAGCGGCCTTGCTTTCAAGAGTCGCCGCGACCGCCCACGACTGATCTTCGTGACGCCGTCGCATCAGCATCCCACCGGACGGCTGATGCCCGTGAGCCGGCGGCAGCAATTGCTCGCATTTGCCAACGAGGTCGGCGCCGCCATCGTCGAGGACGACTATGACAGCGAATTCCACTATGACGGCCGCCCGGTCGCCGCGTTGCAGGGCCTTGATGACAGCGGGCGCGTGTTCTATGTGGGCACCTTCTCGAAACCGATGTTCGCGGATGTGCGCAGCGGCTACGCCATCGTGCCGCCGGATCTCGCCGATCTGTTCGAAAAGTCGCAACGCCACGGCAGCCATATCGTGCCCGCACCGGTGCAGGACGCGCTGGCCGAATTCATCGACGACGGCCACTTCGCTGCGCATATCCGCAAGATGACGCGTGTCTATCGCGGCCGGCGCGATCACCTGCTACAGGCGCTGCGCACGCATGCCGGCGATCACCTGACGATTGAACAACCGGCCGGCGGCATGCAGCTCCTCGCTTATCTCGATCCCCAGCACGACGACCGCGCCATTTCGGCGCGGCTTGCCGAACTTGGCGTGACAGCCCGCCCGTTATCCAGGTATTTCAACGGTCCTGCCACCGGCCAGGGATTGTTCATGGGCTTTTCCGCCTGGAACGAACAGGAAATCGACAAGGCTGCCGCCATCGTCGGACAGGTCCTGCGCGACACCGCCACGCCGCGCGGCCGCTCCGGCAAAGCACCGAAACGGCCGAAGAGCTGACGCCGTCCTACGCGGCTGCGGCCAGCTTCTTCTCGACGGCCACCGCCGCGGGCAATGGGCGCCACAGCACCGTCATTTCCTGAATGAGGCCGGCGTCGTTCAGACGCCAATAGTCGACGCCATCGAGCTGTTCGCTGCCGACGGTGATACCGAAGAATGCCGAAACATGTTCCGGCCCTTGCAGGATTTCACGGAAGTCGAATGCATCGACGACACCCAGCAGCGCTGTCACCACCGGCCGGATCGCGGCCTTGCCCCTGAACGGCTCGGCGGCGAGCGGCGTCTTCAACACGATGTCGTCGGCCATGTGGCTGAGCATGGCCTCGAGGTCCTTGCGCTGCATCGCTTTGGTGAATGCATGGATATGCGTGAGATTCATGATCGTCTCCTGTCGATGAAGTATCAGCGGAGCGCGCCGCTTACTCCGCCGGTGTCGGCACGATGATGCCGAGCTTGGTCGCGACGCGTTGTGCGGTGGCCTCGCGCTGTGCCGTCATCGGCGCAACCGCGATCCGCGCCTGCGCCATGATCTCTGCCGGCGCCGTCTCCGGCGTACCGCTGTTGAAAGGAGGCTCCGGCGCATATTGCATGTAGAGCTGGATGCCCCTGGCGACGTCGTCGCCGCGCAGATTGGCCGCGAGACGCAGTGCGCCGTCGATACCAGCGGTGACGCCGGCTGCGAACACCCAGTCGCCATCGACCACAACGCGCTCATTGACCGGCGTCGCACCGAAATAGCGCAAGAGATGAAATGACGCCCAATGCGTGGTCGCGCGGCGTCCCATCAGCAAGCCTGCGGCGCCGCAGATCAGCGCGCCGGTGCAGACCGAGAAAATGCGCGCATGGCCGGCCTGTGCGCGGATCCAGTCGAGGACTTCCGTATCCTCCATCAGCGCCTCCTGACCGAAACCGCCGGGGACATGCAGCACATCGAGCTGCGGCGCATCCGCGATGGCGGCATCCGGCGTGATGCGGAGTCCTCTGAGGTCGCGCACGGGATCGGCGGTCTTGCCATAGATGCGATAGGTCGCGTTCGGAATCCGGGACAGGACTTCGAACGGACCGGTGAGATCGATCTGGTCGAGGCCCTCGAACAGCAGCGAGCCGATCTGGAGATGCTGGTCTGGCGGGATCATCGGTTCCTCCGGAGTTTTGTGAATGGACAAGCCGACCCTAGCCCGGCACACTCTGGCGGAAATGCCAAAGAACCCTCGTTCTCCGCCAAACACCGTTTCGACGATCCCGCGCGCCATCGACGTGCTGGCGTTCCCGATGGTACAATTGCTTGACGTCTCCGGCCCGCTGCAGGTCTTCGCCTCGGTCAACGAGATCATGCAGCGCCAGGGCAAGCCCGCGCCCTACAGACTGCGCGTGGTCGCGCGTGGCGGCCATGGCGTCACTGCCTCTGCCGGCCTCGGACTGGCGGCAAGCGATCTGCCACGGCACGCCGAGCCGATCGATACGCTGCTCATTGCCGGCGGTCCCGGCGTGCACGCTGCGGCGTCCGATCCCACTGTCGTCGCCTGGGTGCGCAAGCGCGCGGCCAAGGCGCGTCGCACTGCATCGGTCTGCACCGGCGCCTTCCTGCTCGCCGCGACCGGCGTGCTGGACGGCCGCCGTGCCGCGACCCACTGGTCCTGGTGTTCCGAACTCGCACAGCGCTTTCCCGACGTCCATGTCGAGGCCGACCCGATCTTCGTCCGCGACGGCGCGTTCTGGACGTCAGCCGGCGTGACTGCTGGGATCGATCTCGCGCTGGCGCTGGTGGAGGAAGACCTCGGCCGCAGCGTCGCGCTGATGGTGGCGCGCCATCTCGTGGTGTTTCTCAAACGCCCCGGCGGCCAATCGCAATTCAGCGCGGCATTGTCGCTGCAGACCGCGGACGACAAATTCGGCGCGCTGCATGAGTGGATCGGCAAGCATCTCGCCGACGATATTTCGCTACCCATGCTCGCCGAACAGGCCGGCATGAGCGAACGCAGTTTCAGCCGGCACTATGCCGACGCCACCGGCATCACGCCCGCCCGCGCGGTCGAGCAATTGCGCGTCGAAGCCGCGCGGCGACTGCTGTCGGAAACGAAATTGCCGGTGAAACGCATTTCGCAGCGCTGCGGCTTCGGGTCCGAGGAGACCATGCGGCGCAGCTTCCTGCGATTGCTTTCTGCTACGCCGCAGGACTATCGCGCGCGTTTCAGTTCCTGAATGTCGCGATCGGGCCTTCTGCCGCCCGGAAAGCATGACTGGCCCGCAAAGGGTCCGGCTTGCTGCTCCGCCGGCACCGGACTAGACTCGCGCTACGGAACAACCAAACATCCATCCGGGAGTTGACCTATGTCACCAGCCGAAGCCGCTCACCTGAAAGAAGTGCCGAAGCATATGAGCGAAGGCGAATGGGCGCAGCGCGTCAATCTCGCCGCGGCCTATCGCCTCGTCGCGCTCTATGGCTGGGACGATCTCATCGACACCCACATTTCCGCGCGCGTGCCCGGCCCCGAGCATCACTTCCTGATCAACCCCTACGGCCTGATCTTCGAGGAGATCACCGCATCGTCGCTGGTCAAGGTCGACCTCGACGGCAACCAGCTCTCCGAAAGCGAATACAGCATCAACCCGGCCGGTTTCACCATCCATTCGGCGATCCATGAAGTGCGCGAGGACGCCGGCTGCGTGATGCATCTCCACACGCCGGACGGCACCGCGGTTGCGTCCTGCATGGAAGGCCTGCAGCCGCTGAACCAGACCGCCCAGCTCGTGATCCCGGAACTCGCCTATCACGACTATGAAGGCGTCGCGCTCGATCACGACGAACGCCCGCGCCTGCAGAAGGATCTCGGCACCAAGAACGCGATGCTGCTGCGCAACCATGGCACGCTGACCGTCGGCCGCTCGGTCGCATCGGCCTTCGAGCGCATGTACTACCTGGAACGCGCCTGCACCATGCAGGTCCGCACCCGCATGCTCGGCCCGACCGCCTATCCGGTCGACCAGATCGTCATCGACAAAAATGCCGCACTGGTGGGCAACCCGGACAAGGCCGAGCTGCGCTCGACCAAGCTCGTCTGGCCGCCGATGCTGCGCAAGCTCGACCGCCGCGATCCGTCTTACAAGACCTGAGATTTGGTGCTATAGAGGGGTTACATACCTCTACACAGTGATTCAAAACGCCGTCCAATTCCGGGCGGCGTTTTTTCTTGGCCACAATCGTCATTCCGGGGCGTGTGCGGCGGCAGCCGCACGCGAACCCGGAATCTCAACATAGGAGTCTCCGACAGCGCCAGGTCACATCGGGATTCCGGGTTCGGTCCAGTCGCCTTCGGCGCCCGTCCCGCCCCCAGGCACACCAATTGGTGTGCCTGGGAATGACGAGCCTGGGATCACGGCCGCATGAACGCAAAATCCGTATCGGGATCGCAATTATCGGCGACGAAACGCAGCTCCGACTGCACATCCGCAGCGCTTCGTGTCTCCAGATATTTCGAGACCACCAGATTCACGAGGGAGCGGCAAACGCTATCCTGATCGACCCCGGCCGCTTGTGCTGCGGCCATGGCCGCAGAGAAATGAGACTTCGCAATTTCGGATGCGGACACAGCGTTCTCTCCCTTTTCTATCGTTCGACCACGCGAGCGCAGTGCTGCCCTTGATCTGGGTCAACGTGGCAGACTCTCTCATCGTCATTCCGGGGCAGAACCGGCGCCGCAGGCGACGGGGCTGAACCCGGAATCCCATAGTGAGTCACATAACCAGATTCCGGGTTCGCGATCGCCAAGTGGCGCTCGCGCCCCGGAATGACGAACGCGCGGCTTACTTCTTCACATCCGCCAGCGCCGCGATGATCCGCGCCCACGACCGGATGCCCTTGTGGAAGCTCTTGAGGTCGTACTTCTCGTTCGGCGAATGGATGTTGTCGTCATCGAGGCCGAAGCCGATCAGCAGCGAGTCGAGGCCAAGCGTGCGCTTGAAGTCGGCGACGATCGGAATCGATGCGCCGGAGCCGATCAACAGCGCCTGCTTGCCCCATTCGTCGGTCAGTGCATCTCGGGCAGCCGCCAGCGGCTTCATGTTCCAGTCGAGCGCAATCGCCGGCGCGTTGGAGTGGTCGAGGAACTCCGCGGTGCAATCGCCCGGCAGTTGCGACGTGACGAAAGCCCGGAACGCATCGCGGATCTTGCCGGGGTCCTGGCCCTCGACGATGCGGAACGACACTTTCGCCGAGGCATGCGAGGCGATCACCGTCTTGGAGCCCTCGCCCGTATAGCCGCCGACGATGCCGTTGATATCGCAGGTCGGGCGCGACGTGATCTGCTCGATCAGTTCGCGGCCCTTCTCGCCGGCCGGAATGGAGAGACCGATCGGCTTGAGGAAGCTCTCCGCGGTGAGACCGAGGCCCTTCCACTGCGCCAGGATGTCGGCGGGCAGATCCTTCACGCCATCATAGAAGCCGGGAATGGTGATGCGACCATTGTCGTCGTGAAGCTTGCCGAGAATATTGGTCAGCACGCGGATCGGATTGCGCGCACCGCCGCCATAGATGCCGGAATGCAGGTCGCGATTGGCCGCGGTGATCTTCACCTCTTCATAGACGAGCCCGCGCAGCGACGTCGTGATGGCCGGCGTCTCGGGGTCCCACATGCCGGTGTCGCACACCACGGCGAAATCGGCGGCGAGATCCTTCTTGTTGGCTTCGAGGAACGGCACGAAATTCTTCGAGCCGACCTCCTCCTCGCCTTCGATGCAGATGGTGAGATCGATGGGCAGCGAGCCCGTCACATTCACCCAGGCGCGGCAGGCTTCCACGAAGGTCGAGAGCTGGCCCTTGTCGTCCTGCGCGCCGCGCGCAACGATGATGTCGCGGCCATCGGCATGTTTGGTGACCACCGGCTCAAACGGCGGACGATGCCACAGGTTCAGCGGATCGACCGGCTGCACATCGTAGTGCCCGTAGAAGAGAACATGCGGCCGCTTGCCGGTGTTGCCCTTGGCGGTGGCGACGATGGCCGGATGGCCTGCGGTCGGCCGCACCTCGGCGTTGAAGCCGAGACCTTCGATCTCGCCGGCCAGATGCTTTGCCGCCGCCTTGCAGTCCTCGGCGAAAGCCGGATCGGCGGAAATCGACTGGATCCGCAACAGCGTAAACAGCCGCTCCAGAGCCTTGTCGAAATCGGCATCGACGCGATCGAGAACGGATGCAAGCTGCGTATTGGACATGAGCGAATTTCCTTAAGCGTGATGGTCCGGAACTTCGGTGGAATCTAGCAGCACCGGCGGGTGGTGCATATGCCAGATCAGGCCGCCTGCCAGCAGCGCAGTCGCCAGCAGATTGTTGCCCCAGGCTTGCAGCATGGCCGGGAAGACCGGGATCGACAGCGCCATCAGCACACCGATGATGCCGAGCAGCACCCATGTTCCGGTCCGCACATTCGGGCGGGGGTCATCGGCGGCGCGATGCATCAGCACCGTGAGCGGCAGGAACAGCCACATGAAGTAATATTGCCGCGCCAGCGGCGATGCCACCGTCATCAGGCAGAACAGCACGCCAAGTTCTTCGGCGCGTGCGCGCGGCGTGAGTTTCGATAGCGGCAGCAGCGACCAGATGAAGCCGAGGCCGATCAGGCCGGAGACGGCGAGCACGATCAGGTTCGCGGTCTTGTAGCTGACATCGATCACATTCATCGTGGCCGAGCCACGCTTGCGGTCGTCCTGGAAATAATCGATCGGCCGCACCAGGCGATGCGTCATCGCGATGATCGACTGGTTGACCCAGGACCAGTTCTGCTCGTCGCGCTGGCCGAAACCCTTCTCGGAGCTGGAGTCGACCATTTCGGTGTACCAGGTCTTCACCTCGGCAGCATTGCGCTCGAAGCCGCGAAACGGCGCCGGCACCACGTAAAGCAACAGCAGCGTGCAGATGATCATGCTGGCCGAGGCCGCCCAGTGCCGCCGCCACAATAGATAAGGTAGCACCGCCACCGGGAACACCTTGATGGCCGTCGCCAGCGCGAACATGCTGCCGCCGAGCCACGGCCGATCCTTCTGCATCCACCAGAAGCCGAGCAGCATCATCGCCAGCAGCACCAGATTGGGCTGGCCGAGATCGTACATGTCGAACACGAAGGTGATGGTTGCAAAGCCGGGCAGCGCCGCAAGCCATGCCGCCGGAATCTTCTTCGAACCGGTCATGGCATTGGACAGCTGGCTGGTGATCGCCCAGGCCGCCGAATTCAGGATCGAGAGCAAGAGATAAAGCGGGATCTTGCCGAACCAGCTCGGGAGCGCCAGCAAGACCGCCGACAGCGGCGGATAGATGAAATCCAGCGCGCCATTGGTCTTCGCTTCATAGAGCGGGGCACCATGCAGCACTTGCTGCCCGGCCCAGAACCACAGCGCATAATCCTTGGTCTTGCCCCTGCCGAAGATTTCCGGAACGAGCACATCCGCCGTCAGCAGGACGCAGGTCAGAAGAAACAGCACGTCCAGCGGCTGCCGCAAGGACGGCCACCGCAAAACCGGCATCTCGCCGTCACTTTTCGTCAAAATCTCGGTCTCGCCTGATTGGATCGGAAGTACACGCCGAGGGGGTTAGCAGATGCGCCCGGACGAGGAAACCGGGGCGAGACGTGAACACTTCGTCATCGAAAGTCAGGATGCGTGGTCGAGCCTCTCCGCGAGGTCGTCCCCGCGAAGGCGGGGACCCATACACGCTGGAGACTTGGTAAAAGCGCGGTCGTGGTGGCTATGCCGCTTTAACCACACTAACCGTGGCTATGGGTCCCCGCCTCCGCGGGGACGACGGCTGAGAGATTCACGCTTCTCGCCTTACCGCTTCAAAATCCCGCCCAGCGTGCCGCGCACGATCTCGCGGCCGATCGAACTTCCCAGCGAGCCGCCGATCTGCTTGCCGACATTGGCGACGATGCCGCCGACGACCTTGTTGGTCACGCTGCGGGTGACGCTCCGCGCAATGACCTGGCCGGTGGAGAGCCTGTTGCGGCCGGTATTGGTGCCGAAGATGGTACCGACGATCGCACCGAGCTGGCCCAGAAATCCGCCACCGCCGCCCGCCGCGTCGCCTGCATCAGCAGGCGTCGCCGCCGTGCCGGCGATGCGCTTCTGCAGCGTCTCATAGGCGGATTCGGAATCGATCGCGGTGTCGTATTTGCCCTTCACCGGGCTCGCTGCGAGGATCGCCTTGCGCTCCTCAGGCGTGATCGGCCCGATACGTGCGGTCGGCGGACGCACCATGATGCGCTCGACCATCGCAGGCGTGCCGTTGCCTTCCAGGAACGAGACGAGTGCCTCACCCTTGCCGAGTTCGGTGATGACCGTGGCCGTGTCGAGTTTCGGATTGGCACGGAAGGTCTGTGCAGCCGCCTGCACGGCCTTCTGATCGCGCGGCGTGAAAGCGCGCAAGGCATGCTGAACGCGGTTGCCGAGCTGGGCGAGTACGCGATCGGGCACATCGATCGGATTCTGGGTGACGAAATAGACGCCGACGCCCTTGGAGCGGATCAGGCGCACCACCTGTTCGATCTTGTCGAGCAGCGCCTTCGGGGCATCGTTGAATAAGAGATGCGCTTCGTCGAAGAAGAACACCAGTTTGGGCTTCGGCAGATCGCCGACCTCGGGCAATTCCTCGAACAATTCCGAAAGCAGCCACAACAGGAAGGTTGCATAGAGCCGCGGGCTCGACATCAGCTTGTCGGCAACGAGGATATTGACCATGCCGCGACCATCGCGGTCGGTTTTCAGAAAATCTTTCAGTTCCAGCGCCGGCTCGCCGAAGAATTTATCGGCGCCCTGGTTCTCCAGCACGAGCAATTGACGCTGGATGGTGCCGATTGTCGCCTTGGTGACGTTTCCGAAGCTCAAAGCCGACTTGCGGACATCGGCGAGCGGATCGACCTCGTCCTTCTTGGCGGTCATCGGCACGATGGCATCCAGCAGCGCGCGCAGATCCTTCATGTCGAGCAGCGTCAGACCGTTTTCGTCGGCGACACGGAAGGCGACATTGAGCACGCCTTCCTGCACATCGTTGAGATCGAGCAGCCGCGCCAGCAGCAGTGGCCCCATCTCCGAAATGGTCGCGCGCACCGGATGGCCCTGCTCGCCGAACACATCCCAGAACACGGTCGAGAACTGATCGGGCTGGAACGTCAGCCCCATCTCCTTGGCGCGCTGCAAGATGAAGTCCTTGCCCTCGCCGACTTCGGCTATTCCCGAGAGGTCGCCCTTGATATCGGCCGCGAAAACCGGCACGCCGGCGCGTGCAAAACCCTCCGCCATGACCTGCAGCGATACAGTTTTACCCGTTCCGGTCGCGCCCGTGACGAGACCATGGCGATTGCCGAGGGCCAGTGTCAGCCATGCCGGTTGGTCGCCCTTGCCGATGAAGATCTTGCCGTCGGTATCGCCTGACTTCAGTTCGGTGGTCGCCATCGGATCGCCTCTGTCGCGCGCATCAAGAAAAAGATTTCAAAAAAATTTGCGGCTCACCATGATCTTACCGCATCTCGGCGAGGGATTGAAACGCAAAGCGTTCCCGCCACACCTGAAACCCGTCCGTTGTTCAGAAGGACGAAACGCAAGCCATATCTTTTTGCTGTTTCCAAAGTGCGGCGCTGTCGCATCTGCGAACAATTGACCAAAATTTCACGTTTGCTCTTGCATTGGTGCAACACTCGAAGCGCGATCACACTTAATCGCACGTCGGGCGAGTTGCGTGCTTGAAATTCGAATCGCAGCGGCTCAAGATAACTTCTTCAACATAAGGGCATCGGCACTCAACCGGTGTGAGGCGGGGCATCATGGACGAATTGATCAAAGCGCTGACCGCCAAGGTCGGCATTGATGAAGCCGTGGCTGAAAAGGCTATCGGCATTATCTTGGGGTTCCTGCGCAAGGAAGCACCGGCCGCGCCGGTCAATGCACTCATCGAAAAGATTCCGGGTGCGGACGCAGCCATTGCATCGTCGGAAGGCGGTGGTGGATTGAGCAGCCTGATGGGCGGCGGCATCATGGCCCTGGGCAGCAAGCTGATGGGTCTCGGCCTCGGCATGGGCGAGATCCAGAGCGTCGCGCGCGAACTGTTCAAGTTCGGCCGCGAGAAGATCGGCGCCGATGCCATGGACGAAATCGTTGCCGGCACACCTGGCCTGAGCCAGTTCTCCTGACCGTCTGTTACGTCAGCAGCCGCGCGTAAGCGCCAGCATCTTCCTACGTCCGACCTTCATACGTCTGAGTACCATGACATATCCCATCTCCAAGATTGACGGTTTGACGGCTTTCGCCGCGACCAAACTGAAAAAGGCAGGCATCCGCACCATGGAGGGGCTGCTGGACGCCGCTCACTCTGCCAAATGCCGCAAGGAACTCGCCGCCAAGACCGGGTTCAGCGAACAGCAACTGCTCGAATGGGCGAACCTCGCCGACTATCTGCGCATCCCCGGCATGGGCAAGGCCAAGGCCGAACTGCTCCGCGCCTCCGGCGTCAACACCGTACGCGAATTGACCCACCGCAATCCCGCCCGCCTCGCTCAGGCGATGCGCGAGGCCAATGACAAGCGCAAGCTGGTCCGGGTGATGCCCTCGGAGAAGTCCGTCGGCGACCTGATCGAGAAAGCGCGCCAGCTGCCGCTGAAGATTTCGTATTGAGACCGGACGTTGACCTTTCCATTGTCGTCCCCGCGAAGGCGGGGACCCATAGCCTCCGAAGACGCGATAAGGTCACCGTCATAGCCTGCTCCGCCTCATCTTGAAGCCGGTGTGTATGGGTCCCCGCCTTCGCGGGGACGACACCTGAGATTTGGGCTTTGCCCTCATTGTCATCCACCTTGACTCCCTCCCCCCGACCGCGCAAAGCGACCGCATGATCGCGCGCCCCACCACGTCTGCTCCGACGGCCCACCCGGTGCTGGCCGCGCTGCTGGCATCGCCGGTGCCTGCGGTGATGGGCATCCTGAATGTCACCCCGGATTCCTTCTCCGATGGCGGCCAGTTCGATGCCCCCGAGCGCGCGCTGGCGCAGGCCAGGCGGATGATCGCCGAGGGCGCCGGAATCATCGACATCGGCGCCGAGTCCACGCGGCCCTATGGGTCCCGGCCGGTCACTGCCGATGAAGAATGGGCGCGGCTCGTGCCGGTGCTGGCCGACGTCGTCGCGCTCGGCACGCCGGTATCAATCGACAGCATGAAGGCGTCCGTCGTCGCGAAAGCGCTCGCTGCCGGTGTCGCCATCGCCAACGACATCTGGGGGCTGCAGCGCGATCCCGACATGGCGCGCGTCATCGCCGAGCACAGCGCGCCGGTGGTCGTCATGCATAACCGTGACGACGTCGACGGCAGCATCGATATCATTGACGACATCAAGAGCTTCTTCACGCGCTCGCTGGAGATCGCTGCCAGCGCCGGCATCCCCGCGGGCCACATCGTGCTCGACCCGGGCATCGGCTTCGGCAAGACACCCGAGCAGAGCATGATTGCGCTGGCGCGGTTCGACGAGCTGACCGGTTTCGGCCTGCCGGTGCTGATCGCCGCCTCGCGCAAGAAATTCATATCGACCGTCGTTCCGTCGGAGCCGCAGCAGCGCATCGGCGGATCGCTCGCCGCGCATCTGCTCGCGGTGCGGCACGGCGCCAGAATCGTCCGCGCCCATGACGTCGCGGAAACCGTTCAGGCCCTGCGCGTCACCGCAGCCATCGAGGAATTAAGATGACCGACATGATCTTCATCAAGGGCGTATCTGTGCATGCCCATCACGGCGTGCTCGATTACGAAGGCGTCGTCGGCCAGCGCTTCGTCATCGATCTCGAACTCGATGCCGATATCGACCTTGCCTCGCGCACCGACCGTCTCGCCGATACCGTGTCCTATGCCAATGTCGTCGCCACCGCGATCGCCGCCTTCAAGGACACCAATTACAAGCTGCTGGAGCGCGCCGCCGGTGCGGTGGCCGATGCGGTGCTCAAGGATTTTCCGCGCATCAGCTCCGTCAAGGTCACCGTGCACAAGCCGCACGCGCCGATTGCCGCGATCTTCGACGATGTCGGCGTGGTGCTGCGCAGATCGCGGGCGTAACCAATGGCCAGCGTCCTCATCGCGCTCGGCGGCAATGTCGGCGATGTCCGCATGACCTTCCGCAAGGCGATCGGCAATATCTGCGGCATGACGCAGGCCGCGCTGATCGCACGCTCGGCGGACTACAGCACGCCGCCGGTGGGCGATGTGCCGCAGGACCACTTCGTCAATGCGGCCATCGAAATCGACACCGAACTCGACCCGCACGCGCTGTTGTTCACGCTGCACAGGATCGAACACAAATTCGGTCGCAACCGCGCCGCCGAAGGCCACTGGGGGCCACGTCCGCTCGATCTCGACATGATCGCCTATGACGACGTCGTCATGGCCAAGCCGGAACTGCACCTCCCCCACCCGCGCGCGACCGAACGCGCCTTCGTGCTGGCGCCGCTGGCCGAAATCGCCCCGGACCGGGTGATATCAGGCAAGACGGTTGCCGAGCATCTGAAGGCCCTCTCAACCGATGGCATCGAGCGGCTGCCGGATCTGGATTGAGCGCAGGCCTTTCCTAACCTCTCCCCGCATTTTGCGCGGGGAGAGGTCGCCGCGCCTTCGCGGCGGGTGAGGGGCGGCGCGCCGCCCTATCGCCACGATGTCATTCGCGGATACCACCGTGCGATCCGCTCCGACCAGATTGGTTTAGCTCTGTGCCCCGCCCCTCACCCGTCGTCGCTGCGCGACGCCACCCTCTCCCCGCATTGCGGGGAGAGGGAAGAACGCGCCAATTCCGCGCATCCCATGCCCGAACAGGCATTGGCAACCCCTTCTCGGCATGGCATTTTCCGGCTCAATCACGAAGCAATGCCGGGAGTGAAGTTCTGACCATGTCGACTGCGACTGACGACCTGCGGCTGGCCGCCGATTTTGCGCCTGCGAGTTACGAGGACTGGCGCAAGCTCGTCGATGGCGTGCTGAAAGGCGCGCCGTTCGAGAAGCTGATCAGCAAGACCTATGACGGCGTCAAGATCCAGCCGATCTATCCACGCGCCCAGGATGCAGCGCCGATCGCCGGCCGCCCGGCCGCTGCGCCCTGGCAGATCATGCAGCGGATCGACCATCCGGATGCTGCGAAGTCCAACCGGCAGGCGCTGCACGATCTCGAAAACGGTGCCACCGGCCTGACGCTGGTGTTCGAAGGCGCCAATGGCGCACGCGGCTTCGGCATGGTCGCTTCGCCCGAAACCATCGAGACACTGTTCGACGGCATCTATCTCGACGCCGGCATCGGCATCGAGCTCCATGCCGGCCCGCAGTCGCGCATGGCCGTGACCTATCTGGCTGACTACATCAAGGCGAAGGGCATCGATCCCGCCACATGCGATATCCGCTTTGGCCTCGATCCCATCGGCGCCACCGCGGTGTGGGGCACGTCAGCCTATAACTGGTGGGAGATGGCGCCTGCCGTCACCGACACCATCAAGAAGCTCGCCGCGCAAGGCTTCAAGGGCCCGTTCGCCGTTGCCGACGGCCGCATCATCCACGATGCCGGCGGCTCGGAAGTGCAGGAACTGTCTTACGTCCTCGCAGTGATGGTGTCCTATCTGCGCGCGATGGAAGACCATAACATTCCGCTCGAGACAGCCCGCGGCATGATCTATGCGCGTCTCGCGGCTGACGCCGATCAGTTTCTCACCATGGCGAAATTCCGCGCGCTGCGCCTGCTGTGGGCGCGCGTCGAGGAAAGCTGCGACCTTGCGCCGAAGCCGCTGTTCATCGCTGCCGACACCGCATGGCGCATGCTCACGCAGCGCGATCCCTATGTGAACATGCTGCGCGCCACCATGGCGACCTTCGCCGCCGGTCTTGGCGGCGCCAATTCGATCTGCGTGCTGCCGCACACGCTGGTGCTCGGCCTGCCCGATGGCTTTGCGCGCCGTGTTGCGCGCAACACCCAACTGGTGCTGCTGGAAGAGTCCAATCTCGCCAAGGTCACCGATCCCGCCGCCGGCGCCGGCGGCATCGAGGCGCTGACGCGCGAACTATGCGACGCCGCATGGGCGCAGTTTCAGGACATCGAAAAAGCCGGCGGCGCCTTCCAGGCGCTTGGCAACAATGTGATCCAGCCGAAGGTCGCCGCGACACGCGCCGCGCGGCAGGCCAGCGTGGCCAAGCGCCGCGAAGTGCTCACCGGCGCCAGCGAGTTTCCCAACCTGCATGAAGCGCGCGCCAGCGTGCTGAAGGTCAAGCCGATCCCCGGCAAGCCCTATGGCAAGGACAAGATCAAGTTCAACCCGCTGGAACCGATCCGGCTGGCCTCCCCCTTCGAGGCGCTGCGCGACAAATCGGATCACCTGCTGGCGCGCAAGGGTGCCCGCCCGAAGGTGTTTCTGGCCAATCTCGGCACGCCGGCCGATTTCACGGCGCGCGCAACCTTCGCCAAGAGCTTCTTCGAGACCGGCGGCATCGAAGCCCTCGACAGCGACGGGTTCTCCGATCCGGCCGAGCTCGCAAAGGCCTGGAAGGCCTCCGGCGCCGCGCTGGTATGTATCTGCTCGTCCGACAAGCTCTATGCCGGCCAGGCAGCGCCCGCAGCAAAGGCGCTTCAAGCCGCCGGTGCGAAGCATATCTATCTGGCAGGCCGCCCCGGCGACCTCGAGACGCCCTTGCGCGACGCAGGCGTTAGGGATTTTATCATTGCCGGCGGCGATGCGCTGGCGATGCTGGTGCAGGCCCATGATTTAATAAATGCGACTTAATAAATTCGGCCTGATGGAGTAAGCCATGACGGCAACGGCGAGCAAACCCGCGCTGACCGGCGGTTGCCAATGCGGCAATATCCGCTTCGCGCTGTCGGCTGCGCCAACCCGGGTCAGCATCTGCCATTGCCGCATGTGCCAGAAGGCCACCGGCGCGCCATTCGCCTCCCTCGCCGATATCCCGCACGAGAACTTTGCGTGGACCCGCGGCAAGCCGGCGGCGTTCAAGTCATCATCGATTGCGGAACGAGACTTCTGCGCCAAATGCGGCACGCCGCTTAGCTACCGTCTCATCGGCGGCCCCAAGATCGAGATCATGACCGGCGCCTTCGACCGCCCGGACCGCGTAGTGCCGACACAGCAATTCGGCACGGAGTCACGCCTGGGCTGGGTCGGCAATGTGTCGAACCTGCCGAGCAAAACGACGATGCAGAATTACGGCCCGGAGAAATGCGCCGAAGTGTTCAGCTATCAGCATCCGGATCATGATTAGCGTGTTTCAAGGATCGCGCGCATGGCCAGTTTGCTATTCGACTTGCTGATGTGGCCGATCGAGAAGGTGCTTGAGAAAGTGTTTGACGTGGTACTCTGGCGGAAAACTGAAACGCCCCCGTCAGACGACCCGACCTACAAGAAGAACGTTCAGAGACTCATCGAACGCAATCGAGAATTCGAGAAACGACCATGACCAAGATTCCTGACTTCACCAACATCGCCTTCTCGCCCATCGCTGCCGGTGCGCCATCGCAGGGCGAGCCGTGGCTGACGCCGGAAGGCATTCTGGTGAAGCCCGGTTACGGCGAGGATGACGTCAAGGGCATCGACTTCCTCGACACCTATCCCGGCATCGCGCCTTTCCTGCGCGGCCCCTACCCGACCATGTATGTCAACCAGCCCTGGACGATCCGGCAATATGCAGGGTTCTCCACCGCGGAAGATTCCAACGCGTTCTATCGGCGCAATCTCGCCGCCGGCCAGAAGGGCCTCTCGGTCGCCTTCGATCTCGCCACCCATCGCGGCTATGACTCGGATCATCCGCGCGTATCGGGCGACGTCGGCATGGCCGGCGTGGCCATCGACTCCATCTACGACATGCGCACGCTGTTCGCCGGCATCCCGCTCGACCAGATGAGCGTGTCGATGACCATGAACGGCGCGGTGCTCCCGATCCTCGCACTCTATGTCGCCGCCGCCGAGGAACAGGGTGTGCCGCCGGAGAAGCTCACGGGCACCATTCAGAACGACATTCTGAAAGAGTTCATGGTGCGCAACACCTATATCTATCCGCCGGCGCCATCCATGCGGATCATCTCGGACATCTTCGCCTACACCTCAACGAGGATGCCCAAGTACAATTCGATTTCGATCTCCGGCTATCACATGCAGGAAGCCGGTGCGACGCAGGATCTCGAGCTGGCCTATACGCTCGCCGACGGCGTCGAATATCTCCGCGCAGGTCTTGCTGCAGGCATCGACGTCGATCGCTTCGCGCCGCGCCTGTCATTCTTCTGGGCGATTGGCATGAACTTCTTCATGGAAGTCGCCAAGATGCGCGCCGCGCGGCTGCTCTGGGCCAAGCTGCTGACGCAGTTCAATCCGAAGGACCCGAAATCGCTGTCGCTGCGCACCCATTGCCAGACTTCGGGCTGGTCGCTGACCGCGCAAGACGTCTATAACAACGTGATGCGCACCACCATCGAGGCGATGGCGGCGACGCAGGGCCACACCCAGTCGCTGCACACCAATGCGCTCGACGAGGCGCTGGCGCTGCCCACCGATTTCTCGGCCCGCATCGCCCGCAACACGCAGCTCTTTTTGCAGCAGGAAACCGGCACCAACCGGATCATCGATCCGTGGGGCGGCTCCTATTATGTCGAGCGCCTCACCCATGATCTCGCGACCAAGGCCTGGGCGCATATCCAGGAAGTGGAAGAGCTCGGCGGCATGGCCAAGGCCATCGAGGCCGGCGTGCCGAAGCTGCGCATCGAGGAAGCCTCGGCCAAGACGCAGGCGCGCATCGATGCCGGCCGGCAGGCGGTGATCGGCGTCAACAAGTACAGACCGGAGAATGAAGAAGCGCTCGACGTGCTGAAGGTGGAAAACTCCACCGTGCGCCGGCTGCAGATCGACAAATTGAAGAGGCTTCGCGGCGAGCGCAGCCAGGCCGATGTCGATGCCGCGCTGGCGGCGCTGACGCGCTCGGCAAAGGACGGCAATGGCAACCTGCTGGCGCTGGCCATCGACGCCGCGCGGGCCAAGGCTACCGTCGGCGAAATCTCGGACGCCATGGAAAAAGTGTTCGGCCGCCACCGCGCCGAGATCAAATCCATCACCGGCGTCTACAAGCGGGAAGCATCCAGCATGAACGACAATGTCGCGAAAGTTCAGGCGCTGATCGATGTCTTTGAGGATGCCGAAGGCCGCCGCCCGCGTATCCTCGTCGCGAAAATCGGTCAGGACGGCCACGACCGCGGCCAGAAGGTGATCGCGTCTGCTTTCGCAGACGTTGGTTTCGACGTCGATATCGGGCCGCTCTTCGCCACCGCCGATGAGGCCGCACGTCAGGCCGTCGAGAACGACGTGCACATTCTCGGCCTCTCCTCGCTGGCCGCCGCCCATCTCACCGCCGTGCCCGAGCTCAAGGCCGCGCTCAAGAAACAGGGCCGCGAAGACATCATGATCATCATCGGCGGCGTCGTCCCGCCGCAGGATTACGACGAGCTCTACAAGGCCGGCGCCGAGGCGATCTTCCCGCCCGGCACGGTGATCTCGGAGGCGGCCGAAGAGCTGATCCACAAGCTGAATGCACGGCTGGGGCACAGCGAGGCGGCCGAGTAGCTGCAGCGTCACGGCAAACGTGATAGGATCGCGGGATGACCGACGTGATCGACATCCCGCTAGAGACGATCCTCGCAAAGCTGCGAGCAATTGCGCCTGCCATCAAGGCGGAGGGCGTCACACGGCTGGCGGTGTTCGGCTCGCGGGCCCGCGGTGACGCACGGCCGGACAGCGATCTGGATATCGTCGTCGAGACGATCCCTCACCAGACTGGCGCGCGTGCGTTTGACGTGTTCAAGGTCATGCACATGATTGAGGATGCGACCGGTCTGACGACGCAGATATCCATGTACGATCTCCTCAAGCCTAGGATCAAGGAACGCATCGCCGACGATCTGATCGAGGTGATCTGAATGCCGCCCACCGCCGAAGACCGGCTGCAGGACATTCGCGAAGCAATCGAGGAGCTGGAGGCCTATCTGCAGGGTGTCGACTTCGATCAGTTTTCGGCAAACCGGGCCTTGCGCCTGATCACCGAGCGTTTGCTGGAGATTGTCTGCGAGGCCGCGCGGAATCTCCCCGAGCATATCAAGATGGAGGCGATCGACATCGACTGGCGCAAGATGGCAGATTTCGCCAATCGGCTACGCCACGCCTATCATTCAACTGAGACCAGAATCGTCTGGGATATCCTGCAAGATCATCTCCCTCCTCTCAAAGCCTTCGCCGAAAGCCGCATCCGCGAATGACTCTTTTTTTGTCTTACCGTCCCCTCGCCGCAGCCCTGCTGCTTGCGCTGTCCTGCGCCCAGTCCCTCGCCGCCGAGCCCACACCCGACATCCAGCTCAAGGGCAAATACACCGAGGTCGCGGTCTTCTTCGATACGGCGATCAAGTCCGATGCGCCGCTGCTGAAATATCTCACATCCGCCAGCAATGGCTGGGCTGCGAAGACGCTCAAGGAACTGGCCGAGCAGCGCAAGGACCTCCGCGATCTGCCTGCCGACATCCGCAACCGGCCATGGGAATCCGAGCGCTCCTATACGCAAAGCTCGCTGGTCGCAGGTCGCTATGTCAGCATCATTCGCGCGGACTACAACTACACCGGCGGCGCGCATCCCAATCGTGCCAACGACACGCTGCTGTGGGACAGGCAGGCCGGCAAGATGATCAGCATCCGCCCTTTCTTCGCCGAGCTCGCCGATAGTGGGCCGGCGATGACGGCGATCCGCGATGCGGTCGTCGCGGATCTGAAAGTCGAGAAGAAAAAACGCGACAACGACAATCCCGACATGAGCCTCGTCGATGCGCTGGAGCCGAAGCTGCTCAAGATCGGGCCGGTATCGCTGGCGCCATCGACATCGGCCGGCAAGAGCTCCGGCCTCAGCTTCCATTACGGCCCCTATGCGGTCGGCTCCTATGCCGAAGGCGATTACGACGCCTTCGTGCCATGGGAGAAATTGAAGCCATATCTGTCGGCCGAGGGCGGCGCGATCTTCGCCGGTGAGCGGCCGAAGGACGATGACAAGTGACGACAGCGTCCATTGACATCGATGCCCTTGCGCGCGACGTCCGCGCCGGCTCCCGTGCTGCGCTGGCGCGGGCGATCACGCTGGTGGAAAGCCGCCGTGCCGATCATCAGGCCGCCGCGCGCGAACTCGTGCAGGCGCTGCTGCCCGCCACAGGCAATGCGTTTCGCGTCGGCATCACCGGCTCGCCCGGCGTCGGCAAGTCGACCACCATCGATGTGCTCGGCATGTATCTGATCGACAAGGGCCACAAGGTCGCGGTGCTGGCGGTCGATCCGTCCTCGGCGCGCACCGGTGGATCGATCCTCGGCGACAAGACGCGGATGAACGATCTTTCCGCCCATCCAGACGCCTTCATCCGTCCCTCGCCGTCCTCGGGCACGCTCGGCGGCGTCGCGGCGAAAACGCGCGAGGCCATGTTACTGTGTGAAGCCGCCGGCTTCGACGTGGTGCTGGTGGAAACCGTCGGCATCGGCCAGTCGGAAACCGCGGTCTGCGACATGACCGACTTCTTTCTTGCGCTGATGCTGCCCGGCGGCGGCGACGAGTTGCAGGGGATCAAGAAGGGCCTGATCGAACTCGCCGACATGATCGCCATCAACAAGGCCGACGGCGACAATCTGAAGCGCGCCAATATCACCGCTGCGGATTATCGCGGCGCGCTGCATATCCTCGCGCCGCGTTCGGAGCACTGGCATCCGCCGGTGGTGACCTATTCGGCGCTGGCGAAGACGGGCATCGCCGAACTCTGGGACAAGGTCGTCGCGCATCGCACCGCCATGAACGCCTCCGGCGATTTCGCCTCCCGCCGCCGCGAGCAGCAGGTGAAATGGATGTGGACGATGCTGGAGGATCGTTTGAAGGCGCGGCTGCGCGGCGATCCCGCGATCCGCAGCAAGGTCAAGCAGACCGAACGCGACGTCGCCGATGGCCGAATGACGCCTGCCGTCGCGGCGGAAGCGATCGTCATGCTGTTGAAGGATTGAGGATGCGTAGGATGGGTAGAGCGCAGCGAAACCCATGCTGTCCGCCGCCTGCAGCTGGCTCGGCCGATGGGTTTCGCTCCGGCGCTTCGCGCCTATGCTCTACCCATCCTACAAACGGGGCGAACCGATGAGCGAAGCCCCCCGCATCCTCATCACCGGCTTCGGCCCCTTCCCCGGCGCGCCGTTCAATCCGACCCAGACGCTGGTGGCGCGGCTCGTGCGCCTGCGCCGTCCCGCTTTCGCCGACGTCACCCGCTTCGCACATATTTTCGACGTCACCTACGCGACCGTCGATCGCGAATTGCCCGAGCTGATCGCGCGCCATTGCCCGGATGCGCTGCTGATGTTCGGCCTCGCCGCGCGCACGCCCTATATCCGGATCGAGACGCGGGCGCGCAACGCGGTGTCGATGCTGTGGCCCGATGCCGGCCACACAACGGTGCGCCGCGCTTGTATCGCCCCGGGCGCCGACGCGCAGATGTTCGGCCCGCACACGGCGCGCCTGTTCCGGGCCGCCCTCGCCGGCGGCGCCGACGTGCGCCCCTCACGCGATGCCGGCCGCTATCTCTGCAATTACCTGTCCTGGCGCGGCATCGAGGCCACCCGCATGCTCGGCGGCCCTCGCCTTGCCGCCTTCGTCCATGTGCCGCTGCTGGCACAGGACACCGCCTCTCGTCGCGTGACCTCCGACGAACTCACGGATACCGGTGAAGCGATCCTGCTGGAGATGATCCGCCTGACCCGAGTCAAACTGCGTGATGCGGCCCGGAATTCCGGGGGTTGACGCCGTCGAAACGACGCTCCCGGCTATTCTCTGAACATTAATTCATAAATTGAGAATCCGCCGGTTTCCGCGACGCAGCCATGCCGAAAGTCAGCTTGTGCATCGCAGCATGAAGACCCTAATGGCGGGAGTGCTTTCAAGGACAGTTTTGTGACCGACATCAACGCCGACGCCCCCCTGGCGGTGTCATCGACCCATAGCCCAATGAAATTTGGCGAATTCGTCGTCGTGATCGCTTCGATCATGGCGCTGAATCCGCTGGCTATGGACATCATGCTGCCGGCGCTGCCGCATATCGGCGCGGCCTTCAAAGTCCCTGATGCCAACCACCTTCAGACCGTCCTCTCGGTCTTCCTGCTCGGCTTCGGCGTGGCCCAGTTCGCCATCGGCCCGCTGTCGGACCGCTACGGTCGTCGCCCAATCCTGCTCGGCGGCATGGCCGTCTATTGTGCCGCGAGCGTGCTCGCGCTGTTCGCACCGTCATTCGAAATCCTGCTGCTTGCCCGCCTGCTGCAGGGCGTCGGCACCGCGGCGACGCGCGTGATCGCGGTGTCGATCGTCCGGGACTGCTATGCCGGCGGCCGCATGGCCAGCGTCATGTCGCTGGCCATCATGGTGTTCATTTCCGTGCCGGTCATCGCCCCGTCTTTCGGCCAGGCGCTGATGATCCTCACGGAATGGCGCGGCATCTTTGTCGTGCTGATGCTGTACGGCCTGCTGACGCTGGCCTGGAGTGCCTGGCGAATGCCGGAGACGCTGCCGGTCGCCAAGCGCCGCTCGCTCGCCATTCGTGATGTGCTGTATGCCTATCGGCAAACCGTCAGCCATCGGCAGACGATCGGTTACGGCCTCGCTGCCGGCATCCTGCAGGGCGCGCTATTCGCTTTCGTGTTCACGTCGCAGCAGGTGTTCACCGAGATCTTCCATCTCGGGCCATATTTCCCGTTGGCCTTTGCGTCCATCGCTTTCGGCGTCGCTGCGGCCAGCTTCTTCAACTCGCGCGTCGTCCATCGCTTTGGCATGCGCGCACTCTCCCACGGCGCCCTGCTCGGATTTGTCACTGCTGGCGCAGCGATGCTGCTGGCGGTCGTGACGGGCTTCGTGCCGCTATGGCTGTTCATCGCGCTGTCGATGCTGATGATGTTTGCTTTCGGCCTGATGTTCTCGAATTTCACCGCACTGGCGATGGAGCCGCAGGGCCACATCGCCGGCACGGCCTCCTCGCTCTACGGGACGCTGACCACGCTGCTGGGTATCGCCATCGGCACGGTTATCGGCCAGCACTATGACGGCACTCTGCTGCCGTTCGCGACCGGGCTTTTTCTTTGCACCCTCACTGCATTCGCGGTGATCCTCGTGGTGGAAAAGGGCCGCCTGTTCAAGTCTCACAAGATGGTGAGCTGAACGCTCTCGCGACGCAGCCGGATGGCCGTCGCGCAATTTTGAAATGTCTGGGAATACGTCGGGGCGAACCCGGCGCCGCCATGAACGTTATCAATTTTTACCGGAGCAATCCGATGCCTTACGCACTGTTCTGTGACGACGCGAAGCTGAGCAAATCCTATCCGACCGAAGCCGACGTGTGGAAACTTGCCGCCGAGAGCGGCCTTGTCACCGATGTCGAAGCCAAGAATTCGAAGCCGACACCGCGCCGCGTGCTCGACAACGATTACGAGATCCGCCCCTGTCAGGCGGAGCCCGGCGAATGCCCGGAAAAGAACGAGCGCGACGCTCAGGCCGAGAAGGACTTCCAGCTCGCGCTGAAGGGACGATAACACGCGGAGTTACTTCATCCGCATGTCACTCCTCGACACACGCTCGTCATTCCGGGGCGCACGAAAGCGGCGCAGCCGCTGAAGTGCGAACCTCAGCCACTCCAATTGGAGTGGCGGGGAATCCCGGAGTGTTCTGCTCGATCGGAGACTCCCATGCTGAGATTCCGGGTTCGCGTCCGGCAAGTGCCGGCCGCGCCCCGGAATGACGAGTATGGGGCGGGTCCGCGCTGCGCCAGCACTGCCACTGGCAAGGAGACGGCTGGCCTTGGGATGGAAAGACCCCTGGACAGTGTGACGGACGACCAAATCGAAACGCGTCCGGCTCAAGTGCTTGAGGCTCCCTTCCCATCGCCTTGGGACTTTAATTCGGTGATCGGATCGTTCGCTGAGGCAAAGTGCAAGCAAGTCGAAAAAACACCGCAGGCGGAACGCTGGGCACTTGCCTGACGCTTCCGAAAGTCCTGATGCACATTACCCTTGCGGAAGACCGCATTCGCATCAGGCCCAAGGGTGCAACGGGCACCCGGCGTTCCGCACGCCCTCTCAAGGGAGGGCGGGAATGCGAAACACGACGGCGCCCCCGCGCCGCTAACAACAGGGGCGATGACGCGTGTCTGAAGAACAGTGGCTGTTTGACAGTTGAATCCGTGAATGACGTGACGCTCCGTCGTCACCCCACACTCCGCCGTCATGCCCGGCGAATGCCGGGTATCCACGCCTTGGCTACAAAGGAAGGCGTGGATGGCCGGAACAAGTCCGGCCATGACGACCGAGAGCGAAGTGACGACCGAAAACGTAGCGCAAAGCCGTCGGCAGATGAGCGCCTCATTAACCCTACCCTGCACATTCATCGCGGCCGCTCTCGCCTGGCAATGGAACACGCATCATCTTGCGTTACGCCATCAGCGGACATCCACCGGGACCTTGAACCATGGACCTGCATCGCCGCCATCTGCTGACTGCGTCCGGCGCGGGTCTCGCCGCCGGCGCATTTGCCGCATCGAGCGATGCGGCGCGCGCAGCGCCACTCACCTCGGCGCTCGGACGCGACGCCACGCAATATGGCGTGCGTGCCAATAGCCAGGACGACCAGACCCGCGCATTGCAACGCGCCATCGACGAGACCGCACGCGCGCAGGCGCCGCTCGCATTGCCGCCCGGCAACTATCGCACCGGTACACTGAAGCTCGCGCGTGGCTCGCAGATCATCGGCATGCGCGGCGCAACCACCCTCACCTTCAGCGGCGGCGCATCACTGCTCTCGGGCGAAGGCGCGGACTATGTCAGCCTCAGCGGCCTCACGCTGGACGGCAACTTCGCCAAACTGCCGCCGCGGCGCGGGCTGCTGCACATGGTGCAGGCGCGCGAGTTCCGCATCGGCGATTGCACCGTCACCAATAGCGGCGGCGCGGGCATCTGGCTGGACAACACGGCGGGCGCGATCACCGGCAATACGCTGACCAACATCGCCACCACCGCGATCGTCTCGTTCGATGCGCAGGGACTGATCGTCGCGCAGAACATCATTTCCGGCACCAGCAGCAACGGCATCGAGATATTGCGCACCGCCATCGGCGATGACGGCACGCAAGTGATCGACAATCGTATCGAGGGCATCAAGGCGGGTCCCGGCGGTTCCGGTCAGTATGGCAACGCCATCAATGCTTTTCGTGCAGGCAATGTCATCGTCTCCGGCAATCGCATCCGCAATTGCGATTACTCGGCCGTGCGCGGTAATTCGGCATCGAACATCCACATCACCGGCAACAGCGTCTCGCGCGTGCGCGAAGTCGCGCTCTATTCGGAATTCGCCTTCGAGGCCGCGGTGATCGCCAACAACACCGTCGATGGCGCGGCGCTCGGTGTCTCCGTCTGCAACTTCAACGAGGGCGGCCGCATCGCTGTCGTGCAGGGCAATATCATCCGCAACCTGCTCCCGAAACGGCCGATCGGCACAGCGCCCGACGACGATGCCGGCATCGGCATCTATATCGAGGCGGACGCCAGCGTGACGGGCAATGTCGTCGAGAACGCGCCGTCATTCGGCATGATCGCGGGCTGGGGCAAGTATCTGCGCGATGTCGCCATCACCGGCAATGTCGTGCGCAACAGCTTCATCGGCATCGGTGTATCGGTCGCGCCGGGCGCCGGCACCGCGCTTGTGAGTAACAACATGATTTCAGGCGCGCCACGCGGCGCCGTGGTCGGCCTCGATCATGCAAAACCGGTGACCCCGGACCTCACGGCGGATGGCGCACAGCGCTATCAGCAGGTTGCGGTGTCCGGCAACACGGTGCGCTAAAGCGCTGTCCGCAGCATCGGATAGCGCGCGCTGATCACCAGAGGATCGAGCGCCTTCTGCCAATCCAGATCTGCCGGCGTCACCGTCGCCTGCCGAGGCGGCGCCCGCTGCAACAGGGTTTCGATCGGGATCAGGACGGGCGCAGCCGCTTCAACCACCGGCTCGATGTCGGGCTGCAGTGGCGCAACCGCACGCGCTGCTATCGCAGGAGCTGCAATGGCGGGAAGCGTGACGGCAGGAGCTGCGACGGTAGCAGGCCGAGGCTCAGCAGCGCGCGGCGCCCGGTAGATCACCCCTTCCGAAGACAGCACGCGCCTCACGGCAGCTGTCTCGCCCTCAACCATCAACCGCCAGCGCTCAACCGCTTCCTTGGCTTCCTGAATGTTGTCGAGAAACTCGGCTTCGCTGTGAAAACGGCGCCAGCGCCCGCTCTCGAACAGTTCTGTCAGGTAGTCCAGCCGGCTCTCGGCAAGAGAGCACCAGCGCTGGGCCAGTGGCCGACCAATGCCCGCATGCGGGTAAGGAAAATTCAGGTGAGATGACATGGAAATGTCCGCAAGAGAAAAAACGGACGCAAAGCAACAAACGAATCACTCACCAATACTTGGAGAGTTTCTGTGGAAAAGTTTCCCCGGTCCAGCGCGATGTGGTCAAACCTGAATAATTGCGTTGGAAACACGTGAAAAAGCCCCGTCAAACCTTGGGTATCGCAGTCAAGCCTTGCTTGAGCCTTGCTCGACGCCAAGCCATGCACCGGCAATCTATGACCTGAAGGTTAAAATTTTTGGTTAACAAAAACGAAAGACCCGCCCGGGGGGACAACCGGGCGGGTCAAGCTATACCGGGCGCGAATGTTTGGGCGCATGCGCCGGATATGGCCTCGTTGGGGAGGGAATGCCGCTCCCACATCCATATGTCCGGTCCACCCGGCCAAACGTTCAACGATCAGGCGATTATTTTTGGGCGTCTGACGCCATCGATGGCGACGACGCCTCGATCGCACGCGTCGGCGGCGCCGGCGCGGTGACGACAACAGGCGTCACAGGCGCGGGCGCTGTGGCCACGGGTTGCTGGGCGCTCTGCACGGCCGATACCGCACTATAGGCATCCGCCGCTCCGGCGCCGAACAGATCGTCACGGCCGGGCGCACCGAGATCACGCGCGGTTGTCATCAGGATGCTGCGGATTTCGCTCGGCTGCAGTTTTGAATTGCGCTCGATCATCAATGCGGCAAGCCCGCTGATATAGGCCGCCGAGAACGAGGTACCGGACGTCATCTGGTACTTGTTATCCGGCGCGGGCAGGAAAATATCGACGCCCGGTGCAGCCACTGCGATGTGGCGGCCACGGTTCGACGCAGTGAACAGCCTGTCATACGCATCGGTGGCGCTGACGGCGATCACGCTCGGGCTTGCAGCGGGATAAAGCGGAGGCGATTTCGGCCCGGCATTGCCTGATGCTGCGACCATCACGATGCCCTTGCTGGCTGATGCCGCAATACCGCGCTCGATCAGCGGATCCTGCGGGCCGGCGAAGCTCATATTGATGACCTGGGCGCCATTCAATGCCGCATGGTTGATCCCCTTGAGGATCACGAAGGACGAACTCTCCGCACCGCCCTGCGACACAGCAAAGGCACGAATGGCAAGAATGCGCGCACGCGGCGCACTGCCCATCAGCCGCGCATGCGATACGATCGCCCCCGCAATGCCAGTGCCGTGCACATGCGCACCCTCTTTGCTGCCAAGCGCATCGAACGAACCCACGATGGCATCAGCGAGTTCAGGATGGGCGACGTCGATGCCGGAATCGATCACGGCAACTGTCACATTCGCGCCAGCCGACAGCTTGTGCGCTTCCGGCAGGCGAAGCTTCGCCACCGCATATTGCGCGGGATCGCCCTCGCCCGGCACCGGCGTTGTCACCTGATCCTGCAACACGTAGCGGAAATTGGGTTGCACAGCGCGCACGTCAGCCTCGGCGCGCATCTGGGACTCAACAGTTTCGACCGAACGATTATCGGTGATCCGGAACAGGTTGATCGTCGCGCCGATCAGCGGAAAATCCTGCGACGACAGACGCTCCAGACGCAGGCGGCGCGCCAGCGCATCGGTCTGGTCGGGCGTCAGCGCGCCATCGAGTTCGGCGATGATCTGCCGGGGGACGTAACGCGTGTTCAAGGCCGCCTGCGGACCATTGCTGCGCGATCCGCCACCGGCATTCTGACTGCGCGGCGTCGGGCCGCCGCCGCCGAGATCAGCAACGAATGGCTTCTCGTTGCATTCACCGGATGCCGCGCGATTGGCATAGGCGCAACTCGGATAGGTGTTCGGCGAATAACGCACATAGGAAATGGTCGGCAGCACGCCCACGATCTTCGGCGGCGGTGTACGCCCCGGCCGTGTGGATATGGGCGGTGTCCGGCTGGCTGTCGTCCCGATCACCGCCCCGCGCGGGCCGGTGCTGGCGATACCGACTCGACCAGCAATGGGTCCGCGGCTCGCGATACTTGGACCACGGCCGGCGATGCGGCCCGCCCCCGCAGCGATATTCGGATTGATACGCGGCGTGGTGTTCGGAGCGATCGTGGGAACGCGCGATCCGATATTGAGGCTCGGCGAGCGCATCATGCTCTGCGCGCCGGCGACCGAAAGGCCGAACGACCATGCAACGGCGAGCGAAAGCACAGCGGCCGTGCATTTCACTATCTGTCCGGAGGCGCCACGATCATGTCTCATGGAACAGGCCTCGCACGCACAATGCGGATCGGATCAACCGACGGCGCCTATTGCGCCTGAACCGCCATGCTGACGATCTTCTCGTTCTCCAGCCGGCGGATCAGCCCGGCGATCTGATCCTTGGTCATCACCCGATTGCCGAACTGCAGCCGGAACAGCCCGTCCTTGCCGCTGTCGACAATCGTACCCTGATAGCCGTCGAGCAGCGCGGTGATGTCCGACACCCGCGCAGTCGGCGCGAAACGGACGAACAGACGCGTCGGAGCTTCTACCGAGGCAGGTGCCGGTGCCGGCGCGAGCGACCGGGTGACAGTGGTCGGCGCACTCGCTGGCGACGGCGCGGCTTCATAGGACGCGGTCTGGAATGTGCGGGTGTCGCGCTGCATTAGCACGGTGCCGATCACACCGGCCTGCAGCATGATCGCGAGCGCGCCAACAGCGGCCGAAGCCGCGAGTGTCCGCGGCGAAAGCGATGCGAAAAATCCGGAGATCCGCGCCGACAGACCGACCGATGTCGATCCACTGCGCGCCGGCTCGGCGTCGATCGCAGCAAACAGCTTCTGCATCGCCCGTGACGACGGCGCACCGAGGCTCTCATTGAGGCCAATGGTCTCCGCGTATTCTTCCTGGATCACGGCATATTGCTTCGCCAATTCAGGATCACTGGCGAGCGCATCATCGACGCGGCGAGCATCACGCGCGTTGAGCGTGCCCGCGGCGTGCCAAGGCAGCAATGCCTCGATCTCGCCTGGCTCCTGGTTCGGCACCTTGTTGCTCATCGCCATCATGGCCAGCCTCGTTCAATGCCGGCTGCCTTGAGCAGATCGGCTAATTTCTTGCGCGCATAGAACAAGCGCGTCTTGACGGTGTTCTCGGGAATTCCAACAATCTCGGCCACCTCTTCCACGGACTTCTCGTGGTAGTAGACGAGATCGACGATTTCCCGATGCTCGGGCGAAAGAGATGTCAGGCACTTCCGCAACGCGTCACTGGTATCCTTTTTCTGAACCGACACTTCGGGATTATCGGACGTATCCTCGATCGCGTTGGCCGTCTCGTCGTCCAGTTCGGCGTCCTTGCGTTTGCGCAGCGCGGACAGCGCCTTGAACCTCGTAATCGCCAGCAGCCATGTGGAGACCGCGGAGCGACCCTCGAATTTGCCTGCCTGTCGCCACACGTCCAGAAACACCTCGCTGATAAGATCCTCAGCAATCTGTTCGTTCCGCACCAGCCGAAGGCCGAAGCGAAACACCCGAACATGGTGCCTGCCATAAAGCACCTGCATGGCAAGACGGTCGCCTTGCGCAATCCGGGCGATCAGAACCTCATCCGATGCCGCCTGTGTTGCACTCACTGCCCGTCTCGCAAGGTTGGTCTGAATGGGGTCGTAAGAGGTTCGATTGACAAGATAAAATCTTCTCGAATGGGCAGGAATATACCGGTCGCGGCTGCTTTAACCGCACCGAACGGGCTTTTGGGCGCCCTTTTCTTGGGCGGATCGGGTAACAGGTAGCATAGTGCTGGGGCATTTCCGACCCGAATGCCAGCGATTCACACGGCAACCTTACCAAGTCGTGGCTTCCGGAACAGCCTTGAGGCTGCGGAACCGACATTTTGCAGCCGTATCCCGAAACCTCGTAAATGGATACCGTCATTTGTCATGGCGGCCTCTCCGCCACGTCAAGTCAACTCGTCCGGGCTCCTGGTCCGCCGGGCATTTTTACTTAATTAAAAAAGCTATCGTTGCTATCTTCTGGCGTCCCCACTGCATGCGATCGCTCAACATTTTGTCGCTGAGAACAGCGCATGAGTAGCCGATTACCAGATTTGGCTCACGGCAATAGATACCAAACCTAAAGGCTTTGAGCACTAGAGTTCCGTCATCGAAACCCATCGACGGGCTCAATGACCGCAGCCGCCTCATCAGTCTTCAATCCGCTAAACGGCGACTTCGAAGCCGTCGATGGAGAGTTGCGGTCAGACATGCTGGCGCGTCGCCTGAGGCGGCGACGGCAAATGCTCGCATTGGCGGCCGCAAGTCATGCCGTCAACGTCGTGCTGCTCTTCGTCTTCCTTGCGGCAGGCACGATCGATGGCACGATCATCGCGGCCTATGCCGGCTGCGCTTCCGCCTCCGTCCTGATCTTCCTCGCGATCTCCGAGAGCGGCCTGACGGATGACTGGAGCGATCATTTCTTCGCAGCGCCATACACCGCCGTCACCTTCGCATTGCAGCTCGCCTTCATCTACCTGGCGCCCGATGTGGCCGTCGTGTTTCTCTGCGCGTTGTTTCTCGTCGCTAACGTCGTCGCTCTGCGCACCACGCCGCGCGAAGGTGTCGGCGCCTGGATGATCATGACCGGCGGCCTCGCGCTGCTGTATTTCCTCGTCGATCTGCCTCTGACGCTCCCCTCCGGCAATTCCATCGAGCGCTTTGGCACCTTGCTGACATTCTCGATGACCATCGCCCGCAGTATGTTCATTGGCATTTTCTCCAGCTCGCTACGCGACGCGCTGTTTCGGCGGCGGGTTGAACTCGAGGCCGCATACAAGCGCATCGAAGAGCTCGCAGAACTCGATGAACTGACGGGGTCGTTCAATCGCCGCTGCATCATGCGGCTGCTTGACGATGAAATCATTCGGGCACAGCGCAGCAATACGCCCTGTACCGCCGCGTTGATCGACCTCGACTGGTTCAAGCGCATTAATGACAATTTCGGGCATCCGACTGGCGATGAAGTGCTGCGGACCTTCGCCATCACGATTTTCGCCAATATCCGCAGCATCGACAAATTCGGCCGCTACGGCGGCGAGGAATTCCTTTTGGTGCTGCCGGACACGCCGCATGACAAGGCCGTGCAAATGCTCGACCGCCTGCGCGCAATCGTCGAAGCACTGGATTGGAGCGCATTTTCCGACGGTTTGACCGTAACGATTTCGGGTGGCGTTGCGACATTGGGTCCGAACGACACGCCAGACACCTTACTCGCACGCGCCGACAGCGCACTCTATGCCGCCAAGGAGCGCGGACGAAACCGAATTGCAAGCGCCTGAACGAATTTCACGAACCCTGCCCGCAACATATTCGCGGCAGGACACGATTAGAATTACGGGATTTGATTTATGTCTTCGAAGTCACCGTTATCGGCAAATTTACTCGACGAACTTGACGCCGCACTGGCCCACGGAACGGTCGCACGGCGCGTGGAAACCCTGCGCCGCGTCACGGATCTGTTCGTCAACAATGCCGTGGATTACTCCGACGCGCAGATCGCAGTGTTCGACGACGTTTTCGATTGCCTGCTGACGCATATGGAAGCGTCTGCAAGGGCCCTTCTGGCCGAGCGACTGGCACCCGTCTCTGTCGCACCGCCCCGGGTTGTCCGAACCCTTGCATTCGACGATTTGATCGAGGTCGCCGCACCCGTGCTCTCCCAGTCGGAGCAACTCGACGACCATGCGCTGATCGAGAATGCACGCACCAAAAGCCAGGACCATCTGCTGGCGATTTCGACGCGCAAGGTCCTGAGCGGCGCCCTGACGGATGTTCTCGTCGAGCGCGGCAACGACGCCGTCGTTAGCAGCACCGTTAACAATCGCGGGGCGGAGATTTCAGAGCGCGGCTACAATACCCTGCTCTCCCGTGCCGAGGGCAATGATGCGATTGCAACCTGCATTGGCCTGCGTCCCTCCATTCCGCGTCACCATTATCTAAAGCTCGTCGCCAAGGCGTCAGCATCGGTTCGGGCGAAGCTGGAAGCCGCGCGCGTTCACCACACAACCGACATATCTCTGGTGGTTCAGCAGGTCGCGCGGCGAGCCCGCACCGCGCCAGACTGCGTCAGTCAACAGACCATTATCGCCCACGGCCTCGTGCGCTCGCTGTTCGAAGACGGCAGGCTGAATGAAACCGAGGTGGCGAAATTCGCGGAAGCCGGCAAGTTTGACGAAGCTAATGCCGCGCTCGCCTGTCTGGCCAATGTACCGGTTTCGGTGGCAGAAACCATGATGGTTGAAGCCCGCAGCGAGGGCATTTTCATTCTGTGCAAGGTCGCTAATTTTTCATGGAACACCGTCAAGACCATCATCAACATGCGCGAGCAACTCGCTGGAGCGCACATGTCTGACAGCGCGACCGACCGCGAAACCTATGAGCGCCTCCGCATCTCAGCGGCGCAACAAGTCCTGCGCTTCCATCGCATGCAGCAGGCAACGTCCGACCTACCTGCCGCCTGACCTTTGTCAGTCAACATGTTTTCGCGCGGATGGCCGCAGTCTGGCCATTGCAACCGAGCGCCGCAACGCCAATTGCGCTGAGCAGCCATTCCGTCAGCAGGCATCGACTTGTCGGTGAAGGCGCTGATAGTGATGCCTCGATCACGGCGAACAACGCTGGAATGGGTTGGCATCAAGCAGGGCGGGATTCATGCGCGTCTTGATTACAGGCGCCGGTGGCTTCATCGGCAGAACGCTCACTTCTGCGCTGCTTCAAGCAGGCGCGCTCACCAATGCTGCAGGCACAAGCGAAACGATCGAGGAGCTTCTCCTTCTCGACACGCATTTACCGCCGATATCCGACCCACGTGTGAAACATCTGCCGGCCAGTATCGCGGCGCCCGATGCGCTGAGGCGGATCGCCGACTGGAAGCCGCATAGCGTGTTTCATCTCGCCGCTGTGCTGACCAGCGCCGCGGAACAGGATCCGGCGCGCGCACTGGCGGTGAATGTTTCGGCGCTGGCGGAATTGATCGACGCCATTGGCGCGAAGGATGCTCCGCCGCGCCTGATCTTTCCAAGTTCGATCGCGGTCTTCGGCGGGCTATTACCTGATCATGTCGATGACGACCACTTGCAACGTCCACAAACGTCCTATGGCACGCACAAGGCCATCGCCGAATTGATGCTGGCGGACGCCACACGTCACGGAATGGTCGATGCACGTGCGCTGCGCCTGCCGATCGTGTTGGTACATCCCGGCCCGCCAACACAGTCGGTATCCGACCGGATCGCGGGCATCGTTCGTGATGGCGTCGCCGGAAAGCCATCAATTTGCCCATTGCGTGCAGATACGAAAGTGCCGGTCGTCTCGGTCGAGACCGTTGCGCAGAATTTGATCACGCTTCACAATGCCGATCCGGCCAAGATGCGCGGCAAACGCGTGCTCAATCAGCCTGCCCTGACGATCAGCATGGACGACATCATTGAATCGATTGCACGTGTCACCAACACCACACCGAACGTGACCTATGCCCTCGATCCCGATCTCAAGAAGATCGTCGATAGCTGGCCGAAAGGTTTCATCTCCACCCGCGCGCCATCCCTCGGCGTCGTCGCTGACAAGAGTTTCGAGGATATCGTGAGCCAGTATCGCCGACGTCTTGCCGAAAAATCCGCTGCATGACCGAAACTGCAGTCGACGGCGAGCGGCCGTCCTGCGGCAGTGGCATCGGCCTGACCGGATTCATTTTTCCCGGAACGCGTGGCTCACGCTCCGCTCAATAGCGCAGTACTTTCGAACCGATAGCTGCACCCAGCGCCGCCACGACGAGGGCTGCGAGCGTGTACCAGGTGGCGACAAACAGCGGCGAGTCGTCCGCACAATGCGCGGCGTAAAACGTCGCCCCCAGCCCGGCTGACATCAATCCCGCGAGCGCACCGGCAATAGCGGGGCGTGACGGCGCGCCGTGGCGCAGCGCGATCATCGCGCCGCCAAGGATCGGCAGCGACAGCAACGTGATCGCCGCCGAACACAGCGACGAGTTTCGGCCGATAATGCGTACCATCATCGGCGCACGCTGCGGCATCGTCATTTCGACGATCAAGGCAATGATGAGAATGAACGGCGACAGCAGCAACAGCCAGATCCAGCGCCCCAACGACGCTTCGGGCCTCGATAGATGAACGCTGATCACGATCGCGGGAATAGCGAGCGCCAGGGTCACCAGAAACTTCGCATCGAAGAACGGATTGCGCATCGCCGACATGAAGTCCGGGCGAATGCCAAGCGTCACCAGCAACATCGCCGCCACGACCGGTAGCGTGACCAACAAGGCCATCGCGAGCTGTGTGCTCACGGGACGTGCCCTTTGGTCGTTGTCGGCAGCCAGCGTCTGAATCAGGCGATCGGTATCCATGGTCAATCCTTTCGCAGCTTGGCTGCGAGGCTCGCGAGCCCACGATGCAGCGCCACGCGCACGGCCCCTTCCGTCATCGACAATTTCGACGCCGTGGTCTTGATGGATGCGCTCTCCACCGCGATCAATCGCAACACGTCGCGCTGCCGCGGCGGAAGATCGGAGAGATGATTGGATATCTCGACGGTGGGCAATGTTTCAGCCGGCGGCTCGCTCGGAATCGTTTCCGCAAAATCGTCGATATTGACGAAGACGCGACGTCCGCGGCGGCGCAGCGCATCGATCAGCTTGTTGCGGGCGATCGCAAACAGCCACGGCGCGAACGGCGCGTTCGCGTCCCAAGTGTGCCGCTTCAAATGCACCGCCAGCAAAATGTCCTGCACAATGTCCTCCGCCTGATCGGGCGGCTGGCCAGCCCGTGACAGGCCCTGCCGCGCTCCGGCACGCAGCACGGGCGTAACCGACTTCAACAGGCGATGATAAGCAACGCTATCCCCTGCATTGGCCGACCGCATCAGATCGGTCCATTCGTCGTCACGTCCGCGCACGCGCGCTCCTAAAGCCAATTCGGCGGATAATTCAGTTTGTTACGCCAGCTGAGAGAAAAATCACGGAACCGTGAAGCCTCGCCTACGCCCCAACCCCAAGCCGAAGATTTCAAAGACATCCGGCTCATACCATCGAACCGTCAGAGTGACATCCGTCGCCTTGATTTCAAAGGCAGATTTTTGCTGATGCCTGTGGAGACGATGACCGCGGCTATGTTCATGCCCCGTTTTTGCCGGACTCGTCCGAAGATTCCCTTTTTTTGCCCCGGTGTGAACACCTGCGCAGTTTCCCTTGCGGCCATTGGGGGCCGGTATTTTGGGGAGATTTCCATGAACATCAGAGCCAGCGGGCGTGCGGCATTGGTCATCGCAGCCGGATTGTGGATCTGCACATCGGTACCGCTTCACGCGACCGAAAATGACACCCAGGCATCCGAGCCGGCCGCAGCGGTCGGCAGCGCCGCAGACACGTCCACCGAACCAGCAGCGAAGGCCACCAAGCACCGCAGCGCCAGGAAGAGCGAAACGAAATCGCGCAAGTCCGACCGGCAGGCAAACAAGGCGTCGAAAAAGTCGGCTGAGGAAGACACCGCCAAGACCGCAGACGCCAAGCCGGGAAGCAGCGATACCGCCATCCCATCATTGGTCGCCAATGCCAATGCGCAGTGGCCCTCTGAGACCGCGGCGACCAACACCTACAACATGTCATCGCAAGCCGGCAGCGCGCTTGGCCAAATCAGCGGCCAGCAGGAACAGCCCGCAACGACCACGCCGGATTCCGGTGCCAACAGCGCGCAGCTCGTTGCCGCCGACCAGCTCAACGACCTCGATCGTGCCATCAGCGACGACAAGCCACCGCTGACGCTCGCGAAGGCCACCATCGATACGCCGGCACCGGAAGTCGCCAGCGAGAACAGCACGACCTGGGACAAGACCTCCCTCGTCGGCAAGATCTTCATCGCTTTCGGCGGCTTGCTCACCATGGCCTCTGCCGCCCGTATGTTTATGGCTTGAACCCCATCCCCCGAGCGGGCAAATTGCGCGGGGCCGCCGATCCTGGCGGCTTCGGCAAAAATCCGCGGGATGGAACATGAGCAGCTACGAACACCTCATCGTTGAGCGCAAAGGCGCGGTCGGCATCATCACGCTGAATCGCCCGAAGATGCTCAATGCTCTCTCTTTCGGTGTGTTCGGCGAAATCAAGATCGCCATCGGCGAGCTGGAAGCCGACACCGCCGTGGGCTGCATCATCGTGACCGGCAGCGAGAAGGCATTTGCCGCCGGGGCAGATATCAAGGAGATGCAGCCAAAGAGCTTCATCGACATGTTCTCCAGCGATTTCACATCAATCGGCGGCGACCGTGTCGCCACCTGCACCAAACCCACCATTGCTGCAGTCAGCGGCTACGCGCTCGGCGGCGGCTGCGAACTCGCCATGATGTGCGACATCATGATCGCCGCAGACACCGCGAAGTTCGGCCAGCCGGAAATCACGCTTGGCACCATTCCCGGTATCGGCGGCACCCAGCGCCTCACTCGCGCCATCGGCAAATCGAAGGCGATGGACCTCTGCCTCACGGGCCGCATGATGGATGCGGCGGAAGCGGAGCGCTCCGGTCTCGTCAGTCGCGTTGTCCCGGCGGACAAGCTGATGGAAGAAGCCATCGCCATGGCGGAAAAGATCGCCGCCATGTCGCGCCCGGTGGCAACGATGGCAAAGAACGCCGTCAATCGCGCCTTCGAGACGCCGCTCACCGAAGGCCTCAAGGTCGAGCGCGATCTGTTTCACGCGACCTTCGCGCTGGAAGACCGTTCAGAAGGCATGGCCGCCTTCGTTGAGAAGCGGAAGCCGGTCAACAAGAACCGCTAGGTTAAGCCGCTGCGCGCGAGCGCGGCGGACACCAGCACACGATAGGCACGTTCGGCCCATGTGGCCGGACGATCGAGCCCGAGCCGCGCCAGCGCCGCTTCATCAGATGCGCTGGCTGTATGCGTCATGCCCTCCCAGAATAATCCAGCGAGCTTCTGAGGTGACGCCGATGCCGCGCTCAGAACCTGCAGCGCAGGGATCAGGCGCTGCTCCACGTCAGTGAAATCGCTGCCAAACGGGAACATGGGCAGCAGGCCAGCATCCCGTGCCGGCTTGAGTGCAGCGGAGATTCGCTCAGGCACGTTGTCGCGATACGCGGCGGGAATGTCATAGCTCTTGGGAAGCTTTCCAGCCGCCTTGGCTTGCCGCATCAGTTCCGGTTGAAACCGCGAGTCGGATACCTGAAGCATCGCCGCGATCACGTCGGCATCCGATTTCCCGCGCAGATCGGCGACGCCATACTCTGTCACGATAATATCGCGCAGGTGTCGCGGGATCGTGGTGTGACCATAATTCCAGCGAATGTTGGAAATCGGCTTCTTGCCCGCGCGTGTGGATTCGAGAGTCAGGATGGAGCGCGCGCCTTCCAGCGCGAAAGCCTGTGAGACGAAATTATACTGTCCACCGACGCCGCTCACGACCTGACCGCTATCGAGGCCGTCCGAGATCGCGGCGCCCATCAGCGTCGCCATCATCGTGTTGTTGACGAAGTGCGCATCAACGCGCGCGCGACGTTTGGCATCTTCGTCACCATAGAGCTCGTTGGTGAACGATACCGGCATCATCTGGATTTTCGCCAGACGCTCCGGCGTCATGTCGCGCAGCGCCTGATAGAATGCCTTCGGCCCGAGAAAGAATGCGCCATGCACGATGGTGTCATCCACCTCACGCTTCAGAATGCCGGCGTCGATCAAGCCGAGAAAGGCTTCGAACAGCATTTCGCTCACGCCATAGAGGCCACGTTCGAACGTCGCGACTTCCTTCGGAGGCGCATCAGGGGCAAGACGCTGCATCAGATGGCGAAACGCCGCATTGTCGCGGTGGCGAAAGATCAGGCCCTGCGCCAGTGCATCGCCCACTTGCCCAATGCCGATCTGCAACGTGCCACCGTCGCGCACCAGGCCCGCAGCGTGTAATCCAATCGCGTATTTGGTGTCGTTGATCGGTTCGGACGGCGGTGCAAACAGCGGAAATTCAGTCTCCGGGCTTTCGAGCACCGCGTGAAACTCATCTCCGGCGAGATCACCCTGCCCCGGCATGAATGGCAATTCCGAATTGACCTGACCGATCAACTTGAAGGAGACGCGCCCTTCGTTGCGCGCCCGCATCAGATCAAGCGTGGTGTCGGTATTGCAACTCAGACTATAGCGCGCCGCGCCGTCGACCACGCGCTTCGACACCAGTTGCGTAATGACATTGAGCCCGCGCCTGAGAAGATAGGACGACGCATGGGTATAGTTCGCTGAGATATAGTGCTGCTGCGCGTCGGCCACCCGCAACCATTTTCCGGCAAGGAAGAAGAACTCGTTGACCTGAATGTTTGGCGGGAGCTCGCCTTTGTGAAGCGCCGTTGCATAGGCCAGATCAGGATAGCCACCGAACAACCGCTCGATCACGGGATTGATGAAGCGCTTTTCCAGCTCGCTGGACGGCTTCGGCTTCTCCAGCGTCAGGGCAGAGAAGAACGTCAGCCTGATGCTGCGATCGGCCAGCGCGCGCTGATAGAGCGCGTTGATGATATGGTTGGCCTTGCCAAGCCCGAGCGGCAGCCCGACCACGAGCGTCGTCCCCACGTCGCGAATGATGTCTTCGGCGATGGCGTCGGGATCAGTGAAGATCTTGGGCATAAGCATTCCGGCAGGGCAGGATCGACAGCTCCGCAGCGCAATCGCGCAGCGAAGCCGGACAGAGTTACCACTGCGCACGGTTATTCAGAAATGTGCCCGACATGCAACACACGCGGCCATGTGAAGCGGGTTTATTCGTCGCATTCACGGAGCGCCTCCTCCACCCTAGGGTCCTGATCAATCAAGCAAATCGGGGCAGCCAAATGCCCTGTGGGGAAAGCGCAAAAGCCCGGAGGTTCTTCGCCGGATGGTTTGCCTGCAAAGGCAACGCCCTCTAAACATACCTAGACGTCAGCGGGGGCGGACGTCCGAAGATTGCTTTGGGATAATATGGTTCGTCACGGCATATTTGGCCTTGCCGCAAGGCGCGCGCTTCGGACAGGCATGGCCCTGAGCCTAACTGGCTATGGCATTTTTGCCGCGGTCGATGCCCGTGCCGAAACGGTGTCGGAAGCCCTTGCCAAAGCCTATCAGTCCAATCCGCAGCTGAACGGCGAACGGGCCCGCCAGCGCGCCACCGATGAGAACGTCCCGCAGGCGATGGCCGGCTACCGGCCGCAGGTGACAGCCACACTGAGCTATGGCCTTCAGGCCGTACGCAACCTGCTCGTAGACAACACCATCCAGGGTGCAACGCTGAAGCCATGGACCATCGGCGTCACGGTCACCCAGACGCTTTATAACGGAAACAAGACAGCCAACAGCGTCCGCGTCGCGGAATTGCAGGTCCAGTCCGGCCGGGAAGCGCTGCGCAATGTCGGTCAGGGCGTGCTGCTGGACGCGGTCGTTGCCTATACCAATGTTCTCGCCAACCAATCGTTGGTTGAAGCCCAGCGGGCCAACGTCGCCTCCCTGCGCGAAACCCTCGGCATCGCCCAGAAGCGGCTCAACGCCGGCGACGTCACGCCCACCGACACGTCGCAGGCCGAAGCACGACTGGCGCGTGGTCAGGCCGATCTCAACGCCGCTGAGGTCACTCTCGCCATCAGCCAGGCGACTTATACGCAGGTGATTGGTGCTGCACCCTCACGGCTCAGCCCGGCGGAACCAATGGATCGGCTGCTGCCGCGCAACCGCGACGATGCCGTCAATCAGGCCTTCAAGGCGCATCCCGCCGTGCTGGCAGCCGGTTACGATGTCGACGTGGCGACCACGACGATCAAGGTGGCCGAGAGCAGTCTGTTGCCTACTCTGACGCTGCAGGGCAGCGCCAGCAAATCCAGCCAGTCGGATCCGACGCTTGGCACCTTTGGCACCGACCAGGCTTCGATCGTCGGCCAGTTGAGTGCGCCGATCTATGACGGCGGCCTCGGTGCTGCGCAGACGCGCCAGGCCAAGGAACTGTCATCGGTCAGTCGCCTAGTGCTCGAACAGGTCCGCAATCAGGCCCGCACCGCAGTCGTCGGTGCATGGGTGTCAAATGAAGGCGCCAAGACCGCGGTGAGTGCCGCGGAAGCCGAAGTACGCGCTGCTGGCGTTGCCCTGCAGGGCGTACAGCGCGAGGCTCAGGGCGGTCAGCGCACCACTGTCGACGTCCTGAACTCCCAGCAGGATCTCGTGCAGGCAAAGGCACGCCTGATTGGCGCACAGCGCGACCGGGTGATCGCATCCTATTCGCTGCTCAGCGCAATCGGCAGGCTGGATGTGAAAACGCTTGGGCTGAACACGCCAGACTATCTGCCAGAAGTTCACTACCATCAGGTGCGCGACGCCTGGCACGGCCTCCGCACACCCTCGGGGCAGTAAATTATCCGGCTGAGCTCTTCTTCGCCATCGCCGTGGTTATCGCGGCGACCAGCGATGCGAGGTCATAGGGTTTGCGTACAATCGGCACGTCATCCATCAACGCCGGGATCAGGCTGGTTTCGCCATAGCCTGTGGCGAATACGAAGGGGATGCCCCTTTCGCGCAATGCCTGGGCCACCGGCACCGAACTGCCATTGCCGAGATTGACGTCGAGGATGGCCACATCGGGCCTCACGATCGTGAGCGCGTTTAGCGCCTCGTTGGCCGAAGACGCCGTCTCGACCGATGCCGCGCCCTCGTGGGTCAACATGGTCTCGACGTCCATGGCAATAAGAAGCTGGTCCTCGACCATCAACACCTTCAAGCCGCGCATCGACGCCATCGGCTTGTCGTCCTCGCGTCGGGCGCGCACGTTGCGCGCCGCTATCGGTGCAGGCCAGACAACGAAGCGCGCCGGGATGAGCAGACGTACGCGCGTGCCGGCCGGCTCATAATCGACGTCACTTTCGCCGCCGAGATCATAGGGAATGCTGCGGCTGATCAGCATCGATCCAAAGCCTGGCCGCGATGGTGGCGCAACAATCGGACCATCGCGCTCCAGCCAGTGAAGCTCGCAGTCACCGATATCCGTCCGTTTCCACCGGAGCGACAGCCGCCCCGTGCTTACGGAAAGCGCCCCATATTTGGCGGCATTGGTGGCCAGTTCGTGCAGCACGAGTGCGAGTACCGAATAGGCTCGGGCGTCGAGCAGAACATCGGGGCCGGTCATCTCGATCGCTTTCACCGTCTCGCGATACGGCGAAAATTCGGCATCGAGCAAGCCCTTCAACGCACCGCCGCCGGCCCCCCGGATGACCTGATCATGCGCAAGCGACAAGGCCTGAATACGCCCCTTCAGGGAAGCGGCATAATCCTCGATGCTGCGACCATCCTCGACCGGGTGCGAGACCAGCGATTTGATCAACGCAAGGATATTCTTGACGCGATGATTGAGCTCTTCATTCAGCATTTTCTGGCGCAGGTCAGCTTTATGCCGCTCATCCGCCAGTAATTCGTTGTGGCGAAGCACCACTTCCACCAAAGCCGAGCGCACAGCCTCGGCGGTGTCGCGCTCGTTTTGCAGCCATGGCTGGGACTGGCGCTGCACGGTCTCCTTCCAGATCGCAAAGCTCTTGCGCGGCGTCAGCCGATCACCCAATGGACCGATTTCATATGTCTTGTTGGGATCGCCTGCCCAATTCAGGGTTTGCGTAACTTCGCTGCGAAAGAACAGAAGATAGTCGCGTGGTAACTGCGACAAGGGCACGGCCAGCACGCCGGAGACGGCAGCGGCATAGTCTTCAGCAGCCGGTAATCGATCTGACAATGCGCTCGTCGCCCACACCTTGCCCTCGGCCACCGAATTGATGAAGCCCATCAGCACCGGCACTGCCGCAGCCGGCGGCGCATTACCATGAGACGTCCAGGTCTTGTTGAGGTAAAGGCCAACGCCGTCACACGGCATCAGCACGCTAAAATCGCGAATGCTTTCCTTGAGTAGGTCTCCGACATCGCCGTGATGCGAAACATTGTGCAACAGCTGGTCGAGATAGCGCCGCGCGCTTTCGCTAGCGGCCAGCTTGCGTTTTTGAAGAAGCCCGGCCAGTTGCATGGAAAAGAACTCGCCAAACATCTCTGCAGCAACACGCTTCTCCATGGATAGTGCGCGCGGTGCGTAGTGATGACAGGCAATCAGACCCCACAGCACGCCATCATGAATGATGGAAATCGACATGGACGCACCGACGCCCATATTGCGCAGATACTCGCAGTGGATCGGCGAAACACTGCGCAGATGTGCAAAGGACAGATCGAGCGGTTCACCGGATGTGTCGAATTCCGGCTCAATGGCCACGCGCTCGCCGCTCGCATCAGAGACGATACGCACCGTGTTCTGGACGTAAAGCACCCTCGCCTGCTGCGGGATATCGCCGGCCGGAAAGTGCTGTCCTAGAAAGCTCTCGAGATCGCCGCGGCGCGCCTCGCTGATCACGCGGCCGGAGCCGTCATGAGCGAATTGATAGACCATCACCCGGTCGTAGCCGAGTGCGCCGCGCAGCAGCCGCGCCGCATTGTCGAACAGCACGTCGAGATCGTTGCATTGGCCGATGCGGCCGATCAGCAAGCGCGACAACTCCAGAGGTGGCGTTGCATCGCTGGCGTCAGCCGGCTCGAATTCGATGATATTGACGCCCTTGTGCCGATGCACAGCGACGTTGAACGTGGTCTGCGAATGCGCGACCTTGAAATCGATCAGCAATCCCGGGCGCTGCTGGTTCCCCCATTTGGCGATGGCATTGCGAATGTCGTGGGCCGGACCCTCACCAATCAGAGCGTCCAGCTTGCGGCCGTTGATGTCTCCGGTACCGATCCCCAGCATCGGGCCCGCATTGACCGAATGGCGCCGGACCATCCCGACGGAGCCGTCGCAGGCGAGCAGACAGCCATAAGGCTGGATGCTGCCGGGAATGTGGATCGGCTCGCGGTCGCAATTGGTCAAGTCGACGGGGTCGGTCTTGGTGAGCATCAAAAGGTCTCTGAAAAGATACGGCGCTCGAAACCACGGCCACCAGCATGGCACGGCTGCACGTTTTGAAAAAGATCAGCAAATACAGCGTCCAAAAGCACCAACCGAAATACGCACGGGGCTGGAATAGCCCGGCGGGGAACCGGTCAACGGGCAAGTGCCAGTTTCGATCCATATCGAGCCGGGTTTTTCGGGTATGGACCATTGGGCTGCCTCAGGGGCAGCCCAAGCCGCTCCGGTTACAAACTGTTTAGCGCGCCCGGCGGGAGAAGAAGGAGATCAGCACCGGCAGGGTGATCAGGATCACCAGTGGCGCCAGCATCATGCCAGTGACCACCACGACCGCGAGCGGTTTCTGGACCTGAGACCCGATTCCCTCCGACAGCGCCGCCGGCAGCAGGCCGACGCCCGCTACGATGCAGGTCATGAGCACCGGCCGCAGTTGCAACTCACCGGTCCGGATCACAGCCTTGATGCGCTCATAGCCCTCGTCGATCAGCTGATTGTATTGCGACAGGATCAGGATGCCGTCCATGACCGCAATGCCGAACAGCGCGATGAAGCCGATTGCCGCCGATACGCTGAACGGAATACCCGTGATCAGCAGACCGAGCACGCCGCCAAAGATCGCCATCGGGATCACGCTCATGGCCAGCAGTGTATCGGCCATCGAGCCAAAGTTGAACCAAAGCAGCACGCCGATCAGAGCGAGGCTGATCGGCACCACAATGGAAAGCCGCGCGATAGCGTCCTGAAGATTGCCGAACTCACCGACCCATTCGGTCCGCGAGCCCGGCGGCAGCTGAACGAGCGCGGCGACCTTGTCCTGCGCTTCTTGAATGGCGCTGCCGAGATCGCGTTCGCGTACCGAGAACTTGATCGGCAGATAACGCTCCTGGTTCTCGCGATAGATATAGGCCGCACCCGAGACGAGATTGATCGACGCCACTTCACTTAGCGGGATCTGCGCGATCGTGCCGTTTGGACCCGGTGCGCCGATGCGCAAATTCTGGATCGCCTCAGCGCTACGGCGATATTCCGGCGCTAACCTCACCATGATCGGGAAATGCCGATCGCTACCGGGCTCATAGAGATCGCCTGCAGAGTCGCCGCCGATGGCCACCTTGATGGTGGCGTTGATATCGCCCGGCGACAATCCGTAGCGCGCGGCCTTGGCGCGGTCGACGTCGATCTGGATTGTTGGCTGCCCCAGCGATGTGAACACGGCGAGATCCGTCACGCCCTGCACCGTCGACAGCACGGTCTTGATCTCATTAGCCGTCTTGGTGAGTGCCTCCAGATCATTGCCATAGAGCTTGATCGAATTCTCACCCTTCACGCCGGACACCGCTTCGGAGACGTTGTCCTGCAGGTATTGCGAGAAGTTGAATTCAACGCCGGGGAATTTCGTCTGCAATTCCTTGAGCAAACGCGCCGTCAACGCATCCTTGTCCTGCGGCGCCGGCCATTCGGACGACGGCTTCAGGGGCGCGAAGAATTCCGCGTTGAACAGGCCAGCCGCATCGGTACCATCATCGGGACGGCCGTGCTGCGAGACGACGGATTCCACCTCGGGCTGCTGGCGGATGAGCCTGCGCATCTCGTTGACGTAAGTATTGCCTTCCTGCAGCGAGATCGTCGGCGGCAGCGTGGCGCGGATCCAGAGATTTCCCTCTTCCAGCTTCGGCAGGAATTCGAGGCCGAGGAAACGCGCCATGAAGAAAGTCACGACGACAAGACCGATCGCAATGCCCAGTACCAATTTCCGGCTGGCGACCGCCCAATTCAGCACCGGCATATAGAGGCGGTGAAGCTGGCGCATGATCCAGGTTTCAGTTTCCTCGACATGTGCGGGCAGAATGATCGCGCTCAGCGCGGGCGTGACGGTGAATGTCGCGATCAGGCCACCGGCCAGCGCATAAGCATAGGTCCGCGCCATCGGTCCAAAGATATTGCCTTCAACACCGGACAGCGTGAACAGCGGCAGGAACGCGGCGATGATGATCGCGGCGGCAAAGAAAATCGAGCGCGACACGTCAGCGGATGCGCTGAGGATGCCATGCTTCTTCATGCCCATGATGGTCTCGGGCGAGATGTGGCTACGCTCCGCTTCGGAAAGCACTGTGGTCTGGGTCAGCCGTCTGAAAATGGCCTCGACCATGATGACCGTACCATCGACGATCAGGCCGAAATCGATGGCGCCCACCGATAGCAGGTTGGCGGATTCGCCGCGTAGCACCAGAATGATGACAGCAAAAAACAAGGCGAACGGAATAGTGGCGCCGACGATCAGCGCACTGCGCAGGTTACCGAGGAACATCCACTGCAGCAGCACGATCAGCAGGATGCCGACGACCATGTTGTGCAGCACCGTATGCGTGGTGGTGTCGATCAGGTCCTTGCGGTCATAGATCCGTTCGATCCGCACGCCGGGCGGCAGAATGCCTCCGCGATTGATCTGCTGCACCAATTGTTCGACGCGCGCGATGGTCGGCGAACTCTTCTCGCCGCGGCGCATCAGCACAATGCCCTGGACGATGTCGTCGTCCTGATTCAGACCAGCAATGCCAAGACGCGGCTTCTCGCCAACCGACACAGTGGCGACGTCCTTAACCAGAACCGGATTGCCGTTGGTCTGGGAGATCATCGTATTGGAAAGGTCGTCGATCGACCGAATGAGGCCGACGCCGCGCACCACGGCCGATTGCGGGCCGATATTCACGGTGTTGCCGCCGACATTGATATTGGCATTCCCGACGGCGGTCAGCAGTTGTGGCAGCGTCAAGCCATAGGCGACGAGCTTGTTGAAGTCGACCTGGATCTCATAGGTTTTGGTCTTGCCGCCCCAACCAATGACGTCGATGACCCCTGGCACTGCACGGAAGCGGCGCTGCATGATCCAATCTTGCAGGGTCTTGAGATCAAGCACGCTGTAGTTCGGTGGTCCCACCAGACGATAACGGAAGATTTCACCCACCGCGGAGATCGGCGATATCGTCGGCTGGGCATTGCCCGGCAAGGTCCCGAGCTGCGACAACCGGTTCAGCACCTGCTGCAATGCTTCGTCATAGGTGTAGTCGAACGAAAACTGCAGTTTGACGTCCGAGAGACCGTAGAGCGAGATGGTACGGATCGTCTTGAGGTTCTTGATGCCGGCGACCTGCGCTTCGATCGGAATCGTGATGTAGCGCTCGATTTCCTCGGCAGAGAGACCGTTGCTCTGAGTCACGATATCGACCATCGGCGGGGTCGGATCGGGATAGGCTTCGATGTTCAGCTGATTGAAGGCAAACAAACCGCCGACGAATACGGCGACGAACATCGCTACCATCAGGTAGCGACGGTCGACGGCCAAGGCAACAAGACGATCCATCCAGATCGGACCTTTCAGAAGAGCCGAAGCTGGGGGTTAGCTGGCGGAGGCCGCGCGATCGATAAACAAGCTGCCCTTGGTGACGATACGTTCGCCGGCTTTCAGGTTGCCATGGACCTCGACGAGATTACCATTGGTCATGCCGGTCTTGATCGTGCGCAGCTCGATGGTCTTGTCGTCATGCGCGACCCAGACGCGGACCTGATCGCCTTCATAGATCAGCGCCGTTTTCGGCACGCCGATCGTCGGCTGGTCGCCGGGCGCATAGATGGTCACGGTGGCGAACATTTCCGGCTTCAGCAGACCATTGCTGTTGTCGAGCGTGGCGCGGACAAGCAAGCGGCGTGTTGCAGGATCGAGCGCGGTTGCGACATAGTTGATACGGCCTGTGAGCACGCGGCCAGGTAATGCCAGCACGGTAAAGCTCATCTCCTGGCCGATCTGCACGGCGGCGGCTTCCGTCTCGCGCACAAATGCAGTGAGCCAGACCGAGGACAGGTCGCCGATCACGAACACAGGGTCCGCCGCACCGGCGCTGATATACTGGCCGGGACCGATCTTGCGCTGAACCACTGTGCCCGCAAGCGGCGCATAGATGGTGGTCTCAGGATTGATGCGGCCCTTCTCCTGGAAGGCCGTGATCGCTTCTTCCGAGAGGCCGAGGATGCGCAGACGATTGCGCGCCGCTTCCAATGCCGTTTCGGCCGTGCGCTGATCGTTCAACGTCTGCAACAGCGTTGCCTGGCTCTGCTGATAGTCCTTAAGCGGTACGGCCTTGCCTTCGAACAGATCCTTGGCGCGCTTGTCCTGAATCTGCGCGAGGTCGAGCTGCGATTTCGCCTTATTGAGCGCCGTGACGGCGGCAACGAAGTCATTCTGCGCGCCAACAGTATCGGCCGCTTCAATGACGAACAGCGGCTGGCCCTTCTCGACGTGGTCGCCTGGTTTGGCGAGCAGCTTGGTGACGCGACCAGCATAAGGAGAGAATATTGGTGTCGAGCGATCTTCATCGACGGCGATCTTGCCCTCGGTGACATGCTCGGCGCGGAAGGCACGCACGGTGACCGGCTCGATGGTCAGGCTGGCCCATTCCGATGGGGAGGTCGTGTAGCGCTGCGGGTTCTTCCGGGACTGGCTAGAGACGTCGGAATGTCCCTTCGAGGGAGTCGACAGCCGCGTATAGCCGATGCCTGCGGCGATCAGCATAGCAGCAATGCAACCGCCCGCGATCAGACGCTTTCCGCTAAACAATTGAGATCGTTGATCTAAATTCGTCACTGCCAGGTCCTTGGTAGGAAACGCACTTATTCCGCGGCGATTTGTCCCATTCACGCGCTAATAGTGCGCATCTGGGCGTTCAGACAATCTAAAAACGCATGTGCGCTTACGAATCTTCGTTAAAACTTTGAAATCCTGCGAATGGGTTTTCAACTGCCGGACGGCCATACCGCTGGATGGCTGCCGAGGGGCATGGCCGGACGCGTCCACCCCGCCGGGGTTCGCGATAACACGCCTGCATGACGGACCGCCGACAACTGGCCGAATCCGGACGGCATATCCTCTGTAAAGACTTTGACCACCTCACCCTTCAGATCTTCGACCGCGAGACCTTCCGCGATCCTTCCCATATCCCACAGCCATTGGCCGGTGCGGGCAAGAGAGACCTGCACGTGCCAGCCCCCACCTTCACGCGCCTGACGTGCACGTGCGATCATGGCGCCGAACGCCATTAAGTAGCCGGTGGCGTGATCGAGCATCTGCGCCGGCAATTCCCTGGGTCCGTCGACGCCGGCCGCCTGCCCTTCGGCATGATTGAAGCCGGTCGCGCATTGGACGAGGGAGTCGAAGCCGCGGCGTCCGGCCCATGGCCCGGAACGGCCATAGGCAGAGAGCGAGACATAGACGATGCCGGGACTGACGCGGGCCGCCTCCTCCGGCGAGAAGCCGAGCCCTGCGAGCGATTGCGGACGATAGCCCTGCGAGAAGATGTCCGCCTGCGCAAGCAGCCCCCGTAACGTGTCACGCCCCTGCTCGCTCTGGAGATCCACGAAGCTCGAGAGCTTGCCGCGACCGGTATCGATGGTGAGCCACGGGATCGCCGGCAGATCGGGACTGGAGACCAGCATGACATCGGCACCATGGGCCGCGAGGGTGCGACCTGCGACAGGGCCGGCAATGACGCGCGACAGATCGAGCACGCGCAGACCGGCAAGCGGCCGGGCGCCGATCGGCCACTGCTTCGGTTCGGCATCGCCAATCCGGGTGATCTCGACGAGCGGCAGTTCAACAACGGCTTTGGCCTGCGGCAGCGCCATCCATTCGTCGCGGGATCGCATCAGCGCGACGACGCCGCCAGCCGCATAGGCTGCGGTCTCGAAGGCTTCGCCGTTCCACTGCATCAAAGCCGCCTGCACCGCTTCACGCTCCGGTGCGCATGACAGCACCTGGCAGGCAGCGTCGCGATGATGCGGGAAATTGGTATGGAGCCGGACGAATTTGTCATCGCCCGTCTTGTAGACGCCGGCGATCGCGTCCCAGGCGGGCGGCGGCGGATTACCGTCGCAGCGCAGATAACGCTCGCTGCGGCATTCGACGATCGCGTGGCGCATGTCGACAGAGACAGTCTGCGTCTGTCCGCTGCGTAGCCGCCAGATTTCGGCAGCCGCCATTCCGGCCGCAGCGATACTAACCTGAGCGGCCGCACCGACATGGAATGATGACGGTAATTGCGGCTCATTGCCGGTCAGCGTGACACGCTGGAGCGCCGCAATGTCACCGCCAGCCTGCCTCCAGAGGTCGGCGAGCACTTCACGAATACCGTACATTAACGCCCCCCTTTCCCACGCCACCAATTCAGCTCACGCTTCCAGGTGACCACATCCGTGATCGCACCGTCTTGTACAAGCATGGAGGAGAGACCATGGCCACCATCGATCCATTGACAGCCGGTGCCGTGGTGCTGGCCACGGCTGCCACCGACGCGGTCTATGTGATGTTCACCTCTGCGGTGGTGGCCCGTCGGCGCATACCTGCGGCCACCTGGAGCAGCGTCTGGTATGTACTCTCGTCCTATGCCGTCATCAGCTATACCGAAAACTGGATGTATGTGGGTTTTGCCGCCGTCGGTTCATGGATCGGCGCCTATGCCACTATTACTTTCCTGCACCGGCCACCCGGCGGACCGCCAGTCGGTGCAGCACCTGAATAGGTAATAGCGGCTGAATGGTTTCTGAACGACGCCTAGTGGAAATCCCGCGAGCGCGGCAGGATCCGGACATTGCGCGGATGGCGAATGCGCTGCGCCGGATTGTCGGGATACTCGCGGCGATCGTCATTGACCGGCTCGGGACCCGACAGCATTTGTCGCGGCGGCCCGAGCGCATCATTGGCAAGATGTTTCAGATCGTCCGAACGATCAACGAGCCGTTCGGCAACCAGATGCACGACCTTGTCCGGGCTGCTCTGGATCGTCCCCTCGACCAGAATGAGCCTGGAACCCATGACCTCCCTGCGAAACTGCTCCATCACCTTCGGCCAGACGACGATATTGGCGATACCGGTCTCGTCCTCCAGCGTCATGAAGACAACGCCCTTGGAGCTACCCGGCCTCTGCCGCACCAGTACGACGCCGGCACAGCGCACCCGCCGTTTGTCATTGGCATCTGAGACGCTCGCGCAGGTCACCACTTTCTCGCGCGTGAAATTCGCCCGCAGAAACTCCATCGGATGGCCTTTCAGCGACAGCCTGATGGTTTGATAATCGGCAACTACCTGTTCGGGCAACGGCATCTCAGGCAGAGGCTTCGCATTCTCGTCCGGCTGCTCGCGCGCGGTCGCAACTTCGAACAACGGCAACGGCACATCATCGGGCAGTCGCCTCACCGCCCATAATGCCGCACGGCGATCGAGCCCGATCGATCGAAACGCATCGGCATCGGCCAGCATGATCAGCGCGCGCTTCGGCAAAGCCGTATCGCGTGCGAAATCTTCCAGCGAGGTGAAGGGGCGTCGTTCTCGCGCAGCAACGATGCGTTCGCCCCAATCGTCCGGCCGCGGCCGCGGCTTCTCATGGCTCAGTCTCAGCCTGTCCTCATCGGCATCGACATATTTGAAACCGTCGATCTGGCGAAAACCAAGGCGAAGCGCGCAATATCTCCCGGATCGCTCTTCGAGCGTATTGTGTGCATGACTGAAGGATACGTCGATCTCACGCACCTCGACGCCATTTTCACGTGCATCGCGCACGATCTGCGACGGCGCGTAAAATCCCATAGGCTGCGAATTCAGTAGCCCGCAACAGAACACATCTGGATGATAATGTTTCAGCCATGACGAGACATAGACCAATTGCGCAAAACTCGCCGCATGGCTCTCGGGGAAACCGTAGCTGCCAAAGCCCTTGATCTGGTCGAAACAACTCACGGCGAAGGCCTTGTCGTAACCACGGTCGATCATCTTGCCGACCATCTTCTCTTCGAATGTATGCATGGTGCCGACATTACGAAACGTCGCCATGGCACGCCGCAACCCGTTAGCCTCCTCCGGAGTAAAGTGCGCCGCCTCAATGGCGATGCGCATGGCCTGCTCCTGGAACAGCGGAACGCCCAGAGTTTTGTGTAGGACTTTTTTGAGTTCGTTCTTGTTGCCGCCTTTCGGATACGGATACTCGATCTCGTCGGGGTTCATCGCCCGGCGTTTCAGATAGGGGTGCACCATGTTGCCCTGGATCGGCCCAGGTCGGACAATGGCGACTTCGATGACGAGGTCGTAGAACGTTTTCGGCTTCAGCCGCGGCAGCATATTCATCTGGGCGCGGCTTTCGACCTGGAACACGCCGAGGGATTCACCGCGCTGGAGCATCTCAAAAACTGGCTTGGCATCCTTGTCTTCAGCCTTGATGTCCTTAAGTTCGTAACGCCTCCCCTTATGGTGAAAGATCAATTCGAAGCACCGGCGGATGCAGGTCAGCATGCCCAAAGCGAGCACATCGACCTTCATCATCTTCATCGTGTCGACGTCGTCCTTGTCCCATTCGATGAAGGTACGGTCGTCCATCGCCGCATTGCCGATCGGCACATAGGTGTCGAGCCGGTCCTGCGTCAGTACATAGCCGCCGACATGCTGTGACAGATGGCGCGGAAATTCGATCAGCTCGGTGGCAAGCTCGACCGCGCGCATGATCATCGGATTGGATGGATCAAGCCCCGCCTGCCGCACCTGCATCTCGTTGAGGCCCTTGCCCCAACTGCCCCAGACGGTGTCGGCCAATGCCGAGGTGACGTCCTCGGTCAACCCCAGCACCTTGCCGACATCGCGGATCGCCGAACGCGGCCGGTAGTGAATGACGGTAGCGATGATCGCAGCGCGGTGGCGACCATAACGCCGATAGACATATTGCATCACCTCCTCGCGCCGGACGTGTTCGAAATCGACGTCGATATCCGGCGGCTCCAGGCGTTCCTTGGAGATGAAGCGCTCGAATAGAAGCTCGACCTCGGCGGGGTTCACCGAGGTGATATCGAGCATATAGCAAACCGCTGAATTGGCCGCCGAGCCCCTACCCTGACACAGAATGTTCTGACTGCGCGCGTAGCGGACGATATCGTGTACCGTCAGGAAGTAATGCGCGTAACCAAGCTCGGCGATGAGCGCGAGCTCCTTATTCAGAGTGGCAATCAACTTCGGATCTTCCGTCTTAGGAAAATGCCGTTTCATTCCTTCCCAAGTCATGTCTTCGAGATGCTGCTGCGCCGTTTTGCCGGGCGGCACAGGCTCATCTGGATATTGATATTGAAGCTGATCAAGAGAAAATGTGATGCGATCGGCGAAACGGATGGTTTCACGGATCGCACCGGGATAATCGCGAAACAGCCGGATCATATCTGCAGCCGGCTTCAAATGCCGTTCGGCATTCACCTCGAGCTTGCGGCCGATCTTGTCGATGGTCGTCTTCTCGCGGATGCAGGTCAGAACATCCTGCAACGGCCGTTGGCCGTCATGGTGATACAAGACATCATTAGTCGCCAGCAGCGGCACACGGACCGTTCCTGCAATACGTTCGAGTCGCGCAAGGCGCCGCTTGTCGTCGCCGCGATGCAGGAAACTAGCGGCGAGCCACACATTGCCAGGACATGCGTTGATCAAACGATCAAGCGTTTTGAGCGCCGTGACCTCATCGAAACGATGCGGCAGGGAAACAATGCAGAGTTGCCCCTCTACAAAAGTGATGAGATCGGCAAGCGTGAGATGGCAGTCGCCTTTATCCGCCTCGAGCTTTCCACGGCTGAGCAACTGACACAGCCGCCCATAGGCGTCGCGATCCCGGGGATAGATGATAATGTCGGGCGTGCCATCCATGAAGACGAGACGCGCACCAATCAGCAGACGCGGAGGATGTAAGACTTTTTTGTTTCCCAATTCACTATAGGCGCGCACCACGCCGGCCAGCGTGTTGTGATCAGAAATGCCGATAATGGGCAGGCCAATCTCGCTCGCCTGATGCACATAGCTTTGCGGATGCGAGCCGCCGTGCAGAAACGAAAAATTGGTGGTGATGCCGATCTCGGCATAGGCCGGCGCCGACGGTTTGACTGCGTGCCCGCTCATGCGAACAGCCCGTGCACGAACCATTTTGGCGGCACCGGCATTCCTTCGTCGTCGGTGAATTCGTTGTATAACCCATCGCGAAAGATCCAGAGCCGCTGCCCAATATCGTCCTCGACGCGGAAATAATCGCGCGTTGGTCTAGCCTCCTGCGAACACCACCATTCCATGGCGATGCGCTCCGGGCCTTCGGCCCGGCGCACGATGTGGTTTGTCCGTCGCCATATGAAGGAATGCGGCGGCTTGTCGGGAAATTCAGCGAGCGCCACCTCGATCGGCTCGGGCCGCTCGAACAGGCGTAGCGGTCGCAGCGGCGGTTCGTCGGCGATGCGTAGCGGCCACGGCGCCAGAGAGGCTTCGATCAGGTTCCGTTGTGCCGGCATCGGGTTCGCTTCGCGCTCCGGAATATGCGTATCGACAGGCAGATGCACGAGCACACGGCGCGGGCCGATCCGCGCCGAGAGACGATCCACCAGACCGATCACCTCGTCATTGTCCTGCGCATGCGCGTCCAGATCGCTCTGCTGCTGCACCACGATCTCGGTGTGGCTTGCCGACAGCCGGATCATGTCGAACCCGAAACCGGGATCTAGCGGATCGGCGATGGCATCCAGGCGCTCGCGGAACAAGCGATCGATGACCTCGCTCCGGTTCACCGCCTGCCCGGTCTGCGCGGCGATCACGCGCACGACGCCGTCGGTGCGGAAGAAGGATGCTTCCAGGTGGCGGGCACCTTTGCCTTGCTTGTCCATCGCCGCGATCAGCATGCGGGCCAGCACATTCAGCGTCGCGGCAATGACGGCATCGGTCGCCACCGGCTCGGGAAACCGTTTCTCGACAATGTAATCCGGCAGCGGCTTTCGCGGTGAGATCGGCGCATCGGCCTGTCCCAGCGCTTGCTCCAGCAATGCCGTGAAACCCGCGCCAAACCGCGCGGTGATTTCATGGCACGCACGGCCTGCGACATCGCCGATGATTTTCAGACCTGCACGCCGCAATCCGCGTATGATCGCATCATCCGCACCGAGCGCATAAAGCGGCAGCGGCATGACGGCCTTGGCTTCGTCGCCTGCCACGACGATGCGGCCATGCTTGTAGCGGCTCAATGTACGGGCACAGACCGACGTGCCGGCGATCGCCGCGCTGACGACAAAATCTTGCCGATCGAGCGTTGCGCAGAGCTGCTTCATCAATGCCGCCTCGCCGCCAAAGAGATGTGCGCAGCCGGTGATATCGAGAAACAAGCCATGCGGCGGATCGAGCGCAACCAGCGGCGTAAAGCGATCGCACCAGTCGGCGATGGCGTTCAGCAGTTCGGCATCGGCGACGGGATCGGCATCGCAGACATCGATATCGGGACAGACGGCGCGGGCATTGGCGAGCGGCAGGCCTATCTCGAGGCCGAGCTTCGCGGCAGCATCGTTCAGCGCCGTGATCTGCCAGGCATTGCTCTCCTTGGTGACGACGATGACAGGTTTGTCGTCATGCACTTCGTGCAACGCGCCGCTTCGGGCGCGCTGGCGCTTGATGCGGTCGGTCGGCAGGCGCGGCAGCCACAGGCTGAGAATACGCCTTGTCTGCAACAGACCTGTTGCCTGCACCAGATTTGGCTTCACGGAAAAGGCACTCATCACATTTCCATTCCATGATCCATCGGCCGGTCTGGCCGTGGCGGTTGCGAACTAGTTGCGTGTCGAGGATGGGCGCTCCCCAGGCCTCCCATGGTGCCGTTGGCGGCGAACGCGCGGCCTGCACCACCCAGCGCGTCTCGGCGGTGCTTACTGCCGGCAGCGCCGAGGTGCGCAGCATCACGCAGCTCACGCCGGAGGTTTGTGCGGCGAGCGTATATTTGCGGCTGGCGACAAGATCGAACTGGCGCACCTCGCCCCACAGATCGAGCACCACGGCGCCGAGCGCATCGCAGGCCAGGCCATCTGCGCCGACACGCAGCGCCATCTCGGCATCCGCCGCCTGCACCAGCACGATGCGGCGCGGATCGAGACCGAGTTCGGCCAGGCCCGTCATCGCCAGTGCGCCTGCTTCGCGTGCGACAAAATCCTGTCGCACCCAGAGCAGCGGCTTTCCCTTTGTCAGGCGCTGGGCAATGCCGGCAACGAAACCCGTTGCCGCGCCGACCTGCCGCGTCTCCAGGGCGAACACTTCGTGCAGCGTACCGCGCACGAGCCCACCTTGCAGCGTGGCGTCGGCCTCAGCATGACCAAGCGCCACGCGATCGAGGCAAGCGATATCCGCATGCGCCTCGATCCGTTCGATGCTGCCGCGCAGACGCGCAAGCATGTCCGTGCGTACGCCGGTCATGCGCCGCTCCTCAAAATCACTGCCGACAAAGGTTTTGAATGAACCTGCTGCCGGGCAGCTTGTTCATGTTATGTTCTATATAACGCCAAGAGGTGAGGATGAGTCAATCGGGATCGCGACCCCAATTTTCACGCCGGTATTGGATGAGGACGCCAAGGCCCGCGAATACATGCATGTCGTCGATGACCTGCGCATGGTCACCCAGTATCCGAGTGAGGCAGCGCGCGCTGCCTGACGGTCAGATCACGAATTCACGCATCACACGCCGCGTATCCATCTCGAATTCGAGATCGACAACCGGCGGCCGCGCGAAATGCCAGGTCATGCCTTGCCGTGAGGCACCGCGCCTGACCAGTTCATCGGCCACCACGGGATGGAAATCCTGCACCGTGTAGATCTGCGTCGCAGTCGTGTCCTTCCACGAGAATCCGAATTCGCCCAGACGCTCTTCCATATTGCTCATGGTCATCCGCGTTTTCTCCCGGAATGCATCCGGCGAGGTCTCGCGATAGCGCGTGATGCGCTCCGGATATGTTCCAGGTCCACCGCGCGCTTCAGCGCCACCCGCAATCACGAAAGTCGGCTTGGCACCGAGCGACGGCCGCGTGAACGAGAAGGCGTAAAATGACGGTTCGCTCGGCGGATCGATCTCGAGGCAGACATTGCTGCGTGCGACGGGATTGTTGGTGCCGTCGAAGATGCCCCACTCGGCGAGCGTCTTGACGTAATGCTCGTTGAACTTCCGGAAACCGGCTTCGTCAACCACTGCGGGCGAGCGCAGTTCGCAGGCGCAGAACGATGTCAGCGGGCGATCGGCCGCGAGAATGTAATCGGCAATGCGCGCAAACCCGTCGGCCAATGGCAGCCATCTATCGAAACGAACGCGCTCGATCTCGAAATCCGCATTGGCGGCAACGCCGCTGGAATACTGAAACACTGCGGGAATATAGCGATAATTGCCGGCCGGAAAATCACGCGTCATGGGGTGGGTCCTGTGGGCGCCAATCTTGTGGGGAGCAAGCGGGCCGCCAAAAGATAATGGCGGATCGCATGAAACGATCCGCCATCCAACCTCAAACCTTGTGGCCCCGCAAGCTCAGCTTCGCAAGGCCGCGTCCGTGCAATTAGGCCGTCCGCGTATGCTCCAGATCGAAATCCGCGATCTGCTTGGCACGTTCCGTTTCCTTGCCGGCGCGGTGATCGGTGGCGATGGCCACATAGACCGCGGGCAGCACGAACAGCGTGAACAGCGTGCCGATCATCATGCCCGAGACGACCACGAGGCCGATCGAGAAGCGGCTCGCAGCACCAGCACCCGCCGCGGTGAGCAACGGCAGCAAGCCGGTGACCATCGCCGCCGTGGTCATCAGGATCGGACGCAGACGCACGCGGGCGGCCATCTCGATGGCCGAGCGACGATCGAGACCTTCCTTGAGCTGCAGTTCGTTGGCGAACTCCACCATCAGGATGCCGTGCTTCGAAATCAGACCGACCAGTGTCAGCAAGCCGACCTGGGTGTAGATGTTGATCGTCGCCACGCCGAAGAACAGCGGGATCAACGCGCCCAGGATCGCCATCGGCACAGTAATCATGATCACAAGCGGATCGCGCAGACTTTCGAACTGTGCTGCCAGCACCAGGAAGATGATGATCAGCGCGAAGCCGAACGCCACTGCCAGCTGATTGCCTTCCTGCACATACTGCCGGGAATCCGCGAGATAATCGTGGTTAAATCCCGAGGGCAGTTGCTTGGCCGCGCCTTCGAGGAAGTCGACCGCCTGCCCCACCGTCACGCCGGGCATCGGCACCGCCTGGAAGGTCGCCGAATTCAGCTGGTTGTAGTGCGACAGCGCATTCGGGTTGGTGCCGGTTTCCACCTTCACCAACGTCGACAACGGCACCTGCTGGCCCGTCGTCGTCGGCACGTAGTAGTTCGCCAGCGAATCCTGCGAAATGCGCATGCCGCGCGGCACCTGCGGGATCACCTGATAGGAGCGCCCCTCTAGATTGAAGCGGTTGGTGTAGTTACCGCCGAGCAGCGTTGCCAGCGTGTTGCCGATGCTCGACATCGTAATGCCGAGGTCGTTGGCCTTGGAGCGATCGATGGAAACGCGCACCACCGGCTGATTGAAATCGAGATCGCTGTCGCTGACGATGAACAGGCCGCTCTTGCGCGCGGTGTCCTTCAACTTGACCATCTCCTCATAGACCGACTGGAAACCGTTGGTCGAGCTGATCACCATCTGGATCGGCAGACCGCCGGGACCGCCCGGCAGCGCCGGAAGGTTGAATGCGAAGGCGTTGACACCTTCGATCTTGCTGAGTTCGGCCTGCACCAGCGGCTTCAGCTGCGTGGACGAACGCTTGCGTTCGTCCCACGGCTTCAACAGCATGCCGGCGATACCGTTGCTCGGACCGTTGGTGCCGTTGATGATGAAGCGCAGATCGGTTTCCGGGAACTTCTTGAACACCTCGTCCATGCGATCGCCATAGAAATCCGCGTAGTCGATATTGGCGTATTTCGGCGCCTTGGTCACAGCGAACAGAATGCCCTGATCTTCCTCGGGCGCCAGTTCCTTCGACGTATTCACATACATGAAGCCGACGAGGCCCAGGATGACGACGGCAAACATGGCCGTGATGGGGCGATAGTCCAGCGAGCGGTCGAGCTGCCGGCCATACCAGCGCGTGGTGGCGCCGAACACTCTGTCCACCTTCTTGGCGAACCAGCCCGGCTCTTCCTGCTTCAACAGCACCGAGCACATCATCGGCGACAGTGTCAGCGCGATAACGCCGGACACGATCACCGAGCCCGCAAGCGTGAAGGCGAATTCGCGGAACAGCGCACCGGTCAGACCGCCGATGAAGCCGATCGGCGCATACACCGCCGCCAGCGTGATGGTCATGGAGATGACCGGGCCAACGATCTCGCGCGCGCCTTCCAGCGACGCCTGCACCGGCGATTTGCCCTCTTCCAGATGGCGGTGGATGTTCTCCACCACCACGATGGCGTCGTCGACCACGAGGCCGATGGCGAGCACCATTGCCAGCAGGGTCAGCAGGTTGATGCTGAAGCCCATGATGAGCATGAGACTGCAGACGCCAACCAGCGACAGCGGAATCGTCACCACCGGGATGATGACCGAGCGGAACGAGGCCAGGAACAGGAAGATCACCACGATCACGATGCCGACGGCTTCGATCAGCGTGTGCTCGACTTCCTCGATCGACGACGTGATGAACTTGGTGGAGTCGTAAGCGACCTTCATCTTCAGCGATGGCGGCAGGTTACGCTCGAGTTCGGGGAACAGCGCGCGCACGCCCTTGACGATGTTGAGCGGATTGCCGAGCGGCGTCGCCTGCACGCCGATGAAGATCGCGCGCTCACCACTAAACGCCACGCTCGCGTCGGTACTCTGCGCCGCAAGTTCGATGGTGGCGATATCCTCCATACGGACGAAGCCGCCGTCCTTGGCTTTCACCGTCATGCGCTTGAATTGCTCGACGTTCTGCAGGTCGGTATTCGCCGTCACATTGGAGACGATGTAATAGCCCTTGGTCTGACCGGCTGCGGCCTGGAAGTTGTTGGCGCGGATCGCCGCCGAGACATCGTCCGGAGATACACCGCGGCCCTGCATGCGGAGCGGATCGAGCCACAGGCGCATGGCGAAGGTCTGACCGCCGAGGATTTCGGCCGATGCCACGCCGTCCACCGTCGACAGGATCGGCTGCACCGCGCGCGTCAGGTAGTCGGAGATCGCCGAGCCGGACAGTTCCTCGCTGGAAAAGCCGAGATACATAACGGCCGTCGTCGAACCCGTGGACTTCAGAATGACCGGGTCATTCGCTTCGCGCGGGATCAGATATTTGACCGAATTGACCTTCGACAGCACTTCGGTGAGCGCGGCATTGGGATCGACGTTGAGCTTGATATAGACCGAGATCAGGCTCTGGCCCTGCGTCGACGCCGACGTCATGTAGTCGATGCCTTCAGCAGCTGCGACGGCCTGCTCGATCGGCGTGGTGATAAAGCCCTGCATCAGATCCGGCGACGCGCCGGGATATACCGTGGTGACGGTGATCACGGTGTTCGACAGTTTCGGATACTGACGGATCGGCAGACTGGTTGCGGCCTTGAAGCCGATCAGCAGGATCAGCAGGCTGACGACCAGCGCCAGTACCGGGCGCTTGATGAAGATATCCGTGAAGACCATTGCGGTCGCTCCGTCATCGGCATCATCCGCCGGCCATCACAGGCCGCACGACGATGCGAGAAAATTCATTCAGATGAACCGGGACGGACCGCATGTCGCGGCCCGTCCATCGGGGTCTCAGTTCAGCGGCGCCTTCGCCGGAATCTGCGGCAATGGATCGGTCGAGATCGACACCAGCGCGCCGGACTGCAACTTGAGCTGCCCAACCGCCACGACGCGGTCGCCGGCCTTCAGGCCCTGCGTGATCACCGCACGGCCATCGATGCGGTCGCCAGTACGCACGAAGGTGCGCACCGCCGAGAGCTCGGTCTTGCCATCGTCGGTCTTCTTCTCGGTGATCAGGTAAACCGAGTCACCATAGAGCGTGTAGTCGACTGCGGTTTCCGGCACGGTGATGACAGCCGGCTTGTTCGGCAGCACGACTGTCGTGGTCGCGAACATGCCCGGCTTCAGAATGCCTTCCGGATTCTGCAGCGTCGCCTGGACGCGAATGTTACGCGTATCCGCGCTGATCTGCGGCTCGATCGTGGTGATCTTGCCCTCGAACTTGCGGCCCGGATAGGCGTCCACCGAAATGCGCACAACCTGACCGACCTGCAGCTTGCCGGAGTCTTTTTCCGTGACCGTGAAGTTGTTGTAGACGGCGGACAGATCGGTGAGCGACACGATCTGCGTGCCGGCCGTCAGGTACTGGCCGACTTCGACCCGACGCGTGCCAAGCACACCGTCGAACGGCGCGCGCACCTGCTTCTGCGAAATCACCGCTTCAGTCTTGGCGATGCTGGCCTGTGCCTGATCATACACCGCCTGCGTGGTGTCGACGGTGGCCTGCGGGCCAACCTGACGCTCGGCGAGCTGCTTGGCGCGGTCGAGATTGATGCGTGCCACGGTGGCAGCCGCCTTGAAGTTGGCGAGGTCGCCCTGATCCGGTCCGTCGAACAGTTGCACCAGCGGCTGGCCGGCCTTGACGGTCGCGCCCGCGGTGAACTGGATGTCGGTAATGCGGCCGTTGACGTCAGAGGTGACGTTGACCTGATGCACGGCGGCGAGATCGCCAACGGCGCTGATCAGGTTGGGCACAACTTCGGACTTCGCATCCGCAACACTCACCACACTCGGCGGCGGCTTCATGGTGGCGAAGAACTGCTTGATCATGTGGGCGCGGAACGCGTTGAAGCCCACCAGGCCGCCCACCAGGATCGCCAGCAGGATGCCGACGATGATGAACCAACGCACCATCCGCGGACGCGGACGGGGCTTCTCGACAGTCGTGCGCGGCGCCGTGCTGCTGCTGGGTTCGGTCGTGAGTGTCATGTCATGCGCTTTCTGTCGTAGTCGCTGGCATCAGGTACGCCGGAAGCTCGCGATCGATATACGTCGCGATCGCCGTGTCTTTCAGTCCGATACCGCGGAGAATAAACTCACAAAGTTGCCGCTCGTTGTCGGCGGTGCTGGCATAAGGCAAACAGGGAACCGAGGGAAGGCGCGATAATGCCGCCATCATCGCGGTATGATGCGCGAACCAGAAAAGACCCATCGGCTCTTTTCCGATCCGGACCGCGTCGCCCGTCCGGACAGCGTGTTCAAGTGACGCCGTAAAGGTCGGGCCGATCAGTTCACCGATCTTGTCAAACAGCAGCCGGGCGAATTCGCCGTCCTGCAACTGGCTGATGACCATCAGCCGCAGGCGCTGCGCCTCTTCATGATCGGGATCTGGATCGCGCGGAATGTCGAGGAAGTGCCCGACCATGCCGCGAATCAAAATCACCAGCGTCTCGGTCGACGGCGGCAGACCGAGCAGCTTGTTCAGTCCGGGATCGGCTTCGCATTCTTCAGCCAGGATCTCGGCATAGAGCGCCGACTTGGTCGGGAAGTGCTTGAACAGCAGGCCTTCCGAAATCGACGCGGCTGCCGCCACGCTCTTGGTCGTGGTGCCTGCAAATCCATTGCGCGCAAAGCATCGCTTTGCCGCGCTCAGGATCAGCTCGCGCCTGAGATCATGGGTCATTCGAAGTGTGCTCATAGCGTCGTGAGTAAGCACTCACCTCTATTCGTGTCAAGAAAATGGTGCGTTGCATCCGGAGAATGACTGCAGGTGGTATCTGGCCGCCACAGTGTTGCATTCTCGCGACGCCAATGCGCCCGAGCGATGGGTTCCCACAAGATGAGGGGTGGCAGCGCGCCGTGAACCGCAAAGGGTGGTTTCTGTCGCGATCCGCTCACCCGAGCGCCGGTAAGCTGCAACCGCGCAACGCCTCAGGGCGCCACACCGCAGACAAGTTTACGCAGTCTGCCACTGCTATGGGCAATTTCTGTCCCAGGGGCCGCGCTTCCTGGGACGTGGCGCCAGCAGGTTTCCCCGCTTTTGCCTGTCCCAGTCCAGCCGTTTCCGGCGGAGCCACGCGTGGGCCCGGAATGACGCGCGTGGGTTTGTCTACACCACCGTCTTGTGGCGCTCGATGCAGGTCGTCAGCACCTCATCCATCGACTTGCTCCACCAGTTCTCCGAAAATATCTCGATCTCGGAGTAACCGGCGAAGCCTTGCGCTTCAACGGAGGCGCGCGCCGCTTTGATGTCGATGACGCCGTCGCCCATCATGCCGCGGTCGTTGAGGATGTCCTTGGTGGGCACCAGCCAGTCGCAGACATGAAACGCGAGCAGACGGTCCTTCCCTGCCCGCGCGATCTGCGCATGCATCTCCGGATCCCACCAGATGTGATAGACGTCGAGGGCGACACCGAGCATGCCAGTGCGGTTAGGATCAAGACGATCGCAGATGTCGAGCGCCTGTTCGGTGGTGTTTACGCAGGCGCGGTCGGCCGCGTAAGCGGGATGCAACGGCTCGATGGCCAGCGGCATCTTCGCCTGCCTGGCGTATTCCATCATCTCGGCGATGCCATCATCGACCTGCGCGCGCGCATTGATGATGTTCTTCGAGGGCGCGGAGCCCGGCCGCGAATATTGCGGCAACCCGCCGACCACGAGCACGATGCACGGCGACCCCAATGCCACCGCTTCATCGACGCAGCGGCGATTGTCGTCGCGCTCCTGCTGGCGGTGCGCGTTGTCGGCAACGAACATGCCGCCGCGGCAATAGCCGGACAGTTCGAGATCGTGATCCCTGACCGCCTTCACGGCCTTGTCGAGGCCGACATGGGCGACCTGATCGCGCCATGGCGAGACGCCGCGGATCTTGTGACGCGCGCAGGCCTCCGTGATGGCGACGAAGTCGCCCTGCTTGCGGACTGTTGCCGTATTCAGCGACAGCCAGCGATGATCATTCGAGAAGTCACGCATGTCAGGCTTCGATCCCGCGTGTGGCCATGATCGCCTTCATGCGCTGCGTCGCCAGTTCGGGATTGGCGAGCAGGCCCGCCTTGTCGGCGAGACGGAACAGTTCGGCGAGGTGCTGGGTCGAGCGCGTGCTTTCCTGGCCGCCGATCATAGTGAAGTGGTCCTGATGGCCGTTGAGATAGGCCATGAACACGATCCCGGTTTTGTAGAACCGCGTCGGCGCCTTGAAGATGTGACGCGACAGCGGCACCGTGGGACCGAGCACATCGTGGAAGCCGGCCTCGTCGCCCGCCGCGAGACGCGACAATGCATAGGACGCGGCAGGTGCGATGGCATCGAAGATGCCGAGCAGCGCATGCGAGAAGCCCTTGTCGTCGCCGGCAATCAGTTCGGCATAGTTGAAGTCGTCGCCGGTATACATCTTGACTTTGGGATCAAGACGACGACGCATGTCGATCTCGCGCTGCGCGTCGAGCAGCGACACCTTGACGCCGTCGACCTTGGCAGCATTGCGGTTGATGACGTCGACCGCGATGTCCATGGCCGTATCGAGGCTCGACGTGCCCCAGTAGTTCGCTAATGCCGGATCGAACATGTCGCCGAGCCAGTGGATGATCACCGGCTGCTTCGACTGCGACAGGATACGGTCATAGACGCGGCCATAGTCGTCGGCGCTCTTGCCGAGTTTGGCCAAAGCGCGCGACGCCATCATGATGATACGGCCGCCAACCTTCTCGATGGCTTCGAACTGCTGTTCGTAGGCCTTGATCACGTCGTCGATGGACTTCGCATCTTCCACCGCGAGGTGATCGGTGCCCGCACCCGAGAACACCAGCGCGCCGCGCGGCTTGGCCGCCGCGACGGAGCGCGTGATGAGTTCGAGCGAGGTCGGCCAGTCCATGCCCATGCCGCGCTGCGCGGTGTCCATCGCTTCCGCGACGCCGAGACCGAGGTCCCAGACATGTTCACGGAACGCGATGGTGCGGTCCCAATCGATGGTCTGATTGAGCCACGGGTCGCATTCCGCCAGCGGATCGGCAACGATATGCGCCGCCGAGAAGGCAATACGGTTCAGCGTGCCGTCCAGCTTGACCGGGAACGTACGCGACGCCGCGAGACGATAGGTCTCGATCGAACGATCGGCCTTCGGCAGCTTCAGCGACAGCGTTGAGCCGGCAGACGTGGGCATGACTGGCTTGTTCATGACGAACCTCAGACCTTGAGTGTGGGAACGTCGATCCAGCGACGCTCCTTCCAGCTTTCCAGCGCGCATTCGACGAGCTGCACGCCCTTGGCGCCTTCGAGCAGCGTGTACTTGTAGGGTGCATCCTCGCAGACGTGACGGATGAACATTTCCCACTGCTCCTTGAAGCCGTTGTCATAGACGGCGTTGTCCGGAACCTTCTGCCAGTCGGCATAGAAGTCGTGGGTGCGCTTCTCGTCGGGGTTCCAGATCGGGCGCGGCGTCGCCTGACGGGCCTGGATCATGCATTCGGTGAGACCGGCAACGGCCGAACCGTGGGTACCGTCGACCTGGAAGGTCACGAGATCATCGCGATAAACGCGCGTGGCCCAGGACATGTTCATGTGGGCGATGACGCCGCCCTTCAGCTTGAAGGTCGCATAGGCGGAGTCGTCGGCAGTTGCCGTGTACTTCTTGCCCTGCTCGTCCCAGCGCGCCGGAATGTCGGTGGTGCCCAAGCACGTCAGGCTCTCGACTTCGCCGAACAGGTTGTCGAGCACGTAACGCCAGTGGCAGACCATGTCGAGGATCATGCCGCCGCCATCTTCGGCGCGGTAGTTCCAGGATGGGCGCTGCGCTTCCTGCCAGTCGCCCTCGAACACCCAGTAGCCGAACTCGCCGCGCACCGAGAGCATCTTGCCGAAGAAACCGCTGTCGCGCAGCATCGCCAGCTTCTTCAGGCCGGGCAGAAACAGCTTGTCCTGCACCGTGCCGTGCTTGAGGCCTTTTGCGTTCGCCTTCTTGATGACGTCGAGCGCCGCTTCCAGATTGGTCGCGATCGGCTTCTCGCAATAGATGTGCTTGCCCGCCTCGATGGCGCGGTTGAGCAGACCCGGACGCGCCTGCGTGGTGGCGGCGTCGAAGAAGATGGTGTCGTTCTTGTCGGCGAATGCCTTGTCGAGATCGGTGGTCCAGCGCTCGATGCCATGTTTCTTGGCAAGTCCCTCGATCTTCTCGGCGTTGCGGCCGACCAGGATCGGATCCGGCATCATGCGGTCGCCGTTCTTCAGCGTCACGCCGCCCTGCGCACGGATCGCAACGATCGAGCGCACGAGATGCTGGTTCAGACCCATACGGCCAGTGATGCCGTTCATGATGATGCCGAGGCGGTGGACAGCCATAGTCAGGACTCCTGGAGGACTTTAGTTTGGGGGACTTCAAGCGGCGACAGCGCCGTCCAGTCCGGATGTGCGCCGGATGCGAATCCGGCAGAGGTCAGTGATCCCGTGAGGAGATCGCCGTCGTGGATCTGCAGCCGGACGATATCGCCGTCGCGGCTGTAGAGATCGGGATGGGCGTCAAGGAAGGCTTCGGCCTCTGCATCCGGCGCTGTGCCGAAGCCATCGACGTAATGATGGCCGTTGCGTTCGGCATGGGTGACGCCGATCAGCGCGCCGAGCGCGAGATCCTGCTGTACGCCAAGGCCGGCCTGGCAGGTGAGATCCTCGCCGGTGATGAAATGATCGACACCCTGCGCGCTCCACGCCGCAGCGCGGGTCGCATTCGCAATCGACTTGTAGAAGCCCTTGCAGGATTTCGAGGAAATGCCGCGATAGCCCAGCGCCCTGGCGGCGGGGAATGCGTCCCAGCTATCGTCGGCCTCGTCGATGATGAAATTGCGCGACGACAAATTGCCGAGCGGCGACTCGCGCGTGATGTCGCGCGGCATCGGCTGTTCGATATAAAGCAGCTTCGCGGCGATGGGTGATAGCGCAGCGTCGTTGTCCAGGCGATCGACCAGCGCGCCAAGCGCCTTGAGATCGGCATATTGCTCGTTGGCGTCGAGCGAGACCTGATAATCGTAAGGCAGTGTGGTCAGTGCCTGACCAATGCGCGTTAGCCGTGCCGCATCCGCTTCCGGATTGCCGTTCATCTTGAGCTTGAAGTAGCGTGCGCCGCTGTTCTCTCTGGAGTCAGCGACACCGCCCTCGCCTTCGATCACATCATCGAGGCCGACGGTGTGGCGCAAGGCGACGCGCGGCAGACGCTCACGGCTCGCGAGGAAAGTCGCGATGTCGTCAGCACCGAGATCGGGCGCCAGACGCGCGGTGAGTCCGGCGACATTGGCGCTCATGCCGGTGAAGAAGTCAGCACCCAGCCCGCGCAACAGCGCATCCAGCACGGCCTTGTCGATCTCGGCCGGACCAAAGCTTGCAGCCAGCGGAGGAATGTCCAGTTCGGCGCAGGCCTTCATCTGGTCGCCGATGCAGGCGGCATGCAAACCAAAAGCCGAAATGAAACCAGACTGCGCGCGATAGAACTCTTTCGCGATGACCAGCGACTGACGCAGTTCGTTCACGGTATCGTCGATAGCGAGATGCGGCCGCTTGTCGAACCACTTCGGTACCATCAACTCGGCGGAGGCGCCGACGAACACGCCCCTGCCCTCGACCTCGAGTTCGACACGCACGAAAGCCTGCGGCGCGGCGTTGACCGTCACGGCGCCAAAGCGAAACGACCGCACGAACGCCACGTGGCGTTCGAACAGCGTAATGTCTCGCAAGGCGATCCGTGGCGACATGGAAATGGGCCTTAATCCAGCGCGCTGTTGGTCATGAAGTGCTTGCGGATGCGCGCGACCAGATCGGTGAAGATCGGGTTCGACATCGCATCGAGCGTGCGTTCGCGGCCAAGCGGCACATCATAGATCGCAGCGATGCCGCCGGGGCGCTCGGTCATGACCAGCACCTTGTCGGCGAGGAACACCGCTTCGGGAATCGAGTGGGTGATGAGGAGAATTGTCTTGCCGGTGGTGCGCTGGATGCGCGACAGCTCGACATTCATCTTCTCGCGCGTCATGGCGTCGAGCGCGCCGAACGGCTCGTCCATCATCATGATCTTGGGATCGTGCACCAGCGCACGACAGATCGAGGCGCGCTGCTGCATACCGCCGGACAACTGCCACGGCAGCTTCTTCTCGAAGCCTTCGAGGCCGACCATCTTCAGAAGCTCTTTCGCGCGTGGGATATATTTCTCGCGCGACAGGTTCTTCATGTCGATCGGCATCAACACGTTATTCAGAATGTTCCGCCACGGCAGCAGCAGCGCGTTCTGGAACACGATGCCGACATCGCCATGGGGCTCGGTGACCTTGTTGCCGTCGACGTGGATCTCACCAGTCGTCGGCGCAAGAAGGCCCGAGATCAGTTTGAGCAGTGTGGACTTGCCGCAGCCGCTTGGACCGACCACGACGAAGAACTCGCCGTCATTGATGTGGAAGTCCAGGGGACGCAGCGACTGCACCTGGCCGTCGCCGGTCCCATAGGTCTTGGAGACGCCGGAGAGATTGATCCCCGACGCCTTCGATGGTGCGGACTGCTCGGATACGACGCGAAGATGCGCACTCGGTTGATCGACGCTCATGGTCCTCATCGCTGCAGTCATTAAGGCTAGTCCTGTTGGTTTCGTCAGTTCGGTCGAGATAGCCGGGCCGGTTACTTCGGCAGATACTCGTTGGTGTAGAAAGCCTTCGGATTGTCCTTGGCCTTGGCTTCCAGACCGCCGTATTCGACCATCAGCTCCACCGAGTCCTTCATGTTCTGGTCGGTGACCTGGAACGGGCGCTTACCTTTGGTTTCCGGCGTGGTGTAGAGCGGGATGGTGAGTTCGAAGCCCTGGGTCAGGGTATCAATCTTGCCGCCCTTCGGATTGGCATCGAGGATCGACTGCGCAGCAGCCTTCGGCTCCTTCGACGCAGCTTCAACGGCCTTGGTGGTGGCCGACATGAAACGCTTCACGAGATCAGGATTGGCCTTCACGTAGTCGGTGTTGGCGATGATGCCCGACGACACAAGATGAATGCCGTAATCGGCGAACTTGATCGGATACACTTCCTTGCCAGTGGCGTCCTTGATCTTCATGGACTGGTCCATGACATAACCGAGCAGCAGGTCCGCCTGGCCGTTAATGACGGCATTCAGCTTGGTCTGTCCGTCGCCGGCGACGGTCTTGAAATCGGATTCCTTGAGGCCGGCCTTCTTGAGGAACAGCGGCCAGATCTGGGTCATCGAATCCGCAGGCGTGATCGCCACGGTCTTGCCCTTGATGTCGTCCGGCTTCTTGATGTTCTTGTCGACGAAGCCCATCGCGGACATCGGCGAGGTCTGCAGCAACACGCCGGTGGCGATCACCGGAGCGCCCTTCACGGCGGCGCGCATCATGGTGGGAACGTCGACATAGCCGAAATTCACGCTCTTGGCGGCGACGGCCTGGGTAGTGGCAGCCGAACCGCGGCCTTCCTGGATCTCGAGATCGATGCCTTCGGCTTCATAGATGCCCTTGGCCTTGCCGTAATAGAACGGCGAATGCTCACCATAGACGTACCAGTTGAGCATCAGCGTCACCTTGTCGGCAGCAGCAGCCGGCGTGGCGAATGCGACAACCGCAGTGAGCGCGGCGGTGGAAACAGCGGTAACCCATCTCAGCATGTTTAGCCTCCCATTGAAGCAGGTGAAGGCGGCCCGTTAACCGGACCGCTTTTGGAGTTTGCGCGCCCGATCAGGACGCGATGAAGACATCCGCGCGCTGGCTGACGTGCCAGGGAATTGCAAAACGTTCGATACGATCGACAAGCCAGAACAGAATGACACCAAGCAGTGCGAGGATCACGAGGGCCGCAAACATCGTCGGCAGGTCGAAGGTGCCGATCGAGCGCTGCAGCACATAACCGATGCCGGAATTGGAGCCGACGAATTCACCGACCACAGCGCCGACGACAGCGAGCGTGACGGAGACCTTGAGACCGGAGAAGATCGCCGGCAGCGCGTGCGGCAGGTTCACCGCGCAAAATACGCGCAAGCGGCTGCCCTTCATGGCGCGGGCAAGATCGACCATATCGGGATCGACCGACTTGAACCCCTGCACCGCCGACACGACGACGGGAAAGAAACCGAGCAGGAAAGCAGCGATGATCTTCGGCACGATGCCGAAGCCGAACCACACCACGAACAAGGGCGCGATGGCGACTTTGGGAATCGACTGCGAGAACACCAGCAGCGGATAGACATAGCTCTCGACGGTCCTGGAGCCGGCGATCAGCATGGCGATGGGAATGCCGAACACGGCCGATGCGAGAAAGCCGAGTAGCGTAGCGTAAGTCGTGGGCCATGACTGCGCGAGCAGTTCGGGCCAGTCGGTGTAAAGCACCTTCACGACGTCGCCGGGCGCAGGGATCTGATAGGCGGGAATGCCGAAGATACGGATCGCCAGATCCCAGCCGACCACGATCATCACCAGCAACAGGAATGGGCGCAGCCATGAGGCGTTCAGCAGCTTCGATACACTGCCGGGTGCTTTCTTCTCACTCACGCGTCTCGTCTCCCAGATACCGGCTTCGCGGTCGCATTTAACTCGTTGGATAAATACACCGCATGGCTTCGCCATTGTCAATTGGCCGCTTAACTAGCGAAAATTATGAAATGATTTCAGGCGCTTTGGCGGGCCGGCGTGTGGACAACCGTCGCGGGCGGCAGCTGGAATTCGGCCACGGACCGGCCGGTGAGCGCTGCCAGGACCAGCGCCACCATATGGGCCAGCCGCTCGTCCCTCGCCTCTTTCGCGAGGAGATCCCTGCCGAAGATCACGCTGAGCGTGGCGTTGTTGCCGATATAGAAAAAGCTCAGCGCAGCGATGGAAATGTAGAGCTGCACCGGATCCATCGCGACCTTGAAATCGCCCGTTGCCACGCCGCGCAGAACCACCGTGCGGATCATCTCCACGAAGGGCGAATGCATCGACTTCACCTTGGTGGAGCGCTTGATGTGCTTCGCGCGCTCCAGATTCTCGGTGTTGAGCAGCGCGAGGAATTCCGGATTGCGGATAAAGTAGTTCCAGGTGAAGGCGATCAGGCTCTCGATAGCTTCCGGCGGATCGAGATGTTCGAGATCAAGCGTACGCTCTTCGGCACGGATCTGCTCATAGGCACCTTCGAGTACCGCAAGATAGAGATCGTCCTTCTTGCCGACATGGTAGTACAGCATGCGCTTGTTGGCGCCGGCCTGTGCAGCGATGCGATCGACGCGCGCACCGGCAAGACCTCGGCTAGCGAATTCCTTCTTGGCAGCCTCGAGAATGCGCAGACGCATCCCTTCCGGGTCGCGCTGCCACTTCAATGCTTTCTTCGGCGCTTTTTTAGTTGTTTTTGCCAAACCAGTATCCCGTCGCTCAGCGGAATGACGCAACAGCCGCAAGTCTATCGCGTGTAGCATGCGTTTGCGCGCTTGAGAACAAAGCATGTTCTGGGCCATATGTGCAAACGGGCATCGCCTTTTGCGGGTGCCGTCGCTATCACTGCCCTGCCCCAACCGGACCTGCCTGTGCCTGCGATCATCACCGACCCACTCTTCTACGCCGTCGCCATTCCGGCGGTGATTTTCCTCGGTCTCTCAAAAGGCGGCTTCTCCGGCGTCGGCATTGCCGCCACGCCGCTGCTGGCGCTGTATCTGCCGCCGCTCGAGGCGGCCGCCTTGCTGCTGCCAGTGCTGATCACGCAGGACCTGATCTCGATCTATGTCTATCGCCGCGAATGGGACGCCTCGAATCTGAAGATCATGCTGCCCGGCGCGGTCGCCGGCATGACGCTGGCGTGGCTGCTCGCCTCCTATATTTCCGACAATGCCGTTCGTATCACCGTCGGGCTGATTGGCCTCATCTTCGTGATCGACGTCTGGCGCAAGCGCGCCAGGATCGAACCAACCCGCATGGGTCCGGCCGGTGGCGTATTCTGGGGCGCGGTATCGGGCTTCACATCCTTCATGACCCAGGCCGGCGGCCCGCCATTTCAGGTTTATGTGCTGCCGCAGCGGCTGCCGAAGCTGGTGCTGGTCGGAACCACCACGATCTTCTTCGCCGTCGTCAATGCGCTGAAGATCGTGCCCTACTTCGCGCTCGGCCAATTCCACGCCGGCAATTTCGCGACATCGGTGGCACTGCTGCCGATGGCCATCATCGCGAACTTCATGGGCATCTGGTTGGTGAAACACACGCCCACCAAGCTGTTCTACAACATCGCCTATGCGCTGCTGTTCGTGATCTCGCTCGTGCTGCTGTGGCAGGGCACGTCGCATATCTGGCGATAGACGGCGAGCTCCTGCCCCTCACAAGTCCTTCCCGGTCCGCTCGATCAGCAGCGTCGGGATTCCCAGCGTGCCGTCGCGCAGGCTGACGACGCGGGTGCCGGGCTTGCGGCCGGCGCGGACCTCGGACACGTTCACATGGGCAGCGAGAAGACGTTCGCGCGCCGCATCGATATCGGCGACGCGCCAGGTCATGCCCCACAGCACATCGTGATGGACATCGCCGTCGTCATGCGGGCGCTGCACCACTTCGACGATCAGGTCGCCGCAGCGGAAAAACATCAGGTGCCCCCAATCGGGATTGGAGCGATCCAGCGCCAGGTCGAGGCCGAGCCGTGCGCCATAGAGTGCGGCGGCACGTTCGGGATCGTGGGTCGACACCACGATATGGTCGAGGCCGATGATCGGACTGTCGCTGGTACTGGTCGAGACTTCACGTTCGCCATTCAGCTCAAGGAAAAACTGGCGGACGCCGCGGGTGTGATCGGTCGCCGCACGGGTGCGTTTCCAGGACAAGAGCGCGCCGGTGTCGCGGTCCCGGCTCTCGACTTCAGTTATGGGCTCGGGCTTCAAGGCAACGCGATCGAGGCGGCGGTGCATCTTCGCAATGTCGGCGGTGGCGAAACAGATACTGGCAAGTGACCCGCCGGTTTCCGGAAGCACGGCACGGATGCGGTCAGCCGCGGCGCCCTCGCCGTGCGGCGCCATCAATTCGACGGACATATTGGCGAGGGTGAAGATCGCCGTCTCCGCCCCGTCGGTCTTGCTGCGCCAAGCCGGCTTGCGCGCGAACAGCGTCTGATAGGTCGCAATCCCCGCTTCCAGATGTTCCAGCAGAATGACGACGTGATCCAGCCCGGTGATCATCACGCTCTCCCTTGCGAGTCTTCTGCGCCCAGTATGGCAGCTTTTCCGCACCGGGTGCTCAAAAGGACGCAGCCCGCACCGCCGATCTGCCCCAGTGTGGCCACGACACCGTCCCAGACGGAGATCCGGCGCAACTGTTTTGGCAGCGCACAATTTCGATGGCAAGCGGCTCGCAACCGCTGTTAAGCTGCGTCATGGCCATGCCGGAGGCCGCACCGCCATCAACCATGCGCGCTATCGCTTCTCAGAGACGGACGGATTCATGCAGGCTCTCTTCATCGGACAGACCTATATCGACGTCACCTTCATCACCGACCACATGCCGACCGGCGACGAGAAGCACGTCGCCTCCGACTATGCGGTGTCGTTCGGCGGCAATGCGGTCACCGCTGCCTTCTGCTGTGCCAAGCTGGGCATCGTGCCCGATCTGATCGCCACCGTCGCCAATGACTGGCTCGGCCGCATGTTCATGGACATGGCGGCGAAATACGCCATCGAGATTCATCCGCGCAAGGTGGCGAGTTCGTCGCTGTCCTTCATCATGCCGAAGGACGGCAAGCGCGCCATCGTGCGCTGCCGCGACGACGAGCATATCCATCCGTTCCCGCTGCTCAATCTCGGCGCCTGCCGCGCGCTCCATATCGATGGCCATCAGCCCGATGCGGCGATCCACTATGCGAAGCTGTGCCGCGAAGCCGGCATTCTCACCTCACTCGACGGCGGCGGCTTGCGCACCAACACCCATGAACTGCTGGAATTCATCGATGTCGCCATCGTCGCCGAACGTCTCTGCGAGCAGATGGACCTGACGCCGGAGAAGATGCTCGACTATCTCAAAAGCCGCGGCTGCCGCGTCGGCGGCGTCACGCTCGGCGAGAAGGGCCTGCTCTGGTATGACGAGGCCGGCACTGTGCACACGCTCCCCGCATTGCCGATCCCGCGCGACAAGGTGATCGACACCAACGGCGCCGGCGATGTGTTCCACGGCGCTTACGTCTATTCGTACCTCGCCAATCCCGGCCATAGCTGGGCTGAGCATTTCAAATTCGCGCGGGCCGCATCGACCTTCAAGATCCAGCGACTTGGCAATGAAGCGGGACTACCGACATTGGCTGACATCGCGGCGGTGCGTGAGGAATATCGGGCGCAGGTGTGACCACCATGGGCCGGATTGTCGTCGCCGGCAGCATCAATATGGACGTGGTCGCGACCGCCGACCGCCATCCGGCGATCGGCGAGACCGTGACTGGCCGCGAGGTGTTGTATTTTCCCGGCGGCAAGGGCGCGAACCAGGCCGTTGCTGCAGCGAAACTTGGTGCTGCGACCATGCTGATCGGCAGTACCGGCGCGGATGCCTTCGGGCGTGACACCAGGGCATTTCTGGCCATGCAAGGCGTCGATCTCGCTCACGTCCGCGAGATCAGTGGCGTTAGTACCGGAACGGCGATCATCACCGTGGCAAATGCCGACAACACCATTGTTGTCGTTCCCGGCGCCAATGCGTTGGTGAGCGCGGCCGATGCCGCCGCGCCCGCATTCCGGCAGGGCGATGTTGCCGTCAGCCAGTTTGAAATTCCGCTGCCGACCATCACGGTTTTCTTCACGCGGGCGCGCGCATCCGGTGCAACGACGATTCTCAATCCGGCACCGGCGATGCCGATCGACCGCGAGCTCATGGCTCTGGTCGATGTCCTGATCCTCAATGAAAGCGAACTCGGCCTGCTCGCAGGTGTCGAACTGCATGAAACAGATCCCGATGCGCGATTTGTCGATGCCGCTTCGACACTGCAGACTGGTCATCGGCCGAACATCTGCGTCACGCTGGGCAGGCGCGGCGTGATCGCGCTGGTCGATGGAGATGTACATTTGGCGGCTGGCCGCCCCGTGAAAGCCATCGACACCACCGGTGCCGGCGACTGTTTCGTGGGCGCTGTTGCCGCGCAGCTTGCGGATGGACACTCACTGCAGAGCGCCATTGGCTATGCCAATGTCGCCGCCTCGCTTTGCGTGCAGCGGATGGGCGCCGGGCCATCGATGCCGACAGCGCAAGAAGTGTCAGCGGCGACTGGCTAGCGTTAGTCCTTCCCCTCCGCACGCATGAAGTCGAAGTCGCAGCCCTCGTCCGCCTGTGTGATCGTGCCGTAGAACAGATGCGCATAGCCGCGCTTCGCCCAGTCCGGCGTTTTCGCCCGTGGAAGCGCAGCTTGGCGCTTCGCAAGCTCGGCATCGTCGACCAACAGATCGATCGACCGCTTCGCCACATCCAGCCGGATCATGTCGCCGTTCTTCACCAGCGCCAGCGGACCGCCCACGGCGCTTTCCGGCGTGATATGCAGAACGATGGTGCCGAACGCCGTGCCGCTCATGCGCGCGTCAGAGATGCGCACCATGTCCTTCACGCCTGATCGCGCCAGCTTCATCGGGATCGGCAGATAGCCCGCCTCCGGCATGCCCGGCGCGCCCCTCGGACCGGCATTACGCAGCACCAGCACGTCATCAGCATTGACGTCGAGATCGGGACTGTCGACGCGGTTGGTCATGTCCTCGACGGACTCGAACACGACGGCGCGGCCGGTGTGTTGCATCAGTTTCGGCGACGCGGCGGAATGCTTGATGACGGCGCTGCGCGGCGCCAGATTACCGTGCAGGATCGCCAGCCCGCCTTCGCGCTTGATCGGGTCGTCCTTCGAGCGGATCACGTCCTGACCCGGCACCTCTTCGGCATTCGCCACGATCTCGCGCAGCGTCTCGCCGGTGACAGATTTTGCGTCGAGATCGATGAGATCGCCGAGCTGCGCCATCAGTTTCGGCACGCCGCCGGCGTGATGGAAGTGCTCCATATAGTGATCACCTGACGGCTTCAGATCGACAAGCACCGGCACGTCGCGGCCGAGTTCATCGAAAGCGGCAAGATCAATCCGGTTCGGCGTGCGGTTGGCCATCGCGGTGAGATGAATGAGTCCATTGGTCGAACCGCCAATCGCCTGCAGCACGACCTGGGCATTGCGGAACGAGCCCGGCGTCAGGAATTCGCTCGGCTTCGGCCCCTTGTTTTTGGCGAGCGTCGCGGCAACCTTGCCGCTCGCTTCGGCCGACCGAAAACGCTCCGCATGCGGCGCCGGAATTGTCGCGCTCATGGGCAGCGACAGGCCCATGGCCTCGGTGATGCAGGCCATGGTGGAGGCCGTGCCCATCACCATGCAGGTGCCGACCGACGGCGCGAGACGCGCATTGACGTCGTCAATCTCCTGCTGGTCGATCTCGCCCGCACGGAACTTGCCCCACATGCGCCGGCAGTCGGTGCAGGCGCCCAGCACCTCGCCCTTGTGATGACCAACAACCATCGGGCCGACAGGGATCACCACCGTCGGCAGATCGACCGACAGCGCCGCCATGATCTGCGCCGGCAGCGTCTTGTCGCAGCCGCCGATCACAACCACCGCATCCATCGGCTGCGCCTTGATCATCTCCTCGGTATCCATCGCCATCAGATTGCGCAGATACATCGAGGTCGGATGGGCGAAGCTTTCGCCGATCGAGATGGTCGGAAACACCATCGGCAGCGCGCCGGCCAGCATCACGCCGCGCTTTACGGCCTCGATGATCTGCGGCGAATTGCCGTGACAGGGATTGTAATCGCTATGGGTGTTGGTGATGCCGACGATGGGCCGGTCCAGCGCATCGTCGGAATAGCCCATGGCCTTGATGAAGGCCTTGCGCAGGAACAGCGAAAAGCCAGCATCGCCGTAACTCGTGAGCCCCTTGCGCAATCCGTCGGCCATGTCGCGTTCCCATTCCAAGCTTGTTTTGAATGCTTCTTATGAAGCCGCCAAAATTCTTGTCAATGCGCGGGACGGACTGGCTGGGCCCTATTTCGGCTCCCAGACCTTGCTGAAATCGCCAGCGAATTCGGCGCTGCAAAATGCGCCGCCCTGATAGAAATCGCCGACCGCATCGGGCTTCATCTTCGCCTGTTCCGCCATTGCGTGCTCGCGGTAATCCTCGGCCTTGCCGGTCGGGCGATAGCCGAGCTCATAGGCGCGGGAATTGTCCCACCAGGCGCGCTCGTTATAGGAAGCGCCATACAGCACCTCGAAATGGATCGCAGGATGTTCGAGCCCGATCTGGCAGAGCTGCACCAGATCCTCGGGTTTCAGCCAGATCGACAGCCGGCGCTGGTCCAGCGGCCTGTCGCCGAAGTTGCCGATGCGCAGACACGTTACTGACAGCCCGTATTTGTCGGCATAGAGCGAGCCCACCGCTTCGCCGAACACCTTGCTGACACCGTAGCGGCTGTCCGGCCGCACCGTGACATCCGGCGGGATCTTGCTGTGCCGCGGATAGAAGCCGACCGCGTGGTTCGATGACGCGAAGATAATGCGCTTGACGCCCTTCTTGCGCGCGGCCTCGAACAGATTGTAGCCACCGATGATATTGGCCTGCAGGATAGTGTCCCATGGACCCTCCACCGAAAAGCCGCCGAAATGCAGGATGCCGTCGACACCTTCGCAGATCGCCTCCACCGCGGCGAGATCGGCGAGATCGGCCTGTTTGAAGTTCTCGGTTGGCTTGAGATTTGGCGGCGTGGTGAGATCGCTCAACACGAGGTCCGGATAGATCGACGGCAGCAATTCCCGCAAACGCGTACCGATTCCGCCTGATGCGCCCGTCATCAAGATCTTTGGCATTCCGTCCCTCGCGATGTTGTCAGTTGTCAGACAAGTATGGCGCGGCAGCGGCGTAACGGCAAGGCGGCGTAACCGGCATTGCTTGCCGCCTGTCCTCCCCAATGTTAGCAAACGTATCCGAGGAAACGATAACGAACGAGACAACAATGTCCGATGCAACGACCTCCCCCGGCTGGCGTCCCGCCACCTATTATCCCGATCCCGCCATCCACGCCCTCGACCCCCGCTTCGAAAAATACTGGATCAAGCTCGGCGCCATCGAACGCATCGCCACCGGCATGCGTTGGGCCGAAGGGCCGGTATGGTTTGGCGATGGGCGCTATCTGTTGTGCTCCGACATTCCCAACAACCGCATTATCAAATGGGAAGAGGAAACCGGCGCGATCAGTGACTTCCGCAAGCCATCGAATTACGGCAATGGCAACACGCGGGATCGCCAGGGACGCCTGATCACCTGCGAACACGGCCGCCGCATCACCCGCACCGAATATGACGGTACGATCACGGTGCTGATGGACAATTTCGAAGGCAAGAAGCTGAACTCGCCGAATGACGTTGTAGTGAAGTCCGACGGTTCGATCTGGTTCACCGATCCGCCGTTCGGCCTGATGAGCGACTATGAGGGCAACAAGGCGCCGTCCGAGATCGGCCAGAACATCTATCGCATCGATGGCGATACGTTGAAGTCCACCATCGTCGCTGATGATGTGCTCGGCCCGAACGGACTGTGTTTTTCGCCCGACGAGAAGCTGCTCTATGTCGTGGAATCCCGCGGCGTGCCGAACCGCAAGATTCTCGCTTACGACGTTGTCGCCGACGGCAAGGCGCTGAAGAACAAGCGCGTACTGATCGATGCGGGCCCGGGCACGCCCGACGGCATGCGCTGCGATATCGACGGCAATCTGTGGTGTGGCTGGGGTATGGGCAAGCCGGAGCTCGACGGCGTCTTCGTCTTTGCGCCTGACGGCGAACAGATCGGCCGCATCGCCCTGCCCGAACGCTGTGCCAATGTTTGTTTCGGCGGCGTGAAACGCAACCGGCTGTTCATGGCGTCGAGCCAGTCGATCTATGCGGTCTATGTGAACACGCAGGGTGCGCTGGGAGGGTGATCGATCAGGCGATCTGTTGCAGCGTCTGCCCTGACGCCACACCGTCCCGGACGCAATTGCGGCCGCTTTGCTTGGCCAGGTACAAAGCACTGTCGGCCGCCTCGACCAGCATGCGCGGCTGAATGTTCGCGTTGGCTACAGCGATGCCGACGCCAATACTCACGGTCAGCCCTCTGGCGGCGTTTGGCAAAGCACGGCAGTCCATGTTTTCAACGGCATGTCGCACCCGTTCGGCGATCTTCAGCGCATCGATGCGGGTCGTCGCGGGCAGGATGAGCGCGAATTCCTCGCCGCCGTAACGCGCCGTGAAATCGTCGGCGCGCTCCACGCCCCGGATCGCAGCCGCCACGAGCTTCAGGCATTCGTCGCCGATCAGATGTCCGAAATCATCATTGAAGCGCTTGAAATGATCGACATCGATCAACAGCAGCGCCAGCGGCACGGCGCACATGGGCTGATCCTGCAAACTCTGTTTCAGCTTTTGATCGAAATCCCGCCGGTTGCTGACGCCGGTCAGACCATCGGTCAGCGCAAATGTCGACAGCCGGGCATTCATGACTGCAAGGTCTGAATTGTAACGCGTCACCTGGCCGAGCAATGCGCGGTGATCATAATCGGCCTTCAGCATTCTCGTGCGCAGCGTAAACAGCTCGGAAACGAAGCCGACTTGATAGCAGAGATAGAGAAGCGCCAGCGGAATGGCGACCGTAACGCCAAAAAACGTTGCCGTGACGCTGATCATGGCCAGCACGATGCTGATATGGAGGATCACCACCCCCGGCATGGCATAGGCGCGCGCGCTAGCCCCCTGGATCGGAGCGCAAATCAACGCGAAGACAGCAAACCTGGTCGCCCCTTCGGTGGTGTAAAGCAGAATCGACAGGCTTGAGCCCCAGCCCAGAGCTGCGATGAAGCTTGAGGTCGCAAACAGGCGGACCCAATCGGAAACCCGCGCGTCCAGCCCGCGCCGGTGATAGCGGCGGACGAAAACAAGGCGAAGGCCAAACGTTCCGATAACGATGACGGCGGCCGGTACGGAGGCAAAAGACCCGTAGACGTACCAGTTATGCCACGCGATGAGCGCGATGGCCGTCGCAGTCAATGCATGCGCGAGCGGACTGAAGAGCCCTTCCAGCATTTCCCATGCTTGCTCTTTCGTCGCATAATCGGATCCGATCAGTCCTGCCGTCGAGGCCAGCATGCGCCGTAGCGAAGCAATACGCGCGCGCAGATCCTCCATCATTTGTGTTCCGGCCAACGACGTCACCTTCGGCTTGGTGCAAGACGACTTTCGACCGGATCATGCCCGCGATATCTAACGGACTGGTGTATTTGGCGACGTCGATACCTGTATTCTCAATGAAGGGTTAAATCGCAGGCCAACCGAGCCGTTCGCGGTCCCGCTGCCGGCACCACATCTGCCTTTTCGCTGGTCGTCGAAACAAAGACGCCGGAGCATTGCTGCCCCGGCGTCTGTCAGTCACGAAGCTGTTGCTTCGAATGCGCGGTCTTAAGCCGCGGTGTAGCCGGCGATCGCCTTGACCTCGAGGAAGTCCTCGAGACCGTGCTTGCCCCATTCGCGGCCGTTGCCGGACTGCTTGTAGCCGCCGAACGGCGCGGTGCGGTCGTTCGGAGCGCCCTGCAGGTTGACGTTGCCGGCGCGGATACGGCGACCGAACTTGCGGGCGTTCTCGACGGTGTCAGCCGAGACATAGCCAGCGAGGCCATAGGGCGTGTCGTTGGCGATGCGGAGCGCATCGGCTTCGTCCTTGGATCCCATGATCACGAGCACCGGCCCGAAGATTTCCTCGCGCGCGATGGTCATGTTCTCGGTGACGTCAGCGAAGATCGTCGGACGCACATAGAAGCCCTTGTTGACGCCTTCCGGCAGGCCGGGGCCACCGGCGACCAGCGTGGCGCCTTCCTCGATGCCCTTCTGGATCAGGCCCTGGATCTTGTCCCACTGGCCACGATTGACCACCGGACCGATGACGGTGCCGTCGGCACGCGGATCGCCGGCCTTGGTCTTGTCGGCCTGCGCCTTCGCAATGGCGGCGATTTCCTTCATCTTCGCCTGCGGCACGATCATGCGGCTCGGCGCGTTGCACGACTGTCCGGAGTTGTTGAACATGTGCGCGACGCCGCCGGTGACGGCCTTCACGAAGTCAGCGCCGTCGAGGATCACGTTCGGCGACTTGCCGCCGAGTTCCTGGCTGACGCGCTTCACGGTGTTCGCGGCGCGTTTGGCAACGTCGATGCCGGCGCGGGTTGAACCCGTGAAGGAGATCATGTCGATGTCCGGATGCTCGCTCATGGCGACGCCAACATCGGGACCAAGACCGTTCACAAGGTTGAACACGCCCTTCGGCACGCCCGCTTCGTGGAGGATTTCCGCGAAGATCAGCGCCGAGGTCGGAGTGTATTCGGACGGCTTGAGCAGCATGGTGCAGCCGGCGGCGAGCGCGGGCGCGACCTTGCAGGCGATCTGGTTCAGCGGCCAGTTCCACGGGGTGATCATACCGACGACGCCGACCGGCTCCTTCGTGATCATCGCAGCGTTGTGCGGCTCGTCGAACTGATAGGTCTTCAGCACGTCCAGGGTGGCGACGAGGTGCCCGAGGCCGGCACCGGCCTGCAGCCGCTCAGCCATCGGCAGCGGAGCGCCCATCTCGTCGGAGACCGACGCGCCGATATCCGACATGCGGGTCTTGTAGACCGCGATGATCTTTTCCAGCAGCGCGATGCGCTCTTCACGGGTGGTCTGGGAGAACGTCTCGAAAGCGCGCTTGGCAGCGGCGACAGCCTTGTCGACGTCGGCCTTGGAGCCCAGCGCAATGTCATACATCGCTTCTTCGGTCGCCGGATTGACGACGGGGGTGGTCTTCTTGACGACGGGATCGACCCAGGCGCCATCGATGTAGAATTGCAGGCGGTTGACCATTGGTAACCTCTTTGATTTCGGGAACGTCTGTCGTCGGAAAACGCTGTGCAGCCGGGTCTATCTGGGAAGAAACGATACGTCCGGCAAGCATCCTTGCGCAGCCATTTCGCCTCATGAGCCCGTCATGCACGGGATGCCGCGTGAAAGCAGCAAATGCATATAAATCCAGCTGCGTGGCGGGAGCAAGGCCTCGTGATTTGCGTGCGTTCTAAAATCGAAACGTCGCAACTTGCCAGCGAAACGCGGTGTGCATTGCAGCAAAATTGACCGAAAATCAGCGCTACTTTGTGCGGATGGCGACGGGCGCATCCGGATCGGCTTCATCATCGGCCATGGTGGAGATCGGCGACATGGGTGTGTCGCGCAGCCGCTTCAGGCCGAGATGGCGTTCGCGCAGGATGACGAAAATGCCTGCGCCCGCGACAATCACCGCGCCACCGACCACGTAAGGCGTCGGCACCTCGCCGAACATCCAGAAGCCAAGCAGGAAGGCCCACAGCATCGCCGTGTAGTCGAACGGCGCCAGGAAGGACGCCGGCGCGTAGCGATAGCTCTCGGTGAACAGCATCTGGCCGAGGCCGCCGGAAATCCCGATGCCGACCAATAACGTCAGTTCGAAACTCGTCGGCCAGCGCCAGCCGAATGGCGCCGTGAGCAGTGATGCTCCCATCACGATCAGCGTCATGAAGATGACGATCGCGGATGAGGACTCCGTTGCGGTCAGCCGGCGGATCTGGATGGTCGCACCGCCCGACGAGAAGGCGTTCAGCAACGCCAGCGACAGACCGATGATCATCGACGTGGTCAGCGCCGCGTGGTCGTGGAAATACGGCGACAGCATCAGGATCACCCCGGAAAAGCCGATCGCCACCGCCGACCAGCGATAGGCGTGCACCTGCTCCTTCAGGAAGATCGCGGCGAAGACCACCGTGATCAGCGGCGCGATGAAGGCGATGGCGGTCACATCCGCGATCGGCAGCCGCGCCAGCGCGCCGAAGGTGCAGAAGGTGCCGATCACGCTGAACGAACCGCGCACCAGATGCGCGGAGACACGGTTGGTGCGCAGCGCACCCCGCAACTGACCGCGCCAGCCGAAAAACAGCATGATCGGGATCAGCGCAAACAACCCGCGGGCGAACACGATTTCGCCGAGTGGCACCTCACTGCCGAGATAGCGGCCCTGGGCGCCCATGATGGCAAACGCCATGGTGCTGGCAATCTTCAGCGACACGGCTTTGAGGATATTCATGAGATCGGGGGAAACGGGATCGTGGAAACCGGGATCAGGGGGAATCGCCCGGCGGCGGAATGTTGCACCACACAATCACGTGAGCAGCCCCGCGAAAACCACCGATGCGACATGGCTTTTCGGGTTTCCATGCACGGCTGCACCCGCGCCACAACCCAACCTTGCGCGGGCGGCTTTAACCCTTTTTAGCGGGCTTTGGCGGCCCCTCTACCGGGGGCAGCGACTTCAGATAGAGCGCGATCGCCGAGCGATCCTCGGCGCTCAACTGGGAGGTATTGCGGATCACGCGGCCCATGGAGCCACCGGCGGTGTCGCCGTCCGGGGTCTGCCCGGTTTCGAGGAAATAGGCGATGTCCTTCTCACTCCAGTCGCCGAGGCGCTTCTGGGTGATGTTGGGCACCCAGCCGTCTCCGTCAGGATTCGGACCTCCGGCAAAGCGCTGTGCCGTTACAATGCCGCCCAGCGCGTTGCGCGGGCTGTGGCACTCGGCACAGTGGCCCAGCGCATTGACCAGATAGCTGCCACGATTCCACTGCGGTGACTTCGACGCATCCGCCACGAACGGCTTGCCATCAAGAAACAGCAATTTCCAGACACCGAGGTTGCGGCGGACGTTAAATGGAAATGGCACCGCATGATCCGGCGCCTTGCTCGCCACTTGTGGCAGTGTCTTCAGATAGGCAAACAGGTCGCGCGCGTCCTCCACCTTCATGTGCTGATAGGACGTGTATGGAAAGGCCGGAAAGTAGTGCGAGCCGTTCGGCGAAGTGCCTTTCAGCAGTGCCGTAACGAAATCAGCTTCACTCCAGCGGCCGATACCGGCGGCAGGATCAGGCGAGATGTTCGGTACATAGAACGTACCGAACGGTGATGTCAGCGGCAGCCCGCCACCGAGCTTGAGCCGATCCTGCTGCGCCGGCGTCGCATGGCATGACGAGCAGCCACCGGCATTGAAGACCACCGCGCCATTGCCGGGATTGGGCGTGTGCGGCGGGAGCGTGCTCGCAGCCACCGTCGCTGGAATCGTTAGCCACCAGAACACGCCAAGGCCGATGACGACCGCGACAAGTGCGAGAATGAAAAGCCGTTTCAGCACACGCATGTCCAATCGGTATCCTGGTCAAACTTCAGTAGATGCAGCGCGTCGAACGGCCGCTGCCGGAACGAAATCGTGATCCATCCCTTAAGCCTTCGAGGAATGAATTGGCGTCTCGGATGTTTCCAACCGTGACGACCTCGCCACCATCAGGGAGAAAATCATGTCACCCCGTTCGATCATGCTCGCATCCCTCGCGTTTGGCGCCAGCATCGCCCTCGCCGGCCCTGCTTTCGCCGACAAGATGAAGGCGACCCTCGACAGCGCATCCGAAGTGCCCGCCAATACCAGCCCCGGCAAGGGCACCGCCGATATCGACTTCGATCCCGCCACCAAGAAGCTGACCTGGAAGCTGACCTATTCCGGCCTTACGGGTCCTGCGACCATGGCGCATTTCCACGGCCCCGCCGAACCCGGCAAGAATGCCGGCGTGGCCGTACCGATCACACCGGCCACCAGTGGCAGCGAAGGCAGCGCCACGCTGACCGACGCACAGGCCGCCGACCTGATGGCCGGCAAGTACTATGTCAACGTCCACACCGAAGCGCACAAGGGCGGCGAGATCCGCGGACAGGTGACGAAGTAACATTCGTGCCGACTGCGATTTAAGAACAAGGGCGAGCGCCGCGGCGTTCGCCCTTTTCTTTTGCGAGGCGCGGTCGACCTTAGACCTTCAGACGAAACGTCTCGTGGCAGCCGCCGCATGCCTTGCCGATGCCGCCGACATTCGCCTTAAGGCTGTCGAGGTCCTTGATCTTGGCCTTGGCATCGGTGACGGCCTTGGCGAAGGTGACGATGTGGGCATCGAAACCTGCCTTGTCTTCCCAGACCTTCGGCGACGTCGAATAGTCACCTTCAGCTTTCAGGCCCTTGGTGCTGTCCGGAAATAGCGTCGGCAGCTTTTTGGCGGTGTCGTCCAACACGGTCAGCGCGGCCTCGACCGCGGCCTGATCATAGGGCTTGTCGCCCTTGGCCATCGCGCTGAGCGTGCCGCCAAGAGCACGACCATTGGACTTCATCAGCGTCTGGCGTTCCTTGACGATCTCCTGCTGGGCCGAGACCGCCCCCACACCCAACAGCAAAGCTCCGACAACGAGAAGCGCACGTTTCATCAACCAATACCCCTGTTTGGAATTCGATTAGGACTAGTTTGCAACATGTAGATGAACCCCACCACCATCGGGCTATTCCCGGCGGTGGCGCTCTACAGCCTGTGGAGCCGTTCGTGCTCGCGGATCGCCATCCACACCCGCTCCGGAGTTGCGGGCATGTCGATGTGCTCGATTTTGTATTCGCGATGGAGGCCATCGATGATGGCGTTCATCACGGCCGGACAGGAGCCGATGGCGCCGGCCTCGCCCGCACCCTTCACCCCTAGCGGATTGGTCGTGCACGGGATGTTGTGGGTCTCGAACGAGAATGCCGCACCGTCGGCCGCGCGCGGCAATGCGTAATCCATGAAGGTGCCGGTGACGAGCTGACCATCCTTGGGATCATAGACTGCCTGCTCCATCAGCGCCTGGCCGATGCCCTGCATGGTGCCGCCATGAACCTGGCCGGCCAGCAGCAACGGGTTCAGCGTGACGCCGAAATCGTCGACGATGACGTAATTGACAATGGCGATCTTGCCGGTCGCCGGATCGATCTCGACCTCGACCAAATGGGTGCCGTTGGGGAAGGTGCCGTCGGCGCTGCTAAAGGTTTCCGACGCATTGAGCTTCGACGGATCGGCCTTCTTCGCGAGATCTGCGAATGACACCGAACGGTCGGTACCGGCGATCTTCACCACGCCGCCAACGATCTCGAGGTCAGCCGCGCTGGTTTCCAGCACATCCGCCGCGAGCTCCTTGAGGTTGATACCGAGCTGCCTGGTGGCGCGCTGCACGCTGACGCCGCCGGTCGGGATCGAGGCAGAGCCGCCGGTACCGAGGCCGGTCGCCACCTTCGCGGTATCGCCCTGGACGATGTGAACGCGGTCCGGTGTCACGCCGAACTGTTCGGCGACAATCTGGGCATAGGCTGTGTGGTGGCCCTGCCCGGTCGACTGCGTGCCGATCAGGATGGTGATGTCGCCATCAGTGCCAACAGCAACATTGGCGGTCTCGTCACCCATGGTGCCGCAGACTTCCACATAGGTGGCCATGCCGATACCGCGAACCAGGCCCTCTTTCTTCGCGGCCTTGGCGCGCTTTGGAAACTCCTTCCAGCCCGCGACATCCATCGCGCGCTTCATATGCGCGGTGAAATCACCGGAGTCGTACACCTTGCCGGTCGCGGTCTTGTACGGCATCGCCTTTGGCGGAATGAAATTCTTGCGGCGGATCGCATCGGGGGACATGCCGAGCTTGCGCGCGCATTGATCGACAAGACGCTCGACCACATAGGCCGCTTCGGGACGGCCCGCGCCGCGATAGGCATCCACCGGCACTGAATTCGTGAACACCGTGCGGACCCGGCAATGGAAGGCCTGGATGTCGTACAGCCCCGGCAGCATGCCGGCGCCGCCATGCGGGATATACGGCCCGAAGGTCGACAGATACGCGCCCATATCGGCCATCAAGTCGACATCCATGGCGAGAAACTTGCCGTCCTCGCTAAGCGCCATGCGTGCATGAGTGACGTTGTCACGGCCCTGCGCGTCGCCAAGGAAGTGATCGGTGCGGTCCGCCGCCCACTTCACATTCTTGCCAAGCTTCTTGGCGGCAAAGGCCACCAGCGCATATTCGCGATAGGGAAACAGCCGCGTGCCGAAACCGCCACCGACATCGGGGCAGATCACGCGCATCTTGTCCTTCGGCATCTTCAGCACGTTGTCGCAGAGGATGTCGCGCAGACGATGGCTGCCCTGGCTGCCGATGGTCAGCGTCATGTAATCGCGCTTGGCATCGTATTCGCAAATCGCCGCGCGCGTCTCCATGTAGTTGATGATGACGCGCGGATTTACGATCTTCACTTCGGCGACGACTGGCGCCTTGGCGAACACCGCATCGACCGCCTTCTTGTCGCCGATCGGCACATCGAACAGGATGTTGCCGGGATGCTTGGCCCACACTTGCGGCGCGCCCTTGGCGACGGCATTGACCAGACCGTTCACAGACGGCAGCGGCTTCCAGTCGACCTCGATCGCCTCAATCGCATCGCGCGCTTGCGCAACAGTCTCCGCAACGACGAAGGCCACGGCGTCGCCGACATGGCGAACTTCCCCAGCGGCGAGGATCGGATAATCCGGCCCGGTGAAAGGATGATCCTCAAGATTGAACAGGCACGGCAGACCGCCAAGGTCCTTGGTGTCCTCTGACGTCAGAATCGCAGCGACACCTGGAAGCGTGCGCGCCTTGCTGACATCGACGGTGAAATTGGCATGGGCGTGCGGTGAGCGCAGCACAAGGGCATGCAACGCGGCGGGCGCATGATCGTCGGTATAGCGGCCACGGCCACGAATGAGGGCGTCGTCTTCCTTACGCAGGACACTCTGTCCGACGCCGAATTTGATGGGGGCCATTGGTCCTCCGACTGCAATTTAGAAACAATCTACACAGCAAAGGGAGGACGGCAAGTGGGCGGTGCAATATCGCTACGCGACATGAGACACGTTCGCGCGAGTTAGCGGGGGCGCACCAGATTGCGAAGCCAGCTCCTGCCAAACAGCGCCAGAATCGATACGCAATAGACAACCAAAGTCACGATGATGAGAACGCCCAGCGTCGCTTCGTCGCGGAGGCTGGTAAGGCCCGCAAACTGCTCCGCCGCAAGACGCGCGGCGCCCCACAGCACCGCCGCGAGGACCACGCCGGTCAGAGCGAATTTGCCCAGCGCCAGCAGAAATGCGCTGTCAAATTCGAGATAGCCTGCGCGCATGGCAAAGAAGATGACCAGCAACAGATTGATCCAGGCGCCCGCCGCGGTGCCAAGCGCGAGGCCGATCTGCGCCAGAGGCCCCATCAGCAGAAGCTTCAGCGCGACGTTGACTGCGATGCCGGTGAGCGCGGCAATCATCGGCGTCGTGGTGTCCTTGCGGGCATTGAAGGTTGCTACCGCGCTGCGGATCATCACGAAGGGGATAAGCGCTACGGCATAGGCGGCGAGCGTCGCCGCAGCGACCGCAGCATCGGCCTTGGTGAAGGCCCCGCGGGCAAACATCGCGCGCATGATGACGTCGGGCACCACGAGAAATGCAGCGACGAAGGGCAGCGAGAACAGCAGTGTGAACAGGAAGGCGCGGCGCTGCGCGCCCATGGCGCCGACGTGATCGTCTGCCGCCATCCGCCGTGACATTTCCGGCAAAAGCACCGTGCCGATGGCGATGCCGATCACCCCGATGGGTAACTGGTTGAGACGGTCGGCATAATACAGCGCCGATAGCGCGCCGACCGGCAGGAAGGTCGCGATGATGGTGTCGGCAAACAATGCGACCTGCGTGCCCATGGAGCCCAGCGTCGCCGGGCCGAGCGCGCGGAAGAAGCCGCGCACGTCCTCGTCGAGGCGCAGCGGCGCGAAACGCGGTAACCCGCCATGGCGCTGCAAGTCACCGGCGAGAAGCAGATATTGCAGCACGCCGGAGATCAGCACGCCCCAGGCAGCGGCATGACCCGCGCTCGGAAAAAAGGTGGCGAGCGCCAGGGTGGCCATCATCGAGATATTGAGGAAGATCGAGGCCGCCGCGGCACTGGCGAACCGCTGCATCACGTTCAGCATGCCGCCATAGAGCGTGACCAGCGTGATCAGCAGCAGATAGGGAAAGGTGATGCGTGTCAGCTCGATGGCAAGATGGCGCTGGACGGGGTCGTCAGTGAAGCCCGGCGCGAGAATGCTCATGGCCTGTGGCATAAACAGGATGGCCAGGATGAGCAGCACGACCTGCGATGCAAACAGCAGCGTGAAAATGCGGTCGGCGAACAGATGCGCCGATTGCGGGCCGCCCTTCCCCGTCACATGGGCATAGGCCGGCACGAAGGCGGCATTGAACGCCCCTTCGGCGAAAATAGCGCGAAAATGATTGGGCAGTCGCAGCGCCACGAAGAAGGCATCGGCCACCGGTCCTGCGCCAAGGATCGCCGCAAGCATGATGTCGCGCGCGAAGCCAGTGATCCGCGAGAGCAGCGTATATCCGCCGACAGTGAAAATGCGTCCCAGCATCAGCCGCTTCTACAGCATGAAGCGGCTGTGCAAAACGGCCAAATCAGGTCGCAAGCGCGTCGCGCACAGCCTGGATGACACGATCCTGGGTGGCTTCGTCGAGATAGGCATGAACCGGCAGACTGATGACATCGGCCGACAGCGCCTCGCAGACCGGCAGGCCGCCATCGACGACCGGATAATCCTTATAGGCCGTCTGCATATGCATCGACTTCGCGTAATAGATCGCTGATGGAATGCCCTGCGCCTTCAGCGCGTTGGCAAACGCGTCGCGGTCAGTGCCCTTGGGCAGTCGGATCGTGTAGCAGGCCCAGATCGACGTGTTGCCTTCGGCGACTCGTGGCACGGTGACGAGATTACCGAGACTGCGGGCGTAGCGGTCGGCTACTTTGTTGCGGGCGGCCACTTCGTCGTCGAAGATCTTCAGCTTTTCCAGCAGCACCGCAGCCTGGATCGTGTCGAGGCGGCCGGTGATGCCCAAACGGACATTGTCGTATTTGTCGGAGCCCTGGCCGTGGATGCGGATGCTACGCAGGTCCTCGGCGAGCTGGTCGTCATCGGTGAAGATCGCGCCGCCGTCGCCGAAGCAGCCGAGCGGCTTGGCCGGGAAGAAGCTGGTGGTGGTGGCGAGCGCCGAGGTGCCGATACGCTTGCCTTTATAAGTGGCACCGAATGCCTGCGCGGCATCTTCCAGCACGAACAGGCCCTCAGCCTCCGCAATCGCCGTGATCGCGTCGAGATCGGCGGGCTGGCCGAACAGATCGACCGGGATGATTGCCCGGGGCTTGAGGCCGGCCTTCCTGGCCGCGGCAATGCCGCGCTTCACAGACTCTGGGCTGATATTGAAAGTGACTTCGTCGACTTCGACAAACACGGGCGACGCGCCGACCAGCGCCACAGCCTCGCCGGTGGCGCAGAAGGTGAAGGACGGGCACAGCACCGCATCGCCGGGGCCGACTTTCTTCGCCATCAGCACCATCATCAGCGCGTCTGTGCCGCTGGCGCAGCTGATGACATGCTTGGCGCCGCAATAATTGGCGAGCTCAGCCTCGAGCTTGGCGACTTCGGGCCCGTTGATGAACTGGCAGTGATTGAGCACGCGGGTGACCGCCTCGTCGATCGACGACCCCAACCGTTGGCGCTGGGCGCCAAGATCGATGAAGGGAACAGGGTCGATGCGCGTGTGCTGGTTCATGATGCTGGGCCTGCAGAAAGTCGTGTTGAGGTCTGGATAGTGGACGCCGGCGCATGCATGCGCCGGGTCGCGCTTGCGTTAGCCAACTACCTTGCGGGGTGCCGGACGCGTCGCTGTGGCTGTGCGCGTCTTCGGCGCTTCAAGGCACTGGATGGCGATTTCGAGCGAGGCGACGCCCTCTTCGCCAGTCACGGCCGGCACGCCGCCGGTCCGCACCGCATCGAGAAACGCCAGGAGTTCGGCGCGCAGCGGCTCGTCCTGCCCGACGGGCAGATGGCGCATCGAATAGCTGCCATCGGTCTGGAAGCCGAAACATTCGGTGACCTGCCGTGTCAGCAGATCGCCCATCACATATTTGCCGCGCGTCGCCACCGTGACGGTGCGCGCCTTGAACGGTGTCAGCCAGTTGGTGTTGATATGGGCGAGCACGCCGGATGCCGTGCGGAACTGCAGCAGCGCGATGTCCTCGCGCTCGGCGATGGCGGAGGCAAGCTGCGGCTGCACCTCGACGATGTCGCTCTCGGTGAACCAGCAGATCAGGTCGATGTCATGCACGGCGAGATCGATGACAACGCCGACATTGGACATGCGCGGCGGAAACGGGCCAACGCGCGTAATGCCGATGGAGAGAATGTCCTCACCCTCGATCGCCTTCTTGATGGTGGCGACCGCCGGATTGAAACGCTCGACATGGCCGATCATCAGCGTGACCTTGGCCTTGCGCGCAGCCTCGACGATCTCGCGTCCCTCTTCCACGGTCGATGCCACCGGCTTCTCGACCAGGACATGGATACCCCGGGCGATGCAGGCCAGCGCAACTTCATGATGCAGGTGAGTCGGTGCTGCAATGGTCACCGCATCGACGCCGGCGGCCAGCAACCCGTCCAGATCGGCAAAGGTCTTGCAGCCGATCAGTTTCTCGGCGCGGGTGCGATGTTCGAGCATGGGATCGACGATGCCGACCATTTCGATGCCCGGCAGCCCGGCCAGCACACGGCCATGATTGGTGCCCATGACACCTGCGCCCACCACGCCGACACGCAGCGTGCGAGCAGCATCCTTCGCTGCGGAACTTTCTTTCGACACCATCAACAAACCTCAGAATTCTTAAAGGCGCGCACGCGGCGATTCACCATACCGGCGCCGGGAGTCTCCTAGCATGCCCGCCACAGATGTGGCGATTGCCCTGCAAAAGCTACCCAAACACGTTTTGATTCAAAGAATTACACCCTGCGGCCGGTTCGGACCGAATCGATCCATGAGGCTCTGGATTGCTTGTGATCGATTGATATTGCAGCGCTTTTACGGCATCCTCAATGCGGGCGGATCGTCTCGATCGCGTGCCGACATCAGAGTGATTCCATGTTTCGCCGACATGCCATCGCGACCGGTCTTGCCGCGTCGCTAGCAATCGCCAGTTCCAGCCACGCAACCTCCGCGTTTGCGCAAACACCGCCTCCCGCAGCCGCTACACCGCAAGCACCGCCCCCCACGCCCGATACCCCGAAGGTCGTCGAACGCAATGTGCGCGGACCATCGGCGCGCAATTTCCAGGTCGGCGTCTATCTGAATGTGCAGCCCGACTGCACCTCGGGCACCCTGCCCGCCCTGCGCATGGTGACCCCGCCCGCGAACGGCACCATCAGCATCAAGCGCGGCAAGGTCAGCGCCACCAATTACAAGCAGTGCCTCGCGCTCGAAGTGCCGGGCTTCATCGCCTTCTATCAATCGAAGGCCGATTTCGTCGGCAGCGATGAAGTGACCATCGAGGTGAAGTATCCGGCGGGCCGCACCGAAGTGCAGCGGATCAGGATCGATGTGGGCGGGACCGGCGGTATGGTGCCGGCATTGCCGAAGGCGCCGCAGGGACAGAAGATCTAGGACGACGGGTTACGGCGTCCCGCAAGGTCCGTCGGCCTAAAACAGAAAGCCCCCGATCTTCGGGGGCTTTCTTTTTTCTGCGTCGAGAGGACGGCCAGACCACCGGCCCAGCCGACGTCTTACGCAGTCATCGTATGATCGGTGTTCTTGAACACCATGTTCACGATGTCTGCATTACTGGTGCCGTAGCCGACCAGTGTCGCGACATCATGCGATGTGCCCGAGAAATTGCCGGTTCCGGTCGTGTCGACCTGCACGACAACGTTATTCCCGCTTTGCGCCAGATGAACGTAGCTATTGATGTTCGATCCATCCGCCTGCACGCCGGCAATGCTATCGAGCAAGCCCGATATGTCGATCTTGTCGCCTTCAGCATTGCTGAAATCGAGGATCGAATCGAGGTTAGCCGCACCAATGTGACCCGCGCCGAACTTGAACGTGTCGGCTCCCGAGCCGCCCCGCAAGACGTCGTTACCAAGTCCGCCCATCAAGATATCGTCTCCGGCTCCGCCCTGGATCAGATCGTTGCCGGCACCGCCTGACAGTGTGTCGTTCTGGCTGCCGCCGAAGATCAGATCCTTGGCACTGCCACCAGTGATAACGTTGGAGGTGCCATCCTCGCCCGCGATGAAGTTGTTTACCGATGTCGCAGAAAGGTCGACGGTACGGGCACCACCGGCATTGTTCGGGTCCAGATTGCTAATGGCGTAGGAAGCGGTACCAAGATCGTAGCCGTAGACCGAGCCGCCATCGAATGCGATCGATTCGACCGAATTGGCTCCCGACGCACCGCCGTCGAAATGGTTCACCACCGTGACCTGCTGTCCATTGTACTGGATCACCAGATCGCCGTGGCTGTTGCCATTGTTGTTGTCGGTTGCAGTGAGCATCGACATCGCGGCACCACGGGTCGCGATGAAGATTGCATCGGTTCCGCTGGTATCCGTAATCGTATCGGTGCCGTCAGTCATGCCGAAAGCGTAGACGTCATTACCGGTGCCGGCGCCCAGCGTGTCGTTGCCCTTGCCGCCAACGATCAGATTATTGCCGTTGCCGCCGGCGAGGATATCGCCCTGGTCACCGCCAAAGATCAGATCATTGCCACTGCCGCCGGTGATCTTGTTCGCCGTATCGATTTCGCCGGAGATGAAGTTATTGCCCGACGCAATCGATATGGTTCGGTAGCCACCGACTTCGAATGGATCCGCCGCGACACCGGTCGGGATCGCGTAGTCATTACTTCCGAGGGCATAGCCGTACACCGACCCGCCGTCGAAGTTGATGGCCTCGACCTCGTACCCGTTCATGAAGAAATGATTCTGAACGGTGATCTGCTGGCCATTATACTGGATCACCAGATCTCCGAGACTGCTGGTGGCATTGTTGTCGTAGGCGAACAGGCCAGACATCGCCGCACCGCCGGTCTTGATGACGATGCGATCGGTGCCGGTGAATTCGCTAATGGTATCGTTGCCGTCGGTCAGGCCAAACACGTAGGTGTCATTTCCTGACCAGCCACCAAGCGTATCATTCCCGAGGCCGCCAACAATCAGATCGTTGCCCGAGCCGCCGGTGATGGTGTCGCTGCCACCATTGCCGAACAACAGGTTGTTGCCCGTGCCATTGATGGTGCTGATGGTGTCGTTGCCTTCAGTGCCGGCGATGATGAGGTTCAAGCCGCTGTTGGACGTCAGCCCCGACAACAACGTGTAGGCGCCGCCACTTGACGTCCCTGCCAATGTATAGCCGGCGTAGGAGCCGCCATTCTGGAAGTGGAATGTCTCGAAGAACTGATTGCTGTTTCCGTACTGATTGAGCAGCGTCGCGTATCCGGTACCGCCACTGGCGGACCAGCCAACCTCCAGATTGTTGTCGCTGCGCAGGAAGTTCAGGTTCGTATAGGTCGTGGCCCCGCTCGTGGTGATGCGGAAGATGTCACCGCTTCCGCCACTCTCGCTGTATGAGCCAAATCCCGAATTCAGTGCCGCCGCCGTCACGGTGGTGCCACCGCTGCTCGAAGTTGCTGCGTCGAACTGATCCGCCCCGATAGCCAAAGTCATCGTCCGCGACGTGGCATCAGTCATGCCGCTGCTGTCGGTGACCTTGAAGGCGAACGTTCCATTGGTGCTGTTGCCGCTCCGGAGGTCGTCAGCAGGCGCAAAAGACAGCATGCCGGCAAGAATATCGGCCGCGGAGATGACCTGATTGTTGGTCACCTGGGAGGTGCCGTACAACAGCTTGCCGTTGGTGATCGATATCGAGCTGATCTTGACGCTCGCCATCGCGTCGCCGTCGGCATCGCTGTAGCCGAAGTCGCTCAGCGTCAGGACGCGCGTCACGTCTTCGGTAATAGCGAGTGTACCTGTTTGGCCCGTCGGCGCGACCGGCTCGTTGGTGCCGTTGATCGTGATTGTCACCTGCTGGGACGTGGTGCCACCCTGGCCGTCATCGATCGTGACCGTATAGGTCTCGGTCAAGGTCTGGCCTGCGTTCAGGAACTGGATCGCGCTGTCGGCGATGCTGTGCTTCCAAGCAACCGATCCCTGTCCGGTCCCCGCGCTGTCCGTCGCGTTCAGCGTCAGCGAACTGGCGTTCGTCAATGCGTCGATCTGGGCCTGCGACAGCGAGCCACCCGACCATGTGAACGTCGGCCCGCTTGCCGCCACAGTGTGGGTGTCACCTAAGTCGGCGTCGGTGTAGGTGATCGTTCCCGCGTTCGTTTCGATCCCCGCGACGATGTGCTTGGTTCCCGCCTGGACCGAGACTTCATCAATATCGGCGCCGTTTACGCCCGTGGTGGCGAAGGACAACACGGTCGATGTCGACGTCGCAGTGAACGTCACCGAATATTCCGTCCAACTCGAGACGACGTTGCTCGTTGTCCAGACCGGTGTTCCGTTGATGTTGACGCTGAACGGCGTGCCGTAATTGTGCAGGAAGAAGTCGATCGTATAGGTCGTTCCGATCTGCGTCGTGATGGTCTGGCTGAGCGTCGTGTTTTGATCGAGGTAAGCCGCATCAACGCTACCGTTCGCGCCGCTGCCATTGATGTGCACTTGCCCTGCGCCACTGACGGTCCACGGCGTCAGCACGGGATTAAAGATGTCGGGCAGTTCGAAAGTTGGATTCTGGACAAGATTGACGACACCGATCGAGGCGTCCTCGGTCACGGAGCCGGTCTGTGCCGACGAGGTGATGACCGGCGCCGCGTCGACATGCTTGGCAACCGTCACCGTCACGTCCTGCGTATCGAACCCGCCGTGACCGTCGCTGATCTTGATGGTGTAGGTCTGATTGGCAGTGCTGCTGGTCATCGCCTGAAGATCGGTGTCGCTGGCGTAGAAGGTCCACTTGACCTGATGAGTCACGTCATCGACCGTCGGCACGAAAGTGCCGATATAGTTGCTGCCCACCGGCGTCGACACCGTCACCGAATGGGTATCGGCGGCATCCAGGTCGGTGAAAGCGATCGTTCCCGACGTGGATTCGTAATGTGCAGCCGGCGTCAGCGAAACCGCATCGAACCGCCAGGAATCGAATGTTGCGGGATTGTTGTTCGGATCATCGACACCGAACTGAAGGGTGTCGTGTCCTGTTCCCGTGACCGTGGCGGTGAAGGTGTGATAGCTGCCTGAAGCTTGAGCCGTCGCAACGGCCAGGACCTGAACGCCATTCCAGTTTACATAGACGTGGGCACCCGGGGTCAGCGACACCGAAAGCACCTGGAACGACAAGGTGTATTGGAGGCCCGGAAGCGTATCGACGACCTGCGTCAATTGCGTCTTGATGCCTGTGGCCTGGCCGAACGAATTGGCGGTGAAGTTCCCCGAGCCATCAGCCGGGAAGTTCGACGAGAAGCTCGCTCCACCTTCCTGGCTTGCGACAGTCCATCCCGTCCCCCCGGACTCGAAGCTGCCGTTGACCAGCGCGCTGGCCGGCAAAGCATGCACCTGCCCCGTCACCGTGCCACCGTAAGTGCCGTTGACGAGATCTGGCGCATGATTTGCGCTGGCCACCGTGACGCTGACCGTATCGGAGGCTGCCGAGTAATGCGTCGTGCCGCCATTGCTCGTGGTGTCGACCTTCCCGCCCTCGCCGGCGAGGGCGTCCCATCCACGGAAGGTCAGTTCGTCGGCAGTGCCCGTGTAGCCTGCAGCCGGCTTGAAGTAGACGCGCGCCGTGGAGGTCAGCAGTAGGGACTGAGTGTCCGATACCGCGCCGACCGCAACCCAACTGCTGCCCCCGTTGAGCGAATAATACCAGGTACCATGGGTATTGCCCGCACCGGTGACGGCAATGCCGCTGCCCGTGCCGTCAACGTCGCTGTAGTTGCCGATTCCGATCAGAGCGGACACGAGGCTGCCGACGGCGCCCGACGGCACTCCTGCTCCCTCACCGACACTCATGAAAGGCGTCTTGCTCGCATCCAGCACCGGCGCGTCATTGACGCCGGTCACCGTCACATCGAGCGACTGATTGGCCAGATCGGTCGGCTGATCGCCGTGCAGCGTATAGCCAACGCTGACCACGAGCTGCGCGGCCGTCGGCAGCTTGTTCCAGTCATCGCCGATCAGCTTGACCTGAATGCCACCCGTGGTCCAGGTGACTTCAACGTCACTGGCATCGATCTGATATCCGCTGCCGCCATACACGGTGACCGTGCCGAGCGTCACGTTGTTCGGGGCACCGCTGTCAGGATCCAGCGTGGCGTTACCATTGCCGAGAACATCGAACACCTTCGAACCAGCATCTTCCGTCATTGAGCTGGAGACGTAGTTGAGGTGCGGAACATCGTTCACGCCAGTGATGTTCATCGTCAACGTGCTGGTCGTGCTCGCGCCGTGTGAATCAACCACCGTATAGGTGAAGACATCCGTGGCATGCGCGCCCGCAGCCAGCGACTGCGCAGCGCTGTTGTTGGGCGAATACTGGAACGTACCGTCGGCCTTGATCGTGAGACTGCCGTAGGTGCCGGCAATCACGGTCGGGCTGGACAGATCACTGCTGACGGCGACTGCGGTGCCCGAAGTGCCTGCCAGGATAGCCGATACATTGAGGGTATCACCGCTATCGACATCGCTGTCGTTGCCGAGAACGCCGGTCGCATAGGTCGTTGCCGATACGGTGGCATCCTCATTCACGGCAACACTATTTGCGACAGCGACCGGCGCATCGTTGGTACCCGCGAAGACAATATTATAGCTCACAGTACTCGACGTCGCCATTCCGTCGCTGACCGCCATGTTGAAAGTGACGGTCAGATTCTGGCCTGCTGCGAGGAAGTCGAGATTGACTGCGCCCGGCGCGGTCAGTTCCCAATTGACCACCTTGTTGCCGTTCGCATCCGTGGTGACGTCGGTGAAAGCAAACTTTCCAGTGATCAGCGCGGCCGTGATGGCGTCTTGCTGAGCGGTTGTCAGCGAACCGCTGCTCACGGAGATGGCCGTGCCGACGAGTTGTCCGATCGGCGGGCCGCCATCCGGATCGGAAACTGCCATGTTCCCAATGTATTTTACTGGGGGATACATCGCAGCATCCTCTCCAGCGCCTGCACCGGAGGTATAGCCCACGATCACCGGAGCGTCGTTCACCGGGGTGACGTTGATGTGGATGGTATCGGTGTCGGTCAGGGTGCCGCCCGAACCACTATGGCCGAGGTCGGAGGTGGTGACCGTGAGGTCGACGCCGCCATTGTGGTTGAGCGCGTCCTGGTAGACGACGCCGTTGTTCTGGGCCAGCGCGGCATTGATGTCGGCCTGGCTGCCCGAAAGCGTGACCGATCCCGTGCCGTTATTGGTGACGGTGACGCCCGATCCGCCCAGCACGGTGATCGTGCCGCTGGTGACCGACAGAGTCGTCGTCATCGTCGAACTGCCGGCATCGCTGTCGCTGATCGACAGACCGGTGATGGCGAGCGGGGTATCCTCGTTCACCGTGAGAGAGCCGGCAGGCAGCGTGTTGACCGGCGCGTCGTTGACGCCCAGCACCGTGAAGGTGAAGGTGCCCGGAACCGGCGTCGAGCCATCCTGGTTGCCGTCCTCGACAGCGACCTGGAAGGTCGTCGGCGCATCGTCCGACCCGTCATGGGTGAACTTGATCAGGCCGGCGGCAAGCTCGGCGGCCGTGAACGACGTCGCCGGAGCGCCGCCATTCGTGATGACGCCGTGCTGCACGTTGGACACACGGAACACGACCTCGCTCGAGGTGTTGTCCGGATCGGTATAACCGAGTTCGCTTGCAGTGAGAACGTGAGTGCCACCCTCGACCACATTGGCCGACAGCGTGCCGCCGAGAACCGGCGGATCGTTCATCGGGGCGATATGAACTGTCCCCGTATGCGAGATGCTGCTGTCGAGACCGTCATTGACGACGACCGTGACAGTCCGATCGCCCGTGCTCGGTGCATCGCCCGTATACTGATAGACGACGCCGCGCAGAATGGTCTGATAGGTCGCCGTCGACGCGTCGCCGGTGATGGTCAGAACGCCGGTCGCGGCATCGTAGCTATAGGTCAGACCGGCTGCTGTCAGGGCATTGGTTGCAGTCATATTCAATGACAGACCTTCGAGGCCGAGCCCGTCGGGCTGGCTGGTCAAGGTCACCTTCATGGAATGCATCGTCGAGGAATCGACATCGGTGATCGTGGCGCTGTTGAAGATCCACTGCGCCATCTGCTCGACGGCGCCGACCGAGACATCGTTGCCGGCGGTGGCTGGACCGCTCAGATCGACGACCGGCGCGTCATTGGCGCCCTTGATGGTGATCGTGACCGGAATGGTGTCGGTTGCACCGAACTCATCCGTCACCGTCGCCGTGAAGGTCTCGACCTTCGTCTCGCCTTCCGCAAGCTTGTCCGCCTCACCGCTCTGGTTCAGCGTGTAGGTCCAGGCACCGCTCGCGCTGATCGTGAACGTGCCAAAGGCCGTCGTCGTCGTGCCCGACCAGGTCAGTACTGCACCGTGATCGACATCCGTCGCCGCCAGCTGACCGGCCGCGACCGGCACCAGACCATGCTGCTGGTCCCAGGCCAGCGACGTATTCGTATCGGTCTCGTAGCCGCCGTAGATCGGACGCGACAGCAGATCTGAAAGGCCGGCGTTCGATAGCAGGTTGACGATATCTGCATAGACACCAGGAACCGGGTTCGGATTCGACCCCTGACCTGCGCCCAGCAGCTTATCGATCAGCGACGGGCCATGCAGGTTACCCAGCAGGTTGTCGTGCAGGCTCTGCAGACGATCCGCGATGCCGTCACTATCGCCATCAGCAACATACTTCGCGATGACATCCAGCAGCGGCTTGCCGCCTGCCTCGAGATACTTGGCATATTCGACACCGAGCCGGGCCGACATCTCGTTCAGCAGATTGTTGTAGTAGCTGCCGTTGTCGTCGATGTAGTCCCAGACCGTGGCAATCGCGTCCGCAAGGCTCGCCTGCGGACCGATGGCTGCCTGAACCTGCGTCAGAAGGGTCGCCATATTGACGCCGCTGACGAGATGCGTCTGCAGGAACGTATCGACATTGACGTTCGGTTCGAAGTGGAAGTTCGCGGCCTGATCAGCCCCGACTGCATCGAGATCGCCGTTCTCGAACACGATGGCCGAAGCCGACGAAGTCGTGATCACCGGCGAGTCGTTGGTGCCGACCAGCGTGACGGTGATCTCGCGCGAGGTGGTGCTGCCATGACCATCGGCGACCGTGATCGTGAACTTCTCGATCTTGGTTTCGCCTTGCGCCAGCGGATTCAGGTCGGCATCGGTGACGTGATACTGCCAGTTAACGAAGCCTGCACCGTCGTTCACCGTCTCTTCCGAGACGACTGCGGTGAGATGCCCAAGATAACCGGCGGCCTGCGGCGTCACGGTCAGCGTATGGGTATCGCCCTGGTCGTCATAGATCCAGAAGCCGCCACCGTTGAGACCGCCATATCCGGGAGGTGCATCGAATTCGACGCGATCAGTCGAAGAGCCGGCGCGCGGATCGGTCTCCGCATATTCGGTCATCGTCCCTGCATCAGGGAAGCCTTCCGACGTCCTCACGGCATCGTTCGTGCCGTGGATCGTGAACTGATAGATTCCGGTCTTGGTATCGCCATCCGAGTCCGTGACCGTGAACGGCACCGACAGGGTTGCGATCTCGCCTTCGCTCAGGCCGTTGAAGCCCCAGCCCGGATTGACCGTCACCTTGCCGGTGACCGGGTCGTAGGACATCGACGGCACGCCGATCAGGGTGCCGGTCGGGGTGGAAATGGTGGCATGGACGGTGTCGAACGCCACCGAGCCCGGGCCATCGGCACCGAAGCGGTAGTTGGTCCCGCTGACCAGCGACACGACGGACGAGCCATCCTCGCCGATATCCGCGTGGAAGAGCGGCAGCGACGTCGACGACGCCTGAACCAGGCTGACATTCGCCAGATAGGTGCCGGTGTTGTCCGATGCGTTGCCGACTTCCTTGAAGGTGACGGTATTCGGACCGCCCGCCGCGATGAGGTCGAGCGTCTGGATGGCCATGGTCGAGCCCGGCGCATAGGTGCCGACGAGCTGCCCGTTCCAATAGACCTGGAGTCCTGAGGACGACGGATCGTAGGTGCCGATTTCGAAGCTCAGCGTATAGTGCTGGCCGACCGTCAGACCGGTCAGGGTCTGGGAGATTGCGATGTTGCCCGGCGTTGCACCGAGGTCGACCATCGGCTCGCCATTCGACGTCACAACCCCGAAATAGCCGCTTGGGACGCGCTCGAGCTGAACACCCGTCTGGCCGGGTACCGTGCCGGAGATCTTCCAGCCGGTCGCTTCGGTCGCCCAGGCGCCGTACGACGCGTCGTGCCAGGCGCTGCCGCCCGAGAAATCGCCATTGCTGAGCAGATTGACCTGCGTCGCGTTGCCAATGATCACCGGCACGTCGTCGCCGACCACCACGCTGAGCGAGCCGTCCACGTAATCGCCGTCACCGTCGGTCACGCGATAGGTGAGATTGAAGGTCTCACCGAGTTCGCCGGCGCCGTCCGGATGATGGACGGCTGCGAGCTGCTGCACCTGATATTCGCCGGTGGTCGGATTGAGGGTGACCGTGAAGACCTTCACGTTCACGCTGTTCTGCAGCTGGTAGATTTCGAAAACGTTGCCGTTGACAACGCTTGAGAACCCGCCGTTCGGCAAGGTCGCGCTGACCCAGGACAGATGGCCGTTGCTGTCTGCACCGTAGTTGAAGCTGAGCGTACCCGACGCGGTCGCCGTATCGCCGGCCTCGGGATTGCCGTTGACCAGCGCATCGTCCTGGACGTCCGCGCGCTGAACCGTCGTCGCCGGAATGGTCGGGACCGAATCCGTCACGTTGACGTGGATCGTCTGATCCACATAGTCGCCGTCCCCGTCGGTCACGCGGATCGTGAAGGCCAGATCCATCGTGTTCGAATTGGGGGCGTGATCGAGATTCTGGAATAGCGTGAAGATATAGGTCGGATTCGAGGGCGAGCTGAGCGCCACGATGAAGACGGGATTGTCGACCGTGTCGCCAAACTTGAAGGCGACGAGCTGCTTCTCGCCATATTCGGTTGTGCGCAGCACGTAGTTGAGCCCCACGCCATCCGAGGACAGGCTGGCCGGATGCTGCGGCGTGCCGTTGCCGTACGTCGCAAAGTCCATATGCGCGCCGATCTTGTCCGCGCCGATGCTGACTTTCAGGCTGCCATAAGCGACCTGCACCAGGGGCGTATTGGTCTCGTCGACGGTTCCAACCACCGCGGAGCTGACGATCACGGGAGCATCGTCGGTGATGGTCACAGTGAGCTGGTCGTGCAGCGCAACGGTATCACCGTCGCCATCGCGCACAGTCACCGCCGAAGACAGATCGAGCGCAAGCGCATCTGTTCCGCCGGTAGCGACGATATCCTGATGACCCGAATTCACCGTCGTCTGCCCGTTCGGGGCACTCGGTCCGGTCAGTTCGAAATGCGCGTTGGGCGGCGTCGAGATTTGTCCAACGTTGATAAAGATCGTCGTGTTTGCAGCAATCGACAGCGGATAATCGGTGCCGCCGCCAGTGCTATGCAGAACCCAGTTGACGGCCGTGTTTCCGCTGTTCGTGACGCTGATGATGACATCGCCGTCCGGCAAGCGGCCTTCAAAAGCACGAGGATTGCCGTTGATCGCCGCGACCGCATAGATTTCGCCGGGCTGGTCAATCGCCGCGACCGGGATCGAGGCATTATCGATCACGTAATTCGCAACGTGATCGATCTGCCCCTTGAGCGTGAACGTATAAGCGCCGGTCGTCGCATCGACCGCGAAGGTGAAGATCTGGTTCGTACCAGCCCAGGCGATCAGCGTGTTGCCAACCACCGTATAGGTCAGCGCAACGCCGCCCGAGGTCAGCGACGTCAGCGATGCGGACAGATTCGTGGTCTCAACCACAAAGCTACCGGCCGAATCCGCGCCCATTGAAACGAGCGAGGACAGATTCCCGACGAGGATCGAATCGTCGGTACCCGCGTCACCATTCTTGTTGTCGGCGTTTCCGGCCTGAGTGCCCGTCGACAGATCGCCGGTAGCGGTGCTCAGTTCGTTTTCATAGACCGCACCGGTCAGCACGGCAGCGGTCGCCACCGGCGCGTCGTCATCGACGGTGACCGTGAAATGTCCATTCGCCTTGTCACCGTCACCGTCCTTGGCAGTAAAGTTGAAGGTGAAGGTGAGATCGTCCTCCTGGCCCGCGATCGGATGATCGAGGTTTGCGACCTGCGTGAAGGTGTAGGAACCGTTCGCCGAGGCGCTCGACAGAACGGCCGAGAACACGACGCGCGGGTCGGTCAGCGACGTCGGCGCGGTGGCGCCGGTGTAGCCGACAAGGGTCACGGCATCGATCATCGCATAATGAACGGCCTGACCGTTCGACGTCAGCGACGCGGTCACGTCGTGGCCGTTGGCGTCCTTGACGACGAGGTTGGCCAGTCCGTTCGAGTGGTCTGTGAAGGTGACGGCGGCATCGAGCACGACCGGGCCGCTGGCGGTGTTCTGCGTGACGACCAGATTGTCGGCCATCACGTAACCGCTGAAGCCGCTACCGGTATAGATTTCGAGCCTGTCGATCAGCACGTTCGCAAACGGCGTTCCCGTGGCATCGAAATGCGTAGGCGTGCCAGAGGTGAGCGCTGCCACATTGGCCACGCTCAACGTGTAGGTCGCGACGAGATTGTTGTTGGAATCGTAGCCCTTCAGGATGACGGTCGGCGTCGTTGCAGCGCCCGACAGTCCGAGATCGATCGCATCCAGCTTGAACGGCAAGCTGTCATTGGCATTGATGATGATCGGATTGTTGAGACCGCCGAACACGATGCCCGAGGCGGACGGATGATTGACCGTGCCCTGGGTGACGATCAGATCTGCGGTCAGCGTGCTGGTGCCACTGAACGTAAATGTCTGCGTCGAGGTGCCGCCGGTGACGGTCGCAGCCTTGCCGTCGGCGCCAAAGGCGATCGCCAGCGAACCGGATGTGGAACGCGTGCCGTTGTCGCCCTGGGCTGCCGTCAGATCGCCCGGATAGCCGTCATTCTTGTTGCCGCCCGCCAGATTTCCTTCATCGACGAAGCCGGCCACGGCGGTCCCGAGAACGACGGTGTCATCATTGACATTGACGGTCAGCGAACCGGTCGCCGTATCGCCATCGCCGTCGGTGACGGTGATGTTGAAGGTCAGCGCCTTGTTCTCTTCCGTCGCGCTGTTGGTGGGATGGACGACCGGTGCGTTGACGGTGACGCTGTAGGAACCGTCGGCATTGATGACAAGCACGGCGGCCGAGCCGTAATGCGCGCTGGTTGCCGTCCAGGTGGTGACACCATTGGCGCCCACCACCGGCGAGCCCCAGGTCGCGGTCTCGGTCTGCGCGAAACCGTTGGCGTCCTTGTAGATGACGCCGAAGGTTGCCGACGTCATCGCAATCGATTTCACGCCGTCTGCGCCTGCAGTGAACAGGCTGCCGGCAGCGCCGGAGACCGTCTTGACGTCCGTGGAGACATCGCCAGTCACCGTTGCGGTGTTGGCTGGGAACAGCGTCTGCGCTTCGTCGTCGAGCGTCGTCGCAGCCGTCACGGTGCCCTTCGACACCGGTGTGTCGTCATTGACCTTGACCGTCAGCGAGCCGGTGGCCGGGTCGTTGTCGGCGTCCGTCACGGTGTAGTTGAAGGTCAGCGACAGATCTTCTTCCGTGGTCCCGGCCGTCGGATGCACCAATGGCTTGAACGTCGTGAATGTGTAGGAACCGTTCGAACCGATCGCCAGCGTGGCCACCGTGAGGCCGCTGACCGACCCCACTGCGGTCCAGGTGGTGACACCATTGGAAACGCTCGGCGATCCCCAGGAGACGGATTCCTGCAGCGCAAAGCCGTTGGCATCCTTGTAGATCGCGCTGAAGGACGTGGTCGCATTTAGCACCACGCTCTTGAAGCCGTCCGCGCCGGCCGAGAACAGCGCACTGGCTGCGCCGGTTGCCGAGGTGGCATCGGTGACATCGCCGGTGCCGCCGGCATTGCCGCCGAGGAATGAATCGTCGTCCAGCGTCTTCGACGCGGTGATCGCACCTGTCGTGACCGGCGCGTCGTCATTGACGGTGACCGTGAAGGTCGATGACGCGGTGACATCGCCGTCGGAATCCGTGGCCCGATAGCCGAAGCTGAGGCTGATATCGTTCTCGTTGTTACCCGCCGGGTGATCGAGATGCTTGAGCAGGTTGAACGTGTAGCTGCCCGCGCCGAGATCGCTGAGCGAGACCGTGAACACCTGGCTGCCGGCCGAGGGCGGCGTCGAGCCATTTGGCGGGTTGTTGCCGGTATAGCCATAGACCGTATCGCCGACGACCCACAGCTTGACCTGCACGCCATCGACGGTCAGCAAACCGGCGCTGGACGATGCATTCTGGCCATTGGTGATGCCGGTGAACGCAACCGAACGATCGGCCGAGCCGGAATTGTTGTCGTCCGCTCCCCAGGAGATGGCAAGCGATCCAGTCGCCGACGTCGCAGCGCCCGGCAGATCGCCGGTGGCGGGCTGGGTGTTGCCGCCCATCAGCCCATCTTCATCGACCGAGACCGCTTCCGCCGTTCCGATGGACGGCCGGCCGTTATCATCGTTGATCGTAACCGTGAAGCTGCTGCTGTCGGTGTCGCCGTCCGCATCTGTAGCGACAAAGCCAAGCTGCAGTGACAGCGCACTGCCCTGCCCCGATCCCACGTGATCGATATTATCCAGCAGCTCGAATGTGTAGGTGCCGTTGCCCGAATCGGACAGCGTGATGTGGAACACCTTGCGATCGTTGAGCGTCAGCTGGCCGCCATTGTCGTTGGCGATGCCCCAGATCTCCGTATCGGAGACCCGCAGGAACTGAACGGTCACACCGTTTGACTTCAGCACGGGACTTCCGGAGCCCGTGGTGTGCACGCTGTCGCCGGTGTCGATGGATGAAGAGAACGCGACCGAACGGTTTGCAGTGCCGCTGTTGTTGTCGTCCGCCCCCCAATTGATGTTGAGCGACTTGTTCAACGAAGTCTGGGTCACGAATGTCTCGGACCCGGCCGCTCCGGTCGTGTCTTCCGTCAGGGTCGAGGCAACCGGCGCGCCGATTTCCGGCACGTCGTCGCGGATGGTCACCGTGAAGACGCTGCTGCTGGTATCGCCATCACCATCCGTCGCGGTGTAGCTGAAGGTCAGGTTGACGATATTGGCGCCGCTGCCGGCCGGGTGATCGAGATTGCCCAGCAGCTTGAACGTATACGAGCCGTCATTGGCATCGCTGAGCGTCACTTCGAAAATACGCGTGCCGCTCGCCAGGTTGGCGCCGATGTAACCGACTAGCGTCTTGCCGTCGAAGGCGTACTGAACCGTCTGGCCGTCCGAGCGGAGCGTCAGATTCTGGCCAAAGCTGTTCTCGGCGTCGACATTGTCTGCCGCCGAGCTGAAACGGAAGCCCACGGCGCGATCGCCGAGCCCGCCACCGCTGGTCGGATTCGCGTCGTCCGACCCCCATGAGATGTTGAGATCACCGGTCGCGGTCAGACCCGATGCGTTCGGCGAAGTGCCGTTCGAGAGGTCGTTTTCGTTGATGGTCCGGCTGTCGCCGGTATGCGCCTCAGGCGCATCATCGACGATAGTGACAGCGAAAGAGGCCGTCGCAGAGTCGCCGTCGGAGTCGGTCGCCTTGATGCCGAAGGACAGAGTCATGCTGTCGTCGTTCGGACCGGACGCAGCGTGATCGATATTGTCGAACAGCGTGAACTTGTAGCTGCCATCGCTGCTATCGGACAGTTCGATGGTGAAGACCGTGCGGCTGCCGGCCTTTGCGGTCAGCACCGTGCCATCGGCGGAGATCGAATAGACGATCGCGGTGCCGTCCGAGGTCAGACCAGTGGCGCCGGCTGCGGTCGTGAAGATGACCGAGCGGTTGTTCGTGGTGCCCGAATTATTGTTGTCGGCGCCCCAGTTGATGTTGAGATCGCCGAGCTGAACGGTCGAGTTCGGCGCATCCGGGAATGTCGTGTCATAGAACGTGGTCGGGAGACTGTCTTCACGAACGGATTCCGACTCCGTGTTGCCGATCGTCGGCACGTCATCCTTGACCGTGACGCTGAATACGCTGCTGCTCTTGTCGCCGTCCGAGTCAGTCGCCGTATAGTCGAACGTGAAGGTCAGCGTGTTCTGGCCATCTGCGGTCGGATGATCGACATGTCCGAGCAGTGTGAAGGTGTACGAGCCGGTATTGTCATCGTCGAGCGAGACGACGAACACACGGTTGAAGAACGGGTTGTTGCCGGTATAGGCGACGAGCTCCCCACCAATAATAGCATAGTGGACGGCTGCTCCGTCGGATGTCAGGTTCACCAGATTATTATTGGCATCGCGCACCGCGACATTGTCCGCAGCGGTCGTGTGCTCGAACGACACCGAACGGTTGGCGATATTCCCACCATCGTGATCGTCGGAGTTCCAATCGATGTTCAGCCGGCCGCCGACCTGCAGGTCGAAGAGGTTCGGCGACGTCCCGCTCAAGAGGTCGTCTTCGTCCACGCCGCGCGTATCGCCCACGCCTGCCACCGGCACATCGTCGGTCACATGCACAGTGAAGCTGGCAGGCGCCGTGGTGTCGCCATCGCTGTCGGTCGCGGTGAAGCCGAAGGTCAGCGCCAGGTCATTCTTGTCATTGCCTGAGGCGTGATCGAGATTGTCGAGCAGCTTGAACGTATAGGTGCCGTTGGCCGTATCAGACAGCTGAACGGTGAAGACCGTCGTGCCGCCTGCCTTGGCCGTCAGCAACTGGCCGTTATCCGACAGGCTGAAGGTCAGCGACGTGCCGTTCGAGGTCAGATGCAGCGCGTTCAGGCTCGTCAGCGTCGCGGCAGTGAAGGCCACCGAGCGATCGTTCGCTCCCGGTCCCGACACCTGGTTGTTGTCATCCGAATTCCAGTCCACGGCGAGTGAGCCGGTTGCGGTCGCGGAGATGAAGGCATTCGACGACGAGGCGCTGGTGCTCTCAACGACGGTCGCCGTTTCCGGGGAGCCGATGCTCGGCACGTCGTCGGTGACAGTCACCGTGAACGACGACGGCGACGTGGTATCGCCATCGCTGTCGGTCGCCGTGAACGAGAAGGTCAGCGGCAGGCTGGCGCCGTTCGCGCCGGTGTGATCCAGGTTGTCGAGCAGATTGAAAGTATAGGTGCCGTTGCCAGTGTCGGAGAGCTTCACGGTGAACACCGTGCGCGCGCCGGCAGTCGCCGTCAGCAAGGTGCCGTCTTCGGACAGTGTGTAGACGATGGACACGCCGTTCGAGGTCAGTCCCGACGGTGCCGAGCTGGTAGTGAAGGCGACGCTGCGATCATTCGTGCCGCCTGCGTTGGCATCGTCGGAATTCCAGTCAACATTGAGCGAGATGCCGTTCAAGGCCTTCGCGATAAATGCGTTGGAGCTCTCGGTCGACGTGCTTTCGAAGAGGGTCTGGCCGGCGATTTCGCCGGTCGACGGCACGTCGTCGGTGACATTGACCGTGAAAGACGAATTGACCGGGTCGCCGTCGGCATCCGTCGCCGTGAAGTTGAAACCAAGCGCGATCGACGCGCCATTGTTTCCGACGTGATCGATATTATCCAGCAGTTTGAATGTGTAGGTGCCGCTATCGACGTCCGACAGCTTTACGGTGAAAATCACGCGGTCACCTGCCGCGGCGGTCAACAGCGTTCCGTTTTCGGATAGCGTATAGGTAATGGTCTCACCATTGGAGGTGAGCCCGGACGGTGCTGCAGCGGTCGTGAAAGCGACCTTCCGGTCGATCGACGCGCCGTTGTTGTTCACATCGTCGGCGCCCCAATTGATATTCAGCGAAACATTATCGAGCGAGGTCGAGACAAAATCATTCGTCTGGCCGTTCTGCGTCTGCTCGGACAGAGTCCGAGTCTCGATTCCACCTGCCGTCGGCACATCGTCGGTAATGTTGACCGTGAAATTCGCGGGAGCCGTCGAGTCGCCATCGCTATCGGTTGCAATGAAACCGAATGTCAGCGCCTGACTGCTTCCAGAACTGCCCCGATGGTCCAGATTGTCCAGCAAGGTGAAGTCGTAGCTGCCATTTCCGCTGTCGGACAACTGCACGGTAAAGATCGTGCGCGCGCTATGGCCTTCAGTGGCCGCAGTCGTCGCCGTCAGCAAAGTGCCATCCGCGGAGATCGTGTAGATGATCGTCGCACCATCGGAGGTCAGGCCGAGGCTTTCGAGAGCGGTTTGTGTCGCTGGGGTGAATATGACCGAGCGATCATGTGCGCCGCCAGCGGCAGTCGGATTCTGATTGTCGGAACGCCAATCGATGTGTAGCGACACGTTGCCCGTGTCTTTCGGCGTAAATGAACCGCCGACCACCAGCAAGGAGGGCATCTCCTCGCCGCCTTCGCTCGGCGGCATTTGGCCGTTACCTTCGCTCAGGGTGCTGTCGTCGGCCGGGGCGGTCACGACCGTCACCGTATCCGTGATTACCGCATGCAGCGTGCCGTTGACCGTATCGCCATCACTGTCTGTCGCCGTGAAATTGAAAGCCAGGTCGATCGTCTGGAACGTGGTCGTGCCCTGATCGTGATCGAGCGAACGATATTGGGTAACGACGTAGCTGCCGCTATTGCTGGCGTCGGACAGCGTCACAACGAAGACAATATTGCTGGAAACCTCGCCGCTCGGGAGCGTCGTCGGAGCCGTATCGCCAGTGTAACCGACAAGCGCGGTCCCGTTTTCCAGCAATACGTAATGAACCGTCTCGCCATGTGACGTCAGCGTGCCGATCGCCGTCGTGCCGTCGCCTGTGGCCGTCACCTGCGTATTGGCAAACACGACCGAACGATCACCCGTTCCGCCGGTGGTTGGGGAAACGCCGCCATCAACATGATCGTTGTAGCGGTCGGCGCCCCAGGAGATTCCCAGCGAGCCCGTCTGCGTCGCCGGATTGCCGGACAGCGGATCCGTCAGCGCGGCGTCCGCAGGCGTGCCGATAACCGGCGTATCGTCATTGATGCCAATCGAGATCGTTACGGGCGCGGTGTCACCGCTGCCGTCCGTGGCGATCACATTGATCGAGAGATTGATCGTATCTTCGGTGCCATGAATCGGATGATCGAGCGGGCGCAGCAGCGTGAAGGTGTAGCTGCCCTGCAGCGACGACGCGTCGAGCGACACCGTGAAGACCTGATTGGCAGCCACGGTGAAATCGCCGCCGACATAGCCGATCATCACCGGCTGACCGTTCACGGTGGTGAATGCAAGTTGCACCGCCTGGCCGTCCGAGGTCAGGCCCGCCAGCGTCGGTTGATTAAGCGAGAACGCGAAACTGCGGTTCACAAAATCGGTGCCGAAATCAACGTTCAACGATCCCGTGACCGACGTAGCGATGCCACCGGAATCGCCCGCACCACCGGGATTGCCTTCCGCAAAGCCGTCTTCGTTCAGCGTGACGGCCGTCACGCCGCCGGGAATCGGCGACGGGTTAGGCGTTCCATCGTCCAGATTGTCGAAGCCGCTGCCACCGTCCTCGCCCGCCAGCAGACCGAGGCGCGCACCCGAAGCACCAAGCGCCTGAACGGATGCATCACCGAAATTCGCACCGCCCGTCGGGCCAGTTGCTCCGCCGGCTGCAGGCAGAACGGACTGATCGGTGGTGATCGGAAATGTTTGCGCGAACTGCTCGCCTGTCAGCGTGCGATCCGAACCCATGTCGAAAGCGAGATCGGTGAGCGGCTTGCCCATCGAGTCGAACACCGGATCGACGGTCACCGTCGACTGGTTGTCGAAGAGGATGATCAGCTTTTCGCCGACCTTCACGAAGGTCAGCTTCTCGCTCGCGATGTCAGCAAAATCGAGTTTCGTATTGCCGTCGAGATGGACTGAAACGGCTTGCCCGTTCTGCGGCTTCTCGAGCTTCAGGTTCTTCGGAGACGGCGTCGTCTGCGTGGTGGAACCGGCGAGTTGAGCGAGCAATACGGGAGCGTTCATGACTACAACCTCAAGCTGATCGGACCGAAAAACGTCCAAGTCGTGCGAGGGTTAAAATATTCTTAAGAACGCATAGACGTCAATGAATACCTGTCAAATTTGAAGCGTTTCCGTTGCATTGGTTAAGTTCAAAAATGAAACATCGCATTAATAAATGTAAATCGTTCGAAAGTAATACTACGTTTACACAGTCTATTTTTGGGAATGCCCGCAAAAATCCACAGATATGGGCGTATCTATTGTAGAACTAAAAAAATATACGGAAAAACGACTTATTTTATACTTGGAGAAACGGCTTCTCATATCGCACCGAACAACGAAATCAGCTCACAACCACCAGCACCCGCGCCAATATTAGACGAGCGTCAGCATTTGCTTTCGCGAGCCGATATCGACAGCCGCGCGAACCGCCGCTTCACGGCCGCCCGTCGCGTGCAAATTCCGAAATGGGACAGTTGCTGGAAGCGCATTCTTGTCACCGCCATATGGCAGGACACCATTCGCAGTTGCGCATCCCGCGATTCGAGATCGCGGACTTGCTCTCGAAGAGTAGACCAGCATCAGCAAGCTGCGCAGATACGCAGCTCACTATCGCTGGAGTCTGGTGATAGGATAAAAGTCTATATGCGGGTCACGACGCACGCGACCGGGCTATACTTGGCCCGATACAGAAGCGCGCGTTCACGAATGCCATCCAGCCACACGCCATGGCCTGCATAGCGATAGCCCTGACCCATCGGGATCAGGCGAACAGGCATTGCACGGTGCGGGGTCAGGTACAGATGGCCGGTGACGATATCACCAGGAAAGGTCACCCGGCCGGAGGTCAGCTTGTAGACTGCCCCATCCTGGCAATCGATGGAGAAAGCGGCGCCCGGAAGCAGGCCTTCGGCATGCGAGACAGTTGTACCGGAGGCCATTCCGGCAGCCACCAACAAACCCAACAGCGTGTGCTTGAAGCGCATCTCAATCCCCTCGTCGACCTCACCCTGGCGCATTAAGAGCCCAAGACGCACGGAAGTACAAGATCGCGAAGCGCATAAAACGCCGATATCAGGCCGATTGTCGGCGTTGTGTTGTCGAACTATCTCAGAGCGCCAGCGGCAAGGAAGAGCCGCCGCCGAAGCCGTCGACCTCGGCCGCGGGCAACATGTCGGTCTCGCTCTCATGATGCGGACGCGCGGCATAGGGTGCGGCGAACAGGCTGACACCTGTGTGGTCGATAGCGAAAAGCGGCATGAAATGCGGCAGATCGCGCGTTTCCGAAAGTCGGGAGTAGCGATTGTCGAGAACCAGCCAGCGGCCATCGACCCGGACTGTCAGCACCGCATGATCCTGGCGAACGGCCATGTCACGCACCAGCATCATCTTGATGTCGGCTTCCGGCACACCCGTTGCGACGAGCATGGCGAATTTGGCGATCGCATAATCTTCGCAGTCGCCAATTCCCGCGGACAGCGTCTCGAGCGGCGAACTCCACAGATCGGCGACGCCGTGCTGCTGATAGTCTCCGACATAACGGATCGCAGTGTTGACGTCGCGATTGATCGCCTCGACACGTGTGCGCAGACCCAACTCGGCGGCGGAACGCGTGACGGTCACGAATTTGCGCGCACCAGCGGCGCAGTTCTCGCTGTCGGCCTTGCAGTCCTCGATCGATTTCAAGTCGGCGCGCATACGTGCTTCGACACCGCGCCACTTCGTCCACAACAGCCCTTCGGGCGCGCGGAAAGTGAACAGGCCGAACGGCTCCTCGCTGGTCGCAGGCAGAACCGCGGTCGGAGACGGTGCATCGCTGATCACCTTGGCGTCGGATCCCTGCGACGCATCCAAGGATGCAATTTCTATATTGCCGGGCTTCGGGCGGTTCTCGCTGTCGCGCTTGGCCATCACCTGGTTGATTGTGAAGAACCGGACCGGCGGCGCGGTCATGCCCACGATCGGCGTGTCCATCACGGGGCGCTCAAGCACCGTCTTCTTCGCGCGTGACTTTGCGAATGCCCCATCGCAAGCGCTGACGCTTACGACACCGGCGAGCACGAACCCCAGCGCACGCGGGAATGCCCGCGCCTGATCGATACGCAACATGACTGACGCCCCGTTGTCCGGAGCATCGGCCGACGTCATTGCGTCGATCCCCGTCCGGATCTTGTGGCATCAGGGATAAATCGGGGGCTGCTTCAGGCTGGTTAAAACACGTCAACCTGTGCGGGTATGTCGTTGAACGCGCTCAATCGGCTACCAACGCATTCGCTCGAATTTTATCGAACCATGCGTTTTAAGAGTTCGTTGACTCTCACGGGCTGGGGCAAGGTAACATACGGAGCACCAACGACGCTCCGTAGCATCCATCAGCGCTCGCGGAACGCCTCGTCACGCAGCATGCGCGCAGGCTTCACGAGATAATCCAGCACCGACTTCTTGCCGGTCAGGATTTCCACCGTCGCCACCATGCCGGGAATGATCGGCAGCGGCTGCTCGGCCGTGCCGAGATGGTTCTTTTCGGTACGAACCATGACGCGGTAAAACGTCTCGCCGCGCTCATTCTTGTCGCCCTTCTCGTCGGTGATCGTATCGGCGCTGATCCGTTCGACCCGGCCGTGAAGCGATCCATAGACCGAAGAGTCGTAGGCGCTGAGCTTGACGACTGCCTCATGGTCCGGACGGATGAAGGCGATATCCTGCGGACGAATGCGGCCCTCGACCAGCAGCGTATCCTCAAGTGGCACGATCTCCATCACGCTAGCGCCAGGCGCCACGACCGCACCAATCGTTGTGACGTTGAGCTTGTTGACGATGCCGTAGACTGGCGAGCGCAGTTCGGTTCGTCGAACGCGGTCCTGTGCCGACTTGATGTTCTCATCGAGGACCGCGAGATCGCCGCGCGATTTCGCGAGGTCATCTTCCGCCGTCGAGCGAAATGCCGTGGTGATGTTCAAAAGCCGCGACTGTGCTTCCTTTACGGCGGCCTCAGTCTTGACGATGGTCGCTTGCACCACCGCGAGCTGGCCACGCATGTCGGTGGCCTGGCGGTCGGACCGCAGCATCTCGATCTCGGGAACGACCTTCTGCTCATAGAGTCGGCGCGTCAGCAAGGTTTCGCGGGTCAGCAGCGTCAGCGTCTCGGAGAAGCGGGTTTCGGACGCACGGAGCTCGTCGATTTCCTTTTTCTTCTGCCACTCCTGCTGGGCAATCACGTCTATGTCCTGCGCAAGCTTGCGCATATGGGCGTCAAATACGCTGCGTTCAGTCTGCACCGCACGCGGTGCAAGTTTCGTGAGATCTTCGGGAAACTCGACGCCAGTCTTGCCGAAGGTCTCTGCTTCCAGTCGGATCACGCGGGCAGCCATGGCACTGCGCCGCTCACGGATTTCGCCGAACTGCGCCGCGAAATTGGTATCTTCGATACGCGCCAGCGGCTGATCTTTTCTGACGATGGCGCCTTCCTGAATCAGCAATTCGCTGATGATGCCGCCTTCGAGTGATTGCACCACCTGGGTCTGACGCGACGGCACCACCTTGCCGTTGCCGCGCTTCACTTCATCCAGCACGGCGAAGTGTGCCCACAGGAGGAACACGACGAGCAGACCTGTGACGGTCATCAACAGCATCCGCGACGTACGCGGCGTGCGCATTTCCATGGCCGCGCGAACGTCGTTCGAAAATGCGAAATCAGACTGCGACATTGACCGGCCTCCCCGCGGCTTGAGGAGCCTGCGGCTGCGGGCGCAAGCGTGTCAGGATTTGATCGGCGGGACCGTCGGCGACGATCTTGCCGTTGTCGAACACGAGAATGCGATCGACCAGCGACAACAGTGACGGACGATGCGTCGAGACAATGATCGACATCTCGCCCTTGGCGAGCGTCTTGAGGCGTTCGAGGAACTCACCTTCGCTGCGCACGTCGAAATGCGCCGTGGGCTCATCGAGGAACAACACGCGCGGCTTGCGGATCAGCACACGCGCAAGACCGATCGCCTGCTTCTGGCCGCCCGACAGGCTGCGCCCGCCCTCGGCGATCATCATGTCGTAGCCCTGCGGATGGCCGGCGATAAAGGTCTCGACACCGGACAGCCGTGCGGCGGCGAGCACTTCCTCGTCCGTCGCATCGGTGCGGCCCAGCGTGATGTTGTCACGCAGCTTGCCGTAGAACAGATCGGTGTCCTGCAACACGAAACCGATACCGGCACGCAAATCCGCCGGATCGTATTGTCTGATATCGATACCGTCGATCAGGATGCTGCCTTCGCTCGGCGGATAGAATGCGGTTGCGAGGCGCCCTACCGTGGTCTTGCCCGAGCCGACGCGGCCAATGATGCCGATCTTCTCGCCAGGCTTCACATGGAACGAGATGCCGTCGAGCGCTTTGGCGGGGCTGTTCGGATAGGAAAAGCTGACATTGCGGAATTCGATGCTGCCCTTGGTGATCTCGCGGGCGACGAAGATCTTTTCCGGTGGCCGCTCGCGCTCCGTCGCCATCAGGCGGTCGATCGAACGCAGGGCCGACATGGTCTGCGTCGCACGCGTCATCACCGAGGCGATGCCGGCGATCGGTCCGAGAATGCGGCCCGACAGCATGTTGGCGGCGACGAGCGCACCGACCGACAGCTTGCCATCGAGAATGAGGAATACGCCGACCACGACCAGCAGCAGGCTGCAGAGTTGCGTCGCCACGCTCGCCGAGGTCATCGCAAGCGACGACCAGAACTGGACGCCTTCGCTGGAGCGCGCTGTTGCGGCGACCGAGCGCTCCCACACTGTCTGCACCCGCCCCTCGCCCGCAACCGCGCGGACGGTCTCGATGCCGCTCAGCGACTCGATGAGGATGCCGTGGCGCGCAGCCGACTCCGCCTGCAGGCGCTTCATCGCACGATCGAGCGGCCGCTGGATCAGCAGGCCGACAATGATCATCACAGGCAGCATCGCGAGCGGGATCCAGGCGAGTGGTCCAGCGATCACGAACAGCACCGCGATGAAGATGATCGCGAATATCATATCTGTTGCCGTCACAACGGTGCCAGACGTGAAGAATTCGCGCACCGAGTCGAAATCGCGCATCTGGTTGGCGAGGATGCCGACCGAGGGCGGACGTTTGTCCATCTTCAGCGCCATCACATGCTCGAAGATGTTCGAGGCAAGCACGACGTCGATCTTCTTGCCGGTCATGTCGATGATGCGGCTGCGGACAACCTTGAGCAGGAAGTCGAAGGCGATGGCCAGCGCGAGGCCGATACCTAGCGCGACCAGCGACGGGATCGCTCCATTCGGAATGACGCGATCATAAACGCTCATGGTGAACAGCGGCGCGGCCAGCGCCAGCATGTTGACGATGAAGGCCGCGATGGCGACATGGCTGTAATTCGAACCGAACCGGCTGACGACAGACCAGAACCAGTGCGACTTCGGCAGATCGCCAGCTGCAATTGCGCGGGGATCGCTGACTGACGCCGGCCGGACGAAATAGACGAAGCCGGCATATTTCTCTTCGACGGCTTCGATGCGCTCCATCGCGACCGCACCGTCACCCGCCGGATTGGCCAACGTGACACGGCCGCTTGCCAGATCGATGCCGCGCAGGATACGCGTCGAACCATCGTGAAACAGAAGCACGGCGGGCAAAACCAGCGCGGGGATATCCTTGAGCGGTCGCTCGTTCAATTCGGCTTCGAGACCTGCTCGCTGCGCGGCGCGCTCATACAGTGCCGTTGTCAGCGCACCGCGCTCAACCGGCAGACCGGCCAGCAATGCACTTCGGCTGACAGCACGGCCGTGATGCGCAGCGAGATAAAGCAGACTGTCGGTTAGCGGATCGGCATGAAGATGCTCGACCTCCGCTACGGGCGCGGCCGGCAGGTCCATTGCAATATCGAACTTGGGTGAGGGAATGTTCAATGCAGCCTCGGAAATTCCAGGCGCCTTGTATGACCCGTACGGGGTCTACTGGCCTTACAAAATATGACTTGCCAGCTTTACAGGCGATCTTTGCAAAGCGCCTGCACTATTTCGCGGTTCAGACGAATTGCTGAACTTACGGTAAACCCTACCGCGGATTGTAAAACTGCGTACTTAACTGGTTAACGGCGCCCTGCAGAAGCGTCGGCCGACACGCTGCCCTGCCCGACCTGGCCCGACGTCATAAACAATGCGTTGGCGTTCGACAGATCTTGCGAGAACCAACGATCACCGAACAGCACGGGTTTCGGTTCCAGCGCCGGTGCGAAAGGCGAGTTCCAGGTCTGGAAGGGCAGAACCGTGTTGAGCGGCTCGGATCCCGGCTCCGGCGCCGTCAGCAGGATCGGTGGCAGGCGATACGGGATCAGGCCGGTTGCACGGCTCTCGATCGGCTCAGACTCCGGGGGCTTGCCGGTTTTCAGATAGGACAGCAGCTGCCCCATGGCCGCGAGCAACTGGTAGTCAGCGAACACCGTGACGCCACGTGCCGACACCAGCGAGACGTTAGCGTTGAAGTACTGGTTCTGCGAATTGAGCAGATCGATCAGCGTGCGCTGACCGAGCTCATATTCCTTGTTGTAGGCCACGAAGGTGCGACGGGCGGCTTCAACTTCACGCACCAGCGCTGCTGCACGTTCCGTCGTGATCGTGCGCGCAGCCCATGCCTTGTCGAGCGACTCCAGCGCATCACGCTGCAGGCGTGCATGGCGCTGCTGCTGCTCGATCATGCGTTCGCCGGCTTCGGCGCGCTTCCATGCATCCTGGCCGCCGCGGAAGATATCCCAGCTGACAACGACCTTGCCGCTGACTTCGTCGCGATTGCCTGGATAGGTGATCGAATCCTTGCCACGCAGCGCGCGGCCTTCCAGGGCCACATTTGGCACGAATGCACCTGCGGTCGAGTCGAAGGCTTTCTTGGCCGCTTCGACATCCGCACCAGCGGCGCGGATCGTCGGATTATATTTGAAGGCAACGTCAAGCGACTCGTTCTTGGTTGCCGGCATATCCGGCAAGCGACCAGGGAAGCGTACGTTGAACGGCTCAAGGCCGACGGTCTTGCGATACTTGGCACGTGCGTAATCGAGGCTGAGGCGGAAATCCGCGACCACAGCTTCCGCCGCAGCCACCCGCTCTTCCGCCTGCTGGGTATCGCCCTCACCCGCACGACCGCCAGCGAAACGCGCACGGACGTTAGCGCGCAGTTCCAGATGAACCTTGAGATTTTGCTCGGCGAGCGCAACCAGCCGCAGATAGCGCGTCACATCGACATAGGCTTCAGCAGCATCGAGCGCGATCAGTTCGGTCCGTTCAAGCACCCGGAACGCAGCAGCGTCGACGCGCGCAGCCTGACGCCAGATGTCGTTGATCGACGCAAAACCGTCGAATACCAGCTGGCGCACCGTTACGGACGCCTCGCTGCCGTTGACATAGGAGCCATTGCCGGCCGGCGCAGGAACGATCGCCCGGTTCAACATCTCGGGGCCGGTATTCGCCTGCAGCCTGATCTGAGGCAGCAAAGTACCCTGGCTCTGGCGAAGTTCCGCTTCGGTGGCACGGCGATTGGCGGACGCCTCGCCGACACCAGGATTCGTCTTTACCGCCTGATTGATGGCGTCAAGAATGAAAAATGGCTCTGCTGCATGAGCGAGCTGGCCGCTCGATCCTAGCAATACAACTACAAGGAAAATCTTTGCGATCTGCTTCATGGATTGAGCGCTAACAAGAAACGGTACTTGCCGCAATCCGAAAGCCACATTTTAGATCGAAAACTGACTCATTGTTGCAAGAATGCATTACCTCGTCCGGCGGCGGGACCATCCGCACATCCGTCATGGCCCTGTCATTTTCGCCCCTGTTTTCAGATATTTATCAATACCTAACAACAGGTTAACACGTTTTCGTGAAGAGCGGGAACCGACCCTAGGGCCGATGAATGCGCGCTGGGCGGCCAGAGCGCGTCCAATTGTGGCAAACGTCGCTATTTCGTAAAATGGAAAAAGATACGACGCAAATGACCGTACGGCATGCTGTCAGCAAAACACTCCGCCAAAATACACCCTCTGGATGTATTGATTCGAGTGTGACGTGTAACGGCAGCTAGCTCCGTTTGTAGTCATCTTCGATGCGAATGATGTCGTCCTCGCCAAGATAGCTGCCCGTCTGCACCTCGATCAGCTCAAGCGGAATTTTACCAGGGTTTTCCAGACGGTGCGTGGCACCGAGCGGGATGTAGATCGACTCGTTCTCATGGACGGTCTTGATCTGGTCGTTGATCGTCACCTTCGCGGTACCACGCACAACGATCCAGTGTTCGGAGCGATGGTGGTGCATCTGGAGCGACAGTCGCTCGCCTGCTTTCACCACGAGACGTTTCACCTGATAGCGCTCGCCATCCTCAAGGGCCTGCACAGATCCCCATGGGCGATGGACCTTGAGATGATCCTCGGTGACCCGCGGCGCGGTGACCTTCAGCTTCGCAACCAGTCGCTTGAGATTGTTGGCATCCTTCTGGCGAGAGACCAGCACGGCGTCGTGCGTTGCCACCACCACGAGATCGTCGACGCCCTCCAGCGCCACCACCGGACCATCGCTGGCCACGTTGCAGTTGCGCGAGTCCTCGAACACCGCCACGCCCTGCGCAGCATTGCCCTGCGCATCCTTGTTGGACAGTTCCCACACTGCAAGCCACGAGCCGACATCCGACCAGCCGCAGGACACCGGCACCACGGCGGCCTTCGTCGTCTTTTCCATCACGGCATAGTCGACAGAGATCGATTTTGCCTTCCCGAAAGCATCCGCATCGAGCGTGAAGAAGCCGAGATCGCGGCCAGCCTTCATTACAGCGCTGGTGATGGTCTCGACACTATCGGCGTCGACACCACGATATTCATCGAGCAGCATGCCCGCTCGAAACATGAAGTTGCCACTGTTCCAGAGATAGCCCGCATCAATATAACCAGTTGCCGTCTCCAGGTCCGGCTTCTCGACGAATTTGGCGACGCTCTTCACCTTGTCAGAAAGCGACTGGCCCGGTGAAATATAACCGTATTCAGTGGCCGGACGCTCCGGCTGCACGCCAAACGTCACGATATGGCCGGCATCGGCAACCACCAGCCCAGCCCGGCACGCCGCGACGAAAGCCGGCACGTCGCGCACCACGTGATCGGCGGCAAGCGCAAGCACGACGGCGTCCTCATCCCGAGCCTGTGCAAAAGCAGCGCCGGCGGCAATGGCCGGGCCTGAATCGCGCCGCGCCGGCTCGAGCAGGATGTCCGCATCGAGCCCGATCTCGGCGAGTTGTTCGCGCACCATGAACCGATAGGCGGCACTCGTGATGACAATGGGACGATCGAACAAGCCAGCATCGGATACGCGAATAACTGTGTCCTGAAAGGTCGAGCGTGGCCCGAACAATGGCAAAAACTGCTTCGGGCGCCCCTCGCGCGAGGACGGCCACAGGCGCGTACCGGCACCGCCACACATGATCAGGGGAATAATGCGCTTGCTCATCAGTCGCTCTCAACCCTTCGCGTTCAGATTACCGTAGTGGCTGCGATACCACGTCACGAATTGCCGAATCCCCTCCTCGATTGAGGTATCCGGTTTGAAGCCGACATCACGCATCAGATCGTCCACGTCGGCAAAAGTCTCAGGCACATCGCCCGGCTGCATCGGCAGCATCGTCTTGATGGCTTCCAGCCCCAGTTCTTTCTCAAGAACCGAGACCACATGCAAAAGGTCCTCCGGCTTGTGGTTACCAACGTTGTAGATTCGCGCTGGCGCCTCGTCCTCGCTCCCCGTCGGCACGTGATCAATCAGCCGCCCGATAGCACCGACAACATCGTCCACAAAAGTAAAGTCTCGCCGCATGTTACCGTGGTTAAACAGCTTGATCGGCTGCTTGTCGAGGATCGCCTTGGTAAACAGGAAGATCGCCATATCCGGCCGGCCCCATGGACCGTAGACGGTGAAAAACCGTAGTCCTGTTGTCGGCAGGCGATAGAGATGGCTGTAGGAATGCGCCATCAATTCGTTGGCCTTCTTCGTCGCGGCATAGAGGCTGATTGGATTATCCACCCTGTCGCTGACGGAGAACGGCTTCTTCTTGTTGGCGCCATAAACCGAGGATGACGACGCATAAAGCAGATGCGCACAGCCGTTGTGCCGGCATCCTTCGAGGATATTGAGAAAGCCTTCGAGATTGGCATCGGCATAGCTGTGCGGCTGCTCGATGGAATAGCGCACACCTGCCTGCGCAGCGAGATGAATGACAACTGGGAATTTGTATTCGCTGAACAGCGCCGAGATCGCAGGACGATCTGCCAGATTCGCCCTCACAAAGGTAAAGCGGGGTTGGCCCTCCAGCAGCTTCAGCCGCGCCTCCTTCAGCGCCGGATCGTAATAGCTGTTGACGCTATCGAGGCCAACGACCGTTCGGCCTTCGGCCAACAGTTGCCGCACCACATGGAAACCGATGAAGCCCGCAGCACCGGTGACAAGAATGGGTTGTTCAGACATCGTGTCCCCAGACATTCGCTAGGAATCGCCACGTTGCATGACGATCCGTGTCGCATTCCATTAGCCATCCAGGCGATGATGCTGCAACACTTCGGTATCGCAGCACCCGATTGCGTCAGAAGCACGGCCTTGATCGCTAGCTATACCGTGAAAACAGGATAAGAAGAGCCGCCGTGCATAACTCCGAACACTTTGTCCCATTGCGACCCAAATCTTCCCTGCAACGCATGTCATTCCTGCGCCCAATGTCATCCCTATGTCGTCATTCGAACTGATTACAACCTTCGTCGCTCTGGTTGTGGCCGCCGTTCTGTCCGCGGCTTGCATCAAGGCCATTCATCCGCTGCTGATCCGCTACGCAATGGCGCGACCGAATGCCCGATCGTCCCATAAGGTACCGACACCGCAAGGCGCCGGTATCGCGGTGATATCAGTCACACTGCTGCTAGCCGGGCTTTCGATTGCGGTTCTCCCCGTTTCAGCGACACCGGCACTGTGGGTGCTGTTTGGTGCAACAATTCTGATTGCCACCATTGGCGCTATTGATGATCTGCGTCCGATTTCCGTGACGCCGCGACTGCTGCTGCAAGCCGCCAGTATTGCCGCGGTCCTGTATGCCCTGCCCCCAACACTGCAGATCGCACCAGACCTGCCTCTCTGGATCGAACGCGGCTTGTTGCTGCTGGCCGCACTCTGGTTCGTCAATCTCGTGAATTTCATGGATGGGCTCGACTGGATCACAGTGGCCGAGGTGATTCCGATCACCGCGGCGCTGGTGCTGATTGGCTTCTCCGGGCAACTGCCATTATCGACGGCACTCATCGCCGCTGCACTTTGCGGCGCCACACTCGGCTTCGCGCCTTTCAATCGGCCGGTTGCAAAGATGTTTCTGGGCGACGTCGGCAGCCTCCCTATCGGGCTCTTGCTGGCCTGGTGCTTCCTGCAACTGGCCTATGCGCATCATCTGGCTGCCGCCATCCTGCTGCCGCTCTATTACCTTGCCGATGCGACCATCACCCTGCTCCGGCGGCTGGCAAAACGCGAGCCCGTATGGCTGGCGCATCGCTCGCACTTCTATCAGCGTGCGACGGACAATGGCTTCACCGTGATCGAGGTGGTGCGAACGGTGTTCGTGCTCAATATCGGCCTGGCCGCGCTCGCTGGCGTCTCGATCTATTGTCGCTCGGCTATCGCCGACGTTGCCTTGCTTGCGCTGGGCGGTGCCGCTGTCGCCCTGGTATTGCGGGCCTTCTCGACACCGCGCCGCTGACGCAGTCTTTTACTGCACCAGCGCGCGATATTCCGGCACCGCATCCTTCAGTGTTGCCACAGCGACTTCGTGCTCGTCCGCATCAATAGCTTTCCGTAAGATCGCAAGCCAGCTATTCAGCGTCTCCAGCGGCAATTCGTTCGGGCGCGCGGCAACAATGCCGGCGATACCGATCTCACTGGTCGGCTCCTGCTCGGCGAACAGGATCTCGTTGAGCCGCTCGCCCGGTCGAACACCGGTGAACACGATATCGATATCGTAGCCGGGCTGAAGACCGGAAAGCCGGATCATGCGGTCGGCGAGATCGACGATCTTCACCGGCTGCCCCATGCTGAGCACATAAACCGATGCATCGGCGTGCTGCGCATTCATCGCATGGGTTGCCGCGGTGACGACCAGATCGCATGCCTCGCGGATGGTCATGAAGTAGCGCACCATATCGGGATGCGTCACCGTCACCGGCCCGCCGGCTTCGATTTGCGCCTTGAACTTCGGCACGACGGACCCATTCGACGCCAGCACATTGCCGAAGCGCACCGAGATCAGCCGCATGGGCGATTTGGCGGCCTTGCCGCTGATGGCGTCGCCATCGAGCGCCTGGCAATACATCTCGGCGAAACGCTTGGTCAGTCCCAGCATCGACACCGGCTCGATGGCCTTGTCGGTCGATATCATCACCATTGCATCCGCGCCCGATGCGAGCGCCGCATCGGCGACGTTCACGGAGCCGAAGATGTTGGTTTTGACGCCCTCGCCCCAGTCGCGCTCCAAGATCGGGACATGTTTCAGCGCCGCAGCATGAAACACCGCATCCGGCTTGAAGGTGATCATCAGCTGATGAATGCGCTCGCGATCCCTGACATCGGCGATGCGGCCTTCGATCACCGCGCTGGAGACCTTGGCCGCCAGCTTTTCCATAGCCGCATGAAGCGCCGGCTCTGAATTCTCGATAATGAGCAGCCGCGCCGCACCGAAAGTGATGACGCGGTCGCAGATCTCGTAACCAATCGAGCCGCCACCGCCGGTCACTACCACCGCCTTGCCGCGCACGAAATTTTCCAGCCGGGCATAGTCGATCCTGACGCTCGGCCGCAACAACAGATCTTCAACCGCCACGGGCGCCAGTTGCGGCGTGTCGCGGCTTTCTTCCAGCGACGGAATCCGGCTGACCGTCAGCCCGAGCTTACGCGCGCGCATCAATATCGATTCGGGCAGCGCCTCCGCTTCAAACGCCGATGGCGTCATCACGACCCGTTCGATCGGGCGTTGCCGCGTGCTGAAGTCTTCAACGACATTGCCGAGATCGTCGATGCCGCCGAGGACCGGCACCCCTCGGATCGCCTGCCCACGATCGGACATCGCCGGCGACAAGATACCAACCGGCCACATACGTTTGACGGCACCACTCTCGATGCCGCGCAAGAACACCTCGGCATCGGCCGCACGGCCAATCAGCAGGGCCGGCGACGCATCCATCGCGCGAGCCTGATTGCGCGTTCGCGTATAGCGGAAATAGCGGTAGGCCAGTCGCGATCCACTGAGAAAGAAGATCTCGATGAACCAGTAGATGATGATCGTTGTCTTGCCGAGAAAGAACGTGCCGTACACGTTCGGCGCCAGGAAGATGTAGTCGAGCACCAGAAGCGCGCCCGTCAGCACCGTGGATGCCTTGATGATGTTCAGCAGGTCGGGCAGCGAGATAAAGCGCCACTTCGTCGTGGTCAGATTGAAGACGTAGCAGACGAAAAAGCTGAACACCACGAAGTACGGCAGGATCCTCAGCAACAGGGGGAGCCGATCCCACAGGTTCTCACCATCGAAACGCAACACGAAACTCAGAACAACCGCAGCTGCCGTGACGATGGCGTCATGGATGGCAATCATCCAGTTGCGCGCGGTAAACTGTGTGATGCGTGTCATGACTGTCCGCTGCGCGCGCGCTCGACCAGCGATGTCGTGCTGTGGCCTTGCAGGATATCGATCAGGATCACCTCTCCGCCGTTGGCGGCGACGACCTCATGGCCGACCACCTGCTCTCGCGTGTAATCGCCGCCCTTGACCAGCGTCGCCGGCGCGATCTGCGTAATCAGGTTCAGTGGGGTATCCTCTTCGAAAATCACGACCAGATCGACCGCCTCCAGCGCCGCAAGCACCTCGGCACGGGCGCGTTCGTCCTGCACCGGGCGCCCTTCGCCCTTCAGCCGTTTCACAGAGGCATCGCTGTTGAGGCCGACGATCAGGCGATCACAGGTCGCGCGCGCTGCCGTCAGAACCTTGACATGGCCAGGATGCAGGATGTCGAAACAACCATTGGTAAAGCCGATCCGCAACTGCTGCTTGCGCCAATCCGCGAGATGCGCGTCGAGCTCAGTCGATGCCACGATTTTCTCTTCGGCGGCCAGAAACGCATGCGGCAAAATCCGGCGGCGCAGTTCTGACGGCGTCACCACCGCCGTTCCCTGCTTGCTGACCGCAACTGCGGCAGCAGCAGTCGCGGCCCTCAATGCCGCTTCCCAGTCAGCCCCGGCCGCCAGCGCCACAGCCAGCATCGCCGCTACCGTGTCACCGGCACCCGAGACATCCCGCACCTTGACCGGCAGCGCCGGAACATGGATGGCCTCGCCGTCGCGCGGCACCAACGTCATGCCATGCTCGCTTTGGGTGACCAGCATCGCGGCGCAATCCGCCAGGATCATCGCTTCCTGCGCCGCCGTCGCGATGTTGATGTCGCTGTCCGCACGGCTGCGCGTCGCTTCGGCAAATTCCTTGCGGTTCGGCGTCAATAGCGTCGCACCACGATAAATCGCGAGATTGGCGCTCTTCGGATCAACGATGACACGTTTGCCGAGCGCCTTCGCCGCATCGATAACGTTTCGGATCACCCGCGCGGTCAACACGCCCTTGGCATAATCGGACAGCAGCACGATATCGGCGCGCGCGATCTGCGGCAGGATCGTATCGATCAACTGTTTTTCGATGCCGGCAGACGCTGGTGCCGCCAATTCCCAATCGGCCCGCAGCATATGTGTCGAGAAATGCTCGGACACGAAGCGCACCTTGCGCGTCGTCGGGCGCGATGAATCCACGACCAGCAATGCTTCGATCAGAGATTCCTGCGCGAGCGCATTCTTGAGCGTTACGCCGGCATCGTCCTCACCGACCAGACCGACAAAGATACATTTCGCGCCAAGGGCGGCAATATTGCGCGCCACATTGCCGGCGCCACCGATATTAATCTCGCTGCGCTGGACTGCGATCACCGGCGCAGGCGCTTCCGGCGAAATTCGCGACACCTCGCCATAGACGAATTCGTCGAGCATCAGATCGCCGACGCAGAGCACCGTCTGGTCGGCAATCGCATGCGACAGGGTGTCGAAATCAAACATCAAACCGGTACCTGTTGCGCCGTTAGCGGAAGCGATCGGGCTGGTCGAGGAAGCCCTTCACATAGTGCGAGACCGCATCTTCCAATGTTGTAAAACCACCATTGTAACCGGCGCCGCGCAGCCGATCGACTTCACTTTGCGTGAAGTACTGATAGCTGCCGCGAATCTGTTCGGGCATGTCGATATAATCGATGTTCGGCCTGGTGCCGAGCGCAGTGTAGGCGGCCAGCATCAGGTCCTTGAAGCTGCGCGCGGTTCCCGTGCCGACATTGAAGATGCCGCTGACATTCGGCGACGCCAGCAGCCACATCATCACGCGCACCACATCCTCGACATAGATGAAGTCGCGGCGCTGATCGCCATCGGCAATGCCGTCGCGATGCGACTTGAACAGCTGGATGCCGCGGCCGGCCTTGATATCGTCGAAGCGCCGCGTCAGCACGCTCATCATCGAGCCCTTGTGGTATTCGTTCGGCCCGAACACGTTGAAGAACTTCAGACCGGCCCATTGCGGCGGCATCTTCTCGCCGCGGCCAACGCGCTCGGCGACCGCGAGGTCGAACAGGTGCTTGCTCCAACCATAGAGATTCATCGGCCGCAGCTTCTTCAGCTCGGGTACAGTCTGCTCATCGCGAAAGCCCTGCGCGCCGTCGCCATAGGTCGAGGCCGACGATGCATAGATCAGCGGCGTCGCATTGGCCGTGCACCAGTCCAAAAGGCGCAACGACAGCCGGAAGTTCGTCTCTATGACCAGGTCGCCGTCGGTCGCAGTGGTCTCCGAAATCGCCCCTAGATGGATGATCGCGTCGAGCTTGCGGCCTTTCAGCCAGTCCATCAGCTCGACTGGCGGCACCACATCCGCAAGTTGCCGCTTGGCGAGATTACGCCATTTCCCATCATGACCGAGCACATCGCAGACGGCCACATCTGCGCGGCCGGCGTCATTCAGCGCGGCCACGACGTTCGATCCGATAAAACCGGCTCCTCCGGTCACAAGCAGCATGAAGTCCCCGATCTCATGATTGACCCACCTTTGCCTCAACCCTGCCCCACAGGCAACTTGGGCAGTGGGGTGTCATAAAGACCGTGGGGACATATTTGGAAGCAACCCAAATAGCTTTACCTGCCGGATTGGAGCGGGTACCGACGTGAGCCGGATATGGCCCGCGGCAGAACAGCGAAGTCCTTGAAAGAATGAATGTAAATTCCCCATACCAGGGAGTGATGGTCGATCCGGACGATACCCGGCCGATCCTGATCGTGCCCTATATGTGGATCGGTGATTTTGTCCGGGGACATACGGTCGTCCGGGTGCTGAAAGAGCGCTGGCCGAACCGGCCGGTCGATTTGCTGGTGACCAAACTGGTCGCCCCGCTCGTCGACTACATGCCGGGCGTCCGTTCAGGCATCGTATGGGACCTGCCGCGCGGCAGCCTCGCCCTCTCGAAACAATGGGAGTTGGCTGCCGTCCTGCGGGCCCGGAACTACGGCACGGCTTTGATCATGCCGCGGACCTGGAAATCGGCGCTGGCCCCTGCTCTGGCCGGTATCCCGGAACGGATCGGATTCGTCGGCGAAGTTCGCTTCGGTCTGATCAACCAGTGGCGCTGGGGCGAAAAGAAGCTGCCGCGCATGATCGACAAGAAATGCGCGCTGGCGCTGCCAGACGGCACGCCGCTGCCGCCGGAATGGCCGGTGCCGGACTTTCGGGTGCCGGCTGACGAGATTGCGCGCTGGCGGCAGGTCAATGGGCTGGGAACCGGCCCGGCCGTGGCGCTCGGTCCTGGCTCCGTCGGTTCCTCCAAACGCTGGACCTATTATGCCGAGGCCGCAAAACTGCTGGTCGCGCGCGGGCTGGACGTCTGGATCATCGGCGGCCCCGGCGAGAAGGACCTCGCCAATGAGATCATTGCAGCCGCAGGTCCCCGCGCTCGCGATCTGACTACCAACGACCTGCGCAATGGCGTGATAGGCATGGCCGCCGCCAATGTCGCCGTGGCCAATGATTCCGGCCTGATGCATATCGCTGCGGCTGTCGGCACGCCGACCATCGGCATTTTCGGACCGACCAGCCCGCAGTTATGGGGACCGCTCAATCCGCTGGCGGCCACCGTACAGACGAAGACCATCGTTCCGTGCCAGCCGTGCCACAAACCGGTCTGCACCATGAACAACCACGCCTGCATGCGCGACATCCCGGCCGACGATGTCGCCAAGATTATTCAGAGCGTGATGGCCGAGGCGTCCAACAGAAGCGCGCAAATATGATGACCAGGCAAACAAAGCCCGCAGCGTTTCTGGATCGCGACGGCGTCATCAATTACGACGACGGCTATATGGGCACATCCGATCGCATCCGCTGGATGCCGAACGCAGCCAAGGCCATTCGCCGGCTCAATGATGCCGGCTATTTCGTCTTCCTGTTTTCCAACCAGTCCGGCGTTGCACGCGGTTATTTCACCGAAGACGAAGTCGACACGCTGTTCAAGTGGATGCGTTCCGAACTCGCCGCACAAGGCGCCCACATTGATGACGTCCGCTATTGCCCGCACCATCCGGCCGGATCGGTTGCGGGCTATCTGGAAGATCATCACTGGCGCAAGCCGAGCCCCGGCATGATCCTCGATCTGATGCAGCACTGGCCTGTGCAACGCAAAGGCAGTTTTGCCATCGGCGACCGCGATACGGATATCGAAGCGGCCAAGGCCGCGCATCTGCCCGGCTTCCTGTTTGCCGGCGGCGACCTGGACGCGTTCGTTGCGGATATCCTGCAGGGTCAGAGCAGCCTGCGATAAACCTCGGCAATTTCCCGCGCTTCCGCATCGAGGCTGAACTTGTCGAGCACACGCTGGCGCGCACGCGTGCCCATGGCTGCAGCGGCATCGGGATCGCGCATCAGCGGCTCCAATGCCAGCGCAAGTGCCGCCGCATCACCGGTCGGCACAAGCTTCCCGGTCACGCCCTCCTCGACCGCGATCTCCGCGGCGCCCGCACGCGTTGCGACCAGCGCGGCCCCCACCGACATCGCCTCGATCAGCGTCAGACCGAAGCCTTCATTGCGCGAGGTGAAGGCGTATATCGTAAGGCGTCGATACCATCGTTCGACCTCTTCGATCGGCAACTCGCCGGTGATGACGATGCGCGACTGCAGACCGGCGTCAGCGATCTTCTTCTTGAGCTCATTGACGAAGCCGATCTGGTCCGGCGTGATCGCGCCGACAATGACGGCGGTGAAATCAGGATAGCGCGGCAACAGCTCGCACATCGCATCGACGAACAGGTCAGTGCCCTTCTGCGCCCGCACACGGCCGAAGCATCCGATCGCATAACGCCCCGGCAAATTCGCTTCTGCAAAGGCCGCTGCACGATCGAGGGGTGGCGCATAGCGATCGGTATCGACACCATGCGTGACCACAGTGGCGGATCGCTTCAGATACGACGCAGAAATGTCACTGGTAGCGATAATGGCATCCATCCGGTTGATCAGCCAGCGCGTGATCCACGTATGATGGCGCTGCGCAGCCGAGGTGAAGAGGAGCTTCAGCGGCCATCCGAGGGCCTTCAGCACGACACCGGCAATCATCTCGTTGTTGCGTCGTGCGTGCCAGATCACTGGCTTGCGGCGCAACCACAATTTCATGAGATCGCGGATGTCCATGCGCGCAATGCCGGCGGGCGCGTCGGACCCGAGCCATGCCGCGTCGAACATATTCGCAAGCTTTGGAGCAACCATGCGGTTGGTCGCTGTCACGCCGGAGTAGCGCCAGTGCAGATTCGTGACGATCAGCTGCAATTTATCGGCCGTTTTGCCCGCAATCGGCACAGGTGACTCCATTTCGCCCGATTTCCTATACGCAACATTAAGCATAGTGGCCAGTTGCCGGCCGTCGAAACCCACTCTTCACCCCCGACGCGATAGCGTTCCCAAAACGGGAGAGTGAGTAAATCCAATGACCGTCCTTGTCACCGGCGGCGCCGGTTATATCGGAAGTCACATGGTCCACGCGCTGGTCGAAGCCGGCGAGAGCGTGGTTGTGATCGACAACCTGTCGACGGGCTTTTCCACCTATCTCCCCGAGGGCGTTCCGCTGTTCATCGGAGATGTCGCTGATGAAAACCTCGTTGAAGGCGTCATCAATGCCCATGGCATCGATGCCATCATCCATTTCGCCGGCTCTGTCGTCGTGCCAGAATCGATGCGCGACCCGCTCTCCTATTACCGCAACAACACGACGACGACGCGCAACCTGCTCAATGCAGCGGTGAAGTGCGGCGTCAAGAAATTCATCTTCTCGTCGACTGCCGCGGTCTACGGCAATCCCGATTTCACGCCGGTAGCCGAAGATGCCGCTACACGGCCGCTGTCACCTTACGGCTCATCGAAGCTGATGACCGAAATCATGCTGCATGACATCGCGCCGGCCTATGGCATGGAGTTCGTCGTGCTGCGTTACTTCAACGTCGCCGGCGCCGATCCGCAGGGCCGCACTGGTCTTGCCACCATGGGCGCAACGCATCTGCTCAAGATCGCCGTCGAGGCCGCGACCGGCCAGCGCAGCAAGATTGATGTGTTCGGAACCGATTACCCGACGCCCGACGGAAGCTGCATCCGAGACTTCATCCATGTCAGCGATCTCGTCCAGGCGCACCGCGCTGCACTAAGCTATCTCCGCGAAGGCGGCGCATCCACGACCCTCAATTGTGGCTATGGCCGCGGCTATTCGGTGCTGGAAACCATCGAAGCCGTGCGACGCGCATCGGGCCGCAACTTCGCGGTTCAATACGCGCCGCGCCGCGACGGCGACATCATGACCATGATCGCCGATACGTCCCGGATCCGCGCCACGCTGAACTGGACGCCGCAATATGACGATCTCGAAACCATCGCCCAGCATGCGCTGGCCTGGGAAGAGAAGCTTGCCCGCGAGCGCCATGGCATTGAATTATTGGCCAAGTCAGCCTGATCGGCCGGATCATCGCCGGCTTTGCGTCGGCGTCTCGCCGAAACGACGGCGGAAGCGCTGGTTGAAATAGGAAATCTCGCTGAAGCCGCTCGTCAGGGCGATCTCGCTGATCTTCAACCTGTCGCCCTGTTCGCTTGTCAGCATCTGCATCGCATGCTGAAGCCGACGCTCCAGCAGCCGTTCGGTGAAGCTCAATCCCGTGTCCTGCAGCAGATCCTGAACGTAGCGCGGCGACAAATTCAGCCGCTGCGCGATCGTCCCGACCGAAAAATCGGGATCGGTGAAATTGCGATCGATCTCCGTGATGATTTCCTGCGCTCGCGACGCGCGCAGACCGCGCATCGACGCAAGTTGTGCAGTGTCACCGCGGGCACCTAGCGCGAGCGCTGTCAGATCCAGCAATGTCGTGCTGATATGACTATCGAGCTCCACATCATGCGGATCGCGCAGCAGATCGACCGAGATTTCGATGTAGCGCCGCAAATGAGCCACGGCTGCGCGCCGTTCGTCGAGCGGCTGGATCAGGAGGTCGTCCACATTGCCAATGAGCGGCAACAGACGCTCTCTACTGACGGTGAGTGTTGTCGACGAGAAATCCGCATCCGATTGTAAATCGGCCGGCCGTCCGTTAGTGCCAAGAAATGCGCGGTCAGACGGCAAGGCCGTCTCACGCCCGACCTGATCGACGACCAGCGTTCCCTCACCCCGATGAAACATCAGACAGAAGTCGTCATCAGGCCCGCGTGCGATCGCTGTCTTCGAACGGCGGATGCGGCGGATGGTGCCGCCGAAACGGCTGACGCTGACGCCTGCATAGTCGGCCCAATGCACGAAAGCCGAGAAAGGCTGCTCCTCTGCGCGGGAAATGTCCACGCAGCACGTGATTGCTTCCATGCTCTCGCACCATAGTGCGAATTTCTGCTGGTCATTAAGTCCGGGATCGAAGTCGTTCGAGACAAAACTGGCCTGATGCATGCTGCCACACTCACTTCCACAGCAACTGTAGTAACGCCAGACGATCAGATCACGGACAAAGTTTCGACAGTACGAGACCGCGCCTCATTGCCGCACGGGTCAGTGCGCATATGTACTGTTGCGAACTCGCCACATCGCTCCGAAGTTTAATGGTGATGCGCGAGAGCTAAAGTTCGTTACGCGCATGAACAAGACCCCTCGATCAGTCCTGTCATTGTGAGAACAAGGGTCGCGAGTCCCGGCATCGTATTCGTGATGTGCAGCTCGTCGACGCTTTACATGCGATCGCTCATGACGGCGATGCATCGGACATCACCTGCCATGGGCAGACATCGAAGGGCCTGACAATGAAAAGACTCATCCTTTGCGCCGCACTTTGTATCGGCGCGACCGTTCCCGCCGCTGCTGCCGATCTGCCTTATCCCGTGAAGGCCCCGGTTGCCCCCGTGCCGGTGTTCTCCTGGACCGGCTTCTATGTCGGCGCCAATGTCGGTTTCGGCGGCGACAAGTTCGACTATCCGTTCCAGGCCACCCAGCGGCAGTTGCAGGCGGAGGCACCCGCGCTCGTTGCCAGCACCAACGGCAATTTCAGCCTGACCTCGAGCGGTTTCTTCGGCGGTGGACAGGCTGGCTACAACTATCAATACAACGGCGGCTTCGTCCTCGGCATCGAGACCGATTTCCAGTGGTCCGGCATCAAGGGCCGCTTCGAGGGCAATCAGACGCTGAACAATAACGGCGTGATCACGTCCGCGGCATTCGGCACCGGCTCCGAAGTCGAATGGTTCGGCACGATTCGCGGCCGACTAGGCTACGCATGGGACCGCGTGTTCCTGTACGGCACCGGCGGCGGCGCCTATGGCCGGGTCAACACCAACGGGAACTTTACCCTGACCGGCCCGAATGGTGTGCTCGGCCAGGTTGCGGCGGTATCGGCCGGCCAGACACAGTGGGGCTGGACCGCCGGCGCGGGTCTCGAATACGCATTCACCCCGCAGTGGTCGTTCAAGACTGAATATCTCTATGTGGATCTTGGCCGGAGCACGCTGTTCTCCACTGCCGTCAACGACGTCGCCAATGGCTTCTCCTCCAACTCCAGCATCTCGGTCGATACCAGGTTCCACACCATGAAAGCAGGCGTGAATTACCGGTTCTGATCGGGTTACATCTCGCCAAGCGAAAGCACGGCGCGCCCCGTCGCGTGCCGTGCTTCCGAGAGATTCCGGGACGAAATCGGCCCTAAACCGGCGGCGTCCGCCGCCGGGCCAACGGGTTAACAAAGTCTTGGCAAGCCCGATTTTGGCTTGAAAAACCGCGATTTAACGGGCAATCAGGCGGCTGTTTCGCAAGCTGACCCTGACGCCTCGGCAAATCCCTGCCCGGCGCCGTCGCTGGACCGCGGATGGCCAAGATTACTCGCAAAGTCACTGACGATCCGTACGGCGCCTGGGCGCTGATCCGCCGCCTCGTCGCCGAACAGGCGGTCACTTATTGGCGACGCTACCTTCTAGCCTTCCTGCTGATGGCCGTCTCCGCCGCGACCACCGCCGGCGCCGCCTACATGCTTGGCGAGGTCATCAACCAGGCCTATGTCGACAAGAGCATCGAGCGGATCGCACTGTTCTCGGGCTTCGTGGTTCTGATCTTCCTGGTCAAGGGCGCCTCGACCTACGGCCATACCGTTATCCTGTCGAAGATCTCCAACGCCATCGTCGCCAACAACCAGCGCCGGCTGTTCGCCAAGCTGATGAACGAGAGCATCGGCTTCTTCTCGGAGCGGCATTCGTCGGAATTCCTGCAGCGGCTCACCGCAGGCGCCAATTCGGTGACGCAGGTGCTCAACCTGCTGATTAACGCCGTCGGCCGCGATCTCTTGTCACTGATCGCGCTGGTCGGCGTGATGGTGATGCAGGACCCCTATATGGCGCTGTTCGGCTTCCTGGTCGCGCCGCCCGCCATGCTGGTGCTGCGCAAGCTGGTCCGCCGCATCAAGGGCCTTGCCCGCAACCAGTTCACCGGCACCACCGAAATTCTGGAAGTGATGCAGGAATCGCTGCAGGGCATCCGTACGGTGAAGGCCTTCACGCTCGAACAGACCATGCAGCAACGCATGGAAGCGAGCATCACGGCTGTCGAGCAGAACGCCAACAAGATGGCGCGCGTCTCCAGCCGCTCCAGCCCGCTGATGGAAACCCTCGGCGGTTTCGCCATCGCCGCATCGCTGATGTATGGCGGCTATCGCGTGGTGGCGATGGGTGCGACGCCCGGCCAGTTCTTCTCCTTCGTCACAGCCTTCCTGCTGGCCTATGAGCCTGCGAAGCGGCTGGCGCGACTGAACATCGATCTCAACAGTCAGATCATCGGCGCGCATACATTGCTGGAGATCGTGGACAGCCCGGCTTCCGAGCCGAATGACGACCACAAGCCTGCGCTCAAACTGACTGATGCGCGCGTCGAACTGCATGACGTCACGTTCCGCTATCGCCCGGGCGAGACGGTGCTCAACCGCATGAGCTTTGTTGCCGAACCCGGCAAGGTGACCGCGCTGGTTGGCCCCTCCGGCGGCGGCAAGTCCACGGTGCTGGCACTACTGCTGCGGCTGTATGAAGTCAGCGAAGGCGACATCACTATCGACGGCCAGTCGATCGGCCAGGTCTCCCGTCGCTCACTGCGCGGCCAGACCGCCTATGTCGGACAGGATGTCTATCTGTTCCGCGGCACCATCCGCGAGAACATCGCCTTCGGCAAACCGGGCGCCACAGAAGATGAGATCGTCGCGGCAGCCAAGGCCGCCTGCGCGCATGATTTCATCCTGGGCTTCCCGCTGGGCTACGACACGCCCGTTGGCGAGCACGGCGCGCAACTGTCAGGCGGCCAACGCCAGCGCATCGCCATTGCGCGCGCGCTGGTGAAGAACGCGCCGGTGATCCTGCTGGATGAGGCCACTGCAGCGCTGGATTCCGAATCCGAAAAGTCGGTGCAGGAAGCCATCGAGCATCTCTGCCAGAACCGCACCACCATCGTCATCGCGCACCGCCTGCACACCATCATGCATGCTGACGCCATTCTGGTGGTCGAAGGCGGCGAGATCGTCGAGCGCGGGCGCCACGACGACCTGCTGCGCCGTGGCGGGCGCTACGCCTCGTTCTTCCGCTTGCAACATCGTGATGCCTCGCCGCTGGCACCGCTCGATGCGTCGGCGTAAGACTTGCTTCTGTTTTCTGCCGCGCAAGCGCGGCATCCGTTTTGATCCCCGCCTTCACAACCAGCCCGAGAGCCGTCCATGACCGCATCGTTCGTTATCGCCCCTCCGCCGCAGGCCGCCATCGCCGTTCAGGACGAGACTTCGAAATTTCCGGTGCGCCGCGTCTGGTGCGTGGGCCGCAACTATCTCGAGCACATCCGTGAACTCGGCAATGACGAGCGCAACCCTCCCTTCTTCTTCGCCAAGCACGCTGACATGATCGTGCCCGATGGCAGCGAGATTCCCTACCCGACGCTCACCAAGGACATGCAGCACGAGGTCGAGCTCCTCGTGGCACTGAAGAGCGGCGGCCTGAACATCTCGCCGGAAAAGGCGCTCGACCACGTCTGGGGCTATGGCGTCAGTGTCGACCTGACCCGCCGCGATCTGCAGACCATCTCGCGCAAGAAGGAACAGCCCTGGGAGATCGGCAAGTCGTTCGACATGTCGGCGCCCACCGGCGCACTCGTCCCGGCATCCAAGGTCGGCCATCCCTCCAAGGGCAAGATCTGGCTTTCGGTGAACGGCACGGAACGTCAGAAGGGCGACCTGTCCGAGATGATCTGGAACATCGCCGAGATCATCTCGAAGCTTTCGCTGCAGGTCGAACTCGGCGCGGGCGACGTGATCCTGACCGGCACCCCCGCCGGCGTCGCGGCGCTGCAGCCGGGCGACAAGGTCGAGTGCGGCGTCGACGGCATCGGCACCTTGAAGTTCGCGATCAGCGAACCCAAGTAACGCTCGCACAGCTTGATTTGCAAAGGCCGCGCATCATGCGCGGCCTTTGTCGTTTCAGCACTCGTCAGGATGCATCACATGAAGCTCGAACTCGGCCTCGATACCTTTGGTGACGTCACGCGCGGAGCCGATGGCGAAATGCTGTCGCATGCCCAGGTGACCCGCAACGTCATCGATGAGGCGGTCCTCGCAGATCAGCTTGGCGTCGACTTTTTCGGCGTTGGCGAGCATCACCGCGAAGACTTCGCGGTATCGGCCCCCGAGGTGGTGCTCGCCGCCATCGCGGCGCGCACCAAACGGATCCACCTCGGATCGGCCGTGACGGTGCTGAGTTCGGACGATCCGATCCGCGTGTTCCAGCGCTTTGCCACCGTGGATGCTGCTTCGCACGGCCGTGCGGAAGTCATCCTCGGCCGCGGCTCATTCACGGAATCCTTCCCACTGTTTGGATTCAAGCTCGATCAGTACGAGACGCTGTTCGAGGACAAGCTCGATCTGTTCGCAGCACTGGCATCCGAACCGGAAGTGACCTGGAGCGGCACGACCCGCCCGCCGCTCACCAATCAGCGCGTCTATCCGCCGATCGAGGCCGGCAGGCTGATGACCTGGATTGGCGTTGGTGGCAGCCCTGAATCAGTCGTTCGGGCGGTGCGCTATGACATGCCTCTGATGCTGGCGATTATCGGCGGCGAGCCTGAGCGATTCAAACCTTATGTCGATCTCTATCATCGCGCCTATGCGCAGATTGAACAGCCGGTGAAGCCGATCGGCGTGCACTCGCCGGGTTATGTTGCCGCGACCGACGAGCAGGCGCGCGAAGAGCTGTGGCCGCATTTCAAGGCGGGCCGCGATCGTATCGGCAAAGAGCGCGGCTGGCCGCCGATGCAGCGTAGCGACTACGATCGGGAAGCCGATTACGGCTCGCTCTATGTCGGATCGCCGCAAACCGTGGCGAAGAAGATTGCGAAGACTGCGAAGACGCTCGCCCTCTCGCGCTTCAATATGAAATACAGCGCCGGGACCCTACCGCATGAGAAGCTGATGGGCTGCATCGACCTGTATGGGCGCGAAGTCATTCCGATGGTGCGGGAGATGCTGGGCTGAGGCTGCCGCCATCCGCCGTCTGTCGAAGTGTGCTCGCACCCGTCTTGCATCGTCGTGCCATTCAGGCGCGTCGATGCGGAGCGATATCAGGAACGGCAAGCCTGACGTGTTGCCAAAACGCAAGGCGCGCATTACACATATAAACAACTTTAAGTTTATTGTATTTGCGGGTCAAGGAGGCGTCCGATGGGCACCAAGTTGAGCTTTGCCTTTTGCTGCGCAGTTCTGACCATGACCGGCGGCAACGCCTCCGCTGCTGACATGCTGGTCAGGACCCCTCTAGATGCGCGTGCGTGGATCAATCCTATTCTCATCGCGAATACGCAGGTCGGCCTTGGCATTGTCGGGCATCGCGTCGACTACAACGAGACGACGCCCCAAGTTCCGCGCTTCAGCAGCGAGAAAGGCTGGCTGCCGGGTCTGCAACTTGGCGTATCGGCCATGGCCCCAATCGGCGCGGTGACCAATATCTACTTCATGGGCGTATTCACCTGGATCGCGGGAAAAACAGAATACGGCGCGTCAGGCGGTCCCGTAACCAAGGATTTCAGTGGCGCCGATATCAAAAACCTGGATCTTCGGTTCGGCAAAGGTTTCGATGTCGCTGCTGATTGGATGGTTACGCCCTATCTCGGCGCCGGCTATCGCGGATGGGAACGCAATCTAGGCAACGGCAACAGTCCTTCCGGATATCGCGAACTCTATGAGCACGGTTATGTCGGTGGCGGGTTGCTGGTTCAATGGGCCGCGAGCGACAGGATCGTTTTGTCCGCCTCCGGCTTGATCGGAACAACGCTTGCCCCGAAAATGACGACGTCGTTCAACGGCGGCGCGCCGATCAATCCACTGACCTATGATCTGGGCAGCTCGACCATGTATATGGCCGGACTCTCGGCAGATTACGCCATTACGCGCGAATGGCACGCAAATGTGGGTATCGACTTTCTCAACTTCCGATATGGCGCATCCGCCGTGGCATTCGACGGCTCGCTGGAGCCAGACAGCCGGACATCGAACTGGACCATCAAGGCGGGCTTTGGCTACAGCCTCTTCAAACCAGCCGTGATCGCAGCAAACAACTGACGATCGAACCAACAAAAAGCCCCGGATTGCTCCGGGGCTTTTCTCGTTCAATTCGTCACGCCGAACTCAGTAGCGGTAGTGGTCCGCCTTGAACGGGCCTTCCTGCTTCACGCCGATATAGTCGGCCTGGTCCTTGCGCAGCTTCGTGAGGTTCACGCCGATCTTCGAGAGATGCAGCATGGCGACCTTCTCGTCGAGCGACTTCGGCAGCACGTAGACTTCCTTCTTGAACTTGCCGTCCTTGTTGTTGGCGTAAAGCTCGATCTGCGCCAGCGTCTGGTTGGTGAAGGACGCCGACATCACGAAGGACGGGTGGCCCATCGCATTGCCGAGATTCACAAGGCGGCCTTCCGACAGCAGGATCATGCGCTTACCATCGGCGAAAGTGATTTCGTCGACCTGCGGCTTGATGTTGTCCCACTTCAGGTTCTTCAGCGCGCCAACCTGAATCTCGTTGTCGAAATGGCCGATGTTGCAGACGATGGCACGATCCTTCATCGCGCGCATGTGCTCGATGGTGATGATGTCCTTGTTGCCGGTCGCGGTGACGAAGATGTCGGCGCGTGGCGCGGCGTCTTCCATGGTCACGACTTCATAGCCTTCCATCGCCGCTTGCAGCGCGCAGATCGGATCAACTTCGGAGACCATCACGCGGCAGCCGGCCTGGCGCAGCGACGCCGCCGAGCCCTTGCCGACATCGCCGAAGCCGGCGACCATGGCGATCTTGCCCGACATCATGACGTCGGTGCCGCGGCGGATGCCGTCCACCAGCGATTCACGGCAACCATAGAGATTGTCGAACTTCGACTTGGTCACGGAGTCGTTGACGTTGATCGCGGGCCACAGCAGCGTGCCGGCCTTCTGCATGTCGTACAGACGATGCACGCCCGTGGTGGTTTCTTCCGAGACGCCCTTGATGCTCTCGGCGATCGCCTTGAAGTAGCCCTTCGGCTTTTCTTTGAGCTGCTTCTTCAGCAGTGCGAAGAACACTTCCTCTTCTTCCGAACCCGGCTTGTCCAGGAACGCCGTGTCGCCGTTCTCGGCGCGCAGGCCAAGATGGACGTACATGGTGGCGTCGCCGCCGTCATCGAGGATCATGTTCGGGTGACCGCCGCCATGCCAGTCGAACAGCTTTGCGGTGTAGTCCCAGTATTCGGTGAGGGTTTCGCCCTTGATGGCGAACACCGGAATGCCGGCAGCGGCGATCGCGGCTGCAGCGTGATCCTGGGTCGAATAGATGTTGCACGAGACCCAGCGGATGTCGGCGCCGAGCGCCTTCAGCGTCTCGATCAGCACGCCAGTCTGAATGGTCATGTGCAGCGAGCCGGCGATGCGCGCGCCCTTCAGCGGCTGCTTCGGGCCGTATTCCTCGCGGGTGGCCATCAGGCCCGGCATTTCGGTCTCGGCGAGCGAGAGTTCCTTGCGGCCGAAATCGGCGAGCGAGATGTCCTTGACGATGTAGTCGGTGAAACCGTTGGGGGCGGTCATGTTTGAATCCTTGATGAGAGAGTCATTCCGGCGCGCTCGCGCCTTCGCGAGTGAACCCGGAATCTCGATGTGATAGTCACTTCTGGGTTCCGGGTTCGCATGCGCGAAGATGCGCATACGCCCCGGAACGACGAATTTGTGGTTAGACGTTGCGCTTCAGCGCATCGACGAGGTCGGTCTTCTCCCAGGAGAAGCCGCCGTCTGCATCCGGCGTGCGGCCGAAATGACCATAGGCCGACGTGCGGGCGTAGATCGGCTTGTTGAGGTCGAGATGCTTGCGGATGCCGCGCGGCGTCAGATCCATCGCAGCAGCAACGGCCTTCTCGATGGCATCGTCAGCGACCTTGCCGGTGCCGTGGGTGTCGACATAGATCGACAGCGGGCGCGCCACGCCGATGGCGTAAGCGAGCTGCAACGTCGCCTTGTCGGCGAGACCAGCGGCAACGATGTTCTTGGCGACGTAACGCGCAGCGTAAGCAGCCGAACGGTCCACCTTGGTGGAATCCTTGCCCGAGAATGCGCCGCCGCCATGCGGGGCTGCGCCGCCGTAGGTGTCCACGATGATCTTGCGGCCGGTGAGACCTGCGTCGCCATCGGGACCGCCGATGAAGAACTTGCCGGTCGGATTGATGTGCCAAATCGTCTTGTCGGTGATCCAGCCGTCCGGCAGCGCCTTGCGGACGTAGGGCTCAACGCGCTCGCGCACCTGGTTCGAGGTCATGTCCTCGACGAGGTGCTGATGCGAGACGACGATTTCACGCACGCCAACCGGCTTGCCGTTTTCGTACTGCACGGTGACCTGGCTCTTGGAGTCCGGGCCGAGGACCTTTTCGGTGCCGGCATGACGGGCTTCCGAGATCAGGCGCAGGATCTTGTGCGCGTAGAAGATCGGCGCCGGCATCAGCTCGGGCGTCTCATTGGTGGCGTAACCGAACATGATGCCCTGGTCACCAGCGCCTTCTTCGGCATTGGTCGGCTGCTTAGCATCGACGCCCTGTGCGATGTCGGCCGACTGCGGATGCAGCAGGATCTCGATGTCGCAGTTCTTCCAATGGAAGCCGTCCTGCTCGTAGCCGATATCCTTGATGGCGTTGCGGACAACGGCCTCGATGTGATCGTTGGTGACGGTGGACGGACCGCGAGTCTCGCCGGCGATCACGACCTTGTTGGTGGTGGCGAGGGTTTCGCAGGCGGCGCGGATGTCCCAGGGATCGATGCCCGCCTTCGGGCCTTCGCGGAAGAACAGATCGACGATCTCGTCGGAGATACGGTCGCAGACCTTGTCGGGATGGCCTTCGGAAACCGATTCACTGGTGAAGAGATAAGACGCGCGCATCAACTGGTCCTCTAGGTTGCGCCGGAGCCCGGCAGCCTTCGTCAAATTGTTCCGGAAATGTCAGTCGCGACGCCGCGAGATGACGTAGGATTCGTCGTAAAACCAGAGACCGTTGTGCTTGCGCAGAACCTCTCGGGTGGCATCCAGGTAACGGCCGCTCTGGGTCACTTCCGTCAAACGGTCATCCTCGATTTGAGCCACGTAGACCGCCGCGTTCCATGCTGCAAAAGCCGTCGATGTTCCGATCGATCCGGTCACCTCGTTCGGCAGCGCCTCCATGGCGTAGCGAAAGATCGACCGCTGGTCGGAATAGGCATTGAAGTTCAGATCGCGGCCGGCTGAGCCCAGCTCATATTTCACCGCCCGCAATAGCTCATGCCGGCTCACGGCGAAAGGATTTTCTTTGGGCCAGACGGCTTGGACGATCTCCATACCGGGGTCCTGCCCATGCGAATGGATACCGATCAGTCGCCCACCAGCCCGCAGCGCCCGGGCCAGCGGCGCCATGATCCGTTTGGCTCGAAACTGCACCGAAGACTTCGCCCGATAAGGCTGGGAGGCGATAATCAGGTCGAAATTGGCCTCCGTGCGCCCTGCCCGGGGGATAATCGAATCCAGCAGGAACCGGTGATCCTCGCGATAAACCACCAGCGCCACAGGCCGTTCATAGGTCGGCATGCCGGATCTGGGGTTGATGCTGGCCCGCCAGTTGTCCTCAAGAAAAGCTCCAAGTCCGGCGATCTGGTCGGCGAATTCGCCGGACGAGGCGCCGCGCAGGGGAACCTCGTGCCAGATCATGGCGGCTGCAGCGGCCGGCGATGCCGGGGTCAGCGTGGGCGCCTCGGCATAATGCATGTTGGTCAGCACGAAGACCGTGGCCGGATGCTCAAACAGCCGATCCGGCACCTTGTCCAGTGTCAGCCGGACGTCCTCAAGGCTGAGCTCCTTGCCGGCGATATAGAACGGCATATGCGGAAAACGGCCGTGCATCGAGCGCATCACCCGCGCCAGCACAGTGCCGTCACCGACGCCCGCATCGAACACCCGCAGCGCTGGCGGACGCGGATGGATGCTGGCCAATTCGAGCCCGACGCGGTCGGCGATCACCCGTTTTTCCGAGCAGGTATGGACGAACAGCAGGTATTTCTGCCGGTTCTCGAAGAAGCGGAAATTGCTGCGCGGATCGCGACGCTCGATCGGCGGTTCCAGCCCGCGCGGCGGCGGCACGCCCTCCGGCATCGACTGGGCGATGAAGGCCTGGATCCGCTCCAGCGTGTCGATGGTAATGCGCTTGCCCTCGCGCAGGCGGTTGACCAGCTTGCCATCGTTGACGGCCCGGCGACCGAAGGTCGACTCCGCCATCTCCGCCTGGCGGCAGAAATCGGAGATGATTCCGAGGATTTGATCGTTCTTCATGTGTGGAGATGTGACCGAAAGTGGGCAGAATTATCTTTGGCCCACTCTTTAGCACGGTCTGCCCACAGATGAAATGCCCCTTCGATCTGTCCTGTCGTGTGAAAGTCGCGCGCTTCTGCTAGGATTATGGCAACTTCAAATTCTCATCTTCCGACCCCTCAAAACGGGCTTTCTCCATGCGCATTGCGATGATCGGCACCGGTTACGTCGGCCTTGTGTCCGGCGCCTGCTTCGCTGATTTCGGCCACCATGTGACCTGCGTGGACAAGGACAGCAGCAAAATTGACGCCCTGCTGCGGGGCGAAATCCCGATCTTCGAGCCCGGCCTCGACGCGCTGGTGGCCAGCAACGTGAAAAGCGGCCGACTCGGCTTCAGTCTTGACCTCAGCGAAGCGGTGAAGGCCGCCGACGCTGTGTTCATCGCGGTCGGCACCCCGTCCCGCCGCGGCGATGGCCACGCCGATCTCAGCTACGTCCACGCTGCCGCACGCGAGATCGCCGCCAACCTGCGCGACTTCACCGTGGTGATCACAAAGTCGACCGTGCCTGTTGGCACCGGCGACGACGTGGAACGCATCATCAGGGAAGCCAATCCGGACGCTGATGTCGCCGTGGCGTCAAACCCGGAGTTCCTGCGCGAGGGCGCCGCGATCCGCGACTTCAAGCATCCCGACCGGATCGTCGTCGGCACCGAGGATGATCGCGCGCAAAAGGTCATCGCCGAGATCTATCGCCCGCTTTACCTCAATCAGGCGCCGATCATGTATACGGGCCGGCGCACGGCCGAGCTGATCAAATACGCTGCCAATGCGTTTCTCGCGACCAAGATCACATTCATCAACGAAATCGCTGATCTCGCCGAGCGGACTGGCGCGGATGTGCAGGACGTCGCGCGTGGCATCGGGCTCGACAACCGCATCGGTGCGAAGTTCCTGCATGCTGGTCCCGGCTTCGGTGGCTCGTGTTTTCCAAAGGATACCCGCGCACTGGTCAAGACCGGCCAGGACTATGAAGCACCGCTGCGGATCGTCGAGGCGGTCCTCACGGTCAACGATAACCGCAAGCGCGCCATGGCCCGCAAAGTCCAGCACGCGCTCGGCGGCAATCTGCGCGGCAAGACCGTCGGCGTGCTCGGATTGACGTTCAAGCCGAATACCGACGACATGCGCGAGGCGCCGTCGATCCCCTTGATCACCGCGCTTCAGGATCTCGGCGCGACGGTGCAGGCCTATGATCCCGTCGGCATGGAACAGGCCAAACACGAACTGCCAGATATCACCTATTGCGAAGATGCCTATGCCTGCGCCACCGGGGCCGACGCGCTGGTGATCGTGACCGAGTGGGAGCAATTCCGTGCGCTCGATCTCACGCAACTGAAGCAGAAAATGAAGCAGCCGGTCATTGTCGACCTGCGCAATATCTATCGTTCAGAAGAGATGCTGAAAGCCGGCTTTACCTATGAAAGCGTGGGGCGCGGCAAGACCTGAGCGTTCATCGCCAGGAGACTGAAATGCAAATGCCCGGCAAAGAGCCGGGCATTTTTGTTGGCGAGCCGTAGATCAGACAGCGGGAGTTACTTGCCCCAAAGCTCGTTCGCGACATCGACAGCGAGCTTCAGCTTGGCCCACTGCTCGTCTTCACTGAGGATATTGCCTTCCTCGGTGGAAGCGAAGCCGCATTGCGGCGACACGGCCAGTTGCTCAAGCGGCGCGAATTTCGAAGCCTCCAGCAGGCGTGCCTTGATGTCTTCCTTCTTCTCGAGCTCACCGAACTTCGAGGTAATGACACCGACCACGACGACCTTGTTGCCCTTCGGCAGGAAGCGGAGCGGCTCAAAGCCGCCAGCACGATCCGAATCGTATTCGAGGAAGTAGCCGTCATAGTTGGTTTCGGCGAGCAGCGTTTCAGCCACCGGCTCGTAGCCGCCCGACGAAATCCAGGTGGAGCGGAAGTTGCCGCGGCAGACATGCGTGGTGATCACCATGTCCGCAGGACGCTCTGCGATCGCGTAATTGATGATGCGCGAATAGACCTGCTGCAGATTGTCGGCATCCTCGCCGCGCGCACGGACCTTGTTCAGCTCATCTTCCGAGCAGAGATAGGCCCAGACCGTGTCGTCGAACTGCAGGTAGCGGCAGCCGGCGTCGTAGAACGCCTTGACCGCCTTGCGATAGGTTTTGGCGAGATCCTCGAAGAATACTTCGATATCCGGATAGACTTCCTTCGAGATCGCCTTGCGACCGCCGCGGAAATGCAGAACTGCCGGCGACGGGATGGTCATCTTCGCGGTGACGCCGGCGGTGTCGCAATGCTTCTTCAGGAACTTGAAGTGCGCCAGCATCGGATGATCGTCGGGGAAATCCACCTTGCCGATCACGCGCACCGAGTCGTGACGGGTCTCGACGCCGGTGAACTGGATGCCGGTGTCCGGGTGATAGAGCTCGCAGCCCGTCAGTTTGGCGAGGAAGTCGAAGTGCCACCACGAACGACGGAACTCGCCGTCGGTGGCGAGCTTGAGACCGGTCGAGGCCTGGCGATGCACAACCTTCTCGATCTCGATATCTTCGACCTTGCGCAGATCGTCGGCCGAAATCTCGCCCTTCTCCAGTTTAGCGCGTGCTTCCTTGATCGATGCTGGCCGCAACAGGCTGCCGACTTCGTCGGCACGGAACGGGGCTTTGGTTCTCTGCATAGTCGTTACTCCAGGATGCTCGGTTTGCAGATCAGCCGGGTGTGCCGGCCTTAGTGTTTGTTCTTGCTGCCGGCTGCACCGGCAACGCCGAGGAAATGCTCCAGCACGGCGGGATCGGATTTCAACGCTGCACTCGTTGCATCATGCACGACGGTACCGCGTTCCAATATCACGACACGATCGGCGAGCCCGAGTATTTTCTGTGCATTCTGTTCCACGATGATGGAACAGATGCCGCCGGCACGTGTGATCTTGCCAAGCGCTGCCAGCAATTCATCGACGATAATCGGCGCAAGGCCTTCGGTCGGCTCATCCAGCAACAGAACCTGCGGATTGAGCGTCAGCGCACGACCAATCGCCAGCATCTGCTGTTCGCCGCCGGAGAGCTGATTGCCGAAGTTGTTCTTGCGCTCCTCGAGCCGCGGAAACATCTCGTAGATCTTCTTGACTGTCCACGGGCCAGGCTGCGCCACCGCAGTCATGTTTTCTTCCACGGTGAGAGAGCGGAAGATATTGCGTTCCTGCGGCACCCAACCAATGCCGGCCCGCGCACGCTGGTCCGGCCGCAGCGACGTGATGTCCTTCCCACCGAGCTTCAACGTGCCGCTGAAGCGGCGGGTGACGCCGACGATGGAATTGATCAGCGTGGTCTTGCCGGTGCCGTTGCGCCCGAGCAGCGCCAGCACCTGGCTCTCGCCGAGCTGCAGCGTCATCTTCGGAATGACCACGGCTTCGCCATAGCCCGCGCGCAGGTCATTGATGTCGAGAAGGTCAGACATCGGCGCCCTCGCCCAGATACACGGCCTTGACGCGCGGATCGCGCGCCACTTCGTCCGGCGGGCCTTCCACGAGCATGGCGCCCGCGACCAGCACAGAGATGCGATCGGCAAAGGAAAATACCAGATCCATGTCGTGCTCGATCAGCAGCACAGTGACGTCGCGCGGCAGGCTGGCGACGGCAGAGAGAATATCGTGGCGCTCGCTTTCCGGCACACCGGCAGCCGGCTCGTCGAGCAGCAGCACACGCGGCTTGGTGGCGATGGCGACGGCGATCTCAAGAAGGCGCTGCTTGCCATAGGGCAATGTCGCGGTCGGCTCGTTCATGACGTCGAGTAGATGAAAGCGCGCGAGGTTTTCGGCGATTTCGTCATTGACGTCGCTGCGCGTTCCCATCCGGCGCCACCAGTCGCTGCCATGGCCGAGATGTTCGGACACGGCGAGACCGACCGTCTCCAGTGGCGTCATGTCGGGATAGAGCTGATTGATCTGGAAGGTCCGCGACAGCCCGCGCAGCACGCGCTTGTGCACCGGCAGGCCGGTGATGTCGTTGCCCTCGAGCAGAATGCGGCCGGAATTCGGCTTGAGCACACCGGTCAACAGATTGATCACGGTGGTCTTGCCGGCGCCGTTCGGACCGATCAGCGCATGGCGCGCACCTGCCTCGATCTTCAGCGACAGGTCACGCGTGACCCGCAGCCCACCGAAGGATTTTTCGAGATTGACAGTTTCCAGCGCGATGGTCATGGCGCCTTACCTTCCGACGCGACGGCCGGCGTTTTGGCACGGCGGAACTTGCTGGCAATCAGGCGCGGCAGAAACATTGCCCAGCGATGCATGCGATCACGACCGATCAGCACGATGACCACCAGCACGGCGCCGATCCAGAACTGCCAGTATTGCGGCGTGATCGTCGAGAACAGTTCCTGCAGCAATTTGAAGATCACCGCACCGATCAACCCGCCATAGAGATAGCCGGTCCCGCCGATGATCAGGACCAGCATCAGGTCGGCCGAGCGATCGAAGGCAAAACCGTCGAGCGAGGCGAGCGCCGTCGTTTGCGTCGAGAGTGCACCGGCGACGCCCGCATAGAAGGCGGCGATGGTGTAGATCGCGATCAGCCGGCGATTGACGGGAATGCCGATGGCCGAGGCACGCAGCGGATTGTTGCGGATCGCTCGCAGCGACAGACCGAATGGCGAATGCACGATGCGGCGCGCCAGCAGGAACAGGACGAACAGCACGCAGAGGCAATAGATGAAGCCGACCTTACCGAAGATGTCGAAGGAGAATTGGCCGAGAATTGGCGCCATCTCGATGCCCTGGAGGCCATCGGAACCGCCGGTGATATTTGAAAAGCGGTTGGCAAGTTCGCGCAGCAACAGCGCAATGCCGAGCGTCACCATCAGCCGCGTCAGATCTGAACCGCGCATGACGAGAAAGCTCGTCACGAAGCCAAGCGCCATCGCAGCAAGGCCAGCCACGACCAGGGCGATCACCGGTTCGGTGACGATGCCGTGCAATGCGAGCAACCCCGCCGCATAGCCGCCGAAGCCGAAGAACGCGGCATGGCCGAGCGAGACGATGCCGGCATAGCCGAGGATGAGATCGAGCGACAACGCGAACAGTGCGAGCCAGGCGATTTCTGTCAGGATCAGGTAGCGGTTCGGGAACAGCAGAATGCAGCCTGCGGCGGCGAGCCAGAACACGACCTCGGGCCAGCGCCATTGCGCGCGCGCCATGGCGAATTGGCCGACTTCCGGATGAGTGGTGCTGTTTGCTGTCATGACGCCCTCACCGCGCCGCCGTACGGCCAAACAGGCCGTTCGGGCGCCAGATCAGGATCACGATCATCATGGTGTAGATCACGAAGGCGCCAAGCTTCGGCACGTAATATTTGCCGGCGACATCGCCGATGCCCAGCAGCAGCGAGGCCAGGAACGGCCCGGTGATGCTCGACGAACCGCCGACCGTCACCACGATCAGGAAGTAGATCATGAACTTCAGCGGGAAATACGGATCGAGGCCGAGTATCTCGGCGCCAAGCGCTCCGCCCAGGCCGGCGAGCCCGCAACCGAACGCAAAAGTCAGCGCGAAGACCTGCGGTACGTTGATGCCGAGGCCCGACGCGGCGCGCGGATCATCGACCGCGGCGCGCAACCGGCTACCGAAGCGGGTCTTGGACAGGATCATCTGCAGCGCGATGGTGAGCAGCCCGCAGATAACGATGATCATCAGGCGATAGCGCCCGACGCCAAGGCCGAACAGATTGATCTGCCCCTGCAGGTAATCCGGCAGGTGGATGAAGGTCTGCGCCGAGCCCATGAAGTAGTCCATCGCGGTCACCGACATGAAGACGAGACCGATGGTGAACAGCACCTGATCGAGATGACTGCGCGTATAAAGATGACGATACAATGATCGCTCCAGCACCGCGCCAATCGCAGCGCTCACCACGAAAGCAATTGGCAAGGCCGCGAAGAAAGGCAATCCGGAACGATTGACCAGGATGGCGCAGGCATAGCCGCCCGCCATCGCAAAAGCGCCATGGGCGAGATTGACGAAGTTCATCAACCCCAGCGTCACCGCCAGCCCGCACGCCAGCACGAACAGCAACATGCCGTAGGCGACGCCGTCGAACAGAATGGTGAGAAGGGTCATGGGACGGTGCGAACTTTCTTTCTTTTCCCTCCCCCTTGCGGGGAGGGTGGCCGGCCATCAGGCCGGTCGGGTGGGTGGTGCCGCATCAAGAGCGGCGCGTGGGGCGCCCCCACCCTACCCCTCCCCGGGCAAGTGCGGGGGGAGGGAAATTATCGATGACGGAGCTTACTACACTTCGGAAAAAGTGTCGCTTACTTCTTGGTCTTGCCGGGATCCTTCACGGCGTCGAAGGTCGCGAATTCGACATTGTAGAGTTCGCCGTCCACCTTCTCGACCTTGCGGATATAGATGTTCTGCACGATGTCGCGGGTATCCGGATCAATCGAGATCGGGCCGCGCGGGCTCTCCCACTTGGCACCCTTCATCGCTGCGATCAGGCTGTCGCCGTCGGCCTTGCCGCCGGTCTTCTTCAGCGCTTCATAGACGAGATGGATGCCGTCCCAGCCGCCAACCGCCATGAAGCCCGGACGCGTGTTGTAGGCCTTCTTGTAGGCCGCAACGAACTCCTTGTTCATCGCCGAGGGATGCGCTGCCGAATAAAGATGCGCGGTCACGGCGCCGAGCGCTGCATCGCCCATGTTGTTCAGCAGGTCATCGTCCATCACGTCGCCGGGTCCGATCACCTTGATGCCGGACTTGTCGAGGCCACGCTCGGCATACTGCTTCATGAAGTTACCGCCCTGCCCGGCGGGCACGAACACGAACACAGCGTCGGGCTTTGAGTCCTTCATGCGCTGCAGGAACGGCGCGAAATCGGGATTGGCCAGCGGCACCTTGACCTCTTCGACGATCTCGCCGCCGCCGGCGACGAAGTGTTCCTTGAAGAATTGCAGCGCATCGTTGCCCGGCGCGTAGTCGGAGGTCAGCGTCGCGACTTTCTTGATACCGTTCTTGGCGGCCCAGTCGCCGATGATGGTGGAGGACTGCGCCAGCGTGAACGAGGTGCGCACGATATAGGGCGAGCGCTCGGTGATGATCGAGGTACCTGCGGCCATCACGATTTCCGGCACCTTGGCCTGGGTCGCGAGCGGCGCTGCAGCCAGCGCAGCCGGCGTCACGCCGAAGCCGGCGATGATGTTGACCTTGTCGTTGACGATCAGTTCCTGCGCGAGGCGCTTGGTATTATCGGGCAGCGCCGCGTCGTCCTTAAGGATGACCTCGACCTTCTTGCCGGCAACGGTATCGCCGTTCTTCTGCTGATAGAGCTTGATGGCGTTGTTGATCTGCTGGCCGGTCGAAGCCTGGCCGCCGGTCATCGGTACGATCAGGCCGATCTTGACGGTCTCCTGCGCCTGCGCGAAAGCGCTGATCGACAGCACGCTGACGGCGGTCACGGTCGCGGAAATAAAATTCCTCAGCATCAATTCCTCCTCTGTACGTGATGTCGGCTCTTTACGGCCGCGAAGTCATAGTCCCCATACGTCATCGCCCGCGATAACGGAGCCATGTTGACCTGTCAACGGCTGGGTTGACAACACAACGCGGTCTGTTGAACTGCGTAATTCCGACGCATCGTGACATGCTGCTAAAGTCTAGCCAAGCAGCCACGGGTCGCTCGGTTTCCGTTCATTTCAGATTGCAGATCGTATCAAGATGACAAAGCCGGTGATCAATCATGGACGATATGTACCGGCGCTCATCAATTTCCTGGGCAACAAGCTCGCTGCCGGCGCCTCGAGCGCCTATCGCCGCGAATTCGGCGTCGGCGTCACCGAGTGGCGAATCCTGTCGAAACTCGCCAGCGAAGACGCGTGCACCGCACAAGAGATTTGCCAGTATTTCGACCTCGACAAGGGGCTGGTCAGCCGCACGCTTAAATCGCTGGTGGACAATGGCAGCGTAACGGTCAGCGACCTGACCGGCGACAACAGACGCGTCGTCATCCTGACCAAATCCGGCCGCGCATTGCATGACCGGATCATCGAACTGGCGCTCGACCGCGAAAAGGTGCTGCTGGATTGCCTCGATGAGAAGGAAGTCGAAGCGCTGATCGACATGCTTGGCCGCCTGCTGGCACAGGCACCGGCGGTCAATGCGGTACAGGTTCGCAAACCCGCTGCATCGAAGCGCAAGACCACGGCGTGAGACGACCTGGCTGGATGCGCCCTACTGCGTGCGGCCACGCGCCGTCCTTGCCCGCGCCTGTGCGCGTGAGTGGCAGTCCCGGTGGCCTCCCTCAAAATGAGGGAGATGAAGCGCCGAAAGGCGCGACTTCAGTGAGTGCCGCAGCATAGTGTCCGGATCGCCGGACATCAGAGGCCGCGGAAACGCCTTTCGACGCTCCATCGTGGCGATTTCTGTCCCCGGGACCGTTCTTCCGGGCAAAGGCGCAGACCTCCGCAGTCCGCTTATCCCGACGGTTTCCCGCCGTTCACCAATGCCACGTCCAGCCAGCATGAGTGGCAGACCCCCGTAGTGGGGCCGGACGGTGACCCAGGGCCTCCCGAGTGCGTGAGGAAACGTCTTCCTCCCGCCCGCAGGCGCCACATCCCGCCCCGCGCCAGTCGGCGTCCCGGTAACGCTCCCTCAAGTGGAGCGGGATGGAGAGGAATATATACTGGACTGGAAAAGCGTCAAGGATTATTTTCAGGATTGTCGTCGGCCGGTAATCCGCCCGACGCCTGCTACCACGCGTAGCGCACCACGCCCTTGCCGGCATAGCTGCGCGTGACATCGGAGAACTCGCCCTCGAATGTCGCGCCGACGCTGATCCCGCTGACGAAGCGCAACTCGGCCTCCGCCGTGGTGAGCGCGGCATTGGCAGCCGGCGATGCGCCGCCCACCACGAAGCTGGCGCCGGGCAATGCCTGAAAGGTCGCCGTGGCCGAGCGGTCGGTGTTGAAGTCGTGCGCCCAGGCGGCCCGACCGCGCAAGGTAAGGATCGCATCGCTGATCGCAAACGACTTGTCGCTGCGCAGGCCGAGTTCGCTGCGCGGCGCGGTGATGCCCTTGGCAGCATAGGCCAGCGCAAACGTCGTCGGCCCCGACAGAGTGGTCTCGGCATAGGCCGGCAGGTCGAGATAGATCACCTGCGCCGCGGCATAGGGCGTGAGCCCGATGCCGCCGAGCCACGGCATCACGGTACGATGGCCAGCCTCGAGCCGTGCCGAAAAGCTATTGGTGGTGAAGTTGGCGCGCAACTGGTCTATGCCGGCCACGGCCACCATGCGATCGGTGGTGACGTCCTGCCAGCCATAGGCCGCCGCCGCCGTGACATAGGCCGAGCCGATGGTGTGGCGCACGAAGCCGCCGAGCTGGAACAGGTCGGAGCGGCCCGAGCCGCCGCCCTCGACGCTGAAGCTGGTGGCGCCGCCGGACAGCGCAAAGCCGGCGACGGTCTGTGGCGACAGATGATAGTCGGCACCGACCGCCACGCCGCCGATCCGGCTGGTGGACGTGTTCGAGCCGGCCGATGCATTGCCGTCGGTGGTCTGGGTGCCGCCGAAGCCCGCGGCCCACACGTTCCAGAACGGCCGAAATGCGGGCACGATTGGCGCCGCCTTGGTGATCATCGCGAAGGCATCGCGGGCGGAGCTTCTGCCGCTGGCCGCGTAAGAGCCCGTTGCGTCGCCCTCCGCGTAAGGCACCGCCGACGACGCGTTGCCACCGCGGCCGGGAATGGTCGGATCGGACATCGCGCCGAGAAACTGCGTCGCCGCGTTGAGCCCCGCCTGATGCGTCGCGGTCGGCGTCTCGCCGGAAATCTGCGTCAGCGCGGCGCTGAGATGGCTGCCGCTCAGGGTCAGCACCGCGTCGAAGCGCGCTGGCCGCGCCCCACCCTGGTACAAGTAGCTGTCATGTGCGGCGACCAGCGCCGCGTGATTCCGCGACAGGATCACATCGCTGGCGAAGCCACCGGTGATCGTCAGCGTCACGTCGGTGGCACTGTAGCTGAGACTGCTGGTGAAGGCGGCCGACGCGCTGACGCCGGTAAACGTGCCATTCAGCGCGGCCGCATGCAGAATGGGCTGGATAATCGTCCAGTGTTGCCATCCCGACGCCGCAGCAATCTTCACTGTGCCGCCGAGAAACGCCGTGCCCGACACATTGACGGAGGTCACGCCATTCGGGTTGACCTGCACGAGATAGGTGGAGCCGGGCTGAAAGCCGACGGCAGCGTGGCTGGAAAGCCCGGCAGGTAGAGCAGGCCCGGCTTGAACGTGCCGCCATCTTCGACCTGCAACTTGCCCACCGTGCCGGTGCCCTGCAGCACACCGCCGCTGAGCACCGAGACCTGGCTCGAAGCAGCGATCGAACCGTCGACCTGCAGGATACCGCTTTGGACCTGCGTCAGATTGCTGTAGCTGCTGGTGCCCGACAGGATCAGCATCCCCGGGCCGGTCTTGATGATGCCGCCGGGCGACAGGCCGTCGGCGATCGCGCCGGTGATGCGGGCATCCTGTTGGGTGGCGATGGACGCCATGCCGGCGACGCGGATCGCATTGTCGATGCTCAGTCCGGGCGCCGTCATATTCAGCGTACCGCCGGCCTGGAGCGTCAGGGCGCCGGTGCCGATGGACTGCGAATTGTTGATCGCCAGCGTACTGCCCGACGTCACGGTCGTGCCGCCGCTATAGGTGTTGATACCCTGGAGCGCGACCGTCGTGCCGGCGGCCGTGCTGATCGCGACAGCACCGCTGCCGGTGATCGCATTGGTATAGGTCCAGCTCGCACCGGTCTGCGCCAGTGTCATCAGCCCGGAGGCGATGACGAGATTGCCGGTGAGCGTCGCCGCACCCAACATGGTCAGCGCATTGCTGCCGCCGGTGAAGACGATGGCGTTGCCGAGGCCGCCATTGTTGCCGCCGCGGCCCGACGCGATGACGCCGCTGTTGACGATGGTTAGATCGGCGCCGGTGACGCCGGCGCCGCCGAGCCCGGCGCTGCCCAGATATCCCTGCGAATTGACCTGATTTTGCCCGGCCACGCCGCCGGTGCCGCCCTGGATCGTGCCACCGTTGAGCAGGGTTGCGCCGCCCGTGGTGAAGGCGATGCCGGCGCCGCCGTCACCGCCACGCCCGCCCAGGCCGATGGCGGGGAGATTGGCGTCCGCGGGAAGCTGTCCGCCCGCACCGCCAGCGCCGCCCGTGCCACCGGTCAGGAATGCCGCGCCGGTGAGGGTGATCACACTGGCGCCGGTGACCGACACGGCGTTCCCGCCCGCACCGCCACCGCCTCCGCCGCCGCCACTGCCATTGCCGCTGCCATTGCCACCGGCACCGCCATTGCCGCCGTTGCCAGCGGCGATGATGGAATTGAGCGACGACGGCCCGGCGATGGTCTGTCCATTGGCGCCGCCATTGCCGCCACCACCGCCGCCACCGCCGCAGGAAGGACCCGCCGCGTTTGCACCGGCCGCGCCGGAGCTGCCGCCACTCGCAGCGGGCGTGCTGCCGCCCGTGCCGCCGGCTCCGCCACCCGCGCCGCCGCCACCGCCGCCGCCTGCGTTGCACGGGCCGCTAGAACTCCCGGCACCGCCAGCCGCGCCATCGCTGCCGCCGGCGCCGCCGACGGTCAACGGCGCGGGAAGAGTCGATCCCGCCGCCGCGCTGTTGCCGCCGGCTCCGCCGTCGGCCAGCGCCGATGCCGTGCCGAGCAACATCGCGGCGAGTGCGACGAACGAAAGCTTCGGCTTGAGGTGATGGCGAGTGCCGTACAGCGATGCCTGCAAGGCAACGCTCGTGCGCGTCGTGTCGCCGCGCACCATCACCTGCAAATTTTTCAAGTCGCTGTCCCCGGCCCGGATGTCCACGCCTGCTGGCATCAGCCGAGCGACGAATCACGGACAGCCTATCGCAACCGAAGGTGGTTCGGGTGGTTAGTTACCGATATCCCGGCTATCATGAAGTAGCAGGTTGTAGGGCTCATTGGGCGAAGCCGTAATCCGCCCTACTCGTCACCACTGATAACGCACCACGCCCTTGCCGGCATAGCTGCGCGTCACATCAGAGAACTCGCCTTCGAATGTCGCGGCCACCGAGAGGCCGCTGATGAAACTCATCTCGGCCGAGGCCGTGGTCAGCGCCGCATTGCGTGCCGGCGCTGCGCCGTTCACCGTAAAACTCGCGCCGGGCAACGATTGGAAAGTCGCGGCCACGCTGCGATCGCTGTTGAAGTCATGCGCCCATGCCGCACGGCCACGCAGCGTCAGGATCGCATCGCTGACGGCGAAGGACTTGTCAGAGCGCAGGCCGAGTTCACTACGGGTCGAGGTCACTGTCTTTCCGGCATAGTTCAGCGCAAAGGTGCTGGCGCCGCCATTGACGGTTTCCGTATAGGACGGCAGGTCGAATGCGATCACCTGCGCGGCGACATAGGGCGTCACGCCGACGCCACCGAGCCATGAACTCACGTAACGGTTGCCGCCTTCGATACGCGCCGAATAGGAATTCGCGTTGAATTGCGCATGCAGGCGATCAAGGCCGGCGACGGTCACGATGCGATCGGTGGTGATGTCCTGCCACCCATAGGCGGCCGCGGCGGTGATATAGGCAGACGACATGCTGTGGCGCACGAAGGCGCCAGCCTGGAACATGTCGGAATGGCCAGAGCCGCCATTCACGACGCTGAAATTCGTGCCGCCGCCCGCAAGCGAGAAACCGGCGATGGTGGTCGGCGACAACAGCACATCGGCGCCAACAGCGGTGCCGCCGATGCTGCTGCGCGCGGTGTTCGATCCCGTCGTCGCATTGCCGTCGGTGGTCTGCGAGCCGCCGAAGCCCGACGCCCAGACGCTCCAGCGCGTCTCGAACGGCGGCGCCTTGGTGAACATCGCAAAGGCGTCGGCAGGCTTACGCGCCTCCGCATATCCCATCGCGCCCGGCGCATCGAATCCCCTGCCCGCACTGAACGGATCGGTCATCAAGCCCATGAACTGCGTCATGGCGTTGAATGTCGTCTGCTGCGATCCCGTCGCGGTCTCCCCCGAGGTCTGTGTCAGCGCGTTGCGCAGCGCATCGCCGGTGAGCGCAAACAGCGCATTGAACTGGTCCGGCATCGTGCCGCCGCTCACCAGCGCGTTGTCGATGGCGGTTGCGACACCTTTCTGATTGCGGCCGGCACTGTCCGGCACGTTCGGGCTGAGCAGACCGGGATCGAGGGTCAGCAGCACCGCGTTGCTCACATAGCTCAGCCGCGCATTGCGCGCGAAGCTGTTGAGCAGGGTTGTCGTGTCGAAGCTGCCGCTGAGCGCACCAGCATTGAGGATCGTATAGGTGGTTGTCGTGGCGAGGCGCGCCAGCGGATCGACTGCGAGTTTGCCGGCAAGCGTAGCCGTGCCTGTGACGATCGTCTTGTCGGATGATGCTCCGGAGATCTGCACCAGATAGGTCGATGCCGCCGTCATCGTCAGGCTGCCGCTGACGGTGAGCGTGCCGATCGAATTGCCCGGCGCCAGCGTGCCGCCATTGATCAGCGTGTCGCCGACAAAACCGTTGCCGCCGAGCGTGCCGCCTGAATTCACCGTGGTCAGCGACGACGGTGCGATCGAACCGTTGACGCTGAGCTTGCCGGCATTGACAATGGTCTCGCCGGTATAGGTGTTGAGCCCGGTGAGGATGGTGTTGCCTTGACCGGCCTGGATCAGTTTGCCGGTGCCGAGGCTGTCGCTGATGACGCCGGCGAATGTGTAGGTGTTGGAGCGGTTGAAGATCAGCGTGCCCCCATTATCGACATCGCCGATGATGGAGCCGGTGGTGCCGCCATTGCCGAGCTGCAGCGTGACGCAGTCGCAGATGGTGGTGCCGCCGGTATAGGTGTTGGTGCCCGTGAAGATCGCAGTGCCCGTGCTGCCGAAGCCGCCGATCCAGACTTCGACCTTCCCGGCCGCGCCGTCCTTGATCGTGCCGGCGAAGGTGGATGTCGTGCTGTCCATCGCGGTGACCAGCCGGGCATCGCCCGCCGTCGTCGTCACCGTGCCGGCGCCCGAAAGCGAGCCGATGGCGGCGAACAGGCTGCCATTGAGATCGAGGGTCGCGCCGGCCGCGATATCGTGACGGCTGTTCATGCTTGGCATGCCCGCGGACGGCGACAGTTGCAGCGTGCCGGCCTCGATTGAGGTGACGCCGCTATAGTCGTTGGTGCCGGACAGCAGCAGCGTGCCGGCGCCGCGCTTGATCAAGCCGCCAGCGCCGGTGAGGTCCTGGGTGAGTTCGAATGTGTTGGCGGCATTGGCGATGTCGAAGCCGCCGCCACCCGCGCCCCAATTGATGGTGCGTGCGGTCGAATTGAATGTCGTGCCGGTGATTTGGAGGACACCGCCATTGAAGGTCAGCGCACCCGCTGCACCACCGAGGTTGGCATCCTGCGCGACGCTGATGGTGCCGCCGGCGAAGGTGGTGCCGCCGGTGTAGGTGTTAATCCCGGACAGGATCATCGTGCCGGTGCCGGTTTTGACCAGCGAGCCGCCGGTGCCGCCGTCGGCTATGACGCCGGTGACGTTGGTCGAGAGGTTGTTGCCGCCGACCGTCAGTTCGTTCTGGCCCAGCCTAAAAGTGCCGCCGCCGTTGATCGAGCCGGCGCTGAGCTTGTTGTCGCTATTGGGGCCGGTCGATCCGCCGAAATCCGTGGTGCCCGCCGCGCCATTGGTGATGGCCGCGTTGCCGGCCGTGCTGGTATTGATGAATTGCAGTTGGAAGTTGTTGGCGATGGAAGCACTGCCGGCCGTGCTGGAGTTGGCGAAAGTCATGACGCTGTTGTTGGTGATGTCGACTGAGCCGCCATTGACGACGATGCCGGCGCCGGCGAAAAAGAGACTGCTGCCGACGGTGAAGCTGTAAGCCGAAGCACCGGCATTGAAGGTCCAGCCGCCGAGGGTCGTAGAGGCCGAAAATGACAGCGCGGCGACGCCGGACGTACCGAAGAACGCGGTGCCGGTCGGCACCACGGCCGGGCCCCAGTTCGCTGCTGTGTTGAAGTCGCCCGAACCAGGCGCGGTCAGCCAGGTTGCGTCCTGCGCTGCCACCGGCAGCGTCGTCAGGACCAGCGCCGTTGCGGCGACAAGGTGGGCGAGCCAGCAGCACGCCACTCGTTGCTTCAAAACCCGCATCGCTACCCGCCACCCATTGCAATTCAACGCAGAGAGCGCGGTGAGTTGATGCACTCGAATCAATTATGGCATGATGCTACCGCGTAGTCGCCTCATTATTTCTCACCGCAAGCGACTGGAGGAGCTGGTCGGCTTTTGGCAGCGAGATTGCCGGCGCACTGAGGCCGCCGAGCCACACTCAGTAACATTTGATCATGGATTTGCCGTCAATTCTCGGCAAATGACGGCGCAAAGCCGTTACACTTCGCAGACCGCCTCAAACGATGTTATCGCCATGTCAGTATCCCGCCGCGTCCCCGCTTTTGTTTGCTTCGTGTTGCTGTCCTGCAGCCTTGGCGGTTGTGGCTCCATCAGTTCGTTCATGGCCGGCGGCATGGCCGATCTGATCCCGGCATGGGCTGGCGGATTGCCAGCCGATGCGCCGCCGCGTCCGGGCTCTCCCGAATACGACGCCTATGCGAAGCGGCATGAGCAGCAGCAATCCGGCGCCATGACGGGGCCTGACCCCGCCACATCGCCCTCCGCAGAGGCTGTTCGCTGATCGCGCCATCGTCCGGCGCCGCGACGGCGTCGCTCAGTTCATGAAAACGACGGTCTTCTTGCCGTTGAGGATCACGCGATCCTCGAGGTGATAGCGCACGGCGCGCGCCAGCACGCGGCGCTCGATGTCACGGCCCTTGGCCACCAGTTCTTCCGGCGTGTCGCGGTGGCTAATGCGCTCGACATCCTGATCGATGATCGGACCTTCGTCGAGATCGCTGGTCACGTAATGCGCGGTCGCGCCGATCAGCTTGACGCCGCGCGCGTGGGCCTGGTGATAGGGCCGCGCGCCCTTGAAGCCCGGCAGGAACGAATGGTGGATGTTGATGCACTTGCCGGAGAGTTTCGCCGACATCTCGTCGGACAGGATCTGCATGTAACGCGCCAGCACCACGAGCTCGGTCTCGGTCGTGCCGACCAGATCCCAGATCGCCTGCTCCTGCTCGCGCTTGGTCTCCTTGGTGATCGGCATGTGGTGGAACGGGATGTCGCCGAAATCGAGATCCTTGAAGGCGTCGCGCGGATGGTTCGAGACGATCGCGGTCGGGATCATGTCGAGATCGCCGGTACGCCAGCGATACAGGATATCGACGAGGCAGTGATCGGACTTCGACACCAGCAGCATGACGCGGCGACGGGTCGCCCGGTCCCGCATCTGCCAGTCCATCTTGAAGCGCTCGGCAATGGCCCCGAAGCCGGTCTTCAGCGCCGCCAGCTCGACATTCACATCCGCGGCATTGAATACGACGCGCATGAAGAAGTGGCCGGTCTCGACATCGTTGAACTGCTGGGCATCGAGAATGTTCTGGCCATTTTGGGCCAGGAAGGTCGATACCGCGGAAACGATGCCAGGGCGGTCTGGGCAGGACAGGGTCAGGACGAATTGATGGGACATGGCTTATAAGAACCTGGGGCGAGCTGATCAGCTTCAAGTGAAGCGGAAATTGGAGCCCTGCTCTATCATCCGAAGCAAGCTTGCGCCAATCCAATTGCGCGCTGCAATATGGACGTCATTGCCAGCGAATTAACGTGCGAAAACAGGCAGAAAACAGAGATGGCTGACAAGCTCAACGGTTACCGCATCCTGATCCTGGAGACCCGCGAGGAAGCGCAGTTCTCCCGCCTGCTGACCGAACAGGGCGCGGATGTGCTGCAATGTCCGATGTTCACCATCGAGGACACGCCAGACCCTGCTCCGGTCGAGGCCTGGATTGGCCGCTTCATCGCGAACCCCTTCGACGACCTCGTTTTGATGACCGGCGAAGGGCTGCGCCGGATCATGAAAATCGTGCGCCAACGCGGCATCGAAAAAGAGTTCGTCGCCGCAGTCGGCAAATCCCGCAAGTTTGCCCGCGGCCCAAAGCCCGGGCGCGCCTTGCGTGAGATCGGACTCGAAGCCGATGTTACGACCGAGAAGCCGACCTCCGAAGGCATCGCCGAGATGCTGTCGCGGCTCGATCTCAAGGGTCATCGCCTGGGCCTGCAGCTCTATCCCGAGAAGGATCACAGCGTTCTGATATCAGCGATCACCTCCTGCGGTGCCGAGGTCGATACCGTGCTGCCTTACGTCTACGATTCCAAGGCAGCCGAAACCAACATCCTCTCGGCCATCGACGAGATGGAAGCAGACCGCGTCGATGCGATCGCGCTCACCAGTTCAGGTCAGGTTCGCCGTCTCGTCGATGCTGCGAAGGCACACGGCCGCGACGACCAATTGCGCAGTGCACTTGCGAAAACTCCGATCGCATCGGTTGGTCCGGTCGTGTCTGACGAATTGAGATCATACGGCCTCGAGGCAGATATCACTCCGGCGAATGATGCGTTCTTCATGAAACCGCTGATCTCTGCGATGTCGATCGCACTCGGCAAATCTGCAGCGCGCGCCGAATGACTTGACGCCCGCACGCATCTCGACATGATGCCCCGACCAATAAAAATGATCGGGCGGAAATGCCAAACTTGCCACTATCGGAATTGCGTGTCGTGGAAATCGGATCCGGCGATACGCTGGATTACTGCGGCAAACTGTTTTCCGATTTCGGCGCTGAGGTCATCAAGATCGAGCCATCAGGCGGCGATCCTGCGCGGACCTATTCGCCGCTCGTCGATGTCGGCAATGGCCGCCGCGAGAGCGGATATTTCGCCTGGCTGAATACCAACAAGCGCAGTGTCATCGCCGATCTCGACAAGCCTGATGATGTCGCACGCGTTCGTGAGTTGCTGACGACATGCGATCTGCTGCTCGATGCACGTGCCCCGTCGGAGATTCCCAAGTCGCTCTTGACGCATGACGACCTGTGCAAGGAACAACCTGGTCTCGCCATCACCGCGATTTCATGGTTCGGCGAACACGGGCTCTACAGCAACTATGAGGCAACGGACTCCGTCTGTCGCAGTCTCGCGGGCAGCGTGAAACTGGTCGGGGCGCAGGAAGGCCCGCCGGTGCTGCCGCGCGACGGACAGATCGCCGTCATGGCCGGCCTCACCGCTTTCATTCCGACGCTGGCCGGCATGTATGATCGCAAGACCGGCGCGCGGCGCTTTGCCGTCAGCGCACATGAGGCGATGCTGCAGATCAGCGAATTCGATACCGGCCTCGCACTGGAGGTCGGGTTCACACGGCCCCGCATGGCCCTCAATCGCTTCGGCCGCGGCTATCCCGTCGGCAATTTTCCGACCAAAGATGGCTGGCTGGGCATCACCGTCGTGACACCGGCGCAATGGGCCGCATTCTGCGTGATGCTCGGCCTTCCCGAATTGGAAACCGAACCGCAATTCAACGACGGCCTCGCACGCACCAATAATTCCAAGGCGCTGTTCGATATCTTCCAACCCATCCTGATGCACAAGAGCGCCAACGAATGGTTCGAGATGGGCATCGCGCTGCGCCTTCCGCTCGCTGTCGTGCCGGACATGGAGACGCTGCTGAAGCAGCAATACTATCGCGATCGCGGCGCCTTCGCGAAAGTCGAGATTGGCACCGCATCATTCGATGCGCCGGTGCTGCCGCAGACACTCACCGGCTCGCGGCCGAGGCCGAATGGCCGCGCGCCATTTGCCGGCGATGACACAATCGACGCCCTGCCCGCGCATCGACGCGTCGCGGCACGGCAAGCAACGCCGGATGATCCGCAGCCGCTGAAAGGCTTGCGCATTATCGATCTCACCATGGGTTGGGCCGGTCCATCGGCAACACGGCAGATGGGCGATCTCGGCGCCGACGTCATCAAGGTCGAGTCCTGTCAGTATCCCGACTGGTTTCGCGGCACCGATCCACGCGGGCCGTATTTTCCGGAACGCACCTACGAGAAGATCTACTGGTTTCAGCAGATGAACCGCAACAAGCGCGGCATCACGCTGGATCTCACCAATCCCCGCGGCAAGGAGCTGCTGAAGCAATTGCTCGCCGGTGCCGATGCGGTGATCGACAACTATGCTGCCGATGTACTGCCGCGCATGGGTCTCGATGCGGCAGCGATGCACAAGATCAATCCACGTCTCGTCGTCGTGACCATGCCGGCCTTCGGCATGACCGGCCCATGGAGCGGCGTGCGCGCCTATGGCTCGACGCTGGAACAGGCATCCGGCCTTCCTTCCGTCACCGGCCGCGAGGGCGATCCGCCGACCATGCTGCATGCCGCGCTCGGCGATCCCTTCGGTGGCGTCAGTGCTGCGGCGGCATTGATGCTCGGCTTCATGCATCAGAAGAACACCGGCCAGGGGCAGCACATCGATCTCAGCGCCACCGAGGCCCTGCTGCCGCTGGTCGCCCCCTCTGTCATCGAACAATCTGCCACCGGAAAATCCGGCCCACGCATCGGCAACCGGCATCCGCGCTTCGTGCCGAATGGCTGCTTCCCGTGTCTCGGCGAAGACCAGTGGATCACCATTGCCGTACGCAGCGACGAGGAATGGCAGGCGCTGTGCAAGGTGATGCATCGCAACGACCTGGCTGAAGATGTCGCACTTGCCACCACCGAGGGACGCCGCGCCGAAGAGGACCGTATCGAGGTCGCGGTCCGGCATTGGACGACGACCGTGCGGCCTGACCTCGCGATGGTGACGCTGCAGGACGCCGGTGTGCCTGCCGGTACTGCGCGACTGCCGCTGGACCTGGCCGGCGATCCGCACCTGCTCGCGGTCGGCCACTGGCAGCCGGTGACCAAGGTATTTATGGGCGCGCATCTGCTGCCCTCCGTTGCCTATCGCGAAGGCAGTGCAAAATTGCCCTACCCCATCGAGCGTCTGGCGCCGACGCTCGGCCAGCACAATGAGGAAGTCCTGTGCGACATCCTGGGCCTCAGCGCAGCCGAAATCGACGAATTGCGCGCTGCGGAAATCATCGGCGACACGGCAATATCCAAGAAAGCGAAAGCTGCGCCCAAGCCTAATTGATAGTGCAAGTGAGGCTTGCAGCTTCTACTGCCTTGGCTCACACTCCCGACCTAAGGCCAGCGGCGGATGGATCAAAAGATTCGGCGTCGCGAAAACGGTCAGCACAAATGCTTCCAGGGAGAAACACCATGCGCAAACTAGCCCTCATTGCGTCCATTGCGCTGCCGTTGCTCGGCAGCACGGCGATGGCGCAGGAGACTGTGAAGATCGGTTACATCGATCCACTGTCCGGCGGCGGCGCCAGCGTCGGCGAAGTCGGCCTCAAGACCTTCCAGTTTCTCGCAGACGAATTGAACGCCAAGGGCGGCATTCTCGGCAAGAAGGTCGAGATTGTGCCTTTGGACAACAAGACCAATCCGCAGGAAAGCCTGATCCAGGCGCAGAAAGCGATCGATGGCGGCATCCGCTACATCACCCAGGGCAACGGCTCGTCGGTCGCCGGCGCGCTGTCGGACTTCGTCACCAAGTTCAACGAACGCAATCCCGGCAAGGAAGTTCTGTACTTCAACTATGCCGCGGTCGATCCGGTGCTGACCAACGACAAATGCAGCTTCTGGCATTTCCGCTGGGACGCGAATTCCGACATCAAGATGGAAGCGCTCACCAACTACATGAAGGGCGTTCCCAGCATCAAGAAGCTGTACCTGATCAATCAGGACTACTCGTTCGGTGAATCCGTCCGCACGACGGCGCGCGCGATGCTGAAGACCAAGCGTCCGGACATCGAGATCGTCGGCGACGAAAAGCATCCGCTGCTCAAGATCACCGACTTCGCGCCGTATATCGCCAAGATCAAGGCGTCGGGCGCCGACACGGTCATCACCGGCAACTGGGGCCAGGACTTCGCGCTGCTGCTGAAGGCGGCGGCCGACGCCGGGCTGAAGGTGAATTGGTTTACCTACTATGCCGGTGGCACCGGTGGTCCAACGGCAGTGAAGCAGGCTGGCCTGAACCATCAGGTATTCCAGGTCGCCGAAGGCATCCCGAATCTGGGCCACGCCTCGGCCGACGTGTTCGAAAAGGCGCTGCGCGCGAAATATGACTTCAGCCTGTTCTATCCGCGCGCTGTGAACGAGATGCGCATGTTCGCCGCGGCTGCCGAGAAGGCCAAGTCGCTCGATCCGGCGAAGGTGGCCGCAGCCCTCGAAGGCATGGAGTTCGAAGTGTTCGACGGCGGCAAGGGAACGATGCGCAAGGACGACCATCAGTTCTTCCAGCCGATGTATATCGCCTCGTTCGGCGAGCGCACCGACAAGGAGCCGTTCGACGAAGAAAAGACCGGCTGGGGCTGGAAGCTGGCCGCCAAGATCGACACGCCGCAGACGGTGCTGCCGACAACCTGCAAGATGGAACGGCCGTAAGGCGGACGCCTCAGCTATGGGTGTGACAACGGAGCCCACCACAAACTCCGTCATGCCCGGGCTCGTCCCGGGCATCCACGCCTCCCTTGCTTGCGTCCAAGACGTAGATGGCCGGGACATCTAGCGAAGCTCGCTTCGCGCTGCCCGGCCATGACGGCGTTTTACTTCTGACTGACCGTTCACATACCGAGGTCATTCGTGCTTGAACTGATCGTCATCTCCACGCTCAACGGCGTCCTCTACGGCATGCTGCTGTTCCTGATGGCCTCCGGCCTGACGGTGATTTTCAGCATGCTTGGCGTACTGAACTTCGCCCATGCCAGTTTCTACATGCTCGGCGCGTTCTTCGGCTTTCAGATCAGCCGCTGGTTCGGTTTCTGGCCAGCGCTGATCATCGCACCGCTGCTGGCCGGTGCACTCGGCGCAGCCGTCGAGCGCTACGGCCTGCGGCACGTCCACAAGAACGGCCATGTCGCAGAACTGCTGTTCACCTTCGGCCTTGCCTTTGCGATTGAAGAGATCGTGCAGATCATCTGGGGCAAGAGCCCGGTCGATTTCCGCGTACCGCCGCTACTCGACTTCCCCGCCTTCACGCTGTTCTCGACAAACTATCCGGCCTTCAAGATCTTCATGTTGGTCATCTCCATCGTAATCTTCATCGGATTGCTGGTGGTGCTGAAGCGCACGCGCATCGGCCTGATCGTGCAGGCGGCGCTGACCCATCCGCATATGGTCGGCCATCTCGGGCACAATGTCGGTCGCATCTTCATGCTGGTGTTCGGCGTCGGAACAGCGCTGGCCGCCGTGGCCGGCGTGATCGCAGGTCCGGCGCTGGTGACGCAATCAAACATGGCCGGTCTGCTCGGACCGATCCTGTTCGTGGTCGTCGTGGTCGGCGGCCTCGGCTCGCTGCCCGGCGCCTTCATTGCCTCACTGCTGATCGGCTTGGTGCAAACCTTCGCCGTCTCGATGAACGGCTCGCTGGCCGGCGCCTTCGGCCCGCTCAGCCCGGACTACGCCACCACATGGCTGTCCGACATCTGGAACGTCACCGTCGCCCAGATCGCACCGATCATGCCCTATGTGCTGCTGGTGCTGATCCTGATCTTCCGCCCGATGGGCCTCCTGGGAACACGCGACACATGAGCGACGCCATCGCCAAAATTCCGGCCACCATCGCGCCGCCCCGCCCCGCCGCCTCCGACCGGCTGAAATTCTACGGCATCTGGATCGCGGTAGTGCTGATCCTCCTGCTGCTGCCGAAACTGTTTTCGTCGGGCGGATCGCTGACCACCTTCAGCCTGATCGGCATTTCGATCATCTTCTCGCTGTCCTACAACATCCTGCTCGGACAGACCGGCATGCTGTCGTTCGGCCACGCGGTCTATTATGGCCTCGGCGGCTTTCTGGCGATCCACGCCATCAACATCATCGCCAAGAACAAGTTTGCGATCCCGCTGCCGCTGGTACCGCTCGTCGGCGGTGTGGCCGGACTGATCTTCGCCATGCTGCTCGGCTGGGTGTCGACGCGACGCTCCGGCACGGCCTTTGCGATGATCTCGCTTGGCGTCGCCGAACTCGTCGCATCCTCCGCGCTGATTCTACGCACTTTCTTCGGCGGTGAAGCCGGCGTCTCTGCCAACCGCACCAAGGTCCTGCGTCTGTTCGACTGGAGCTTCGGCCCGCAGATCCAGATCTACTATCTCGTCGCGGCGTGGACATTGATCGCCGTCATCGCCATGTACGCGCTCACCCGCACCCCATTGGGGCGCATGTGCAACGCAGTCCGCGACAATCCGGAACGCGTCCAATTCGTCGGCTACGACCCGCATATCATCCGCTACATCGCCTTCTGCTTCTCCGGCCTGTTCGCAGGGATTGCCGGCGCACTGGCCGCAATCAATTTTGAGATCGCCAATTCGGCCTATCTCGGCGCCGTACAATCCGGCACCGTGTTGTTCGCCACCTATATCGGCGGTGTCGGCTTCTTCATCGGCCCGATCGTCGGCGCGATCTTCGTGACGCTGCTGTCATTGGGACTCAGCGATCTCACGCAGGTCTGGCAGCTCTATTTCGGCCTGATTTTCATCGCCGTGGTGATGTTCGCGCCCGGCGGTATCACCGGCCTGTTGATGATGCATCGTCCGCTGCTGAAGGCCGGCACGCTCGGCCAGGTGCTGCCAAGCTATCTCGTTGCCTTCATACCGACGCTGGCAATGATCACCGGCCTGATGCTGGGGATCGAGACCATCGTGCACTTCACCGTCAATCCCGGCGAAGACTCACATATCAAGGCGTTCGGGATCCCGTTCGATGCGGCGAACCCTGCGATCTGGGTCGTTGCGGCTGTGCTTCTGATTGGCGGCTTCATGATCGCGCGCAGGACATGGGCACGCGTCGCGGCAAGCTGGGACGACGCCCTCACCACAGCGCGCGAGAAGGGAGTGGCCGCATGAGCACCGCCATTGAACTGCGCGGCGTCGAAAAGACCTTCGGCATCACCTCCGTGATCCGCAACGTCAACCTGACGGTCGCGCAAGGCGAACGCCACGCGCTGATCGGCCCCAACGGCGCCGGCAAGTCGACGCTGTTCAATCTGATATCAGGCTATATGAAACCATCAGTCGGCAGCATCCTGCTGCGCGATCATGTGATCTCCGGCCTGCCGCCTTTCCAGATCAATCGCCGCGGGCTGTCGCGCAGCTTTCAGGTCACCAACGTCTTCGCCAAGATGAGCGTGTGGGAGAACCTGCGCTGCGCCGTGCTGTGGGCCACCGGGCATCGTTACGCGTTCTGGAAGAATGTCGACAACCTGCCCGAGGTGCGCGACCGCACCGCGCAGATCCTGCAGGATATCAATCTCGTGTCGCGCCGGGACGTCCCCGCGGGTCTGTTGACCTATGCCGAACAGCGCGCGCTTGAAATCGGCATCACCATTGCCGGCGGCGCCGACGTCATTCTGCTGGACGAGCCCACCGCCGGCATGAGCCATGCCGAAACAGAACGCGCCGTGGCGCTGATCCGACGTCTCACTGAAGGACGCACGCTTTTGATCGTAGAACACGATATGAGCGTGGTATTCGGCCTCGCCGACCGCATCTCGGTTCTCGTTTACGGCCAGATCATCGCCTCGGGCACGCCGGAGGAAATCCGCGGCAATCCGAAGGTCAAGGAAGCCTATCTCGGCGAGGAGGCTGCCTGATGCTGCAAGTTCAGGACCTGCACGCCTATTACGGCAAGAGCCACATCCTGCAGGGCGTCGACCTGCATATCGATGGCGGCGAAGTGGTCAGCCTGCTCGGCCGCAACGGCGTCGGGCGTTCGACCACCGTGAAGGCCATCATGGGTGAAGTGCCGCCGCACGGCACGATCACCTTCAAGGGCACCAATATCGCCGGCCTGCCGAGCTTCAAGATCGCGCATCTCGGCCTCGGCTACGTGCCGGAGCATCGCGACATCTTCCCGGGCCTCACGGTGCGGCAGAACCTGATGCTGGGGATCAAGGATCCGCGTCATCCCGGCAAGTGGAAGCTCGATGACATGCTCGGCATGTTCCCGAACCTTGCCGCCCGCGCGGACACTGCGGCCGGCGTGCTGTCCGGCGGCGAGAAGCAGATGTTGACGATCTGCCGCACGCTGATGGGCGATCCTGAACTGGTGATGATCGACGAGCCGACCGAAGGCCTCGCGCCGATCATCGTGCAGCAGGTTGGCGATCTCATCGCCGAGATCGCGCGCCGCGGCGTCGCGATCCTGCTGGTCGAGCAGAAACTGTCGATCGCGCTGCGCATCTCGCACCGGGTCTATGTGATGGGCCACGGCCGTATCGTGTTCGAAGGCACGCCCGCCGAACTCAAGGCCAATGACGCCGTGCGCAGGGAATGGCTGGAAGTCTGAGCATCGCCTAATCGCCGTAGCTGCCCAGCTTTTCGAGATCGACCACTGTGACGCCGCCATATTCCAGGCGGAGCAGGCCCTCCTTCTCCAGAGTCTGCAGACACTGGTTGGCCTTCTGCCTCGAAATGCCGGTGATGGCGCCGAGCTCTTCCTGGGTGATCTCCAGGTGGCGGGTCGCGTCGCGATAGAGGATCGGGTTGAACAGCGAGGCAATGCAGCGCGCGAGACGCCCGGTGGCATCGAGCCTGCGGCCATATTCAGTCAGCGCGATGAACTGACCGAGCCGTTCGTTCAACAGCGAGACCAGGAAGCGGTTGAAGCCGACACTGTTCTCGAACAGCCACATAAATGCCGGACGTTCCATGAAGGCCAGCTTGGAGTCGCGTAGCGGGACAATATCGTAACGTCGCGGTTCGTTCTTCAGCACGCTACCCTCGCCGAACCAAGCGCCCGCCGTCAGGCCGGTGATGCTGACCTCCTTGCCGCTGCGTGAGATGGTGCCGATCTTCGCCAGGCCGCTCACCACGCCGGTCCAGTATTCGAACTGGTCACCGCGCATGCAGACGAATTCATTCGCCTTGAACGATTTCTCGACGATGCCCGCGCGCGCGACCTCGATCTCCTTCTCGTTCAGGTCCCGCGCCCAGGCCGCGATACGCTTGAGATGATCTGCAGCAATCATAGGGTCTGGCTTCACTTCGAATGTTGCGACGCAAAAGAACGCCCGCGCGACAAATTGGCAGGCAGATTGTCCGCCGCGAGACATTTCAGGATACCGATTTGACGTAGGGAAGACCATCACGAAAGGTCATTAGTAGAATGGCTTAGCGTGACCGGGCGATGTAGGCTCGGAACCGTTCGAGGGACATGGATAAAGAGCGCGTCAAGCGCCGTATCTGGGAGGACGCGAGTGACGGTTGCTTTGGACGTACGCGCGGTGTCGCTGCGCTTTGGTGGCGTTCGCGCGCTCACCGATGTGAGTTTTGCCGTCAATGACGGCGAGCTGTTTTCGATCATCGGGCCGAACGGCGCCGGCAAGACCTCCATCGTCAACTGCATCTCGGGCCGCTATCGCCCCACCGAAGGCCAGCTGTTTTATCACGGCAAGGACATCACCGGCCTCAACCCGAATGCCCGTCCGGGCCTCGGCATCGGCCGCACCTTTCAGAACCTCGCGCTGTTCCACCATATGAGCGTGCTCGACAATATCATGGTCGGCCGCCATCACCTCCTCAAGAACAACTTCCTCACCGGTTCGCTGTACTGGCTGACCGGCGCGCGCAAGGAAGAGCTCGAACACCGCCGCAAGGTCGAGGAGATCATCGACTTCCTCGATTTGCAGAGCGTGCGCAAGGCCACCGCCGGCACCCTTCCCTATGGTCTGCGCAAGCGCGTCGAGCTCGCCCGCGCCATGGCACTGGAGCCGAACCTCATCCTCCTCGACGAGCCGATGGCCGGCATGAACTTCGAGGAGAAGGAGGACATGGCGCGCTACATCGTCGATCTCAACGAGGAATACGGGATGACGGTGATGATGATCGAACACGACATGGGCGTCGTGATGGACATCTCCCATCGCGTGATGGTGCTGGATTTCGGCCGCAAGATCGCCGAGGGCGATCCGGCTGCCGTGCTCGCGGATCCGCACGTCAAGCGTGCCTATCTCGGTGAAGAAGACGAAGCCCTCGTCGATCCTGACGACATGCCTGTCGCTGCGGAGAGTGCCGCATGATGGACTACGCCGGACGCGTCAAACAGGCCGATACCTATCCAAAGCTGCTGCGCCTCAACGCCAGGGAGCATGGCAGCGAGATCGCATTGCGCGAGAAGGATTTCGGCCTGTGGCGTGAATTCACCTGGAACGACTACCACGCCCGGGTGAAGGATTTCACGCTCGGCATGGTCGAGCTCGGTATAGCCCGCGGCGACGTCATCGGCATTATCGGCGACAACCGGCCCGACTGGGTCGCTGCCGAGATCGCCGCCCATGCCATCGGCGGGATGAGCCTTGGCCTCTATCGTGACGTGCTGGATGAGGAAGCCGCCTATCTCGTCAATTACGGCGAAGCCAGGATCGTGTTCGCCGAGGATGAAGAACAGGTCGACAAGCTGCTGACCCTCGCCGACCGCGTGCCTGCCCTGAAGCATATCGTCTACAGCGACCCGCGCGGCATGCGGAAATACGACGACCCGCGCCTGCTGGAAGCCGACAAGCTCGCCCAGATGGGCCGCGACCGCGCCACACGAGAACCCGGGCTCTACGATCAACTGGTCGATGCGACGAAGGGCGAGGATGTGGCGATCCTCTGCACCACGTCAGGCACCACATCGAACCCGAAGCTTGCGATGCTCGCCGCGGGCCGCGTGCTCGGCCATTGCGCCGTGTATCTGTCCTTCGATCCCAAGGGACCGGATGACGAATATGTGTCGGTGCTGCCGCTGCCCTGGATCATGGAACAGGTCTATGCGCTCGGCAAAGGCCTCCTGAGCCGGATGAAGGTCAACTTCGTCGAGCAGGCCGATACCATGATGAACGATTTTCGCGAGATCGCACCCACCTTCGTGCTGTTCGCGCCGCGCGTCTGGGAAGGCATCGCCGCCGATGTCCGTGCGCGTGTGATGGATTCATCGCCGCTGAAACAGAGCCTGTATGAGCTCGGGATGAAGTCCGGCCTGTCCGCACTCGCGCAAGGCAAACGTTCGGCCGTGGCCAATACGCTGTTGTTCCGTGCCCTGCGCGATCGACTTGGCTTCACGCGGCTGCGCTCGGCCGCCACCGGTGGTGCGGCACTGGGCCCCGATACATTCAAATTCTTCCGCGCCATGGGTGTGCCGCTGCGCACGCTCTATGGCCAGACCGAAACACTCGGCGCCTTCACGCTGCATCCGCCGGACGCCGTCGACCCCGACACCACCGGCATCGCCATGGGCAGCGGCATCGAAATCGAAGTCCGCGATCCCGATGTGCAGGGCGTCGGCGAGATCGTGGTGAGGCACCCCAACATGTTCCTCGGCTATTACAAATCGCCCGAAGCCTCCGCTGCCGACCTGCGCGACGGCTGGATGCATTCCGGCGACGCCGGCTATTTTAATGACGCCAAGCAGCTCGTGGTCATCGACCGCATCAAGGATCTCGCGCAGACTGCACGCGGCGAGCGCTTCTCGCCGCAATATATCGAGAACAAGCTGAAGTTCTCGCCTTATATCGCCGAGACCGTGGTGCTCGGCGACAATCGCGACGCGCTCGCGGCGATGATCTGCATCCGCTTCTCGATCATCTCGAAATGGGCCGAGAAGAACCGCATCTCGTTCACGACCTATACCGACCTCTCCTCGCGCCCGGAGGTCTACGAGATGATCCGCAAGGAAGTCGAGACGGTCAATTCCACGCTGCCGCCGGCGCAGCGCATCGCCAAGTTCCTGCTGCTCTACAAGGAGCTCGACGCCGACGACGGTGAGTTGACCCGCACCCGCAAAGTCCGCCGCAGCGTCATCAACGAGAAATATGCCGATATCATCGACGGCATCTACGGCGGCGCGCGGGACATCCCCGTCGACACCACGATTCGCTTCCAGGACGGCACTTCCCAGCGCATCCGCACGAGACTGGTCGTGGTGGACATGGCGCGGGATGCAGCGCACGCACAAGCCGCCGAATGAGATCGACAGCATGAACACGCAGTTCCTCCTCCAGCTTCTCGTCAACGGCCTCGTGGTCGGCACGCTGTATGGCGTGGTCGCGATGTCGTTCGTGCTGATCTACAAGGCGACGCAGGTCGTCAACTTCGCTCAGGGCGAATTGCTGCTGATCGGCGCCTGGGTGTGCTGGTCGCTGCTGACCAAATACCAGGTGCCGTTCTGGCTGGGCATGCCGATGACCCTGGTGTTCATGTTCGCCTTCGGCATCCTCGTGCAGGTCGTGATCCTGCGGCCGCTGATCGGCGAGCCGATCATCTCGGTGATCATGGTGACCATCGCGCTGTCCGCCGTGTTCCAGGCGGCGCTGAAGTGGATCTATGGCGTCAACCCGCAGCCGTTCCCGCGCGTCTTCACCAGCCAGTCGGTGACGATAGGTAGCCTACAGATCCAGACCGTCTATGTGATGAGCCTCGTCGTATCGGTCGCAATGATGATCGGCATGGCGTGGTTCTTCAAGGTCTCGAAATGGGGCCTTGCGATGCGCGCCACCGCGTTCAATCAGCAGGTGGCGCAATCGCTCGGCATCTCCGTCAAGACGGTCTTCGCCATGGCCTGGGCGATCTCGGCGATGGTCTCCGCCGTCGCCGGCGTGGTGGTCGCCGTGGTCAATGGCGTGTCATCGGGCCTATCGATCTACGGCATCAAGGTGTTTCCGGCGGTCATCCTCGGCGGTCTCGACAGTATCGGCGGCGCGGTGGTCGGCGGCATCATCATCGGGCTTCTGGAGAACTTCGCGCAGTTCATCGACAGCGAATATCTGCACTGGGGCAATCTCTATGAAGTGGCGCCGTTCTACGTCCTCATCATCATTCTCATGATCAAGCCTTACGGCCTGTTCGGCACCAAAGACATCGAGCGGGTGTAAGCATCATGGCCAGTCCCTCCCTCATCCCAGCCGGCGACTTCCGCACCAGCTATGCGGTCGACACCACAATCTTTCCGACCACCACCAGCCGTAACGCCGCGATCCTCGGCGTGGTGCTGATCTGCTTCGCGCCGCAACTGCTCAGCGAATACTGGCTCAGCCAGCTGATCACGATCGGCATCTACGGCATCGCGGCGCTGGGGCTCAACATCCTGGTCGGCTTTACCGGCCAGATCTCCATCGGCCACGCCGCGTTCTTCCTGTTCGGCGCTTTCACCTCGGCCTATATCTCCAACCACTATCCGATCCCGGTGTTTTTCTCGATTCCCATCGCCGGCGTGGTAACGGCCATCGTCGGACTCATTTTCGGCCTGCCGGCGGCGCGGTTGAAGGGGCTGTACCTCGTCATCGCCACGCTGGCCGCGCAATACATTCTGCTCGACTTCTTCTCCCGCGCCGACTGGTTCAGCGGCGGCTCGGTGCCGGCAACGGCGAAATCGTTCTCGATCTTCAACTATACGCTGCGCGGCGACCGGCAGTATTTCTATGTGGTGCTGGCCTATGTGGTGGCGAGCTATCTGCTGGTTACCAACCTGATGCGCTCGCGCGACGGCCGCGCGCTGGTGGCTGTGCGTGATCACTATCTCTCGGCCGAGATCATGGGCATCAATCTCACCAAATATCGCACGCTGTCCTTCGGCCTCGCGGCGTTCTTCGCCGGCATCGCCGGCGCGCTGTACGCGCATAACCAGCTCGTGGTCTCCAACGAAGGTTTCGGCATCGAGCGCTCGATCCTGTTCCTGGCCATGGTTATCATCGGCGGTACCGGCTCCATCATGGGCACGCTGATGGGCACGGCCTTCGTTGTGCTGGTGCCGGAAGCGATGGAATGGATCAGCATGGAGCTGAAGGGCGGCGTCATCGACAAGGCGCTGGCGCTCAACAACAACCTGACCTTTCTGCGCGAGATCGCCATCGGCGTCATCATCATCGCGTTTCTGGTGTTCGAGCCCGACGGGCTCGCGCATCGCTGGCGGCAGATCAAGACCTACTGGAAACTCTACCCGTTCTCGCATTGAGAACGGGACGGACTAGACGAAACGACAAAACATAAAAACCAACGGGAGAATGCTCATGACGATGAAATCATTTCTAACGTCCGCATCCATTGCCCTTCTCATCGCGGGCGCGTCCGCCAGCGCGCAGGCGCAGATCGCCGTCGGCCATCTCGCCGATTACTCGGGTGGCACGTCTGACGTCGGCACACCCTATGGCCAGGGCGTGGTCGACACCTATGCCTGGGTCAACAAGAACGGCGGCATCGGCGGCAAGCAGGTCACGCTCGACTCCAACGACTATGGCTATCAGGTGCCGCGCGCCATCGCGCTGTACAAGAAGTGGTCCGGCGCCGACAAGGTTGCAGCGATCATGGGCTGGGGCACGGCGGATACCGAAGCGCTCACCGGCTTCCTCGCGCAGGACAAGATCCCGGATATCTCGGGCTCCTACTCGGCGGCACTGACCGACCCGACCGGTGCCGGCGGCAAGGCCAAGCCCGCGCCCTACAATTTCTTCTATGGCCCGTCCTATTCGGATGCACTGCGTGCCGAGCTGACCTGGGCAGCGGAAGACTGGAAGTCCAAGGGCAAGTCGGGCAAGCCGAAATATGTCCATATGGGCGCGAACCATCCCTACCCCAACGCGCCGAAAGCTGCGGGTGAAGCGCTCGCTGCCGAACTCGGCTTCGAGGTGCTGCCGCCGCTAGTCTTCGCACTCACGCCCGGCGATTACTCTGCGCAGTGCCTCAGCCTGAAGAGCGCCGGCGCGAACTATGCTTATCTCGGCAACACCGCAGCTTCGAACATCTCGGTGATGAAGGCCTGCAAGGCAGCCGGCGTCGACGTGCAGTTCATGAGCAATGTGTGGGGCATGGACGAGAATGCCGCGAAGGCTGCGGGCGATGCCGCCGACGGCGTGATCTTCCCGCTACGCACGGCGGTGGGCTGGGGCGGCAACGCGCCGGGCATGAAGACGGTGCAGGAGATTTCCAAGATCTCCGACCCGTCGGGCAAGATCTATCGCCCGGTGCATTACATCGCAGCGGTCTGCACCTCGCTCTACATGAAGGAAGCGCTGGACTGGGCCGCGAAGAATGGCGGCGCCACCGGTGAGAACGTCGCCAAGGGCTTCTACCAGAAGAAGGACTGGGTGCCGGCGGGCATGGAAGGCGTCTGCAATCCCTCGACCTGGACCGACAAGGATCACCGCCCGACCACCAAGGTCGATCTGTATCGCTCGAAGGTCTCCGGTTCGACTGACGGCGATCTCAACGACCTGATGGCCAAGGGCACGATCAAGCTCGAGAAGGTGAAGACCGTGGAACTGCCGCGCAAGCCGGAATGGCATGGGTGGTAGTTCTTACCTTCTCCCCGCTTGCGGGGAGAAGGTGGCGCGGACGTAGTCCGCGTCGGATGAGGGGAGCCTCAGCAGGCTCGGAGCTAATGGAGAGTCCCCTCACCCGCCCCGGCTTCGCTGCGCTACGCCGGGTCGACCTCTCCCCGCAGGCGGGGAGAGGTTAGCACCAGCCGATCTCAGGAGCGTCATTGATGCAGACAGCTATCGACACCAGCGCGCAAGTTTCAACAGCGCTCGCCACCGCCCCCCTCCTCGACGTCCGTAACATCGAGGTCGTCTATGACGACGTGATCCTCGTACTGCGCGGCCTCAGCATGGAAGTGCCGAAGGGCGCGATCGTCGCGCTGCTCGGCGCCAATGGCGCCGGCAAGTCGACCACATTGAAGGCGATCTCCGGCCTTCTCAAAACCGAAGACGGCGAAGTTACGCGCGGCGAGATCCTGTTCGATGGCGCGCGGATTGACGGCATCGATCCCGACAAGATTGTCCGTCGCGGCATCTTCCAGGTGATGGAAGGCCGCCGCATCGTGTCCGACATGACCTCGCTGGAGAACCTGCGGCTCGGCGCCTTCACGCGGCGTGACAACGAGGTCGCCTCCGATATCGACATGGTGTTCGACTATTTCCCGCGCCTGAAGGAGCGCACCGGCCTCGCCGGCTATCTCTCCGGCGGCGAGCAGCAGATGCTGGCGATCGGGCGTGCGCTGATGGCGCGACCGAAGATGATCCTGATGGACGAACCCTCCATGGGCCTGTCGCCACTGCTGGTGAAAGAGGTGTTCGCCATCATCAAGAAGATCAACCGCGATCTTGGCGTCACCATCCTGCTGGTCGAACAGAATGCCCGCGCGGCACTCTCAGTCGCCAGCCATGGCTACATCATGGAACAGGGCAAGGTGGTGCTCGACGGTACAGCCGACGAGCTCCGCGACAACGAGGACGTGAAGGAGTTCTATCTCGGCGGCGGCGGTGACCAGCGCAAGAGCTTCAAGAATCTGAAGAGCTTCAAGCGACGCAAGCGATGGCTTTAGCTGCTGGCAGCCTCTGCCGCCATGACGCCGGTCTTGCACGCAAGGATCGCGCGAATGCGGCGCGACACCAGCAACAGGATGACAAGCACAATGACCAGGGCCATGGCAATCAGCACGCGGTTGAGCGGCATTGGTCCATCATCGAGCAACAACGCCCGTCCGGACGCACCGAGATACACGTAAAGCACGATCTGCGGCAGCGTGAACAGGAAAGTGACCAGGGCAAACGGGAGCAGTCCGATATTCGTCAAACCGAACAGATAATTTTGCACCGAATTGGGCAATGGTCCGCCGAACCGCATCAGTGCGACGATGCGCCAGCCCTCGTCATCGACGGCCTGGGCAATGAGGCGCCAGGCCGCGCGTTTCTCGGCCTGCCGTTCCACCCAACCGCGCAGAACGGAGCGCGCCAGCATGAAGGCCAGAACGGATGCAGCCGCGGCGACTGGAACAATGACGACGAGAGAGCGCAAGCCGAATGCAGCACCGGCGCCGAGCACGATGAATGTTCGCGGAACCGGCAAAAACGAAGAGGCAACCACCAATGCGGCGAGCACGACGGCAGCAGGAAGATCGAGTTGGCCGAAGCTTTCGAGCCATTGGACGATAGGTTCTGACAACATGATTTCCCACTAGCACGGCGCCACAGGCTACCGGAACAACCGCGACGACGCCAAACCACCAGGACACACCCAGATGCGCCACTTCGACACACTCGAAAATTGCGATCCGTCGCAGCGCCAGGCCAATCTGTTTTCGCGCCTGCCGGATGTGCTGCGCCACGCGATGCAGGCGCCTGCTTATGCGGAGCATCTCAAGGGCATAGATCCCGCCGCCATTATCAACCGCGCGGCGCTGGCGCAATTGCCGGTGCTGCGCAAATCCGACCTGCCGGCCCTGCACAAGGCCAGCCCACCGTTCGGAGGTTTCGTGTCAGGCGCGACCGGCTCGTTCGGCCGGTTGTTCACCTCGCCGGGGCCCATTTTCGAGCCGGAGTCGAAACAGGCGGATCCCTGGCGCGGCGCGCGGGCGCTCTATGCTGCAGGTTTCCGCGCGGGCGACGTGGTGCTGAATACTTTCAGCTATCACCTGACCCCCGGCGGCTTCATCTTCGACGGTGCCGCGCGGGCGCTCGGCTGCGCAGTGATCCCCGCCGGCCCCGGGAATACCGAACAACAGCTCGAGCTGATCGAGACCTATCGTCCAGCCGCCTATAGCGGCACCCCCGATTTCCTGAAGATCCTGCTCGATGCCGGCAAGGCCGCCCAGCGCGACACGTCATCGATCAAGCGCGCCATGGTGTCCGGCGCAACCTTCCCGCCATCGTTGCAAGCCGAAATCGCCTCCCGCGGTGTCGACGCCTATCAGGCCTTCGCCACAGCCGATCTGGGCTTCATCGCCTATGAGAGCACCGCCCGCGATGGCCTGATCGTCAACGAGGACCTGATCCTGGAAATCGTGACCCCCGGAACCGGCGAGCCCGTGGCCGAGGGCGATGTCGGCGAGATCGTGGTGACGTCGCTGGATCCGCACCACCCGTGGATCAGGCTGGCTCTGGGCGACCTGACGGCTGCTCTGCCCGGCCCCAGCGCCTGCGGCCGGAGCAATATGCGCATCCGGGGCTGGATGGGCCGCGCCGACCAGGCCACCAAGGTCAAGGGCATGTTCGTGCGACCCGAACAGGTCGCCGAAATCGGCAAGCGGCACCCGGAACTCGGCCGGCTACGGCTTGTCGTGTCCAGAGACGGTGAAAATGACGCCATGGTGCTGAAAGCTGAAGCGGCGGCCCAGGACAAGCCCGGCCTGCAGGAGGCCGTCACAGCCACGCTCAGGGCCGTCAGCAAGCTCGGTGGGGCCGTCGAGCTGGTGGCGCCGGCCTCGCTGCCCAATGACGGCAAGATCATCGCGGACGAGCGCGGGAACTGACCGCGCAGGACCGCCGCGGCGCATCATAAAAAGCCGGACTTCCCCGGACGATCCTGCTATGCAGCCGCCCAGATCGAGGGTGCCTGCTGCCGTGAGACTGATTTTACCACAAATTGTCGAGACCTGGCTGTCGCGCCCCACGGTGTCGAAGATCATCAGCTTCGGCGTGATCGGTCTCGGCAACACCGTCATCGATCTCGGTGTCTTCACCCTCGCCTATCAGGTGCTGAAGCTGCCGCTGGTGCCCGCCAATGTCATAGCCTGGCTGGTGGCCGTATCGTGTTCCTACGTGATGAACACCATGATCACGTTCCGCGCCGAATCCGGCCGCGTATTGCGGCGGAAGGATTATCTCAGCTTCGTCGCTTCGGGCGTGCTCGGCGTGATCGCGACGACCACGACGCTGGTGCTGCTGTCGCACTTCATGCCGGTCTATGCCGCCAAGCTTCTGGCCATTTTGGTCAGCTTCATCGTGAATTTCACGATGTCGCATTTCGTGGTGTTTCGGACCAAGCCGACGGATCCGAACGAAGTCATCCGCTAGATCGCACAGGCCGTCAGGCGCCGAGCACCCGCTCGGCTTCAGCGATCGCGCATAGAATATGATAGAAGGATGACGCCGGGATCGCATCCACCAGCGAGCGTCCCTCACCGTCGAACTGATCGTACCAGCCGCCTTTGACGGGATGCTGCAGATAATATTTGTCGAGCCGCATCAGCGCCGCGCGTGCCTCGTCGGCCGCGCCCTCGACGCCTGTCTCCGCCTGCGCGACAAAGGCCTTGATGATCTCGGTCTGCGGCCAGCAGCGCCGTGTGGCCTTGACGATATTGCCCTGGGCGTCGCCTTCGTCCACCAGGCAGCCAGTGGCATCGCGATAGCGCAGCGCGGATTCGAGCAACGCAGCACGCTGCTTGCCGGTCGGGCAGCCGGTGATGCGCTCGAAGCCCTTGAGCAGCCAGACCCATTCGGCCTGATGGCCGGGCTCGACGCTGACCGGCTCGATCCGCGACCAGTCCTGTTCGAAGTATTCGCCGAGCACGCCCTTTTTGGCATCGAACAGGTTCGACGTGAACAGACCGAACAGATCGCCGGCCCGCGCCTGGAACGCCAGATCATGGGTCGCGTCAAAGGCAGCGATGAAGGCCTCCAGCAGATGCATCTGCGGATTCTGCCGACGCGGCATCGATGCCGGAACGCCCTCGAGATAACCGCCATCTGGCGAACGCAACTGCGTATCGATGAACTGCATCAATTCGTCGATCTCGGCGCGCACCTTTGCATCGCGATCCAGCTGATAGACCGTCGCCAGTGCCAGCAGAACGAAAGCGTGGTCATAGGTGTCACGCAGCGGGTTCAGCACCGAACCATCAGGCGCGAGAATATGCACGAAGCCCGGCTTGCCATCCGGCGCCTTCGCCTTCGCGAGCATATAATCGAGCCCTTTGCGCGCGATCTCGGCGCCCTGCGGATACCAGCCGAGCTGCGCAGCCTTGGCGAAACAATAGATCTGGCGCGCCTGGACACGGACGCGGCGGGGGGCGGAGGTGTCGGGTGTGCCATGCGCATCGAGCTTTTCGATAAAGCCGCCAGCTCGGGAATCCCACCCTTCGGAGGACCACAACGGCAGAGCGTAAGTAACTATCTGGGACTTCAACGTTTCAACGATACCGTGTAGGTGAGTGCGTGTCTCTCCTGCGGTGCTGCCAGCATCAGCCATTTCGATCCCAGGCCTTTCCAGATGAACTCGAATAAACCCGCTCGAAGTGAACGGGCCATTGACCTCATGCATCTATTTCGTGTCAACGTCGTGGCTTCGCTCAAACTATCAGCCCTGCTCCAGAGATAAAAGACACCTTCAGGAAGCTGCCCCTCACTTTGGACCCACACGGTAATAACCCCATGAGCTTGATCTTTCGTCTCCAGGCCGTCGCACGCACCATCCGTCTCAAAATATTACGGCTGGCGAAGGCCAAGCTCATCGCGCTCCGCGATCGTATCGATGCTTTTGTGGCCGCAAAAAGCAGCAGTTCGGGAAAGCCGCCTGTCAATACCAAGCTTCCGGATATCAATTACACGCTGCACGACTCGCGCTCTGCGAGACTTCGGCAGTTGCCGCAGTTCTCAGGAACGATGTTGAGTGCCGGATGCGCCGGACGATGGTACTTCGACTGGATTGAAGCGCGGACCGGCCATCAGGGTCGGCATATCGGCATTGAATTCTATAGCCCGAAGCCAGCAGACCTGCCGGCCAATGTCGAGTGGATCGCAAACACCGCCGGCGATATGAATGCAGTGGCGAACGCGACCTGTGACGTTGTGTTTTCCGGAGAGAATCTTGAACATCTATGGCCGCAGGATGTGGTCGGGTTCTTCCTGGAAAGTCATCGCGTTCTGAAACAGGGAGGACTTTTGATTGTCGACAGTCCCAACCGCCTCATCACGGAGCCGCTCGTATGGAGTCATCCGGAGCACACCGTTGAGGTGACACCGGCGGAAGCCCGCAGACTCGCAGAACTGGCCGGTTTCGAGGTGACCACGGTTAAGGGCATATGGCTTTGTCGCGATCCCCGAACTGGCCGGATGCTGCCGCTTGATCCGGCAATCGTGGATCCGGATTTCACCTATGCTGAACGCCTGCTAACGGCCGAGAACGATCCCGACAATTCGTTCATCTGGTGGCTTGAGGCACGCAAGGCCTCGGAGCCGCGCCCGACAGAACTCAGGGCCGAGATGGATCGGATTTTCGCCGCTGCATGGCCGGAACGTCAGCGCAGATATCTGTCTCTCGCAGGCGACCGCGTGCAAGTTGGCGATCAGGAGGCCATCCACTGCCCCGCCGGTACCAGCGGCGTGATGGTCTATGGCCCTTATATGCCTTTGGAGAGCGGCGACTACACTGCATCGTTTCATCTCCGGGTGTCTGACCCGACAGACTCCGGCAACGCCGTCCGATGCGACATTCTGGGAGACCAGGGACGCGTCATCGTGGCGCAAGACTATTCAGGCCAGGATATTCAAGCTGCGGCGGGTCAGGTAAGCCTCGCCTTCACTCTGAAGGATCTCGAATTCGGCATTCAGGCGCGCTGCATTTCGCGCGGAAGGATCAAGGTGGAATGCGATTTGCCCATACGCTTCTCACGCGCGTCCAGTTGAAAGTATTTACCCGAATACGGCAAACTCTGAAGGATGTCGCGGCGGCGCGAGAGACTATCTCGCGTCCCGCCACACCACAGCAAATTCTCCTTCGGTCACCACTCGCTGCGTGCCGAGATATTTAACGCCAGGCAACACAAGCGCCCACTTGATACCGTCCGACAGGTTTGTGTCATCGAACCGATCGTGAGATGGCGCAAACCGACCCTGGCTAAGCGACTTCAGATAGAACAAAGCCCGGGCGAGCTCATCCGCCTTCGACTCCCGGCCAAACACAACACCGTCGGATCGGCCGATCAGTTGGCCCAACTGGCTCGTCGGAGGCGCATTGAGGAACGCTGCATCGAATGGCTTCCGGGCCAGAGTCAGAGGCGCAGCAAGGACGAATGCGCAGGTCGTCGCCAATGCGGACAACACGAACACGGCACATGAGATCGCAACAAGCCGCCGTGCACTCGCGTAAAACCAGCCATAGATCGCGAGCCCTGCCTGTAGCCCGATGAAGACAATCGAAACCGGCAGCAAATAGCGCCCACCCCACAAAGCGAGATCGGGGAAATCGACCGGGCCGACCTCGTAGAACAGCAGGATCGCCGCGCCGCATAGCGGCGACGCGATCAAAAATGCCATTGGCCATATCTTCGCGGAGATGGGCGCCGCTGGATTGCGATACAGCGCAACCACTCCGATCAGCAAAAAAAGTGGGAACGCATACAGATAATAGCGACCGTGCAGGCGCGTAATCCGCTCGGTCGCCGGCGCAATCTGGTAGACGCCCTGCGAGAAATAAACAGTCATGGCGAGCATCACCAAAAGAAGACATACAGCGAATAGGCTGAACTGCCCCATCGCGCCAGACCGATCGCGCCACCAGACGACAACGGGCACGATCACGAGCGGTCCCAGCAACGTCGCGAGCGCCGCACTATGGCCAGTCATGTTGATCAGCACTGCCAAAATATCGATGCGTGTTTGCATCGTTCCGGCGTAAGACCCACCCGAGAGCGACCAGACGGGATGTCCCGTAAGCAAATAGCCAACACCGGCATGCACGAAGAGGAACAGGCCAAACTGCACGACGGCGGCCAAGACGCCTCGGAGATTCAACTGTCTCAACGCAAGAAACAGCGACAGCGCAACCGCCAATGCAACCGCGTGCGGCTTGACCAGCGCCAGCAAGCCGAGCACGACACCGCCGGCAATCGCGGCGGCAAACGGAGACCAGTCCAGCGCACGCCAGATCACCCACAGTGCGAACCAGAACCCGAAAAAATACATCGGTTCCGGCATCACATATCGCGCGAACGATGCGATCGGCATTGCGATGACGAAGCAAGCGAACAACAGCGCCGCCGTCCCCGTCATAAAGCGCTTCGCGATCAGATAGGCCGGCGCCGCCGCCGCCGCGATAAAGATGGCGTTCAGCGCCTTGATCCACAAATGAAGATTTTCGCGCGGCAGGAATGAATAGAGCCAAAAGTAGAGGTAGGCCGGATACTCCATCACGGCTCCCCATTTCTGGTAATTTGCCGGCGATGTCCCAAAGATGATGGGCAAGAAATAGCCGGCCTCGTCGCCGAACACGAAAGCGGACGACGTCGCCCGGGCGCTCAGGAACAGGACACAACACCATGCGCTGGCGGCCAAGGCCAACAGGGCTGAACTAGCAATTCTCATCAAAACGCCCCAGGCAGCAACGCGCACAACGGCAGTCGCGAACCCTATAACATCCCCGGGCCGTTTCCAGGATGTTACGAGCCTGAGACAGGGCTACGAATCCAACCACCGCCGGAAGCAACTATCTTGCGAACAGCCGTGACAAAAGGGATTTCGGACCAGGCTCCGTGAGCGCCTGAGGAGCGGCCTGCGGCGATAATGGCTGCGGAGCTAGTCTGAGCGCCTGCTGTGCCTCTGCCAGATCGTAAATCGGGTTACGAAAAATTCCGTTGGAGTATCGGTTGAAGCTGAGTTTCGGTGCATTCCAAGCCAGCGGCTCAGCTCCGAAATAGGCTGCAATCAACCCATCACCGCTAAAGCTCTCATGGACATCGTGCTCAGCCAGTATCTGTCCGCCGAAGTCTTTCAGCATCGAAAGACATTTTTGATGCGTTAGGGCATCGCCACTGATCTGGTAGGCATGCGTCGAGAATATCCCAAATCTGATCTGCCGCGCCTTAAATAGTGCCTCGCAAGACGCGATGACGGAGGTCTCTGCGCCCTGCGTATCGCAATGCAAAATATCCAACACGCCGATTTCTCGGCTGGCAAGGATATCAGCTACGGCGAACTCGGGAATCTCCAGCGTACCTGATGTCTCAGTCGGAAAAGGCTGCGGGCCGGCAGAGACGGCACCGACGCTGCCTTGGATAAATTCAATGCGGGCGGCTCCATTGAGCGATGCGTTTGCACGACCTACCGCCAGATGGGACGGATCTGGCTCGAGGACGATGGCACGACGTTCTTCAAATCCGCGGAGAAACCAGAGGGAATAGTAGGACCAGAACCCTCCCAACTCGACCATGGTCGCAGCCGGACCGACATGTCGCAGGACCTCGTGAAAAACAACCTCTTCCTGAGGCTCATGATGTCCTTCGAGTCGTTCGATGATCTCCGACATCCAGCCACCATGGTAGCCGCCCGAAATCACGCGCAGGCCATTATGCATCAACTGATACTGTGTGCCCGCCTCTTCAAATAATTTCCCCGCACCACCAACTTTGGGTATAGACGCGCAATCGGCGCAACTCACCGTGAGCTCTATTCGAAAGCGATTTGGATCTTGGTTCATTCAGAACAGTATCGTGGCGCATACGGCTCGGCAACTCGACGAGTTACGTTTTGACCGTTTCAAAGATTTCATGCTAGAAAATCAAAAACAGAACCGGCTGCGAGCCACGCGTCGGAGATTTAGCCCATCATTTGAGGCTTCGCAGTTTTCGCTCACAGATCCGAGCCAAGACGCCAAGCCTAGAAACTCTTAGACACACCCACATTGTCACCAGTAAAGCACTGACCTCGATGGCAGTGCTACATGTCGTAACGGCCTTAACTGATCTCTACCTTGCAATAAGGACTTTGGCTTTGGAGCTCGTTTCATACGCTCAATTTCTGGAGGACATCCGTCTTCATCGTGCTCTCAAAGATGTTGAGAATGGCTTCTATATCGACGTCGGTGCGAACCACCCGCTCGATCACTCTGTCACCAAACTTTTCTACGAAAAGGGTTGGAACGGGATCAACATCGAACCAAGTCCGAGCTGGTTCGACGAGTTGGTCAAAGACCGCCCGCGCGATATCAATCTGAAACTTGCCGCGTCGTCCGCAGCGGGCGAGGCCACTTTTCACGATATTGCTGGAACAGGCTTGTCGACGCTTGTGGACAAATTCGCCGAGCGTGGCGCCGCAGCAGGCTATCCCGGTACGACGATACGTGTTGAAACACGACGGCTTGCAGATATCTGCGATCAGTATGTGCGCGGCGACATTCATTTCCTGAAGATAGATGTCGAAGGCGCCGAAAAATCAGTCATAGACGGCAGCGATTTCGCAAAGTATCGGCCATGGATCGTTCTGATTGAAGCGACCGAGCCAATGACAACGACTGCCAATCATTTCGATTGGGAGCCGACACTCATAGCTAACGGATATCTCTTTGCAGGATACGACCGGGTAAACAGGTATTACGTCTCGCGCGAACACTCCGAGCTTTTGCCCATTCTGCAAATTCCTGCCGACCAATACACTCTAAGAGAAGCTCAGCTGCAGAAAGAGCAACTTATTCAAGAAAAAGGGCAGCTCATCCAAGAAAACGCGGCGCTTAAAGAGCAGCGTCAAAACCAGCAAGAAACAAGCGCTGAACTGCAGAAGGAATTGTATGCTCTTAGAGGCGAGCTTATTGCGATAACAAACAGCTCACTTTGGAAAGCAACACGCCCGCTGCGCGCTCTTGGTACAGTTCTCAAAGGCAAGAGATGGTAACCAGACTGGCCGCAGGCGCTCACTAAACTTGCGTCAGCCGGACACGATCTGCGTGCCTTCGCAAAACCGCAAGATAGCTGCAACTCAGACATCGCTTTTGCCTGCCGACCACAAACATCGCAGTTATTTCACAGTCGGCGAGATGGTCTCTGGGATTTCAACGCGTAACGCTAAGCGATCGGCGGATCGACTTATGCGCTTCGAAAAGCGAGCCCAGAGACCATAAGCCCAAAGCATTCGTCATACGCCGAACGGACCAACCCAACCGAGAATATTACTCAATAAAAACAATACGATGCTCTCTATTCTCAAAATACACGCCCGTTTTTCGTTGCGGGACGCGGCCTTCCTTTATCATCCGGAACTCTAGTACGCTGCGGAAGCACCAAAAAATGGGCAACTGACGAGCGGCGCTTTTCAGCCGCAACGGCCTAAAGCCCCCTTTTCCCACCCGCAGACATTGCCTAAAAGCCCCCCCGCGGAGTAGACCTTGGCAACAAGGGCACATAAAACTGTCGTAACTTCGGGCTAGACGCCCCCTGTTATCTCGACAAGGAAGCAAATGAACAACGTTGGATATCGCCGAATCGATCGCTGCCGATTGAGTGGCAGCACGAATCTCGTTTCGGTCCTGAATCTCGGATCGCAACAGCTCACCGGCGTCTTCCCGAAGAATCGCGACACCGAGATCACCAACGGCCCGCTGGAGCTGCTGTGGTGTCCGGATAGCGGGCTGCTACAGCTGGCGCACTCCTACGACGCCAACGAAATGTACGGCGATAACTACGGCTACCGGTCCGGTCTCAATCAGTCGATGGTTGAACATCTGACGCGCAAAATTCGCGCGCTGGAACGGCGGGCCGATCTCAAGCCCGGCATGGCCGTCCTCGACATCGGCTCGAATGACAGCACCTCGCTGCGTGCCTATGAAACCTCGAATCTGACCCGGATCGGCATCGACCCCACCGGGGCCAAGTTCAAGCAATACTATCCCGACGATGTTACCCTGGTTCCCGATTTCTTCACCGCCGAGAACTACCGCAAGTCGACCGACAAGCCGGCCCAGATCGTGACATCGATCGCGATGTTCTACGATCTTGAAGACCCCGTTTCGTTCGCACGGCAAATCGAGGAAATTCTGGCGCCGGACGGCCTGTGGCATTTCGAGCAGAGCTACATGCCGTCAATGCTGCGGACGTGTTCCTACGACACGATCTGCCACGAGCATATTGAGTACTACTCGCTCACGGCCGTCGAAACCATTGTCAAGGCCGCGGGAATGAAGGTCGTCGATGTCCAGATGAATGCTGTCAACGGCGGCAGTTTCGCGGTCACCGCTGCGAAGCAGAGCAGCAAGGTGGCGGTCAACCGCGCGGTGATCGACTGGATGCTTCAGCAGGAGGACCGCATGGGCCTCAAGACGCCGAAGCCGTTCCGCGATTTTGAAGAACGCGTTTATCGCCATCGCGAAGACCTCATGCGCCTGCTCGATGGATTGATTGCAGACGGAAAGAAGATCGTGGGCTATGGCGCCTCGACCAAGGGCAACGTGCTTCTGCAGTTCTGCGGGATCACCGAGAAACACCTGATGGCTATCGCCGAGGTCAATCCCGACAAGTATGGCGCGTTCACGCCCGGCACGAAAATTCCAATCGTGTCGGAAGCTGATGCCAAGGCCATGAAGCCCGACTACATGCTGGTGCTCCCATGGCACTTCAAGGAAGGAATCCTGCGGCGTGAGAAAGAGTATCTCGACAAGGGCGGCAAGCTGATCATTCCGCTGCCTGAGATCGAGATCATCTAAGCCGCCGTTCCTGACGGCATTCCGCGTTCACAGATACCGCCGGCATTTTCGAATTGAGCAAAAACATGAAGCGCGCACTTATCACTGGCATCACTGGACAGGACGGCGCGTATCTGTCGCAATTCCTGCTGTCGAAGGGCTATGAAGTCCACGGAATCGTGCGACGCAGTGCGTCGGCGGACGTGATCAATTCACGTCTCGTCTGGATCGGTGTCGCGGACAAGGTTCACATTCACGACGGCAACCTGACGGACCTCGCAAGCCTGATCCGCATCGCCCAGGACGTGAAACCGGACGAAATCTACAATCTCGGCGCTCAGTCCTTCGTCAAGTCGTCGTGGCAGCAGCCATATCTGACGGGTCTGGTCACCGGCCTTGGTGCCACCAACATGCTGGAAGCCGCCCGGATCGTTTGCCCGGAAGCCCGCTTCTACCAAGCGTCGTCGTCGGAAATGTACGGCTTGATCCAGGAGCGCATCCAGTCCGAGACGACGCCGTTCTATCCGCGTTCGCCTTATGCGGCGGCGAAGCTTTACGCCCACTGGATGACGGTCAATTATCGCGAAAGCTTCGGGATGCATGCGTCCAGCGGCATCCTGTTCAATCATGAGTCACCGCTGCGCGGCATCGAATTCGTGACGCGCAAGATCACGGACGGTGTGGCGCGCATCAAGCTTGGCATGCAGAAATCAATCTCGCTCGGCAATCTCAGCGCAATGCGCGACTGGGGTCACGCGCGTGATTATGTCAGAGCAATGTGGTTGATGCTGCAGCAGGACGCTGCCGATGACTATGTGATCGCGACCGGGCGCACAGCTTCCGTGAAAGAATTCTGCGATCTGGCTTTCAACCACGTCGGTCTCGTGGCCCAGGATCATATCGTCGTCGATCCGCGCTTCATGCGCCCTGCAGAAGTCGACATTCTCCATGGCAACGCAGACAAGGCAAAGAACAAGCTGGGTTGGTCATGCGAAACCCAGCTCGAACAGCTGGTCGCCGAAATGGTGGATGCGGATATCACGCGCCTCAAGAAGCGGGAGCATCTCTAATCATCCGACCGACCAGCGGCGCTCCGACTCGTGAAGATTTGACATGAAAGTTCTCGTTACGGGTGGAACCGGGTTTGTCGGCGGACATCTGATCGGTTCGCTCAGGCAGGAATTTGGAACCGACGTCGACATCTGCCTGACATCGAAGTCCGGCGAAACGTCATTGTCGGATTTGCCCGTCGTACCGCTGGATGTCACCGACGAAGCCGCGGTGATGTCAGCGATTGCGCGCTTCCGCCCCGACCATATCATCCACCTGGCCGGTCTTGCGGCGGTCCCCGCGGCGAGCGCACAGGCGAATGTTGCCTGGCAGGTTCACGTGTTCGGAACGCTGAACCTCGCAAACGCGATCCTGCGTCATGCACCCGAATGCACGCTCGTATTTATCGGCTCCGGTCAGGTCTACGGGTCCACGGCACGGCTTGGACTGCCGCTGACCGAGCAAGCCCTGCTCGCTCCTACCAACGACTATGCCGTCACCAAGGCTGCGGCGGATCTCGCGCTCGGTGCCATGGCAGAGCGCGGTCTGCGATGTGTCCGAATGCGGCCCTTCAATCATACCGGGCCGGGTCAAAGCGAGGAGTTCGTCATTCCGAGCTTTGCCATGCAGATAGCGCGGATCGAATCCAACCAGCAGCCGCCGGTTATCCATGTCGGAAATCTGGACGCGGAACGCGATTTTCTCGACGTACGTGACGTCACCACGGCCTATGCATGCGTTGTCGCTCGCTCGGAGGCGCTTTCTCACGGGATGATCTTGAACATCGCATCAGGCATTCCGCGCCGGGTCGGCGATGTCCTCGATCGCCTCATTCAGATCAGCGGAACGAAAATCGCCATTGAACAGGACAGTTCCCGGCTGCGGGCCGTGGATACACCCCGCTTTGTCGGCGACGCGGCTCGTGCCCGAGATGTTCTGGGCTGGCACCCTCGTTTTGAGTTTGATGAAACTCTGAGGCAAATCCTGGAACACGCGCGCAAGACCGTCACCGCGACGTCCGACAAGCCGTAGTACATAGCGGTTGCCACGCGCGATCCGAAAACAGCATAATAGAACAGTTATAGTGTGGGCCAGAATCAACGTCGGTCTGGCGTCCTGTCGTTGGCGCATGTCGATATCTTTGGTTGAATTGGAGCAAGATGCCTTTGGCTCATCGACTAAACTTGGGAGGTATTCTGCGTCGGTGCGCCCAAGCGGCACGATCGCGTGCGCCCGGGCTCTTTGGATATATCGCGTCAAACCGAATTCTTCGCGGGGTCTATCGTCGTCTGGCACATCCGGGGCTGTACCGTTCCGCTGTCTATGCCGGCCAAGCCGGTCCGGTCCCCGCACCAGCCGTCGATGAAACGACTGAAGCGTACAAAGCCATGATGATTTGCCTGAACCGAGAAACAGCCATCTGGAACCCGGGAAAGCGGATTGATGCGTGAAATCGATATTCGATCGATCCGCATTGCGTTGGACCTGCAGGCTTGCCAGACGGCGGGCTCCGCCCACCGTGGCGTCGGCCGATATTCGCGTTCTCTGTTCCTCGAAATGGTCCGCCAGGCTGGGCATCGCGAGTTTCTAGGGCTTGCGGCTCCGCATCTGCCATTCGCAGTGTCATGGCCGGAAGTTCCCGAAGAGCGAATGATCCGCCCACCGGTCCTGCCTGAGCTGGCGGGGCGACGCAGCTTCGAGGGTGGAGAACAGGACTCACTCGATGCTGCCCTCTATGCAAGCATCGTCGCCTCAGCCCTGCCGGACATCGTTCACGTCTCACATCTGTTCGAAGGATATAGCGACAGGGTTGCTATCCCTTTTATCAAGAACCGCCCGATCGGTCAGGTGTTCTCGGCGACGCTTTATGACCTCATACCGATGCGGTTCAGCGATTACTATTTCCGGGATAAGCGGTTTCAAGCCTGGTACATGCAGCGCGTGCAATTGCTGCGGCATGCTGACCTGCTTCTTGCTATTTCGGAATCGAGTCGTCAGGACGCGATCGATTTGCTAGGGCTCGATCCGTCCAGAGTTGTCACGATCTACGGCGGCATCTCCGACCACTTCCAGCCGGTCGTCGATGCGACAACTGTCCGCGCGCAACTCGTGGCGCGTTACCAGATTTCACGGCCGCGGTTCATTCTCTACACTGGCGGCGACGATCATCGAAAGAATCTGCAGGGAGCAATCAACGGCTATGCCGAGCTGCCGGCCGAAACGCGAGCTAACACACAGCTCGTGATCGTCTGTGCGCTGACGCCCGACCGCAAGCTGGCTCTGGAAGCTGCTGCAAAACAGGCAGGCCTCGCCAGCGACGACATCCTGTTCCTGGGGTATCTCCCCGAGGAAGATCTGGTCGGCCTCTATTCGACCTGCGACCTGTTCGTGTTCCCATCGCTTTACGAAGGGCTTGGCCTGCCGGTTCTCGAAGCCATGGCTTGTGGTGCTCCGGTCATCGGCGGCAACAATTCCAGCATCAAGGAACTGATCGACCGTTCCGATGCGTTGTTCGATTCCAGCAAGCCGGCTGCCACCGCCGAGGCCATGCATCGTGTCCTCAGCACGCCCGGCCTTGCTGCAGATCTGCGTCAGTACGGCCCCAAGCGGGCGGCCCGCTTCAATTGGCCGTCTGCTGCCAGCCAGGCGATCGAGGCCTTCGACGAGGCCGTTCGCCGCAAACGGCACTCCGGTATTTCGACCGCCGCCGCCGGCTGGCTGAAGCGCGATCGTCTTGCGGTCTTGACGCCACTGCCCCCGGCCCGCTCCGGGATCGCGGATTACAATGCGCAGTTCCTGCCATTTCTGGCCGAGCATTTCGATGTCGATGTCTACATTGTAGGCGACAACGTTACCGGGTCAGAACTCAATGCAGCATTCCGCATTTTCGATGCTGCCGACTTCGCAGCCAACGCCAAGGCATATGACGCGATCCTCTACGAGTTCGGGAATTCGGAATTCCATGCGCATATGCTGCCGCTGCTGCAGGAATTTCCCGGTATCGTCGGTTTGCATGACGCTTATCTCAGCGGCCTGTTTGCTTACCTCGACTACCATCTGGGTGAAACGAACCGATATCCGCACGAAATGCTCGAAGCCCATGGCGGAGTCGCGCGGAAGGCGTTCGCACCGATCGCCAAGAATCCCGATCCAGTCGGCGAGACCGTCGTCAATCTGCCCTGCACGAAAAGCGTCTTAAACCAAGCGATCGGCGTCATTTCTCACTCGCCATTCAATCTGGAGGTTGCCCGCCAGTTTTATCCGGAGGGTTGCCGGGCCCCTTACCGCACCATTCCGCAAATGGTGATCGTTCCGGAAGCCTGGAGTCCAGCGCGCCGCGACGCAGAACGCGCAAAGCTCGGCTTTGCGCCCAACGATGTCGTCATCGCAACATTCGGCCACGTGGCCTGGACGAAATGTGGCGATCGTCTGCTGGACGCCGTGCTGGATTCGGCCCTCGCTGATGAGGCCAGATGTCATTTGGTGTTCGTGGGAGAATTGGCGAAGGATCACTTCGGATTTGATCTTGGCGATCGGATCAAGAAGTCCAGACTGGGCGAACGCATCAAGGTCACCGGCTTTGTCTCCGACGAGGACTATGCGACGTATATGCGCATCGTCGATATCGCGGTGCAACTCCGCACCAAGAGCCGTGGCGGCACGCCGAAAGGCGTCCTCGATTGCCTGGCCTATGGCGTGCCGGTGATCGTGAATGAAGAAGCGAGTTACCGCGACTATCCGGACAACGTGGTTGTCAAACTCAGCGCAGATCCGGACGCCGCCGAAATCGCGCAGAGCCTTCTGACGCTTCGTCAGTTGCCGGAGCAACGCAGAGAACTTGCCGGTAGAGCCCTGGATTATGTCCGCACTCATCACAACCCTCGTCAGTGCGCGCAGGAATACGCGGCCGCGATCAATGAATTTGTGAGCCGTAGTGCGGCAGCCAGGATCGAGGGGCTTGCGACCGAGATCGGCCCTTATCTGGCGGCCACTCCTCAACCGGCGCGCGCGGCAGCTTCCGTCGCAAATTTCGCCAGCGCCTTTAAGGCGCCGGGGTTCCTTCGCCCTCGCTTGCTGATTGACGTCAGCCATATCGCAAAAGGCGATCATGGCACCGGCATTCCGCGCGTCGTCAGAGAGACACTGCGCGCCGCATATCTGCGCGGGCGCAACGATTTCGACGTGGTCGCTTTTCAACGCGAGGGCAACGAGATCTTCCCGGCGACGTCATGGCTCGAACAGCAGGGATTGACCCTGCCGTTCGAAGGGTCTCCCGCCATCCGAAAACCCATCACATTCAGGTCCGGAGACCGTTTGCTGATGCTGGATTCGTCGTGGGCCGAATACGATCAGTTTGCAGAGATTTTTCAGCGGGCCCGCGCTGCGCATGTCCCCATCACGACGGCGATCTATGATCTGCTGCCCATTACGCTGCCGCCAACCGACGTCGTCAGCGGTGGCAAGATCTGGTTCGAGGGATGGGTACGCAGTGCGATTGCGGCAAGCAACAATCTGCTTTGCATATCGCGCACGATTGCCGACGAGCTCATCGCGTATATGACGCAGCACGATCTCGGAGCCCCGGGTCTGCAGGTCGGCTATTGGCATCTCGGGTCATTGCCGCCGCTCTCGCCCGATCAGGCGAACTCGGATTCGACGCTGAACGCCGCTCTGCCCTACGCGCTCATGGTCGGGACGATCGAGCCTCGCAAAAACCACGAACTTGCCCTCAACACATTCGAACGTCTCTGGCAAAAAGGTTCGAAACTGTCGCTCGCGATCGCTGGTCGCAAGGGCTGGCTTCTCGAAGAATTCATGAACCGGCTGCGCAGCCATCCTGCGCTTGGCACGACTCTGTTTCTTTTCGAGGATTTCGACGACACCCAGATCGCCGAACTCTATCGCAAGGCATCGGTATTTCTCTTCCTGAGCAAGGGCGAAGGGTTCGGTCTGCCGCTCGTTGAAAGTGCAAGTTACGGCACACCGATTATCTGCTCCGATATCGCGGTGTTCCGCGAGATCGCCGACGGACACGCAACCTTCGTAAAGACTGAAGATCCGAACGCACTTGCACAGGATATCGAGCAGTGGCTAGCCGCATCTGCGGCCAAAACATCTCCTTGTTCGACCGGCATGAAGCGCCTGACATGGGAGCAAAGTACGGAAGCGTTGATCGAGGTCGTTGTGAAGAATAATTGGTACTGGAAAAAGTGACTCCAATATCGGTCGGCTTCGAAACGGACATCCTGCGCGGCTCGATGACCGGGATCGGCAACTACTGTTTTCATCTGGTGAAAGCCCTGTTGGAACAGAAGGCAGCGCTCGAATTCTACGAATTCTCGCATATGGCATGCCGCCCTTTCGGCCCGGAAGATCTCGCGCGGATCGAGCAGATGCAGGGCAAGCATGCCGACAGCCGGAAGCTGTCGCTGCGCGCGTCGCTCACCCGCAAGGCCTCGCTCGCCTTGCGGGCGAAACTGGCGCAGGCGCCGACTGCTCGCCGCCTCTATCGCGAGTTTCAAGCCATCCGGTTTCAGCGAATTCCCCAGAATGTATCCCTCGACGTCTTCCACGCCTTTCGCTACGTGCCGTTCGCCGACCTGAACGTTCCGGTGCTTCCTGTCGTCTACGACCTCTCTTTTGTTCGATATCCCGACGCACATCCCAAAGACCGCCTTCGCCAATTGGAAAAGCTGCCAAAGGTCGTGGAACGCGCCGCGGTCGTGCATACCATCTCTGAATTCAGCAAAGCCGAGATCGTGGATGTCTATGGGTGCGCGCCGGACAAGATCGTTGTCGCACCACCCGCTGCCAGCAGCATCTTTCGGCCGCTGGGACAGGCCGTGACCGAGCAGGCGCTCGCCAGGTTTGACGTGTCCTACAAGGCCTATTTCCTGGCCGTAGGCACGCTGGAGCCCCGCAAGAACCTTCGGACGCTGATCATGGCCTACGCCCAGTTGACTCCCGCTGAACGCCGCCGAATGCCGCTGGCAATTGTTGGCAACAGTGGTTGGGGGCAGCTCGAATTGCCACCGGAAACCGCAAACCTGGTAAGCGAAGGCAGCCTGCGTTTCCTCGGATCGGTCTCGGACACCGAACTGCGCGCGCTGTATGAGGGAGCCGTAGCCCTGTTGTTTCCATCGATTTACGAGGGCTTCGGTATGCCGGTCGTCGAGGCCCTCGCCTGCGGCACCGAGGTCGTCCACGGTGAAAATACATGCATGGACGAGATTACCCGCGGCCACGCCATTACCGTCGCCGCGACCGACGTTCACGCCTGGATCGCCCCGATGCGCCGACTGATGGACGAGTCCGCGAAGGATGACCAACGCGCGCAAGAGCGAATCGCACTGGCGAGCGCTTTCAGTTGGCGCGGGAGCGCCGAAATCGTCACGAAAGCCTATGAATTAACCGCTGAATCAATGGCTTAAGAATATCCACGCGACATTCTCCCTTGGCCTGAAACGGTCATATCCAGCGACAATAAATGACTTTACTTAGGGCCGGCGCCGGCCCAATACCCCGCTTCAGGGACAGGTAGATCGTGCGCGGACGTCGGTAACCCGATGGCCACCGATCTTGTCATTCGATTTCCGAGGTTTCTCCGCGCCATGAGCGCCGCACTGAAAGTCCTGCACAGCTATAAGGTCTACCGGCCCGACGTGGACGGCGGGATCCCGTTCGCAATGGCGACCCTGAGCAGACCATCGCCTGCGGGCACGCAGAACGAGATTCTCGTCGCGCGACTGCTCGGCATGGCCCGGGAATTCGAGCTCGATGGCGTGCCAGTACGTGCAGTGGCGTCATTGGGCAATCTGTTCTCGACACCGATTGCCCCCGGTTACCCTTTCACCTTGATGGATCGCGTCAAATCCAATGACATTCTGGTCCATCATGCGCCCTTCCCCATCGTGGACGTCACGGTTCCGTATCTGCCCCGCGAAAAGCCGCTGATCGTTTTCTGGCACGCTGACATCGTCGGCAGGGCGTTGCTGAAGAAACTGTTGTCGCCCTCGATTGTCAGGACGCTGGCGCGCGCGGACAAGATCGTCGTCGCCGACCAATCCACGATTGACGGTTCGCCGTTTCTGCCTGCGTTTGCGGATAAATGTGCAATCGTACCGTACGGAATCGATATCGATTACTGGGCGACCTGCACGGCGGAAGAACAGGCAGAGGCGGAACGTCTCCGTCAGAAGTACCCGCGCATGATCATCGCGACCGGCCGTCTCGTACCTTACAAGGGCTTCGACGTCCTTCTGGAAGCACTCCGCCACATTGACGGGCATGTCGTGTTCATCGGTGAAGGGCCGCTTCGCGAGGATCTGCAGAAGGTCGCGAACGAAACCGGTGTCGCAGAGCGTGTGACATTCGCCGGCCGCGTAAGTCCAGGCCAGATCAAAGCCTATCTCCACGCGGCAAAGGTATTCGCCTTTCCATCGGTGACGCGCGCAGAAGCCTTCGGCATCGTCCAGCTCGAAGCGATGGCGGCCGGCTTGCCGATCGTGAATACGTCGCTCACAACGGCGGTCCCGCATATCGCGCGGCACAACCAGGAAGCCCTGACGGTGAAACCGCAGGATTCCCGGGGGCTTGCCGAGGCCATCAGCCGTATTCTGGATGACTCAGCCCTCGCTCAAAGGCTGAGCGAAGCCGGCAAGGCGCGTGCGCGATCGGAATACAGTCAGGAAAGATATGTTTCGCGGATGGAAGAGGTCTACGAGGATGTTCTTCGTCAGAAGCCGCGTAACACCATGCAGGACAAGACCGGATGCCCGTAACCGATAATGTCGAGTTGGCCACGATGCAGAAGCAACCTGTTATTCGCGGGCACAACAAATCCTGGGGCCGCGCCTGGCTGGATATCAGGACGGGCCTTACGCTTTGGCCGCTATGGGGGCGCCTCGGCTGGAACGACATCCTGCAGCGTTATCGCCGCTCGGCGCTGGGCCCGCTGTGGCTGACGGCAAGCATGGCAATCATGGTCGTTTCTCTCGGCATCCTTTATGCGGAACTATTCAAGACGCCGATCAACGACTTTCTGCCATTTCTCTGCGTCGGACTTCTCATCTGGAATCTGATGTCCACCTTTCTGATGGAAGGCGGAACACTGTTCACGGGCTCGGAATCCTACATCAAGCAAGTCCGGCTGCCGTACACCGTCTATGTTTTCAGATCGTGCTGGAGCAAGCTGATCATCTTCTTCCATAACTTTCTGATTTACTTCGGCGTCATTTGGTACTTCGGCATCTGGCCGGGCGCGACCGCGCTGCTGGCCATTCCGGGCCTCGCTATTCTCCTCCTCAACGGCGCGCTGACAAGTCTTACCCTCGGCATGATCTCGGCACGCTTCCGGGACATTCCGCAGCTCGTCAACTCCGTCGTGCAGATTGTGTTCTTCGTAACTCCCATCATGTGGAAGCCGGAACTTCTTCAGCATCGGACGTATATTGCGGACGCCAACCCGTTCTTTCACCTGGTCGAGATCATCCGCGGGCCTCTGCTTGGCAGCGTACCGGATCCGAAACATTATCTGGCCGCTTTCATCATCACCCTGCTCAACCTCGTCGTTGCCGGCTTGTTCTTTGCCCGCTTCCGCTCTCGCATTTCGTACTGGGTCTGATTCATGACCAATCAATCGACCGTAACCGAGCTTGTCCTTCAAGACGTCAGCGTCTCGTTTCCGATCTATCACGGCGGCTCCCGCTCGCTGAAGAAAAGCCTGATGTTTCGCGGATCCGGTGGCCATCTCGCAACCGACGCCAACCACCGCATCACGGTCGAGGCGCTGCGCAACATTTCGATGAACATTCAGGCTGGCGACCGGGTTGCATTGATTGGCTCGAATGGCGCCGGCAAGACCACGCTGCTGCGCGTCATGGCCGGCATCTATGAGCCGGTCTCGGGGACCGTCACGAGCCGGGGGCGCATCTCCCCGATGTTCGATATCGGACTCGGCATCGACCAGGAAATCAGCGGGTACGAGAATATCCGCCTGCGCGGACTGATCCTCGGGCTGCGTCCGGACGAGATCGAAGAGCGGATGCAGGACATCATCGATTTCACCGAGCTTGGTGATTATCTCGATATTCCTGTGCGCACCTATTCATCGGGCATGATGACCCGCCTCACCTTCGCCGTGGCAACCTGCTTCGCTCCCGAAATCCTCTTGATGGATGAGTGGATCATGGCGGGCGATGCTGGCTTTATTTCCAAAGCCGAGCATCGCATCCAGCGTTTCGTGGAAAAAGCGAGCATCATGGTGCTTGCTTCGCACAGCCAGGCGATCTGCCGCCGGTTCTGTAACCGCGGTATCTGGATGGAAACCGGCCAGGTGCGCGCCATCGGTCCGATCGACGAGATTCTCGACCAGTACGCCGCCCATACCGGTCAATAATTCAGGCGAGTGAGAAGATCGAGCGAGCCTCGATGTTCTGCCACAGCAACAGAACATCGTCGTACCAGGCCGGGCCTCCGCTGCCAGGGTGAAGCAGAGGGTTGATTAGCCCTTGTAGCAGACCTACGCGACTATCGAGCGCATTCGGCGTCGCCATGCGGGCGTCGTCCCCGAACGGATCACGATTGCCGAACAGGCGCTTCTGTGGACCGCGCAGCGACTGAGCCTGAACCACGAACTCCGTGACGTCCGATCTGCAATCGACGACGAGCCGACAGTCCGGCAGACCCTTGCCCGCGACCGTGGCGGTCCATCGCATGATTTCCTGTTCACTTGGCCCGAACGAGTGGCTTTCGGCGACCTCCCGATAGCCGAGTTCGGCAAGTACTGCGATCAGTTGAATGCCATAGAAGCGGATCGCGCCGCCGCCTTCGGGATGCGATCTTTTCCAGTTCGGCAGATCGTGCCGGTAGTGGTGCGCCATGAACTGCCAGTCGACCGCGAGCAAGCCGCCCTGACCTTGAGCGACGAACTCGCGAACGTCTGCCGCCCACGGCGTTCCGCAAAACGTGTAGCCGATGCGAAACGACTTTCCACAGTCACGCAACAGCTTCTGCAATCGCAGGGCTTCGTCGGGCGTCTGCGCCAATGGCTTTTCAAGCATGAGCCTTGCAAGCTGAGGCTGCGTAACGCAACGCGGAAGCCACGCCGCCTGATCGCCGGGCCGCAGTGCGACAACAACGCCATCGGCACGCGCCAATGCCACCGTCTCGTCGGTCGCCCATTCGATGTGCCCGGAAAATCGCGCCAGCTCCGTGCGCGCCTGAAAGCGCTCACGATATCGCTCTGGAAGAACGACACGCTGACCGCAACCGATCAACGCCGGAAGATAGCCGTAGAGCCCGAACCCGGATCCGAAGATCGCGAAGGTCACCGTCGCTCCAGAAAATCTTCCGGCGCAATGATATCTATGATTGGACCGTTAAAGCCGCGCTGGCGCAGGTATCCCTTGATCTCATCTGCGATATGCCAGGCCAGATTCAGCAGCGGAGCATCGCCAATCAGCGCCGGCGTGAATTCGTCGTCCGAGCGAATGGGAATCCGTGTGCCCGGAATGTAGTGTCCAATCTTGGCGGAGGACGGCTTCTCATAGGCAGCCGAAATATGATCGGTCGACAGATTGAGCATCTTCACCGGAATCGCGGCACGTCCGGGAAATGCCTTGACGGCAAGCGGCCCGTGCTTGGCAACCTCTGCCTGAATCTGCGCGTATTTGTTGTCTTTCCAGATGGCAACCTGTGCCGCCAGCTTCGTCAGTCCGTCGCCGAATCCGCTTTCCAGGCTGTCGATCTCCGCAAGCTTCTCGCGAACGGCCGCATCGCCCGATGCTGCTCGGAGAAACACGCGAACATTGCCGCCATAACGCTTGGGAAATTCGGCCAGCACGATTTCCATGCCAAGCGACTTTGCGATGTGAACGAAAGAAGTCAGACTGTAGGTGCGCGGATGCTCATGATAAAATGTATCGAACTGATTTCGTTCGAGGATCGCGCCGAGATAATGGTTCTCAATAACGATCAGCGTTTTGTCATGCGCAGCGATTTTCAGCGCGCGGATCACGCCCTTCAGATCTTCGATATGGGCAAAGACGTTCGTGAACGTGATGACGTCCGGCTTGCCGTTCTTGCGCACGAACTGATCCGCAACTTCTTCGGAGAAGAAATCATTGATGACAACGTGCCCGCGCTCCGCGGCATCGGCGGCAGCACCGGTCGGTTCGATGCCGAATGTCTTGGCGCCTTTTTCTGCGAAAAAGGACAGCAGACTGCCGTCATTACAACCGATATCGAGTACTTTCTTGTCCGATAGATTTCCCAACGTCACTTCACAGGCAGCGACCAGATCCTTCATACCGTTCAGCACGTCCATCGTATGACGCGAGCGATAGTGATAGGTGGCTGGAAACAGCTCTCGTTTCGGAATCTGAAAGCGCTGGTGCGCGGTACGGCACGAGCTGCAGTACAGAATATCGATCGGATATTCCTTGCAGACATAACCATTACCAACAGGGACGAGATCATCGCACATCGGGTGCAGGCCAAGATCGATGGCGGGGCTCAGGTCCGAGCTGCCGCACACTTCACATGACTTAATCTCAACGATGGAACCCAGCACCCTTAATCTCCTGCATGTCGTTTTGAGGCAACCGTCAAATCTGTCAGCGGCCGCCGATTGTCTCGTTGATCTGGCGAAGGGTCAGCGCGCGCATATCCGCGCGCTCATGAAATGCACGATACCATTCCGACGACAGTTGCAGCGCGCGATCAAATTCGATGACCGGGCGCCATTCAAGTCGCGCACGCGCCTTGCTGCAATCCAGCTTCAGATACGCGGCTTCGTGCGGATTGTCACCCTTGTCCAGATCCCATCGGGCATCCGCCCCCCAATGCGCCGCGAGTTGCCGCACGAGGGTCGAGACGGGGACCTCGCTGTCCTCATGTGGGCCGAAGTTCCAGCCTTCGGCAAATTGACGCCCCCCCTGAACCAGACGTTGAGCCAGCGTCAGGTAACCAATCACCGGATCCATGACGTGCTGCCACGGGCGCACCGCGTCCGGATTCCGGATCCGAACCACCTGCCCCGCCATGAATGACCGCATGATATCCGGCACGAGCCGGTCGCGAGCCCAGTCGCCGCCGCCGATCACGTTGCCGGCGCGTGCGCTCGCCACAAGCGCCGACGATCCATCGTGGAAGAAACTACGCTGATAGGCTGCCGTGACGATCTCGGCGCATCCCTTGCTGCTGCTATAGGGATCGTATCCGCCCATGGCATCCGTTTCATTGTACCCCCGCAGCGTGCCAGTGTTCTCGTAACACTTGTCACTGGTCACCACCACGATGGCACGGACTTCTGGAACCGAGCGGGCCGCCTCAAGAAGATGCACTGTACCCATGACATTGGTTGCATAGGTCTCGACCGGCTCATCGTAAGACAGGCGCACCAGCGATTGTGCCGCCATATGGATCACGATTTCCGGCTTCGCCGTCCGTAGCGAATCGCGCAGGAGCGGAAGGTCGCGCACATCGCCGATCTGGTGTTCCACATCGCTCTGCACACCAGCGACGTTGAACAGATCCTTTTCGTTCTCCGGCGGCAATGCAAAACCGGACACTTGCGCGCCAAGCGAGCGCAGCAGCAGTGTCATCCACGCACCCTTGAAGCCCGTATGCCCCGTCAGAAAGACGCGGCGGTTGCGCCAGAAGTCCGGATCGATCACCAAACTCTCCACTCGGCTTTCCCGCCGGTCCACTGCGACTCGAGGAACGTGCGGTCGCGAATGGTATCCATCGGATGCCAGAAGCCATGGTGGACGTAAGCGCGCAACTCATCAGTCCGCGCCAACGTTTCCATCGGCTCCCCTTCCCAGACCGTACTATCGCCCGCGATCAGTTTGCCGACGCTCGGTGAGAGCAGAAAGAAGCCTCCATTAATCCAGCCGCCGTCGTCAGCCGGCTTTTCCTGGAAACTCTTGACGTGATCACCCTCGATCGAAATCGCGCCGAAACGCTTGGCGGGACGCACCGCCGCCACCGTGGCCTGCTTGCCGTGAGACCTGTGAAAAGCCAATTCGGCCGCCAGATCGATATTGGCGACACCGTCGCCATACGTCATCGCAAATACTTCTTCATCGCCGACATAGGGCAGCACTCTCTTCAGGCGCCCACCGGTCATCGTCTCGTCGCCCGTGTCCACGAGCGTCACGCGCCAGGGCTCCGCTGTCTCGCGATGAACTTCCATGCGATTTTCGGCCAGGTGAAAGGTCACATCGGTCATGTGCAGGAAATAGTTAGCAAAATATTCCTTGACGACGTATCCCTTGTACCCAAGGCAGACGATGAAGTCGTTGAAGCCAAAGTGGCTGTAGATCTTCATGATGTGCCAGAGAATCGGCCTTGCTCCGACTTCCACCATCGGCTTCGGCCGCACGCTGGTTTCCTCAGCCAGGCGCGTGCCGAGGCCCCCTGCAAGGATGACAACTTTCATCGGACTACTTTCGAAAATGCTAGATAAATCGGGCTTTTAGGTTCAAGTAACTGCACGTTTCCAAGCGTTTTTGTCAACTGCAGCTTGGCCGCCTATTGTCGCTTGAATTCGGCCAATCCCTCCCATACAGAGTGGATCGCAGAATAGAACGGCAGCTCAGGCAGGAAAACGCGTTTCCTGTCGAACGACGGCTAAAATAACCCCGTGTTGACGACTGGCTACATCCAATGATCCCTGCCGACCGCAGACGGACGGCTGGTCAATTTGCCCGTTTCCTGATCGTCGGTCTGTTGAATACCGCATTCGGCTATCTGGTCTATGCCGTGGGGATATTCGCGGGACTTGCTCCGGAGCTGGCGCTGTTTGTAACCGTCGTCATCGCCGTCGGATTCAACTATATGACGACGGGCCGCCTTGTCTTTCGCGGCAATGGCGGCGGCAAGAACTTTCTCAAATTTGCGCTCGCTTACCTCGTCATCTATGGATTTAACGTCCTCCTGCTACGCACTGTGCTTGCCTGGGGCATTCATCCGCTGGTCGCACAGGCCCTCGTTTTGCCGCCTGTCGTGATCGGCACATTTTTAGTTCTTAAGCTATTCGTGTTTCGGAGTTCGCCAAGTGCGTAAAACGATCAGCCTCGTGACACCATGCTTCAACGAAGAGGACGGGATCGCCGAGTGCTATCAGGCTATCAAGGACCTGTTTGCGCGCGAGCTGCCTGGTTACGATCGCGAGCACATATTTTGCGACAATGCATCGAGCGACCGCACGGTCGAGATCCTGAAGGCGATTGCAGCAGAGGATCCATCGGTCAAAATCATCGTCAATTCCCGCAACTTCGGCATTCTGCGCAATACCTATAACGGAGTCCTCAGCACGACTGGCGACGCCATCGTATTGTTCGTGCCGGCCGACCTCCAGGATCCCCCAGAACTGATCACCACCTTTGTCAAACACTGGGAAGCCGGCAACGAGGTTGTGTTCGGAATTAGAGCCGAACGCGAAGAACCCATCTTGCTGCGTACAGCGCGGCATTTTTACTATCAGTTCATCAGCCGCATGTCCTACGTGACCTATCCGGCAGATGTTGGCGACTATCAACTCGTCGACCGCAAAGTCCTGGACGCCATGAAGCGCTTTGAGGATGTGCAGCCCTTCATGCGCATGATGCCGTTCGACGCAGGCTTCCGATCGGTAGGCATTCCCTACAAGTGGCAGCCCCGCAAGCACGGAATTTCGCGAAACCGGCTCTGGCAGCTTGTCGATCAGGGCCTGAACGGGATCATCAGCTTCAGCAGCGCGCCGCTGCGTATCGCTTTTTTTGCAGGCTTCGGAATCGCGTTCCTGAGTTTCGTCTACGCCTTTACTCTGCTTGTCTTAAAGCTGCTCGGCTTTGACCTTGGTCCTCAGGGAACACCGACAATTGTCATCGCGATCTTTTTCTTCGGCGGCGTTCAGATGCTGTTCCTCGGCCTGCTTGGCGAATACATCGTCGCGATCTTCAATCAGGTCAGGCGCCGCCCGATGGTCATCGAACGCGAGCGCGTCAATTTCGAGTAGTACAACGCCGCTCCGCGGCGCCCCCTCGCCTCCGAGAAACCCACCTTCGGTACACTCGAACCTGTAACAGGACTGATGCTCGCTTCGATGCAAGATACCCGTCAGCGGATAGCCGCAGTTCACGCGCGTCTGATACAGGCATTGTATTTCGTCGGCATCGATGGTCTCGCCATTGCGCTTTTGCTGGCCTGTCTGTGCCTACGATTGTGGGGCATGGGACCCATGCATACCGACGACGCTGCTTGGGCGTTGCATGCGCATCAGCCTGCCTCGGATCCGATCGGAGACTGGGCGCGAAGCCAAGGGCGGGTGTGGGCCTTTCCTATCGGAAACATGATGCTCCGCGCCCTGTTTTGGGTAGGCACTCCCTTGGAGAGCATCCTGAAACTAGGCAGCTTTGTCATTTTCTTCGTCAGTTTTTACGGAGTTGTATCAGCCTACTGGGGCCGTCGGACGGCCGGTTTTGCGGCCTGCCTCTTTTTGGGTCTGCTGGCGCTGCGCTGGGAAGGCTCAGCACTAACCGCGTATCCGCTTCTGGTGTGGCCTTCCGCAACCCTCTGCGCCTTCGCGATATTGGCGGGGCGTCGCTACTATCTTTCAGCCTCGAGAGCCGCACTCGCATCCAGCGCCCTGTTCTTGTTTGCGGCACTATTCAACAATGAAGGAGTGGTCCTACTCTTCTGTCTTCTGTTCGTTTTCAGCGTCGTGGGTAATCTCGCTGTCGAGAAATCGATCGCGAACTTCAAAGTCAGCGACTTCACGCGTGGCCGCTCGCGCGACCTAGTCCTCGTCAGCATCGTCGTTCCGGCCCTGTACGCGTTGCTGGCGGTCGGATGGATGATTGCACATCCGTCCAAGTATAACGGACATTCGCTCGCCCCATTTGATGCCGCCAACATTACCACGACGCTGCTGAATTTCTCGCTCAGTGGCTCGGTCCTTTACGATCTCGTTATTCCCTACAAAGTCCTGTATGCGGACGCCCTGACGGGTGCGGGTACCGCGATCGTCTACGACATCTATCTTTACGTAAACGAATTGGCCGCCTATCCGGGCACGATCCTCGTCGGGATCATGACAGCCTACGCAGCATTCATCACACTACGACGAATGCCTGGACAGGGCGTAACAGTCTGGAGGTTCATCCCGCTCATCCTGATCGGAGGCATGATCACGTTCTTGCCAATTCTGCCCGTTGCGATGACCCAGAAATATCAGACTTGGTGCCTTGAATACGGCATCAACTCATACGTCATGACAATTCTGTCGCACTTCGGCGTCAGCATGATGCTTGCCGGCATCCTCATGCCGTTCGTGCACCTGCGCGGCCTTGGAATTGTCATCGCGCTCCTGCTGGCAATCATATTGGGTGCCTTTGCTGCCGTCGGCAGCAGAATGAACGATGCCGTTGCAGCGGATATGCGTCCGGAGGCAGGCCGCTGGCGTATCCTTGCATTGGCCCTCAAGACGATCGATGCTACAGGTCAGACCTCCCCGGTCATTTTTGCGCCAAGGTTCGGAAGCGGATCTTGGTTCACAGTCGTTCCCCCTGACTACTGGACGGCTTACGTCAAAGCTAAATACAAGCGCCCGGTCCAGATTTATACAAAGCCGTCCGAAATCGCCGCCTCAAGCGAGAACATTGCCTCGCTCGACTACCAGCTTCTGGATAACGAGCGACGCTTCGTTTTCTCTATCGCGCACATAACGGGGGACACAGGCAATCGACATATCGACAGCATATCCGTGACCATCGAACGGATGGATCCGTCGGTGCTTGCCAATTATGTGCTGTCATATCGGGACCAGGACGGCATGCTCGTGCAGAAAAGACTGGTCGATGTGCCAGCGCTATCGGACCCCCGCATTCGCTTGACGTCCAATATCAATGCCCGGCTGAATACGGTGCGTGTCACGAAGGGGTCAATCCTGGCTGATTCAACGATCCCGGAAAAATCCAACTAAGGGAGCGCAACCGTCTACGGAAGCCCGAATGCCCGCTCAAACTGCGGATGAAAGCTGCGCGGGCTCCAGCCAAAATCCCTGATCGCGGGCGCGGCATCGAACACCATGTCCTTCGCCATGCGCTCGCCCATCGCCGCATTGGCATTCGGCAATAGCGGCGCCGCCAGCGCAAATGCAGCCCTCCACAGCACGGGCGGCACCGTAACGATACGCCGGCGCTTGCCGAGTCCGTCGAAGATGCGGCCGACCATCTCGCGATAACTGATCGCATCCGGCCCCGGCAGAGCATAGATCTTGTCGCGGGCCGCCTCGCTGGATGCGGCGTTCAGCGCGCCGATCGCAAGATCTTCAGCGTGAACCGGTTGGCGTAATCCGGCTCCCCGTCCCGCAAGCGGCATCACCCCGACCTTTTGAATCAGCCGCGCCAATCGCGAGACATTGGCATCACGCCCCTCGTCATAGATCATCGTCGGCCGGAGCACAGTCCAGCCGACACCCATGCGGGTGCACAGATCGATCGTCTGTTGCTCGCCCTCGGCCAGCCGCTGCAAGCCTTCGCGCTCGGCCGGAATGTCGGAATTGAGCTTGGTCACGATGCTGGTCGATGTAAACAGGACGACCCGCTGCAATTCGTCGCTGAACAGACTGGGGAGCGCTTTCGCGAGCAAAAGCGAATGTGCCGTACAATAAACGGTGGTGATGCGCGGCAGTTGCAGGGATTCGGGACGGGCCAGGTCGCCCTGAACCCACCGGACCGCTCGTTCGTCCGCCGGCGGCGATCGCGATATGGCGATGGGATGTTCGCCAGCCACGATCAACTTCGAAACAATGTGGCCACCGACGATGCCGGAGCCGCCCAACACAATGCTCTGCATTCCAAAATCCGATCCAACGCGCATAATATCAGCGCCACGACAAGAAGGCCGCGCCTGCGGAACGCCACCGGAACGGTCAAAGGCAAGTAATCATTTGACGGGTGACGTACGCGCCGCCGCAAGTGACTAGCACCAAACCGGGAAGCGCTCCACACGGACATACATTCGCCGTGGCGACACATCGACCCGACGTGCCCGTCACGGCGCGCAGCCACGGATAGGCGACAGCCCGGGCAATAAATGCGACAGACATTCCTGGGACAGTCGAAGGATAAACGATGAAGAACAGCATAGTGGACGTGCGGATCGTCGTAGATGGATGGATGAAGGTGTTTCTGGCAGACGTGAAATCTGCGACAGGCCAGTTGTTCACACGACACATCGAGCATCACGGCGATGCGGTCGCGGTTCTCCCCTATGATGACGAACGCCGGGTCGCTCTTGTCATCAGCCAGTTCCGGACACCGGTCGAGCATGTATCGCCAGGGGCCGACAATGTTATCGAGCCAATTGCCGGGGTGAACGACGATGGCGATGCCGAGGCCTGTGCCCGGCGCGAAGCAATGGAAGAGGCAGGCGTTCGCCTCGGAACGCTGGAGATGGTTGCGAATTGCTGGTCCATGCTGGCCGTTTCGACTGAACGACTTGTATTGTATCTGGCGCCGTACCGCGCCGCCGACCGGGTCGCGTCCGGCGGCGGCCTCGCCCACGAGAACGAGGACATCGACGTCGACGAGATATCGCTCGCGACGCTTGCCGACCACGTCCGGACAGCGTCAACCGTCGACATGAAATTGCTGGCGCTCGTGCAAGCCTTGCAGATCAGGCGCCCGGATCTTTTCACACCCAAGCCCGCGTGAAGGCCCCTCAGCCGGCATGGCGATGGCGCAGGACACTCAGCGAGTTGTCTGGCTGCGCGTTGCCCGCACGCGACTGCGCGAGTTCGCCCCCCAATTGCAACCGGACGTGACAGCCCGGTTACATCGATTTTTGCGCGGGATGGCGGGGATGCACGCCCCGATCGCGACGGCGGGGCATGACAAGCCCGCCGGTTTGCGCGAAAGGTAGTGTTTCGGCCGAACCTTGCGTCATTCCGGAGCCCTCTGAATGCCCTTCCCGCGCGCCTCCTCTGCCCTCTCCCGCTTTACCGTGCTCGACCTCACCCGGATCCGTTCCGGCCCGACAGCGGTACGCCAGTTCGCGGATTGGGGCGCCAATGTCATCAAGATCGATGCGCTGAGCGACGACGCGGGTTCTGAGCAGCCCGGCGGCCCCCGCCAGGGCTCGGACTTCCAGAATTTGCACCGCAACAAGCGGGCCATGACCCTGAACCTGAAGGATCCGCGCGGCCTTGCCGTGTTCAAGCGGCTCGTTGAAAAGGCCGATGTGGTGGTCGAGAATTTTCGTCCGGATGTTAAGGCCCGGCTCGGCATCGATTATGAGAGCCTGAAGGCGTTCAATCCCGGCATTGTCTATGCCAGCATTTCCGGCTTCGGCCAGGACGGCCCCTATCACAAGCGGCCGGGCTTCGATCAAATCGCCCAGGGCATGGGCGGCCTGATGTCCATTACAGGCGCGCCCGGCGAGGGCCCGATGCGGGTCGGTATCCCCGTGGCCGACCTCACCGCCGGGCTTTTCTGCGCGCTGGGCGTCCTTACGGCGCTGCTGGAGCGCGACGTCTCCGGCCAGGGCCAGTGGGTCCAGACCTCGCTGCTGCAGGCCCAGATCTTCATGCTGGATTTCCAGGCCTCGCGCTGGCTGATGGAAGGCGAAGTCCCGCAACAGGCTGGCAACAACCACCCGACCAGCATCCCCACCGGCGTGTTCAAGACCTCCGACGGCTACATCAACATCGCCACCACCGGCGGCAAGATCTGGGAGCGCTGCGCGCAAGCCATCGGCGCCCCGGAATTGATCACCCATCCCGACTATGCCACCGGCCCTGCCCGCTCGAAGAACCGCGACGCCCTCAACGCCGCGATCAGCGCCTGCACCGAAAAACGCACCACCGAGGAATGGGTCAACGATCTCAATGCCGCCGGCGTGCCCTGCGGTCCGATCTACTCCGTCGACCAGATGTTCGCCGATGCGCAGGTCAGGCATCTGGGCCTCGCGCAGGACGTTCCCAACGACCAGAACCGCAAGATCACGCTGGTCGCTCAGCCCTTCACGCTGTCACGTACGCCGAGCCACATGGCCGCCCGGCCACCGGAAGTCGGCGAGCAGACCGAGGAGCTACTCGCCGAATTTGGCTTCGGTGCCGACGAGATCGCCGAATTGCGACGAGGCAAGGTGGTCTGAGGCCGCGAACCGTCAAATACCGTGAAAATTAACGCCATAGGCTGCATTAATCGGGAGCACATCTTCGTCCGGGTGCAGTCGATCGGAGATCGTGCTGCGCCTCGAACCCGCCGGAAAGCTCCATGACCGCAACGCCCCGCGTCGCTATCCTGATCCCCTGCTTCAATGAAGAGGTCGCAGTCGCAACAGTCGTGAACGATTTCCGGAAGGCGCTGCCGGCCGCCGCGATTTATGTCTACGACAACAACTCGACAGATCGCACGCGCGAAGTCGCGTCGCAGGCGGGCGCGATTGTTCGCAGCGAGCATCGCCAGGGCAAGGGTCATGTCGTCCGCCGCATGTTCGGTGACGTCGATGCCGATGTCTACGTTCTCGTCGATGGCGATGCGACCTACGACGCGACATCCGCACCAGCCATGATCGAAGCGCTGTTAAACGATCGCCTCGACATGGTCGTGGGCCGTCGCATTGAGCAACAGGTTGCTGCCTATCGCCTTGGCCACCGTACCGGCAACTCCCTGCTCACCGGCTTTCTGTCAATGACGTTCGGTCAGAACTTCAAGGATGTGCTGTCAGGCTATCGCATATTCTCGCGGCGCTTCGTCAAATCCTTCCCGGTGCTGTCCGATGGTTTCGAGATCGAGACAGAACTAAGCGTTCATGCGCTGCAGCTTGCGCTGCCGGTCACTGAAATCGAGACGCCGTATTTCGCGCGGCCGCAAGGCTCCACCAGCAAGCTCAACACGTGGAGAGATGGCTTCCGGATCCTCGGCACCATCATGAAGCTCTACCGTTCGGAAAAGCCGCTGCGCTTCTTCGGCACAATCGGCCTATTTTTCGGCATCGTCTCCATCGGCCTCGCGATTCCCGTCACCGTCACCTATCTGGAAACGGGGTTGGTGCCTCGGCTGCCCACCGCCGTGCTCTCGACTGGTCTGATGATCGTCGGCGTGCTCTCATTTTCGTCGGGCCTCGTGCTCGACACTGTCACCCGCGGACGCCGCGAGATCAAGCTCCTCGCATATCTGGCGCAGCCATCATTACCGGATTAAGCCTACGTCCAGTCAAACGCGGCGGCGCGGTGTGTCGCCCCCCTGATCGTCCCTTCAGTAGTTGACGTCGCCGCTTCCGCCCAGCACCGAGACTCGCCCTGCAGGGCGCATGTGTTTGCCCGCTTGGTACGACGGTGTGAAGCAAACGACTTTTTTACGTCCGGGTACGAGATGGAAGTAATTGTCGTCGGGCACAAAGTTGTCGTCCGCGATCTCGACGAATCGCGTTGTTGCGTCCGTCTGGAGCTCCAGGAAGAAGCCGCTTCGATCTTCGCCAAGCACCGCATTGATGGCATGATTGGATTCGACCGCGGGAATCCCAATAAAATGGAAAGCCTCGACAGGCTGACCTGCGGTTGGCATCTCGAACGTCGCATGAACCACATCATGCGCGGCCGGTCCAAACCGATAACAGTGACCCGCGTCGAAGAAGCGATCGAACAGGTCGAACGCCCCGATGGAAAGCCCTGCATGGGCCGCGAGCGTCACGTCACGGGCCGCTTCGATCACCGGTATCGTGCCGTCTTTCAGGCAACGCAAAACGAGCCTGCCGGTGACGGCGTGTGGCGTGTCGTTGACGAGGTGCAGGTAAAGCCCATTGGTGCCCTCGTCCGTGATCGACAGTCGCAGCGGCAAGGAAGCCCGCCGAAGGGCGTAGACCGCAGACTTGGGTCGCCCGTCGGAATCCACCAGACCCCAGCCGGCACCGGGCCACAGGTCGCGCCACAGCCATAGCAGTGCGCCCGCTGTCGCGGACGCCGGACGGCGCCATTCATCGATGGTGCGTTCGATCACCTCGGCGACGATCGCTCGCGACAATTGGCGCCAGCGCATGGAATCGCTGTGGCGCAGGCTGCGGCCGTCTTCGTTCCAAAGTGCCGTTAGATAATACTCGCGGACGTCCTCGAAATCCCAGGATGCACCGCCGTCGCGGGGTACACGCCCTAGCCAACGGACCGGATCAGCGCTCGGATCGAGTTGACAGGATTCAAATTGGCGATCGTCCGGCAGGTTAGCAAAAGCCAGGCATTCGGATGCAAAGCGGACATTGGCTCGGCGTGCGTCGTCGAGTGGCCGCATATAGGCACCGACGCCGTAGTAGTGCGATGGCCCCGCTTCCGACACGAACGGAAGCGCTCCTCCTGACGGCGAACCTGGCGCATAGACGGCGTCCGACCATTGCGCAAGAATCTCGGGGATCACCCTCTCGGCGAGCGGTGTGTCGCGCATCTGGCGCGGCAACCCCATCATCGCTGCCTGCTGTCCAACTTCACTCCCGCCGCACATAACGGCCAAAGACGGCGACGCGCTCAGTCGGCGCAGGAGCGTCGTGATCTCGCTGCGGATAGTGTCTGCGAATGCGGTATCCGATGGATAATCAAAATTGGCCATCATCGCGTCCTGCCAGACGAGAATGCCCATCTCATCGCAAGCACGATGGAATTCAGGCGTCTCGTACAGCATCGTGCCGCTAAGGCGCAGCATGTTCAGGCCGGCGCTTTGCACCAGGCGAAGCTCTCGGATGTAGTCGGCATCAGACGCCTGCAGACTGACGATATCGATCGGGGTCCAGCACGCGCCGCGGCAGAAGATCCTCACACCGTTCACAAGGATCGCAAATCCGTGCCCATCCGATCCCCGGTCGAGCTCGATTTTGCGAAAGCCCGTCTGGCCGAGATCGACATGGACCTCGCCGATTTGGATGTCGACCGCATGGAGCGTCGGCGTGCCATGCGTGTGCGGCCACCATGGCGCAACATCGGGAATACGCAGCATCCCTCGCCAGGTCGTTTCCCGATCGGACCGGATGAGCCGTGCGCTCACTCCGGCACATCGGAGGACCGGAATCGCGTCCGCCGGTACGCCTTCCAAATCCAGCGAGATGGAAAGCACACCATCAGCTTGCTCCAGCTGCGCGCGCAGATCGACATTGCGGGCCACGATCGGCCCCTCCTCGATCAGGAGGACCTGGCGATACGGGCCAACGACCTCTACTGGCGGACACCAGCCGGGCATATGACCGATCAGCGTTGTGCGCAGGAACCGCAGCCGCGGCTCCTCGATCATCATGGTCTTCCAGCGTGCCCGGGGGCCTTTGGCTTCCGCCAGCACTTTGCGGAGGCTCCTGAAGGCGATATGGACCCAATGCTCACCGTCGAGAACGATCTCGGCCTCATATGGCTCGAACATCGAGCTGCTGGTCAGGATGGGCCTGTCGTCGAAGAAGACCTCAGCGAATGTCGCGAGCCCCTCAAACCGCAACTTGCGCTTGCCCTGCCCTCTGATGCGGAGTCGGTACCATACGTCTTTTTCGTGCAGCGGCTGAGGGCTATCGAAACTCCATTGACCGAGGGCGCGCAGCGCGCCGGCGGCCGTCCCAGGGACAATGGCGGGCAACCAGACGGCTTCACTCAGCGCGCTCGGCTCCAGCCAGGCCTGAGGCGCCGACAACGCCAGTTCCCAGCCGCTGTCGAGCGACTGCACCTGTCGTTCCGTTATGGAGCGGATGGCGGTCATGGCAATAAATGAGCCGAAAACGTCATGGCGAGATCATGCCATGATGAGGCGCCGGCATGGGTGATCGTGCTGCGATCACAGGGCGGCGCCACGAGTAACAAAATCGTTCGCGAGACCATCGAGGACGATGTCGTAATCGGCCGCGAGCTGGCGGATGACATCCGTCACATCAGGAACCTTGCCTCGTGCTGATGCGCGGGCGAACTGAAACTGCATGACCTTGGCGCCGCTGGCAATCGCTTCCGCGGCCAACCTGGCGCGTTCTGGTACCGGGTGCCCCCGCTCTTGCAACCACGCCAAATAGGACGCGAGCAGTTCAAAATTGGCGCCGGCCTGGCGCAATGTGCTGAACGCGTAAGTGTGAAACCACTCGGCTGGACGTTCCATCAATCGAGCGATGTCGACACCAATCACCTCGCCCCATGCCGTGAACGGATTCTGCGCCGGACGACGACGCAGATGGTGCGCCAGCAGCATGCGCGACATTTCCACTTGCTCGCGCGCAGACGGGACCGGACCAAACTTGATAAATTCGACATAGGGGAACAGCGGCAGTCCCTTGTCATGCGCCGGCCGCAATAGCGCGTCGAAATCCTCGCCTTCCAGGCGGAAGTATCCGGCATTGTGAAAGTAATCGAGGCGGCGGTTGGCCGAATCCAGAACGTTGACGCCGATTGTCGTTTTGCTGTGGCTATGGCGATAGGTGATGCCCCGGGTATCCGGCAAATAGTAGGAATCGACCTCGATCAGCGGCAGACGCCCCCGTGCCAACTGTACGCGCGCGTGATCTTCCAATTGATCGAAGATCGCGAGCTCCAGGACCTCCACGCCGTATAGCAACGCAAGATCGGCGGACGGAACCTTGAAAAATGTGAACTGGTCGCCTTCGTAATCTTGTGCGACCGTGAAAGCCAGCGCGGCGCGAGGATCATGTCCGCGCTGGGCCAGCACTTCGATCAGCAGATCGACATAGCAGTTCGTCTCGGGCCAATTCCGCGCGGCATCGTGCAGTCCATGCCGCGTGTAAGTTGCGGGATCCAGTCCCTCGATGGCGCAAACGGATTGCAAGGCCTAGCCCCACAACACGCGGCGGACGTCTGCAGGCCATGCTTCAACCTTGGTGCCGTGGTGACGGAACAGGGCCAGCGCCGTCCGCTCCAGGCCGAAGCCGACGCAGGCCGAATGCGCGACCTCGCCGTTCGCGAAATGCATGCCCCACAGGCTGCCGAAATGGTTCTGGTGATAGTTGAAAGACAGACAGGCCGTCGGATTTTCATCGCTCGCGACCGGGATCAGCAATTCAAACTTCAGCCCCTGGTCACGCTGGCTCGACGCCAGAACACGGCCGGTGCGCCCGAAGAACGGATCGTTGGCCAGATCGATAACGCAAGGCAAGCCCAACGAGGCGATGAGTTTTTCGCCGCGCTCGAGCCACGTGGCCCGGAAAGACGTCACTTCGTCGGCAGTTCCGATACGGACGAATTCGCGCATCCGGAACAGCTGCATCCGCCCCGGATCTTTCGAAGGTTCATGACGGAAACAGTATGACTTGAGATCGAATAGCCGCCCTCCCTCCGGCACCGGCCCCGCTGCCGCGACGGTGGGATATAGCGGGTAACAGGCAGCCGGCGTCAGGGCGACTTCCGTCGCGTCCTGCATCTCGGTCCAGTCTTCGCCCCGCTCGATCATCCCGACAAGCTTGGCATGGTCGGTATTGTCACCCATGAACGAATGGACGCAGCCTGCCAATTGCGGAAAGCTCTTCAGGTACCCTGCTTTCTCGAGATTCTTGCGTGGCATGCCCGGGGGAAAATGAATCCGCGTGGCCTGATCGCCAACTGCTATTTTCGTCACCGCGTCTTCGAACCGATCGATGACATCTTCGAACACACCGGCGCGGCCATAGAGGCCATCGACGCCAGTCTTGATCAGGATCGATTCGTCGAACAGAGCGTTGAGAAATGCTTCCGGACTTTGCATGGGTTTAGCAGGCGCGTTCATCACTATCACTCCAGACCTGAATCAAACCGGCTCGCGACCACCAATCCAGCGGTATTGGCGAGGATACGGTCGTTCGCCACCATCAGCGGCGCCGACAACACGTCTCTGAGATGGCGGCTGACAGAAAATGGTCCATCGTTGCGATAACCGGCGATGCCAGTCACCATCAACGCTTCACGCACGACATCGACGGCCATGGTCGAGGCCATGACCTTAAGATTGTTCATCTCGATCGCGAAATTGATCGAGCTGAGATCATCTTCGTTACGTTTCGCCGTCTCGAATCGTTCGATATGCGCAACGAGCGTCGACTTGAAGGTCTGTAATTTTGCGGTGGCCTCGGCCAGTCGAACGGCGCCTGGCAGCGGCCCTGCGAAATCGGACGGCATGCGGCGCGCTGTTGCGCGAACCGAGGCATGCGCGCGCGACAGGGCATTGGTCGCGATCCCAAACCAGACGCTAGCCCACAATACATGCGCGGTGGCTAACATGGATTGCACTGCTATCTCGTGAAATGGCTTTGGAAAGATCTGATCGACCCCGGCCGTTGCCGTCAGCAAGAAACCCTCGGAGCACGTGGCGCGCATGCCCAGCGTATCCCACTCACCGGTGCGTTCCAGTTGATAGTCGCCACGACGCAGTGCAATCAGGACCTGGTCGGAGCCGACCGACGTCGGACTGCGACGTGCGGTCGCCATGATGATGTCAGCCTCCATGGCGTATGACAGGACGCTTGCCTGCTTGGTCAGCGAAACCTGGTCGCCCGCGGTTTCTATCGCGCAGTTCGAGATCCGCAGATCGCCGCCGATGCCAGCCTCTGTGGTCGACGACGCGATCAACAACTGCTCCGCGGCCACATCGCGCATCAGGGCACGATGATAGTCCGTTTGCATGCCATGCGCGACCAGGCTTGAAAGCTTGATCTGATGCATCGCGTAAATCATGCCGCTCGCACCGCATGCACCCGCGAGAATAGCGCAAAGATCAGCGATCTTGCGTAATCCTAATTCCTGGCCACCAAGGCCTTTGGGCACCATCAAGCCGAGCATGCCGTTCCGGCGAAGAGCTTCAAATGTCTGCGCTGGAAACGTCGCGGTTCGGTCCGCAAGAACGGCGTTTGGCGCGGCAACGTCGCTGGCAATCCGCTGCATCGCGTCACGCCAGGATGCGATTTCGGGGACGTTAATATCTTGCTTCACCGCGCCCGTGATCATGACGTCAGACTTTCTGACCGACGAGCTGATCGACAGCAGAAACCAATCCACCAAGCGTCGCGAATGTCTTGCGAGTCAGCAGACTGTTGGGAAATTCGATATCGAATTCTTCCTCGATTGCCATCATCAGCTGAACAGAGCCGAAAGATGTCATGCCCGCATCGAACAGATTGTCCTGATCGGACAGGCCATCAACCGGAACGGGGAGAAGATTCATTGATCCGACAATGGCGCGGACACGATCACGCATAACTTTTCCTCCACAATTATATGAAGCCCACCGCTTCGCCAAAGACTGGGAGCGGCGTTAGAGCAAATCGAGCGATATCAGCTAAATGTCGAGAAAATCGTAAAAAGTCTCAAATGCAACAGATCGATCCGGCACCAAGCTTAACAAAATGAGGATGCAAATGCGCAAAATTGACGCCTTGGTCGATTTGCTGCGAGTTAGTGCAGTTGCGATTCTGTGCGCAGCCACACAAGCCACTGTGGCCCGAGGATGGGACCTACAAATCGTCCGACGGAGGCCTAATGATTGACGAAAGGTTATCGAAACGACGACATTTGTCTCTGATCGGTTAGCGAACGGCTAAACGCGCAGCGCTGAACATACATTAATAATAGAAAGTGATATTAGATGACAGTTTCGTCACCCGTGAGTTAAGGCATGGACGTCATCCAGGGCTGATTGCTGATAACTAAAACAATCAAATGCCAGCCAATTCGACGAACGAATTTTTTAGACGAACGGCGATGCTTCCAGATCATGACTTCCCGATATGGCATACCGGTAACGTTTGACACTTTCGGCGGCTTCTATCATGCAGGCCGCATTCATCAGCAAGGTCGCAAGGCGGTGCTGTTGCTAGCGCCGATCGGGTACGAAGAATTCTGTACCCGTGCCACATGGCGCGCTTTGGCCGAGAGCATTGCTGCAGCAGGCCATGCCTGCCTCAGATTCGATTATCCCGGCACTGCAGATGCCATCGATCCGGTTGGCGACGCCGAAGGCATCAACGACTGGCTCGTTGCTGCCCGTCAGTGCATTGCATTCCTGCGAGAACACAATCCCGGAATCGAACTCGTTCTGGTCGGACAGGGCTTTGGCGCGAGTCTGGCCGCTCAACTCGGACCCGAAGCGCCCGGCGTCACAGCAACGGTCTTGATGGCGCCATTAGTAAAAGGCCGCACCTATCTTCGTGAACTTCAAGCCTGGTCGCGCATGTTGACCGAGCGGATCGGTATCGGGCCGGACCCTCTCGACGACAACCAGTATCGCGTCGCGGGCATTTCACTGGCAAGCAGCCGCGTCGCGGCGATCAAAGCCATCGATCTCACGCGAGCTACTCAGCCCCCTGCCAACAAAGTCCTTTTGGTCGAGCGCGGTCAATTGTCTCGCGACAGCTCGATCGGCAACCACTTCAAGACGCTCGGAGCCGATGTTTCCTACATCGACTACACGGGTTACGAAACGATCCTTGCAGATCCGACTCTGGCTGAACCACAGCTCGGGACGCTGACACGCATCGTGTCATGGATCCACGATCTCGCGCATCTTCCGACGGCAGACGTCAATTCTTCTGCCAAGGCGCTTGAGCCAGCGCGGCCAATCGCTGGTCCTCACTATCAGGAATTACCAACTCGATTCGGTCCAGACGAGCGGCTCTTCGGCATCCTCTGTCAGCCGCTCGGCCGAAGGCCTTCAGCTATCGCGATCCTCGCTAATTCCGGGCGCGATTATCACATCGGCTGGGGTCGCACGACGGTAGAACAGGCGCGCTCCCTCGCTCAGCGCGGTGTCGCTTCGTTTAGATTCGACGCAGGCGGCATCGGCGACAGTCCGGCTTCGGCAAGCGCCCCGGCCGAAGTCATCTATTCGGATGAGCAGATTGCTGACGTCGGTCATGCAATCGACTATGTTGAGAAGCTCGATGCCGGCCCTATCGCTCTGGTCGGACGCTGCAGTGGCGCCTACACCGCCTTCCAAACAGCTGTGCAAGACGAGCGCATTCGAAAAGTTGTCGTCATCAACAATATGCGCTTTGTTTGGGACCCCCGGGAGACTGTCGCAGAAGCGCTGCTATCGGCCCATCGAACCATCGGTGGTTCGATATCGATGCTTTTCAGCAAACGCAACCTGAGACGACTGCTGTCAGGCAATTTGCGTGTCAAAGCTGCGGCCATCCGTGTCTCGACACGCCTCATTCGAATGATGTCACCGAAACCTGTCCAAATCCCGGCGGGCGCCCCCGGCCTGAACCTCTTTAAAGAAGGTCATCGCCGTTTCCGAATTCTCGAAAATCGTGGCGTTCGCCTAGCGATGATATTTTCGGAAGGAGATCACGGGCTGGGCGAATTCCGCACCTATATGGGAAGAAAAGGTGCCCGGCTGCGCGACTACCCGAACGCGTCGATGTCAATCATCCCGGATGCCGACCACAATTTCACGCATTTGGGTCCGCGTGCGCGACTGACGGACGCGTTGTGCGACGTGCTCGTGCCACCTTCGTCGCCGCCAGGCCCGCTGATAGCATCGCCAGACTTGGCAGTTTGCCCTGAGACCGAAGCGACGTTGTTAGCCCCTCTCGACGGCTTCGCGGTGCCTCCACTGCTACCAGCAAGCGTCGAATGACCGGAGCGGTTCTGGCGAATATCCGGTCCGTTACGACCTAGATCACGCAGGCAGCACAAGCATTAGGACGTTTGAGCAGCCGGCTTCAGCATCCGCCCCACCCCGCTGAACACTTTGTCGATCACCGGCCAGAACAGCAGCGTGATCGCCAGCGTGGTGATGGTGCCGACGAGACCGTTGGACCAGAACACACCGACGCTGCCGCCAGAGCCGATCATGGCGAGACGGAACGCGTCTTCGGCGCGGCTGCCGAGCACCAGCGCCAGCGTGAACGGCGCCAAGGGAATGCCGATCTTCTTGAACACATATCCGACCACGCCGAAGCCGAGCATCAGCCAGATATCGAACATCGCATTCTGGATCGCATAGGCGCCGATGGCGCAGGAGACCACGATCATCGGCGCCACCGCCGCGAACGGCACGCGCAGGATGGAGGCGAAGATCGGCACCGTGGTCAGCACGATGACGAGACCGACCACATTGCCGAGATACATCGAGGCGATCAGGCCCCAGACGAAGTCCTTGTGTTCGACGAACAGCAGCGGGCCTGGATTGAGGCCCCACACCATCAGGCCACCGAGCAAAATCGCCGCAGTGCCCGAACCGGGAATGCCCAGTGCCAGCATCGGCAGCAGCGCCGCGGTGCCCGATGCATGCGCTGCGGTTTCCGGCGCGAAAACGCCTTCGATCCGGCCCTTGCCGAAGCTCTCGGAGTCCTTGGAGAAGCGCTTGGCGAGATTGTAGCCCATGAAGGACGCCGCAATGGCACCGCCCGGCGTGATCCCGAGCCAGCAGCCGATGACGGACGAGCGCAGCAGGGTCACCCAGTAACGCGGCAGATCCATCCAGACCTTCAGCACCGTACGCAGGCTGATCTTGGCGGCGTGGCCGCGCAGCGCGAGGCGTTCTTCCATGGTGAGTAGGATTTCGCTGATGCCAAACAGGCCGATCACCGCGACGAGGAAGTTGATGCCGCGCAGGAGATTGTCCGAGCCGAAGGTCATGCGCAGATTGCCCGACACCGTGTCCATACCGATGCCGGCGATCAGCAGCCCCAGTGCCATCGAAATGACGGTCTTGTGCTTGGCCTCGCGGCCGAGACCGACGAAAGAGCAGAAGGTCAGAAGATAGACCGCAAAGAATTCCGGCGGGCCGAATTTCAGCGCGAAGGATGAGATCATCGGCGCCAGAAACGTGATCAGCATCACCGCCACCAGCGAGCCGATAAAGGACGACGTAAACGCCGCCGTCAGCGCTTCCGCCGCCTTGCCTTGCTGCGCCATCGGATAGCCGTCAAAGGTCGTGGCCACCGACCACGCCTCGCCGGGAATATTGAACAGGATCGAGGTGATGGCGCCGCCGAACAGCGCGCCCCAATAGATGCAGGACAACATCACGATGGCAGAGGTCGGATCCATGGTGAAGGTGAGCGGCAGCAGGATGGCGACGCCATTGGGCCCGCCGAGGCCCGGCAACACGCCGACAAAGATGCCGAGCACGAGACCAACGACCATCAGCGAGATGATCTTCCAGGTCATCAGCACGGCGAAGCCGTGCATCAACAGTCCGAAGGCTTCCATATCTTAAGTCCTAGCGACCGAGGGCCGATTCGATCGGCCCCTTCGGCATGATGACGTCGAAGGCGACATCGAAGGTGACGAACATGATCGCCGTGAACACGAAGGCGGTGAGCAACGACTTCCACAGCGCGATCTTGCCGACCATGCGCATGAAGCCCGCGATCAGCACGAAACTTGCGACATAGATGCCGAGGAATTGCGTTGCGAGGCAGAACAGCGCGGTGGGAATGAACACCAGCGCCACGCGACGCAACTGTGCGCGGGTAACGAAAGTATCGGAACCGCCACTGCGGGCGAAGAACGTCGCGATCAGTCCGTAGAGGCTGGCGCCGCCGAGAATGACCGAGAGATAGAACGGAAAGTAGCCGGGCTGAGGCCCGGTGGAATCCCAGGCAATACCGGTACGCCAGTTGTCGAAGCCGAGCGCGACGGCCAGCGCCAGCAGCACCAGCGAGACGATGATCTCGATGGTGCGCGTGCTGACCACCGACGGGGAGTCATCCTCAGGCGCGGTGGGATCTTCGACGATGATTTCGAGGTCGGTATTGGACATGGTTACGGCTTCTACAGATGGAGAAAGGATGCATGCTCGCGCGTCAAAGAAACTCGTCATCACCCGCGAAAGCGGGTGATCCAGTATGCGGTGCTGTCAGCAGCCTTCTCGATGTCGGCGTTTACTGGATGCCCCGCTTTCGCGGGGCATGACAGTCGTTGGGTTTACTTCGCGACAAACCCCGCTTCGGTCATCAGCGACTTGTTGAGCGCATCGTCCTCCTCGAGGAATTTGACCATCTCAGGCCCCTTCAGGAAGATCGGCTTCAGCGCCTGCTTCTCCATGTAGTCCTTGTATTCCGGAGTCTTGGTCACCTTCTCGAACAGGTCCACATAGAAAGCCTGCTGTTCGGGTGTCACCTTGCCGGGCAGGAACATGGCGCGCAGCATCAGATACTGCACGTCGAGCCCCTCCTCCTTGCAGGTCGGGATGTCGTTCCACGACTGCGTCTCGGTGACCTTGGTCTTGTAGGAGATGCGCTCCTTGTCAAATACGCAGAGCGCTCGCACCTGACCGGCGCGCCAGACTTCGAGATTTTCGGAGGGGTTGTTGACGTTGGCTTCGGTGTGGTTGCCGACAAGCTGTGTCGCCGCCTCGCCCCCCGACTTGTAGGGCAGATAGGAGAACTTGGCGCCGGTCTGCTTTTCCATGAACACCGTCAGCACATGGTCTTCACGCTTGGAGCCAGTGCCGCCCATCTTGAACGGCGAGGACGCGGCCTTCGCGGCCGCGATGAATTCCTTCACCGTCTTGGCGCCTGACGCATTGTCCCACAGAACGAACTGATCCATCGCAACGACGGAAACCGGCGTCAGGTCGCGCCAGTTGAACGGGATCTTGGCGGACAGCGGCAGCATGTAGATCAGCGAATAGGCGATCAGCACCTTGTTGGCGTCGCCTTCGCTGGACTTCATATAGATCAGCGCTTCGGCGCCGGATGCCCCGCCCTTCAGCGACACCACCACCGGGGCCTTCATCAGATTGTTCTTCTGGATCGCGGCCTGCATCATGCGTGCCATCTGGTCGGAGGCGCCGCCGGCGCCCGCTGCAACCACGATTTCGACGGGTTTGGTAGGTTCCCAGGCTTTCGCAGACGAGAGGATGGGCGCGCTGGCGAGCACGGCCGCGAGCGCAGCTGTAGCCCGAATCGACTTGGACATTGGTTTCTTCCCTGTAGACGCGGACGTTGGCTGCCCGCTACTTTTCGTTGGTTCTATTGTGCGGGGTATTGACCGTGACTTCAAGCATGTCCCGCGCATGCGAAGGCCGACTTTGGTCAGGGGGCGGGGCCCCCCTTTTGCTCTTCACGGCATAGCCGGGCGGCGACATAAGAAATCGCCGCCCCTGTTCTTAAACTTGTCTGTTATTGTTATTTGCCCTGCCAGTTGGGCTTGCGCTTGTTCAGGAAGGCATCCATGCCCTCGCGGAAGTCCTCGCTCATATAGGCCTTGAGCACGAGGTCCTTGCCCTCTTCGCGAGTCAAGGTCGGGCGCAGCCGGCGGACGGCCTCCTTGGTCACTTCGAGGGTGATCGGGGCATGGCTGGCGACCAGTTGCGCGAGTTCCAGTGCGCGGCGCTGCAGCGTCTCGACATCGGGCACGATCTCGTTGATCAGGCCGAGCGCCAGCGCTTCCTCAGCTTCGATCAGGCGCGCAGTGAAGATCATGTCCTTGGTGCGTGCCGGTCCGACCAGCGCCATCACGCGGCTGATATTGGACATCGACAGGCAGTTGCCGAGGGTGCGGGCGATGGGGAACCCCATACGCGTGGCCGCCGTGCCGATGCGCAGGTCGCAGCAGGCGGCGATGCCGGCACCGCCGCCGGTACAGGCGCCCGCGATGGCGGCGATGGTCGGCACCCGGCAGGTTTCGAGCGCAGTCAGCACGCGGTCGATCCGCGCTTCATAGTCGAGCGCATCCTGCGCCGTCTTGAATTCGCGGAATTGCGAGATGTCGGTGCCCGAGGCGAAGGCCTTATCGCCGGCGCCGGTCAGGATGATCGCCTTGATCGAGCGGTCCTCATTGGCCGCCTGGCAGATCTCCGCCATCCGCTCATACATCGAGAACAGCATCGCATTGCGCGCCTGCGGGCGGTTGAACGTAATCTTCGCGATCCCGTTCTCGACGGAATAGAGCAGGTCTTCAGAAGCAGGCATGGGCGCGTTCATGTTGATTCTTCCTCTGGTGCAGAATTTTACTGCAACATATTGAAAAGGCTGGAGCGATTATGCTCCAGCCTCCAGTAGATTGTTAGGCCTCAAAGACGGGAATTCGCTGGCCTCAAGCCACCGCCGCCTTGGTCATCGGCACCACGCTTTTGCCGGTCAGCACATCCATCGCTGCCATCACGCCGCCGGCACGGTGCGGGACCTTGGCGAGTTCGAGACCCATCTCGACGCCGGCCAGCGTGCCCATCAGCATCAGGTCGTTGAAGTGGCCGATATGGCCGATGCGGAAGATCTTGCCCTTCCACTTGTTGAGGCCGGTGCCGAGCGACATGTCGAAATTGTCGAGCACCACCTTGCGGAAGCTGTCGGCGTCATGCCCGTCCGGCATCAGCACGGCGGTCAAAGCCGGCGAGTGATCATGGGACTCGATCGAGACCGTCTCGAGACCCCAGGCTTTCACGGCCGCGCGGGCGGCGGCGCCGTGACGCTTGTGGCGGGCGAACACATTATCGAGCCCCTCTTCCTCCAGCATCGCCACGCCTTCCTTCAGCGCGTAGAGCAAATTGGTCGCGGGCGTGTAGGGCCAGGAGCCGAGCTTGTTGGCGGCGATGATCTCCTGCCAGTCCCAATAGGACCGGAACGAACTGTTGGCCTTGGATGCTGCCAGCGCCTTCTCGGACACGGCGTTGAAGCCGAGGCCCGGCGGCAACATCAGGCCCTTCTGCGAGCCGGCCACCGAGACATCGATGCCCCAGGCGTCATGTTCATATTCCAGCGAGCCGAGGCCGGACACGGTGTCGACCATCAGCAGCGCCGGATGCTTCACGCGGTCCATGACCTTGCGGACGTCCTGCGGATGCGTGACGCAACCGGTCGAGGTCTCGTTATGGACGATCATCACGGCCTTGATGGCGTGCGACTTGTCGGCAGCGAGACGCTTCTCGATCTCGGCGAGGTCGGCGCCATGGCGCCAGTCGCCCGGCACGAAGTCGATGTCGAGCTTGAACTTCTCGGCGAGACCCCGCCACAGCGTGGCGAACTGGCCGGTCTCGGCCATCAGCACCTTGTCGCCCGGCGACAGCGTGTTGACGATAGCGGCTTCCCAGGCGCCCGTGCCCGAGGAGGGATAAATGAGAACCGGCTGCTTGGTCCGGAATACACGCTGCATCGCAGCAATGACATGGAGACCGAGTTCGGCGAATTCGGGACCGCGATGGTCCAGCGTGGGCATATCCATCGCCCGCAGCACCCGGTCGGGTACGTTGGTCGGGCCAGGAATCTGCAGGAAATGCCTTCCGGTATGCACGGTCATGTCTCGTCCTTCCCAGATCGATTTTTTGGAGCCGATTTGATTGAAGCGCCCGGATAGCACCTTTCAGAGGGCTTGTCCCGTTTCTGGTATACCAGAGCGCCGAAGAAAAACGTGGGGCAGCCATGAGGATTTCTTATCCCTCCGGTATCTCCTCGTCATCGCCGGAGCGCGGCACCTCCGGGTTGCCAAGCCGGAATCCGGATGCAAGACAGGACGATAGAGGGGCAAGGCGGTAATCCATGGCGAAGGCGGCAATCATTCGGAGCACGGCTGCGGACAGCGCGCTGGCGGCCAGGCTGTCGCGGGAAGTCTCCGGCGACGTCTTCTTCGACCCGTTCAATCGCGGCCGTTATGCCACCGATGCCTCGTTCTACCAGATCGTACCGTTCGGCGTCGTCGTGCCGCGCACCATCGACGAGGCGCTGCGCGCGCTGGCGATCTGCCGCGACGATGGCCGTATCGTCACTCCGCGCGGCGGCGGCACCTCGCAATGCGGACAGACCGTCAATGACGGCATCGTCATCGACCTCTCCAAACATCTCAACAAGCTCATCTCGCTCGACGTCGAGAACCGCACCTGCATCGTCGAGCCCGGCATCGTGCTGGACGATCTCAACCGGCAACTAAAGAAACACGGGCTGTGGTTTCCGGTCGATGTCTCCACCGCTTCGCGCGCCACCATCGGCGGCATGGCCGGCAACAATTCCTGCGGCGGCCGTTCGCTGCGCTATGGCACCATGCGCGACAACACGATTGCGATGGACGCCGCACTGGCCGATGGCAACCTGCTGCATTTCGGCGAAGTGAATTCCGGGGACGATGCGCCTGCCCTGTTTCGCGACATGCTGGCGCTCGGCGAACGCGAAGCGACCGAGATCGCGGAGCGTTTCCCGCAGGTGCAGCGCCGCGTCGGCGGTTACAATCTCGATGCGCTCACACCGCGCAACACCGCCAACAACCTGGCGCATCTCCTCGTGGGCTCCGAAGGCACCCTCGCCTTCACCACACAGGTCGAACTCAAGCTGTGGCCGCTGATCGGCAACAAGGCGCTCGGCGTCTGTCACTTCGGCAGCTTCTATGAAGCGATGGATGCGACCCAGCATCTGGTCAAGCTCAAGCCGATCGCCGTCGAACTGGTCGACCGCACCATGATCGCCCTCGGCCGCGACATCGCGATGTTCCAGCCGATCATCAAGAGCGCCGTGCGCGGCGATCCCGATGCGCTGCTGATCGTCGAATTCGCCGAAGCGGATCAGGCTGCCAATGCCGCCAAGCTGAAAGAGCTCGGCGAACTCATGGGCGACCTCGGCTTTGGCTGGAACAACCCGACGCGCAAATGGGGCGGCGTCGTCGATGTCACCGAGCCTGCGCTGCAGACCGGTATCGCTGAGTTCCGCGCGGCCGGCCTCAATGTCATGATGTCGATGAAACAGGACGGCAAGCCAGTCTCCTTCATCGAGGACTGCGCGGTGCCGCTACCGCATCTGGCCGACTATACCGAACGCCTGTCCGCGATCTTCAGGAAGCACGACACGACGGGCACCATGTACGCACACGCCTCCGAAGGCTGCCTGCATGTGCGCCCGGTGCTGAACCTGAAGCTCGACAAGGACGTCAAGGCGATGCGCGCCATCGCCGAAGAAGCATTCGCGATGGTCCGGGAATATAAGGGCTCGCATTCCGGCGAGCACGGCGATGGACTCGTGCGTTCGGAATTCCACGCCGAAATGTTCGGCCAGCGGATCATCAGCGACTTTGCCGAAGTGAAGAAGCGCTTCGATCCGCAAAACATCTTCAATCCCGGCAAGATCGTCGATCCCCCCAAGATGGATGATCGTTTGCTGTTTCGTTACCCACCAGATTATCGCGTCGGCGAACTCAAGACTGCGCTCGACTGGTCAGCCTGGCCCGGCGCCGGAGGCGGTTTCCAGGGCGCCATCGAGATGTGCAACAACAATGGCACATGCCGGAAGCTGGAGGGCGGCGTGATGTGCCCGTCCTATCGTGCGACCCGCAACGAAAAGGACGTCACCCGCGGCCGCGCCAACACGCTACGGCTGGCAATCTCCGGCCAGCTCGGCCCGGATGCGCTGACCTCGGATGCCATGGCCGACACGATGAAACTCTGCGTGTCGTGCAAGGCGTGCCGCCATGAATGCCCGACCGGCGTCGATATGGCGAAGATGAAGATCGAGGTTCTGGCCGCCCGTGCCGCGAAGCACGGCCTCACGCTACGCGATCGCCTTGTCGGCTATCTGCCGCGCTATGCTGCATTGGCAGCACGCGCAGCGCCGCTGGCGAATTTGCGCAACAAGAGCCCGCTGCTGCGCAGCCTTCTGGAACGCTATGCCGGGATCAGCGCCAAACGTAGCCTGCCGGAATGGCGCAGCGACGTGTTTCACAGGGATGCCGAAGCCGTCGGCCCCGCCGATGGCCGCGAGATCGTGCTGTTCGCCGACACCTTCAACCGCGCTTATGAGCGCGAGAATCTCGACGACGCGCTGCGCGTGCTTATCGCCGGTGGCTATCGCGTGCATCTGCCAAAGCCGGTGGATCGCAGCAGCCGCGCACTGTGCTGCGGCCGCACGTTCCTCTCGGCCGGCCTTGTCGATCAGGCCCGCGCCGAGCTTGATCGCCTTGTCGCCACCTATGCACCCTTCGCGGCGCGCGGCGTCCCCATCGTCGGTCTCGAGCCGAGCTGCCTGCTGACGCTGCGCGATGAACTATTGTCCTTGCGATCGGACGATACGGCAAAGACGGTCAGCGCCCATGCCATGTTGTTCGAGGAATTCCTGGTGCGCGAGGCCGAGGCCGGCCGCCTGCAATTGCCGCTCAAACCTATCGCACCGAAGGCGATGGTCCACGGCCACTGCCACCAGAAATCCTTTGGTGCGTTCAAGCCGGTCGAACAGGCCTTGCGCCTGATCCCGGACCTGAAGGTCGAGACCATCGAATCCAGTTGCTGCGGCATGGCGGGCGCATTCGGCTATGGCGCCGACACCTATGATGTCTCGATCCAGATGGCCGAGGCGTCCTTGCTACCCGCCGTGCGCAAGGCTGACGCCAATACGCTCATCGTCGCCGACGGCACATCCTGCCGGCACCAGATCGCTGACGGCGCTGCGCGCCATGCGCTGCACGTCGCGCGCGTCTTGGCCATGAGCCTCGACAGCACTTCCACAAACGCCCATTCTTCTACGCTCAACTAGGAAACAACCGACATGGCCGACCTCACCCTCGACACAGCCCGCAAGATCCTCGATGGCGCCCTCGCCAAGGTGATCGAGATGAAGTTCAAGCCCATGGTCATCACCGTGCTCGACGCCCGCGGCTGCGTAAAGGCCACCATCGCGCAGGACGGCACCAGCCTGATGCGGGGCGAAGTCGCCCACGGCAAGGCCTATGGCGCATTGGCCATGGGGCTCGGCTCGCGGGCGTTGTTCAAGCGTGCCGAGGAACAGCCGTTCTTCATCGATGCGGTGAACACCATGGCGCGCGGCGCGCTGATCCCGGTGCCGGGCGGCGTCCTCATTCATGACGCATCGGGCAGCCTGCTCGGCGCCATCGGCATCTCCGGCGATACATCCGACAATGACGAGATCGCAGCCGTCGCCGGCATCGAGGCGGCCGGCCTCAAGGCCTCGACCGGCTAGAACGGCATTGTCCCGACCACCGCATCTTCCGATCGACGACAGCGCGCTCCGCCCGCTGGTCGACCGTATCGGGGATGCGCATGTCAAGGCACGGCTGGAGATCGAGACCCATCGCGATCACCAGCTGTTCGGCCAGGGCCGCCTGTTCTTCAATCTGGAGAACTGGCTCACCGCACCGCCGATCGTCCGCACCGCGCTGCAACTCACCGGCCTCTATGGCCGCGCCCGCCGCGAGGCCAACCGCGTGCTGGTCCGCGAGAATGTCGTCGCCTCACCGCGCCTGCCCGCCGCGTTCGACGGCTTCACGATCCTGCATATCAGCGATCTCCATGTCGATCTCAGCGAGGACGCGCTGCGCCACCTGATCTCCTTCGTCGGCGATCTCGATTACGACATCTGCGTGCTGACCGGCGATTATCGCGGCAAGACCTATGGGCCGTATCAGCGTGCCACCGAAGGCGTGGGTGAGCTACGTGCGAGGTTGCGCGATCCCGTCTATGGCGTTCTCGGCAATCACGACAGCATCCGCATGACGCCAGCGCTGGAAGCGATAGGCATCCGCATGATGTTCAACGAATGCGAGACGATCGCTCGCGGCGACGAGAGAATCTATCTCGCCGGCGTCGACGATCCGCATTTCTATCTTGCCGACGATATCCCCAAAGTCGCATCGCAGATTCCAAAGGACGCCTTCTCGATCCTGCTGTCGCACACGCCGGAGACCTATGCCGAGGCGGCCGAGCACGATTTCGATCTCATGCTGAGCGGCCATACCCATGGCGGCCAGCTTTGCCTGCCCGGCGGCTACGCCATCAAGCTGGAGGCCGTGCTGCCGCGCCATATGGGCAACGGCGCGTGGCGCCATGAAGGCATGGCCGGCTACACCTCCGTCGGCGTCGGCACCAGCCTGCTCCCGGTGCGACTGAACTGCCCGCCGGAAGTGACGCTGCACCGGCTGACACGTACGGCGTGAAGCGCCCTATTTGCCTGGCCACACCGGCTTACGCTTCTCGCCGAAAGCCTTGAGCCCTTCTTTTGCATCCTCGGTCATCGACAGGATCGCGATCTGGCTTTCGGTATAGGCAATGCTTTCGTCGAACGACATCGCGGCGATGGCGCGCATGGCATATTTGCCGCGGCGGATCGCTGTCGGCGATTTGTCGGTGATGCGCGCAATCAGCCAGTCGACCTTGCTGTCGAGTTCGGCCGCCGGCACCACGTGATTGAGCAGGCCAGCGCCAAGCGCCGCCTGCGCGTCGAACGGCTCCCCGGTGATGCACCATTCGTTGATCAGACGGCACGGCGCGATGGACTGCAGCAGTGCCAGCACCTGCATCGGAAACACGCCGACCTTCACCTCGGGCAGACCGAAGACCGCATTATCCGCAGCCACCGCCATGTCGGTCATGCACAGCAGCCCCATCCCGCCGGCCATGCAGGTGCCATTGACGCGCGCGATCGCGGGCTTCGTGGCGTTTTGCGACAGCCGCATGAGATCGGCGAGATCGCCATTCGGCTTGGAGAAATCCATCGAGAATGCCGCGCCCGCATTCGCCAGATCGGCGCCGGCGCAAAACGCCTTCTCGCCCGCGCCGGTCAGCACGATGACACGGACATCTGCGTCCGCATGAGCATTGCGATAGCCACTGGTGATGCCGGCAATCACATCGGCATTCATGGCATTGCGCTTCTCCGGCCGGTTGATGGTGATCCAGAGTGCGGCGCCCTTCTTCTCGAGGATTACGCTGTCATTCGCCATCGGTTATGCTCGCTCTGTTAGATCGGATGCTGCAGGTATAGCGGCTCAGGCGCGGCGCGCCAAACCCTGCTCGTCTCCGGCGCGATTTTCGGAGTCTACCGCGCGCTTGTATCCATCGCGCTGCTGCAATCGGGCCCAATAGGCTGTCACCGCCGGACCAAATTGCGATGCCAGCCCGAGGCGCTCCGCGAGCAGAAGCGCATAGCCAACCGAAATATCGGCAGCCGTAAATCGGCCGGCGCAGATGTGTTCATTGGCGGCTGTGATGGTCTCGATGATGCGCAGGCGGCCGAGAAACCACTTCGAATAATCCGCCACCACCTGCGGATTGCGGCGTTCCTCCGGCTCCAGCTCCGAATAGCGCAGCACCAAAGTCTGCGGAAAAGTGAGCGTGGCCTCGCCGAAATGCAGCCAGTTCAGGAACGCGCCGAAATCCGGTTCGTCGACGCCGACGGCCAGCGGCGTCGGCCCATATTTGGTGACCAGATACTGCGCGATCGCCGCCGATTCGGTCATCCGCGTTTCGCCATCGAGCATCAAGGGAATCGTGCCGAGCGGATTGATACCGAGATATTCTTTCGCAAAGACGCGCGGCGGGAACGGCAGCATTTTCAGCTCATAGGGCAGTCCAAGCTCCTCAAGCGCCCAGAGCGGGCGGAACGAACGCGCGCGGGCGCAGTGGTAGAGCGTGATCATCGGGCGAGACCTCCAGGCAGGCACGGACTAACGCCGTACTGCCAGCCAATGAGAAGCAGCCGCGAGGCTTCGTCAAGACGGTGCTGCCGGCATTATTTCGCCTGACTGCGACGAACTCCTGGCCAGATCGTCATCAGCCGCGGGGACTCATCGGCCGGTCTGGCACCATTCTCGGAGGAGAGAAACGCTGCGCGGGCAAACCCGGCAGGCAGGCGGCCCTGGGTGACGTTTGCTCCCTTTGTGCTGACCGACTCCACCGGCCTGGTGCCGCTGAAATTCTGTTTCAGCTTAGCCACTGGATTTTCCAAGAGATAGTAAGACAGGATCGACAGACCAAGCGTGATGCCGAAAGCCAGCGCGACCTGGAGAATCGGCATCTTGGTGCCATGGGTCGCAGCGTCGTTGAGGCCGAGATAGAACAATACCGGCAGGTGGAACACATACATCGCGTAAGACAGATGGCCGAGCCCGCGGAACAGAGACAGCGACAGGATCGCCGTCATCACACGCTTGATAACGCCGTGATCGAACACCAGCGTCGCGACGAAGGACACGCTCACCATCGAATAGGCGATCAACGCAAGGGTCCAGTAGACTGGTTGCGAGGTGATGATGCCGAGGTCGCGCCCCTTGCGATCGATCACGAGGATCACCAGTGCTGCGACCACCAGCGCAGCACAGCGCCAGCCACGCAGCGGCCGGTTGTCGAATTCGCGCAGCGCCAGCCAGCCACCGAGCGACAGCGACAGCATGCGGGTGAACAGCGACATATAGACGACGTCACCCGCCTCGCGCGGCTCGTGATTGATGAGCAGCAGCGCCATCAACAAACCGCTCGCCACCGCCAGCAACGGGATCACCCGCCCGGTCACAAGACCAAGCCAGCCCGGCGCCACGATGAGGATCAGCAGCGGCCAGAAGAAATAGAACTGCTCCTCCACCGACAGTGACCAGGTGTGTTCCATCGGGTTCGGTAGCGCATGCAGTGGATGATAGAAATTGAAGGTGTAGGTCAGGAGGCTCAGCGTGTCGGCCGGACTGAATCTGAAGATGAAGTAGCAGGCGAAAACCGTGAGGTAATAGACCGGGAAGATGCGCAGCGCCCGGCGCATATAGAAATCCTTGAAGGAGATGCGGCCGGTCTTCGCCCGCTCGCGCAGCAGCAAACGCGTGATGAAAAAACCGGAGATCACGAAGAAGATGTCGAGCGCAATGTATCCAACGCGTGACAGCTGATTGACATACCAGATCGCGTTATAGGCGCTGCTTTCCAGCACCTGCGGGCAATGGGTGAACACCACGACCACCACGCCAATTCCCCGAAAGCCATCGAACGCCGGAAATTTCTCCAGCCGCCTGGCGACGCCTGCATTCTCCGACATTGCGATCTCCCTGTTTGAACCGGGGATAGCAACGGCGCGAAGAGCGAGAGTGAAGGCGATTTACATGTCTACCGCTTCAAGCGAATTGTTCTGGCTTAACGTGAATGCCCGCTTTTGCGGGAGTGTTAGGGTTAACGCCCTCTGCTTGCCACACCGAGGACAATCTTCTCTGAGACTCCAGCGCTGCTTACGATCCGTTAAGCATCGGGGGACAGGCTGGGAACGATCGAAATTGACTCAACTTGTATCGTCAAGTGTGGGGACAGCAGATGAACAGGGCTCAGCATCTCAGAGAACAAGCGATCCGCGCCGAACGATTGGCAAGAACCATTATGGATGCCGTCACAGTCACGCGACTGGTCGAAGCATCGCATGCTTACCGGCAGGAAGCCGATCGCCTTGAGCAATACGAGGCCAGCGATCAGGCGACAACGACGAGGATGCCTCACTAACGCGGCGGGAGGCATCGGAATGACCGATACCGTGTTCACACCGCACGAACATGGCCGAGTGCCAGGCCGATGGTGCGCGCCGCCTCCATCACGTGAACAGCGTATTCCTTGATCTGCTTTCGTTTGACCCGGATGTCCGGGCCAGACATGCCGATGGCTCCGACGAGTTCACCGGAGCGTCCGACGATGGCGCAAGCGCAGGCGGCGATGCCTTCCCGCCATTCGCCGTGCAGCACTGACGAATAGCCTTGCGCCCGTGCCGCATGGATGTCTTCGCGCAACTCCTCGATGGTCGTTCGCGTCGTATCCGTATAGCGCCTGAGATGCGGGCGAAAATTCTCCAGATACTCGTCTGGCATTTGCGCAAGCATCGCCTTCCCGGTTGCCATGGTGAATGCGGGCGCACGCATACCGACGCTGGTATGCGCGCGGATATGATGCGCGCTTTCAATCTTGTCCACATAGACAACGTCGGTGCCTTCGAGCACCGACAGATGAACGGTCTCTCCGGTAACTTCGGCCAGCGCCATCATCGCCGGGCGCGCGATACGGATGAGATCCATGCGCTGAATGACGTGGTTGCCGAGCACCCATAGCTTGGTTGTGAGCTCATAGGTGCTGTGCGGCGGAATCTGGCGAACGTAGCCCTGCGACTGCAGCGTCGCCAACAGTCGATGCACATTGCTCTTGGTAAACTTCAGCTGATTGGCGAGATCGGTGACCCCGCGCGGCTGCTCACTCATCGCGAGCGCCTCGAGGAGCTTCAATCCCTTGATAAATGCCTTATCCATCCAAGCAGCCGATATGGGGTAGTTCTCTGTTGCGAACAGACCGGCGGCCCTGGGCCGCCGGTCTCATTGTTGTATGGCGCGATTTACTGGGCAAGCAGTGCGTTCAGCTTTTCCTGCGCATATTCTTCATTGGTCGAATTGCCCGCGGGCGATGTCGCCCCCCAGAAGTCCGGGCTCCATTCGATCGCCTTGGAGACGTTCTCGGGATTGTTCGCCCAATAGCGCGCGATGTTCTTGTCCGTCGCCGCATCGAACACGACCTTCGAAGGAAGCGCGACCGGGAAAGTGGAGGTCAGCTGGGCGGCGCGTTTGGGGTCGAGACGCCAGGACAGCAGCTTGAGCGCGTTATCATAGTTCGGCGCGCCCTTCGGGATCGAGAAGAAATCGTAATAGACGAAGCCCTGATTGAAGGTGAGATCAATCGGAGCACCTTCCAGCGCCAGTTTGCTCATCGAGCCCGTATAGGCCTGGCACATATCGGCTTCGCCATCGAGGATCAGCTGCGGCGGCTGCGCGGCGGTGGTCCACCATTTGACGATGTGCGGCTTGATCTCCTTGATCTTCTTGAGCGCCCGCTCCATGTCGATCGGATACAGCTTGTCCTTGGCGACTCCGTCGGCCATCAGCGCGGCCTCGAAGGTGAAGCGCGGCCAGGCTGGCATGCAGCGGCGCCCCGGAAACTTCTTCACGTCCCAGAAGTCGGCCCAGTTCTGCGGCGCCTTGTCGCCCTTGAACTTGTCCTTGTTGTAGACGAGGCCGACGCCGATCACCTGCAGCGCGACGCCCTTCTTGCGCTTCAGGTTGTCCGGCATCGCCGCCAGGGTCTTCTGCGCGGATTCCGACAGCTTGGAATAGTCGATGTCCGCCAGGCAGCAGTCGCCGAGCAGCTTGGTCTCCTGATCGAAGATGAAGGTCAGATCCCACTGCGCCTTGCCGGCTTCGGCCTGCGCCTTGATGCGCGGACCGCTGCGCGCTTCCTGCACGGTGACAACCTTGATGCCGGTTTCCTTCTCAAACGGATCGTACATCACCTTGCGCAGCGCATCGCCGTAACCGCCGCCCGGATCCTGCATGATGACGACATTGCTCTGGGCAACGGCCAGACCCGTCCCCATGGCGATGAATGCCGCCGAAGCCAAGGCCGGCAGCCTGAAGCGTTTCATTCCCAGCATAGTATGTTTCCTCCTGTTTGATCGTTTGTCATCAGGTCGCTTTTTGCGACGTTGCGAGCACTGGCCGGGCGAGGAACAGTCCTCCCACGACCAGCAGCACTTCGAGCGTGGACACGACAGCCAGCACCGGGTTGAGCCGGTAATTGATGTCGCCCCACAGCATCAACGGAAGCGTTTTCAACTGCGCGCTCGACAGGAACAGGGTCAGCACCAGTTCGTCGAACGAATGCAGGAACGCAAAGAAGGTCGCGGCCGCCAGACCCGGCGCAATGGCCGGCAGCGTCACCAGCCGCAGCACCGTGAGCGACGATGCGCCATGGACCGAAGCGGCCTGTTCGAGCCGCTTGTCCACGCCCTGTAGCGCCGCCGCCAGGATCACCACCACGATCGGCAAACCACCGATGGCATGGGCCGCCGCAAGGCCGAACACCGAACCGACCAGATCGAACTTCAGGAACAGCGTGTAGAGCGACAGGCCGAGGACCACCGGTGGCACGATGATCGGGCTGACTAGCAGCAGCATGATCGCGGATTTGCCGCGCACATTGCCCCTGACGATGCCCAGCGCCGCACATGTGCCGAGACCGACCGCGATGATAGCTGAGACAGTCGCGATCAGCGCAGATGTCCAGAACGCGCGCATCCAGTTGCTGTCGGAAAAGAACTGCTCGTACCAGCGCAGTGAGAAGCCCGGTGGCGGAAAGGTCAGATAGCTGGCGCTGCTGAACGAGATGATCATCACCACGACGATCGGCAGGATCAGAACCGCGACCACGAGTCCCCCCAACAGCCGCACCGTCCAGGTGCCGCAACTGGCCGGCAGCATGCCGAACAACCGCAATAACGGCCAGCCGATCATGTCTGCGAATTTGCTGCCGAAGCTGTTACGCGGCAGGCCGGACATAGCCGCCGGCGCGGCATGCGTCGCCGCCGTCTCGGTAAGCTTGCGGCCGCCCCAGATGAATTCGAGGCCGAGGAAGCGACCAGCGATGGCGACGACTGCCAGCGTGATCAGCAGCAGCACGACGCCCAGCGCCTGCAGGAATCCTTCGGATGTCACCGAGTCCGCCTGCTGCGTGATATGCATGGCGAACATCTGGTCGCCCGGGCCGCCGAGCAACGTCGGAGTGATGAAGAAGCCGATCGCGGCGACGAAGACGAGCAGGAAACCGGCACCGATACCGGGCAGCGTCAGCGGCAACAGCACGCGCCAGAAGATGGCGAGCGGACCCGCGCCGCTCGCCAATCCCGCCCGCGTCAGCGCAGGATCAAGCCGCGATACGCTCGAATAGATGGTCAGCACCATCAGCGGCAGCAGCACCGCTGTCATGCCGAGCAGCACGGTGCCGCGATGAAACAGCAGCTGAACCGGCTCGCTCAGAATACCGATCGACACCAGGAACTTGTTGACCGGACCGTTGCGGCCGAGCAGCACCATCCAGGCATAGGTGCGGATCAGGATCGCGATGAAGTATGGCAACACGATCGCGGTGGCGATCAGCGCGCGGGTGATGCCGCGGCTGCGATGGATCAGCAGTGCGGTGGGATAGCCGAACAGCAGGCACAGGAATGCGACCGTGACCGAGATCTGCATGGTCCGGACCAGCGATTCCCAATAGAGCGGCACCGCAAAGACGCGCTGGAAATAGGTCAGCCAGCTTGGCCCGCTGATGCTGATGCGAATGAGATCGAGCAGCGGCAGCAGATAGATGAACGACAGGAAGGCGACCGCGGGCAACAGCAGCAGCGCGGGGTTCTTGAGCTTTATGGCCAGGCTGGAACTCGCCTGATGCCGCGGCTCATCGGACAGCGAGATCGTCGTCATGTCAGCACCCAGCAGTCTTCCGGACCCCAGCTCACATGCAGGCGATCGCCGATATCGGGCAGCGGCCGCCTGGCGGTGTCGGAGCAGCGGATCAACAGCGTGTCGCCGCCTTCCATCTGCGCCTCGATGCGCAGGATCTCGCCGAGGAAGATCGCCGACGTCACGACCACCGGCGTCGAGCTTGCGGTCGGCTCATTGGCAATCGCGATGCGTTCGGGCCGCACCAGCACGGTGACGCGACCGACATCGATGGCGTCGCGGCTCTCAGCATCGAACACATAGCCGGCGCGGTTCTTCAGCGTCACGGTGGTACCGCGCTTCTGCATGATCTCGGCTTCGATGAGGTTGCTCTCGCCGACGAACGACGCCACGAAACGATTGGACGGGTGGCGATAGATGTCGAGCGGGCGGCCGATCTGTACGATCTTGCCGGCGTCCAGCACGGCGATGCGATCGCTCATGGTGAGCGCTTCGCCCTGATCATGCGTCACGAACAGGATCGTGCTGCCGATGGTCTGATGCAGATCGCGGATCTCGATCTGGATCGATTCGCGCAGCCGGCGATCGAGCGCGCTGAGCGGCTCGTCCATCAGCACGACCTTCGGCCGCATCACGATGGCGCGCGCAATGGCGACGCGCTGCTGCTGTCCGCCGGACATTTCCGACGGCGATTTCTTCGCATGATCCGACAGGCGCATGATGTCCAGCGTCTCGGCGACGCGCCGCTCGGTGGTGGCGCGATCGACGCCGGCCATACGCAACGGGAACGTCACATTCTGCGACACCGTCATGTTGGGAAACAGCGCATAGCTCTGGAACACCATGCCGAATCCGCGCTTATGTGTGGGCACGTTATGCACCGGCCTGCCGTCCACGAGAATCTCGCCGCCGTCGAGGCTCTGGAAACCGGCCAGCAGGTTCAGCAATGTGGTCTTGCCGCTGCCGGACGGGCCGAGCAGCGTAATGAATTCGCCGGGTTCGATATCGAGATTGATGCGATTGACGGCGTGGAACTGGCCGTATCGTTTCTCGGCATCGCGAACTGCAATGCGCGAACCGATGACCTGACGCTCGCTTGCGCCGCCCGACTGCGATGCCGGAACACCCGCGGCGGAATCTCCCACGCGCAGCGCCAATGGCTCAGCCATCATCAACCTCCCTTGGTCGTTCTATATTATGAAACGTTATTCCAATTATTGTTGGCTGAGTGCTAAGCCTTGTCAAGAGAACGGACGTTGCGAAGACAAGCGCACACCAACCGAAATTCCCTCCCGTAAGCATTGATGCTGTGAGCAAAGCAGTTTCCCGCTCAGACCGATTGACAGGCGGATGAACTCGCGACTAATTTTATTTAGAACTATGTTCTACAATATAGAACAATAAAGTCGGGAGGCGAATTGTGGTAAGCGATCTTCGCGCGTTGGCGAAGTATGTGGAGCCGGGAGTCCGGCTGGCGCTGCCGGTGGATTATGCCGGCGTCTCGATGGCGATGACGCGCCCGATCATGGAGCGCAACACGCGCAATCTCGATCTCGTCTGCGTGCCGACCGGTGGCCTTCAGGTGGACCAGCTCGTCGGCGCCGGTCTGGTTCGGTCGGTCGAGACCAGCGCCGTATCGCTCGGCGAAGCCGGCGGCGCGCCGCGCTTCAACGCAGCCGTCAAGGATGGCGCGATCGCATTGAAGGATGCCACCTGCCCCGCTATCCATGCCGGCCTGATGGCCGCGCAGAAAGGCAGCCCATTCATGCCAATGCGCGGATTGATCGGCAGCGACCTGCTCCGTCACCGCAACGACTGGCACGTCATCGACAATCCGCTGGCAGATGGCGGCGATCCCATCGTGCTCATCCCCGCGATCAAACCCGACATCACGATCTTCCACGCACCGATGGCCGATCGATTCGGCAATGTGTGGATCGGGCGACGCCGCGAACTCGCCGCGATGGCCTATGCATCGGCCACCACGCTTGTCACTGTCGAGCGCATCGTGGAGGAAAGCCTGCTCGCCAACGAGATGAGCGCGGCGGGCGTGTTGCCGGCGCTCTATGTCACCGAAATCGCCGTGGCGCCGAAGGGCGCATGGCCCTACGGCCTGTGGGGCGAGTATCCGACCGATACCGCCGAGATCCTGCGCTATGCGCGCGCCGCGCGCAGCGCCGAGGGTTTTGCCGACTACATGACGAATGCGCAGATGGAGCCCGCATGATGAGTGAGGTTCACCCGCGCGAGATCCTGATCTGCACCATCGCCAAACTGCTCGACGGCGTCCGGCATGTCGCTGTCGGTGCGTCCTCACCGATCCCCGCGGCCGGCGCCATGCTGCTGCGAGCGCTGAAGCAGCAGGCCGGCGAGAAAGGTCCGCGTATCTCGATCCTCGGATCGGTGGAGCACAATTTCTTCACCAACGGCTCGGCCGAACTGTTCGATTGCGCCGGCCAGGGCCGCATCGATGCGTTCTTCCTCGGAGGCGGCCAGATCGACGGCCGCGGCAATATCAATCTGGTGGGCACCGGCGACTATCCGCAGACGCCGGTACGATGGCCCGGCTCGTTCGGATCGGCCTATCTGTATTACGTCGTGCCGCGCGTGATCTTGTTTCGCGAGGAGCACACGCCGCGCGCTCTGGTCGAGAAGGTGGATTTCATCAGCACGCCCGGCGTCAGCGACGATGGCATCTACCGCAGCGGCGGCCCGATCGCGCTGTTGACCAGCAAGGCGCTGTTCCGCTTCGACAAGACGCGTCCGGGCTTCGACCTGCAGAGCATCCATCCCGGACACGACCTCGCAGGTATCAAGGACGCCACCGGCTTCCAGTTCGCCCATGAAAGCCAGCCGGAACAGACCGCGCTGCCGGATCCGCGGACGCTGGCTTTGCTGCGCGGGCGTGTTTACGACGAGGTCGCCGAAACCTATCCGGACTTCGCCGCGCAGATGCGGCGCGAGATCGAACGGCCGCTGTCCCATGCATCCTGACAGGACCGGTGAGCAACGACACGGAGACGATGCGTGAGTGAGATCAAGCGAATCCCGCATTGCAGCCACTGGGGCGCCTATACGCTGCTCGTGCAGGACGAACAGATCGTAGGCGTCGAGCCGTTCGCCCATGATCCCGCCCCCTCGTCGATCATCCATTCGGTGCCGGAATGGGCCAATCCCGAACGCCGCATTCTGCGCCCCATGGTGCGCTCCGGCTGGCTCGACAAGCGCGAGCGCAGCGATCGGCGCAAGCGCGGCGCGGAGAAGTTCGTGCCCGTCAGCTGGGATGAGGCGACCACGCTGGTGGCCGACGAAATCCGCCGCGTCTCCAGCACCCATGGCAATGCGTCGATCTTCGCGGGCTCCTATGGCTGGACCAATTCGGGCCGCCTGCATCACGCGTCGTCCTTGCTCAAGCGCATGCTCAATCTGGTCGGCGGCTTCACCCGGCATGTGGATACATATTCCATTGCTGCCGGCCCGGTGATCCTGCGCCATACGCTGGGAAGTTCGGATGCTTGCGACGGCCGGGCCAATACGCTCGACACCATCGCTGCACACACCGAGACGCTGGTGGTGTTCGGCGCACTGTCGCCGCGCACCGCGCAGACCGAAGCCGGCGGCATCGGCGCCCACCGCCTCGAATCCTATCTCAGGAAAATCGCCGCGCGCGGCATCCGCGTCGTTCACGTCTCGCCGCTGAAGGACGATATGCCGGATTGGGTCGATGCCGAATGGTGGCCGATCCGCCCGAACACTGATACCGCGCTGATGCTGGGCCTCGCCGGCGAGATCGTGAAGGCAGGCCGGCACGATCGGGATTTCCTTGATCGCTGCACCAGCGGCGCCGAGCAACTGCTCGGCTATCTCGATGGCTCGTCCGATGGCGTCCGCAAGGATGCAGCCTGGGCCGCCGAGATCTGCGGGCTCGATGCCGAGGGCATCCGCCAGCTGGCGCGGCGCCTCGTCGATACCCGCAGCATGCTGACCGTGAGCTGGAGCCTGCAGCGCGCGCATCATGGCGAACAGCCGTTCTGGGCAGCGCTCGGCCTCGCCTCCATCGTCGGCCAGATCGGTTTGCCCGGCGGCGGTGTCGGCTACGGCTACGCCTCGCTCGGCGGCGTCGGCTCGCCCTTCAATCTCGGCAAGTCACCGGCCATTTCGCAACTGACGCGCCCGATCGACAGTTTCATCCCGGTGGCGCGCATCAGCGACATGCTGCTCAATCACGGCGCGAGTTTCACCTATGAGGGCGAGACGCGAACCTATCCAGACACAAGGCTGGTCTACTGGGCCGGCGGCAATCCCTATCATCATCATCAGGATCTCAACCGGCTGTCCGAAGCCTGGACGCGGCCCGAGACCATCATCGTCCAGGATCCGATGTTCACCGCGACGGCGCAGCGCGCCGATATCGTGCTGCCGGCGACCACATCAATCGAACGCAACGACCTCGCCGGCAACAGGCGCTCCGACTTCATTATCGCGATGAAGCAGGCCATCAAGCCGGTCGGAGACTCGCTGCCCGACTTCGAGATTTTCGACCGCATCGCCGGCAAGCTCGGCGTTGCCGATCGCTTCAACGAAGGCCGCGACGAATTGGGCTGGGTGCGCTATCTCTATGAGGAGAGCCGCAAGGACGCCGCCGAGCGGCTCGGCTTCGACATGCCCGATTTCGAGACATTCTGGCAGGACGGCTACGCACGCTGTCCGGTGCGCGACGACCATACTTTCCTGGCCGATTTCCGCATCGATCCCGAGGCGCATGCGCTCAAGACCGAAAGCGGCAAGATCGTGCTCGGCAGCGAGACCCTCGCCCGGCTCGGTTATGCCGATTGTCCGTCGCATCCGGCCTGGGTCGAGCCCGCCGAATGGCTCGGCAACGGCAGCGATGCCTCCGACTTGCATATGATCTCGCATCAGCCGGCCGGCCGGTTGCACAGCCAGATCGAAACCGGCGTCGCCAGCGTGGCCAACAAGCGCAACGGCCGCGAGCAGGCCCGGCTGCATCCCGACGACGCCGCGGCGCGCGGCATCAGCGACGGACAGACCATCCGCATCTGGAATGCACGCGGTGCCTGTCTCGCCACCGCCGATGTCACCGACAGCGTGCGCTCCGGCGTACTGGTGCTGCCGACCGGCGCCTGGTTCACCCCGCGCGCTGAGACTGGTCTCGAAGTCGCCGGCAATCCGAACGTGCTGACGCTCGACATCGGCACTTCGCAATTCGGCCAGGGCTGCTCGGCGCATACATGCCTGGTCCGCGCCGAACCCCATATTGCAGATCAACGCGACGCTTTTGAAGAATACCAGGACAGACTGGTTGCACTCGCGACCGCCTGAGAGGAAACAGAGATCATGACCAAGCCCGCCATCAGCCGCTTCCCCGTTCCCGAAATCTCCAGCCTGCCGGAGGACATCCGCACGCGCATCCTTGCGGTGCAGGAAAAGTCCGGCTTCGTGCCCAACGTGTTCCTGACGCTGGCGCATCGGCCGGACGAGTTCCGCGCCTTCTTCGCCTATCATGATGCGCTGATGGACAAGCCAGGCCCGATCACCAAGGCCGAGCGCGAGATGATCGTGGTGGCCACCAGCAATGCCAACCAGTGCCAGTATTGCGTGGTGGCGCATGGCGCCATCCTGCGGATCCGCGCCAAGAACCCGCTGATTGCCGACCAGATCGCGGTGAACTACCGCAAGGCCGACATCACGCCGCGACAGCGCGCGATGCTCGATTTCGCCATGAAGGTCTCGATGCAGGCTTACGAGGTTGGCGATGCCGATATCGAGACGCTGGCAGGCCATGGCTTCACGGAGGACGACGTCTGGGATATCGCTGCCATTGCCGCCTTCTTCGGCATGTCGAACCGGTTGGCGAATGTCACCAGCATGCGGCCGAACGACGAGTTTTTCGCCATGGGGCGCTGATACGCCTCGCACCGGATAGAGCGATCACCCGCAGCGGCCGGTAAGAGCCGCAGCGACGACTTTCGAGGAAACAAGCCATGACGCATCCAAGAGCCGCAGACGTCGCAACCCGGCAGGCGATCATCGATGCCTGCCGCGAAATGTCGGCCGCCGGCATCAATCAGGGCACGTCCGGCAATATCAGCGTCCGCACCGAGGACGGCATCCTGCTGACGCCGTCCGGCGTTCCCTATGACACGATGCGGCCGGAAGACATCGTCGCGATGAAGTGGGACGGCTCATGGACGGCACCGGCAGGCCGCGTGCCCTCGACGGAGTGGCGTTTTCACCTCGACATCCTCAAGGCCAAGCCGGAAACGAATGCCGTCGTGCACGCGCATCCGATCTTCTGCACGATCATCGCGATCATGAACCGCACCATTCCCGCGATCCATTACATGATCGCGGCGGCCGGCGGCAACGACATCCCCTGCGCACCCTATGCCCAGTATGGCACGGCGGAATTATCACAAGCGGCACTGGAGGCGCTGCGCTATCGCCGCGCCTGCCTGCTCGCTCATCACGGGCTGATCGCCATCGGCCCCAATCTGCGCAAGGCGATGTGGCTTGCGGTGGAGGTCGAGGTACTCGCCAAGCAGTATCACGGCTGCCTGCAACTCGGCACGCCGCCGCTGCTGCCGGATGCCGAGATCGACAGCATCCTGAAGCGATGGGGACAATACGGCCTGCGCGACAGCGACGGCACGCCGAAGACCTCGACCTAACAAACCAGCACCAACAATTGCGAGACTTGCCATATGGCCCATCCCCACGACGTCAGCGTCTGCGGCACCTACATCCTGGACATCCTCGGCGTCCCCGTCACTGAAATCCCGGCCGGCGGCGGCCGCGCGCTGATCGATGAAATCAAGCTCACGGTCGCCGGCACCGCGGGTGGCACCGTGGTGCCCTGCGCGCGCCTCGGACTGAAGGCGCTCGCGGTCGGCGCGGTCGGCGACGACGAGAAGGCCGACTGGGTGCTGAATGCGATGGAGCGCGAGGGCATCGATATTTCGGTGATGGAGCGGATGCCCGGCGCGCCGACCTCAGCCACCATCCTGCCGATCCGCCCCGACGGCTCGCGGCCGGTGCTGCATGCGCGCGGCGCCTCGGCACGCTGGAAGATTTCGCCCGAAGCGCAGAAAGCTGCCTGCAAGAGCAAGGTGCTGCATCTCGGCGGCGTCGGCTCGCTGTTGGCAATGGACGGCGAGCCGACGATCTCGCTGCTGCGCGGCGCCAAAGCGGCCGGCTGCATCACCACCGTCGATCTCATCCAGGCACGCAGCGAGACGCTGGCACTGGTCGAACCGCTGATGCCCTATACGGACTTCTTCATGCCGAGTATCGACGAGACCCACGCGCTGGTCGGCACCGACGACCCCGCGGCCTGCGCGCAATATTTCATCGGCAAGGGCGCCGGTGCCTGCGCGATCTCGCTCGGCGAACACGGCTCTTTCGTCATGACGCGCGACGGGCGGCAGTTCACGGTCCCGGCTTTCGAGGTGACGGTGCGCGATACCTCGGGCTGCGGCGATTCCTATACCGGCGGCTTCATCGCCGGCCTCGTGCGCGACTGGGACCTGCTGGACTGCGCAAAACTCGCCACAGCTACCGCTGCCACCGTCGCGACAGGCCTCGGCTCCGGCGCCAATCTCGTGTCCTTCGATGAGACGGTGAAGGCGATGAACACGCTGCCCGTCCGCGGTGCACGCGCCTGATCCGCTGAACGACAGCCTTTACTGAATCAGAAACGTCTCGAGGAAAATCCCATGACCAGACATGCCATTGTGACCGGCGCGAGCCGCGGCATCGGACGGGCTATCGCCCTTGGCCTCGCCCAGCGCGGCTACAATCTCGCTCTCACCGATATCGCTGCGCAGGAAAGCACGCTGCTGGAGACCGTCGCTGAAGTGAAGAAGATTGGCGGCAAGTGCATTCCGATTCTGGCCGATGTCAGCAAGCTCGAGGATTGCCAGCGCTCGGTTGCGGAAGCGGTCGCGGGTCTCGGTCACGTCGATGTTCTCGTCAACAATGCCGGCATCCTGCGTCTCGCGACCATCGACGAGACCACGCCCGAACACTGGGACCAGACCTTCGCCGTGAACGTCCGCGGCGTGTTCCAGATGACCCAGGCAATGGTGGTGCATATGAAGGAGCGCAAATACGGACGCATCGTCAACATTGCCTCGCTGGCTGCACGCACCGGCGGCCCCGGCCAGTCGCACTATGCCGCGTCGAAATCTGCTGTGGTCGGCTTCACGCGGGTGTCGTCGATGGAATTCGGTGGCCACGGGATCACGGTGAATGCCGTATGCCCCGGCATCATCCTCACCGAGATGGGCCGCAACAACCTGCGCGATCCCGAGCGCGTCACCTATTTCGAGAAGATCACCGACCTGCACCGGCTCGGCGAGCCGGAAGACGTCGTCGGCCCCGTCGCATTCTTCGCTTCGGATGATTCCGCCTTCGTGACGGGCCAGGCCCTCAACGTGGATGGCGGTATCTTCTACAGCTGAGCGATCTCAATTCGAAATCGAAGCCTGGCAGCGCACGCACCACGCTGCCGGGCTTCGACCTCGACGATCCTGATATTCGACGACCAGCCGCCCCTTTCAGCTCGTTCCCAGGTCGATATTCTTGAGCGGCAGATTCCGGACCCGCTTGCCGGTGGCTGCGAAGACGGCATTCAGCACTGCGGGTGCGGCGACCGCGATCGTCGGCTCGCCGACGCCGCCCCAGAAGCCACCTGACGGCACCGTGATCACTTTCACCTCCGGCATCTCGTCGAGCCGCATCACGTTGTAGCTGTCGAAGTTCTCCTGCTCGATCCGGCCGCCCTTCACGGTGCACTCGCCATACAGCATCGCGGAGAGACCATAGACAAAAGAGCCTGCGATCTGCGCCTCGATCTGCTGCGGATTGACGACGTGGCCGGGATCCGTGGCGGCAACGATCCGGTGGATCCTGAGGCGCCCCTTGGTCACCGAGACCTCCGCCGCGGCGGCGACATAGCTGCCAAAACCCATCACCTGGGCGAGGCCGCGATAGATGCCGGCCGCCGGCTTGCTGTCCCAGCCGATGCCCTTCGCCGCCGCTTCCAGCACTGCGAGATGCTTCGGGTGATTGGCCATCAGCTTGCGCCGGAACGCGAGCGGATCCTGGCCGGTCGCATGGGCCAGTTCATCGACGAAACATTCGAGATAGACGGCGTTCTGGTTCAGGTTCACCCCGCGCCAGGCGCCCGGCCGTACATGCGGATTGTACATCGCATGATCGATCAGGAGATTCGGGAATGTGTAGCCGATCGCCATTTCGGCACCGCCCGGCATCAGGCCCTGAAAGGCGATGGGATCGCCATTCGCCGTCATGACCGACGGGCGCATATAGGCCATGATCGACTGGCCGGAGATGCGCATATGAAGCGCTTCGATATTCCCCGCCTGATCGAGCGCCGCGCGCATGCGGCACTGGGTGACCGGGTGGAAGCGGCCCTGCACCATGTCTTCCTCGCGCGTCCACATCATCTTCACGGGCACATCGGGGATCTGCTTGGCGATCAGCACAGCCATCCGCACATAGTCGGTGACGAGACGTCGGCCGAAGCTGCCGCCGATCCGCATCGGATGAACCACGCAGGACTCGATCGGCAGGCCGGACGCAGCAGCCACGGCTTCGAGCGCCGCCTCGGCGACCTGGGTGGGCCCCCACATCTCGCAGCGTTCGGGCGTCCAGCGGATGGTAGCCGACATCACCTCCATCGGAGCGTGGTTCTGGTACGGGAAGCTGTAATCCGCCTCGATGATGCGGCTTGCCTTGGCAAGCACGACTTTCGCATCGCCCGTCTTGTTGCCGACAAAGTTCGTCTCGGCGGCAAGCCCTTCGCGCAACTTCGCGGCGATCGTCTCGCTCGAAACCTTCGCATTGTCTCCTTCGTCCCAAACCACCGGCAATGCGTCGAGAGCCGTTTTGGCGCGCCAGAATGTATCGGCGACCACGGCGACGGTTTCATCGTCGACGCGCAGCACATGCTTCACGCCACGCATCTTGGATACCGCGGCAGCATCAAAGCTCTTCAGCTTGCCACCATGCACGGGACACGCCTTCGGGATGGCGACGAGCATGCCGGGCATCCGGATGTCCATGCCGTAAACCAGCGAACCGTTCAGCTTGTCGCGCGTGTCCAGCCGCTTCAGCGGATGTCCGGCGATGGTCCATGTCTTGGGATCCTTGAGCTGGACCTGCGCGGGTGGCGCGATCTTGTTCGCCGCGGCGGCGACAGCCCCATAGGTCGTGCTGCGCTTGCTTGCCGCATGGGTAATGATGCCCTTGGCAACAGTGCATTCCTCGGGCTTGACGCCCCAGCCCTGCGCCGCAGCCTGGACCAGCATCGAACGGGCGGCGGCGCCGGCCGTGCGCACATATTCCTGCGAGCCGCGGATCGCGCGCGAGCCGCCAGTGGACATGTCGCGCCAGATTTTGCCGCGCTTCAGATTCTCGTTCGGCGACACCAGATCGAAGCCGACCTTGCTCCAGTCGCATTCGAGTTCTTCCGCAACGAGTTGCGCGAGACCCGTCAGCGAGCCCTGCCCCATTTCGGCGCGCGCGATGCGGATCTGGATGCTGTCATCAGGATGGATCACCACCCAGGCATTGACCTCGGCAGTCGCCCCTTGCGCAGCTGCGCTCATGCGCGGCGGGATCGTGAAGCCAAGTACGAAGGAGGCAGCGGCGGCACCGGCGAGGAAACCACGGCGCGAGACGCTGTTGGGCGCAACATCGCCGCGGGAAAGAGTTTTCGTATTCATTGTCACGATCTCCTCAGCCCTTGTTCGCAGCCATGCGCTGCGCTGCGAGTTGCACGCCGGCCAGCACCCTCGGATAGGTGCCGCAACGGCAGATGTTCGAGATTTCCGAGCGGATATCGTCCTCGCTGGGCTTCGCATTCTGTGCGAGCAGCGATGACACCGCCATGATCATGCCGACCTGGCAGTAGCCGCATTGCGCGACATCGAGTTCGGCCCACATCTCCTGCACCGGATGCGGCTTGTCCGCACCGAGGCCTTCGATGGTGACGATCTTCTGATCCGCGGTCACCGCGCTCACAGGCAGCGCGCAGGAGCGCGTCGCGACGCCATCGACATGCAGCGTGCATGCGCCGCACTGGCCAACCCCGCATCCATATTTCGTTCCGGTGAGACCGACATGGTCGCGGATCACCCACAAAAGGGGCGTGTCCTCTTCGACATCCACGTCGAGGAACTTGCCATTGATGTTGAGTCTGGCCATTCGGGTCTCCCGATCGGTTTCAATATTGCGATTGCTAATTGGGCGGGGTCAGGGTCTGGAGATAGCTCACGATAGTGGCGCGGTTCTGCTGGCTTGGCACCGCGGAAGTCACGATCGCTACACTGATCAACAGGAAACCGCACTTCACCATTGCGTATTACGGTTTCATTTTCGGTTGACCGGCGCCGTGATGCATCCGGTATTGCTCATCGGTCACCTTCTCGAGCCAGTCGACCGACTTTCCGTCCTGAGCCTCGGCAATTGCGATATGGCTCATCCCCGACGATGCCGAGGCGCCGTGCCAGTGCTTGACGCCCGGAGGGATCCAGACCACGTCGCCCGCACTCATGGCCTGGATGTTGCCGCCTTCATGTTGAACGAGCCCGGCGCCGGTGACGACGATCAGCGTCTGCCCCAATGGATGCGTGTGCCAAGCCGTGTGGGCACCCGGCTCGAAGGTCACGATGCCGCCGCTGATGCGCGCAGGAGCTGCGCGCTGGAAACGCGAGCTGACGCGCACCTTGCCAGTGAAATTTTCGGGCGCGCCGACGCTGTCCGGCTGCGAACCGCTTCGGAGAATCTCGACCTCACCCGCGGCCTTCCTGGCTGGCGCCGGAGATTGGACGGCCTCGAACGCCGCTTTCGCGAGAGGCACCGCCGACATGGCCTTCGGCCAGCCCGCATAGAATGCCAGATGCGTGATGGTTTCCGAGATTTCGGTTCTCGTCAGCCCATTATCGATGCCTCGCGACAGATGGAACGGCAGTTGCGCTGCTTCGCCTGTCGCGATCAGCGAGGAGATCGTCACCAGACTGCGGTCGCGCGGCGACAGATCGGGTCGTCGCCACAGGTCACCGAACAGGACATCGTTGGTATAGGTCGCGAGTCCGGGGATGACAGTGCCAACCGCGCGGTCCACCGACGCCGCGCGCCGGGCTTCGCTCTCGGCGTCCAGCCTGATCCGCTCGCCTGCAGCAGCGACGAGGCCGGATTGAGCAATCCCGCGCTTGTCGAACACATCCTTCGCGACGGTGACCGCCGATATGGCATTCGGCCAGCCCGAATAGAATGCCAGATGCGTGATGGTCGCGGTGAGCTCGCCGGGCTTCACGCCGTTGTCCAAGGCACGATTGAGATGCCCCGTGAGTTGCGCGGTCTTTCCGCCGGCGATCAGGGCGGCCACCGTGACGACGCTGCGATCGCGGTGCGACAGGCCGGGACGTTCCCATACCTGGCCGAACAGCAGTTTCTCGGTATAGTCGGCGAGTTCGGGCGTGATGTGTCTGACATCGGCCGGGGCTTTGACTGCGGCCGTCTGCCGTTCCTGGGCGACGGCGTCTCCGACCATCGTCGACAGTGCCGTTGCCAATATCGCGGTCATCTTCATCCGTGGTTCTCGTCAGGTGGGCCAGAGCAAGACTCGGTCCTGCACCGGTCAGTGTAACGAGGCCCGCCGGCAACGATTAGGTCGCGTCCACGGCATGGACTTATGTCTCCGGCTCATGAATTCCGCGCCGGATTGTCACAGCATTCCGCTGACGATCGCGATCGCCTATGCCGGATGCTTTTTTTGCCTCGCGCTGCAACCAACGAGGTTCACGAACGTTGCAACATTTGCTGGGCGGCCGTCCATAGGAGCGCATCCATGTGTGATTACAGCCTGCACGCGGTCGCTAACCGTCCCGCGGAGGTGGCGGATAGGTTGGTATCGGCAAGATTTCCTTCGACGACAACTAAAGGCTTCGCAAGCTGCGACGATCCACACGTTGCGGTATGCCTTCGCCCCGGCACCGAAATCGCGTTTGAAGAAAACGTCCGAGTCGATGGGTGGTTTTTTCGCCGTCATGTGAACGATCGACTGGCCCGTTTTCGTCAGATCAATGCGGGCCGCGACCAGCACCACGACGCGCTGGAATTCTCAAATGGCAGGATTGTTCTCGTCACAGACCTGAGGCCCGGGCAGAAGGCAGTCGTGGTGCAATTACCGGTCAGTCAGGCGGCCCAGAAAACCAGGACCCCTGCGCCTGCAGCGACGCCGCGAGTCGCCCGGACCACTCCCTGACGCGCCGTGTCGCCAGTAGGTAGAAGAGACCCGCCGGCGCCACTCGGCGGGTTTCATTTCATCGGTAAGGCTTTCATCGGTAAGGCTTGGGCTATTGCTCGACGTCGCGCGGCATACCGCCGACCGAAGACCGTCCTCCCCCGCCCGATACCCTCGGGCGCTTTTTCTTCGATTCCGTTGAACCTTTTAGCCAAATCCTTCGTACCAATTTGCACTGGGGATTTGAGGGCCCAGTGTTGAGCCAACGTCGCCGGGGCGATCATACTCCGCTCAGGGCGGCGTTGCGCGTGCAGTCCCCACGCGCCCTCACCTGCGGGCTTTTGCTGGGCGCACGACATCGTGCTAGAATAGCGGCATGACGCAAACAAAGGCATGGCAGTCCAAACTGCTCGACGAACCCAGGATCGGCTTTGTTGAAGAGCACGGTTCGCGCGAAGGCAATGCAGCGCGCGCCATGACCGTCGAGCGCCGGCACAAACCGACGGCATCCCCTCGGGTGGCGACGAAACCGGATCCCCTGGCGAAGATCCTGAACGAACCGCGCGTGGGCTTTGAGACGATCCATCGATCCGCCTCAAGGTCGCCCAAATAAAGGAGCCGCCCACTGAGGCGGCTCACGACGACTAGCCTAGAGCTTCGCTTGGACCGTCCAGAATGACGCCTCCTTGTCGGACAGGTCATTGTGGATAGTGCTGTCGCTGGGAGCGTGTCGACGCAGCCGCCAGGCCTCCGAATTGATCTCCATTTCGAGCTCGTTATGCGAAGCCGAGATCACCTTACCGGACACCCGGCTCTTGTTTGGGTATTCGAGCGCAAGCGTTTCCCCCGGCGCGACCGATTTGGCGACGACAGAAATCACGGTGCCGGTTCTGATGTCTCTCTCATTGATGTAGGCGCTGAGCATCGGCAAACTCCCATTTGCTACTTGGTAACCGGACCTGAATGCAAAGCGCGCCGCACTACGGCACCGAGAATGCTGTTTCTTCAGATATAGGAACGTGCACGCATCCCGGCGGTTCCATCTGGCCGCCTCCCGCAGAGAGCTTGGGGCCAATATAGAAATTCGGTCTGCGTTTGCGCTCGGGTTTGCAAAGACAGGGGTCTTACCGAGACCTCGCGACCGTCCGGATGGCCCGTAGCCTCCGAAAGAGCAAAGGCGAGCGACCAGTCAGAATGACGGACGATGTCCGGTCAGAACGACCAACCACCGAAATTCTAACAGACTGATTTGTTGAGATTTTTGGTGGGCGCACTAGGGCTCGAACCTAGGACCCGGTGATTAAGAGTCACCTGCTCTACCAACTGAGCTATGCGCCCGGATCCAGATCCGGATATCCCCGCGGGGACGGCGTCGTTTAGCAAAGCGATCCCGGGATGTCCAGCGACGCTGTCACAAAAATTGCACCGATTTTCGCAATCGCAAAAATGCGAAAAAGCCGCTGAAATTCAGCGGCTTCCTCGCTATTCGGGCAGTGGAAAACTGCCCCGTATCAGAGCCGCTCGGCGCCCGGCGCGGGGTTGCGCTCGAATCTGTCGCCGCGGCCGCCGGGACCGCGATCGTCGTCATCGCCAAAATGCGAGCGATCGAAGCCGGGAGGGCCGAATCCCTCGCCTTCGAAGCTGCCGCGCTCGAGGCCGGGACGCGGGCCGCGGTGACGCCAGCCGCCCTCGCCGCCGCCGAAGCCGCGATCCATATGGGTCAGCACCGTCAGGCGGCGTTTCTGGCCGTCATCGAGGGTCTTGTAGAGCGGGTCGGCCGCGTCGGCGATCTTCTTCAACGCTGCGGCCGTGGTGGCCATGTCGCCGGCGCGCTGCTGCAGGCGGGCGACCGGATTGTCCGGCGTGTCAGTCCGCTTCGCGTCGTCGTCGCGGTTCTTGCGCTCTTCCATGCGTGCATTGGCGCGGTCGATGCGCAGCTTGGCGAAATCGCGCACCGCGCTCTCCACCGCCGGCCACATCTTCTCCTGATCCGGCGTCAGCTTGAGCCCCGCTTTCACCGCGGCGATGCGCGCATCCACAAATGCGGCGCGGTCTTCCGGATTCATCCGGACGTGATGATGCATCCACGGACGGTGCTGGGCATAGACCGCGGTTGACCCGGCGATCACGGCAACAGCGGCACCGGCGAGCAAGATCTTCTTCATGGCAACCTCCTTTGGAAAGTCACCTGAAGATGATCCTGCACCGCCGGACCTTCAACTTACGCTTTGGCCATGTGGTGTCGCGATATGTTGTCGAAATATTTCCTGCGCCGCGATTTCGTCACAGCATCCCGAGCATGCGCGGCAGCCATAGCGAAATCTCCGGGATGAAGGTCACCGCAACCAAGAACATCAGCATGGTCAGCAGCCACGGCCACACCGCGATGGTGAGTTCGGTGATGCCCATCTTGGCGATGCCCGAGGCGACATAGAGATTGAGGCCGACCGGCGGATGGCACATGCCGACCTCCATATTGACCACCATCAGGATGCCGAGATGTACCGGATGTATGCCGAGCTTGACGGCGATCGGAAACAGGATCGGCGCGGTGATGAGGACGATGGACGACGCCTCCATCACATTACCGGCGACCAGCAGAAGGATATTGACGAAGATCAGGAACGTCCACCAGTTGACGCCCATATCGACGATCCAGGCGGTGAGCTGCTGCGGGATCTGTTCCGACGTCATCAGGAACGAGAACAGCACCGCATTGGTGATGATGTAGAGGATCATCGCGCTCATGCTGGCCGAGCCGAGTAGCACCCGCGGCACGTCTTTCAGGCCCATGTCCTTGTAGACGAACACCGCGATGATGAAGGCATAAACGGCGCTGACCGCCGCGGCTTCCGTCGGGGTGAACCACCCGCGATAGATACCGCCGAGCACGAGGAAGATCAGCAGCAGGCCCCAGATGCACTCACGAAAGGCCTTGAAGCGCTCACCCCATGACGCCCGCGGCAGCCGCGGATAGTCGAACTTCCAGGCGCGATACACCGTGGTGGCGCCGAGCAGCGTCGCCAGCATCAGGCCGGGAACAACACCGGCGATAAACAACTGGCCGACGGACGCCGAGGTGACGCGCGCGCCATCGGGGCCGAGCGCGACGCTGCCGCCGGTCGCCACCGCATAGATCACCATCACGATCGAAGGCGGGATCAGGATGCCCAATGCGCCCGACGTCGTGATGACGCCGGCGCCGAACCGCTTCGGAAAGCCCTGAGCGACCATGGCGGGCAGCAGAATCGAGCCGATCGCAATCACGGTCGCCGGTGACGAGCCGGAGATCGCCGCGAACAGCGCGCAGGCCATCACGCCGGCGAGACCTAGACCGCCATACCAGTGCCCGACCATCGAGGTCGCGAAATTGATCATGCGTCTGGCGACGCCGCCATGGGTCAGGAAGTTGCCGGCGAGAATGAAGAACGGGATCGCCATGATCTCGAAATTCTCGATCCCGGTGAACAGTTTCAGCGCCACCGCCTCGATCGGCACCTGGGTCAGGAAGAACAGGAAGGTCAGCACAGTCAGGCCGAGCGCAATCGAGATCGGCATGCCGGTGAGCATCAGCGCAATGAGCAGCGCGAAGATGATGAGCGTGGTCATCGGGCGCCCTCCGGCGTCGGACCAACCGCCGTATCGACCTCGATGCCCTCCACATGGGTGTGATCATGATGCGGCAGATCGTCGAAGCGGAAATAGCTGTAGGCGACCTGCAGGAAGCGGAAGCACATCAGATAGGAACCAAGCGGAATGCAGAGATAGACGATCCAGCTCGGCAGCTCGAGATCCGGCGATGTCTGATCGGTCTGCGACAGACCCATCACGAAGCTCGCGCCCATGGTGCCGATGATACCGGTGAACAGTGCGCCGCACAGAAGGCCGAACAGGATGGTGCCCTTGCGCCATTTCGGCGGCAGTTGCAGCACGAGCACGTCCACGCCGACATGGATGCCGGTACGCACGCCGTAAGCCGCGCCGAACTTCGCCATCCACACGAACATGTAGATGCAAAGTTCCTGCGCCCAGGACAGATGGATGCCGGCGAGAAACTTATAGGCCGCCATCGCGCCGGGCAGATTGCGATACGTCACCACGAAATCGGTGGTGTAGCGATGCGCCACGGCGACAAAGATCACCACCGTCGCGGCGCCGATCAGCGTCGCGATCAGGGTTTCCTCGAGACGATCGAGGATGCGTAACAAGAACCGCACCGAATATGTCCCCTTCCCCTGGCCGCCTGGCGGCGGCCTCATGGTGAGGAGCGCGCCTCCTGGTGCGCCTCTCGAACCATGAATATCGTTCACTCACCCTTCGAGACGCGGTCCAGGCGGGCCGCTCCTCAGGGTGAGGTCTCGGCTACGCTGCGCCTCAATTGGTCTTGGCGTTGGCTTCTTTCTGGAACGCCGCGATCAGATCCTTGCCGACGCGCGAGGCCATGTCCGCGGTCACCGGCTCCATCGCCTTCATCCATTCGGCGCGCTCTTCCGGCTTCAGCTCGTAGAAGGTGGTGGTACCAGCCTTCTTCATGGCGACGATGGCGTCGTCGTTTTCCTTCTGCGACAGGCTGTTGGCATAAGCCGTGGCTTCGTCCATCGCCTTCTCGACCTGCGGCTTCACATCGGCCGGCAGGCCGTCCCAGAACTTCTTGTTCACGATCACCGCGTAGCCGATATAGCCGTGGTTCGAGATCGTCATATGCTTCTGCACTTCATGCATCTTCTGCGTATAGACGTTACTCGGGGTGTTCTCGTTGCCATCGACAACGCCGGTCTGCATCGCCTGATACACTTCCGAGAAGGCCAGCACCTGCGGGATCGCGCCGAGTGCGCGCATTTCGGCTTCCAGCACCTTCGACGACTGGATGCGCATCTTCATGCCCTGGAAGTCGGCGACCTTATGCATCGGCTTGTTCGAGGTCATGATCTTGAAGCCGTTGTCCCAGTAAGCGAGACCCTTGATGCCCTTGGGCTCGAGCTTCGCCAGCAGACCCTTGCCGATCGGCCCGGTGGTGATGCGATTGAGCGCCGCCTTGTCCGGCAGGATGTAGGGCAGGTCGAACACCTCGAATTCCTTGACGCCGAGCGGGCCGAACTTGGCGAGAGACGGCGCCAGCATCTGCACGGCGCCGAGCTGCAGCGCCTCGACCTCTTCCTTGTCCTTGTAGAGCTGCGAGTTCGGATAGACCTCAACCTTCACCTTGCCATTGGTGTATTTCTCGGCGAGTTCCTTGAACTTGTCCGCGCCCTGCCCCTTCGGCGTGTTCGGCGCAACGACGTGGCTGAATTTGATGACGATGGGCGATTGAGCCGAGGCCGGACCGGCCAGCGCGAGCGCTGCGATCGACGCAGCGGCCAAAATAAAGTTGCGCATGATGTTCTCCCTGTTGGTCGCGCGGAGCTGTTCTAAAAAGTCGCTACGCTTGGATGTCACAGGGAGCTTTATCGTCATCAGCGATCAAACGCCATCGCTCCCTTCGCAGGGGTTGCGGCAAAAGCTTTGCCGCAATGCAAAAACGCGGCGTCTTGCGACGCCGCGTTTCGTTGCGCGTATAGGTTTTGGGAAGCGATCAGCTCGCGGCGGCCACCGGCGCCGGCATGTCGCGATCACGCTTCATGACGATCTTGTTCAGCGCGCCGAGATAGGCCTTGGCCGAAGCGACCAGCGTATCCGGATCGGCGGCGCGCGAGGTCATGGAGCGGCCTTCATGGGCCAGACGCACCGACACTTCCGCCTGCGCGTCGGTGCCTTCGGTGACGGCGTGGACCTGATACAGTTCCAGCTTCGCCACATGCGGCACCAGCGCCTTGATGCAGTTGAACACCGCATCCACCGGCCCATTTCCTTCGGCCTCCTCGATCTTCACCACGCCGTCGATGTTCAGCTTCATCGTCGCGCGCTGCGGACCGTGGGTGCCGGCGATCACCGTCAGCGACACCAGCTTGATGCGATCATGGGCGGCGGTCATTTCCTGATCGACCAGCGCTTCCAGATCCTCGTCGTAGATGTCCTTCTTGCGGTCGGCCAGGGCCTTGAAGCGCACGAATGCATCTTCCAGCTGGTTCTGGCCCAGCTTGTAGCCCATCTCCTCCAGCTTGTGGATGAAGGCATGGCGGCCGGAATGCTTGCCCATCACCAGCGAGGTCTGCTTCACGCCGACCGTTTCCGGCAGCATGATCTCGTAGGTCTGCGCGTTCTTCAGCATGCCGTCCTGATGAATGCCGCTCTCATGCGCGAAGGCGTTACGGCCGACGATCGCCTTGTTGTACTGGACCGGGAACGAGGTCGCGGCCGAGACTTCCTTCGACGCGCGCATCAGCATGGTGGTGTCGATATTGTTCCAGTAGGGCAGCTTGTCGTTGCGCACCTTCATCGCCATCACGACTTCTTCCAGCGCAGCATTGCCGGCGCGTTCGCCGATGCCGTTGATGGTGCATTCGATCTGACGCGCACCGCCGCGCACGCCGGCCATGGAATTGGCGACAGCCATGCCGAGGTCGTTGTGGCAGTGAACCGAGAACACCGCCTTGTCGGAATTCGGCACGTTCTCGCGCACGCGCTTGAACAGGTCGTAATATTCCTCAGGCACCGAATAGCCGACGGTGTCGGGAATGTTGATGGTGGTGGCGCCAGCCTTGATGGCGGATTCGACGCAGCGGCACAGGAAGTCGAATTCGGTGCGGGTGCCGTCTTCCGACGACCATTCGACGTCATCGGTGTGGTTGCGCGCGCGCGTCACCGACGAGATCACCAGATCATGGACCGCGTCCGGCTCCAGTTGCAGCTTGTACTTCATGTGCACCGGCGAGGTGGACAGGAAAGTATGGATGCGGCCGCGCTTGGCCGGACGGATCGCCTCGGCGCAGCGGTCGATATCCTTCTGGCCGGCGCGCGACAGACCGCAGATCACCGAGTTCTTCGAGCGCTTGGCGATCTCGTTGACGGCCTCGAAGTCACCATCGGAGGCGATCGGGAAACCGGCCTCGATGACGTCGACGCCCATGGCGTCCAGCATCGCGGCGATTTCGAGTTTCTCCTCGAAGGTCATGGTGGCGCCGGGGCACTGCTCGCCGTCGCGCAAGGTGGTGTCGAAAATGATGACGCGGTCCTTGTCGGACGGGGTGGTGGTGGTCATGGGATCTTCCTTAAGTCGGGGCGCTACCGTCTGGGCGCCAGAGAGGGCTGGTGATTCTGAATCTCATGATCCCCTGAGTACCCAGGCCGGATGGCCCAGACGGCGCTCAGGGGCAGATAAGCAGAAGCAGCCCGCCAAGAAGGAGGTTCGAACGCAGCGCAGCCGGAATCGCGTCAGGACCAGCGGCAACAGCCACTCCCCCGGAAACTCCAACCATGTCGCTGCGAATCAGCATTGCCACACCTTCAGGCCCACATCCTCGGCCAAAACCAGTCTCAAGGAAAACCCTTGATGGTTCGTTGCCGACGAGGGCCTGCGGTCGTTCTAGACGACAAATGCAGGACCCTGCAACGGCTAAGAGGGTCAGGAAGACTGACCTAAATCCTCCCGGGAGTCGCTCGGGCGCGCGGCCGACTGGCCCAGCCAGAACAGCGGAACTGGACGTTTTCCCGACCACCCTTTTTGCCCTAAGACCGAACGGCAATTGCGAGGACAGGACAATGACTTTCGCTAGGGGATTATCCGCCTTCCCGATCACCCCCATGAATGCGACGGGACGCGTCGATACCCCTGCGCTGCGGCGGCTGGTAGCGCCGCTGGCGGCCGCCAAGGTCGATTCCATCGGATTGCTGGGCTCGACCGGATCGTATCCGTTTCTCAGCCGTGACGAGCGCCGGCGTGCCACCGAAGCCGCCATCGCGGAGGTGAACGGCCGCGTCCCCGTGCTGGTCGGTATCGGCGCGCTACGTACCGATGAGACGATCGAACTCGCCCGCGATGCCAAGGCGGCAGGCGCTGCCGCAGGCCTGCTGGCGCCGGTGTCCTACACGCCGCTCACCGAGAACGAGGTGTTCGAACACTTCAAGGTGGTCGCCGAAACGAGCAAACTGCCGATCGTGATCTACGACAATTTCGCCACCACGCATTTCAAATTCACGCCCGATCTTGTCGGCCGCATCGCACGTATTCCCGGCGTCGTCGCGGTGAAAGGCACCTCCCCCGAAGCCAGCCTCGCCGCAGATCACCTGAAGCAAATGCGGGCCGCCGTGCCATCAGGCTTTTCGGTCGGCTATGCCGGTGACTGGAATTCGATGGAGACACTGCTGGCCGGCGGCGATGCCTGGTACTGCGTGGCGGCGGGCCTGTTTCCAAGGAGTTGTCTCGCCATCACCCGCGCGGCGCAGGCCGGCAATGCCGACGAAGCGCGCCGCCTCAACAACGCGATGCAGCCGCTCTGGGATCTGTTCAAGCAGTTTTCCAGCCTGCGCGTGATGTATGCGGCTGCGGAGCAGATGGGGATCACCGATGCGCAGCCACCGCGCCCGCTGCTGCCGCTGCCGGATGCGGCGCAGGACAAGGTGGCGAAGGTGTTGAAGGAATTGAAGTTGAGTTAGGCGATCGACAGCGCCCCACACTCTACGTCGTCCCCGCGAAGGCGGGGACCCATACACGCTGGAGAGATAGTGAAAACGCGGTTGCCGCGACTTCGCCGCTTCGAAATAAATGACGGAGGTTATGGGTCCCCGCCTTCGCGGGGACGACGTGGAGAGGTCCGCCTGGACGCTGTGGAGAGGATAACCTTCTTCGCCGCTTTCTTCTTCGCAACCTTCTTCTTGGCCACCTTCTTCTTAGCGACCTTTTTCACCACGTCCTCGCGCTCCCGCGGCGGTCCTTCCTTCTCCAGCGCCTCGCGGATCAGCGTAAAGTCCTTCTTCGCCTCGCCGTCCACGATCGGGAAGTGCAGGTCCAGCTTCTCCAGCGCGTTGACGATGGCCGAGCCGATCACCACACGCGAAAACCATTTGCGATCCGCCGGCACCACATGCCACGGCGCCTCCGCGCAGGACGTATTCTTGATCAGGTCCTCATAGGCCTCCTGATACTTGTCCCACAGCGCGCGCTCAGCGATATCAGCCGTCGAGAACTTCCAGTTCTTCGCAGGTTCCTCCAGACGATCGAGGAAACGTTCGCGCTGCTCTTCCTTGGAGACGTTGAGAAAGAACTTCAGCACCACGGTGCCGTTGCGCGTCAGATATTTCTCAAACGCGGTGATGTCCTCGAAGCGCTCGCGCCAGATATCCTTCGTCACCAGCTCCGCCGGGATCTTCTGCTTGCCGAGGATATCCGGATGCACGCGCACCACCAGACATTCTTCATAGTAGGAGCGATTGAAGATGCCGATGCGACCGCGCTGCGGCAGCGCGATAGTGTGGCGCCACATGAAATCGTGATCGAGTTCGTTCGATGACGGCGTCTTGAACGCATGCACCTCGCAGCCCTGCGGATTGATGCCGTCGAACACGCTTTCGATGGCGCTGTCCTTGCCAGCAGCATCCATGCCCTGGAAGATCAGCAGCAGCGACCAACGGTCCTGCGCATAGAGCTTTTCCTGTAGTTCCTGCAGCCGGCGGCGGTTGGCCTCGATGATCTTCTTGCCGGTCTCCTTGTGCAGCCCGCCGCTGGCATCGGTGTCATGCGCCTTGAGATGAAAAGCCTTCGACCCATCAACCCGATACGGCTCGATATAGGACTTCAACGCAGACACAACTGGCTTGGCAGACATGAGATCGGCAACTCCGGGACACGGGAAAGCCAAGCGTAGCGTGCCGATCCCGGCAACACCAGTAGATCAGGTCGCAGGCATCAGCTGCGCTGTCATAAACGCCGTCACAAACAGCGGCATCGTCGGGGTGAAGTCGGCTTCGCTGCGCACCAGATGAATTCCGCTGAGCTCCGGAGCAGCCTGACCGGCAAGATTGGCTTCGATGGTGCTCCGCAGCGCATCACCCGGCTGATCCGCATCGAGGAGACGCATCATCGCCACCGAGAAGTCCGTCACGACGCAGGACCAGACAGCGTCGGCCCGATAATCGGCTTCTGTGAGGCCGAGCTCTTCCTCGACCTCACGGGTCACACTGCCAGCAATATCGACCACGTCACCGCGCAGGTCATCCAGATCAGGCGTGCCCGCCGCAAAATAGATGCGTCCGGCATTGGATGTATGCTGCCCCATCTCGCCGAGCACGAAGGCGCCGTCGCTGGCACGCAGCGCGCCCATGCCAAAGCCGTTGAACACGTCCGGATCGGGACAGCGCCAATCCCGCCACGCCAGAAAGCTTGCAAAATCGGTCTCGAAATATTCCGCCCGAAACCGATCGCCGGTGAACTGCGCATTGCGCGCCAGCAACACGCGCCCATTGAACAGTTGCGGCTTCTCGGCACGCTTGCCGGCGAAGTGCGCATCGATCTCGTCCCTTCGCTCACGCGCGAACGGCCACTGCCAATCGCTGCGCGTGAGGTCGAGTTGCGTGACGCGGTGAATGACCGGCGTCGTCATTGCGTATCTCTACTTCGCATTCGTCCCCATCGTCCTGGTAAACTGCTCGACATATTTGTTCGTATAGGTCTTGCTGACATCGATATTGGCCTTGGCCACCTCCGGCGAGCCCTCGCTGAACACGGCGAGCACGGCCGCGGCGCCCTTCGGATCCATCAGTCCCGTTTCCGAATACATCGGGATCGTGTTCTTCAGCGCCGCGAGATAGAGCTCCTTGTCCTTGCCGACGATGCCTTCCGGCATCTTCGCCATGATCTCTTCCGGCGTATGGCTGTGGATCCATTTCAGCGTGTTCATGATCGCGTTGGTCAGTCCCTGCACTTCCTTCTCGTGGCCCTTCACCCAGGCCGTCGTCGAATACAGCGCGCCGCCGGGATATTCGCCGGAGAACACGGCCATCGTGTCCTTCTGCGTGCGGGTATCGCTGAGAATCGTGAGGTCTTTGTGGCTACCCTGCAGCACGGTAACGGCAGGATCGAGCATCACGGCGGCTTCGATCTGGCCCTGCTCCATCGCCGCCACTGCCGTCGCGCCGAGGCCGACGCCAATCACCGCCGTGCCGGCCGGATCGAGGCCGTTCTTCTTGAGCTGATACTTCAGAAAGAAGTCCGTTGACGAGCCCGGCGCGCTGACGCCGACTTTCTTGCCGGCGAGATCCTTGATCGAATTGATCTTGCCCGTGTGTTTCGGCGACACCACCAGCACGAGGCCGGGATAGCGGTCATAGACCACGAAGCTCTGCAGCTCCTGCTTCTTGGCGGCGAGGTTCACGCAATGATCGAAATAGCCGGACACCACATCGGCGCTGCCGCCGAGCACGGCTTTCAACGCATCGGAGCCGCCCTTGAGATCGACCAGTTCGACGGCGAGCCCCGCTTTCTCATATTCGCCGAGCTGCTTGGCCAGCACGGTCGGCAGATAGCACAGGCAGGCCCCACCGCCGACCGCGATGGTCACCTTGGTTTGCGCTGCAGCGGGATGAACGAGAAACAGCGACAGCAGACCAGCGAAGACCAAACGGCTTGAAAACAAACGGTTCGGGAATAAACGGCTCAAGCTGGTTTTTATGTTTTTTGTCATTGTTTCCTCCGCTGCGATCGGGCGCGGAGGATAGATGAGCCTCTGCCGGATGGAAAGCCGGCACTGGTCAACACACCCGGCGCGACATAGCATCCGCGCGACAAATCATTGTCATCAAGGGGGAACGTTCATGAATCGCATCACCGCGACACTCTCGATCACAGCCGCTTTCGCCGCCGGCTGCCTGATCACGCATATGCTGCCCGAAGGCATCACGCCGGCGCAGGCCGCGGAAAACATCACCGCCCAGGTCCTGCATGTCCCCGAACTCGTCGGTGACGCACTCGGCCCGGCATCGCCCACCGGCTTCCGCTCCAAGATGTTCATGGCCGCCGACGGTGCGACCATCTCGGTACAGGACGGCAATGTGGTGAAGCACATGCATCCCAACACCAACGAGATCCAGTATATCCTGGAAGGCACCGGCACGGTGTGGCTCGGCGACAAGGAAGTTCAGGTCAAGGCCGGCGATCTCATCATCATCCCGAAGGGCACGCCCCATGGCGGCACCAAGCCGGACGGCAAGGCCTTCCGCGCCATCGCCATCAAGACCCCGCCGCAGGCACCGGACGACACCAAGCCGCTGCCGTAAGTAGCGACGCTCTTGCTTAACCTCTCCCCGCTTGCGGGGAGAGGTCGGATCACGAGCGGCGGCACGTGATCCGGGTGAGGGGGAGCCAGTGTTTCACTCGCTAGCTCCCCCTCACCCGTCGCAACGAGCTTCGCTCGCTGCGCCACCCTCTCCCCGCAAGCGGGGCGAGGGAATCTCTCAGCTCCGCCCGTCACTCACCACCGGCTTCCACACCAACAGACGTTTCTCGACAATCGACACCAGCACGTCGATCACGATGACAAAGGCCGACAGCACGAACATGCCTGCGAACACGCCGGCGACATCGAACGTGCCCTCCGCCTGCTGGATGACATAGCCCAGCCCAGCCGCCGAGCCGAGATATTCGCCGACCACCGCACCGACCACGGCAAATCCCACCGCCGTGTGCAGCGACGAAAACATCCATGACAGTGCCGATGGCCAGAATACGTGGCGCATCAATTGCCGCTCGCTCATGCCGAGCATGCGGCCATTGGCGAGCACCGTGGGCGAGACTTCCTTGACGCCCTGATAGACGTTGAAGAACACGATGAAGAACACCAGCGTGACGCCGAGCGCCACTTTCGACCAGATGCCGAGCCCCAGCCACAACGCGAAGATCGGCGCCAGCACGACGCGCGGCAGCGCATTGGCCATTTTCACATAGGGATCGAAGATGGCGGCAAGCCGCGGCTGGCGCGCGAACCAGAAGCCGATCAGCACGCCCAGCGTGGAGCCGATCACGAATGCCAGCACGGACTCCAGCAGCGTGATGCCGAGATGCTTCCAGATGATGCCCGACGCGAACCAGCTGACAATCTGGCTGCCGACATCAATCGGGTTGGAGAAGAAAAACGGCGGCAGCAGGATGCGGCCGAACATCGGTATGGTCGTGAGCACATGCCACATCACGATGACCACGACGGCGACGAGCACCTGACACAGCAACAGCACAGGACGCGTCATGACGCGGCTCCCACGCCGGCGGACTGCGCATAGCCCTTCATCACTTCGTCCTTCAGCACGCTCCAGATCTCGCGATGAAGCGTGTGAAATTCCTTGTCGAGCCGCACGTCGAAAATATCGCGCGGCCGCGGCAGCGGCACTTTCCAGTCGCCGATGATGCGCGAGCCGGGCCCCGCCGACATGATGACCACGCGATCGGCCAGCGCGATGGCCTCTTCGAGATCGTGGGTCACGAACAGCACCGCCTTGCGATCCCTGCTCCACAGATCCAGCAACAGGTTGCCCATCACCTGCCGGGTCTGCGCATCGAGCGGCCCGAACGGCTCATCCATCAGCAGGATCTTCGGATTGCGGATCAGCACCTGTGCAAGACCGACGCGCTTGCGCTGACCGCCGGACAGCATATGCGGATAGCGCCCGGCAAACGCACCGAGACCGACCGAGGTCAACCAGTCCTGCGCCCGCGCCAGCGCCGCGTCGCGCGCCATGCCGGCGATCTCCAGCCCGATGGCGACATTGTCGAGGGCGGTCTTCCATGGAAACAGCGCATCGGCCTGAAACAGGTAGCCCGCCTGTGCGTTCAGTCCGCCCAGCGGCTGACCGAAGATCCGGACAGTACCGGAGGCTGGCGCCAGCAGCCCGGCAGCGACATTCAGCAGAGTGGATTTCCCGCAGCCGGTCGGTCCGACAATGGCGACGAACTCGCCATCCGCGACCCGCAATGTCGCCTTCTCCACCGCCGTATAGATGCGATTGTCGGCAACGCCGAATGCCACCGTCGCGTCGTCAAGCGCCACCGCCATCGATGCCGCGGCCCCACCTGCCTGCACGCGCGTTCCCCAAGGTGTTTTTGTTCGTGCACAGGCTTAGCGCTGCGGGGCAGAGAATTCAACGGCGGGCCGGGTTGGTAGGGCAAATGCTGCATGATAGCTTTGGTCGATGGCCTATCATTTGTCGTCCCCGCCTAGCATGCCGAAGGCATGCACGGGGCGGGGACCCATAGACTCAGGAGCTTTAACTTTGCGCTGTGGGAGCGACCCGTCTCCAATTATCGCTTCGGAGTTTATGGGTCCCCGCCTTCGCGGGGACGACAGCAGCGCATGACGTCCTCTCCCCTCATCCGCTTCTCCCACATCAGCAAGAGCTTCGACGGCGGACGTATCCGGGCCGTCGACGACGTCTCGCTCGACGTGGCCGAAGGTGAGTTCCTCGCGATCGTGGGGGGCTCCGGCTCCGGCAAGACCACCTTGATGCGGCTGACCAACCGGTTGATCGCGCCGGACGCGGGACACATCACCATCGCGGGCGCGGACGTCGCGCAGGTCGATCCCATCACCCTGCGCCGGCGCATCGGCTATGTGTTCCAGAGCGGCGGGCTGTTTCCGCATATGAGCATCGCCGACAATATCGGCATCACGCCCAGGCTGCTGGGTACGCCCGCCAAGGAGATCGCCACACGCGTCGATGAATTGCTCGACCTCGTGCGCCTTGACCGCACGCAGCATCGCGATCGCTTCCCGCACGAACTCTCCGGCGGCCAGCGCCAGCGCGTCGGTGTCGCGCGTGCGCTGGCTGCGAAGCCACGCATCGTGCTGATGGATGAGCCGTTCGGCGCGCTCGATCCGCTGACCCGCGATGCGCTGGGCGATGACTATCGCGCGCTGCATCGCAAGCTCAAGCTCACCACGATCATGATCACCCATGACATGACGGAAGCGATCCTGCTCGCCGATCGTGTTGCGGTGATGCGCTCCGGCAGACTGCTCGCAGAGGGCACGCCCACTGCGTTGTCCGAAAGCACCGATCCCTATGTCGGCGAGCTGCTGGGCACACCGCGCCGGCAGGCGGAACGACTTCAGGTCCTGCTGCCGAAAGACGGTGCAACACCGCAGGACGGCGCGGCATGAACCTGTTCAGCGATCCACGCTGGAGCGACGCGCTCGGCCACCTGCCGGATTATCTCGGCAGCCATGTCCGTGTCAGCCTCGCCGCGCTGGCGCTCGGCCTCATCATCAGCCTGCCGCTCGCGATCATCGCGCGACATCGGCCGGTGCTGCGCGGCGCGCTGCTCGGCATCGCCAGCATCGTGCAGACGGTGCCCGGCCTCGCATTGCTGGCACTGTTCTATCCGCTGCTGCTCGCGCTCGCGGCGCTGTCGCTGCAATATCTGGGCGTCGGTTTCTCGGCCTTCGGATTCCTGCCGGCCGTGCTGGCGCTGGCGCTGTATTCGATGCTGCCGGTGCTGCGCAACACCATCACCGGGCTGAACGGCGTCGATCCCGCATTGACCGAGGCCGCCCAAGGCGTCGGCATGACGCCGCGGCAGTCGCTGACCATGGTCGAACTGCCGCTGGCGCTCCCCGTCATCATGGCCGGCATCCGCACCTCGGCCGTGTGGGTGATCGGCACGGCGACGCTGTCGACGCCGATCGGCCAGACCAGCCTCGGCAACTACATTTTCGCGGGCCTGCAGACACAGAACTGGGTGCTGGTGATCTTCGGCTGCGTCGCCGCCGCCGTGCTTGCACTGGCCGTCGATCAATTACTGGCGCTGATCGAAACCGGCATCCGCCTGCGCAGCCGCATCCGCACGACCATCGGCGTGCTCGGTATCGCGGCGCTGGTGATCGTCACGCTTGCGCCGTCCTTCGCCCGCTCCGGCACACGTATCGTGGTCGGCGCCAAGACCTTCACCGAACAATATGTGCTGGCCGCGCTGATGTCACAGCGGCTGCAGGCCGCTGGCCTGCCCGCCACCACGCGGCAGGGTCTCGGCTCCAGCGTGATCTATGATGCCCTGGCCGCGGGCGATATCGACGTTTACATCGACTATTCCGGCACGCTGTGGGCCAACCAGTTTCATCGCAGCGAGATCCTGCCGCGTGAACAACTGCTCACCGAGCTGAAGGCGACACTCGCGAAAGCGAACATCACTCTGTTCGGCGAACTCGGCTTTGCCAATGCCTATGCGCTGGTGATGCCGCGCGCAAAGGCGCAGGCGCTGGGGATCAGGACCGCGGCCGATCTCGCTGCACTAAGCGGCAATATGACCATCGCCGGCGACTACGAATTCTTCTCGCGGCCGGAATGGGCGGGGCTGAAGACAGCCTATGGCCTTTCGTTCAAGGCCCAGCGCACCATGCAACCGGACTTCATGTATGCCGCCGTCGCCTCCGGCGAGGTCGACGTCATCGCCGGCTACACCAGCGACGGGCTGATCGCGAAATACGATCTCGTGGTGCTGGACGATCCCAGACACGCGATCCCGCCCTATGACGCGATCATGCTGCTCGCACCGAAGCGCGCGAGCGACGACAAGCTCCGCAGCGCGTTGCAGCCGCTGCTAGGAAAGATCGATTTGCCGTTGATGCGGGAGGCCAATCTGCGCGCCGCGGGGAATGATGCGACGAGTTCGCCGGAGAGCGTGGCGAAGTGGATGTGGGAAAGGATCGGGAAGTAGAGCGCTACAAATCCTTGATCAGCCCCGCATCGATCAGCCAGCGATTAAACCGGCTCGCCTCGTCGCCGTCCTTGCAGCCATAGAATACGCCCTTGCAGCGAAGCATGATCTTCTTCTGCTCGACGAAGGACGGATCGAGCGGCACGCGCGCGGCCTCCTGCACCATGAGGGGCAGATAGGCAGCATCCAGTGTCGGCAGCGCCGACGACAGTTCGGGGCGATAGTTCAGCGCATCGATGGCATAATAGGTCGTGTAGTAACGGATATCATGGGTCATGATCCGGTTGGCGCGCTTCGGCTGCGCCAGATCCGGCTCCATCAGCTTCTGCGCGATTGCCGGCTGGTGATCGCCGAACCGCACCAGCAGGAACGGCTCGGTCGGGTGATCCTTCTGGAGCTGCGCCACGAAAGCCTTGTAGTCCGCAGCCGTCATCGCCTGACGGCGGATATATTCGTCCACCTCCGCCGCATTGCCCGGCGCCTGCCAATCGGTGGGCGTCAGGTCGTCGCGATAGGTCGTGGTCCACGGGAAATGATTGGCGGTGAGATAGACCAGCACGAAGACCGGCTGGTCGGTCTTGCTCTCACGCGCAATGAGATCCCTCGCCTGATCGAAATAGAACCGGTCGGGCTGCATGTCCTCGCTGACGCCCATCGCCGCCATGTCGATGAAGCCGTCGATGCCGGCGCCCTGCTGGAAGCTGCGCGCGCTGAGGAAATTGCCGTAGGTCGGATACAGCGAGAACGTCTTGTAGCCGCAGCGCTGCAGCGCCTGCGGCAGGCCACGAGAGATCTTTCCGGCGGCAATGCGTGTCACATAGAATTTCAGCGCACCGAAGGAGCGCGCCGACAGTCCGGTGAAGATGTTGAATTCGGTGTACCAGGTCGGCCCGCCGCTGGATTCGGTGATCAGCGCGCGCTGCTGGCCATCGGCAGATTTGAAATAATCATGATAGCCCGCAGGCACCTTCACGCCGGGTGCCGCAGACACGTCGAAAGACGACTCGTCGAGCACCATCACGATATTCGGCCGCTTCACGCCCGGTTCGCAGGTGGTCATGGGCGACGCCTGCGCAGAGCTCACGAGGCTCTTGGAGTCCGCCTCGATCCAGCCGGTCGCGGTCAGATGCGAGACGGAGACCACGCCCGAACGCGCCAGATTGGAAATATGATTGACGCCCTGGAACGGCTCCCATGGCTTTTCGGGATTAGCCGCCGACAGGCCGACAATCCCCACTATGCAGGCGCCCGCACAGGCCATAGCAGTGCGGCGGCGCAGGCGGAACGGATCGGCGCGCCAGATCAGCCAGAGGATCGGCAACGCGACGGCGGTGGCGATGAGGAGCCAGGTGCGCAGTTGCGGGAAGATCGAATGCAGGAAGGAGATCGTATCGCGATCGATGATCAGGAAATCGAGAAAGGTCAGCGTGAGCTGCGTGATGCCGAACTTGAACTGCGACAGCACGATCAGCGCCGTGACCAGCAGCAGCGACAGCACCGCGCTGACACCCGGCCGCTTCAACAGCGCGAGGAACAGGAAATTGAGCAAGGCCCAGGTGAGCAGCGCCAGCGTCATGGCGAACGGGCCATATTCGACCGAGGCCAGCACATAGATCGCAAGCACATGAATCCCGGCGATCAGCGCCGTGCGCAGCGGCCAGTGCCGAACATATTGCCAAGCGACCGCCAACCGCTCCTTGAAGCGGCGGCCGGCTTGCGCCGGAGAGACTGAGATCGAGGGCGGCAGCATGGCTTGCCTGCGAACACCCGGCAAGAAAACTGCCCTGTCTGGCAACAGCCAGCCGGCTCACACCCGCGACCGGACCCTGCGGAATGTCATAAAAACGTAATACAATCGTCATGAACAGACAATGAACCTTTCGACGCAGGCGGCGCCGGTCCGGGCGCCGCCTGCTCCAGAAACAGGTTCTTCTCGTAGGATGGGTAGAGCGCAGGCGCCCTGCGCCGGAGCGAAACCCATCCGCGGATTCAGTGGCAAGGTGATGGGTTTCGCTGCGCTCTACCCATCCTACGACCCTGGATACGGAGCCTACCGCACTGCGGTCGGCGTCTCGCCCTTGATGATCTCGCCGAAGCGCTGCCAGCGTTCGCCCTTGAAGCTCATCATCTGAAACTGGTCGATGGGCGAGAAGTCGGTCGGGCTGGTGTTGACGGTCACCCCCGGCAGCAGCCCGTCGAGCTGCACGTTCTTGAGGTTGGCGGCCTGTTTCATCAGGTTCTCGTGGGTGAGATCGTCGCCGCACTGCTTCAGCGCCTCGACCATGGTCTGGGCGATGCTGTAGCCGGAGAGAACCGTACTCTCCATCGCCTTGCCTTCCGGAATGTACTTCTCGACATAGGCGTAGAACTTCTGCATGCCCGGATCGTCCTTCCATTGCGGATCGGTGGGATCCTTGGCAAAGGTCGCGGAGACGACGTCCTGCGCATTATCGAGGCCGGCCGGACGCAACACGCTGCCCAGCGACGAACTCGCATTCGGCACGATGTGCAGCGGCTTCCAGCCGAGCTCGGCAACCTTCTTGATCGATTGCGCGGCGAACTTGCCGGTGGCGAAGGAGAACATCGTGTCGACGCCTGCCGCCTTCAGCTTGACGATGTGCGAGTCGACGGTCGGCTCGGAGACCTCATAGCTCGTCTCCATCACGATCATTGTTGAAGCCTTGTCACCAAGGCCTTCCTTCAATCCCTTCACATAGTCCTTGCCGAAATCGTCGTTCTGATAGAACACGCCGATTTTCGCATCGGGCTTCTCCTTCAGGAGATACTTCGCATAAGCCGCCGCCTCGGCGTGATAGCTCGGCAGCCAGCCCATGGTCCATGGAAACTGCTTCGGATCGTTCCAGCGGGTGGCGCCGGTCGCGAGAAACAGTTGCGGCGTCTTCTTGGCATTGACGTATTTCTGAATGGCCGCATTCGCGGCGGTACCGACATTGCCGACGATCGCCATCACCTCGTCGCTCTCGACCAGCTTGCGTGTCTGCTCCACGGTCTTCGGCGGCGAATAGGCGTCGTCATAGGAGATGAAGGTGATCTTGCGGCCGTTGATGCCGCCCTCGTCATTGATCTTCTTGAAATAGGCGCCGTAGGCCTTACCGAGAATGCCATAGGCCGAAGCCGGGCCGCTATAGGGCACGGTGTTGCCGATCTTGATTTCGGTGTCGCTGGCGCCCGGGCCATATGTCTTCTGCGCCAGTGCCGGGCTCGCTGCCATAGCCATCGCGGCTGCGAACGCAGCTATGGACGTGGTCGTGATACGCATCTTCTGTCCTTCTTTTTGCGTTTCCACTGTTACGGTCGTTGCCGTATGCGATCGGAGCCTTCCCGTTGGTCGGGATTTGTCGGCAGGCCCGTTGATTTTTCAGAGCATGATCTCTCGACAAACGAATTCGTTTGTCGGCGAAAACCGGTATCCACTTTTCAGGATCATGCTCTAGGTCTGTTTGTCCGGAGCCCCCGCGTCTTGCGCCACCGCCGCAGCCTCGTTCAGCGCCCAGATGTCGGCAGCGGCCGTGTGCACATGGCTGTGCACGAGCGCGGTTGCCGCAGCCTCATCGCGCGCCTCGATGGCGGCGAAGAACGCGCGGTGATCGTCGAGCGAGCGCTGGCGCAGCGCCGCGGATTCGAAATAGCGCCGGCGTCCGCGCGTGCTCATCAGCATCAGCGGGGTGATCGTGCGCACAAGAATGCGGTTCTGGCTCGCAGCCGCGACAGCGAGATGGAATTCGACATCCTCGTCGGCCATGTTGCGGCCATTGGCGGCCAGCGCCGCATAGGTGTCGAGCAAACCGTGCAGCTTCGCGAGATCGGCCTCCGTACGGCGCTGGCAGGCCAGCCGGAACGCCTGCTCCTCGCAGATGATGCGCGCCTCGATGGCATCGCGGGTGAGCTGCGCATCGAAGGTGACGCCGAGATCGGCCTGCAGCACCAGCGCGTCGAGGCCGCCCTCATCCGGCGTATTGCGCAGGAAGATGCCGGACTTCGCCTTGCGCTCGGTAATGCGCATGGCGTCCAGCACTGCCAGCGCCTCGCGGACGGAGCTGCGGGTGACGCCGAACCGATCCGACAGATTGCGCTCCGACGGCAGCCGGTCGCCTTTGGCGAGCCGGTGGTGCCGGACATATTCAAGCGTTTTCCGAACGGCGTCGGAGGTTTCGGTGCTGACTGCGGTAAGCATGGGCTGACCCTACCAATCTGGTAGGACCAGATCAAGGCCACCATACTGGCCCCACCTGCGGCTCAACCGCGCGGGCGAGGCCCCAGTCCAAGTTGCCCGGCGATGACCCGATCGGCCCAGCGTCTTGGCAGCAGCCCGGCGATGAACGTCTGGACCGGCTCCGGCGACGTCACGACGCGCGCCTTGGGGCGCAAGGCGGTGAGTGCCTGGTGAACCAGTTCAGCGATCTTTTCCGGCGCCAGCCCTGACCGACCAAGCTTGAGCATCATCGTGCGCAGCTTCTGCAGCGGCGGCAGGAATGGCGACGCGCTGAAGCGGGCCATGTCGATCGCCTCCGCCTTGTCCCAGATCGGGGTGCGTACGGGCCCCGGCGCGATCACCAGCACGTCGATGCCGAACAGCATGAATTCACGGCGCAGGCATTCGGCCAGTCCTTCCAGCGCGAATTTCGAGGCGGTGTAGGGGGACAGCATGGGATTGCCAAACTGACCTGACAACGAACTCATCATCACGATGCGCCCCGGAGGTCCTTTCATCACGGGATCGGCACCGAGCAATGGTGCGAAAGCCTTGATGGCAATCACCGGACCGACCACGTTGACGTCGAGCTGCTGGCGGAATTCAACCACCGACACGTCGAGCAACGCACCGGACACGGCCACGCCTGCATTATTGACGAGGCCTGCAAGCGTTTCACCGTTGAGTGCCGCACGGACCTGATTGGCAGCTGCGAACACCGCAACCGCATCGGTCACATCGAAGAGCAGCGGGATGAAGTTTTCACCGAACTCCGCCTCCAGTCGCTCCGCATCCGATTGCTTGCGCACGCTGCCGAAAACGCGAAATCCCCGGTCGAGCAGAAACTTGGCCGTGGCGTGCCCGATTCCGGTGGAAGCGCCGGTGATGACGATGGATCGCATGGGACATCTCCAAAGAAGCGACTGATTGATAGCACTGGGATCATGGCAGTGAGAAAACCATGCGCGCATCCGGAAGGCGCGAGCGCGCATCTCCATGGCCCGACGCATGCGCTCCCGCCTCATGGCACGGGATGTTGCACTGGCCGGTGAGATAAAGGTTTGCCGGAGACAAATACAAGTTGCGTCACGATGTCTTGTAATCATCGCGATTGCGCGTGACGCAGCTGCTGCTTTTGCGGCAAGGCGCAAGATGCTTTACTTACCGAGCAGTCGCTAGCCAAGTTCGTCGAATGATCGACGGGTGCCTGTTCAGACGTCGTCGGTCGCGCCTGGCAGTATCTGCAAACTACAACGGGACCGCGTTGCCGCGGTCCCGTTGGTAGCTGCGTCTGAAGAGGCGCTTAGTTCTTGGTCTTGTCGACCAGTGCCTTTTCCTTGATCCACGGCATCATGTCGCGGAGCTTGCTGCCCACTTCCTCGATCGGATGGGCGTTGTTGCGCTGGCGGGTCGCCTTGAACGAGGCCTGATTGACCTTGTTTTCCAGCATCCAGTCGCGGGCGAACTTGCCGGACTGGATGTCGGTCAGCACGCGCTTCATCTCGGCCTTGGTCTCGGCGGTGACGATGCGCGGACCGGTGACGTATTCGCCGTATTCCGCGGTGTTCGAGATCGAGTAGTTCATGTTGGCGATGCCGCCTTCATAGATCAGGTCGACGATCAGCTTCAGTTCGTGCAGGCACTCGAAGTAAGCCATTTCCGGCGCGTAGCCGGCTTCCACCAGCGTCTCGAAGCCGGCGCGGATCAGTTCGACGGTGCCGCCGCAGAGAACAGCCTGCTCGCCGAACAGGTCGGTTTCGCACTCTTCCTTGAACGAGGTCTCGATGATGCCGGCGCGGCCTCCGCCCACTGCGGAAGCGTAGCTCAGGCCGAGGTCATGGGCGTTGCCCGAGACGTCCTTGTGAACCGCGATCAGGCAGGGCACGCCGCCGCCGCGCTGATATTCCGAACGCACGGTGTGGCCAGGGCCCTTCGGCGCGATCATCAGCACGTCGAGGTCTTCGCGCGGATCGAGCAGGTTGAAGTGCACGTTGAGGCCATGTGCGAAGACGAGCGCAGCGCCCTTCTTCATGTTGTCATGCATGTGATCGCGATAGATGTCGCCCTGCAATTCGTCGGGGGTGAGCATCATCATCAGGTCGGCCCACTTGGCGGCCTCGGCGACTTCCATCACCTTGAAGCCTGCGCCTTCGGCCTTCTTCGCCGAAGCCGAGCCCTTGCGGAGCGCGATCACGACGTCCTTGACGCCGCTGTCCTTCAGGTTCAGCGCATGGGCATGGCCCTGGCTGCCGTAGCCGACGATGCAGACCTTCTTGCCCTTGATCAGGTTCAGGTCGGCGTCGCGATCATAATAAACTCGCATGGGGTCGTTCCTCTCTTCGGCAACTTTATTTCAAGCGCCCGGTCGAATGGTCACTGCCGGCTGGCAAATGACCGTGAATTGCCGCCGGTTTCTAGGGCGACGGATGCCGCGAGACAAGCCCGCGACGGTGATTTTGCTGGCGAATTTGTGCTCATATCTCGGCCAGCACGGGATACAGCGAAGCGAGCAATAAAATTGCCATCGTGACATTGAAGATGCGGACGGCGCGCGGCGATTTGACCAGCGATTGCAGCGCGGTGCCGGACAGCGCCCAGGCGATGGTGGAAAGCGAGCCCATCACGAAGGACAGCATGACCTGCACGACCACGTTCCAGGGATAGCTGGCGACGGCCGCATAGGCCGTGATGGTGCCGATGGCCATGACCCAGCCCTTGACGTTGACCCACTGAAACAACGCCGCGCCAAGGAAGGTCATGGGCTTGCGCCGCTCGACCTCGCCCGGATCGGGCGGGCCCGACAGGCCAATGGCGACGGCGAGATAGACCAGATAGGCCGCGCCGGCATATTTCAGGATCGTCTGCAGCATCGGGATCGACGTGAAGACCGCCCCGAGCCCGAGGCCGGTGACGGCGATCATGAAGGCAAAGCCGAAGGTCACGCCGGCCATGTGCGGGATCGTGCGGCGGAAGCCGAAATTCAGACCGGAGGCGAGCAACATGATGTTGTTCGGCCCCGGCGTGAAGAACATCACCACGGCGAAGACGACGAAAGCCCAGAGCAGATGCGGCGACAGTTCCATCACGCCACCTCGACCATCGCGGGTGGGCGCTTCGACAGCAGCATCACCGCGATGCCCAGCACGACGACGATCATCCCCGCGAGACGCAGCGGTCCGAATGTTTCACCGAACGTGACGCTCGACGCGGCCGCGCCGATAAACGGCACCAGCAGAGCGAACGGCACGACCTGCGCCGCGGAATAGTCGCGCAGCAACCGACCCCAGATCCAGTAACCCAGCGTGGTGCCAACCAGCGCGAGAAACAGCACACAGGCGAAGGCCTTCAGCGATACATGCGTCAGCGACTGCCATGTCGTGCTCGCGCCATCGACACTGAACAGCACGATCAGCAACGGCAACAGCGCAACGAGGCTGATCCAGGCAAACAGGTCGAGCATCGGCACACCCTGCGCACGCCGCAACAGCAGATTGGAAAAGGCAAAGCTCACCGGCGCGGTCATCAGCACCATGAAGGGGAACACGCTGAAATCATAGCCGACCGTGAAGCAGATCATCAGCAGCCCGCCCATGGCGATGACAATGCCCACGACCTGCTGCAGCGTCGGCAATTCCCGCAGAAACAGCGCGGCGGCCCCCACCGTGAACAGCGCCTGGCTCTGCACGATCACCGAGGTCAGCCCCGCCGGCACGCCATGCGCCATGCCATAGGTCTGCGCCAGAAATTGCGCCACCAGCAGCCAGCTGGTGGCGACGATCAGCAGCCATGACATTTTCGGCTTCGGCAGGAACAGGCACGGCAGTGCCGTGATGCCGAAGCGGATTGTCGTGAGCAGCGTCGACGACATCTCGTCGACCGCCATCCGGGTCAGCACGAAGCCGACGCCCCAGATCACGGCCACGGCTATGGCCAGTGCGATGTCGAGAGGTTTCATGACTGCGATGCGCGGAGGCTACATCCCCTCCGGTCCGCGGCTGATCGCAGCGACGCCGGTGCGCGAGATCTCGACGAGACCAAGCGGCCGCATCAGGTCAATGAACTGGTTGATCTTGCCGGTATTGCCGGTGATCTCGAACACGAAGCTCTCGATGGTCGCATCGATCACACGGGCGCGGAACGCTTCGGCGAGGCGCAGCGCCTCGACGCGATGCTCGCCGGTGCCGCGCAGCTTGACCATGGCAAGCTCACGTTCGATGGAGCGGCCGGTCAGCGTCATGTCGACGACGCGATGCACCGGGATCATGCGATCGAGCTGATGCTTGATCTGCGTGATCACCATCGGCGTGCCCGTGGTAACGATGGTGATGCGCGAGACATGCTTGTGCGCCTCGGTCTCCGACACCGTGAGACTTTCGATGTTGTAACCGCGGCCCGAAAAAAGACCGATGACGCGCGCGAGCACGCCGGGCTCGTTGGCGACGAGCACCGTCAGCGTATGCGTCTCGTTGGGATCGTGACGCTCTTCCATGAAATAGGCGGAGGCAGGCTGTTCCATTGTCGTTGTCTTTCCAGAACTTATCAAACCAGCGCTTTACCGCCGGCGAAGGCCGCAGCCGTGGCTTCGTCATTCGCTTCCAGCGGCAGCAGCATTTCGTTATGGGCCTTGCCCGAGGGGATCATCGGGAAGCAGTTCTCGAGCGCCGCGACGCGGCAGTCGAACAGCACCGGCTTCTTCACCTTGATCATCTCCTGCAGCGCGCCGTCGAGATCGCCGGGCTTGCTGCACTGAAGACCCACGCCGCCATAGGCTTCCGCCAGCTTGACGAAATCAGGCAACGCTTCCGAATAGGAATGCGACAGACGGTTGCCATGCAGCAGCTGCTGCCACTGCCGCACCATGCCCATATACTGGTTGTTGAGAATGAAGATCTTGATCGGCAGTTCATGCTGAACCGCGGCCGACATTTCCTGCATCGTCATCTGCACCGAGGCATCGCCCGCGATGTCGATCACCAGCGAGTCGGGATGTGCGACCTGCACGCCCAAAGCCGCCGGCAGGCCATAACCCATGGTGCCGAGACCACCCGACGTCATCCAGCGATGCGGCTCATCGAAGCCGAAGAATTGCGCAGCCCACATCTGATGCTGGCCGACTTCTGTCGTGATGTAGGTGTCGTGACCACGCGTGGCCTCGAACAGCCGCTGGATCGCATATTGCGGCAGGATCACATCGTTGTTGGTCTTGTAGGCCAGCGAATTGCGCGCGCGCCAGACCGCGATGGTCTTCCACCAATCCTTGGTGTCCGGCTTCTTCGCCTCGGATTTGAACACCTGCAGGATGTCGCCGAGCACATTGCCGCAATCGCCGATGATCGGGATATCGACGCGGATGTTCTTGTTGATCGACGACGGATCGATGTCGATGTGGATCTTCTTCGAATTCGGCGAGAACGCATCGGTGCGGCCGGTGATACGGTCGTCGAAGCGCGCGCCGACGCACAGCATGACATCGCAATCATGCATCGCCATGTTGGCCTCATAAGTGCCGTGCATGCCCAGCATGCCCAGCCAGTTCGAGCCGGACGCCGGATAGGCGCCGAGGCCCATCAGCGTGGACGTGATGGGGAAACCAGTGACCTCGACCAGCTCGCGCAGCAGCTTCGACGCCGCGAGGCCCGAATTGATGACACCGCCGCCCGTATAGATGATCGGCTTCTTGGCACCCGCCAGCATCGACACCGCCTTGCGGATCGCGTTGGCATCGCCCTTCACGCGCGGCGCGTAGGAGATATGGACGTCCGACTTGCGCGGCGGATGATAGGTACCGGTGGCGAACTGCACATCCTTCGGCACGTCGACGACGACCGGACCCGGACGGCCGGTGGTGGCGACGTAGAAGGCTTCATGCAGCACCTTGGCGAGATCGTTGACGTCGCGGACCAGCCAGTTGTGCTTGGTGCAGGGCCGCGTGATGCCGACAGTGTCGCATTCCTGAAACGCGTCATTGCCAATGAGATGCGTCGGGACCTGCCCGGTGATGCAGACCAGCGGGATTGAATCCATCAGCGCATCGGCCAGCGGCGTCACCATATTGGTGGCGCCGGGACCCGAGGTTACCAGCACGACGCCCGGCAGGCCGGTGGAGCGCGCATAGCCCTCGGCGGCGTGGCCTGCGCCCTGTTCGTGGCGGACCAGAATATGCTCCACTTCAGACTGCTGGTAGATCTCGTCATAGATCGGAAGCACGGCACCGCCGGGATAGCCGAAGATGTGCTTGACGCCATGATCAGCAAGCGCGCGCACGATCATCGCGGCGCCGGTCATCTGATTGGGATCGTGAGGCTTGCTGTCACTCATGGTTCGCTCCGGATGCGCCCTGCGGCGCGCTTGGTCTGGACGTCAGGGTCGTTGTGGGTCGCACGTTGTTTTGTTCAGGCAATAAAAAAGGGCCCGTTCAGGACCCTGTGCACACCGCTCGGTTCGTGGGTAGCCGTCAGCTACCCCCGGCGGTGCGCCAGGGTACCACGATAATAAGAAGGTTTGTAACTTTATTGCGCACGATCTCGGTCCGACTTCTCAAAACTTGCGCGGAACATACCCACCAAACCGGGGATGTCAAGGGAAGTTGCTGTGATCGCGCCTGAATCGAAGCCTAACCGGGTCTTTCGCATTCGGCGAGCGGAAAAATCGGGCGGGCAGATATGCGCCCGCCGCCTGATCCCGGCGAGGCTGCTCCCGCCTGTCCGCCCGTGCCCCACACCACGCCTATGCAAAGCCAGCCGGGGCGCTCTGGAATTCCTATGACCGGCCGCGCATCTCCCCAGATAAGGGCGACGTCTTCAAGGGAATAGAGCCATGACAACGAAACGTCTTCTGCTATCCGCATCGCTGGCATTTGCAGTCATCTCCAGCCCGGCTTTTGCCGGTACGACGATTTCGGACCAGCGCTACTGGCCCGACGAGGCCCATGCGGCCGCGATGAGCGCCGCCGCGCTGCCTCAGAACGCGTTCGACTCCGCCGCGGCGCCGCAACGGACCGAACAGTCCCATCGTTATGAGGGCGGACCGCGATCCATCTACTGACGACATCCGGGGCACAGGTGCCGCGGGACGGGCGGCCCTCCGGATATCACTCTGCTCATTCGAGCCGGGCCCTCGCCTGCTCCGGAGTCATCCATTCAAACTCCGGCAGTTGATGCCGAAACCAGGTGAACTGCCGCTTGGCATAGTGCCTGGTATCGGCGCGGCCGATCTCGGCCGCCTCCTCACGCGAAAGCTCGCCGCGGATATGCCGGATCAGCGCCGGCACGCCATGCGCCTTCATCGCGGGCAGCAATGGATCGAGACTGCGTTCTGCCAATGCAGCGACCTCGTCCAGCGCGCCCTCATTCAGCATGCGCTCGAAGCGCGTATCGATGCGCGCATAGAGCTCGTCGCGTTCCGGCGCGAGAAACAGCGCAGTGACGCCCTCGGGCGGCAACAGCGGCGGCAGGCCCTCGCTGTGCCAGTCGGTGAGCGAACGACCGGTCGCCTCCACGACTTCCAGCGCACGGGCAATGCGCGTGCGATCGCGCAGGTTCAGCCGTGCGGCGGAGACCGGATCGACCAGCGCAAGCTGCGCATGCAGTGCCTCCGGCCCGTCCCGTTCCAGCCGTGCGCGCACGTCGTCGCGCACCTTGGCGGCGACAGGTGGCACCGCGGAGAGCCCGCGGGTCAGCGCCTTGAAATACAGACCGGAGCCGCCGATGAAGATCGGCAGTTTCCCTTGGGCACGGACCTCGGCGAGCACGCGCGCCGCCTCCTCCACCCACGCCCCGGCCGAGAAGTTCACGGCAGCATCCACAGTCCCGTAGAGCCGGTGCGGCGCCAGCGCCTCCTCTTCGCGCGTTGGCCGCGCCGTGAGCACGCGCAGATCGCGATAGACCTGCATACTGTCGGTATTGATCACCACGCCGTCCCGCGCGCGGGCCACGGCCAGCGCCAGCGCCGACTTGCCGCTGGCGGTCGGCCCTGCGATAAGCAGCGCTCTGTTGTCCGGACTGGAACTCACGTCATGTCTCTCGTTGCGACCCTGATCTGCAACCCCGCCGATCCCGCTCTCGATAGCACGGTGGTCGACGGTCTGCGCGCGCTTCTGCCGGGCGACACCGAGATGCACTGGCTGAGCGACGGCGTCGCCGCCGATATCCTGTTCACCAGCGACCACAATATGCTCGCGCTCGGCGATCGCCTGCGCGCCGCCCGTGGCGACATGCCGATCGACGTGGTGGTGCAGCCTGTTGCGGACCGGCGCAAGAAGCTTTTTCTCGCCGACATGGACTCCACCATGATCGGCCAGGAATGTATCGACGAGCTCGCCGATTTCGCCGGCCTCAAGGCCCATGTGGCTGCCATCACCGAACGCGCCATGCGCGGCGAGATCGAATTCGAGCCCGCGCTGCGCGAACGCGTGGCACTCCTGAAAGACCTAAAAGTCGGCGTCGTCGACGAGGTCCTGGCCTCGCGCATCACCCTGACGCCCGGCGGCCGCGAGCTGGTGCAGACCATGCGCGCAAATGGCGCCTATACCTGCCTCGTCTCCGGTGGCTTCACGCTGTTCACAGCCAAGGTCGCCGAACTCGTCGGCTTCCAGGAAAACCGCGCCAACGTGTTGCATGTTGCTGATGGCAAGCTGACGGGCACCGTCGCCGAACCAATTCTGGGCAAGGCCGCGAAACTCGCGACGCTCGTTGAGCTGCGCGAGTCCTTCGATTTCGACAATCTCGACACCCTGGCCGTCGGCGATGGCGCCAACGATCTGGCGATGATCCAGGAGGCCGGCCTCGGCGTCGCCTATCACGCCAAACCGGCAGTGGCTGCGGCGGCAGCGGCGCGCATCGACCACGGCGATCTCACCGCGCTGCTCTATGCGCAGGGCTATAAGCGCGCAGAGTTTGTGAGCTGAGGCCCGCCCTACGCTCGTCATTCCCCGGCAAACCAATTGGTTTGCCTGAGGGCGCACGAAAGCGGCGCAGCCGCTGAAGTGCGAACCCGGAATCCCGGAATGTTTGGCACTGACTAGAGACTCCCATGCTGAGATTCCGGGTTCACGTGCGCGAAGGCGCGCCCGCGCCCCGGAATGACAGTGTGGGCCATGCTGACCTCTCCGCGTCGTCCCCGCCTAGCACGCCGGAGGCGTGCGCGGGGCGGGGACCCACAACCACGGTCAGCGTGATTGAAGCGGCAGAGCCACAACGACAACGCTCTCACCAGTTCTCCAGCGTGTATGGGTCCCCGCCTGCGCGGGGACGACAGTGGAGAGATTTGGGATCAAATATTTTTTCCTATTCTTCGTTGACAATATCCCCACAAGGACTATTGTCCCCTCCGTCCTGCCCCACCGAGAGGGGCGATCGCGATCGTCACGTTCGCGGGGTGGGATGCGGTGGACGCCGGAGATGCGGCGTTACGCGGTTCACGGGGGACGTCTGTCTTCGGGCAGGACGGATCTGCGCCAGCACTGCCACTGGCAAGGACACGGCCGACCTTGAGATGGAAAGAGCCCTGGACAGTGTGACGGACGACCAAGTCAAAATGCGTTCGGCCCAAGTGCTTGAGGCTCCCTTCCCATCGCCTTGGGACTTTAATTCGGTGATCGGATCGTTCGCTGAGGCAAAGTGCAAGCAACCGAAAAAACACCGCAGGCGGAACGCTGGGCACTTGCCTGACGCTTCCGAAAGTCCTGATGCACATTACCCTTGCGGAAGACCGCATTCGCATCAGGCCCAAGGGTGCAACGGGCACCCGGCGTTCCGCACGCCCTCTTTCAGGAGGGTGGGAATGCGAAAGACGACGGCGCCCCCGCGCCGCAAACAACAGGGGCGATGACGCATGTCTGAAGGGAAGTGGCTGTTTGACAGTTGAATCAGCGAATGACGTGACGCGCGCACGCCCAAACCAAACGCCGTCATGCCCGGCGAATGCCGGGTATCCACGCCTTGGCGACATCCACAGCAAGGCGTGGATGGCCGGAACAAGTCCGGCCATGACGTGGGAAAAGCTGGTGATGCCCTCCCCGCTACGCGGCTACACCGCCCGGAAGAGGGAGAAGAACCGCCTTACTGCACGCTCAGCGCAACGAAGCGCAGCTCGCCTTCGGCATTCGACACCAGCAGCAGCACCGACTTCTTGCCGTCCTTCTTCAAGGCATCGACGCGCTTCTTGACGTCGGCGGCATTGGTGACCGCTTCCTGCGCGACCTCGACGATGACGTCGCCGGCAGCAAGGCGCTTCTCGGCGGCGTCGGAGCCGGCATCGACGCCGGTCACGATGACGCCCTTCACGCTGTCCTTGATCTTGTACTTGGTGCGCAGATCCTTGCTGAGACCCGTGAGGTCGAGGCCCAGCGCCTTCTGCGTCGCCGGCTTCTCGACTTCCGGCGCTGCCTTCAGCGAAGCCTGCACCGGCTTGTCATCCTCGAGGCGACCGAGGGTGACCTTCTTGGTCTCCTCCTTGCCCTTGCGGATGATCAGCACGTCCACGGCCTTGCCGACGGCGGTGCCGGCAACGATGCGCGACAGATCCTTCGGCTCCTTGACGTCGCGGCCGTCGAACTTGATCACCACGTCGCCGGGCTCAAGGCCGGCAGGCTTGGCCGGGCCCTTGTCGTCGACGCCGGCGATCAGCGCGCCGCGCGCCGGCTTGATGTTCAGGCTTTCTGCGATCTCGTCGGTGACCGGCTGGATGCGCACGCCGAGCCAGCCGCGGCGGACTTCCTTGTATTCGCGCAGCTGCTCGATCACGCCGACCACGGTCTTCGACGGCACGGCGAAGCCGAGGCCGATGGAGCCGCCGGTGGGCGAGATGATCAGCGTGTTCACGCCGACCACTTCACCCTCGAGGTTGAACAGCGGGCCGCCGGAATTGCCGCGATTGATCGAGGCATCGGTCTGGATGTAGCTGTCATAGGGGCTGTTGTTGCTGATCTCACGGTTACGCGCCGAGACGATGCCCGCAGTAACGCTGCCGCCGAGCGAGAACGGATTGCCGATCGCGATCACCCATTCGCCAAGCCGCAGCTTTTCGCTGTCGCCGAACTTGACGGCCACCACCGGCTTCACCGGGGTGAATTTGAGCACCGCCAGATCGGTCTTCTTGTCGACGCCGATCAGCTCGGCCTTGATCTTGGTGCCGTCATTCATGATGACGTTGATCTCATCGGCGCCGTCGATGACGTGATTGTTGGTGACCACGACACCGGACGTGTCGATGATGAAACCGGAGCCCAGCGAATTGGTCTTGCGCGGCTGCAGGCCGCCATTCTTGTCGCCACCGGGACGGCCGCCGCGGTTCTTGAAGAAGTCGTCGAAGAACTCCTCGAACGGCGAGCCGGGCGGCAGTTGCGGCATGGCACCCCGGCCACCGCCCTCCCCCTTGTCGCTGTTCTTCGCCTCGACGGTCGAGGTGGTCGAGATATTGACCACGGAATCGATCACCTTCTCGGCAACGTCAGCGATGCCATCCGGCCCGCGGGCCGAGGCCGGCGCGGAAAATGTGGCGACCGCGGCGCCAAGGCAAAGCGCCGTCAGCAGCGGACGCAGGCCGCTATATGACGCACGGCGCGAAACGGGGCTCAAAGAAGGACGAGCGATGGACATGTCGGAAACGTCTCCAAAAGAGAGTCGGCAAATTTCACTGAGAGTGCGCCCGAAGGGCGACATCGCGCAAGCCTTCGCGCGGGCCATCCGGCAGGCCCATCTGGGACGTGGATTGCGGCGGAATGCAGACGTAAGCGTGCACGATCGCGTTGATCGGGAAGAGCTTTTTCGGCCGCCCCAGGGAGACCACGAACGGCGCTAGCGCCGGATCGCCCAAATCAGGATCAGGCCGCCCACCGCCGAGACCAGGCCGGCGATGCGCAGGATATTGTCAGGGCTTTGCAGCGCGCTTTTCATCGCGCGGCGCATCCATCCGGGAAACGCCAGGAAAAGGATGCCTTCGAAGACGAACAGGATTCCGATGCCGATGAGGAAGTCGGCAAACGCTATGGACCTCATCTGACGTCAACTCCCGAACCTTCGCACCCTGGCCGCAGTTTCTTGGCAGTTTTCTTGGCGCTTTTCTGAAAACAAATGAGGCGCACCGCAAGCGGTACGCCTCATCCTTAGATCAGAGTGGCAGCGAACGCAAAACAGGTATCTGCGTAAGCTTAACCAGCGACGCCGTTATTGCGCCTTCGCCGCGGCGGGCTTGCCCGACGGATTGGCGAAGAACTTGAAGAACTCCGAATCCGGCCGCAGAAGGAAGCGGGTGTCATTGCTCTTCAACCCGTTCTCATAGGCGGTCATCGAGCGATAGAACGCGAAGAAGTCCGCATCCTTGCCATAGGCTTCGGCGAACAGACGGTTGCGCTCGCCGTCGCCGGCACCGCGGGTCTGTTCAGCGGTGGAGTTGGCATCGGCGATGATCACGGTCGCTTCACGATCGGCCTTGGAGCGAATCTCCTGCGCCTTCTGGCCGCCCTGCGCGCGGAATTCAGCAGCTTCCCGCTGACGTTCCGTCTGCATCCGCTGATAAACCGCCTGGCTGTTGGCTTCCGGCAGATCGGCGCGGCGGATACGAACGTCGACGACGGAGATGCCGTAACCATCGGCTTCCTTGTCGAGCTGCTCGCGGATCTTGTTCATCAGGTTCTCGCGCTCGTCGCGCACGATCTGGATGAAGGTGACCTCGCCGAGCACACGACGCATCGCGGCGTTGAGCAGCGTGGTCAACTGGATGTTCGCCGCCTGGATCGACCCGATGCTCTGGTAGAAGCGCAACGCGTTCTTGATCTTGTAGCGGGCGAAGGCATCGACCACCAAACGACGCTGGTCGTTGGCAATGACTTCCTGGGCCGGGTTCTCCAGATCGAGAATACGCTTGTCGATCGAAATCACGCTATCGATGAACGGGATCTTGAAGTTCAGACCCGGTTCGGTGACCACGCGGACGGGCTCGCCGAGCCGCACCACGAGGGCCTGTTCAGTCTGGCGCACCGTATAGATCGAGCCGAAGCCCACGATGACCAGCACCAGCACTACAATCAGTGCAACGATACCTGAAATGCCGGTTTTCATCGGGTGCTCCCGCTCTGCTGAGGCTGACCAGATGGCGCCGGAGGCTGACGCCGTGGCGTCAGTTCATTCAAGGGAAGATAAGGCACGACGCCTTGCGAAGCGCCGGCGCCCTGACCGCCGTCATAGACCAGCTTCTCGGCACCGCCGAGGATCCGCTCCATGGTTTCGAGATAGATACGCTGACGGGTCACGTCCGGCGCCTTCTTGTACTCGTCATAGACCTTCAGGAAGCGCGCGCTCTGACCCTTGGCTTCGGCGATCGCCTGTTCTCGATAGCCTTCGGCAACCTGCAGAATCTGCGCGGCGCGACCGCGCGCATCTGGAACAACGCGGTTGGTATAGGTCTGGGCTTCGTTCTGCAGACGCTGGGCGTCGGCCTGCGCCGCCTGCACGTCACGGAACGCATCGATCACCTGTGCCGGCGGATCGACCTTCTGCAACTGCACCTGCTGGATCAGCACGCCGGCGCCATAGCCGTCGAGCGTCTTCTGCATCAGTTCCTGCACCTGGGTTTCGGTGGTGGTGCGTGCGCCGGTGAGGATCGGCTGAATATTGGCGCGGCCAACGACTTCACGCATCACGCTTTCGGCGACCGCTTTCACGGTGCCTTCGGGGTTTTGGATGTTGAACAGGAAGTTGCCGACACCGTCGGGCTTGATACGCCACAGCACGGTGAAGTCGACATCGACGATGTTCTCGTCGCCGGTGAGCATCAGGCTCTCTTCCGGCACATCCCGGATGGTGCGGCCACGGCGACCGGTGTCTTCCAGGATCGACATGCCGACCGACAGCGTCGACACGCGCAGCGCCTTCGGCAACAGCACGGTCTCGATCGGATAAGGCAGATGATAGTTCAGACCGGGCTGCACGGTGCGGACATGCTTGCCGAAGCGCAGCACGACACCGAGCTCTTCGGACTGCACGCGGAAGAAACCGGACAGCCCCCAGATCACGAGCGCCACGGCGAGCACGAGCGCGATGCCCATGCCGCTGACAAAGCCGCCGGGCAGCATCGACTGCAGACGGTCCTGCCCCTTGCGCAGCAGATCCTCAAGATCAGGCGGCCTCGGTCCGGACGATTGCGGACCAGAACCCCACGGTCCCTTCGGACCAGAGCCCCATGGGCCTCCGCCTTGATTCTTCCACGGCATTCAACACTCTCCTCTGCGCGGCCGGACATACCGGTCTCGCCACGTCTGCATGGCTTTATAGGGGACGACCCCAGCTCTTACAACGCGGGGTTCTTGACCGCAGGAGCTATGCCGGAGGTCGCAAAAGTCAATGTTAACGGGCGGAAAACGCGGTTAACGGGGCGCTCTCCGGCAATATGTCACATAGGAGAAATCGACGCTGTCCTCGCCCGCCGCCGCGTTCCTGACGCGCGCAACTTCTTCCCACACAGTGAGATCGACGGGCGGCATAAAGGTATCACCCGTCGGCTGCGCATGAACTTCGGTGACTTCAAGACGGTCAGCGATCCCCATCCATTGAGCATAGATCTCGGCGCCGCCGATCACCGCAATCTCAGTGACCAAACGCCGCAGCGCATCGCCGGTCGCTACCGCTCGTGCATCGGCGAGCGATGTGGTGACCGCGGCTCCTGCGGCCTGATAACCGGCATCGCGGGTGATGACGATATTGGTTCGTCCCGGCAGCGGCCTAGGAAGCGACTCGAACGTCTTGCGCCCCATGACGATCGGCTTGCCGATTGTCATCGCCTTGAGGCGCTGCATGTCGGACTTGAGGCGCCATGGAATGGCATTGCCCTGCCCGATCACGCCGTTCTCGGCGACGGCATAGACGAGGACGATCTGAGGGACAGCCGTTGTTGCCGTCAAACCGCGACCTCGGCCTTGATGTGCGGATGCGGATCGTAGCCTTCGAGGGTGAAGTCCTCGTAGCGGAACGCGAAGATGTCCTTCACGTCCGGATTGATCTTCATCACCGGCAGCGCGCGCGTCGGCCGCGTGAGCTGCAGTCGCGCCTGCTCCAGATGATTGGAGTAGAGATGCGTGTCGCCGAGGGTATGGACGAAGTCGCCAGGCTTGAGACCCGTGACCTGCGCGATCATCATCGTCAGCAGTGCATAGGAGGCGATGTTGAACGGCACGCCGAGGAAGACGTCGGCCGAGCGCTGATAGAGCTGGCACGACAGCTTGCCGTTCACGACATAGAATTGGAAAAGACAATGACACGGCGGCAGTGCCATCTGATCGATCTCGGCCGGGTTCCAGGCCGAAACGATCAGGCGGCGCGAGTCGGGGTTGCGCTTGATCATATCAATGACATTGGCGATCTGGTCGATGCTGCGTCCCTCGGGCGCCGGCCACGAGCGCCACTGCGATCCATAGACCGGACCGAGATCGCCATTGGCGTCTGCCCATTCGTCCCAGATCGAGACGCCGTGGTCTTTGAGATATTTGATGTTGGTATCGCCCGCGAGGAACCAGAGCAGCTCGTGAATGATCGCTTTCAGCGACAGCTTCTTGGTGGTCAGTACGGGAAAACCATCGCTGAGCTTGAAGCGCATCTGATGGCCGAACACCGACAGCGTGCCTGTGCCGGTGCGGTCGTGCTTCTCGGCGCCGTCGCTCAGGATTCGCTCTAGCAGGTCGTGATACTGGTTCATGGTCGATCTTGCGGGCTTGTGAGCGGGCGAACTTATCGCCTCGGCCGGTTGTCGGACACGCCGATTCCCGGATTATACCCGGAAAAGTGTATGCCTGCGCCGCAAACGACAAGGGCCGGATTCGTGAGAATCCAGCCCCTGGAATCAACCGGTTAGCCGGTTCCCGATCACATCGCCGGCTTCAAAACCGCCGACCACTTCTCGACTTCGCTCTTCACCAGCGAGCCGAGCGCAGCCTGGGTGCGGGCTTCCGGCTTCGGAATGTCCGAGCCGAGATCGAGTAGACGCTTCTTGACGTTCTCGTCGTCCAGCGCCTTGGCGGCCGCCGCGTTCAGCTTGGCGGTGATCGCGGCAGGCGTGCCCTTGGGCGCGAAGATCGCGTTCCAGGCCGAGGCCTGATACTTCGGCAGACCGGCTTCGGTCGTGGTCGGGACGTCCGGCAGCGACGGGTTACGATCAGGCGTCGCGATGGCATAGGCCTTGATGGTGCCGCCCTTGATCTGCGGAACCGCGTTGACGATCTGGTCGCACATATAATCGACCTGACCACCGACCAGCGCGTTCATCGCGGGACCGGTGCCGTTGAACGGCACACCGGTCGGCTTGATATCCAGAACCGAGCTCAGCAATTCGCAGGACGAATAGGACACCGAACCGACGCCAGCATGGGCCATATTCAGCTTGTCGCTGTTGGCCTTTACATAGGTGACGAATTCCTTGAGATTCTTCGGCGCGAAATCCTTCTTCGACAGGATCAGGATCGGCGTGCCGGCGAGCAGCGCGACGGGCTCGAAATCCTTCTCGGGGTGATAAGCGAGTTTCGGATAGAGTGGTACCGCCGCGGCATGGGTGCCCATGTGGCCGGTGATGATCGTGTAGCCATCATTGGCCGCGCGCGCTGCACGTGTCGCGCCGGTCGTGCCGCCAGCACCGACGACGTTCTCGATGATGATCTGCTGGCCAAGCGTCTTCGACATATCGGCAGCGACAATGCGCGCGATCACGTCGGTTGGACCACCGGCCGCGAACGGCACGATCATGGTGATGTTGCGGGTCGGGTATTCCTGCGCCTGAACAGCAGTTGCCAGTGCGCCAAAGCCGGCGACCGCCGCCAGGCCACTGATCGCAACTCTGCGATTGAACAGCTTCATTTGATTTCCTCCGAGAATAATTTTTGCCGCGAAATGCCGACAGTCGCGGGACTGAATACAAGCAAAGGCCCGAAGTCTATTCGACTTCGGGCCGTGGCGTAACGACGCAGATACGTGGAGTGGTATGTGGAGAGCTTTGTCAGCTCTCGGATTCGACGAAGACCTCGTCGCGTTTCTTTCGCAATGCGGGAAGCACAGCGAGAACCAGAAGGAACGCCGAGATTGCCATCAAAGTAGCGGACAACGGACGGGTGAAAAACACCGTCGCATCACCGCGCGAGATCAGCAGTGCACGACGCAGATTCTCTTCCATCAGCGGGCCGAGCACCATGCCGAGCAGCAGCGGCGCCGGCTCGAAGTCATGCTTGATCAGCCAGTAGCCGAGCAGACCGAATACGCCCGCGAGTACCACGTCCATCGGTGCGTTGTTCACCGAATAGATGCCGATGCTGCAGAACACCACGATCGACGGGAACATCAGGCGATACGGCACGCGGAGCAGCCGGACCCAGATGCCGACCATCGGCAGGTTGATGACGAGCAGCATGAGGTTGCCGACCCACATCGAGGCGATCATGCCCCAGACGAGTTCCGGCTGCTTCTGCATCACCTGCGGACCCGGCACGATGCCATGAATGGTCATCGCGCCGACCATCAGCGCCATCACCGCGTTCGGCGGAATGCCGAGGGTGAGCAGCGGGATGAACGAGGTTTGCGCTGCAGCGTTGTTGGCGCTTTCCGGTGCCGCAACGCCTTCGATCGCTCCACGACCGAAACGCTTCGGATCCTTCGACAGCTTCTTCTCAAGCGTATAGGCCGCGAAGGATGCGATGACCGCACCGCCGCCCGGCAGAATGCCGAGAATGGAGCCGAGCACCGTGCCGCGCAGAATTGCGGGCGTGGAGTCCTTCAGGTCCTTCCGGGTCGGCATCAGGCCCGTAACCTTTTGCTGCACGAGCTGGCGATCTTCCTCGCCGCCTGCATCCAGGTTGCGGATGATTTCCGCAAAGCCGAACAGACCCATAGCGACCGTGGCAAAGCCCAGGCCGTCAGCGAGTTCAGGGATGTTGAATGACATACGCGACGCGCCGGTTTCAATGTCGGAACCGACCATGGACAGCAGCAGACCGAACACGATCATTGCGATCGCCTTCAGCACCGAACCCTTGGCGAGCACCACGGCAAAGATCAGGCCGAGCACCATCAGCGAGAAGTATTCTGCTGGACCAAACGCAAGCGCGAGCTTGGTGAGGGGCGCGCCGAGCACAGCGATAAGGACCGTCGCAACGCAACCCGCAAAGAACGAGCCGATTGCTGCAATCGCGAGCGCCGGACCGGCACGGCCCTGCTTCGCCATCTGGAAGCCGTCGAGCGCAGTCACGACCGAACCTGCTTCACCCGGAATATTGACCAGGATCGACGTGGTCGAACCGCCATATTGCGCGCCGTAATAGATGCCGGCGAGCATGATCAGCGCGCCGACCGGCGGCAGACCGAACGTGATCGGCAGCAACATCGCCACGGTGGCAATGGTACCGATGCCCGGCAGCACACCGACGAGCGTACCGACCAGCGCACCGATCAGACAGAGCAGAATATTGATCGGAAGCGGGATCGACATTCCGCCGAGGAACGCCGGCGTCCACTGCACGAACTGGAAGACGGTGCTGAAGCCAAGACCGAGATTCGAAAAAAGATCACCCATGACGCCCTCGTTCTTAGCGGATCAGAAATGTCGGCCACATCTGCAACGGCAGACCAAGCGCGTACGGGAACAGCAGGGCGCAGAAGCCCGTGAGGCAGGCGCCAACGATGATCGTTTCTTTCCAGCGCGTCTCGGGCGTGCCGAGCGCAGCAATCAGAAAACTCGACATCGCCGCGAAGATCATGCCCATCGGACGAATGCCGACCGCGAAAACCAGAATGGCCAGCGCCACGAAAAACGGACCGCGCCAGTGGAACTTGGAGAGCCCGGGCCCTTCTGTGAAAATGCCGACGACGGTCACGGCTGCGCCAAGACCCAGCAGCAGAATGCCGAACATCCGCGGCGCGGTGCCTGCGCCGAACGAGAAGCCATGCATGCCCTGCAGATCGCTGGATGCCCACAGAGCAAACGCAGCAATCGCCACCAAAGCAAGGCCGCCGATAAAGTCTTGAGGGCCTTTGACCCAGCTCGGTAAGATGGATTTCTCCGGCGCATGGCTCGGCGCATCACTCATTGGTACGTTCCCCTGTCACGAGCTTGTAGCCCAAACAACATCGTTCGGAGACCGCCCAACGGCTCCGTGGTCCAGCTTGCTAGCGATTTTCGTCAGAGAATGCCAGCGAAACCAAGAAGCCCCCCGGCAACTAACAACCATAGCGGGTTAAGCCGCGTGGCAAACGCCAAAACGGCGGCACTCCCCGTTACCAGAAACGCCGTCCAGGTCGTGTCGGAAGCGAACAGCAGAACCAGCCCGCTCGCGCTCATAAGGCCTATCGATAAAGGCACCAGCGCTGCCTGTACGATTCCCGGCCATTGTGCGTGGCCCGATCGCGCCAGCAATTGGCTGACATAATAAGCAAATACAGCTGTCGGTCCGCACATGGCCAGCGTTGCGACCAATGCGCCCATGATGCCAGCGACCTGATAGCCGATCAGCGTCACAATGAGAACGTTCGGCCCCGGTGACAGCTGCGAGATCGCAAACACATCCGCGAACTGCTTGTCGGACAGCCAGTGATTGACATCGACCGCGAGCCGATGAATTTCGGGAATGGCCGAATTGGCGCCGCCCACGGCAAAAAGCGACATCAGCCCGAACGACCAGGCCAGCGTGACAAGCGATCCGGGGCTGCTGTCGTTCATGCTGCCGCTCGCCGTCGCATCAACATGGTCAGGCCGATACTGATGGGAATCGAGACCAGGAGGACTGTTGGTAACGGCCATCGCATGACGCCGACCGCGACGAAAACGGCGATCAGGAGCGCAAGGCTGACCGGCTCACGCTTCTTCAGAAGTGGCAGCATCATTCGGAAGATCACCGCGAACAGCAATCCGACGGCAGCGCATGAAACGCCGGCGAGTGTGCGCCGCAGCGCCTCAATATCTCCAAAGCGTGCATACAGGATCGCCAGAATAGTCACGATGATCACAGGCGGCCCGAGCAATCCCGCAAAGGCTGCAATGGCGCCAGGCACACCTCGAAATCGCGATCCAAATACAACCGATAGATTGACGATATTCGGCCCGGGCAAGAAGTGGCAAAGCGCAAAAGTCTCGTTGAATTCCTCGGGCGTCATCCAGCGATGCTGCTCGACGATCGCCCGGCGCGCCCAGACCAGAACGCCACCGAAACCGGCCAGGGACATCTTCGCAAAGGCAACGAATAGCGTCAGCAGTCCCGGCGGCGATGCCGACGCGAGTTCCGCAGCGGAGGCGTCAGCCTGTGGTGAACCTGGGCGCATGGTCCAGAACTAGGGCCATCCGCCTATCGGGCCAATCAATTTTTGCCTGTTTCCACGCCAATCGGCGGTTGAAATGACAGCCCGGCTGTATCGCGTCCAATTTGCGTCATATATAGAGGGCGCCATCTTTTCCGGCTGCTGACCTCGGGTCAAGACCGGGATAGAGTGGTTCGTGACGCGAGTCGGACTCCGGCCTCGCCTTCACTCCATATATGGCCATGACCAAGACAAGCGACGGGACCGACCGATGGCAACCGATCATATTCGATACGATGTGCTGGCGCGCGACGCCCTCCGTGGCGTGTTGCGGCGCGTGCTGATCGACGCTGCCGAGCATGGCCTGCCGGGCGAGCACCACTTCTTTATCACCTTCGTTTCAACGGCCGACGGCGTCAAACTCTCGCCGCGCCTGCTGGCCCAGTATCCAGAGGAAATGACGGTGATCCTGCAGCATCAGTTCTGGGATCTCGCGGTCACCGAAGATCGCTTCGAGGTTGGCCTGTCCTTTAATGGCATCCCCGAGCGCCTCGTCGTGCCGTTCAACGCCATCAAGAGCTTCTACGACCCCTCCGTGCAATTCGGCCTGCAGTTCGAAACAGAAACCGCTGTAGAGACCCCGGCTGCCGGCGCGACATCCGCGGCCAGCGCGGCGTCTGCTCTCGCCGCCCCTCCAGCTCCGCCCGCGCCTGTTTCAGAGGAAGAACCGCCGAAATCGGGCGAAGGTGCAGAAGTCGTCCGTTTAGACCGCTTCCGGAAAAAATAATCGCAAGACGTTGTAAAGTGCCGGGGCCGCGTTCGCGCGGCCCCATTCTTATGCGCCGCAGCCACCAACAGTCTCTGCAGGGAGCGCGGCATCGCAAGGACCGTATCCATGGCCAAATCCTCGAAGACCTCCGCCACCCGCACCGAAACCGACAGCTTCGGTCCGATCGAGGTTGCAGCGGATCGCTATTGGGGAGCGCAAACGGAACGGTCGCGACAGAATTTCAAGATCGGTCACGATCGCATGCCGATGCCGATCATTCGCGCGCTCGGCATCGTCAAACTGGCAGCGGCCGAAACCAATCGCGAACTCAAACTGCTCGAGCCCAAGCTTGCAAAAGCCATTGTGAGCGCAGCACGCGAAGTCATCGACGGGAAACTGGACGACCACTTCCCGCTGGTCGTCTGGCAGACCGGCTCCGGCACGCAGACCAACATGAATCTCAACGAGGTCATTGCCAATCGTGCGAATGAGCTTCTTGGCGGTGAACGCGGCGCCAAGAAGCCAGTGCACCCCAATGACCATGTCAACATGAGTCAGTCGTCCAACGATTCGTTTCCGACTGCGATGCACATCGCGGCAGCGCAGGGTATTATGGAGTACCTCGTCCCCGCACTAAGCGAACTACATGCTGCGTTGCGCAAGAAGGAAAAAGCCTTCGCAAAGATCGTGAAGATCGGACGCACACATACACAAGACGCGACGCCGCTCACGCTCGGGCAGGAGTTTTCAGGCTATGCGGCGCAGATCGAAAGCGGCATCAAACGCTTGCGAAGCGTAGTGAAGGATCTCTACCCGCTCGCCCAGGGCGGAACTGCAGTCGGGACCGGCCTCAACTCCAAGCCTCGTTTCGCGAAGTTGTTCGCGAAGCATGCAGAAACAATTACCAAGCTCCCTTTCATCACTGCACCGAACAAATTCGAAGCGCTCGCATCAAACGACGCCTATGTGTTTGCACACGGAGCGATCAACTCGATCGCAACAAGTCTATTTAAGATTGCAAATGATATCCGGCTGCTCGGATCCGGCCCCCGCTCCGGACTCGGCGAATTGATACTTCCGGAGAACGAGCCTGGCTCATCCATCATGCCTGGAAAGGTAAATCCGACACAATGTGAAGCAATGACAATGGTATGCTGCCAGGTATTCGGCAACCACACGGCAATTACGGTGGCCGGCAGCCAAGGGCACTTCGAACTCAACGTCTACAAGCCGGTGATGGCCCATTGCATGATGCAGTCCATCCAATTGATTGCCGACGTTGCGCGATCCTTCACAGAGCATTGCATCAACGGAATTCGCGCCGATGAAAAACGAATTCATGAGTTGATGGAACGATCACTGATGCTCGTGACTGCACTCGCACCGAAAATCGGTTACGATAACGCAGCGAAGGTTGCTAAGGTTGCTCACGCGAACGGAACGACATTGAAGGAGGAAGCGCTGCGGCTTGGTTTTGTTAGTGCAGCTGAGTTCGATCTTCTTGTTCAGCCGATCAAAATGATACATCCTAGGTAAGCAAGAATATTTGCTCACAGCTTGTTGAGAATATCCCCAGAAGGAAATAGTTATAATTCATATCTGCTAAATGGTTAGAATGGTCGCATATCAGACGCGTTTTTCCTTGTGAACAGCAGAAGGTGATCTGGTTACGCTTCGTAGATGACTTCATTTTTCTGCGGAGCTTGTTTGGAACTACGGAGAATATTTTAGGATGGATATCGAAACCGCATTCACCTTCGTCTCGTGCAACTACTGGATGGTGAAGACGACGTTTCCCGCCCCATCATTTTTTTAAAGACAGGAGCGATCATGGGTGACCTGATCAATCTCAATCGCTTCAAGAAGCGCACTGCACGAGAGGAATCGGCAAAACAGGCCGATATAAACCGTGCGCGTTTCGGACGGACTAAATCAGAACGAACATTGCAGGAGCAACGCACAGTCCGTGCGAACACCCTGCTGGATCAGCACCACATCGATGGCGAGGACGCATCATGAAATCGCCCGTAGTTAAGAGATCGATCGTTGTTGCGGGTCACAAGACCAGCGTGAGCCTCGAAGAGGCGTTCTGGAACGGCATGAAGGAGATTTCGAATCTTCGCGACATGACGCTTTCAGAGCTGGTCGGTGAGATCGACACAAACCGTCAGCAGGGCAATTTGTCATCCGCGATTCGGCTATTCGTGCTCGACTACTTCCGGACACGTGCCGTTCCGCAACAGCGGATGCCGGACCACAACAACCTCTCTGCTTGAACACTGCCGGCCATCAGCGAATCGCTTCACTGTTGGTCGGGTTTGCTCACTAAGCTCATTGTCAGAACGTCGGCCGTGCTGAATTCACAACCGGCGGCGTGAGCACGAGTGGAGGCGCTGGCCTCGGTCTTGGCGTGCGCGCAGCGCCGGGGGCTGGACGAATTTCAATGGGTGCAGGCAACGGCGCAACCTGCTGACTTGCGACCGGCGGTGTCGCTGGACGAGGCGTAGCAGCCTTCGGTGCAGAACGGCGCGGATCGCGACCGGGAAGAAGCACATCGGAGGGCGCGGAGGCCGTCGGTGGATCGCTCGCGGGTACCTGCGTGTCAACGGGCAGCGAGGCGGACGGCGGAGGAACGGCAACGGGCACAGCCGTCGGTGGCAGTTCACCGCGTTCAAGCGAATCAAGCCGGCGCGTCTCGCGATCGATTGCGCGCACTGCCAGCCAGGACGATAACGCCGCCACATCAAGCGTGCGATCGAGCTTGTCAGGCGTTCCCACCGCGAAGATCTGAACTTCTGGCCGGACACTCGACGTCCCCGCGCTTGTGCCGGTCAATGTTGCGCGCATATCCACCTGGTCGGCAACGATGTCGTACCCCCCCGATACAATGGCCCGCCCTCCTTCACCTTCGAGCGTCGTCGCACCAACGCGCAGGCGGCTATCCTTGATACTGAACGGGACCTGCACCGAAGTTACGGACAATGCACCGGCGCTGATCGCAGTATCGACGATCTGATGCAACGTGGCGTCATTCGTGGCCTGCCCGGAATCGCTGGCGCGAATCGCAATGTCGAAGGCACGTGGGTCGAGGCCATTGATGCGCCCCCCATCGATTGTCAGCAATCCACTGCCGGACAATGCGCCTTCCAGAGCCGAAGCACTGCGCCCCTGACTGGCCAGCGTCATCCGCAGCGATGTTTTGCCTGCGGGCGTTGTCAGGGAACGATAGCGCAAGTCAGCGCCGTCGATCCCGGAGAATTGCACGCGAGCGCCAAGCGCATATCCGGTGATCGACGGCTTGAGATCGACATCAGCCGTGATCTCGCTGCCGCCGACGGCCCCCTTGATCGTATCGATCGTCAGGGCCTGGCCATCGCTCTTCACAGTGCCACTGACGGGGCGTAATTCAATGCCGCCCGGCAGTGTTCCGCGCAGCGCCTGAAAGGCCAACTGCCCGCGCCATCCCTGCAGCACGCCACGTCCGAGCGGATCCGTGGCGTCGCGACCTCTGGTGCCTATAGCAAGGCCGAAGGCCGGCCCGAGTTCGATCGCATCTATGCCGATCTGACCATCGACGGCCTTCTCGGCCCCAAGCGTCAGTGCAATACGGCCGCGCACGCGTGAACCGGCCAGCGTGCTGTCGATATCTTCCAACGTAACTTTGTCGCCGTTCAATGTGAGCCGCGATGACAGGCTGACATTCTGCGCGGCCGCATCCGATGGTTTGAGAGCGACCAGCGGCGCCAGATTGGCGCGACGTATCGCAAGCGCCAGCGATGCTTTGGGTGCTCCCGCCCAAGGTTCGGCACTGCCCTGAACATCGGCATCGACATCCGCACCGGACAGCTTTGCCGTGACGTGCAGCGGTGCGCGCCATTGCCCTTTTGCCGATCCTTCGAAGTTCACAATGGCGTCGCTTGCAGCGATCGCATTACTCAGACCCAGCAATGCGAGAAGTTGTCCGCCCTGCCCGGCCAATTTGGACTCAAGTGCCACATCGCTGCGCGACAGCTCATTGAGGTCGACGCCGCGCATCGCCGCTACAGGAGGCGATGCGGTCAGCGTCGTCGTCCCCTTCACCTGCGGCGCATCGATATCGAACACAGCGCGCGCATTTGTGCGATCGGCGCGTTGTTGGTCCTTTGTCAGATCGAGCGACAGTTTGACGCGAACCGCGCCGGGCACTGCAGCCATGGAGTTAAGCCTCGACGCAACAGATGGCGCCAGCGGCGTGAGCATGTTGCTGATCTGGCTCATCGATGCGGATGTGGCGTTGAGTGTCAGCTTGCCCGTGGCCTCCATACGATCGAACGAAGCGCGGCCATCGAGCATCAGGCCGGAGACTTCACCAACTCTGAAGCGATCAACCGAAATCATCTTCGGGCTGTAGGCCAGTTGCGCCACGAACGGGCGCATCTCCTGCCCGGCTGACACAGCACGCCCGATATCAAGTGACACCTGCCCTGCATCTGGCCACTCGACCTGCGGCTCGCCAAGCGACCGGATCAAAGCCACCATTGCGTCGAGATCGAGCCGGTCGGCCTTCAGGTCGGCATCGAAGCGGGAGCCGCCAGCGGCCGAGGGATACGAATATGCAGCACGACCTTCGACCGTACCGCCGTCGATCTCCGCCTTGAGCGCCTCGATGGCCAAGCGACTGGACACCGAAGTGATATTGCCGCGAATGCGCAACGGCTTCTGATTGCGCAAGCCAATGTCTGTTCGGCCCTTGAGCCACCCAGCGAGCGCGTCCGGATCGGACGACTCGACCGCGATGGCTCCCTTGAAGCCATCCGATGCACCAGGCTGTGCCGCGCCGCCACTCAATATAACGCGGGTCGCGCCCGGCGCACGAAACTCGAGACGATCGACCGTCCATGTTGCCGCATCACTGCGCAGGTCAGCGCCGATATTCTGCACGGGCTTTCCACCGAGCATGATCTGCTCCACGCCAATCTCGATCTGCGTCGCCAAGGGCGCAGCGGGTACGCTTGCCAGCAATTTGCGGAGCGCCGGCAATGGCGTCCCAGCATCGCTGGATGCAGTGCCCTTCGAGAGCAGACGATCCGCATCAAGCTGCTTGGCCGATAACACGGCATGCAACAGCGGTGACGCGCCAAAGCGCATGTCTGCAACACCGGCAAATCTGAGTGCGGTCTCTTCAGCGCCATAACTGGCTTCCAGCGCTTCGAACTGAGCAGCCGCTGGATCGGCCTTGATCTTGGCAAACACGCGCCAAGGCGTCGGCATTTGATCGTCGGCGCCTTTGGCTTTCACACCGGGGGGGCTTGCGAGCGTCAACGCACCGTCAAAGCGTGGCGTACGATTGTCAAAATTCAGTACGCCATCGAGGTCGACGGACCACGGCTTTTCGCCGGGGTCGACCGTGAAGCGAACGCGTGTGCCGCTACCGTCACTCGTTTGTCCCGATGATACACGGAACGGATAGCGTGCGCCGCCCAACAGAAAATTTCCGTCCCCGCGCATGGCGCCGGCCGCCAATGAGCGGACATCGCCGCTGAAGGCGACGTCGTAGAGTTCGAGCGTGCTCTTGCTCGCAGCATCGTGGAGTGCGACGCGGCCGGTGACGTTCAACCGGTCTATCGCCAGCGCGCCAAGATTGAATGGCCCGGTGGACGCCGGAAGATCGATACGCCCCTGCGCATTGAGGCCGAGATCGACCGCAGCGCCGCCGATGGTGAGTTCGGTCGCGCGCCATTCGCCGCGCATCAACGAACTCAGGCTGAATTCCACGTCGAGATTGTCTGCCCGGATCTTGCCGAGATCATTGGGGCTGCCCACCGTGATCGACTGCAGCCGCAGCGAGGGCGCCGGCAGCAACCGCGCGTCCAGCCCGCCACTCACCCGAACAGGTATTCCAACCACGCGCGAAGCCTCAGCCTCGAGTTGCGGGCGAAACTGATTCCAGTCGATGAAATAGGGCCCGACCAGAGCAGCAACCAGCGCCAGGATGAATGCAATCGCCAGGCCGAGCAGTGTTGTCTGCACCGATTCTCCCCTCGAGCGCTCCAGCGGAATATCCACCCACCTGCCAGGCAAAGCGCATTGCAGCACACCACCGAGCACAACACCTTACAGGCGTTGCACGGTCACGCCGAAATACGCGGGAACGCATCTATTTATAGAACCAACTGTGGCGAAGTCACAGCACGCAATACATGGCCCGATCAGCCATCCCTCGCCATCCGCTTGCGGCAAATCGCCCGGCTGCGATCAAATCGAAGCGCCCTGCTCCAGCGGTTTTACGGCGCCATGGGCACGGTGCAAACGTCCCGCCACCGCCCTCACCTTGCCCGGCGACGCCATCCAGACCGCAAAGGTCGCCAGAGCGCTGACTGCAATTCCCAAGGCAAATGCCGGCGTATAGGTGCCGAAATGGTCGTGCAGAATGCCCGTCACCAGAGGGCCGGCAGCGCCGCCGGCCAGCGCAGCCAGCATCAGCGTGCCGAAAATGCTGCCGAAATGCTCGCCCTGGAAAATCTCGGCAACCACGGCGCCCATGATGGACGTCACGCCATAGCCTAGAAGGCCCTGCGAGATCACCATGAGATAGACGAGCGCCAGACTCGGCACGAATTCCAGCGCAATTAGGGACGCAAAGCAGATTGCGAAACCGACACCGCTGACCGTCCAGATCCATTCGCGGCCGATGCGATCGGACAGATGGCCCAGAAATATCTGGCCGGGCACGCCGAACAGACTGACCATACCGAGCGCCCAAGCGGCGACACCCGGCGTGAAGCCGATATCGAGCAGATACTTGGTTTGATGGACCTGAACAGCGTACCAGGCATACAGCCCGCCGAACAGACCGAGTGCCAGCCACCAGAACCGCGCCGTTCGCACAGCGCGCGCCAGCGTCCAGTCGATACTGGCCCAGACCGGATCAACCACGTTGGATATATGCTTCGCAGACGAGGTCGGCGCCGGATCGCCATCCGGCAAGAGCCCCATATCCTGCGGGCGCTTGCGCAGCAGCAGATTGATCGGCACGAGCACGACCAGCACCACGAGCCCCACCGCTGTGCAGGCCGTACGCCAACCGGTCTGCTCGATCATCAGTTGCACCCAAGGGAGGATCGTCACCGACCCGATGCCAACGCCGGCAAATGCAAGGCCGACCGCAAGACCGCGCTTGCGGCTGAACCAATTCGGCAGAAACAGCGATTGTCCGGAATAGCCGAGACAAACGCTGCCTGCGCCGACCAGAACGCCGATGGTTACGTACAAATGCCACGGCTGCGTCGTCAGCGGCGCCAGCAACAGGCCAGCAGCCATCAGCACGGTGCCAAGTTCCATGACGGCTCGCGGGCCGCCGCGGTCCATCAGTCTGCCCATCAGCGGGCTCATGATCGCGGAAATCAGGAAGCCGAATGAAAAGGCACCGGCGGTGACGCCACGGTCCCAGCCGAACTCCTGGAGAATTGGCGGGAAGAACAGCGAGAACGATGTCCGCGCATTGACCCCGATGGCCATGGAAACGAACGTGACGGCGACGATGACCCAACCATAGAAAAACGGTAGCCGCATCGGGTGATGCCTTTTTATTGGACGCATTCTGCGTCAAAGCTCTGATCGCATCTTCCGTAACCGAAAAACGCAATCCATGCTGGTATATAATTATATCTACAACTTTAAACTTTTTAAGAATAGTTAAGCATTGCCACTGCTGCCGAGTTTTCCGTCCCATTCGGCCTGACCGGATAGGGCAACCCGCGTCACGCCTGCGGCAGGATTTTCCCCGGATTGAAGATATTGTCGGGATCGAGTGCCTTCTTGAGCGCCCGCATGGCGTCGAGCGCCTCATTGCCCAGTTCGGCCTGCATGTATTTTTGCTTGCCCTGCCCGATGCCATGTTCACCCGTGCAGGTGCCTCCCATCGCCTGCGCCCGTTGAGCGAGACGATGCATGAAGTCCTCCGCGCGGGCGACCTCGTTGGCATCGTTACGATCGCAGAGCATCGAGCAATGAAAGTTGCCGTCGCCGACATGACCGACGATCGGCGCCAACAGGCCGAGTCGCGCGAGATCCTCTTCCGTCGCTGTGACGCACTCGGCAAGCTTGGAAATCGGCACGCAGACATCGGTGGCCGCGACATCGGAGCCCGGCCGCAGGCTCTTCACCGACCAATAGGCATCGTGCCGGGCCTGCCAGAGCTTGGTGCGATCTTCCGGCTTCGTCGTCCACGAGAAATCGCCGCCGCCGCATTCCAGCGCGATGTCGCGGAAGTTTCGCGACTGCTCGGCGACCTCGGCCTCGCTGCCATGGAATTCCAGCAGCAACAACGGCGTCTCGGGCAGCGTCAGTTTCGAATAGGAATTGCAGGCGCGGACCTGTGCCTCGTTCATCAGTTCGATGCGGGCAACGGGAATGCCGGTCTGGATCGCCAGAATAGTTGCCTGACAGGCGCCGGCCACAGTGGCGAATGAGCACGATGCTGCCGCAATGGTCTCGGGAATACCACGCAGCTTGATCGTGAGCTCGCTGATGATGCCCAGCGTGCCCTCGGCGCCGACGAACAGATGCGTCAGGTCATAGCCAGCCGAAGACTTCTTCGCGCGGGTGCCGGTCTTGATGATCTCACCATCGGCGCGGACGACCTTGAGCGCGAGCACATTGTCGCGCATCGTCCCGTAACGCACCGCGTTGGTGCCCGAGGCGCGCGTCGACGCCATGCCACCAAGCGACGCATCGGCGCCGGGATCGATCGGGAAGAACAGGCCCTGATCGCGCAGGTTTTCGTTGAGCGCCTTGCGCGTGACACCGGGCTGAATCACGCAGTCGAGGTCTTCGCTGTGCACTTCGAGAATGTTGTTCATGTCGCGCATGTCGATGCAGATGCCACCGGCCGGCGCATTGACCTGGCCTTCCAGCGACGTGCCGGTGCCGAATGCGATCACGGGCACTTTGTTCGCTGCACAAATCCGGACCACGTCCTGGATATCTGCGGTTTCCTGCGCGAACACGACGCCATCTGGCGGCTGGTTGGCAAGCCAGGTCGTGGTATGGCCATGCTGCTCGCGAACCGCCTGCGACGTGACCAGTCGATTGCCAAAACGCGCCGTCAGCGCTTCAAGCGCCGTGGCCAGGGCCTTCGGCTCCGGTCGTTTCAAATTGTTCGCAATGGTAGCCACAGCAGTCCCTCCGACGCCGCGGGACCGTGGCAAAGGTTGTATAACGGGTCAAGAGACGTGAGAGCAGGACAGGAATTACCGATGACTGAGCCAACCGACGATCTGCTGCAGCAACCCGTCCCCTTCCGGGCGCATGTCATGCAGATCGAACCGCGATGGATCGACTATAACGGCCATCTCAACATGGCCTATTACAACGTGCTGTTCGACCGGGCGATCGACGATCTCTGGCTCAAGATCGGGATCGGCCCCGAATATATGAAGGCGCGCAACAACTCTACCTTCACGGCCGAATGCCATGTTCGCTATGTGAGGGAGATCCATCTTGGTGATCCGGCGCAGGTCTCGATTCTGGTTGTCGCCGCCGACGACAAGCGCATTCATACGTTCAAGGAATTGCGCCACGCCACCGAGGGATGGCTGTCGGCGACGTCGGAGAACATGACGCTCCACATGGACATGACGGCCCGGAAAGTCGCGCCGTTTCCGCCTGACATCAGCGCCCGCATACAGGCGCTGGCGAATGCGCACCGCACCGTAGAACGTCCCCAGGGCATCGGCCGATCGATCGCGATGCCCTCGAAGACGTAATCGCTAGACGCGCGTGCGACCGCGGACCAGGCCGACGACGGCCGAGATGACGAACAGGACAATGGCAATGAAGAAAATCGCCTTGGCGATTTCAATGGAGGCGCCGGCAACACCGCCGAAGCCGAGAACACCGGCGATCAAAGCAATAACAAGAAACGTAACGACCCAGCTAAACATGGCACGAACCTCAGTTTTCGGTGTTTGACGCGACATCTGCCGTCGCGCTTGATGCTGAACCAAGCCGGGGCAGGAACGAAAGTTCCCGACCCGCATGCCGGCCTGCATCAACGAAATGAGAGCGTCCAGGCGTGCCGGGCCGCACATAACATGGGGCCATGCGGGGATAAGTCTGTCGCCAGAGGGCCGTTGCTCCTATATGCCCTCCTATCCTGCTAAGAAGTCTCCCCTTTAAGGCCCCACGGTGCCAACGTGGGCGGAATACGATTCGCATGAGTGACGCACGCAAAATGCCCGCCAACGATCTCCCTGCCTACCAGCCGGCAGCAGGCGGCATTGGCGCGCGTGCGCGCGCCGCTGCGGCGCCAGCGGCACAGTATCTGAACGGACTCAATCCCGAGCAGCGCGATGCTGTCGAGACCCTCGACGGCCCCGTCCTCGTGCTCGCTGGCGCCGGCACCGGCAAAACCAAGGTTCTGACCTCGCGGATCGCGCACATCCTCAGCATGGGCCGTGCCCGGCCGGGCGAAATCCTGTCGGTGACCTTCACCAACAAGGCCGCCCGCGAGATGAAGCACCGGCTTGGGATCATGCTCGGCCAGGCGGTCGAGGGCATGCCCTGGCTCGGCACTTTCCACTCGATCGGCGGCCGCATCCTGCGCACCCACGCCGAACTGGTGCAGCTGAAATCCAACTTCACGGTGCTCGACACCGACGACCAGATCCGGCTGCTCAAGCAGCTCCTGCAGGCTGATAATATCGACGACAAGCGCTGGCCGGCGCGGATGCTGGCAAACCTGATCGACGGCTGGAAGAACCGCGGGCTGACACCATCGCAGGTACCGTCAGGCGAAGCCGCCGTGTTCGGCAATGGCAAGGGCGGCAAGCTCTATGCCGCCTATCAGGATCGGTTGAAGACCCTCAACGCTGCTGACTTCGGCGATCTATTGCTCGAATGCATCAGGCTGTTCCGCGAACATCCGGATGTACTGAAGCAGTATCAGCAGCGCTTCAAATATATCCTCGTTGACGAATATCAGGACACCAACGTCGCGCAGTATCTATGGCTGCGGCTGCTGTCGCAGGCGCCGGGGCAACGTCTGCTGCCGGAAGCGGACGCGCCATCCGCAGATAACAAATCGGCTTTGCCGCTCAAAAACATCTGCTGCGTCGGCGACGACGACCAGTCGATCTATGGCTGGCGCGGCGCCGAGGTCGACAACATCCTGCGCTTCGAGCATGATTTTCCCGGTGCCAAGGTCGTCCGGCTGGAGCGCAACTATCGCTCGACCGGCCATATCCTCGCCGCTGCATCGCATCTGATTGCGCATAACGAAGGCCGCCTCGGCAAGACGCTGCGTACCGAAGATGTCGATGGCGAGAAGGTCACCGTCACCGGCTCGTGGGATTCCGAGGAAGAAGCCCGCGCGATCGGCGAGGAGATCGAGCAGTTGCAACGCGAGGGCAACAAGCTCAACGACATCGCCATCCTGGTGCGCGCCTCGTTCCAGATGCGCGAGTTTGAAGACCGCTTCGTCACGCTCGGCCTGCCCTATCGGGTCATTGGCGGCCCGCGCTTCTACGAGCGCGCCGAGATCCGCGACGCGCTGGCCTATCTGCGCGTGATCAATTCGCCGGCCGACGATCTCGCCTTCGAGCGCATTGTAAATGTGCCCAAGCGCGGCCTCGGCGATGCCACCGTGCAGATGCTGCATGACCATGCCCGCCGGCGCCGCATTCCGCTGTCCGAGGCTGCACGTCAGGTCGTCGAGACCGACGAGATGAAGCCGAAGGCGCGCGGCAGCCTCCGCGACCTGATGATGAGCTTCGAGCGCTGGCGCAAGCAAAGCGAAGTGATGCCGCATACCGAACTCGCCGAAGTCGTGCTCGACGAGAGCGGCTACACCGATATGTGGCAGAAGGATCGTTCTGCTGACGCCGCCGGCCGCCTCGAGAACCTCAAGGAACTCGTGCGCTCGATGGAAGAGTTCGAGAACCTGCAAGGCTTCCTCGAACACATCTCGCTGGTGATGGATCGCGAAGGCGGCGCCGACGAGGATGCCGTGTCGGTGATGACACTGCATTCCGCCAAGGGCCTCGAATTCGACAACGTGTTCCTGCCTGGCTGGGAAGAAGGCCTGTTTCCGCATCAGCGCGCGCTCGACGATCAGGGCCGCGCCGGGCTGGAAGAAGAACGCCGCCTCGCCCATGTCGGCATCACCCGCGCACGCCGCCGCGCCAAGCTCTATTTCGCCACCAACCGGCGCATTCATGGCACCTGGAATACGACGATGCCGTCGCGCTTCCTCGATGAATTGCCGGCGGCCAATGTCGAGATCACGGAATCGAAGGGCGGTTCGGGCTGGGGCGGCGCAGGCGGCTACGGCGCATCGCGCTTCGACAATGTGGAATCCTTCGGCTCGAGCTACTCAACGCCGGGCTGGCAGCGCGCGCAGGCCAACCGCTCGCGCGGCGGGGCACAGGGCGGCAGCGGCTTCAGCGAAGGCCAGTCGCCATTCGGCGGCGGATCATTTGGTGGCTCCTCGTCGCGCAATAAACGGCCGATGACCATCGAAGGCGAGTTGATCGCGAAATCCACTGGCACAGAGTCGGACTTCACGCTGCAGGATCGCGTCTTCCACCAGAAATTCGGCTACGGCAATGTGACCAAGATCGACGGCAACAAGCTCACCATCGTCTTCGAAAAGGCCGGTGAGAAGAAGGTCGTCGACAGCTTCGTGGAACGCGTCTGACAATGCCGGTCTACATCGCGCTCATTCAGAAGGATGCCAGCGGCACCTTCAACGTCTCGTTCCCCGATTTCCCCGGCGTCGTCACCGCGGGCGACAGCCTGGATGAGGCCATCGCGGAAGCGGAAGAGACGCTGGAATATGCCGCGGAGGATTGGCGCAATCCGGACGGATCGACGGGCCTGCCAACGCCGCGCACCATCGAGCAATTAAGCAACGACCCCACATTTGCCGATGCAGCTGACGGTGGCACCATTGTCGAGATCGACTATGAGGCCGCGGAATAGCCATGAAATCGCCTGTTCCGCGATTGCGCTTGCGCATCTTCATTCCTATGTACGCACCCCGCGCCCGACAAAGCCGTTTCGGCTGTGCCGTTCGTGCGTCCCGGTATGACCGCCCGGTCCTCTGCCTTCCCCTTTTCGAACGATCATATCGCCGATGTCCCCCATCATTTCCGTTTCCAACCTGACCAAGAGCTATGCCTCGGGCTTCACGGCCCTGAAGGGTATCGACCTCGACATCAACCGCGGCGAGATCTTCGCGCTGCTGGGGCCGAACGGCGCCGGCAAGACGACGATGATCAGCATCATCTGCGGCATCGCCAATGCCACCTCCGGCAAGGTCACGGTCGATGGCCACGACATCGCCCGGGACTATCGCGCCGCGCGGTCGCTGATCGGACTGGTCCCGCAGGAGCTGCATACCGACGCCTTCGAATCGGTTTGGGCCACGGTCAGTTTCAGCCGCGGTCTGTTCGGCAAGCCGAAGAACCCGGCGCTGATCGAGAAAATCCTGAAAGACCTCTCGCTGTGGGACAAGAAGGATAACAAGATCATCACACTGTCCGGCGGCATGAAGCGCCGCGTGATGATCGCCAAGGCGCTGTCGCACGAACCGCAGATCCTGTTTCTCGATGAGCCCACTGCCGGCGTCGACGTCGAACTCCGCAAGGGCATGTGGGAAGTCGTGCGCACGCTGCGCGCTGCCGGCGTCACCGTCATCCTCACCACGCATTACATCGATGAAGCCGAAGAGATGGCCGACCGCATCGGCGTCATCAACAAGGGCGAGATCATCCTGATCGAGGAAAAGACCAAGCTGATGCAGCAGCTCGGCAAGAAGCAGCTCAAGCTGCATCTGCAAGGGAAAGTCAGTGAAATTCCTGCCAGCCTGGCTCCCTACAATCTCGAACTTGCAGCGGACGGCCATCAGTTGATCTACAGCTATGACACCAAGAGCGAGCGCACCGGGATCACAAGCCTGCTCGGTGACCTCCGTGAATCCGGCATCCGCTTCTCCGATCTCGACACGACGCAAAGTTCGCTCGAAGACATCTTTGTCAGCCTGGTGAGGAAGTAACATGAACCTCAGGGCAGTCCGCGCGATCTACCTGTTCGAAATGGCACGCACCTGGCGTACCATCCTGCAGAGCATCGTCTCGCCGGTGATCTCCACCTCGCTGTATTTCGTGGTGTTCGGCGCTGCGATCGGCTCGCGTATCACCTCCATCGAGGGCGTCAGCTACGGCACCTTCATCGTGCCCGGCCTGGTGATGCTCTCGGTACTCACGCAGAGCATTTCCAATGCCTCGTTCGGCATCTACTTCCCAAAATTCACCGGTACGATCTATGAATTGCTGTCGGCGCCGGTGTCCTATGTGGAAGTTGTTCTTGGCTATGTCGGCGCCGCCGCGACCAAATCGATCCTGCTGGGCCTGATCATTCTGGCCACTGCCGGACTGTTCGTGCCACTGCACATCCTGCACCCGTGGTGGATGCTGACCTTCCTGGTGCTGACGGCGATGACGTTCAGCCTGTTTGGCTTCATCATCGGAATCTGGGCCGACGGCTTCGAGAAACTGCAGGCGATCCCGCTGCTGGTGGTGACGCCGCTGACCTTCCTGGGCGGTAGCTTCTACTCCGTCAGCATGCTGCCGTCGGGCTGGCGGACCGTCACGCTGCTCAATCCGGTCGTGTATCTGATCAGCGGCTTTCGCTGGAGCTTCTACGAGATCTCCGACGTCAGCGTCGGCTGGAGTATTGGTGTGACCTGCATGTTCCTGGTGATCTGCATGTTCGCGGTCTGGTGGATCTTCAAGACCGGCTACAAGCTGAAGAACTGAGCACGCCAAAAACAAAACGGCCCGGCGCGAATCGGGCCGTTTTTATTTAAATCGAGATCGGCTTAGCGATAGCAGCGGAAGCGATGGTGACGGTCGTAATAGCCACGGCAACGACGTCCACCGCCCTCGGGAATGCCAAGCACGCCCTTGACGCCGCCCACGGCCGCGCCGACGCCGAGGCCAACTGCGCCACCGACCACACCGCCGACCGGACCGGCAGCCCGATTGCCGTCACGGTAGCCCTGGTTGGCACCCTGCTCGCCGCCGCGGATGACGCCCTGCGCCTGCGCGAAGTGTGGCATGGCGACGAGAGCGAGCACCCCGGCTGCCAGTGCCAGACGGGTCTTCATGGATGAACTGATTGGCAATACGGCGGTCTTTACGGACATATTGAATTCCTTCTGGACGGCGACAATGCGCCGCTTGTGATTGTGAAAGGGCAACGCCCGACATAGGAACCGGTTCCATCTGCTTCGCTTAGAAGCTTCCTATCGCGCACCAAGGGGGTGGAGGAAGCCGTCTTTCGGCCCGGCCGTGGCCTTGGTGCCGCCTAGCCCAACATTAAGGATGCACGAAACTGTCACTGGAAACCCGAACGCCCGGTATGCATATTGGGTCAGGGACGGCAGGCGGTACAACAGGTTACGGCCCGGAGGCCAAGGTAAGATGCGTTCGTTTTATATGACCCTCGCGGGTCTCGCCGTTTTCGCCGCCACCAGCACTGCGCAGGCCAAGATTGCCATCACCGTCGACAAGGATGCCCAGCAGCTGACCGTCGTTCAGGACGGCGTCGAGAAATATCGCTGGCCGGTGTCGTCGGGTATTCCGTCCTATGAGACCCCGAATGGCAGCTTCCAGACATTCCGCATGGAGGAGGATCACTTCTCCAAGGAATTCGACGACGCACCGATGCCTCATGCCATCTTCTTCACCAGGAAGGGCCACGCCATTCACGGCACCGATTCTGTGAACCGCCTGGGCTCGCCGGCTTCTCATGGCTGCGTGCGACTGTCGCGCGAGAATGCCGCGACCCTGTACGCGATGGTGAAAGCCGATGGCGTGCTCAACACCACCGTCACGCTGACTGGCTCCTCACAGGTTGCCCTCGCCCGTAACCCGCGCCCGGCGAAGCCATCTGCCGTTGCACGCCGCGATATCGCTCCTGCCTCACCGTCCTATGACGCCGCCGGCAATCCCATGGATCTCACGCCGCAGGCCGTGGTGCCGGGCCGCCGCGTCGCGCGTCAGGTACAGCCGGCGGATGACGATCGTTACATCTATCCGGCCGATGGCAATGACGGTCAGCGTTATCCGGCCCCTCCCGGCTATCGCCGTATGACCGAAGCCGAGACCCAGCAGTATTACGCCAATCGTGGCTATTACAGCCGGCAGTACCCGCCGCAGGCCTACGCGCCGCGGCCGTATCAGCCACGCGGCTTCTTCGGCGATTACTGAGGGGTTAGTTGTCCCCGTCCCGCAGCCGGCGCCACACGGCGCCGAGCACGTTGGAATAATCGTCGGTCCAGACCCGCTGATCGTCGTTCGCCTCGGTCAAGGCCCATTGCGATGACGTCGCGATGGAGCCGACATCGGCGGCGTCATGGGCCGAGATGACAACGTTGGTCGAGAAGATATATTCGTTGTCGCGGCCGGAATCCTCCGAATACACCCAGCTCTTCATGTCATTGGCGTCGGCGATGCCGACGACGACGCTGGCGAGTTCGAGATGCCGGTTCGACACATGCATGACGACGGCGCCCTGCGGGGCGAGCTTTTCCTTGTAGATCTCCATCGCCTCCTCGGTCGCCAGATGGATCGGGATCGCGTCCGACGAATAGGCATCGACAATGATGAGATCGTAGACGCCGTCAGGCTCTTTCGCGAAAGTCAGCCGCGCATCGCCGATGACCGGTTTGACGTCGGGTTCGCACTTCTGGATGTAGCTGAAATATTTGGGATCCCTGGCAGTATCGACCATCGACTGGTCGATCTCGAAAAACTTCCAGTCCTCGCCCGGCGCTGACGCGCAGGTCAACGAGCCCGAACCGAGGCCGATCACCGCCACGCGAAGCGGTGCCCCCTTGCGGGCGCGCACCGCCGTGATCGCCTGCCCGATTCCGCCGTCCTTGTAATAATAGGAAATCGGCTCCGGCCGTCCGGTCACTGGCGTACCATCGTCGTTGAGATACTTTTCGGCGCCGTGAATGGTCGTGCCATGCATCAGCACGTGATACTGGCCGTTCGGCGTCACCACGATCTTGTGCACCCCGAAGAAGCTGCGCACGGTTTCGACCCGGCCATCATCTGCCGGGTAGAAACGGATCAGCGCCAGCGCAAGGACGGTGATGGCAACGAGCTTGAGCCGATCAGCCCGCAGCAGGGTCGCCGCGATCATGCCGACGACGGCAACGGTGCTGACCACATAGACGCGCTGGGTATCGATCCAGGTAAACAGCTTGCCAGTCGTGTAGCTCGGCACGATCAGTGCAATAGCGGCGACGGCCAGCGCGATCCAGTACCAGCGCGCCCAGCCAGAATAGCGTTCCGGCAATGCCGGCCGGCACAGCACGGCCAGCGCAATGAGGATCGGATATTCGGCGATCCACGAGAATGTAAATGGCGCGATCAGGCCGGCAAACAGACCGCCGACCATGCCGCCGAACGACAATGCAACATAGTAGCCTGTGAGATACCGGGCCGCCGGACGCTGCCGAGCCAGTTCACCATGGCACGCCATGGCGATGATGAAAAAGCACAGCAGATGACCGCCGAGGGTCAGCAGCAGATTCTGTTCGCCCCCGATCGCGAGCAGCACGATCACGCCTGCAATCGCCAGCGGCTGCAACATCAGTATCCACCTGTGTGGAAGCAATGGCCGCGACTGGAACACCAGCACCCAGGTCAGCAGATAGAGCGACAGCGGCAGCACCCAGAGCAGTGGTGCCGCAGCAACATCCGTCGAGATATGGGCGGTGACTGCGATCAACAGGCCGGATGGGACAGCCGCGAGGAAGATCCAGCGGGCACGCAGCGCCCAAGTCGGCGCCGGTGCGTCGACGACGTCAGCCCCCGGCGCAGCAACGGCAACCACCGGCGACTTCAACAACAACGCTCCGCATCCGGCGATCAGCAGAATCAGCAGGCCATAACCGGACGTCCAGATCAGGTTCTGTGTCCGCAGCGAGAACATCGGCTCCAGCAGCACAGGATAGGACAGCAGCGCGAGGAAACTTCCGATATTCGAAGAGGCATAGAGGAAGTACGGATCGTGACCGTTGGGATGGCCGGTGCGTACGAACCAGGCCTGCAGCAGCGGATTATTCGCTGCGAGCGCAAAGAATGGCAGGCCGATCGACACAGCGAACAGGCCGAGCAGCCAGAACGCATAACCACTTTCGGGTGGCGTGCCCCAGCTGGATGCGATGGATAGCGGCAGCGTCAGCAGCGCAACGATCAGCAGCAGGAGATGAACGACCACCGGCACTAGCCGGCTGCGCAATTGCATCAGGTAATGGGCATAGGCGTAGCCGCCGAGCAGCAGCGACTGGAAGAACACCATCGCCACCGACCACACCGCCGGCGAACCGCCGAGCCGCGGCAGCACCATCTTGGTGAACAGGGGCTGCACCGAGAACAACAGCAGCGCGCTGGTGAAGATCGCTGCGGTATAAACCACCAGAAGAAGCCGATTGCGGGAGGCCGAGTTTGGGGCGGCGACAGGCTGCGACGAACTCATGAAGGCTCCAGCATATTGCGTGGCAAAAAGGCGAGAATCCCGCCGGTAACCGGCGGGCGGGAATGGAGCATATGGCACCGTTTCGGGCAATGCGCGCTAACTATGGAACCACAATCGTGATGGGCGGCCTTGTGCCGCGCGCGCGCCTCTTCGATAAAGAGGGCCCTATTTTCGTGTGACGCGTTTTCTTATGCGAACCGGTCGCCGCCTCGCGCGAAAACGCTCTAGCAGGCTTTGTTGAAGCGGACATGTCAGACACCGACGTTTTGATCATCGGCGCCGGCCATAACGGCCTCACTTGCGCGGCCTATCTCGCCATGAGCGGATTACGCGTGAAGGTGGTCGAACGGCGTTCCGTGGTTGGCGGCGCCGCGGTGACGCAGGAGTTTCACCCCGGCTTCCGCAATTCGGTCGCGGCCTACACCGTCAGCCTGCTCAACCCGCAGATCGCTTCCGATCTGAAGCTGGCCGAACACGGCCTGCGGATCGTCGAGCGCAAGGCGCAGAATTTCATTCCCGCCCCGGACGGCAGCTATCTCCTCACAGGCGAAGGCCGCACACAACAGTCGGTTGCCAAGCTCAACGCGCGCGATGCCGAGCGGATCGGTGCGTTCTCGCATGAGCTCGAAGTCATCGCCGATGTGCTCAGGGACTTCGTACTGCGTTCGCCGCCGAACATCGTGCAAGGCTTCGGTCTCAGCGCGATCAGCGAAGCCATCAATGCGCTCGGCACCGCCAGGATTCTCAACGCACTGACCATCGAGCAGCAGCGCGTCTTGCTCGATCTGTTCACCTGCTCCGCCGGCGAAATGCTTGACGACGTTTTCGAGCATGATCTGGTCAAGGCGCTGTTTGGCTTCGATGCCGTGGTCGGCAACTATGCGAGCCCCTATGCCGCCGGCTCGGCTTACGTGATGCTGCATCACGCCTTTGGCGAGGTGAACGGCAAGAAAGGCGTCTGGGGTCATGCCATCGGCGGCATGGGCGCGATCACGCAGGCCATGGCCGCTGCGGCACGCTCGCACGGCGTACAGATCGAACTCGACAACGGCGTGCGCGAAGTGCTCGTAGAGAACGACAAGGTCGTCGGCGTTATCCTCGACAATGGCGAGAGCGTCCGCGCGAAATATGTTGCCTCCAACGTCAATCCGAAGCTGCTGTATACACGGCTGATGCCAGCGGATGCGCTACCGAAGCCGTTCCTCGATCGCATCCGCAACTGGCGCAACGGCTCCGGCACATTCCGCATGAATGTCGCGCTGAACGCCCTGCCCTCATTCACCGCGCTGCCCGGCAACGGCGATCATCTCTCCGCCGGCATCATCATCGCGCCGAGTCTCGACTACATGGATCGCGCCTGGCTCGATGCGAAGCAGCACGGCTGGAGCCGGAAGCCCATCGTCGAGGTGCTGATCCCCTCGACGCTGGATGACAGCCTCAGCCCGCCGGGCCAGCACGTCGCCAGTTTGTTTTGCCAGCATGTTGCGCCGACACTCCCGAACGGCGCATCGTGGGATGACCATCGCAACGAAGTCGCAGACCTGATGATCAAGACCGTCGACGACTACGCGCCCGGCTTTGCCGCCAGCGTGATCGGCCGGCAGGCGCTGTCGCCACTCGATCTCGAACGCGACTTCGGCCTGCTCGGCGGCGACATCTTCCACGGCGCGCTCAGCCTGAACCAGTTGTTCTCGGCGCGGCCGATGCTCGGCCATGCGGATTACCGCGGACCGCTGAAGGGCCTCTATCACTGCGGCTCGGGCGCGCATCCCGGCGGCGGCGTGACCGGCGCGCCCGGCCACAATGCGGCCAAGGCGATCCTCAGGGACCACCGGGCGCTGTTCGGCTGAGAACATCCTGTGGATAAGCCTGTGCACAAGCTGTGGATGCATCCTGAACAAGCCTGTGCGGAAGCTCGGGAGAACGGCGGTATAATCGGCTCATAACCCTGTGCGCAACCGCTGTATCGCCCCTGTATCCCCGCAGGTATAAACCCTGTACCAAGCGCGCATTAGCTTGTGCAGACCCTGTTCACGACGCCACCGGACCCCGATGACCGCTCCCCAAGGAACCAGCCGCGCCACCTTTGCCGTCGGCGACGAATTCAGCGCCAAGCGCATCGTCGACCTCCTCACCGAGAGTTTCGAGGAAGGCCAGGCCGCAATCGCTGCATTCGAGAGCCCCGAGGGCCGCTGGGACGTCACCGTTCATTTCGCGGACCCGCCGGACGAGGCGTCGATCCGCGACCTCGTCAGCCTCGCCTCGGACGACACCGTCGCGGCGAGCATCGTGTTCGACAGCATCGAGGCCAAGGACTGGGTCAAGGAGAGCCTCGAAGGCCTCGTTCCCGTGCGTGCCGGGCGTTTCATCGTTCACGGCAGCCACGACCGCGACAAGGTGCGCCCCAATCAGCTGGGCATCGAGATCGAAGCCGCGCTCGCTTTCGGCACCGGCCATCACGGCACCACGCGCGGCTGCCTCGTCTATCTCGATTACGTGCTGCGCGCGAAGGCGCCGAAACGGATGCTCGATCTGGGTACCGGCACAGGCGTGCTGGCCATCGCCGCTGCGAAGGCGACCAAGCGCCGCGTGCTGGCGACCGATATCGACCCGATGTCTGTGAAGGTGGCGCGCGAGAATATGCGGCTCAACGGCGTCGGCAATCTCGTCGATACTGTTTGCGCAACGGGCTTTTCCTCGCCGGCCTTTGGCGATCGCGCTCCGTTCGACCTGATCCTCGCGAATATTCTGGCCAATCCGCTGCGCGCGATGTCGACCGACATGAGCCGGCATCTCACGCGCAATGGAATGGTGATCCTGTCGGGCCTGTTGCCGCATCAGGCGACGAGCGTGATCGTCGCCTATCGCGCCCGCGGGCTGGTGCTGCGTAAGCATCAGATCATCGAAGGCTGGAGCAGCCTGCTGATGCAGCGCGCAGACTGATACGCCACTCTGTCATCGTTATTTTCCGAACTCCGGAATAACGACGGGCTATCTGGCCAAAGCTGACGGGCGGGTTTGCTACTTCGGAGGCGGCACGTCGCGGCGACGAAGCACTGCATTTTCCAGTCGCTCGGCGCGCGTCACGCGGGCTTCGACGAAACGGCCCAGAATCTGGATGATGCCGCTGCGATGTGGCTGATTGGGCGGGACTTGAGTTGATTGAAGCTGGGTCGGCTGGGAATGGCCATGCGTGGCCGGTGGCGAAATTTTCTCGAACGTAAAAGCAGGCATTGTGTATCCCCTCTTCGTTGAGTTGAGACACTCTGGATGGCCAAGCATCGCGCCGACAACACAAGCCGGGTGAAATTGTTCCATCCGGTTGAACACAACCATCAGATTTCAAGCATAACTTGTGCCAGATCTGCGCAACCCTGCCCCTCGATTGCAGGCCTGACAGCGCACCCATAGGATGATCCCGCGATGTTCGAAGCCCATTTCCAGACGTTTGAAGAGCCCGAAAGCGGCGTGGCGCTGACTGCGCGGCTGGCCGCGTTTCGCGAGGAATTGCTGCGCCGGAAACTGACAGGCTTCGTGATTCCCCGCGCCGATCAGCAGCAGAACGAATATGTACCGCCCTCCGACGAGCGCCTCGCCTGGCTCACCGGCTTTACCGGCTCGGCCGGCATGGCCGTGGTGCTGCTGCAGGAGGCCGCTGTCTTCGTCGATGGCCGCTATACGCTTCAGGCGGCCAAACAAGTCGATGTGAATGCGTGGAGCATCCAGTCGCTGGTCGAGCCGCCGCCGGAGAGCTGGCTCGCCGACCAGCTGAAGCCCGAAGATCGCCTCGGATTTGACCCATGGCTGCACACTTCTGCGGCAGCCGAACGGCTGGCGGCCGCCTGCGCCAAGGCCGGCGCCGAACTCGTCGCGGTCGACAGCAATCCACTCGACCAGGTCTGGACCGAGCGCCCGGCGCCGCCGCTCGGCGCAGTATCGATCCATGGCCTCGAATTCGCTGGCGTCTCCGAGGCCGACAAGCTTGCCCAGATCCGCGCCGAGATGGAGCGCCTGCGCGTCGATGCGCTGGTGCTGTCGGATTCCCATGCGGTCGCCTGGACCTTCAACATCCGTGGCGCGGATGTCTCGCATACGCCGTTGCCGCTGTCCTATGCGCTGGTGCCGAAACACGGCCGGCCGCAGGTGTTCATCGATCACCGCAAGCTCTCCAACAGCGCGCGCAACCATCTGGAAGTCTCGGCCGATGTGCAGGAGTCGGATGCGCTGACATCGGCGCTGAGCGATCTCGCCGCCTCCGGTGCTTCGATCGCACTCGACAATGCCACCGCCGCCGATGCACTGAGCCGGCTGATCACAGCCGCGGGCGGCAAGCCCGTTCGCGGTGCCGATCCCGTCGCACTGCTCAAGGCCGTGAAGAATCCCGTCGAGATCAAAGGCACGCAGACCGCGCATCGCCGCGACGCTGTGGCACTGGCGCGCTTTCTCGCCTGGATCGACCGCGAGGCACCGAAAGGCAAGCTCACTGAAATCGACACCGTCGAGGCGCTGGAGACTTTCCGTCGCCAGACCGGCGCGCTGAAGGATGTCTCGTTTCCCACGATCGCCGGCACCGGGCCGAACGGCGCCATCGTGCATTACCGCGTCACCCGCAAGACCAACCGCCGCATCGCGCCGGGCGATCTGCTGCTGATCGATTCCGGCGCGCAATATGAAGACGGCACCACCGACGTCACCCGCACCATTGCGATTGGTGAGCCGACCGACGAGATGCGCGACCGCTTCACCCGCGTGCTGCGCGGCCATATCGCCATTGCGCGCGCGGCATTTCCTGATGGCACCACCGGCGCACAGCTCGATACGCTGGCGCGGCAGTTCCTCTGGCATGCCGGGCTCGATTTCGCCCATGGCACCGGACACGGCGTCGGCAGCTATCTGTCGGTCCATGAAGGCCCGGCGCGGATCTCCAAGCTCGGCACCACGCCGCTCAAGCGCGGCATGATCCTCTCCAACGAGCCCGGCTACTACAAGACCGACGGTTTCGGCATTCGCATCGAGAATCTCGAACTGGTGGTCGAGGCCCATATCGAGGGCGCCGAGCAGCCGATGAATGAGTTCGAGACGCTGACGCTGGCGCCGATCGATCGCCGGTTGATCAATGTCCATCGCATCAGCAAGCGCGAGCTGAAATGGATCAACGACTATCACGCCCGCGTCCGCCGCGAGGTGATGCCGCTGCTTGACGATGAAGCAACACGGGTCTGGCTCGAAGCGGCGACAGAACCGCTGGTTCAGCCGCAATAGCGAGAGAACAGCCACCACGTGAATTACAGCCCGCCTCTTCCCAAAGTCGACGCCGTCGACCTCTCCACATCGCGGGTGATGCTGCTGTTGCTGGTGGTGATGACCGGCATCGCGCCGATCTCGCTCTATATGCTGGTGCCGGCGCTGCCCGAACTCGCCCGCACCTTCGGCGCCGACATCTCCATCGCGCAGATGACCGTGTCGCTCTATATGGTCGGCCTCGCCTTCTCGCAGCTCATCATGGGGCCATTGTCCGATAAATTCGGCCGAAGACCTGTGCTACTTGCCGGTCTCGGCCTGATGGTGATCGCCGGTATCGGCTCGAGCTTCGCATTCACGCTGCCGCAACTGATCGCGGCGCGGTTCTTCCAGGCGCTCGGCGGCGCGACGGGCATGGTGATGAGCCGCGCCATCATCAGGGATCTCTATCCGCGCGAGCGTGTCGGCGCGATGATCAGCCTCGTCATCGCCGTGATGATGATCGCGCAGATGCTGAGCCCGCTGGCCGGTGGTCTCCTGGAAACCGGCTTCGGCTGGCGCGCGATCTTCTATGTGGTCACCGCATCCTCTGTTGTCGTCACGCTGGCGATCGCATTTTTCCTGCCGGAAACGAGGCGGCGTGCGGCCAGTGACGTGAGCGGCGGCGGCTTCATCGCCGACTCCAAAGTGCTGCTGCGCAGCCGGACTTTCATCGGCTATCTCCTCTGTTACGTCGTGGCCTCCTGGATCATCTTCACCTTTGCCGGCGGCGGCCCCTATGTGGTGGTCACGCAGATGGGCCGGACATCGGCCGAATATGGCGCATGGTTCGCGACGTCGGGTCTCGCCTATCTCGTCGGCAATCTCGCCTGCGTGCGCTTCGCGCCGCGCCGGACCATCGAACAACTGATCTGGTTCGGCCTCGCGCTGCAATTCGGGGGTGCGCTGCTCAATGTGGTCTGGGGCCTCACCGGGCTGAACCAGAATCCGGCCTGGCTGTTCCTCACCCATATGATCGTGATGTTCGGCAATGCCTTCGTGATGTCGAACGGCGCCGCGGGTGCGCTGAGCATGCGGCCGCAGGCCGCAGGCACGGCGTCGGGCATGATGGGCTTCCTGCAGATGGGCCTGGGCTCGCTGTGTTCGCAATTCGGCGCCTGGCTCGGCGGCCATTTCGCGACGCCGGTGCCGCTCAATATTGCACTCGTGGTGCTGTCCTGCGGCTGCGCCGCCGCGATGATCTTCCTGGTCCCACGTCGCAAGACCGTGGTGACGGAAGAACTGATCGAGCAGGCCGAAGGCGAAGAGAGCGGGTTGTTGTAGCCGGGCTTTTCTCTCCACGTCATGGCCGGATGGCGCGGAGCGAGCTTCGCGATGCTCTCAGGTCCATCACCGCGTCATGGCCGGGCTTGTCCCGGCCATCCACGTCTTCCTTCGTATGTGGCCAAGGCGTGGATACCCGGCATTCGCCGGGCATGACGGCGTTTTGTTTTGGTGCGTGCGTCACGCGATTTCCGATTCAACTGTCAAACAGCCACTGCTCTCCAGACATGCGTCATCGCCCCTGTTGTTAGCGGCGCGGGGGCGCCGTCGTCTGTGCATTCCCACCCTCCTGAAAGAGGGCGTGCGGAACGCCGGGTGCCCGTTGCACCCTTGGGCCTGATGCGAATGCGGTCTTCCGCAAGTGAGAGTGCATCAGGACTTTCGGAATCACGAGCAAGTGCCCAGCGTTCCGCCTGCGGTGTTTTTTCGACTTGCTTGCACTTTGCCTCAGCGAACGATCCGATCACCGAATTAAAGTCCCAAGGCGATGGGAAGGGAGCCTCAAGCACTTGGGCCGGACGCATTTCGATTTGGTCGTCCGTCACACTGTCCAGGGATCTTTCCGTCTCAAGGCCGGCCGTGTCCTTGCCAGTGGCAGTGCTGGCGCAGATCCGTCCTGCCCGAAGACAGACGTCACCCATGAACCGCGTAACGCCGCATCTCCGGCGTCCACCGCATCCCACCCCGCGAACGTGACGATCGCGCTCGCCCCTCTCGGTGGGGCAGGACGACCGGGAATATAAACCTTACAGGTGTATTGTCAACGGGAGATAGGAAAAAATGTTTATATCTCTCTCAGCTGTCGTCCCCGCGCAGGCGGGGACCCATAACCTCCGAGCAGGAAGTTGAGACAGTGGCGTCGCGACTAAAACGCTTCCGCTATCTCCTCGGTGTGTATGGATCCCCGCCTGCGCGAGGATGACAACGGAGAGGTCATCGCGCCCTCACCCTCAGATGCGCCCATTGATGCGCCCCGGAATGTCAGAGCCCAACCGCCCCTACCCCCCGATCAGCGCCAGCCACTCATCTTCCGTGAGCACTGCAACGCCGAGCTCGCGTGCCTTGGTGAGTTTCGAACCGGCGTCCTCGCCGGCCACCACATAGTCGGTCTTCTTCGAGACCGAGCCCGCGACCTTGGCGCCGAGACGTTCCGCACCGGCCTTCGCTTCGTCGCGCGTGAACTTGGTCAGCGAACCCGTGAACACCACGGTCTTGCCGGCGACCGGCGTATCGGTCTTGGCCTGTGCGACATCGAGCACCTCGATCTCGCCGAGCAGCTCATCGAGCGCCTTCACATTGCGCTTCTCGACGAAGAACTCGACCACCGCATCGGCCACGATCTCGCCGACACCGTCGATGCTGTTGAGATCCGCATAGGCCTCTGACGTATTGCCTTCCGCACCCTGCCCCGCAGCAGCCGCGAGCATCGCCTCGCGAAACCCAGCGAACGAACCGTAATGCCGCGCCAGCAGCTTGGCATTTCCCTCACCGATGTGGCGGATGCCGAGGGCGAAGATCAGGCGATTGAGTTCGATCTTGCGTCTGATGTCGATGGCCGCAAAGAGATTACGCACCGAGGTCTCGCCATAGCCCTCGCGGTCGCGCAGCTTCTTGTTGGCGCGCTCGTCGCGCTTTTGCAGCGTGAAGATATCGACGGGATGCATGATGATCCCCTCGTCGTAAAATTCCTGGATCTGCTTGTCGCCGAGGCCATCGATGTCGAAGGCCAGCCGCGAGACGAAATGCTTGAGCTTCTCGACCGCCTGCGCCGGACAGACCAGCGCGCCGGTGCAACGCGTGACGACTTCGTCATTCTCGCGGATCGCATGGCTGCCGCAGACCGGACATTTGGTGGGAAACTCATACGGCTTTGCGCTCTTCGGGCGCTTGTCGAGGACGACATTGACGACCTGCGGGATGACGTCGCCGGCACGCTGCACGATCACCGTGTCGCCTTCGCGGATATCGACGCCGTCGCGCAGCGGCTGGCCGTCATTGCCGATGCCTTTGATATAATCCGCATTGTGCAGCGTGGCGTTCGACACCACGACGCCGCCGACGGTGATCGGCGTCAGCCGCGCCACGGGCGTCAATGCGCCAGTGCGGCCGACCTGAATGTCGATTTTCTCCAGCACCGTGGTCGCCTGTTCGGCCGCGAATTTATGCGCGATGGCCCAGCGCGGCGCGCGGCCGGCGAAACCGAGCCGTGCCTGCCAATCGATACGGTCGACCTTGTAGACGACACCGTCGATATCGTAACCGAGCTTGGCGCGGACCTCGCCGATGCGGCGATAGAAGGCGAGCGCATCGTCGACGCTCTTGCACAACGTGATCTCGGGATTGACGGTGAAACCGGCCTTGTCCAGCCACGCGATCATCGCGTGCTGGGTCGGCTCCGCCATCGGATAGTCCGACATCTCGCCCCAGGCATAGGCGAAGAATTTCAGCGGCCGCGATGCGGTGATCGCCACGTCCTTCTGGCGCAATGAACCGGCGGCGGAATTGCGGGGATTGGCGAAGACGGTGTCTCCGGCCTCTTCCTGCTTCTTGTTGAGCGCGAGGAAGTCGCTCTTCAGCATATAGACTTCGCCGCGCAATTCGCAGGCCGCCGGGATGTGCTTGCCCTTCAGCGTCGCTGGAATGTCCTTGATGGTGCGGACATTGGCGGTGACGTCCTCGCCAGTCGCGCCATCGCCGCGGGTTGCGGCGCGGATCAACTCGCCATTCTCGTAGCGCAGCGACAGCGACAGTCCGTCGATCTTCGGCTCGGCAACGATGGCGGGGATTTCGTCGAGCTTGAGGAAGCGCTGGATGCGGGTCACGAATTCGGTGACTTCCTCGTCGCTGAATGCATTGCCCAATGAGAGCATCGGCACGGCGTGCTGAACCTTGGCGAAGCCGCGCGCGGGCGCAGCCCCCACCGTCTGCGTCGGCGACGCGCCGGTGACGAGATCGGGAAACTTCGCCTCGATTTGTTCGACCCGGCGCCGCAGCGCGTCATACTCCGCATCCGACACCGTCGGCGCGTCATCCTGATAATAGCGCCTGTTATGCGCCTCCATCTCCAGCGACAGCCGCATCAGCTCGATCTTGGCCTTGGGCTTCGTGAGCGTGGAGATGTCGGGGGGAGTTTTGGGTGTCTTGGCCATCGCCAATGAATACGATGAAGAGCTGCGGGAGAAAAGCCGCGACAACATCTCAGGTGTCGTCCCCGCGAAGGCGGGGACCCATACACGCTAGCGGATTGTTTAAGCGCTGTGGAGGCGACCAGTTCCTTTTAGGACGGCGGAGGTTATGGGTCCCCGCCTTCGCGGGGACGACGAGAGCTTGGCTCTACGCCGCGCCCTTGAGCAACCGCTCCGCTGCGGCCCGCGCTTCGGCGGTGATCTCCGCGCCGGCGAGCATGCGCGCGATTTCCTCGCGGCGGTGATCCTCGGCCAGCGTGTTAACGCGGGTGGCGACGCGCTTGCCCTTGTCGAGGGCGTCCTTGGAGATCAGCAGATGCTGGTCGGCGCGGGCGGCGACCTGCGGGGCATGGGTCACGGCCATCACCTGCACCTTGCCGGCCAGGCGGCCGAGCCGCGCGCCGATGGCGTCGGCCACCGCGCCACCGACACCGGTGTCGATTTCGTCGAACACCAAAGTGGGTGCCGAGCCCTTGTCGGACAGCACCACTTTCAGCGCCAGCAGGAAGCGCGAGAGTTCGCCGCCGGAGGCGACCTTCATCATCGGACCCGGGCGGGTGCCGGGATTGGTCTGCACCCAGAACTCGACGCGGTCGATGCCCTGTGGGCCGGGCGTGGCCGCATCGCTGTCGACCTGGGTGATGAACTTCGCACGCTCCAGCTTCAGCGGGCCGAGCTCGGCGATGACAGCCTTGTTGAGCTTCTCGGCGGACTTGATGCGCGCGGCCGAGAGCTTCGCCGCGGCAGCCGCGTATTTGCTGTCCGCCTCCGCGGCAGCCTTTTCCAGCTTGCCGAGCTGTCCCGCGCCGGCATCGATGGTGGCGACATCGGCAAAGTATTTCGCGGCCAGCGCAGCGAGGCCGTCGACCGGCGTCGAATATTTCCGCGCGGCGCCGCGCAGCGCGAACAGCCGTTCCTCGATGCGCTCGAGTTCGGCAGGATCAAAATCGGCGGCGATCAGCGCGGCAGTGAGATGCTGATCGGCTTCTTCCAGCGCGTTGATGGCGACGTCGATCGCCTTCACCGCGGGCTCGACCAGCGACGGAGACGAACCGGCGCGGCGCTCCAGCCGGCGCACGGCGGCAGCCAGCGACGAGATCGGTGCATGCGGTCCCGACACGGCTTCCTGAGCCTCGCGCAAATCCGCCGCGATCTTCTCGCCCTGCATCATGCCGGTGCGGCGTTCGGCAAGCTTGGTCTCCTCGCCATCCTTCGGGTTGAGCTTCTTCAGCTCATCCGCGGCATGGCGCAGATAATCGGCGTCGCGGGCAGCGCGCTCCATATTGGCGCGATGGGTCTCCAGCGCCGCATAGGCGGTCTTGCGGGTCTCCCAGAGCGTCTCCAGCGCGGTGACGTCCTTTTCCAGCCCGGCAAAGGCATCGAGCAGTCGGCGATGGGTGGCCGCGTCCACGAGGGCGCGCTCGTCATGCTGGCCATGGATTTCGACCAAAGCCGCGCCGACCGCCTTCATGGTCTGCACCGAGATCGCCTGATCGTTGATGAAGGCACGGGTCCGGCCGTCGGCGAGCTGCACGCGGCGCAGAATCATCTCGCCCGAATCGTCGTCGAAACCGTTGTCCTTGAGAATCGCCAGCGCCGGATGGCCCTTGGCGAGATCGAACACAGCCGTGACCTGGCCCTGTTCGACGCCGTGGCGCACGAGGCCGGCATCGCCGCGGCCGCCGAGGGCCAGCGCGAAAGCATCGAGAAGAATGGATTTGCCGGCGCCGGTTTCACCGGTCAGCACTGCAAGGCCGCGGGAAAACTCGATATCGAGCCGTTCGATCAGGACAATGTCACGGATCGACAGACGGGCCAGCATGGGAGGTCAGTTCCTAACCGAGGCCAAATCGCTTGAAGGCCTTGCTCAGGTAAGACCCCTTGTTCTCGCTCGGCTCGAGACCGCCCGACTTTACAAGATTGTAGGCGTCTTTGTACCACTTGCTGTCAGGAAAGTTGTGGCCAAGCACGGCGGCGGCGGTCTGTGCCTCGCCGACCACGCCGATCGCCATATAGGCCTCGGTCAGGCGCATCAGGGCTTCCTCGACGTGACGCGTGGTCTGATACTGCGTGACGACGGTCTTGAAGCGGTTGATGGCGCCGGTGTAGTTGCGCTTTTCGAGATTGTAGCGGCCGATTTCCATTTCCTTGCCGGCGATCTGGTCGCGTGCGCCTTCCAGCTTCTTCTTCGCTGACGTCGCATATTCCGAGGTCGGATATTTGCGGACCACTTCCTCGAGCGCAGCCATCGCCTTTTCGGTACGGCCCTGATCGCGCGAGATGTCCGGGATCTGGTCGTAATGCGAGGCGGCGATCAGATACTGCGCATAGGCCGCATCCGGGCTGCCGGGATGCAGCGTCACATAGCGCGTCGCCGAGCCAATGCAGGTGTCGTAATCGGCCGATTCGTAAGCCGCATAGGCCGACATCAGCAGCGACTTGCGCGCCCATTCCGAATACGGATGCTGACGATCGACTTCCTCGAATTTCTTCGCGGCGGCCTTCGGATCCTTGTTCTGGTTCATGAGGTACAAGCCCTCATTGTAGAGCTTGTCGGCGGGCTCCTCGACGAAGGTGTCGTCCTTGGCGCCGAACTTGTCCCAGATCGCGCCGGTGCCGCAGCCGCTCAGCGGCACGGCCAGCACGATGAGGCCCGCAGCGAGCCGCGCCTGGCGGCCGAAACGGGTGAACAGAGAACCACTGGATTCGAGCGTAATGCGCTGTGCCGACATATATCTGAGACCTGACGCCTTCATGCGGTGTCTGCGCGGTACGCGCACAATCACGGACCAACCGGATACGCGCCCGCTGCTTCGCTTGGCGACCGCGTGCTCTATCTACCCGAATGACATCCGTTAACCAACCGGATACGGAGCCATTTCGCCCGGATTAAGGCGAAAGTGGCGGTTGTACAGATGGTTATGGTTACCGGGGGTGTCCCGGCAACAAATGACATTCGCTTCAGCAATACGGCAAACACCTGAACTCTCGCCAAACGGGTAATTCGTGATCTAGTTTACCTCTGGAAGAACATCCACAGGCGCCTGATCTATGAGCGTGGTCAAAAACGAAACCCTCAAGCTGATCGCCAACTGGTGCAACGCGGCATCGGTGACGTTGGGAGGCACCGGTGTTCTGGTTCCAATTCTTTCAAGATACTATCGGATCGGCCCGGAGTTGCAGGACACCGAATCGATCTGGGGCCTCGTTATCCTTTGCGGAGGGCTCTCGCTGAGCCTACATTTGCTGGGGCAACTGTTTCTCGGAGGACTCGATGAGTAGCTCTGACATACTGCCATACGCTGCGCCGGTCCTGTTTGCTGCGATGGTCGCGATCACATCGTGGCTCAGCTACCGCCGGATCATGCGCAAATATCCCGCATCCAAGACGGCCCCTCTGCCCGCAAAAGGGCTCAAGGCATCGCCGCAGCACAAATAGTCGAACCCGGGCATTCCCCTGGTTCGCTACGCCAGCGCGCGTACAGTTTTTGATTTAACTCAGTGAAGCGCTTGCTTCAGGAAACGTCCGGGCCGAAAGCCGGCGCGATCATGCCGCCAAGCATGCCCGAGGTGACATCGGCGGTGGCGCGGCCGCGGCGGGCCGGAATGGCGTCGGCTTCGACGATCTTCCAGGCGGAACGGTCAGCCATCAGGGCGCAGAGCACGGCATTGTTGAGCTTGTGGCCGCCGCGCACCGAGCGGTAGGCGCCGAGGATCGGCAGGCCGGCCAGCGCGAGATCGCCGACGGCGTCCAGCACCTTGTGGCGGGCGCATTCATCGCTGTAGCGCAGGCCTTCGGTGTTGAGCAGCTTGTCATCGTCGAACACGACGGAATTCTCGAAGGACGCGCCTAGCGCGAAACCGGCGCTCCAGAGGCGGGCCACGTCGTTCATGCAACCGAAGGTACGTGCACGGGCGATATCGCGGCGGAAGGATTCGGGATTGAGATCGAGCACGTAGCTCTGGCGGCCAATCATCGGATTGGCGAAGCTGATTTCGACTTCGGCGCGGAACCCAGCAGCGTGGGGGCGGATTTCGCCGAAGGAGTCACCGATGGCAACCTGCACCGGTTTGAGAACCTGAATGAAGCGGCGGCGGGCGCCCTGCTCCACGATGCCGGCCTGATCGATGGCGGCGACGAAGGCGGCTGCGGAGCCGTCCATGATCGGCACTTCCGGTCCATCGACTTCGATCGTGGCGTTGTCGATGCCCATGCCGCGCAGCGCAGCGAGAACATGTTCGGCGGTGGAAACGATCGGGCCTTCACGATCACCGAGCACGGTGGCAAATTCGGTGGCGATGACGGATTTGGCGGAGGCCTGGATTTCGCGATCAGCACCTTCAAGACCGGTGCGAACAAAAATATAACCTGCATCGACGGGCGCAGGTCCAAGCGTGAGGCTGACAGGCTTTCCGGAATGGACGCCTACACCGGTAACGGTGGCTTGCGATCCAAGCGTGGTCTGTCGGCTGAAAGTCATATGGTACCCACCCAAGTAACCTCTCATCATGAGAGGGACCCTCTTGATCGACCTCACGGCCTTCCAAGTCCCCGAGTCGCAGTCACATTAACCCTTGCCACAAAGTGCGCCAACTCACGCTTTCTAACCGATTGTTACCCTATCTCTGCCGCATTCTGGCCGGCGGTTAACCAAGGTTTCTAGCGGCCAGCGCACCGCCGCGCCATCCAAACAGTGACGCACGCTTAAATTAACAAATTACCATCAATAGGTTAACGCGGTTTGGCGGCTTTTGCGCCATGCCTACAAAAAAGCCCCGGTCTGATGACCGGGGCTTTCTCAACCGTCACGATTGTTACAAGCGATCAGCTCGTCTGGCGGCGCAGGAAGGCCGGGATATCCAAATGATCGTCGCCCTGTGGCGCCGGCGCAACAGGTGCCGGACGCCCGTGGGAATCAAGACCCTGCGGCGCCGGACGGCGGGCGTATTCGGACACCGGAGGCTCGTTGCCCATCTGCTGGGCGACGCTGCGCTGTGGCTTACGCTCGGGCAGCGGCGGCATCGGAGCCATCGGCGGGGCCGACGGGCGACCGGAGACCGGGGCTTCCGTTTCCTCGTCGCGGCGGCCGAGACCGACATTGGCCAGGCGCTGCAACAGCGACAAGCGCTGCTTCTGCGGTTCGTCTTCCGAATCGCCGCGGGCCTGACGGATCTCGTTCTGGGCCGGCATCGGCAGTTCCTCGAATTTCGGCATCCGCGGAGCGCGCATCGGGGCGCGTTCAGCCGACGGCGGAATGAACTGCTCGGGAAGCGGCGCCTCGACCGGGGCTTCCTGACGCGGAGCTTCCGGGAACAGCGAGGGCTTCTGTGCGATCGGGCGCACGGTCACATCGCCATATTGCTGCGGTGCGGCCGGAGCAGCGGCTTCCGGAGCCACAGCAGCGGCGATGGCGGCGAGCGCGGCACGCTCGTGGTTGGTCGCCGGCGCGCGGGGCGCGGCAGCGGGCGCCGGAGCGCCGGCAGCCTTGGCAGCCGCTGCGGCAGCGAGACGCTGGTTGTCGGCGCGGAGACGCGCGGTCAGATCGGCCAGGCGTGCATCCGGAGCGCCGTTGCCAGCGGGAGCTGCCACGGCCGAAGTCACGGTGGTGACCGGAGCCGAGGAATTGCGGGCCAGTGCAGCCTGCTCGATGCCGGTGGCGACGACCGACACGCGGATCACACCGTCGAGGCTCTCGTCGAAGGTGGCGCCGACGATGATGTTGGCGTCGGCATCGACTTCCTCGCGGATACGGGTCGCGGCTTCGTCGACTTCGAACAGGGTCAGGTCCTTGCCGCCGGTGATCGAGATCAGCAGGCCGCGGGCGCCCTTCATCGAGCTATCGTCGATCAGCGGATTGGCGATCGCAGCTTCCGCCGCGGTCAGCGCGCGCTTCTCACCGGTGGCTTCGCCGGTGCCCATCATCGCCTTGCCCATCTCCTTCATGACTGCGCGCACGTCGGCGAAGTCGAGGTTGATGAGGCCTTCCTTGACCATCAGGTCGGTGATGCAGGCAACGCCCGAGTAGAGAACCTGGTCGGCCATCGCGAAGGCGTCGGCGAAGGTGGTCTTCTCGTTGGCAACCCGGAACAGATTCTGGTTCGGGATGATCAGGAGGGTGTCGACGACCTTGTGCAGCTCGGCAATGCCGGTTTCGGCCGTGCGCATGCGGCGCTGGCCTTCGAAGTGGAACGGCTTGGTGATCACGCCGACGGTGAGGATGCCCATGTCGCGCGCGGTCTTGGCGATGACAGGTGCTGCACCGGTGCCGGTGCCGCCGCCCATGCCGGCGGTGACGAACACCATGTTGGCACCCGTGAGGTGATCACGGATCTCGTCGATCACTTCCTGGGCTGCGGCCGCGCCGACATCCGGCTGCGAACCGGCGCCGAGGCCCTGGGTGACCTGCGTGCCCATCTGCACGATGCGCTGGGCCTTCGACATGGTCAGGGCCTGCGCGTCGGTGTTGGCGACGACGAAATCGACGCCCTGCAAACCGGCGGTGATCATGTTGTTGACGGCGTTGCCGCCAGCGCCACCGACACCGAACACGGTAATACGGGGCTTCAGCTCGCTGATATCAGGAACGTTGAGATTGATGGTCATGAGGTTGCCTCTCGATTACGCGCGCGTTGTGTGGTCGTGCCAGCAGCCGGTGGCTGATGGCGTCGGATATGAAAAGAACATTGGCCGGAAAAATTTCATCAGAAGCCCTCGCGAAGCCATCGTCCGACCTTTCCGAAATAACCGTCACTGGTCCCTGTCTTGAGCTGCCGCGTATGCCGCGGTTCGACATGTTCAAGATGAGCGAATTGCGGATAGACCAAGAGACCTGACGGCACCGCGAACGAAGCGCTCTTGGCTTCGTTGGGCAGCCGGCCGAAACCGAGTGGTCGTGCAATGCGAACGGACCGTCCGAGAATCTGGCTGCCGAGTTCGGCAAGGCCCGTGAGCTGCGACGCGCCGCCTGACAGCACCACGCGTGCGCGCGGTTCTGCAGCGAAGGGCGAATCCGCCAGCCGGTCCCTGACCATCTCAAAAATCTCCTCGGCACGCTGACGCACGATGTTCGCTATCGTGGCGCGGGATACGACCTGCGGAAAATCGCGATCGTTATCACCAGCCGTCGGCACGTTCATCAGTTCGCGCGCATCGGAGCCACCCGTCAGCACCGTGCCATATAACGTCTTGATTCGCTCGGCATCCGCGATGCAAGCACCGAGTCCGCGCGCAAGATCCATGGTGATATGTTGCCCGCCGACCGCAAATCCCGACGCATGCACGAAGCGTCCGCCGGAATAGGTCGCGATCGTTGTCGTACCCGCGCCCATCTCGACGACGGCAGCGCCGAGATCGGTCTCGTCATCGGTGAGAACAGAGAGACCTGCGACATAAGGTGCCGCAGCCATGGCTTCGACATTGAGATGGCAGCGCTCGACGACCAGCATCAGGTTGCGCGCGACCGTGGCGTCCGCAGTGACGACATTCATATCGACGCCGAACTGCGAGGCGACCATGCCCTTGGGATCGCGAATGCCCTTCACGCCATCGAGCGAGTAGCCGACCGGCAATGCATGGAGCACCGTGCGGCCCGGCGGCGTCGCGTGGCGCATGCCGGTCGAGGTGACACGTGCGATATCGGAGACTGCGACGGCGCCGCCCTTGATATCGGCTGACGCTTCAATCAGTTGGCCCTGCAGGCGACCGGCCGACACCGACAGCAGCACGGATTCGACGCGAACCTTGGCCATACGTTCGGCCAGCGCCACTGCCTGACGGACGGCCTGCTCGGCCTCGCCCATATCGACGATCGCACCCGACTTCACGCCGCGCGACTGGATCTGGCTGTAGCCGATCAGCTCGACCGCATGGCTGCGGCCGCGCAGGGCTTCGTTCGGCGCGGATGGGCGCAGACGCGCGATCATGCAGGCGATCTTGCTGGTGCCGACGTCCAGCGACGCCACCAGCGCGGTGCGGTTGGCCGCCATCTGACGCGTCTTCGGCGCCTGGTTGCGATCGAGACCGGTCATGCCGCGCCAGCCTTCTTCTTGGACTTGTCTTGTGCCTTGAACAGATCTTCGCGCGCCTTCGCAGCGTCTTCCGACAGCCGTACGGTCAGCCGATCCGACAGCCGCATGTCGATGGCGACGATGTCGCGCGAGAACAGGCGGTCTTCCTTGTCGAGCTTGCTCAGCATCGCCAGCGCATTGCCGACGTCGTTTTCCGGAAGGCGAATGTCGAGGCCATCCTTCAGGCGGAGATTCCAGCGGCGCTCGCCGACGAAGATCGCCGCCTTGGTGACCGAGCGGACCTGCGGGTAACGGTCGAGCAGCGCCAGGAAATCCTTGGCGCGGCTGTCTGCGCCCTTGCCCACCACCAGCGGCAGCGACATGAAGCGGCGCGACACGTAGTTTTCGAGAACGGCTCCGTCATCGGAGATCACCGAGAGACGACCGTCCTCCTGCCACAGCGCGAACGCGGTGCGCTCGGTGACATCGATCTGCAGGCGATCCGGATACAGCTTCAGCACATTGGCGTCAGCGATCCACGGATTGGCCTTGAGCTTGTCGCGGACAACCGCAGCATCGAGGAAAAACAGCGACGAGCGACCATTGACGCCGCCAATGGCCAGGATCTCGTCCTGGGTCAGCTGCTTGCGCCCGTTGAGAATGACGGAAGCAATGCGGAAGCCCGCGGCGTTCGCCGCAGCATTGCGCGTATCCTGGAAAGCGGCGACGACTTCATCGACATGGCCGCCCTTGACCACGCCGAACGCAACGCTGCCGGCCAGCATCAACACGGTTGCGGCAATGCCGACGCGGCGCGGCACGTGGCGCTCAAGCGTTGCGATGAAGCGGTTGGTGCTCTGTTCGCGAATGACAGGCTTGGCGGCCCGGAAACGGGCCCAGAAGCGGGCGAGCGGGCTCAGCTGCTCTCGCAGCAGAATGCCTGCCCCAAGGGCAGCCATTTTCAGATCAGCTTGGGGCCTCAAGGGTCGCACCGACCGAGAGAGGCGTCCTCCACCATCCATACCACGAGCTCGTCACAGGTTACGTCCGCATTGGCGCGGGACTTAAGGCGCGAGTGACGTCTCGGTCCTGCCGGAATGGATTCAAGCCTTTGAAAAAGACCGTTTTTCCATCGATACGCGTCGTCACGGAATCCCCGCAAAGCTCACGCCTCGGCAGCCAAGCGCAACACGCGCCGCCAGCGTTAACCTTCGGCCTTCCTGGTAAACAAAGTGTAAAGGGGATGCGCGCAGGGCGCGATTTGATACGGCTGTGGAAGACTTTAGCCGAGGTGTGGCGCGCGGGCCTGATGGAACTGCGGCGCCTTTATGGCCGGCATCGCCGGGTTGCCGGAATTAACGCGCACGTAGGATGGGTAGAGCGCAGGCGCGCCGCGCCTAAGCGAAACCCATCAATGCTTGTGACGGGATGATGGGTTTCGCTTCGCTCTACCCATCCTACGGCTTACGTCACGCGCCTAACCGCCAGATCAATCTGGCCATTCAGAAAATCCACGAACGAGATCCCCTGCGCGTTCAGCGCCTTGGGATAGAGCGAGGCTTTGGTCAGACCCGGGAGCGTGTTGGTCTCGAGATAGATTGGGCCTTTGGCCGACACGATGAAGTCCGACCGCGAATAGCCGCGGCACGACATCGCCCGATGCGCCTTGACCGCGAAATCCATGATCGCTGCCGCAACCTCCGGCGTGAAACGCCCGGGGCAGATCTCCTGCGTCGACTTGGCGAGATACTTCGCCTCGTAATCGAAACCGCCATCGGCCGGGATGATCTCGATCGGCGGCAATGCGATCAGCGAGCCATCGGCCTGTTCGAGCACGGCGCAGGTGGCCTCGACACCGGCAACGAACGGCTCGATGACATAGTCCTCGGTCTTCGCAGCGTTGCGCACAGCAACGAGATCCTGCTTCGCATTGACGAATATCAGGCCGTAGCTGGAGCCATCACGCGCGGGCTTGGCGATCAGCTTGCCGTATTCGGCGAGTGCCGCTTCCATGTCGTTCAATGCGACGCCCGCCGCGATGGGCACGCCTGCGAGTGCTGCGAAACGCTTGGCGCCGACCTTGTCGAATGACAGATTGGATGATGCCGAGCCGGAACCTGTGAACGGAATGCCGCGCAGCTCGCACATCACCTGCAGCTCACCATTCTCCGCAGCGCCGCCATGCATGCCGAGTACAAGCACACGGTTCTCGGCTTGCGCCTTGTCGAGCGCCTGCGTCAGCACGCCGATGCTCTTGCCGCCGGGCTTGAAAGGATCCTCGAAAGGCCGCGCATGCGCGAGCAGCGCCGTACCCGACGTCTCGTAGACGCGGTCATCGGCATCCCAGAACCACAGATCAGCATCGGGCAGCGCGCTATGCAGCGCCTGTGCTGACGCCACCGACACCAGACGCTCCTTGTTCAGGCCACCGAACATGATGGTGATCCGCTGAGGTCTCGCCTGCTCTGTCATCGTGTCGTCTCCGAACCCATCCGCGAATCGCGCCGCTGCCGACAAGGCAATAGCATCACGTCATACGAGTCATATAATGCCCTGTCAGGGCCCGTTGCGCGAGCCCGGCCTGCAGTCCAATGGAATTGACGCCTGATGATCAGAGCCTGGCTCGAACTGAACACTTTCGGCACCTTCGCGACATTGGCGCTGCTGTATTACGGGGCAGCGGTGGTGCTTGTGGGGCTGACCTCAATGCCCTGGCTGGCGAGGCGACTGAAACCGTTCGACGGCGTGGTCGCGCCGTTCTTCTCGTCGGTGGCGATCCTGTTCGGTCTGTTGACCGGCTTTCTCGCCAACGATGTCGGCGACCGCAACCGCCAGGCGGTGCGTGCCGTACAGACCGAAGCCGGCGAACTCCGCAACGTCCATGCGTTGAGCGTGGCATCGGCATCCGACATGGCCGCAATCCGAATCGCGCTGAAGGCTTTCATCGCATCGGAAGTGAACGAAGAGTGGCCGGCGATGCTCAATGGCGAACGATCGCCGCGCACGCGCGCGGCCTATGACGACCTGCTGCGCGAGATCAGCGATCCCACGATCACGCGCGATGCGAGCGGCACGGTCCACGCCGCTCTGCTGGCTGCAACCGTCCGCGCCGGCACCGCGCGCAACGACCGGCTGAGCCTGTCGACCGATCACACCAATGATCTGAAATGGACGTCGGTGCTGTTGCTGGGACTGATCACGCAGCTCGCATTGTGCCTCGTGCATCTCGGAAAACCGCGCGCGATGCTGCTGGCATTGTCGGTGTTCGGCAGCGGCGCCATTGTCGCGCTCGGCCTGATCGCGCTGCAGGAACATCCGTTCGAAGGCGCATTCCGGGTATCGCCGGCGCCGCTGGAACGATTGCTGACGCTCAGCGACAGCGGACCGAATTCGGCATTGCCCGCGCTGCCGACACCACCCGGCAAATAATTCTCGCGGATGCAACAGGCTGTCGTTCAAGGGGTGCGCGCTGACGCTGCGCTCGCCCCGGAATGACAGCTAAACGTTTCCGATCCGCTTGATTTCCCAATGCAGGTCGATGCCCGACTGCGCCAGCACACGCGCACGCACGGTCTCGCCGAGTGTTTCGATATCGCTCGCCGTGGCATCGCCGGTATTGATCAGGAAATTGCAGTGCATCTCCGACACCTGCGCGCCGCCGACGCGCAGGCCGCGGCAGCCTGCGGCATCGACCAGCTTCCAGGCGGAATGTCCCGGCGGGTTCTTGAACGTCGAGCCGCCGGTCTTTTCGCGGATCGGCTGCGCCGTCTCGCGATGCGTCTGCACGTCTTCCATTCGCGCGCGGATCGCGGCGGAATCGGCGATCGTTCCGCGAAACTTTGCCGACGTGAAAATGATCGACGGTGAGACGCCGGAATTGCGATAGACGAATTGCATGCCGGCATTGTCGAACACATGCTTCGTGCCATCGCGGCCGATGCCTGTGGCCTCGATCAGCACATCCTTGGTCTCGTCGCCATTGGCCCCGGCATTCATCCGCAGCGCACCGCCGATGGAGCCGGGAATGCCGAAATAGAATTCGAGCCCGCCGATACCAGCCGCTGCTGCCGTCTCCGCCACGCGCTTGTCGAGTGCGGCGGTACCGGCACTGACGATATCGCCTTCGGCCGATGTTGCGCCGAAGCCGCGCGGGCTCAGCCGAATGACGACGCCTGCAATGCCACCATCGCGCACGATGAGATTGGAGCCGACGCCGACGACGGTGACGGGAATGTCACCGGGCAGCTTCAACAGGAAGTAAGCGAGATCGTCCTCATCGGCCGGCGTGAACAACACCTGCGCGGGACCACCGACGCGAAACCATGTCAGCGGCGCGAGGGATTCATTCGCAAGCAGACGCCCGCGGAGCTTCGGCATCGCGGATGTGAGATCGGGGGTGATGTCGGGGAAGGTCATGGTGTTGCTGCAAAAACAAAAGGCGTGGATGGCCGGGACAAGCCCGGCCATGACGGGGGAGAGACTAGCGTGCTATCATAACTGCTTAGCCTGACGAAATTCTGGTAGGATGCAATCATAACTCCGTCATGGCCGGGCTTGTCCCGGCCATCCACGTCTTGCGGGCTCTCACCATGGCAGGCGGTTACGTGTACTTCATGACCAACCGGCCGAACGGCATCCTGTATGTCGGCGTCACAAGCGACCTCGTACGCCGTGTCTACGAACACCGCAGCGGTTTCGTCGACGGATTCACCAGGCAACACGGCTTGAAGCGGCTGGTGTATTTCGAGCGCTTCGAAGACATTCGTGACGCCATCCAGCGCGAGCACAATATCAAGCACTGGCCGCGGGCATGGAAGGTGCGACGGGTCATGATCGACAATCCGAACTGGGACGATCTTTATCCGATCATCACGCAGTGAAGACGTGGATGGCCGGGACAAGCCCGGCCATGACGGTCTCTCCTGCTGCGTGTGGCTCGCCAACAATCCCTACCCCAGCGCCTTCAATTCGCCCGGCAGCGCATAGGCCCATTGCGTGATGTTGCCCGCACCGAGGCAGACGACCGTGTCGCCTGACTTCGCGACGCCCGCGACGAGCCCGGCCAGCGCTGCCGACTCCTGCAGCGGGATCACCTCGCGATGGCCGTGGGCGCGCAGGCCGAGCACGAAATTGTCGCGGTCGATGCCCTCGATCGGCGCTTCGCCGGCGGCGTAGACATCGGCAACGATCACGGTGTCGGCGTCGTTGAAGCAGGTGCAGAATTCCTCGAACAGCGATTGCAGGCGCGTGTAGCGATGCGGCTGCACCACGGCGATCACCTTGCCTGCGGTGCTTTCGCGCGCGGCGCGCAGCACGGCGGAAATTTCCACGGGGTGATGACCGTAATCGTCGATGATGGTGACGCCGTTCCATTCGCCGGTCTTGGTGAAGCGGCGCTTGACGCCGCCGAAGCCGGCAATGGCCTTGCGAATGGCCTCATCGGACATGCCGAGTTCATGCGCGACGGCAATCGCAGCCGTGGCATTGAGTGCGTTGTGACGACCCGGCATCGGCAGCAACAGGTTGTCGATCTCATGCGAGGTGCCGGCCTTGCGATCGCGGAACGCGACCTTGAAGCTTGAGCCGCCATTGGCGGGCTTCAGATCGACGAGGCGTGCATCGGCCTGCGGGTTCTGTCCGTAGGTGATGATGCGGCGATCCTCGATCTTGCCGACGATGCTCTGCACCACGGGGTGATCGATGCACATCACGGCGAAGCCGTAGAACGGCACATTCTCGACGAAGCTGCGGAACGCGTCCTGCACGGCATCGAAGGTCTTGAAGTGATCGAGATGTTCGGGGTCCACATTGGTGACAATGGCGACATCCGCCGGCAGCTTCAGGAAGGTGCCATCGCTCTCGTCGGCTTCGACGACCATCCACTCGCCAGCGCCGAGCCGCGCATTGGTGCCATAGGCATTGATGATGCCGCCATTGATGACGGTGGGATCGAGCTCGCCGGCATCGAGCAGCGCAGCAACCATCGAGGTCGTCGTGGTCTTGCCATGGGTGCCGGCTATGGCGACGCAGCTCTTCAACCGCATCAGCTCGGCGAGCATCTCGGCGCGGCGCACGACCGGAATGCGCTGCGCGCGCGCGGCCATCAATTCGGGATTGTCGCGCTTGATCGCGGTGGAGACCACGAGCACGTCGGCGCCCGACACGTTATCGGCCTTGTGGCCGACATGAATGGTGATGCCTTTTTCACGCAGACGGTTGACGTTCGCGCTTTCGGAGGCGTCCGAGCCCTGCACGGTGTAGCCGAGATTGCACAGCACCTCGGCGATGCCGCTCATGCCGATGCCGCCGATACCGACAAAGTGAATGGGTCCGATCTCGCGCGGCAGTCTCATGGGGATTCTCGTCTCTCGCCACGCCCGGCGCAGCGCCGGGCAGATGACTCCTTCAAACAGACGCAGATGGCCGGGACAAGCCCGGCCATGACGAAAAAGACGGAAATTTGGCTTGCGGATCAGCCGAATCCGCCGTGTGCGCCTACTCCGCCGGAGCTGGAACCGGCGCTTGTGCGCGATCCGCGCGATTGGCAATGAGCGCCACCACGACCCCGGCCAGCGGCGCCAGCGCGGCGACCCATGGCACCGCATTCAGGCCGCCATGGGCGATCACCGCACCACCCAGCCAGGCGCCGATCGCATTGCCGAGATTGAACGCGGCGATGTTGAAGCTCGATGCGAGACTCTGGCCGGCGCCCTGGGCCTGGCGCAGCACCGCCATCTGTAGCGGCGAGGCTGTCGCGAAGGCCGTGGCACCAAGCAGCGCGATCGCGATGATGACAGCGACCTGATGATGCGCAGCGAAGGAGATCAGCGCGAGCGTCACGGCGAGAGCGAGGAGGCTTCCGAACACGCTCCCCGCCGGCCAGCGATCGGCAAGACGTCCACCGGCGAGATTGCCGACGATGGCGCCGGCGCCGAACACCAGCAGGATCGGCGACACGGCAGCATCGGAAAAGCCGGAAATCTTCGTCAGGATTGGCGCGACATAGGTGAACAGCGCGAAAATGCCGATCCAGCCCAGAATTGTCGTGAGCAGGCCGAGCAGCACCTGGGGCCGCGCCAGCACTGCGAGATCCTCGGACAGCTTGCTGTGTTCTTCCGGTGCTTTCACCGGCGGGACCAGCAGCGCCACTGCAGCCATCGCAACCATTCCCACCAGCGTCACCGCGTAGAAGGTCGCGCGCCAGCCATAGCCCTGCCCGAGCCACGTGCCGAACGGCACACCGAGAATGGTCGCCACCGTCAGGCCCGCGAACATGATGGAGATCGCCGATGCCTTCTTGTTCTCGGGCACAAGACTCGTCGCCACCACGGAGCCCACACCGAAGAACGTGCCATGCGCGAAAGCCGTGAGCACGCGCGCCGCCATCAGGCTCCAATAGTCCGGCGCCACAGCGCAAGCGAGATTGCCCAGCGTGAAGATGCCCATCAGCACCAGCAGCACGGTTTTGCGCGGCCATCGATTGGTCGCGATGGTCATGATCGGGGCGCCGAGCACGACACCCAGCGCATAGCCGGAAATCAGCAGGCCCGCGGCCGGGATCGACACGCCGAGGTCACCGCCGACCTCGATCAGGAGACCCATGATGACGAATTCGGTGACGCCGATTCCGAAGGCGCCGGCGGTAAGCGCGTAGAGTGCGAGGGGCATGATCCTATCCCGTGGGTGAAACGGGCCAGATGCCCGACAACGGGAGATGTGGACCTCCTGGAATTGATGAGATAGACATGCCGAAGGCACAATATTTGTGAATTGAATTCACTCAATAGATTGAAGCCAGATGTCGCGACTGGACGTCAACCGCTCCGGCGAGATGGAAGTGTTTACCCGCGTGGTCGAGCTCGGCGGTTTTTCGACCGCGGCGCGGGCCTTCCGGATGACCCCCTCTGCCGTGAGCAAACTGGTGGCGCGACTGGAAGCGCGGCTCGGCGTGCGGCTCATCAACCGCTCGACGCGCAAGCTTCAGCTCACGCCGGAAGGCAGCGCTTTCTACGAGCGCGCCCTGCGCATTCTCGACGAGATCAGCGCGGCCGAACGCGAGGCCGCGATTGGCGCAACACCAAGCGGGTTGCTGCGCGTCAATACCAGCGTGCCCTTCGGCCTGCGTCTCCTGCTGCCGCTACTGCCCGATTTCGCCAAGCGCTATCCCGACGTGAAGGTCGAAGTCGTTCTGACGGATCTCGTGGTCGACCTTCTCGAAGAGCGCGCCGATGTCGCCATTCGCGTCGGCCCGATGCGCGAGTCACGTTTGCTGGCGCGCAAGCTCGGCGAGAGCCGGATGGTCGTGGTCGCCTCGCCCGGCTATCTCAAGGAGCGCGGCACGCCGAAGACACCTGACGATCTCGCCGATCATAACCTGCTGCGTTTCGGCTTTGCCAAATGGGAGAACGGCTGGCCATTCAAGCAACGCAACGGCGAGACAATCGCCGTGATGCCATCAGGCAATGCGCTCGTCAGCGACGGCGAAGCCATGCAGCACCTCGCCGTCGCCGGCATGGGCCTTGCGCGGCTCGCACGCTTTCATGTCGAGGCCGACATCGCAGCGGGACGGCTAGTGCCGGTGCTCGAAGCGTTCAATCCCGGCGATATTGAGCCGATCCACGCCGTATTCGTCGGCCATGGCGGACAGTTGCCGGCACGCGTGCGGGCGTTTCTGGATTATCTGGTGGAGAGGGTGAGGTTGTAGCGTTTCAACACCTCGTCGTCATGCCTCCGCTGCCCCCATCAACTGAAACGCGCTAATCGGCGGAGGCAGACCCGGCGGTTTTTCGCCCGTGAAAAATGCGGCGAGATACATCTTTCCAAGCAGATGCCTGGTCTCCAACGCATCGGGCGCCAGCCGCCCGTCACGCAAGGCCTGCTGCAATTCCGCAAGTGTAGGTGCCGAGAGGTCTGTGTCCGGCACCAAGTGCGACGCGGTCGCTACAGCGCTGAACTGGACGCCCGCATAAAACAGACGGGTAAACGCGCGCATCAGTTCGAGTCGATCGCGCAGGCTGCGATCGGGCGGGTGACCAAGCCATGCCTGCAAAAGCACCTCTTCGAGTTCAGGTGACGGCGCAAAGTTATCGAGCATGGTCGCCATGTCGACGACCGGGTCGTTGCAATAGGCCGACTCCCAATCGACCAGCCACAGACGCTCGCCATCGAACAGAAGATTGCGAGGCAGGATATCGTTGTGGCTGGAAACCGCCTCGTCGCCATTCCACGTATAGGCGTTGCGAAGGTCTGCCAAACGCTGCGTGTGGGCATCGAGCACGCCGGGCGCAAACAGATTTGTGCGGCAGACATGGGCCCATAGCCGGGCGGTGATATCTGGATAATCGACGAAGCGCCCGAACCTCGGCGTCGCTTGCAAGCGCCGCAGCATCTTTCCCAGAGCTTGCGCCAAAGCATGGGGACCGCCGGGATAGGACTGCAAGGGCTGTTCGACGATGAAGTCCATCACCGCCACGCGGGCGACCTCGTCCACATGATAGAGCCGCGGCGCGATCCCTGCCTCTGCGGCGATACGCATCGACGTATATTGGTGCGGATTGCGCAGCGGACTGGCAAGGCCCTCCATCCGCAACACGTAGCGTCGGCCGCCAGCATCCACGCGGTAGACGAACGCGCCTGAGACGCCACCCGGAACGGGTTTGATGGCGTCGATCGTCACGCGACCTAACGCGGTAGCGATGGCCGAATGCGCGGTGTCGCGTTGGGGCTCCGGGATTTTCTCCAGTTGATTGCTGTGCACTGCCCTCGCCCCGGTGTCTTACTTGCAGGCAACTTGTAGCAGGCCAACCGCTGTTCGCTAAGTGATGTCATTGCACGCGGTGTTCGTCGGCCATGGCGGACGGTTGCCTGCGCGGGTAAGGGCGTTTCTGGCTTATCTGGTGGAGACGGAGAGGCTATAGCCTCTCCGGTGTCGTCCCCGCGAAGGCGGGGACCCATAACCACGGTCGGTGTACTTAGAACGGCAGAACCATAACGACGGAATGCTAGTTATATTTCCAGCGTGTATGGGTCCCCGCCTTCGCGGGGACGACAACCGAGAGAACTCACTTAAATCTTCGCGACCTTGGCGACGAGATCCGCCAGCCGATCCGCTGCATCGAGCCGGCCGACCTTGCGTGCACCAGATGCCATTGCAGTCAGTTGCGCCGGCTCGCCGGCCAGTGCCGAGATTTCCGCTGCCAGACGATCCGGCGTGAAATCAGCCTGTGCAATGCGGAGTGCACCGCCCGCATCCGCCAGCACACCGGCATTGGCGAACTGGTCCTGATCCAGCGCGCCGGGCAGCGGCACCAGGATGGACGGACGGCCGATGGCCCCGAGTTCGGCGACGGTGCCGGCGCCGGAGCGCGAGATCACCAGTTGGCTTGAGGCGAGACGCGCAGGGAGATCGCTGAAGAATGGCGCGAGCTCGGCCTTGATCTTGAGCTTGTCATAGACCGCACGCACGCGGCTCATGTCTTCGTCGCGGACCTGCTGTGTGAGGATGAGACGATCCCACAGCGCGGGCTCGAGACGTTCGATCGCGGGTGGCACGATATCGGCCATGATGCGCGCGCCTTGGCTGCCGCCGACGACGAGCAGGCGCAGCGGCCCGGTGGGATCGGGCGCGACATAGGGTACGGCGGCGGCGGCGAGGATCGCCGGGCGCATCGGCGTGCCCGTGGTGGTGGTCTTCTTCGACAATTCGGGATCGCGGTCGAGCACGCCGGGCAGCGATGTGGCGATCGCGCTGACCTTGCCGGACAGCATGCGATTGGCGCGGCCCATCACGGCGTTGGAATCGTGGATCAGGCTGGGAATGCCGAACAGACGCGCAGCGAATAGCGGCGGCACTGTCGGATAGCCGCCGAAACCGATCACCGCTGCTGGCTTCAGGCTGCGCATGAGATTCAGCGCCATCGCGGTGCCGGCGGCAAGCATGATGGCGGTGCGCGCCAGCGCTATCGGATTGCGGCCGCGCAGCGTCTCGCTCGGCACCACATCGATCATCTCGCGCGAAAACAGCCCGCTATATTTCAGCGCCCGCGGATCGGTGACCAGACGCACGCGCAAGCCCCGCTTCATCAGCACGACGCCGAGCGCTTCCGCCGGAAACAGATGTCCGCCAGTGCCGCCCGCCGCGAGCAATATGAGGGGCGCGGTACTCATCACGCGTAAGTGCGCGCGACGTGGGCGTCGATCGCCTCGACTTCAGTGCGCGGACGCATCCGGGTCAAAGCGAGCAGCATGCCAACGCTGTAAGCCAGCGAGATCATCGACGAACCACCATAGGAGATAAAGGGCAGCGTCATGCCTTTAGCCGGGATCAGATGCAGATTGACCGCCATGTTGATCGCTGCCTGTACGCCAAACAGGATGGCGAGGCCGGAGGCCGCGAAGCGCGAGAACAGGTCTTCGGTCGCATAAGCGCGCGACATCGCGCGGATCACGATGAAGGCAAACAGGCTGAGCACTGCGAGACACAGCAGGATGCCGAACTCCTCGGCGCCCACGGCAAAGACGAAGTCGGTGTGGCTGTCCGGCAGGCTGCGCTTGGCGATGCCCTCGCCCGGCCCGAGGCCGAACCAGCCGCCATTCGAAAACGCTTCCATCGCGGTATCGACCTGGAACGTATCGCCCGAGGCGGGATCCATGAAGCGTTTGATACGGCCGGCGACGTGCGGCACCAGGAAGTAAGCCATCAATAGCCCGCCTGCCGCAGTCGCGCCGAGGCCGAACACCCAGACCATGCGCATGCCGGCAATGAAGAACAGCGACCCCCAGGCCATCAGGATCAGCATGGTCTGACCGAAGTCAGGCTGCATCACCAGCAGCGACACCAGCATCATCAGCAGCACGATGGCCATCGAGGTTGCGGGCATCTCCGGCTTGCGCGCGGATTCCGAGAACAGCCAGGCGGCGATCACGACGAAAGCCGGCTTGGCGGATTCCGACGCCTGGATGTTGATGCCGAGAATGGTGATCCAGCGCTTGGCGCCCTTCACTTCCGGCCCGATCAGCAAGGTCGCGACGATCAGCATCATCGAGAGCGCGAACACGACGAGCGCCGAACGGCGGATCTGCCGCGGCGACATGAAGGACACGCCGATCAGCACGACGACCGACGGCACCATGAACAGGATGTGCCGGTTGAAGAAGTGGAACGGATCGAGCCCGATGCGGGTCGCAACCGGCGGCGACGCCGCCAGCGACAGGATCACCCCCGCCAGCATCAGCGCGATGATCGCCGCCAGCAGCAGGCGGTCCACGGTCCACCACCATTCGCTGAGCGGTGTGCGTTGTTCGCGAGAGATCATGGGCGCGTCCTGCGGGTCGATGAACTCCTATCGATGGGCCATCGTGGTTGCCAGAGGGTTAAGAGATTGTGAAAAATTGTGGAGAATGGGGCGGGCGCCCGATCTCTCTCCACGTCATGGCCGGGCTTGTCCCGGCCATCCACGTCTTGGATACCAGCCCTGGGAAGACGTGGATGCCCGGGACGTCAAGCGAAGCCGCGCTTCGCGCTTTGCCCGGGCATGACGGAGTTTGTTGTGACGGGAGAGCTAAACCGCCCTCACCCCATCCAGCGCCAGCACCAGTTCCCGGAACCGGTCGCCGCGGATCTCGAAATTGCGGAACTGGTCGAAGGACGCGCAGGCGGGTGACAGCAGCACCACCGGCTCCGCGAGGCCCGCTTCCGCGGCGTCGCGCGCGGCATTGGCCACCGCGACATCCAGCGTCACGCTGATCTCATAGGGCACCTTGCCGTCCAGCGTCTGCGCAAAGTCGTTCGCGGCTTCGCCGATCAGATAGGCGCCGCGGATGCGCGGGAAGAATTCGGCGAGCGAGGTGATGCCGCCCTCCTTTTGTTTGCCGCCGGCGATCCAGAAAATGTGGTTGAAGGACGACAGCGCCTTGGCGGCGGCGTCGGCATTGGTGCCCTTGGAGTCGTTGACGAACAGCGTGGCGCCTTGGCGACCGACCTGCTCCATGCGATGGGCGAGGCCGGGGAACGAGCGCAGTCCCTTTTGCAGCACGGCTGGACTGACGCCCAGCGCCAGTGCCGCCGCCGAGGCGCAGGCGGCGTTTTGCGCATTGTGCAGACCGCGCAGCGAGCCGATGCCGGCGATATCGACGAGATCGCTCTGCGCACCGCCGGCATTACGGACGATGCTGCTGCCGCGGATGGTGAGGCCATTGGCCAGCGGATGTTCGACGGAGACGCGGACCACACGCTTGCCGGATTGCTCGATGCGATCGGCCGCCTTGCTGCACCAGTCGTCATCGACGCCGACGATGGCCGTTCCGCTCGCCTGCACGCTGGCGACGAGACGCTCCTTCACCGCAGCGTAATGCGCCAGCGTGCCGTGGCGATCGATGTGATCAGGCGTGACATTGAGCAGGATGCCGACGGAGGGATCGAGCGAGGGCGTGAGATCGATCTGGTAGGACGACATCTCGATCACATGAACGCGGCCAGCGCGCGGCGGCTCCAGCGACAGGATCGCGGTGCCGATATTGCCGCCCATCTGCGTATCGAAGCCGGCCTCGCGCATCAGATGCGCGATGAGTGCCGTGGTCGTGGATTTGCCGTTGGTGCCGGTGATGGCGATGAACGGCGCATCGGGCGCGTGCAGCTTGCGTTCGCGGCAGAACAGTTCGATGTCGCCGATCACCTCGACGCCTGCTGCCTTCGCAGCAACCACCGTCCAGTGCGGCGTGGGGTGCGTCAGCGGCACGCCGGGCGTCAGGATCAATGCAGCGAAACTACCCCATGCGACCGTGCGCAAGTCAGCGGTGATGAATCCGGCCTGCGTGGCTTCGACCATCTTGTCGATCGAGTCATCGCAGGCGATGACTTCCGCACCACCCGCCTGCAGCGCGTGGCACGACGCGAGGCCTGACCCGCCGAGGCCGAACACGGCGACTGTCTTGCCAGCGAAGGATGTGACGGGGATCACGCGGTCACCGCAGCTTGAGCGTGGAGAGGCCGACAAGCGCCAGCATCACCGAGATGATCCAGAAGCGGATGACGATCTGCGGTTCGGTCCAACCCTTCTGCTCGAAATGGTGATGGATCGGCGCCATACGGAACACGCGCTTGCCGGTGAGCTTAAAGGACGTGACCTGCACGATGACTGACACCGCTTCGAGCACGAACAGGCCGCCGATGACAGCGAGCACGATCTCGTGCTTCACAGCCACCGCGATCGAGCCGAGCATGCCGCCCAGCGCCAGCGAACCGGTGTCGCCCATGAAGATCGAGGCCGGCGGCGCATTGAACCAGAGGAAGCCGAGGCCTGCGCCCAGCACCGCGCCGCACAGCACCGCGAGTTCGCCGGTGCCCGCGACGTAGTTGATCTGCAGGTAATCCGAGAACACCGCATTGCCGGCGAGATAGGCGATCATGCCGAACGAGGCGGAGGCGATCATGACAGGCACGATGGCGAGACCGTCGAGACCATCGGTGAGGTTCACAGCATTGCCGGCGCCGACGACGATGAAGGCGCCGAACAGCACGAAGAACCAGCCGAAATTCACGATCACGTCCTTGAGGAACGGGATCACCAGCGATGAGGACAGCGGATCGCGGCCGAGCTTGACGAAAGCGAAACAGGCGGCAGCGGCGATGATGAACTCGATCATAAGGCGCGTACGACCGGCGAAGCCCTTGTGGCTCTGCTTGGTCACTTTCAGATAGTCGTCATAGAAACCGACGAAGCCGAAGCCGAGCGTGACGGCGAGGACGATCCAGACATAGGGATTGCGCGGATTGGCCCAGAGCAGCGTGGAGACCACGAGGCCGGACAGGATCATCAGCCCGCCCATAGTCGGCGTGCCCACCTTGACCAGATGCGACTGCGGGCCGTCGGTGCGGATCGGCTGGCCCTTACCCTGGCGCAGGCGCAGATTGTCGATGATCCAGGGTCCGAACAGGAACACGAACAGTGCGCCGGTGACCACCGCGCCGCCGGTGCGGAAGGTGATGTAGCGGAACACGTTGAACACCGGGACGGTGCCCGCAAAATCGATCAGCCAGTAGAACATTCAGTCCGCCCTATACCGCGGCGTCGTCGAGCGCGGCGTTGCCGGGAAAGCGCTTTTCGAGCGCGGAGACAATCGGTTTCATCTTCGAGCCGAGCGAGCCCTTGACCATGATGGCGTCACCGGCACGGATCGCGGAAAGCACCTGCGATTCGAGCGCCGCCGCATCCCCGGCATAGCCGCCCCGCTTGCCCGTGGAAAGGGCGTCCCAAAGGTTGCGCATCAAGGGACCACAGCAAAATACCAGATCGATGCCATTGGACTGGACCGCATCCAGCAGCCCGGCATGAAGTTTCGCGCCATCGGGGCCGAGTTCGAGCATGTCGCCGAGCACCGCGATGCGGCGGCCCTTTGGCCCGATGGCCGCTGCGCCGAGCACGTTGATGGCCGCCGCCATCGAGGCGGGATTGGCGTTGTAGCTCTCGTCGATCAGTGTCGCCTCGCCGCCTGCGACTTCCAGGATATGGCGAACGCCGCGGCCCACAGCAGGCACGACCTGCGACAGGGTCAGCGCCGCATGCGCGAGATCAGCCCCCATCAGCGACGCCGCGGCCAGCACCGCCAGCGAGTTCATCGCCATGTGGCGGCCGGGCATGCCGAGCTTGTAGGTGACATCGTGACCGAGAACGTTCGCATGCACGGCCGAACAGGTCGGATGCAGTGAGACGTCGAGCAAACGCGCCTCGGCCTTCTTGTCGGCGCCGAACGAGACGATGCGCGAGACACCGGCCTTCTTGGCGCTCTTCTGTAGCCGCGCGAATTGCGAGTTGTCGCGATTGAGGATCGCGACGCCATCGGGTTCGAGCCCGGAAAAGATTTCGGCCTTGGCGTCGGCGATGGCTTCAACACCGGCGAAGAATTCCAGATGCACCGGCTCGACGGTGGTGATGACGGCGTAATGCGGCCGCACCATCTTCACCAACGTCTCGATTTCTCCGGCATGGTTCATGCCGATCTCGAAGATCGCAAAACGCACATCGGCCGGGCAGCGCGCCAGCGTCAGCGGCACGCCCCAGTGATTGTTGAACGACGCGACCGAGGCATGAGTTTTGCCCTGCGCTTCCAACACGCGGCGCAGCGCTTCCTTCGTCGAGGTCTTGCCGACCGAACCGGTGATCGCAATCACCGGCGCCTTGAGGCGTGCACGCGAGGCGATGCCGAGTTCGACAAGACCTGCGAGGACATCCTCAACGACGAGTAGGCGCGCATCGGCGGGAAACTTGTCGCGCTGCGCGGATTCGACAACAGCGAGGGCCGCGCCGGCTTTCAGCGCAGCCTCGACAAAGGCGTGGCCGTCATGCACATCGCCCTTGATGGCGAAGTAAGCCTCGCCCGGCTTGATGGTGCGGGTATCGATGGAGATGCCGGTGATGCCTTCCGGCAGCGCGCCCTGGGTCGTGGCGTGCATCGCCTCGACCATCGCGGCCGATGTCCAAAGAAACTCGCTCATGCAGTCCTCTTGGCAAGCGCCGCTGCGGCGGCCTCGTGATCGCTGAAAGGCAGCGTGCGGGTACCGACGATCTGTCCCGTCTCATGACCCTTGCCGGCGATCAGCAGGGCATCTCCGGGCTGCAGACCTTCGACAGCCACGCGAATGGCTTCGGCGCGGTCGCCGATTTCGACGGCGCCCTTCGCAGCCGCCATGATGGCAGCGCGGATGGCTGCCGGATTCTCGCTGCGCGGATTGTCATCGGTGACGATCACGCGGTCGGCATTCTCGCTGGCGATCTCGCCCATCAGTGGCCGCTTGCCGGCGTCGCGGTCGCCGCCGGCGCCGAACACCACGACGAGTTTGCGCTTCGCATAGGGACGGAGCGCCTGCAGCGCCTTCGCCAGCGCATCGGGCTTGTGGGCGTAATCGACAAATACCGGCGCGCCATTATGCGCACCGACCTGCTCGAGACGCCCCTTGGCGCCTTCGAGATGTTCGAGCGCGGCGAAGGTCGCATCGACATCGCCGCCGGTACCGATCACCAGACCGGCCGCGACCAGCGCGTTCTCGATCTGGAATTCGCCGACCAGCGGCAGTCTGATCTGATGGCTCTTGCCGCGATGCTCAAGTGTGAGTTTCTGCGCGAAGCCCTCGACCACGGCGTCGACAAGGCGAATGCCCTCACCTGTGCCGTCGCCCTTGCGACCGACTTTCATCAAACGCAAGTGGCGCGACTGTGCGGCATGGATGACTTGCGGCGAATGCTCATGATCGGCCGCGATCACGGCGACGCCACCATCCACGACCAGATTGAGGAACAGCCGCAGCTTGGCACTGAGATAATGCGCGACGTCCGGATGGTAATCCATGTGGTCGCGCGACAGATTGGTAAAGCCGGCGGCAGAGACGCGCACGCCGTCGAGCCTGAACTGATCGAGGCCGTGCGACGATGCTTCGAGCGCGAGATGCGTCACGCCTTCGCCGGTGATCTCGTCGATCTGCTGGTGCAGCGAGATCGGATCCGGCGTGGTCAGCGAGCCATAGACCGTGCGCTTCGGCGAGACGAGACCGATGGTGCCGATGCTGGCGGAGGCATATCCAAGACGGCCCCAGATTTCGCGCGCAAAGGATGCGACCGACGTCTTGCCTGATGTCCCGGTGACGGCGGCAACAACCGCAGGCTGACGCGGATAGAATTTCGACGCCGCCAGAGCCAGTGCAAGGCGCGGATTGGGCGTGCTCACAAAAGGTACGGACAGACTATCGGGCTTGTGGGCGCCGGCGACCGCGACGGCACCTGACGCCAGCGCCTGCGCGATGAATCGCGAACCGTCGGTCTTCGCGCCTGACAGTGCGAAGAACAGATCGCCCGGTTTGACTGCGCGGCTGTCCACAGCAAGTCCGGTGACGGTGAGGTCCCTTGCGGATGGCTCCATCACGGCATCAGGGTTGAACAAATCGCGTAGTTTCATGCTGCTCCGGGCAGGCCAGATCGAGTGACAAATCGGGTTCCGCAACGCCACGCAAACCGCATTTTGCACCGGCTGTAAAGCGCAGATGCGGCGTTACTGAGTCACCTTGGATGTCGCAAGAATAAGGCGGTCGGACGGCGCCAGATCGAAGCGAGGCTCCAGACCGAGCAGCGGCGCGATACGGGCGATCACATTGCCGCCCGTCGGCACCGCATTCCAGCCCGAGGTGATGAAACCGTGGGTTTCCGGCAGCGCCTTCGGCTCGTCCAGCATCACCAGAACCTGGAATTGCGGATTGTCCATGGGCAGCACAGCGGTAAAGGAATTCAACACCTGCTTCTTCGAATAGCGGCCGTTGACGACCTTCTCGGCCGTGCCGGTCTTGCCGCCGAGATAATAGCCCTTGGCCTTGGCTTCCGCCTGCCGCGCCGAGCCGGTTTCGGCATTCAGGCGCATCATGTAGCGCACCTTGTCGCTGGTCTCTTTCTTGACGACGCGCTTGGCGATGGCCTGTGCTTCTTCCTCGGTGCGTTTCAGGAAGGTCGGCGGAATGAGCAGACCGCCATTGATCATCGCATTGACGCCCATCACCGCCTGCAACGGCGCCACGGCCATGCCATGACCAAACGCAATCGTGATGGTGTTGAGTTCGCCCCAGCGCTTCGGCACGATCGGCATCGCGCTCTCGGGCAATTCGGTACGCAGGCGGTCGAGCTGACCGACCTTCTTCAGGAACGCCTTGTGCGCCTCGACGCCCTGCCCGAGCGCGATCTTCGCGGCGCCGACATTGGACGAGAATGTAAACACTTCGGCGAGCGAGATCGGACGCGGCACCGGATGGGTGTCGTGGATCTTGAACTTGCCATAGCTGAGCGGATAGCGCGCGTCATACATCGTGTTGAGATTGGCCTTGCCCGAGTCCAGCGCCATCGCCAGCGTCAGGGTCTTGAAGGTCGAGCCCATTTCATAGACGCCCGTGGTCAGGCGGTTGATGCGATCGGGATCGTGCGCTTCCTTGGGATTGTTCGGATCGAAGTCAGGCAGCGAGACCATGGCGACGATCTCGCCGGTCTTCACGTTTGACACCAGACCCGATGCGGCCTTGGCGCTGTATTTCGCCTTGGCCTTCAGCAGTTCGTCACGCAGCGCGTGCTCGACGCGCAGATCGACGGCGAGCTCGACCGGCTTCTGCAGGCGATCGGAAGCAAAGCCCGCGCGATGCAGATCGGCAAGGCCGTTGCTGTCGAGCCATTTCTCGATGCCGGCGATGCCCTGGTTGTCGATATTGGTCAGACCGATCAGATGCGAGACCGCCGCGCCGGAGGGATAGACGCGTTTGTTCTCGCGCAGGAAGCCGATGCCGGGAATGCCCAGGCGATGAATGTCGCGCTGCTGCTGCGGCGTGATCTCGCGCTTCAGCCAGGCAAAGCCCTTTTTGCTCATGATCCGCTCGCGCACTTCTGCGCCATCGAGATCGGGCAATGCGCCGGTGAGCAATTCGACCGCTTCGTCCTTGTCGATGATGCGGCGTGGCTCGGAGAACAGCGACGGTGACTTCACGTCGGTCGCCAGGATCGCGCCGTTGCGGTCGACGATATCGGGACGTGCGGTAGCGATGGCGTCACGCGTGGCGCGACGTTCGGCATGGGTGTCGCCATTGACGGCGAACATGACGAGGCGCACGGCGATGATGCCGTACACACCGCCGAAGGCGATCATCGCAAGGCCGACGCGCGCGCGCGCTTTCGCCGCGCGATCGACATTGCGCCCGTAGAGCAGACTGCGGATCAGGCGCTGGCGCCAGGGCTCCGGCGGCCGTTCGATTGGTTTGTTCGGGTCGAGCGGTTGACCTGTCACTGCGGATCCTCCGGCGCCGGCAGCGAACCGGTCACGATATCCGGATCGATGGTGTGGATCATCGCGCCGATCGGATCGGGCTCACCCGGCTTGGCGAAATTCGGCGGCCGATCCGGCAGGTTCTTCAACGTGTCGAATTGCTGCGCCGTCATCGGCTGCAATTTGAGATGTCGCTCGGCCAGGCCCTGCAGCCGCATCGGCGCGTCGAGCTTGGCCCATTCCGCACGCAACCCGGCGATGGCGTCGCGCTGCTCGCGAATATCGGCGTGCAGGCGCAGCACTGCCTCGGTGCGCACCGTGGATTCCATCTTGATGCGATAGACATAGGCGGCGGCGAAGACGAGCACGGCGATGACGAGAAGGTGGATGATCCGCATGGTCAGCCTCCCCTCATCACGGAAGCGAGCGTCGGCCAGCCCGGCAACGGACCAGCGTCCTGTGCCGGCGCATCGGTGCGTTCGGCGCCGCGCAGCTTCGCAGAGCGCGCGCGCGGATTGGCCTTGAGTTCTTCATCGCCCGCAATGATCGGACGCTTGTTGACGAGCGAGAAACGCGGCTTCGATTGGGCGACCTCCGGCAGATGCCGCGATCCGCCGCCGGTCTTGCTGCGCTCGGTCATGAAATTCTTGACGATGCGGTCTTCCAGCGAATGGAACGAGACCACCGACAGCCGGCCGCCCGGCTTCAGCACGCGCTCGGCAGCGGCGAGCGCGGTGTGGAGTTCATCGAGCTCCGCATTGACGAAGATGCGCAGCGCCTGGAACGTGCGCGTCGCCGGATGGATTTCGCCGGGCTTGGCCCACACGACTTTCTGCACGATATCGACGAGTTGCTTCGTCGTCTCGATCGGCGCTTCCTTGCGTGCCGCGACGATCGCACGGGCAACAGAGCGGGAGTGCCGCTCCTCGCCGAAGATGTAGATGATATTGGCGAGATCGGCCTCGGAGGCTTTCGCCACCACATCAGCCGCGGTCGGACCATGCTGGCTCATGCGCATGTCGAGCGGGCCGTCGAAGCGGAACGAGAAACCGCGGTCGGCCTGATCGAGCTGCATCGACGACACGCCGACATCCATCACAACGCCGTCAACCAGTGGCGCGCCTTGCGCAGCACACACGTCGGCGAGATTGGAGAAACGATCCTCGACCAGCGTGAGACGACCGCCAGATGCGTCGACGAGATCGAAACCGCCGGCAATCGCCGTCCGGTCGCGATCGATGGCGATGACGCGGGTTCCTTCCGTCGCGAGGATCGCGCGGGAGTAACCGCCGGCGCCGAACGTGGCATCGACATAAATACCACCGGCGCGCGGGTTCAGCATGGCGACGGCTTCAACGCCGAGAACGGAGATATGTCTTGTATCGGGCGTACTCATGCGCGCGCCCACCGGAGCCACGCAGACGGCGCGTTCCATTCCTTCGCATCGAGGCGCAAAATCAAACTGGACACGAACAGGCCCATGTCGCCTCAACTGTCGGCGCGACGCCCGGCTTTTCCGACCGAAAAGCCCGATCGCCGCGCGATTGCGGGTTCCATTCGACGCGCCGCCCGCGTTTTGCGCAGGAAAGGCCTGATGTCCGCATGGATTCTTCGGGATGGCCATGGGGATCTGAACGTCAAAATGGAACTTTGGCCGCCCTTTTCAGGTTGGCTCTTCACCACTCAGTAACGGCACTTAGCGTTAAGAAAGCGTTGATGGGTTGGCGAGCAGTCGATCAATTACAAGTGGCGGTTTCATCGTAGTGCTGATGCCTTGAGCCCACAGTGAATAAAAATGGGGCAAAAGTGTCATGCAGTCGTTGCATAGCATGGCGCCAATCGAGGATAGTACAGAGCGCGGCGGCACAACCGATATGTGCTGCCATTCTCGTGACTGATCTGAGTTTTCTGATGGCATCATCTTCGTCCGCGCCCGCTGGATCCGACTCCAAGCGTCAACGCGCCCTCCCGATCCCCAAGGGCGCCGCGGACATGCCGACCTTTACCCCGGATTCATCCGTCGTTTCCGATGTGATCCCGTCGCCGAATTTCGGTGAGCGTAACAAGGGCCTCGTGCCCGACATGATCGTGCTGCACTATACCGGCATGCCCGATCCTGAAGGCGCGATCACGCGCCTGTGTACCGCGGGCACCGATGTCTCGACGCATTACATTGTGCTCGAAGATGGTCGCATCGTGCAGACGGTGCCGGAAGCGAAGCGGGCCTGGCACGCCGGTGTCGCTTTCTGGGCCGGCGAGGAGGACATCAATTCCTGCTCGATCGGCATCGAGATCATCAATCGCGGTCATGACTGGGGCTATCCGGATTTTCCGAGCCGGCAGATCGCCGCCGTCACCGCGCTGTGCCGCGGCATCATGCTGCGTCATGACCTGCAGCCGCATCGCGTGCTTGGCCATTCCGACGTCTCGCCCTCGCGCAAGAAGGATCCCGGCGAGAAATTCCCGTGGCACTCGCTCGCCAATTCCGGCGTCGGCCACTGGGTGATGCCAGCGCCAATCGTGCGCGGCGAAACCATGAAACTCGGCACTGCAGGCGACGACGTGCTGGCGCTGCAACATGCCCTGGCGCGCTATGGCTACGGCATCGAGACCGATGGCCAGTACAATGCCCCGACCATGGAAGTGGTCACCGCCTTCCAGCGCCATTTCCGTCCCGAGCGCGTCGACGGTCTCGTGGATCACTCGACGCTCACGACGCTGCAGGCCTTGCTCGCAAGCCTGCCGGCGGAGACGACGACCGCCGCGCGCTAGAGGTTTTGTTTTGACGCGTTTTCTTGACGCGAACCGGTGCCCGCTTCGCTCGAAAACGCTTTAGTCCTCCTGCCGATCCAATTCAGCCAGCCGGCGCGCGTAGAGCCGGCGCAGCGGTGCGAGTTGTGTGGCTGCACTGGCCCGATGATACGCATCGCGCGCGGCATCGCGCCGGCCGAGACGGCGCAGCAGATCGGCGCGCACCGCCGGCAGCAGATCGTAGTCGCCGAGTCCGCCTCGTGCCTCCAGTGCATCGATCAGATTCAACGCACGCAGCGGACCATCGACCATCGCCACTGCCGCGGCATGATTGAGTTCGATCACCGGCGACGGCCTGATCCGCAACAGGACTTCGTACAGCCCGGCGATCTGCGGCCAGTCGGTGGCTTGATAGCTTGACGCCCGCGCATGCAGTGCCGCGATCGCAGCCTGCACCGCATAGAATTCAGGGCGCCCTGGCAGACGCAAAGCTTCTTCGACAAGCGCCAGCCCTTCGAGAATTTGCTGCCGGTCCCACAGCCCGCGATCCTGCTCCTCCAGCAAGATAATGTCACCGGCGGCGGTCTGCCGCCCGGCACGGCGCGCATCGTGCAGCAACATCAGCGCCAGCAGTCCCTTGATTTCACCGCGCTGCGGCATCAGCGCATCAAGCAAACGAGCTAGCCGGATTGCTTCCCGCGCCAGGTCTGGCCGCATCAGGTCGTCACCTGACGTGGCGACGTAGCCTTCGGTGAAAACCAGATAGATCACGGCCAACACGCCGCGCAGGCGCTGTTCGAGCGCATCTCGCACAGGCACTTCATAGGGAATTCCGGCGATGCGGATCTTCTGTTTGGCTCGGACCAGCCGTTGCGCCATGGCGTCTTCGCCGATCAGAAACGCCCGTGCCACCTGAGCGGTACTCAATCCACAGACGGTCCGCAGCGTCAGCGCCACCTGAACCTCGAGCGCGAAAGCCGGATGGCAGCAGATGAAGATCAGCCGTAGCATGTCGTCGTCGAGAATGGCGGCGTCACAGTGATCGTCATTTGCGCTCGCGTTCAACAACAGCTCGTGCGTCACCTGTTCCTGCTTGCTGCGAAACGATACCAGACGCCTGACACGGTCGATCGCCTTGTTGCGGCCGACATTGACAAGCCACGCACGCGGATTGGCTGGCGGCTCCGCGGCTGGCCATCTTTCAAGCGCAACCGCGAAGGCATCCTGCAACGCATCCTCGGCCAAATCGAAATCGCCGACGAGGCGGATCAGCGTCGCCAGCGCGCGACCCGCCTCGTTGCGAAAGATCTTGTCGATTTCGGCGGGTGTCATGGGTGTCAGTTATAGACCCAGATCGGCCGCACCTCGATCGAACCGACCCGCGCGCCGGGAATCCGCGCCGCGATCGCCAGTGCGGCATCGAGATCCTTCGCGTCGATCAGATAGTAGCCAGCGAGCTGTTCGCGCGTTTCAGCGAACGGACCATCGGTGGTGAGCATCTTGCCGTTGCGCACCTGCACCGTGGTCGCTGTGGTCGTCGGCTGCAGCCGGTCGCCTGCCTTGAAATTGCCGCTCTGGACGATGGACTGGGTGAACGCGCCATATTCCTCGAGCATTTTCTTGCCTGTGGCGGCGTCCATTTTCGCGTATTCGGCTTCGTTCTGGTAGATCATCAGCAGATACTGCATGGTGTTGTCTCCTCTTGAGCGGCGCCATTCGCCGTGACATGGGCATGATCGGGTCCAGAAACTGGTTTCTACTTTCCGGGATCATGCGGTCAGTCGAACGAACCGGCAGCAGAACGACATCTTCAAGATAATTTATTTTGACGGCTTGCGCCGCCGGTCAGTGCTTGACGTCGGCGCCGGCAACCCCCATGGCTTCCTGGTCAGTCGGCTGGACGGCCGCTCCCGCTACGGTCGAAAGGCTGCGGGAGAGGAAAGTCCGGGCTCCATCGACATACGGTGCCGGATAACGTCCGGCGGGGGTGACCCCAGGGAAAGTGCCACAGAGAACGAACCGCCTCGCCTCCCTCCGCAAGGAGCTGGCGCGGTAAGGGTGAAAAGGTGCGGTAAGAGCGCACCGCGTATCCGGCAACGGAAACGGCATGGCAAACCACACCGGGAGCAAAACCGAATAGGGACGGCAACGCAGTCAGTTCGCTCCGGCGAAAGCCTTCGGCGATAACACTGCAGGGTGATGTCTCGCTCGCTGTCCGGGTAGGTTGCTTGAGGCCATAGGCAACTATGGTCCCAGAGGAATGGCCGTCACGTATCGCCGGTGCAAATCGGCGATGCCCTACAGAACCCGGCTTACAGGCCGGCTGATATCTTTCTGAACAACGAGGGGCCCGGCGCAACACGCCGGGCCCCTCGCCAGTTTTAGCACCGTCGGATCAACCCGCCGCACTGGTGCGATCGAGATCGAGCACCTGACGCTCGAACAGACCGCGATAGATGCCACCCGGCCGTGCTGTGAGCGTGGCATGGGTGCCCTCTTCCGCGATGTGCCCGTGATCGAACACCAGGATGCGATCGAGGCTGCGCACCGTCGACAGGCGATGCGCGATGACGATCGAGGTGCGGCCTTTCATCAGCCGCTCCATCGCTTCCTGGATCAGCGCCTCCGACTCTGAATCCAGGCTCGATGTCGCCTCGTCCAGAATCAGCACCGGTGCATCGGCCAGGAATGCACGCGCCAGCGCGACACGCTGCCGCTCGCCGCCCGACAGTTTCACACCGCGCTCACCGACCAGCGTGCCGTAACCTTTCGGCAGCCGGGTGATGAAGTCATGCGCATTCGCCAGCCGCGCCGCCTGTTCAATCGCCGCCATGCTGGCGCCGGGCCGTCCATAGGCGATGTTGTCGGCCAGCGAACGGTGAAACAGGATCGGATCCTGCTGCACGATCGCAATCCGGCTGCGCAGCGACTCCTGCGTGACCTCGGCGATGTTCTGATCGTCGATCATGATGCGACCACTCGAGACATCGTAGAGCCGCTGGATCAGCTTGACGAAGGTCGTCTTGCCGGAGCCCGAACGCCCGACCAGACCGACGCGTTCGCCGGCGCGGATGTCGACCGACAGCCCGTCATAGAGCGGCGTGGCATGACCGCCATAATGGAACGTCACGTCATCGAACAAGATGCGGCCGCCCATGATGGCAATCGGCTTGGCGTCGGGTGCATCGGCAATGCCGAGCGCGACATCATGGATGGCAACAAGCTCCTCCATGTCGTTCACCGAACGCTGCAGGTTGTTGATGTGCATGCCGACATCGCGCAGATAACCGTGGATGACGACATAGCTCGTCAGCACATAGGTGACATCGCCCGCCGTCGCCTGACCTTGCAGCCACAGCCACAAGGCGCCACCAATCACCGCCGTGCGCACGCACAGCAGCACCGCGAGCTGCACCGTGCTGGTGGTGTTGTAGCGAAACCATGTCCGTGCCACGCGCACGCGCCAGCGGCCGACGACCTGCCCCAGCCGCTCGTCCTCGCGGCTTTCCGCGCCGAAGGATTTCACCACGGCGTTGCATGTCAGCGCATCGGCCAGCGTGCCGCCGACCTTGGTGTCCCATGCATTCGACACGCGCGCCGCCGGCGCGATGTAGCGCGTGGAGAACCACACGGTCATCGCGATATAGGCGACCGTGCCGACGGCGATGACGCCGCCCAGCGCCGGCCAATGCCAGCCGAGCAGCAGCATCGAGCCAAGCAACACCACCAGCGACGGCAGCAGCGCCATCAGCAGCGTGTCATTGAGCAGATCGACCGCCCACATGCCGCGCGTGACCTTGCGCACCGTGGAGCCCGCAAAGCTGTTGGCGTGCCAGTCGGTCGAAAAACGCTGCACGCGCGCGAAAGCCTCGCGCGACAGATCCGACATGATGCGCAGCGTGAACGGAACGATGGCGTGGATGCCGAGCAGCCGCAGCAGCATCGACGACGCACCGAGTGCGACGATGGCGCCGAACGCCATGAACGCCGCCTGCCGCGCCGCCGGGTCTGTTCCGCCTTTGGTGACGGCATCGACCAGCTGGCCCGAGAACAGCGGCATGAACAGATCGGCCACCGTTGCGCCGAGCAAACCGACAGCAACTGTCACCGCGCGCCCGGGCTGCCGGAACCAGTGCCGGATCACGAAAGGGATCACCACGCGGATGGCAGCGGCGCGGTCCTTCGATTTCAGAGTCATGACTTCATCCGGCAGCGCCCCTGCGCAGACCGGCTCCATGGTTTGACGCGCAACGGCCAGGCCGAGCGCGAGCGTCCTAAAAGTACAGAAACGGGAAAGATCAGGATGATCGGGACATCAGGCCCGACCGGCAGAGGCGGAACCGGGGCTCAATGAACCCGCATAAACCCGCATGCGCGCACCGAACCGAGAATTCCGGAGAGCAGATCAATCGACTTCATGCAGACTCTCCCTCGGGTTCGAGCAATGGAAGTTAGTTTTATAGATGTGCCGCCGGCTTTTGGCAACATGATGGCGAGCACGCTGCGGCGCCGCGAAAGCGCCCTTAGAACTGGAAATACAAGAACTCAAGCCGCTGCCACATACCGAATAGCGCGATTGTGAAAGCGATTGCCACGAGGAGTGCCCATAGGGCATTCGGACGCCACCGCACCAAAGCCGATGGCTCGGGTGCGCGCCTGTATTCACGATAGCCAAAAATTTGCGGCACATTGGGCATGGCAAGGGCCACGACCATCGCCATGCCAAGGATGATGCTTCCCGCCAGCCAGAGCTGGCCCGCGCCGAGCAGAATCGGCAAATCCATCACGCGCAAAACGCCTGGGGATACATAGGCATGAGCCTGGTCACCCTGCCCAGACAGACCGCGCAGCATCTGCCACGCCCCCGCGACGGTCCCCGCGCGGAAAAACACCCAGGCGATGACGACCGCCACGAATGTCACTGCCCAACCAGCTATCCTTGCCAGCGATAGTGCGCCGTCCTGCTTCACATCACGACCACCGCGCCAGAGGTGATTGATGCACAAATACAGCCCGTGCAATCCACCCCACACCACGAAGTTCCAACCAGCGCCGTGCCACAGGCCACCAAGCAGCATCGTCAGCAGTAGATTGATATAGCGCCTGATCTCACCGAGACGATTGCCTCCCAGCGGGATGTAAAGATAGTCGCGTAGGAAACGCGACAGCGTGATGTGCCAGCGCCGCCAGAACTCGATGATCGAAGTAGCGCGGTAGGGCGAGCGGAAATTCACCGGCAAACGGATGCCGAACAAAAGGCCGAGGCCAAGCGCCATGTCCGAATATCCGGAGAAATCGAAATAGATCTGGAGCGTATAACTGAGTGTCGCGAGCCATGCCCATGCCGTCGTCACACTGCCGCCGGCATCGACATGCGCGAACACCGGCGACACAAACTGCGCGAGATTGTCAGCGATCACGACCTTCTTGAACAGGCCCGCCACGAAGATCGCAAGACCGCGCGCAGCCATCGACGCCGTGCGCGTGCTGCCAGCTCGCCTGAACTGAGGAATCATCTCGGCGTGATGGACCAGCGGACCGGCGATCAGATGCGGGAAAAACGAGACGAACAGCGTATAGCTGACGATATCGCGCTCGACCTTGGCGCCGCGCATCACGTCGACCAGATAGGCGATTTGCTGAAAGGTGAAGAACGAGATGCCGAGTGGCAGAACGATATTGGTCAGTGGCATCGGCACGCCGCTTAGCGCCCCGACCGTGTCAAGCAGAAACCCGGCATATTTGAAGTAACAGAGCGTTGCGAGATTCAATGCAACACCGAGCATTCCCAAAGAGCGGCAATACCGAGGATCGGCCATCAGCAAGCCGAGACAGAAATTGCAGCAGATTGAGGTGAGAAACAGTAGAAGATAGATCGGTTTCCAGGCGCCGTAGAAGAACAGCGAGGCGCCAGCGAGCACCAGAACGCCTGCGCGTGGCGAGTGGCGCCGCGCTGCCGCGAAGGCCAGCAACACTGCAGGCAGAAACTGAAACAGGAACGTGAACGAACTGAACTGCATGCGCGGTTAAAACTTCAATCGCGACATGAGATAGCGGGTATAGATAGGGATGCCCAATACATTGATATGCTGTTCGTCAGCAAAGTGTTGCAGCTCAAGTCCCGGCACAAGATGAATTTCGTGGACTTCGTATCCACATTGTTGGCCAGCGTCTCTGATTAATGCTGCATTTGCCTCGTCCTTCGCTTTCCAGGAAGGCTCCTTGCTTCGATCATACTTAGGTGCCCAAGGTGGCAACACGACCGTGAGTTTTCGTGTCCGTATTGCCAATTCGCATAGCGCAAAAATTTCATGACGCGCTTTGACCCCCGAAATATTCCAATTTCTGTAGTGCTGATGGCTGCTGATATCATTAGGCCAAGAATAATTAGGTTGGACAGGAAGCCTCTCGAGACCGTAGTCAGGGGGCTTCGGACCGTAGACCGCAATCTTGCGATCTGCTGCAAAACGCGATCTGAACGCTTCTCGAATATAATGGATCAATGTTCCCACTCGCATAGGCAGGAACATCGTCATTTGCTCACCAACCGACATGCGCGCTGCGACATCCGGAGGGAAAATTGCGGCGTTTGCTATGCCATCGTTGGAAATCAACGCGGTGACACTGAGAACAACGTGGGCGCCTGAGAAAACCTCCGGCCGCGCATGTGCGGCGGCAAGAAAAGCCAGCGGCTCTCCGGCCAAATACGCGATGTTAACGACGCGCCCTTCCGGCAAGCCCATAACCTGAGCGGCTAGCATCGGGTCAGCCTGAAACGCCATCCGACTGTCTCCAGCGAAAATCAGTGTTGGGTTGCCGTCCAGAAGGGAGAGCTTTGACGCAAGCGCTGCAGGAATATCAACGTGAGTACGATTAGCAACGTGTAGCAATAGACCGAGCCCGACAAGCCACGTGATGGTCGTCACGGCAACGGTTGCAGCGACCCAAAGCGCAGCGCGCTTGTGCGCTTTCTTCCAAATAGATTCGGCGGGAATTGAAATTTCTGGACACATCCAGAAACAAAAGCACAACCTCTGCGATTAAAGCAAGATGCACCAATCAATGATCAGTGCCCGCCGCCGCCCGCATTGGCGGGATTGCTGGGCTTGTTCAGCAGCATCACCATCAGGCTGAGACCGACATAGAACACCGACAGCATGAAGAACGCATCGCCGAAGCCCATCACCACGGCCTGGCGGTGGACGATCTGCGACAGCTGCTTCATCGCCATGCGCGAGGCATCGCCCATGCCCTGGAATTTCTGGGTGAACATGTTGAGCGTCTCGACCGCCTTGGCGTTGCCCCAGGTGACCTTGTCGTGCAGCCGCGTGATATGGAAATCGGTACGGTGGTCGAGCACGGTGTTGATCATCGCGAGCCCGAGTGCGCCGCCAAGGTTGCGCGTGAGATTGAACAGGCCCGAGGCGTTCTTCAGCATCTGCGGCGACAGCGTGCCGAGCGCGATGTTGTTGATCGGCACCATGGCCAGCATCATGCCCATGCCGCGCAGGATCTGCGGCAGCAGCAATTCATAGAAATCGAAATCGCGCGTGATCCAGGTCATCTGCCAGGTGCCCGCGGCGAACAGCACGAGGCCGGTGGCGATCAGGATGCGCAAATCGACCTTGGTCATCAGGCGGCCGACGATGGGCGCCATCAGGAACATGGCGATGCCGGAGACGAACATGGTCTCGCCGATCATCATCGCGCTATAGCCGCGGACTTCGGCGAGATAACGCGGATAGATGTAGGTCAGGCCGTACAGACCGATGCCGATGCAGAAGGAGAAGGTCGAGCCGAGCGCAAAGTTGCGATTGGTAAAGGCGCGCAGGTCGACGATCGGCTCCCTTGCCGTCAGCACGCGCCAGAAGAAAGCGACCGCCGAAAACGCACAGATCACGGCGAAGGTCGCGATGGATTCGTCCGCGAACCAGTCGTTGCGCGGCCCCTCCTCCAGCACATATTCGAGCGAGCCGAGGAAGCCGGCCATGAAGCCGAGGCCCCACCAGTCGAAGTGATCGAGCAGTTCGAAATGCGGCTCGTCGAAATCCACCAGCGCGAGCACGCCGATGGTGATGCCGATGCCCGGCACCACATTGATGAAGAACAGCCAGTGCCACGACATCACGTCGGTGATATAGCCGCCCACCGTCGGGCCGATGGTCGGCGCCAGCGTGGCGACAAGGCCGATGATCGGCGCGACGATGTGGAATTTGGAGCGCGGGAAGACCGTATAGGCCGAGGCGAACACGGTCGGGATCATGCCGGCGCCAAGGAAGCCCTGGATCGCGCGCCACAGGATCATCTGCTCGATGGATGAGGTGAAGCCGCACATCAGGCTGGCGAAGGTGAAGCCCGCTGCAGAGATCGCGAACAGCAAACGCGTGCCGAACGCGCGCGACAGGAAGCCGGATAGCGGGATCGCGATCACCTCCGCGATCAGATAGGCGGTCTGCACCCACGAGACTTCATTGGAGGATGCGGACAGGCCGGCCTGGATTTCCGACAGCGAAGCCGAAACGATCTGGATGTCCAGGATCGACATGAACATGCCGAACACCATGATCAGGAATGCGAACAGGCGCTTCGGCGCAATCCGGTCCGCATCCACCGGCGCGGCCGGCGGTGTTCCTGACAGGGTTGTCGATGCTGACGACATCAGCGTGATCCGTTACTGCGCAGGCGTAGCACCCGGCTTGGTGTTGACACGGACATAGACCGACATGCCGGCGCGCAGGATATGCTGCTTCGCGATATCCGCCGGCACGCGGACGCGCACGGGCACGCGCTGCACGATCTTGGTGAAGTTGCCGGTTGCGTTGTCGGGCGGCAGCAGCGTGAACACCGAGCCGGCGGCAGGCGCGAGGCTCTCCACCGTGCCCTCGATGGCGCGGCTGCTATCGGCATCGAGCTCGATCGAGACCGGCTGGCCGGGCTTCAGGCGACGCAGTTGCGTCTCCTTGAAGTTGGCGTCGATATAGACGTCGTTGAGCGGCACGACATTGCCGAGACGCTGGCCCATGCTCACGAAATCGCCGGTCGAGACCAGACGGTTCGAGAAGATGCCATCCACCGGCGACTTCACGGTGGTGAAATCGAGGTCGCGCTCGGCCTTGTCCAGTGCGCTCTGCAATTCGGCGAGTTGCGCGCGGGCTTCGTTCTGCTGTGCCCTGGTGACTTCGACGGCGCTCTTGGCGGAATCGACCGAAGCCTTCGCAGCCTTAACGGCAGCCGAGGTCTGGTCGCGGTTCGATTGCGAGGTCTCATAGACCGAACGCGAGGCGAAGCCTTGCTTGCTCAGCGTTTCCTGACGGTCGAATTCGAGCGAGGCGCGATTGGCCGCGGCATCGGCGGACGCGAGTTGCGCCTGCGCCTGTTCCACAGCGCTTTCCTGTGCGCCAACCTGACGGCCGATGCGGTCGATGGTCGCCTTCTGGGTTTCGATCTTGCGCTTGGCGGCATCGACCGCGATCCGGTAGTCGCCGTCGTCGATCCTGAAGATCACGTCACCGGCCTTCACCAGCACGTTGTCGCCGGGCAGGATCTGCGCGATATGGCCGGAGACGCGCGCGCCGAGCGTGGTGTTGTTGGCGCGCACATAGGCGTCGTCGGTCGAGACGATGAAGCGTCCGACCAGATAATAGTTCACGCCATAATAGATGGCCGCAGCGGCGAGCAATGCGCCAACGCCGAGCAACACCCTTTTCTTCTTGCCGGACTTCGGCGCAGCGGTTTGCGCGGCAGCTGGCGGCGCTGCGGCCGCGGGCTGTTCAGGCGCGGGGGCATCCGCGGGACCGCGGGCAGCAGGCTCCTCGGCGACAGGCGACACGACGCGCACCGGCGCGCTGTCAGCCTCGCCTTCCGGGCGAATGATACGGGCAGCCTGGTCGCGTGGTCCGGCCATTCCGGCCTCCTCAAGCATGTAAATGCGGAGACCTGCCGACAGGCCGGGCCCCCGCTTGCTGTGACAATATGTAAATTGACCGAACGGTTCGGTCAAGATACGGTTTGACCAGTTCATCACGATTTAGCGTTATTCCAGTTTCATCCCGGGGCGGTCCCCCGCTGATTCATCGAACAGGCTGAATGAATGGTTGCCTCCCACCCTGCCCCCCTCCCGCCGGTCGGCGAGGAAGACAGCGCCAAACGCCGCCAGATTCTCGACGGCGCGCGAAAAGTCTTTCTGGATCTGGGCTTTGACGGCGCCAGCATGGGCGAGATCGCGCGTGCCGCCGGCGTCTCCAAGGGGACGCTTTATGTCTATTTCACCGACAAGAGCGCGCTGTTCGAGTCGATCGTCGAGCAGGAGAAGCTCGAACAGGGCAAGGCCGTCTTCAATCTCGATCCGGAACGCGATGCGGTGACCACGCTCGGCGAGTTCGGCCGGGCCTATATTCAGTTGCTGTGCCGCCCCGGCGGCGGCTCGGCGATCCGCACCGTCATGGCGATCGCGGAGCGCATGCCCGATGTCGGCAAGCGCTTTTACGAAGCGGTGCTGGCGCATGCGATCCGGCAAGTCGCCGGCTATCTCGATGCGCGCGTTAAAGCCAGGGAACTGAAAATCGAGGATACGGAACTGGCAGCGGCGCAGTTCATGATGTCGTGCCAGGCGACGCTGTTTCAGCCCTTCATCTTCCAGGCCAAACCGACGCCGACGCCCGCGGAGATCGACAAGGTTGTCGACAGCGCGGTGCGGATGTTCCTCGCCGCCTACCGCATCTGACACCCAAGCCTATTCGTTCTCGTAGAAGTCCTCGTCGTCAGGCGATTTGCGCGTGGACTTCTTGGCCGTGCGACCGATCGAGCCGGTCACGCCGCCATAGTCATTGTTGCGGCTGGCATAGGGATTGCGGCTCTGCGCCCGCGCGGCGATCTCCTCGCCCGACACGGCAGCCGGCTGGCAGATCACCGGGCGCTTCGGCCGGCGCATCAGATCCACGTGGATGTGATCGTAGTGATAGACGTTGGAGCCCGGCGCCAGCACGGTATTGAAGACCTGGCACGCGCCGCCCTGGATGTCGCGCAGGAAGCCCTGCTCTTCCGGCATGCCCTTCCAGCCTGCCTTCACCGAGACGCTGCGGCCATCGGCGAGGATGAAGGCGGAGATATCGAGCGCGTTACCGAATGCATGTTCCGAGATATGCGCGCGCGAATTGCCGTTCATGCCGCGGCACGAATAAGCGGAGATCTGCTTGATCTCGGCGACGCGGACGCCGAACCAGCGCATCGCTGCCGGCTGCACGGACTCCGCAAGCCACTTGTCGAGCGCCGAGACAATCGGACAGGCCAGCGTCGCCACCGGCTTCACGGCGACCGGGCCGACTGAGCCCGTAACATTGCCGGGCCCCGGACCAAGGCGTTGCGGCGCATAATCCTGCGGCGGCTGGCTCTGCTGCACACCTGAACTATAGCGGCCGTAAGGCGCACGCGGCTGCGACTGCTGTGCCGGCATCGCCTGCGGCGAGCCTTCCGGCGGCAATTCGATTTCGTCTTCATTATCCGGCGGCACGCCAGGCGCGTTCAGCGAGATCGGTCCGTTATTGGCAGCGCCGCCGTAAGACGAACCGCCATAGGACGGCTGCTGCGGCGCGGCTTGCGGATAGGAATTCGGATAGCTGCTCGCAGGACGCGCCATGGTCTGTGGCTGCTGCTGGACCGGCCAACGCGGCTGGCCTGCGCCGCCGATGCCGCCGGGCGGCCGCAAACTTTCATCGGCAAAACCGTAGCTGCTGCTGGCCTCGCCGAGCGCCGCCACCTTCAAGGGAAATTCAGCGCCGCAGACACCGGGCCCGGAAATCGGGTTGATCCGAACCAGATCAGCGCCTTCTTTCACCGTGCCGGATTTGAGACATGCGACTTCTGCCTCGGCACGCCATGGCTCACGTTCCTGGGTCTGAAACAGACCGCGTCCGCAACCCGCAAGCGATACAAGGACGACGGAGCCGACGAGATACAAACGAACTCTGCGCGTCATTCGCGCAAGGTGGTCGAAATGTTTTAAAGACTCTTCAACGCATTGAATTCACGTTTGATTTACCATGTTGCCGACGCCCGTACTGCTGACAACGATTGATCGACTTCATTCTCTTTTCTGCGGGAACGGATCGCCGGCCTTCGCGTTACTCCGCGCGACAACGTCAAAGGGAGGGTTCCCATGACCATGTCCGGTCAACTGAGCGTTGTGATCGCCTATGCGGCAATCGCCTTCGTCGGCGCTATCGTATTGGGCGTGCTGTAGAGACCCAACCCCATGAAGCTTTCGCACGGCGTCCGCTCCCCCGAGCGGGCGCTTTTTGCTGGTGTGACCTGCCAATAGCCAATTGACAGTTTGACGCAGGCCGGGGCCTGATGCCCCCGTTGCGAGCGCTTGCGCATCGCGCCGGGACGACGCCCCGCGCAGTAGACCAGCGCCGAATTTAGAAGTCAGGAAACGCCTATGCGCAAATTCTTCGCCGCAGCCATTGCGGCTGTATCACTCGCCGCTGCACTTGCAGCCCCCGCTGCGGCGCAAACCCCGATCAAGATCATGGTTGGCGGTATCGACAAGCAGATCTATCTGCCGGCGAAACTCGCGGCGCAGCTCGGCTTCTTCAAGGAACAGGGGCTCGACGTCGAACTTTTCAACTCCACCTCCGGCTCGCAGGCAGCGACCGCGCTGCTCGCCCGTGAAGTGCAAGGCGTGGTCGGCTTCTACGATCACACCATCGACCTGCAGTCCAAGGGCAAGTTCATCACCTCGGTGGTGCAATTCGCCGTCGCGCCTGGCGAAGTCGTGCTGGTGAAGACTGCCGATGCGGAGAAACTAAAGGATCCCGCCAACTGGAAGGGCCAGGCGCTCGGCGTCACCGGCCTCGGCTCTGCCACCGACTTCCTGACCCGCGCGCTCGCCGCCAAGGCCGGACTGAAGATGCAGGACTACACGCTGGTGCCGGTCGGCGCCGGCGACACGTTCCTGGCTTCGATGCAGCAGGGCAAGATCGTCTCCGGCATGACCACGGAGCCGACGGTGGCCCGCGCGGTGAAGAACGGCACGGCAAAAGTCGGCATCGACCTGCGGACGCCGGAAAGCACCCGCGCCGCGCTCGGCGGCGATTATCCGGCCGCGTGTCTCTATATGGACCGCGCATGGATGGAAGCGAACAAGGAGACGGCACAGAAGGTCGTCAATGCCTTCGTGAAGACCTTGAAGTGGATGAACAGCCACTCGCCGGAGGAAATCGCCGCGCAGATGCCGAAGGACTATTATGCCGGCGAACTCGACCTCTATGTGCAGGGCCTGAAGGAAGGCAAGCCGCAATATTCCGTGGATGGCATGATGCCGGCGGGCGCACCGGAATCGGTGCTGAGCGTGCTGAACAGCTTCTCGCCGAACCTCAAGGGCAAGACCATCGATCTGACCAAGACCTACACCACGGATTTCGTGGTCAAAGCCAACGCGACGAACTGAGCATGACGGCAATTGCATCGCCCTCCGCCGTCGCGCTGAAGAACGTCGCCCGCCGCTTCGTCACGCCTTCGGGCGACGTTCTCTCCGCGCTGGAGGATTTCGACCTCACCATCGCGCCCGGTGAATTCATGGCCGTGGTGGGCCCGACCGGCTGCGGCAAGTCGACGACGCTCGGGCTGATCGCCGGCCTCGCCCGCCCGCAAGGCGGCGAGGTCACATTGTTCGACGCGCCGGTCACCGGCGTCGATCGCCGCGTCGGCTTCGTGTTTCAGCAGGACGCGGTGTTCCCGTGGCGCGATGTGCTCGGCAATGTCATGGCCGGACCGCTGTTTCGCGGCGTGGCGAAAGACAAGGCGGAGGCCGAAGCGCGCGACTGGATCACGCGTGTTGGCCTCAAGGGCTTCGAACATCATCATCCGCATCAGCTCTCCGGCGGCATGCGCAAGCGCGTGGCGCTGGCGCAGACCTTCATCAACAATCCCCAGGTGCTCCTGATGGACGAGCCGTTCTCCGCGCTTGACGTGCAGACCAGGGAATTGATGCAGGAAGAACTGCTGCAGCTGTGGGCACAGGCAAAATCCGCGGTGCTGTTCGTGACGCATGATCTCGACGAGGCGATCCTGCTCGCCGATCGCGTCGCCGTGCTGACCACGCGCCCGGCGCGGGTGAAATCGGTGCACACGATCGACCTGCCGCGTCCGCGCGATGTGGCGACGCTGCGCTACGACGAACGTTTCATCGCGATTGCGCGAAAGATCTCCGACGACCTGCGCGAGGAAGTGTTGCGCGCGCGAGCGGGACACTAAAATGACCGAAACAACCGTCTCCGCCCCCCTCGCCGCCGACGGCCGTATCGAAACCGCGGTGCAGCGCATGCGCCGCCATCAGCGCCTCGTGCTGGCGCTGCGCCTTGCCGTTCTCGTTGTCCTGATCGGCGGCTGGGAATTCGGCGTCCGTCTCGGCGTGATCGATCCGTTCTTCTTCGGCCAGCCATCCGGCATCGTCACCAAGCTGATCGACTGGACCGAAAACGGCACCTCGATCGGGCCGCTATGGTTACAGATCTGGGTGACGATCTATGAGGCCGGCGCCGGCTTCCTGATCGGCTCCGCCATGGGCATCCTGTGCGGCATCGCGCTGGGACGTAACCAGCTCCTGTCAGACGTGTTCTCGATCTACATCAAGGTCGCGAATTCAATTCCGCGTGTCGTGCTCGGCTCGATCTTCATCGTGGCCCTCGGCCTCGGCGCGGCCTCGAAGATCGCACTGGCCGTCGTGATGGTGTTCTTCGTGGTGTTCGCCAACGCCTTCCAGGGCGTGCGCGAAGCCGACAAGAACCTGATCGCCAATGCGCGCATCCTTGGCGCCAGCAACTGGCAGATGACCCGCGCCGTGGTGCTGCCCTCGGCGCTGTCCTGGATTCTCGCCAGCCTCCATGTGTCGTTCGGCTTCGCGCTGGTCGGCGCCATCGTCGGCGAATTCCTCGGCGCGCGCGAAGGCATGGGCCTGCTGATCGCGACCGCACAAGGCTCGTTCGATTCCAACGGCGTGTTCGCCGCGATGATCGTCATTGCGATTGTGGCGCTGCTGGCCGAATGGATTTTGACCATGATCGAGAACCGGCTGCTGACCTGGCGCCCGGATACCACCGTTAACGAGTGACCACTGAAGCCCGGCGCGCTTGATTCAAATCAGCGCGCCGGCAGTCATTCCCCGGTGCAACAATGTTGCCCCTATCCCCCCGCGACGACACATTTCTCCGCCGCGACGAAACCGTTTTGCAGAATTGACGCAAATTTCCTGAAACCGCCGCTGGGTACATCTCCCGCCAACGAAGCGCCGAACGGGCGCTCATTCACAGGCGCTCAAACGGAGATTCCCATGATCACCCTCGCTTCCTTCGAACGAAAAATTCGCCGTGCCGCCGTCGCCATCGGCGCGCTCATCGCCGGCGCATTCTCTTTCACGCATTCAGCCGTTGCAGCGCCGCTACCGCTGTTTCCGTTTTTCATGACACCGCCGATGCAGGTCGAACCCTCGCCCTATATGCAGTCTCCGCAGGTGGAAGACGAACGCCCGGCCATCGAACAGCCCGCGCGCTTCAAGCGGCAGATCGTCAACTATCCGACCCGTGAAGCCCCCGGCACGATCATCGTCGATACGCCCAACACCTATCTCTATTACGTGCTCGGGAATGGCCAGGCGATCCGCTATGGCATCGGCGTCGGCCGCGATGGTTTCACCTGGTCCGGCGTACAGACCGTGACCCGCAAGGCCGAATGGCCGGCGTGGACTCCGCCCGCTGAAATGATCGCACGCCAGCCTTATCTGCCGCGCCACATGGCCGGCGGCCCCGGCAACCCGCTCGGCGCGCGCGCCATGTATCTCGGCGGCACCATCTATCGCATCCACGGCACCAATATGCCGGAGACCATCGGCACGCAGGTATCGTCCGGCTGCATCCGCCTCACCAATCAGGACGTATCTGATCTGTATTCCCGCGTCACTGTCGGCACCAAGGTCATCGTGTTGCCGATGGACCGCCGTGCAGACAGCGCAAGTGGCAAACGCGGCTAATCTGAGGCGCGGCTCCTAACTGGCGCGCATGACCCTGGCATTGTAATGTCCCCGCGTTTCGAGCGGGGACATTATGCGTCTTAAACCCATACTGATCGGTGCCGTGCTGGTCGCCGTCTTTTTCATGGTCGCACTCAAGGTGATGGACTATGTGGCGCCGCGCGGCACTGGCTCGGCGCCAGTGCTGGTCGAATTGCCGCCGCTGCCGGCCTCACCCGCTCGCAGCTCCAGCATCGTCGCGCCGATCGCCATTGCACTCACCGCGATCCGCGATGCCGCCGACCGCGGCGCGCCGCGCAGCTTCAACGGCACGGCTGACAATCCTGTGCAGCAATTGCTGCAGGATGCCGATATCAAGTGGACGGCCGCACGCGGTCCGATCGCAGCGACCGGCGCGCAGGACACGCTGACCATGTCCGCGCCCCTGACCGGCGCGCTCAATGTCACCGGCGCCATCTCGACCAATGTGCGCGATGCGCTGGGCGGCGCGCTCGGCAACCTGCTCGGCGGCAATGTGGCCAAGCAGCTTGGCAACATCAACATCAAGAACGTCAATGCCAATGCGGAAATCCGCGGCAATGTGGTGGTCTCGGCGCAGCCGCGGCTGACCCCGAACTGGCGGATCGACCCGAACCTGGCCGCTCAGGTGACACTCGGTGATACCAATGTCGCGGTCGCCGGCGCACGCATCAATGTGCCGGCGCAGGTCAAGCCGATGATCGACAATGCGGTCAACGAGCAGATCATCGCCTTGCAGCAACGCCTGCGCAACGATCCCGCCTTCGAGCAGAGTGCCCGGCGTGAATGGGCCAAACTCTGCCGGTCGATCCCGCTGCAAGGGGCGAGCGCATTGCAGAACCTGTACATCGAATTGAAGCCGACGCGTGCCGTCGCCGCCCAGCCACGCGTCGATGCCAGCAATATGACGCTGACAATCGGCGTCGAGGCCGAAACACGCGTGACCTCAACGCAGACGCAGCCGAATTGTCCGTTCCCTGCTACACTCGCCATCGTGCCGCCCGGCCCCGGCAAACTCAACATCGGTGTGCCCGTGGACATGCCTTTCACTGAGCTGAACAAGATCATCGAGGCGCAGCTAGCCGGCAAGACATTCCCCGAAGACAATTCCGGCGCGGTCGCAGTGACGGTGAAGAAGGCAACGGTCTCAGCCTCCGGCGACCGCCTGCTCATCTCATTGCTGGTGAATGCCAAGGAGAAGCAGAGCTGGTTCGGCCTTGGCGGCGAAGCGACCGTCCATGTCTGGGGCAAGCCTGCGCTCGATCAGGCTGCACAGACGCTGCGCTTCACCGATCTGGAACTTGCCGTTGAATCTGAAGCGGCCTTCGGCCTGCTTGGCGCGGCAGCCCGTGCGGCCATGCCATTGCTACAGAAGACGCTGGCCGAACGTGCGACCATCGATCTGAAGCCCTTTGCCTCGAACGCGCAAAAGAAGATCGCCGCCGTCATCGCGGATTTTCAGAAGAACGAAAACGGCATCCGCGTCGGCGCCGAGATCAGCAGCCTTCGCCTTGGCGGGATCGCTTTCGATTCCAAAACGCTCCGGGTGATCGCGGAGGCCGACGGCGCCATCAATGTGAATGTAACGGCATTGCCGGGGCTGTAGATTAACTCGATTGACGCGCAGCGAAGAGCGCACCCGAAGAACGGGCGCGCCCCTGGCTTACTGGTCTCTAGCCCGCGTTATCGCGACGCGACGCCAAAACGACCTCAGGTCGCATATTTGAACTCAGGCATCGCCTTCAATTGATCCTTGCTGGCGCCGCTCAGCACAGCATGGTCAGGGTACCAGGGATTCGCCTTGGCGGGCGTAGCGGCTGCCGGTGCAGCACCCGTGGTGGCAGCGCCCGTGGTCATGCCGCTTGGGGTCGAGGTCGACTTCATGCCCGACGAACCGCCGGTTGAGGACGCCGCTGTGGCGACCGGCTCATTCACGAATTTGATCTTGTCAAAAGGCACGGCGATCAGGCGTTCGCCGACACCGAGGAAACCACCAACGCCGATCACGACCGCCTTGATGTTCCCCTGTTTGTCGGTCAAGAGATCGTTGATCGAACCGAGGCTCTCATTGGCTTCGTTATACACGCTGAGACCGACCACCTTCGATGTGCGCCAATTGCCATTGAACGTCGCATCAGATGCAGCGACCGGCGCAGCCGCCGGGGTTGTTGTTGTCGTCGTTGCACTCGGGCTCTGCGCGAGTGCTGCGGTTGCCAACAGCGCCGAACCAACGATGCCAGCCGTCATGTATTTCTTGAACATCTGTTCCTCCTGTCGTTGTGGGTCGTCCAAAACCAACGCGGAGGTACAATGACTGTTCCGGTTCCACCTAAATTGGTCGTTAGAATTCGCCCCAATAAGGTGCGACGCCGTAGTGGCGATGCAGCGCTTCTTCCTGCGACCTGTCGCCCCAGTCGAATTCGCGCTTCTCGGTGAATGCCGGCGCGCTGCGTAATTCCTCTTCACTGATATCAAGTTGATACGCATCAAGCTTGCGATCAAAGGTCAATCGGGCCCAAGGCAGTGGCAGCAGGTTCGAACCAAGGCCGAGAAAGCCGCCGAAGCTGAGGATGGCGTAGGACACTTTGCCGCTGATCTTGTCGATCATCAGCCGCTCGATATGGCCGATGCGTTCGCCGTTCGGACGCCGCACGGCTGTTCCCTCGATCCGGTCGCTTGCAATCAGGCTATGCGACTTCGTCATGACGTCGGGAGCCATTGTCGCCTCCATAAATCAATTGAAGGGGTAACAATTCCCGGACGTGTTCCTTGTTCCGGCAATAGCGCGAAAGTGACGTGCACAAAAGAAACCACCACCTTTCCCTTGCGGGAAAGATGGTGGCGTCAGCCTGGTCGTAAGCGTCGCGGTAGTAATATCAGGTCTGGTAGTCGATCAGCAGCGCGGTGAAGGACGCCTTGCTGCTGGATGCCGTCGTGCTGGTTCCGCTTGCGCTATAGGCACTTGAGGACGAAGCCTCCAGCGATTGCTTCAGCGAGTCCAGGAACTGCTTCATGATATCGGAGATGCTGGTCGTACTGTCCGTATCATCGGTGCTGTCGGTGCTATCAGCGCTATCCGACGGCGGAGGACCGCCGGGAGGTGGACCGCCGGCACCGCGAGCGCCGCCTGCCCCACCCGGGCCGCCATCGGCGAAGGCAGACTCGAAGACGCCCTTCAACTCAGTGGCCTGGTCGGAGGTCAGCTTGCCGCTGGAAACCTGGGCACTGATGAGATCGTCGATCTTCGATTTCATATCGTCCGGCGAGGACCGGCTGCCGCGGCTTTGGCTCGAACGGTCAGCCTGCAGCGACGCATCGATATCGGTTAAAGCAGAGGACAGCGCATCCTGATCGCCGCTGCTGATCTTTCCGGAGGAAAGCTCGGCCTGCAGCTCCTGCTGCAGTTTTTGAAGGGGGGACTGGTAGGAACTGCTGGACGCAGCCGAGATAGAGGTCATGATCTGCTCCAAGGTGCTTGCTTAGTGCTCGCAACTTGCGGTTAACCTTCTTAACGAGGTCTTGTTATCGCCTTGCTGACATGTTGCGGTTTGTTGCACCTCCGAGACCAGCAACAGTCCGAAACAAAAAACTTCTGCAGCCCGCGCCGATCCCGGCCAAAAGAGTTCGCATGGCAAACGTACCGAACATCCTGGTCGTAGAAGACGACCGCGAAACCCGTACGCTGATCGCAAAGTATCTGCGTACCAATTCCTGCAACGTCACCACCGCCGCCGACGGGCGCGAGATGGAAAAGGTGATGGCCGACACCCGCGTCGACCTCCTGATCCTCGACGTGATGCTGCCCGGCGAAGACGGCCTCAGCCTGTGCCGCAAGGTCCGCGCCGAGTCGCAATTGCCGATCATCATGCTAACGGCGCGCGGCGAGGACGTGGACCGCATCCTCGGCCTCGAAATGGGCGCCGACGATTATCTGCCAAAACCCTTCAATCCGCGCGAACTGCTCGCACGCATCAATGCGGTGCTCCGACGACAGGCCACGGCGCTCAATGCCAGCGCCACGCCGAACGCAACGGCAATGTCATTTGCCGGCTGGCAGATCGACGTCCGGCTCCGTGAACTGCGCAATCCTGAAGGCGCGCGCGTTGCCATGACATCGGCTGAATTCGACCTGCTGCGCGCCTTCGTCGAGCGCGCCGGCCGCGTTCTGTCCCGCGACAGCCTGCTCGACCTGACGCAAGGCCGCAGCGCCGGATCGTTCGAACGCAGCATCGACGTGCTGGTCAGCCGGATCCGTCGCAAGATCGAGGTCGACCCGCAGGACGCGCAAATGATCAAGACCGTGCGCTCGGGCGGCTACATGTTCACGCCGACCGTGGAAGCGGTCGCGACGGCGACGACCAACTAGTTTCATCAGGATGTTCAGCGTCCTCAATCTGCGTCGGATCAGCGGCCAGATCACCGCCCTGGTGGTGATGTCGATCGTGGCTATCCACATCGTTCTCTCGCTGCTGTTCACGCTGATGCGACCGGACCCGAATGATCAGCAGCGGGATCGTGGCCATGGCGAGTTGATCGCGATCGTTCGCTTGCTGAAGACGACGCCGATCGCCGATCGCCCGGAGCTTCTGGTCAATCTGAAAAACGCCTTTCCCAAATTCGACATCCGGCCAATTCCTCGGGATGCAACGATCACGACCGACGATGGCCCCGACTATCCGCGTCACAGCTTACGCTGGCTGCTTGGTTCCGACGCGCGACTGCTGACAATCGATGGTGCGCCGGACAGGATCGGGATCACCCTCCCGGACGGCGAAATGTTCTCCTTCAATAGCCTGCCGGAGCGGCGACCAGGCTTCTTTCTGGGGGGGCCCTGGGTTCTGACGTTTCTGTTCGTGGTGATCAGCCTGACGCTTCTGGGCCTGTGGGCGGCCCGCATGTTGTCCGCGCCGCTTTCGGCCTTTGCCAAGGCAGCGGAAGAGTTCAGCCTGAACGGCTCGGCGGAGCCTCTTCCGGAACGCGGTCCCGAAGAGATTCGCTCCGTGGCACGCGCGCTGAACCGGATGCGCGAGCGCATCGGCACATTGATCGACGACCGCACCAAGATGCTGGCCGCGATCAGCCACGACCTGCGCACGCCGATCACCCGACTGCGGCTGCGCTCGGAATTCATCGAGGACGACGGCCATCGCCGTCACATGCTGCGCGACCTCGACCAGATGCGCTCGATGCTGGAAGCGGTGCTATCGTTCCTGCGCAATGACCGCCGGCTGGAAGAGATGACGCTGACGGATATCGCCACAACCCTGCAGCTGATCGCCGACCAGTTTGCCGATATTGGCCATATGGTGACCTATCAGGGCCCATCCCATGCCATGGCGATGGCAAGACCCGACGATCTGCATCGCGCAGTGACCAACCTGGTCGAGAACGCCGTAAAGTTCGGCTCGGAAGCGAATATCTCTCTGACGATGTCCGAGGGCGGCGCCGTCATCGACGTCGCCGATGACGGTCCCGGCATTTCGGACGCACAAAAGAACGCGATGCTGCAGCCCTTCGTGCGCGGCGACGACGCCCGCAACATGGATCATGAAGCTGCCGGCTTCGGCCTCGGCCTGTCGATCGCCCGCGCCGTAACGCTGGCCCATGGCGGGGAATTGACACTGCTGGATCGTCAGCCGCGGGGCCTGATCGTCCGCATCACGCTGCCGGCACGCGATACGGACAGAGCCGCAGCGTAGCGCTCAATTCGCCTTCACCGCGGGCGCGATGCTGTGGACCGCACCCAGCTTGCGCAGATGGATCGTGGCGATGTCATCGCTATAGACCTTCTCCCAGCCTTCCACGCGATCGAGCAGCTTGGTCGCCGCGCTCTGGGTTCGCAGCAAGGTCGCTTCGATGTCGTAGTCCTTCAGCAGCCGGAACAGATTGTCAGGTTCGATCAGGCCGCTGGCATTGTTGTGGTCGACCATCAGCTTCGTCCCGAACAATTCGGTACGGCCATCGATGAAGGTCGGCACGCCACGCGCGATCAGATAGCCGCCGAAGTCGTAATCGTTGAAAACACGGCTGAGATTGAGTTTCCGAAGTTCAGTCACGGCCTTTGCGGGCGCAGCAGCGTCTCGCGGCATGTAGCGCTGTATGGACGCCAATACGAATGTCCCGGCGATCAGACAGATCGCGATCCCCGCGAACAGCAGATGCCGCGGCGGCGATACATGATCGGCCTCTGGCCGCTGCGGTCCACCTATCTGCAAGCCAAGCGGCGTCGCCAGGACCAGCGGCGCCAGCAGCGCCAATACCTCGGCATTGCGCACATGGCTGAGAGCCATGAACACGAAGCCGATCACCAGCACGACGCGCATCGGCGGCAGCGTGATGCCGCGCCATAGCGCCAGCGCGAACGCCACCAGCACGGTCAGTTCCAGAGGCCCGGCATGATCGAAATTCGCAGGCCGCCATTCGCCGATCAGCGCGAGCGCTTCACCGAGATTGAGAATGCGACGCGACGCCAGCAGCGAGTCCCAGCCATAGGGCGTCACGCAACTTGCAGCGAGTGCGGCGATGCCGAACACAACCCAGCGCAGCAGCAGCGCGCGCTGCATCGCCTTCGGTGCATGCCAGATCGCGTCGATGCCGATTGGACCGATCAGCGCCAATCCGAGAATGAAGCCGCCGTGGAGGTTGGCCCATAGCGCCATCAGCGGCAGCAGCCAGAAGGATGGTGCGCTCTTGCGATCCATCGCATTCACGAGACCGGCGACCCAGGCCACCATCACCGGCATCGCCAGCAGATGCGGCCGCGCTACCAGATGTCCCGCCATCAGCGCCAGCGCCGTGGCAACCAGTACCAGCGTTGCCGTAGTCGGCAGCCGTTTGTCGAGAAACCGTGTCAGCATCGCGATGGTCACGGCAACAGCGCCCGCGCCAAGCACCACGGGGCCGGTCCAGCCGGCCACACCATAGACCAGCGCATAGATCACCTGCGCCAGCCACTGCGTGGAGATCCATGGCTGGCCTCGCATCGTGAAGGAATAGATGTCGGTCTGCGGCACCGCGTGGTGATCGAGAATCCACTGCCCTATTGCGATCTGCCAATAGGTGTCGGGATCATTGAGCAGCGCCTTGCCCGCCGCCAGCAGCAGCGCATAGACCGCGATTCCCGCCCAAAGCGGGAGCAGCCCGTGCATCGTCTTGCGGGTTACGACGGGATGGGTGGCGGACATCGTCATGCTCGGCATGCCCCTGGAAAACCGCAAGAAAAGCGCTGGAATACCGCAGCAAACCACGACAGGGCATAATTTGGGGTAAATATCGGGCGGAACTGGCGAATCTGGCCTACAGAAAGACTCAATTCGAGCCCTAATCCCGGATAATTGAATCGGATGGTTTAGGCCGTCTGAAAGACTGCCTCCGCTACTGGCGGAGAACGAAGTTTTCGAGACCATTCATGAAACGTATTTCTCTGTACCTGGCGACGATTCTGACTGTTGCCGCGCTTCCGCAACTGGCATCCGCGCAGCAGCGCGCCGACTATGACGCCATGGTTGCCACCCATGCTCAAGCCAATGGCGTGCCTGAAGCGCTGGTACATCGCGTGATCGTGCGCGAGAGCAAGTATCACCCCAATCTGATTGGCCGCGGCGGCACCATCGGCCTGATGCAGATCAAGCTCGCGACCGCGCGCGGCGTTGGCTACACCGGCACCGCCGAAGGCCTCCGCGATCCCAACACCAATCTCACTTACGCGGTGAAATATCTCGCTGGTGCCTACCGTGCGGCGAATGGCAATCACAACCGCGCAGTGTCCTACTATGCCGGTGGCTACTACTATGCCGCCAAACGCCAGCGCCGTGAAATTTCCGCACCGCCGCATCAGCCGATCTTCGCCAAGGATGCCGAGCGCCTGCACCTGCAGAACGCGGCCGATGCCAACGCGCAGGCTCCGAAGCCGTAATTGTGCGTGATCCGGTGATTCCCGGGGCGCGTTGACACGCCCACTCATAAGTTTACATTAGAGTCGTTCCGAGGGGGGCTCCGACGAGGAGCTGAGATACCGCAAGCTTGCACTCTTCATCCTGAAGAGACGCGCGAGACCGCGGTGACCCTTTGAACCTGATCCGGGTCATGCCGGCGAAGGGACAGGGATGTTTCAGACTACGCAATCTCCGCGCGGGGACTCTCCCGTGGCGGATCAATCGATATCAATCATTGGCGCTGGCATTGCCGGCGCATGGCAGGCGTTGATGCTGGCCAAGGCCGGTCACGCCGTCACGCTCTATGAGCGCGACAATGCCGAGATGCGCGAATCCACCACACATTGGGGCGGCGGCATGCTGGCGCCGTGGTGCGAGGCCGAAGTCTCCGAGCCCGTGGTGTCACGATTGGGCCTGCGCGCGCTCGATTTGTGGCGCGAGGAATTGCCCGATACGCCGTTCAACGGCTCGCTGGTGATCGCGCATGCGCGCGACCGCGCCGATTTCGAGCGCTTTGCGAAAATGACCTCCGGCCATACGCGGCTCGATGCGGCTGGCATCGCCGAGATCGAGCCTTCGCTCGAAGGCCGGTTTCGCGACGGGCTGTTTTATCCCGGCGAAGGCCATGTGGAGCCGCGGCTCGTTCTGCCCGAACTGCATCGGCGCATCACCGAAGCCGGCGGCGTCATCAAATACAATTGCGAGGCGAAGGCCGAAGACCTCGATGGTCTGGTGATCGACTGCCGCGGCCTTTATGCGCGCGAGCAGGACGAGGCCTCGAAGCTGCGCGGCGTCAAGGGCGAGATCATCATCATCGAGACCGATGAGGTGCAACTGTCGCGCCCGATCCGCCTGATGCATCCGCGCTGGCCGCTTTATGTGATCCCGCGCGCGAACAACCGCTTCATGCTCGGCGCGACGTCGATCGAGAACGAAGGCTCGGGCGTCAGCGTTCGCTCGGCGCTGGAGCTGCTCGGCGCCGCCTATGCTGTGCATCCGGCCTTTGCCGAAGCGCGCATCCTTGAATTCGGTTCGGGCCTGCGCCCGGCTTTCCCTGACAACCTGCCGCGGATTGCGATCGAGAAGAACACGATCGCGGTGAACGGCCTCTATCGCCACGGCTTCCTGCTGGCGCCTGCGCTGGCGGAGCTGACGCTCAACTACATCGAGCGTGGCATGATCGACAACGAGGTGATGCAATGCAAGTGATCGTCAATGGCGAGCACCGCGAGATCGAGGCGTCGCATGTCGACGCACTGCTGCAGGAACTGGACTACGAAGGCACGCATTGCGCCATCGCTGTGAATTTCGACGTCGTGCCGCGCAGCGCCTGGGCGCAGACGCCGCTGAAACCCGGCGACGAGATCGAAATCATCACGCCACGGCAGGGAGGCTAATTCCCGATGGTGAGTTTTTACGGCAAGGAATTCCAATCCCGCCTGCTGATCGGCTCGGCGCTGTACCCATCGCCCGCGATCATGCAGGACGCGATCCGTGCGTCCGGTGCCGGCATCGTTACCGTCTCGCTGCGGCGCGAATCTGCCGGCGGCAAGACTGGTGATGCGTTCTGGTCATTGATCCGCGAGCTCGACGTCACCGTGCTGCCGAATACTGCGGGCTGCCGCAGCGTGCGCGAAGCGGTGACCACGGCGAAGCTCGCACGCGAATTGTTCGGCACCTCCTGGATCAAACTCGAAGTGATCGCGGACAATGACACACTGCAGCCAGATGTGATCGGCCTCGTCGAAGCCGCCGATATCCTGATCAAGGACGGTTTCGAGGTGTTCCCCTATTGCACCGAGGACTTGAGCGTTGCGATGCGCCTCGTCGATGCCGGCTGCAAGGTGGTGATGCCATGGGCCGCGCCGATCGGCTCGGCGCGCGGCATCATCAATCGCGACGCGCTGAAGCTGCTGCGCGACCGCCTGCCCGATATCACGCTGGTGGTCGATGCCGGTTTAGGGGCGCCATCGCATGCGGCCGAAGCGCTCGAACTCGGCTACGACGCCGTGCTGCTCAACACCGCGGTCGCCAAGGCCGCCGATCCCGTCGCCATGGCCAATGCCTTCCGCCTCGCCGTCGAGGCCGGCCGCACCGGCTTCGAGGCGGGACTGATGGGCGCGCGCGATTTCGCTTCTCCTTCCACTCCAGTCATCGGGACACCGTTCTGGCATGCCGTATCCTGACCGTTTCTATCCCGTCGTCGACAGCGTTGCCTGGGTCAAGCGCCTTACCGCGCTGGGCGTCGGCACCGTGCAACTGCGCGCCAAGGATCTCGATGACGCGGCTGCGACGACACTGTTTCGCGAGGCCTTGGCTGTCACCAGCGGCACTAACACCAAGCTGGTCGTGAACGATTACTGGCGCGTCGCCATCGACCTCAAGGCGCAGCATCTGCATCTCGGCCAGGAAGACCTTGCTGACGCCGATGTCGCGGCCATCAAGAAGGCCGGCATCACGCTCGGCCTGTCGACGCATGACGAGGAAGAACTTGAAACCGCATTGCGCGCCAAGCCGGATTACGTCGCGCTCGGGCCGATCTTCTTCACGACGCTGAAGTCCATGCGCTTCTCGCCGCAGGGCATTCCGAAGATTTCGGTCTGGAAGAGGCGCGTCGGCGACATTCCGCTGGTCGCCATCGGCGGCATCAAGTTCGAACACGCCGCCGAGATTTTCGCCGCCGGCGCCGACTCCATCGCCGTCGTCAGCGACGTCACCCAGAATTCCGATCCGGATGCCCGCGTGCGGCAATGGCTCGGCCTTTCCGCACAACAAATAGCCCAATAGCCAATCCCAACGGAGGATCGTCCATGAACATCCGCTCCAATCCCGACACCACCCTGCCCGCTGTCACCACAGGCAGCCTGCCGTCGTCGAAAAAATTCTACGCGATCCCGGACGCGGCGCCCGACCTGCGCGTGCCTTTGCGCGAGATCATTTTGTCGGAAGGCGCCGGCGAGCCGAACCTGCCGGTCTACGACACCTCAGGCCCCTATACCGATCCGAACGTGCTGATCGACGTCAATAACGGCCTCGCACGTACGCGCCTCGACTGGGTCAAGGAGCGCGGCGGCGTCGAGGAATATGAGGGGCGCGCGATCAAGCCGGAAGACAACGGCAATGTCGGCGCAGCCCATGCCGCGAAATCGTTCAAGGCCTATCACAAGCCGCTGCGCGGCGTCGGTGATCACATGATCACCCAGTATGAATTCGCCCGCGCCGGCATCATCACCAAAGAAATGATCTACGTCGCCGAGCGCGAGAATCTCGGCCGCAAGCAGCAGCTCGAGCGCGCCGAAGCCGCGCGCGCCGACGGCGAATCCTTCGGCGCCGAAGTGCCGCTGTTCATCACGCCGGAATTCGTGCGCTCGGAGATCGCCCGCGGCCGCGCGATCATCCCCTGCAACATCAACCACGCCGAGTTGGAGCCGATGATCATCGGCCGCAACTTCCTCACCAAGATCAACGCCAATATCGGCAACTCCGCCGTGACCTCATCGGTCGAGGAGGAAGTCGACAAAATGGTGTGGGCGATCCGCTGGGGCGCCGACACCGTGATGGACCTCTCCACGGGCCGCAACATCCACACCACCCGCGAATGGATCCTGCGCAATGCACCGATCCCGATCGGCACCGTGCCGATCTATCAGGCATTGGAAAAGTGCGACGGCGATCCGGTCAAGCTGACCTGGGAGCTCTACAAGGACACGCTGATCGAGCAGTGCGAACAGGGCGTGGACTACTTCACCATCCATGCCGGCGTGCGCCTGCAATATATCCACCTCACCGCCAACCGCGTCACCGGCATCGTCTCGCGCGGCGGCTCGATCATGGCCAAGTGGTGCCTCGCGCATCACAAGGAGAGCTTCCTCTACACCCACTTCGACGAGATCTGCGATCTCATGCGCAAGTATGACGTCTCGTTCTCGCTCGGCGACGGGTTGCGCCCCGGCTCGATCGCGGATGCCAACGACCGCGCGCAATTCGCCGAACTGGAGACACTCGGCGAACTCACCAAGGTGGCATGGGCGAAGGGCTGCCAGGTGATGATCGAAGGCCCCGGCCATGTGCCGCTGCACAAGATCAAGATCAACATGGATAAGCAGCTCAAGGAATGCGGCGAAGCGCCGTTCTACACCTTGGGGCCGCTGACCACCGACATTGCTCCGGGCTACGACCACATCACCTCGGGCATCGGCGCCGCCATGATCGGCTGGTTCGGCTGTTCGATGCTTTGTTATGTGACGCCGAAGGAGCATCTCGGCCTGCCCAACCGCGACGACGTGAAAGTGGGCGTGATCACCTACAAGATCTCGGCGCATGCCTCGGATCTCGCTAAGGGCCACCCCGCCGCGCAGCTCCGCGACGACGCGCTGTCACGCGCGCGCTTCGACTTCCGTTGGCAGGACCAGTTCAATCTCGGCCTGGACCCGGAAACCGCCGTCGCCTATCACGACGAGACGCTGCCGAAGGAAGCCCACAAGGTCGCGCATTTCTGCTCGATGTGCGGACCGAAATTCTGCTCGATGAAGATCACGCAGGATGTCCGCGACTATGCGGCGACGCTCGGCGACAATGAGAAGGCCGCGCTCTCGCTCGGCGGCAAGGCGTCCATGGGCATGTCGATGTCAGGCGTGATCGAGGACGGCATGGCCAGCATGAGCCAGAAGTTCAAGGACATGGGCGAGCAGGTCTATGTCCAGGCGCAGGCAGTGAAGGATAGTAACAAGGCGCTGTAGGAAATAGAAAAGGCGGCATTGTCCAATCACAACGCCGCCTTTTCCTCTATTCGAAAACAACTAAACCAAACCGCCTCTCCCACTCGCTTAAGCATCAAGTATAGTGACAATTATTCTCCTTAGCCTCGAATCAATCCGAGCAATCTCCATAACAACAACCACCTTTGAGAGTGATCACTGCCGCAATCAGAAATTCGAGCTGATCGCTCGAATTATCATATGAGATTTCGACAATAGGCCGAGGAAAGGCCACCTTGTCGTTCCGACGACTAAATTCATTTAATGTTTCACGCCCGTAAAATATTGCATGGCCCCCGGTTCGTTTATCCCTCCCAATCAGAGCGCCTGCCTCCGCCAAAATCTTCCTGACCTCCTCGTGCTGCAGCTCAAAGATATCGACCTTTACGAGCGCGTTCGCTTTGGCCATCACACTAAGCTCGTCAATTCGTAGCTTGACCAAGACTTCGCTAGGAACTCCATGGGTCACGCTTGACTTTTTGTTCGAAAGCTTCATTTCCTCTTCGTCGGTCGCGAGCATATTTTCGGAGCTAATGGAGTATCGCTCTACTTCTTTCCCTTCGATGGGGGACAGACTCGATGCTCTTTTAAAAATTTCATCGGAAACCCCTTCCAATCTTCCGAAATTGACAAATCGCAGCACTTCCTCATAGATATTTTTTCGAACCGACTTTGGCTTGCCGTAGCTGTGCTCGAGATAGATTGAGGCTATACGTTCCCAGATCGCAACTTCAGTCTCCGGCGTAGTATCCCGCCGAAATCCATCAACCCAAGCGGCCATAGACGTTGGCTTCACCTCCAGAAGCGCGGCACGGATCAATCTAATTCTGGAAGTAAGCTCGGACGATAGTTTGGCATGCCGAAGCGGAGCCAATTTTATTGCGTTAATGTCTACATCTGCAGCTCGCCCAGAGCGTGATATTTCCATTACGGCAAGGCGCTGATTCACCCGCGAAAATAACTCCGGCTTGACTATCTCAATAATCTTAAATGCGACCGCCTCGATCGAACTCTTATCTGCCATCAAAGAGAATTTATCAGCAAGTGTTGGACTAAACTTTATCACGTCCTTCTTCGAAATATTGAGCCACACAGGCACAATCGACTTCCGCCCATTTATTTCTTTGGCGACAAGGCCACTCAACTCATATTCTGTCCAACGCTTTTTGAGAAACGCTTCGGACAACACGACTACGCCGAACTTGCTGCGAGAGAGCCCTTTATCTATGGAGCGCGAGAGGCTATCTCCGACCTTCAATGAGAACTCATCGTACCAAATCTCAACTCCTGCATTTTTCAAGAATTCAGCTAACGGCCGGACAAACGTCTCCTTGTCTTCGCTCGCATGACTTATGAATGCATCGAAACGCTTTGGCATTGCCCCTCTTTCTATTCAGCATAGCCGCAATCCGGGAGATCAACGGCGCATTTGAAATTATACTTCGAAGATCGAACGGAAAACATAGTCCCGATCGGCGAGGTAACATTTCAATTTTCTTCATTGTGCTCACACATCGTCCTTTTTCCTCTCTCCTGACACAACATATAAAGGGCATAGCCAATATCGTAACAACGGCATAACGCCATGCACGCCACTCACTGGCTGCGCCTACCCCTCTCCCCTATCTTCGCCGCCGTTACGAAGCATGCCTCGGCGTTGGAGACCTGATCCATGATTTCTTTCGCGCATTCGTTGTTGCTGCCGGTGCGGCAGTGGCTTTGACATCCATCAGCAGCGAGCGCGCCGCTGCGCAATCCTCCACCGCCACCGCCACCGCCACCGAAAAGCTCAACGCCTGTGTCGGCTGCGTCAGCAGTCTCTCGGAACGCGCACTTGACACGCGGACGCGCCAGTTCAGCTGGGCGCCGAAATCCGGCGCACCCGACACGGAACGGATCTACGGGCTCTACAAGATCTCCGCAGCAGTGTGATAACATCATCACTGAACGACGACACAATCCGCGGAGGCCAGAATCATGCATCACCTCACGCCTCTTTCTGGTCTTCTCGGCGGCGCGCTGATCGGGCTCGCTGCCTCCATGCTGATGCTGCTGACCGGACGCATCGCCGGGATCAGCGGCATTTTCGGGGGGCTACTCCAGCCCGGTGCCGGCGATCGCGGCTGGCGCATCGCCTTCGTCGCCGGACTTCTGGCGGCGCCCCTGCTCGCTTCGCTTTCGGGCATACCATTGCCAGCACCGGCGATGCCGGCGAGCCTGATCGTCATCGTTATTGCCGGGCTTCTGGTCGGTTTCGGCAGCCGCATGGGCGGCGGCTGCACATCCGGCCATGGCGTATGCGGTATCGCACGCCTGTCAGCACGTTCAATCGTCGCCACAGCGATCTTCATGGCCGCAGCGATCGCCACGGTCGCCGTCGTGCGTCACGGTATCGGAGGCTGATGCAATGCCACTTGTTTTCGTCAGCTTTGCTTGCGGCCTCGTGTTCGGCATCGGTCTCCTGATCTCGGGCATGACGGACACCGGGAAAGTACTCGGCTTCCTCGATATCTTCGGGGCGTGGGACGCGACGCTGGCTTTCGTGATGGCCGGCGCCGTCGCGGTCACCGGTCTTGGCTTCGCACTGGCGCGGCGGCGCGGCGCACCTGTCCTTGCCGCAACGAACCTGTGGCCGACACGCAAGGACGTCGACACGCCACTCGTCGTCGGGGCCACGCTGTTCGGGATCGGCTGGGGCCTCGTAGGACTCTGTCCTGGCCCCGCGCTGGTCAATCTCGCGGGGCTCGGCCTTCCGGTGATTGTGTTCGTTGTCGCAATGGCGGTGGGCATGCTCGGTCACGATGCATGGAGCACACGCACGCTCATGCGACAGACCGAGAAAGCGTAGATCGGGTAACGGCCTGAACCAATCGTAACCTTGAAAGCGACCAATGCTGTACCCGCGGCATGGCACTATGGGCGGCGATCACTGGCTGTGCTCGCACCACTCCCCTATCCTCACCGACATCACAAGGCATGCCATCTCAATGTGCTGGAGACCTGATCGATGATTTCTTTTCGCGCATTCACTGCAGCCGCCGGCGCGGCATTCGTCATGATCTCGGCAGGTACCACCCCCGCCTCTGCGCAATCCTCCATCGCCACCGAAAAGCTCAACGCCTATGTCGGCTGCGTCAATGACCTATCGGAACGCGCACTGGACTCGCGGACGCGCTACTTCAGCTGGGCGCCCAAATCCGGCCCGACCGGCAAGGAGCGGATCATCTACGGGGTCTACAAGATCTCCGGCAGTGCGGACTGCAAGAAGAATGTCGAAGCGGCCAATGCGATGGAGCCGCATGATGCGGCGCTGGAGGCCGCGGCATCAGCGTATGCGAGCACGGCGAGCGCGCTGGAGCCGCTGCTGAAGGAAGCGGACGAATATTACACGCAGGAGAATTACAAGGACGACAGGATGGCCAAGGGCCGGGCGCTGCATCCGCGCCTCGTCGCCGCCTGGGATGCATTCGCAGCCGCCGACAAGACCCTGCGTACCGCGACCGAAGCGATCAACGACAGGCGCAAGGTGGAAGAGCTCGCCGCCATCGAGGCCAGGGAGGGCCGCAAGGCGCGCTATTATGTCGAGGCGGTGATGATCGATGCGCAGCGCCTGTTCCGCGCGCAGGACACCGACAGGCTCGATATCGAGGCGATCACCAAAGCGCTCGCAGCCTATGAGGCCACCGTGAAATCCCTCGAAGAAGCGGCCAGCGCCGACGCCGACGCAAAGGTCGGGTCGATGTATATCAGCAGCGCAAAGTCGGTGCTCGTCACCGGCAAGCAGTTGATGCGCCGCATCCGCGACAAGGTGCCCTACTCCACCGGCGACAAGATGATGATCAATGCCAATAGCGGCTGGATGGTCGAGGGCTCGCCGCAGCGGCTCTTGCGGGACTATAACCACCTGATCGACGCCTATAACCGGGGCTCCAGGATCTAGTGCGCGTCCTGCGCGCTTATCGAAATGCCGGGTTCAAGGCGCCGAAGCTGACAAAACGATTTTTTGTTGTAAAGCTCCGGCGGTACATCCAATGGTACCCACGCATTAACCCTTCGTTAACCAATCGCGCCCACCCTGCCGCAACGTAACGGCTGGGGCTGTTCGTTCTCGATGTTGTTGCTTCGCGCGACGAGGCAGGCGTTGATCGGGAGATACCGATGTCAGACCAGTTCCTTCACGATTGCCTCGATGACCCGCGCGACGACGCTTCCAGGGCATCCGATTTGCTCGCGCCTGCATCTGACCCCAGCGAGGTCGTGACGATGCTGATCGGCGCGACCGTTCATGAGGTCGAACGCGAACTGATGCTGCAGACACTGGCGCGTTGCGACGGTAACCGCACCCACGCCGCCCGCGTGCTCGGCGTCTCCGTCCGGACCATGCGCAACAAGATCAGGCAGTATTCGGCCGATGGCGTCGACGTGCCGGCGCATGGATAGCTGATGGCTATCGCAGGAGCGCGCTGGTATCCAGCACCCATGTGGAGCCCTGCAACCGGCCTTCGGTCTGCATCTCGACATCGACCAGATGCGCCTTCGGCTCAAAGCCGCGGATTTTGACAGTGAGCGGCCTGGCGAATTGCCATGCCTCGCGCGCCCGCAGCAGGCCGTCCTGATACGACGCCAGCGCTTTTGAAGCGCCGCCCTTCTTCAGTGCCTGCCATCGCGCCAGCTTCGCGCGATCCCCGAACCAGATCGAATCCGGTTTCACCTGCATGGATGCGCCGGGGCGTATCTCGCCGGCATGCGCTGCGCTCATGAAGGCCAACAAAGCCAGCAGCGCCAGAACTGATTTCATATGTCGTCGCCCGTCGCCCTGATGAGAGCGTAAGTCGCCGCGGATCCCGTTCCGGTTCGACAGGGCTCGGCAATTCGCGGGCGCACCTTGCGTAGACCTGCTACGCTGGCCCGTCACACATGAGCGCGAGGCCTGATCATGCCCATCCAGCACTTCCCGCCCCCTCCCGGAATCAAGGCGCCGCCGCTGTCCTATGCGGCGCGGGTCGGCGATCTCCTGTTCGTCTCCGGCATTCCCGGCTTCGACGCCGATGGTCAATTGCCGCAACAATTCGAGGCGCAGTTCGGATTTGTGGTGCGCACGATCAAACGGGTGCTGAAGGATGCCGGCACCGACATCTCGCACCTCGTCAAGGTCAACGTTCTGCTGACGCGCGCGTCCGACGTGGCTCCGATGAATGCTCTGTATGCCGAAGCCTTCGGACCACCGCCGTATCCGGCGCGCACCACTTGCGTGGTTCAGGCGCTGCCCAATCCGGCGATGCTGATCGAGATCGAGTGTGTGGCTTCGCTACCGTGAGGGCGCTCATCGGCCGGCCATCGCATCCTTCACCGTCTCGCTGACGAAATCGGCGGCACGGCGGAACGCTGTGTCGGTATCGCCGCGAAAGGTGACGGCGCGGCGCATCACCAGTTGCTCGCGCTCGACATCGAACAACTGCACCTCGCCCCATTGCACCAGCGTACTCATCTTGCGGATGCCGCCATAGACCAGGTAACGCGCACCGTCGCGGCGCGCTGCGGCGACGAGATCGTCGGGCGCCATGCTGACGGCCGTGCAGGCGGGCTGCGGACAGGCCGGGCGCACCACGCGGTAGTCGCGCTGCGCCAGCCCGTCGCGCAGGAGTGCAGCGAAGATGGTCATGCGCTCGCGATGCTGCGCGGACTGGTCGGCCTCCTCGCCTGAGGTGTCGCTATAATCGAAATCGGCCACCGCGACAGCGAGCTGCCCGGCAGCCGCTGCCGGCGCAGGTGTCCCCAGCAACGCCGCAGCGCCGCACAGCAACCACAGGATCCGCCCTCTCCGCATGTTCTCCTCCCTGATCGTCTGTTCGCCGCCACGCCAAACTGCCGCGAATACCCGCAGGTCAAGCGACAGCCGATGCTAGTCCGCATGTGGTGAAGCGCAACGGGCAATGTCTGTGGTGGCATGGCGGCAGCGGTGAATTGAAGCCGTCATCCATCCCCTGTTAAAAGCGGCCGGACAGAATCAATACGGAGTGTGAGGCGTGGCAAAAGATACGATCAGCCAAACCGGATTGCGCGGCCCCCGCGGCGAGCCGGGGCTTCCCGGACCGCAGGGCCATCCCGGACGGCCGGGGCCGGAAGGTGCGCAGGGCAAGCCGGGCGCGGCCGGCAAGGCCGGCGCCAATGGCAAGCCGGGACCGCAGGGCAAGCGCGGCGAAACCGGGTTGCAGGGCAAGGCTGGCATCAACGGAAAGGCTGGCGCCGACGGCAAGCCGGGTCCGATCGGACCGCAGGGCAAGGCCGGGCCGCAGGGACCACGGGGTGAACAGGGCCTTCAGGGCAAGCCCGGTGTGCAGGGTGAAGCCGGGCCGCGCGGCGAGCAAGGTCCTCCCGGCACGCTGCCGACCCTCGAGCAGATCATGCCGTGGCTGCACATGGTGTTCGATGCCTGGGAAGACCACCGCCAGATGCGCGCACGCGAAGCGCAGGAGCGCGAGGAAGCCCTGCGGCTCGAGCAGCAGCAGGAAGTTGTCGAGCGCGTCGCTGCGCTGATCGAAGCCGACACTGCTGCAACCGACGAACCGGCCGACGACAATGACGGCGAGAAGAAAAAGAAGAAGCGCAAACACAAGAACAAGGACGACTGACGCGTCGTCGTTGAAGCGGCACGGACATGGTCCGTGCCGTCCTGCCCTCGCCTACATGGTCCGCTGCGGCGCGGTCTGCAGCAACTCTTGCAGTTGCTGCTTGTAGAATTTCGCACCACCCGTGGTGAGATGACCGCGGGTCTCGGTGCTTGCAGGAATCAGCAGCAGTTTCGCATTTTTGATCCGCTTCAGCGCGGCATCCATCAATCCGGTCTCCGGCGGATTGCGCTCGTCATCAGCAGCGTTGATCGCGAGCACGACGGACGCGATCTTTTCCAGGCCTGCCGATGGATTGTAGTCGCGCGACGATTCCCACTGATAGATGAAATCATTTGCATCGGCGACAAACGGCGCCTTGAGCCGGTCATCGACATTCCTGTCGGCAGTCTCGCCAGTCGGCGCCAGCATCTGATAGGCCAGCGTGCCGCCGGCTGTCGCGACGCCATACATCACGCTGGCATATTTGATCATGCCAGGCTGCGATGTGTAGTGGCCGGCCTTGTAATCCGGATCGGCGCGCACGGTCTCGATCATCATGCGCCGCATCATCCAATTGCGCGCACTCATCTCGGTCGGTTGCGACGCCATCGGCACCAGGATGTCCATTACATCAGGATATTTGGTGCCCCAGATCCAGGCATGCATGCCGCCCATGGAGTTGCCGATCACCATCCGCACATGCTTGATGCCGAGCCCTTCAATCAGAAGCCGGTGCTGGGCATCGACCATATCGTCGTAATTGTATTTCGGAAATGCGGTTTTCATTCCGTCAGAGGGTTTCGACGATTTGCCGTGGCCGAGCGCATCGGGAATGATGATGTAGTATTTTGTGGCATCGAGCGGCTGGCCCGCGCCGAACATCTCGCCCGCAAAAGCAGGCGTCAACATGTTGAGCGCCGAACCGCCGGTGCCATGCAGCACCAGCACCGGCTGGCCGCTCGGCTCACCCACCGTCGTGTAATGCAGCTTCAACTCCGGCATCACATGGCCGGTGTGAAACTTGAAATCCTTCGCGATCCAATCGCCCTGCTTTGGCGCAGGATAATCGGCGGCGAACGCCGTAACGGCAGCAAGCGAAGCACATGTCACAACGGCAGCAGCGCATAATGCGCGCATCGAACGGCTGGGCATCGTCATCCTCCCCGGCGCAGCCATTTGATCGGGCTGCTTGGTACAAATGCTAGCACGGCGGCACGGGCCAGGAGACCATCGGATCGATACTGCAGCGCAGCGATCCCCAGTTCGTCGCTCCGGGCATATTTTTTGGGCAGGCATGACAGCCATAGCTCGGGCTTAATCGTCGCAAGAATCCGAGTCGTCCCGTGCGGCACCCGGCGTCCGCGCGTGATGCAAAACCGATGTGAGGTTCGCATGCGGGGATTGATGCAGATTGCGCTGCTGGCAGCGCTCACCGTGATGGCGACGACCGCTCACGCCATCGATCGCGGACAGTTCAACGATGTACCCGACGATATCCGGGCCTGGTTCAAGAGCGTCATCAGTCCCAATGGCGTGCCGTGCTGCGATATCTCGGACGGTCATCGCACCGAATATGACGTCCGCAACGGCGCCTATTGGGTGCCGATTGAGGGCGTATGGATGGAGGTGCCGACACGTGCCGTGATCCGCGATCGCGGTAATCCGGTCGGCGAGGCCGTGGTGTGGTACGTGCATCACCGCGGCGTGGTCATCATCAGCTGTTTCGTTCCGGCTGACGCCGTGTGATCACGATCACGAAACGGTGCCAGGGTGCGGCCTTGCAATCCGCAGGCAATCGGGCCCTAGTTGAGGCATTCTGTGCGCGGTGCGTCAGGTCACTCTGGCCACGCCCTCGCCTCGCCACGGGCACTACAGGATAAAGAGAGACCGATATGACGGAAGTGACCTATGTGATCGTCGAGCATGATGGCGGTTGGGCCTACAAGGTTGGCGCCGTCTTCTCCGAGCCGTATGCGACGCACGCTCTCGCCACCGCAGCCGCCAAACGCGCCGCTGCCGAGCAGAGGGTACCGGGACGCACCGAGGTGATTTCCTATGAGGACGAAAAAGGACAGTGGCACGAGGAAACCGCCTCGGGCAGCGATCGTCCCAATACCCACATCATCGATAAGGCCTGATCGCGAAGACAGGTGAGTGATCCAACTGACATCAACGCATCCAACGGCGCCGGCATTGCCGCATCTCGCCGTGCCGGAGAAGTTGTTGCTGATCACGCTCGCCTGCCCTTCGCGCGTGAACTCGTCATCGCCACCGGCATCTTTGAAGATGTCATCCTCTGGCCCTGGCGATACAAAGACGCCGCGACCTCATCGCGAACGGGCCAAATCGGCAAACAACATACGCTACAGAGTCATGTGGTGACTCCGGCGTCGGTTGCGGTGCTGCCTGCGCGACTGTTCCGCAATGCGCCACCATGCTAGTTTTGCATGATCAGATCATATCGGGAGGGCAGACGTGACTGACGTCGCAGCAGACGAACTCCGCACCATTTATCCAACACCGCATCCGCGCGTGATCGCCAAGGCGCGACCGACGCTCGACATGCATTCCAGCAAATTCATCTCGCTGTCCCCGTTCTGCGTGCTGGCCTCCTCGGGCCCCGACGGCACCGTCGACGCCTCACCGCGCGGTGGCGGCGTCGGCTTCGTTCGGATTGCCTCGCCGACCGAGCTGCAGATGCCGGATCGTCCTGGCAACAACCGCATCGATACGTTTCAGAATCTGATGGCAGGCAGCGGCCATGTGCAGCTGATCTTCTTCGTTCCGGGCATCGACGACACCTTACGTGTCAGTGGCGTCGCCAAGCTGATTAAGGACCCGGAACTGATGGCGTCGATGGAAGAATTCGGCAAGCTCCCGCGCGCGGTGCTGAGCATCACAGTGACCGAAGCCTATTTCCATTGCGGCAAGGCGCTGATGCGTTCGAAGCTGTGGTCGCCCGAAGTACAGGTGAAGCGCTCGGTGATGCCAAGCATCTCCGAGATGGTGCATGATCAGACCAAGCTTGGTGAGCCGATGACGCAGGAACAGATCGACGTCGCCTATCGCCAGCAACTGTAGTTGCAGGATCCGCCATCCGATCAAAGGATCCGGGCCACAAGGCCGCCAGCGGCCCGCAACAACCGCCGTTGAAACATTCATCTTAAGGTTGTATAATGGCAACGCTTGGGGAGAGCGTTGTGCGTGGCGTTGCGTTGATCCAGCTGATGACGGTCGCGAGCCTCATCCTTGGCGGCTGCATACGCGATCCATTCGTGACGGAACTGGGCGAAACCTCTGCAGGCGAATGGCTGATCCCGCACCAGATCGACCGCATTACCGGGGCCGAGCTACCGAGCGCCTATGTCTTTGCCGAAGCGTCAAACAGCAATTTGGATTTTCCGCGCGTCTCGTCATTGCTGCTGACATGCATCGATGGTGCGCCACTGATCCGCTTCGCCTTTGATTTCAAGATCGGCAGCAGCCGCAACACTGTGCTGGGCTATCGATTCGATGGAAAGCCTGGTCACGACGACGTCGGCTCGCGGGTTGTGCGGGGAAATCAGATCATCGTCATTGAAGACAGGGCAGAGATCGCAACCTTCGTGGGCGAGCTTGCCGGTTCGAAGACGTTGTATGTCCGGATCAGGTCGATCAACGGGGGCCGAACGGCCGTCGAATATCCGCTGGAGGGATCCGCTGCGGCGATCCGCTCGGCATTCTCGAAATGCGACATGCCTAAACCGCCCCTGCCGGAACAGGGGCGGACGACATTGTCCGGCGTCTATTGAGACGCCGCAGAGAATGCGGGCTTAGAACTCGCTCTCGAGGCCGCCCATGTGCTTCTGGGTGTAGAGATCGATGCCGATCCGCTCGATCAGATCGAGCTGGGTTTCGAGGAAGTCGATGTGACCTTCCTCGTCCTTCATCAGTTGCTCGAACAGATCGCGCGAGACGTAATCCTTGACGCCGTGGCAATAGGTGGCCGCTTCTTCATAAAGCGTGCGGGCGCCGATTTCGGCCGCCAGATCGCATTCGATGATTTCCTTGACCGTCTGGCCGATGCGCAACGGATCGAGAACCTGCATGTTCGGGAAGCCGTCCAGGAAGAGAATGCGGTCGGTAAAACGATCCGCGTGATTCATCTCTTCAATGGATTCCTTGCGCCACATCTTGGCCATGTCGACCAAGCCCCAGTGATTCAGGAGCCGGAAGTGCAGCCAATACTGGCTGATCGCTGTGAGCTCACTGCGCAGGCCCTTATTGAGGAATTCGATGACCTTCGGGTCGCCCTTCATGATGTTCTCCTGTCTGCCGAACCCGTCCGAAACAGGCCCCATCTAAACTTAGAATCTTTCTAAGTCAGATTCAGCACCAGAACAACCCCCTTTGCCTAATTCGGCAAGGAGCGTGGAAAAGCAGGGAAGCTGTTGAATTTATAAGTGCTTAGGCTGCCGCTTCGATCGAGGCAATATCCGCCAGTTCGACATGCGCATGCGTCTCGGTGTGAGACTGCCCATGGGCCGCCGTATGCGGGCAGCCGGCACAGCAGGACTTGGCACAGGCACCCAGCGCCTCGTCCATGATCTTCTTGATCGTCCGTACGCACCGACCGCACTGAGCGCTGCAACCGAGGCATCCATAGACCTGCCCCGGCGTACGCGGCGGACGCGCTCCGGCAACGGCACTACGGACATCATGGTCGGAAAAGACGTTGCAGGAACAAACGATCATGAGATGAAGGCGAACTCGCAGGTCAGGACTCCTCTTGGATATGTAAGAGGCCGACGCGATGCAAAAGGAAAACACCGATTTTGAAGCTATTCCAAACTACTGATCCCATGGGAGAAATTGGAACGAATCTAAAATACGTCCAGGCCTCGCAAACGCCGCGACCAGAAGGCGGCTAGCCGCTAAATGCCCCTATCCGGCAACCGTCTGTAACGCGGCATGTCCTGGGGAGGGTCAAGGACCTCGGTCCCGAATGGCTTTAAGATCAAGATGTAACCTAGATCGCGCGGTCCCGTTCATTGATCATTCAAGTGAAGTATGAAACTTTTCGCGGCAGGCAGCGCTATTTGTGAGCGAAGCCGATTGAGAAAGGGAATGCCATGAAGAAAACTCTGATGGCCATTGCCGCTGTTGCCACCCTGGCCGTTTCCGCCATGGCCCCTACATCGGCGAGCGCGCAGCACTGGCACGGACATGGCGGCGGTGGCGCGGTGGCTGCAGGTCTGATTGGCGGCGCCCTGCTTGGCGGCGCGATCGCTGCCGGTTCGGGATACTATGGTCCCGGCTATTACGGTTCTGGCTACGGCTATTACGGCCGCCCCGCCTATGTGGCTGGCCCGGGCTATTACGGCGACTGCTTCTGGCAACGTCAGCGTTTCTGGGACGGCTATGGCTGGCGCATTCGCCGCGTCCGCGTGTGCGGATGAGATCGTACGATCTCCGGGATCATGTGATCGCCGAGATCACTCTGATCTCTTTTCACGCATCGGAAACCTACGACATTTCCAGTGCGTGATGCTTGCAATGGCCCGAAAAAACCGCTTTTTCGGGCCACTGACTGGCTAACGTTTACATCGAATTGACGGTTGGGCGCTTTTCTAAGTGAGACCGCCGATTCGAAGCGCAGCGTGAGTAAACCTTTTAACCGCGCGTCGCTTGCGACGCCCTTCTGGAGAGACCTGAGATGAAGAAGACGATTTCCGCCTTGCTCGCCGCCGCGACGGTTGCCGGTTCGCTGGTTGCTGTTGCGCCTGCCGCAAAGGCCGATGGTGGCCGCATCGCCGCTGGCGTTGCCGGTGGCCTGATCGGTGGCGCTCTCCTCGGTGGCGCCATTGCAGCCAGCCGTCCGGCTCCGGCCTATGGCTACGGCTACGCCCCCGCTCCGGTGTATGTCGAACCGGCCTGCCGCATTGTCCGTCAGCGCGTCTGGGACGAATATCGCGGCATCTGGCGTTCGCGCCCGGTCGAGGTTTGCGACTAATCGCAACGACCTCGCGATCCAAAATTCGAAAGCCCGGCCTCGCGGCCGGGCTTTTTCATTTGCGAGTGTTTTTATCGGTGTCTATCGCGCGTTCATCGCACGCAGCACGGCCTCGCTCGGCCAGCAATCGAGCTTGAGGCCCGCGGATTTCTGGAACGCACCGAGCGCCGCACGGGTCTTCATACCGGCTTTGCCATCGAGCTTGTCGCTATAGAGGCCGAGCGACGTCAGATGGCGCTGCATCGCCTCCACATCGGTGCTGCGCAATTGCTTCGTCGCGGACCATGGCGTCGCGAATGGCTGACTATTGGCAATGCGATCGGCGACATGGCCGACAAACAGCACATAGAGGTCGGAGAAATTGTACTCCTTGATCACGAAGTAGTTCTTCGTGGTCAGGAAGGCCGGCCCATAGATGCCTTCGGGCTGCAGCAGCGAGGCAGGCTGCGCCTGTTCGGCGCTACCGAGCTTCTCGCCGCGCACCGGCACAAAACCCGCGCGGATCCATTCCCCGATCGGCTTTGTCACCTCCGGCACGCCCATGGTGCAGTCGGCATTGGCTGGCGCACGCACTTCATAGGCCCAGCGCAGACCGCGCTGCCAGCCTTTGTTGACGAGTTGCTGCGCGGCCGACGCGAGTGCGTCCGGCACCGACTTCCAGATATCCACGCGGCCATCGCCGTCAAAATCGACACCGTGCTTTTCGAGCTCGGACGGCAGGAATTGGGTAAGACCTGTCGCGCCGCCCCAGGACACACGCAGATCCTGACGCGAGACCACGCCGCTCTCGATCAGTTTCAGCGCCGCTATGAACTCGCCGCGATACTGCTCCTTGCGCCGCCCGACATAGGCCTGCGTCGCCAGCGTACGAATGCCGTCGTAAGGCAGGCGGTGACGGCCGTAGTCGGTCTCACGTCCCCAGATCGCCAGGATGATGGTGCCCGGCACGCCGGTCTGCTGCTCGATGGTCTGCAACGTCTTGCGATGCTGCTCATAGAGGCGCCGCCCCTCACCCGCGAGCCTGATGATGCTGGCTTCCTTCAGATAGTCGGCGGGCACCTGCACGAATTCCGCCTGCGACGGCGCACCGGTGGCGGGACGGCCCGGCAGGATGAGATCGGGCAGCTTGTAGTCAGGCTCCAGCCCGCGCGTGACCTCATCGAAGGTCTTGCGCGAGACGCCTGCCTTTTGTGCTTCGGGCCAGAGCGAGGCGATGAAGCTCGTGAAGTTTCCGTCCGCAGCAGCGAGGGATGGAACCGGCTTGGTCAGCAGGCACAGGACAACGACGAATGAAAACGATCGCAGCAGTGTCCCCATGCCGGGCCTCACCATCAATGCGCGTGGCCTCGATGGCCCTGCTTGCCGTGACCATTCTCTGCCGGATGCGGAGTAATTCCGTTCGAGAGCTTGTCCACATAGGCGATGCCGACGGCCGAGAGAATGAACACGATGTGGATGATGGTCTGCCACATCACGCCGGTTTCGGTGTAGTTCGTCGTCCGCGCGCTGGTGCTGCCGAGATTGCCGGCCTCGATGAAGGTGCGCAGCAGATGAATCGACGAGATGCCGATGATCGCCATCGCCAGCTTGATCTTCAGCACGCTGGCATTGACGTGGCTGAGCCATTCCGGCTCGTCCGGGTGGCCGTTCAGGTTGAGCCGCGATACGAAGGTCTCGTAGCCACCGACGATCACCATCACCAGCAGGTTTGAGATCATCACCACGTCGATCAGGCCGAGCACGACCAGCATGATCTGCTGCTCGCTGAAGTCGAACGAGTGCGCGATCAGATGCCAGAGCTCTTTCAGAAACAGCACGACATAAACGCACTGCGCCACGATCAGGCCGAGATAGAGCGGCAACTGCAGCCAGCGCGAACCAAAGATCAGCGCCGGAATCGGTTGCATCGCGCGGCCTTTTCCCAGGGGCGGCAATGGCGTTTCGGGCGTCATGGACATATCGGGGGCTCGCTATGGGTCGAATCGGACTGTGGTGAAAGCGCCGACCTTATAGCGGCGCGTGCTGGGCACGAAGATGTCGTGCATGCGCGGCAACTGGCCGCATCAGCTATTTGACAGCGACGATGAAGATCCGCGGGAACTTCAGCAGCACCTTGCCATCCGCCTGCGGCAGATAGCTGGCGGCGATGCGGGCGGTATATTCAGCGAGGTAAGCCTTACGCTCCGGCGGCTCCAGCGGATCGACGAAGGGACGCAGACCAGTGCCCTTCACCCATTCCACGATGGCGGTGGCATCGGCGAGTGCGTGATTATAGACCGTGTGCCAGATCTCGATCCGCGAGCACAGCGGCTGCAATGCATCGTAATATGCACCGGGTTTCGGCAACGAGTCGCGCAGCTCTGCGGCCTTCGAGAGCTGCTTGCGCCATGGCTCGAGATAGGCAACTTCGCGCATCAGAATGTGCGAGGGTTCGTCGAGATTGTCCGGCATTTGCACGGCCAGCACGCCGCCAGGCGGCAAGGCACCGACCAGACGCTTCAGCTGCTTGATGTGATCCGGCACCCACTGAAACACAGCATTGGCAAACAGCACTTCGGTGCCGGCCGGCGCTACCCAATGGGCGATATTGGCTTCGATGAAGGTCTGCGCGGGCAGACGTTCCCGCGCCTGCCGCAGCATATCGGCCGATGTATCGACACCGATGACCGATGCCTCGGGCCAGCGATTGACCAGAAGCTCCGTCGAGTTGCCGGGACCGCAGCCGATGTCGACGACCTTGCGGGCATCAACGAGTGGAATCTGCGCGAGCAGATCCCGTGCCGGCCTGGTTCGCTCGTCCTCAAACTTCAGATACTGCTGCGCGCTCCAGTCGGCCATTTGAGAGTTCTCCTCAGCGCGTCAGTTTCTTGTATTTCACGCGATGCGGGATGATCGAATCCTGCCCGAGACGACGCATCTTGTCCTTCTCGTAGTCCTGGAAGTTGCCTTCAAACCATTCGACATGGCTGTCACCTTCGAAAGCGAGCATATGCGTCGCGATACGGTCGAGGAACCAGCGGTCATGGCTGATGATCACGGCGCAACCGGCGAAGTCTTCCAGCGCCTCTTCCAGAGCACGCAGCGTGTCGACGTCGAGGTCGTTGGTCGGTTCGTCGAGCAGCAGGACGTTGGCGCCGGACTTCAGCATCTTGGCGAGATGCACGCGGTTGCGTTCACCGCCTGACAGTGAGCCGACCTTCTTCTGCTGGTCGCCGCCCTTGAAGTTGAACGACGAGCAGTAGCCGCGCGAATTGACTTCCTTCTTGCCGAGCAGGATCAGTTCGTTATTGCCCGAGATTTCTTCCCAGACGGTCTTCTTGCCATCGAGCGCATCGCGCGACTGGTCGACATAACCGAGATGAACGGTCTCACCGACGGTGATCGTGCCGCTATCGGGCTTCTCCTGGCCGGTGATCATCTTGAACAATGTGGTCTTGCCGGCGCCGTTGGCGCCGATGACACCGACGATACCGCCGGGCGGCAGCTTGAAGGTCAGATTATCGATCAGCACGCGATCGCCATAGGCCTTGGTGAGCCCTTCGAAATCGACGACGTTGTCGCCGAGACGCTCGGCCACCGGAATGGTGATCTGCGCGGTCTGGGTCTGCTTCTCGCTGGCTTTCTTGAGCAGCTCTTCATAGCGCTGGTAGCGCGCCTTCGACTTGGCCTGACGGGCCTTGGGCGACGAGGCGATCCATTCCTGCTCGCGTTCCAGCGTCTTCTGATGCGCGGCGTCCTCGCGGCCTTCCTGCGCCAAACGCTTCTGCTTCTGCACCAGCCAGGACGAGTAGTTGCCCTCATAAGGAATGCCACGACCGCGATCGAGCTCGAGAATCCAGGACGTCACGTTGTCGAGGAAGTAGCGGTCATGGGTCACGATCAGGATCGCGCCAGGATAGTTGCGCAGATGGCCTTCCAGCCATGACACGGATTCGGCGTCGAGATGGTTGGTCGGTTCGTCGAGCAGCAGCAGTTCGGGTGCATCGAGCAGCAGCTTGCACAGCGCGACGCGGCGGCGTTCACCACCGGAGAGCTTGGTGACGTCGGCATCGTCAGGCGGACAACGCAGCGCGTCCATCGCCTGATCGACCTTGCTGTCAAGATCCCAGAGGCCCTGGGCCTCGATCTCGTCCTGCAGCTTGGTCATCTCGTCGGCGGTCTCTTCCGAATAGTTCATCGCCAGCTCGTTGTAGCGATCGAGAATCGCCTTCTGCTTGGCGACGCCAAGCATGACGTTCTCGCGCACGGTCAGAGCGGCGTCGAGCTGCGGTTCCTGTTCGAGATAGCCGACGCGCGCACCCTGCGCGACCCACGCTTCGCCGGTGTATTCCTTGTCGAGGCCGGCCATGATCTTGAGCAGCGTCGACTTACCGGCGCCGTTGACACCGAGCACGCCGATCTTGGCGTCCGGGTAGAACGACAAATGGACGTTATCCAGCACCTTGCGGGTCGGATAGGCCTTGGTCAGACCCTGCATGAAGTAGACGAATTGGCGAGCCATCGTGATCCTTGAAAACCGCAGCTAGCGTGGAAAATGGGTTGTGGCTGATGTAGCGGCGTGGCCCCGAAAGGGCAACCGGGGTTCTTAAGGATTTGGTAACTCTGCACTTCTTCGAGGCAGCCATTGTGACAATTAAAACCGCTTTTTAACGACTTCCGCCAAGAGTGCTGGCAGGGCGATCAATCATGCCCCTCGCGACTGAAGTCGCGGGCAGACAGGCGGAGCCTCGTCATGGCAACCACGACATCAGTCCCCTCTCCAGCCGCCGCCGAAACCCGCGCGGCACGCCCAGGCCTCCTCCACGAAATCCGGACGTTCTGGCAGCTGTTCTTCGTCGCTGCCTTCGATCCTTACCGGCCCGAGCAGCACTATATGCGCGGTCCCGGCCCTGCCTGTCGCGCCAAAGACTCATCCAAGCCGGCCTCGCCGTCACATTAAGCTGATCGAACTGCTGCCGACGATACAGGCGCTTGCGCATGCCCGCGAGGCGCGCAATGTGTCCACCCCCTGACGGCCTCAACAGCCGTCATCATCACACCGGATGGACGATCCCATGACGCGGCTGCGCTGTGCAATTCTCGACGACTACCAGAACGTGGCGCTGAAACTCGGCGACTGGCGTGCGCTTGATGATCGCATCGAGGTCACGGTGTTTGACAAGCCGTTCGCGTCGGCAGACGAGGCAGCCACGGCGCTGAAGGATTTCGAGATCATCTGCGCCATGCGCGAGCGGACGCCGTTTCCGCGCGCAGTGTTCGAGGCGCTGCCGAAACTGAAGCTCCTGATCACGTCAGGCATGCGCAATGCCGCCATCGATTTTGAAGCTGCCAAGGCGCATGACGTCACCGTCTGCGGTACCGCGATGGTGGGTAATCCGACGGCCGGTCTCACTATCGGCCTGATGCTGGAACTGACCCGCAAGATCGGCTTTGAAAACGCGCGCATGAAGGCGGGCATGCCCTGGCAGGTCACGATCGGCGAGGACATCGAAGGCAAGACACTGGGGATCATCGGCCTCGGCAAGCTCGGCAGTCAGGTCGCTGGCATCGGCCGCGCGCTGGGCATGAAGACCATTGCCTGGAGCACCAATCTGACGCCCGAGGCCTGCGAAAAGGCCGGCGTGACCTACGCGACCAAGGAAGAACTGTTCGCCCAGGCCGACATCATTACGATCCACCTCGTCTTGAGTGATCGCTCGCGCGGATTGGTGTCACGGGCGGATCTCGCACGGATGAAACCAACCGCCTATCTCATCAACACAGCACGTGGCCCGATCGTGGATGAAGTCGCCCTGCTCGAGACCTTGCAGGCCGGGAAAATTGCCGGTGCCGGCATCGACACCTATTCCCACGAACCGCTGCCGCTCGACAGCCCGCTGCGCAAGCTCGACAATGTCGTGATCACGCCGCATCTCGGCTACGTCACTGCTGAGAATTACAAACGCATCTATGCAGAGATGATCGAGGGCATCGGTGGCTGGTTGAATGGCGCACCGGTTCGCAAGCTCAACTGACGCACGCTTTCATAGCGCAAAAGAAAACGGGCGCTGTGTGATCACACAGCGCCCGTTTTCCTGAAATCAGCTGAAAGAAATCAGCGAATGCTCACCGGAGCCGGTAGCGGCTGAACCGATGTCGGCTGGGTGCCGGGCAGCGGCGCTGGAGCAGCGCTGGCACTCGGGCCGGGCACCGGCTGCGCAGAGGCGGTCGTTGCCGGAGCCTTGCCCGGCATCACCACCACGCGGGTGCCGACCTTGACGCGCTCGAACAGATCCGAGACGTCGTCGTTCAGCATGCCGAAACAGCCAGAAGACACCGATTTGCCAATGGTCGAGGGCTGGTTGGTACCGTGGATACGATACACGGTGGAGCCGAGATACATCGCGCGGGCGCCGAGCGGATTGCCTTCGCCGCCAGCCATGAAGCGCGGCAGATAGGGCTGACGCTCGATCATCTCGGTCGGCGGATGCCAATCCGGCCACTCCGCCTTGCGGGTGATCTTCTGGACACCGTTCCATGTGAAGCCGTCGCGGCCGACGCGGACGCCATAGCGCATCGCCCGGTTGTTACCGAGCACATAGTACAAATAGTAGTTCGGCGTATCGACGACGATGGTGCCCGCGGGCTCCTTGGTGACGAAACTTACTTCCTGCCGGCGAAACTGCGGCGGCAACTGCGCAGGACCGGTTTCCGGCTGATCTTCCGGAGGCAGCGAGGCAACCATCACCGAGGCGCCATTGGCACCACGACCCGGATCCTGGCCTTGAAGGAAGCCGGTCACAGGAGCGCCTTGACCGCCCATCCCTTCCGGGGGACGCATTGCGCCATCGCCATTGCCGCGGTTCGAATAGACCACCGGCGGCGCCATCGGGCGACCATAGCGCGGATCATCGGGCGACATCACCGGGCCCTGCGGCATGGCGCGATCGGAATAGACCGGGGCAGCACCGGCAGGACGGCCGTAGCGCGGATCATCCGGAGACATCACCGGGCCCTGAGGCGCAATACCGGGCGCGGACAGACCCGTCATCGGCCGGCCGCCGCGCGAGGGCGGAGCGTCATCTTCGTCGAGTGCATCGAAATCCGGCATGGCATCCAGTGCGCGATCGGCGCGCGAATTGGCCGGATAGCCGCCCGGAGGATAGTTCGGATCGGCCGGGATCGAATAGCCGCTTGGCGTGCCCACGGGATAGCCCTGCGCCACCGCAAGCGAATGACCCGCGACGCTGCCGAGTGCCACGGTCGCCAATGTCGTCAAAACACGCTTGATCATCATTGCCCTTGTATAAGCTCAAGCAAAAACCGGAACATGCCGTCAGATCGCGCAGGATAGCGGCGCATTCAAGACAATTCCGGAAAAAAGCTTCCCATTTCGGTCATATTCGCGAGATCGCACGCCGGCGTGGCTATCTTGCCTCACCCCCGTTGAAATCACGGCCCGGAAACCTGCCAATTGTTGTGCATCCCACTTTTTAACAAACGGTTCCTGAGGCTGTGCGTTATCCTCAAATGGACGTGATTCGCGACGCTTTGGCGGCAGCCGATGTCGCAGTACGGATCACTTCCAGTGTTGTCACCGCGTTCCCATCGTTCGAAAGCCTTCCACGATCTGTCCGAAGGCGGAACTGCCATTCATGCTTCCGGGTTTCCGATTTCTGTTCGCAGCCGTCCTGCTCACAGTGTCGCTGGTCGTCTTCGGCCTCGGTGCCGCAGCCCTGCTGCGTTCTGCTCATCAGGAATTCGCGACCATTCCGACCAGACATGCGCCGCCGCAGACCGTCTTTGCCCAGCAGCCCGTCGAAGCTCCGCCGACATTGGCCATGCTGCGCGTCGAGGCACCAGCCCCTGAGACTGCCGCGCCGTCGGTGGCCCCCGTGACAGCGGCAGCCGAACCAGCGCCTGTCATCACCGCCCCCGCAGACACTGAAAACCCAGCTAAAGCCGAGACCGTCGCAGCCCTGTCGACACAGACTGCACCATCAATCGAGACGCCCGCCCCGGTGGCGGCGACGCCGAAGCCTGAAGTTGCAGCGAAGTCGGAAGCGACGCAGATCGAAGAGCGGGAGCCTCTAACGACGGTTGCCGTTGCACCAGCGACCTCCGTCGAACCAGTTGCTGCCCCTCCTCCCGAACCTGCCGCCGTTCCAGCACCCGCCGCCGCAGAGGTTACAGCAGGGCCACAGCCGACAGCGACGCTCACCGATGACGACGCAAAATTGTCTTCGACGAAAATTGCGATGCTGGGCGGACCGCCCATCAATACCGAGTTGGTTCCACTGCCGAAAGCCAAGCCTGCTGCAGAGCCCGCCAAGAAGATCGTGAAGAAGCGCATCGTCGTCAAAAAGCGACGCGTAGCCTCGAGGCCTGTGGCCGCCGCTCCACAACAGCCGACCGACCCGTTCGGATTGCCGGTCGCGCGCTGACCTTGATCCCGGTTACGCCGGGCCGGTCGCGACGGGCGGACCGTCGGGCTGCCCCCATTCCGACCACGAGCCGTCATAGAGCGCTGAACCGCGCACGCCGAGACGATAAAGCGCCAGCGTCAGCACTGCGGCCGAAACGCCGGAACCGCATGTGGTGACAATGGGACTTCCGAGATCGAGTCCGGTGCCGGCAAAGGCTTTGCGCAACTCTTCGAGTGGCTTCATCGTGCCGGTCGCAGCATCGAACAAAAGGTTGTAAGGCAGGTTGCGGCTGGCGGGGATGTGACCGGAGCGAATACCCGCGCGCGGTTCAGGGACACTTCCCTCGAAACGATTGGCGGCACGCGCATCGATCAATTGCTCTTTGCGCGAATCCAGATTGGCAACCACCTGCGCCTTGCTGCGGACGTACGACTTGTCGAGCGTGGCGCTGAAAGTGCCAGGCTTCGGTGACGGCTTTCCGGTTTCCGTCGCGCGGCCTTCGGCCTTCCACTTCTTCAACCCGCCATCGAGCACCTTCACATTGGCATGGCCGTAAGAGAGGAACATCCACCACGCCCGCGGCGCCGCGACCCAGCCACCTGCATCATAGGCGACGACCGTATCATCGGAGGAAATGCCGAGCGCGGCGATGTCGCGCGCGAACTGGTCAGCATCCGGATACATATGCGGCAGATCGACGGAATGATCGGACACTGCATCGACATCGAAGAACACCGCACCAGGAATGTGTGCCGCCAGATAATCATCGACCGGCAACGGCAGCACGCCTGGCATCTTGAACGAGGCGTCGATGACCTTGACCTTGGGATCGCCGAGATGAGCGGCAAGCCATTCGGTGGAGACGAGAGGATCGGTGCTGGTCATGAGATGTGTCCCGTTGATTTCTCTCGGCCGTCATTGCGAGGAGCCCTTGCGACGAAGCAATCCAGTCTTTCTTTGTGGCCCTCTGGATTGCCGCGTCGCTTCGCTCCTCGCAATGACGGCGTATGAATTTGACGACGTCGACTAGACTTTCGACGCCTTCGGCTCGACCTTCTCGACCGCGCCGCCCGCATTGCGCCAGGCGGTGAAGCCACCGCCCAGATGCGCCACCGGCTTCAGGCCCATATCGGCCGCGGTCTTGGCCGCCAGCGCCGAACGCCAGCCGCTGGCGCAATGGAAGATGAATTTCTTGTCTTCCTGGAAGACCGGCTTGCCATAGGGACTTTCCGGATCGATCCAGAATTCCAGCATGCCACGGGTGCAGGAGAACGAGCCCGGGATCCTGCCTTCGCGTTCGATCTCGCGGGGATCGCGGATATCGACGATCACGACGTCGGAGCTCTGCGCAGCTTTCATCACATCTTCGACGCTCATCGTCTCGATCTGCTTGTTGGCTTCGTCGAGCAGCGCCTTGTAGCCGCGGGTAATCGTTTGGGTCATGCTTTTCGCACCAGTTCCTTCATTGCACCTTCGAGACCTTCAATCGTCAGCGGATACATCCGTTCCGAGAACAGCCGCCGAATGATGGTCGTGGACTCCGAGTAATCCCAGTGCCGCTTGGCGACAGGATTGAGCCACACCGCGTTTGGATAGGTCTGGGTGATGCGCTCCAGCCAGACCGAGCCGGATTCTTCGTTCACATGCTCGACCGAACCGCCGGGCACCATGATCTCGTAAGGCGACATCGAGGCGTCGCCGACGAACACCACCTTGTAGTCGTGGGCGTATTTGTGCAGCACGTCCCAGGTCGGCGTGCGGTCAGTGAAACGGCGTTTGTTCTGCTTCCACACGCCCTCATAGAGGCAGTTGTGGAAGTAGAAATACTCCATGTGCTTGAATTCGCTTTTCGCGGCCGAAAACAGTTCCTCGACCTGCTCGATATGCGAATCCATGGATCCGCCGATATCGAAGAACACAAGCACCTTGACCGCGTTGCGCCGTTCCGGCCGCATATGAACGTCGAGATAACCGTGATTGGCGGTCTCGCGGATGGTGGTGTCGAGATCGAGCTCATCCGGCGCACCGGTGCGGGCAAACTTGCGCAGACGGCGCAGCGCCACTTTGATATTGCGGATTCCAAGTTCGACATTGCCGTCGAGATCCTTGAACTCGCGCTTATCCCAGACCTTCACCGCGCGCCGGTGGCGGCTCTTTTCCTGGCCGATGCGGATGCCTTCGGGATTGTAGCCTTCGGCGCCGAACGGTGATGTCCCGGCGGTGCCGATCCATTTGTTCCCGCCCTGATGGCGTTCCTTCTGCTCCTCAAGGCGCTTCCGCAGGGTTTCCATGAGCTTGTCCCAGCCCATGGCCTCGATCTGCTTCTTCTCTTCCTCGGTCAGATATTTCTCGGCGAGTTTCTTCAGCCACTCGGCAGGAATCTCCGCCTTCTCCATGGCGTCAAGCAGGCTCTCAAGCCCTTTGAAGACCGTGCCGAACACCCGATCGAACTTGTCGAGATTGCGCTCGTCCTTCACCAACGCGGCGCGGGACAGATAATAGAAATTCTCCACCGACTGATCAGCGAGGTCGGCGTCGAGCGCCTCCATCAACGTGAGATACTCGCGCAAGGTCACCGGGACCTGCGCATCGCGCAACGATGTGAAGAATTGCAAGAACATGATTGACAGATTGCCCGACCACCCGCGCCCGTCAAGGGCCGGATGTAGTAGAACCCTACACAGCTCCGTGGCTCGCCATCGCAGCGCACGCCCGAAATAAGCGAGATTTGTCAGCAAACCGGGACGAATTCCGCTCCACGGCATGGTGAAGCAATCGTTTGTCAGATTGCAGGTATTTGTTTCAACAATTCCGGCGTCAGTAACCACGCAGCGCGGTGTCCCGCCATCGGCGGGCATTCTTAGCTATCGTGAAAGCAACGACGGCCATCGTGATGGCCTGTTTTGCAGTCAACGTCGAATCGAATGACCGTGCCCACGACACCGACCAGCAGTTCGCCGAGCCGGCTCTCCGCGCCGGGCGTGATCGTCACGCTGTTCGTGCTGGCGATGAGCGCGTGCGTGCTCGGGCTTGTCGTCTGGAAGGCGCTCGATGCCCGCCAAACCGTGCTGGCACAAAGCGAGACCGACACTCGAAACCTCGCACATTCGCTGGTCGAACATGCTTCGCACACGATACAGGCCGTTGATGTCGCCATGAGCGGGATGGCGGATCTGCTGAAGTACCAAAACCCGCAGCCGGATCGCTTCAATACGTTTCTGGCCAATACGGCAAATGCACTGCCGCAGCTGCGCGAACTCGGCGTATTCGATACGCTCGGCAACTGGCGCTATTCCTCATTGCCGGAAACGCCAACGCACAATAATTCCGATCGCGACTATTTCATCTATCATCGCGACCACGCCGACTCCAGTATCAGGGTCAATACCCCCATCACGTCGCGGCTAACCGGCCGTCCGTCAATCATCCTGTCGAAGCGAATCTCCGGCCCCGATGGCAGCTTCAAAGGTGTGCTGACGGGTGCGATCGACACCCGGTATTTCGGCGATTTCTACAAGACATTCCAGATCGGCGAGAGCGGCGGCATCAGCCTGATCCGAAGCGACGGCACGCTGCTGATTCACTGGCCATCGATGGAAGTCGGGAAGGACCTCTCCGGAACTCAACTCATTCAGACCCGTCTGAAACAGAGTCTGGCAGGCTTCTACAAGATCGATTCGCCGTTTGACGGTATCGCCAAATATTTCAGCTACGAGCAAACCACCCAGTATCCGCTGATCGTCACAGTCGCCATTCCCGAGGATCAGGTGCTGGCGACATGGAAGAGCAATCTGCTATCCGACGTTATCGTTGCTTCGGTCCTGCTCTGCACGGTGATCCTGCTCGCCGCACTGCTATCGACCCAGTTTCGCTTCCGCCTCAACATGGAAAACGCGCTTCGCGAGCGCGAATCCCGCTATCGGCTGCTCGCCGACAACATCGCTGATGTGATCATTCTGCTCGATCGTTTCGGAAACATCGTCTTTGTCTCGCATTCGGTCGAGCTCGTTTTGGGACATAGTCCAAAAGATCTGCTCGGGCGCTCCTGCTTCGAATTGGTGCATCCGGATGATATCGAAGCTGTGAAAGCGGCCAGCGCGCAACTGAAAGATCTCACAGCGAACCGCACGGTAATTTTTCGGACTTATCGTGACGACCAGTCACTCGCTTGGGTGGAGGTTAACTTCAAACTGGCCACCCGCGAGATCGATCGCGACAAGGTCGAAATCGTAGGCGTGCTGCGCGACGTCACCTTGCGCAAGAGCATGCAGGACGAGCTGACGGCGCTGAATTCCAAACTCGCCGAACTCGCAACCACGGACGGACTGACGGGACTGGCAAACCGGCGCACCTTCGACAGCTTTCTGCACCGTGCCTATGAGCAACATGAACAGATGTCGATGCTGTTGATCGACGTCGACAACTTCAAGGGCTACAATGATAGCAACGGCCACCAGGCCGGCGACGACTGCCTGAAACGCGTCGCAGCCGTCATTGCCGATGCCACGATCAATACGCCGGCATTGTCAGCACGCTACGGTGGCGAGGAATTTGCCATCGTTTTGCCGGACGTATCCGAAGCCGATGCCATCACAATCGCGGAAGCCCTGCGTCTTCGGGTCAGGGCACTGGAGATTCCAAATATGGCATCAAGCCGTAGCCACCTGTCGATCAGTGTCGGCGTTGCCAGCCGGAACAGCCAAACCTCAAACGAAGCCGTCCTGGTCGGCGAGGCCGATCTGGCGCTTTACGAGGCCAAACGACGTGGCCGCGATTCCGTGGTCGCCAATTCGGCGCTGCAACGCGAATATTTCAGCGCGGGCTTTTCGCACAACGGCTGATCCGCCAATTGCCGCCAGGTCGCCCGGCCCTTCCCCACCATGATATGTTCTTCGTCATCGCAAAAGGTCCCGCAAAGTGCCCGGAATGGTGGCTGGACCTGACCAATAATTCAATTAAACTTCGCCCGGAAACGTGCCGGCAGGTCCAAATCGGCCAGCGGCTTAACATCATAACGGGGATGGCGCGGCACCCAGTGTCGCCCGCGAAGGATTGATCCATGGGAATTCTCGCAGCATTGCTGATTGGTGCCATTGCCGGCTGGTTGGCCGGGTTGATCGTTCGTGGCGCCGGCTTCGGCCTGCTCGGTAATATCGTGATCGGCATCATCGGCGCACTGGTCGCCGGCTGGCTGCTGCCGCGCCTGGGTGTGAGCCTTGGCGTCGGGGCGATCCGCGACATCGTCAACGCCACCATCGGCGCGGTGATCGTGCTCGTCATCCTGTCGCTGATCCGGCGCTGACGTCGCCTCCCCTCACTCTGCGATCGCCTACCGCGATTTCCATCATTTTCGGCGGCGCGCGTCCGCGCGACAAGAACAAGGCAAAGTCTCCATGAAGTTTACTGGCACTGAAAACTACGTCGCGACCGACGATCTCAAGGTTGCGGTCAATGCCGCCATCGTGCTCGAACGCCCACTGCTGGTGAAGGGCGAGCCCGGCACCGGAAAGACCGTATTGGCCGAAGAAGTCGCCAAGGCGCTGGGCTCACCGCTGCTGACCTGGCACATCAAGTCGACCACAAAGGCACAGCAGGGCCTGTACGAATATGATGCCGTCTCGCGCCTGCGCGACAGCCAGCTCGGCGATCCCCGCGTCTCGGACATCGGCAACTACATCAAGCGCGGCAAGCTGTGGGAAGCTTTCACCCACGCTGAACGACCGGTGCTGCTGATCGACGAAATCGACAAGGCTGATATCGAATTCCCGAACGATCTTCTGCTCGAACTCGACCGCATGGAATTCCATGTTTACGAGACCGGCGAGACCATCAAGGCGTCAAAGCGCCCGATCGTGATGATCACATCGAACAACGAGAAGGAATTGCCCGACGCGTTCCTGCGTCGTTGCTTCTTCCACTACATCAAGTTCCCCGACATCGACACCATGAACCAGATCGTCGAGGTCCACTTCCCCGGCATCAAACATCGCCTCGTCGCTGAAGCGATGCGTATTTTCTTCGAGGTGCGCGACGTGCCCGGCCTCAAGAAGAAGCCATCGACGTCGGAACTGCTCGACTGGCTGAAGCTGCTGGTCAATGAGGACATGTCGCCGGAGATGCTGCGGGAGCGCGACCCGCGCAAGCTGATCCCGCCGCTGCATGGCGCGCTGTTGAAGAACGAGCAGGACGTGCACCTGTTCGAGCGGCTGGCGTTTTTGAACAGGCGGGAAGTCTGATCCACCGTCGAGGTATACAGCCTTCACGGAAAACCGCCCTTACGGGCGGTTTTTTAATACCTATTCCGCAAATATTAACCGATTTCAGTATACATAAATCGGTTCTCGTCCCCAGTTTATTGGAGTATCGTCCCTTCAACTGCCGCTCCTGTATACAGACAGGACTCAAGAACTGCGCATGGAGGAACACGATGCCCGCTTCATTCCCGCTGAACGCCTGGTACGCCGCCGCCTGGGATGCCGACATCAAGCACCAGCTTTTCCCGCGCACGATCTGCGGCAAGCATGTGGTGATCTACCGACGCTCCGATGGCGGCGTCAGCGCGCTGGAGGATGCCTGCTGGCACCGATTGGTGCCGCTCTCCAAGGGACGCCTCGAGGGCGACACGGTCGTCTGCGGCTATCACGGCCTGAAATACAACGCGCAGGGCCGCTGCACTTTCATGCCCTCGCAGGAGACCATCAATCCCTCGGCCTGCGTGCGCTCCTATCCCGTGGTCGAACGGCATCGCTTCATCTGGCTGTGGATGGGCGACCCGGCGCTGGCCGATCCCGCTTTGGTGCCCGACATGCACTGGAATGACGATCCGGAATGGGCCGGCGACGGCAAGACGATTCATGCGAAGTGCGACTACCGCCTCGTGGTCGACAACCTGATGGATCTCACCCACGAAACCTTCGTGCACGGCTCCAGCATCGGCCAGGACGACGTCGCTGAATCTCCTTTCGATGTCACCCATGGCGACAAGACCGTGACCGTGACGCGCTGGATGAAGGGCATCGAGGCGCCACCATTCTGGGCCGCGCAGTTGCAGAAGCCCGGCCCCGTCGATCGCTGGCAGATCATTCACTTCCAGGCGCCGAGCACGGTGAATATCGATGTCGGCGTGGCACCCGCCGGCACCGGCGCGCCGGAAGGCGATCGCTCGCAGGGCGTCAACGGCTTCGTGCTCAACACCATGACACCGGAAACCGAAACCACCTGCCACTATTTCTGGGCCTTTGTGCGCAACCACCGCATCACCGAGCAGAAGATCACCACGGAAATCCGCGAAGGCGTGTCCGGCATCTTCCGCGAGGACGAGATCATTCTCGAAGCGCAGCAGAAGGCGATGAACGAGAACCCCGATCGCGTGTTCTACAACCTCAACATCGATGCCGGCGCCATGTGGTGCCGGCGGGTGATCGACCGCATGGTGGCGAAGGAAACTACGCCGCCCAAGATGCAGGCTGCGGAGTGAGACCATGAGCGAACGCGATACCGAGCGCTCCATCTCACAGACCGTCCGTGCGCAGCTGGCACTGCGCGACATGATCCTGTCCGGCACGCTGCGCCCGGGCGAACGCATCAGCGAATTGCAGGCTGTCGATCTCACCGGCGTCTCGCGCACCCCGGTGCGCCTCGCACTGGTGCGGCTGGAGGATGAAGGCCTGCTGCAGGCGATCCCGTCCGGTGGCTTCATGGTGAAGGCGTTTTCCGAGCGCGACATTCTCGACTCCATCGAACTGCGCGGTACGCTGGAAGGCCTCGCTGCCCGCTTCGCTGCCGAGCGCGGCGCCAGCGCCCGCAATCTCGAGCCACTGAAGGAATGTCTGTCCGATCTGGATCAGCTTGTGCGGCAGGATCCGATCTCGGTCGAAGCCTTCTCGGCCTATGTGACGATGAATGCGCGTTTCCATGCGCTGCTGACCGACCTTTCCGGCAGCGCGCCGGTGATCCGGCAGATCGATCGTGTTTCGGCGATGCCCTTCGCCTCGCCGAGCGCCTTCGTGATGGCGCAATCGGCACTGCCGGAAGCGCACAACATTCTTCTCATCGCGCAGGAGCATCACCGCATCGTCGTCGATGCCATCGAAAATCGCGAAGGCGCGCGCGCCGAGGCGATCATGCGCGAACACGCGCGGCTCGCCGTGCGCAATCTGCGGCTGGCACTGCGCAACCGCACGCATCTCGATTTGCTGCCTGCGCTGGCACTGCTGACCTCGACGCCGGCGGATTGACGGAGACCTTATCATGCGTTTTGCAGAACACTGGATGGGATGCCGCGTCGAGGCCACGCGCAATGTGGCGCCGAATATCCGCGAGATCACGCTGAAGCCGGACACACCGCTGCCGTCCTACCCTCTCGGCAGCCACATCAATGTCAGCCTCCTGATCGATGGCCAGCCACAGACGCGGTCCTATTCGCTGGTGGGAGAACGCCGCAACGAGTTGCTGCGCATCGCTGTGCGGCTGGCACCGGATAGCCGCGGCGGCTCCAAAGCAATGTGGGCACTGCAGACCGGCGCGCGGCTGGAAATCTCCAGCCCGTCATCGCTCTACGACATCGACTGGAATCGCGGGACATACTGCCTGATCGCCGGCGGCATCGGCATTACGCCGATCACCGGCATTGCCGCAGCGCTCCACAGCAAAGCCATCGATCTGCAACTGCACTATGCCGTGAAGGCCCGCAGCGAAGCCGCCTATCTCGATGAATTATCGACGCTGCTCGGCGATCGCCTGACGGTTCACTCCAGCCATGAAGGCGCGCGACTGGATTTCGCCGCGACCTTTGCCGCCTTGCCTCCGGATGCCATCGTCATCCTCTGCGGCCCGATGCGCATGCTGGAAGCAGCCCGGCGCGAATGGAACGCCGCCGGGCGCGCGCCCGCTGATCTGCGCTATGAAACATTCGGCTCCAGCGGTCTCCTGCCAACCACAGAATTTCGCGTCCGGCTGAAGGACAGCGGTGCCGAGATCGTGGTGCCGCAAAGCCGCTCGATGCTGGCAGCGCTCAACGACGCCGGCTTCGAGGTGATGTCTGACTGCGAACGCGGCGAATGCGGGGTCTGCGCTATCGACGTTCTTGCCGTCGATGGCGAAATCGATCATCGCGACGTATTCTTCAGCGATCATCAGAAGCGCGGCAACACGAAGATCTGTCCCTGCGTCTCGCGCGTCGTCGGCACGGTGACGGTGGATACGCTGTACCAGCCGGACGCTGCCTGACCGTCAGCGTTCACTGCGCAGCGACGCGATCATCGAGATGATGGCGAGCAGGATCACCACCGCGCCATAGACATAGGCCACGACGGCCAGTCCGGCATATGGCACAGCCACGCCTGCAGCGAGTGCAGGCAGGCTGAAGGCCAGATAGGACAACACATAGAACGCCGCCAGCAAACCGGCGCGCTGATGCGCTTCGGCCGTCGGCAGTAACGTGCTCAGCGAGCCAGCGAAGGAAGCACCGAAGCCAAATCCGGCGATCACCGAACCGGCGAACAGGATCGCGACGCTGTGCTGCCAGATGCCGAGCAGCGAGACGAGGACGCCCAGCGACAGTACGGCGGTGCCAATCATCAGCAACCGCCGTGCCGGAAGCTGTCGGAGCGCGGCAACAGTGAGCGCTGCCGACAACATCAGCGTGGCAACAACAACACCACCGACCCATGGCGCGGAGACGCCCATCGTTGTCGCCACCACCGTGGGCATCAAGGACAGAGAGAAGCCGCCCAACGCCCAGGTGGCGACAGTGGCCGGCGCAACGCGCAGCAGCGCGGCGCGCGATTGCGCGGGCACGCGCACATGCGGTCGCAGCGAGGCCAACGCACCCGATTTACGCGAGACGGTCTCCGGCATCACGAACAGCAGGACAATCATCACGGCCGTCAGCGCGAACAGAACCTCATAGACCAGATGCAGCGGATCGGGCGCGAAGGTGACGAGCGCCGCCGCGCCAAGCGCGCCGACCATCAGGCCAAGAAACGCCGTGACGCTGTTGAGCAAGGGTCCGCGCTTGCGATCGGTATCGAGGATCGCAGCGCCCAATGCTGTTGTCGCCGTGCCGACGCACAGCCCCTGCACGGCACGCGCAAGGATCAATTGCCCGACATCGCTGGCATAGGAGAACAGCACCATCGCAATGGCATTGATCAGCAGGCCACCGAGAATGACCGGACGGCGTCCGACATAATCGGACAGACCGCCGACGGTCAGCAGCGCGGCCAGCAGGCTGATCGCATAGACCGCGAACACCAGCGTGATCATCAGCGGCGAGAGGTGCATCGATTGCTGGTAGAGCCGGTACAGCGGCGTCACCGCGCTGCTGCTGGCCGCGACCAGTGCCGCCCCGACGAAACTGAATGCCGTCATGGCCGACGGCTTCAACACCCAACCGGCCCTACTGGGTGACGCTTGAGCATTGGAAACACACGTCTTTTCGAGGCTGCCTTGCATAGCTCGTTCCTAAAAGCTAAATAATTGCATTAGGCATCTAGGTTGCCCGAGACCTTAATGCAAATATTTTGCGTTAAGAATCTCATTTTTGCACATGGCAGGACTGCCGGAGAGCGAAGTGACGGTGAAGGAACGGGTCCGGATTGGTGGACGCAGCGCGCGTATTCAGAACGCCGTGCATGATGCTGTCCGCAAACTGGGCGCTCTTTCCACCCGAAACCAGATCACGGTGCCGCAGATTGCGGCCGAGGCCGGCGTCACGCCCTCCACCATCTATCGCCGCTGGGGTGACCTGCAATCGCTGCTCGCCGACGTCGCCGTGGCGCGGCTGCGGCCGATCGGGGAGCCCGACGACACCGGCGCCATCGAATCTGACCTGCGGGCCTTCATCGAGCAATATGCGGAGGAAATGTCATCTCCGGTCGGCCGCGCGCTCCTGCGGGACGGCACATTGGAGGCAGCTGAGGGCCAGTCCTGCGTTTGCTGCAGTTTCACCAATGACCATCTTACGACCCTCAACAAGCGGGCCAAGGCGCGCGGTGAAACACCGTTCGACATCAATGAAGTCATCGATCATGTTGTCGCGCCTATCGTCTATCGCATCCTGATCAGCCAAGAGCCGCCGACGCCGGACTATTGCCGGAAATTGATCGACCGGATTTATCCGCCTGCAGGAGCGTGACGCTTTATCCCTCATGGTGAGGAGCGCGCTGCTTGCGCGCGTCTCGAACCATGAGCTGTTCATCAGATCTCCATCCTTCGAGACGCGGCCGAGAGGCCGCTCCTCAGGATGAGGACGGAGTGCAGGTCACTACCGCGGCTTCTCGTCCAGCTGATAGGTCAGATGCGCCTTCACCGTCGGCCATTCGCCGGGCAAGATACTGTAGACAACCGTGTCGCGCAGCGTGCCATTCGGCGCAATCTGGTGATTGCGCAGGATGCCGTCCTGCTTGGCGCCGAGCCGCTCGATGGCGCGACGGGACTGGTGATTGAAGAAATGCGTGCGGAACTCCACCGCGATGCAATCCAGCTTCTCGAATGCATGCCCGAGCAACAGCAGCTTGCACTGTGTGTTCAGCGCAGTGCGCTGGACCCATTTGCCATACCAGGTCGAACCGATCTCAACCCGGCGATTGGCGGCATCGACGTTCATATAGGTCGTCATGCCGGCGATCTTGCCGTCGGCATCCTTCACCGTGAATGGCAGCATTGCGCCTGACGCCTGCAATGAAAGCCGACGCTCGATCTCGGCGCTCATTTTTTCGGGCGTCGGGATGGCTGTGTACCAGATCTTCGAGAGGTCGCCTGACTTGGCGGCCTCGATCAGGCCATCGCAGTGTTCCTTGGCGAGAGGTTCAAGCCGGGCGTGAGGTCCACTGAGCGTAACGGGTTCAAGCCACGGCATCGATAATCCTTCGTGCTACTTGTTGAGAAAATTCAGCGGCAGGCCACCGCGCGGCCAGTCCATCGCGATCAGCTCGCCCTTGCCTGACAGCGTGATATAGGCCGTCTTCAGCTCGGGGCCGCCGAATGCGATATTTGTGGTGACGCGGTCGCCAGTGGGTATCTGTTCCACCAATTTTCCATCCGGCGCAATCACCGAGATGCATCCGCTGACCAGCGTTGCGACGCAGACATTGCCGGAGGCTTCGACCGCGAGAGAATCGAACATCTGGTAACCGCCAAGACCCGCGATAGGTCGCCCGCGCTCGCCGCGATAGATCACATCAACCGGCTTCACCTCACCGGGCGCACCGATGTCATAGGCCCACAGGCGTCCGGTCGGGGTCTCGGCGATATACATGGTCTTCTCGTCGGGCGAGAGGCCGATACCGTTGGCTGGCAGCACGCCGATCACCTGCTCGGTGATCTCCGTCATGCCGGGCTTGATGTAATAAGCGCCGCCGACATCCATGTCGCGGGCGCGACGCTTGCCGAGCTCGCTGAACCACAGCCCGCCCTGCTTGTCGAAGACGAGATCGTTCGGGCCTTTGAGGTTGTGCTCGCCGCATTTGGTGAACAGGGTCTCGATCTTGCCGGTGGTGAGGTCGACCCGCTGGATCGAGCCGCCGATATATTCATGCGGCTCCGGCGCATGCGGCATCAGCATGCCGCGCGACGGCACCCAGCTGAACCCGCCATTGTTGGTGATGTACATCTTGCCGTCAGGGCCGAGCGCTGCGCCGTTCGGGCCACCCGGGATTTTCGCGACCACTTCCTTGCGGCCATCGGGCCAGACTCGCGTCAGCTGCTGCGCGCGGATCTCGACCAGGACGACAGACCCGTCAGGCATCACCACCGGGCCTTCGGGGAATGCGAGATCGGTGGCAAGGACGCGGATGTTGGGGCTGGACATGGAAACTCCCTGACATTTTCTTGGTTTGTTATCGCACCTTGGGCGGGTGACGCAGCGTGGCCGAAGTAGAGCAAACATGTCCGCCGCTGCCAAGCCGCGCAAATGCATGGCCACTTGCGTGGAATTTCCATTCGGCTTTAGCTGCGACCAACGAAAACACTAAAGCCCAGGGAAGCCCGATGCCGATCAACACCGCAGTTGCACCTGAAACCGATGACGAAGTGCTCTACTCTGTCGCCGATGGCATCGCGACCGTCAGGCTCAATCGCCCGCAACGGTTGAACACGATCTCCCGCGAGATGCTCTCGCAGCTCAGCGAGATGTTTCTGAAAGCCGATGCCGATCCCGACGTGCGCGTGATCATCCTGACGGCCACCGGCCGCGCCTTCTGTGCCGGACTCGACATGGCCAGCGCCACCAAGGGCACTGGTATCGGCTCCGCCAATGACGCCAACAACAGCCGTACCACGCTCGATCTCAAGACTGCGCCTCCGATCGTGATGTTCAACATGGAGAAGCCGACAATCTGCGCCATGAATGGCGCCGCTGCCGGCTATGGCATGGACGTCGCGCTCGGCTGCGACATCCGCATCATGGCGGAAAGCGCGAAGTTCGCCGCGGCCTTCGTCAAGCGCGGCGTGGTGCCAGAATCCGGCGGCACCTGGTTTCTGCCGCGCATGATCGGCTGGGCGAAGGCCGCCGAGCTGATCTTCACCGGCCGCACTTTGTCAGCGCGCGAGAGTCTGGAGATGGGGCTCACCAATGAGATGGTTGATGATGCCGAATTGATGACACGCGCCAATGCCGTCGCTGCCGAGATTGCCGCCAATGCACCGCTCGCAGTTCAGGCGGCCAAGCGCATGATGCGTTCGGGTCTGTCGGAGAGTTTTGGCGACCACGTCCATCACGTGTTCCTGCAGTTGCTGCCACTGTTTCGCACAGCGGATTTTCGCGAGGGCATGGCGTCGTTTCTCGAGAAGCGTCCGGCCAAATTCACCGGCAACTGAGCGCAACGCACAAACATCGATGCAGCGTTGTGCGCCGCGTCACGCTTTGCTGACTGAGTCAGCTTTCCAACTTCAGGGCTTGGTGCATACTCCCGCATTCGAGCCGCATCACAAAAACCTGCGTAGACGGGCCGATGCGGTTGATCGAACCACAGGGAGGACACTTGACCATGCAGCATGACTGGAAGGTTCTGCGAGCGACTTTGCTCGCCAGCGTTGTCGTCGCACTTACGTCCACTGCAAGCCACGCCCAGAAGAAATACGACACCGGTGCCACCGATACCGAGATCAAGATCGGCAACATCATGCCGTATAGCGGCCCGGCTTCCTCCTATGCGACTATCGGAAAGACCGAGGCCGCCTATTTCAAGATGATCAACGAGAAGGGCGGCATCAATGGCCGCAAGATCAACTTCATCAGCTATGACGACGGTTACAGCCCACCGAAGACGGTGGAGCAAGCGCGCAAGCTGGTCGAGAATGACGAAGTTCTGTTCATCATGAACCCGCTGGGCACGCCGGGAAACACGGCGATCCAGAAGTACATGAACACCAAGAAGGTGCCGCAGCTGTTCGTCTCGACGGGCGCCGCGAAATGGGCCGATCCGAAGAACTTCCCATGGACCATGGGCTGGCAGCCGAGCTACCAGGCCGAGGCACGCATCTACGCGCAATACATCATGACGAATCATCCCGGCAAGAAAGTCGGCGTGCTCTATGCCAATGACGACTTCGGAAAGGACTACATCATCGGACTGCGTGAGGGCTTTGGCGACAAGGCCAAGGACTACATCGTCTCTGAGGTGCCCTACGAGACGGCCTCACCGACGGTGGATTCCCAGATCGTGCAGATCAAGGCGGCCAATCCGGATGTCTTCATCAACATCGCCACGCCAAAATTCGCTGCCCAGGCGATCAAGAAGGTCGGCGAAATGGGCTGGAAGCCCGTTCACATCGTCACCAATGTCTCGGCATCTGTCGGCAGCGTCATGAAGCCGGCCGGCTATGCCAACTCGCAAGATGTGCTGAGCGCGGCCTATATGAAGGATCCGAAGGATCCGACATGGAAGAACGATCCCGGCATGCTGGAATGGTCGGCCTTCATGGACAAATACTATCCCGAAGGCGACAAGGAAGACGGCGCCACCGTGTTCGGCTACGGCGTGTCGCAGGGCATCGTCCAGGTGCTCAAGCAATGCGGCGATGACCTCACCCGCGAAAATATCATGAAGCAGGCGGCGAGCCTGAACATGGAGATCGGCATCTATCTGCCGGGTACCAAGATCAAGACCAGCCCGACCGACTTCAGCCCGCTGGAGCAGTTGCAGATGCAGCGCTTCAAGGGGGAAAGCTGGGAGCTGTTCGGTCCGCTGATGTCCGGCGAGAAGAACTCGTAAGCGATACGCTCCGGCGTCCCCTCTCCTGAGCCAGAGGGGACGCACGCGTTCTTAGCCACGCGCTCTCGTTGCTGGCCCCCTCTCCTCAATCGTGCATACTCGACGCAAGCTGCAGCGATTGGTGGTCTATCCAGATAGACCGCACTGCGGAAATAAGTAACGTCAGAGGAAACGATGTTCAGGACATTGCCTCGCGGGATGACTCTCGCACTCTCCGCGCTCATGTTCGGCTCGCTCGCTACGCCATCTCACGCGCAGAAGAAATACGATCCGGGCGCCAGTGATACCGAGATCAAAGTGGGCAACATCATGCCCTATAGCGGGCCGGCATCCTCTTATGCCTCGATCGGAAAATCCGAAGCGGCCTATTTCAGGATGTTGAACGATCAGGGTGGCATCAACGGCCGCAAGATCAATTTCATCAGCTATGACGATGCCTACTCGCCTCCGAAGACGGTGGAACAGGCGCGCAAGCTGGTCGAGAGCGACGAAGTGTTACTGCTGTTCAATCCGCTGGGGACGGCGACCAATTCCGCGATCCAGAAATACATGAACATCAAGAAGGTGCCGCATCTCTTCGTATCGTCCGGCGCCTCGAAATGGGCCGACCCAAAGCACTTCCCGTGGACCATGGGCTGGTCGCCCAGCTACCACAATGAAGGGCGCATCTGGGCCGCGTGGATCCTGAAGAACCATCCCGATGCCAGGATCGGCGTGCTGTTCCAGAACGACGACATGGGAAAGGATTATTTCAGAGGCGTGCGTGAGGGGCTCGGCGACAAGGCCGACAAGATGATCGCGGTGCAGGCGAGCTTCGAGACCAGCTCGCCCACGGTGGATTCACAGATCGTCCAGATCAGGACCGCCAATCCCGATGTATTCCTCAATATCGCCTCGCCCAAATTCGCCGCGCAGGCGATCAAGAAGGTGGCGGAGCTGAACTGGAAGCCGGTGCAGATGCTGGTGAATGTCTCGCAGTCGGTCGGTTCTGTGATCAAGCCCGCCGGCTTCGACAATGCGCAGGGCGTGATCAGCGCGGCCTATATGAAAGACCCCACCGATCCGCAGTGGAAGGATGATCCGACCATCAAGGAATGGCTCGCCTTCATGGACAAATACTATCCCGACGGCGACAAGAACGACATCTACACGCTGTACGGCTTCGGCATTGCGCGGACGCTGGCGCATATCCTGGAACGTTGCGGCGACACGCTCACGCGGGAAAATGTGATGAAGCAGGCCACCAGCCTCGATTACGAGGTCGGCATCTTCCTGCCCGGTACCCGCGTCAAGACCAGCCCCACCGATTACAGCCCGCTGCAGCAATTGCAGATGATGCGTTTCAAGGGCGAACGCTGGGAACTGTTCGGACCCGTGCTGAGCAGCGAGTAGGACGGGACCGCCCTACTTCGCCGCATCCTTGGCTGGCGCTGGCACATCCTTGGCCGCCGGCGCGTCTTTTGCGGCAGCCGGAGCGTCCTTCGCAGCCGGCGCCGGCTTCTTCTGCGCCGCCTGCAACTCCTCCACCATCTTCCGCAGAGCGGCAACTGTCGCCTTCAGCTCTTCGATCTGCCTATTGGCCGCATCCAGCCGCTGTTGCTGATCCAGCCGCAGCTTGCCCAGCGTCTGCTGCAGGAAATTGACGTTGCTTTGCAGGCAGCTGGTGCGGCGCTCCATGGTTTTTTCGACCGTGCAGATCTCGATTCCCGGCACATCCTGCGCCTGCGCCTTGGCGGCGCCCAAAATGGTCAGCAAAGTCATCGCAAGGATTGTTCGGCCGCGCATCGTTTTCCCCATCATGTCCGTCATGCCGCCAAGACCAAGCGGTGCTGGCGCCCGGCTGTCAACCAGGTGTGATGGGAACGAAGAAGATGTCCGGCCGTTCCTTGGACCGGAGCACCTCATGGCGACGCGTGAACGACGGCTGGCCGAATTCGATGGCCAGGGCGATCCTGAGCCTGATCAGGCGGTGCAAGTGTTATGCGAAGACCACAGCGGCACCTATCAACTGCCCTTCCCTTGCGTCTTCACAGATGGCGAATGGCGCAATGCCGAGACGGGCAGCATGGTTGAGGCACGCGTAGTCGGATGGCGACTGCCACGTACAGCGTGATGGCCGTGTGCCTGCTTTAGGGCTCCCGGACGACGGGTTTACTCGTACAGATACCCGACCGGCTTTCCTTCGGTCCGCAAGGGGCGAATATCTTTCTGTGTGATGATCTTGGCCGCCAGGCCATCGATTTCGTCACGTTGCGTCGGCGTCCAGCTTCGAAGCTGCTCCATGCCTTTCAGCAGCCCAAGCCGGAGGACCTGCGTATTTTCGCCCATACCGATGAGGCTGGTCGAATTCTTGCCCGCGGTCACGACATCACCGGCCGCTAGTTCGAACGTCTTTCCCGCACTATCCCTGAATTCAGCCGTACCGCGAATGACGCGATAGATGACAACCTCTCCCTTCGCGAAAGAGGCGGTATCCACGGCTGCCGAGGAACTCTTCGGCAAAAGCGACTTGCCATGCGGATCGGTTGCGATGATGTGACCGGTGACAAGATGGCCACTCGGAATCTCGATTCCGATGTCGCGCACGTAAACGGGCATGGTCGATTTGACGACACTGCCAGTCAGCGGCTTGAAGAGTGCATCCAGCGCCAGCGGATCCTGAAGCCAAAAGCCCGCATCGCCCGGGCGATCATGCAGCGCGTGGGTCCAGGCCACACGAGGCGTCTCGGCTTCGTTGATCTGGTCCGGACCGACGATTGTCGGGTTCGGGAAGGTCGTCGGATCGGTCACGAAGGCTTCGAGAAACTTGCCGGAGTAGCCCATGGATAACGCATCGGGCACCACCGTCTGCGGCGTCTTCAGGTTCTCCTCGGTGGACAGACCTGACCAAGTATAAAACAGCTGGCGATGCACGATCGCGCTTTGCAGCATTACTGCGCCTGGACCGACATAGTACACACGGCCATCATAGTCGAAGGTGAACATCCCCGACGTGACCAGCACGAGTTGGAATCCACCCGGTGGAAGGTGAAGATGGAAATCGGTAGGGCCGGTGTCTTCACGATAGATCGGCAGATTGGTCGCGACTTCATGGAGCAGGAAAGTTTCGTTATTGGCGTGAAAGCCTTCATTCGCGCGGCTATAAAGTGCCTGCGGGCGATAGGTCGCCTCGTATGTCGTATCCTTGTGGCGATCGATCGCGACGAAATCCCCATGATTCAAGCGGAGAGGATCGCCGTTCGGGTGCTTAAGCCCAGGCCATTTGAGATCGATCGCAGCATGTACATTCATGGGATCCTCCAACGTATTCAAAACACCCGGGGACCGAACTGTGATTGGCGTGCAATCGATCGGCAGCCAACGCAATGCGGCTCGCGAGAAATTGCTGCTATGCGAAAATCGCGCCAGCTGACGTCAAAGGCGTTTTGATACCAATCGCGCTCGTTGGCAGGTGATCTGGCGGCCAAACCGCCGCCAATCCCCGGCGAGCGCTACAATTTCTGGATACAAGTTGAGCAGGCCCTGCCTGATCCGTGAGCCGGCGTAGCGTTGCCGAACTATCAATCAGTACTCGACCTCGAGCTCTTCGATGTCGGCAGGCTCCTGCTTTGCTGCAGCAATCCATTCCTGCATTTCTGGCAGGTTCATGACCGTGCTGGCATAGGCTGATAGCTGCGGATCGAGCTTGACGTCGTAGGTCACGAAGCGCGTCACCACCGGCGCATACATGGCGTCGGCCATGCTGCGGGTGCCGAACAGGAACGGTCCGCCCGACTTCGACAGGCACTCACGCCAGATCGTGCAGATGCGATCGATGTCGGCTTGCGCCCGCGACCAGACCTTGAAGTTGGGAAAATGCCCCTTGATGTTGACCGGCAGCGATGCCCGCAAGGTCGTAAAGCCGGAATGAATTTCACCGCAAATCGAGCGGCAATGCGCCCGTTGGATGCGGTCCGCCGGCAGCAGCATTGCTTCCGGCATGATCTCGTTGAGATATTCGGCGATGGCCAGCGTATCCCAGACCACCGCCCCCTCGTGGCGCAGGCAGGGCACCAGGATCGACGAGGACAGCAACAGGATCTCGGCCCTGGCAGAGGCATCGTCCGGCGCTGTAACGACTTCGTCGAACTCAAGACCCGAGAATTTTGTCAGCAGCCACCCTCGCAATGACCACGACGAATAGTTCTTGCTGCTGATGGTGAGTGTCGCGTTGGCCATGACTTATCCCCTTACGCCCGAACCCAAGGCAGCCCATCAGCCCTCGGGGTAACCGGGTCCCGGCTGCCCGTTGCTTGTGCTGCTTTAATTTTGTTCAGCAAACCACGTGCCAGTTTTCCAGACGAATTGACTCTTCTCTGGCTTCAATATTGCATAGCAACGAAGCAGGGATAGCTCCGGATGATGTCAATGATGTATCAGGCCTACCAGAATCACATGGATCTGACAGCACCTTGGCGCACCGGTGCGTCTGCCGCATTGAAATACCTCAATCTCGTCCCGGCCGGCACGTCCGAAAAACTGTTCGGCCGCCTTGCGGCTGCGCTTGAGCTGATCTCGCGCTCCGCCCTCACCTATCATCGGCCCGAATTTGACATCGGCAAGGTGATGGTCGGTAACGACGAGCATGAGGTGACGGAAGAAGTCACTTTCAAGACGCCGTTCGGATCGCTGCTACACTTCAAGAAAGAGAATGCGCCGGAGCAACCGCGCATGCTGCTGGTGGCGCCGATGTCCGGCCACTTCGCGACGCTGCTGCGCGGCACCGTGAAGACCCTGCTGCAGGATCATGACGTCTATATCACAGACTGGCACAATCCGCGCGACATACCGCTCAATCAGGGCAAGTTCGGCCTCGACGAATATACCGAGCACCTGATCACATTCATGAATGAGCTTGGACCGCGTTCGCACATGGTCGCGATCTGCCAGCCGTCCGTGTCGGCGCTAGCCGCGGCAGCTATCATGTCGGAAGACAATCACCCCGCGCGCCCGGCAAGCCTGACGCTGATGGCGGGCCCGATCGATACGCGCATTCAGCCGACCAAGGTCAACGAGTTCGCCAAGAGCAAGTCGTTGAAGTGGTTCGAAGACAACATGATCAACTACGTGCCGTTCCAGTGCAAAGGCGCGTTCCGGCAGGTCTATCCCGGCTTCATTCAGCTGACTGCATTCGTCTCGATGAATCTCGAGCGGCACATCAAGTCGCATGTCGATCTCGCCAATCATCTCGCCAAGGGCGAGACCGAGAAGGCGGAGGTCATCAAGACGTTCTACGACGAATATTTCGCCGTGATGGATCTGCCCGGAGAGTTCTATATCGATACCATCCGCGACGTATTCCAGGAGCACCTGTTGCCGCAGGGCAAGCTAACCTACAAGGGCCGGACCGTGAACTGCGCCTCGATCAAGCGCATGGGGCTGATGACGGTCGAGGGCGAGAAGGATGATATCTGCTCGATCGGCCAGACTTTGGCAGCCCAGGATCTGTGCACCGGCGTGCGGGCCTACCGCAAAGTCCATCACATGCAGGCCGGCGTCGGCCATTACGGTGTCTTCAGCGGACGCCGCTGGAACAACGAGATCTACCCGCTGTTACGTGATTTTGTTCACGTGAATTCCTGAAACCCTGCGTTGTATACAAATAGTCGGGCGCTTCACCCAAATTGGTGAAGCGAATGTCGCAGGAATAACCTACGTCGATACCGGGGAATCGTTTAGCGGCCGCGTCAGCAGCATGACAGCGGTTTCTTATTACCGCTTCGGCGGACCGTGTATTGACGACTGCACGATTTTTCACCGGGCATACTACGGATCAAGGCCGGCCATCGTGCCGGCCTTTTTCGTGGATTTTTCAGGCGTCCCGGTCCGGGATCAATTGAACTCGCGGCTGGCCCAGAAGCCGAACCAGATCCACCTGCCGATCGACGCCAGTTTTCAAGAAAACGGATTTCAGCTGGGTCCGCACGGTATTCAAGCTGACGCTCTGCATTTTCGAGATGGAGTCGACCGAGTTGCCATCGATCAGAAGGCTGGTGATCCGCGCTTCGGCCGGCGTCAAATCGAACAGAGCCTGCAGAAGTTCCGGACCCGGGCTGCGCTGCTGGGTGATCGGCGTCAGGAACAGGATCGAGACAGCGCCCGCGAAAACATCGAGGCCAGCCAGACGGAGCGGCAGCACATGCGCGATCAAAGGCGGGCTCTCGTCGACGCCTGCAATGGGAATGGATCGGCCCGTCTTGGCCAGAGATACGGGCTTGGCGAGCGCCTCCAGGAACAGCGTGTTGGCGGTCGGAGAGCTGAATTGCACCTGATCCTGCGCGCCCACACTAACCGTAGCCGTGCTGGCAAGGAAACCGGGATTGGTTGCCACCACCCGTCCCGTCTGCGTTAGCGCCGCAGCGGGCAGCCCGATCATCTCCAGCGTTGCGACAGCAGTGCGTGCGCGTTCGAAACCGAGGCGCCCGGCCAACACGGCAGCTCGCGCCAGATGCGGGCGAAGCTGGTCGAATTGCTCCGCAATTGCCCGAGGAACCGGCCCCTTCGCAAATGCCTTCTCAACCGACAGGACAAGCATGTCTCCTGACGGCGATCTGATCGAAGTGCCAACGCACCAACCGAGCCCCCCGGGCCGCAGCAAATCCCGATAAAAGCTCTCATTATCGAGCTCTTCCAGCGTGAAGCGGTCGAGATCGGTCAAAAACCGCGGCTCCGTGTTCGGGATCAATCGCTGAGCGCGCGGGTTGTTGTGAGCGAAGGGCCCCTTCGTCCAGCGATCAATTCGTTCGCGAATCTTTTCCGACGACATCCAGCGAGGCGTGCCCGGCGCCACCGCAAAGATCAGCGAACCTTCCGCGTCGGCAATCTCCGCAAGCCGGTCGAACACCTGTGGCCAACGCTCCGGCACAATCCCGGCTTCATAAATTTCATCGACGAGCGCTTCAAAGTCCACGGACGTATCCAGCAAAACGGTTCACGGCGGCTCGCGTCTCGGTCATCACGGTCAGAAAGCAGCGCCCCATCACGCAACACCGCAGACACCAGACTATTCCCGAGGCCATTCGGAAATCTGTGGTCGCGATGCTGATGTGCGCGAAATGCCACTTTCGCCAACCGCCGTTCGGGAGGCGAATGGCGTTGTCTCCGCCTAACTAGACCGGTCCCGTGCTGCTCGCCAGTGTAAAGCGAGAAGTTTTACGCCACAGGCGTTTTTGCTGGCGGCAACTCCCGCGGCAAAATCAATGCGGCGACGATCACCAGTGCCGACAAGGCGGCAAAGGCGTGCAACATCATGATGAAGCCACCCTGCTCGTACAACCAAGCGACAAGCCCGACCGAGGCTCCCGCTGCGGTGAAGCCAACGAAATAACGCACGGCATAGGCGCGTGACCGCCATTCCTCGCTTGTATACTTGCCGACGATCGCCTCATTGACGGTGATCTGCCCGAACAGACCAATGATGATTCCGATCGCGACGATGATCAGTGAGACATTCGATTGCGACGCGGCGAAATACAGGAACGGCGCAAGCACCAGCGACAACGGAACGCTCACTGCCTTCAGCGAGTGCTTATCGATCAGCTTGCCGATGTTGTACTGAGTTGCCGCGCCGAAGACGTAAACGCAGGCGGCAATGATGCCGAGCAATGCCGGGCTGTTCGTCATGTCGGACAGACGCTCAGCAAACAGTTTTGGCAGTGCGACGGTGATGGCGTTGAACACGGTGGAGATCGCGACCACCGTGACCAACAGCGCAAGGATCACACGCCACATGTCGGACTTCGCGACGCGCGCTTGCGCCGCGGCCTGTTTGAATCCCGAGCGATCTTCATGCGCGACCTCACGCATGAAGACGACACCAACTGCAATAGTGACGAGACCCGGAATGATGAAGGCCCAGCGCCAGCCGAGGAACTGACCGAGCACGCCGGTGATCAGTGCGGAAGATGCCACGCCGAAATTGCCGAACACGCCATTGATGCCCATCGCACTGCCGAGCTTGTCGGCATAGGAGACGATCATCGCGGTACCAACCGGATGATAGATCGACGCGAACAGGCCGACCGAGAACAGCGCCGCGCCGAGCTGCAGCGGCGTCTGCACCAGACCGACAGCCATCATCGACAGGCCGATGCCATAGAAGAAAATCACCATCATGTGGCGACGGCTCCAGCGGTCCCCGAGCCAGCCGGTCACCAGCGAGCCGGCCCCAAATGCCATGAAGCCCGGCGTCGCATAGGGCAGCAACTCCGTATAGGTCTTGCCCATGGCCGGGCCCATTACGAGCACCGCCGCCGCAAAGATCAGCATCGCATAGTGGTCGATGAAATGGGCGACATTAACGAGGGTGATGACCCGGCTGGGGACGTTCATGAATCGATTCCTTGGCAACCTTGGAATGCCGTTATATGAGCTTGCTCTAACGGGATGTTGCCAATGAATGTCGCCGAACCGCCAATCCTGGACTTGTCCGAACGCCGGCGCTCGGCGATCGACGGCGTCCACATCCTGGCGACGCGCTATCGCAAGGGCATCCGGCTGGACACCCATGCCCATCGCGAGGCGCAACTTGTGTTCGCCGCCGCGGGCACGATGCAGGTCACGACTCCAAAGGGCCGTTGGCTGGTGCCACCGGACCGCGCCGTCTGGGTGCCGGCCCACCTACCCCATGCCATCGACGTGCTGGCCGACATCGAGATGCGTTCGCTGTATTTCAACGTCGATTGGCTGGCGCCGGATCGACGCAATGGCGATCTCGCAGCGGAGTTCGTGGTTCGCGTCTCGCGCCTGTTGCACGAGTCGATCCTGGCGCTATTCGATGGGCGCGATGACGTCGCGCGCAATCAGCTATTGATCGAGATTGCGATGCTCGAACTGCATCAGGCAGGCGATCCCGCGACGTTCATGCCGCTGCCGCAAGAGCCGCGCTGCCGACGCGCGGCAGAGCTGGTGCTGGCCGATCCGACACAGACTTACGAGATCGAAACATTGGCGCGTGCCGTTGGCACGTCTGCACGCACATTATCGCGGCTGTTTTCGGCCGAGACGCAATTGAGCTTCAAGAGCTGGTGTCAACGCGCGCGGATCGCAGAAGCGATCGAACGACTGTCGGTGAACCGCAACGCATCGGTGAAACAGCTTGCTGCCGATCTCGGCTATGCCAGTTTCTCGGCGTTTTCGCACGCATTCCGGCAGGTGACGGGCAAGAGCCCGACAGAGTTTATCGAGGCCAAGTAGCGCCGCTTAACGCGGCACTACCGCAGTCGCCTCGATCTCGACGCGCGCAGCGAGTTCGACCAGACGCACGACCTGCACCAGCGCCATGGCCGGATAATGTGCACCGAATATCTCGCGATAGGCCTGACCGAGCGCTTTCAGATTGCCGAGGTATTCTTCCATATCGACGACGTACCAGGTCAGCCGCACGAGATGCTCGGGCTTGGCGCCACCTTCGGCAAGAATGTCGGAAATATTCTGCAGCGCCTGACGAACCTGCGAAACGAAATCAGGCTTCAGCTTCTCCTCGGCATCCCAGCCGATCACGCCGCCGGTGACGACAATGCGGCCATCGGCCGTCATGCCGTTGGCATAGCCCTTGGGCATCGGCCATCCGCTCGGCTGCAGCACACGCACGCCCGATGGCGAGCTATCTGCCTTCGCGCTTGGCACTACCGTCAATGTCGGCCCCTTTGGTGCAGTCACCGGGCAATACTCCTCAAATCAATCTGTCGATGTCACGCTGCGGCGACGGATGCAGTCTCCGCAGCCAACTTACGCAGCGCAAAGCGCTGCAGCTTGCCAGTCTGTGTCTTCGGCAACTGCTGCACAAACTCGATCGCACGGGGATATTTGAACGGTGCGATCTCGCGTTTCACGTGATTCTGCAACTCGCTCACCAGCGCATCGCTGCCAACAACGCCCGGCGCAAGAACGACATAGGCCTTCACGATCATGCCGCGATCAGCATCCGGGCAACCGACGACACCCGCCTCGACGACGGCTTCGTGCGTCAGCAGGGCGGCTTCGACATCCGGCCCGGCGATATTGTAACCGGACGAGACGATCATGTCGTCGGAGCGGGACTGGTACCAGAAGTAACCGTCTTCATCCATCACGAACGTGTCGCCGGTCAGGTTCCAGCCGTTCTGGACATATTTGGTCTGGCGCGGATCGGACATGTACTTGCAGCCGGTCGGGCCCCGCACCGCAAGACGGCCCATGGTCCCGGGCGGCACATCATTGCCGTTGTCATCGACGATCTTGGCCTCATAGCCCGGCACTGGCTTCCCGGTGGAGCCGGGCCGGATTTCTTCTTCAATGGCGCAGATGAAGATGTGAAGCATCTCGGTGCCGCCGATGCCGTCCATCAGCTTGATGCCAGTGGCCTTCAGCCATGCATCGTATGTGCCCTTGGGCAGCGTCTCGCCAGCCGACACGCATTTGCGCAGCGACGACAGATCGTATTTCTCGATCTTGCCGAGAATGGCGCGATAGGCCGTCGGCGCCGTGAAGCAGACCGTGACCTTGTGCTTGGCGATCTCCAGCGGGAGGTCGTCCGGCCCGGCCTTTTCCGGCACGACGAAGGATGCGCCGATATGCAGGGGGAACAGCACGCCGCCGAAACCGAAGGTGAAAGCGAGCGGTGCCGAGCCGATGAATCGATCATCCGGCGAAGCACGCAGCACATTACGGGCGAAGCCGTCGCACACCGCGAGCATATCGCGGTGAAAATGCATGGTGCCCTTGGGATCGCCCGTTGTACCCGAGGTGAAGGCGATCAGGCAGATGTCGTCGGACGCCGTATCGATCGCCTTGAATTCGGGGCTGGCATCGGCAATCAGCGCTTCCAACGAGTCATCCTTGCCGGTGCCCCAGTAGACGACGCGCTTCATCTCCGGAGCGCTGATGACAGCCTTGTCGAGTTCATCGGACAGCTTGCCATCGCACAAAGCGAGCGAGATCTTGGCCTTCTGGATCGGATAGATCAATTCCTTGGCGCGCAGCAATGGCATCGTGGCAACGCAGACGCCACCGGCCTTGATGATGGCGAGATAGGTCGCAACCATCATCGGATTGTTGGCGGAGCGCAACAGCACGCGGCCACCAGGAACGAGGCCAAGCTTGCTCACCAGCACATTGCTGATCTTGTTCACGAGCTCATAGAGCTCACGATAAGTGTAGCTCTCGTTCGGACCAAACATGCAGGGTGCGTCGCCCCGCCCCTCTTCCACCCAGCGGTCGAGAAACGGTACCACGCAGTTGATGCGATCAGGATAGTGAAACTCGGGGCGCGTGAAGGTGAATTCCGGCAACTGGTCGGCGGGCGGCATGTTGTCCCACGCGAACGTATCGATATGCGCCGTATAAGGCTTTGTCAGCTGCGTATCAGCGGCCATCGCAATGCTCCTGTCACGTCAGATGCCCGGCAACGTCATCCAAATATCATTTTAGACTTAAAACAGTTTTCCGCAACTGCGGAGTCTTGCGGCACGCCGAAATTTTCGGCGACGGACGTCGATTTGCGCAGATTGTTTAGGCAAGTCAGCCTAAAGCGTGGCCAGAGCCTTCAACCGCAACACCATGGCGGACTGCGGATCCGCTAGCGGTGCGACAGCGGTAAAATGATTGGCGCCAGGAAGCGCCTCGAAACGCGTGGGAATATGGGCACTCCAGGCGTCGACGATGCCTTGGCTCTGCCGCAAATATTCGCCCCCCTCATCACCACCGACCACCGCATCGAGAGACCCGCACGAAGGCGCTGGCCAGAACAACGGGCTGACTTCACGGGCGCCGGCATCGTCCAAGTGCAATGCACTGTTGATGGATGTCGGTACCAGCGGCCGCAGATCGAACAGGCCGGAGATCGCATAAGCGCCGACAATCAGGTCCTGCGGCAGCGCGGGATCGAGCGCGCGCCAATCTGTCGCCAGCATGCAGGCGGCGAGATGACCGCCGGCCGAATGGCCCGACACAACGAGCCGCCGGTCGAGCTTCGCCAGTTCGCGGGTCGCCGCACGCATCTGCACAATGATATCACCGACCGAGACGTTCGGGCATAAATCATAGCTGGGGACCGCCACGCTGATGCCATGACTATTCAGCCCGCGCGCCAGATGGCTGAAGAAGGAGCTGTCCAGCGCCTGCCAGTAACCACCATGAATGAAGACGACGATCGGCCCTTCATCCCTGGCTGGAAAGTAATCGATGCTGTGGCGTGCACCTTCATCATAGCGAATGACACGCTTGCCTTGGACAATCTCGCGATAGGCCTTGGCATCCTGTGCCCAGCCGGCAATCAGCGCAGCGCTTTCCGGAACCTTTGCGCGATTATTGTATTCGGCTTCGAGGTCGATCACTGCACTCACCGCGTCGCGTTTACGGCGCTTTGCCGTTTGCCGCCCGTTGCGCAGCCTTCTGCGCAGAAGCCTTGGTCTTGGCGAGCAGCCGCATCAATTCGCGAACATCCTTCGGCGCCAGATCCGTAAAGATTTCGGCGATCCAGGTCTCGTGTTCTTCGGCCATCTTGCGGAACTCCGCGCGGCCCAGTTTGGTAAGCCGTATCACCTGCACCCGGCGATCGGTGTCAGAGGTGCGGCGATCAACATGGCCGGATTCCACGAGGCGCTCGACCAGGCCGGTCACGTTGCCATTCGAGACCATCATGCGCTTCGAGACATCCGACAGGGTCATACCGTCGGGCACCTTGTCGAGCTGGGCCATCAGGTCGAAACGTGGGAGCGTCACATCGAAGCGCTCGCGCAAGCGGCTGCGGACTTCACCCTCGATCAATGTCGTACAGGTCAGGAGCCGGAGCCACAGGCGCAGCTCATCGCCGTGATCATCGGGAAGTTCGACGGCCTTGGTCTCGGAATCGAGAATCATGATGCAATCTTACCTGCTTGGAGCTCCCGCGGCGGCCGCGAGACCGGCAATCCACAATCTCGTACCGCCCCATACCGATCCTTTGACCTTCAAGGAATTTCCGTCCGACCGCAAGCCAAAACGCCGCAGCCTTGACCGCCGGCGATTTTGAATATTTCTTTAAGGTTCAAATAAATTGGCCTGCGGTTTGCATAGCATATTCGACTGATTTCTGACGCCTGGAAGTCACTTACATTGCTTGCGGCTGCACCCGTGGTGAGCATAATCTAGGCAAAAGAACAGAATTCTGGGTTGGCACGTTTTTCGGCTGCCTGTCGCGGCCGAGTGGAGGAGAAGTTAATGAAGCAGTCTCTCAAATTGGCCGGTTTGGCCGCCCTGATGATGAGCGTTTCGGCCATCCCGGCCGTGGCTCAGGAAAAGATCAAGGTCGGCGTGATCGTGTCGCTGTCGGGTGCCGGTGCCGTGCTCGGACAGCAGGCCCGCGACGGCTTCAACCTCGCCGTCAAGGATCTCGGCGGCAAGATGGGCGGCAAGGACGTCGAAGTCATCGTCGTCGATGACGAACTCAAGCCCGACGTCGCCGTCACCAAGGTCAAGGGTCTGCTGGAGCGCGACAAGGTCGACTTCGTAGTCGGCCCGATCTTCTCCAACATCCTGGGCGCGATCCATAAGCCGGTGACCGAGAACAAGACCTTCCTGATCTCGCCGAATGCCGGCCCGTCGAGCTACGCCGGCAAGGAGTGCAATCCGTACTTCTATGTGACGTCGTATCAGAACGACCAGATCCACCAGATCCTCGGTAACGTTGCCCAGAAGCGCGGCTACAAGAAGATCTATCTGATGACCCCGAACTATCAGGCCGGCAAGGACTTCGTCGCCGGCGTGAAGATGGACTTCAAGGGTGAGATCGTCGAAGAGTCTTTCATCCCGCTCGGCACGCTCGACTTCCAGGCCGAGCTCTCGAAGATTGCATCGATGAAGCCTGATGCCGTGCTCACCTTCATGCCGGGCGGCATGGGTGTGAACCTCGTCAAGCAGTACAAGCAGGCCGGCCTGCTCGACCGCATTCCGTTCCTGTCGACCTTCACCGTCGATGAATCGACGCTGCCGGCTCAGCAGGATGCGGCGATCGGCATGTTCGGTGGCTCCAACTGGGCGCCCAATCTCGACAATGCCGCGAACAAGAAGTTCGTCGCGGAATACGAGAAGGCCTACAACAGCGTGCCCGCGACCTATGCCTTCCAGGCCTATGACGCCGCCCTGCTGATCAACAGCGCCGTCACGGCCGTGAAGGGCGACATGTCCGACAAGACGAAGGTGATCGCGGCGCTGAAGAAAGCCGACTTCCCATCGATCCGCGGCAGCTTCAAGCTCAGCAACAACGGCTATCCGGTACAGGACTTCTACCTGACCAAGGTCGCCAAGCGGGCTGATGGCAAGTTCCAGACCGAGATCGTCGAGAAGGTTTTCAGCAACTACGCCGATCGTTACGCCAAGGACTGCGCCGCGCAGTAATTGTCATAGCCATCACACGTCACCGGGCCGTCGCCGCGAAGGCGGGACGGCCCGGAGCTTTATCGGCCCGCAGTCTGTCTCCGTATAGAAACCAAGTTATCTGATGACCCTCACGCTTGCTCTCGTCCAGATCCTGAACGGCCTGCAGTTCGGATTGATCCTATTCCTGATCGCCGCCGGTCTGACGCTGGTGTTCGGCGTCATGGACTTCATCAATCTTGCACATGGCGTGCAGTATATGGTCGGCGCCTATTTCGTCGCAGCCTTCACCGCCATGACCGGGGGCTTTTTCACCGGGCTTGCGCTGGCGCTGCCTGCTGCACTGATATTCGGATTGCTGCTCGAGCTGCTGATCTTCCGGCATCTGTATGATCGCGATCATCTCGATCAGGTGCTGGCGACCTTCGGCGTCATCATCTTCCTCAATCAGGCTGTCAAATTCGTCTGGGGCGCTGCGCCGCTGAACGTGCCGATTCCGGATGCGTTGTCGGGCGCAATCGAAATCACCGACGGCCTGCTCTATCCGGTCTGGCGCCTCATCATCATTGCCGTGGGCCTCCTTGTAGGCCTCGCGCTCTATCTCGTCGTTAACAAGACCAAGCTCGGCATGCTGGTCCGTGCCGGCGCCAGCAACGCGCCGATGGTCTCCGCGCTCGGCGTCAATATCCGCCTGCTGTTCACTATCGTGTTCGGCGTCGGCGCGATGCTGGCCGGCTTCGCAGGCGCCATGATTGCACCGATCCTCTCGGTCGAACCCGGTATGGGCGACAATGTGCTGATCCTCGCTTTCGTGGTCATTGTGATCGGCGGCATCGGCTCGATCCGCGGCGCCTTCATCGCAGCGCTTCTGATCGGCCTCGTGGATACGCTCGGCCGCTTCTTTGCACCGACCTTGCTGCGCGCGTTGCTCGACCCTTCCGCGGCCAGCCAGACCGGCCGCGCCATCGCGCCGATGCTGATCTACATCCTGATGGCTGCCGTGCTGTTCTTCCGGCCATCCGGCCTGTTCCCGGCCAAGAAGTAACGGGAGCGCAGCATGAACAATCTCGTCAATCTCGACACCGCCCCGGCCCTCGCGACGCCGACCAGCGCCAGGCGCACGCGGATCCTGCCGGTGATCATCTTTGCAGCTTTCGCGCTGGTGCCGTTGGCACTGCTGCTCGGACCGCAGAGCTATGTCCTTGCGGTCGTGACCCGCATCATGATCCTGGCGCTCGGCGCCATGTCACTCGATCTCCTGATCGGCTATGGCGCGATGATATCGTTCGGCCACGCCGCATTCGTCGGTCTCGGTGCCTATAGCGTCGCCATTCTGGCCAGCCACGGCATTACCGATGGCTTTGTCCAGCTCGCCGTTGCGCTGGCGACGTCGCTGATATTTGCGCTTTTTACCGGCGCGATTTCGCTGCGCACAAAGGGCGTTTACTTCATCATGATCACGCTGGCCTTCGGCCAGATGCTGTTCTTCCTGACCACCTCGCTCGCCGCCTATGGCGGTGACGACGGGCTGACGCTGGCATCGCGCAGCATGTTCTTCGGATCGAAGTTCCTGAAGAACGACGTGGCGATGTATTATGTCGCCTTCGGTGTGCTGCTCGGCGCCTACCTCCTGCTCCGCGCTATCGTCGCGTCCCGCTTCGGTCGGGTGCTACGCGGCATTCGCGAGAATCCCGTACGTATGGAAGCGATCGGCTTTGCGCCGTATCGTTATCAGCTCACTGCCTACGTCATTGCCGGCATGATTGCCGGCGTGTCGGGCTTTCTGCTTGCCAACCAGACCGAATTCGTCAGCCCGGCCTATACGGCCTGGCAGCGCTCCGGCGACCTGATCTTCGTACTGGTGCTCGGCGGCCTCGGCTCGCTGCATGGCGCAATCATCGGCGCCGCCGTGTTCAGCCTGCTGGCAGATATCCTGTCGCATTACACGGAGAACTGGGCACTGATCTTCGGACCCATCCTCATTCTCGTCGTGCTCTATGCCCGCGGCGGCATCACCGGACTGTTCGGGAGCAAATCATGAGCAGCGCTCCGCTTCAGCTGCAGAACATCTGCAAGAACTACGGTGCCCTGCGCGTCACCGACGACGTATCGCTGAATATCGAGGCCGGCGAATTGCACGCCATCATTGGTCCCAACGGAGCCGGCAAAACCACGCTGATCCACCAGATCTCCGGTCATGCGCAATCGGACTCCGGCCGTATCATCTTCGACGGCCAGGACGTGTCGCGGTTGCCGATGGCGGAGCGCGCGCGGATGGGCCTGGTGCGCTCGTTCCAGATCACTTCGATCCTGCCGCGTTTCTCGGCGCTGGAGAATGTCGCCATCGCCGTTCAGGCGCGCAGCGGCTCGAGCTTCAGTTTCTTCGGCAATGCGTCGAAGGAACCAGCGCTGAACGACACCGCCATGACACTTCTGTCGCGCTTCGGCCTCGCCGCTCGCGCAAGCGTGCCAGCCGGCCAGATGTCGCATGGCGAGAAACGCCAGCTCGAAATCGCCATTGCGCTGGCAGCGAAGCCGAAGCTGCTGCTGCTCGACGAACCGCTCGCCGGCACCAGCCACGATGAATCGCAGCGACTGATCAACACGCTCCAGGAGCTGCGCAAGGAGCTTCCCATCGTGCTGATCGAGCACGACATGGACGCCGTCTTCGCACTGGCTGACCGCGTCTCGGTCCTGGTTTATGGCCGCATCATCGCGTCCGGCTCGCCGCAGAGCATTCGTGACAATGCGGAAGTCCGCGCTGCCTATCTCGGCGAGGAGGCCGCCTGATGCTCTCAGTCTCAAATCTCCAGGCGGCTTACGGCGCGGCCAAGGTGTTGTTCGATATCTCGCTCACCATCAATGCCGGTGAAGTCGTTACCCTGCTCGGCCGTAACGGCATGGGCAAGACGACCACCATCAACGCCATCATGGGCCTGATTCATCCGACTGGTGGCAAGGTCACCTTCGACGATAAGCCGATGGCCGGGCTCCCGTCCTATCGTATCGCCCAGGCGGGCATCGGCCTAGTGCCAGAGGGCCGTCAGATCTTTCCGACGCTGACCGTCGAGGAAAACCTGGTCGCCACCGCCGCCGTGCGGCATCCGCCGGCACGCTGGACGCTGGACAAGATCTACGAGCTGTTTCCGCGCCTCAAGGAACGTCGCAGCAATCTAGGCACGCAGTTGTCGGGCGGCGAGCAGCAGATGCTGGCCGTTGGTCGCGCGCTGATGACCAATCCGAAGCTGCTCATTCTCGATGAAGCCACCGAAGGCCTCGCTCCGCTTATTCGTCTCGAAATCTGGAATTGCCTGAAGAAGCTCAAGGCCGAGCGTCAGTCCATTCTGGTGATCGACAAGAATGTCGATGCACTCGCCGGCTTTGCCGATCGTCATGTGGTGATCGAAAAAGGCCGTGTGGTGTGGACCGGCACGTCCGAACAACTGAAGAGCGACTCCACCGTGAAGGACCGTTTCCTCCACGTTTGATCAACTGTTTTCGAGTACCACCCGACGCGTCGTAATGCGTGACCCAAGGAAGGACCAACCATGAAAACCGAGATCGCCGGCATCACCCGCGCAAATGAAGGCATGCAGGGCATCACCTGGAACATCCTCGGCCAGACCTATGTGCCGAAGAACTGCACCGAAGATTCGTTCTCGTGGCACGCCACCTTCCCGCCCGGCACCTTCGTGCCGCCGCACATCCATCCCGACCAGGATGAGTATCTCTACATCCTCGAAGGCAAGCTCGACTTCTTCCTCGGCGGCTCCGAAACTTCGGCCACGCCGGGCGATCTTGTGCGGCTGCAGCGCGGAATTCCGCACGGCATCTTCAACAAGTCCGATCAGAACGCCAAGGTGCTGTTCTGGGTCTCGCCAAGCCGCCGGCTCTATGACCTGTTCTGGGCGATCCACAACATGAAAGAGCAGAAGCCCGAGGACGTGGTGGCGCTCGCCGCCGAATACAACATCCACTTCCTGCCGCCGCCTCCCGGCGCGTAAGAGGCGGCTCTTCGTTCAGGCCACATACCATCATCGACGTCATGGCCGGGCTTGTCCCGGCCATCTACGTCTTAAGCTGCGCCCAAAACGTGGATGCCCGGGACAAGCCCGGGCATGACGAAAGCTAAATTCTCGATTTGCAGCAAGCTAGATCAGCCGTTCACCACCGCCAGCCCGGGCTGCGCTGCGAACCCTGCCTTGTGCGCATAGCCCTTCACGATTGCTTCGCGCTGCGCGTAGCTCAACACGTTCTCGACATTGTCGAAGCCATCCGGCGCGATCTGCTCCACGGCATCGATGACGCCTTCCGGGCCACCGCGACGGTTGGAGCGCACGATCTCCGCGGTCATCGGCAGGCGCTTACGCTCATAGGCCATCAGCGCCTGGCGCGGGTGTTCAGCATGAGCCAGCGAGTCAGCCAACGCACGCGCGTCGAGGATCGCCTGGGAGGCACCGTTCGAGCCGACCGGATACATCGGATGCGCGGCGTCGCCGAGCAGCGTGACGCGGCCGCCCGACCAATATGGCAGCGGGTCGCGGTCGCAGCAGGGATATTCCCAGAATTCCGGGGTCGCCGTGATCAGCGCCGGTACATCGATATGAGGCACATTGAAACGCGCCACATGCGGCATCAATTCGTCGCGCTTGCCGGGACGTGACCAGTCCTCGCGGCGCGGCGGCAGCGTACCACCCTCGCCGGTCTTCACCAGCACGGCCCAGTTGGTCAGCCGGTTGCCCGCAGTCTCACCTTCGGCAATCGGATAGACCACGACCTTGGCGTGGAGACCGCCAGCGACGATCATCGAATTGCCCGTCAGGAAAGCCGGCCAGTCGCGCGCACCGCGCCACAGCATCAGACCATTCCAGACCGGATGTCCTTCGTTCGGGAATAGCGTACTGCGCACCTTCGAATGGATGCCGTCGGCGCCGATCAGGATATCGCCGCGCGCGGTCTCGACATGATTGTTGTTGCGATCGAAGAAATAAGCCGTAACGCCGCCTTCGTCCTGCGTGAAGTGACCCAGTCGACGACCGGTGTGGATCGCCTCCGCGCCGAGCCGCTCTTCGACCGCGCGATGGATCGCGGTCTGCAGACGGCCGCGATGAATCGAGAATTGCGGCACGTCGTGACCGGCGCCGAAACCGCGCTTCTCGCGCCAGACTTCCTGACCGTGGCGGTTGAGATAATGCAATTCATCGGTGCGGATTGCGACCGCGTCGAGCCGATCGAGCAGACCAAGGCCGGCGAGTTCGCGGATCGCATGCGGCAGCGTATTGATGCCGACGCCGAGTTCGCGGATGGTGTCAGCCTGTTCGTAGAGCTCGCAATTAATGCCCCGCGCCCGCAGCATCAAGGCGGTCGTCAGGCCGCCAACGCCGCCGCCCACGATGATTGCTTTCATCAGCTCAACTCCACTTTACGCAACGCCCAGAATTTAACCGCTAAACTCGCATGCCCAGTCATTCAGCTGCAAGTGGCTTTGCCGCCTCCGCACGCATCTCGGCGCGGGTCTTCGGCTTAGCCTTAATTTTCAGGTCTTCGAAATCTTGCTTGTCCCTGACGCTGTTGCGGAAAATCTGCTCCTTACCGGGCATATATTGGGGCGGGCAATAGGCGTCCTTTGCACCATACCAGGCAGCCGCCTTGATGGTGAAGGACGGGTCGGTCAGGTGCGGACGGCCAAGTGCGACGAGATCGGCGCGGCCGGCGGCCAGGATCGTATTGATTTGATCCGCAGACGTGATGTTGCCGACGCACATGGTAGCAACGCGGGCCTCGTTACGGACCTGATCGGAGAACGGCGTCTGGAACATGCGGCCGTAGATCGGCCGCGATTCCTTCACCGTCTGCCCCGTCGAGATGTCGGCGAGATCGACACCGGCTTCGGCGAAGGCGCGGGCGATTTCCACGGCATCGTCGCCAGTGTTGCCGCCCTCGGCCCAGTCGGTCGCCGAGAAACGCACCGACATCGGCTTGTGCGCCGGCCACGCTTCACGCATTGCCGTGAATACTTCGAGCGGGAAGCGCAGACGGTTCTCAAGGGAGCCACCATATTCATCGGTGCGCTTGTTGGTGAGCGGCGACAGGAAGCTCGCCAGCAGATAGCCGTGCGCTGTATGCATCTCGAGCATGTCGAAGCCACAGCGCTCGCCGCGGATCGTGGCGGCCACGAACTCTGCCTTGACGCGGTCCATACCGGTGCGATCGATTTCCGAGGGTACCTTACTGTCCGGGTAGTAGGCCAGCGGCGACGCCGAGACGATGTCCCATGCGCCATCGACGAGCGGGCGGTCCATGCCGTCCCACATCAGCTTGGTCGCCCCCTTGCGGCCGGCATGGCCGAGCTGCAGACAGATCTTCGCAGCCGACGTGCTGTGCACGAAATCGACGATGCGCTTCCACTGCGCTTCCTGCTCGTCGGTCCACAGACCGGCGCAGCCGGGCGTGATGCGCGCGTCGCGGCCGACGCAGACCATTTCGGTGAAGACGAGACCGGCGCCGCCAATGGCACGCGAGCCGTAATGCACCAGATGGAAATCGTTCGGCACGCCCTCTTCCGCCGAATACATGCACATCGGCGACACCACGGCGCGATTGGCAAGCACCATATCCCGCATCTTGAACGGCTGGAACATCGGCACTTCCGGCTTGTCGACATCGACGTCGAAGCCCTGTGCCTGCACCTTCTGCGCAAACGACTTGTCGACTTCCTTGACGAAGTCCGGCGCGCGCAGCGTCAGGTTATCGTAGGTGATCGCCTTGGCGCGGGTCATGACACCGAAGGCGAACTGCACGGGGTCGAAATCCCAGAAGCGATCCACGTGTTCGAACCAGACCAGCGAGACGTCGGCCGAGTGCTGGATCTTCTCGGTTTCTTCGCGGCGGCCGTGCTCGTAGTCGTGCAATCCGGCCTCGACAGTAGGCGCTTTCGCCATTGCATCATGCAATGCGATGGCATCTTCCATAGCCAGCTTGGTGCCCGAACCGATGGAGAAATGCGCGGTCGCCTTGGCGTCGCCAAGCAGCACCATGTTGTCCTTGACCCAGCGCTTGTTGCGGATCATCGGAAAGTTGCGCCACATCGAACGGTTGATCAACAGCTTGTGGTCGCCGAGGAAATCCCTGAAAATATCGTGCATCCGATCGGCGGAGTCCTGCTCACCAAGACCTTCGAGGCCGGCGCGCTTGAAGGTCTCCGGATCGGTCTCGAAGATCCAGGTCGAGCGGCCTGCTTCGTATTGGTAAGCATGGGCAATGAACGGCCCCCACTCGGTCTCCTGGAACAGGAAGGTGAAGGCATCGAGCGGCTTGGTGGAGCCCATCCAGGTGAACTTGTTCGAACGCAAGTCGACTTCGGGCGCGAAGTGCTCGATATACTTGTTACGGAAGTGGCTATTGATACCGTCCGCCAGCACGATCAAATCGGCATCGGCGAAACGTGCTTCGTCGGTGATATCGATTTCGAACAGCAGATGGACGCCGAGTTCGCGAGCACGGTCCTGCAGGATCATCAGCAGCGTGCGACGCGAACAGCCGCAGAAGCCGTTACCGCCGACACGGTGGACAGTGCCGCGGAAGTGCACGGCGATATCGTCCCAGTAAGCGAATTCCTGGGTGATACGCTGATAGCTCGGGAGGTCGTATTTCTCAAAATTGTCGAGGGTAGCGTCAGAGAAAACCACACCAAAGCCGAAGGTGTCGTCAGGACGGTTGCGCTCATAGACCGTGATCTCTGCCTGCGGCCGCTGCTTCTTCAGCAGGATCGCAGAATAGAGGCCCGCCGGCCCGCCACCGATAATCGCGATCTTCATGACAGCCTCCGCAGTCGAGCTTGGATGGAGATATTTTAAACCTAAAACAATTCCTTGCAAGCCTGACAAACCGGCAATTCGCCAGCTTTGATGCACATCAAACTATCACCGGTGGACCAATCCGATCGGTACATCGGCTGTCGGCCTACACGCCGACATGGCCGGGCTCGTCCCGGCCATCCACGTCTTCTTTCGTTCGCTGCCAAGGCGTGGATGCCCGGGACAAGCCCGGGCATGACGGCGCTTGTATTTTCAGTTCCCCTCGAACTTCGGCTTCGCCTTGTTCGCGAAGGCATGAAACGCCCGGGCGAAATCTTCGGTGGTCATGCACAGCGCCTGCGCCACCGCCTCCGCCTCGATCGCCTCCTCCACCGACATGGCCCACTCCATCGACAGCATGCGCTTGGTCATGGTGTTGGCATAAGTCGGGCCTTCGGAGATCTGCTTCGCCAGCGTCTGCGCCTGGCTCAGCACGTCCGCCGGCGCAACAATGCGGCTGAAGAAACCCCAGCGCTCGCCCTCCTCGGCCGTCATGAAGCGGCCGGTATAAAGCAGCTCGGACGCCCGCGACTGGCCGATAATGCGCGGCAGGATCGCGCAGGCGCCCATGTCGCAACCGGCGAGACCAACCTTGTTGAACAGGAAGCCGACCTTGGCGCCGGTGGCCGCCAGCCGCATGTCTGACGCCATCGCCATGATCGCACCTGCGCCAGCGCAGATGCCTTCTACCGCCGCCACGATCGGCTGCGGGCACGCGCGCATCGCCTTGACCAGATCGCCGGTCATGCGCGTGAAGGCGGTGAGATCCTTGGTGTTCATTTCGATCAGCGGGCCGATGATCTCGAACACGTCGCCACCCGACGAGAAATTGCCGCCGGCACCGGTGACGACCACAACCTTGACGTCATCATCCATCGCACAGGCGCGGAAGAAATCGGTCAGTTCACGGTAGCTCTGGAAGGTCAGCGGATTTTTGCGCTCCGGCCTGTTCAGCGTCACCGTCGCGATACCATCGGCCACCGCCAGCAGGAAATGCTCAGGCTTGAACTCGGCCAGCGGCAGCGTGACGGGATTGGCGACCTTGTTCTTGACCATCACAGACATGTTGGCTCCCAGTAATTCGTTCGGTTCTTGTTGTTGCGTATCGATCAGACTTCGCCGCCGGCGACCGCGATGCTCTGTCCGGTAATGGAGCTCGCGCCCGCGCCGCACAACCACAACACAGCATCGGCGACTTCGCCGGGCGTCACCAGACGGCCCTGCGGATTGTGCTTCGCCAATTCGGCAACAGCTTGTTCCCGCGTACGGCCGGTCTTGCTCATGATATTGTCGATGCTGCCTTCGAGCAGATCGGTTTCGGTAAAGCCTGGGCACACCGCATTCACAGTGACACCGCTTTTCGCGACTTCCAGCGCGACCGAGCGCACGAGACCAACAACGGCGTGCTTCGCAGCGCTGTAGGCGCTCACATAACCATAGCCCTTGAGGCCAGCCGTCGAAGCAACAGCAATGATGCGGCCACTCTTGCGCTTGACCATATCCGGCAGCACAGCCTGCGTCGCATAAACGACGCCCATGAAATTAACATCCATCATGCGCTGGAACAGTGCTGCATCCGATTTCACGAATGGCGCAGACTCCGCAGCGCCCGCATTCGCCACCAGAATATCGATCGGCTGGCGTTTCGCGGCATCCGCAATCACGGCATTCAGCGCGGTCTGATCGGACACATCGGCGGCAACAGCATAATGCGCGTCGCCCGCCGCAACGACCTCGTTCAGCACGGTGAGATTACGCCCCATGATGGTCACGGTCGCGCCGGCCCGCACGAGCGAGGCTGCGATGGCGCGGCCGATGCCGCGGCCGCCGCCGGTCACCAGAGCGTGGGAGGAGCGAGACAGTCCGGACATGCGTCACCTTCCGCAGGCTCTCCATGAGCCTGCCTGGATATTATTTTAGACTTCAAGCTTTTGCAAGAAAGCGGCAGGTCATGCTGCTAGCGGCTGCGGCGGAGCGTATCCGACGGGCTCTCGCCGTAACGGGCACGGTAGAAGCTGGCCATCCGGCTCGGATGGGTAAAGCCAAGATCGAAAGCCATATCAATGACCCGCTCGCCCGGCACGGCGCGCAGCAACCTTGCATTCAAATGCGTCAGCCGGATATCGAGCAGCGCGTCCGAAATCGACATGCCGAAATGCTTCTGGAAGCCGAGCTGCAGCGAACGTATCCCGATGCCGGCTGCGCGCGCGAGCCGATCGAGATCGAGCGGCTCGGTGGCATGAGCCTCAAGATAGTCCCGTGCCTTTCTCAACACTGACGGTAACGGACCAAGGCGCGCCAGGGAACGGTCAATGGTGTCGGTGAGCGTATGCCGCTGACCGGTCAGCAACAGTCCAATCACGGAGTCACGCAGGGTCGCCGCCATCAGGGGCGAGAGCTGCTGCCCGGGCCCGCGATGCTCCGCGAGATCAACGAGGTATTCGATCTGGGACCGGATCGCGAGACCGAATGGCGTGTTCAGATCGACCTGCGGATCGAACTCGACTACGGCACCAGATTTCCCTGCCAGCGCCGCCGCGCGCTCCTCGACGAGCCGTCGTTCAACGAGCAGGATCAGCTTGGCGCAATCGTCCTGCCAGACCATCTTTGTCGGCATCGTCGGCGACAGCAAGGACGCGGAACGCCCTGCTGACACCTCGACCGTACGGCCGCCGGTATTGATCCGGGCGCCGCCATGAAGCGGTACCTGCAGCAGAAAAAAGCGATCGAGGCAGCCGGGATCGATCGACACCGAGCCACCATAGGAGACGTAATTCACGGAGAATCCATCGAACGCCGCGCAATTGTGGAGCGCGTGAAAATCCGGCCAGGAGCGCTGCAAGGAGTCCAGTGCATGCGGGCAGAAGATGCGCCCGATCGAATCGGCAGCCTCGTCGATATCCGTCGTGAACACGCGAGAGAATGCCGCAAGCCTTGCGGCGCGGGCCGGATGGGCATTCCTCGTTACGGCTGCGTCCAACACCATGGTCCGATCGCCTGCGTTATTTGAAGTCTAGACTATCCATGTCGCATCACGCCGCATAGTCGGCGCCCCGCCGCAAATATTGCCGTGCTGCACAACGAATGCGCAGGCCAGCGTCTTCCAAAGATGAGTGTGCAGCGCAGCGTACCCACACCTTTCGCCTGCGCCGGTAATTATTTCGTCGTTTGGATAGCGGATTCGTTCAACGGCTAGAGACCGGCCCTGAGGTCACGCAGCATCCTTGCAGACGTGAAACCCAAGGGAGCAGCACCATGGCGGCACTTGAAAAAGGCATCACCCAGAACGGCACCGGGTATGGCGGCACCACGTGGAATATTCTCGGGCAGGTCTATTTCCCGAAAGCCGTAACCGACTCCACCTTTGCCTTCGAGACCAACAGCGATCCCGGCCAGTTCGTGCCGGTGCATATCCATCCGACCCAGGAAGAGTTCATCCTGGTGCAGGAGGGTATTCTCGACCTCAAGCTCGACGGCCAGTGGGTCCGCGCCCATGCCGGTGATCTGGTCCGCCTGCCGCGCGGCATTCCGCATGGCTATTTCAACAAATCGGACAAGCCGGCCCGAGCGCTGTTCTGGGTGTCGCCGACGCAGAAGCTCGAAGCGCTGTTCAAGCAGTTGCACAATATGAGCGACATCGAAGCCATCGTGCGGGTCTCCGCCGAGCATGAAGTGAACTTCCTGCCACCGGAAGCCAACGACTAGACCTCGACAACCGAGCTTCACTTTTACGCACGCGGTCGTTCCGCGCAGACACTCGTCTGCGCGCGTGAGCTTGCACGCCCTCGATCAGCTGCTGCATTCAAACAGGAGACAAGCCATGGTCAAACAGAAGAATGTTTGCGTCATCGGCGCCGGCATCGCCGGCCTTGCCGCCGCCAAATCCTTCACGGCACGCGGGCACAAGGTCACGGTGCTGGAACGTAGTGGCGATCTCGGCGGCGTCTGGGAGCCCGCGCGATCCTATCCGGAAGTGCAGACCCAGAGTCCCAAGGAGCTCTATCGTTTCACAGACAAGCCGATGCCAGCCAGCTATCCGGAATGGCCGAAGGGACCGCAAGTCCATGCCTATCTCACCGACTATGCACGCGACTACAATCTGATCCCGCTGATGCGTTTCAACACAGCCGTCGTGAGCATGAAACGCCGCGACGATGGTCTGCCCGGCTGGACGCTTGAGACACGCGATGCGACTGGCAACACCGCGCAGGAAACATTCGATTTCGTCGCGGTCTGCACCGGACAATTCAACGAGCGTAAGGAACTGCATCATCACGGCGAAGACGTGTTCAAGGCCGCCGGCGGCGTCATCCTGCATTCGGCGGAGCACACGGATTCATCTATCGTCAAAGGCAAGAAGGTCGTGGTGCTCGGCGGCTCGAAATCGGCCACTGACATCGCCGTGCATTCGGTCAATGCCGGCGCCAGCGCCGTGACCTTCGTCTATCGCGAGCCAGTCTGGCGCATTCCCTATTTCATCGGCGGCCTGATCAACTTCAAGCGCATCCTCTATATCCGCGCGCAGGAGGAAATGTTTCGGGGCTGGGGCCTGACTGCACTCTCGCGGCTCAATCACGCTATCGCCAAGCCATTCATCTGGGCCAACTGGCGCGGGCTGGAGGCCATGCTGAAGACCCAGCTGAAGCTGAAGAAATGCGACATGGTGCCAGAAGGACGCATCGAGGACGGCATCAACTGCTCGGTGCCGATCGCTACGCCGAATTTCTTTCCGATGGTCGCCGATCGACGCATCAAGGCGGTTCGCGGCACCTTCGATCATTATGACGGCAAGACCATCGTGATGTCAGGCGGCCAGCGCGTCGAAGCTGACATTGCTGTGCTGGCTATCGGCTTCACGCTCGGCGTGCCGTTCCTGCCGCAGCACTATCGCGACAAGCTCATCCAGGATGACGGGCAGTATCGGCTGTATCGCGTCATCGCCAATCCGGATTTGCCGGACATGGGCTTTGTCGGCTTCAATTCCAGCTTCTGCTCGGTGCTGACGGCGGAAATGGCCGCCAACTGGCTGGTGCGCTATGCCGACGGCAAGCTGGCGAAACAGCCGACCGCCGCTCAGATGCATGCGGATATGGACAAGATGCTGCATTTCAAGCGCGTCGAGCGGCCCGCGGCCGGTGTCTATGGCGGACTATGCGTGGCGCCCTATCATTTCAAGCATTTCGACGAACTGCTCGACGACATGGGCGCCACCAGCAAACGGCGCGGCGCGCTGGTGGAGAAATTCACACCGCCGGATGCCGACGCCTATGCACGCTTTCTCGCATCGGCGCCGAACTACAGAGCGGAAGCGACAGCCGCGTGAAGTGTCAGGCGAGCCGTGATCGGCTCGCCTTTTCGCTCAATTGGTCTGCGCCGCCTTGATGAGCTCGCGACCAATGATCACCTTCTGCACTTCGGTTGCGCCTTCATAGATGCGCAGTGCACGGATCTCGCGATAGAGCTCCTCGACCTTGACGCCGGACTGCACACCAAGACCGCCGAAGATCTGCACGGCGCGGTCAATGACAGTCTGCGCCGCTTCGGTCGCATACATCTTGGCCATGGCGGCTTCGCGCGTGATGCGCGCTGCGCCTTGGTCCTTGGTCCAGGCCGAACGATAGACCAGCAGCGCCGACGCATCGATCGAGGTCGCCATCTCGGCAAGGCCCGCTTGCGTGAGCTGAAGATCACCGAGCGTATGGCCAAACATCTTTCGTGTGACCGAGCGATGCAGCGCCTCGTCGAGCGCACGACGAGCCAGGCCGAGCGCAGCCGCACCGACGGTCGAGCGAAACACATCGAGCGTCGCCATTGCGACCTTGAAGCCTTCGCCGTCCTTGCCGATGCGGTTCACCAGAGGCACGCGGCAATCCTCGAACTTCAGCGTTGCCAGCGGATGCGGCGCGATCACGTCGATGCGATCCGCAATGGTGAAGCCAGGCGTATCGGCATCGACGACGAAAGCGCTGATGCCGCGTGCGCCGGTTTCACCGGTGCGCAGGAACACAACATACTGATCGGCGATGCCGCCATTGGAGATCCAGGTCTTGAGACCGTTGATGCGCACATGATCCGGACCATCGGGCACCGCCGTCGTGGTCATCGCCGCAACGTCGGAGCCGGCGTCGGGCTCCGACAATGCGAAGGCGGCAATGGCCTCGCCGCTTCCGACGCGGGGCAGATAGCGCGACTTCAGGGCCTCCGAACCGAACAGGCTGATCGGACCCGTACCCAATCCCTGCATCGCAAAGGCGAAGTCGGCGAGACCAGTCTCATAGGCCAGCGTTTCGCGGATCAGACACAGCGATCGCACATCGAAGGTGGGGTACATTCCGCCATGGCTCGCCGGCACTGCAGCGCGCAGCCAGCCTCCATCACCAAGCGCCTTCACCAGACGCTTGCAGGAGCCATCGACGTCATGATGATCGACCAGACCGGGCAATGTCGCCTTGGCCCAGCGCGAAAGGCCCGTGGCCAGTTCGCGATGATGGTCCTCGAAAAACGGCCAGGACAAAAATGACTGATCGGACATGGCTCCCTCCCTGGATGCGTCGGCAATCGACATTGTTTTAAACCTAAAGAAATTTCGGACAAGGGCGATTGCCGGACACCACACCATTGCCAAGCCCGCGATGCATGATCCCTCGATTGGAGGCGTGACCAGCGAAACCGGCCGTGCCTCCGGATAAGGCAATCCGCAACCCTTTAAGTCTAAAACTATCGCTTTTCATATATCTCGGACATGCTAGGATCATCCTTGTCCGACAGCACAGGAGGCTTATGCGTGCCAAATTCTGCAGCCCTGACGACGAAGGACGGCCGCTTCGGCTTTGAAGCCAAAGGCTCCCCCACAGCGACGCCGCTGGTGTTTCTGCACGGAATCGGCGGTGCCGGCCGCGGCTGGCGTAACCAGCTCGAGGCGTTCGGCGACCGCTACTACGCCATCGGCTGGGACTCGCCAGGCTATGGCGGTTCAAAGCAGCTTGAGACCCCCAGCATTCCCGCCTTCGCCGAAGCCCTGAAGGATTTCCTCGGGCAGATCGGCGCCAGGAAGCCTGTACTGGTCGGCCACTCCATCGGCGGCATGATCGTGCAGCAACTGCTGACGACGGACCCTCACCTTCCCGGCGCCGTGGTATTGGCGCAGACCACCTCCGCCTTCGGCAGCTCCGATGGCGAGTGGCAGAAGAATTTCATCGACGCCCGGCTCGGTCCGCTCGACCGCGGCGAGACCATGGTGTCGATGGCCCCGAAGCTGGTTGCAGGCCTGATCGGCGACGATCCCGATCCTGCCGGCATTGCACTGGCGCAGGACTGCATGGCGTCCGTAAAGCCCGACACCTATCGCGCCTCGATGAAGGCGATGATCGGCTTCGACCTGCGCAAGAACATCGCAGATATCAAAATACCGACTTTAATCCTATCTGGATCAAAAGACAACAACGCGCCCGCGAAAACAATGGCCAAGATGGCCGGTCTCGTGCCCGGCGCGACTTACGTCGAGCTCGAAGGCGTAGGTCATCTCGCCAGCTTCGAGCGCCCGCATGAATTCAACGAAGTGCTCGCCGACTTTCTGAAGACGAGCCACAACCTCTCGGGGTCCTCCTCATGAACGCGCCTGCCAGTAAAGCCGATCTCGACGGTATCGTCCTCGACAAGCCGATGTTCGATCCCAAGGCCTATCGTCTCGATGACGAGCAGGCCGGGCTGATCACCAAGGCGCGCGAGCTGGCGCAGGCGAATTTTGCACCGCGTGCGGCGAAGTGGGATCGGGAAGCGATTTTCCCGATGGAAAACTACAAGGACATGCACAAGGCCGGCCTGCTCGGCATTTCGATCCCGAAGGCCAATGGCGGTTCGGGTGCGAACTACCAGACCTACTCTCTCGCCGCAGCCGAGATCGGCCGCTATTGCGGCGCGACCGCGCTGACCTGGAACATGCATGTCTGTTCGACCCTGTGGTCCGGCCCGCTCGCCGATGACCTCGACATGGACGAGCAGATGCGCGCCGATCACGAGCGCCGCCGCGCCGTGCATTACAAGCGCATCCTCGAAGACGGCGCGATCTATGCGCAACCCTTCTCCGAAGGCGGCGCAGCAGCCGCTGGCGGTGTCGCATTCGGCACCGAGGCCAAGCCGGTCGAAGGCGGCTGGATCGTCAACGGCAAGAAGATCTTTGCCTCGCTGTCGGGCTCCGCCGACTATTACGGCGTGCTCTGCACCGAGACCGTCGAAGGCGAAAAGGCGTCGCGCCGCAACACGCTGTATCTGGCAATCTCCGCCAAGTCCGAAGGCGTCTCGGTCGTCGGCGACTGGGATCCGCTCGGCATGCGCGGCACCGTCTCGCGCACACTGATCTTCAAGGATGTGTTCGTGCCGGAAGACTCGGCGCTGATGCCGCGCGGCGTCTATTTCCAGGCCGCGATGCGCTGGCCGCACATGTTCATGACGCTGTCGCCAACTTATGTCGGTCTGGCTCAGGCCTCCTACGATTTCACCGTGAAATATCTGCGCGGCGAAATCCCCGGCATGCCGCCGGTCAAGCGTCGCATGTATCCGACCAAGCAGATCGCCGTGGCGCAGATGCAGGTCAAGCTGGAGCAGATCAAGAACACCTGGTTCCAGGCTGTAACTGAAGCCTGTGCCAATCCGAGCAAGGAACAGGTGCTGCGCGCCTACGCCTCCCAATACACCGTGATGGAAGGCGCCAACGAGCTTGCCGCACTGGCGATCCGCACCTGCGGCGGCCAGTCGATGCTGAAATCGCTGCCGCTGGAGCGCATCTATCGCGACAGCCGCTGCGGCGCGCTGATGCTGCCCTGGACCGCCGAACTCTGCCTCGACCGTATCGGTCGCGAGGCACTTTACGAGGCCGGCGAGAAAGACGAGTAATCGTGGACCTCTCCAGCCTCATCGCCCGCAATGCCGCGTTCACGCCGGACAAGCCCGCGATTCATTTCGAGGGCAAGACATTCAGCTATGCCGCCTTCAACGCGCGGATCGAGGCAACTGCGAAGGCGCTGAAGACGGAATGCGGCGTCGGTCGCGGCGATCGCGTCGCGATCCTGAGCATGAACCGGCCCGACTATCTGGTTCTGCTCTATGCCTGCGCCCGCCTCGGCGCGATCATGGTGCCGCTGAACTGGCGCCTCGCGGTCGCCGAGCAATTGTTCATCCTGTCCGATGCTTCGGTAAAGGTGCTGGTGCTTGAGGAGAGCTTTGCAGCGATCCTGCCGTCGCTTGCGAAGGACTTACCGGATACGCGCGTGATCGCGCTCGATTTCACGCCACCCGCACCGGGCCAGACATTCGACGATCTGCTGACGCGTGCATCCGGCGACGGCCGCAATCCGCATACCGATCTCTCCTGCCCGCTGCTGATCGTTTACACGTCGGGCACTACAGGCCGCCCGAAAGGCGCGGTGCTACGTCAGGAAGCACTGCTGTGGAACGGCGTGATGAGCCAGCACATGCATGGCATCACCTCCGACGATCACGTCCTGACCGTGCTGCCGTTCTTCCATGTCGGCGGCCTCAACATCCAGACCACGCCTGCGCTGCATCATGGCGCCACCGTCACGATCCATGCGCGCTTCACGCCGGATTCCACGCTGGCTGCAATCGCGCAGGAGCGACCGAGCCTGACCGTCTGGGTGCCCGCGCTCATCCAGGCGATGAACGAGCATCCCGGCTGGGCCGCGACCGACGTGTCCTGTCTGAAAGCCGTATCCACCGGCTCCAGCATCGTGCCACCGCATCTGATCGAACGCCTGACGGCGCGCGGCATTCCGGTGCTGCAGGTCTATGGCTCCACCGAGACCTGCCCGATCGCGGTTTATACACGGCTCGGCGGCGACCTGTCGCGGACGGGATCGACGGGCTTGCCCGGCCTGTGCTGCGAGGCCATGATCATCGATGACAACGGCAATGAACTTCCCGCCAAGGCCACCGGCGAGATCGCCGTGCGCGGTCCCAACGTGTTCTACGAATATTGGGGCAATGAGGCCGCGACGCGCGAGGCACTGCATGACGGCTGGTATCGCACCGGCGATATCGGTACACGCGACGAAGACGGTTACTTCTGGGTCCACGACCGCAAGAAAAACATGATCATTTCCGGCGGCGAGAACGTCTATCCCGCCGAGGTCGAGCGCGTGCTGCTCGAACATCCCGATGTCGCCGATTGCGGCGTCGTCGGCGTGCCCGATCCGAAATGGCAGGAAGTGCCCGTTGCCTATGTCCTGTTGCGGCCGAATTGCAGCGTGACGGCTGAGGCGCTGAAGGCCCATGTTCTCACGCAGCTGGCGCGCTACAAGCAGCCGCGCGACATCGTGTTCGTCACCGACCTGCCGCGCACCGCGCTCGGCAAGGTGCAGCATTTCAAATTGAAGCAGGTTCAGGCGGCAACGCCGAGCGACGGAGAGACCAATTGAAGATCGCAGTATTGGGTGGCGGCAACGGTTCGTTCGCAGCCGCCGGTGATTTCGCGCTGCAGGGCCATGACGTCCGCCTGTGGCGTCGCGACGCCGAAGCTGTGGCCGAACACAACAAGGCCGGCTCGCGCATCAAGATCAAGAATGCGCAGGGCACACACGATACGCAGCTGACGCTGGTCACGACGGATATCGCCGAAGCCATCAGGGACGTCGAACTGATCCTGTGCCCGGCGCCTGCCTTTGCGCAGCCTGATATCGCCAAACGGATCGCGCCTCACCTCAAGGACGGCCAGGTGGTCTATCTGCCGCCCGCAACCTTCGGCTCGATGATCTTCGCCAAGGCTGCGCATGATGCCGGTAACACCGCCAAGGTCGCTTTCGCCGAGACCGGCACACTGCCCTGGCTCGCGCGCAAGCATGGTCCGTTCGAAGTCGCCATCACCATCCGCGCCAAGCGCCTGCCGACTGGCGTATTCCCGCTGTCGATGTCCGACCATGCCTGTAAGGTGATCGACAAGGCCTTCCCCGGCGTGATCGAGCCGTGCGGCGATGCGCTGTCCGGTGCGCTGATGAATGCGGGCCCGATCATTCATCCACCGCTGATCGTGATGAATGCCGGACCTCTGGAGCATTTCCCGACCTGGGACATTCACAAGGAAGGCACGCAGCCGGCGATCCGCCGCGTCACGGACCAGTTAGATGCCGAACGGATCGCGATCCGCGAGGCCTTCGGTTACGGCCCGTCGCATTTCCCGCTGGTCCAGCACTACGCCAAGGAAGGCGAGGAATGGATGTATGGCCGCGGCTCGCATGATCGGCTCACCGATAGCGGCGACTGGCGCGAGCACATCGTGCTCACCGAGCACCGCTACATGCGCGAGGACCTGCGCACCGGCCTGTCGTTCTTCCTGTCCTGTGCCCAGCTCGCCAGCGTCGAGACGCCGCTGGTCAAGGCCTTCCTTGCCATCGGCGGCGCGATCTGCGGCGAGAACTTCCTCGAAGGCGGCCGCACGCTTGAAAGCCTTGGCTTCGGCGCTCTCAACAAGGCCGGGCTGCTGAAGCTGCTGCGCGAAGGCTTTGCCGCATGAGCTCCCGTGCCGCTATCGCATGTCTCGGCGCAGGCCGCATGGGCCGCGGCATCGCCGTCGCCTTCGCCTATGCCGGCCACAATGTCGCGATCGTCGACTTCAAGGCGCGCGAGGCGGACAAGTTCAAGGCGCTAGAAGCTGAAGCCATTGGCGAGGTCCGCAAGACCTTTGCCAGCATGGCGCGTTTCGGCCTGCTGAAAGAGGCCGACATCGAGACGCTGGTGTCGCGCGTCAGCGTCGTTCCCGAAGCAGATGCGGGCATTGCGCTCAGCGGTTCGGCGATCATTTTCGAGGGCGTGCCGGAAGTGCTCGACCAGAAGCGGGATGCGCTGGCGCGCGCGTCGAAGCTCGCAGGCCCCTCGCCGATCATCGCATCCACGACCTCAACCATTCTGGTCGACGACATTTCGAGCGCGGTCGAGCATCCCGAGCGCTTTCTCAATGCCCACTGGCTCAACCCCGCCTATCTCGTGCCGCTGGTCGAAGTCTCGCCGGGCGCGAAGACCGATCCGGCGATCACCGCACGCGTCAAGGAACTGCTCGAAGGCATCGGCAAGGTGCCGGTCGTCTGTTCGGCATCGCCCGGCTATATCGTGCCGCGCATCCAGGCGCTGGCCATGAACGAAGCCGCGCGCATGGTCGAGGAAGGCGTCGCCTCGCCGGAAGATTTGGACAAAGCGATCAAATACGGTTTCGGCTTCCGCTTCGCGGTGCTGGGCCTGCTCGAATTCATCGACTGGGGCGGCGGCGACATTCTCTACTACGCCAGCAAGTATCTCACTGACGCGCTCAGCAACGATCGTTACGCAGCGCCTGAGATCATCGGCCGCAACATGGCCGAAGGCAAGATTGGATTGCGCACCGGCGAGGGCTTCCTCAATTACGAAGGCCTTGATGTCGAAGCCTATCGCGAGGGGCGCCTATCGGCCTTCGTGGATTTACTGAAGCATTTCCAGTTGCAGAAGCCGCCGGTGCTTTGAGGTCATGCCTCATTGTTAAAACACCGTCATGGCCGGGCTTGTCCCGGCCATCCACGACTTGCTTCGTTTGCAGCCAAAGACGTGGATGCCCGGGACAAGCCCGGGCATGACGAGTTTCAACTATTCGCAGTGAACTACACTTCCGGAAATCCCCGCAGCAGATAACTGCGCAGCCAGTGCAGCAGGCTATTCAGGATCAGACCGAGCATCGAGATCATGATCAGGGGCACGAACATGTCCACGGTCTGGAACGTCCGCGCGGCCTGCACCAGCATGTGGCCAAGGCCGTCGGTCGATGTGATCATCTCCGCAAGGAACACCACGATGCAAGAGATCACGAGGCCGATGCGGCAGCCGGTCAGGATCGACGGCATGGCTGCCGGCAGCACGACCTTGAACAGGATCTGCCAGCGCGGCGTGCCCGCGGCCATGGCCGACCAGATCAGCTTCTGCTCGACCATCGACGCACCGTAATAGGTCGAGAGCAGGATCGGGAACAGCGCATCCGCGGTCACCAGCGTGATCTTGGAGGCATGGTCGAAGCCGAGGATCAGCAGCAGCGCCGGATAGAGCGCAATCTTCGGGATCGGCGCCAGCACGCGCACCAGCGGCTTGACGACCGCGTTAACCGCCGGGCTCACCGCAGCGGCGAGACCGATGAACACGCCGACGACCACGGCAATGCCGAAGCCGGCGAACAGCCGGATCAATGTCGCGGCGATATCGTGCAGAAATTCGCCGTTGAAGAAGTCCTTCGCCAGCTTGCCGAACACGGCCCCCGGCGGCGGCAGCAAGGTCGTCGGCGCGAAGCCGAACGAGATCAGCGACTGCCAGAGCGCCAGAAACAGCACGATCGGCGTGATGCCCAGCAGAACCGAATTGATGCGTTCCTGGTTCATGTCGCGCTCACGTGAAGCTGAGAGGCATGTCGTCGCGCGGCTGCGACCAGCGCACCAGCGACAGGCGGAGCTTCTCGAAGGCCGCATCGAAGATGATACCCATGGCGCCGATGATCAGGATCATCGCGAACACCGTGTCGTATTGCGCCATGTCGAGCGAGTTGAACAGGATATTGCCGGCACCGGACTGACGCGCGATCATCTCGGACGTGATCATGGTGATCAGCGCCAGTACGAGACCCGTGCGGCAGCCCGTGAGAATTTCAGGTAGCGCCGCGGGCAGCACGATGCGGAACATGCGCATTGGCGCGGACATGCCCATCGCCGCACCGGACCACAGCATCTTTTCTTCGACAGCTTTGGAGCCCTGGAAGGCGTGATAGATGATCGGCAGGCTGACGCCGAGGAAGATGACAAGAATCTTGGAGACGTCGCCAACGCCCATCCACAGCATGATGATGGGCATCAGCGCTGCTTTTGGCACCGGATAGATGATCATCATCAGCGGATTGAAGAAGGCTGCGACAGCCTTAATGCGCCCCATCAGCAAACCGAGCGGGATCGCAAACATCACTGCGAGCACGAGGCCGATGGTCATACGGCGGATGGAATCGAGAATGTTCAGCAGCGATCCCTTGTCCCCGAGGATCGAGGGAATGGCCTTGATCGACTCCAGTGCCGTCGGGAAGCTTTCGGTATCCAGCCGCAGCGAGGCAATCTGCCAGACACACAGCAACCCGATACAGGCGAAGACTGGCGAAAGTGTCTTGAGCACCCCGCGCACGGTTATCGCAGATCGGCCCATCACAGATGGTCCTTGCCGTCGTCGATCATCTTCTCGATATCGACGATGTATTTCTGGAAACGTGCGTCGAGCAGCAGATCGGCACGTTTGCGCGGCCGCGGCAGATCGATATCGACGATCTCCTTGATGCTGCCCGGCGAGCGCGACATCACGATCACCTTGTCGGAGAGATAGACGGCCTCTTCGACCGAGTGCGTGACGAACAACACCGTCTTGCGCTGCGTATCCCAGATGTCGAGCAGATCGTTCTGCAGCCGTGTGCGGGTATGCGCATCGAGCGCGCCGAACGGCTCGTCCATCAGCAGCACGGCAGGATCGTAGGCCAGCGTGCGCGCAATCGCGACGCGCTGCTTCATGCCGCCGGAGAGTTCTTTCGGATAGAAATTCTCATAGCCCTTGAGGCCGACCATCTCGAGCAGCTTGCGGCCGCGCGTTTCAGCTTCAGCCTTCTTCATGCCCTGCTGGCGCATGCCATACATGACATTGCCGAGCACGTTCTTCCACGGGAACAGCGCGAATTCCTGAAACACCGGACCGCGATCGGGACCCGGTCCCGTGATCGCCTTGCCCTTCACCTTGGCGACGCCATCAGTCGGCTGCACGAAGCCACCGACGATATAGAGCAAGGTCGACTTGCCGCAGCCTGATGGTCCGAGGATCGAGACGAAGGCACCGTCTTCAATGGTGAGGTTGATATCCGACAGCGCCAGATGGCTTTGTTTGCCGGAGGTCTGGAAGCGCTGCGAGACGTGATCGATTTCGATCATGGCTGAAGCGGGTTTGCGACCGGAAACCGGTTCCGACTCGGCGTGAGCGTCCGAACGTAGCGACACCACCTGCATTCCCGGTCCTTCATTTGCCATGCACGCATTGCAATCACGACGGCCCGACTGTGTCCATCATGCTGACGGACGCAGCGTAGCCGGAAACTGCAATTACTTTAAGCTTCAAATTTATGCGGGCAACGCCTTTTTGCTAGTCAGCCCCTGCTGCGAACAGGTCAGTTTCCCGCAGCAGGGCTTTCGGCGCTTTTGGTGCGTCTATTCGCGGAAATACGGCTCCACCGGGCCCGACAGCTTGATCAGCAGCGGATTGCCATACCGGTCCTTTGCTGCACCTGCGGGCACCCGGATCCAGCCCTCACTGACGCAATATTCCTCGACATTGGTCTTCTCGGCGCCCTTGAAGCGGATGCCGACATCGCGCTGCAGCACTTCGGCGTTGTAGAACGGGCTTCGCGGATCGGTGGACAGGCGATCAGGCAACTGATCGGCTGATGCGTTGGTGTTGTCGGTCATAGCAGCGCCTCGATTTTCTCTCGCAGTGATTCAGGTTTGGCGGTCGGCGCAAAACGCTCGACAACCCGTCCGGAACGGTCGATCAGGAATTTGGTAAAATTCCATTTGATCCCCGAACCCAGCAATCCGGACTTTTCAGATTTCAGGTAATTATACAATGGATGGGCGTGGGCACCATTCACGTCGATCTTCTCAAACAATGGGAAGGTGACGTGGTAATTGGCCTCGCAGAAACTTGCGATCGCTTTGGCATCGCCGGGCTCCTGCGCGCCGAACTGGTTGCAGGGAAAGCCCAGCACGGAAAATCCGCGCGGCGCAAAATCCTGCTGCAGTTTCTCCAGCCCCGCATATTGCGGCGTGAATCCGCAGGCGCTGGCGGTATTGACGATCAGCAGCACCTTTCCTTCGAACTGCTTCAGCGCGACCGGTTCACCGGACAGCGCGTTTGCAGAGAAATCGGAGATGCCGGTCATCGCTGAGCCCTCCTAGATGACGATAGGATCGCAAGGCATCGGCGGCGTGCCGCCGGCCTCGATGGCTTCGCCGGCCAGCAGACACAGATCCTCGCGGTAGCGGCCGGCGACCACCTGCACGCCGGTCGGTGCACGGCCGACAAGGCCCGTGGCAACGCTCAGCGCCGGCAGGCCCATGAAGGGAATGCCAATTTGCGGCATCTGCGCGGCCCAGACGCGATCGAAGCCTTCCTGGCCCTGCAAATCGAGATTATCCGGGAATGGCAGTTCGCCGGACATCGGCATCAGCACCACGGCGTAAGTCTGCAGGAACAGCTCCCAGTCGCGCACGAAGGTGGAGCGGCGCACCAGCGCCCGTGACAACCCGCCGTTGTCGAAGTCCTTGAGCTTGTCCTTCTGTCCGCGCAGACAGACGAGTGCAGCAGGATCGCCCTCGCGTTCGGCCGCATCCAGCATGCCCTGATAGCCGTCGCCGAACCAGATCTGCGTCTGCAGGGCGGCGGCCTCGCGCAGCGGCGGCGTGTTCCCGACTTCCTCGACGATCCACCCTGCCCGCTCCAGCCGCTTGCCGGCATCGCGCACGGCGGCCTCCACGTCGGCCGTGATGGCAAGACCATCAGGGCGAAGGCACATGGCGGCGCGCTTCTCGCGCACTGGTCCTTCGAGCGGCGCCGGCACCCACCAGGGATCGCGCGCGTCCGGCTGCGACATCGCGGCAAGGCCGAGACGGACATCGTTGATGGTGCGCGCGAGCGGGCCGGACACCGCGGTGATCTGGCCGGAGATGATGCGCTCGGGCAGCGCCTGATTATAGGCGGCGATGCGACCGACTGTCGGGCGCAGACCGTGCACGCCGCAGGCATAGGCGGGATAGCGGATCGAGCCTGCGATATCCGTGCCGTGCGCAATGTGTCCGATGCCGGCTGCGACCGCGCTGCCGGCGCCGCCTGACGATCCGCCTGGCGTCAGCGAGGGATCGCGCGGGTTCTTGGTGTCGCCATAGAGCTGGTTGGTGGTGAACCAGCGATAGGAAAATGCCGGGCAATTGGTGCGGCCGATGATGACCGCGCCGGCCTTCAGCAGATTGTCGATCACCGGGCTGTTGGTCGTGGCGATGATACCGTTCTGGATCTTCACGCCGTTCGAGGTCGGATAGGTCGCGTAGTCGATGTTCACCTTGACCGTGACGGGCACGCCGCCAAGCGGGCCGACGTCGTCGCCGCGCTTGATCGCCGCATCGACCGCATCCGCGCGCGCCAACGCCTCTTCGGGACGATGATCGACCACGGCATTGAGCGCCGGGTTCACCGCATCGAGCCGCGCGAGATTTGCAACCGCAGCCTCACACGCCGAGACCTTGCGGCTGCGAATCAATGCGGAGAGATCAGTTGCCGACAAACGCCAGAGATCGTTCATAGAATGCTCCATTGCTTGTCGCTTGTTAACGCAGGCGGCCGGAGATTGCCAATCGGACAAACGCTCGCGATCCCGCGGCGCCGAAGCGTCCGAGTTTTGCGCATTCCTTCCCGCCCTCCTGTGAGAGGGCGTGCGGAACGCCGGGTGCCCGTTGCACCCTTGGGCCTGATGCGAATGCGGTCTTCCGCAAGGGTAATGTGCATCAGGACTTTCGGAAGCGTCAGGCAAGTGCCCAGCGTTCCGCCTGCGGTGTTTTTTCGACTTGCTTGCACTTTGCCTCAGCGAACGATCCGATCACCGAATTAAAGTCCCAAGGCGATGGGAAGGGAGCCTCAAGCACTTGGGCCGGACGCATTTCGATTTGGTCGTCCGTCACACTGTCCAGGGGTCTTTCCATCCCAGGGTCGGCCGTCTCCTTGCCAGTGGCAGTGCTGGCGCAGATCCGTCCTGCCCAAGGGCAGACGTCACCCGTGAACCGCGTAACGCCGCATCTCCGGCGTCCACCGCACCCTGCCCCGCGAACGTGACGATCGCGATCGCCCCTCTCGGTGGGGCAGGACGAAGTGGAATATAATCAGGAAGGGGATATTGTCAACGGCATATAGGAAAAAATGTTTAGCCAGAACCTCTCTGCTGTCGTCCCCGCGCAGGCGGGGACCCATACACGCTGCGAGAACGGTTGAAGCTAGATCGCCGTAACTCTGCCGTTCTAACCACACTGACCGTGACTATGGATCCCCGCCTGCGCGGGGATGACAACGGAGAGTGTAGTGTGAACTCCCCTATTTCACCCTTGCGAGAAAATAAGCCAGCTCAACGATCTGAGCCTCCGTGATCGGCTGCATCACATCGGCCATGGTCGCGTCATAGCCGTGGCGGGAGTTGTCCTTGTATTCGCGCATGGTCTTGGCGAGATAGTCCTCCCGCTGATTGGCAATGCGCGGGATGTTGTCGCGGCCGGAGAAATCCGCGTTGTGGCAGCTATCGCAGCGGAATTGCGAGGTCAGCGCCTTCGCCGCCTGCATGCGCGCGGGATCGCCCGCTTCGAGCGCGACAGGCTTCGGCAACGTGGCCAGATAATCCGAGAACAGGCGCAGGTCGTCGTCGGTGAGCTCCCTGGCCATGTCGTTCATCGGCTCGGCGACACGGAGCTTCTCGCGAAACATGTAGAGCTGGATCAGCGCATAGGCCGGTTGCTGCGCACCGAGTGACGGCGTCTTGTCGGTTTCGGACACCCCCTTCTCGCCGTGGCAGGCAAGGCACGGCGCGGCACGCTCGGTGATGGATTCGGCTGCGTGGAGGGAGGATGCGGAAATGATGAGGAGAGCAAAAACAAACGCAGCCCGTCGTCCCCGCGAAGGCGGGGACCCATAACCACCGAAAACAGAAAGTAAACTGCGGAGAAGTCCAAATCTCATTTTGAAGGCCGGAGGCTATGGGTCCCCGCCTTCGCGGGGACGACATTGGAGTTTTACTCGTCATTCCGGGGCGCGCTGAAGCGACACCGTCGCGTAAGCGCTAACCCGGAATCTCGACATGGATGAACACTTCCAGATTCCCCGCCACACCAACTGGAGTGGCTGGGGTTCACGCGCGTGAAGATGCGCGCGTGCCCCGGAATGACAGTGTGTGGCTACTTCGCCCCCGCCACCTTCTGCTTGCCATAGGTGATGCGATAGATCGCGCCGTTCCAGTCGTCGGAAACCAGCAGCGATCCGTCCTTCATCTGCAGCACGTCGACGGGGCGGCCGACATATTTGTTGTCCTCGATGAAGCCCGTGAGGAACGGCTCGACGGATTTCACCGTGCCGTCCTTGTTGAGCTTCGCGACAACGACGTCACCGCCGAGCTTCTGCGTCTTGTTCCAGGAGCCGTGGCGCGCGATGAAGATCGCGTCCTTGTAGGCCGCCGGGAACATCTTGCCGGTGTAGAAGCGCATACCCAGTGCCGCCGTATGCGCACCGAGCAGGCCGACAGGCGCGGTGTAGTCGGCGCAGGACTTGCCCCAGCCGAATTCCGGGTCAAGAATATTGCCCTGCAGACAGTAAGGCGCGCCAAAATCTTCACCCGCCTTGGTGACGCGGTTGAGCTCGTCCTCCGGCACCGCCTCCGACACCCAGTCGCGGCCGTTGTCGGTGAAGTACATCTGCTTGGTGGTCGGATTCCAGTCGAAGCCGACCGTGTTGCGGACGCCCTTCACATAGATTTCGGCACCGGTGCCATCGAGATTCATGCGGCGGATCTGGCCATGGGCCTCGTCATGCAGCACGTTATTGCCAGGCTGGCCGACAGGCACATAGAGCTTGTTGTCAGGGCCGATGCCGATGAACTTCCAGCCATGGGCTTCGTCCTTCGGCAGGTTGTCGTAAATCATCACCGGCTTCGGCGGATTTTCGAGATTGTCTTCCACCTTCTCGATCTTCGAGATCTTCGACAGTTCGGCGATGTAGAGCGTGCCATCCTTGAAGGCGAGACCGTTCGGGCGATAGAGGCCGGAAGCCAGCACCTTCACCTGGCGCTTGCCGTCATTGTTGATGACCGCATAGACCTTGTCGACAAGACGGGAGCCAACAAAGACCGTGCCCTTGTCGCCCTCGCGCATCGAGCGCGCATTGGCCATGCCAGCCGCATAAACCTCGATGTTAAAGCCCGCGGGCACCTTCAGCTTCGCGGTCGGCAGCTTGTCGGCGGCGGAGGGAATCGGCGGCGGCGCGACGGGCGCGAGCTTGGCTGCGGCAGCGCCATCGGGACGGCCGATCAGCGGCGAGCCGGGCGGCAGCGCAGGCGCAGCGGCAACGGCTGGTGCTGCGGGCGCCGGAGCGGCCGCCTGCGGGGCGGCCGGTGCCGGTGCAGGAGCCGCTGCGGGAGCAGCAGGTGCGGCACTTGGAGCAGCCGCAGGAGCCGGTGTTGCAGGTGATGTATCGGATTGCTGGGCAAACGCGCCGCTAGTAAAGACACCGATGAACGCACCGGCCAGCAAGGCCCGGCGTGCGGACGTATAGACACTCATGGATCTCTCCCCTTTTTACGGAAGCCTTCTCTGCTTGCAGCACATGAGATGCGCTGCCCCCGAGGCTTTCCGGATCGCACTGTTGGATATTTTTGCGTCGCTGCGCAATCAAAACATCACGCGCGAGCAAGCCTGTGCGGATTCCCGCAATAAGTTGTAGGATGGGTAGAGCGAAGGCGCCGAGCGCCGGAGTTAAACCCATCGACCGAAAGCGCCGTCATGATGGGTTTCGCGAAGACGCTCTACCCATCCTACGCCTGAGACCTTTTCAATGCCGCGTCGCGGACTCATCGGTGGCATCGAGCAGTGCTTCGGTAAACGGAAATTCGAGCACGATCTCGCCGTCCTTGTCCGTCACTTCCAGCACGGCATTGAGCAGGTCGCTCGGCGTCCCCTCGGAGCGCAACAATTGCAGGATCATCGACCGCGCCACTTCCCAGGCGTGATCGGGATCGCGCAGTTCCTCGCCTTCCGGATCGACCACCAGCTCGTCATTGATGCGGGTGTTGAAGAAATAGAGCGGCATGGCAATTCTCTCGGCACTGGGCTTGGCGCGGGCGCAGACGACCTCAAACGACGCGAATATCCCGGAACATGCGGCGGGCTGGGTACGAATCGATGCCTTTGAATCGAAGGCCTTCGCTATCTAGGAAACGTTCTCGCCTTTGCAATGTTGCACCGCAATCGATTGTGCGACGCACGCGGACTTTACCCCTGCCACCTCACATTGTGATGACGAAGTTCTTGGCGAACCTTTAAGCAGGTAATAGAGTTGTGGTTATGCAGTACCTGACTGCAGTGAAGCGGGAGAGAGATATGGCCTGGAAAGCACCGAAGATTGTCGAAGTTGCAGTCGGCATGGAAATCAACATGTACGCCTGCGCGGCGCGCAAGTAAGACTTGAGCTCAAGCTAGGTTTTGGGGGCGCCTTCGTCGACGACGGGCGCCCCGCGTCTTTTTACGAGGCGCGAACGGGCCGGGATTCAGGGCGATCTCATGTTGCGTGTTGTCGTTCTTGGAGCCGCGGCCGGCGGCGGTGTTCCGCAATGGAATTGCGGATGCCGTATTTGTCGTGCGGCGCGCAGCGAACGACCTGAGCTGCGCAGCGGCCAGGCTTCCATCGCGGTGACGGCCGACAATGCCAACTGGTTTCTGATCAATGCCTCGCCCGATCTGCGGCAGCAGGCGACCGATACACCTCAGCTTCATCCCCATCCCGACCATGTCAGACATTCGCCCATTGCGGGCGTGATCCTCACCAATGGCGAAGTCGATGCGGTGGCCGGGCTCTTGTCGATGCGCGAGGGTTCGCCATTTACAATCTATGCGCACCAGCGTGTGCTGGCGATCCTGAAAGCCAACAGCATCTTCAACGTGCTCTCGGACAAGAACGTGCGGCGCGAAGCCATCGACATCGATACATCTTTCGAACCGAAGCTGCAGGATGGCGCGCCGTCCGGCCTGGAGGTGCTTCCCTTCACAGTGCCCGGCAAAAGCGCGTGGTATCTCGAAGGTCAGGCGCATCCGGCCGGCGAAGATGGCGACGGCGATACGCTGGGACTACGGATTGCCGAGAAGGCCACCGGCAAATATTTCTATTTTATCGCCGCCTGTGCGCGTGCGACGCCCGAACTGAAGGCGCGCATCTCGGGCGCACCGCTGGTGTTCTTCGACGGCACCGTCTGGCGCGACGACGAGTTGATCGCGGCGGGACTGGGCCAGAAGACCGGCCAGAGCATGGGGCATCTGTCGATGTCCGGCGCGGATGGCGCCATCAGTGAACTGGCCGATGCCGGGATCGCCAGAAAGTTCTTTCTGCACATCAACAATTCGAACCCGGCGCTGCTGCATGATTCCACCGAGCGCGCCGCATTGACCACCGCCGGCTGGCAAATCCCCGGCAATGGCATGGAGATCACGCTGTGAACGCCCCGAGCGCAAACACGATCGGCGACAACGCCATTTCCGCCTATTCGATTTCAGCCGCCGTCCCGCTGGACAATGCCGCGCAACTCGAAGAGACGCTGCGCCATATCGGCGCGACGCGCTATCACTCGCTGCATCCGTTTCACAAGCTGCTGCATGGCGGCAAGCTCAACAAGGGCCAGGTGCAGGCTTGGGCGCTGAACCGCTATTATTACCAGAGCACGATCCCCATGAAGGACGCGGTCGTGATCTCGCGCTTCCGCGACCGTGCGACACGGCTCGAATGGCGGCACCGCATCGAGGATCACGACGGTGATACCGGCGCAGAAGGCGGTATCGAGCGCTGGCTGAAACTGACCGAAGGTCTCGGCCTCGACTCAGCCTATGTGGAATCCACCGAGGGCATCCTGCCGGCGACTCGTTTCGCAGTGGAGGCCTATGTGCATTTCGTGCGCGACAGATCGCCGCTCGAGGCTATCGCCTCGTCGCTGACGGAACTGTTTGCACCGAACCTGCATGAAGAGCGCATCTCTGGCATGCTGAAGCATTATGACTTCGTCAATCCGGACATCATGAGCTATTTCAGCCGCCGCCTGACCCAGGCGCCGCGCGATGCCGGCTTTGCGCTGGATTACGTCAAGCAGCACGCCACCTCGCCGGCCGAACGCCGCGCGGTCGCCAATGCGCTGATCTTCAAGACCAATGTGTTGTGGGTGCAGCTCGATGCGCTGTATCATGCCTATGTGGACGGCCACATCCCGCCGGGCGCGTTCGTCCCGGCCAAATAGAGGCAGATGATGACGGAGCTGCGCAGCAGTCGTCGGATGAGTGTCAGCGAGGCCAGCAAACCGGTCTTGCCGCGCCACGCCAGGCTGAAGTTCGACGAAACGCGCCAACGCTGGGTGATCCTCGCGCCGGAGCGCGTGCTGGCGCCCGACGATATCGCCGTCGAAATCCTGCAGCTCTGCGATGGCGACCGCAGCGTCGCCGATATCATCGATCTCCTGGTGGCCAAATACGCCGCACCGCGCGACGACATTGGCGCCGATGTCATCGCCATGCTGCAGGACCTCGCCGACAAGGGCTTTCTCACGCAAGCGCGGGAGAAGACGTCATGAGTGTCTTAGGTTCAGATTCTGCCCTCACCGACGCCAGTCCCGTCTTCAGCGATCCTGCCGACAGTCTCGCGATCATGGAGCGCACGCGCTCGACCGCTGAGACCTTCGGCATTCCCCTCGCCGTGCTGGCCGAACTCACCCATCGCTGCCCGCTGCAATGTCCATATTGCTCCAATCCTGTGGAGCTCGACCGCGGCAGCACCGAGCTGACCACCGATGAATGGAAGAAGGTGCTGTCAGAGCTTGCCGAAATCGGCGTGCTGCAGATCCACTTCTCCGGCGGCGAGCCGACCGCGCGCAAGGATATCGTCGAGCTGGTGCAGCATGCGACGGATGTGGGCCTGTATTCCAACCTCATCACTTCGGCCGTGCTGCTGACGCGAGACAAACTTTCCGCACTCGCCGATGCCGGGCTATGCCATGTGCAGATCAGCTTCCAGGGCAATGAGCCCGTGGTGGCCGACCGTGTCGGCGGGTATCGCAATGGCCACGCGAAGAAGCTCGAAGTCGCCAGATGGACGCGCGAACTCGATCTTCCGCTGACGGTGAATGCGGTGATGCACCGGCAGAACCTGCATCAGCTCAGCGACATCATTCAGATGGCTGTCGATCTCGATGCCGACCGGCTGGAAGTCGCCAATGTGCAGTATTACGGCTGGGCACTGAAGAACCGCGCCGCTTTGATGCCGACCATCGATCAGATCGACGAGACCAGCCGCATCGTCGATGACGCGCAGCTGCGCCTGAAAGGCATTCTCGATATCGACTATGTGGTGCCGGACTATTACGCGCTGCGGCCGAAGAAGTGCATGGGCGGCTGGGGCCGGCAGTTCTTCAACATCTCGCCGGCCGGCAAGATTCTGCCCTGCCATGCGGCGGAGACCATCACCGGGATGGAATTCGAATCCGTGCGCTCCAATCATTCGATCGCCTGGATCTGGCAGAACTCCGAAGCCTTCAACCGCTATCGCGGCACCGGCTGGATGCCCGAGCCGTGCCGAAGCTGCGAGTTCAAGGAAGTGGATTTCGGCGGTTGCCGCTGCCAGGCCTTCGCGCTGACCGGCGATGCCGGCAACACCGACCCCGCCTGCACGCTGTCGCCCCGGCACGAGGAGATATTCAAACTGGCCGAGACGGAATCCACTGAGGGCCGCGACCGCTTCATCTATCGCAACTTCAACGGCGGCACGCTGGAGCCGGACGCGGATCACGTTCATGGCCGCTGACGTCCCCGCCCCGGTCAAAGCGGACCTGTTTGCGCCGCTGACCTCGGAACATCTCGATGTCGGCGACGGCCATGCAATCCATGTAGAGAGCGTTGGCCGCAGGGATGGCATCCCCGCAGTCTATCTGCATGGCGGCCCCGGCTCCGGCTGCCAGCCCGATCACCGCAGGCTGTTCGATCCGCAGCGTTTTCATGCCGTGCTGTTCGACCAGCGCGGCGCCGGCCGCAGCAAGCCCAAAGGCCTGCGCGAGGCGAATACGCTGCCGCATCTGATCGCCGATATGGAAACGATCCGCCAGACATTCGGCTTCGACAAATGGCTCGTGGTCGGCGGCTCTTGGGGGGCAACGCTGGCGCTCGCCTATGCGCAGGCCCATCCGGATCGCGTGACCGGCATCGTGCTGCGCGCAACGTTTCTCGGCACGCGGGAAGAATTGCATGATGTCTTCAACACCATGCTGCCGCGGCATTATCCCGGCCTGCATGGAGATTTCCTGAGCGTCCTTCCCGAAGCCGAGCGCGCCGATCCGCTGCCGAACTTCTATCGCCGCATTCTCGATGCCGATCCGGCCGTGCATGTCCCGGCGATCCGCGCCTGGGGCGGCACGGAAGCCATCCTGTCGGAAATCGCGCCGAAACGCACGCGGCTCGACCGTGCCGAACTCGGCAATACGACGCGGATGATGCCGGCGACACCGGCGATGGAAGCGCATTACTTCAAGCACGACTGCTTCATGCGGCCGCAGCAGCTCATGGAAGACGCCGGCAAACTCAACGGCATTCCCGGCGTCATCATTCAGGGCCGTTACGACTTTCTCTGCCCGCCCGCGACATCGCACGCTTTGGCCAGACGCTGGACCGATGCGGAAGTGCGCATCGTTGAAGGCGCCGGTCACAACCTGTATGACCCCGGCATGCGCGATGCGGTGATGAAGGCCATCGCCGATGTGGCGTCGAAATTGAAATAGGACTTCTGGAATGCCGATCGCCGGAACTGGAATGCTGATGACGTCGATGGATATCGATGCGGAGCATGAGCAGGAATTCAACCAGTGGTACGACCGCGAGCATCTTGCCGAGCGCGTCGCCATCGAGGGGTTTGTCGAGGCGAGACGTTATGTGGCCGTGAACGCCCGGCCGAAATATCTCGGCCTGTATTCGACCAGGACATTCGACGTGCTGGACAGCGACGCCTATCGCACGGCGCTGGCGAACCAGACGAAGTGGTCGCTGACCAATATCGGCCGTTTCCAGAACATGCTGCGTTCGGTGGCGCGGATCACCGTCAGCCGCGGTCAAGGCCGTGGCGCAGCGCTGGGGCTGGTGCGCATCCGGCCACCCGCCGATGGCGCTGACAAACTGCGCAGCGCCATCGAGGCGCAGCTCGATCCGGGCGATCTGCACGGCATCATTTCGATGCATCTGATGGAGAGCGATCCCCGACTGTCGAAGCCGCTCACCGACGATCCCGCTGCGCCTAATCCTGCGGCGCGCGATTGGTATGTCATAATCGACGGCACCGATGTGGATGCGGTGGCTGCGACCATGAAGGGACGCTTCAATGCGGCCATCACAGCGGCCTCGGCTGAGCTGATTTCCGAGGGGACCTACCGGCTGATGTGGGATCTGGCGAAGGCGGATTTTTAGGCGTTCACGTCAAGAATGCGCGCCGTAATCTCAACGGGTCATCCCCGCGAAGGCGGGGATCCATAACCACGGTCGATGTGGTTGAAACGGCAGAGCCACGACGATGGTGGTTTTACCAATTCTCCGGAGGCTATGGATCCCCGCCTTCGCGGGGATGACCCCACTATGGATCGATGCCGAGTAATAGGGCGTCGATCCCCGATTGAACGCATACCGCGCCTCACACGACCAAGGTGAAATGGCCCTTTCGGGCCTCACCTTGTGAGACGTCCATGATCCGCATCCTGTCCATGCCGGCTTTCGCCGCTTCGCTTCTGATCTCGGCCATCGCCGGCGGCACGGCACGCGCAGAGGACGAGCCAAAGAAGGCGTCGGCAGCCCAGGCCCAGGCTTTCGACACCACGCTGGTTGGCAGCACGGCCGGCAAGGTGAAGACCTTTGCGTGTTTTATCAGGCGCTACGACGCCGATCATCTCGCCGCCCACCCGAAGCAAACGGTCAGTGCCATGAAGCTGCTGGTCACGGTGGATATGCCGTCGACAGAGCAGACCTATAATCACGAATTCAGGCTCGGCGTGAAATTTCGCCACCGCAAGGGCGACTTCCAATCCGCCGGCTCCTGCAACCATGCGATCGTCAAAGACGCTGGCGATGAAGTCCGGCTCTCCTGCCCCATCGATTGCGAAGGCGGCGGCATCGAGATCGGTATCGCGGCAAGTCGCAGACCACAGGACAAGGCTGCGGCGATGGTTCGGCTGGAGGCCGTGCGCATCTGGGATAACGACAGCAAGGCCGAAGAGGAAACTGCCGACTATCTCAAGGCCGGCGCCGACGATAAGGCGTTTCGACTCGAGCGCACGAGTCTGAAGGACTGCGGGTCGCTGGTCAGCGATGACGACGAACGCATAGCGATGCTCGGCAAGTAGACTGCGGATGCAACAGGACAGGAGCGAGCCATGAACCGGCGCAACCTCTTGTGGACCGCCCTGTCGTCGGTCGGCGCGGGACTGCTGGCCTCGCGGGCGACTGCGGCCACGACGCACGAGGCCCCTGCGTCCAGGCTGAAGGTCGTCTATCATCTCGCCGATGCCGACCGGGTGAATTTCGCCCTCGGCAATATCCAGAACCACTTCGATGGCGTGGGCGGCCCCGACAACGTTACCATCGCGCTGGTCGTGCTCGGCCCGGCGCTGCGCGCCTTTGCCCTGACCCAGGCCAATCCCGATATCACCGGCCGGGTGGCCAGGTTCTCGAAGGCCGGCCTGCAGATGGCCGCCTGCGGCAACACCATGAAGGCGCAGGATGTGACGCTGGATGGCCTGCAGCCGGGCTTCACCATTGCCGACAGAGGCGGTGTGGTCCGGATCGCGGAGCTGCAGTCGCAAGGGTATCTCTATATTCGGCCGTGACACGTCATCAAAACCGTTATTCACCGTCATGCCCGGGCTTGTCCCGGGCATCCACGTCTTGGCTACGCGATAGAAAGGCGTGGATGGCCGGGACAAGCCCGGCCATGACGCGGAGAGGTTAGCGATCCGCATCTCGCACGCACCGTGGTCGCCTGCGCGCCCCGCACAAATCCGACGCACAAAATTTACACAATCGTCATTTCACGCACCGGGTTCGCCGAACACGGAATTGCGATCCGGCTCCCGCATTCAAAATGGAACCGTTCGGCTTGCCACGCGTAGGGGTTTGGGGCGATCATTGGAACCGGGCCGCGGCACGTTCGCGGGCGATCGGCCTTTTGATAATTGCGAACAGAACAAGGCATCATGAATCCCGTCAAAGCACTCGAATCCCATGGTCAGGCCGTCTGGCTGGACTTCCTCGCCCGCGGCTTCGTCGCCAAAGGCGACCTGAAGAAGCTGATCGACACCGACGCCGTGAAAGGCGTGACGTCGAACCCGGCGATCTTCGAGAAGGCGATCGGAAGTTCAGACGAATATGATGCCCCGATTGCCGAGGCGCTGAAGTCGGGCGACAAATCGCCTGCCGACCTGTTCGAGCACATCGCGGTCGAGGATATCCAGCACGCTGCCGATGTGCTGAAGCCGGTCTATAACAAGATGAAGGGCGATGACGGTTTCGTCAGCCTCGAAGTCTCGCCCTATCTCGCCAATGACACCAAGGGCACGATCACCGAGGCGGAGCGCCTGTGGGCGAGCGTCAAGCGCCCGAACCTGATGGTGAAGGTACCGGCGACGCCGGAGGGGCTGCCCGCGATCCAGCAACTGATCGGCGAAGGCATCAGCATCAATGTGACGCTGCTGTTCGCGCAGAAGACCTATGTCGAGGTCGCCGAGGCCTATCTGAACGGCCTCGAAAAGTATGTCGCGGGCGGCGGCGATCCGTCCCATGTGGCGAGTGTCGCCTCGTTCTTCGTCAGCCGTATCGACGCGCAGGTCGACAAGCAGCTCGACGACAAGATCGCCAAGGCCAACGATCCCTCAGAGAAGGCACGGCTCAAGGACCTCAAGGGCAAGGTCGCCATCGCCAATGCGAAGCTCGCCTATCAGGAATATCTGAAACTGTTCGCCGGCCCGCGCTGGGAAAAACTCAAGGCCAAAGGCGCCAAGCCGCAGCGCCTGCTCTGGGCGTCGACCGGCGTGAAGAGCAAGGACTATCGCGACACGCTCTATGTGGAAGAGCTGATCGGCAAGAACACGGTCAACACGGTGCCGCCCGCCACGCTGGACGCCTTCCGCGACCATGGCGAAGTGCGTGACAGCCTCGAAGAGAATGTCGAGGACGCGAAGAAGGTGCTGGCCGATCTCGCCAGGACCGGCATTTCGCTGGATGCGATCACGACGCATCTCGTCGAGGACGGCGTCAAGCTGTTCGCCGACGCCGCCGACAAGCTCTATGGCGCTGTGGCGCACAAGCGCGCGACGTCGCTGGGCAACGGGATCGGATCGCAGAAGCTCGCGCTCGGCGACGGCATCACCAAGAAGGTCGCAACCTCAACCGAAGAGTGGCGCGGTTCGGCAAAAATCCGCCGGCTCTGGCACAAGGACAAATCGGTCTGGACCGGCGCCGACGAAGACAAGTGGCTGGGCTGGCTGAACAGCGCTTTTGCCGAGAAGGCCAAGCTGGCTGACTATGCCGACTTCGCCAAATGGGTGAAGGCGCAGGGATTCACCGATGCGGTGGTGCTCGGCATGGGCGGATCGAGCCTTGGTCCGGAAGTGCTGGCGCAGACTTTTGCGAAAGTCGCGGGCTTCCCGAAACTGCATGTGCTGGATTCCACCGATCCGGCGCAAGTGGCAGCGATGGGCAAAGCCGTGAAGATCGCCTCGACGCTCTTCATCATCTCGAGCAAATCCGGCGGCACCACCGAGCCGAATGTGATGAAGAATTACTTCTTCGACGAGGTGACCAAGGCGGTTGGCGCCGAGCTGGCCGGTTCGCATTTCGTCGCCGTGACCGATCCCGGCTCGTCGCTGGAGAAGGTCGCGAAGACGCAAAAGTTTGCGCGCATCTTCCACGGCGACCCGGCCATTGGCGGCCGCTATTCGGTGCTGTCGCCCTTCGGCCTCGTGCCGGCCGCGGCCGCAGGCGTCGACCTCACCAAACTGCTCGATCTCACGCTGTCGATGGTTCGCTCCTGCGGGCCCGACGTGCCGCCGGCTGAAAATCCCGGCGTGCAGCTCGGCCTCGCCATGGGCAATGCCGGTCTCGACGGCCGCGACAAGGTGACGATCCTCTCCTCCAGGAAAATCGCCGATTTCGGCGCATGGGCTGAGCAGCTCATCGCCGAATCCACCGGCAAGGACGGCAAGGGCCTGATCCCCATCGACGGCGAGACGCTGGGCGAGCCTTCGGTCTATGGCAATGATCGCTTCTTCATCGATCTGCGCACATCGGGCGAAGACGACAAGGCCCATGACGACAAGCTCGCGGCCCTGGAGAAAGCAGGTCATCCCGTTGCGCGCATCGTGATGCCGTCCATCGACCATCTCGGCCAGGAATTCTTCCGCTTCGAGATCGCGACGGCCGTTGCCGGCTCCATACTGGGCATCAATCCGTTCAACCAGCCGGATGTGGAAGCCGCCAAGATCAAGACACGCGAGCTGACGGAAGCCTTCGAGAAGACCGGTTCGCTGCCGCCGGAAACGCCGGTGGTGTCGTCCAAGGAGGCCGATCTCTATACCGACGACAGCAATGCCGAACTGCTGAAGAAAGCCGGTGCCGATGGCGATCTGACGTCGTGGCTGAAGGCCCATTTCCGCCGTGTCACGCCCGGCGATTATGTCGCTTTGCTCGCTTATGTCGAACGCGACGGCGCGCATATCGATACGCTGCAGCAGATGCGGATGGCGCTACGCGACAAGAAGAAGGTCGCGACCTGCGCCGAATTCGGCCCCCGCTTCCTGCATTCGACGGGCCAGGCCTATAAAGGCGGGCCGGACACCGGCGTGTTCCTGCAGATCACCGCGGATGACGCCAAGGATCTCGCTATCCCCGATTACCGCGCCTCGTTCGGTGTCATCAAGGCGGCACAGGCGCGTGGTGACTTCGGCGTGCTGACGGATCGCAATCGCCGCGCGCTGCGCGTCCATCTCAAGGGTGATCTCAAGGCCGGACTTGCTGTTCTCGACAAGGCGATGACTGCCGCATTGAACTAAACGAACGATCCGCATGGCCCGGACATTGCTTCGGGTCATGCGCAATCAATATAAGGACATCACACAATGCAGCTCGGCATGATCGGTCTCGGCCGAATGGGCGGAAATATTGTCCGCCGCCTGATGAAGAACGGCCACACCGCGGTGGTCTATGACAAGGACGCCAAGGCCGTCAGCGGCCTCGCCTCCGAAGGCGCCACCGGCGGATCGTCGCTGGAAGACTTCGTCAAGAAACTAGCCAAGCCGCGCCATGTCTGGGTGATGCTCCCCGCAGGCCGCATCACCGAAACCACCATCGATGCGCTGACCAGGCTGCTTGAGCCCGGCGACACGATCATCGATGGCGGCAATACGTTCTGGCAGGACGACGTTCGCCGCGGCCAAGCGCTGAAAGAAAAGGGCCTGTTCTATATCGATGTCGGCACATCCGGCGGCGTCTGGGGCTTCGAGCGCGGCTATTGCATGATGATCGGCGGCGACAAGGAAGTCGTCGACCGGCTCGATCCGATCTTCAAGACGCTGGCGCCGGGGATCGGCGACATCCCGCGCACGCCGGGCCGCGACAACTCAGATCCGCGCATCGAGAACGGCTATATCCATGCGGGTCCCGTCGGCGCCGGGCACTTCGTCAAGATGGTCCATAACGGCATCGAATACGGATTGATGCAGGCCTATGCCGAGGGCTTCGACATCATGAAGAACGCCAATATCGAGGCGCTGCCGGAGGCGCATCGCTTCGATTTGAATTTGCCTGATATCGCCGAAGTCTGGCGCCGCGGCAGTGTGATCCCGTCATGGCTGCTCGACCTCACCTCCTCGGCGCTCGCCAAGAACGAAACGCTCGATACCTATTCTGGCTTTGTCGAGGATTCCGGCGAAGGCCGCTGGACGGTGAATGCCGCCATCGACGAGGCGGTCCCCGCCGAAGTGCTGACGGCGGCGCTGTTTGCGCGGTTTCGTTCGCGCAAGGAACATACATTTGCAGAGAAGATTCTATCCGCGATGCGCGCCGGTTTCGGCGGCCACAAAGAGCCCGATCAGCATCCGGATCCGAAGCGGCAGGACGCGCCTGATATCATCAAACCAAAGGCGTAGCCCGCATGACCGAGATCTCAGCCAAATCCAAGAAGCCAGACCCTTGCGCATTCGTGATTTTCGGCGTCACCGGCGATCTTGCACACCGGCTGGTCATCGCGGCGCTGTATAACCTGCAGGCGGCCGATCTACTGCCGGAGAAATTCTGTGTTGTCGGCATCGCCCGCAAGGACATGACCAGCGCGGAACTCCGCGACGACCTGATGAAGGGCCTGAAGCAATATGCGACGCGTCCGGTCGACGACGCCATCGCGCAGAAACTGCTCAATTGCGTCACATGCATCGAGGCCGATCCGGGCGAGCCGGAATCCTTCGATCGCATGCGCGACCAGCTCGACAAACTCGAGGAAGCGCGCGGCACCGGAGGCAATCGCCTGTTCTATCTGGCAACCCCGCCGTCGGCCTTCGCGCCGATCGCGCGCCAGCTCGGCCGCACCGGCATGCTGAAGGAAAACGGCTGCTGGCGTCGCCTCGTGGTCGAGAAGCCGTTCGGCACCGACCTTGAATCAGCAAAGAAGCTGAACAAGGAACTGCTCGGCCTGATGAACGAGCAGCAGATCTACCGGATCGATCACTATCTCGGCAAGGAGACGGTGCAGAACATCCTGGTGCTGCGCTTTGCCAATGGCATGTTCGAGCCAATCTGGAATCGCAACCATATCGATCACGTGCAGATCACCGTGGACGAGAAACTCGGCGTCGGCCATCGCGGCTCGTTCTACGACGCCACCGGCGCGCTGCGCGACATGGTGCCAAACCACCTGTTCCAGCTGCTGTCGCTGGTCGCGATGGAGCCGCCCTCGCGGTTCGAAGCCAATGCGGTACGCTCCGAGAAAGCCGAAGTGCTCGCCGCCGTCACCACGCAGACCGAAGCCGAAGCACTGCAGAATTCGGTGCGCGCGCAATATGTCGCCGGCCATGTGGGCGATACCGACATTGGCGATTATCTGAAGACCAAGGACGTCAAGGACGGCAGCACCACCGAGACCTATGCGGCGATGAAGCTGTCGATCGACAACTGGCGCTGGGCCGGCGTTCCGTTTTATCTGCGCACCGGCAAGGCACTTGGCATCAAACGCACCGAAGTGGCGATCAAGTTCAAGCAAGCACCCTTCGCGATGTTCCGCGACATGTCGGTGGAAAGCCTCGCCGAGAACTTTCTCGTTATCGCGGTGGAGCCGAATGAAGGCATCTCGCTGAAGTTCAACACCAAGGTGCCCGGTCCGTCCGTGGAGATCGACGGCGTCGAGATGAAGTTCCGCTACAAGGACTACTTCCAGGCCGCGCCGGCCACGGGCTACGAGACGCTGATCTATGACTGCATGATCGGCGACAACATCCTGTTCCAGCGCGCCGACAGCGTGGAAGCCGGCTGGCGTGCCGTGCAACCCTTCCTTGATGCCTGGAAGAAGGCCGGCAAGGATGGGCTGAAGACTTACAACGCCGGCAGCGAAGGTCCCGAAGAAGCCAACGACCTGCTCAAGCGCGATGGTCGTAGCTGGCGCGTGCTGAGCTGACGCCATGGCAGCGCCCAATCGCCATATCGTCGTGGTCGAGGATGCGATGGCTCTCGCTGAATCCGCTGCCGAGCGTCTGATCGAGCGTATCGAGGCCAATCACGGTCGCGTCGCCATCTGCATGACCGGCGGATCGAGTCCGAAGCGGCTCTATGAATTACTCGCGACCGAGCCCTGGCGCAGCGAAATCCCCTGGGATCGCGTGCACTGGTTCATCGGCGATGACCGCTTCGTGCCGTCAGGCGATCCGCTGAACAATATGAGTATGGCGCGGACGGCATTTCTCGATGCCTGCGCGCCACTCGGCAACGTGCACCCGATCAAGACCGATGCGGCGAACCCTGATGACGCCGCAGCGCTCTATGCGCGCGAACTGCAGTCTTTCTACGGTGCCGACAAGCTCGATAAAGCCAAACCGCTGTTCGATCTGGTGCTGCTCGGCGTGGGGCCCGACGGCCATGTGGCCTCGTTATTTCCCGGATATCCTGCGATCGAGGTGACAGACCGCTGGGTGGTCGGCGTGCCCGAAGCCCATGTGAAGCCATTCGTGCCGCGTGTCAGCCTGACGCTGCCGGCGCTGGCGTCATGCCGCGAGATGCTGTTCCTGATGAGCGGCGAGGACAAGCGCGCGATCCTGACGCGCGTGCTGAAGGGCGAGGATCTGCCAGCCAACCGCGCGAGGTCGGACGACGAAACCGTTTGGCTGTGCGACAAGGCCGCCCTACCGGACGACGCGCGTGGCTGACAGCGTGCCCAATATTGTGGCGCCCAAGGCCCTGGTAGTGATGGGCGTCTCGAGCTCGGGCAAGAGCTCGATCGGAAAGGCCCTGGCGGATCGTCTCGGCTGGCGTTTCGCCGATGGCGATGATTTTCATCCGCCGGCGAATGTCGAGAAGCAGCGCGCGGGCCAGCCACTCACCGACGAGGATCGCTGGCCCTGGCTGCAGAGCATCGCCGACGAAATCGACCGGGTCACCGCCGATGGCGGCAAGCTCGTCGTCGCCTGTTCTGCGCTCAGGCGCGTCTATCGCGATCTGCTGCTGCACGGCCGGCATGATATTCGCATCGTCTATCTCAACGGCTCCAAGGAGCTGATTGCAGAGCGCATGGCGGCGCGAAGAAACCACTTCATGCCGCCGTCGCTGCTCGACAGCCAGTTCAGGACGCTGGAAGTGCCCGGCCCCGATGAGCGCCCGATCACGGTGTCCATCGACCACGATATTGATCGCATCGTTGACGCCATCATCAAGCAACTGCCGACCTGAAGGATCGCACCATGACCAAGATTTCTCTCGTGGTATCCGATGTCGACGGCACGTTGGTGACCCACGACAAGCGGCTGACCGACACGGCCAGGGCGGCCGTGAAGAAGCTGGAAGACGCCGGCATCGGCTTCACCATCACGTCGAGCCGCCCGCCGGTCGGCATGCGCTTCCTGGTGAAGCCACTGGGGATCACGCTGCCGATGGGCCCCTTCAATGGCAGCTCGATGGTGGACGACGACCTCAAGCCCATCGCACAGCATCTGATCCCGGAAGCAGCGACCAAGCGCGCCATCGAAGTGCTGGAGGACTACGGCGTCGATATCTGGATTTTCACCAATGACGAATGGGTGATCAAGCGCGACGACGGCAAATATGTGCCGCATGAGCGCGACACCATCCAGCATGAGGCCGTGATGGTCGACGACTTCTCGCCCTATCTCGCCAAGGTCTGCAAGATTGTCGGTGCCAGTTCCGACTTCCCGCTGCTGGAACGCTGCGAGGGCGTCATGCAGAAGGCGCTGGGCGATACGGCCGTCGCGGTGCGCTCGCAAAACTACTATCTCGACATCACGCCGCCCAATCAGAACAAGGGCACCTTCGTGCAGGCGATGGCGCGGCGGCTGGGCATCTCCCTTGAGGCCATCGCCACCATCGGCGACATGCGCAACGACCTGCCGATGTTCAAGGTGTCGGGCATGTCGATCGCCATGGGCAATGCGAGCGACGACGTGAAGGCACAGGCGACGGATGTGACGACGTCGAATGAGGAGGAAGGCTTTGCGGGCGCGGTGGAGATAATTTTGAAGCGGAATGCGAGTGCGTAGTTGCGGTCGTCCCCGCGAAGGCGGGGACCCATAACCACGGTCGGAATAGTTAAAGCGGCAGAGCCGCGAATCTAGCGTTTCTACTAGAGCGCCGGCGGGTATGGGTCCCCGCCTTCGCGGGGACGACGTTAGGCCCCTTACTTCGCCCTCTCCACCTTCTTCTCCTGCGGACGCTTAGCGCTCGCCAGATTATGCGCCACCGCGATCAGCGCGATATGGGTCAGTGCCTGCGGGAAGTTGCCGGTCTGGCGCTTGACGCCGCTGTCATATTCCTCCGCCAGCAGGCCGACATCATTGGCGATGGCGACGACGCGATTGAACAGTTCTTCCGCCTTGGCGATCTCGCCCATCTTGATATAGGCCTCGGCCAGCCAGAGGCTACAGGCAAGGAACGCGCCCTCGGCGGGCTGCACCTCGCCGGTGACCTGGCGCGGATCGTGGCGCAACACGAAGCCGTCGCGTATCAAATATTTCTCGACCGCAGCGATCGTGCCCTTCACGCGGGGATCGTCGGCCGGAAGAAAGCCCAGCGCCGGCAGGAGCAGGATGGCGCCGTCGAGTACGTCCGAGCCATAGGATTCCACAAAGGTATTTTCGCGGGGATCGAACCCTTTCTCGCAGACGTCGCGATGAATCTCCTTGCGCAGTGCCTTCCATTTGTCGACGGGGCCTTTGAGATTGAAGGTCTCAGCGCTTTTGATGGCGCGGTCGAACGCAACCCAGCAGCCGACCTTCGAGAGCACATAGTGCTTGCCGGGGCCGCGGAGCTCCCAGATGCCGTGATCGGGCTTGTTCCAGACCGAGGCGAGATGTTCGAGGATCACGCATTCGACCGCCCAGGTGTCGCCATCGAGTTCTAGTTTGGCGACGCGGGTCTGATGGAAGGCATCGATCAGTTCGCCATAGACGTCGAGCTGCAATTGCGCATGTGCGGCATTGCCGACGCGCACCGGCAGCGCGCCGCCATAGCCGGGCAACCAGTCGGCCTCCCATTCGAGCAGGCGGCGCTGGCCCATGATGCCGTACATGATCTGCATCTCGGCCGGTGCGCCGGCAACGGCGCGCAGCAGCCAGCGATGCCAGGCGCGCGCCTCATCCGTGTAGCCGCTGTTCATCAGCACCAGCAGCGTGAGGGTCGCATCGCGCAGCCAGCAGAAGCGATAGTCCCAGTTTCTGGAGCCACCGAGCTTTTCGGGCAGCGACGTCGTCGGCGCCGCGACAATGCCGCCGGACGGTGCATAGATCAGCGCCTTCAGCGTAATCAGCGAGCGCATCACGAGATCGCGGTGCTCGCCCTTGTAGGTGCAGCGGTTGCTCCATTCCTTCCAGAATTCCTCGGTGTCTTTCAGCGCCTCGCCGACATTGATCGGCGCAGGCACTTTCAGGTGCGACGGCCCGTAGGTCAGCACGAACGGGATGCTGTCGCCCTGTTTGACTTCGAATTTCGCGACGGTCGTGAGGTTCTCGCCATGGGTCTCGATGGGCGTGTGCAGCACCGTCATGTCGGGTCCGCAAATCGCCAGCACGGCGCCATCCTTGTCGCGCTTCACCCAGGGGATGGCTGCGCCGAATCCGAAGCGGATGATCAGCTCCATGCGGACCTTCACCGTGCCGCGATCGCCGCGGACGATCCGCACCACATCAGAAGCGGCGCCGCGCGGCGGCATGAAGTCGATCAGCGTGATGGCGCCGTCGTCCGTCTCCAGCGTGGTTTCCAGAATGAGCGAGTCACCGCGATAGCGCCGTTTGCACGCCTTGATCGGCGCGTCGGGCGCAATTTGCCAGCGGCCGTGATCCTTGGTGCCGAGCAGCGCCGTAAAGCAGGCGTCGGAATCGAAGGCCGGCCAGCACAGCCAGTCGATCGATCCGTTGCGGTTGACGAGAGCGGCGGTCTCACAATCGCCGATCAGCGCATAATCTTCGATGTTGCTGTACAATGTCTTTCCGCCATCTGACAAAAATTACGTCAATGCGGACGAACTCCTGTCCGCTGTTGCAATGCGCAGCGCGTCACGATCAATCGAAGTAGCCATCGTCTCCACTGTAGCGGGCAGCCGTTGCCGCCAGTTCGGATGTTCATTGATCGTGCCGGGAATATTCGGCTGATCGATCACACCCAACAGGTCTTCCAACGCGACCGCCAGCAATCGGGTCCACGTGCGCGCGAGAAAGTGAGCGACGGCATAGAAGTCTTCGGTATTGATGCCCTGCGCTCGCAGCGCCTCGCCGAGCATCTGCAGCGCGTAACGGCGGGCATCGTCGCTCTCGCCGGGATCGATGCCCAGCGAGCGCTTGAGTTGGAGATCGTGATAGCTACGCCAGCCGGCATAGGTCGGCAGATCGTGCGTATTGAACGTCACCAGCGCATTCGGTGCGTAATAATCCACGCCCCTGAACGCATAGCGCTCGTCGCGCTCGAACATCATCACCAGATACGACCAAATGCCCCAGGATGCGAGATGATCGCGGAAGCCATCCGGCACGGTACCTAGGTCCTCACCGATCACCACGCAGCGATTGGCGACGCTCTCCTGGGCCGTTACGGCCAGCAGGGCTTCCAGCGGCATCTTCGCATAGGCGCCGTTGTCGGCGTCATAGCCACGCGGCACGACGTAGAGACGGTTGAGACCAAGCACGTGATCGAGCCTGATAGCACCGGCATAGCGCATCGAGGCACGCAGCATGTCCTTGAACGGCGCGAAGCCCTGCACTTCCAGGCCCGCGGCATTGAAGCCCGCAAGTCCCCAGTTCTGTCCAGCGGGCTGCAGCGCATCGGGCGGCGCACCGACAGAGAGATGACGCGAGATCGCGATCTGCTCGTTCCAGGCATCAAAGCCGCCGGCCTGTACACCGACCGCGACGTCGAGATAGAGGCCAACGGGCATGCCGAGCTTCGTCGTCAGATCGAAACACGCCTTGAGCTGCAGGTCGGCATTCCACTGCACGTACTCGATATAGGCCACTTCCTTGCCATCCGGCCCGGCCCGGAAAGCCTCGCAGGTCGCGTCATCCGGCAGCAACCATTCCGACGGCCACTCCCACCACGCGGTCTGGTGCTGATGGCGCAGCACTTCGAAACAGGCAAAGCGTGTCAGCAGCGGCGCACGTTCAGCGCGGAAGGCGGCAAAGGCCTTTTGACGCTCGGAGCTCGGATCGGCATAGAATGTCTCAAAGGCGGCACGCATCGCTGTCGACTTCGCCGCGGCGATATCGACATAGTCGACAAACTTGCTGGCGCGCATCTCGGCCAGCGCGTCGCCGCTATCATCAGCCGCATATTCGGGCAGCGCCTCCACGTCGATATAAAGCGGATTGAGAAACAGCCGGCTGTTCGGCGAATAAGGGCTGCATTCGGCCGGCCGGTCATCGAACAGCGCATGCAGCGGATTGAGCCCGACACCGCCGGCGCCGAAACTGGCGGCCAGTTTGATCAGGCCCTGCAGATCGGTGAAGTCGCCGATCCCCCAGTTGCGCTCCGAGCGTACACCATAGAGCTGCACGGCGACGATCCACGAACGATCGAAGGTGCCCGGGAAAGCCTTGGATGGCGCCACGATGAAGGGCGCTTCGTCCGGGAAGTTCCTGGCGTCGACCAGCCTGAGCTTGTGCACGCCGACCGGCAAATCGCGCGGCCAGGTGATCTCGCGCCCCTCCGTCGTTCCCTCGGCGATAACCTTAACCCCGTCGATGATTGTCCAGCTCAGGGGAAACGTGGCAGCCTCATTGAGAACCGTACGGGCACCCTCGCCGGCCCGGGTCACAACCGGACTTTCCACGAACCGGTGCGGCGTGCGCATCGGCATGGCGTCCAGAATGATCTTCAGCGCGGCTTCGCTGGTGGTGTGCCACTGGCCCTGACCGTCGTGAAAACCTGTCTGGATTCCGAGTTCGGCAGCTTTGGTGAAAAGGTCCATTCGGCACGCTGTTTGCAGAGCAACAATCGAAAGTTGCTGGGAAATATCTGAACTTGCGGAAGAGGATAGCCGATTTCAACGCGTCGATCTAAGCTGGGTTCCATGGGGAACCAAACCCCTGTCACGGGGCTTTGTATATGATCGCACCGTCTCTTTTCCATCAATCGAACAGGGGCGACACCTCATGTTGATGGCATCACCGTGAATAAAACATCCCAAATCGTGGACACCGCCGGCGTCGGCGGGGCCTTTCATATCGAAAACATCTATCCGATCATCGATGCTGGCCGCTTCCCGGTCAAACGCATCGTGGGCGAACCTGTCGCCGTCTATGCGGACCTGTACCGCGACGGTCACGAGATCATCGCCGCGGCGGTTGTCTGGCGCCGCGAGCAGGACCGCGAGTGGAATCGGGTCCCGATGACGCTGGAAGCGAACGACCGCTGGGGTGGCTCATTCATCCCCGATCGTATCGGACGCTATGTATATGCGATCGAGGCCTGGACCGACGAATTCGCCACCTGGCGCCACGGCTTCGAGCTGAAGCTGAAGGCCGGACAGGATGTCACGCTGGATGCGCTGGAAGGCGCCGGCCTGATGACCAAAGCGCAGAATGCAGGGCCCGAGGCTTCGGCGCTGATCGTCAGGCAATGCGAGAGCTTTCTGCAGACCGGCGACAATGAGCCGCTGCTGTCACCCGAACTGCGCACCGCCATGGCCGAGGCCCAGTTGCGCCCGGACCTGACGCGCTCGCCGCTGCTGCCGCTGATGATCGACCGTGAGCGCGCCCGCAACGGCGCATGGTACGAGATGGTGCCACGCAGCCAGAGCACGGTGCCCGGCCAGCACGGCACCTTCCTCGACTGCATCGCCCGCCTGCCTGACGTGCAGGCCATGGGCTTCGACGTGCTGTATTTCACGCCGATCCATCCCATCGGCAAGACAAACCGCAAGGGCAAGAACAATTCGCTCACCTCCGTGCCCGGCGATGTCGGCAGCCCCTATGCCATTGGCGGCGCCGAGGGCGGCCATGACGCGATCCATCCTGAACTCGGCACCATGGAGGATTTCCATGCGCTGATCGCGGCGTGCAAGGAGCACGGTCTGGAAGTGGCGATCGACGTCGCCGTGCAGTGCTCGCCGGATCATCCATGGGTCAAGGACCATCCGGACTGGTTCAAGCGCCGGCCGGACGGCTCGATGAAATATGCCGAGAACCCGCCGAAGAAATACGAGGACATCCACAATCCCGACTTCTCCAGCGAGGATGCGGGATCGCTGTGGAACGCGCTCCGCGACATGCTGCTGTTCTGGTGCGATCAGGGCGTGAGGATCTTCCGCATCGACAATCCGCACACCAAGCCGCTGCGGTTCTGGGAATGGGTGATTCACGAGGTGCAGATCAAGCATCCGGACGCGCTGTTTCTCGCCGAAGCGTTTACGCGGCCGAAGCTGATGAAGGGCCTCGCCAAGCTCGGCTTCTCGCAGAGCTACACTTATTTCACCTGGCGCACCGCGAAGTGGGAGATCGAGCAATATCTCAACGAACTGTGCGGCTATCCCGAGCGCGACTTCTATCGCCCGAACTTCTTTGTCAACACGCCGGACATCCTGCCCTATCACCTGCAATCCGGCGAAGCCTGGATGTTCAAGGCGCGGGTTGCGCTGGCGGCCGCGCTGTCGTCAACCTATGGCATCTATAACGGCTTCGAATTGCTCGAACACGAGGCCATCCCGGGCAGGGAGGAATATCTGAACTCGGAGAAATACGAGATCAGGACCCGCAACTGGAATGCGCCGGGCAATATCAAGCCCTATATCACCGCGCTGAACCATGCCCGCCGCGCCAACCCGGCGCTACAGCAGACGTCAAACCTGCGCTTCATGCCGGTGGACAACGACAATATCATCGGCTTCGTCAAGCAGTCGATCGACGGCACCAATACAGTCGCCGGCGCCATCGCGCTGTCGCGCGATCCCTATGAATTCTGGCTGCCGATCGACACGCAAGTCACGGTCGATGGCGAGAAGCGCAACGTTGCCGCCGTCGAAAACATCATCACCGGCGAGCGTCATGGTGTCGAATGGGGCGGCATCCGCCTGCGTCTCGACCCGCAGCGCGATCCCGCCGTCTTCTTCCGCTGCCTCGCCTGATCCTTGCCTGAAAGCGTCACCAATGAACGTCATGACCGAAATCGACGCAAAAACGAAACAACGCAGCGAGGAGATCGACAAGCTCTGGTACAAGGACGCCATCATCTATCAGCTGCATGTGAAGACCTTCGCTGACAGCAACCATGACGGCATCGGCGACTTTATCGGCCTGACCGAGAAGCTGGATTACCTGCAGGACCTCGGCGTCACCACCATATGGCTGATGCCGTTCTATCCGTCGCCTGGCCGCGACGACGGATACGACATCGCCGACTATGGTTCGATCCATCCCGATTTCGGCACGATGAAGGATTTCAAGCGCTTCATCCATGAAGCCAAGCGCCGTGGCCTGCGCGTCATCACCGAACTCGTCATCAATCATACCTCGGACCAGCATGACTGGTTCAAACGCGCCCGCCGCAGCCCGGCAGGGTCATCCGCCCGCAACTGGTATGTCTGGAGCGATACCGACCAGAAATATCAGAGCACCCGGATCATCTTCACCGATACCGAAAAGTCGAACTGGACCTGGGATCCGGAAGCCAAGGCCTATTACTGGCATCGCTTCTTCTCGCATCAGCCGGACTTGAATTTCGACAATCCCCGCGTCGTCTCTGCCGTGGTGCAGGTGATGAAACGTTGGCTCGATGCCGGCGTCGATGGCTTCCGTCTGGACGCGATCCCCTATCTCGTCGAGCGCGACGGCACCAATAACGAGAACCTGCCGGAAACGCACAAGGTCATCAAACATCTGCGCGCCGAGCTCGACGCCTATGCGCCGGGCCGCCTGCTGCTGGCCGAAGCCAATCAATGGCCGGAGGACGTGCAGGAATATTTCGGCAACAGCGACGAATGCCACATGGCGTATCACTTCCCGCTGATGCCACGCATCTATATGGCGCTGGCGCAGGAAGACCGCTTCCCGATCACCGATATCATGCGGCAGACGCCGGACATTCCCGGCGACTGCCAGTGGGCGATGTTCCTGCGCAATCACGACGAGCTGACGCTGGAAATGGTCACCGACGTCGAGCGCGACTATCTGTGGTCGACCTATGCGAACGATCCACGCGCGCGCATCAATGTCGGCATTCGCCGCCGTCTTGCGCCCCTGATGGACAATGATCGCCGCAAGATCGAGCTGCTGAATTCACTGTTGCTGTCATTCCCCGGCACGCCGATCATCTATTACGGCGACGAGATCGGTATGGGCGACAATATCTATCTCGGCGACCGCAACGGCGTGCGCACACCGATGCAATGGGCACCGGACCGCAATGGCGGCTTCTCGCGCGCCGATCCCGCGCGGCTTTATGCACCGCCGATCATGGACCCGATCTACGGCTATGAGTCCGTGAACGTGGAGGCGCAGTCGCGCAGCCTGTCGTCGCTGCTATCGGCGACCAAACGGCTCATTGCTGTCAGAAAATCGACGCTGGCTTTCGGTCGCGGCACGATGACTTTCATCCGCCCCGATAACCGCTCCGTTCTCGCTTATGTGCGCCAACTCGGCGACGAAGCAATTCTCTGCGTCGCCAACCTGTCGCGCGCCGCGCAGGCCACCGAACTCGATCTGTCCCCGTGGAAGGAACGCGTGCCGCTGGAAATGCTCGGTCGCACCAAATTTCCGCCGATCGGCGAACTGCCTTACATGATCACGCTGGCGCCTTACGGCTTCTACTGGTTCCGGCTGCAGGTGCGCGATGTCTCCGAACATTCGCAGCCGCCGGTAGTGCCGGAATTCGAAACGCTGGTGGTGCCGCTCGGCTCGACCTGGATGACCCTCGCCCGTACGCGTGGTGTGTTCGAGCGCGACGTGCTGCCCTCCTTCCTGGCGCGCAGCCGTTGGTATCCGGAGCGACAGCAAAAGGCGATCCAGCCCGTGCTCACCGGCGCGATCCCGTTCTGCGAGATCGGCGACAACCGGCCATGGCTGGTGTTCTTCGAAACCACGCAGCGTAATGTCGCGACGCGCTATCTGCTGCCCATGCAGATCGAATGGACCCGTTTCGATCGGGAACGCTACAATCCGAAAGCCTTTGCCGCTGTCCGTCAGGGCGCCCGCGAAGGCACGCTGCTCGATGTCGCCACCGACCACATCTTCATCTCGTTGCTGCTGCACAATCTGCGGATTTCGCTGACGGTTGAGGAAGAGGGCAAACGCCTGGAATTCCGGCCGACCGCGAAGCTTGCCGAAAAACCTCGTGCCCCGCTCGATAATATCCGGGCGGTGGAAACCGAGCAGTCCAACAGCACCGCTCTGGTCGATAACGACTATGTCGTGAAGATCTACCGCAAGCTGCAGGGCGGCATCAATCCGGAGATCGAGGTCAGCCGTTTCCTGACCGATATCGCCGGCTTCACCAACACGCCCGCTTTGCTCGGCAGCGTCGAACTGGTCGAGGGCGATCAGCGCTCCGCCGTCGCCATCGTGCATGCCTTCGTGCAGAATCAGGGCGATGCCTGGACGGTCACATCAGCTTATCTGGACCGTTTCGCCGATGAGCAGCGCCTGCTGGCGGTGAATGACCACGCGCCCCACAGTGAAGAGCAGGTGCCGTATCTGCTCTATATGTCGCAGACCGGCCGCCGCGTCGCCGAGATGCAGATGGCGCTGGCCAGCCGCGACGACATTCCGGATTTCAAACCGGAGCCGACGTCGCCCGACGACATCAAATTGTGGATCAGCGAAATCGTCTTACGTGCCGAGCCGGTATTCAGTGCGCTCGCCCAACGTCGCAATGCTGCAAAGGATTCGGATCGCGCGCTGATCGATCAGGTCCTGGAACTGCGCCACGGCTTGCGAGGGTGGCTGACCGAGCTGCTGCCCGAGAATATCGACGGACTGAAGATCCGCCATCACGGAGATTTCCATCTCGGCCAGATGCTGATCGTCAAGGATGACATCTTCATCATCGACTTCGAGGGTGAACCGCGCAGGTCGATCGATGAGCGCCGCCGCAAGGCGCCCGCCGCACGTGATATCGCCGGGCTCATTCGCTCGATCGATTATTCGGCAACGGCAGCGCTGGAACGCGCGCTCAAGGTCACTTCGGACGACACCGGCAAGCTCGCTGCCGCACTGGACGCCTGGCGGGAACGTGCCACCACGGCATTCGTTGACGCCTATCGCGAGACCATGACCGACGCGCGGCTGTGGCCGGCAGACGCGGGAGCCAGCAAGGAAATGCTGAACTTCTTCCTGCTGGAAAAGGCGCTCTACGAAATCGAATACGAACTCGCGCATCGGCCAGATTGGCTGCGGGTGCCACTGACTGGCATCCTGCGCATTCTGAATCAGTATTCCGAGGAGGCCGTATGACCAAATTGCCCGCGGAGGCTTACGCAATCGTCGAAGGCCGCCATTCCGATCCATTTCACTATCTCGGCCCCCACAAGGAAGCCGACAAGACGGTTGTACGTGCTTTCCTGCCGGAAGCCGAAAATGTCGATGCCATCGATGATCACGGTGCGACGACCGCGCTGGAGCGTGTACATGACGCGGGCCTGTTTGTCGGCGCACTGGCCAATGGTTCGACCAGGTATCAGTTGCGCGCGCGCTATGGCGACAAGTCGGTCAATCTCGACGACCCCTATCGCTTTCCGCCGGTCCTGAGCGAGTTCGATCTCTACCTGCTCGGTGAAGGCACGCATCAGCGACTTTATGACAAGCTCGGCGCGCACCCCATGGTGCTGGAAGGCATTAGCGGCGTTGGCTTTGTGGTGTTCGCACCGAATGCGAAGCGCGTCAGTGTCGTCGGCGATTTCAATTTCTGGGATGCAAGGCGTCATCCCATGCGCGTGCGCGGCCCCGGCTACTGGGAATTGTTCGTTCCCGGCGCGACGCCCGGCGATCACTACAAGTTCGACATCATCGGCCCGCACGGCCAGTTGACGCAGAAATCCGACCCGATGGCCTTTGCCGCGGAACTGCGGCCCTCCACGGCGTCCATCGTGCTCGACGAAACCAGGATCCCGCATCCGCGCCCTGCCCCGGATCACATCAATGCGCTGAACAAGCCGATGTCGATCTATGAGGTGCATCTTGGCTCATGGCGCCGCAAGGGCAACAATGAGTGGCTGACCTATCGCGACCTTGCGGAGACGCTGCCGCGCTATGCCCGCGATCTCGGATTCACCCATGTGGAATTCCTGCCCGTCAACGAGCATCCGTTTGACGGCTCGTGGGGCTATCAGCCGACCGGCATGTATGCGCCGACCAGCCGCTTCGGTACGCCGGCAGAATTCGCATTGCTGATCGACGCCTGTCATGCCGAGGGCCTCGGCGTGCTGCTCGACTGGGTGCCCGGGCACTTCCCGGACGATCCGCACGGCCTCGGCAATTTCGACGGCACGGCCCTTTATGAACATGCCAACCCGCTGCAGGGCCGGCACATGGACTGGGGCACGCTGATCTACAATTACGGACGGACGGAAGTGGTGAACTTCCTGGTATCCAACGCGCTGTTCTGGCTCGAGCGTTACAATGTGGATGGACTGCGCGTCGATGCTGTCGCCTCGATGCTGTATCTCGATTACAGCCGCGAAGCCGGCGCCTGGATTCCGAATAAATATGGTGGCCGCGAGAATATCGAAGCGATCAGCTTCCTGCGCCGCTTCAACACCGAAGTCTTCGCCAAGTTTCCGAATGCTACCACGGCGGCGGAGGAGTCCACCGCATGGCCGCAAGTATCGCGTCCTGTCGAATTCGGCGGGCTGGGCTTCGGCTACAAGTGGAACATGGGCTGGATGCATGACACGCTGAATTACATCAGCAAGGATCCGATCTATCGCCGCTTCCAGCACAACGACATTCTGTTCGGGCTGCAATACGCCTTCTCGGAAAACTTCGTGCTGCCGCTGTCCCATGACGAAGTCGTGCACGGCAAACGGTCGATCCTCGGCCGCATGCCCGGCGACGACTGGCAGCGCTTCGCGAACCTACGCGCCTATTATTCCTTCATGTTCGGCCACCCCGGCAAGAAGCTGATGTTCATGGGCTGTGAATTCGCCCAGGAGCGCGAGTGGAATCACGATCATTCGCTGGACTGGCACCTGCTGGAGCAGAACAAGCATGCCGGCATCCATTCGCTGATCCGCGATCTCAACGAGTTGTATCGCAACCAGCCAGCACTGCATGAACTCGATTGCGATCCCGCAGGCTTCGAGTGGATGATCACCGACGATGCCGGCAACAACGTGTTTGCCTGGCTGCGCAAGGGCGCCAACCCGCGCACGCAGTGTCTCGTCGTGGTGAATTTCTCCCCGAACGTCTATCGTGATTACCGCGTCCGCGTGCCGTTCACCGGGGCCTGGCGCGAGGTGCTGAATTCCGACGCCGCGCATTACGGCGGCAGCAATGTCGGCAATTCAGGCGAAGTCATTGCCAAGGGGCTTGTCCCCGAACTCAGTCTGACCATTCCACCGCTGGCCGCACTCTTTCTCGTACCGGAATTCTAGAGCATGAGATTATCCGCCGGCACACCCTTCCGCCTCGGCGCAAGCTGGGACGGACGGGGGACCAACTTTGCCTTGTTCTCTGCCAACGCCACCAAGGTCGAACTGTGTCTGTTCGACAGCCAGGGGCGCCGCGAGCTCGAGCGGGTCGAACTACCGGAATATAACGAGCACGTCTTTCACGGCTATCTCAACGATGTCTCGCCGGGTCAGCTCTATGGTTATCGCGTGCACGGGCCCTATGAGCCCGAGCATGGCCACCGTTTCAATGCACATAAGCTGTTGCTCGATCCCTATGCCAAAAAACTGGCCGGGCGCCTCGTCTGGAGCGATGCACATTTCGGCTATCGCACTGGCTCGTCGCGCGAGGACCTGTCCTTCGACCGCCGCGACAATGCGCGCGGCATGCCGAAGGCCGTGGTGGTTGACGAGACCTTCAACTGGGGCCGCAAGGAAGCGCGCCCGAGCGTGCCGTGGGAAGACACCATCATCTATGAGGCCCATGTGAAGGGCCTGACGCAGACGCGCAAGGACGTGCCGCCAGGGCTGCGCGGCACCTATCGCGGCCTGTCATCGCCGGCGATGATCGACCATCTCAAACGGCTCGGTGTCACCACCATCGAGCTGCTGCCGGTGCACAGCTTTGTCGATGACCGCCGGCTGGTGGAAATGAAGCTGGTGAATTACTGGGGTTACAACAGCCTCTCCTTCTTCGCTCCGGAAGCGCGTTACGGCGCCGACAATCCGCTCGATGCGTTCCGCACCACCGTGGCGCGGCTGCATGACGCCGGCATCGAGGTTATGCTCGATGTTGTCTACAACCACACCGCCGAAGGCAATCACCTCGGCCCGACGCTGTCCTATCGCGGCATCGATAATGCCTCCTATTACTGGCTGATGCCGGATAATCCACGTTTTTATGACGACTTCACGGGCTGTGGCAGCTCAGTGAACCTTACGCATCCGCGCGTGTTGCAGATGGTGATGGATTCACTGCGCTACTGGGTGGAGGTCTGCCACGTGGATGGTTTTCGTTTCGATCTTGCAACCGCGCTGGCGCGCGGGCCGAACGGCTTCGATCGCAATAGCGGATTCCTGACCGCCATCCGGCAGGACCCTGTTCTCGCCAACGTCAAAATGGTCGCCGAGCCCTGGGATCTCGGCATGGGCGGCTATCAGGTCGGTGCGTTCCCGTCGCAATGGTCGGAATGGAACGACAAATATCGCAGCGCCATGCGCCGCTACTGGAGCGGCGAAGGCTCGCTGATCGGCGAAGTCTCCAGCCGCATGACCGGCTCCTCCGACGTGTTCAACCATGACGGCCGCAAGCAGCGCGCCGGCATCAATCATGTCACCGTGCATGACGGTTTTCCGCTGGCGGACCTGTTTGCCTATAACGAGAAGCACAACGAGGCCAATGGCGAAGACAATCGCGACGGCTCCTCGGATAACCTCAGCAACAATTTCGGCGTCGAGGGCCCGACCGAGGATCCCGAGCTGCTGGCGCTCCGCCGGCAGCTCCGCAAGAACCAGCTCGCCTGTCTGTTCCTCGCGCAAGGCGTGCCGCTGTTGCTGGCCGGCGACGAGGTCGGCAATACGCAGGGCGGCAACAACAACGCCTATTGCCAGGATAACGAGATCGGCTGGATCACCTGGGACAATCTCGGCGACAAGGCCGATGACCTCACCGACTTCATCGGCCACATGGTGCAGCTACGCCAGCGCTTCCCTCAGATCACCACGCAGCGCTGGCTCGACGGCCGCCGCGCCGACGGCACCTATGGCGTGCTCTGGCTGACCCCATCGGCCGACGAGATGACCGAGACGGACTGGGCGTTTCCAGACGGGCGCTTTCTCTCTTATGTACTCAGCGCTTCCGGCGAAAACACCAACCCGATCTTCATCGTGCTCAATGCGGCGCCTGAGGGCATCCCGTTCAAGCTGCCGAAGTTGCTGGAATACAAGAACTGGCGGCAGGTGCTGAACACTGCCGACGAAAAGCTCTCCATCGCCATCCTGCCCCCCGGCAGCGACATCGACGCGCCGCCGCGCTCGGTGCTGGCCTTTGCAGGGACGCCTGCATGAGCGCCCATTCGTTCGGACCACGACTGACCGGGAAAGGGGCGGTCTTCCGTCTCTGGGCGCCGGCTGCGCAACGCGTCGATGTGGTGCTGAGCGATCAATCCCATCCCTTGAAGCCCGGCGATGACGGCTGGTTTAGCGTGGAGGTCGCAGGTGTCGAGGCTGGCGACACCTATCGCTTCAGGATCGATGACAAGATCGACGTGCCAGATCCCGGCTCTCGCTTTCAGCCTAACGATATCGCCGGCCCCTCCGAAGTGATCGATCACAAAACCTATGCGTGGCGCGCGACGGACTGGCGCGGACGGCCGTGGGAAGAGACTGTGCTGCTCGAAACCCATGTCGGCACCTACACGCCGGAAGGCACCTATCGCGCCATGATCGACAAGCTCGATCATCTGGTCGCGACCGGGATCACCGCGCTTGAGCTGATGCCGCTCGCCGATTTCGCCGGCAAGCGCAACTGGGGTTATGATGGCGTGTTGTGGTATGCGCCGGATGCGATGTTTGGCCGCCCGGAGGACCTGAAGGCCCTGATCGACGAAGCGCATCTGCGCGGGCTGATGGTGTTTCTCGACGTGGTCTACAATCACTTCGGGCCGGAAGGAAATTATCTAGGCCTCTATGCGCCGAATTTCTTTGGCGGCGCCGACACGCCATGGGGCTCGGCGATCGACTATCGTCTGCCTGAAGTCCGCGCCTATGCCATCGAGAACGCCCTCGCCTGGCTGCGCGATTATCGTTTCGACGGGCTGCGGCTCGATGCAGTGCATGCGATCGTCGAACAGGGCGAAATTCCGATGCTGCATGAGCTGAGCCGCGAGGTCGGAAAGCTCGCCGCCGATACCGGCCGGCACATCCATCTCGTTCTTGAAAACGACGACAACCGCGCCACGCTGCTCGATCCCGCGACCAACCCGCCGCGCGGTAAGTATCGCGCGCAGTGGAACGACGACTACCATCACGCCTGGCATGTTCTGCTGACCGGCGAAGACAAAGGCTATTACAGCGACTACGCGCAAAACCCACTCGATCATATCGTGCAGGCGCTGGGCTCCGGCTTCGCCTATCAGGGGCAGCCCTCAGCGCATCGCGCGGGCGCCGAACGCGGCGAACCATCAGGCGAACTCGCACCGGCGGGTTTCGTGAACTTCCTGCAGAACCACGACCAGATCGGCAACCGCGCGCTGGGCGATCGGCTGGAGACCTTGGCCAGGCCCGAGGCCATCGAAGCTGCACTGGCGATCACGCTGCTGGCGCCGATGGTGCCGATGCTGTTTCAGGGCGAGGAATGGGGCTCAAAAGTGCCCTTCCCGTTTTTCTGCGATTTCGAGGGCGATCTCGCCAATGCCGTGCGTAGTGGCCGCAAGAAGGAATTCGCCAGCGCCTATGAGCAATACGGCGACGAGATTCCCGATCCGCTGGACGAAAGCTCGTTCCGCTCGGCCTTCGCCGATTGGGACAATCGCGACGGCGTAGCGGGGCAGAAGCGGCTGACGCTGGTGCGCGAGTTGCTCGCACTGCGCAAACAGCATATTGTACCGCGCCTCGCTTGCGCACGGTTCGGCAAGGCCGAGGCGAGTGATGGCGGTTTGCTCACGGCATTCTGGAAAATGGGTGACGGCAGCAGGCTGTATCTCGCGGCAAATCTGTCTGACAAAGAAATAGCGGCTGCGCAGCCCGCATCCGGCACGACAATTTGGGGCAACACCAGCACCGGCGTGGGGACGCCGTGGTCCGTCGAGTGGCGGATCGGAGACAAATAATGGCCCCTGCGATTCCCGTCGCGACCTACCGTATTCAACTCACCAAGGATTTCGATTTCGACGCCGCCGCGGGCATCGTGCCCTATCTGAAGGCGCTCGGTATCACGCATCTCTATGCTTCGCCCTTCATGAAATCGCGTGCTGGCTCGACGCACGGCTATGACATCGTCGATCACACCAAGCTCAATCCGGAGCTGGGCGGCGAAGAAGGTTTCGAGCGCCTGAGCGCCACACTGAAGGCCAGTGATATCGGCCTGATCCTCGACTTTGTGCCCAATCATGTGGGCATACATTTCGCCGATAATCCGTGGTGGCTCGACGTGCTGGAATGGGGACAGACGTCGCCCCACGCTGTCTCCTTCGACATCGACTGGGACACCCTGCCCTATCGTGCGCGCGGCGGCGTGCTACTGCCGATCATCGGCAGCTCGTATGGCCAAGCACTGGACAATGGCGAGATCGAGCTGAAATACGACGCCGGGGAAGGAAGCTTCTCGGCCTGGTATTTCGAACATCGCCTGCCGATCGCGCCGGAGCGCTATAGCGAGATGCTGCGCTTGATCGTCAAGGAGGCCGATGCCGGCAACACGCCAGCCGGCCGGGCGATCCTGACGCTGGCTGCCAGGCACAAAGGCCTGCGCCATCCCAACCGGCGGGAAGCGCCGGCTTTCAAGCAGCAACTGGCGTCGATCGAGGGCGCCGCAGAGGTGATCGCCAAAGGGATCGAGGCCTATCGCGCCGGGCCAGATCGTCCTGCGCAGATCCAGGCGCTGCATATGCTGCTGGAGCGCCAGCACTACAAGCTTGGCCAGTGGCGTCTTGCTTCGAGCGAGATCAATTATCGCCGCTTCTTCGATGTCAATACGCTGGCTGGTCTGCGTGTCGAGGACGCCGATACGTTCGAGGCGGTCCATTCGCTGGTCAAACGACTGATTGCCGAAGACAAGCTGCAGGGGTTGCGGCTTGACCACATCGATGGGCTTCGCGATCCCTCGCAATATTTCCAGCGGCTGCGCCGGCTGATCCGCGAGGCGCATGGCAACAACAACAAACCGTTCTATGTCGTGGTTGAGAAAATTCTCGGCGAACGCGAGAAGCTGGTGCCCTTCGCCGGCGTGCATGGCACCACCGGCTATGAATGGCTCAATGCAATCACGCAGGTGCTAGTCGAAGAAAAAGGCCTGGAACCGCTGGGCGAAACCTGGCGGCAGGTGAGCAATGTCTCGCCGAAATTCGAACCGCAACTGGTGGAAGCCAAGCGCCGCGTGCTCGATACGCTGTTGCTCAGCGAATTCACCGTGCTGACGCGTCTGCTGGCACGGATCGCCAACGGCCATTATTCAACACGCGACTTCTCCGCCGACACGCTGCGTCAGGCTTTCGAACTCTATGTGCTGCATTTCCCGGTCTATCGCACCTATCTCTCCACCGCCGGCCCATCGGCCCTCGACCGGCAACTGATTGCCACGACCATCGAGAAGGCTCGCGCCGACTGGTTCGGCGCCGACGAAGGCTTGTTTGACTTCCTGCGCGATGCTTTGACGCTGGACCTGCTGGAGCCCGGCCGCCCCGGGCATAGCAAGCCGCGGGTGCGACGCTTTGCATTGAAGGTGCAGCAGTTCACCGGACCGACCATGGCGAAGTCGCTCGAAGACACCGCCTTCTATCGCTATCATCGCCTGCTGGCCTTCAACGAAGTCGGCGGCGAGCCGGCCGCCGAGGCGATACCTGTCCCTGCGTTCCACCAGATAATGATCGCGCGCGCGCGCGAGCGGCCGTATGGCATGACTTCGACTGCCACCCACGACACCAAGCGCGGCGAGGATGCCCGCGCGCGTTTGCTGGCACTGGCTGAAATGCCCGGTGAATGGGCCAGTGCGGTCAGCCGCTGGAAGGTGCTGAACGCGCCGCATCTGGTTGTTGACGGCGAGATACGCGCACCCTCCGCAGCGTTTGAGTATATGTTGTATCAGGCGCTTATCGGCGCATGGCCGCCCGGCGGGCAGGACAATTCCTTCCTTGAGCGGATGCAGGCCTATGCGCTGAAGGCAGCACGCGAAGGCAAGCAGGAAACGAGCTGGCTCAATCCCAACGACGCCTATGAAAAGGGTCTGCACACGTTTCTGGAGCGCATCCTCGATCCCGCCCAATCGCCGGAATTTCTTGCGGCGCTTGAGACCTTTGCCAAGCGCACATCGCTGATCGGCGCATTGAATTCACTCAGCCAGATCACGCTGAAAGCAACCATTCCCGGCATGCCGGATTTCTATCAGGGCACTGAGTTCTGGGATTTCTCGCTGGTCGATCCGGACAACCGCCGTCCCGTCGATTTCGCCGAACGCGCAAAAGTGCTGAAGGGAATGCGGCAACCAGACTGGACGGCGCTGGCGCAACACTGGGACGACGGCCACATCAAGCTCGCCTGGACGCGCGAGCTGTTGAAACGCCGTACCGAGATGGCAATCATCTTCACCCATGGCGATTACGAACCACTTGAAGTGACCGGACCCGATGCCGCGCACATTATTGCCTTTGCACGGCGGCATCAGCGCGACGCGGCAATCGTTGTGATCCCGCGCACCTTTTTCGAATCGACGCAAGGCGGGCGGCATTGGCCGGAAGCGACGGCGTTCGACGCGACCGTGATCGCGCCCGGCTATCTCGTTGAAGGTTCTGCGACGAAGAACGGCGTGAGCCAGCTCGCCGTTGCCAAACTCTTCAGGCAGCTTCCGATGGCGATCGTGAAGGCACATGCTGCGCCGAAACGCATTCGTTCGACGCGTTTGCGATAGCACACACGACAAGGCCGCCCGGGATCAACGGCCGGACGGCCTGGCGGATGTCGTGCCGACTCGAAGAAGGTCGGTTCCCTTCCTCCGCGCACTCAAAGCTTTTCATCAAATTGTTTGCGAGTGGTTTACAACACAGCCGGCGTGCACCGCACTATCGCGCGATATTTTCATGCTGCACAGCAATAGACATTAAAGAGGCGTGAGATTTTCGGCGCGCCGTAATCGCCGCTTCAACTCTTTTTCGTGAGCAGCAGATTACCACGCGATTTGATCGCTGCCTGCGCCACTTCCGCGAAGCGCTGCAGCAGCCAGGGCAGCACAACCTCGACGGTGACATGATCCTCGGCCACATCGACATGACCAGACGCTGCCTGCCCCATGGCATGGACGCGGAAGATCATTCGGTCGCCTTCCCAGCGTTCCTCGTCAACTTTCAACATAGGTACGTTAGTTGCTGCGCGCGTCAGTCCGCTCTTGAGGCGACGCAATGCCTCGTCGTGGCCGAGGCTGTGAGGAATAGAAACGACGAGTGGTGCGGACATCACAGAATCCTTTGTTAGTTCGCATGGATGTAAGCGCGAATTCGTCCAGCGGTAGTCGCAATGAAGGTTTCACCCCGGAACCTTGCAGGTCTCCGCGCGTTTTTACCGCATGAAGGTAGCCGGCTCGTCCGTCTGCCAGGCTGAGGAGACATTCATGTCCATTGGTACAATTATTCTGATCATCCTGATTATCGCCTTGCTTGGTGGTTTCAGCGGTATCGGCGGCGGTCCGTTCTACGGCACCGGCTATTACGGCGGCGGCGGTCTCGGCCTCATCGTGGTGATCCTGCTGATCCTCCTGCTGCTTGGTAAGCTGTAAGAGCGAATATTCATTTCGAGGCGCGCGATCCGGAAGGGTTGCGCGCCTTTTCATGCGCGTATGCTTCGACTTTCATCACCCGCGAAAGCGAGTAATGAAAGTTGAACTGCTGTTTCGTCGAGTACGTTATTTCATCTTCCCAATCGCCGCCTTGATCGACGATGCAGCATCCTCGTAACCCGCCCACGCCTTGCTCTTCGCCAGCAGCGCCGGGACGCTGCGTACGGTGAAATTCTTCGGATCCAGATCCTTGCGCAGCTGTGGCCATGTCAGCGGCATCGACGCCGTGGCCCCCTTTCGCGCCCGCGGCGACAGCACCGAGACCGCGGTCGACATCCGGTCGTTGCGCAGATAATCGAGGAAAATCTTTCCAGCACGCAGCTTCTTCGACATGTTGAGCAGGTAGCGCTCGGGATCGTCACTGGCCATCTGCTGGCACACGGCCTGCGCAAAAGTTTTTGCCGACTTCCAGTCGACCTTGTCCTTCGCGCCGTGCAGCAGCGGCACCACCACATGCAGGCCCTTGCCGCCGGTCGTCTTGCAGAAACTCTCCATACCGAGGCGCGAGAGCCGTTCGCGCATCTCGCGTGCCGCATCCATCACCGCGGTGAAGTCCACATCGGGTGCCGGATCGAGATCGAACACCAGACGCCCCGGTGTATCCGGCGCATCCGGCGCGCAATTCCAGGGATGCAGTTCGAGCCCGCCGATCTGCGCGACGGCCGCAAGACCCTCGACGCGATCGATCTGCAGGTAAGGCTTGCGGTCGCCGGAGACTTTCACGAGTTCGAGCAGGTTCGATGTCCCTGGCATTGCGTGGCGTTGGAAGAACTGCTGCCCGTCGATCCCATCGGGCGCGCGCACGATCGAACACGGACGGCCCTTGAGATAGTCCATCATCCAATCGCCGACGGCTTCGAAATATGCCGCGAGATCGCGTTTGGTGACCGGCTTGCCATCGCCTGCATCGGGCCACAGCTCCTTGTCGGGCTTGGAGATCGCCACGCCCATCACGACCGTGGAGCCTGCTGCGGCCTTTGCCGGCACGGCTTTCTTCGCGGAGGTTTTCGCTGTCTTCTTCACGCCGCGCTTGGGCTTCGGTTCGGCGAGCGCGGTCTTCTTCGGAGTCTCAGCCGCGACCTCATCGGCCGGCTTGTCCTGCCGCAGTCCCTTGAACGATGCCTGACGCACCATGCCGGCCCCGGTGAAACCCGCGAATTCGATCTCGGCCACGAGTTCGGGCTTGAGCCAGTGCACGTCCCGGCCACCCGGTGGCGTTTCCTTGCCGCCGAACGGGCTGGTCTTTGCCGCCGCTTTCTTCAGCGCCGGCATGATGCGCGTAACCTTGTCCTGGCCGAAACCGGTGCCCACCACGCCGACATAAGCGAGATGATCGCCTCTGTTGACGCCGACCATCAGCGAACGGAACTTGCCCGCGTTGCTCTTCCATCCGCCGATCACGACCTCATGGCCGGCCCGGCACTTGGCCTTGGTCCAGTTCTGCGACCGGCCGGACACGTATGGCGCCGACAGTTTCTTGGAGACGATGCCTTCCAGCGCCAGTTTGCAGGCCGATTGCAGGATGGCGTCACCACCGGTCTCGAAATGATCGACATAGCGGATCAGGCTTTCCTTGCGACGGCCACGTGCCTTGTCGAGCAGTGCCTTCAATCGCTCCTTTCGCTCGCCGAGCGGCAGCTTGCGCAGGTCTTCGCCGTCAGCAAATAGCAGATCGAACACGAAGAAGATCAGCGTATCGGTCTCGCCGTCCGACAGCGCCGCCTGCAGCGCCGCGAAGTCCGGCGCGCCATGGGCATCGAGGCCGACAATCTCGCCATCGATGATGGCGTCCGGCAGGCCGGTGGCTTCTTTGGCGATGGCCCGAAATTTCTCCGTCCAGTCGAGCCCCTTGCGTGTCTTCAGCGTCGCCTCACCGTCCTCGACGCGGAGCTGTACGCGATAGCCGTCGAACTTGATCTCATGCACCCAGCCATCCGCGGAGGGCGGCCGGTCCACAATCGTGCAAAGTTGAGGCGCGACGAAGCCAGGCATCTTCGCGGCCTTGACCGATTTCGCGGAGGTCTTGGCCGCCTTCTTCGATACAGCCTTCTTCGTCGCACGCCTGGCAATGTCCGCTTTGGTCCTGGTGCCTTTTCTGGCGCGCGCATCGGCAGCACTGCCCTCGCTGGAATCCCAGATAGCATCGGGTTTGATCTTCGCTGTTCTGGCGATCATGAACGGCTTCGGCGCCCTGCCCTTGCCGGATGCGATCGCACTCATACTACGGCCGGACGCCACTGACTTGTCGTCATCCAGGATGGTATTGGCCTTGCCCTCCTTCACGAAGTCGTCGCGATGCTTGATCAGCAGCCAGTTGGTCCGCTTGCCGCCATTGCGGTCATGTTTCATGCGCACCAGCACGAAACCGCCATGCAGCTTCTCGCCATCCAGCGTGAATTTCAGGTCACCCTTCTTGAGGCCCTTGTCCGGATCGTCGCTCTCCCAATAGCCGCGGTCCCAGAGCTGCACGGTGCCGCCACCATATTGCCCCCGGGGAATCGTGCCTTCGAAATCGCCATAGTCGAGCGGGTGATCTTCTACCTCGACAGCGAGGCGCTTGTCGGCGGGGTCCATGGACGGCCCGCGGGTGACGGCCCAGGACTTGAACACCCCGTCCATCTCCAGCCGCAGATCGTAATGCAGCCGCGTGGCATCGTGTTTCTGGATCACGAAGCGGCGGCGTTTTGCCGGCGCGACCACAATCTGGCCGGAAGGCTCCTTGGTGAGCGCGAAATCGCGTTTCCGGCGATAAATCGATAACTGCTTGTCGGCCAAGGCGAACCTCATTCAACGCATCATCGGCCGCAGGGTCCGGCCCGGAACCAAAACCGGGAACTGTCGTTGAAGTTCCTGGAAATCCACGCCGGCGCAATGCTTTGCAGCCCACGTGCTTCATTTTTGTACATGAGTTGGAGAACGAGTATGGCCCCGCCCCGCGCCTATTGGAAAGGCTCCCTCAAGCTATCGCTCGTCACCTGTCCGGTGGTGCTGTATCCGGCAGCGACCACGGTCGAGAAAACCAAATTCCACATGATCAACCGCGAGACCGGCAACCGGCTGAAACAGCAGATGGTGGATGTCGAGACCGGCGACGTCGTGGAGAAGGAGCAAAAGGGCCGCGGCTACGAGATCGGCAAAGGTGAATATATCGAGATCGAGAAGGAAGAGCTCGAAGCCGTTCAGATCGAGAGCAATCACACCATCGATATCGATAATTTCGTGCCGCGCGACGAGATCGACCGGCGCTACCTGAACAATCCCTACTATATCGCGCCCGACGGCAATGCCGGCGTGGACGCCTTCGCCGTGATCCGCGACGCCATGAAGGACAAGGACAGCGTGGCGCTGGCGCGGATCGTGCTGACCAATCGCGAGCACATCATCGCCATCGAGCCGCTCGGCAAGGGCCTGCTCGGCACCACGCTGCGTTTTCCTTATGAGATCCGTGATGAGGAAGACTACTTCGACGACATCAAGTCGCCCAAGATATCGAAGGACATGATCGATCTCGCGGTACATATCCTCGACAGCAAGGCGTCGCATTTCGATCCCAGCAAGTTCAAGGACGAATATGAGACCGCGCTGAAGACGCTGGTGCAGCGCAAGGCCGCCGGCAAGCCGGTGAAGGTCGTCGAGAAGGAGGAGAAGCCGGACAACGTCATCAACCTGATGGATGCGCTGAAGGCGAGCCTCAAGGGTGGCAAGGGCAAGACGACCAAACGCACTTCCGCGTCACGACCGCATGTGGCACGCAAGCGCCCGGCCAAGAAGGCCGCGCGGTCATCGGCGCGACATCGCAAGGCAAGCTGAGCGCATGAAGATTTCAGGAATGATCATAGGCATCGCATTGATGTCGACCGTGGCAGCGCAGGCGCAGCAGCTGCAGACACGCGAATGCAATGCCTCGAATATTGCCTTCGTCGCCGAAGCCATCGCCAAGATGGTTGATGGCAAGCAGAAGAAGACCGCCTCCGACGAGATCGGCCTGGCCAGCGAAGCGATGGCTCAAGGCAAGAACGATGAGTGCAAGGACCATCTGATGAAGGCGACGCTGCAGACCAAGTGAGGACTGGGCGCTACGCCACTCCTCGCAATGACGGCTGAGGGGTCAGGATTTACTCTTCGCCTTTTTGGCTTTCCTGGCCTTCTTAGCTGTCTTCCTGGCCGCTGTTTTCTTCTTCGTCTTTTTGGCTTTCTTGGTCGTCTTCTTCGGCGCTTTTGGCACCTTCTTGCCTTCGGCCCGGGCTTCGGAGAGACCGATGGCGATCGCCTGTTTGCGGCTGGTTACCTTCTTCTTCGAACGACCACTTCTCAGCGTGCCGGCTTTTGCCTTCTTCACCGCCCGCGCAACCGTCGCCGACGCCTTCTTGGAATATTTCGCCATTCCATGCTCCCTTTGTGATCGAAATGTTCAATCGTCACCGTGGATGATGGTTCCGCACGGATGATTGTAGAGAACGCACTTATGAAATCCCTATAACGCCGTGCCGCATCTCATCTCGTTTTCAAACGTGCGGCCGATCATCTTGCAGCCATTCGCTCAAGCGAATGACTTTTGGAGACTGCAAGTGACCATCATTGAACCTCCCTCGTGTGGCTCGTCCCTCGTTTTCATTGGCAAGAACAGCCGCGGCCAGTGGGTCGCGCAGCAACAGAACGGCTTGTTCGGCGGCCTCTTCGTCAACCGTGCCAATGCCGTACGCTATGCGTTGTCCGAGAATGGCCATCACCCCGAAGCGATCATCGAGACCGCGAGCCCCATCGAGCTCGATATGAGCGCCTCTTCCTTCACTGGGACAGACATCGCCGACATGCAGCCGCAACGGCGTGTCGCCTGAGCCTCTCACCATGTCCACATCCGCCCTTCGGGCTCACGCCCTCCCGCAAGTTCATACGTCGTTCCCGACCAGCGCCTGGCTGCACGGCATCATCGCCGATCTGCCGACACCGTTCGACCGGCATGGCGCGCTCGATCTCCTCACCTTCGCACGGCTGTGCGAGCGTCAGGTTTGCGCCGGCGCCAGTGCCATTGTCGTTGGCGAGAGCGCCGGCGAAGCCGACACGCTGACGCCGGAGGAACGTGCCGTGCTGATCCGGACCGCCGTCAGCATCGCGCGCGGACGCATCCGCATCATTGCCGGCGCGGGTTCGAACTGCACCAGCCGCGCCATTGCGGCGATCCGGCTGGCGCAGACGGCCGGCGCCGATGCCGTCATGTCGGTCGTGCCATACTACAACCGTCCCACCGCCGACGGCATCACCGCGCATTTCCGCACGATCCTGGAGACGACATCGCTGCCGGTTATCGTGCACGACGCCCCGTCGCGTTGCGCACGGGCGCTGACTGATGGCACGCTCCTCGATCTCGCCGCCTCGCCGCGTTTGATCGGACTCCGCGATGATACAGGCGATGCCGGACGGCTGGCGCGATTGCGGCCGCTGCTGCCGGCCGGCTTCCGAATATTGACAGGACAGGACATCGCGGCTCTGTCCTATCTGCTGCTCGGTGGCGACGGCGTGGTCTCGGCGATGGCCAATGTCGCGCCGCAGCTCTGCCGCGGCATGTATTACGCCGCCCGACAGGGCTGCCCGCGCTATGCGACGACCATCTCCGATATGCTGGCGCCGCTCGCCGGGGCTTTGCCGCCGGAGCAGGCATCAGCAGCGGTGAAATTTGCCTTGAGCTTGCGGGGATTGGGGAATGCCGCCGTGCGCCTGCCGCTGACGGAGCTCACAGAGACCGAGCAGCAGCAGATCTACACCGCGATGGAAGCGATATGGGCGCAGCCTGACGATGCTCTGCCCCTGCGCCGCGCCCGCTAGGATTGCGGGCGCGGCCGTTCGTTCTTCTCGCGCCATTTCGGGCCGGGTCCGCGCATGTAATGCGCGGCCGGCCGATAAACGGCAGGTCCAATGACAAAACGCCATAGCCGGGCAAGGATGCCCGGCATGACCGCCGCATAGGAGGCTATGCGCGCAAACAGCGCTGCAGAGCGGTCCCCGCTCATGGCACACTCCGGTGATCCGGACTCGTGGGCGTATCGGCGACACGGACGCGAACGCGCGCAAGCTCACGCCGCGCGCGGCGCATCTTGTCGGCCACCAGGGCCATATGGATCGCGGCAAAGAAACCCTTGATGTGATTGCGCGTCAATCGCGCGGCGACGCAGAACCGCTTCCACTGGATATCACTGGAGTGATAGACGATCGGCGGCTGATTGCGGCTGATGAGATAGCTGCGATAGGCGCTGTCGGCCGAGAAATCGTGCAGCTGCGTATCGCGATTGTAGAACATCGTCATGGTCGTTGTCCGTCTTCTCAACACCCTGGCGCAGGAGCGCGTCGGGATGCCGGGAAGATGCGGACAACGACATATGAAATCGAGACGAGCGGCCGCACTCGTTCATAAGCGCGGCATAAAGATCAGGAGGCTGGAAGTTCCGGAAAGACCGGCGTCCCTCAGCTCTTGGCCATGCAGTCTTCGATGTAGAACCAGCGGTCGTCGCCGGCGAGACCCTTGACCTTGACGTCCTTGCGGCAGGCCTTGAGCTTGCTCTTGTTGGCGCTCCACTTCGCCTTCATGTCCTTCAGACTCTGCTTGTTCAGCTTCATCTTGGCGGGCGCAGCAGGGGTTGCCGGCGCCGCAGGCGCCTGTGCCGAAGCAACGCCTATTGAAGTCACAACGAACAGTGCGGCCACGAGGCCCGTAGTGATGCGTGTCATCGTTATCCCCGAATGTGCTTGTTTTAATGATTGTTCGTCAGATGTGAAACGGGACCGGAAGCTTTCACCGCCGGTCCCGTTTTAGTCCTACTGGAAGATGCGGACTGCGCTCTGCAGCGTCAGCCAGACGCCCCAGCACAGTGGGAGGCCAACAAAGGCCCAGAAGGCGATGGCGCTGGCGTCGAAACCGCCCTTGCCGATGCCATAGGAGCCACCGCCGGTCGATGCGGCTGCGGCACCCTTGGCCTGCAGCGCTGCGACTTCTTCCGGCTTCATGAACCAGTGCGGCGCCAGCGGCTTCACCAGCAGATTGCAGATCAGGCCCAGAACGAGCATGCCGGCGAGGATATACATCGTGAAGTCATAGACCTGCGCCCGCGGTACGCCGGCGGCGATCTGGAATTCACGGATGTAGTTCACGACCACCGGACCGACGATGCCCGCGGTCGCCCAGGCCGTCAGCAGACGACCATGGATGGCGCCGACGAACTGGGTGCCGAAGATATCGGCGAGATAGGCCGGGATCGTGGCGAAGCCGCCGCCATACATCGAGAGGATGACGCCGAAGGCCAGCACGAAGAGAACCTTGCTGCCCATCGCCGCCAGCGTCGGCACCAATGCATAGAGAACGATGCCGAGGATGAAGAATGTGTAATAGGTGTTCTTGCGGCCGAGCTTGTCCGACAGCGACGCCCAGAAGAATCGGCCGGCGATGTTGAACAGCGACAGCAGACCCGCGAAGCCAGCGGCGATACCGGCGATGGCGGTTTTTTGCGTCGCCGAGAGCTGGCTGAAGGAGACATCGGGCAAGCCGATCAGCTTGCCGGCGAAGATTTCCTGCAGCATTGGCGAGGCCATGCCGATAACGCCGATGCCGGCAGACACGTTCAGACAGAGCACGCCCCAGATCAGCCAGAACTGCTTGGTCTTGTGCGCATTGTCGAGATGCACGTGACCGGTGGTGATCATGGCATTCGCTGTCGCCGGAGGGGTCCAGCCATCAGGTTTCCAGTTCGGCGGCGTAATGCGATAGGAGAACGCGCCGATCATCATGAACACGAAGTAGATGACGCCCATGGCGAGGAAGGTCTGCCAGACGCCGACATCGGTCGGGGTCTTGAAATAGTTCATCAAGAGATTTGCGAGCGGCGAACCGATCATCGCGCCACCGCCGAAGCCCATGATGGCCATGCCCGTCGCCATGCCGCGACGATCCGGGAACCACTTCACCAGCGTCGATACCGGCGAGATGTAGCCAAGACCGAGACCCACGCCGCCGATCACACCGGAGCCGATCCACAGCAGCCAGAGCTGATGCGTATAGACGCCGATCGAACCGAGCACGAGACCGCCGCACCAGCACATCGCCGAGACGAAGCCGGCCTTGCGCGGACCGACCCGCTCGAGCCAGCCGCCCCAGATCGCAGCGGAGACGCCGAGCAGCACGAAGAACAGCGTGTACATCCAGCCGAGGCTGGCGACCTTCCAGTTACAGGTGGTGGTGAAGAGTTCGGTGGCGAGGCTCATGCCATCGCACACTTCCTTCGACGCAGGTGTCGTGATCGCTTGCGACAGCGGCAGCCAGAACACGCTGAAGCCGTAGGCCATGCCGATACAGAGATGGATGCACAGTGCGGCCGGTGGAACCAGCCATCGATTGAAGCCGGCGGTCGCAATGATCCGTTCGCGTTCCAGCAATCCTGGCTTGGTGCCAGACAGTGTTCCGGCGTTGCCCACACTTGTCATGAAAGTTCTCCCCTGCAGCCGACCCTTCTGAGCCGGTCTGCGATTTGAAAAGTCGCTTCGTTAATTCCCCTGCGGCGCGCGGACAAAGATTCACGCGCACCCACACTTTAGAACAGGGCCAGAAGCGACTACCGGAGTCGATAGTCCAAAGGTATCAGGAGCGAAAATTTCTCAATGATTTCCACTGCATCGCAGCAATTCAATCGCGATTTGCAATCGCAGCATTCCGTTTTTCGATGAAGAAAACGATCACATCACCGCTGCGTTCAGGGGCTTCGATCTGATCGCCGCTTTGCTGAATCAACGCCGGGATGTCGATCACGGCGAGGGGGTCCGTGCAGTGGACTTCGAGCCGATCACCGACCGACAATGCCTTCATTGCCTTGCGCGTCATCAGCGCCGGCAACGGGCATTTCAATCCGGTCAGGTCGAGCTTGGTCACGGGCATCGCGCGGTTCCATTTGGTGCAACTGCGTTATATCGGGCCGGCGCCAAATGTCATATGCAGCGGTATGGCGATGGCGAACACATATCCGACCACTCCGGGCGTGCTTCTCGCGGGCGGTCTGGCGCGCCGGATGGGCGGCGGCGACAAGCCGATGCGCGAGATCGGCGGCAAAACGATCCTGGCCCGCGTGATCGCGCGCATCGCACCGCAATGCGATGGGCTGGTGCTTAACGCCAATGGCGATCCCGCGCGGTTCGCGTCCTTCGGTCTGCCGGTGATCGCCGACGACGTCGCCGATTTTCCCGGCCCCCTCGCCGGCATCCTTGCGGGTCTGGAATGGACGGCCGCCAACCGGCCGACTGTCTCCAGGATGCTCAGCGTCGCCGGCGACTGCCCCTTCCTGCCCCGCGATCTCGTCACCCGCCTGCATCAGGCCCGCATCGCGGAGAATGCGCAGCTTGCCGTCGCCTCGTCCGCAGGACAGTCGCACCCCGTTGTCGGCTTGTGGGATGTCTCCCTGCGCCACGCGTTACGGCACGCGCTCGTCAACGAGGACATCCGCAAGGTCGGCCGCTGGACATCCCGCTACAGACTCGTGACCGTGGAATGGCCGACTGATCCCGTCGATCCATTCTTCAATGCCAATACGATGGACGATATCGCGGAAGCTGAGCGGCTTGCGAAACTGGATGGCGGTTAACGGCACATCGCCGTTGGCACGCTGCCTTCAGGAGACGCGCCTTCCGCACCGCGTCTCCTGAGATGGGGCGTTCCTAGAATCTCACAGCGAAATTGCCGCGCAAGGTCTGATCGGTGACACCCGAACCGAACTGACCGCCATAGGTGACACCAAGTGTGGCGTTCGGCGTAACATTGACGTCAAAGCCAAGATCCGCGACAGCGGCATTTGCAGCGATCGGCACACCGGCGACGGTGAAAGGTGATCCGCCGGCAAAGGCCACGATCGAGGTTGGCGTCACGTCACCAAAGGCATGACGCCAGCCGAGCATACCGCGCACGGTCGCGGTCATGCCACTACCGAGATCAACACCTGTCGATGCCCGAAGCCCCAATGTGGTGAAGGTGACGCCGGTGTTGTCGCTGCGGCTGGTAAGCGCTGCGACTCCGCCTCTTTCTGTAAATCCATCGGTTGCCAGATTGACATAAGCGAGATTGGCGAAGGGTTCGAAAGCGAGTGGGCCGAACGGCGTTCGCGCTGCCCCGATGCGATAGCCAAAGTCGCCGAAGGCTTGCGTCGTACCCGCGCTATAGTCACCCCTGAGCATCTCGGCAACGCCCGGAAATCCGACCGAGCGATTGATCGACAGATCATGCCGTGTGTAGGCGAGGCCTGAGCGGAAGGCGAAATCGCCCCACTGCGTGCCGCCATACAGACCGCCATGGTAGTTGTCGCTGGAGCCGGACGAGGCGCGATCGGCCACGCGGAACGTCGAACGGCTATAGCCGCCGATTGCACCGACGCGCCATCCATCGACGAACGGCGCATCGACGCCGACCATGAAGCCGCCGATATCGCGCTTGACCGTCGCAGCATTGCCGTCGCCATTCCACTGCCCCCACGAGCCGAAACCGCGGCCCCAGACCGCGACGCCGTCGGTTGTCGCTGGCGCCAGCACCGGCCGGCCATTGACATAGGTCGTGACTGGCGCGGCAGCCGCGCCGACGCCGTCGAATGCCGCGCGCAGCCGATCGATAGCAGCTTCGCGCAGAAAACGGCTGTCCTCAATCATCACGCCTTTGGCCGATGCATGAGCCTCGCCGGAAATCTGGTCGAATGCACGCCGCGCCTGCGGGAGATCGAGTTGCGCCAGCGAACCGACCAGCGCGCTGTTGAGCGGCAGACTATCTGCACCGCTGCCGGCGGCGATCTGGTTGCGGGTCAGGCCAGCCGCAGCGAAAGCGAGGTTGCTGCGGGTGATACCAAGATAGACGCTGGTGGAATCGTAGGTCAGGCCATAGGCCAGAAACGGCTGAACGCTCGGCCCGCTGGCGCCCGCGAAGGCGCCGGTGATTCCGCCATTTGCCGTCAGGATCGTGTATGTGGTGCCGATCGGAGCGGCGCCCGATGCGATCACTGTGCCGCCGTTCAGCGTTGCGCTCCCCGTCGCTGCAATCCTGTCCGACTGCCCGGCCGCATTGGTCTCGACCTGATAGATCGATCCGGGTGCGAAACTGACATTGCCGTTGACATTCAACGTGCCGATGGAATTGCCGGGTCCGACGATGCCACCGCTATTGGCAACGATGCCGCCAACCGTGCCGGTGCCGCCCAATATGCCACCGCCCGACACAGTCACGATCGAACCGGCGAGCGAGCCGTTCACGGCGAGTCGACCGCCGGTGATGTTGGTCGCGCCGGTCAGGCCGCTTGAATCGGCGGTAAGGATGGTCGTGCCGGCGATCTGGTTGATCGAGCCGGTCCCGAACATCTCCGGAGCAAATGTATAGCTGGTGCTCGTGTGATTGAAATTGATCGTTCCGACACCATTATTTCCAAGAAATACTGCCGCAGAATCGAGCGTGCCGGGCGCCACCGCAGCCGCGCCGGTGCTGCCACCGATATTGATCGTACCCACCGAGCCTGCTTGAGAGCCGACCAGCGTGCTGCCGCTAACTGATACGAGAGCGCCATTGGCGATCGTCAGCGCGCCGTTGCCCGCCTCACCGACAACGAGCGCATTGTTCTCAACCATCAGACGCGAGCCTGGACCTGTGATCGTTGCTGTGCCGACCGAGCCTGCGTTCTGCCCGATATAGCTCGTAAACGACGTGCTTCTGACCGTAGCGCCATTCGACACCATCAGCGTGCCGGCACCACTATTGCCGACAACCACGGAGCTGCCGGTCAGGATCGACCCGGCACCATCGACGTTCACCGTGCCGATTCCGCTAGCTTGATCTCCAAGCACGATTGGCGACGGAGTGGTGGCAACCGCCGCACCGTTCAGGATGTTCAGTGTGCCCGTCCCCAGGCGCCCAATGGTGATGGCCTGGGTGTTCCAGACCGAGCCGGCACCGGTGACCGTCACCGTGCCAACCCCGTCCGTCTGGTAGCCCAGGACGGCGTTGCTAGCGACCGATACCTTTCCGCCATTCGCAATCGTCAGGGTACCGGTGCCGTCCTGACCGACCCAAAAGTCGCCTGTGCCTGTGCTGACCCAGCTTGAGTCGGCGCCGGTGATTGTCGCGTTGCCGATGGAGCCCGAGCTTTTGCCGATGATGCTGCTAAATTGGGTGGTCAACACCGTGCCGCCGTTCGATACCATCAGCGTGCCGTTGCCAGCGTCACCGACAACAATATCGCCACCGGACAAGGTCGAACCGCTTCCATCGACCGTCACCAGCCCCGAAGAACCAGCAGAGCTCCCCAGGAAGACCCCATAACCAGCTCCGTTCAGGACTTTGCCGCCGTTGAGAACCGAAAGCGTGCCCGTACCATGTGAACCGACCACCACGTTTGTCGCGTTCCATATCGCCCCTGGGCCGGTGACAGTCGCCGTGCCGGTCGAGCCGGCCAGATCGCCGAGTAGCGCCTGGCCGCTGTTCAGGACGCCGCCGTTTGAAATGGTCAGCATGCCGGAATTGCCGTTAGTATGGCCGATCGACATAGAGTTCGCGGCAGCGCTCCCTCCGCTGATCAGCGTTGGGTTTGACGATGTCGTGTCGATGTAAGTGAAATTGGTCCCCGCTGTAGGGATGCCGTTGTCCCAGTTTGTGGGATCAAACCAGTCAGGAGAGTTCGCGCCGGTCCAGTTCGTCGCAGCCGCAGCCGGCCCGGGCAAGGCAATGCCCACAAGGGCCACACAGCCAATCGCGAGCGCCAGATGGCTGGCATTCGTCAGATATCGCCGGGGTCTTCCGATGGCGCTGATGGTCGAACGTGCAGACATAGATTCCCCTTGCGATACGGTAGCCGTGCACCAGATGTCGCATCGCTGCGCAGCGGCGTCTTTGGCTGGAGTGCAGAGGAATTGTCCTGCAGTGAAATGGATTGCTTTCCGCAGAGGTGTGTCTGCTGCGCAACGCGCCTATCGCGCACTGCTCGGCGTACCGCCGAAGCGGCGGCGGAAACAGCGGTTGAAATAGGCGATATCGTTGAAGCCGCAGATCATGGCGATCTCGCTGATGCGCATGCCGTCGCTCCGTCGATCCTGCAGCATCCGATAGCTTTTCTGCAGGCGCAGCTCGAGCACACGTTCGGAAAAGCTGACACCGGTTTCCTGCAGGAGATCATGAACATAGCGCGGCGACAGTTGGAGCTCGCGCGCGACCCCTTGTGCTGAGATTCCGGGATTCGCGTAGTTGTCGGCGATGCTCGCCAGAACCGCCTGCAACCTCGCCGCACGCAGGCCGCGAAGCCTTGCGAGTTCGGCCGTCTCTCCCTTCGCACCCGTCGCAAGGCCGATCAGATCGACCAGCGTCGTCTCTGCATGCGTGAGGAGAGCCGGATTCGTGAGGACGGGTCCGGACTCGAGAAGCTGGCAGTAGCGCTTGAGAAGACCGAGCGCTTCGTTATCCTCGTCGATCTTCAGCGCCAGCCTGTTGTCGATATGCGGAAACGCCTGAGTCAGAACTGCGCGCGGGACGACCACGTTCATCCAGACATTCTCGTCGGCGCCAAACATTGTCAGCGGCTCGGAGGCAGTGACCAGGGCCGCCTCTCCCCGGCCGACGGAATAGTCGCGACCGACCTGCCCACCAGCCAGTTCAGTCCCGGCCTTGTTGATCAGCAGGAGATAACTATCATTGCCGTCGTCGGCGATATTACGCGCCTTTCTCGTCGCCTGCTTGATCGTTCCGGACATCTGACCAAGAACCAGCGGTCCGATACTCGTGGCCTCGATTACAGCTTCGAAAGGCAGTTTATCGGACACCGCGTATTCGACCGACCAGATTTCCGCAACGTGAATATCCTGCCAAAGGTCGAACTTGGCCTTCTCGCCGAGATGAAGCGGCAAGTCGCTGGACGAAAACGCAGTCTTTTGCACCGGGGACCTTTCGGTATTCAGAACCTTGGGATGATCACGTCGGCACCCTTGCCGGGCACCTTCCATTTCCGGAGCAGCAGTTGAGGGAAGTCCGGATTTGCGGGGCTAATTGTCAATCTGGCGCCTCTGGCAAGGCGCTTGCTTGTGTCGTGTTGAGATCGCATTTCGTTCGATCCCGGCGCGGAAAACTTGCAGTCCGAACTCGTCGAACGGCAAGCGCGTGATGTAGCATGGTCGCGGAGCAGGCGGGAACTAGCATACAACTACAATATGTCAACGCATCGTGACGATTGTACTTGCCTGATCGATCGAGCGGCAAATTTCACGCTATCGCGCTTGTTGAGGCCTCACACCTGCTGCATGATCCGGCCCAAGGCTGGGCCGCACCTTGTGCGTCAAACAGCCATGAAATTGGGGAGGCAGCATCGATGCGCACGAAGAGACGAACCGTCACACAACTTTCCCTGGCCGGCGCATTTGCGCTTGCGCTGTTCGCCACATCCGCACAGGCCCAAATTTCCGACGACGTCGTCAAGATCGGCGTGCTCACCGACATGAACGGCCCGGCCTCGACGCCATCCGGCCAGGGCTCGGTGACCGCCGCGCAGATGGCCGTTGATGATTTCGGCGGCACCGTGCTGGGCAAGCCGATCAGCATCATCATCGGCGATCACCAGCTCAAGCCCGACGTCGGCGCATCGCTGGCCCGGCGCTGGTACGACGTCGATCAGGTCGATATCATTGTCGACGTGCCGGTCTCCGCCGTCGGCCTCGCGGTGCAGAACGTCGCCAACGATCGCAAGCGGCTGTTCATCACCCACTCCACCGGCGCCGCCGATTTCCATGGCAAGTTCTGTTCGCCCTACACGATGCAGTGGGTGTTCGACACCCGCGCACTTGCCGTGGGCACCGCGCAGGAAGTGGTGAAGCGCGGCGGCGACAGCTGGTTCTTCATCACCGACGATTTCGCCTTCGGCCATGCGCTGGAGCGCGATGCGGCGGCTGTCGTCACCAAGACCGGCGGCAAAGTGATCGGCTCCGTGCGCCCGCCCTTTGGTGCATCGGACCTCTCATCGTTCGTGCTGCAGGCGCAGGCCTCGAAGGCCAAGATCATCGGCATCGCCGGGGGACCGCCGAACAACATCAACGAGATCAAGACCGCGGGCGAATTCGGCGTCTTCAAGGGCGGCCAGCAGATGGCGGCGCTGCTGGCACTGATCACCGACATCGACTCGCTGGGCTTGCAGACAGCGCAGGGTCTGCTGCTGACCACCGCCTTCTATTGGGACATGGACGACAAGACCCGCGCCTGGTCGAAGCGCTTCTTCGAGAAGACCAAGCGGATGCCCACCATGTGGCAAGCCGGCGTCTATTCCTCCACCATAGTCTATCTCAACGCCATCAAGGAGGCCGGCACCGACGATCCGCTGAAGGTCGCCGCCAAGATGCGCGAGAAGCCGATCGAGGATTTCTTCGCGCGCAACGGCAGACTGCGCGAGGACGGCTTGATGGTGCATGACCTGATGCTGGTGCAGGTCAAGTCGCCGGAGGAGTCCAAATATCCGTGGGACTACTACAAGATCCTCGCAAAGATTACCGGCGAGGAAGCATTTGGACCGCCGGACCCGGCGTGTGCATTGGGTAAGAAGTAATTGATCGTCATTGCGAGGAGCCTCTTGGCGACGAAGCAATCCAGCCTTCGCTTGCGGCTCTGGATTGCTTCGTCGCTTCGCTCCTCGCAATGACGGAGATTTACTTCACCACCCCGATCTCTTTGAAATACTTCAGCACGCCCGGATGGATCAGCGCCACATCGGGCGCTGACGCCACCGTGTTGTTCGCTGTCGTCTCCTTCGCCTGCGCAAGCCGCGCACCAAGCGCGGCCTCGGCGCCATGCAGCGTCTTCGCGAGACGATAGGCAACGTCATCCGGCAGTGTTTCGCGCGCCAGGATGTAGCTCCAGGAGCCCACCGACGCGATCGGCACCGGCTGGTTCGGATAGCTGTTCGCTTCGACCAGCATCGGCTTGAGGAAGGCATGTTTCGCACGGATCTGCGCGATCTCAGCCGCATCGGGCGCAATGAAGCGCGCGCCGCCGGGGCTTTCGCTCATGGCCTTGAAGCCGGGCCAGCCCAGTCCCGCGCCCCACAGCGCGGCAACGCGGCCATCCTGCACCATGGCCGGACCATCGCCGGCGCGGTCGAGATAGACCGATTGAAAATCCTTGTCCTGATCGAGACCGAGCCCGTCCAGCACATAGCGCGACAGGATCACAAGGCCGGAGCCTTTTGCGCCGAAGGCGATCGGCTTGCCGACGAGATCACGGATCGTCTTGTAAGGACTGTCGGCGCGCACCACGAACATGCCGGGATTGGAATAGAGCGCCGTGATGATCTTGAGCTTCGTCGGCGCACGCTTGATGCCCTTGAACGCTTCATAAGCGGGCTCGCCGGCCACCAGCGCGAGATCGAGCTGACCGGCCTCGAGCAGCGGGATGTTCTCGGTCGAGCCCTTGGTGTTGCGCGTGGCCAGCGTCAGCGACGGATCGGCCTTGTTCATCACTTCGGCAAAGGCGTCGCCATAGAGCGGGAAGCCGCCGCCGGGCGTCGCCGTGCCGAGACTCAGGCTGAGACCAGGATCTGGCGTGGTGGTCGACATTGGCCTGGCCCCTTCTTGCGCAACGGCCGTTGTGACAGTCAGGAGCGCTGCGCAAAGAAGCGGCATCATTTTCATGGGGCACCCTGACGTCGATCGGCCTGTATCGTTCAACCATGCTTGTAGGCAAAATCCGAATTCTATGAAAGCATGGAGGTAACGGGCGGCAAGCCTGATCGAACGACGTCGCGCATCAATGCCGCGACTTTCATCTCTGGGAGGGATTATGATCGCTTTTCTGCGTGCTGCAGTGCTGTGTCTCGTCGGCTTCGCCAGTCTCGCCACGACAACCCTCCCCGCCTCGGCTGCAGGCTATCCAGATCGCCCCGTGCGCTGGCTGATCGGCTTCGCCGCGGGCGGCCCTGTCGATATCGTGGCGCGCATCATGAGCCAGTGGCTGTCGGATCATTTCGGCCAGCAATTCATCGTTGAGAACCGCGCAGGCTCCGGCGGCAACCTCGCCGCCGCGGCGGCTGTCACTTCGGCACCGGACGGCTATACGCTGCTGTTCGTCGCGCCGAATAACGCGATTTCGGCCTCGCTGTACAAAAAGCTGCCTTACGATTTCATCCGCGACACCGTGCCGGTCGCCAGCATCATGCAACTCACCAATATGCTGGTGGTGTCGAACGGGATGCCGGTGAAGTCGGTGCAGGAGTTCATCGACTATTGCAAAGCTAATCCCGGCAAGATCTCCTATGCATCATCGGGCAACGGCACCTCGGTGCATATGTCGGCCGAATTGTTCAAGGCGATGACCAAGTGCGACATGATCCACGTGCCCTATCGCGGCTCGGCCATCGCCTTCCCTGATATCATTTCCAACAAGGTGCAGTTGATCTTCGACAATCTGCCCACAGCGCTCGAACAGTCACGCGGCGGCACCGTGCGTGCGCTCGGCGTCACCTCGCCGCAGCGCTGGCCCAGCGTGCCGGGCGTCCCGGCCATTGCCGAGACCGTCCCCGGCTTCGAGTCCGTCGGCTTCTATGGCATCTCCGCGCCGAAGGGCACGCCGCCTGAGGTGATCGAGACGCTCAACAAGGCCGTCGGCGAAGCGCTGAAGGATCCCAAGCTGATCGCCCGCCTCGCCGAAGTCGGCGGTGTTCCGAAGCCGATGACTCCGGCCGAATTCGGCAAGCTCATCGCCGCCGAAACCGAAAAATGGCGCAAGGTGGTGGAATTCGCCGGCGTGTCGGTCGACTGAGCTGGGCGCCCGCTTGTCCAGACGCTCACGGCGACCGTGGCGGGCAGCAGCTGAGAGCTGCCGACCGCCCCGGGAACGCGGCATTGCCCACCGGCGACGACCGATATAAGGAATGCCTGCACCGCCGTCCCCGGTTCCCACGCCCGCTGGACGCCGGCGGGGCCTGTAGCTCAATGGTTAGAGCCGACCGCTCATAACGGTCTGGTTGCAGGTTCGAGTCCTGCCGGGCCCACCAATGATTTCAATCTCCCGTACGTAACCACCAGTCCTATCTTTGGCGTGCAGAAGGGCAGAGGTCACGGGGGCGACCAGATCTGTCCCTGGCTTTGAAGTCGCACCTTGGAGTCGCCCAGCGCATCCAGAACGATGATCGCGCGCTTGATCACGGCCTTCAGGGCGACGTGCTGTTACTTCGGAGCATGTCGGCACCCATTGCGTATTACCGGCCCTGTGGCACGATGAAGCGAATTTCAGCAGTCGGTTTGTGTGCAAATGATATTTGAACCAATTCGATTGATGCCTGAGGCGCCCGGGCAAACCCCGGCGAAGGACCGCACCATCTTTTCTCTCCTGGCGGCGATCAGATGGGTCCAGCGCTATGTTGACAGCGAAACCAAGGCAACGCCGCGATGGGCGAAGCTGATCGCTGTTCTGCGTGGCGCAACTGTCGGGGAAATTGAGCCGCCCGAAGTTCGAACCGCGCTTCACGTCGCTTTGATGGCTGAGGGATGGGCGATGCCAGACGAACTCGAGCAACCAGATATATTCACATCTGGCCGGGCGGATTCCCCGTAACAGGAGCCGGGATCGCAGTTCCACCGGTGGCAGTGCCACCTTCAAGTGGATGCCTGTATCTGCCATAGTGCAAGCTTCACTGCTCGGAGAACGCTCATGTTGTTCCCTGCCGGTAGTCGACGGCTCGCAGCAATTCTCGCACTGACATTTTGCACCAGCGCGAGCGCCGGCGATGTGCTCTTCGAAAATGTTCGGATCTTCGACGGAAGAAGCGCCACTCTTTCCGCTCCGTCGCATGTGCTGGTCAAGGGCAACGTCATCGAGCGTATTTCTACGGCACCGATAGCAGCCGCAGACGCTCAGCGTGTCCCAGGAAACGGGCATACGCTGATGCCCGGCCTGATCGACAATCATTGGCATGCGATGTTGATACGGGTGACGCCGGCACAGGCTTTCGGTGACGTCGGCTACAACAATCTGCTGGCTGGCCACGAAGCGACTGACACTCTGATGCGCGGCTTCACCACGGTTCGTGATGTTGGCGGGCCGGTATTCGGCCTCAAGCACGCCATTGACGAGGGCATCGTCAAGGGCCCGCGTATCTATCCGTCCGGCGCCATGATCACTGTCACGAGCGGCCACGGAGACTTCCGTCAGCTGACCGATCTGCCGCGCACGATTGGTGGCATGCTCACCCGCATGGAGCAGGTCGGTGGCGCCATCGTTGCGGACAGCCCTGACGAGGTGCGCGTGCGCACGCGCGAACAACTCATGCAGGGCGCCTCCCAAATCAAGTTGACGGCGGGCGGCGGAGTGTCGTCCCCCTTCAGTCCGGTCGACGTGACCACTTTCACCGAGGCCGAATTGCGCGCCGCCGTTGAAGCGGCCGAGAATTGGGGCACATATGTCGTCGCACACGCCTTCACTCCGGCTGCGATTCAGAGAGCCGTCGCCGCTGGCGTGAAGTGCATTGAACACGGCATGCTGATGGACGAGGCAACCGCCAGGCTGCTTGCCGAGAAGAACATCTGGTTGAGCTTGCAGCCCCTCCCCGAGGGCCTGAGACTTGGCTTTCCGGAAGGTTCAGTCCAACGGGCCAAGGCGGATGAGGTCTGGCCCGGCATAGCCAGGTCCTACGAATTTGCCAGGAAGTACAAGATCAAGACCGCATGGGGCACCGACGTGCTGTTCTCGCGCGCGCTGGCGCAGCAGCAGGGCGCAATTCTGGCCTCGCTCACGCGCTGGTACACCCCCGCCGAAGCGCTTGTCATGGCGACATCGACGAACGCCGAACTGCTGGCACTGTCCGGCAAGCGCAATCCCTATCCCGGCAAGCTCGGCGTCGTGGAACAGGGCGCGCTCGCGGATCTATTGCTGGTCGACGGCAATCCGCTGGACAACATCAACCTGATTGCCGATCCCGCCAATAATTTCAAAATCATCATGAAGGACGGCGTCATCTACAAGAACACTTTGAGCAAGTGAGCCTATGCGCAGCCTTCTGTTCTTGATCGCTATCGTGATCGGCCTCGCATCGCCTGTCCGTGCTGCGGACCATGTCGCAGCCGCGCAGAGGATCATCAGCGCCCAGACAGATGCGCTGGCGCGCGACGACGCCGTGACAGCCTATGGGTTCGCGGCCCCTGGCATCCAGAGCATCTTTCCCGATCCCGACAGCTTCATGGACATGGTGCGCAACGCCTATGCGCCCATCTATCGTCATCGCAGCTTCGAATTCACCGAGAGCAATACGTCCGATGGCACCATCGAGCAGAAAGTCCATATCGTCGATGTCGATGGCGTGCCGTGGGATGCGCTTTATACGTTGGAGCCGCAACCTGACGGCAGCCTGAAGATTCGGCTGCATGCTGCTGAAAGTCGGTCAGGCAGTGTGACACATCACAGCGGCATTCACATTCGGACCGCTCATCATCTATAACAGGTCCTGCACTTCTCTCGTCCTGCGGTTACTTCCCGGGTGAATTTGTTGCGATACCTGTCCCTCAGAGCACTACCTGCTATTGTCCTGAGCACCATGTTGGCATACGGGATGTCGACAGTCGCGATGGCCGACACACGTCGCCTGTCCCTGATGCCTGATCCGCGCGGCGAATTCATTCGGCTCTGCGCGCCCTTCATGGTGTCGCGCTATGCGCATCCCGAAGCGATCTGCGACTGCGTCCGCACCGCGCTGATCAGCGAGATCGGCGATCGCGACATTCTCGACGCCATTCTGTACGGGGTCACCGAGCGCGGCGTGCCGACGTTGAACCAGAACTGGCTTCCGCCGGAAAAACGTCCCCTGATCGGTCACACGATGACGGCGATTGCCGAGCCAACGCTGGATTGTATGTTCGGCAACGGCCCCGCAAAGCGTTCGCTGGAAGCTGTGCCGATCGATGGACTTCCGGCAATGCCGCCAGTGCAGGATCTGACGCCTTAAGCGACCGATGCGCCCGGCGCGAAAGCGGCACGCCGACGCGCGCGCAACATCAGCGCCATGATGATGGTGACGTTGAGCACATTCCAGGCGAGGCCATTCATGAATGCTGCCGCGTAGGAGCCCGTGGCGTCGAAGATGACGCCGGACATCCAGCCGCCCAGCGACATGCCGCCCACCGTACCCAGGATAACGATGCCGACACGCGTCGCGGCTTGCGAGGCCGGCATCGCCTCGCGGATGACGATGGCATAGGCCGGCACGATGCCGCCCTGGAACAGGCCGAACATCGCGGAGATGATGTAGAGCGAGGCAAGGCTGTCGAAGAACAGGTAGAACAGCAGCGCGACGCCCTGCGCGATCGATCCCACCAGCAGCGTGCGGATGCCGCCGATGCGGTCAGCGAGGAATCCCGAACCGACGCGGCTGATGATGCCAAAGGCCAGCATCAGCGACAGCATCTCGGCGCCGCGCGTCACGCCGTAGCCGAGATCCCCGCAATAAGCGACGATGTGGACCTGCGGCATCGCCATGGCGACACAGCAACCGATGCCGGCGATGAAGAGAAGCGTCGTCAGCGTGTTGTTGCCGAGCTGGAGATCGACCTTCGGCGGCGGCGCATTGACGTGACTACGTCGTGTCACCGTACCCATCTGCGCACGCAGAACTACGAGCATCAGCAGCATCAGAACGGTTGTAACGACCCCGACACTGATATGCGTCGCGCGCCAGCCAAAAGTCAGAATGCCCCAGCTGACAATCGGCGGCCACAGCGTGCCGCCGATATAGCTCCCGGTTGCAGCGACGGTCACCGCGATGCCACGCCGGCGCTCGAACCAGTGCGACGCTTCTGCCATCAGCGGCCCGAAGGTCGCCGACGATCCCGCTCCGATCACCACATGCAGAAGATTGAACTGCCAGAGCGCCGTGGACTGTGACGCAATGAGATAGCCGATGCCCATCAGGACGGTGGCGAGCGAAATCGTGGCCACGATGCCAAACCGGTCCGTGAGCTTGCCGGCGACCACGCCGCCGAGGCCGAAGCCGACCATGGTCAGGGTAAAGGCCAGCGAGGCCGCGCCGCGGCTGGCCGCGAAATCGGCCTGCACGGCCGGCAGCGCCACCACCACCGACCACATGCCGACGGACCCGAGCGAGCCGATGACCAATGCAAGCGACAGCCTGATCCAAGCCTGGCGGGAGTCAGGCAGGAACGGCGTCGAATCTGAAGTGGGGGTCGCGATGGTCACGGCGGCAACATCCTCGGCGTGTCCCCACAGGTCAAGCGACATGCCGAAGGATTAGGCATGCAGAAGCAGCGCAACAGCGCCGTTTCGGTCAAAACTGGCGTGAGACTTGTGGCGGAGCCATGCAGTAACGCCTCGTTAACCCTTTGCTAACCATACACACGGCAAAAATTGCCGAGTGGAGTCGCGTCTCGTCAGCCGATCGGGGGAATGCCCGTGGATGCCAGTGCGGTGCCTCACTTGCGGATCGGCGGCCCTCCGGCCGCTGCGCACACGTTTGGTGGTCGCGAACGACATTCGCGCGGGGAAGCGGCATCGATGACGGATTTGATCGCGGGTCAGGGTCTCGGGGGACCCAAGAGCGGCGGTTTCGACTTCGCCAGCATCAAGACCAATGTCTTGCGCGGCGATATCGGCCTCGCATTTGGCGTTCTGATCATTCTTGTCATCCTGATCATGCCGCTGCCGGCGATCGCGATGGACCTCTTTCTTGCCATCTCGATCACCATGTCGGTGCTGATCCTGATGACGGCGCTGTTCACCCAGACGCCGCTGGAATTCTCGTCGTTCCCGACCGTGCTGCTGATCTCGACCATGCTGCGGCTGTCGCTAAACCTCGCCTCGACCCGCCTGATCCTGTCGCACGGCCATGAGGGCACCGCCGCGGCCGGCCACGTCATCGAGGCGTTCGGCAACTTCGTGATGGGTGGCAACTTCGTCATCGGCATCGTCGTGTTCGCGATCCTGGTGATCGTGAACTTCATCGTCATCACCAAGGGTTCGGGTCGTATCGCCGAAGTCGCCGCACGCTTCCAGCTGGACTCGATGCCCGGCAAGCAGATGGCGATCGACGCCGATCTGTCGGCCGGCCTGATCGATGAAGCCACGGCCAAGGCGCGCCGCAAGGACCTTGAAGACGAAAGCGGCTTCTTCGGCGCCATGGACGGTGCTTCCAAGTTCGTCCGCGGCGATGCCATTGCCGGCCTGCTCATCACCGCCATCAACGTCATCGGCGGCATCATCATCGGCGTCGCGCAGCAGGGCCTGTCGTTCTCGGAAGCCGGCCGCACCTATACGCTGCTGACCGTCGGCGACGGTCTGGTCACACAGGTTCCGGCTCTGATCGTCTCGACCGCCGCTGGCCTGCTCGTCTCGAAGGCGGGCATCACTGGCGCCGCCGACAAGACGCTGATCAGGCAATTCTCTGGCTATCCGCAGGCGCTGGGCATGTCGGCCGGCGTCATGCTGACGCTGGCGCTGCTGCCGGGCATTCCGATGCTGCCGTTCCTCGCACTCGGCGGCGGCGCAGCCTATCTCGCCGTCACCGCCAACAAGCGCAACAAGGTCGCCCGTGCCGAAGTCGCGCATCAGGCTGCAGCGCCTGCCGCCGCCGCAGCAGCACAAGCCGCCGCCGCGGACGAGCCGATCTCCGCGTCGCTGAAGATCGACGATCTCAAGATCGAGCTCGGCTACGCGCTGCTGCCACTGGTCAATGGCCCGGACGGCACCGATCGCCTCACCGAGCAGATCAAGGCGCTGCGCAAGTCGCTCGCTGTCGAGATGGGCTTCGTGATGCCGTCGGTTCGAATCCTGGACAACGTGCAGCTCGAAGCCAACACCTACGTCATCAAGATAAAGGAAGTGGACGCCGGCACCGGCCGCATCTGGCCGAACCAGTTCATGGTCATGGATCCCGGCGGCAATCAGGTCAATGTCCCGGGCATTCACACCACCGAGCCAACCTTCGGCCTGCCCGCGACCTGGGTCGATGCCGGCCTGAAGGAAGAAGCCTCGCTCAAGGGTTACACCGTGGTCGATGCCGCCACGGTCTTGTCGACGCATCTGACAGAGCTGCTGAAGGGCAATATGTCGGATCTCCTGTCCTACGGCGAAGTGCAGAAGCTGCTGAAGGACCTGCCGAAGGAGCAAGGCGAACTGGTCAAGGATATCGTTCCGTCGCTCATCACCGTCTCGGGCATCCAGCGCGTGCTGCAATTGCTGCTCACCGAACGGATTTCGGTGCGCGATCTCTCGACCATCCTCGAAGGCATTGCCGACGCCCTCGCCTTCTCGCGCAACCCGTCGACCATCGTTGAGCATGTGCGTGCGCGCCTCGCGCGACAGATCTGCGCGCAGAACACGTCCTATAACGGCTACCTGCCGCTCATCGCCCTGTCAGCGCAGTGGGAGCAGGCCTTCGCGGAATCGATCATCGGCACCGGCGAAGAACGCAGCCTGGCGATGCAGCCGTCGAAGCTGTCGGAGTTCATGACCACCGTGCGCGATCGTTTCGAACAGGCCGCGCGCGAAGGCGAAGCGCCGGTGCTGGTCACATCGGCCTCGATCAGGCCATTCGTGCGCTCGCTGGTGGAACGGTTCCGCTCGCAGACCACGGTGCTCTCACAGGCCGAGATCCATCCGCGCGCGCGCCTGAAGACCGTGGGAAGCGTCTGATTCGGTGGCAAGAGGCTGGAAACCTTGCCCGAAACCGATGTAAATTCGTCACAGACAAGGGATTTGCCAGAATGTCGCATCCCGGGGCCATTTTCGGGCGAGAGCGCGAATCACATCCAACGACCTGATAAGAAATAACAATTTATAAATTCCAGGGCCAGGCCGGATGCCTTAATCGCGCCGGATCACGTCTTATCACTGCCTTGTGATCGCCTATTTGGAACGGAACGCCCCAACACCACGTTTCCTGAGCGTGATCAGTTGAACCTGCCGACGCGGACACGACACAAACGGTCGTAGGCAGAGTAAGACGGCAGGGAGCGTTTCCAATGAACCACTCGATTTACAGCGCGGATCGCATGACCCACCTGAAGGTGGTGATTGTTGCTCTGGTCGCCGGTATCTTCGTGGCAGGCTTCGGAATCTCGGCCCGCATGAATGCTGATGAAGGTTCGACCCAGACCGCGCGCGTCATCAAAGCGGGCCAGCCTGTTGCTGTAACCAATTCGAACGTCAGCATGGTCCGCTAAGGAATTCAGGAATTCGCGTGGCGATGTCCCCCAAGGTCGTCAGGTGAATAATAGAAGATCCACTTCCCCCCGAGTGGACTTCTGAATGGAAAACGCCCGCTCCCCACGGGCGTTTTTCTTTTGTGGGGTGCTTTGTTTGTGACGTCATCTGCACCGCAATCACGGCGTAACGCCGTTGGATGGCATGAACGTCTGCACAAAACCCACCCTACGATCTCGCGCTACGCTCTCAGTTGTCATGGCCGGACTTGTTCCGGCCATCCACGTCTCCCTTCGTGTGTGGCCAAGGCGTGGATACCCGGCATTCGCCGGGCATGACGGCGGAGTGTGGGGTGACGGCTGCGCGTCGTTGCCTATTCGAATTTCAAACAGCCACTGCTCTCCAGACATGCGTCATCACCCCTGTTGTTTGCGGCGCGGGGGCGCCGTCGTCGCTTGCATTCCCGCCCCCTTGTGAGAGGGCGTGCGGAACGCCAGGTGCCCGTTGCACCCTTGGGCCTGATGCGAATGCGGTCTTCCGCAATCTATAGAGTGCATCAGGACTTTCGGAAGCGTCAGGCAAGTGCCCAGCGTTCCGCCTGCGGTGTTTTTTCGACTTGCTTGCACATCTGCCTTGGCGAACGGCCCCATCACCAAAATTAGTGTCCCAGGGCGGAGGGACAGGGTAGCCTCAAGCACTTGAGCCGGACGCGTTTTGACTTGGTCGTCCGTCACACTGTCCAGGGATCTTTCCGTCTCAAGGCCGGCCGTGTCCTTGCCAGTGGCAGTGCTGGCGCAGATCCGTCCTGCCCGAAGACAGACGTCACCCATGAACCGCGTAACGCCGCATCTCCGGCGTCCACCGCATCCCACCCCGCGAACGTGACGATCGCGATCGCCCCTCTCGGTGGGGCAGGACGAAGGGGAATATAATCAGCGTAGGTATGTTGTCAACGGTTGATAGGAAAAAATGTTTGGCGTTATCTTGCCGCCCCACACTGTCATTCCGGGGCGGCTGCGCGCCTTCGCGCAGACGAACCTGGAATCCCGACCTGTTTTGCGCTGAACACGTCGAGATTCCGGGTCCGCGTCCGGCAAGTGCCGGCCGCGGACCCGGAATGACGAGTTTGGAACGGGATTCCCCGCCACTCCATGTGGAGTGGCTGAGGTTCGCACTACAGCGGCTGCACCGCTTTCGTGCGCCCCGGAATGACAGTCGGGAGGTCAGCGCCCCGGAATGACGAGTGTGGGGCAGAATTGGCGAGTGAGCTAAACGATCATCGCGCCGGCGGCACGGTCTCGATCAGCTTGCCGGTGAACACGATCGGGCCCGTGGCGAGGCCGGTCGGAGAACCGCCTTCCGGCTCGACGGTCACGGCAAAAGTCGCCTGATTGACGACGTCAGGATCGTAGGCTGCGAGTGCAGCGCGCGATGTGAAGTCGTTGCTGCCGATCACGCCGAGCGAACGCGGACGCTGCAGCTTGTCGGACACGATCCAGAGTTCGTAGCTTTTGCCGGCCTGCGGTTCGGCACCAACCTTGCGCACTGTGAAGTTCTTGGTCGCCGCATCGACAGTGAGGATGAATGCGGGTGACGCAGCATCGGTCTGCAGCAAGGCGACGTATTGCGCCTGAGCTGCTGCGGGCGGCGCGATCGGCGCTGGCGCCTGAACAACCTGCTGCACGGCCTTCGGGCGCAAACTGGGCGGCAGCAATTCGGGGCGATAGGCCTGCACGGCAATCAGCGCAACAAGCATGGCGGCAATCGCGGTCATGCCGGTAGCAACGCCGCGCCAGCGCTTTGCCTGCTGAGAGAAATCAATCACGTTCGAACGATCGAGCGGCGCACTATCAAGATTCGAGTGATCAACGGCAGGTGGTGCAGCGACGGCAGTCGCGGCAGCAACCGGCTGCGGCGCTTCGGGATGCACGATGGCTTCCTGCGTACCGGCCAGACCGGTCGCAGCGCGGATTTTCTCCCAGATTTCAGGACGCGGTTCGACAAGTCCGACCATCTGATTCAAAACGCCGAGCTTGCGCTCCCACGCCTCGACCACAGCGGCAAAATCCTTGTCGACGGACATCATGGCCTCGACCTGCACGCGCTCTTCGGCATCGAGCGTGCCGAGCGCATATTCCGCGGCAAGTGCGATATGGTCTTCGCTATAGGCCATCATGTCAGTCCCAGACACTCCCGGATGTCCATCATGCTGCGGCGCAGCCACGTCTTCACTGTATTCACCGGCGCTTCGAACTTCGCCGCGAGTTGTTCGCGACTCCAGCCATTGTAGTAAGCAAGCAGCACCAGTTTCTGGCGGTCCGGCTCCAGCCGGCCCACGCACTCCAACAAGCGCTTCAATTCTTCGGTCATTTCCCGACGTGCGAGCGGATCAGGCGTATCGGCCGCGACTTCCATGGCGGCCGGCTCTTCCTCGATAGAGACTTCGCTTCTCTTGCGAACCACATCGATAGCCCGGTTACGAGCGATCGACACCATCCACGTAATCGGCGAGGCCAGACCGGGATTGAACTGCCCGGCACTGTTCCAGATCTTGACATAGGCTTCCTGGATGACTTCCTCCGCGAGATCCTGTCTGCGCAAGATACGGAGCACGACGCCAAAGAGTTTCGCGCGCGTCGCTGCATATAGGCGCTCAAAGGCGACTTCATCCCCTTTGGCAACTGCGGCAAGAAGCCAGACCAGTTCAGCCGGCGTCAGCATTACGTCTCCTCAACCCCAAAATACCTTTCGCCGTACGGAGGTGCCGCGCGGCGGTATTCCCTGTCGTAACACAGATTACATTAGACGGGCCATGTCGCAGTTCATGCTGTGGACAGACCACAAACAGCAAACCCGGACCTTGCGGCCCGGGCTTGATGAACTTCAATCCTGGAGGCTTGTTGCTTGCCGCTATTGCGGATCAGGCCACTGCGCCGATGCGGGCACGCATCAGACCAATGCTATCGAGGTCGGCCTGTTCGCGCGCATTCTCTTCGTCGCGCGCGCGGGCCTGGTCGCGCTCGTCGAGCAGTTCGACCTTCTTGAGTTCTTCGAAAGCTTCAGTCAGCAGGGCCTTTGCGTCTTCGAGCTGCACGCGCAGCTCATCGGCAGAGCGCGTCAGGTTTTCGCGACGCTGGATCGCAGCCTTCGCGTAGGTCGGATAGGCAAAGTGGGTGGGGTCCTGGATGCCGGCGCGATCCTGCTCGGTCTGGATCTCGCGCTCGAGATCGACTGACATGCGCTGGAAATCGGCGATCATGCCTTCGATCTGATTGACCCGTCGGCGCTTCTCATCGACCTGGAACTTCTTCAGGCGGATCAGGGTGTCACGTGACTTCATCGACTCATACTCCCCAGAAGTCCCAATCTCAACGCGGGACACAACCGGCCGCCCGCAAGGGGTTGGCCAGCCGAAACTCGTCTCTGAGGGTCATGATGGCCTGACAAAGTTAGCGTTCCGTTTCCAAACTACCAACGATCTGTTGCAGTTGCTGATAACCTTGGGCCAGTCCACAGACCTCGTCCTTGCGCTGCCGCAGGAATGCCTCGAGCGGCTCATGGAGCCGGATCGCCTCGTCCACCTCCGGACTGGAACCGGCGCGATAGGCGCCGAGCCGGATAAGTTCTTCCATATCCGAATAGGTCGCCATGATCTGCCGGGCCCGCGTGATCGTCGGTAGATAGGCTGGATCGCAGGACCGCGGCATGGTTCGCGACACCGACTTCAGGATATTGATAGCAGGATAACGGCCGCGCTCGGCGATGCCGCGCTGCATCACGATATGGCCGTCGAGAATGCCGCGCACGGCGTCGGCAACGGGTTCGTTGTGATCGTCGCCGTCGACCAGCACCGTGAAGATGCCGGTGATGGAGCCTTCATCGGTGCCCGGCCCTGCCCGCTCCAGCAGCTTCGGCAGTTCGGTGAACACCGTCGGCGTATAGCCCTTCGCGGTTGGCGGCTCGCCGACGGACAGACCGATCTCGCGCTGCGCCATGGCGAAACGCGTGACCGAGTCCATCATGCACATGACATCCTTGCCCTCGTCGCGGAAGAATTCCGAGATCGACAGCGTCAGATAGGCCGCTTGCCGCCGCATCAGCGCCGGCTCGTCCGAGGTCGCGACCACGACCACAGCGCGGGCCAGACCTTCTTCGCCAAGATCCTCCTGCAAAAACTCCTGCACTTCGCGACCGCGCTCGCCGATCAGGCCAATGACCGACACGTCGGCATCGACATTACGTGCCAGCATCGACAGCAAGACCGACTTGCCGACGCCGGAGCCCGCAAAGATGCCCATACGCTGGCCGCGGCAGCAGGTCAGGAAGGTGTTCATCGAGCGCACGCCGAGATCAAGCGGCGCGCCGACGCGCTTGCGGGAATGGGCCGGCGGCGGAGACGCGCGATATGGCATCGGCGCCGGGCCCTGCGGCAATGGTCCCTTGCCATCGATCGGTTCGCCCATGGCGTTCACGACGCGGCCGAGCCAGGCCATTGAAGGCCGCACCTGACTGGCGGCATTGGCGATCACCGCGCGGCAGCCGCGGCGTACGCCTTCCAGTCCGGCGAAGGGCATCACCACGGCGTTGTCGCCACTGAAACCGATCACCTCGGCGGGGATGGAGCGGCTGGTGCCGGTCTCGATCGTAATCCGGGCACCGACCGACATCGCGTGGATCGGCCCGGCCACCTCAACCATTAACCCGCGAACACCGACCACCCGGCCGTAAATATTGACGCCATCGAGGTCAGTAATCTGTTCCGCAAGGGCTTTCATCGCAAAACCCTTAAGTTTCGCTTCATTGCCGGCTCGGCCTTAACCCCGTGTTTACCCGCATCGTTAATCATTACGTCACTGTCTTGGATGACTGAGAGCATTCGCGCCATCAGAATGAAGGGGCGAGTCGATGGAGTCGGTTAAGTCCGGCTCTTAATGTGGAGCTTGAACGGGTACGGATACAAAAAGAGTCTTTGCTGCAACATCTTATGGCGATTCGACAAAAATTGCACGATTAGAGCTTGCGCTGAAGAATCAGGTTTTGTTAACCATATCCCGTCAGGATCCGAATCAGTTGTTCGTAGGCGTTTTTTGGTGCCGCAAGTATGGCGGCCGACCTGACGCCCGGAGCGGCGACTAAAGGGGACTGGCATGCGCGTTTTGCTAATTGAAGATGATAGCGCCGTTGCGCAGTCGATTGAGCTGATGCTCAAATCCGAGAGCTTCAACGTCTATACGACGGATCTCGGAGAAGAAGGCGTCGATCTCGGCAAGCTCTACGACTACGACATCATCCTGCTCGATCTCAATCTGCCGGACATGTCCGGCTACGATGTGCTCAAGCAGCTGCGGGTGTCCAAGATCAAGACACCAATTCTCATTCTCTCGGGCCTCGCCGGCATCGAAGACAAGGTCAAGGGTCTCGGCGTCGGCGCCGACGACTACATGACCAAGCCCTTCCACAAGGACGAGCTGGTTGCCCGCATTCATGCGATCGTGCGCCGCTCCAAGGGCCATGCCCAGTCGGTCATCCAGACCGGCGACCTGGTGGTCAATCTCGATACCAAGACGGTGGAAGTCGGCGGTCAGCGCGTCCATCTGACGGGCAAGGAATATCAGATGCTGGAGCTGCTCTCGCTCCGCAAGGGCACCACCCTCACCAAGGAAATGTTCCTCAACCACCTCTATGGTGGCATGGACGAGCCCGAACTGAAGATCATTGACGTTTTCATCTGCAAGCTGCGCAAGAAGCTCGCCAACGCTTCCGAAGGCCGCAACTTCATCGAAACCGTCTGGGGCCGTGGCTATGTGCTCCGTGAGCCGAACGAAGACGAAATCCGCATCCCGGCTTAAGCGTCACTCCCCGAAAGTTCTCACAAAACCCCGCCGAAAGGCGGGGTTTTTGTTTGCGTGGATGAACTCTCCCATTGCTCGCCGAGACGAATACACTGAGCGGTATCGAGCAATGTCGCTTGAAGCGCATTCGGGGGCGGAATGGTTCTGCAATCTCTGGTCGGGCTGCCGGCCTTCCTGGTCTATTTCTGCACCGGCATCGTCGCCGTAATGCTCTATCTGTTCGTCTATCTGCGCGTCACCGCACATGACGAGTTCGCACTGATCCGCAAGGATTGCGCGCCGGCATCATTGGCGCTCGGGCTCAGCCTGCTCGGCTTCGTGCTGCCGGTGGCCAGCGCCATCGTCCACTCCGCCAATGTGATCGATTGCCTGATCTGGGCGATCATCGCGCTGATCGTACAGATCGCCGTCTATTTCATTCTCCGCATTCCGGTGCCGCAATTGTCGGATCGCATCGCGGACGGCCAGATGGCGCCAGCCCTATGGCTTGGTCTCGCCTCCCTTGCCGCCGGCGTACTCAATGCTGCCTCCATGGTGTATTCGCCATGACCAGCGAGCCCGCAAAGAACTTCGGCAAGCGCCAACCCGTGCAGCCGATGCATGAGGAAGCACCGTCGCGCAAACGCTCCAACCACGTGGCGCTCCTGCTCATGGGCACCATAGCCCTGGGCAGCGGCGCCTACGCACTGATGCCGAGCGAACAGTGCGACCCGAACCGCGCCGCCATCGCCGGACGGCAACAGGAGTGTCAGCAGCGCAGCTCGTCGTCATCCTCCGGCGGCCATAGCTCTTCAGGGGGCAGCAGCAACTCCTCCGGACGCAGCAACTTCGCCAGCACCGGATCGTCATCCAGCAGCGGATATGACGGCTCCTCATCCAGCAGCAGCCACGTCACCCATGGTGGCTTCGGCTCCTTCGCCTCGCATTTCTCCGGCGGCGGCTAGTTTCTCATGCAACGCATTACCTGCGCCGAGCGCGACGATTGGCAGGCCACCGCGGCATCTACGGGCTTCGTGTTTCATACCGAGGCCGGCGACCGCTATTGGGATGAGCGCGCTTACTACGCCTTCACGCTGGATGAGATCGAACAGCAGATTGAGGGGCCGACAGCCGAGCTCAACGACATGTGCCGCGAGCTGGTCAGCCGCGCGGTCAAGGATGAGCGCTATTTGCGGCTGCTGAAGATCCCGCAAGCCTATTGGACCTTCATCGCCGCAAGCTGGCAACGGCGCGATCCCAGTCTCTACGGCCGTTTCGATTTCCAGTTCGACGGCAAAGGCCCGGCAAAGTTGCTCGAATACAATGCGGACACGCCGACCTCGCTGTTCGAGGCCGCGGTGTTTCAATGGACCTGGCTCGAACAGGCGATCGAGCGCCAGATCATCCCGAAGCGCGCCGATCAATACAACTCGCTGCATGAGCGGCTCATCGAGGCCTGGCGCAAGATCGGCGCCGACAAAGCAATTCATCTCGCAGCCGCCATGGACAATGCCGAGGATCGCGGCACCGTGCAGTATCTCGCCGATGTGGCGCAACAAGGCGGGCTCACGCCGACGCTGATCGACATCAGAGAGATCGGCTATGCCGACACCGGGCACTTCGTCGATCTCAAGGACCAGCCGATCGACCTGATGTTCAAGCTCTATCCGTGGGAGTGGATGTTCCGCGAGGCATTCGGCGGTCGCCTGAAAGGCGCATCGACACGCTGGATCGAGCCACCGTGGAAAGCCATTCTGTCCAACAAGGGCATCCTACCGCTGCTCTGGGCGATGTTTCCGAACCACCCGAACCTGCTGCCGGCCTATTTCGACGATGATGCTGCAGCCGCTGAGCTCGGCACATCTTATGTGCGCAAGCCGCTCTATTCGCGCGAAGGCGCCAATGTCACGCTGGTGAGCGGCGGCAGCGCAATCGATGCGCAGCCTGGTCCCTATGGCGAAGAAGGCTTCATCCGGCAGATGCTGATGCCGTTGCCGAACTTTGCAGATCAGTATCCGGTGCTGGGCAGCTGGCTGGTCGATGAAGTGCCATGCGGGCTCTCGATCCGCGAAGATGAGAATCCGATCACCGGCAACATGTCACGGTTCATTCCGCACGCGATTTTATAATTGCAGTCGTCCCCGCGCAGGCGGGGACCCATAGCCGCTGTAAAGATAGATGAAGCGCTATGCTCGTGACTATGCAGTTTTCACCGCATCGACCGGGCTGATGGGTCCCCGCCTGCGCGGGGACGACATCGAGTAGTAGAGTCTAGCGCGCCGGCGCAGCAGCGGTCTTGAGACCCGCAGGTGCCATGCTTGGCACGATCGACGGTGCGGCACGCAAAACGTTCGGGCGGTACAGGCCGCGCTTGTCGGCATGCGGTTTGAACGCGTCGGTCAGGCCGACCACGGTCTCGGCAGCGCCCAGCGCCAGGAAGCCATCGGGCTCCATGCACTTGGCAAGGCGGCCAAAGATCTGCGTCTTCATCTCCTGATCGAAATAGATCAGCACGTTGCGGCAGAAGATGATGTCGAACTTGCCCATGCTGGAGAAGTCCTGCAGCAGGTTCAGCGGGCGATACTGGATCATCGCGCGGATGTCCGGATTGATCTGCCACATCTCGCCGGTCTGCTTGAAGTATTTGACCAGCAGCTGGATCGGCAATCCGCGCTGGACTTCGAACTGGGTGTAGATGCCCGACTTGGACTTCTCGAGCACCTGCTGTGAGATGTCGGTACCGATGATCTCGACCCGCCATCCGGCGAGCTGGGCGCTCATTTCCTTGATGGTCATCGCGATCGAATACGGCTCCTGACCGGTCGACGCAGCCGCACACCAGATCCGCATGCTCTTGCGGGCGGCACGTGCCTGGATCATCTCCGGCAGCACGACATCGCGCAGATGGTCGAATGGAACCTTGTCGCGGAAGAAGAAGGTCTCATTGGTGGTCATGGCCTCGACCACGTCGGACGCAAGCGCGGACGAGCCGTTCTTGATCTTCTGGACCAGCTCATCAATGCCCGACAGATTGGCCTTGCGTGCGAGCGGCATCAGCCGGCTTTCGACCAGATACTGCTTGTCAGCAGACAGATCGAGACCCGAACGCTCCTTCAAGAACTTGCGAAGGAAATCGTAGTCTGCTGGTGTCATGACCGATCTCCCGAGAAAAGACGAACGACCTTCGAACCGATTTGATTGAGCGGCAGGATGGCCGAGCAGATACCCGCATTGGCGGCAGCGCCGGGCATACCCCACACCACGCTCGATGCTTCGTCCTGCGCGATGACATTGCCGCCGGCTGCAACGATATCCTTACCGCCGCGCATGCCGTCCGAACCCATGCCCGTCAGTACGACGGCGAGGATAGCGCCCTGCCAGACGTCGATGGCAGACGTGAACAGCGGATCGACAGCAGGCTTGCAGAAATTTACCGGCGGCCCGTCATCAAGCGCGATGGCGATGTTGGCGCCCTGCCTGACGGTGCGCATATGCTTTCCACCCGGCGCGAGGTAGACCTGACCGGCCTTGACGAGTTCACCATCGACACCTTCGCGAGCCGGACGCTTGCTGGCCCGGGCGAGATGTTCGGCGAGAATGGTCGTAAAGGTCGGCGGCATGTGCTGCGTGATCAGCACCGGCACCTTGTCGATCACGGCGCCGATTTCGGCAACCAGCGTCATCAGGGCCTGCGGACCACCAGTGGACGAACCGATCAGCAGCGCGCGTGGCATCGTGGCGCTGAAAGGACGCTTCACGAGCTGCGCCTGCGCAGCGACTGATGTGACGGACTTGAAAGACGGCGCAGCCTCGCGCGCCGCGGGAGCCGGTACGATCGACGGCGTCGTCGCCGACTTCAGGCGGCGGACCTTCGCGCCAAGATGACGGATCTTCTGCAGCAGGTCGTGCTTGAAGACGTCGGCTGCGGAAATCTCCCGCGTGCTCTCCGGCTTCGGAATGTAATCGGCAGCGCCGAGTGACATCGCCTTGAAGCTGATCTCCGCGTTGCGGCGGGTCAGCGTCGACGCCATGATGATGACGAGATTCCGCTTCTTCGCCAGCAGCTGCGGCAGCGCCGAAATGCCATCGAGCTCCGGCATTTCGATATCGAGAATGGCAACGTCGGGATTGATGCGCTCGATCTGGTTGACGGCATCGAGACCGGTGCGGAGCGAGGCTGCGACGGCCATGTCCGGCTCGGCCTCGATCCAGCGCGAGATCAGGCCTCGAATGACGACGGAGTCGTCCACCACCATGACTCGCAGTGGCTCATACCGCGAATCGACAACAGCAGGACTTATCACATCAACACTCATGAACTCACCGGACGCAACACAACACGACAAATGCACTGAAGAAACAAATGCACAAACAAAAAGGCTGGCGCCGGAAACCAGATACGGGATTCCGGCGTAGAACTTAGATCAGGCCGACTTCCTGAAACTTCGCCGACACGATTTCCTTGTCGAACGGTTTCATGATGTATTCGTTCGCGCCGGCATGCAGGGCGCGAGCGATATGGGCCACGTCGTTCTCCGTCGTGCAGAACACGACCTTCGGAACGTCGCCGCCAGGCATACGGCGCAGGTTACGCAGGAACTCGTAACCATCCATCACCGGCATGTTCCAATCGAGCAGAACAGCGTCCGGCAGGTTCTGCTTGCAGATTTCGAGCGCTTTCTCGCCGTCTTCAGCTTCGGTGATCTCGAAATCGAGACCTTCGAGAATCCGACGGGCGACCTTACGGATGACACTGGAGTCATCGACAACCAGACATGTCTTCATGTGAGCCTCTTTTCCACCGCGGACAAAATTGTCCAAGTGCTGGTCTTAAGCGGCCAGCTTGTCAGGCGAGATTTCAAGGATGCGATCGACGTCGAGTACGACCATCAACTGACCATCGAGACGATGGACGCCATCGGCCATCTTGGCCATGCGCGGATCCAGATTGACGGGGTTCACTTCACGGCTCTCATCGGCGAGCTTCAGGACTTCGCCGATCGAATCGATCAGCAGGCCGTAAGATTCACCGCGGAGATCGACGCCCACTGCCATCGGCGGCTTGCCGTCATCGTTCTTCGGCAGGCCAAGACGTGAACGCATGTCGATCGCAGTGACGATGCGTCCGCGCAGATTGAGCACGCCGGCGACATCGCTGGAGGCCAGCGGCACGCGGGTCAGACGCTCGGGCATGAACACGTCCTGCACGCGCGAGATGGGCATGCCGAACAGCTGGCCACCGATCATGGTGGTCACGTATTCGGTGATCGCACCGTCAGCGCTCGGAGCCTTGGGGGTGGTGGTGGTCGTGGTGGTGCCGGTCATTGCGATTTCCCTCACGCGGCCTGACGAACAACTTCGGTGGTCTGTTCCTTGAGCGCCGCGATCAGGCCGGGGCGATCGAACTTGGCGACGTAGTCATGGAAGCCTGCGAGGCGACCGCGCTCGATGGCGGCCGGCGAGATCATCGCTGACAGGGCGATGATCGGCGTTGCCTGCAGGCGCTGATCGGCACGGATGGTTTCGGCGAATTCGAAACCGTTCATGTCGGGCATCTCGATATCCGTCAGGATAACGTCGAACTCCTGACCCGAGCGCAGGAAAGACAAACCTTCCTGGGCGTTGGTGGCGACGCGCACCTTGTAGCCGGCAGCCTTCAACACGGGCGAGAGCATGTTGCGGAAGAACGCGGAGTCATCGACCAGCAGCACCGACTGTGCCGTAGAGGAGACACGCATTTCCTTGCGGCTGAACCAATCGGCGAAAGCCATCGGCAGGAAGTGACCGACGTCGATCACTTCGGTCGCGAGACCCTTGATCACAGCCGAACCGAGGATCCCCTCGCGGCCGCTGGCCACTTCGATATGCAGGCGCTCTTCGACGATATCGACGATCTCATCGACGACCAGACCCATCGAACGACCGTCGTCTGCGAAAACGAGGATCGGCTGGGTGCCCGACGTACGGACGGTCACGCCTTCCATCTGCACCAGTGGCATCAGCTGATCGCGGTACTGGACCATGTAGCGACCGTTCGACAATTCGACCTTGTCGACGCCCACTTCTTCCAGACGCGTGACGAGACCGAGCGGCACCGCTTTGGGCTGCGCCGAACCGGCGCGGAACACCAGCAGCGACGTCAGTTGCTCGGCATTCATCGCGCGCATCGCGGCATTCTCGTCGGCGATCTCGTGGGCGTTCGACGCCAGAGCACCAAGCTCCTGCGCGATACCGTTCGGATCGACGATCATGATCACCGCGCCATCGCCCAGGATGGTGTTGCCGGAGAACATGCCGATGTGACGGAGCTTGGTGGACATCGGCTTGACGACGATTTCTTCCGTGTGGAAGACGCCATCGACGACGATGCCGAAAGTCTGGTTACCCACCTGGGTCACGACGATGAAGCCGTTCTCCGGATCGGCCGACGAGCCATCATCGATCTGCAGCAGCTTCTTCAGATGCATCAGCGGCAGCAGCTTGTTGCGCAGGCGGAGCACCGGGGTGTCCTTGATGCGCTCGATGCGATGTTCGGAATTGGCGCGCGCACGTACCAGTTCGACCACCGCGAGCTGCGGGATCGCGAAGCGATCGCCACCGGCTTCGACGATCAGCGCCGACACGATGGCCAGCGTGAGTGGGATCTTGATGGTGACGCTCGATCCTTCGCCAGCCACCGACTTGATGTCGATGGTGCCGCCGATCTGATCGATATTGGTGCGCACCACGTCCATGCCGACGCCGCGGCCGGAAACGCTGGTGACAGCGGCCGCAGTCGAAAAGCCCGGTGCGAAGATGAACTTGTGGATCTGCGCTTCCGACATCTTCTCGATGTCGGCTTCGGTAGCGAGACCATTCTGGATGGCCTTCGCCTTGATCCGCTCGGTGTTGAGACCGCGGCCGTTGTCGGCGATGCAGATCAGAATGTGGCCGCCTTCATGATAGGCGGACAGACGGATCGTGCCCTGCTCCGGCTTGCCGGCATTGGCGCGCTCGCCCGGTGTCTCGAGACCATGATCCGCGGAGTTGCGCACCATATGCGTGAGCGGATCCTTGATCAGGTCGAGCACCTGGCGGTCGAGTTCGGTGTCGGCGCCATGCATCTCGAGTTCGATCTGCTTGCCGAGTTCGCCGGCCAGATCGCGCACGATACGCGGCAGCTTCTGCCAGGCATTGCCGATCGGCTGCATGCGGGTCTTCATGACGCCGTCCTGCAGTTCGGCCGTCACGGTGGACAGGCGCTGCAGCGGCACCTTGAATTCGGTGTCTTCATGACGACGGCTGATTTCCAGCAGCTGGTTGCGGGTCAGCACCAGTTCGGAGACCATGGTCATCAGATGTTCGAGCGTGTCGACGTTCACGCGGATCGACTGGTTTGCGACCTTGTCGGCTTCCGGCTGGTCAGCCTCGACTGCGGTCTTCTTGGCAGCGGGCTTCGGCGCGGCGGCCTTGGGAGCAGCAGGCTTCTCGGCAACCGGGGCCGGCGGGGCAACGGGCGCAACCGGTTCGGGCGCAGCAGCTGCGACGGGGGGTGCCACTTCGATGGCGGTTTCCTGGAAGGCGCGCTCCAGCTCTTCGAGCGAGACTTCACCCGGGCGCAATTCACGCTCCAGCGCCTGGACGACCAAGGGAGCATCCGCAACAACGGGCGCCTCTGGCGCAATCGGAGGAGCAGACTCAGTCATCGATTCCATGCCTTTTTCGACCATGTGATGCAGCTCATTGATCAGATCGTCGTCGACGCCTTCCGGCTCCACTTCCGTGGCTTCGAGCTGACCGAGGATTTCCTTGATGCGATCGATCGTGGTCAGGATGAGCGTAACCGCCTCTCCGGTGACCGGCATTCCATCGCGGAATTTGCCCATCAGCGTCTCGGCGGCGTGAGCCAAAGCTTCGAGACGGGGCAGTCCGAGAAATCCGCACGTGCCCTTGATGGTGTGAACCAGGCGAAAAATATTATCGAGAATTTTCGCGTTGTTCGGATCCTGTTCGAAACGGACCAGCTGATTGTCAACCGTATCCAGGCTCTCGTTGGTTTCCGTCAAAAACTCGCGGAGAAGATCATCCATGAAAATAGGCCTTCACACTCCAGGCTCGCGACTTTCGCTACGCCTTTCGAAGTCTGGCTACTTTCCGCGTAAAGCGTTTAATATTAGTTGAGCATTCCCAAAAACAATGAACGCAATTAGCTACGCGCGCATGTCTACGAGCCCGCCGAACGGCGGACTCGTAAAGAGTTCATTAAGAGTTGAATGAGTTTGCGGTCAGACCGCGGTGACGACGATGGCGTCGCCTTCGGGCACCAGGGTCACCTTGAGGCCGCAAGCCTGCGCCAGCAGCCGCGTGTAGTAAGGCTGCACGGCATGGGCATCGACACCGCCCACCTCTTCGGAGGCAAGCATGTCGACGATGGCCTGCGGGAGGCGCGCGTTGAGGCCTGTCGCCGTGACCTTGAAGCCCTGCGGTTCGCCCTCGCCGATGGCATCGATCTTGAGCACGCCGCCGCGCGGGATCGTCTGCTGCGCGATCACCAGCATGTTGAGCAACAGCTTGACCTTGTTCTTCGGCAGGAGAAGCCGCGGCAGATTCCACTCGATTTTGGTCTTGGCGTCTTCCAGATGACCGCGCGACATGGTCTGCGCGTCGCCAAGATCGATCTGCGCGCCAGCCGAGCCGGCGGCACCGAAGGCGAGCCGGCAGAACTGCAGGCGGGCCGATGCGGTCTTGGCGCTCTTCCGGATCAGATCGAGCGCGAATTCCCTGTCGTCCGGCTTGGGATTGTCGTCGAGCACTTCGAGCCCGTTGACGATAGCGCCCACGGGGCTGATCAGGTCGTGGCAGACCCGCGAGCAGAGCAATGCCGCAAGTTCGAGGGCATCGGGAGCTGGACCGGGAGTGGGAGTGTCAGACATGAAATGCGCTCCTGGGGCCACACAGAATGAACGGCGAATCAAGCATTTGCTTTACGGTTAGATACACCGCAGATGGTGGCGCGACCACAGCAAGGCTGGCACAGTCCACCGGTGCAACGGACGCGTGTAGAAATGAACAGGGATGGCATGCAGGGGATGAAGGCCAGTCGATGACGGATGATTCGCTACCTCGCATGGATACCGCGCGGGCTGCCGCTTTGCTGGAGCCGCTGACCGAACTGGCGGCAAGGGCTGGCGCAGCGATCCTCAAGGTCAACCGCAAGGTCATGGCCGTCGACGGCAAGGCCGACGGTTCACCCGTGACCGAAGCCGATCTCGCGGCCGATCAGGTGATCGGCGAAGGACTGGCCCGGCTGTTCCCGGGAATCCCGGCGCTGTCCGAGGAGCGCCTCCATCTCGCCACGCCACCCTATGCCGGCAGCCTGTTTCTGATCGATCCGCTCGACGGCACCAAGGAATTCGTCGCCGGCCGCCAGGAGTTCACCGTCAATATCGCCCTGATCGTCGATGGCACTCCGCTGCTGGGCATCGTCGGCGCCCCCGCCCTCGGGCTGATCTGGCGCGGGCTGGTCGGCCGCGGCGCCGAACGTGTTGAACTCGCACCAGACCTGTCCATCCGCAAGGTCACACCGATCCGGACCCGCGCGGCGCCTGCTCCAGGCGCGGCATGGACCGCTGCGGTCAGCCGCTCCCACGGCGACCAGCGAACCGAGGCTTTCATCGCCAGCCGCCCCGGTGCTGTCAGACAGGAATTCGGCTCGGCGCTGAAATTCTGCCGCGTGGCCGAGGGCCAGGCCGACATCTATCCACGGCTGGCGCCGACCTGTGAGTGGGATGTGGCCGCCGGCCATGCCGTGGTGGTCGCTGCGGGCGGGAAGGTGACGGACACCTTTGGCAAGGCGGTTCGCTTCGGCGGCGACCGGGAAGACTTTATCGTGCCGGAATTCATCGCCTGGGGTGACAGCAGCGCGAGCACGCGCGGCTGAACCCGTGCGCTATTTGGCCAGGATATCCTGCACGCCCGGCCAGCGCTTGCGCGCGCCGGGCAGATATTTGGCCGGTGCCGCAGCAAAGGCGTCGCGGGTTTCCTCCCGGCCGAACAAATAAAGGCGCTCGCCCGTGATGAGCCACAAACGCGGATTGCCGGCAAAGGCGACCCCGCGGGCGACATCGACGGGATCGTAGCCACCGAATTGCGGACCATAGATATCCGGATGCGCGGCGAAGGAGGCGCGGTTGCCCTCATTGCGGAAGCGCCAGACGGTGCCCTCTTCCGACATTTCGAAATCCGGCTGCCCCAGCGTCGGGCGGCCTTCGGTGAAATAGGCCACCGGATCGAAACCGCTGATCGCGAGACCCGTATACCGGTCGGTGACCACGCGCTCACTGGTCGCAGCCTGCGCTCCGGCCGGAACGAAAGCGGCCGCCAGCAGCAGAATCAAGGCAATTCCACGGCTCCAGCCTGACAATTCCCGCCGTTGTGCCGTCATAGTTGATACCGATAGTATAGGGAGTCGGGGACAATGACTGCAGAGTTAAACCGTGCTTGTCAGCATCCGGTTAAAGCCGCGGTCGCAAATTTGAAATACCAGGGGTTCTTTTCATGACCTTCGCATCACGCCTGGCAGCGGTGGCGCTAGCCGCGTTTACGCTCGCCTTCTCGCCGGCCTCCGCGCAGCAACCGCCGCGCGGCCAGCCTGGACCGGATACCTATCGGTCAGAGGAACTGATGACGGCTGGGCACCGGTTTTTCGGCAACGTCTCGCGCGGCCTCGCCTCGGTGATCGAGAAGGCCGTCAGCCAGTGGGGCCTGCCGAACGGCTATATTCTGGGCGAGGAAGGCAGCGGAGCAATTGTGGCAGGCCTGCGTTACGGCGAAGGCACGCTCTATACGAAGAATGCCGGAGATCTCAGAGTCTACTGGCAGGGTCCGTCGGTCGGCTTCGACTGGGGCGGCGACGGCGCCCGCACCATGACGCTGGTCTATAACCTGCCGGCGACGCAGGCGATCTATCAGCGCTTCGCCGGTATCGACGGCTCTGCCTATATCATCGGCGGCTTCGGCATGACGGCACTGACCGCCAACAATGTCGTGCTGGTGCCGATCCGGTCGGGTCTCGGCCTGCGGCTCGGCGCCAATATCGGCTATCTCAAATATACTCCCAGCGCGACCTGGAACCCGTTCTGACCTCTTCGATTGGAGAGTTCGTGATCAAGCGTTTCTGAACGGGCGAATAAAGGTTAACGAGGCGTTACGCTGTCTTTGCCGGCGGTGCCATGGCATGCTAACCGCTGCATTTTGAGAGCGTGGGAGCATTCGTCATGGTTGAACCGATCATGTATCTGGCGATCGGTTTTCTGGTCTCGATGCTCTGCGGCCTGATGATCATGCCGCTGGTGCACAACCGCGCCGTCCGCCTCACCACCCGCCGGCTCGAAGCCGCGACGCCGCTGTCGATGGCGGAAATCCAGGCCGACAAGGACCAGCTACGCGCGGAATTCGCGATGGCGGCACGGCGGCTGGAAATGAGCGTCGACCAGCTCAAGAACAAGACCACCAGCCAGCTCGCCGAACTCGGCAAGAAGTCCGACGCCATCAACCGCATGAAGCTTGAGCTCGGCGAGAAGAACGCCACGATCTTCGCGCTGGAAGCCCGTGAAGCCGCCGTGAAAGAAAAGCTCGGCGTCACGGAAAACGACTTCACCGCCAAGACCGCATCGCTGCGCGCGGCCGAACAGGCCCTGAGCGACAAGCAGGCCGAACTCGCCAAGCTGAACCACGACCTCTCGGACCGCTCCATGGTGGCCGACAGCCGTCAGGTCGAACTCATTGCCGTGCGCGCGCAGGTCGAGGAATTGAAGGCCCGCGTCGGCGATGCCGAAAAGGAATTCGCCAATACGCAGCACCGGCTGGAGCTGCAGCGCGGCGAGTCCGACACCGCGACGCGCGAACTCACCGAAGCCCGCGCCCGCGTCGAGAATCTCAGCCAGCGCGTGACGGATCTCGATCAGCAACTGACCATCCAGGTCCGCGAAGCCGAACAGCTCGGCACCCGCGTCACCGACCTCGAGAGCCAGCTCTCGACCCAGAGCAAGATCCTGGCCGAGCGCGATTTCGAGAACAGTCAGCTGCGCCAGGCCAATGAAGCCGCCGAACAGATCGCGCGCGACCTGCGCGTCGAACTCGCCGCCATGAACGGCGCCAAGGCCTCGCCTGTGATCGAGAAACTGCGTGCCGAGAAGGCCGCGATGGAGACCGAACTCGCCACCGCCCGCGAGGAGCACGCCAGGCTGCAGCGCGACCTCAACGGCATCCACCAGCAGGCCGAGAGTGCATGGGCCACCGAGCGCATGGAAAACGCCCTGCTGCGCGAGCGCATCAACGACATCGCCGCCGAAGTGGCCAAGATGGCCATGACGCTGGAAGGGCCGAATTCCCCCATCGAGGCGATTTTGGCCGCCGAACCGGCCCCCACAGCCCAGCCGCGCCCGGCCAATGACGCAGGTTTCCCCCCCAACAGCACCCTCGCCGACCGGATCCGGGCGCTGCAGTCCCATGCCTCCCGCGCCCCGCAACCGGGCTAAATCGCGAGCCAGGAACCCAGATTGGCCGTCCGGCCGGATCGGGAGACCTATTGTGCGGACTTATTGTTAGAACTTGCGGCAGGGTTTGCTTGACACCCCCGCCCCCTATTCCCTAAATCGCGCCACTGACGTCAGTCCCCGCCGGGCCATTACCGCCCGGCCTTTTGGTCTGTACGGCATCCCGGGCGCATAGCTCAGCGGGAGAGCGTTCCCTTCACACGGGAGAGGTCCAAGGTTCGATCCCTTGTGCGCCCACCATTAAAGCCCGTGATTGCTGGGCTTTTCACCCCTCCGAAAATCTGATCGGCAAGTCGGCACAGAATGATGCGCGAACCGCGCACGTCGATCCGTGGAAAATCCGTGGAATGCGTTTCCCTCCCGCCCACTCGGGAGAAAGTGCGTTGAAGCGACCCACTCGAGTCTGGGGACCGCTCTTGCCCTGAGCGTCGCGTTGCAGCCTCATGTTAAAATATCAGCGTGGATTCGCGATGCAGCTTTTTCACCCTGCCCCTATGAAAACCTAAGCAGACAAGCTCATGGACCCGCTCGACAGCTCCGCTTCCAAGCCAAATGTGCGTCTGGCAGCGCAGTCATCACCGCAAGGAATTGCGGCTGATCTTGTTGCCGTGCTGGTCGCCGTGACCTCGGGTGAGCCTCGTGTTCTAACGATCCAGGATCAGCGCGCCCTGCCCTCCGGGCCTTTCGAACTCGCCCATCGTTCGCTGCAATCGGGGCTCCGTGCCTGGGTCGAACGGCAGACACGGTTGCCGCTCGGTTATGTCGAACAGCTCTACACCTTTGCCGATCGCGATCGCGCTGGCGCCACTGGGCAGCATGTCATCTCGATCAGCTATCTTGGCCTGACCCGAGAACAACCGGCATTCGGCGAGCACGAGGCCAGATGGCGCGGCTGGTATGATTATTTCCCCTGGGAGGATCATCGTGACGGCCCACCGCCGCTGATGGAGAAAGCTCTGCAGCCAGGGCTCAAGGCCTGGGCTTCTGCAGCATCCGATCGGGCGACACAGCGCGCTCGCCGGCAGCGCGCGGCCATGCTGTTCGGTTTCGAAGAGCACAGCTGGAACGAGGAACTGGTTCTGCAGCGCTACGAACTATTATATGAAGCGAAACTGATCCCCGAAGCGACACGCGGAAATTCCTCAGCATCCACGTCTACACGTGCGGCTTTGTCGAACACGCCGGGTCACCCCATGATCCTGGACCATCGCCGGATTCTGGCCACCGGAATTGCAAGGCTCAGGGCCAAGATCAAATACCATCCTGTCGTATTTGAATTGATGCCGGACACATTCACGCTGCTGCAACTGCAACGCTGTGTTGAGGCGCTGGCGGGACGGCAAGTGCACAAGCCGAATTTCCGCCGCCTGATCGAGCAGCAGGAACTCGTTGAGGAAACTGGCGAAACCAGCCAGGACACCGGCGGACGTCCTGCAAAACTCTTCCGCTTTCGCCGTGCCGTCCTTGCGGAACGCGCCATCGCCGGAACCAAACTTCCCGTCTCGGGGGCTTGACAAGGCTTATACTCGATTACAGTATAATATATGCTCAACGAGAGTATATGATATGCTGTCGATACCTGAACTGCGTCCTTCGGAACATCTCTATGCGAAAGTGCGCCATGCGATCCCCGCGATCGAATGGTCGATGCTGTCAGAAGATATCGACGCGATCATCGCGTTGAAGAAGAGCCGCAACGCGGTCATCCTTGCCCACAACTATCAGACACCGGACATCTTCCACTGCGTCGCGGACATAGTCGGCGACAGTCTCGCGCTGGCGCGCGAAGCAATGCATGTGGAGGCCGACGTCATTGTTCTCGCCGGCGTTCACTTCATGGCCGAGACGGCCAAATTGCTCAATCCGTCGAAGACCGTGCTGATCCCCGATCGCGGCGCCGGCTGCTCGCTTGCCGACTCCATCACGCCCGAGGACGTGAGGCTGCTGCGGCAAAATTATCCCGGCGTGCCGATCGTGACTTATGTGAACACCTCGGCAGCGGTGAAGGCTGAGTCGGATATCTGCTGCACCTCGGGCAATGCCAAGGCGGTGATCGAGTCGCTCGGCGTTGAACGCGTGATCATGCTGCCGGACGAATATCTGGCCAGGAACATTGCCGCCGAGACCACAGTTAAAGTGATTACCTGGACCGGTCATTGCGAGGTGCACGAGCGCTTCAGCGCCGAAGAGGTGCGTCAGTTGCGCGAGAACCACCCCGGTGTCGTCGTGCTGGCACACCCGGAATGCCCGCCGGGCGTTCTGGCGGAGGCTGATTTCTCGGGCTCCACGGCCGCCATGTCGTCCTATGTCGCAAGCAAACGACCGCCGCGCGTCGTGCTTCTGACGGAATGCTCGATGAGCGACAATGTCGCCATCCAGTACCCGGACCTCGAATTCATCCGTCCGTGCAATCTGTGTCCACACATGAAGACGATCACGCTCGGCAACATCCGTCACGCGTTGGAGACGATGCAGCACAAGGTCACGATCGACGACGATGTCGCAGCGCGCGCACGCCTCGCAGTCGAGCGAATGCTGGCCGTCAGATGACAGCATTGCACGATACGGACGGCGCTCCGGTCATCATCGGCGGCGGCATCGCCGGCCTCATGACCGCCCTTGCGCTGGCGCCGCAACCGGTGCTGCTCCTGACCGGCGCGCCGCTGGGCTCGGAATCGTCGAGCGCACTCGCGCAAGGCGGTATCGCTGCCAGTATCGGGGCGGATGACAACGCTTCACTGCATCTGGCAGACACACTCGCCGCCGGTGATGGCTTGTGCGACGAAACCGTCGCGGCCTCAATCCTCGCCGCAGCGCCCGACGCAATCGAACAGTTGGCGCGGCTCGGCGTCATTTTCGATCGGGATGCCAGCGGCCAGATCATCCTCGGCCTCGAGGCTGCGCATTCGCGCCGCCGGATCATTCATGCCGGAGGTGACGCAACGGGCCGGGACGTTATTCGAGCCCTGGTCCGCAAGGTCCGCGACACACCTTCTATCACGGTGATCGAGGGAGCTACGGCACAGCGCCTGGTCATCGAAGACAATGCAGTAGTGGGTCTTCTTGGTCACACCGGCCGAGGACCCGTGCTCTTTGCCACCGACCGTGTCGTCATCGCGACCGGTGGCATCGGAGGTCTGTTTCTGCACGGGACGAATCCGGCTGGATCCTTCGGCCAGGGCCTCGCGCTCGCGGCACGCGCCGGCGCTGTCATGGCCGATCTTGAATTCATCCAATTCCATCCGACAGCGCTCGACAGCAAATCCTCTCCACTCAAACTCATCAGTGAGGCCGTACGCGGAGAAGGTGCGATCCTTGTCGACGGCAATGGCGATCGTTTCATGGCCGGTGCCCCCGGCGCCGAACTTGCGCCCCGCGATGTGGTTGCACGCGCCGTCTGGCGACACATGGCGGCGGGACATCGGGTTTTTCTCGATGCAAGGGGCGTGAAGGATCTCGACTTTGCGCGGCGTTTCCCGGCGATCACGGCGCTTTGTCGCGACGCAGGTATCGATCCTGTTACGCAGCCGATCCCCGTCCGTCCCGCTGCGCACTACCATATGGGCGGGATACTGGTTGACCGGGCCGGGCGAACCGCCGTCGACGGTCTGTGGGCCTCCGGCGAAGCAGCCTGCACTGGCCTGCATGGCGCAAACCGGCTCGCCAGTAATTCACTCCTCGAGGTGGCTGTGTGTGGCGAATGGGTTGCCCGGAATATTGCCGCAACGACCTCCACCCGGCGGCGCCAACCAATGTTGCCCGGTGGAGTAACAAACAGCGATCCAGCTTTAGTGCGCCCTATTCTGTCGCGTGCCGCAGGCGTGTTGCGCGATGGCGAAAGCCTGCGTGCCGCCGCTCGCGCGCTCTATCCCCTCGCAATTTCGCAGCAAGCTGCAAGCGACCCCGCAATTGTCGGCTTGATGATCGTGATCGCTGCCCTGCGGCGCCAGGAAAGCCGCGGCGCGCATGCACGCTCCGACTTCCCGAAGCACACGAGTCTGGCACAGCGTTCGACGCTGCGCCTTGATGACGCGTTTCAAACCGCACGAGACGACATCCCGGAACTCGTCGCCTAACCCAAAAGGATCGCCATGACGCCCTCGCCGCTCCCCCATGTCATGATCGAGCCATTGGTTCGCATGGCGTTGCTTGAAGATCTCGGACGCGCCGGAGATCTCACCACCGATGCGATCGTGCCAGCCGGTCGACGCGCCACGACACTTCTTGTCGCGCGCCAGCCCGGCGTGGTGGCCGGGCTAGACCTCGCTCGTCTAGCCTTTCAACTGATTGATCCCGCGATCGAGATGCAGATCGCGCGCAACGACGGCACAGTCCTGGCGCCCGGCGATGTGATCGCCACGATCACCGGCCCCGCGCGAGGTATTCTGACCGCTGAACGGGTTGCATTGAATTTCCTGTGTCGCCTGAGCGGCATTGCGACGGCAACGGCCTCTGTGGTTGCAGCAGTCCGAGACTACCGGACGCAAATTGTCTGTACGCGCAAGACAACGCCAGGGCTGCGCGCCATCGAAAAATATGCAATCCGTGTTGGCGGTGGCAGCAATCACCGGTTCGGCCTCGACGATGCCGTGCTCATCAAGGACAATCACGTCGCCATCGCTGGCAGCGTCACCGAGGCGTTGAAGCGGGCCAAAGCTGGTGTTGGCCACCTGGTCAAGATCGAACTCGAAGTCGATACGCTCGATCAGCTGCGCGAGGCGCTCGATCACGGTGTCGATGCCGTGCTTCTCGACAATATGGATCCGGCGACGCTCACAAAAGCCGTCGCGATGGTCGCAGGTCGTGCGGTAACCGAAGCCTCCGGCCGCATCACACCCACGACTGCGCCACACATCGCTGCCACCGGCGTCGATCTGATCTCGATCGGCTGGCTCACCCATAGCGTCGGCGTTCTCGACATCGGGCTCGATTTCAAACCGGATGACCGGAAGATGTGAGTTATTGGACGAGCGGCCCGATTGGGGACACTCGTCCAGGTCCGACGGCTTGCAAAGCGCGAGGCATCATTCCTCGATCAGTTGTCGTCGCTGTTCGCCATTCAGCGAACCGGCTCCAACATATTGCACCGCGCTGTTCGGATTGTAGCTTCGTCGATCCCGCAGCGCGCGGCCTTCGTCCTCTTGCTGGCGAGTTGAACCGCTGTCTCCGCCGCCATAGCCAAGCACCTCGACGATGATGACAGAAGCCTGCTGGGCTTTGCCGGGCTGCGCGACATCCTTCGCCGCGTCGGTGGCTGCCTTGCTCGCTTCGCCGCCCTCAAGCTTCAAGGGAGTGATCGAATTCTCCTTTGGCGGCAAACCTTTGATCTCGCCAGAGACCTTGAAATTGTTCGCATTCAGCACATAGAGAGCCGCGACATTGAGGTTACCGCTCACGCGCACGCCTGCGTCGCCAGCATTGACCGTGCCCCGCGGCGCGATCAGGCTGACGTCGCCCTCCTCGACGCTTGTCACGCCGGCGACCGTGCCGATGAAGCCGACGACCGTACCGATGCCGCTGCCGGAAATGTCCGGCGTCTCCCGCACGGTCGTCACCGCATCGACGTCGGTCTGGATCTCCGGCGCCGACGGCACGCGTGTCGTCTTGGCGCCGCGCCCGGCATCGATGTCGCCGAGCGTCGACCAGATCGTCTCATCGCCGCCGGCGAAGGTCAGGATGCGCGAGCGGTTCACGATGATGTTGTTGCGGGCGAAGATGTTGATGTCGCCATAGCCGAGAGTGACCAGGCCGTAGCCGGCGCCAGCGTCCGTCCCCAGCGCCGCAACCTGCAAACCGCCACCCGGCGTCAGCACCTCGATGTCGCCACCGGCCATGGTGCGGAACAGCCCGTTGCCCATCGTCACGTCACCCTTCCAGTCGTGACCGGGGAATAACTTATCGATCGCCGCATAGCCGCGGTTGTAACCTTGATTACGCGGCCGCCCATCTTCTCCGGGGGTTTTCTGATCTGCTCCCGCCTCCCGCAACTCCTGCATATAGACCTGACGCAGGAAGCGCTGTTGCGTGAATTGCGGCAGCGCCTGGAACCGGGTCCAGGCATCGAGTGGTGTCAGCTTTTCACCTGTAATCTTCTCGACAAAGGAGACGAGGCCGTCGCGCACGGTCTTTACGCTACCGCTCTTGCGCGTTTCGGCGGCGTCGGTGAGATAGAGAGGAACAACCGTGCCATCGGCCAGTGTCGTCTTGAGGTAGTCCGGCATCGCGGCGACATTGGCCGGATCGAGATAGGCCGCCATGAACGCCGCATAGGACGGCTGTTTGCCGTTCAACCCGGCCATCACCGTGATCGCCGCGCCCTCGTCGGGAAGACCCGCGATCCTGGTGCCGGGAATGACGCGGTTGTTGGTGCCGTAGCCCTTATTTCCGCGGCTGTAGAGCGCCAGATCGGTGCCATAGACATCGCGTCCCGCCGAGAGCACCAGCGCGCCCGGCCCCGTGATATCGACATGCCCGCCATAGCGCCCGCCAAGCATGGACGAGGAGTATGGATTGGAGCCGCCAATGATGTCGTTGCCGGCTTCAAGCAAGGTGACGTCCGTCGTTCGGATATTGCGCGGTGCATAGTCGATGTCGCGGATATCCATGCCTGCCCTGAACCAGGTTGCCTCGTTCGTTACGATGGCCGACGGCGTCCCGGGCCCTTGCACAGGTCGCGGTGAGCCGATGATCGACCCGGACAGCGCATAAATGCGGCTGGGTTCGTAGTCGTTCTCATTCGGCAGATGCTCGGGATTGCGCAGACCGTAGTGATGCAACTGGTGACCGGCCAGATTGCTCGGGGGCGTGACGATGTCGTTGTAGAGAACGGCGTGGAAGTCATACCAGCTCGGCAACTGGATCAGCGAACCGTCGCCCCCCACTGGCTCAAACGGAGACGGGATCATGGCCGGCGTCGCCCGGGACATGAGGATTGACCCTGGATAGACATCGTTTCCAGCAAGGATACGCAGCTCCGGACGACTGCCTGGGAGAGTATAGATCACACCGGCATTGAGGACAGAGCCATTCAGCGCCGTGATGCGAACCCTGGACGGATAGAGGTTTCCGGCCAGACTGTTCACCCTGGAATAGTAACGTGCGGCGGTCGAGGAGCTCACAAAGTCGATATCCTTCGACAGATAGTCGACCTGACCGACAATCCCGACATCGCCGCCGGTCGAGGTAAGCGTCAGCGCTGTGCGATCCGTCTGGCCGCTCATATAGGCCAATTCGCTGGCCTCGCCCTTGCCGACCAGCAACGGGTCAAGCACGGTTTGCAATATGAGATCACCGGCTGTGTGCACATCGAGCGTTGCGTCGCCGAGAGACAGGATAGGTGCGATCGCATAGGTCGTCAGCTGGTTCTGCCCAATACGGACGTTGACCAAGCGGCCAAAATCGAATTCAGCCGCTTCGATCGTCCCGGCTCCGCGCCCGACATAGTAATAACCGGCGCGGATTGCCCCACCTGCCTCGACCGACATCGATCCGCCATTGCGCAGCTCCAGCAGCTTACGCTCGTCGACAGAGCGGCCACCGCGCACACGGCCGTTGGTCGGAAGCGCGACCGTCAGATTGACCAGATCGCCGCCGGCGCTGACCGCGACGTTTCCGCCACCGAGCGCCCCGACACCGCGCTCGAAATTGCCGTAGTCGATCCACCAGGCGCTTTGCCTGGCCGGCTGGTCACCCAATGCAGAATGCCTGTAAGGCCCGAATACGTAGGATGCATCGGTGGCCCCCTGCTTCTTCAGCCACTCGGTGTAGTGCTGCATCTGGGTGCGATCGGCCGGAAGTGTCACCTCGATATTGCCGCCAGCCGCGACCTGAAGATGTCCGCCCCCGACACCGAATGCGGCGCTGTCGGGTGCCGTCGTGAAATCATCGAGCAGCGCGAGATCCCGCCGGCCGGCGGTATAGATCGACGCCGCTTCGCTCAGCCTGATGTCGCCGTTCGCGGCAATCGTGATGTCACCCGTTCCGGTGCGCACAGCCGTGATGGGCGTCATCACGCTCGTCGTCGTGCTGGGCTGAACCGACGAATAAAGGAGCGCGATGGTGCGCAGGTTGGGAAGTATCTGTGTCGTATAGAAATCGGCGAAGGTGGAGTAATTCGTGAGGACATTGACCCGGCTGCTGGCGGTAATGATCTTGTAGTCGGTTACTCCCTTCGCTGCTGCGTAAGCCGTCCACAAGTTCAGCAGATAGGTGTAGCCGGCTTCGCCGGTGGTCCCCAGATTGATGACTGCGCTCGACCCTGCATTCAGGCGCGCCCCTGCCGCAGTCTCGAGGGTCGCGAGCCAGGACGAAGGGTTCACCGCGCCCGTTGCGTTCGGCTTCAAGAGAGCGCTGTAGCCCGGATCCGCGTCCACGAGAGTAATGTCGGACACAGTTGTCCCGCCGCTGATATAGGAGATGGGCGATTGGGCACTCAAAGTGATGCTGCCGGCAGCGCCAGCCGCGCGACGCGTCGGGTCGGCGCTCTGGCCCACCGGCGCTGCGCCGGCGACGAGAGTCTCGCTCCAGGATGTCGCGGCAACCGTGGTCCCGTCCATCCTGGTGATTGAGGGCAACAACACCGCATTGCCGAGCGCATTGGGCGATGGGGCGGCGGGCGTATTCGCTGCGGGATCGAACGGGACCGCGGTGCTCCCCGTCACAGGGGTCTGCGTTTTCAAAATGCCCTGCGTCGAGAAGTTGATGCCCGCATAGTAGGCAGGAAGGGCCGTCAGCGTGTTGCTATAGGCTGTGAGGTTGTTGCTCGTATTGTTGCGGCCGCCATTGAGGACGAGCGTCAGCATCGAACCGGTCGTTTTGTTGAGCTCGATATATCGACTATCGAGTGTATTGCCGAACTGGAAGAAACCGTCGCTGATGCTACCTTTGAGATCGATACTGCCTTCGGCACGCAATGTCAGCGCGCCGGACTCGCCGAGGATGCTGCCTCCGGTACGGTAGACCATTGTCGTATAGTCGCGCAGGAGCCTGCCTTCCTGACCCGGAACCACGTAAGCCTTACCCAATAGCGGGTCGATAGCCATAACGCCGGCCGCCATCGCGGCGGCCTGATCGACAGTACCCGCGCCAAGATTCCAGTTGGACTTGAGTACGATATCGCCGGCGTAATTGAGCTCCATCCCGGGGCGAGCGTGGAAGTTCGACTGGCTGACGAGACTACCGAGACCGGCATAGGCGGCTGAGATATCAAAATCGCGCACGAACTCGACCAGCGTGCCGGCGCCGTAATCTGCCAGCACGTTGAGCTTGCCGGCGGCCACAGCGGCAAGATCGAGTTCGGCCTGGCCGCTGCTGTTGATCTTCACACCGACGAAGTTGGGATTGCTTGCAAGACTCGCGAGGTCGAACTGCTTGAAGCCTTCGAGCACGATCTCACGCGCGCCGGCGATGCTGCCGGCAAAGGCGACGTTCACAGTGTCGGCGCCCGGCTGCACGATCACCGGCGCCCGCAGGGTGACCTTGCCGCCCTCGCCGCCCGCCACATCGATCAGGCCGCCCTGAACCGCAAGTGCGCCGCCCGAGATGCCGAGGGTCACGCGGCCGGAGCCGAGATGATCCTCGCTATCGGTCGCGCCTGCCTGCAATACGGCAGCGCCAGTCATCGTGAGACCGTTGCCGCCATAGATGGCAATCGAGCCGCCGTAGCGGGCTCGCGCATCGATTGTGCCGGCGATGGTCACGCGGCCACGGTCTGCTGCCAGCGTGAACGATTCCGTCAGCGTCGTGCCGTCCACCATGACGTCCCCGGCGCGGATGCGGAACCCACGTGATCTGGTGAAACCTGCCTCGTTCAGGCGCTGGTTCAGCGCCGCGAAGTTCGGCAGTTGCGCAATATCGAGCGAGAACGCGCCGCCACGCAGACCGGCTGCTGCTTGCGCCCTGATCGTGCCGTCGAGCACCACCTGGCTGCCATCCGACGTGATGGCGAGTGAACCTGCGCCGCCGCCGCCCGGCTGCGCAGCGAGGTCAAGCACAGCGCCAGCAGCCATCTGCACGGAGCCGCCAGTAGCCGTCAGCGCGATCCGCCCTGCATCTGTGTATTCCGCGACGTCGAAGAATTGCTTGCCGAACCCGCCGACATCGATCAGCGCGCCCGCCGCGAGCATCACATCGCCACGCGTGGCGGTCAGCTCGACAGTGCCGCCCAGAGCGTCGGCGCGTCCGCCGAAAAGAACCGAACTGCCGGTCAAGCTCCAGCGTGCACCGAGACTGTTCTGGTCTCGCGCCGGTGTTGTCGTCCCATGCGCCGCAACCGTGAGCCCGCCAGTCGTGGTCAGCGATTGCGCCGCACCGCCGCGGCCGGTCAGAAGCGGCGCGAACAATGTCACTGCCGCGTTGCCGGCATCAAGCGAGCCTTTGCCTTCGCCGACAATACGCGTCGTGCCAGTCAGCACTGCCGTATCGAATCCGCGCAGCGCCTTGGCGCCCTGACCGAAAGCCAATTCCTCCGCGACGAGATTCAGGCGGCCATGACCGGCGCCGATCGGCTCGCTGAAGGTGCTTGTCGTGTTTTCCAGCACCAGCCGGTTGGCGACGATATCGATATTACTCGTGCCATAGCCGGTGAGAATAGCGGCATCCAAATTCACCGAACGTAGCCCGGAGAGGTCCACGGCATTGTAGAAATCGATGCTGGTGTAGCTGCGCAAGATCAGATTTTCGGTGTTGCGCAGCATGGCCAACGCCACCGGATCGAGCACCAGGCCGCTGCCGCCGCCAAAGCCGATGCGGCCGGAAGCGACCGACAAAGTTGCGCCCGAAAGCTGCGCCCCGGGTCTCATATAGGTGTTGCGCGTGGCGTCGATCAGCAGCGCCTTGCCGCCCGCAAGCGTCGCTCCTGCGCCGATCGTGACCACACCTCCGGCCGTAAGATCTACGTTCTCGCGGATCACACGCACCGCATCGCCGTTGGAGAGTCGGATCAGCGCACCCCAATCCCGTGATGGCGCCACGGAACCGTTGCGAGCCACCTGCGGCGCCATCACGAGATCGCCCGCGCCGCGTGGCGCTTCACCGCGCGCGGCGATGACACTGCCGGCGCCAATGTCGATCGTCTCGCTCGCGGCCAGGATGATCTCCGATCCTGTCAGCGCTGAGCTGCCGCTGTTGCGCACGATGATATCGCGGGCGGTCACATCCACCCGCAAGCCGCCCGGATCGCCGCTGCGCATACCGCCGAGCAGGAGACTGCCGGCGCCGAAGTTCGACAGGCTGGTGGCGTCGAGCACGAGGTACCCATTGGTGCGCAGATCTACTGCACTCTGGTCCGCACCGACGACCGCGATCTTCGCCGCCGCGATATCTACCAACCCGCCGCGACCGCCCTCCGCTGCCTGCGAGCGCAACTGGCCGTTCAGAATCAGGTCCTGCGTCGCCTTGAACACCACCGCGCCACCATCCATGGGCAGCCGTGGCGTAACGACTTGCTTTCCGGTCAGGCGATACTGCGTCAGCTTGAATGCGTCGGAAGCAAAGAACGTATTGGCGAAGGCTTCGTTGTATTCGCTGTACTTGCGGACGACATCCCCCGACATCACGCGCCAGGACGACAGCAACTGATCGTGACTGCCGTCGAGCGCATTACCGCGATAGCCGCTCACGATCGCCGAGCCATCGGCCAGACCCACGGATCCCCGAAGCGACACGCCCTGTGAGCCGCTCATCATCTGAACGGCGTAAGCACCCGGCAGCAACGCGTAGCGTGCCGGCAAAAGCGTGTACCACCCCGCCGGGACGCCATTGCTGCCGGCGAGCCAGATGCTCTGGCCGATCGCCGTCACCGGGCCCATTGCCGGCATGATCGCGTACATTCCCGGGCGCGTCAGCACGTCATGCGAACCACCGGGACCCGGTACATGCTCCAAGGCATGGAGATCGCCGCCACCCCGGATATCGACGACCGATCCGGCCGCAAGATCGACGCTCGGAGCTTCGAGCGTAATACGCTTCTCCGGCGGAGTCGTGATAATGACCGGCACGCCGCTGCTGGTGGGCAAGGTCCAGTTCTCATTGTTGCTGAGATTGCCATAAGGCAGCAACAGACCGTCGCCGGAGACGGAGGTGATGCTACCCGCACCGAGGGTCAACTTGTCGGTCGCCTTCAGAATGATCTGGCCAAAGGGGGCACGCAGCGTACCGCCCTGTTCAATCACCGGCGCCTGCAGGGTCAGCGAGCCTCCCGCCGATAGCGCCACGCCAGCGACGCCGTTCTGCTGCACGGTAATCTTCTCGCTCGCCTTGATCGTCGCGCTCGTTTGCGAGTCCGGATAGATTTGGGCTGCCCTCAAGACCAGAGCGCCGGCCATGTCGAGCGAAGCCGACTGTCCCACGCTGTAAGGGGCGAGCCGAATATCGGTCGCTTCCAGCACCGCCTGCGCGAAGCCACGGATAAACGCCTGCTTGACGTCGATCACGGTGGCGGCGAGCGTCAGTGTACCGTTTGCCCCTGAAGCGGTGGCAGATGACCCATAGAGCGAGATGGACGGTGCCGACAGGCGCGTATCGGCGCCATTGCCGTTGATCAGCGCACCATTGATCGAGATCGAGCTCCCCAGCGTGAGATCGACGCCCTCGAGCCGAATGGAAGTTGCATTGAGTGTGAGATCGGCGAAGCCGGAAGATTGAAGGACCGATGGACGGAAGACCAACCCCGCTTGTGAGGCAGCACCGTCGGACAGAGTCAGAGAGGCCAAGGAAGACAACGATATCGCACCACCACGCGCACCGTCACCGCCCGCCTGGCCGCGCCATGTTCCGTCAATCACTCCCTGGCCCTTGATCGAAATGGAGCCGCCATTGCTGGCGAGCATGACCGGTACGCTCTTGCGCGATCCGAGTACCCCTTTCACCGGAACGTCGATTTCCCCGCTGGCGCCCGAGACGTCGATCAGCGCGTCCGATCGCATCGCGACGGAATTCGCATCCAAGGTCACTGAGCCGCCACCGAGCACAACGCCGCTGCGGGCACCCCAGCGATCCATCTCGATGACCGGCACACCGCTCGCCACAAGCGCAGCCGTGCTGGCGACAGTGACCGTCCCCGACACTGCCAACACGTTGATCTTGCCGGCCAGAGCCTCCAGCCGGCCGTCGATCCTGATCGCGCCGCCGGCTGTGCTGCTCGGAATCGCAACGGTAATGCTGCCGCCGATATCAGTCGCAACCGTAGCCTCGGCTCCGATCGTCACATTGCGTCCCGTCAGCGAGAGCGACGTCGGCGCAAGGTCCGCACGCTGCGACAACGGCAGCACGACAAGCGGGCCTATGTCGGTAATCGACGTACCCGAGTCAAAGCGGGCGGCATCCGTCACCTCGACGCTGCGCGGGAGTTGCCGGATGGTGGCGCCGTCCGCAACGGTGATGTCACCGCGCGACGTGACCTGAACCGAACGGAAACCGAGGTCGGAATACAACGTCTCCGCCAGGCGGACGGTGCCCGCGGGCGCTGAAGCCGCGCCCCCGATCTGGAGGGACGAATTCGTGGTCACGGAAAGACTGCCGCCCGATCCGGCCGCATAGCCGCGCAGATCGGCCTTCAAGAGTTCTGCGGCGTCGATGCCGGCAAAAGTGATCGTACCTGCGTCGCCGACCCGTAGCTCGCGCTTGCCCTTCTGCAGTCTGTACCAGCCGCCGCCGGAGACATCGAGGACGGCACCCGGCTCGAACCGCGCATTCATGACCTCGATGTTGCCGCCGCCGATGACCGGCGCGGATACTGCTGCAGCGTCCGTCCGTTGATTGATCCATTGACCGCTGACGTCGATGGCCGCGCCGGCGCCAAAATATACGTTCTCCGCCTGATTGAGCCTGACGGTGCCGCCGGCCGCGCGGATCACGCCGTCGATCCTGAAGTTCTGGCTGTAGGCGTCCGTGGAGTTGGCCTGAACGATCAACGAGCTGCTTGGCGTCAACTCAAGCGTCGTGCCCTTCTCGAGCGTGAAGCTCTTCGAGACATAAAGTTCGATCGTGCCGAAGCCCGCGGCCGCCAGCACATCGGAATCGAGATAGGTCGTACGACGCAGGAACGAGTCGTCGTTGGGCGGCGAAATGACACCGCTGAGGCCGCTATACCAGAACGACGAGAGCGGCGTCGTCGCGCCGAAGTCTGCCGGCAACTGAACCGGGCTGTTCGATATGATCAGGTTGGCGAGCAACCACTGCCGATCATCGTCTCCCGTGCCGCCGAACTTCATGCGACCAGCCTGCGCCAGCTTGCCTGAGGCCGCCTGGCGTTCGCCAACGACCACGCCGCCCGAATAGCCGCCTTCGAGCACGACGCCTTCGGCCGTATAGAACTGGATGGAGCCGGCGTTGCGGCCCTCCGTGTAACCGCGCTCGTAGCGAGCGCCCCCCCTGTCGAGCGGGCTTGCCCAGGTCTCGGTGACACCCCAATGGGCGTGCGAGCGGGTGAAGCCGTCGGCAAACGCCACATAGGCCTGGTCTGGTCTGGCTTGTCCGATGTCATAGACGCGCCCGTCGGCGCCGATCAGCTTGGTCGTTTTGATCCAGCCATCCGCATAGCGAACCGAGCCGCCCGAGACATCGAGGAGTGAGCCCGACCGCGTGATCAGCGAGCCGGCCGACTTCAGGATGATAGAACCGCCCTGCGTTGATAGTTCGGCGATGGTCGTCTTACCCACGCCAAGCCATGCCGACACGTCGGCAAGCGGCGTTCCCTGCCAGGCTCCAGGAATGTCATTGCCGTTCTTGTCCTTCATCCACCGCACGCCCGACATCAGGCCGTCGGAAAACGTCCCGCTTGCGCGCCGGTCAACATAGACCGTTTGTCCGCGCAGCCAGGAATCCCTCAAGAGCGGTGAATCGCGCAGCTCATTGATGCGCAATTCCGCTTGAACGACATTGCTCTCCATCGCGATCAAAATGTCCCGCAATCCAGCAACGCTGAGATAGGCGTCCTCGCCGATATAGATGCGGCTGCCGTCGCGCTTTATCTCGCCGGAGACGGGATTGTCGGTGGCCCATCCATCGGTGCTCGCCACCACGCTGATGGTGCCGGCGGGGACAATGACGTTCGCTTCACGCTCGATATTGATGAGATTGCCGCGCAATTCGACGCGGCCCGGACTGTAGCGCGTGCCCGTCGATGTCAACTCGATCTCGCTGGTATCGGACAGATCCGGCATGGCCGCCGTCACGCTGCCCGGCGCCAATGTCACCGTGCCAGTCTTCCAAAACCACAAAATGCCAGCGGACGGGTCGCAATACGAACTCGAATAACATCCCATCCCCTGACTGAAACCCTGCAGGCGGATCGAGCCGTCGCGGTTGTTGAGGGCAGTCGATGCCAGCAACGCGCCGTTCTGCATCACATCGCGGCCGGTCAGGGTGATGTTGCCATGATTGGCCTGGACGATGCCGTTGTTCACGACACGATAGCCGACGGAGGCGGCGCGCTGCTCCATTTCTGGAAGAATGATACTCCTGACGTCCTTGCTGAAGAGGTCGTTCTCGAGCGCCGCTTGGGCATAAGAAAACACCCACCGCATGGGCGACGAGGCCGCAACGTCAAGGCCGCGAAAGGTGCTCTTGTTGGTGACGGGATCAGGCCAGGCAGTACTGGTCCTGAGATAGATCTGCTCGCCGGCGGCCATGATCACCTGCCCCTCAGGCGCCAAAACCTGCCCCGAATTGATGACGTGCGGCGCAAACAACATCGCCTTGCCACCGCTCGCTGCCGTAATTTGTGCGCCCGCCTCGACCCGCACATCGCCCGGAGCAGCGCCGATCAGCGCGCCCGCGATCTGGGCGGGGTCGTTGATGGATCTACCGTTTACGGGAGTCTGCTGCCCGAGATAGCCGAACTGCGGCATCGCGATGCTGTTGCCGGACGAATCGTTGAAGACATAGAGCTCCTTGTTGATGCCCGCCATGAACTGCGCATTGGAAAGGCTCAAGCTCGAAGCAACCAGCGTATTGACGTTGACCTGGCTCGCGCCACCAAAGATGATGCCGTTGCGGTTGATCACATAGACCTGCCCCTCGGCCTTAATGGAGCCGAGGACCTGGCTCGGAGCGGCACCGGAATCCACACGATTCAGTGCGATCCACTCCGACGCCTTGGCACCGCCGGCGCGTTGGTCGAAATAGAGATCCGTCTCGCGACCGACATTGAACTCCTTCCAGTTCAGGATCGCCTTCTGCTCGTTCTGCTTCACCGTGACCTGCGTGCGGCCACCAGTCACGGACTCAATCGGCAGATTCGCGCCCTGCCACAATCCCGCACCGCCATCGGTCGCGCCTGATGTCGCGCCCGGCATCACCACAAGACCACCGGCCTGCAGGCCATTTTTCACTGTGTTCGGTGCGGTCTGTGCGAAATCACGCGCGGCCTGCTGCGCAGCCTGCATGGCCTGAAGAGACTGTGTCGCCCGCCTGAGCGCATTGCTTGCCTGCTGCGCAGCCTGCGAGGCGCCCTGTGCGGCCGCCATAGCTGCCATCGACGGAGTTGGCGCGGCCCCACCCAATGTACGGGAGAGCGCGTTGTCGCTCGCCACAAAAAGTGCGACCGCGCTTACACCAGCAAACAGCAACGCGTGCTTCGACAAACGATGAGCGGAAAAAGAGCGAGGTGCGGAGTCAACAACCGGCAGAAACATGAATGAGCACTCTCTGGTCAAATGGTCGACCTTCGCCCCCACGGCTTCAGCCAACCGTCGGACTTTTCCGACGACCATAGACGAGTGAGCCCCGCCAAGTGCGCAACGTACCGCGCTGATTTTTCCAACCGAACTCCGACACGGACGAGTCAGCTCACAAGGACCACGCCGCCCGGGAGTGATACAACCCGCGCTCCGAATGTCGCTTTCAGCTGGGTGATCACCACCTCAAGCCGATCCAGCCGGAACTGCGCGGTGAAGCGCCTTTGCCCGAGCGCCTCATTCACCAGAATGATCCGGCCCGGCCGGTAGCGATTGATTTCTTCGACAACCCGCGCCAGCGGCTCGTTCTGAAACAACAGCTCTCCTTCACGCCACGCAGTCACCATCACGGGATCGACACTCTGGACGTGACCCAGATTGCGATCGTCATAGACGACCTGTTGCCTCTTCTGCAGTGTCGCAGCACGTCCGTCCTGCTGGACATCAACAGAGCCTTCAAGGCATGTCACACAGATCTCGGAGCCATTGTGACGGATACTGAACTGGGCATCGTCCGCCCGAGCACGGCCGTTGCCTGCAATCACTTCAACCGGTCTGGACCGTGTCGCGAACGCAGCCTCTCCCCCGATCAACTCGATCTGATCGCCTCCGTCGCTCGCAGCCCGGACGTTGAGGCTCGTCCGGGTGTTCATGTCCACCGATGCGCGCTCCGCAAGCGCGATATGGCGACGTTCGCCCGTCACGGTCCGGTAGTCGGCAGCGAACTCGCCGGGTGACGGCCACAATCCCATCGGCGGCCGCGCGATCATGACGGCAGCCCCAGCCGCCGATGCGCCCAGGGCGCCGACCAAAAATGCACGACGCCCGATCGGCATGCGCGTTCTCGCATCCGCTTCTGCGCCCACGGGACGCCCGATTTGAGCGACATTCTCGATGGCCTTCCCGAACACACGCCACCGTCCGCTGACCTGGGCAAAAGCCTCGGCATGATGCGGACTTTGCGCGCACCAGAGCTTCAGCGCTTCAACGTCTGCCTTGCTGGCGTGACCCGACGTGACATGCAGGAGCTTGGTCCAGGCTTCGCGTTTCAGCGCCTCAAGCTCGTCCTTCGAGCAGTTCGCGGCCGTCATTGCTCAAGCGCTCTCATTGATGAATACCATCGAACTTGTGTACTTTATCCTTTCTAAGACGCATCGGGGGACTTGGGAGTGCAATCGGGGGACGAATAGCCTTCATTCTCGAGCTGTGCATCCAGATATTCCACAGCGCGCTTAAGCTCATACAGGACGGTACGTCTGGAAATTCCAAGCTGCTTGGCAATGGCTTCGTGGGTTAGCCCGTCAAGCCGAGAGGCGATCAGTATCATCCGCGACCGATCGGGCAATCCGCGGATCGCCCGTTCAACAATCTGAAGCTCGAGCCGTGCCTGTAATTCCAATGCCGGATCAACAGACTCTCCGCCTGTTCCGAGCAGGGCATCGATTTCGGACCGGCGCGCGCGACTGCTTTCGGCGCGCAAGCGATCGGTCGCAATATTGATGGCAATGCGCAACAGATACGCTGAAGGACGTTCGAGCGAGCCAACATGTCCTGGGCGATGCAGCCGCAGCCACGTCTCGTGCAGACTCTCGCTGGCGAGTTCCTCGGAGCCCAATCGCCGTGTCAGCTTGGCCTTGAGCTCCGTGTATCTGTCGGTGAGCAGATCACGTAGCAGTGCCCACGTTGTTTCTGCCATAATCGGTAGCCCCGTCGGACAAATCAAGAACTCGAGTTCGCCAGATTAGACACCGGCGCAAGCCATCCCGGCGCGACAAATGCCGGGATGGGGCGATTTCGACTATCAAGACTGCATGACAAATTGACTACGGTCCGGGTCGCCTATCTGCTGGTCTGGGATGACCCGACACAATCCCCCGTTTCGGACGGCGCGCGCGGCGCAACGGTGAGAATGAACGGTTGTGCCATGTTGGCAGGTGGCGCTGCATTGATGCTGCCGCCCTGAAGCGCCCGCAGCAAAGCTGTATCGAGGACCACATCTCCGGTAGAGGCCATGAGCGCGCTATGTTGAATGACGCCGGTCGGGGCAATCCAGAATTCGAGCGCTGCCTTGTATCGACCAGGCCGGGTCTGACTGTTTCGACACAGCAGATCGAGAACGCCGTTCTGCAGCGCGCTTACGAAACCTCCATCGGGGTGGCTTGCTGGCGCCTGCGCGCGATCTGGCTCCGCCCGCCCAGGAAGAATGGCGAATGCATCGACGTCCGTGCGGCGAGCCAGAAGTCCCGTCTCTCCGAGCAACGTCTGCAATGCGCGACCTGGAGTAAGACTGCCTTTAACCCCCCGCGATCGCCGGCCATCCGTCAGCGCGGTCTCGTAGAAAATATGAACTCCGGCAGCGGAGCGGAAGGCATTCAGCGCCTGGTCCAGCGCCTGCGCCGGAATATCAAATTCCATGCTCCGTTCGTCTGCAACCGCGACTGGCGACAAGATCGCGAATGCCCAGCAAAAGATAAGCGCGCGCAGGCACTGCCTTAAAAATAGGGCGTGCAGCAGCTGCGGATGGAGCGAGATCCGAATATTTCGAACATCGGCAAAGGACATGTAAGCCGCAAATCGCCTGCTCGACTGCGGGCCGAGGTCGTCAACAGCCCAAAGCAGATTTGATAAGGTACTGGCAACACCAAGCCCCCAAGCTCATACGACCGGAATGTGACAGCTGTGTGTGCCGGGCGGCAATGAGTCCATATCCACGCTGCGCCGTATCCACTTGAGTTGGCTCTATGTCGCGCGCTTGTCTGGAATTGAGTGTCCGTTTCCCGTCGCCAAAGCCAAAAAGCATCAGATCGTTCATTGCTTTGCGGCAAAACGCACGTCCGATAGGTGGAGACGCCGTCGCGTTTTAACTTCGCGAGACGATGTCCCTCAACGCCTGAGGATTGAGAAGGACTAGTGTACGGTTCTTGACCAGAACCCAGCCGCGCTCCGCCCAGGCGGATATGATTTTATTTGCGCGCTCCCGCGAAATGCCCACCATCTCGCTGACGCTCTGCTGCGTCATATTCACCACGAGGGATCCATCCATTCGCGGATTGCGCTCCGCCAGCCTTACAACGATATGAGCAAGACGAGCCTCAAGGCCGTGAAGGATCACCTCTTCCAGATGCTCGCTTGTCCATCTCAGGCGGGCGCATAACAGATCAATGAACTTTGCAGCCAAAGCCGGCTCGGTTCTAACCAGGGGGATCAGATCGCGCCGTGCAATTTCCCAGACTTCACAATCGCTGTTCGCAATTGCATCGGTTGTCCGGTCGAGGCCATCCAGAACGGCAATCTCGCCAAATGTCTGCCCGGCACCGATCAGATTCAAGACCACGCTCTTTCCGTCAGGAGAGGATGCACACATCCGCACCGAACCCTCCACAACTCCGAACAGGCACGTCCCAGGGTCTCCGCGTCGAAAAATATAATCTCCCCGTTCGAAGGTCTGGAAAGACGCTCGCTGAAACAGCTGGGCAATCGTTTCGGGCGCGAGGTCGCTGAAGATCGCGTTCTTACGTATTGCCGCCTGGCGGCTCGCAGATCTCGCTGCCTTCGCTTTCGACACCGCGGTGTCCCCTGTGCTCCACACGGCCCATAATTAGGGTCTGTTTGGACGTCCGCACCGATCCAGCCGGCCAGCTCCGAGTCGCACAGCAAGTGGTGATCCCGGACCTGGCGCCTTTGTGTCTCCTGTTCTCACGATGCGCTGCACGTCCGGACGATCGCAGGCAAGCTGCGAGATCATCAACTCCGAGATCAATCGCGTCACCTGGGGAGCCGCCACACTTGTCCCATTCATCGTCACAACGGACCCGCTGCGCGTGCCCGCGGCGAGCAGATTTCTGTACACTGGCGACTCGTCTCCGACTGCCGACACATCGGGGCTGCGGATTGGGGACGCGCCACCCGCCGTCGCGCGTCCTCCGCCCCCCGAATACTCGCTGACAGCCTTGTCGGTGCGACGATATGCACCCGCGACGATCGCGCGCGTCCCTGTTGCCAGTGCATTGATTGTACTTTCCCGCCGGACCGGGCTGGAGCCCTTGTCGTCTTGCTCCAGTCGTCCGGCAAGATCGAAACGCACGTAATCCTCGTCTTCAAAGCGAGATTGTCGCCCTGACAGCGGATAGCCAAACGGCGTGTCGCCGCGCTGAATCCAGACATCGACTGTCGTGGCTTCCCTCTTGTTTTTGAGTTCGATCAGCCACGTCCCGGACGGCGCCGTACGTGGAGGAGTTGCAAGAGCAGCGGTGGGCGCCATAGCAAGGAATATCTGTGATCGCTCCTCGACTGCAGCATCGTATTTCGCGAAGAACCTGAGCTGGCCCCCTACGCGCCACTGCCAGTTCTGGTTGGCCCCGATCCAGGGACTACGCTGGTTCGTCGGAGTGGTAATCCTTATGGCGATTTCGGGCCGGGACTTCTCTGTTGCCTGTTTGGGCAGCCAGAGCTCCATAAAGCTGTTGGCCTTGTCGTCAGGCTGCACGCGCCACCTCAAGCGCTCGGGCGGCTGGCTACGGGCGGATGCCTGAGACAGTTCGACAAAGGCATGACATCGCGCCAGATAGTGATTTCCGGCCGGCAGAACGACCCTGAGCGGTGCGGTGCGTGACGCTATCAACTGATCAATCGCAGCTTCGAGCTGCGACGTGCCATCGTGCGGGCCTGCAATGGTCCCATAACTCAAATTGATGACCACAGGGATTGGCCCCGTCCCTTCGGCGGCCGAGATCTGATCCGCGCGACTGAGCACATAGGAGATGGCGGCGTAGACATTCGGAGTCAGAAATGCGCCCGACGTCTCCTCTGTCACCCACTTCGGCAATTGAACGCCGATGATATAGGGAAGGCTCGGATCTTCGGGAACCGCATGCTTCGGATCGCGTCCGCAAGCGAGGTCCATGACGTGCGTTCCGTGCTTGGCGCGGCGAGCAACCAGCTTCTGGCCCGCTAACCGATAGAACTCCTCCTCATCCAGCAATCCGGTATGCGTGCAGGACACCAGCAGCTGATTGATCTCGTTCTCCTGCAGCTCGCGCCCCCAGCCGAACCCCGCCGGCATGCCTGTATTTGTATGATCGTCCTGGTTCCAGAAATACTTCACCCGCGATCGGCCATCCCGAAAACGGAATCTCTCATGCGCGAACGCCAATCCGTCATCGATGATCGCGACAATTGCCCGCCGCGACGGCCTCGTGGCCAGCAACGGCTGCTCGATCGGTTCGGTCTTCTCGAACAGATGTGTCGTCGGCGTTCCAAGCTCGATTCGATTGATCGAGGGCAGCAAGGGCGCAAACCGCTTGGCCTCTCCGCGCGATACATTGCCGCCAACAATTGCGGAAAGAGCCTCGCGCCTTGCGATCGCCATACAGCATGTGAGATCGGCACCTCTCAGCGAGGGCGGCGCCCCTTGATAGACCGCAGGAATTCGAATGGACTGATCCAGTCCCGAGCTCACCACGGAACGGGCAAAGGCTTCCGCTGGTCCATCAAGCTCCAACAAGACCCAGAACCACTCACCCGGCAGATACGCGAACTCGGTCAGCACTGCCCATTCGAGATAGGGTGAAATCCGCTTCTGTCCTTCTGCCATAACGCACACCTCGCGAATGCGATTGCCCTACCGCCATTTCCCAGCAGCTAGCTCACCTCTGCAAGCGCAGCGTCCCACAGCCACTTCATGATCGGTGATACGGCCGGCGGCGTGGAGTCGAGCTGATCGACATAGGGGGGATCGATCAGGGGACTCAGCTTTTCCTGTCCGGTTGCAGGATCATAGAAATCATGCAAATCGAAATCCTGAGTAGTGCCGTATCGCCCGCCGTCAAACCGCCAGGCGTTGAACCTCTGCCCGCCTTTCGCTCGCAGAATGAAATAGCGGGCAAGTGACAGTCCAAGCACCTGACCGGCCGCGGTGTCGACCGGGAAATGGACGCCCGCCACTGTGCGGTTGACCGCGATGCGGGCCGCTTGTCGCATCAACTGCTCACCCAGTTTTGGTTCACGTCCGTAGAGCTCCCACAGGATGCGCGCAATCATGTGATTCTCGGTTGAATGACCGCTCGGAAACGTCCCGTGGCCCGGCGTTAGAATGATTGGTTGGACCTGAGACGACAGTTCATACGGTCGCCAGCACGCCAGAGCATGCTTGATGCGCATTTCTACCGCGGTCGCAAACCGGAGCGCAGCATCAAGCAGCTCGATCGTCTTCTTGGTGCGCTCCGGATGCAAGTTCACGATCGAACTCCAGAACGCATATTGAGGACCGAGCTGGGTCGCGATTTCCGAAACGCGATCCTCGCGAAGATCGGAATATTGATCCAGAAACTCCAGCTGGCCTTTGAAAATGTTGGCGGACGGACGGATCAAGGTCGCAATCCGGCTCGATTTTGCTTTGGGGGACGGATCTTTCGCTGTTGTTTGAACGTGGAACTGCCAGACCGTGACCGACTTTTCGCTCGGTGTCCGGGAGACGTTCTTGCCCTGTTGCTTGTAGCTGAATCTCTCCGAGTGACTTGTAAAATGGAGATGCGACAGCAGTTCGAAGTCGATGACCGCCGCGCGTACCCACGGCTCCCAGAGCGCGAGGTTCTTCTTGTCGTCCAGCGCACGCGGCGACCGATTGACGGTCTGACCGAGCCAGCTTCCGACGATACCGTCGCGATGCTTGACGAGTGCGTCGGCAACCAGCGGCGACCCGTAACTGCCGTAGGGTCCGGCTCCAGCACCGCCCGCGCCTCCGGCGCCGCCCGCTCCCCCAGCACCACCGGCACCGCCTGCGCCACCGGCGCCGCCTGCGCCCCCAGCACCACCTGCACCGCCTTCAGGACCCATCGTGCACATGTTCTCGCTCCCGCTCTGCTAATTCGGTACACCAGCTCCCTGCAATGCGCTCGACCAGATGCGGCCGGTTTCATATCCGCCACTGGGGTGACGCTCGCGATATTTCGTGACCGTCAAGCCCGGCTCGAGTTTCATCAGCTCAGTCACTGTGTTGCGCGCCTCTTGATGAAGGCCGAGCTGCCATTGCGCGATCGCCAACGCACGAAACGTGGATGTATGCGTGCGATTTGCGCGCAACGAACGGTTTGCAAGATCGATGGCGCGTTTGTACTGCCCGGCTGAGAGCGCAGCCGTTGCGGCCAGGGAATCGTAGAAGTATCTGTGAGGGTCCAGCGGCGACAGTTTCAGCGCGTGCTCCGTGTGTTCGACCGCCGACTTTCCTGCATCCTTGAAGGCGAGAAGCGTTCCCTTTAGCAGCCACGCCATCGCATCGTTGGGATTGACGCGTAGCGCGAGGTCATACTGCTCCTGCGCGACATCAAATTGCTTCAGCAGATTCGTATGAGCAAAGCCCATAACCACCAGCGCGAGCGAACAGCGCGGATCGGCGCTCAGTGCTCGCCGCCCGCAATCGAGCGCCAGTTGCGTATCCGCACTCCAGTCATCGGTCCATCCCTGCTGGACCCGCAATACGTGCCACTTGGCCATCCATGCCCATGGTACGGCCTGTCGGGGCATACGTTCCGTTAGGACCTGGAGCATCTGACGCGACCTGTCAAAATCCTGTACCGAAAGGCGATGCATGAGTGCGATCGCCCCCATCAACAACGTGTAACTCTCGACGGTCGGGAGTGATTGCGACTGTGCACGTTCAAGCTCGCGCGCCATGATCGCCAGGCTGACCGCCGTCACAATACCCGCAATGGCGCCATCCTTTCCGCTGATCAAAGCTGTCGCGCTGCAAACGAACGAGTCAGACCAGACGATCATCAGATTCGACGACGACGCCAGCTCGAGATTGATCCGCAGCTTGCTTCCGGCCTTGCGGTAAGAACCTGACAGAACGTAGTTCGCCGTCAGATAGCTGCTGATCTCCTCGACCGAACTATCCCGCCCGCGAAAGACAGACGTCGACAGGCGCGAGATGACGTTCAACTCCGATGAACGCGAAAGCGCGGATATGACTTCGTCGGCGAGCACTTCGCCAATGACCCGGTGTTCCGGGCTATCATCGAGCCCGGTAAAAGGCACGACTGCGACAGTGGGGCGCAACTGCGGCATTGATACAGGACCTGGCTCGATCACGGGTCGCGGCCCCGGTGGGCCGACGCGATATGCTCGAACGGGCTCATGCACATGTTTAAGGTAACAAGCTCCCAAATCTTCGACGTCGGCGTCCAGTACAGGTACGAGCTGGTCGCGAACATCGGCCGATACGACAATTTCTCCCGGCCCAGCCAACCCCGTTAGCCGGGCTGCAAGATTAACGTCAGCCCCGTAAACATCGTGCTCGTCCGCAAGGAGATGACCGACGTGAGCTCCCTCACGGACGAGGATATACTGATCTTGCGGAACGCCTTCATTGATGCCCGCACACGCATTCTGGACTGCAAAGGCAGCTTTCACTGCGAGGGAAGATTGAGGGAATTCCATCAGGAGCCCATCCCCAAGACTCTTTACAAGCCGCCCCTCGAAGCGCGGCAGAATATCTTCATCTACCGTTTTAACGAGCTGACGCCATCGCTGTACGGTACCGGCCTCGTTCTCCTCCATCAGTCGCACGGACTCGACGATGTCCACGAAGAGCAGTGTGCGCACCACCCATTCCGGACTCTCGAATGCAAGTGAAGCGCTTGATCTAGCCATCAGCCACGCTGGTCACTGTTCTGATCCGCACTCTTGTGCACTAACGCGCACAATCTCAGTATCACGCTCGGTCGACTGCAAGGCGCCGTGAGAAAGCCGATAATCAGGACTTAAGTGGTAGACAAACCATCCGCGGGCGAATTGCACTCAATTTTACCCGTCAAGAACTTGTCAGCTAGACTTACGGCGATTTCAGGACGCCGCTCCTGACGGCTAAATTGCTCCCATGTCGCCGCGTGACTCGACTTGGATGCGCCAGCCGTTGTCTTCAATACCTGCCGCCGGACCGAATGGTGCTACCCCAATCATAGACCAGGAATTCTTCAGCCGGCAACTGCGACCTGCGCGTAGCTGTGGCGCCTCCAATCCTGATGACGGCTGCATATCGTTAAAGCCTGAAACGATTTTTTTCACGACGGTAGGTACTGCGACAGTCTGTCCAAGCACAATCGCGCACATGAGGACGACGCAAATCACTCCGGCCCTGATCATCAAGCGGTGGTATAATCGACGATAGGATCGCTCCAGTTCATCTTCTGATGCACTCATGATTGCCTCCAGATGAGGCATATAGCCTTACTGCGCTCCGCTGGAGGTGGATGTGACGAGCGTCACATCTCGGGATGATTTTTGTATGATTGCCGATGCTCTTGCCATGGCCTCGCCGTCCGATACCGTGGATGCACGATGACCTGACCGGACAATAATTCCGCGATAGCTTGATGCTCTGCCCGAAGCGCACCGGGCATTCTTTACAATCGGAGGCAATCAGCTCTTGAGCCTCGGAAAGAAGCCCAGCCAGAGCTTTCATCGCTCTAGCAGCGCGATCGATGGGAATTTCTAATACAACGCTCCAACCGCCTTAAGCCAAGAGATAGCGTATCATGCTATGCGTGGCTTCGAGGAGGTGCTGCGTATTCCCGGTCGTAGCTGGCGTAGGATTCCTTGAGCGTCGCCAGATTGAGCAGCATCGTTGCGGCCAGCGCGTTCGAGCTGTCGAAGACTTCGGTGCGCACCCACAGGCTCTCGGTGCGCTTGCTGCCGGACATCGCGACGACCTTGCGCGCTATGCGGTAGTCTTCTCCAACGAACAGCGGACCTTTCAGCAACCGGATTTCCTGATCGGCGAACAGACCGACGGCCGGCCCCTTGACCGGCAGACGATCCTTCTTGCTGCCGTGCTGAAACAACACGCTGAGCATTTCCATCGGGATGATCGCGCGCCCCCATGACGATGCGCTTGCGCTCTCAGGCGCGTAATATGGCGATGGCTCGGTGATCACCCTCAGCTTCTGTGCCAGCGAGAATGGATAGAGCTCGCCCATGTTCTGGTCGTAGTCCATCCGGACGATCTGCGGCGCGGTGGTCATGCCGACCGCGATGTCGCGCAGGATCACCGCATCGGTCAGCGGCTTCAGTTCCGTCAGCCGTATGTAGAGGGCGGAGGCTGGCGCATCGCGGCCGATTGAGGCACTGCCGCGCAGCACTTCGGTGCCGTCCTTTTTCATCATCCTGATCGCGGCGTAATTGCCGCCATCGATCGGCTTTTCGACAATGGCCTGTACATCCTCACCCTCAAAGGCGGCAGCGCGATAATGCGCGGAAATGCAGCCGGTCTCGAACCATGCCTTGCCCCATAGCCGTTCGCAGAGCGGCGCGAACTGGCTGAAATGGGTCGGCCCCTCGATGGTCCCGCCCTTGAAGCCGAGCTTTTGTGCTGTCGCATCGTCGTGAATCGAGGCGTGCGAGTCATAGGTCTGCGCATGCAGCATCTGGCGCGGCTGGCGCCACGGGCCGACCAGTGCATCTCCCGTGTCATCGATCGGCGTATCGAATGCGGCTGTTGTCATGACGATGCCCTCGGGATTGGTGCTACCAGGTGTCAACACAGGGACGCTTGCGGCTGTCGCGCTGGGGCGGCTTCGGCACCGAGCGCAGACCCGCCATCACCCAGCGGCGCGTTTCGGCGGGGTCTATGACATTGTCGATCTCGAACACCGACGCGATCGAGGTCGCCTTGCCGTTGGCATAGAGCTCGGCGACCTTGTTCTTGTAATATGTCTCGCGCTCCACCGGATCGGCGATCGCCTCCATTTCCTTGCGGAAGCCGAGCCGGACATAGCCTTCCAGCCCCATGCCGCCGAATTCGCCGGTCGGCCAGGCCGCAGTGAAGAACGAGGCGTGAAAGCCGCCGCCGATCATCGACTGCGCGCCGAGCCCATAGCCCTTGCGCAGCACGATGCCGAACAACGGCACTGTGATGCTCGCGCCGGTGACGAACATGCGCGCGACATGGCGCACGATTGCAGTCTTCTCCGCCTCCGGTCCGACCATGAAGCCCGGCGTATCGCAAAGCGACACGATCGGAATGTCGAATGCATCGCAGAGCTGCAAGAAGCGCGCGGCCTTGTCGCCGGCTGCGGCGTCGATGGCCCCACCGAGATGTTTCGGATTGTTGGCGATCAGGCCGAATGGCTTGCCCTCGATACGAATGAACGCCGTGATCATGCCGACGCCGAAATCACGCCGGATTTCGAGCACGGAGTCCTCATCGGCGATCAGATCGATCACCGCGCGGATGTCATAGACGCGCAACCGGTTTTCCGGAATCGCACGGCGCAGCAGACGCTGATCGGGCGCACGCCATTCCGTTACTGCGCCCTGGAAGTAGGACAGATATTTCTGCGCGGCCCGTGTCGCTTCCTCCTCGTCCTCAACCAGAATATCGACGACACCATTCGGAGACTGGAACGACACCGGCCCGACTTCGGCCGGATGATAGACGCCAAGGCCCCCGCCTTCGATCATCGCAGGACCGCCCATGCCGATCGAGGCGTTCTTCGTGGCGATGATAACGTCACAACAACCGAGCATCGCAGCATTGCCCGCAAAGCAATAGCCGGACACCACGCCTATCACCGGAACGAGACCCGACAGTTTGGCGAACTGCACGAAGGACGGACCATCGAGGCCCGTGAGACCGAGACGATCGGTATCACCGGGACGACCACCGCCGCCCTCGGCATAGAACACCAGCGGCATCCGCCATTGTTCGACCAGCGACAGCATGCGGTCGATCTTCTTGTGGTTCATATGGCCCTGAGTGCCCGCCAGCACCGTGTAATCATAGGAGATCACCATGCAGCGCGCTTCGTGCTCGCCGAATTTCGCGGCATTGACCGTGGCCGTACCGGCGACCAAGCCATCGGCTGGCGTGTTCCTGATGAGATCGTCGAGCGCGCGGCGGCGACGCTGGCCCGCAATGGCGAGGCTGCCATATTCCATGAACGAGCCGTCATCGACCAGTTGCGCGATGTTCTCACGCGCCGTGCGCTGATTGGTCTTGCGGCGTCGTTCAACCGACGATGGTCGGTTTTCGTCCAGCGTATTGCCCTGACGAGCCATCATTTCGGCAAGGTCCGGCCGGATGTGGTCGAGATCGAAATCGGCCTCTTCCGTGGCGAGGTCGCCGGCCACGTCCTGCGGTTCGATATACAGAATGGGCTCGCCCTGCATCAGCGTAAAGCCATCGGATGCCGCGATCCGGGTGACGCGACCGCCCTGCTCTGCAGTCACCAGATGCTCCATCTTCATGGATTCGATGATGGCGAGTTGCTGGCCGGGCCTGACAATATCGCCTTCGGCCACCGGTATGGACACGACCGTGCCCTGCAGCGGCGCCGCGACCGCGACCGATCCTTCCGGCGCGAGTTGCACGACCTCGGCAGACGTCCGTGCATCACCGGTGGATCCGCTGGCGGCGAATAGCGGCTTGCTCGCTGCCGGTGCGGCAGCGACAAGATCGGCGACATTGCGATCGATGAAGCTGGTGCTGATCCGATTGGCCTGGAAGTCGGCATTGGCCAGGATCGCCTGCATCAGCGGGATATTGGTGGCGACGCCCTCGATGCGAAATTCGCGCAATGCGCGCGAGCCCTTGGCGACCACATCCATCCACTTCGACGGCGAGTGGACGATCACCTTGGCCAGCAGCGAGTCGAATGCCGCACTGGTCTTGTAGCCGGCATAACCGAACGTATCGACACGCACGCCCGGGCCTGCCGGCGGCTCGAAAATCGCGAGCGTGCCGCCGGTCGGCCTGGTGGCGCCGGTGGCGTCCATGGTCTCCATATTGATGCGAAGCTGCATGGCAAAACCGCGCGGGCTCGGCACCGACGCCTGATCGAGGCCGAGCGACGCCAGCGTGGCGCCGCCGGCAACGGCGAGCTGCGATCGAACCAGATCGACCGCCAGCACTTCCTCGGTCACGGTATGTTCGACCTGCAAGCGCGGATTGGCCTCGATGAAGGCGAAGGCGCCGTCGCCCTCGCCGGCTTCGCCATCGACCAGAAATTCGAAGGTGCCGAGGCTGTCATACTTCGCCTCCACCGCGAGATTTTTGGCGGCTTCAACGATGCGGCTGCGCAATTTGTGTGACAACGACGGACTCGGCGCAACTTCCACCAGCTTCTGATTACGGCGCTGGATCGTGCATTCACGCTCCCAGAGCTGGCTGATATCGCCATGCCGATCGCCGATGATCTGCACTTCGATGTGACGGGCATTGCGAATGAGACGCTCGACATAGACGCCGTCGCTGCCGAAGGCCGCCTTGGCTTCCGACTGGCAGCGCGCATAGGCGTCGTCGAGATCCTCCGCGCGTTCGACAACGCGCATGCCGCGGCCGCCGCCGCCAGCCATGGCCTTGATCATGACGGCGGCATTGCTACCGAGTGATGTGAAGAACGCTTTCACCTCATCAAGCGTCGAGGGGCCCGTGGTGCCCGCGATGATCGGCACACCACAGCGCTTGGCGAGTTGCTTGGCCGCGACCTTGTCGCCGAACAGCTGCAATGCCGCGGGCGACGGACCGACAAAGGTGATGCCCTCTTCGGCGCAGCGGCGGGCCAGATCGGCGTTCTCGCTGAGAAAGCCGTAGCCTGGATGCAGCGCATCGCAGCCGGCCGCCTTGGCCGCGCCGATCACGCCTTCGATATCGAGATAGGCCCGGGCGCCGCGGCCGGGGATCTCCCGGGACTCATCGGCGATCCGCACATGCAGCGACAACGCATCATCTGCCGGATAAATCGCGACGGTGGCAAGGCCGGCATCCGCCGCAGCGCGCGCGATACGGATGGCGATCTCGCCGCGATTGGCGATCAGTAGCTTGCGAAAGGGCATCAAAACACTCCGTGAACAACAGACGCGATCCGGGGCGGCACCGACCGCACCCGGGGTCATGTAATTTTTCGATCTACTGCGACGTGTTGGCGTCGAGTTCCTGCTTCTTCACCTTGCCGGTGGCAGTCATCGGCAGCGCGTCGATGATGCGGATCTCGGGCACCTTGTAGACAGCCATCCGTTCGGCACACCACGCCTGCAGTTCGGCTGGCGTGATAGTGCCTCTCTCTTCCGGCTTGAGCTGGATGAAGGCGACCGGTACCTGCCCCTTGCTGGCATCGTCGCGGCCGACAACGCCTGAACCGAGCACCTTCGGATGCTGACCGAGTAGCGCCTCGATCTCCGGCGGAAACACGCTCATGCCCTTGACCTTCAGCATCTCCTTGCGACGACCGAGGAAGTGCAGGAAGCCTTCGGGATCGATGGTGCCGATGTCGCCGGTGCGCAACCAGCCATCGACGAGCGATTCCACCGTGGCCTGTGGCTTATTCCAGTAACTCTTGAGCAGCGATGGCGTCCGCACGCGGATCTCGCCCTCGCCTCCGAGCGGCACGAGTTCACCTGTCTCGAAATCGGTGATCTTGAACTCGGCGCCCGGAACGGGAAGACCAACGAAGATCGGCTGCGACAGGAGATCGAAATCATCGTCCTGGAATCCCGCAGTGAGGGTATTGGACGTATGCGTTTCCGTCATCCCCCACGAAGCCTCCGTCAGGATCGTTCCGGTGAGATCCTTCCAGCGTTTGCGATAGGCCGGATTGAGCTTCTTCACGAACGAGACGACACGCACCTGATTAAGCGATGACAGGTCGAATTCCTTGAAGCGCGGATGGTCCATCAGCTCGACGGCGCCATCGACCGGCATTGCGGTGACATTGACCTTGTAGCGATCAATCGCCGACAGCGCCCCGACCGCGTCCCAGCGCGCAAGCAAAACCAGCGTCACACCTGCGAACAGCGGGAAGATGAGGCCAAAATTCTCACCGGCAATCCAGAACTCAGGGAAGAACGACAGGAAGACACTGTCCTCGTCGGCAACCACCGAGATGCCGTAATTGGCTGCCGCCGTGTAGACCATGTCGCCCTGGGTGTGCACGCAGCCTTTGGGCATGCCGGTGGTGCCGCCGGTGTAGTTCAGCGCGGCAACATCATCGAGCGATGCCGGCGGCAGCGGCGTCGGCGCAGGCATCGCGGCCAGCGCCGGCAACAGATCGGTAGCACCGGGGACAGCAACACGCGGCCCGCTGATCGATTCAGGTACCGGAATAGTGGGCTTGGCCGGAATGACATCGGCGAAACTGGTGACGATCAGCTCGCGCAGTTTGGTCTCGCCGCGCACCTGATCAACCACCGGCACCAGCTGGTCGAGTGCCACGATCACTTCGGCATCGGTGTCGTTGAGCTCGTAGGAAAGCTCGAAAGCGCGCGACAGCGGGCTCACTGGCACATGAATGGCGCCGAGCTTGAGAATGCCAAAGAACACGATGTGGAATTGCGGACAGTTCGGCAGAAACACCGCGACCCGGTCGCCCTTGCGGACTCCCTTCTCCATCAGCAATGCGGCAAAGCGATCGCTCTGCGCGTCGAGTTCCGCATAGGTGGTGACGTGACCATAAAAGATCACCGCGGGCTTTTCAGGATTACGCTTCGCCCAGGCGCGCAAATATTCGGTCAGCGCGATTTCGCCATGCGGATATTGCGGCTTGTTAGGCGTGCCCTTGGGCCAGGCCTTGGCCCATAGCTCGTGCAGCTTGGCGAGATATTCGGTTTCTTTGGCGCTTGCGGTCATCACCGTCTTCCTTATTCTTGGTCTTGGTTAGTTGCGTTTCATTGTCGGATCGAGCGCAACGCGCAGCGATTCACCCAGTGTGTTGAAGGCCAGTGCGGTGAACAGGATCGCCAGGCCGGGCGGATACATCTGCTCCGGTGCGATCTCCATGTTCTGATAGGCGCGCGCCAGCATCGCGCCCCAGCTCGGATCCGGCGGCTGAATGCCGAGGCCGAGGAAGCTGAGACTGGCTTCAGCAAGCAATGCCGCCGCGAGCAAGAGCGTGACCTGAACGATCACTGGCTGGATGGCATTCGGCAGCACGTGGCGCCACAGGATGCGCGGCGTTGACCCGCCGAAGCAACGCGCGGCATCGACATAAAGCTCATTGCGCACCACCAGCGTGCGCGCCCGGACCAGCCGCGCCAGTTGCGGCGAAAACACGATGCCAACCGAGATCATGCCGTTCGTGAGGCCGATGCCCAGCGCACCTGTCACGGCGATCGCCAGCACGATGGCCGGGAACGACAGGAAGCTGTCGATGACACGGCTGATCACCGTGTCGACCCAGCCGCCGAGATAGCCCGCCAAGACACCGACCGGTACGCCGATCAGGACGGCGATCGTGACGGCGAGAAAACTCGCATAGAGCGAGGCCATGCCGCCATAGATCAGGCGACTGAGCGTATCGCGCCCGAGATCGTCGGCGCCGAGCCAGTGTTCCCGCGACATTGTCGCCAAGGCCGCATCGAGATCCTGTGCCGCAGGCGCATAGGGCGAGATCCATGGACCAAGGAGCGAGATCAGCAGCAGCGCGACGAGGAAGGTAAGGCTGAGCGCGCCGCGCAGGTCGGAAACAAACCAGCGTACAAAGCCAGACAGACGTCGCGGTCGACGTTCAGAGATCATCACCGCATCCGTCATGATGAAATCCTCGGATCGAGGACGCTGTACAGAATATCCGTGAGCAGATTGAGCGTGACGACGATCAGGACCATGGTGAACACCACGCCCTGCACCACCGGGAAATCGCGGTTCATCGCGCCGTTGACGATCAACCCACCCATGCCGGGAATTGCGAACACCGCCTCGACCACGACGGTCGCCGCGAGCAGGCGGTTCGCGAGCAGGCTGACGACGGTGAGCAGATTGACGCTGACATTCTTCAAACCGTGACGCCACAGGATGGACGACGGCGGCAAACCCTTGGCGTGCAGCGTGCGAACCTGTTGCGACGACAGTATCTCGACGAGTGACGACCGCAATTGCCGCGCCACCTCGGCAATGCCACCAGACGCAAGCGCCACCGCCGGCAGGATGGCGTGACTGAGCGACGCCCACGGATCTTTCATGAGCGATACTGCACCGGTGGCCGGTAGCCAGTTGAGCTGCAGCGAGAAGAACGCCACCAGCAGCATGCCGAGCCAGAAATTCGGCACAGCGACGCCGAGCGAGGCAATCGCCATGACGAAGCCGTCGATCCATGAGCCGGGCTTGGTTGCGGCGGCAATACCCAGGGGGATGCCCACCAACATGGCCATGAACAGCGCGAGCGCGACGATCAGCAGCGTATGCGGTAGGCAGCGCTGGATCGAGGTCAGTACCGCTTCGTTGGAAATCAGCGAGCTGGAGAGATCGCCATGCGCCGCCTTCCAAAGCCATGAGCCATATTGCAGCAGGAACGGCTGGTTCAGGCCATAGAGCTCGCGGATTTCGGCGATCCGCTGCTCCGACGCATTATCGCCAGCAAGCGTCACCGCAACATCGCCCGGCACCAGCTTGAGCAGGCCAAACACGATGAAGGTCGACAGCACCACCACCGGGATTGCCTGCAGCAGGCGACGACCGATGATGCGAAGACGTCCGGAATTCAACATGCGCAATTCACACCAATTGAGGACGCCGCGACGATCGCGGCGCCGGTTGCTGTGTCGAACGGATTAACCGAGCGAGATGTTTTCGAATTTCGGCTTGCCGAGCAGATTGGGCTTGAAGCCTTTCACCTTGGCGGACAGCGCATCGAGTTCGAACTGGAACGCGAGCGGTGCCGACAGAGCGTTCTCCACCGTGAATTTCTGGATCTTGGCGAACACTTCAGCGCGCTTGGCGAGGTCTTCGCTGACGCGGCTCTCCTGGATCAACTTGGACAGGTCAGGGTCGGCAGTGCGTCCGGCATTGTAATAGGCGCCTTTGTCGAAGCCGAGCGCATAGGTCATGCTCGGATCGGGACGACCGGTCCAGGCCGATACCAGGAGATCGAACTTCTTTTCGGTAGCGAAGAACTGCGCGCTGATTTCGGCGATGGTGCCGCGGGTAAATTTGAGACGGATCCCGGCCTTTCCGAGCTGATCCTGGATCACCTCGCCGCGGCGCACGGAATCCTGATCCGTGTAACCGCCGATGGTCAGTTCGAGCCCATCCTTGTAGCCGGCTTCGGCGAGCAACTGCTTTGCTTTCTCCGTATTGTACGGATACAGGCCAGCGACATCCTTGTTGAACGCCCAGTGCGAGCTCGGCAACGTCATGCGCGCGGCCTCGCCCAAACCATTCAGCGCCGCCTTCACGAAGGCATCGCGGTCGAGCGCAAAATTGATCGCCTGCCGAACCTTGAGATTGTCCAGCGGCGAACGCGCGTAATTCAGATAAAGCTGGATGCAATACAGTGTAGGCGAGCTGACGGTTTCCAGATTCTTGGCACGCTCGATCACCGGCTTCAGGCGGGCCGGTAGCTGGAACGCCATATCGTTCTGGCCGGCGACGACCGAACGCAAGGCGGTGGCGTTTTCGGGAATGATGTTGAATTCGATGCCGTCGAGATAGGGCCGTCCCTGGCGCCAGTATTGATCATGGCGGGTCACGACGATGATCTCGTTGTCGTTCCAGCGCACGAATTTCCACGGCCCGGCGCCGACCGGCTTGCGGTCGGTCTCATTGCCGAGCGCCTTGATATTGGTCGGCGACACCATCATGCCGGCGCGGTCCGACAGAATCGCCGGCAGCGCCGTATCGGGGTTCTTCAGCTTCAGCGTCACCTGGAGCGGACCGGTCACCTCCACCGCTTCCACGCTGGACAGATCAGGCTTGACGTTGGAGCGCTGGTCGGTGCGGTTGCGCTCCAGGTTGAATTTGACGGCCTCGGCATCCATCGGCGTGCCGTCATGGAATTTGATGCCGGTGGTAATGTCGAGCACCATGGTCTTCGGATCGGGAAACGTCCACTTCGCCATCCCCGGCTTCGGCTTCAACGTCTCGTAGTCCCACTCCACCAGTGTGTCGTACATGGTCCAGAGAATGCTGTGGTCGGAGCCGGCGCCGCCGGTGGCCGGATCGAGCGACGACGGATTGGCCGGTGCGGCGACCTTCAGCACGCCGCCCTTCTTGGCCTCCAGCGCCCAGGCAGGCAGGCCGAGCGCGCCGGTGGCGGCAGCGCCACCCATCAGTGCCAGCATGTCACGGCGGCGCAATGTTTTCTTGCCCAGATCAATTGTCTTCATTTGAAAATCCTCCCGATGATTATGATGCGCGTTGCGCTTTTTGATTATCTGGCGGTGGACCGTCCGCCGTGGCGAAATGGCAGGCCACGCGGTGTCCCGGCTTGACGTCGCGCCAGGCCGGCACTTCCTTCGCGCAACGCGGTTGCACCGACGGGCAACGCGTGCGGAAGCGGCACCCCGACGGCGGCGCCACCGGACTCGGAATTTCACCTTCGAGAATGATGCGGCGGTCGACCCGCAAATGCGACGGCAACGGGACTGGCTCGGCCGACAGCAGCGCGCGCGTATAGGGATGCAGTGGCCGCTCAACTACATCCTCGGCCGGACCAAGTTCCATCAGCTTACCGAGGTAGGTGACGGCGATGCGGTCGGAGATGTGCGAGACCACCGAGATGTCATGGGTGATGAACACATAAGTCAGACCGAATTCGCGCTGCAGGTCGGCAAACAGATTGAGCACGTCGCCGCGGATGGAGACGTCGAGCGCTGCGACCACCTCGTCGCAGACGATGACCTTGGGCCGTAACGTCAGCACGCGCGCGATATTGACGCGCTGCTTCTGGCCGCCGGACAATTGATGCGGATAGCGATCGGCGGCTTCGGCGGCGAGACCGACGCGCTCCAGCACCTCAATGCCACGGCGGCGGCGCGAGGCATGATCGCCCTCGCCCATGATCTCCAGCGGCTCGACCACGCTGTCAATGATCGTCATGCGCGGATTGAGCGCGGCATTCGGATCCTGAAAGATGATCTGGTAATCGCGGCGATGCTTGCGAAACGCGCTTGTACCAAGGGCAGCCGGATCCGTGCCGTCATGCAGGATCTGGCCATGACTCGGCGGCAGCAGCGACACCAGCGCACGGCCGAGCGTGGTCTTGCCCGAACCGGATTCACCGATGATGCCGAAGGTCTCGCCGGCGCGGACGTCGAAATCCATGCCGTCGATCGCCTTGACGGTGTCACGGCCGTCGCGGGTCGGAAACAGGATGCGCAGATCGCGCACCGCGAGAATGCCGCTGTCGCGATTGTGGCGTTGCATGCCTGACATCAATTCACCGCCCCCGGCAACACGAGTTCGGGAGCACGCCAGCAGCGCGCGGCGCGGCCATTCCCCATCTCGACCATCGGCTGGTTCTGCGCGCAGCCCGCAACGGCGTGGCTGCAGCGCGCGCGGAAGCGGCAGCCCGCAGGCATCGCGCTCGGTGATGGAACACGGCCGGGGATCGAGGCCAACACGCCGCGGCGCGGACTGAGACCGGGCAGCGAGCGCAGCAGTCCGGATGTATAGGGATGACGCGGCCGCGTCAGCACGTCGTCCACCGGCGCGTCCTCGACGACCTCACCGGCATACATGGTGATCATGCGGGTGCAGGTTTCGGCGACGACGCCGAGATCATGGGTAATGAAGATCAACGCCGTGCCGGTACGCTCGCTCAATGAACGCAAGAGATCGGTGATCTGCGCCTGCACGGTCACGTCGAGCGCCGTGGTGGGCTCGTCGGCCACAAGCAGCTTCGGCTTGCAGATCAGCGCCATCGCGATCATTACGCGCTGGCGCATGCCACCCGAGAGTTGATGCGGATATTCGTCGCAGCGCCGCTCCGGCGCGGGAATGCCGACTTCGCGTAGCGCCGCGATGGCACGTTCGCGCCCCTCCGCTCGGCTGACCGGAAAATGGATACGATAGGCCTCGCTGATCTGGTCGCCGACCGTGAAGACGGGATCGAGCGCGCTCATCGGCTCCTGGAAGATCATCGCGATCTCGCGCCCGCGCACGGCGCGCATACGTCGCGGCGACAGCGCGGCCAGGTTGGTCCCGTTGAACAGGATATCGCCCTGGATTCGCGCCGATTGCGGCGACAGCAGTCGCAGCAGCGAGAGACCGGTGACGGTCTTGCCGCATCCGCTCTCACCAACCAGACCAACGCGCTCGCCCGGCGCGATAGTGAAATTCACATTGCGGGTAATCGGCAGCGCGCCTTTCGCAGTCGCAAACGACAGCGAAAGATCGCGGACCTCAAGCAACGGCGGTGGCGACGCGCCGACATGCGCGGTCGCATCTGCTCGTGATGCGCGCACAGGGGAAGCGGATATGTCGATCGCGCCCGTCATCGCAGCGCGCTCGCCCAAATGCGACCAGATGCGATGCGCATGATGTGTTGTGGTTGAGAAAGCCGCGAATCCAGCGTCCGCGCATGGCGATCGAAGCCGCAGATGCGCGGCTGTCGGGGCGTTGTCAGCCGGGCATGCGCCGGCGCGAACATGGTCGCCATGTTACCTCCCTTGCCATCCCGGTCGTGCAGATCTTGCCGACTGCCCGCGGGACGTTCCGTCGCGCTCCGGCTTGAGCCGGTATGTGTGAAAGCGACGGTGCCCAATGAAAGGTGACTGGTTGTCAATTGTCAACAATTGACTTCTGCGATACCTAGGATTGTATTGCTCGATATGCGAGCACCGACAGGAGGGGTTATGGCAGCGACATTTCGCAAGCCATCCGCTGACAACGAAAGCGACGTCGAACGGAGATTTGCGCCGCGCACGATCCCCGACCAGATTGCCGAAGAACTCGGCGCCGAGATCGTCTCCGGCCGCCGCAAAGCGGGCGAGCGTCTTGTCGAACTCGACCTGGCGCGCGATTTCGGCGTCAGCCGTGGCCCAATCCGTGAAGCGATCCGCATTCTCGAGCGCCGTCGCCTGGTCGACATCTTTCCGCGGCGCGGCGCCTATATCAGGCCGCTATCACTCAAATCGGTGGCTGACCTGTTTAATGTCCGCACTGCACTGTCGATGCTGGCAGTACGGACCATGGCGACCACGCCGGTCGAGAGCTTCATCGACACATTGGCGCGCCGCTGCGACGAGTTGAGAGCCGGAGTCGAGATCGATGATCCGATGGCTTTCGCACGCACCACGACGCGGGCGGTAAAGACCATTGCGCGCGGCTCGGGCAACGAACTGCTTGTCGAACTGCTCACCGACCTGGCCAACCAGACCGTATGGGAAACCATCTGGAAGACGCCGCTAGACTATCAGACCCGCGACATCCGCCGACTCAGTGCCGACCTGATGGCATCGACGCTGAAGGCGATCCGGCAGCGCAAGCCGAATGCCGCTGTCACACATCTCGGCCAGCTTCTGGAAAGTGATCGCGACCGCGCCTTGTCCACCCTGTCGCGCATTCGTGGAGAGACATTCGACCTGAGTGCACTAACACCTAGTGATGCGCACGGCATTGTGGCAGCAGACATTACGCTCGCTTCGCGCGGGTGAAATTCGGCGGGACGGCAGGCTCAGACGGTAGCGGCTCGCAATTCATCAACGCAAAAAACGTAAGGTGCACACGGGGCGCAAGTTGCGCCCCGTGTGCCGTACCCGCTCCTAGACGAAGCGGAAGTCGTCAGCAGTCAGCGACGCCAGGCTGGTGTTGGCGAGCGTGACTGCGTGGTTTTCATCCAGCGTCACCACGATGCTGCTGCCGACCTGGGCTGCGTGAGACATCACGTCTGCATAGTCGGAGAACAGATCGCTCGAGAACTGGATGAAGTCCTTGGAAGCTCCACTCGCAGCGAAGTCGGTGATCATATCCTTTCCGAACCCGGCGGCGAACACGAACACGTCGGAGCCAGAACCGCCAGTCAGGATATCGTCGCCGATTCCACCGTTGATGATGTCGTTGCCGGAGCCGGCATTCACCTTGTCCGCACCCGCACCGGCCACGATGATGTCGTCGCCCGAGCCGGCATCGATGATGTCGTTGCCGTCACCGCCATCTACGCTGTCATCGCCGGACCCGGCCTTCAGCGTATCGTTGCCGATGCCGCCTGACACCACGTCGTCGCCGGAACCGCCGTCGATCGCGTCGTCACCAATGCCGCCGCTGAGCACATCGTCACCCGCACCGCCATTGATGGTGTCGTTGCCGGCACCGCCATCGAAGGTGTCGTCACCGTTGCCGCCGGTGATCTGATCATTGCCCGTACCGAACAGGATCGACTCGATGCCAGTGAAATGATCGGTACCGATCCCGGCCCCGGTCACTGTTCCGGCCGCATAATTGACCGACACCGCCCCGGTCGCATCCGACAGGTCGAGCACGTCATAGCCCGCTCCGCCGTCGATCGTGTCGTTGCCGGCGCCGCCACGCAGGATGTCGTCGCCGTCGCCGCCGTTGAGAACGTCGTTGCCCGCACCGCCGATTAGCGTGTTGGCACCGTTGGTTCCGATCAGAAGATCGTCATAGCCAGTCCCGACCGCATTTTCGATATTGCTGAAGTGATCTGCGCCAGCGAGGTAGCCGGGGTAGTAAGCGAGCCCGGCCGACAGATCCACCGTCACCTCGAAGGTTATCTGGCTGTAGTCGATCGTGTCGATGCCGTCACCGCCGTCATAGGTATCCAACCCGCCGGTACCGATGAAGGTGTCATTTCCGCTTCCGCCGAAGACCAGATCATTTCCGGCAGAGCCGGTGACCGTGTCGTCGCCGTTGGTGCCGACCACCAGCTTCCAGGCCCCATCGACAAAATTGAGCTGCTCGACATTACGCAGCGTGTCGATCCCGTCGGGCGTGCCATTGCGCAGGTCGGTGAGCTTGACGGAGCCGTCGCCGTTCAATGCGATACCGTAATTGCTGAACGATCCGGTGTAGAACGCCTTGTCGATGCCGTCTCCACCATCGATGCTGTCATTGCCGCCATCACCATGAATGGTGTCAGCTCCAATGCCGCCGGCGATATCGTCATTGCCGGATCCACCCTTGATCAGGTCATCGCCGTCGTTGCCATAGAGCGTATCGTCGTCAGCGCCGCCATCGACCTGATCGTTGCCGGCACCGGCATAGATGTAGTCGTTGCCGGCACCGCCGCTGAGGATGTCAGCACCACCATAGGTGTAGTCCATGGCCATCGTATCGCTGCCGTCGCCGCCATCGATCTCGAAGCCGCCAGCCGAGGTGGAGAGAGCGACGTCGTCGCCGGTCCCGAGCAGGATCTTGCCGGTCACCGTCGCACCGACGTAGAGGTTCACCTGATCGTTGCCGGCGCCCATGTCGATCGCCGATCCACCGGTCGCAACGATCGAGCCGGAGTTGTTCAGGGTGTCCCTGGCTCCGCCCATCGATATGCCGCCGATGATCCGGCCCGTGCTGTTGTTGCCGACGAAATCCTCATAGTCACCGACCAGATTGATCGCCTCGTTGCCGCGCAGGTCGAAACGAGCGGCATCCGCTGGAGCCACGCCTTCCGGACCGTGCCCGTCGCCCTTGATGAGACCATCATTGACAATCGTGCTGGCGCCGAACGCGGCGGCATTGCCGGAATTGTCCACCTGGATGGCGCGACCGTAACCGTAGATCTCGCCCGTGGCGCTGTTGACGACAGAGCCTCCACCCATGGCGATGGCCTCGGAGACGTTCGGCTCACCGTCATGATACCCTTCGGCACCGAGACCAGAGATACGGCCGTAATTGAGGACCTGCACCAGACCATCGACATCGATGGCGTCGCCATCGGAGTCGGTGAGTTCGGCAGAGCGGCCTTCCATAATGCCGTGATTGGTGATGAAGACCTTCTCGGCCTCGGAGCCGCCATTGTCGATGTTCACCGCCGAGCCGTTGCGACCGATCATCGTGCCTGAGTTGACAACGGTCACGGCATTGTCGCCGGTCACGGCATGGCGCGAGCCCTCCATCAGACCACCGGCATAGTTGTTGACCTTGCCGCCGGTATCGCTTTGGAAGTCGATCAGGTCGCCTCCGCCGACGAAGGTCGGATCGGTCGTGATCGCGCCCCAGTTGTTGACAACCCCATCATTGCCGAGGCGGATCACATCGGTGTCGCTGCCGTACTGGCGGATGATGCCGCCGGCAAGGTTGTTGATGACCGCCGAGGCTCCGGCGCCATCGAAGTTACGGAAGTCCAGGACACGACCGCCCGCTTCCATGACGCCGGCATTGTTGATGGTGATGGTCGCATCGGCGTGTCCCGCCTGTTGCGGGTTCAGCGCTCCGCGCACGGTGCCGCCCGTTGCGTTGTTGAAGACCAGCGACCCCGTCGCACCGGACGTGGTGCTGAGCACGCGGCTCGATCCTTCGATCAGGCCGGCGTTATCGACCACGGCGGCGCCACCTCCCGACCAGGTGATGGCGGTGCCGGCGATCAGCTTGCCGCCTGCGGCGATCACCAGCGTGTCGGCACCGTTGCGCGTCACGCCGGATTCCAGCGTCGCTCCGTCTTCAACCGTGACGTGGTCGTAACTGACCGTGGAGCCCACGGTCCAGGCGCCACCATGGACCAGCAGATTCTCGACATTGATCACCGTCGAGCCATCCAGCGAACCGGTGCCGCCGCCGACCAGCTTGACCGTGTCGTTGCCCGCACCGCCATCGATCAATGCCGGCGCGTAATCGTCGGTCGAGACCTCAATGACGTCGTCGCCGTCGCCGCCGGACGCGATATCGCCGGCTCCGGCAATCAGCCGGTCGTTACCTACGCCGCCATCCAGCGTATCGTAACCCTCGCCGCCGTCGAGAACGTCGTCACCGGCGCCACCGGAGAGCGTGTCGTCGCCTTCACCGCCTGCGAGAACGTCGTTGCCGGCATCGCCGCTGAGATTGTCGTCACCCTCGCCACCGGCGAGGTCGTCGTTCCCTGCGCCGCCGAGCAGCGTGTCGTCGCCGTCGCCGCCCGAGAGCGTGTCGTTGCCGAGTGCGCCAGTAAGGACATTGTCGTCATCGTCGCCAACCAGCACGATCGGCTGAACGGACAGCACCGTATCTTGCCGGTAATCGAGATTCTGGATCCGGGTGTCATGCGCACGGTCGGTGTCGAGTACGCCATAGGGTGTCTCGGAATAATGCGCTGCCAGATATTCGGCGAAGGCGTCCTGCTCGGTGCCTTCGGCCGCGAAGTTGGCGACCTGGCCAGCGTCGGGCAAGAGGCTCGGAGTGAGGTTCACGACATTGGCAAAGGCCGGATTGGCCGCAATGAAGCTCGCAAACGGATATCCGTCGCCACCTGTGAGCAGGAAGCTCAGCGTCACAACGCGGATCGCCATGTCAGCGTTGACGACGAGTTCACCGTTCTCGACCAGGACAAGGACGGGATTGCCGTTCTCGTCGATCAGCGCAGCCGACTGAATGCGGTTGCCGGCCGGGCTGTCCTTGTCGAAGGAGTAAGCGATACCGCCAACCTGAGCGAACTGACCGGGGGTGGCGCCATTCGCAGTTGCGGCCACCGCATGCTCCAGCACCGTCAGCAGCTGTGTTGCCGTCACCGTTACCATGGACAGGGCATTGTTGAAGCGCAGCGAGTTGGCGATGTCGAGCTGCGAGATGTCGCCCTCTTCCTTGCCTACCTCGGGATTGGCCGAAGGCGGATTCTCCTGAGCGTTGCCACCCACTGCGGACACGTTGCCGATCGAGTCGCGGATACCACCGCCGTTCTTGATCGAGACCATCACCGTCGCATCGGCCTTCTGGGCGTACCAGAGATTGGCGTCGGCCGTGAGGTTGCCCAGATTGGTCTCCTCGGTGCGAACCTCGCCGCGGCGGCCTTCCAGATAGACATCGGTGCTACCGAACAGATTACCGTCCTGAGCGTCGATCACATTGCCGACTCCCTGGGCGATGTCGTTGACAAGATCACCCTTGCTGCCTTCAGCAAACGGATTGGCATCTGCTGCATCGATATCCCCGTCGCCGTCCACATCGATCACGTCGTCATAGAGATCGGCGACCTCTTCGTCGGTGGTCGCATAGGCACCGCTGACATTCGGATCGACGCTGCCCGCGATGACATTGCCATTGGCGTCGAAATCGACCACCAGCCGGCCGACATAGGAGTATTCGCCGTCGGTATTGACGATCAGCGTGGTGTTGCCGTCGGCATTATGGGTCACGATCGGGTAAGTGCCATCGGCAGTATCGCCTGGACGCAGCGTATCCTGTGCGTCAGCAAGCAGCGTGTTCGATCCGCCCGAGATGATGATGTCGACGCCGTGTAGCAACGGTGCAAGTGCCTGCTCGAACGCGATCTGCTGAAGATGGCTGACCAGGATGATCTTGTTGATGCCCTGGGCGATCAGGCTGTCGATGGTCGGCTGCAGGATCGCAGCAAGTGCGACCATGTCGTCGACATCGTCGCCGATCACCTCGACGCCACCGGTTGAAGAAATGCTTTCGACGATCTGGGTGGTAGCGCCCACCACGCCGATCTTTTCGCCACCCTCCTCGATGATGGTTGCGGGCGCGATCTTCTTGCCAATGCCGGCGGCTGGCGGGAAGCCGGTATAGTTTTCAGCATTCTGGATGAGGCTGGTATAGAGGCCGGCGAGATTAGGATCGCCCGAGAAATCCAGATTGGCCGATAGGAAGGGGAACTGTGCGCCCGGGAAGCCGGCAGTCTGCCGAATGATCGCCGCGAGCGGGTTGGTGCCGGCGTCAAATTCGTGATTGCCGATCGCCGAGGCCTGCACGCCGATGATGTTCAACATCGAGATATCGGCAGTGCCGAATCCGGGCGTGATGTTCAGCGTGCCACTGGCAAGACCGTAATAGGTCTCGAGCGCGGTCTCATAGACTTCCTTCAACGAGGCGTCGCTGCCGGCGCTGAAGAACGGGCTGGGGATGAAGTTGTCGCCCGACGACAACGTGATCGAATTCGCCTGTGTCTCTTCGAGGTAATCGACGATGGCGGCGAAATTTCCGGCGCGATCGACCGCATTGAGACCGGCCTCGAAATCCGACGCATGCAGGATCTGGAGCCTGTAGGTCGACGGCGTGTGGTTCTGGTTGAGATCGAGACCGACGATGACCGGATCATGGTCGGAAACGCGGACATTCGTATCGGCATCGAAGATCGCCGGATCGCGCGAAAAGTCCGTGTTGTAGTCGAGTGCATCGGCCTCATCTGCATTGATGTGCCAGGTGGTGACACCAGTGACCTGCGACGACAGGCTGTCATTCGCGAAGGCATAATCGAGGGTACCGGTCTGACCGTCGAAGACGTAGGAATAGGCATCACCCTCGCGATCATGCAAGTTTTCAAAACCAGCGTTCTCGATGATGCCTGTTGCCTGCTCCTTGGCATAGCTGTTGAAATCGCCGAGCATCAGCACGTCGCTGTCGCCGGAACCGGTCGGATCGCTATTGGCCCAGGCGGTGAGCGCAGTCGCTGCGAGTTCGCGCTGGTTCTGCCAGTTGCCCTGACCGTCACCCTGATCGGCATCGAGGCCGGTGCCGGTGCCGCTCTTGGATTTGAGGTGGTTGGCGATTGCGGTGAAAGTTTCACCGGTGGCGATCTGCTCGAACGTCACTGCAAGCGCATTGCGGCTGGTATTCGCGCCGTCGAAGATATGCCCGACGGTGCTCTGGCTCAGCAGACCAGAAAGCCCGAGACCAGGCAGATCGGCATCGTTAAGGATCGCGACCGTCGTCCCGTCCGCGATTTTCACATCCGCGGTCTTGTAGATGAAGCCGACCGCGATGGCATCACCACCAACAAACTGCTGACCGGGATTGACCCAGGCATAGGTGCCAGGACCCGCAGCGGCATTGAGCTGGCCGACCAGATATTCGATCGCATTGCCCGACGAGCCGGGAAGAAAATCGTTCTCGAGCTCGGTCAGCGCCAGCACGTCGGCATCCATTGCAAGAATGGTATCGACGAGCTTGCCAGTCTGGCGGGAGAATTCGACGGCGTCGTTGGCACCGCGCGGCTCCTGGCCGATGGCGGTGCTGGCACCATTGTCCAGCGTCTTGAAGAAATTGAGGACGTTGAAGCTTGCGACCTGGAGCGTGCCACCGACGTCTGCGGGTGTGGCGGTCCGCGGCGTTGCGCCGTCGTCGAATGTATTGGTGCCATTCTCGACGGAGCGGATCCGCCAAGTCGCGCCCGATGCGGCATTGCCAGCCCACTGATAGTCGAGCACGCCGGTCAGCCCGGTGATCGTGTCTCCCATCCGCGGCGCGGTGGCGGTGTTGTAGGTCGGACCGAAGCCGTCGAGATTGCTGATGGCCGCGTTCTGGACGTTCAGGCCGTCATCATAGGTGATGGTACGCGAACCGAGTTCGGCAAGATAGGCCTGGTAGGCTGCAGCGTCCGGCACATTTTCCTGCGTGAACTGCGCCGGGCGATCGCCCGCCACCAGCTTGATTTCGTTGAAGCGATCGAGGTTGAACTGCTCAGTGATCACGAGCGTCTCTGGCAGCGTGACCAGCATGCCTTCATAGGCTTCGAGGTTCGGCTGATAGTCGCCGTCCTGGCTCAGCGTGGTGCCGGCGCCCGGCAGATCAATCACAGTCGCCATCGTGCTGATGTCGGCAACCGCGCCCGCTTGAACCACGGAAATGTTGGTTGCGGTGAGTTCGGTGAGACCGAAATACTCGCTGATCGAGCCGGTGACACGGACACGGTCGCCGACGGCCACGTCCCCGTTTCCGCCGAATACGAAGATGGCTTCGGAGGTCAGGACATTACCATCGGAATCGGTCACCTCTTCCTGAACATAGAAGCCGTTCAGGTTGCGGCTGTTGTCGCCGTCCCCGTTCTGGAAATCGCCGACGACGATCGCTTCGACGGTGACCGTCTGGCCGACCATTCCGCTGGTGGCGCCGGTGCCCTGGATGGCACTGATCTTGGTGATCGCGACATCATCATTGACGATAGTGCCGGTGGCTTGTGCGGTGCCGATCGTGGTCGCCACGGCGGTGGAATTGGAGGCGCTCTGAAGCGTCAGCGTGAAATTTTCATTCGACTCGCTGGTGGTGTCACCGGCGACCATAACGGTCACCGTTGCCGAGCCCTGCCCAGCCGGAATCACACCGCTAAAGCTGCTCGGCACGCTTCCGACGAAGTCCGATGCGTCGGTCTGCGCAGAGGCGATGGTTCCGGAGAATGAGACATCGCCATCGGTGCCACCGCTGCGCTCCACGGTGAATTGATAAACCGTCGAGCCGCTATTGCCCTCGTCATGCGAGACCGACACCGTGCCGGCAGAAAAGCCGACGGTCTGGCCTTGGGCCGGGGTGCTGGCGTTGCTCGCGACGCGGATATCGTCGATCCCGACCCACTCGTCATTGCCACCGGCATTGGTAGTGAGGATCCGGACCTGCAAATCCGCGTGACCATTGACTTCGGACGGCAGCAGCAAATTGAAAGGCGTCACTTGAGTTGCGGCATTCGCGGTAGTCACGTCGGCAGCGTAGCCGCCTGGCACATTTGTCCAGGTCCCGGTGGAGCCGATCCGATACTGCACGGCAATCGGCTGGGTCGCGTCGTCCGCGCTGCCGTCGAGATCGCGCGCATTGAACGTCAGTCGCACATTGTCGCGGCCGCTCGCATCGAGATAGAGCACGAGGCTCGGCGCGTCGGCGGTACCCGAGCCATTGAGCGCGACGGTCGGATTGGCAATCGCGAATTCGGCAACACCACCATTGCTCAGAGTATTCGGCGCAGTCTGATTGGCGATCACATCGACGGCGCCGAGCCCAGCGCCGGTCAATGTCCGCGGATCGGTGCCGGTTGGCGAACCAGCGTTGATGTCACCGAGATAGCCGACGATCGATGGAACGGAAGACCAATTGTCATCGGCGCTGATCGCACCGGCATTGGACCAATCCTGGACGAGATCGCTAACGGCAAGAGCGTGATATGTCGTTGACATGAAATCTGCTTCCATCTTTTAGGCGCGCGTCGAACATCGCTCGCTCCGCAAATGCGAAGACGCGCGACCGACTGCCTTTGGTTAACGAAAAGTTAATGCGCCGGATGTAGCCACGTCGATTTAACAGCCACGTGACTGGTTTCTTACGTCGCAGTGAAGCCCCGAGCCGACTGCTCTTTTTGCTCGACTCTACAAAGGCGACGCAGAAAATCGCGACATCGTGCCACACCCGCAAAAGTGCAAAGCGTTGCGGGTTGCTACATCTCGATCTCGGATTGATAGCGCGCGCATCGAATGACGATGGAACTGATCGAGCTACACTTAATTCGATCTTCCAATGATCGCGTAGCAAACAACAGTTGAAGTTCACGCACGCGGCACACAAGAACAAATGTGTTTGCTGTTGCAATGTCTTGCCGCGCAACATCGCTCGCAATTCATGTGGCCGACCGCGCGGATTGGATCATTGCACGCGCACGCAATCCACGCGCTGTCACGCAGTTGACGCTGAAGCCAGATAACGAACTCGACCGGCGCGCATCGCTGTCGCTTACTGGCCTAGGTGAAATATGACCGCAGCAATTTCGGCCGACAGAACAGCCGGATCGAAGCACCAAGATCTTCCGAGCGCGGCTCTCGCATCATGTCGCAGCGCGTTCCTGTCTGTCGGGTTGTTCTCCGCCGTGGTCAACATCCTGATGCTGACCGGATCCATTTACATGCTGCAGGTCTATGACCGCGTCATTCCCTCGCGCAGCATTCCTACTCTCGTATCGCTGTCGATTATCGTAATTGCGATCTACGCCGTGCAGGGTATTTTCGACTGGTTGCGCCAGCGGATCCTGACGCGCATCGGAGCTGCACTTGACGGCGCGCTGTGGGAGCCGGTGAATTCCGCCATTCTGCGATCACCGTTGAAGTCGAGCCGCGGTGGCGGTGTTCAACTCTCTCATGATCTGGATTCAGTGCGCGGGTTCCTGTCCGGCCTCGGGCCGACCACGCTATTCGATCTACCGTGGATGCCGCTATATCTCGCCGGGTGCTTCCTGCTGCATCCATATCTTGGATGGACCCTGGTCGGCGGCGCAACCATTTTGTTCGGTATTGCTCTTGTTACAGAAATTCTGACGCGGAAGCCCACACGAGAAGCATCCCGCAATGCCGCCATACGCAACATCCAGTTGGAGGCAGGACGCCGCAATGCCGAGGTCGTCGCCGCCCTCGGCATGGAGCGACGAGTCATCTCACGCATCGGTGCAGCCAATGCCGATCAGATCGCCGCTCAGCAACGCGGCTCTGACATTGCTGGCGCGCTTGGCACGCTGTCGAAGACCCTGCGGTTTATCTTGCAATCGGCATTGCTCGGATTAGGCGCTTGGCTGGTGATCGAAGGACAGGCCAGCAGTGGTGTGATGATTGCCTCCTCGATCATGGGCAGCCGTGCGCTGGCTCCCGTCGAACTGGCGATCTCGGTTTGGCGTCCTTTCATCGGCGCCCGTCAGGCCTGGCAGCGGTTACGCGATGCACTGTCGTCTCAAGACGAGAGACCTTCTGCGGTTGCCCCGGAACGTGCTCGACACATTCTTACGGTCGATCAGGTTTTCATTGCCGCGCCGGGTGGTACCAAGGCCATTGTTCAGAACGCCTCATTCCAACTCAAGGCCGGCCAGGCTATTGGAATCATCGGACCGTCGGCGTCAGGCAAATCCACATTGGCGCGTGCGCTGGTCGGGATCTGGCCCGCAGCCCGCGGCGAGATCCGGCTCGATGGCGCAACCCTCGACCAGTGGCCCGACGAAATCCGCGGCGGCTTGATGGGCTATCTGCCGCAAGACGTCGAACTGTTCGACGGCACGGTGGCTGAGAACATTGCCCGTTTCGATCCGGAGATGAATGGACCAGCCGTCATTGCCGCCGCGAAAGCCGCAGGCGCCTATGACATGATCCTCAACCTCCCAAAGGGCTTCGAGATGCGGATCGGCGAAGCCGGCGCTGCTCTCTCGGGTGGGCAGCGGCAACGGGTAGCGCTTGCACGCGCGCTCTATGGGGATCCGTTCATGGTGGTGCTCGACGAACCGAACGCCAATCTCGACGTCGAAGGCGACGCTGCATTGACCCAGGCAATTAAGGGCGTGCGCGAGCGCGGCGGAATCGCCATCATCGTCGCGCACCGCCCGGCGGCTCTCGCAGGAGTCGATCTCGTGATGACGCTGGCCAATGGCCAGGTCCAGGCATTTGGTCCGAAAGATGAAGTTCTGCGCAAGGCGCTTGCCTCGCAACACCCGGCGAACCAGGTGGCGCCACAGCCGGTGCACGAAGTCCGCATGACCGCTGACGGCCGAAGCTGAGGAAACCTGATGCCAAATTCTGCAGCGTCCAACTCAAGCCGTCCCGATCCCTTCCGCGATATCCGGCGAACAGCTTATGCGGGGCTGGCTATACTCGCCGTGGCGATCTCCACCGCCGGCGTCTGGGCGGTGACCGCGCCACTCGCGAGCGCGGTAATTGCGCCGGCACAGATCGTGGTCGATAGCAACGTGCGCAGGGTTCAGCACCCGACCGGCGGGGTGGTTGCCGAGATTCTTGTCAACGACGGAGACCGCGTGCGCGCAGGCGACGTTCTGGTCCGGCTTGACGAGACCATGACGCGAGCCAACCTGGCGCTGATCGAAAATCAGCTCAACCAGTTCTGGACGCGCCGGGCGCGGCTGCGCGCGGAACAGGACGGCCGCGATGCTTTCGTCATACCGGTTGAACTTGCGGACCGTATCGAGTTGCCCGCGATCGCCGACATCATCGCCGGCGAGACGAGCCTGTTGCTCAGACGACGCGAAGCCGTCAGCGGCCAACAGTCGCAACTGCGTGAGCGCACATCGCAGATCGGTGAGGAGATCCACGGCCTCGCCGCTCAGATCGAGTCGAAGCGCGAACAGATCCGACTGATCCAGCGAGAGCTCGAAGGAGTTCGCCAGCTCTTCGAGAAAAATCTAATTCCCTACGCACGGCTGACGACACTCGAGCGCGAAGCCGCACGACTGATCGGCGAGGAAGGACAATTGATCGCCGAAACGGCGCGGGCCAAAGGCCGCATCACCGAGACAGAACTTCAGACGTTGCAGGTCGTGCAGGATCAGCGGCGCGAGATCGCGACCGAGCTGCGTGAGGTGGAGATCAAGATGGCCGATCTCTCCGAGCGCCGGATCGCGGCGGTCGACCAGCTCGCGCGCGTGATGCTGCGGGCGCCGCAGGACGGGATGGTTCACCAGAAGACGATTCATACGGTGGGCGGCGTTATTACTGCGGGCGAACAGTTGATGCTTATCGTTCCGGAGAAGGATTCTCTCGTGGTCGAGGCGCGGGTTGATCCGCAAATGATTGACCGCCTCCGATTGGGTCAGTCCGCGAAGCTGCGTTTCACCGCATTCGATTCCGCTGTCACACCGGATCTCAACGGAAGACTTACCCGCATAGCGGCCGATCTCACAAAAGACCCGCAGTCCGGCGCGTCCTATTATGTAGCGCGCATTGGCCTCGTCGATGGAGAGCTCGCCAAACTCGGCCAGAAGGCCCTTGTCCCGGGCATGCCGGTCGAAGCCTATATTCAGAATGGCTCCCGTACTGCGTTCGCCTATCTCCGCAAGCCGATCGAGGACCAACTGGCTCGCTCGTTCCGTCACGACTGATCGAGCCGCGCCGACCTCCTCAGAGCTGAGTAGGGTCATCCCTCCGCATTGATGACCCCATCAATCCGCGCAAGGTTTTCCGTGACTGTTCATTACCCATACCGCGGCACCCTTCTCTCAGCATCAACCTAAGCGAATCGGCGGCGACATCATGGACCGGCATGAGGGACGCGAGCTGTTGCTCGCAGATACGATAGCATTCCTGCAGCAGGCGATCGGAGAAGGACTGGTGCTCGCCGTCAAGCTGAAGGCCCCGCTTTCGCCGGAGATCGTCGCCGCGGCCAGGTATTTGCGGGGATATCACGAGGGACCGAGGCCGACGCAGATCGAAGAGCTGCGCAGGGAGCTCCGTACTGTCGTCGAGGTGTTCGGTAAGATGCAGTCCGCCCTGCGTCGCAGGCAATTGGGTGACGATCAGATCGTGATCGAATGCGTAACGGGCAACGACAAACCGATGGTGATGAAGGCCGCCTGACGGCCCAATCCGCCACCCTTGCCCGGTCCGCTGAACCTCGGGCACGCGATCTGCGACTAATCGGCATGCCACATGCCCTGACACGCGCCTGGACGAGATTGATGGACTGGATCGAGAATGCCGTCCATTTCGTGGACTGGCTGACGGACAACCCATCCCCCACCAACAAGTTTCTGAACGAGCCTGGCATCAACGGACGACCCGCGACCGACAAACGCCCGCCTCGTTAATGCCGACGTCGTGCGGGCTTCAGTTGACCGAGACCGATCGTCGCCCTCGGGGGCCGCGCCAGCTTGCTGGCGCATAGGGGAGCGCCGTGTATGACGGTGAGCGCCTCGCCGCTGTGGCGCCACGCGACACGCGGCCCTTCGGCGCAAACATCCACCCGATCAGGCCAAGCGTCGTTTTACACGTCGCGGCGGGCGCCGACGCTGCCACCGATGTCGCCTTCAGTCCAAATTGTCTGGGCATCCAAACCTCCATCCCGGGATTCCGATTACGCCAAAAGGGCGTCCCGAATCCCAGCCGAGTTTGAATTTATACACCGCGAATCTTGTGGCGCACTTGCGCTGCATCAAGTCACCCATCAGTGCAGAACGGTGTGCACCATCTGCTCATCGAACGGCCGTGCGGCTATCTGCGCACGCAGTTCGGCCAGTTCGGTCTCGAGTTGCTGATTGACGAGAATGAGTGCTGCCACGACACCACGGGTGTCACCGTGGCATGCGGCGATGAGATCGTCGACTTCCGCATCTAGCTTGGTCATTAAAAAATCTCCTGCCACGCTTTTAAGTGCCTTCAAATATGGGCCAAGCGTTGCATCAATATTAAAGGATACCGGAGTCCTCGGCGTCATCGTCAACGTGCATGAATACCGGTTAAGGGCGCCTTTCCAGGCTCGAAGAATCCACAGGCGACTTTCTGCAATCGGATTGGACCGCCCGATTCTATCGCCGCGCTGCAACCGCGCGTTGATCGCAAAATCACCTGTTTCTGATTAGTCATAGTCCGCCAAAGCGGCTACCGCCGTCAGGCCGATCACGGTGCAAATTCAAGGACATGCCAATGATGAACGATGGTCGCCCGTTCGGGCTCTATATCGATGGCCGGTTTCAGCCAAACTCGACCGGCCGCACCATCAGGATCGAGAACCCGAAGGACCGGAGCCATCTGGCAGATGTCGCCGAAGGCGACGAGAAGGATATCGATCTGGCCATCGACGCCGCCGAACGCGCCGGCAAAATCTGGGCGGCGACACCGGGCGCGGTCCGCGGCGACATCATGCACCGGGCCGGCGAATTGCTGGCCAAAAAGCTCCCCGAACTGGTGACCATCGAGGTCGATCAGATCGGCCGCGCCCGCCGCGAAATGAGCGCGCAGCTCGGCCGGCTGCCGGAATGGTTTCGCTATTTCGGCGCTCTGGCGCGCACCCATGAGGACACCGTCCCGCCCTTCGGCGGCAATTTCCTGAATTATACCCGCCGGGTACCGCTGGGCGTCGTCGGCCATGTGACGCCGTGGAATCATCCGCTCCTGATCCTCACCAAGAAGATCGCGCCGTCGATGGCGGCCGGCAATACGATGGTGGTGAAGCCGAGCGAACTGGCGCCGATCACACCTCTTCTGCTCGGCGACATCTTCAAGGAAGCCGGCGTGCCCGACGGCGTCTACAATGTCGTGCCCGGCTATGGCGCCACCGCCGGCAAGGCGCTGACCACCAGCAAACGCATCAAGAAGATCGACCTCACCGGCGGCACCGAGACCGGCAAGATGGTGGCGTCGCTGGCCGGCGCCAACCTCACCAAGGTGGCGGCCGAACTCGGCGGCAAGGCCGCGGTCATCCTGTTCGACGACACCTCCATCGAGCGCGGCGTGGCGGCTGCACTGTTCGCGTCCTTCATCGCTACCGGCCAGACCTGCGTGCAGGGTGCGCGGCTGCTGGTGCAACGCTCCGTGCATGACGCCGTCGTCGCCGAACTGGTGAAGCGCACCAATGCGATCCGGATCGGTGATCCGCAGGACATGGCAACGCAGATGGGGCCCCTCGTCTCGGCCAAACAGCGCGAACTCACCGAGCGCTACGTCAAGATCGGTCTGGAAGAAGGCGCCACCCTCGCGGCCGGCGGCAAGCGGCCGGAGGGCGCAATGTTCGAGAACGGCTACTATCATCAGCCGACCATCTTCACGAACGTGACCGGCAACATGCGGATCGCACAGGAAGAGATATTCGGACCCGTGGTTGTCGTCATTCCGTTCGATACTGAGGAGGAAGCGATCGCGCTGTCCAACGGCACCGAATTCGGGCTGGCGACCTCGATCTGGACCCGCGACGTCACCCGTGCACACCGGGTGGCGCATCAGCTGCAGAGCGGTATCGTCTGGATCAACGACCACCACCGCATCGATCCCTGCTCGCCCTGGGGCGGCTTCAAGATGAGTGGCATCGGCCGCGAAAACGGCATCGTCGCCTATGAGGAATACACCCAGATCCAGAACGTGATCGTCAATCTCTCGGACGAGACCTTCGACTGGTATGCGGACGATGGTCAGGAGAAGCGGTATAGCTGAGGCGAATGTCGTCTCAGTCGAACACTCCGTCCTCATCCTGAGGAGCGCGCACTTCGCGCGCGTCTCGAAGGATGCGTGACACACTCATGGTTCGAGATGCGCGCCAAGCGGGCGCTCCTCACCATGAGGACAGTGAATGGGTGCTAACCAAACCCTGCCACCGCATGCGGCACATACGGCGCTTCAAGGGCCGCAATCTCCTCATTCGTCAGCTTCAACGACAGCGCCGCCACCGCATCGGTTAGATGCGCCGGCTTCGATGCACCGATGATCGGCGATGTGATGCCCCTCTTCTGCAGCAGCCAGGCCATCGCCACCTGCGCCTGCGGAACGCCGCGCGTCTTGGCGACAGCCGCGACCTGCTCGACGATCTTGCGATCGGAAGCCTCGGCCTGCACGTAGAGCGTCTTCCCGAACTCGTCCGTCTTCTGGCGCTCGCTCACTTCATCCCATGCGCGCGTCAGGCGCCCACGCGCGAGCGGGCTCCACGGCATCACCGCGATCTTCTGATCGACACAGAGCGGCAACATCTCGCGCTCTTCCTCCCGGTTCAGCAGATTGACATGGTTCTGCATGCTGACGAATTCGGTCCAGCCGTTGAGCCGCGACGTATAGAGCGCCTTGGAGAATTGCCACGCATACATGCTGGAGGCGCCGATATAGCGGACCTTGCCGGCCTTCACGACGTCATGCAGCGCTTCCAGCGTCTCCTCGATGGGCGTGTTCTTGTCGAGTCGGTGGATCTGATAGAGATCGATATAATCGGTGCCGAGACGGCGCAGGCTGTGATCGATCTCGGTCATGATCGCCTTGCGCGACAGGCCCATGCCATTCGGCCCCGGCCGCATGCGGTTGTAGACCTTGGTCGCCAGCACCACGTCGTCGCGCTTCGTAAAATCCTTCAGCGCGCGGCCGACGATTTCCTCCGACGTACCATCCGAATAGACATTCGCTGTGTCGAAGAAATTGATGCCGAGCTCAATGGCTTGCTTGATCAGCGGGCGGCTCTTCTCCTCGTCGAGCGTCCATGCATGCGCGCCGCGATCGGAGATGCCATAGGTCATGCATCCCAGACAAAGGCGCGAGACGTCGAGGCCGGTATTTCCAAATTTGACGTAATCCACTGCGCTTCTCCCTTGCTATTTTATTTCTGTTTCACGAAGTCTGCGAAGGCCTCGGCATAGTCGGGATGCCAGCGCGACAGCGCTGGCCGGTTCTCGACCACATCGCCGATCGCCCACAACATGCGGCGTTCGTCGAGCGTGCGCGGCACGTCGTTGTCCGGGCAAAGGATGTAGAAGTCACCGGCTTCGAGCCGTTGCATCATGAAGTCCACGGTCTGCTCGGTTGTCCACGCCGCATCCGGCTTCTCAGTGCGACCACCGGCTGCCAGCGGCGTAAAGACGAAACCCGGGATCAAAAGATGCGCGGAGATCTGGCAGCCCTCCGTGTTGCGCAGCTCATGCGCCAGCGCCTCGGTATAGGCCTTCACGCCCGCCTTGGAGACATTGTAGGCGGGATTTCCGGGCGGCGTGGTGATGCCCTGCTTCGAGCCGGTATTGATGATCAGGCCGGGCCGCTTGCGTGCAATCATATCCGCCGCGAAAGCCTGACAGCCATTGACGATGCCCCACAGATTGACGCCGATGAGCCGCTCCCAATTGTCGCGCGGACCAAGCGTTGAAGTCGGCACCTGGATGCCGGCATTATTCATCAGCACGTCGCAGCCACCGAAACGGGCCTGGACATCTGCGGCAAGCCTGGCCATCGCGCTAATGTCGCTGACATCGACGGCGGCCGTCATCACATTGTCGGCCCCACCTTTCGCGACACCGGCGATCTGGCCAGCAGCCTTGGCGAGACGGCCTTCGCCGAGATCGACGATGCAGATGCGCATGCCGAGCCGCGCAAAACTCGTCGCTGCGGCAAGGCCGATGCCCGAGGCGCCTCCCGTAATGACGGCAACAGAACCGGCGGACAGAGCGGCGTGGGGCATGGTGCACTCCAGCAATTCGGAATTCTAGAAGGCGTCCAACGGATCGGACATGATCCGGACAAATGGGCGTGGTGCTCTCAATATCACGCACGACACTCATCCGCATTCACGACACCGCGAACAAATTCACGATCATGAATTGGTCGCGAGGATCACCCATGCAGAACGCCGCGGGTTCCCCGCCTTTACCCGCTTCGTGAAAACGATATATTTCGCGCGCTACAACGGCACTTCAAACAAACGTCCGGGAGGATCACAATGGGCTTGATGCAGCCAATCTCCGCCACCGCGCACCCCTATGCGAACGGCTCCTACAAGCAGATGCTGATCGACGGCAAATGGGTCGATGCGAAGTCCGGCAAGAAGTTCGAGACGCACAACCCCGCTACTGGCGAGCTGCTGGCTACCGTCGCAGAAGGCGATGCTGGGGATATCGACCTCGCAGTTGCTGCAGCACGCCGCGCCTTCGAAGGACCATGGAGCAAGGCCAAGCCCTATGAGCGTCAGGCGCTGCTGCTGAAATTCGCCGATCTCGTCGAGAAGCATTTCGATGAACTCGCTTTGCTGGACACCCTCGACATGGGCGCGCCTGTCATGCGCACCTTCGCGGGCAAGCAGCGCATCCTCGGCATGCTGCGCTTCTATGCCGGCCAGGCAACACTTATCTATGGCGAGACCATCGAGAACTCCCTGCCCGGCGAGATCTTCTCCTACACGCTGAAAGAGCCGGTCGGCGTCGTCGGCGCCATCATCCCGTGGAACTCGCCGCTGTCAGCCAGCGTCTGGAAGATCGGCCCTGCGATCGCCACCGGCTGCACCATCGTTCTGAAGCCAGCGGAAGAAGCGCCGCTTACCTCACTGCGTCTTGGTGAACTTGCGCTGGAGGCGGGCTTCCCCGCTGGCGTTATCAACGTCGTGCCGGGCTATGGCGAGACCGCAGGTGCTGCGCTGGCGTCGCATCAGGACGTCAACAAGGTCGCCTTCACCGGTTCGCACTTCACCGGCCAGTCGATCATCCGAGCCTCGGCCGGCAATCTCAAGCGCGTATCGCTGGAGCTCGGCGGCAAGTCGCCGAACATTGTGTTCGCCGATGCCGATCTCGATGCGGCAGTCCCCGGCGCCGCAATGGCGGTGTTCGCCAATTCCGGCCAGATCTGCAGCGCCGGCACCCGCTTGTTCGTCGAAAAGAAGATCTATGACGAATTCGTCGGCAAGGTCGCCGAATTCGCCAAGAAGCTGAAAGTCGGCAACGGCGCCGACCCCAGCATCCAGCTCGGACCGCTGGTATCGAAGGAACAGCTTGACCGCGTCACCGGCTATCTCACGACCGGCGCCGGCGAAGGCGCAAAGGCGCTGTCGGGCGGCGGCCGCCTGACCGACGGTGACCTGGCCAAGGGTTACTTCGTGCAACCGACCGTGTTCGCCAATGTGCAGGACAACATGAAGATCGCGCAGGAAGAGATCTTCGGACCGGTCATCTCTGCGATCTCGTTCACCGACATGGACGAACTGGTGCAGCGCGCCAACAACACGACCTTCGGTCTCGGCAGCGGCGTGTGGACCAAGGATGTCAGCAAGGCGCATCGCCTCGCGAAGTCTCTGCAGGCTGGCTCGGTCTGGATCAACTGCTATCAAGCGATGGATCCCGCCGTGCCGTTCGGCGGCTACAAGATGAGCGGCTATGGTCGCGAGTCCGGTGTGCATCACGTCGACGAATATCTCAACATCAAGGCGGTGTGGATCAATACATGATCCTTGGGATCAACACCTGATCCAAACACCTGAAAAACGAAAGGCGCGAGGCTATTAGCCTCGCGCCTTTTTGTTGGTTTGATCGGTCGATCCGCTTGATGGAGCGACCTATTCTGCCAACGTGCCCTATGCGACTGCTGACCCATACTGATCCCGCAGCTTGCGCTTGAAGATCTTGCCGGTCGATTCACGCGGCAACGCATCGTGGAAATGGATTTCCTTCGGCACTTTGAAGTTGGCGAGCTTCTGCTTGAGCCAGGCCTGAATCTCCGGCACCGCGAGCGTTACGCCGCTTTCAAGCTCGACGCAGCCGACCAACCGCTCGCCGAACTCGTCGTCGGGCACGCCGAACACCGCGCAATCACGCACGCCGTCCATACCGATCAGCGCATTCTCGATCTCAGCGGGATAAATATTCACACCGCCGGAGATGACCATGTCGCGTTTGCGATCGCACATGAAGAGATAGCCATCCTCATCGAGATAGCCGACGTCACCGACGCTGATCAGGCCCTCACGGCCGGCTTCTGCCCGCGCTTCCGGGCGTCCTTGATAGTCGAAATCCGGTACCGAGGTCTGCCGCATGAAGATTTCACCGGGCACATTGACCGGACATTCCTTGCCATCGGCGTCGAAGATCTTGACCACGCCGCCCTCGATGGTGCGGCCGACCGTACCCGGCTTCCTCAGAGCTTCCTCCGACGAATGCCAGATCGGTACACCGGTTTCAGTGGAGCCGAGATATTCGTTGATCACCGGTCCCCACCACGCGATCATCGCCTGCTTCACATGGATCGGGCACGGCGCCGCGCCATGGATGATGAAGCGCAGCGATGACAGATCGTAGCGCGACTTCACCTCGTCCGACAGTCGCAGCAGCCGCACGAACATGGTCGGCACCATATGCATGTTGGTGATGCGGTGTTTTTCGGTCAGTTGCAGCAGATCCTCGGGATCGAAGCGCGGTTCGAGAACGATCGTGCTGCCATGGCGGAAGGCCATCAGCCCGTAGGAGCTCGGCGCCGAATGATACATCGGCCCGTTCATCAGGATGATCTGGCTCTCATTCGGCTTCAGCCCATAGGCGATGCCACCGACGCGCTCGGATGCCGCCGCCTGTTCGGCTGTCATCGGCGCACGCGTCACGCCCTTCGGTCGGCCAGTCGTGCCCGACGTGTAGAACATGGTCAGCGCGCGCTTCGGCACATTGTCCATCGGCGCGTGCTGCTCGCGCCACGTATCGAAATCCGTGCAATCGGCAGGGACTTCGGTTGCCGCCTTGGAAACGCCATAGGCCTCCGCGATTTCCGGCGGGGTGCGGACGACCAGGATCGGCAATCCCTTTGGCAGACTCTCCGCGATCTGCGGCAACAGGTCGGCGTGGCAGACCAGCAGATTCGCGCCGCTGTCGGCGAGGATATAGCGGACTTCCTCGCCTTTCAGATGCCAGTTGATCGGCACCACGCGGGCCCCCAGCGCACCCGCACCGAAGGCCGTTTCGAACAGGGCGAAATCGTTACGGAGCATCATGCCGACGGGTGCATCGGGACCTGCCCCGAGGCTCTTGAAACCAGTCGCCGCCCTGGCGACGCGCTGCATGATGTCCGGATAGCCGATCGCCCGGTCGCCGCTGATAATCATAGTCCGCCCTTACTTTGTTCTTGAATCGATCGAAGCCGTTACCGGCTTCGATCTCTTTTCTGTCGATGTGATGGCACGAGCGCTCACTGGTCGTCGAGCAATTCGCCAAAGCCTTCCCAGTTCTTGCCGTTGAACCGGCGTAGCCGCAGCTGCTGGAACGAAAGATAGTCGTCCTTGTCAGTATTCACCGTGACACCCGACAACAGCAGCGGCAGTTTGACGTTCTTCATCGACGTCGCCTGGCGCAGGATATTCTCTCGGCTAACATCGTCTCCGCATGCCTTGAGGATATGCGTGATGAGATGGGCATTCAGGAACCCGGTCGCATAATTGGTGTTGCGCGGATCGGCCGACGGCAGGCTCTCTTTCATGAAAGCGAAATAGGCTTTCACATCCTCGTCGTTCGCCCACTGCTCGTCATTGATGTCCTTCTGGTAGCTGGAGGTGATCAGGCCGGTGGCATTGTCGAGACCGGCGGGCTCCAGAAAGGTTATCGACGAGGCCGAGGTAGGGACGAACATCAAATCCGGCTTCCAACCGATTTCGGCCACGCCCTTGATCATCTGTGATGAGAATTTGCCAACCACGGCACCGAACAGCGCGTTCGCGCCCGACGTCTTGAGCGTCGCCAATTGTGACAAGATCGTCGGAGCGCTCGTCTCGTAGGTCGCCTCGGACACGATCATCTTCGCGGCCTTGTCGCCAAGCGCACGCTTGAAGCCGGCTACATAGTCTTTTCCGAGATCGTCGTTCTGCGCCAGGATGGCGATCTTCGCATCCGGCTTGGTTTTCAGGAGGTGCTTGGCATAGACGACGCCTTCCGATTCATAGGCGGCCATGCCCGGCATCGTCCACGGGAACCCCTTCGGGTCGGCCCATTTGGTCGCGCCTGATAGCACGAACAGTTGCGGAATCTTCTTGCTGTTTAGGTAACGATGCACAGCGTTGTTGGTTGCGGTGCCGAGTGTCCCGAACATCATCAGGACCTCGTCCTGCTCGACCAGCTTGCGGGTTTGCTCGACGGTCTTCGGCGGCGAATAGGCATCATCGAGGCTGATGAACTTGATCTTTCGCCCGTTGATGCCCCCGTCGGCATTGAGCTTGGCGAAATAGGCTTCCTGCGCACGGCCGATCACGCCGAAGCCCGAGAGCGGACCGCTATAGGGAAGCGTCTGCCCGATTTTTATTTCTTCCTTGGTGTCGGCCATCGCCTGCGTCGTTGTATGCAGACCTACGGCAAGAGCAAACAGCCCAAGCGTCTTCAGCATCACTGATGCCATGATTGTCACCTCCCCGTTTTGTTGTTATCGGGCCGCGCTTATGCGCGTGCCCGTCTCGCAAAGTCCGAGGTTGCCTCCGCATATTCGGACTTCAGCCGTTCGACCAATTCGGCCACCGGCGGCGCGTCAGTAATCTGGCCGATACCCTGACCGCAGCCCCAGATGTCCTTCCAGGCCTTGACCTTCATGTTACCGCCGGAACCGAAGTTCATCTTGGTCTTGTCAGCCACGGGCAGATTATCGGGATCGAGGCCGGCGGCTGCGATGGACGGGCCGAGATAGTTACCATGAATACCGGTGAACAGGTTGGTGTAGACCGTGTCATGCGCGGCGAATTCGGTCAGCGCCTTCTTGTAGGCCGGGTCGGCATTGGCCTCTTCGGTCGCAATGAAGCGCGTGCCCATGTAAGCGAGGTCCGCGCCGAGCGCGAGCGCCGATGCGATCCCGTAACCGTCGGAGATCGCACCAGATACCAGCACAGTGCCCTTGAACCACTGCTTCACTTCACGGACCAGCGCGAAGGGTGACAACGTACCGGCATGACCACCGGCTCCGGCGCAAACCAAGATCAGTCCATCGACGCCTTGCTCGGCTGCCTTGCGCGCGTGCTTGACGTTGATCACGTCGTGAAACACGACGCCGCCATAGGAATGCGCAGCTTCGACGATTTCCGACGGCGGACGCAACGAAGTGATGATGATCGGAACCTTGTGCTTCACACAGGTTTCCATGTCCTTCATCAACCGGTCGTTGGAGGCGTGGCAGATCTGGTTCACCGCATAGGGCGCGACCTTCTTGCCGGGATTCTTCGCCTTGTACTCGTCGAGCTCATCCTCGATGCGCGTCAGCCACTGATCGAGCACTTCTGCCGGCCGCGCATTGAGCGCCGGAAACGAACCGACGATGCCCGCCTTGCATTGCGCAATGACGAGTTCGGGACCGGACACGATAAACAGCGGGGAACCGAGCACAGGCAGTTCGAGCGTGCCATCGAGAGCTTTGGGGAGCGACATAGGCGTTTCCTTATATTTTTATGGCCCGAACTATAGGGCTTGACCGTCCGCTCGTATTGTTCGATTTTGAACAACCGATATTCCGGATTTGTACATATGGATTGGGATCTCTGCCGCACATTCAACGCTGTGGTCGATGCCGGGAGCTATCTCGGGGCCGCAAGGCAATTGCGCACCAGCCACCCGACCGTCAGCCGGGAAGTCGCGGCGCTGGAGAAGCAGCTCGGCACCAAGCTTTTCGTTCGGTCCGACGAAGGGCTGGTGCTGACTGCCCGTGGTCGCCGATTCCACGAAAGCACCAGGGCGATGGCGGACGCCGCACTGAAGGCCGAAGCTGTTGCCGGCGCGTCAGGCCAGAGCGCACGCGGCGTGGTCAAAGTATCCATTGGACCGACGCTCGCGAATTTCTGGTTGATGCCGCATATCGGCGCGTTCATCCGGGAACATCCGCATGTGGAGATCCAGCTGGTGACGCATCCGTTTCCGGTCAGCGTCCGCAAGCGCGAAGCCGACATCGTGCTGCGCCTCTATCAGACCGGTGATGAAAATCTCACCGGGCGGAAAATCGCACGGCTCGGCGTCGGCTTCTATGCCTCACGCGACTATGCGGCGCGATGCCCGCTGCCGGAGCAACGCGGTGCGTGGAAAGATCACACGGTTATCGGCTTTGCGGACAAATCCACGAATTCCGAACTGGGGCGCTGGAGCGACCACATCACCAAGGACGCCACCGTCGCCATCCGCTGCTCGTCGCAGGCGGATATGCTGGCAGCCGTCCGCGCAGGAATCGGCATCTGCGTGCTCTCATGCATCGTCGGCGATGCCCATGCAGATCTGGTGCGCGTGGCGCCTCAGAAGCTGACCAGCCTGTCCGATATCTGGCTGCTGGCGCATCCCGATCTCACCGATCAGCCGTCAGTACGCGCGGTGCTGGAATTCATCACCGCCTGCGCGCGCGACGATCGTGCGCTGCTACGCGGCCGTTGATGCGCTGCCCTTGCCCGGCGAGTGACATCGGCCAGGAGATGCGACAAGCTCCGGCTGTCCCAGATTCTGCTTGCACCGGACTGCCACTCAAGTGTGCGTCGCACGCCTGCAAAACGTGCTTGGGGCATGGAGCGCGATGGTCCAAAGAGGGGCGAAGGACCGCCCTGCGGTTCATAGGCTGATCGATGAAGATTCTCGTTTTTGGCGGCACCGGCTTTGTCGGATTGAATATCGCGGAAGCCCTGTTGAAGCGCGGCCATGTGGTCACCCTGTTCGACCGCTCGGGCCTGCCACCGTCAGCCCAGCGTACCTTCGCTGATTTTGGCGACAGGCTTTCGGTGATCGTCGGCGATGTACTCGACCGAGCACTGATCGACAGCGTCATCGCAAAAGGTTTCGATGCCATTGTTCTCGGCGCCGCAATCACCGCGGGCACAGAGCGCGATGCCGCTGATCCGGAAAGCATCCTGCAAGTCAACCTGATGGCGCAAACGCCGATTCTCGCCGCAGCACGTCGCCATGGCGTAAAGCGGGTGATCAATCTGTCGTCCGCCGGCGCATACGGCACCTCCGCATTCAAATATCCTGTTCTCGACGAAGAACTGCCCTGCGATCCCGTCTCGCTCTACGCCATCACCAAATTCGCATCCGAGAAGGTCGCGGCTCGCCTCGCCGCGCTCTGGCAAACCGACTTCATCAGCGTGCGGCTGAGCGCCGTGTTTGGACCATGGGAGCGTGCAACAGGCGTGCGCGATACGCTTAGCCCGCTGATGCAGATTTTTACGGCGCACGCGAAGCAGAGCGCCGCCATTCTGGTCCGTTCCGGCGTGCGGGACTGGATCTATGCGCCCGATGTCGCCGATGCCATGACTTTGCTGATCGAGGCGCCGAAGACGCAGCATCGCCTCTACAACATCTCAACCGCCACGCCGTGGTCAGCACTGGAATGGGGACAGCAATTGGCCGAATCCCATCCGGGCTTCGTTTGCCGCCTGGCCGGCGTCGGCGAAACACCGACCATCGATCTGCACAGCGACAGCGACCGGGCACCGTTATCGGTCGCGCGATTGGAGCAGGAATTCGGATGGCGCGCCAAATTCGGCTGCGCCGACTCAGCCGCGGATCTGATCGACTGGTCAGCGCGGCACAGTAGAGGATGATGACATGAGGCTTCAGGGACTTACAGCAATCATCACCGGCGGAGGCTCCGGCATCGGTCAGGCCAGTGCCATGCTGTTCGCGCAGGAAGGCGCGTTCGTCGCGCTGGTGGATCGTGACGAGGCCGGTCTGAAGGAAACACTGGCGGCACTCCCCAATGCAAACAAGGCATCGATGCATGTCGGCGATGTCGGCGACGGCGATTTCGCGCAGGCCGTGATCGGCGAGATCGTCGCGCGGCGCGGTCAACTCGACGTGTTGATGACCTCGGCCGGCTTTTCGGTCGGCGGCACCGTTCTGACCACCGCCCCCGAGGATTGGGACGCCGTGTTTCGCACCAATATCGGCGGCACATGGCTGTGGGCGCGCGCGGCGATCCCGCAGATGCAGAAGCAAGGCAAGGGTTCGATCATCACACTGGCTTCGCAACTGGCGATCGCCGGCGGCAAGGGCAACAGCGCCTATATCGCGGCGAAAGGCGCGATCATCAGCCTGACGCGCACCATGGCCGTGGATTTCGCGACCGATGGCATTCGCGTCAACGCCATCGCGCCGGGCGCGATCGACACGCCGCTGCTGCGCCGCAGCTTCGCCCGCCATGCCGACCCCGAGCCCGTGCGGGAGGCCTCGCGCAATCGTCACGCCATGAAGCGTTTCGGCCTTGCCGAGGAAGTCGCGCAGACCGCGCTGCATCTGGCGAGCGATGCGTCCTCCTTCACCACCGGCACGGTGATGCCGGTCGATGGCGGGTGGCTCGCAGCATGAATGAGGCTCTCGCCGCGCTGGAAGCGCAGGTCCGCGACGATCTCCACAAGATTGCCCATCCGAACATGCCCTGGCTCACGCCGAAAACGGCCCCCGACGGCCGGCCGGCGCTCGACGTGCTCATCGTCGGCGCCGGCCAGGGAGGCATCACGGCGGCTTTCGGCCTGTTACGTTCGCAAGTGACCAACATCCTGGTGCTCGACAAGGCCGAGGAAGGTCGTGAAGGCCCATGGCTCACCTACGCCCGCATGCCGACGCTGCGTAGCCCGAAGCACTTTACCGGCCCCGATCTCGATATCCCGTCCCTCACCTATCAGTCATGGCACGAAGCCATGTTCGGGAAGGATCACTGGCAGGCGCTCGATCGCATCCCGCGCGGACACTGGGCGGACTATCTCTTGTGGTTCAGGCGCATCACCGGCGTGCCTGTGCGTAACAGCTGCGAAGTCCTGGACATTGGGCCCGCCGCGAACGGCTTGCTTGCAGCCACCGTGCAAAGCGCCGGCGGCGTCGAAGTCATTCATGCGCGCAAGATCGTTCTGGCCACCGGCCAGGAAGGCATGGGCGACTGGATGATTCCGGAGCAGCTCCAGCACCTGCCACGGTCACTCTGCGTCAATGCATCCGCGGACATCGATTTCGAAGCCCTGCGCGGCAAGACCGTCGCCGTGATCGGCGCCGGCGCATCCGCCTTCGACAATGCGGCAACCGCGCTCGAAGCCGGCGCTGAGGTGCATCTGTTGTGCCGCCGCGCGGAAATCCAGATCGTGCAGCCCTACCACTGGCTAACCTTCCGCGGCCTGCTACGTCACTTCAGCGAACTCGACGATGCCTGGCGCTGGCGCTTCATGCGCCGGCTCATGGATTTGCGCGAGGGCTTCCCACAGCCGACCTGGGATCGCTGCGCGCGGCATGCCAGCTTCCATCTCCACGAAAACGCGCCCGTTCAGTCAGCACAAAAAATGGGCAACCAAACGAGGTTGCAGACACCACAGGGTACCTTCACCGCGGACTTCGTCATCTGCGGTACCGGCATCGACATGGATTTTGCGAGTCGTCGCGAATTACAGAGCTGTGCCGGCAATATCGCGATCTGGTCTGATCGCTACCAGCCCCCGGATACCGAACTCAGCCCGCGCCTCGGCCGTTTTCCCTATCTCGCGGACGATTACGCGCTGACGGAACGCGTTCCCGGCACGACGCCGTGGATCTCCGACATCCACCTTTTCGCAATTGCGTCCACCATGAGCTTCGGTCCGTCGGGGTCATCGATCAATGCGATGACAACTGCAATTCCGAAACTGGTGCATGGTCTGACGCGCGGCTTGTTCCGCGCAGATATCGAGCGATACTGGAGCTCGTTCGAGGCCTACGACATTCCACAAGTCACCATCACGAGGCAGCCGGAAGCTGCGGCGAAAAGCTAACGAACCAAATTATCCCCGAGCGGGAAAACTCCTCCCGCCCGGTACCTATCGACGTCGTTTGGCGCGTTCCTTGCTTCAATGGACGGGTCGCTCGACAGCCTCGGCACTGGCGAGTCCGTTCAGAATTTCCGTCGAATTCAGAGGATAGGGTTATGGGACTGATGTATTCCAAGCAAATGCTCGGCGCCGCCGCAGCGCTGGCGTTTTTCACTGCCGCCGTTCCTGCCAAGGCGCAAACGCGCACAGAGACGTTGCGCTACGTGACCGGCGCCGCTGTCAACACGCTCGATCCCAACATTCCCGGCTCTACCCGCGAGGCCTTTGCCGTCAGCCTCTCGACCTATGACCGTCTCGTCTCGTTCGGCCGCAAGCAGCTGAACGGCAAGTGGGTGTTCGATCTCGACACTATTCGCGGCGAACTCGCGGAGTCCTACACGGTCAGCCCGGATGGCCTGAAGATCACCTTCAAGCTGCGCAAGGATGCCAAATTCCAGGATGGCTCGCCGGTCACCGCCGACGATGTCAAATGGTCGCTCGACCGCGCCGTCACAGCCAAGGTCCTCGGCAAGGCCCAGTTGCTCACCGGTTCGCTCACCGATGCCAGCCAGTTCAAGGTGATCGATCCCACAACGTTCGAGGTGACACTGCCGCAGCCAGACAAGCTGGCGCTGCCGAACCTCGCAACCGTCTATCCGATCATCATCAACTCGAAAGTCGCCAAGGCCCATGCCACGGAGGAAGATCCGTGGGCGCAAGCGTGGCTCAAGGAGAACACCGCCGGATCCGGCGCGTTCATCATCGAGCAGTTCAAGCCCGGCGAGCAGGTCATCCTGAAGCGTAACGATGCCTGGAATCGCGGCCCCGACGGCAAGCAGGCCTTCTTCAAGCGCCTGATCGTGCAGTCGGTGCCCGAACCGGCGACCCGCGCCAATCTGGTCGAGAAGGGCGACGCCGATATCGTCATCGACCTGCAGGCCAGCGACGCACAGGCACTTGAGGCCAAGGGCAAGCTGCAGGTGATCTCGACGCCGCAATACAATGCGCTCACCTTCATCTCGATGAACAACCAGATGCCTCCCTTCGACAAACCGGACGTGCGTCGTGCCGTGGCCTATGCACTGCCCTATGACGACATGTTCAAGGCGGCCCTGTTCGGCCGCGGCGCGCCGCTGTTCGGCGCGACCTGGGCCGACAGCAAGCCGCCATCAGGCGCGTTCCCGATCCCCCAGCCCGTCAAGCTCGATCTGGAAAAGGCCAAGGCCTACCTGAAGGCCGCCGGCTATCCGGACGGCTTCTCGACCACGTTCAGCTTTAACGTCGGACAAGCAGCGACCGCCGAACCAATGGCTGCGCTGCTGAAGGAATCCCTCGCCAAGATCGGCATCAAGGTCGATATCCAGAAGCTGCCCGATGCCCAGATGTCAACGCAGATCACCGAGAAGAAGCTGCCGTTCTTCACTGAGGGCGTCGTCGCCTGGCTACCGTCGACCGACTATTTCTACCGCAATTTCTACACCGGCAATCAGCGCTGGAACTACTCGTCCATCGACAATGCCGAATTGACCGCGGTCGCGCAGAAGGCTCGTTTCGAGGCCGACAAGGCCAAGTACGAAGCAGACGGCAAGGTCCTGAATGCGATGAACTTCGACCTGATGCCCCAGATTCCACTGTGGCAGCCGAGCCAGGACGCAGTGATGGCCTCGAACCTGACGGGCTACACCTATCAGTTCCATCGCCAGGTCGATTACCGCGACCTCAGCCGGAAGTGATCGTCCGAGCACCATGCGAGCAAATCCCGAAGCGCCGTTCTGCGGCGCTTCGGATCTACGCAGCTTGCAAACGTCACTGTAGCGAGCTGCCCAAGACTACGAGTAACCGATCATGACGACTCTGGGCGCAACGGCCATCCGTGCAGCACGACGCTTCGCATCCTCACTCCCTGCGTTGTTCGGCGTGCTGATCTTCACCTTCCTACTGATGCGCGTATTGCCCGGCGATCCTGCTGTGTTCTTTGCCTCCGGACCTAACTCCGGCAAGGAAGAAATCGAGACCATCCGCAAGCAAATGGGACTCGACAAGCCGGTGCCGCAGCAACTGTTCCTGTATCTCTACGATGTCGGCCGCGGCAATCTTGGCCGTTCGCTGATGACGGGCCAGAATGTCACCAAGGACCTGCGTGAACGCCTGCCCGCTTCGCTCGAATTGACATTCTCGGCGCTTCTGATCGCACTTGTTCTCGCAATCCCGCTGGGTGTCCTTGCGGCGCTGAAGCCAGGATCGCTGATCGATCACGGCGTACGATTGTTCTGCGCGCTCGGGGTCTGCGTCCCGACCTTCGTGTCGGGCCTGCTGCTGATCTATATCTTCTATTATCTGTTCGGCGTGTCGCCCGATCCGACCGGACGCGTGGATATCTTCACGACGCTGCCGCCCGCACATACCGGCTTCCTGTTGATCGACTTTGCGCTCGCCGGCGACTTTGACGGCTGGTGGGCCGCGTTCAAGCAATTGATCCTGCCGGCCTGCACCATGGCACTGTTCGTGATCGCACCATTGGCGCGCATCACGCGCGCCTCGATGCTGGCCTCGCTCGGCAGCGATTTCGTCCGCACCGCGCGTTCTGTCGGCCTGTCGTGGTGGCGGATCATCGTCACCTACGCGCTGCGCAATGCGATCCTGCCCGTCATCACCATTGCCGGCATCGTGTTCTCGACCATGCTCGGCGCTAATGTGCTGGTGGAGAAGGTGTTCTCCTGGCCCGGCGTCGCCTCCTACGCGCTCGACGCGCTGCTATCGTCGGACTACGCACCGGTGCAAGGCTTCGTGCTGTTGATGGCGTCGGTCTTCGTTATCGTCAATCTCGTCGTCGATGTGCTCTATGGCATCGCCGATCCCAGGATTTCCATCGGATGAGCAGCGCAACACTTCAACACGCCGCCTTCATCCTGCGCGGCAATCCTATCACCGGCATCGCAGCCGTCGGCGCGTCTCTGCTGATCTTTGTCGGCATCTTCGGCCCGTGGATCGTGCCCTATGATCCCATCGCGTCGAACGTTCAGAACGCGCTGATGCCGCCGAGTGCCGCACATTGGGCCGGCACCGATCAGCTCGGCCGCGACGTGTTCAGTCGTATCATTGTCGCCGCACAGCTCGACCTCGCCATCGCCGTCTCTGCGGTCGGCATCTCCTTCGCGCTGGGCGCCGTCATTGGTGCCCTCTGCGGCTATTCGGGCGGCAAGCTGGATCGCGCTGTTGGCCGCTTCGTCGACGTACTGATGGCATTTCCGCTATTCGTGCTGGCCATGGCCATGGTCGCTGCACTCGGCAATCGCGTCGAGAACATCGTGATCGCCACCGCGATCATCAACCTGCCCTTCTACATCCGCTTCGCCCGCGCCGAAGTGAACGTCCGCCGCAACCTCGGCTGGGTCGAGGCCGCGCGTGCCTGCGGCGACAGCCATGTCTCTGTCGTGCTGCGCTTTTTGTTGCCGAACGTCTTGCCGGCAATGGTGGTGCAGATGTCGCTCAATCTCGGCTGGGCGATCATCAATGCTGCCGGACTCTCCTTCATCGGCCTCGGCGTGAAACCGCCGACCCCGGAATGGGGCATCATGGTCGCCGAAGGGGCGCGCTTCATCTCCACTGGCAAATGGTGGCTGGTTGCGTTCCCCGGCCTCGCTTTGATGCTCGCCGTGCTGTGCTTCAACCTGCTCGGCGACGGGCTGCGCGATATTCTTGATCCAAGACAACGTACATGAGCGCAGCGAACGTGATGACGATACCAAAGCCGCTGCTCGATATCGAAAACCTTCAGGTCACCTTCTCCACACGCCGCGGCCCGGTCGAGGCCGTGCGCGGAATCTCGCTCTCGCTTGCCGAGGGCGAAACGCTGGGGATCGTCGGCGAGAGCGGTTCTGGTAAATCCGTGACAGGATTTGCAACAACGCGCCTGCTTGATGCCTCCGGCAAGATCACTGGCGGGCGCATCACCTTCCGTGATCGCGAGATCACCAGAATGACCAGCGCCGGCCTGCACGAGATGCATGGCGCCGCCATGGCGATGATCTTCCAGAACCCACGCGGCGCGCTCAATCCGATCCGCGCCATCGGCCAGCAGATCGCGGATGCCATTCTCGCGCATCGCAAGATCTCCACATCGGAAGCCCGCACACAGTCGCTCGAACTGCTGCGCGCGGTAAAAATCCGCGATCCCGAAAAGCGGATGAACGCCTATCCGCACGAATTGTCCGGCGGTATGTGCCAGCGCGTGATGATCGCCATGGCGATCTCCAGCAATCCCGCATTGCTGATCGCCGACGAACCGACCACCGGCCTCGACGTCACCACGCAGAAAGTGGTGATGGATCTCCTCGCCAGCATTGCCGCTGAAAGGGGCATGGCGACGATCCTGATTACCCACGATCTCGGACTCGCCGCCCGCTATTGCCGCCGCGTCGTGGTGATGGAACAGGGCAGACTGGTCGAGGAAGCCGACGCCCTGACGCTGTTCAGGTCGCCGCAACATCCCTACACCAAGCGTCTTGTCGCTGCGTCGCCGACTGCGACGTCCCGGGTCGAAGACCTCGTGACCGACGACGACAAGCTGCTGGTGCCGGCCGTCCCGCTCGCTCCGCCACCCAAACCGGCGCATGGCACGCCGCCACTGCTGGAGGTGCTCGACCTCGTCAAGCGTTTTGACGACGGTACCGTCGGTGTCGAGAATTTCTCGATGGCGATTGCGCCCGGCGAGAGCGTCGGCCTGGTCGGCGAGTCCGGTTCCGGCAAGAGCACCACGTCGCGGATGATCTGCCGGCTGCTCGATCAGACCGAAGGCGCCATCAATTTCAACGGCCAGTCGATCAGCCATATTCCTGCGCGCGAATTCCACCGTGCGCCGCAGCGGCGCGAGATCCAGATCGTCTTCCAGGACCCGAACGACAGCCTCAATCCGCGCTTCAACGCCTTCGATTGTATCGCACACCCACTGATCCGCCTGCTTGGCATGCGCAATGGCGCGGCGCTCAAGCAACGTGTCGCCGAATGTGCCCATCGCGTTGGCCTGCCTGCGGACCTGCTGGAGCGCTTTCCGCACCAGCTATCGGGAGGCCAGAAAGCCCGCATCGGCATCGCCCGCGCGATTGCCTGCCGGCCGAAGCTTCTGGTGCTGGACGAACCGACCGCCGCCCTCGACGTCTCCGTTCAGGCCGTGGTGCTGCAGCTCCTCGACCGGTTGCGCCGCGAAGACAATCTGGCCTTTCTGTTCGTCAGCCACGATCTCAACGTCGTACGCATGATGTGTCAGCGCACCATCGTGCTGCGCAACGGCGCCATTGTCGAACAGGGCGAGAGCCATGCGCTGTTCGACAATCCGCAGACGGACTATACCCGCGAACTGGTCGATGCAGTCCCGCATATCGAGATGATCGCCGCGGAAAAAATGGCCGCGGGCGCCTAGCCGCGGGTGGCCAGCGGCGAAAGGCCTCAACTGTCGGCCTTGCCCGGTTCCATTGGCGTAACCATACCGACTTTAGTGTGAGTTGCGCCGGTCCCGGATGCCTTGCATCCGCGCCGCATCTCGCCGAACATAAGGCCAAAGCGTCGCCAATGACGCAGCAAAATCGGGAGGATTCCGTGCGGATCAAAGCCGTTCACGTTGCCTTGCTTGCCATCATGGCAGGCTGTTCGGCCATCGCCAACGGCGCACACGCCCAGGCATGGCCTCAAAAGCAAGTCACCTTCATCGTGCCCTTCGCCGCCGGTGGCGGCACCGATGCCTTTGCGCGGCCGCTGGCGGCACAGCTCGACACCCAGCTCGGCAAACGCGTCATCATCGAGAATCGCGCTGGCGCCGGCGGCACGGTCGGCGCCTCGGCAGCCGCCAAGGCGGCACCGGACGGCTACACCTTCTTCATGGGCGCCGCGCATCACGCGATCGCGCCGTCGCTCTATCCCAATCTCGATTACGACATCGAAAAAGACTTCGTCCCGGTCGCCTTGATCGCACGGCCGCCGCAGGTCATCGTGGTCAATCCCGACAAGGTCGCCGCCAAGACGCTTAGTGAATTCACCGCCTATGCGAAGGCCAATCCGGACAAGCTCTCCTATGGTTCGGCCGGAGCTGGCACGACGCATCATCTGGCCGGTGAGCTGTTCAAGATCCTGACCCAGACCAAGATCCAGCATGTGCCTTATCGCGGCGCTGGTCCGGCCATGCAGGATCTGATCGCCGGTCACGTGCCGGTGGTGTTCGACGGGCTTGGCTCGTCGGCTGCACCAATCCGCGCGGGGCAACTCCGCGCGCTGGCGATCGCCGCGCCGAAGCGCGTGGCGGCCTTCCCTGATCTGCCGACGGCCGCTGAAGCCGGTTTGCCGAATTATGAAGTATCGACCTGGTACGGGCTGTTCGCGCCCAAGGGCACGCCGCCGGACATCGTCGAGCGCATGGCGAAGGAATTGAAGGCCGCATTGCAGGTGCCGGCGATCAAGGAAGCGTGGGAGCGCAACGGCTCTGACGTGCCTGATGTGGCCGGTGCCGACTTCGGCAAGATGGTGTCAGGCGAAGTGGCGCGTTGGCGCAAGGTCGTGACCGAAGCCAATGTGAAGCTGGACTGAACCGGCAGGGTGACGAAGCCCGCCAGACGTAAAGTCTGGCGGGCTTTTTTTATGCGGAAGCGACTTCGGCCTGCCTGGCGCCCGGACCGGCGAACATCGCGCGGCCGGGGATCGCATCCAGCAGCGCGCGGGTATAGGCGTCGCTCGGGTTCTGGAAGATTGTCTGCGTCTCGCCTTGTTCGACGATCTCGCCGCGCCGCATCACCACGATGCGGTCGGCGATTTCAGCGGCGACGCGCAGGTCATGGGTGATGAAGATCATCGCCAGGTTCATTTCCTCGCGCAGCTCGGCGAGAAGCTGCAGCACCTGCGCCTGTACCGAGACGTCGAGCGCCGAGACCGCTTCGTCAGCCACCAGCACTGAAGGCTTCAGCGCCAGCGCACGCGCGATACAAATGCGCTGCCGCTGACCGCCAGAGAATTCGTGCGGATAGCGGCTGGCGGCGCTGTCCTGCAGGCCGACGCGGGCCAGCAGACGCTTGGCATCGGCCATCGCTTCCTTGGCCGGCGTGCCATAGGCAATCGGGCCGCCGGCAATGGCGTCGCCCACCTTCTGGCGCGGATCAAGCGCCGCGAAGGGATCCTGGAACACGATCTGGATCTTGCGACGCATCTGACGCAGCCGCTCGCCGCGCTGTGACAGCAGATCCCTGCCGTCGAAATGCACCGAACCGGTGTCGGGCTCGATCAGCCGCATGATCAGCCGCCCGAGCGTGGACTTGCCAGAACCGGACTCCCCAACGATCGCCACCGTCTCGCGCGCCTTCAGACCCAGTGAGATGTTCTGCACCGCGTCGGTTCGCCGCGGCGGCAGGAACATGCCCTGCTTGGTGATGAAGGTCTTGTTCAGACCGACCGCATCAAGCAGTGGCTCGCCGGTGATCTTGCGATCGGCCCTGGTCAGCGAGCGCGCGCCGGGAACGGCCGCGATCAGGCTCTTGGTGTAATCGTCCTTCGGATTGCGCAGCACTTCATCAACGGTCCCCTGCTCAACGACGCGGCCATTGCGCATGACCACCACGCGGTCGGCAACGTCGGCGACGACGCCAAAGTCGTGGGTAATCAGAAGCACGCCCATACCGCGCTCGGCCTGGAGCTTCTTCACCAGTGCAAGAATCTGCTTCTGCGTGGTGACGTCGAGCGCCGTGGTCGGTTCGTCGGCGAGCAGCAGCGCCGGATTGTTGGCCATGGCCATGGCGATCATAATGCGCTGGCGCTGGCCGCCCGAGAGCTGGAACGGGAAGCTGCGCGCAAGTGCCACCGGATCCGGCAGGCCGACACCGCGAATCAGCTCCTGCACGCGTGCGTCCACGGCTTCCTTGGAAGGCACCGGCTTGGTGTGCGTGATGATTGATTCCGCGATCTGCTGGCCGACGCGAGCCAGCGGATTGAGCGCGCTCAGCGGTTCCTGGAAAATCATCGAGATGGCACCGCCGCGCAGCTTGCGCATCGTCGGCTCATCGGCCTTGGCGATATCGTTGCCATTGAAGCTGATGCTGCCTTGCGCGACACCCGTCCGGTCAGGCAGCAGTCGCAGGATCGCATGCGCGGTCATCGACTTGCCAGAGCCGGACTCACCGACCAGACAGACGATTTCATTGCGATTGACAGTCAGCGACACGCCTTCGATCGCAAAAGGACGATCCGCGCCCGGCGGCAGGCTGATGGAGACGTTCTCGATGGCAAGCAATGTTTTGTCGGTCATGGATATTATCGCTTGCGTGAGATACGGGGGTTCAGCGTGTCGTTGAGACCTTCGCCGACAAGATTGATGGCGAGCACGGTGAGCAGAATGGCGAGACCGGGAAACACGCTCATCCACCATGCCTGACGAATCACGGTGCGCGCGGCACCGATCATGAAGCCCCATGACATCAGATTGGGATCGCCGAGACCCATGAAGCTCAACGCGCTTTCGATCAGGATGGCGCTGGCGACAGCGAGCGATCCGGTGACGATGATCGGCGAGATTGCGTTCGGGAGAATACGGCGCAGCACCACGGTGAGTGGACGCTGGCCCTGGCACACCGCAGCCTGGACGAATTCTCGCCCGCGCAGCCGCATGAACTCGGCGCGCGTCAAGCGTGCCAGCGGCGGCCAGCTCACGATGCCAATGGCAAAGATGACGTTGGAGATCTTAGGCCCGAGCGTCGCGACCAGCAGGATGGCGAGGATGAAGCCCGGGATGGTCTGAAACAGTTCGGTGATGCGCATCATCACCTCGTCGACCTTACCGCCGAAATAGCCGGCGGTTGCGCCGATGGTGACACCGATGACCAGCGAGGTCAGCGTCGAGATCACACCGATGATCAGCGAGATGCGTGCGCCATGCGCGATGCCGGCGGCGACATCGCGGCCGAGCATATCGGAGCCGAGCCAGAGCCCCTCGCTGAGTGGCGGCTGGAACGGCGCACCGACCATGTCCCAAGGGTCATCCGGAAACAACCACGGCGCCGACACCGCGAGAATGACCACCGCAAGGAGGACGAACAGACCGATCATCCCGGTGGGGTGGCGGAGAAACGATTTGAGCGTGGACATCATATAACCCCGTTCACGACGCCGCACGCACAGAGACGCGCGGATCGATCACCCGGTAGATCGTATCGGTGAGAAGATTGAGTGCGATCACGATCACCGACATTACCAGGAACACACCGAGCAACACCGGATAGTCGCGCTGCAGAAGCGCGTCATAGATGAGACGACCGAGGCCGGGCCAGGCGAACACGGTCTCGATCACCACAGCACCGCCAACCAGCGCACCGGCCTGCATGCCGGCCACCGTGACGATGGGCAGCATCGCATTGCGCAGAATATGGCGAATGATGATGCGGCCCTGCTTCAGGCCTTTCGCCTTGGCGGTCTTGATGAAGTCCTGATGGGTGACGTCGAGCACCGAGGAGCGCATCAAGCGCGTATAGATAGCGAGATAGACGGCTGCGAGCGACACCGCCGGCAGGATGAGATGCATCCCGATATCGCCCATCCGCTGCAGTGTCGTCATCGGCACACCGATGGTGACGTAACCAAAGGCCGGCAGCCAATCGAGCTGCACAGAGAACAGCAGCACCAGCATCAGGCCGAGCCAGAACACCGGCGTCGCATAGAGCAGCAGCGAGACGATGGTCAGCAACGTATCCGACCACTTGCCGGCGCGAACGCCCGCGAGCGTGCCGAGAATGATGCCTGACAGAAGCGCGAGGGTGAACGCCGTCGCCGTCAGCAGCAGAGTCGCCGGCAGACGTTCGAGAATGAGCGACGCTACGGTGCGCTGCTGACGATAGGAATAGCCGAGGTCGAGCGTCACGACGCGCTTCAGATAGTTGGCAAGCTGAATTGGATAGGGTTTGTCGAGCCCGTATTCAGCGCGCAGCTGCGCCAGAAGCTTTTCATCCGATGCGCCGCTCTGGCCGGCGATCACCTGCGCGGGATCACCAGGTGCGGCATGCACCAGAATGAAGTTGAAGGTCGCAATGACCAGAACGACCGCGACGAATTTGACAAACCATCCCGCGAGAGCGAGGGCGACCGCGAAAATGCGGCCGCCGCTGTTGATTGATGCCGAGGTCATCCGAAGCTCACCGAGCTGAACGACTCGTGGACGCCGACACCGGTCGAGGTGACATTCTTCAGGCGCTTGTCGATGAAGGTCGGGTAAGCGGCTTCGAACATCCAGATCACCGGCACATCCTCGACCAGGATTTTCTGCACCCTGCTGTAAAGCTCCTGACGCTTGGCATCGTCAGTTGCGGATGCTGCCTCGTCGAACAGCTTGTCGACCTCCGGATTGGAATAGCCGGCGGTGTTCGAGAACAGGATGCCCTTCTTGATGTTGGACGAAATGTAGGTGCGCGACACGCCGAGCGCGGGATCACCGTACTGATAGACCAGGTTGCCGGTCATCTCGTAATCCCAGTTGCTGAACTTGTCGGCCCAGCCGCCGACGTCGGTGTTCTCAAGCTGGATGTCGATGCCCACACGACCGAGCGTCTGGCGAATGAACTCGCCGGCACGCTGATAGACCTCGCCATAGGGCGGGATCAGATATTTGAGCGTGACGCGCTTGCCGTCCGCACCCGGCTTCAGGCCCATCTCGTCGAGCAATGCCTTGGCCTTCTCGAGCGAGTAGTCGTAACGCTTGACGTCCTTTTCGTAAAAACGTGTCTTCGAGGACACCGGACCGGTCGCGATCTTGGGCATGCCGAAATAGACGCGCTGCGCCATCGACTTCAGATCGAGCGCATGCGCAATGGCCTGACGGAAGCGCTTATCGTCCATTGGCTTGACGCGATTGTTGAGCTCAAGCCACTGATGCGGAGCGAAGTATTCGTACCCCTTGGTGGTCATCTCATAGTTCGGCAGCTTCGACAGGCGAGCGACATCATAAAACTCGATATCGTTCCATTGCGTGAGCTGGATCTTGCCCTGCTCCAGCGCCAGTGAGCGCGACGCGGCATCCGGAATGATGCGATAGATAACCTCGTCGAGATATGGCTCATCCTTGCGGTAATAGCCTTCATGGCGAACGAGATGGACGTGGGACCCCTTGACCCACTCCTTCAGCTTGAACGGACCCGAGCCAATCGCCTGCGCATTGGCCGGGTTCTTGCGGAAGTCGCTGCCGTCATAGATGTGCTTCGGCACGATCGGGCCAGTGGTGCAATCGAGCGCGGTGAGAAACGGCGCGAACGGCGCCTTCATCTTGAAGATGACCGTGAGCGGATCGGGCGTCTCGGCCTTGTCGATGCGCGAATAGATTGCACGCGCACGCGCATGCGTCTCCGGCAGCATCTTGGTCATGGAGAACGCGACGTCTTCCGAAGTGAGCGGCTTGCCGTCGTGGAAGGTGATGCCCGGGAACAGCTTGAACGTATAGGTGAGGCCATCGGGCGAGACCTCCCAGGACTGCGCGACGCCGGGCATCGGCTTGAGGTCGGGGCTGTAGCGCAGCAGGCTCTCATAGATCTTGCCGCCCAGCGTCAGCGTCGGCTGCTGCTGGTTCAGTGCGGTGACGAGAATCGGAGGCTCAGGCTGAATAATCGTGTTCAGCGTGCCGCCCTTCGTCTGGCCAGCGGCACGGGTGATGCCGAGGGGGATACCCGAGAGCGCAACCGCGCTCACGCCCATCAGCTTCGCGAATTCACGTCTATTCATAGCCTCTTCCTTTAAACATTGACGCTTGACAGTAGCTGTAGCCGGACGCTTGCACGTCCGGCTACAGCTAAGCCATCAAGTGACCTTCAGTAACCTCAGCTTCAACCGAGCGTCACGGCTCCAAAGGTCTCGTGCACACCAATTCCGGTGGTGATGACGTTCTTCAACCGCTTGTCGATGAAGTTGGGGAAGTCCTGCTCGACCATCCATGCGATCGGGACTTCTTCTACGACGATTTTCTGCACGGCCGTGTAGAGTTCCTGGCGCTTTGCGTCAGAGGTCGCCACGGCGGCTTCTTCGAATAGCCGGTCTACTTCCGGATTGGAATAGCCCGCGATATTTGAGAACAGAATACCCTTGCGGATATTCGCCGTGATGTAACTGCGCGACACGCCCAGTGCGGGATCGCCAAACTGGTAGAGCAGATTGCAGGTCATCTCGTAATTCCAGTTGCTGGTGCGTTCGGCCCATCCGGCGAGATCGAGATTTTCCAGTTGCAGATCGATGCCGACACGACCGAGCGACTGTTTGAAATATTCAGCCGAGCGCTGCCAGATTTCGCCATAGGGCGGAACCAGGAATTTGATGCTGACGCGCTTGCCGTCCGCTCCGGGCTTCAGACCCATCTCGTCGAGCAGAGCTTTCGCCTTGTCCAGCGAGTAATCGTACTGCTTGACATCCTTTTCGTAGAACCGCGTCTTCGACGAAACGGGGCCGGTTGCCACCTTGCCGAGATTGAAGAACACGCGTTGTAGCAGCGCCTTGCGATCGACCGCGAACATGACGGCCTGACGGAAGCGTTTGTCGTCCATCGGCTTGACGCGCAGATTGAACTCCAGCCAGAAATGCGGCGCGAAGAATTCGTAGCCTTTGGTGGTCACTTCGACATTGGGCAGCTTCGAGAGACGCGCGACATCGAACAGTTCGACGTCGGTCCACTGCGTCAATTGGACCTTGCCCTGTTCGAGCGCGACAGCCCGCGATGCAGCGTCCGGAATGACGCGGTAGATGATCTCGTCGAGATGCGGCTCGCCCTTGCGGTAATAGCCCTCGTGCTTGACGAGATGAACGTGCGAGCCCTTGACCCATTCCTTGAGCTTGAACGGACCCGAGCCGATCGCCTGCGCATTGGCCGGGTTCTTGCGAAAATCGGTGCCGTCATAGATGTGCTTCGGCACGATCGGCGCGGTCGTGCAATCGAACGAATTGAGGAATGGCGCGAACGGCGCTTTGAGCGTGAACACGACCGTGAGCGGATCGGGCGCTTCGGCCTTGTCGATGCGCAGGAAGGTGCCGCGCGCACGCGCGTGGGTTTCGACGAGGACCTTGGTCACCGAGAACACCACATCTTCCGACGTCAACGGCTTGCCGTCATGGAAGGTAATGCCTGGAAACAGCTTGAACGTATAGACAAGACCATCCGGCGAAACGGTCCAGGATTCAGCGAGACCGGGCAGCGGTTTGAGATCGGGGCCGTAGCGCAGCAGGCTCTCATAGATCTTGCCGCCGAGAGTCAGCGTCGGCTGCTGTTGATTGAGCGCGGTCACCAGGATCGGCGGCTCGGGCTGGATGATCGTGTTGAGCGTGCCACCCTTGGTCTGACCGACGGCGCGCGTGACGCCGAGGGGAATTCCCGAAAGCGCAGTTGCACTCAAACCCAATAGCTTCGCGAATTCACGTCTGTTCATCTTAATTCCTTTGTAGCAAAGATATTTGAAGCGTTCAACGTCATCCGAAGCTCACCGCCCCGAACGTCTCGTGCACCCCGATCGCCGTCGACAACACGTTCTTCAGTCGCTTGTCGATGAAGTTCGGATAGTCCTGCTCGAACGTCCAGACCACTGGAACGTCCTCGACGAGAATTCTCTGGACCTGACTATAAAGCTCCTGCCGCTTGTCATCGGATGTCGCCACGGCTGCTTCTTCGAACAGGCGATCAACTTCCGGATTGGAATAGCCGGCGGTGTTCGAGAACAGGATGCCCTTCTTGATATTCGATGTGATGTAGGTGCGCGCCACACCGAGCGCGGGATCGCCGAACTGGTAGACCAGGTTGGCGGTCATATCGTAATCCCAATCGGCGAACTTCTGCGCCCAGCCGGCGATATCGGTGGTCTGCAATTGCAGATCAATGCCGACGCGCCCGAGCGACTGGCGCAGGAATTCGGCAGCCCGCGTATTGGCCTCGCTGACTGGCGAGATCAGATAGCGCAGCGAGACGCGCTTGCCGTCCGGCCTCGGTTTCAGCCCCATCTCGTCGAGCAGCGCCTTCGCCTTGTCGACGGAGTAGTCATAGGTCTTGACGTTCTTGTCGTAGAACCGCGTCTTCGACGAGATCGGGCCGGTCGCCAGCTTGCCGAGCCCGAAATAGATTCGCTGCAGCATCGCCTTGCGGTCGATCGCATGCATCACGGCCTGACGAAAGCGCTTGTCGTCCATCGGCTTGACGCGGTTGTTGAGTTCGATCCATTGATGCGGCGCGAAGAATTCGTAGCCCTTGGTGGACACCTCGTAATTCGGCAGTTTCGACAGCCGCGGCACCTCGAAGAATTCGATATCGCCCCACTGCGTCAACTGCACCTTGCCCTGCTCGACCGCCACGGTACGCGACGCACCATCGGGGATCGCGCGGTAGATGATTTCGTCGAGATAGGGCTCGCCCGGCCGATGGTAACCTTCGTGCCGGACAAAATGGATGTGCGATCCCTTGACCCACTCCTTGAGCTTGAACGGACCGCAGCCGATTGCCTGCGCATTGGCGGGGTTCTTACGATAATCGGTACCTTCATAGATGTGCTTCGGCACGATCGGCGCCGTGGTGCAATCCAGCGACGTCAGGAACGGCGCGAAGGGCGACTTCAGCGTGAAGATCACTGTCAGCGGATCGGGCGCTTCCGCCTTTGCGATGCGCGCAAATGTCACGCGACCGCGCGCATGGGTTTCCATCAGCACCTTGGTCATGGTGAAGATGACGTCTTCCGACGTCAGCGGCTTGCCGTCGTGAAACGTGATGTTCGGGAACAGCTTGAACGTGTAGGTCAGCCCGTCCGGCGAAACCTCCCAGGATTTGGCAAGACCGGGAATCGGCTTGAGATCGAAATCGTAACGCAGCAGGCTCTCATAGAGTTTGCCACCTACGGTGAGGGTCGGCTGCTGCTGATTGATCGCCGTGACCAGGATCGGCGGCTCGGGCTGGATGATCGTATTGAGCGTACCGCCTCTGGTCTGCCCCGTGGCCCGGGTGATACCGAGCGGGATGCCCGAGAGCGCCGTAGCGCTCAGACCCAGCAGTTTCGCAAACTCTCGTCGGTTCATTCAGCTCTCCCGATGGACAGAGGGTTGAACGTCAGGGTTGCACTGACGCGCAAGGATGAGCTTGCAAAATTCAAGCCGCCGCTGCCGCCGGGCCGATCATCATCGCGATCGGGCCGGCGTGGTCCGAGAACCGAGCCCGCTCCGTGAATGAGCAGGCATTCAGTATCCGAGTGCCGTATCGACGCGGTTGAGTAGAATCTCTCCAGTCTTGAGACGGCGGATATTCTCGGCAATCTGCTCGGCAATGACGCGCGGTTTGGCCAATCCGGCCATATGCGGTGTCACCAGGACACCCGGCTCCGTCCACAGCGGATTGCCCGGCTGCAGCGGTTCCTTGTCGAACACATCAAGTATGGCGCCGCGCAGATGGCCCGAACGCAACGATGCGACGAGATCGGGGATGTTCAGATGCTCGCCACGGCTGCAGAGAATAAGCGCTGCTCCCTTCGGCAGGCGGGCGAAACGGTCCGCATTGAGGATTCCCACCGTGCTCGGCGTCAGCGGCAGCAGGCAGACCAGAATGTCGGCCTGCGCCAGGAAGTCGTCGAGCGCGGCATCGCCGGCGAAGACCTCCACGCCCTCGACCTGTTTTGCGGAGCGTGACCAACCGGAGACCTTATAACCGACCGATTTCAGGAGAGTGGCAGCCTGGATTCCGAGGGTGCCGAGACCGAGGATACCGACGCGCTTGTCGGCGGCAGCGACCTGATCGTAGCGATGCCAGTGACCATTGCGGGCATTGGCGGTGACGCGATCGAATTCGCGATGAAAATACAGCGTGCCCCAGAGCACATATTCGGCCATCGCCTTCCCCAGTAGCGGATCGACGATCCGGCAGAGCGGCAGGTCCGGCAGCGCGGTGTCGGACAGCACGTTGTCCACACCGGCGGCGATGGAATGGATCAGCCGCAAATTCGGCATGGTCGCCATCACGCCCGCAGGCGGTTTCCAGCAGACCACGACTTCCCCGTCCAGAGCGCCCTGCTCCGGCCAAGTGGTTACGACTGCACCGGGAACCGTCCGCTTCAGGTGGTCATCCAGGAAGCCCATCGTGTTGGACAAAGTGGTCATCAGGGTAATGCGGGTCATCGAATTCCTGCGTTTATTTCTGCCAGTGGCATGAAGCCTGCTTTGAGAATGGCAACGTCCGGAACGATGCGCTCAAAACCTCTATCCCAAGGTACGATCTCGGCGCATCATCTCCGTCTTCACAGGGTCAGGATTTGTCGCGTATGGGCCATATCTCTTCAATTTCATGCAACACGCCGCGCCAGCGCGTCGTGCCGCCGGCCTTGGTGAGTTTTTCCGGCTTCGAGGCCAGTGGCCGCCGCGCCGATGCACTGCAAGGCGCACAGCGCCCCGTGGTTGCGATGGCTGCCGAATTCTCCTCGGGCGGCGTCGGCGTCCGGCACAGCCATCGCCGGGCCCAGTTCCTCCACGGCCTGACCGGTGTCATGACCGTGATCACCGAGACCGGCAGCTGGACCGTGTCACCGCAGCACGCGCTGTGGATCCCGCCTGGCGTGGTCCATCAAAGCCGCTGCTGGGGCACCGTGCAACTCCGCACGCTTTACGTCGAACCCAAAGCGACGGTCGGCCTGCCAATATCGTGCCAATTGATGGAAGTCTCCTCGCTGGTACGCGCGCTGCTCAATGAAGCGGTCACTTTCCCGACCGAATACGACATGGATGGCCGCGAAGGCCAGATCATGAATTTGCTGTTGGCTGAAATCGGTCGCATGCCCGCGGTACCATTGCGCGCGCCGATGCCGCAGGACCGCCGCCTCGCGCGTATCTGCGAAGCGATCCTGCGCGAGCCCGGCAACAATCAGGATCTGGAATCCTGGTCGCAGATTGGCGGCCTCGGCCGACGGACGCTGACACGGCTGTTTCGCCGCGAGACCGGCATGAGCTTCGCCGAATGGCGCCAGCAGGTGCGATTGATGGAAGCGCTATCGCGCCTCACCATGCGCGAGCCGGTGACCAATGTGGCGCTGGATCTCGGTTATGATAGTCCGAGTGCATTCAGCGCCATGTTCCGCCGTTCGATGGGGATCTCGCCACGCGACTATCTGCGCTGGAGCGAACAGACGGCGGACCTGGCACCGTAGCCGACGCGCATCACCTTAGGACTCGATGGCTGGCCGCGCTTCCATCGTAGCGCGCAATCGCCGAATACCGGCTTCGATCTCGCGGATGTCATCGTCGAGCTGCCCGAGCAGCACGCCGAAATTAAAATCAATTCTGTTGCGCACTGATGCCGCCAGTGTTTCGCGGTGGACCTTGAGATCTTGCAACGCACTTAGCTGGTTTGTGTCGACATAGGCGGCAACGACAAGCTCAATCGCGCTCTTCACCGCAATGCTTTCTTCTCGGCTTCATCAAATTGGGCCTTCAACCGCGCCTTGATCGCTCGAACACCGGGGAACGGTGCTCCGAGTCGGCGCGCCTGGATCTGTACGGAACTCTGCGGACGTTTCATGATCACCGCGGCTCTGGCCAGAGATATTTTACGCGCGATAAGCCCTTTCAAAATTTCAATCTGTTCGTCGTCCCAACGATTTTTTGCCATCTGATCTTACGAGTGCGCTGAAATAACTTGTCTGTACGGTCGCTGACCTCTTGCAACGCAAGCGCACAAATTTTGTTCCAGACACAGACCGCACCTCGGGTGACGGCGGCGGCAACTAAGTCTGACTCTTAAGCGCTGCTCGTCAGTCCCTGATGAAAAGGCTCCGGAGTGATCCGGAGCCTTTCTCTATTTGGCAGCCACCCACCTGGTAGCGGGGTATTTGTCAGCTACGGCTCAGCCGCTGCTTACATCACCACTTCGATCAGCTTCGGCCCCTTCGCGGCGAGCGCGTTGGCGAGCGCCTTGTTGAAGTCGTCGACGTTGGACACCGAGACGCCGGGCACGCCCATGCCCTTGGCGAGCGATACCCAGTCGAGCGCCGGGCGATCGAGGTTGAGCATGTCGAGCGCGCGCTGACCGGGCTCGCCGGCATCGACGCCGGCGAATTCGCCGAGCAGAATTTGATACTTGCGATTGGCGAACACGATGGTGGTAATGTCGAGCTCTTCGCGGGCCTGCGTCCACAGCGACTGCAGCGTGTACATCGCGCTGCCGTCACCGACCATGCAGATCACCTTGCGATCCGGACAGGCCACCGCGGCGCCGGTGGCGACGGGGGTCGAGAAGCCGATCGAACCGCCCATGTTCTGCAGCCAGTCATGCGGCGCGGCCGCTGCGGTCGGCGGGAAGAAGCCGCGACCGGTGGTCAGCGACTCGTCGACCACGATGGCGTTTTCCGGGATCGCATAGGCGATCGCCTGCGCGATCGTGGTGTGGTTCAGCGCGCCGGTCGGCTTCACCAGTTCGGCGAGCTTCTGCGGCTTCACATCCGATGGCTTGGCGCCGAGCGCACCGGCCAGCGCTTCCAGCGCAGCGATGGAATTCTCACCGCCAGCGGTCACGCGGTGCACTTCGCAGCCTTCCGGCTTCAGCATGCTCGGCTTGTTCGGATAGGCGAAGAAGGCGACGGGATCGTTGGCTTCCACCAGCACGATGTTCTTGAAGTCCTTCAGGATCGGCAGCGCCGACTCGATCACATAGGGAATGCGGTCGATGGAGAAACGGCCACGGCCACGCGCCATGCGCGGATTGTAGGTCTGGCCCATCACCTTGCAGCCGGTCTTGCCGGCGATCTGCTCGGCGAGCGCGAGGCCCTTCTCGGTCAGCCCCTGGCCGGTCATCAGCAGCAGCGTCGAGGCGCCACCGTCCTTCATGATCCTGGCGGCGGTCTCGACGGCCTGTGCCGAATAGCCGGCGCTCTGCTTCTCGGCCGGCACCGAGGCCACGCCATCGGCCGCGCCCCATGCAGTGTCGGCGGGCAGGATCAGCGTGGCAATCTGGCGATCCCTCGCGGCGGCAATTGCTGCAGCGCCGTCCTTGGCCACCGACTTGGAATCCGGCGAGGTGTGCACCCACTGCGACATCGGGCGGGCGAGGCCCTCGATGTCCGAGGTCAGCGGCGCGTTGTATTCGATGTGATAGACGGCGTGCTGGCCGACGATGTTGACGATGCCCGAATTGGCCTTCTTGGCGTTGTGCAGGTTGGCAAGGCCGTTGGCGAGGCCGGGGCCGAGATGCAGCAGCGTCGAGGCCGGAGTGCCCTTCATGCGGTAATAACCGTCTGCAGCACCGGTCACGATGCCTTCGAACAGGCCGAGCACGCAGCGCATGCCTTCGACGCGGTCGAGCGCCGCAACGAAATGCATTTCCGACGTTCCTGGATTGGCAAAGCAGACATCCACATTGCCCGCGACCAATGTCCGCACCAGGCTTTCCGCACCGTTCATCGTCTCACTCCGTTTGATTTGGTTCGTAATCTCGGTTTCTCGATCTCGGGGGCTGATGAACCATTGTTCGGGGGGCTCGTCAAAGGGTCGGAACGCAAGGCTTCGTTGTGAGCCCTGCGGGGCGGGCTGAAACGCCGGTTATTATCGCTCCATCCGGCCCTCCGCTCACACGGCCGTGGCTTGCGGATCATGGCGATTTATGGCCTGTCTTGGGCCTCAATTTTTTCTGGCGAGGACCATGATGAAGCGCCTTTTTGCTCTCTTTTTTGCCGCAGCCACGTTCACCACAATTGCGTTTCCTGCCGATGCACGCGTCCGCAACCAGCCCCGGGCGCAGGACTTCGAGGTCGACGATTCCCCGTCGCTTTCCAACTTCTTCTCCAATTTCGGCAATGGCGGCGGTAACAGCTCCGGCCCGATCCAGCGCCAGACCGTCGGCTTCCACAGCAATTACGCCCCGGGCACCATCGTGGTGAACACCGCCGAGCGCCGGCTCTATCTGGTGCAGCCGGGCGGCCAGGCGCTGCGCTACGGCATCGGCGTCGGCCGCGACGGCTTCCGCTGGGGCGGCGTCCACCGCGTCACCGCCAAGAAGGAATGGCCGAGCTGGACCCCGCCGGCCCAGATGCTCGCCCGCCGGCCCGACCTGCCCCGCCACATGCCCGGCGGCATCGACAACCCGCTCGGCGCCCGCGCCATGTATCTCGGCTCGACGCTGTATCGCATCCACGGCTCCAACGAGCCGGAGACCATCGGCCAGGCCGTGTCCTCGGGCTGTTTCCGTATGACCAATGAAGATGTCACCGACCTCTATAACCGCGTCTCGGTCGGCGCGACGGTCATCGTCAAGAACTGAGCTTGACCTGAGAACGAAGGCTTCCCTCGGGAAGCCTTCGAATTGTCCGCGGGGGCGGCACTGAACGCTTGCGCAACTACGCGCATTGCGAGAACTTGAGTAATAATGCCCGCCCCGACACCAGATCGATTCATCCTCCGGACGATTGCCGCGCTGCTGGCGCTAGCGTCTTTGACCGTCTTCGTGCCGCAGCCGTCTTATGCCGGCGCGAGCGAGCCGCCCGGCGTTACCTCGCGCCAGCGCACCGAGAAGAAGACCTTCACCGACAGCGAGATCATCGACGGTTTTTTCAAGACCGCCTTTGGCGCCGAATATCACCTCGCCGGCCGCGTCGACCGCATCCGCAAATATGAGATTCCGGTACGGGTGTTCGCCGAGGGCCGTGCCGACCGCAAGACGCAGATCGCCAAGGTCGTAACCGACATTGCGCGCCGGGTGCAGCATCTCAATATCGCCATGGCGGACAGCCGCGACGACGCCAATGTGCTGGTGAAGCTGGTGCGCGACCGCGATCTCTATCGCACCATCTCGACCTTCTACGGCACCGATCGCGCCAACGAGATCCGCGACTCCCTCGACCCGCAATGCCTGTCCGGCTTCCGCAAGAACGAGGCCTTCGAGATCGAGCACTCCGATGTGATCCTCACCGTCGACAATGGCGACTTCGTTTTTCTCGATTGCGCCTATGAGGAATTGCTGCAGTCGCTGGGCCCGATCAACGATACCAATTCGGTGCCGTGGACGATGTTCAACGACAATGTCCAGATGGGCTTCTTCGACGTCTACGACCAGTACATCCTCAACATCCTCTACGACCCCCGCATCAAGGCCGGCATGACCGTGCAGGAGGTCAAGGACGTGTTGCCGCAGGTGCTCGCCGATGTCCGGATCTGGGTGAGCAAGGTGAACGACCTGCAGGATTAGCGGCGCGTCTCGGGTCGAACTGTCAAACAGCCACAGCTCGTCAGACATGCGTCATCGCCCCCATTATTAGCGGCGCGGGGGCGCCGTCGTCTGTCGCATTCCCGCCCCCTTGCGAGAGGGCGTGCGGAACGCCGGGTGCCCGTTGCACCCTTGGGCCTGATGCGAATGCGGTCTTCCGCAAGTGAGTGTGCATCAGGACTTTCGGAGGCGCCGAGCCAATGCCCGACGTTCCGCCTGCGGTGTTTTTTCGACTTGCTTGCACATCTGCCTTGGCGAACGGCCCCATCACCAAAATTAGTGTCCCAGGGCGGAGGGACAGGGTAGCCTCAAGCACTTAGGCCGGACGCATTTCGATTTGGTCGTCCGTCACACTGTCCAGGGGTCTTTCCATCTCAAGGCTGGCCGTGTCCTTGCCAGTGGCAGTGCTGGCGCAGATCCGTCCTGCCCGAAGACAGACGTCACCCGTGAACCGCGTAACGCCGCATCTCCGGCGTCCACCGCACCCTGCCCCGCGAACGTGACGATCGCGATCGCCCCTCTCGGTGGGGCAGGACGAGGGGGAATATAATCATGAAAGGGATATTGTCAACGGGAGATAGGAAAAAATGTTTGCCCAGAACCTCTCCGCTGTCGTCCCCGCGCAGGCGGGGACCCATACACGCTGGAGAACTGGTAAAAGCGCCGTCCGTTGTAACTCTGCCGCTTCAATCACACTGACCGTGGTTATGGGTCCCCGCCCCGCGCACGCCTCCGGCGTGCTAGGCGGGGACGACGCGGAGAGGTCAGCGCGGCCCACACTCGTCATTCCGGGGCGCGGCCGGCACTTGCCGGACGCGAACCCGGAATCTCAGCATGGGAGTCTTCCATCGTGCAAAACACTCTGAGATTCCGGGTTCACACTTCAGCGGCTTCGCCGCCTTCGTGCGCCCCGGAATGACAGTGGGGAGGACAGCGCCCCGGAATGACGAGTGAGAAAGAGCCTCCCCTCACCCCCGCGGCTTCGGCGTGAATGGTCCCTTCGGCGCATTGCCGATCAGGGACACGACGATCAGCGCGACAATCGCGAACCAGAAGGTGAGCCAGAAGCCGTCGATATAGGCCAGCGTATTGGCTTCGCGCTGTACGAGGCTTGCGAGCGTGCCGATGCCGCGCGCTTGTGCGAGACCCTCACCATGGCTGGCGAAACGGCCGGTGAGCTTGGCGAGAATGCCAACCACATCGGCATCGCCGCTGGCGACATGCTGGCCGAGCAGGTTCGAATGGATCTGTTCGCGCACGCGCAGCCAGGTCGCCATCAGCGCAATCCCGATTTCCGCGCCGCCGAGGCGCATCACCTGGATATAGGCCGCGAAGGCCGTGGCACGCGATGGATCGGAATTCGACAAGGCGATAATGATGATGGGGAGCAGCGTGAAACTCTGCCCGAGCGATTGCAGCAACACCATCGGAATGAAATCGCCAAGCGCCCATTCATGGGTGAGCTGCGTGCCCAGCAGGGCCGCGACGGCGAATGCAGAAAGCCCGATGATCAGCGGCAGTTTGACGTCATAGTGGCGAATGAGCCAGATCGACAGCGGCAGCAGCACGGCCATCGGTGCCACGGCATAGATGAGGAACAGCGAGCCGGACTGTTCGGGCCGCAGTTGCGCGATATTGGTGAGGAAGTTCGGCGCCAGCGACGAATTCGACAGGCTCGTCATGGTGTAGAGAAGGATCGTCACCAGCGCGAGGCCGATATTGCGTGACAGCAGTACCTCCGCATGGGCCCATGGCCGCTTCACGATCGACTCGTTGATGAAGAAGCCGATCACCAGCACGACGCCGCCCCCGAGCAGCGCGACCACCGTGCCCGAACCCAACCAGTCCAGCCGGTTGCCCTGATCGAGCCCGGCATAGATCATCGCTATGCCGGCGCCGAGCAGCAGCATGCCGCCCCAATCGGCCTCGCACAGCACGAAGTGGTTGATCGGCTCGCGCGGCGTGCCGAGCCAGACGAACAGTGCGAGCAGCGGCGCGATGATGACGTCCTGCCAGAACATCCATTGCCAGCCGACATGGCTGACATAGAAGCCGACCAGCGCGGTGCCGGAATTGATCGTGAAGCCGACGCGAATAGCGTAGATCGCGATGGCCGGCAGCCACCATTGCATCGGCAGATTGCGAAAGATGATCAGCAACGTTGCCGGCACGAAGGTGCCGAGCAGCAGGCCATGCACGATGTTCAGCACCAGCAGCAGATTGTAGTCGCGCACCAGCGGGATCACTAGCGAGATCACCGCATAGACCAGCGCGGGAATGCCGAGCACGCGGCGCAGCCCGAACACGGTGGCCATCCAGGCCACCGCCGGGGCAATGAAGATCTGCGACGCCGTGCCGGCGGTGGACAGCCACGCGCCTTCGTCGAAACTCAGCCCCATCGCTCCGCGCAGATCGGCGAGGCCGATGGAGAAGATACGCGTGTCGAAATTGGCAAGGAACGCGCCGAGCAGCACCGCGCCAACCGCAAAGATCGGACGGTGCGAAACGCCCCCGGTCGAGACCGGGCCGCTTTCGATGACCTTACTTTCCGCCATTGCCGGCCGCCGGCGCGTCGGTGTTGATGCTGGCGGTCACCGACATGCCCGGCAGCAACCGGTCGAGCAGCGCCTGCCCCTTGTCGAGCGTGATGCGGACCGGCACGCGCTGCACGACCTTGGTGAAGTTGCCGGTGGCGTTATCAGGCGGCAGCAATGCGAATTGCGACCCCGATGCCGGCGAGACCCGATCCACGCGGCCGCGCAGGGTCTCCGCCGAGAACGTGTCGACCACGATGTCCACAGGCTGGCCGGGCCTGACGCGCGTGAGCTGCGTTTCCTTGAAATTGGCGATCACATAGACGTCGGGCAATGGCACCACACTGATCAGGCTCGAGCCGATATTGACGTAATCGCCCGGCTGCACCTGACGCTCGCTGACCACGCCATCGAAGGGCGCCACGATCCTGGTGTAGCCCAGGCGCAGCTTTGCAGTTTCCAGCGCCGCCTTGGCGCCGAGCAGATCGGCGGCGCGCTGCTTGCGGGTGCCGGCGAGAACGTCAAGCTGATGCCTCTGTGCAGCGATGACCGCGCCGCTCGCCTTTACGTCGGCCTGCGCCTTGGCATAGGCGGCGGTCGCCTGTTCGAAACGTTGCCGCGTGCCGGCCTCGGTCTGGGTCAGCGACGCCTGACGCTCCTGCTCCTGCTGCGCCTGCACTTCAGTCGCCTGCGCCGCTACGCGCTGCGCCTCGGCCTGCGCGATGGTGGCATATTGCAGCTCGACCTGGTTGGCGAGATTGTCGAGCGCGGCCTGCGCAGCGGCCACGCTGGCCTCGGCCTGCGCCACCTGCGCCTCGTAGTCGGCAGGATCGATCTGGATCAGGAGATCGCCGGCCTTGACGCGCTGGAAGTCGCTCACCGCCACGGCCTTGACCGCACCGGCCACGCGGCTCGACAGCCGCGTTATCTCCGCGCGGATATAAGCATCGTCGGTGGTCTGCACCGCGCGGTTGCCCATCCAGATATCCCAGCGTGTGGTGGCCAGAACGATGAAGACAAGCGCGGCAGCAACGGCCAGCAACGGAATCGCAAGGCGACGCCACGTCTGCTGCGCTGGCGTCAGCCCCGCAGGCTGCGCGGGTGGCGGCGCAGCGGGCTGCGCGGGCGCAGCAGGTTGTGATGGCGCCGGCTGTGGCGTTGGGGATGCATCAAGCTGGGACATGTCTTCCTCGCAGCGACCTGAGTGACATTATGTCTCATGTCGTCGCACGCGATTCAATCGCCCGATATCGGCATTCCATACCGGTGCCGCAGCATTCGGGTGCGTTTCGTACCAAAGACCGCAGGTTTATATCTTTTTGCGGCGTGCGGGCCTGTCGCCGTCACGCGGTGACGCCGGAGTATCCAGACCACGCGGCTGCAGATAGCGTTGCAGCGCAATGGCGCGCTCGCTGGATTCGACGAGTCGCTCGACGCTCCCCAGCAATTGATGAAATTCGTCCGCGTTGAGACAATCGAACTGCACGTCGTTGACCTGACGCTGCGTCGGATTGAGGCTGGCGAGCAGCGCATCGCCGGCCTGCGTCACCGTCAGACGCAGGCGCCTGCGATCGGCGGGATCCACGAGCTTGTCGAGCAGCCCCATCTGCTGCAGCTTGTTCGACACCGTGGTGACGAAGGCGCCGCTGAGATGCAGATGCGCTGCGAGTTCGCGCACGCTGACATCGCCTTCAGCACCCAGATACTTGACCGAGATCAGCACGGTGTATTCGATGCCGGCGAGGCCGATCGCGGCGGCATGCCCCTCACGCACGGTCTCGTGTCGCGCGAGGAACGCCAGCAATGTGTGCACGAGTTGCCGGAATGCATGATCGGAACCATCGACCAGCAGCGCCTTGCGCGACGTGGTCAGCGCCGGCGCCGGAAGCTTTGCCTTGAGCGCGGCTTTGGCTGCCGTCTTCGCCGCGGGCGTGGCCGCTGGTTTGACAGCGGGCTTTTCGGATTTACGCAGTGCCGGCGTCTTGGAGAGCGGCGCAACCTTGGAACGAGACATACCGCTTCCCAGTGAACGATCCACCACAGGTTGGCCGGCGTCCCCTGCTTCGTCAAGCGATTCTGCATACCTTCTAAACGAAGCTATTGATCAAATGCATTTACTGCGTCAGGATCGCTGCAAATCTGACGGGAGAACATCATGAAACTCGATATCAGGCGCCTGCTCTGCTTCACCGACCACAAGGAGGTCGAGGCCGGCCACCGGCACGACCAGCCGCTGCGCCGCGTCGCCGCCGTGGCCATCGTCGCCAATCCCTATGCCGGACGCTATGTCGAGGATCTCTCCGAGGCGATCGCCGCCAGCGTCGATGTCGGCGCCGTGCTGGCGAAACTCGCGGTTGAGGCGATGGGATCGTACAAGGTGGAAAGCTACGGCAAGGGCGGCGTCGTCGGCCTCGGCGGCGAACTCGAACATGCCAATGCGATGCTGACCACGACTTTCGCGACGCCGTTGCGCGAGGCCGTGGGCGGCGCGGAAGCCTGGATTCCTTCTTTCACCAAGCTCGCCGCCCCCGGCTGCCTGATCGATGTTCCTCTGGCGCACAAGGACGCGCTCTATGTCCGCTCGCATTACGATGGCGTCTCGGTGACACTGCCACCCGATGCGCCAGCGGCTGACGAAGTTGCACTGATCGTCTGTCTCGCCAATCGCGGGCGGCTCAATGCGCGGGTCGGCGGATTGAACGCCAGGGATATCGGCGGCAAGGACGGCTTGCGCTAGGCTGCGGCTTTGTGCGGCCTTGGACGGCCTTGGGATTGCGGAGACGATTATGAAAACGGCCATCGTCAATATCGGCACCATCGTCACCGGCGATCTCAAGGCGCCGTTCGCCGACGGTGACGGCATCCTGATGCAGGACGGCCGCATCAGCGCGATCGGCACGCTGTCATCGGAGCAGGTGTCATCGGCCGATGTGGTGATCGATGCCGCCGGCACGACGGCGATTCCCGGCCTGATCGACAGCCATGTGCACATCACCTTCGGCGATTACACGCCAAGGCAGCGCGTGGTCGGCTATCTCGAAAGCTACGTGCATGGCGGCACGACGACGTCGATCACCGCGTCGGAAGTGCATACGCCAGGTCGCCCGAAAGATCCGGCCGGCGTGAAAGCGCTGGCGCTGGCGGCGCGTGCCTGCTTCCTCGACTATCGTCCCGGCGGCATGCGCGTGCATGCCGGCTCGATCATCCTTGAGCCCGGCCTGACAGAGGCCGATCTGGAAGAACTGGTCAAAGCGGGTCTGTGGCTCGCCAAGGCCGGCTTCGGCGCCTTCGACACGCCATTCGACTATGCGCCCTTGATGCTCGCCGCACGCAGACTGGGGATGGTCACCACCATGCATACCGGCGGCTCGTCGATTCCCGGCTCATCGGGCATCTGGGCCGAACATGTGCTGAAATCGAATCCGAGCGTCTCGTTCCACGTCAATGGCGGACCGGTGGCGATGCCGGAAGCCGGCTTCGCTCGGCTCGTGAACGAAAGCGACATCGCGCTGCAGCTCTGCACCGCCGGCAATCTGCGCACCGCGCTGCTGACGGCGAAGCTGCTCGACGACGCCAAACAGCCGGAGCGCCTGCTGATCGCGACGGACACGCCGACCGGCAGCGGGATCATGCCGCTCGGCATGTTCTACACCATCAGCCATCTCGCCAGCCTGGGCGGCATGCCGCCCGAACAGGCGATCGCGGCGGCGACGGGGAACAATGCAACGGTCTATCGGCTCAACAGCGGATTTCTGAAGACCGGGAGGGATGCCGACGTCGTGCTGATCGACGCCTGCGCCGGCGGCTCGCAGAATGACGCGCTATCAGGCCTGCGCAATGGCGACGTACCGGCCGTCAGCGCCGTGATCACCGACGGCGTCCCGCGCTTCGTCGGCCGCAGCCGCAATACGCCGGCGGGGATGCGCAATGTTCGCGTGGCGGAGACGAGATTGCCGCGGGATTTCTCGGGCGCGGCGGCGCACTGATTGGGATTGCAGGGAAGCAGCGGCACGCACCGTCAGCTCCCTCTCCCCGCATCTTGCGCGGGGAGAGGGTTGGGGTGAGGGGCGAGGCACAGACTTCACTTCAGCGATGAAGCCCGCGCACTCCGCAGCAAGCGAACCGTGAAAGCATTGGCGTAGGATAGTGTAGCGCGCCGCCCCTCACCCGCCGCGAAGACGCGGCGACCTCTCCCCGCAAAGCGCGGGGAGAGGTTAAGTAAGCGACTGCGCTTTAGTTGCTGCCCTTGAACTCCGGCAGATCGTATTTCCCCGTCATCTTCTCCGCCATGCCCGCCGCGCGCTCCCAGTCATAGGTGCGGTAGCTGTGACCACGCGTCACGAACTGGGCGCCGGCATAGAACATCTCATATTGCAGATGGCGCGAGGCGAATTCGGAGCCGACGGCGTCCCAGGTCAGCTTCAACAGCTTGACGCGATCCTGGCCTGACATCGCCGGCGAGATCTGGGTCAGCCCGATAATATCAGCGATTTCCGGATTGCTGAAATCATCCACCGAGGACGGCAGCATCAAGAGCGCACCGCCGGCGAGTTCGCGGATGGTCGCGACGATCTGGCCATACATTTCCTGCGACTGCACCTGCGCCGCATAGAGCAGATGCTTGTTCGGCAGATAGTAGTCGCCGCGCATGGCGCCGCCGGCTTCCATGCCGAGCACCATGCCCTCGATCAGCGCTGCCTGCGAGGCGAGCTTGCCGAGCGTATCGACCACGGGCGGGAAATTGATGGTGCCGATGGTTTTCGCGATGCCGCGCGCGAGGCCGACCAGGAAGCGCAGCTTCACCGACAGGCGGATCTGCGCCTGATAATTCTGATAGACATGGGCCGGCGTATCATGGAGCTGGGCGCGGCACATATCGGTGTTGCGCAGCAGGAACACGCGCTCCCACGGCACCTTCACGTCGTCGAAGAACACCAGCGCGTCGTTCTCGTCATAGCGCCAGGCCAGCGGGTTGTCGTATTCGCTCAAGGCGTGGGCCTCGAAGCTCTTGCGCGACAGCATCTTGAGACCCTTCGTCCCCATCGGCAGCGCGCAGGAGAACGCCAGATGCTCCTCGCCCGGCCGCAGCGGCTGGCCGGAACCGACAAATATCTCGTTGGCCATGATGGCTGACGTGGCGAACAGTTTGGCGCCGCGGATGGTGATGCCCGATGCATCCTCATCGACGATGCGCGCCACCATGTCCTCGGCATTCTTGCCCTGATCGCCGAACGCCTTGGAGCGATCTCCCTGCACATTGTTGATCACATAGGTCAGGAACAGGTCGCTCTTGCGGGCGTAGTCGTACCAGTCGCGAAACGCCTGCGCGCGTTTCGGATCGTAATTGTCGAACACCTCGATGCCCATCATCATGCCGGACATGGATGAGGCGACGTGATCGGGCGAGCGGCCGAGGAAACCACAGGACTGTTCGGCCCATTCCACCAGCGCCTTGCGACGCTCGACCAGTTCCGCATAGCTCGTCGGCAATTGCCAGGCGCGATTGACGCGGCGGCCACCGCCGACATCGAAGGTCATGCGCTCGATATTGGCAGGGTCGGCCTGATAGTCATACAGCGCGCCGGCCGAGGCGACCGCATGGCGATAGGCGGGATGGGTCGAGACGTCGTCGACCTTCTTGCCGTCGAGATAGACCGCACGACCGTCGCGCACAGCAGCGACATGCTGGGCGCCCTTCTTGACGCCGGCAACTGCCGCCCCGGATCCAAATGCCTTGTTCATCACTTTTCTCCGTCACCTGTTGCCGGTCGCGCGCCGGTCATCGTCATTAATAGCTATCATCCGAAGCTATTTTGAAACTGTTGTCAAGCGAGACCCGTCGTATCATCCAACCCACATAGATCATTTGTTGCGATTGCAATTGCAGCGCGAAGCCGCCAAGCTCGGGCAAGTTTTGATACATGGGATGATCACGTGGCCAAATCCGCAGCGCGCTCCACTTCGATCGGCAAATCAGTGATCGGCAAATCAGCTGGCAAGGAGATCAGCAAGAAGCCTGCCACAGGCCGGCCGGCGTCCCGCGCTGCATTGACGGTCTCCCGCCCGGAGCTGCTGGTGGACGGTTCGGACGCCCAGTTCCGCCGCCTCGTCCACAGCCTGTTCGGCTTTCTGGTCCGCCACCAGACATTGCGTGAAGGTCATGCCGCCGTTATCGGCCTCGCCGGCATCGAATACACGACCCTGATCTCGATTCGGCACCTGTCGGCGCAAGGCGACGTCCATGTGCGCGCCGTCGCCGATCACCTGCATCTGAGCGGCGCCTTCGTCACCACCGTGACCAACAAGCTCGAAACCAAAGGGCTGATCACCAAGACCTCGCACACCGGCGACCGCCGCCGCATCAGCCTCGTGGTGACGCCGCATGGCGCCGAATTGCTCGAGCGCCTCGCCCCCACCCAGGCCCAGGTGAACGACGTCCAGTTCGGTTGCCTCGGCGCCCGGGAATTCCACCAGTTGCTGGACATGGTGCAGCGGCTGGTCGATTCCAGCGACCGCGCCATCGCACTGCAGCGTTATCTGGCCGACACCAATGTGAAGCAGCTCTCGCCCGAGGCCCAGTCGATCGCCCTCGCCAAGCGCGGCAAGCCGCGCAAGGGCTGAATCCGGTCTGCAATGCACAACCTGTCATGGTGTAGGGTGGGTAGAGCGTCTTCGCGAAACCCACCAATCACCCACGCTGGAATCGATGGGTTTCGCTGCGCTCTACCCATCCTACAGCCCGCGTCGCCATTGCTGCGACAAAAACGCACCGGTGTGCGCGGCCCCTGCCGCCCAACGGCAACACCGGAATCAACCGCCACGCGCCCCCAACATTCAAACACTCGTGAAACAGGCACTTCCGCGCATCCCCGCCAGCCGCAGATTGCTGCATTTCCGGGCTGCACTGCCGCATAAAATAGCTTCTTAAGAGAACTATTTTATAAAGATACTCAGAATGACGATTGTCAAAACCTGAAATTTATTGGACGATCCGGCCAACGCTGTCATTCGGCTGTCACAGCCTGTAATGGCACATGGCGTGCATAGAAATCTTTATCTGGATTGTGCTGCGGATCACCGCAGCAAAAGCATCAGCAGAAGAGGACAATCGTCGATGTCACGGATCAAATCGAATTTGCCGCGCGTATTGGGCACAGTTGCTGCCGTTACGCTGTCGGCCATGGTTGGCGGCCAGGCATGGGCGCAGGAAATCGCCATCGGCGCGGTGGTGCCGTCGAGCGGCCCGTTCGCCGAGTGGGGCCGCAGCAACACCGTGACGCTGAAGATGCTGGAACAGCAGACCAACGATGCCGGCGGCATCAATGGCGCGAAGCTAAAGATCACGATCCTCGACGACGCCGCCAAGCCGGCGCAGGCCGCAAGCTCGCTGCGCAAGCTGGCCGGCGACGAAAAGGTTCTCGCCGTGGCCGGCCCGCTGACCTCGAGTGCCGCCGAAGTGACCTTCCCGGTCGCCAATGAAATGAAGGTGGTCTCGACCTCGCAGGCCTCCTCGAAGCCGGGCGTGGCCAAGCTCAACCGTCCGTGGGCGTTCCGCAACACCATCGACGAAGGCGTGCTCGCCAAGACCACCGTGCCTTTCTACAAGAAGGCCTTCAACATCAAGACCGTCGCCGTGATCTTCGACGCCAAGGACGCCACGGCCTCCACCGTCGGCAAGGCGATCATGCCGGCCGTGCTGAAGGCCAATGACATCACTGTCTCCAACGAGAACGATCTGCTGTCGTTCAACACCGGCGACCTCGACGTCTCCGCGCAGGTCACCAAGCTGAAGGCCCTCAATCCCGACGGCATCGTTGTCAGTGCCGATTACAGCCAGGCCATCACCGTGCTGCGCGAAATGAAGCGCCAGGGTCTGATCAAGCCAGTCGTCGGCGCCACCCAGCTGATCTCGTCGGCGATTCTCAAGGCTGCGCCGGAAATTCCGGTGATCGCGCCGGCAACCTTCTACGCCACCATGAAGGGCCCGGCACCCGAGAAGTTCACGGCCACCCTGACGCCGCTGCTGCGCAAGGAATCCGGCCTGCCGAAGGACATCGAGCCCTCGATGTATGACGCCAATATCTACGAGATCGTCTCGATGTATATCGACGCGATCAAGAAGGCCGGCGTCACCGGCAAGCCGGCCGATCTCGAAGCCGACCGCACCAAGATCCGCGATCATCTCGCCAAGCTCGAAGGCTTCCCGGGTCTCGGCGGCCCGATCGGCTTCAACGACGACGGCGACGCGATCAAGGCCTTCTATGTGCTGCAGGGTCAGAACGGCGCCTGGGACACCAAGGTCAAGGGCTGCAGCTCCGCGCCGAACCATCCGGCCTGCTGATCTTCCGCACCATCCACGCCGCTGCGGCCGGGAAGTCTTCCCGGCCGCAGTCATGATGACGACCACCTGATTTAACGATTGCGACCCCCATGCTGATACAGCAACTCGTCAACGGACTGACGCTCGGAGCGGTCTATACGCTTCTGGCGCTGTCGTTCTCGCTCGTGATGGGCATTCTCGGCATTCTCAATCTCGCGATTGCCGAACTCTTCATGATCGGCGGCTATCTCGGCTTCACGCTGATTACCGCAGGCTTCCCGCTTCCGGTCGCCGTGCTCGGCGGCATGCTCGGCGCAGCCGTGATCGCCATCGCCATCGAGAAGATCGGCTACCAGCCGCTGCGCGACGCGCCGCTGGTGACGCCGATGCTGTCGACGCTGGGTTTCTCGATCATCCTGCAGAACGTCGCCACCAATATCTGGGGCTCGGATCCTGCCCAGCTCCCCGACGAATATTTCGGCAAGCAATACGCACTCGGCCCGGTCAATATCGGCGAGATGCAGCTGATCGTGCTCGTCGCCACCGTCGTGCTGGTCGCGCTGGTTGCCTATATCGTGCAGAAGACGCCGATGGGCCGCGCGCTGCGCGCCGTCGCCGAGAACCGCGAAGTCGCACGAATCCTGGGCGTCTCCGCTGACCGCCTGACCATGCTGGCCTTCATCCTGTCGGGCTCGCTCGCCGGCGTCGCCGGCGTGTTGATCGCCCTGCATTACGGCACCATCACGCCCTATCTGGGCGTCGAGATCGGCCTCAAGGCCATCGCCGTGATGGTGATCGGCGGCACCCGGCAGATCTGGGGCGCGCTCGTCGCTGGTCCCTTGATCGGCATCGCCGAAGTGCTGACCGTCGCTTACGGCGGCTCACAGGTGCGCGACTTCGTCGTCTACGGCTTCATGATTTTGATTTTGTTGCTGCGTCCGCAGGGCCTGCTTGGCGGCGCGCGATCCGATCAGGGGCAGCGCGTCTGATGTCGACCTATTACGCAAGCCTGCTCGCCGAGTCCGGCATCCTCCTGCTCGGCGCACTCAGCGTTTACATTATTTTGGCCACCGGCCAGCTCTCGCTCGGCAATGGCGCCTTCATGGGAATCGGCGCGTATCTGTCGTCCTATCTCACCGTGACGCTCAACGTCCCGGTGACGCTGGCCCTGGTGATCTCGGCCATCGCCGCCGGCATCATCGGCGCCATCGTCGCCTTCCCTGCCTTGAGATTGAAAGGCATCTATCTCGCCATGGCCACCGTCGGCTTCGGCGAAATGGTGCGCAGCTTCTTCCTCAATTTCGAGACCATGGGCGGCTCCGGCGGCTTCCGCGGCATGCAGCACATTTCGGTCGGTTATGTCTGGCTGTGGGCCGGCGGCATCCTGATCGCGGTGATGTTGCTGGAGCGCTCGCGCGTCTGGCTGGAAATGCAGGCGGTGCATGACGACGAAACGGCCGCAGGCCTGATCGGTCTCAACACCACCGTGACCAAGATCGTCGCCTTCGGCGGCGGCGCCGCCGTCGCCGCCATCTCCGGCGGATTGTTCGCGCATCACAACGTCTATATCGAGCCGGCGAATTTCGGCTTCGATCGCTCGATCGAATTCGTGCTGGCCGTGATCCTCGGCGGCTCCACCGTCGGACCGGGCTCGCTGGTCGGCTCGTTGCTGCTGGTGTTCCTGCCTGAATTCCTGCGTCCGATCGCCGACTGGCGCCTCGCCGCCTTCGGCACGCTGCTGATCCTGGTGCTGCTAGTACGGCGTCAGGGCATTCTCGATCGTTCGCTGATCCGTACACTGACCTTCCGGAGGGCCGCGGCATGAGCGACGCGCTGCTTCAACTCACCGGCGTCACCAAGACGTTCGGCGGCATCCATGCGCTGTCCGGCATGGTGTGCGAAGTGCCGGAAGGCAAGATCGTCGGCGTGATCGGTCCGAACGGCGCCGGCAAGACCACCTTGTTCAACACCATCACCGGCGCCTATCGCGCCGATGCGGGTGAAGTCGTTCTCAAGGGCGTCGATGTCACCCAGTGGCCGTCCTATCAGATCGTCCGCGAGGGCGTGGCACGCACCTTCCAGAACATCCGGCTGTTCGGCAGCATGACCGTCTGGGAGCATCTGCTGGTGGCACAGCCGCATAGCGAGAGCGCGTGGCGACGTCTGCTGCCGATCGCCTGGGCCAATCCGGCAGCGCAGGCGCGCGCCGAGGAAGTGATGGAGTTCTTCGGCCTCACCGAACTGCGTGATCGCCCGGCCAAGTCGCTGCCCTACGGCATCCAGCGCAAGGTGGAGATGGCGCGCGCCGTCACCGCCAGGCCAAAGCTGCTGCTGCTGGATGAACCCGTCGCCGGCATGAACCATGACGAGGCCGAGGAAATCCGCTCGCTGATGATCCGGCTGCGCGACACCGGCCTCACCATTCTCCTGATCGAACACGACATGAATTTCGTGATGCGGCTCTGCGACTATCTCTATGTCCTCGATTTCGGCGTGCTGATCGCCGAAGGCAGACCGGAGGACGTGCGCACCAATCCCGTCGTCCTCGACGCCTATCTCGGAAAGGACGACTGATGCTCACGATCAAGGGCCTGGAAGTCCGCTACGGCGCCATCACCGCAGTGCGCGGCGTCGATCTGGAGATCAGGAAAGGCGAGATCGTCGCGCTGCTCGGCGCCAATGGCGCCGGCAAGAGCACGATTGCGCGGTCCATCGCGGGACTGCTGCCGTTCCAGGGTGAGATTGCCTTCGAAGGCGAGAGACTGACGCCGGGCACCGCCGAGAAGAATCTACGCCGCGGCATCGCGCTGGTCCCGGAAGGCCGCGGCATTCTCGCGCGCATGACGGTGCATGAGAATCTGCTGATGGGCATCTACACCCGCAGCGACAAGTCCGCGGCGATGGCCGATGTGGACAAGATGCTGGAGCGCTTTCCGATTCTCGGCAAGCGCCGCGACGGTCTCGCCAGTCTTCTCTCCGGCGGCGAACAGCAGATGCTGGCGATCGGCCGCGCGCTATTGTCGAAGCCGAAACTGCTGCTGCTCGACGAGCCGTCGCTCGGCCTCGCGCCGCTGATGACGGCGAGCCTGTTCAGCATGATCGCGCAATTCCGCGATGAAGGCCTGACGGTGCTGCTGGTGGAACAGAAGGCGCGGCAGACGCTGAAGATCGTGGACCGGGCCTATCTGCTGGAGACCGGCCGCGTGGTGACGTCAGGTTCGGCGGAAGCGCTGATCAACGATCCGACATTGTCGGAGGCGTTTCTGGGTGGGACGCACTAACTCTGTTGTCGTCCCCGCGCAGGCGGGGACCCATAACCTCGAGCGATCTGGTCGAAACACGACCGCTGCTTCCATGCCGCTTCTCTTACACTGACCGTGGATATGGGTCCCCGCCTTCGCGGGGACGACAGCGGAGAGGTCGTCGCGTTCAACTACGCCCCATACCGCGCCAGTACCGGCCACGCCTCAACGCTGCCATTGTGCCCGACCACCTGATAGTCCGCGTGCAAATTCACCGTCGGATCGCAGTGCGTCGTCAGCAGCAACACGCGACTGCCGAGCTTCGGCGCGGCGCCGCCCTCCGGCAGCGTGATCATGCCATGCTCGTCGCCGCCGAAGCGATAGGTCGAGCCTTCCGGCACACCTAACATCAGTGACGGCACCGGGCCGTTGAAGGCCATCGCCTTGACGCCGGCATCGACGGTGAATTCGCCTGATCGATTGACCGAGGTCACCGTGGCGAGAATGAACAGGCTCGGCTCATAAGGCAGCGCGCCGCCGCCCTCGCGCTGCAGTCGGCCGTAATCAGCATCCATGAACACGTAAGAGCCGACCTGCAATTCGGTGAAGGTGCCGGCGATATCATAGGCGCAGGCGCCCGTGCCGCTGCCGGTGACGATCGGAGCCTTGATGCCGGCCTCCGCGAGCACGCGCAGGTGATCGTCGAGAATGCCGCGAACCACCGCCGCGCCAGCCTTGCGTTCGTCGGCGTCGATCATGTGCTGCACGTGACCTGCAAAGCCCTGGATGCCGCCGAAGGACATTCCCGGCGTGGCTTCGATCAGTTGCGCCAGTGCGAGCGTCGATGCGGTATCGACGACGCCCGTGCGGCGCTGGCCGACATCGATATCGATCAGCACCTGCAGCGGACGGCTGCCGGCATCGAGCAATTCATGCAGCACATGAATCTGATCGGCATGATCGACGACGATGCTGATATCGCTGTTATCCGCGACAGCGGCCAGACGCGCGAGCTTCGGCCGGTCCGCCACCGGCGTCGTCAGCAGCAGGCCCGTGATACCGGCCTCCGCAAAGGCTTCGATCTCGGCGACCGTCGCGCAGGAGATGCCCACCGCTCCGGCTTCGATCTGCAACTGCGCGATGCGCGTCGACTTGTGGGTCTTGGCATGGGGGCGCAAGGCGATGCCGTTTGCCCTGGCGAACGCGGCCATGGCGGTGATGTTGCGCTGAAGCGCCGAAGCGTCCAGCACCAGCGCAGGCGTCTGGATATCCGCGAAACCCGGCAGATTGGGATCGAGCATGTTTGGCATCACAGCAGCTTCGCGCCAAAATTCTTCGCCGGGTCCATTTCGGCCGCGAGTCTGCCTGATGGCGTGGCGGCCTTGCCGCCCTCGCGCAACATCAGGCGTCCCTCGCCCGGTTTGCTGTTGAACGTATCGCCATCGACGAGGACACGGCCGCGCAAGAGCACCTTCTCGGGCCAGCCGGTGACCGTGCGGCCGGAGAACGGCGAGAAGCCAGTGAGATCGTGCATCATCTCGTCTGATAGCGTGACCTTGCGCGCCGGATCCCAGATCGCGATGTCGGCATCGTTGCCGATCGCGATCGAGCCTTTCTTCGGCAGATTGTAGATCCGCGCCGGTGCGGTCGATGTCAGCTCGACGAATTTCGACAGACCAAGACGCCCGTTCGACACCATCGCATCAAACAGCAGCGGCAGGCGGACTTCGAGGCCGGGCAGACCGTTGGCGACCTGCTTGAATGTCGGATTCGGCCCGGCACGCAGCTTGCCGGTCTCGTCATAGCGATAGGGTGCGTGATCGGACGAGATCAGTTGCAGATCGCCCAGCGCCAACGCCTGCCACAACGCTTCCTGATCGTCGGTGGTGCGCGCCGGCGGGCTGCACATCCATTTCGCGCCTTCGGCGCCCGGCTTGTCGAGGTCCTCGGCGGTAAGGAACAGATATTGCGGACAGGTCTCGGCGAAAATCTTGACGCCGCGGCCGCGCGCTTCGCGGATCACCGCCGCGCCCTCGCGCGTCGAGACGTGGAAGATCATCACCGGCTGATCCAGCAATTCGCTGAAGGCGATCAGCCGCGTGAATGCCTCGGATTCCGAGACGCGCGCATGGCTGACGGCATGATATTTCGGCGCGGTGTAGCCCTTGTCGATCAGCCGCTTCACCATCCAGGCGATGACGCCGTGGTTCTCCGCGTGAACGCAGACCAGTGCCCTGGCCTCGCGCGCGGCGGCGAGAATATCCAGCAGCTTCTCGTCATCGACCTTGAGCCGGTCATAGGTCATGAAGATCTTGATCGAGGAATGGCCCTGCTTCACGAGCGCCGGAATATCCTCGGCAATGACCTTGTCGGTGACGTCGGAGACGATGATGTGGAAGGCGTAATCGATCATCGCGCCCTTCTTTGCGAGCGCCGTGTAATCGGTGACGACCTCCTGCACATCCATGCCGACATGCTGGGCCGCAAAGGAGATCACGCTGGTGGTGCCGCCGAAGGCGGCAGAGCGCGTCGCGCTCTCGAACGTGTCGGCATTCATGATGCCGGCTGCCGAAAGCTGTTCGATATGGGCGTGAGCATCGACGCCGCCGGGCAGCACCAGCTTGCCCGTTGCATCGATCTCTTTGCGGCCGGCGGCCAACCCGCTGCCCAGTGCCACGATGGTCTCACCGGTAATACCGACATCGGCGGAAAATACATCGCTCGATGTGGCAACGGTGCCACCACGGATCACGAGGTCGTAGACGGGATCGGACAAGGGCAGAACTCCAGCTAGTCGAACATTTTAGAGGCTTTGACGGTCAGCACTTTCCGGCAATACTGCTGCCCTGACAAGGAGCCTGACATGCAGCCCCGCAAGAAGATTTTGGTGGTCAATCCGAACAGCAATCCGCAGGTGACGCGCAATCTCGCGGAGGCGTTGCAACCGGTGATGTTCAACGCCGGGCCCGAGATCGAATGCGTCACGCTGGCGGAAGGACCGCTGGGCGTGCAGACGCAGGCCGATCTCGAAAGCGTCACGATACCGCTGAGCCGGCTGGTGGCCGCCGACAATTCCGCCGATGCCTTCGTCATCGCCTGCTATTCCGATCCCGGCCTGCATGTGTGCCGCGAGGCGACGCAGCGTCCGGTGTTCGGCATCGCTGAATCCGGCGTGCTGACGGCCCTGTCGCGCGGCGACCGCTTCGGCGTCATCGCGGTGGCCCAGGGCTCGATCGGCCGGCACATGCGTTATCTGCGCCAGATGTGCCTGATGGATCGCTTCGCCGGCGAACGTCCGCTCAACATGACTGTGGCGGAGGCTGCCTCCGGCGATGACACGCTGGCGCGCATGATCAAGGTCGGCCGCCAGTTGAAGGATGAAGACGGCGCCAATGCCGTGGTGATGGGCTGCGCCGGCATGTCGCGTCATCGCAGCGCGCTCGAGGATGCGCTGGGCATTCCGGTGATCGATCCGACCCAGGCCGCGGTGAGCATGGCGATCGGCACGGTGATGTTTCAGTAGGGATTGCGATTAGAACGCAGGCCTCTCGCCCGTCGTCCCCGCGAAGGCGGGGACCCATAGCCTCAGGCCTTCTGAGCCGAAACGCGACGCCCGCCACAGTAGTGCCCTACAGCACTTCAACACGCTGACCGTGGTTATGGGTCCCCGCCTTCGCGGGGACGACAGCTGAGTTTAACCGCTCACTCCGGCGGCAGAACCACGCCCGTCTGGCTGGTGATCCGGCCGTAATGCTCGATGCGGCGGTGACGCTTGAAATCGAAGATGGTGTCCTTGCCAAACTTCGTGTCGTCGAGATCGACGGTGCACACCAGCAGCTCGTCGCCTTCGGTTTTGGCTTCGGCGAGAATGACGCCGTTGGGATCGACGATCAGCGAGCCGCCGATCAGGGGATGACCGTCTTCATCGCCGGCCTTGGCGACGGCGACGACGAAGGTCGAGTTCTGATAGGCGCCGGCCTGCACTGACAGGCGATTGTGGAACAGGCGCTGCTCCGGACCCTCGACCGACTTCTGCGAATTCACCGACGGCGTGTTGTAGCCGAGCACGATCATCTCGACGCCCTGCAGGCCCATCACGCGATAGGATTCCGGCCAGCGACGATCGTTGCACACCATCATGCCGAAGATACCGCCGAGCGCGCGGAAGACAGGAAAGCCGAGGTCGCCCGGTTCGAAATAGCGTTTTTCCAGATGCTGGAAGGCACGCTCGGTGTCGAATTCGACATGGCCGGGCAGATGCACCTTGCGATATTTGCCGACGATCTTGCCGGTTTTGTCGGTGAGGATCTGGGTGTTGAAGTGGTGGCCGTCGGGCGTCAGTTCGGCATATCCGATCGACAGCGCGATACCGGCCTTGGCGGCGGCATCGAACAGCGGCCGCGTCGCAGCATTCGGCATTTCGGACTCGAACCAGGTGTCGACTTCCTTCTGGTCGGTCATGTACCAGCGCGGGAAGAAGGTGGTCAGCGCAAGCTCGGGATAGACGATGAGGTCGGCGCCCTTCCCCTTGGCCTCGTCCAGCAGCACCAGCATCCGCTTGACCACGGCCTCGCGGCTTTCGGCTTTCTGGATCGGGCCTAACTGGGCGGCGGCGACGGTCAGCTTGCGCATGGGATCATCCGGATTGGAGTGGTCGAGACATCTATCGGGGCTTGTATCAGGTCCCGGCCCTCGCTTCGAGCCGAATGGGAAGGCGTTCAACCCCGTGGAAAAACCCGGAATTGCTTAGTCCGAAAGCTTGCCTGCCTAACAATCGGGCGCAGCATTCATGCCAGGGAACACCTTGGTTCTGCAAGAATTCTCCCTCCCGCAGAGGATTAGAGAATGACTCCCTCCGGCCTTGTGCCGTAGGTTGCGCGGGCCATGCGCTGGTTCCATCTGCGCAGGCCCGACGCAGGAGATTTCGACACCATGACCCGCCTGGAAATGACGCGCCGCACGGCACTGCTGACCTCCGCCGCCATTGCCGCCAATGTCGCGAACCCGTTCCGCGCCTTCGCGCAGGAAACGCCCAAGAAGGGCGGCGTGTTCAATGTCCATTACGGTGCAGAACAGCGTCAGCTCAACCCCAGCATTCAGGCCTCCACCGGCGTCTACATCATCGGCGGCAAGATCCAGGAGTCGCTGGTCGATCTCGACGCCAATGGCCAGCCGGTCGGTGTGCTGGCGGAAAGCTGGGAGGCGTCCCCGGACAACAAGACCATCACCTTCAAGTTGCGCAAGGGCGTGACCTGGCACGACGGCAAGCCGTTCACCTCGGCCGACGTCGCATTCACCGCCATGAACATGTGGAAGAAGATCCTCAATTACGGATCGACCCTGCAACTGTTCCTCACCGCCGTCGAAACGCCGGATGCGCAGACCGCGATCTTCAAATATGAGCGCCCGATGCCGCTCGGCCTGCTGCTCCGCGCGCTGCCGGACCTCGGCTACATCTCCGCCAAACATCTCTACGAGACCGGCGATATCCGCCAGAACCCGACCAATCTCGCGCCGGTCGGCACCGGCCCGTTCAAGTTCAACAAATACGAGCGCGGCCAGTACATCATCGCCGACCGCAACGAGAATTACTGGCGCCCAAACGCGCCCTATCTCGACCGCATCGTCTGGAAGGTGGTCACCGACCGCGCCGCCGCAGCAGCCCAGCTGGAAGCCGGCGACCTGCATTACTCGCCGTTCTCGGGCCTGACGATTTCCGACATGGCGCGGCTCGGCAAGGACAAGCGCTTCATCGTCTCCACCAAGGGCAATGAAGGCAACGCGCGCACCAACACCATCGAGTTCAATTTCCGCCGCAAGGAGCTTGCGGATATCCGCGTTCGCCGCGCCATCGCGCATGCGATCAATGTGCCGTTCTTCATCGAGAACTTCCTCGGCGACTTCGCCAAGCTCGGCACCGGCCCGATCCCCTCGGTCTCAACCGACTTCTATCCGGGCCCGGATACGCCGCAATATGCCTATGACAAGAAGAAGGCGATCGCGCTACTCGACGAGGCTGGCTTCAAGCCCGGCGCCGGCGGCACCCGTTTCTCGCTGCGTCTGCTGCCCGCGCCGTGGGGCGAGGACATCTCGCTGTGGGCGACCTTCATCCAGCAGTCGCTGAGCGAAGTCGGTATTCCCGTCGAGATCGTCCGCAACGACGGCGGCGGCTTCCTGAAGCAGGTCTATGACGACCACGCCTTCGACCTTGGCACGGGCTGGCACCAGTATCGCAACGATCCCGCGGTCTCGACCACGGTCTGGTATCGCTCCGGCCAGCCGAAGGGCGCGCCCTGGACCAACCAGTGGGACTGGAAGAACGACGCCATCGACAAGGTAATCGACGACGCCGCCACCGAGATCGATCCGGTCAAGCGCAAGGCGCTCTATGCGACCTTCGTCAAGGAAGCCAACACCGAACTGCCGGTGTGGATGCCGATCGAACAGATCTTCGTCACGGTGATCAATGCTAAGGCGCGTAACCATTCCAACACGCCGCGCTGGGGATCGTCGAGCTGGCACGATCTTTGGCTTTCCGCCTGAGCCAAACTTCGCCACAATAGCCAGATGCGCATCCTGAGCCTTGCGGGGCGGCGGCTCGCCGCCTCGATACCAACACTATTCCTGATCCTGATCGGCGTGTTCCTGCTGCTGCAATTCGCACCGGGAGACACCGTCGACGCCATGATGGCGCAGATGGGCGGCGGCGATGCCGCAACCGCGCGCGAGCTGCGCAAGTTCTACGGGCTCGACCTCTCGATCCCGATGCAGCTCGGCAACTATCTGTGGCGGCTGATCCGCCTCGATCTCGGTTTCTCCTCGATCTATGGCAAACCGGTGGCCACCGTGATCATCGAACGGCTACCGCCGACGATCCTGTTGATGACGGCGTCGCTGTCCTTTGCGTTCTTCTTCGGCCTGCTGCTCGGCGTCATCGCCGCGCGCGGCGTCAACAAGTGGCCGGATACGCTGATCTCCACGCTCGGCCTCGTCTTCTACGCCACCCCGTCATTCTGGTTCGGACTGATGGCCATCGTGGTGTTCTCGATCTATCTGCAGTGGCTGCCGGCCGGCGGCTTCGAGGATATCGGCGCCGTACAGAGCGGCTTTGGCCGCACCATCGACATCGCGCAGCATCTGATCCTGCCGACGTTGACGCTGGGCCTGATCTTCCTCGCCATTTATCTGCGCATCATGCGCGCCTCCATGCTGGAAGTGCTCAATCTCGATTTCGTGCGCACCGCGCGCGCCAAGGGGCTCGACGAGACTCGCGTGGTGGCCAAGCATGTGCTGCGCAATGCGCTGCTGCCGATGGTGACGCTGATCGGTCTGCAGGCCGGCACCATGCTGGGCGGCTCGGTCGTGGTGGAGAGCGTGTTCTCTCTGCCTGGCCTCGGGCGTCTCGCTTATGAGTCTGTCGTGCAGCGCGATCTCAACACGCTGCTCGGCATCGTCTTCGTCTCGGCGTTGCTGGTGATATTGGTCAATTTCCTTGTCGACCTTCTCTATGCGCGGCTCGATCCGCGCATCCAGGCGGAGGGCTGACGATGGACGCCGTGAAACGCTATTTCCGCAGTCCGGCCGCCGTAGTTGGCCTGTTGCTGCTGCTGGTGGTCATCGTGATGGCCATATCGGCGAGCTGGCTCTATCCGCGCGATCCGCTGGCGCTGGCCGGGCGGCCGCTGATCTGGCCATTCTCCAATCCGCGCTTTCTGCTCGGCACCGATAATTCCGGCCGCGACATCGCCGCGCAGATTTTCTACGGCGCGCGTATCTCGCTGTTGATCGGCGGCGTGGCCACCCTGATCGCGGTCGTCATCGGCGTGCTGATCGGGGCGTTCGCCGGCTTCTATGGCGGCAAGGTCGACACCATCCTGATGCGCATCACCGAAGCGTTCCAGACGCTGCCGAATTTCGTGCTGCTGCTGGTGCTGGTCGCGGTGTTCGGCTCGACCATCACGACGGTGACTATTGCGGTCGGCATCGTCTCGTGGCCCGCGCCCGCGCGATTGACGCGCGCGGAGTTCATGTCGCTGCGCAGCCGTGAATTCGTCCAGGCTGGACGCACGCTCGGCATGAAAGATATTCAGCTGATCCTTGGCGAGATCCTGCCCAATGCGCTACCGCCGGTGATCGTCTATGCCAGCGTGGTGATGGCGCTGTCGATCCTGCTGGAAAGCGCCCTCGCCTTCCTGCGCCTCTCCGATCCGAATGTCGCATCATGGGGCAATCTCATCGGCCTCGGCCGCGACGTGCTGCGCGTGCAGTGGTACGTCTCCGCGATCCCCGGCATCGCGATCCTGCTCACCGTGCTGTCAGTGTCGCTGGTCGGCCAGGGCCTCAACGATGCACTCAATCCGAGGCTGAAGAGCCGATGAGCGCCGTGGACAATCCGATCCTCACCATCGACGGCCTCAGCGTGAAGCTGCCGAAAGGCGCCGACCGCTCGCATGCGCTGAACGGCGTCTCGCTGGCAATTGCTGCCAACGAGATCGTCTGCGTGGTCGGCGAATCCGGCTCCGGCAAGTCTGTCATGGCCAATGCCATCATGCGGCTTCTGCCGGGCGAAGTTGCCATCGATGGCGGCCGCGTGCTGTTCGAGGGCAAGGACCTCGCCAGCGCCAGCAATGCCGAGATGCGCAAGGTGCGCGGCGCCGGCATCGCGATGATCTTCCAGGAGCCGATGACGGCGCTCAATCCGCTGCGCACCATCGGCGACCAGATCGGCGAGATGTTCGAGATCCACACCGAACTTTCGAAGAAGGAGATCAAGGCGCGCGTGCAGGCGCTGCTTGCCGACGTGCACATTCCCGATCCCGCGCAGGCGGCGCGCGCCTATCCGCACGAACTCTCCGGCGGCCAGCGCCAGCGCGCCATGATCGCCATGGCGCTGGCGCTCGATCCGCGCCTGCTGATCGCGGATGAGCCGACCACTGCGCTCGACGTCACCACGCAGGCGCAGATCCTCAAGCTGATCAGGGAATTGCAGAGCCGCCGGAATACCGCGGTGCTGTTCATCACCCACGATTTCGGCGTGGTCGCCGAGATCGCCGACAGGGTCGTGGTGATGCAGCACGGCAATGTGGTCGAACAGGGCACCGTGAAGGATGTGCTGACGAATCCGCAGCATCCCTATACGCAGCAGCTCATCGCCGCCGTGCCACCGCTGACGGCGCCGCCGCCGCGTGCGCTCTCGGATGACATCATCCTCGATCTCGCCGGTGTCTCGAAGACCTATCGCAATGGCGGCTTTCTCGGTCGCGGCGTACGCGTGACGCATGCGGTGAAATCCGTCTCGCTGAAACTGCCGCGCGGTGCAACGCTGGGCATTGTCGGCGAATCCGGCTCCGGCAAATCGACGCTGGCCCGCTGCATCATCAGGCTGATCGATCCCGATGGAGGATCAATCCTACTGGAAGGCAAGGACTGGGCGAAGCTTACGCGCGATGAGGTGCGCCGCGAGACCCAACATATCCAGATGGTGTTTCAAGATCCGTTCGCCTCGCTCAACCCGCGCCGCAAGGCCGGCGAGCTCGTGGCGCAGGGCCCGATCGTCCATGGCACGCCACGCGCAGACGCCATGGCGCAGGCAAAGGAACTGTTCCGGCTGGTGGGCCTTGATCCCTCGGCCATCGACCGTTTCCCGCATGAATTCTCCGGCGGCCAGCGTCAGCGTATCGGCCTTGCGCGTGCGCTCGCGCTGAAGCCCGATGTGCTGGTGGCGGATGAAGCCGTCTCCGCGCTCGACGTCTCGGTGCAGGCGCAGGTGCTGAAGATGCTGCACGAGCTGCGCGAGCGGCTCGGGCTCTCCATCGTCTTCATCACGCATGATCTGCGCGTCGCCGCGCAGATCTGCGATCTGGTGGCCGTGATGAAGGACGGCGAAGTCGTCGAGCATGGATTGGCCGGCGAGGTGTTCGGCAATCCGCAGCATGCTTATACGCAGGCGCTGCTGGCCTCGATCCCCGGCGGCGATTTTGCGCGGAGCAGAGCGCCTGTGACGGTATAGATTCTATTGAGGTGAAAGCTCTCGATGTCGTCCCCGCGAAGGCGGGGACCCATAACCACGGTCGGCGTAATAGAAGTGGCAGAGTTACGGCGATCTTTTTCTGATTTGATCTATAGTGTGTATGGGTCCCCGCCTTCGCGGGGACGACTTGAGATCAAATTTCCCTCGCGTCCCTGCGCCGATAGACCAGCAACATGAAGGGGGCGAGCAGGCGCATCAGTCCATGGGCCGCGATCGGCACCGGCTCGGAGAATGGCAGTGCCAGTTCGCTCTCCGGCACGCCGCGGACCACCTTCGCAAATTCATCGCCAAGCGCCACCGACAGCGCGACACCGCGGCCGTTGCAGCCGGTCCAACCATAGGCATTGGGCCCGAGTCTGTGCATGCGCGGCAGGAAGTCGGTGGTCATGCCCACATAGCCGTTCCAGACATAGTCGAACTGGACATCGCCGATCTGCGGCCACAGCCGCTTCAAGCGTTCGGTCACCATCACTTTCAGCCGCTCCGTCTTGTCACCGAGACCGACCACATTGCCGCCGGTAACCAGGCGGTTGCGCGCATCGTAACGCGCGAAATACAATTCGCCATGGGTGTCGGACATGGACTGACGGCCGGGAATGATGGTCTTGCGCGCCTCGTCTGACAGTGGCTGTGTCGCCATCTGCCAGGACAGCACCGGCATCACTTCACTGGCGATGCCGGGCGAGAGCTGCTTCGAGAATTCGCCGGTATAGGCATTGGTGGCAACGACCAGACTGCGCGCGCTGATCTCGCCGGCTTTCGTCTTGACGATCCAGCGATCACCCTTGCGCTCATAGCTCTCCACCGGCGAGCGCGCATAGATGCGGCCGCCCTGCTCCAGCACCACGCGCGCGAGACCGCGCGCCAGCGCCAGCGGATTGATGTGGCCGCCGGTCCTGTTCCAGAAGCCGCCGAACCACGCATCCGATCCGAGCAGCCCGCGCATCTGCTCACGCGACAGCAACTCCACCGGCGCGCCATGTTTGGACCACTGCCGCACGCGGCGCTCGGCGATCTTGATACGGCCCGGCGAATGTACCGGCTGGATCCAGCCATTCTGCTCGGCTTCAGCCTGGATCTGATAGCGGCGCGTGAGATCGAACAGGATCGAGGCGCTGTCACGGATCAGCCCGACAAGGCGCTCACCGGCTGCGCCATAGCGCTTGATGATGTCTTCGGGATCAGGCCGCGACAGCGTCGGGATCACCTGACCGTTGTTGCGCCCGGACGCACCCCAGCCGGGCTCCATGGCTTCGACAACCGCGACATCCACGCCGGCCTCGCGCAGATGCAGCGCCGTCGAGAGCCCCGTGAAGCCGCCGCCGATGACGACGACATCGGCTTCGACAGCCCCCTTCAGCTCGGGCAATTCCGGACCCGAAGGCGTGACGCCGGCCCAGAGCGACTTCGGCCAGGGCACATTTGCGGTATCCATCATCACGCCTTTCTGCAGCATCAATCATGTATTGCGCCGCGCAACCGAACATAACCGTTCTCTTGCGGCACCCTGTCATTCTGCATAGTTTACGCACCTGATCCATTGCAAGGTAATGAGCACGTGACGCTGAAAAACATCGTTGGAATCGACCACGCCGTGGTCGTCGTCAAGGACCTCGACGCCGCCGCCGCGAACTGGAAGTCGCTCGGCTTTACGGTGTCGCCGCGCGGCACCCACAGCGCCAAGATGGGCTCCGGCAATTACACCATGATGCTCGGCCCGGACTATGTGGAGCTGCTCGGCGTGCTCAACGAGACCGAGCACAATGCGCCGACGCGGGCGTTTCTCGCCAAGCGCGGCGACGGCATCGAGCGCATCGCCTTCACCACCACCGACGCCACTGTCGGCGCCGAGGAAATCCGCGCACGCGGCTACACGCCGATCGGCCCGACCGATTTCGAGCGTCCGGTGACGATGCCCGACGGCACTTTGAGCGCGGCGAAATTCGCCACCTATCAGTGGCCCTATGAGGAAGCCCCCGGCGGCCTCCGCATCTTCGCCTGCCAGCACAAGACCCGCGAGACCGTCTGGATTCCCGAGCTGCAGGTGCATGCCAATACGGCCAAGCGCCTGAAGAAGGTATTCATCGTCACGCCGGAGCCGGAGAAGGACGCGGCGCACATGGCGAAGCTGATCGACGACGCGGTGAAGACAGAGACCGACGGCGCCGTGACCGTGCCATCGGGCGGCGACCGCGCGGACTTTGTATTCGTCACCAAGGACGTGCTTGCGAAACACTTCCCTGGCACATCGCTCGCCGGCATTCCCGACCGCGGCGGCATTTCACTGGTGTTCGGCGTGGCAGATGTGGCAGCGGCCGAGAAAGCCGTGGGTTCGGCAGGCACGCGCAGCGACGTCGGCGTTGTCGTGCCGCCGAGCAAGGGTAACGGCGTGCTGCTGGCGTTTGTGAAGGATTGATCTTGCTTACCTCGCCCCGCTTGCGGGGCGAGGTCGACTTTCACTTGCGCGAGCAAGTGGAAGTTGGGTGAGGGGGAGCCAGTGTTTCACTCGCTGGCTCCCCCTCACCCGTCGCGGACTTCGTCCGCGCCACCCTCTCCCCGCAAGCGGGGCGAGGGACTTACGGCGCCCGGCTCTTCACTTCACCCAGATCCCAGAACAACCCCGCCATGATGTTCAGCGCCTGTTCCGTCACCGGCAGAAGAATGTGCTCATCGGGCGCATGCTGCGAGCAGCCGGGATAGGAATGCGGCACCCACACGGTGGGCAGGCCGAGAATATCCGTGAACACGTCATTCGGCAGCGAGCCGCCGAAATTCGGCAGCAGCGCCGGCGCGCTGCCCGTGGTCTTGCGCACGGACTCAACGGCCCAGCCGACCCATGGATTGTCGATATCGGTGCGCGAGGCCGAGAAATATTGCGACTGGCTCACCTTGATATCAGCGAAGCCGCTTTCAGCGAGATGCTTCTGAATAGCCGGTACGACATTTTCGATATCGGTGCCGACCACGAAGCGCAGTTGCAGCACCGCGCTCGCTTTGCCGGGAATGGCATTGGCGGGATTGTTGATATTGCCGGCATTGATCGCCAGCACTTCCAGCGTATTCCAGGCATAGAGCCGTTCCGCCGGCGACAGACCGTCTTCGCCCCAATTCTCCGACAAAGCGGGTTCGTCCGCAGACGGCGCCACGATCACGTCAGCCAGCGCTGCGCGCACCTGATTGGAGATGCGCGGCGGCTTCAATGCATCGAGCAGGATGCGACCATTTTTGTCGACCAGCGTTGCGATCGCCGAAGCGAGAATCGTCGCGGGATTGGCGAGCAGCCCGCCCCAATTGCCCGAATGATGCGCGCCGTCGCGCAGCTCGATATCGAGATGAATGCGCCGGCCACCACGGCAGCCGAGAAAGATTGTCGGACGCTCGGCGGAGAGACGCGGCCCGTCGGAGGCGAGAAACAGATCGGCCTTCAGCGCATCGCGATGGGCTTCGCAGACCTTCGGCAAATCGGGCGAGCCAATCTCCTCACCCATCTCGATGATGAACTTCGCATTGAAGCCGAGCTTGCCGCCGCGCGCCTCGTGCACGGCGCGGAGTGCGGCGATGTTGATGGCGTGCTGGCCCTTGTTGTCGGCTGTGCCACGGCCATAGACGCGCTCCCCCGATGTCGTGCAGCGCCACGGATCGAGACCATCGCGCCACTCGCCTTCCATGCCGGGAACGACGTCGCCATGGCCATACATCAGCACGGTCGGCAGATCGTCGCTCTCATGATAGGTCGCGAGCAGATTGGGCCCGCGTCCCGATGGCGACGGGATGATCTCCGTCGTGAAGCCGAGCGCCGTAAAGGTCGGCGTCAGTTCCTGTTCGAGATAGGCGCGCAGATCCTCGGCGCGTCTGTCGCTCTGGCTTTCGGTCTTGTAGCTCACCATGCGATCGAGCATGGCGAGGAAGTCGCCCGAGGTGAACTGCGCGTTGACCCGCGCGATGGCATCCGCCCGCGTCATATCAGAGCGACGCCATCACGGCTTCGGCCTCGGTGAGGAGGCGATCGGCGTTCGCTTCGGTGAAGACCAGCGGCGGACGAACCTTCAGCACATTGGCATGAGGGCCTGTCGCCGAGATCAGCACGCGACGCGCGCGAAGACCGTTGACCACGGCCGATGCAGCGGCGGCATCCGGCTCCTTGGTGCTGCGATCCTTCACGAGTTCCACACCCACATAGAGGCCCGAGCCACGGACATCACCGATCTGCTCATATTTCTTCGCCAGCGCGTGGAAGCCATCGCGCAGGATCTTGCCGGTGCGGAGCGAATTCTCCACGAGCTTCTCGTCGCGAATGACGTTCAGCACGGCCTGTGCGGCCGCCATAGCGACGGTGTTGCCACCGAACGTGTTGAAGTAGCGGTTGTCACGTCCGAATTTCTCGACAATCTCCGGCAGCATCACGGCGGCAGCAACCGGATAGCCATTGCCCATCGGCTTGCCCATGGTGATGATATCCGGCGTGATGCCATGACGCTGATAGCCCCACAGTTTCTCGCCGCTGCGGCCGAAGCCGGATTGCACTTCGTCGGCGATGAACACACCGCCGGCCTTGTGCACGACATCGAGCACCGGCTTCAGTACATCCGTCGGATGCGAGAAGATGCCATCGGACGAGAACATCGAATCCGCGATGAAGGCGGCAACACCGGCGCCGCGGCGCTGCAGGTCGACGATCTGGATCTGGACCTGCTCGGCCATCCAGGCGCCGATCTTCTCCGGCGCGATGCGATAGGAATCCGGCGCAGGCACGCGGCGCACATAGGTGCCGAGCGGCGAATACGGCCCGAGCGACGGCGAGAAGCCCGCGGTCAGCTCCGAATTGCCGTGATAGGCCTCCTCGGTGATGATGATGCCCTGATTGCCGGTGTGATGCTTGGCCATACGGACGGCGAGATCGTTCGCTTCTGAGCCGGTGCAGGTGAACATCGCATGGCGCTTCGGCCCGTCGAACGTGCCGAGCAGGTCCTCGGCATAATCGAGAATGCCCTTCTGGATGTAGCGCGTATGGGTGCAGATGGTCTGCGCCTGCTGCGTGATCGCATCGACCACGCGCGGATGGCAGTGGCCGACCGACACCACGTTATTATAGGCGTCGAGATATTCGTTGCCCTCTGAATCATAGAGCAGCACGCCCTTGGCGCGCGCGACCTCGACGGGGTTGCTGTAGAACAGCCGATAGGCCGGGCCGAGCAGTTCGCTGCGGCGCGTGACGAGCTTGCGGCTTTCCTCGGTGAGGCCGGTTGCCGTAGCGGGGTCGAAGCCGTTGACCATCTTGCCGCGCTGGGCGCTGGTGGTTGCGGTCATGTTCTTGTTTCCTCTGGAAGCGGGGTCGGGTGTGGCGAAGATTATCTGGCGAAGTCCATCAACTGATCGGAGATCTCGTCCATCGAGCGGGCGATGAACCAGTCCATCTGCACCCAAGTCTGCTCATTGTTGCGCAGGACATAGGCGGCGACGGATGGCACCCGGTTGGCCATGGCCGTGGACAGCAGCAGGCGCGTCGCCAGACGGGAGAAGATCAGATGCGGAATGAGGCTGAGTTCTTCCGCGGTCAGATCGGCGATGGACAGATAGCCTTTGAGCAAATCGCGGCCGTCGGCAAACACATCGCCGTCCATCACGACCGGCAACTGGTTGAGCATCGCCGTCGAGGCATCGATCGCGATCGCGGTACGGACCGTATCGCCGAAATCGATGATGCCGCTGACGAAACCCGGCAGCGACGCATCGACGACGACATTGGAGCGGGTGAAATCATTATGCAGCACCTGCGTGCGGCATTGTTTAAGTCGGCCTTCGATGGCGGCGAAACGCTCCAGCGCCGCCTCGACCTTGCGCCGCTGGCCGGCATCGGTGATCTCAGCGAGCAGATCGCGCAGGGTCAGCAGGTTCTTGACGTCCCATGCGACGGTGCGGGAATCCGACGGATGGCTGAAATCCGCCAGTGCGAGGCGGAGCAGCGCCAGCAATTTGCCGATTTCGGCCCTGCCCGACGCCGTCGACGGCACCTCGCTCAAAGGCTGACCTTCGAGATAGGACATCATCCGCACCTGGCGGTTCTGGCCGGCGCGATCGAGATAATTGAAATGCCGCTCGCCCTTGTCGTTGGGGATGACGCGCGGCACCGGCAGATCGGGCGCACGCGCCGCGACGTGATCGAGAACCTGCACTTGAAGATCAATCTCGGGAATGTCCTCGACCGGATTCGCAACCTTGAGGATAAAGCGCGGCCCGCTCGCCGGCGCGATCCTGAAGGTGTCGTCCTTCTCGGTGGCAAAGCGTGTCGGGCGGCCTTCGATGCCGAACCGTTCGCGGGCGAGATCGACGGCCTCGGCGTCCGTCATATTTATATACGATGCCGCGAGTCCGCCCTGCATTGCACCCGGACGCGCGGAAGGCTCAAATGTCACCTGAACTGATCCATCTCGATTCGGAACCCGGCACGTCACGGCCGGTACGCGCGACCATAGCAACGCAGTTCCCGCTTGTCAGGACGTCCGCGCGGATGCGGGCATTTTCGATGAATTAAGCCCGCATTTTCTGCCTTTGCTGCCCATTTGGGCATGGATGCCACGGAAACCACATCGCACGCGCGCGGGGGCGATCCGCTGGACGCCATCGATCACGCCTATGGCATGGGCCACCTGCGATGTAGCAGCCACCGGCGTAAGCGCCGTTGCGGTGACTTGGCTATTTGCCTTTGATGGCACCGGGGCCGCGAACGTCGCTGATCGGCACGCAGCTTTTCTTGCGACGCTGGTTGTTCGGCGCGCCTTGCACCTTCAGCACCTTGCCCGGCGAACACGAGCCGTTATCGACGAACACGGTCGAATACGGGTCCATCATCAGAGGTTCGAAGGAGAGAAATTTTTGGGCGAAACACGGCTGGGCGACGGCCGTCAGGAACAGTCCGAGTAGAATAGTACGCACGACGATTATCTCACATAGATGACGAGACCGCCGATCATCACCAGGGCCGCGATAGCTAGGATATGGGCGCATGCGATCGAAACCGCCTCGACGGCGGAACCGACCTTCTGCCTGAGCTTCGACTCCTTGCATCGGAGCATAGGCATGCGAGACGCCACTTGCGCCTTCAAACGAGAGTCAGTCAATGAGCAGTCCCCAAATGCCGGCGCAAGATGTGTCCCACTTTGCCGACTGGTAAAGAGTTGCGGTCAAATGAGGCGACAGTGAGTCAGGGTAACAGCCGACAATGATCGCCGGGTTTGCAGGCTAGTTGGATTCCATGATCCATGCCCTGCCCGCCTGCGCGACGGACGGCGCCACGTCACGGCCGCAGAACTCCGCAGCGCGCTCGAATTGTTCCTGAATTTCCGCTGTTACCACACCATTCGCGGCGTCGAGTTCCCGCAGCGAGAAGGTCGATGTGAAGGTTCCGGCAAAACAGCTGCAGAACTTTTTGGAATCGCTCGAAGGTTTGTTCGGCCGCTTGCGAAAGTGGTTCGAACAGCTTGTTTCCAGATTGTTCGCCATCTGATCGATTTCGTTCGCATAGGCTGGCGATGCGATGACCGTGGCGAGTGCCAATGCAAATGCAGTCTGTTTCATGGTGTCATCATAACCTTGGTACTCCAGCAACGCATCGTCACTCTCTCGTCATCTTCAGGTTCCCCGCAGAAAGCTGTTGCTCACGCGCCTGTGTTCGGTATTGCGACATTCTGGGTTGAATTGTCGCAATTGTGACGGTTGAACGAATGAGTCCCATTGGCGATGGTCGCGAATGGGACGGATGCTGAAACTGATTCTGATTTTGGCGATCTGCGGTCTGAGTGCCGCATTGTCAGCTTATTCGATCGGTTCTCTGATACTCGACGATCTCGGCATTTCCAGCAGACATGTCAGGTCGATAGCGCTACACTGTGCGGGATTGATTGCGCTGTTGCTTGCGCTCGAATTCCTGAGCACCAACTGGACCACACCGTTGCAGGATAACGGTATGCCCCATGGGGAATCCTTCATGCAGAAGATCACTCCGCATAAGGTAACAACGGCCGACATCGTTTTCTCCGTCGGCCGCGGCCTCGTGATGGCCGCAGCCATCATCGGCGCCACTTATTTTCTCGGAAGCTGGTATTTCGGCGGAAGCGACCTCGACTCGATCTATCAAACCGAAAGCTATGGCGACGCTTCAGCAACGCCGCGCATCGAACATGCGACCGCGCCCGGCACAACGGAAGAAGCGACGCAGTAAATTACTGCGCCCTTCCCCGCCTTCGCGCTTTTTCTTTAATGGAGCCTGATCTCTCGACAAACGAATTCGTTTGTCGGTGAAAACCGGCATCCACTTTCCGGGATCGTGCTCTAATAGGCCACCGCTTGCGGCCGCCCGACGCCGCTATAGAGAAAACCGTTCCGCGTCACTTCATCCGGCGAATAGATGTTGCGGAGATCGATGATCACCGGACAAGCCATGATCGCTGACATCTCCTTCAGGTCGAGCGCGCGGAACTGCTCCCATTCGGTGACGATGACCATGGCGTGACAGCCGCGGGCACATTCATAGGGCCCTTCGCAAAAGGTGACGTTTTCAAACACCTTCTTCGCCTGCTCCATGCCCACGGGATCGTAGACCCGCACCTCTGCGCCCATATCCTGCAGCGCCGTGATCAACGGGATCGACGGTGCGTCGCGCATGTCATCGGTGTTGGGCTTGAAGGTCACGCCGAGAATGGCGATGGACTTGCCGCGCAGATTGCCGCCGAAGGCCTGCGCCACTTTGCGCGCCATCGCGCGCTTGCGCTGGTCGTTGACGGCCACCACCGTCTCGACGATGCGCAAAGGCGCCTCGTGATCCTGGCCGGTCTTGATCAGCGCCAGCGTGTCCTTCGGAAAACACGAGCCGCCATAGCCTGGCCCGGCATGCAGGAACTTCAGGCCGATCCGGTTGTCGAGACCGATCCCCCGCGCAACTTCCTGCACATTGGCGCCGACCTTTTCGGCGAGATCGGCGATCTCGTTGATGAAGGCGACCTTGGTCGCCAGGAACGAGTTGGCGGCGTATTTGGTCAATTCGGCCGTACGGCGATCCGTATACATGATCGGCGACGAGTTGAGATGCAGCGGCCGGTAGACTTCCGCCATGACGTCCTTGGCACGCTGGTCGCTGGAACCGATGACAATACGGTCGGGATGCTTGAAGTCTCTGATCGCAGCGCCTTCGCGCAGAAATTCCGGATTCGACACGACAGCGAATTCGGCATTCGGATTCTCTTCGCGGATGATGCGCTCGACCTCGTCACCGGAGCCGACCGGAACCGTGGATTTGTTGACCACCACGGTGAACTTCTTGATGGCCTTCGCGATCTCGCGTGCAGCCGCATAGACATAAGACAGATCCGCGTGCCCGTCACCGCGCCGCGACGGCGTGCCGACGGCAATGAAGACCACTTCCGCGGAACCGACAGCGGATGCGACGTCGGTGACGAATTTCAGCCGCCCCTGCTTTGCATTGCTTGCCACCAGCGCATCGAGGCCAGGCTCATGGATCGGGATCTCACCCTTGTTCAGCGCATCGATCTTCCCCTGATCGGTATCGACGCAGGTAACGTGATGGCCGAAGTCCGAGAAACACGCCCCCGACACCAGCCCCACATAGCCAGCGCCAATCATGGCAATTCGCATTGCATGTCCTGTCTTGCAAACAGTCCGCGGTCAGAACGACCCGGACATCCCCCGAGAATTCCGCATGCGCCTCAGCTGTTGAGGATCAACTCGCCGTCGAGATGCTGCGGAAAGAAAAAGAAGTTGTTGACGTAAGCTTGCCCGGGTTTGCGGCCACCATTGGGCAGCAGCGCATCGGCGTCCTGCATTTCCCCAGCGTTGAAATGATCTATGGAGATCACCTCGTCGTCCTGAAGGAAGAATCCACGATAGGATTTGTCGCGAAAGAAATCGAACACCGAGCGCGTCGCCTCGGCGCGGTGGCGATCCTCTGCCTCGACAAGGAAGACCGGCTGGCACCGATCGATCAGACCGACGGCACCATGCAGGACGCTCAACTCGTGTCCCTCGACGTCCACCTTCACGAAGGACACGTCATCGCGTACGACACCATCGAGGCGCGCCAGCGGAACATGCGCCGTGACCAATTGCTTCACCGACGGCTCATATTGCTGTTCGAGCGAGGCCCGTCCGTAGACAAGTCCATCTTCGCCTTGCGGCGTGTAGAGCTCGGCATCGCCCTCATGATCCGATAGGGCAACTTCGTGAATGCGGACATTGGACGCGGAGGTGCGCCGGAGCAGATCGGCCATCTCATGCGACGGCTCGAACGCATGGACCTGACCGGACAGCCGCGCCAGTTGCTGGGTGTAGAGACCGCAATTGGCGCCGACATCCACCGTGACAGCGCCTTGCGGCACGATCTTGTCGAGATAGGCCAGTTCACGCTCCGCCGATTTGGGGCGCTTCATGAAGCGCCAGCGCAGATACATCGACGGGAAGGCATCTTTCAGGAGCTGCTTGGTCCGTTGCGTCGCAGTCATGGTTGTCACCCTTCGTTCGAGGCTGGTTTCAAGACAAAAAAATCCGGAGCGCCGGACGGTGGTCCGCCGACGCGATATCTGCAATCTGTGGTGTGATCGATGCCGCCGCTCAATCGGTCGTCGGCATCAGAAGGCATTACCGGAGAGGAACTCGCGCCGAACGGTCTGCACGATGATCATGATGTCCATCCGCATCGACCATTTCTCGATGTAATCGAGATCGTAATCGATCCGCGAGATCGCCCGCGGCGCCTCGACCGTGCTGCCACGACAGCCACTCACCTGAGCCAGGCCGGTGATCCCCGGGCGGGCGCTATGACGCGTAAAGTAATATGGCACGAGGTCTTCATAGAGCACGTTGGCGGCCAGCATGCCCGGTACATGGGGCCGCGGTCCAACCAGCGACATGTCGCCCTTGAGCACGTTGATGAGCTGCGGAATTTCGTCGAGGCTGGTCTTGCGCAGCAATTTTCCGATCCGCGTCACGCGGGTATCGCCTTCGACCGTCTGCTGAATGCCGCGCTTGTCGCCGGCATCGGTGCGCATGGAACGGAACTTGTAGATCTTGAAGAACCGGTTCCGATACCCGTAGCGATGCTGCGTGAAGAACACCGGCCCCGGCGAAGTCGCCTTGATGATGACCGCGATGGCGATCAGCAACGGCGCCAGGAACAACAACGCCGACCCTGCGGCGGCGATGTCGAATAGTCGCTTGGCAATCGAATCCGCTGGCTCGCACCGGGCGACCTGGTTCGTCCGACGGCTCCGATAGGCGCTGTTGCGATAGGACCCGTGCCCGGCAAACTCGACGGGCCGCACCGAAATGAACTGCCGCTCCTTCCAGAGCGGCGTCACCTTATTGCGATCAAAACCAACTGAAACTGTAGAGGCCATGCTCTCGCTCCCTGCTGGAACTTTGGTGCGCGACGATCGAAATGAAGCATGCCGATGTGGCAGGCATGCGAACTCAGAACCCTTCCTTCCGACAAACTTCGCAAATGCGAAACCATGTTCATCGACCAGCAAGAACCTTCATCCCTGAAGATTTCTTAACTCTGCGAACGAATTGGGGCGGCAAAACGGTATTGGCGTGTAAGATTACGCGGTCGCAATATTGATACAATTGTGCGGCGCGCAAAATTCTTTGCGCACGGAAGCGCTTAGATAGTTTTGTGTGTTTGCTGCGCTGCATCCCGCTCACGGCAGCCATGCAAAATAATTACGCTACGCAAATCGACGAATTGCATCGCGTCGCTGCGAGATCGGGTGCATGATCTCCGCACTTAACAAATCGACACCAAGCGGCAATCGATTCGAGCTTGATTTTTCACTCGGTACTAAAGCGCACCCATTATGTTGCGCACTGAGAATGCTCACTCCGCCAGATACTGCCGGCATCGCCATGGTTGCTCGACGAACACCTCAGATGAATACAGGGGACATTTCATTTCCCTCGCGTGTGATCGTCGTGGATACGGCGGTGCTCCCCGCTGTGGATAGCTCGAGCAGCGATGGGCGTAACGCATCTGGCCGCAAACTGCGAAATAGACTTCTTCTTCTCAATGCGGCCGTCTGGGTCGCTGTGATCGTCGCGGCGCGTATCCTTTTCTTCTGAGCTCATCGCTATCCCCAAAGCTTTATGAGTCCCAAGGCGTTGCGCGGCCGATTGAAATTGACCGCGACGGTTCCCTGATCGTAGTTTGCGCGAAATGCCGCGCTCCCTCTCCAGGTCAGGTTCGAACAAGGCGGCACTGCCGCCCGATACGCGTATCTATGCCATCGGTGACATTCACGGACGCGCCGACCTGCTGCAGGAAACCATCGCGCGTATTGATGAGGACATCCAACGTCGCCCGATCGCCTATGCGGCGGAGGTTTATATCGGCGATTACATCGATCGTGGCGCGGATTCGAAAGGTGTGATCGATTTGCTGGCAGTCCGCATGGTTCATAACCACGCAATCTGCCTACGCGGCAATCACGAAGCCATCATGGAAGACTTCCTGGAGGATGCCAGCGCGCTCGAGCACTGGCGACAACTGGGCGGACTTCAGACTCTCGCGTCTTATGGCGTTTCTCCATCGCGCACGGCAACGGCGAGCGACGTGCAGCGCGCCTTTCATGCCGCATTCCCTCCGGCACACGACGCTTTTTTGCGTTGTCTGCGGAACAATATCAGATGCGGTGACTTTTTATTTGTTCACGCGGGCATTCGTCCCAATGTACCGCTGTCGTCTCAGGATCCGCATGATCTGATGTGGATCAGGGACGAGTTTCTGGATTCAAAGCGCGATCATGGCGTCTATGTGGTGCACGGGCACACGCCGGTTCCACATGCGGATATTAGAGACAACCGTGTGAATATTGACACAGGTGCGTGGCGCAGCGGCATTCTCACATGCATCGCCATCGAAGGCACAGAGATTCTGGTTCTCTAAGGAGACACTAGTACGCAATCTGCGCACTCTCTGAGTATGCCACATTTTTTCGCCGCTTTTTGCCGGACACTCTCGCGCAATTGTCGTCTGCATCAATTGTCATCGAATTGATGCAGACGATCACAATTGTATTGTGTTGGGGGTCTAACATGCTGCTTGCGAACAAATGTGCCGGGGTCTTGATAGTGCCGGTGCTCTCACTTTTTCTGACTGCCGTCGCTCCGTCGATCGCGCTCGCGCAGGACCAGCGGGGCTCTGCAGCCTCACCGTCTGGCACGTATCTTCTTGGGCCAACGGACCGCGTTCGTCTGAAGGTCTATGGCGAAGGTGATATCACCGGCGAATATGAGGTCGACAGCAACGGATTCGTATCGATTCCACTTGCGGGCCACGTGAAGGCCGCCGGCCTCACCACACGGCAACTTGAAAAGAATATCACGTCCGCTTTGGCCAAGGGAATCGTACGGGATCCGCGTGTGAATGTTGAAATCGCGCTATATCGCCCGTTCTACATCCTCGGCGAAGTGAAGAAGAGCGGCGAGTATCCCTACCGGACGGGCCTGACTGTGATGGATGCCGTCGCGACTGCTGGCGGGTTCACCTACCGCGCCAATGAGAACAAAGTGTATTTGCGTCGATCGGGTGCCACCGTCGAAGAGATCTATGCTCTCGATTCACCCGTGCTGATATTTCCCGGCGACAATGTTCGTGTCCCGGAACGATACTTCTGAACTCATCATTTTTGATTTTGTCTGATGTGTAGTGACCGACGCGCGCCTTCATGTCGCGCGTCGCCATAGTCTCGACTTTTTGCGATGCGTATTCTTGTGCAGTGCGACGAACTTTACTTCGCACTTCGCATTGTGGGCAGCAAAGAGAAAGACGTTTCATCAGACGAGTGTTGAGTGCGCTAGTGGGGGCGCGACATTCATCACGGACTTGCTGAGTTTGTAAGCTCCGGGATGAATTTCTAAGCGGCAATCAAGTCTCGAGACAATTCGATCGCGGAGGAATGCAAATCCTTCGCAAGGGATGAGTGATGAAATGTACGTTTGCGTCAGCAGGATCGGATGCGATCAGCGAAGGATCGGAAGGGCTGCGGCCGATTCCTTCCACGCGCCGCGTTCTCCGTATCGCGCCATGGCCGGTCACGGCGATTCTGCTCGGTATTGCATCACCCGCCAACGCCCAGGCCATCCCGGCAACCAGCGACGAGCTCGCGCCACCCTGGAATTCGCAGCGGATTTTCGAACCAACTGCGCTACCCGATCTTGTCGACCGGGATAACCGCGAAGAGGTAGCGCCCGAGGACATGCCGGTGAAAAAGCGACAGCAACCTGGTTATGAACCCGTCGGCATCCGCCAGGGATCCTGGATGTTCAATCCGTCGCTGATGACGGGCGCACTCTATGACAGCAATGTGTTTGCCTCGAACACCCAGAAGCGCGGCGACGTCGCGGCGGTGATCGAGCCAAGCCTGCGTGCTCACACGCTGTGGGAACAACACGGCATCGACATCAAGCTCAATTCACGAACCACGGCCTATAATGAAAATTCGAGTCTCGACCAGACCGATGTAAGCCTGAAGGGCGCCGGCTGGATCGATATCGCCAATGACTTGGTCGTGCTGGGCAGTTTCCAGATCGCGCATCTCAACGAGGGCGTGGGATCGCTGAGCTCGCCTGCCAATGCCATCACGCCCACACCTTATAATCTGTTGTCTGGTGACCTCACCGTCCGCAAGGAATTCAACCGGCTGGCGACATCGATCGGCGCACGGGTCGATTCGTACGATTATGGTACGGCGCGCGCGCAGGATGGCAGCCTGATTGACCAGAGCAGCCGTGACGGCCAGATCTATGCAATTCATGGCCGCGTCGATTATGCATTCTCGCCGGTGCTTGGCTGGTTCGGCGGCGTCGAAGGCAACCAGCGCAATATCCGCGGCGTGCCCGGCCAGACGCTGGACTCCACCGGCTATCGCGCTTTGTCCGGCTTGACCGTCGGTTTCGGCAATCTGATCCGCGGTGAATTTGGCGGCGGCTATGTCGAGCAGCGCTTCGACAATCCTCTGATCGGCACCGTCGACGGGCCATCCTATCGCGCCAAGCTCACTTGGAGCCCGACGCGGTTGATGGACATCCACGTCAAGGCCGAACAACTGGTCACGCAGACATCCGATACGAGTTCGACCGGCGTGCTGGCCAATGCCGTGCAGCTGGGCGTCGATTACGAACTGCGTCGCAACGTCATCCTGTCGCTGGCGGGCGCCTATGAGATCGACCGTTTCTTCGGCCAGGCGCGCAAGGACCGCGTGACCACGACCAATGCCAGCGTGAAGTATCTGATGAATCGCTTCAGCGCGATCTCGGCCTATCACCGCTACACATCGCGCGACAGCGATATACCCACCTTCAGCTACGACAAACACCAGGTAGGGCTCAATGTTACAGCGCAGTTTTGACCAGCCTTATCCGGCGGCACCAGAGCCGGTTCCGACCGCCGTTGCCGGTTGGCAGGCGCCGACCGTCGATCTCCGGGAAATGGCGCGCATCCTGCGCCGGCGCTGGCGCGCGGTCGTGCTGCCCGCCGCCGTGCTCGGCGGCATCGCGCTCGCTTATGTGCTGACGGCCACCACACTTTATACTGCGAACTCCACCGTGCTGGTCGATCCCCGGCGCGCCAATGTGGTCGAGACCAATCAATCGGTGCTCACCAATTTCGGCACGGATGATGCGACCATCGAGAGCCAGACGCTGCTGATCCAGTCGCTCGCGATTCTGCAGCGTGTGGTCGACAAGTTGAAGCTGACGCAGGATCCCGAGTTCATGCCGAAGCCCGGCCTGCTCGATCCGATCCGCAACCTGTTCCGCAGCAGCGGCCCGGTGGATGGCGTGAGCCCCGAAGATGCCGCCCGGGCATACTCTATATATTTGCTCCAGCGCCGCATGAAGGTGACACGGCAAGGCACCACGTTCCTGGTCGACATCGCCGTCAGCTCGGAATCGCCGCAGAAAGCCGCGACCATCGCCAATGCGGTGGCCGACGCCTATTTCGAGGAACAGGTCCGCGCCAAATACGACGCGACCCGTATCGCGGCGAAATGGCTGGGCAGCCAGATCGACGCGCTGAAGAACCGCGTCGTGGCCTCGGAACAGGCGGTGGCGGATTATCGCTCCGCCAACAATCTGGCCGTCTCGCAGGGCGTGACGGTCAACGACCAGCAGATCACCGATCTCAACAACAAGCTGATCGCCGCTCGCGTACAGACCGCCGAGGCGCGCGCCAAGTTCGATCAGGTGCAGCAACTGGCGAAGACCGGCGGCGATGCCGGCGGGCTCAATGCGGCCGTCTCCTCGGAAATGGTGACCAAGCTGCGCGCGCAATATGCCGATATCGCCAAGAACGAAGCCGACCTGACCAGCAAATACGGTCCGCGCCATCCGCAGGTGGCCAATGTGCGGGCGCAGCTCAGGGACACGCAGCGGCTGATCAACGAGGAAATCGCGCGCATCGTGCAGAGCACGACGCATGATTATGACGTCGCGAAATCCCGCGAGGCCTCGCTGCAGGACAGTTTCGACAAGCTGCAGGGCGTGTCCAGCACGTCCGGTCAGGCCGTGGTCCGGTTGCATGAGCTGCAGCGCGAGGCCGAAGCCAATCGCACGCTCTATGAGGCATATCTGGCGCGCTCAAAGGAAACGACGGCGCAGGAAAGTCTGGAGATGCCGGACTCCCGCATCGTCAGTTCAGCCAGCATTCCGCTGAAGCCATCGGCGCCGAAGACAGCCCTCATCCTCGGTTTGGCCATCCTGCTCGGCCTCGGCGGTGGCGCCGTGCTGGCATTCCTGACCGACTATCTCGACGGACGGATCAAGACGCTGGAACAGGCCGAAGAGATTTCGGGCGTGCCCGCTCTGGCAGCCTTGCCATCGATCAGCAGCCGCGAACTCGCCGGGCGCGCCAAACGCGGCCGCACCGAACTCGGCAATTACGATCCACGCACCATGCGGCTGCTGCCGGCTGCATTGCAGCCTCCGCTGATGCGTTATGCCATCGAGGAGCCCGGCACATTCTTCGCCGAAGCGATCCGTGCCGTGCGTCTGGCGATCCAGCGTGCGCGCAAGATCGATACGGTTAAGGTGGTGCTGGTGACGTCGGGCCTCGAAAGTGAAGGCAAGACGACCTTCGCCGGCAATCTCGCTTTGTCCTTCGCCACGCTGGGCATCAAGACGCTGCTGATCGATGGCGATCTGCGCAATCCCGGCCTGACCCGCGCCGTCAGCCCGCACGCCGATGCCGGCCTGCTGCAGGTGGCGCTCGGCGAGACGTCGCTGGAACATGCGATCTTGCACGATCGCAGCACCGGCCTCTCGATCCTGCCCTCCCCTGCCATCAAGGACGTCGATGCCATCACCGAGCTGATGTTCTCCGAGCAGATGGTCGACATCCTTGACCGGCTGAAGTCGCATTATGAACTGATCATCATCGACTCGCCGCCGCTGATTCCGCTGGTCGACGGCCGCGCGCTGGCCGAACTCGCCGACCGCATCCTGCTGGCGATGGCCTGGGACCAGACGCCGCGCGAGGTCGTCGCCCACACGATGGAGCTGCTCGCCCCGGTGCATGATCGCATCCTCGGCACCGTGCTGACCCAGGTCGATCTCAGCAAGATCCGCTTCTACGATTATTATCGCAGTTCGGCCTATCTGAAGCCCTATGGCGTCGCCGCCGCCAATGCGGGAGCTGCGCGTTGACATTGGCCCGGACCGCGCCGCTCAGGCTGCATCGCAACGGCGCCATTGCCGCTGCGGGCCCGCGCGCACGCGTTCCGCAACGACGTCAGATCGTCAATGCCACTCAGCTCATCAATTTTATGATCATGTGCGTCCTGCTGGGCGCCGTCATCGCGATCTTCACGCTGTCCGGCGGCGTTCTGACCAATCTCAAGATTCACTATCTGACACCCGGCGGCAATTTTCTGGAGAAGCTGCATCCCGGCACCTATGCGACTTTCATCGCGACGCTGCTGCTGTTGATGCGCGACGGTGATCCGATCGGCGAGATCAACCGTGCCTTCACGGACGCCAAGCTTTTGCTGGTGCATCTGTTCTGCTGGTTCGTCCTGCTGATCCAGATGTTCGTGCTGGAACGTCCGTTCACAGTCATCATCGACACGTTCCTGCTGCCGGTCCTGCTGTGCCTGCTGATCTGGCGGCTGACGCCGGCGCAGCGGCGTCCGCTGGTTTGGGCCATCCATGCGACGCTGCTGCTCAACATCCTGATTGGCTATTACGAATATTTTTCCGGCCATCGCATCATTCCACTGACGCTCGGCAGCGTGCTGGTGGTCGGTGAATGGCGCTCGGCTGCGCTGCTCGGCCATCCGCTCACGGCCTCGGGCATCGTCGGCGCCTATATCATGGCACTGGTGCTGCGACCGGCCATCTGCCCGCCGATCATGATCCGCGTGCCCCTGATCGCCTTCAGTCTGGGCTCGCTGATGGCCTTCGGCGGCCGCACCGCGCTGATGACGGTATTAGTGGTGCTGGCCTGTCTCGCTCTGCTCGAGACGATCCGGCTGATCCGCGGCAAGCGCGTGCCGCTGCTATTTGCGGTTGGCGCACTCTGCTTTCTCTTTGCGGCGGCAGGCGTCGTGTTTGCTGCGCTCAATCTCGGCATCTTCGACAAGATGCTGTTGCGCTTCTCGTCGGACAAAGGCAGTGCCATGGCGCGCTTTGCGACCTTCGACATGCTCAATCATTTCCAGTGGAGCGAATTGATCCTCGGGCCCAATCCGGTTCGCGTGAACGCGCTGCAATCGCAGCTCGGTTTGAATTATGGCATCGAGAATTTCTGGGTGTCCTGCATCGTGCAATTCGGCCTGATCCACACCATCCTGATCACGCTGGGCCTGACCTGCTTCTTCATCGAACTGCTGCGCCGATCCGACCTCGCGGCCTGGGCCATCGTGCTGCTGATCCTGATGATCGCCGCGAGTTCGGTGAGCTTCTCGTCGAAAAACATCCAGCTGGCGCAGCTCGTCCTGCTCATCGCGCTGCTGCTGCCGCGTGAACGGGCACCGACCACCACGCCCCCGCCTTCACTTCACCCGAGGCCGCCGATGGCCGCCCCGCATGTCCGCGCCGTCCCCCGGGATCAGGAGTTTGCATGACTATCTATGTCGATCACACCCATCTCGGACGCCATGTGACCGGACTCGAGCGAATCACGCTGGAGCTGTTCTCGGAGCAGGCGCTGGCCCCGCTCGATGTCGTGCCGATCACCTCGCGCGGCACCGGCCAGATGGTGGCGACGCAGACTTTCGGCCTGCCGATGCGCCTGGCGTCTCCGTCGTCGTTCCTGCTGTGCCCCGGCTTTCCGCCAAGCCCGCTGCTGCGGATGTTTTCATCGCGTGTGCTGCCTTATATGCATGACGACTTCCTGCTGACGCGGCAGGCCGATCTCAATGCCCGCGCGCGACTCTATATGGCGACGCCTTTCAAGATCGCGCTCAAGAACTATCCGCGCTTCCTGACCAATTCGCGCGACACCCAGCGCAAGCTCGCCGAGCATTGCCGCCCGGACGCCGAGATCACGCTGTATCGCCCGCCAGTGCGCAACGTGTTCAAGCTGGAATCCGCCGAACGCGCCGACCGCGAGCCCGAGACGTCGCCGCTGCGCGTCGTGGCCCTCGGGACCGTGGAGCCACGCAAGAATTTCATCGCCGCGGCCAATATCGTACGTGAATTGCGCCAGCACGGTTTTCCCGGCGCCACCCTCGATATCGTTGGCCGCAAAGGCTGGGGCGATGACTGGAAGACGCTGGAACGCATGTCCTGCGTGACCTTGCATGGCTATCAGTCATCCGAGAACGTCGCGCGCATTCTGGGTGAAGCCGATATTTTCCTGTGCACCTCGCATGATGAAGGCCTCGGACTGCCGCTGCTCGAAGCCCAATATGCCGGCCTGCCGATCGTGGCGCCGAATGCGCCCGTCTTCCATGAAGTACTCGGCACATCCGGCATCTTCATCGATCCATCGGACCATGGCACCGCGGCGTCGCAGATCGGCGGGGCCATCGCGGCTTCGCAGTGGCGTCGCCATTATGTTGCGGCAGCCACCGAGAACCTCGCGCGCTGGAACGCGCTAGCGGCGAGCGACCACGACATTGTCATCGACCTGATCGCCGAACTCGCGGGCGGGCAGTTCGCCGGCCGTCGTTCGGCGGCGAAGCCCAACGTCGCGCATTAGAATCGTGACGTCGGCGTGCATGCCGGATCGGGGCCACGTCTAATCCATTCAACAGGGGATATTGCTTCTTGCAGGATATCGACACCAGCACACGACATCTGGACGGGCTGCGCATCGTTGCGGCCAGCGCCGTCGTGATCCTGCATTATTCCGATTACATCAAGGAACTGCCAATTGGTCGCTTCATGGTGGACCACACCTGGCACTTCAATCTGTTCGTCGACCTGTTCTTCGTCATCTCCGGCTTTGTCATTGCCAGCCAGTATCTGACGAAAGTTGGCTCACCCGCCGCGGTCGGCCGCTTCCTGTGGCGGCGCCTCGCGCGGATCTATCCACTGCATCTGGCGACGCTGGCTTTTTATATACTGATCGCACTGGCACTTCATGCGGGCATCGCCAAGACCGACAATCCGGCACGTTATCCGTTCTCGGACTTGCCGGCGCAATTCCTGCTGCTGCACGCCATCGATGGCGACCGGCTGACCTTCAATTTTCCAAGCTGGTCGTTGTCCGCGGAGTTCTTCTGCTACGTGCTGTTTCCGCTGATGGTGCTGACCATCGCGCGGAACAGGACGGTGATTGTGGCCCTCGTCGTGCTGCCGCTGCTGGCCAACAGCATCTATGCCGTTGCCATGGGCACCGAACCCTGGCCTGACTGGATCAACAAGGGGGGCGCCTTCCGCGCCTTGCCTGCCTTCAATCTCGGCATTGCCTGCTGGCTGTTTCGCGACCGGATTGCACGACTTCCGGCGATACCGGGTCTGCTGACCACGGCCCTCGTCCTGTTCCTGATCCTCGGCGCGCAGCTTCCGATCATGGCAGCACTGGCTGTGATCTATTTCATTGCAGTACTCGCCATCCATCACGACCTCTCTAGCCAGACCACCCTGTTCTCGCGGCTTCGCTTTGAGCGCTGGTCGTCGCTGACCTATTCGTCTTACATGCTGCATATTCCGGTCGCGACCATCGTCCTCACCCTGGCGGCACGCTTCCTTGCCCCCGTCATTCCCGGCGGCAAGCTCGCTCTTGTGCCGCTTGCCGTCGCCGTTCTTGCTGCCGCCAGTATTCTGTCCCTGCGTTATTTCGAGACGCCCATGCGGCGCGCTCTCAATGAGGCTTATGATCGCCATTTCAGCACGCGAATTGCCGCGGCGACGGTGCCAAGGCAGACGTGAACTGATGGTGGATGCAACGCAGACAATGTCCGGGACGGCGCGGCCGCTGGCTCAAACGAGAACGGCCAGCCGGGATGCGGCCATCGACAGCATGCGCGGCCTCGCCATTCTGATGGTGATCGGCATCCATTCGCTGCAGCAACCGCTCGATGCATCGTGGAAGACCATGTTCGATGCGGCGCTGCGCCCCTGTGTGCCGATCTTCCTGTTCGCATCCGGCTATCTGACCGCGCTGTCGGGCCGCGTTCCGCTCGGCAAGCGTGTGATGGCCGCATTGATCCCCTACACAATCGCGTTCGTTGCCGCCTATCTCTACATGGCGCTGCAGAACCCGGCGATGGATCACCGCCCGACAACGACGATCGCCCGTTTCGTGCTCGCTTACGTGTTCGTGTATTATTACGTCTTCGTCTATCTCGGTTGTACGCTCATGCTCTGGCTGACCCTGTGGTTCGCCCATCGCGTGCCGTCCCAAACCGATGAGCGGCTGCGCGTCGTCCTGATGCTCGCCCTTGTCTTCGGCCTCATCATCGGCAGCTATCTCGATCCCCTGCTGATGCGGCGCGGGCTGTCCGAAGGGCTGATCGAGGAAGTGCGCATGCGCAATATTCCGTTCTGGTTCAGCTTCGTGGCGCTGGGGATGCTGGTTGGCGGATCTTCGGTGATGCCGGTCCTTCGCCAGATGCGCCTGACACTGACCGCGGCGGCGCTGCTGGCCTATGCGATCTATGCGGCAGTCAGGCTGCTGAACATCGGCGATGCCGCCGACTATGATTCGATGGCGTTCTTCGGCTATGCCGCGGCGCTCTGTATGCTGTTGCTCGCCCTCGGTATCCGCGCGCCGGTCCTGGCCACGCTCGGGTCCGGCAGCTACTTCATCTATCTCTGGCATATTTTCATTGTCATGGCCTTGCGCGATCATGGCGGACTGCGCCAGTTCGGCCCGGTTGCGGGAACATTTCTGATGTATGCGATCACCGTCACCTTGAGCACTGTCGCACTGCTCGCTGTGCAGCGATGGGCGCCGCCGCGCGCGGCCCGCTGGCTCGGAGCCTGACCATGCTGCTGAAGCGCACGATCCTCTATCTTCCCGCCCAGATCGTCGGCCCGATGTTCCAGTTGGTCGCGATGATCGTGTGGACCCATGTGGTCAACGAGCATACGCTGGGTGTGATCACGCTGATCACGGCGACACATGAACTGCTACAGATCGCGTTTCTGGCCTGGTGGTCGCAATATGCGCTGCGCTTCTTCGGTCGCTATCAGGACGGCGAACAGGCCGAACGCTTCTATCGCACCGAGAATGTCGTCATTCTTATTTCATTGGTGCTGCAGAGCACCGCCGTCATCGGTGTCCTCTATACCGTCATCGCGACTGACACCAATCCGGCGCTGCTCGGCGCGACCGTCGCTTACGTCATCAGCCGCTCCCTCAATCTCTATATCGCCGAACGCGCCCGGGTCCGGCATCAGATCGGCGTCTACTCGATCCAGCAGATCATCGGGCCGTCGATCGGCTTCATTCTCGGTCTGGTGCTCATCAAGCTGATCGGCCCAGCGCCGGAATGGCCGCTGCTGGGCTATGCCGCCGCGCAGCTCTTTGCCGCTTTGGTTGTGCTGCCGGTTATCGGCTATAGCCGCCGCCTGTGGCCGATCGATCGCGAGATCGTTCGCCATGCGATGGGCTATGGCATCCCGCTGATCATCGGCGGCGCGCTGGGCTGGGTCGGCCTCAATGCGTCGCGCTTCATCGTCAACGACATGCTTGGCGTCGCCGCCGCCGGTCTCTTTGCCGTTGGTTACGGTCTGGGTCAGCGCGCTGCGGCAGTGGCCGCGATGCTGGTGACGGCGGCCGCGTTTCCGCTGGCGGTCAAGAGCATGGAGCAAGGCGGCAGCAAGGCTGCGATGCGCCAGCTTGCCGACAACAGTGCGCTCCTCATCGGCATTCTGGCGCCGAGCATTGCGGGCATCTTCCTGCTACGGGCCGAGATCGTGCATCTGCTGATCGCCACGCCGTTCCAGCAGGTAACGCTGGCGATTCTGCCTCTTTCGGCCCTGGCCGGTTCGATCCGTAACGTCCGCGCCCATTTCGGCGATCAGGTGTTTCTCCTGCACAGCAAGACCCAGCTCATGATCGTCGTCTCAAGCATCGACGCGCTGGTGACGATTGTGGCGAGCTTCGTCTGCATCCACTATTGGGGCCTCGTTGGCGCCGCCGGCGCGACAGTGCTGTCCGCCATTGCCGCAGCGCTGGTCAGTTTCGTCATCGGCTTCTCCAAATTCGGCCTGACCCTGCCCTGGGCGCATCTCGCCCGCATCGTCTTCGCAACCGGGGCCATGGCGGCGCTGCTGACGCAACTGCCCGAAGCGCCGAACCATGTCTTGCTGGCGGCACATGTCGCCGCGGGCGCGGCGATCTATGTGCTGGTCCTTGCCATCCTTTACGGGCCGACATTGCTCCGGATGCTGCGCCGTCAGCCGCAGCTCTCGGAGCTCTGATGTCGCGAAACCGTTACGATCGCTTGGCGCCCTCCAATGCACGGGCCATTGCGTACCACAGCGGCTTTTTCTGCATGTTCTCATCGAACGGCAGCGGCCGTGGCAGTCGCTCTGCGAGAGGATTCTTCTTTCTCGCGGCGTCTGTATAGAATGAATAGTGATCGGAGAGCTGCCACGCGATCACGGCCTTGACCGCCGGAACCTGCAGCACCGTTTCAAGGAATTTCCCGCCGGTCTCCGCGATCATCTTGTCGCGCGTGGCCACATCATCCGGGAATGTGTCGTCACGGACATCGAATTCCGTGATGTAGATGTCGACCTTGCGTTCAGCGAGCGCGTGAACGAATTCCAGAAACCGCTGGGGATCGTGCGGATAGCGCGGCTGCAAGTGGCCCTGCAGGCCGACGACATCGAGCCGGACGCCGGCATGCTGCAACTCATCGACGAGGCGCAACAATCCGGCCCGTACTGCGAGACCGACATCGTCGTCGCGTTCCGCCTGTGCCTCATTGAGCACAAGTTTGGTCTTCTTATCCACAACAGCACCGGCCCGCGCGAAGGCGCGTCGCACATAATCAGTTCCAAAAGCGCCGTACCATGGGCCAAGGCGATAGCCGCCGGGTGCCTTGTGGCCGGGCCAGAACGGCTCATTCACGACATCCCATGACTGCAATTGGCCGGCATAACGTCCCGCGACTTCATCGATATAACTATCGAAGAAGGCCTGCCGCTCCGAATTGCTCATGGACTTGATCCATTGCGGAACCCATTCGTTCCAGATCAGACAATGACCGCGCATGGGAATGCGATTGCTCGCACAAAATTGCAGCAATCGATCAGCGCTCTCGAATCGCTTCGGGCCAGCCATTGGCGCAAGCGTGCCCATTTTGAGAGCTATGTCCGTCGTTATAATTTTCGTCTGTGTTGTATAAAGCTCACGATATCCGACATCCTTGTCGATCACCGGCCCCGCAGCAGCGCCGAACATCAAACCATTTTTCGCCGCAATTGTACCAAGGCTCTGCGTTTGCGTCGCGCCGAGCGCATGTTGTTGCATAGCGACTGTCGCGCCGGCGATGACTGCGAGCGACTTTCTCCTTGAACACTCGAACATATCCACTCTCCATCGATTCAAAATCGTGACTGCTATCTTTTCGATATTGCGCGACAGCATCGCCATCGTTGCGTCGCAATAGTTCGTTTTGATGTCCATCACGTCGAGCAGATGATTTTCGACTCACATTTCTTCGCTGCATCTGTAGCAAGCAAGTTGTGCACTTCGTTCAAGCGTAACTCGGCCACATTGTCATCAGGGGAGCGACATGTTGCAGACGCAGGCGCCACACGCCCGAAATCTCACCGTTGACGGTGTCACCGTCAACATTTCGTCACTCGACGAAGCCGTTTCATCGATCGTCGAAGCGGCCGAACGCGGCGATAACTTCAGTGTATGCACGCTTAATCTCGATCATGTCGTCCATCTGCAGAATAAGCCCGACTTTCGCGCGGCCTATCGCCGCGCCCGCTTCGTGACTGCGGATGGCTTTCCGATCGTCGTGCTCAGCCATCTGCTTGGCACACCCATTTCACGAACAACCGGCGCGGATCTTGCCGCTCCCTTGTGCGAAGCTGCAGGCAAGAAGGGTCTTCCGATCTTTCTGTTCGGTTCCGATACGTCGACGCTCGACAAGACAGCGGCGGAATTGCGCAAAAGATATCAAGGCTTGCAGATCGTCGGAACTTTTGCGCCCAGCCGTAACTTCGATGCCTATTCAGCAGAGGCTGATGCAGCAATTGCACAGATCCGCGCATCTGGTGCAAAACTTTGCTTCCTTGCATTGGGCGCACCGCGACAGGAAGTGTTTGCATCGCGCTGTATCGATGAACTCGACGGCACGGGCTGCCTGTGTTTCGGCGCGGCGCTCGACTTCATCGCAGGCAAACAGATTCGCGCACCAATGTTCACGCAGCGTACCGGCCTCGAATGGGCCTGGCGCATGTTCAAAGATCCACGCCGCCTTGCGCCTCGTTACGCACGCTGCGCTGCCGCCGTGCCACGCTTGATCGCCGGTACGCTTCCACAAATCCTGAACGCCCGCATGAGGAAAGCCGCATGACCTCGACACTGACTCTGGGGCTTCGCGCCCGGAACGCCGCGCCGACTAAGCAACGCTATCAGATCTGTCTCATCCACCCGTTCGATCCGCGCGGCCAGAAGGTGGGCGGGCTCGAGACCTATATCCGCGACTTCATCACCTTTCATCCCGCCGACACGGACATCCTGTTCGTCGGCGTCGATTCGATCGGTGATCTCATGCTCGGCGAAGTGCGGCGGCTGACTTTCCGCGGACGCGACTTCGACTTTCTCCCGATCCTGCACTATTCCGACCAGCAGGCCCGGGAAGCCGCACGCACCATCCGCTCGTCCCTGACCGGCCAGTTCTTCATGGCCTTGCTGCGCTATTTCGGTCCGGTCTCGCGGCTGATCCGCGAACGCGGCTGCACGGTCGATCTGCGCCGCGTCGAGTTTTCCTGGTTGCCGACGCTGCTGCGCCGCCCCTTCATCCAGATGCTGCATGGCGAGGGCGCGCCGAAGCTGCAGATGGATTCGCTCCTGAAGAAATATTCGTTCGTGCACAATATCGGCGAGCGCTTCGCGGTCACGACCAGCGCAAAGTTTCTGTGCGTGAATCCCTTCATCACCGAACGGCTGCAAAAGACCTATCCGGGTCAGAGCGGCAAGATCGACACGCTGTGGACCTGGGTCAACACCGACATCTTCAAGCCCCAACCGTTTCCGGCGATGACCGAGCCGTTCCGCATCATCTTCGCGGGCCGCCTTGACGAATTCAAGGATCCGCCGTTGATGTTCAGCACCATCGCACGCCTGCGCGAGCGGCTGCATGGTCATGTTGAGTTCCATTATATCGGGACCAGCGATCCGCATCGCTTTGCCGAATTCGTCGCTATCGAAGACATTACGATCCGGCACGGCTTCAAGGATGCTGTCGGCATGGCCGCGACACTGGCCAATGCCCATGCAGGCATCCTGACCTCGGAATTCGAGGGCATGCCGCGCTGCGTGCTCGAGACGCTTGCGGTCGGCCGCCCGGTCGTCGCCGTGCACTTGCCGCAACTGGAATCGGTGATCCACGATGGCCAGAGCGGCTATCTCATTTCCCGCAGCTCATCGCGCGACGAGATGATCGAGAACCTGGCCCAACGTTTCCTCGATACCCGCGATGCGATCCGTACTGGCGAGATCAACCCGGCGAAAGTTGCCAGCGCGATCGAGAATTTCACACCAGCGACACAGTTGGCGCGCGTCTTTACCTATCACCAGGACATCCAGAATGCGCGCAACATGACGATGACGCCCTCCGCGGCACACTGAGGTTATTTGTGAATATCCTGTTGCTATCGAGCGAATATGCTCCCGCACGCGGCGGGATCGGCACCTACGCCCACGAGATCGCACTGGCCGCAACGCAGCTCGGCGCGCGGGTGACGCTGGTCGCTCCCGATTACGCACAGGATATGTCAGCCGACGATCGCGCCATGCCCTTCGCAATCCACCGCTTCAGCGGCGGATTGCATTCGGCGCGCGATCTGCCCGCCAAGATCATGCTGACGCGCAGCCGCATCGGTGCGGCTCCGTTCGATGTGGTGCATGCCGCCGACTGGCCGTTCTTCATTCCGGTCGCACTCGCGCGCGGCCGCACGCCGGCGCGGATGCTGATGACCGTGCACGGTACAGAGATCAATGAGACGCAGACGCCGCTGAAACGACTGGCGATCCGCTTCAGTGGCGTGTTCGGACCACGCACCGAGGTCGCTGCCAATAGCACCTTTACACGCGAGCTGTTCCGCAAGAGATTCACGATCGACGAACGCCGCATCCATGCCATTCGCCTTGGTGTCTCCGATTTCTGGTCCGGCCGGCGCAGCGATCGCGTTGCGACGCGCGCGATTTATAACATTGCGGCGGACCGGATCGTCATGGTCACCGTGGCGCGGCTCACGCGGCGCAAGGGACATCATCTCACGCTTGCCGCCCTCGCGCAGCTTCCTGACGAATTACGTCAGCGCATCACCTGGCTGGTCATCGGCCCGCAGGGCGAAGCCGATTATGTCGATGAGCTTCGCCGCATGATCTCAGCGTCCGAATGCGATGTGAGGCTGCTCGGCGCACTATCGAATGAAGAAATTCGCGACATCTATGGTGCCGCGGACTTCTTTTGCCTGACCGGCGTGCCGGATTCGTCTGGCCGCGTCGAAGGCTTCGGTCTTGTCTATCTCGAGGCCGGCGCCACGGGCCTGCCGAGCGTCGCGAGCAATATCGGGGGTGTGCCCGATGCAGTGCTCGCCGGCCAGTCTGGCCTTCTGGTCGCTCCCCGCGTCGACAAGATCACCCATGTGATCCGGCAGTTAGCCGAGGACAATGAACTGCGGGCGCGCCTCGGCGCTGGTGCCGCCGCGCATGCGCGGGATCTATCGTGGGAACGCTGCGCCGCAGAAACCTATGGTTTGAAGCGGCCATCGCCATCGGAGGATGCCTTGCAGACCGGATCCGAGCTGAGGGCATTGGCATGAGACAGCTCGCTGCCATCATCGCTCTACTCGTACTCAGTGCTGGCGCCGCGCATGCCGACAATTGCAACAAGAGCCGGGAGTATCTGCTCGGCGGTCTTGCAGGCGATCTCACCATGCCGCCGCAGGCCTATGAAAGCCTGTTCCGGGTGTGCACGGCAACGGCGACGATGCCGAACGTCAAGGACGCCTATATATTGAAGGACGGCGGCATCGCAGTGATTCCGAAGCAGGACACGGTGCCTGCCACCGCCGCCACGCTATCGCGCTTCTGCGACGCCAATCCCAGGGTCACGCTTCGCTTCATCTCCGCCAAGGAACTCGCGCTGACGAAATCGACATCGGGCATTGTGCAGATGTCGTCAGGCTCCGCAACATCGTGTAAAAAGATCAAGGGTCTCACCTGAGCCAGAGGGAAATGCCGCCATGCTGAAGCGCATCTTTCGCTCATCGTCCGAGACATTCCGGACACGCTCCCCGGAACGCGATCGCATCACCGATGAACGGCTGGTCCTTGCCATTGCGGCGACCATCGATTCCGGCCTGCGCAGCGCAGAATACGAGCATGACGGCCTGAAGCGGCGGCTGGACGATGTCATCTCCATCGCCGCAATCGTCGGCGGCAACGAGATCGAGGACGTCAACAGCCAGTCGGACCCGCGGGCGGAACTCCTGCAGAAATCGGACGACGAGATCCGCATCGGCGAAGCGCGGCTGCGAACGCTCGAGAACAATATCGAGCATTTCAGATCGCTGAAGCGGGACCTGAGACGGCGTTTCCCGGGCATCAATCTCGATGCGGCCGAGGTAGAATCAAAATAGCCGCTTTCCGCCTGCCTGGCCTCGGCCCGTAGAGACCGATCCCATCAAGACCCGGCCGGTGCCATTCGGCGGGTCTGCCACCCATCGCGGGACGGCACTGGGGCCCCCTTCCCGGTGATCGACGGATTATGGCCGAGCTCGATGTGATCGGGCATACTGATCCCATAAGTGTTATCCCTCACCTCGTCGCTGGCGGCCGTCCGGACCGTGATCGGCCGCGCCTGACTGACTCACACAACACGGCCCCACCACAAGGGGACCGACCGGAGTATCCGCTTCCATGACTGATCGCGCCGACGCCATTGCCGCCAGGATCGAGACCTTCATCCGCGCCGAAGTCATCCCCTATGAGAAAGATCCGCGGACAGGCGCGCACGGCCCGAGCGACGAACTGGTGCAGGAGCTGCGCGACAAGGCCCGCAAAGCTGGCGTTTTGACTCCGCACATTCTTGCGGATGGATCGCACCTGACGCAGCGTGAAACGGCAAAGGCCCTGATCAAATCCGGTCTTTCGCCGCTGGGTCCGCTTGCCTGCAACACGATGGCGCCCGATGAGGGCAATATGTATCTCCTCGGCAAGGTCGGCACCGCCGAGCAGAAGACGCGTTTTCTGGAACCGTTGGTGTCGGGCAAAGCACGTTCGGCATTCTTCATGACCGAGCCGGCGGACGCCGGCGGCGCGGGCTCCGATCCGTCGATGATGCAGACCACCTGCAGGCTCGATGGCAATCACTGGGTGATCAACGGGCGGAAGAAGTTCATCACCGGCGCGGAAGGCGCCAAGGTCGGCATCGTCATGGCGAAGTCCGAGGATGGCGCCTGCATGTTCCTCGTCGATCTGCCCGATCCTGCCATCCGCACCCTGCGCGTACTGGATACGATCGACAATTCGATGCCCGGCGGCCATGCGGAGATCGAGATCGACAACCTGCGTGTCCCCGCAGACCAGATGCTTGGCGCATCAGGCGACGGTTTCAAATATGCGCAGATCCGCCTCAGCCCGGCGCGCCTGTCGCATTGCATGCGCTGGCTGGGTCTTGCGATCCGCGCCAACGAGATCGCCACCGACTATGCCTGTCGTCGCCATGCCTTCGGAAAGGCCCTGGTCGATCACGAAGGCGTCGGCTTCATGCTGGCGGAAAACCTGATCGATCTCAAACAGTCGGAACTGATGATCGACTGGTGCGCGGGCGTGCTCGATACCGGCTCGCTCGGCACGGCCGAGAGCTCGATGGCCAAGGTCGCCGTGTCGGAAGCGCTGATGCGGATCGCCGACCGTTGTGTGCAGGTGATGGGCGGGACCGGGGTATCCGGCGAAACCATCGTCGAACAGGCCTTCCGGGAAATCCGCGCCTTCCGCATCTATGACGGCCCGACCGAAGTACACAAATGGTCGCTCGCCAAGAAGATCAAGCGCGACTGGAAGACCGATCAGCAATGACGCATATGGCGAAGCGTCGCTATTCGATTGAGTGCTGCGGCCAGCGCAAGTGCGTGACATACCGCTGCGTGTCCGCGGCCACCGGCGCGTGTTGTTGATTCCGGCGTAACAGCTCACACCGAATATCCCATCACTTACCGATAGGATCGCTGCCTTGGCGGCGAACAGAACACGCATGTCGAATGCCTATGTCATCGAAGTCTTCAATCGCACCGCCGGAATCGTCGTCGCCGAAGAGCGCGGATTTCGCTTCTTTTCATCCGAGCCTGCCTTCGACACGCTCGAAGGCGACCATTTCGGATCGGCCCGTGCTGCGGAACGCGCAGCGAAGGCACTTCTGGACCAGCGAAATCACAAGGCAGGTCAATCCCGTATCGCTACGGCCCGCTGAGTGTTCCGGACCGACCTGAATGACAACCGGCTTTGGCAACGAACAAAATTGCCCGGCACGGACGGCATGGAGAATATTGCTCCACGCCGAAACGCCCCGACGTGCGGATCATCATTATTTCCGGCGCGCGCTTGCGCCGGCCGGATTTATCGCCTTGTTATCTGCAAATCGCGCGTTGGAGAACGATGATGCGTGAACTATCGGCGGAAGCCCGGTTGCATAACCGTGCGCGCGCGTCGTCGAACCGCACGGCGGTGCGCCTGCACACAGCCGCCGTTTACGGCGCATTTGCGCTGATCGCAGCCATCGTGTTCGGCGCGACATCGTTGCGCCCATTTTGACACCGACACAGGACGGTGAGGCACGGGACGGTGAGCCGCACGCAAAAATGCGGACCCATCGTCAGGGGACATCATGAACGATCGTTCGGAATTTCTTTGGTACATCCCGAATGACGTGAAGGCAGGTCACCGCGGTGATGTCGTCGATCCAAATCACAACAGTATCGAGACGCTTGCGGACCAGGCGCAAGCGCTGGAACGTCATGGGTGGAAAGGCGCACTGATCGGAACCGGCTGGGGACGGCCGGATACATTCACCGTCGCGTCAGTACTGGCCGCCCGAACAACGAGTTTCGAGCCGCTTATCGCCATTCGCCCGGGCTATTGGCAGCCGGCACATTTTGCATCTGCCGCAGCCACACTGGATCAATTGAGCGGTGGCCGGGTTCGCATCAATATCGTCTCCGGCAAGGACAATCTGGCGGCTTACGGGGATGACGAAGCCGACTCGTCGCAGCGATATGCGCGGACCAAGGAATTCATGCGCATCGTCCGGCGGCTGTGGACCGAAGAAAACGTCACCTATTCCGGCGTACATTTTCGTGTCGCTGACTCCACCGCGGCGCCGCGCATCATCCAGCGCGGCAATCGCCGACATCCAAAGCTGTATTTCGGCGGGGCATCGGACGCGGCCGAACATGTCGCGGCAACCGAAGCCGATGTCCAGCTGTTCTGGGGCGAACCGCTCGGTGACGTCAAGCAGCGCATCGAGCGGCTCAAGAGCCTGAGTCAGCGCCTTGATCGGGATCTCCCGCCTTTGGAATTTGGTCTCAGGATCACGACGCTTGTCCGGGAGAGCTCGGCCGAGGCCTGGACTGCGGCGGAAGCCAAGGTTGCCGACATGGCGAAAAAAGCAGGCGCGGGCTGGAACGACCATGGCCCTGCAATCGCCATCGGCCAACGCCGACTGCTCGACCTGCAGGCGCGCGGCGATGTTCTTGACGACAATCTCTATACGGCGCCAGGAAAATTCGGCGCAGCCGGCGCCGGCACCACCTGGCTGGTCGGTTCGGCATCCAAAGTGGCCAGCTCGCTGCAGAAATACCGCGATCTCGGGATCAAGTATTTCATCCTGTCCGACACGCCCTATCTGGCGGAGATCGAGCGGCAAGGCAAAATACTCCTGCCTTTGCTTCGAGCGTGATCGGCTTTCGTCCCGATGAGACAAACCAGGTAAGCACCACTGCCCTTTCGCGATATCCCGGCGCGCGAATTTAATTGCGGCGGTCTGCCGTAAGTGATTGAATTTTCAGTAACTCGACTCAACTAATGATGGAGACACTTCGCTAGCGAGGTTAGTGCCATGCTTGCCGAGAAGTTTTTTCTGGTGCTCGAGACAATCAGAAGTCACGCCTCCGATGATAAGCCATCCGGGGGTAGATCATCTCCAGTCGTGACCGATCCCGTAGCGCCGATCCCGATCAAACCGCCAAGCGAAAAACAGATTAAGACCCCCAGCTGAAGCAGCTTTTTCGCTTTTCACGGATATGGGCGTTCGCACCATCGAACAGCCCTCAGGTCCCGCTGGTGCCGATCGATCCATAATTGCCATCGCAATTTGCCGCGTCATCCCATCGCCATCTCGGGCATGTCTTGCTAGTGTCATAAAACATGATGCGTGCTTCCGATGGAGTTACCATTGAACGCCCAGCAGCCAATCGTGCCCGACCCTGCTGGCGCAGCAATTGCTGTACGACCGGGTGAACAGGCGGAAATCGAACTTAAGCTGCTGGCGCCGCAAGCTACCCTGGAAAAGCTGCGCGAGATGCCCGTCATCGCACAGCATGCGCGCAATCGCGGCGTGGTCCGCCAGCTGGAGACAGTTTATTACGACACACCGGAAAGAGCGCTGTTTCAACGCGGCATGGCGCTACGCGTGCGACGCAGCGGCAAGCATTTCATTCAGACATTGAAGCTTCTGCCCGACATCGGGCGGCCGTTGGCACGACGGCAGTGGGAAACACCGGTTGACGGCATCACTCCGGATCTAACGCGACTTCCTGTCGCCGAGATCGGAGATCCGCTGACGACGCTTACGCCCGATGCGCTCGTGCCAGCGTTTGCGACAAAAGTTCGCCGGCATGCACGGCAGCTCGATCTGCCTGATGCGTCAGTTGAAATCGCCTTCGACGTGGGAACCATTGAGGCCGGTACGCGTCAAGAAGTCCTGTCCGAGATCGAGCTCGAACTAAAGAGCGGCAACGCCGGCGCGCTGTTTGATCTCGGAACGCAGTTGCTCGACGCAGCGCCGCTGCAGGTCGGCACACGGAGCAAGGCGGAACGCGGCTATGCGCTGGCGTTCGACGTCGTGCAACCGGCGGCGAAAGCCGAGCCCGTCAGCATCACCGCCGAGCACGCGGTTGACGACGTCATTGCACTGCTTGCCGGTGCCTGCTGGCATCATCTCTTGCGCAATCATGCTGTGGCAAAGCAGGGTTCCGATCCCGAAGGCGTACACCAGATGCGCGTCGCTCTGCGTCGTCTGCGCACGATCTGTGCGCTGTTCCGGCGCGAGATCCCATCGCCCTCGTTCGAGGCGATCAACAGCGAAGCGAAGTGGCTGATGCGACAGCTCGGCCGCCCCCGCGAGTGGGACGTTTTCGCGACCACGATCGTTTCGCGCGTGGCGACGACAACGCCGGAGGTCCACTTCGGCGCCCTGCGCGAGGCAATCGAGCGGCAGCGCAAGTCGAGCTACGGCAGCCTGCAGGCGGTTCTCGACGATCCGCGCTACAGCCGATTTCTGCTGTCGCTCGGACACTGGGTCGAGCACCGTAGGTGGCGCAACGATATCGACAGCGATGCGCTGGCTGTCCTGTCGCAGCCGATACCGGCGCTCGCCGACAAAATTCTGGCGCGACAGCAGCGGAAAGTGCGCAGGCGTGGCGCACACTTCCGGCAGCTCGACATCGCTGCACGGCACAGTCTCAGGATCCAGCTCAAGAGGCTGCGCTACGCGGCGGAATTCTTCTTGCCACTTTACGCCGGCCATGCACCCGCCAAGCGGTATGTGGCTCGGCTTGCCAGGCTCCAGAAGAGTCTGGGACGTGTGTGCGACATCGCAAGTATCCGTGGATTGCTCGGTTCCATCGGGCAAGACGATCAGGCCCCGCTTCATCTCGCCATCGGCACGGTGACCGGCTGGCAGGCCCGCGACGAGATTGCGGCCGCTAAAACGCTGCGCAAGAAATGGCAACGCTTCAAGGCAACGCCGGCATTCTGGGGCCGGTAAGGTCCTTCGTGGGGTCCCGGGCGGATACTCGCCTGCGCACCGGAGTTACGCGGCAAACGGAGGTCTTCGATCGCAAGCGGAGCCACAGCAGTCGACGCCGCAGCTGTGTAGGACGCTATGTATGACCACATCGTCCGCAACAACGGCTCGAAGAGCCAACGAAATTGCAAACCGCCTTGCTTATATGAAGTGGCGCGCCGCTTAGTCGGCGTTGATCAGTGTCCGGCCGATTGCCGGCTCATTTTTTCTAAAAGATCCCGCATCGCGTCGATCTGCGTGCCGAAGCCTGCCCAGTCTCCGGACTTCAACAGCTTCATTGCCTGATTGTAGCGATCAAGCGCTTCCTGCGCCTTGCTTTCCGCAGGGCTCGCACGTGGCATTTCCGTTGCAGTACTCGCCGATACCGGCGACGCGTTAGCTTCGATGAAAAGCGCGGACAAGGCCTCGGCAAGCGTTTCTTTCATGACGACATGCTCGCCATAGGCGGCGATCACGCGCTTGAGCTCCGGCAAGTGTCCGTGGACCGCGCGCAGATACAGCGGCGATACGTACAGGATCGAATTTTCGATCGGGATCACCAGCAGGTTTCCGCGGATCACCCGTGACCCCATCTGGTTCCACAACGATATCTGCTGGGAGATCTCCGTGTTCTGATGAATGCGCGCTTCGATCTGGAACGGTCCGTAGACGAGCTTCTCCTTGGGAAATTCGTAGACGATCAATTTTCCATAGTCGGGAGCGTCGCAGCGCGCTGCCAGCCAAGCGATCATGTTGTCGCGTCGGCTTGGCACCATGGGGATCATGATAAAGAACTCGGCCTGGGTTTCTCCGGGAAGCCGCATCACGATGTAGTAAGGGACCATCGGCGCAACGCCGCCGTCGCCAGCCGGCTGGCGCGGAAACTGCCAAAGATCCTCCCGGTTATAGAAAACGTCGGCAGATACCATGTGATAGGTCTGGTAAAGCTGCGCCTGAATCAGGAAGAGGTCTTCGGGATAGCGAATGTGCTTTTGCAGATCGGACGGCATAGCCGCGAACGGCTTGAACAGCTCCGGAAAGATTTTCTGGTAGGTGGCCGCGATCGGGTCTGCGTGGTCCATCAGATAAAAGTCGACACTGCCGTTATAGGCGTCGATGACGGCCTTCACGGAATTGCGAATGTAGTTCAGCTTGCGGCCGGGCGCAGGCTGCGCAGAGGGAAAATAGTCGCTGATTGTATAGGCGTCCTGGATCCAGAACATCCGCCCCTCGCTGACGACCAGATAGGGATCGCGGTCGAGGCTGAGGAACGGGGCGATCATGCGTAGCCGTTCCCCGATATTGCGCCGGATCATGATCCGGCTGTCGTCGGTAATGTAGCTGGAGAGCAGCAGATTCATGTCGTTGAAATGGTGAGCGAAGATGATTTTTCGCAGCATCCCTGGCAGCGGTATGCCGCCGACACCGTCGTAGACCGCGTATACGTTTTCACTTCCCTTCGGATAGTCGAATTCCGGCGTGGTCGTCCTGACGACAACGTAGTTGCTCTCCTCCTGTCCATAATAGATGCGCGGTTCGCGGATTTCGGGGCCGCCGTCCGCAACGGGGGGAATATCCCGCAGGTAAAGCAGCGGAAGCCCCTCGGCGCTCTTGTGCGTGACCGGGCTCATCACCGCTCCATTACCATGAGTGAACAGCAGGTGGAGGTTGACCCACGTCTGGGCGTTCGGCGGCAACAGTGAGGATCTGAGCTCGCGTGCCGACAGCATCACGCTCTGATAGGTGCCGCGAAGCCAGTAGCGGTCGACATCCAGGTCGCTTAGTTTGTAATAGGTGCGTATCTCCTGCAGCTGGGCGTAGGTATCCGCCAGCGGCTGCCCGTCCCACAATCTGATGTTCTCGATGGTCGCCTTGTTGGCCTCGAGTGTCGCGAAGGTAAGGTCCTGTTCGGCAGGAAAGGGCTTGGCGGCGATCCGGTCGAGATTATAGGCTTCTCTGGTCAGACGGATGCTGCGTTCGATATAGGGTCGCTCCAGTTCCAGTTCGTTCGGTTTCACGTAGAACCGCTGAAACAGCATCGGGATCACGCCGGACAGCAGGAAAGCGCCTCCGAAGACGAGCAACATCGCGGCAGTGGGGAGCCAGTAGGTACGCGCCCACAGGTTCGCCCACGCGGCGCATGCCGCGACGATCGAAAGCCCGATCAGCAACCAGAGAACGGGTAGCTGCACATGGACATCGGTGTAGCTCGCGCCAACCACTACGCCATTGTCTCCGTAGAGCAGCAAATAGCGGTCGAGTCCGTAGGACCATGCCTTCACCGCAAGGAGCAAGCCGAGCAGCGCCGAGCCATGAGCAACCGCTGTCGGTGATATCGACCACCGCTGGACCTTGTATTCGATCTGACCATGCAGCCAATAGATCGCTGCGGCGAGAAGTGCGCTCATGAACAGCGTGAGCAATGCCCAATTCTTGATGGCGATATAGGCCGGCAGAGAAAACAGATAGAATCCAATATCCTTGTCATACAGCGGATCGTTCGCGCCATATGGCACGTGATAGAGGAATTGCAGAATGATGCTCCAGTTGCCGATCTCCTCCCATGCAACAAGCAGAGCGAGGAATCCGGCGCCGCCAGCGATAGCGACGCGCCATGGCAACCGATCGCGTATGAATTCGAACGGATCGGGCGGCACCGCTGTGGCCGCGAGCTTCCAGTCGAAGTCGACCGGAAGCCGGCCTCGCCGCCGTCGGGCAAGGAAAAGTGCCAGCCGCGCATTCGCCCACACAACGACGGCAGTTGCCGCGAAGACGACGGAAAAGACTGTGACCTTCGCGCCGATCGATGTCCAGAAAACCTGCGAATAGCCGACTGCGGAGAACCACATCCAGTCGACCAGGAAGTCGCCGACAATCGCGAGAAGGATCAGGCAAATTCCGGTGAAGATGGCAGTCACAATCAGCCCGACCACGGCGTTGCGCCCTGGCGTCTTCCGTTCGGGCCCGGTGATCCCGATCGTCATGAGCGAATTATAGCAGAACAAGAGAGGTGGCGGCGGCTGTCATGAACCCTCGCACCTGTTTTTTTACGCCGGCCTTCCTACATCAGAATTGAGGCGCGCCTCACCTTGCGCGCCCGATCGGGAGAGCGCGCGCCATGAGCGGTGATCTCACGATGCTGTTGGGTTGTGCGCCTTCGCTCGCGATCGGGATGGCATGCCGAGCCGGCGCGAGGGAGGAACGCGGCAGGAGCGCTTGCCATGACCGATTTCGCCGGTCTTGAAGCCCGTTTTGGCGCAGGAAACTATGCACCGTTGCCGGTCACGATCGTCCGCGGGGCCGGTGTCTACGTGTGGGACGAGGCTGGCAGACGCTACATCGACATGATGGGCGCGTATTCGGCGGCGAGCTTCGGCCATTGCCATCCACGCCTCGTCAAGGCGCTGACAGAGCAGGCACAGCGCCTGGATACGATCTCGCGCGCTTATTTCAGCGATCGGCTGGGGCCTTTCCTCGCCAAGGCGTGTGCGCTTACCGGTATGGACGCCGCATTGCCGATGAACAGCGGCGCGGAAGCTGTCGAGACGGCGCTCAAGGCGGCACGTAAATGGGCCTACAAGGTCAAGGGTGTGCCGACTGACCGGGCCGGAATCATTGCCGCGGAGGGAAATTTCCACGGCCGTACCATCTCGATCGTCGGCTTTTCTTCGCAAACCCAATATCGCGACGGCTTCGGGCCGTTCCCGCCAGGCTTCACATGCGTGCCATTCGGCGATGCGTCGGCGCTCGCCGCGGCCATTACCCCTGACACCGCGGCCTTTCTGGTCGAACCGATTCAAGGCGAAGGCGGGATCAACGTGCCGCCCCCTGGATATCTCGCCGAGGCCGCGCGCATTTGCAAGGCGAACAACGTGCTGCTGCTGTGCGACGAGATCCAGAGCGGTCTGGGACGCACCGGACGTCTGCTCGCGTGTCAGCATGAAGGGGTAACACCCGACGGTCTGATGCTCGGCAAGGCGCTCGGCGGCGGGATGTTGCCGGTTTCGCTTTTCCTCGCCCGTCGCGAGGTCATGCAGGTTTTCACTCCCGGTGACCACGGCAGCACGTTCGGAGGCAACCCGATTGCATCGGCGGTTGGATTAGCCGCCCTCGACACACTGATCGACGAGCGATTGATTGAACGTGCCGCGACTGTCGGCACACATCTTCTCACGCGACTCTCTGCGATCAAAAATCCGATCATTCGCGAGGTGCGCGGTCGCGGTTTGTTTGCGGGGGTCGAGCTACACCGCAACATGGCGAGTGCCGGCACGGTGATCAAGCGCTTGCTTCAGGCGGGAGTGCTCACCAAAGATACTCACCGAAACACGATACGCTTTGCGCCTCCCCTGATTATCGACGATTCACAGGTGGATTGGGCCGTAGACCGATTGACCGAAGTACTGGACGAGATTGCCGCATCGACGGTTCAGGCCTAGCGGCCACCATTACCCGCCAGAACCGTTCGAGAACACCCGGCTCGCGAGCACATCCGAAGCCTCCAGTGACATGATGTCGTCGGCGCTCAGCACGCGGTCGAGATCGGCGACAAGCCGGTTGGCCTGACGCAGCCGCATGCGGTCGAGCGCGTTGCGGATCGAACGGGCGTTGGAGAACAGCGGCTGGGTCTTGCGCAGCGCGATGTAGCGGGTGAACGCCGCGCGCGCATCGGCACTGAACTTGTAATTCATATCCCCGAGCATCAATTCGGAAATGGCGAGCAATTCGTCGTCGGCATAATCGGGGAAATCGATATGGTGGGCGATGCGCGAGCGGAAACCGGGATTGCTGCCGAAGAATTTTTCCATGCGGTCGCCGTAGCCGGCGAGGATCACCACCAGATCCTCACGCTGCGATTCCATCACTTGCAGCAAGATCTCGATCGCCTCCTGGCCATAATCGCGCTCGTTATCAGGCCGATGCAGGTAATAGGCCTCGTCAATGAACAACACGCCGCCCATCGCCTTCTTCAGGATCTCCTTCGTCTTCGGCGCGGTATGGCCGATATATTGCCCGACCAGTTCGTCGCGCGTCACCGACACCACCTGCCCTCGCCGCACGAAACCGAGCTTATGCAGGATGCTGGCGATGCGTAGCGCCACCGTCGTCTTGCCGGTGCCGGGATTGCCGGTGAACGACATGTGCAGCGTCGGGTTGCCGGACGCCAGGTCCATGCGCTTGCGGATGCGCTCGATCAGCAGCAGCGAAGCAATCTCGCGAATCCGCGTCTTCACCGGTTTCAGCCCGATCAATTCACGATCGAGCTGATCGAGCACCTCGCCGATGCCGACCTCGTCGAACTCGCGGCGCAGATCGACCTGCGTCGCCCGCGGCGCGTCGCCGGCGCTATCGACCACCGTCAGCGTGCTCATGACCCACCGTAGCGCTGGCCTTCGGGGCGGTCGACGGCATAGGATTTGGCCGTATAGCGGATGTTGCGGCCTTCCATCTCATGCCGCTCGAGCCGGAAGCCTGGCTCTTCCTTCGGACGATTGACGATGAAGGAGAGCCGCACGGATTCCCAGCCATGGCTGGAGTCGAACGCCGACAGCCGGATGTAGCTGTTACCATAGACCTTGCGGCATGCGGCCAGTTCCATCAGCACACCAGCGGCATCGCGCAGATCGAACATCGGCAGCCCCCACATTTCCCAGAAACTGTTGCGAGGATGCGGATCGTCGGTGAATTCGATGTTCACGGCCCAGCCATTGGCGAGGCAATACTGCACCTGTTTTGTAATCTGTTCATCAGTGAGATCGGGCAGGAACGAGAAGCAGCCCTGGGTAATGCGCATGATCGTGCTCCTTACAACGAGACGCTGGCGGTGGGGGCGTAGTCGGGCATGTCGGTGGATTCATAGTTGAAGGTGACGCTCTTCCACGTCTCCAGTGCCGCCTTCAGCGGCGTGCAGGTCATCGCCGCCTTGGCAAGAATCTCCTCGCCTTCATGCAGGTAGTCGCGGCCCTCGTTGCGAGCGAGGATCATCGCTTCCAACGCGACGCGGTTGGCGGTGGCGCCGGCCTGGATACCCATCGGATGGCCGATGGTACCGCCGCCGAACTGCAGGATGACATCTTCGCCAAGATGATCGAGCAACTGATGCATCTGGCCAGCATGGATGCCGCCCGACGCGACCGGCATCATCTTATTGAGGCTGGCCCAGTTCTGCTCGAAAAACACGCCGTGTTCGAGCCGCATCGGATTGTAGTCTTCACGGCAGATGTCGTAATAGCCGCGGGTCGTCGCCGGATCGCCTTCCAGCTTGCCGACGACGGTCCCGGCATGGATGTGATCGACACCAGCGAGCCGCATCCATTTGGCGATGACGCGGAACGAGACGCCGTGATTGCGCTGCCGCGTATAGGTCGAATGCCCTGCGCGGTGCAGATGCAGGATCATGTCGTTCTTGCGCGCCCATTTCGCCATCGACTGGATCGCGGTGTAGCCGATCACGAGGTCGATCATGATGATGACGGAACCGAGCTGCTTGGCGAATTCGGCGCGCTCGTACATGTCCTCCATCGTGCCGGCGGTGACGTTGAGATAGGTGCCCTTGATCTCGCCGGACGCCGCCTGCGCCTTGTTGACTGCCTCCATGCAATAGAGAAAGCGCTCACGCCAATGCATGAAGGGCTGCGAGTTGATGTTTTCGTCGTCCTTGGTGAAGTCGAGCCCGCCCTTGAGCGCCTCGTAGACGACACGGCCGTAGTTACGACCGGACAGACCCAACTTCGGCTTCACGGTCGCACCGAGCAGTGGGCGGCCGAACTTGTCCATACGCTCTCGCTCGACCACGATGCCGGTGGCCGGGCCCTGGAACGTCTTCACATAGGCGACCGGGAGCCGCATGTCTTCCAGCCGCAAAGCCTTCAGCGGCTTGAAGCCGAACACGTTGCCGATGATCGAGGCCGACAGGTTGGCAATCGAGCCGTTCTCGAACAGGTCGAGATCGTAGGCGATATAGGCAAAGTACTGGCCGGGCGAATTAGGCACCGGATCGACCCGAAAACACTTGGCGCGGTATTTTTCAGCGGCCGTGAGGCGGTCGGTCCACACCACGGTCCAGGTCGCGGTCGAGGATTCGCCGGCAACTGCCGCGGAGGCCTCGATCGGATCGACGCCGTCCTGCGGCGTCACCCGGAACAATGCGATGATGTCGGTGTCCTTGGGTACATAATCGGGCTCCCAATAGCCCATCTTCTTGTATTCCATGACGCCGGACTTGTAGCGGTCCTTGCCGCGGATCGTGATCGAAGCGTGTTCATTCATGGTGGCCTCCTCGTTTGGACCCGGCGTCACCGGATGGAATAAGGTCTGTTCATTCGGCAGCTTGCGCGACGTTGCCGATTTTCGGGTCGAGCGCGCCACTGCGATAGCGCTTCGCCATTTCGGCCAGCGGGATCACCTTGATCCTTGCGGCGTGACCGGCGGTGCCGAATTGTTCGAAGCGTTCGCGGCAGAGGTCGCGCATCGCGTCCATCGCCGGTTTCAGGAATTTTCGCGGATCGAATTCGCTTCTGGTTTGCGCGGCGACCTTGCGGAAGGCAGAGGTCATTGCGAGGCGGCAGTCGGTGTCGATATTGACCTTGCGGACGCCATGCTTGATGCCGCGCATGATCTCCTCGACCGGTACGCCCCAGGTCTGCGGCATCTCGCCGCCGAATTGATTGAAGATGTCCTGCAGCGGCTGCGGCACCGATGACGAGCCATGCATGACAAGATGCGTATTTGGCAGCCGGCGGTGAATTTCCTCGACAACGGTCATGGCGAGAATGTCGCCGTCCGGCTTGCGCGAGAACTTGTAGGCGCCGTGTGACGTCCCCATCGCGATCGCCAGCGCATCGACCTTGGTGGCGCGGACGAAGTCGACGGCCTGATCCGGGTCGGTGAGCAACTGGTCGTGGCTGATCTTGCCCTCGACGCCATGGCCGTCCTCCTGCTCGCCGCCGCCATACTCCAATGAACCGAGTACGCCGAGTTCGCCCTCGACGGAGGCGCCGATCCAGTGCGCGATATCGACCACGCGACGCGTGATGTCGACGTTGTAATCGTAATCCGCTGCGGTCTTTGCGTCGGCCTTCAGCGAGCCGTCCATCATGACCGAGGTAAAGCCGTGCTGTAGCGCGGTGGCGCAGGTGGACTCTTCGTTGCCGTGGTCCTGGTGCAGGCAGAGCGGGATCTGCGGATGCATCTCCTCCAGCGCGTCGATCATCCGCGCCAGCATGATGTCGTTGGCATAGGAGCGTGCGCCGCGCGACGCCTGGATGATGACCGGCGCGTCGACCTCGGCGGCGGCCTCCATGATCGCCAGGCCCTGCTCCATGTTGTTGATATTGAAGGCCGGCACGCCGTAGCCGTGTTCGGCCGCGTGATCCAGCAACTGCCTCAGGGTAATGCGTGCCATGAATCCTCCGTTGCGTTCCTCGGTCTGGAATTCATTATTCAGCGGCAACCAGTCTGGACCGGGCGATGCAGCGCATCGCCGCCGTTGCGACCGCCGCGGCGGTGATACCGAATTCGCGATACAGATCGTCCGCCGGCGCCGAGGCTCCGAATCCAGTCATGCCGACGAACTCACCGCCGTCACCGAGCCAACGCGCCCAATCGCCTTCGATCGCGGCTTCGATACCGACGCGCGGAGCGCTGCCGAGAATTGCAGCCCTATACTCGCCGCTTTGTTGCCGGAACATATCGAAACACGGCGCCGAGACGACAGCGGCGCGAATTCCGTCGTCAGCAAGCAGCCTGGCCGCAGCAATCGCGATCGACACTTCGGAGCCGGTTGCAATCAGAGTGACATCGCGGCCACCTTCCGGCTCGATGACGACATAGGCACCGCGCGCGACCCGGTTGGTGGAATCGACGCCATCGCGGAACACAGGCAGCGCCTGGCGCGACAGGCAGAGCACCGACGGCGCATGCGGCGTCCGCAACGCGCAGTCCCAGGCCTCGGCGGTCTCGACGGCGTCGCCCGGGCGGAACACCAGCAAATTTGGAATCGCGCGCAGGGAAGCAAGGTGCTCGACCGGCTGATGGGTCGGGCCGTCCTCGCCAAGCCCGATCGAGTCATGCGTCATCACGTGAATGACGCGGATGCCCATCAACGCGGCCAGCCGGATCGCGGGACGGCTGTAATCGGCAAAGCACAGGAAGGTGCCGCCATAGGGAATGAGGCCGCCATGCAAGGCGACGCCGTTCATCGCTGCCGCCATGGCGTGCTCGCGTACGCCGTAATGGACGTAGCTGCCGTCGAAGGCATCGTGCTGGACTGGTGCCTGCAACCTGGCGCGCGTGAGGTTCGAATGGGTGAGGTCAGCCGATCCGCCGAGCAGATTCGGCAGGACACCAGCAATGACATCGATGACGAGTTGCGAGGCCTGCCTCGTGGCGATCTTCGGCCGCTCCTGCAGGAAACGGGCACGAATCCTAGCCAGCGCATCGTCATATCGGCCAGAAAGCTGGCCCTTCAGCGCGGCCTGAAAGTAGTCCCGCACAGCGCCGTCGAGACGCGCAACGCGCCCGGCCCATTCCGCATGCGCCGCCTGTCCGCGCGCGCCGACCGCGCGCCATTGTCGCGCCACCGCATCGGGCACGTGGAACGGTGCATGCGGCCAGTGCAGCGCGTCGCGCGTCTTTGCGATTTCGTCCGCGCCCAGCGGCGCGCCATGGGCCTTCTCACTGCCTTGCCGTGTAGGTGCACCGAAGCCGATCACCGTGCGGCACGCGATCAGCGATGGGCGGTCGTTGTCGCGCGCCTGTGCAATGGCCGCGGCCACGGCCTCGGGATCATGGCCGTTGACGCGGCAGGTCGACCATCCCGATGCAGAGAAGCGCGCAAGCTGATCATCCGAACACGACAGCGAGGTCGCGCCGTCGATCGAAATCTGGTTGTCATCGAACAGCACGATCAGGCGATTGAGCCGCAAATGTCCCGCCAGCGAGATCGCCTCGTGGCTGAGGCCCTCCATCAAGCAACCGTCGCCGGCGATCACGTAAGTATAGTGATCGACGAGAGCGTCGCCGAAGCGCGCATTCATCAGGCGCTCGGCCAGGGCCATGCCCACCGCCGTGGCGATACCCTGGCCGAGCGGACCGGTGGTCGTCTCGACGCCTGCCGTGTGGCCGTATTCGGGATGGCCGGGTGTCTTCGAGCCCCATTGCCGGAACGACTGCAACTGATCGAGCGTCACTTCAGCCGATCCGGTCAGATGCAGCAGCGCGTAGAGCAGCATCGAGCCGTGGCCGGCGGACAGGATGAAGCGGTCGCGGTCCGGCCAGGACGGATCGGAGGCATCGAATTTGAGGAAGCGCGAGAACAGCACTGTCGCCGCATCAGCCATCCCCATCGGCATGCCGGGATGGCCCGAGTTCGCTTTTTCCACCGCATCGATCGCCAGAAAGCGAATCGCATTCGCCATATCCGCGTGCGGAACGGTCACTTGATCGATCTGGGGAGCGGGGCTCTGAATATTCATACCGTGCGCCTTTTGCGTTCCATCAATTGCAGGATCAGCGGGGTGAGGATGAGCTGCATCGCCAGATCCAGCTTCGAGCCGTGGATCACGATCGAGTTGGCGCGCGACATGAAGCTGTTGGGGATCATCGACAGCAGATAGGGAAAATCGATGCCGCGCGGATTCTTCAACCGGATCACCACCATCGATTCATCCGGCGTCGGGATCCACCGCGCGATGAAAGGGTTCGAGGTGTCGACCGTCGGCACACGCTGGAAGTTGATGTCGGTCTCGGTGAATTGCGGACAGATGTAGTTCACATAGTCCGGCATCCGCCGCAGGATGGTGTCGGTGACGGCTTCCTGGCTGTAACCGCGATCCTTGCGGTCGCGATGCAGCTTCTGGATCCACTCCAGATTGATGACGGGCACGACGCCGATCTTGAGGTCAGCATGCTGGGCGATATTGACTTTGTCAGTCACCACAGCGCCATGCAGGCCCTCGTAAAATAGCAGGTCGGAGTTTTCCGGCAGCGGCCCCCATTCGGTAAAGGTCCCCGGTGCCGCCCCGTATAATTTGGCTTCGTCTTCGTCGTGCACGTAATGACGGGCGGTGCCGGTGCCGGACTCGCCGTAGTCGCGGAAGACTTTCTCCAGCTCCTCGAACAGGTTGGTTTCCGGGCTGAAGTGGCTGAAGTGCTTGTTGCCCTTCTCGCCTTCCTCCAGCATCTTCGTACGCATCTCGGCGCGGTTGTAGCGATGAAACGAATCGCCCTCTATGTAGGCGGCGGCGACCTTCTCGCGACGGAAAATGTTCTCGAACGTCTTTTTCACCGAGGTGGTGCCGGCGCCCGACGAACCCGTGATCGATATGATGGGATAGCTGCGTGACATTTTGCTCTGTCCCCGGTTCAGCGAAACAGGCCGCGCCGCGCAAACAGCGGCGCGTCGCTATTGTCGAACATCGGTTCGATCCCCTCGTGAATGGCGGCGACGTCGCGAACGCCGCGCACCGAGCCCATGATCAGCGGCACGCGCTGGTGCGGCGTTCGCGCCGAGAGTTCGAGGATGCGGCGACGGCCGGTGGTGGCGGCGCCTCCGGCCCATTCCATGACCAACGCCATCGGATGGGCTTCGTATAAAAGGCGCAGGCGCCCTTCGCGATATCCAGGGCGCGCGTCGGCCGGATAAAGGAAGACCCCGCCGCGGACGAGAATGCGAAGTGACTCGGCAACCAGCGAGCCGATCCAGCGCATATTGAAATCTGCACCGCCGTTGCCGCTAATGCCGGCCAGGCATTCGTCGATATAGGCCCGCACCGGACCGTGCCAGTGTCGCCGGTTCGACGCGTTGATGGCGAATTCCGGCGTATTGGGCGCAATCCTGACGCCTTGTGCGACGAGCAGGAATTCACGCGCGTGGCGGCCCAGAATGAAGATGTCGACACGCCCGTTGTACGCGAGCACTAGCGTGGTCTGGGGACCGTAGACCACGAAGCCCGCGGCGCACTGAGCCGTGCCCGGCTCGAAGAAGGTGGAAACCACATCGTTGCCGCGCGGACGAATCGAGAAAATGGTTCCGACCGAAATGTTGTTCTCAAGATTGGCGGAGCCATCCAGCGGATCAATCGCGACACAGAGCGGCGCGGCGACGTCGAGGATTTCGGGCAATTCCGCCTCTTCGGACAGAATGGCGGCGACGGGGGTCACAGCCAGCGCGCGGCGCATCATCCCGTCCGCGACAACATCGATATCCTTCTGCGCATCGCCGTCGGAATTCACGCCGCTGAGACGGCCGGTAATGCCGGCCAGCGGGCCGTCGGCAATGAGGTCGGCAAGGTCGATGGACGTGGCGGCGATTCCCTCGATCACGGCGCCGACCGCAGCCCAGTTCGGCGTCTTCGCCGCCTGATCGAGATGCGAACGCAGCGTCACGCGTTCATCCATGACCGTTCCCTCGTCGCTGCCCTCTGCGGGGCTATTTCAAAGCGTCGTGCCGTTCGGCACCCGCGCAGCAACAACATCCCAGTTTGCGGAATTAGTGAAATATTCTTATCTTTGGCCGGGGCAAAGTTTTCCTTATAGAGGTGGCGACAACGGTGAGCCGGTTGCTACGGGAATTGGCCCTTCAACAGTTGCGCGCTGACCGCCGTTTCACCGCGCTCGGTGATCAGCGGCTCGACGCCCATACGGCGCTTGAACTCTTCACTGCCGCCGGCACTGCGCTGACTCCGGATCGCCGCAAAGCGCGTATAGTCCCTCGCCATGACCGACACACCCAGCTCAATCATCCGCCTGTCGCACAATGAGAGTCCGTTCGGCCCTTCGCCGCGGGCGCTTCGTGCCATCGAGGAGAACCTCGCCCATCTCGACCGCTATGTCGGCGACGAGCTGGACGAGCTGACCGCCGCCATCGCCGCGCACGAACGCGTCGCGCCCGACCAAATCGTGCTCGGCGAAATCCTGGATGTACTCGGCCTGTTTCTCTCCGCCCGCGGCGATCCCGGCGGCGAATTCATCTATTCGGAGCCGGGCTATACGGCGCTGGTCGATGCCGTCGCGCCGGCTGGCGGCAAGGTCATCGCCGTGCCGCTGAATGATCGGCTCGAAAACGATCTTCCGGCCATCGCCAGCGCGGTGAGTGCGCGAACCCGCGCCGTCTATCTCGTCAACCCGCATAATCCGAGCGGCACCGTGAGCCCGGCCGAGGAATTCATCGCATTCGTCCGCGATCTATCGAACCGCGCGCTGGTGATCGTCGACGAAGCCTATCTCGACTATACGCCCGATCCGGAACGGCGCACGGTGGCCGGTCTCGTGCGTGACGGCCATCAGGTCGTCGTATTCAGGACCTTCGCCAAGATACGTGGCCTCGCCGGTCTCGCCATGGGCTATGTGCTGGCGCCTGCCGAGCTTGCCAAATCGCTCAGGCAGATCGGCATCGGCGCGTTTCATGGCCTCAACCGCCTCGGCCTCGTCGCCGCTCAGGCAAGTCTAAGCGATCGCGCACATATCACCGCAGTGCGTACCGCGGTTGCCGCCGAGCGTGAGAGTTGGCACACTTTGTTTCGCACGAGCGGCGCTTCCTTCTCCGCAGCGCAGGGCAATTTCGTATTCTTCGATGCCGGCCGGCGACACAGCGATGTGACTGCAGCCCTTGCTGCGCAAGGCATCGCGCTCAAGCAGTCCTATCCTGCGATGCCGGCCTGGCTGCGGATATCGATCGGTCTGCCTCATCACAATGCGCTGGCGCGCCAGATCGTCGCCGACAGCCTGCGCTGATCGCCGACGATGGCACCAAACGCTGGCCTGGGCTATCGCAACATCCGAGCCGCTGCCTTGGCACGCACAACCTTAACCAACCGGGCTATGCCGCTGTCAGGCCTTCTCTCCCAAAACCTATGTCAAAAATAAGCAAGAGCTTCGTTCCTCGCCTTCGCCGCTGGCGGCGCAGCGGACGGTGGGCGCGACGAAAGTTTGCGAGAGCGCCGCGAGCCGTTCGGATTGCGGGCATCGTCGCAATCGTGCTCGCCACTCTTGCGACGACAAACCTCATTTATCACGTGATCCAAAAGCCGACCGAGTTGTTCTTCTTTATCGGCCACAAGCTCGACAAGGAGCCGGTCGAGACGTGGCGGCAATACGGTCCGTTGTTTCGCGCCTATTCGACCCATTCGATCACGCCCGAATTGTTGGCCGCGCTGGCGCAAGTCGAAAGCTCGGGCAATCCGGTCGACCGCACCTATTGGCGCTGGCGGTTCAGCTTCAATCCTTTCGCGATCTACCGGCCCGCATCCAGCGCTGTTGGCCTCTTCCAAATGACCGATCCGGCCTATTCCGAGGTTGCGCAGTTCTGCATCAGAGCGAAGACTGTCAAGGATACGGGCTGCGGCTTCGGACCCTATATTCGCGCAATCCCGAGTCATGCCGTAGAGCTGGCATCGATATACCTCGACCGCAATGTGGCTGCCGTCCTCACCCGGGCGGGCGGTGTTGTCGCGAACGCGCAACAGACGCAGGATCTTGCCGCCTTTATCCATCTCTGCGGCGGAGGTCCCGCCACCGCTTACGCACGCCGTCGCTTTCAGATGATGACCGGCGAGCGGTGTGGGGATCATCTCGTTGCGGCTTACATCTCCAAGGTCAACGCGATGAAACGGCAGTTCCTGCGCTTCGCAGCCGATGGCGGAAATTAACGCGTGAGTTGGGGGGACCGAAGTGCCACTCATCAATCGGTCTCTGACATGAGCTTCTTGCTGATTTTTGGGGTGACCTGCGCCAGTGGCTCGAGCTTTAGCTGCGAGCCTGACGCAAGCGTGAATCATTCTTCTTCGACTTCCTCGATCCTCATTCTTCGTCCCCATTTGTCGAAGCAGTGCCCTTCGTTCAGCACCAAGCGGTCATCATCAAGCCGCTCCTCAAGTCCACGTAACTGCAGGCGCGCGGCAGAATTGTCCAACGGCCCACCAAAAGGAGCCACGTTCGGAAAGAATGCAGCTCCATCCCATTCCCGCCCCGCACCAGCGAACAGAACCGTGATTCCACTCCAGTCGACGTCATCGCCGATCACGTTAAAATAAGTTGAGCACAGCGGAGTGACTTTATCGTCGGCGATCTCAATCAGAACCACGAGCGCAGTGAAGGCCCCCGTCTTCGAAAATTCCGTAACGATCCAGCGATCGAAATCGGTGAGAATTGCGTCAGAAATCGACAACTGGCGTCTCCGGCATGTAATTCTCAAACAGTACCCAGAACGGATTGGGATGCGTTGCCGCGTACCAGGCTTCGAATTCGCCCAGAGCCTCGATCACATCGGGCTTCTCTTCGTTCTCATCTGCGCTGGGCACGAGACTCGCAAACATGGCCTGAGCGACCGGCGCAAAGCGTGACAGAACCTCGCTCCGGGCTTCACTATCATTCACCCATCCCAGTTTTGCGCGCAGAACGACCGTCGCGCCCGCGACCGCAATTTCTTCGCTTTCAGCCTGGGTAATGACGCCGGCGACCTCCTTCATAAGATGAAGCCTACGAAATGCGAAGGAACGCTGTTTCTCCAGCTCTTTCATCCGCTCAGCGATACCGCGGCGAAACTCGTCCTCCGCCACAGAGCTTTGGTCCGCTGATCGTTTCAGCACGTCAATGAAGGATGCTGCGGGATCCATCGCATTTTCTTTCTAACGTGGCGGAAGAGAGAGGGAGTCGAACCCACCAAGGACCGGCTCGCGGCCCCTCCCGGATTTGAAGTCCGGACGCCCCACCGGGGACGATTCCCTTCCAGGATTCGAAGCGTTGTCAGGAACGGCTTCTATCGTTCTGCTGAACAAATCGAGCCGATACCTGTTAACGCGGCGAAGATCGCCCCGGCGAAGCGTTACGCCGTGGCGATCGAAGAATTCGAGGATCTGGATTGCGACTTTGCGGCCATTGTCCACCCGGTCGCGAAACTGCGAGGCTGTGAACTGTCCAAGCGGCTGGCTCTGGCTCAGGCCGACGACGATCCGGACCATTTCGGCAACCGTCTCTCGCAAAAAGAAATGATCGTGTGCGACCTCATCGACTCTGCCCATACGACCAAGCAGCTTCAACAAGCGCCGTATGTCGGTTTCATGCGCCCCCAGAACGCCTGCAATGTCACGCACCCTTGGTGGACGAAAACGCTCCGAACCAGAAAGCAACATCGCGATCCTCGGCCAGAGCTTTTCATCCTCGACGGTCAGGCGCACTTCATGCCCAGCCAGGCGCACCCACGCCCCATCCAGAGCGATCTCCTTGCTGCGGACAAGCCCGCCGAGAATCGAAAGCAGCACCGGTGCCGGCAGACGCGGCTCAAGCTGCATCCTCAAGCGCTCGAGACCCATACCCTGTAAATCGGGGTTATCCGCGTGAAATACCTGCAGCGTCGCGAGCAAACTTCGCTTGAACTCGAGCCATACCGGCGCGGACATGGCGAATACGCCGCCGGCTGTGCGCGAAGTGACAGCGGACAAATGATCGACGATCTTCTGAACGTGGCTCTCCGGAAAAACGTGGTCTCGCGCAAACGCCGACAGTTCGACAAACCACGGCGGAATCTCAAGCAAGGCCGCCAGCGCCACCTCGGGATCATCGATGCGGTAAGCACGCAATTGAGCCATCCGCTCCGGCGATCGCCGTTTGCGGGCCGGTGCGCGCAGATCCAGAAATTTCCCGCCGCCGATTGTTCGCTGGCTGGTAGTGTCGCGCACAACGAATCTATCCCCGACCGCTGCAGCTATGGGCCGATTCAGCACGAACTGCACCACGCCGGTTTGACCGGGCATTAACGGCGTATCTTCCAGCAAAACCAGACGCGCCCCGGCGTCCGCCGACGCATGAAAGAGATGGACGGGCATCCATTGCGTGACTGGTTTAGACTCTGAAGCGAGCAGCTGTAACTCCACATCAATTCGGCTTGTCGGCGCGTGCAGCCTCTGGTCAAGAACCATGTCACCGCGGGAAATCGCATCCTTGCTGATACCCTCCCCCGCCAAATTGAGAGCACACCGCTGACCGGCGACACCGCGCGCGCATGGACGGTTCTGCGCATGAACGGAGCGCACGCGAGCTGCCACACCGGGGGGAGAAATCATGACGTGATCGCCGTTCGATACGGCTCCGGACAGAACCGTGCCGGTGACGACGGTTCCTGTGCCGGGAAGCGTGAAGGATCGATCGACAGCAAGGCGAAAAAGGTCCGAAGACGCTCGCGTGCCAATTGTCTTGGCGAGACCGAACAAATAATCCCGCAACTCGGCTATGCCTTCGCCGCGAACGGTCGAAACCCGAAAGATGTCAGAGCCGGCCAGCTTCGATTGCTGCAGCAGTTGCGTGATATCCTTCGACACGTCGTCCTGCCGCGACCGGGAAACAATGTCCGTTTTTGTCAACGCGACAACGCCTCTCTCGATTCCCAGAAGATCGACAATCGCCAGATGCTCCAGCGTCTGAGGCTTGATCCCGTCATCGGCCGCGACGACCAGAATCACAAAATCGATTCCGGTGGCTCCTGCGAGCATGTTATGAATAAATTTCTCGTGGCCCGGGACGTCGACAAACCCAAGAACCGTTCCATCCGGCGCCGGAAGGTAGGCAAAACCAAGATCGATGGAAATGCCGCGGGCCTTTTCCTCCTTCAGGCGATCCGTTTCCACACCGGTCAGCGCACGCACCAATGACGTTTTTCCGTGATCGATATGGCCCGCGGTTCCGATAATCATGATGATGGTTCGGGTAGCGGCAGCGCCGCGCATTGTTCAGCCTCCGCGACTTCGGAGTCCGAAAGGACCGAACGTGCCGCAGTGAGAAATCGCGGTGCAAGCGGGCTTGCACCGGCATGAGCCCGCAACAGCCAGATCAGAGCCTGGCGCGGATGTCGTTCGACGCCTGCTCCGAGATAATATGCGGCTCCGAGCATGGCCTGACCGTCCGCATCTCCACGCTCTGCACCCCGACGCCACCAGTAAACCGCCAGCGCAGGATCGCGCTCAACGCCAATGGCGTTATGATAGAGCATTCCCAGACGGGTCATGGATGAGGCGATGTTCTGTTCGGCGGCCGCCAATGCCCATTTCCGCGCATCAGCGTAATCGTGAACAATCACCTCTCCTTCGAGCAGCATCCAGCTCAACATGTCCTGCGCTGGCCCATCGCCAGCCTCTGCGGCGGAGCGATAGAGCGCGGCCGCGCGCCTGAAATCCTCCTTGACGCCGTCTCCCCTGAAATAGAGGGCAGCCAGATTTCGTTGCCCCGCCGGATCACCTGCATCTGCCGACAATGTCAGCCAGTTCACTGCGAGCACGAAATCCGGCTCGACACCCCAACCTTCGGCAAAGCATGTTCCGATATGGGCCTGCGCCCGGGCTATTCCCGCGTGAGCGAGCGGTCCCCATATTTCGAGGGCTCTCTGATAATCTCCGCGGTCCGCGGCTTCAGAGGCGGCATCCATCTGAGCCGAAACCGATTGTGCATCGATCGTCCGGGCAACGGCGTCAGGCGCTCTCATTGCTTTTCTCCGAAAGGTCGAGCGATTCGAGATTCCTTGCGAAGGCGCGTTCGTCATCGAGGCATCGCAGATCGAGAACCAGCGCCTGCTCCTCGATTCTTCCGATCACAGGAATATCGAGATCGCGCAATCCTTCTGCCAGGCGTTTCAGGAGACGCCCGGCACCACGCGCCGACAACGAGCGGATGGCAAGGCCGGCGCTTGGCATGGTGACCAGCGGCAAAGCTCCCGAACCGATCTGGCTTTCGCAGGCCGTAACCTCAACGGAAAATAACGGGCCGACCGCGGCCTGCACATCTGGCAGCAGCCGACGCGAACACGCTTCAATAGCCGATCGGGAAAGCGACAACAGCCGGACAGTGGGAAGCCGCTGAGCAAGCCTGTCCGGATCGCGATAGAGTTTCAGCGTTGCTTCAATCGCGGCAATCCGCATCTTGTCCAGACGCAAGGCCCGCTTCATCGGATTGCGATTGATGGCGGCGATCAGATCCTTACGGCCCACGATGAATCCGGCCTGTGGACCGCCCAGCAATTTGTCGCCGGAGAAGGTGACGACATCGGCGCCATCCACAATCGCCTCAGCGACTGTCGGCTCATGGGCAAGGCCAAACTGCGCAAGATCGACCAGCGTTCCCGAACCCAGATCGTGGACCATCGGGATACTCCGTTCGACGGCCAACGCCGCCAGTTCGCGAGCGCCTACTTCCTTGGTGAAACCTTCGATCCGATAATTCGAGGTGTGAACCTTGAAGATAATCCCCGTCTTCGCGCCGATCGCTCCAACATAATCTTTCTTGTGTGTGCGGTTGGTCGTCCCGACCTCGACGAGTTTCGTGCCCGCACGGGACATGATCTCGGGCATCCGAAACGCCCCGCCGATTTCGATCAACTCCCCGCGCGAAACAATTGTTTCGCGCCGATGCGCAAGCGTGTTGAGCACGATCAGAACTGCCGCGGCATTGTTGTTGACGACAGTCGCATCCTCGGCGCCGGTGAGTTCGCACAAGAGGTCACGCAGGTGATCGTCGCGCTCCCCGCGGCGCCCTCCTTCAAGATCGAATTCGAGCGCCATCGCCGAGCGCATCGCGGTAACCGCGGCCTCGATCGCAGATTCGGCGAGAACAGCGCGGCCAAGATTGGTGTGCAGGACAGTTCCGGTCAGATTGAACACGGGCCGGAGCTTCGGCCGCTCCTGCGCTTCGAGCAGCGAAACAGCCGCTGCGGTCACCTCCTCCGGCCGGTCCGGCACAGCCCCGTTTCCGCGGGATTGAGAGATCACATGACGGACTGCGCTGACGACGGCCGGCCTGCCGAAGCGCCTGATCGCATCAGCCGCAACGGCAGTCTTGAGCACCCCGTCCACCGAAGGAAGCCTGCGCAGGTTAGCGGTTACGATTTTCTCCATGACCTGCCTCAATAGCCAAGCAAGAAGAGGTTGAGGCCACCGCGCCAGTAATCGTCATCCCGCAACAATAAATCCAGGCCAAGACTGGCGACATCGTCGGCCATCGGGTCGAGCTCTGGCTTTTTGTGCTGGTGCAGAATCTTGACGTAGCCGCGGCACGACTCGCAGGTTTCCGCCAGGACGGTCCCGTCCCCTCCTTCGATCTCGCGATAGGCGATGCCTTTGGTCGAGCTGCACAGCGTGCATTTGATCCGGACATAATGCCACTGCGTCGCGCATAACGAACACATGCAGTATCTCGCGCCGTGGGCACCCCGCCATCCCACCACCATTGAGGCCACCGGGGCGTCGCCGCAGGAGGGACACACGCCATCGCCAACCGGGACCAACTTTTTGGCATCGAGTTTTGAAGCCAGGCGCGCGAAGTGGACCTGCAGTGCCGCGGCCACAAAGACATGCTCAGCAAATTCCTCGACGGGGATTTCGTTCGCAAGCACAGCCTGCGCCATGGCGATCCGCGCCTCAGAGTCCGTGCCGGTAACACGCGCCAGTGCAGTCCTCGCAGTGTCCGGCATTTCGACCAGCGACACCGCCTGCAGCAGGCGACCGAGCGTTGCATCAAAAGCGGCATCCACCGTGAAGCGATTGCGATCAAGCGGCGGCATCCCATAGGCGCGGGCCCGCTCGCGATCCTCGGAGGTTGGGAGGTCGACGTCAGGCAGATCGTCCTGCAACCGGTGCTGACAGGACGAAAGGTCCGCTAAGAAATAGAGAAAAGGCGCCAGTCCATTTCCGGCAGCCAGATCGCGGAAACGCTCTGCTCTGAGTTGAAATAATGTCGACGGATCGGGGAGACGCGCAAACGGCGGCTCGGCGATCTCGCCGATCGGCACAGGATCGCGCCCAGGCGTGTCGACCTTATCCATCAATGACCTCACGAACCCGCCGGGCCACGTGCACCTCGACAACTCCCTAAGCCGACATGATATAACCCGCGATCAAGAACGACGTTCCTTCCCTCCGACCAATTCCCGGAGCCATTTGCGATGGTGCCGCCATGCCCACCCGCCGGTGACGCGGCCTCGCGTCATCGCGCTGATCGTGCCGCGCACCCAGATGGCGGCATAGACGTGCACGATCCAGACGCAGATGATCGTCACCGCGGCGACCGCATGGATGAGAACCGCGATACGCTTCTGGTCAATCGTCGAATACGCAGCGAAGTACTGGTCCCAGATCACAAAACCGCTCGCGATCAGAACCAGGATGAGAAGTGACATCCCCCAGAAAACCGCCTTCTGACCGGCATTGTACTTGCCAACCTCCGGCAAGCGTTCTTCGTGACCGGTCAGCACGTCCTTGAGCCGCGCGAGCCAGGTGCCATCCTCAGCCTTCCACAGGTTCGCCCGCCAGAACCGAATGAACAGGCCGGTGAAGCTGAAAAACAGCACAACGCCAATCCAGGGATGGATCGCACGCGTCCACTGTCCTCCACCGAACAGCCCGGTCAGGAAAAACAGGCTCGGATGAAACAATGCGAGTCCGGACAAGGCCAACAGGACCAGGCAAGTCGCCGTGATCCAGTGGTTGATACGCGCACCGCCGGTATAGCGATCGACAGTGACGGGCTTTCCCGGATGGACGGCATCACCGCGTTCAACGTCATAAGCGGTCATGACACGTCACTCCCGGTCAGTTGCTCGGCTTTCTTTTCATCCTCTTCGGAAACTTTGTTGGGACCCGAAATCAGGTAGTGAAGGAAACCGAACGCCGCGAAGCCACCCATCGCGGCAAGGCCTGCATACTTCGTCACACCCTTCCACAATTCAACGATCGGACTGATCCTCGGGTCCCTTGCGAGATTCGCGTAGATCTCCGGTTTGTCGGCGTGATGCAGCACGTACATGACATGGGTCCCGCCCACGCCCGGTGGATCGTAAAGACCGGCATTCTTGAAGCCGCGCGACTTAAGATCCTTGATGCGGCCCTCGGCGTGCTGCTTCATCTCCTCCTTGGTGCCGAACACGATCGCTTGGGTCGGACAGGCCTTCGCACAGGCCGGGCCTTGTCCGACGGCGACGCGATCCGAACAGAGCGTGCACTTGTACGCCTTGTGGTCTACCTGCGAGATGCGCGGAATGTTGAAGGGGCATCCCTTGATGCAATATCCGCAACCAATGCATCTATCGTGGTCGAAATCGACGATGCCATTGGAATACTGCACGATCGCGCCGGGCGCCGGACACGCCTTGAGGCAGCCAGGATCCGCGCAATGCATGCAGCCGTCCTTGCGGATCAGCCATTCGAGATTCTGTGTCTCGGGATTGATCCACTCGCTGAACCGCATGACGGTCAGACTGTTTGGCGTGAGATCGAGCGGATTGTCCAGGACACCGGAATTGACTCCGACCTTTTCGCGCAGATCATTCCACTCAAGGCACGCAGCCTGACATGCCTTGCAGCCGATGCACTTGGATGTATCGATCAATTTGGCAACAGCCGTGAGTTGGCGCGCCGGCGGCGCTACATTCGATGCCGAACGCCGGATCAGATCCTGCTCGCCAAATTGAGCAGGCGTCGGCTTCACAGTCGGGTTGGGAAGCGGAGGAAACATGTGCGTGCCTCCCTATGCCACCGGCCCGGCGATGGGCTCGATATTGACCAGAAATGCCTTGTATTCAGGCGTCTCGATATTGGCGTCGCCGACAAAGGGCGAGAGCGAATTCGGCCCCCATCCCTTCTTTGCCGCGCCGATAAAACCCCAGTGGAGGGGAATGCCGACCACATGGACCGTTTTGCCGTCACAGATCAGCGGCGCGATCCGCTTGGTCACCACGGCCTTCGCCTTCACCGATCCGCGCTTGGACCAGACCCGGACCCAGCCGCCCAGTTTGATGTTCTTCTCCCTGGCCAGTTGCTCGGATATCTCGACGAAGAATTCAGGCTGCAGCGACGCGTTGATATGGGCGTTCTTGGTCCAGTAATGGAAGTGCTCGGTGAGCCGATAGGAGGTCGCCGCGTATGGAAACTCGCTGGCTTCGCCGAACTGCTCCATATCGGCCTTGAATACGCGGGCGACAGGATTGCCACGAATCTTCGGGGCGATGACGTTGACGACCGGCGATTCAAACGGCTCGTAATGCGTCGGGAACGGCCCGTCGCGCATCATGCCCCGCGTAAACAGGCGCGCGGTGCCTTCGGGGTTCATGATGTAGGGCCCCACCACACCCGGCTTGGCGTTGGGTGCGATGTCCGGCACGTCATAGCCGGTCCACTTCGCGCCGTCCCACCACAGTAGCTTGCGGCTCGGATCCCAGGGGTTACCGTTGGTGTCCGCCGACGCACGATTGTAAATAATGCGGCGGTTGACAGGCCAGGACCACGCCCACTTCGAGAACGCACCAGTTTCATCCGGATCGCTGTTATCGCGGCGGGCCATGTTATTGCCTGCCTCGTTGTAGCAGCCAGAATAGATCCAGCAGCCGGAGGCTGTTTTTCCATCGTCGCGCAGGGCGGCAAAACTGACCACCTGCTTGCCCTTCTCAAGCAGGACCTTGGTTGGATCGTTCGGGTCCATGACCGTTTCGAGCACCGAACCGTTCAACTCCTTCGCCAGCTCTTCCGGACTTGGCTCTTCCGGATCTTTGTAATCCCAAGCCAGATTGAGCATGGCATCCGGGAATGCACCGCCCTCTTTCCTGTACAGCTCGTTCAGACGCAGATGGAGCTGCGCCATGATCCATGTGTCATGCTTGGCTTCGCCCGGCGGCGTGCCGGCCGCCCAGTGCCAATGCAACTGCCGCCCCGAATTCGTGAGCGAACCGGTATCTTCGGCAAAGCAGGTCGTGGGAAGCTGGATCACCTCGGTCTGGATACTCGCCGAGTTGACGTCGTTATGTTCGCCGTGATTTTCCCAGAACCGCGCCGTCTCGGTCTGCAGAGGATCCATGACGACGAGGAACTTGAGTTTGGACAGCGCGTCCGTGACCTTCTTGCGGTTCGGGAACGCCAACAGGGGATTGAACCCCTGGCAGAAGTACCCGGTCATCTTGCCCTCGTTCATTAATTCGAAGGCGCGCAAGATGTCGTAGCCCGGAAGATCGAGCTTCGGCAGGTAGTCATAAGCGAAGTTGTTTTCCGGCGTCGCCGCCGGGCCCCACATCGACTTCAAGAAGCTGACGAAGAACTTCTTGTAGTTCTGCCAGTAGCTCATCTGATCCGGGCGCAACGGCTTGAAGCCGCGCGTCGACATATAGGTGTCGAAGGTCGGCTCTTTCTCCGTCGGGATGGTCAGATAGCCCGGGATCAGGTTCGACATCAGCCCGATATCGGTCAATCCCTGAATGTTGGAGTGACCGCGCAGAGCATTCATGCCCCCGCCGCGCACGCCGATATTGCCCAGAATGAGCTGCAACATCGCCATGGCTCTAATGTTCTGCGAACCCTTCGAATGCTGGGTCCAGCCGAGCGCATACATCGATGTCATCGTCTTGGTCGGCGACGAGCACTCCGAGATCATCTGCGCCACCTTCAGGAACTTGTCCTTCGGTGTTCCACAGATCCGCTCGACCATTTCCGGCGTGTAGATCGCAATATGCTGCTTCAGCAGGTTCCACACGCAACGCGGATTCTGCAGCGTATCGTCGGAGACCACATAGCCATCCGGGCCAAGCTCATAATCCCAGCTCGACCTGTTGTAATCGCGCTTGGCCTCGTCATAGCCGGTGAACAGGCCATCCTGATAGCCGAAGCCCTCTTTCACGATATACGGCGCGTTGGTGAATGCCTTGGTGTACTCCCACTGCACCTTGTCGTTGTCGATGCAGTACTTGATCACGCCGAGCAGGAACGCGATGTCCGTTCCCTGGCGGATCGGCGCATACAAATCAGCGACCGACGCCGAACGGGTAAAGCGCGGATCGACGACAATCAGCTTCGCGCCACGGTTGGCTTTCGCCTCCGTAACCCATTTGAATCCACAAGGATGCGCTTCGGCTGCGTTGCCGCCCATAATGATCACGAGATCCGTGTTCTTGATATCAGTCCACGAATTCGTCATCGCGCCGCGGCCAAATGTTGGAGCCAGACTGGCTACCGTGGGGCCGTGTCAAACGCGCGCTTGATTATCGAATACCAGCATCCCGGTGCTGCGAACGACCTTGTAGGTCGTCCACGCGGTTTCATTGGTCGTTGCAGAAGCAGCGAGGAAACCGGTGCTCAGCCAGCGGTTGACCGTAACGCCATCGCGGTTTCTGGCGACAAAGTTCTTGTCACGGTCATCCTTCATCAGCCGCGCGATGCGGTCGAGCGCCACGTCCCAGGTGATCTGCTCGAACTTGTCCGAGCCGGGTTTGCGAAGCATCGGATGTGTCAGGCGGGTCTCCGCATGCACCATGTCGAGAAGTGCTGCACCCTTGGGGCAGAGCGTGCCTCTGTTGGTGGGGTGATCGGCATCGCCTTCGACGTGGAAGATGTCGGCCCTCTCACCCTTCGCCAGGCTGCCCTTGGAGTAAATGATGATGCCGCAGCCGACGGCGCAGTAGGTGCAGGTGTTGCGGGTTTCCGTGACCCCGGTCAGTTTAAAAGGACGGATCGACGATGCCAGAGCCGCCTCAATTCCGCCGAAACCAAGAGCGCCGAGTGTAGTACCCGCTACCCCACCACCGGCGCTTTTCATAAATTGACGTCGCGAGATTTCCATATTCATGGCTGGTTCTCCTTCGAGATCACGGCCCCTTCGGGGGACGCCATGTCGGACGCGCCATGAGCGCGCTGGAAGTAGAATCCATCTAAGCATCGATAACGTAATGTTCAGAGATAGTTAAAGTCAACGTATACAAATGTCGCGCCTGGAAGAATGTCTGCCGCGCCGCAACATTCAAGCTGATCGGGAAACAGGGGCCGATGGCGTCGTAGCAGGTAGTCGCCGCAGTACGGCGATCGCTCGTGTCGTCAACTGCGCTGAATCGCCTCTGTAAACACATCGAATTGCGTTGACGCCAGCGCACGTTGATCCCCAGAATGTGGCGTGACCTATCCATCGGCTCCCGAGTTTCGGGGCGCGCAGTTTGGAGACATAGGGCTCTCGTTCAGAATCACGATTCTGGCGACACTTTTTCTATTGGCATTCTCGTCGGACTCGCGCGCGACTGATTTGAAGCGCATCGACGAACCTGCAAAGCCTGATTTTTCCTTGCCGGGTTTGGACGGGAGACTTGTTCCTCTCACGTCCTTTAAAGGCCGCACCGTGCTCGTCCATTTCTTTGCGACGTGGTGCGCGCCATGCCGCGAAGAATTGCCCGCCCTCACCCGCTTTTTCGACCGCTCGGCAGCTAACGTATCAGTCATCGCCATATCCGTTGCCGATGCCGATCAACGGATCAAACGTTTCCTCGAACAGACGCCGGTCAATTTTCCCGTGCTGCTGGATCGCGAGCGGACCGTGGCGAAGTCCTGGAATGTCAGCGCACTCCCCACGACCTACCTCCTCGACGCGAATCTGAAGCCCATCCTCGTGGTCGAATCCGACTTCGCATGGGACACGATCGAGATCGCGCCGGCGACTGGAAAGCTTATCGGCAACGACGCTCATGCGATCAAAACCACATCCGATCATTCAAAACAGAACCAGGGCGGAGGCGATCATGGATTTTAATCGACGCGATCTCTTGAAGGCCGGCGCCGCGATTTCATTTGTGGCGGGATTTCCCCGGCACGCGACGGCTCAGGCAGCATTTGCTCCACGTCCGGGCGCATGGCGCGAATTTCAGATCGTCACGCGTCTGGAAATAGCGAATGCCAAGGGCAAGACACAGGCCTGGATTCCCGTTCCGTCCGTCAACGAAAAGGACTGGTTCACATCCTCTCCAAGTCAATGGACGACCAACGGCAAGGCCGCGCTCAGGCATGATCCGAAATACGGGGCCGGTATGGTTCATGCGCAGTGGGGCGACGATCAGACTGCGCCTGTGATCGAGGTCATCAGTGTCATCAAGGTTCAGGACAGGGCGATTGATCTGTCCAAACCCGGCGGGGTGGCGGCGTTATCCGCCGCTGAACGAAAGCTCTACACGGGCTCAACCGAATTGATCCCGACCGATGGCATCGTCAAGGAAACTGCGGACAAGATTGTAAAGGACGCCCAAACCGATCTCGAGAAAGCGCGCGCAATCTACGAATGGGTAGTCGAGAATACATTCCGCGACGCCAAGGTCCGCGGTTGCGGCATCGGCGATATCGCATCGATGCTCAAGAGCGGAAACCTTGGCGGAAAATGTGCGGACATCAACGCGCTCTATGTCGGTCTTGCGCGAGCAGCGGATCTTCCCGCCCGCGATGTCTACGGCTTGCGCATCGCTCCGTCGAAATTCGGCTACAAGAGTCTCGGCGCCGGGTCCGCGGTGGTCTCCAAGGCACAACATTGCCGTTCGGAAGTCTATCTCGCCGGCTTCGGCTGGGTCCCGGTCGATCCGGCCGACGTGCGCAAGGTCGCACTCGAGGAACCGCCGGCCAATCTCCAACTCGATGATCCCAAGGTCGTGGCAGCCCGCCAGGCCCTGTTTGGATCATGGGAGACGAACTGGCTGGCTTATAATTTCGCACACGACATCGCCTTGCCGGGAACGAATGGTCCGAAGCTTGGCTTCTTGATGTATCCGCAGGCCGAGACCGCCAGCATGCGCCTCGATTGCCTCGATCCTGATACCTTCAAATACACGATCACGTCCAAGGAACTGACGGCGACGTGATGCGCAGTTGCCACCATATTCAGCGGGCGCCACGCTTACGGCACCCGGTTTATTTCGTCGGCTCTTCTCCGAGTCCTGGAACCTTTTGTTCCGGCCATCCGTTTTTCATCCCATCCCGCATCGGAGGCGATGATGAAAAACATTGGTCTTATTCTGTTGGCCGCCGTTGTCATGGTGTCGGCGACGTATTCGTTTGCCCAGACCAACGATCCGTCGGCCAATGCGAGGGAACAGCCCGCAGCAGCTCCGCACTCCAGCGGCTCCGGCACCGCGCCAGATGGCAAGGGCTCGACGGGCTGGACTGGCGGAGCCCGCGACCAGAACTCTCAAACGATCGGTCAAACAACAGGTCCGCAAGACGCCGAAGCAGCGAAGGATCAGCCTGCGATGGCAACGGGCAAAGACCTGCAAGGGCCACCGAAGCAGTTTTCTCCCCGTCAAACGCCGGAATAGCATCCAAGAACAGACTTGCACGGTCTTGTCGTGGAATGTGCCGGCCTGATCGTAGCGGCCTAAATCGTGACAACGGTGCAGGTGCGCGCCGGAGGTCTCCGCTTGAAGATCGCGAACCGACAACGATCACCATGAAGCCCATCTACCTGGACTACAGCGCCACATCGATCCTGCTGTACCCAGCGCGATGCTGCCCTGCCTGCGCGAAGAATTCGGCAATTCGTCGCCCGCACATGCGCGTCGTCCGATCCGCAGGAGCGCCACATCCACACCGCACGAGTTGAACACATGAATATCCACGACATACGCCTCACCAGCCTTGCGCATGGCGGCGGCTGCGGCTGCAAACTGGCGCCCTCGGTTCTGCAACAGTTGCTCGCGCGTCAATCCGCAGCGCAGCCTTTTGCGCAGCTGCTGGTCGGCACCGAGACCGGTGACGATGCTGCGGTGTGGCGGCTTGAAGATGGAACCTGCGTTATTGCAACGACGGACTTCTTCATGCCGATGGTAGACGATCCCTACGACTTCGGGCGTATCGCCGCGACAAACGCGATATCGGACATTTACGCCATGGGCGGAACCCCGATCATGGCTCTGGCAATCCTCGGAATTCCCATCGACAAGTTGCCCACAGAGATGACGGCAAAGATTCTCGCGGGCGGGGCAGCAGTTTGCGCGACCGCCGGCATTCCAATCGCGGGTGGCCACTCCATCGATTCTCCCGAACCGATCTACGGACTTGCCGTCATCGGCACCTGCAAGAAAAAAGATATCCGCCGCAATTCCGAAGCACAGGCCGAAGACGCCGTCATTTTGACCAAGCCGCTCGGCGTCGGCGTCTATGCGGCTGCTTTCAAGAAAGGCGCGCTATCGGACGTCGCCTATGCCGATATGATTGGATCGATGACACGGCTCAATCGCGTCGGAACGAAGCTCGCTGCAGATGCGTCGGTGCATGCCATGACGGATGTGACCGGGTTCGGCCTGCTCGGGCATAGTCTGGAAATGGCTCGCGGGTCGGACCTCAGCGTCATATTGAACGCAGCGGATATTCCCGTGCTCCCCGAAGCTCGACAATTGATTGAACAGGGTTTCCTGACCGGAGCCTCCGGCCGCAACTGGGCAAGTTACGGACACGAGGTTCGCCTCGATCCTGGTCGTCCCGAATGGCAACGCCAACTCCTCACTGACCCGCAAACGTCCGGCGGATTGCTGATTGCCTGCCGTGCAGATCGCGCGGAGGCGATCACGCGCCAGATCGTCGAGGATGGTCATCCATACGCGCGTGTTATCGGACGGGCAGAGAGCGGCCAACCTGTCGTTACGGTGATCGGGTGATCCGACGGGGCACCATTCGTGCGAAGAAAATCAGCTTGCGCAGATTGCCGGTTTTGCCCTCGGCATCAAAGATCATCGGCAATGCATCCGCGCAGCCGCGCGAGTTTATCGTTCGCGAGCGTTCGCCAAAATTTGCCGCCTTGCAGACATCATGCGGAGAATAATCCCCAAAACGTCCCAACTGGCCACCTCAAAATGGCCGGTCGTCACTTAGAGACCCGAAGATAGTTGAGCTTGCTGCGTTGGGACACGTCCGTGAAGCCGCCGCATGCGCAGCGGTCCGTTCGGCCGGCAATTTCATGAGATTTTTGACCCACGTCAAAGTCTCAGGCTCCGCGCGGATCAACATGGCGCAGAAGCTCATGATTAAACCAGGCCGCCATGGAGGCATCAATGTCTGAAAACAACGGCGTTCCGCATAGCGTCCTCGCAACCGCGCTGCGCCAGCGCGCCGCGCAGGCGGCTGCAGTTCAATCGGAGCTCGCCAAGAAGGTGGGCGAGATTAACCAGCATTGGCTTGAGCGGATTCAGAAAGATTCGACCGAAGCCTGGCAGTTGCTGTTCAAGCTCGGTGGAACACCCGCAATCGGCGAAAAGATCAAGCTTTGCGAACAATGGATCGAGAGCGCGATGAAGAACGCCGCCGACGATGCCAGCTACTCGTTGGACAGTGCGAGGGCTCTCGGCGAGCTTGAAATGCGCTTCTTCTCGCCGGTCGGCGCTGTGGAAACGAAAGCGTCGGAAAATGCTACCGAATTCGGTACCCCGTAAACGCGGACGGCCTGCGGGTACGACGGGAGGCGGACATGCCGATCGAACAGCAGTGGCAAGGCATCCAATCCGCTCCCGATAACTGCGATCTTGAGCTCGCAGTCATCGAGCGCGACGTCGTTCATGCACTCGTCTTTCCCTGCCGTCGCCGACCGGGAGGTTGGATACACTCGGAAACCCAAGCCGTCATCAAGGTTGATCCGACCCATTGGCGATCTTGGCGGAGATCCGATTAACCGCCGGAAGCCTTGCCGGCAGGTGGTCCGGTGTCCGGTGATGCGGCAAGCTTGGCTTCTTCCAAGGCCAGCAATCGCGTGAGCAGGTCCCGCTTGTCGGCGTCCGTTTCGGCCTCGAGCAGGCGCTTGAAGTGCGCGATGTTCAGATCGGCTACGGTCCTATCCATTAGTGATCGCCCGCGGTGACGAAAGCATTTTACCTTGGCACAAAACCAGTAGATGTGGAAGGATTTCCGCGCGGTGAGCCGTTTCCCATTAAATGGCCTGACTGCAAGCTGATCTGGGGGACTACGACTTGAACGGACGAGCGGCGCACTTGATATCGTATGGCGTCGCGGCGGCGGCGGCGGCCACCGCGATTTTGTTGCGAATGCTGCTCGAACCGTATCTGGAGGGGCGCACCTTTACGGTCATATACGTCCCAGTCGTACTCTTCGCCGCCTTCGTGGGAGGTCGAGGTCCCGCCATCTTTGCCACAGTATTATGTATCATTGGTGGTGCGGCCATCATTGGTAGGGAATTGCTGGTGCATCCCGCCAACCTCATTGACCTTTCATTTTTTGCCGTAGTAGGACCGGTCTTAGGCTTCATGGGTGATCGGCTGGTCAAGGAGTCCAATCGCGCACGGGAAGGCGAGGCTCACCTTCAGTCAATTTTAGACACCGTACCAGAAGCGATGATTGTCATCGATACAAAGGGGATCATGCGTTCGTTCAGCGCAACGGCGGCGCGGTTGTTCGGATGGAGCGCCGCTGAGGCGATAGGCAGGAACGTATCCATGTTGATGCCACCGCCATACCGGACCGAGCATGATGGCTATCTTGACCGCTATTCACAAACGGGCGAGCGCCGCATTATCGGAATCGGACGCATCGTCGTCGGGCAACGTAAGGACGGCTCTACGTTTCCGATGGAGCTGGCTGTCGGCGAAGCGAACATCGGCAGCGAACGGTTCTTCACCGGCTTCATTCGCGATCTCACCGAGCGACGCGTCCAAGAACGACGGGTTCAGGAGTTGCAGTCGGAGCTTGTTCACGTCTCCCGGCTGACCGCGATGGGAGAGATGGCATCCTCCTTAGCGCATGAACTCAATCAGCCCCTGTCCGCCATTACGAACTATGTGCGCGGCGCAAAGACACTGCTCAAGCAGACGGATCCCGACCGATCGCGGATAGCAGATGCGCTCGACCGGACAGCCGAACAAGCGTTGCGCGCGGGAGAGATCATTACCAGGCTACGGGAGTTCGTGGCCAAGGGCGAGACGCAGTCAGCGCTGGAGAATCCTGGCACTTTGCTGGAAGAGGCGGCGGCGCTGGCCCTTTTCGGAGCCCGGGATCTCGGCATTCACGTGACTCTGCGTGCCGAACCGGACATGCCGACTATTCTCGTCGACAAGATCCAGATCCAGCAAGTCGCTCTGAATTTGATCCGCAACGCCATCGAAGCGGTAGCTAATCAGGATCGACGGGATCTCACCATCACCGTCTGCCGCGACGGTGATGCCGCGTTATTCGAGATCTCGGACACGGGGCGCGGCATCGGCGAGGAGATCCGAAGCCGCCTGTTCCAGCCTTTTGTCAGCACCAAGTCGGACGGCATGGGCGTCGGCCTCTCGATCTGCCGCACAATCGTCGAAGCCCATGGCGGCCGCATCTGGGCGGAGCCGGTGCCAGAGGGCGGCACCCGCTTCCAATTCACTTTGCCCTTTGCAGAGCAGGTCCCGCGATGAACGATAGACCCACCATCGATATCATCGATGACGATCCGGCCATGCGCGATTCCCTGACCTTCCTGCTGGATGTCAACGGCTTCAACGCGCGTGCGCACGCGACCGCCGCGGCGTTCCTCGACCAAGTCCGGACGGCTGTGCCCGATTGCGTCGTCTCCGACATCCGCATGCCTGGCATGAGCGGACTGGATCTGGTCCGCAAACTCAAGGCGGCCGGCATGCCCTGTCCCGTCATCGCCATCACCGGCCACGGCGATGTCGCGCTGGCCGTCGAGGCCATGAAGGCCGGTGCGGTCGATTTTATCGAGAAGCCGTTCGACGACGATGCGCTACTTTCGGCCGTGCGATCCGCCATGGCAGCAAAACCGAGCACTGGCTCGGACGCCGGACGTGACGGCGCGATGGCGCGTCTTGCGGACCTGTCGCCGCGCGAGCGCGACGTGCTGCAGGGCTTGGTATCCGGGAAGATCAACAAGGTGATCGCACATGATCTCGGGATCAGTCCGCGCACCGTCGAGGTTTACCGGGCCAACCTGATGGCGAAGACCGGCGCGCGGAGCATGTCGGAGCTCATGCGACTGGCGCTCGCGGCAGGACTGTAAGATCCCGGCGCGGCTCTTGCCGTCCTATTGCGATTCCCGCGCCGTCCATCGCACCAGATCGCGCGCGAGAGACTGAAAGGCCTTGTTGAAGGCGGCCGCAGCTTCGGCCGGATCCATAGCACCGATCGGCTGCGATACGCTGAAGATCCGAGCCGCCGCCACCTTGTTCGACTCATCCAGAATTTTCGCCGACATCACGATGACGGCCTTGGCATCGGGCAACGGTTCGATCTCGAATCTGCGAAGATCCAGCAAGATCCGCACTCCCCCCTGCCCTGCATTGTCGGGACGCAGCGGGGGATGATCGACGTCGTAGTTCTCGAAGCTCTGAAGCAGCTTCGCCTGCAGGAGGGCCGGCAGGCTGTCGCTCCATTGCGCAGCCGCGAAGCCGGGTCGGTCCTCACCCGATGGAAACAGGAAGCGTTGCGTCTGCAGCCGCGCGATCGCTGTGGGTTCGCCGATGGTGATCTGCCCCTTCATGCGGGGCTGTCCCGGCTCGAATGGAGGAGCTTCGAGGTCGTAGGTCGTCTTGGCCTGCGGCGTCTGGCCGCCACCCATTGTCCGATCCAGCCCGGCCAGGATGCTGTCCACGCGCGGCGTATTGCGCGCCAGCCCCTCCGCGAAGATCTTCAGGTTGGCGACCGTATCGCGGAGCGGGTCCGCGTTCTCTGACAGGACGGCGTCCACGCGCCGCAGCGCATCCCGCGCCGCCTGCGTCATGCTCTGGCCCGCGCCCGGGCCGGCCTGCAGGACGTCGCCGGGATTTAGACCCGCGGTGTCGCTACCACCTTCCAGCGCAACGACCGGCACGCCGGTGAGCCCCTGGAAGTCCAGTCCGATCCTTGTGTCCTTGCGGACGGGGGTCTCGATGGACACCGCTACGGTCGCGGCCACGGCCCGCGGACGCGCAGGGTCGAGACGCAGCGACGTGACTTCTCCGACGCGGATTCCGTTGAACAGGACCGCCGCTCCGGTCAACAGCCCGGGAACGGGACCGTCGAAGGCGATCTGATAGGTCGCTCGGCGTCCGACGGCGCCGGCGTTTTTCAGCCAATAGACGAAACCGAACACGCCGACGATCACGGCGAGGACGAACGCTCCGACGATGACGAATGGCGCGCGCGTTTCCATGTTCTTCTCCTAGGCGGCGGGGCTGTGGATCATCTTGGCGCGTACGCCGTGGAAGTAGCTCCTGACCCACGGATGATCCGAGGCCCGGACGTCGTCGAGGGAGCCCAGCGCGACGATCTTTCCGCCAGCGAGTGCGGCGACGCGGTCACAGATCGATGCGAGACTACTGAGGTCGTGGGTAACCATGAACACCGTCAGATCGAGCGTCTTCTGCAGCACGGTGATAAGGGAGTCGAACTCACCCGCAGCGATGGGATCGAGCCCCGACGTGGGTTCGTCGAGAAACAGGATCGCCGGGTCCAGCGCGAGCGCGCGCGCAAGCGCGACGCGCTTGGTCATTCCGCCCGATAGTTCCGAGGGAAATTTCTCACCGTCCGCAGCCGTCAAGCCGACCATCTCAAGCTTGGCATTGGCGATCTCGTCCAACAACTCGTCGGAGATGTTGACGTTCTCGCGCAACGGAAACTGCACGTTCTGGCGGGCGTTTAACGACGAGAATAGCGCTCCCTGCTGGAAAAGTACGCCTAGGCGGCTGACCGCGCGGCGTTCGATTTGCGGGTCGATGCGTATCTCGCCGCTTCGCTTTGGCAGCAACCCGATCATCGCGCGCATGAGGACGGACTTGCCGCCTCCGGAGGCGCCGACCAGTCCCATCGTCTCGCCCCGGCGGACGGTGAGTGACAGGTGATCAATGACCACGTGGCGGCCAAAGCCGACCACCAGATCGTCGATTTGGATGGCTGCATCGGGCTCGGACATGGCCTACATTCCGATCGAGGCGAAGAACACGGCGAAGATGCCGTCGATGACGATGACGAGAAAGATCGATTTGACGACCGACGCAGTAGTCTGACGGCCAAGCGACTCGGCACTTCCCTTCACGCGCAAGCCTTCCACCGCTGCGACAATGCCGATGACCAGGGCCATGAACGGTGCCTTGATGAGGCCGACCTCAAAATGGGTCACGGAAACCGCCTCGCGGAGTCGCGCGATGAAGATCGCAGGGCTCATTCCGCCGTAGAGCCATGCGACGAGACCGCCGCCATAGAGCGCTGCCAGCGAGCCGAGGAAGGCAAGGATCGGCAATGCGATGATCAGCGCCAGTACGCGTGGAACGATTAGCACTTCGATGGGATCACGCTCCATGGTGATCAAGGCGTCGATCTCCTCGCGCATCTTCATTGAGCCGATCTCGGCAGTGTAGGCGCTGCCGGAGCGGCCAGCGACCATGATGGCGACGATCAGAACTCCGATCTCGCGCAGCACCAAAATGCCGACCATATCGACCACATAGGATTCCGCGCCGAAGCGCCTGAAGTGGAAGATACCCTGCTGGGCGATGATCGCGCCGATCAGGAAGGTGATGAGCAGCATGATCGGAATCGCCTGCCAACCGACCCGAAACAACTGATAGACGGTCGAGGTCAGGCGCAGCCGCGCAGGCCGCAGCATGATGAGTCCGAGGCTGGCACTGACCGCTCCGAGCAGATGCAGAAACGCCACGACATCACGAGACATGCTTGCCATGTAGTCCGTTGCGCGCTCGATCTGTACCTGCGGCCAGGCCTTTCGCGGTTCGATGTCCGGCGGCCGCCTGTTGAGTCCATGTGCCTGCGCGAGCAGCCCTGACAGGGATGTCGTAAGGCCGTGGGCTTCCACGGCGCCGCCACCTGCGGACGCACGGGTCAACTTCTCGAGAACCCAGGCACCGGACGTATCCAGGGCCGTCACGGCCGTCAGATCGAGTTCGCCGCCAGACGCCGGGTGGAGACGCAATTCCGCCTCGCGGAGCAGCCGTTCCATCAACTCGGCATGCTCCACTGTCCAAGAGCCACCAGCGACGAAGGCGAGCGGCCGCCCAGGCTGTGCTGTCAGCGTCGGAAGTAGATCAAGCTGGCTCATGGCGTCTTGCATGAGCGCAGATAGAAGGATCGCTCCCTGCCGCGCCTTGATCAAACGCAATGTAGTCGCTCTATCGATGTGAGCGAGTTTGACGTGGGTCAATTGGCAGAACGGAAATCGGCATACTCTGCGGATGGTGAGGGAGCAGGATGCCAGGACACGTCGGACAGCAGGATCGATACACGGCTCCGCAATGCGAGCTTGCCTCGAACGTCGCCCGAAGTTGGTCGGCCATACAGAAGATTCTGACCGATCGTCGGCGTCCTCTCGAGAGAAGGGTGATTGAGCAATCCGCCTCCGCTGTCGTCTCCGCCCTCATGATAGGCATTCTGGTCGGCGCGGCACTGCGTGCGCCCCACCGAACGGGAGGTCGGGATCGGCCTCGCCGACCGGCATGACCATTACCGATCCTGACCGAAGGGACATCCCATGCAGCAGCACTCCTTCCAGCCCATCCGCAACAGCAGTCTCCCCGCGACCTTCCGCAGAATCCGCCTTGAACTTGCGCGCAGTGCCAGGCATCCGGAGGGGAACCCCGAGATCGGCTACGTGATCGCCGCGCCGCTCGACAGAAACGATCGAATCGATGCTGCGTCGTGGAAGTCGCACCGCGAGGCCTGCCGCGTCACGCGCCTGCGCCCAGGCGGAGATGACATCCGCGGCCATCTCGTTCATCGGCCCGGCGGAAGCTGGGCGTTCCACTACGACGTGGCCGGAGCCGCGGAGGACGAGGCGGGATTCCATTTCGAGGAGGAGGCGTTCCGGCAGGGCGAATACGTTTCGCTCCGCGAGGCCGACGCGATCCATACCTATCGGGTGGCGTCTGTCACCCCGCTTTAACTGACCGCGCTTCAAGCTGCTCTGATGTTTTCGGAATAGAAACTGAGCCATGCGTCAGAGATCGGTCGCGTCGGGCAGGTTTGGCAGCGAAGGCATGGCCCGTAATCTTGTCCGATCCATATAGCGGACGTTTCCGAGCGATTGTCTCAGACACATCGGGAGGCAAAAAGGTCGATCATTGCGTCCGCAGATCCAGCGAAACCAGTGCGATGGCTGGATCCTCTGGATCGCTCCCGACTTGGAAGCCCAAAGCCCGGCACATCTGCAGCATGCCGTCGTTCGATTGCAGCACGTCGCCATGCAGTTCGATGAGACCTTCGCTCTTCGCGTAGCGGATCAGTTCGGTCATCAGCGCCCAGCCGAGGCCCTGCCCCTTCCGGTCAGAGCGTACCAGAATGGCATATTCCGCCGTCCTGTATTGGGAATCCGAGTGCAGGCGCGATACCCCGATTATCTCACCGCTGTCGGGAGCCACGGCGGCGAATGCCATGGCTCGCGCGTAGTCGAGCTGCGTCAGCCGCGCGACGAACGGGTGCGGAAATTCCTTGATCGCTCCGAGAAACCTTGAATGCAGATCGCCGGCATCGGTGTGGTCAAGCAGATGCTTGATGGCGGCCTCGTCCTCCGGCACGACAGGACGCAGATGGACGGTCTCGCCGTCCTGCAGAACGACGTCGCGCTGCCATACTGCGGGAAACGGCCGGATGGCCAGCCGCGTCTGTCCTGCGAAAAGGCGCTCCGGTACGGCCACCGCGATCCGCGCATCCAGCGCCAGAACTCCGGCTTCGTCCGCAAGCAACGGATTGATGTCGAGTTCGCGGATCAGCGGAAGGTCGATCGCCATCTGCGATAATTTCAGCAGCGTCATTTGAACGGCGTCTTCCTTGACGGCGGGCACATCGCGGTAGCCAGCCAATTGCCGCGCGACTGCGGTGCGCTTCACCAGATCGTCCGCCAGCTTCATGTCGAGCGGCGGTAATGCGAGCGCCTTGTCGTCGATGATTTCGACGGCAGTTCCGCCACGACCAAAAGCGACCACCGGTCCAAACGTCAGATCGTCGGCAAGGCCGGCGATCAATTCACGCGCGCGCGGCCGTATGATCATCGGCTGGATAATGACGCCGGTAATGCGAGCGTCCGGACACTTGGCTGTCACTGCCTCCATCATCGTACTGTGGGCAAGGCGAACAGCGTCGACGTCCTGCAAGCCAAGCACCACGCCTCCGACATCGGACTTATGCACGATGTCACGCGACAGAATCTTCATGGCTACCGGATGGCCCTTCCGGAAGAAGCCTTCCGATAGCGATATAGCTTCGTCCACATTCGCCGCCATTCGCGTCGGAACGATCGGAATGTCGTAGGCGTCGAACACGGCCGCAATCTCCAAAGGATCGAGCCAAGCCCGTCCCTCCCGCATTGCTTGGTCCAGAACGCGCTCCGCAGCGGGACGATCGACCTTGCTCGCCATGACTCCGGGAGGCGTTGCCATCAACGCTTGCATCGCCTCGCGATGATGCACGCCGTACATAAATGCGCGTATGGCATCGTCCTCCGTCGGAAAATTCGGAATGCCGGCGGAGTCGAAGGGCGCCGACACCGCCGCATCGGCACCGACGAAGGCGGCCAACACCGGTTTCGGCAGTGATCCGGAGCCGTTGCCCCCGTGCTCCGACACAGTATCGGCCACTGCATGGGCAATAGCGACGGGGTCCGCCACGGCCGTCTGGACATTCATCACCAGGACGGCATCGTTGTCGGCGTCGCCAAGCAGGGCATCCAGCGCCGCCCGGTATACGTCCGCACCTGCATCGCCACCGACGTCCACCGGGTTAGCTCCTGACCATCCGCCAAGTGCATCATCCAGCCGCGATCTGACGGCATCGCCAAGGTCCGCCGGAACGCCACCGAGTTCGACCAACCGATCGACCGCTAGGATGCCCAGGCCCCCGCCGTTGGTGAGGATGGCGAGACGCCGTCCGCGAGGCTCGACACCCCCTGCCAGCACCTCGGCGCAGTCGAACAACTCCCCGAGGTTGAACACGCGCAGTAGGCCTGCGCGCCGAAAGGCGGCATCGTAGACAGCGTCGGCGCCCGCCAGCGCGCCGGTATGCGTCGCAGCCGCCTGCGCGCCCTGCGCCATGCGGCCCGCCTTGACCACGACTACGGGCTTCACGCGCGCCGCAGCACGCGCCGCCGACATAAACTTTCGCGCATCCGGGATCGCCTCCAGATAGAGTAAGATGGCCCGGGTGCCCGGATCCGACGCGAAGTAGTCAAGACAATCGGCAAGATCGACGTCGAGTTGATCCCCGATCGAGACGATTCCTGAGAAGCCAACGGGCCGCCGCGCCGCCCAGTCGACCATGGCGGCTACAATCGCACCTGACTGTGAAATCAGAGCCAATGATCCTTCGCTCGGCATGTGCGCCGCGAAGCTCGCGTTCAGGCGATGCTGCGGCACAAGTAGACCCAGGCAGTTCGGCCCGATCAACCGTAGTCCGCCCTTCTTCGCCGCATCGAGTGCAGCTGCGGCGAAAGAATTCGCGCCGTGACCCAGACCGGCACTAAGGATGACGGCTCCTGCCGCGCCCTTGATGGCAGCTGCGGCAATGATCCCCGGTACGGCCGCCGCCGGCGCCGTGACGACGACGAGATCCGGCGTGAAAGGCAGAGCGTCGAGGGACGCGAACGTCTTGTGGCCCTCGATGTCCGAGTGCACGGGATTGACGACCCCGAATTTGCCAGCGTATTCGGCTGCGCGGATGTTGCGCAGAACAGCTGCTCCCAATGACCCTGGACGGGGACTCGCACCGACGAGGGCGAGTGCCTTGGGAGCCAGCAGCTTCTCTAACCTGTACGTCGACATGCCGCAGCATCCGGCCCGGGGGTGGGCGCGCCCGCGGGGAGCGTGCATTTTCGCAAGGCCCGGAATATGTCTCCGCGCCCCACGATACCAATGAGCTTGTTCTCGTGATCGAGTATCGGCACGCTCTTGATCCGGTGCTGCACCATGGTCTGCAGGACGCGGGCCAGACGTGTATCGCTATTCGCAGAGATCACGTCGCGCGACATGATTTCCTCGACCACGGTTCCCATGATCTCTTCATAATGCGGAAGGATCTGATCCGTACCAAAGGCGAAAGGCCGCAGAGAATCGAACTTCGAAACGATTCCGATGACCTCGCCATTGCGGACCACGGGATAGGACTCGACGTTATCCATCGCGAACAACCGGTGCAGGTCGCCGACGGTCGTCTCTGGAGAGACCTCCCTGCAAGGCCTGGTCATTACATCGCCAGCAGTCTCTTCAAGAAACTCATACATGGTTCGCTCCCAGGTGGCCGGAAGGACGAGCCGCGGATCAGCGCGGCACGTCCCGTGTCGGATCAGGCTGCGCTCTTGATCTCGATCTGCTTCGAGACCTTGGGTACCGGCTTCTGAACCGTCACCTTCAGGATTCCCTTGGCTATCTCGGCCGAGATGTCTTCCGACTTCACGCCTGCAGGCAGTTCGATGGACCGGGAGAACGAACCGTAGCTACGTTCGACGAGATGGTAGTCCTTTTCCTTCTCCTCGCGCTCGTTCCTCTTTTCTCCGCGAATGGTCAGGATGTTGTCGGCGACGTTGAGCGTGACGTCCTTCTTTTCAAGACCGGGGAGTTCAGCTGTGATCTCGATCACCTTGTCGGTCTCGCTCACATCCATGTTCGGGACCACACCCGCATGGGTGACGAAGCCGGGGAAACCGCGCGTGAAACCGTCGAACAGTCGGTCGATCTCCTGCTGCAGGAAAGACAACGGATTAGACTCACGGCGCAGGATCTGACGCTCGGCGCCGACGGGAACAACAGATTGCTTGGACATGTACTTGCCTCCTGTTTGAGCCTTGATACCGACAGAACGATATTCCACGGGAGATTGTCGGCTTTGCGCAAAATCAAAAAGGCCGCTCGTTGATGGGGCAAAATGCATATGACCGGAAATCCGGTAACCATTGCGGCGCAGACCGGTCAGGAGCGCGCACTTCGTCGAGATAATCGATACGTCCTATTCTCGCACATCGAAGAGCGAACGACCAGATCGCCAAGCGCGGTCGATATCATCAAATGGAATTCGCGGCGATCCGTTCTGTCCAGATGCGATCGCGAACGGGAGGCGGCAGGCCTTTTTCGAGCGCCGCGATACGGCACTCCAGCGCTGAAGCCTCCATGCACTCCGTGGTCGTTACCGTGTTGTCCTTCAGTTGATCACTGATCCGCTGGCCGCGAGGAAATTCCAAGGGTTTTCTTTTCGCTGTCTTCACTGCATCCCCCTGATTGCTGTCGAATGCGTCTCGTGTGAATTATCGACCAGTTCCCGCAAAGCTAATGCGCGAAAAGCTCGTCACCTTTGAGGAAGATCAAAGCAAGCTTGTCGCGCCATGCGATCTTTTCGTCGCCACTGGATATGGCGGTGCAATCCTACTTCATCGTACCGCTGGAACATCGGACGATCGTCGGAAGCACTCAGGAGGACATTCCATGAAAGCACGCGATCTAATGACTTCACCGGTCATCTGCGTCGGGCTCGATGCAACGGTTCGAGATGTCGCAAAACTGATGGTTGAAAAGTGCATCAGCGCGGTACCCGTCTTGGACGGCACGGGCAAGCTGGCCGGAATCGTGACCGAAGGCGATCTGCTGCGCCGGGTCGAGTCCGGGACCGAGAATCGCTATTCCTGGTGGGTGCACATGCTTGCGGGAAATCACGCTGTGGCGGCGGACTACATCAAATCGCACAGCGTCAAGGTCAGTGACGTAATGACCCGCGACGTGGTGACCGCGGCACCTGAAACGTCCGTTTACGACATCGCCGGCCTGATCGAAGAGAAGCACGTCAAACGCATCCCGATCCTGGATGCGGACGGGGCCACTGTCGGGATAATCAGCCGATCGAACATTGTGCAGCTCGTCGCGGGCGCGCGGCCAAGGATCGAAGTCACCCTTGCCGACGAGACAATCAGGAGCAATCTCATGAGTAAACTCAAGACACTGCCCTGGGCGCATCCTCACCACCTGAGCATCACTGTCAGTAACGGCATCGTCGACATCTGGGGCAGCGTGGAATCGAATGACGAGCGAAACGCCATCCGCGTCGCTGCTGAGTCGCAGCCCGGTGTCTCATCGGTCAACGATCATCTGCTGGAGATGCCCATTTTCGGTACCTGACCACGCTCCAGTGCGATCTTTCGGAAGGAGAAGCAGCAGTGTATGCGATGGTGCTCGAAGCTCCGGGGACGCCGCTGGTCTGGCGGGAGCGGCCCGACCCCGTTCCAAAAGCGGGACAGGTCCGGATCGCGGTCGATGCTTGCGGCGTCTGCCGCACCGACCTCCACGTAGTTGACGGAGATCTGCCGAGCATCCGTTATCCTATCGTCCCCGGCCATGAGATCGTCGGCCGTATCGACGAGGTCGGCATCGGCATCGAAGACCTGAAGCCGGGGGACCGCGTTGGCGTTCCGTGGCTAGGATCGACCTGCGGTACGTGTCCCTATTGCCGCCGGCATACCGAGAACCTCTGCGATCATCCGGAGTTCACCGGCTATACGCGGGATGGCGGCTTCGCGACCCACGTCATTGCCGAAGGACATTATTGCTTCGAACTCGGAGAAGCCGGCGATAACGACAAGCTCGCGCCGTTGATGTGCGCCGGTCTGATCGGCTGGCGCGCTCTAAAAATGGCGGGGGCACCAAAGGTTCTGGGACTTTACGGATTCGGCGCCGCCGCACATATCATCGCTCAGGTCGCGGTGAGGCAGCGGTGCCGCGTATATGCGTTCACGCGCAGCGGCGATGCCGCAGCACAGGAGCTCGCCCTGTCTCTCGGCGTTGCCTGGGCAGGCGCTGCAGCCGCAACGCCACCAGAGGAACTCGACGCGGCGATCATCTTCGCTCCCGCAGGCGAGTTGGTACCTATCGCGCTGCGCGCTGTGCGAAAGGGCGGCCGCGTCGTCTGTGCCGGAATCCATATGTCAAACATTCCATCATTTCCCTATCGCGATCTCTGGGAGGAGAGACAGATCGTTTCGGTTGCCAATTTAACCAGGGCGGATGGAGATGAATTCCTTGAGCTGGTTCGCCAGATCCCGGTCGAGACCCATACGACCACCTATCCGCTTGGTGAGGCGAACGCCGCGTTAAACGCCCTGCGCAGCGGGACGCTCATCGGCGCCGCGGTATTGTTGCCATGACCAACGATCAGGATAGGAGCTCCCAGGCTTCCGCACATGACGTGATCGTCGCATTTTTGAGTTCGATCGAACCGGGCATCAAACGCATCGACACTCATGCGTCGATCGTCTTTCTCGGCGCTGAGCGTGTCTGGAAGATCAAGCGTCCCATCCGCCTTCCATTTCTCGACTATTCAAGCCTTGAGAAACGGCGGGCCGCCTGCGAGGCGGAGCTCAATGTCAACAAGCCCTTCGCGCCAGACCTCTATCGGCGCATCGTTCCGATCACAGAGGGGGCGGACGGGCTCGCCCTCGACGGACAGGGAACACCGGTGGAATGGGCGGTGGAGATGAAGCGGTTCGACGAAAACGCTGGCCTGGACCGTATTGCCGCAGCGATCGGCATCGCGCCTGCGCTGGCTGAAGAGATCGCGGACGCAATACTGGCCTCGCATCATCGTGCGAAGCCGGTCGATGGGAGCGCTTGGCTGGCCTCGATCGGGACGTTGATCGCCCGCAACACCGCCAGATTTCGGGAAGTCAGCGGACTGGAGCGGCAGGCCGTCGAAAACCTTCACAATTCCAGCCTGGCCGTGCTCGACGCCCAGAGACCTTGCCTCGAGCGCCGCGCCGCAGAGGGCTTCGTGCGCCGATGCCACGGCGACCTGCATCTCGGGAACATCACGATGATCGACGGGAAGCCCGTTCTGTTCGACGCCATCGAGTTCGATCCCGCAATAGCTACGACCGATGTTCTGTACGACCTGAGCTTCGTACTTATGGACATGCTTCATCACGAGCAGCGGACAGCGGCAAATGTGTCGTTCAATCGGTACCTCGCGCGCAGCGCTCCTGTGCATCTCGACGCCCTCGCCTTGTTTCCACTTTTCCTGTCGATCCGTGCCGCGATCAGGGCGCATGTCCTTTTCACGAAAGCGGAACAGAATGACAGCGATCGACAGGTCGTTGACAAAGCCGGAAAGTATTTCGGTCTCGCAGTTCAACTCATCAATCCGCCGCCAAGCGGTTTAGTCGCGGTTGGTGGAATGTCCGGCACGGGCAAGAGTGTCCTCGCACGCGCCGTAGCCCCCTTTCTCGGGCCGGCTCCGGGCGCCGTCGTCATCCGGTCGGATGCCGTCCGGAAGGCGATGTTCGATGTCCCCGAGCATCACCGTCTCCCCGCGTCCGCCTATACCGCGGAGGTAACGCAGCAGGTCTACGACGCGCTCATGACGAAGGCTCGCCGTATCGCGTCGCAAGGCCATTGCGCTATCATTGATGCCGCTTTCCTGCGCCCCGAGGAGCGACGCGCGTTCGCCGGGATAGAGCCGGTTTCGTCGACCCACCTCGGTCTGTTCTTGCGGGCGGATCTCAATGTGCGGCTCACGCGGATCGCGGGGCGGCACAATGACGCCTCGGATGCGACAGCAACTGTCGCTCTCATGCAGGAAGGTCACGATTCCGGCAATATGGATTGGCCTGTCATCGATGCCGGCGGCACACCAGAGGAAACGCGCACGAAGGTCATGCCGTATCTGGCGCCGCTCATCGCACAACGTGCGTATGAACCGTGACGAAGGCTCTCTCCAAGAAACGCCCCCTGGTCGCGCGGGCGTTGGCGTCGAAGCGATACCAGGCCCCGCTCACGAAGATTCGGCGCTGGATCGACATGGGCTCTGGACGACTATTTCGGATAGGACGAACGGCAAGTTGCGTGAGACCCGCTCGAACGGTTCGCCCCGCATCGGTTCGCCCGGTGCAAAGACCGTCCGAGACGCCGACCTACGTGTTTTCCCCGAATGGACCCGGCATCGGGAAATACACATGATGGGCCATGAAGCAGACTTCGATCATATCTCGCCTTACCCTGCTGACGGTGACGGCCACCGCTCTGGCGTTGCTGCTGTTGTGGATATTCCAGACTTATTTTTCCGACATCCTGCCGCTTGCCGCCGCTGAAACATTGCCACCAAGCTGGCGTTTCCAGGGCGCCTACCTGCTCACCATTCTCATCTACCTGTTGATTGCCATCGCATTCATGTCTGTCCTCGGATTGATCGCGCTGATCGGCAGGCGCTATCTACCCGAACATCGGCGGAACTCCCGATAGCGAGATCGTCATTCAATCTTGATGAACGTAGCTCCCCGACGCTTCCGGAAGCGGATCGGCTGTCGCCGGATAGGCTGGGGCGCGTACCGCCCGATACCAACGCCACTCTTGCCATCGTCATCTCCCGATCAAACGCAGTCGGGAACTCGCTCGCCTGCACCACTTCTTGCGTTAGATCAAAACAGCCCGCCGCGAACTGCTGTTTGCTGGGACATCAGAGGCGCACCGCCAAGGGGTTAGGAGTACGGCCATGAAGAGCATTCTCGCGAGCATTCCGACCGAACGAGGCTTCCAAGGTCTCATCGACGCAGCGGCCTCACTAGCCAAGATGTTCGACACGCGGCTCGACGCCGTCGCCATCGGCTATGACACGACGAGCATCGGCCTAGCGGTCGAAGGCGGCACGGCCGTCGCGGCCATCTACGAAATCGAGCGCGAACGCGCCCAGGCGAGGGCCGAGGCCGCGCTGTCGATTGTCGTGGCAGAGGCACAGCGCAGGTCCTTTCAATGCAAATGCATCCCGATGACGGCGACGCCGTTCGAAGCCGCTTCCATGATTGGCGCGCGTGCGCGGCTCTACGACCTGACGGTCGTGCTTCAGCCGGAGGTCGAGTTCGACTCGTACGACAACACGCTGCCGCAGGAGATCCTCTTCGAGGCGGGAGGCCCGGTCCTCTTTGTGCCCTACACTTTTCGCGGCCCGCTCAAGATTTCCAACATCGGCATTGCCTGGGATGGCAGCCGCCTGGCGGCGCGCGCCGTGCGGGACGCGATGCCGTTCCTGAAGAATGCAGAAAACATTACCCTGATCACCATGAACGATACGGTTCATCCCGAAGTATCCGCCCAGGCGCTCCAGGCGCGCCTGACGCACCAGGGATTACGAGTAACCATCAGCCGTAGCGTCGCCGCGCCGGCTGACATCCAGCCGATGCTACTGTCGATCGCCGCGGACACTGGTCTCGATCTCATCGTGATGGGCGGTTATGGCCATTCACGACTGAAGGAACGCATCCTCGGAGGCGTGACGCGCGGCATGCTCGAGTCGATGACGGTCCCGACCTTGATGTCACACTAACGCCAAGGCGGTCGGAAACATGGCAAAACAGGATCGGGGTGAGGAAAGAAGAGATCATGCGTCCATCGATCATCGCGCGCTCCACAGTCATCGCGCTCACTCTCGTTATGATGGGATCGTCCGCGGCATCCGCGGCGAGCGTTGAGCAAGGCAGGCGCCTCGCGACCGTCTATTGCATGAAGTGTCATGCGATCGACAAGGTCAGCCCGAGCCCTCTGCGGATCGCGCCCCCCTTCCGGACCCTCCACGAGCGATACCCGGTCGAGACGCTCCAGGAAGCATTAGCTGAGGGGATCGTGACGGGGCATCCGACCATGCCGGAATTTAGATTCGACCCGGATCAGATCAGCGATTTCCTCACATATCTGAAATCCCTCGAGTGAATCTGGTCAGTTTGCGCAAAATCAAAGGCAAGCGTCAGCGCAGCGCTATGTTTCAGGATCGGTAAAAGGGAGAACTGAGATGCGCGCCCATCAGATCATGACCAAGAACGTCCTGACCGTATCGCCGGTCACGTCAGTGGAGACGGCGGCCAAGACGATGCTGGACCACCATATCAGCGGGCTTCCGGTGCTCAACATGTCCGGCGACCTTGTCGGCATCGTGTCCGAGCGCGACTTCCTTCGCCGCGCCGAGATCGGCACTCAGCGCAAGCGACCTCGCTGGCTTCAGTTCTTCATGAGCCCCGGCGCGATCGCGGAGGATTTCGTCCGCGAGCGCGGGCGCTCGGTCTCCGATGTTATGACACCGGATCCAGTGACGGTCAGCGAAGACGACGCGCTGGATGACATCGTGACCTTGATGGAAAAAAAGAACATCAAGCGTCTGCCCGTCACACGCGGGCGCCAATTGGTTGGGATTATCACCCGCGCCAACCTAATGCGGGCTGTCGCGAGCATGGCCCGCGACGTCCCGGATCCGACGGCCGACGACGATCACATGCGGGAACGGATCATCCGAACGATCGAATCTCAGGACTGGCGCCCCACCGGTCTACAGGTCACCGTCCGCCATGGCATCGCTCATCTGCACGGATTGATCGTGGACGACCGCGCGCGGGAGGCTTCACTCGTCGCAGCTCGGAATGTCGCCGGTGTCAAGGAAGTTCATGATCACCTCTGCTTCGTGGACACCTGGTCCGGCTTCTATCTGGAATCCGCCGAGGACAGGAAGGCGGCGGGTTGACGCCGTCGGAGGGCTTACATGGCCTGGATTTTGCGCATTCTATCAGTAGCAGCAGCAACGATCACTTCGCTTTTCGTCGCGAAGGACGCCCTGAATTTCAGCGTCGTCCAGACGTTTGTAACCATTACCTTGATCGTCGGTTTCGGCATCGCGGCCGTTGGGTGGAGCATGAGGCGCGACATCTAGACCTGATTCCAGCGCTCTTCGGATCGGGACATTCTTCCCGTCGCACGACATCGCGGTATCCACCGCGACGATGGGCGACCTGCATCGGAGGTCACCATGACCCGTTTTCATATTCGATTTCTGAAGAAAATCTGCAATGACACAGGGCACGAATGCGTGACCTGCCAAGGCGAGTTCCTCGTCGATAGCGCGTCGGCTGGCCAAGCGCTAGAAGAAGCCGAAGCCGCATTCTGCGAAGCGCGCAAGACGGATCGTTGGGAGCTGTTCGCAGACACCGCCGAATTGCGGATCATAGGCGGGCGCGAGATCTTTGCGCCCCGTCTTGCCAGAGCAGGGCATTCCCCCCGCGGGCAGTCCAAGGTCGGGCGGCGTGATCCCGGCCGAAATCCAGCTGCCATTGCACAATGCTGGTGACGATCGTCGCGACTACGTAACAATACCTAGGGGAAACATCCCAATATCCGGGCGGCACGAGCCGGCGCACAGTCTGACCGACAAAATCGGACACAGAGGAGCCGTCCATGCTGAGCCAGACCACGCACGCAGCCGCACTCCCCTCAATGCCTTTCGGGGCCATACCACAACAGCTGCGGGAGGGTCGGCCGCATCTCGGTGCCACAAAATGCTTCGCGCGCAATGCCGAGATCTTCGGAGAAGACGAGCCTGCGACGCACATCTATCGTGTCGTCTCCGGCGCAGTACGGGCCTATAGAATTCTGCACGACGGCCGTCGGCAGATCACGGCCTTTTATCTGCCGGGGGATTTGTTCGGATTCGAAGGCGGTAGCAACCACCTCAATTCTTGCGAAGCGATCTGCGAAAGTCAGATATCCGTCATCAGACTGAACGCCGCCTCGGGGCCCATGACAGGACCGGTCGATACGACGCGCGATCTCTGGCCTATGGTGAAGGAAGAACTCCGCCGCATGCAGGATCATATGGTCCTGCTCGTTCGCAGCGCCGAAGAACGGGTCGCCCACTTTTTACTAGAGATGTCACGCCGTGGCGACAATCCAGGCAGTGTAAACCTACAGATGTCGCGTCAGGATATCGCCGACTACCTGGGCATTACAATCGAGACGGTGTCACGCACCTTGACCCACTTCGAGCAGGCCGGCCTCATCTCGCTGCGCACGTCGAGGCAGATCGATCTTTGCAGGCGCTCCGCCCTCGCCCGACTTAATGCGTGACGGGGACAGCTGAAACTTCGGCGACGGGCAGCGCGTTCGGTGCCGGCCCGCGAAGCGCCCGCAGCGCGTTTGCGATGGCGGCGACGTCAATCGCCTCCTGTAAGAGGGCGCCCTGCACCGGGGCCAGATACCCAAAAGCAGCCGCGATCATCCCAATGAGGGATAGGCCGGTCCCCAACAGAACGCTCTGATAGGCGATCGCCCTGGATCGCTTCGCGATGTCGATCGACACCAAAACGCGATTGAGACGATCAACGAGAAGCACGACGTCCGCGGCCTCCGAAGAGGCGGCGGCACCTCTCGCTCCCATAGCGACACCTATGTCCGCAGCCGCCAGGGCTGGCGCGTCGTTAATCCCGTCGCCGACCATCATGACGCGCCCGCCCTTAAGTTCAGCCCGGACGATCTCCGTCTTCTGGTCCGGGCTCAGCTCGGCGTGGACCGCATCGAAACCCAATCCGCTCACTGTCGCCTCGGCGATATCCCTGCGATCTCCCGTCGCGAGGACGATGCGTTGGATTCCCCTGCGTCTAAGATCGTCCAGCAGGCCCGACATGCCACGGCGAATCCGATCTCCAAGAACGATCTCGCCGACCGCCCTACCGTCCAGCCCGACCATCACCACCAGCGATCCGGCATCCGGATGGGCGCTCATCGGAGAGACGCCGCAGATCGTATTCCGCGAGACGAAGCCCGATCCCCCGACTACGACGCGCCTGCCATCCACCCGCCCGATGATGCCATCACCCGGTGTCTCGACCACCTCTGCAGGCAAGGATAACTCCAATCCGCGCCGGCGCGCCTCTTCAACGATGGTGCCGGCGACGACATGTTTCGACACCTGGTCGAGCGATGCCGCGAGACGCAATACTTCGAGGTCTGAAACCCCATTGGCATGAATCGCAAGGACGTTCGGACGCCCGTCGGTGAGAGTTCCAGTCTTGTCCAAAACCAATCGCTGGATTCTAGCTAGACCTTCAATGGCGCTTCCCCCCTTGATCAGGATGCCATGCCGGGCCGCGCGCGACAGTCCCGCGATGAATGCGATCGGGACGGCGAGGATCAACGGGCACGGTGTCGCCACGACAAGAACCGCGACGACGCGAATAACGTCACCGCTGAAGTACCAGGCAAGACCGGCGATGCCGGCTGTCAGCAACAGGAATGCCATCGCGAAGCGGTCGGCGAGCCTCGACATCGGCGCTTTCGATTGCTGCGCCGCCTCGACCAAGCGAACGATCCCGGCGAACGTGCTTTCGGCGGCCGGACGCGAAGTCACCATGGTGAATGCGTCACCTGCATTGTAGACGCCGCTCGACACGCTTTCCCCTGCGCTTCGCCGCACCGGCATCGCTTCGCCGGTCAACGCGGATTCGTCCAGGATGGCAACTCCGTCCGTTACGGTCCCGTCGGTCGGGACCGGATCGCCCTGACGGATCAGCAGGTGATCGCCGGACGCGAGCGCGTCGACGGGAACCTCCTCCAGACGACCGTCGTGCAGCCGCATCGCGACCAGCGGTACGCGGGACAGCAGCGCTGTCATTTCGCGCCGTGCGCTGCGGTCGGCGTAGGCTTCAAGGAATTGCCCGCCGGCATACATGAGCGCCACGACCACCGCAGCAAGCTGCTCGCCGGTGCTCAGGGCGGCAATCATCGAAAATGCTGCCACGATGTCGAGCCCGAACTCGCCGCGTCGCAGGCCTGTCGCGATCTGCGCCAAGAGCGCAACCAGAACCGGAAACGCACTTACTGTCCAGATGGTTGCGCGCCATGCAGATAGCCCCATCCAAGGCGAGGCGAGCCCTGCACAAAGCCCCAAAGCTGCGGCTCCAATGAGAGCGCCGCGCATCCAGAAGATTGGGTTTTTCAAAAGACGCCTCCGGCACGGTCCGCCCCGCTCGATGCACGGCATCTTCCGCTCAAATCGGCCTCAGTCGGTTGATACGGATCAATACACCAGCCAAGGACCCGACCCATGATGGACGTCGCCGCTCGACGGGGGTCCGAGATTGCGAGCGGCGATCAGCAAGGCCAACTCAGCGAGGGCCGGTCCTGAGAGGACGTTATGAAATTGATGAAGCGTCATCGGATCAAACGTATCCTCATCGCCCGGGATCTTAGGCGCATCGGGATCGTGCCGCGTCGCGACCTGCTCCATGCCGCCGTCGATGCGTCTTCTGTTTGAAGACACGCACATAGGGAAGATATCCAATGTTGAACGCACACGATATCGAGCTTGTCGACCGCTACTGGCGGGCCGCAAATTATCTTTCGGTGGGGCAAATCTATCTGCTCGACAATGTCCTTCTTCGAGAGCCGCTGCGCGCCGATCATATCAAGCCGAGACTGCTCGGACATTGGGGGACTACGCCAGGCCTGAATTTCATCTACGCACACCTAAACAGGGCCATCCGCGAGCGCGATCTCGACATGATCTACGTCTGCGGTCCCGGTCACGGCGGCCCCGGCATGGTTGCCAACACCTATCTCGAGGGCAGCTACAGCGAGGTTTATCCGGAGATCACGCGGGATGCCGACGGGCTTCAAAAGCTATTCCGGCAATTTTCCTTTCCCGGAGGCATTCCAAGCCACGCTGCGCCGGAGACGCCCGGGTCCATTCACGAAGGTGGCGAACTCGGCTACGCGTTGGTTCATGCCTTCGGCGCTGCGTTCGACAATCCCGATCTGATCGTCGCCTGCGTTGTCGGAGACGGTGAAGCGGAGACGGGTCCGCTGGCGGCTTCGTGGCATTCGAACAAATTTCTCGATCCTGCCCATGACGGCGCCGTGCTGCCGATCCTGCACCTCAATGGCTACAAGATCGCCAATCCCACGGTGCTCGGTCGTCTCGAAGTCAGCGAGCTTCGGAGCTTGTTTGTAGGCTACGGCTACGACCCGATCTTCGTCGAAGGCAGCGTTCCGAACGAGATGCATCGCGAAATGGCAGCGGCGCTGGACGACGCTTTCGATCGTATCCGCGCCATTCAGGAGCGTTCCCGCGGCGGCTCCGCTAGCGGGCGCCCGAAATGGCCGATGATTGTCCTGCGAAGCCCGAAGGGCTGGACCGGGCCGAAGGAAATCGACGGGAAAAAGGTCGAGGACTTCTGGCGTTCGCACCAGGTTCCGATCGCAGACCCGCGAACCGACGCTGGCCACTTTGCCTTGCTCGAAGAATGGATGCGCAGTTATCAGCTCGACACGCTGTTCGACGAAGCAGGCCGATTGCTCCCCGATCTTCAGGCTTTAGCACCTGAAAACGAGCGCCGCATGGGATCTAACCCGCACGCTAACGGCGGCCTTCTGAAGCGCGAACTGAAACTGCCGGACTTCCGGTCACATGCGGTAGACGTTCCCGAGCCGGGTGCGATCGACGGCGAAGCGACACGAGTCATGGGAGCATATCTGCGCGACGTCATTATCCTGAATTCCGAGGCCAGGAACTTCCGCATCATGGGCCCCGACGAAACCGCGTCCAACCGACTCGACGCCGTCTTCGACGTCACGGAGCGGGTCTGGATGGAGGACATCAAGCCCTACGACGTTCATCTTGCGCGTGACGGCCGCGTAATGGAGATATTGAGCGAACACCTCTGCCAAGGCTGGCTCGAAGGCTATCTGTTGACCGGCCGTCACGGGCTGATGTCCTGCTATGAAGCCTTCATCCACATCGTCGACTCGATGTTCAATCAGCACGCGAAATGGCTCAAGGTCTCGCGGGCGTTGCCCTGGCGTCGGCCGATAGCGTCACTGACCTATCTGCTGACATCCCACGTCTGGCGGCAGGATCACAATGGCTTCAGCCATCAGGATCCCGGCTTCGTTGATATGGTCGCCAATAAGAAGGCAGACGTTGTTCGCATCTATTACCCGCCGGATGCCAATACGCTGCTATGGGTCACCGACCATTGCCTGCGCACCTACGACCGGATTAACGTCATCGTTGCCGGTAAGCAGCCCGCACCGCAGTGGCTCACAATGCGCGAAGCCATCACCCATTGTGAGGCTGGCGTCGGCATCTGGCCATGGGCAGGAACAGAGGAGGCCGGCTGCGAGCCAGATATCGTAATGGCCTGCTGCGGAGATGTTCCGACATTGGAGACGCTCGCCGCGGTGGATCTTCTGCAACAAGACTTCCCGGACTTGCGGATTCGGGTCGTCAACGTCGTCGATTTGATGACGCTCCAAGACCAGACGCAGCATCCACACGGACTTGGCAGCCGGGATTACGAGAGCATCTTCACCCGCGACCGTCCGGTGGTCTTCGCCTATCACGGCTATCCAAGTCTGATCCACCGCCTCGCCTATCGCCGCAGCAATCATCACAATCTGCACGTCCATGGCTTTCAGGAAGAAGGCACGACCACAACCCCGTTCGACATGGTAGTTCTGAACCACCTGGATCGCTTCCATCTGGCCATCAAAGCGATCGATTCGCTCCCCGCACTGGCAACCGCTGGCTCGCTGGCCAAGCAGCGACATCGCGATCGCCTGATCCAACATAGTCGCTACATCCGCGAGCATGGAGAAGACATGGCTGAAATCCTCGAATGGCGAGCGTGTCGGCGATCTTGATCTTGAGATCAAAGGCCTCGTGCTCCTGCTCGCATCGAATGCATCCAGCTACATCACCGGCGCGATCATCCCGATCGACGGCGGCAAAACCGCAGGCGGCGAATAGGTGCAAGGAAGATTAGTAAAGACCTTCCTGCATTCGATACTTACCCGGGAATCTGTTTCGGATTTCCGGCCAACCGCCATCCGCCATCATTGACGGCTACGGCATCGCTTTCGCGTCTTGCTCCGGGCGGCTCAATAGTACCAATCCGGTCAAGATCGCGGCAATCCCACCAGCTTGATACCAGGTCAGCTGCTCTCCCAGCCAGACGATGGAAAACATCGCTGTGCATAGCGGGCTGAGATACAGGAATCCTGCAGCGCGCGTCGGGCCATTCGTGGCGACACCGTACAGATAGAACACGTTGCCAAGCATGGTTGGCCCAACTCCGGTATAAGCAATCGCACCCAGAGCGATGGGCATGTCGGCATCGGTCCAGGCGAACCAAGGGCCACCGCGGACGATCCAGATCACATAGACCGGAAACAACACGACGACGAGGCCCGCCCAGGCGGTCACCACCGTGAGGGGCAAGGTCTCGATTGCGCGCGACCATTCGCGCACCCGAATTGAGAACCAGGCGAAGAAGATCGCGGCCAGGAGTGACCAGAGATTTCCGAGGCTAAGCTGCAGCCCGGCCACTCGTACCGGATCACCTTTGCTGATGATCAGGATCGTCCCGATAAAAGCCAGAGCCAGCCCGCCGTAGCCCGCGCGTGTGATCTGCCCTCCCCCCATCATCACGCCCAGCAATACAACCCATACCGGCGTCGTAGCATTGATGAAGCCGACTTCGATGGCTGGGCTCTGATAGGCACCGCCGATCAGGAGATATGAGAACAAGCCCACCCCGAACACGCCACCGATCGTCAATTCCCATAGTCGCGGGCGAATATCAGGCCAGCCGCGCTGCAGCGCCGGCCATGCGATGACGGTGAGAATGATGACAGCGGGAAGCCAACGCCAGAACACCAGCGCAGGCAAAGGCGCTGCGTCGCGTGCGGCGCGGGCGACCACGTGGTTGCTGCCCCAGAGTGCTGCCGTCGCGATCAGCGCGAGCGTGCCGAGCGATCGCGAGCCACCGGTCATGCCCGATCAGGAGACGCCTGGTGACGTCCCCGCTGCGAAACGTGCCACGGCAGGGAGAGCCGCTCGGCATAGTCGACCAGAAAGAAGAGAACGGTTCCAACGACGCCCAGCAACAGCAGCGACACGAACACGCGCACGGTATCGAACTGTCCTTGCGCCACGAGAATCTGAAAGCCGATGCCACGGCTGCCCGCCACGAACTCACCGACGATGGCACCCACCAGAGCAAACGAAATCGCGACCTTCATGCCTGCGAACAAGCTCGATAGTGCACAGGGAAAGCGGATTTTGATCAATACAGCCCAAGGCGGCGCCTTCGATACCTTGGCCAGCGCCAGCATGTCGGGATCCACCGACCGCAATCCTAGAACCATGTCGATGACGATCGGAAAGATCGCAAGCATCAGTGCAATCGCTACCTTGGGCTCGGGACCGGTGCCCATCCAGATCACGAACAGCGGCGCCAGCGCTACCTTAGGAATCGAGTTGAGCGCCACGAGAAGCGTATAGATGGTTCGTTCAAGAAACTTGGAATAGACGATACCGACCGCCAGCGCGACGCCGATGACGACCGCCAATACAAAGCCGAGACATGTCATCCAGAGCGTAAAGCCGAGATGACGCAGGAACAGACCCGGTGTCTCCAGAAATGCAGCCAAGATCGCGGAGGGCGCTGGCAGGATGAGCGGCGACGGCTGAAACACACGAACGCCGACCTCCCACAGAACAAGAGCCGCAACCAACACGACGATGACATCGCGTGTTTCATTGTCACCCAGAAACAGGCGCTTTGCGAAACGCATCATTCCTTGACGATCCCCAACTCGGCGAAGTGATGGCGTATCCGGTGCACATAGGCCGCAAATTCCGGCGTGTCGCGCACGGCGAGCAGGCGCGGCCGCGGCAGATCGATGGTGATGATATCGACCACCATGCCCGGTGCCTTGCTCATCATGACGACACGGTCCGACAGAAAGACAGCTTCCGCGATCGAATGCGTGATGAACAACAACGTCTTGCGCGTATCCTGCCAGATCTGCGCAAGCTCGATATTGAGGTCATCGCGGGTCATGGCATCGAGCGCGCCAAATGGCTCGTCCATCAGCAGCAGATCGGGATCGGCCAGCAATGCACGGCAGATCGATGCGCGCTGGCGCATGCCACCCGATAGCTCCCAGGGATATCGATGTTCGAAACCGCCAAGACCGAAACGATTCAGCAACGCGACCGCGCGTGCGCACTCATCGGCTGTCGGCTTGCGCGTAAATTCGATCGACAGCAGGACATTGTCGAGAATGGTGCGCCAGTCCAGCAGAACATCGCGCTGGAATACGACGCCGAGCCGGTCCGGCGTGCCATCGAGCGGCTTGCCGCCGATGTCGATCATCCCGGATGTCGCGCCCTCGAGGCCGGCCACCAGCTTCAGCAACGTGCTCTTTCCGCAGCCGGACGGACCGACCACGCTGACGAATTCCTGCGGCCGGATATCAAGATTGATATCCACCAGGGCTGCGACCGGCCCGCGCGGAGAGGCGTAAGTCTTCCCCACGCGGCCGAGCGCGACATAGGCCGCCGTTTCCAATGAAGCAGGAGCAGTCATGTTACTCGACGAGGCTGTTGGTGTAGAAGTCAGTCGCCTTCCAGCCTGCCGACAATACGCCTGCAGCTTCCATCGATTTCCCTGCCGCTTCCCAATCTGCCTGCGCCTGCCAGCCGATCGGCTTGCCCTGCGAGGCCGGCGTGTCGAAGTAGTCCAACGTCAGCTTGATCTGTCCCAGCAAAACAACGGGATCGAGTTTTGCATCTGGACGCTCCGCGATCATCGCCTTCACGCCGTCTTCGGGATTGGTGCGCAGATGCTGCCAGGCGCGTTGCTGCACCTCGATCAGACGCTTCAACGCAGGCCCCTTGCTGGCGATCACTTCGTCACGGGCAACCAGGCCGTAACTAGGGAAAGCGATCCCGGCATCAGATGCCAACAGACATTTCGACGGGCGGGTCGCTTCTGCAAGCGGGAGCGCAGAACCAACGGTCGACATCAGGCCGTCGGACCGCTTGGCAATATAGGTCCCCCACAATGCAGCAGGATCGACAACCTCCACCTTGAGATCATCGCGCGTGAGCCCGCCTGACTTCAGATAGACATCGATGAAGGGAGCCCATGGGCTCGCGGCAAAGACGACGACGCTCTTGCCGCGCAGATCCGCGACTTTCTGCATGGGTGAGGTCTTGTCGACCAGAATGCAGAGATCGGTCTTGCGCTGAAAGGTCGCGATCGAACGGATGGTCGCGCCCTTGGCCCGCGCGGAGCCGACCAGCCCGACCTGAACCTGGCCGACGTCGGCCTGACCGGCATTCACCAGCTGGATCGTGTTGCCGGAGCCGCGACCGTCCTGAATATCGACGTCGAGCTTGGCTTCCTTGAACCAGCCGCGGTTCTGCGCCAGATGCATGGCCGCCTGCACGCCCCATGGCGAGAAATCCAGCCGCACCGACAATTTATCCTGGGCCAGCGCGGGAGAAACACCCGCACCGGCCGCAACACCTAGAAGCATCAGGGTCGATAGAAAAAGTCTTCTCATATCCCAATCTCCGGTTTGACTATTCTGTGTCGGCGCCATCCGCTTCTGCCGGCGAATTCTGCGTCAAATAGCTCAGCACCATCTCGACGACGTGCTGGCGTCGCTTGAGCACGCGCCGGCGCGCCGCGAGATCGCGGTCAAGCAGCCAGGACAATGTGTGCTGATTGGACAGGAAGAAGTAAGCAAGGCCGGAGATCGACATATAGAGATCGACCGCATCGACATTGGCGCGGAATACGCCTTCGGTCTGGCCGCGCTTGAGCAGGATCTGGATCGTATCGAGCAGCCCGCGATAGAGCGGCTTGATGGTACTCGATCTTTTCAGGTTCTGTGCGTAGTGGATGTTCTCGATGCTCATCAGCCGGATCAGATCCGGCGTGTCCACGAAGTGGTCGAACGTGCTGCTGACGAGCCGCTTCATGCCTTCGACCGGCGGCAGATCGCGCAGATCCTCGTCCTGCTGCTTGGCGCGCAGGTCGGAATAGATGCGTTCCAGCACCGCCAGATAGAGCTCATCCTTGGAGCCGAAATAATGATAGATCAGGTTCTTGTTGACGCCGGATTGCTCGGCGATGCGATCGACCCGCGCGCCGTTGAGCCCGTTCGACACGAATTCAATCCGCGCCGCATCAAGGATCTTGGCGCGGCTCGCTTCCGGATTGCGGGTGATCTTGCTGGGTGCCGCCACACTAAGCTCCATGGCGCCTTTCCGGTGTTGGCGAGGCGGCACGCTCGGATCGTAGAGCCGCAGTCGCCTCGACGTCCAGCACGCCATGCGGGCCGAATGTCACGGCATAGTGCTTTCGCGCGAACTCCGCCGTGATCTTGCCGTCCAGAAAGTCTTCACGCACATCAAGGGGATCGCGTAGCAACGGATTGCCAAAGCCACCAGCTCCGGCCTGTTCGTGGATCAGTAGCGCGCCCTCGCTCACATTGCGCGTGATCTTGCCGGGAATGGCCGTACGCTCGTTGCCGATCTCGATATAGTTGTTCGATCGGCCGCCGGGCTCTCCGTCATTGAGGCCGTAGGGGGGAAACTTGACCCTGTCGGTGCGCAGTTGCAGCAGCGCTTCTGGCGCCAAAATGCGATAGCTGCGGCGAATACCGACACCCCCGCGATATTGTCCTGCACCGCAACTGTCGGGCACGAACGAATAATCCTCGATCCGAACCGGATGTTCGGCCTCCATCACCTCGACCGGCATGTTCGAGAGATTCTGCGAGGCATTGGTGACGGCTTCGAGCCCGTCCTTGTCGGGGCGACCACCCCAGGCTCCGCAGATCATATCGACGATAATAAAGGGCTGGCGGTTGGGGCGCAGCCCGCTAATGCAAATGACACTATTGCCGCCCTCGCCCGCCGCCGGCACCTTGTCCGGCACGATTTGCGCGAGCGCGCCCAGCATGGTGTCGAACACACGATAGCCGGTCAGCGCACGGGCTGCGCAAGGCCCCGGCATGACGGGATTCAGCACAGAGGCTTCCGGCGCCTTCACCTTGATGCAACGGAAGAGGCCGACATTGTTCGGCACGTCCTTGGCCAAGACACAGCGGACGCTGAGATAGGTCAACGAATGCGTGAAGCTGAGCGTTGAGTTCAGCGCTCCCTTCACCTGCGGTGACGATCCCGCATAGTCGACATCAAGCGTGCCATCGCCATTGACGGTGATTGCGACCTTGATGGGGATCGGCGTATCGGAAAAACCATCGCTGTCGATATGGTCGGTGAAGTGATAGGTGCCTTTCGGCCAGGTCTTGATCTCCTGCCGCGTCAGCCGCTCCGCATAATCGAGCAGCTCCTGCATATAAGCATCGACATCGTCGGCGCCGTAGCGCTGCATCAGCTTCTCGAGGCCGCGCTTGCCGACCTGAGCAGCCGCAAATTGCGCCGACAGATCGCCCCATACCCGATCGGGCACGCGAACGTTGATCTTGATCAAGGTCTCCAGCGTGGTGTTCAGCACACCGCGGTCATAGAGCTTGAGCGGCGGGATCCGCAGGCCTTCCTGATAGATCTCTGTCGAGTCCGATGCGTTGGAGCCCGGTACGCGGCCGCCGACGTCGGTGTGATGGCAGATCACCACCGCGAAAGCGCGCCGCTTGCCGCTGTGGAAGATCGGCACGAACATGAAGATGTCCGGCAGATGCATGCCGCCATGATAGGGATCGTTCATGATCACGACGTCGCCGTCATGCAGATCGCCTTCGTACTTCTCCAGCACCGAAGCCATGGCTTCCGGGATCGCGCCGAGGTGCTGGGCAATGGTCTTGGCCTGCGCCACCATCTGACCGTCGCCTGCGCAGATCGCCGCAGAGAAGTCCATCACGTCCTTGACGATTTCCGAACGCGCGATGCGCACGACCGTATAGGCCATGTCGTCGGCGATGGAATCCAGGCCGCTCTTGATGACTGCGAAGGTGATCGGGTCGATTTTCATGCCTCAAACTCCAGCACGATGCAGCCGATGGGATCCTTGTGCACCCTGGCATCGGGCGGCACGATGATGGTGGCATCGAACTCCTCAATGATCAGCGGTCCCTGCCGCGGCGACGATCCCACAGCGTTGCGATCGACGATATCAACGGCGACGGCAGCCTCGCCACGCGCGAAGGACACGTCACGCGTTCCGGAGCGCGATGCGCCCTGTCGCGCCGCGATCTTCATGGCCGAAAAATCCAGACGGTTCTCCCGCAGGCCCCGGCCGGCGACGCGGACTTTCATCAGCTCGATCGGCGTGGCATCGCGATAGCCATAGGTCTTGAAATACTCGGCGACGAAACGCTCGCGGATTTGCTCGAAATCTTCCCCTTCAAAGGGGACCGTCAATTCGGTCGCCTGGCCTTCGTGGCGCAGATCCGCTTCCCAGAGGAACATCGTGCGCTCGGCCTGATAGCCGTCACCGGCGAGTTGCCCGGCGACCTGTTGCTGCAGCTCGGACTTGATGGCCTTGAGATCGCTGACCTGCATCCTGTCGAGATACAGACTGACGGTCTTGAGCGCAGTGTGTTCGATATCGGAGGCCAGCATCCCCAGCGCACTGAAGATGCCCGACATCGGCGGCACCACCACGCGCGGAATGCCGAGCTGGCGTGCGAGATCGGGCGCATGCACGCCGCCGTTGCCGCCGAACGCCATCAGCGTGAGATCGCGCGGATCGCGGCCTCGCTCGACCGTAACGGCGCGCACTGCACGCGCCATCGCCGCATTGGCGACGGCACGAATGCCATGGGCGGCGTCCAGCAGCGACAGTTCAAGCGGATCGCCCACATGGGTGCGAATGGCGGCCTCGCTCAGCTTGCGATCGATATTCAGATTGCCGCCGGCCAGCGAGGTCGCATTGATGAAGCCGAGCGCGACATTGGCGTCCGTCACTGTCGGTTTGTCGTTGCCGAGCCCATAACAGGCAGGCCCCGGGACAGCGCCCGCGGATTGCGGGCCGACGACGAGCAGGCCACCTTTGTCGATGCCTGCGATGGAGCCGCCACCAGCGCCGACTTCGGCGATATCGATGGCGGGCACCTTGAGCATATAGCCGCCGGCCTTGATGAATCGGCTCGATGTCGAGATGCCGTCGCGGAATTCGTATTCCGACGTCATGGTCGGGCGACCGTCCTCGATGATGACAGCTTTGGCCGTGGTGCCACCCATGTCGAACACGATGACATCGCGATCGTCGCGCGCAATACCGAGTCGCGCCGCGCCGATGACGCCGCCAGCCGGACCGGATGCCACCACCAGTACCGGCTTCTCGCAGGTGACATTGGCGGCCAGCATGCCGCCATTGGACGTCATGACCAGAATGGGCGCGGCCACACCGATCGAGCGCAGACCCGTCTCAAGCTTCTGCAGATAGGTGCGCATCGCCGACAGCAGATAGGCGTTCACCACCGTCGTGCTGGTCCGTTCATATTCCTTCATCTCGGGCAGCACCGCGCAGGATGTCGTTACCAGCAATTGCGGGAAGTTCGCCCGCAGGATCGCTTCAGCCTGCAATTCGTGAGCCGGGTTGCGGTAGCTGTTGATGAACGCGATGGCGACGGCTTCGATATCCTCGGCGACCAGGGCCTTTCCGGCTGCGATCACGCTGGCTTCGGACAGCGGCTCGACCGTCGTACCATCGGCCGCCATGCGTTCGGTGACTTCCATCCGATAGCGACGCGGCACCAATGGCTGCGGCTTCACCCATGTCAGATCGAACATGTCGGGCATCCGGATGCGCCCGATCTCGAGTACATCCCGGAAGCCACGTGTGGTGATCAGCCCGGTCTTGGCACCAGATCTCTGCAGGATGGTGTTGGAGCCAACGGTGGTGCCGTGCAGCACTTCGGCCACGGCGGAGGGCTCAATCGACAGCTCCGCCAGCAAGCTGCCCACGCCATCGACAACCGCCCGGCTGGGATCCTCAGGAGTCGAGGAGATCTTGCTCTGATGGATCAGGCCAGACTCAAGGAACAATGCGATGTCGGTGAATGTTCCACCGATATCGACCGCAACCCGGATTTTTCCGCCTGACGCCATAGCCACGACCGCCCATCCCGTCATTACTAACTAGTTAGTCAATAATCTTGACGAGAAGATGCGGAGTGTCAAGCTGCTGTTTTCAGCGCACTGCCCAACCTATAGGCTTGCCGCCTTGAACGCGTCTTGGTGAACTGTCCTCAGAGTAGAAGCGGTCAGAACCAGTGCGGTTCGGGACATTGCTCGGCAAAGATCGTTGTTTCGTTCTGGCGCCGGCAAGATGCAATTCTATCGTTCATTTTCCAGTCCGTCAGATCTGCAGCGATCCTGTTCAACGGGAGGAGCAGCGATAATCACACGGCATCATCATGCCGTTTAGGTTATCGCGCCTCGCTCGTGCAGTTTCGCACCTTGGCCGATGATGGAGTGTGACATGACGACAAAGAGCAATGCCGGGTACGCCCTCGACGAATTGAACCAGGAAACTAATTTTGGCGGTGTTGGTGGTCTCAAGCACCGGGACATCCCGCGTATTGACCTTGCCAGTTTCGAAGTTCGAAAGCAGGAGATTGCTGATCAGCTCTGGACTGCGTCGACTGAGATCGGCTTTTTCCAGCTGATCAATCACGGCATTCCGCAAGAGCAGGTCGACGAGGCCTTCGATATGACCGCGAAGTTTTTCGCGCTCGCTCCAAGCGTAAAGGCACAGTACCCCCTCGGCAAAGGCACCAATGCCGGTTGGGAGTACAAAAGCCAAGTTCGCCCATCCACGGGAACGGCGGACAATAAAGAGTCCTACCAAATCACTCTGCCCCGGATGGCTCACCTGTGGCCGACAGGTGACGAAATCCCTGGTTTCAAGGCTGCGATGCTGGCCTTTGAGCGCGCCAATTGGGCAGTCGGCATGAAGGTGCTGTCGTGCTTCGCACTTAAACTCGGCTTCAAGCCAGACTTCTTCACCGAAGCGCACGATCCGCAATCCGCGGAATATCAGAGCACCCTACGACTGCTGCATTACCTGCCGATGACGAACGCCAAGCCCGAGGATTACACCGGCTGGCGGGCCGGAGCCCATACTGATTTTGATTGCCTGACGCTCCTGCACCAACGCCCTGGTCAGGGCGGCCTACAGCTGTGCCCAGGCAAGGAAGCCGCCGAATTGGAATGGACCGATGTTGAACCGGCGTCGGGCGTCATCACCTGCAACATTGGCGACATGTTACGCCGCTGGAGCGACGACCGGCTCCTCTCGACTCTGCATCGCGTACGGATGCCGAGGGCCGACGAATATCTTGGCTCGCGCTATTCTCTCCCGTTCTTTTGCCAGGCGAACAAGGATGCGATGATTCAGGGTCCAGGCAAGATCTACGACCCGATCTCCGCGCACGATTACCTCCAGCAGCGTATCGCAGCGAACTTCGCACGATAGACTAAGACGCAGATCTGCGGAGCAACATGGGCATTCGTATCGCCGCATCGTGATAAAGCGGGCGATCCAACTATCGGTGCGGTGGCCAGCCGATCGGATGGGCCAGCTGCAGGAACTTCATCGCCGACAGAATGAGTGGCTCTTCGAAACGTGGGCCAACGACTTGAATGCCGGTCGGCAGGCCTTCGCTCGTGAGCCCTGCAGGCGCCGAGCCAGCTGGCAGGCTCATGAGGGTGACGAGGAATGATCCTGCGATCCAGTCGGTATAGTTGTCGAGCGTTCTACCGTTGACCTCGGTCGGAAAGTTCATATTCACCGGGAATTGCTTGACCGGCGATTGTGGCGTCATCAGGAGATCAAAACTCTCGAACAACCTGGCAAATTCGAGGAACAATTCCATGCGTTTGTGCTCGGACGCGGCAAAATCCAGCGGCGTAATCTTCAGCCCGGCCTTTACATTGTGCTTCAGGTTGATGCCGAACTCCTCGAGTTGATCGAGATTTTCATATTGCTGACCAACCATCCAAAGCCCTCGCCACGCCTGATACGGAGCCTTGCCATCCGACATATCAAAATGGATTTCCTCGACCGTCGCACCGACATCCCGCAACGACATTGTGGCGGCGCGGCAGATCACATCGATCTCGTTATCCACGCCGATCCCGGAAATATCCGAGACATAAGCGATGCGGAGCCCCTTCAAGTCCCGAACGCTGTCGACGATCGTGAACGCACTCGACCATGGCGGCGCCACTGAAATCGGCGAGCGTCGACTGAAGCCAATCATTGCATCCAGCATCAGCGCGGCGTCTTCCGCCGTGCGCGTCAAAGGGCCATGCACCTGGCCAGGATCCCAAGCCAATGGCATCGGATAGTTCGGGGTCAGCCCTGGTGTCGGACGAATACCTACGATGCCATTGAACGACGCCGGCATCCGGATCGAACATCCAAAGTCAGTGCCCTGCGCCAGCGATGCCATCCCGGTGGCAACTGCGACTGCCGAACCACCGGATGAGCCGGATGGACTCAGCGCTGAATTCCATGGATTGCGCGTGACCCCAAATACATCATTGAAGGTGTTGGCCCCGGCAGCGAATTCAGGCGTGTTGGTCTTGCCTAGAATGATGGCGCCCGCGGCTTTCAGCCGCCGCACGACTTCAGCGTCCTCCGTAGGGACGTGGTCTCTAAACCGCGGCGAACCATATGTGGTGCGAATGCCGGCCGTTGGCGTGATATCCTTGATCACCACGGGCAGTCCATGCAGCGCGCCAAGGCGATCGCCGCGCATCACCGCTGCTTCGGCATTTTCTGCCGCGGCCCGTGCGCTTGCATCGGCCAAAGTGACGATGGCATTGAGCTTCGGGTTGACGCGCGCGATGACATCCAGATGCGCATCCAGCACTTCGACGGGACTGACCGACCTGCTCGCAATCAGCGACGCGAGTTCGACGGCGGATTTACGCGTGAAGTCATCAGTCATGCGGTTTCTCATTCGTCATCGCGGGTCAGCGACCACTGGCGATGACAACGGTTAAGCTGGCTATTTTCCCGACCAGTGCACGAAGCGGCGTTCGATGGTCAGGAACAGCAGATTGAGGCCATAGCCGAGCGCGCCCGCAGCGAAGATGGCGGCATACATGTCCGGCATCTCGATCAGCTGCTGTGCCTCGAACACGCGCTGGCCCAGGCCGTCGGTGGAGCCGATGAACATTTCGGCCACCACCACGATGACCAGGGCCAACGACACGCCATTGCGGAGGCCAACAAAGGTCTGCGGCAGTGATTCCAGCAACATCACGTCCCACAGCACGCGAACACGCGACGCGCCCATCACGCGCGCGGCCAAGATCCGCGTCTTGCGCGCATTCATCACACCATAGGCAACGTTAAAGAGGATGACGAGCGCCGCGCCGAACGCGGCGACGGCGATCTTGGTACGGTCGCCGACGCCGAACAAGACGAGGAATAGCGGAAACATGGCCGAGGCCGGCGTGGAGCGGAAGAAGTCGATGACGAATTCCACCGAGCGATAGAGCCGCTCGGACGAGCCGAGCAGGATGCCGAGCGGGATGGCGACAATGGCGGCGATAACCGTCGAATAGATCGTCCGTTGCACTGTCTTGACGAAATCGATGCCGAGCTTGCCATTGCTCATCCCGTTCCACAGCGCCTTAAAGGTTGCCGATGGCGACGGCAGCAGAACCGGGTCGACGATTTTCAGCCAGGCCACCAGCGACCAGACTAGCAGGAGGCCAACGACACCGATCAGCGGCAGCAGGAATTCGAGACGTTTTATCATCGCATCAGCCCTTCCGCACTTCGCGCTGGAAGATTTCGAGGCAATGCGCCTTGGTGGTGATGAAATCGGGCTCGGTCATGGTCCTGTCGCTGCGCGGACGCGGCGCTTCATAAGGAACGAATTCGACCACCCGCGCCGGATGGCGCGACAGCAACAGGATGCGATCGGAGAGGTAGACGGCCTCTTCGAGGTCGTGCGAGACCAGCACCGTGGTGGTCGCGGTCTCCATGAAGACGCGCTGCAACTGCTCGCGCATGAACAACGTCATCTCGTAATCCAGCGCCGAGAACGGTTCGTCGAGGAACAGGATTTCCGGATCGACCACCAGCGCCCGCATGATCGAGACGAGCTGCTGCTGCCCGCCGGACATGTAATAGGGGTAGAGGTTGAGATCGATCTTGACGTTGAGGTTGGCGACGATCTTCTCGACCCGGCGGATGCGTTCCCCCTTCGGCACGCCGCGCACCTTCAGCGGATAGGCGATGTTGTCGAAGGCCCGCAGCCAGGGAAACATCGCCTCGCGATAGTTCTGGAACACATAGCCGAAATTGATCTTGTTCAGCGGCTGGCCGTCAAACAGTATCTCGCCGGAGTCCATGGGGTAGAGCCCGGCGATCATGTTGATCAGCGTACTCTTGCCACAGCCATTGGGACCGAACACCGACATCAGCTTGCCGCGCGGGATGTCGAAATCGAAATTTTCGTAGATCACCGCATCGGGAAAACGCTTGCTCAGCCCACGAATGGTGACATGGGGAGCGGTGCGCCGCGATGCCTCGATTGCGTTTGCCGACAATGGAGCCGTCACGATGCTTTGCATTCCGCCCACCGACGCTCAGTACTTGTAGAGATATTTGGTGACGTCGACCTTTTCTGGCACTACTCCAATGGAGACGCCGAAATCCGCCAGTTTTTGCAGGTCGCTGAGCTGGTTTGGCGACATGTCCTTGGTCATGGTGTAGCCGACCATCGGCACCATATCGACGACATTGTCAGGCGTGAACGTGTTTTTGGCGAGATATTTACGGGCATCGTCCGGGTTCTTGTTGATGTAGTCGACTGCCTTGGCCCAAGCCATCGCGAAGCGCTTGGCGACTTCGGGGCGCTTTTGGATGAAATCGCTGGTGATGGCGCAGCCGGCCGCATAGGCGTCACCCTTCTCGTCGCCGAGAATGTATTTCGAGATGACGCCAGCCTCGATGGTGCGCGCGACGCCGGCCTTGATCATCATCGAGGCCTGCGGCTCTAACGTATAGCCGCCGTCGAAGGTACCGGCCTGCAGCGCATTGACGTGTTGGGCCATGTCGAGCTGGTCGATGGTGTAGTCGCCATCCTTGAGGCCGATCTTGGCGAGCACGCCCTTGGCGGTGTTGAGATTGGCCGGCCCCGGCGCCGACATCAGCTTCATGCCCTTGAGATCGGCAATGGTGTCGGCCTTGACACCGGTCCGCACCACAAACTGCTCCATCTTGAAGGTCTTGTTCTGGCTGTGCATGCCGATATACATCGCCACGCCGGGCTTCTTGATATTGGCATTGAGGCCTTCGAGCGTGATCAGCACCGCCGAGACCTCGATCTGGCCGGTAATCATCGCCGCGACATTGGCCGGACCGCCCATCAGCTTGGTCATTTCCGGCTCGATATTCTGCTCCTTAAAGAATCCCTTCTCCAGCGCCACAAAGTACGGCAGGGACGAGCTCAGCGGGAACACGCCTACCGCAACCTTGTCCTGCGCCGACGCGCTTCCGTTGCAAAAACCAGTCAGGGTTGCTGCGACGGCCAAGGCAAATGTCAAACGAACCAGCGACTTCATACGTGCAACTCCTGTTACCAGCATGGCGAGCCCCCTCGCCTTGAACGTTCACGCCCCATGCGGCGGCTGCCTCATTTCAGAGCAAGACTCGTGCCGCATGAACTGATTCAGCGGCTGCCTTGTCGCCGCTACATCCGGGACCGAAATTCTCCACGCAGCATCTTTTCGTAACCCTCGCCGCGATCGATCATGGGCAGATCGCTTGGCCGCGCCTTGGCCAGCGTCGCACGCTTTGCCTCAGTCGCGGCTTCGTCGATCACCGGTTCGTCCGCCGTGCTGGCTGCCGTGAAAACCACGCCATAGTCCCGCCCCGCCGCGGCGATCGAGACCCGCCCTTCGATGACGTCGCGCAGCACCAGCGGCAGTTCCCGCGTTAACGGGTCGCCCCAGCCGCCGCCGCCTGTGGTGACCACCTGCACGACCTGGCCCTTCTTCACCTCGGCGCCATCGACCAGGCCTCCGAGCTTGCGAGCTTCGCCTTCGGCGTCCATCGTGACGCAGAACGGCTCGCCCGCCTTGCCACCCTTCAGCCCGTAGCAGCCCAGGCGGACGCGATCTGCGGTGACGATGGTGCGGCAATCCACCAGCGCGCGATAGTGTTTCTCATAGCCCTGCCCGCCGCGCCGCAAGCCGGCACCACCTGAATCAGTCGACAGCGCCAGTTTCTCCACCATTACCGGAAACCGGGTCTCGGTGAATTCGGCTGGTTGGTTACGGGAGTCCGGCACGATATGGATCGCGTCGTTGCCGTCGGCATAATAGCGGCCCCCGGACCCGCCACCGAGCACCTCGCGCGACAAGAACGGCTTGCCATCCGCATCGTTGCCGTAGAAGCCGGTATAGCGGATGGTTTCCTGATCCGCCGGCATCCGCCCGTCCACCGCCTTTGCCACCACGCCGGCCAGTAGCCCGAGGCTACGTAGCAGCACGAATGAGCGCGCATTGGTCGCCGCCGGCCATTCCGGCGTGATCAGCGTGCCCTTCGGCGGAAAGACGATCTCGAACACGTCGCACACGCCCTCATTGACGTGAATTTCAGCGGCACGCTCCGGCGTGTCGGCGAGATTCCGCAGGATCGGCGCGATCCATTTGATCAGGAAGGCACCGTCGGCGTAGTCAGTCGGCCAGTTGATCGGGCCGGTGGATTGCGGATCGGTGCCATTGAAATCCAGCACAATCTTGCCGGCCTTCTTGGTCATCTTGATCGCGATCTTGTGCAGCTTGGGATCAGTCAGACCATCGTGTTCGACATAGTCCTCCCACGCATATTCGCCATCCGCGATCTTGCTCAGCAACTCGTTGCGGTAGATGTCGCGGCACTTGTCCAGGATGGCCTGAAAACAGGCCTCGACCTGGTCCTTGCCGAAACGCTCGAACAATCCCTGCATACGGCGCGCGCCCATCAGGCAGGCCTGCACCTCGCTGTCGAGATCCGCGGAGAGCATTTCCGGCACGCGGGTGTTGCGCTTGATGATGGTGAAAACAGCATCGTTCTTGACGCCCTCGCTGTAGATCTTCACCGGCGGAATCGCCATGCCTTCCTCGAACACCGTGGCAGCCGTGCCGGGCATCGAGCCAGGTACCTTGCCGCCGACGTCGTCGTGATGGCCGAATGCCTGGATATAGGCGACCACGATGCCTTCGTGGAACACCGGCACCGTACTGCAGAGATCTGGCAGATGGCCGATCGAGCCCTCGGTCAGATAGGTGTCGTTCATCAGGAACACGTCGCCGGGCTTCATGGTTTCCGGCGGGAAGTCACGAACGACTGCATTCGGCATCGCCGAATAGGAACGCCCGGTCAGCTTGCGGCAATAGCGATCGAACAGGCCGACGCGATAGTCGTGCGCTTCGCGGATCATCGGCGAGCGTGCGGTACGCTCGATGGCGTATTCGATTTCCGCCTCGATGGAATTCAGCGTGCCTTCGACGATCTGCAACACGATCGGGTCGACATGGACGACGTCACGCGCGGGCGCAGTGGGCCAGGGATGCCTGCTATGCTGGTTCATCACATCGCCTCCTTCGACGACAGCGGACGGATCACGAGAATGCCGTGCGGATCGACCTCGACATACTGTTTGGGAAAGACCATCGTTGTGGAGCCGAACTCCTCGACGACGGCGGGACCGGCAATCTTTGCGCCGGGCGGCAGCGTCGCACGGTCATAGAGCGGCGTATCGACGAAGCCGGATTCGAAATAAACCGGACGCGTACCTTTCGCTGCAAACGTGCCGTCGCCTGCGGCGAGCTTCGGCATCTGCGGCCGATCGATCACGCCGAAACCGGAGACGCAGAGGTTGACGAGTTCGATCTTCTGCTGGCTCGCATAGTCGTAGCCGAAGGTCTTCCTATGCGCGGTGTGGAATGCGCCGGTGAGACCCGCAAGGAACGCCGCGTCCGTGGGTCCTGCAGGCGCGGTGACCCGCACCTCCATCGACTGCCCGGCGTAGCGAAGGTCTGCCTCGCGCACCAACCGTATCTGCGAGGCAGGAATGCCATCGCGCTCGAGATTGGCAACGGCTTCTTTTTCCAGTGCCGCATAGCGCTGCGCGATATCGGCAAGGTCGATGGCGTCCTCATGCATCACCTTGGTGACCATGTGGTCGGTGCGCCAGTCCACTGCAAGCAGGCCAAAGGCGGAGAGATTGCCGGGATTCGGCGGCACGATACAGGCCTTCATCCCGAGCAGATCCATCACCGCCGGCGACTGTACCGGGCCTGCACCACCGAATGACAGCAGCGCGAAGGTGCGCGGATCGATGCCCCGCTGGATGGTCATCTGACGGATCGCATTGGCCTGCGCCCAGTTGGCGATCTCGATGATACCCAGAGCGAGTTGTTCCGCGGTCATGTTACCCGGCAGCCTTGAAGCCAGCGCGGCGATGCCGGCGCGAGCGCGCGCGACATCGAGCGCGATGCCGCCGCCGATCAACGCCGGGGGCAGTCGCCCCAGTACCAGATTGGCGTCGGTGATCGCGGGCTCATTGCCGCCGTTCGGATAGCACATCGGCCCCGGCACCGCGCCGGCGCTGCGCGGCCCTACCTTGAGGTGCCCTTCGCGACTGATCCAGGCGATCGAACCACCACCAATGCCGATGGTGGAGATGTCGATCATCGGGATGCGAACCGGAAACTGCCCAACCGAACCGCCGTTGGTGAGTTGCGGCTTGGCGTTTTCGATCAGGCAAAAGTCGGTCGAAGTCCCGCCTGCATCCAGCGTCACCAGATCGGGAAAGCCGGCGATATCGGCAATGACCGCGCTCCCGAGAGCGCCTGCCGCGGGGCCGGAAAGCGCTGTCGTGATCGGCTTGCGCAGGATCTGTTCGGAACTGGCAACGCCGCCGCTCGACTGCATGACCAGGAACGGCACGCTCTGCAGCGGACCCAACTCGTCATGCACGCGCTTCAGATAACGGTCGAGATAGGGCTTTACGAACGCATCGACCAGGGTTGTGACCGCGCGCTCGTATTCGCGATATTCCGGCAACACGACACAGGACAGCGACAACGTCGCTTCGGGATATTCCTCGGCGACGATCTCGGCGACGCGACGCTCGTGGCTATCGTTAGCGTAGGAGTGCATCAGGCAAATGCCGATCGCCTGGACCTTATGCTTGCGATAGAAGCGTGCGGCCTCCCGCACCATGGCTTCATCGAGGGGACGCAACTCATTGCCTTTGAAGTCAAAGCGACCGCCGACCTCGCGTACGAATTGCAGCGGCACCAGCCGCTCCGGCTTCACCCAGAAATAGGAATTGCCGTAACCATCAGGCACAGACTGTCGCGCAATTTCGAGCAAATGGCGGAAGCCCGAGGTGACGATCAGCCCCAGCGATTCGATGCCGCCCTGCAGCAGTGCGTTGGTGGCGACAGTCGTCCCGTGAGCCAGCCCGGCAACATCTGCCGGCCCGGCACCCGCCCGCGCGAGAATGTCGTTGACGCCGCGCACCAGACCGATCGCTGGATTGGACGGCGTGCTCGACACCTTGGTGACCGCCATCGCACCGGTGGCAGCATCCACCGACACGATGTCGGTAAAGGTCCCTCCGGTATCGATTCCGATACGAAAACGAGGAGCGCCGGTTTGAGACATGCTGACAACTTCCGATGTGAAGATGTGCCAGCATGGGTCCGCGGCCGCTGCGGAGTCAAAATCCGATTATCGATGGAGCCATCGGAAAAACAGATAGCTCCCTTCTTTCAGCCTTTCAGCATCTCGAGCATCTTCTGGAGCGCAGTTTCCTTGCGCCGGGACATTGGCTGACGCCTACGAAACAGGCTGAATGCAACATTTCGCGCCGGCGCGATCGGCATCGCCTTCAACAGACCGAGTGCAACTTCATTGGCGACGCAGGCACGCGGCACGATGGCGATGCCCCCGCCGGACTGCACGATGATCTTGATGGTCTCGATGTTATCGACGACAGCGATCACGTTCGGACGCATGCCGAGGTCCGTGAACAGCGACATCACCACCTGACCGTAGCCGACGGTGAGTTCGCTCATGATCAACGGCTCGGCCAGAAGACGACCGATATCGACCGGCTGCTTGCCGCGCCCGAGCGGATGTTTGACCGGAACGATCAGCGCCATTTCGGCATCGACCAGCCGGTCAACCACCAGCCCGGAAGGCAACCGGTCCGGATCCGACTCGATGGCCAGGCCGGCATCGATCCGTTCCTCATGCAGTTCCGTGAAGATGTTGCGCGTTGGAGCCGTGATGATTTCGAGCCGCGCCCCCGGGAGCTGGCCTTTGAGGTCGGCGAAAAGACGCGGCATGAAGATCTGCGCCATGCCCGAGCCCATCCCAATTGTCAGCGTGTCGAGCACCGCTCCGCGCAGTCGCCGCGCGGTATCGGACAGGCTCAGGAGATCGCCGACCACGCGTTCGGATTCATAGAGAAAGGTACGCCCGCGATCAGTCGCTTCGATGCCCCGCGAGGTCCGCGTGAATAGATCGAAACCCACTTCCTCCTCGAGCAGCCTGACTTGTTCGCTGACGGCCGACTGCGAGATGTTCAGCCGCTTCGCGGCTCGGGTAAAGCTGCGTTCCTTCGACACCGAAAGAGCATAGCGTAACTGCCGGAAATCCAACGTGTTATGCCCCTCGCCTGCGCATCGACGCCTGTCGGATCGAGCGTCACCTGCATCGCAAACAACATAGCACATTTGACGTGCGCAGCTCTTCTGTATGCAATTTATATCAGAGAGTGCACAATCCGCTTGATCTGGCACGCAGCAGTTCGACAAGGACGTCTCGATGTTGCGCGACGAAGTCTTGCATAAAAGGGGCCGCCAATTGAGAATGGGTGGCTCATCCAGAGCTTCGGCTTGGCCAGCGGCGAGAACGTAGCGTACGTCTACCGATATGGCGGCATTTCCATCCAATCGTCGAAAGCAATGTCCGTGCCTTCTGTCAGCAAAGCAAAGAAATCAACCAGCAAACGCCCGGCACGGACCAATGGCAGCATAACAGACGCAACCTATTTGAAGCTGCACAACCTGATCGAGTCGCGACAGCTGCAGCCCGGTGAGGTGATCGAAGAGCGCCGGCTTGCACTGCGGCTGAAAGTCTCGCGGACACCGCTGCGGGCAGGCATCAGCCGGTTGCTGGGCGAAGGCCGGCTCGAGCAATTGTCCAACGGCACCGTAGTGGTCCGCACAATCGAGATGGCGGAATTGCTCGAATTGGTCCATCTCCGCATGGTACTGGAGAGCGAAGCGACGTTCATTGCGGCGACCCGCATCGCACTGGATATCCTTGCACCGATCAGGGCCTCGCTGGAGAAGATCATTGCTGCGTCGACAGTGTCCGGGACGGCTCACTGGACCCTCGACGATGAAATTCATGACCAGATCGCGCGGCATTGCGGCAATCGCTCGCTTGAGAAGCTGATTGGAGAAATCCGGCAGAAGATCCGGATGTGCAATGTGGAGCGCAACCCCGGCCGGCTGCTGCCCGCCACCCGCGAGCATCTGGCGATTATCGATGCCATCATCGATCGAGATGCCGCCGCAGCCCGTCAGGCGATGATCCTGCATCTCACTAATGTGCGGCAGGGATTGCTCGAACGGTTCGGGATCTTCCTGCCCGAGCCTCACGGCTAGGCCACGATCAGGCAGAATCCCTGCGGCTGCATGTCCGAAAATTCTGCAGCTGCCCGCAATTTTGTCGGACTCCGTCCAAATTTAACGCAGCTTCCCGGGCTTCGCAGCTTGACTGAAATCAGCATGGGCGGTTCACTGGTATACCATTGGAATATCGGGCCGCTTCGCAGCAGGCCGACGAACCAGATGTACCGCCTGAATGACGCCGAACCACACTGCTTCCCATACCGTCGCGGCCGAATCGCTCTCCCCGGCCGCCTTTGCCGCCTTCGGCGATGTAGCCGAGCGACCGATCGACGTGCGCCGGCGCTATCTTCCGACATCGGACGATCGCGCCGAGGACGCCGCCATCTTTTCCTTCTGGATCAGCAGCGCCGCCAGGCTCGGCAGTCTGCCCCTGCCAATCACGACGCTGGAGCGTCATCCGTTCTCCGCCCAGACCTTCATACCGCTCGGCAGCAGCCAATATCTGGCGATCGTGTGCCATGCCGGCCCGGATGGCCTGCCTGATGTGGCCACCCTGCGTTGCTTCATCGCCGGAGCGCATCAAAGCGTCACCTTCGCCCGCAATGTCTGGCATCATCCCATGACCGTCCTCGGCGCGGCCATGGAATTCGCTGTCGCCATGGGCATGACAGGCCGGCAGGACGACGACGTGTTCGTCGATATCGCTGGCGACGTTCGCGCCGTGATGCCGCAGAGCGCATAGGGATCACAACGATGCCGCATGATGATCACCTCACCCGCGACTTCGTCGGCTACGGCCGCACCCCGCCGCATCCGCAGTGGCCGGGCGCAGCAAGAATCGCACTCAACTTCTGCATCAACTACGAAGAAGGCTCCGAGCCGTCGTTCGCCGATGGCGACGGCGTCACCGAAACGGCCCTGACCGAAGGTGGCGGCGGCGGCGTCGAGGGCCGCGACCTCGCTGCCGAGTCGATGTTCGAATATGGCAGCCGCATAGGCTTCTGGCGCGTACTGCGCCTTCTGTCCGAGCGCGGCATGACCGCCACCGTTATGGGCTGCGCGCTGGCGCTGGAACGCAACGACGAGGCCTGCGCTGCCATTCGCGAATATGGCTATGACGTCTGCGCCCATGGCTGGCGCTGGGAGCGACATCCGTTGCTGTCCGAGGCCGACGAACGCGAGCGCATTCGCAAGACCGTCGAGAGCCTCACGCGCACCACCGGCGAGCGTCCGCTTGGCTGGTATTGCCGCTATGGGCCGAGCGTGAACACGCGGCGCCTCGTGGTCGAGGAAGGCGGTTTCCTCTACGACTCCGACGCCTATAACGACGAATTGCCGTACTGGACACGCGTGCTCGGCAAGCCGCATCTCGTGGTGCCTTACGGTCTTGCCAACAACGACGCAAAGTTCAGCCGCGGCGCGATGGCAACGGCGGATGATTTCTTCGTCTATCTGCGCGACGCCTTCGACATGCTCTATGCGGAAGGCGCCACCGCGCCGAAGATGATGTCAGTCGGACTGCACACCCGCCTGATCGGCCATCCCGGCCGGGCCGCTGGCCTGCAGCGCTTCCTCGATCACGTCGCCAAGCATGACAACACCTGGGTCTGCCGGCGCGGCGACATCGCCCGTCACTGGCAGGCCACTCATCCCCCCACGCCCTGAGCCCCACCACATCCGCACCCGAAAGGACATCCCCATGAGACTGAAACCAACGCATTGGCTGTTCACGTTAATGCTGTCGGCTGCGACATTCGCCGGCGGCGCCAGCGCGCAGGAAGCCGATCATCCGTCCGACAAGCCGATGGTGGTCGCGTCCGACTTCGGCGTCGCGCCGTGGATGGTGCGCGGCCCCAACGGCCCCGAGGGTTTCGGTGCAGATTTGATCAACGAGATCGGTAAAGATCTCGGCCGCCCGAAGGTCGAGATCGTCGACATCAATTTCTCCGGCCTGTTCGCGGCGCTGTTCGCCAAGCGCGCCGAATTCCTGGTCAACCCGCTGAACCTCACCGCCGAGCGTTCCGAGCGCATGCTCTATACCGAACCGCTGTTCTCCACCGGCAACGGCTTCATCGTCCGCGCTGCGGATGAGATGAAAGGCTTCGAGGATCTCAAGGGCAAGGCCGTCGCCGTCAACCGCGGCACCATCTCGGATACCTGGGCCACCGCCAATGCCGAGAAATACGGCTTCGAAGTGCAGCGCTACGATGTATTCCCCGACACGGTGCAGGCCGTGCTGACGCGCCGCGCCTTCACAGCGCTAAATGAGATCCCGACGACCGTCTATGCTGCCAGCCAGAACAAGGCGATCAAGGTCGGCTTCAAGGATTTCAACGGCCGCAACTTCGCTTATGCATTCCGCCTGGAAGATACTGAGTATCGCAACAAGGTCGAGGCGGTCATCGAATGCATGAAGTTGGACGGCCGCCTGCGCAAGCTGCACGAGAAATGGTATGGCGCAGCGCCCGATGCCGGCTCGGCCATCGACACTGTGTATTTCGGCTATGGCCCTCCCGGCTTCAAGGGTTTCGAGCCCACTTCGCACGTTCCGGCGTGCAAGTAGTACGCTGGTTCTGACAAGATAGCTGTGAACACCGGACCGGCCCGAGCCGGTCCGACTGCGGTTGGCGGACACCCGATGGACCGGATCGTCGAATACTACTTCAATGCAGAAGTCATCGCGGGCGCCTTCCCTCAGGTGCTCGCGGGCTTTCGCACGACGGTCATCGTATCGCTTTTGATTATTGTCTGCGGCACGCTGTTCGGCCTGTCGCTGGCGCTGCTACGCTGCGCCAACCTGCGCCCGATCAATTTCATCATCACCGCCTATGTCGACGTGCTGCGCACGCTGCCGCAGCTCGTCGTGATCGTCTTCATCTATTTCGGCCTGCCTTATATGGGCCCGGCGCTGTCCCCCTTCGCGACCACCGTGCTGGCGCTCGGCATGGTGTTGTCGGCCTTTTCCACCGAGATATTCTGGTCCGCAATCATGGCGCTGCCGCGGGGACAATGGGACGCCGCAAGCGCACTCGGTTTCAGCCGGCTGCGGACACTGATCACCATCATCCTGCCGCAGGCCATTCGCCTCGCGATCCCGCTTCTGACCAACCGCGCCATCTCCATCAGCAAGGGCACCGCGCTCGGCACCGCCGTATCGCTCCCGGAAACGCTTGGACAGGCGCAGAGCGTGATGGCGCTGGTCGCCAATCCCTCGCCGCTGACGCTGGCCGCAGCGTTCTACCTCACCTTCTTCCTGCCGCTGGTGATCGCCAGCCGGTGGATCGAATATCGCTACAGCACGGGGCGTTGAGCGGATCGCATGCAGGATTTCCTGGACAATTTCGCCAACTGGGAGTCGCTGTTGCGGGTCTATCCGCTGCTGCTGCAGGGACTGATCTATACGGTCTGGCTCGCGGTGGTGGCGCTGCCGCTCGGCATTCTCGCCGGCCTCGCCATCGGCGTGTTGTACAGCTTCAAGAACCGCTGGGTGAATATCGCGCTGCTGATCTATATTGACCTGTTCAGGTCGTTTCCCGTGGTGGTGCTGCTGATCCTGATCTTCTACGGCATGCCGTTTCTCGGCCTGACGCTCGGCAGCTTCACCGCGGCGGTGCTGGCCATCGTGCTCAACAATTCCGGCTATTATGGCGAGATCTTCCGCGCCGGCATCCTGTCCGTGCCCCATGGCCAGACCGAGGCTGCGCGCGCGCTCGGTTTCAAGCCGCTGCATGTGGTGTTCTCCATCGTGCTGCCGCAGGCGATCCGCAACGTGCTGGCGCCGCTCGCCAGCAATTCGCTGGAACTCGTCAAGGCGACACCAATTGCCGCCCTGGTCGCGCTGCCTGAACTGCTGCGCTCAGCTCGCGTCGCCCAGGAGCAGACCTACAATCCGACACCGTTGATGGCCGCCGCCGTCATCTTCTTCGTCATCCTGTATCCGTTCGCGCGCTGGGTGGCGCGGCTGGAACGGCAAGCACTGAAAGCCCGCTGACATGGCCACACTGATCACCGGCGGCAGCGGTTTCATCGGGCTCGCGCTCGCCGAACGCCTGATCGCCGAGGGCGAGACCGCTATCCTGTTCGACCTCTCAGCTCCCGGCCACGACATGCTGGCGCGTCCCGAGCTCGCCGGCGCTACGCTGGTCACCGGCGATGTCACAAGCGCCGACGACGTCGACCGCGCGTTGAACACGGCCGGCGTCGACCGCGTGATCCACACCGCCGCGATGACGCCGAATGCGCAGCGCGAGCATGACGCTGCGCGCCAGATCGTCGACGTCAATATCGGCGGCACCGTCAATCTGCTCGAACGCGTCACATTGCGGCCCGCCATCAAGCGCGTCACCGTGCTCAGTTCAGTCGCAGTGTACGGCTTCTCGCAACCGGCCGCGTCGGGCCTGTTCGAGGAGGATTTGTCGCCGCCGGCGCCAGCCGCGCTCTATGGCATCACAAAGCTTGCATCGGAACAGGCGGCGCTGCGGATCGCCGACCTTCACAAGCTCGACGTGCGCGTGGTCCGGCTCGGGCCGGTCTTTGGCCCATGGGAATTGCAGACCGGTGTCCGCGACGCGCTCAGCCCGCATTATCAGGTGCTTCGCATGGCCCTCGACGGCCGTGAAGCGATTCTCCCGCGCAGCATGACCGGCGATTGGATCTATTCCCGCGACGCTGCCCTCGGCATCGCGAATGTGAGCGCCTCCGACGCGCTGAAGCACCGCACCTATCACGTCAGCGGCGGTGTGTTGTCCGATCTGCCACGATGGTGCGAGATCATCGCGACGCACATGCCCGGTTTCCGCTGGCGGATGGCGGAGATCGAGGCAGAGGGCAACGTGATCTATGGCCTGCCGAAGGACCGCGCGCCGCTGAACATTGCGCGACTCGCCGCGGATGCCGGCTTCAAGCCTCAATTTCATCTGGAAGATGCGGCGCGCGACTATCTCGGCTGGTTGCCGCAGGCAGGAGAACCCGCATGAGCAAGCGTCTGGCTGGAAAATCCGTTCTGATCACCGGCGCTTCCTCAGGCATCGGCCGCGCCATCGCCCGCCGGTTTGCTGCCGAGGGTGCGAGACTCATGCTCGCGGATCTCACCATGGACGTACGCGAGGGCGGCACTCCGACATTGGAGCTGCTGCGTGCAGACGGTTATGAGGTCGATTTCATCCAGATCGACGTCGTCTCGGAGAACGACACCATCCGCGCCGTCCAACAGACCGTTGCGCGCTACGGCCGCCTCGACGTGCTCGTCAACGACGCCGCCATCGGCACCGGCAAGCGTCTGACCGACACCAGCCTCGCCGAATGGGACAGGACGCTGGCGGTCAATCTTACCGGCGTATTTCTCATGTCGCGCGCCGCCGTCAACCAGATGCTGACCCAGGATATCCGCAACGAGGCCCGCGGCCGCCTCGTCAACATCTCCTCGCAACATGGCATGATCGCCTGCCCGGAAGACATCGCCTATGGCACCTCCAAATCCGGCGTCGTCTACATGACGCGGCAGATCGCGGCGGACTACGCGAAGGATCACATCATCTGCAACGCAGTCGCTCCCGGCAAGATTGTCACTGGCAAGCCGGGCCGCGCTGCGGAGCCGCGCTGGATGGACTACTCCACCAGCCGCACGCCGATGCCGCGGCTGGGCCGTCCCGACGACGTCGCCAATGCAGCGCTGTTTCTCGCCTCCGACGAGGCAACTTTCATGACGGGCGAAAACATCCTCGTCGATGGCGGCTGGATGGCATCATGAGCAACGTTTCGGAGAACACCATGGTGCAAGCGCCTGCAGAGATGTCCGCGCCGATCATTCAGATGTCCGGTGTCACCAAATGGTATGGCGACGTCCAAGTGCTCAAGGGCATCGACTTCACGGTGGCGCGCGGCGAGCGCGTCGTGGTCTGCGGGCCTTCGGGGTCCGGCAAATCGACCATGATCCGTTGCATTAACCGGCTGGAAGAACATCGCGACGGCCGCATCATGGTGAATGGCGTCGAGTTGGATCACTCGACGCGCAATGTCGACGTGGTTCGCCGCGATGTCGGCATGGTATTCCAACAGTTCAACCTGTTTCCGCATCTGACCGTGCTGCAGAACCTCACCATCGCGCCACGCAAGATCCGCGGTGCAACGAAGCAGGAAGCCGACGAGGTCGCGCGCTATTTTCTTGAGCGCGTACGGATCTCAGAACAGGCCGATAAGTATCCGAGCCAGCTTTCCGGCGGCCAGCAGCAGCGCGTCGCCATCGCGCGTGCGCTGTGCATGAAGCCGCAGATCATGCTATTCGACGAGCCTACCTCGGCGCTTGATCCGGAAATGATCCAGGAGGTGCTCGACGTCATGGTCGGCCTAGCCCGCGAAGGGATGACCATGGTCTGCGTCACCCACGAGATGGGCTTCGCGCGCACGGTCGCCGACCGCGTGGTGTTCATGGACGCAGGCCGGATCATCGAAGAAGGCGCGCCGGCCAGCTTTTTTTCGGATCCGAAACAGGATCGAACCCGTGCATTCCTCAAGCAAATTATGCATCGATGACCGAAGCGTCCGCTTAACGCCAGAAGTGGCTGTTGTTCACCTTGAAGCGACGGCTGCAAGGAGGTACGTGCCAACGATTTCTCTTGGTTCTAAGGCGCCAGATACTGCAACAATCTCGGATCGTCGCGAATCTCACCGGCCGAACCTGTCAGCGCAACCCGGCCGCGGTCCAGAACATAGGCCCGGCTGGCGACATGCAGCGCCAGATCGAGATGCTGCTCAACGATGACCACGGCGATCTCCTTGGCCAGCACGATCAGGCGCTCGACCGGGGCAAGACGCTGACCCAGCGGCTGAACTCGCTGGCGCTGAGCCAGGAAGCGCACATCGCGGAGAACTACGGCAACAAGGCAACTGCCGACCTGAAGCGCCTGCTGGAAAGCCTGATCGAAAAGGCGAACTAGGTTTTCCATCTCTTCGCACCGACCATTATGTGGGCCGTCGACAAACCAAGTCGATTTCGATCAAGGCATCATAGGCTAGCCCAGTGACGCCAACACAGGTCCGCGCCGGTAGCCGATCCGGCGGAAAGTAGCTGCGATAGGTCTCGTTCATCGCGGCATAGTCCCGCTTGAACTCGGTCAGGTAGATTCGCGTCATGGTAATATGCTCTAAGCCGAGATCGAGCCCCTTGAGCACGACGCGCAGATTCTCCATCACCGCTTTGGTCTGAGCCACGATACCATCGGGCAGCACGCCTGGCATTGCCGGTGTATCCGGCATCTGCCCGGTGACGAACACGAAGCCGTCGGTCTCCACAGCATGGCTGAACGGCGCGACCGGCTTCGGGCCGCCGGAGATCATGTGAAATTGCAACAGCGCGTCTCCTGGATCTTATGATTTTGACGTGTGGTCGAACACACGCTTGCTCAAAATGGCATGGACGCCCCAATTGCCATCGACCACCTGCGTCACGCCAAAGTCGACCGCGACCGACATCAGCGCGATCGCTTCGTCCTCGGTGAGACCTTTGATGTTCATCAGGAAGCGCCGCATCTTGCGAAAGGCGTCCTTCATCGCGAGATCGAGCGACGAGGTCGCATAGACTTCGCTCTGCCCCTTGGCGCCGAATTCAGCGAGATAGTTGGGATGGCTGAAGCCCATCAGCACCCAGTCGGTCTCGGTCTCGATCAGCGGATAAGTGAGATCGGCGAATGCCTGGCCGGCGAGATTGCCCTTCTTGTGCAAGACCACCTGGAACGTTCCAGTCATCGAACATTCGATCGCTGTGCCGCCCAATTCGCCGTCGCCCTGCGCAGCATGGGGATCGCCGACCGACAGCAATGCGCCGGGCACCGAGACCGGTAGATAGACCGTCGATCCCTTGCCGAGCCGCCAATTGTCGAGATTACCGCCAAAATAGGCTGGCGGCACTGAATCGACGAGATCGGCTTCGCGCGGCGCCACGGCAATGACACCAAAATGCGGGCGCAGCGGAATGCGAATGCCGTCGAGCACATCATGCCGACGCCGCACGGAGGCCGGCGTGATCGGAATGCCAGGATAGTCGTAGGTGTTGTGCACGGTGCCGAACGGATCGGTCTGCGGCTCCCAACGATATGAATAGAGCGCACGCGCATATGGCTCGTCGTCGTGATCGAGAATTTCGTAGATCGTCACCGCCTCGCGCGCATTCTGCTCGGCAAGAAACTCCTTGTAATGATAGCCCCACCACGCCGCGACGCTGCTGCCGAAAATCTGACCTTCGAAATCCGGATTGCGACTGGCGCGCGGCACGATGTCGAGAATGCGGATTTCCAGTACGTCGCCGGGCTGCGCGTCCCTGATCGCCACCGGCCCGGTGCAGATGTGGACGCCAAACCCCTCGCCGGCACCGCGGCCATAGACCGAGGCGTCCATCGGTCCGGCGCCGCGGCGGTCCACCTTCTTCTGATCGCGCGTCCAGTGGAACACGCTCTCAGCGCCGCTATCGCCCTTGATCATCCGCTCGGGATCGTCGGACGCATGCTGCGTCAGTGTTTCGATGGTGATCGTTTCGCCGGAATTGATCTCGATCTGTGGCGGCAACGAGCGGCTGAAATAGCCCCAGTGCACGCGGGACGCATCGGCCACGAGATGATGATGCTGCTGGTTCTTCGACGCATCCGCGATGTCGTGTGTGATCGTCGCGGCCGGCTCCGGCTGTGCAATCTTCCCCGCGGTCGACGGCGCGTGCTGACCGCGCAACTGCGCCAGCGCTTCCTGCGGCCAGCCGCGTTGTCCCGCTGCCGTCGCAGACGCTGTCAGGCGCTCGGCCTCGTTCTGGCGAAACTCGCGCGGCGACAGGCCGAAACGGTGACGGAACGTGCGACTGAAATGCGCGGAGTCGTTGAAGCCGGCGCGGAATGCGATTTCGGAAATTGAATGATGCGCCTCGGACGGATTCGACAGATCGGCCCAGGTGCGCTGCAGCCGGCGTTCGCGCAGATAGTGCGTAAAGCTGCTGCCGGTGCCTTCGAACAGTTTCTGCAGATAACGTTCGGAAATGCCTTCGGCCTGCGCCACCTTGGCCGGCGTCAGATCCGCATCGTCCAGCCGGCGTTCGATGGTCTGGCAGAGCCGATGCAGGATCGCCGCCTTGGTGGCCGTACCGCTACTCAGGTCCCCGGTCGGTTCGCCCGATTGGCGCGTAAAAGTCGGGAGCAGGTCTGCAAGGCTTTGCGCGACCGCGGTCCATTCGATATCGGACAATGCCTCGATATTCCGCGCTGTCAGTTCGATCATGTGCGCGAACACACCGCCGAAGCCACCGGGCGCCACGACCCGAACATCGGCGATAGCCCATGCGCCGGCGCGCCGGCCATGCAGCGGATCGGAGATCACCGACAGCACCACCGCGCGCATGTCGCGCTGGAACGACACGCTCCAACCGCCCTTGCGTGGCAACAGCAGCAGATGTCCGGCGGCGACAATCTGATGTCCCGCTGCGGTCTTCAGTGCAACGCCGTCCTCGAGCGGCAGCAATACGAGGGGATGATCGCTGGCCAGATCTGACAATGGCGAGATCGCCTGTGCGCCGGCAGACAATTTGGCCAGCGCAATGCCTTCGAAGGTCCGACGAACTGCAGTCGCATGGCCATGATGCGTGGTTGTCGCAGCCGTCGGCTGCAGGCCAATCGAAGTCAGGACGTCGCGCCATGCTTCGGGGCGGTCGTCTTCGGAGTAGGATTCACTGGTGAACGGACGGAGGCTCATGCATCGACCTTCATAGCCAAAGCGAAGCAACCTCCGTGCCATCCCGAAGGACACAGCGCCCTGCCCCGCAACTTCTCCGGTCACCGCGCCATCCTCCTCACAACCGAATTCAGTGCGATTTCATCCGCTTAGTCGCAGCGGAAGACGTTCTTGCGGATCGTGCCATGGACGCCCCAATTGGCATCGACCACCTGCGTCACCCCGAAATCCGCACCGACCGACATCAGCGAGATCGCCTCGTCTTCGCTCATCTTGTGCACCGTCATCAGGAAACGCCTGAGCTTGCGGAATGCATCGCGCATGGCCCGATCGAGGCTGGAATAGTTGGCGACGTCGAGCTGGGCATTGGCGCCGAGTTCGGCGAGATAGTTCGGAAAGGTAAAGCCATAGACCGACCAGGCGTCGGGTGTTTCCAGCATCGGATGCGTCAGGCCTTCGAGCGGCGTGCCGCCGAGGTCGCGATGCTTGTGCAGGATGAACTCGAAATCGCCGGTCAGCGAAGTCTCGATCGCGGTACCGCCAAGCTCGCTGTCGCCCTGCGCGGCATGGGGATCGCCCACCGAGAAGAACGCGCCGGGCACCGCGACGGGATAGAACATCTTGGCGCCCTTGCCGACGCGCCAGTCGTCGATATTGCCGCCAGTGTAGCTCGGCGGAATCGACGACACGAAGTCCTCCTCGGATGGCGCGAGGCCCATAGTGCCGAAATGCAATCGGGCCGGAACCCTGACATTGGGCAGGATGTTATCGCGCTTCTTGATCGTCGCGTGATCGACGCGGACGCCGGGATAATCGATGGTTGAATGCAGGATGCCATCGGGATCGGTCTGCGGCGTCCAGACATAATTATAAACTGCCTTGGCAAACGGCTCGCCCGACGTATCCAGCTCGAAGATCGTCACGACCTCGCGCGGCTTCGGTTCCTCGATCAGGTCGTGATAGTGGAAGCCCCAATTGGCCGCGACGTTGGAACCGAAGCACTTGCCAGCATAACAGGCCTTGCAGGCCGGCCGCGGGCGCACGTCGAGAATACGCACTTCCAGCACATCGCCCGGCTCGGCGCCTTCGATCGCCACCGGCCCGGTGAGCAGATGCACGCCGACGCCTTCGCCGGAGCCGCGGATGAACGGACCTTCGGTCGGGCCCGAGCCGCGCCGCACCACCGCCTTGTGCTCGCGGCTCCATTTGAACACGCTTTCAGCGCCGGGATCGCCTTCGATCATGCGCTCGTAATCATCATTGGCGTGATGCGTCAGCGTCTCGATGGTGGCGCGGTCGCCTGATTTCAGTGTCAGTGCGGGCGCCACGACCTTGCTGAAATAGCCCCAGTGAACGGTCTTCGGCGACACCGGAAGAAGATGATGCTTCATACTGAGGCCCTCATAGAAACTGAACGAACTTGCGACGCGTAACGATCACGAGACTTCCGCCTCCATCGCATTGAGGAAACGCTGAGCGACGGGATTGCGCGGATTGGTCAGGACTTCGCTGGCCGGCCCCTCCTCGATGATCGCGCCACCGGCGAGCAGCACCACACGGTCTGCGACCTCGCTCGCGAAGCGCAACTGATGCGTGGAAATGATCATGGTGAGGCCGTCCTCGACCGCGAGACGGCGGATCACTTCGAGCACTTCATTGACCAGTTCGGGATCGAGTGCCGATGTCGGCTCGTCCAGAAGCAGCACGCTCGGATTGGGCGCGATCGCGCGAGCGATGGCGACGCGCTGTTGCTGGCCACCGGACAGATGCCTGGGCAGCGCATCGGCGCGATGGCTGAGACCGACGCGCGCCAGGAGTTCATCGGCACGGCGCTCGGCATCGGCGCGCGCGACGCCGTGCACCCAGCGCAGCGGACCAGCGATGTTTTCCCTGGCCGTGAGGTGGCCGAACAGGTTGAACTGCTGGAACACCATGCCGACGCCAACCTCGGCGCGGGCATTAGCGAGCAAACGCGGCGACAGCGGCCTGCCATGCGCGTTGAAGCCAAGCTGGCGGCCGGCGACCTTGATGGCGCCGTCGTCCCACAGTTCGAGATTGTTGATGCAGCGGAGCAGCGTGCTCTTGCCGGAGCCGCTTGGTCCGAGCAGCGCGATCACTTCACCGATCCTGACCGTGATGTCGACGCCGTCGAGCACCACGTTCCTGTCGTAGCTCTTGCGGAGATCCGAGACCTCGACGGCGATATTATTGCGCGCCAGGATCTCCGCGCGCTTGGCGCGGTCGGCGCGTTCCGGCCGCAGCCGCGGCGGAGGCAGTTCGGCAACGCCACCATCGGACAAAATCTCCGGCAGCGCGGCAGCCTGCGGCGCCAGCGCATCGTCGATACCAGGCGCGCGATACCACGGCAGGAGACGCATGAGTTCGGTCCGCTTCGACGTGCGATCGAGGTCGAACCGCCATTCCAGAAGCAGCTGGATGCCCGCAATTGCCGCGGTCAGCAGCAGATAGATCAAGCCCGATGCGAAGAAGATCGAGAAGAAGTCGAAGGTCGAGGATGCCAGTTGCGTCGAACGCAGCGTCAGTTCCTGCACCGCAATGACGGAGGCCAGCGATGAGTTCTTCAGCGCGCTGACGGCCTCGTTGCCGAAAGCGGGGATCATGGACCGGATCGCCTGCGGCGCGATAATCCGGCGCATCAGGACACCCGGCGTCATGCCGAGCGCCTGGCCGGCCACCACCTGGCCGCGGTCGACTCCGAGCACGCCGGAGCGCAGCATTTCGGCAATGAATGGCGCCTCGTTACAAGCCAGCGCCAGACCGGCAGCGAGAATGGCGGGAAGCTTGATGCCAATCTGCGGCAGGGCGTTATAGGCAAACACCATCTGCAGGATCAGCGGCGTGCCGCGAAAGATCACGGCATAGACCCGGGCGAAGGACGCCAGCGGCTTGAATCTGCTGAGCTGCATCCATGCCAGGATCAGGCCGAGGATCAGCCCGCCACCAAGACCGAGGGCGGTGACCTGCAAGGTCGCCTGGATGCCCTCGATCATATACGGCATGCTGAGATAGTGGAGGAACAGCTCCATTGAGCAGATCGTCCCTTACGTAAGAAGTGGCATTTACTTGACTGTCAGCAGGCCGGGCTCCATCAGGTTTTCCGGATCGAGCTTCCACTTCTTCAGCAACGCGAGCTGATCACCGGACTTGTAGATTTCGGTGAGTGCGGCCTTCACAGCATCCCGGAACTTGGGCTTGTCCTTCGGCACGGCAATGCCGACCTGATAGGGGATCGTCACCGCGATCGCCTTCTCGAGCTTGTCGGGATAGGCCTTCACCGCGTTATCGACGGTGTTGACGTCGTTGATATAGGTGTCAGCGCGACCGGCAAGAATCGCCTGGATGCAGTTGGCATTGTTGTCATAGAGCTGGATGGTCGGCTCCGCCTTGCCTTCCTTCTTGCACTCCGGCCCCAGCGCCTGGATCAGCGGCACTTCCACATAGCCAGTGTTTTCCGCCGCAGCCGTGCCACACAGCGAGGTGTTGATGCCGGTAATCTTCTTTGGGTTGCCCTTTGCGACCAGCACGCCGTCGAACACCTTGGAATAGGTGATGAAGTCGGCGGCCTTGGCGCGCTCCTCAGTGGCATAGATATCGGAGATCACGATATCCGCCTGGCCCGATGCCAGCGTGGTCAGCAAGGCGGCGAAGGTCACAGCCTTGTAGGTTAGCTTGAAGCCAAGGCATTCCCCGATCTGCTCACCGAGATCGATATCGAAGCCGATATATTTGCTGGGATCCTTGGGATCGATCGACTCATAGCCGGGCGTATGCGGGTTGATCGCATTGACGAGTGTCTTGCCTTTCCAGTCCGGATATTTCGCCTGCAACTCGGCGCAAGCCGCCGGCACGGCCGCCTGTGCCGACATCGGAACAAAGGTGCCGACCGCCAATAGCGCGCCCACTGCCGCCGCGCGCCATCCACTCATCGCGCCGGGTTCAGGCCAAGGCCTACGGATGCCGGCAAAATGCAACTTGACCATTCGATCGCTCCTTCGACGTTGTCATGGCTCCGGCCATGTTCCAAACCTCAAAAGAGCCTACGGGCGTGCCTCCGTGGAAAGCTTGTCCCTGAGCGCACAATAATTTGGATCGTCCGCTCCCACGATTTAGGCAGAGCTGCCAAATTAATGGGCGACGGCGGGGCTCCTACCAGACAGATCGTACTTACTGAATGTCGACTTCGCGCCAGAAGCGGGCGACTTTGTGCGGTCGTTATCGCACCCCGATATTCACGAGCGCAGACGACTGGCTCGCAATCCTCTCGCAGCCCCTACGGAACTAGATCTGACAATCGATGCTTGATGAATTGTCCAGCTGACCTGAGCGCCAATCTTGCGTCTGTAAGACCAGCATTCCAAAGAGGCCATGCATGGATCATGTCGGGCCACACCTCCAACGTCGTCGCGACGTCGGCTATCGCGGCAGCCTCCGCGAAACGCGTCGAGTCTGCGAGCAAAGTTTCGGCAGACCCGACCTGAATGAGTGTTGGTGGAAATCCTCTGAGGTTCGAGAACAGCGGAGACAGAAACGGGCTCCTGCGGTCGAGCGATGCTGGAGCATAAGCGTCAGCTAATTCCTCGAGGTAGCCACGGTGGATGATCGGATCGATCTGGTCCTTGCTCTGTAGAGTCGTCCCAGACATTGAAAGATCGGTCCAGGGCGAAATCAGCCAAGCACATGCCGGCGGCTCCTCATTGGCGCTGCGCAAGGCATTGATCAGCGTAATTGTGAGATTGCCGCCAGCGCTGTCACCGCCAACTACGATATTGCTTGGATCTATGCCCTGCTGGCGTAGATATCGCCAAGCACTCATCGCGTCATCGTGGGCGGCGGGAAACGGGTTTTCCGGCGCTAGCCGATAGTCAATCGCAAGGGTGCTTACGCCAGCAGCCCGCCCCGCCTCTGTCACAAGGCGTCGATGGCTGGTGATTGATCCCGAACAAAAACCGCCGCCATGAAAATACAGAAGTACGCGCGTCTTATCTGCCCCCGGCGAGAACGACCATTCCCCCGCGACATTCCCGCAATCGACAGTCCGCAACTCCACATCGTCGGCCACGGGCCAGATCGACCCGACTTCATCAAGTCGCTGCCGGCGCTGCTCCCACCCGACCGGGCGGGGCTTTGAGAGCAGTACTCCGCGAATACTCGCAATCTCACTTTCGGCCAAAGGTGAGCCCCCCAAAAATTGGTGAAAATTGAGCGGCAACGTCAAAACTCGCAAAAGCAAGTCTAGAAGCAACGCGGATATTGCGCCATTAGGGGGCAGTAATAAAGTTTTCCGGCGCGATGCCTAAAAACGAAAGTTATCGATTGCGTATTGTCCTGCTCACCGTAATAACCGCAAACGCCCTTTCAACTCTGACACGCTTCGAGGTCGTTCGGGTGCAACTGCGCTACAGAGTTGGGACGTGCCAGCTCAATTGGCCTGCACGCCGGAATTCTTCACGATCGGCGTCCACTTTTGCACCTCGCTTGCGACAAAGGCCTTGAATGCCGCTGGCGTCGATCCCTGAACGACGAACCCCTGCGACGCGAAGAAATCCTTGATGTCGGGAGACTGCATGTACTTGATCACCGCCGCGCCCAGCTTCTCGACGATGTCGGGCGGCGTGCCGGCCGGAGCGAACAGGCCCTGCCATGATGACGCCTCGAAACCCGGAAGCCCCGCTTCATCCAGGGTCGGCACATCCGGCAGCATGGGATGCCGCGTCTTCGAAGTGACGGCGAGTGGACGTACCGTTCCGGCCTGGATCTGCGGCATCAGCACCAGGACGTCACCAAATGACGACTGGATCTGACCGCTCATCAGGTCGGTGAGCATGGCCGCGCTGCCGCGATAGGGAACGTGCACCATCGAGACGCCGGCAACCTGCTTGTACATTTCGCCGGTGAGATGCATCGAAGTGCCGTTGCCGGGCGAGCCGAACGTCAGCGCATCCGGTTTCGACCTGGCCAGAGCGAGAAACTCGGCCGCCGTCTTCGCCTTGACGTCGGGGTTGACGGCAAGCACGAGCGGCGCGCTCACCATGACCGACAATGGCGCGAAATCCTTGATCACGTCGTAGGACAGTTTGGGGTACAGCGCCTGCGCGATGGCGTTGCTGCCGGTCACACCCGCCAGCAAAGTATAGCCGTCAGGTGCAGACTTGGCCACGAAGTCGGCCCCGAGGGTGCCGCCGGCACCGGGACGATTGTCGACTACGACGGGCTGGCCCCAGTCGGCGGCGAGTTTATCTGCGAGACGCCGCGCAAGCACGTCGGTGCTGCCGCCGGGCGCGAAGGGCACAACGATGCGGATCGGCTTGTTCGGATAGGTTGCTTGCGCATGACCCGACGCGGGCATGAACATCGCGAGACTAGCCAGCGCCAGCATCGTGCGGCGTGACATCGGGAAGCGGATCATGGGCAACTCCTTGCGAGTAGATCGTCGGCGTCAGTTGAAGCGAGAGCCCCAGCCACCACCACCAGCGGTTTCGATGATCAGCACATCGCCTGCGGACCACGCGATGCGGGCGCGTGCAGGCAAGAACTCGATCGCTCCGCCCACACGCAAAACCCGGGCCACCGAATTTGCGCCGGCGTCGCCGCCTTGCGCACCGCGGGCGCGGCCGACATGACGCTCGCCGCGATAGGCGATCCAGCCTTCACCTTCGAGCAGGCGATAGGCGCGTCTGACGCCGTCACCGCCGCGTTGCATGCCGTCGCCCCCGCTACCGCGGCGGATCTCGTAGCAGTCCACGCGCAGCGGCGCTTCGGTCTCGATGACCTCCAGCGGCGTATTCCGGGCGTTGCCGACGTCGGTGGAAACGCCGGCGCGGCCAGACGCGTTGACGCTGGCGCCGGCGCCGCTCGCGATGATCTCGGTGAACATCCAGCGTTGCCCGTCCATCCGCGTGCCGCTGAGCGCGAGGACAGTGGCCACACCGGCGTGTGGCGCCACGCCCGTCCCGCTTGCCGACTGCGACCAGGCACCGAGGATCGCGTTGCAGGCCAGCTTTACGGTTGCCGTGCGCGCATTGACTGCCGCCGGCAACATCGGATTGACCAGGCTTCCGGGCGGGAGCTTCAGCGTCAGCGGCGCCAGGCAGCCCGCATTGTTGGGAGCATCAGGTGCCAGCGTGCGCATGAAGAACAAGGCTGCAGACAGCATGGCCGCCGGCGACGCGTTCAGCGGTCCACGGACCTGCGGCGCACTTCCTTCGAAGTCGATAACCAGCGCATCGTCCTGTTTGCGCAACGTCACGGCAATCGTCACCGGTGCGGTGTCGATGTCGCTGCCGTCGAGCTGGTCGCGCCAGCTCCACGCGCCATCGGGCGCTGCTGCGAGAGCTGCACGGGTCATGCGTTCGGTCTGCACGAGCAAGGCATCGCAGACCTCCATGAAACGAGGTCCGGTGTGTCGCACGATCTGCCGCAGTTCACGCGCGCCCTGTGTCAGCGCAATCCATTGCGCCTCGAGGTCACCGCGCAAATTATCCGGCATGCGCGAATTGGCCACCAGGATGGCGTCAATGTCGGGCTGCACACCATCGACGCTGCGCCAGCGCACCGGAGGAATGCGCAAGCCTTCCTGGTACACCTCGGTGGCGTCAGGCGGGATGGAGCCAGCGGCCATGCCGCCCACATCCTGATGGTGCAAATTGGCTGCAGCCAGGGCAATCACCTCGCCATCGAGGAAGATCGGGTGCACCAGCGCGAGATCGGGCAAATGCGTGCCGCCGGACCAGGGATCATTGAGCAGATAGGCGTCTCCCTCGGACATCGCTGCCAGCGGGAAGCGCGCGAGCACACCGGCCACGGCCGGAATCAAAGACCCCAGCAACAGCGGTAGCGAGCGGGCCTGTGCCAACAGACGTCCGTCCGGCAGGAATAGCGCTGCGGCGCAGTCGCCGCCCTCGCGAGCGATGGACGATACGGCAGCGCGCATCATGCCGGCCTGCATGCGATCGGCCGTGCCTTGCAGCGCCAGTCGCAGCGGCTCCATGCGCAGGGCGATCTCTGGATCGGGTGCGTGCTGGTGCGCGGGCGGCATCAGGCCTTCGCCTCCAGCGCCAGTGTTTGGTCCGGCATGAGCCACCAAGACCAGCCTGCGGGCACCCATACGGTGGTCATCGACGCGAACAGGGCATGCGGCCCTTCGCCTTGCGGCGGCAGCGAATCCCAGAGGTGATCGCTCGCCGCCAAATGGACTGGACCCTCGTCCGGATCGGACAGCATGCCCAGCGCCGCGATCACGCTGGCGTGCGGCATCACCAGCACACGGCGGATGCCGGCTATTTCGGCCACTTCGGCCGCGTGTTGTGCGCCGCCGCCGCCGATGGCGACGAACACCGCGTTGGCAGGATCGAGGTTGCGCTGGAAGGCGTGGGTCTTGAGCGCTTCTGCCATTTCCGCAGCGGCCGCGCTCACGATGGCCTCGGCTGTTCGACGTACCGACAGACCGAGCGCACCGGCGACATCGCCGAGCGCGGTCTCGGCCGCCGCACGGTCAAGCACGATCCCGCCTGCCAATCGCGGCGGCAGACGATCCAGCACGCATAATGCATCGCTTAGTGTCGGCAAATCACCACCCAGACCGAAGGCGGCTGGCCCTGGCCAGGCGCCTTGCGAGCGCGGCCCCAAGCGCAGTGCGCCGCCCGGCAGCACCGACACTACGCTGCCGCCGCCGATGCCGATGGAGGTGATGTCCACGCAACGCTGGCGGATCGGCAAGCCACCACATTCCAGCGCATCGGTGAATGTCGGCCTGCCCTCCAGGAGCAGACTGATGTCGGCGCTGGTGCCTCCGACATCCATGACGATCGCGGGACCGGACGCGCATGTGCTGATGCTGGCGGCCACGCCTTGCAGCGCCGCGCAGGGACCGGACATCGCGAGCCCGATCGGTTGTTCCGCGAGGTCGCGCCAGGGCGCGGTGCCGCCGGACGATCGCATCACGCGCGGTGCCGGCAGGCCGCGCGCCGTCAACGCGTCGGCCAATGCATGCAGGTAATCTCCCGCCAGCGGCTTGGCATAGGCATCCAGCGCGGTCGTCAGCCATCGCTCGAACTCCCGCGGTTGCGGATCGACCTCGCTCGACAGTGAGACATACAGGCTCGGAAGACGCGCATGCAGCGCAGCGCGCACGGCACGCTCGTGGTTCGGATTGAGGTGCGAGAACAACAGGCCGACAGCCACGGCGCGCACACCGGCTGCGCTCACCGCATCCGCGATCGCGTCCAGCGCCGACAAGTCAAGCGGTTCGACCTCGCGCCCGGCGGCATCGATCCGTCCGCCAATTTCGAAACGCAGCGCCCCCGGAAATAGTTTTGCGTCGGGCAAGGCTGGCGCGATGACGGGTTCGTAGAGCTCCTTGCGGTCCTGCCGCGCCAGTACGGGCACGTCGCGCATGCCACGCGTGAGCACAAGGGCTACCGGCGGCTCGTTCAACTCCAGCAACAGGTTGGTGATGACGGTCGAGCCGTGCACGACCCGTCCGACATCGCCTGCCGCGATGCCCGCCTGCGCGCGCAATAGATCGAGCGCCTCGACGACCGTCTCCGCGAGCGGGCCTCCGGCGCGCGGATGTTTGAGTGAGGTGATCTGTCCGTCGCTTCGCAAGGCCACTGCATCGATGAACGTGCCGCCCATGTCCGCCGCAAGCGACCAGGACGGGCTCAACGGAATCGCTCCGGCGAAAACGGCGTGAGATCCACCTGCGTCGGACGTCCCGCCACCAGATGCGCAATCTCGCGGCCGGTTGCCGCGCCCATGCACATGCCCATATGGCCGTGGCCGAAGGCGAGCCAGGCGTTATCGACCGCGCGGACCGGACCAACCACGGGCAGACTATCGGGATGACAGGGACGATGACCCATCCAGCGCGTGTAGGACGACGTGTCGAGGTGCGGGAACAGCTGCTGCCCCTGACGCAAAAGCGCATCGGCGCGCGCCATATTGGGCGCAGCTTTCAGGCCGGCGAATTCCACCGTGCCGGCCAGCCGAAGGCCCATGGCCATCGGGTTGACCATCAGATTGTGCTCCACCGCCATCACGGTGTGGCGCAAAGTCAGGTTCGAGCTCTGCACGGTGACGTGGTAACCGCGCTGGGTCTCCAGCATCACCGGGCTGTCGAGCGATGCGGCCAACGCGCCCGACCATGCACCGGCCGCCACCACCACGCCATCCGCCGCCAGCGGCTCGCCGCGCTCGAGCAGCACAGCCGTGACGCGCTTGCCCTGACGCTCGAAGCCGCGGACGCGGTCGCGGACGTGGCGCGCGCCGTCGGTGATGCAGCGATTGTAAAGTACCTTGACGAGGGCAGACGGATCGGACGTGGAGCCGTTCTCGGGCGCCAGGATACCGAAGCGGAAACGTCCCTTGAGGTCTGGCTCAAGAGCTTCAAGCTCATCCTGACCGACGTCCTGCATCTTCACGCCCAGCGATCGCCGCAGGTTCATGCCCCATGACCACTGCGTTGCGGTCTCCCGCGACGAAAAGACGTAGAGGCAACCGCTGCGCCGCACGAGCTCCTGCGCGTCGGCATGGGCGAGTAGCGGATCGTAGCAATCGAAGATCGGCTCCAGCAGTGTACGCAGCGCGGTGGCGATACGCGTCACCTCTTCGCGCGACGAATGATGCAGCAGGCGCAGGAGCCACGGTGCCACCTGCGGCGCATAGGCCCAGCGCACCGTCAGCGGCCCCAATGGATCCAGCAGCCAGCGCGGGACCTTCTTCCACATCCCCGGCATCCCCACCGGCAAGCAAGCGCTGGGCGATAGCGAGCCCGCATTGCCGAACGAGCAGGCTTCGCCTGCCTCCAGTGGATCGACGAAGGTCACCGTGTGTCCGTCGCGCTGCAGCCATGCGGCCGTGCAGGCGCCAACGATTCCAGTCCCTATGACGACAATGTGCATGGGACGAATTCTGGAAAATAATTCCCCCATCACACAAGCGAATTCTTCTAATACTCTCATCAGGCTTTCTGATACCCGAACCACGCCAGCGGGAGACTCCTATGCGGCCCGACGTTCTCTCCAATCTCAGCCTGCGCCAGATGCGCGCCTTCGCCGCGGTCGCGCGGGCCGGCAGCTTCACGATGGCCGCGCGGCAGATCAACCTGACGCAATCGGCTGTCAGCATGCTGGTCCAGCAGCTCGAGGAGACCCTCCACCTGAAGCTGTTTGACCGTGGCGCGGTCGTGCTGCTAACCGCCGCCGGCCAGCAATTGCTGCCTTTTGCGCGCCGCATCCTGGATGACGTTCAGCAGATCGCCGAGGGCGCCTCGGACCTTCGCCTGCTGCGTACCGGTCTGCTACGCGTGGCCGCCCCGCAGATGCTGGCATGTACGTGGGTCGCGGCGGCGCTGGGCGAATTCGAACAGGCTCATCCCGATGTCGGCCTGCGCGTGACCGACGCGATGGCGGATGAGGTGGTGAGCATCGTGCGCCGGGGCGAGGCGGAACTGGGTGTCGGCCCCGAGCGCGCCACCGGCGATGATGTCACCAGTTCGTTCCTGATGGATGTGCCGATCCGTCTGGTCTGCGCGGCGCGCCATCCGCTGGCGCGCCAACAGGCAGTCTCCTGGAAAAAACTGCGCGACGCGCGCTGGGTGATTTACTCCAGCGAGTTCAATCGGCATCTGGAACGCCTGCTGCACGAGCACGATCGCTCACTGTCGATGCAGACCGCCGTCGAGGTGCAATATCTCACCACCGCGCTGGCGCTGGTGGGTGTTGGCACCGGCCTTGCCGCCGTTCCGGACTACGGGCAGATCTTCGCAGCGAATTTCGACGTGCGCTTCATCAAGCTCCGCGCCCCGGAAGTCAACCGTCGCTACTACATCTACCAGCGACGCGGTCTCGTGCTCTCACCGCCTGCGGAAGCCTTCGTCAAGCTGCTGCGCCAGCGCGCGGCATCCAACGGCGGATGAGGCTGGGCGAACGGATCTACCGGATGTCCGCGACAACAGCTACTCGCAATGACGGAGTCTGAGGCATCGGCCTGCTCTTTGTCTGCTCCGATACCTCAAAATGGACCGGGCGCCCCGTTTTCTTTTGAATAACCGTTGCCCGACTCCACAATAAGCCGGAGATCATCAGGTCTCGAACTCTTATGCATGTCAGATCGCACGCGCGGAGCTTACTGTCGATTGCGAGATTAAAGAGGGCAAGCTCTCGGAGATTGGAGGCAACTTCCAATCTCGTTCTTATCCCCCAAACCTCTCTCGGTTTGAGCGGCAGTTTCTGGCCAACAATTTGACCTTTGTTCCAGACAGGCATCGAGTCGGCTCCGATGCCAACCCGTCCCCCCACGTCGCTCCCTACGAGCGACCAACGAATAGACACTTACGCTAAATGTCGACTTCGCGCCAAAAGCAGACATCAGTCCAAGACCCACCGTAGAAGGCCACTGCCCGTCGCCGACTTTATCGACTTGCTCTCTCCCGAGCCCAACCTGTTGGGCATGCGCTTCTCGCTGTTGAACTTGAGGATCGCGGCAGAGCGGAAAATACCATCAGCGACTTTCCCGTAAGGCAGCGTCGAGAACTCTGCCCTCACCGTGCCGAGACGTATCAACAGCCACGGCGCCACAAAGCGGATGTCGCGCACAGCAGTAGCGCGGTGGCGCTCACCGGCAGTGGAATAATGAAGTCGCGATCCATCCCGGACTCCTGACGTCGGCACACAACTTGACGCACTTAGGGTCCCGCTCGTGTCCAGATCATCGCAGATAGCTCGCTAGGTTCAGACTCTGAAGCTTGGCAATTGCGGCGTAGGATGCCGTGAGTTGCGCCTGATAGGTCGACAGTTTGGCGGTGACCGCTGCAACATCGACACTGGTAAGATCGCTGCCGAGCGTCTGGGCATAGGATTGATACTCGGTCTGGTAGGCGCTGGCCCGCTCGATCGAGGCCGATGCATTGGATATTCGCGTCTGCACCACGCCAAGCTTGTCGATCGAATCGACCGCCAGATCGAGCGCCTCATTGAGCGTGTCGGTCGGGAGTGGCGAATTGTTCGCCACCAGATTCATCGCGCGCATAATCTGCTCGAAAGCGGTATTGCCCGCCGTGACGCCGTAAGAGACCGTCTGGTTGTCCGAGACGCGTACAGCGCCGAGTTGGCTGTCGCCCTGATAATAGCTGGTGTCTGCGGTGGACGGCGACGATGCCGCGGCATAGGTCGCACTCGATATATCCACCGGCTCGGTTTTGGTGGCAGAACCGCCGAACAGATAGCCGCCATTATATTGCGTGTTGAGCAGTGATGCCATCTGTTCCAACATATTCTTGGCGGTCTCTGTCACGCTGGCCGCATCCGTGCTCGAAGCGCTCGATGCGCTGGTCAACAAGGTCCGGAACTGCGTCACCAGATCGGACATCGAATTGACGGCCGAATACATCACCTGGATTTTGCTGTTGGTCTGCGTGGCGGCATCGATATAGGACTGCGCCCGGGTCACCGAAACCTGCAGGTTGAGCACCTGCTGCGCCGAAGACCCCAACCCGCCAAAATCCGACGAGATCAGCCCTGAAGCCTCCTGGATCTGCTGATTGGCCATCGTGCTTTGCGTGCGCAGAGCGGATGCGATCATCTGGTCATTGATCGCAAAGGTGGCAACTCGCATCTGCATCAATCCGGCTCCCGTCAGCTCGCGCTCTGCACGGCGGTCATCAGCGACGAGAACATCTCGTTGATGACCTGCATGAGCTGCGACGCGGCCGTATACTGATTCTGCAATGTGCTGATCTTCGCGGTTTCTTCGTCGAGATTGACCCCCGACTGCGACGCCAGCGCACTGGCAAATGACGACTGTGCCGTCGACTTGGAGGTATAGGTCGTGGTCGCGAGCGTCGCCTTCGACGCAACATTGGCGATGACCGTGGCTGCGTAATCCGCAAACGAACCGGTCGACGACCCGAGCCCGCCAGACGCGCCAAAGGTACGGGAATCCGTGAGTGCCGAGTAAATCGCATCGACCACGTCGGTTACGCCGGCCGTCAGGACCTTGGTGCCCGTGGTCAGCGTGGCCGATGCGTCAAGCACCGACACGGCGAACAAACCCGAATTTGCCAGGATGTCACTACGCACGGCAATGTTGGACGCACCGGTTCCGGTCACGAGGTCATTGAGGCCCAGATAATCAGACAAGCCGATTCCGCTGCTGCCGACAGCGCTTGTCATCTCGTTGATCGCGACCCCGTTACTACTGCTGGAGCTGGTGATCACCACCTTCCCGCTGGCATTGATCGATGCGCTCAAACCGGAAATGCCGTTGATGGCCGAGACCAGGTCGCCCACCGTCGCATAAGTCGACAGATCGAGATCGGCATAGGACACCAGACCTCCCGACTGGTCGGCAACCGCAATGCGGACCGTGCCGGTCGCATCCAGCGCAGTCGCCGCTGTGACCGTCGTGGTGCCGGTCAGCGACGTTGACGGCGGCAACGACGTGCCCTGATTGCTTGCGGCATTCAGCGTGTCTGCCAGCGTATTGGCAAGCTGGTCGAGCTGCGACTGCGCTGCAGGCAAGATGCTATCGCGCAGGCTGAGCAACGAGCCGACTTCGCCAGATGTGATTTGCGCGGTGACGTCGACGCCGTTGACCGAAATGCCGCTGAGCCCGCTGGACGAACCGGCTGAGTAGCCGGCATTGGCCGTAACGGATGCCGCCGCCGTGAAGCTGAGCAGATGCGCGCTGCTGTCCACCAGCGTCTGGCCTGACGCCGTATAAACCTGCATATCCCCCGTCGATGAAATGAAATAGCTGACATTCATCTTCGATGCGACGGCCTGCAGCGCGACATTGCGCTGATCCTCGAGGTCACCCGTCGATTGCCCCGCAGCCGCTGCCTGCTTGATCTGGGCATTCAGACTGGCGATGGCCTGCAGGCTAGCATTGACCTGATCCACATCGGAGGAAATCGCGGCGTCTGCGGTCCCGCGCAACTGCTGAATTCCAGACGATGTCTCGCGCAGTTGCGATGCGAGGTTATCAAGCGCACTCACCACATTCGCTTGCAGCGAGGCGCTGCTGGTTGTTCCGACGAGCGACGATATGGCGGATTCCAGCGATGCCAGCGTGTTCGCGATCGAAGTTCCGGTGTCCTCCGCCCCGGTCGTGCTGCCATAGAGCGCCTGGAGCCGGTTGAGATAGTCGTTGTTGGTGTCAGCCGCGCCGAGTTCCGAGGTTGCAGAGATCAGGGACTTGAATAGCAATTTGTCGACGCTACTGGTGATCCCGGTGATCGACACGCCGGTCCCGGCGCCGCCACTGGTGGTCGCTACCTGATTGGCGGTCTTGACCGTGTAACCGGTGGTGTCCGCATTCGAAATATTCGACGAGGCGACGCTGATCTGGACCTGACTGGCCATCAGGCTACTGACGGCGATGCTGCGGGCTATCTCCAGCGACACGGCGGCGACCTCATATTACGGCTTGGTTCAGATCCGCACGTTGCGTGCGTAGGATGCCGACTGCGCACTGATGCGACCGTTGGCGCCGTAGGGCGCGCTGTCGGATATCTGCTCCCGAATCGCGGCCATCACGGCGTCGATGCGGCGCTGGCTGGCCTCGATCGCGGCGCGCAGGCGGATAACATTCTCGTCCATCGCGACGCTGAGCTGTTCGAGCCGGGTGAGTACCCGCCCCTGCAACTGGCGATCGGAAGTACCAAGCAACATGTTCTTGCGACCGACTTCCTTGACCCAGGCCTCGAACAGCTCCGAAAGCTCCAGCTTGATCGCTGTGTGCTGCGACTGCGAGGCCGGCAGCCCCATCGCCAGAGCGATATTCTCTTCGGTCACGACGTCGATCAGGCGTTCGATCAGTTCGACCAGATCCTCGAGGCGGGATCCGTCATCGGCGCTCGCAGGCTGCAGCGGCGGGCTTCGGGTCATCATGTGGCTACTCCGTGATCGATGGATGGGGCGCGGCTGCCGTGGCGTGCCGCCCGAGCGAGGCTATCCGTGAATATGCCGTCGCCGCTTTGCTGCGCGCGCCAGCGATGTTGAGTTTCTGCGCCAATGCGTCACGGCGCTGCTGCAAAGTGGTACGCAACGTACTGAGATCGCCTTGCAGCGCCAGGATCATGCGCCGATCGCTGCGATTGATCCGCTGCGCGGCAGCTAGCAACCGGTCAAGTCGCCGCATTAGCGCGTCGTCGTCGGCCTCGGCCACCATCGCGGTCATCTCATGCTGGAGATCAGGGTATCGAACATCTTGTTGACGGCAGTGATCACCTGCGACGCGGCCGAATAGGCCTGCTGCGCGGAGATCATGCTGCTGAACTGCTCGTTGGTATCGGTGGTACTGGATTCCAGCTCACTGCCAAAAATGGTGCCGGCGCCATTGGTGCCGGATTCCTGCAACGCAGCCGTTCCCGATTCTGCCGTCGCCGAATAGAGCCCGTTGCTCTGGGCTTCCAACTGATCGGCAGCGGCAAAGGTCGCCACCGGGATCTTGTAGATCGCGATGGTCTGGCCGTTCGAATATGTGGCGTTGACGATGCCGCTGTCGCCGACCGAGATGTTGCTCAGCTTTCCGAACGCCAGACCATCGGACTCGATGCGGGTAATATTGACCGCAGGCGTGGATAGGCCGGAGGCATATTGAGTCAGCCCATCGGTGCCACCTACGGTGCCGAGGTTGAGCGTAATGTTGCTGTCCGCCGCCCCTGTGGTCCAGCCAGTGATCGCCAGCGTTGCCGGACTGGGATTGGTACTGGCCAGCGAACCGTCGGTATTGAAAGAAACCGACACAGTGCTGGTCGGTGTCGCCGCGGTTGTCGTCGTCGAATCCGACGACAATGTCGGCTGGCCGAAGCTGGCGCTCCAGGTATTGTCCGCGGTCTTTGCCCAGGTGACCTGGATCGAGCTCGAGGTTCCCAGCGAGTCATAGGCCGACATTGACGTCGTAAACGTATCGCCGACCGCGGCATCCGCCGGCAGATTGGCCGAGAAGGTGGTCGTCGCCGTCGCGCTGCCGCTGGTTTGCGCCACGCTCGTGTCGATTGCCGTGAGATTTCCGCTGCTGGCGCTGCCAAGCACATTGCCGGCCGCATCAGTGCGCCAACCCAGAAGATAGGCACCGTTATTGACGAGATAGCCATCGGAGTCCGTCGTGAACCCGCCGTTGCGCGTGTAGAGCGTCGAGCCGCCGGTCAGCGACGTCGTTACCGGAAAGAAGCCGTTGCCCTGGATCGCGATGTTGGTAGAGGTCGATGTTGTCGTCAGCAGGCCCTGCGTCGTGATATTGGACTTCGAGAGCGTCGTCACGCCGCCGGACGAATAGGCCGATGCGCTCGACGACCCCGTCACCAGAGACTCGAACGATGCCGACGTCGTCTTGTAGCCGACCGTCGATGAGTTTGCGATGTTGTCGGAAATCATCGCCAGAGCCGAGCTCTGAGCGTTAAGAGCGGAGATGGCTGAAGACAGCGCGCCGGAAAGACTCATAATCAGTACTCCAGAGTGAACTTAAGAAGTGACGCCGATGACGTTGCTGGTGCTCACGGACGTGCTCCCGATATTGAGCATCGGAGTGCCCGACGAGTTGTCGATCGAGGTCACCTTTCCGGTGACGGTCGTGTAGCCGTAGACAGACTGCCCAGTGCTATCGGTGGCCGAGACGTTGAGCGTGTACTGGCCACCGTCGGTCAGCTGGGTGCCGTCCGTCGTCGTACCGTCCCAGATGAAGCTGTTGGTGCCGGAGGTCGTCGTTCCGCTGCCGGTCCACACCGTGTTGCCGGATGAATCCTTGACGCTCAGCGTGACGTCGGAGGCGGCGGACTCTAGCGAATAACCGAACGAGATCTGGCCATCCTTCAACGTGCCGGTGTCGGTTTTGGCGGTAACGGTCTGGCCGATATAGTTCGACGAATTCAACGTGAGCAGGCTGTTGAGAGACGACACCAGCGTGCTCATATTGCTGTTCAGCGTCTGCTGCTGATCGAAGTTGGCGTAGGACGTCAGCTGATTGATGAAGTCGGTCGAATTGGTTGGGTCGAGCGGATTCTGGTTCTGCAACTCGGTCACGAGCAGGCTCAGGAACTGTTGCGACGAGATGGCCGAGGTCACCGACGAAGACGACGCCGTCGAGGCTGTCGTGGTCGTGGTTGACGTCGTTGCAGCTACAGTCATGGCGCGCTCCGGCGATATCCGCGCGCGCGGCGCTGCGGGATTGCGTGGATAGGAAAAGTGCTCGTGAAGTCCGTTCCCTATTGAAACGGGTCGTCTCGGCCGTTCAGGCAAAGATTCTTTGCAGGCCGCTCCCACCCGTGAGCCATCGCGCCCCATTGCAAGAAAGCGCTGTGCCGCAGGTGTTTTTCAAAGCTCTAGACGTGGGTCACCGAGGCCAATGCACGGCAAAAATTGCCCGCCGGGGCAACCGCCAGAATTTTACGGAGGCTGAAACGGGAAGCAGTCGCACACGGGATTGTCCGCGGGCACTGGCGGGATTAGAGCGACCGTAACGGAAGCGTCAGCTACTTGCTGTCAGGCTTGGTTGTCGGCTTCGCGGGAACCACATCAGATTGCCTGGCTTTCTGCATGATCCGGTCTACCAGACCCTCCGGAGCGCGAACGGCGCCCGACGGCAGGGAACGACGCAGCAATTCCACCTCGGCCATCGCCGCGCGCGCCTGCTCCGACGTCCGCAGCAATGCGAGCGCTGCGTCCCGCCGGTTATCTGGCCAGGTTGACACGTCTTCACCGTGCCGACCCAGCAGGTCTTCAAACTCGGGAATATCCATTCTGGAAACTCGCCCGGCACGCACTTGATCGTACGTTGCATGTCAGCCCTCGTTCGGACTGGCACGCCAGCGTCCTAAGACAGACCGAGTTGCGAGGCAATGCTGCCCCGACTTTTCAACCACAAAAAGACGTCGAAAAATCCTAAACTCTGCAGGTGTAATGAATTCACCCTGCCCGCCGGTATCGGTCCGGTCAGACGGGCTTCGCGACACCCCGGGCGACGACAATCCAGGCGTCACGAAGCTCGGTCAGGCTCGCAATGATCCGGCCATAGCACTGCGCCGCGTTCGGCTGCCCGAACGACCGCAGGCAGGCCATGATCAGCGTATGATAGGTGGCGTGCAGGCCCACCGCGACCTCGCCTCCCCGATCGAAATTCAGATTGTGGCTCAGCCCGCGCAGGATGGCGGTCGCCCGAATCATCAGATCGTGGCTCTCCTCGAATTTCTTCTCCTCGGACGCCGTCACCGATTTCTGCAATGCGATAATCGCCCCATCGATCATCATGACCACCGCCCGCAACGGCGGCACCGCGACCGCCGCCTGTCGATAGGCCTGGGCGGCCTGAAAATTCGCTTGATGCTGCATGACTAATCACTCGACGCGTTGAGAAGGGCTGACAGATAATCCAGTGTGGAATTGGCCGACGAGATCGCCGACTGATATTTGGCGTATTGGGTGGTCAGCATTGTACGATAGATCGCGGCGCGCTCATTGATGTCATCGATCTGCTGCTGCATCCGGTCATCCTGGAATTGCAAATTAGTGATCAGATCCTGCAGTGAACCGCTGGTCTTGTTCGATGCGGCACTCGCGATCGCGTTGATCTGCGCCGCAATCCCGATGGTCGACGTGACGGTCACCGATGCCGATGACGTACTGCTGTAGCTGAAGGCCATGCCGGAATAGATCGTGCCGGCCTTGCCGATGATCGTCCGGCCGGACACGGTAAACAGCGAACTGTCTCCCCCCACCGAGACCGACAATGCACCGGAACTATCGACCGCAATATCCATCACGAAGGACGATGGCGGCGATGAACTTGTATTGACAACCGCGAGCGCCGCCGACGAACTCGTGGTCCTGGTGGCGAGGAGTGCGATGACACCGTCAAGATTGTCGGCCAGGGTTGTGGCGAGCGCGCTCGTATCGAGCACAAGATCGTTCGTGTCTGAGAACGACAGGCCGAGATCGCTCATCGACAGATTCCCGACGATGGAGTTCAGGACCTGCTCCATCTGCGTCATGACGCTGCGCATAGTGCCATCGCCGAACAACACTGCGCTCGAATCTGCGGTTCCGCTCGACGACAAAGTCTGCTGCGAGGTTACGTAGTCCCGTACAGCATTATAGGATGTTACGAATTGCTCCAGCGTGGTCTGGATCGAACTCGTGTCGACATCGACGCTGATCTTGACCGTCGATCCCGATGGCGTGCTTTGCAGCAGACTAAAGGAGACGCCGCTCAGTACGTCAGTGATGTTGTTGGTGTCGCGCGTCAGGGTAATGCCGTCGACGCTGAAAATTGTGGGTTGCGATTCCTGCAGCACGTCGGTGAACGCGCCGGAACCATCTGTCACACCTAGGGTCGTAAGCACATCGTCGCCCGACACGACACCGGTGGTGATATCCGCATTGTCCTTGGTTGCAGACAGGATCATCTCGTACTGATTGCTCGAGATCTGGATGATCGAGGCCTGGACGTTCGTCGTGGACGTCTGTGCGTTGATCGTATCGACGAGATCTTCCAGCGTCATCCCGCTGGTGACCGAGATATCGGCACTGGTGCCGCCTTCCAGGCCGATCGAAAAAGTGCCGGTCAGACCGAGATCTGCGCTCTTGTCGGCGACGGCGGTGCCAATCACTTTGTGCGCGGTGGCGATCTGGGTCACCGTGAGCGTGTGATCGCCGGTCGCCGCCCCGTTGCTGATGGCCATCGAGACGGCGGAGCTGGCGCTGACGTCGCCAGTGGACGTAATGGTCGCCGATCTTGCCCCATAGGCGCTCGACGACAATGAATTGACGATCGATTTGGAGAGCGAGGTCGTGTCGGTCGTCAGCGTCGTCAGCAGCGTCTGCAACTGCTGATAGGCCGAGATCTTGGCTTCGTTGGCGGTGATACTGGTCTGGATAGTGGTCGCCGCTGCGATCTTGGTCGCAACCTGCGCCTCGATCAAGGCATCCCAATCGACGCTGGTCGTTGTCTTCGTGCCGGACGTGGTCGTCGCCAAGGCCGCGGTTGCCGCCGCGGAAGTCGAGCTCGTCACCGTCGCCATGCCACCTTACTCTCCTGCACGAGGGGCGGGGCCAGCGCTGCCGCCGGCCCGCGTTTCTACGCCTTAACCGAGCAGCTTCAGCAGATACTGCGGCATCTGGTTCGCGGAGGATTCCGCAGCGACCGCGGCCTGAACCTTGACCTGCGACGACGACAGCTTGGCCTGCTCGGCTGCAATATCGACGTCCGTGATCGCAGAATTGGCGGCCTGCAGGTTCTGGGACTGCGTCGAGATCGAGCTGGCGCTGAAGTTGAAGCGCGATTCCTGCGCACCGATCGTCGCGCGAGCGGCCGAGACCGTATCGATCGCAGTGTCGAGCGCGTCGATGGCCGCAGTGGCGCCGGCCTGCGTACTGACGTCGAGCGTATCGACACCCAGCGTCGCTGACTTCAGATCGCTGAGCTTCACGGTGATCGTATCGGCCGACGTCGAGCCAACCAGGACGGACGCGCCCGCAGCGAATGCGCTGGTGCCATCCAGCAGGCTCTGCCCGCTATAGCGCGTGCCAGTCGCAATGCTGTCGATCTGATCGCTCAATGCGGTAAATTCCGAATTGAGATAGGCGCGGCTGCTGTCAGTCACCGTTGCCGAGGAGGACTGAGACGCCAGCGACTTCATACGCGAGAGAATGTCGCTGATATTCGAGGCGCCGCCGTCGGCTGTCTGCAGGATCGAGGTCGCCTGCGAGGCGTTGGTTGCAGCCTGCTGCAGCGTGGTGACGTCGGATGAAATGCGCGTCGAAATCGCGAGGCCAGCGGCGTCGTCGGATGCCTGGGTGATCTTCGAGCCGCTCGACAGCTTGGAGAGTGAGCTCGACATCTGCGACGAATTGATATTCAGGTAACGAACTGCAGAATTGGCCGCGGTGTTGGTTGAAATAACGGGCATTAAATTGCTCCTTTGAATGTGGCCGCGGATGCGGACCGATCGGGGACCTCTGGACGCAGGCCAGCCCCCGTCCATTCGCTAAACGGAATTGCCCTCACAATTCAGGCGCGGTTTATTTCGAGACAGGAGATTTATAGTTAGCAATCGCTTAACGAGTGCAGGATGTCTGGCTCGTGGCGGCGCAGGATTTCACGCAGCTGCTGCCGCCCGCGCTTGAGCAGCGACTCGACCGCGGACACCGTCGTGTTCATGACTTCGGCGATGTCGCCATTGCTCATGTTCTCATGGTAGGACAGGATCACCGCGACACGCTGCTGCTCAGGCAGGCGCTGCATCGCCGTCTCCAGCAATTTAGCCACCTCATCACGCTGCATCGTGCTAAACGCATCGGGCTTGATGTCGGCTGGCTCTGGTACGGAATCGACATTATCGGTGCGTGGCCGACGATGCAGATCGATGCAGCGATTGGTGACAACGCGGTAGAGCCATGTCGAGAATTTTGCGCGGCCGTGCTCCCATTGCCCGCGATGCGTCCAGACCTTCAGCATCGTGTCCTGCACCACATCCTCGGCATCGGCACGACTACCCAGGAGCCGAAGCGCAATGCCAAACGCACGATCGATATGACGTTCGACAAGACATCTGAATGCCATCTCGTCATTTGCGGCTAGTCTATCCAGAAGCTCGTCGTCACTATCGCCCGCGGGCTCGCACGCGTCGAGCATCTGAGAATCCTCCGCAGCTTCGATCTGCGCCGGCATTGTTTCGACAGCGTCTGCAATCTGGAGCGCGTACGTCATGCCCTTCTCCCATTTCTCCGCCGACAAGCGGCCGTTCTGGTCAACCTCTCACTCTTGAACGGGAGACGCGCGACGATCAGGCGATGAATTTTGCTTATTTTACAAATACTTGATGGGAAGAAGCTGCCTAGAACTAGGCAGAAATTTCTACACTGGCTGTTGCGGCCACGTCGGGTCTGATGGGAAAGAGTCATCAAAGCATCTCGAGAAATCGCATCGACTGCAGCGAGTGATGCAAAGAATTCTTACGCACTCAACGACAACATCTGCGGCGAGACGACATCACTCAGCAATCGAACACCGATGCCGGCAACTTTGCAGTGATGGCTTCGACAGCGGACAACGTCACGCCTTCACTGGGAAATTCTTGCCGAATCGAAATTTGAAAATAGCGGACTGCGTCGTCGGAAAAAGAAAAAACGTTTACACGCAGCGCTCATCTACGACGCATCGCGATCTTTTTTGTTTCAGAACATTGATCGCGTGCATTCAATGCGCACGCGCAATGACGATACACACAGCAGAAACAAATCGTACCGACCTGAAACACATAGAAGCATATTGTGCCGACGCATCGCAGAGATATCCGCCTGACGACGGCCGCTCGTTCGTATCAGTCAAAGCATCCAAACGAACGAGACAGGCGGCGATGAACAACAGCTTGGACGATATCCTCCGGCAGCATGCACGCGCGCCGCGACTGGGCGCGCTTCAACTTGCACGCTTGCGTCAGGTAGCGAGCCGGTGCCATGACATTGTCGACTGGGATGGCGTTAGTGCCGTATCTCAGCCTGGCGCTGCGGTGATTGTGTTCGAAGCGACCCACGCTGTGCGCGTTCAGGCGCTGATCGAATCCCTGCACGAGAATGCAATCGTCATTTTGCCAGTTGGTGAGAGCCCAGCCTTCGACGGCCTGAAGTCGAAACTACACGCACACGGGTCACTCGGCGCCGAGGGTGCGGATGCGCCGCACCAGGTGTGGTGGGGTGGCGTCAAGCCGCTCGCGGTACCGACGGGATTATATCGAAAGCAGGATGCGCTTTTCATCTCGTCATTCGAGAGTTCAGACATTCAAGGCAAGGATGCCGGCCTTACCGCAGATCTGAAGCGGTTGGGCCTCGATCACGTCATAACGCAGATATCACCGAGCTGCAGCACCGCCCGGCAAGGCACGTCGAAAGTCGATTTCATCATCGAGCAGTGGAGTCAGGCATGTCGACCGGTGTTCTGGATCGACGCTCGGGCGCAGCTCGCCAATCATCCACTGCTTCCGCAGGCGCTGGGCTGTGACTTCGCGGTCAACCGCCGCCCGAATGGGGTGATGAATACTGGCGCGCTGTTCTTCCATCAGACCGAGCGCGCCCAAGCGCTGCTCGACATCTGGCGGCGCCTCACCTGCAGCCACTCCAATCTGCCGGAGTCCTTTCTGCTGGATCAGGCATGGGCGCTCACAAATGCGCAGCGGGAGATCGAAACCGCCTGGCTGCCGAACACCTACTGGCAAAAGGATGACGTGAAGCCACGCGCCGACAGCACGATCCTCGCTCATGCCTGTAACAATGACGATCATCCATTGGAAAAATTCGCTGAGCAAATGCAGTTGGGGCGCAGGTTCGAACGCCATCAGGCTCCGGAAGCTCACCTCGTCATGAAAGGCGCCGCCAGCGGCCGCGGGCTGATCACAGTCGTGGTCAGGGACATCTTTGCAGGCAGCACGAGTGACATCGCCGAGTCAGTGGAAGCAGCAGCAACGGCGTTTGCCGCCGACAATGGCGGGTTTTCGCAGATGGAGATTGTGCTCTGCGGTTGGGACGACGAAGTCAGGTCCGTTCTCCAGATCGAGGACTACGCATGGACACTGATGACCGACGTATCTGAGCGTCTGCGGCCGAACTGCTTCAGCTCGCTCAAGCGTCGACGTACCAAGCATGATTTGTATGCGCCAGAATCAAACCAGTCATCGGGCTCGTTCCCGATTGGTCTCGCGCCGAACAGCGACGACCAGCCAGATTCGAGCCTTCCTGACCGAACAAGGCATTGCCGTACGAACTAGCTCGGGCGCCTTGCGCGCCTCACTATTTGGGATTCTGAAGAACCGAGAGGAGGAGATATCGTCGCGCATCTTGCGCTAGACCAAGCATGTCCGCTTTGCGCCAGAAGCGGACATTTGAACCTGCTGCGCGATAACAGCGATCTCTTTCGTCATTCCGCACGCTGGCTCACATATTTGATTGTCTGGAATTCCTGCAGCCCCTCAATGCCGCCTTCCGAGCCGATACCGCTATCCTTGTAACCACCGAATGGCGTCTCCGGCAGCGAGGCCTGCCAGTGATTGACGATGACATTGCCGCTCTGGATCGCCTCGGTGATCGCTGACGCATTGCGCATGTCGTGGGTCATCACATAGGAGGCGAGACCGAACGGCAAACGGTTAGCGAGACGGATGGCATCATCCATGGTCCGGAACGGCGCGGTTGCCGCGAGCGGCCCGAACGGTTCGACATTCGAAGCCATGCAGTCGTCGTCCACATGAGACAGCACGGTCGGGCGATAGAAGAAGCCCTGATTGCCACAGCGTTCACCGCCGGCGGACACAGCGATGTTGCGCGCGCGCGCGTCATCGACGAAACGTTCCATGCTCTCGATGCGGCGCGCATGCGCGAGGGGACCCATCTTGGTCGTCGCCGCGAAACCGTCGCCAACGGCGATGGCATTGGCGAGTTCGGCAAGTTTGGCGGCAAAGCGATCATGGATCGATTCATGCACGAAGAACCGCGTCGGCGAGGTGCAGACCTGTCCGGAGTTGCGGAACTTGGCCGTCACGGCGGAGATCGCAGCGGCTTCCGGATCGACATCGCCAAAGATCACGACCGGCGCGTGGCCACCGAGCTCCAGCGTCATCTTCTTCATGGTCTGCACAGCCAGCGCACCTAGCTGCTTGCCGACCTCGGTCGAACCCGTGAAGGTCAGACCGCGGGTGACCGGCGACGCGAGCAGCTTCTGTGAAATCAGCGCGGGATTGCCGAACACCACATTGAGCACGCCCGCAGGCAGGCCGGCGTCTTCCAGCGCGGCGGCGATGGCGAGCGCCGTGGCTGGCGTTTCCTCGGCCGGCTTGATGATGACCGAACAGCCTGCCGCCAGTGCGCTCGAGATCTTGCGTGCCGGCGTGATGGCCGGTGCATTCCATGGCGCGAAGGCGGCGATGGGACCGAGCGGCTCCCGTATCGCGATCTGCTGAATGGCGCGGCTGCGCGACGGGATCACGCGGCCATAGGCGCGGCGGCCCTCCTCCGCATTCCACGCGAAAATGCCGGCGGCGGTGTCCAGCTCGACGCGCGACTCCGCGATCGGTTTGCCGAGTTCGAGCGTGATCAGGCTGGCGATCGCCTCCTTGCGCTCCACGATCAGTGCCGCAGCGCGCTGCAGGATCGTCCCGCGGTCGACCGCCGACATCCTGCGCCATTGCTCGAAGCCACGCGCTGATGACGCCAGCGCCTCGTCAAGATCCGCCGCGCTCGCATGCGGCAACTCGCCGAGCACGCTGCCAGTCGCTGGATTGAGCACCGGCTCGCTCGCGCGGCCCTCGCCGCTTCGCCATTGGCCATCGATGAAAAGTCTGAGCGCTGGATAGTCGATCATCACAAGATCCCTTGGTAAGCAAAACGGGCACGGCAACGCCGTGCCCGCGAGTTGGGGACAGGTTTATTGAAGCTCGGCTCTTACTTGGCCGCGCTGACCAGCGGGCAGTTGCCGTCCTTGAGCGGGCGGAACGCCTTGTCACCGGGGACGGTGTCGAGGATCTTGTAGTAGTCCCACGGATACTTCGATTCCTTGGGATCCTTGACCTGCAGCAGATACATGTCACGGATCACGCGGCCGTCTTCGCGGATCGAGGCATTGGTGGTGTAGAAGTCGTTGATCGGCAGTTTCTTCATCTCTGGCACGACCACCGAGCCGACATCGCTCTTGGTCGCCTCGACCGCCTTGAGATAATGCGTCACCGCGCCATAGACAGCGGCCTGCAGGCTGCCCGGCGCCTTGCCGTTGAAACGCTCCATGAAGCGCTTGCTCCATGCACGGGTCTTGTCATTGGCATCCCAGTAGAAGCTGTCGGCGAAGATCAGATCCTTGGCGCTGGCAAGGCCGAGCGCGTGGATATCCGGCAGATTGACCAGAAGCGCCGCCATGCTCTGGCCACCCGAGGTGAGACCGAATTCGTTGGCCTGCTTCAGCGCCGTCATCATGTCCGAACCGGCATTGGCGAGACCGACGACCTGCGCCTTCGAGGCCTGCGCCTGCAGCAGGAAGGACGAGAAGTCCGACGAATTCAGCGGATGCTTGCTCGAGCCCAGTACCTTGCCGCCATTGGCGAGAACGACCTTGGAGGCTTCCGCCTCCAGCGCCTGACCGAAACTGTAATCCGCGGTCAGGAAGTACCAGGTCTTCAGGCCCTTCTGCACCAACGGCGCAGTGGCAACATTCGCAAGGGCGTAATTGTCATAGGCCCAGTGCACGCCGTTCGGCGAACAGGCCTTGCCGGTGAGATCAGGCGTGCCAGGGCCGGTGGCCAGGAACACCTTGTCCTTCTCGCGCGACAGCTGCTGCACGGCGAGCGCCACCCCCGACGACACCACTTCGGTGATCGTATCGACGCCTTCGGTGTCGTACCACTTGCGCGCCAGCGCGAGACCGATATCGGCCTTGTTCTGGTGGTCGGCCGAGATCACCTCGATCGGCATGCCTGCAACCTTGCCGCCGAAATCCTCCACCGCCATCTTCGCGGCAAGCACCGAACCGGCGCCGACATTGTCGGCATAGGGGCCGGACATGTCGGTGAGCACGCCGATCTTGACGGTGCCGTTGGAGATTTCAGCAGACGCAGATGTGACGAATGACAGCATCGCAGCCGTCACGAGCAGCTTGTTGATCTTCACGCGTTTCCCCTCTCGAGTTTATTGTCAGGCTTGGTTCACTTGATCTGTTCGAGCACCGGCAGCAGATAGCCGAGGAATTTTTCGGGATCCTCGCTCATTGGGAAATGGCCGAGACCCTTCATGATGGTGACGTGGCTGCCCTTGACGCTATTGGCGACGGCCATCGTCTCTTCCGGCGTGCAGGAGTAGTCGTATTCGCCGGACAGCAGGAACAGCGGGCATTTCGATGTATCGATCTGCGCGACGCGTGCGCGGATATCGCCGTCGAGCTTGTAGAAATACAGATCTCCCTTGAATACGCCGGGGCCGCCCTGCATGTAGTGCCACAGCGTCTCCCAGCGATCGGCATCCGGCGCATCAGGACCGACGAGGCCCGATACGATGGCCGCGCAGACCTCGCCGCCATGCACGTCCGGGCGATGCAGGAAGTTGAGATCGTAATAGGGATCGACATGCGCGCCGGCCTGCAGGCCGATAATGGCGCGGAAGCGCTCCGGATGTTCGAGCGCCAGATGCAGCACGATGCGGCCGCCGATCGAGCAGCCCATCACGATGGGCTTGTCGAGGTCGAGCGCAACCGACACCGCGAGGATCATCTCGGTATATTGCGCCGAAGTGAGCTGATATTCTTCATTGTGCCATCCCGCCGGCGGCGACGACTTGCCGTGCCAGGGCATGTCGAAAGCGATGACGCGATGCTTTGCCGTGACGCGCTCGTCATTCATCAGAGCGCGATATTGGCGGCCATCTGCTCCTGCAGTGTGCAGGCACAACAGCGGCGTGCCCTCGCCGGCTTCCTCGACATAGATGCGGTGCTTGCGACCGAACAGGTCGAGATGCATGTAGCGGCCGACGGTGTTTTCAAAGCGAACGGTCATGCGGCGGCTCCTGCGCGCAGTTTCACCAGCGCTTCCTTGAAGTAACGCAGATTGGCCATGAAGACCTGCAGATTGCCTTCGGCCTTCAGGGTGCGACGCTTGATCAGCGCCATCAGGTCGTGCGAACCCGGCTGCGGCCTCGCGCTCCAGAACTTGTTCCATTCGTCGTCGGATGCGCGCAGCGCGAACGACCATGACGGCATCACGAACGGGCCTTTGGTGACCGAGACGACCTTGCCTTCTGCAATGGCGATCAACCATGCGGTCGTGCCGACTTCGAGCAGGAAGGTGGTGGTGAGGAAGCGCCCGCGCTTCACCAGCATCTCGTCCGCATTGACCTTGTTTTTCAGGTCTTCAATCATGTTGCCTCCCTTCAGGCGAGCGCGACCAGCGCGTCCACGGCGACGACGCCCTCGCCCACCCGGTTGATGATCAGCGGATTGATTTCGGCATCCACCACGACCGCACTTTCATTCACCGCAAGCTGCGACATCGCCACGATTGCCCGCGCCAGCGCTTCCATATCGCCGTGTGGCTTGTTGCGGAACCCCTGGAAGACACGGCTGATTGACAGCTCCATGATCATGCTCCGCGCGTTGTCGAGCGTGACCGGTGCGAGACGAATGCTGCGATCGCGATAGATTTCCGTATAGATGCCGCCAGCCGCGAGCAGCACCAACGGGCCTGCTTCAGGATCGACGCGATAGCCGAGCAGCATCTCGCCAAGACCGGAGGTCATCGGCTGCACCAGCACCTGCGATATGTTCGCGCCCGGCCGATGCGTGCGGACATTGTCGGCAATCTTGCGCATCGCCGCCTTGAGTTGAGACTCATCGGCGACATTGAGCACGACCCCGCCGACCTCGGTCTTGTGGGCAACCTCCGCCGACAGCAGCTTCACCGCAACGGGATAGGCGAACGGGAGAGTGATCGACGCGGCGTCGATATCGAGGGCCACGGCGGGTGCATGCGGTACGCCGATCGTCTCGAACAATTTGTACGCGGCCATTTCGTCAAGCGGTCTCGTGGCGACAGCCCTGGTGTCATGCAACGGCTTCGCCAGCGCCGCCGGCTGCCGTCGCAACAAGGCAGCCGCGACCGCATCGGCGCAGGATTCGGGCGTACGGAAGTTCGGCACGCCTGCGGTCGTCAGCATGTCCAGCGCATCCGGCGCATCGGGCACCAGGAATGTCACCAGCGGTTTGGCCGAGGATGCACTGTCGATCACTGGCTTGACCGCGAGCTCCGGCTTGAACCGCGCTGATGAGCCGATCACAGCGACCACCACATCGAATTCCGGCGCCGACAGCATGGTGTCGAGCGCAGCTTTCATCACGTCATAGCGCGTACCGGCCAAAGTCAGATCGGTGATGCGCTCGTGATTGGCCCGGACACCGGCTTGCCCGAGACGCGCGAAAGTCTCGTCGCTGGGCTTCACCACATCGATGCCGCGCATCGAGAGTTCGTCAACCACCATTGCCGCGCCGCCGCCGGTCGTCGTCACCACGCCGACGCGCTTGCTGCCCGCTGCGGCCGGACGCGCCGGCATCCGTTGCAGCAGCGGCAGGCTTTCCAGCAAGGTCTCGAAATTAAACACGCGCGCGATGCCGCAGTCGGCGAGGAACGCTGCGGCGACATCGTCCTCGCCGGCCAGCGCGCCCGTATGCGACAGCGCGAGTTCGGCAGCAGCAGCGGAACGTCCGAGCTTATAGGCGACCACCGGCTTGCCGCGTTCGGCCGCGGCAAGCGCGAAGCTGCGCAGATCCTGCGCGTGACGAATGCTTTCGAGGAACAGCATGTAGCCGGTCACGTCGGGATCATCGAGCGTCGCCGAGCAGACCTCACCGAGACTGAGATCGATCTCGTTGCCCACCGAGACAAGGCCGGCAAAGCCGACATTGCGGCTCTTGCCGCGCGAGATCAGACCACCAAGCAGGCTGCCGCTATGCGACGCCACGAAGATGCCGCCAGTCGGCAGGTCCGGCTCGGCGAAGGCCGCATTGGCGGTGATGATGGTCTTGCGACGCAGATTAATGGCGCCGAGGCTCGAGGGGCCCAGAATACGCAAGCCGGTGTCGGCGCAGATTCTCTGCAGGCGCGCCACGAGCTTTTGACCTTCTTCGCCGCCCTCCGAAAAGCCCGAGGCAAGAATGGTGGCCACAGGGACACCGAGCCGCGCGCATTCGGCGGCAGCATCCACAGCGTCTTCGGTGGGCGTCAGGATAAAGGCGTGATCCGGCACCGCCGGAAGTTCGGCGAGCGACGGCCACGCAGTCTCACCGAGGACTGTCGGTCGGCGCGGATTGATCGGATAGACTGTGCCCTGATAGCCGGCACGTCGCAGATATTGCAGCGGCCGTGCCGACGTCTTCGACACGTCATCGGACGCACCGACCAGCGCGATGCTGCGCGGCGCGAGCAGCGCCTGTCCGAGCGACGGCTTTGTCGTCCTAGCTTGCACGTGCGGCCTGTCCACGCTGATCGAAGCGGCGGTCGAACACGTCTTCTGCGATCCGGTTCTTGAGAATTTCCGTCGAGCCGCCGGCAATCATCCAGCCGCGGGTGCGACGCATGCAATATTCAGCGAGCGATTCCTGGCTGTAACCGAGACCGCCCATCACCTGCACCGCCTCATTGGCGACCTCGAAACCGGCCTGATTGCAGGCGAGCTTGGCGATCGCCGTCTGATAGGGCGACGGCAGACCTTCGGTGACACTGGCGGCGCGATAGAGCAGCATTTGCGCGGATTCCAGCTTCAGCGCCATGTCGGCGAATTTCCACTGCAAACCCTGAAACTCACAGAGCGGGCGACCGAACTGTTTGCGGATCAACGCATGCTCGCGTGCGAGATTGAAGGCGTAGCGGCCGAGGGCGAGTGAGCGCGACGAATTGCCGAGACGCTCCACGTTGAAGCCGGCGATCTGCTTCTTGAAGCCGCCGACACCGAGCAGCACGTTGCGCGCGGGAATGCGGCAATTCTCGAAATAGAGCTGGCTCCACTGCTCGCCGCTCATGAAGGGCGTCGGCTTGCCGATGGTGAAGCCGGGTGTGTCGCGCTCGATGATCACCGAGCCGATGCCGTTCACGCCGGGCCCGAAACGCACATAAACGAGATAGATCGCTGCATCCGGGCTGTGGGTGCCGAATACCTTGCTGCCATTGATGACGAAGTCGTCACCGTCCTGCGTCGCCGTTGTTTTGAGTTCGGTCACCGCGGAACCGGCATCGGGTTCGCTCATGCCGAGGCTGATGCAGATATTGCCGGCCAAGAGATCCGGCAGCCAGCGCGCCTTCTGCTCCGGCGTCGCATATTCGACAAAGGTGCGGATCGGGCCAAAATTACCAGCCTGCACCACATCGGCGCTGCGCGGGCACACCGAGGCGATTTGCTCAATGGCGATCACACTGTCGAACAGCGTGCCGCCCTGGCCGCCATCAGCCGGATCGAACGAGATGCCCATCAGCCCCTGCTTGCCGAGCATCTGCGCGACCTCGCGGGGAAAATGCGGATCATGCGCACGCTCCAGCGCGCCGTCCTTCAGGTTCGCCTCGGCGAAACGACGCACGGAATCTGCGAATGCCTGCTGCTCTTCGTTGAGTTCGAAATTCATCTGTCTGGCGCACCTGCTGGATTACAGACTCTGTTTCCCAGCGCAGGCTTTGACGGACAACTGCAGATCAGTTATATGGTCATTACATAATGTAATGATCAGAATTGCCCGACTGAACCCGTGATCCCGCCGCTCAACCCGCTGCACGTATTCGACGTCGCTGCGCGCCATCTCAGTTTTACACGCGCGGCAGCGGAGCTGCGCGTGACGCAGCCGGCGATCTCACGGCAGATCAACACGCTGGAAGGTTTTCTAGGCGTCAGGTTGTTCGAGCGCGACAAGCATGGATTGCGGCTGACATCAGAAGGCGAGGAATTCCAGCGCCAGATCGCGCCGGCCTTCCGCATCATCGCCAATGCCACCGCGAGCCTCACCGCCACCGGGAAGGCCGAGCCGCTGAAGATCCGGGTCTACACGACCTTCGCCGCAAAATGGCTGATCCCTCGCCTGCCGTCCTTCTATGTCGCCTATCCGCAGATCAAGCTGAACATCAGCAATGTCGTAGCCCCGATCGATTTCGAGAAGGACAAGGTCGATCTGGCAGTACAATTCGGAGATGGTAACTGGCCCGGTGTGGAAACCGAATTGCTTTTCAAGGATCTGATCCAGCCGGTCTGCAGCCCCAAACTGCTGAAGCGAACGCGTCTCGTCGAACTCGACGATCTCCGCAAGGTGCAACTGCTGCATTCGCATTATCGTCGCGCCGACTGGCCGGACTGGCTGATGGCGGTGAAGCGGCCGGACCTACTCACCGATGTCGGGATCAGTTTCCCGAGTTCGGTGCTGACCTATCAGGCCGCCGTCGAGGGCGTCGGTGTTGCGGTGGGGCAGCTTTTCCTGCTGCGCAACGAGATCCAGGACGGCACGCTCGTCCCATTGTTCAATGCGCCGTTCGAGCGTCCGATGGCCCACTATGTCGCTTGGCCGAAGAACCGCCCGCTCGGCCGCAAGGCGCGCAGTTTTGTCCATTGGCTGAAGGCGCAGATCGCGGAATTTCTGCAGGGGCAAGGCTGAGAACCGTCGCTGTCCGCTTAACGCCAGAAGCGGCCCGCCGAAGCTAAGCCAAGGACTCGTTAATTCGCCGATCACCTGTGGCTGACGTATCATCAGCCCTGCTGCCGCGAGTTATGGCGAGCATTGACCTGTGTTTTCGGGAAGAGTTCGGTCGCCGGCCTGGGCTTAGCTTGCGGGGCCGATAAATTATTGGACCACTTACTGGTTGAAAAGAAGACTAAATCGGTCGCCCGCGATCGCCTACGTGGTCCGTAGTTCACAAGCGTTTATTCGACCCATATTCGATCGATCGAATACCATAAGTCATTGAAATAGCTGGCGCTCCCTAGGGGAATCGAACCCCTGTTTCAGCCTTGAGAGGGCCGCGTCCTAACCGCTAGACGAAGGGAGCGTGTGGGCAGGGAATAGCCGTGAATGGCCGCGGCTGCAAGGTGCAGACGTCATTCCGGTCCCCATATGTTGAAGACTGGTCCGGGGCGGGCCTAGGGCTCGCTGGCGAATTTCAGCGTTCCCGCGGGTTTCAGGCTCTTGGCGTCGAAAGTGCGGATTTCGGTGCTGCCGCCGACGTCCAGGGTCAGCACGATCCGGTCGCCGGCCACCCCCGTGGAAAGGATTTTGGCGCCTTTCGGCAGGGTCGCCGTGGTGGCCGACGTCACGGTGCTTCCATCCGTGCGGAAAAGGCGGTAGCCGATCACGACGAGCAGCGCGCCGACGCCCAGAGCGGTCGTCAGGCCGGCGATCAGCATCATGCGGCGGACGCGCGCGATCATGGCGGCCTGCTCAAGGGTCGGTTCGGGCGCGCTATCGGCGGCGGGCTGTGTCATGCAAATACTCGTCTCTTAATTCACGGCTCTCGAAGCAACACGCTTCTGTCAGGTAAGGCGCTTTGGAATGAACGATCAACGGCTGGATGTCACGGTGCAGGGCGACGAAGGCTCGACCCGGCTCGATCGCGTGCTCGCCGTGCGCAGCCCGGCTCTGTCGCGGTCGCGGCTGAAGGCGCTGATCCTTGCCGGCCAGGTGACGATCACCCGGTCGTCGCAGGACCCCACCCCCGTGCGCGACCCCGCTTATCATGTCGCTGCCGGCGATACGATCACAATCGACGTGCCGCCGGCCGTGGCGCCGGAGCCCGAAGGCGAGGATATCGCCCTCGATATCGTGTTCGAGGACGAGGACATCATCGTCATCAACAAGCCGAAGGGCCTCGTCGTGCATCCCGCCGCCGGCCACGAGACCGGCACGCTGGTGAATGCGCTGATTGCCCATTGCGGGGCGTCGCTGTCGGGGATCGGCGGCGTCAAGCGGCCGGGCATCGTCCACCGTCTGGACAAGGACACCACCGGATTGATGGTGGTCGCCAAGAACGACGCCGCGCATGCGTCGCTGACCGCGCAATTCGCCGATCACGGCCGCACCAACGAGATGCGGCGCGGCTATATGGCCTTTGCCTGGGGCGTTCCGAACCGACCGCGCGGCACCATCGAGGCGCCGATCGACCGGCACCCGCATGCCCGCGAGAAAATGGCGGTCCGCGAAGGCGGCCGCGATGCCGTGACCCACTGGGAAGTGCTGCAGGAATTCCCGGATCGCCACGGCAAGCCGATCGCCACCCTCTTGGCCTGCCAGCTCGAGACCGGCCGGACCCACCAGATCCGCGTGCATCTGGCCCATATCCAGCATCCGCTGATGGGGGATTCGGTCTATGGCTCGCATTTCAAGACCAAGGCATCGTCACTCGGCGTCAAGAGCCGCGCCGCGCTGGACGCCCTCGACCGGCAGGCGCTTCACGCTTATTTGCTGGCTCTGGAGCACCCTCGCACGGGCGAGATTCTGGAATGGACCAGCGAGCTTCCTCACGATTTGGCGGTTTTGCGGGCCCATATGGCCGTGCCAGAATGACGCAGATGCATATAAAAAAGTAAGCTTTTCCAAACGCTTATATGGGGCCCACGGGAACGTGACAGGGAATTCACTTTCAATACGCTTGTAGTAGGGTGTATGTTGCACCTGCGTCAAATGAGACGCGGAACATCGCAGCCAGGGCGGCTTTAACAAAGCGCTCGCTGCCTGGCCCGCCGCTATCGGGGGTCTGAACCACTGGAGGGCATCATAATGGCCCGCACAGCTACCCTTCCGGTTCTCAATGGAGAATCCGGCCTCTCGCATTACCTCGCCGAGATCCGCAAGTTTCCGATGCTGGAGCCTCAGCAGGAATATATGTTTGCCAAGCGTTGGCGCGAGCACGACGATCGCGACGCTGCACATCACCTTGTGACCAGCCATCTGCGGCTCGTTGCCAAGATTGCCATGGGCTATCGCGGCTACGGTCTGCCGATCTCCGAAGTTGTCTCGGAAGGCAACGTCGGTCTGATGCAGGCTGTGAAGCGCTTCGAGCCGGAGAAAGGCTTCCGCCTGGCCACCTACGCCATGTGGTGGATCAAGGCGTCGATTCAAGAGTACATCCTGCGTTCGTGGTCGCTCGTGAAGATGGGCACCACCGCGAACCAGAAGAAGCTGTTCTTCAACCTGCGCAAGGCGAAGAGCAAGATTTCCGCCCTGGACGAAGGCGATCTTCGCCCCGACCAGGTGAAGCTGATCGCCACGCGCCTCGGCGTGACGGAACAGGACGTTGTCGACATGAACCGCCGCCTCGGTGGCGACGCGTCGCTCAACGCACCGATCCGTGACGACGGCGAAGCCGGCGAATGGCAGGACTGGCTGGTCGACAACTCGCCCAACCAGGAAGCCATCATGGCGGAACACGAGGAGTTCGATCATCGCCGTCAGGCGCTGAACGGCGCCATCGGTGTGCTCAACCCGCGCGAACGGCGCATCTTCGAGGCACGTCGCCTCGCCGATGAACCGATGACGCTGGAAGATCTCGCCTCGGAGTTCGGCGTCTCGCGCGAGCGTGTCCGTCAGATCGAAGTCCGTGCCTTTGAAAAGGTGCAGACCGCGGTCAAGGGCACCATCGCCAAGCAGGAAGCTGCTGCTCTGGAAGCTGCGCACTAACGAGCGCGGTCGAGCCTACAAGAAATACGAAAGCCGGCGGAAACGCCGGCTTTTTTGTTGGGTGAAGCAAGCCAGTTGCCCTGACGCCCCGGCTTCGACCGGCGGAGGGGATCGATTATCTGATCGGCTTCGCCAGCGCTTCCGTCCGGTCGCGCTCGGTCATGTCGATCACGGTCTCGACCGGTGCCGTCAGTTCATAGACGTAGGATACGTCGGTGAAGTAACGCTTCGCCGTACCACCCAGCGCTTCCGGCGCTACGCGATCGAGCAGCACCAGACCGAAATCGCTATCCGGCCGCCGCGTTGCCTGGCTGGTGTTGAACTCTTCCCAGCGGAAATTGAACTGCCCGTCCGGCTCGCTGCCCGTAATCTCCCAATGCGCAACGATATGCGGATGCTTGCCCACCAGCGACAGGCCCTCGTCCGAATGCGAGGCCAGTTCAAAGAACAGCAGCGACAGGCTCTGCGCGGCGCGCGCGCTGACAATGATGTCCGGACCTTCCAGTGCGATACGGTCGGCATGCGGGATCGCACGCGCCTCGAACAGGCCCTTGAGCTGCACGCCCTGCCACTGGCTCTCGCTCAGCAGCGACACGACATTCGACATCGCATGAATGCGGCCGATCAGGAGATCGCGCGCACTGTCCACATCGGAGCCGTGACGCAGCGTGCGCGTCACGATGGACTGGATCACCGCCAGGATGTTCTTCACGCGATGATTGAGCTCGTCGATAACGGCGGTCAGGCGACGTTCGAAACCGATACGGGTCTCGACCTCACGCCGCAGCCGCAGATTGGCGTAGGAGACATAGCCGAACAGTCCGCAAACGATGGCCGTCAGCGCGAGGCCGAACCCGCCAACGATGATCGCGGTGCGCTGCGCGCGCAGCTCGGTATTGACCTTCGGATAGTAACCCAGCGACCAGTCACGCCCGCCGAACGAAACCGTGCGCAGGACTGCCAGCGCAGGACCATTCCCCACCAACGGGCGGGCCGTCACCCTGCCCTCGTCGTCGGCGACGATTTCGCCATCGGCAACACGCGGATCTTTCAGCGCCACCGAGAACAATGACATCTCGTCATTGGCCAGCATCAGCGGCCCGAGTTCATAGGAGAACGACACGAAGCCGGCCGGCGCAGGATTGCCCTCGGACACAACCGGCGTCACCAGTACCAATCCCAATTGTCCATCAGGCTGCTGCAGCGGCGTGGGATTGGAGGCGACCGGCTTGCCCTCGTTCAGGGCGCGCGCCAGCGTTGGCCCTGTGACGGGGGAGAAATTCAGGACGCGACCGACAAAGCCTTCGGTGACGGAATTGCGCGGCTCGACGTCCATCAGCACGTCCAGCGGCTGCTCCAGTGCCTTGGTATCGAGGCGATCGTCATTGTAGTTGCGGATCGTGGGATTGCGGTAGCCGGCACTGGCGAGCTCCGTGCTGGCGGCCGGCAATTCGTTCGGTTGCAGGCGAGCGATCCAGCCGGCGATGGCGAAATCGGTCTTGAAGGCGTAGATCGAGGCCCGCAACGGCTGCAGCATATTGGCCCGCATGACCGTGGGGGAGCGAAACAGGCCGGCTGCAACGCGGGCCAGCAATTCGCGTTCGGTCAGACGCTCCTGAACCAGGCTGGCATGGATATCCACGGCCCGACCCAGCGCGATATTCTCGATCGCCAGTTCCTGATCATGCACGCGAAACGCGGCGAGGCCGGAGAGCAGAACTCCGACCAGTGCCAGTAGTGCGATGATGAAGCCAAGCCGGACCACGCGGTTACTCGGAATAAGAGACGTTGCTGCCGGTTCAGCGGCTCGGGAGTATGCCAATCACGCCGGAAGGAATTGGTTCCAGCCCGCTGGAAAAAACTCTGGACCGGGACAAATCTAGAGAAACAGGCTTAACGAAATGGCTGAACGCGCAATGCCCATCGGGGTACCGGGCCGTTCGCCGTTATAGACAACGAGATATGAAGAGCTCAAGTCCAGGCCTTAGATCAGGCTTCGAACTCAAGTCCTCCTCTCAAGTATTAAGCCACCGCTTTCGCCTTGAGCCCGCCCTTTGTCTCAATGAATGAGATAATCCGGTCGAGGCCGTCCTGGGTCTTCATATTCGTCATTACAAATGGCCGGGTGCCGCGCATTCGCCTGGCATCCACGTCCATCTTTTCAAGCGAGGCTCCGACATAGGGCGCAAGGTCGATCTTGTTGATCACCAGCAGGTCGGAGCGCGTGATGCCCGGCCCGCCCTTGGAAGGGATCTTGTCGCCGGCCGCAACGTCGATGACGTAGATGGTGATATCGGCCAGTTCAGGCGAAAAGGTCGCCGCGAGGTTGTCGCCGCCGGATTCGATCAGCACCATGTCGAGATCGGGAAACTTGACGCGCATGTCGGCGACGGCGGCAAGGTTCATTGAGGCGTCCTCGCGGATCGCCGTATGCGGACAGCCACCGGTTTCGACGCCGGCAATGCGATCTGCTGTCAGCGAGCCCGAGCGCACCAGATATTCGGCGTCCCACTTCGTGTAGATGTCGTTGGTGATCGCAGCGATGTCGTAGCGCTCGCGCATGGTCTTGCACAGCAGATCCATCAGCGCGGTCTTGCCGGAGCCGACGGGACCGCCAATGCCGACGCGGAGCGGACCGTGAAAACTGGACATGTCAAATGCTCTCTGGGTTGAGGATGTTGTTGCAAATCATGACCTGAACAACCGCGTATACTGCGTCTCGTGACGCATGCTGGCGATGTCAGAGCGGAATGTGGCGCCGCCGAGATCGTCGAGGGATGCCGCCATGGCGCGATGGCCTGTGGTCACGACGACGGGCTCCAGCGCTGCAAGCACGCGCTGGCTGTCGGTCTGACCGAGCGGCACCAGCCGCGCGCCCGCGGAAATCCAGTTCGAGACCACCGCATGGAAGAAGCCATGCATCGTTGCGGAGAGCGGCACGCCATGGGCGGCGCTCACAAGTCCGACGGCAACGGGATAGACAATCGGGCTGTCGCAACTCGCGATCAGCCGCTCCATCCCCTCATGCGGCCAGGCATTGCGCGCGATCTCGATGAAGGCCCTGCCCTGCGTGGTGGTTTCGAGCTGACGTTCCCTTGTGGGCACGAAGGCGCTGGCGAGTTCGGCAATCTCGCGCAGTGCCGTGTCGTCGCCGTCAGATGCCGCGCGGTGCACATGCGCGAGAAACACGCCATCGCAAAAGCCTGCGCCATCGGACAGCATCGCCGACAACCAGTCCTGCAGGCTGGCAGCATCGGTGATGTCGCCTGCTTCCACCGCCCATTCGATACCGCTGGAATAGGAAAACGCGCCGACCGGAAAAGCCGGCGACAGCCAGGTCATCAGCCGGTACAGCGCAGCGCCTTCGTCGGCAGACAAGGCGGGAGAATCGTTCAGCGAACTATCGTCCGCCGGTCTATTTGTGGTCATGAGCATGAGAGTGACGATGGTGGTCGTGCGTGCTGTCGTGATCATGATGATGGTGGTGATCGTGGTGATCGTGATCGTGACCGCAATGCTCGTCATGGACATGCTGGTCATGGCCATGACCGGCATGACCGTGCGCGTCATGGCTGTGGCCATGGTGGTCGTGCCCCTGGTGGTCGTGATTGTGTCCATGATCGCAATGGGCATGATCATGATGACCGTGATGCCCATGACCCGCCGGTTCATGCACAGCGGCATAGGCGCCGCCTTCGGGATCGAACGGGGCCTCGATCTCGATCACGCGCGCGCCGAGGCCCTTGACCATCTCTTCGATCACATGGTCGCTGCGGATACGTAGACCCCTGGCCATGATCTGCGTCGGCAGATGGCGATTGCCGAGATGCCAGGCGAGCCGCACCAGATGGCCGGGATCGGTGCCGCGGATCTCGATCAAGGGCTCCGGCGCCGCGACCACCTCGATCAGGCGGCCGTCTTCCAGCACCAGCGCATCGCCGCCGCGCAAGGCGACGGCGTTTTCGAGATCGAGCAGGAATTCCAGTCCGCGCGTCCCCGTCATCGCCATGCGGCGACGATGACGATCGTCGAAGTCGAGAACGACGGTGTCCACCGCCGCCTCTGTCCAGTTGTATTGGCCTTTGACCTCAGTCGCGCGGATCATGGAATCTCTCGTTCAGCTTTTTGTTTGAGCATGATCTTACCCGAAAACCGGTACCCACTTTTCGGGATCATGCTCTGGCGCTTTAGCGCACCACGACGTCAGCCGGGGTGATGATTTCGATTTTCGGAGGCGCGCTGAAGCATTTCACCGCGACGCGGCCGAAGGTCTTCATATGCTCCTGCGTCCGGTGCGGCACCAGCGCCTCGGCATTCTCCCACTGTTCGACGAACACCATGCGGGTGGGATCGGTGACGCTCTCGTGCAGATCATAGGCGATATTGCCCGCTTCCTTGCGGGTCTCGGCGATACAAGCCTTGGCAGCTTCGATCAGTTCGGCGCGGGCTTCGGGTTTCACGGACAGAGTGGCAACGACGTAGATCAAGGGGAGTCCTCCCGGTCTGTTGTTGTGGCTAAGGATGCCGGGACGGACATTAGGGGGGAATGGAAGGGGGAGGAAGGGGGCTGAGCCCCCTCAATACATGAAGTACCTCTGCGCCATCGGCAGGACTTCCGCCGGCTCGCAGGTCAGGAGTTCGCCGTCGGCGCGCACTTCGTACGTCTCCGAATCCACCTCGATCTTCGGCGTCGCGCCGTTATGGATCATGCTCTTCTTCGAGATGCCGTCGCGGACATTCTCAACCGCATAGAGCGATTTCTGGATGCCGAGCTTCTTGGCGAGACCGCCGGCCACCGCCGCACCCGATGTGAACACCACCGACGACTGCGTCAGCGCGCGACCGAAGGCGCCGAACATCGGCTGATAGTGCACGGGCTGCGGCGTGGGAATGGACGCGTTCGGATCACCCATCGGCGCCGCGACGATCGAGCCGCCCTTGATGACAAGATCCGGCTTGACGCCGAAGAAGGCCGGCGACCACAGCACGAGATCGGCCATCTTGCCCTTCTCCACCGAGCCGATCAGCTTCGAGACGCCATGAGCGATGGCGGGGTTGATCGTGTATTTCGCGATGTAGCGCTTGACGCGGAAATTGTCGTTGTTGCCCTTGTCTTCCTTCAGCGACCCGCGCTGCTTCTTCATCTTGTCGGCGGTCTGCCACGTCCGGATGATCACTTCGCCGAGCCGGCCCATGGCCTGACTGTCCGACGACATCATCGAGAGCGCGCCGAGATCGTGCAGGATGTCTTCGGCCGCGATGGTCTCCTTGCGGATGCGGCTTTCGGCAAAGGCAAGATCTTCCGCAATCGACGGATCGAGATGGTGGCACACCATCAGCATGTCCAGATGCTCATCGATGGTGTTGCGCGTGAACGGCCGGGTCGGATTGGTCGACGACGGCAGCACGTTCTTGAGGCCCGCGACTTTGATGATATCGGGCGCATGGCCGCCGCCCGCACCTTCGGTGTGGAAGGCATGGATGGTGCGGCCCTTGAAGGCCTTGATCGTGTCCTCGACGAAGCCGCTTTCGTTCAGCGTGTCGGAATGCAGCATCACCTGGATGTCGTGGTCGTCGGCGACGCTGAGGCAGTTATCGATCGCGGCGGGCGTGGTGCCCCAGTCCTCGTGCAGCTTCAGCGCACAGGCGCCGGCATTGATCATCTCCACCAGCGGCGCGGGCTTCGAGGCATTGCCCTTGCCGGAAATGCCGAGATTGACCGGAAACGCATCGAAGGACTGGATCATCCGCGCGATGTGCCACGGGCCGGGCGTGCAGGTCGTCGCGAAGGTGCCGTGCGACGGCCCGGTGCCGCCGCCAAGCATCGAGGTGACGCCCGACATCAGCGCGTGCTCGATCTGCTGCGGGCAGATGAAATGGATATGGCTGTCGAAGCCGCCGGCGGTGAGGATCTTGCCCTCCCCCGCGATCACGTCGGTGCCCGGACCGACATTGATGGTCACGCCCGGCTGGATGTCGGGATTACCGGCCTTGCCGATGGCGGTGATGTAACCGTCCTTGATGGCAACGTCGGCCTTCACGATGCCCCAGTGATCGACGATCAGCGCATTGGTGATGACGGTGTCGACCGCGCCCTGCTTGTTGGTCGCCTGCGACTGCCCCATGCCGTCACGGATCACCTTGCCGCCGCCGAACTTCACTTCCTCGCCGTAAGTCGTGAAGTCCTTCTCCACCTCGATGATCAGATCGGTATCGGCGAGCCGCACCCGATCGCCGGTGGTCGGGCCGAACATGTCGGCATAGACGGAGCGTTTGATTTTCACGGGCATGTTTTCGCTCCATTGGCCGGAGTGTTCCCTCCCCCCTTGCGAGGGAGGGTCAGGGAGGGGGGTGCGCCACAGGTGGCGGCCTCGCCGATCGCGAGGACAACACCTTCGAGATTCTTGATGACATCGTCATTGCTGAAACGAAGGACGCGATAGCCGCGCGCGGCAAACCAAGCGTCGCGGCGCGCATCGTGCGCGATGCGCTCTACAAAATCATGGCTCTCACCATCGACTTCGACAATGAGCTGGCTCGTATGGGAAACGAAATCAGCAATGTAAACACCCATCGGGGTCTGCCGACGAAAACCCAAATTTTCCAGACGGTGTGCTTTTAGCTGCCGCCATAGCAAGGTCTCGGCGCGAGTCATGACGCGCCTCAGTTCCTTGGCACGACCGCGCTGAAACTCGCCGACCTCGTTGTGTGGCATACCCCCCTCCCCGGCCCTCCCCCGCAAGGGGGGAGGGAGCACTACGGCCGTCACATTCCCAACAATCACAACTTCCCCATTACGTCGCTGCGGAATCCGTAGACGGTACGCTTGCCTGCGCCTTCGTTCATTGACGGCGTGACCCGCGACTTCCATAGCTTCGCGCACCCCAACGAGGCGCGCGGCGTCGGGATCTGAAACGGAGACCGATATCGTGAGATGGAAGAACGTCTATCCATTTGCTGCGGCGTGCCTGCTGTTCGCGCTGACGTTCTGGCTATACCTGACCCGCGTCATGTGGCTCGGATTTCCCGACGGCTTCATTGCCGAACTGGACGCCGCGGAAGCGATCCTCGTCACCTGGTTCAACTGGTTCAGCATCGCTCTCGGCATCTGGTTCGTGATCCTCGGCATCCGATCATTTCGTAACGATATCGGACGCTGGTCATTGTATAGTTGTCTTCTGTTCGTCTCGGTCGTCCTGATATCGCTGGCCATCGATCGATATTTCCGCTCGTTCATGATGGACAGCGCCGGCGGCTAGGCGTTCAGAGCTTCCCCATCACAGCGCCGCGGAAACCATAGATCGTGCGCTTGCCCGCGAGTTCGACCAGCTGCACGTCGCGGCTCTGGCCGGGCTCGAAGCGCACCGCCGTGCCGGCGGCGATGTCGAGGCGCATGCCGCGGGCCTTCTTGCGGTCGAATTTCAGCGCCGGATTGGTTTCAAAAAAGTGGTAGTGCGAGCCGACCTGGATCGGCCGGTCGCCGGAATTCGCCACGGTCAATGTCACGGTCTTGCGGCCGGCATTGAGCTCGATCTCGCCGTCCTGAATGAAGAACTCGCCGGGGATCATGTGGGGCCTCAACGAATGGGTTCGTGAACGGTGACGAGCTTGGTCCCGTCGGGGAACGTCGCTTCCACCTGAATGTCGTGGATCATCTCGGCAATCCCATCCATGCATTGCGCGCGGGTGATGACCTCAGCGCCGGATTTCATCAGCTCGGCGACGGTGCGGCCGTCGCGCGCGCCTTCGACGATGAAATCGGAGATGATGGCGATGGCCTCGGGATGGTTGAGCTTGACGCCCCGCTCCAGCCGGCGGCGCGCCACGATGGCGGCCATCGAGATCAGGAGCTTGTCTTTTTCGCGGGGGGAGAGATTCATCCGGACACTCTGAATAGTTGTTAGTTCAACCACATGCGCGGCAGCATCGCGCCCGATCGTCCAAGCACCGCCATCATGTCGGCGCGCAGCTTGGCCGCATCTTGTGCACAGAAGCGGGCCATTGCAAAGCCGTTCCAGCAGGAGATACCAACTTCGCCGCCAGAGCCATCCGTGGCTTCACGTAGCCGCTCGATGAGCGCCTCGTCGCCGGGCACGATCAGCGCCGTGCCAATGGCCACGGCGCCACGTCCGATTGCCGGCCGCGCCAGTTTGGCGGCGATATCGCCATCCAGCCGCACGTTTTCCGCGAACACCAGCCTGCCGCCGCGACGCAGGCGCCAGCGGTCGACGAAAGACCCCGTCTGCATCACCTCGCCCATGGCCGCACGACCGAACACAACGATCTCGCAAAGCAGCAGCGTCGCGCGATCGGCCAGATCGATATCGATGTGCCTGATGGTGCGGGCCTGATCGAACAGGATGGTTTCCTGGGGCAGCCAGGATAGATGCGCGCCGGCCTCAGCCTTCAGCGCGATGTTGATTTCGGCGGCGGGACCATGGGAGCGATAGATCTTCTCGGCGGCCGCCGTGGTCACTGTCAGGCTTGCGCCCTCACCGGCCGCGATATCGATATCGAAACGGTCGCCGCCTGCCGCACCGCCGGCGGTGTTGACGAACATCGCCGAGAGGCCGTCATCTTCGGGAGACGGGAAGCGCACGCGCAGCGAGCCGGATTCGTGGAGCTGGCGGCGGCGCGTCTTGCCATCCACCAGATGAACGTCGAACGTCACTGCGCCGCGGGCACGGTTGGCGGCAAAAATCGCCGAGGACGACAGCGTGGTGTTGTCAGCCTGCATGCACTCTCCGGCCTTGCGCCCGCGTTACAGCGCCATCTGGCGGCTGATCTCGGCGGGATCAAGCGTTGAGCGGTCGCAGGTGTATTTCACCGCGCCGCGATCCATCACGGCGAAGTTGTCGCCGAGTTCGCAGGCAAAGTCGAGATACTGCTCCACGAGGACGATGGCGATATTGCCGAGCGAGCGCAGATAGGAAATGGCGCGGCCGATATCCTTGATGATGGAGGGCTGGATGCCTTCGGTCGGCTCATCCAGCAGCAGGAGTTTTGGCCGCATCACCAGCGCGCGGCCGATGGCGAGCTGCTGCTGCTGGCCGCCGGAGAGATCGCCGCCGCGGCGGCCGAGCATCGAGTTCAGCACCGGAAACAGCGAGAACACGTCGTCGGGAATGTGCCGGTCGGCGCGCTTCAGCGGCGCGTAGCCGGTCTTGAGGTTCTCTTCCACCGTGAGCAGCGGAAAGATCTCGCGGCCCTGCGGCACGAAGGAAATGCCGCGCCGCGCCCGCTCGAACGGTTTCAGCGTCGAGATATCCTGACCGTCGAAGGTGATGGAGCCCGACGAGATCGCCTGCTGGCCGACCATGGCGCGCAGCAGCGAGGTCTTGCCGACGCCATTGCGGCCGAGGACGCAGGTGACCTTGCCGGGCTCCGCCGACACGGTAACTCCGCGCAGCGCCTGGGCTGCACCGTAATAGAGGCTGATATTGTCGACTTTGAGCATGCTCTATCGCCCCAGATACACTTCGACCACGCGGTCGTTGGTCGACACATCGTCGATGGTGCCTTCGGCCAGCACCGTGCCTTCGTGCAGACATGTCACCTTGACGCCGAGTTCGCGCACAAAGGTCATGTCGTGCTCGACCACCATCACGGTCTTGTTGTCGCGATTGATCGCTTTCAGCAGCTCGGCGGTCTGATGCGTTTCCACATCGGTCATCCCCGCGACAGGTTCGTCCACCAGCAGCAGCTTCGGATCCTGCGCCAGCAGCATGCCGATTTCGAGCCACTGTTTCTGGCCATGGGAGAGATTGCCGGCGAGACGATCGCGCGCGTCGGTGAGACGGATGGTCTCCAGCACCTTGTCGATACGTTCGGCCTCGCCGCGGCTGCCGCGCCAGAACAGGGTGCCGCGCACAGAGTGATCGACATTCAGCGCCAGCAGCAGGTTGTCATAGATGGTCTGGCTCTCGAACACTGTCGGCTTCTGGAATTTGCGGCCGATGCCGAGTTCGGCGATCTTGGTCTCGTCCAGCTGCGTGAGATCATGGGTGCCGTCGAAATAGACGTCGCCCTCGTCCGGCTTGGTCTTGCCGGTGATGATGTCCATCATCGTGGTCTTGCCGGCGCCGTTCGGGCCGATGATGGCGCGCATCTCGCCGGGCGCCAGCACCATCGACAGATTGTTGATGGCATGGAAGCCGTCGAACGAGACATGGACGCCGTCGAGATAGAGCTGTGCTGAGGTGATGCGCTTCTGGCGCGCTTCGGCTTCTCGCGCCGCGACCACGGGATCGACCACGGCGGGCGCGTGGGCCGCGGGTGTTGCCGGGGCTGGCGTTTCAGTCACGGTCATCACGCCTTCTCCGCCAGATGAGGTTTGGTGACGCCATCTTCCGCTGCCGCGCTATCGGCATTCGCGCTATTGCGGGCTTTGCGGCTTTCCGACCATGCATTGAAGGTTCCGATGATGCCCTTCGGCAGCAACAGCGTCACGAGAATGAACAGCGCGCCCAGCATGAACAGCCAGTACGGAGCAAGGGCGCCCGATGTGAACACCGTCTTGGCGTAGTTGACCACGACCGCGCCGAGTGCCGCACCGACCAGCGTGCCACGGCCGCCGACTGCGACCCAGATCACGGCCTCGATGGAGTTGGCCGGGGCGAATTCACCGGGATTGATGATGCCGACCTGTGGCACATAGAGCGCCCCCGCGACGCCGGCCATGCAGGCCGACAGGGTGAACACGAACAGTTTGTAGGATTCGACGCGGTAGCCCAAAAATCTCGTGCGGGATTCCGCATCGCGTATGGCGATCAACACCTTGCCGAGCTTCGAGGTGACGATGGCGCGGCAGACGAGGAAGCCGACGATCAGCGCCAGACAGCTCAGCGCGAACAGCGCCGCACGGGTGCCGTCGGCCTGCACGTTGAAGCCGAGGATGTCCTTGAAATCGGTCAGGCCGTTATTGCCACCGAAGCCGAAATCGTTGCGGAAGAACGCCAGCAGCAGCGCATAGGTCATGGCCTGGGTGATGATCGACAGATACACGCCCGACACGCGCGAGCGGAAGGTGAGCCAGCCGAACACGAAAGCGAGGATGCCCGGCGCGATCAGCACCATGGCCGCGGCGAACCAGAACATGTCGAAGCCATACCAGTACCAGGGCAGCGCCTTGTAGTTCAGGAACACCATAAAGTCCGGCAGCAGCGGATTGCCATAGACGCCGCGCGAACCGATCTGGCGCATCAGATACATGCCCATGGCGTAACCGCCGAGCGCGAAGAAGGCGCCGTGGCCGAGCGAGAGAATGCCGCAATAGCCCCAGATCAGATCGATGGAGAGCGCGAGAATGGCGTAGCAGACATATTTGCCGAACAGCGCCATCAGATAGGTCGGCACCTGCAACGGCGAATCCGCGGGCAGCAGCAGGTTGGACAGCGGAATGAGGACGCCGACGGCAGCGACGATCAGCAGGAAGACCGTGGCGCTACGATCCAGCGTGCGGGTGAGGAAATGCGGGGTCATGCGAAGACTCCGCGATACGCGAGACCATGGCCGGCACCGGCGCCAATGGTCCCCTCCCCCCTTGCGGGGGAGGGTGGCGCGTAGCGCCGGGAGGGGGGTGAGCCGCAAACGCCGGAGCCTGGGGTGGGGGGGGGCCGCCCCCCCCCCCCCCCCCCCCCCCCCCCGCCGCCCCCCCCCCCCCCCCCCCCCCCCCCCCCGACTCGTGCTGGAGCTTTGCGGGCACGCTGAAGCGAGCCAAGCACAATGAGAACCAATCCGATGAGCATCGCCGTCACGATGCCGACGAGCGTCCATGACAGCCGGTATCCGGGCGCTTCGATCCTGAACAACATCAACGCACCAAGGAGCAAGGCGATGGCTCCGCCAAGGCCAACAACCACGGTCGGATTGAAGGTCTCGATAATCAGAAGCGCGATCCCCAACATCATCAGCCCCAGACCGGCATAGTTGGTCGGCAGCAGGTTGAGGGCATAGAGGCCGAGCAGCAGGCAGATCGTGCCGACCACGCCGGGCGCGACGGCGCCAGGAGACATGAATTCAAAAATCAGGCCGTAGATGCCAACCAGCAGAAGAATGAAGGCGACGTTGGGGTTGGTGATCACAGACAGAAATTGCGCGATCCATCCGGAATCGATCGTCTCGATCGTCGCATCCTTCGTCACTAGATGCCGTTTGTCGCCGCCGGGAAGTTCCACGACGCGGCCATCGATCTGCCTGAGCAGTTCGACCGGGTCGCGCGCAATGAGATCGATGACGCTCGCTTGCAATGCGGCGCTGGCGGAAAGGCTGGCTGCCTCGCGGACGGCTTTCTCGGCCCAATCGGCGTTACGTCCTCGCAGCTCGGCCAGGCTGCGGATAAAGGCGACGGCGTCGTTCGTCGCCTTCGCCATCATTGTATCCTTCGGCTCCGTTTGCTGGGTGCTGTCTTTCTTGTCCTTGCCGTCTTTGTCAGGAGTGATGCCCGGCAGGCCTGGAACGGGACTTCCGATTTGCACTGGCGTTGCCGCGCCGAGATTAGTGCCCGGCGCCATTGCGGCGATATGCGTTGCATAGAGGAGATAAGTGCCGGCGCTGGCGGCATGGGCTCCGGACGGGGCGACATAACCTATGACAGGAACGGGCGAGGCCAGCACGTCGGCGATGGTCTCGCGCATGCTGGTGACGAGACCGCCCGGCGTATTCAGACGCAGAATAACAGCTTCGGCGCGCCGTTCGCTTGCCTTGGCGAGAGCGTCTTTCACATAGCTGGCGGTTGCCGGTCCGATCGCTCCGTCGATTGCGATCGTCAGCACAAGTTTTCCGCTCCCCTCTGCCGAAACAGACGTGGTGGGGGAGACAGCCAGAGCGACAATCGCAATTGTCGCGGCAAGAGTAGCCCGTACGGTCTGCACAGCCTGGACTCCCTTATCAAGATGATGTGGGGAGCCTGGGCAGAACCTCAATACGGCTGGGATTGGCGAGCCACCGCTCGTTGTGGAAACGAATGTGAGGGCTGCGCAAGAGAAGGATCCCGGAGATTATTAAGCAGTTTCAGTGATATAAAAATCGCGATTTCGCTTCACGCCTCGCTCCTTCTGCGGACAATGGCGCAGCTGCGCAGGCACGACCTTCTCCATCGCTGAACTCGACGAGCAAAGTTCTGTCGTCAAGCTGCTTCGCGATCGTGCCGACTGGCCCGCGCCCCTCCGCCGGATCGCAAGAGGAGCGCTGGCCGCGCTTCAGTGATGGGCCGAAACGCTCTTGACGCACTCGGACAACAAATCACCTGATGCAGAATGGCTAACGTCGCCCAGACTGACGATACCGACCATCCGTTTACTCTTGTTGATCACCGGCAGCCTGCGGACACGCAGTTTCTCCATGTGATGCATTGCCTTTGCGAGGTCATCGTCCTCCCTGCAACAATGGATACCTTCGGTCATCACATCGCGGGCCGTCGCGCGACTGGCATCGAAGCTGTTCCTCGCGAGCCCTTTGCAGACGATGTCGCGGTCGGTCACCATCCCGATCAGGCGGTCGTCCTCGCCAACCGGAATGCAGCCAATATCATGCCCTCGCATCAATTTAGCGAGTTCGGTGACAGGGGTGTCGGGGCTGACCCAGTCGACACCTTTGTGCATCACCTCTTTGACTTTCATGGCGAACCTCCGTTCCTAGAGTTCGGGCAATTTGATGCAACGCAGTACGTCTCGCCTCCTCCATGCCTTTAACTATACAATCAATTGCGTGCGAGGTCGCAGAAGAAAACATCATTCCTGCGCGATCAGACCGGACAAACGCCATCGCTGTTGCAACCCACCTCCTGAACAGCGCGCATTCGACGCCAAGCCCAAACTATCCACGGTTGTAAGTGGATTAACGGAACCCAGATAATCTAGGCGTGTCTCATTGGACAGGGAACGGTCCTATCCACTAGTTTGACAGGATCATCGGGAATGAAAGAGAAAAAGGATATCGTAGAAAATTGGTTGCCGCGTTACACCGGCACGCCGCTTGCTGAGTTCGGAGAGTATGTTCTCCTGACCAACTTCGATAATTACGTCGAATGGTTCGCCACAGCGTATGGCAGCCTGGTAAAGGGCGCGGATCGACCGATGCCCAACGTGACTGCCGATGGTATCACTCTGATTAACTTCGGCATGGGAAGCCCGAATGCCGCGACCGTGATGGATCTGTTAAGTGCGATCGCGCCGAAAGCCGTATTGTTTCTCGGCAAATGCGGCGGGTTGAAACGTAAAAATCAGATCGGCGATTTGATCCTGCCGATTGCGGCTATTCGGGGCGAGGGCACCTCTAATGATTACCTGCCCCCGGAGGTTCCCGCGCTGCCCGCGTTCCAGTTGCAGCGCGCGGTGTCAACCATGATCCGCGATCTCGGTCACGACTACTGGACCGGCACGGTTTACACGACCAATCGTCGGGTCTGGGAACATGATGATCGCTTCAGGGATATCTTGCGGCGTACACGGAGCATGGCGATCGATATGGAGACTGCAACAATCTTCGCTGCAGGATTTGCCAATCACATTTCGACGGGCGCGCTGCTTCTCGTGTCCGATCAGCCAATGATCCCCGAAGGTGTGAAGACCGAAGCGTCGGATCAGGAGGTGACCGCGAACTATGTCGAAAGGCATATCAAGATCGGTGTGGAGGCCCTGAAACTTGTGCGGCGTCGCGGTCGCAGCGTCAAGCATTTGCGTTTCGAAGACGATTTCGATGTAGGACATGAGACGTAGAAAGGCCTCGCACCGCTGCAGCAACAGTCAAGCAGCAGCACGATCTTCCCATTTGACACCGCGACGGTCGCCGTGAGCCGTCCGACTAATCCTCAGTCATGCGCGCTAAAGCGCCCGTGCTGCGCGTTGGCCATCAAGCGCGCAAACTGCGCGTGACCCATATGAAGCAGCGTCTCGTGATCGCCAGCTTCCAGATAGATCTCCGGCTGCGCCTGGATGCTGTCGTCGACGATGATATCCAGCCCGTAACATTTTCCGACGGCAGGAACTGCACCGTGTGCACAGTCGCGGAACAGCTGCTGGATCTCGGTTTCATCGGCCATTTGGACACTGTCGCCGAGTGATGTCCTTAGGTCCGACAGGCGGAGGTGATGCGATGCGGGCAAGACGGCCAGTATATATTCGCCGTCGCGCCGCAACACGATGCCTTTGGCGAGGCGATCGCCCGAGATATGACATGCCTCAGCCGTGCCAGAGGACGTCATGCGGAGTTCGTGCGGGATCACCTCGTACTGGATGTTTTCAGCGGCCAGGTATTTCTGGAGGGTGGGAGCAATGGTCATGGCGTGACCTCCGGGGCCAAATGCAAGCCATCCACCGTGCGGTCTCTTCTGCAGACTCTCGCCGTGCGATGGGCGGCTGCGTGGTTATGAACCCAACATAGGTCTCCCAGCCGCCGGCTGCAATTCGTTTCTCGCAGCCGCTCATGCCAGGTGCCGGTGTCAACACGGCCTCAGCGGTGAAGTAAGTGGCGCGAGCAGCATGTACGGCTGGTTGGTTGCGAGGGTATTTTTACGCAGCTAGGCTGACGGGCGTAACAATCACCATCACGAGAGTGCCCATGAGCCCGCGCGAACGTCTCGACCAATTGCACCCTGAAATGACCGCATGGCGCCGGGATTTCCATGCACATCCGGAGATTGGCTTCGAGGAGGAGCGCACCAGCGCGCTGGTGGCAGAGCGGCTGTCGGAGTGGGGCATCGAAGTACATCGCGGTTTCGGCCGCACCGGTGTTGTGGGCGTCATCCGCGGCCGTCATCAGGCGGCGGGCAGCAACCGGGCCATTGGCTTGCGTGCCGATATGGACGCGCTGCCCATGGAGGAGGGCAACGGTTTTGCCCATCGCTCGCAGAATGCCGGCCGCATGCATGCCTGCGGCCATGACGGCCACACCACGATGTTGCTCGGGGCGGCCAAGTATCTTGCCGAGACGCGCAATTTCGCCGGCACGGTGCATCTGATCTTTCAGCCGGCCGAGGAGGGGCTCGCCGGCGCCAAGGCGATGCTCGACGACGGGTTGTTCGAGCGTTTCCCCTGCGATTCCATCTATGCAATTCACAATAGCCCGGACATGCCGCTCGGTACCGTCAAGGCGTTGACCGGCACGGCACTGGCCGCGATCGATTACTTCAAGGTGACGCTGCGTGGCCGTTCGTCTCATGGCGCGCATCCGCATCAGGGCGTCGATACGGTGGCGATGGCTGCGCAGGTCGTGAATGCGCTGAACGCGATTCCGTCCCGTCAGGTCGATGCGCTGGAATCCGCCATCATCAGCATCGGCCAGATCCATGGCGGCACCTCGGACATCGTGCTTCCCGAGACGGTGGAACTGCGCGGCTCGGTGCGTACGCTGAAGCCCGAGGTGCGCGAGCGCGTCGAGGAATTGTTCATGCGCACAGTGACGTTGACCGCACAGGCCTGCGGTGGCACGGCAGAGATCGAGTATCGCCACGCCTATCCGGCCACGATCAACACGGCCGACGAGACGGCGCGCGCGGCAGAGGCCGCGGCGGCGGTACCGGGCGTCACCGAGGTGCTGCGCGAAGGCAATCCAATTCTTGCCGGTGAAGATTTCGCGTTCATGCTCGAACGCAATCGTGGTGCCTATCTGATGTTCGGGCAGCGCACCGCCGACAGGGGCGGCGTGCCCGTGCACAATCCCGGCTACGATTTCAACGATGATCTGCTGCCGATCGGCGCAAGCTATCTCGCCGGGCTGGTGGAGCAGGAGCTCGCATAGACCGCAATCATCGCGATTTGAGCGGCGTGCCTAGGCCACGCCACTCTTCGGAATCGTGCGGCCGATCACGCGCAGAAGGTCTGCGCGCACCGACTCGATGTGACGTTCGAGAAAGCGGCAGGCGTCGTCGATCTGTCGGTTGCGGCAGAGCGCGATGAGTTCGGCGTGTTCTTTCTCGGCGATGCCCATCGCGGTGGTGGTCGAGAGTTGCATGCGCGTGTAGCGGTCGCTGGTTTGCAGCAGCGCCATCACGATCGTCTGGGTGCGCGGCTGCCGCGCACGGACATACATCGCCATGTGGAAATCCGCGTTGAGCTGTCCCCATTCGCTGATATTGCCGGCGGCAATCGCCTTCTCGAAGCGGCGCTGGATGTCGTCGAGTACAGCGAAGTCGTCGTCGACAAAATGCGGCGCGGACTGCGCCAGCATCCGTGGCTCGAGGATGACCCGGAGATCGAATACGTCGTTGATTTCGTCGAGCGACAGTTCCGAAACGATGGCGCCCTTTTGCGGGACGATCTTCACCAGCCCTTCGGCTTCGAGCTGAAATAGCGCTTCCCGCACCGGGATCCGGCTCACACCATAGGCTTCGCCGAGTGCATCCTGGCGCAGCTGGGAGCCGGCCGGATGGGTGCCGTCAAGGATCGCCTGGCGCAGCTGATCGGTGATCATGGCCGAGAGTGTGCGGTGCTTTAGCGGCGCGCTCATTGATTTATCGAGCCTTTTCTCCGGCTTTCAGCCGGATTGATCTCAGATCTCGTCCAGTCTTCGCTGCCGCACAAAAACTCCTCAAGGCGCGAATTTGTGCAAATCAGCGTTTGACACAGAAATTGTATAAATTATACGATCCGAAAATCATATCACAATCGTGACAGCGGGGGCCGTTTATGAGTGACCAGACGATGTCGACGGCCCCGGCCATCGGAGTCCGCCGGGTCATCTTGGCGGCGTCCGCCAGGCTGCTCGCCTTCGAGCGCGTGGCGCTGATGGGTCTGATGTATCTGCTGACGGCGCTGATCCTGGTGAATGTCGTCACCCGCTATTCGCACTTCCCGATCTACTGGATCGACGAATCGGCGGTGTATTCGGTGGTCTGGCTGACCTTCATCGGTGCCTCGACCATGACACGCCTGCGGCTGGACTTTGCGGTCACCATGATGACCGAGCGGCTGTCGGCGAAAAGCCAGCAGATATTCAAGGTGATCGCGACCTCCATGGTCGTCGTGTTCGGCCTCGGCCTGATCGTCACCTGCCTGCTGTGGATGGATCCGATCGGCCTTGCGCAGGCCGGCTTCGACGCCAAGAAGTTCGCCGGCCAGACTTTCAACTTTCTCTACACCGAACGCACCCAGACGCTGAACTGGCCGACCTGGGTCCTGTATCTGACGCTGCCGATCTTCGCGGTGTCGATCACCATTCATGGCATTGCCAATCTGCTCGAGGACCTCGGTCTCGTCGCCAAGGTGCCGCCGAAAGGCTTCCAGCTCTCCGAACTCGACGGGGTGAACTGACATGATCACCTTCGCTGCATTCACGGTGATCATGCTCGTCGGCGTGCCGATCGGCCTTTGCCTCTGCCTCGCCGGCTTCGTCTACATCATGGCGTCCGGCAATCCGGTGCTTTTCCAGTCCTATCCGTTGCAACTGTTCGGCGGTGTCGACAGCTACGGCTTGATCGCGATCCCGTTGTTCATCCTGATCGGCGAGATCATGAACGGCGGCGGGATCACCAAGCGCATCGTCGATATGGCGATGGCCTTCATTGGCTCGTTGAAAGGCGGACTGGCTTACGTCAACGTCCTCGCCAATATGTTCATTTCCTCCATTCTGGGCTCGGCGACCGCGCAGGTTGCGATCATGGCGCAGATCATGGTCCCGGAAATGGAGAAGAAGGGCTACGACAAGACTTTCGCTGCCGGCCTCACTGCTTATGGCGGCATGCTTGGCCCGATCATCCCTCCATCGGTGATGTTCGTGGTGTACAGCGTGCTGGCCCAGGTGTCGGTCAGCGATATGCTGATCGCCGGCATCATTCCCGGCGTCATCCTCACGGCGATGTTCTGTATCATCATTGCCATTATGGGCTACATCTACAATTATCCGCGCGCCGACTATCAGACGCCGAAGCAGCGCGTGATGACTATCCTGCGCACCTGCCCGACGCTACTCATCCCCATCGTCATCGTCGGCTCGATTCTCTCCGGCCTTGCCAACGCAACGGAATCCGCGGCCGTCGGCGCCGTTGCCTCTGCGCTGATCGGAAAATACTGGACCAAGGAATTCGAATGGTCGCAGCTGCCGCAGATGATGCTGCGCTCGGGTATCTATTCGGCGATCGTGCTGTTTCTTGTGGCCGCTGCCGCCGTGTTTTCCTGGGTCCTGATCTTCGGCAAGGTGCCGCAGGAGACCGCCGCTTGGATCCAGACAGTGGCAAAGGATCCGATCAGCTTCATGCTGCTCTGTAACGTCATTCTGCTGGTCATAGGCACGGTCATCGACGGTGTGCCGGGTCTGATCATGACAGTGCCGATCCTGCTGCCGGTCGCCACCGAGATCTATCACATCGATCCCAGGCAGTTCGGCGTGGTCGTCGTCATCAATCTCGTGCTCGGCCTGCTGTCGCCACCCGTCGGTCTCTGTTTCTTCGTCGCCGCCGCTGTCACCGGCGCCAAGCCCGGCAAGATGTTCATGGTGACGCTGCCGTTCTTCTTCATCTCCTGCATCCTCCTGATCCTGCTCTCGCTCTATCCGTATCTGTCGCTCGCCCTCATCAAGTAAGCCCCCATACACATCAAGGAGCCACCGTCATGACCATCTCACGTCGTCGCTTCCTCGCCGCATCGGCAGCTGCATCGGTCTTCGCGCCGTCGCTCGCTCTGGCCCAAGCCAGGGAGCTGCGTCTCGGCCTGATCACGCCGAACGGTCATTCCTGGAACAAGGCTGCGCTCAAGCTCGCGGATCAGCTCAAGGAAGAGACCAAGGGTCGTCTGACCATGACGGCGTTTCACTCCGGCCAGCTCGGCAACGAGGCGGCGATGATGCAGCAGTTGCAGACCGGCGCGCTCGACATGGGCTTCATCCAGGCTGCCGAGCTCGGCTCGCGCGTGCCGCACATCGCGGCGATCAATGCGCCCTATATCGTGCGTTCGACGCCGGCCGTCGCGAAATTCGTGCGTCATCCGGCGGCCGTCAAACTGTTCGACGTGTTGCCTGCGGAAACCGGCACCATCGGCCTTGGCTGGGGTATCACCGGCATGCGCGCGGTCTTCGCGGTCAGGGACCTCAATACGCTCGCCGATATCAAGGGCATGAAGCTGCGTATCAATCCGACGCCGGTCTATCGCGACTTCTACTCGTCGCTCGGCGCCGCACCGACGCCGATTCCAACGCCGCAGGTGTTCGATGCCATGTCGAACGGACAGGTCGATGGTCTGGAAGCCGATCTGGAATTCTCCTGGAACCAGCGCTTCGACAAGGTGTCGAAGTCGATCCTGCAGATGAATGCCGTCTTCATGCCGATGGCCGCCGTCGTGTCCGGCCGCGTCTGGCAGTCGCTGCCTGCCGCCGACAAGGAGCTGATCACCAAGGCGGTGAAGTCGACCCTCGATGCGCAGATCGACGAATTGGCCGCTGGTGAGCCGGCGCTGATCGAGAACTTCAAGGGCACGTCGGTGCCCGTGCGGCAGGTGGCCGTCAAGGACACCGAAGCCGTCATCGCTGAATTCGACAAGCTCTGGCTGCCGAAAGCGCCAGTACTCGCCGAGCTGCGCAAGGTCGGCGCGACTATCTGATCCTCTAATTCTCGCCCATCATCCCCATCAGCCGGCGCGCTATGCGCGCCGGCATCACACGGAGTTTTGCCATGAGCCCCCGCATTTCCTGGGAAGGCGTCTTCCCGGCTGTCACCACCCAATTTCATGACGATCTGTCGCTCGATATCGATGCCACCGCCAAGGTCATGGATGGCCTGATCCGCGACGGAGTGTCCGGCCTGATCATCTGCGGCTCGGTCGGCGAGAACACCTCGCTGGGGCGCAAGGAAAAGATTGCGATCATGGAAGCGGCCAAGTCGGTCGCGAAAGGCCGCGTCCCGGTGCTCTGCGGCATCGCCGAATTCACTACCGCATTCGCAGTGGAGACCGCCAAGGAGGCCGCGCGCGTCGGTATCGACGGCATCATGGTGATGCCGGCTTTGGTCTATTCGTCCAAGCCGTTTGAGACCGCTGCGCACTTTCGTTCGGTGGCGACGGCGACCGATCTGCCGGTCATGCTCTACAACAACCCGCCGATCTACAAGAATGATGTTACCCCCGACATTCTGGCCACGCTGGCCGATGTCGACACAGTCGTCTGCTTCAAGGATTCGTCGGGCGATACGCGCCGCTTCATCGACACGCGCAATATGGTCGGTGACCGCTTCGTGTTGTTCGCGGGCCTCGACGACGTGATCGTCGAGAGCGTGGCGATGGGCGCGGTCGGCTGGGTATCAGGCATGTCCAATGCGTTTCCGCGCGAAGGCGAGACACTGTTCCGTCTGGCTAGGGCCGGCCGCCTCAAAGAGGCGATGGCGATTTATGAGTGGTTCATGCCGCTGCTGCATCTCGATGCGCGCCCGGATCTCGTCCAGTGCATTAAGCTGTGCGAAAACATCATGGGCCGTGGCACCGCGCTGGCCCGGCCGCCGCGCCTCGCGCTGCTGCCGCATGAAAAGGCGGAAGTGGAGGGGATCATGGCCAAGGCGCTGCGTCACCGTCCGTCCCTGCCGGATGTCGGTCTCAAGGCGGCCTGACGAGTCTTCGCTCTTCAGAACCCATCGGCGCGCCAGTGATGGCGGGCCGATGTCTTATGGGACGGTCACTTCGCGTCGCTAAATGTCTTCGTCGTCGCGATCGCGCTTCGGCGTGGCGATATCTCCGTCTTCCTCGTCGTCGTCCGGCCGCGGTGGCGTGGGGACGGGCTTTTGCTTGTCATCCTGGGTCCGTTTGTCGTCGCCGGGCCCGCCCGCTCGTCCGCTCATCATTTTCCCCGTTGGATCGTTCACGTTGACCTCATTCTGACCGTGATTGAAGCAGATATTGTTGCGATCCCGCAATTGCCCTGTGCTTTTCCGCATGACCGTGTAAACGGGGGCGAATCCTGTTCTGGAGTGACGATGAAGAAGCCCAAGTTAGAGATCGACGAACCTCAGGCGCGCAAATTCGCTCGCGCCGACAGGGCGCCGACCGAAGGTTATTCGCTGGTGGTGGATGGCCATTTTAAATCGCATCACGATACGGTCGAAGCCGCGGAAGAAGCCGGCATGAAGCTGAAGAACCAGTTTCAGATGCTTCAGATCCAAGTCTACGATTCTGCGACCAAGACCCGTACCATGATCGAATGGCCGGCGCCGAGCGCGGCCTGAGATAGATCAGACCCTGCGAAGAACGCAGGTCCTGCGACAGTCAGGTCCTGCGGCCGCCGCTGCGCTGATCGGCAAGCCACGCTGCCAGAGCCTGCGCTTTTTCCGTCGATTTGCTGGATGACGACGTCTTGCTCGATTTCGCTGCGGCCTTCTTCTTGGTCGGAGCGGGCGGCGATGCCGCTTCGCGGGCAAGGCGCATGGCCTTCAGCCGCGCCATATTATCGAGAACGGCTTTAGCCGCGGCGTCGCGCTCGGCTTTGGTTGCTTTGGTGTCGTCAGTTGGCATCAGTTCGTTTTCTTTTTTCTGGTCGCTTTTGGTTTGGGTTCGGGTGGATTGGCCAGTTCGGCGGCTTCCTTGGCGAGGCGAAGCGCGCGCAGCTCTTCGGTCCGCTTGCGGATGGCGATATCGGCCGCTGCAATTTCGGCCATGGCCTTCACGCCTTCGGCTTCCTGCGCCGCCTTGCGGGCGAGCCGGATTTCCTTCAGCTCTGCGGGTGTCTTCTGTTCCTGCTCAGTATCCATCAATGCCTCAGGTTGCGCCGCGCGACCGGTGTGCAGCAAATGCTGTGTCATTCTTATCACAGACATATAGGAAGCGGCACCCCTGCCTGCCACTGGAACAGGCGCGCGGTTAACCGCTATGCGTCGCAAATGCGGTGAATTCGATAAGAATGAGGCGAGGTTGCGTCCGCCGAACCTTCCTGAGACAATCCGGCGGTAATCCGGACTGCAAGAATCCCATGATCCCCACGCTCTTCAACGATGGCGCCGACAATCTGCGCGGCCGCATCATCGCGATCTACGCCATTCTGATTCCGGCCAATGTGCTGGCCTGGATGTGGGCCCTGATTGCCTTCCGCGACCAGCCTGTGCTGCTCGGCACGGCGCTGCTCGCCTACACCTTCGGTTTGCGCCATGCCGTGGATGCCGACCATATCGCAGCCATCGACAATGTAACACGCAAGCTCATGCAGTCCGGCAAGCGTCCGCTGTCCGTGGGCCTATTTTTCTCGCTCGGTCATTCCACCGTAGTGGTTGTCGCATCGATATTCGTGGCGTTGGCAGTGTCGGCACTGCAGGAGAAATTCGCGAACTTCAAGGAAATCGGTGGCCTGATCGGCACCAGCGTCTCGGCCTTCTTCCTGCTGATCGTGGCAGTGGCCAACATCTTCATTCTCGCATCGGTGTATCGCCTGTTCAAGGCGGTGAAGCGCGGTGAGCGGTTCATCGACGAGGACCTCAATATTCTGCTCGCGCAACGCGGCATCATCGGTCGCATGCTGCGCTCGGTCTTCGACGTGATCTCGAAGAGCTGGCACATGTATCCGCTCGGCATCCTGTTCGGGCTCGGTTTCGATACGGCGACCGAGATCGCGCTGCTGGGCATCTCGGCCTCGCAAAGCGCTGACGGGATGTCGATGTGGTCGATCCTGGTATTCCCCGCACTGTTCACGGCGGGAATGTCTCTGGTCGATGCGACTGACTCGGTGCTGATGGTGCGCGCCTATGGCTGGGCTTTCGTCAAGCCGATCCGCAAGCTGTATTACAACATGATCATCACGCTGGTATCGGTGATCGTGGCGCTGGTGATCGGCGGCGTGGAGGCACTCGGTCTGATCGGTCGCAAGCTCGACCTGTCAGGCAGCTTCTGGGACGGCATCGAGGCGCTGAACGAGAATTTCGGCGCGCTCGGCTACCTCATCATCGCGATCTTCATCCTGAGCTGGATGATCTCGGTGATCGTCTATCGCGTCAAAGGCTATGACGACATCGAGGTTCGGGTTCACGAGGCCTGATGCGGCGTCGCTATTTGGGGGGCATTTTTTCCAGCGCCGCGCGCTTCCACAGATCCCAGGCCCGACCATGGATCTGGTCGATGACACCGAGCGTTTTCTGGCTTTCCTCGCCCAGCAAATAGCTTACCGATCCGCCGAGGGCGAGCGCCTGCGACTGCAGCTGCGCATTGACGTTGCTGTAATGGGCGCGGAACACCGCCATCGGGATGGTGGCCGCGACCACGACGCTGCCATGGCCCCGCATCAGCGCGACACTGCGGTCGCCGAGCGTATTGGCCAGCGCCTTGCCCAGTTGCGTGTTGCTGACCAGCATGTTGCTCATGCCGGCGCTGTCGCGAATCTCGAACACCGGCACGTCCGGAAACAGGAAGGCGCCAAGGTGAAATACCGGTCGTAGCGGCGTGCTGCTGACGCTGAAGGGGATGATTCCCGGCGAATGCGTGTGGACGACAGCTTTGACGTCCGGCCTGGCCTTGTAGATTTCGCCATGAATGAAACGTTCGAGGAAGCTGGCGCGTCCCTTTGCATCGACGGGGTTGGAATCGAGGTCGTATTCCATGATGTCGTCGGCCGTCACCAGCGCCGGGGCCACGGAGCGCCCCATCAGGTAGCGATTGGGATCGGTCGGGTGGCGCATGCTGACATGGCCGAAACCGTCGATCACATTGAGATCGGTGAGGACGCGGTTCGCCACCACGAGGTCCTGCATCAACGCCGGGTCGACGGGGCCGGCAGATGTTGGCGCGGGGGTCTGTGCTGCGGTTTGTGCGAAGGCCGGTTGCAGGGAGAGTGCGAACACCATTGCCAGCAGCATTGGCACAGCCGATCGTGTCGACGCCATTGTAGTCCTCCCCCTGTCGAGTGGCGAGTTGGTCCGCCTTGCTCGCTATATCATGCGGCCAACACCGGGCCGCCAGCTTTCTTCCACGCATCGATGCCGCCGTCCAGATGTGCGGCATTGTCGATCCCCGCTTCCTTCGCGGCATTGACGGCCATGGCCGAGCGTTCGCCAAAGGCGCAAAAGAATACAATGCGGCGCTTGGTGGCAGTGGCCACCTCGCGCAACATGCCGCCGGGCTTGAGGTTGTCCGATATCGACGGGTAGGGCGCATGCAGCGCGCCGGCAAGCACGCCGTGCTTGGCGCGCTCGCCGCTCTCGCGCAGGTCAACCAGCAGGATGGCGGGATCGCCGAGATGGGCAATGGCCTCCCGCGGAGAAAGCGCCAGGCCTTGTTTCTTCAGCGCGTCCGGCTTCAGCCCGACCTTCATATTGGCCGGAATCACCACGTCCATCAGTTTCGGATTGGGCAGATTGAGCTTGCCCATCAGCTCGATGTAGTCCTCGACGGACTTCACCTGCAGGCGCGGATTGTAGCGTTTCTCTTCGCCGATGGTGCTGACGGTGTCGCCTTTGTAGTCGTGCGCAGGGAACACCATCGTCTCGTCCGGCAGCTTGAGCAGGCGGTTGAACAGTGAATCATACTGCGCCCGTGCGCTGCCGTTCTGGAAATCGGTGCGGCCGGTGCCGCGGATCAGCAGCGTGTCGCCGGTGAAGACGCGGTCGCCCATCAGATAGCTGTAGGAGTCATCGGTGTGGCCGGGCGTATACATCACATCGAGCTCGACGCCTTCGATCGTCACCTTGTCGCCGTCGCTGACACGCATGGCGACGACATCGGCCTTGCTCTGGTCGCCCATGATGGTGACGCAATGGGTACGGTCGCGCAGTTCGGCGAGGCCGGTGACATGATCAGCATGGAGATGCGTATCGACCGCCTTCACGAGCTTCAGGTCGAGTTCGCGCAGCAGCTGACAGTAGCGATCGACCTTTTCGAGGACCGGATCGAGGATCAGTGCCTCGCCGCCGTGGCGGCTGGCCAGCAGGTAGCTATATGTGCCGGACACACTGTCGAACAGCTGACGGAAGATCATGGGCGCACCAATTCTTTGTGGTCGATCCTTCTTCGGATCGGGTATCCGTCAGAATAATACCCCAATTATCGGTAGCTGGACGATCCCTTTCTTCTCTTGTTCGTGAAGGCAAGTTCGGGATATTGCCGGCAGCAGTGAGGGCCTGATGGCAGAATATGTGGTCGAATTCGGTAGGGATGGCCGACGCGTGGAAGATGATGGCCGGCTCGATGCCGCAGCTTTCCATCGCAACCACGAGGCGATCTGGCGGGTTCTTGCGACTTTCCTGGGTCAGTCTTGCGGCGACGTTGTGGAAGTCGGCAGTGGCACCGGCCAGCATGTCATTCACTTCGCTGGACAAACGCCTGACATCACCTGGTGGCCGAGCGACCTCAACGATGCCCATCTCAAAAGCATCGCCGCCTGGCGCACCCATGCGCAATTGACGAATGTCAGGCCGCCGCTGCGAATCGATCTCCTGGATCCCGCATGGTGCCCGGAGTTGGAGAACGGCAACGGCCCGGGCGCTCTGCTCGCAGTGTTCTGCGCCAATGTCGTCCACATTGCGCCATGGCCCGTCGCCGAAGGTTTGCTCGCGGGCGCTGCAAAATATCTGCGGCCGGACGGGCGCCTTTTTATCTACGGCCCGTTCAAGCGCGGCGGCAAACATACCGCCGTGAGTAATGCGGTGTTCGACACCAGCCTGCGCGATGGCAATCCTGAATGGGGTGTGCGCGATGTCGAGGAGCTGGAGCGTGTGGCCGAGAGCTTGGGTCTCAATCTCGCAGACGTCATCGAGATGCCAGCCAACAATCTGATCCTGGTCTTCGCCCGGTCGCCCGACTGAATAACGCATGGTGTGTGCGCGCTGGCATGTGTTGATCTGCCACAGGGTGGTCGCCATAGTCGCACCGAACAAAGGCCCCGGGATGAACCGGGCCACATCCGGGCGGATTTCCCCATGATCGACACAGCTACCCCAGAGTTTCACGACGATGCGCGCGCACACTCCAATGTGATCAGGCTGGCGGCAGCGCAGGCGCTTGGCGGTGCCAATTCCGCAGTCATCTTCGCAACAGGCGCCATCGTCGGCGCAACGCTGTCGCCGAGCGCGTCGCTCGCCACGGTGCCGATCTCGGTCTATGTCGTCGGCCTTGCCTGTGGGACGCTGCCGGTCGGCATGATCTCCCGCGCCTATGGTCGCCGCGTCGCCTTCATCGTCGGCAGCGGCGCAGGAGCACTTTGCGGTGCGCTCGGTGCCATCGCGATTCTGAAAGCGTCGTTCGCCCTGTTCTGCTGCGCGACATTCTTCGGCGGCTTCTATGGTGCTGTCGCGCAGTCCTATCGGTTCGCGGCGGCAGATGGCGCCAGCCCGGCCTATCGCCCGAAAGCTGTCTCCTGGGTGATGGCTGGTGGCGTGTTCGCCGGCGTGCTTGGCCCGCAGCTCGTGCAATGGACGATGGATATCTGGTCGCCCTATCTGTTTGCTGCGAGCTTCGCAGCACAGGCGGTGGTCGCCCTGATTGCGATGGCCTTGCTCTCCACAGTGGATGCGCCGAGGCCCGCGCCTGCGGACATGCATGGTGGCAGACCGTTGCTTGAGATCGTAAGGCAGCCACGCTTCATCGCAGCCGCAATTTGTGGCGTGGTGTCCTATTCCATGATGAATCTGGTGATGACCTCGGCTCCGCTGGCGATGAAGCTTTGCGGGCTCACGCTGAGCGATTCCAATTTCGGCCTGCAGTGGCACATAGTGGCGATGTATGGTCCGAGCTTCTTCACCGGATCGCTGATCGCACGCTTCGGCGCGTCGAAGGTCGTGGCTGCAGGTCTGGCGCTGGAAGCAATCGCCGCGGTGATTGGCATTGCCGGCATCAGCGCGATGCATTTCTGGGTCTGTCTCGTCGTGCTCGGTCTCGGCTGGAACTTCGGCTTCATTGGCGCCTCTGCGCTGGTGCTGGAGACCCATCGGCCGCAGGAGCGCAACAAGGTGCAGGCCTTCAACGACTTCCTGGTGTTTGGTCTGATGGCCGTGGGGTCATTCTCGTCCGGCCAGTTGCTGGCGAATTACGGCTGGTCCACGGTCAATGCTGTGGTTTTCCCGCCGGTCATTCTCGGTCTGGTGGCGCTGGTGACGGCGGGTTTCGTCAAGCGCCGCGCGGTGCAGCAGGCTGCGGCGGTTCCCGATCCTGCGGTCTAGTCAGTTTACTGCGACGCGACTGTCCTGGTCGGCTACACAATGACGTGTGATGGCTCGTTCTTTGACGCATATCAAACGACATCGGCAACACGACACTGTCTAAATGAGATTCCCTGATTACCGATCAATCAGAAGCAAGGAAGATCATGTCCGACAAGAGTTCCACCCCACCGCAACGCCAGTCAGTCAAACCGGAAATCGAGGCTGATGCCGGAAAGGCGTTCTGGCGTAAGGGCCCCAAGGACACACTGCCGCCGCCTGATACGATGGGGCCGTATATGCGTAACCGGCCCCTGCCGGTGAGGTCGGTCAAAGGACGCAAGGCGTGGATCATCGGGAGCGGTATCGCCGGAATGGCCGCAGCCTTCTACATGATCCGCGACGGACAGATGAAGGGCGAGGATATCACGATCCTCGATGCCATGGACATCACCGGCGGTTCGCTCGACGGCGCCGGCAACGGGGAAGAGGGCTACATCATCCGCGGCGGCCGCGAGATGAACTGGAATTATGACAATTTCTGGGATCTCTTCCAAGATGTGCCTGCGCTGGAATTGCCCGCAGGCTACAGCGTGCTCGACGAATATCGGCTGGTGAACGACAACGATCCAAATTGGTCGAAGTCCCGCCTGATGCACAAGCAGGGCGAGATTCGCGATTTCGCTACGCTTGGCCTCAGCAGGGCGCATCAGTGGGAAATCATCAAGCTGCTACTCAAGCGCAAGGAAGATCTCGACGACATCACCATTGCTGATTATTTCAGCGCGAGTTTTCTGGAGACGAACTTCTGGTATCTCTGGCGCTCAATGTTCGCGTTCGAGAACTGGCAGAGCCTGCTGGAAGTGAAGCTCTACATGCACCGCTTCCTCGATGCGATCGACGGCCTGACCGACATGTCGGCGCTCGTTTTCCCGAAGTACAATCAGTATGACAGTTTCGTCGTGCCGCTTACTCAGCTCCTCGAGGAGAAGGGCGTGCAGGTGCGTTTCAACACCCGCGCCTATGATCTCGATATGACCGAGACCGACGGCACGCGCACTGTCACGGCCATTCGCTGCAAGGTGGACGGACAGGACGAGACAATCGCGCTCGGCCCCGACGATGTGGTATTCGCGCTGACCGGTTCGATGACCGAAGGAACAGCCTATGGCGACATGGACACGGCGCCAGATTTGAAGCGCGGTCCCGGATTGCCCGGCCCGGACAGTGACTGGGCGCTGTGGATCAACCTTGCGAAGAAGTCACCGGTGTTCGGCAAGCCCGAGAAATTCTGCGGCAATGCTGCGGGTTCGATGTGGGAATCGGCGACGCTCACCTGCAAACCATCGCCGCTGGTCGACAAGCTCAAGGAGCTGTCGGTCAACGATCCCTATTCGGGCAAGACGGTGACCGGCGGCATCATCACTTTCACCGATTCCAACTGGGTGATGAGCTTTACCTGCAACCGCCAGCCGCATTTTCCGACCCAGCCCGACGATGTCCTCGTGCTGTGGGTCTATGCGCTCCTGATGGACAAGGAGGGCAACTATATCAGGAAGCCGATGCCCGAATGCACCGGCCGCGAGATCCTGGCGGAGCTTTGCCATCACCTCGGGATAATCGACCGGATCGGCGAGATCGCCGCGGCCACCAAGGTCCGCACGGCGCTGATGCCCTTTATTACCGCGCAGTTCATGCCTCGTGCGGCGGGCGACCGCCCGCGCGTGGTGCCCGAGGGATGCAGTAATCTCGCGTTGCTCGGACAATTCGTCGAGACCAGCAACGATATCATCTTCACGATGGAAGCTTCGGTGCGCACGGCTCGGATCGGAGTGTACACGCTGCTCGGTCTGCCCAAGCAGGTGGCCGACATTAGTCCGACGCAATACGACATCCGCAACCTTCTCAAGGGGGCGAGGGCGCTCAACAACAACGAAGCGTTCCCTGGAGAGAGGTTGCTGCATCGTCTGCTCGACAGGACCTATTTCGCCCATGTCCTGCCGCCCCTGCCGGAAAGGGAGGAGACGCTGCGCGAACGCGCGGAAGGCGAATTGTCCGGCCTTCTCGGCAAAGGCAGCGACGCGTTCGGTGCCCTTGCCCGATGGCTCGACCGCTTCCGTGACGGAATTAAAGACAAGGCAAGCTAGTCGCGATGCAGGAGGCTGCGGCGTTTGCCGATCCTGCGGTCTAACCAGAGCGCATCACACACACTCTCTCCCGCCGGCCGGGCGATCACCATCGCCCAAGCCGGCATTTGTGAACGACACTCTGGGAAGTCCAGACATCGTCAGACCGACCCTGTGTTTCCAGTGATCGAGGCAGTCACCAGCTTCTGGGTGACGCCTTGCCCGCTCAGCAGGCGGACAGCCGGACTTCTTGTTTCGGGAAAGATGGCCAGCAGGATGTTTGACCCTTTCACTTCAGACCAGCCAAGCTCCTGCGCGTGAATCGCAGCACGCTGAGACACACGCACGAATGCCGCCGTCGGCTGACCATTCTTGCCGGTTTCGGTCGTCAGATTTTTCAGTTCCTTGTCGAGGTAGCGGATCAGGTCGGCTTTCAAGGTGTTGAAGTCGGCATTGCAATGCCGCAGCACTGCTGCGGCATCGGCATCATCGACCAGTGCAAGTAACAGGTGCTCCAACGTTGCATATTGATGGCCTCTCTGGTCGGCATATTCGATAGCGCGTCGCCGCGTCGCGTGAAGCGCGGATGAAAGCGGCAGCGTCGACAGGTCGATAAGAGCATCGGCGCTCTTGAGCCTCTTTACAGGGTCGAGAGTCGCTAGCAGCTTCTGCTTTTCGCTGATCGGCAGGACGATATGCGAGGCGATGACGTCGGCGACCCGTCCGGGATCGAGGGTTCTCTCCAGCGGCGGCCAAATCGGTGGCATGCGCATGTCGTGAGCCGAAACGTAGCTCTCGAACCGCTTGACTGCCCGCTGGATCAGTTCGGGCTCATCAGGAATAGGACCCTCCCTCACGCCTGCAACATCGGCTTTATAAGAGCCGGTCTCGCCTACGAAGCGCTGGATCATGACGCGTTGACGTCCCTGTGCCAAAACCCTGAGTGTGCCGTCATCAAGCCTTTGAACTTCAAGCAACTGGGCGAGAACGCCAATGTCGTAGATGTCCTCGAAGCCAGGTTCGTCGACAGTTTCGTTCTTTTGAATAGCGAGCACGACCTCCCGCTGTCGCTCGAAGGCATCTTTCAGAGCGAGTATGGTTTTCTCCCGTCCGACAAAAAGCGGGTAGGTCGTTGTCGGGAATGGAACGAGATCTCTCAGCGGAATGGCCGGGTAGCTTGATATTCCGGTTTGAAGCTTGATAGTCGGCGTTTCTGGCGAAGTTCGACCGACCTGCAGCATCGCCGACAAAGTATTCCAGTCAGCGACACCTAATATTCTCGATATCAGCTCCAGGCTTTCGCTGTGACTGATCGTGACGGCTTTGGTGATGAGGTTTTCGCGCAGGGTCTGCGCCATAGCCTTTGCATCGCGAAAATCGCGCATCTGTTGCGTCCTTTGCATGAGCGAACCAGGAGGCATCAGGTGGTTGCGTTGCTGACCCGGTCGCTCGGACAAAGGGTGTCGGCAAAGGAAGTGATACGTTCACCGTCCCATTCAGGGCGCAACCGGCAGGTCGTATCAACCAAGGTAAAATTGGCTCAAAGGCGTCGAGCTGTCAATGAGGTGCAATTGTCGGCTGCGTTCACGCGGTAGTGAGACTTGTATCAGTCGACATCAGCCAACTGGTCCGCAGTCTCGAACGCGTCGCGCGGCCACGAGATCTGCACCACCGCGCCGTGATCCGGAAAGACACGATTGCTGAAAGTGACTCTGGCGCCTGTGCGCTCCAGCAGCGTGCGTGCGATGAACACGCCGAGGCCGAGGCCGCGATGTTCGCCCTCCTCGGCGGGCCGCCGGCGCGACAGATAGGGCTCGCCGATCCGCTTCAGCAGGTCCGGCGGAATGCCCGGACCATCGTCCGAGATCGAGATCACGATACTTTCCGCATTCCACCAGGCGTTCACCTCGACCTGCTCCCGTGCGAAATCGACCGCATTCTCTAGAATATTGCCGACGCCGTAAAGGATCGCCGGATTGCGCATGCCCGCCGGTTCGGGCGCGTTGGCGACAGCGATACGTATCTTGATGGCAATGCCAAAGTCGCGGTGCGGCGCCACGGCCTCCTCGATCAGCTGCGAGAGCGGCATGCGGTCGAATGGTGCCCCGCTCGAATTCAACTGCGTGATCTTGGACAGAATCTCGCGGCAGCGTTGCGCTTGCTCGCGGACAGTCTTGAGGTCGTCGGCGAGCTCCGGGTTGTTGTGAATGTTCTTCTCAAGCTCCCGGGAGATCAGGAAAATGGTCGAGAGCGGCGTCCCCAATTCATGCGCGGCAGCGGCGGCGAGGCCGTCGATCTGGGTCAAATGCTGCTCGCGCGTCAGCACCAGCTCGGTGGCGGCGAGCGCGTCCGAAAGCTTGCGGGCTTCCTCGGTGACCTGAAACGCATAGAGGCTGGTGACGCCGATGGCGGTCAGGATCGAGAACCAGACGCCGAGCAGATAGATCTGCGGGAGCACCAGCGGCTCCGCCGAGTCCCACGGCAGCGGCAGGTGAAAGAAGGCCAGCACGGTGGCAGAGGCCGCGGCGAGAACGCCAAGCGCGATGGTGAATCGCGTCGGCAGTGCGGTCGCCGAGATCAGCACCGGCGCCAGAAACAGGAACGAGAACGGATTCTGCAATCCGCCGGTGCAATAGAGGAGGCCCGCGAGCTCGATGATATTGAGCGCGAGGAGGGCGGCAGCGAAGAGCGGTTCCAGCCGGTGGACCGGGTTGAACAGCGTCTGCAGAACGAGATTGAGGGTCGCCGACAGGCCGATGATCGTGACGCAGGGGATGATGGCGACGTCGTATTCAAGGCCCTGGACCACGACAAAGATCGCCGCCAACTGGCCGAGCGCCGCGAGCCAGCGTAGCCGCAGGATCGTGTCGAGGCGAACATAGCGGCGCGGCTGGCGGAAGTCGGAGGCGGAAATATCGGTCATATCAGGACATTAGACGTACCGGGCGATGACCACAAACCCAGGTGGGCTGCGGCCACTTGAAGCGCCCAAGCTTGCCTTCCCGGCCACAATGCCGCATGGAACGGCCGCAATGACGATTGAAGACATCAAGTCAGGTCATGCGGCGACGGTCGATCGCAACGCGTCGGCGGCGATCGACGTCGCGCATCTCGTCAAACTCTACAAGACCAACCTCGCGGTGGACGACATCTCGTTCAGGATCGCGCGCGGCAGCATTACCGGCCTGCTCGGTGGCAATGGCGCTGGCAAGACCACCACCATCGCCATGATCATGGGGCTGACGCTGCCGACCTCGGGGAAGGTTTCGGTGCTCGGTTGTGCGATGCCGGCGCAATCAGCCGAAGTGCTCGGCCGGATGAATTTTGAAAGCCCCTATGTCGACATGCCGATGCGGCTCACGGTCCGGCAAAACCTCACCGTGTTCGGAAAGCTCTATGCCGTGCGGGATCTCAAGGACCGCATCGCGCAACTGGCTGAAGATCTCGACCTCACCGAATTTCTCGACCGCGCCAGCGGCAAGCTCTCCGCAGGCCAGAAAACCCGTGTTGCGCTGGCCAAGGCGCTGATCAACGAGCCGGAGCTGCTGCTGCTTGATGAGCCAACAGCCTCGCTCGACCCGGATACGGCCGACTGGATCAGGCGACATATCGAGACCTATCGCAAGGGCCACAACGCCACGATTCTCCTGGCCTCGCACAACATGCTGGAAGTCGAGCGGCTATGCGACCGCGTCATCATCATGAAGAAAGGCCGCATCGAGGACGACGACAGCCCGGAGCAGATTCTGCTGCGCTATAATCGCACGACGCTGGAAGAGGTGTTCCTCGATGTCGCGCGTGGCCGCGACCGGGAGCAGGCACCATGAGCCTCGTGGAGCGGTCACACGGCATTGCCATGCATCGCATCAATGCGATGGTGCTGCGCTACTGGTATCTGCTGGTGTCGTCTTGGCCGCGGATGCTGGAACTGATCTATTGGCCGGCGCTGCAGATCATCACCTGGGGCTTCCTGCAGAACTACATCTCGCAGAATGCCGGGTTCTTCGCCCAGGCGGGCGGCACGCTGATCGGCGCGGTGATCCTGTGGGACATCCTGTTTCGCGGCCAGCTTGGCTTCTCCATCTCCTTCCTCGAGGAAATGTGGGCGCGCAATCTCGGTAATCTGATGATGAGCCCGCTGAAGCCGATCGAGTTTCTGATCTCGCTGATGATCATGAGCCTGATCCGCCTCGCCATCGGCATCGTCCCGATGGTGGCCCTCGCCATCATGTTCTTCGAATTCAACCTGTTCGCCTTCGGCCTGCCGCTGATCGCCTTCTTCTGCAATCTGATCTTCACCAGCTGGTCGCTCGGTATCTTCGTGTCCGGTCTGGTGCTGCGCTACGGCCTTGGCGCCGAGAGCATCGTCTGGACTCTGATGTTCGGGCTGATGCCGCTGGCCTGCGTCTATTATCCTGTCTCGGTGCTGCCGGCGTGGCTGCAATATATCGCCTGGGCCTTGCCACCGACCTATGTGTTCGAGGGCATGCGGGCGCTGCTGTTCGATCACACCTTCCGCGCCGACCTGATGCTCACCGCGCTGGCGATCAACGTGGTGCTGTTTATTGTGTCATTCGCGATATTTCTTGGGCTTTTGAACAGCGCCAGGCGCGCCGGATCACTGATTTCCGGCGGCGAATAAGACCATTTATCAAGGGATAACCGCCGTTTTTACCGCCAATGGCCTGAAAGCCGTGCGTGCGGCGCATTGACGCTTTCTTACGCAGACACCAGTATATACTGCAGTGCGAAAGCAGACGCCAATCAAGTGAGGACAGATGCCGATAGGTGAATTTGGCAGGCCGCCAGCCCTGCCGTCGGAGACGAGCCCGGCTCTGACCACCCCGATGTACTGGATGTATGAGATGGCCTACGCGGCGCTCAATCCGGCGCGCGCGATGACAGACGCTACCAGGATGCTGTTTCAGAATCCGCTGAATCCGTTCTCGCGAACCGAATTCGGCAAGTCGGTGACGGCGGGTTGCGAATTGTTCGAGCGCACCACACGCCGCTACGGCAAGCCGGAATGGGGTCTCCACGATACCGAAGTGAACGGCGTTCGCACGCCGGTCGAGATCCGCTCGGTGTGGGAAAAACCGTTCTGCCGCCTGCTGTATTTCGATCGCAAGCATCCGCGTCCGCTGCGCGCACCGCAGCCGCGCGTGTTGATCGTGGCGCCGATGTCCGGTCACTACGCGACATTGCTGCGTGGTACCGTCGAAGCCTTCCTGCCGACCCATGATGTCTACATCACCGACTGGTCGGATGCGCGTCAGGTGCCGCTGGCCGCGGGCCGTTTCGATCTCGAAGACTACATCGACTATGTGATCGAGATGTTCCACGTGCTCGGTGGCAACGTCCATGTGCTCGCTGTCTGTCAGCCCGCAGTGCCGGTGCTCGCCGCCGTCTCCGTGATGGAAGCCGACAACGATCCCTACGTGCCTGTTTCGATGACGCTGATGGGCGGGCCGATCGATACACGCCGCAATCCAACCGCCGTGAACAATCTGGCCGCGGAAAAAGGCATCGACTGGTTCCGCAATAACGTCATCACCAAGGTGCCATTCCCGCATCCGGGCGTGATGCGCGACGTTTATCCGGGATTCCTGCAGCTGAACGGCTTCATCAGCATGAATCTCGACCGCCACATGGATGCGCACAAGAAGCTGTTTGAGAACCTCGTGAAGGGCGATGGCGACCTCGTCGACAAACATCGCGACTTCTACGACGAATATCTGGCGGTGATGGATCTGACCGCAGAGTATTACCTGCAAACGGTCGACACCGTGTTCGTCAAACACGCACTGCCGAAGGGCGAGATGACCCATCGCGGCAAGCCTGTTGATCCCTCAAAGGTCGTCAATGTTGCGCTGATGACCGTCGAAGGCGAGAACGACGACATCTCGGGTCTCGGTCAGACCGAAGCGACGCATATGTTGTGCAGTTCGATCCCTGACGATCGTCGTGTGCATTACGTTCAGAAGGGCGTTGGGCACTACGGCGTGTTCAATGGATCGCGATTCAAATCTGAAATCGTGCCGCGTGTATCTGACTTCATGCTGAGTGCAGCGAACGGACGGCATCGCGCCGCCGCTGCAGAGTGATTCACTACAAGCGCATGCGATGATGATACATCGTCATCGCATGCGCGCGATCAACATCGCTGAATCAAAAACAGTGTCGTTGAAATGCGCGATGATCGCGTATGAGTTGCGATGGCGCGCTTTCTAAGCCCTTGAAAACAGGCATGGAAACCGGATTTTCCGCCTATTTCTAGCAGCGGTGCGCGATTCACTCTTAGATTCCGAAGTTCAACGTTCTTTTGAATCAGGATTCCTGTTCCGGACCCCATCCGGTAGGGGACAAATCGCCTTTTGACCCCGTATATTGGGCAAATGATTTGTTTTTGCGCCGAGCAATTCCCGTGGCGGCGGTTATGGCAGAATCCGGTCGATCTACTGACGACCGGGACTACTGACATGGCCTTCCGCGCACTTCTCTATCGCCGCCCCACCGAACCAGACACGCTTGCCGTCAAACACGGCTCCCAGATCTTCGCCATACGCCTGCGCAGGCACCGCCGTGCGACGCGTTATACGCTGCGCATTCATCCGAGCGAGCGCGAAGCCATCCTGACCATGCCGCCGCGTGGGTCATTGACCGATGCGAAGGACTTCGCACAGCGTCACGGCGCCTGGATCGCCGCGCGTCTCGGTCGTTTGCCGAAGGCTGCACCATTCGAACACGGCACGACAGTTCCGCTGCGGGGAACTCCGCATCGAATCGTGCACCGTGCAGGGCGGGGGACGGTGTGGACCGAGACCCGCGACAACGGCGAGAAGATCATCTGCGTCGCCGGTGATGTCGAGCATATGGACCGACGTATCCACGATTTCCTCAAGCGCGAAGCCAAGGCCGATCTCGTCAAGGCATCGAACCGCTATGCGGCGCAGCTGAACGTCAAGGTGAAGCGGATCTCGATCCGCGATCAGTCGAGCCGCTGGGGGTCCTGCACCACCGAGGGATCGCTGTCGTTCTCATGGCGTCTGATCCTCGCGCCGCCCTTCGTGCTGGACTATCTCGCGGCCCATGAAGTCGGGCATCTCGTCGAGATGAACCACTCGGTGAAGTTCTGGCGCGTGGTCGGGCGCATCTGCCCGGCGACCGAACGCGCCAAGGCCTGGCTCGATACCCATGGCAACGACCTGCATCGCTTCGGCGTGCAGGACTGAGCTCTTGGTCCCGGCCGCGGTGCTGTGCATCGCGTGTCCGGGACGGCCCGCTCACTATCTCCCGAACAACCGCTCCGTCAGCCAACCATCCAGTCCGCTCGCGGCTTCCGGCCGCACGTTTTGCTGTGGCTGCTGGCGCGCGGCGGGGTAGTTGGTTTGCGTCGGTGCCGGCGGCTGCGGGCGATAGCCGTTATAGACGGGCGCGCTCGGCACATAGCCGCGTTCTGGCGGCGCTGATGGCGGCGGCGCGCTCGATCCCGGCAGCAGGCTCGACAGTGCCTGGCCGATCGGATTGTTGCTGAACGAATTCGACGGCGCGAGACCTGGCACGGGCTGCGGCTGCAGGCCCTGATGCGCCGTCTTCATGAAGCGCGACCAGATCTCCACGGGCAGTCCGCCGCCGGTCGCCTTCTTGGTCGGCGAATTGTCGTCATTGCCGAGCCAGACGCCGGTGACGAGCTGCGAGGTGTAGCCGATGAACCAGGCGTCGCGGAAATCCTGGCTGGTGCCGGTCTTGCCCGCGGCGAACCAGCCCGGCAGTTCAGCCTTCTTGGCGCTGCCGGACAAGATCGTCTGCTGCATCATCGTGTTCATGGCAGCCACGGCGCGGGCATCGATCACCTGGCTCGCCGTCTCCGCCGGCCGCGTATACAGCGTCTTCTTTTTGCCTTCCACCGTGCGGATGCGGTTCACCACATGGGGTGACACGCCGAGGCCGCCATTGGCGAAGGGCGCATAGGCGCCGACCAGTTCGGTCATCGACACTTCGGAGGTGCCGAGCGCGATCGAGGCATTGGCTTCCAGTTTCGAGGCGATGCCCAGCCGATGCGCCGTGCGCACGACATTCTGCGGGCCGACCTCGAGGCCGAGCCGCACGGCCACCGTGTTCAGCGACATCGCCAGCGCCTGGGTCAGCGTCACCGAGCCGAAATATTCGTGGGTGTAGTTCTCCGGCTTCCAGCCCTTGATGTCGATCGGCGCGTCCTGGCGGATCGTTTCCGGCGTCAGCCCCGCCTCGATGGCGGTGAGATAGACGAAGGGCTTGAAGCTCGATCCCGGCTGGCGCTTCGCGGTCACCGCGCGGTTGAACTGGCTGTCGGAGTAATTTCTGCCGCCGACCATGGCGCGGACCGAGCCGTCCGGCGTCATCGCCACCAGCGCGCCCTGCGTCACGTTGAACTTCACACTCTTGGCCGCCAGTTCGTCGATGATGGCGGCTTCGGCGACGCTTTGCAGCTTGGGATCGATGGTGGTCTCGACAATGATGCTCTCGTCGACCTGGCCGACGAGATCGTCCAGCACTTCGCCGATCCAGTCGGCGACATAATTCACCGTGCCGGCGCCGACCGGCTTGACGTTGTATTGCGGCGCGCCTGTTGCGCCCTTGGCCTGCGCAGCCGTGATGAATTCGGCATCCTGCATCGCCGCCAGCACGACCTTGGCGCGGGCCTCCGCGCCTTCCGGATTGCGGTTCGGCGCGAGGCGCGACGGCGACTTCACGAGCCCCGCCAGCATCGCCGCTTCCGCCACCGTGACGTTCTTGGCGGGCTTGCCGAAGTACTTTTGGGCCGCTGCTTCCACGCCGTAGGCGCCGGAGCCGAAATAGACGCGGTTGAGATAGAGTTCGAGGATCTCGGCCTTGGAATGCTTGCGCTCCAGCCAGAACGCCAGCTCCACTTCCTGTAGCTTGCGCGCCATGGTGCGGTCCTGCGTCAGGAACAGGTTCTTGGCGAGCTGCTGCGTCAGCGTCGAGCCGCCCTGCGACACGCCGCGATGCATCAGGTTGGTCGCCGCCGCGCGCGCGATGCCGATCGGGTCGACGCCGTAATGCGAATAGAACCGCCGGTCTTCAATCGCGATGAACGCCTTCGGCAGATAGGGCGGCAGATCCTTCAGCGACACATTGGCGCCGGCCTGTTCGCCGCGCGTCGCCAGCACCGTGCCGTCCATGCCGACGATCTGGATCGTCGGCGGGCGCTTGGGAATTTCCAAAGATTGAATCGGCGGCAGATGTGCGCCGACATAGATCACGACGCCGACAATGGCGATCGCCGCCCACAGGCCGAGCACCGCGCCCCAGTAGAACAGCCGCTTGATGCCTTTGCCGAAGCCGCCGGAGCTGCGCGCCTTGCTCGATGTTCTCGATTTGCGCGGCTTTTCGCCGCCGCCGTCTGAGCTTTCGCGTTTCGGCGCCTGTTTCGGCGCTTTCTTCGGCCGGTCATCGCCGCCGCCGGGCACGCGATCATCCGCCGTGAGGCGCAGATCGGACAGCGCCGCGCCGAGCCCGAATGTCGGCTCCTTGCGCCCGCTTTTCTTCTTGCCCCACGCCATACGCAAACACCACGCCACCCGATACCGCGAGCCTAGCGGCCGCGGTTTAAGGGGCGGTTACGCAGAAGTTAACGTAAGGCAAACGCGGTTCCATGGTTGGGGGCATTGATGCCGTGATGCGTACTGTTGCTGTGCGGAATGTTGCACACGATGGCTCCACAAACTCCGCTGTCGTCCCCGCGAAGGCGGGGACCCATAACCTCCGAGTTCGTGTTGTGCGCAGACAGGCATGACGATCTCGCCCTAACTATCTCTGCCCGTGTGTATGGATCCCCGCCTTCGCGGGGATGACAGCAGAGCGCCGGGCATCGGCATTGCGCAACACACGCACCTTGCCTCTCGGCCTCACGCACCGCTTCACCTGTCAAACAGCCACGTCCTGAAAAGGGAAAATCTCGTCACCGCCCACGCGCCGTCCGTATCGCGCCTTTGGCGCAAAGCGGGTGGGCCGGTTTGCCCCCTCGAAAGGTGAGGGGGATGACGCGCCGAAAGGCGCAACTTCAACATTCTCGCGTGCCGCTCGGACTTTGCGAAAGCCCTTGCGATCCGCGCATCGCCTTTCGGCGCGCCATCGCGGCTTTTCTGTTCGAGGGACCGCGCTTCCGGGTACTGGGCAGGACTAATAAGTCCTCTGTTCCGGACAGGCTTTCGCCTGCCTTCACCCGCACCCGTCCAGCCGTTTCCGGCGGAGCCCCGTAGTGGGCCCGGACGGTGACCCCCGACCTCCCGAGTCCGTGCTTGCGAGGCACGTCCGCAGGCGCCGCATCCAAACTCCACTTCGAAAGCGCCCTCGAGAAGCGCCCCTCGTGAGTAGGACGAAGAGGAATATAGTCTAGGCTTCGATTCTTGTCAACGAGTAGTTGTGCTTAGCTTCGCAGGCCAAAGAATCATGTAGTTATTGGCTTCAATTTTGAAAATCAGTTTCGGCGAGGAAGCGGTGAAGAAAAAATTGCAAGTTTTTGTCTCAAGCACTTTTTCGGATCTAATTGACGAGCGGCAAGCAGCAGTTACTGCGATTCTGAAGGCCGGCCACATCCCAGCTGGGATGGAGCTGTTTACTGCTGGCGATAAATCTCAGATGAACACTATCGAGCGTTGGATCGACGAAAGTGACGTTTACATGCTGATTTTGGGAGGTCGGTATGGCTCAATCGAGCCTGCGACTGGATTGAGCTATACTGAGCTCGAATACGACTACGCGCGAACAAACGGCAAGCCGTCGTTCGCAGTAGTGATAAAGGATGAAGCTCTTGATCTGAAGGTAAAAGAATTCGGGAGAGACGTTATTGAGAACCAGAATCCCAAAGAGCTTAAGCAGTTTCGAGACAAGGTTCTTGGAAATATATCTTCGTTTTTCTCAGACGCGAAGGATATCAAGCTTTGTGTCTATGAGAGCCTATCTGATTTCGCAGTTGATCCCGCTCTCAAGGGGTGGATCGCGGCAGACGAAGTTGAGGATAGCAAGGCGCTGAGCGAGGAGTTGAGGAAGGCGCGAGAAGAAAATACTGCCCTTCTTGAGACTATTCGCATCTTGCGACTTGCCGCCGCAAAGAAGCCGGAGCCCGATGGAGAATCGCACGCTGAGCTAACTAAAATTCTTACAGCAATCGAAATAAAAATCCCGGCCAAACTAAACGATGGCAAGAATGAGGTTACTACTGATCTGTTCAATGTTAGCTATGGAAACAGAGACACTCTGATAAATGGCGTGACAAATCAAATTAACTCGTCCGACGTGTCAAACTTCTACTATTTTAATGTGTTTCCAAAGCTTCAGGCATACGGGCTTGCTGACAACGAGAAGGTGCCGGGAGTTCGCTACAGGAGAAGCTTCCTTAATAAGACTGGGCAAAAATTTTTCGCGGAGGCCGAGCGGTTGATTTTGCTTGCCAAAATGAGCAAAAAAGATGTCGCTCCTGTTTCTCCTGAAGCTAATACGAAAGCCTCGGCACCAGTGGAAAAGACTGTGACAGATACAGCCCTACATGGGGATACGGAGAAAAAGCCGATTACCAATGCCAAGAAGAAATCATAGAGTTGATGGTCTGTTTTATTTCAGCGCATAGGCCGGGTTAATCTGGCCGTTACAGGCGAACACGCGTAATCGGTCATCACAGAATGATGGCAATTGGGGACCTGTGAGCTCTACGAAATTCATGTCGCAGGCATGACTCGTAGCCTATTAGCCTCACTCTATCGCCCCATTCCTTTCACCTCGCCGCCACCTCGTCTCCAGACCTTCCGCACACTTCCCCGCTACTGCTTTGCTCCTTCCCAACCGGAAAGGACCAACCATGCGCATCATGACAGCGACGGCCCTTGCGGCCATTCTCTCGCTCGGCACGCCGGGTTTCGTGCTCGCACAGGGAGCTGCGACCCAGGCTGAAAAAGCGCCGGCCAAATCCGGCGAGCGGACCAGCGCCAAGATTTCCAGCATCCAGGTAGTGGATGTGAAGCAATTGCCGGATGCGGTGAAGGCGCAGGTCGAGGAGGTCGTGTCGAAGTCCAGCGAGGAGGACCTGAAGGCGCTGCGCGCCTCGATCGATGCCTCGCCGGCGGCGGCCAATGCGCTCAAGGAAAAGGGCATTAGTTCGGCGCAGGTGGTGGCGATCAATATCGCCGACGGCGTGCTGACGATGTTTGCGAAGATGGCGTAGGATCGCGATGCGGTGCTTGCGTCAGACGCCTCTAGCACACGCACCAAACTCTCGTCATGGCCGGGCTTGTCCCGGCCATCCACGTCTTATGTGCTCTGTGCCCAAGACGTGGATGCCCGGCACAAGGCCGGGCATGACGGCGTTTCTGATACTGATGACGGCGTGTGCTAACCCGCCGAGTCATCCTCGATGATCGGGCCGAACAGTTCCCAGCGCTCGCCGTTGAAGCGCTGCATCTGCAGCTGCTTGTTGACGCGGTAATCGGTGGGCGAGGTGGAGAGCCGCATGCCGGGCAAGTGAAGGTCGGTTTCGAGCCCGGACAGGCTGGTGGCCTGCTTCATCACATTGGCGCGGGTGAGGTCGTCGCCGCAGCGCTTCAGCACCTCCACCATGAGTTGGGCATTGCCGTAGCCATAGGTGTTGAAGTTCGAGTTCTTGTCGCCGTCGGGATAGTATTTGTCCATGAAGGCCATGTAGCGCTTCATGCCGGCGTCGTCCTTCCATTGCGGGTCCAGCGGGTCCTTGCCGTAATTGGTCGAGATGAGGCCCTTGGAATTGTCGAGTCCCGCGGGCACCAGCACCGCGCCCACCGAAGTCGCATTGATGTCGACGATGTGGACCGGTTTCCAGCCGAGATCAGCCACCTTCTTGATGGCCTGGGCGGCGAATTTCGGCGTCGAGGCGTTGAACAAGAGGTCGGCGCCGGAGGACTTCAGCTTGACGATCTGCGAGTCGATGGTCGGGTCGGCGAGCTCATAGGACGCCTCCGAGACGATCATCGACGCGGCCTTGTCGCCGAGCCCGGCCTTCATGCCGGTGAGATAGTCGCGGCCGAGATCGTCGTTCTGCCACAGGATGGCGATCTTGGCTGTCGGATAGTTCTTCAGGATGTATTTGGCGTAGATCCGGCCTTCGGTCTGGTAGTTGGGATTGTAGCCCATGGTCCAGGGGAAGTTCTTCGGATCGGTGAAGCGCGTGGCACCGGTGGCGGCGAACAGTTGCGGCACACCCTTGGTGTTGAGATATTTCTGCACGCCGGCATTGGACGGCGTGCCGATGATCTGGAAGGTCAGCAGCACCTCGTCGCTCTCGACGAGCTTGCGCACCTGCTCCACGGCCTTGGGCGGCGAATAGGCGTCGTCATACTGGATCAGGTTGATCTTGCGGCCATTGATGCCGCCCTGCTCGTTGACCATCTTGAAATAAGCGAGCTGCGTCTTGGCGATCGACGAATAGGCCGATGCGGGGCCGGAGAATGGCACGGTCTGGCCGATCTTGATCTCGGTGTCGGTGGCGCCGGGATCGTATTTCTTCTGCGCCATGGCCGATGTGGCGGATAGCGCGGTCGCCAGCACAGACGTGGCGACCCAATGAAGAAGCGTAGTTCTCATGTCGTTGCCTTCCCTGATGATATGTCACTCGACAGTCGTTCCCCTCCGGGCGCCGTCGTTAGCAGGGAGTGTGAGGCAAGGATTTCGCGTTGGCAAGGCGAGGAGATAGGCACTTCCCTTAACCTCTCCCCACTCTTTGTGGGGAGAGGTCGTCGCGCCTTCGCGGCGGGTAAGGGGCAGCGCGCTGTCGTCGCCGCGAATACTGACGATGAGGGGCGTTTCGCGGTGTGATCCGGGAATGTCGGATGGTGGCAGGCCGAGTGCTGTGCCCCTCATCTCACCCTTCTCCCCGCCTAGCGAAGCTTCGCTTCGCCCGAGAACGGAGAGAAGGAGCGCACCGGCGCGTGTCGCAGCTAAGTCACTTCGCCAGCCACAACACGATCAGCGCCAGCGCTGCCGGCGCGGCCTGCACATAAAGAATGCGCTTGCTCACCGTTGCTGCGCCATAGGCGCCGGCCACGATCACGCAGAGCAGGAAGAATGCCTTGATCTGGAATGCAAAGGCTGGCGCGGAATGCAGCAGGCCCCAGATCAGACCGGCGGCGAGGAAGCCGTTATAGAGGCCCTGATTGGCGGCGAGCACCGCGGTGATCTCGGCTTTCTCTGGCGTGTTCCTGAAGGTCTTCAGGCCCTGCGGCTTCTGCCAGAGAAACATTTCCAGCACGAGAAAATAGATGTGCAGCGCAGCGACCAGCGCGGTCAGAAGATTACCGATGAATGTCATGTGTCCCCCGTGTTCATTCCCTCTCCCCGCTTGCGGGGAGAGGGTGGCGTGACGAGCGTAGCTCGTCGCGACGGGTGAGGGGGAGTCAGAGTTTTGCTCTCAGGCTCCCCCTCACCCGCCTTCCACATGCTGCGCATGTGAAAGTCGACCTCTCCCCGCAAGCGGGGCGAGGTAAGAACGGTCACCCCACCGCCGGCTTCGGCAATGGCGCCGGGTCCAGCCACGGGCGCGCGGATGACGCGAGGCCGGTGAGGCGGCCCTGAATGTAGTCGCAGCCCCAGTCGCGCAGCATCACGGCGGAGGTTTCGTCCTGCACCCATTCGGCGACGGTCTTGATGTTCAGCCGGTGGCAGAGATCGATCAGGGTCTGCACGAAAGCACGGTCGTCGGCGGAATGCGCGATGTTCTGCACGAAGGCGCCGTCGATCTTGACGATGTCCACGCCGAGCTTGCGGAGGTTGCGGAACGAGGTGTAGCCGGCGCCGAAATCGTCGATGGCGATGCGGCTGCCGAAATTCTTCAGCCGCGTGACGAAGCCGCGAACGTCGTCGAGGTCATGGATGGCCACGGTCTCGGTGATCTCGACGATCAGCCGCTGCGCGACGCCGGGATGCGCACGCATCATCGACTCGATGGAGGTCCACCAGTCCGGGTCCATCGTCGTGTCGGGCGAAATGTTCAGCGACAGCTGTACATCCGGTGCGGCGGCGAGTTCGGCGACGACGAGTTCGAGCACCCGGTGATCGACCAGCCGGATCAGGCCGAGCTTCTCGGCCACCGGCACGATGTCCGGCGCCAGCAGCAACTGTCCGTCATCCTGTTTCATGCGCACCAGCGCTTCATAGAAAGCGGGCGTGCGACTGTCGGCATGCATCACGGGCTCGAAGGCGGTGACGATGCGGCGCTCGTTCAGCGCAGTGACGATCTCGTCGGTGACGCGGATATTGACGCGGCGCTGCGTATCGCGCTCCACATTCGGCCGCCACATGGCAAATGAGCCATGGCGCCGGCGCTTGGCGCCATCGAGCGTTTCCTGCGCGCGGTTGACGGCTTCGTTGACGTTCTGCGCATAGCGGGGAACGCTGACGGCGCCGATGGTGGCGGTCGCGGAGACCGGGCCGGACTGTGTCGGGATGATCTCGTCGCGAATGCCGGACAGGAAGCGTTCTGCGGCGACCGTGGCATCGTCAACGGTGCAGTTCTTCAGGATCAGGCCGAACTTGTTGCCGGAGAAACGTCCCATCACGTCGCCGCCGCGCAGCCGCAGGCGAATCCGCTTGGCGATCTCGACGATCACTTCATCGGCGATATCGAAGCCGAAAGCGTCGTTGATCCGCGCCAGATGATCGATGCCGATCAGCATGAAGGCAAAGGACGAGCGAAAGCGTGTCGCTTCCTCGATGGCTTCCGCGAGGGATGCCAGAAGATGCGTGCGATTGAGCTCGCCGGTGACGGGATCGTGCTGCGCGAGTTTCAGCAGTTGTTCGTCGCGGGCATGGCGTTCGTTGTTGATGCGGACGACGCCTTCGACACGTACCGCCTTGCCATCGGTATCGGCGCGGCAGTTGCCGCTTTCCTCGAGCCACAGCACGGCGGCGGCGGTGGAGGCGCGTAGTCCGTATTCGATCCGGTAGGTGCCGCCGCCGGAAGCGAGTGCCTTGGCCAGCGCCTCGGTGCGAATGCTGCGCTGCGGCTCAATGAGAGTCGCCAGTTCGGCGCCGCTGGCGATGGTCGCGGCGGGAATGTCGGTGAAGATCGCGCTCGCCTGATCAGTCCAGGTGATCCGGTCGCTGGCGATGTCCCAGATGAAGGCGGCCTGGCCGAGTGCGGCCAGAATCTCTGCTGCCTGCGGCTCGGAAGCGCGACCTGCCTTTGAGGAAGAATCGGCGCTCTGGGAAACAGCGGATGTCAAAGTCGCCTCGTTTTGGGACGCCGTCGGGTGATTCGCCCCCCGACAATACGGCTCAGATCGCCACAATCGTTAGTCAAAGTTCCTAAAGTCTTAAGAAAGCGTAGCCGGGCAGGCCTTCGCAGGCCTGATCAGGCCCGGATTTACCTTGTGGAGAGCAGCGGCACGACCCTTGCGACGCAGAGGGCGGAGGGGCAACCCTCGTCCCGAATTGAGACGCGAGCGCCGTTAACGATGTCGATTTCCGCGACCCGAGCTTACCCCACGACACCGCATCCGATGCGGCGCGCGGGCGATTTCGTGGTCGAAAAGGAGTCGGCAGGCATCGAGAGCGTTGCGCTGACGCGGCTTGAGCCGGTGCAGCATACTGCGCCGGTGTCGTCGCGCGTGGCACGGCCCGACGCATCCTTCATTGCGCATCTGATCGCGACGGCCGAACAGGCGCCGCAAACGCGGGTGCTGCGCCGCGCGGATGTTGCCGATGTCGAAGCGGCCTATCGGGCGGTGGCGAAGGTGAATGTTGCGGGACCGGCGATCAACCGCACGCAGCGCGTAATCTGACGCGAGACTTTTCGCTGTCGTCCCCGCTTTCGCGCGGACGGCGGACTGAGGGATTTGTCGCTTACGCCTTCGGCTTGTTGTCCGGCGCGACACCACCCGGCTGCAAATCCGGTGATGTGATCTGCGGCGACGTATGCGCCACGACTTCCGGCGGGACCGGGGTCGCTTCAAGCTTCGGCTCGATCCGTTCGACCTTCTCGATCCTGGGCTCGGTACGATCGGTCAGCACCGCTTCGGCGACAGAGGTTGCGGCCGGAACGGGAGCGGGCGGAGGCGTCGGAGCGACCGGCGCCGGTGCGGGCTCATGGCGCGGAGCCGGTTCGGCGCGAACGGGTTCGGGTGCATAGACCGGCGCGGCGACGCGGCGCGGACGGCGGGCGCGCAGCGAGATGCCGGCGAGGAAATCCACCATCGCTGTCAGGGTGATCAGGAAGAAGGTCGCGTTGCCGAATTTCGGCAGCATCACGAATTCGGCGGCGGCTGCGCCGAACACCAGCAGCGACAGGAAATGGTCGGTGAAATATTTCGGCGCCGGACGGGCGGCGCGCATCACTTCGAGCCACAGCAACAGAATGCTGAGCGCAACGAGCAGGTCGTTGAGCGTCACCATCCAGATGTCCTTGGACACCAGCGTGATCGGGAAGAGGGGAATCGGGCCCGACAGCGCGAGGTCGGGCATCAGGAAGACGATGATGTTGCAGATCGCCACCGGAATCAGCAGCAGCGGGAAACCGATCGACGCCATCGAAGGCCTTCTTTGCGAGCGAGAGAACCAGAACGCATGTGGGTGATGCAGGACATCACCAAAGTGATGACATCACCGGGGTGACGCGGGAGGGCATCACCGGGACAACGCATTAGCTCCAGAGTTGGAGCGAATTCGGGCGGAAGACCAGTTCAGAATTATTGTCTGAACAGCTTTCTCGACTTGCCCGCTGGCGCTTCGACCCGCCTGATCCGGACCTTACGTGGATGAGCGAAGGCGGCGCCACCTGATATGGCGCTGCCCTCCATCCAGTGGTCAGGATTCCTTCTTCACCTTCAGAACCTGACGACCCTTGTACATGCCGGTCTTCAGGTCGAGGTGGTGCGGACGGCGCAGTTCGCCGGAGTCCTTGTCCTCGACATAGGTCGGGGTCTTGAGCGCGTCAGCCGAGCGACGCATGCCACGCCGCGACGGCGATGTTTTTCTTCTCGGAACGGCCATAGGAAAAGTCCTTGGGTTTTGGCAGATGGTTTCGATCGGCGCCCGGTATCGGGCGGCCAGCACGGAACGCGCGGGCAAAATCGCTGATAAGGCCGGGCTTATAACGGAATGACGACGCGATGGCTAGGGCGGGGCGGGGGGAATTTTCGAGGAAATTCGGCCCTAAACTCGTCGTTCCGGGGCGCGGGAACCCGGAACGACGAGTTTGGGTCTCACCAGCACCGCTGCAACTCCGCCGCCTGCGCCCGGGCCATATAGGTTGCCGCCAGACGCCGCACCCCTGGCCCCGGTGTCCGGGCGCTACGGGTGACCGGATTGGGCAGGATCGCCGCCAGAAGCGCCGCTTCCCGGGCGGACAGGCTGGAGGCCGGCCGATTGAAGGCATATTCGGCCCCGGCCTGGGCGCCAAATTGCCCGGACGGGCCCATTTCGGCGATATTCAGGTAGATTTCCAGAATCCGCTGTTTCGATAGAACCAGATCGACCCACAGGGCCAGCGGGATCTCGAGGCCCTTGCGGATCACGCTGCGGCCCGGCCACAGGAACAGGTTTTTCGCCACCTGCTGGGTGATGGTGGAACCGCCGCCCGAGACTTCGCCGTCCTGGGCGTCCTCGATGGCGTTTTGCAGGGAAGCCCAGTCGATTCCGCGATGGCTGCAGAATTTGGCGTCTTCGGATGCGACCACGCTGCGCGGCAGGGCCGGCGACATGGCCTTGAGATCAACCCAGGTCCGCTGCACGGGGGAACCGGAGATCCAGCGCCATGCCATCAGCGCCGAAATCGGCCGGCCGACGGCATAAAGCGGCGTCAGCAGATAGGGCAATAAGACGAGCAGGATTCCGATCAGGATGAGGCGGCGGATGAGGCGCAAGAGGGGCGTTTCCGGTCGGAGCTATACCGCTGATCAAGCGGGCTTTCTGAGCCTTTTTCAAGCCGGTTAAGCTTGCCGCGACCAATCGCGGCGGGACGCCGCAGGCGCAATTGACGTGGCCTTTGCCATAGAGGATTGTCCGGCCAAATTGTTCTGGAGCTATTCTTAATGTCGACCGGTGCTTCCACCAAAGATTTTGCCTCGCGCCTGGACCAGACCGCGGACGATACCGAAGCCGTACTGACCAAGGTGCTCGCCGATGGCGTGCTGCCCGATGAAATCGCCCGGCCGAAGCGGCTGATGGATGCGATGCGTTATTCTTCGCTCGGTGGCGGCAAGCGGCTGCGCCCGTTCCTGGTGGTCGAGAGCGCTGCGGTATTCGGCGTGCACCGCGAGCAGGCGCTGCTGGTTGGCGCTGCCCTCGAATGCATCCACTGCTATTCGCTGATTCATGACGACCTGCCGGCGATGGACAATAGCGACCTGCGCCGCGGCCGTCCGACCCTGCACAAGGCCACCGACGATGCTACCGCGATCCTCGCCGGTGACGCGCTTTTGACGCTCGCTTTCGACATCGTCACCCGCGATGAAATTCATTCGGATGCGACGGTGCGCCTGCTGCTGACCCGAGCCCTCGCCCGCTGCGCCGGTCTCGGCGGCATGGTTGGCGGCCAGATGCTCGATCTCGCCGGCGAAGGCCGCTTCGGCGACAAGGAGCCGGTGGACGTCGCGCGTGTTCAGCAGATGAAGACCGGTGCGCTGCTGCGTTACGGCGTCATCGCCGGCGCGCTGCTCGGCCAGGCCACGCCGAAGGAATACAAGGCGCTCGACGATTACGGCCGTGCGCTCGGCGAAGCCTTCCAGATCGCCGACGATCTGCTGGACGTCGAAGCCGATGCCGCGACCCTCGGCAAGCCGGCTGGCGCCGATGCCGTGCTCAACAAAACGACCTTCGTGACGCAGCTCGGTGTCGCCGGCGCGAAGAAGCGCGTCGCCGATCTGATCGCCACCGCTGACGCATCGCTGTCGATCTTCGGCAACAAGGGCGACGTGCTGCGCGCCGCTGCCCGCTTCGTGGCCGAGCGCAAGAACTAAGGAAGAACCGATCATGTCGGAGACGGGCAAGGATCTCGATGAGCTCCTTGTCCGTTTTCGCAAGATGCCGGCGGCCTATCGCGTGGTCTATGCGCGGCCGCGCACTTTCTTTGCGCTTCTGATTGGCATCATTGTCTTCTTGGTACTGCCGTCCTCCCTGCGGCTGGTGACGCGGCTCCTGATCGGCTGGGACGCCTTCATCGCCCTCTATCTGCTGCTGGTCTATGGCATGATGCTGACCGGCGGCAGCAAGCGCATCCGCCGCAATGCCGCGCTTCAGGACGACGGCAGTTTCGTCATCCTGATGGTTGCTGCGCTCGGTGCCTTTGCTAGCATTGCTGCCATCGTGTTCGAACTCGGCGCCGGCAACCGGACCGCGCCCGAACTGACATTGGCGGTCGTCACCATCGCGTCGTCCTGGGCGGCCGTGCACACGACATTCTCGCTGCACTATGCGCATCAATATTATCGCGGGCCGAAGCCGGGTGGGCTGGCCTTTCCCGAGGGTGACAAGAAGGAAGCCCCCGACTACTGGGATTTCGTCTATTTCGCCTTCGTCATCGGCATGACCGCGCAGACCTCGGATGTCGGGATCACCGAAAAATCGATCCGTCGCACGACAACGGCGCATGGCATCGTGTCCTTCATCTTCAACACGGCGCTGGTCGCGCTGATGGTCAATATCGCGGCAAGTGCGATCTGATACTTCAGCACGCGCCTGCATTGACCTTGTCGCCGCGCCGGGCAAATTAGGCCTGTAGAGGATATCGCCCGCGTGGAAACCAAATTTCCGATCTTTCTGGTTCTGATTGCTGCGCTTGCGGGTACGGCGTGGCTGGCCAAGCGCATCAGCATTGCCCCGGCGATCCTGCTGCTGCTGGCCGGTATCGCGCTGGCTTTCGTGCCGGGCATGCCGGCGCTCGAACTGCCGCCCGAAGTGGTGCTGCTCGGCGTGCTGCCGCCGCTGATCTATTCGGCCTCTGTCGCCATGAGCTGGCGCGAATTTCGAGCCAGTCTGCGCATCATCACGCTGCTGGCCGTTGGTTGCGTGATCTTCACCGCATGCCTCGTCGCTACGGCGACGCATTACCTGATCGGGCTGCCGTGGTCGGTCGGTTTTCTGCTCGGCGCCATTGTGGCGCCGCCGGACGTGGTCGCACCGCTGGCGATTGCGCGAAAACTCGGCCTGCCGCGCCGGATGCTGGTCGTGCTGGAAGGCGAGGGCCTTGCCAACGATGCGACGACGCTGATTCTGTATCGCTTCGCGGTGGCGGCGATCACCACCGGGGCATTCTCGCTGACGAAGGCGGCCGGCACCTTCGTCGCCATTCTCGCCTGCGAACTCGTCTTTGGCCTCGCCATCGGCTGGCTCAGCCTGCGCATGCGTCATCGTGCGCGCGATCCGCAGGTCGAAATCACGCTGTCGCTACTGACACCCTATGTCGCTTATCTCATCCCCGAACATTTCGGCGGCTCGGGTGTGATCGCTACCGTCGCCTGCGGTCTTTACATCTCCTGGAATGGTCCGCTGCTGATCTCGGCGGCAACGCGCCTGCAAGGCATCTTCTTCTGGGATTTGGTGATCTATCTGGTCGAGGGCCTGCTGTTCCTGCTGACAGGTTTCCAGATGCGGGCGCTGATCGAGAGGTCGAAGGCCTTTCCAATCGCCGACATCATGCTGGCCACGGCGCTGGTCATCGTAGTGATCATCCTGGCGCGGTTCGTCTGGGTTTATGCCGCGATCTATGTGCCGCGCTGGCTCAGCGCGGATCTGCGCAAGCGCGATCCCGCGCCGAATTGGCAATGGACCTTCGTCGTCGCCTTTACCGGCGTGCGCGGCGCGGTGTCGCTCGCCGCAGCACTGGCGCTGCCGTTCACGCTGATGTCCGGCGATGCCTTTCCGGCGCGCGACCTGATCCTGTTCGTCTCGTTCAATATCATTCTGATCACGCTGGTCGGCTTCGGCCTGTGCCTGCCCATGGTGGTGAAGTGGCTCGGCGTGACCAGGATCGGCCGCGCGGAATATATCGCCGAACATGAGGCTGAACTCGCAACACGCCGCGAAGCACTGGCCACAGCACTGGCGCGGCTCGACGCGATGACCGACGATCGCGAGCTCTCCGACGAGGTCGTGAAGCTGCTGCGGGCGCGCCACGAAAGCCGGTCGAACCAGCTGCCCGGTGAACTCGATCCCGAGGTCGATGTCTCGGCGGTCGGCATCGATCTGGTGCGCGAACTCATCAAGGCCGAGCGCAAATTCATCCATGCGCAATTGCGCGACGGTAAGATCACCGATGAAAGCCGTCGCCGGATTGAGCGCGATCTCGATCTGGAAGAAGCGGGCTTGAGCAATCGCGAGTTTCGGCGGATTCCGCTGTAGGTAGCTAGCAGCCGCACAAACGAAAACGGCCGGGACAATGCCCGGCCGTTTCAGTTTGCATTTGAGTGGTGCGGCTTACTCGGCCGCGGTGACGACTTCCGGCGTCTTGCTGCCCTTGCCGTAGCGCTGGTCGATATAGTCGATCACCAGTGCCTTGAAGTCGGCCGCGATGGTCGGGCCGCGCAGGGTACGGAATTTCTCGCCATCGACGAACACCGGCGCGGCCGGGCTTTCGCCGGTGCCGGGCAGCGAGATGCCGATATTGGCGTGTTTGGATTCGCCGGGACCATTCACGATGCAGCCCATGACCGCAACGTTGAGATTCTCGACGCCCGGATACTGGGTCTTCCAGGTCGGCATTTCGATGCGGATGAAATCCTGGATCGAACGCGCCAGTTCCTGGAACGTGGTCGAGGTGGTGCGGCCGCAACCGGGGCAGGCAGCGACCAGCGGCACGAAGGTACGGAAGCCCATGGTCTGCAGCAATTCCTGCGCAACCTGAACTTCCAGCGTGCGATCGCCGCCGGGCTCGGGGGTGAGCGAAATGCGGATGGTGTCGCCGATGCCCTGCTGCAGCAGAATGCCGAGCGCGGCCGAGGAGGCGACAATGCCCTTCGAGCCCATGCCGGCTTCGGTGAGGCCCAGATGGATTGCATAGTCAGAGCGCGAGGCCAGCGTCTGATAGACCGCGATGAGGTCCTGCACCGCCGAAACCTTGGCGGAGAGGATCATCTTGTTCTTCGGCATGCCGAGTTCTTGCGCGCGGGCTGCCGACAGCAATGCCGACTGCACCATCGCTTCACGGGTCACGGCGCGAACGTCCTTCGGATTCGGGGACAGCGCGTTCTCGTCCATCAGCTTGGTGAGCAGTTCCTGATCGAGCGAACCCCAGTTCGCACCGATGCGGACGGCCTTGTTGTTCTTGTTCGCGATCTCGATGATGTCGGCGAACTGCGAGTCACGCTTGCTTTTGAAGCCGACATTGCCGGGATTGATGCGGTATTTGTCGAGCGCGGCGGCGCAGGCCGGATATTCGGCGAGCAGCTTGTGGCCGATATAGTGGAAGTCGCCGACCAGCGGCGTGGTGATGCCCTGCTTGTCGAGCGCTTCGCGGATATGCGGAACGGCAGCGGCAGCCTCGTCACGGTCGACGGTGATGCGGACCATTTCCGAGCCCGCGCGCGACAGCGCTGCGACCTGGTCGATGGTGCCCTGAATGTCAGCCGTGTCCGTGTTGGTCATCGACTGCACGACGATCGGGGCGCCGCCGCCGACGGCGACGTTGCCAACCATGACCTGTGTGGTGAGGTGCCGGGGCGCCGGTCCGGCGATGTCCGACGGAATTTCAATCTTGTTCATGGGGTCTCGAATATCAGATTTCTGCGACATTCATCAATGGAGCTGTCATCAATGGATCAGTCGCTGACGGGCCCCGGCCGTTCAACGGCAGGGTTGCGGTTGGCAAAATAGCTAAGCTGCAGGCGCTCCGGTTCAACACCTGTGCCCAAGATGACAATACACGATTTCTCAAAGCGTTAGACGAGAATTGTGGTCGATGCTTAACCGGTAATCGGTTCCGCCTGGAGTCGTCTGATCGCCGCCAAGCCGGCCTCGGGCGCCCCGATGTTCCGAAAACGACCATTTGGCTCGATGCTCGTCGGCTGCGGCGCTGCCCGGGCTGATGTCGGACGCTGGTTCCAATCCCGTGCGGGCCGCTACCGCTACTTATGTAGGCAATTTTTTAACGATCCTGCGGTACTTAAGTAAAATACAATCTGAAATTACATTGTAATAATTTTCTACCGTAAGCTTCTTGTTGTCGCGCGTTTCGTGCGGCCGCCGGTGTCATTCTCACAGCCAAACCGGCCCCAAAACGCGCTCTCGCCTGGATTTATTTGCAACCAGCGCAGCGGCTTTTCGTCGAGCGCTGTTTCCGGAGCGGTTTGATGGCGTTCGGTAAACGAAAAAGCGAGCGGGTGGTGTTTGCTCGCGGAATTCCGGTGCGAATGGTCAGCATCGACGGCGCATGGACGCGACATTGCCTGATGATGGATGCGTCGAACACCGGTGCGCGGTTGACCGTCGGCGATTCGCTCGCGGGCCTTGATATCAAGGAATTCTTTCTTCTGCTGTCGGCGACCGGCCTCGCTTATCGCCGCTGCCGGATGGTGCGCCTGGCAGGGGATCAGATTGGGATCGAATTTGTCACGCCGAACAGGACATGGGCGAAGGGTGTCGTCCCGAACGTGACGGTCTGACTCCGGAAGGAGCAGTCAGACCACGCGCCGACAGGATCGTGAAATGCGGACCACAATCCATATCCTTGCCGATGACAGCGACAAGCTATCGCGCTTGCGGGTGCTGCTCGAAAAACGATTCACGGTCACCGGCATGACGCTCAGGCGCGCTGCGGGTGGCGGACCATATGACGCGATCGTGGTCGCTGCGGATCTCCGTGCGGCAGGCAATATCGCGATATTGAAACAGCATCAGAGCTGCATCGCATCATCGCGCAAACGCATCTTCGTGATGGAGCGCAATGAGCGGCTGCTCGTTCTACAGGCCTATGCGCTGGGTGCCACCGGTATTCTGTTTGCCCCTGTTGCGCAGCAGGACTTCGTGCGGATTCTCACCAATGGTGTTGCGGGCAGCGGCGAGCGCAGTTGTACGAGCGCCGTGCAGGCGACGCTCGATGGCGCAGAAGCGATGGCGTCCATGTTCACCGCCGTGCTTGCTGGCAGGCCGATCGATGTCGCTGCCGTTACATCGGCTGCTGGCAGGATTGCGGAAGGCGTCGTCGCGAGCGGATTGTCTGCCTGGCTCGAAGCCGTTCGCCAGCATCACGAAGGGACCTATCAGCATTGCCTGCTGGTGATGGGTGTCGTGGTCGATTTCGGGCGAAAACTCGGGCTAGCGGAAGCGGATATGCGGCGGCTTTATTCGGCTGCGATGTTCCATGACATCGGCAAGGCCGCGATCCCCGCCGCTATTCTCAACAAGCCCGGCAAGCTTGATCTCGACGAGCGCAGAATAATGGAGACGCATCCAGCGGCGGGATGCGACTATCTCGCGGCCGTCGGCGGCGCCTCGCATGAAGTGCTCGATGCGGTCCGGCATCATCATGAATATCTCGATGGAAGCGGATATCCGGACGGCCTCGCGGGCAGCGCCATTTCAGATGTCGTCCGGATCGTGACGATATCCGACATCTTCGCGGCACTCATCGAGCGGCGGTCCTACAAGCCGCCGCTATCCCGGCAGCAAGCTCTCGATATACTGCAAGGCATGAGCGGCAAGGTCGAAATGCCGCTCGTTCGTGCGTTCAGGGATGTTGCGCTGCCTTGCTAAGGACGCCGCCATCAGGCGCGCGGGGGGCGATTGACCAACACCAATCCAGCAACGACGAGCAGAGCCGCAAATCCGAAGGCTGGCGTCAGGTGGTCATCGAGAATGAGATAGCCAGCCGCAACGCCAAACAGGGGTGTGATGAAGGTGAAAGCGGCCAGTTTGCTGGCGGAATAGGTCTTGATCAGCCCGAACCAGAGCAAAAACGTGAAGCCGACCACCCAGAAGGCCTGAAACGAGAGCAGGGACAGCGCCAGCGGACCGGGAACCCGGGTCACGGTCTCGCCGGCCAGCAGCGCCGCCAGGCCCAAAATCGGGACAGACAGTCCGACCTGGTATCCCAGTGCCTTCTCGGGCGGGGCGTAGAGAAGCGGTGTCATTTTGACCACCAGCGTGGTCGCGGCCCACAGCCCCGCACCGGCGACGATCATCAGATCCCCGATCACCACGTCGGTGGTGACACCGGGCTGCGGGACGCCGATGGCCACGGCGACGCCGGCGAAACTCACTGCGAGGCCGGCCCATTGCACGGGGCGCAGGCGTTCGCCCAGGAACTGATAGGCGCCGAAGGCGACGAAGAACGGCATCGTGTAGAGGAAAACCGCGGCGCGCGAGGCCGTCGTGAATTGCAGGCCGTGAAAGATCAGCACGAATTCGAGGCCGAACAGCAGGCCGGCAAACAAGCCAGCTTTCAGCGTACCGTCGCGTTCGAACAGTTTGACGCCGCGCACGCGCGCAATGGCCAGGATGACCAGCAGCGCGCCGGCCGAGCGCAGCATCGCCTGCGTGTAAGGCGGGATATCGTGCAGCACCAGCTTGATGGCGATCTGGTTGAAGCCCCAGGTCAGGCACAGCATCAGCACGAGGGCGATGGCGCCGGCGGTGAGTGCGCGTCCGCCGGCTGGGCTGATAATGGTTTCTGCAGACATGAAGCCTCGGGCCCGGCTTGTCGCCGTGTTGTTATGGGATCGTCACGCCTGACAGTGCGCGCAGGTTCCGGTGATTTCGACAACAGACAGTTTCGGGACGAAGCCAGTCGTCCGTGCGGCATCGTTGAGGCTCTGCGCGACTTTCGTGGCCGGCACTTCGCCGACCGAGCCGCATTTGTCACAGATCAGAAACGCGACCATCGAGGCCGTGCCGTGATCATGGGCGCAGGCCAGGAAGGCGTTGCGGCTCTCGATGCGGTGAACGAGGCCGTTCTCCATCAGGAAATCAAGTGCGCGATACACAGTGATAGGGGCCGGACGCGAAGTGGTCTTGGCGAGCTCATCGATGATCTCGTAGGCCCCGAGCGGCCGATGGCTTGCGAGCAGCGCTTCAAGCACCTGCCGGCGGATCGGGGTCAGCTTCTGCGACCGGGCCGCACAGACATGCTCGGCATGATGCATAGCGTCCGCCGTACAGCGGTCGTGATCGTGGCCAGGAGCCGGGAAAGTTGGTTTCGGAACTGCCATATGGAGGTAGCTTAACCCGTTGGGTGTGATTGTGCCTGTCTTTTCGGCGTCGAGCCCCAGTCTTACACCAAATCCTGCGCCGCCAAACGACGAGCGTTCCCTTCAGATGGGGGACAGCCGGGCGATTGCAAAGGTTGAATGGGCGATACAGGGCCGGATCAGATGGAGCTTTTGCGCTCCCGGCGCAGATCCGATGGCGAGGTGGCATATCGACGCCGGAATGTCCGGTTGAAATACGACAAATCGTTGAAGCCGGCCTCGTCGGCGATCTTCCCGATCCGCTCATCGGCCCGCAAAGGGTCGAGTAGCAGTGCATAAGCGAAGGCCAAGCGCCGTTCGAGCAAATATTCCGACAGGCTGAGGCCATGTTCGCGAAACAGCTTGCGAACGTAATCCGGCGAGATTTTCTGAGCCGCCGCCAGCGTATCGGCCGAGAGGCCGTGATTTCCGAGGTCTGCTTCGATAGCTGCCTTGATCGCGTGCCAGCGCAACAGGCGGGTGCTGGAAGGCCGGGACGTCTCGGAGCGGTTCTCCAAACCGATGATCAGAAGTGCGATCAGGCTACATAGATCGGCTACGACATGGTGCTGAAGATGAGTTGGGGCGGACTCGTCGAGGTCGATCGCTTCCTGACAATGCGCCATCAATAGCCGCAACGTCCGAGCCTCGAGGAGGACAGGTCGCATGAGCCAGGCACTGAGATTCGGCACCTTGATCGCCAGCGCGGCACGGTCGATCTGAACGATCAGATGCTGCGTCTCATGAGATGACGTATGCCAACCGGCGTCCCTGGTTGTCATGAGGACCGCGTGGTCCTGTTCGATGATTTCTTCGCGGCTATGCTGCGATGCGCGAGCACGACCTTTCAGAACAACCGCAAAGACGACAGCGTCGGGCGATGGCGCAATCGCAACATCCGGCAGGCGATTATTCGCCGGAAATCCCGTGCCGATAAAAACAATCGCGCCTGGTAACCCGTGTAATGCAGTATCGGTCGAAACTCGGGAGTCCGTCGGAAGTGGGGATTCGACGTTGAATGTCAGGCGCCCGAATTGGAGCTGCGGTGTCGCCAGATTTTTGGAAGCAACCGCGATGAGTGAATCGGGTGTTTCGGGACCGGGTCCAGAAGTCACGAGGATCAGTCCTGCAAGCATTGAACTACATCTTGGTCGTGCCAGTGCCGGCTCACGTTCATACTGATCGCTGTTAGCGTGCCTTCTGGTATTTCTGTCTTTGATAGTTCGCGATGCGCCATGTGGCTTGAACGCAACAAGCAGAACGAATTGCAGTGCGAGTCTCGTCCAGTCCTGTCGCGTCGCGTCCGGTCCAAGTCGCTGAGGTCTCATTCAACTACACATCATCGAAGCAGGGCTTTCGGCCTGCCTTCGTTGATCTGTTGTTGAGGAGACTGATGGTGAAACGCACCGTATTGGCCGCTGCAGGCCTCGCCATCATGGCGTTTTCGTCGACCGCCGGCGCTGCGGATCTGTCGCCCCGCATGTACACCAAGGCGCCGGTTCTGGTGGACCCCGGCATCAACTGGACCGGATTTTATGCCGGCCTCAACGGTGGCTATAGCTGGGGCAGAGGCGACGCCACTTTCCTGCCGGGCACCGCCTTTGCGTCGCCGGTCAAGCAGGACGTCAATGGCGGCCTCGGCGGTGGCCAGATCGGCTACAACTGGCAGCTTGACCGCACATGGGTCGTCGGTCTCGAAGCCGATATCCAGGGCACCGGTGAACGTGGCAGCGCGAACTCTCCAGTGAGTTCGCTGCGGACCACCTTGCCGGGCGGCGACTTCAATCTGTTGACGCAGACATCGGCCGCCAGCTCGTGGAGCTTCCCGTGGTTTGCGACCTTCCGCGGCCGCGTCGGCCTGCTGGCAACGCCGGATCTGCTCCTCTACGGCACCGGCGGTCTCGCTGTCGGCGAGGTCAAGTATTCGACGCAGACGACCGTGACCGGGCAGCTGTTTGGGCCGGGATCGCAGGGCACGACACCGGCCAGCGCCGCCGTGACGGTTCCCGGCACGTTACTGTCGGAATCGCAGACCCGTGTCGGCTGGACCCTGGGCGCCGGTCTGGAAAAGAAGTTCGGCACCAACTGGTCGGCCAAGCTCGAATATCTTTACCTCGACCTGGGTTCGGCGACCTATTTCGGCGGGACGGCCAACCAGACCTCGGTCGGCTTCCACGACCACGTCTTCCGCGCCGGCATCAATTATACCTTCAGCCCGGCCGTCGTGGCGAAATACTGATCCTTCGATCGCTCCCGAAAACTTCAAGCCCGGCCTTCGAGCCGGGCTTTTTGCTGTTCGGGAGGGCTTAGCCATGCGCTTGTCGCGGGGCTGCGTCGTATTGTCCGCCGATGTGCTATTAATAAGCTTGCTTATAATAAGCTAGCTTTATGGAGCGCCTCTATGTCCTGCGAGCCTGACACCGGCACCGATTTCCTGTCCGCTTTGTTCGAGACCCAGCGCATGTTGCGACAGCTGGCCGACAAGGAAGCGCGCCAGTTCGGCATGACGCGCGCCCAATGGGCGGTGCTCGCCAAGGTCGAGCGCAACGAGGGGCAAAAACAGACCGATCTCGCCGACGCCATGGAAATGGCGCCGATCAGCCTGACGCGGCTGATCGACAAGCTCTGCGACAGCGGCCTGATCGAACGCCGCAATGACGACACCGACCGCCGCATCAAGCGCCTCTATCTCACCGAGGCTGCGCGCCCGCTGACGGCCAAGCTGGCGGTGCTGCGCGGCAACCTGATGCAGGTCGCATTCGACGGCGTGAGCGAGGCGGACATGAACCAGCTCGTCGCGCATCTCGAAACCATCAAAGACAATATCCGCGCTGCGCTGAATCCCGCAGCCACAAAGACCAAGGAACAAGCTTATGGCTGAGCCCGTGCTGAAATTTCCCGACAAGGATGCGCCCGAAGGCGGATCCGATGGCGCCGCGACCACGCAGCGTCAGGGAGCGAAAGGTTTCCTGAAGCGCTATCGCCGATCGCTACTGCTGGTCGTGTTGCCGGCTGTGGTTCTGATCGGCGGCGTTGCGTTCTATCTCTCGGGTGGCCGTTACGTCGGTACTGACGACGCCTATGTCGGCGCGCAGAAGGTGCTGATCACGCCGGATATTTCCGGCAAGGTCGACAAGGTGGTGGTGCGCGAAGGCCAGCACGTCAATCAAGGCGACGTGCTGTTCGAGATCGATCCGGTGCCGTTCCGGCTCGCGCTCGACGATGCCAGGGCCAAGCTGGCGCAGGCGAAAACCACCTATGACAACCTTGTTAGCAACGTGAAGATCTATGGCCAGATGCAGGATCTGGCGCAGCAGGGCGTCGACTTCAAGCAACGCGACGTCGAACGCAAGTCGACGCTGGTCAAGAGCAACTTCGGCTCGCAGCTCGATCTCGACAATGCGGCGACCGCTGCGGTGACCGCGAAGGCGCAGCTCGAACTCCTGAAGCAGCAGCTCGCGACTTCGATGAACCAGTTGCTTGGCAATCCCGACCTGCCGCTGGCCCAATTCCCGCCTTACGCGCAGGCGCAGTCGGCACTCGATCAGGCCCAGCGCAATCTCGACCACACCGTGCTGAAAGCGCCGATTTCCGGCGTCGCGACACAGGTCGATAACATTCAGCTCGGCCGCTACGCGATGGCCGGCACGCCGATCCTCACAGTGATCGACGACAACAGGCCGTGGGTCGATGCCAATCTGAAGGAATCCGACTTCACTTACATCGCCGTCGGCCAGACGGTGGAGATCGACGTCGATGCGTTCCCGAACCACGCCTTCAAGGGCACCGTTGGTTCGCTGAGCCCCGGCACCGGCGCGCAATTCGCGATCCTGCCGCCGCAGAACGCCACCGGCAATTTCGTGAAGGTCGTGCAGCGCGTGCCGGTGCGGATCTATCTCGATTATGCAGATCCCTTCGTGAAGCGACTGAAGGCCGGCATGAGCACCTATACGACCATCGATACCAAGCATCATCGCTCGCTGGCAGGCTTGCTCGGACTTTCGTCAGCCAAGGCTGAATCGGCCAAGGCAAGTCAGGACTGATCCGATGACCACGTCGGCGCCATCTCCAAGTGCGGTCCCCGGCTTTCGCCGGAACATGGTGACGATCTGCGCCATGACCGCCACCATCATGCAGGCGCTCGACACCACCATCGCCAATGTGGCGCTGCCCTATATGCAGGGCACGCTGTCGGCGTCGCAGGATCAGGTCAACTGGGTGCTGACCTCCTATATCGTGGCTGCGGCTATCATGACCGCGCCGGTCGGCTGGATCGCCAACCGGTTCGGCCGCAAGAAGATCTTCATCGTCTGTTCGGCGGGTTTCACTGTCGCTTCGGTGCTGTGTGGCCTCGCGCAGGACATCAACCAGATGGTCGGCTTTCGCTTGTTGCAGGGCGTGTTCGGCGCGGCGCTGGTGCCGCTGTCGCAAGCGGTGATGCTAGACAGCTATGCGCTGCATGAGCGCGCCAAGGCGATGTCGATCTGGGGCATGGGCGTGATGCTGGGCCCGATCATGGGGCCTTCATTGGGCGCCTGGCTGACTGAAACCTATTCCTGGCACTGGGTGTTCTTCGTCAATCTGCCGTTCGGCATCGTCACGGTATTTGGCCTGCTGGCCTTCATGGACGAGACCAGGACCAATGCAGAACTGAAATTCGACTGGTTCGGCTTCGGCGCGCTGGCCATCGGCATCGGGGCAATGCAGCTCGCGCTCGACCGCGGCGAGCAACTCGGCTGGCTCGAATCCAACGAAATCGTTATCGAGGCGATCGTCTCGGTGATCGGCTTCTATTATTTCTTCGCGCATTCCTTCACGACCTCGAAGCCATTCATTCAGTTCGCCATCTTCAAGGACAAGAATTTTGTCGGCGGCTGCGTGTTCATGGCCGTCATGGGGCTGGTGCTGTATTCGACCATGGCGCTGTCGTCCCCCTATCTGCAGAACGTGATCGGCTATCCGATCCTTACGGCAGGTCTGCTACTGGCGACGCGTGGCTCCGGCACCTTCGTGGCGATGATGCTGGTCGGCCGTTTCATGAAATATATCGAGGCGCGCACCCTGATCATGATGGGAATGGCGCTGATGTCGGTGTCGCTGTTCTTTACGTCGATGTGGACCGACCAGACCGGCGTGCCGGAGATCGTGATCGTCTCGATCGCGCAGGGATTTGGCCTCGGTCTCGTCTTCGTGCCGCTGTCCACGGTGGCATTCCTGACGCTGCCAAATCATCTGCGCACCGACGGCACCTCGATGCTCACGCTGCTGCGTAATGTCGCGAGTTCGATCGGTATTTCCATCGTGATCGCGCAGCTCACCTCAAACACCCGTATGGCCCATGCGGTGCTGGTCGAGCACGTCACACCGTTCAATAACGCGCTGCAGATGCCCAACGTGACCGGCGCGATCAATCTCGCCACCGACAGCGGCCGCGCCGTGATGGACGCCATCGTCACGCTGCAGGCAACCATCATCGCCTTCGGGCTTGATTATCAGATGGTGATGCTGGTGACGCTCTGCGCGATTCCGATGGCGCTGATCATCGGCTCGTCCAAGGCGGTGTTGCGCGCGCAGGCGGCGAAGCCGGACGCGGACGAGCATCCGGCGGTGATGGAATAGACGGTGCTTAACCTCTCCCCGTCCTTTACGGGGAGAGGTCGCCGCGTCTTCGCGGCGGGTGAGGGGCATGGCACGCGGCCAGCCATACACACGGGCTCTCGAATCGGACTCTAATTTTGATGGGGAGTGCTATGGCGGGAGAGATCCGATGGTCTTCCCGAGGTGAGAGCGTGTGCCATGCCCCTCACCCGACCGGCTTCGCTACGCTGCGCCGGTCGACCTCTCCCCGCAAAGAGCGGGGAGAGGTTAAGCAAGATCACACGTCGAAGAACACCGTCTCGTTGTCACCCTGCAGGTGAATGTCGAACCGGTACACACCCGGCGCCGTCTTCTTCGCAATCAGCGTGGCACGACGATCGGCGGGGACGAGGTTCATCACCGCGTCGCTCGTTGTCGCGGCTTCATCCTCGAAATAGATTCGCGTCATCGACTGCATGGTCATGCCGCGGCCGAATACGGCCATCACGATATGCGGGGCCTGTGGCTTGCCATCGATGCCGGGCACAGCGCCGGGCTTGACGGTGTCGAACGAATATTCGCCGGCGTCGGTGGTGCCGGAACGACCAAAACCCTTGAAGCCCGAATTCGGCAGCCCGCGGGTGTCCTGCGGATCGGCGAAACGGCCCTGTGCGTCGGCCTGCCAGATTTCCAGCACCGCATCAGGCACCACCTTGCCGTCGCCGTCATAGATCACGCCTTCGATGCGGATCTTGCCGCCGGTGACGTCTGGCGTCAGCAGGTTGTTGGTGAAGGCGTCGTTCCAGGCATATTTGCCGTTCGGCGTCAGGCCGTAGGCGTAGAACGGACCGACGGTCTGCGACGGGGTAATTCCGGGCATCAGTGATTCTCCGTCGGGGTCGCGTTGCGGCCGCGCAGTACGATGTTGAAGCGATAGGCCAGCGCCCAGCCGGGTTCGGTGACGTCGAGGTCGAAGTCCGACACCATGCGCAGGCGCGCCTTCTCGTCGGTGACTGAGTTGAAGATCGGATCGAACGGGAACAGCGGATCGTTCGGGAAATACATCTGCGTCACGAGGCGCGAGACGAAGGAATGGCCGAACACCGAGAAATGGATGTGCGCAGGACGCCACGCATTGTGGTGATTACCCCACGGATAGGCGCCGGGCTTGATGGTGATGAACTTGTAATTGCCCTTGGCGTCGGTGACGGCGCGGCCGGCGCCGGTGAAGTTCGGATCGAGCGGTGCGGGATGCTGGTCCCAGACATGCACGTAGCGGCCGCAGGCATTGGCCTGCCACAGTTCGACCAGCGTGTTCGGCACGCCGCGGCCGTCCTCGTCCATCACCGTGCCGTGGACGATGATGCGTTCGCCGAGCGGCTCGCCGGCATGCATGGTGGTGAGGTCATGATCGCCGGGGCGCACGGTCTCGTGGCCATAGACCGGGCCGGTCAGTTCCGACATCGTGTGCGGCATCAGAATGCGCTGCTTCTGCGGTGCGCGCTTGATGGTGCTCTTGTAGCCGGGTGAGAGGCGCGGCGCGTGCGCCGCATTGCTCTCGATGGGATAGATTAGCGTCATGCTGGTTTTCCCTTTTTGGCCGCCGCGGATCCCGCGGCGGCAGTCTTGAAAACGTCGTTGTTAGTTCAGCTTCTCGATCGCCATGGCGACGCCCTGGCCGACGCCGACGCACATGGTGGCGAGCGCGAGCTTGCCGCCGCGCTTCTCCATGCCGTGCACGGCGGTCATCGCGAGACGGGCGCCGCTCATGCCGAGCGGATGGCCGAGTGCGATCGCGCCGCCATGCGGATTGACGAAATCAGCATCTTCCTTGACGCCGAGCTGGCGCAGCACGGCGATGCCCTGTGAGGCGAAGGCTTCGTTGAGTTCGATCAGGTCGAAGTCGCTGATCTTGAGGCCAAGACGCTCCATCAGCTTCTTGGTAGCCGGCACCGGGCCGATGCCCATGATGCGCGGCGCGACGCCGCCGGAGGCAAGGCCGAGAATGCGGGCGCGGGCCTTAAGGCCGTGCTTCTCAACGGCGGCGCCCGAAGCGAGGATCATGGCGCAGGCGCCGTCATTGACGCCCGAGGCGTTACCGGCGGTGACCGTGCCGTCCTTGCGGACGATCGGGCGCAGCTTGGCGAGACCTTCCAGCGTGGTTTCGGGGCGCGGATGCTCGTCCTTGTCGACCGCAATCGGACCGGCCTTGCCGCCGGGCGCCATCACCGGGATGATTTCTTCGGCGAAGTAACCCGCTGCAATTGCTTTACCCGCGTTCTGCTGCGAGCGGATCGCGAAGGCGTCCTGGTCGGCGCGGGAGATCTGGAAATCCTGCGCGACGTTCTCGCCGGTTTCCGGCATGGCATCGACGCCGTATTTTTCCTTCATCAGCGGGTTGATGAAGCGCCAGCCGATGGTGGTGTCGAAGATTTCCGCCGAACGGGAGAAGGCTTCGGTGGCCTTGCCCTGCACGAACGGCGCGCGGGTCATGGATTCAACGCCGCCGGCAATGGCGAAATCGATTTCACCGGCGCGGATGGCGCGGGCGCCGGCACCGACGGCATCGAGGCCGGACGCGCAAAGGCGGTTCAGGGTCGCGCCGGGAACTGAATCCGGCAGGCCGGCCAGCAGCGAGGCCATGCGGGCGACGTTGCGGTTGTCTTCGCCGGCCTGGTTGGCGCAGCCGAAATAGACTTCCTCGACGGCGGTCCAATCCACGCCGGGATTGCGCTCGATCAGGGCTTTAATGGGAGCTGCGGCGAGGTCGTCGGCGCGAACCTTGGCAAGGGAGCCGCCGAAACGGCCGATGGGGGTGCGGACGGCGTCGCAGATAAAGACATCGCTCATCAATTCTCTCCCTTAGGGACTGCATCCGCGCTCGATTGCCGGATTTTCGCGGTGTTTTTAGGAAGCCCCGCTGACCCGGTCAAATGCCGCTGCTGGATGGCAGCGATGTCCCTGGGAATTTGAAAAATTCCCTTGGGATTGCGGATATGAAATCGCAGTTGACTTGTCAACTGCCTCGCCGTGGTGGGGAAAACTACGGTTTGCGACAGCCGCGGGTGGGATCGGCCGGACAAAATTTGCTAGCGTCCGCCGCCATGACGATCCAGCAGCCCATTACCGCCCCAGAACCCGCTCCCCGCGTGGAAGACACCGCAAAAGTGTCTCCGATGATGGAACAGTACCTTGAGATCAAGGCTGCCAATCCCGGCCTGTTGCTGTTCTACCGGATGGGCGATTTCTACGAGATCTTCTTCGAGGACGCCGAGCTTGCCTCGCGTTCCCTCGGCATCGTGCTGACCAAGCGCGGCAAGCATCAGGGCATGGATATTCCCATGTGCGGCGTGCCGGTGGTTCGCGCCGATGATTATCTGCACCGCCTGATCTCGCTCGGCATCCGTGTCGCCGTCTGCGAACAGATGGAGGATCCGGCCGAGGCGAAGAAGCGTGGCGGCAAGAGCGTGGTCCGCCGCGACGTCGTCCGCGTGGTGACGCCGGGTACGCTGACGGAAGAAAACCTGCTCGATGCCCGTGCCAACAATTATCTGATGGCGATCGCGCGCAGCAAGGGGTCGGCTGGTGCGGATCGCATTGGTCTGGCCTGGATCGACATTTCGACGGCGGAATTCATCGTCACCGAATGCGCGACCGGCGAACTTGGAGCGACTTTGGCGCGCATCAATCCGAATGAAGTGATCGTGACGGATGCGCTCTACAGCGATCCCGATCTCAGCCAGTTGCTGCGTGAATTGCCAGCCGTGACGCCGCTGACCCGCGACGTGTTCGACGGCGCCACGGCCGAGCGGCGCCTGTGCGATTATTTCGCCGTCGCCACCATGGATGGCCTCAGCGCGATGTCGCGGCTGGAAGCGGCAGCCGCAGCGGCTTGCGTCACCTATGTGGAGCGCACCCAGATCGGCAAGCGTATCCCGCTGTCGCCGCCGACGCGTGAAGCGGTCGGCACGACGATGGCGATCGATCCGGCGACCCGCGCCAATCTCGAACTAACGCGGACGCTCGGCGGCGAACGCAAGGGCTCGCTGCTCGATGCCATCGATTGCACGGTGACGGCTGCCGGCTCGCGCCTCCTCGCGCAACGGCTGGCGGCGCCGCTCACGGATGCTGCGGGCATTTCGCGACGCCATGATGCGGTCGCGGCGTTCGTCGTCGACAGCGGTCTGCGTGACGATCTGCGCTCCGCGCTCAAGTCCGCGCCGGATATGTCGCGTGCATTGGCACGTTTGTCTGTGGGGCGCGGCGGCCCGCGTGATCTCGCTTGTATCCGCGATGGCGTGCTCGCTGCCGATCAGGTACTGGCGCGCCTCGGCGTCGCCGAGAATCTGCCGGCTGATATCACCACGGCCATGGTCGGCCTGCGCCGACCGTCGCGTGAGCTGGCTGCGACCTTTACGCGTGCGCTTGATGACGACCTGCCGCTGATGAAGCGTGATGGCGGCTTTGTGCGCGCGGGCTTCGAACCCGTGCTCGACGAGACCCGCAATCTGCGCGACGCCTCGCGGCTCGTGGTCGCCTCGATGCAGGCACGCTATGCCGACGATACCGGCGTCAAGGCGTTGAAGATCCGGCACAACAATGTGCTCGGCTACTTCGTCGAGGTCACCGCGCAGCATGGCGACAAGCTGATGCAGGCGCCGCTGAATGCGACCTTCATTCATCGCCAGACGCTGGCCGGGCAGGTGCGCTTCACGACGTCCGAGCTTGGCGAGATCGAGGCCAAGATCGCTAATGCCGGCGACCGTGCGCTCGGGCTGGAACTCGAAATATTTGAACGGCTGTCGGGGATGGTTGCCGAGGCCTCGGAAGACCTGCGCGCCGCCGCGCACGCCTTTGCGCTGCTCGACGTGGCGACCGCGCTGGCGAAGCTGGCGGTCGACGACAACTACGTTCGCCCCGAAGTCGATAACTCGCTGTTGTTCGCCATTGAGGGCGGTCGTCATCCGGTGGTCGAGCAGGCGCTGCGCCGCGACGGTCAGCCGTTCATCGCCAATGCTAGCGACCTGTCGCCGGGGCCGGGGCAGAAGTCTGGCCAGATCTGGCTGATCACTGGCCCGAACATGGCCGGTAAATCGACCTTCCTGCGGCAGAATGCGCTGATCGCTCTGCTGGCGCAGATCGGCAGCTTCGTGCCGGCCTCGCGCGCCCGCATCGGCATCGTCGACCGGCTGTTCTCACGCGTCGGCGCTGCGGACGATCTGGCGCGCGGGCGTTCGACCTTCATGGTCGAGATGGTCGAGACCGCCGTCATCCTCAATCAGGCGACCGAGCGTGCGCTGGTGATCCTGGATGAAATCGGCCGCGGCACGGCGACCTTCGATGGTCTGTCGATCGCCTGGGCTGCGATCGAGCACCTGCACGAGAGCAATCGCTGCCGCGCGCTGTTCGCGACGCATTATCATGAGCTCACCGCTCTGTCGGCAAAACTGCCGCGGCTGTTCAATGCCACGGTGCGGGTGAAGGAATGGCATGGCGACGTCGTGTTCCTGCACGAGGTGCTGCCGGGCTCGGCGGATCGCTCCTATGGCATTCAGGTCGCGAAACTCGCCGGCCTGCCGCCCGCGGTGATCGTGCGCGCGAAATCGGTGCTGGCCAAGCTCGAAGCGCAGGATCGCGGGCAGGGCGCCAAGGTGCTGGTCGACGACTTGCCGCTGTTCGCGATCACCTCACGCGCACCGGAAGAGGCGGCGCCGCCGAGCGAGGCGGACCTGCTGATGGAAGCCGTGAAATCGCTGCATCCCGACGAGATGTCGCCGCGCGAGGCATTGGATGCGCTCTATGCGCTGAAGGCCAAATTGCCCAAAGGCTAAACGGTGCGAATCTTCCTGCGGCCCAGCGACCACAGGCCGAGATTCCACACCACGCAAGTTGCCAACGCGACGCTTAGCGCGATCGCCGAGCCGAAGCGTGGCGCGGTCAGGGGCAGGGTAGCGACGGCGATGCCGAAGCCCATCAGGCCCCAGCCGCCATTGGCCATTACCGCGGCGGTCGGCACGCCGCCGATGCGCGGATGCAGGATCAGCAACAAACTGGTGAACACCACGGGATAGAGCGCAAGGATGCCGCTACCGGCCGGTCCGATGGTCGCGGATAGCGTGACGACAGTGCCGACCAACGTGGACACCAGTACCGCGCGCAGCAGTATGTCGTACCAGCGACGTGTGATGAGCGGCATCATGGCGTGGCGAAACCGCGCCATGAGCGGCAGGCAGATGCCGAAGGCCACCGCATTGGCGAGGAGACCTCCGAGTAACGACCATTCGAATTGCCGGACCAGTATGGCAAGGCCGAACCACACCATCATCGCCGTGCCGAGACTGACAACGACGTTATGGCTCCGGGCCAGGTAGATGTAAGTCAATCCGAAAAACATTGTCACGGCGTTGATCGGCAGGCTCGTCAGCGCGCCCTGCGCGATGAAGGCAGCATCGTGATCGATAGCGAGAAAAACGTAGGACGGACCCGCGGAGATCGGCAGCGTCGCCACCAAGGCGCCGATCACCGGGCCGGAGCGTTCGGTAATGATGGCGGCGGTGATCACGAAAGCAGCGGTGATCGCCATGCGCAGCGTGAGTGTCAGGAGAAAGGTAAGTTCGGGGGACATGGAAGCCTGATGAGAGGAGGTGCTTGGCCTCCTCTTTCTTGGTGGACAGTCCCGCCTGCTTACACCCTGTTGAGTGACACCGAAACCTTCGGGCCATGTTTGATGGTCTGGTAGACCACGCAATAACGCTCGGTCAGCTTGAGCAACAGATCGAGCTTGTCCTGCGGCGCATCGGTGTCGACGTCGAAACGCAGGCGGATTTCGGCGAAGCCGACCGGGGCTTCCTTGTCGACGCCGAGCGTGCCGCGGAAATCGAGATCGCCTTCGGCCGTCACGTTGCCGGACTTCAGTGGAATTTCGACGGCGGTGGCCACCGACTTCAGCGTCACGCCGGCGCAGGCCACCAGCGCTTCCAGCAGCATGTCACCGGAACACAGTTCAAGCCCGGAGCCGCCCGTTGCTGGATGCAGGCCGGCGGCTGCGATCTGCCGGCCGGTCTCGACCTTGCAGGCGATGCCGTCATTGTCGATCGAGCCTTTGGCTTTCAGCGTGATGAAGGCGGCCTTGGGATCGGTCTTGTAAAGTTCCTTGATGGGGGCCTGGGTGGCGCGAAGCGCGGCGGCGTCCATGATATCTCTCCCTGAGATTTTGTTAGTTGCAGCTTTTATTGGTTAGCGGCGTTGTTGTCACCACCATGCGCCGACCGCCTCGGCAGGTGCGCTATCGGGCACGTCGCGATCGAGTGAGCGATCCAATGCGGTGAGCACGCGGCGCTTCACGGCGTCGAACAGCGGAGAAGCGCGGTCGCGCGGGCGCGCAAGGCTGACATCGATCTCGGCGAACAGCCGGCCCGGACGCGGCCGCATCACCAGCACCCGATCGGCCAGGACGACGGCTTCGTCGACATCATGAGTGACGAGGATCAGCGTCGGCCGTGTATCGGCCCAGAGATCGAGCAGATGATCTTGCAGATCGCGGCGTGTGAAGGCGTCGAGCGCGGAGAACGGCTCGTCGAGCAACAGCACCTCCGGCTGCGGCACCAGTGCACGGGCAATGGCGACGCGCTGCGCCTGTCCGCCAGATAGTTCGCGGGGCCATGCCCTGGCCTTGTCCGACAGACCAACGCGCGCCAGGGCCTGCGCGACCTTTTCGCGACGTGCGGCGACAGGAAGCTCGGACAGGCCAAAGCCGATATTGTCGGCAACGCTCAGCCATGGCAGCAGTCGCGGTTCCTGGAAGATGATGCCGATCTTTTCGTGCGGTGCGTTGATATCGATATTGTCGATGCGGATGCTGCCGGTCGAGGCGCGATCGAGCCCAGCAACGGCGCGCAGCAGCGTTGATTTTCCGCAGCCAGAGCCGCCAATGATGGCAACGATCTCGCCCTGCGGGATTTGCGCGGTGAAGCGCTCCAGCGCGTGGACGCCGTTGGGATAGGTCTTGCCGACCTTGTCGAGGGCGAGCATCAGCTCTCTCCGCCCGGTCGGAACGCGTCCTGCCAACGCAGCAAGGGTGTGGTGACGAGTTCGATCAGCCAATCTGTAGTCTTGCCGAGTAGGGCGAAGATGGTGATCGCGGCGAGAATCTGCGCCGGCTTGCCGAGTTGCTGGCCATCAATCAGGAGATAGCCGAGCCCTTCGGATGCGCCCATGAATTCGGCGGCGACCACGAACATCCAGCCGAGCCCGAGGCCGACGCGGAGTGCAACGACATAGGCCGGCAGCACCGCTGGCAGCAGGATACGGCGGATCATGGCGGGGCCGGAGAGGCGGAAGGTGCGGCCGACCTCGACGATCTTGCGATCGACCGAGAGGATCGCGCCCATAACGCCGAGATAGACCGGGAAGAACACGCCGACGGCGATCAGCGCGACTTTCGAAGTCTCGAAAATGCCGAGCCACAGGATGAACAGCGGCACCCAGGCGATCGACGGAATGGCGCGCAATGCTTGCACGGTGGGATCGAGCAGTCGCCGTGCAATGCCCCAATAGCCGGAGATAGCGCCGAGCAGCGTGCCGGCGACAACGCCGAGGCCGAAGCCGGCGGCAACGCGTGACAGCGTCGTGGTGATATGGCGCCAGAGTTCGCCGCTTCGGGCGAGATCCATGATGGTGGCAAAGACGCGCGATGGCGGCGGCACCAGCCGGCCGTTCGACCAGCCGGACCACACTGCTAGCTCCCATGCCAGCGCGAGTGTCAGCGGGAATACGACGCCCAGCGCAGGCCGCGCGAAACGCTGCCAGCGCCTGTTGGATGCGGTTTTTTCACGGATCTCCGCGACGTCGGGTGCGGTGATGTCGAGCGTCATGGCCATAGCTGAAGCGCGTCTCGATCTGGTTTGCAAGGTGGTCAAAAGCTTCACCCTCCCTTTGCAGGGAGGGTGAAGGATGGCTTCGCAGATACGAGAGCATTAGCTCTTCGGCAACTGCACCTGATCGTCGATCAGGGCATCCACCGTCGCTTTCACATCGACCTTGGCGTCGATCACGCCGGCCTGCTGCAGAGCGAGGCCTGCGGCGAGGATCGACTCGCGCTGCGGTGCGCCGATGCGGCTGTGGGTCAGTTCGGTGCGTTCCTTGAGCTGCTTGTCGACGACCGCGTCGGGCAGCTTGGTGACGCCGATGAAGGCCTTCTTCAGCTCCGGATAGTTCTCCAGCGAGTATTTGCGGGCGTCTTCATAGACGGCGAGGACGCGGCGCGCGGCGTCCGGATAGTCCTTCAGGAACTGCTCGCGCACATTGAGGATGCCCCAGGTGTTGGCGTCGGGCTTACGGAAGAACAGCTTGGCGCCGTCCTCGACTTCGGCCTGTGCCATCATCGGGTCGAGGCCAGCCCATGCATCGACGTCACCGCGGATCAGCGCAGCCTTGCCATCGGCATGCTGCAGCAGAACTGGCGTGATGTCCTTGTCGGTAAGGCCGGCGCCGAGCAGCGCGCGGACCAGGAAGATGTGCGGATCGGTGCCGCGGGTCACCGCGACGCGCTTGCCTTTGAGATCGGCGACGGAGGCGATCTTGGAATCCTTGCCGGTGACCAATGCGGTCCACTCCGGCCGCGAATAGACATAGACCGACTTGATCGGATTGCCGTTGATCTTCGCGACCAGCGCGGCGGAGCCGGCGGTCGAGCCGAAATCGATGGAGCCGGCATTGAGGAATTCCAGCGCCTTGTTGGACCCGGCCGACTGTACCCACGTGATCTTCACACCGTCCTTGGCGAATTCCTTCTCCAGGAGGCCGTTCTGCTTGAGGATGATCGAGACCGGATTGTAGGTCGCCCAGTCGAGACGGATTTCCTTGAGCGGCTCGGCAGCGAAGGTGGCGCCGGGAAGCAGTGCAGCCGCAGCAATCAGACCGGCGACAGCGCGCCGTGACATCGTGAACATTCTGGTCTCTCCCTGATGGACGATCGAAGCATGAGATTTGAAGGCGACTTGCGTCCTGCGGGCGTCATGGCACCACGCCAGGGTCGCTCTGTGAGCAAAAACGTGCTTTAATTTCAATTAGTTATGGCGTTCCGTCAACGAGAAGATATGATGCGCCAGAGATACCGCTGCGAGAACGTTGTTGCCCGGATTGCGCAAAAGGCAGCATGGACTAGTTGTGGGGCTACAATCACCGTGACAGCGCTTGCGCCGTCCGATATCCGGGTTGTTCATGGACAGCGTTACTACACAAGCCAAGCCGACGACCGAAACCGAGTTCGACACGCCGCGGATCACTGCCGAGATCGACGCGCTTGCAGCGCAGCATCGCGGCAAGAACGATTTGTTTCGGGCGGCCGTCGCCAAGCTGCTGAAGGCCGAACTGCTCAAGGCCAGTGAAGCCGCCGAGGCCGTGCTGCTGAAGGATCGCCACGGCCGCCGCTGCGCCGAACGTCTCTGCCACGTGCAGGATGAAATCATCCGAATGCTGTTCGCTGCGGCGACCAGGCATCTGTATCATTCGCCGACTCCATCCACCGGCGAGCGCATGGCCGTGGTCTCCACCGGCGGCTATGGCCGCGGGCTGATGGCGCCGGAATCCGACATCGATCTGTTGTTCATCCTGCCCTACAAGCAGACCGCCTGGGGCGAACAGGTCGCCGAAGTCATCCTCTATTGCCTGTGGGACATGGGCCTGAAGGTCGGCCACGCCACGCGTTCGGTGGATGAATCGATCCGCCAGGCGCGCGGTGACATGACGATCCGCACCGCGATTCTGGAGACGCGCTTCCTCACCGGCGATCAGGCCCTCTACGATGAGCTGGTCACGCGCTTCGATGCCGAAGTCGTGCAGGGCACCGCTGCGGAATTTGTTACTGCCAAGCTTGCCGAACGCGAGGAGCGTCATCGCCGTGGCGGCCAGTCGCGCTATCTGGTCGAGCCCAACGTCAAGGACGGCAAAGGTGGTCTGCGCGATCTGCACACCGTGTTCTGGATCGCGAAATACGTCTATCGGGTGCGTGACAGCAAGGAGCTGGTGGCGCGCGGCGTGTTCGATCCGCAGGAATACCGCACCTTCAAGCGTTGCGAAGACTTCCTGTGGTCGGTCCGCTGCAATATCCACTTCCTGACCAAACGACCGGAAGAGCGGCTGTCCTTCGACCTGCAGCGCGAGATTGCGGTCCGCCTCGGCTATACCTCGCATCCCGGCATGCAGGACGTCGAGCGCTTCATGAAGCACTACTTCCTGATTGCCAAGGAAGTCGGTGATCTCACGGCGATCCTGTGCGCCAAGCTCGAAGACCAGCAGGCCAAGCCGGCGCCGGCGCTGACGCGCATGATGGCGAAGCTGCGACCCGAGATGCATCGCCGCCGGCTGCCGGACAGCGATGCGTTCATCATCGACAACAACCGCATCAACCTTTCCGCGCCCGACGTGTTCAAGGAAGACCCGATCAATCTGATGCGGTTCTTCCGACTGGCGCAGAAGCACAATCTGGCTTTCCATCCGGATGCGATGCGGGCAGCAACACGGTCGCTCCGGCTGATCACGCCGGAGATGCGCGAGAATCCCGAAGCCAACGCGCTGTTCATGGAGATCCTGACTTCGGATAATGCCGAGATCGTGCTGCGGCGCATGAACGAGACCGGCGTGCTCGGCCATTTCATCCGCGCCTTCGGCCGCATCGTCTCGATGATGCAGTTCAACATGTATCATCACTACACGGTGGATGAGCATCTGATCCGCTGTATCGGCATCCTTCAGGAGATCGAGCGCGGCGGCAATGACGAGTTCATTGTCGCCACCGATCTGATGCGCAAGATCCGCCCCGAACACCGCGCGGTGATCTACATCACAGTGCTGTTGCATGACATTGCCAAGGGGCGTCCGGAGGATCACTCCATCGCCGGCGCCAAGGTCGCACGGCGGCTATGCCCGCGACTCGGCTTCAACGCCGCCGACACGGACCTCGTCGCATGGCTGATCGAGGAACATCTCACCATGTCCACGGTGGCGCAGTCGCGTGATCTGTCGGATAGCAAGACCATCGAGAATTTCGCCGCCGTGGTGCAGTCGGTGGAGCAGATGAAGCTGCTGACGATTCTCACCACCGCCGATATCCGCGGCGTCGGCCCCGGTGTCTGGAACGGCTGGAAAGCGCAGTTGCTGCGTACGCTGTATTATGAGACCGAGCCTGTGCTCACCGGCGGCTTCTCCGAGGTCAATCGCGCCCAGCGCATCGCGTCGGCGCAGGCCGAATTCCGCCGTGCCTTTACAGAATGGCCCGAGCAGGATCTCAACGCCTATATTTTGCGGCACTATCCGGCCTACTGGCTCAAGGTCGAGCTCGCCCGCAAGATTCGCCATGCGCGCTTCCTGCGCGCTTCGGAAGAAGCCGGGCACAAGCTGGCGATCAATGTCGGCTTTGACGAAGCCCGCGGCGTCACCGAGCTTACGATTCTGGCAGTCGATCACCCTTGGTTGCTGTCGATCATCGCCGGCGCATGCGCCGCCGCCGGCGCCAACATCGTTGATGCGCAGATCTACACCACGACGGATGGCCGCGCGCTCGACACCATCGCGATCTCCCGGGAATACGAGCGCGACGACGACGAAGGTCGCCGTGCGACACGGATCGGCGACATGATCGAGGACGTGCTCGAAGGCAAGGTACGGCTGCCGGAAACCGTGGCCAAGCGCGCCTCGACCAAGGGCAAGATCAAGGCCTTCACGGTTGAGCCGGAAGTCATCGTCAACAACCAGTGGTCGGATCGCTACACGGTGATCGAGGTCTCGGGCCTCGACCGGCCTGGCCTCTTGTATCAGCTCACCACGGCGATCTCGAAGCTCAATCTCAACATCGCTTCGGCGCATGTCGCGACCTTCGGCGAGCGCGCGCGAGACGTGTTCTACGTCACCGATTTGCTCGGAGCGCAGATCAACGCCCCGACGCGTCAGGCTGCGATCAAGCGCGCATTGATCCATCTACTGGCGAACGGCGATATCGCGGAGAAACCGGCGGCTTAGGACTTCACCGCAACGCCCTCATGCTCCAGCAGCCAGCGTTTGCGCGCGATGCCGCCGCCATAGCCGGTGAGTGAACCGTTCGCGCCGATCAGGCGGTGACAGGGCACGACGACACTCAGTGGGTTTGCGCCATTGGCATGGCCGACCGCGCGCATCGCATTGGGCACGCCGAGTTGCGCCGCCAGCGTGCCGTAGCTGAGTGTGTTGCCCGCAGGGATTTTTCGCAGTGCCGTCCAGATACGGTTCTGAAACGGCGTGCCGGGGATATGGCAGGTGATGCCATCGAGTTGGTCGAGGTCGCCGTCGAAATAGCGTGAGAGTGCACTGCGGATTGCTGATGGTGCCGAGTTCTCGGTCAGTTCAACTGGGCCATAGTAACGGCGCAACAAAGTCAGCAAGCGCTCTTCGTAATCGATCCAGTCGAGCGCGCAGAGTGCACCGCCGTTGTTCGTCACCAGCAGCGCGATGCCGATCGGGGTGTCGAGTCGGTCGAGAGTGAGAGGGGTGGGTTGCTTCGCCATGGCGATGTTGCGCTCATCAAATGGAAACGCCGACCGTAGGTGCAGCCACGGCCGGCGTCATTCCGATTTCCGACAAGTGAGCGCGGATTATTCCGACTTCGGCTCGTGCGACATGCGCTCGAGGCGTTCCTGCATTTCCTTCATCTGGCGACGCAGATCATCCATGGTGTCGGCAGGCTCAGGCGTCGGCTCCGGCGCCTTTTCCGGCTCCGGCGACGCAGCACCACCGCGCGGCGGCACGAACGGCTTGAACATCGAGAAAGTTTGCTGAAAAAGCTCCATGTTGCGGCGGACGGTTTCTTCCAGCGGCGCGAACGGCGTCATGCTGAACGTGTTCGTCATCTGCTTGCGAAACTTCTCCTGCTCGCGCGTCAGGCTGTCGATGGATTGCTCGAGATATTTCGGCACCACCATCTGCATGCTGTCGCCATAAAAGCGGATCAGCTGACGCAGGAAAGTGGTCGGCAGGAGATTCTGGCCGGCCTTGTTCTCTTGTTCGAAAATGATCTGGGCCAGCACCGAGCGGGTGATGTCGTCGCCAGTCTTGGCGTCGTAAACGAGGAAGTCCTCGCCGTCCTTCACCATCGCGGCGAGATCTTCCAGCGTCACATAGGTACTGGTTCCGGTATTATAGAGCCGACGGTTCGCGTATTTCTTGATGGTCGTGGGTTGATCTGATTTCGCCATGACAGCTCACTTACCTACCGGGAACAGGAAACCTTTCGGCATTGCGCCAAAAGGCGATCGGATTGGGTGGTCGAACAACGCAATGCAATAAAGTAAGCACTTTCAAATGGCCTCGGCTACCGTTTTGTGCGTCACGGTTAAAATCGCAGCATGATTGTGCTATGCAAAGTGCCAACCATACCATTTATGGTGCGCTGCATTATCGAAATGGCTATGGTGATTTGACGCGAACCCCATAGGTTAACGACACCGAAGGAAAAGCGGCCTGTCACGTCAGTGGTGGTTTCCGCCGAAGAAACTCAACAAAGCCCAACAAAGGAGATGTCCATGTCAGACGATGTCGTCATCGTCAGCGCTGCCCGCACACCCGTCGGCAGCTTCAACGGCGCTTTCGCAACCATGCCAGCGCATGATCTCGGCGCCATCGCCATCAAGGCGGCGCTTGAGCGCGGCAAGATCGATCCGGCCCGCGTCTCCGAAGTCATCATGGGACAGATTCTCACTGCTGCGCAGGGCCAGAACCCCGCGCGTCAGGCCTCGATCGCTGCCGGCCTCCCGGTGGAAACCTCGGCCTGGGGCGTCAACATGCTGTGCGGTTCCGGCCTGCGCACCGTGGCGCTTGGCTATCAGGCGCTGCTCAATGGTGATTCGGACATCGTTGTTGCCGGCGGTCAGGAATCCATGAGCATGGCCCCGCACGCGCAGTATCTGCGTGGTGGCGTGAAGATGGGTCCGGTGGAATTCGTCGACACCATGATCAAGGACGGTCTGTGGGATGCCTTCAACGGCTATCACATGGGCAACACCGCCGAGAACGTGGCGAAGCAGTACCAGATCACCCGTCAGCAGCAGGACGAGTTCGCCGTTGCGTCGCAGCAGAAGGCTGAAGCCGCGCAGAAGGCCGGCAAGTTCAAGGACGAGATTGTCCCGGTGACCATCAAATCCCGCAAGGGTGATATCGTCGTCGACACCGACGAATATCCGCGTCACGGCGCCTCCATCGAAGCCATGGCCAAGCTGAAGCCGGCTTTCGAAAAAGACGGCACCGTCACTGCCGGCAGCGCATCGGGCATCAATGACGGCGCTGCCGCCGTTGTGCTGATGACCGCCAAGCAGGCCGCCAAGGAAGGTCTCAAGCCGCTCGCCCGCATCGTGTCGTGGGGCCAGGCCGGCGTCGATCCGAAGATCATGGGCACCGGCCCGATCCCGGCATCGCGCGCTGCGCTGAAGAAGGCAGGCTGGACCATCAACGATCTCGACCTGATCGAAGCCAACGAAGCCTTTGCAGCGCAGGCCTGCGCTGTGAACAAGGATCTCGGCTGGGATACGTCGAAGGTTAACGTCAACGGTGGCGCGATCGCGATCGGTCATCCGGTGGGTGCATCCGGTGCGCGTGTTCTCGTCACGTTGTTGCACGAGATGGAAAAGCGCGACGCGAAGAAAGGCCTCGCCACGCTGTGCATCGGCGGCGGCATGGGCATCGCGATGTGCATTGCACGCGACTAATTCTTGCGCGCCGCGTGCTGAAAACATCGGCTCGCGTGTGCACTGCACACACTGCTACACAAAATGCCCGGCGCTTTGCGCCGGGCATTTTCGTTTGATGGTCCAATTCTGCTTGATGTTCGTCGTATCGCCGGATTAATTCGAAGCTATAACTACAAAAGAGATTTGTGGAGGGATCGATCATGGCGCGCGTAGCATTGGTGACCGGTGGAACACGAGGGATTGGCGCTGCGATCAGCAAGGCTTTGAAGATTGCGGGATACAGCGTCGCGGCAAGCTATGCCGGCAACGATGCCGCCGCCGAGAAATTCAGAAGCGAGACGGGTATCGGCACCTACAAGTGGGATGTCGGTTCGTTCGATGAATGCGCTGCCGGCGTGAAAAAGGTCGAGGACGATCTGGGACCGGTGGAAGTGCTGGTCAACAATGCCGGCATCACCATGGATGGCGCCTTCCACAAGATGACGCCGGAACAGTGGAACAGGGTGGTCAACACCAATCTCGGGTCGCTGTTCAACATGACCCGTCAGGTGATCGAGGGTATGCGTGAGCGCAAATTCGGCCGTATCATCAATATTTCATCGATCAACGGCCAGAAGGGGCAGTTCGGTCAGGTCAACTATTCTGCCGCCAAGGCCGGCGACATCGGCTTTACCAAGGCACTCGCGCTGGAGAATGCCAAGCTCGGCATCACGGTGAACGTGATCTGCCCTGGCTACATCAATACCGAGATGGTGCAGGCCGTGCCGCTCGCCGTTCTTGAGAAGAGCATCCTGCCGCAGATCCCGGTCAACCGCCTCGGCGAGCCCGAAGAAATCGCGCGCGCCGTGGTGTTCCTGGCCGCGGACGATTCCGGCTTCGTGACCGGCTCGACCATGACCATCAATGGCGGGCAATATCACGCCTGATGTGCTAGGCGTCATCGAAACACAGACTGGATTCGATGACGCCCCGTACTGCTACCCTGATCGGTCTCACGGCCACATTGATGTGGTCGCTATTGTCGGTGATGGCGATAGCGACAGGCCGGATCCCGCCATTTCAACTTGCGGCCATGACCTTCGCCATCGGTGCGTTGGCGGCGGCGCTCAGCTGGATCGGCCGTCCCGAGGCCATTCGCGCGCTCAGGCAATCGCCGCTGATATGGGTCGTCGGCGTCGGCGGGCTGTTCGGCTATCACGCGCTGTATTTCGTCGCGCTGCGCCTCGCGCCGCCGGCTGAAGCCGGGCTTTTGAATTATCTCTGGCCGCTGATGATCGTTCTGTTCTCGTCATTGCTGCCCGGTGAGAGGCTCCATCTGCATCACATCATCGGCGCGTTGCTGGGTCTCGTTGGCACGGTATTACTGCTGTGGGGCAATACATCCGCCAATCTCGCTTCGGGCCATGCCGGTGGGTTGTTTGCCGCCTTCTGCGCAGCCCTCGTATGGACGGCCTATTCGGTGATGTCGCGGCGACTCAAGGCCGTCCCGACCGACGCCGTCGCCGGCTTCTGCCTTGTCACCGCGCTGCTTGCGACGATTGTCCATCTCGTTGTTGAGACAACAGTCTGGCCCGAGACCGCGTTGCAATGGTTGTCGGTGATTGCGCTCGGCGTCGGTCCGGTGGGAGCTGCCTTTTACACCTGGGACATCGGCATGAAGCGCGGTGACATCCGGGTGCTCGGCGCTGCGTCCTATGCCACGCCGCTGCTGTCGACGGCCTTTCTGATCCTGGCCGGCTTCGCGCAGGCGAGCGCGAATATTGCCGTCGCAGCAGCGTTGATCGCAGCTGGTGGTTTGATCGCAGCGAAGGATATGATCTGGAAGCCGAACTAGTCGGGCTTCCAGCCCTTCGGGGCCAACTCAAACGTCGCGAAATCGAAACCCGGTGCCACGGTGCAGCCGACCAGTGTCCAGTCGCCAGTGGTGGAGGCGGCCTGCCAGGCATGCGGTGGGACAATGCCTTGTGGCTCTTGTCCTGCGGCGACGTCCGGCCCGAGCGTGATCATGCGCCGTCCGGCATCATCAGCGATTTCCAGCGTCAGCGGCGCGCCCGCATGATAATGCCAGATCTCGACCGCATCGATGCGATGCCAGTGCGAGCGTTCGCCTGATGCCAGCAGGAAGTAGATCGCCGTCGAGGCTGCGCGCCCGTTCGCGTCCACGCGGCTATCGCGAAACGTTTCGCGATAGTGCCCGCCTTCGGGATGCGGCTGCAGGCCGAGCGTCGCGATAATCTCGGCTGCAGTTGGCGTCTTGCCTGCCATCAGGACTTGTTCTTGCGTTCGCGGAGTTCGCCGAACACGTCGTCCTCGCTGAATCCCTTGAGGCGGACGGCGGCGGCGATGGCCGGATCGTCGGCGCGCAGGAAGACGTTGGTCTTCTTCTCGAGGCCGAGCAGCACCGGGATGGTCGGCTTGCCGACGGCGCGCAGCTGCGCCACTTCGTCGGAGCGCTTCTTCAGCGCCTCGTTATTGGGATCGATGCCGAGGCAGAACTTGACGTTTGCCGCGGTGTATTCGTGACCGCAATAGACACGGTAGTCGTCGGGCAATGTGCGCAGCTTCTTCAGCGATTGCCACATCATCGGATAGGTGCCCTCGAACACCCGGCCGCAGCCGCCGGAAAACAGGGTGTCGGCGGAGAATAGTGCCAGCTCGCTGTCGAACACGTAGCAGATATGGTCGAGCGTATGGCCGGGGGTCTCGAACACCCGTGCTGTGAGTGCGCCGACCTGCACGGTATCGCCTTCGGCGACGCGGACGTCGACTTCAGGAATCGCCGAGCCCTGATCATGCGGCGCCGTAACCTTGCAGCCATAGGTCTTCTTCAGCTCGGCGATACCGCCGACATGGTCGGCATGGTGATGCGTCACCAGGATATCCGTGAGCTTCCAGCCTTCGCGCTGCAGCACCTTCATGATCGGGCCGGCCTCCGGCGCGTCGATCGCGGCGGTCTTCAGGCTCTGCGGATCATGAATCAGGTAGCCGAAATTGTCGGACAGACAGGGGAACACACGAATTTCAGCAGCCATGGTAACTCCGTTGGATCGCGTCGTGATGCGCTCGCACTGTGATGCGGCAAATTGATGGGTATGAGGCAGATGCGTGGTGCATGGCGTTCAGCGCGGTGTCACACATTGGCGCGAGGGCTGGCCGGCAACTTGCAGCGTGATGGTGGTCTGGCCCTTGCCGGCAATCTCGACATTGCCCTCACCGTAGCGGAAACCCGAGCCCGATCGCTGGATCGGCATGCGCAGCGTTTCTCCGTTGGGATAGAACAGGGTGATCGATTTGCCGCCTGAATTGTAATCGACGGAGATCTTGCTGCCGCCCGGCAATGCGGGGGTGCATATGTAATCGACCGTGGCGGGATTGGCGTGAGCGCCGACCGGCACCAGAGAAGTCATCACGGCCAGACTCGCGGCCATCGCCGCCGCCCTTGTGATTGTTTGATCTCGGCGTGACAGCATTTTGTCTCTCCGGCAACGACGTCGCGGCACCTGTTTCTCCGACTAGGCCGCAGCCGGGCAGGCCTTGTCAATTGGTGTAGCTCGCCCCGTGCGATGGTCTGGATATGTGGCGTTAACGCTGCCCGGGCAATGCGCGATTCGGGGGATCATGGGCCGCCGTAACGTGTTAGAAAGTCATCATGACCATCGATGTGATCGATCTCCGGGATTTCTATTCGCGCCGCCTCGGTATCGTGGCGCGGCGGTTGATCAATCGTGGTATTCAGGCGCATTGGCCCGACGCGGAGGGCCAGCGCGTGCTCGGCCTCGGTTATCCCACGCCGTATCTGGGCCTGTTCCGCGAAAATGCCGAGCGCTGCATTGCGTTCATGCCGGCGGCGCAGGGCGTGCTGAAATGGCCGACGGCTAAGCCCGCGCTGGCCACGCTGGTCGACGAATTCTCGCTGCCGCTGCCGGATGCTGCCGTCGATCGAATCATCTTGGTGCACGCCCTGGAAATGTCCGACGATCCCGAAGGCTTGCTCCGCGAAGTCTGGCGCGTACTTGCGCCATCCGGTCGGTTGATGGCGGTGATTCCGAATCGCCGGGGCGTCTGGACCCGCACCGACTCGACGCCGTTTGGTCACGGCCGGCCCTATTCGCGCTCGCAGATCACGCAGTTGCTGCGACAGACCTGGTTTACGCCGACGGCGTGGAGCGAGGCGCTGTTCATGCCGCCGGTCGGGATGGGCTGGTTTCTGCGCTCGGCGATGGCATGGGAGCGGATTGGCGCGGCGCTGTCGATGCCGTTCGCCGGCGTGCATATCGTCGAAGCCACCAAACAGGTCTATCGGGCGATCCCCGCAAAGCGCGAACGTACCCGGCTGATTCCGGCGCTGCAGCCGGTGCTGGTGCCGACCTCCGGGATGCGGCGCGACGATGAGACGGATCACCTCGGCGAGGCCGAGCCGCAGTCGCGCTGAGCACTATTTCTCCGCGAGCGGATGCAGGTCGCGGACCATGCTCTTGAGCCGCTCTTCCATCACATGGGTGTAGATCTGCGTGGTCGAGATATCGGTATGGCCGAGCAGGGTCTGCACGATGCGAAGATCCGCGCCGTTATGCAGCAGATGGCTGGCGAAGGCGTGGCGCAGCACGTGCGGCGAGACCAGCCGCGGCGCGATGCCGGATGCAGCCGCGAGTTCTTTCAGGTCGCGGGCGAAATGCTGCCTGGTGAGGTGGCCGCTCTCGCCAAAAGACGGAAACAACCATTTCGAGGCGGCACTCTTTTTTGGTTGAGCCTTTTGCAACTCGGTCATGGCGGCGAGATAGTCCGCCATCGCCTGTTTGGCGGTTTCGTTGAGCGGCACCAGCCGCTCCTTGTTGCCTTTGCCACGCACCACGATCATGCGTGCATCGCGGCGCGCGGCAGTGAGCGGCAGCGAGACCAGTTCGGAGACGCGAAGCCCGGTGGCGTAGAGCACTTCGAGCAGACAATAGAGCCGGGCATTGCGCAGCCGCTGTAGCGCCGAGGCTTCGGTATGTTGCGCTTGCGTGCGCGCCTGCACCAGCATCCGGTCGACATCGGCGATCGACAGTACCTTGGGCAGGCTGCGGCCGCGCTTGGGCCCGGACAGAATGGCGGCCGGGTCGTCCGTGCGGATTTTTTCGCTGAGCAGAAAGCGGAACAAATGCCGTATGGCGGATAGCCGCCGCGCCACGGTGGTCGATTTGAAGCCGCGTTCGTCCAGGTCTTCGAGATAGTCGCGCAGCAACTGGGTGTCGGCACCGGCAAAGCTGGATTTCGCCCGGGTGGCGAATTCGGAGAAATCTTCGAGATCGCGCCGATAGGCGTCCAGCGTATTGACGCCGGCGCCCTGTTCGGCGGCGAGCATGTCGAGGAACAGGCCGGAAAGCTTGGCGTCGGAAGCAGAAGGGGTGCTCATGGGGGCGACCCTAGCGGCTATTTCTTGAGAAATTTGTCCGGCTGGATGGTGATCGTCATGTCCCGGGGCTTCGGATTGACGAAATTCGCCAGTGCGAAGATCACGCCATAGACCATGCCGCCGATTACCGCGACGACCGTCAAAAAGCGGAACAGGCTGGGCATGGCGGAGGAACTCGGCAGCGAAAAGGGCGATTCGTACCGCCGGGGCGGTCACCTTGTTCGGATACAGATTGCAAGAGGTGCTGGCAACGCTGGCGCTGGGGGTAGTATAGGTGACCGGAATGCGGCAAACCTCTGCGATCCATTGCCGCTCACTGATTTTGCAGGTGTTTTTGATGTCCGAGACCATCTTGCCGGCGATTGCCAGCGCATCCCAGGAGGCCGCCATCGTCGCGGCGCTGGGAAAGCGCTCGGTCGTGCTGGTGGGCATGATGGGGGCGGGCAAATCGACCATCGGCCGGCGCATGGCGACCCGGCTGCGGCTGCCTTTCGTCGACGCTGACAACGAGATCGAGGCGGCAGCCGGGATGTCGATCCCCGACATTTTTGAGGTCCATGGCGAGCCGCATTTCCGCGACGGTGAGGCACGGGTGATTGCCCGGCTGCTGGACAGTGGACCAATTCTGCTGGCGACCGGCGGCGGTGCTTTCCTGCGCGAGGAGACCCGGCAGCGGATCCGCGACAAGGCGATCTCCCTGTGGCTGAAGGCCGATGCGGATGTGATCCTGCGCCGGGTCCGGCGCCGGGAAAATCGCCCGCTGCTGAAGACTGCCGATCCCGCGGCGACCATCGCGCGGCTGATCGAGGCGCGTCATCCGTTCTACGAGCAGACCGACATCATGATCGACTCGCGCGACGTGCCGCATGAGAAGATCGTGGAGGAGGGCATCGTCGCGTTGCATGAACATCTGTTCCGCCCGCATGCAGCCTCCGCCATCACCGAGCCGACAGGCGATCCCTTGAGCCCGCATCTATGACCGCGCCCCTGAAGCATTCCGATCCGATTACCGTGGATGTCGCACTAGCCGACCGCGCCTATGACATCGTCATCGGCCGCAACGTGCTGCCCTCGCTGGGGGCGCGCATCGCGAAGTTGCGGCCCGGCGTGCGCACGGCGATCGTGACGGACAAGACCGTCGCTAAACATTGGCTGGCTGCGACGGAAGCTTCACTGGCGGCGGCTGATATTCCGACCTCGCACATCGTCGTCGAGGAAGGCGAGGGCTCGAAGAGCTATGCCGGGCTTGAAAAAGTCTCCGAAGCGCTGATCGCGGCGAAGATCGAGCGCAATGATCTCGTGATCGCTCTCGGCGGCGGCGTGGTCGGCGATCTCGCGGGTTTTGCAGCAGCGATCGTGCGCCGCGGTGTCGATTTCGTGCAGGTGCCGACATCGCTGCTCGCACAGGTCGATTCCTCCGTCGGCGGCAAGACCGGCATCAACTCGCCGCAGGGCAAGAACCTGCTCGGCGCCTTCCACCAGCCGGTGCTGGTCGTTGCCGATACGGCTGTGCTCGATACGCTGTCACCGCGGCAATTCCGCGCCGGCTATGCGGAAGTCGCCAAATATGGCGTGCTCGGCGATGCTGCCTTCTTCACATGGCTCGAAGCCAATCATGCCGACATCATGCGCGGCGGCAGTGGTCGTGAACATGCGATCGCCACTTCCTGCCGTGCCAAGGCGGGTGTCGTGTCGCGCGACGAGCGTGAGAATGGCGAACGCGCATTGCTCAATCTCGGCCACACCTTTGGCCATGCGTTGGAAGCGGTGACCGGTTTCTCCGATCGGTTGTTCCATGGCGAGGGCGTGTCGGTCGGCATGGTGCTGGCTGCGCAATTGTCGGCGCAACTCGGCATGATTGCCGAGAGCGACGCAGTCCGCATTCAACACCATCTTGCTGACGTCGGACTGCCGACCAAGCTGCAGGACATTGCGGGTTTTGCACAGGAAGGTCTCGCTGACGCAGACACGCTGATGGCGCTGATGGCGCAGGACAAGAAAGTGAAGCGCGGCAAGCTCACCTTCATTCTCCTCGAGGCAATCGGTCGGGCTGTCATCGCTGGCGATGTCGATCCCGCGACGGTTCGCGCCTTTCTGCATCAGAAGCTGACGGGATAGAACCGATGGTGGCCGGCCTGGGAATCATCGCCGCCGGCGCCGTGGCAGGACTTTCATGAATTCGATTACCGTCAATCTGCTGATTGCGATCTTCCTGCTCGCGGCCAACGCGTTCTACGTGGCGGCAGAATTCGCGCTGGTGAAGAGTCGCGGCTTTCGCGTCAAGACGATGGTCGAGCGCAACCGCTTTGGCGCACGCTTGCTGCAGCAGATGATGGGCGACGTCGAAGCCTATCTGGCCTGCTGCCAGCTCGGCATCACCATGGCGTCGCTGGGGCTCGGCTGGGTCGGTGAGCCGACCGTCGCGGCCTTGCTGCAGCCGATCCTACTTCCTCTCGGGATGTCGGAGTCCGCGCTGCACTTCACCTCGTTTCTGACCGGCTTCCTCGTCTTCTCGTCGCTGCATATCGTGATCGGCGAGCAGGTGCCGAAGACGCTGGCGATCCGGCAGCCGGAGCCGGTGTCGCAGTGGATCGCCTATCCGCTCTACGCGTCCTACATCCTGTTCTATCCATTGAACTGGCTGCTCAACGCTGCCTCACGCGGCACGCTGGCGCTGCTCGGCGTGCAGGAAGCGTCGCCGCATGAGATTCTCACCGGTGTGGAGATCGAAGGTCTGGTCGGCGAGTCCGCCGAACATGGCGGCATCGCGTCAGGCGAGGCCGAATACATCCAGAACGTCTTTCGCTTCGGCGATCTTGCGGTGTCCGATGTCATGGTCCATCGCACGGCGATGGTGACGCTGAATGCGGATCTTCCGTCCGAAGAACTGGTGCGTGAGGTGCTGGCCACCGAATACACCCGCATTCCGCTGTGGCGCGAGAAACCTGAAAACATCATCGGCGTGCTGCACGCCAAGGATCTGTTGCGCGCCATCCGCGCGGTGGACGGCGACACGTCGAAAATCGACGTCGCCAGCATCGCGCTGCCGCCGTGGTTCGTGCCGGAGATGCGTCCGCTGTCGGATCAGCTCAAGGCGTTCCGCCGCCGCAAGACCCACTTCGCGCTCGTCGTCGACGAGTATGGCGAGGTCGAGGGCATGGTGACGCTGGAAGATATCCTCGAAGAAATCGTCGGCGACATCGCGGATGAACACGACGTGGTCGTTGCCGGCGTACGCGCGCAAGCCGATGGCTCGGTGGTGGTCGATGGTTCGGTGCCGATCCGCGACCTCAATCGCGCCATGGACTGGCATCTGCCGGATGATGAAGCGACCACGGTAGCCGGTCTCGTCATTCACGAGGCGCGCTCCATCCCCGAGCGCGGGCAGAGCTTCACCTTCTACAACTTCCGCTTCCGCGTGCTGCGCCGTGAGCGCAACCGCATCACCGCTCTGCGCATCGGGCCGGTGCCGACAGAGCCTGAAGTGCCGGAGAAAAAGCCGCGGGCCGGGACGTCGCTCTAGGTCCTCAGCCGGTCCGGTTCTTGCTTTTGCTTGCCTTCATGAGCTGCCATTCGCATCGAATGGCGCAACTGGAGCGAGCGATGAACAAGTCTTGGCGAATGTCGTGGGTGCTGGCCGTGGTGTTGATGTCCGGCGCGGCGCAGGCCGATACCAACTGGCCGTCCAAGCCGATCAAGGCCGTCAATCCTTTCGGCGCGGGCAGTGCGGGGGACGTGGTCCCGCGTCTTTTTTTCGAAAGACTGAGCACGGAGCTGGGACAGCCGATTGTGATTGAAAATCGCGTGGGCGCCGGTGGCTCGCTCGGCACGGGCGCAGTCGCAAAAAGCGATCCGGATGGCTACACGCTGCTGTCGCAGACCAATGCGATCTCCATTGCGCCTGCGATCTTCCCCAATCTCACTTACGACACCACCAAGGAGCTGTCTTCGGTGGTGATGATCGGTTATGCGGCCAATGTGATGATCGTGCCGAATGAACGACCATGGAAGACACTGCAGGATTTCCTGGCTGCAGCAAAGACCAAGGGCACCGTGATCAATTACGGCTCGGTGGGCGTCGGCAGTGCCGTGCATATCAGCTCTGAAAAATTCCGCGCCGCCGCCGGCTTCGAGGCCACTCATATCCCGTATCGCGGCGGCTCTGAAGTCATCACCGACATCATTGGCGGCCGCATCGATTTCTATTTCTGCCCGCTGGCCACGGCATTGCCGCTGATCCGCGAAGGCCAGGTCCGTGCGCTGGTGGTGTCGACGCCGACCCGCGTGCGCGATCTGCCGGACGTGCCGACGCCGATCGATGCCGGTCTCAAGGATGCTGACAGCTCGATCTGGTTTGGTGTGTTCGTGCCGTCGAAGACGCCGCCGGACATCGTTGCGAAGCTCTACATGGCTGGCACCAAAGTGCTGGGCGCACCTGAGACGCAGGCCAGTCTCAAGAAGCTCGGCGTCGAGCCTATGCCGATGACGTCGACAGAGATGGACGCGCTGCTGGTCAAGGAAATCGCAGCCAACAAGGCGCTACTCAAGAGCGAAGCGGCCAAGTAACAATTGTGCCGGGCCGCCTTTCCAGGGTGGACCCGGCGCGGCTTTTGAGACGTCAAGCGGTCCAGATCTTGCTTCGTTCGCCTCTATGGACCCGGTTGTCGGGCGCCGCTGATAGCGGTTGGTATATTTGGAGCAAGGTATGAACAAGTTTGTGCGGTGGTCTGGCGTTGTTGCGGGTCTGTTGCTGTGCACGGCGGCGCATGCGGACACCACCTGGCCGACCCGGCTGATCAAGGCCACCATCCCGTTCGGCCCAGGCAGCGCGACGGACGTCGTACCGCGCATCTTCTTTGAGCGCCTCGGGCCGGAACTCGGCCAGACCATCGTGGTCGAGAACCGCGTCGGCGGTGGCGGCGCCGTGGGCACTGCGGCAGTCGCGAAGGCGGACCCGGACGGCTATAGCGTGCTGGCCCATTCCTCGGCGCTGACGATTACCCCCGCGATCAATGCGAGCCTGCCTTACGACACGTCGAAGGACCTGTCGTCGGTGATCATGATTGGCGTCAGCGCGCAGATCATGATCGTGCCGAAGGAGCGCCCATGGAAAACCGTGGATGATTTCCTGAAGGATGCGAAGGCCAAGGGATCCTCGATCAATTTCGGTTCGGTCGGCATCGGCAGCGCCGTGCATATCAGCGCCGAGAAATTCCGGATCGCTGGCGGCTTTGAAGCGACGCACATCCCTTATCGCGGCGGGCCGGAAGTGATCGCCGACATCCTTGGTGGCCGTATCGATTTCTACTTCTGCCCGGCGGCGACGGCTTTGCCGCTGATCCGGGAAGGGCAGGTGCGTCCACTCGTCGTCTCCACCGAAAAGCGGACGCCGGAACTACCCGACGTGCCGTCGCTGGCCGAGGTCGGACTGAAGGACGGCGTCAGCAACAGCTGGATCGGCGTATTCGTGCCGTCGAAGACGCCGCGCGAGATCGTCGGCAAGATGCGCGATGCCGGCCTCAAGGTGCTGGCCAGGCCGGAAATGCAGGCTGCGCTGACGAAGATCGGCGTCGAACCGATGCCGATGGAGCCGCAGGCGATGGACGACCTCGTGGCGAAGGAAGTCGCTGCGAATATCGCGCTGCTGAAGAATGTGAAGTGACAGAAGGTTGGCCTTGCCTCTAAGTCGAGGAGAGGCCAACTGCTAACCGCCCAGATAGGCTTCGCGAATGCGCGGGTCATCGGCTAGCACCGAGGCCGAGCCGGATAGTGTGATCGATCCGGTCTCCAGCACGAATGCCCGCGCCGCCACTTCGAGTGCCATCGCCGAATTCTGCTCCACGAGCAATACGCCAAGCCCGGTGCGTTTGTTTAGCTCGACAATCTTGTCGAACACCTGCTCGATCACGATGGGCGCGAGCCCCAGCGAGGGCTCATCCAGCATCAGAAGGCTCGGCCGAGACATCAGCGCGCGGCCGATCGCCAGCATCTGCTGTTCGCCGCCGGAGAGCGACCACCCGCCTTGCTTGATGCGCTCTTTCAGCCGCGGAAACAGCTCGAGCACCAGCGTCAGGTCGTCGTCTACCTCGGCCTTCTTGTAGGCGCGCGATGCTGTCCCTGTGATCAGGTTTTCGCGGACTGTAAGGCCCGGAAAAATCCGGCGGCCTTCGGGGCAGTGTGCGAGGCCGGCCCCGACAATGGTTTCCACGGCCGTGCCATGAATGTTTTCGCCTTTCCACGAGATCGTGCCGGATGTCGGTCGCAGCAGGCCGGAGATGGTGCTGAGCGTCGTGGTCTTGCCGGCGCCGTTGCCGCCGATCAAGGCGACGATCTCGCCCATCTCCACGCTCAGGGAAATGCCCTTCAGCACTTCGATGTGGCCGTAGGAGACACGAAGATTATCGATCTTAAGCATGGCGATGCCGCCTGCCGAGATAGGCCTCGATAACCAACGGGTTGCGCTGCACCTCGGACGGCGCGCCCTCGGCGATCTTCTTGCCGAAATCGAGGACGGCAACGCGGTCGCTGATCCCCATCACCAGCCGCACATTGTGTTCGACCAGCAGCACGGTGATGCCCTTGCTTTTCAGTTTCGCGATGGTATCGAGCAGGGTCATGCTCTCGGTCATATTCATGCCGGCGGCAGGCTCGTCCAGCAGCAGCACGCCGGGCTTTGACGCCAGCGCGCGTGCGATTTCCAGCAGGCGCTGCTGCGCATAAGGCAGTTGGGTCGGACGGTCGTCCGCGCGCCCGGCGAGGCCGACGATGTCCAGCGCCTCACGCGCCGTGCTCTCGATCTCCGCCTCGCGCTGCCGCTGTGTCGCGTTTGACAACATGATGTTGATCATCGACATGGACGCGTTGCAGGCCGCGGCGACTTTCACATTTTCCAGCACGGTGAGATTGGAAAACACCCGGATGTTCTGGAACGTGCGTGCCAGCCCGAGCCGCGCGATGCGGCTGGGCCTGAGGCGGAAGATCTCCTTGCCGTCGATGCGGATCGAACCGGCATCAGCATGTGAGGCACCGGATAGCGCATTCAGCAGCGTGGTCTTGCCTGAGCCGTTGGGGCCGATGATCGCCTGCACGATCCCCTTAGGGACGTCGAGATCGACGCCGTCGAGCGCGACAAGGCCGCCGAAACGGCGCGTCACGCCGCGCGCGGTGATGATCGCTTGATCCGTCATCGTGCACCTGCCGAGCGTGGCAGCTTCGATACGAGCGAGGCGAGGCCACCGGGCGCCAGCACGATCACGGCGATGACGCCGAGGCCATAAAGCACGAGGTACCATTGCCCGAGGAAACGTAGCGCCTCCGGCAAAATGGTCAGGCCGACGGCGCCGATGACGCAGCCGGGGATCGAGCCCATGCCGCCGACGATCAGCATGGTCATCAGCAGGATGGCCTGGGTGCCCGAGAAGCTGTCCGGGCTGATGAAGCGGATCGAGGAGGCGTAGAGACAACCGGCGAGGCCGGCATAGACGGCACCGATCATGAAGGCGATCAGCTTGGTACGCGTAGTGTCGACGCCGCTCTGTTCGGCGGCGATCTCGGAATCCTTGGTGGCGATCATGGCGCGGCCGAGCGACGATTGCCGAATTCGCGCGGCGATGAGGGCCGCAATCGCCAGCACTGCGATCAGCAAATAGTAATGTTGAACCTGCCCTTGCGGGCCGATGCTGAACACGCTGATACCCGGGATAGCGCGCAGGCCGGAGGTGCCTCCAGTGACCGGCTCCCAATGTACGATGATCAACCGGACGATCTCGCCGAAGCCGATCGTGGTCATTGCGAGATAATAGGTGCGCAGCCGCAACGTCGGCAGGCCAAGCACGAGGCTCGCCGCCATCACGATGATCACCGACAGGAACGGCGTCGTAATCCAGGGCAATCCGGCCTTGGCGGCGATGCCTGTAGTGTAGGCGCCGAGGCCGTAAAATGCGGCCTGACCGAAATTGATCTGGCCAACCCAGCCGGTGGCGAAGTTCAAGCCGAGCACGACGATGGCGTTGAGAATGGCGATGTTGAGGAGCTGAATGACATAGTTGTCATGGGTCACTGCCGGGATCAGCAGCGCCACGACAGCGCCAAGCGTGAGCGGAAGCCAGTGTTTCACTGTCACACCTTCTCGCTGCTCTTCTCGCCGAACAGTCCGCGCGGCCAGGCCACGAGCACGGCAATCATCACGATGAAGGCATAGGCGTCGCGGAAGTTCGACGAGATGTAGCGCGCGCCAAAGGTTTCGATCAGGCCGAGGAACAAGCCGCCGATCACTGCGCCGGGCAGATTGCCGAAGCCGCCGATCACGCTGACGACGAAGCCTTTGAGACCCAGACTGCCACCCATGGTCGGCTCCGCCAGAAAAATCGGCGCCACCAGCAGGCCTGCGACACCCGATAGGATCGCACCAAAGGCAAAGGCAACCGCGATGGTGCGGTTGACAGGAATGCCGACCAGTCGAGCCGTGTGCAGATCCTGCGCGGTGGCCTGCATCAGGATGCCGAAGCGTGTCTTGGTCAGCATCAGATATTGCAGCAGCAGGATCACGGCGAGTGTGCCGAAGATGAAGAGCTGATGCATCGAGATGACGACACCGGCGAAACGCAGCGGCGGCCCTCGTACCGGGGAGGGGAGCGATACCGGCAGCGGTCCCCATATGATCAGGGCGATATTCTCCAGCACGATGCCCATCGCGATCGTGGTGAGGATCACCAGAAACGGCGGCCGCCCGCGCAAGGGGAAGTAGACCAGCACCATGAAGATGATGCCGATCAACGCCATCGCCAGCATGGTGGAGGCCCAGGCCAGCGCCATCGGCAGCTCATGCGTCACCGCACCCGAAATGCCGATGAAGGCACCGAGCATCAACAACTGTCCCTGCGCGAAATTGACGATCTGGACGGTGTTGAAGATCAGCAGCAGACCGAGCGCCACGAGAGCATAGATGCTCCCGAGCGCCAGGCCGTTGACGACGAGCTGGCCCATGAAGTCTTAGAACCCGCTCTCTTTGATCGGTCCGGTGAATTCCGGGGTCTTGCCCTTGTTACGGTAGGTGCCGAGCGTATGGGCGAGGTCGCCATTGGCATCCGCCTGATAGGAAATCAGCATGCCCTTGAAGTCCTTGGTGGCAGCCAGGGCATCACGGATCGCTGGCTTGTCGCAGCCGACTTTCTCGATGATCGACTTCAGCATGTAGACCGAGTCGTAATAGGAGACGGTGAAGTTGTCGGCCGGCACCTTGTATTTTTCCTGCACGCGCTTCGCCCAATCCAGAATCTTCGGATCGGTCGAGGTTTGCGGGATCATGCCGCCGATCGCATAATTGCCATCGGCTTCGGCCGCGGAGAGATTGTTCAGCGTGGTCTGGGCGACGATGCTGGTATTGCCGATGGTGGTCAGCTTGATGCCGAGATCACCCATTTGCTTCAGCACCAGCGTGATGTCCGACGGACGACCGAACAAGATCAGGCTGTCCGCGCCCTTATCCTTGATCTCCAGAAGCTGCGCGCTCATGTCCTTGTCAGATGGCGCATAGGAGGCCATCGCGACCGGCGTAACGTTAAGCTTACTAAGGGCAGTCTGAATGCCCTTCGATGCGCCGAGGCCGTAATCGTCGGCAACGACGAGAATGCCGGGTTTGGTCTTCTTCAGCGACTTCACGAGATATTCGGGGATCAGGTCGGCGAGCTGGCCGTCATGGGCATGGGTGCGGAACAGCCATTTCGAGCCTTGGGCGGTGACTTTCGCGTTGGTGGCGCCGACGATGAACGGGGTCTCGGATTTGTTGACGCTCTCGGTCTGCGCAAACACATGCGGCGAGATCATCGACGACATGATGATCAGCGGCTTGCCCTCGATGGTGCGATTCATCGCGTTCAGAGCGTCGGTCGACGAGGCGCCGGTGTCTTCGGTGGTGAGCGCGATTTTCTTGCCGGCGATGCCCCCGGCGGCATTGATCTCCTCGACGGCGAATTCGGCGCCGTTGCGCGCCTGGGTGCCGAGCAGCGCAAGATTACCCGTCAGTGGTGTGGTCAGGCCGAACGGAATCGTCGCCGGACAGGCAGCTGCATCGGCCTTGGCCGTATTGGTGAAACCGATCAGGCACAGCAGCGCCGCGCCCGTCATCATCGTCCCGGATAATCCCTGCAACATCAACGTTCCCTGGTTACACTCAGCTTGCACTCTGTATGCAAGCCGGGTGCCAGATCGTCGACATGTCGAGATGCTGGACGCGCGCGGCGATCAAGCCGCCGTGTTCGCGCTACGCTTCGATATCCATGCGCACGAGAATGCGTTCGGCGCTGTCGTTCCAGACATCCATTTTCACGATCTTGCCGTCGCGTACGACGAAGCGATCGACATAGCGATTGCCTTCGAACGGCGTGCCGTCATGCCATTCGCCATAGAGCGTCCCGGTATTGTAGACGATGGTCTCGCCATTCCCCGGCGACACATCTGTACGCTCCATCTTCTTCTTCACCCATTTGTAGCGCATGGCGTTGAAGGCGGTGGCATCGCGCGGATGCTTGAACTTGCGGCCGCCTGTGAAGGTGATCGCGACATCTGCCGACATGAAGGTGCCGGCGGTTTCCGGATCCGGCACCATGGACGCGACGAGAAACCGCTCGACGAGGTCTGCGGCCTGGGCGGTTTCGTCGGTGACAGGCGCAAGCGCGGCGGGGGATTGCGACATCGGGGTTCTCCTGGAGACAAATGCTGACGTGATCATAGCAAATCCGGTGCCAGAATTGTATTCGAGTGAAGCTTCAGATCGTATACATTTCTTGCGGGCGGCGCCTGAATATTGGGCATTCTCAGAGGCAAGATTTGACGATATTTACGTATTTTCAAATACTTGATCTGATAGAGGATCGCATGCGCCTTGGCATATGCCTTGCTTGCCCGTGAATGGACTTTCGCTGCGCCGCGCCGCGGGCATCTCCAGGAGCCTTTCCATGAGTTTTGACCTCATCCTGCGCAACGCGCGTATTGCCGACCGGCCGGGTGGTCCGGTGGATATCGGCATTCGCGGCGGGCGGTTCGAGGCCATCGAGATCGGGCTGCCAAAAGACGGTGCGCCGGAGCAGAACCTGCATGGACGCCTGCTGGTGCCGGGTTTTGTCGAGACGCATATCCATCTCGACAAGTCCTGTCTGCTTGGCCGCTGCAATTGCGCGAACGGTACGCTGGAGGAAGTGATCGGCGAAGTTGCCAGGGCCAAGCGCGACTTCACCGAAGAGGATGTCTATGCGCGGGCATCGCAGACGCTCGAAAAGGCGATCACCCACGGGACCAACCGGATGCGTACTCATGTGGAAGTCGATCCGCGTGTCGGTCTGACCAGTTTCCGCGCGCTGAAGAAACTCAAGCAGGACTACGCCTGGGCGATCGATCTTCAGCTCTGTGTGTTTCCGCAGGAGGGCCTGCTGGATGATCCCGGCTGCGAGGACGTGCTGCTGCAGGCGATGCGGGAGGGCGCCGATCTGATCGGCGGCGTGCCTTATGTCGACAAGGATTCCAACGGCCAGATCGCCAGGATCTTCGGCATTGCGCAGGAGTTCGGTGTCGATATCGATTTCCATCTCGACTTCGATCTCGATCCCTCGCGCTCCGACTACCAAGAAGTCTGCCGCATGACGGAGGCCATCGGCTGGGGCGGTCGTGTGGCCATCGGCCATGCGACGAAACTCTCTGCGATGCCGCCCGCCGATTTCACGGCGGCTGCAAAGCGACTGGCCGATGCAGGCGTCGCGGTCACGGTCTTGCCAGCGACCGACCTGTTCCTCACGGGACGTGACAGCGATCACAACGTGCCGCGCGGCGTGACGTCGGCACATAAGCTGCGCGCGCTAGGTGTGAACGCGAATATCTCCACCAACAACGTGCTGAACCCATTCACGCCATTCGGCGATGTCTCGCTGATCCGCATGATCAATCTCTATGCCAATGTGCTGCAGGTCGGCGCAGTCGACGACCTCGCTGGATGTCTCGATCTTGTGACGTCCGCATCGGCCAGACTGCTCAACCTGACCCATTACTACATCGCGGTCGGCAATCCCGCCGATTTCGTGGCGCTCGATTGCGAGACCAAGGCGGAGGCGGTATGCGAGATCGCGCAGCCACTGTTCGGTTTCAAGAACGGGATCAGAACTTTCATCAGACCGGCTGCAAGTCTGCTCAAGCCCGTCTGAAGCGGGCTTCCCTATTTACGTACGGAGACTTCGATGCCGATCAATGACACGCTCAATGCCTTTGTGGATCACGGCCACATCGAAGTGCAGACCACGACAGAGGGGCCTCTTGCGGGTTTCATCTTCGCGCTGAAGGATTTCTTTGACCTCGCCAATGTGCCCACTGGCGCCGGCAGCCCGGAATGGTTGGCGACGCATCCGGTGCCGACCAAGTCGACACCGATTGTCGATCGCTTGTTGAACGCCGGCGCGAAACTCGTCGGCAAGACGCACACGGATGAGCTGGCCTGGAGCCTGAACGGCGAGAACGCGCATTACGGCACGCCGATCAATCCGGCTGCGCCCGGCCGTATTCCCGGTGGTTCGTCCAGCGGTTCGGCCGCGGCGACCGCCGGTGGTCTCGTCGATTTCGCCATCGGTTCCGACACCGGCGGCTCGGTGCGTCTGCCCGCCAGCTATTGCGGCGTCTATGGCATTCGCACCACGCACGGCCGTATCCCGCTCGATGGCGCGGTGCCGTTGGCGCCGAGTTATGACACCGTTGGCTGGTTTGCACGCTCGCCCGAATTGATGGTCGAGGTCGGCAAGGTGCTGCTCGATAAATCACGCGTGCCGCGCCGGCCGAAGAAAGTTCTGATCGCAAGTGATCTGTTCGGCGCGGTCGATGAGAAGGTTCGCAACCTGCTGCAGCCATCGGTCGATCGCATCAAGGCGCTCGTTGGCGCGAGCGAAGAGGTGAATGTCGCGGGCGGCGAACTCAACGCCTGGCGCAATACGTTCCGCGTGGTGCAGTCGGAAGAAGCCTGGGCGGCGCAAGGCGAATGGATCAAGGCGACACAGCCGAAGCTCGGTCCCGGCGTGAAGGAACGCTTCGCGGCTGCTGCCGTCCTCGATCCGGCCGAGATCACCGCTGCGCGCGCGATGCGCAAGGCGATTGTCGAAAGGGTTCTGTCGCTGCTGCCTGCCGATACAGTCATGTTGCTGCCGACGGCGCCCGGCATCGCGCCGCTGCGCGGCACGCCGGATGCGACGCTCGATGTGTTCCGTGCCCGCGCCATTGAACTGCTCTGTGTGTCCGGCCATGCCGGTACGCCGCAGGTGTCATTGCCTGTCGCCAGGCTTGACGATTGCCCGATCGGCCTGTCGATCATGGGCGGACGGGACTGCGATGAGGATATTCTGCAGCTGGCTGCGGAATTGGGGAAGTTCTAGCAGCCCTAGCTCCGATGTCGTCCCCGCGATGGCGGGGACGACATCGGGTGAGGTCTGCGTTTCTGTTACTTCGCTTTTCCCGCGCCCTTTTCGGCGGCGCGGCGCAGCGCCTCGGCAAACGCACCGCCGCCGCTGCTTTCTTGCTTGGCCGGTCCGCGTGACGTCATCTGGCGTTCGTTGAAGCGTGGGCCGCGATCGGCCTGTGGACGGTCGGCCTTGGCGCCGACAGGATCATCCATGCGTAGCGTCAGCGCGATGCGCTTGCGGGCGACCTCGACCTCCAGCACCTTCACCTTGACGATGTCGCCCGACTTCACGACTTCGCGCGGATCCTTGATGAAGGTCTTCGACATCGCCGAGATGTGCACCAGGCCATCCTGGTGCACGCCGATATCGACGAAGGCGCCGAAGGCAGCGACGTTGGTCACCGTGCCTTCGAGCACCATGCCGGGCTTGAGGTCGCTGAGCTTCTCGACGCCTTCCATGAACACCGCAGCCTTGAAGGCGGGACGGGGGTCGCGGCCGGGCTTTTCGAGTTCTTTCAGGATGTCGGTGACGGTCGGCAGGCCGAACGTGTCGTCGACAAAGGTCTTCGGCTGCACCTTGCGCAGGATCTCGGCATTGCCAATCAGCGCCTTGATGTCGCTCTTGGTGGCTTCGAGAATCTTGCGCACCAGCGGATAGGCTTCCGGGTGCACGCCGGATTTGTCGAGCGGGTCCTCGCCATCATTGATGCGCAGGAAGCCGGCGCATTGTTCGAACGCCTTCGGACCCAATCGTGGCACGTCTTTCAGCGCCTTGCGTGACTTGAACGGGCCGTTGGCGTCGCGGTGCTGCACGATGCTCTGCGCCAGACCCGTGCCGATGCCCGACACGCGTGCCAGCAGCGGGGCGGATGCGGTGTTGAGATCGACGCCGACGCCGTTCACGCAGTCTTCCACCACGGCATCAAGCGACTTCGCCAGCTTGCTCTCGCCGAGATCGTGCTGGTACTGGCCGACGCCGATCGCCTTCGGATCGATCTTCACCAGTTCAGCGAGCGGATCCTGCAGGCGGCGCGCAATCGACACCGCGCCGCGTAGCGTCACGTCGAGTTCGGGCAGTTCTTCAGAGGCAAAGGCCGATGCCGAATAGACCGACGCGCCGGCTTCCGACACCACGATCTTTGACATCTTGAGGTCCGGCAGCAGTTTCACCAGCTCTGTCGCCAGCTTGTCGGTCTCGCGCGAGGCGGTGCCGTTGCCGATCGCGATCAGGTCGACCTTGTGCTGTACGGCGAGCTTGCCGAGGATCGCCAGCGATGCATCCCATGCGCGCTGAGGCTCGTGCGGATAGATCGTGGTGGTTGCGACGACCTTGCCGGTGGCATCGACGATCGCGGTCTTCACACCCGAGCGATAGCCTGGATCGAGCCCCATGGTGACGCGCGCGCCGGCAGGCGCGGCAAGCAGAAGATCGCGGAGGTTCGACGCGAAGACACGGACGCCCTCTTCTTCGGCGGCGGTCCACAGTCGCATGCGAAGATCGATATTGAGATGCACCTGAATCTTCGTCCGCCAGGCCCAGCGTGTGGTTTCCACCAGCCACTTGTCGCCGGGGCGCCCCTGATCGGAAACGCCGAAGCGCTGCATGATCTTCAGCTCATAGGAGCTGGGCGTGGTTGTGGGAGCAGGCGTGGCCGGCACCGGCTCGGGCTGCATAGCCAGATCGAGGATCTCTTCCTTCTCGCCGCGGAACAGGGCGAGGATGCGATGCGACGGCAGCTTGTGCAGCGGCTCGCTGAATTCGAAATAGTCCTTGAACTTCTCGCCTTCGGTCTTCTTGCCGTCGCGGACCTTTGACGCCATCAGTCCGTTCGACCACATCTGCTCGCGCAGTGCGCCGATCAGATCGGCATCCTCGGCGAAACGCTCGACGAGAATGGCCCGTGCGCCGTCGAGTGCAGCAGCAACATCGGCGACGTTCTTCTCCGCATTGACGAAAGCTTCGGCGACTTTCTTCGGATCGTTTTGCGGCTCGGTGAGCAGCAATTCCGACAGCGGTTCAAGGCCGGCTTCCTTGGCGATCTCGGCCTTGGTGCGGCGCTTCGGCTTGAACGGCAGGTAGATGTCTTCGAGACGACCCTTGGTATCGGCCGTCATGATCGCCGCTTCCAGCGTGGCATCGAGCTTGCCCTGTTCGCGCACCGATTCCAGAATAACGAGACGGCGTTCTTCGAGTTCGCGCAGATAGGTCAGACGTTCTTCCAGCGTGCGCAGTTGTGCGTCATCGAGACCGCCGGTGATTTCCTTGCGGTAACGCGCAACGAAGGGCACCGTCGCGCCGCCGTTGAGCAGTTCGACCGTTGCCGCGACCTGCTGTTCGCGTACGCCAAGTTCGTCTGCGATCTTCTGATTGATGTTTGCCACGCGTAGAGATTCCTTCGAAATTCCATGGCGGGTCATACCGCCGTCGCAAAACGCTTATGGACCGATGCCGCACGATTCATCAACCCTTCTGCATGTAGTCGATTGTTCCGTGGATCGCGTTGTTTTGCTTCGAAAATTCCAGTGTTTTAAGCGCTTCCGGACAGTGCGGCTGTGCAAAAATATAACGCTGGATCGCGGCTTGCGAACTGTGTAGACGGACGTTCCTTTCGGGAGCGGAAATGTCGGTTTGTGGTCTGGATTTTGGCACGTCGAACACGACGCTCGGCACGGTCATCAATGATGTCCCGGTGCTGGCGGCGCTCGAAGACCATCATGTCACAATTCCGAGTGCGATCTTTTACAAGGCCGATACTGGCGCCTTCATCGGCCGCAAGGCGATCGAAGCCTACGTCGAGGGCGCGCCTGGCCGCCTGATGCGCAGCCTCAAATCCGTGCTCGGCACCTCGCTGATCGACGAGACGACACGCGTCGGCCGCGAACGCGTCAGCTTCCGCAATGTCATCGCCTATTATCTCGGTGCGGTGAAGCGACGGGCAGAAGCGACCACCGGGCTGGAACTCCGCAAGGTTGTGCACGGCCGGCCGGTGCATTTCGTCGATGACAATCCCGCCGGCGATGCCAAGGCCGAAGACACGTTACGCACCATCGCGAAAGACGTCGGCTTCGAGGACGTCACGTTCCAGTTCGAACCGATCGCGGCGGCGCTGGATTACGAGCGCGAGATCAATTCGGAGGAGATCGCGCTGATCGCCGATATCGGCGGCGGCACGTCGGATTTCTCCATCGTGCGGCTGTCGCCCGAGCGGCATCGTCATGCCGACCGCAAGGACGACATCCTCGCCAATGACGGCGTGCGGATCGGCGGTACCGATTTCGACCGGCATCTCAGTCTCGGCGTGATCATGCCGCTCCTCGGCTATCGTTCGGCGATGAAGCGCGCCGGGCTTGATGTGCCGTCGGGCTATTTCCACGATCTGGCCACCTGGTCGAGCATCAACCGGATGTACGATTCCAAGGTCATGAATGAGGTGAAACAGGTGCGCTACGAGGCGCAGCAGCCGGAGCTGCTGGACCGTCTCGTACGCGTATTGGACGAACAGCGCGGCCATACGCTGGCGATGGAAGTCGAGGGTGCCAAGATCGGCCTGTCCGACAAGCCGAAGTCGAGCATCGCGCTGGACTGGATCGAGCCGGGCCTTGCCGCGGGCGTCGTCCGCAAGGAACTCGTCAGCCATACCCAGTTGCTCGCCGATCGGATCACCGCGCGGATCAAGATCTGCCTGACCCAGGCCGGGCTGAAGCCCGAAGCGATCGATGCGGTCTTCCTGACCGGCGGTTCGGTGCAGCTCGCTCATGTCCGCAAGGCGATCACGGCGGCGCTACCGGTCGCCCGGGCCATCGATGGCGATACGTTCGGGGCCGTCGGCAAGGGCCTGACTGTCGAGGCGGCCCGGCGCTACGGGCAGGGCTAGATCCAAAGGCCAGAGTAGCAAAAAGGGGCCGAACGCCTTGTGGCTATGCGCGGCGGTCGCTTGATCCGGCGTCCGGCGCAGCCATATTAAGCCTATGGCGAAGCTCTCGAATCGCGACAGGATTCTCACCGCAGGACTGAAGGTCGTGCATGCGCGCGGCTATGCGGGGGCCAGCGTTCGCGACATCGTGCATGCCGCCGGCGTGCCGCAGGGCACCTTCACCAATCACTTCACCTCCAAGGAAGAATTCGGCCTCGAGATCATCGATCTCTATTTCGCGAAAGGCCGCGAGTTGATGGCGCAGACGCTGCGCAATGAGGGCCTGTCACCGCTGGCGCGGCTGCGCGCCTATATCGACGCCAACATCGCCCGGCTGACCGAAGACCAGATGTGCAATGGTTGCCTGTTCGGCAATTTCACAGCCGAAGCGAGCGACCACAGCGATCTCATTCGCGACCGGCTGGTGACGATCTTTGCCGATGTTCAGCAGAGTATTGCCGAATGCCTGACCTCTGCGGTGAAAGCCGGCGAGCTGCCGGCCGACTTCGAGTGCGCGGAGGTTGCGGGTTTCATCGTCTCGTCGCTGCAGGGGGCCAACCTGCTGTCGAAAGCCGAGCGCAGCCCGGCGCCGATCGAGCGCTTTGCGCAGGTGCTGTTCACGCAAGTGCTGCGCTGAGCTGATTGCTGCTCTGCACAGACATTGCCGCTCCCCGGCTCTTTCGCTAAACCGTGCGACATGACAGCGCGGCCCGCAGAGGCCGTCGCCGACAATACATCGCCGGGAGTGAACCATGAGCCAGACCGCCGTCGGCGCGCGCGCCACGCGCAGCGCAAAATCCGACATCGAAACCTCGACCATCCGTGCCATTTCGTGGCGGCTGATCCCGTTTCTGGTGCTGGCTTATTTCCTGGCCTATCTCGACCGGGTCAATCTCGGCTTCGCAGCACTCACCATGAATGCCGAACTGAATTTCTCGCCGACGGTCTTCGCGTGGGGCGCGGGCATCTTCTTCATCGGCTATTTCATTTTTGAGGTTCCCAGCAATATCGCGCTGGAGAAATTCGGTGCCAGTCGCTGGATCGCTCGCATCATGGTGAGCTGGGGCATCCTCTCCGCGCTGATGGCGATCGTCAGTGGCCCGTGGAGCTTCTACACGCTGCGCTTCCTGCTCGGTGTCGCCGAGGCTGGTTTCTTCCCCGGTATCATTCTCTATCTGACTTACTGGTACCCAGCCGAATATCGCGCGCGCTTCCTCGCCGCTTTCGCCATCGCGGTTCCCGTCTCCACCGTCATCGGCGCGCCGATCTCTGGCATGTTGCTGGGGCTCGACGGTGTCATGGGCCTGAGGGGCTGGCAGTGGCTGTTCATCATCGAAGGCATTCCGTCGGTCATTCTCGGGGTTGTCACCTGGTTCTATCTCACCGACAAGCCTGAAAAGGCCGAATGGCTGACGCCCGACCAGAAGATGTGGCTGTCCGACAAGCTTGAAGCCGAGCGCCTCGCCAAGGAGAGCGCCCACGGCATGACGCTGGGGCAGGCGCTGTCGTCGCCGAAGGTGTTGATGCTGAGCGTGATCTATTTCGGCTTCGTTGGCGCGCTCTATGGCATGCAGTTCTGGTTGCCGCAGATCGTGAAGGCGTTCGGCTTCACCAATCTGCAGACCGGCTTTGTCACCGCGATCCCCTATCTGTTCGGCTCCATTACCATGGTGTTGTGGGCGCAGCATTCCGATCGGACCCGCGAGCGCGTCTGGCATGTCGGTCTGCCGCTGCTGCTGACCGCCGTGGCGCTCGCGCTGTCCGGCATCTCGATCAATCCGACGCTGACCATGGTCGCACTGACGGTCGCGGCGATCGGCGTGTTCTGCACCTTCGCCTTGTTCTGGACGTTGCCGACTGCGTGGCTGAGCGGCACCGCCGCTGCTGGCGCCATCGCGCTGATCAATTCGATCGGCAACCTCGCCGGCTTCGGCGGTCCCTATCTGATCGGCTGGGTTAAGGAGCTGACGGGCAGTACCTCGACCGGGCTTCTGGTCCTGGCGGTCATGCCGCTGGTGGCTGGTATCCTAGTGCTGGTCGGCAATCACGGGACGGCAACGGAGTTTACAGCTGCCGGCAAACCGGCGCGGGCGAAATAAGGCAGGGATGCGGTGCGGCAATCTGGCGAAATCGTGATCACTGACGAATATTGACATTCGTCAGTGATCACGCCTAGGTTTCTTTCGAACAGTCATTCGAAGGACGCCTCGTGATGCCCGGCCATACCCATGTCAGCGCTTTCCGCAAGCCATTCGCCGCCGCGCTTTTGCTGATCCCGGTCCTTGCTCTGGCCGGATGCGGCAAGAAAACCGAGGCGGAAGCAAAGCCGACCCGGCCCGTGCTGGTCGCGACCGTGCATTACGAGCCGGAATCGCCGCAGCGCAGTTTTGTCGGCACCATCCGCCCGCGGATCGAGACCGATATGGGCTTCCGGGTCCCCGGCAAGGTCGCCAAGCGTCTCGTGGAGGTCGGCCAGACCGTCGAGATCGGCCAGCCGCTGGCCACCCTCGATGAAGTAGATCTGAAGCTGCAGGCCGAGCAGGCCGTCGCCGAACTCAATGCCTCCACGGGCGTACTGGCCAATGCCAGCGCCGCCGAAGGTCGCGCCACCGAACTGCGCAGCAAGGGTTGGTCCACCCAGGCGCAGCTCGATCAGGCCAAAGCCGCCGGCGATGAAGCCCGTGCCCGCCTCAACCGCGCCGAGCGCTCGGTCGAACTCACCAAGAATAGCCTCTCTTATGCAACGCTGATTGCTGATACCCGCGGTGTTGTCACGGCAACGCTGGTCGATGCGGGCCAAGTCGTGGCCGCCGGCCAGGCCGCCATACGCGTCGCCCGTTTCGGCGAGAAGGAGGCGGTCGTCTCCGTTCCGGAAACGCTGGTTGGCCGTGCCAAGGAAGGCAAGGCCAGCGTGACGCTGTGGTCCGAGCCCGGCAAGCAATATGCTGCCAAGCTGCGTGAACTCGCGCCCAACGCCGACACCGCGACGCGCACCTATCTCGCCAAGTTCTCGCTGCCCGAGGCCGACGACAAGGTGTCGCTCGGCATGACGGCGACGCTGACGCTCTCAGATCCCGCCACCGAACGCGTTGCGCGCGTGCCGCTCTCGGCACTGTTCAGCCAGGGCAACACCCCGTCGCTCTACGTCGTGAGCGCATCGGGCGACGTCGCGCTGCAGCCGGTCAAGGTGAAGTCCTATGAGAGCAACGACGTCATCATCTCAGGTGGCGTTGATGAAGGTGCCAAGGTTGTGACGCTTGGGGTGCAGAAGCTCGACCCCGCGCTGAAGGTCCACGTCGTCTCCGCATTGTCGTTTTAAGACACCCGCATTCAAAGGACGAAGCCAATGCATCGCTTCAACCTCTCCGCCTGGGCCGTCGCTCATCCCGCGCTGATCCTGTTTCTGATTATCGCGCTCGGTGTTGGCGGCTTCATCTCTTACGAGAAGCTTGGCCGCGCCGAAGATCCGTCCTTCACGGTGAAGGTGGTCAACGTCACGGCGATCTGGCCGGGTGCGACGGCCAAGGAAATGCAGGAGCAGGTTGCAGATCCCATCGAGAAAAAGATGCAGGAGCTGCCTTACTTCGACAAGGTGCAGACCTATTCGAAGCCGAACTTCACGGCGCTGCAGGTCACGTTCAAGGACAACGCGCCGGCCAAGGACGTGCCGTTCCTGTTCTATCTGTTGCGCAAGAAGCTCGCCGACGTGCAGGGCAGTCTGCCCGCCAATCTGGTCGGGCCATCGGTCAATGACGAATTCAGCGACGTCGATTCCATTCTCTACATGATGACCGGCGAGGGCGCGGACTTCGCACAGTTGAAGAAGGTTGCCGAAGGCCTGCGTCAGCGCCTGTTGAAGGTGAAGGGCGTTACCAAGGTCAATCTCTACGGCACCCAGGACGAACGCATCTTCGTCGAGTTTTCCCATGCCAAGCTGGCGACGCTCGGCATTACGCCACAGACGCTGTTCGACTCGCTCGCCAAACAGAATGCGATCCAGCCGGCTGGTACGGTGGAAACCTCGTCGCAGCGCGTGCCGCTGCGCGTTACCGGTGCGCTCGACGGCGTGAAGACCGTGGCGGAAACACCGGTCGAGAGCAACGGACGGACGTTCCGACTCGGCGATATCGCGACCGTGAGCCACGGCTTCGTCGATCCGCCGGATTTCAAGGTCCGGCAGAAGGGCCAATACGCACTTGGCATCGGCGTGGTGACGGCCAACGGCGCCAACATTCTCGAACTCGGCAAGGATGTCGACAAGGCCAAGAACGAGTTCATGGCCGCCGTCCCGCAGGGCATCAATGTCGAACAGATCGCCGATCAGCCGCTGGTGGTCGAACATGCCGTCGGCGAGTTCACGCACTCGTTCATTGAGGCGCTCGCGATCGTGCTGTTCGTCAGCTTCTTGGCGCTCGGCTGGCGTACCGGAATCGTGGTGGCGCTGTCGGTGCCGCTGGTACTCGGTATCGTCTTCATGGTCATGAATGCGATGGGGATGGACCTGCATCGCATCACGCTCGGGGCGCTGATCATCGCGCTCGGCCTCTTGGTCGACGACGCGATCATCGCGGTCGAGATGATGGTGGTGAAAATGGAACAGGGCTGGGACCGCGTGCGCGCGGCATCTTTCGCCTGGGAGTCCACGGCGTTTCCGATGCTCACGGGCACGCTGATCACGGCCGTCGGCTTCCTGCCGATCGGCTTCGCTAATTCCGCAGTCGGCGAATATGCCGGTGGCATCTTCTGGGTGGTCGCGATTGCACTGATCGCCTCATGGTTCGTTGCGGTGATCTTCACGCCGTATATCGGCGTCAAGCTGCTGCCGAACCTGGCCGCCCACGGTAGCGCCCATCACGATCCGCATGCGGTTTACGAGACGCGCATCTATCGTGGTCTCCGCAGCGTCGTGCAGTGGTGTGTCACGCATCGCATCAAGGTCGTGGCTGCCACTGTCGGTATCTTCGTCGCCGCCATCGTCGGCTTTGGCCACGTCCAGCAGCAGTTCTTCCCGCTTTCGGAACGTCCCGAACTGTTCTTCCAGCTTCGCCTGCCGGAAGGCACGGCGTTCGACGTCACCGAAAAGGCTGTCAAGGACGCCGAGAAGCTGCTCAAGGACGACAAGGACATCTCCACTTACACGGCCTATGTGGGCCGCGGTTCGCCGCGCTTCTGGCTCGGCCTCAACCCACAGCTCCCGAATGAAGCCTTCGCCGAAATCGTGATCGTGTCGAAGGACGTCGAGGCACGTGAGCGCATCAAGGCCAAGATCGAGAAGGCCGTGGCCGAGGGCCAGTTGCCGGAAGCCCGCGTGCGCGTCGATCGGTTCAATTTCGGTCCGCCGGTTGGCTTCCCCGTCCAGTTCCGCGTCATCGGGCCGGACACGGCGACCGTGCGCGATATCGCCTACAGAGTGCGCGAGGTGATGCGCGCCAACAAGAACATGGTCGATCCGCAGCTCGACTGGAACGAGCAGACGCCGTCCCTCAAGCTGGTGGTCGACCAGGACCGAGCCCGTGCTCTCGGCCTGACGCCGCAGGAATTGTCACAATCCCTGGCGATGCTGATCTCCGGCGCGTCGGTCACCACCGTCCGTGACGGCATCGAGAAGGTTGGCGTCGTCGCCCGTGCTGTTCCGTCGGAACGCCTCGATCTCGGCCGCGTAGGCGATCTTACCATCATCTCGCGCAATGGCGTTCCGGTGCCGCTGTCGCAGGTGGCGAAGATCGAATATGCCCATGAGGAGCCGATCCTCTGGCGCCGCAACCGCGACATGGCGATCACCGTGCGTGGTGACGTTATTGATGGCGTGCAGCCGCCGGATGTCACCAACCAGATCTGGCCGCAACTGCAGCAGATCCGCGACAGCCTGGAGCCCGCCTATCGCATCGAGATTGGCGGTGCGGTGGAGGAATCCAGCAAGGGCAATGCCTCGATCGCCGTGCTGTTTCCGCTAATGATGATCATCATGCTGACGCTGCTGATGGTGCAGTTGCAGAGCTTCTCGCGCCTGATCCTGGTGTTCCTGACGGCGCCGCTCGGCATCGTCGGCGCCTCGCTGGCCCTGAACGTTGCCAACAAGCCGTTCGGCTTCGTGGCGCTGCTCGGCCTGATCGCGCTGGCGGGTATGATCATGCGTAACGCCGTCATTCTGGTGGATCAGATCGAAACCGACGTGCAGCACGGCCTTACCCGCCGCGAAGCCATCGTCGAGGCGACCGTGCGCCGTGCGCGTCCGGTTATCCTGACGGCGCTGGCGGCCATTCTGGCGATGATCCCGCTGTCGCGCTCGGCCTTCTGGGGCCCGATGGCGGTCACCATCATGGGTGGATTGTTTGTGGCGACGTTCTTGACGTTGTTGTATCTCCCGGGTCTCTATGCCCTATGGTTTCGCAAGAGCCTGGATGAACGCGGATCGGGTGAGGAGGTGGATCATCACGCACCGCACCATCACGACAAGAAGCAGGCCTTTCCGCTTGCTGCCGAATAGCTGAAGACTGTTATCCGAGATGACTCTGATTTCTGAACACGTCGAAGCCGATATGCGAGGCCGCATCGTTGTGGTCGCGGAAAAGCTGTTTCGTGAAATCGGCTACCAGAAGACCACCGTGGCTGATATCGCCAAGGTGCTGCGGATGTCGCCGGCCAATGTCTATCGCTTCTTCGATTCGAAGAAGTCTATCATTTCGGCCGTGGCGCAGCGGCTGATGGGGGAAGTTGAAGAGGCCGCAGGAGCGATTGCTGAAAATCCGCAGCCGGCCGCCGCACGGCTCCGCGAACTGCTGACGTCGATCCATGAGATGAATGCCGAGCGCTATGTTGGCGATGCCAAGCTGCATGAGATGGTCGCCATCGCCATGGAAGAGAGTTGGGATGTCTGCACCGCCCATATGGAGCGGATCACCGTGACCATCGGCGGCGTCATCGCGGATGGCGCTGCCAAAGGTGAGTTTTACGCCCCCGACGTCGAATTGGCAGCCATGTGCGCCTGCACCGCCATGATGCGGTTCTTTCACCCGCAGATGATCGCGCAATGCGCGACCAAGCCCGGCCCGACTCTGGACCAGATGATCGACTTCGTTCTTGCCGGGTTGGCGCCGCGGGGCTAGACGATCTTCCTGACGTCAATTTAGGGGATCTTCCGCGTGACCGCATTCGATCTGCATTCCTACGAGCCCGTCAACGGCCACGGCCTCAAGCACGATCCCTTCAATGCCATCATCGGTCCGCGCCCGATCGGGTGGGTCTCCTCCCGGGACGCCAATGGCCGCGTCAATCTGGCGCCCTACAGCTTCTTCAACGCCTTTAATTACACCCCGCCGCTGATCGGCTTCTCCAGCATCGGGATCAAGGACTCCGCCCGCAACATGCAGGCGACGAAGGAATTTGTCTGGAACTTGGCCACCATGGATCTGGCCAAGCAGATGAACGCTACGGCCGCGAGTGTTGGCCCGGAAGTCGATGAATTCGAGCTTGCCGGTCTGACGCCGGTGCCGAGCAAGCTTGTCAATGTGCCACGGGTCGGCGAAGCCCGCGTCGCTTTCGAATGCAAGGTGAGCCAGATCATCGAGCTCAAGGGCGCGAACGGTGCCCCGGCCAATGCCTTCCTCACCATGGGTGAAGTCGTTGCCGTGCATATCGACAAGACCCTGATCGTGGATGGCGTGTACCAGACCGCGCTCGCCGGCCCGATCCTGCGCGCCGGCCGCCGCGGCGATTACTTCCACATCAAGCAGGACGCCATGTTCGAGATGGCCCGCCCGGACTGAGGCTGGCTCTTCTTCCGGCGTTTTGGCCGCGCGACCACTGGTCACGCGGCGAGAAATCGCCTTTCGGGAACCGTTGCGGTATCCTGTCGTTAATGATGGCTCGATGCTGTCAAATTTCGCTTGAATATCAATGCGAAAGCTAAGGTGACACCGACAACATCCTGCCAAGAGCGTCTGCCTTTTGGCGCCCGCAGTCCGCCCGGACCGCTGGTCGCCTCGATCGAGAGGAAGCCTCCATGAGCTCGTCCAGCTTGCGCCGCGATTATCTCACCAAGCCGATCTTCGGCTGGGCCAAGGGCGTGCTGCCGAAGATGTCGGACACCGAGCGCGAGGCGCTGGAAGCCGGCGACGTCTGGTGGGATGCGGACCTGTTTACCGGCAATCCGGACTGGGCCAAGCTGCTGGCGGTGAAGCCGGCGACGCTGACGGATGAAGAACAAGCCTTCATGACGGGTCCGGTGGATCGTCTCTGCGAGATGATCGACGACTGGAAGATCAATTGGGAATTGCGCGACCTGCCGCCCGAGATCTGGGACTTCATCAAGCGCGAGAAATTCTTCGGCATGATCATTCCGAAGGACTATGGCGGTCTCGGATTCTCGCCCTACGCGCATTCCGAAGTGGTCCGGAAGATTTCGTCGCGTTCGGTGGTTGCCGCCGTTACCGTGATGGTGCCGAACTCGCTCGGCCCCGGCGAACTCTTGATGAAATTCGGCACCGACGAACAGCGCCAGCGCTGGCTGCCGCGTCTCGCCGATGGTCGCGATATTCCCTGTTTCGGCCTCACCAGCCCCGAAGCCGGCTCCGACGCCGCGTCGATGATCGACAGCGGCGTGATCTGCAAGGGCACCTTCGAGGGTCGCGAAGTGCTCGGCCTGCGTCTCAACTGGCACAAGCGCTACATCACGCTGGGTCCCGTCGCGACGTTGATCGGTCTGGCTTTCAAGGCCTATGACCCCGATCATCTGGTCGGCAATCAGGACGAGCTTGGCATCACCGTCGCGTTGATTCCCCACGACCTGCCGGGTGTCGAGATCGGCCAGCGCCATCTGCCGTCGATGCAGGTGTTTCAGAACGGCCCGAACTGGGGCCGCGACGTCTTCATCCCGCTCGACTACATCATCGGCGGTCAGGAGCGTCTGGGGCAGGGCTGGAAGATGCTGATGTCGGCGCTCGCCGCCGGCCGTGGCATTTCGCTGCCGTCGCTGTCCGCTGCAGGCGCTGCCTATGTGGCGCGCACCACCGGAGCCTATGCGCGCATCCGCGAACAGTTCAACATTTCGATCAGCAAGTTCGAGGGCATCGAAGAGCCGTTGGCGCGCATCGCCGGCACGGCCTATCTGCTCGATGCCGCGCGGCGACTGACCTCGGCGGCACTCAATCAGGGGCATCACCCTGCGGTTATCTCCGGCATCATGAAGCTGCATGCCACCGAGCGCATGCGTCTTGTCATCGATGACGCCATGGACATTCATGGCGGCAAGGCCGTCATCGACGGCCCGCAGAACTATATGGGCAATCTCTATCGTGCGGTGCCGGTGGGCATCACGGTTGAGGGCGCCAATATCCTGACGCGCAATCTCATCGTGTTCGGGCAGGGCGCCATCCGCGCGCATCCTTATTTGTTGCAGGAAATGAACGCGCTCGGCGATCCCGACAAGGCGAAGGGTCTCGACGCATTTGATACCGCGTTCTGGAAACATATCGGCCATAGCGTCACCACGCTGTTCCGCGCCTGGGGCCGCTGCTGGACCGGTGGCGTATTCGCGCCGGCGCCGGATGCCGGCGATGCCACGCAATTCTATCGCCAGCTCTCGCGCTATTCGTCGGCTTTCGCGCTCTGCGCCGACATGGCGTTGCTGACGCTGGGCGGTGCGTTGAAGCGCAAGGAAATGCTGTCAGCGCGGTTCGGCGACATTCTCTCCGAGCTGTATCTGCTCTCGGCGGTGCTGAAACGCTGGGAAGACGAAGGCCGCCAGCAGGAGGATCTGCCGGCGCTTGAATGGTGCATGGCATCCGGATTCAAGACGATTGAGAACCGCTTTGCGGAGATTCTGGCCAATCTGCCGAATCGCTTTGTCGCCGGCATCCTCAAATTCATCGTGCAGCCATATGGTGCATCGGTGCTCGGGCCTTCGGATCGCGTCGTGCATCGCTGCGCGCAGATGATCCTGGAGCCGTCGGCGACGCGCGATCGTCTGACGCCTGATCTGTCGCATATCGATGACGATCGCGGACTGGCGCGGTTGGAAAAGGCGTTCAAACTGGTGACATCGAGTGACGATATTGCCAAGCGCATCCGCACGGCGAAGCTGAAGAACTGGAAAGATGCAGTGACACAGGGCGTGATTACCCAGGCCGAGGGCGAGAAGCTCGCCGCCGCACAGGAAGCCGTCAAGCTGGTGATCGAGGTCGATCACTTCGCGCCGCAGGAGCTGTCGCCGGGCTATAAGAAGTCCGATAACGTGCACCAGTTCTTTCAGGACCTTGGTGAGCAGCGGGCAGCAAGCTGATGGCAAGACCAGTCTATATCGTCGACGGCAGCCGGACGCCGTTCCTCAAGGCGCGCAGCGGTCCCGGCCCGTTCACTCCTGTCGATCTTGCCGTTCAATGTGGCCGCCCGCTGCTGGCACGGCAGCCATTTGCACCAAACGCCTTCGATCAGGTGATCCTCGGCTGCGTCAATGTCATCGCCGACGAGATGAATCCCGCGCGCGTCGCTGCGCTTCGGCTCGGCATGGGCGAGGCGATGGTGGCCTTCACCGTGCAGATCAATTGCGGCTCCGGCATGCAGTCGATCGACACCGGGTATCACTACATCCGTGAGGGGAATGCCGATTTGATCCTCGCCGGCGGTGCCGAAGCGCTCAGCCACGCGCCGCTGGTCTGGCCGCAGAACGGCGTGCGCTGGTTCGCCGGTCTGGCCATGGCCAAGGGCCCGCTCGCCAAGCTCGCCGCATTCGCCAAGGCACGGCCGGCATACTTCAAGCCGGTCATCGGCCTCGAGCGCGGTCTCACCGATCCGATCACCGACCTCAATATGGGCCAGACCGCCGAAAAGGTCGGGCATCTGTTCGGCATCACGCGCGCACAGGCCGATGCCTATGCCGTCGAAAGTCACAAGCGCCTCGCCTATGCGCAGGAGCAGGGCTGGCTGAAGGGCGAGGTCGAGACAGCCTTCGATCGCAAGGGCAATTTCTACGATCACGATGATGGTGTGCGTCCGGACTCGTCAGCCGACAAGCTGGCGATGTTGAAGCCGGTCTTCGAGCGTCCATGGGGCCAAGTCACCGCCGGCAACTCCTCGCAGATCACCGATGGCGCATCCTGGGTGATCCTCGCCTCCGAAGATGCCGTGGCGAAGCACAGGCTGACGCCGAAGGCCGTCATCCTCGACAGCCAGTGGTCGGCGCTCGATCCGTCGATCATGGGGCTCGGCCCGGTGTTATCGTCGAACGATTTGTTGAAGCGCAATAACATGACGATTCACGACATCGAGACCTGGGAATTGAACGAAGCCTTCGCCACGCAGGTCCTCGGCTGTCTCGCTGCCTGGAAAGACGAAAAATTCTGCCGCGAGGTGCTCGGTCTCGACGGTGCGGCCGGTGAGATCGATCGTGCGAAGCTGAATGTCGATGGGGGCGCCATCAGCCTCGGCCATCCCGTCGGCACCTCCGGCAACCGCATCGTGCTGCATCTTGTGAACGCGATGAAGCGGCTCGGCACCAGGCGCGGCATCGCCACCGAATGTATCGGCGGCGGCCTCGGCGGTGCGATGTTGATCGAGACGGTGTGAGGGCGTCATGGACAGCAAGATCATGGACGTTCTCAAGGATCGCGTGCTCGAACTCGGGCCGGCTCCCGACACGTCAGGCGCCTATCGCCACTTCAAGCTGACGCGCGATGCCGATGGCATTGCGTGGCTGTTGTTTGACCGGGCTGATGCGAGCGCCAATACGCTGTCGGCTGTGGTGCTGGAAGAATTCGACCAGGTGCTGAATGCGCTGGAAGCCCAGCGCCCGACCGGCATCGTGGTTCGTTCGGCCAAGACGTCCGGCTTCATTGCCGGCGCCGACGTCAATGAATTTCGCGGCGCCAGCGATCCGTTGGAAGTGGAAACGCAAATCGGCCGCGCTCACGCGGTGATCGATCGCTTCGAGGCGCTGAAGATCCCGACGGTGGCCGTCATTCACGGTTTCTGTCTCGGCGGAGGTCTCGAAGTGGCGCTGGCCTGCCAGATGCGCATCGCCATTGACGGCGCGCGCTTCGGTTTTCCGGAAGTTATGCTCGGCCTGCATCCAGGTTTGGGTGGCACTGCGCGCTTCACGCATCTCGTCAATCCGATGCAGGCGATGCCGCTGATGCTGACCGGCAAGACCATCGACGCACGCCAGGCGAAGGCGATCGGTCTTGTCGATGCGGTGACCGAGGAACGTCATGTCCGTAACGCTGCGCGAGACGCGGTGTTCGGCAAGCTCAAGCGCGCCAAGCCGAGTGCGCTGATCCCGATCATGAACTTCTCGCCGGTGCGCGGCATTCTCGCCTCGCGCATGGTCGCCGAGGCCAGCAAGGCTGCGCCGCGCGAGCACTATCCCGCGCCTTATGCACTGATCGAGCTGTGGGAGAAACATGGCGGCGACCGTGCGGCGATGCTCAATGCCGAGAAGGCGTCCTTCGCCCGGCTGATGGTGACACCGACGGCGCAGAACCTGATCCGCGTCTTCTTCCTGCGCGAGCAGATGAAGAAGCTCGCCGGCGACGGCAACGTGGGCATCAAGCATGTCCATGTCATCGGCGCCGGCGCCATGGGCGGTGACATCGCGGCGTGGTGCGCCCATCAGAACATGCGCGTTACGCTGGCCGACATGAAGCCCGAACCGATTGCGGGCGCCATGAAGCGCGCAGCTGATCTCTATAACAAGATCATCCGCAAGCGCACCGAGCAGCGTGATACGCTGGATCGCCTGATTCCTGACATGGATGGCGAGGGTGTGCGCAATGCCGACCTTATCATCGAGGCGGTGTCGGAAAAGCTCGAGCTGAAACAGAAGGTCTATGCCGGCATTGAGTCGCGCATGAAGCCGGATGCGATCCTCGCCACCAACACATCGAGCATTCCGCTGCAGGATCTGCGCAGCACGCTGGCGCGGCCGGAGCGGTTGCTCGGCCTGCACTTCTTCAACCCGGTCTCGCGCCTGCAGCTTGTCGAGGTCGTCAGTCATGACGGTGTTAATCAGGAGATGCTGAAGAAGGCTACGGCCTTTGTCGGTGCCATTGACCGGCTGCCGCTGCCGGTGAAGAGCTCGCCGGGCTTTCTCGTCAATCGTGCGCTGACGCCTTACATGCTCGAGGCGATGATGCTGATGGAGGAGAAGGTCGACAAGGAAACCATCGATGCCGCCGCTGAACAGTTCGGCATGCCGATGGGTCCCATCGAGCTGGCCGATCAGGTCGGTCTCGATATCTGCCTCGCTGTCGGCGACATGCTCCGCTCGAAGTTCGGTGACCTGCTGCCGCCGACGCCGGCCTGGCTGCGTGAGAAGGTCAACAAGGGCGAGCTCGGCAAGAAGACCGGCCGTGGCTTCTATGCATGGCGTGACGGCAAGGCCGAGAAGAGCTCCAGTGCGGTCGCTACGGCCCGTCCGACGCAGGAGATGATTGATCGCCTGGTGCTGCCGATGTCGAATGTCTGCGTCGCCTGTCTGCGCGAAGGTATCGTCGACAATCCCGATGTGGTCGATGGCGCAATGATTTTCGGAACCGGTTACGCGCCCTTCCGCGGCGGTCCGCTGAACTATGCGCGGACGCGTGGAACCGAGAATATCACCGCGACGCTGCGTACGCTGGCGGCGAAGTTCGGCGATCGTTTCGCCCCTGATGCCGGCTGGGAAACATTCAAATAAATTGGTTGCACAAGATGACTCAACTTCGGGCAGCATCTGCTCATGACTGAAACAACGAATCGGGTCGCAACGGGTCTGGCTGCCGAGCCCACCGGCGATCTCACCATCCGAACGGTCGCAATGCCGGCCGATACCAATGCCAATGGCGATATCTTCGGCGGCTGGCTGCTGAGCCAGATGGATCTCGGTGGCGGCATCTTTGCCGCCAAGGTGGCGAAGACGCGCACGGTCACCGTCGCCATCGAGGCGATGACCTTCCGCAAGGCCGTTCATGTCGGCGATGTCGTGTCCGTGCATGCGGAGCTGGTGCGGATGGGCCGCACATCACTCACTGTGCATATCGAGGCCTGGGTGCTTCGCCGCAATGAAAACGCCCCGATCCTGGTGACCGACGGCAATTTCACCTTTGTGTCCATTGACGAGGATGGTCGTCCGCAGGTGATCAAGCGCCCGGATGCGACGATCGCGACCTGAGCAATTCTAAACACCGGCTGGAACGAAATACCCCCTGCGCTGTTGGTGGCCCGGAATATGCATTGCCTATCGCGAAGGGGGCCGCCATGTCAGACACTTACATTATCGAAGTCTCGTCGCAGGCAGCCGGCATCGTGGTTCGCGATCCCGGTGGGTACAGGTTCTTCGCCGCGTCTCACCGTTTTAACCCCATGGAAGGCCAGTTGTTTCGCAATGCGCGCGAAGCTGAACGCGCGGCCTTTCAATTCGCGCAGGGTATCCAGGAGGCTGCTGCGGTCGCGCCCTAATCTCAGGGCGGAGTTGTAAGAACTCCGTCATGGCCGGGACGAGCCCGGGCACGACGAGTTTCGGGCACAAGTTGACCCGAACCGCCAACACCCGCACCATGGAGCCGTTCGCTCCGAGGTGCTGTTGTGACTGCTGGCCTGACTCATCGCCAATCTGAAATCCTGAATCACGCGCGCGCCTTTGGCCGCGTGATGGTTGACGATCTGGTGCGGCGCTTCGAGGTGTCCGCGCAGACCATCCGCAAGGACCTCAACGATCTCTGCGATCAGCGCCTGCTGACGCGTATCCACGGCGGCGCCATCGTCGCCTCCGGCGTCGAAAACCTCGCTTATGAAGCGCGCCGATTCGTGGCGGCCGAGGAGAAGAAGGCGATTGGCGTTGCTGCCGCGGCGCAGATTCCCAATGGCTCGTCGCTGTTCATCAATATCGGTACCACCACCGAGGAAGTCGCGAGCGCGCTGACCAATCACGAGAACCTGCTGGTCATCACCAACAATCTCAATGTGGCGATGATGCTGTACCGGCATCCACATATCGAAGTGATCGTGGCCGGTGGCACTGTGCGCCGCTCCGATGGTGCGGTGATCGGCTCTACAGCGATCAAGCTGATCGGTCAGTTCAAGGTCGATTACGCCATCATCGGCGCCTCGGCGATCGACGAGGAGGGCGCGTTGCTCGACTTCGATTATCGCGAGGTGCAGGCCGCGCAGGCCATCATCGCCAACGCCCGCAGCGTCATGCTGGTCTGCGATTCGACCAAGCTCCGGCGCAGCGCGGCCGTCCGCATCGCCCACATCAGCCAGATCCAGACCTTCGTGACCGATGTCCCCCTGCCGCCCTCTTTGCAGGAGATCTGCCGGAGCCGGGGTGTGCAGGTGATCGCGGCCTTGCCGGGGTCTGCGGACGATTCTGACGATCTGGAACCCGAACCGACCCCACTTTAGAGCCTGTTTGGGGCCCCAAAACGGGACTTCAAACCGTTACAGACCCCATTGCTTTCGTTTTTTGTTGTGCTTTAATCGAAAACGAAAGCCAAATCGCTGAAAGCGAAGATGGCGCGTCCGAAGGAAGGCGCCAGACTATTGGCGCAGGGAGGGGAGACGGGGTGGGTCAGATCTACGACCTCGCAATCATTGGTGGTGGTGTGAACGGCTGCGGTATTGCCCGCGATGCCGTCGGCCGCGGCAATTCCGTGTTCCTTTGCGAGATGAACGATCTGGCTAGCGGCACCTCGTCCTGGTCAACCAAGCTGATCCATGGTGGGTTGCGTTACCTCGAATATTACGACTTCAAGCTGGTGCGCCATGCGCTGCTCGAGCGCGAAGTTCTCTGGCAGATCGCGCCGCATATCATCCGCCCCCTGCGTTTCGTGCTGCCGCATCACGCCGGTCTGCGGCCTGCCTGGCTGCTGCGCTTGGGCCTGTTCCTCTACGACTATATAGGCGGCCGTAAACTTCTGCCCCCGACGCGTACGCTCGATCTCACCCGCGACGAGACCGGCAAACCGCTGGCGCCCGGCCGGTTCAAGCGTGGCTTTGAATATTCCGACTGCTCGGTCGATGATGCACGCCTTGTCGTGCTCACCGCGCGTGATGCCGCCGACCGGGGCGCCGAGATCCGTACGCGCTCGCGTGCAACCGAGATTAGGCAGTCCGACGGGATGTGGCAGGTCACGGTGCAGGATACGGCGACGGGCGACAGCTCAACTATCAGCGCGCGCACGCTGGTTAATGCCGGTGGTCCGTGGGTCGAGAATGTTCTGGCGGTCGGTGCCGGTGTCAATGCGAAGGCGAAAGTCCGCCTCGTGCAGGGCTCGCATATCGTGGTGCCGAAACTTTACAACCACGACCGTGCCTACATCTTCCAGAATGCCGATGGTCGTATCGTGTTTGCGATTCCCTATCAGGGCGATTTCACCCTGATCGGCACCACGGATATCGATTATCAAGGCGATCCCGCCGATGTGAAAATCTCCGCCGATGAAATCAACTATCTCTGCAAGTCGGTCAGCGAATATCTTGCGCGACCCGTGCTGGCCGAAGACGTGGTGTGGACCTATTCCGGCGTGCGCCCGCTCTACGACGACGGCGCCAATGAGGCCAAGGCGGCGACGCGCGATTATGTGTTCGAACTCGATCTGCCCGGCGGCCTGCCGCTGCTGTCGATCTATGGCGGCAAGATCACGACCTATCGCCGTCTCGCGGAAGAAGCCTTGCAGAAGCTTGCGCCCTATCTGAAGGGTAACAAGGCGAAGGAAGGCTGGACGGCCCATGCCACGCTGCCCGGTGGCGATTTCGACGTCTCTGCCGTCGATGCGCTCATCGCAGAGCTGTTGCGCGACTATCCGTTCCTGACGCCGGCCCATGCCAACCGCCTGGCGCATGCCTATGGCACGCGTGCAGCGAAAATGTTGGGCATCGCGAAAGCGCCGGTCGATCTCGGTCAGGCCTTCGGGGCAACGCTCACCGAGCGCGAAGTGCGTTATCTCGTTGCCAATGAATGGGCCGTGAGCGCCGAAGATATCGTCTGGCGCCGCTCGAAGCTCGGTCTGCGTCTGTCGAAAGATGAGGTCGCAGCGCTTGATGCCTGGCTCGACGCCAATCGCGCGCAGCCAGCGAACGCACGGCAGGAAGCAGGAGCGCGACCATGAGCGTTGCGCTCGATCATGTCTCGCAGATGGTGGACGGCGTCACGACGATCCGTGACGTCTCGCTGACCCTGGAGCGCGGCACCCTGAACGTCCTGCTCGGGCCAACGCTGGCCGGCAAGACCTCGATCATGCGGCTGCTGGCCGGCCTCGACAAGCCGACCCAAGGCCGCGTGCTGGTCGATGGCAAGGACGTTACCGGTCTCGATATCCGCAAGCGGTCAGTGGCGATGGTCTATCAGCAGTTCATCAATTACCCCTCGCTGACGGTCTATGAGAACATCGCCTCGCCGCTGCGCGTGCAAGGGAAGCCGAAGGCCGAGATCGAAACCCGCGTGCGCGAGGCCGCTGCCTTGCTCAAGCTAGAGCCCTATCTGAAGCGCACGCCATTGCAGCTCTCCGGTGGCCAGCAGCAGCGCACGGCAATCGCGCGTGCATTGGTGAAGGGCGCCGATCTCGTACTGCTCGACGAACCGCTCGCCAATCTCGATTACAAGCTGCGCGAGGAATTGCGCACCGAACTGCCGAAGATATTCGAGGCCTCCGGCGCGATCTTCGTCTATGCAACGACAGAGCCCTCCGAAGCGCTGTTGCTCGGCGGCAGCACGGTGTGTCTGTGGGAAGGTCAGATTCTGCAGGTCGGTCAGACCTCCAAGGTCTATCGCCATCCCGAGACTCTCAAGGCTGCCGAAGTGTTCTCCGACCCACCGCTTAATCTGGTGGTGATCGAGAAGAAGAATGGCACCGTGCATTACGCGGGCGGTGCGACCGCGCCCGCCAGTGGCCTCTACGCAAACCTCGCCGACGGCAGCTATCGTGTTGGCTTCCGCGCGCATCAGCTCGAAGTCGCCAGTGGTCTCGCCGGACGGCATGCATTTCCAGCGGAAGTGACCGTGACCGAAATCACCGGGTCGGAAAGCTTCGTCCATCTGAAACGCGACGCGTCGAACTGGGTTGCGGTGCTGCAGGGCGTGCATGAATTCCTGCCCGGCCACATGCTCGACGCCGTGCTCGATCCCGCCAATCTGTTCGTCTTCGATAGCAGCGACCGTCTGGTTGCCGCTCCCAACACTGTGCAGGGAGCGTAACATGGCCCGCATTGATCTCGTCGATCTCGCGCAGTCCTATAGCGGCAACGATGCCGATCCGGAATCGTTCGCGCTGAAGCCGATTTCCATGACCTGGCGCCAGGGCGGTGCCTATGCGCTGCTTGGGCCGTCCGGCTGCGGCAAGACCACGCTCCTGAACCTGATCTCCGGCATCGTCACGCCGACGCGTGGCAAGATACTGTTCGACGGCAAGGATATCACGCCGCTGTCGACGCAGAAGCGCAACATCGCGCAGGTGTTCCAGTTTCCGGTCATCTACGACACCATGACCGTGGGCGAGAATCTGGCTTTCCCGCTGAAGAATCGCGGCGTGCCGAAGGCGCAGATCGATGCACGCGTCGCCGAGATCGGCGAGCTGCTCGATCTCACGCCTTATCTCAACCGTAAGGCGACACGGCTGACGCCTGATGCCAAACAGAAGATCTCGCTCGGCCGTGGTCTGGTTCGTTCCGATGTCGCTGCGGTGCTGTTCGACGAACCGCTGACGGTGATCGATCCGGCGCTGAAGTGGGAACTGCGCTCGAAGCTCAAGGCACTGCACCGCGCGCTGGACCTAACCATGATCTACGTGACCCACGACCAGACCGAGGCGCTGACCTTTGCCGATACGGTGGTCGTGATGCATGACGGGCGTGTCGTGCAGTCCGGTACGCCGCAGGAGCTGTTCGACAAGCCCGCGCATACATTCGTCGGCTATTTCATTGGCTCGCCCGGCATGAATATTGTGCCCGCCGAAGTCAGCGGCCGCGAGGCCCGCGTCGGCGGTCATGTCATTGCGCTGCAGCGCAGCTACGACAAGATGCCAGCAGGCGCCACAATCGAAATCGGTATCCGCCCCGAATTCGTTCATGTTGCGACGCCCGCGCCGGGCTTGCTGCTGGCGCAAGTCGAGCGCGTCGATGATCTTGGTCGCATCAGTTTTGCGCGCGTCCGCATCGGCGGCGTCAAATTCGCTGCGCGCGTACCCCAGGGATTTTCGGTCCCGAGTAGTGATGTCGGGCTGGTGTTCGATCCCGCGCGGGTGCACGTTTATGCCGACAGCCGCCTTGTCGAAGGGGTTGCGTGATGGACAAGACCGTCAATCAAAAAGCCTGGTTCCTCGTCCTGCCGGTCTTTCTCATTGTGGCGTTCTCCGCGGTGCTGCCGCTGATGACGGTGGTGAACTATTCGGTGCAGGACACCTTCGGCAACAATCAGTTTTTCTGGAATGGCGTCGGCTGGTTCAAGGAGCTGCTCGATCCCTCCAGCGATCTCGGCAGTCGCTTCTTCGCCTCGCTGCTGCGCAATCTGGCTTTCTCTGCGATCATTCTCACCATTCAAGTGCCGCTCGGCATTCTCGTTGCGCTGTCGATGCCGCGCGAGGGCTGGCGCGTCGCCGCGTGCCTTGTGATCCTCGCGCTGCCACTGCTGATTCCATGGAACGTGGTCGGCACCATCTGGCAGATCTTCGGGCGTCCCGACATTGGTCTGCTCGGCTATACGCTCAATCACATGGGTATCGACTACAATTATGTGTCGAACGAGTTTGATGCCTGGGCCACGGTCATCGTGATGGATGTCTGGCACTGGACCAGCCTCGTCGCTCTTTTGTGTTACGCCGGGCTAAAGTCGATTCCCGATGCCTATTATCAGGCAGCGCAGATCGATGGAGCCTCACGCTGGGCAGTGTTTCGTGCCATCCAGTTGCCGAAGCTCAACCGCGTGTTGCTGATTGGTGTGCTGCTGCGCTTCATGGACAGTTTCATGATCTATACCGAGCCTTTCGTCGTCACCGGCGGAGGCCCCGGCAATTCGACCACTTTCGTGTCGATCGAACTGGTCAAGATCGCGCTCGGACAGTTCGATCTCGGCAAGGCTGCCGCATTGTCGCTGGTCTATAACCTGATTGTGCTGATCGTGTGCTGGGTGTTCTACACCGTGATGACCAATGCCGGCGTCGATCACACGAAACCCGAGGGAGCGGTCTGATGCATACGATCCCCGGACGCCGTATTATCCTGACGCTGTTCCTGATCTTCCTGCTGCTGCCGATCTATTGGCTCGTGAATATGAGCTTCAAGACCAATAACGAGATCGTCTCGACGATGACGCTATGGCCGCATCAGCCGACGCTGGCCAACTACATCCGCATCTTCACCGACGAGAGCTGGTATTCCGGCTACATCAACTCGCTGAAATACGTCATCATCAACACCATCCTGTCGATCTCCTTCGCGCTGCCCGCGGCCTATGCGTTCTCGCGCTATCGTTTCCTCGGTGACAAGCATCTGTTTTTCTGGCTTCTGTCGAACCGGATGGCGCCGCCTGCCGTGTTCGCGCTGCCGTTCTTCAATCTCTATTCGGCCATCGGCCTGTTCGATACGCCTTGGGCCGTCGCGCTGGCGCATTGCCTGTTCAATGTGCCGCTCGCGGTGTGGATCCTCGAAGGCTTCGTGTCAGGCGTGCCGCGCGAGATCGACGAGACGGCGTTTCTCGATGGCTACTCATTCCCGAAGTTCTTCGTGAAGATTCTCGTGCCGCTGATCGCATCGGGCATCGGCGTCGCTGCCTTCTTCTGCTTCATGTTCTCCTGGGTCGAATTGCTGCTGGCGCGCACGCTGACCTCGGTGAATGCCAAGCCGATCTCGGCGGTCATGACACGTACCGTGTCGGCTTCCGGCATGGATTGGGGCCTGCTCGCCGCCGCCGGTGTGCTGACCATCATTCCCGGCGCGCTCGTCATCTGGTTCGTCCGCAATTATATCGCGCGCGGTTTCGCGCTTGGCCGGGTCTAGGAGGTCGCCATGGAAAACATCGCATGGATGGCCTGGACGCCGCCGACGGCGATCTTCTTCGGCCTGCTGGCGCTTACGCTCTGCACCATGACATGGCTCGCAGTTGCCTATCCCGAAACCGAACGTATCGGCATCCTGCGCATTCCCACCACACGAGGCGACCGGCTGTTCCTGTCGCTGATCGCTGCGGCCGTGATCCATCTGCTCTGGATCGGCTTCATCGGTAGCGACCCGATCGCGACATTGCCGATCGGTGAGGAGGGCGTTGAAATTTCGGACTTGTGGTTCGCGACTCTGATTTCGCTGGTCTCGGCGGTGGCGATCTTTCGCACCGTCTGACCGGCATTGACTGCAGTCCCGGGATGAACCCGGGCCTGAAACAGAAGTGAGGGAGGAAGTTATGAGGCACCTGACGACACAGGCCCGTCGCCCGACGCGCCATATCATGATGACCAGCGCCGCTGCGTTGATCACGGCGACTGCGTTGCTCGCCGCGCCGGCCAAGGCCGACGACGCGACCATTCAGAAGTGGATCGACAGCGAATTCCAGCCATCGACGCTGTCGAAGGCAGAGCAGCTGAAAGAACTGCAGTGGTACGAGAAGGCTGCTCAGCCGTTCAAGGGCATGGAGATCAACATCGTCTCCGAAACCATCACCACGCACGAATATGAATCGCGTACGCTGGCCAAGGCGTTTTCCGAGATCACCGGCATCAAGCTGAAGCACGACCTGATCCAGGAAGGCGATGTGGTCGAGAAGCTGCAGACCCAGATGCAGTCCGGCAAGAACGTCTATGACGGCTGGATCAATGACTCCGATCTGATCGGCACGCATTTCCGCTATGGCCAGACCATCGCGCTGTCGGACTATATGACTGCCGAGGGTAAGGACGTCACCAGCCCGACGCTGGATATCAAGGACTTCATCGGTACGCCTTTCACTACGGCGCCTGACAAGAAGCTGTACCAACTGCCCGATCAGCAGTTCGCCAACCTTTACTGGTTCCGGTACGACTGGTTCACCAATCCGGACTACAAGGCGAAGTTCAAGGCCAAATATGGCTACGATCTCGGCGTGCCCGTGAACTGGTCGGCCTATGAAGACATTGCCGAGTTCTTCACCAACGACATCAAGGAGATCAACGGCGTCAAGGTCTATGGCCACATGGACTATGGCAAGAAGGATCCGTCGCTTGGCTGGCGCTTCACCGACGCCTGGCTGTCGATGGCCGGTAACGGCGACAAGGGTCTTCCGAACGGTCTGCCCGTCGATGAATGGGGCATTCGCATGGAAGGCTGTCGTCCAGTCGGCTCGTCTATCGAGCGCGGCGGCGACACCAACGGCCCAGCCGCCGTCTACTCCATTGTGAAATATCTCGACTGGCTGAAGAAGTATGCTCCGCCGCAGGCTCAGGGCATGACCTTCTCCGAGTCGGGTCCCGTGCCGGCACAAGGCAATATCGCTCAGCAGATGTTCTGGTACACCGCCTTCACCGCCGACATGGTGAAGCCGGGTCTTGCGGTCATGAATGCCGATGGTACGCCGAAATGGCGCATGGCTCCCTCGCCGAAAGGCTCCTACTGGAAGGAAGGCATGAAGCTCGGCTATCAGGATGTGGGCTCGGGCACGCTGCTCAAGTCGACGCCAGCCGATCGCCGCAAGGCGGCGTGGCTCTATCTGCAGTTCATCACCTCGAAGTCGGTGTCGCTGAAGAAGAGCCATGTCGGTCTCACCTTTATCCGTGAGAGCGATATCTGGGACAAGTCGTTCACCGAACGTGCGCCGAAGCTCGGCGGTCTGGTCGAGTTCTATCGCTCCCCAGCCCGCGTGCAGTGGTCGCCGACCGGCAACAACATTCCGGACTATCCGAAGCTGGCACAGTTGTGGTGGCAGAACATCGGCGACGCATCGTCCGGTGCGAAGACCCCGCAGCAGGCGATGGACTCGCTGGCCGCAGCGCAGGATTCTGTGCTCGAACGTCTTGAACGATCCAAGGTTCAGGGCGAATGCGGACCGAAGCTGAACAAGAAGGAAACCGCTGAGTTCTGGTATGCGAAGTCGGCCAAGGACGGCAACATCGCGCCCCAGCGCAAGCTGGCGAACGAGAAGCCGAAGGGCGAGACCGTGGACTACGACACGCTGATCAAGTCGTGGCCTGCAACCCCGCCGCAGAAGCGCGCGTCGGCGAATTGAGGCGAGTTTCCTGAACAAACAAAAGGCCGGGAGCGATCCCGGCCTTTATTTCTTCGATGATCGCTATCTTACTTCGCAGCCGCCAGCGTCGGATAATCTGTGTATCCCTTCGCGCCGCCGCCATAGAACGTCGCCTTGTCGGGCTCGTTCAGCGGTGCGCCGGACTTCAGGCGCTCGACCAGATCCGGATTCGAGATGAACGGCTTGCCGAAGGCGATCAGGTCGGCGGCATTGGCGGCGAGCACCTTCTCGGCAAGCGCCAGGTCAAAACCGTTATTGGCGATATACGTGCCCTTGAAACGTTTGCGCAGGCTGGCGTAGTCAAACGGCGCATTGTCGCGCGGACCGCCGGTCGCACCCTCGACCACATGCAGATAGACCAGCTTCTCGGCGCTCAGCCCGTCGGTGATGTAGTCGAACAGTTTCTGGGCCTCGCTATCGATGGCGGCATCGTTGGCCGGCGTCACCGGTGAGATGCGGATGCCGGTCTTGTCGCCGCCGATCTCCCTGGCAACGGCCGCGGCCACTTCCAGCATCAGTTTGGCGCGGTTTTCCATCGATCCGCCATAGGCATCGGTGCGCTTGTTGGTGGATTCACGTACGAACTGTTCGAGCAGATAGCCGTTGGCGCCGTGAATCTCGACACCATCGAAACCAGCCTCGATCGCGTTGGCTGCGCCGCGGGCGAATGAGTCGATCACACCCGGAATTTCACCGAGTTCAAGCGCACGTGGCTCGGAAACGTCGGTAAAGCTGTTGTTGACATAGGTTTTGGTGTTCGCGCGGATCGCCGAGGGGGCCACCGGTGCGCCGCCGTTCTGCTGGAGGCTCACATGCGAGACGCGGCCGACGTGCCAGATCTGCATGAAGATGTGACCGCCCTTGGCATGGACGGCTTCGGTGATTTTCTTCCAGCCGGCGATCTGCTCCTTGGTGTAGATGCCGGGCACATCCTGATAGCCCTGGCCTTGTTGCGACACCGGCGTGCCCTCGGTGATGAGGAGACCGGCGCTGGCGCGCTGGCCGTAATACTCGATCGCCAGCGGGTTCGGCACGTTGCCGGCGATTGCGCGGTTGCGCGTCAGCGGCGCCATCGCCGTGCGGTTCGAAAGGGTGATATTGCCGAGTTTATAGGGCTCAAACAGTTTGGACGCGCTCATAGGAATGTTCCATTCGATGAAGGATGAGATCGAGTTGGGCATCACGCAGCGCCTTGGCAATGCCCTTGCGCTGCCTGTCTTTTGTTCAGGATAAAGCAGTCGTAGCGATGGGGAACTGAATGATCATGATCTTTCCATCGGCCTGCGTGTAGTGAAATATCCTGTGGTGACGGCAGGTATTACTACGCGCCGAGGAAATCGCGTTTGCCGATCTCGACGCCGCTGTGCCTCAGAATGCCGTGGGCAATGGCGACGTGGAAGTAGAAGTTCGGCAGCGAGAAGCTGCTCAGATACTGCTGGCCCGTCATGGTCGTGGTCTTGCCACCGCCGATCGGAAACGTCACCTCGCGGGTGTCGGCGCCTTCGAATTGGGCGGGCGTAAAACCCTTCACATAGTCGATCGCCTTGGCCAGCCGCTGCTTCAATTCTCCGAAGGTCTTCTCAGTGTCCGGAACGGACTGCGGCTCGTTCTGGGTCAGCCGGGCGCAACCACGCATGGCCTGATCGCAGGCGGTCTGGACCTGGCGCGAGAGCGGCAGCATGTCGGGATAGAGCCGCGCGCCGAGCAGGGTTTCGGCCTCGATCTTCTTGGCCGTGACGTGGGCTTCGGCCTTGTCGAGGATCGCGGACAGGCTGCCCAGCATCTGCAGATAGGCGGGTACGACGGAATCATAGAACGGCATGAGGATGCTCTTTTGTGATGCGTTTCGAGGCACAGCAGGGACGCGGAGAAAGATGCTGTTGCATGGACTTGGGGCGCGGCCGGCCGAATTCAACCGCCCCAACGGTACAAAAGAGAAGAAATTTACCGCCCGGATTTCAATGCCACGAGCAATTCAGCCGTTGGCCAGGAATCCGCGGGCAGGCCGAATTTGACCTGCATCGCCTTCACCGCCGTGCGGCTCTGCTGGCCGAGGATACCGTCGATCTTGCCGACAGTGAAGCCGCGCTTGACCAGCAGTTGCTGCAGCTCGCGCAACTCAGGATGTGACAGCTGCGCGACAGGAGCGGAGGGCTGTCGCATCTTGGAGGCGCCATTGATGCGGGTGGCGAGATAGGCTGCGGTGGTCGAATAGATCAGCGAATTATTCCATTCGGTATAGGCGGCAAAATTCGCGTAAGCGAGGAATGCCGGGCCATGACGCCCCATGGGCAGCAGCAAGGAGGCCGGCATGGTGTCGTTCGGCAGCGGCCGTCCGTCGGGATAGCTGACACCGAATGACGCCCATTTTGCACGCGGCAACTGGATGGTGAGATCGGCCTGGTCCCACGGAATGTTCTCGCTGACGCGCACCTCCTGCAGCCACGGTTCGCCGCGCCGCCATTTCAGCCCGGTGGAAATGTAGTGCGCGGTAGAGCCGATCACGTCGGCGGGGCTGCGCAGCAGGTTGCGATGGCCGTCGCCGTCATAGTCGACGGCATAGTTGAAATAGTGCGTCGGCAGAAATTGCGTCTGGCCGAGTTCGCCGGCCCATGAGCCGATCATCTCGGCTGGCGACAGATCGCCGCGATCGATGATCTTGAGTGCGGCGATGGTCTCGTCCTGAAACATCTTCGAGCGCCGGCAATCATAGGCCAGCGACACCAGCGAGCGCAGCGTCTGCAGATTACCCATCTGTACGCCGAAGTCGCTTTCCAGCGCCCAGAACGCGGCGATGACCGCCGGCGGCACGCCATATTCTTTCTCGGCGCGTGCGAAAGCCGCGGCATTCGCCTTGATCTTGAGCTGCCCGTTCTGCATCCGGTAATCCGCCGCCATGCGGCCGGCGAATTGCGAGAACAATTGTCCGAATACCCGCTGGCCACGGTCGCGATTGACGATGCCCTGGTCGTAGACGAGATAGGGCGATGCTTCCGCCATCGCGCGCTGCGACACCCCGGCAGCAACCGCTTGCTGTTTCAGCCCGGCGAGGAATTGATCGAAGCTCTGGCCGTTGTGACAGGACGCAGCGCGCTGCGCGGAGGCGGGGGAGGTGAGGGCAAGGAGGGAGATAAAGCCCGTTGCTGCGACCGTCGCCGCCACACGCCTTAGCATCGTCATTCGCTGCATGAATTGCCCTCCCCGTCGCCATGCCCGGCTAATGCCAGCATCCACGTCTTATAGCGATTATTGTTTGAAGCGATTTTCACGATGCCAGCTCAAGAACCGCGGATGTGGACGCTGAAAAGTTCGTAAAGGTGGAAGCGCGTGACCATTCTTGTTGATAAGAGCGCGGACGCTCTCAAGGTCGTTTACCTGACGAGAGATCAGAATTTGCAGTTCGTCAGACAGGCTGATCAATCCACGATCGAACATCCAGTGAGCTGTGCCTGAAAGGGCGATCCCATTGTTAATGATGTCAGGGCCGTTCGCTTCGACCGGACGGATATGTGCCGCATCAACTTCGGCCCGGCCGCCGCCATTGATCAATCGCAGGCCAGTGACCGCGCAGCGTCGATCGTAAGCATCCAGGATAATACGGCGAAAGGTTCGGTCGCGTACGATCCTCGAAGTCAAAAAATTCAGGCGCTCGCGAGTCTCTTCGAATTGGAAAGGAGTTTGCTGCTCCTGAAGCTGGGCATCGACCGGAATGTCGTCCATTCTCGGCAGGATCTGAGGCGCTTCTTCGAGACCCCGTCTAATAATGCGCTCGAAGTCGCTTGGGCTTACAGGACGCACCGCTGCTTGCGCCCTGCCTGAAATCCGCCCCTGCTCGTTGAGAACTCCATGTTCAATCACGCCATCGGCGTCTGAAAACGGAACGGGTGTCGCAAATTCAAGGTAGCTCGACGGCTCGATCAACGCCAAATACATTCCTGCGGTCGAGGGATCAGGGACAATTTGCTGCACTTTGGATATTGCATAGTATCCGCGTGTGGCTTTGACCTTTCGGGGCTCAAGGTAGACGATCCAATCACCCTCGAAATTCTGCGCGCGACTGAGATATTGGCTGGGAAATTGATATCGCTCGGACGGGCTGTCGTCGTAGATTGAATCCGTACGATGAATGAAAACGCCAAATCCCATGTGGTTTGTATAGCATGGCTTTTGTTGATGCCCAGGCCTCGCCTCATAACTCCCGCGCATTACTAAACGCAAAGCTCGATACCCGTCGCGTATTCTCGTCCAGGATCAGGCTGCGCGTGATCGGCGGCTCCGCCCGCTGGCTGCAGTTTTCGCGCTCGCAGAGGCGACAGTTGACGCCGATGGGGGTGCCTTCGGTCTTCTCCAGATCGAGCCCCGCCGAATAGACCAGCTTGCCGGCGTGGCGGATCTCGCAGCCGAGGCCGATGGCGAAACGCGGTTGCGGCTGCGGGTGTGGTGCAGCGGGCCTGCGCAGCGTCTGCGCGATGGAGAAGTAGCGGCCTCCATCTGGCAGTTCGATCACCTGGCTCAGCAGACGGTCCGGCGTGTCGAAGGTGGAGTGCACATTCCACAGCGGGCAGGTGCCACCGAATTTCGAGAACGGGAATGTGCCTGACGAGAAGCGTTTCGAGACGTTGCCCGCATTGTCGACGCGCAGCATGAAGAACGGAACGCCGCGTGCATTCGGCCGTTGCAGCGTGGTAAGACGATGACAGATCTGCTCGAAGCCGACATTGAAGCGCTGGCCGAGCACCTGCACATCGTAATTCAGCGCTTCCGCCGCAGCATGGAACGCCGCATAGGGCATCAGCGCCGCTGCGGCGAAATAGTTGGCCAGCGTGATGCGATAGAGTCGCCGCGTTGTGTCGTCGAGCGGCCCGGCGCGGCCGATGATGGTCTCGAAATTTGACGAGCACTCCACGAGGCCGATCTGGAACGCGACCTGAAAGGTGCGGCCCGGTGCGTCGACCATTTCCGAGATCAGCAATTGTCGACGATGCCGATCGAAACGTCTGAGCGTCTCGCGCATCACGTCCACCGGCATGATGCGGGTGACGATCGAATACTTTTCGCGCAGCCGCGTACTGAGCGCTGCAAACAAATCCTGCGACGGCACGTTGATCTCGTCGCGCAGGCCCTCGGCTGCCGCCTCGAGTTCGGGAAAGTAGTTGCGGTTGGCCTCGATCAGATCGCGCACGCGCTCGATCGGATTGGCCTCGAACTGTGCGCCTTCATGGCGATCTGCCATCTGCGCCGCGACCATGGTCTCGCCGCGCCGCGCTTCGGTATAGGCCGCATAGAGCCGCTGCAGCGCATGCGTGACGCCGGGACAGAGTTCCGCGAGATCGCGCAATTCCTGTTTCGGCAAATCAATCTGGCGAAACAGCGGATCGGAAAAGATCTCGTTCAGCTCGGCAAAGAAGCGGTCTTCATCGGCAGTCGCGAGATCGCGGAGATCGAGGTCATAGGTCTCGGCGAGGCGCAGCAGCAATTGCGCGGTGACCGGCCGCTGGTTGCGCTCGATCAGGTTGATATAGCTCGGCGAAATGCCGAGCCCCTCGGCCATCTGGGTCTGCGACAGGCCCTGTTGCTGCCGGATCCGCCGGAACCGCGGCCCCACAAACAGTTTCTTGCCAGACTCGCCCGCCATTTGTGCCAATCCCGATTTCGAGCCGCCACCCTGTAGTCGTCAGTTATGACAAAATTTACAAAGTGACATTTATTACAAGTCGTGATGTTACATTGCATCACCATTCAAATACAAGGTATCTGGTGGTTTTGGCTGATATCGCGTTATCTCTTCACACGGTGAATGCATCGCATGTCACGAATGTCGATTTGAAATATACAGGAGCACGACATGTCACACGGTAGCAATTTCTGGGTCATCGGCGGCGAGTTCGGTTCGATGAACTTCCACAAGCTGGTTGAAGGTTCGGCCCAGGTGCAGGGCCCGTTCAAGACGCGCAAAGAGGCCGAAGAAGCCTGGAAGACCGTGTCGGAAGAGAATCGCCATCGTGCCGGCGTCCGCTTCTCCATCGTCGAAGAGCCGAGCCGCCAGGTCGCTTAAGACCGACGGGTCGCCTGAGGCTGAGATTCCGAGCGGCGCCAGTGCCGCCGGATCGCCTCAAGCCTGTCGCTGGTTTGCCCATAAGAAGACGTCCAAGGATATCAGCGGCCTCATCCGGGCAACCGGGTGGGGCCGCTGGTGTGTTCAGCGGCCAAGTCTCTGGAAACAAACGGCCTTTCCGGCACTCGTGGTTACTGATAGGTTACTGCCGGTGAATGGCAGCGCTCAGGCAGTCAGAAAGAGGTCCAGCGTGGCGAGTAACGGGACGAAGCCTGTCGAGGAAGCCAGGCCGATGCGGCTGCGCGACGCCCTGCGTCAAGCCCGCATCGAGGCGGCCGATCGCACCGGTGTCGTCGTCGAGCTGCGTGATGCCGAAGTGGCGCGGCTGGAGATTCTCAACGAGGCGCTCGATTCGCTGTTCGCTGAAATCCCTCCCGGCGTGGAGATGTTCGACCGCGGCATCAGCCAGGGCGACACGCCGCGGCTGTGGATCGACATGGTCGCCCATGTCGCCATGGGCCGCGACAAGCGCATGTATCGCTTCGTGCAGGACACCCGCCATGGCCGCGTGGTGCTGGCGGAGGCGCATGACGTTCCGACCATCGTGAAGGCCGTCACCGACTATATCGCACGCCGCATGATCGAGCGAGAACATGCGCTGGTGACCATGCCGGCGCCGCAGGTCACGACGGCGGCGAAGAGGCCGCACAGCCGGTTCTGGCCGTTTCTGCTCGGAATGATTGTCGGTGTGATCGGTCTGTTCGCGCTGGCGCTATTCGTGTCGGTACGCGGACATTAGGTTTCTCTGTCATTCCGGGGGGGCGTAAAGGCGCTCCGGAATGACCAACACGAAAAGTCATGCAGCTACACCAGCATCGTTCGCGTCAGCTCATGCACCATGTTGCTGCCTCCGAAGCCCCGCACCGTCTGTTCGCAGCGCCAGCGCTCGCCGTCACGTTCGATGGCGAACAGATTGTAGGCGGCTGCAGGCTTGTGGCCGTGTGCAACCGCTGACGCCGACGGCACTCCGACAGCAGGAATGCGCCGCTGCGGGCCGTCGAACCACATGGTTGAATGAATATGGTCGTGGCCGTGCAGGATCAGTTCGACGCCGTGGCGCTTCAGCAGAACTTGCAGCGCATCGGAATCCGTCAGGCTCTTGTGCCTTTGCTTCGAGCGCAGCGGATGATGGATCAGCAGCACGCGAAATAGATGCGCGTCGGCGAGACCGCCAAGCATAACGTTGAGCGCCCTAAGCTGTCCTTCGCCGAGCGAGCCTGTCGCCATGAACGGGGCGGTGGGCACACTCGACGACACGCCGATCAGTGCCAGCGGTCCGCGGATGCGCAGAAACGGGAAGCGCGTGTCCGCGGTGCCGTCGCTGCGCACGTAGTCGCCGAAGGTTTCGGCGAAACGTTCCGGCGCGCCGCGCACATAGGCGTCGTGATTGCCGGGGACCAGCGAGACATGATCCGGTGTCCCGACACTTTCGATCCAGCGCCGTGCGCGCGGAAATTCGGTAGCGAGCGCGAGATTGACGAGGTCGCCGGTCACCGCGATATGGTCCGGCTGTTGCGCCTGCATGTCGCTGACTATGACATCGAGCATGTCGCGGCGGTGGATCAAATGCCGGTTGCGCCGCCAGTTCAGATAGCCGAGCACGCGCTGTCCCATAAGCTCGCGCCAGTGCGGCTCCGGCATCGGCGGAACATGCGGATCGGACAGATGCGCCAGGGTGAATGCGGTCATGAGAAGCGATCCGCCCCTGTGCGTATGTGAACAAGCCCGCTCAATGCGCCCTCATGCCTGTGAAACCCCTGCATGTTTTGGCAAGGTGGGGCATATGACGCAAGGACCCACCGTGTCGCCAGCCAGGAATTTGCCGCGATGACCTCACCGACGTTGCGGCAGCGGCTGGAGCCAACCCTGCGCAAATTCGTGCATCTCTATTTCCGCGTCGCGCGCGGGATGACCTTGGGCGTCCGTGCCGTGGTGCTCGATGCGGATAACCGTGTGTTTCTGGTCCGGCACACTTATGTGACCGGCTGGTATCTGCCTGGCGGGGGCGTCGAGGTCGGCCAGACCTTTCGCGAGGCGCTGGAGATGGAGCTGCGGGAAGAAGGCCGTATTGAACTCACCGGTGAGCCGGTTCTGCACGGCGTCTTCCTCAATAGCCACGTCTCGATCCGCGATCACGTCGCGGTCTATGTGGTCAGGCAGTTCCGGCAGGACCGGCTGCCTGAGCCCAATCGCGAGATCGCCGAGACCGGTTTCTTTGCCCTGGACGCCTTGCCCCACGACACCACGGAGGGCACGAGGCAGCGGCTGGCCGAGGTTTTCGCGGGCAAGCCGATCAGCGCCACCTGGCGGGGATAACCCTGCGTGCCGGGCAATAGACCGCGCGCCCGCCAGATGCTATCTCGCCTCCCGACATGAATGACCTTTCTCTGACCATCCTGGCGGAAACCGCCAACGACGCCCAGATCATCGAACGGCTGCATGCCCGTACCTTCGGTCCGGGTCGTTACGTGCTGTCAGCCTATCGGCTGCGCGAACATGTCAGCCATCTGCTCGATCTGTCGTTTACGGCACGGATCGGCACGCTGCTGGTCGGCTCCGTCCGGCAATTGCCGATCTGTGTGGGCGATACGCCGGCGCTGCTGCTCGGGCCGCTGACCGTCGAGCCGCCATTCCGCAGTCGCGGTGTCGGCCGCAAGCTCATGGATCGCGCGATCGAGGATGCCCGCAAGAAGGGCCACAAGCTCATCGTGCTGGTGGGTGATGAGCCCTATTATAGCCGGGTCGGTTTCAAGGCGATCCCGAAGGGCAAGGTCACCATGCCGGGCCCGGTCGATCAGAACCGGCTGCTGGTGCTGGAGCTGGTGGAAGGCGCGGCGGATGGGCTCGCGGGCGCTGTCAGGCCGGACTGGGACGCAGCGAAGCCGTAGCCACAAACTGTCATTCCGGGGCAGGTCGAGCCGCTAAGCGGATCGGCCTGAACCCGGAAGCTCGACATGGTGGTGCGCTGGAGCCGCACGAGGTTCCGGGTTCGCGCATTCAGCTGCGCTGAACGCACGCCCCGGAACGACGAGTATCAATCAGAACTTCACGCTCGCAAACGCCCGCACATTGAGCCCGGGCTGCAGCACATTATCCTTGTTATAGGACACCGCATTACGGATGTTCTCGTTCAAGAGGTTGTTGCCGACCACGCCGAGGGTCATTTCCTTGGCGCCGTAGATGCGCGGATCGAGCAGCGTCTTGTAGCTCACTTCCGCTTTCAGCAGATTGTAGCCCGATGTCGGTGTCTCGGCGATCGGAGCGATGTCGTTCTGCGCGAAGGCGTGCAGCATGTTCACGCGCGCGAACCAGTTGGCATCGCGCCAGAACAGACCGCCGCCGGCACGCACCGGCGGAATCCGCGGCACGTTGGTGCCGTCGCTGAAGGTTGCGCGCACGATATCGGCCTGGGTCTCGATGCCCCATGTGCCGCCATAGATCTGCGCGACGTCGAGTTGGCTCTGGAATTCGCCGCCGCGGAACGTGGCGTCACGCTGCGAATAGATCGCCTGGTTCAGTTCGAGGCCGAGCCCCGCCTGGCAGACTCCATCTCCGCACGTGTTACCGGTCAGGCGACGATAGATGAAGCCGTTATACTGCGTGTAGTAGCCGGTGAGCTCGAAGCGGAACGGGCCAGCGGCACGGCGCAGGCCGAGTTCGACCGACTTCGCCGTCTCGATGCCGAGATTTGGATTGCCGATGTCGAAGGTTTCCGTCGCATCGTGTCCGCCGCGCGAGAACAGTTCGGCGGGCTTTGGCGCGCGCTCGGTATATTGCGCGGTGATGCTGGCGGAGAGTCCATACCAGGGCAGATCCTGGATCAGGCCGATGCTGCCGCTCTTCGGCGTGAAGGTGAGGTTGCGTCCAACGGACGGACCGATGGCACCGGGATCGGCATTGAGATCGAATTCGTTCGGGATCGACGATGGTGTCGTGCCCGAGAGTTCGACATGCTCGATACGGCCGGCGATCTGCGCCTTCGTGGTTTCGGTGAACTTGAACTCGTTGAAGCTGTAGCCCGCGACTCTCGTGTTCTTGTTCGGATCCCACAAGCCGTTGAGGGGGCTGCCGATATCGTCTGGGCTCGGCGCGGTCAGCTCCTGGTGATTGACCTGCAGGCCGAAGGCCGAGGTGATCGTGGCGAAGCGTGCATTGAAGGGCATCATCTGCACTTCGAGCCGCCCTTCCTGTTCCTTGTTGGTGAAGGTCTGGCGCACGCCGTCACTGGTCGGATCACTCGCGTCCGCAAGGCCGATTTCGTTGTGCTTGTAGTTCGTTGCGCCAACCCAGAAGCGGATCGCCTCGATGGCCGCCGCATCTGGGCGATACTCGCCCTTAGCGGTGAACTTGGTCTGCTGGCCGGCGATACGGGTACCGACCTGCGCGCCTTCGACGCCCGGAATGCGATAGGTCGTGTTGTTCTGCGTGATCGCCGCGCCGATATAGCCGCCGTCGAAGAAATACGATCCGCCGACCGAGGCACCAGCCGATTGGTTCGACGAATTCGGCTGTTTGCCGTTGAAGGCGAGGCCGGGCTCGGCGTAGGGATAGCTCGGGACATTATAGTCGCCGGCCTTGCGGCCGTAGACGTCGGCATGGACGGCGACATTGCCGCCGCCGGCATCGAGCAGGATGCCGCCATCGACACCGCGATCCACCGAACTGAATGAGGTGCGGACCTCCGCATTCATGCAGCCGGGTGCGGCGAGACCGGCAGCCGGCGCTTTCGCCGGCAGGCCGTAGCTTTGGAACGGCGTTGCAACGGCGCAGTTCGGCAGCGCATCGGGAATGCGATTGTTGCTGGCGCTGACCACGCCGCCGATCGATTGTGAGCCATAACGCAGCGTCGCCGGGCCGCGGATTACCTCGATCTGGTTGGCAGCAAACGGATCCACCGGCACGAAGTGATCTTCGCCGAGGTCTGATGCGCCATTGCTGCCGATGCCGTTCTCGACGATGCCGACGCGATTGACGTCGAGACCCCTGATGATTGGCCGGCTCGAGGCGCCCGGCGCGAAGCCGGAACCGGTGATGCCGGGTTTGTTGGCAAGAAGATCGCCGAGTGTCGATGCGCCGGAACGGCGGATCTCGTCATTCGGCACCACCGTGACAGTGGCGAACTGATCGGTGACGATCGGGAGTTCGCCCTGCTGGGCTTGTATAACAGGCTCCGCTTCAACGGGCACCGGGGCAGCGTTGCGGTTTGGCGCGGGGCGCGTGACATGCGTATGCGTCGCGCGTGCCGGCACCGGTTTGCGGCGCACGATCGGGCTCGGCGCGGTGACTTCCACGGCGGGAAGTTGCGTCTGCGCCAGCACGGATTGTGGGAGGCAGCTCAGTCCCACCACGGCGGACGTGCCGAGCAGGAGGGTGCACTTGAATTGAATCGACATGGATTTGTCCTGACTTCACCGGCTGCGCGGTCATTGCGCTCGGGCCGGGACTCGCGGTGATGCGAATCTCACTTCGGTTTCACTGCGCGCGAGGAATTCGCGGCAGCGATCGTCAAAGGTGATGTCAGGATGCAGGAGGGCCGCGCGGCTGCGATGCACCGCTGATGGCGTCGAGATGCTCGAACTCGGCCTCGGTGATCCGCTGCAGCAAGATGGCGGCCTGCGGCAACAGCAGGACCGGTGGTGCGGTAAACAGCGCCGTGCTGGCCATCGCCATGACGGCGCAGATGGCGCAGGGATCGGCGGCGCGATGGTGGTGGTCAGTCTCGGGAGCGGCCGGCGTCTGCGCAGCTTCGTCGACTGAAACCGCGATGGCGGAGTCGAGAGGTGCCGCGTGGACGGTTCCGCCATGGACGTGGCCGAACGACAGAACGAGTTGCACCGCCAGCGCGAACAGCGCCAGCTTTGCCCCATGTCTGATATTCGCGCGAAACCACTTCATGCCGACAGGCTGCCCCGCATCGGCCGGCAGAGAGGTCTGCCAGTACCGATGTTATAATGTAACATCGCGCGGCGGGCGCCCGGGTGTCAACGGCCAGTCATGTCCCGACACAGAAACCGGGCGGGCTGTGGGATTACGGCAACGCTTCGCGTCGACGCGCTGATGGAGCAATCAGGGGGAACGACGAGAGACACCCAAATTGCGCGTTACGCCGTCGCGCGCCTTGCAATGGCCGTTGCGTGTGCGCTGGCCAGGACGCGCGCGGTGGTCTTCTGAAATTGCAGCGCTGCGGGCGACAGGCTGCGGCCGGTTTGCTGAATCCAGGACAATTGCCGCGTAATCGCGGGTCGTACGAGCTGGAAAGCGATCAGCCCCGGATATTGGTCGGTTGGCATCATATAGGAGGGCAAGATCGCATAACCGATGCCCTTCGCCGTCATCGAAAGCGCCGTGTTGATGAGCGACACTTCATGGGTCGGGATGAGCACCTTGCCATCGCGACCCAGCCGTCGGTCGATCTGTGCACGGATCAGCGTGTCGCGGCGCATCGCGATGGTCGGTAGATCAGCAAGTTCATCCCACGATAGCGTTTGCATCGCTGCGATCGGGCAACCTGGCCAGCCGATGGCGCTGAGACGTCCTCTCACCAGAGGCGTCAGCGTGACCTCGGGCACCGGGCCATCCACGCTGCCGATGGCGAATTCAGCATCCGACGCCAGCAGCGCGCTGACAAGCTGATCGGACGCGACGTCGCGCATGATGACATCAACGTCGGGATATGCGGTGCGGAATGTCGCGAGTACTGACGGCATGAGCGCGGAGGCGGCACCGGCCGATGCGACGAAGACGACTGTGCCGCTTCGGGCTTCCGACAGGCTGCGCATCTGACGCGTGAGGCTGAGCGCGTCGCCCAACATGCGCTCTGCAGCTCGTACCGCATCGCGTCCGGCTGCGGTCGGTATACACGACCGTGTCGTGCGATCGAACATTGGCAGGCCCAGCTGCAATTCAAGTTGGCGGAGCAGCAGGCTGACCGCGGCCTGGGTGATGTGAAGCTCCTGGGCTGCGCGCGTCATCGAGCCTGTGCGGCTGACCGCGACCAATGCTTCCAGTTGGCGAAGGGTGATATTCATCAGGTAATCTTATCAACCAATACTGGAAAAGCGACTTCTCTTATCAAGAGTTGCAGCTAGCTTCAACGTAACGCGCGCAGACGCGGTCGAGGGAGCCAGCCATGCAAGACTATGAGACATCCGTCGTTGTTATCGGCGCAGGGCCCGTGGGCCTCACCGCTGCTCTGGACCTCGCATCCAGAGGGATAGATGTGATCGTGCTCGAGACGCGGCACGCTGGCGAGCCGCCCAATGTCAAATGCAATCATGTTTCGGCGCGATCGATGGAGGTGTTTCGCCGGCTTGGCATCGTGGCCCAGATCCGCGACGCCGGTCTGCCGCCTGACTTCCCCAACGATTGTTCGTATCGCACCACCGCAACGGGCATGGAACTCAGTCGGATCGTCATTCCGTCGCGTGCAACGCGCTACACCGCAACGGATGGACCTGACACGTGGTGGCCGACACCCGAACCGCCGCACCGGATCAACCAGATCTATCTGGAGCCGGTGCTGTTTGCGAATGCCGCAGCCAATCCCAAAATTACCATTCTGTCCCGCACCGAGATGGTGCATTTCGATCAGGATATGTCAGGTGTCTCGGTCGAGGCCCGCGGGCTTGATGAGGACCGATCTTTCACCATACGTGCCAAATTCCTCATCGGATGCGATGGCGGCCGCTCATTGACGCGGAAGTTGATCGGCGCCTCTTTCGTCGGGACGCCTGTGATCCAGCGCGTCCAGTCGACCCTCATCGATGCGCCGGATCTGAAAATCCTGATGCAGCCGCACACACCGGCCTGGATGGTGCTGGCGCTCAATCCGCGACGTACCGGGACTGTCGTTGCCATCGACGGGCATGATCGGTGGCTGATCCACAATCACCTCAAACCGGACGAGCCGGAATTCGACTCCGTCGATCGCGACTGGTCTATCCGCACAATTCTGGGTGTCGGGCCTGATTTCAATTACGAGGTCGTCAGCAAGGAAGACTGGGTTGGGCGCCGTCTCGTCGCCGATCGCTTCCGCGACCGTCGCGCCTTTATCTGCGGCGATGCCGCCCATCTCTGGATGCCTTACGCAGGCTATGGAATGAACGCCGGTATCGCCGATGCGGTTTCGTTGTGCTGGATGCTCGCGGCACATCTTAACGGCTGGGCGGATGCCGGTCTGCTTGATGCCTATGCGGCCGAACGTCAGCCGATCACCGATCAGGTGTCACGGTTCGCGATGGAGCATGCGCTTGCCAGCATCAGCCAGCGCGGCGCTGTGCCAGCGGTGATCGAGGAAGACAGCGAAGCGGGTGCAGCGGCGCGTGCCGCGGTCGGCCGTGCCGCCTACGATCTCAACGTGAAGCAATACTGCTGCGCCGGGCTCAATTTCGGTTACTTCTACGATCAGTCACCGGTCATCGCCTATGATGGCGAGGCGCCGCCGGCCTATACGATGGGCGATTTTGAACCCTCGACGGTGCCGGGCGCCAGGATGCCGCACGTCTGGCTGAGCGACGGCCGTTCGATCTTCGACGCGATGGGGCCCGGCTATACGCTTTTGCGCTACGATCCGACTTGCGACGTGACTGCGCTGAGAGAGTCCGCGCGCCGCAACGGAGTTCCTCTGACGGTGCTCGATCTGTCGATATCTGAGGTCGATGCAGGACAACCCGCTGAAGCACTGCTGCTGGTGCGGCCGGATCAGCATATTGCCTGGCGTGGCCGTCTCGCTCCATCGGATCCCGAAGCGTTGATTCAACTCATCACCGGCAGAGCCGCACACAAGAGCCGGGCTTCGCACACTGTTTCGGGAGCAATAGCATGACCGTATTCGCTCCTACCCGCAGGATGTTGCTTGCGGGCGCGGCCAGTTCGATCGTGGTCGGAACGACCACGCCTCTATGGGCCGCCTATCCTGAGCAACTCATCAAGATTGTTGTCACCTTTCCGCCAGGTGGCAGTGCCGACATCTTTATCCGTGCGCTTGAGCCGGTGATCGCTGCAGACCTGAAGCAGGGGTTCATCATCGAAAATCGTGGCGGCGCGGGCGGCAATATCGGTATGCAAGCCGTGGCGCAGGCGAAGCCCGACGGCTACACCCTCGGTGTTGCACCGGCAGGCGCATTGACCATCAACCCTCACATCAGCCCGGCGACGTCTTTCGATCCGATCAAGGATCTGACGCCAATTACGCTGCTGGCCGATATTCCGTTTGTGCTGGTCGCAGCGCCTGACGCCCCATTTACCAAGCTGAAAGAGGCGCTAGCGGCTGCGGCCGCAAAGCCTGGCCAGCTTTCGGTGGGATATGGCGGCAATGGCACCGTGATGCACATGACGGCTGCGCTGTTTCTCCAAACAGCGAATGTCAAACTGACTCTTGTTCCCTATCGGGGCACAGGGCCTGCGGTGACCGATGTCCTTGCCGGGCATATCCCGCTTGCGGTGTTGGACATCCCCAGTTCGCTGGAATTGATCCGTGCCGGCCGACTGAAACCACTCGGCGTCACCAGTGCCAAGCGCGTGCCGTTCCTTCCCGAAGTGCCCACACTTGATGAGCAAGGTATTGCCGGGTTTGAATCGACGGGCTGGTTCGGCCTTGTTGCTCCCGCGGGGACACCTGGTGACATCGTGACGCGCTTGAATGCCGCCTTCGTCAAGGCTCTGGGAGACCCGGACGTGATCGAGAAACTGCGGACGATCGGAGCGCAGCCGGCACCCATGACGCCGGAAGCCTTCGCCGCCTATATCCGCTCGGAAAGCGCCAAATGGGGGCGTCTGATGCGGGAGATGAATCTCGCGGCGCAATGACTGGCGCCGCGGTTGGTCCGTACTAGCGACTTTCCCGCAGCCACGTCGCAGCGAAGGCGCCGAGCAGCAGCAACAGCCCGATCAGGCCGGCGAACACCGGCAGCACGCCGACGCCACGGACCACGCTGGCGTCGCGCATATGCACGCCCATCCAGCCATCGCCACGGAACACGGCCGAGGAACGCACTGGCACGATGCGCGGCAGGTCGATGCCCGAACCCTCATTGATGCGGCGGGCATCGCCGCCCGAGGCCTGCGCCAGCGGCTTCAACATCTCGGTGGTCGACGTGACCTCGGAGAATTCCTTCGGATTGATCGGGCCGACATTGATCAGCGCCTTCAGCGTGCCGTCGGTGGCTTGCCACAGGCCGAGTTCATCGGCGGGCGTGGTTGCGCGCCACAGGCCGGGTTCACCGGCACTGAGTGTCAATTCGCGGGTCTTGCCAGACGGCGAGGTCACGGTCACGGGCTGCACGGCATCGCCCATCGTTTGGCGCAATACGACGAGGTCCTTCCCCTGGCTCTGCAGCTTCAGCGCTTCCTCGTCGAGATCCGGCTGCTTCATCAGCCAGTGCGATGTGCGGCGAAGCAGATCGAGATGCGGGCCGCCGCCTTCATAGCCGCGTGCCCACAGCCAGATGTGATCCGACAGCAGCAGTGCGACGCGACCTTCGCCAGCGCGCGCCAACAGCAGCAGCGGCTGGCCATCGGCGCCGGTCATCACCGGCGGTGTAGTGATGTTGCGGGTCTCGACGGTGCGGAAGAACCGGCTCCATTTCGGTGGCTCGGAATTGGAGCCTTCGAGGCTGCGCGTCACCGGGTGACGTTTGCCGATATCGCTGAGATGCGCATAGAACGGTTTCTCGCTGACGCCGACGGGCTCTGCGGGGAGCACCGAATCCAGCGGCGTGCGCCAGATCGACGTGTTCGATGCGTAATCGGGACCAGCCGACACCAGCACGGCGCCACCGGCGCGGACATAGCGCGCGATGTTGTCGAAATAGGCGATCGGCAGCACGCCCTGGCGGGCATAGCGATCGAAGATGATCAGCTGGAATTCGTGAATCTTCTGCTGGAACAGCTCGCGGGTCGGAAAGGCGATCAGCGACAGTTCGTTGATCGGCGTGCCGTCCTGCTTCTCCGGCGGGCGCAGAATGGTGAAATGCACGAGATCGATCGACGCATCGGACTTCAGCAGATTGCGCCAGGTGCGTTCGCCGGAATGCGGCTCGCCGGAGACCAGCAGCACGCGGAGCTTGTCGCGCACGCCGTCGATGGCGACCACGGCGCGGTTGTTGACCAGCGTGAGTTCGTTGTCGAGCGGAGAAGCCTCGATCTCGACGATGTTCGGGCCGGCATGTTTGATGTCGACATCGATGCTGACAGTCTGACCCGACAGCACGGTACGCTCGCTCAGCGTATCGCCGTCGCGGCGAATGGCGACGCGGGCGCGTTCGCCGGTGACGCCCTGATCGTCGAGGCGGAATGTGACGCGCTGCGACTGGCCGACGATGCCAAATCTGGGAGCAGCCGTGATGGCGATACGGCGGTCACGCTCGTCCTTGCGGCCGGTGATCAGCGCATGGACCGGCGCATTGAAGCCGAGACCCGCGACATTGGCGGGGATGTCGTGGACACGGCCATCGGTGATCAGGAACGCGCCGGCCACACGGTCGGTCGGGACGTCGGAGAGAGCGGAGGACAGTGCGCCGAACAGTTTGGTGCCATCGGTTTCGCCATCAGCCTGTCCAGCCTCGACGACACGGACTTCGAGGCCTTTGACCTGCTTCAGCCGGTCTACGAGCTGCTTCTGCGTTTCTTCGGTTTCCTTGGTGCGTTCGCCGAAATTCTGGCTCGGGCTCTTGTCGATGACGACGGCGGCGACCGATGTCAGCGGCTCGCGCTCCTCGCGCGTGAAGGACGGATTAGCCAGCGCCAGCAGGATCAGCGTCAATGCGGCAACACGCACGGCGGCGCCGCGCGCGCGGCCGAGCAAGAGCAGCGCTGATATCACCACGATGGCAGCGAGGCCGATCCACAGCACGATGGTCGGAACGAGAGGCGTAAACGCGATGCCGTATTGCATGTCGCGCTCCTATTGTCCGAGACGTTCGATGAGCGCGGGCGCGTGCACCTGATCGGCCTTGTAGTTACCGGTCAGCGTATACATCACAATGTTGACGCCGGCCCGGAATGCGAATTCACGCTGCCGCGGTTCGCCGGGCGTCAGCGGCAGCATCGGCTGGCCGTCCGGCCGCATCGCCCATGCACCGGCGAGGTCGTTCGATGTGATGATGATCGGCGACACGCCGTCACCGCCGCGGGCCGGACGCGAAGCGGCGTCGTCGCCATCGTCGCGCGGCAGCGTTTCGACCCAGGTCGGTCCGGAATTGAAACGGCCGGGGAAGTCGCGCAGCAGATAGAAGGTCTTGGTGAGCACATGCTCGCGCGGCACCGGCTCGAGTTCGGGTACGTCGAGCGATGAGAGGATGTTGCGCAGCGTCAGCATGCCCGGCGTTTGCGACTCGCCATTCGGTCCGGGTGGCGCTTCGACAGCATCGCGGGTATCGAACAGCACCGTGCCGCCCTGCTTCATATAGGCGTCGATGCGGTTGATGGCTTCCTGCGGCGGCTTGGCCGCGCCAGGAATGATCGGCCAGTAGATCAGCGGGAAGAACGACAGCTCATCACGCGCCGGATCGACGCCGACGGGCTCGCCAGCTTCCAGTGCGGTGCGCTGCGCGAGAAACAGCGTGAGGCCGGCCATACCGGATTTGACGATGGAATCGACGTCTGCATTCCCCGTGACGACATAGGCCAGGCGCGTCTGGGACACCGACTTGACGGCGAAATCGTCGCTGGCCGGATCGGCACGCGATGGCATGGGCGTGCCCATCACAGTCGTCAGCGCCAGAGCAACGGCGAGTGCAGTAGATACAGCGCGGCGACGGAACATCGCGGCGATGGCGCCGCCCAGCAGCGCGACGATGATCGCGTCGACCAGAAACAGCGCCAGTGCCGTCGAGAGCAGGATGCCGCGGAGGTCGCGCGGTTCGGCATTGGTGTAGCTGGCGCGGTTGGCCTTCAGGCCTGAGAAATCGATCGGCCCAATGCGATCGGCCGATGCCAGTGCATTCACCGCAAGCGGACCGTCGGCAGGGCCATAGAAGCCCGGTGGGTGATCGAGCGTGGCGCGGTCGCGATAGTCGGCAGCGAGCGGCTTGGCAGTCGATGGCGGCGGGGTGAAAGCGCCGAAACCATCAAGCGTGCGCAGTGGCGCAACGGTTTCCGCACCGGCTTCGCCGGCGACACCTGCACCGGGCGTGGATGTGTAACCGCTGATATCGACAACCCTGCGCAACATTTCCACGAAGGTGCCAGACAATGGCAGGTCCGACCAGCGCATATCGGCGCTGACATGGAACAGGGTGACGAGGCCCTTGCCACGGCGCTCGCCGGTGACCAGTGGCGTGCCGTCGACCAGAGAAGCCCAGCTCTTCGAGGCCAAAGCTGCATTCGGTTCAGCGAGCACCTGACGGTTCACAGTGATGTCTTTTGGGACCGGCAGTCCGGCAAAGGGGCCATCCGCGGCGAAGGACGCCAGATGCTGCGGCTTCTCCCAGGTCAGGCTGCCGCCGAGGCTGCGGTCGCCGCGGCGCAGTTTCACCGGCACCAGATCGTCGTCGCCTTGCGCCAGACGAGGCCCGGCAAAACGCACCAGCACGCCGCCCGCATTGATCCAGGCATTGAGACGCTCGCGAATCTCCGGTGACAGCGTGCCGACATCGGCCAGCACGATCATCGGCAGTTTCTGATCAAGGAACTGCGTGATCGCCTGCTGCGGTGCGCCGCGATCGCCGAGGCGGACATCGGCGAAGGGCGCCAGCGCGCGGGTCAGATAGAAGGTCGAGGCCAGCAACGGCTGCGCGGTATCGTTGGTCGCGCCCGACACGATGCCGATGGCGCGGCGGCGCCAGCGCTTGTCCAGCAATTGCACGGCGCCCGCAGAACGCTCGCCGGCTATTTCCAGCCGCGCGATGTCGTTGCGCAGTTCGACCGGAAGGTCGAATGAGGCTTCGGTCTCGCGATCGTTCGGCGTGAACAGGAACCTGGCTTCGCCGACCGGCGATCCCTTCTGGTCGAGGCCGCGCACCACGCCACCGTCGGGGCCGCCGCTATTGGCGCGCAGCACCTTCACGGTCATCTTGGCCGCAGCATTTTCTGCTGCCACCAGCGCATGGGCCGGCGTGGCGCCACCATCATAGATGGTCAGCGTGCGGTCGCCGATGGTCTTCGCAAGGCCCTGCGTGAAGTCCGCACCGCGGCCAGTGTCGACGCCATCCGAGAGCCAGACGATCTCGCTGTCGCCGGTGGCTTTCAGGAAGCGCTCCAGCGCCGGCAGCGTATCGACACGGTCGATCGCGTAAGGTTTCGGTGAGAGCTGGCGCAGCGCGACGCGGGCGGTACCGCCGGGCAGCAGCGTGATGTCGCGGTTCGGCTCGGACAAAGGAACGAGGGCAACGCCGCGGCGGTTGCTGTCGGCATTGGCAATCAGCTCATCCGCCGCTCTGACGCGCGCATCCCAGCTTGCTGCAGCGCTCCAGCCATCATCGAGCAGGATCGTCAGTGGTGCATTGCTGCCAGCGATGCCTGTTTGCGGATTCCAGATCGGACCGGCCGTGGCAAAGATGACGAGCGCCGCAGCCAGCAGGCGCAGCAGTGTCAGCCACCAGGGCGAGCGCGACGGGGTTTCTTCCTTCGGCGTGATGTCGAACAGCAGCCGCGTCGGCGGGAACGCGATGCGCTGCGGGCGTGGCGGCATCACGCGCAGCAGCCACCACAACACGGGAAGACTGATCAGGCCGAGCAGCAGAAGCGGGTTGGCGAAGGCGAGCGGGAAGCCACCGATCATGCTGAACGTCCCGCCTTGACCATACTGCCGCCCCCGGCAGATTTGTTGACCATCATGCCGCCATGCAGGAACAGCAGCAGCTCGGCCGCCGAGCGGCTGGTGGTGTGCGTGGAGAACAGCCAGCCGAGCTTCGCGGTCTCGGCACGGATCTCCTCGCGATGCGCGGTGACGCGCGCCACGTAATCTTCGGCCCAGGTCTGCGCGCGACCGGCGGTGATGACATCGCCGCTTTCCGGCTCGACGAATTCGACGCGGCCTGAATAAGGGAAGCTCTCTTCGGCGGGATCGACGACCTGCACCAGCGCGCCATGCGCGCCAGATGAAGAAAGTCCCGCCAGCATTTCCTTGATCTCCGGCATTGGCGACCAGAAATCGCCCAGCACCACGATCTCGGCCAGCGCAGACGGCACAAACGAGGGAGGCAGGCTGGCGCGGTTGGTCGTGTCGTGCAGCATCGCCTGCGCCATCTTGTCGATGACGCTGCGGCTGGAGGTCGGATTCATCAGGCCGGGCACGCCGACACGTTCACCGCCAGCTACCAGCAATTCAGCCAGCGCGAAGGTGACGATCAGCGCGCGTTCGAGCTTGCTGTCGCGTGCGCCTTTCGATGCAAAAGCCATCGACAGGGAACGGTCCGGCCACAGCCAGACGGTGTGCGCTGCTTCCCATTCCTGCTCGCGGACATACAAATGATCGTCGCGCGCCGAGCGACGCCAGTCGACATTCTGCGACGGCTCGCCCGAGACAAAGCGACGATATTGCCAGAAGCTCTCGCCATGACCGGCGCGGCGCCGGCCATGCAGGCCATGGATCACCGTTGCGGCGATGCGCCGTGCTTCCAGCACGAGGCGTGGCAGTGACGCTGCCAGCGAACGGCTTTCGCCATCGGCGCGGCGGACTGCGATGATCTCCTGCGTGGCGTGATCCGGCACTGCGGCCATTAACCGATCCGTGTCTTGATCTGACGGATGACGTCGGGGACCGTGCGACCTTCGGCACGCGCAGAGAAGGTCAGCGCCATACGATGCTTCAGGATCGGCTCGGCGAGATCGAGCACGTCATCGATCGACGGCGCGAGACGGCCATCGAGCAATGCGCGCGCGCGCACCGCCAGCATGAGCGACTGCGAGGCGCGCGGGCCGGGGCCCCAAGCGATCAGCTTGCTGGCATCGCCGGCGTCCGGTCCGGGACGTGCCGAACGCACCAGCGTGAGGATCGCCTCGACCACGCTGTCGCCGACCGGCAGGCGGCGCACCAGGCGCTGTGCCGTGATCAGAGTGTCGGCAGTTACGGCAGCCTTGGCGATGGTTTCTTCGGCGCCGGTGGTTTCGAACAGGATGCGGCGCTCGGCATCGCGATCGGGATAATCGACGTCGATCTCCATCAGGAAGCGATCGAGCTGCGCTTCCGGCAGCGGATAGGTGCCTTCCTGTTCCAGCGGGTTCTGCGTCGCCAGCACGTGGAATGGCTTCGGGAGATCATGCCGCGCACCGGCCACCGTGATGTGCTGTTCCTGCATCGCCTGCAGCAATGCCGACTGCGTGCGCGGCGAGGCGCGGTTGATTTCGTCAGCCATCAGGAGCTGGGCGAACACAGGTCCTGAGATGAAGCGGAACGAGCGCTTGCCGGCGACGCTCTCGTCCAGCACTTCGGCGCCCAAAATGTCGGAAGGCATCAGGTCGGGCGTGAACTGGATGCGCTTGGCGTCGAGGCCGAGCGTGGTGCCTAGCGTTTCCACCAGCTTGGTCTTGGCGAGACCGGGAACGCCGATCAGCAGCGCATGACCGCCAGAGAGAATGGTGACCAGCGTGTTTTCGACGACGCGTTCCTGGCCGAAGATGACAGTGGAGATTGCATCCTTGGCGGCGCGCATCTGGCCGGCCACCTGTTCCGCGGAGCGGACAATCACGTCTTCGAGTTTTTCGACACTGTCAGCGCCAGCCATCCATTGCTCCTTCGGGTGAACGGCGCCTGAAATACGCCGCCGCATTTGTCGTCACGCCATCTTAGTATTCCATGGACCTGATGCTAAACTTAAGCGAAGGCCATGTATTTGTTGAATTAAACTATCCCCACAATATCGGGATGCGGGTATGAACGGCATCACGTTGTGGCGAGTTTGAATGCGACACCGCACGTTTCAAGACTTGAGGTTCAAGACTTAAGGCTTGAGGTTCAAGACTTGCACCAAACGTGCCAAATGGCAGTGGTAAAGTCAGGGCAAACAATGGCGAAGCAAGGGCAGATCGCAAATCAGGGGCTGGATGGCCTGACCACTGCGGCGAAGGATGCGGCGGCCAACGGTAAAGCTGGCAAGGGCCTGCCGCCGGTGCATTTGTGGAATCCGCCGTTCTGCGGCGATCTCGACATGCGAATCGCTGGCGATGGTACGTGGTTCTATTTGGGTACGCCGATCGGCCGGCCGGCATTGGTGCGGCTGTTCTCGACCATTCTGAAGCGCGAGGACGGCAAGCACTTTCTCGTGACCCCCGTGGAGAAGGTCGGCATTACCGTCGACGATGCCCCATTTCTGGCCGTCGAGATGCTCAAGGAGCAGGATGCGCGCGGGACAGTGCTGAAGTTTCGCACCAATGTGGACGATTGGGTGGCGTGTGACAGCATACACGGGTTGCGATTCGAGATGGCAGAGGACGGCGGACTGACGCCCTATCTGCATGTCCGCAGCGACCTGTGGGCCAAGGTGACGCGGGCGATCTATTACGATCTGGTTGACATGGGCGAGGAGCGGATGGTCGATGGTACTGCGATGTTCGGCATTGCCTCCGCGGGCGCGTTTTTCGCCATGGCCGATGCGGAGCAGATCAGGGAAGCCACCTAAGTGAGCCGATTGAAGTGAGCCGGACGAGTGAGCCGATGCTGAAGACCGACGCGGACGCCGCGGATATCGGCGAATCTGGTCTGTACAATTCAGCTGAATTTTTCAAACGAGCGAGGGCACGCCTGAATTTCGATGTGCCCGGGGGGCTCACCGACGCCAGCATCATTCCCGTCACCGGCGATGCTGGCAACGACCGCATGATCCAGATCGTGGCGCAGGAGCGGCCGATCCGTCCGGCCGCGGTCCTGATCGGCATCGTCGAGCATGAACAGCCAACTGTGCTGCTCACCCAGCGCTCTGCGCATCTCAACGATCATGCCGGACAGATATCGTTTCCCGGTGGCAAGATCGATTCGACCGATGCCTCGCCGCTGGACGCCGCGCTGCGCGAGGCCGAGGAGGAAATCGGTCTCGATCGCTCCTTTGTCGAACCAATCGGCTATCTTGATCTTTATGCAACCGGCTTCGGTTTTCGAATCCTGCCGACGCTGGCGCGTGTGAAGCCAGGCTTCAATCTGACGATCAACGAGAACGAAGTCGAAAGCGCCTTCGAGGTGCCGCTGGCATTCCTGATGGACCCCGCCAATCATCAGCTGCACAGCAAGGAATTCCGCGGCATGGAGCGGTCCTATTACGCGATGCCCTTTGCAGAGCGCTACATCTGGGGCGCTACCGCAGGGATTCTGCGCGTGCTGTATGAGCGGATCGTGCTGACATGATCCGTCCGGTCCTGACCGAAATCGGCATCTTTCTCGTACCATTTGCGCTTTTTGCGCTGTTTCTGTTCGCAACGAAAAACAATGTGACGCTGAAATCGTCATGGCCGATGTCGGTGGTGATCAAGCTCACCGTCGCCGCTTCCGCGCTGGTGATTGCAAGCCTCGTGTTGCTGGCGCAATTTTCCGGCGCGCCGCCGGGATCGACCTATGTCCCCGCGCATATCGAGAACGGCCGGCTCGTCCCGGGAGTCGAAAAATGAGTGTGCGCAAACTGCACGACGCGCCGTGGCTCACGTCAGGACCGTCCGGGCAGGTGTTGGCGCTGCTCAATGGCAATGGCGAGGAAGCCCGCGCCGTCGGCGGTGCTGTACGCAACGCATTGATGAATCTGCCGGTGGGCGAAATCGATATCGCTACGACGGCCGTACCCGACGAAGTGATCCGCCGCGCCAAGGCGGCGCATATCAAAAGCGTGCCGACGGGCATCGAGCACGGCACGGTGACGCTGGTTATCGACGGCGTGCCGTTCGAGGTCACGACATTGCGCGAAGACGTCGAGACCTTCGGCCGCAAGGCCAAGGTGGCGTTCGGGCGCGACTGGAAGCGCGATGCCGAACGACGTGATTTCACGATGAACGGTCTTTCGGTGTCTATCGACGGCGTGGTGCATGACCATGTCGGCGGTCTCGAAGATCTCGATACCCGGCGGGTGCGCTTCATCGGCGATCCCGACAGACGTATCGCCGAAGATTATCTGCGTATTCTCAGGTTTTTCCGTATTCATGCCGCCTACGGCGCCGGGGCGCCGGATCGCGAGGGCTATCTCGCCAGCATTCGCGGCCGCGATGGCATCGCCGGGCTGTCGGCCGAACGTGTGCGGATGGAAATGCTAAAGCTGCTCGTGGCGGAGGGCGCTTTTGCTGCGGTGGATGCGATGGTCGATGCCGGGCTGATGCTGCGGCTCGTGGGTGGTGTCACCTATAAGGGACCATTCGCAGCGATGATCGCTATCGAGCAAGTGCTTGGGCAAAAGCCCGATGCGGTTCTGAGACTGGCTGCGCTCGGCGTGGCTGTCACCGAGGATGCGCGGCGGCTCGCGCAAAAGCTGCGGCTGTCCAATGATGAAGCCAAGGCACTGGATTCCATGGGGCATCGCTGGTGGCGACTGAAGGGCATGGACGAATCCCATGCCCGGCGTCGGCTCTATCGCCTGGGTGAAACCCGTTATCGCAATCGCATGATGCTCGCCTGGGCGCGCGCCGGCCGCGATGCCGATGTGGAGGCGTGGAAAGCGCTCGTGAGCTTGCCCGAGCGCTGGACCCCGCCGGTGTTTCCGCTCAAGGCTGCGGACTTCATGGCGCGCGGCATCGCCAAGGGGCCGGCGCTCGGCCATGTGCTGGCGCTGGCGGAAGATGCCTGGCTGGCGCTGGATTTCCCGATGGAGGTCGACGTGATGACAGTTATCGCTGATCAGACGATCGCGCGGTTCAAGCACGACCATCAACTCTGAGGCCCGACAGCGTCATGGAGCATGTCATTCGTCCCGGTTTTGCCGATGTCGGCGACGATGCGGATGCGGATGTCGTCGTGCCGTGGTGGAGTTTCACCAAGACGCTGATCGCTGCCACGGCGATGACCATGGTGCGTGATGATCAATTGGCGCTGGATGAGAGGCTGTCAGGCCAGAGCTTCACGCTACGCCAGTTGCTGCAGCATCGCGCAGGCTTGGCGGATTACGGTTCACTTCCCGCCTATCATGCGGCCGTCGCTGCCGGTGAAGACGCGTGGCCGGTGGACCGGCTGTTGCACTCGGTTTCTGCCCTGCATGCCAGGATCGAGCCGGGCCATTTCACCTATTCGAATGTCGGCTATTTGCTCGTCAGGCAGCATCTCGAACGCGTGAGCGGGCTGGCGCTCGACGCCTTGATGCGACGTCGGTTGTTCGAACCCTTCGATCTGACTGGACCGCGCATCGCTGGCCAGCGCGGCGATCTCGCGGATGTCCAGATGGGCGAAGCGCAATCCTACGATCCGCGCTGGGTCTATCACGGGCTGGCGGTCGGAACACTGCGAGATGCTGCAATGCTGTTGCATCGCTTGATGACGACGGACTTGTTGCCTGCGGGGCTACGCGACGAGATGTGCCACGGGATCGCGGTGGGCGATCCTGGTGCAGGACGTCCATGGCAACACGCGGCTTACGGCCTTGGCGTCATGGCTGGAACGACAACCGGTCATTTGCGCGTCGTCGGGCATACCGGCGGAGGTCCGGGCAGCGGCATTGCCGTCTATCATTGTCCCGAACACAGGCAAAGGACCGTCGCGGTCTTTGCGACCGGCGCCGCTTCTGGTGATATCGAGGCCGATGCGTTCGAACTTGCTCTGCAAGGCTAGGCGACAAGCTGCCGCCGGACATTCGCGCCCGGCGGCGGATGACCTGATCAGGCTACCTTGCTCTTGTGCTCTTCTTCGTCTTCGTCGTGTTCTTCAGTTTCGTCTTCTTCGCTCTCGTCTTCGTCGTCATGCGGGATGACGAGCGCGAGTTCGAGCACAGCACGCGGAAGGGTCTCGCGGAACAAATCACCTTCCTCGCCCAACCAGATGCATTCAATATCGTTGCCGTCAACGTCGGCCACGGTCAGAGGGCAACCGCCCGACTTCAGCATGACGACATCGCCTGATTTCAATTCCATGGTCGGCTCCCGAAATGTGTTTGACGCGCGCTGAGTCTAGCCGCGCGTCATGACAGGCCGAACACGGGGATGTTTCTGTCAGCTATTTTTGTTGAAGCAGTTTTGCGAGTTCCGCGCCAAGGCCGACATTCTCCAGTGCGGGCGGTGGGCTGGCATTGTCGAGGCCATTCGCCGCCGCGGCGATCACCGCGCGCGTGCCGGTTTCAACGGAACACAGGACAGGCACCGGGACGTCGGATTGGATGCGCGACGCGAGGCCAGCGAGCGCGGCGCCGCCGAGGATTACGACATCGGCACCATCTTCACTGGCGCAGGCGGTGCAAGCGTTTGCGAGCGCGGCCAGCGCGGCGTCGGGATTCCGCGCGATATCGCCGCCGGTCGGTGCGATGGTGCGTACCTTGGCGAGCTTGTCGGCCAAGCCAATACTCCCGACAAACTCCCGGAGCATCGGACCCCACAGCGCGCCGCCTGTCACAATGGCGAAACGGCCTCGTTTGGAAGCCTCGATGCATGACGCCTCCGCCATACCGACAACCGGGACATCAGCGATCTCGCGCAAAGCCATCAGACCGGGGTCGCCGAAACAGGCGAGATAGACGGCATCGCAGCGATCGCGATGGGCTGCGTAGGCATCGAGCGCTGCATGGCCTGCGATGGCTGCAGATGCGCGCGTCGAGATGTAACGCGCCCCGAACCGGCCGGTCGCTGGCACAAAGGTCGCGGTATCGCCGGCGACGGCTTCGACATGCCGTTTCACCAGCGTGGTGACGCTCTCGGTCGTGTTGGGATTGATCAGCAGGATGCGCACGGGATGGGCTCTCGATGAGGCCATCCACTATAGGCTTCAGTGGGCGAAATGCACGACGATCGTCCGCACCCAGGCGGGGCGCATGACGTGCCGTCTGCGGCCGTCCTAGCTGCCAGCGCCGTAATAGGCTTCGCTGCGGACGATCTGGTGATCGGCATCGAAATCCATCATTTCGCATGCCCGGGTTGGGCCACCGGGCAGCGGCGCGCTCTACCAGACCGTCAGGCGCTGTAGCTCACCATCCCAGGCGGTGCTTTCCAGCGTGAGGTGCGGCTCGGTCAGCCCGCCATAGGCCGCGTGCCAATAGGTGCGAATGGCCTCGCGTCCCTTTATGATGGATGATCCCGTGAATTTTGTCGCCAGCGGGCTGCGCATCTCGCCTTCAGGAGCAAAATGATCAACGATTGTATCGATTGCGGGCCGATTCCAGTCGGCAGCCCATTGCTGCGCGAATGCCATCGCGTTCTGCCGCGTCAACATGCGTCCCGTCTCCCTGTCGTGAGCCTTCGATGAGCCCATCTCCCAGAAAACCTAGCACTGCCACTCATCAAGTCAATCTTGTTGACCTTAAGAAGCTCGATCCGCTCGATGACGCGCTGGCGCTGATGTATTTCGGATGGCGCGGGATGACGCGCGCGGCTGATGAGTATCTGGCAACGGTCGGCCTGTCACGGGTTCACCATCGCATTCTCTATACCGTGCTGCGCGGAGACGACATCACCATGTCGGATCTGCTGGCGATCCTGCAGATTTCGAAACAGGCGCTGCATCGGCCAATGAAACAGTTGCTCGATGAGGGCTATGTGGCCGTCAAGCGCGATCCGGCGCGACATCGTTTCAAGATTCTCGAACTAACGCCCGCCGGCCGCACGGTCGAGCGCATCGCATCCGGTCATGAGCGCAAGATCATGGCGCGCGCCTTCAAGAAGGCGGGAGCAGGCAGTCAGGCCGCATGGTCGACGGTCATGACGGAGGCGGCGCGCAACTAGCGCCAGGTCCCATCTCTAAGGTCAACAGTATTGACTTGAATGGCGAGCTCTGCCATCCCGGTCCCATAACAGGGACGTTCATGGGATGGTGGAGGGCAAACATGGCAAATGAAACCGGCGACGCGAGCAGCGGCCTGGAGCTGGTGCAACGGGCCTTCGCCGCAGGCGGCTTTGCGCGTGGCATCGGCCGGACGCTCGGCATCAAGGGCGAGTCCGCAGAGCAGGGCAAGGTTGTGCTCCTCGGCTCGCCGAACGAGGATCACTACAATCCGCTCGGAACGGTACATGGCGGTTACGCAGCCACGATGCTGGATGGCGCCATCGCGCTGGCAGTTCAGACCTCGCTGCCTGCCGGCACCGGTTACGCGACGCTCGATCTCAAGGTGACCTATATCCGCGCCATGACGGCTGCCTCAGGGCCGATCCGCGCCGAGGGTCGTATCATTCATATGGGGCGCAGGATGGCTGCGACGGAAGGTACACTGACGGACAAGGATGGCAGGCTTTGTGCCCATGCCACTGCGACCTGCATGATCACAGGGAAAGACTAGAGCCCGATCCCGAAACTGGATACCGGTTTCCGCCGACAAACGAATTCGTTTGTCGAGAGATCATGCTCCGACAGACGCTAGCCCTTGGGCCCGAAATACACGCAGCTCTCGTTACAGCTGTCGCGGAAGACGCCGACCCGGACCACCGGCCCCTTGTCGGCGACGCGGTCCCAGATGAAGCGCGAGAGATTCTCCAGCGTCGGAATGCCGATCGCCTCGATCTTGTTGAGAAATTTGTGGTCGAGCGTCTTGCGCAGCTCGTCGAGCTGGCGATCGAGCAGGCCGAGATCCATGACCATCCCGGTTACGGGATCAGGGACGCCGCGAATGGTGATCTCGGCGCGGAAGGAGTGGCCGTGAATCTCCTGGCTCACTTCGCCCAGCGTGGTGTGAGACAGCGCATGCGCCGCCTCGAAGCGAAATGATTTCGTCAATTCCCACATCTGAAGTTCAAGTCCTTACCTGATGCCGGTTCTTATCGGATACCGAGTGTCTTGTGTGTCTGTACGCTCAGCCGCCATTGCGGGTGGCGCAGGCAGTAGTCTACCGCATCAGCGGTATTGCTGATGGCGTCCGGCCCGTCCATCGGCTGCAATGAGAAACGCTCGAAGGTGAGGCCTTCGAATTTCTCCGGCATCGCCTGTGGCTGCGGATAGACCAGTTTCAATTCGTGTCCGCTGTGCACCACGAGCTCCGCGCCGGCCTTCGGACTGACGCAGATCCAGTCGATGCCTTCGGGTGGCGCGACCGTGCCGTTGGTCTCGACGCCGATCTCGAAGCCGCGCGCATGCAGCGCGTCGATCAGTTCGGCATCCACCTGCAGCAGCGGCTCGCCGCCGGTCAGCACCACATAGCGGTTGCCGGACGGTCCCACCCATTGTGAGGCGATGGTGTCGGCGAGCTTGTCGGCGTCCGGGTAACGGCCGCCCAGTGTGCCGTCCATGCCGACGAAGTCGGTGTCGCAGAACCGGCAGGTGGCCTCGGCGCGGTCCTGTTCCCGGCCGGTCCAGAGATTGCAGCCCGAAAACCGGCAGAAGACGGACGCGCGGCCGGCATGGGCGCCTTCACCCTGCAGCGTCAGGAAAATCTCTTTGACCGCGTAACTCACTGCTCTAGCTCTCTAAAACCGGCATGCCCGATCCGGCTCGGGCGATATCTCGGTTCCATATGGGGTAAGCCGCGGCTCTTAGCACGGCTGGCCGGTGGATGTCCCGGTCGATCACCGACATGTCAATTGCGATGTCCGGCGGGGTCCGCCAAAGGTCGATGACATCACGTCAAATTGTCGCACCTGGATACCATGCAGCCGTCGCTCGTCACATCCGGCAGTTCTGCCGCCGCCACGCGGACGTGCGGCACCTGCACCATGTGCTGCAAGGTCTATCGCATCGATGACCTTGCCAAACCGGCGGGCAAATGGTGCCAGCACTGTGCCATCGGCACCGGCTGCAAGATTTATGATTCTCGCCCGCAACAATGCCGGGCCTTCGATTGCGTCTGGGTGCAGGACCATGAGATGGCCGAGGCTTGGAAGCCCGAGCATTCCAAGGTTGTGTTCTCGGTCTATCCGACCACGGGCTTTATCTATGGCCAGGTCGATCCGGGTGCGCCGTCTGCCTGGCAAAAGCAGCCGCTGCTGAACGGCCTGATCGCCTGGTCTGCAAAGCTTCTGGAAGAACGGAGGCATCTGCTGATCTTCGTCGGTAGCAATGCGACGCTGATCATGCCCACGGGGCCGGTGCCGATCGGTCCGATGTCGCCGGCGGACGGCTTCATCATTCGCGAGACGTTTACGGCAAAGGGTAAGGACTACATCGCGACGCGTGTGCCGAGCGGGCGGTAGTCAGCCGCGCACCTGCCGCAGGGCTTCGCCCAGCGCCATGGCCACCGTCATTGCCAGATTGATCGACCGCAAGCTCTCACGCATGGGAATGACAACGCGGCTCTCTGCGGCCGCCGCGACATCGCCCGGCACACCGGCGCTCTCGCGGCCGAACAGCAGGATCTCGTTATCGGTGTAGCGGTGTTCGAGATAGGGCTCCGCGCCCTTGGTGGTGAACAGCGCGAGGCGATGGCCGGCCTCGCGCCGCCAGTCCTCGAAATGACTCCAGGAATCGTGCCGGACGATGGAGACCTGATCGAGATAATCCATGCCGGCGCGGCGAAAGTGGCGGTCGGAAGTCGGAAAGCCCGCCGGTTCGATAATATGCGCCTCGACATCGAGGCAGGCGCAGAGCCGCAGGATCGTGCCGGTGTTCTGCGGAATGTCTGGCTGGTAGAGGGCGATGCGCACGATGGTTTGGTCTCCGGCCGCGTCGCAATCGACGTGGCCCATGTCAGGCGATAGCGCCTGACATGCAACCGGACAAGGCCGGCGGCTCTACTCCGCCGGCGCGAGCCGCGTATTCGCGCGTGCTTCCGTTGTCTCGCGTACCTTCACGCGCGCGCGGCGCTTGCGCCACCAGATCACCACGCCGGTGACGGAGAGTGCCGCCACGACCAGGCCCATCGCAGAAATCAGGATGCGGCCGGGCAGTCCGAGAATGCGACCCGAATGCATAGGGAACTGCATCTGCACGAAGATGTCGGCGGCGGTGCCGACCCAGGGCAGCTTGGCGCCGAGCGGTCGGCCGTCCTCGCTGTCGTAAAAAAGCGACGGCGGGCCGACGCCTGCGGCGCCGTGATCGTCGCCGGGCTCGAAGAAGAACACCTGATACACGCCGTGTGCCGGGCCGTAGAACAGCGAGCCGATCGGTGTGGTCCAGCCGCGCGCCTTGCCGTCGGCGGTAGCGCGCTCGAGAATCTGAGCCCAGGTCATCTTCGGCTCGATCGGATTATCGAGGTGACGATACTCGCGCTGCTCGTAGGGCGTCGGCGTGTAGTCCGAGATCTTCTTCATCAGCGGCGAGAAAACCTCGAAATAGAGGTTCAGCGAGAACGCGGTGAAGGCGATGATGAACAGCAAACCCCAGGTCCATAGGCTGAAGGCGCGGTGGATGTCGAAATTGATTCGGTAGGCGCTGCCCGAGGTCTTGATCATCCAGGCCGGCTTCCAGCGCGCCCAGAAACCCTTGCCGAGTTCGCGCGTGACGGCGGGAGCGGCTCCCGCCTTGACGCGCTTGCGCGATGGCAGTGTCAGATAGAAGCCGATGAAGCAATCGATGGTCCAGATGATGGCGATGACGCCAAGGATGCGCATGCCCCAGCGGTCGCTGCCCCAGAATTCCGGGATGTGCATCGTGTAGTGCAGCTTGTAGAGAAACGAGACAAAGTTCTCGCGCGTGACCGGCCACACCGCGCCCCAATAGCGCCGCCCGAGTTCTTCGCCGGTGTTGGGATCGAGGAAAATCTGATTGTAATCGAGCGTGTAACGCTTGCTTGTCGTGGGATCGATCCGCGGCAGAACAAAGAACGAGAGCGACTCATTCTTTTCCGGCGTCGTGTACATGTGGATCACGCGCGCACGCGGATCGCGCTGCTCGATCAGGCTCGCGAGTTCGATCGACGGTTTGGCAGGTCCCGCAGTGGTGACGTCCTTCAGCTTGCTGTTGAGGAGATCGTCAAGCTCGTGATCCCACGAGATAACCGCGCCGGTGACGCCCGAGAAGAACAGGAAGGCGGCGGTGAGGAGTCCAGCCCAGCGGTGCAGGCGCCCGAAGATCGATCTCATGGCGTTCCGCCCGTGTTGTTGTCGTCGCGTTTAACTAGCAAGTGTCGCCACCGCCGGTCGAGAGACCGGCGGTGGCGTATTGTCGCGATTTAGGGTGATTCTAATTCACCAGCGATTAGGTCAGCTTGGCGATGGCCTTGCGGCCTTCCGCATAGAAGCAGCTCGAATAGTTGTAGCAGGCTGCAACATAGCGTGCGTCGGCAAGGATCATAACGTTCAGGGCCATGCGCCAGTTGTTCTTGTCATAGGCGATCAGCGCATCGATCGCTGTCGACGCATTGACCTTGAAGGTTGGCATCGTCGCCGAAGGTCGAGCCGACATCGCGCACGCCGCCGCGGAGCGGATACGCCCTGCAGCGTGTAGTCGGTCCACAGCGCGAAGCGATTGAGCAGAACCGTCGTCGGCGCCCTGCCGACATTCACCGGGCCCTTGGTGACGACCGCATCGGACAGATCACCTCGGATTATTTGCCCCAACCCTGCATGCTCAGGCAGCTTCGGAAGCATTTTCGGCTTTCGTGGCCAATTTTAAGATTATAATCATGATTCTCCGCGCTCGGCCTCGGAGGGCAACATCGGGCGCATTGCCCGGCTCGCCGAATCGGCGTGCGCGCTGTGCGGCGATCGCTGACCGGAAACGGCCTTCAGGCTGGTTCCAAGCACGGCCCCCCAGAGCCCGATCTCATGTGCGATCAACGGCCTGCCGGCCGTTTCGGTGCGGCCTCGGCGCGCCGAATTATCCGCGGCGCGGAAAGGCGTTGATTCTGTGGTGCATCGCATCTTGCTTCGCCGATCGTAGGCTTGCACTGCCGCACCAAGGGTGCCAATAGAACGATTCTGGACTGCGTGTTCTGCCTGTTAGGCAAGGACTAGTAGACCTCTGCCGCCGTGGGGAGAATCGCGGGCGTCGGTTTTTTGCTTCAGGTCAACGCAAAGGCGTGACCGGGAGTGTCTAAGCCGGCTGCAGATAAGAAAGGGTTGGGATCGTGACGACAACGTCTTCGGCGGAACACACGCGCCGTGATTTCTTGTTCGTGGCCACAGGGGCAGTGGCTGCAGTGGGCGCCGCAGCCGCCGTTTGGCCGCTGATTTCTCAAATGAATCCAGATGCTTCGACCATCGCGGCAGGTGCGCCGATCGAGGTCGATCTGACCCCCATCGCCGAGGGGCAGGACATCAAGGTGTTCTGGCGCGGCAAGCCGATCTACATCATGAACCGGACCAAGAAGCAGATCGCAGAGGCGCGCGCCGTTCCGGTGTCGAGCCTGCCCGATCCGCAGACCGATCAGGCCCGCGTCAAGGAAGGCCACGACCAGTGGTTGGTCGTCATCGGCATCTGCACCCATCTGGGCTGCATCCCGATTGCTCACGAAGGCGCTTACGACGGCTTTTTCTGCCCCTGCCACGGCTCGGTCTACGACACTTCGGGCCGCATCCGTCAGGGTCCGGCGCCGCTCAACCTGCCGATCCCGCCTTACGCCTTCGTCTCTGACACCAAGATCAAGATCGGCTGAGCTGCGAGAATCCTTAAGGGCTTCTTCGATCTCGCGCCGATAGTGTTTTTCTCTTCTCAGGATCGCATCATGAGCGGACCATCGACCTACCAGCCGACCAATCCCGCTTTGCAGTGGATTGAAAAGCGTCTGCCAATTATCGGCCTCGTCCATTCTTCCTTCATTGCCTATCCGACACCGCGTAACCTGAATTACTGGTGGACGTTCGGCGGCATCCTCTCCTTCATGCTCGGCGTACAAATCGTCACCGGCGTGATCCTGGCGATGCACTACACGCCGCATGTGGACATGGCCTTCAATTCGGTCGAGAGCATCGTTCGCGACGTGAACTACGGCTGGCTGCTGCGCTACCTGCACTCCAACGGCGCATCGATGTTCTTCATCGCCGTCTATATCCACATGCTGCGCGGCCTGTATTACGGGTCGTACAAGGCGCCGCGCGAAGTCCTCTGGATCCTCGGCGTGATCATCTACCTGCTGATGATGGCGACCGGTTTCATGGGCTACGTGCTGCCGTGGGGCCAGATGAGCTTCTGGGGCGCCACCGTCATCACCAACCTGTTCTCGGCGATACCCTATGTGGGCGAGAGCATCGTGACCCTGCTGTGGGGCGGCTATTCGGTCGGCAATCCGACGCTGAACCGATTCTTCTCGCTGCATTACCTGCTGCCCTTCGTGATCGCCGGCGTTGTCGTGCTGCACGTCTGGGCGCTGCACGTCGCCGGTCAGAACAACCCGGCCGGCGTCGAGCCGAAGACCGAGAAGGACATGGTGCCGTTCACGCCGTACGCGACCATCAAGGATGGTTTCGGCATCGTCTGCTTCATGATCTTCTATGCCTGGTTCGTGTTCTACATTCCGAACTATCTCGGCGATCCCGATAACTACATCATGGCCAATCCGGGCGTGACGCCCGCGCATATCGTGCCGGAATGGTACTACCTGCCGTTCTACGCGATCCTGCGTTCGATCCCGAGCAAGCTCGGCGGCGTCATCGCGATGTTCTCGGCGATCATCGTGCTGGCCTTCCTGCCCTGGCTCGATACCGCCAAGACCCGGTCGTCGAAGTATCGTCCGTTGGCCAAGCAGTTCTTCTGGATGTTCGTCGTGGTGGCGGTCCTGCTCGGCTGGCTCGGCGGCAAGCCCGCGGAAGGCATCTATATCATTGCCGGCCGTGTGCTGACGTTCTGCTACTTCGCATACTTCCTGATCGTGCTGCCGATCCTCAGCCGTATCGAAACGCCGCGCGCAGTGCCGAACTCGATCGCCGATGACGTGCTAGCGAAATACGGCAAGAAGGCAGCCTCCGCCATCGTTGCACTGGTTCTCGCCGGTGGTTTGATGGCCGGCGGCACGCAGAACGCCAAGGCTGCCGACGAGCATGGTGGCCCGACGCCTCCGTCTCTGAACTGGTCGTTTGCTGGCCCTTTCGGCAAGTTTGACCGCGGTGCCCTGCAGCGCGGTTACAAGGTCTACAAGGAAGTCTGCTCGACCTGTCACTCGATGAGCCTGATCCACTTCCGCAACCTCGCGGATGAGGGCGGCCCAGGCTTCTCTGCGGCTCAGGCGCTGGCAGTGGCATCCGAGATCAAGGTGCAGGACGGTCCAAACGACGCCGGCGACATGTTCGAGCGTCCCGGTCGTCTCGCGGATCCATTCCCGAAGCCGTTCCCGAACGAGAACGCGGCGCGCGCAGCCAATGGCGGCGCCTATCCGCCGGATCTGTCGCTGATGGCCAAGGCCCGCAACTATGACCGCGGCTTCCCGCAGTTCGTGTTCGACTTCTTTACTCAGTTCCAGGAGAAGGGCCCGAACTATATCGACGCCCTGCTGCAGGGCTATGTCGATGCGCCGAAGGATTTCGCGCTGCCGCCGGGCGCCTACTACAACAAGTTCTTCCCCGGCCACGCCATCAAGATGCCGAAGCCCATCTCGGACGATCAGGTGACCTATGACGACGGCACCCCGCAGAAGGTCGAGAACTACGCCAAGGACGTCGCGACCTTCCTGATGTGGACCGCGGAACCGCATCTCGAGGCCCGCAAGCGTATTGGCTTGCAGGTGATGGTGTTCCTGATCATCTTCGCGTTCCTGATGTATTTCACGAAGAAGAAGGTCTGGGCGAACGCTCACTGAGAGTCGCAAACATTCTTTCAAAAGGGCCCCTGATGGGGCCCTTTTTCGTTTTCTGCCTGTGCGCGCCCGGACCATGGATTCCGGTGGAACCGTTGACTAAGCTTCGCGCAAAGGCGGGAGACGCGGGCTCGGTGAGCGTCACGGATATCCACGCTCATCGGGGGGATGGATGGCGGGCGCGGCGATTGACGATATTCTGTTGAACATCAGTCCGGGTGGCCAGATGGCGCTCGGGATCGTGCTGGCGCTGATCATGTATGGCGTCGCGCTCGATCTTCGCGTCGCCGATTTCGTCGACGTGTTCCGACGTCCGGCGGCGCCGCTCGCGGGGCTCGCCGCGCAACTCATCCTCCTGCCGGCGGTCACATGGGCGATCACCATGGTGTTGAAGCCGCAGCCCTCCATCGCGCTCGGCATGATGGTGGTGGCGGCTTGTCCCGGCGGCAACATCTCCAACCTCATCACACACATGGCGCGCGGCAACACCGCGCTGTCGGTGTCGATGACCGGCATCTCCAGCCTGCTTGCCTCCGTTACGACGCCGCTGAACATCCTGTTCTGGGCCGGGCTCAATCCGCAAACCGCCGCACTGCTGCGCCAGGTGAGCGTCGATCCCGTCTCGTTCATCGGATCGACAGTGCTGCTGCTCGGCGTGCCGATGGTCACGGGGCTGCTCACGGTGCGTCATCTGCCGGGGTTGGCCGACCGTCTGCGCCGGCCGCTGCAGATCCTGTCTTTCGTGTTCCTGATCGGATTTATTCTGGCCGCGACGGTCACCAACTGGCGCTACATCGCGGTATTCTCGACAGCGGTGCTGCCCTTCGTCGTGCTGCATAATGCGATCGCCGTCGCACTTGGCTGGGGCGTCGCGAAGATCCTTGGGCTCAGCGACTACGACACCCGCGCGCTCACCATTGAAGTCAGCATGCATAATTCCGGCCTGGGGCTGGCGCTGATTCTCACGCAGTTCGACGGGCTGGGCGGGGCTGCGCTGGTCGCTGCTGGCTGGGGAGTCTGGCATCTCGTCTCCGGCTGGGCGTTGGCGGCCTGGTGGAAACGGCGTGACCCGCATCCGGCACGCATTGAAGGTGCGGCATGAGCAACGCGATGGCGAATAGAGGCGTGCTGGTCACTGGCGCGGCAGGCTTCATCGGCAGCGCTTTGTTGCGCGCACTCGCGGCCGGCGGCGATGGGCCGGTGACAGCGCTCGATCTGCGCGAGGTGCCTCCACAACAGCGTCTCGACGGCATTGCTTATGAGCACGGCGACATTCGCGATCCCGCCTTGAAGGAGATCGTTGCCCGCGTGAGGCCGCACACCGTAGTTCATCTTGCCTCGGTCGTTGCCGTCGGCGGGGATGACAGACGCGATTACGAGATCGACGTGCTGGGGACGCGCAATGTGCTGGAAGCCTGCCTTGCAGCCGGCGTCGGCCACCTCATCGTGACCTCGAGTGGTGCGGCCTATGGCTATCACGCCGACAATCCCGTCCCGTTGCGCGAGGCCGATCCGCTGCGCGGCAACGAGGATTTCCCTTATGCGCGCAACAAGCGCGAGGTCGAGGAGATGCTGGCGCGCTGGCGCACCGATCATCCGCAGTTGCGGCAGACCGTGTTTCGCCCCTGCACAGTGTTGGGGCCAACCACCAACAACCAGATCACCGCTCTGTTCGAGCGTCCCGTCGTGACTGGCCTGAGCGGCACCGCGACGCCGTTCTCGCTGATCGCTGATTCCGACGTGGTCGCGGCGTTGGCGCAGGCCGTGCGCACCGGCAAGAGCGGCATCTATAATCTCGCCGGCGATGGCACACTCAGCCTACGCGAGATCGCCCGGCTAAACGGCAAGCCGTTCGTTCCGATTCCGCCCGCGGTGATGAAGGGCGCGCTGTGGCTGCTGCATGCGCTCGGCCTGACGAAGTTGACGCCGCAGAACGTGAAATTCATCCAGTATCGCCCGGTACTCGATAATACGCGCCTCAAATCCGAGTTCGGATATTCGCCTGCGCTTGATGCGCGCGCTGTGTTCGAACGCTATCGCGACGAGCGCCCGGAGCCGGTTTCATGACCTTCCTCGTCATTGGCGCAGGCCCCGCAGGTCTTGCGGCGATCCAGAGCCTCAAGGCTGTCGGCCATGCTGTCGAAGCCGTGGAGCAGAGCGCCGATGTCGGCGGTCAGTGGCTCTACGGCGCGGCACCCAGCGCGGTCTATGCCTCGACGCACCTCATCTCGTCAAAGCGCACCACGGCCTTTTCCGATTTCCCGATGCCCGAGGACTGGCCGGCCTATCCGGGCCATCGCCAGGTGCTGGATTATCTGCAGAGCTATGCCCGGCATTTCGATCTCTATCCGTTGATCCGCTTCAACACCGGCGTGCGCAGTCTGGCGCCGCAGGGAAGTGGATGGCGCGCCGTCTTCAGCGACGGTGCGGCAGCCGACTATGCCGGCGTCGTCATCGCCAATGGCCATCTCAGCGATCCCCTGATCCCGAAGACGTCAGGCAGCTTCGATGGTCCGGTGATGCATGCCAAGGATTACAAGACAGCCGACATCTTCGCGGGCAAGCGCGTGCTCGTGGTCGGGATGGGCAATACCGGGTGCGACATCGTCGTCGATGCGGTGCATCGGGCCGACAAGGTGTTGTGGAGCGTGCGCGGCGGCAATCATTTCGTGCCGAAATTTCTCGCCGGCAAGCCGGCGGATGAAGGCAATCACAAGCCGAAGCGCTTCATCATTCCGAAGAACCTGCGCTCAAGGCTGCACGAGCCGATCCTGCGCTTCATCGTCGGCGCGCCGGAGCGCTTCGGTCTGCCCAAGCCGCAGCACCGGCTCTATGACCGCACGCCGATTGTCAATTCGCTGGTGCTGCAGCATCTCGGCCAGGGCGATGTCGCCCTGCGCAAGCCGGTCCGCGAATTCAACGGCAAGTTGGTCGTGTTTGCCGATGGCCGTTGCGACGAGGTCGATCTGGTGCTGCTCGCGACCGGCTACCGGATCACGTTTCCGTTCTTGGGCGATCTCCGTGCACTCGATTGGCAGGACACAATCGGTGCGCCCAGGCTGTTCATGAACATGTTTCCGTCCGAGGATAACGGCCTGTATGTGGCCGGGCTGCTGGAAGGCGCGGGTGTGGGCTGGGAAGGACGTGCATTGCAGGCCCGCGTGATCGCGGCCTATCTCGCGGCCAGGGCTGAGCGACCGGACGCGGCGGTAGCATGGCGGCAGGAGATCGCCCGATGGTTCGCGCGACCGCCGCACAGCGACGGCGGCGAACACGGACTGTTTGTCGATTTTCTGACCTACAAGCGGGACCTGCAGCGCGCGCTGGCCCGGTTGAGTTGACACGTGAGGGGTCTATAAGTTGGCCCGAACCATTCCAGCGGAGGACATCATGGGAACATCGATCAGCTTCAAGCGGCCGGACGGCAAGGAAGCCAAGGGCTATCTCGCCAACGCCTCGACCGGCAACGCGCCGGGTGTGGTCGTGATCCAGGAATGGTGGGGCCTGCAGGAGCAGATCAAGGGCTTGGCCGACCGCCTCGCGCTGGCCGGCTTCGATGCGCTGGCGCCGGATCTCTATAACGGCGTGGTCGTGCCCTATCACGACACGGACGCGGCCGGTAAAGAAATGAATTCGCTCGATTTCATGGATGCTACGACGCAGACCGTGCGCGGCGCTGCACAGTACCTGTCGCGCAACGGCGCCAAGGTTGGTCTCACCGGTTTCTGCCTTGGCGGCGCTGTGACCATCATCGGTTCGTGCAAGATTCCCGAACTCAAGGCCGCCGTGGCGTTCTACGGCATTCCGCCGGAGCAGGCCGCGAAGCCCGCCGACGTGCAGGTGCCGCTGCAGGGCCATTTCGCCAATCGCGACGACTGGTGCACGCCTGCAGTGGTCGATGCCTTCGAGAACGGCCTGAAGGCTGCCGGCAAGTCCGCCGAATTCTTCCGCTATGATGCCGACCACGCTTTCGTCAACGAACAGCGCGTCAGCGTACATGACCGTGAAGCCGCCGAACTCGCCTGGGGCCGCGCCACGGCGTTCTTCAAGAAACATCTGGGCTGAGGCCTTTTGATCGGATGCTGATCCGCAGAGCGCGACCCGATGAGGCGGCCGAGATATGCGATGTCTTGCGCCGCTCCATCGCCGAGCTCTGCGGCGCCGATCATCATGACGATCCGGCGATCCTGCAGAGGTGGCTCGACAACAAGACGCCGGCGGAGGTCGGGAGCTGGATTGCCCATCCGGACAATTTCGTTCTCGTCGCGGTCGAGGAAGAAACAGTGCTCGTCGTCGGCATCGTCAGACGCGATGGCGAGATTACGTGCAACTACGTCTCGCCGGATGCCCGGTTCCGGGGCGTCAGCAAGGCGATGCTGGCACAGCTTGAGGCGACCGCACGGGACCATGGCAATGATGTCTGCCATCTGATCAGCACCGAGACAGCCCATCGTCTTTATCTGTCTGCCGGTTATGAAGACTGCGGAGTGCCGCAAGGAAAATTTGGCACGACGTCCTCCTATCCGATGCTGAAGCGGCTCACCGGTGAATCTCACACATCGTGACGCCTAGCCGTGCGGCGGCTTGATGCGACAGGCCTGACCCTGTAGGTCGAGGCCAATGACATCCGACTTCGCCATTTCCGATCTGCGCCAGCAGCCGGACTTCTTCGACACCGTCGCCGATCGTATCTGGCAGGCATGGTGGAAGCGTCATGGCGTGCCCGAGGCCTATATCGTCGAGCGGCTGCGCGAAAACATGCAGGGGACCGACCTGCCGATCGCGCTGGTGGCCCATCGTGGCTCAGACTTTCTCGGGACGGCGTCGCTGCTGGTGTCCGATCTCGACGAGCGCCCGCAATATACGCCCTGGGTGGCGGCGGTCTGGACCGAGCCCGATGCCCGCAAACAGGGCATCGCTCCGGCGCTCATCGAGCAGGCCTGTGCGGAGGCATTTTCCCGAGGACATGGCCGGGTCTATCTCTGTGCTGCCCCACCCCGTCGGGCCTGGTACGAGAGCATCGGCTGGACCCCGATCGAGGACGGTGTCGGGGCGCTCAAACTGACGGTATTCGTCCGACAGCGGCCGGAGGCCGTTTAGTCCCTTGACCTTCCGGCCCGGCCATGGTGATTTGCCGGCCATGAGCACCCCTGTCCGCAACAGCCGTCGTTGGTGGCGCACCTCCTGAAGAGGTGGTCGGTGCGATTTGCTTATTTTCAATCGTCGAAGGCCGCCATCGCAGTGCGACGGCCTTTGTTCGCTTTTTGGCTTGTTTGTTCTGTGTGGCGCCCCCTCCGGCATGTTTCCTAAGAGGACACCATGAACAGGACTGTGTTTTCGCTTCCCGCTGACAGCGCCTACAAGACCCGCGCGGGTCTCTCCGTGGCGCGCCATGTCGATTATTTCACCGGCGGCACCGCGCTGGACGATCTGATCGTCCGGCTCGATCAGCGCCGTGGCGTGGTGCTGTCGTCGGGCACCACGGTGCCCGGCCGCTATGAGAGCTTCGATCTCGGTTTCGCCGATCCGCCGCTGCTGCTGGAAACCACCGGGACGGATTTTACGCTGACGGCGCTGAACAAGCGTGGCCAGGTGTTGATCGCCTTCCTCGCCGACACGCTGCAGGATCCCTGTATCGCGCTCGACGGGCGGACGATGTCGAAGCTCAAGGGCCACATCATTCGCGGCGAGGCGCCGGTCGAGGAAGACCAGCGCACCCGCCGCGCCAGCGTGATGTCGCTGGTGCGCGACATGGTCGCGCAATTGTTCTCCTCAGACGATTCCATGCTCGGGCTCTATGGCGCCTTCGCCTATGACCTCGTATTCCAGATGGAAGACCTGAAGCAGAAGCGCGCGCGCGAGGCCGACCAGCGCGACATCGTACTGTATCTGCCCGACACGCTGCTGGCTTATGACCGCGCTACCGGCCGCGGCGTGCTGATGTCCTATGACTTCACCTGGAAGGATCGCTCCACCGAGGGCCTGCCGCGCGATACGCCCGACAGCGGCTACAACAAGGCGCTGCGCCAGGGCTTCGCCGATCATGCGCCCGGCGAATATCAGAAGACGGTGGAGAATGCCCGCGCCGCCTTCGCGCGCGGCGATCTGTTCGAGGCGGTGCCCGGGCAGCTTTTCGCCGAGCCCTGCGACCGTTCGCCCGCGGAAGTGTTCCAGCGGCTGTGTGTTATCAATCCGTCGCCCTATGGCGCGCTGATGAATCTCGGCGACGGCGAGTTTCTCGTCGCCGCCTCGCCGGAAATGTTCGTGCGCTCAGACGGTCGCCGCGTCGAGACCTGTCCGATCTCTGGTACCATCGCGCGTGGCGTGGATGCGATCGGCGATGCCGAGCAGATTCGGCAGCTCCTGAATTCGGAGAAGGACGAATTCGAACTCAACATGTGCACCGACGTCGATCGTAACGACAAGGCGCGTGTTTGCGTGCCCGGCACGATCAAGGTGCTGGCGCGGCGGCAGATCGAGACCTATTCGAAATTGTTCCACACGGTCGATCATGTCGAAGGCATGCTGCGTCCCGGATTTGACGCGCTCGATGCGTTCCTGACCCACGCCTGGGCGGTGACCGTGACCGGTGCGCCGAAACTCTGGGCGATGCAGTTCGTCGAGGATAATGAGCGCTCGTCGCGGCGTTGGTATGCCGGCGCCATCGGCGCGGTGTCATTCGATGGCGGCATCAATACCGGCATCACCATCCGTACGATCCGCATGAAGGATGGCCTCGCCGAAGTGCGCGTCGGTGCGACGTTGCTATTCGATTCGGATCCCGTCGCCGAAGAGAAGGAATGCCAGACCAAGGCCGCAGCCTTGTTCCAGGCGCTGCGCGGCGATCCGCCGAAGCGGCTGTCGGCCTTCGCGCCGGATGCAACCGGTTCGGGCAAGAAGGTGCTGCTGATCGATCATGACGACAGTTTCGTCCATATGCTGGCGGATTATTTCCGTCAGGTCGGTGCGACCGTCAGCGTGGTTCGTCATGTTCATGCGCAGACCGTCCTGAACCGCGAGAGTTTCGATCTCCTCGTGCTGTCGCCGGGGCCGGGACGTCCCGCCGATTTCGGCATCGGCAAGACACTCGATACCGCGCTGGACAAGAAACTGCCGGTGTTCGGCGTGTGCCTGGGCGTGCAGGCAATCGGCGAATATTTCGGCGGTGTGCTCGGCCAGCTCGCGCAGCCAGCCCATGGCCGGCCCTCGCGCGTCCAGGTGCGCGGCGGACGGTTGATGAATGGTCTGCCCAATGAGATTGTCATTGGCCGCTATCACTCGCTGTTCGTCGAACAGGACAGCATGCCCGATGTGCTTACCGTGACGGCCTCGACCGAGGATGGTGTCGCCATGGCCATCGAACACAAGACGCTGCCGGTTGGCGGTGTGCAGTTTCACCCGGAATCGCTGATGTCGCTTGGTGGCGAGGTCGGCTTACGTATCGTCGAAAACGCATTTCGGTTGGGGCAGCGCCCCAACTGATCTCCATCCGAAGAACCGAAAGACTCTGATGACACCCGAACTCGCGCACGATCTCAAAGCCTCCGTCCGCACTATTGTGGATTATCCGAAGCCGGGCATCCTGTTTCGCGACATCACCACACTGCTGGGTGATGCGCGCTCGTTCCGCCGCGCGGTGGATGAGCTGGTGCAGCCCTGGGCGGGGCTGAAGATCGACAAGGTCGCGGGCATGGAAGCGCGCGGCTTCATCATCGGCGGTGCTGTCGCACATCAGCTCTCGGCCGGCTTCGTGCCGATCCGCAAGAAGGGCAAGCTGCCGCATACGACTGTGCGGATCGCTTACTCTCTTGAATACGGCATCGACGAGATGGAAGTGCATGCCGACGCCATCAAGCCCGGCGAGCGCGTGATCCTGGTGGACGATCTGATCGCCACCGGTGGCACCGCGGAGGGGGCGGTGAAACTGATGCGCCAGATCGGCGCTGAGGTGATGGCCGCCTGTTTCATCATCGACCTACCCGATCTTGGTGGCGCCGCTAAGCTGCGGGCGATGGATGTGCCGGTGCGCACGCTGATGACGTTCGACGGGCATTGAGGCGTTTGCGTAAACTCAGGTGTCGTCCCCGCGAAGGCGGGGACCCATACGCGCCGAGGAGATGATTGAGACGTTGTAGTTTCGTCTTTACCGCTTCAATTATGGTGACCGTGGTTATGGATCCCCGCCTTCGCGGGGATGACGATTGAGAGAGGGCAGCTTTCCGGCCCTCACGAACCCTGCAGCAGCAAACCCAGCTCGATCTCGCGGAACGCAAAATAGTTCTTCCGGATCCATTGATGCAGCTCGGTGGATGAATCCTGCTCCGAGCGCAGATAGCCGGTGAAGGAAAAACTCAGCCGGTCGATATAGGTCTTGAGAAAAGGCGGTAGCGCCGCGATGCGCAGTAGACGACCCTGCGCCAGTGCCACCGGGATTTCGCCGCGCAGCACGTGTTCGTTGTCGATCACGTAAAGCGAATTGCGTGAGAATTGCTGTTGCAGCATCTCATGGCCGCGTAACGAGGCGCGGTCGCTATCGCCCATGAAGAATACGATCGGCGCTACGCCGCGGCGTGCGGCTTCCTTCGCGAAGCCGATCTCGCCGGTCATTTTGAAGAATTCGTCGAAGGCGAAATAGCCGAGGTCGATCACCTTGGCCATGTCGTCATTGATGACGAGGCGGTCCATCAGCGACATCTTGCCGAATGTGTCGCCCACGTCGGCGGTTTCGGTCAGCTTCGGCAGGAAATCCAGCAGCGAAGGTTCCTTGAGGCTGATATCGAAAGCGGTGACATCGCCGCGCTGCAACTTCAGGAATTCGCACAACAGCCGCGCGACGAGGGTCTTGCCGACCATCGGTCGCGTCGAGCAGATGATATAGACAGGCGTGCGTCGCATCGGCGCAATATCAGGCGAATCCGACGCCGCTCCAATCGTTAAATGAACTTACTTCTCACCGGGGCTGCGGGCGCCCGGCTTGTCGTTGACCAGATCGGTCAGCTTGATGCGGTCGAACTCGCTCCAGACATTGGCGAGCCAGTGCCGGACATAGCCGCGCAGCACGAACGAATAGTTAGCCGTCTCGTCATGTGTCCCCTTGTTGGCAACGAATTTCAGGAACGGCACGCTGGAGACTTCGACCTGCTCATAGGCCATTTCGTTCAGTTTGGGGATGGTGATCTCGGTGGCGCCCTTGATCTTGTGGAAATACGAGTTGTAGGTCGCCTGGTCCCATTCGAAGAAGCTGGTGTTGTTGATGAAGTTCTTCACCAGGAAATACTTGGCGCCGTCCATGAAGCCCGCGGTCTCGGCGATTTCGTCCAGAGAGGCGATCGACGGGCCGAGTATATGGAAAACGGCAAAGGTGATCTGACCGGACTTGGCGGCATCCAGGAAGCCGATGTCACGCAAATCGGCCAGCGCTCGCGACAGCAGGCCTGCGCGGACGTCGATCACGGTTACCGAGGGCGACACGCTGTTGAGCGTATCGAAGATCCTCATCTGGTCGGCCGTGGTCGTCATGTCGACGATTTCGGTGATGTCCGAATGGAACCGCTTCAGCGTGCCGCGCGGCGCTTCTGTGTCGAAAGCGCGGGTGGGCACGTTGTTGGCACTGAAATAATCCAGAACCGTCCGCGATACCGTGGTCTTGCCGACCCCACCCTTGTCCGCGCCGACGACAATCACTGCTGGCTTCGCCATGGAATTCCTTTGCCGCTTTCAAATGGAGCATCCGCGCGATGGAGATTCGCGCGCTGGAGAACACTACCCGATGCCTGCTTTGGGCGCGAACATGGCAGAAACAAGGGGGATTTCAATCGCAGAAAGAAGTGTCCCACGGAAATCATTGAGAAATTCGCCGCCTATGCCGTGGACCGCGCCCGGCAAATTTATGCAGGCCCATCAAACCTGCTGATCTGTCGCCCGGCAACCCGGTCCTCACCACAGCGTGATTGATGCGCTGCACAAAGTAGATTGCAGCCTAATCGATAGTATCCTATCTAATTTCCATGCCCCACTCCCCAGCACATATCCAGGCCGAACTGGGCCTGTTGGTTGCGCGACTGGCACGGGTCTGGCGCCGCAAGGCTGACCAGACCCTGTCGGCGCATGGCCTGTCCGAAGCCACGGCCCATCCGCTGTTGATCCTGTCGCGGCCCGGACGAGAGAATGTGCGTCAGGGCGTGCTGGCCGACGAAATGGGGCTCGAGGGACCGTCGGTGGTCCGGCTGATCGATCTGTTGGCTGCCGAAGGGCTGGTCGAGCGCCGTGAGGACCCGACCGACCGCCGCGCCAAGGTGTTGCATCTGACCCCGCTCGGCGAAGCCAAAGCCGAAGAGATCAGGCGCGTGATGCGCCGGCTGCGTGCCGATCTGATGAAGGGCATCGGGCCGGACGAGCTCGCCATCGCTTTCGATGTGCTCGGCCGGATCGAGCAATCGGCCAATCGCCTGTATGAGGCTGCCGAGGAGGCGGACGCGTTGCCATGACGTCCGCTGTTAGCAAGCCGCCGTTTCTCGTCCGTCACGCCGATATCATCTTCTCCGTGAAAACCTTTATCGCCGGTATGATGGCTTTGCTCATCGGCTTCGCGATGGATCTGCCACGACCTTATTGGGCGCTCGCCACGGTCTATATCGCGTCGCAGCCGCTGGCCGGCGCGACACGTTCGAAGGCACTGTTTCGCGTCATCGGCACGCTGGTCGGCGCCTCCGCAAGCGTCGTGCTGGTGCCGAACCTCGTCAATTCTCCGGAATTGCTAAGTCTCGCCATCGCGGCGTGGGTCGGTCTCTGTCTCTATGTCTCGCTGCTGGACCGGACGCCGCGCAGCTACATGTTTATGCTGGCCGGTTATACCTGTGCGCTGATCAGCTTTCCTTCGGTCAACGAGCCCGCCGCGATCTTCGATACCGCCGTGGCGCGCAGCGAGGAGATCATTGTCGGCATTCTCTGTGCCACACTTGTTTCCACGATCCTGTTGCCGCGCAGCGTCGGCCCGGCGGTTGCGGCGCGGGTCGATACCTGGCTGGCCGGTGCGCGCAAGCTGACGCAAGAGGTGCTGGCTGGCCGCAGCGCCGATCCGGCCACCCGCGACCTGCGCCTCAAGCTTGCTGCCGACGCCGTGGATATCGACACGCTGGCCGATCAGCTGGCCTATGACCGGCTTGGCGGACGCGAGACCTCGCGCTGGATGCGTGCCCTGCGCACGCGAATGCTGACATTCCTGCCATTGCTCTCGTCCATGGGCGACCGCATCGATGCGCTCGGCGAGGACGCGCGGACGACCTCACCGCAATTGATGACGCTGGTCGACGATGTCTCCGCGTGGATTGCCGACAATGGCACCGATCGCGAACCCGCCGAGCGGCTGCGCAGCATGATCGCTGCCCAGCAGCCGAAGCTGAACGCATCGTCGTCATGGACCGAGATCATGATTGCGAGCTTGTTGATGCGCATGCGCGAGCTCGTTGATATTTCCGCGGATTGCCGGGTGCTCAATCAGGCCATTGCCGAAGGCGGCCGTCCGCCGGGCGCGAAACTCGCCTTCCAGGCTGAAGCCGGCGTCGCGCCGGTGCGGCATGTCGATCACGGCATGGCGCTGTGGTCTGCAGTGGGTGTGTTCGCGACCATCCTGGTCTGTTGCGCGTTCTGGATCGCCACCGGCTGGACCGATGGCGCGACGGCGCCGACCATGGCGGCCGTGGGCTGCTCGTTCTTCGCGAGCATGGACGATCCTGCGGTTGGTTTGCGCGGCTTTGCCAAATGGACGCTGGCCGCGATGGTCATCATCGCGCTCTATCTGTTCGCGATCCTGCCGGCCATTACCGACGTAGAATTGCTGGTCGCCGTGCTGGCGCCGCCGTTCCTGCTGTTCGGTTATCTGATCGCACGCCCCGCGACCTTCTTCGTCGGCATGCTGCTGGCGGCGAATACCGCGACGCTGATGGCGCTGCAGACGACCTATAACGCGGACTTCGCAACGTTCGCCAATTCAAGCGTGGCCTTCTTCGTCGGCACCGAACTGTCGGTTATCTCGATTCAGTTGATCCGCTCTGTCGGCTCCGAATGGAGCGTGAAACGGCTGATGCGGCGTGGCTGGATCGCCATTGCGCAGGCTGCCGAGCAGCGCGGCAACCACGATCGCGCTGCCTTTGCCGGCTTGATGTTGAACCGTATCGGTCTCCTGGCGCCGCGGCTGGCGGCCCTGAAGGATTCCCCGTTGCGCGCTGTCGACAATCTGCGCGAGCTGCGCGTCGGCCTGAATATCGTCGATCTGCGCCGCGCCCGTCATCGTCTGTCGCTGTCGACGCTCAACGCGATGGACGCAATGCTGGATGAACTCGCCGTGAGCTTCCGCAACTACAAAGGCGGTCCGATGCCGGAACCACTGCTGGCGAAAGTCGACCACGCGCTGTCCGAAGCCATAGGCGAACGCGCGGTAGGGCGCGGGGACGCGCTGATCGGCCTTGTCGGCATTCGCCGCGGACTGTTTCCGGCCGCGCCCGCTTATCTGCCCGAACCGGGGCTCGTCACCGGGAGTGTGGCCGCATGAGATATGAAATCGATCTGTTCGGTGTGTTGTTGCCATCGCTGATGCTGTGGCTGGTCATCACTTACGCCATCGGCGCGTTGCTGCGCCCGCTGATAGAACGCTCGGGCCTCTATCGCTATGTCTGGCACCGCGCACTGTTCAATCTTGCTCTCTACGTCTGCCTGCTGGGCGGCGTTGTCTATCTATCCTCTGGATTGCTATCATGAAAAACACTGTGAGTTTCGTTCGCCGTTTCGCCGTTACCGCGCTAGCCGTCGTCGCCGCGCTCGCCGTCGGGCGTTATCTCTGGGTCTATTACATGGATGCGCCATGGACCCGTGACGGCCGCGTCCGCGCCGATGTCGTCACCGTGGCGCCGGATGTTTCGGGCTTCGTTACGGAAATCCTGGTGAAGGACAATCAGAAGGTCACGCGCGGCGATGTCATCATGCGTATCGACCGCGCGCGCTTCGCACTGGCGCTGCAGCAGGCCGAAGCCGTCGTCGCCGGCCGTACGGCTAGCCTGGAGCAGGCCGATCTCGATCTGAGGCGCTATAAGGACCTCACGACAGCGGCGGTCTCGCAGCAGAAGCAGGAGCAGGTGCTGGCCACGCAATTGCTCGCCAAGGCATCGCTGGATCAGGCCATTGCCGATCGGGCGGTGGCGCAGCTCAATCTCGATCGCAGCGAGGTCCATGCGCCGGTGTCAGGCGTGATCTCCAACATGGATCTGCGGCCCGGCACATATGTCACTGCCGGCAAGGGCGTGATGGCGCTGGTCGATACGTCGAGCCTGCATGTGGACGGTTATTTCGAGGAGACCAAGCTGTCGCGCATTCACGTCGGCGATCCTGTCCACATTCATTTGATGGGTGATGCCGCCCGGCTGACCGGCCATGTGGAGAGCGTCGCCGCCGGCATCGAGGATCGCGACCGCGCGGAGGGCAGTAATCTGCTGGCCAATGTGACGCCGACCTTCAGTTGGGTCCGTCTCGCCCAGCGCGTGCCGGTCCGCATCGCGCTCGATCCGGTCCCGGCCGGCGCAACACTGGTCGCGGGGCGCACGGCCACGGTGGAGATCCTGCCGGGCAATGGGACGACGGTGGCGAAGGCGAATTGAGGCTCAGGCGTCCGCGTCCGGCGCGGCATCCAGCAGCATCGCCTCGAACCGCGCCCGTATCTCGCGGGGTGTTGCGCCAAAGCGTTTCTTGAAGGTGCGGTTGAAATAAGAGAGGTCGCCGAAGCCGACCTCGAAGGCGATGGTGCTGACGGCGCGATCCCCACGATTGCCGTCGCGCAGCATGTGGAAGGCGCGCTCGAGCCGGCGCTCCAGCAGATAGTCCGAAAACGTCCGTCCCTCGGCCTCGAAAAGCTTCTGGAAGTAACGTGCGGTGACGCCATGGGTCGTTGCCAGCCGCTCCAGCGACAGCGTCGGCTGACCGAGGCTGGCCTCGATATCCGCCTTGAGGGACAGCAGGCTGATCGTCGGACGATCCTGTCGCCATGCCGCGCGTCGCTCGGGCGCGGCCGCCTCGTCGATCATCGTGGCGACGAGGCCGTTCATGTAGTCGACGGCGAGCCCGGTCAGTGCGGCGGAATTCATCGGCAGCAGGCCGCGCATCACGGCGGCGGCGTAATGTCCGAGTGCAATCAACCCGCCATTGTCCTGGGCGATGTGGCGCATTCCGGTGCGACCATTGCCCGCGACGAGCAGGCAATCGACACGGCTTACATCGCTCATGATGAAGGTCGTGGCGCGGCCGGGATCGAGAATGATGGCCTCGCGCGGCATGCATGTCAGGCGCTGGCCGTCCTGCTGAACGGTCACGACGCCATCGGAAGGTCGCAACACAAGGATATCCTGCGGCGAGTTGTCGCCCGTATCGCTTGTCTCATCGTCAGGCATGGTCCAGAGCGGCGCCGGATCGAAACACGACATCAGTCCGAGATGCGGCTGCATCCGCAGGATCGCCTTTGACTGGAATGGCGCGGCGCGGAACGATCCGAGCGAATTGCGCTGCACGCTCTTCCACGGCAGGCGGCTCTCGAGCGGCTTGCGCAGCGTGTCGTCGATATCGTCGGCCACCAGCCACAGCGGAATAAGCGGACAATCGGGAGCACTGTCGGCGCAGGACGATGGCTGTGACTGATGCGCGTTTGCCACAGCATCGAATCCAAACCGCCTCGTTCGCTCCAGTCCAACTATCAATTCACCGAGTCCAAGTCATGCCATGGGCTGTGCCGTATCGCTGTGACGATAGACGGAATGTGCAGGCGTAAGAAGACTAAAGCCACGGCTGGAATTTAAATTGATTCCAAACTGCAGCGGCCCTCGGTCGAATTGACCGGCTCGACTTCTCCCGTACTTCGTCGCAACGAACAAACGGAAGACGTCGAGCTCATGCGCTACAGCCAGTTCCTTCTCATCCCCGCCGTCGGGCTCATGTCGTCGCAGGCCATCGCGCAGCAGGGCGCGGGCGTCACGCTTGACGAGATCACGGTGACCGCTGCACGCGCTCAGCGTTCGATCTCGGATATCCCGCAGACCGTGCAGGTGATCGACCAGAAGGAAATCGCGGAACAGCTCAAGCAGAGCGGCAGCGCATCAGCGCTGCTGGCCAAGCTGCTGCCGGGCTTCTCGGTCTCGAACCAGACCATCTCCGGCGCGTCGGAAAACTATCGCGGCCGCGATCTGCTGGTGCTGATGGACGGCGTCCCGCTGACCACGCCGCTGCGCGACGTCTCGCGCGTCCTGGCCCTGATCGATCTGAATTCCGTCGAACGCGTCGAACTCGTCGCCGGTGCATCGAGCCTCTACGGTGCCGGCGCGACCGGCGGTACCGTGAACTTCATCACCAAGAAGGCGCAGCCCGGTGGTCCGCGCGTCAGCGTCAACACGGCGCTGCGCACCTTCACCGCCGATCCCGGCGGCTCGCTGGCGCCGGAGCTCTCGGCCACCGTCAGCGGCAAGGGGACCAACGGCATCGACTATCTGTTCGTCGGCAGCGGCCGCGGCGCGCAGAAGACCTATGACGGCGCGGGCCGCGAACAGCCATCGGATGCGATGCTCGGGCAGGGCGGCGGCGATCGTTTCGTCAGCGGCAACTTCCTCGGCAAGATCGGCTACGATTTCGATGGCGGCAAGCGCATCGAGGCGTCGATCAGCCAGTTCTATTTCGACCAGACGCCGAAATATCTCACCGATTATTCAGGTGCCTATGCGAAGCCCGATTTCACCAAGCGCTATACCGGGCAGAGCGTGCTGGAAGATACGCGCTCATTCCAGCTCCGCTACAGCGACACCGACTTCGTGCTCGGTAATCTCAGCGTGGTCGGCTTCTATAACGACATCAAGAAACGCTTCAACTATTCGGAATTCTCCTACCCCTATAACTCGCTGGTCTATTATTCCGGCAATCCGCTGAGCCCGACCAGCCCGGCCAACCAGACCACGCTCTATTCCGAGCGCGGCGGCGTCAACCTCACCATCGACACGCCGCTCGACCGCATCTGGAACGGCGCAAAGGTGACCTGGGGCACCGACGTCATCCATGACAAGACCTGGCAGACGCTGACCGACGGCCGCGACGTGTTCACGCCGCTGACCCAGGTCACGACCGCCGGATTTGCGCTGGTGCAGGTTCCGATCACCGATCGATTGACCGCGCGCGGCGGCGTTCGCTACGAGCATTTCGATCTCAGCGTCGATGATTTCCTGCGTCCGGCCGCCTATGCGGCGATCTCGCCGACGACACGTTTCGTTCTCCCGGCGCTCAATGTCATCGGCGGCCAGTACGAATATGCCTCGCCGACCTACAATCTCGGTGCGACCTTCAAGCTGAACAACAAGATTGATCTGTTCGGTGGCTTCTCGCAGGGCTATGCGCTGCCCGATGTCGGCGCCTATACCCGCCGCGCCGGCCTGTCGTCCACAGCCTTCGCGTGCCCGGTAGCGACGCCGAACTGCCTGCCGCTGTCGCGCCAGACCATTTCCTTCACCTCGATCGCGCCGGAAGCCCAGATCGTCAACAACTACGAAATCGGCATCCGCGGTGGCGACGGTCCCTACAAGGGCAGCGTCACCGGCTGGGTCTCGACATCGGAGAAGGGCGTGACCTTCGATCCCGTCACCAACCTGATCTCGCAGCAGAAGGAATTGATCTACGGCGTCGAATATATCGGCGAGATGGCGATCAACCGGAACTTCACTGTCGGGACCACGATCGGTTACAAGGAAGGTCGCTACGACAGCAACAAGGACGGCGTGCTCGACAGCTGGTTGCCCAACAATCGCATCGGCAGCCCTGTGCGCGGACTGATCTTCGGCGACTATCGCTTCGATAACGGCATCAAGCTGCGTGTCGAGGGTGAGGGCTATTCGAGCCGCAACCGGAGCATCAGCCTGACCAACACGGTCTATCCGCTCGAAGGTGGCTTCACCATGAATGCCGCGCTGAGCGGGCCGGTCTATGGCGGTGAGGCCTATGCCGCCGTCAACAACCTGTTCGATGCGGAGATCCAGAACCCGACCGCTACCTCAGTGCGCAACCTGCCGGTCTATTCCTGGGGCCGCACCGTGACAGTCGGCTATCGCAAGACGTTCTAGGGCGCGATCCGAAAGGCACTCGCCGGTTTTCGGATCGGATCACGCTCAAGCGAAACAAACCTTCCAAGGCCGCTTCCCAGGGAGTTTGAATTTTATCATGGTCGATCTGGAGATTGCAGGCAGCCTGCTGACGCTACGGTTCCTGCCGCCCTATGATGACACGGACGAGCGCGACTATCTGGCCGCGCTGGTCCGGATCGGCGAACATGCCGAACCTTTCGAATTGCTCACGATCTTCGGCGGTGGCGGCAAGCTGTCGGTTGCGGGGGAACGCGAGCAGGCGCTTTGGTTCAAGGCGACCCGCGGTCATATTTCGGCGCATTGCCGCGCGGCGGCGATCGTGCGGCCCGGAGCCAACACGAAGATGGAAGAGACATTTCGGAAATTGTGGCCGATGCCGCTGATTGCACGTGAAGACGAGACGATCGCTCGGGCCTTTCTCGCCGAACATCGTGGCGACGCATGAGCACTGTCGAGCTTGATGCGCCGGCGCCCGTCGCGATCATGGGGCGCAAGCGGCTGTTCGTGGTGCTCGGCGGCCTGTATCTCGCGCAGGCGATCCCGTCCTATCTATTCGCGGCGGCCTTGCCGCCGATCATGCGCGAGGCCGGAGTGTCCCGCACGGCGATCGGCTATCTCAGTCTCTGGTTCCTGCCGCTGCTGCTCAAGTTCTTCTGGGCACCCGTGGTGGATCGCATCCGTCCCTTTGCGCGCGCGCATCGCGCCGGATGGGTGATCGTGACCCAGACCGGCGTCATCCTCAGCCTGCTCTGCCTGATCCCGCTCGGGCCGACAAATATCTGGGGCATCATCGCGGTCGGCCTGTTCGGCTCTTTGCTGATCTCGACCCAGGACATCGCCACCGACGGCTATGCCGCGAAATATCTCGCGCCTGAGGATCGCGCCATCGGCAACGCGATCCAGGGCAGCTCGGTCGCGTTCGGCGTGGTGATCGGCGGCACGCTCGGCCTCGTGCTCTATGCGCAGATCGGCTGGACCGGCATGCTACTCACTATCGCCGGCTTCTCGCTGATCCCGCTCTTTGCCGCCTTCGCCATGCGCGAGGACGAAGCCGAACAAGTCGATCCGGCGAAGCCACGTCCGTCGGTGATGGCTTTCCTACGCCGCCGCGAAGTGCGCAACATTCTCTGGATCGCGCTCATCTACCGGATGAGCGAAGGCCTCGTGAAGGCGATGGAGGGCAGCTATCTCGTCGATGCCGGCGTGCCGCTGGCGCAGATCGGCTATCTCTCGGGCGGGGCGGCGACCACAGCAGGTCTTGCAGGTGCGGCGATCGCTGCGTGGCTGCTGCAACGCTGCGGCACCGGCTGGACGTTGGGGTTACTCGGCATTCTCCGCACCGTCTGCTTTGCGCTGTTTACAGCGCATGCGCTGGGTGTGATCTCGGGCTTCTGGCCGATTTTCGGTGCGGCCGGATTCCAGACCCTGATCCGCTATATGGAGATCGTTGCGCTCTACAGCCTGTTCATGGCCGCAGCGTCGAAGGAGCAGCCGGGTACCGACTTCACGATTCTCGCCTGCGCCCAGCTGATCATCTACTTCATCGGCTCGATGCTGTCGGGCCGCATTGCCGATCTGCTCGGTTATGGGACGCTGTTCAGCGTCGCCACAGTGTTGTCGCTGATAGCGGCGATTGCGACCATGCGCATTCTCGCCGCGCAGCCGACCGCTAGTTCGACGCCGGCGCAGTCTGCGTGAAGCTCCGGTCGACGGCCTTGCTGACATCGACCTGCTTCGACAGGATTCCGTAGCGCGTGGCGCTGTCGGACGCTTCCTGGAACTCCTTCACCACGCCATCGTCGATGGCGATCGGCCGCGTGTCCTGTGCTTTGTAGGCGCGCACCAGCACGTCTTCCGGTAGCTTGGTCAGTTCGGCGGTGTTCTTTGCATAGTCCTCGATGTGCTCGCGCGACCAGTTACGCGCCTTGTCGAGACGTCGCAGGAAGTCGGCGATAGCCTCGCGCTTGGTGGCGATGGCCTGATCGGACGCGATGATGAAGGTCAGCGTCGGCGTGAGCCCGGCGCCGTCGGCGACGACGCGGGCATTGTCCTTCAGCACGGCGTAGGAGACATAGGGCTCCCACACCGCCCAGCCATCGATGGAGCCGGCGACCAGCGCGATCTTGGCATCGACGGGGCCGAGCGGTGCGAAGGTCGCATCGGTGATCTTGTAGCCGGCCTTCTCCAGCGTCGCGTCGATCAGGAACTGGCCCCAGCCGCCGCGTGTACCCGCGAGGCGCTTGCCCTTGAGATCAGCCGCGGTCTTGATCGGTGAATCGTTGCGCACCAGGATCGCCTGTGTGTCCGCATTGGCGCGCACGCCGCCGATCGCCTTGATCGGCGAGCCGTTGGCATAGACCGAGAGGAAAGCGAGGTCGCCGGTGTGGCCGACATCGAGCGCACCGGCATTGATGGCTTCGAGGATCGGCGCGGCCGCAGGAAATTCCGACCACTGAATCTTGTAGGGCAGGTCCTTGGTCAGCCCGGCTGCTTCCAGCAGCGAACGGTTGCCGCCCTTCTGGTCGCCGACGCGCAGCGTGATCTGGTCTGCTGCGAAAGCGGAGGTGGCGAGCGCTGCGCTGAAAACTGTGGCGATGAGCGTTGATAGCAAAGGACGCGTAGGGGAGGCGGTGGTCATGGTCATTTTCTCTAATGCAATGGCGTGCATCAAAGCTACGTTCAGTGCGATTCCAGTCAATGAAATGGCTGACTGAATATTATCGAGCGGAGGCAACGAATGTATCGCTGCTGCAAATGGCGTGGAAGTTTTGCATTTTTCAGGAAATCTGATGTGTTTTGGTCCCCTGTCATCCCAAATGCGCACTCCTGCCCAACTCTGCCGCCTTTCCGCCAGAATTCGCTTCCGCAGCGCATTTGATGCGCCGCAGAATAGCCACGAGCGTCAGCCGAAATAGGGAATGGATTACTCCGAACAGACAAAAAACCTGGCGCTATTTCGCAATCGGGCCGTTTGGAGTGCGACGAATTTGGAAGTCGCCCGGCATTCGGGCCGGGAGCATTTCAAAGTGGGGTCTGTGCTTCAATTGATTTCATCGCTGACCGTGGGAGGGTCCGAGCGATTGCTGATCAATTTCGCTGCCAGTTGCACCCCGGGAGAGGACATTCCGCAGGTTTTCGTCGTCATCAACGACTTTTTCCATCCCGATCTCGCTGCCGAACTCTCTGCGACAGGTCATCCGGTCTACTTCCTCAAGCGTCCACCCGGGAACCGCAATCCACGTGTCATTCTGAGTTTACTCAACATCATCCGCCGTCACGATATTCGTATCATCCATGCTCATGACAGCGGCGCCAAGCACTTCGCCATGTTGAGTAAATTGTATCGTCCAATGAGCGTCGGCTACACGATTCACAATACCGGCCTTGTCAACGCATGGGACCGCGTGAAGCTTCGGTTGCATCAGCGGTTCGTCGATTGGAACATCGCGATCTCTGCTGCGGTCGAGCGTGAATGTGAATCTGTCAAACTGAAGCGCCTGTTCAAGGTGCATAACGGTATCCCGCTGGCGACCTTCGATAAGGTGGCGCGGCAACGTCGCCTTGGACCGGCTCTGCGTCTGATCAATGTCGCCCGCATCTATCCGAAGCAGAAAGGGCAGGACATCCTGATCAAGGCGGTCAGTCTCTGCGCGGCGCGCGGGCTCGACATTCGTTGCGATTTCGTAGGCAGCCCGCCGGTAGGAGACGAGTCGACCCTCCTTAGCCTGAAGGCGCAGGCGATTGCGGAGAATGTTGCCGATCGCGTGCGGTTCCTGTGCGGGCGCACCGATGTGCGCCGTCCGCTGGACGAGGCTGATATCTTCGTCCTGCCATCGCGTTTCGAAGGTTTCGGGCTGGTGCTGCTTGAAGCCATGGCCGTTGGCCTGCCGGTCATCGCCGCGGATGTCGATGGCCCGGCCGAGCTGCTGGTGGACGGTTCGAACGGTATCAAATTCAAGGTTGGATCCCCCGAGGATCTCGCCGACAAGATCGCGGTACTTGCAGCGCAGCCCGAGCTCGCCGCGAAGATCGCAAGGACGGCGAAGGATTTCGTCACCGAATTCGATATCGCAAATATGCGCGACCAGTATTTCGGCATCTACGGGCAGATGATGAAGGCGAGTTAGCCTCAAGTCCGGCGTGTGCGCTTGCCGGTAGCGGCGAGTTTCTCCGCAAGAAATTCCAGCAGCACCTCGACGCGGGCAGGGCGCGGACCTCCCGGCGGCGTGACCAGATAGACACCGCTCGACGATTGCGACCAGTCTTGCAACACGGCTTCAAGCTGGCCGCTGGCAAGGGCCTCGCCAACGATGAAATCCGGCAGGTCGCCGATCCCCAAACCCGCAATCAGGGCCGGCAACAGCGCTTCGCCATTGTTGACGCGCAGCGGCCCGGCTGGCCGCACGCTGGCCTGTTCGCCGGCCGCATTGGTGAAGTGCCAGACACCGGGAGTCGAGAGATAGGTGTAGCCAAAGCATTTGTGGTCGGCGAGGTGCATCGGATGCGTCGGCCGGCCGTATTTTTTGAAGTAGGAGGGAGCCGCCACGATGGAACGCTTTACCGGACACAGCCGCCGCGCGATCAGCGATGAATCCGGCAGGGTGGCGATGCGAATTGCAGCGTCAAAACCCTCGCCGATCAGATCGACGGTAGCGTCGCTGAGGCTGAGATCGATGGAGACCTCCGGATACTGCGCCAGAAACTCCGGCAGCAGATGCGCCACGGTATTGGTGCCATAGGTCATTGGTACCGCCAGCCGCACCAGTCCGCGCGGCGTGGCCGATTGCGCGAGAGCTTCGTTCTCCAGCGCTTCGCCATCGGCCAAAAGCTGCGTGGCCTTCACCGCCAGCGTCTTGCCGGCGTCAGTGAGTGCCAGCCGCCGCGAGGTCCGGTTGAACAGCCGCGCGCCCAGGCGATCCTCGAGCCGGCTGACTGCTTTGGAGACAGTGGCCTTGGACAGGGTCAACTCGGTCGCCGCCGCCGCAAAGGACCGCAGCTCGACCACCTTGGCGAAAATCGCCAGCGCCTCGAAGTCAGGAAGTTTTGACATCTCAAAATCCGAAACAATGAGTTTCAATCATTTCTATTTATGCCCCATCAGGAAGCGCTTATCCAGATGTCCAAGATGCAAATGCATCAGCAGACGGAGATTTCGTCATGATTGACATCAGACCTTTCGACAAACTTGGCGGCGCCGACCACGGCTGGCTCAAGGCCAAGCATCACTTCTCGTTTGGCAGCCACTTTGACCCCGACAATATGGGCCACGGCAGCCTGCGCGTCTGGAACGACGACGAGATCGCGCCGAACACCGGCTTCCCGGCGCATCCGCATTCCAACATGGAAATCATCACCTATGTCCGCGAAGGCGCGATCACGCATCAGGACAGTCTGGGCAACACCGGCCGCACCGAGGCTGGCGACGTCCAGGTGATGAGCGCAGGCGCGGGGATCAGGCACTCCGAATACAATCTGGAGACGGCAACCACGCGGATCTTCCAAATCTGGATCGAGCCCACCCAAACGGGCGGCCAGCCCTGCTGGGGTGCCAAGCCGTTCCCGAAGGCGGATCGCTCCGGTCAGTTCGTGACCATCGCCAGCGGCTTCAAGGACGATACCGAGGCGCTGCCGATAAGGGCCGATGCCCGGGTGTTGGCGACGACGCTGAAGGCCGGCGAGACCGCGCAATATCCGCTTGGTACCGCGCGCAATGGTTACCTCGTGCCGGCCGCCGGCGCGATCGAGATCAATGGCATTCGCGTCAACGCCCGCGACGGTGTCGCAATTAGTGACGAAGCGAATGTGACCATCACGGCGCTGGAAGATTCCGAACTCGTCCTGGTGGATGCGGCCTGACGCAGATCAGGCCCGCCCATCGATCATCAACTCAATTCACTCATCCACATCCAACGGAGACTGACCATGACCAAAGTACTCGTTCTGTATTATTCCGCTTACGGCCATATCGAAGCGATGGCCAATGCGGTCGCTGAAGGCGCCCGCGAAGCCGGCGCCACAGTCGATATCAAGCGCGTGCCCGAACTGGTGCCCGCCGAGGTCGCCAAGGCATCTTACTACAAGATGGATCAGGCAGCGCCGGTCGCCACCGTCGATGACCTCGCCAATTACGACGCGATCATCGTCGGCACCGGCACCCGCTTCGGCCGCATGGCCTCGCAGATGGCGAACTTCCTCGATCAGGCCGGCGGGTTGTGGGCCAAGGGCGCGCTGCATGGCAAGGTCGGCGGTGCCTTCACCGCGACCGCGACCCAGCATGGCGGCCAGGAGACCACGCTGTTCTCGATCATCACCAACCTGCTGCATTTCGGCATGACGGTTGTCGGCCTGAACTATGGGTTCCAGGGTCAGATGAAGCTCGATGAAGTCACCGGCGGTTCGCCCTACGGCGCAACCACCATCACCGGTGGCGACGGCAGCCGCCAGCCTTCGGCAAACGAACTGGCCGGTGCCCGCTATCAGGGCAAGGTGATTGCCGAGACCGCGAAGAAACTTCACGGCTAAGCTGTGTAGCTAACTAAAAAGAGATGGCTGATAGGAGAAAGGCGGCGTTCTGATTGCAGGACGCCGCCTTATCTATGCAACGACGAAACGGATTCCATTTCACAATGCTCGATGTATATTTCATTTATCAGCTGGCACGGCGGCCGCTGCATGCGATGGCCCGGAAATGGGTTTGTCGCGGCATCGCCCATGTGACCAGGGGCGAAGTCATTTGCTCCGAATGCCGCCAACGCTCAAACGTTCCTTGATTGTTAGACTGGCAAGGTTGCGTCTGCGGAAGTAGATTTCGGTTATGTCCAAATCAACCAGCCCGCCGGTGCCAGCCCTCAGTATCCGCATAGACCTCGATTCCGAGGGACGGATCGGACCGGGCAAGATCCTGCTTCTCGAACATATCCACGCTACCGGTTCGATTTCAGCCGCCGGCCGTGCCATGGCGATGTCCTACAAGCGCGCCTGGGATCTGGTGGATGAACTCAACCGGATCTGCGGACAACCTGCCGTCGAGCGCCAGACCGGCGGCAAGAATGGCGGCGGCGCCATCCTCACGCCATTCGGCCTGATGCTGATCAAGCGCTATCGCGGCATTGAAAGCGCCGCGACCACCGCCGCGCGCAAGGAGCTGTTGGCTCTGAAGGGCGATATCGGCAAGAAGCGCAGATTCTAGCCCGCCACCCGCCGATTTCTTCGTTGTATCCGGGTAAATATATCGCGACCGCCACCCTGATCGCGCTTTCGAATGACTCTATTCTGGACTAGCATTGCGATGTCCTCGGCCGTTCCCGGGCGCGCTGGGTCTCAACTGGAATCCCGTAATGTTCGATGCCCAATGCGATCTCGCTGCGCTGGTCTATGAAAAGGACCAGGACCCCGATGCCGTGTTGCAGGTTTTTGCGGCTGATCTGGGCAAGCGGGGCGTTCGCCCGGTCGGGCTAGTGCAGCTCGGACATCGCGAAGTCGACGTGCCGAAGCTCACAGCGGTGATGCTGCATACGGGTGCGCAGGTGCGCTTGTTTCAGGATCTCGGTCCCGGCGCAAAAGGCTGCAAGCTGGATGTGGGGCAGTTGCTCGATGCCGGCACGCAGGTCGCCGATGCCATCGACGAGGGCGCCGATCTGGTCATCATCAACCGGTTCGGCAAGCAGGAGCGCGAGGGCAAGGGGCTCGCTTATCTGATTGAGCGCGCGCTCAGCAGCGATATCCCCGTGGTGATCGCTGTGCCGTCGCATCGTTTTGCCGAATGGATCGAATTTGCCGATGGCATGAGCGTCAAGCTGCAATGCGATCGCGAGTCGCTCGACGGATGGTGGGCGAAAGTCTCCTGCCGTACCGAGGGGCAGATCCGTCAGGACCATCGCAGCGTTTGCGAAGTGCTGAAATAGAATTCCATCCACGGCTGAAACGAGTGAGCAGTTGCGCCAGCCTTTACGGGCAACGCGCGGCCGTCAATCGTCCGAATACCGTTGCTCCTGCCACGGATCGCCGCGGTTGTGATAACCACGAACTTCCCAATAGCCGGGCTTGTCGTCGCTGACGAACTGGATGCGCTGCAGCCATTTGGCGCTCTTCCAGAAATACAGATGCGGCACGATCACACGCACGGGGCCACCATGGTCGCGCTCGATCGGGGAGCCCTGCCACGAATGCGCCAGCAGCGCGTCTTCGGCAGCGAAGTCTTCCAATGACAGGTTGGTGGTATAGCCATCATGGGATTCCAGCACCACAAAGCGCGCCTCAGACTTCGGCTGGCAGGCGTCCAGCAAAGCACGGGTCGAAAGCCCCTCCCACTGGTTGTCGTAACGCGACCAGGTGGTGACGCAGTGGATGTCAGAAATGAAGGTCGATTGCGGCTGTGCGCTGAACTGGCCGAAATCCCAGAACAGCGGCGTCTCGACGGCGCCATAGACATCGAGGCGCCAGCGCTCGCGGGGGATGTTTGGCGTGATGCCCAGATCCAGCACCGGCCAGTCCTGTGTCAGGTGCTGGCCGGGCGGGAGCCGCTGGTCGTCCGGGCGCGCAATCTTGCCGGTGAGAAACCGGCCCTCGCGCGCCCAGCGCTGTTTGGTCTGCGTCAGCTTGGATTCCGGCGGGGTGTGGTCCTCGGTCATGGCTGACGCTCCTTGGCTAGATGTTGACCGTCACTCGTGACGGTGCATCGCCGACTTGTGCTTGGTGTCGCGCATGGTGGCGTAAATCAGCAGCGACAGGAAGATCATGCCCGACAGATAATAGTAGAACCACTGTTCATGACCGATCTGCTTGAAGTAAAGCGCGATCGCGGGCGCCGTACCGCCGAAGATGGACACCGTCAGCGCATAGGGTACGCCGACGCCGAGGGCGCGGATATTGGTCGGGAACAGTTCGGCCTTCACCACCGCGTTGATCGAGGTATAGCCAGCCACGAATACCCAGGCGCCGCAGATCAGCAGGAACGCCGTGAATGGCGACTTGGTGGTCTGCAACGCGGTCAGGATCGGAACAGTCGCCAGCGTGCCGGCAACGCCGAAGAAGATCAGCAGCGGCTTTCGGCCGATGCGGTCGGAGATCGCGCCATAGATCGGCTGCAGCAGGCAGGCGAACACCAGCGTGCCGAAGATCACCGTTGTGGTCTGGTCCGCCGTGAGGCCGACCGAGAGCTTCACGAAGGTCTGCATGTAGGTGGTGAAGGTATAGAATGCGGCGGTGCCACCGGCGGTGAGGCCGACAACCAGCAGCAATTCGCGCGGATAGGCCAGCAGCGCGCGCAGTGAGCCGCGCGGCTTGGCCAGCTTCTTGGCTTCCTGGAACTGTTCGGTCTCGTGCATGTCGCGACGCATCACGGCGGTGAAGACCGCAAGACCCGCGCCAATCACGAACGGAATGCGCCAGCCCCAGTCCTTCAGCTCCTGCTCGGTGAGGAACACCTTCTGCAGCAGTAGGAGCACGATGATCGCGGTCAACTGGCCGCCGATCAGGGTGACGTACTGGAAGCTCGAATAGAAGCCGCGATGCTTGGGATCGGCGACTTCCGAGAGATAGGTGGCGCTGGCGCCATATTCGCCGCCGAGGCTGAGGCCTTCGATGATGCGGGCGAGCGCGAGCAGGATCGGTGCCGCGATGCCGATAGTGGCATAGGTCGGCGTGCAGGCGATGATCAGCGAGCCGAAGCACATGCACAGAACTGAGATCGTCAGCGATATACGACGGCCATAGGTATCGGCGAGATAGCCGAACAGCCAGCCGCCGAGCGGCCGCATCAGGAAGGTGGCAGCGAACAGTACGGCCGCATTGAGCTGCTGCACGACCGGGTCGGAGTTCGGAAAGAAGGCCGGCGCGAAATACAGGGCGAAGGCGGTGTAGGCGTAGAAGTCATACCATTCGACGAGATTGCCCATCGAGCCGATGAAGATCGCCTTGATGCGTTTTCTGGCGTCGTCGAAATGGAGTTTGCCGTCCGCCGGCGGTGCGAATGAATCTGCCACGTAGAACCTCGTATTCCGTGAAATGAAATGTCCCGTTGCCACGCTCGGCGCGAAAAGCCAATGCCGCGGAATGCATTGCTGCTGGCAGGATCGTTCTGTCAGGCGATGCGCGCATCCCGGCCTCGGCCGCGCATGAATAGCTGTGACGTGCGGCAATGTGGCTTAGACGAAAGTCTATGGGTGCGCGAAGGAACTCGTCGGGAACGATGTTCCCTCTCGTCGTGCCCGGCCTCGGGCCGGGCATCCATCTTCGGACGGTAAAGTAGAGGGCCGGGTCATCCAGCGAAGCTCGCTTCGCGCTGCCCGGCCATGACGGTGGAGTTCCGCTACTTCGCCGGGCGCGGATCGATCGGCGTGGAGTCGCGCAGACCCAGAATGTCCTCCAGCACGCGTGCGCCAGCGAGCAGTGAGGCTTCGCCGCGCGGCGGGCCGACCACCTGCAATCCGACCGGCAGACCCGTTGATGTGAAGCCGCAGGGCATCGACAGCGCCGGGCAGCAGGTCAGCGTGATCGCATAGACAATGCCCAGCCACTGCACGTAGTTGTCGAATTTGGTGCCGTTGCATTCGGCGAGATAGCGCTGCTCGATCGGGAACGGTGGCGTGATGGTCGCCGGGCACAGCAGCAGGTCGTATGTCTGGAAGAACTCGTAAGCGCGTGCCGCGAGAGCTACGCGCTGCGCTTCCGCCTTGGCCAGGTCATCGACCGTGAGCTTCAAGCCCTGCTCGATGTTCCAAATCACTTCCGGCTTCAGCTGATCGCGCTTGTCGCGCAACAGATGGAGTTTCGAGATCGCGAAGTCATAGGCGCGCAGCACATGGAAGCATTCGTGGGCTTCGCGCAGGTCGGGATGCGCTTCCTCGACAATGACACCGGCGTCAGCGAATGCCATCGCCGCCTTGCGCGTGATGGCGACTACTTCCGGATCAACCGGGGTGATGCCGAGATCCGGCGAATAGGCGATGCGCTTCGGCTTGGTGCCGGCGCGCACGGCCGAGCGGAACGAGGTCGGCAGTTTCGGCAGCGAGATCAGATCGGCGGGATGTTCGCCGCTCATGGCGTCAAGCATCAGCGCGAGGTCTTCCACGGTGCGGGCCATCGGGCCCTGCACGCTCACCATACGGGCGAGGGCGACGGAGGGCGTCGAGGCCACACGGCCGGGGCTCGGGCGTAGGCCGACGATGCCGCAGAAACTTGCGGGATTGCGCAGCGAGCCGCCCATGTCTGAGCCATGTGCGATCCAGGCTGTGCCGCTGGCGAGTGCCGCGGCAGCGCCACCGGAAGAGCCGGCCGCCGACTTCGACAGGTCCCACGGATTCAGCGTCGCGCCGAATACTTCGTTGAATGTGTTGGCGCCGGCGCCGAACTCAGGCGTGTTGGACTTCGCATAGATCACGCCGCCATTCTCTTCGAGGCGCTCGACGAGAACATTCGACTTGGTCGGCACCACGTCCTTGAAGATTGGCGATCCCTGCGTGGTGCGCACGCCGGCCACTGCTGTGAGATCCTTGATCGGCACAGGCAGGCCGGCAAGGACGCCGCGTTCGCCGAGCGGCTTCTTCATCAGCTCTTTCGCATGTTCGCGCGCGCGGTCGAAACACAGGATCGGCAGCGCATTGACCTTGCCATCCACTTCCTTGATGCGCGCTTCCAGCGCGTCGAGCAGGTCGAGCGGCGTTACCGTCCCGTTGTTGAGTTGATCGACGACGGCGCAGGCCGTTGCTTTGATGAGGTCAGAATGGGAAGCCACGCACGTCTCCAGTGGGGGATGCAGAAAAGGCAGATGCAGCATGATAGTCCGGCGAGTAGCCGTTTAAACTATTTTCTGCTGGAATGGGACTCGCGGGCCCTACCTGTTTTGGCATGGGCCGCCATGCACAATGCAGGGATGCAAACGAGGATGAGTTCAATGACCAAGCCGTTCGGCGATTCCAACTGGCGCGCGATGACCCGTGAGCAGGTCGATGCCGGCCTCAACAACAGCGTGGCCGTCACCGGAAGCGCCGAGATCGCCAACGGATGGGGACAACGCTCGGATGCAATGAAGGCGAAGCACCCTGCGCATCTCGACGTCGCCTATGGTCCGCGCGAGCGCAACCGGTTCGACCTCATCAAGGTTGCCGATGGCGGGCCAACACTGCTGCTGATCCATGGTGGCTACTGGCAGATGCGCTCGAAGGACTTCTTCACCTGCTTTGCCGCAGGCCCGATTGCCCACGGTATCAATGTTGCCGCGATCGGTTACACGCTGGCGCCGGAGGCGACGCTGGACGAGATCGTCGCCGAGATCCATGCCGGCGTCGATGCATTGGTGGCTCAGGCCGATACACTCGGAATCGATGCTGATCGTATCGTCGTGTCGGGCTGGTCGGCCGGTGGGCATCTCACATCGACGACGCTGTCGCATCCGAAGGTCAAAGGCGGCGTCGCGATTTCAGGCATCTACGATCTCGAGCCAATCCGTGCGTCCTATCTGAACGAGAAGCTCAAGCTCGATGAAGCAATGTCGAAGCGGCAGTCACCGCTGCTGCAGGATGGCGGTCCGAACAAGCCGCTGGCGCTGGTGGTCGGCGGCGGCGAATTGCCGATCCTGCGCCAGCAGACCGCAGACCTCGCCGCGCATCGCGTGCAGCGTGGTCTGCCGGTGAGCTATGAGGAGATCCCGGGCGCGGATCACTTCTCGATCATGAAGGAGCTGGAATCGCCAACGGGGCGGATCTCGACGCTGATCAAGGAATTGGTCGCGCGAGTTTAAAATCAGACCAACAACGTGAATATGCGAAACGCATCCCGGCGCCGTTCGTCAGCGCCGGGATTGTTTTGTCTACAGCCCCTGTCCGCCCGATACCTCGATCCGCTGTGCGTTCACCCAGCGATGATCCTCCGACAGCAGGCTCGCGATCATAGGCCCGATATCGTCGGGCAGGCCGACGCGGCCAAGAGCGGTCATGCCGGCGATCGTCTTGTTGATGTCCGGATTGTCACGCACGGCGCCTCCGCCGAAATCGGTTTCGATTGCGCCGGGCGCGACCGTGTTCACGGTGATCCGGCGGCGGCCCAGTTCCTTGGCCATATACATCGTCATGACCTCAATGGCGCCCTTCATCGCGGCATATGCGGCATAGCCAGGCAGGCACATCCGCGTAAGACCGGACGACAGGTTCACGATGCGGCCGCCGTCCGCGATCAGTGGCAGCAGTGTCTGCGTGAGAAAGAACACGCCCTTGAAATGGACGTTCACCAGCCCGTCGAATTGCGACTCCGTGGTATCGGAGATCAGCGCATAATCGCCGTGTCCGGCGTTGTTCACGAGATGGTCGAATGTCTCGCGGGACCAGGTGTCGCGTAGCGCTGTCCGCAGACGCTCGGCAAAATCCGCGAAGCCTGCCACCTTGCCGGTGTCGAGTTGAAGCGCGACCGCCTTTCGGCCCATACGCTGGATGTCCGCGACGACCGCCTGCGCATCCTCGCTGCGGCTTTGATAGGTGAGGATGACATCGCCGCCACGACGGGCGATGTTGAGGGCGGTGTTGCGGCCGAGGCCGCGGCTGGCTCCGGTGACGAGGGTGATTTTGGTCATGGTCAGTTCCTGTGGTGTGACCATCCCGATATCGCGCCGGAGAACCGGGTCCGGTTGCCCGAAGCTCGACGTTCCTTGCCTATTCCTCCAAAATCGTGCGCAGCTGCGTTGCCGATGATGTAGGCTGGACGTCATGACCACGCTTCTCAATGCTGTTCGCCGTTACACGGAAACACATGCCGATAGCGCCGGTATCGCGGTCACGCCGATCCTCGGCCTTGCAGCCGTGCGCGCAACTGCGCCCAGCGATATTGTCCATGCGATCTTCCAGCCGCTCGTCTGCCTCGTCGTGCAGGGCACGAAGCATGTCACCATGGGGACGGAGAGCTTTGCCTTCGCCGCCGGGGATTCGCTGATCATCACGGCCGATGTCCCGATTGTTAGCCAGATCACGCGGGCGAGCGTTACTGCGCCCTATCTCTCGCTGGTGTTTGATCTTGATCTGGCAGTCATTGCGGAACTGATGCTGGAGATGAAGGACGAGCCTGCGGCCGACTACGTGCCTGTGCGGGTCGAGCCCACTGAAGCCGAGGTGGCCGATGCCGCGTTACGGCTGATGCGTCTGCTCGATAGGCCATCCTCGCTGCCGGTGCTGCGCGCGCAGCTTGTGCGTGAGATGCACTACTGGCTTCTGGCTGGTCGCCACGGACCGGCAATCCGACGGCTCGGCTGGCCGGACAGCCACGCGCAGCGTATCGGGCGCGCGGTCGCGGTGTTGCGTGCTGAATTCGCACGGCCCGTGCTGGTCGAACGCCTGGCAGATGTCGCGGGGATGAGCCCGTCGTCATTTCACCAGCATTTTCGCACGGTGACGTCACTCACGCCGCTGCAGTTTCAGAAACAGTTGCGCCTGATTGAGGCGCGGCGGCTGATGCTGTGGGAGGGCGCGACCGCTAGCAGTGCGGCCTTCGCCGTCGGTTATGAGAGCGTGCCGCAATTCACGCGGGAATATGGCCGCATGTTCGGTGCACCGCCGGTACGCGATATCGAGGCGGCGCGGGAGAAGGCACGCGCTGTCGCTTGACCGGTGATGTGACGAGGCCTTGGTGCGTCCACGCAAGGCGGAGCGTCACGACCTGCTCCAGTGCGGTCTTCATCGGTGACGACGGAAGCAGCGCCAGTGTATCGACGGCCATGGCGCCGTAATGCCGCGCGGCTCATTCAGGTGTAGCAACACGAATGGGGCGCGTTCCAACCGGAGCGCCGGTCGCACGGTCGATGGTGACGGCATCGATCTCCGTTCCGGTTTCGACGTCGTAAAAGCGGGTCACCTCGCCCCCAGCGCGATGCTTGCGTCCCCACGCGCCGATCGCAAACAGCACCGGCAGAAAGTCGCGGCCGGCTTCCGTCAGCACATATTCGTCTCGTGGCGGACGCTCGGAATAGCGGCGTTTCTCCAGCAGTCCCTCCTCGGTCAGCGCTGACAGCCGCCCCGTCAGCATTGTCGGGGCGATACCGAGGCTTTTGCGGAAATCATCGAAGCGGGTCAGCCCGGCATGGGCGTCGCGCATGATCAGCATGCTCCATGCGTCCCCCACAATCGCGAGGCTCCGGGCGATCAGGCATGGCTGCTCCGAAAGATTCTTCATATCGGTATCTTTTTAGTAGTGACTTACTATTGATTCGATAGTAACTGACGGTTCATCGATGTTCCATGACAAAATGACCGAAAGCCGATGAGCAAGACAGAATGCGGCATTGCCCTGGTAACGGGAGCTTCCTCCGGTATTAGGCTAATGATTGCCCGAGCGCCGCGGCGCGATGGGGCAAACAATGACTAATGCTCCCAGCAACGCCGGATCGGGCGCGCGCTACATTGAGGCGCCCAATCTTTCCATCAACGTCGGGGGGACTGCTTTTGCCTATCGAGATTTGGGCGCCCGGGGCGGCGTGCCGCTCATTCTCCTCAACCATTGGGGCGCGGTGCTGGACAATTTCGATCCGCGGATCGTTGACGGTCTCGCCAGCAAACATCGCGTGATCGCGACCGACTACCGGGGCATCGGTGCGTCGGGCGGAACGGCGCCTGTGACCATCGACGAGATGGCGCGCGACGCGATTGCCCTGATCCGCGCGTTGGGTTTCGAGAAAGTCGATCTACTTGGCTTTTCCCTCGGCGGATTTGTGGCGCAGGACATTGCGCTGAAAGCACCTGACCTCGTGCGAAAACTCATTCTCACCGGCACGGGCCCGGCGGGCGGCACAGGTATCGACAAAGTGGGAACGGTGTCATGGCCGCTCATGATCAAAGGTCTGCTGACGCTGCGCGACCCGAAATTTTATCTGTTCTTCACGTCGACGGCCAATGGCCGCAAGGCCGCGAAAGCCTTTCTGAACCGGCTGAAGGAACGCAAGGCGGACAAGGACAAGGGGCTGACGCCCAGCGCTTTCTTGCGGCAGCTCAAGGCGATCAAAGCCTGGGGCCGACAGGCGCCTCAGGATCTCGGCCGTATCAAGATCCCGGTCCTGATTGCGAATGGCGACAACGACATCATGGTCCCGACCGTGAACAGCACTGACATGGCCCAACGCATCCCCGGAGCACAACTGGTGATCTACGACGACGCCGGGCATGGCGGGATATTCCAGCACTACACCGACTTCGTGCCGAAGGCTCTTTCCTTCCTGAGCGACTGGCGCCGCTGCTAACTTGAGATTGGAGAAAAGCCCGTGAAGGCATTCGTCGTTGATAAGTATAAGAAGAAGGGCGCCCTGCGCCTGGCCAACGTGCCCGAACCGGACGTGCAGGACACCGATGTTCTGGTCCGGATTCACGCCACGGCCGTGAACCTGCTGGACTCCAAGCTACGGGACGGAGAGTTCAAGCTTATTCTTCCCTATCGTCCACCCTTCGTCCTGGGGCACGACGTCGCCGGAACGGTTGTCAGGACTGGATCCAGGTCCAGCCGGTTCAAGGTGGGCGACGAAGTCTATGCGCGGCCGCGCGATCATCGGATCGGTACATTCGCCGAATTCATTGCCATCAATGAAGCCGATGTAGCGCTGAAGCCCAAGAACCTCAGCATGGCGGAAGCGGCGTCCATCCCGCTGGTGGGGCTGACGGCATGGCAGGCGCTGGTCGAAGTGGGCAAGGTGAAGCCCGGCCAGAAGGTCTTCATTCAGGCCGGCTCCGGCGGTGTCGGAACTTTTGCCATCCAGCTCGCCAAGCATCTTGGCGCGACAGTTGCCACGACGACCAGTGCACGGAATGCCGAACTGGTTAAAAGTCTTGGGGCGGATGTGGTCATCGACTACAACACGCAGGATATCGGGAAGGTCCTGTCCGGCTACGATCTTGTGCTGAACAGTCAGGATCCCAAGACGCTCGATACATCTCTGGGTGTGCTCAAGCCGGGGGGCCAGCTCATCTCTATTTCTGGTCCGCCAGATCCGGCCTTCGCCAGGGAAGCCGGTATGAACCTGTTCCTGAAACTGGTCATGCGCCTGCTGAGCCGCGGCGTGAGGAAAAAGGCCAAGCGCCTCGGCGTAGGCTATTCATTCCTGTTCATGCGCGCGCAGGGGCAGCAGTTGAGCGAGATTACGTCCCTGATCGAAGCCGGCGTGATCCGGCCGGTCGTCGACAAAGTGTTCCCGTTCGAGAACACCGGGGATGCGCTGGCTTATGTCGAGACCGGCCGCGCGAAGGGCAAGGTCGTCATCGCGGTGCAGTGACGTCTGGCTCTTAGTGCGTCCGTGCCAGACAGAACGCGACGACCTGCTCCAGCGCGGTCTTCATCGGCGATGACGGGAACAGCGCCAGCGCATCTACGGCCATGGCGCCGTAATGCTGGGCGCGGCTGATCGTGTCTTCCAGCGCGCGGTGCTTGGTCATCAGGCCGATGGCGTGATCGAGATCGCCTTCGCCGATCTCGCCGCGCTCCAGCGCCTTGATCCAGAATTCACGCTCGGCATCGTTGCCGCGGCGGAAGGCGAGCACCACGGGCAGTGTGATCTTGCCCTCGCGGAAATCGTCGCCGACGTTCTTGCCGAGCTTGGCGGCCTTGCCGCCGTAATCGAGCACGTCGTCGATGAGCTGGAAGGCGATGCCGAGATTCATGCCGACCGAACGGCAGGCAGTCTGTTCGGCCTTCGGACGGTTGGCGATCACCGGGCCGACTTCGCAGGCGGCGGCAAACAGCTCGGCCGTCTTGCCACGGATGACGGCGAGATATTCGTCTTCGGTGGTAGCGGTGTTCTTGGCGGCGGCGAGCTGCATCACTTCGCCTTCGGCGATCGTCGCAGCAGCCGAAGAGAGAATATCGAGCGCGCGCAGCGAGCCGACTTCGACCATCATGCGGAAGGCCTGGCCGAGGAGGAAGTCGCCCACGAGAACGCTGGCCTCGTTACCCCACAGCATGCGCGCGGACAGCTTGCCACGGCGCAGTTCGCTCTGGTCGACCACGTCATCATGCAGGAGCGTTGCGGTGTGCATGAATTCGACGGAGGCGGCGAGCTTGATATGGCCGTCGCCGGTGTAGCCGGTGAGGTTGGCCATCGCGAGCGTTAGCATCGGGCGCAGCCGCTTGCCGCCCGAGGAGATCAGGTGGTTGGCGACCTCGGGGATCATGGTGACTTCCGAGCCGGTCCGCGACAGGATCGTCGCATTGACGCGCTCCATGTCAGGGGCGACAAGGCTGACCAACTGGTCGATCGACGCTGTCGCGTGACTCTCGAAGGGAACAATCACCGCCACGCTGGGCTCTCCGAATTACAAGGGCGCTTTGTCGGGCCATAAAAAAGGCAGGCACTGGCAGCGCTTATATCCAAATAGGGCGAATTCACGTTGAAAACAGGTGTCCCCATCTGCTGAATTGCCGTCGACCGATATCGGGCCGCACAATAGAAACTGCGCAGCGGCGCGGCAAGGGCATCGGAACCTTGACTTCCCCATAGATACACACCCGGTTACTGACAGGGAGCGACCTCCAATTGCGCGAAATCATGCGGACGAACGATATGGTGCTGGTCTCGGCGGTGGGCGCGCTGCTCGACGGCGCGAATATCCACCATCTGGTGCTGGACCAGAATATGAGCGTGATCGAGGGATCGCTGGGCATCATTCCGCGCCGGATTCTGGTGCATGAGGACGACGACCTGCAGGCGCGCCGGGTGTTGACGGAGGCCGGGCTGGCGCACGAATTGCGGGTTCAGGACTAGGTTTATGGCTGACGCGATCGTGACCACGGAGGACGGCTTCCTGGGTGGCCAGTTGCGGCTGCGCCAGCCGAAATCCGGTCATCGCGCCGGCCATGATGCGATTTTGCTGGCTGCTGCAACCTCGGCGCAAGACGGTCACAGGGTCGTCGATTTCGGATCAGGTGTGGGCACGGCGGGTCTGGCGCTGGCCAGACGTGTCTCTGGGGTGTCCCTGACACTGGTCGAGATCGACCCGCAACTCGCTGAACTGGCGAGAGAAAATGCTACAGCGAACGGTATCGCGGCGGATATCGTCACGCTCGATATCGCTGCGAGTGCCGATGTTTTCGCTGCCGCAGGCCTGCCGCAAGACAGCGCCGATGCGGTGCTGATGAATCCGCCCTTCAACGATCCCGCGCGCCATCGCGCCTCGCCGAACAAATCGCGCGAGATTGCCCATGTCGCGACGGAAGACACGCTGCAGACATGGATTCATGCCGCGCGCCGGGTGCTGAAATCCGGCGGCGTGCTGACGCTGATCTGGCGTGCAGATGGTCTGGCCGATGTGCTGGCTGCGCTGGGTCGCGGGTTCGGCAGCATCGCAATCATGCCGGTCCATGGCGATGCGGCGGCGCCGGCAATCAGGGTGTTGGTGCGTGCCGTAAAGGGTGGGCGTGCGCCTGCGGCAATTGAGCCGGGCATCTTTCTGCGGGATGCGAATGGCGCGCCTGATCTCCATATCCGGCAAGTGCTGGCCGGGCAGGCGGTTCTGCCTTGGTCATCGCTTTAGGCGATGCCGTAATTCATCGCGTCGGTTTATCGAGGAGCTGTTTCGGAGCGTTTCTGCGGCGCCGACGTGAAATGAATCGCTGTCAGAAGCGTGCCGATGATCAGCATGAGCAGATAGATTTTCATGTCTTCTCCCGCTGCGGCGTAAAGGCCTGTTAAGGTTTTCAAACGCTGAAAGCGTCTCTCGGTTCAATGACAGCAGCGTGATAAAAGTTGGTTAATGTCGAGGAAATTCGAATGAGCGAATCCAATATAAAAGCGGCGATCACAAGGCTGCTGCCTGCGCGCTTCCGTCGCGCCTCTGCAGTCGTTCCGGTCGTGCGTCTGTCCGGCACGATCGGCGCTGTCACGCCGCTGCGTCCGGGATTGTCGCTCGCAGGCGTCGCAAGGCTGCTGGACAAGGCATTCGCGACCAGGAATGCAAAGGCCGTTGCGCTGGTGATCAATTCGCCGGGCGGCTCGCCGGTGCAGTCGCGACAGATCTATCAGCGCATTCGCCAGCTCGCTGCTGAGAAGAAACTACCGGTCTTCGTGTTCGTCGAGGACGTCGCCGCATCCGGCGGTTACATGATCGCCTGCGCGGGCGACGAAATCTTCGTCGATCCGTCGTCGATCGTCGGCTCGATCGGCGTCGTTGGCGGCACCTTCGGGTTTCAGGAGCTGATCAGGAAGATCGGTGTTGAGCGGCGTCTCTATACGGCGGGTGAGCACAAGGCGATGCTCGATCCGTTCCTGCCGGAAGATCCCGATGATGTGGCGCGGCTGAAATCGCTTCAGCGCGAGATCCACACGATCTTCATCAATCTCGTGAAAGAGAGCCGCGGTGCGAGGCTGAAGGGTGCCGAGCATGTGTTGTTCTCCGGCGAATACTGGGCCGGCGAAAAATCCATCGCGCTCGGCCTCAGCGATGCCGTCGGCGATCTGCGCTCGGTGCTGCGCGCGCGCTATGGCGACAAGGTGCAGATGCCGGTGATCGCGCAGCCGACAGGGATGTTGTCGGGTCTGCTCGGTCGCAAATCGGGAGCAGGCTCGCAGATCTCGGTGGATGGCCTGTCGGGGTTGCCGGAGCAGCTGATCTCGGCGCTGGAGACTCGCGCGATGTGGTCCAAATACGGCTTTTAGAGCATGATCCCGAAAAGTGGCCGCCGGTTTTCGGATCAGATCATGCTCGAAATAACAAGCCGTCGGTATTGCGCGGCATTTGGTGTCGCAAAAGCCAATTGCGGGAAACCGGCACTTGCGTAAGATTATCGGCAGGGGGCTTGAGATGAACGACAGGAATCGACAGATGCCGCCGCTGGTCGCACTCGCAGGCGCGCTTGGGAGCGCAGCCGTTGTCCGCTGGGCCTACAGAACTGCCAAGCGTATCAATCATGAACTGGAAGAAGCCCGCCAGGCGCGGGTGGCCGAACGCAGCGGGACTGCGGAAGTCCCGACCCTGCGCCGCGATCCCGTCACAGGCGCCTATCGGCCGGGGTAGGAACCGCAAGCCAGGCCTACAAACATTTGCGCCGGCCTGAGGACGGGCACGTCCTTGAGGCCGGCGACAAAGTTGGGCTTTCAGGCTTGGAGATCCCTTGGCCCTGCAGATTTGGACAACCTAAGACTTGGAGGTCTCCGGCCCGTGCAACCGTCGTTGCCGGACCGTTCAATGGGGCAAGTCCCGACGACCGGTTCGTTCCCATCGATGTCGTCAGGATAGCGTGCGGAGCTTAACGACGACCCCTGCCGATCAAGCCATTTCCCGGCGCAGTTACCCGCCGGTTACCGCCAAATCGGGCCGCATTGCCTTGATTCCCGAAGGCGGCGTGGATACGGTCCGCGCGCTTTGATCCGCCTTGATCCCCTTGGCGAATCCCCGGAAAAACGGCCCAGAAAACATCCCATGGTCTCCTCGGACTCTCTGCCTCCGCATATGCGCCCGGAACGCTCGTTCCAGGGCTTCATTCTCGCTCTGCAGCGGTTTTGGGCCGAGCAGGGTTGCGTGATCCTGCAGCCCTACGACATGGAAATGGGAGCCGGTACCTTCCATCCCGCAACCACGCTGCGCGCGCTGGGGCCGAGGCCCTGGAAGGCCGCCTATGTGCAGCCGTCGCGCCGGCCGAAGGATGGCCGCTACGGCGAGAACCCGAACCGGCTGCAGCATTATTACCAGTTCCAGGTGATCATGAAGCCATCGCCGGCCAACCTGCAGGATCTCTATCTGCAGTCGCTGAAAGCCATCGGCATCGATACCGCCTTGCATGACGTGCGCTTCGTCGAGGACGACTGGGAGAGCCCGACGCTGGGCGCCTGGGGCCTCGGCTGGGAATGCTGGTGCGACGGCATGGAAGTCAGCCAGTTCACCTACTTTCAGCAGGTCGCGGGCGTCGAATGCGCGCCGGTGGCGGGCGAACTCACTTACGGTCTCGAACGCCTCGCCATGTATGTGCAGGGCGTCGATCGCGTTTACGATCTCAACTTCAATGGCCGCGAAGGCGCCGACAAGGTGACCTATGGCGATGTCTTCCTGCAGGCTGAGCAGGAATATTCCCGGCACAATTTCGAACATGCTGATACCGCGATGCTGTTCGAGCAGTTCAGGATGGCCGAGGCCGCGTGCCGGAAATATCTCGATGCCGGCTGGAAGAGTGACAAGCGCGAAGAACATCTGATGGCGTTGCCGGCCTATGACCAGTGCATCAAGGCCAGCCATGTTTTCAATCTGCTCGATGCGCGCGGCGTGATCTCGGTCACCGAGCGCCAGAGCTACATCATGCGCGTCCGCGAACTCGCCAAGGCCTGCGGCGAAGCGTGGGTGCATACCGAAGCCGGAAGTGCTGCCTGATGCCCGATCTTCTCCTCGAACTGTTCTCCGAAGAAATCCCCGCCCGCATGCAGGCCAAGGCGGCGGAAGACCTGCGCCGCATGGTGACCGACCGACTGGTTGCCGAAGGCCTCGTCTATGAAGGTGCCAAGGCTTTCGCGACGCCGCGACGCCTCGCACTCACCGTACACGGCATTCCCGCGCGGCAGCCGGACCTCAAGCAGGAACGCAAGGGACCTCGCGTGGGTGGCGCCGAAGCGGCGATCCAGGGCTTCCTGAAAGCGACCGGTCTCAACTCGCTCGACGAAGCCAAGATCCAGCGCGATCCCAAGGGCGATTTCTACATCGCGCTCACCGAGAAGCCCGGCAAGCCCGCGGTCGACGTGCTGGCCGAAATCCTGCCGCTCATCATCCGCACCTTCCCGTGGCCGAAGCAGATGCGCTGGGGCGAGCTCTCGGCGAAGTCGAGCGCGCTGACCTGGGTGCGTCCGCTGCATTCCATCGTCGCCACCTTCGGCATCGAGACCGAAGAGCCGGAAGTCGTGAAATTTGATCTCAGCGGCATCAGCGTCGGCCAGACCACGAGGGGGCATCGCTTCCTCGCGCCGGATGCATTCGAGGTGCGCCGCTTCGACGATTATGTCGCGAAGCTGCAGCATGCCAAGGTCATACTCGATCCCGAGCGCCGCAAGGAGATCATCCTGGCCGATGCGCGGCAGCTCACTTTCGCGCAGGGCTTTGAACTGGTCGAAGATCCCGCCCTGCTCGATGAAGTGGCGGGTCTGGTCGAATGGCCTGTGGTGCTGATGGGTTCGTTCGACAAGGACTTCCTGTCGATCCCTGATGAAGTGATCCGCGCCACCATTCGCGCCAACCAGAAATGTTTCGTGGTCCGCGATCCGAAGACGCAGAAGCTGACCAACAAGTTCATCATAACAGCCAATATCGAGGCGAGCGACGGCGGTACCGCGATCATCGCCGGCAACGAGCGCGTCATCCGCGCGCGCCTGTCGGATGCGAAGTTCTTCTATGAGACGGACCTGAAGACCAAGCTGGAAGACCGGCTGCCAAAGCTTTCCGATATCGTTTTCCATCAGAAAATGGGAAGTCAATATTCGCGTGTGAAACGTATCGAGTACATTTCAGAGGCTCTAGCGCACGGCGGCAATCAAGATGTCGGCAAGGCTACTCGTGCAGCTTTGCTCGCAAAAACCGATCTTGTTTCCGAAATGGTTGGTGAGTTCCCCGAACTCCAAGGTTTGATGGGGCGCTATTACGCCGACCTGCAAGGAGAAGATAGGCAAGTTTCCAATGCGATCGAGGCGCATTACAAGCCCGTCGGTCCACAGGATGATGTGCCGCGCGATCCTATATCTTTCATAGTCGCGATCGCTGATAAGTTGGATTTGCTGGTCGGTTTTTGGCGGAACGATGAAAAGCCGACGGGATCAAAAGATCCCTTTGCTTTGCGTCGAGCTGCGCTCGGTTTCATTCGAATTCTGCTTGAAAATAATATCCGCTTCGCCTTGAGGACTTGGATTGCTTTCGCTGGTGAGGTGCACAAGCAGCAACAGAAGCAGACTGACGCACTGCATGTTCTTGCAGCAGCCATGACGGGCTTGAGTGGAGCCGGTCTTCACGGGGATACTTTGGCTCGCGCCATGCTTAAAGTCGCACCGGATTTAGCTGAGGCTTCAGCAATGAAGGAACTCGGGAAATCTCTCGCGATAGGACCGTCCTGGCAGGACGAGCTATTTGCGTTCATTGTTGATCGCTTCAAGGTCCAGCTCCGCGACCAGGGCGCGCGTCACGATCTCGTCGATGCGGTGTTCGCGCTCGGCGGTCAGGACGATCTTTTGATGGTGGTCCGCCGCGTCGAGGCGCTTGGCAAGTTCCTCGACAGCGACGACGGCAAGAACCTGCTGGCTGGCACCAAGCGTGCCAACAATATTCTCGCCATCGAGGAGAAGAAGGACAAGCGCAAGTTCGACGGCGCGCCAGATGCCGCGCTGTTCAAGCTGGATGAAGAGAAGGCGCTGGCCAGGGCGATTGCCGAGGTCGGGCCGGAAGCGAGCGCCGCGGTGGCGAAGGAAGACTTTGCCGACGCGATGACCGCGATGGCCAAGCTGCGTCCGGCGGTGGATGCGTTCTTCGACAAGGTGAAGGTCAATGACGACGACGCGGCTGTCCGCGAAAATCGTCTGAAGCTGTTGAACGAGATCCGCGCGGCGACGCGTGCGGTGGCGGATTTCTCGAAGATTCAAGACTAAGGCTCTCGTCATTCCGGGACGGGAGCGACGCCGGCAGGCGGCTAACCCAAACCCGGAATCGAAATGGCTAAACACTGCGAGATTCCGGGTTCGCGCGCGCGAAGATGCGCACGCGCCCCGGAATGACGAGCTTGGGTCCGGTGCGAGGCAGCGCAGTCCTCACGATATTTCCAGCAATCTCCCGAAACATTTACCTTCCATTAACCACAACTTGAAATGGTCCGGTTCCGTAACGGTTTCTTAACCGTCGCATTCCAAGCGCGGACAGGACTGCCCCATGACTTCGGTCAATACCGGCCTCAATCCCTATGCCAATTACGGCTCCGCCTATGCGCGGGCCGCCGCTACGGCCCAGCCGTCGCTCGCCAATGCGCTCAACAGCAATGAGAGCGCCTCGTCGTCCTCGTCCGATGCGGCGACCAATCTGACGCTGTCGGAGGCGGCGCGGGCGAAGCTCGCGAGCTCCGGCTCCGACAAGGATATCGCAACCGTCATCACAGACCTCAGGGGCAAGCTCGCCGGCCTCTATGTCGCTGCCAAGGCGACGGGGCCGCTGGACAAGAACGGCAAGCTGACCATCGATCTCTCGACGCTGGATCGCCGCTCGCTCTATGCCATGGCCACCAATAATGGCGGCACCTTCACTGCCGATGAGCAGACGGTCGCCAAGGCCGAATTGGGCAATCGCTTCAATGCGGCGCTCGCGCCTGCCGCGGGGACAGCCAAGCTCACCGGCGATTTCAGTGGCATCTACAAGGCCGCGCTGGATTATCTCGATAGCGCAGGCAGCGAAGAGAAAGTCTCGGCGACCTGGTCCGCGCAGCGCGAGGCCGTGCTGAAGGGCATTCAGGCGACCGACCAGACACCGACCAAGGCGCCATCAGGCATCGCCAACGATCCCGTCGCTGCCTATCTCGCGCAGCCTGACACGAGCGTGCCCGTCAAGGACATCGCCACCGTTGCGAAGAGCGTGCGCGCGGCGCTGGATGCGCAAGCCAAGGCGGCGAAAGAGGCGGGCAAGGGCGAACTGGTTTACGACAGCGGGCGCAAGACCGGCCAGCTTGCGGATTTCTCCGCCGTCGACAATCGTTCGCTCTCGGCGATCTCGCTCAATCAGGATGGTCTGTTCTCGAAGGAGGAGAGCTTTGCCGCCAAGCAGGTGCTCGATGCCCGCAATCGCACCAGCATTCTCGAGGCGTTGCAGGCAAGCCAAAAAAGCGGCGATCCCAGTCAGTTCAGTCTCGGCATTCTCAACACCTATTCGGCGATGAGCGACGAAGAACGCAGTGCGTCGAACTGGACGCCGAGCTTCCGCGACAATGCGGTGGCGAGCTACAAGTCGACCAACCACATCCTGTCGCTGCTGAAGAGCAGCTAACGTCTCGCACAGTGCTCTCCCCCTCACCCGCCACGCTTCACGTGGCGACCTCTCCCCGGTGGGGAGAGGTAAGAGGAGGGCTCTGCGCATGCCGACCGAACTTAATCGTTACCGCGACGCTCATTCACCTCTCCCCACCGGGGAGAGGTCGCGCGCCGTTGCGCGCGGGTGAGGGGGCTCTTCATATAAAGGAAAAAGCCCCGCCCGGTGGGGGATGACCGGGGCGGGGCTTCTTCGCCCGGTCGCCATTCGCGGCGCCCGAACGAATCCTGTGTCAGCCGTGATGCGCTAGTCGATGACCTGCACGATGCGGCGCGAGCGCGGCTCCACCAGTACCGTCTGACCATTCACCACCGTGTAGCGATACGGCGTCGTCGCGACTGTTTGCGGCACGTCGTAATAGGTCACGCCGGCCTCAGGCAGTGTGGTGCCGACCACGATGCGGTCGGGCACGGTGAAGGCCGGTACGCGTTCGCGCACCACATATTCACGAAAGGCCGGACGCTCCTGCACGGTGATGCCATCCGGATCGTTGTTGTCGACGATCACACGATCGCCGCTCGATACACCGACGGTGACGCCCTGTGCCTGCACGGCCAGTGGTGCGCCGAGCGCGCCGACAAGAGCCGCCGCTGCAATAAGTTTGTTACGCATGGTGTTCTCCTTCGTGAACGATGTCCGGCTTGCGCGCCGGTCTGTGCCATCCAGCCTGGTCTGATTTATTCACCGTCGGCCAATGCATGCCGCCAGCGATCGTTCCGGAATTTTCCACGCGCAATTGCTGGTTTTTGATGCACTGCATGCAGGTATGCGGGAACCCATTGATGGGCAGGGCGTCTTTATGCTGCTAAATCCCCGCGGCGCGCATTGCGCCGAATCGATTCCCTTCACGGAGATAGTCCATGGTCATCACGGCAGCTCATATCCAGCCGATCGTTGCGCTCATCGCTGGAGTCATGATCCTGTTGATGCCGCGATTGCTGAACTTCATCGTCGCGATCTATTTGATCTTTATCGGGCTGGTGGGGCTCGGCGTCTTCAGGCTGCTCAAAATCGGCTAAATTCTGACACGGCTATTACCTACACAGGTACCTCCGGGCTGCTTGCGCCACGTCCCTGAAACGTGGTGTAACGCGGCACATTTCCCTGTCGTTTCCTCTCGCGGATTGATTGAGAACCATGGCCAAAACCGCCTCGAAGTCCAAGAAAGCCCTTGCAAAGTCAAAGCCCTCCAAGGCTGCACCCAAAGCAGCTTCGGTGGCCCGCAAGGCGCTCAAGAAGCCAGCTGCCAAGCCTGCAGCTAAATCCGCGGCGAAGGCCAAAACGGTAGTGAAAGCAAAGGTTGCTCCGAAGCCGGTTGCAAAGGCTCCCGCATCCAAGAAAGCGGTTGTAGCCAAATCTTCTGCAGGCAAGACGTCAGTGACCAAGGCCGTCAAGAAGGCCGCCAGCAAGCCGGTGACGGATGTCATCAAGGCCGGCAAGTGGGTCTACAATTTCGGTGGCGGCAAGGCCGAAGGTAAGGCCGGCATGCGCGACCTGCTCGGCGGCAAGGGCGCGAACCTCGCCGAAATGGCCAATCTGGGCCTGCCGGTGCCTCCCGGCTTCACCATTCCGACCTCGGTCTGCACCTATTTCTACGCGCACGGCAAATCCTATCCGAAGGAGTTGCAGTCGCAGGTGGAGAAGGCGCTCGACGCCGTCGGCAAGATCACCGGCAAGGGCTTCGGCGACGAGAAAAATCCGCTGCTGGTCTCGGTGCGCTCCGGCGCCCGCGCCTCGATGCCGGGCATGATGGACACGGTCCTCAACCTCGGCCTCAACGACACCACGGTGGAAGCGCTGGCCGAACTCTCCGGCGACAAGCGTTTCGCCTATGACAGCTATCGCCGCTTCATCACGATGTATTCCGACGTGGTGCTCGGCTTCGAGCATCATCACTTCGAAGACATTCTCGACACCTACAAGGACAACAAGGGCTACACGCTCGACACCGATCTCGATGGTGACGACTGGGTCAAGCTCGTCGGCCAGTACAAGGAAGCTGTCGCGCGCGAAACGGGGAAGGACTTCCCGCAGGATCCGCATGAGCAGCTCTGGGGCGCCGTCGGCGCCGTGTTCTCTTCCTGGATGAATGCCCGCGCGGTGACCTATCGCCGCCTGCACGATATCCCGGAGTCGTGGGGCACCGCCGTCAGTGTGCAGGCCATGGTGTTCGGCAATATGGGCGAGACCTCGGCCACCGGCGTTGCGTTCACGCGCAATCCGTCGACCGGCGAGAGCAAGTTGTATGGCGAATTCCTGATCAACGCGCAGGGTGAAGACGTGGTGGCAGGCATCCGCACGCCGCAGGACATCACCGAAGACGCGCGGATCGAAAGCGGTTCGGACAAGGCGTCGATGGAAGCGGCGATGCCGGAGGCGTTTAAGGAATTGACGCGCATCTACACCCAGCTCGAGAAGCACTACCGCGACATGCAGGACATGGAGTTCACGGTCGAGCAGGGCCGGCTCTGGATGCTGCAGACCCGCAACGGCAAGCGCACCGCCAAGGCGTCGATCCGCATCGCGGTCGAACTCGCCAATGAAGGCGTGATCTCGCAGAAGGACGCGGTGTCGCGCATCGATCCGGCCTCGCTGGATCAACTGCTGCATCCGACCATCGATCCGTCAGCCAATCGCGACGTCATCGCCACGGGCCTGCCGGCGTCGCCGGGCGCCGCTTCGGGCGAGATCGTGTTCTCGTCGGATGAAGCCGCCAAGCTGCAGGCTGATGGCAAGAAGGTCATTCTGGTTCGCGTCGAAACCTCGCCGGAAGACATTCACGGCATGCACGCTGCCGAAGGCATTCTCACCACCCGCGGCGGCATGACCTCGCATGCGGCGGTCGTCGCACGCGGCATGGGCAAGCCCTGCGTCTCCGGCTGCGGCACCGTCCGCGTCGATTACGGCCGCGGCACCATGTCGATCGGTGGCCGTGTGTTCAAGGCAGGCGACGTGATCACCATCGACGGTTCGGTCGGCCATGTGCTGGCCGGCCGCATGCCGATGATCGAGCCGGAATTGTCGGGCGAATTCGCAACGCTGATGGGCTGGGCCGACAAGGTCCGCAAGCTCAAGGTCCGCGTCAACGGCGATACGCCAGAAGATGCGCGCACGGCGATCAAGTATGGCGCCGAAGGCATCGGCCTTTGCCGCACCGAGCACATGTTCTTCGAAGAGACCCGCATCCGCACCGTGCGCGAGATGATCCTCGCCGAAGACGAGCAGGCGCGTCGCGCCGCGCTCGCCAAGCTGTTGCCGATGCAGCGTGCTGACTTCGTCGAGCTGTTCGAGATCATGAAGGGCCTGCCCGTCACGATTCGTCTGCTCGATCCGCCGCTGCACGAGTTCCTGCCGCACACCCAGGGCGAAGTCGAGGAAGTGGCCCGTGTTATGGGTACCGATCCGCGCAAGCTTGCGGACCGTGCGCGTGATCTCGCCGAATTCAATCCGATGCTCGGTTTCCGCGGCGTTCGCATTGCGATCACCTATCCGGAGATCGCCGAGATGCAGGCCCGCGCGCTGTTCGAAGCCGCGATCGAAGCGGGCAAGCGCACCGGCGAACAGGTCGGCCTCGAAGTCATGGTGCCGCTGATCGTCACCAAGATGGAGTTCGATCTCATCAAGGCGCGCATCGACTCCACCGCGCAGGCCGTGATGAAGGAGACCGGCGGCAAGCTGAACTACTCCGTCGGTACTATGATCGAATTGCCGCGGGCCTGTCTGCTGGCCGGTGAAATTGCCGAGACCGCAGAGTTCTTCTCGTTCGGTACCAACGATCTGACGCAGACCACCTTCGGCATCAGCCGCGACGACGCTGCGAGCTTCCTCGGTACTTATATCGCCAAGGGCATTCTGCCCGTCGATCCGTTCATCACGGTCGACCGCAGCGGCGTCGGCGAACTGGTGAAAATCGGCGTCACCCGTGGCCGCAAGACGCGTCCTGATATCAAGGTCGGTATCTGCGGTGAGCACGGCGGCGATCCGGCATCGGTAGCCTTCTGCCATCAGATCGGCCTCGACTACGTGTCGTGCTCGCCCTATCGCGTGCCGATCGCGCGTCTCGCCGCGGCGCAGGCAGCGCTCGGCAAGGAAGTTTCCAGCCAGGCGTAAGTGCCTCGGTTTCACGATCAACGATTTTGCAAAATGGCCGGGGAGTTCCCCGGCCATTTTTTGTTGGCTACGTCACCCTCCGTAGTCATCCCCGCGAAGGCGGGGATCCATACACGCCGTCGATATCGAACATGCGCTGTCGTCGTAACTCTGCCGTTTCGACTACGCTGACGGTAGTTATGGGTCCCCGCCTTCGCGGGGACGACAAGGAGTGTATGTCCACTCTGCAAAATGGAACTCGCAAACTTTTTCACGCTTGCGCGAATTTCTCTTCATCATCTTTGTCAACGCGATGTTTACTACTTTTGTGGAGCTGCGGTTTACCAAGGTTTTCGAATGATTTCGCACTGCGCTCGTGCAGCTTGCGTGTGGCGTCGTTGCATCGCCGATTAACTCCGCGGCAACTTTGATTCCGTACTAACGAAATAGATCGAAATGTACGGATGTGCTGATGAGTGCCGTGCAGGGCGATGCTGGTGTAAGCGTTGCGTGAGCGTATCGATGTTAGTACTGCGTAACCGGCCGAAGGGCGCGCGTGGCGCGTTCTTCGGCCTCGGTCTCTGCATCTTCGCATTGGCCCCGACAGAATCTGGCTATCAGGACATCGCCTCGCTGCTGGCTCGCCAGCCGGGCGTGACGGAACGCTGGCAGAAGCGCGTCTTTGCGCCCTCCGTCTCCTCCATTCAGGTCGCGACTTTTTCGTTCGGTCGCCCGATCGGCACCGCCTCGCGCAATCCCAATCTGCAACTCGCCAGTCTCGACAATTCCGGCATCGATATCACCGGTGCGCTGACGCGGAATCCGCTGGTGCAGCCGCCGCGCCGCTATGAGGCTGCCGATTTTCCGAAAGTCGATCGCTCGCTGAAGGGCGATCGCCTGGCCATCCGTGCGCCGGAGACCGTGGTGCCCGATGAGCCGGCAAAGCAGGATTCATTCGACGACAACAGATCGGTGATGGGCGCCAAGACCGTCGATGCACTGCCGCCTGCGGAGCATGCTCCGCTCGATCCAGAACTCGATGAAGCGCTGCGTGCCCCGCCGCTCGCTCAATACGATGCATCGCAGCCCGTGCAGCCTGCCGAGGACGCCAAGGCCGATGCAGCGGTGATCCCCGTCGAGCCGGCGCCGGCCAAGGACGGTTTCTCTGTGAAGACCGCGAGCCTGTTTTTCGGAAGTTCGTCGCTTGGCGCATCGGTCGAGACCATGGAGCGCTGGCAGCCCGGCGAAGAGCCCACCATCGTGATGCCAGACATTACCATGCCGGGTTCGACCCTCGACCCGGATATGAAAGCTACGGCGGCGTTGCCGAAAGCGGCGATCAGCCCGACCGACGGCGGCGAAAGCGTTGCCGGCAAGGGCGAGGTTAACAGCGCCAATCAGCGTGCGAAGACGCCGGCCGAACGCATGGGCCTCACCGATCAGACCCGTGGCAAGCAGGAGAAATGCCTGGCGGAAGCCGTCTACTTCGAAGCCCGCGGCGAAGCGGTGCGCGGCCAGATGGCGGTGGCGCAGGTGGTGATGAACCGCGTGTTCTCCGGCTTCTATCCGACAACCGTCTGCGGTGTCGTCTATCAGAACAAACATCGTCGCCTGGCCTGCCAGTTCACCTTCGCCTGCGACGGCATTCCGGATGTCGTGAAAGAGCCGGACATGTGGGAGCGCGCCCGCAAGATCGCGAAGGCGACGCTCGACGGCCGGATCTGGCTGCCGGAAGTCGCGAAGTCCACGCATTACCACGCATACTGGGTGCACCCGTCCTGGGTCCGCGAGATGAAGAAGATGTACAAGACCGGCGTGCACTCCTTCTATCGCCCACGCAAATGGGGCGACGGCAGCGAGGCGCCGACCTGGGGCACGGCGGCGCAGACGGCGGAGATCTCCGCCAAACTCTCCGAGGTCAAGCCGTAAGGCCTTCCTGATTTACCTCCGAGCCTATCCAAGAGCGGTGCCATGCCCGGCGCCGCTCTTGGCTTATTGGGGGAGGAAGCCGCACACCAAATTGCATCCCAGCAATGCATCTCCTGAAATCCCGATCATCCCCATTGGGATTTCCATGCGAATGCATTAATCCTCCCTGGGGCCGGTCCGGGCGGCACGTGTCGCGCTTGTGGCCTGAGCACCGGTCCAATTCTGCATCTGTTCGATCCGGGGAAACGACATGGCGGCAATCGACGGCGCAACGCGCCCGGTATCTGGTTTGGGCTGGCGTACCCCGCTGGTGATCGTGATCTGCGGATCGCTGATTGGCATGCTGACCTTCGGCCCGCGTTCCAGCGTCGGCTTCTTCATGCAGCCTTTCAGCCAGGAATTCGGCTGGGGTCGTGATGTCTTCGCGCTCGCCTTCGCCGTGCAAAACCTGCTCTGGGGCATCGGCCAGCCTTTCGCTGGTGCTGTCGCCGACAAGTTCGGCAGCGTGCGCGTGATCTGCGTGGGCGCCTTCCTCTATGCGGCTGGTTTGCTGATGATGCGCTATTCCTCGACCCCGCTCGAGCTGAATATCAGCGCTGGACTGCTGATCGGTTTTGGCCTGTCGGGTTGCTCCTTCAATCTGGTGCTGTCCGCCTTCGGCAAACTGATGCCGCCGGAATGGCGCGGCATCGCGCTCGGCGCCGGCACGGCCGCGGGGTCGTTCGGCCAGTTCATTTTCGCGCCTTTCACTGTGGCGATGATCGATAACACCGGCTGGCAGGCGACGCTCACCACCTTTGCGGTGCTGATGTTGCTCGTCATCCCGCTGGCTATGGTGCTGGCGACGCCGCCGGCGGCGGCGTCGAACGCTGCATCACCGGTGCAGGAACAGTCGTTCAAGAGCGCGTTGACGGAGGCCTTTGGCCATCGCTCCTATGTGCTGCTGGTGCTCGGCTTCTTCACCTGTGGCTTCCAGCTTGCTTTCATCACCATGCATCTGCCGGCCTATCTTGTGGATCGCGGCCTGCCGGCGGCGACGGGCGGCTGGGTGATCGCGATCATCGGCCTGTTCAACATCATCGGCTCGCTCACAGTTGGCTATGTGCAGGGCAAGCTGCCGAAGCGCTATATTCTCTCATTCATCTATTTTACCCGCGCGCTGGCGACAGTGGCCTTCATCATGCTGCCGCTGACGACGACGTCGGCGCTCGTCTTCGGTGCCATCAGCGGTCTTGCCTGGCTCTCCACCGTGCCGCCGACATCGAGTCTCGTCTCGCTGATGTTCGGCACCCGCTGGCTGGCAACACTGTATGGCTTTGCTTTCTTCAGCCATCAGGTCGGCGGCTTCTTGGGCGCCTGGCTGGGCGGCATCGTGTTCGACAAGTTCGGCTCCTACACGCCGGTGTGGTGGCTGTCGGTGCTGTTCGGCGTGCTGTCGGCGCTGATCAATCTGCCGATCGTAGAGAAACCGGTCGAGCGGGCGGTCGCGCAGCCGGCGTGATCTGCATTCCCCGGCGTTGACTCGCTGACCTCCAGCGATGAAAATTGATATTAGCCGCTCCATCCGGAGCGGCCTTCGTTCTCAGGGCGGGGTGAAAATCCCCACCGGCGGTAACTGTACGAGAGTGCAGAAGCCCGCGAGCGCCTGACGGGTCCAACCGTCAGGGTCAGCAGATCCGGTGCGATGCCGGAGCCGACGGTCATAGTCCGGATGAAAGAGAACGGGTATGCGCAGGGTCACCGCCTCAAGCGGATGCCCGGCGTGTGACCGTACGTCCTGATTCTGGTCTCAAACCGCGAGAGCATCCATGAATCAGCCTGTGACTAACTTCAAAGCCTCCTCTTCCCTCAACTCCGCACCAGCGACCGGGCGAATCGCCTTCATCCAGTCGTGCTGGCACAAGGACATCGTCGATCAATGTCGTGTCGGCTTCGTCGCCGAACTCGCGCGGCGCGGCGTGCCGGACAGCCAGATCGATTTCTTCGATGTGCCCGGCGCGTTCGAAATCCCGCTGCAGGCCAAATTGCTGGCACGCACCGGTCGCTATGTGGCGATCGTCGCCACCGGCCTCATCGTTGATGGTGGCATCTATCGCCATGAATTCGTCTCTGAGGCCGTCATCAACGGGTTGATGCGCGTGCAGCTCGACAGCGATGTGCCAGTGATCTCGGCCGTGCTGACGCCGCAGCATTTCCACGAACATGCTGAACATCTGCGTTTCTTCCGCGAGCATTTCGTCGTGAAGGGCACCGAGGCGGCGACGGCCTGCGCCGCGACCATCGCCAATATTGCCGCGACCCGGAAACTGGCTGCCTGATCCCACAATTGGCGCGTTATGCCGCTACGGCTGGGCAGGGCTGCAAAGCTCTGGAGTGGCCGTAGCGGGTGGCGTTTCCCGCCACGGCACGGCATAATTCGACAGCAGAAATCACAAGCAAAATTCGGGAGACTCGTGTTGGGAACGTTCAAGGCTGTCCGCATCGACAAGGCGGACAAAGGCACCACGGTTGCGCTGACGCAGTTCGATGAAACCGAACTCATGGACGGCGACGTCACCGTGCGGGTCGAGTGGTCCACGGTGAATTACAAGGACGGCCTCGCCGTCACCGGCAAGGCACCAGTGGTGCGCCGCTTCCCGATGATTGCCGGCATCGATTTCGCCGGCACGGTGGAAGCCTCCTCCAATCCGAACTGGAAGCCCGGCGACAAGGTGATCGGCAATGGCTGGGGTATGGGCGAGACCCATCTCGGCGCCTATGCCGAAAAGACCCGCGTGAAAGGCGACTGGCTGGTGCGGCTGCCGGACGGCATGACCACGCGTGACGCCATGGCGGTCGGCACCGCCGGCTACACGGCAATGCTCAGCGTGCTGGCGCTCGAGAATCACGGGCTGAAGCCCGCGGACGGCCCGATCGTTGTCACCGGTGCGGCCGGCGGCGTCGGTTCGGTGGCGATCGCCGTGCTGTCGAAGCTCGGTTACCAGGTCATCGCCTCGACCGGCCGGACCTCGGAGGAGGGCTATCTCAAGAGCCTTGGCGCCAGCGAGATCATCGACCGCAACGAGCTGTCCGGCCCGGCCAAGCCGCTGGCCAAGGAACGCTGGGCGGGCGGCATCGACAGCGTCGGTTCGACCACCCTCGCGAATCTCCTGTCGATGACGAAGTATCGCGGCGCCATCGCCGCCTGCGGTCTCGCAGCCGGCATGGACCTGCCATCCTCGGTTGCACCCTTCATTTTACGCGGCGTGTGTCTTCTCGGCATCGATTCTGTCATGTGCCCGATCGAGCTGCGCAAGCAGGCCTGGGCGCGGCTGGCGACGGATCTGGATCATGCCAAACTCGCTGAAATCACTCAGGAAATCACGCTGGACCAGGTGATCGACGCCGGTGCCAAGGTTCTGGCCGGGCAGGTCCGCGGGCGAATCGTGGTAAAAATCGGCTAAACCACGTTCAGACTTTACCAACCAACCTGCTCCATTGTTGCCACGGTTGGTATGGTAAGCAGCGGGTAAAGACATCTGGCGGTCACTTCTGGTGATCATCCGCGCTCGGTTGTTCGGAGTATCCTATGGTTGCGCGTTATGTGTTGGGAGCGGTGATCGCCGCCACGGTGGCGACCCCCGCGCTGGCCGGGTCGATGACGGCCGAAGAGGCCCGCAAGTTCGTCGCCGGCAAGGTCTTTGCCTTCACCTGTTTCGACGGCACACGCGGCGCAGGCCGCGTGTTTGATGATGGCGGGGCTGCAGGCGCGGTGCAGTTCTCGGGCTCGGGTCCGGCGCGCAACATGCGTTTGCCCGGCAACACGCTTCAGGTGCGCGGTGAATCCATCTGCGCCTCGATCAAGGGCATCCCGTTCGAGCCGTGCTTCAATCTCAACAAGAATGACGAACGCAGCTTCCGCGGCTCGGTCTCCGGCATGGGCTTCGCTTATTGCGATTTCCGCCACCAGGGCGGCCGCGGCCAGATGTTGATGGCCCGCTCGCTGTCCGCGCCGCGTTCGCTGCGCGCGCCCTCGACGACCCGTTCGGCCGACGCCTCCGCTGGCGCGGACACCACGGTGACCCGCGTCTCGACGCCGCGCGTCGAGAGCAGCAAGATCGAAGCCGTCGGATCGATCAAGTCCGAGCCGGCCAAGGAAATTGCGAAGACGCCGGAGCCGGAAAAGACTGAAGCGCTCGAACTGCGCAAATCCACCAACTAAGACAAGCGTCAGGCGTGACGGCCCCAAGGTCCCTGTAACGGCGGGCCTGGTAGTGGCTCCTGCGCGCCCGTAGGCGCAGCATTGTCGCTCCATGGACCGGAGCGCGGCGGCAGTGGCGGCGTCTCTGTGCCGTTTGAAGTCTCTGCGGCGTCCGTATCGGACGGCAGCGCCAGCCGTCCGGGATCGTGTCCGCCGGCGAATTTCACCAATGCAGCGACCCGCGAATCCACCGAAGGATGTGTCGCGAACAGGTCGGCGAAACCCTCGCGGGGATTGTCGATGCACATCTCCATGACGGCCGATGTCGCGCCGGGCAGTTCGCCGTGGTTCTCGATCTTGCGCAGCGCCGAAATCATCGCGTCGGGGTTCTTGGTCAGCTCCACCGAACCTGCATCCGCCAGCAATTCGCGCGAGCGCGACAGCGCAAAGCGCACCACCAGCGACAATGCCCAGGCCAGCGCGATCAGCGCCACGGCGATGATGATGACGACGACAGCACCGCCGCCGGAGCCTTTGTTGTCGCTCGAGGACGACGACGAGCGCGAGGAGCGGCCGCCGAAGCGGAAACCGGAATTGATGAATATCCGGAAGAACAGCTCAGCCGCGAAGCCGACCACACCGGCGATGATGACGGCGACCACCATCAGCTGCACGTCGCCGTTGCGGATATGCGTCAGCTCGTGGCCGAGCACTGCTTCCATTTCGTCGTCGTTCAACCCGCGCATCAGGCCGGTGGTGACCGTGATCGCATATTGCCGCGGGTTGAGGCCGGTGGCGAAGGCGTTCAGCGCATCAGAGTCCATCACCTTCAGCTTCGGCATCGGGATGCCACGCGAGATGCAGAGATTCTCGAGGAGATTGTAGAGCCGCGGCTGCTCCTGCCGCGTCACGCTTTCGCTGCCGGTGATGCTGTCGATCATCTTTTGATGACCGAAATAGGCGATGATGATCCACAGCACTGCGCCGATGGTGGCGAACGGAAGCGCCTTGATCAGGTCGCGCGTCGCAGCATTGATGTAATACGCAACCGAGCCGTTGCCGTTGACCACCACCTCGCCGATCAGGGCGCCGGCGAACACCATGACGTAGATCAGCAGGAACAGCCCTGCGAGCAGCAGCATCGAACGCGTCTTGTTCGAGGCGATATGCGTATAGAGACCATAGGCGGCCATGATGTGCTGCTCGGTTCAGGCCGCGATCAGAACTTGACCTGCGGCACGGCTTCGACCTCCTTGCGGGTCTCGCCGAGATCGAAGAACTCCTTCGAATGGAAGCCGAAGGTGCTGGCGAACAAGGCCGCAGGCATCTGCTGGATGCCGGTGTTGTATTCGGACACGGCATTGTTGAAGAAGCGGCGCGAGGCGGCGATCTTGTTTTCGATGTCCGAGAGCTCGGTCTGCAGCTGCTGGAAATTCGTATTGGCCTTGAGGTCCGGATAGGCCTCGGACAGCGCGATCAGCCGGCCGAGAGCGCCGGAGAGCTGGTTTTCCGCGGCGGCAACCTGACCGGGCCCCTGTGCGTTCATCGCCGAATTGCGCGCCTTGATGACATCGTCGAGGGTGTCGCGCTCATGCGCCGCATAGCCCTTCACGGTCTCGATCAGGTTCGGGATCAGGTCGTGGCGCTGCTTGAGCTGCACGTCGATATCGGCAAAGGCCTGGTTGACCCGCTGGCTCAGCGCCACCAGCCGGTTATAGGCAGCAAATGCCAGGAAGATCAGGACAACGATGACGCCAAGAACGATCCAGCCGGTCGACATGTGAGAACCCCAAAAAAAACCATCAAACCCATAGCTTGGCCGATCATGCGGCCACGGAGCAGGGGCCGCAGGCATGTCGCGGCACGGATTGGTCGCAGCTGGCGTGGAATACGTTCAAAGACGCTCCTCCATTGGCCCTGTCATTTGTGCCCCTCTGCTACAACTCTGAAAGGAGATATCGTCGGTCTGCACCGTTGCGATGTTGCATCAGTCGACAGGAGACGTGAGCAGATCGCCTGCGGGTTAGCGCCTGTGCGCTATTCGTCATCCAGCCGTCATCCGCCAAACCTAATGAAACCCTAACTTTTGAAGGCTGGGGACTTAAACTGTGATGTGGGAATGGCGTAACGGCGCGAGCCGGCTTGCGATGGGTGTGGCTGTGGCGGCGCTGTTCGCGCCGATGGCGGCGGAGGCCCAGACTTTCACTGTGCCTGCAGGCACGACGGACACAGTGACAAAGACGCTTAGCGGCACGCAGACCGGAACGGTCGACGCCACCGGCACACTGCGCTCCACCAGCGGCACGGCGACCATCGGCTGGAACGGCGCATCGACCGGCGTCGTCGTCACCAATTCCGGCGTGATAGAAAACACCAGCACGGGGCGCGTCATCGATGCCACCGGTGCTACGGCGGGCCGGACCTTCACCTTCCTCAACAATGTCGGCGCCATCGTGCGCTCGACCCAGAACGATGTGTTTCGCTTCAATCTGGCGATGACGTCGGGCACGATCGTGATCGACAACGCCGGTCTGATCCAGGCCGGCGGCACCGGCTATGCGGGTCTGGGCCAAGCCCTCGATTTCCGCGGCATGACCGGCGCCGCGTCGATGACGATCATCAACCGCGCGACCGGTGTGATCGAATCCCTGACGGACGACGCGATCCGTCCGGGTATCAACGCCGTCATCAATAACTTCGGCATCGTTCGCAGCTTCGGTGCCAACACATCCGGCGGTGCAAACGGCACTTCGGACGGTATCGACGCCGGCGGCAATCTTGGTGTTATCGTCAACAACCAGGCCGGCGGCCTGATTTCCGGCGCACGTCACGGCATCACCGCCGACAATGACATCACGGTCAATAACGCTGCGGGCGGCACGATTCTCGGCCGCAACGGCTCCGGCGTCGGCTCTGACGGCGCCGGCACCGTCACCAATTACGGCCGCATCACCGGCACTTATGCAGGCGTCGGCAACATCTTCAATTCCGACGGCGTCGCGCAGATCAACGGCGACGGCGACGGCGTCGATATCGACAATGTCGGCACCATTATCAACTACGGCATCATCGAAGGCACCGGTGCCGGTGGTTTCGATAGCGGTGGGCGCGGCAATGCCAGCGAAGGCATTTCCATCGGTGGCGGCACGATCACCAATTACGGCACCATTAGTGGCGCGAACACCGCGATCGTCGTCAACAAGGACACCAATGCGGATCGTAGCGGCGTCGCCGCGACCACGATCATCAACTATGCGAGCGGCACCATTATCGGCCAGAGCGGCTACGCGATCCGCCTGGAAAACAAGAGCACGGCGACCCCGTCGATCAATAACGACACGATCGTCAACTACGGCACCATCATCGGCAATGGCGCGATCCCGGATCCGAATGCGATCGTGTTGATGAATACGGGCGTGGCAGATCCCAATTCCGTCGGCACGCTCAACGGCGTGACCTATACCGGCACCGGTTCCGCCCGCTTCATCCGCGGCGACGGCTCCGCCATCCAGATGGGCGAGGGCGCCGACGTGCTGACCAATTACGGCACCATCATCGGCAATAACGGCCGCGCCGTGAACATGGAAGGCGGCAACGACACCGTCAACATCATGAAGGGCTCGCGCATCGTCGGTCTGGTCGATGGTGGCGTCGGCACGGATACGCTGAACTACAACAAAGCGGGCCTCACCGATGCCAAGCGCGCCGCGCTGCAGGCTGGTCAGACCGTGAATATCGGCGGCACGCTCTATACGTCGTTCGAGGTGATCACCGGAACGTCGTCTTCGTTCTCGTCCTTTGCCAGTGCAGGCTCGCTAGGCGTCGCCTCGCTGTTCGATAATCTGCCAGCCACCGCCACCAGCAGCTCGGTCGTCAACCTGCTCGACAGCGTTGCGAGCGCGGCCGATGTCGGTGCGGCGCTGTCGCAGCTTACGCCCACGGCCTATCAGGGCCTTGCCCGCATGACGATGAACGACGCGTTCCAGACGACCTCGCTGGTCGGCCAGCACCTGACGCAGAACCGCCTCGGCGGTCTCGGCACCGATATGTCCGGTGTCGGCAATGCGCTGGCGATGTTCGACAGCGGCATGTTCGACAGGAACTTCAGTGCCAATCGTGCGCTGGCCGCAGTGACGGGATTCCCCGGCAGCGCAAGTTCAGCGCTGGTCGATGCCGGCTGGGGCGCCAATGCAGCCGATGCGATGGCCTATGCGCCGGTGACCAAGGCTCTGCCCGGTCTGCGTCCGGTAGCTGTCGCTGCCGAACAGGGCCTGTTCATCACGTCGGGTGCGAGCTTCGCCCGCGAAGGCGCACGGACTGACGCGCCGGGTTTCAAGTCGAACACCGTCAACGTGCTTGCGGGCTACGACCGTCATATCACCGACAGCCTCGTCGCCGGCGTGTTCGGCGGCTACGCGCTGACCCGCGGCGATATCGACAACGTCGGCAGCCACACCAAGATTTCGACCGGCACCATCGGCGGCTATGGCACCTATCAGGCGACGGGTTGGTTCGCGACTGTCATGGGCCTGTACGGTTTCAGCGACTACGACACCACGCGTGTTGCGCTTGGCACGACGAACACCGCGACCTTCAGCGGCGATCACTATTCGATCCGCGGCACGGTCGGCACGGACCTGCGCGTCGGCGTCTGGGTTGTCACACCGGAGATCGGTCTGCAATACACGCGGGTGATGACCGACGGCTTCGCCGAACGCGGCGGTGCGGCGGCCCTCGTGGTCGGTTCGGACAGTTCGGAATCGCTGCGCTCCAGCGTCGGCGCGCGGTTTGCTTACGATTACGCGCTGAATGGCAACGTGCTGACGCCGGAATTGCGCCTCGCCTGGCTGCATGAATTCAGCGACGGCGTGCGTGGTATCAATGCGAGCTTCGCCGATACGACACTGCCGGGCTCATTCATCACCTCGACCGGTAGCGCGCTGCGCGATCGCGGTGTGATCGGTGCGGGCGTCTCGGGAAAACTGGCACCGCTCACGGTACTGTCGGTCAACTATGATGCGATCGTCGGCAGCAACGATGCCGTCGCGCATCAGGTGATGGGCCGCATCCGGCATTCGTTCTGAGAGCGGTCTATCCGCAGGAAAACGAGATTCGCTAATACCGAATATAGGTGAGGGCGGTTGCCATGCCCCTCACCCGACATCCGCGCTACGCGCGCATGTCGACCTCTCCCCGCGCAGAGCGGGGAGAGGTAAGCACGGCGCCACCTTCCTTAACCTCGCCCCGCTCTTTGCGGGGAGAGGTCGACTGGCGAAGCGCAGCGAAGCCGGTCGGGTGAGGGGCCTTGCAGTGAGCTAGCCGCAATCTCGCAACTAGCGGGTCGTTCCAGCGCAGAGGCGCTTACGGCTTTGCCATATGCCAGGCACCGTTCAGGAAGCCGTCGCCATTGGTGTCGCCGGCGGCGGTGTCCTTCTTGAACGTGTAGAGCGGCTTGCCTTTATAGGCCCACATCTTCTTGCCGTCGTCGCGCACGACGATGGTCATGTCGGCAGTCGGCTTGGCATCGTCCACCGCGAACAGCGGCGGCCAGTTTTCGGCGCAGGGACCATTGCACATCGACTTGCCGCCGGTGTCCTTGTCGAAAGTATAGAGCGTCATGCCCTTGGCATCGACGAAGGTCTTGCCCTTCGCTGTGTCGGCGGTCTTCAGCATCTGCGCCGATGCAGCGCTTGAGGCGAGAACGAGAGTCAGTGCCGCGAGAGCGGCGAATGATTTGATCATTGCAGCGTTACTCCTGATGATTGGCGACGCAGTCGCATCATGAGAACAAACGCCGGGTGAGTTTGATTATTCCCGTAGTCTCTCCACGTCATTGCGAGGAGCACTTGCGACGAAGCAATCCAGTCTTCGCTCGCGGCTTCTGGATTGCCGCGTCGCTTCGCTCCTCGCAATGACGGCTGAGGGCTACGAGACCGCGTCACCCCAATCAAGCTTGCGGAACTTCGCGTACAGCGCCTTATCGCGGCGCGGCGCGCTCGCCGCGATAACGCCTTCATGCGTGCAGAGTTTGGCTGTGATCGCGATCTTCGTCGTTAGCGGTTGTGCGAGCACGCGCGACGGCCGCTGCGCGACAGATTCACGTGATAGCGCGACATAGATAAATTTTTCGTCCTCATAGGGAAGTTCTGCGGATTTGAGTTGTTTATGCACGCGGGAGCGCTGCAGCCGCTGGCTGAAGTGGCACCAGTCCGGCTTCACCAGCGGGCACGCATCGTCATGCGGGCAGGGCGCGATCACATGCGCGCCGGTATTGATGAGCTGCGCACGCGCATCGAGAATGCGTTGGTATCCGGCGGGCGTGCCGGGTTCGACGATGACTAGCGTATCGTTCGTCTTCGCCCACATCGCCGCGACGAGTTTGGTGCGCGCGGCGTCATTGAGTTCGTTGATGACGTAGCTCGCGATCACGAGATCGGCGGATGGCGCGTCAGCAATCTTCGCCGCAGCATCGCCGAGCATGTAGTCCATTGCAGGGATGCGGTAGCTGTCCTGAGCCAGACCGAGCGCGAGCGCACGCAACGCCGGATTGGCATCGAGCAGTGTGAATGCATGCAGCGACGCGAATGCTTCCGCGCAGGCCCATGTCGCCGTGCCCGGCCCGGCGCCGCAATCGAGCAGCGTCGCCGGTGCGAAATCCGGCCGGATCTCCTGCAGGGCATTGAGGCTGGCAATGACGGCTGCATAGGTCGCCGGCATACGGGCCAGCGCATAGGCCAGTGCGTCGTTCTCGTTGCGGATGGTCGTGGAGCCGCCACCGGAACGATAGGTCTTGGAGATATTGTCAGAGCGCTCCGCGGCGTCGCTGCGCGAGAAGCCGTGCAGGCGGGTGTTGAGGGCGGCGCTGAGCTCGGCGGGGAGGTCGGGGGCGGTCATTCAGCAGCGACGCTCCTCTTGTCCCTCCCCGGAGCGAAGCGACTGGGGAGGGTGGATCGATGCAAGCGTTCAGCGAGCATCGAGACGGGTGGGGTGTTGCCGCACGCGTTGTGTTCGCTGAGGCACCCCACCCCGGCCTATCGGCCGACCCTCCCCACTGCGCTTTGCTTGGGGGAGGGAGCCATTGTCGTCAGCGTTCTAATTACGAACCAGCTTACGCCACTTCCTGATCGAGGATCTTGACTGCGTTCTCCAGATCCACCGACACCAGCTGCGATACGCCGCGTTCCGCCATGGTGACGCCGAACAGGCGGTGCATGCGGGCCATGGTGATCGGGTTATGCGTGATGGTGATGAAGCGCGTTTCGGTCGAGCCGCACATTTCGTGCAGCAGGTTGCAGAACCGCTCCACGTTGTGGTCGTCGAGCGGCGCGTCGACTTCGTCCAGCACGCAGATCGGCGACGGGTTGGTGAGGAACACCGCGAAGATCAGCGCCAGCGCGGTCAGCGCCTGCTCACCGCCCGAGAGCAGCGACAGGGTCTGCGGCTTCTTGCCGGGCGGCTTGGCGACGATTTCGAGACCGGCTTCGAGCGGATCGTCGCTTTCGATCAGCTTCAGCTCGGCTTCGCCGCCGCCGAACAGTTCGACGAACATGCGCTTGAAGTGGCCGTTGACGATGTCGAACGAAGTCATCAGCCGTTCACGGGCTTCCTTGTTCAGGCTCTGGATGCCGGTGCGCAGCTTCTTGATGGCTTCCACGAGGTCGTCGCGCTCGGTGGCGAGGCCGTTATGGGTGCCCTCGACCTCGTTGAGCTCTTCCTCGGCGCGCAGGTTGACGGCGCCAAGGCGTTCGCGGTCGCGGCGCAGTTTCTCCAGATCGGCCTCGATCTCGTGCAGCGGCGGCAGCGTATCGTCCTGCCGGACTTCCGCGAGCGCCGCGACGCCTTCCGGCTCCACTTCGAGCATGTCGCGGATTTCGCGTTCGATATCCTCGAGGCGGCGCTTGCCGCTTTCCATGCGCTCTTCCGATCGCGCGCAGGCTTCGCGCGCCTGCGACAGGAACTCAATGGACGTCCGTGCCTCGCGGTCGGTCTCGCGCATCATGTTCTCTGCCGACTGCAGCGCATTGGCCGCGAGCTGGCGGGCCTGCTCGGCATTCTCGACTTCGGAGATCAGCGCGCGCCGTTTCTGCATGTAGATCGCGGGGGCGTCTTCCAGCTCGGCGCGCTCGCGCACCAGCTCGGCCTGACGCGCCGCCACCGTCTCGATCTGCGAGCTGGCTGAGGTCTTGCGGTTCTGCCAGTCGGTGCGCTCGGCGATGATCGCCTGCACGCGCCGGTCGGCGAGTTCGGCCTCGCGGGCCAGCGCCTGCGCTTCGGCGCGGACCTGCGCCGCGGCGCGGCGATGGCCTTCGATCTCGTTGCGGACGTCCGTGAGCCTGGCTTCCGCATCCGCCGTCTCCGGCAGCTCCTCCAGCGCCATATGTGCGCTTTCGAGCCCGGCTTCGGCTTCCATCTTGTCGTTGCCGAGGCGCGACTGCGCTTCGGTCAGCGTCGCGCGGCGGGCCGCGTGGCGGTTGATCTCACGCTCGGCAGTGGCATGGCGCTCGCGGGCCTGGTCCACTTCGCGGCGGGCATTGCGCAGTGCTTCGCGCGATGCGCCTTCGGCCGAGGCCGCGGACTTCAATGCCTGCTCGGCCGCTTCCAGTGCTTCGCGCTTGGCGATGGCATCGAGCTTGGCGTTTTCGAGATCGGCCTCGATATCGGTGAGGCGGGCGCGCTCGGCGAGACGGCGTGCCGCGCCGGTCGGCGCATGCGCACCGGCGACGAAACCGTCCCAACGCCAGACGTCGCCTTCCAGCGAGACGAGGCGCTGGCCGGTCTTGAGCTGCGAGACGAGGGCCGCACCCTGATCCTTGCTGACAATGCCGATCTGCTTCAGGCGGCGCTGCAGCTCCACCGGCGCATTCACATGCGCTGCGAGCGTCTCGACGCCCGAAGGCAGGGCCGGATCGTCGGCATGTTCGCCAGCATCGGTCCAGCGCATCGGCGCGGAGGGATCGACCGGCGCGTCGAGATCGTCGCCGAGCACGGCGCCGAAGGCCTTCTCATAGCCCTTGGTGACGGTGACACCGTCGATGATCGGCGGCCAGAGGTTCTTGGTCTCGCCGTTGAGGATCTTCGAGATCGTGCGCGCTTCGGTCTCCAGGCGCTGCACCTTCTTGTCGGCTTCCACCAGTGGCGCGCGCGAGGCTTCCAGCGTCTGGCGGGCTGCGATATGCGCGGCCTCGTTCTCGGCGACAGAGTATTCCGCTTGCAGCAGGATTTCCTGCGCGGTCTCCATGAGCATCGCGAGTTCGTCGAGGTCGCCGAAGCCCGAGGTCTGCGCCGTCAGCGCATCGATCTCGCTCTCGACGCGGGCGATTTCCTCGGAGAGGCGCGTCAGGCGATCGGCCTGGCTGCGCACATTCGACTGCAGCTGGTTGCGCTTCGCCGTCATGTCGGCGTGGGCGGTGGTGAGTTCGGTGAAGGTGCGCTCGGCCGCGGCCAGCACCTGCTCGGCTTCGGAGACGCGCTCATCGACGCCGCCGCGCAGTTCGACACGCTGCATGATCTCTTCCTTGATCATGGCGTCTTCTTCGTCGAGCCGCAGCAGCGCGAAGTCGGCGTCTTCCGCCTGCTTCATTTCGCGGGCGACGTCGGCCTCGAACTGGGTGAGGCGACGGTCGAGCTCGGCGGCGCGCTCCTTGGAGCGCTCTTCCTCGCGGTCGAGCATGTCGCGGGCATTGGTCAGGCGCTGCAGACCGGCGGCTGCGGCGGCTTCGGCCTCGCGCATGGCCGGCAGTTCGGAGGCGCGGATCGCCTGGATGCGTGCTGCTTCGCCCTGGATGCGGGTCGCTTCGGCGAGTTCGAGCGTGTTGCGGTCATGGGTCGTGGCGGCGTCGGCATTGTCCGCATGCGCCTGGATCCAGCGCAGGTGGAACAGCATGGCCTCGGCCTTGCGCACCTTACCGGCGACTTCGCGGTAGCGGATCGCCTGGCGGGCCTGCTTCTTCAGGCCTTCCATCTGGCCCGACAACTGGCCGATCACGTCCTCGACGCGGGTCAAATTGGTTTCGGCGGCTTTCAGGCGCAGCTCGGCCTCATGGCGCCGCGCATGCAGGCCGGCGACGCCGGCGGCGTCTTCCAGCACGCGGCGGCGCTGTTCGGGCTTGGCCTGGATGATTTCGCCGATCTTGCCCTGGTGGACGAGGGCGGGCGAGCGCGCGCCGGTGGCGGCGTCGGCAAACAGAATCTGCACGTCGCGGGCGCGCACGTCGCGGCCGTTGATGCGGTATTGCGACCCGGCCTCGCGCTCGATGCGTCGGGAGATTTCGAGGATTTCGGCGTCATTGACCATGGCCGGCGCGGTGCGATCGGAATTGTCGATCGTCATCACCACTTCGGCGTGGTTGCGCGAGGCGCGGTTGCCGGAGCCGGCGAAGATCACCGCGTCCATGTCGGCGGCGCGCAGCGACTTGTGCGAGGTTTCGCCCATCGCCCAGCGCAGTGCTTCCACCAGATTGGACTTGCCGCAGCCATTGGGGCCGACGACGCCGGTCAGACCGGGCTCGATCATGAAGTCGGTCGGTTCGACGAACGACTTGAATCCGTGCAGGCGCAGGCGCGTGAGTTTCATGGATACGGTACTCTGGTTAGCCGACAGGCCACTTTCTCAAAAAAGCCCCGAGAATCGCGAATCCCCCAGCACGAACAATAGCATAAATGCATGTGCCGCGCGGGTGGAGACTCGCAGGTCGCGGCTCTCAATTGGGCCCGACAATGGCGAGACGAGGGCAGCCGCGCAACCGCGGAACCCCGCTTTTCCCAAGGGTTTTGCGGGGGATAGGTGGGGGAGGCAAGTAAAAAAGTGCTTGTTTTAAGGGGAGGAGGCTTGCCTGCTAGCTGCAGTTCGGTTGGCTCTATTGGTATTGGCCATTTGCGGCATTAGACGTAACTAATACGTCCGGCGAGCGCTCCTCTAACGGGCAGGTTGTATCGAACCTAGTAACAGTTTGCACGCTAGCCTGTAATACGTACGACAGACTTGTCGTGCCCCCGAGGGGCACGACGTTGTTCGCATTCCCAGCAAGCGCCTTATGCGCTTTTCGACTTCAATAGCTCGGTTTCGAAGGCATCGAGAACCAAGTTGTAGGACCCCTCGTTTTTACCAATTTTCTGGGGGTCGAAGTTGAATGCATCCAGAATGACGCGGTACTTCTTGACGATTGCGATGCCGTGTTTGTCGAGGAAGGTGTTTGGATCTTCCTTCCAGCTGATATGGCCGTTGCGTCCCTTTCTCATCAGTGCCTTAAGCCCGTACACGAGCGGCATGATCAGGCCGTCAGGATAGCTGTACTCCACTTCCACATTGGTAAAATGTGTCACAGGAGTGGTTCGCATGTCTTTCGCCATCTTCACAATCTTCAGGCGCCCAAACTTTCCCTCCCCGTCGTTATAAGCGTACGGGAAGTCCCGATAAATTCGATCGTAAAGCATCGGCAATTCGCCAGCGAGACGGAGAGCGCTCCTGACTGCCTCACTGTGAAGTTCGTGAGTGTACTCACCGTTCGTGGGTTTCGACACTTGCGGGCTGCTCATCAAACGGTCGAACAGCTTCACGCATTCACCCTTATTCCGATAAATATTCTGAGGGATCGGAGCTTCGACTGGCCGGCCCTCATCGTCGTCTGGCAGGTCAAGAACAGAAAGCGGAATCCATGCAAGGGCGACCAAGTCTCGCACCTTAATGTCACCGCCGTCGTTTGTTTTCCACTCCACTCTTGTAACAATCTCGGGCGGAAGTGCTTCGCTTAGCGCTTCGTAGTAGCCCTTCTGATTGGCCTTCGATTCCAGTCGCAGTTCGACGTTGTTATTGCGCGCAGCGCAAATATCCAGCAGCGATCGGTTGAATTGTTGTACCACGTCTGCATTTTCGACGTCCGACGGTACCAAGATCTCAATGGGGATGAGAAATTCAAGTGGGCCAGCAACGTCGTGATCGTCAGAGGAGCTTTTGCGCAAGGCGTTAACGGCTGAACGATGCTCTTCCCAAGCCTCTTTGAAGTCCGGCCAGCGCTTGAGCTTCTTCGCGAGCTTTTCGTCACCGGTGGCGACCGAAAGAATGTGAGTTCCGATTGCAAGCATGTTGTGCCCGCCATCGAGAATGCCCTCAATATGAGTGTTCTCGAAGCGCAGCCCATAACGACGTCGGTCAAGGGCATCATAGTCCGATGCGCCAACGAGAACGCCCTTGGTCTTAAAGGGAAAAGTGTCGGGAGTTTCGGTGATGCTCTCGATGATCGCTTCAGTAACGGCGCCCGCTTTCGCAGAGCGAGGGTTTGCTTCGAGGTCAGCAGCGTCGAATAGCGTGAGCATATTCTTCGCTTTGACGAAGCCTACGATCCGCCGAACAGGTCCTTCAACCTGCTCATGTACTTGCTCGTAACGAATGATGAGATTATCGGGATTCATATCGGTCTCTCCTTAAGAGAGAACCGTTCAGGTCCGATCCCTGCAAAGCACAACTCCGGCGGAGGTTATCCGCTAGCGCAGTTGTCTTGGCTGCCATCCGGCAAAATCGATCCAGAACCGTTCTCGGGTTCATTTCCAGTTCCCATCCGGGAACGATCCCAATTTGGTCACGAATTTGGCGGAAGTCAATCAGAAGTAGCACTACTTCGATGAAAATTTAGCTGGAATATTATCTTTGCGTGCGCCGATAGCCGACGAGGCGTGTGTAGTTTGGAAAAGCTCAATTATCTGCTCTGCTAGAGAGTAGGTAAGAGCTTCGACCGATTGATGGCTGGGCACCGACAATACCCGGCAGCGCAGTGCGATGGACGATCAATGCAATATTGGCGGTGAATTCCTGGCGGCCGGCGACGAACTCCTTGGTATCGTCGACCGGATCGATCTTAGCAGGCGCAGTGTTGATCCGCGTTTTGCTTACACGTCCCGCGCATATCCATCCGGCCGACGCTGCTGCGGCGCGCCGAGTACGGCGATGCAGAGGCCGAGAAATGCCAGGCCGATGATCTCGCAGATGAAATTTTCAAACATGATACGCCCTCACGCTAATGGGATGAGAATGCGGAGATGGCGCTTAAGCGTTCCTTAATGCGCGTTTACAGGTGGAAACACAGTTAATCCGTGGGCGCTGCAGAGGTTAACGGCCGCGTCCTCTGCCACGACAATTGGCGTGGCAGGGAATCCCGATCCAGGCGCGTCATTCCCCGGCACACCAATTAGTTTGCCTGAGGTTCGTGTCCGGCAAGTGCCGGCCGCGCCCCGGAATGACGAGTGTGTGGCGGCACGACGCGCCATACATTTTTTCCTATCTGTCATTGACAATATCCCTTCGTTGAATATATTCCCCTCCGTCCTGCCCCACCGAGAGGGGCGATCGCGATCGTCACGTTCGCGGGGCGGGATGCGGTGGACGCCGGAGATGCGGCGTTACGCGGTTTACGGGTGACGTCTGTCTTCGGGCAGGACGGATCTGCGCCAGCACTGCCACTGGCAAGGAGACGGCTAGCCTTGGGATGGAAAGACCCTCTGGACAGTGTGACGGACGACCAAATCGAAATGCGTCCGGCTTTCTCGCTTGAGGCTCCCTGTCCCTCCGCCGTGGGACCATAGTTTTGGTGATCGGATCGTTCGCTGAGGCAAAGCGCAAGCAGGCTGAAAAAACACCGCAGGCGGAACGCCGGGCAATCGCTCGGCGCCTCCGAAAGTCCTGATGCACTCACAATTGCGGAAGACCGCATTTGGCATCAGGCCCAAGGGTGCAACGGGCACCCGGCGTTCCGCACGCCCTCTCACAGGAGGGTGGGAATGCGACAGACGACGGCGCCCCCGCGCCGCAAACAACAGGGGTGATGACGCATGTCTGAAGGGGAGTGGCTGTTTGACAGTTGAATCCGGGATGGACGTAGGATGGGTAGAGCGCAGGCGCATCGCGCCGGAGCGAAACCCATCATCCACAAGCCAGAACCGTGATGGGTTTCGCTGCGCTCTACCCATCCTACGACCGACGCTTACAGCCTCGTAAATCCCGCCTTCAAGCAGCGAAGCTGCGCGGTGGGGTCCGACGGTCGAGTTCGTCCGCCAGACCCCGCGCAAGAGCGGGGGAGGGATAAGAAGACCTCAGCTCTTCAGCAGCGGGGTGATCTTCTTGGAGAATTCCTCGAACGACTGCTCGCCCTTCAGCATTTCGCCATTGATGAAGAAGGTCGGCGTCGAGTTCACCTTCAGCACTTCATTGGCGTATTTCTGGTCGGCGGCGATCTTGTCGAGCAGCGCCTGGTCCTTCAGGCAGTCTTCCACGGCCTGCTGGCTGAGGCCGGCCTGCTTGCCGATGCGGGTCAGGGTCTCGGCGGTGTTCTTCAACACCCAGTCGTTCTGTTGCTTGAACAGCATGTCGATGACGGCGAAATACTTGCCCGAGTCGTCCTTGGCGATGCAGCGCGCCAGCATCGAGCCGGCGGCGGCCTTGATGTCGAGCGGGAATTCGCGGAACACGAAGCGGATCTTGCCCGTGTCGATGAAGGCTTCCTTGATCTTCGGGAACACCTGCTCGGTGAAGGCTGCGCAATGCGGGCAGGTCATCGAGGCATATTCGGTGACGGTGACGGCGGCGTCCTTCGGGCCGAGCGCCATGTCGGGCAGCGACACCGGCTTGGCGACGTCGACGGCGTTCTGCGCGAAAGCCTCGGAGATCAGCTGCAGCGGCGACAGGCCGATGGCTGCTGCGGCGCCGGTCAGGGCAAGGGCGGCGGTGAAGTCACGGCGCGTGATGATCAAAGGAGTGCTCCAGAGCGGCGGCGGACGCCGGGACAAGGGTTCGCTTCGCTAACTTGAAACCACAAATGTGGCAAGCACACGCCGGTTCCGGCCGGGCTGGAAAGCCTCAACTTCGCTTGATCGAGGCGCCCAGCCGCGCCAGAGCCTCGCGCAAGGCCTCGTCCTCGACCTCGGGCAGCGTCTCGGCAACCTTGGCGACGGCCTTTGCATCCGGCGGCTTCACGGTGCGGCGAGGCTGTGGCCGTGATAGCGGCGCCTGGCGCAGCGCGATCTTGCCGACCGCATTCCAGCCGAAAAACCGGTTCACCCGCTGCAGGATCGCATCCGACGAATGCTGGATCTCCAGCGCCATCGGGCCCTCGACACGCAAGATCAATGTCGCCGGCTCCTGCGGCTGGCCTTCCACGGGACGCGGCCACTGGATCTTCAGGGGCTCGGAGAAATTCGCCACCTGCTGGCCAGCGATCTCGGCCCAGCGTGTCACCAGCTCGCGCGAGGCAAAGCCCTGTTTGGCATAGGCATCGGCGAACACCCCGCCGAGCAGGACGGAGAGCGGTTTCGCCGAGATATAGCCGGGCTTGTTCATGGTCGGGCGTTTTGGATACATGGTCGGCATGAGTCTATCAGCCGCCGCCACCCGACGAAAGAAACCTTCCGCACGGGATAGCGGGGAAAGCGCCGCCGCAAAGCGTCCGGCCCAACTGCTCGCCTGGTATGACAAGCATCGCCGCCGCTTGCCGTGGCGGCCATTACCGGGCGAGGGCATCGATCCCTATCGGGTCTGGCTGTCGGAAATCATGCTGCAGCAGACCACGGTGCAGGCGGTTGGGCCGTATTTCGCCAAGTTCCTGGCGCGCTGGCCCACCGTCAGCGATCTCGGCAGCGCGTCGCAGGACGACGTGCTGCGGATGTGGGCCGGGCTTGGCTACTACTCCCGCGCGCGTAATCTCCACGCCTGCGCCGTCACCGTCCTGCGCGACCATGGCGGCGTTTTCCCGGACACAGAAGATGGCCTGCGCGCGCTGCCGGGCATCGGGCCCTATACGGCATCGGCCATCGCCGCGATTGCCTTCGCCCGCCAATGCATGCCGGTGGACGGCAATATCGAGCGCGTGACCTCGCGGCTCTATGCGGTGGAAGAGCCGCTGCCGAAATCCAAGCCGGTGATCGTGGGCCTCGCAGCCACACTGCTCGGTCCGTCGCGCGCCGGCGACAGCGCCCAGGCGCTGATGGATCTGGGGTCCACCATCTGCACGCCCAAGAAACCGGCCTGCGCGCTGTGTCCGATCAATGACGATTGCGCCGCAAAGACCCGTGGTGATCAGGAGACGTTTCCGCGCAAACTGCCGAAGAAGGCCGGCACGCTGCGGCGCGGCGCGGCTTTTGTCGTCACCCGCGGCAATGAGCTTCTGGTGCGCACCCGCCCGGAAAAGGGCTTGCTGGGGAATATGACCGAGGTGCCATCATCGGAGTGGCTGGCCGGTCACGACGACAAGGAGGCCCTGAAGCAGGCGCCGAGTTTGAAGAATCTCACGGCGTGGCATCGCAAAACGGGCGCGGTCACCCATATCTTCACTCACTTCCCGCTGGAGCTTGCCGTCTATACGGCGCATGTGCCGCCCCGCACCCGCCCCCCGGAGGGGATGCGCTGGGTCCTGATCGCAACACTGGATGATGAAGCTCTGCCGAACGTCATGCGCAAGGTCATCGCGCATGGGCTGGATTGAAGTTTGAATCCAGCCTGAGTGCGCGACAGCGCGAGCTGCATCAGCCCGCGCTGGAAAGTCATGATGATCACGGCATCGATACGATCGGCGGTTTCGCATTCAGGCCTTCAACCTGAAATCCGGCGACGCGCTTGTAGTTGGCGGCGATGTCTTCGAGCTCCTGCTGCGACAGTACATCGGTGACGACATTGAAGCCCTCAGGTGCGCGCTCCTCGACGATCTGCATGACCTGTTCTGGCCCGTTGCGGCGGTTCAGCATCACGAGGTCGGTGGTCGCGGGGCGTCGTTCGGCCTCATAGGCTTCGAGCGCAGCCGGGACTTCGCCAAGCGCAAGAATCTCGCGGGTCAGCACGCGGGCGTCGAGAATGGCCTGCGACGCGCCGTTGGAGCCGATCGGATACATCGGATGTGCGGCATCGCCCATCAGCGTCACGCGGCCGAAGGTCCAGCGGTCGACCGGATCGCGATCGACCAGTGGATATTCATAGGCGTGCGGGCAGTTGCTGATCAGGCCGGGCACGTCGAGCCAGTCGAACGTCCAGTCCTTGAACCAAGGCAGGAATTCCTCGAGGCGCGCTGCGCGGTTGTAATCCTCGCGGCGCCATTCATAAGTCGGCGGCATGTGCCGTTCGGCCACCCAGTTGATGTCGTATTTGCCGTCGGCATCCGGTTCTTGCGAGATCGGGTAGCAGACGAATTTCAGGATCTCATGGCCGGCCATGATCATAGTGCGGCCGGTCAGGAATGCATCGCTCTTGGTGATGCCGCGCCAGAGAATGCGGCCATTCCACAGCGGCGCGCCTTCCTGCGGATAGAGCTTCTGCCGGATCGCCGAATGGATGCCGTCGGCGGCGATCAATAACGTCCCCTCATGGCTGCCGGCGGGTTTGCCGGTGGCCTTGTCGACGAAGTCGCCGCGGACGCCGTCGGGCGTTTCCGTCCAGCCGGTCAAATGATGGCTGGTGAGGATGTTCTCGGCGCCGAGCCGCTCGGTGGCTGCATCAAGCAAGATCTGCTGCAGCGTGCCGCGATGGATCGAGAACTGCGGCCATTTGTAGCCGGCCTCGATGCCGCGCGGCTCGCTCCAGATCGGCTTGCCGTGTTTCGAGAAGAAGGCGAGTTCGCGCGTGCGCACGCCGGACGCGTCGAGCTGGTCGTGCAGGCCGAGTTCGATCAGCTCGCGCACCGCATGCGGCAGCACATTGATACCGACACCGAGCGGCCTGAGCGCCGGCACGCTTTCAAACACGCGGCATGGCACGCCGATCTGGTGCAGGCTGAGCGCAAGCGTCAGACCGCCAATTCCGCCGCCTGCAATGAGAACGGTCATTTTGTTGTCTCCCCCTAGGTTTGACCGAGGTCATGGCACGGGAGAGGCGATGCCGGCAACCGGGACGATCACCACGAAAAACTCGCCGAGATCGGCAGCCGGCGCGAATTCATGGTGGACAGAGCCTTAACGCAAAATTCAGCTGCGCTCTTTTAATACCGTTGCATTCGCAATGGGGCGAATCCGGTCACCGACAGGTCAATGATGTCCCACCAGATCAAGCCGAGCGGCCGCGAGACTTTCTTTCCGGCATCGGAGCTCATCGTATCCAAGACGGATCTCAAAGGTCGCATGACCTATGTGAATCGCCTGTTTTGCAAGATGGCCGGTTATAGCGAAGCCCAGTTGCTCGGTCAGCCGCATAGTCTCATCCGTCATCCCGATATGCCGCGCAGCGTCTTCAAGCTGCTCTGGGATACGATCGAGGAGCGCCGCGAGATTTTTGCCTTTGTGAAGAACATGGCGAGCAATGGCGATCACTATTGGGTCTTCGCCCATGTGACGCCGTCCTACGGCCCCGACGGCAAGATCGCCGGCTATCATTCCAATCGCCGTGTCCCGCCGCCGGATCTCATCAGGAAGACCATCGCGCCTGTATATGCCGACGTTCTGGCAATCGAGAAGCGACATGTGAACGGCAAGGACTCGCTTGCCGCCGGCTACAAGGCCCTTACCGATTTCGTTGCATCCCAGAAAGTCAGCTATGACGAACTTATGTTTTCTCTCAAGAGCGCAGCTTAGCACGCTCGTTGTCATCGCCGGCTCTGCGCTTGCCTTGGTCCTTCAGTTCTTCGGCCTCCCGCTCGCTGCCATGGTCTGTCAGGCTGTTGCGATCGCAGCGGCCGTTGTCGCGCTTGTCCTGATGGGCAAGACGGCGCGCCTGATCGAGAAGGCGCGTATCGCCTGTCAGAGGATCGCGCAGGGAGATTTCGAGGCCCGTATCCTCGGAATTCCGGTGCGTGGCGTGACCGGTGAGTTGCTGCACAGCGTCAATGACATGATCGATGGCTGTGACGCCTTCGTGCGCGAATCTACCGCGGCGATGGCAGCACTCAACGACAACAAGTATTACCGGCGCATCCTGCCAGGCGGATTGCATGGTGGCCTGCTGCACGGCGCGAAAGCGATGAATGCGGCGACCGACAATATTGCTGACCGCATCAGGAATTTCGAGCGCCAGACCGGCCAGCTTGAATCCACCGTCGGCGGCATCGTGTCGGCGCTCGACAGCGGTGCGGTCGAGATGAGCAGCACCGCGGGCAATCTGCGCACCGGCGCATCCTCGACATTGACCCGCGTCACGTCGGTGGCGGCGGCGTCCGAACAGGCCTCCGCCAATATGCAGTCGGTGGCTTCGGCCACAGCGCGTTTATCGTCCAGTGCCAGCGAAGTCGGCGCCGACGTCAATCGCTCGGCGGCGATTGCCGGCCGCGCCGTCGAACGCGTCGCCGATGCAGCCAGCAATGTCGACGTACTTCGCTCGGTCGCGGTGCGCATCAGTGAAGTCGTGACCTCGATCAATGTGATTGCCAGCCAGACCAATCTGCTGGCGCTGAACGCAACGATCGAGGCGGCCCGCGCAGGCGATGCCGGCCGAGGCTTTGCCGTCGTTGCGCATGAAGTGAAGGCGCTGGCGACCCAGACCGCCAATTTCACCGCCGAAATTGAAAAGGAAATCGGCCAGGTTCAGTCGGCAACCGACAAGGTCAGCTCGTCCATCACCGAGATCGGGACCGTGATCGCGGAAGTGAACGAGATCACCGGCAAGGTCGCGAATGCCTCGGAAGCGCAGTCTGCGGCGACGGCGGATATCGCGCGCAACATCGACGAAGCCTTCGCCGTTGTGCGTGAGATCTCGACCAATATCCAGTCGCTGGCAACCACCGCCAAGGATACCGAGCAACTTGCCACCTCGACCATGGTGGCATCCGGCGATCTGTCGTCGCAGTCAGGATTGCTCACCAAGGAAATCCGCAGCTATCTCGGTGACGCCCGGAAAAATCTGGTGCGCGCCGCGAGCTGAATGCGTCCGCGCTGTTCAATTAAACTGGAATTGGCGCCGTTGTGGCGCCAATTTCTTTTGCGGCGAAGCGCGGGCCTGCTAGACGCTGATATCCGTAAAGAAACCGCTGGCGTTGCCACCATTCTCGGTTTTCTTGTTCACGGCTTCCTTGATCTTGTCGGCAATCTTCTGCTCGACCTCCCGGCGTTGCTCCGGCGACATGTTCTTCAGTTCTTCTTCCGTCACGCCGATGCTCGACAGCAGCGCGTCGCGCATTTTTTCCGCCGGCGTTTTTTTCGCGTAGTCGAGAAATTTCTCTTCGGGCGTTTTTGCTGCCGTCGTGGCATTGCCAAGGCCGCTCTCGGCCTTGTCGGATGGCTGCAACCTGTTCGGGAGCTTGAAGGACTGCATGGTGGAGATGATCGAGCTCGACATCGAAATTTCTCTTGCTGCGTGATGTTTGCAATCAGCTTCGCAAAAATCAGGCCATCAGAAATATTCAGACATCATAAGCACTTGGGAATTTACTGGTGCTGCGGAACGTAGCCTGCCGGCAAGCTTTGCCGGCAGATTTGACCGGGTGCGATGTGTCAGGCTGTGCGGCGTTTCGGCGGATCGAGCTCGCGGCCGGTTTCCAGCATGATCTTGCGGAGCCAGATTGAACCGGCATCGAATTGCGCGCGTGTTGGCGTGAACATGAACTGTTCGTCGATGCCGGGATCGAGTGGCGGTGCAATTGTCGCAAGCGATAGCGGCCGAGCCAGTGCCGCGATCAGGCGCCGCGGCACGAAGGCAACGAGATCGGTCCGTGCTGCGACATGCAGCGCCTCGATATAGCTCGGGACGACGAGGGCAATCTGCCGCTCGAGCTTCTTGCTGCGCAACCAGTCGTCGATGAGGTCTTCGCTCTGGCCTCGGAGTACCACGGCAATATGGCGGGCTTTGAGAAATCCCTCGGTGGTCTTCAGGCGCGATGCCGCCGGATGATCCTGGCGGACGGCGAGGGCGTCGGAATCGACATAGAGCAGCTGACGATGGAAACCGTTGAAGGCATTGCCGATGCTGATCACCATGTCGAGGCTGCGGGCGAATTCCGCCGTCATGATCGCTGGGCCGCGCCATGGCACGACGTTGATCCGGACGCCCGGCGCGATACTGTCGAGCTTCTTCATCAATGGCGGCATCAGCAGTTCGACGGCCAGATCCGGCATCATCAGCCGGAAGTGCCGGTCGCTCTGGCTGGCATCGAAAATATCTGGAACGAACAGTCCGCGGACCTGCTCCAGTGTCTGCGCGAGCGGTGCTCGCATGGTCTGCGCCCGTGGCGACAACTCCATGCGCGCGCCGACGCGGACGAGCAGGGGATCGCCGAGCAGATCACGCAGTCGCCGTAGCGCATGACTGGCGGCGGGCTGCGATAGTCCGATCCGCATCGCGGCGCGGCTGACGCTGGCCTCGCGCAGCAATGCGTCGAGCGCGACCAGCAGATTGAGATCGAGTGCAGCCAAATTCATGAACCGAATATATATCATACGGACTATCGATTGGAAGAATGGGATTTCTCCAACCCATACTGCGTCATCGTTCAAGCGATGGAGCAGAACAATGAGCACCGCAGACAACAAGAAGCTAATTCAGCAGGTCTATAGCGATTCAGCCAACCGCAGCGGCACGACTTTCGCCGACCATCTTGCCGATGACGCGTGCTGGATCGTCGTCGGTCAGTATTCCTGGGGGCGCACGTTCAAGGGGAAGGATGCGATCCTCAACGGCTTGATGGGACATTTCAGGTCTCTGTTCGATATTCGACCGCGCACGGTCGCGTCCAACTTTATCGCGGAAGGCGATCTGGTCGTGGTCGAAGCCAAGGGCGACAACGTCACCAAGGCCGGCGATCGCTACGACAATGACTATTGCATGGTGTGGCGCGTCGAGAACGGCAGGATCACCATGATCAAGGAATATTGCGACACGGGGCTCGTGGAGCGGGTGCTGGGTCCGTTCCCGGAGGAGATGGCGCGCGTTCCTGCCTGACGCAAAGATGCCGGGCGCATTGCTGCGCCCGGCATTCGTTGGATGGCTCGTGATCAGGCTGCGCTGGTGGCGAGATGCTTGAACATGGCGGCGCGGGCTTCGTCGTCCATCTCGGCCTTGAACTTGAATGTGTCCTTCAGGGCGACAGCCTTCGCGGCGGCCGGGCGCGCCGAGATCTCATCATGGAGGCGCTTCACATTGGGGAATTGGGCAAAGCCCTCGTCGCCGAGAATGAAGTTGGTCATCCGCACCCAGCCCCAGACATCCATGTCGACGATCGTGTAGCTGTCGCCGACCATATATTGCCGGCCGGCGAGGCGGTCGTTGAGCACGCCGAGATGGCGTTTCGCCTCGAATTGATAGCGGTTATGCGCGTAGTCGACTTTCTCGGGCGCGAAATGCTTGAAGTGCACGGCCTGGCCAAAGAACGGACCGACGCCGGTGGCGACGAACATCAGCCAGGACAGCATCTCGCCGCGATTGGCCGTGGTGTTGGCGGGCAGGAATTTTCCCGTCTTCTCGGCGAGGTAGAGCAGGATGGCGTTGCTGTCGAACACCTTAACGCCGTCGTCGTCGATTGCAGGCACCTTGCCGTTCGGATTGACCTTCAGGAAGTCCTGGTTGAATTGCGCACCGGTGCGAGTGTCGATGGCGATCGGCTCGTAGGCCAGGCCGGCTTCTTCCAGAAACAGCGCGACCTTGGTCGGGTTCGGCGACCCGTTGAAGTAAAACTTCAGCATCTCAAATCTCCCTGGATTTTGTACGTCAAAGCACGAGGCGGGGCCGCTGCTGCGGACCGTCGTCTCGTGCTTGGAATTCAGGGAGAGTGCAAGCGATGTTTTGATGAAGCCGGGCGCTTGCGTCCGGCCGGTGGTATGGGCGGGGACTTTAGACCGCGCCCATCTCGCTGCGGATTTCGGCGCGGAGTTCGTCGATCAGGCGCAGGCCCTTCTTGGTCTCGACGTGCCAGAACGTCCAACCATTGCAGGAGGCAGAACCCTGGGCCATCGCGCCCATGCGATGGATCGAGCCGACCTTGTCGCCGAACATGATGGCGCCGTCGGCGCGCACCAGTGCGCCATGACGCTTCTTGAGATCGACCAGCTTGGTGCCGGGCGAGATCATGCCACGCTCGACGAGTTCGGAGAACGCTACGCGCGGCGCGCTGCGGGCAGTCATGAACGGCGCCAGTGTTGCCTCGGGCAACGGCTCGATTGCAGCGATACGTGCTTCGGCAGCGGCGGCATATTCGCGGTCGCGCTCGAAGCCGATGTAATTGCGGCCAAGGCGCTTGGCGACGGCGCCTGTGGTGCCGGTACCGTTGAACGGATCGATCACGAGGTCGCCGGGCTTCGACGACGACAGCAGCACGCGGGCCAGCAGGCCTTCGGGCTTCTGGGTCGGGTGGACCTTCTTGCCGTCGCTGCCTTTGAGACGTTCGTCGCCGGTGCAGAGCGGGATCAGCCAGTCGGAACGGGCCTGAACGTCTTCGTTCGCCGCCTTGAGGGCTTCGTAATTGAACGTATAGCCCTTGGCGTTTTCATCGCGCGCAGCCCAGATCATGGTCTCATGCGCATTGGTGAAACGACGGCCGCGGAAATTCGGCATCGGATTCGATTTGCGCCACACGATATCGTTGAGAACCCAGAAGCCGAGGTCCTGCATGATCGCGCCGACGCGGAAAATGTTGTGATACGAGCCGATAACCCACAGGGTCGCCGACGGCTTCATGATGCGGCGTGCAGCCAGGAGCCACGCGCGCGTGAAGTCGTCATAGGCGGCGAATGACGAGAACTTGTCCCAGTCATCGGTGACCGCATCGACATGGGATTCATCGGGGCGCTTGAGATCGCCCTTCAGCTGCAGATTGTACGGCGGATCTGCGAATACCAGATCGACCGACCCTGCCGGGAGTTTTGACATCTCTGCGACGCAATCGCCAATGACGATGCGGCTCGACGGAGAGGTTTCGAAGTGAGAGCGGGGCGCCCTTGCAGACGCCCCGCGACGCGAAACAACCATGACTCAATTACTCTGACTCAGGCGACGCTGTCGGCGACGCGGGACTAAACAACCGACAGGCAGACATTGACCGGGCAAAGTAAAAATCGACTTAATTGGTAACGAGTTCGAACTAGGCAAGTTTTGCCGGGCAGGTTAATGCTTAATGGAATGGAAATTTTGCGCCGCAATTGCGTTATGATGGGCGGATTGCGCCAAACCCGTCTAAAATACTGCGACTTGAAATGAAGGAATTGCCCCATGCGTTACGATGACTTCCGTCGCAGCGACAATATCGACGACCGTCGTGACGATAGCGGGGGCGGATATGGCGGCGGCGGAGGCGGTGGCTTCGGAATTCCGGGCGGCGGCGGTGGTCTTGGCATCGGCACGGTCATCGTGCTTGGCCTCGTCGGCTGGGCGTTCGGCATCGATCCGCGCATCCTGATCGGCGGCGCAGAAATTCTCACCGGCGGACAGCAGGCGCCGACCTATCAGACCGACCGTCGCTCGACACCGACGAAGTCAGGCGCACCCACCGACGAAATGGGCAGCATGATCTCCGGCGTGCTCGGCGAAATCGATGATCGCTGGGATGAAATCTTCAAGGAGAGCGGACAGAAATATACCGGACCGCAGATCGTCCTCTTCCGTAATGCGACCAATGGTGGACGTTGCGGCAATGCGCAGTCGGCGATGGGGCCGTTCTATTGCCCGCCCGACAAGAAGATCTATCTCGACACCAGTTTCTTCCGTCAGGTCGAAACGCGCTTCCGCGGTTGTTCGGGTAACGCCTGCAAATTTACGGCGGCCTATATCATCGCGCATGAAGCGGGCCATCACATCCAGAATCTGCTCGGCATCATTCCGCGCGTGACACGGCTGCAGCAGCAGGCGGGCAGCAAGGCGGAGGCCAATCTGCTGCAGGTTCGCGTAGAACTGCAGGCTGATTGCCTTTCCGGTGTCTGGGTCAATCGCGAATCGAAGAAGCGGCCCGGTTTCCTTGAGGCCGGCGACATCGATGCCGCGTTGCAGACCGCATCCGCGATCGGTGACGACACGCTGCAGCGTCAGGCGCAGGGCCGCGTGGTGCCGGACTCGTTCACACATGGCTCGGCCGAACAGCGCAAGCGCTGGTTCATGACCGGCTATCAGCAGGGCACCGTGCAGGCCTGCAATACATTTGCGACGGATCGGCTGTAACGACGATGGAGCCGGACACGACCAAGGCCTTCGTGCCGCTCAACATTGCGGTACTGACCATCTCCGATACGCGCTCGCTTGACGACGACAAGTCCGGCGCGACGCTGGCGGACCGGCTGACATCGGCCGGCCACAAGCTGGCGAAGCGAGATATTGTCACTGACGATGTCGAGGCGATCCGCACGATCGTGCGTGCATGGATCGCCGATCCCGGCGTCGACGCGATCATCACGACCGGCGGCACCGGGTTCACCGGCCGCGATGTCACGCCGGAAGCCATCGAGCCGCTGTTCGAGAAGCGGATGGATGGTTTCTCGATTGCGTTTCACATGCTGAGCCACGCCAAGATCGGTGCCTCGACGATCCAGAGCCGCGCGACTGCTGGTACCGCCGGCGCGACGTTTATCTTCTGCCTGCCGGGTTCGCCCGGCGCCTGCCGCGATGGCTGGGATGGCATCCTTGCGGCGCAACTGGATTACCGCACGCGGCCCTGCAATTTCGTGGAGATCATGCCGCGGCTCGATGAGCATCTGCGACGTCCGAAAGCGAAGGGCGCGTCGGCCTAGAGCACGAGCTCCCAGGTTTCGCCGATCAGATCCTGCCCGAAACTGTGATGCGGCTCGGTTGCGACCAGCGCGAAGCCGGCATCCTGATAGATTTTTCGTGCAGCGCCGAGATTGCTCTGGGTCCACAGCGTGATCCTGCGATAACCACATTGTCGCGCAAAGGCGATGGATTCCGTCACCATGCGCTGGCCGAGCTTTTGTCCGCGCGCCTTGGGATCGATCAGCAAGAGGCGAAACTTGGCGACGTCGTCGGATGCCCTCACGAGAAACAGCGAGCCTACGGGCGCGCCATCCATCTCGGCGATCCAGCAGCGTTCGCGCGTGGCATCGCATGACGCGACGAATTCTGCGGCGATGTCGGCTACCAGCGCCTTGAAGGATGCATCGAAGCCGTATTCGGTTGCGTAGAGCTCCCCGTGACTGCGGATCACCCAGTCGATATCGCCGGGCTGGAGATCGCGTAGCACTGCCGGCTGAACGGCATCGGGGGCTCGGGTGGCCATGATCAGGCGACGATGATCCGGCTGCGCAGCAATGTGCGTGAGGAGCGGCCGAGCTGGCGCAGCAGCCGCGCTTCGGAGCGCCGGGCATCGGGTGCGTAGCCTCCGAGGCGGTCGTAGTGCTCGCGTGCGATCAGCAAGCCCTGATCGGCCCGGGGGCCGGTGATCACGCGGACTAGGTGTTTCAGGCCATCGCGGAGGCCCGCTTCGTCATAGGGCGAGCGCGCATAACGGAAGATACCCGCCCGCGCGCGGTCGCTGGTCGAGACGCGCTGGATGAATTGCTGGGTTTCCTCGATCCAGCCGGCATCGAGCACGGCACCCGCATGCAAAAACATCAGCCAGGGCGAGCGTGCCTGTTTTGCGCCGGCAGCCATCGCCGCGGCGCGCGAGCCGGAAGATGTGAGGAAGCTGCAGCCTGCGACATCGGCAACGCGTTCGATGACATCGGTTCCGGCGCGATCGACCAGCAGCACTTCGCGGATCACTCCGGCAGCAGCGCCCGGCACCAGCGCCGCCAGAGTGGCGACCGCTGGCTGTTCGACGCCATCGGTGGGGATGATCACGCTCAGCATGGATGTGGATAATACCTCAAAGAGCAGTGCGGCAGCGTTATCATTTCGTCACACTGAAAGCAGCCGCCAATGCTAAACTCGATGAACGGGCAAATCACAGGTTGATTCATAGGCCTTGCGTTTGTTCTTGATTTGTTCCGTTTTGCTGATACCTTGGCTGCATGAATCGCAGCACAGCAGCCCTCAGGAAGCAGCCGGCCCCGATCCCCAGCCAAGCGGGAGCGCCTCCGTCGCCATTTCCGGAAATCGACGTCGCGATCGATCGCGAGCGTCGCCGGGGACGCGGCGCGCAGTCGAACGACAGCGGCCGATATGAAGCCGAGGCCCGGGTCGCCTTTGATGACGGCTGGCAGAGCCTCGATGAACTGCCGCCGTTCAAGACAACCGTTGCGACGGATACCGCGCGCAAGGTCATCACGCGCAACGAGTCGCCGGATATCGGCTTCGACCGTTCGATCAATCCCTATCGTGGCTGCGAGCATGGCTGCGTCTATTGTTTCGCACGGCCGACCCACGCCTATCTCGGTCTCTCGCCCGGGCTCGATTTCGAATCCAAGCTCTTCGTGAAGCCCGATGCGCCAGCTCTGCTCGAGAAGGAGCTTGCCGCCGCCGAGTACGAGCCGAAGATGATCGCGATCGGCACCAATACCGATCCGTATCAACCGATCGAGCGCGATCGCAAAGTGATGCGCGGCATTCTCGAAGTGCTGGAGAAGACCGGTCATCCCGTCGGCATCGTTACCAAGTCGGCCTTGGTGACGCGCGACATCGATATTCTGGCGCGGATGGCGAAGCGCAACCTCGCCAAGGTCGCACTATCGGTGACGTCGCTCGATCCGAAGCTCGCGCGTACCATGGAGCCGCGCGCCTCGACTCCGCCGAAACGACTGGAAGCGCTGCGGCAGCTATCAGAGGCCGGCATTCCGACCACGGTAATGGTGGCGCCGGTAATCCCTGCGCTGAACGACAGCGAGATCGAACGGATTCTCGATGCCGCCGCCCATGCCGGCGTCAAGGAAGCCAGTTATGTGTTGCTGCGGCTGCCGCTGGAAGTGCGTGATCTGTTTCGCGAATGGCTGATGGCCAATTATCCGGACCGCTATCGCCACGTCTTCACGCTGATCCGTGAAATGCGCGGTGGTCGCGATTACGACTCGCAATGGGGCACGCGCATGAAGGGTACCGGGCCGATGGCCTGGATGATTGGCCGGCGCTTCGAGATAGCCTGCGCCAAGCTCGGTCTCAACAAGCGTCGTTCGAAACTCACCCTTGATCATTTCGAGAAGCCGGCCGGTGCCGGTCAGCAATTGAATCTGTTCTAACTCCGCAGGTCTCGCAGCGTACGGAGTGGTGGAGAGGGGACGTTGGCAGGAAACCAGAGCCTGCCAACGTCCCTCTTTTCGATCTATAGAGTGAGTAAAGGAGTGACGCGCATGACAACGAAGAAGCCACCAGCGCCGATCGCGCGCATGACGGTGATCACGCTGGGTGTCGCTGATATGCGCAGGAGCATTGCCTTCTACGAAGCGTTGGGTTTTACGCGAAAAGCCCGCGCCTCTGGCGATGCCATCGCCTTTTTCGATACTGGCGCCAGCGTCCTCGCGCTCTTTCCGTGGGAGCAACTCGCGCAGGATGCGACATTGCCAGACCATCCAAGGCCGCAGGCGTTTCGCGGCAGCACGCTGGCATGGAATTGCCGCTCCGAAGACGAGGTCGATGCAGTCCTCGCTTTCGCCGTCGATTGCGGCGGATCGCTTTTGAAGCCGGCGCGCAGGACCGACTATGGTGGCTATTCCGGCTACTTTGCGGATCCGGACGGGCACGCCTGGGACGTGGTTACGGCACCGGGGATCGAGGTCGGTGATGACCGGCGGGTGCATCTGGACGATTGAAGGCCTGACCTGAATAGCGGGCATGATCTCGAGTTCCCGGTTGCGCTGCAGGGGCTGCTTCAGCACGATCCCCCGATGATTCGGGATGAGAAGAAGAGAGCGCCGGCAAAGCCGCGCAACACCGTCATCGTGGCCGGCCCGCCGAGCTTTAAGCGCGAGCGCGCGTTGCTGAAGCAGGGCATCTGGCCGGTGGCCGGATGTGACGAAGCGGGCCGTGGACCGCTGGCAGGCCCGGTCGTGGCGGCGGCCGTCGTTCTCGATCCCAAGCGGATTCCTAAAGGCCTCGACGATTCCAAGAAGCTGACCGAGGCGAAGCGCGAGGCGCTGTTCGAGGACATCTGCGCCACGTCGTCCTTTGCCGTCGCCTATGCATCACCGGGTCGCATCGACCGCGACAATATCCTGCGGGCATCGCTCTGGGCACTGGCGCGTGCGGTCGCGTCGCTGCCGGAAGCGCCGAAACATGTGTTTGTCGATGGCCGCGACAAGATCGACACGACGGCGGAATGCCAAGCGGTCATCGGCGGCGACGCGCTGGTGCTGTCCATCGCGGCGGCCTCGATCATCGCCAAGGTCTCACGCGACCGGCTGATGTGCCGCCTCGCCGAGAATTGCCCCGGCTATGGCTTCGAGGTCCATAAGGGCTATGGCGTCCCGCAGCATCTGGCTGCGCTGAATGAATTGGGACCCAGCATTCATCACCGCAGCCTGTTCGCGCCGGTGGCGGCGGCTCGTGCGCGGCACCAGGCAGTCGCTCGGGCGCCAGGCCTGATCGAGACTCAGACTATCCTCGATATCGGGATTTCCGCCTGAGCGCTCAGGCGGTTGCCTCTCCCGGCTCCGCGCCGTATCACCTGAGCACGCTTCATTCCTTGCTGGCCGGTTCAGACGTTCAATGCGTTTCACCTCCCTGATCGTCGAACTGATCCGCGCCCGGCCAAGGCTGGTGTTCTGGATCGTCGTGCTGTGTCAGGCGGCGATCTGGCTGGTTGTGCCGCTGCTGCTCTATCGCGGCCCGCCGGGCGATCTCGCCACTGTGCTGGCCTATGGCCGGGAATATCAGGTCGGTACCCATATGGGTCCGCCGCTCGCGTTCTGGCTCGCGGATATCGCCTTTCGGGCGGTCGGTAATCATGTCTTCGGCGTCTATTTGCTGGCACAAATCTGCGCTGTCCTGACCTTCCGCGCTGTCTATCACCTCGGCCGGACGATCGTCGGGGGGCCGCAGGCGGTCATCGCCGTGCTGCTGACCATGACTGTCACGGCCTTCAGCACGCCCGGCATCGAATTTGGCCCGCTGATCCTGGCGCGTCCGCTCTGGGCGATGTTCCTGCTGCACGCCTGGTTGGCCATCGGGCAGGGCCGTCGCAATGCCTGGTTCGCGCTGTCGATCGAGGCTGGCCTGCTGCTTCTGACGACGCCCCATGCGATGTGGTTGCTGCCACTACCACTCGTCTTCGGTCTCGCGACATCGCGCGGTCGAAGTAATCTTGCTTCGTTCGATCCGCTCTATGCGCTGCTGGTGATCGCCGTGCTGACATTGCCGTGGGCGATGTGGGTCATCCGGGCCGGCGCGCCCGTGCTGCCAGCGCTGCCGCATCTGGATGATCTTGCCGGCAAGGCGCGGCAGTGGGGCATTCTGATAGCCTGGCTGCTTGCGGCCATCACGGGCGTGATCGTGCTCACGGTGATGAATTGGGGCCGCATCGTTCCGAAGACCGAGGAAGCTCCGATCATCTTCCGTCCGCCGGTCGATCCGCTGGCGCGTGGCTATGTGTTTTTCTTCGCGCTCGTGCCGGGGCTGCTCGGCAGCCTGTTCGCTGCGCTCTATGGCCTCGATCGCGTGGTCGGCGGTGCCGGCATTGCTCTGGTCATGTCGGGTCTCGCCGTCGTCGTGGCGTCGGGCGACCTGATCGCGCTACGGCGCCAGCGCGTGCTGCGCAAGGTCTGGGCGTTCGCCATCATTGCGCCTGCGCTGGCAGCTTTCGCCAGTCTCGTGATTCTGCCTTGGGTCGACGGCCCCGAGGATGTCACAGCGCTTCCAGCGCGCGAGATCGGGCGCTTCTTCGGCGAGAGTTTCGAGCGTCGCACCAATCGTCCACTATCGGCGGTCGCAGGCGATGCGCAACTCGCCGCATTGATTGGCATGAGCGCGTCACGGCCGCATCTGCTGAACGACGCAGTGCCGTCGCGCACGCCATGGATCACGCCAGCGAAGTTTGCCGAGACCGGCGGCGTCGTGGTGTGGCGCGCAGCGGACACGGTGGGCACGCCGCCTGCCGAGATCATCCAGCGCTTTCCGGACCTCGTGCCGGAAGTGCCGCGTGCGTTTGAGCGTCTGGTGAACGGCCGGCTGCCGTTGCTGCGGGTCGGCTGGGCGATCGTGCGGCCGAAAGCGCCGTGACCTGACTTTATTTCCCCGATGGCGCTTCCAGCGCCTTCGCGATTGAGCGCAGATCCATCCAGGTCATCCGCTTGTAGGATGGCGAGCGCAGCAGATAGGCCGGGTGGAATGTTGCCAGCGCTTTGATCTTGCGGGTGCCGGTGTCGTAGTCGACCCAGCGGCCGCGCGACTTCATGATGCCGTCGCGGGTCTGCAGCAGCGTCTGCGTCGAGGGATTGCCCAGCGTGACGAGGATGTCCGGATTTACCAGCTCGATCTGGCGCTGGATGAACGGCAGGCAGATCTGCGTCTCCTGCGGCGTCGGCGTGCGGTTGCCCGGCGGCCGCCAGGGAATGACATTGGCGATATAGACCTCGGTGCGCTTCAGGCCGATGGCGCGCATCATCAGGTCGAGCAGTTTGCCGGAGCGGCCAACGAAAGGAAGGCCCTCGATATCCTCGTCGCGGCCGGGCGCCTCGCCGACGAACATGATCCGGGCCTGTGGATTGCCATCGGCGAACACGAGCTGGGTCGCGGTCGTTTTCAGCGCGCAGCCGTCGAATGTATTCAGCATGCCACGCAGCACCTCGAGCGAGGGCGCGGTGCGCGCGGCGTCCCGGGCGGCAGCGATGGCAACATCCGGGGCGACCTCGACGCGGGCAGGTGGGCGCGGGGCGGGTGGCGGCATGCCATTCAGCGGTGGTCGCTTCGGCGCGCTGTCGGACAGCTCCCGGCTAGGCGGCGGGAGGTCGTCCGACAGCCGGTTCACCGGCTCATCCATCAGCGCGCAATCGACCCCGGCCTCCAGGTAAAAGGCGAGCAGTTGCGCAACGGTGGGGTGGGGCTCAGGCGTCATGGCTGGGGGTCACAGGCATGCCAGCAATCTAGGCCGGATCGCCGCCCAGTGAAACGCCCCCTGTGCATTTAGGTGGTTGTTCTTCCGCCAAAAATCGGAAACAACAGCCCTTAGAAGCGTTCTGAACGGGTTGGAAACGGGTCCGAGACGAGATTATGAGCATTGAAGAACTTCCGCCGCGCGAGTCCATGGAATTCGACGTTGTCATCGTCGGTGCCGGGCCCTCCGGTCTGTCGGCCGCGATCCGGCTGAAACAGCTCAATGCGGACCTGTCCATCGTCGTGGTGGAAAAGGGTTCCGAAGTCGGTGCGCACATCCTGTCCGGTGCGGTGATCGATCCCGTCAATCTCGACAGACTGATCCCGGATTGGCGCGAGGATGCGGACTGCCCGCTGAAGACCCAGGTCAAGGACGACCAGTTTTATTTCATGACCAAGACCGGCGGCTTCAAGCTGCCGAACTTCCTGATGCCGCCGTTGATGAACAATCATCACTGCTACATCACCTCGCTCGGCATGGTGTGTCGCTGGCTGGGTGCGAAGGCGGAAGCGCTTGGCGTCGAAATTTATCCCGGCTTCGCGGCTGCCGAGACGCTGTATGACGAGAACGGCGCGGTGCGTGGCATCGCCACTGGTGACATGGGCATCGGCCGTGACGGCAAGCCGAAGGATTCGTTCACCCGCGGCATGGAGCTGCTCGGCAAATACACGCTGTTCGCTGAAGGTGCACGCGGTTCGCTGACCAAGCAGATCATCGCCAAATTCGCCCTCGACAAGGATTGCGAGCCCGGCAAGTTCGGTATCGGCATCAAGGAAGTCTGGCAGATCGATCCGGCCAAGCACAAGAAGGGCACGGTGAAGCACTCGTTCGGCTGGCCGCTCGACAACGACGTGGGCGGCGGCACGTTCCTGTATCACTACGACGACAACCTCGTGGCCGTCGGCTTCGTGCTGCATCTGAACTACGAAAATCCCTATCTCTACCCGTTCGAGGAATTTCAGCGTTTCAAGACCCATCCGCTGATCCGCGACACCTTCGAAGGCGGCAAGCGCCTGGCTTACGGTTCGCGCGCGATCACCGAGGGCGGCTATCAGTCGGTGCCGAAGCTGGTATTCCCGGGCGGCGCGCTGATCGGCTGCGCTGCGGGCTTCGTCAACGTGCCGCGCATCAAGGGCGTTCACAACGCCATGGCCAGCGGTATGCAGGCCGCCGAACATGTCTCCGCCGCGCTGGCCGCAGGCCGCGCCAATGACGAGCTGATGGAGTACGAGACCGGCTGGCGGTCGTCCTCGATCGGCAAGGATCTCTATCCGGTCCGCAACGCCAAGCCGCTTTGGTCGAAATTCGGCACCATCATCGGTAACGCGCTCGGCGGCTTCGACATGTGGTGCAACACGTTCGGCTTCTCGCTGTTCGGCACCCAGAAGCATGAGAAGCCCGACCGCAAGGCGCTCAAGCCCGCCAGGCAGTATCAGCCGATCGTCTATCCGAAGCCGGATGGCAAGATCACCTTCGATCGCCTGTCGTCGGTGTTTCTGTCGAACACCAATCACGAGGAAGACCAGCCGATCCATCTCAAGGTTGCCGACATGGCGCTGCAGAAGTCGTCCGAGCACGACGTCTTTGCCGGCCCGTCGAATCGGTATTGCCCGGCAGGCGTCTATGAGTGGGTGGAAGAGTCGAGCGGTGCGCGATTCCAGATCAATGCGCAGAATTGCGTCCACTGCAAAACCTGCGACGTGAAAGACCCTAACGGCAACATCACCTGGGTTCCGCCGGAAGGTGGCGGCGGCCCGAACTACGAGGCGATGTAACCGGTTCGCTGATTACGATTGTGTGAGCGGCCGCGCCTGTCGGCGGGCCGCTACACCGGCCGGATGTCACGATAACGCCACAGTGCGAGCGTTTTCAGGGACAGTGGCGCAATCCGGCGGCCCAATTGCTGACAGGCTTCAAGGTGCCACTGGTGTGATCGCGCCCCCGATCCTTGCGATTGACCGCCAAACGCGGCATTGTTGGCATGCGCACTATTGCCGGGTCGGCTGCGCATCCGAGCCTGTCTCGCAGTCCTGCTCGCGTTCTTGCTCGATATCCTGCCCGTAAATCCTGGAGCTAGGCGAACCCTATGTTGTCCATCCGTTTCAATCGTTTGACGCTCGCTGCCGCCACGGTCGCTGTCCTCGCGATGCCCGGTCAGCTGCTGGCGCAAACCCCGGATCATACCGGCGATAGCTCCGCTGCCCAGTTTCCCACTTCCCGCGATCTGAAGTCGCTTACCACCGCCGGCAGTTATCTGGCCGCCCGCCATGCCAGCGTCGAGCGCGACGCCAGTTCGGCTGCGGCGTTTTACCGCTCTGCTTTGCGCACCGATCCGAAGAACAATGAACTGCTCGATCGCGCTTTCATCTCCTCGCTCGCCGACGGCGATATCGAAGAGGCCGTGAAGCTCGCCGATCGCATCCTGATCATCGACAAGTCGAACCGCGTCGCCCGTCTCGTTGTGGGTGTGCGCGATCTCAAGCTGAAGAAATACGCTGCCGCGCAGACCAATATCAACCAGTCGGTCCGCGGCCCGATCACCGACCTCGTTGCGACGCTGCTGTCGGCCTGGGCCGGCTACGGCGCGGGCGAGAGCAAGACGGCGATTGCCAATATCGACAAGCTGGCCGGTCCGGAATGGTATCCGATCTTCAAGGATCTGCATGCCGGCCTGATCCTGGATCTCGCCAACAAGCAGAAGGACGCGGGTGCCCGTTTTGAGCGCGCCTACAAGCTCGACGATTCCGCACTGCGCGTGGTCGACGCCTATGGTCGCTGGACGTCGCGTAACAAGGACGACACTGCGGCGCTCGGCATCTATGAGACCTTCAACAAGAAGCTCGCCCGTCACCCGCTGGTGCTGGAAGGCATCCGCGAGACCAAGGCCGGTAAGAAGCTGGCACCGCTGGTCGACAGCCCGCAGGCCGGGGCTGCCGAAGCGCTTTATGGCATCGGCGCGTCGCTGACCCGCCGCGGCGGTGAAGACCTCGCGCTGGTCTATCTGCAGCTTTCGCTCTACCTCAAGCCGGATCACTCGCTGGCGCTGCTGTCGCTCGCCGACCTCTATGAGTCGGTGAAGAAGCCGCAGATGGCCATCAAGGTCTATGAGCGTGTCCCCGCCAATTCGGCGTTGAAGCGCAATGCGCAGATCCAGCAGGCGACCGATCTCGACGCCGCAGACCGCAGCGATGAAGGCATCAAGATCCTCAAGGGCGTCGTCGCTGACGATCCGAAGGATCTCGAAGCCATCATGGCGCTCGGCAATATCGAGCGCGGCCGCAAGAAATTCGCCGATTGCTCCGAGACCTATACCAAGGGCATCGACGTCATCTCCGCCAACCAGGACAAGCCGAACTGGGTGTATTTCTACTTCCGCGGAATCTGCCTTGAGCGTTCGAAGCAGTGGGCCAAGGCCGAAGTCGACATGCGCAAGGCGCTCGAATTGCAGCCCGAACAGCCGCATGTGCTGAACTATCTCGGCTATTCCTGGATCGATCAGGGCATCAACCTCGACGACGCCATGAAGATGATCAAGCGTGCCGTCGATCAGCGCCCGGATGACGGCTACATCGTCGACTCGCTCGGCTGGGCCTATTACCGGATCGGCAATTTCGACGATGCCGTGAAGCAGCTCGAACGCGCCATCGATCTGAAGCCGGAGGATCCGACCATCAACGACCATCTCGGCGATGCCTATTGGCGGGTCGGCCGCAAGCTGGAAGCCAAGTTCCAGTGGCAGCACGCCAAGGATCTGAAGCCGGAAGCCGAAGAGCTTCCGAAGATCGAAGCCAAAATGGAGAACGGTCTGTCGGACGAACCATCGTCGTCGGCTGCATCCAACGACAAGAAAAAAGAAGACGGCAAGGGCGGCTAATCTGATGACGGGGGATATGGCCGGCTCCGTGAAGCCGGTTCTCGAAGAAGAGGCGCGCGCCAAGGTCAATCTGACGCTGCGCGTAATTGGCCGTCGGCCCGATGGCTATCATGATCTTGTAAGCGTCGTGGCCTTTGCCGATTGCGCGGACAGATTGACGCTGGATGCTGGCGGCGACCTGTCGCTGATCGCGACCGGCCCGCGCGCGCAGGAATGCGGCGACACTGCCGACAATCTCGTCATCAAGGCAGCTCGCCTGCTGGGTGAGCGCGTCGAGGGATTGACCTTCGGCACCTTCGCGCTCGACAAGCAGTTGCCCGTGGCTGCGGGCATCGGCGGTGGCTCGGCGGATGCTGCTGCCGCTCTGCGCCTGCTGGTACGCGCCAATAATCTCGAAATGGACGATCCGCGCGTGCTCGAAGTGGCACGCCTGACCGGTGCCGATGTGCCGGTCTGCGTGCAGTCGCGCGCCTGTGTGATGACCGGCGTGGGCGAAAACCTGCTGCCGCTCAGCCTGCCGCGTTTGCCCTGCGTGATGGTCAATCCGCGCGTGCCGGTGGCGACCAAGGACGTCTTCAAGGAACTCGGTCTGAAGAATGGCGAACTGCGCGCCGGTGTGAAAGATGTGCTGAAGGGGCCAACCTGGCCAAACGAGGGGGCTTCTCTCGATGCCTACATCGATGCTCTGCATGCCGGTACCAACGACCTCGAAGCCCCCGCGCTGAAGATCGAGCCGGTCATCGGCGAAGTTCTGTCAGTGCTTGGTGCGGCCGAAGGTGTCAGACTGGCGCGGATGTCCGGTTCCGGCGCGACCTGCTTTGCGCTGTTCGGCAACGACACTGATGCGCAGCGCGCGGCCGGCGTCATCCAGCTCGCCCACCCATTGTGGTGGGTGCATGCCGGCGCGCTGAGCTAGCGCGCCGATCGCGGCACTAGTTGCCCCAGCCGGCGCTGTAACCGCCATCCACCGTATAGATCACGCCGGTCGTATAGCCTGCGCGGTCGGACGCCAGAAACGTCATCATGTCTGCGATCTCGCGGGGCTTGGCGGCGCGGCCGAGTGGCAGGCCCTGCTGCAATTCCCGGAAGCGGTTCTCGTCGCCCAACTGGGTCTTGGCGCGCGTCTTCATCAGCGTGATGTGGCGCTCCGTCTCCACCGGGCCGGGATTGATGCCGACAACGCGGATATTGTCCTTCAGACTCTTGCCGCCCAGCGCACGGGTAAACGCCATCAGCGCGGCGTTGCCGGCGCTGCCGCAGATATAATTGGCATCGAACTTTTCGCCGGCAGCCCCGATGTCGTTGACGATCACGCCATGGCCGCGGGCCTTCATCTGCGCATAGACCAGCCGTGTCAGATTGATGAAGCCGAACACCTTGAGATCCCAGGCATGACGCCATGTCGGCTCGTCGATCTTGTCGAGCGATCCGCCGGGAATATCGCCGGCATTGTTGACGAGAATGTCGATATCGCCGGCGGCCGCCGCCAGTGCGGCGAGGTCATCCGGCTTGCGCAGATCCACGCCATGCACGGCGACGTCGATCTGGTGGCTGGACCGTAGCCGGTCCGCCAGCGCCTGCATCTGCTCCACATTGCGGGCGGCGAGGCGGAGATCGCAGCCTTCTTCCGCAAAGGCTTCCGCGGCCGCCGCGCCGATGCCCTTGGATGCGCCTGTAATCAAGACACGTTTGCCGCGCAGATGAAGATCCATGGAATGCCTCTGGATTGCAGGGAGGAGTGGCTCGGACAGAATTAGGCCCCCGCGGCAAAAGCGGTCAACATTGCAGTGCAGCGTTGATCGCGGGCCTGGATTGGTCCACATCTGCAAGGAGAATTACCGGCGAAGGAAACCTCACGTGAGCGCACAAAAAGAATACCGGATCGCGGTCATCCCCGGCGACGGCATCGGCAAGGAAGTCATGCCGGAAGGCCTGCGCGTCCTTGAAGCGGCAGCGAAAAAGCATCGCGTGAAGGTGCATTTCGATCACTACGACTTCTCGTCCTACGACTATTACGAGAAGCACGGCCAGATGATGCCCGACGACTGGAAGGCGCAGATCGGCAAGCACGACGCGATCTATTTCGGCGCCGTCGGCCTGCCGGCGAAAATTCCAGATCACATTTCGTTGTGGGGCTCGCTGATCAAGTTCCGCCGCGAATTCGATCAATACGTCAATCTGCGCCCGGTGCGCCTGATGCCCGGCGTGCCGTGTCCGCTGGCGGGCCGCAAGCCCGGTGACATCGACTTCTGGGTGGTCCGTGAAAACACCGAGGGTGAATATTCATCCGTGGGCGGCCGCATGTTCCCGGACACCGACCGGGAATTCGTCACCCAGCAGACGGTGATGACCCGCACCGGCGTCGACCGCATCTTGAAATTCGCGTTCGATCTTGCCCAGTCGCGGCCGAAGAAGCACCTGACCTCGGCAACCAAGTCTAACGGCATCTCGATCACGATGCCCTATTGGGACGAACGCGTGAAGGCGATGGGCCAGAACTATCCCGACGTGAAGTGGGATCAGTATCACATCGACATTCTCACCGCGAATTTCGTGATGCATCCGGACTGGTTCGACGTCGTGGTGGCGTCCAATCTGTTCGGCGACATCCTGTCCGATCTAGGCCCGGCCTGCACGGGCACGATCGGCATTGCGCCCTCCGGCAATATCAATCCGACCGGCGATTTCCCGTCGGTGTTCGAGCCCGTGCATGGCTCGGCGCCGGATATCGCGGGGCAGGGCATCGCCAATCCGATCGGCATGATCTGGTCTGGCGCGATGATGCTGGAGCATCTCGGCGAGAAGCAAGCTGCGGATTCCATCGTCAAGGCGATCGAACGCACGCTTGGCGAAAGGACGCTGCGCACGCGTGATCTCGGTGGTCAGGCCGATACGGGCGCGTGCGGCAAGGCCGTCGCGGAGATGATCGAATAAGTTTGCGCCACCGACGCGCAAAAATGCCCGGCTTCATGCCGGGCATTTTCGTTTCAGGACGGCTCGAAGGTTAGGCAGCAATCCGTCGGCAATGCTTCCACGCCGCGGCGATCAGATTGATGCTCGCCTCCGGCGTCCGGAAGGCAGAATGCGCCGATAGCGTCACGTTCGGGATCGTCGTCAGCACATGGCCTGCCGGCAACGGCTCGATATCGAAAACGTCGAGACCGGCATGGCGCAGATGGCCGGAGCGCAGCGCATCGATCATCGCCGCTTCATCGACCACAGCGCCGCGCGCGGTGTTGACGAGGATGGCGCCCTTCTTCATCTGGCCGATGCGCTCGCGGGTGATCATGCCGCGGGTCTCGTCGTTCAGCAACAGATGGATCGAGATGACGTCGCTCTTGGCCAGCACTGTCTCCATGTCTGTGAATTCCACACCAGGATGGGACTTCGGCGAGCGATTCCAGGCCAGCACCTTCATGCCCGAGCCGAGCGTGATGCGTGCGACCTCCGCGGCGATGCCGCCGAAGCCGATCAGGCCGATGGTCTTGCCCGTCAGTTCCATGCTTTCATCGCGCAGCCAGTTGCCGGCCCGCATCTCACGGTCTTGCTGAGCAAGGCCACGCGCTGCAGCCCACATATGTGCGACGGCGCATTCGGCGACGGCGGTGTCGCCGTAGCCGCGGATCAGATGCACCTCGATCCCCAGCGCAGCAAGCTCCTCGATATGCATATAGCTGCGCGCGCCGGTACCGAGAAACACGACATGCTTCAGGCCGATGCACTGTTTGGCCACGTCGGTCGGCAGATAGGTGTGGTCGACGATAGCGATCTCGGCCCCATCCAGCACGCCGGGCAGGTCGGCGGGCTTGATGTCTTCATCGCGATTGATCTTGATCGCGATGTCACCCGGCTGTGTCAGCCGTTCCAGGATCTTCGCTAGTTCTTCACTGGCATCGACGAATACGCCCCGCATTCTTGTCCCCTGTCTCTCGTTACTTCGATGCGACGCCGGCGAGCGCCAGCACCGTATGCATCAATACATTGGCGCCTGCGGCGCAGTCATCCTGCGTCGAGCTCTCGAGCTCGTTATGGCTGATGCCGTCCTTGCTCGGGATAAACACCATCGCGGTCGGCATGATGTTGTTGAGATTGCAGGCATCATGGCCGGCGCCCGAGGTGATGCGGCGATGCGAGTAGCCAAGCGACGTCGCCGCCGTTTCGACCGCACTGACGAAGTCCTTGTTGAAATGCGTCGGCGGCTTGTGCCAGACCTTGTCGAAGGCGACGTCGACCTTGCGATGCGCGGCGATTTCCTTGATGGCATCGCGCACGCCCTTTTCGATGGCCTCGAGCTTGCCGGCATCGGCACTGCGCAGATCCATGGTGAAGGCGATCTCGCCGGGGATCACGTTGCGCGATGGATTGGCGATCACGGCTTCGCCGATGGTGCCAAGCGCACCGATGTTGCTGACGACGCGCTCGGTGGCGAGCACGATTTCGGACAGCGTCGCCAGCGCATCCTTGCGCAGCGGCATCGGGGTTGAGCCGGCATGGCTCTCGAAGCCGGTGATCTTGCCGTCGAACCACAGCACGCCCTGGCCGGAATCAACCACGCCGATGGTCTTGCTTTCAGCTTCGAGTATCGGTCCCTGCTCGATATGCAGTTCGACGAAGCCGGAGAATTTCTGCGTGCCGACAGCGACGTCGCCGCGATAGCCGATGGAGTCGAGCGCTTCGCCGACGGTTACGCCATCATGGTCCCTGCGCGAGAGAATATCGTCGGTGGTGAAGTCGCCGACATAGGCGGCGGAGGCCATCATCGCCGGCGCAAAGCGCGAACCCTCTTCATTGGTCCAGTTGGCGATGCAGATCGGCATCTCGGTTTCAATGCCGGCATCGTTCAGCGTACGCACAACTTCAAGCGCGCCGAGTACGCCGAGAATGCCGTCGAACTTGCCGCCGGTCGGCTGGGTGTCGAGATGAGAGCCGATGCCGATCGGGGCCTTCGACATGTCGCGGCCCTTGCGCAACGCGAACATGGAGCCAAGGGCATCGATTTGCACTTCCAGGCCGGCGTCCTCGCAGGCTTTGCGAAACCAGTTGCGCACCAGCTTGTCTTCCGGCCCGAGTGTGAGACGTCTCACACCACCTTTCGGTGTGCCGCCGAACTCCGCCGTCTCATTGATGGTGTCCCAGAGCCGCGCGGAATCGATTTTGAGGTTGTCACCAAGCTTGGTCATGCGGTCTGTCCCGAAAGTTTGTGTTGAAGAGGTCTGTTTTTCAATGACCCGACGATGCCGGCACGTCAACCAATGGGCTGTTCTGCGCCAGTTGCGCAGCAATGCCTGCGACGAGTTCGATCGCGGCCGTGTCAGGTGAGGCGAGCCAGCTTGCCGAAAACGTCAGCGGCTGGAGCTGCAGGTCGGTATTGAGCAATTGCAGGCGTCCGTCCGCGAGTTCGTTCTCGATGATGGCTGTCGGGATCAGTGCGATGCCTAAGCCATCAATTGCCATGTGCATCACGGTAGACAGGGACGCGCTGGCGTGCAGCCGGATCGGTGGCAGGTCGGGCCGGTTGAACAACGAGCGCGCGATCTCGTAGGGCCGGGTCTTGCGCGAGAAGGTGATGATGGGAAATTTCGCGAGATCGTGGATCGAGAGCAGATCGTTGCCGAGCCCGAGTGAGGGGCTGGCGAGAAAACCGACCGGGTAGTCGCACAGCACGCGGTTGCGAATGTTGGATGTTGAAAGCGGTCCGAGCACGAAAGCGAGATCGATCTCCTGTGCCTGCAGGCGCGCGTTCAGGTTCGGCGTGATATCGACCTCGATTTCGAGCGACAAGTTCGGATACGAGATGTTGACGTGCTTGATCAGCCGCGTCAGCAAAGTGTGGACGATGGTTTCGGCGACGCCGAGCCGCAGCACGCCGCGCATCGCCGAGCGATCGCCAACTGCCGCCATCATCTCCGAGCGCAGGCCGATCAGCTTTTCGGCGTAAACGAGCATCTGCCGTCCGGCCGGCGTCGGCGAGGCGATACGGCGGTCACGCTGCAGAAGCCGGACGCCCATCTCGTGCTCGAGTTGCGCGATGCGTTGGGAGATCGCCGGCTGAGTGGTGTTGAGCTTCTGGGCGGCGCCGCGGAAGCTTCCGAGATTGACCACCCAGAGAAAAGTCTCCAGCGCCTTAAAGTCCGCCATGGATACGACCCGGCTTTCGATAAGTAAGATTTATGTACGGTGATTAAAAACAACGATTAGACATTATACTAGCCCTGAGTTTCAGTGCGTGTCGAGGCAGAATTAGGCAGGACAGCGAGATGGCTATTTCTTCGGCAGCGCAGCAAAGCGGTGATCGTTCCTCGGATTTGCCCAGCGTGGTTGCCCGCCGCGAATATCGCGCGGGCAAATATGGCAGCACCGCCGGCGTCGCTCCCGGATACGTCCAGGGCAATCTGGTGATCCTGCCCCAGGAGCAGGCCGCGGCCTTCCATCGCTTCTGCCAGCTCAATCCGAAGCCGTGCCCGATCATCGGCATGTCGGATGTGGGCAATCCCAGCATTCCCGCCCTCGGTCTCGATCTCGATATCCGGACTGACATTCCGCAATATGTCGTCTGGAAGGACGGCGAGGCGATCGATCGACCTTACGAGGTGACCAAGTACTGGCGCGACGATCTCGTGTCCTTCGTCATCGGATGTTCGTATTCGTTCGAAGAAGCCATGATGGCCGATGACCTGCCAATCCGTCATATCGAGCAGGATGTGCTGGTGCCGATGTATCGCACCAACATCGCCTGCAAATCCGCAGGCCCGTTTGCCGGCCCGATGGTGGTGTCGATGCGACCGCTGAAGCCGGCTGATGCGATCCGCGCCGTCCAGATCACCTCGCGTTTTCCCGCGGTGCATGGTGCGCCGGTACATCTGGGTCTGCCGCAGTCGATCGGCATCAAGGATATCAATAAGCCTGATTACGGCGATGCAGTGCGTATCAACGACGATGAAATCCCGGTGTTCTGGGCCTGTGGCGTGACGCCGCAAGCCGTCATTGCTGCAGCGCGCGTGCCATTTGCGATTACGCATGCGCCGGGTGTCATGCTCGTCACTGACCTGAAGAATAAGCATCTGGCTGTTTTATAAGAAGCAGCTTGCCGATCTTTCGGGCTTTACCGTAACCTTGATTAGTTTCATCGATAGCCGCCGGTCACAAAGGACAAAGACATGACGATTTCTCGCCGAAACGTATTGCTCGGTGGTGCTGCTTCCGCAGCGCTGCTGCCTCTCGCCAAGCCTGCGCGCGCGCAGGTCAAGGAAGTCGTGATCGGCGTGATCTATCCACTGTCGGGCGCCAGTGCGCAAATCGGCGTCGACGCGCAGAAGGCTTTCGAAACGGCTGCCGACATCATCAACAAGGATTATGATTTCGCGCTGCCGATGGCGAAGGGCGAAGGCTTCACCGGTCTCGGCGGCGCCAAGGTGCGTCTCGTATTCGCCGACCATCAGGCTGATCCGCAGAAGGGCCGCGCCGAAGCCGAGCGCCTCATCACCCAGGAGAAGGTTTCGGCCATCGTCGGTACCTATCAGAGCGCCGTTGCCGTCACCGTCAGCCAGATCTGTGAGCGCTACCAGATCCCGTTCCTGTCGGCCGACAATTCGTCGCCGAGCCTGCATCGCCGCGGTTTGAAGTATTACTTCCGCGCTGCGCCGCATGACGAAATGTTCTCGACGGCGATGTTCGACTTCTTTGATGCGATGAAGAAGAAGGGCCAGAAGATCGAGACCCTGGCGCTGTTCCACGAAGACACCATCTTCGGCACTGACTCGGCCAATGCGCAGCTCAAGCTCGCGGCCGATCGCGGTTACAAGATCGTCGCCGACATCAAGTATCGCGCCAATTCGCCGTCGCTCACTGCGGAAGTGCAGCAGCTCAAGGCCGCCAATGCCGACGTGCTGATGCCGTCGAGCTATACCACCGATGGCATCCTGCTCATCAAGACCATGGGTGAACTCGGCTACAAGGCCAAGAACATCGTCGCCCAGGACGCAGGCTTCTCCGAGAAGGCGCTGTATGACGCGGTCGGTGACAAGATCCCGGGCGTCATCTCGCGTGGTTCGTTCTCGCTCGATCTCGCTGCCAAGCGCCCGATGGTCGGAAAGATCAACGAGATGTTCAAGGAGAAGTCCGGCAAGGACTTCAACGACTATTCGTCGCGCCAGTTCATGGGCCTGATCGTGATGGCTGACGCCATCAATCGCGCCAAGTCGACCGATGGCGAGAAGATCCGCGAGGCGTTGGTCGCCACCGACATGCCGGGCGAAAGCACGATCATGCCGTGGGCGAAGGTCAAGTTCGACGAGATGGGCCAGAACAACAACGCCGACCCGGTGCTGCTGCAGTATAATGGTGGCAAATTCGTCACCATCTTCCCGCCGCAGGCTGCGGTGGCGGATGCGATCTGGCCGATGCCGTAAGGCACCTATCGTCACACACGCCATGTCGTCCCCGCGAAGGCGGGGACCCATACGCTCCGACGACATGGTCTGACACCGGCCCCACCGTCTGCACTTTATCGCGACGACGGTGGCTATGGGTCCCCGCCTTCGCGGGGACGACATCCGAAAGGGACAGCCTTTGACCGCCGCGACCATCATCCAGAGCCTTGCCAGCGGATTGCTGATGGGGCTGCTCTACGGCCTGCTTGCGGTCGGCCTCGCGCTGATCTTCGGGCTGATGGACGTCACCAACTTCGCCCATGGCGAATTTCTGATGTTGGCGATGTACCTCACCTTCTTCCTGTTCATGTTCTGGGCGGTCGACCCTCTACTGTCGATCCCGATCGTCGCAGCGGGCATGTTCGTGTTCGGCGCGGTGATCTATCTCGTGATCATACGCTTCGCCATGCGGGCCAAGGCCAATATCGGCATGGTACAGATCTTCGCGACTTTTGGTCTCGCGATCCTGATGCGCGGTCTCGCGCAGTTCTTCTTCACCCCGGATTATCGCAGCATCCCTGCGTCGCTGCTCGGCGGCAAGACCATCTCGATCTTCGGTGTGTTCCTGCCGGTGCCGCAGCTCGTTGGCGCATTGATCTCCATAGCCGCTTTCGGCGCACTGTATTTCTTCATGAAGAAGACCGACTTCGGTCGTGCGCTGGAAGCGACCCGTGAAGATGCCGGTGCCGTGGCGTTGGTCGGCATCGACAAGAATAAGGTGTTCGCGCTCGGCTGGGGCCTTGGCTCGGCGTTGATCGGTCTGGCCGGCGGCGTGATGGCGATCTTCTTCTACATCTATCCCGATGTGGGCGCGTCCTTTGCGCTGATCGCTTACGTCACCGTCGCGCTGGGCGGCTTCGGCAGCGTGTTCGGCGCCTTTGCCGGCGGCATCATCGTCGGCCTGGTCGAGGCGACGACCGCGATGATCCTGCCGCCGTCGCTGAAATCGGTCGGCATCTACGCCGTCTATCTCCTCGTTGTCTTTGTCCGGCCACGCGGCCTGTTCGGATCGATCTGATGGACAGCTTTACCCAGCGTCGCCGCCGCGACCTCATCCTCGCCGCCGTGCTCGCGGTCATCGCCGCCTGCGTGCCGTTCTTCGTCAAGGACGTCTATGTCCAGAACATTATGGTACTAACCCTGATGTATGCGGCGCTGTCGCAAGCCTGGAACATCCTTGGCGGCTATTGCGGCCAGATATCGCTCGGCCACGCGCTCTATTTCGGCCTCGGCGCCTATACAACGGCGCTGCTGTTCACCAAGTTCGGCGTGCTGCCGTGGTTTGGCATGCTCGGCGGCGGTATCATCTCCGCGTTGATCGCGCTAGCGCTGGGCTATCCGACCTTCCGTCTGCGCGGTCATTACTTCGTCATCGCCACCATCGTCATCGCCGAAATTGGCTTCCTGCTGTTCCACAATTGGGACTATGCCGGTGCGGCGCTCGGCATCGACATCCCGGTGCGCGGCGATAGCTGGGCCAAGTTCCAGTTCACGCGCAGCAAGCTGCCCTTCTACTACTTCGCCCTCGTGTTCTGCTGCGTCGCCTGGTTCATCACCTGGTGGCTGGAAGATTCCAAATGGGGTTTCTGGTGGCGTGCGGTGAAGGACAATCCCGATGCGGCCGAGAGCCTCGGCGTCGTGGTGTTCAATTCCAAGATGGGCGCCGCTGCCGTCTCCGCTTTCCTCACTGCGATCGGTGGCGCTTTCTATGCGCAGTTCGTCTCCTATATCGATCCTGAAAGCGTCATGACCTTCCAGTTCTCGTTGCTGATGGCACTGCCCGCGGTGCTGGGCGGCATCGGCACGCTATGGGGACCGGTGCTAGGCGCCGTCATCCTGATCCCGATGACTGAGCTCACGCGTTCCTTCATCGGCGGCTCCGGCCGCGGCGTCGATCTCATCCTCTATGGTGCGGTCATCGTGTTGATCTCGCTGGCGCGACCGGATGGTCTGCTCGGCCTGTTCTCCCGCCGCCCGGCCTCGAAAGGAGTGCCGCAATGAGCGCGCCTTTGCTTGAAACACGCGGCGTCTGGCAGCGCTTCGGCGGTCTGATCGCCAACAGCGACGTCTCGATTTCCGTCGGTGCCGGCGAGATCGTCGGCCTGATCGGCCCGAATGGCGCCGGCAAGTCGACGCTGTTCAACCTGATCGCCGGCGTGCTGCCGCCGACCCAGGGCTCGATCTGGTTCGATGGCAAGGACGTCACCCACATGCCCGCCGCCGAACGCTGCGCGCTCGGCATTGCACGCACGTTCCAGGTCGTGAAGAGCTTCGAGACCATGACTGTCATCGACAATGTCATTGTCGGTGCGCTGATCCGGAACGATAAGATGCGCGACGCCCGGCGCAAGGCGCATGAGGTGCTTGAGTTCTGCGGCCTCGCCCCGCGAGCCGACAAGCTCGCCCGCGATCTCATTCCGTCGGAGAAGCGTCGGCTTGAAGTCGCTCGCGCGCTCGCCACTGAGCCAAAACTGCTGATGCTCGACGAATGCCTCACCGGCCTTACACCGCTAGAAGCGCAGTCCGGCGTGGCATTGGTACGCAAGGTCCGCGAGACCGGTGTTACCGTGCTGATGGTCGAGCACGTCATGGAAATCGTGATGCCGCTGGTCGACCGCGCCATCGTGCTCAATCTCGGCAAGAAGCTTGTCGAGGGCAAACCCGCCGATGTCGTGCGACATCCGGAAGTCATCAGCGCTTATCTCGGGGATCGTCATGCTGTCGGTGCGTGAAGCCACCACCGCCTATCAGGGGCTGGTCGCCATTTCGGACGTCACCATCGACGTCGCCAAGGGCGAGATCGTCGCTGTCTGCGGCGCCAATGGCGCCGGCAAGTCGACGCTGATCAAGACCATCGCCGGCGCAGAGCGTCCGCGTTCGGGCACCGTCACCTTCGACGGCGAGCAGATCAACGGCATCGCGCAGCATCTCATCACGGCGCGGGGCATCGCTTATGTGCCGGAAAACCGTCGGCTGTTTCCACGGCTGTCGGTGCACGACAATCTTCGGCTTGGTAGCTACATGTATCGCGGCAAGGCCGACCGTGACGAGCCGTTGAAGCTGGTGTTCGAACTGTTCCCGCGTCTGTCGGAGCGGCTCGAGCAGCGCGCCGAGACGTTGTCCGGCGGCGAGCAGCAGATGCTGGCCATTGGCCGCGCGCTGATGACCCGGCCGCGGCTGCTGATGCTGGATGAACCCTCTCAGGGCATCATGCCGAAGCTCGTGGATGAGATCTTCCAGGCGGTCGTCAAGATCCGCAACACCGGCATGACCGTGCTGATCGTCGAGCAGCGCATGGCCGAAGTGCTGGAGATCGCTGACCGCGCCTATATCCTGCAGACCGGCCGCGTCCAGATGCAGGGTAAGGCGTCGGAAATCGCGACCAATCCGGATGTGCGCAAGGCGTATCTGGGGCTTTAATTCTCAGCCGTCATTGCGAGGAGCGCAGCGACGAAGCAATCCAGTGTTTTCTTCGCTTGCCGCTTCTGGATTGCTTCGCTGCGCTCGCAATGACGGGGATAGGCCGGTGGTTATTCGAAGAGACTGCCGTAAAGGTCTTTCCATTTCGGATTGACTGCTTCGATCAGCGCCAATTTCTTGGACCGGCTGCCGGCTTTGATCTGCTTTTCGCGCACAATCGCCGATTCCATTGTCTCATGGACCTCAAACCAGACGAGCAGCTTGCACCCGTAGGACTTGGAAAAGCCGGACACCAAGCCTTCGCGATGCTCATAGACTCGCTTCGGCAGGTTGCTGGTGACGCCTGCATAGAGCGTTCCGTTGCGCTTGTTGGCCATCAGGTAAACGCAGGGCTCCTTCATCGTCCCTCCACGTTGGTCAATCACTGTCTTCTTCACGTCATTACGAGGAGCGAAGCGACGCGGCAATCCAGAAGCTACAGGCGATGCAAAGACTGGATTGCTTCGTCGCAAGCGCTCCTCGCAATGACGGCTGAGGAGTCAGTGCCCATGTCCGTCGTGTTCCGGCAGCACCAGCCCGAACGTCGCCACCAGGTCCTTCACTTGCGCTGGTGACAGATGCCGCGGGTTGAGACCGCGCAGCAGCAGATAGAGTTTCGCGGTTTCTTCGAGTTCCTCGATGGCATAGACCGCGGCCTCTAGGCTGCCGCCTGACACCACCGGCCCGTGATTGGCCAGCAGCACCGATGAATATTTACCGGCGAGGCCCTTGATGGCGCCAGCGACGGCAGGATCACCCGGCCGATAATATGGCACCAGAGCCGTCGCGCCGCACTTCATCAGATAATAGGGCGTCATCGGCGGCAGCGCGGCACGCGGATCGATCTCCGGCAACATCGACACCGCCACCGAGTGGGTCGAATGCAGATGCACCACGGCGCGGGCGGCGCTGCGGGTCTCATACAGCGCCGTATGCAGCGGAACCTCTTTGGTCGGCGCGTCGCCGGACATGAGGCGGCCGGTGCTGTCGAGGCGCGACAGCCGGGCCGGATCGAGTGAGCCCAGTGACGCATTGGTTGGGCTCACCAGCCAGCCGCCGTCATCGCAGCGCACACTGATATTGCCGGATGAACCCGGCGTCAGCCCACGGTCGAACAGCGAGCGGCCGAGCCGGCAGATCTCTTCACGCAGCTTTGTGTCAGTCACCGGATGTCCTCGGTCTTTCCTGGCATTTCCTCGTGATGCTTTTTCCCACGCTTTGGCATGATGGCCAAGGCGTGTTACCGAGAGGCAAGGCCGCCTCAAGCTGGCCATCGAGGACTCCTAGGGAATTGCCGCATGTCACCTGCATCTGAAAAACCAAGCTCCGAGAAACCTCGCGTCGCCGTTATTGGTCTGGGGTCGATGGGCTATGGCATGGCCTTGTCGCTGAAGAAGGCCGGCTTCACGGTGACCGGCTGCGACGTTTCGGCGGATGCGGTGAAGCGCTTCGTGACTGACGGAGGGCTGGGTGCGGATACGCCGGCGGGTGCCGCGCAGGGCGCGGATATCGTCGTGAGCGTCGTCGTCAATGCCGCGCAGACGGCGACCATCCTGTTCGGGACGGATGGCGTTGCCGAAACGCTGCCGAAAGGTGCGGTATTCGTATCGTCCGCGACGATGGATCCCGATGTCGCCCGCCGCCTTGCTCGGGATCTCGAAGCCACCGGCCGGCACTATCTCGATGCCCCGATTTCCGGCGGTGCACAGCGCGCAGCGCAGGGCGAACTCACCATTCTTGCATCCGGCGGCGAGGCTGCCTTTGCCAGGGCGCGGCCGGCGCTCGATGCAATGGCCGCCAAGCTCTACGAACTCGGTGATGCCGCCGGGCAGGGCGCTGCTTTCAAGATGATCAACCAGCTCCTCGCAGGCGTACATATCGCCGCCGCCTCGGAAGCCATCGCCTTCGCGGCCAAACAGGGTCTCGATATCCGCAAGGTCTATGAGGTGATCACGGCCTCGGCCGGCAATTCCTGGATGTTCGAGAACCGCATGCCGCATGTGCTCGACGGCGATTACACACCACGCAGCGCGGTCGATATTTTCGTCAAGGATCTTGGCATCATTCAGGACATGGCGCGTACTGCCAAATTCCCTGTGCCGGTCTCCGCGGCTGCGCTGCAGATGTTCCTGATGACGTCGGCCGCCGGCATGGGCCGCGATGATGACGCGTCGGTGGCGCGGATGTATGCGCAGGTCACCGGGACGAAGCTTCCGGGTGAGAAGAAGTAAAAGAGGACGACTGGAATGCCCCGCTTCGCCGCCAATCTCAGCATGATGTTCAACGAACATGCATTCCTTGATCGCTTTGATGCCGCGGCGAAAGCCGGCTTCACGGCGGTGGAATTCCTGTTCCCCTATGAGCATCCGCCTGAGGCGATTGCCGAACGGCTCGAGCGCAACGGCTTGAAACAGGTGCTGTTCAATCTGCCGCCGGGCGACTGGAATGCCGGTGAAAAGGGCTTTGCCGCACGCCCCGACAAGTTCGATGAGCTCAGGCAGAGCATTCACACGGCACTGCCTTATGCCCTGGCCACCAATGTCCGCCGCCTGCACATGATGGCGGGTCTCGCCGACCGCCGCGATCCGACGGCCGTGGCGGCCTTCCGCAAATCCGTTGAATGGGCCGCGAATTTCCTTGGCGAACATGGCATCGACGTGGTGATTGAGCCGATCAACCCGCGCGACGTGCCCGGCTATTTTCTCAACGACTTCACGTTCGCGCGCGACATCATCGCTGACATGAAGATTCCCAATCTCGGGCTGCAATTCGATATCTATCATTGCCAGATCATTCACGGTGACGTCACCATGCGGCTGCGCGAGATGCTGCCGTGGATTGGGCATATCCAGATCGCCAGCGTGCCGTCGCGCAACGAGCCGTCCGGCGAGGAGCTGAACTATCCGTTCCTGTTCGATGAACTCGACCGGATCGGCTACGACAATTATGTCGGCTGCGAATATCGCCCGGCCGGCGACACTGTCGCAGGGCTCGGTTGGTTCAAGCCCTATGCCGGAGTGAAAGCATGACGCTGGCGCTGGGCTGTATCGCTGACGACTACACGGGAGCCTCCGATCTCGCCAATACGCTGACCCGCTGCGGTCTGCGCACGGTGCAGACCATTGGCATTCCCGCCGATGATCTGCAGCTGCCGGATGTCGATGCCGTCGTAGTGTCGTTAAAGAGCCGCTCGATCGCGGCCAGCAAGGCGGTCGAGAAGTCGCGCGCCGCCGAAAAATGGATGCGCAGCCGCGGTGCGGATCATGTGCTGTTCAAGATCTGCTCGACATTCGACTCTACGGATGCCGGCAATATCGGCCCGGTGATGGATGCGCTCCGGATCGATTCCGGTGACAATATCGTGCTGGTGACGCCGGCATTCCCCGAGACCGGCCGTACCGTCTATCAGGGCAACCTGTTCGTTGGCTCCGTGCCGCTGAACGAGAGCCCGTTGAAGGATCACCCGCTCAATCCGATGCACGACTCCAATCTCGTCCGTGTGTTGGCGCGGCAGAGCGCGACAAATATCGGGCTGGTCGATCTCGGCGTGGTCGCCTGCGGCGCCGACGTGGTGCGGACGCATCTCGATGGACTGTCGGAGAGTGGTTTTGGCGCGGCGATCATCGACGCCGTGTTTGCCAGCGATCTGGAAACCATCGGTGCGGTTGCCCTGGGTCATCGCGTCTCTGTCGGTGCATCCGGCATGGGGCTTGGTCTCGCGCGTGCACTGGTCGCGTCCGGCCGCGTCAAGGCGAATGCGGCGACCTCGATCAAGGAGACGCCGGTGGGTGGCGCTGCAGCCTGTCTGGCTGGCAGTTGTTCGCAGGCGACGCTGCAGCAGATCGCGCGGGCCGAACAGATGATGCCGGTGCTACACCTCGATCCCGAGCAGGTGATTGCCGGCGGTGCGGAAGTGCAGCGCGCGCTCGGTTGGGCGAAGGAGCGGTTGGCCAGGGGGCCGGTCCTGATCGCCAGCAGCTCGACGCCGGATCAGGTGACGGCGCTGCAAAAGCGCCATGGCCGCGATGCTGCGGGGCATGCCATCGAGCAGGCGATGGCCGATCTCGCTGAAGGTCTTGTCCGGGCCGGCGTGCAACGGCTCGTCGTGGCTGGCGGCGAAACATCCGGTGCGGTCGTGGATCGTTTGGGCATTCCAGGTTTTCTGGTCGGTGCGGAAATCGCCGCCGGTGTGCCGGTGTTGCGCGCGGTCGGTACGGCAGAGCACCAGATGCTGCTGGCGCTGAAGTCCGGCAATTTCGGTGGGCCGGCTTTTTTTGAAGATGCGCTTGCCCTGATGACGTGATGGGTGTCGCCCAATCCAGGGGCGACAGGCTGCCCGAATGGGCAGGGCGTTGCTCGCGCCGCGCGCATTACAGATAGTTCATCTTGACCGGCCCGTGACATCTTCGGCGTTGTGGGCAGTAACAGCGTCTCTTTAAGCCTAAAACTGTTGTGCAGACGCCACGGCGGCCCGGAAACAATTAACAATACCGGCGAAGTGAATTGCCGTGAGGCTTCGCGCGTTAGCTATTTTGTCGCAGGTCGGGTAAATCTGCTGGCGTGAGCAGGCGCGAGGACCGCCGGTTCGCAGCCCTTCATGCAAAGAGGATTGCCCGTTCATTCATGAACCGAGCCGATAGGCTTATGCCGGCCCGGCTCACTAATCGGATGTGGGCGATCTCTCTAAACAGGTGAATTCGATCGTGGGCGGGCGGGTTTCCGCAGCGCCCCTCTCGTCAATGTATCGAGGACTACCCGTTCATGATCTCGTTGGTGCGCATTGCTCTGACCCGGCCTTACACTTTCGTGGTGTTGGCGTTGCTGCTGCTGATCGTCGGCCCGTTGGCCGCTCTGCGCACACCGACCGACATTTTCCCGGATATTCGAATCCCGGTCATTGGCGTAGTCTGGCAGTATACGGGTCTCCCGCCGGACCAGATGTCCGGTCGTATCACCACGCCGTTCCAGCGCGCACTGACCACCACGGTCAATGACATCGAGCACATCACCGCCAATTCCTATGCCGGTTTCGGCATCATCAAGATCTTCTTCCAGCCCAATGTGGATATCCGCACTGCCAATGCGCAGGTCACCGCGATCTCGCAGACGCTGATCAAGCAGTTGCCGCCGGGCGCCACGCCGCCGCTGATTCTGAATTACTCGGCCTCGACGGTTCCGATCATCAATGTTGCTCTGTCGGGCGATGGTCTCACCGAGCAGAACCTCGCCGACATCGGCATCAACCAGCTTCGTACGCCGCTGGTCACCGTGCCCGGTGCTGCGATTCCGTATCCGTTCGGCGGCAAGCAGCGTCAAATCCAGATCGATCTCAATCCCGGCGCGCTGCAGGCGCGCGGTCTCTCGGGTCAGGACGTCGCCAATGCGCTGGCGGCGCAGAACCTGATCACGCCGGTCGGCACGCAAAAGATCGGTGAGTTCGAATACACGATCAATCTCAACAATTCGCCGCTGAAGATCGAAGAGCTTGGCCGGTTGCCGATCAAGAGTGTCAACGGTGCCATGGTCTATGTGGACGACGTCGCCACCGTGCGCGACGGCAACCCGCCGCAGACCAATATCGTGCATGTGGATGGCAATCGCTCGGTGCTGATGCAGGTGCTGAAGGCCGGCTCGGTTTCGACGCTCGATATCATCTCCGGCATCAAGCAGAAGGTGATCGATTATCGCGCCGCGCTGCCGGACGCATTGAAGATCAGCTATATCGGCGACCAATCCGGCTTCGTGCGCGGCGCCATCGAAGGTGTGGCCGTGGAAGGCGTCATCGCGGCCTTGCTGACCTCGGTGATGATCCTGTTGTTCCTGGGCAGCTGGCGTTCCACCGTCATCATCGCGGTGTCGATCCCGCTGGCGGTGCTCGGTGCCATCATCATGCTGTCCATGATCGGCGAAACGCTGAACATCATGACGCTAGGCGGTCTGGCGCTCGCGGTCGGCATTCTCGTCGACGACGCCACGGTGACTATCGAGAACATCAATTACCATCTGGAGCAGGGCAAGGACGTCGAGACCTCGATCATGGACGGTGCCGCGCAGATTGTGACGCCGGCATTCGTGTCGCTGCTGTGTATCTGTATCGTCTTCGTGCCGATGTTCTTTCTCAACGGCATCGCGCGATTCCTGTTCGTGCCGATGGCCGAAGCGGTGATGTTCGCGATGGTCTGGTCGTTCCTGCTGTCGCGCACGCTGGTGCCGACCATGGCCAAGTATCTGCTGCAGCCGCATGTCCATCATGACGGCGAGAAGCCGCCGACCCGCAATCCGCTGGTCCGTTTTCAGCGTGGCTTCGAAGCCGGCTTCGAGCGTATCCGTGGCGGCTATCATGGCCTTCTGGATATGGCGCTCGCGCGGCGCCCCGCTTTCGTGATCGGCTTCCTCGGCGTCGTCGCCCTGTCGTTTCTGCTAGTGCCGTTCCTTGGTCGTAACTTCTTCCCGTCGGTCGACGGTGGCGCGATCCTGATGCATGTCCGTGCCCAGGTCGGCACCCGTATCGAGGAAACCGCGAACCAGTTCGCGGACATTACCAAGGCGGTACGCAAGATCATTCCGCCGGATCAGATCGAGACCATGACCGACAATATCGGCATGCCCGTCTCCGGTATCAATCTGACCTATAACAACACGGGCGTGATCGGCCCGCAGGATGGCGACTTCCAGATCAAGCTGAAGGAAGGCCACAAACCGACCGAGGAATATGTCCGGCAATTGCGCGAGCAGCTGCCGCGGCAGTTCCCCGGCGTCAGCTTCGCCTTCCTGCCTGCCGACATCGTCAGCCAGATTTTGAACTTCGGCGCGCCGGCTCCGATCGACCTGCAGATCCGCGGCGCTAACCTGGCGGCGAATTTCGAATATGCCAACAAGCTGCTCGGCAAGATCCGCCGCATCCCCGGCATTGCCGATGCGCGCATCCAGCAGTCGCCGAACAATCCCGGCTTCAACATCGACGTGGATCGTACCCGTGCGCAATATGTCGGCCTGACCGAACGCGACGTTACCAATAGCCTTGTGGTCAATCTCGCTGGGTCATCGCAGGTCGCCCCGACCTATTATCTCAATCCCGATAACGGCGTGTCCTATTCGATCGTGATGCAGACGCCGCAATACAAGCTGGATTCGCTGGGTGCGCTGGAAACACTGCCGATCACGGCGGTCAATGCCAGCAACAATACGCCGATGCTCGGCGGTATTGCGAACATCAACCGCTCGGCCTCGAATGCAGTGGTGTCGCAATATGACATCCAGTCCATGGTGCAGATCTATGCCACCACGCAGGGCCGCGATCTTGGTTCCGTATCCAACGATATCTACAAGGCGCTGGAAGAAACCAAAGCGGATGTGCCGAAGGGCAGCAATGTGGCGCTGCTCGGTCAGGTGCAGACGATGAACAGTGCCTTTGCCGGCCTGTTGTTCGGCCTGCTCGGCGCCATCGTGTTGATCTATCTGCTGATCGTGGTGAACTTTCAGTCCTGGTCCGATCCGTTCGTGATCATCACTGCGCTGCCAGCGGCATTGGCCGGCATCGTCTGGATGCTGTTCACGACGCAGACGACGCTGTCGGTTCCGGCACTGACCGGCGCCATCATGTGTATGGGTGTCGCAACGGCCAATTCGGTGCTGGTGATTTCCTTCGCCCGCGAGCGCTACGCCATCCTCGGCGACCCCATCAAGGCCGCGTCCGAAGCCGGTTTCGTCCGGTTCCGCCCGGTGCTGATGACCGCCCTGGCCATGATCATCGGCATGGCGCCGATGGCGCTGGGGCTGGGCGAAGGCGGCGAGCAGAATGCGCCACTTGGCCGCGCTGTGATCGGCGGCCTGATTTTTGCTACCATCGCCACGCTGATGTTCGTGCCGGTGGTGTTCAGCATGGTTCACAAGAAACAGCAGCCGGAAAATCAGCCTGTGGCTGACGTGGCTACCTCGGAGACTTTGCATGCCCACTGAGCAGACCCCCCCGGTATCTCGCCGCAAGCTCGGCCTGGTCGGAGTGATTGGCCTGTGCGCCGCCGGTGCCATCGTCGTCACCGGCATCATGGCTCGGGCCAAGACCGAGACTGAGCTGAAGGCCTGGACCGACGATCAGGCGATCCCGACCGTCGCGGTGGCTCCGCCGGATGCCCGGGTCCTCAACGCGACGCTCGATCTCCCCGGCCGGCTCGAGGCCTATTACCGCGCGCCAATTTTCGCCCGCGTCTCGGGCTATCTGAAGAGCTGGAGCGCCGATATTGGCGCACAGGTCAAATCCGGCCAGGTGATCGCCGAGATCGAAGCCCCGGACCTCGATCAGCAGTTGTTGCAGGCTCGCGCTGACCTCGTCAGCCAGCAGTCCAGCGCCAAACTGTCGGAAGCGACGCTGAACCGCCGCAAGACGCTGGTCGCGTCGAATTTCGTCTCGGCGCAGGAAATCGACGAACGCACCGCCGATCTGAACAACAAACGTGCGGCCGTGAATTCCGGTCAGGCGAATGTCGAACGTCTGGAAGCGCTGGCCGGTTACAAGAAGATCACCGCACCGTTCGATGGCGTCGTGACCCAGCGCAACACCGACGTCGGCGCGCTGATCTCGGGCGGCACCGGCACCGGCGCCGCGATGTTCGTGGTGTCCGATATCAAGAAGCTGCGCGTTTATGTGGACGTGCCGCAGAACTATGTGCCGGCGATCAGGGTTGGTGCCAAGGCGATCATCAGCGTGCCCGATCATCCGAACAAGACATTCCCGGCCACGGTGGAAGCCTCGTCGCAGGCTGTCGACGTGGCGTCGGGTGCCACGCGCATGCAGCTCGTGCTCGACAATCCAAATGGCGAGTTGCTGCCGGGTGGCTATGCGAATGTGAAGATGAGCCTGTCGCGCGACTCCGCGCCGCTCCATGTTCCGGCCTCGGCGTTGATCTTCAACAAGAGCGGCATGCGCGTTGCGACCGTTGGACCGGACGACAAGATCCTGTTCAAGACCGTGACGATCGCCCGCGATCTTGGCCGCGACATCGAACTCGCGTCGGGCATCACCGCAGACGATCGTATTGTCATCGCGCCGCCGGATGGTCTCAGCGACGGCGACAAGGTTCGCATCACCGGCGGCAACGCGCCGAAAGCCGGCAAACCAACGGCAGAGTCCGAGAAGAAGGAAGTGAAGGGCTAGGGCGCAGATGCGTCGCTATGCCGGCTCGCATGGCCGGCATAGCGCTTGCTCATCTACTATCGCCTAGTGCGCGATGCCTTCACGGTCGAACAGCGCCATCAAGGTGCAGCTCATCGTCGCGATCAGCTTCTCCTCGCCTTGATCCACGGCAAAAGCTTGCCCATCGCAAACTGTAATGGTTCTGCCGGGCTTGAGAACATGAGCCCGGAACAGGAAGTGCTCGCCGCGCGCCGGGGCCAGAAAATTGGTCTTGAATTCGACGGTCAGCACGGCGGCGTTGTCAGGCATCAGCGAGAAGGCGGCATATCCGCAGGCCGTATCCAGCGCTGTCGTGATGATGCCGGCGTGAATGAACCCGTGCTGCTGCGTATAAGCAATATTATACGGCATTTTGAGCTCGACTTCGCCGGCTGCCTGGCGCGCAACTTCGATGCCCAGCGTCGCCATTGCGGTCTGGCGTGCGAAACTCGCCTGGACGCGAGCCTCGAAATTTTGATCCTTTGGAATGAATTTGGTCATTCGGCCTATGATGCCTTTCGCCACTCCAGCACGCCGTCAGCCGCCGTGCTGATCGCGCCTGAAGATCCCACGGGCGTCTTGTCCTGATCCATCAGAAACGCCAGCGTTGCCTGGTCTTGCACCGGCACGCGCGCCAGCGCGCGTTCGTTCGCCGCGGTGCGCAGGATTACCACGCCGTGTTCGATCTCGCCGCCACGGCCATAGATCACGGTGAAGCTCTCGACGGCGCCGTTGCCCGAAGCCTCGGTCACATAGGCCGGGACCGGCTTGCGATTGCGGTCGGCTTCCTCCTGCACATTGGTATCCTGTGCGATCGGCGCCGATGGCACATCCTTCGAGACCACTAAAGCGTGGTGCTTGGTAACGAAGCCGCCTTGCGCGTAGAGCAATCCAGTCTTGGTGCCGGCGCGGATTTTGCGGACCATCGCGCAGGCGGCATGCGCCATATAGTCGTTCAGCGGCGCGCCAAAGAAGGTGAGACCGCCGGTCACAGTCGGCTGCACGTCGCTGCCGAGACCGAGGGTGCGGCGGGCCATCTTCGGCACGCAAGGGAAGCAGCTATACAGCTCGATGGCGCCAAAGTTCTTGCCCGAGCCGCCGACCAGATCCATCGCGACTTTCAGCACGGCATTCTGCGCATGGCTTTCGACATACTGGTCACGTTCCAGATAATCGCGTGGCTCTTCGGCCGAGGCGCCGCCCTGAATATGCACAATGCGATCTTCGGGCACGCCGGCCGCGCGTGCTTTCGCAAGGCTGGTGACGAGGATCGCCGCCGATTGGTTGACCATCGGATTGGCGACCATCAGCTTGGTATAGGGCCAGGCGATCAGCCGGTTATCCGGCGTCGGTGTGGTGATCTCATCAGGTGTGAAAGCCTTCTTGTTCCACGCTTCCGGATTGGTCGCAGCGACGCTCGCATAGCGTGACCACAACTCGCCGGATTCGCGATGGGCCTCGCGCGGCGTCTGTCCCCAATGCGCGGCAGAGGCGGCCTCGTAGAACGGATAGACCGTGACGGGCTTGTTCACGCCGAGCTTCACCGCTATCGGCTTCTGATAGGCGGCGCCACGCAGCGGTTCCGGTGCATCCTTGGCAAATGGCGTCCATGGCAGGTCCACTTTCGCGCGTTCGGCCTTGGTGGCCGTGCCCTGCGATTCCGCGCCGGTGATTGCTGAGACCTGAGATTCGCCGCGCGCGATACGCTTGGCTGCTTCATGAATGTAACGGATCGGGCTCTCGCCGCCGACCGGGCCGTAATAGGCGTGCTTCGGATTGATGCCGAGCTGCTCGCTGAGCTGCTTCTCCGGGGCGGTGTAGCGCCAGCTCAGGAAGTTCACGATGTCGAGCGAGTCGATGTCCTTGAGCAGTCTTGCGCCTGAATCCTGCTCCGCGCGCTTCAGCGCCTCGATCATCAGTGCGAGCGGCTCGAGCCCCGCAGTGAGCTCCTTCGGGTGATCCGAGAATTCGCCGACGCCGACGATGACGGGAATGCGGTCTTCAGGTTGGTTCGACACTGCCATTGTTCTTGCTCTTGCCTTTATTCGGAAACCAGCATGGTGAGGTGCTCTGCCGCTTCGGCAAAGTCCTCCTTGAATTCCTGCACAACTGCGCCCGCCGACTTGACGCTGTCAATCAGGCCGACGCCCTGCCCGACGAAATAGCTGACCAGATCCCGCGCCTGCGCATTGCCGGCTGCGGCGGAGCGGTCGATGGAGGCGAAAGCGTCGCGGCTGATCAGGCTCTGCAGCGGCATCGGCAGCGCGCCGGGACTGTCCTCGCCGCGATCCCAGGCGTCGGTCCAGACCGAGCGCAGCTGCCGCGCGGGCTTGCCTGTGCGTCCCTTCGAGCGGATCGCATCCCGCGACGAGGCGGCAATCATCTTCTCGCGAAAGATTTCGGACGTTTCGGATTCCGTTGTCGCTAGCCACACCGAACCGGTCCAGACGCCGGCAGCGCCCATCGCCATGCAGCCGGCCATCTGCCGCCCGGTCATGATGCCGCCGGCGGCCAATACCGGGACCTCGCGCATCGGCTTGATGGCCTTGATCACCTCCGGTACCAGCACCATGGTCGAGACTTCGCCGCAATGGCCGCCGGCTTCGGTGCCCTGCGCCACAAGAATATCGACGCCCGCCGCAACCTGCCGGATTGCATGTTCCTTGGCGCCGACAAGTGCAGCTACCGGCACGCCATGGGCTTTGCCCATCTCGATCATCGCCTTCGGCGGCACGCCGAGGGCATTCGCGATCAGCCGGATCGGATGGTTGAAGGAGACGTCGAGCAGTCGCAGTGCAGTCTCGCCGTCGAAGGGCTGCGGCTGATCGGGGGACACTTCGGTGATCTTGAGATCGACGCCGTATTTCTTCAGCAGGCTCCTGGTGAAGTCGCGATGTTCCGGCGTGATGCGCCGCTCGAGCGACTTCCAGGTGACGTCCCTCTCACCGGCGGTGGAGATATTCTCCGGAATCAGCACGTCGATGCCGTAAGGCTTGCCGTCAACGTGATCGTCGATCCATTTAAGTTCCTGCTCCAGCGTCTGCGGCGAATGCGCGGTGGCACCGAGCACACCGAAGCCGCCGGCTCGGCTGACAGCGGCAACCACGTCGCGGCAATGACTGAAAGCGAGCAGCGGGAAGTCGACACCTAACATGTCGCAGACTGGCGATTTCATCGGCGCATCTCCCCAATGTCTTGTGACCCGCTTCATGTGGCGGGTTCGTGATGAACGCTAGCGCATAGGGAAGGATGATGCCAAGCGGACGAATATCATTCCGTCCGACAAAATACCGCGGCCACGATGCCGGATTCCTGCTTGCGCTTTCGCGCCACGCGGGAAATGCTGTCGGCAACAAGCAAAGCAATAAATACGGGAGGGAACGCATGGCCGCTGCACAGCCGCAATCTGCCTCACATCAAAACGAGCGCATCGATGTCGTGGTCGTCGGCGCCGGATTCTCGGGGCTTTATTTGTTGCACAAATTGCGTGGCCTCGGTCTTGCCGTGAAGGTGTTCGAGCAGGGCGGGGACGTCGGCGGCACCTGGTACTGGAACCGCTATCCCGGTGCGCGCTGCGACGTCGAGAGCATGCAGTACTCCTTTTCGTTCGATGAGAATCTGCAGCAGGAATGGGACTGGAGCGAGCGATATGCACCGCAACCGGAAATCCTGCGCTATGCCGGCCATGTCGCCGATCGTTTCGATCTGCGGAAGGACATCCAGTTTAACACAACGGTTAAATCTGCTGTCTTCGACGAGCGAGCCCATCGATGGACGGTGACAACCTCCGACGGTCAGGCGACCACAGCGCAGTATGTCGTGCTCGCGACAGGTTGCCTTTCCAACGCGCGTACGCCCGAATTCAGGGGCATGAAGGATTTCAGAGGCAAGGTCTATCACACCGGCAACTGGCCGCATGAGAAGGTCGATTTCACCGGCCTGCGCGTCGGCGTCATTGGCACCGGCTCGTCAGCTATCCAGTCGATCCCGCTGATCGCCGAGCAGGCGAGCCAGCTCACGGTGTTCCAGCGCACTGCGAACTTCAGCGTGCCGGCGCGCAACGCCATGCTTACGGATGACGAGCGAAAATCGTTCCGCGACAATTATCCGGAAATCCGCCGGAGCGCGCGTGAGGATTTCAAGAACGGCATCGTGCAGCCCATTCCGGACCGCGGCGCGCTCGACGATCCGGAGCATGAAAGACGTGAGAAGTATCACGCGCGATGGACATCGGGCGGGCTTACCTTCATGGGCGTCTACAATAATCTGGTCCTGGATCAGCGCGCCAACGATACCGCCGCCGATTTTATCCGCGAGAGAATTTCAGAGATCGTCAGAGATCCCGAAACGGCAAGGCTGCTGCAGCCGACCGATCATCCGGTCGGGTCAAAGCGGATCTGCGTCGACACAGATTACTATGCGACCTTCAATCGCTCGAATGTGACGCTGGTGGATATCAAGGCTCACCCGATCGAGCAGATTCTGCCGCATGCCGTGCGCACCGGTGGCAAGGATTACGACGTCGATGCGCTGGTGCTTGCCACCGGCTTCGATGCCATGACCGGCTCGGTCGCCAAGATCGACATTCGTGGCCGCGGCGGCCGGACGCTGAACGACAAGTGGGCAGAAGGCCCGCGAACCTATCTCGGCCTGATGAGTGCGGGCTTCCCGAATTTGTTCATCGTCACCGGTCCCGGCTCGCCCTCGGTGCTGTCCAACATGATCGTGTCCATCGAGCAGCATGTCGACTGGATCACCGACTGCGTCGCTTACATGCGTGACCGTGGCGCAGGGGTGATCGAGGCAACGCGTTCCGCGGAGGACAAGTGGGTCGCGCATGTCAATGAGGTCGCGGCCGGCACGCTCTATCCGCAGGCCAATTCCTGGTACATGGGCGCGAACATTCCCGGCAAGCCGCAGATATTCATGCCCTATATCGGCGGCGTCGGCGTCTACCGGCAGATTTGCAACGATGTGGCCGCGAAGGACTATGAGGGGTTTGCGATGACGGTAGGGGCGGAGGCGGAGGCGGCGGCTAGCGTGTAATCCGGAACTGCATTCTTATCTACCCTCTCCCCTTGTGGAAGAGGGGGATCGACCGCGTAGCGGTCGAGATGAGTGAGGGGAAGCCACAAGCTCGGAGCCATAGTGCCCTTTGTCCGCCTCCGCTGGGCGGACGTGCCTTCTCTTACAAGGGCATGAGGTCCTGGGTCGCTCAGAACGCTGCATATCCGCCATCGAATACAGCTTCGAGTCTAATCACAAGCATGGGTCACTGCGAGCAAGAAAAGCCTGGCTTGGGAACAAAAGTCAGAGGAACGAGCAGTGGTGTATTATCGACTCCCTGTGGGCGTCGAGGATAAGCCTGAGCGTGGTAGATCGCTTGCATGGCAGCCCGATCAACCGATGTGTCTCCGCTCGACTGTCGCACCATTGCCGACGTCACATTCCCGGAATCATTCAACTCAAACTGAACGATTGTCGTCCTCGTCGTGCAATCGTTCGTGTCGCGTTCTGGATAGACCAGGACCGAACTAATCCTCTGCCAGACTTCCTTTTCATAGGAGAACTTGTTAGCCGGAGTTGAATTAATAAGCCGGTGCGTCTGGCTCGAATTGCTCTGCTGCTGCTGCGCAAAAAACGAAACTGCGCCACGAATGATCGCAATCAATACGACTGCAGTCACTATCACTGAGGCCTTGCGGGGTAATAGCCACCAGAGAGAGCTCTTTAACGGCTTGATAACGTCTCGCCGTTCCTTGGCTGCGATCTGGATCACGTTTCGGCCGATCACGTCCGTAAGTTCGCCGTAGTCAGAACATTCGGCCGCAGTGAGCGATGCCGAATCGACGGACAGACTCCGGGAAATGATTAGGCTCCTTCTACCCTCAAGCACCGCTCGCACCGAGTAGGAGAGACAAGAGAGCTCTTTGCTGAATTGAAAGTTGTTCCAGTGCCAGTCCTTTGGAAGTACGATCTCAAATCGTTGTGTTAGCTTTCTCGGACGGCCGAGATAGATGTCGCTCTTGCGGCCGTGTGTGGCCCGCAAGGGCGCAATTTCGTCGAGAAAGCGGAAGTCTGGTACTTTGAGCGAAATATCGCCGCCCTCTCCATTTCGAATCCAGAGATCGTTTACTTTATATAATGCGGTGATCCGCACCGCGTTTCTTTCCGGTTCGTCCTCTAACTGGAGAGGGAGGACCTCCGAGACATTTCCCCAATGCCTCTTGGCATCTTCCAGCATGAACCGAGATAATGCTGCGGAGCCCGAACTTGCCGCCAAGTGTCTGATCCTGTCGGCGAACAAATTGCTGAACTCAATATCGCGCGTCCAGACAGCCGGCGATCCAAACCTGGGTCCGACCTCTAGCTTGTCCTCAGTATGCAAAATATGCGGTGCCGGACGATCGGCGATGCGTTCCAGGCCACGGGCTTCTTTGCTGAGAGGCAGTCCCCAGCCTGTAACGGGGGGATAAGAAGAGGAAAGAGTGCCGCCTTGATCGGGTATCGTTGGGTCCAGCCAATACGAGACGCCGTCCACTCGAAGGCGGACGATGCAGTGGTCGAAGGCGCCGAGCGAGGGAAGGATATCATTCAATCCGAGGCCATTGGTGGTCGAAACAAGTGCGGCGCATACGTCGAGGCCGAGTTCGCGAGCGCCGGCCAAATAGAAGCGGGTCGCATCTTTGCAATCGCCAAAGCGCGACGCTAATATTGTTTGCAGTGGGCGAGGGATTACTCCGCCATTGATCATCGCTGCTGCCGAGTAGCGTAAATTCTTCTGCACAAAGCGCAGCCATGCCGTGGCTTGATCGCCGGGAGTTCTGAAAGTCTCCGCGATCCGACAGACTTCGTCCTTTATTTCGTTCGGAATCTTTGTGTCTTGATAGTAGCCCGAGAGAAATTCAGCAATGTCGCCCCAGCTCGGAATTTCGGATAATTGGACGCAAGGGTGCAGGATTTGCCAGGGGACGCATAGGTCTTCCGGATAGACCCGCGCTCGGGCCGACCACGTCCAGATCCATTCCTTGTTGCTGTCGAGTGTTCTTTCGGTCGGCTGAGGCGCAGCGTTGAACGCGCGCAACTTAATGCCTGTTGTTGGCGGACTCAGAAGTCGGAAATGGGTTGTCGCCCACGGAAAGTATGGATCGAACTCAAACCAACCTGACCATCTGCTGCAGAGTATGGGGTTTTCATTTCGTATTGTGAAACTCACATCGACAATATCGCCTTCCCGAACATCGGGAATTAGAAACGACGCGGTCAGTCGGCCGTCGAAAATCAGACGATCGAAGTTCTTCTCTCTGCGAAGGAGTTGAATCGAGTCCGCGTTGGCGTGCTCGATTTCCTGGCCATCGCGAACGATCTTCAGCGAGTGGATTTGAACCGTTTCAAAGTGAGCATCGAACTCAAGTGTGAAATGAGCGGCGTGTTCAGCGCCAGCCCGGGAGATGATGCGGCTAACTCTGCGGTGGTAATTCTGGGTCTCATCCGCGGTTAAAAGAATCTGGTTGTCCGACAAAATGCGAATGACACCATTCCAGGCATGAATGTCTGCATCTGAAATGATATCCGTCGAATTGACTGTTTCGGTCCAAGATGGGGTAGCGGCGACAGTTGGACGGCGGTCTGCCTCCCCAGTCACCACATTAGACGCAATTGTTTCGGCCATAGCACGCTCGGTGACCCACTATTCCATCCGGTATCATCGTAGCGTGCTGAATGAAAGCCCTTCAAAAGGTTGAGGTAAAATTTCCCTGCGGTCTTCAAGGCTGCGCGGACAGTCGCCGGCTTTTTCGCTGTTGTCTGCCGACAGCTCAAATTAGGAGGGGGCTCTGAGTCAGCGCGGAAGGTTGTTGCGGGACATCGACGGCTCGCGGCAACTAAAACGCCGTATACCCGCCGTCGATCACGAATGTATCCGCCGTGTGATATGATGACGCCTTGCTCATCAGATAGACAGCGATGCCGCCGAAGTCCGACGGTTCGCCGAAGCGGCGCACCGGGATGCGCGGCATGACATTGGCGACGAATTTCTCGTTGCCCATGATCCCTGCCGTCATGTCGCTCTTGATCCAGCCCGGCAGGATTGCATTCGCCGTCACACCCTGCCGCGCCAGTTCGACGGCGAGGGCACGCACCAGCGCGTTGATGGCAGCCTTGGTCGCCGCATAGTGCTCGTTGCGCGCAGTGCCGAAGATCGAGGCGAGGCTCGAAGTCGCGACCAGCCGGCCGAACTTGTCACCGGCTTCGGCGCGTTCGGTCATGTGGCGCGCGGCGACCTGGAAGGCATGGAAGACACCGTCGAGATTGGTGGCGAACATGGAGCGCCACTGCTCTTCGGTGCGGTCGATGAAATTGTGCCGGCCGCCGCCGCCGATGCCGGCATTGGCGAAACAGCCGTCGACGCGGCCGAATTTCTTCAGCGTGGCATCCATCGCCGATTTTACCGAGGCGGTGTCGGTCACGTCGCAGACCAGGGTATCGACCTTGCCACTGCAGTCCGCCATGGTGGCGGCCGCGGCCTTGTTCTTCTCGGCGTTGCGGCCCCAGATCGAGACGTTGCAGCCGGCGGTGGCGAGCGCCTGCGCGATGCCGAGGCCGATACCGCCATTGCCGCCGGTGATGACGGCCACGCGGCCGCTGAGGTCGAATATCTGTGTAGGCGTTGCCATGTCAGCGTTTCCATGTTTGGCGCGCGTTATGCCGTGCGTCCGTTGGTGGGCTGGTGTTCCCCAGGAAGCATGGACAAGCGCGTCTGAAAAATCAAATATGCTGCCTGACATACAATGCTTCCACACCGCGGAATAAACACGCGGACCATCCCGTGAGGAAACCATGCAGTTCAAACACGTCACGCTCGATTTCGACGGTAATGTCGCCATCCTGAAGCTCGATCATCAGGAGGTGATGAATGCGGTATCGGTCGATATGCTTGGCGGCCTCACCGAGGCGCTGGAAGAAATCGATGAGCGCCGCGACAACGTGCGCTGTCTGGTGATCACCGGCGCCGGCCGCGCCTTCTGCACCGGCGCAAATCTTCAGGGCCGCAACAATCAGGTGACCAAGTCGCGCAGCAGCGCTGGCGCGACGCTGGAGACCGCTTTCCATCCGTTCCTGCGCCGGTTGCAGAACCTGCATTGTCCGATCGTCACCGCAGTGAACGGCCCGGCGGCCGGCGCGGGCATGAGCTTCGCGCTGATGGGTGATCTCATTCTCTGCGCGAAGTCGTCCTACTTTCTGCAGGCGTTCCGTCGTATCGGCCTTGTGCCGGATTGTGGTTCGACCTGGATTCTGCCCCGCCTGATCGGCAAGGCGCGCTCGGTGGAGCTGTCGCTGCTCGGCGAAAAGTTGCCGGCCGAGAAGGCGCTGGAATGGGGTCTCGTCAATCGTGTCTATGACGACGCCGCGCTGATGGACGAGGCCATGAAGCTCGCCCACGATCTCGCCAATGGCCCGACTGTGGCGCTGTCGTTGATCCGCAAGCTCTATTGGGACAGCCCGGAAAATTCCTTCGAGGACCAGATCAATCTCGAAGTGCAGTCCCAGCGGATTGCCGGTGCATCGCCGGATTTCAAGGAAGGCGTCGCCGCATTCCTCGAGAAGCGCCCGGCCAAGTTCACGGGCAAGTAAGCCTTGAGCTCAGCTTCCGTCGCGGAGCTGCTCGCACGCAGCGTCACGTCGTGGTGCAATGGCGCCACCGGCGTGACGGATGCAAAGCGTTTGTCCGGTGGCGCCAGCCAGGAGACGTGGTCGTTCGACATCACGCATCCCGATAGTGCCATCGGCGCAATCCTGCGTCGCGCACCGTCGGGCTATGGCGCTGCGCCCGGCCGTGCCGCAGGGCTCGATGCCGAAGCGGTGCTGATGCAGCTGGCCTTTGATGCCGGCGTACCGTCGCCGAAGGTGCTGCATGTTCTCAAACCGGATGATGGATTGGGAACCGGCTTCGTCATGCAGCGCGTCGCTGGCGAAACCATCCCGCGCAAGATCTTGCGCGATGATGAATTCGCCGACGCGCGACCCAAGCTCGCGCGGCAATGCGGTGAGATCCTCGCCGGTATCCATGGGCTGTCCGCTGCAAGCCTGCCGCAACTCCGTTGCATGAATGCCGCAGCGGAAATCGCCGAATTGCAGTGCGAGATCGACGGTTTTGGCTGGCCGCGCCCGGTGTTCCAGCTGGCGCTGCGCTGGTTGCGCGACAATGATCCCGGCCCATCAGAACGCATCACCTTGGTGCATGGTGATTTTCGTCATGGCAATCTGATGATTGGTCCTGATGGCGTGCGCGCCGTGCTGGACTGGGAACTCGCGCATCTCGGCGATCCCATGGAGGATCTCGGCTGGATCTGCGTCAATTCCTGGCGCTTCGGTGTCATCGATAAGCCGGTTGGCGGGTTTGGCGCCTATGAGGAGTTGTTCTCGGGTTATGAGGCGGCCAGCGGCACCGCGGTCGATGTGGCGCGCGTCAAATTCTGGGAAGTGATGGGGACGCTGCGCTGGGGCGTGATGTGCGTCGGCATGATGCAGCGGTTTCGTCTCGGCCCGGATCATTCGATGGAGCGTGCGATGATCGGGCGTCGATCGTCGGAGACCGAGATCGATCTGTTACGATTACTGGCACCGCGAGGTTGAGATCATGCAGGACGAACCGAGGCCCGATGAACTCGTGAAGGCGGTTGCGGATTTCCTGCGCAACGACATCATGCCGCAGATTTCGGGGCACGCCGCTTTCAAACTGCGTGTCGCGATCAACGCGCTCGATCTGGTGACGCGGCAGCTGACGCTCACCGGCGACAGCGATGATGCCGAGCTGCATGGATTGACGATGCTGCTTGGCGTGCACGGTTCGCTGGAGGGACTGAACCAGGATCTCGCCGATTGTATCGCGCAAGGTGATGTCGACCTCACGACGCCCGGTGTGAAGGAGCATCTGTGGCAGACGACACTGGCGAAACTCGCCGTCGATCAGCCAAATTACGCGGCGTATAAGCGGGAGATGGAGCGGAAGTCATAACCGCAAACGCCAATGTCATCCCCGCCGTGGACACCTTCGGCGTGCTAGGAGGGGACGACACGAGTGTAACGCTGCTATTTCCCCTTCCAGTTCGGTTTGCGCTTCTCGGAAAATGCCTTCGGCCCTTCCACATAATCCTCCGACGCCGCCATGGCCTTCACCGCCGGATAGTCGCGCTGTTCGGTGATTGCCTGTTCCAGCGACACCGCCATGCCCTTCTGGATCGCGTGCTTGGACGCGCGGATCGACATCGGCGAGTTCTGGCAGATGGTCTCGGCCCAGCGCAGCGCGGCATTCAGGGCTTCGCCCTGCGGCACCACTTCATTGACGAAGCCGAGCTCATAGCCCTCCTGCGGTTTCACATGACGTGCGGTGAGGATCATGCCCATGGCGCGCTTCATGCCGATCTGGCGCGGCAGCCGCTGCAGGCCGCCGGCGAGTGCGGCGAGGCCGACGCGGGGCTCTGGCAGGGCGAAGGTCGCATTCTCTGCGGCAATGATGAGGTCGCAGGCCAGCGCGATCTCGAAGCCGCCGCCCATGGCGACGCCGTTCACCGCAGCGATGATCGGCTTGTCGCAATCGAAACGCGCGGTGAGGCCGGCGAAGCCCGATGTGTTCCAGCCGCGCTTGCCGCCGGCCGCCTGCCACTTCAGGTCATTACCCGCACAGAACGCCTTGTCGCCGGCGCCGGTGACGATCGCGACCCACTGTTCGGGATCGGCAGCGAACTCGTTGAACACCTCGTGAAGCTCATTGTGCGCATCGGTGTGCAGTGCGTTGTAAACTTCCGGGCGCGACAGCGTCACGATAGTGATCGGTCCCTTGCGGGTCACAGTGGAGAATTGCAGAGCCATCGCGGCCTCCCGTTTTTGCTTTGCAGTGTTTTTCGTTGCGCAGAATAAGCGTGGTGCAGCCGCGCTTGACTTGATCGGACGATGCCATCTTAATCGCCCGATTAACAAGAGCAACAAAGCTCGCACAAAAAACAATCGGGAGAGCGTCTTGGATTTTTCTCTGCCGGCCGATCTGGTCGCCTATCTCGCCGAGCTCGATTCATTCATCCTGCGCGAGATCAAGCCGCTCGAAGACAGGGATGACAATATCCGCTTCTTCGATCACCGCCGCGAATGGGCCCGCACCGATTTCGACAATGGCGGATTGCCGCGGCATGACTGGGAAAAGTTGTTGCGTGAGGCGAAGAACCTCGCCGACAGCGCAGGCCATCTGCGTTTTGCGATCCCGAAACGTTATGGTGGCAAGGATGGCAGTAATCTCTGGATGGCCATCATTCGTGAACATTTCGCGACCAAGGGTCTCGGTCTGCACAACGATCTGCAGAACGAACATTCCATCGTCGGCAATCTGCCGCTGGTGACCATGCTGGATCGTTACGGCCGCGACGACCAGAAGGAGATGATCGAGGGATCAATCACCGGAAAATATCGCATCACCTTTGGTCTGACCGAACCCGAGCATGGTTCCGACGCCACGCATATGGAGACGACCGCAATCGAGGCGACGCGCGATGGCGTCAAGGGCTGGGTGATCAACGGCGAGAAAATGTGGACCACCGGCATGCATGTGGCCACGCATTGTGCGCTGTTCGCACGCACGTCGGGGAATGACGGCGATGCCCGCGGCATCACCTGTTTCCTCGTGCCGGCCAAGGCTGATGGGGTGAAGGTCGAGGAGTATATGTGGACCTTCAACATGCCGACCGATCATCCGCGCGTGTCGTTCACCGACGTGTTCGTGCCGGACGATGCGCTGTTCGGCGAGATCGGCCGCGGCCTGTCGCTGGCGCAGTGCTTCGTGCACGAGAACCGCATCCGTCAGGCGGCCAGTTCGCTGGGGGCTGCGGTCTATTGCATCAACGAAAGCGTGAAATATGCGCGCGAGCGCAAGCCGTTCGGCGAGGAATTGGCGCGCAACCAGGGCATCCAGTTTCCATTGGTCGAACTCGCCACGCAGGCCGAGATGCTGCGGCTTCTGATCCGCAAGACCGCGTGGGAGATGGATCAGCTCACCCAGGCGCAGGTCGAGCACACGCTGTCCGACAAGGTCTCGATGTGTAACTACTGGGCCAACCGCCTGTGTTGTGAAGCCGCCGATCGTGCGATGCAGGTGCATGGCGGCATGGGCTATTCACGCCACAAACCGTTCGAGCACATCTATCGCCACCACCGCCGCTATCGCATCACCGAGGGCAGCGAGGAAATCCAGAAGCGCAAGGTCGCTGGCTTCCTGTTCGGCTATATGGGCGCCAACAAGCACTGACGTGCTGCGTCAGTCGATGTAGCTCGGAATTTCTGCGGGCGAAGCCACCAGATGCTTCGCCCCGGCGCTCGTCAGTTCCTCGCGGCCGCCATAACCATAGAGCACGCCGATCGCCGGAATGCCGTTGTTTGCGGCACCGATGATGTCGTGCTTGCGGTCGCCGATCATGATCGTGCGTGCCGGATCGACTGAGGCTTCATCGAGCGCATAGCGCAGCAGGTCGCTCTTGTCGACGCGGGTGCCGTCGAGTTCCGAGCCGAACACGCGGGTGAAGTATTTACGCAGGCCGAAGTGGTCGATGATGCGATCGGCGAAGACATGCGGCTTGCTGGTTGCAACGAACAGCCGTCGTCCCGGCGCGGTCACCGCCGTCAGTGTGTCTGCGATGCCGGGATAGTGCGTGTTCTCGAACAGGCCGATGGTGCCGAAGCGTTCGCGATAGAGTTCGACACCGCGATCGGCATCCTTCTCGCCGCCGAGCAGCGCCACGAAGCTGGCGCGCAGCGGTGGGCCGATGCACCAGGTCAGGTCGTCCTGTGTCGGGACGGGAAGGCCCAGCTTGCCGAGCGCATACTGGATCGAGCCAGTGATGCCGATCTTGGGATCGGTGAGCGTTCCGTCGAGATCGAAAAAGACCGTGTCGATCGCATGTGGCTTCATCTAGTTCGCATACCTCGCGGTGAGATCCCGCGAGATCCGCGAGCCTTCGTCGATATAGCGGCGGATCGCGATGGTGGCGGCAGGCGTGCAGGTCCGGTAGGTCTGCTGGAAGCCGTTATAACCACGATTGAAACCGGCGATCATGCGGGCGCGGCGCTCGCCGGACGGCGTTTCGGCATCGACCAGCGCCTGCATTTCGTTGCGCCACTTGTTGCCTTCGTTGTTGCCACAGATGCCGCGCAGGTAATGCAGCGCGCCGAGAATCTCCGACATCCGCTGCAGGTCGTTGTCGAAAGGCGCAGCCGCGTCCTGCGCCCGCGCAGGGCCTGCGCAGAACGTCACAACAGTCAGAATGATGAGCAGGTGCTTCAACATGAATGGTCCCGGAACCCGGCTGATATGCCTTTTCAAGGCGCCTGAAGCAAGGCAGCGCTGCCGGTGCGACAAGGAGCTATCTATGGTCCGACCAGATCCTCCGCCATGGCGAGGATCGGACCAAGGCCATCAGTGGTCTTGAAGGCGCCGAGATCGTCCGGCGCGACCCACTGGAAATCGTCGAGTTCGTCGTTCAGCTCGGGCTCGCCAGCCACCCAGCGTGCAGCAAAGGACATGATCAGGTAATGGCCCGCCACCTTGTCGTTCGGCAGCACTTCGCGGAAGCCGGACAGGCCGACAATATCGATGGTCAGTCCGGTTTCTTCCATGACCTCGCGGGCAAGCGCGCTGGCGAGGGATTCGCCGAATTCCACGCGTCCGCCGGGGAGCGAATAGAAGCCCTTGCCGGGCGAGCGGGCGCGGCGGACCAGCAGCACTTTGCCGTCCCGGAAGATGGCGGCGCTGGTGGCGAGTTGTGGATGGACGGGAGGTGTGTCAGTCACGAGGTCATTGCGCCATAATGCTGTCGACGTCGGATTCCTGATCGCGGCCGTTGATGATGCCGCCGGCGGTGCCGACCATCGGCTTGACCCAGCCAGCGGCCTGTTCGGCCAGCATGGCACGGGTTCGATCCTGTTGCACGGTGCGCATGGCTTCACCGACCGTGGTCAGGATCTGGGTCATGTTTGCAACCAGCGCATCGAATTCGGCGCGGATATCGGGGCGCGCAGCCTCGTAGGACGCAATGGCGAGGTCGCGGGCCTTGAAGTTGGATTTGATGAAGTGCTCGGCATAGCTGAGCGGCTGCCATTCCAGAAACAGCTCATAGCAGTCCGGCATGTCCGGGATCAGCTCGAGCAACATGATGGCTTCGTTGAAGTGATTCAGATAGTCGGTCGCCAGACCCGTGCGCGGATTGATATTGGCGGCCATCAGGTCGGCGGCGGACGCAACGGGACTTGCACCGGCGCCGGCCAGATCGTGATGGTCATGCTGCGCCGGTTGTATGGCCGTCAGGGTCATATGTCGCACTGTTGGTGTTTTGGGTTAAAACCGCCTGAAGAGGCAGGATTGCGGATCGAGAATGTGCGGGCGGTTTGTCATTACATCAGCGCCGGAAGCGTTACGGCAGGTATTCAGTTATATCGAGCAACCGAATCTTCCTGCGAGGTACAATGTTGCGCCGACGCAGCCGGTTCCTGTTGTCATCGTTGAAAACGGATCCCGGCATTTCCGTCTGATGCGATGGGGCTTTTTACCCTCCTGGGTCAAGGACCCGCGGAAGTTTACGCTTCTGATTAATGCACGTGCCGAGACGGTACAAGAAAAGCCGGCCTTCAAAAATGCGATTCGCCGCCGCCGTTGCCTGATTCCGGCCGATGGCTATTACGAATGGCAAAACCGCGGTGAACGAAAACAACCGTATTTTATCCACCCACGTGCAGGCGGGCCGATGGGATTTGCAGGTCTTGCCGAGACCTGGATGGGACCGAACGGCGAAGAAGTCGATACGGTTGCGATCATCACTGCAGAAGCCAGCACGGGCATGTCGGTGCTGCACCATCGCGTACCGGTGACGATCGCGCCCGATCATTTCGGTCAGTGGCTCGATTGCAGTTCGGATAGTGCATCCGATGTGATGACAATGCTCGCTGCGCCAGCAGATGGCATCTTCGCCTGGCATCCGGTGGCGATGGCGGTCAACAAGGTGGCCAATGACGATGCGCAACTGATCCTGCCGATTTCGGCGGAAGAGGCTGCCGTGGAGCACGTCAAACCGACACGGACGCCGCGCAAGGTCGCGGTGGCTGAGGACAACGGTCAAGGATCGTTGTTCTGATAAATCGAACTCTGATCCCTCATTCTGAGGAACGGCATCTTCGCCGCGTCTCGAAGGATGAGCGTCGTAAGCTCATGGTTCGAGACGCGCGCAAGTGCGCGCTCCTCACCATGAGGGACTGAGATTAGTGCGGCTCACGGTGTCAGCGGCCGTCCGTCGAGCCACTTGGCATAGATCACGCGCTTCTGTTCGCCATAGCCGAGCGACTCATAAAACGCCTGCACCTTGGTATTATCCGAGCGCACCATGAGCTGCATCTTCTCGATGCCGCGCTCGCGCAGCCAGTTTTCGGCGGCACTCATGATGCCGCGGCCGAAATCCTGGCGCTGATGGTCGGGATCGACCGAGACGTAATAGACCCAGCCGCGATGGCCATCATGGCCAACCAGCACGGAGGCGACGATGGTCTTCCCCTTGCGACCGACCAGGACATCGGCATTGGTGCCTGCGCGCGCCAGCCTGATATCGGCCTCCGGATCGTTCCAGGGCCGGACCAGTCCGCAGCGCAGCCAGAGCTGGACGACCGCCTGAATGTCGGTGTCGACGAGCCGGGCAACTTTCAATGTTGCACCGGCAGCAGCACCTTGCCCGGATTGAGGATGTTCAGCGGATCCAGCATCGCCTTCAGGCTGCGCATCAGTTCGATGGCGACGGGGTCCTTCACCGAGGGCAGCTCGGCCGCCTTCATCTGGCCGATGCCATGTTCGGCGGAGATCGAACCGCCCATGCGCAGTACGACGTCGAACACGACTTCGTTGACGTCGTGCCAGCGCGCCAGGAATTTTTCGCGGCCGTCGCTGTCGCCGAGCGTCTCCTTGGGCTGCGTGACATTGTAGTGGATGTTGCCGTCGCCGAGATGGCCGAATGGCACCGGGCGTGCGCCAGGCAGCAGCTTCACGACGGCAGCATTGGCTTCGGCGATGAAAGCGGGGACGGAAGCGACCGGCACCGAGATATCGTGCTTGATCGATCCGCCTTCCGGCTTCTGCGCCGGCGAGATTTCCTCGCGCAGTTTCCAGAACGCCTGGCGATGGGCGATGTTCTCGGCGATCACGGCATCATCCACGATGCCGTCTTCAAAGCCGCGTTCGAGGATCGCCTCCAATGTCGCGCGGGCATCGTCGCGTCCCGACGACAATTCCATCAGGACATACCAGGCGTGCTTGCTGGAGAGCGGGTCGCGAATGCCGATGCCGTGGCGGACGCTGAAGTCGACGGCAATCTCGGCGACCAGTTCGAAACTGGTGAGGTTGCCGCCAGCCTCGGAGCGGGAGATGCTGAGCAGCTTCAATGCATCGTCCGGCGACTTCAGGCCGACAAAGGCGGTCTCGACCGCGCGCGGCTTCGGAAACAGCTTGAGCGTCGCCGCAGTGATGATGCCAAGCGAGCCTTCGGCGCCGATGAAGATGTTACGCAGGTCGTAACCCGTGTTGTCTTTCTTCAGCTTGGACAGGCCATTGAGAATACGGCCGTCGGCCAGCACCACTTCGAGGCCGAGCGCCATTTCGCGCGCCACGCCGTAAGCCAGCGCAGTGGTGCCGCCGGCATTGCTGGAAAGATTGCCGCCGATGGTGCAGCTGCCTTCGGAGCCCAGCGACAGTGGAAACAGCCGGTCGGCTTCCGCGGCGCGCTGCTGGGCGAGTTGCAGCACAAGGCCGGCTTCCACCGTCATCGTATTGGACGAGGTGTCCAGATCGCGCACCTTGTCCATCCGGCGCATCGACAGCACGACCTCACCGCCATAAGGCGTCTGGCCACCGACGAGGCCGGTGTTGCCGCCCTGCGGCACCAGCGCGGTGCGCGTCTCGGTGGCGAGTTTGCAGATCGCGGCGACTTCGGCGGTCGAGCCTGGGCGCAGCACCAGCGGCGAGGTGCCGAAAAACAGGTTGCGATCCTCGGTGACGTATTGATGCACGTCGGCCTGATCGGTGATCGCGTATTTGTCGCCGACGATGGCCCGGAAGCGCGCGATGGTTTCGGGGGAGAGCGTGGGCGGCTTCGGCTGGACGATATTCATAACTATTCCCTTGGATATTTTCTTGGCGCGTTTCTTGGTCTTGCATCCGGTTACACGGCGGCGCGGCGCAACCGGTCGTTGATGGCTTCGCCGAGCCCGTGGTTCGGCACCGGCATCACCGCGATGCCGCTCGCGCCTTTCGCGTCGAGCGCGCGAAGATAGCCGAAAAGATTGGTGGCGGCTTCCCCGAGATCGCCCTGTTCAGACAAATTCAGGACGGCCGCGGCGGCCTCTATCCCGGGCAGCGGGGCCGATCCGAAGGCCAGTAGCGCCTCGCCGGGATTCACGGCCTCGGCCAGCAGCCGCACCCGTGTCCGCGGCGCATAATGCGAGGCCAGCATGCCCGGCGCCAGCGGCTGGTTTGTCTCGCTTGCGGGGGCGTCCGGCGGGCTTGCCAGCGCTTGGCCGAGCACCCGCTCGATCGCCTCGCGCGGCAGGCCACCGGGGCGGAGCAGCATCGGCGTGTCGAAACAACCGACGATGGTGGATTCAACGCCCACTTCAACCGGTCCGCCATCGAGAATCATGTCGATCCGGCCGTCGAGATCGCTCAGCACATGGGCTGCGGTGGTCGGCGAGACGTGCCCGGAGATATTGGCCGACGGCGCCACCACGGCACCGCCAAAGGCCTGCAGCAGCGCGTGGGCCACGGGATGGGCCGGCACACGCATGGCAATGGTATCGAGGCCGGCGGTGGCCAGATCGGCCACCGGGCAGTCCAGGGCCTTGGGCAGCACCAGCGTCAGCGGGCCCGGCCAGAACGCCTCGGCAAGCGCCAGCGCGCGCGCATCGAATTGGGCAATGCGCCGGGCAGCGGCGAGATCGGCCACATGGGCGATCAGGGGATTGAACGACGGCCGGCCCTTGGCCTCATAGATCCTCGCCACGGCCCGCGGATTGGCCGCATCGGCGCCGAGCCCGTAGACCGTCTCGGTCGGGAACGCCAGCAGCCCGCCCGCGCGCAGGCAACGCGCCGCCTCAGCAATATGGGCGGCGTCGGCAGGGCTCATCCGGGTGGTCAGGCCTACGGCCATGCGGGGCAGATCCTTGGTCTCGAAAATTGGTCAGGCTTCTTTACCGGGGTTCTTGCAGGATGCGAAACCCAAGGTTATAAGCCGCGCTCTTAGTCGGAGTGTGGCTCAGCCCGGTAGAGCACTGCGTTCGGGACGCAGGGGTCGCAGGTTCGAATCCTGCCACTCCGACCATGATTTCAATGACTTAGCGAAAATTTCTGCAAGTTGCGCGGCGAAATGGCTCGCTTCAGTAGTCGCGCGCACGCGCAGGCATGCTGCCTTTCTGGCATTCGATGGGGTGAGGATGAATTTTTCACTTTCGATCCCTCGGCAGCTCGGGGCGGCGCAGCAAATTGAATTAGCGACAGGTTCTTCGGTAATTTTCGTTGGCGCAAACGGCGGCGGAAAAACTCGCCTCGCAGTTCATCTTGAAGAGTCGCAGGGTATTTCTGCGCACCGTATCTCGGCCCATCGGTCGCTGATACTGCAGCCGACAGTCGCAAAAGTGACGGAGGCGGAGGCGCTCCAACAATTGAGGTTTGGCGTTGCATACTCAGAAGCTGGAGTAGGGCATCGACTCGGTTCGCGATGGCAGGGTAAGCAGGCAGTTCATCTGCTCAGCGACTTTGATGCGGTTATACAAGGCTTGTTCGCCGAACAGACAAATAGAGCTCAAAAAACGCATAGGAACGTTCGAGCAGGAAACTATGGTCCAGCGGAGCCCACGAAGCTTGAAGTATTGAGTGATATTTGGGGGCGGTTGCTGCCGCATAGGCAACTCCATATCACGGGCGACGATATCCAAGTTTCGATCACCGGGTCTTCCGCAACATACTCGGCTTCGCAGATGAGCGACGGCGAGCGTGCTATTTTTTACATGATCGGCCAAACGCTGCTCGCAAAAGAGAACTCACTTCTCATCATCGACGAGCCTGAACTGCATGTTCACCGATCGATCATGTCAAAGCTCTGGGACGAGCTTGAGGCAGCGCGTATCGATTGCGCTTTTGCATTTATCACCCATGATCTTGAATTTGCAGCTTCTCGTGTCGCGCAGAAGTTCGTCATCATGGACTATAACCCTGTGCCGGCTTGGACGATTATCTCTGTGCCGGACGATACGGGTTTTAGCGAGGAGCTCACCACTCTTATTTTGGGCAGTCGGCGGCCAATTCTTTTTGTTGAGGGAGATGGTTCGAGCCTCGATATTGCCATCTATCGCAGCTGTTTTCCGGAATGGACTGTTCTCGCACGAGGATCATGCGAGAATGTTATTCATGCAGTCGTTACTCTGCGACGCAACGCCGATCTGACGCGCGTGAGTTGTTCTGGGATCGTCGATGCAGATGATTACGATGCAGCAGACCGAGCGTATCTCGCTGAGCTGGGCATTAGCACACTGCCGGTTTCGGAAATAGAGAACGTTTTACTGCTGCCGGCTGTGGCGTCGGAAATATGCGCGGCGGATGGCCATCTACCTGCAGAAACTGCAAAGGTTGTTGGAAAGCTGCACGAAGAAGTCTTTGCTCTACTCACGCCAGCAGAAATAGAGACAGTCATTACGCGCTATTGCAGGCGGCGTATTGATCGCGCGTTGAAGAAAATCGACCTTTCCGATTCGGCAACGCCGCAAGACCTAGCGAAAGATCTTGCAAATCAGGCCGCAAATCTGGACGTTCTAGCGATTGCTAAAAATGCTCGGCGGCGGTTGGAGAAAGCCGTGGCAGACCGAGACATTAATGAGCTGCTTGCGCTTTACGATAACAAACAGATGTTGGTCCCAGCTTCGAAATATCTGAAGCAGACCACCAAAGCTAAGTTTGAGGCTTGGATTGTCCGCATACTGCGAAGCAATTTGTCTCCGAAGATCGTTACAGCCATCAAATCCGTACTGCCCGCCATCAGCGCCGCCCGCTGAACGCCTCTGTGGCCTTTTCCTGGAAGTCCGGGTGATGTCCCGTAGTTGTCCTGCAACTGCTCCAGTGTTATTCCTAGCCATCCTGCGGCCTGCCACAGGTCGGTGCCCGCCCGAGCGCGTAAGCCATGCTGCGCGCAGCTATCCGCCTTCAAAAACGCGCTTGCGGGCGTTCTCGATATGCGACCGCATGGCTTCGCGAGCTCCGGCTTCGTCTCTGGCGGCGATCGCATCGAGCACGGCCCGGTGCTCTTCTTGCCCACGCAGAAGTCGGTCGCGAGGCTGGATCAGGGAGAGGTTTCGATTAAGCGTGATGCCCACGCTCACCTGAGACTGGATCGCGGCGAGAGTCGCGGCGAAGAAGCGATTGCCGGTGGCCTCTGCGACCGAACGGTGGAACGCAATGTCTTCCTCTACGCCCAGCGCGGCATCTGCGATCACTTGATCAAGTGCCGCGATTGCGTCGCGGATCCGGCGCAGACCTTCCGGGTCGTGATCACGCGCGGCAAGCGCGGCAGCTTCTCCTTCGATGCCGATCCGAAATACGAAGCAGCGCTGGATATCGGCAATGCTTCCCACGGGCGCGTAGTTGTAAACATCTGCCGCGGGACGTCGCGTCACGAAGGAGCCGGCGCCCTGCCGCGATGCGACGACGCCGTCATCGCGCAGCCGCATCAGCGCTTCACGGACGACCGGGCGTGAAACGCCAAGCTGATCTGCCAGGCGTGTCTCGGGAGGAAGCCGCGAATTGACCGGGTAGATTCCGACCGTGATCTGGCTGAGGACATGATCATAGACGCGGTCGCTGAGCTTTCCCGTCACGGCCGGGCGCTCCGGAATGTCGTCCCGTTTGACCGTTGAGCCCATGTTCACCCGTCCTTGCTCCGAACATGCTCCAGTCTTTGGCAACATTACATCTTTTTGACAAGTCGGTGCGCTGTTGCTTGCCGGTTTCGCGCTCGGCGATCGGCCAGCGCGCAGCCGTTCCGTGAGGGCGTCGGTCAGTCGCGGGCAGCAGCGTCCGACAACCACGCTTCGATCAGCCGTTGCACGTGAAGGGCGGAGCGCACGCTGTTGGACGGCTCACGTCGTTGTTCGATTGCGTCCAGCATCTCAGTGATCAGGCTCCGATGCGGCCCGTGATCGAATGCCATCGGATCGGCACCTCCGCCACCCGATTGCGCGGCCCCAACCATCTCTGGCGCGCCTTCGTGGCGATGGATGACCAGTTGAAACGTCTCGAGATAGGCCGAGCCGCGCGTGCCGGCGATTTCGATACGCTCCGGATAGCCAGGCCGCGCAACACTGGTGGCGTCGAGCACGCCGATAGCGCCGCTTTGGAAGCGGACCGCTGCCGCGGTCACGTCTTCGGTATCGATCGCCCGGAGCGGCGAGGTCGATGCAAAACCGGCGACATCCTTGTGCGGCCCCACGAAATGCAGAAGCAGATCGAGCGTATGGATGGCCTGGGTGAGCAACACGCCTCCGCCGTCGCGGGCCTTCATGCCGCGGCCCGGTTGACGAAAATAAGCATCGTCGCGCCACCATCGGATCGATGCACTCGCCGACAGGATATCGCCCAGATCTCCCTGATTCAGGATCGCCTTGAGGCGTAGCGATGCGGGACGAAAGCGATGCTGCAGGCACACGCCGCACCGCACGCCAGCAGCCTCCGCGACGGCCGCAAGTTCCTCACCCCTGGCAACCGATATCTCGACGGGCTTCTCGACCAGAATGTGCTTTCCTGCTGCGGCTGCAGCCTTTGCGGTCGCCAGATGCGTTCCGGGGGGCGTCAGTATCAGGACGAGATCGAGATCGGAGCGCGACAGCAAGTCCTCCTGGCTATCGAAAACCGGAACGCCCCACTGCTGTGAAAACGCTGACCGCCGGTCCGCTGACGGCGCAAATCCGCCGACGATTGTGATCCGTCCCTGCGCCTGCAGTTCAAGCAACGAAAGAATATGCGGCTTCACCGCCATTCCCAGCCCAATCAGGCCGACTCCAATTGGCATGCGTCTCTCCCGATGGCCGACCTTCTCAAGGCGCCAACTTGTCGGCTCTTGGGGGCGGTTATGAAGTCACAGATTGATAAGCGAACGAGCAAGGTGCGACATCGCGACATCGGCAAGTCCTGCTCATGATCGGCCGATTGCGATTTCCCAATGCTTGACAGATGTCTCCTAACTCGTCGATGCTGTGTTTACAAATAAATGACAACCGCGCGCGACGCGGGTGCATGTGCTCAGGGAGGAATCGGAAATGCGGATCTGTCCGAATGCATTACTGCGCCCGTTTGCGGGCGCCGCGGCTGTCCTCGCCGTGACGGCTTTCGCTGGTGAACCTCTGCGGGCCGCCGAGCCGATCGTTCTCTCGATCATCGATACCGGTGGAGATCTCGCATCTACCCAGGTCATCATCGAGAACTACAAAAAGGCCAATCCCGACAAGATCAAGGAGATCAAGATTCAGCGCGCGCCGGCGCCGGAATTGCCCGCCAAGATCAAGGCTCAACAGGATGCCGGACGGCTGGACATCAACCTTGTGCTGACCGGGCAGGACGGTGGTGCATTTCTCGCGGCCAACAACCAGTTGATCAAGATTCCCGATTTCGAGAAGCTGTTTCCTCGCGATGAGATGACGCCTGCCGGTAAGGCGCTCTACGACGAAGGCCGCGATTACATGGTGCCGTCGGTGGGCAACGCCGGCGGGCCCGTGTTCGTCTACAATCCCAGCAAGGTCCCCAACCCGCCGAAAACCGCCGAAGAATTGCTCGCCTGGGCGAAGGCAAATCCGGGTCGGCTGATGTATGCGCGGCCGGCGAATAGTGGACCGGGTCGGTCGATCGTGCTCGGCATGGCGCACATTCTAAATGACTCAAAGCCGCTTGATCCCGACAAAGGCTGGGACAAGACCTGGGCCTATCTGAAGGAGCTTGGGCAATACGTCGAATACTATCCGACGGGCACCGCGATCACATTGAAGGAATTCGCCCAAGGACAACGCTGGATCATCGCCGGCATCATGGAATGGGACATGAAGCCCCGTGCCCAGAGTGTCATTCCGCCGGACTCCAAGATCACCATCCTTCAGAACACGACCTTCGTGGTCGACGGACATTACTGGTGCATCCCCACGGGCGTGCCCAAAGAGCAGGTCGACGTCATTCTCGATCTCATGAAGTTCATGCGCCGGCCCGAGCAGCAGGTCCTTTCCTGGCCGGGCTTCATTGGGCCGACGATCACCGCGGCCACGATGGAAAAGGCACCCAAGGAGATCCAGGAACTGGTGAAGGAATTTTGGCGGCCCGAATACGACGAAGTCGGAACCAAGTGGAAAGTATCCCCGCCGCTCGGCGTGAAGGAATTGAGCTACGCGATGGATCGTTGGGACCGGGAAGTGGGTGCAAACCAGGTCAAGAAGTAACCAATTCGATGAGCGTGCGGGTCCGCATCTACGGACCCGCCGGTGGCTTTGTTGCTTCTTACTCAGAAACGGGACGACATGAACGGGCCGGGAGATACGTTGGACTCGCTGAAGCTTGGAATCACCAAGCGCTATGGCAACAAGACCGTGCTGGATAACCTCGAACTCGATATCCGAAAGGGTGAGTTCGTTACCTTCCTTGGACCGAGCGGATGCGGAAAATCGACGGCGTTGTCGATTGTCGCTGGTCTGATTGCAGCGACCGAGGGCGAGATCAGGCTCAACGGGGCGCGGGTCGATCATCTGCCGCCCGAAAAGCGTGCGTTCGGAATGGTGTTTCAGAACTACGCATTGTTTCCTCACATGACGGTCTTCGACAACGTCTCGTTCGGACTCACCTTGAAGCCGTTGTCCAAGGATGAGATCAAGAAGCGCACCGATGCGATGCTCAAACTGGTGCAGCTGACGGGCTATGAGGACCGCTATCCCGGCCAGCTCTCCGGTGGTCAGCAGCAACGCGTTGCGATTGCGCGGGCCCTCGTGTTGCATCCGCGCCTGATGCTGTTCGACGAACCGCTTTCAAACCTCGACGCTAAACTGAGAGTCGAGATGCGGGCGGAGATCAAGCAGATCCACGCCGCACTGGGATTGACATCGATCTACGTGACCCACGACCAGGCTGAAGCATTGTCGCTGTCGGACAGGATCGTGGTGCTGCGCAACGGCATTTTGATGCAGTCGGGTACACCGCAGGAAATCCACGACCGGCCGAAGAACGTCTTCGTGGCGGACTTCATGGGTTTCCGGAATTTCTTCAAGGTCAGGATTGTGTCAGTGTCCAACGGGATCGCCGAAGGTGTCGACGACGGAATCCGCATTCGGGCGCGGGCAGGGGGCGACGTGCGCGTGGATACCGATATGGTGATGGCGATCCGCCCGGACGATATCCGGGCAGGCGGTGAGTTGGTTGCCGATGCCGAAGATGTTCGTGGCCGTGTCGAAGTGGTCGAATATCTCGGCCGTGAACAGGAAGCCGCCATACGCATCAATGACAATACGCGGGTCTGGCTGCGCACCGCCGAGGCGATACGAAGCGAAGACACGATCGGCCTTCAGTTTCCGATCGACAAGGTTGTCCTGCTTCCCGCGGAATAGTCGAGAAAATGATGCGCGCAGTAGCCAATGATGAGAAGAGCGAGTTCGACGCGCTGGCATTCTTCTGTTTGCTGCCGTCCTTGCTCTACGTGCTCTGCATGTTCGTCTATCCGTTTCTGTATGGTGTCTATCTCAGCCTTCAGCCGCAAAAGCTCGACGGCTTCAGTTTTGCGAACTATCTCTCATTCTTCAACGATCCCTATCAGTACGGAACGATCTGGATCACCTTCAGTCTGGCGATCCCCACCACGATTGTCGTCCTCCTGCTGGCGCTGTGGCTGGCCTACGACATGCGGCGCGGCATTTTCATGGAGCGCACAGTCACCACGATCCTGATCATGCCTATTTCGCTTGGCGTGATCCTGCTGTCGGAAGGTATCTTGGGTTTCTATGGCTCGCAGGGCTGGTTCAATCAGGTCCTTCTCGGATTAGGGGTTATCAAAGAGCCCTTCATTCTGACCCATAACTACGCAGGCGTCATGCTGGCGTTGTTCATGCAGCAGTTCCCGTTCTGCTTTCTGATGCTGCTCGGATACATATCCGGCATCGATCCCAGCCTCGAGCGCTCGGCGCGGATGCTGGGTGCGACACCTTCGGTCGTCTTCCGGCGCGTGATGCTGCCGCTCATCGCGCCCGGTCTCGCCATTGCATTCGCGCTGGTGTTCGTCATGAGCTTTGCGGTCTTTCCGTCCGCCATCATGCTCGGGCAGCCGTCGGGCACCACGCGCACGATCTCCATTGCGGCCTATCAGAAGGCTTTCGAACAATATGACATGTCGGCTGCCTCCGCGATTGCGGTGGTTATGGGCCTGTGCCAGCTGGCGGCGCTGCTCGTCATCATCCTGTTCCGACGCCGGTTGTCGCCGGCAGCGACCATGGGCGTCGGAAAGAGATAGGGCGCACGATGAAAGCTAGGATGTGGAAGCTCTCGCTCTATCTGTTCATCGTGGGTTTCATCCTCAACATGCTTGGGATCGTATCGCATGTCGTGGTGAGCTCATTCGCGAAGCGATGGTTCGGTGGCTTGCTGCCTCCGGCCTATACGACGGACTGGTTCGCTTATGCGTGGAAGAACTTCGATCTGGGACAGGTGCTGGGTATCACGCTGCTGATCGTGGTCGTGGTCGTGGTCCTTGCACTGGCAATCGGATTTCCGGCGGCTTACATCCTGGCCCGGCGAAATTTCCGGTTCAAATCGGTCATCCTGTTGCTGTACTTCCTGCCGTTGGTGATCCCGCAGATGACCTACGGGATTCCGCTGGCAACCACCCTTTACCGATATGGCGTCGGCGGATCTGTCGTCGGCGTGATCCTGGCGGTGTTGGTGCCGATGGTGCCGCTGACCGTCTTCGTGTTGATGCCGTTTTTCGAGCAGATCAGCGTCAATCTTGAATGGAGCGGATCGGTACTTGGCGCAAGCCGGGCTCAGATTTTCAGGCGGATTTTGTTTCCCCTGATGATACCGGGAATACTCACCGCCGGCGTCCTTGTGCTGGTCAATACGATCTCTAATTTCGAACTCGCATTTCTTCTCGGCGGCGGTGGATCGCAGACGCTCGTCGTCGCGTTATTCTACAACATGTTCGCCGGTGGTGTTCGCCCCGTTTATTCCATCGATGCCATGGCCGTGATCTACATGGTGATGGTCATGACGCTGCTTCTGATCGCATTGCGGTTCGTGCGCCCGACACAGATGGTGTTCAAGCTCGACAAGTAAATTCACCTTTGAGGCTATGTGTGCCTGATCATCGCCAGCTAGGCTCATGGCGCAAGGCGGACAGGAACCACCTGCCAAGACATGGAGTCGGTCCTAGGTACTGACATGTCGGCCGGAGTGTCGCTCTGCCATGTATTTGCCTGGGGAAGTACCCAGCGTCTTGCGAAACATCGTCACGAAGCTGGGTACGCTCTCATAGCCGAGGTCAGCAGCGACCCGCTGGATCGAGGCGCCGCCGGCCAGCCATTGGACAGCGAGCACGACGCCAAGCTGCTGGCGCCACCGCGCAAAGCTCATCCCTGTCTCGCGGCTCATCAGTCGCACAAGTGTCCGTTCACTCAGGCCTGATCGCTTGGCCCAGCTTTCCAGCGTATTGCGGTCTGAGGGGGCGGCCATCATGGCGTCGGCCATGACACGCAGCCGTGGATCTGTCGGCATTGGCAGGTGCAGGTCTTCAACGGCGGCGGCCGCGATCTCGTCGAGGAGCACCGTGATCAACCGCGAGTTTGCGGCGCCTTCTTCGTAGAAAATCGGCAGGTTGGCGGCACGGAAGAGCAGTTCGCGCAACAACGGCGTGACCGACACGGTGCAACAGTCCTTGGGAAGGCGCGCGTCGACGTCGGGATCTACGAAGGCGCTATAGCCTTCGAGGGAGCCCGTCGCCTTGATGGCGTGGAGCGCGCCGCCAGGTATCCAGACGGCGCTGCGGGGCGGGACGATCCAGAGGCCGCTCTCCACCTGGCAGCTGAGCGCGCCATGCTGGACGAGCAGAATTTGTCCCTTGGCGTGCCGGTGCATGTCGAGCTCGATCTTGTCGATCTTCTTCGATGCAATGCCATAGGTGACGACCGGGCGCGCGACGTCGTCCGGTTCAATCCAATCGCTCGCAACGGAGGCGTCTGTCAGGATGGGCATCCGCCGATCTTACAGGCTGATTGGCGCAAATGAATAATAATCTGTCCAAGCTTCGTAATGACGCCGAAGGTGCCTCCATCTATCCCTCCACCAACCAAGCGAGGTCGATACGGAATCGACTGTAAGGAAGGGATTTTCATGGCTCTGATCACCAGTGGGCGCGTTTCCGAAACGCTCGACAAGCTTCATCGCGATGCCGACGCGGCGGATGGCGACTTCATGGCCAGCGTCATGGCCCAGTTCGAGGCGTCCGGCGAGACGCTGGAACAAGCGGCCGCGAAGCTGGTGGCCGAGGAGCAGGTGAGCTACCGGACCACATATCGCGGTCACGCCGAACATTTCCTGGCCGTTTCTCCGGCCTATGGTCGCTTCCTCTACGCGATCGCCCGCGCGCGGAGGGCGACCAGGATTGTCGAGTTCGGAACGTCGATGGGAATCTCGACGATCTATCTTGCGGCTGCACTTCGCGATAATCGCGGCGGCCAGTTGATTGGTTCGGAGCTTGAGGCCACCAAAGTGGCGCGGGCGCGCGCCAACCTCGAAGCGGCGGGCCTCGCCGATCTCGTGGAGATCCGCGAAGGCGACGCGCTGGAGACACTCAAGGATGTCGGCGGTGCGGTCGATGTTCTGCTGATCGATGGCGCGTTTTCTCTTTACTTGCAGGTGCTCAAGCTGATCGAGCCACGATTGGCACCCGGAGCTGTGATCCTGGGTGAGAACGCGTTTGCGCGGGACTATCTCGATTACGTCCGCAACCCCGTCAACGGCTACGTGTCTCAACCACTCGCTATCGACGAGGGGCGTGGTAACGAGTTCACCGTCCGGGTGGCCTGATTGCGGCAAGAGGATGTGCGGGGTAACGGTCGTGATGGTAGTTTGGTACAAGTAGCCAAATTGCCGACGATCGCAAATCCATAGATCGATTCTTGTTGCGCTCTTGAACCTGCGGTTTCGAGCACGGATCGATGGAACGCTGAGCAGTCCGATGACGAGCAGCCGGTCGGACTCCCGTTCGCATATTGGGTCATGGGCATCAGCGCGGTCCTGCGGGCACCTGTTTTTCAAATTGAATTCCGAGACGTTGCGGATACGTTGTATTTCACGCCATACCGGCCTGGAACTTCATCCGCTAACCGACGGGGAAACGGTGCAGATCATCTTCGCGCCGATCACTTTGACCGCTGATGCGCCTGGCCAGACTCCGACTGGCGATCGGAAGCTGTTGTCGGTTGTTTCGGCGCTGAGATGGGTTCAGCGCTATGTCGGACCTGAAACCCGCGCGTCTCCTCAATGGATTGACGTGGTCAGCAGGCTAACCGCGGCGAGCGAGGATTCGGTCAGCACTGTTGACGCAAGGAATGCACTTCACGATGCAATGGTCGCCCATGGTTGGGCCAAGCGGAGCATCCATTGATTTCGTTTCGGCAAGGGACCGCGTGTGTCAGCTGCCGACAGATCGCCTCTGTTGCGTTCATTTACCTGAGTGCCGCGGCGCTTCGAGAAATGTTCTCTGCCAGGGTCTGAAGCCTTGGCAAGAAGGTCTTGAGCAATTCACGTCGATCAATGGCAGAGATGAAATAAGTCATCCCAACTGTCGCAAGAACCTTGTCACCACTCATGATCGGGATGGCGATCGTCCCGGATGAGCGAGGGTCGACGGCGCGATCCCGCTCGGCATAACCCTGCTTCCGGATCGATCTCAGCATCGACAATGTCTGGGCGCGATCGCCGATGAGTTGATCTTCATCATCCGTTGATCGCGAAAGAAGGTCGAGCAACATCAGGCGCTCCCCGATGGGGCAGAATGCCAGATAGGCACGACCCAATGCTCGGCGCAGCAGGCTGAGATGCATGTTGATCGTTCCGTGGAACGGCGACACCGGACTGTCCGCAATGGTGCTGAAGCGTACGACCACGGATGTGTGGTCGAGAACGCCGATCGCCAATGGCCACTGATGCTGTGACGTAAAGGACAGCGCCCATGGCCGCGCGGCTTCGACCACCAGCGGATCACCGTGAAAGCCGTTGCTCAAGGATTTAACGCGTGAGGCGACTGCATAGCCACCTTGTCTGCGGTCGTTAGCCACATAGCCCATGGCGCACAGCGATTTCATCAGGCGCACGATGGTCGATTTCGGCAGGCCCGTCGCGAGATGAAGCATCTGGATCGAGGCGACGCGATGCCGGTTCAGCTCCTCCAGCAGGATGAGCGTGCGTGCTGCCGCTTCGACCTTCGGTGAACGTGGGGCCATGCCAAGATTCCACTCTGCGGAACGCTGGCGAATAGGTATGGCAAATGGCCCGGCCGGTTGCAATATCCGCCCAACAGAATGCGCCGGTGTCCGTTCAGGCCGCCGAAGCGCAACCGTGTCGTGGGAGGAAGTGCCGTGTCTTGCGGAGAGGTCAGGGCGCCAATGGCGCCGTCGCGCCGCACCAGTATCGCGTGGCTGTCAGTTCACCTGCCATGTCCGGAAAATGCCGGACGTTATCGCGATCTGTCGCACCCGCGCCGACCCGGGCGCGTCGGGCGATGAGCCGGCTGCGGACCCGCCATTCATCGGCATGTCTCCATTTTTCCAGAACCAGCATCCACTGAAGGGCAGCCATCATGGCCGAGAATTCCGTTTCATATCCTGACACCGTCGCGCTTCCGCCGCTCTCGCGCCCGAAGGAGGTCGAGGAGCTGCTGGTCGATGCGATCGATCTGCACTGCCACAGCGGGCCAGCCGCAATGCCGCGGATACTTGATCACTATGAGGAGATGCGGGACGCTGCCGTCGCAGGGTTTCGCGCGGTGCTGTACAAGGATCACTTCTATCCTGGCATGGCGCACGCCATCATCCTGGAAAAGCTGTTTCCGCAGCTCGGCGTTCACCTGTATTCGGGCGTGGCGCTGAACAATGCGTCTGGCGGCATCAATCCGCACGCGGTCGATCATGCGATCAAGCTCGGCGGCAAGATCGTCTGGATGCCGACGCTTTCGGCGGCGAACCATATCAACGTTCAAGCCAGCGGTCAGGCCAAGAACTTCCCGAAGACATCCCAGAAGATGCTGGATCCGATCCCGCTCACGGCGCTGGACGCCAATGGCAAGCTCACCGATGACACCAAAAAGGTCATCGATCTGATCGCGGAGGCCAACATCATCCTGGCTGGCGGCCACCTCCACGTCTCAGAGCAGCACGTCCTGTTCGAGGAGGCCAAGCGCCGCGGCGTCAGGAAGATGATGGTCAATCACCCGACCTATGTGGTCGGCTTTGCCGATAGCGATATTCGCCAGTTGGTCGCGCTCGGCGTCACGATGGAACATTCCATCTGCATGTTCATCGAAGGAAAGTCCAAGAAGTTCAGCGGGGAAGATCTGGCTCATCTCATCGAGATCGCCGGCGTGGAGCATACCATTCTGTCGTCCGATCTAGGCCTGCTCGGTTCGCAGCGTCCGGTGGATGGCTTCCGCAGCATCACCCAAATGTTGCTCGATCTGCAGATGCCACACGCCTCGATCAAGAAACTGATCAGCGAGAACGCGGCGGCATTTCTCGACCTGCCGGCGAAGCGCGCCGCCCTGTAGAATCCCAACCAACAAGAACGACCAGCGAAGGCCGGCAGATAAGATCGACGAGGAAGCCATGAATGTGAATCGCGAAAGCGAAGAAGCTCTGATGAATCGCGTCATGTGGCGGGTCATGCCGCTTGTGATGGCGATGATGATGCTGGCCGTGATCGATCGGTCGAATGTCGGCTACGCCAAACTGCAGATGGCCAGCAGCCTGGGCATGTCCGAGACCGTATACGGGCTGGCATCCTCGTTGTTCTTTATCGGTTATTCGTTCTTTGAAATCCCGAGCGCGCTGGCCGCGCACAGGTTCGGTGCGCGGCTCTGGTTTGCGCGTATCCTGCTGACATGGGGCATGCTGACGGTGCTGCTGGGTTTCAGCATGACTGGCTCGATGTTTGCGGCGGTGCGCTTCCTGGTCGGCGTGGCCGAGGCGGGGGCGTATCCGGGCATCATCTTCTACCTCACGCTCTGGTTTCCCAAGCGCTACCGCGTGCAGGCCGTGGCGCTTCTGACCATCGGCAGTCCGCTCGGCAATATGTTCGGCTCGCTGTTTGGCGGCATCCTGCTGGATTTCGATGGGATGCTTGGTCTCGCCGGCTGGCAGTGGGTCTTCATCGCCACCGGCGCGCCTGCGGCCCTGCTGTTCGTTCTGGTGATGCGCTATCTCCCCGACAATCCGCAGACGGCCGGTTTCCTGTCGTCCGAGGAGAAGGCGCGGCTGGCAGACGCACTCAGCCGCGATGAAATCGCCACCACCATGCACACCAGCCCGCTCCGCGTCCTGATCGATGCAAGGGTGTGGTGGTTTTCGTTCGTCTACACGCTGATCACGCTGTCGCTCTACGGAATCATCTATTGGTTGCCAACGGTCGTCAAAGGATTCGGCACGACCGGCACGCAGAACGGTGTGTTGAATGCACTGCCATGGGCTGTGGCTGCCGCGGTCCTGGTCTGGCTCCCGCGCCATCTGCGCGAGCACCGCACAGTCCTGATCGGCATGGCGGTGATCGCCCTATGCGGCATGGGGGCGTTCTTCACCTCGACCCTGCTGACCGAGAACTGGATGCGCTATGTGGCGCTCGCAGTCGGCACGCCCTGCGTTTCGCTGATGTTTCCATGCTTCTGGTATCTGCCGTCGCAAATCTTCAAGGGAGCGCATGCGGCGGCGGCGATTGCAGCCATCAGCACGATCGGCAGCCTCGGCGGCTTTGCTGCGCAGAATCTCATGCCGTGGGTCGCGGGCCTGTCGGGCAGTGCGCTGGCTGCGATGTCGGTGCCTGCTCTCAGCCTGGGTCTGCTGGCCGCCTGCGCATTCGCGATGTTGCTGACATGGCGCGTCCTGCCGAAGACGGATGGCGAGAGCGAGGTCACTGTTGCGGCGGCTGCCGCTCGTCGGCAGGCCGTGTCATGACGGTGCTGCCATCGGATATGCGGGCGGTCAGGATCGCCCGCTTTGGCGGTCCCGAGGTGCTGTCGCTTGGCGAAGAGGCGTTGCCGGCTTTGGCGCGCGGCGAAGTGCTGGTGCGTGTGGTGGCGGCCGGCGTGAACCGGCCGGACATCCAGCAGCGCCGCGGACTCTATCCGCCGCCGCCCGGTGCAACGGAGATTCCGGGCCTCGATATTGCCGGTATTGTGGTCGCGGTAGCGCCGGATGTGAACTGGCCGCGGGTCGGCAGCGCGGTCTGCGCCCTGGTCACAGGCGGCGGCTATGCGGAGTATTGCAACGTGCCTGCCGTGCAATGCATGTCGATCCCTCAGGGATACGACTTCGCACAGGCGGCGGTGCTTCCTGAAGTGCTGTTCACCTGCTGGAATAACGTCATTCTGCTCGGCAAGCTTGCGGAGGGTGAGAGCATCCTCGTCCAGGGCGGCACCAGCGGTGTCGGTATGGCCACCATCCAGATCGCAAAGCTGCTGCGATCCGCACGCGTCTTCGCCACTGCCGGGTCGGAAACGAAGCGCCAGATCTGCCGCGACCTCGGCGCGGAGATTGCGCTCGACTATCGCTGCGATTGGGTCAAGCCCTTGGTGGAGGCGACCAAAGGGCAGGGCATCAACGTCATCCTCGACTCCCAGGCCGGTCCTTACACCAATCTGGAGCTGGAACTGCTGGCCCTCGATGGCCGCCTTGTCCTGATCGCAAGCCATCTCGGCGAACGCGCCGACATCAATGTCCGGCAGATCGTACGCCGCCGGCTGACGCTGACGGGGTCGACGATACGGCCGCGTCCGCCGGAATATAAGGGCTGGATTGCCAAGGCACTGATGCGCGAGGTCTGGCCATTGCTCGAGGATCGGCGGATGCGCCTCAACATCTGCGCCGCATTTCCGCTGGAGGACATGGCCAAGGCGCACGCCCTGATGGATGCCAACGAGCAGATCGGCAAGGTCGTGCTGATTGTCGATCCGGCTTTGGCCTATGTGGTGCCGGACGGACAGTCGAACTAGAACGCGAAAGACGACGTGATGAGCGATCTCCGATCAATTCCAGTCGCGGCGGCCGAGCGTTTTCTCGCAAGCCTGTTCGCGCGTGCCGGTCTTTCGACGCCTGCCGCCGAACAGATGGCGAGCGCGCTGATCGATGCCGATGTGGCCGGCCTGCCATCGCATGGCCTGTCGCAGGCCGAGATGTATATTCGCCGGCTTCGCCTCGGCAGTGTGTCCTCCGCCGTGAAGCCGATCGTGGTTGAGAGTCGCGCGGCAATGGCCGTGCTGGATGCGCAGGGTATGTTCGGCCATCTGGCGGGTGACGCGGCCATGCAGATGGCCATTGAGCGTAGTAAGGAGACGGGCGTCGGCGTCGTGGCCGTTCGCAACAGTTTTCATTTTGGCGCGGCAGCCCGGTATACGCGCCAGGCAAGCGCCTGTGATTGCATCGGCATGGCCATGTGCAACACCAAGCCGATGATGCCGGCACCGGGCGGCCTCGAGAAACTGGTCGGCAACAATCCGCTCTCGATCGCGCTTCCCGTATCCGACGGGCCCGAATTCGTGCTGGATATGGCGCTGAGTGAAGCGGCACTCGGCAAGATCCGCGTCTATGAGCGGGAAGGGAAGCCGCTTCCGCCGACATGGGCTGTCGACCGGAACGGCCAGCCCACGACGGATGCCCAGGCCGCGATTGACGGCATGCTGTTGCCGTCAGGCGGCGCGAAGGGCTTCGGCCTGTCGCTGGCGATCAATCTGATGTGCAGCCTGCTGTCGCAGGGGCCAGGTGGTGACGAGGTTGCGCCGCTCTATGGCGATCTCTCGAAGCCGTTTCTGTGCTCGCTGCTGTTTCTGGCAATCGATATCGAGCACTTCCGGCCGGCCGAAGGTTTCCGCGATGAAGCGTCTGCCGAGCTCGCGAAAATTCGCGGGTCGCGCGCACAGGTGCCGCCACGTACGCCGGGTGAACGCAGCTGGACGAAGCGCCAGAACGACGGCGGCCGGATCGATATTCCGCGCGCATTGTCCGCGACGTTGAACGCGCTCGCAGAGGAAATGGGATCGCCGGAGCGTCTGCCGTTCTGACGGTACAGCGCTGCCAAAACGTATCACCGCAAAATAGCAACGAGTTCGGCCGTCATGTCGACGGCCGCAGAACGGACAGGAGCACGGGCGATGCAGGCGCCGCGTCAAAAGGTCTTCATCACTTGCGCCGTCACCGGCAATCTGACCACTCCGGAACAGACACCGCATCTGCCGATTACGCCGGCGGAGATCGCCGAGGCCTGTCTCGGAGCGGCCGAGGCCGGCGCCGCGATCGTACATATCCATGTGCGGGATCCTTCCACCGGGAAGCCCTCGATGGAGCTCGCTTATTATCGCGACGTCGTTGAACGGATCCGCGCGAAAAACACTCAGCTGATCCTCAACATCACCACGGGGCCCGGCGGCCGGTTCGTTCCATCCACGGACCAGCCGCGCGTCGCAGCGGCGGGAACGACGCTGATCGCACCTGAAAAACGTGTCGAGCACATTGCCGCGCTTCGCCCGGATATCTGTACCCTCGATCTCAATACCATGAATTCGGGCAGGGAAGTCGTCATCAATACGCCCGGTAATGTCAGGCGGATGGCGAAGGTGATCCGCGAAGCCGGGGTCAAGCCGGAGATCGAGCTGTTCGATTCCGGCGATATCGCGCTGATGAATGATCTGCTGAAGGACAACACACTCGACGGGCCCGTACTCTGCTCGTTCGTCATGGGTGTTCGCTATGGCTTCCAGCCAAGTCCCGAGACGGTGATTTACGCCCGCAACATGTTGCCGCCGGATGCCCAGTTCACCGCAATCGGCATCGGCAAGACGTCTTTCCACAATGTCGCGCAGTCCTATCTGTGCGGCGGACACGTTCGCGTCGGTCTGGAAGACGCCGTCTATTTGTCGCGTGGACAGCTCGCGCCATCTAATGCGGCCATGGTGGAGAAGGCCCGTCGCATCGTTGAGGAGCTCGGCGGAGCGATCGCATCGCCACACGAGGCGCGCGAGATCATTGGCCTTCCCACCCGCCTTGCGGAACACTGAGAGGACTGACGGGATGACGCGTCTTAACGTGACCGTCGGTCGGACGGCCCTCAAGAATCCGCTGATCGCGGGATCAGCCGAGCATCATATCGACCCTGAAGGTGTCCGCCGCGCGTTGCGCGCCGGCGTCGGCGCGGTGGTGGTCAAGTCCGTCAATGAATCCGAGCGTGGTCGTGATCAGCTGCAGCGAGCGGAATATATGTTGCTCGACAGCGAGTGGCGCGAAATGGCGTGGACGCCGAATGCGCCTGACACGGCATTCATCGCCTGTCGCTCCGGCCTGACGCCGCAGAGCTTCGATGCATGGCTCGATCAAACGGCCCGGCTCGATCGCGAAGCCAGACTGGTGGACGCCTGTGCGGTCGCGAGCCTGATCGTTGCGGATGTCGCGCGGACGATCGAAATGGCCAGACAGGTCGAGCAGGCTGGCGTACGCGTCCTCGAACTGAACATCGGCACACCCTATGCCAGCCAGGCCAAAGGCGTCGTGTCCACCGAGCTCGATCCCGAGCGAGTGTCCATGATCGTCTCGGCGGTACGGCAGGCGATCGGCATTCCGCTATGGGTCAAGATCACCGGACAGAGCGAGCGCGTGCCGGACCTGGCCGATGCCGCATTTCGCGCAGGCGGCGAAACCGTGGTGATGGCCGGGCGGTTGCTCGGCTTCATACCGGATGTCGAGACGATGCAGCCCTTTCTGGGAACGACGCTGGGCGTTGGTGGATACTGGAATCTGCCGCTCACGTGTCACTGGCTGGCGGTGTCGCGGCAACAGCTTGGCGGCGACAAGCCGCTGATCGCGACCAATGGCGCGCGTACGGGTCTTGATGTCGCACGCATGATGCTCGCCGGCGCTAGCGCGGTGGAGATGGCATCGGCCGTGATGCTGCGCGGCGCTGCCGTGCTGTCATCCGCACTGGATGAACTCGACGCTTACCTGCGCGGCAAGCAGATGACCGCTGCCGAACTGGTCGGCAGGGCTGCAGACCAGCGCAAGACATTCGCCGATATGCCCCTGCGCACCGACAACTGGAGAAAATACATTGCCGATCAGCATTAACGCGGGCGCGCAGTCCGCGCGCTGCGCTTGACGGGCGGTGGCTGATGCGCGCCGCGGCCATGGCCGAGCTTGTGCGAGATTTGGCGTGCCGCCTCGATGAGCTGGGCGACATCGGATGGCCGTGTCTTCTCCGGCAGGACCTGGATCGATGCCACGATGGCGATCGAGGCGATGCAGGCATCCTGGGCGTCGAAGATCGGCGCGGCCACCGCATTCATTCCGATCAAGCTTTGCTCGGGGGCCGTGGCAAATCCAAGACGCACGATATCCAGATATTCCTGCTCGAGCTTGCGGACGGACACGACGGTCTTGTCGGTGAAGCGCTGCAGGGGCTGCGCGAGGACGCGCGCCCTCATGGGGCTGGGGGCGAAAGCGAGCAGGACCTTTCCCTGCGCCGACGCATGGAAGGTCAATTCGCTGCCCGGCCGGACGCCAAGTTCAATCGCTGCCGTGCCCGACAGCTTGTGGAGGATCAACGCGCCGCGCGGCGTCATCTCGGAGAGCACGACGAAATGACCAAGCGCATCACGCAACTGCCGCATCGGTCCTTCCGCGAGCTGGATGAGATCCGCATCCGGTGCATGCCGGGCGAGCAGCCGGCCTTTCGGACCGATGCTGTAGCGCGAGGTGCTGGAATTCTGCGTGAGATAGCCGCGGTCGACCAGCGTCTGCAGATGCCGATGCACCGATCCCTTCGTCATGCCCAGACGGTCGGCGATCTGCGTCACGCCCAGCTCATCGTCGGAGAATGCAACGGCCTCCAGCACGTCGATAGCCAACTGCACGGAGTGGACGCCGCTTGATCCTGAATCGCTCATCGTTTCTCAACTTCATGTTCCCGAGTGCTGAACAACGTAGCGGAGTGGATTGCAAGTGCAATGTGATTGATGCGTGGAGGTTCGTGATCGCAATTCCGGAAACTATTGACACGACGTCGCGCCGGCCGGTATCCTAAAATGAAACGATGTTCCGCTCTCGCGAACATCAATGAAATCGACAGTCTTTGCGGACGGTCGGACAAAATGCGGTGAGGGAATGACAGAGAAAGCTGACCCCAAGGTCGAGGCGCGCATCGACGCGCTGCTGAAAGGCGCGATTGATCCGCATGTGCATAGCGGGCCGTCTATCGCGCCGCGTGGCATCGACCACGTCACGTTGCTTCAGCAGGCCTCCCAGGCTGGCTTCGCCGCGGTCGTCACCAAGGATCACGACTACAGCGGCGTCATGACGGCCGAGTTGATCCGGCAGCATTTTCCCGAGCTGAAGACGAAGATCTATTCCAGCATCGTGCTCAATAATGTGGTGGGCGGTCTCAACCCCTATGCGGTCGAGCACACCGCCGCGCTGGGCGGCAGGATCGTCTGGCTTCCCACGCTGGCCGCCGCAAACCATCTGCGATGGCAGGCGTCTGCTCAATGGGTGCACCCGGCCTCCACCGAGCGGATGCGACCGGTCACCGCGATTCCGGTATTGAACGACGACAAGTCGGTGCGCGACGACATGAAGGAAATTATCGACATCGTCGCGCGCAACGACATGGTGCTGGCCAGTGGCCACCTGCATGTCAGCGAGACCTGGGTGATCTTCGAAGAGGCGCAGCGCCGGGGCGTCAAGCGTCTGGTGTTCACCCATCCGGAGGACATCGTCGATGCGTCGTTGAATGACGTCAAAGGCATCGCAGCGATGGGAGCCTTCGTCGAACACTCGCTCTGCATGTTTCTCGACGGTTGCAAGTTCAAGAGCCGCGAGGCCGAGGACCTGCGGGACCAGATCGAGGCCGCGGGCGTGGAGCAGACGATGCTGTGCTCCGACCTCGGCCAGACCGGGACCTTCAGCCCGCTCGATGGCTTTCGCCGCGGCATCAGGCTCTGCATGGATCTGGGCTACGACGACGATCAGATCCGCAAGATGGTCTCCGGCAACACCGCGCGCGCGCTGGGTATCGAAGCGGACGTCGCTACGGCGCGGACCAGTTAGCTTTCCGGACAAGGCACAATCTCAGGCCGGCGCATCGTGAAACGCCGGTTCCCAGAATTGACATCAAGGGAGATTCCACATGTACGACACGACCGATCCGAGGGCCAAGCTTGCGCCCGCAGCTGCAAGCGCAGCGCCTGCGGGCCCTTTCGGCCAGGCGGAATATCTCCGCTTCTATGACGAGCCGCCGCAGGAGGATGGACCGTCAGGCAAGAGCTGGTATGGGCGCGGTCAGAACTTCTTGCTCGTGCATACGGAAGGAAAGGCAGGCGGCGTGCTGGCGCGCGAGGAGCAGCCGGACGAATATGCCGTCCTGTTGTCCGATCCCAAGGTGGTCGTGGAGATCACCACGGCGGACGGCACGCAGCGCGTCAATGGCCGGTCTCTGGCGTTTGTGCCGCCTGGACGGTCCAGCATCAAGATTATCGAAGCCGGCAAGATCGTTCGCATCTTCACCACGCGGTCGGAGGATCTCGCGGCGAAATGCGCCAATGCGGCTTCCTATGCGACGGCCAAGCCTTACGTCGCACCGCTGGAGCCGTGGCCGGCGCCGAAAGACGGCTTTCGTCTGCGCGTCTACAGTCTCGACGTGCCGCCGGAGCCGGGCCGCTTCGGTCGCATCTGGCGTTGCACCACCATCATGGTGAACTATCTCGACGGCTATAACGGCCCTCGCGATCCCAGCAAGCTGTCGCCGCACCATCACGACGACTTCGAGCAGTGCTCGCTCGCGGTGGAGGGTGAGTTCATTCATCATCTGCGCTGGCCCTGGACGATCAACAAGAAGAACTGGCGCAAGGACGATCATGAACTGTGCAAGACGCCGTCCATCGCCGTCATTCCGCCGCCCTCGATTCACACCACCGAGGCCCGTGGAAGTGACTTCAACCAGCTTGTCGACATCTTCTGTCCGCCGCGGCTCGACTTCTCGCAGAAGCCCGGCTGGATCCTGAACGCCGACGAATATCCGATGCCGTAACCGGCAGCCCACCCAGCAACGGCAACAGGATTATCAAAGATGACAACTGCTTCCACATTCCGGCAGCGTATGCTTGGCGGTCAGAAACTCGTCGGCACCTTTCTGAAGACACCGACCGGTCATGGCACCGAAATCCTCGGCGAGATCGGTTACGACTTCGTCGTGATCGATCAGGAACATGGGCCATTCGATCGTACCAGCAGCGACATCGCGTTGATGGCTGCACGGGCAACCGACACGCCGGCGCTGGTTCGGGTGCCGGGACCCGAGGCCATTCTCTCGGTGCTCGATTGCGGCGCGACCGGCGTTCTCGTCCCTCATGTCAAGAGCGCGGCCTATGCGCGCGAGGTGGCCGCGATGTTGCGCTATCGCGGCGGCAGCCGCGGCTTTGCGACCAGCACGCGCGCGGGTCGCTATTCCGGCATACCGATGTGGCGGCACATTGCGGATTCGGATGCCCGGATGGTGTTCGTAGCCCAGATCGAGGATCCGGTGGCGCTGGACGAGATTGACGCCATCGCAGCCGTGGACGGCGTCGACTCGCTGTTCATCGGGCGGGGTGACCTGACCGCGGCCTTTGGCGATGAATCGAAGGATCCGCCCGATGTGTTGCGCGCAGTCGAACGCATCTCGGAGGCCGCACGCAAGGCCAACAAGCCGATCAGCGTCTATGTCGGCAATGCGACCGAGGCCGCCTGGCTGAATTCGCTCGGTGCCAGCGTCTTCGTGCTCTCGTCGGATCAGGGCTTTCTGCGTCAGGCGGCGACCGCCGGCCTGCGCGATGTCCGGGACAAGGTTGGATGAGCGCACATTAGACCAATCAATCTGCAATCAGCGTTCAAGCTGAGAAAAAACAGACAGGGGACGGAAACATGAGACCACGCAAGGCGTCAATTTGCGCCACGCTGTTCGCGCTCACGCTGGCAATGCCGGCGTCTGCGCAGCAAACGATCAAGATCGGATCGTCGCTGGGTTTGACGGGCTACGGGTCGGCGACCGACGGTCACTGGCGCGACGGGATGCAGATCGCCGTTGAGGCGGTCAATGCGCAAGGCGGTGTCCTCGGCAAGAAGCTCGAACTGGTGATCGAGGACAACAAGTCGACGCCGCAGCAGGCGGTGGTCGTCTATCGCAAGATGATGACGGACGACAAGGTCGCAGCCTTCGACAGCGGCTGCATTTCGGCCGGCAACTTTGCCGCCGCGAGCTTCGTCTCCAGAGCCAAGCTGCCGATGTTCCTCTGCTCGATTTTGCCGCGCCAGCCGGACGAGCAGAAGTGGGCCTTCCAGTTCCTGCCGCCGCCCAAATTCGAGGTGGATGCGCGCTATCAGTACCTCAAGGACAAGACCGAGATCCGCAAGGTCGGCATTCTCTCCGATCCGAGCCCGTACAGCCTGTTGATGCGCGGTCTGGCGGAAAAGGGCGCCGAGGAATTCGGGCTCACCGTCGTGGCCAACGAGTCCTACCAGCAGGATGACGCCGACTTCAGCGTTCAGATCGGGCGCATCAATGCGGCTGGCGCCGGCGCGATCATCATGCTTGGGCAGGGCAATGCGGTGGTCACCGTCGCTAACAATATCCGCAGCCTCGGGCTGACCAAGATGCTGATGCTGGGCAGCATCAACGAACTCGATATCTTGCTCTCGGCGGGCAAGGTGCTTGGCGACCAGTATCTAGTTCCGTCGCCCCTCATCCAGGTGGCGGCTGATGATATCAGCGTCATCACGGACCCTGCAGCACGTGCGGCCGCGGAGCCGTTCGTCAAGGCGATGAAAGCCAAGTTCGGTAAGTCCGACAACGCGCAGGCGTCACGCGCCTGGGACTCCATCATGATGATGACCGCCGCCATGAAGAAGGCGAACTCGACCGACGGGATGGCCGTGCGCGATGCCTTCGAGAAACTCGGCCATTACGATGGTGCAGGCGCGTCCTACGACTTCAGCGCCGAGAACCATATTGGCATCACCAGGAATCCCTATGTGATCGCGTCCGTGAAGGACGGCGTTCTGGTTCTCAAGAAATGACGGCGGCGGACATCACCCCGCTGATCGCGGTGCGCGATCTCACGGCGCGCTATGGTCATATCGAAGCGCTGCGGTCGACTGCGCTCCATGTGGCCCCGGGCGAATTCGTCACCATTCTGGGGCCGAACGGGGCGGGCAAGACAACCTTGCTCCGCGCCATCACGCGGCTGATCGCCAGCACCGGCCAGATTGTTTTCAACGGCCGGGACGTTACCCATCTGCGCACCCATGAACTGGCCGGGCTCGGCATCATCATGGTGCAGGAAGGGCGCGGTTTGTTCGGTGACATGAGCGTGCGGGAGAACCTGCAACTGGGCGCCTACAAACTGTCCGGACCGCAGGCCCACACCGAGCGGCAGCTGGAGAAGGTGTTCTCCCTGTTTCCACGGCTGCGCGAACGCATCGACCAGACTGCTTCGTCGATGTCCGGCGGTGAGCAGCAGATGCTGGCCGTCGGCCGCGCATTGATGGCTGATCCGAAGCTGCTCATTCTCGACGAGCCGTCGCTTGGCCTGGCGCCGCGCGTCGCCTCCGAAATTCTGTCGACGCTCGGCGCTCTCAACAAAGAGGGCCTCGGCATTTTGCTGGTCGAGCAGAAAGCGCCGCTGGCGCTCAAGCTCGCCCAGCGTGTTTACATTCTTGCCTCTGGAAGCGTTCGGGCCGAGTTGCCGACACAGGAGATTGAATCGCATCATGACCTCGCTCGCTATTACTTCACCTAAGCCAGCTCCTCGTCTGGATCGTTTCTCCCTCGGCCTGCTCGGCGCCGGAGTGCTGCTATTCGTCGCCGTCCTCGTTTATGGCGGCTACCTGCTGACGGTGATGCAGCTCGCGATGATCTACGGCATCTTTTGCCTCGGATTGAATTTCTTCATGGGCTATACGGGGCAGGCATCCTTCGGCCAGAACGCCTTTGCCTGTATCGGCGGCTATGGCAGCGCCATTCTCTGCGTGCAGTACAATTGGGAGCCTGCGCTCGCCCTCATCGCTTCGATGGGCGTTGCGGGAATAGCTGCGCTCGTGATCGGCTATCCCACCCTGCGCCTGCGCGGCCACTATCTCGCGATGGCGACCTTCGCACTGGGCCTCATCACCTATGACATCTCGGTCCAGTGGACCAGTCTGACCCAGGGCTATATGGGCTATGCCGGTATCCCGCCGCTCGGCATCGGCGGCCTGACCGTCGAAGACGAAAGGTTGAAGTTGCTCTGTCTCGGCGGGCTGCTGCTGGTCGGTTTCTGGATCTCGCAGCGTCTGCGCGATTCCCGCTTTGGCCGCGGACTGCGCGCCATTTCAGGAAGCGAGAACGGCGCCGCTGCGCTCGGCATTCGTATCTCGCGCTTCAAGCTCATCGCCTTCGTCATCGCCGGACTGTATGCGTCGGCGGCCGGATCGCTGTTCGCGCATACGGTCGGCTTCATTAGTCCCGAAGTGTTCGGTCCGCAGATGGTCATTGTGACCTTCACGATGCTCTATGTCGGCGGCGTCGGCACGCTGATCGGTCCGGTCGTCGGCGCCATCGTTGCGTCTTTGCTGCCGGAAATCTTCCGCAGCACCGGCCGCTTCCAGGACATCGCCTATGCGCTGGTGCTGCTGCTGATGCTGATCTATGCGCCCAAGGGGCTCTCGGCCCTTGGAGCTCTGTTTCGCCCACGCAAAGACAAAGGGGAGGCGTGACGATGGCTCTCCTCAAGGTCAAAGGTCTGACCAAGCGTTTCGGCGGGCTGCTCGCCAATAACGAGATCGATCTCGAAGTCCCCCAGGGCAGCCTGTTCGCGGTCATCGGCCCGAACGGTGCGGGCAAGACCACATTCTTCAGCATGATCTCCGGCTTCCTGAATTCCACCTCGGGAAGAATCGCCTTCGATGGACGCGACACCACGCGCATGCGCCAGGATCAGATCGCCGCCATGGGGCTGATCCGGACGTTTCAGCTCGTGCAGTTGTTCAAAGGCATGTCCGTTGCCGAGAATGTCGAGGTTGGCTGCCACCTGGCCACCCGGGGCGGCGTCGCCGCTGCGCTGCTGCGGCCGTCCTGGTTTCGCCGGCAGGAAGCCGAGGTTCATGAACGGGCGCGCGAACTGCTCGATTTCGTCGGGCTCGGCGCGCAGGCCGATCTCGATGCCGAGCTGCTGCCCTATGGCCAGCAACGTCTGCTTGAAGTCGCGCGCGCACTGGCATCTAGGCCGCGACTTCTCTTGCTCGACGAGCCGGCCGCCGGGCTCAATACGCAGGAGACCGATGGGCTCGCGCATATCATCCAGAAGATCAATCGCCAGGGCACCACGGTGCTGCTGATCGAGCACGATGTCGGTCTGGTCACGCGGATCGCACACCGGATCGCCGTGCTCGATTTCGGCCGAAAAATTGCCGAAGGCACGCCGGACGAAATCAAGGTTCATCCCGAAGTCATTGCCGCCTATCTCGGCGTAGAGGAGGCAGCACATGCCTAGCGCAGTCGAACTCGTCCAGAGCCTCGTCAACGGCGTCGGTATCGGACTGATCTACGGATTGGTCGCGATCGGATTTTGCGTCATCTACAATGCCAGCGGCATCGTCAATTTCGCGCAGGGCGTGTTCGTCATGCTCGGCGGCATGTTCGCACATACGCTGCTGACGCAATTCGGACTGCCGATTTACGTCTCGGCGGTGCTCTCCACGATCCTGGTTGCGGGCATCGGCGTGCTGGTCCAGATTGCCATCATCAATCCGATGTGGCGTCGCAAGGCGCCGTTGTTCGCGATTATTCTCGCGACTCTGGCCATCCAGCTTCTGATCGAGCAGGTCGTCATACTCACTCTGGGCGATCAACCACGGACCTATCCGGAATTCACCTCCGGCGGACCGCTGAAGATCGGGCCGATCGCGATCGGCTATCAGCTGTTCTGGGTGCTCGGATGCGGGGCCTTGATGGTGTTCGCTCTGACGCAGTTCTTCAATCGCACGCGGATGGGGCGGGCGCTGCGAGCCTGTTCGCAGAATCGCGAGGCGGCAGCACTGCTGGGCATTCCCGTCGAGCGCATGCTGATCGTGTCCTTTGCACTCAGCGCCGCGCTTGGTGCAGCCGCCGGCATTCTCATCACGCCGACGCAATATACGGCCTACAGCGTCGGCGGCCCGTTCGGCATCAACGGCTTCATCGCGGCGATCATCGGGGGCTTCGGGAGTGCGCCAGCAGCGCTGGTCGGCGGCATCTTTCTCGGTGTCATCCAGTCCGGCGCCATCGTGTTCTTCGGCGCCGGCTTCAAGAACATCGTGGCACTGACGGTGCTGCTCATCGTCCTCCTGTTCTTCCCGAGTGGATTGTTCGCCGGCAGGGCGAAGAGCGCCTGATCCGAGGCAGATGCCGATGAGAGTATCGCGATGAATGTCTTGATGGTCTACGCACATCCCGAGCCAACGTCGTTCACTGGCGCCCTGAAGGATGCCGGTGTCGCGACGCTGCGGCAGGCTGGCCACACGGTAGTGGTGTCCGATCTCTATGCCGAGCAATTCGATCCAGTCGCCGGCCGGCACGACTTCAATGCCGTGGCGAACGCGGAGCGGTTTCACTATCAGACCGAGCAAGCCCATGCGTATGGGAACGATGGCTTTGCGGCCGACCTCGTGCGTGAGCAGAAACGCTTTCGCGACGCCGATCTTGTCGTCTGGCTCTACCCGATCTGGTGGGGCGGAATGCCCGCCATTCTGAAAGGCTGGTTCGACCGCGTACTCGCTTATGGGTTCGCCTATGCCGACGGCCGCCGCTTTGCCAGTGGCTTCTTTCCCGACAAGCGCGGGCTACTATGCCTCAGCACCGGCGGCACCCAGCAACGGTTTTCGGCTGGCGATGCCTATGGCGATATCCAGACCGTGCTGTGGCCGGCACAGCGCCTGATGATCGAGTATCTCGGCATGACAGCTCTTGAACCGTTCGTCGCTTACGCAGCGCCGCGTGTCGATGCCGAAGGCCGCGACTTGTATCTGCGGCAATGGATCATGCGATTGCAGCAGGCAGTCGAAGACACGGCGTCGCATGCCAGCATCACAGCAGTCACTCTCACCGCAGCAGGCAGATCATGAGCACCAGCGATCAAGGGCATTCCGACCGGGATTCGTTGCGCGACAAGGTCGTGCTGGTCACGGGCGGCTCGCGCGGGATGGGAGCTGCGATCGCACGGCGATTTGCCGGCGTGGGCAGTCGCGTGGCGATCGGCTACCGCCATGAATCTGCAGCGGCACATGCGGTACTCGGTGATATCGCCGCATTGGGAGCGCAAGGCATCGGCGTTGCCGGTGACATTTCCAATCCGGACGATGCGCGAGCAATGATCGCGCAGGTCATCGCCCGGTTCGGTCATCTCGATATCTTGGTGAATTGCGCCGGTATCGCGGAATATCGGCCGTTCGAGGCGATCGACTCCGAACTATTCCGCGCCACCTTCGATACCAATGTCCTTGGCACGATCGCGGTCATTCAGGCGGCGCTCCCGCATCTGGCCGCGCCGGGTGGACGCATCATCAACTTCTCCTCCGCGCTCGCTACCCGGCCAATCCCGACCACTTCGATCTATGCGGCCTCCAAGGCGGCGGTGGCTGCCCTGTCGCATGCGCTCGCCAAGGAATTCGGCCCGCGCGGGATCACAGTCAACACGATCGCGCCTGGTGTGATCGAAACTGACATGACGACGCAGATCCTGGCCGAGCGCGGCGCGGGGATCGCGGCGATGACGCCACTCGGACGCATCGGGCAGACCGACGACATCGCCGGTGTCGCGCTGTTTCTGGCGTCGCCGGACGCGAAATGGCTGACCGGGCGAACGATCATCGCCGATGGCGGGGTGAGCTGACAGGATGCGTCGAACTGTAGTCCGCATCCGCTGCGGGACCAAATGACGCAGGCTCGACAATAAGGGCGGCATTCATACGCCGACCATGTCGGACCGCGGCCGTATACACCTGATGATATCACCGCGCGTGCGCGAGCCGTGGCACGCGCTGCATTTGCAGAGCGACTCACTAAAAGCGATCGCTGGCACCGTTGCAGCGAGGCAATACGAGCTCCATTGGTGGCCTCGCGATCGTCGTTCTCGACGCGCAGCGCGCATGAGTTTTGATAGTTGTTCGCGAAGACGAAACGGCGCCCTTCATTTGTGCGTCAATGCAACGCGAATGACACACTCCGTTCATCATCGGTCGGGAATTCGCCGTCGTCGTTGACAGACTGATCATCTCATCAATATCTTATATCAAAACAGTGTTACGCGCTCGCGAACAATGAGTGCGAGCCGGCGATGCGCGGCCAAGTAAGATTTAACTGAGGAAACGAAGGCAATTCGGAGGGCTATAATGACGACGACTATCAAGACTCTTGTTCTCGGCTCGGCGGCAGGAATTCTCGCGATCGGCGCTGCACATGCAGCCGATCTGCCGGTGAAGGCCAAGGCGGTCGAATATGTGAAGATCTGTTCGCTTTACGGCGCGGGCTTCTATTACATCCCGGGCACCGACACCTGCATCAAGATCGGCGGTGCACTTCGCATCGATACCGCATTCAATGCCACGAGCAATTATGATGTGCCGTACTGGTTCGGCGGCGCTGGCGGCAACAATCTCTACACAAAAGATTACTTCAACACCAAGCCGCGCCTGACGCTGACCACGGATACGCGCACGGCGACCGAATATGGTCTGCTTCGCACATTCTCCAACATTCATTTCGACTTCGCGCAGGGACGTGAAAGCATCGCCGGCGGCTTCGTCGAGGTGGATTTCGCGTTCATCCAGTTCGCAGGTTTCACCTTCGGTAAGGCCGTCTCGCAGTTCGACCCGCAATGGGCGCTCGCCAAGCCGACCATTGCCTCCGGTTTCTTCGCGGGCTCCAACAACGCGACTGGCATCCCGCAGCTGGCCTATACGGCGTCGTTCGGAAACGGCGTCTCCGGCACCATCTCGCTCGAGAATGCATCGCCCTATCGCAATGCCGGCCTGTGGAACGTGAACACGTTCATCGTGGCGCCCGGTGCCTCGCAGTTCACCGGCGCATTCTACGGTTCGTCGTCGAACACGTTCCTCGGCAATGCCACCGGCGGCAACCATATGCCGGACGTTGTCGGCAACCTGCGCCTCGATCAGGCATGGGGCACGCTGCATTTCGCCGCAGCCCTGCATCAGGCGACAGCTCAATATTACACCAATGAACCCTCGGGCCACCCGGACGATGCCTATGGCTTCGCTGTGAGTGGTGCTGTCGAGTTCAAGAATCTGCCTACCGGCGCGGGCGACAGCCTCAAGCTGGAAGCTTCCTATGCCAAGGGCGCCGCGAAATACGTCTTCGCGGGCACCGTCGATACGCTGGGCGGCGGGCGGTTCGCCAAGTTCGATGGCAACACGGTTGGCTTCGGCTACGTTCTCGATGGCGTCTATGCGCCCGGCGGCCAGATCGTGCAGAGCTCGGCCTGGGAAGTCAGCGGTTTCTTCGAGCACTACTGGAACCCGGCGTGGCGCACCTCTCTGTTCGCCAACTACAGCCACATCTCTTACGGCGACGCGGGCAACGCTCTGTTGGCTGGAGCCTTCGCTTCGACGACGCGGGGGTTCGGCACCAGTTCGTCCTCGGCAGCGGCTTCGTCTGCTGGCGTTCTGTCCGGGACCACCAACAACTTCGACTTTGCCACCACGCAGGTCGGCACCAGAACAGCCTGGACGCCCGTTCAGAATCTGACGCTCTCGGCGGAATTCATCTACAGCCGCCTGGATCAAAACCTGGGTGGTACCTACACCGGCAACGTCGTCGGCAAGCCAGCCGGCACATCCTACGCCATCCGCGATCAGAACCTCTACAACGGCGCGGTTCAGATCCTGCGATCGTTCTGAGCCTGATCGACCACCGGATCGGTGTTGAAAACAAAGGCCCCCGGCAGGTCTGCCGGGGGACTGTTCACGCAAGCGCGTGAGCAAGCCGTGCCGTACAGCGGAACGGCGGCACATTCCGCAACTTCGATGGCGGTTTAATTGTAGGACATCGAACAGGGAAAGCGCTGCGGAAGACGGCGCCGAACAAGCGGGCACAGCCTGCGCATAAAATCGGAGGAAACATGCGTGCATTGATAGCTGGCCTGTGCGGTCTCGTGTTCGCTTTGACGCCCATTCACAGTGCTGTCGCGCAAGGATGGCCGGAGCGGACGGTCACCATGATCGTGCCGTTTCCCGCAGGATCCGCCGTCGACACGCTCGCGCGCGCCGTCGGTCAGGCGTTGAGCGAGGCGCTCGGCAAGCAGTTCATTGTCGACAATCGTGCGGGGGCAGGTGGCAGCATCGGTGGTGCCGCCGTGGCCAAGGCGAGCGCTGACGGCTACACGCTGCTGTTCGGCACGCCTGCGCCGATTGCGCTCAACAAGCTGATGTATAAAGGGATGACCTATGATTCCGAAAAGGATTTCACGCCGGTCGTTCTCGTCGCCAAGTCTCCGCTCATTGTGACGACGCGCGCCGAATTTCCGGCGAAGACATTCGAAGAGCTGATCGCTTATGCGAAGCAGAATCCCGACAAGGTCAATGTGGGACATCCCGGCAACGGCACGCTCGGACACATCACGTCGGAACTGGTGCAGAGGTCCGTCGGCGTCAAGATGACCAATGTGCCGTATCGCGGTACATCGCCGCTGATGACGGATTTGCTCGGCGGCCAGATTGATGTCGCCATCGATTTCATGCCGACCTATGTGCCGCTGGTCAGCTCCGGAAAAATTCAGGCGCTTGCCGTCACGACCAGCCAGCGCGCCGCGCAACTGCCTGCCGTGCCGACAGTGCAGGAGACGGGCTTCAAGGGCTTCGAGGCATCAGCGTGGTACGCCATGGTCGCGCCGACCGGAACGCCGCCCGAGATCGTCGCCAAGTTGAACAGCATCGTGAACAGCTTTCTCCAGAGTGAAAAGGGGAAGGCTATTCTCGCGCAGAACGCATTGCTGGGCGTCGGCGGATCGCCGGACGATCTCAAGGCATTCGTCGCGGCCGAACTCGCCAAGTGGCGGCCGGTGATCGAGGCGGCAAAAATCGCAATGTAGCAAGGAGCGGCAGGACGCGGTGTCGCGCTGTCCTGCTTGCGCTGAGTGCAGGCATGTCGCCTGACGATCGGGAGTGATGAAGTGACTGACGTGATCCGCATCGATGTTCCCGCGCTATCGACGCCCGCCGTGGCCCTCGTCACGGGCGGCAGCAGCGGGATCGGCAAGGCGACGGCGGCGCGCCTTGCCGCCGGCGGATCGGCCGTCGTGGTCGGCTACAACAGCCGCAAGGAACTGGCGGAAGATGTCGTGAGCGGGCTGCAGGGCACCGGGCATCTCGCTCTGCGCATCGCGATCGACGATCCATCCTCCATCGCCGAAGCCGCGGCGCGGGTGGAGAAGGAGTATGGCCGGCTCGATGTGCTGGTCAATTGTGGAGGCGCGACGACGCCTGTGCCCGCCAACGATCTCGACGCGCTGACCGACGAAATCTTCGACCGTACCGTGACCATCAACCTGCGGGGGCCTTTCGCGATGGTGCGCGCTTTCCGTCCGCTGCTGGAGCGCGGCAGCGGCGCTGCCATTGTGAACATTTCGTCCATTGCTGCCCGCACCGGGCTCGGAAGCAGCCTCGCTTATCTGTCCGCCAAGGCGGGCGTCGACGCGCTGACGATTGCGCTCGCGAAAGTGCTCGCGCCTAGAATCCGCGTGTTTTCCATCTCGCCGGCGGGCGTGGATACGGATTTCGTCGCCGGGCGGACGCGGGAACAGTTGCAGCGGGTCGCGGAGAAACTCCCGCTGGCCCGCATCACGACGCCGGACGATGTCGCAAGAGCGGTGATGGCCTGCATCGTCAACCTGACGAGCTCGACGGGGATCGTCGTGCCCGTGGACGAGGGCCGGCATCTCTAGACTGCGGCGACGGGAGTTGCAGCGAGACAGCGACGGCGGGGACACGAGCCCCGGACACAATGGCTACGCCTCGCATAGGCGTCACGGGTGGAGAAGATGGACAAGCTGAAGTTCTATATCGACGGCGCCTGGGTGGATCCGGTCACACCGTCAACCCTTGAAATTTTCAATCCAGCGACGGAGGAGGCCTTCGCGCGGATCAGCCTGGGCTCCCGCCAGGATGTGGACCGGGCCGCGCAAGCGGCCCGCCGCGCCTTCGCGACATATTCGGAAGTGAGCGTGCAAGACCGCCTCGTCTATCTTCAAAGGATCATCGAAGGTTTCAGGGCGCGTCTGCCGGAACTGGCGCGGATGATGACGCTGGAAATGGGATCGCCGATCACCTTTGCGACAGAACGCCAGGCGACTGTTGCGCTGTTCCATTTCGAGGAGGCTGCGCGCGTGCTTGCGGACTACAGGTTCGAGGAACCGATGGGAGGCGGGGTTGTTCGCCGCGAGCCGATCGGTGTCTGCGGCCTGATCACGCCGTGGAACTGGCCGTTGAATCAGGTGGCTTCGAAGGTCGCGCCAGCGCTGGCCGCCGGCTGCACGGTCATTCTCAAGCCGAGTGAGATCGCACCGCTGAGCTCCATGCTGTTCGCCGAGATCGTGCACAATGCCGGCCTTCCAGCGGGTGTGTTCAATGTGGTGAACGGCGATGGTCCGACGGTGGGCGAGGCAATCGCCGCCCATCCAGAGATCGACATGGTGTCATTCACCGGATCGACAGCCGCCGGCATCCGGGTGGCCAAGCTGGCGGCCGACTCGGTCAAGCGTGTTGCGCAGGAGCTGGGCGGCAAGTCCGCCAATATCATCCTTCCGGACGCCGATCTGAAAGCTGCTGTGATACAGGGCGTTCACGCCTGCTACACGAATGCGGGCCAGAACTGCCAGTCGCCCACGCGTATGCTGATTCCGCGCGCCCAGCGCGACGAAGCCTTCGCTGCCGCAAGCGAGGCCGTCGGCAGCATACGTCTCGGTGATCCGCTCGATCCGGCGTCCACCATGGGGCCGTTGGTGAGCCAGTCACAGTTCGGGAAAGTACAAGATTTGATCCAGTCCGGCATCGACGAGGGCGCGACCCTGGTAACGGGCGGAACGGGCCGGCCGGCTGGGCTCAATCGCGGATATTACGTTCGCCCCACGGTGTTCGGCGATGTGACGTCGCAAATGAGAATTGCGCGCGAGGAGGTGTTCGGTCCCGTGCTGTCGATCATGAGCTATGACAGCGAGGACGAGGCCATCGAGATCGCCAATGACACGCCGTTCGGGCTGGCGGGCTTCGTGCAATCGCGTGACCGCAACCGGGCGCGCACCGTCGCCAATCGCATCCGTGCAGGACGCGTTTACCTCAACGGCGCTGCATTCGACCGCAGCCTTCCGTTCGGAGGATACAAGCAGTCCGGTAACGGACGCGAGTTCGGGGTTTTCGGTTTTGAAGAATATCTCGAGGTCAAAGCGATCGTTGGGTAGCGAAGCCGGCTTCGCGCTCAAAACACGATAGCGGTTCGCCGCAAGGAGTCCGCCACGAGGCTGTCATAGCTCTCGCGGCGCCGCGGCCGCGCGCTTCCTCCAAGTTGGCGCGCGGCCGCGACCCTTCCTATCGGATTGCCCGCTCAGGTTTGTTCAGGGCCCGCAGGGGCGAATCCTGTCACTCCGGCCATGATTTCAAGAGCTTACGGCCCTTAGTGGCGCCTATCTCCCGATTTCCGTCTCAAACCAACCGGCGCATCCACTCGCCAGCGATATTCGACGCCATGGCGTGATCTCGCATGGTGGACTCGCCGAATTCCGTCCCCACATATGCAGTCCTGGATGCCGCGTTCGCGGCGGTTTGGCATGGTTTGCCGCCGAGAGATAAACGTCCCCGCATGACCCCACCCAATGCCCTTCGCGATTTCGTCGATCGCCACGAACGTCTTTTTGTCCTGACCGGCGCCGGTTGCAGCACCAATTCGGGCATTCCCGACTATCGCGACACTGACGGCAACTGGAAGCGCACGCAGCCTGTGACCTTTCAGGCCTTCATGGGCGAGGAACTGACGCGGCAGCGTTATTGGGCGCGCAGCCTGATCGGCTGGCGGCGATTTGGCCAGGCGCGGCCTAACGATGCGCATCACGCATTGGCGTGTCTCGAGCAGATCGGCAAATGCGAGGTTCTGCTCACGCAGAATGTCGATCGGTTGCATCAGGCCGCTGGCAGCAAGAAGGTCATCGACCTTCACGGCCGGCTCGATCTCGTGCGCTGCATGGGATGTGAACGCCGGATCCAGCGCGATGAATTCCAGCACGAGATGGGGCGCTTGAACGCAGGATGGCTGGACCTCGATGCGGCCGTTGCGCCCGATGGCGATGCCGATCTGGAGGGCGTCAACTTCGCATCCTTTGTCGTGCCGGCCTGTGAGATCTGTGGCGGCATCCTCAAGCCGGATGTCGTGTTCTTCGGCGAGAACGTGCCGCGCGAATTCGTCGATGCTGCGCTCGGCCACTTGCGGAAGGCCGATGCCATGCTGATCGCCGGTTCGTCTTTGATGGTCTATTCCGGCTTTCGCTTCGTGCAAGCGGCGGTGCGCGCGGAGATTCCCATCGCCGCGGTAAATCTCGGCCGCACGCGCGCCGACGAGTTTCTCAGCTTCAAGGTCGAAGAGCGCTGCGAGGATGCGCTCGCATTTCTGCTTCAGCGGGCGGATGCGCCCTGACGGCGAAAGCCTCGGTTTAGGCCGCCAGATCCCACAGTCGCGGACAGCCGCGCAGAACCACGGCGCGGCCCATGGGTGTCAGCGCCGGATCAGCGTCCGATAGCGCAACCAGTCCCATCGCAACCAGCTGATCGAGAACGTAACGGTTCAGCTTGGCCGGTGGCAGGATCGCGGGGCGAAGCATCCGCAATGTGTCCCACTGGTTTTCGGTCAGCTGATATTCGGTCTCGGTCGACATGGTGTCCTGCTTGGATGAATCAGTGCATTCAATGCGTATGACTTACGGACCCCGCATGACCTTGATGCGACATGGCGGGGGCGAAATCTGGAAATCACCGGATTGTTGGGCGACGCCAAAACGCTGCTTTTGCGCAGCTGTCACATGGACGTGCAACAGAACGCGCGAACACATGCGCGAATCACGGCGTGCTCAGACCTAATGAAAAGTAGACCGATGTGCCACCCGCATTGAAAAATATCATGCAGCTGATGCGTACGCGCCTCAGCTGGAGGTGGCTTGGCGCGCTCCTTAGCATAGCAATTGCTACGATCGCGTTTATGGCGCTGACCAAGGCGCTCAAGGGCGTGGATTTCGCCCATGTCCTATCTGCCATGCACATGGTACCGCCAGGCAGCATCGCGCTCTCGCTGGTGTTGGTGGCGATCTCCTATGGCAGCCTGACGCTGTATGACTGGCTGGCGCTTCAGATGATCGGGCGGGGGGACATTCCCTTCAGGATTGCAGCGCTGGCCAATTTCACCAGCTATCCCATTTCGCACGGAACCGGCGCCGTGCTGCTGGTGTCATCGGCGGTGCGCTACCGGATCTATGCACCGCATGGCATCGGCGCCGCCGGCGTCGCGCGCATCTGCTTTCTGACAGGTCTGACCTTCTGGCTCGGCAATCTCACCGCGCTGGCGCTCAGCACCCTGCACGAGCCAGGCGCCATCAGCCGGATCGATCAGCTTTCGCCCGAGATCAACCGCTTCATCGCGGTGGCAATTCTGGTGGGTATCATCACGTATGTGGGCTGGACGTGGAACGGTATCCGCACGCTTGGTGGCCGCAACTGGTCGGTGCCGGTGCCGAGCGGGCGCAACGTGTTCTTCCAGATCGGCATCGGCCTCGTCGATCTCGGAGCGGCGGCACTATCGATGTATGTGCTGATCCCCGAGACGATGGATGTCGGCGTCGCGCAGGTGATCGTCGTCTTCATCGCTGCCACGCTGTTGGGATTCGCCAGCCACGCACCCGCCGGCATCGGCGTGTTCGATGCGACGATCTTGGTCGGGCTCGGCGGCGAACATACCGAGCAGTTACTGGCTGTGCTGCTGCTGTTCCGGCTGTTCTATCACCTGATTCCGTTCGTGCTGTCGCTTGCACTGTTCGGAGCGGTCGAAGCCTATCGAAACGTAAACAGGCGCAAGCTCGCCTGAATTACCTCGGCAGTGTCAGCACCGCGGACTGTGCGTACCCGCGGAACGGGCGGCTGAAATCGAGATTGGCGTGGTGACGCTCGGCGAGCGCCTTCAGCACATCGAGAAGCTCACGGCGCGGCGTCACGTCGAACAGTGTCAGCCAGCGTAGCAGCAGCTTGCTGGCGATCTTTGGTAGCCGCTCCTGATGGCCGAAATCGACGATGTGTAGTCGCCCGCCGGGTTTGAGCTGCGATACGGCGTGATCGAGCACATCCTGCCAGCTCGGGATCATCGAGAGACTGTAGGAAATCATGACGTGATCGAATGACGGAACGGCAAAGATGCGTGCCGGATCGAAACTGGTCGCATCTCCATGGGCGACGCGGACGGTATTTGCGAGGTCGTTGCGGGCGATCGAGGCGATTGCGGTGGTCAGCATCTCGGTCGAAATATCGATACCGTGGAATTTTGCCTGGGGATATTTCCGCGCGGCCTGAACCAGATTGCGCCCGGTTCCGCAGCCGACTTCCAGTACCATTGCATCCGGCGCAGGCGCGAGTTCGGCGATGAGCTGATCGCGGCCGAGAAGATAGTACCGGCGCGTCGCGTCATAGATGAAGCGCTGCCAGCGATACATCCGGTTCATGCGATGCGTAGCTTCGTTCGACCACGCGGGCTGACCGCCGTCTTCGTATTCGGAGACAATCGTCATGGCGCACCTCATCGCTCGAGCATGAGCGATCCATTTCATCGCAACACGACAGCGGTGTGACAGTAGTTTCGTCGCGTGAAGCGCCCGAAATTTAGAATGACTGTCGCAAAACCGCAGTCTGCGCTTGATAAAAATTTCAGATTGTCGATTCGAAGGGTCCAAGAAGCCGATGAATACGCATCTGATCGCTGACGCCGTTCGCAATAGCCGTGGTCGCGAGGAAACGACGATTTGGGACAGGCTGTTTGCCTTCTGGTTCCGTCGGTTGGTCTACACCCAGATCTGGGAAGATCCCGAGGCGGACATGGCGGCGCTGAAACTGGCGCCCGGCTCGACGATCGTCACCATCTCCAGCGGCGGCTGTAATGCGCTGTCCTATCTGTCGGCGAAGCCCGAACATGTCTATGCGGTCGATCTCAACGAAGCGCATCTGTCGCTGCTCAAGCTCAAGCTTGCCGGCCTGCGCGCGCTGCCGAACTATCAGGACTTCTGGAAGTTCTTCGGCGAAGGTGCATCCGATAGCAATGTCGGCCTCTATCGCGAGCGGCTGCGCCCGCTGCTCGACGCAGAAGCGCGCGGCTATTGGGATGAGCGCGATATCCAGGGCCGCCCGCGCTACGGTTACTTCAGTGACGGCTTCTATCGTCACGGCGCGCTCGGTCGCTTCATCGGCTTTGCGCACACGCTCGCGAAACTCGCCCGGATCGATCTGAAGGCGCTGCTGCACGACGACGCCCAGTCGCCGGCGCGCAAGCGGGCGCTGGAGCGCCTGCACTGGCTGTTTCATTCGCGGCTGGCCCGCCTGATGACGAAAACACCGGCTCTGCTGTTCAGCCTCGGCATCCCGCCGCAGCAGCGCACGCTGCTGGGCGGCAACCAGCCACTCAACGAAGTGCTGCATCAACGTCTGCTCGCTCTGATCGACGTGCATCCGAACGCCAACAACTATTTCGCCTGGCAGGCGCTGAGTCGCAGCTATGTTGGTCCCGGCGATAAATGCCTGCCGTTGTACCTGCAGCAGAGCCGCTACGCCGACACCGCCAGTCGCGCCGCTCTGGTCACGCCGGTGCATGCCAATCTGCGCGTGTTCCTGGAGAGCCTTCCAGCCCGCCAGATCGACGCGGTCGTGCTGCTGGATTCGCAGGACTGGATGGCGCCGGATGAAATCCGTGCGCTGTGGGACGCGATCGACCGCGCTGGCAAGGACGGCATCCGCGTGATCTTCCGCACGGCCGGCGCTGAGTCACCGCTGGATGATCCGGAACATGCATCGTTGCGTGAGACGTGGCAGCGCGACGAGGCGCGCAGCGCCGAAGGTCTGGCTGCTGATCGCTCGGGCATCTATGGCGGGTTTCATCTGTATACGCGGAAAGCGTAAGGCTTTACTCGCAGGGCTTTGTAGTTGTCGTCCCCGCGAAGGCGGGGACCCATACACGCCGAAAATACAATTGGAATATGATAGCTGCGGTTCTGCCGCTTCTGCTTTGCCAACGGTGGTTATGGGTCCCCGCCTTCGCGGGGACGACACCCGAGAACTACACCCCCAGATAAATCTGCTGAATATACTTGTCTCCAGCAATCTCCGCGGACGTTCCTTCGCGGATCGTGCGGCCGTGTTCCAGCACATAGATCCGATCCGCGATCCGCAGTGTTGACGTCGCATCCTGTTCGACGATCAGGATGGCGGTGCCGTCTCTCCGGATTTGCTGGATCGAGTCGAAGATCAGTCCCTTCAGCCGCGGCGCGATGCCGACCGAGGGCTCATCCAGCAGCAGCAGTTCCGGACGTCCCATCAGTGCGCGGCCGATGGCCACCATCTGCTGCTCACCACCAGACAGCGTGCTCGACTGCTGCCATTGCCGTTCGCGCAGCACCGGGAATAGCGCGAAGACGCGCTCCAGATCTTTCTCGACGTCGGCGTTGTTCTTGCGGAGGTAGGCGCCGAGTTGCAGGTTCTTCAGCACCGACAATTCCGAGAACAGCTTGCGCCCTTCCGGACAGTGGCAGATGCCCCTGGCGACGACGTTATACGGCTCGATCGGATGCAGCGACGCGTCCTTGAAGTTCAGCGTGCCCTGCGAGGCGATACTGCGTGAGATGGCCTTCAGCAGCGTGGTCTTGCCGGCGCCGTTGGGGCCGAGCACGCCGATCAGTTCGCCCTTCTCGACCCTGATCGAGACGGATTCGATTGCCAGCGCCTTGCCGTAGCTGACCTTGAGATCGGTGACTTCAAGCAGAGGCATGGGCTTCCTCCGTCTTGCCGATATAGGCTTCGATCACCTTCTCGTTCTTCACGATTTCTTCCGGCGGGCCGACGGCGATGATCTCGCCGAAATTCATCGCGATCACGCGCGAGACCAGCGCCATGAACTCGCGCAGTTTGTGCTCGATCAGCAAAATAGTGAGGTTCTCCTCGCGATGTAGCCGCCGGATCAGTTGTGCCAGTTGTTCGATCTCGCTGCTGCCAAGCCCTGCGAAGGGCTCATCCAGCAGCAGCAGGTCGGGGCGGGTTGCCAGCGCGCGGGCGATTTCGAGTCGCCGCAGGTCGCCATAAGGCAGCGTCTCGACCGGCTCCTTGTCGCGTCCACCGAGACCGACCTGGGCGAGCAGATAGCTGGCGCGCGCTTCCTTGTCCTTGTCCTCGCTGGCGCGCGGCGACATGCAGGCGACCAGCACATTTTCCAGCAGATTCATGCCGACGAACGGCCGTGTCAGCTGGAAGGTGCGCGCCATGCCGCGATTGACCACCTTGTAGGGGGCCAGCTCGCGCACCAGTTCGCCGTTGAAATGGATCGTCCCCGTGGTCGGCTGCATGAAACCGGTCAGGATGTTGAACAGCGTCGTCTTGCCGGCACCGTTGGGACCAAGAATTCCTGTGAACTCGCCTTTCTTCAGCGTGAAGCTGGCGTTCTTGACGGCGGTGAGACCGCCGAAGCGTTTGGTCACGCCGTTGACTTCGAGAAGATCAGTCATCGCAGGCGCTCCGTCAGTCGGCGCCAGAGCGGCGCGATCAGTCCATTGGGCAGGAAGAACAGGATCAGCATCAACGTAAGTGTGTAGATCCACAGCCGGTATTCGCCGAAGCCGCGCAGCATCTCGGTGAGCAGCGTCAGCAGGATCGCTGCGACGGCGGCGCCATAGATCGAGCCGATGCCGCCCACATAGACCATGATGATCACCGTGATCGACACCACCACAGAGAACAGCGGCGGCGACACCTGCAGCTGGTAGTGTGCATAGAGCGCGCCCCCCAGACCGGCAAAGCCCGCCGAGATCATCAGCGACACGATCTTGTAGAAGGTGACGTTGATGCCGGCGGCCTGACAGGTCGCCTCGTCGCCGCGGATTGCGCGCAGCAGCAATCCCCAATGCGACTGCGCCAGCAGTGTCAGCACGATCACCGTCACCACCAGGATCGCAAGCACGAACCAGTAATAGTGCAGCGGCGTCTTCATCAGCGGGTCGAGGCCATAGATGCCTTCCTCGCCGCCGGTATATTCCCAGAAGATCAGGCACAGCCGCTGCAGGATGGCCGAGGCAGAGAGCATCGCCAGCGCGAAATAAGGCCCGCGCAGCCGCAGCGTCGGGAAGCCGACCAGCAGGCTGAAGGCGATGGCGATCACCACGCCGAGCGGCAGGCTGATCCACGGATTGGTCGACCAGATCGAGGACAGGAAGCCGGCGGTATAGGCGCCGGCGCCGATGAACAGCGAGTGGCCGAAGTTCTCGCGCCCGGTGAGGCCGGACATGAAGTCCCAGCTCGATGCCCAGATGCCGTAGATCACGCAAACCGTGAGTACGCCGGTGAGATAGTTGCTGGCGGCGAACATGGGCAGCAATGCGAGAAAGGCGACGACGAGGATGCCACCCGCGATGTCGATAGGTGCAATGCGTTTCATGTCAGAATGCCGCCCGTCGCCCGAGGAGTCCTGACGGGCGTATCATTAGCGTGACGACGACCGCGACCAGCGACACCAGCTCCGTCCATGATGTCGAAATCAGATAGGCGACGATGGTCTCGGAATAGCCGAGGATCAGCGACGCGATGATGCTGCCGGGGATCGAGCCGAGGCCGCCGACGATGACGATAGCGAAGGCCTTCACCATCGGCAGCAGGCCCATGGTCGGCTGCACCGTGAGGAAGGGCGACACCAATACGCCCGCGAGCGCCGCGGTGCCGGCGGAGATCGCCATCACGATGGAGAAGATGCGGTTGGTCGGGATGCCCATATATTGCGCGGCTTCCGGATCCTGCGACACCGCGAGGATGGCCGCGCCAAGCCGCGTGCGCTGGATGAACAGCCAGAGGCCGAGCAGCACGAGGACACCGGCGACAAGGGCGAGCAGGCGCTGGCCGGAAATATCGACGCCGCCGATCGAGAGCTTGTCAGCCACGAATGACGGCACGTTGCGATATTCGGAGCCGAAGGTGATGAACAGCGCCTGTTCCACCGCGAGCGAGACGGCGAGGGTAATCATCAGCACGGCGAGCTGGGACGAGCGCAGCGGACGCACCAGAAAACGTTCCATCACCACGCCGAAGCCTGCGACGATCAATACCGCCAGCGGTGCGGCGATAAAGAGCGGAAAGCCAAGCAGCGAGGTGAGGACATAGGCCGCATAGGCGCCGAGTGCGTAGAACGAGCCATGGGCGAGATTGAGGATGCGGGCGACGCCGAAGATCAGGGTGAAACCAACAGCCAGCATCGCATAGATGGCGCTGGAGACCGCGCCGTAGATCAGAATCTGAAGCATGAGAACCCGCTGTTGAAGACCGGACGGCGGAGGGCGAACTTCTTGGGGTTCGCTTCTCCCGTTTTCCGGCCGGCGAGGGATCGCCGGCCGCGCGGTTACGCTGCGGTCAGATGACCGCCATCAACAAATCAGTTGCTCATCCAGGGCGGCGCGATCATCGGGCCGGTTGCGGCTTCCTTCGGCCAGACCACGACGCGGGCGCCGTCCTTCTGCCACTGTACGAACAGCAGGTTCTGCAGGCCCGGGCCGGTCTTCACGTCGTGCACTTCGTCGAACACCAGCTTGCCGGCGATGCCGACGTGGTCGGTCTTCTCCAGCTCCTTGATGACGGCGTCGGGCTCGATGGAGTTGGCGCGCTTCACAGCATCGGCATAGACATAGACCGCGTCATAGGCGCCGATGCCGGTATAGACAGGCGCGGTGCCGAAGCGCTTCACGAATTCATCCCAGAACGGAATGGTCTTCGGGGTCAGCGGCGCGCGGATGGCGAACATGCCGACGGTTTCGGCATTGGCCTTGCCGCTGACGCGGGTGAAGAAGTCGGCGTCCTGGCTCTTCACGTCGATGCCGCCGATCGGAATCGGCACCTGAGCGTCATGCCACTGCTTGACGAAGATGTCCGAGGAGGCGTGCGACAGGATCACGATCAGATATTGCGCGCCGGAATTCTTCACCTTGGCGAACAGTGGCGAGAAATCCGATGTCGAGGTGTCGAAGAACTCGGCCAGCGTCACATCGGTGCCGCCCTCGGTCGCGCCCTTCTTCAGGATCGGCACGAGATCCTGCACCCATTTCGCGTTTTCGCCGACGATGGCGATCTTCTTCAGGCCCATTTCGCCTTTCAGCTTGCCGTTGATGAAGTCGACAAGCGCGCGGGCCTGATGCGCCGCGTTGATGGGGAAGGCGCGGAAGATGTATTTGTAGTTCTCGTAGTCCGACTTCACCTTGGCGGTGATCGCCGGCGATGCTGCGCCGACGCCAAGATAGATTGTCTTGGCGCTGGAGATGTGTGGCAGCTGGGCCAGCGTCACGCCTGACGTGTAGCCGCCGATCAGCACATTGACCTTGTCATCGGCGGTGAGCTTCTTGATTGCAGCAATGCCCTGTTCGGGATTCTCGGTCTCATCGGCGACAACCATTTCGAGCTTGCGGCCGAGCAATCCGCCCTTGGCATTGATCTCTTCGATGGCCAGTTTGGCGGCGCTCTGGGTGTCGCGGCCGACCTGCAACTGGACCGAAGTCGGAATACCGATCTTGATCGGCGCTTGCTGGGCAGATGCTGGAGCAGTGGAAGCAAGGGCGCCAGCAACAATCATACTCGCAGCCGCAAGCGGCCTCAGAAATGAGTCCATGGTGTCTCTCCCTAGAGGCATCTGGGTCGTTGCCCGATGCTTTTTTGTGTGATCACAGACTGCCAAGTGCGGCGAGAGCGAGTCAAGGAAGATTGCGCGCAGCAACACTGTGTCGCGGATTAAATTGCGAGCATTTCCAAAGTGTTTCTCTGCTGCGATGCGATGGCTGCTTGCATGGCATGTAACGATGCTGCGGCGCGGGTGGCGCATTGCAAGTTGCGAGCAGATGCAACATGCGCATTCTCAAGTGGCCGGGTTGGGAGGTGTCGTTGGGTACAGCTGAGGCTGCCAAGGGGTGGGACCGCCGACGCAGGTAATAACGGCGGTCCCGTGCCGTGCATTGAAATTCGGGGTTGGAAAGCGACTTCCGCACCCACTGCGCGACGCGATTGACGCTATCGCAGCCCGGTTTTGTCGCAACTTAAACCAAATCTTAACCTAACCGATTAGGCTTACCCGGGCGGTTTTTCGAGCATTTCTGGCGGAGGTGGAGAATAATTTACTCCGTAGCCCGGGCCAGCAGCGTAATGTCGTTGGCATTGGCGCAATAGTTCTCGTAATTCGCCGCCGCCGTCTTGGCTGCGAGGTCGGTCGCGCAGGCCCGTTTATTCGCGCAACCGGCGCAGGCGTGGCGCATCTCCATCATCAGCGGTGGCCGGATCTTCGCAATGGCGGCCTCGTCAAAACCGAGCGCGCGGAGCATCTGCGGCAATTCCTCCGCACCGTTCACGCCTCTGCGCACGATGGTGTCGAGATCGCTTGGCGCAAGGCCAAGCTCATGGGCCATGCGCTTGAACTCGCCGCTGTCGAGTGCACCGAGTTCGTTGAGCTGGCGGCGCTGGATCAACCAGTCGCCGATGCGTTCGATGAGATTGCTGACGACGGGATAGGGCTGGACGGATGTCATGGCGGTCTCCGCTGAAAATGTAGTCCAGCAGAGGGTCTGCCCAGCGGCGCGGAATCGCATTGCGCTGGATCAATCAGAGGCGGGAGCTATACGCGGTTAGCCTTACCGCCTGAAATCCCTGCGCCGCAGGCACTTTCGGCGAAACACAGGGCTGGATTCGGCGTTATCCATGCTTAGCTTAGAGACATTGTTAGTCCGGAAGCCGGGAACCGGCCTCAGGAGGCGTAAATGAGTTGCAAGCGTTTGAGTATGATTGCGGCCGGCGTCGGTCTGTTGGCGTGTTTCGGTACCGCGCAAGCGGACTCATACAAGCCCGGCGAGTTCTTGCTGCTCGACCTGCAGAAGGCCGTGCTGTCGCCGAAATTGCTTGGTCCGCCCGCATCATTCGAGCAGATACAAATTCAGGCCAAAGCCGATGCAAAGGCTGACGTGAAAACCGATCCGGTGAAGGCGGCGCCGGGCGTTGCGCGCGTGCAGCCTGCGAAGCCTGTGGCGCAGCGCGCCGCCGCGCAGAAGAAGGTTGTCCGCCGCGGTAATCCGCTGAACGCCAATGCGATGGATACGCGCGTGCAGGTCTGGCCATGCCGGACGGGCGGCATCTGCAACTGGCAGAAATGAAAAAGGCGGCGGATTGCTCCGCCGCCCATTCCATCTTCAGGCTGCAGCCTGAATGATCAGGCCTTGATCTCTTCCACACCGCACCATTCGGCGATGAATAGCGCCAGCGCCGTCGTCGTCTTCTTCAGCGAGGGCAGGTTGACGCCTTCGTCGAAGCCGTGGACGCCGCGCGAGATGCAGCCGTAGTTCAAGGTCGGCACATTGTCGAACAGCGCATAGACGCGGCTGTCGAGATAGGCGAGCGAGATTTCCGGCTTCGGCTTCTGGCCGAACACCGCTTCATGCGCGGCAGCCAGTGTGGCTTCGGCATCCGAGCCCGGCTTGAGTTCGTAGCCTTCGGCCTGGAAGCCGTTGAAAGTCACGGTCGGCGGGATGTTCGACAGGAACGGATCCTGATGGGCGAAGGCGGCGACGCAGTCGGTGATTTCCTTCTTTGCTGCTTCGGCGGTCTTGCCGGGTAGCAGCGAGATGCGGAAGTCCACTTTGCACCATGCCGGAACCGACGAGGCCCAGTCACCACCGGCGATCTTGCCGATGTTCAGGTTGACTGGCTTCTCGATGTTCTTGAAGTGCTCGTGCTGGTCCTTGGTCGCATTCCACCGGGCTTCGAGCTTGCGTAATTCACCGATGATCCGATAGGCGCCGTCGATGGCATTGGCGCCGGTGCCCATGCGCTGCACGTGAACGGGCACGCCGCGCACTTCCACCTGGAACCAGACCACGCCGATATTGGCGCGGGTGATGGTTTCAGCCGAGGGCTCCGACACCACCACCGCGTCGGCCTTGTAGCCGCGCAGATGCGTCATCAGCGCGCCGTCACCGGTGGATTCTTCTTCCACCACCGACTGCAGATAGACCGTTGCCGCCGGCTGCAGGCCGAGGCTCTTCAAGGCATCGAGGGCGAAGATGTTCGAGGCGCAGCCAGCCTTCATGTCGCCGGCGCCGCGGCCCTGCATCCAGTCGCCCTGGATGACGGGGTCATAGGGCGGGGTGGTCCACATGTCGTGCGGGCCTTCCGGCACCACGTCGACATGGCCCTGCATGATCAGCGAGCGGCCTTTTTCCTCGCGCGGATAATGCGTGCCGACCACGATCGGCGCAGTCGAGTGCAGCTCGTCCCATGCGCCAGCGCCGGGATGGTGCCCGAGCGCGGCGCGGTCCATCTCGAAGCGCTCCATCTTGTAGCCGCGCGCCTTCATGGCGCGAAACATGAAGTCCTGCATGGTGTGTTCGTTGCCACGGGTGGATTGGTGACGAACCATGTCCTGGGTGAACTTGACCTGGGCATCGAAGCCCTTGTCGACGGCAGCGATGATCTTGTCGCGAAGTGCGGGATCGAGAGCCATATGTTTTTCCTTTTCTTGTGAGAGGGCTCAGGCGGTCAGCGCGCGCTCGAGCTTTTCCATGCCTTCGTCCAGGATTTCGTCCTGGGCGGTGAGCGGCACGAGCACGCGGATGGTGTTGAAATTGACGCCGCAGGACAGCAGCACGAGGCCTTCCTCGGTGGCCTTCTGCGTCACCTTCTTGGTCATCTCGGCGTCCGGCGTGTCAGAGCCGCGTTCCTTGACGATATCGAAGGCGATCATGGCGCCGACATTGCGGATGCTGGCGATCGGCACGAGGTCGTTGCGCTGCTGCATCTTCTTCAGACGCGTGGTAATGCGCTCGCCGATATGGTTGGCGCGGTCGACCAGCTTCTCCTTCTCGAACACGTCGAGCACGGCCATCGCTGCGGCAATCGCCAGCGGGTTGCCGGCATAGGTGCCGCCGAGGCCGCCCGGATCGGCAGCGTCCATGATCTTGGCCTTGCCGATCACGCCCGACAGCGGGAAGCCGCCGGCGAGGCTCTTGGCGACCGTGATGAGGTCAGGCTTCACATCGTAATGTTCCATCGCGAACATCTTGCCGGTGCGGCCGTAGCCGGTCTGCACTTCGTCGGCGATGAAGACGATTCCATTCTCGTCGCAGATCTTGCGCAGCGCGCGCATCAGTTCCGGCGGAGCCTGGTGGAAGCCGCCTTCGCCCTGCACCGGCTCGACGATGATCGCGGCGACGCGGGCGGGGTCGATGTCGGCCTTGAACAGGAAGCTGAGATACTTGAGCGATTCCTCAACGGTGACGTCGAGCGGCGCGGCCGGGAACGGCACGTGCCAGACTTCCGGCATCGCGGCGCCGAAACCCTTCTTGTAGGGGAATACCTTGCCGGTCATGGTCATGGTCATGTGGGTGCGGCCATGGAAGCCGCCGGTGAAGGCGATGACGCCGGCACGGCCGGTGGCGGCGCGCGCCATCTTGATGGCGTTTTCGGTCGCTTCGGCGCCGGTGGTGAAGAAGGCGGTCTTCACGGGCCCGTCGACCGGCACCAGCTTGTTGAGGCGCTCGGCGAGGGTGACATAGGATTCATACAGCAGCACCTGGAAGCAGGTGTGCGTGAAGTTCTCCATCTGCGCCTTGACTGCGGCCATGATGTGCGGATGGCAGTGGCCGGTGTTGAGCACGGCGATGCCGCCGGCGAAGTCGACATAGCGCTTGCCTTCGACGTCCCAGACTTCGGCATTCAGCGCGCGCTGCGCCGAGATCGGAGTGGAGTGGCCGATGCCGCGGGGAACAGCGGCTTCGCGCCGTGCGAAGATTTCTGCGTTGGTCGACATTCGAGTTTGTCCTTCAGTTTTTTGGGTGTTGTTTGGGTACAGGATGAAGTTAAGCCGAGCGCTGTTGGCTCCCTCTCCCCGTTCTGCACGGGGAGAGGGGTGGGGTGAGGGGCGAGGCACGATCGGTGCTGTCATGGTGCTTTCCCGGCTCGGGACGATCCGGAAATTGTGTGATTGTTGCGAGTCTCGTGTCATGCCCCTCACCCGCCGCGAAGACGCGGCGACCTCTCCCCGCAAAGAGCGGGGAGAGGTTAGGGAGAGAGTACGGCGCGCTGTTCATCACCGCGCGGCTTCGAAACCGGCGAGGGTCGAGGTGAGGTTGGCGCCCAGGATGTCGGACAGATATCCGCCTTCCTGAACGAGGACGGTGGGCAGGCCCATGCGCGCAATGGCTGCACCGATCCGTTTGAAGCCCGGTGTGGTGACCTTCAGGGCCGCCAGCGGATCGTGTTCGGACGCATCGAGGCCGAGCGCAATCACGAGCGCGCCGGGCGCAAACGACTTGATGGTCTTCTCGGCGACAGCAAGCGCATCGATGAAACCGTCATCGCCGGTGCCGAGCGCAAGCGGGATGTTGAGATTGGTGCCGAGGCCGTTGCCTTCGCCCTTCTCGTCGGCATAGCCCCAGACGAAGGGGTAGTAGCCGACGGGATCCGCATGGATCGACACCGTCAGCACGTCCGGACGCGAATAGAAAATGCCCTGGGTGCCGTTGCCGTGATGCACGTCGACATCGAGGATCGCGACGCGCTCGTGCTTGGTGCGCAGATGCTCGGCGGCGATCGCCGAATTGTTCATGAAGCAAAAGCCGCCGGCCATATCTCTGTAAGCATGATGGCCGGGCGGGCGGCAGAGCGCATAGACGGCGTCCTCACCGTCCATCACCATCTGCGCCGCGGTGACCGCCACGTCGGTGGATGCGCAGGCACCAAGCCAGGTGCCGGGGCCGATCGGTGCTGCGGTATCGGCGGTGTGCCAGCCGAGCTTGCCGGTGATGTGGGTCGGGTAGCTGCCCGGTACGCGGTTCGGATGAATATTGGCGATCATCTCCGGGCCGTAGTCCGGCAGCTTGATCCATTCCTCCCATGCGCCTTCGAGGAAACGCAGATATTCCGGCGAGTGTACGCGGGCACGTGGGCCCTGGCCGAATTCGGTCGGCACGACGATCGTGTGTTTTCCGTCGGCGAGACCTTTCAGCAGCCGCTCGGCGCGCTCCGGCTGCTCGGTGGTTTTACGGACCTGACCGCGCACAAGGAAGAACTGCGGATCATGGCTCTTGTGCTTGTCGGAATACACTGCCTTCACGTAGCGGCTCCATTCGTTGAGGAGGGAAGTTCGCGGACCAGCTTGCCGACTTCGCGCCAGGCAGCGCCGATGTGATAGTCGATCCGCGCGGTGATGATGTCGGGGTGCCCCTGTTCGAGCACTTCGAGCAGTGCCTCATGAGTCTGCGCAATGCGATGCGGATCGTCATAGAGCCGGCCGATCAGGCCGATCGTCATGCGCAGTTCCGATGCGAGATCGTCGAACAGACGCAGCAGGCGCTTGCTGCCGGCGATCTCACAGATCATGCGATGGAATTTGTAGTCTTCCTCGATCTGCCGCGCATGATCGTCGATCGCGGCAGTCTCATGCATGACGTCGATCTGCCGGCGCAGCATGTCGCGATTGGCAGGCGTCATGTTCTTCGAGGCGAGCACGCCGGCATGACATTCGACGCAGATACGCAGGTCGTAGATCTCGTCGATATCCGTCGCTTCGAGTTTGCGGACGAAGAAGCCGCGGCGCGGATGCGAGACCAGCAGGCCCTGTTGCTCGAGCAGTCGTGCGGCTTCGCGGACGGGCGCGCGGCTGACGCCAAGCTCGCGGGCGATGCCGGCCTCGACGACTTTTGCGCCGGGCAGCAATTGTCCCTTGATGATAGCCTGGGTCAGGATACGGGCGACCTGCCCGACAAGATCAGTGTCGGCGAGGGCGGTCAGACCAACTGGAGGAGACATCAAACGCATGCGGGGGACCCGTTTCTTCCCCTGTACAAGAATTAATCGTCGATTGTCGACAGTTTAATCTTGCGAGCTGCCATGCGATTGTGTTTCCTGCCCGCACCTTAAAAAAAGCCGGGAACCGCGCCTGTGAATATGCATGCAAACATTACGCCGACCCTCGATGCCGCCAAGCAGGTCCGTATCGATCTTGCTGCGGCCTATCGTCTGATCCACCGCCTCGGCCTCGATGACAGCATTTACACGCATATTTCGGTGCGCGTCCCCGGCACGCAGGACCGCTTCCTGATCAATCCCTACGGTATGCGCTTCGAGGAAGTGACGGCTGGCAACCTCGTCACCGTCGACGTCGATGGTAAGGTTGTCGACGATCCGCTTGGCCTCGGCATCAATCCGGCCGGCTTCACCATTCACAGCGCGGTTCACGCCGCCCGCCACGATGCACAGTGCGTGCTGCATACGCATACCGTTGCCGGCGTCGCCGTGTCGTGCCTGAAGGACGGCCTGCAGCCGCTGAACCAGTGGTCGATGCAATTCACCGACCGCATCGCCTATCATGACTTCGAAGGCATCGCGCTGGATCTGTCGGAGCGCGAGCGCCTGGTCGCCGATCTCGGCGACAAGATGGTGCTGATCCTCCGCAATCACGGCCTGCTCACCTGCGGCCGCTCGGTTGGCGAAGCCTTCAAGCTGATGTTCAATATGGAGCGTTCGTGCCGCGCGCAGCTCGCGATCCTTTCCACCGGTGCAGAGATCATTCGCCCGTCCCACGCCATTGCCGCGCACACCGCCGGCCAGTATGACCGCGGTTACGACAAGGTGCATGGCACCGAAGGCGGCAAGCCGGACAGCGAGTGGGAGGCCTTCAAGCGCATGCTCGAGCGCACGGACGCCGATTACAAGAATTGATCCGGCTTTCGCCACACATCGTCAACTGATCTGGGTTACGTGCCAGCCGGCACTAAGGGGAAAGATATGTTGAAGAAATTTGTACTGGCCTTGGCACTGAGCGGCGTAAGCACAATGGCGCTCGCGCAGGAGCCGAAGATCGGCGGCACCATTAATGCGGTGATCCAGCCTGAACCGCCGGGCCTGATGCTCGCACTGGTTCAGAACGGCCCGACCCAGATGGTCTCGGGCAACATCTATGAAGGCCTGCTGCGCTACAGCAAGACGCTGGAGCCGCAGCCGGGTCTCGCCGAGAGCTGGACCATCAGCCCGGATGCCAAGACCTACACGTTCAAGCTCAAGCAGGGCGTGACCTGGCACGACGGCAAGCCGTTCACGGCGGCTGACGTGCTGTTCACCATCGAGACGCTGAAGGTGACCCACGCGCGTGCGCGCAACAACCTCGTGCAGCTCGACAAGGTCGAAGCACCCGACGATTACACGGTCGTCTTCACGCTGAAGCAGCCCTTCGGCCCCTTCATCGGCATCTTCGAGGTCGGCTCGATGCCGATCATCCCGAAGCACATCTATGAAGGCACCGACGTCAAGACCAATCCGGCGAACAACACGCCGATCGGTACCGGCCCGTTCATGTTCAAGGAATGGAAGAAGGGCTCGTTCATCCAGCTGGTGAAGAACCCGAACTACCACGTCAAGGGCAAGCCCTATATCGACGGCATCTACTGGCAGATCATTCCGGACGCCGCTGCGCGTTCGGTGGCCTACGAGACCGGCAAGGTCGACGTGCTGCCCGGCGGTTCGATCGAGAACTTCGACGTGCCGCGCGTCAGCAAGCTGCCGAACACCTGCGTCACCGGCGACGGCTGGGAGTTCTTCTCGCCGATGGCATGGATGTGGCTCAACAACCGCAGCCCCGTGCTCGCCAACAAGAAGGTGCGTCAGGCGATCATGTATGCGGTAGACCGCGAATTCGCCAAGGACGTGATCTGGAACGGTCTCGGCAAGGTGGCCACCGGCCCGTCGTCGTCGGCGATCAAGTTCTACACCGACAACGTGCCGAAATATCCGTACGATCCGGCCAAGGCCAAGGCGCTGCTGAAGGAAGCCGGTTACAAGGGCGAGAAGGTCCGCCTGATGCCGCTGCCCTATGGTGAAACCTGGTCGCGCTGGGGTGAAGCCGTGAAGCAGAACCTCGTCGACGTCGGCATGAATATCGAGACCATCGCCACCGACGTTCCTGGTTCGAACCAGAAGAACATGGAGTGGGATTACGATATCTCCTTCACTTATCTGTATCAGTACGGCGATCCGGCGCTTGGCGTTGGCCGTAACTACGTGACGAGCGCCATCCAGAAGGGCCAGCTCTTCAACAACCTGGAAGGCTATTCCAATCCCGAGGTCGACAAGCTGTTCGAAGAGGGCGCCGTCGCGACGCCGGATTCGAAGCGCAAGGAGATCTACGAGAAGGTCCAGAAGATCCTCGTCGAGGACGTGCCTGTGGCCTGGCAGCTTGAGCTGCAGTTCCCGACCATCTCGAACTGCAAGATCAAGAACCTGATCACCACAGGTATCGGTGTCAACGACGGCTTCCGCGACGCCTGGATCGACAAGTAAGCTTTCAGCCTGATGCCCGTGACGATCCCTGTGATCGTCACGGGTTTTCTTTGTGTACTCTGACCTGAATGCGATGGACCTCTGATGCTGTCATTCGTTGCCCAGAGGATCGTGAAGGGCGTATTCGTCCTGCTTGCGATCATCGTGATGAACTTCTTCCTGATCCGCATCGCGCCGGGCGATCCCGCTGCGGTGATGGCCGGTGAGGCCGGCGCCAGCGATGCGCAATTCGTCCAGCAGCTGCGCGAAAAGTTCTCGCTGGACAAGCCGCTGCCGGAGCAGCTGTTCATCTACGTGAAGGGCGTTGCTTCCCTCGATCTCGGTTTCTCGTTCCGCCAGCAGATGCCGGTGTCGAAGCTGATCGCCGAGCGTCTGCCGGCGACGCTGCTGCTGACGCTGACGGCCTTTGCCATATCGCTGATCCTTGGCATCACCTTCGGCACGCTGGCCGCGAGATTTGCGGGGACATGGGCGGACACCGCCATCACTGTCTCGGCGCTCTTGTTCTATGCCACGCCGATCTTCTGGGTCGCGCTGATGTCGATCCTGCTGTTCTCGGTCTATCTCGGCTGGCTGCCGAGCTTCGGCTACGAGACCGTCGGCGCGAATTATACGGGACTTGCCCACGTGAAGGATGTCGCCCTGCATCTGATCATGCCGGCGATGACCATCGGCCTGTTCTTCATGGCGACCTATACGCGCATGACGCGCGCCTCGATGCTCGAGGTCAAGCGGCTGGATTTCGTCAAGACCGCCCGCGCCAAGGGCCTGCGCGACAATATCATCCAGCGCCGCCACGTGCTGCGCAACGCGCTGCTGCCCGTGGTGACGCTGGCCGGCGTCCACTCCGGTACGCTGGTCGGCGGCGCCGTGCTCACCGAGACGGTGTTCGCATGGCCCGGCATTGGCCGGCTGCTCTATGAGGCACTCTTGCAACGCGATTATAACCTTCTGCTCGGCGTCTTCGTGGTCTGCTCGGCGATGGTTCTGATCTTCAACCTCGTCACCGACCTCGTTTATCGGCTGGTCGATCCACGCATCGAGTTTGCATCATGAAGAAGTTCTGGAAATTGATGCTGCGCAATCCCGGCGGCGTAATCGGTCTGGTAATTATTGCGTTTGCGATTTTCATCGCGCTGTTCGGGCAGATGATCTTCCCGACCTCACCCTGGCGCATGGTGCAGCGGCCGTTCCTGCCGCCCTTCACCAATCCGATGGTGACCCTCGGCACCGATGCGCTCGGCCGTGACGTGTTTGCCGGCCTTGTCCATGGCGCCCGCGTGTCGCTGCTGGTCGGTCTCGTCTCGACCACGGTGGCGCTGACCATCGGCGTGCCGCTCGGCGCCATCGCCGGCTATTTCGGCGGTAAGGTCGACGACGCCCTGATGCGCTTCACCGAATTCTTCCAGACCATTCCGAGCTTCCCGCTGGCCATTGTGCTGGTGGCGATCCTGCAGCCGTCGATCTATTCCATCGTTGGTTCCATCGCCATCGTCTCTTGGCCGCCGGTGGCGCGTCTGGTGCGTGGCGAGGTGCTGTCGCTGCGCACCCGCGAATATGTCCAGGCAGCCATCGTGACCGGCCAGAGCAACACCTGGATCATCTCGCGCGAGATTTTGCCGAACGCGCTGTCGCCGGTGATCGTGCTGGCGTCGCTGATGGTGGCGAATGCGATCCTGCTGGAATCTTCGCTGTCATTTCTCGGCCTCGGCGATCCCAACCTGATGTCCTGGGGCTACATGGTCGGCGCGGGCCGGACGGTGATCCGTCAGGCCTGGTGGATCACCGTCTTCCCCGGCGTTGCCATCCTGATCTCGGTGCTTGGCATGAACCTGATCGGCGAAGGCCTCAACGACGCGCTTAACCCGCGCTTGGCGAAGGATAGCCGCTGATGACCCAAGTGCTGTCCAAAACGCCCGCCGTTTCCATCAAGAACCTCAAGATCGCTCTGCCGAAGAGCGCCGAACGCCCCTATGCGGTCGATGGCGTGTCCATCGATCTCATTCCCGGCGAGATCGTCTGCGTCGTCGGCGAATCCGGCTCGGGCAAATCCATGTGCGCCCATGCGCTGATGGGTCTGCTGCCGGATACGGTGAAGACCGAGACCGGCGAGGTTCTGTTCGAGGGCCAGAATCTCCTGAAGCTCGATGAGAACGGTTGGCGCGAAGTGCGCGGCCGCGGCATCGCCATGGTGTTTCAGGAGCCGATGACGGCGCTCAATCCGCTGATGCGGATTGGCGACCAGATGATGGAAATGTTCGAGGCGCATAATCTTTTGACGCCGAAGGAGCGCCGCGCCAAGGCACTGAACCTCGCCAAGGAAGTCGGTCTGCCCGATCCGGAGCGTATCATCCGCGCCTATCCGCACCAGCTCTCCGGCGGCCAACGCCAGCGCGCGATGATCGCCATGGCACTTGCGCTGGAGCCTTCGGTGCTTGTCGCGGATGAACCGACGACTGCGCTCGATGTCACCACGCAGGCGCAGATCCTCAAGCTGATCCGCAACCTGCAGCGCAGCCGCAACATGGCCGTGATGTTCATCACCCATGACTTTGGCGTTGTCGCCGATATCGCCGACCGCGTCGTGGTATTGCGTCACGGCAAGATCGTCGAGGAAGGCTCGATCGACGCCGTCTTCAGAAATCCGCAGCACGATTACACCAAGGCGCTTCTCGCTGCCGTGCCGTCGATGCATCCGCCGGTGCGCGCACCGCTGGATGAAAATGCCAAGGCGGTTGAAGTCATCGGCCTCGACAAGACCTATGTGACCTCGGGCGGCTGGTTCAAGCCGGATCGCCGCGTGCAGGCGGCCAACGAAGTTACGTTCTCGATCATGCAGGGCGAGACCGTCGGTCTGGTCGGCGAGTCCGGTTCGGGCAAGTCGTCTGTCGCGCGTCTGGTGATGCGGCTGATCGAGGCCGATCGCGGCACTGTGCGTATCGGCGATGTCGATCTCACGGCACTCGAAGGCAAGGCGCTGCGCGAGCAGCGTCATCGCATCCAGATGATCTTCCAGGATCCGTTCGCCTCGCTCAATCCGCGCCGCCGCGTCGGCCAGATCATCACCGATGGCCCAATTGCTCGCGGCACCGATTCCAAGGTCGCGATGCAACGTGCGCGTGATCTGCTCGGGATGGTCGGCCTCGATGCCGGCGCGCTCGATCGCTATCCGCACGAATTCTCCGGTGGCCAGCGCCAGCGTATCGGCATTGCCCGCGCGCTCGCGCTGGATCCGGAAATCATCGTCGCCGACGAGGCGGTCTCCGCGCTCGACGTTTCGGTGCAGGCGCAGGTGCTGAAGCTGCTCGAAGATCTCAAGGCCCGCCTTGGTCTCTCGATGCTGTTCATCACCCACGATCTTCGCGTGGCCGCGCAGATCTGCGATCGTATCGCCGTGATGCAGCGCGGTGAGATCGTCGAGCTGAAACCAACGGCGCAACTGTTTGCGTCGCCGGAGCATCCCTACACCCGCGAATTGCTCGGCGCCGTCCCCGGCCAGAGTTCACCATCCCAGGCCGCCTGACCTTATGCCGACGTCTCCCGTGACTTGCGTTTTCCTGAGCAGGACCATCAACCTGCGCAAATACCTGACCAATGAAATCGCCCGGCTCGACGGCAAGGTGAGGTTTGTCGATCATCTCGACGGCAGCGATTCCGCCGCAGTCAGCATGGCCGTCGGCTGGCATCCGCATGCGGATGCGTTCGACCACTATCCGAACCTGAAAGCGGTGTGTTCGATCGGCGCCGGCGCTGACAGCATCCTGAATTGTCCGAGCTTGCGCGACGGCATCGATGTGGTGCGCGTGGTCGAGCCGGCACAGGCGCAGATGATGTCCGGCTTCGTGATCTGGAACGTGATCTATCATCAGCGCCAGTTCGGGACTTATCTGCAGAACCAGCGCGATCACGTATGGAAGCGCCTCGGTGGCGGACGCCGCCCGTCCGAGGTTCCGATCGGCATTCTCGGCTATGGCGCCATCGGCGCGCGTGTCGCGTCCGATCTCGCGATGCTCGGCTTTCCCGTCAGGGCCTGGAGCCGTTCGGCCAAGCCGACGACGCCGGGTGTGACCGGCTTCCACGGCACCGATGGGCTCGATGCGATGCTTGCGGGCTCCGAGGTGCTGGTGAACCTGCTGCCGCTGACCGAAGAAACCCGCGGCATCCTCAATGCGAGCCTGTTCGCGAAGATGCCGCGCGGCAGCTACCTCATTCAGGTCGGCCGCGGTGAGCACTCGGTCGAGCAGGACATCCTCGACGCGCTCGCCAGCGGACAGCTCTCCGGCGCGACCCTCGATGTCTTCCACACCGAACCGCTGCCCAAGGACCATCCGTTCTGGTCGCATCCGCGGATCGTGCTGACGCCCCATGACGCCTGCGAGGTCACCATGACCGCCATCGGCGATACTATTCTCGCGACTGCCGAAGCCGTGCAAGCCGGCGCGACGCCGAAGGATTCGGTGGATCGCCGCCGGGGATATTGAGCGCAGTTACACGATCGCCCTCAAGGTGTCGTCCCCGCGAAGGCGGGGACCCATAACCACGGTCGGCGCAGTAAAAACGGCAGAGTCACCACGGCAGCGCTTACCCATTTCTCCAGCGGCTATGGGTCCCCGCCTTCGCGGGGACGACGCGGGGAAATGTTCGCGTGAAGCAACTACTCCACCACCAGCCCCGTCATCGCCGCCGACGCCTCCAGCCAGTGGAGGAAACTGCCGGCCATGCTGCGCGCGACAGCGATGTGAATGGTCGGCGTCTCGTCGACCTTCCATAGCGTCACGCCCATATGCGCGATCTGCGTGACGGCAACGCTGCCGGCGGGGAATGCTGTCGCGCTGAGATCCACGGCGACGCCCTTGGCCAGCACGTCGAGCAGGGCCGGGCCAGATAGCCTGAGCAATCCGACGCCATCGGACTGATCGACCACCGAGGCGAGGCCTTCGAGCTGTTGCGCAAGCCGCTCCACGAAACGCGGTGTCCCCGCATCATGCGTCACCAGCCAGCGGCCGGGGCCGGTGCCAAGAAATGATGTCGCGTCGCTGCCGGAACCATGCGGCCCCAGCGGCAGATTGATGTCGAAGTGTTCCTTCACGGCAGCTGCGAGCGCGGCACCCTGGCCCTTGCGCGCCATGACCGTCGCAATGGCGATACCGCGACGTTCCCTGGCGATGACGCCGCGGCCATCGCCGATGGATCGCAAGCCGGCAAATGCGGAGATGTAAGCGAGATCAAGCACGCAGCCGCGCTCCTTCTGCATCGACGAAGACGGGATCGACGACTTCGAGCTCGTAGTCGCCAGAGCGCACCGGGTCCCAGGCGCGAATGATCTCGCCATGCCGCTCCGGCCCGCGTGCCAGCAGGCCGAGTCCGATCCAGTGATTGTGGCCCGGGCTGAAGGCCGTCGAGGTGATGAAGCCGGCATTGCTGTCCGGTGCAGGCGTCGCATCGCGCGCGAACAGCAGCGCGCCGTTGCGCAGGCGATGGCTGCGATCGACCGGCCGCAGGCCAACCAGCATGGGCCGGTTCGGATCGACCAGCGCTTCACGCGCCGCCATGGTGCGGCCGATATAATCCTTCTTCACCGACATCATCCGTCCGAGTCCGAGATCGCGCGCCACGGTCTGGCCGTTGAGTTCGGAGCCCGCCACATGGCCCTTTTCGATCCGCATCACGGACAGCGCTTCGGTGCCATAGGGCGTAACGCCGAACGGCTTGCCGGCTTGCATCAGCGCGTTGAACAGCGCCTCGCCATAGCCGGCGGGTGCGGCGATCTCGTAAGCGAGTTCGCCGGAGAACGAGACGCGAAACAGCCGCAGCGGGATGTTGCCCACATGGAATTCGGCACAGGCCAGATAGGGGAAGGCCTCGTTGGAGACGTCGAAGGCATCGCCGAGCATGGACTGCAGCAGATCGCGCGACTTCGGCCCCGCGACCGCGACTTGCGCCCATTGCTCGGTGACCGAGACCATCTGCACGTCGAGTTCGGGCCACAGCACCTGATGGCAGTATTCGAGATGCTGCATCACCTTGCCGGCATTCACGGTCGTTGTCGTCATTACCCAGTGATCGGCGGACAGACGCGCGGTGGTGCCGTCGTCCATGACGAAACCGTCCTCGCGCAGCATCACGCCGTAGCGCACCTTGCCGACGGGGAGTGTCGAGAAGGTGTTGATATAGACGCGGTCGAGGAATGTTCCGACATCGGACCCGCAGAGCGCGATCTTGCCGAGCGTCGAGACATCGCAGATGCCAACGCCGGCGCGCACGGCCTTCACCTCGCGGGTAACGCTCGTGAGCCAGTCGTTTTCGCCGGGCGCATTGAACCATTGCGCCCGCAGCCACTGGCCGGCTTCGACGAAGCTGGCGTTCAACGCTGCAGAAGCTGCGTGGCTCGCCGTCAGCCGTGTCGGCTTGAAATGCTTGGCCGTATGCAGGCCCGCAAAGGCGCCGATGGCCACCGGCACATGCGGAGGGCGTGCCCGCGTGGCGCCGGTCTCGGCGATGGTCTTCCTGATCTCGCCGGCGAGAATGGCGAGGCCATTGACGTTGGACGTCTTGCCCTGGTCCGTCGCCATGCCCAGTGTCGTGTAGCGCTTGAGCTGCTCGACGGAACGAAAGCCTTCCTGTGCGGCCAGCGCGACATCGGTGGCGGTGACGTCGTTCTGCAGATCGACGAAGGCCTTGCGGCGCGATCCCTTGAACAGCCACACCGGTGTGTTGCCGGATGCTTCGTCGCTTGCGATGATCGGCTTCTGTGTTTGCAGGCTGAGGCCGATATGCGAGGCCGCCTTCGTGCCGGCCAATGCACCGCTTTCCAGCGCTTGCGCCAGCGTCCATTGCGCTGCTGCGGCACCTGCGAGTTGCATGCCCGGGGGGAGATCGTTGCAGAGGAATGCCGACCTCTCCTCCGACCAGCTACCCTTGCCGCCGAGATGTGTGGCGATGCCAATGCTTGGCGACCAGCCGCCGGAGACGCCGAGCGTGTCGACCGCCACACTGCGTGTCTTGCCGGTGCCGTCGGTGATGGTGATGCCCGTGAGCCGGCGATAGCCTGACGTGTCCGAGACATGTGCTCCAAGAAATTGTGGTGTGTTGCCGGCGAGCTTGCGAATGTCAGGCGAGACCTCCGCCCGTGCATCGACCACCACGGCGATCTCCGCGCCGACCTTTTGCAGCTCGAACGCGCTGCGCCAACCGTCGTCCGATGTCGTGAAGATGGCGATCCGCTGGCCCGGCGTCACGCCGAAGCGATTGGCATAGGTCCGCAACGCCGAAGCCAGCATGATGCCGGGACGGTCGTTGCCTGGAAACACCAGCGGGCGCTCCTGCGCGCCGGCGGCAAGCACGCATTGCTTCGCGACGATCTTCCACAGCCGCTGGCGCGGCGCGAAAGGCGGGGGAACGGCCAGGTGATCGCTGACGCGTTCGATGGCGCCATATTCGCCGTCATAGGCGCCGAACACGGCGGTGCGCTTGAGGATGCGGACGTTTGGCAGCGCGCCGAGTTCGGCCTCGGCCAGTGTCGCCCATGAGGCGGCCGACACGCCGTCGATCTGCGAGGTGTCGCTGAGCAGGCGGCCGCCAAGCACGAAGTCCTCTTCCGCTACGATCACGCGTGCACCGGCGCGGCCCGCGGTCAGCGCTGCGGCGAGGCCTGCGGGACCCGCACCGATCACCAGCAGGTCGCAGAACGCGTGCGACTTCTCGTAAGTGTCGGGATCGTCGAGCCCGCTCAATGCGCCGAGGCCGGCGGAGGCGCGGATCGCCGGCTCGTAGAATTTCTCCCAGAAGGCCGCGGGCCACATGAAGGTCTTGTAGTAGAAGCCCGCATTGAGCAGCGGGCCGGCGAGTTGATGCACGGCGCGCAGATCGAATTGCGGCGACGGCCAGCAGTTCTGGCTCGATGCATTCAGGCCATTGAAGAGTTCGACCGTGGTGGCCTTGGTGTTCGGCTCCGCGCGCGCACCGGAGCGTAGCGTCACCAGTGCATTCGGCTCTTCCGGGCCGGCGGAGAAGATGCCCCGCGGCCGATGATATTTGAATGAGCGGCCGACCAGCATTGTGCTGTTGGCGAGCAACGCTGAGGCCAGCGTATCGCCGGCATAGCCGCCATAGGTCTTGCCATCGAAGGTGAAATTGAGCGGCCTGGATCGATCGATCAATCCGCCGGAGGCGAGGCGACGCGAGATGCTCATAATGTCGCCTCGTCATGGGCGAGGACGGCCTCGATCACCTCATGGGTCGAGACATTGCGCGTGACCTTCAGCCAGGCGTGACAGCCGGCGGCGTGATACCAGTATTCCCTGTGCACGCCGGCGGGATTGTCGCGCAGATAGACATAGTCGAACATTGCATCGGCATTGTCGGGCGTGGGCCGCACCAGCGTGGCATCGCCGGAATAGGAAAATTCCGACGCATCGCGGGATCCGCAGTAAGGGCAGGGGATGCGCATGGGGCCTCAGTGCAGGTTCGGTTGGGCGCCCTGGCCCTTTTCATCGACGACATGGCCGGAGCGAAAGCGATCCAGCAGCAGGCGGTTGGCGGCGGGATGCGGTTCGTCCTTGGCCAGCAGATGCGCGAAGACGAAGCCGGAGCCGGGCGTCGCCTTGAAGCCGCCATAGCACCAGCCGGCATTGAGATAGAGCCCTTTGACGTGGGTGCGGTCGATGATCGGCGAGCCGTCCATCGACATGTCGACGAGACCGCCCCAGTTGCGCAGCATCCGCGCGCGGCCGATCGCCGGCATCAAGGCCATGCCGCCTTCGCAGACATCCTCGACCACGGGAAGATTGCCGCGCTGGGCATAGGAGTTGTAGCCGTCGATATCGCCGCCAAACACCAGGCCGCCCTTGTCCGACTGGCTGATATAGAAATGACCGGCGCCGAAGGTGATGACACCGGGAATGATCGGCTTCAGCCCTTCGGAGACGAAGGCTTGCAACACATGGCTCTCGATCGGCAGTCGCATTCCGGCCATCGCCGCCACGCGCGACGACGAGCCGGCGACGGCGATGCCGATTTTCTTCGCCTTGATCGTACCGCGCGAGGTCTGCACGCCTACCGCGCGTCCATCGATGATGTCGATCCCCGTGACCTCGCAATTCTGGATCACATCGACGCCGCGATCGGACGCGCCGCGGGCATAGCCCCAGGCCACGGCGTCATGGCGCACGGTGCCGCCGCGCTTCTGCAGCAATCCGCCCTGGATCGGAAACCGTGCCGCGTCGAAATTCAGGAACGGGTAGAGTTGCCGCACACCTTCCTTGTCCAGCAATTCGGAGTCCGCACCATTCAGCCGCATCATGTTGCCGCGCCGGGCATAGGCGTCGCGCTGGCCGTCGGAATGGTAGAGGTTGAGCACGCCGCGCTGGCTGACCATGGCATTGTAGTTGAAGTCCTGCTCGAGGCCTTCCCACAGTTTCAGCGACAACTCGTAGAGCGAGATATTTTCGGAGAACAGGTAGTTGGAACGGATGATCGTGGTGTTACGGCCGATATTGCCTGATCCGATCCAGCTCTTCTCGAGCACGGCGATGTTCCTGAGGCCGTATTCCTTTGCCAGATAATAGGCGGTTGCGAGCCCATGACCGCCGCCGCCGACAATGACGATGTCATATTCGGGTTTCGGCGCAGCATCGCGCCATTGCGGCGTCCAGCCTTTATGGCCGGTGAGGGTTTGCTTCAGCAAGGACGTTAGCGAATAGCGCATGAAAAATCCGGGTGGCGATCAGGCCCGGAGTGTCGCGTATTCTGGGGATCAGCACTAGCCCATAGGCGACATCAAGAAGCCTATTAGCGACATCATGAAATTGTGCCGTTTAGCGCGCCAGCCAGAAGCCCCCAAGCACCAGTGTCACGGACAGCAGACTGATCACCCCGAGGACCGCAGTGATGATGGCGAGCAGGCCGTGGGATTCGAGCCATCCGCGTAATGCCTTTTCCATGGTGCTGAAACTCTCCCGGTGATTTGAATTTATCGTTGCAGGCTGGCACCGTAGCAAACACTTCCGGCGCCGTCGTCTCGGACGGTTTCGCCATATTGAGGAATTGACATGCAAAATTTGAACACCCAGGGCATTCGCGTGCCGAAGCTCGGCCTCGGCACTTTCAAGCTCACCGGCGATGGCTGCGTCGCCGGCGTGGAAAGCGCCATCGGGCTCGGCTATCGCCACATCGACACCGCCGAAATGTATGGCAACGAGGCTGAGGTCGGCGCCGGCATCAAGGCCTCGGGCATTGCGCGTGGGGATCTCCATGTCACCACCAAGGTCTGGCACGAAAATCTCGCGCCGGATGCCATCAGGCGCGCCTTCGACACCAGCCTGAAGAAGCTCGGTCTCGACGTCATCGATCTCTATCTGGTGCACTGGCCCTCGAAGGGCATGAACCTGCCGGCGATCTTCGAGACGCTGCTGAAGCTGAAGGACGAGGGGCGCGTCCGCGCCATCGGCGTCGCGAATTTCCCGGTCAGACTGATGAAGCAGGCCGTGGAGGAGATCGGCGCGCCGGTCGCCTGCAATCAGGTCGAATATCACGCGCTGCTCGATCAGACGAAGCTGCTGACCTATCTGCGCGCGAAGTCGATCCCGCTGGTGGCCTATTGCCCGCTCGGTCAGGGGCGGCTTGCCGACAACGACGCGATGAAGACCATCGCTGCGAAACACGGCGTGTTGGCCGCGCAGGTCGCATTGAAATGGCTGCTCGATCAGGACGGCGTGGCAGCGATCCCGAAGGCCTCGCGCAAGGAGAGCCAGCAGGCCAATCTCGATGCGCTCAAACTGACGCTGGACGACGAGGACCGCAAGGCGATCGCGGCACTGCCGAAGACGCAGCGGCTGGTGAATCCGGCATTTGCGCCGGACTGGGATTGATCTTTCTTGCTTCCCCTCTCCCCCCGCGAAGCGAAGCTTCGCATTCTCCACGTGTCGTCCCCGCGCAGGCGGGGACCCATACACGCTGGCGACGTGAATAGAACGCTTTAGGCGTGGTTCTGCGTTTTGAGTCACGCTGACTGTGGTTATGGGTCCCCGCCTGCGCGGGGACGACAAGACGATAGATCAGCGCTCCCATCACCCGTGGCTGTGCCCCTTCTTCTTCCCCTCTGCTTTCTTCCCCGTCGGCATCATCACCACGCGGCCATATTTCACGCCGCGCTCCGCGATGATGTGATCGGCGAAATGCTGCACCTCGTTGCCCGAGCCGCGTAGCGCGGTGACCTCCATGCAGTTGTCGCCGTCGAGATGGACATGCAGCGTCGCCAGCGAGAGGTCGTGGTGATGATGATAGGTGTCGACCAGCCGGCGTGACAGGTCGCGCTGGGCGTGGTCATAGACATAGACCAGGGCGGCGACGCATTCGCCGGCCTTGCCCTTCTCCTGTGCGGCCTGCTGCATGCCGGCGCGGGTGAGATCGCGGATCGCTTCGGAGCGGTTCTGATAGCCCTGTTCGGCGATGACAGCATCCAGCTCTTCCATCAGGTCATCGTCGAGGGTGATCGTAATGCGCTGCATGCGTATCTCCGGATAAGTATGATGATTTATTGACAACATCATACTCGTCATGCCAGTTTTCAAATCATGTCGGGATGCAACATAGCCTGCCATTGATCTTGGCGGGACCCGTGATTTCACACGAGTCAGCACGCGTGTGGCCGCTGGGGGCAAGCCTGCGATGAAGCGAGTATCGCGCGATCTGTCTCTGGTTGTCGCGGCTGTCCTCACGGTGTCGACCGAAGCTGGGGCGCAGGGCTCCACGCCCACGACACTGTCGCCCGTTGTCGTCGTGGCACCGCAACCGCGCGCGAGCACGCCGGTCCGGAAGCGCAGCTCGACCGATCATGGTCGTTCGGCTGTGCGTCGCATCGCTGCACCGACGGCAGGGGCCGGCGGCGCAGGTGTCACGCCCGGCATCAGCGCTGCGCAGGCGCCGCTCGCAGCGGCCAGCGAAAAGACGATCGGTGGCGCCGAGGTCAATGCGCGGCCGCTGTCGCGTCCCGCCGAAGCGCTGGAAGTCACGCCCGGCCTGATCGTCACCCAGCATTCTGGCGACGGCAAAGCCAACCAGTACTTCCTGCGCGGCGTGAATCTCGATCACGGTACGGATCTCGCCATCTCCATCGACGGCATGCCGGTGAACATGCGCACCCATGGTCACGGCCAGGGCTATGCCGATACCAACTTTCTGATTCCGGAGCTGATCAGTTCAGTCCATGTGCGGAAGGGGCCGTATTTCGCTGACGAAGGCGACTTCTCCTCGGTGGGCGCCATTCATGTCAGCCTGATCGACAGCGTCACCCGCACCATGGCGTCGATCACATCGGGCAGTTTCGGTTACAACCGCGCCTTCGGCGTGACGTCGGGCAAGGTCGGCGAGGGCAACCTGCTCGTCGCCGCGGAGGCCAATCTCTATAACGGCCCGTGGGACAATCCCGACAAACTGCAGAAGCTCAATGGCGTGATCCGCTACAGCCAGGGAACGCTGGATAACGGCTTCTCGCTGACCGGCATGGCCTATGGCAACAAGTGGAATTCCACCGATCAGGTGCCGCTGCGCGCGATCGCCTCGGGCGAGATCGGCCGCTATGGCGCACTCGATCCCAGTGATGGGGGCAATTCGGAGCGTTTCTCGCTGTCAGGCCGCTATCGCGATACCGACCGCGATGGCGCAACGAAAGTCGATTTCTACGCGATCAAGAGCAAGCTCAATCTGTGGAACAACTTCACATTCTTCCTGAGCGATCCCGTCAATGGCGATCAGTTTCATCAGCATGACGACCGCGTGCTCGGCGGCATCAATGCATCGCACACATTCAAGTACACTGTCGCGGGCTTCCGGAACGAGACCGAAGTCGGCATCCAGAGTCGCTACGACGACATCAATGTCAGCCTCGGCAACACCATCAAGCGGCAATATCTCTCCACCACGCGCAGCGATGGCGTGAAGGAAGGCAGCGTCGGCATGTTCGTGCAGAACACGACGTTCTGGACCGACTGGCTGCGCACCAATATCGGCTGGCGCGGCGACTATTACGACACCACGGTCAATTCGTTCTTCAATCCGGTCAATTCCGGTAGCGCCACGGCCACCATCGGCAGCCCCAAGGCAGGTCTGGTGATTGGTCCCTTTGCGAAGACCGAACTGTTCCTGAATGCCGGCGAAGGCTTTCACAGCAACGACGCGCGCGGCGTGACCATCAAGGAGTCGCCGTCCGATGGATCGCCGGTGGATAGTTCGCCGTTTCTGGTGAAGACCAAGGGCGCCGAAGTCGGATTGCGCACCAAACTCATTCCGGGGCTGACCAGCTCGATCGCGTTCTTCATGCTGGATTCCGCCTCCGAGATCCTGTTCGTCGGTGATGCCGGCGATACCGAGGCGAGCCGCCCCAGCCGCCGTGTCGGTTTCGAATGGACCAATGACTACAAGCCGACATCGTGGCTGAGCCTCGAGGCCGATCTCGCGATGACGCGTGCGCGCTTTCGCGGCAGCAATGCCGATCAGGCGGCGGCCTATGCAGAGCTCGACGGTTATCCGGCCTCGCAGATCGGCAACGCACCCGGAAATTATATCCCCGGCGCCCCCAACATGATCGCCTCGGCGGGCATTCGTCTGGGTGAAGCCACCGGCTGGTTCGGCGCGCTGCGCTATCGTTATTTCGGTCCACGTCCGCTCACCGAAGACGCGGCCTTCATCTCGCCGGCGACAGGATTGCTGAACGGTCAGTTCGGCTATCGCTTCGAGAACGGCTGGCGCATCCAGCTCGATGCGTTCAACATGCTCGACAGCAAGTCGGACCAGATCACCTATGCCTATGGGTCACTGCTGAAGACGGACTCGCTGTTCGCCGCCTGCTTCCCGGCGGGCGGCGGCGCGCCGACAGCGCCTGCCGCCGTGTGCCAGACCGGCATCATGGATCGCGTGCTACATCCGGTCGAGCCGCTGGCCTTGCGGGTGACGCTGGCCGGCCGGTTCTGATCTACCGGTTCTGGCTTTGCCGCAGCGCAGCTTGCCTATTCCAGAAGGCGGTAGCATCATCCCTCCCAATGAAAAGAGGCAGGGAGGTGTTGATGCTCGCACGGGTTCGTTCCGTTTCGCGTCGTTGGCCGTTCACGCATGCGGGTGCTGGTTTGAAGGCGCTGCTGGCGATCGTGTCGCTCCCGTTAGCAATAGGATCCATCATGTCATCGGCCAGCGCCGCTACGATCGTCTATGTCGGCAATGCCGACAGCCAGAACATCAGCGTTTTCGAACTGAAGGCGAATGGCAATCTCGCTGCGATCGATACCGTGGCGGTGCCGGGACCGGCAAAGCCCGGCGGCTCGCTGCCGCTGGCCATCAGCCCCGAGAAGCATCGGCTCTATGCTGGTTTGCGCAACGAGCCATACACAGCGGTGACCTTCGATATCGATGCCAAAACCGGCAAGCTGAAACTGGTCGGCCCCGGGCCGCTGGCCGATTCCATGGCCTATATCGCGATTGATCGCACCGGCCGCTTTCTGCTCAGCGCGTCCTATGGCGGCAACAAGGTGGCGGTGAATGCCATCGGGCCAAATGGCGTGATCGCGCCGGCGCAGCAGGTGGTCGCTACCGAACCGAATGCGCATTGCATCATCGTCGATCCCACCAATCGCTATGTCCTGCATACGAGCCTCGGCGGCGACGTCATCTATCAGCAGAAATTCGACGCCAAGGCTGGCAAGCTGACGCCGAACGATCCGCCGACCGTCAGCGTGAAGGCCAAGGGCGGCCCGCGCCATCTGGTGTTCTCGCCGGACAAGAAGTTCGTCTATCTGCTCAACGAACTCGACGCGGCGATCTATGTATTTCCGTGGGACGCGGCGACCGGGACGCTGAAGAAGGAAACGCAGGTCGCCTCTGCCTTGCCCAAGGGCTTCGATGGCAAGCCATGGGCAGCGGATATCCACCTGACGCCGGACGGCAAGTTCCTCTATGCGTCGGAACGCACCAGCAACACGATCGCGGCGTTCCGCGTCGATCCCAAAACCGGCGCGCTGACATCGCTGGGCTCCACGGCCACGGAGAAGCAGCCGCGTGGCTTCAGCATCGATCCGTCTGGCCGCTATCTGCTGGCAGTCGGGCAGTTGTCGAACAGCATGACGGCCTATTCCATCGACAAGGCGACGGGGGCGCTGACCAAGCTGAGCGAAACCGCGGTGGGCAAGAATCCGAACTGGGTCGAGATCGTGAACCTGCCGTAAGGCTACGTTCAGACGCAGGCCTCTCGCTCCCTCTCCCCGCTCTGCGCGGGGAGAGGGGTGGGGTGAGGGGCGTGGCACGTCGATGTTGCAGAGTTTTTCTCACGGGTCGGTACGATCCGACAGTCGCTCGATTGTTGTGAGTGCGTGCAATGCCCCTCACCCGCCGCGAAGACGCGGCGACCTCTCCCCGCGTAGAGCGGGGAGAGGTTAAGAAGCCATCCGATAACTGCCTGATATCACCGGGTCGCCGTCCGTCAGAACCATGCCGCGGGCGACGAGATCTTCCAGATGCGCCAGCACCGAATAGCCGGCGGCGCCCGTGAGACGCGGATCGAGTCCGATATAGATCGCGCGCACGATGGTTGGGATATCCGCTTCGCCCTTGCCAAGGCGATGCAGGATCGAGGCTTCGCGGGCGCGGCGGTGGCGGATGAGAAAGCGCACATAGCGCTGTGCATCGGGAATGTCCGGGCCGTGGCCGGAGAAATACAGGTCCTCGTCGCGTGCCGCGAGTTTGTCCAGTGAGGCCATGTAGTCGATCATCGATCCATCGGGCGGCGCCACGATGGAGGTCGACCAGCCCATCACATGATCGGCGACGAACAGATATTTCTTTTCCCGCCAGGCAAACGCCATGTGATTGGCGGTGTGGCCCGGTGTCGTAACGCCTTCCAGCGCCCAGCCGTCGCCCTCGATCACGTCACCATCGGCCACCAGCACGTCGGGCCTGAAATCGCGGTCGGCGCCGGACTCCGGCGAATGTTTCTCGCTCTCGAAACGCGGCCGCGAGGCGCGGTGCGCGCCTTCGGCATAGACCGTGGCGCCGGTCGCGGCCTTGAGCGCCGCCGTATTCGGCGAATGATCGCTATGGGTGTGGGTGACGAGAATATGCGTCACCGTTTCGCCCTTCACGGCATCGAGCAGCGCCTGCAGATGGGCGTCGTTGGCCGGGCCCGGATCGATGATCGCGACCTTGCCGGTGCCGACGATGTAGCTGTTGGTGCCAGTGAAGGTGAAAGGCGAGGGGTTGTTGCAGAGAACGCGGCGCACGTTTGGGCGCACCTGATCGACGACGCCGGGCTTCAGCGAATAATCGCGATTGAACGGAACGTCGTCGTTGGCGTTGCTGTCGTTGTCGCTCATGGTCGGTCCTTCCCAGAATTCTTGATCGTGATGACTAGCAAGGTGGCGGAGGAAAGCAAACGGCGCGGAGACGCGCCTGATATGCGTATCTAAAGCACCGTCATGGCCGGGCTTGTCCCGGCCATCCACGTCTTTTCTCCGCGCCGCCAAGGCGTGGATGCCCGGGACAAGCCCGGGCATGACGAAAGGTGAGTGCGTCGAACAAGCAGCTATCCGTGCCCCGTTCCGAACATCAGCGATCGATGCGCACCGACTCCGGCCATGGCCCCGTCGCCCACCGCAAGCGCGACAGAGCCGGTGGCGCGCGCCATGTCACCGCAGGCGAACACGCCGGGAACCGTGGTCTCCTTGAACATGTCGGTCTGCAGGAACGGTCCCATCGGCCCGTCTTCCATGGCGCAGCCGAGCTGCGCGCCGAGCGGCGACGCCGGACTGGTACGCGTCAGCGTGAACATGCCATCGAGGGGAATGATACGGCCGTCGGTGAGTTCGACATCGACGGATGTGCCCGACAATTGTCTGATCGGTTCGCGCTCGACCGTGACGCCGCGCTGCTTCAGCTGCGCCATCTGGCCCGCGTCCGGTGTGAAGGCATCGTTCAGGAACAGCGTGGTCGATCCCCAATCGGGCAGCATCAACGCGTGATGCATCGACATTTCCGACGACGCCAGCACGCCGATGCGGCCCTGATCGAGTTCGTAGCCGTGGCAATACGGACAATGGAAAACGTATTTGCCCCAGCGCTCGGCGAGGCCGGGAACGTCGGGCAACGCATCGACCACACCGGCTGCGAGGATGATGCGCCGGGCCTCGTATTGCGCGCCGTTCCCCGCGCTGACGGTGAACTCATCGGCCTGGCCCTTGCCGGCGGTGGCCGTTGCATCGACCCATTGCACCGTGGGATAGGCCAGCAATTGCGCGCGGGCATCCGCGGCGATGTCGCCGGGCGCGCGGCCATCCTGACCGAGAAAACCATGGGAGTGTTCAGCGAAGCGATTGCGGCGCCGGCCGGAATCCATCACCAGGACCTTGCGGCGCGCCCGCGCCAATTGCAGCGCTGCGGAGAGGCCGGCATAGCTGCCGCCAATGATGATCGCATCGAAACTCATTTTGTCTTCCCGCGAATTTTGCTTTGAATCTTGCCGTGATGCTCGACCGCCCGCGCGTGAAAATCCGCGGCGAGCTGCGCCAGCGTGACATCCGCAAGGCGGCCGATGAGCACGGCTTCCGCTTCCGCGAAAGCCGATGTGAGCGAGTGATTGACCGCCTGTTCGACAAGGCAGGTCGGGCTTTCCAGATGAATGCCCATGGCCATCAGGCTGGGCTTGCCCAGCGCGTCATAGATGTCCTTCAGCGTGACGGTCGAAAGATCACGCGCGATCTCCCAGCCGCCGCCATGGCCCTTTTCGGAACGCACGAAGCCAGCCTCGCGCAGCCCCGCCATGGTGCGGCGAACGACCACCGCGTTGGTGGTCATGCACATGGCCAGTTCGGCCGAAGTCATCGGGCGGTTCTGCTCGGCCATGTGCAGCAAGGCATGCAACGTGGCGGAGAGGCGGTTGTCTCGTCTCATGTAACTTATGATGATGCATGAGAGGGGTGAGAGTCAAGAGAAGCAACACACGCGTCATTCCGGGGTGGGATCGACACCGCAGGCGGCGAGACCGAACCCGGAATCCCGATATGTTCATCGACTCTTCGGTGGGGGCGGAAAGAGGTGATGAACATGGCGAGGTTCCGGGTTCGCTCGCCTGCGGCGAACGCCCCGGAATGACGAGTGTGTTGGTGCCCTCAAACGAAAAATGCCCGGCACAAGGCCGGGCATTTCGAAGTTTTGAAACCTGAAGCGCAGGCGCTTAACCGAACGCCTGGATCCCGGTGATGGCACGGCCGAGGATCAGCGCATGCACGTCGTGGGTGCCTTCATAGGTGTTCACGGTCTCGAGGTTCTGCGCGTGGCGCATCACCTGATATTCGATCTGGATGCCGTTGCCGCCATGCATGTCGCGGGCGACGCGGGCGATGTCGAGGGCCTTGCCGCAATTGTTGCGCTTCACCACCGAGATCATGTCCGGGTGGAAATTGCCTTCGTCCATCAGGCGGCCGACGCGCAACGAGCCCTGCAGGCCGAGCGAAATTTCGGTCAGCATGTCGGCGAGCTTCTTCTGCACCAGTTGGGTGGCCGCGAGCGGCCGGTTGAACTGCTTGCGGTCCAGCGTGTACTGGCGGGCGCGGGCCATGCAGTCCTCGGCGGCGCCGAGCACGCCCCAGGAGATGCCGTAACGGGCGCGGTTGAGACAGCCGAACGGACCCTTCAGGCCCGACACGTTGGGCAGCAGGTTTTCTTCCGGCACGATCACGTTGTCCATGACGATTTCGCCGGTGATCGAGGCGCGCAGCGACAGCTTGCCGCCGATCTTCGGCGCCGACAGGCCCTTCATGCCCTTCTCGAGCACGAAGCCGCGGATCTGGTTGTCATGCGCGGCGGATTTCGCCCACACCACGAATACGTCGGCGATCGGCGCATTCGAGATCCACATCTTCGAGCCGGTCAGCTTGTAGCCATCCGATACCTTCTCGGCGCGGGTCTTCATGCCGCCGGGATCGGAACCGGCATCGGGCTCGGTGAGGCCGAAGCAACCGACCCACTCGCCGGTGGCGAGCTTGGGCAGGTACTTCTTGCGCTGCTCCTCGCTGCCGTAAGCGTAGATCGGATACATCACCAGCGATGACTGCACCGAGTTCATCGAGCGGTAGCCGCTGTCGACGCGCTCGATCTCGCGGTTGATCAGACCATAGGCGACATAGCTGGCATTGGCGCAGCCATAGTCTTCCGGCAGGGTGACGCCGATCAGGCCGAGCTCGCCCATCTCGTTGAAGATTTCGCGGTCGGTATGCTCGTTGAGGTAAGCATTGGTGACGCGCGGCAACAGCTTGTCCTGGGCGTAAGCGCGCGCGGTGTCGCGGATCATGCGCTCGTCTTCGGTGAGCTGGCTATCGAGCAGGAACGCATCGTCCCACTGGAAACTTGCAGCGGGCTTGTCCTTACCCTTGGGGGCAACGCTCATCGAAATCCCTTTCATATCGTGGCTGATTTGGCGCGCAGGCTTTTTGTTTCCTTGCCTGCGCATCTACGTCTCACATACGCAATCGCCGCCGGAGCGGCATTGGCTATGCGGAATGCGGCATTTTAGGTCTTTGAACTATCGCCATCAAGCTGTTCGTTGCAGGCGATCTCGATGCCGAAACCCGACAGTCCCTTGTAGTCATGGACCGACGAGGTCAGGTGGCGGATCGAGGTGACGCCGAGATCGCGCAGGATCTGCGCACCGACGCCGATTTCACGCCACTGCCGGTTGCGGTCGGCTTCCGCCGACTTCGGCGCATCGAGCGGTTCGACGGGCACACCCGCGGCGCCGTCGCGCAGATAGACCAGCACGCCGCTGCCGTTCTTCTTGAAGCGTTCCAGCACGATGTTCATCTTCGCCGGGCCGGTGAACATGTCGCGGACGATGTTCGGCTTGTGGAAGCGCGTCAGCACATTCTTGCCGTCGCCGACGCTGCCGTAAACGAAGGCAACATGGTGGATCGGATCGAAGGGAGAGCGATAGGAATAGCCGTGCAGCGGGCCGATCGGACTGTCGGTTGTGAAGGTCGAGACGCGCTCGATCAGTTTCTCGCGGGCCTGGCGATAGGCGATCATGTCAGCGATGGTGACATGCTTGAGCTTGTGCTTGGCCGCGAAGTCGACGACCTGCTGACCCTTCATCACCGAGCCATCGTCATTCATCAGTTCGCTGATGACGCCGACGGGCGGGAGATCGGCCAGCTTGCAGAGATCCACCGCGGCTTCGGTATGGCCCGAGCGCATCAGCACGCCGCCTTCGCGGGCGATCAGCGGAAAGATATGGCCGGGGCGCGCAAAGTCATTGGCGCCGGCATTCGGATTGGCCAGTGCGCGGCAGCAGGAGGCGCGCTCGTCGGCGGAAATGCCGGTGCCGCCATCGGGCTTGTAGTCGATGGAGACGGTAAAGGCGGTGGTGTGATTGCTATCGTTGTTGACCACCATCGGATCGAGCCGCAGCCGGCGGGCATCCTCGGTGGTGATCGGCGCGCAGACGATGCCGGACGTATGCCGGATGATGAAGGCCATCTTCTCGGCGGTACAGAACGATGCGGCGACGATAAGGTCGCCCTCGCCCTCGCGGTCGTCATCGTCGGTCACGACGACCATCTCGCCGGCGGCAAAGGCTTGCAGAACGTCTGAAATCGGGTCGGCCATCAGTCCACTCTCGCTCGTTATGGCAGTGATATGGCGCAGAGCGGGGGGCGGTGCAACCCGCGGAAATGGGGGGCGGTATGCGGGTTCGCAGTGCGGAATGCGGGCTTTTGCCTTCTCCCGCGGAAGCGGGGAGAGGTTAAGGCAGCACTTCCCGCCGTTCCGCCAGCTGCGCGTCCATGTCGGCGCGTTTGGCGTCCAGGAGGCCCTGATCGATGGCCTCGATCACCTCATACAGTGCGTGGGCGTCGCAGAGGCGGGGCACGGTGACGTAGTCCGCGCCGGCCGCGTAGATATCGTTAACGTCGCCGAGCACATCCGCCGTGGAAATGATCCTGGCCTTCGGGTTGATCGAGCGGACATGGCGGACCAGCTTTTCGTTATTCGCGCCCTTGAGCAGCGAGTCCGGCACGCTGAGAATGATGATCTCGGCATTGCCGACGCCGGCATGGACCAGCGTGTCGACATTGCTGATATCGCCATAGATCACATGCTGGCCGCGCCCGACCAGAGTACGGAAGACGTTGGGATTGAAGTCGACGACGCTGATCTGGTCGAGCAGCGACTCGTTCTGGCGCTCGATCTCGGCGAGCAGGGCGGACGCCGTGCGGAAGAAACCGAGAATGACGATGCGGCGGGCATCGCCATGGCCGGCGGCATGGTCGCCTTCATGCGTCTTCTGGCCGTGGTCGAGGTCGTGCAGCCCGATGCGCTTCATCGGGCCGATCAGGAGGCGCGTGATCTGGTCGCTGCGCATCATCGCGAAGGTCGAAAGTACCGCCAGGATCACGAAGGCAAAGGATGCCGCGCTGGCGGTCTGCGTGGTGATATGGCCGGCTGCAATGCCCGTTTGCAGCACCACCAGCGAGAATTCGCTGATCTGCGCCAGATTGAGCGCCGGCAGCAGGCTGGCGCGCAGCCCCTGCTTCATCAGATAGAGCGGCGTGAAGGTCGTGAGCATGCGGCTGACGACGGTGAACAAAGCGATGACCAGTGCAAGGCCGATGGTCGCGCCGTTCGGGATCGGGATGGTCATGCCGACGGCGACGAAGAACAACGTGATGAAGAAGTCCCGCAGCGTCGTCACCTTGGCGGTGACGTCGAGCGCATAGGGGAAGGTCGACAGCGACACGCCGGCGACCAGCGAGCCCATCTCGCGCGACAGATGCAGTCGCTCCGCGATCTCGCCGATCAGGAAGCACCAGGCCAGCGCGCCCAGCAGCACCAGTTCCGGGCGCCGTGCGATCTGGTGGAACAGCGGCGGCAGCACATAGCGGCTCAGGATCAGCGCGGTGGCAACCAGCACGCCGACGCGGGCGATCGACAGAGCGATGACGCCGACCTGCAGATCTGCGAGGCTCGGCTGTACCGCCAGAAACAGGATCGCGAAAATATCCTGCAGCACCAGGATGCCGAGCGTGATGCGGCCCGGCAGCGTGTCGAGCTCGCGCTTCTCATACAGCACCTTGACGATGACCACCGTCGAGGACAGTGCGCAGGCGACGCTGAGATACAGCGCGTCGAACCCGCCGCCGCCGAGCTTCAGCCCGAGCGCCATGAAGAAGATCGCGCCGAGAATGCAGCCTGCGATCAACTGGCCGCCCGCGGCGAACACAATGACCTTGCCGGCGCGGATGATCTTCTTCAGATCGATTTCGAGACCGATCATGAACAGCATGAAGATCAGGCCGAGTTCGGAGATCGTGCTGATGGATTCGTCCGACTTGACCAGTCCGATTCCGAATGGCCCAATGAAAAAGCCGGCGACCAGATAGGCCAGAATCAGCGGTTGCTTGAAAAAATGCGCGATGAGCCCGATGCCCCACGCAAACAGGATGCACAGCGTGATATCGCGGATTAAGTCGTGCATGCCCCTGCCGGAAAAGCCTTACATTTCGGCGGCACTCTAATGGTGCAGCGCGTGAGGGCAAAGGGGTAATATCCGGCATTCGGCGCAGGATACACGCGGAGGGCGGTCCAACGAGGCAGCCTTCGTCATAAAAAGCGGCCTTCGCTCCAAAAAGGCCTAAGGGAGACGACGTTCATGACTACCACCACACGGTTCGATTATGCGCCATTGCTGCCTCCGGGCCTGCCCGCGGCTGCGGCAAAATGGACCGGCCTCGCCAGATACAGTTTCGTCGGCGGCAACAACGATATGGACCAGGTGCCGGTGGAGGGCCTGACCGCTGCCGCCAATGCCGTCATGCTGCGCGAGGGGCGCACGCTGGCAACCTACGGTCTGGCGAGTGGCCCGCAGGGCTATCTGCCGCTGCGGGATTTCATCGCCGGCAAGCTGAAGCGCGACGCCAGCATCGATTGCAGCGCCGATGACATCCTCATTGTCTCCGGCTCGCTGCAGGCACTCGATCTCGTCAATCACAGTCTGCTGGCCAGGGGCGACACCGTCATCATCGAGCGCGACTGCTATCAAGGCTCCATCAACCGGCTCACCCGTCTCGGCGTCAATATCGTCGGCATTCCCCTGGATGACGACGGCATGCGGATGGATGCGCTGGCCACGGCATTGGAAGATCTGAAGGCGAAGGGCATCCGGCCGAAATATATCTATACGATCCCGACCGTGCAGAACCCGACCGCCACCATCATGCCGGAAAGCCATCGTCGCGAGCTGCTGGCGCTGTCGGCAAAGTATGGCGTCCCCATCTTCGAGGACGATTGCTATGCCGACCTGATCTGGACCGGCGAGCGTCCGCCGGCGATTCACGCGATGGATACAAGCGGCAGCGTGATCCATATCGGCTCGTTCTCCAAGTCGATCGCGCCTGCGCTCCGCGTCGGCTACATCGTCGCGCCCTGGGAGATCATGTCACGCATGCTGGCGCTGAAGACGGATGCCGGTTCAGGCGCGCTGGAGCAGATGGTCCTCGCCGAATATTGCGTGCCGCATTTCGCCACCCATGTGCCAAAGGCGACGCGCGGGCTCCGCGCCAAGCTGGAGACGCTGATGGATGCGCTCAACGAGCAGTTCGGCACGGCGGCGGAATTCGACGAACCCAAAGGCGGCATCTTCCTGTGGGTGAAACTGCCCGCCAATGTCGATGCGATGAAGCTCTATCAGGCTGCGCTCAAGGCCGGCGTGTCGATCAATCCCGGCCCGGAATGGTCTGTCGACAAGGCCTATGCGCACAGCCACATCCGCATCTGCTTCGCCAGTCCGACCCATCAGGAAATCCGCGAAGGGATCGCGGTGCTCGCTGATGTCTGCCGGCAGGAATTCGGTGTGCCCGAGCGGATCGCCAATGTGGAGAAACGTGCGCAGGGATAACTGCGTCGCTGCAATCTAACCTCTCCCCGCTCTGCGCGGGGAGAGGTCGCCGCGTCTTCGCGGCGGGTGAGGGGCAGATCACTGCAGTATCCATATTCTCGGACTGATGAATCGCATCCGTTCGACCCACCAACACTTCCCGCGATGAGAGAGTGTGCCTCGCCCATCACCCCGACCCTCTCCCCGCAAAGTGCGGGGCGAGGGAGCGAGAGGCCGACGTATCGGAGCCTACTTCTTCACGCCCTTCACCGCGGCTTTCGCCGGTGTCGCCGCCTTCTTTGGCGCCGGTGCGCTATCGACGGCGGTGTTGATATCGTCGATCAGCTTGGTGACGCGCGCCGCGTTGCTGCCGAGATCGCCTTCGAAATAGCGTGACGACGAGCGGATATCGACGCGCGAACCCTCCCCGTCCGGTGTCACGCGGATCGCGACGTCCTCACGGAAACCCATGATCGGTGTGCGCGCCACGGCCTCGATACGCCCGATGCGGCGCGGCGGCTGTGGCGGCCGCTCGTCAATGATCGTCCATTTGCGCTTCTCGACCAAAGCGCGCGTCACGTCATAGGCGCGCTGGACCGGCACCTCCAGTTCCACCGGCTCGATATCCGGATAGGCGGCGCGCTGCTGTTCGGCGGAGTAAAGGCCGGAATAGACGGCGGAGTTGGTGTCGTCGCCGATACGCAGCCGCGCCAGAGCCTCGAAGCGCGGCGGGTCGATCGGGTCGGTGGTGATGTCGTGGATCTTCGGCAGCTTGCGATACTGGTACGCAAGGTAGCCGGGATAGGCCAGAATCACCGCGTCGAGCATCAGCGCCACCAGGATCACGCTCATGCCGCGCGAGCCGTTCTGCCAGATCGCGGCAAAGCCGGCGAGCGCCACCAGGATCGAGAGGCCGGCGAATCCCAGCGCGCCGAAGAAGGTCATCAGCGCCGGTTTGACTTCGAGGAACCCGAAGCGGACGATGATGATCGAGGTGAGGGCGGCAATGGCGGCGAAAACCGCGAGGCGCCGCGCCCACAGTGCCAGGCTGGACACTGGTTCCGACTGGTAGGCGGCCGAAAACCTGCGTGCCATGAGGAATTTCTACCGGATTAAGCTTGCGAAGGCGCTGATGGCGCCGGGTTCCGAACAGGCTGCTTGAGACCATGCCGGGCCGGGAAATTCAAGGCACTTTGGCGGGCAGAACTCCTCGTTTAAGAATAGGGCTGCGGCCGTTCAGACTTCTCCCCTGGAATAACGAGAAGAAGCAAGCAAGGCCGCAGGGAGCCTGCCATGCTGGTCGAAACCACGGATTATGAGACGCTCGCCCGCAATTTCCGCTGGGATGTGCCGGAGCGATTCAATATCGCGACGGTGGCCTGCGACCGTCATGCCGACGGTAGCGGGCGGCTGGCGCTGATCTATGTGGACGAGGACCGCGGCACGCATCGTTTCTCCTTCGACGAGATGCAGGCTTTCTCGCGCAGCTTCGCCAATGTGCTGAAGGCGGATGGCCTGCAGCGCGGTGACCGCATTGCGGTGTTCTTGTCGCAATCGGTGGAATTGCCGATCGTGCATCTCGCCGCGTTCCGTTCGGGTCTGGTCTCGGTGCCGCTGTTCACGCTGTTCGGCGAGGACGCGCTGGAATTCCGCCTTGCTAATTCCGGGGCCAAGGCCATCGTCACCGACGCGAGTGGCTGGGACAAGTTGTCGAGAATCCGCGAGCGGCTGCCTCATTTACAGGATATCTACGTCACGGACAGTGCACCGCATGCCGGGGCCAAACCGTTCTGGTCGGCGATCGAGGCGGCGTCCGAAGACTTCACCACGGTCGATACGTCCTGCGACGATCCCGCGATCATCATCTACACATCGGGCACCACGGGAAATCCCAAGGGCGCGCTGCATGCGCATCGCGTGCTGCTCGGCCATCTGCCCAATGTGGAGATGGTGCACGGCTTCTTCCCCAAGCCCGGCGACGTCTACTGGACACCGGCCGACTGGGCGTGGATCGGCGGGCTGTTCGATGCGCTGTTTCCGGCCTGGTATCACGGCGTGCCGATCGTCGGCTATCGCGCCAGGAAATTTGAGCCTGACGCCGCGATGCAGCTGATGGCCGATCACGGGGTGCGCAATGTCTTCCTGCCGCCCACGGCGCTGAAGCTGATGCGGCAGGCCAATGTCAGGCATGATGGCGTGAAGCTGCGCAGCATGCTCACCGGCGGCGAGTCGCTCGGTTCGGAATTGCTCGACTGGGTGCGGAGTACGTTCGGCATCGATGCGCATGAGATCTATGGCCAGACCGAATGCAATCTCGTGGTCGGCAACAATGCCGATCTGTTTCCGATCCGGCCGGGCTCCATGGGCAAGCCGACGCCGGGCTTTGATGTCCGCATCGTCAATGAGCAGGGCGAGGAACTGCCGCGCGGCGAGCGTGGCATCGTTGGTGTCAGGCAGCCCAATCCTTGCACCATGCTCGGCTACTGGCAGAACCCCGAAGGCACCGCGAAGAAATTCGCGGGCGACTTCCTGCTCACCGGCGATCTCGGCATCCAGGATGACGACGGCTACTTCTGGTACGTCTCGCGCGAGGACGACGTCATCACCTCGGCAGGCTATCGCATCGGCCCGTCGGAGATCGAGCACACGCTGCTGAAACATCCGGCGGTGGCGCTGTCGGCTGTTGTCGGCATTCCCGATCCGATCCGCACCGAGGCCGTGAAGGCCTGGATCGTGCTGCGCCCGGGCTTTGAACCGAGCGATGCACTGGCGCGCGAGCTGCAGGATTTCGTCAAGTCGCAACTCGCCGCGCACGAATATCCGCGCCACGTGCAGTTCGCGGAGTCGCTGCCGATGACGGCGACAGGCAAGGTGCTGAGGCGGGAATTACGGGCGCTGGGGTAATTCTTAACCTCTCCCCGCCCCCCCCCGCGAAGCGAAGCTTCGCTAGGCGGGGAGAGGTCGCCGCGTCTTCGCGGCGGGTGAGGGGCATGGCACGCACTCACACAATCAAGCTCCTATCGGATCGCTCCGACCCGATAGAAAAACTCCGCGACGCCGACGTGCCTTTGCCCCTCACCCCACCCCTCTCCCCGCGCAGAGCGGGGAGAGGGAGCGACAGCGCTTCGCCTCACATCCCCGGCACCTTGATCCCCATCTCCTTCAACGCCGCCAGCAGCTTCAGCGGCGGTTCCATCTGGATCGCGGGGACCTTGCCCGTTTCCAGCAAACTCTTCAGGCTCGACAGGATCGCCGGCCAGCCTGCGCGTCCGCCAGACAGAATGTCGTCGCTGAGCTCGCGGTCATGGGATTGCGTCAGTGTTAGTTTCACCGTCTCGCCAGATGGCTCGATGTCGTAGGTCACCAGCGTGCTGCCGAGTGCCTCGATGAGACCGGGCCAGTTGACATCCCATGTGATGACAAGCTTGCGCGGTGGATCGCAGACAATCACGTCGCCTGAGATATGCAGCGATCCGTCCGGCATCAGTACCCTGAACGTGCCACCGACTTTCTGCTCAAGTTCGACTGCAAAACCGGAGAAATACTGCCGGCTGAATTCCGCCGAGGTCAGCGCCTGCCAGACCCTGTCCGGTGTGGAGGCAATGTAGATCGTGTAAACGAACGCAGGTTTGAATGTGCTGATATCCATCATGAGCTCTCAAGCCTCCGCGCTGCATGTGTCATCGAGCACAAGCGGTTGTCCGGTTTCGAGAATGCTCTTGAGGCTGCTCAAGACCATCGGCCATCCGTCAGAAATGCTCGGCAGCGTCGTGCTGCCGTTGGGGAAGCCTTCGTGGGTGACGGTGAGTTTGACCACATTGCTGCGAGGCTCAAGCACGAAGGTCACACGCGAGGGACCTTCCGCTTTCATTTTGTCGTCGAACACCGAAAGCCAGCTATAGACCAATCGTCGAGGCGGATCGGATTCGAGGACGACGCACTCGTTCATCACCTTGCCGCCCCTGTCCATATGCATGCGCGAGCCAACCTTCCAGTCAGAGGTGAGGCTGCACCCGTACCAGTAGCTTTCCGTGAATTCCTTGTCGGTCAGGGCATGCCAGAGCGTCTCCGGCGTGGTTCTGATGAAGGTCGTGTAGACGAATTCGGGCTTACTCATCACGCGTCTCCAGTTGACGTTTCAACTCGCTGAGCGCGGCGAGTTTGCCGCGCTCGAACTTTTTGATCCAGCGTTCGCCAATCTCATGGATCGGAACCGGATTGATGTAGTGCAGTTTCTCGCGACCATGTTTGATCGTCGCGACCAGATTGGCCGCTTCCAGAATCGCAAGATGTTTCGTCACGGCCTGCCGCGTCATGGCGAGGCCATCGCAGAGCTCGTTCAGCGTTTGGCCGTTGCGGGCGTGAAGCCGATCCAGCAATGAGCGTCGCGACGCGTCGGCCAGTGCCTTGAAGACCTCATCCATGGCAGCGATAATAGGCAACTAAATGGTTGCGTGTCAATGCGCCTTTGTTTGCCTGGCTGTGTGGGGTAGGCTCCGCCGCGATCGAACACGCCAAACGAAAAGAAACGCCGATGTCGCTTCAGGTCTATCTCGCCTTTGTCGCTGCTTGCGTCGCACTGGCGCTGCTGCCCGGCCCGAATGTCACGCTGGTGATCGCCAACGGCCTGCGTTACGGCACGCGCGCGGCGATGATCAGCATTGCCGGCACGCAGGCAGGGCTCGCGGTTGTCATCGGCATCGTCGCGCTGGGGCTTGCGACGCTGATGGCCACCATGGGCTATTGGTTCGACTGGGTGCGCTTTGCCGGCGCGGCCTATCTGGTGTGGCTCGGCATCAAGATGGTCCGTGCGCCTGTCGAGGGCATCGATGCGGATACGCCGCCTGCGCCGCCACGCGGCGGCTTCTTCCTGCAGGGCATGATGGTGTTGCTCAGCAATCCGAAGGTGCTGGTGTTCTTCGGCGCCTTCATTCCGCAATTCGTCGACATGGAGAAGAACCACATCCTGCAGGTCGGCATTCTCGGCGCCACCTTCATGGTGACGGCGGCGCTCACCGATATGGTCTATGCGGTGGTCGCGGGACGCGCGCGACAATTCTTCTCGGCGCGGCGGACGCGGCTGCTGTCGCGCATCTCCGGCGGCTTCATGATCGGCGGCGGCGTCTGGCTGGCGCTGACACGCGCCCGCTGATTCTCTGTCGCGCTGAACCTTTCGCCGCATCGTCACGTCAAACCTCGGGGCGCGCCGCGCCGTGCCATGAGGTCTCGCCGTGCCCGACATTCCCTGGTTCGTCTATGCGATGCTGCTGGCGCCGTTCGGCCTGATCCTGGTCGCCGCCGGCTATAAATATCTGCAGGTCCGCGCCGCCAGCGACTGGCCGTCCACATTCGGCAAGGTGATCGTCTCGACCTCCGAAGTGCGCGACGTCGAGGTGCTCGACGACACGCGGGAAGATCGTAAACGCACCGAAAAGCGCAATTTTGCGAATATCGTCTACGAATACACCGTGAGTGGACAGAAGCTCACCAACAATCGCGTCAGCATCGGGGAGGACCGCGGCAATTTCGAAGTCGCGGAAACAATTGCGCGCTATCCGGTCGGCACCTCCGTCATGGTCTACTACAACCCGCGGCACCCGCGCGACGCCGTGCTCGATCGCGAGATGCCGAAGGGCATCGGCGGCTGCCTTGGCATCGCCGCCGTTATCGTGCTGGTGATTGTGGTCGGCGGCATCTTTGGCGCCGCCCGCATCAACGAATTCATCGCAGATCACCTTGCCGATCCGAAACGGTCGCCGATTGTGACAGCGCTCTGCGGGTTCGGCTTCCTCGTTGCCTTATTCGGATGGGCGCTACACCGGCAGGCGTCTCTGGCCAAGAAGTGGCCGGTGGTGCCCGGCATCGTCAAGTTGGGCGCGCCCGAGACCTATGTGAGTCGGGACAGCGACACCGGTCGCAGCGGGCCCGTGATGCAGACCCGGAACGTGCAATACAACTATCACTTCAAGCACGTCGCCTATATCGGATCCGCCGGGAGCTTGAGCACGAGCAACCCGAACCCGCCGCAATGGCAGGTGCGGCTGTTCGGGATGGACTACAAGAACGGTGACGCCGTGAAGGTCTTCGTCAATCCGGACAACCCATCTGACTCGACGCTGAGCCCCGGTGGCGGCGCGGCCTATTTCCTGTGGGCAGTCGCCGCAGGATTTATGGTGGTGGCGTATTTAATCGGGACGCATGGCTAGGCACTTCATGCCGCGCAGATGCATTGGGCAGCTACGTCGGCGTCAGGGCCTAGAGATGCGAGGCGCGCGGCGTGATCAGCGTCGCCTCGATCTCGGTGAAGATGCGCGTGAGTCGTTCCGCCCATTCGGTCTGGCCGCTGACATCGGTGATCAGATCCTGCCGGATCTCGATGCCGGTATTCATCAGTCCGCGTTTCTCGCCATGGATGGGGATCGTGTAGTCGGTGGCATCGGAGACCGCATAGGGTTCGTTGTCGCCCACCACCAGATCGGCTTCGGCGCGCAGGTGATGCAGCAGCAGCGGCGGCAGTCTGGTGTCGTGCTGATACAGCGTCCCGATATGCCAGGGCCGCTGAATGCCGGCATAGACAGGCGTGAAACTGTGCAGCGACACCAGCACCGTCGGCTGGCCCTTCGCCAGCCTTGCATCGATCACCTCGCGGATGCGCCGGTGATACGGATCGAAGATCAGCTCGCGCCGCCGCGCCTTGATGTCCTGTGTGAGTCCATCATTGCCTGGCACCGTTGTGGCTTCGCTCATCAGCGGGATCGAGCTGACGGCCTCGGGCGGCCGGTTGCAGTCGATGACGAGCCGCGAATAGCGCTGCGCCACGAGATGCGCGTTGAGCGCCTCGGCCATCTGCTCGGCGACGCCGGCGATGCCGATGTCCCAGGCGATGTGGCGGACGAGCTCGCTCTCGGGCAGGCCGAGATCATCCAGCATCTCGGGAATCAGCCGGCCATAGTGATCGCAGGTCAGCAAAAAGGGCGACGTTCCCTGATTATTGAGCTCCAGCACCGGAGGAACCTCAGTCGATCCGAGGCGTAGAACTGTGTCCTGATGGCTGTCCAAGGGCTTTTCCCAATCTGCCTAACGATGCGGCATCCCGGCCCGTGATTGCCGGGTCTTCCGTAAAAACGTCTTCCGTATAAATTACACGGGACAAATCACCCATGAACGATCCATTGATGCCTCTGCTCACGATTCATCACAAGACCGAATATCGCTACGCCCATCCGGTCGAATTCGGTGAACACCGGATCATGCTGCGGCCGCGCGATGGCCACGATCTGCGCATGCTCAATGGCACGCTCGAGATCACGCCCGAGCCGGCATCGCTGCGCTGGATCCACGACGTGTTCGGCAATTCGGTCGCCATCGCCACCTTCGACGAGCGCGCACGCAAACTCACTTTCGTGTCGACCGCGACCATCGAACATCTGCCGTCAAACGAGTTCGCGCTGACCGCCGATGACCAGGCCTATTTCTATCCGTTCCTGTATGACGCCGAAGAACTGCCCGATCTGCAGGAATTCATCCGGCCGCAATATGGCGATCCCGACGGTGAGCTGGCGAGCTGGGCGCGCGGATTTCTCGATCCGCAGGGCCGCACGCCGACCTTCAATATTCTGTCCGGCATGACGCTCGGCATCCGCAAGCAGTTCGCCTACCGCAAACGCTACGAGCATGGCACCCAGCATCCGCTCGATACGCTGCAGACCAGATCCGGCACATGCCGCGACTTTACGCTGTTCATGATCGAGGCACTGCGCCGGCTCGGCATCGCCGCGCGTTTCGTGTCGGGCTATCTGTTCATCCCAGGCAACCGCGATCACAACTATGTCGGCGGCGGCTCGACGCATGCCTGGGTGCAGGTCTATCTGCCGGCCGCGGGCTGGATCGAATTCGATCCGACCAATGGCATCGTCGGCAGCCGCGATCTCATTCGTGTCGCGGTGGCGCGCGATCCGCGTCAGGCGATCCCGCTGCATGGCACCTATATGGGTTCGGCGGACGCATTTCTCGGCATGGATGTGAGTATCAATGTAGTCTCCGCCGGCGACGATGCCGCACTTGCCGAGAAAGTCTGACTGTCCCCATGCCCGATCGCGTTTTCGTCTATGGCACCCTGATGCGCGGCTTCGATCATCCGATGTCGAAGCTGCTCTCCGCCGGTGCGGACTTCCTTGGTGAAGCCTCGTGCCGCGGCAAGCTCTATATGATCGCGCATTATCCCGGCCTGCTGCATTCCGACGATGCCAGTGACATCGTGTTCGGCGAGCTGTTCCGGCTGCGGAATGTCGATGAGCTGATGGCTGCGCTCGACGATTATGAGAGCGTCGGCCCCGACCATCCGCAGCCGACGCTGTATCTGCGCGAGCGGATCGCTGTAACGCTCGCCGATGGCAGCGTGAGCGAAGCCTGGACCTATATCTACAACAGACCGGTCGATGAGACGAAGCGCATCATGTCGGGGCGTTTTCTGAGTAGGGCGGATTAGGCGAAGCCGTAATCCGCCGCATCGATGGCCGGCGGAATACGCTTCGCTATTCCGCCCTACGACTACTCGGGTTTGCGTCGGCTGGCGACCTCAAGGCCGAACAATGCCAGTGCGACCAATGACGCACCGATGCCGATGATGGCGATCATCGTCGTGCCACCCGATGCGACCGCAAAACCGCTGAAGCCCGAGCCGACAGCGCCGCCGAAGAAGGCGCAAGCGAGAAACAGCGCGTTGAGCCGGCTGCGGATATGGCCGGCAAGCGCATAGATCGCGCGTTGTCCGGCCACCACATTACCCTGTGTGCCGGCATCGATCAGGATTCCCGCGATCACGAACAGCGTCACGGCTGTCGCGCCGCCGGTATGGCCGCCGATCCATGTCAGCACGAAACTCGTCAGCACCAGCAGCATCGCGGTGACGGTGACGAGATCGCCGCGGCCGCGATCGGCGAGGCGTCCCGCAAGCGGTGCCACCAATGCGCCGCCGGCACCCGACAGCAGGAAAGCGGACATGGCGATATGGCCGAACGAGAATGGCGGCTGCTCCAGCACCAGCGGCATCGCCGTCCAGAACAGGCTGAACGATCCATAGAGCAGGCATTGATAGGCCGAACGCTGCTGCAGCACCCGCGTGGTCAGCATCAGGTCCCACAGCGAGTGGATCAGCGTCGCATAGGTCAGTTCATGCTTCGGTTGCCGGCGCGGCAGCGCGATCATCATCAGCGCGAATACGCCGCACATCAGCACTGCCGACATCACGAACACGGCGCGCCAGCCGAACGAGCCCGCCACCATGGTGGCCAGCGGCCGCGACAGCAGGATGCCGAACAGCAGCCCGCTCATCACGGTGCCGACGATCTGCCCGCGCCGTTGCTCCGGCGCCAGATGCGCCACCACAGGCAGGATCATCTGCGTGCCGACGGCGGCAACACCGAGCAGCAATGTCGAGGCGATGAAGACGGGCGCGGTGGGTGCCGCTGCGGCGATCAGCAGGCTGACGATGAGGGCGCCCAGCGTGATCAGGATCAGCCGCTTGTTCTCGACGAGATCGCCGAGCGGCACCAGGAACAGCAGGCCCAGCACATAGCCGAACATCACCATGGTGAGCATGATACCGGCCGACGACAGATCGAGCCCGAAGCTCTCGCTGATCGGCCCCACCAGCGGCTGCGCGTAATAGATATTGGCGACGGTGACGCCGCAGGCGACGGCAAAGGAAAAAATCAGCCAGCCGCCGGGACCGGAGTCGCGGGCGGGATGTTCGGCAGGTTGGGACATGCAGGCTTTCGGGCAGGCGGGGCGATTGCGGTCAGATATGGCGCATGTGATGCCATGCCAGAAGTGCGGCGTCTTGAATGGGAGCCATGCATAGGGCCTTTGTTTTGCGACGAACTCTCAGCTTGTCGTCCCCGCCTAGCACGCCAAAGGCGTGCGCGGGGCGGGGACCCATACACGCTAAAGAAGTAGCAAAGGCGCAGGCCGTTGTGATTTTGCCGTTTGAACCACGCCGACCGTGGTTATGGGTCCCCGCCTGCGCGGGGACGACCCGGGAGAACTATGCCCGTTTCTTGGTCTTCGGCTTGGCCTTCTGCAGCATGTAGGACCTCAGCACCGCATTCATCCGGCCCTGATAGCCATCGCCGCCGCTTTTGAAGAAGTCGAGCACGTCTTCGTCGATGCGGATCGAGATGGCTCTCTTCTTGGCGGGCATGACAACGACAGCGTCGGACCAGTCGATATCGAGTGGCACGGCATCAGGGTCGTTGCGAACGGCCGCTTCGATATCCTCGTCGGTCAAGGCATCCAGCGCAGCCCAGTCAGTTTTTCCACGTATCGCAGCGCTTCTAGAAACGGTTGTAATACTTTTCTCGTTCGTCTCTTCGCGCGCGCCGCGCCGAGATGACCCAGCAGATCGTGCCGCGGATCGTGCAGGCGACCGCGATTTCGAGGCCTTCGAGATAGCCGAAGATTTGGTATCTGACTTCGTCATGGCGATCCGATCGACGAACGAATGTGTATCCGTCAAAAATATTCTTCACATCGATGAAGTCGATATGGTGGTCCTGCAGATTGGTCTCGCGCTTGTGCGGGTTCCATTTGAAATCGCGAATGCCTGCGAACAACCGCGTCAGGTTCTCCGTCATAGCAATTGCCCCCAATCAATAACGGCAACTATAGGGTGCCGTGACGACGGTTTGCTACAACAGAGTTATATGCTTGTGTATATACATATGTATTCCGGATTCGTCAAGCCACCGCTCTCACCACCCGCACATCCACCTCGCGTTCCACATAGCTCCATTCTTCCGTCTCGCGCAGGCCGCCGACCAGATCCTCGAACTCCTGCGCGTGGTCCGGCGCATATTCGAACCAGGTGAGGAAGTCGAATGGCTCGCCGAGATCGCGGGAATGGTAGAGCTGCCGCGCGATGGCGGGCAGGTATTTCAGGCTGTCGGCGATGTGGCGGGATTTGTCCTCGAAGATGCGGCGGCGCTCGTTCTGGGTCATGTCCCACCAGGCCGCGTTCTTCCTGATCGGGATCAGCGCGCCATGGGTGGCCTCAGGTCGGCCGAGCCCGGCCTGCACGGCCACCAGCGCGATCTTTTCGCTGCGCTCGACATAGCGGACATGACTGGCGACGCCGGCGAGGCGCCAGGATGTCTGCGAGGGCAGCAGCGGCAGCGAGATGGCGTCGGCATGGGTGATGGACAGTGCCGCGACGGGTTTCAGCGTCTCGCCCTTGACGGGCGAGATCGAGATCACCTGCCATGCACCGGTATTTCCGCCGCGGAATGTCGTGAACATGGGATATGAGAACGTGGAACTCGGGCGAGTTCAAGCAAATTGAAGCAAGTTTGCTACACACACGTCATTCCGGGGCGTGCGAGCGAAGCTCGCGCGAACCCGGCGCTCCGCCGAAAACTCCGTCCTCATGGTGAGGAGGCGCTCTTGCGCCGTCTCGAACCATGAATGTGGGGTGCGCCTCCAGCGAATGGCCCGCCATCCTTCGAGACGCGCGCAAGGGCGCGCTCCTCAGGATGAGGTCGGAGTGTGGCGCAACCCAATCCGGCCCGGCTCGGCCCTGTGAATAGCGGGCGCAAGAACCGCAGGTTCAAATCTGCTCCCGGAAAACCTATATCCATGGTCGGCTGGGAACGTGACAGACGTTACAAACCTCACAGCTCCCACGGGCTCACGTCCGAGCCCGCAACACTTACCTAACCCGATCGACCCATAAACACCCCATGCGCTTCACGCCCCAATTCCTCGACGATCTGCGTGCCCGGCTTCCGGTTTCGGAAGTCGTGAGCAAGCGCGTCAAGCTGAAGAAGGCCGGGCGGGAGTGGAAGGGGCTGTCGCCGTTCCAGCAGGAGAAGTCGCCGTCGTTTTTCGTCAATGACGAGAAGGGATTTTATCACGACTTCTCCAGCGGCAAGCATGGCGACATCATCAAGTTCGTGATGGAGACCGACGGGGCGAGCTTCCCCGAGGCGGTGGAGCGGCTGGCGCAGATGGCCGGCATGGCGCTGCCGGCGGCGACGCCGGATGCCGCGCGCCACGAGCAGCGCCGCAAGACGCTCTATGACGTGATGGATCTCGCCGCAAAATTCTTCGCGGAGACGCTGGTGGGCCGCGAGGGTGCGCGGGCGCGCGGCTATCTCGCCGATCGCGGCATCACGCCTGCGGTGCAGTTGCAGTTCGGGATGGGTTTTGCGACTGAAAATCGTTTTGCGCTGAAGGAATATCTCGGCGCCGCCGGCATTCCCGTGCCCGATATGATCGAAGCCGGGTTGTTGATCGCAGGCGACGATATCCCGGTGCCCTATGACCGGTTTCGCGATCGCGTGATGTTCCCGATCGCGGACGCGCGCGGGCGCATCATCGCCTTCGGCGGCCGCGCGATGAAGAAGGATGCGCCGGCGAAATATCTGAACTCGCCGGAAACCCCGCTGTTTCACAAGGGCGACAATCTCTACAACCTGCCGATGGCCCGAAAGGCCGCGCATGACGGCGCGCCTTTGGTGGTGGTCGAAGGCTATGTCGACGTCATCGCCATGGTCGGTGTCGGCTTTCCCGGTGCGGTCGCGCCGCTCGGCACGGCGCTGACCGAGAACCAGCTGCAATTGCTCTGGCGCATGGCCGACGAGCCGATCCTGTGTTTCGACGGCGACAAGGCCGGGCAGAAAGCAGCGTGGCGCGCGGCGGAGCTGGCGCTGCCGCATCTCAAGCCCGGCAAGAGCCTGCGCTTTGCATTGCTGCCCGAGGGGCAGGACCCCGACGACCTCGCGCGCTCCGGCGGCCGTGCAGCCATCGAGGACGTGATGGCGGCGGCGGGCACGCTGTCGGATTTGATCTGGGCGCGGGAAGTCACCGGCGGCACTTTCGCGACGCCGGAGCGCCGTGCGGCGCTTGAGGCGCGGATCAACGAGCTCGCGAATGGCATCCGCGACGATGTCGTGAAGAAATACTATCGCCAGGACATGACCGAGCGGCTGCAGCGCGCCTTCGGTACCGGTCCAAAAAACTACGGCGGTAATTACGGCGGCGGTGGCCGGGGCGGCTTCCAGCAGGGCGGGGGAGGCGGCGGTTTTGCCCGTAGCCAGCGACCGTTCACGCCGGGCCCGGCGGGGCGAATCAGTGGCGGCGGGCGCGGCGGAGCGGGCTCCGGGCCGCAAACCATCCCGCGCGGGCCCTATCAGGTGGTCAGTCCACAGCTGGCGACCTCGTCGCTGATGCGCGGCCAGCGCAGCGCCATCTCGCGGCGCGAGGCGCTGATCGTACAGTCGCTGATCAACCACCCCTGGCTGCTGCATGACCGGCTGGAGGAGGTGGCGGCGCTGGAACTCGCCCATCCCGAGATGCACCGGCTGCGCGCCGGGATCATCGCCGCCTTCGCCCATGAGCATCATCATGGCGATGAGGCCGAGCAAAGTGCGGAAATGCGTTCAGATCTGGTTAAGGCCGGATATTCCGAGCAATTACAACATGTTGAGCAGGCAGTGACCACCCAGGCGGTATGGGCGGCGCAGCCCGGCGCGGCCCGCGAGGACGTTCTTTCGACCTGGACGCAGCTCGTTGCCTTGCATCGCCAGTGGCACTCATTACTTAGAGAACTTAAAGACGCGGAGCTTGCTCTGGGCGCAGAAGCGAGCGAAACGAATTACGGCTGGTTGCGCGATGTGAAAGCCCGGTTGGCTGAGGTCGACGGGATCGAGGCGCTGATCGAGGGGTTCGGAGAATCCTCGGGACGGTTCCAGCGCAGTTCGTGATGTGGGCCCAAGATGGGTTCGGTCAACTTTGCTGCGGATGGTGCCCGGGCAAACCGCGAAAAGACTCGCCAAACCCATGGTTTGGCTGCAAAAACAGGGTTAATCCGGGCTTAAGGCTCTCCCGTTAAGGGTCTCGGGCTTAAGTTGCGAACACCGTGAAGACGAGGTCGGGGTGGCGAACAATCTGCGCCGCCCTTTGTGCGTCAAACGGTGACAATGAATAAAGCGGGGCGGCGACGCCCCCGGCGTGAGCGCGTTTCAGGAGCATTGAATGGCCACCAAGGCAAAGACGCTGCAGACCAAGGACAAGGAAAAAGACGACAAGGCAGCTGATGCGCCGGAGAAGGACTCCGCTGAAGCGCCGTCGCCTTTGCTCGACCTGTCCGACGCTGCCGTCAAGAAGATGATCAAGCAGGCCAAGAAGCGCGGCTTCGTGACCTTCGATCAGCTCAACGACGTCTTGCCGTCTGATACCACCTCTCCTGAACAGATCGAAGACATCATGTCGATGCTCTCCGACATGGGCATCAACGTCTCCGAGAACGAAGACTCGGACGGCGAGGAAGAGAACAAGGACGAGGACGACGATACCGACAACGAACTCGTCGAAGTCACCCAGAAGGCCGTCACCGAAGTTAAGAAGTCGGAGCCCGGCGAGCGCACCGACGATCCCGTCCGCATGTATCTGCGTGAGATGGGCACCGTCGAGCTGCTGTCGCGCGAAGGCGAAATCGCCATCGCGAAGCGCATCGAGGCAGGCCGCGAGGCGATGATCGCAGGCCTCTGCGAAAGCCCGCTGACCTTCCAGGCCATCATCATCTGGCGCGATGAACTCAACGAAGGCAAAATTTTTCTCCGCGACATCATCGATCTCGAAGCGACCTATGCTGGTCCCGACGCCAAGAACAACATGAATCCGGCGCTGATCGCGCCGCCGGCCCAGGATGGCGAGAGCGGCGAAGCCTCCGATGGCGCCGAAGCTGTCGCAGCCCCGCCGGCTGCGCCGCCGTCAGCGACCCCGTTCCGTCCGGCGCCGCCGCGCGCTGCGCCCGCCGCCCAGCCGGCCGGCGACAGCACGTCGGAAGGCGCTGCCGAAGGCGACATGGACGACGACGAGTTCGAGAACCAGATGTCGCTCGCCGCCATCGAGGCCGAGTTGAAGCCGAAGGTGGTCGAGACCTTCGACAAGATCGCCGACAGCTACAAGAAGCTGCGCAAGCTGCAGGAACAGGACATCGCGAACCAGCTCGAGAGCGCCTCGCAGGGGCCCTCGCTGTCGCCGTCGCAGGAGCGCAAGTACAAGAAGCTCAAGGACGAGATTATCGTCGAGGTGAAGTCGCTGCGTCTCAACCAGGCGCGTATCGATTCGCTCGTCGAGCAGCTCTACGACATCAACAAGCGCCTCGTCTCCTTCGAAGGCCGCCTGCTGCGCCTCGGCGACAGCCACGGCGTCGCGCGCGAGGACTTCCTGCGCAACTATCAGGGCTCGGAGCTCGATCCGCGCTGGCTCAACCGCGTCTCGAAACTCTCGGCCAAGGGCTGGAAGAACTTCGTCGCTGTCGAGAAGGACCGCATCAAGGAACTGCGCGGCGAAATCCAGCAGCTCGCAGCCCTCACGGGTCTCGAGATCGGCGAATTCCGCAAGATCGTGCACGGCGTGCAGAAGGGCGAGCGCGAAGCCCGTCAGGCCAAGAAGGAGATGGTGGAAGCCAACCTCCGTCTCGTGATCTCGATCGCCAAGAAATACACCAACCGCGGCCTGCAGTTCCTGGATCTGATCCAGGAAGGCAATATCGGCCTGATGAAGGCCGTCGATAAATTCGAATATCGCCGCGGCTACAAGTTCTCGACCTATGCGACCTGGTGGATCCGGCAGGCGATCACGCGTTCGATCGCCGACCAGGCCCGCACCATCCGCATTCCCGTGCACATGATCGAGACGATCAACAAGATCGTGCGCACCAGCCGCCAGATGCTCAACGAGATCGGCCGCGAACCGACCCCGGAAGAGCTCGCCGAAAAGCTCGGCATGCCGCTGGAGAAGGTGCGCAAGGTTCTCAAGATCGCCAAGGAGCCGCTGTCGCTCGAAACCCCGGTGGGTGACGAGGAAGACTCGCATCTCGGCGATTTCATCGAGGACAAGAACGCGATCCTGCCCATCGATGCGGCGATCCAGTCCAACCTGCGCGAAACCACCACGCGCGTTTTGGCCTCGCTCACCCCGCGCGAAGAGCGCGTGCTGCGCATGCGCTTCGGCATCGGCATGAACACCGACCACACGCTGGAAGAAGTCGGCCAGCAGTTCTCGGTGACTCGTGAGCGTATCCGCCAGATCGAAGCCAAGGCGCTGCGCAAGCTGAAGCACCCGTCGCGGTCGCGCAAGCTGCGGTCGTTCCTGGATAACTGATCCGATAAGTCGTTTCTGACTTACGTCATGCCCGGCCTCGCGCCGGGCATTTTCATTTGGGGCTGTCTTCCGCAGCCTGCGCCTTTCTTGTCCCTCCCCCGCACTTGCGTGGGGAGGGTGGCCGGCCGTCAGGCCGGTCGGGTGGGGTGGTGCGGCATATGCCGTCGCCCGTGGTACCCCACCCGTCGCGTTTGTTCGCTGCGCTCACAACGCGCCACCCATGGCGGACGAATTCGTCCGCCAGACCCCACTGCGCGCAGCTTCGCTGCGCTTGAGGGAGGGAAAGGTGCGCCATAGTCGCAGACCGTCACCACGTTGATAACCCCGCCACACCCTTTGATTGTGTAGCGTCCCGCGCTAGCGTCGGGCATTGCCGTTGCACATTTTCGAAAGGGGACATTGCCATGCCCGCCGAACCGATGCTGCTCAGCCAGCGCGTTGTCCAGGTCTGCCTGTTTCTGGTCGGCGCCATCGCCATCTTCGGCGGCTCGCTGCAGATGTATCTCGGCCAGCCCGAGACCGCGCCGCGGCTCGACAATGTGCATCGCTTCATGGGCGGCATCTATCTGATGTCGGGCGTCATGGGCCTGTGGGCGGCCTCGACCATTCGCGAGCACAACACGCTGGTCTTCCTGATGGCGGCGACGGTGTTCGTCGGCGGCCTCGGCCGCGTGCTGTCGATTGCGAAGGTCGGCCTGCCCGAACCGCACGCGCTGTGGATCACCTATCTGGTACCGGAGCTGGTGCTGCCGTGGATCATCATCGCGGCGCAGGTGATGACGAACAGGCAGATGGCGGGTGGGGCGGGGTGAGGGCCGTAGAGTGGGTTAGCCGAAGGCGCACCTAGCGCTAAAACGGCGGCAGATTACGCTCCGCGAGACTGCGTTATACTTGCTATAGTTGTCTTTCGAATCATTGCTCCTTTTATTTGAGGTTGTTCGTGAACAAACGCAGTGACGCTTCGGATCACACAACCAATACTCACGAATTTCGCAGCGCGGCCGAGGAGCTAAGTACGCTAGAAAAACTTGCTTCTGGCCTGTCCATAAAGCTCTCCGAACTGCTTCGTCTCCGGCCGAACTTTAGTCGCGAAAATTCTGCGGCGGAGTTCGCTATCCATGACGTGAGACAATCTTCGCGTAAAGGTTACGAGGAACTCGCCCAGAACTGCTATGGCAGAACGGTGATTGGTGAAGAAATTGATCAACTCGGAAATTCCCAGCGCAAGTTCAAGTATCGAATAACGCAAGCCAATGTCGGTTACTTGGAAGACGGCTGTAACGTATTGGCTCGAAATTCGCCGATCGCGTCGAAATTAGTGGCAGCAGAGCCTGGTGACGAGAGTGAGGTCAATGCGCCAGGAGGCGAGAGATTTCTCGTTGCTCAAGAAGTTCGAACGTTTGACGGTCCAACTAGTCTTCTTTCGTCGAATCAGAAACCAAATTTCCGGTCGATGCAGCTTTCGCTGCTTGGGCGTGAGGAGCAAACGGTTGTAACGAACCTTCGTGCTCTCGTCGTCGGTTTGCCCAGCGAAGTTGAAAGTTCAACGACGCCTGCGCTTACATCATCGTTTGCTAGATCGACTCCAAACGGGGCGAATCTTGAGGCTGAGGCAAATTCGCTCCCAGTTTCTGTCGATCCAATGTGGGTGGAAGACTGGAGTCGAGTCGTTCTGGGGGACTCTGAGACTGTTGCTCTTAGCCAACAATTCTTTACGAGAACTACAAGAAAGCAAGAGAACGCGCTTAGCAATCCGCGAGGATTGACATTCGTGGAGGGTGTAGCCGGCTCGGGTAAGACCTCAATTGCACTTGGGCGCCTTAAATTTTTCGCTAACTTTTCTACCGGTGAGTACCGCGATGAATACGGTTTAAAGAACGCGGCAGCGGCCGACTTATCTCCTGCCAATATGATTGGATTTGTTCTTAGTCATAGTCTTAAGCGCTACCTGAAGGAAGCTGCCTCGGCCTTGGGCGTAGGGCAGTTGCCTGTCCAAGATTTTCAGGAGTTTAGGGCTGACCTTTCAAATAGATTCGGTCTGACCAAGTATTTTCGACGGAATAGTGCGCAAGTTTCCCATTGTCGAAATCAAGTTCCATGGCTTGTGGCAATGGACGTCGCAGTAGCGCGCTCCATAGGGCGACGTTTGCAGGAGGTGGTCGCTAACGCGGCTAAAATGCCTGCGTTAGTTAAAACTGTTATTGTGCAACATGCTGATCGATTGCTCTCCACTCAACTAAATGACGAATTCAATTTGGCAGGTTTGGCAGAAGTTATTGTTGATGCCGTTATGGTTGCCGAATATCGAGCTCGAGAAGTCGCCATTAATGAGAGAATAGCAAGAGAGACAAATCGAAATATCAGGTACGATCTGCAGTTAGAAATCAATAGCATTAGGGAGGAGGAAGATAGGCGAACAATCTCTCCCTTGGCGAGGCAGTTGCTCGGAATTCTTGCCATCGGTGATCTTGCAAACACGGCCGTTCAGTCGGGCGATTTTTTGGATTTGGTGCGACAAGCATTTGGTATTCAAGGTCGCTCGAATTTTGCTGAAGTGGAAAAAGCCGTTGTCTCATTTCGCGAGATGATGTCCGGGGCGGATGATGGTTCTGAGAAGTTCAGGAGTCTGTCTGATGACGATATGTCAGTGCTCGTGACGTTGGCTGCGATGATTGCTGATGGTTTCTCGCGGGTAGATGCGCCGTCACACCTTTATCAAATCCGTCGTCGGACTGCAGTTTTTATAGATGAAGTCCAGGATTTCACGGAAGTCGAGATACTTCTGATGGGCATGGTGGTGACTTCAACTTACCAGCAAATCACTCTCTCGGGAGATCGGCAGCAACGCCTGCAGGAATGGGGGGCAGAGAGCTACGATCGACTATTTCCGTTTATCTCAAGAGGGCGACGAAATAGTTCTGTTTTTCTGGATCACAATTTTCGTCAACGCGAGAACCTCGGGCTTTTGAGCGCCGGTATTCGGTCGCTTTTCAAAGATGATAGTTCGGCGATTGGCAGCAAATATTTGGGGCCGGCTGCGCTTGCTCACACATTCGAGCATCAGCATCAAATGGCTCAGACCATTTTGGATCGCATCCTGACAGTAGATGCATACGCGACAATTGTCGTTGTCACTCCATCCGAAAGAGAAGCTCGTCAATGGCACGATCTGCTGAGAGACGGTCTGGCCGCATATCATAGGCCGGCGTTGCTCTCACACCGCGACGACTTAACTCGTCGAAATGACATCCATTTCACTGAGGTCCGCGAAACCAAGGGGTTAGAATTCGATGTCGTGATCGTTCCCGATATTTCGTTGTTCGATCTCGACGGTCTGATTGGTAAGAATCAACTGTATGTCGCGGTCAGCCGTCCACGGCAGGCGTTGCTACTTGGATGCCGTGAAAGTGAACTATCCAGAAGCGGGGTTGATGTGCTCTTGCAGCAAGGTTTGATCAAACCGCGCCCAATACCAAGGACAGAGCGTGAATAAGTGGAAGCTGACTACTTCTTCTTCGCGCCCACGCGCTCGACGCTCTTGATCTCCAGCGCCGGCTTGCCGGACTTCTCGGCGATCTCGCGGTCCTGCTCGGCGATGGCGGCTTTGGCCGGCTCGTCGCCGTCGAGGCCGCCCAGCAATTCGGCGGGCACGCGGCGGTTGGAGCGCTGCGAGCCGTCTTCATAGACGACGTTGAAGAAGGCGAATTCGCCTTTGGGATTGGTACCGGGTTTTTTGGCCATGGCGGTTAAGTGGGGGATGGCGCAGGCGAAGTCAAAGCCAATCGGCGCGGGGCATGCATGCGGTTGTGGGCAAAATCGGCCAGGGGTTACCGGCGGGTCGCGCCACCCGGTCTGCGACAAAATGTTCATGATTTGTTCTTGACGATTTCGGAATAAGGATTATTATCCCCTCCGTCCTGCCCCACCGAGAGGGGCGATCGCGATCGTCACGTTCGCGGGGCAGGGTGCGGTGGACGCCGGAGATGCGGCGTTACGCGGTTCATGGGTGACGTCTGTCTTCGGGCAGGACGGATCTGCGCCAGCACTGCCACTGGCAAGGACACGGCCGGTCTTGAGATGGAAAGATCCCTGGACAGTGTGACCGACGACCAAATCGAAACGCGTCCGGCTTACTCGCTTGAGGCACCCTGTCCCTCCGCCCTGGGACTGTAATTTTGGTGATCGGATCGTTCGCCATGGCAACGCGCAAGCAGGCTGAAAAAACACCGCAGGCGGAACGCTGGGCACTTGCCTGACGCTTCCGAAAGTCCTGATGCATTACACCATGCGGAAGACCGCATTCGCATCAGGCCCAAGGGTGCAACGGGCACCCGGCGTTCCGCACGCCCTCTCGCAAGAGGGCGGGAATGCAAAACACGACGGCGCCCCCGCGCCGCAAATAACAGGGGTGATGACGCATGTCTGAAGCGCAGTGGCTGTTTGACAATCAAATCCGGGATGGCCGTAGGATGGGTAGAGCGCAGGCGCAGCGCGCCGGAGCGAAACCCATCGAACCGACACCAGGATCGTGATGGGTTTCGCTGCGCTCTACCCATCCTACGTCTGCAACGACGCGTCGTGGACGCTCCACACACTGCCGTCATGCGCGGGCTTGTCCCGCGTATCCACGCCTTGGCCGCACACGAAGGAAGACGTGGATGGCCGGGACAAGCCCGGCCATGACGTGGTGATAGACCTGAGAGCATCGCGAAACTCGCTTCGCGCCATCCCGCCGTGACGCGTGAAACTGGACGGTGATCCCAGGGGGAGGGAGGAGAGGCGTGCCGTTGTTCGGACACACCGGTCATGCCACACTCCGGTATCGCCAACCCAGCAGGTTTTTCATGATCAATCGTATCACCGCCATTGCCATTGCCGCTGTGTCCTTTGCCTCGGTTGCGCTGACGGCCACGTCCTCCCAGGCCGCCAAATGCGGCGGCGACTTCCAGGGCTTCATCGCGCAAATGTCGCAGGAGGCGGCCGCCGCCGGCGTGTCGCAGGGCGTGATCTCGCAGGCCTTTGCCGGCGTGACGCAGGACCCAGCGGTGCTGTCCTTCGATCGCCGCCAGCGCGGCACCTTCAACAAGAGTTTCGAGCAATATGTCGCGACGCGCGTCGGCCAGGGCCGCATCTCCATGGGCCTGCAGATGATGCAGCGTCACGCCTCGCTGCTGTCGCGCATCGAGCAGCGCTTCGGCGTGCCGCCGCAGATCGTGGTGGCGATCTGGGGCCTCGAGTCGGATTTCGGCAAGGGCGATATCGGCAAGATGCCGGTGGTCCGCACGCTCACCACCATGGCGCATGACTGCCGCCGCACCGAACTGTTTCAGGGCGAGCTGATCGCGGCGCTGAAGATCCTGCAGCGCGGCGACCTGCCGCTGCGCGACCTGATCGGCGCCTATGCCGGCGAGCTCGGCCAGACGCAATTCCTGCCGTCGAGCTACATCAAATACGGCGTCGATTTCGACGGCAACGGCCATGTGGATCTCCGCCATTCGGTGCCGGACGTGCTGGCCTCGACCGCGAACCTGCTGAAGACCGCGGGCTTCCGGGGCGGCCAGCCTTACGGCGAGGGCACGGCGAATTTCGAGGCGATGCGCGAGTGGAACAGGGCCACGATCTATCGCAAGACCATCGGCTATTTCGCCGATCGCCTCGCGGCCGGACGCTAGGCGAAGGGGCGACAAGCGAGGAGCGCGCGGTTCTAAACCTTCGGTAGGCCGCGCGCCCGCTGGGCGAACTTCGGGAACCCTGATGGTGAAAGTCGGATTAATCTATTCCCTTTCACTCTTTCAAAACCACGCTGGGGATTATCCACTGCCAGTCAGATTCCGTTAAGGCTCAAAGTTGCATTTTGCCACCCAGCGGGAATCAGTGGTGAGCGAGATGGTGGGGATCGACAGCAGCGCGCAAATGCGCAGCACGCGATGCGGCGGAGTCGACCGATGTTGAATGTCGGCACGCTGTTCACGGTGTTCACCGTCAACTTTCTGGCCCTCGGCGTGGTCTGGGCCTATGTGGCCACCAGCTATCCCAACCTGCACGCCGCGCGTTACTGGACGGCCGCCGCCTTCGCCGCGGCGCTCGGCAACAGCATCTCTGTGCTGCGCGGCGTCGGCGTCGATCCGCTGATCGCCATCGTGCTGGGCAACGGCCTGCTGCTGTTGGCCACCAGCCTCGCCGCCATCGGCATGAACCAGTTCTACGGCCGCCCGGCCGGATGGCGCGCGCAAGCCGTCATCATCGCCGTCACCCTGGCCGGCCTGCTGCTGTTCACGCTGTGGCATGACAACATGGCGATGCGCGTGCTGATCTATTCCAGCGGCCAGTCGGTCACCGTTGCCATGACCGTGCCGCTGCTGATGTCGCGCAAGGATGGCGGCGGCAATGCCGGCGCCCGTCTCGCCGGCTGGCTCGCCATCACGCTCATCGTGGTGCATGCCGTGCGTTCGGCGGCCGCCTTGGCGAATATCGGCGGCAACATGACCTTCGCCGATTTCAACAGTCTCCAGGCCGCCATGGTGCTGGTGCTGGTGTTCCTGGCGATGTCGTGGAATTTCGGATTCCTGCTGATGGCCATCGACCGCCTGCGCGGCGAAGTCGCCGAACTCGCGCTGGTCGACGATCTCACCGGCGTCGCCAATCGCCGGCATCTGGTGCAGCGTCTCACCGAGGAATGCGCGCTGGCGCGCCGCACGCAAAAACCGTTCGCGCTGCTGGCGATCGATCTCGACGGCTTCAAGGAAATCAATGACGGCCACGGCCATGCCGCCGGCGACGATTGCCTGCGTCACTTCACGTTGATGACCCAGAGCAAGCTCCGCCCCGGCGATCTGCTCGCGCGTTCCGGCGGCGACGAGTTCAGCATCATCCTGCCGGCGACCACGCTCCTCGAAGCAGCCGCCATCGCGCGCCGCATTCTCGATGTGTGCCGTGCCGATGCCGCGGCCTGCGCGCCCGGCGAAATCCAGATCGCCGCGTCCATCGGCGTGGCGCAGTGGCATCCGCAGGTCGGGCAATATCCGGAGCGCCTGATCGCTGCTGCCGACCAGGCGCTCTATGTCGCCAAGAACGACGGCAAGAACCGCTTCGCCACCTGCGATCTCAAGGCGCCGTCGATGGTACCGGATCTCGACATGGACGAAGCCATCGAGCGCGCCCGCAAGCTCGCCTGATCGCTTCAGTTCATCGTCTTGTCGTGGGTGATGTCGATGAGCGCGCCGGGCAGGCGGACGGCGCGGCCATCCCTGTCCAGCGTGCAACTGCCGCGCGCGAGAACCCAGCTGATCCGGTCCTTCGTGATCAGCCGAAACTCGCACTCAAAGATGCCGCCTGATCGCATCGCGGCCCTGGCCGCCGCGCGCACCCGGTCAACATCATCGGGATGGACCGCCGCGAGATGGGCTGTGTTGGGCAGACCGCGCGCGGCCTTGTCGGGATCGATATTGAAGAAGCCGGCAGCCCCGGCATCAAGATAGTTGCGGTCGTTGCTGATGTCCCAATCCCAGAAACCGAGAATCAGTTCGCGGGCGGCGGGCCTGCGCGGCATCGGCATCTCGAACGCGTCATCCTCGGCCGTTGTCTTGTAGGCCTCTGCTGCCGCGAGCCGCAGGATGTAGGAGAGAAACTCGTGCTTTCGCTCCCGGGCGAAGCTAGCAATATCGAGGCATACGTCACCCAAGGGTCGTCGCATGGTCTATCCCCTGTCCGTTCCCGGCGGGGGAGAATACAGCGGGTTCCCCGCAATTCAACCGTCGGTTGGAGACTTTCTGCGCAGCAAATACGGGGGCGGTGGATAGCCCGAGGGGGCGTGACGCGATGCCGCTTGCAGAGTCTGCGCGTGTCCCCCATGTCTGGGCCATGGTGAGCACAGGTCAATCATATACTTACGACGCCGGCCGCCCGCGCAAGCCGGCGACCGCGCATGGTCCGATCATCGATCAGGATGGTTTTGAGGTTCGGCCCGATCAGCTGCGGCCGGATTTGCAGGGCTTTCGGTTCGACTTCGGAGCGGGCGCCAATCCATTCGCCAATCTCACGCGCGAGCAACGGCTGGCGCGGCTGGATGCGCTGGCGCAACTGCTCGACGTTGCCTTCATCGTGCCTGGCACGAAGATCCGCTACGGCATCGATGGTCTGATCGGTTTGATTCCGATCGTGGGCGACATCATCACCACGGCGATCTCGCTATGGGTGGTGCGCGAGGCACGGGCGCTCGGCGCGCCGTGGCATCTCACGGCGCGAATGCTGGGCAATGTTGCTGTCGACGGCGCTGTCGGCATCGTGCCGTTTGTCGGCGATGCGTTCGACGTGATGTTCCGGGCCAATGTCCGCAACGTCAGAATGCTGCGCAAGTGGCTCGAAAAACAGCCCAGACTCTAGTTCAGAGTCCGGGCTGCGATCGTCTCAATCCGTCAAGCTCAAGCCGCGTCGGCGTCGGCGTCGTCGGTCGCGGGCTCTTCAGCGCGCACGCGGCGCTCGAGCGGGAAGTCCTGGCTCTCATAGAGCGAGCGGATGCCGCTCTGGTCGAAACGGGCTTCCTCGACCTGCAGATAGGCGCCGTTCAGCGAGTCAGCCGGCAGCTCCTCGATCGCGAACTGGACGGCGGCGGCGGCCGTATCGAAACGACGATAGGCGAAACCGGCACGTTTTTTCTTGCGGATCGCGGCGGGGAAGAGTTCGGCTGCGGTGTTGTAGCTGAAAGCTGCCATGGTCGGGGACCTCATCTGAATACGCAACGAAACGACGCCTAATGCAGCCGATGCGGCAGCGCGCGGAACATCATTTCAGGACAGACCCCAATATAAGCACGTTTTGGCCGATTGCGACACCCGCGATACAGCATGATGAATCGCCGGCCGCTGGAGGTATGGTCGTAATAGTGTTGTGATTTTAATGGTTTAGCGCTCGCTCAAGGCATGGGCAGCGGTGCTCGCAGCCCAATATTTGCCTATTGTCCGGTGTTGTCCGGCAGCGGCACGATTTTCAGCGGCGTGGTGTATGGCTCGACCCGCAGGGCCTCAGTCGACATAAGCCCCACCTGCCGCAAAGGCGCCTGCTCCAGCGCCCCGGCTTCAGCCTTGCGCACGCCGTATTGCCAAGCCGTCAGCGTACCCTTCTGAACCAGATGCTTGGCGACGCCGCCAGCGTTCTTGGCTTCGAAAGTGGAGAGCTGATCATCGTTAATGCCGATGATGATTTCGTCCTTGGCCGTGATCACCTTGAACAGCGACACCTTGTCGGTCGCCAGTGCGGGGTGGGACACCAGGCTTTCGAGAATGAGACCCAAAAGGGCAATGCCAAGCAACAAACGGTTTGAACGGGTAGACATCTTGGTACTTTCTTATTCTTCTTCGCGAACGTGCATGCCGTTGAGGCATGTTCAAGTAACAGGCAATGAGCGAAGCCGCTTACGGACAAGTATTGGACAGAAATGCCCCGCGAGACTTCGATGAGTCGCACGGGGCATGGAAACAGTTCGATACGGGATACGTATTTATTTAGGCTGAAGTTTCAAGGCCGCAGAGTTGATGCAGTATCGCAATCCCGTGGGTCCCGGACCGTCGTCGAACACATGTCCGAGATGGCCATTGCACTTTGAACACAGCACTTCCGTGCGGATCATGCCGTGGCTCACATCGCGTTCTTCGTCGATATGACTTTCTCGTGAGGGCTGCGTGAAGCTCGGCCAGCCGCAGCCGGAATCGAACTTGGCGTCGGATTCGAACAGCGTCTGACCGCAGCCGGCGCAGACGAAGGTGCCCGGCGTATGGTCGTGCTCATACTCGCCGGTGAAGGGACGCTCCGTCGCCTTTTCGCGCAGCACCGCATATTGCATCGGGGTCAGTTCCCGGCGCCATTCGGCTTCGCTTTTTTCGACCTTGCCGGATGTCGTCTTGGTATCGGTCATTTGTTCTCCTTCCCGATCGGCCGTGGCTGCGAATGCTCAGGTCAGTTTGTGACCTTCGACGCACTCACCAGCGTCGGCTTCTCGATATAGTTCTGGGCAAAGATCTTCTTCAGGTTCTCGACCTTCGGAATATCGTTATAGGCAATATAGGGCTGGTTCGGGTGCAGCGTCAGGTAGTCCTGATGATAAGCTTCCGCCGGATAGAAGGCTTCAAGCATTCCGAGCTTGGTGACGATCGGCTTCTTGTAGACCTTCGCAGCGTTGAGCTGGGCGATATAGGCTTCCGCCACTTTCTTTTGCTCCGGCGTCGTCGCGAAAATTTCCGACCGATATTGCGTACCCGAATCCGGGCCCTGGCGATTCAGCTGGGTCGGGTCATGCGCCACCGAGAAATAGATCTGCAGGATCTTGCCGTAGCTGATCTTTTGCGGGTCGTATTTGATCTCAACCGCTTCGGCGTGTCCGGTCGAGCCGGTGCTGACCGCGGTGTAATTGGCGGAGCTCTTGGAGCCGCCGGCATAACCGGACACAGCGTTAACGACGCCTGCCGTGTGCTGAAACACGCCCTGGACGCCCCAGAAGCACCCACCCGCAATCACCGCAGTCTGAATGCCGGTCGCAGCCGGTGTGTCCGTTGCTGGTGCGGGAATGATGACAGCCTCTTCGGCAGCAAAAGTGGGGCAAACGAGGGCGGTCGAAATCGCCAAGGCGCCGACAACGGCGCAGAGAGAGAGGCGGCTGAACAGGGAGCGGCGCATAGCAGGTCCTCTTGATGATCGATGGCCGGATATCGGCAGTCTAGACCGGAGCCTATGGTTCGCAATCGGCATTTCCAGTCGGCACATCGGAGATACGGAAGAGGATGCCAGTTGTTACGCGATACCGCACACGAGTTCGTGAGACTGGATGGCACGAGAAAGCCGCGGAACAGCGTTCCGCGGCTTTCTGATTGACTATGACGTTAACCGCTTATGGGCAGGGATAACGATTGCCGTCGTTGTTCAGATAGGTGCCTGACGCCGGATCGTAGGAACGATAGCGCCGCGCGCAATAGGCTGCGTTCTGCTGGGCCGCTGCATTGGCCTGGCTGGCCGCAATCGCGCCGCCGATGATGGCACCCGCTGCGAGGCCGCCGATCACGACGCCGGCGTCAGGTCCCCGGCGATAGTAGCCGGGACCATAGCCGTAGCGCGGGCCATAACCGTAGCGGCGATAATACTGCACGTTCTCGGTGGCCGATGGTACGGCGCTGGCGAGGCCGGGCTGATTGACCAGTGGCGCAGATGTTGCCGGCGCCGAAAACGCCAGCGCACTCGCGCCGATCATCGTGGCCATCGTCAGGATTTTCGCGGGATGCATATCGAACTCCTTGTCATGCGTAAGTGGCCGAAACGCTCGGGTGGCCGGATGGTTCCACGTAATAGGCGGAGATGCGTCAGATCATCACAGTGCGAAGGTGATCGGGACGTCATGGCGCACTTGCGATCACGGGTTGGGTTAGCGCTCGCCGATCTTTGACGACGCCGATGGTCGTGCCCAATCGCCTGATCGCAACGATTTCTTTTCCGTCCAGAATGCGGTCGCAGTTCATATGCGTGGGAGCAATAAAGAAGTCAGCATGGTCCCACTGCTGCATCCTGATCCACTGCAGTCTTTGATGGGGGCGTTTTTCGAAGGCGATACGATCTCCGCAAACTGCGACAGTATAACGATGCGGTATGTGTTTGCTGTCGCTGTGTTCAGTTCGGGCCAGATATTCCTCAAGCTCGGCCACCGCCGCTGGCATGATGTTAACCCAGTAATCGGTCGCGTAGCGTCCCGATGCACCGTGCAGTCCGCCGACGGTCTGATTGTAGAACAGGTATTCGTACGGATGCAGCTCTGCTAGCAACTTCAAATTCCAGCATTGCCACCCCACTACGGTGGCAAGGGCGCCGGCGGCCAAGACGTGTTGCCGTTTTCTCAGGCTCGCGATCGTCAAATGCAGGCCGATACCCGCGAGGATGGCGATTGCCGGGATCACGAAGAGAAAGTGCCGCATGCCCGTGAAGGCAGGGCCATGGCAGATCACCTGACATCCCAGTGGAAACGCGACGGCCAGCCCGATTATTGCGATCTCCCGCCGGTCGACTTTCCCGAGGGCGAGCCAGCCGATGCGATGCGGGATACACATGAATGCGAATGCGAGAATCGCGCCAATCAATGTCACGAGTGGAACACGGACAAGAATGTAGATCGGGACGTAAAGTCGCGGCACGGTCGCCATTTCGTAGACCTGCCCCGCGAGTAGCGTGCGGATATGATACTGAAATTCTGAGAAATCGAGCAAGCCACGAATGGGATTCAGGGGGGCAAGAGCAGCCCAGGGCCACGCAGCAATCATGGCCACATAGGCAATGACGAGCGCCGGAAGAAGTGAGAGGCTGGATCGCATGATGAAGCCGCATCGCGCGCGGATGTGGCCGGCGATGGGGCGCGGAAGATAGAGCAGGATCGCAAAGCCGGCATAGATCACCAGTAACAGAGCCAGCACTCGCATCCCAAGCGCAGCTCCGGTTACCATGCCAAAAGCGAGTACGTGACGGAGCTTCGGTCTGGGCAGATCTCGTGTCATCAGGATCAAGAAATAGGTTGCGCCGGCCATCGCCGTCGCAAGCGGGATATCCTTGGTGTGGTTGAACATCCCACCGTACCATGCGCCACAGAGTGCAAGCGAGGCGCCGGCGAGAAATCCTGCGCGAGGGTCGGCGATCAGCCGCGCGGTGGCTGCGGTCGTGCCGATCCCGACAATGCCGATCAGGGCGCACAGGATGTGACGAAGATCGTAAGCATCCAGGGGCAAAAACTTGGCAAGCCAAACTGCGACGATGTCGAACAGTCCGCCATAGAGAAACAAGTTCTCAAAATGAAATACGCTGACGTCCTTAAAGCCGCTGCGATAGTAGTCGAGAATAAGCTCCCCGTAGCGGTGCTGGACTGCTTCGTCGTTAGAGATCGCATAGCTCTTGAATGTGTAGAACGCGAGGAAGAGCAGAGCGCCAAGCACGAGCAATGTGGCTATGTCGTAAATATCAACGCGCCGTAGGTGTGCGAGAAGGCGTCGCAGCTTTGGGCATGAGCGGTAGAATGAAGATGCGTTGGCGTCCGGACCATTTTGGTCCGCGAAGGTCTCATACATTTGCGGGCTGCATTCGTGAGGAGAGTGCTTTAATCTGAACTAGTCCACTTGGCGGTCAGTTTAGTTGCAGGCCGAAAGCCATGCAGCTTCCGCTGTAGGCGCAGCTGGCACATCCCCTCCCTCACGCAGACTACTGTCAAGGAACCGGCGCTGTAAATATATCTGTTCGAAAGCTGCCGGTCGCTTTTGTTGCAACTGCGAACGGCCTTGCGTCAGACCACGATGCTCAAGCGCTTCGCGGCGCGGGTGATGCCGGTGTAGAGCCAGCGGGCGCGGCTCTCCTGAAATGCAAAACTCTCGTCGAACAGGACGACATCATCCCATTGTGAGCCCTGGCTCTTGTGCACGGTCAGCACGTAGCCGTAGTCGAATTCATCGTAAGGCTTGCGCTGCTCCCATGGCAGCGTCTCAACACCGCCCGAGAAACAGTCCGCGCGCACCGAGACTTTGGTGACCTTGCCGCCGAAATCCTCATCCGGCGAAATGCGCATGGTGATGATCTGCGATTTCGAGGCAGCGCGCGCTTTCACGCGCCACAGACCGCCGTTGAACAGCACCTTCTTGCGGTTGTTGCGCAGGCAGACCAGCTTGTCATTGGCCACCGGCAACAGGTCCTCGATGCCGAGTTTCTGCCGCACGCGCATATTGTAGGCGCGTCGCGTGTTGTTGCGACCGACCAGCACCTGATCGGCGGCCATCACGCGGTCCGGATCGAGTGCCTTGCGCGACACGATTTCGCTGAGTCCGTATTGCCCGGGCTGCAGCGACCGACCCTCGCGGACATCCATCGACATGCGCACGATCGGATCGTGCTCGGCCTGACGATGCACTTCCGTCAGCATCACGTCGGGCTCGCTCTCGGTGAAGAAGCCACCGCCCTGGATCGGCGGCAACTGCGCGGGGTCGCCGAGCACCAGCAAAGGGCAATCGAAGGACAGGAGGTCGCGGCCGAGTTCGGCGTCCACCATGGAGCATTCGTCAATGACGATCAGCTTGGCCTTCGAGGCCGGTGCGTCGTCCCACAGTTCGAAATTAGGCTGCTCTTCGCCGCTCTCGCGGGCGCGGTAGATCAGCGAGTGAATCGTGGACGCGCCTTCGCAGCCCTTGTTGCGCATCACCAGCGCAGCCTTGCCGGTGAAGGCCGCGAATTTCACCTCGCCATCGACATTGTCGGCGATGTGCCGCGCCAATGTTGTCTTGCCGGTACCGGCAAAGCCGAACAGCCGGAACACCTGCGGTGTGCCGTTGCGGCCTGGCTTCGCCTTCAGCCAGTCGTCGACGGCTTTCAGCGCGGCATCCTGATGCGGGGTAAAGGTTGGCATTATGCTATGACTGGCATCTCGGGAAAGCGGTTCGCAGCCCAGTTTGCCGCGACTCACAGGGGCAAGCTAACCATTCGAGCGGTCGGTGCAAGCGGGCCGAAGCGGTAGATGGCCTGCGCCACCGTGGCCGGTTGCCCAATCTTGCCTCATGGCGCAGTTATAGGGGACCGCTTGGGCGACAGGAGACCGTTTTGGAACGCAGACTGCTTCAGATCGCACTGGCGATTGTCGGCCTCGTGGCCATCCTGTTCGGCCTGACCGGCGTGCTGTTCGGCACCAGCCTCTCGGGTGTCAGGCTCGGCGTGACGATGGAAGGCTATGTGCGTTTCATCAAGGGTGTGCTGGTGGCGGTCGGGCTGATCTACTGGTCCGCGATCCCACAGATCGAAAAGCGCTTTGAGCGGATTTCGATCTTGACCGTCATCCTCGTATTCGGCGCGGCTGCACGTCTGTTGGCGGTGCTCAGTCATGGCTTTCCGACCGTGGGACTCCTGATCAGCCTGATCGGCGAACTTGTGGTCGTGCCGATGATCTGGCTGTGGCACCGCCATTTCGTGCGGCGTGGTGCGGCCGCATGAAGCGGATCGGCACCTGGATCGTCTATGTGATCGGCGCGATTTCGATCGGTTATCTCGCGCTTTACGCCTATGCGATGTTCACGCGGCCCGATCTCACGCCGGGCGATCCGATCAAGATTTTTCGCAAGCAGGATGCGCCGAGCTATTCGTGATTTTACGCCGTCATGCGCGGGCTTGTCCTGCGTATCCACGTTTTGGCCAACCGTAGAGACGTGGATGGCCTGGACACCTAGCGAAGCCGCGCTTCGCGCTTTGCCCGGCCATGACGAGTTTGGTTGCGATGTCTGAGCGACGACGACAGCGCTTTACGCCGCTCCCATCATCCCGCGATAGTCGCCGGTACCCGCACCGGCCGGGGTGATCGGCAGGCCGCCATCGGCATATTCGTTCAGCTTGTTGCGCAGCGTGCGGATCGAGATGCCGAGAATGTTGGCGGCATGGGTCCGGTTGCCGAGGCAATGCTTCAGCGTCTCCAGGATCAGATCGCGTTCGACATCGGCCACGGTGCGACCGACGAGGGCGCGGGTCACTGTCTCCGCTGCCATGGTAGCATGCGCTACGGCTGGCGGCGTCTTGGCGAGATCGAGACGATCACCATCTGGCGTGAGGATCGCATCGGGGCCGATCTCGTCGCCCGACGCCATCAGCACCGAGCGGTGAATGGTGTTTTCCAGTTCGCGGACATTGCCTTGCCAGCGATTGGCGGTGAGCACGCGGCGCGCTTCAGCGGAGATCGGGCGCACCGGCACGCCGTTGGCGTCGGCATATTTCTTGGCGAAATGCTGCGCGAGCTCGAGAATGTCGGCCGGGCGATCGCGCAGCGCTGGAATTTTGAGGTTCACGACATTCAGGCGGAACAGCAGATCCTCGCGGAACGTACCGGCTCGCACGGCGTCGGAGAGATTGCGGTTCGAGGTTGCGATGATGCGAATGTCCACCGGCACCGGCTTGGTGCCGCCAACGCGGTCGATGACGCGTTCCTGAATGGCGCGCAGCAGCTTCGACTGCAGGCGAACATCCATTTCGGAGATTTCGTCCAGCAGGAGCGTGCCGCCGGTGGCTTCCTCGAATTTGCCGATGCGGCGTGCGATCGCGCCGGTGAAGGCGCCCTTCTCATGGCCGAACAATTCGGACTCCAGGAGATGCTCGGGGATTGCAGCGCAGTTGATGCTGATGAACGGCTTCTTGGCACGGTTGGAGCGGGTATGGACATAGCGCGCCAGCACCTCCTTGCCGGTGCCGGATTCGCCCGTGATCATCACCGACGCATCGGAGCCGGCGATCTGCTGCGCCAGCTTGACCACCTTGCCCATCATCTCGTCGCGATAGATCAGGTCGCGGCTGTCATTGGCAACGGCGGCGAGAACGGCGGCAATCAGTTCCGGGTCCGGCGGCAGCGGGATGTATTCTTTGGCGCCGGCATGGATCGCGGCCACCGCAGCGCGGGCATCGGTGGTGATGCCGCAGGCGACGATCGGCACGTGGATGTGCTCGGCTTCCAGCCGCATCACGAGGTCGCGGATGTCGAGGGCGACGTCGACCAGCAGCAGGTCCGCGCCCTTGCCGCCGCGCAACACGCCCATCGCCTGTTCGTGGCCTTCGGCATGAACGACGGAGGCGCCGTTATCCATGGCGATCTTGGTGGCGGTGGTAAGCTGACCCTTCAAGGTGCCGACGATGAGAAGCCGCATGGTGATCTCCTGTTATCTCGTAGTCGCGCCACGAAGGCGCCGTTTGTCCGGTGTTAGCTGCGTTCAGCCTTGATGATTTCGGTCATGGTGACGCCGAGTTTTTCCTCGACCAGCACGACTTCGCCGCGTGCGACGAGGCGGTTGTTCACATAGATGTCGATCGCTTCGCCGACGCGGCGGTCGAGTTCGAGCACGGTGCCGGGCCCGAGCTTCAGCAATTCACCGACCCCCATCTTGGAGCGGCCGAGCACGGCCGAGACCTGAACCGGAACGTCGAAGACCGCTTCGAGATCAGCGGCAATGCGCGTGACCTGTTCTTCGTCGGCATAGCCAACGTCTCCCATCGCGACGGGATCGGTGGCATTGAGATCGGGAAGCGGCACCTGTGGATCGCTCATGCTCTAGTCCTCACAGCCCTGTCAGGCCTGATTGCGCGACGCCATATAGCGTCCGACGAGTTCGTTGATCTTGGCGTCGATGGCCGCGCGCTCCAGCACGACACCGCCATCGGCCCATTCGATTTTGCAGTCGCCGTTCTCGATGTCCGGCTCGGCCAGAATGACGAGGCGGCCGGCGAAGCCGCTCTGCTTCGCCTGCTTCTCGATGCGCTCGCGTGCTTCGTCGTAGAGCTGGTCGTTGATGCGCACCACGAGATGCGGCGTCGACACCAGGTTCTTGAAACAGTCGTGAACCAGCGCCATGACTTCTGTCAGAGGCTCGCGCGCGATCAATTCGTCGCACAGCTTGCGTGCCACCGACACGGCGACATCGACAGCTTCGGTTTCCATCTTTTCTTCGATGGCCCCGAAGCGCGACGAGATCGAGGAGATCGCAACGCCGATCTGTTCCAGCGCCAATGCCGCGCGACGGTCGCTTTCGGCCTTGGCTTCGCGCTGCGCGGCATCGAAGCCGGCGCGATAGGCCTGGGCTTCGGCATTGGCGACCCTCTCCGCGATCTCCGCAGGCGTGATCGCGGGTGCACGCGCCTTGTCGGGCGCTGCGAAGTCCATATCGAACAGGAATTTTGCGGGGGCAGCCATCAATACACCAGCTCGTCGTCGGCGCGGTTCTTGGTCAGCACGATTTCGCCCTTGGCGGCGAGATCCTTGGCCAAATTCACCAGCAGCGCTTGTGCCTCGTCGACATCGCGCAGACGGACCGGGCCGAGCGCGGCCATATCGTCGGTCAACATCTTGGCGGCGCGGGACGACATGTTGCCCATGAAGAAAGCGCGAACTTCCTCGTTGGCGCTCTTCAGCGCGATACCCAGCTTGTCCTTGTCGATGCTGCGCATCAGGGTCTGTGCCGAGCCGGCATCCAGCTTGATCAGATCGTCGAAGGTGAACATCAGCGCCTTGATGCGTTCGGCGGCCTCACGATTGTCTTCTTCCAGCGAGGTGATGAAGCGCGTTTCGGTCTGGCGGTCGAAGTTATTGAAGATTTCCGCCATGACTTCGTGTGCGTCGCGACGACGGGTCTGCGAGAGGTTCGACATGAATTCTACGCGCAGCGTCTGTTCGACGCGCTCAATGACTTCCTTCTGCACCGCTTCCATCTTGAGCATGCGGTTGATGACGTCGAGCGCGAGATCCTCGGGCAGGATGCCGAGCACGCGCGCCGCATGCTCCGGCTTCAGCTTCGACAGCACCACGGCAACGGTCTGCGGATATTCATTCTTCAGGTAGTTCGCGAGAACCTCTTCCTGAACGTTGGAGAGCTTCTCCCACATGTTGCGGCCGGCGGGGCCACGGATTTCTTCCATAATGCCGGTGACACGATCGGACGGCAGATACTGCGTCAGCAACCGCTCGGTGGCATCGAAGGTGCCCATCAGGGCGCCGGAGGCGGACATCCGCGATACGAATTCGAGCAGCAGGTCTTCGACCGTCTCCGGCTCGATGGTGCCAAGCGAGGACATGTGAAGCGACAACTCGCGGACCTCGTCGTCATCGAGCAGCGCCCAGACCTTGCCGCCATATTGTTCGCCCAGCGCCAGCATCAGGATGGCTGCACGCTTCGGGCCGCTGAGCGGCTTCGCGGGCGCACGCCCACCCTGACGCTGTGCGAGCGATGCTACGACGCTGGCGATGTCGCTGCTGTTGTCGCCAGTGGTTTGCGGAACGGATGCCATTCAGATCACGCCGGTTCCTGCAGCCATGCGCGAACGATGGCTGCGGTTTCGTTGGGGTTACGATCGGCCAGTTCGCCCACGCGATGCACGGACTGTGCGTGAACCTGACCCTGGATGGTGGCGACGTCGATCATGTTGGGGCCGCCGGCGGGAACGACGGTCTGTCCGTCTGCGCTGAGGGCGACACCGTCGGGAAGAACGAGGGAGTTGGCAGCCGGGAGCGCCGGCGCGGGCTCGGAGGCGAGGACGCGGCGGACCAGCGGGCGGATGACCATGAACATCACGACCAGACCGAGCAGCATCATGACTGCGAGTTCGATGACGCGCATCACGTCATCCTTGGTGAACTGCATCATGCCGAGCAGACCTGTCGGCTCCGGCGTCGGAACGACCGTTGGGCCCTCGGCGAATTTCAGGTTGACGACCTCGACCTGATCGCCGCGCTTCTGGTCGAAGCCAATGGCCGAACGGACCAGCGCTGCGATGCGATCGAGTTCTTCCTTGGGACGTTGGGCGTAGACCTGCTCGCCCTTCTCGTTCTTGGTGTAGCTGCCGTCGACCAGTACCGCGACCGAGATACGATTGACGCGGCCCGCTTCGGTCACTTCGGTCTTGGTGACGCGGGAGATTTCGTAATTGTTGGTTTCTTCCGACTTCTTGCTTTGATCCTTCGCCGTCCCCGTATTGCCCGCCGCCTGATTGCCGGGCAGCTCGTTGTTGACGGTGACCTGGCCATCCCGCTCGCCGACTGCAGAGGATTCTTCGCGGCTCTGGCTGGAGCGCAAGACCCGGCCTTCCGGGTCGAATTTGTCGGAGGTCTGCGTGACCTTGTTGTAATCGAAATCGGCTGTGAGCTGGACCCGGGCGCGGCCTGCGCCCACCACCGAGGACACGATCGCTTCGACCTGGCTGCGCATCCGCTTCTCAAAGCCGGCGCGGCGCTCGTCGCCGGTGGCGCCTTCCATGGTCGGGTCTGCGGCGCCATCGGCGAGCAGCTGTCCCGCTTCGTCGACGATCGAAACCCGGGCCGGCTTCAGGCCGTTGACGGCCGAGGCAACGACATGGCGGATCGCCCGGACCTGCTGTGGGTCGAGGGCGCCGCGGACGCGAACCACGATCGAGGCCGAAGGCTCGGGCGCTTCGCGGGAGAACAGGGGGCGTTCCGGCAGGACGAGGTGGACGCGGGCAAACTGCACCCGGTCGATTGCCCGGATGGTTCGCGCCAATTCACCCTCGAGAGCGCGTAAGTGATTGATATTTTGGACAAAACTTGTTGTCCCGAGGGCGTCCGACTTGTCGAAGATTTCGTAGCCGACGCCGCCGCCCTTGGGCAGACCGCCCTCGGCCAGCTTCATGCGGAGCCGGGTGACCTTGTCCTTCGGCACCATGATGGCGGCGCCGTCGTTCTTCAGCTCATAGGGGATAGCCTGACGTTCCAGATCCTTGATGATCGCCGAGGAGTCCTCGACGCTTAGGTCCGTGAACAGGGTGGTCATCTGGGGGGTCGTGACCCGCATGATGACGAAGGCAAAGAAGCCGATGAGTGCGGCGGTGACCGCAACCATCGCCATGAGGCGCGCCGCGCCGAGACCTTTAAGGAAACTTAGAAGACTCTGCACGAACCAGCCCCTGAGATTCGGCCTCAGCGACCGACTGGGCAAATTTTGCCGAGGTATGGTTTCGATATGGTTAACGGCGGTTAACGGGTGGCAAAAATATGGCCAAATGGCGAAAGCCGGCTTCCCGTGAGGGAGCCGGTTTTCATCGAATTGGAGATGTTAAGGATTCGTTTACTGGCGATACTGCTGGATGCGGGTGGTCCGCAGGCCAGCCAGACCGTGCTGGTCGATCGAAAACTGCCAGGAGAGGAATTCGTCGACCGTCAGCGTATAGCGGCTGCAGGCCTCCTCAAGGGAGAGAAGGCCACCGCGCACAGCGGCGACGACCTCAGCTTTGCGGCGGATGACCCACCGTTTGGTTCCGGGCGCGGGCAAATCCGCAATTGTTAACGGACTGCCGTCAGGCCCGATGACGTATTTGACCCTCGGGCGATGGGGTTCTGTCATGGCGTACTCACAAACTCTCAACCACTGAACTCACTTCAATAACTTACGCCCAGCGACTTAAAATTTGCCTAAGCCTACAACTCCAATGCGAATAGAACTGGATTTGGTTCGAAATGTTGTCCCGAGGAGATGATGCGTCGCAGCGTCAGGTTGTCGGCGTCGTTGGGGTCGTCGGACGCACCACACGCTTGATCTTGTCGACCGTGTAGTTGCTGCCATTGATCGAGAGCAAAGCGGGGCTTGCCGATAGATCGACGGAATCGACAACGCCCTGAACTTCAGTGGAGATGGCAACATCGCGGCCGTTGTCGTCCTTGCCCGTTGCAGTCAGCTTATAAGCCCCTTCGGGGTACTGAATGCCGTCATTGCCTTTGCCATCCCATACGAAAGTGCCGTTGCCGGACTTCAACGTATACTTGCCGGTGTAGATAACGTTACCAGCAGAATTCGTAATGTTGACGGTCGCTGTAGCATCCTTGTCGGCGAGCAGATTCCATGTCGCCGACGTCTTGAATTGCGCCGTGCTGCCATCGACGGCGACGTTGTTGCCGACATAGATGAGCGCCTGCGTCGCTTCCGTAGCTTTGCCAAGATCGACCAAGGCTTTCAGTTGATCGTTCGACTTGAGCTGCTGTTCGACGCCCGCGAACTGCACCAGCTGCTGGGTGAACTGGTTGGTATCGAGCGGGTCGAGCGGGTTCTGGTTCTGCAGCTGCGTCGTCAGTAGCGTCAGGAACGTCTGGAAATTATCCGCAATGCCGGTGGTCGTCGAGCTGGAGTTGTTGCTCGAGTTCGAGTTCTGTGTGGTACCGGATACGACTGGGGGTGGAGTCGTTGCTTCAACTGCCATGGTTCACTCCTCAGATACTGATGTCGACGCCGCTGCTGGACCCCAGCATGCGGCCATAACCGCGGCCCGCAGCAATCGCAGGCACGGACTCGTCTTCGTGGATCACAAGGCGCTGGGCGTTGCGGCCCGAATTCTCGCCGCTGTTCTGCTGCTGGCCTTGCGATTGATCGCGCAGGCTGAATTGTAGTCCGCTGTCGTTGGTCTTGAGGCCGGCCTGTTCGAGCGCGCGTTGCAGTTGCGGTGCATCCTGGCGCAGCATGGTCAGTGTTTCCGGCTTCTCGACGGTGAGGTGCGAGGTCACATTGCCATGCTTGTCGACTTCGAGCCGGACATCGATACGGCCGAGTTCGGCAGGGTCGAGCCGGATGTCGAAGCTGCTCTTGCCCGATTTGGCGTTCTGCGCGATCTCGACGGCGACGCCATTCAAAGGCACCGGCGCGTTGGTCGCGACCGTCGCGGTCAGTTGCGGGGTTGCAGTTGCAATCGGCGTCGGTGCGGTCTGCAACGGCTGCTGCTGCAAGCTATTGGTGGTTGGCGTGGCCACATCCGGCACTACAGCCTGAGCAACGTGTTCGGTGCGACGCTCATGGGCAGCACCAGCCGCAGGCTTTGCAGCTTCCGGTGCAACGGCGGTCGGGTCAGTTGCCACGCCATCCACGGGTTTGTCGCCCGGCTTGGTATCTTTGCCGACGATCGCCGCTGCGGCCACTTCGACTGGCTGCGTGGACGTCGTCGTGGCCGCTTTCGTCTTGTCTTCTGATTTGACCTCAGCCGTTGATGCCGTCGTGGCTTCGGCTGCGCCGGTCTTCTTCGTGCCGGCTTTGCCGCCCGCTGGCGTCGCGGATGCGATAAGTGCCGCGAAATTTGCTTCGGCTTCCGGGGGCGTCGTTGCGGGCGCCGCTTCGGCGTCGGTCGTTGCAGCTTCAGTCGCTGCCGTCTGGGCCTTCAAAACGGCTGCAGCGATGGCGAGAGGCTGTGCAGCGCCAGTGGTTTCGGGCGCGGTCGGAGCTGCCGCAACATCGGTCGTGGGCGCCGGCACAGGGATCGCAACGGCGACGGCAGCGATCGCGACGGGCTTCTCGGTTGAAGCCGTTGCGTCGACATCGGTCGTTGCGGTCTTGTCGGTATCCTTGGACGAGGCGTCCTTGGTGTCGGTCTTGTCGCTTGTCTTCGCGTCAGCCTTGGAATCGGCCTTCGTGTCGCTCTGGTCGCTCTTCTTCGCCTTGCGGGAGTCCTGCGTGGCATCGGCTGGCTGGGTATCGCGGTCGCGCGTATTAGCAGCCGCGTTGTCAGCGCGATCGTCAGACTGCCGTGTGCGGTCATTGCTCGAGGAGCGCGTGTCGTCGCGCCGTGCGGGTGCTGGCAGATCAGGCTGGGCGGCTGCGGCGCGATCGGTCACGACGCTGGCATTGGTGTTGCTGTCAACCAGCGAGCCGAAACTGTCGGCATCCGACCGCTGATCGTCGCGGGACGAATTCGATCTTGCGTTCTGAAACGAGACGTTTGAGACGATGTCGGACGTGACGCTAACCACGGGCGGCCTTTCCAGAAGAGTTCTATCCTCCTTTCAGCAAGGACCGGGCCATGTCTCGTTTTGTGAAAATATCATTGTAAATCAGTGTGTTGTAATCCAGATGGAACCTCCTTGGAGACTGTCGCGGCATTATCTTTTCTGCCCGGCGGCAAGAATTGCCGTTCCGGGCGAAGCGCCGTGATTGATTGAGCGCAAGGCGGCCTATATTAAAGTGCCATATCCCAACCATCGTCGGACCGACCTTAAGTTCCGGGATTTGGCTCCGTTTTCCTGATCGCGACGGTTTGCAGCCAGCGCGGTCGCATCAGTGACCGAAACCATGCTCAACAGTCTCGATCTCGAAGGCCGTCCGGAGGACACCAGGGTCGTAGTCGCCATGTCCGGCGGCGTCGACTCCTCGGCGACGGCTGCGCTGTTGAAGTCGCAGGGCTACGACGTCGTCGGTATTACGCTACAACTCTACGATCACGGCGCCGCCACCCATCGCAAGGGCGCTTGCTGTGCCGGCCGTGACATCCATGATGCCCGCGACGTGGCCGAGCGGATCGGGATCCCGCATTACGTGCTGGATTACGAAAGCCGGTTCCGCGAGTCCGTCATCGACAATTTCGCCGCGAGCTATGCTTCCGGCGAAACGCCGGTGCCGTGCATCGAATGCAATCGTTCGGTCAAGTTCCGCGATCTGCTGGCGACCGCGCGCGATCTCGGCGCGCAGGCGCTGGCGACCGGCCATTATGTAGCCTCGCGCCGCCTTGCCGATGGCTCGCGCGCCATGGTCTGTGCGGCCGATGCCGATCGCGACCAGAGCTATTTCCTGTTCGCCACCACGCAGGAACAGCTCGATTATCTCCGCTTTCCGCTCGGCGACATGAGCAAGCCGCAGACCCGCGAACTGGCCCGGCAGTTCGATCTGTCGGTTGCCGACAAGCAGGACAGCCAGGACATCTGCTTCGTGCCGTCCGGCCGTTACACTGACGTGATCGAGCGCCTGAAGCCGAATGCGCTCGAACCGGGCGAGATCGTCGACATGGAAGGCCATGTCATCGGCCGCCACGACGGCATTATTCATTTCACTATCGGCCAGCGCCGCGGCCTTGGTATTGCAGCGAGTGCACCGCTTTATGTCGTCAAGCTCGACGCCGTCACCCGGCGCGTGGTTGTCGGCCCGCGCGAGGCCTTGCGGATGCACCGCATTGTGCTGCGCGACGTCAACTGGATTGGTGGCGGAACGCTCGATAGCGCTGTTGGCAATGGCATTGAGCTGTTCGTCAAGGTGCGCTCGACCCGTGGCCCACAGCCGGCCTGGCTGCGTGCTGTGAATGGTGGCTACGAGATCGAACTGGTCGGCGGCGAAGAGGGGGTGTCGCCGGGGCAAGCCTGTGTGTTCTACGACGCGCCGGACGGACAGGCCCGCGTGCTCGGCGGCGGCTTCATCAAGAGCGCTGCGGCGAAAAGCCCTGTCAGCACCTCCCCCCGCGATGCTAATGTCCCCGCCGTCGCAGCGATGCGTGTGTAAGAGTTCAGGGTAGGGGCATGGCTGGCGATATCGACCGCGCGGGGGTCGCGAAGGCTTACGGGCGCTGGGCGCCGATTTACGATCTCGTTTTTGGTAAGGTGTTCGATAGTGGTCGGCAATCGACCATCATCGAGGCTGATCGCATCGGTGGCCGCATCCTGGATGTCGGTGTCGGCACCGGATTGTCGCTGGTCGATTATGCCCGCACCACGAAGATTTGCGGCGTCGATATTTCCGAGCCGATGCTGCGCAAGGCGCATGAGCGCGTCCGCGCCCACAACCTCACGAATGTCGAAACGCTTGCGGTCATGGATGCGAAGAACCTCGCATTCCCCGATAATCATTTCGATGCTGTGGTGGCGCAATATGTCATCACCGCCGTACCCGATCCGGAAGCGACGCTGGACGATTTCATCCGCGTGTTGAAGCCAGGCGGCGAGCTTATTCTCGTCAATCACATCGGCGCCGAAAGCGGTCCGCGCAAGGCTTTCGAACTGGCCTTTGCGCCGCTGGCGCGCCGGCTCGGCTGGCGACCGGAATTTCCGTGGAAGCGTCTGGCGGATTGGGCAACGGTGCACGGTGGGATCACGCTGGCCGAGCGCCGGCCGATGCCGCCGATGGGGCATTTTTCGCTGATCCGCTACATTAAATCCTGACTGTTGGAGCGCGAGGCCGGAACCTCCATTGGCGCCCGCGGTTTGCTCCGGATGCAGATCAAACAGTCGCTCGTCATCGCAGGTCTTGTCATCGCCGGTTCCAGCACTGTTTTCGCGCAGGCGCCCCCGACGCCCGCCACACCTCCCGCACTGACCGCGCCGCCGGCGGCCGAACGTGCAAATGCCAATTGTGCACCGACACAAACGACTCCAAAGGGGACGATTGCTCCCAGCGGCACGACAACGGGCCAGAGTCCGGAACCGCTGGGCGATAGGCTTGCGAAGTCAGATGGCGTTCTGTGCCCGCCGAGCAATGTCGATCCCGCGATGCGGGCGCCCCCGCCGAATTCAGATAGCAGCAATACGCCGGTGATCCCGCCGCCCGGCAGTCCCGGTGGCGATCAAAGCGTTCGGCCGAAGTAAGCCTTAACGCGTTCGTCAGGCGCGCGGCACGGACACAGGCCGCGCGTCACGCGTTTGCGCGGCGAGCCGGATGCCTGCATTGGGCGCACCGAATCCCTGATAGTTGCGGCGCTCGACAATCTCGAAGAAGAAGCGCTCATCGAAGCTCGGCGTGTAGATCTGGAAGAATTCGCCGTCGCCTTCACGATCATACAGGATCTGGTTGTCGCGCAGCGCAGCCATCAGCTCGGCGTCGAGCCCGTATTTGGCTTCCACGTCATCGTAATAATTGTCGGGAATGCGCAGGAATTTGGCGCCGCGTTTGCGCATATCGGCCACAGCAGCAAAAATATCGTCGCACAGGAACGCGATATGTTGCACACCGGAACCGAAGAACTCCGAGATGAAGCGATTGGACAGCGTGCGCGTTGCGGATGATCCGTTCAGGATGATACGCAGCGACTGATTGGCCGATATCAGCGCCTGGCTTTGCACGAGGCCAACCGGGTCAGGAATTTCCATCTGCGGCAGGCGCTGCAGGTCGAGAATGCCGGTGTAAAATAGAAGCCACGACAGCATCTCGTCATAGGGCATCGATTGCGAGATGTGATCGACGACGGAGAGATGGTCTGTACCGGCATCGCTCTTGAGCGGCTCGAAATCCACGTCCCAGTTCTTGCCGGCCGCTTCCAGGAAATAGAGAAGACTGCCGCCGACGCCGTGGATCGCCGGGATTTCCAGTTCGCCCGGTCCGACCGGCTGATAGAATGTCCGCGCCTGCAATGCTTCGGCGCGCGCCATGGCCTGCTTGGTATTGCCGACGTCCAGTGCGATGGCGCACACGCCCGCGCCATGCGTCACGTAATGCGAATGCGCGAAACCGTCCGGCTCCGAATTGATCACGAGTTCGATCGCGCCCTGGGACCAGCGTTCGACGTCCTTGCTGCGATGAGCGCCGGTCCTGCGAAAGCCGAGTTGGCCAAGCAGCGTCGCAAGGTCCGCCGCCTTGGTCTCATTGACGGCAAATTCGACGAAGCCGACGCCGCGGGTGGATGTCTTTGGCTGCAGGGCATCGGCCGGTGTCTTTGCCAGTTGATCCTGCAACAGGATCAGTGAGCGCAATCCGTCGGTGGCGGTGCGAACGGCGGAGCCTGCGCGGAACTGGTCGTTGAAAATCTCGAGCGACCACGCGCCGCTATAGCCGGTAGCTTGCACGGCTTCCATGAACTTGGCCACAGGCAGGTCGCCCTGACCGGGGAAGCAGCGGAAATGCCGGCTCCAGGACAGGACATCGAGGCCCAGTTTCGGCGCGTCGGCGAGTTGCACCAGAAAGATCTTGTCGGCCGGGATCGATGCAATCGCGCTGACCGGAAAGCCCGGAGCCAGTGCATGAAAGCTATCGAGGATCACGCCGATGGACGGGTGATTGGCGCGGCGCACGATCTCCCAGGCATCGCGATAGTCGTTGACATGAGCGCCCCATGCGAGCGCCTCGAAGCCGACACGCATGCCATGCTTCGCGGCGAGGTCCCCAAGCTCATGAAAATCCGCCGCTGCGCGGTCGATGCCGCCGAGCGAGGCCGGCGAGATATTGCTGCAGATCAACATCAAATCCGTCTGCAATTCCTTCATCAGGTCAAACTTGCGTGCCGCGCGCGCGAAGTTGCGGCTGCGCTGCGGCCCCGGCATGCCCTCGAAGTCGCGGAAGGGTTGGAAAGCGCAGATTGTCAGGCCAAGGTCGCGGCACATCTGGCCGACATCCCTGGGGCTTCCATTGAAGGACAGAAGGTCCGCTTCAAAAATCTCGACCTCGTCAAAACCGGCAGCTGCGATGGCGCGGAGTTTCTCATCCAGCGCGCCTGATAGCGAGACGGTGGCGATCGAGAGCTTGTTCATGCTGCCGTCTCCGTCATCGCGCCGCCGAGGAACAATTGTCCGATGCGCGGATCGTTGAGCACACGGTCGGCCTTGTCCATCAAGCGGGTTTGGCCGAGTTCGAGCACGATGCCGAAATCCGAAATCTCCAGTGCCGAGCGCGCATTCTGCTCGATCATCAGGATCGAGACGCCGCGGTCACGCAATTCCTTCAGGATATTGAAGGTCTGCAGCACCATCAGCGGCGACAGCCCGATGGAGGGCTCGTCGATCAGCACCAGCTGCGGATTAAGCAACAGGCCGCGAGCGATTTCGAGCTGCTTCTGCTCACCACCGGACAGGGTCGAGGCCTGCTGCTTGGCTTTGGTGCGGAGCACCGGAAATTTGTCGAGAGCGGCCTCGATACGGGCCGGCAGATCGGTGATCTCGCGGCCGGCGGCGACGGCACCAAGCTCGATATTGTGACGGACCGTCAGTTCCGGGAAGATATTGCGGCCCTGCGGGACATAACAGATGCCCGCCGTCAGAAGCGCGCGCTGGCTGAGACCGGTGACGTCCTTGCCTTTGAACGTGACCTTGCCTTCGCGCAGTTTCAGCAGGCCAAAGATGGCCTTGAACACCGTAGACTTGCCGGCGCCGTTTGGCCCGATAACGGTGGTGATCGACCCAGCCGGCACCGAGAAGGTGGTGCCATTCAGGATCGTCATCTTGCCGTAGCCGCCGACAAGGTTCTGAACGTCCAGGATTGCATCGTTCATGGCACTATCCTCAATGTCCCAGATAGGCTTCGATCACGGCAGGATTGGCGCGGATTTCGTCCGGTCGCCCCACTGCAAGAACCTTGCCTTCGGCCATCACCATCACGCGCGTGCAGAGCGACATCACGAATTCCATGTTGTGCTCGATGACAACGAAAGTGGCGCGCTTCTCCCGGTTGATCGCCGCGAGGCGGTCCTTGAGATCCGCGAGCATGGTCAGGTTGACGCCGCCGGCAGGCTCGTCGAGCAGTACGAGGCGCGGTCCGCCCATGAAGGCCATTGCCGCATCGAGTAGCTTCTGTTGGCCGTAGGAGAGGCCACCTGCAGGCTCGTTGGCGAGATGGTCGAGCTTGAAGAAGCCGATCATCTGGTTGGCAGCCTCGGTCAGTCCGGCGTCGGACGGGCCGATCAGGCGTGACAGCATGTTGCCCTGATGCTCCTGCCCGGCAAGGATCAGGTTCTCGCGCACCGAAAGCTTTGGGAATACCTGCAGCAATTGAAACGTGCGGCTGACGCCGAGGCCGTTCAGCTCTGAAGGTCGCATACCGGTGACCACCTTGCCGTCGACCTTCACTTCCCCGGCGCTCGGCGTGAGCTGGCCGAGGATGCAATTGAACAGCGTGGATTTGCCGCAGCCATTGGGGCCGATCAGGCCAAGGATTTCACCTTCCTGCACATCGAACGACACTCCATTGACGGCGTTGATGCCGCCAAAGCTCTTGCGGATATTGCTGACTTCAAGAACCACGCTCATGGCGTCACCTCCAGCTTGGCCTTCGCAACGGCGCGCTGGGCCGAGGCCGCCTTTGTCCGGCGTTCAGAGATGAAGCGGTCGAGGATGCCGAGAATGCCGGTGGGTGAGTAGATCAGCAGTAGAATGACCGCGATGGCGTAAAGCATGAGATAGTAGCCCTGCGTGAAGCGCAGCCACTCAGGCAGCAACACGGCGATCATCGCGCCAAGGAACGGCCCGAAGAAGAAACCGGAGCCGCCGACGATCACCATCATCAGGAGATCCAGCGACAGCGACAGATGGAAAGGCACGGGATCGACATATTGCGTCAGTGGCGCATAGAGCGTGCCGGCGACACCGCCGAGTGCGGAACCGATCGCAAAGGCCATCAGCGTATAGCGCCGTGTGTCGATGCCGAGCGAGAGCGCGCGCACGGGATTCTCGCGCAGCGCAATGAAGGCGCGGCCCCAAGGCGAACGGATCAGCCACCAGACTGCCAGTGAAACCAGTCCGAGCGATCCCAGACAGACATAATAGAATGGCAACGGTCGCCGCGTTGGATAGCCGAAGATCTCCGGGCGAGGGATGTTACTGATGCCGTAAATGCCCTTGGTCAGCCAATCCTCGTTCCGAAATACGAGAAAAGCGAGCGTCGAAAAGGCGAGGGTGACGAAGGCCAGATAGTGGTGCTGCACGCGCAGGGCGGGATAGCCGAGAATCCAGCCGATGGCGAAGCACAGCAGGATGGCGACGCCGAGTGCTCCAATCAGCGGCAGACCATTCGATGTCATGATCGCAGCAGTATAGGCGCCGATCCCGACAAAGGCGCCCTGCGCCAGCGAGACCTGCCCTGCATAGCCCAGCGTCAGATTGAGCCCCATGGCGGCGATGGTCATCACGGCCCACTGGCTCAGGATGAACAGGCCGTAGCGGTTGAAATTCATCGGGACGACGATCAGCGCGGCAATGACAACGATGCCAAACCCGATCTTGAGATACTTCGCCGCAGTCATACGGTGCGCTCCTCAGGCCGGCCAAGCATGCCCTGCGGCCGAAACAGAATGATCGCGATCAGCAGAACCAATGGCACGGCAGCGCGATACTGGGTGGAGACATAGGCGGCTGACAGATTGTCGACGACGCCGATCAGCAGGCCGCCGGCAATGGCGCCGCGGACCTGATTGAAGCCGCCGACGATGGCGGCGATGAATGCGGCCTGGCCGAGCACTTCACCATTGGAGAACTTGGCGAGATAGATCGGCGTGATGAGGAGTGAGGCCAGTGCGACCAGAAACGCGTTGATCAGGAAGGTCAGCAGGATCATGCGCTCAACGGGCACGCCGATAATGCGCGCGACGGTTGGGTTTTGCGCGGCGGCCTGCATCTGGTGACCGATGGAGGTGCGGTTCAGCAGCGTTGTCAGGCCGAGCACGGCGAGGATCGCCAGCACCAGCACGCCAATGCTCTGCAGGGCGACGACGCGGCCGAAAATTGTGATGTCCCCGCCCGGGATGATCGATGGAAATGGCGAGGCTTCGGCGCTCCAGAATTGCTTGGCGGCTTCCTTGATGCCGATGGCCAGGGCCATGGTCGCAATCGCCAGCGGCAGCACGCCATGGCGCAGCATCGGATCGACCAGCAACATCTTGAAGCCGAGGCCCAGCAGCAGCAGCGACAGCGCGATGCCGATCAGGATCGCCAGCCAGAACGGTGCGCCAGCATGCATCACGGCGAGCATGAGGAAGGCCGGCAGCATGACGAATTCGCCCTGCGCGAAATTGATGGTCTGCGAGGTCTGCCACAGCAGCGTGAAGCCGACAGCGACGATGGCGTAGATCGCTCCGGTGGCAAGGCCTGCGATCAAGAGGTCGAGGAGATTGGACATGGCGTGTCTCCCACGCGTTGCGTGGATGTGAATGATCTATCGGTCGTCAGTGCGAGGTCAGGGAAAGCCTACGGCTTTCCCCTTAGCGAAGCGACGAAGCAATCCAGCCTTCGCTCCTGACATCTGGATTGCTTCGCCCAAACGAAACTGGCGTTGCCAATTTCGTCAGGGCTCGCAATGATGGCTGAGGGGTCGTCAGTTGTTCAGCTTTGGCAGCACCTGCTTGACGACCTGCTTGCCCTCGACGATCTCGACCAGGAAACCCTGGCGATCGATATCGCCATTGGCGTCGAAGGTCGCGTCCATCAGGATGCCTGGTTCCTTGGCGGCGGTGATGGTGAAGCCGTGCAGGGCGTCGGCGAAGCCCTTGGAATCGACCTTGCCCATCTTCTCGGTGGTGGCCTTGATCATGTAGATCGCGAGCCAGCCCTTGAGGCCGTTATGGTCCGGAACGTAGTTATACTTCTTCACGAACTTGTCGCGGAACGCCTTGATCAGTTCGACTGGCGCGTCGGTGGTGAGACCGACATGGCCACGGGCACCATTGGCTGCGTCGCCAGCGAGTTCGACCACCTTCTGTCCGACCAGCGTGGTTTCGCCGACCAGCGGCACGGTGATGCCCTGGCGCTTCAGCTCCTTGAGTATGCGCGCGCTCTCTTCTTCGTTAACATAGACGAAGACCGCATCCGGCGCCGCTGCCTTGATCTTGCTGACATCGGCCGCGAAATCGGCTTGACCGGCTTCAGTGGAGAGATCGGCCGCGACCTTGATATTGTACTTGGCGAATTCCTTGCTGATGGAATCACGCCCGCCTTTGCCGAAATCGTTATTGACCCAGACGATGGCGACAGACTTCGCTTTCAGTTCGTCATTGATGTATTTGGCGACCTTCGGCATCGACGACTGCTGGCCGAACGAGGTGCGGAACAGAAACTTGTTACCGGCCTGGGTCAGTTCGGCGGCTTCGCCGCCCATGATCTGCGCGATGCCGGCTTCGGCGGCGAGCGGTGCGGTGACCTTCACCGAACCGGAATAGCCCGGCCCGAGCAGCACATAAGGTTCGGCATCGAGTGCTTTCTGGACCTGCGCACGTGCGACGCCGGGGTTCGACTGCGAGTCTGCGTGGGTCACTTCCAGCTTGCGGCCGAGCACGCCGCCCTTGGAATTGATCTCCTCGATCGCGAGATCGATGCCGTTCTTCCAATTGGTGCCGACGGTGGCGCCGCCGCCGGACAATTCGGCGACATTGGCGAGTTTAATGGGGGCTCCGGACTGCGCGATGGCAGCGCCGGTCAATACAGTCGCGAGCAGGGCGCTCGCCAAAAATACTGGCTTCATTGAATCCTCCTGTTGCTATTGTGGTGTTTGTGGGCGCGGCCTTATGAGCGGCCGCTTCATTCAGGCTGCGTTTGGTGTCGGGTACCTTTTGACCATGACAGCGTCGAAAGCAATTCCCATTTCGGTCGTAGAAGGCGCAAATCCTGTAAACAACTCAAAGGCATCCGCGGCCTGGTAGATCGCCAGATCGCGGCCGGTCATGACCGGCGCTCCCTTCGCCTTCGCCGCGTTGAGCAGTGGCGTCCACAGCGGGGAATACACCGCATCCGCAACCCACGCTTCCGCATGCAGCAGCGCATCGGGCACCGGCGTGCCGCGATTGGGCAACATGCCGATGGGTGTGCCGTTGACGATGCCGACCGCACCGCGAACCGCGTCATCGACGCTGTCCGCCACGCGGATGCTTTGCCGGTTGTTGAGCAGGGAAACGAGATGCCGGGCCTTGGCCGTGTCCGTATCGAAAATCCGGATCTCCGAAACGCCGAGATCGGCCAGTGCAAAGGCGATGGCCTTGCCGACGCCGCCGGTGCCGATGACCGCGACCGGGCCGTGGTTGGAATTGGCGACCAGTTGCCTGGCGGCCCTTGCAAAGCCGGTGGTGTCGGTGTTGTGGCCAGTCAGCCTGCCGTCGCGGACCACGACGGTGTTGACGGCGCCGATGGCCTTGGCCCCGGGCGATAGATCATCCAGGAGGTCGACGACCGCTTCCTTATAGGGAAAAGTCACGTTGATACCGGCAAAGCCGAGGCGACGGACGCTGTCGAGAATGAGGCGTAATTCGCTGCGGTCGGCACCGGCGATCTCGATCAGCTGATAGTAGCCGTGCGCGCCCATCGCCTGGGCAGCTCGCTCATGCATCGCCGGTGACGCCGAATGCGCGATCGGCGCGCCAAGCAAGCCGGTGAGGAAGCGTTGGCCCGTTGCCGGGTGATGGGGCGTCGCGGAGGTCATGGATCGAAGGTCACTGTCAGTCGTTCATCGGAAAACTGGAAAGAAAGATAGCGCGGCGGCGATCTAACACAATTACCCTGTTATACAACAAACATAACATGATGTTATTTTTTACGGACGCGCGAGGCCGGCTTTGCAGCAGCAATTTTGTGAGAGCCGACCGCGCGCATCTCGGTGCGCAGGCAGTCGATGAAATGCTCGATATGCAGTGACAGCGGGGCACCGCGTTTCACGGCGACATAGGTATCGAACCGGGTGGGTTCGACGATGCGGATCACCTCGACGCCGGGATAGCCGCCATGGGCCACCGTGAACTGGTCGATGACCGCGATGCCCAACCCCGCCTTCACCAGGGCGCAGACCGTGGTGCCAAATCTCGCCCGGATGGTGATGTCGTATTTGAGTTTATTGCGGGCGAAGATCTCCGCCATGATCCGGCCGTACGGATCGTTGGGATCGATGCCGATGAGGGGATATCGGATGATCTCCTTGGCCGACACCTGCTTGCGCCCTGCGAGTTCGTGTCCCTCCGGCACGATGCAGAACAGTTCGCCGGATGCCAGCGGCATGAAGTCGAGCCCGGGATGTTCGAGCCGATAGCTCATGGCGACGCAGTCGCCGCGACCGAGCAGCAGATAGTCGATCGCCTCCTCAAGCTTGAGAATGTTGATGTCGATCCGCAGGCCGGGATAACGACGCCGCACCTGTTCGATGGCGCGCGGCACCATCACCTGCGAGATACTGGGAACCGATCCGATGCGTAGTTCCGACAGCGTTCCGTGGCCAATTTTGGAGATAATCTCGGTGAGATCGTCGACTTTCTTGTAGACACCGTTGATCTGCTCGAAAATATTCTGCGCTTCAGGCGTCGGGAAGTAGCGTCCGTTCTGGCGCTGGAAGAAGCGGATGCCAAGCGACTTCTCGGTGTATTTGACCAGGCGGCTGATGCCGGGCGCGGACACGTTCAGGAGTTTGGCAGCGCCGCCAATGGTGCCCGTCACCATGACGGCGCGGATCACTTCAACCTGGCGTAACGTCATCATGCGCAAAAACTCTCGTTATGCTGAACGGTGCGGATGATGCACCAGAACGCGCGCTGGTCTGCCCTGGATGGATATGGTGCCGACCACGTCCGGAAAACCGGGTAGCATCTTCCCAGAGGTTATCAGAACACATCTGAATTGATTCAATTTTTACCGACAGTTCGCAATCGAATTAACGCAAGTTGTAGGAGTGGATTGTAGAAGGGGCGCGTTGGTCTATTTTCAGGCCAGTCCACATTCGTCGTTTTCGCCGTTGAGGTCCTATGCGCGTCGCTGTCGTCCACGATTGGCTCTACACGCTGGGCGGTGCCGAACAGGTGCTGCGCGAGATATTGCAGTGCTATCCGGAAGCGGATGTGTTCACGCTGTTCGACGTGCTGACGCCGGAAGATCGCGCCAAGATTGGCTTCAAGAAGGCGCGTACCAGCTTCCTGCAAAAGATGCCGTTCATCCGCAAACGTCATCGGTCATATTTGCCACTCATGCCGATCGCGATCGAGCAGTTCGATCTGTCGGGCTACGACCTGGTTATTTCCAGCAGTTATGCGGTGGCCAAGGGCGTGATCACCGGCCCGAACCAGCTTCACGTGTCCTATGTGCATTCGCCGATGCGTTATGCGTGGGATTTGCAGCACGCTTATCTGAATGAAAGCGGCTATACCGCCGGCATCAAGAGCGCGCTGGCGCGGGCGCTGCTGCACCGGATCCGGATCTGGGACGTGCGCACGGCCCATGGACCGGATGCCATGCTGGCGAATTCCAATTTCGTCGCCAAGCGGATCAAGAAGGTCTATGGCCGTGACGCCAAGGTCATCTATCCGCCGGTGACCATGTCGAAGCTGCCGGCTGATCTGCCGATCGGGGACCACTTCCTCGCGGCAAGTCGTCTGGTGCCCTACAAGAAGATCGAAGCCGTGATCCAGGCCTTTGCCGAACTGCCGGATCAGAAGCTGATCGTCGCCGGTGATGGCCCGGATGCGGAGCGATTGAAGGCGATCGCCGGTCCGAACGTGACATTTGTCGGTTTCGTCAGCGATGAGAAGCTGCGCGAATTGATGGCGACGGCGCGTGCCTTCGTTTTTGCCGCCGAGGAAGACTTCGGGATCATCGTTGTCGAAGCGGAATCCGAGGGCGCGCCGGTTCTGGCATTCGGCCGTGGCGGTGCGCGCGAGACGGTCTCAGCCTCTCCCGAATTGCGTACCGGCATGTTTTTCGATTCCAATGAACCGAAAGCGATTGCGGAATGCGTCCGTGCCTTCGTGGCGAATGAAAGCTCGTTTTCGCGTGCCGACTGCCGGATGCAAGCCGAGAAATTCTCGGCTGAGCGTTTCCGCAACGAGCTGACGTCGTTCGTGAACGATCACATGCGGACATTCAGTGGTGAGCGGCGGCGCAATCGCGATGGTGGTTCGCCGGATCCGGCGGGCTTCAAGCGGCGCTGGAGCGATGCCAAGGATTCCGCCCGAAGCGAATAGGCGCCTGCCGTTACGATGGTGTCCGCGACGCGGGGGCCTTGTAATCCGGAAACCGCGACAGCATGGCGGTTCTCAGGAACTTGAAATGGGAGATGCTGACAGCAAGGTCGCGCAAACGGCGCTGGCCGTTTGAAATTTCGGTCTCGAACAGGTCGAGGTGATCGCTGTCGAGCTTCTCCCGCGTCAGATACTCGTCGTCCCCATTGCCGAAGGTCACAGCCGCGCGCGCCAGCACATCGTCGACGCGCCGGGTGAGGCCGGCCTGCTCGGCTTCGGCATTGCTGAGCGCGCTATCGAGGGCCGAAAGGACGAAATCCAGCCGCTCGCGATCAGTCTCGGCATCGCGCTCGGCGGAGCGCGCCCTGAATTCACGCTCGCCGACAAGGCTGCGAAGATAGTTCTGGGCACGGGCCCGCAGGAACATCTGGAACATGCCGTATCCGGTCCAAGCGCGCGCAGCGGCATGCCGCGCAATGGCGCAGCTTGGCCGACTATGGTGATCAATCGGTTAAGAAATCGGATGGGTTATCGGGCCTCCTGCGCCGTCGCGGGCGGCATGGTCATCGCGACGGCGCTCAGGCCGCGAGAAGGACGAAAATGGCCAGGCGCATGAGCACGGGATGGCATCGCCCGCGGAATAGCCGCGTCATGCCGGACATTCCGTCCGGCTCATAGCGGCCGCCGGAGAATTCCGGCTATCCTCCTGAAAAATGAGAGGGATGGAAACAGATGCCGCTGCCTTCGGGTGACCGCCGCGCGATCAACGACCCCAGTGGTAAAGCGAGTGCCGCGCGTTTTGCGGAAGCAATCCGGCCGCGGCTCTCGGTGCCTTTGGTCGCGGCGCCGATGTTTTGCGTGTCAGGCCCGGAACTTGTCATTGCCGCGTGCAAGGCTGGGGTGATCGGTTCGTTTCCAACGGCCAATTGCCGAACCGACGACGAGCTCTATGACTGGATAGCCCGCATTCTCGGCGTGCTCGGGCCGGACGACGCCCCGTTCTGCCCGAATCTCATCATGCGTCGCGAGACCTTGCAGGATGATCTGGCGACGGTGATCCGGCATGGCTGCGAGATGGTGATCACCAGCGTCGGACCGCCGGATGCGGTCGTCGGTCCGCTGCATGAGGCAGGCTGTATGGTGTTTGCCGATGTTGCCTCGATCCGTCATGCGAAGAAGGCCATTGCGGCGGGGGTCGACGGCCTCGTCTTGCTGACAGCGGGTGCTGGCGGGCAGACCGGCTGGGTCAACGGCTTTTCCTTCGTCCGCGCGGTTCGCTCGTTCTGGGAGGGGCCGGTCGTGCTGGCCGGCGGCGTGTCGGACGGGCGGGCGGTGTTTGCCGCCGAGGTGCTCGGCTGTGATCTCAGCTATATGGGCACCAAGTTCATTGCCACCGAGGAGAGCATGGCGGTGGACGAGTACAAGCAGATGCTCGTCACGTCCGAGCTCGACGATGTCCTGCTGTCACGGGCCTTCACCGGCCTGGAAACCAATACGCTGGTTCCTTCCATTGTCGCCGCGGGCCTTGATCCGAAAGATCTGCCGACGGACATGACCAAAGAACGCGCCGATGCGCTCTATGGCCGGCAAGCGACGTCCGGGGTCAAGCGATGGCGCGACGTCTGGAGCGCAGGCCACTCTGTCTCAGGCGTTGCTGCAATCGAGCCCGTAGCGACGCTGGTCGCCCGCACGCGCGATGAATATGAGACTGCGCGCTCGGCGCCGCGCCGTTCACTCGCGGGGCCGGGGCGCTAGGAGTGGAGCATCCGCGCCCGGCGCAAGGTTTCGGACGGCAATTCCGCAAAGTGGCGCTTGTAGTCGAGCGAGAACTGGCTGAAGTGCCAGAAACCCCATTTCACGGCGATATCATACACGCCGATCTGTTCATCGGTGCATTGCTTCAGCTCGCGGCGGACGCGGTTGAGCCGGACGGCGCGAAGATAGTGGATCGGATTGCTGCCGAGCACGTCCTGGAAACAGTAGTTGAGCTTGCGGCGGCTGGCGCCGACACCCTTGCAGACGTCGAGGATCGACATGGGCTCATCCGGCCGGGCGAGCATCAGGGCGCAGGCACGTTCGACCAGACGCTTGCGTGCATTGCCGCCGCGCAGGTCGTCGCAGGGCTGCAGCGTCGGCAACAGATCAATGATCTCCGACAGCAAATTGTCTTCGAGGTGCTGACGCGCGGCGATGTCGTCCAGAATCTGCGGTGTCTCGGCGACGATCTGATGCACATAGACCAGCAACTGCCGGACCCGGTCGATGGAATCGGGGTCCGTCTTCAGTTCTCTCAACTGGTGCCAGAGGCCGTCAGGCAATTCGATCTGCAAGGCCGCCAGCGTTTTTTCCATCAGCGCGGCGTCCATCACCACACCGCGCAATTCGAATTCCGGCGGCGTGCACATGTCGACTTCCGCGTCGAAGCACGCGATCACATTGCCCGGCGACATGCAGCCACCGTTGAAGTTGATATCGGTCTGGGTGTTCCACGGTAGCGCGATGCCGAAACTGTCGGTGCCGAGCAGCCCGTATTGCCGCACTTTCTGGCTCGTGGTTTCCCTGAACACCTGAAGTCCGGGGAGCCGTACCTCGGTGAAAGTGCCGCGAAAAGCGCCGCTGCTGATTTGATCGTAGTCCAGCCGCCAGCGGCCGAGATTGGCGCAATGCGTATCGACGTCATCGCTTGCGGCGTCGAATAGCCAGGAATCCGTAGCTATTGCAGCGCTTCCACCAGCGGAGACATCAGGAGACAACAGCATGCTGGACCCACTCTTGGCCGACCAATCGATGTGCAATCGTCAATTTAAGCAAAGCCTATGCCAGTCCAGCCGGAAAGGCATGTGCTGATTCTCCGAAGAATTGCCGATTCTTGATAACGGCCAAATTGACCTCCGCCGATGATCACGCATCCGAGCAGCCCGCAACAGCCGCTCGCCATCATGCTGCGGTGCCGTACGAGGTCGAGATGAAGCCAAGTGACGTCATGAAGGGGGCGCCTCCTGCGGCCGAAGCGCTGGTAACCCGGTTCAACTGGCGGAATTATCCGTACAGCCAGTGGAGCTTTCGCAATACGCGGCAGGTGCTGCCGACGGCGGATATCCGACGCTCCTCAAGGCCGAGCGTCTTGACCTCGTCGGTTCGCGATCTCGCCAAGGTGGCCTTTATCGCCGACGGAAAACAGACGACGGTCGCCGAAACGCTGGCGCAGACCTATGCCGACGGATTGCTGGTGATGCAGCACGGCAAGATCGTCAGCGAATGGTACGGCGAGGGCATGACCCCGCATACGCCTCATCTGGTGTGCTCGGTCAGCAAGTCGATTTGCGGCACATTGGGCGGCATTCTCGTCGAGCGCGGTCTGCTCGATCCCGATAAGCCGGTCACGCATTACGTTCCGGAAGTCGCGGCGTCAGTCTATGGCAGCTGCACGGTCCGCAACCTGCTCGACATGACGGTCGCGATCAAATTCGACGAGGACTACGACGATCCGGAAGGCGACGTCGTCAAGTATCGTCTCTGTAATGGCTGGGACGTGCTGCCGAACGGTACCGCGCAGGGCGATCAACGCAGCTTCCTCGCGACGCTGCGGCCGAATGGTGGACCGCATGGCAAGGTGTTTCACTATGTGTCGACCAATACCGACGTGCTGGGCTGGGTCTATGAGAAGGCCTGTGGCAAGCCCTATGCGCAAATCCTGTCCGATTACATCTGGGCGCCGATGGGCGCCGAGGACGACGCCTATATCACGCTCGATACCCATGGCGCGTCACGTTCTGCTGGCGGCGTTTGCGCGACAGTGCGTGATCTCGGGCGCTTCGGCGAGATGATCCGCAATCGCGGTCTCGCCAACGGCACGCAGGTGGTGCCCGGCAGTTGGATCGACGATATCCATCTCAACGGGGATACTCAGGCCTGGGCGAATGGCGATCTCGCCTTCGTCTTCCCGAGCGGCCGCTATCGCGCCTGCTGGTACACGGTCGATCCCGCGCGGCTCGATCTGGCCGCCGTCGGCATCCATGGCCAGTGGGTCTACATCGACCCCACCACCGATACGGTGATCGTCAAGGTCGCGGCACAACCAAAGCCGATGGATATCGCCATCGACCACCGCTGGCTTGCGGCGTTCCGCGCCATCGGCGAGGCGCTGTCCAAATCTTCCGTCTGACGTTTTCGCATCACCCTCATTGCCTGGAGACCGCCATGTTCAGTGATTTCAGCCGTCGCTCGTTGCTCAAGGCCGGTGCCGCGGGTCTTGCCGCAGGCATGATGCCGCGCATCGCGCGCGCACAATCAAGCAAGGTCATCCGCGCCGTCATGCACGCGCCGCTGCGTGCCACCGATCCCTTGATCAACACCGCATGGACCGGCCGCAACCACGGCCTGAACATCTATGACACGCTGTTCTCCACCGATTCGAAATTCCAGGTCCGGCCGCAGATGGTGGAGGCCTATGAGGTCTCTGCCGACAAGCTGACCTATACGTTCAGGCTGCGCTCGGGCTTGAAGTTTCATGATGGCGCGCCGGTGACGTCGGCCGACGTGATCCCGTCGCTGCAGCGCTGGGCCAAGCGCGACACCATGGGCTCGCGGATGATGGGTTTCGTCGCGGAGCTGAAGCCCGTCGACGAGCGAACATTCCAGATGGTGCTGAAGTCCCCCTACGGGCAGGTGCTGCAGACACTGGCCAAGCCGTCCAGCATCATGCCCTTCATCATGCCGGCCCGCCTTGCCGCGCAGGCGCCGGACCAGCCGGTCGCGGAATTCGTTGGCTCCGGGCCATTCCGCTTTATCGCGTCGGAGTTTCGTCCGGGGAGCCGCGCCGTCTATGAGCGCAATCCTGATTACGTTTCGCGCGACGAGCCATCCGATGGTCTCGCTGGCGGCAAGATAGTCAAGATCGATCGCTATGAATGGATCAGCATGCCGGACTTCCAGACGGCGGCGAATGCGCTGATCAACAAGGAGATCGATTTTCTCGAGGCTGCGCCGCACGACATCCTGCCGTCGCTGATTGCTGCAAAGGACGTGACCGTCGCCGACTACAATCCACTTGGCTTCATGTCGGTGGTGCGCATGAACTGGCTCACGGAGCCGTTCAACAAGCAGGAAATCCGGCAGGCCGTGATGTATGCGAGCGACCAGGCCGACTGGCTCGATGCGCAGGTCGGCAATCCCGAATATTATCAGGCTTCTGCCGCAATGTTCGGCGTCACCACGCCGCTGGCGAGTGAGGTTGGCTGGAACACCAAGCCGGATATCGCACGTGCCAAGGATCTCCTGAAGAAGGGCGGCTACAAGGGAGAGAAGGTCGTGATGCTGCAAGGCACGGACTCGCCGTTGCTGTCCGGCTCCAGCACCGTCACCGCGCAGAAGCTCCGTGCCATCGGCATGAATGTCGAAGTGCAGACCATGGACTGGGGCTCGGTGCTGGCGCGCCGCGTCAAGCAGGATTCGACCGCCAATGGCGGCTGGTCGATGACCCATTGGGTCACCACCACGACTGAGCTGATGAACCCGCTGGCCAGCACCGTACTCGACACCCGCGGGAAGAACGGCGGCTTCTTCGGCTGGCCGGAGGACGCCGAGATCGAAAGCCTGCGCAACAAATTCGCGCTGGAGCCTGAGGCCGACGCCCAGAAGACGGTCGCCGAAGCAATCCAGAAGCGCGCCTATGACGTGATGACGCATATACCGGGCGGCCAGTTTCGTCAGCCGGTGTCCCACAGCAAAGCGCTGAAGAACATCGTCCACGCTCCTGCGCCGCTGTTCTGGAACGTCGAGAAGACGGCATAACGTCATGGCAGTCGCCGGCGTCCTCCTGAAGCGCTCCATATCGGTCGTCCCCGTGCTCGCGGTGGTCGCGCTGATCGCGTTCCTGCTTTTGCGCTTCTCGTCCGGCGATCCCGCCGCGCAGCTCGCGGGTGACAATGCCGATCCGGCAGCCATTGCGGCGATCCGCGCGCGGCTCGGCCTGGATCAGCCCCTGCCGGTGCAGTTCCTGCACTGGCTGTGGCGACTGCTACAGGGCGATCTGGGGATATCGATTGTCTCCAACCAGCCGGTCTCGACGCTGATCGCGCAACGCATCGGGCCGACACTTTCGGTGTCGATCACCACGATCGTCTTCTCGGTGCTCGTCGGCGTGCCGATCGGCGTATTCGCGGCCTGGCGTCGTGGCGGCTGGCTCGACCGCTTTGCCATGTGGACCTCGGTCACCGGCTTCGCTGTGCCGACCTTCGCGATCGGCTATTTCTGGATCTATCTGCTGTCGATGCAGCTGGGATTGTTCCCCGTGCAGGGTTACGCACCGCTGTCCGCGGGCCTCGGCGTCTTCCTCTGGCACCTTGCACTGCCGACGCTGACACTGAGCCTTGTTTACGTCGCGCTGATCGCCCGCGTCGCGCGCACCAGCCTGCTTGAAGTCCTGAATGAAGATTTCGTCCGCACAGCGCGGGCCAAGGGTCTGCCAGAGCGCATCGTCGTGTTCAAACATGCGTTGCGCAACGCGGCAGTGCCGATCGTCTCCATCGTCGGTATCGGAGTGGCGCTGCTGATCGGTGGGGTTGTCGTCACCGAGAGCGTCTTCAATCTGCCCGGCCTCGGTCGTCTCACTGTCGACTCGGTTCTGGCGCGTGACTATCCGGTGATCCAGGGCATCATCATGGTGTTCGGCGGCGCCTATGTGGCGATCAATCTCCTGGTCGATATCAGCTATACCTTCTTCGACCCGAGGATCAGCGCACAATGACCGCCACGACCGTCATCGCGCCCGCATCTTCGCCCGTCGATGTGTGGAGCTCCGCCCGCAAGCTGTTGCGCAACCGAACTATCCTGTTCGGCCTCGGCGTTCTTGTCCTGCTTGCACTGGTCGCGATCTTTGCCAGCGTCTTGTGGACTGTGGATCCGGCTGCGCTCAAACCGCGATTGCGGCTGCGTCCGCCGAGCGCGGTCAACTGGCTCGGCACCGACAACCTCGGCCGCGATATCTGGAGCCGGCTAATCTATGGGAGCCGCGTGTCGCTGATCGTCGGCGCGGTAGTGGCTATCATTGCCGTCATTGCCGGCAGCGCGCTCGGCCTGATCGCCGGCATGGTGCGCTGGATCGATAATGTGCTGATGCGCATGATGGATGGCATGATGGCGATCCCCGCGATCCTGCTGGCCATCGCGCTGATCGGTGGGCTCGGCGCCAATCTCGTCACCATCTGCATCGCTATCGCTATTCCCGAAATTCCCCGCGTGGCGCGCATGGTGCGCAGCGTGGTGCTCACCGTACGCGAGGAGGCCTATGTCGAGGCTGCGGTCAGCATGGGCACACGGTTGCCGGTGCTGGTGATCAGGCACATCGTCCCAAACATTCTCGCCCCCCTGATCGTGCAGGCGACCTATATCGCCTCGTCCGCGATCCTGATCGAAGCCTCACTGTCTTTCCTCGGCATCGGCATGCCCGACGAGATTCCGAGCTGGGGTAACATGATGGCCGACGCGCGGCTATATTTTCAGGTCAGGCCAGGCCTGATGCTGTTCCCCGGTATCTGCATTGCGCTCACCGTGCTCGGCATCAATCGGCTCGGCGACGGGTTGCGTGACATGCTCGATCCCCGTCTGGCGCGTTCGGTGGGAGGCGTCAAATGAGCGAGTTGGTTCTCGATGTCTCGGGTCTCGCGGTCGGGTTGATGCATGATGCCGACGGTCGCGGCATCGTCAGGGATATCAACGTCACGGTGCCATCAGGCAAAATCGTCTGCGTTGTCGGTGAATCCGGTTCGGGCAAGTCCGTGACGGCCTTCAGTGTGATGGGCTTGCTTCCTGAAGGACTGAAGCCGGTGGCTGGTTCGATCAAGCTGCTCGGGGAGGAATTGATCGGCGCCACGGACGACCGGATGCGCGCATTGCGTGGCAGCCGCATCGGCATGATCTTCCAGGAGCCGATGACGGCGCTCAACCCGGTCATGACCGTGCGTGAGCAGCTTGCCGAGCTCATCGAATGGCATTCCGTAGAGCGACATCCGAAAGCCGAAGTCGATAGGCGCGTTCTGGCCGCGCTGGAGGATATGCTGCTGCCGAACGCCGCGCAGATGATGCAGGCCTATCCGCATCAGCTCTCCGGCGGTCAACGCCAGCGCGTGATGATCGCCATGGCGATGTTGCTTGAACCGATCCTTCTGATCGCCGACGAGCCGACTACGGCGCTCGACGTGACGACGCAGAAACAGATCCTGGTACTGATCAAGGACCTAGTGAAGCGCAAGAATATCGGCGTTCTGTTCATTACCCACGATTTCGGCGTCGTCGCCGATATCGCCGATCAGGTGGTGGTGATGCAGAAGGGCGTCGTTGTCGAAAGCGGGAGCGCCGATGCCGTTCTGAAGAATCCCGCGCAGCCCTATACGCGCCTGTTGATCGATTCCGTGCCCAAGGGCATTCGCAGGACTCCCGAGCTTCGCGAGCCATCGCCGGCAGTGCTGGAAGTGAAGGCGCTGAAGATGACCTATGGTCATCGCGGCTTCTTCGGCCGGGGCAGGGTGACACAAGCTGTCAGGGAAGCCGCGTTCACGCTCGGTCGCGGCGAAATCCTCGGCGTGGTCGGGGAATCCGGTTCCGGCAAGTCGACATTGGCGCGTTGCGTGTCGCGGTTGATGAAGCCGACATCAGGCCAGATCAGCCTGCTCGGCACCGATATCGCCCGCGCGTCCAACGAGACGCTGCGTCCCCATCGCCGCTACATTCAGGTCGTATTCCAGGATCCGTATCGGTCACTGAATCCGCGCCTGTCGGTCGGGCGGTCCCTGATTGAAGGCGTCGTCAATTTCGGTGCGACGCCCGAAACAGCGCGCGCCAGAGTGGCGACCTTGCTGGAGCTCGTCGGCATGGACTCCCAGATACTCGATCGCTTTCCGCATGAATTCTCCGGCGGCCAGCGCCAGCGCATCTGTATCGCGCGCGCATTGGCCTCGGAGCCGCAGATTCTGATCGCCGATGAAGCCGTCTCGGCGCTCGACGTCACCGTGCAGGCGCAGGTACTCAAACTGTTCGCCGATCTGCGCAGCCGGCTTGGCCTCGCCATGCTGTTCATCACCCACGACCTGCGCGTCGCCGGTGAACTCTGCGACCGCATCATGGTGATGAAATCCGGCGAGATCGTCGAAAACGGTCCGACCGCCGACATCTTCGACAACCCGCAACACCCTTACACGCAAGCCTTGTTCTCGGCGGCTCCCGGTCGCGAGCGTCTCCAATGAATGCCCTTAACCCTCGACGCTTTCCAATCCCTCGCGGCGCCAAGCGCCTTCAGGAGTTCTGCCTATGACGGTCATGACCAAGATCGAGAGCGATGCGACCGTCCAGCCGACGGCTGCGCCAGTGCCATTCCATCCGCTCAACCCGCTGTCGCTCGATGAAATCGGTGCGGCCTGCGATCTCGTGAAGAGTGATGCCAAGCTATCGGTGCGTGCGCGCTTTCCCATCGTGCGGCTGGAAGAGCCGAGCAAGGCCGATCTGCGCGCCTATGCCAGTGGCACGCCGCTTCCGCGCCTCGCCTTCATCGTGGTGCTGGACTCGGAAACCGGCGCATCGACCGAATACATCGTCGATCTGACCGCCAGCAAGATCGTCGGCACCAAGTTACTGCCGAATTCCGAAGCGCCTTACGGCCAGCCGCCGGTGATGATCGGCGAGTTCATGCTGTGCGAACAGATCGTCAAATCCGATGAGGGCTGGCGCAATGCGATGCGCCGCCGTGGCATGTCCGACAAGGACATGGAGATGGCGCAGGTCGATCCGTTCTCGTCGGGCTTTTTCGATCGCGATTTCGAGCGCGGCCGCCGCATCGTGCGCGCCGTCACGTTCTTCCGCGAGGATATCAAGGACAATGCCTATGCCCATCCAGTCGAGGGCGTGGTGGCGGTCGTCGATCTGATCCATCAAAAGGTGGTGGATCTGCTCGACGACGAAGTCGTCATTCCGATTCCGAAGAAGAAACGCAATTATGGCGCCCACGAGAACACCACTCCGCGCACCGACATCAAGCCGCTGAATATCGAGCAGCCGGAGGGGCCGAGTTTCAAGGTCGATGGCTGGAACGTGGAGTGGCAGAAGTGGAGTTTTCGCGTTGGTTTTACGCCGCGCGAAGGGCTGGTGCTGAACCAGCTTGCCTATCAGGACGGTGACAAGAAACGCTCCATCATCCACCGCGCCAGCGTCACCGAAATGGTGGTGCCTTACGCCGACCCGAGCGCGAACCATTACTGGAAGTCGGCCTTCGATGCTGGCGAATACGGTCTCGGCATGCTCACCAACGCACTGGAGCTGGGCTGCGACTGCCTCGGCAACATCCACTATTTCGATATCCCGGCAGCCGACGAGCAGGGCAAGCCGTTCACGATGAAGAACGCCGTGTGCATGCATGAAGAGGATTACGGCATCCTCTGGAAGCACTATGAGTTCCGCAACGGGCTGTTCGAAGTACGCCGCTCGCGACGTCTGGTCATCAGCTTCTTTGCTACGGTTGGAAACTACGACTACGGTTTCTACTGGTATCTCTATCAGGACGGCACGATCCAGCTTGAGGCCAAGCTCACCGGCATCATCCAGACGGCGGCAGTTGCGCCCGGCCAGAAATATGCCTGGGGCGGCATGGTCGACGAGAACTTGGGCGGCCCAACGCACCAACACTTTTTCAATGTCCGCATGCATATGGATCTCGACGGCGGCGGCAACACCGTGACCGAGCACGAATTTGCGCAGCGTCCGTGGGGTACCGACAATCCGCATGGCAATGCGTTCGACCTCAAGAGCCGCACGCTGTCCCGCGAGCGCGATGCGGCGGCGATCGCAGACGGACAGAGCGGCCGTTACTGGAAGGTCACCAACCCGAACAGCAAGAACGGCGTCGGCAATCCCACCGGTTACAAGCTCTCCGTGATGCCGAGTCCGCTGATGCTGGCGCAGGAAGGCAGCTTCGTGCGCAAGCGCGGCGGTTTCGCCACCAAGCATGTCTGGGTCACGGCCTATGATCCTGCCGAAAAATACGCCAGTGGCGATTACCCGAACGTCCATGCCGGCGGCGACGGCCTGCCGCGTTACATCGAGCAGAATCGCAATATCGAGAACACCGACATCGTGCTCTGGCACTCATTCGGTCACACCCATGTCTGCAAGCCCGAGGATTTCCCGGTGATGCCGGTGGAATATGCCGGCTTCATGCTGAAGCCGAACGGCTTCTTCGCGGCCAATCCGGCGCAGGATATCGCACCGGAGCGAAACGGCCGCAGCGTGCTGAGCGCCGATGCGCCGGCGAGAGCCGTCGCCAGCTCTTGCTGCCACAAGTCCTGAGGTCAGGGCCAGGAGGAACGCAACATGATCTGCTGTCTCCTGGCCCTGTTCGCTGCATTGCCCGGCGCCGCGCTGATCAGGCGGATGCGGGCAGGCCGCACACCCCACGGGCATTGTTCGTTGATGTGCACGGCTGGGTTGCGATGCGATATTGCGGTGGCGATGGCAACTGCCGGTATCATTATTGCGCTAACGGCTACCGCGCTGTCGATTCACACGCTAAACCACACAGCATCCCTGCGCGCCTGGGGGCCGATCTGCTCGGCGCTCGAGCGCATCTCTCCTGCCTCATCGCGCGATACGCGTGTGGCTGCTTCATACCGATAGAGGATTTTCATGCGTGATTTCATGGCCGTCGCCCGTTCCGTTGCCGTTGCCGAGCATGGGATGGCTGCAACCTCGCATCCGTTGGCGACGCTGGCGGCGGTGGAGATGCTGAAGTCGGGCGGTAATGCCATCGATGCAGCGCTGGCGGCGGTTGCTGTGCAATGTGTGGCCGATCCTGCGATGACCGGCATCGGCGGCGACTGTTTCGCCCTTTATTCGCCGAAGGGCGGCGCGCCGATCGCGCTGAACGGCTCAGGTCGCACCCCGGCCAAGATCGATTCCGAGAAATATGCGGCGTCCGGCGCCCGCGACATTCCCGAGACTTGCGTCGAAACCGTCACAGTGCCCGGCGCCATCGATGCATGGTGCACGCTCAGCAAGGATCATGGCTCGAAGCCGCTGGCCGATGTGTTTGCCGCGGCCATCGATGCCGCTGAGAACGGCTTCCTCATCACGCCGCGCGTGTCCGCCGACTGGGCCAAATGGCGCCGCAAGCTGGAACTGCATCCCGACGCGACCGCGCAGTACCTGCCGGGTGGTCATGCCCCCGCGGTCGGCGACAAGCGCGTCCAGCCGGCGCTTGCTGCCACGCTCCGCCGGGTCGCGCGCGAGGGTCGCAACGGTTTCTACCAGGGTCAGGTGGCCGACGACATCATCACCACGCTGCGCGCCGTCGGCGGCGCGCATGAGGCCGATGATTTCAACGAGCAGCGTTCCGATTATGTGACGCCGATTGCGACCAATTATCAGGGCTATGACGTCACCGAATGTCCGCCCAATGGACAGGGCCTCGCCGCGCTAATGATCCTGCGCATCCTTGCCGGCTACGACATCAAGAACCTGAGCGAGGCTGACCGTATCCACGTGCTGGCCGAAGCGACTAAGGCGGCCTATCGCACCCGCGATGCCTATTTCTGCGATCCGGCTGTTGCGAAGACCGATGTCGAGCGTTTCCTGTCCGACAAGTTCATCGGCGACCTCCGCGCCAAGATCGACATGAAGAAAGCGTCGCCGGAAGAGGAGTGGGATTCCGTCATCCATAAGGACACGGTGTATCTCACCGTGGTCGATCGCGACCTCAATGCGGTGTCGCTGATCAATTCGCTGTTCGGCCCCTTCGGCAGCGGCATCTATGCGAAGAAGTCGGGCGTGCTGCTGCATCACCGTGGCTGGAGCTTCCGCGCCAAGCCGGGCCATGTGAATTCGCTCGGTCCGCGCAAGCGGCCGATGCACACGATCATTCCGGGCATGCTGATGAAGGATGGCCGCGCGGTGATGCCGTTCGGCGTGATGGGCGGCCACTATCAGGCCACCGGCCATGCGCAGTATGTCTCCAATGTGCTCGATCTGAAGATGGACATCCAGGAAGCGGCCGAGGCGGCGCGCTCGTTTGCGACCAACAACGTACTGCAGGTCGAAAACACGATCCCGGAGGCGGTGCGCAACGAACTTGCGGCGCGTGGCCACAAGCTGCAGATGATGGATGCCGGCATCGGCGGCGCACAGGCGATCCAGATCGATTATCAGCGGGGCGTATTGCTCGGCGCCTCGGATCACCGCAAGGACGGCATGGCGCTCGGTTTCTGATCGATCACGACATGGCGCGATGGCGGGCTTCGGTCCCCGTCGCGCCACGACCGATCTGAAATTCGCGGGTCTTCGACGCCGGTGAGCCCGGGTTCTCGGGATCCAGCGGCAAGTCCAGTGTGAACCGTGTGCCTTGCCGCGGCTCACTTGCCAGATCGATTTGCCCCTTCAGGGTCGATACGACCAGATTGAAGACGATGTGCAGGCCGAGGCCGGTGCTGCCTTTGTCGCGCCGTGTCGTGAAAAACGGATCGAAAACTTTTGGCAGATCGTCAGGCTGAATGCCGTCGCCGTTGTCGGCCACGACGACGCGCATGTTGCCATCGTCCAGCCGCGAGACGGCAAGCTCGATCGCGCCGGCGCGGCCGTCGGGAAAGCCATGGACTGCTGCATTCAGCGCTAGATTTCGAATAACCTGCGCGAGGGCACCGGGATAGGTGTCCGCCACGATGCCGTCCTCGCATATCACGCGAATCGTGTGGCCTCTGCGGTCGAGCAGCGGCTGCAGCGTGCTCATGACTTCGCCAAGCCAGCCACGCATCTCGAATGCGCGGCGTTCCTGGCTGGCTTCGTCGGTTGCGACTTGTTTGAAACTATGGACCAGGTCCGCAGCCCGCCGATGATTGTCGAACAGCAGCTTCATGCCTTCGCTGAGCCGCGCAATGCTCCGCGTGAGCGTGGAGCGCCGTACCTGACCGGATTCGATCGTGGCGGTCAGCACCTTCAGCTCGCCTTCGAGGACTGTCGCCGTGGTCAAGGCGACGCCAAGCGGCGTGCTGACTTCATGCGAGACACCGGCGACCAGCTGACCGAGTGACGCCAGCTTCTCGGCTTGCACCAGCTGTCCCTGCGTATTCTGCAGTTCAACCAGCGCGGCAACGGAGCGCTCTTTCTCATCCTGCAGCGCTTGCGATGTCTGGAACTGACGCCGCGCCTGAAATTCCCGTGCACCGACCGCATAAAGCGAGAGCACATAGGCAAAGCCGATCTCGAAATTGTTGATGAAGCGCAGGCCGTCCGTCAGATAGGTCGCAAAGGTCTGGCAATAGATGAAGCACGCCCATGTGGTGATGCAGAAAACCGTCAGTGCGGGGAGGCGAAGCGGCAGCAGCGTCGAGACGAACAGGATCACGATGATCATTCCGGCCGTGGAATGTTCGAAGCCGCGATCGATGAACAGATAGATGATGCTGAGGACACAGCCTGGCACGACGCAATAGAGCAGATAGATCGGCTCGGCCCAGCGGTGTGCACGCGGCAGAAACAGCGCCGCGGTGAGGGGAAGCAGAACGATGGCAGCGACCGTGGCGCGGATCGCGAATGTCGTGGTCCATACGAGGGGGTCGAGAATCCGGTCCCAGATCGCGAAAGCGCAATAGACGATTGCACCGAGCACCATCGCCGCCTGGGCGCGGCGAAGCTCTCCGAGCGCAAAGCTTCGGACAAAGCTTGCTTCCTGTTCAGCGTTCTCGAAGCGCAGACCGAATTTGATCAACAGGTCGTTCATGAGGCCAGCTGTGCCCGGTCGTCTGCACTCAATCGGCGCCAGAGATCTGGCGGCGGGTCGCGTGGATATCTGGGGGAATGTCGTTCGGCTGGTCGCCGGGACGGCTTCATCTACCAGAAAGTGGGACGTTTGAAACGCCTAAGGACCGCTAATGGCGGCAGTAAAAGGACGCTGGGAGTGCAGGCGCCAAGGGATACAAGGGATGGTTGGCGTCGTCAGCGGGCAAACGAAACGGCCAGTTGGCGCGTTGTCGGGTCAGCCGTCTCGCCCGCAGGTTCGGTGAATGTGACGAGGCAAGCGGTGCGTTTGGTAACTACCGATTAACTCAGTTAGATTTTGAGCGAGTTCGCCGATGAAAATTTCAGACTTTGGCGGTATCGGGTGCTTCGGGGAGAGGCGACGTGGTCAGATTCTGGAAATCAATTTTCGTAGGCGTTCCGGACCATGTCCGGATTGAGCTCATTGACATGCTCTTCCAGACGCGTGTGCCACTCTCGATTGCCGGCTTCACGCTGGCCATCGTCTCGTGTCACGTCGCCATTAGTTCTGCAAATCCATGGTTCTACGGGTTGAGTGCAGCCGGAGCGATTGTCACGATCTTCCGCGTGGCCACCGAGGGCGTCTATCATCGCAGCAAAGGTCAACGCAGCTTCACCATCGTCGCGGCCGAGCGATGGGAGCGGATTTACGCGTGGAGCAGCTATGTCTTCGCGAGTTTGATCGGTCTGCTCGGTGCGGCGACTTTCTGGGCGAAGAATCCTGCGCATCAACTCCTCGCAACGGCGCTTGTCTTCGGCTATGCGGCCGGCATCGTCTGCCGGATTTCCGTCCGCCCCGGGATCGCGCTGCCGGCCTTGATGCTGGTTGCCTTGCCGACAGCATTCTCGGCGCTGGCCCGCGTCGATAGCAATCTGGCTTTCTATGCCGTGATCCTGATCGCGTTCCTGCTCGGCAGCTTCGAGACCGTGCGTTTCATCTATCGGCAGAATATCGAGCAGATCTCGCTCAAGCACGAATTCTCGACCCTCGCACGGCACGATGCGCTGACGGGTCTGGCCAATCGGCTTGGTTTTCAGGAACGTCTCGCGATCATCGCCGCACGCGCCAGGGCGACGGGCTGTCTCATTGCCGTTCACAGCGTTGACCTCGATCGGTTCAAGGAGGTCAACGACGTGCATGGCCATCCGGTGGGCGATGCGCTGCTACAGGCGGTCGCGAGCCGGCTCAGCGGAATTCTGCGCGACGGCGATTTCGCCGTGCGCATGGGCGGGGATGAATTCGTCGTGGTGCAATCCGTCGTCGGCAATCGCGAGGAAGCGATGTTACTGGGCCGCCGCATCATTCGGACGCTCTCGGAGCCGTTCGTCATTGACGATCTGGAACTGACGGTTGGTGCCAGCGTCGGCATAGCCATCGGCCGCGAGGGTGACGATCCGTGCGACCTCACACCTGCTGCCGACAGGGCTCTTTACGCATCGAAAGCCAGCGGTCGAAACCGTGTGACCTTTGCCAAACCGGCGGATACCGAGACGATGGCACGGGCAGGCTAGCGTCGATGCAATGAGCGTGGGCTGACCCGCGCCAGATGAGATTTCCTGCAGATCAGAAAAGCTGACAGCGCATCGACAGGATCGGCGCGAGCGGGTTGACAGACATCGCGTTTGTAATGTTATAACGTTACATATAAGAAGAGCCCCATGTCCGATACCCTCAAAAGACTGTTCGATCTCGATGCAAAAACTCCCCGTCACGGTCTTGTCCGGCTTCCTCGGGGCTGGAAAGACAACTTTGCTGAACCATGTGCTGAACAACCGTCACGGCCTGAAGGTGGCGGTGATTGTGAACGACATGAGCGAGGTGAACATCGATGCGGACCTGGTTCGCGATGGCGGTGCCAACCTGTCTCGGACGGATGAGAAGCTGGTCGAAATGACCAATGGCTGCATTTGCTGCACGCTACGCGACGATCTGCTTAAGGAAGTGAGGGCTCTCGCCGAGAGCCGGCGGTTCGATTACCTGCTGATCGAATCCACCGGAATTGCAGAGCCGCTGCCGGTGGCTGCGACCTTCGATTTCCGTGACGAGAATGGCGATAGCCTTTCCGATGTGGCGGAGCTCGACACCATGGTGACGGTGGTCGATGCGGTGAATCTGTTGAAGGACTATTCCTCCACCGACTTTCTGCAGGATCGCGGCGAGGCGCTCGACGGTGACAAGCGCACATTGGTGGACCTGCTGGTGGAGCAGATCGAATTCGCCGATGTCGTGGTGCTCAACAAGGTCAATGACGCCACGCCTGAGCAATGCAACAGCGCGCGCAAGATCATCTGTGCGCTCAATCCCGACGCCGATATCATCGAGGCGAATTTTGCCAATGTGCCGTTCGATCGCGTGCTCGATACCGGGCGCTTTGATTTTGAGAAGGCCCAGCAGCATCCGCTTTGGCACAAGGAGCTCTATGGCTTCGCCGAACACGTGCCGGAGACCGAGGAATACGGCGTGACGAACTTCGTCTATCGCGCGCGGCGGCCGTTCGATCCCGTGAAGTTTCAGGCCTTCCTGCGCGAGAGCTGGGCCGGCGTGATCCGCAGCAAGGGCCATTTCTGGCTGGCAACGCGGCCGCAATGGGTAGGCGAACTCAGCCAGGCCGGCGCCATCGTGCGTACCGAAGGGATGGGCTTCTGGTGGGCCAATGTTCCAGCCGATCGTTGGCCGGACGATCCGTATTGGCGGCAGTCGCTGAAGAAGAACTGGAACGAGATCTATGGCGACCGGCGACAGGAGATCGTTTTCATCGGTTCTGGCATGGACGAGAGTGACATCCGCCGCCGGCTCGACGCCTGCCTCGTGCCCGGCAAGCCCGGCATGGATATCGCCGGCTGGGCCAAGCTCGCCGATCCGTTTCCGGCTTGGAAACGCGCCGATGAAATAGCATCTGCGTGATGCGTCAAATCGCCGTCAGCGGCGCGTGGCGCAGCACCTGGAAGCGCGACGTGGCCGATGCCTGACGAAACAAGCCGATCCGGTCGATCTGCAGAGATGTGAGATCAAGTGTCGCGAACCGCTGCTGCAACATCGCCAGCACCGCTGTGCTGCGCTCGGGCGCAAGCCGGCCGGTCAGCGTCATGTGAAAGCGGAAATCGTCGCGCACATAGGGGTAGCCGAAGCGATCCAGGTGCTCGACCTGCCGCGGTGTCAGATTCTCCGGTTTGCGCCGTGCGCGATCTTCCGGTGTCATCGGTGCGCGGAACACCTCGAATTCTTCGACACAGGTCTGCGCCAATGCGGCGAGCTCAGTGGAGGGCGCATCCGGCACGACAGCTGTGAAGCCGCTGATGATACGAACCACCGGCGAGATTTTCGGGATGGTGCGGGGCATCCGGGCGAAGTCATCGAAAGCCGCGATCAGGTCGGCTTCGGTGCTGTCAGGCACCAGCGAGAACGGTGCCTTCAGCGTGGCGTGAAAGCCGTATTTGCGCGGGTCCTTGATGACAGCCGGCCAGTCAGGCGCCTGCATAATGAGATCGGCAGGCACCAGCATGTCATTGCCGGTGAAGGGATCGTAGCCGAGGATTTCAGCGCCGAAGCGGGAAAGGGCACTATTGGCATCGGGGGCGTAATAGATCGCGTAGCGCGGGAATTCAGTCATGGCCGCACCATAGAGCATGATCCCGAAAAGTGGAGGCCGGTTTTTCGGGAACGATCATGCTCAAGTAAGAGAGAGCCGCTTCACGCCGCGGCAATAGCTTTGCGGTGCATGGCGCGCGCCGGCTGAAGCCTTGTGGCATCGGTCAGATGCACGAGCTTGCCCTGCGCGATCACAGCGACGATGCGTGGGCGCACTGCGACGCTATCATCGACGAGCAGGAGATCCGCGCGGCGTCCATTGGCGATCTCGCCACGGTCGGTGAGACCGGCAGCTTTCGCCGGCGCGGACGAGATCAGCGCCCAGGCCTGCGGTAGCGACAGGATGCCGTCCTCGACCAGCCGGAAGGCCGCCAGCAATTGCGCGGGATAATAATAGTCGGAGGCGAGAATAGAGCAGAGGCCCTTGGCGATCATGTCGGATGCTTTGGTCCAGCCGGTATGGCTGCCGCCGCGCACCACATTGGGCGCGCCGAAGACGATGAAGTCGCCGGCCGCAGCCGCGGCCTTCGCGGTTTCTTCATTGATCGGGAATTCGGCGATTTTGACGCCGAGCTGACGGAAGTCGCCGCGCATGGCAGGGGTCGCGTCATCGTGCGAGAGCGTCGGCACACCCGCGGCATTCGCCGCCTTGGCCAGACGCGCGATCGAGGCCGGTACCTCATCAGTGCGCGACAGCACGCGATCGACCAGCTGGTCGAAGGCATCGCTGCTGAGCCCGGTGCGTTCCACCATCCGCGCGCGCTTCGCCGGCTTCGAGATCCCGGCGAGGTCCATGTGGTCGTTGAAGGCGAGGAGGTCGATGCGGCCGGCCTTCAGCCAGCCCATGATCTCGTCCTCCGCGTCGAGATTGAACGTCTCCTGACGCAGATGGAAGCGCGTGTCGGAAGCGAGCTTCGGCCGCAGCGTCTCGATGGCGTCCAGCAGCTTGCGGGCATTCTCCGCGCCGCGCAGGCCCGGCTCCCAGGACCATGTGGTGCCGTGAAACACCGTGGTGATGCCATTGGCGATGGCCTGCCGGTCGCTGTCGATCAAGGCGACATCGACCGGGAAGTCGACGCCGGGGCGCGGCATCAACTGCCGCTCGAAGGCATCGCCATGCAGGTCGACGATACCCGGCAGCACCAGCAGATCGGAGGCATCGAGGCCGAGCGCGCCATGGATTGCATCCGACCCGATGTCGGCAATCACGCCATCCGTAAGCTGCAGCGAAGTCTCGGTGATGTCCTGGCCGAGCAAAGTGCGTCCGCCATCGATGAAGATATCCGTCATGTCACTGCCATCTGCTTGGGCGCCTTGACGCCTTTATACTTGCTCAGGAAATCCTCGACCGGGAGCTTGCGGAAATCCGGCAGCGCCTGTCTTAGCATCTCGTGCTCCCAGTCCCACCAGGCGAGCTCCATCAGCCCGTCTTCCACAGTTTCCGAAAATCGCCGCCGCACCGGTCGCGCCGGATTGCCGGCGACGATCGTATAGGGGGCGACGTCCTTGGTCACGATGGCGCCGGCGGCGATCACCGCGCCAGTGCCGATCTTGCGGCCGGGCAGCACGATGGCGCCATGGCCGAGCCAGACATCGTGGCCGATGGTGCAGGGATGTTCGCGCCGCCAGGCAAAGAAGTCTGCGTCGTCGCTCTCGCCGGGGAAATAGGCGCTGGCGCGATAGGTGAAATGCGCCTGCGTCGCGCGGTGCATCGGGTGGTTGCCGGGATTGATCCGGATCATCGCCGCGATCGAGCAGAATTTACCGATCGTCGTGTAGGTGATCTGGCCGTCATTCACGACATATGAGTAGTCGCCCATTGTCACTTCCTGGAGGATCGTGCGCGCGCCGACTTCGGTGTAGGCGCCGAGCTTGGTATCGACGAGCTTGGCAGTGGGATCGACCGCTGGCGTGAGCGAGAGTTGTTTGCCGGCCATGTGACGCTCGTGCGACGGAAGAGGAATCGGTGGGTGATACATAAGTATATGCGCTGGCGCGCGGGCACCTCTTCGGTCGGCTTCGTGACGGTGTCGTGACGTCAGCATGAATTCGGGCGTGTTTTTCCCGCAACGACGATAACCCGTATGCGCAGGGCACATGTCACATCACTGTTAAACGCGGGCGTTACCGGTGGCGATGTCTATTGTCATTGGAGTGCCTCATGCTGGTGGTGGATAAGCTGACGTGCCGTTTCGGCGCCAAGGCTGCCGTCGATAACGCGTCGTTCGAGATCAAGCCCGGCGCATTCGTCGGCGTGATCGGTCGCTCCGGCGCCGGCAAGTCGACCATGCTGCGCATGATCAATCGTCTGGCTGAGCCGACCGATGGGCGCATCATGTTCGATGGCGTGGATGTCACTGCGCTCAAGGGGCGCGATCTGCGCAAGTGGCGCGCGCGCTCGGCGATGATCTTCCAGCAGTTCAATCTCGTCGGCCGTCTCGACGTACTGACCAATGTGCTGATGGGCCGTCTGGCCGAGATGCCGCAGTGGCGCTCGCTCACCCAGATGTGGCCCGAGAACGACCGTGCGCTGGCGATGTCGGCGCTGGAACAGTTCGACATGGCGCAATATGCCTCGCAGCGCGCCGACCAGCTTTCCGGCGGTCAGCAGCAGCGTGTCGCCATCGCCCGCGCTCTTGTGCAGCAGCCCGACATCATCCTCGCGGACGAGCCGATCGCATCACTGGATCCGCGCAACACCCGCATCGTCATGGATGCGCTGCTGCGTATCAACAAGCACTTCGGCATCACCGTGATGTGTAATCTGCACTCGCTCGATCTGGCGCGCACCTATTGCGATCGCCTGATCGGCATGTCCGCCGGCCGCGTCGTGTTCGATGGCGCGCCGTCCGCGCTCACCGAACATATTGCTCGCGAACTCTATGATCTCGAAGCCGACGAGGTGATGGGATCGGCGCATATGCCGACGCCCACCCGCGTTCCCGAATACGGTGTTGCTGCCGTCGCGTGATTGCCGTGCGTTGAAAGTATCGTGGTGACGTCATCGTACCGATGGCATCGCCGCGATAGATGCGCCTTCTGCCAAGAAAAAAGTTTCACCTCAGATCAAACAGGGACTGTCATGATCAACCGTCGCTCCATTCTGCTCAGCGCTGCCGCGCTGGCTTTCGCCGCTACCTCGGCTTCGGCTCAGGATTACAAGGCCAAGTATCCGGAACTGACCTTCGCCGTCGTTCCCGCCGAGAACGCCTCGGGCGTCACCGAGCGCTGGGCGCCGTTCGTCGCCTATCTGTCGAAAGAGCTCGGCATGAAGGTCAATCTGCGTATCGCCAATGACTACGCAGCCGTCATCGAAGGTCAGCGTTCCGGCAACATCCACATCGCAAGCTACGGCTCGGCCTCGTTCGCACGCGCCCGTCTCACCGGCGTCAAGACCGATGCCTTTGCCAACGACATCAACATCGATGGCTCGACCGGTTACTACTCGGTATTCTTCGTTAAGGCGTCGAGCCCCTACAAGTCGGTCGACAATCTGAAGGGCAAGAACCTCGGCCTGGTCGATCCGAACTCGACCTCGGGCAACAACGTGCCGCGCTTCGAGCTGGACAAGATGGGTATCTCCGATGCCGACACCTATTTCAGCAAGGTCGTGTTCACCGGCAGCCATGAAAACGCGATGCTCGCGCTGTCGCAGGGCACCGTCGATGTCGCCGCCAACCAGTGGACCAACGACAACGACTCGACGCTGCAGCAGATGCTGACCAAGGGCATGCTGAAGAATGCCGATGGTTCGGCGATGAAGAAGGAAGACTTCCGCATCATCCACAAGTCGGCCCCGATCATCAACGGCCCCTATGCCTATAGCTCCGACCTGCCGGAAGAGCTCAAGGTTGCCATCGCCAAGGCCTTCACCGACGCGCCGATCAAGGACAAGGCCGCATTCGACAAGCTGTCGGACGGCCAGAAGAAGGGCTTCCACGCCGCGACCACCAAGGATTGGGACGCCACCATCGACCTGATCAAGTTCGTCGACGCACTTCGCAAGAAGAAGGCGTCTTGATCGCCTGATCATTGAAGGGAGCCGGATCAGAAATGGTCCGGCTCCTTTTCTGTGTCTGATCCCAGATAGGCCCGCACATCATGTCCGCCACCGTTTCCATTCTTCCGGCTCCGCAGCTCGCTGCGCTGAACGACGCCTACCGCAAGGCGGTCGCGCGCCGGCGCTTGCGCACGATGCTCGTCGTGGTCGCTTGCTTCGCCGCGCTCTTCGTCGCGGCATTGGGTGCCGAGGTCAATGTCAGGACCTTCGTGGAGAAGATCGGAAACTTCGGCAGCTATTTCGATCGCATCTTCACGCTCGAAGCCGGCACCCGGGTCTGGACCGACGTCAATGAATGGTTCTGGGGCTGGAAGAAGTGGCTGTCGCTGCTCGGCGAGACCGTGCTGATCAGCTATGTCGGCACACTGATCGGTGCCGTGCTGGCTTTCGGGTTGAATTTTCTCGTGGCCGAGAACACAGCGCCCTCAGCGTCGCTGCGCTTTGTCGTGCGCCGCTTCATGGAATTCTGCCGCACCGTGCCGGATATCGTGTTCGCGCTGATCTTCGTCATCGCCTTCGGCCTTGGCCCGATGGCCGGCGTGCTGGCGATTGCGATCCATTGCGTTGGGGCGCTTGGCAAGCTCTATGGCGAGATCGTCGAGAATATCGACATGAAGCCGGTGGAAGGCATTCGTTCGACCGGCGCGGGCTGGATCGACTGCATGCGCTTTGCAGTGCTGCCGCAGGTCGTGGCAGGCTTTGCCAGCTACACGTTGCTGCGCTTCGAGATCAATGTGCGCGGCGCCTCCGTGATGGGGTTTGTCGGCGCCGGCGGCATCGGTCAGGAACTCGTCGTTGCTGTCAGAAAGTTTTATTATTCGGACGTCAGTGCGATCCTGCTGATGATCATCGTCACCGTGTTCATTATCGACATCGCCACTGGCTGGTTGCGCGGCCGTCTGTTCGGCAAGGAAGCCAGATCATGAGCAGGCAGCCTGATATCGATACTCAGGAGTTGCGCGGACGCTATCCTGACGTCTTCAACCGCCCGATGGCCTCGCGTGCTGGCGTGCCCGCGATTCTGGTCGCGGCGTTGGCATTGTTCGTCTTCGGGCTCAATGAACTCGATTTCTCGCCGGCGCGGATGTGGACCGGCCTGCGCGAACTCGGCTGGATCACCATGATGATGATCCCGCCGAATCCTGGCTCGTCACTGTCTGCTTATCTGCAGGCGATGGGCGAGACGCTGTCGATTGCGCTGCTCGGCACGACCCTCGCAGCCGTGTTCGCGCTGCCGGTCAGTCTGCTCGCCGCACGGAACGTCATTCCGTCGGCCTGGCTGCGCTTTCCGGTCCGGCGGTTTCTGGATTCTATCCGCGGGGTCGATACGCTGATCTGGGCACTGGTCTGGATCAATGTCGTCGGTCTCGGTCCGTTCGCCGGCGTGCTGGCGATCGCTATTTCGGATTTCGGCGCGTTCGGCAAATTGTTTTCGGAGGCTATTGAGGCCGCCGACAAGAAGCAGGTCGAAGGCATTCGGGCCTCCGGCGGCGGCGCGCTGCATGAGATTCGCTTCGGCCTGATGCCGCAGGTGCTGCCGGTGATTGCCGGTCAGGTGCTGTATTTCATTGAGTCCAACACCCGCTCGGCCACCATCATCGGCATCGTCGGCGCGGGTGGCATCGGATTGCAACTCGCGGAACAGATCCGCGTGCTGGAATGGCAGAAAGTGTCCTTCCTGATCCTGATGATCCTGGTCGCGGTGGCGGCAATCGACTGGATTTCCAGCCGACTGCGCTTTGCCATCATCGGCCGCCGCGCGGTGGCGTAATCACGCCGCCGCCTTGTGGCGCTCCTGCTCGGCCTTGAACAGCTCGAACTCTTCGGTGATCGCGCGCAGGATGCTGGGCCGCTCACGCAGGCGCTTGTGATAGGCCTTGATCGCCGGCCAATTGTTCAGATCGACCTCCGGCAACACCATCGTCCAGTTCAGCACTGTCACCAGATACGCATCGGCGACGCTGAACCTGTCGAGCAGGAACTCACGGCCGGTGAGATGGTTCTCGAGATAGGTCAGTCGCGACTGGCCGTTCTGCAGCGTATAGGCCTTCATCTCGGCCGGCGCTTTCTTGGCGAGCAGGGGGACGAAAAATCCCTTGTGCAGTTCGGTGCCGATGAAGCAGAGCCACTGCTGCAGCAGGCTGCGGTCGATGCCCGAGCCCGCCGCGATCGAAGAGTGTGGAAACCAGTCGGCGACATGCTGCAGGATCGCGGCATTCTCGGTGAGGATCACGCCATCGTCGGTACGCAGCGTCGGCACCAGCCCCAGCGGATTCACGCTGCGGAAATCCGAACCATCATTGCGGACCTCCTTGCTCAGCGGATCGACCTCGAGGAATTGCGCAGCACTGCCGGCCTCTGCCTCATACAGCGCGATACGTGTCGCCATCGAACAGGCCATCGGGGAGAAGTACAAATCCATGGAAGCCTCCTTGAGCTGACGGACCATTGCGGTCGATCCGTTGATTGATTTTCGTACTGTTTCGCATAATATAAATCCGGTCAAGGAATTTAGTGCGAAATGGTACAAAAAAAGAAGAGCGCCGTTGTGGAAGCAAAGCCGGAGCTACCTGCCGAGCCGAAGCGACGGGGGAGGCCGCGCGCCTATGAGCCGGACGTGGCGCTGGGGCAGGCGCTGGCGCTGTTTCGCAGGGATGGTTATGCCGCGACGTCGCTCGACGATCTCAGTGCTGTGACTGGTATGAACCGGCCGAGTCTCTATGGCGCCTTTGGCGACAAACGCGCGCTCTATATCAAGAGCTACCAGCGCTACCGCGAGGATTACACGGCGCCGATGGTCGATATCTTCAAGGCCGATATCGACATTCGCGAACGGTTACGGCGCTTCTTCACGGTCGCGCTCGATATTTATCTGTCGGGCGAACAGCCGCGCGGCTGCTTTACTGTTATGACGGTGGCGTCGGACGCCATCGCCGATCCCGAGATTCGTGCACTCGTCCATCAGGGCTTTGCGGATGTCGATGACGCTTTTGGCTGGTGCTTCCGCACTGCGGTGAAGCGTGGCGAGCTGCCTGAAGCGACCGATATCGCCGTGCTCTCGCAGATGGCGTCCGCGACGTTATATTCGCTGGCGGTTCGCGCCCGAGCTGGCGTTCCCCGCACCGAATTGCAGGCCATTGCCAACGGTGCGGTCAGCATCCTGTGTCGGGCTGTCGCTTGATCGGTTCTGCACGCTGACGCGTCTGCGGAACCTGCTCAGCATTCGCCGCGCTCCCAACAATAATTTCCGCTAACCTGTCGGCATCGCACCGTGCCGACCGTCTTTCATCCAAGGAGCCCCCATGCTGTACGCTATCCTCTGCTACCATGATGAAGCCGTTGTCGGCGGCTGGTCGAAGGACGAAGACGACGCCGTGATGGCGAAGCTCGCCGTCGTGCACGGCAAGCTCGCGCAGCAGGGCCGGCTCGGCCCCGTGGCGCGGCTGCTGCCGACGACTGCGGCGACCACGCTGCGCAAGGACGAGCCGCCGGTGGTGCTGGACGGCCCCTTCGCCGAAACCAAGGAACAGTTGCTCGGCTTCTATGTGGTCGAGGCGGAAAATCTCGATGGCGCGCTGGAGATTGCGCAGGACCTCGGCCGTGCCAATCCCGGCGGCGCCTATGAGATCCGGCCCATTGGCGTTTTCCACGGAGCGTTCCAGCCATGACCGATGTCGCCTGGATCGATGCGGCGCTGACCTCGGCGCGTCCCCAGGCGCTCGGCGCGCTGCTGCGCTATTTCCGCAATCTGGACACTGCGGAGGAGGCCTTCCAGAACGCCTGCCTGCGCGCGCTGAAGACCTGGCCGCAAAACGGTCCGCCGCGCGATGCAGCGGCCTGGCTCATCATGGTTGGCCGCAACGTCGCCATTGACGATATCCGCCGCGGCGCGAAGCAGCAGCCGCTGCCGGACGACGACCATGCGATCTCCGATCTGGATGATGCCGAGGCCGAACTGGCGGAGCGTCTCGACGGCTCGCATTATCGCGACGATATCCTGCGGCTGCTGTTCATCTGCTGCCACCCGCAGCTCCCGGCGACGCAACAGATCGCGCTGGCATTGCGGATCGTTTCGGGCCTGACGGTGAAGCAGATCGCCCGTGCCTTTCTGGTGTCGGATGCCGCGATGGAACAGCGCATCACCCGCGCCAAATCTGCCGTGGCCAAGGCCAATGTGCCGTTCGAGACGCCCGGCGCGCCGGAGCGCAGCGAACGTCTCGCTGCCGTGGCTGCCATGCTCTATCTGATCTTCAACGAGGGCTATTCGGCGTCAGGTGAAAGCATCGATCTGCGCTCCCCGTTGTGCGAGGAGGCGATCCGCCTGGGGAGGCTGCTGCTCAAGCTGTTTCCCGCCGAGCCGGAGATCATGGGCCTTGTCGCGTTGATGCTGTTGCAATACGCGCGCTCGGCGGCGCGCTTCGATGCCAATGGTGCGCTGGTGTTGCTCGACGATCAGGACCGCACACTGTGGAACGGCAAGATGATCGCCGAAGGCCTGGCGTTGATCGACAAGGCGATGCGCCATCGCCGCACCGGCGCCTATCAGATCCAGGCGGCCATTGCTGCGCTCCATGCCCGCGCGGCCAAGCCGGAAGATACCGACTGGGCGCAGATCGAACTGCTTTATGGGTCGCTGGAAATCCTGCAGCCGTCGCCGGTGATCACGCTCAATCGCTCGGTGGCGGTGTCGAAAGTGCGCGGCGCCGAAGCGGCACTGGAGATGATTGCGCCACTGGCCGCGAAACTTTCAAATTACTTCCACTTTTTCGGCGTGCAGGGGGCTTATCTCATGCAGCTCGGCCGCAATGACGAAGCCCGCGAGAGCTTCAACCGTGCCATCGCGCTGGCCAATACGTCGGCAGAGGCCGATCACATCCGGATGCATCTCGACCGGCTGATGCTGGAGAGCAAGGCGGAGGTTGCGATCAAGGCCAAGAACAAGGCAGCCGGTCCGAAATAATTCTGATGGCTGTGTCGGATTGTGCCCGCGCCGTTCGTCTTTGAGACAACACTGCCATTCGAACCGCAGGACCATTTCATGCCCAACTCCCGTGCCTCACTCTGGATAGGCCGCATTCTCAGTGCCCTCGTGATCCTCTTCCTGGTCATGGACGGCGGCATCAAGCTGGTGCCGATCAAGGAGGTCACCGAGACCATGCAGCTGCTCGGCTATAGCGGCAGCGTCAATCAGGCGCGTCTGCTGGGCATCATCACGCTGCTCTGCGCCTTGCTCTACGCGGTGCCGCAAACGTCGATCCTCGGCGCGATCCTGCTCACCGGGCTGCTCGGTGGCGCGATGGCGACGCATCTGCGCGTCGACAGCCCGTTGTTCACGCATCTGTTGTTTGGCTTTTACATCGGCGTGATGGCATGGGGCGGGCTGTACCTGCGCGATCCCCATTTGCGCGCGATGATCCCGATCCGCCCCCAAAGTCTTTAACCGGAGGAAAGAACGATGCAGGTCAATCCCTATCTTCACTACAACGGCAATTGCGAAGAGGCCCTCAATTTCTATGTGAAAGCGATCGGCGCCAAGATCGACGTCATCATGCATGTGGAAGGCTCGCCTGCGGCGGAACAGATGCCGCCGTCGATGGCCAAGAAGGTGCTGCATGGTCAGATCTCGGTCGATGGCGCGGTCATCATGGCTTCGGACGCGCCGCCGGATTATTTCGAGAAGATGCAGGGCATGTCGGTCTGTCTGCAGATCAAGGATGCTGCAGATGGCGCCAAGGTCTTCGCGGCATTGTCCGAGGGCGGCACCATCAAGATGCCGTTCGGCGCCACGTTCTGGTCAAAGGGATTTGGCATGTGTGTCGATAAATTCGGCGCGCCCTGGATGATCAATTGCGCGTTTGAATAAGCGTGGGCTTTCTTCCTTAACCTCTCCCCGCATCCCGCGAAGCGAAGCTTCGCTAGGCGGGGAGAGGTCGCCGCATCTTTGCCGCGGGTAAAGGGCAGGGCACAATGCCAACCGCTTGATTGGCGTCTGGGGTTCACTTCCGCTACAAGGCGCCCCGAGAGATCATTGGTGTTGTGAGAGGCCGTACCTTGCCCCTCATTCCAGCCGGCGTGTCACGATCAGCGATCAAAAGCTGCGCTACGGCCACGTTGAACAAGAAAAGAAAATCCCATGTCCGCCTTTACCCGCAACGCCGTCGTGCTCGGCCTGCTCTCTGCCGTCGGCCCCTTCGCCATCGACATGTATCTGCCGGCGCTGCCGGCGATCACGGCCGACCTGCACACCACGACGTCGGCGACGCAGATGACGCTGATCGCATTCTTCATCGCGTTCGGCCTGTGCCAGATCGCCTACGGTCCGCTATCCGACGTCTATGGCCGCAAGGCGCCGCTTTATGCGGGTCTCACGCTGTTCATCGCCGGCTCGATCGGCTGTGCACTGGCGTCGGGTGTGGCCTGGTTGATCGCGTTCCGCTTCGTGCAGGGTCTCGGTGCCGCCGCCATGGGCGTGATTCCGCGCGCCATCATTCGCGACCTCCACACCGGCGTCGAGGCGACGAAACTGATGTCGCTGGTGATGCTGGTCTTCTCGGTGTCGCCAATCCTCGCGCCGCTCGGCGGCAGCGCGCTGATCGCGCCGTTCGGCTGGCGCGCGGTGTTCGTCGCAACGACCATCGCGGCCGTCATTGCCCTTGTGTTGGTGGCCTCGTTGCTGCCGGAGACGCGCCCTGCGCATGAGCGCATCTCGGGCAGTGTGCGCAATGTGCTCGGCAGCTTCGGCGAACTCCTGCGCGACTGGCACTTTCTCGGGCTCACCTTCATCGGCGGCCTCGGCATGGCGAGCTTTTTCGCGTTCCTCGCGACATCGTCTTTTGTTTATATCGGGCACTACGGCCTGACGCCGACGGAATACAGCCTGGCCTTCTCGGTCAATGCCATTGGCTTCATCGGCGCCTCGCAATTTGCTGGTTTCCTCGGTGGGCGTTTCGGTATGGGCCGCGTTGTGATGGCGGCGGTGTCGGCCTATGCGTTTTTCGCAGTCGTGCTGCTGGCGCTGACACTGGCCGGCTTCACCAGCCTTGCCCTGCTGATTCCGCTGCTGTTTGTGTCCTTCGCTTTCCTTGGTCTCGTGATCCCGTCGACCATGGTGCTGTCGCTGGAGAACCATGGCCCTATCGCCGGCATCGCCTCCGCCCTGGGCGGCACGCTGCAGATGGTCAGTGGCGGCGTGATGATCGGCGTATCCGGGCTATTCTTCGACGGCACCTCGCTGCCGATGGTCGCGACCATTGCCTGCACGGCGGTCGGTGCGCTTGCCGTCAGTATCGCCACGCTACGCCCGCGCGAACTTTCGCCGCAGCTCGCGGAGTAGTAAAGCTGCTAGGCTGCGCGCCAACGTGGTCGAGGTGAGGATGGGACGAATGTCGTTCGGTCTGACATTTGCGGCGGCGATGGGTTCTGGCCTGATGGCCGGGTTGTTTTTCGTGTTCTCGGTCACGGTGATGACCGCGCTCGGCAAGCTGCCGGCGCCGGCCGGTATTGCTGCGATGCAGTCGATCAACAGCACAATTCTCAGTCCGCTGTTCCTCATCGCTTTCATGGGCACGGTGCTGCTCAGCGTCATCATCGCTGTGATTGCGGTGCTGAACTGGTCGCATCCGGCATCACCCTACCTCGTCACGGGGGCGATGCTCTATACCGTCGGCACCTTCCTCGTCACCGTTGTCTTCAACGTGCCGCTGAATGACGCGCTCGCAGTCGCGTCCGCCGACAGCGCCGAGGCCGCAAGTCTATGGACACGCTATCTGTCGGTCTGGACCGGCTGGAACCACGTGCGCACGGTGGCATCTATCGGCGCGCTGGCTTTTTTTATGCTGGGGCTGCGCGTTCTCTAGAGCGTTTTCGAGCGAAGTGGGTACCGGTTCGCCTCAGAACCGATACGTCGCGGTGCTCAGCAGCGTGCGGCCCATGCCGTAAAAGCAGTCGCCGAACGACAGACAGGTGGCGATATTGCGGGTGTCGGCAATATTGGTCGCATTGAACTGCAGACGCCACGGGCCATTGTCCCAGCGGATCATGGCATCGAACAGCGTGTAGTCGGGCGTGCGTAGCACGTCGATGCCGTCCCAGGATTCGCCGATATAGCGCACACCGGCGCCGACGGTGACGTCAGGCAGGCCGAGCGACGCCAGGCGATATTTTCCCCACAACGATGCCTGCTGCTGCGGCACGCTGGCGACGCGCTTGCCAGCATTGTCACCGGACTCGATGCGCGCGTCGGTGTAGGCGTAGGCGCCGATCAGGTCGAGATTGGGGGTGACGCTGGTCAGCACTTCCAGTTCGGCGCCCTTGATCCGCACCTGGCCGGTCTGGATCGAGAAGATCGGATTGGACGGGTCGCCCGACAGCCGGTTCTTCTCGGTGGTGTCGTAAAACGCGACATTGATCGCTGTGCCGGCGAACGGATTGTACTTGACGCCGACCTCATACTGCTCGCCGCGCACCGGTTTGCAGAATGTGGCGCAGGTGCCGGCACCGAAAATCGGATTGAACGACTGCGCCCAGGACACATAGGGTGTGATGCCGAACGGCAGTTCGTACATCAGCGCGGCGCGGCCGGTGGTGGCCCTGTCGTTCTGGGTGGGCAGTCCCTCGACACTGTAGCTGACATAGTCCTGCCGCACGCCGAGCAGCGCCAGCCATGGCCCCAGCCGCATCTGGTCCTGCGCATAGAAGCCGGTCTGGCCCTGCTTCGCCTGCGGATCGCCGGTCAGCGACGCCGAGAAGCTGGTATAGACCGGTGCATACAGGTCGAACGGCCGTGGATCGATGCCAGTGCCGGTGCGGGTTTTCTCGTGCAGGCCGAGATAGTCGATGCCCACCAGCACCTTGTGCGACACCGGTCCGGTCTGCAGCTTGATCTCGGCATTGCTGTCGGAGGTGAAGGCATCCTTCGCGGCCTGGCGGGCGTAGTAGATTCGCTGCACGGTACGCCGGCCGGCATCGAGGAATGGATTGGTCGGGTTGGAATACAGGTCCGGGTACATGATGGCGTAATCGCCGTCGGTGTGGCTGTAGCGGAAGCTCTGCTTGATCTTCAGCGCATCGCCGAAGCTCTGCTCGTAGAGGCTGGTGACGCCGCCGGTGGTGATGTTGTAGCGATCGTAATTCGGTTCGCCGGCGAAGCGGTTGACCGGGATGAAGCCGTTCGGGCCGGGCTTCAGCACGCCTTCGATGGGCAGGAAAGCGCTGAACGAGCTGGACTTGTCCTTCTGGTAGTTGCCAAGCACGGTCCAGGAGATGTCATTGGTCGGGCGCCAGGTCAGCGACGGCGCCAGCAGGATGCGGTCATTCGGCACATAGTCGACCTGCGAATTGGAGTCGCGCAGCACGCCGACGAAGCGATACAGCCACTCGCCATCCTTGGTCAGCTTGCCGGTGGAGTCCATCTGCAATTGCTTGCGGTCGAAGGAACCATACTGCACGCCGATCTCGTTGCGGGATTCGGCCTGCGGGCGCTTCGACACTTCGTTGAGCACGCCGCCGGTGGACGAGCCGCCGTACAACACGGATGATGGCCCGCGTAGCACTTCGATGCGCTCGAGCGCGTAGGGATCGCGGCGCCATTCCAGCACCTGGCTGAGCCGCGAGCCCTGCATGCCGTCGAGATAGCGGCTCGGCTCCTGGCCACGGACCAACGTGTAGTCGCCGCGGGCATCGCCGCCGAACGGATCGGCAGTCACGCCCGGCACATAGCGCAGGGTTTCCTGGACAGACAGGCCGCCCTGGTCGGTGATGCGATCGGCGGTCACGACCGAGATTGACTGCGGCGTCTCGCGGAGTGGCGTGTCGGTCTTGGTGCCGCCCATGCCGCGATTGGCGAGATAGCCCTGCACCGGGCCGGCGGCGGTTTCCGCGCGAGCGCCGGGAGCCGCGGTGGCAGCAGCAACCGGCGCATTGTTACGCGTCGCGGCTTGACGCGTTGCACGCGACCGCGCCGTGGATGTGCGGGTCGCTCGCGCACGCGCCGCCGGTCGAACGGGTTGATCCACCACCACGGCTGGCAATGCGGTGCTGCCTTGCGGCGATTGCGCCTGCGATGGCGTCGTGATCAGCGCCAGCATCGGCAGCGCCGTCCCGGCCAGCCATCCCAGATATGTGGAAGATTTGAATGTCATTGCCCGCACCCCATTACCAAGTGGTGCAGGCGACTTATCACGCAGCGACGTACCCGGAAGACGTCCGGCGCGTCATACATTTAGTCTGGAACTATTATTTCTCTAAGGTGGCGGATGTGCACGAAGGAGCCTGCAACCGTGCAATCCGGATGATGCTGCACGTCATCCGGGCGTTGATCTTCGCTAGCCGTTGATGCCCTCGCGCCGCAGCGTCGGCAGGCCGATGCCCGTGGCGTCGAAACCGCCGTCGACCGCCAGCATCTGGCCGGTGATGTAGCTCGACCGGTCGCTGCACAGGAAGAAGATCGCATCCGCGAGTTCGTCCTCGCCGCCATAACGATTCAGCGGAATCGCATCGTGATAATCGGCGCGGATCGCCGGCGTGTGCACGGCCTTGGCCATCGCGGTTTCCACCGGGCCCGGCGCCACCGCATTGACGCGGATGCCGAGCAGCGCCAGTTCGACCGCGGACTGCTTGGTGAAGTGAACGATGCCGGCCTTGCTGGTGCCGTAGGCGACGCGCAGCGTGGACGCGCGCAGCGCCGAGATCGAGGCGATGTTGACGATGGCGCCGCCCCCGTGCTCGCGCATCAAGGGTGCCGCGGCCTTGGTGCACAGGAACGGGCCGGTGAGATTCACCGCCATGATGCGTTCCCATTCCTCCAGCGTCGTCTCGAGCAGAGGCTTGAAATTCGCGATGCCGGCATTGTTGACCAGCGCATCGAGCCGGCCGAAGCGGGCCTGCGTGGCGGCAAAGGCTTGATCGACAGCCGCGGCGTCGGAGACATCCGTATGCAGCGCCAGCGTGTTGTCTGGATCGCTCAGCGCCTTGACGCTGGCGTCCAGCAGCTCGCGCTCGATATCCAGCAGCGCGACGCGATAGCCCTCGCCGAGAAAGCGCTTGGCCACGGCAAGGCCAATGCCGCGTGCGGCGCCGGTGACGAGTGCAACCTTGCGAATCTGTTCCTTGCCGTCAGCCTTGGTCATGTCCTGCCCTGTCGTCTTGATCATTGCAGGGCTGTTTAGAGAACGAGAACGGCCGGGACAAGCCCGACCGTTCTGCGATCAGGTGACGGCAGAGCTCAGAATCGATAGGTCGCGGAGCCCAGCACCGTACGCCCCATGCCCGGGAAGCAATCGCCGCGGGCAAGGCAGGTGGTCATGTGGCGCTTGTCGGCGAGGTTGGTGGCATTGATCTGCAGCCGCCACGGACCGGTCTCGTATTTGATCATCGCATCGAACAGCGTGTAATCCGGCGTCTGCAGCGTGTCGGTGCCGTCCCAGGAGACGCCGATGTAGCGCACGCCGCTGCCAATGGTGACCTCGCGCAGGCCGAGCGCGGTCAGCCGATAGGTGCCCCAGAGCGAAGCCTGTTGCTCCGGCACAGTCTCGATATGCTTGCCGGCATTGTCGCCGCTCTCGACCTTGGCATCGAGATAGGTATAGGCGCCGATCAGATTGAGATCCGGCGTGACCTTGGTGATGACTTCCAGCTCCGCGCCGCGGATACGGACCTGACCGGTCTGAATCGAGATCAGCGGATTGGTCGGGTCAGAGGCGAGACGGTTTTTCTCGACGGTGTCGAAGATCGCGCCGTTGATCGCGGTGCCAGGGAATGGATTGTACTTGAAGCCGACCTCATAGATCTCGCCGCGCTGCGCCTTGCAGATATCGGCACAGACGTTGGCGCCGAACACCGGATTGAACGAGGTCGCATAGGTCACATAGGGATTGAAGCCAACCGGCGTCTCATACATCAGGCTGGCGCGCCCGGTTGTCGCCCGCGTGTCCTCGTCAGGGCTGCCGGTGACACGGTTGCCGACGAAGTCCTGCCGGATGCCAAGCGTGGCGAGCCATGGACCGTAGCGGAGCTGATCCTGTGCATAGAGGCCGAGCTGGTTCTGGCGCACGCGGGGATCGTCGAACAGTTCGGGTGCGATGGTTGTGGTGTAAACCGGCGAATAGAGATCGAACGGTGTCGGATCAAAGCCGCCGCCGGTGCGACTGCGTTCGTTGATCTCGCGATAGTCGGCACCCACCAGCACCTTGTGGCTGACCGGACCGGTGAGGAACTTGAATTGGAGATTGTTGTCCATGGTGAGCTGGTCGCGGATCGTCTCCTGATTGGAGATGAAGCGCGCCACCGTCCGCCGCTCGGGATCCAGGAAGGGATCGGCGGGGTTCGAGAAGCTGTCCGAATAGCCGGTGCGGTAGATGCCTTCGACATGGGCGTAGCGCAGGTTCTGCGTGAATTTCACGGCGTCGTTGAAATAATGCTCGAAGATGCTGCCGATGGCGGCGGTTTCGGTCTGGTACAGATCGTAGCCGGGATAGCCGGCGAAACGGGTGATGGGGATCAAGCCGTTGGGGCCGGGATAGAGCATGCCTTCATGCGGAAGGAAGCTGGTCGCCGTGCTCGACTTGTCTTTCTGATAGAAGCCCTGAACGGTCCAGTTGGTGTTCGTGGTCGGCCGCCAGGTGAGCGATGGGGCGAGCAGGATGCGGTCGTCCGGCGCGAAGTCGGTCTGCAAGTGACCGTCCCGGAACACGCCGACAAAACGATAGAGCCATTCGCCGTCTTTGGTCAGTTTACCCGTTGTGTCCAACTGGATCTGCTTGCGTCCGAAATTGTCGAACTGCACGCCGATCTCATTGAAGCCGTCTGCCCGCGGCCGTTTCGAGATCAGGTTGATCAGGCCGGCGACCGAGGTGTCGCCATACAGCACGGAAGGCCCACGAAACACCTCGACGCGCTCCAGCATATAGGGGTCTTGCCGCCATTCGCTGAACTTGTAGCTGTTCACCACGCGGGTGCCGTCAAGGAAGATGTTGGGGTCCTGACCACGGATGCGCGGATAGTCGCCGCGTGAATCCATGCCATAGGCATCGGCGAACACGCCGGGCACATAGCGCAGCGCTTCCTGGATATTGGTCACGCCTTGATCGGTCATGCGGTCAGCGGTCACCACCGAGATCGATTGCGCGGTTTCGCGCAGCGGCGTGTCGGTCTTCATGCCGGTGGTGCTCTGCCCGGCGAGATAGCCTCGCACAGGGCCGGTGCCGGATTCAAAGACTGCGGCAGCCGGCGTGGTGGCGGGCGCTGTCGATCCCCGGGACGCAGTCCGACGGCTGGCCGATGACCGCGCCGCCTGCGAACGCTGCGGACGTGCCGGCGTGGCACGCGGTTTGGACTGCTCGACAACGACGGGCGGAAGCTGGCTCTGCGCCTGTGCCGGAGCTGCGATCGCGAAGGTCATAAGAACTGCGATAGACGCTCCGAAGAGTCGCTGTGAGGTTTGGGAAATGGCCACGCTTACGCTCCTTAGCTAATTTTCAGCTAAGTCGGTAACGCGCGCGTGAGCTGGTGTGAACGGTAAATGGCCGTTTCCACAGGGCCCCCGCTTAGTATCGTTCTACTTTTCAAATCTGTATGGTTCCGTCGGCCCTCCTGCATGAATTCTGCTTCCTCTGCATCGAGAAAGGGCCATGGCATGTCGGGAACTGCAAAGCCCATTCGTCCTTGAGTGACGGCATCGTCGGTGCCCATGCGCCGGCGATGCATCTTGCAGACCTGACAGGAGGAACCATGTCACTCACGCTCCACTATCATCCGCTGTCGTCCTATTGCTGGAAGACGCTGGTCGCTCTCTACGAGAACGACACGCCGTTTACGCCGCATATGGTCAATCTCGGCGACGAGGCCGAGCGCGCGGCGCTGTTGAAACTGTGGCCGATCGGCAAATTCCCGGTGCTGCAGGACGATGTGCGCGGCGCCGTCGTTCCGGAGTCCTCCATCGTCGTCGAATATCTCGACCGGCATTTCCCCGGCCGCACCCGTTTCATCCCGGATGGCGATGCTGGCTTGCAGATGCGGCTGCGCGATCGCTTTTACGATCTCTATGTGCACACGCCGACCCAGAAGATCGTCGGCGACCGTCTGGTGCCGGCGGACAAGAAGGATCCGCATGGGGTCGCCATGGCGCGAGCGCAGCTCACCACGTCCTATGGCATGATCGACAAGCAGATGGCGACGAACGCGTGGGCGATGGGCGCAGCGTTCACGCTCGCCGACTGTGCAGCCGCGCCGGCGCTCTATTACGCGAACAAGGTGCATCCGTTCGGAGACGCGCATCGCAACGTCTCGGCCTATCTTGGCAGGCTGCTGACGCGTCCATCATTCGCGCGGGTGGTGAAGGAGGCAGAGCCGTACGCACATATGTTTCCACAGGAGTGAGCATCATGAGTGCCGACAAGGCCGGGATCATCCGTGACCTGTTTGCAGCTTATCTGCGCAACGACCGCGCCGCCGTCGAAGACGCGTTCACCGATGATTTTACGTTCACGAGCCCGTTCGACGATGCCATCGACAAAACGACATACTTTGCGCGCTGCTGGCGTGTCGCCGACTGGATCGCGCAGCACGATCTCGAACGTATCGCCGCCGACGGCGATACGGCTTTCGTGACCTATCGCTGCGTCGCCAAGGACGGCAAGAGCTTTCGCAATACCGAGGTGTTCGGATTCGATGGCGATCGCATCAGGTCGATCGATGTGTATTTCGGCGCGAGTTACAAGAATGGGGTGTTTCAGAAGCAGGCGTCGTAATGCCACATGACCTCTGAAATAATTTCATATCCCTTGTCGGTCAGGCAAAGAGCCAATCGTCATATTTGCAGTCAAACCTTCAAACGGAGAACGACAAATGCGTTTCATGGTGATCGTGCATGCAAACAAGGACACCGAAGCCGGCGTGATGCCGTCGACGGAACTGCTGACCGCGATGGGCAAGTTCAATGAGGAGATGTGCAATGCCGGCGTGATGCAGGCCGGCGAGGGGTTGCACCCGACGTCGAAAGGCGCGCGGATCACCTTCACCGGCAGTGAGCCGACGGTGAAGCAGGGGCCATTCGATGTGACGCGCGATCTGATTGCCGGCTTCTGGCTGATCGACGTGGCCTCCAGGGACGAGGCGATCGCGTGGATGAAGCGCGCGCCGTTCGCGGCCGGCGACGAAATCGAGATCCGTCAGGTGTTCGCGGCCGAGGATTTCGGCGAAGCCCTCACGCCCGAGTTGCGCGAGAAGGAAGAGCGCCTGCGCGCGCAAGCCGCCAGGAAATAAGCGACGAGATCAAAGAGGATCGAGATCAACGAGGACCACAACCATGCGATTTATGATGCTGATGATCCCCGGCGGCTATGAAACTGCGGCGCCGGGCACCGTGCCGGAGGATGTCGAGCGCGTCGCCGCGATGATGGCCTATAACAAGGCGCTGATGGACGCCGGCGTGCTGATCACCTGCGACGGACTGCACCCGCCATCGATGGGCGCGCGGGTATCCTTTCCATCCGGCAAGCCGGTGGTGACCGATGGGCCGTTCGCGGAGTCCAAGGAAGTGCTCGGCGGCTACTGGATGATCGACGTTGCCTCGCGCGATGAGGCCATCGCCTGGGCTAGTCGCTGCCCGGCGACGCCCAACGAGGTGATCGAGATCCGCCAGGTGCAGGAAATGGCCGATTATCCGGAGGACGTGCAGGCCGTGGCCTCGGGATTCGAGGAGATGCAGACCACCGCGAAGCGGCTCGGCTGAGGCGAAATCACTGCGACGGGCATGAAACACTCGTATCGCAGGATGGCCGCATGCCTGCCGCAGGATTTCCGCATGCGGCGGGCGTTGATTTGCTGAGGGAATTTGCGCCGGTCACACCGTTTTGGTGTGACCTTTTGGCCCAGCTCATGTTAAAGCCATTCACATGAGCTGGCACAAGGACCGTCGCGGCGAGCGCGGCTATCACCACGGAAACTTGAAAGAGGCGCTGCTGCAGGCGGCGCTCGGGCTGATTGCGGAGAAGGGGCCGGCGGGCTTCACCTTCGCCGATGCCGCACGCACGGCCGGCGTCAGTGCCGCCGCACCGTACCGCCACTTTCGCGATCGCGACGATCTCCTTGCCAGCATTGCGCAGCGTGGCTTTGAGCAGTTCGAGCAGGTGCTGACCGCAGCCTGGGATGACGGGCGGCCGGATACAGTCACGGCCTTCGAGCGGATCGGCAAGGCGTATCTGAACTTCGCCCGCACCGAGCCGGCCTTCTATTCGGCGATGTTCGAGTCGGGAATCCCCGTAGATTCCAGCCCTGAACTGGCCGCCGCGGGCGAACGCGCCTTCGCCGTCATACGCGCCGCGGCCGAACGTCTGGCGGCGCTGACGCCGCCGGGTGTGACGCGTCCGCCGGCGATGATGATGGCGCTGCATATCTGGTCGCTGTCGCACGGCGTGGCCTCGTTGTTCGGCCGCGGCGATGCCGCGCGGCGCAAATTGCCGATGTCGCCGGACGACCTGCTGGAGGCCGGTGCGCTGATTTATTTGCGCGGACTGGGCTTTCCAACCGACCAAAACGTCCACAAGTCCGACACATCGACGGCGCCCAAATCAGGGCCCTGGGGAACCGCCCCAAAATAATTCGCGGCGCTCCCCTTGCGGGCGCCTTGACAAAATCTGGCTGTGGTTTACGTATGTAAATGTTATTTACATTCACAAGCGGCATCGTGCTGCTGATGGAGAGGAAAATGGCCAACGCTGCAGATTACAATCGATGGGGTCCGCCCGCCGATGATCGGGTGTCCTACCAGATGCGCTCACCATGGCACATCATACTGATCGTGCTCGGTTTTATCGTCTGGTGGCCGGTTGGCCTCGCACTTCTCTTCTTCACACTCGGGAGCAGAAAAATGGGTTGCTGGGATCGTAACGGCCGTTTCGAGAACAAGATGGAGCGGATGCAGTACAAGATGGAGCGCATGCGCAACCGCATGGAGCGTCATGGCTTCGGCTTCGGCCAGCCGACCTCCGGCAACCGCGCTTTCGACGAATACCGCGTCGAAACCCTGCGCCGCCTTGAGGAAGAGCAGCACGAATTCAAGAACTTCCTCGATCGCCTGCGTCACGCCAAGGACAAGGAAGAGTTCGACGCGTTCATGGCGCAGCACCGCCCGAAGCCGACCCCGCCGTCAGATAACAATCAGCCGCAGGGCTAACAGCCCGGAACTGATTGGCGTCAGGCGATAACGCCCCCTTCGCCCGATGCCGACATCGCCGCCCGCCTGATCGTTCAGGCGGGCGGTTTTGCTTTGTCACGGGCCCTTCACGAACAAGCGAATACCGCTTCATTTCTCGGCCAAAACACGCTTTGGTAACTCCGCATTAACCATGCCTGGCGTCTGGTAAAAGCCGCAGAAACGCGTGCAAGCCCTTGTTTTGACATGTTGGCAGGGAATTTAGGGCTCGGCTTCGGACAAGCCCTCCATGCGACACAACAAGAACATTGCACTGGCGTTCCGCGCCGCGCGCGATGCGTGGCCGCGACACCAGCGATGAGCAAGTCGCTGGCAAATTGAGGATTTTTGCGTTGAGAGGATACCGTTCATGAATCCGGCCGATGTGGCGCAGTCAGCCCTGCCGCTGGCTTCATCCGACGTTTCGCTGATCGCGCTGTTCCTGCAGGCGCACTGGATCGTGAAAGCGGTCATGCTGGGACTGCTGGGCTGTTCGGTGTGGGTCTGGGCGATCGCGATCGACAAGATTTTCCTGTATTCGCGCACCCGTCGCGCCATGGACCGGTTCGAGCAGGCCTTCTGGTCCGGCGAGTCCATCGAGGATCTGTATCGTGCGCTCTCCGCCAAGCCGACGCAGTCGATGGCGGCGTGTTTCGTCGCGGCCATGCGCGAGTGGAAGCGGTCGTTCGAAAGCCAGGCACGCTCCTTCACCGGTCTGCAGATGCGGATCGACAAGGTGATGAACGTCTCCATCGCCCGCGAGGTCGAACGCCTCGAGCGCCGGCTTCTGGTGCTGGCGACCGTCGGTTCGGCCGGCCCCTTCGTCGGTCTGTTCGGCACCGTCTGGGGCATTATGTCGAGCTTCCAGGCGATTGCCGCCTCGAAGAACACGTCGCTCGCGGTGGTCGCCCCGGGCATCGCGGAAGCGCTGTTTGCCACCGCCATCGGCCTTATCGCTGCCATCCCGGCGACTATTTTCTACAATAAATTCACGTCAGAAGTGAACAAACAGGCCCAGCGCCTGGAGGGGTTTGCGGACGAGTTTTCAGCGATCCTGTCGCGCCAGATCGACGAGCGCGCCTGATGGCTGATGCATTGAACCTTGAAGTGAGCATCCGGTCATGGGGATGAATATGGGCTCGGGCGGTGGTGGCGGAGGTCGGCGCGGGCGCCGGCGTGCTGCTGTCATGGCCGAGATCAACGTCACCCCGATGGTCGACGTCATGCTCGTGTTGATGATCATCTTCATGGTGTCGGCGCCGCTGATGACCTCGACCATCGATATCGATCTGCCGATCGCCAGCGGTGGCAAGTCGATGTCGCAGAATACGCCGCCGCTGACTGTTTCGGTGAAGCGCACCGGCGGCGGCTGCAATTCGGCAGTCGAGACCTATGTCGGCGACGCCCTGGTTCCGGCGAGCGAACTGGCGACCAAAATCACTGCGATCCGTGCCACGCGTTCGGAAACCGACAACACCGTGTTTCTCCGTGGCGACCGGGACGTTTGCTACACGGACATGATGAAATTGCTCGGCACGGTCCGCGCCGCCGGGTTCAAGGCCAATATCGTGATCCTGCCGGAGCAGGGGACGTAAGATCATGATGCAGGCACCAGCAGGGGCAGGACGGGAAATCTGATCGTGAAGGTCGACAAGACACTCATTGCATCGGTGGCCTTGCACGTGATCGTGATCGGGTGGGGACTTCTCACGTTCTCGTCCAAGGCGCTCGAAGTGATGCCGGAGGATTCCGTCGCCGTTGACGTGATCTCCGACGATCAGTTGGCAAAAGCCATGGCCGGCGCGAAGACCGGCAAGAAGGAAAATCCGAAGCCGAAGGTCGAGAAGGTCGCCGAGGCCAAGCCGCCGGTCGAAGATGCGGTCGGCAAGATCGACGACAAGAAGGCTCCGGTGATTACCGAGGTGGCGCCGAAGGAACAGCCGAAGACCGAGGACAAGGCAGCAGCCGAGGCCGCAGCGAAAGCCGAGGCGGCAGCGAAGGCGGCTGAAGCGAAAGCTGCGGCAGACGCGAAAGCCAAGGCAGCAGCCGAGGCCAAGGCGGTTGCCGATGCCAAAGCAGAAGCTATGGCAGACGCGAAGGCCGAGGCGGACGCCAAGGCCCAGGCGGATGCGAAGGCAAAAGCGGAAGCTCAGGCCAAGGCAAAAGCAGAGGCTAAAGCCAAAGCTGAGGCGAAAGCCAAGGCGGACGCTGAAGCGAAAGCCAAGGCCGAAGCAAAGGCTCAGGCGGAAGCCAAGAAAGCCGAGCGCGTGTTCGACCAGTCGAAGATCGCGGCGCTGATCGACAAGCGCGATCCGACGCGCCATTCGGTGACGGGATCCGACCTTAATCCGAACGAGGCGCTAGGCCTCTCGAAGGGTAATGCAAGCAACAACGTTGCTACCTGGGGCGCGATGTTCAAGTCGCAGGTCGAACGCTGCTGGAAGAAGCCCTATGGCGGCGTCGAGGCGCAGATGATCGAGTCGGTTTTCAGTATCAAGCTGAAGCGTGACGGTTCTCTGGAAACGACGCCGGTTGGCATTAGCAATCCATCAACGCCCTATTTCCGCGTCTATCAGGAGAGCGCCTTGCGCGCGATTATCGAATGCGCGCCGTATAAACTGCCTGCAGCGTTTTTCGAAGAGTGGAAGTTTTTTGAACCCGTTTTCACCGAACGACGGTCATGAGCACGTCAACCTCGAAGTTGACGATCACGAATACCGAGCAAAGTCCGCAATAATGACTGACAAGAATGGATTGCCCCCGATGTTGTTTCGCCCGAGCCGCCGACAGATCATCACCGGAATGGCATCGACAGGCCTCTTGATGGGCACCGGCGCGCGCACTGCATTCGGGCAGGCACGCGTGCAGATCACTGAAGGCAATGTGGCGCCGCTGCCGATCGCGATCCCCAATTTCTCGGCGGGCACCGGCGCAGACAATGAAGTGAGCGTTGGCGTCTCGCAGGTCATTACCAACAACCTGAAGCGCAGCGGCCTGTTCGCGCCGATCGATCCGGCGGCCTTCGTCGAGAAGTCGGTAAACATCGACGCGCCGCCGAACTTCGTGAACTGGAAGACCGTCAACGCGCAGGCGCTGGTTACCGGCCGCATGACCCGTCAGGGTGATGGCCGTCTCAAAGCCGAATTCCGGCTGTGGGACGTCGCCACCGGTCAGCAGCTCGCCGGCCAGCAGTATTTCACGTCGCCGGAATACTGGCGCCGCATCGCCCATATCATCTCGGACCAGATTTATGAGCGTCTGACCGGCGAAAAGGGCTATTTCGACAGCCGCGTGGTCTTCGTTGACGAGACCGGCTCCAAGGAGCGCCGCGTCAAGCGATTGGCTCTGATGGATCAGGACGGCGCCAATGTGCGCTACCTGACCCGCGGAGCGGATCTCGTGCTGACGCCGCGGTTCTCGCCGTCCACGCAAGAGATTACCTATATGGAATTCGGCCAGGGCGATCCCAAGGTTTATCTGTTCAACATCGAGACCGGTCAGCGCGAAATCGTTGGCAACTTCCCCGGCATGTCGTTCTCGCCGCGTTTCTCGCCGGATGGCCAGCGCGTCATCATGAGCCTGCAGCAGGGCGGCAATTCCAACCTGTTCGTCATGGACCTGCGCTCCAAGTCGACGACGCGCCTCACCGACACCCCGGCGATCGACACCTCGCCGTCCTATGCGCCGGATGGCTCGAAGATCTGCTTCGAGTCGGATCGCGGCGGCAAGCCGCAGATCTATGTGATGAGCGCCAATGGTGGCGGTGCCCAGCGCATCTCGTTCGGCGAAGGCAGCTACTCGACCCCGGTCTGGTCGCCGCGCGGCGACTACATCGCCTTCACCAAGCAGGGCGGCGGACAGTTCTCGATCGGCATCATGAAGCCGGACGGGTCCGGCGAGCGTCTGCTGACGTCGGGCTATCACAACGAAGGTCCGACCTTCGCGCCGAACGGTCGCGTGATCATGTTCTTCCGCGATACGGGAGCGGGGCCATCGCTCTTTACGGTCGACGTGTCCGGCCGCAATGAACTCAAGGTCCCGACACCGGGCTTTGCGTCCGACCCGGCCTGGTCGCCATTGTTATCGTAAACAAATGATTGGCGGCGATGGGCGGATTACGAGCTATTCCCGGCAAACTTTGCCCACCGCGCTGAAATCACGAGTAGATTTGCTGTTTATGCGAACGCGTAAACAGTTCGCTAACAATGTTCCCTCAGAAAGACTTCATCAGGACCCGGTACCAATGTGCGCCTGAACAGGACGCATTTACGCCCGATGCAGCTCGCCGATTACAACCGGACGAACAGCAAATCGATGTCGCCGTCGATCTATACGGCTCTCGTCGATTCATTGTTCGAGAATCCGATTCCGATGCTGGCCGGTGCGGTCTGCGCCGGAACAGGCGCAGTTATGACTGCGGTGAAGACCGGCAATCCCTTGCTGTGGCCATGCGCCGCCCTGATCATCGTCATTGGCGCTCTGCGGGCTCTTCAGCTGAGCCGCTATGAAAAGCGCGAGACCGCGCTGACGCCTGACGAGGCGATCCGCTGGGAATTCAATTACATGGTTGGCGGCTCGCTCTATGCAGCCGCGTTGGGCCTGTGGTGCTGGGTCGTTCTGCTCGGCAGCGATGATCCGGTCGCGCATATGCTGGGTACGGCAGTGACCGTCGCTTATATCGCGGCCGGCGCCGGCCGAACCTATGGCCGTCCGAAGATCGCGCAGTTGCAGGTGCTGCTGGCCTGCGGTCCCATGGCGCTGGCACTGATTATCCACGGTGACTTCTACTATATCGGCTTTGCGTTTCTGAACGTCCTGTTCTTTGTCGGCCTGCGCCGGATCACGCTTCGTCTGCATGACGTCTACGTCAAGGCTCTGCTCGCCACCGAGCGGGTCGGCTCCATCGCCGGCCAGTTCGATACGGCACTGAACAACATGCCCAACGGCCTGTGCATGTTCGGCGCTGACGGTCGGTTGGCGGTGCTCAACAATCGTTTCACCGCGATGATGGAAATTCCAGAGGATCTCGTGCAGCGCGGCGTGACCGCTCGGGAAGTCGTTTCGCTCTGCGTCAATGCGGGGACAGTGTCGTCGGCCAGCGCGATGACCATCATCACCGAGATTGAAAGCTCGAAGGCCGCCGAAATCACGACCCTTGACCATGCCCACGAGCGGGAACGCGCGTTGTCGTGGAAATTTCAGCCGATGATCGGCGGCGGCACGGTCGTTCTGCTTGAAGACATTACCGAGCGCCGTAATTCCGAAGCGCGTATCAGCCATATGGCGCGTTTCGACGAATTGACCGGGCTGCCGAACCGGGTCAGTTTCCGAAACGAAATCGGCCGCATGCTGAAGAGCTCGGATCAATCGACGCTGTCGGCCCTGCTGTTCGTCGATCTCGATCAGTTCAAGCAGGTCAACGATACGCTGGGTCATCCATGCGGCGATCAGCTGTTGTGCATGGTCGCCGACCGGCTGCGCGAAATGTTGCGCGCGGATGACTTCGTGGCTCGTTTTGGCGGTGACGAATTTGTCGTTTTCCAGCGTGCCATCAAGACAAATCATGATGCAGCGGATCTGGCGCGTCGTATCGTCGAGCGGCTCAGTGAGCGCTACGAGGTCGACAATCATCAGGTGGAGATCGGCGCCAGCGTCGGCATCGCTTTGACGGAACCCGATGTCAGCGCCGACCACCTTTTGAAGAACGCCGACATGGCGCTGTACCGTGCCAAGGCCTCGGGCCGTGGCACCTTCTGCTTCTTCCGCGACGAGATGGCCCAGACGGTCGAGGCGCGCCGCGTTCTCGAACTGGATCTGCGCCAGGCGCTCGCCAATGAAGAATTCGAGATTTATTACCAGCCTCTGGTCAATCTGAAGTCGGGGCGAATCTCGACCTGCGAAGCGCTGCTGCGCTGGAATCATCCTGTCCGCGGCACTGTGTCGCCGGTCGATATCATTCCCGTCGCGGAAGATATGGGCCTGATCGTCGATCTTGGCCGCTGGATTTTGCGCAAGGCCTGTATCGAATGCATGAAGTGGCCGGACGCGGTCAGCGTCGCCGTCAACTTCTCGTCACAGCAGTTTCATCAGCGCGACGTGTTGAGCGAGGTACGCTACGCCCTCGATGTGTCAGGCTTGCCGGCGCGTCGTCTCGAAATCGAAATCACGGAATCGTCGCTGCTGCGTAACACGCAGTGGACCCACGATGCCCTCGCGCAGCTTCATGCCGCAGGTTGCCGGATTTCGCTCGACGATTTCGGTACCGGCTATTCAAGCCTGAGCTATCTGCACAATTTCCCGCTGCAGAAGGTGAAGATCGATCGCTCATTCCTCGAAGGGATCGATACGGACCGTCCATTGACGCTGCTGCGCGGCGTGGCGCGCCTCAGTGCCGATCTGGGAATGACGGTCGTCGTCGAAGGCATCGAGACCAACGAGCAACTCGAACTGATCAGCGCCGACGGCACGATCAGCGAGGCGCAAGGCTATCTGTTCAGCCGGCCGGTGCCTGCGACCCGGATCAGGCAGCTCCTGGACGCGTCCCACGGACGCCGCGTGACCGAGCCCGACATCACGGTCGAGGCCACGCGCACGCCGGCCTGACCAGCCGCGGGCCACACTCTCGAATTTCCATTTCCATTCGTTTCGCGCGCCGAATAGGCCAAAAGGGTTAACCACTTTGTGGCAGAACCTTTGACAACTTTTAAGAAAGCTTTAACGTTTCCCTACTCGCGTAGTCATGGCGTTGGTGCGTAGGAGACGGAATGATGGCTTCGGCCGATCAAGCGACTGAAGTTTCGAAGCGCAGCAACGATATTCTTGACCGGGTTGACTACCGTCTTGCCGAAACCGAAGCTGAGAAAGAGGCGATCTATAGCCTGCGCTATAGAGCCTATCTCCATGAAGGGGCCATCGAGCCTCGCGCGGATCGCCGTCTCGCCGACCGTTTTGACGATTTGCCGAATTCATGGACTTTCGGGATATTTGTCGATGGCGAACTCGCCAGCTCGCTGCGGGTCAGCGTAGCTACGCCGGACAATCCGGAAACGCCCGCCGTTGATGCATTCGGTGACCTGCTCCGTCCCGAGCTGGACAAAGGCAAGGTCATCGTCGACCCGAACCGCTTCGTGGCCGACCCGAACAACCGCACCAGGTTTCCTGAACTGCCCTATATGACGGTTCGTCTGGGCTATGTCGCCTGCGGCTATTTCAAAGCCGATATCGGGACAGCGACCGTGCGCGCCGAGCATCGTGCGTTCTATCGCAAGGTTTTCCTGCAGACGCCGATGTGCGAGCCGCGGCCCTATCCGACGCTGACCAAGCCGCTATGCCTGATGGCGGCCGACTACGCCGTGGTGCGCGAACGTATTTTCATGCGCTACCCACATTTCCGCTCCAGTCTTTTCGAACAGCGGGCCTTGTTCGAGCGCAAGAGCGAACCTCTGGCGCCGGATCTTCATTCATCCGAGTTCCATATCGCCCAGACTGCGATATTGCCCCGCACCTGAGGGTGAGGGCTGGCGACGGCCCCGTCGCCGGTCATTGCTGACTATCCCAGCAGTCCCGCAGCGGGATTCTGCCTAAAACCAGCTGCTTTCTCGGAAGCTTCACCGTCGCGCCACATTTGCCAACCATTAACCACGTTGTTGCTTTTTCGCGGCCTGTGGCTTTTGATCAGTTTTGGCAACACCTTATCAAGGTTGACGGAACGTTCGCTTAACCAACGCCCTGTAGACCGAATGACAGTTGGGTAAAGCGTGAGCGTGGAGGCTCCGGGAATGAAGCATCAGATGCGTATCCTCCAGGGATTAAAACTGGCTGCAGTGCTGGCCGTGGCGCTGTCGATGGGCGCCTGCGCCAACAAGAACGGTTTGGGTGGTGATGGCGCGATGGCCAATGCCGCGACGCCGGGCAGCCAGCAGGACTTCGTCGTCAATGTCGGCGATCGCGTGTTCTTCGAGAGTGACCAGACCGAACTGTCGCCGCAGGCGATCGCGACCCTGGACAAGCAGGCGCAGTGGCTGCAGCAGTACAACCGCTACTCTTTCACCATTGAAGGTCATGCGGACGAACGCGGTACCCGCGAATACAACATTGCCCTCGGCGCCCGCCGTGCCCAGTCGGTTCGGACCTTCCTGGCCTCGCGCGGCATCGATCCGAGCCGTATGCGGACCATCTCCTACGGCAAGGAACGCCCGGTCGCCGTCTGTAACGACATCTCCTGCTGGTCGCAGAACCGCCGTGCGGTCACGGTGCTGAACGCCGGCGCGTAAGCGGGCGCTGCTATCAAATACGCTGCTATCAAAAAATGGCGTCTGCCCCTGGGGCAGGCGCCGTTTTTGTTTGGGGCAGGCGCCTTTGTCGCTGTCGAAAGTCACATTTTTGGCGTAGTGAAATCCTCATCGTGATGCGCGCCGATGGGGCGCGAAACCGGTCATTTTCAGGCTCAAATGTCATCCAGATCTCATTCGCTCAGATCTCGTTCGCTCACTGGCGCAGCGTTATTGTCCGTCCTGCTCGTGACGGCATCGCCCGTATCCGCGCAGTTGTTCGGTCAACCGGCTCCGCGTCAGCAGGGTTACGGCCAGCAGCAGTCGGGCGACGACGATGCCGATCAGGGCCTGCAGATCGAGCGGCTGCAGAACCAGCTGCGCCAGCTGACCGGCCAGAATGAAGAACTGCAGTTCCGCAATCGGCAGCTTGAGGATCAGCTCCGGCAGTTGCAGGCCGGCGGCGCCCCAGCAGGCGCAGGAGGCCGGCCCAATGTCGCTGCGGCTCCGGTGCAGCAGGCGCCTGCGGTTCAGCCCGGTTACAATCAGCAACAGCCGCAGATCGCGGCGCCTGCGCCCATTGCGCAAGATCCCGCGCCGGCACCGCGCGGTGGTCGCCGCAACGATGCGTTCGATCCCAATGCGAACCCGAACGCGCCTGGCGCGCCGCGTGCACTCGGCGGCGGCCAGCAGCCGATGCCGGCCAATGCGCCAGTGGGCGCACAGGGCGGCCGTGCGGCCGGCGAGCCGCTCCCGCTGGGCAATGCCGCCTCGGGTGGAGCGGCGCCAGCGCTGACGACCTTGCCGCCGGGGGCGACCCCGAAGGACGAGTTCGATCTCGGCATCGGCTATATGCAGCGTCGTGACTACGCGCTGGCCGAAGAGACCATGCGCAACTTCGCCCAGAAATATCCCGGCGATCCAATGATTGCGGATTCGCAGTATTGGCTCGGCGAGAGCTTCTTCCAGCGCCAGAAATATCGCGATGCCGCCGAGATATTTTTGGGCGTGACCACGAAATATGACACTTCCGCAAAGGCACCCGATGCCTTGTTGCGCCTCGGCCAGTCGTTGGCTGCGCTGAAGGAAAAGGAAGCGGCCTGTGCCGCCTTCGGTGAAGTGACACGGAAATATCCCCGTGCCTCGGCGGGCGTGAAACAGGGCGTGGACCGCGAGCAAAAACGCGTTAAGTGCTAAGGCGTGATCCCGAGAAGCGGTGCCCGGTTTTCGGATCTGATCACGCCCTGGCAGATCGACCCGGACAATGAGCCGGGTCGCAACCGGTTCTGACGCGCATGTCCGACGACGACCAGTCGCCGATTTCGGCCCAGATGGCGAAACAGCTATTCGCTGACTGGGCGTCCGCGCCAGCATTGGTCCTTGCCGTGTCCGGCGGTCCTGATTCCGTCGCCCTGATGTGGCTCGCCGCGCGCTGGCGGCGTGCGCTCAAACGCGGCCCGGACCTCATTGCCGTGACCATCGACCATGGCTTGCGGCCCGAAGCGGCCCGCGAGGCCCGCGACGTGAAGCGGCTCGCGGCATCTCTCGATATTCCTCACCGCACTCTTCGCTGGACTGGCGCCAAGCCGAAAACCGGACTGCCTGCCGCGGCCCGCGATGCGCGCTATCTGCTGCTGGCCAAGGCCGCGCGGAGTGCCGGTGCGTCCTACGTGCTCACGGCGCACACCCGCGACGATCAAGCCGAGACCTTGCTGATGCGGATGGCGCGCGGCAGCGGCATCGCCGGCCTCACCGGCATGGCACGGCTGACCGAGCGTGACGGCATCCAGCTCGCACGTCCCTTTTTGCACATCGCGAAAGTGCAACTTGTTGCTACGCTGACCAAAGCGAAAATCGACTTCGCGACCGATCCGAGTAACTCCGATCCGAGCTACACCCGTCCGCGGTTGCGGGCTCTGATGCCGGCGCTGGCGTCCGAGGGCTTCGATTCGCGCAACCTCGCCCGGTTGGCGACGCGGCTCCGGCGTGCCGATGTCGCGCTGGAACTGATGGTCGACGGGGCAGAGCGTTTTCTGGCGCTGCACAGCCCGGGTAAGCTGCCCGAAGCCATCGATGCGGGAGCATTTGCGGGGCTGGCGGAGGAAATTCGCGTCCGGTTGTTGCTGCGGATGATTGATCAGGTCGGGCACGAAGGGCCTGCCGAGCTCGGCAAGGTCGAAACGCTCGTATTCGCCATGGTTCAGGCCGCGCGATCGGGCGGAAAAGGTATTCTGCTGAAGCAGACGCTCGCCGGTGCCATGATCACGCTGACTCACGACCGTCTGAGAATCGTTCCAGCGCCGCCGAGGCGTCACCGCGTTGATTGAGTGCAAAGACGCGCCTGCCAGCCCACGGTACCTTAACCACCGTGGGAAAACCCAGTAAACACCGCCATTATTTGAACCGGAAATGCGCGTAGATGCGTTAAATAGTCCATCCAAGTTCCCTTGGCAGCGCCCCCGGTCGCACCTAGATTGTACTCGACCGACCCAGGGTGAACCCTTGTGGCGACTCACAAGGGAATAAGGCCGCGATTTCGCGCGGCGACGAAGGAAGATCGATGAACGCGAACCTGCGCAATTTCGCCCTCTGGGTCATTATCGTTTTGCTGCTGCTGGCGCTGTTCACGCTTTTCCAGAATCCTGGTCAGCGCACTGCGTCTCAGGACATCTCGTTCTCGCAGCTCCTCACCGAAGTTGATCAAAATCACGTCCGCGATGTCGTGATCCAGGGGCCTGAGATTCACGGCACCTTCACCAACGGCTCGACCTTCCAGACCTATGCGCCGAGCGATCCGACCCTGATCAAGCGTCTGTATGACGCCAAGGTCTCGATCACCGCGAAGGCCCCGGGCGATAACGTGCCGTGGTTCGTGTCGCTGCTCGTGTCATGGTTGCCCTTCATCGCGCTGATCGGCGTGTGGATCTTCCTGTCGCGCCAGATGCAGGGCGGGGCCGGCAAGGCGATGGGCTTCGGCAAGTCGCGCGCCAAGATGCTCACGGAAGCGCATGGCCGTGTCACGTTTGAAGACGTTGCTGGCGTGGACGAAGCCAAGCAGGACCTGCAGGAGATCGTCGAATTCCTGCGCGACCCCGGCAAGTTTCAGCGCCTGGGCGGACGCATTCCGCGCGGCGTGCTGCTGGTCGGCCCTCCCGGCACCGGTAAGACGCTGATCGCACGTGCGGTCGCGGGTGAAGCCAATGTGCCGTTCTTCACCATTTCGGGTTCGGACTTTGTCGAAATGTTCGTCGGCGTCGGCGCCAGCCGCGTGCGCGACATGTTCGAGCAGGCCAAGAAGAACGCGCCCTGCATCATCTTCATCGACGAAATCGACGCGGTCGGTCGTCATCGCGGCGCCGGTCTCGGCGGCGGCAATGACGAACGCGAACAGACCCTCAACCAGTTGCTGGTCGAGATGGACGGCTTCGAGGCCAATGAAGGCGTAATCCTGATCGCTGCCACCAACCGTCCGGACGTGCTGGATCCCGCGCTGCTGCGTCCGGGTCGCTTCGACCGTCAGGTCGTGGTGCCGAATCCGGACGTCGTCGGCCGCGAACAGATCCTCAAGGTCCATGTCCGCAAGGTGCCGCTGGCGCCGGATATCAACCTCAAGACTATCGCCCGCGGTACGCCCGGTTTCTCCGGTGCCGACCTGATGAACCTCGTCAACGAAGCCGCACTGACCGCCGCGCGCCGCAACAAGCGCATGGTCACGCAGAGCGAGTTCGAAGAGGCCAAGGACAAGGTGATGATGGGCGCCGAGCGCAAGTCGCTGGTGATGTCCGAGGAAGAGAAGATGCTGACGGCCTATCACGAAGGCGGTCACGCCATCGTTGGCCTCAACGTCCCCGCCACCGACCCGATCCACAAGGCGACGATCATTCCGCGCGGCCGTGCGCTGGGCATGGTCATGCAGCTGCCGGAACGCGACAAGATGTCGATGTCGCTGGAGCAGATGACCTCGCGCCTCGCCATCATGATGGGCGGCCGTGTTGCTGAAGAGCTTATCTTCGGCCGCAACAAGGTCACCTCCGGTGCGTCCTCCGACATCGAGCAGGCCACGCGCCTGGCCCGCATGATGGTGACGCGCTGGGGCCTCTCGGAAGAACTCGGCACGGTCTCCTATGGCGAGAACAACGACGAGGTGTTCCTCGGCATGCAGGTCAATCGCCAGCAGAACGTCTCGGAATCCACCGCGCAGAAGATCGACTCCGAGGTGAAGCGCCTGGTCGAGGAAGGCTACAACGAAGCTACGCGCATTCTCACCGAGAAGCGTGACGACCTCGAAACGCTCTCGAAGGGTCTGCTCGAATTCGAAACCCTGTCGGGTGACGAGATCGCGGACCTTCTGAATGGCAAGAAGCCGAACCGCGAGTCGGTGCTTGAGCCATCGGGCCCGCGCACCTCGGCGGTCCCTCCGGCAGGTAAGCCCCGGTCGCGTCCGGATGGTGGCCTGGAGCCTCAGCCTCAGGCGTAAAGGCCTGACACAGAAACATGCAAAACGCGGCCGAAAGGCCGCGTTTTTTGTTGGCTGTAGCGCGGATGAAGCGAGGCGCGATCCGGGGACGACGTCCCACTTAAACCTTCCTCAAACTTCCCTCGGCACTGTCGCCCGGCGCCCTTGATGCGCATTGGGGACTCTATGCCAGCGCCGCTCACCATGACTTCGACACCCGAGCGCGGCCCCGTTCCGCCGGCGCTGCTGATTGTCTGCGTCGTGTTGGCCGTGCTCAACATCGCCTTCTTTCCGACCTTCTACGGCCGCGGCTGGATCTATGAAAACGGTCTCGGCTCGCCCACCGATTTCGTCAATGTGTGGTCTGCCGGGCGATTGGTGCTCGATGGTCATCCGGCCTGGGCCTATGACTGGGATATTCAGAAGAAGGTCCAGATCGCCGTCCTCGGTCAGACCTATCCCGGCAATTTCGCTTGGCACTATCCGCCGCCGTTTTTGTTCATCGCGGCACTGCTCGCGAAACTGCCCTATGCCGTAGCTTTTGCCGGCTGGGCTGCCGTCAGCTTCGTGCCGTATCTGGCAGCGATGCGTGCGATCGTCGGTCGTCCCTTCGGCCTGTTATTGGCTGCGGCTTTTCCGGTGGTGATGACCAACGGTCTTGTCGGGCAGAATGGGTTTCTGACGGCAGCGCTGATCGGCGGCATGCTGGTGCTGCTGCCGACACGGCCGATCCTGTCTGGCATCTGTCTGGGCCTGCTCAGCTACAAGCCGCAATACGGCTTCCTGTTTCCGCTCGTGCTGATCGCGGCTTCCCAATGGAAAGCCTTCGTCAGCGCCGGCATCACCACAGTGCTACTGGCGGCGGTGTCGTGGCTCGCTTTCGGCACCGAGAGCTGGCAGGCTTTCGTTCACTGGATGCCGATGTTCTCGCAGGCTTTCCTCACCGAAGGCCGCGCGCCATGGGGCAAGATGCAGAGCATCTTCGCACTGGTGCGCTATCTCGATGGCAGCGAACCGCTGGCCTGGACGTTCCAGTGGATCATGATCGCAGCAGTCGTCGCGGTGCTCGTGCCACTGTGGCGCAGCAGTGTGCGCTATGAGCTGAAAGCCGCTGCGCTGGCAGTCGGCGCCTTGCTGACGACGCCATATCTTTTCCTGTACGACGTGATGGTACTTGCGATTGCCATCGGCTTCATCGCCCGGATCGGTCTCGCCGAAGGCTTCCGCCGTCACGAACTATCGGTGCTCGGCCTCGTTGCTGTGCTGCTGATCGCCTATCCGTTCCTCGGCGCTCCCACGGGCTTTGGCGCAACGCTGCTGGTGGCAGCGTTGATCGCCATGCGTATGCGGGATTCTATTCGCTCCACGCCGAATTCAGGATGATGCTGCAGAAATTCGCGCGCTTGTAGGTGGGGTCGCGGAGCTCCAGCACGTCAGCTTTGACGTTGCCAAAGGTCGTATCCGGCTTGTGGATCGTCCCCGCGGCGAATGCATCGATGATCCCGTTCTTGAAGTCATGGCCACGCGGATGGCACGCGCAGACTTCGTGGCGTTGATGTTCGGTGAAGGCCTCGTACTCAAGACCCAATACATCCATCTCGACACCAGCCGTCACGAGCGCTACCACCGGCCGCTTGTGCTTGGGAATGCCCGGTGTCGTGTGAAGCGCGATGGCGTCCCAGACATCGTCGATGTCGCGCTCATCGATACTGTGACTGCGTAGAAAGTCCGCCGCAGCATTCGCACCATCGACTTCGAAGCGTTCATCCTGGCTCGCATAGGGCGCCTGCAGGCCCATGTCGTGAAACATCGCGCCGACATAAAGTAACTCCGGATCGACCTTGAGACCCTTGCGCTGTCCGGCGAGTGCGCCGAACAGGAAAACGCGATTGGAGTGGTGATACAGAAGATCGCTCTCGGTATCGCGTACCAGTTGGTCGACCTGGCGGGCGAGGGCGCTGTCAGGCACTTTAATGCCGGCGATGATCTTGCTCATGGGATGCTCTTTCCGTTGTGGATCTGACGCATCCGTTGTCGTCCGGGGGCTGTGTCCTCGCAATCGCACAGCGCCCTGCAAAACTGCCATTCACCCGTGATTTCCTGCCGAAATGTGACTATCTAATCCGTAGCACTCTGGGCCTCCGCCATTGATGGAATGAAACATCACCATGAAGACTGTCGCTCTTGCGATTTTTCCGGGTGTCCAGTCGCTGGACGTTGCCGGTCCGCTCGATGTGTTCATGGAGGCCAATAGCTTTGTCGCTCCGGATGATCGATATGACATTACGCTTGTCGCAGCAGACTGTGCGCCGCTGCGCGCATCGAACGGTTTGCGGATATCCGCCGATCTGGCGTTCAGTGATGCGAACAAGCCCTGGGATCTGGTGCTGGTGGCCGGTGGGCCAGGGCTGCCGACGGCTGAAGCCGACCCGCAGCTCACAGAGTGGCTGGCCAATGCGGCGCTTCATGCGGGGCGGTATGGCTCGGTGTGCACCGGGGCATTCGCGCTCGGCCACGCAGGCTTGCTCGACGACAAGACGGTGACGACGCACTGGCAGAATGCGCCGCTATTGGCGCTGCGCTTTCCGAAAGCGCATGTGGAGTTCGATCGCATCTATAGTCGTGACGGCGCGCTGGTGACCTCGGCCGGCGTCACCGCAGGCATCGATCTGGGTCTTGCTCTGGTCCAGGAGGATCATGGCGCGGACGTCGCGCTGGCCGTGGCCAAGCGTCTGGTCGTGGTGGCGCAGCGCCAGGGTGGCCAGTCGCAGTTCAGTCCCTATCTGGTGCCGCCGGCCGAGCCGGACTCGCCGATCGCGCGAGGCCATGCCCATGTGATGGCCCATCTGCGCGATGCCCACAGTGTGGATGAACTGGCCGATGTGGCGGGCATGAGCGCGCGCACCTTCGCGCGGACATTCAAGCAGGAAACAAAGATGACTCCGGCGGATTTTGTCGAAGGCGCAAGGATCGACACGGCGCGTAACCGGCTCGAAGGCAGCGATATGCCGCTGAAGGTGGTGGCTTATGAATCCGGTTTCACCACCGCCGAACATATGCGTCAGGTCTTCGTGCGACGGCTGGGCCTTACGCCTAGCCAGTATCGCGTCAGCTTTCGCGCGGTCTGATTCTGCTCAGGCGAGTTGCAGCGAAGAGATCGGATCGCTCGCAGGAAAGCTGTCCATCAGCGCCTCGTTCAGCATCTCGTCGACGCGGCGGCGGGCGATCTGCTCCGTCGTCTCGAACGCTTGCATCGCGTCTACTGCCTCCACGAACGCGTTGAAGTCGGTTCTCTCAGTGCTCGTTGCCTGGTTCCGCATGTCATCCTCCATTGATTGATGGCCATCTTTTGCCCCTCACAGTGCTTGCGGACAACGAATCGCATCGTTCAGAAACCGCCAACGATCCCGCAGTTTCCGCCACGCAAGCGGTTGTCCACTGAACCAACAGCCGCGCCGGATTTGTTGTCGGGGATCGCAATGCTTGCTTGACACTTCGCCGCGGTTCACACCAAATGTAGACGTCATGGTCTGCCCTGTCGCAAGACTTGGTGGATAATAGGGAAGCCGGTGAAAGACGCTCTTGAGCGTCACATTCCGGCACTGCCCCCGCAACTGTAAGCAGAGAGTTTGTTTCGACCACGTCACTGGTGCCGCTGGCACTGGGAAGACCGAAACAAGCGTTGGATCTGCGAGTCAGGAGACCTGCCGTGACACCAGAACGTCCATGGGCGGGGTGTCCCAGCGGTCGCTTGCAGGCAATGCCGGCGGATCTCCGCCGTGTATTTTGCAGCGTCCTTTCGGCCCCAGCCCCCATTGCTTGATGCATCACACGGGGTCCTGCCGATGCCTACTTCATCTTCCGTTTTGTCCCAAGGCCGCGGCGCGGCCAATTCTACCAACACCCGCGATGCGGTCCATGCACCGCTCATTCAACTCCCGCCGGAGACGCTCGTTGCGCCTGCGCGCGAACCCTCGATGCAGATCATCCGCCGCAACGGCACGGTGTCGCCGTTCGACGGCAGCAAGATTTCTGTGGCCATGACCAAGGCGTTTCTCGCGGTCGAGGGCCACACGGCAGCGGCGTCGCGCCGCGTCCATGAGGCGGTGGAGCAGCTCACCGGCGAAGTCGTGGCTGCGCTGACGCGCCGCGTCGGTGAAGGCCGCACCTTCCATATCGAGGACGTGCAGGATCAGGTCGAACTGGCACTGATGCGCAGCGAGCACCACAAGGTCGCCCGCGCCTATGTGCTGTATCGTGAGGAACGCGCCCGTACCCGCGCCGAGGAACTGGCAGCGAAGCCGGCGCTCGTCTCCACCGCCCCGGTGCTGCATGTCACCCTCGCCGACGGCACCCGTGCACCGCTCGATTCGGCGCGTCTTGCGCTGATCGTCAACGAGGCCTGCGCCGGGCTCGACGGCGTCGATGCCGCGCCGGTGCTGGAGGAAACCCGCCGCAATCTCTATGACGGCATCACGGTGGATGAACTGGCGCTGGCCGGCATCATGGCCGCCCGTACGCTGGTGGAGCAGGAGCCAAACTACACCTTCGTCAGTGCCCGCCTGCTGCTCGACAAGCTGCGCACCGAAGTGTTGTCCTATGTCCACGGCAGCCCGACCCATGCGTCGCAGGCCGACATGACGACGCGCTATGCCGAATATTTCGGTGCCTATATCAAGACCGGAATCGCAGCCGAACTGCTCGATCCCGAGCTCGCGCGCTTCGATCTCAAGCGCATCGCGGCGGCGCTGAAGCCGGAAGGCGATCTGCAGTTTCAGTTCCTCGGCCTGCAGACGCTCTATGATCGCTACTTCCTGCACGTGCAGGGCAATCGCATCGAACTGCCGCAGGCCTTCTTCATGCGCGTTGCCATGGGTCTTGCGCTGCGCGAGATCGACCGCGAAGCCCGCGCCATCGAATTCTACAATCTGCTGTCGTCGTTCGACTTCATGGCCTCGACGCCGACTTTGTTCAATTCGGGTACGCAGCGGCCGCAGCTCTCGTCGTGCTTCCTCACCACGGTGGCCGACGATCTCGATGGCATCTTCAAGTCGGTGAAGGACAATGCGCTGCTGGCGAAATATTCCGGCGGTCTCGGCAATGACTGGACCCGCGTGCGCGGCCTCGGCGCCCACATCAAGGGCACCAATGGCGAGAGCCAGGGCGTGGTGCCATTCCTGAAGGTGGCCAACGATACGGCGATTGCGGTCAACCAGGGCGGCAAGCGCAAGGGCGCGGTCTGCGCCTATCTCGAGACCTGGCATATCGATATCGAGGAGTTCCTCGATCTGCGCAAGAACACCGGCGACGACCGCCGCCGCACCCATGACATGAACACCGCCAACTGGGTGCCGGATCTGTTCATGCAACGCGTCGAGCAGGACGGCGAATGGACGCTGTTCTCGCCGGACGAGACGCCGGATCTGCACGACCTCTATGGCAAGCCGTTCGCCGAGCGTTACGCAGCCTATGAAGCAAAGGCTGCGCGCGGCGAGATCCGCGTGTTCAAGACCGTGCGCGCCACCGACCTGTGGCGTCGCATGCTGACCATGGTGTTCGAGACCGGTCATCCCTGGATCACTTTCAAGGATCCCTGCAATCTGCGCTCGCCGCAGCAGCATGCCGGCGTGATCCACTCGTCGAATCTCTGCACCGAGATCACGCTGAACACGTCGGACGACGAAGTCGCCGTCTGCAATCTCGGCTCGGTGAACCTGCTCAATCACATCGGCAAGAATGGTCTCGACCATGCGCAGCTCAAGCGCACGGTGACCACAGCGATGCGGATGCTCGACAATGTCATCGACATCAATTTCTACACCATCCCGGAAGCGCGCCGCTCGAACCTCAAGCACCGTCCGGTCGGTCTCGGCCTGATGGGCTTCCAGGATGCGCTGCAGGTGCAGGGCATCGCCATGGCGTCGGACGCGGCGGTGGCGTTTGCCGATACCAGCATGGAAGCGATTGCTTTCCATTCCATCTCGGCCTCGGTCGATCTCGCCGCCGAGCGCGGCCGCTATCCGTCCTTCGACGGTTCGCTGTGGAGCCGCGGCATCCTGCCGATCGATTCCATCGAGATCCTTGCGGAGGCGCGCGGTGGCGTTGAGATGGACCGCTCCCAGACGCTCGACTGGAACGGCCTGCGCGATCGCGTGAAGACGACCGGCATGCGCAATTCCAACGTGATGGCGATCGCGCCGACGGCGACGATCTCCAATATCTGCGGCGTCGCGCAGTCGATCGAGCCGGCCTATCAGAACCTCTATGTCAAATCGAACATGTCGGGCGACTTCACGGTGGTGAATGCGTTCCTCGTCCGCGATCTGAAGAAGAGGGGGCTGTGGGACGAGGTGATGGTCTCCGACCTCAAATATTTCGACGGCAGCGTCGGATCGATCGATCGCGTACCTGATGATCTGAAGGCGCTGTATGCGACCTCGTTTGAAATCGACAGTGCATGGCTGATCGAGGCGGCCTCGCGCCGGCAGAAATGGATCGATCAGGCGCAGTCGCTCAATCTCTATATCGCCAATCCATCGGGGAAGAAGCTCGATCAGTTGTATCGCCTGGCCTGGACGCTGGGATTGAAGACGACCTACTACCTGCGCTCGCGCAGTGCCACGCATGTGGAGAAGTCAACGCTGAAGGGCACCGACGGCAAGCTCAATGCCGTGTCGGCAACGGTCGCTGCGGCGAAGACGGCAGGCGCGCCGATCCTTGTTCAGTCCTCCGCCGTCACAGCGCCGGAACTGAACGTCGCGATGGCCTGCTCGATCGATAATCCCGAATGCGAGGCGTGCCAGTAGGGCACGCCTCGCACCGTCGTCATTGCGAGGAGCGCAGCGACGAAGCAATCCAGACTTCCTTTGTAGCTTTCTGGATTGCTTCGCTGCGCTCGCAATGACGGTGCGAAACATTCTCTCCGCGCGTCGCGCGACAGCTATCTAGGAATCTCAATGCTCGATTGGTCCGACACTTCATCCGCCCCCAAGGCGCCCACCTTCATCCCGTTGCCGCAGGCGCCTGCCGATGCCACCGGCCTCGGCACCATCGATCGCTCCGGCGGCCGCGTCTCGGTCGACGAGAAGCGCATGATCAATTGCCGCGCCGACGTCAATCAGCTGCTGCCGCTGAAATACAAATGGGCGTGGGAGAAATATCTCGCCGGCTGCAACAATCACTGGATGCCCACCGAAGTCTCGATGCAGGCCGATATTGCGCTATGGAAGTCGCGCGACGGCCTCACCGAGGACGAGCGCCGCGCCATCAAGCGCAATCTCGGCTTCTTCGCGGCGTCCGAGAGCCTCGTCGCCAACAACATCGTGCTGGCGATCTACCGCCACCTCACCAATCCGGAATGCCGGCAGTATCTCTTGCGGCAAGCTTTCGAGGAGGCGGTGCACACCCACACCTTCCAGTACATCGTCGAGAGTCTCGGTCTCGACGAGGGCGAGCTGTTCAACATGTATCGCGAGGTGCCGTCGATCACCGAGAAGGCCGCCTGGGCGCTCAAACACACCCAGCATCTCGACGATCCCGATTTCAAAACGGGGACGCCGGAAAACGATCAGGCCTTCATGCGCGATCTCGTCGCCTTCTATGTGATCTTCGAAGGCATGTGGTTCTATACGGGCTTCGCACAGATCCTGTCGCTCGGTCGCCGCAACAAGATGGTCGGCATCGCCGAACAGTATCAGTACATCCTGCGCGATGAATCGATTCATCTGAATTTCGGCATCGACGTCATCAATCAGATCAAGATCGAGAACCCGCATCTCTGGACCAAGGCGTTCCAGGAGGAAATTCGCGACATGATCCGCACGGCCGCCGAGCTCGAGGCAGCCTATGGGCGGGACACCATGCCGCGTGGCTTCCTCGGGCTGAATGCAGCGCTGTGCGAAACCTATATGCACTTCATCGCCAACCGCCGCTGCGCCCAGATCGGTCTCGCGCCGGTATTCAATGAGACGGACAATCCATTCCCGTGGATGTCGGAAGCCATGGACCTGAAGAAGGAGAAGAACTTCTTCGAGACTCGCGTGATCGAATATCAGAACGGCGGCGCGCTGAACTGGGAGTAGGGCATCTATGGCTGAGTAAGGCCTTGGCCTTTGGTCGCATATCCGCCGCTGCATGGCGCATATGAGGCCGCATCGCTTGACCTCATCGCGTGAGACCCGCAGGCATGATCTCGCCCTTCGATCATGTTTGCGGGACGTCACGCGGATCAGCCGATGCACGCCACTCATATTCCCAAAGCGCGGGCCTATTGGTCGACGGCCGCCATCGTGCCCGGCATCATCGCCATCGGGCCGATGCTGCCCGGCACGCTCGCTTTCGGCATGGCATTCGGTGCGCTGTGTGCGCAGAAGAGCCTCACGCTTGCCGAAGTCGAAGTGATGATGGCGACGGTCTATGGGGGGCTGTCGCAATTTGTTGCATTGCAATCATGGCCTGACGTGCTGACGCCAGGTGCGATCGCGACGCTGGCGCTGCTCACACTCACCGTGAACATCCGCTTCTTTCTGATGAGTGCCACGCTGCGGCCATGGTTCGGCACGCTGCCGGCCTGGCAGGCCTATCCGTCCATGCTGCTGGTCACCGATGGCGGCTGGCTCGCAGCGATGCGCTACCGCGATCATGGCGGCGCCGATGCGTCGTTCTATCTCGGCGGCGGCATCGTGCTGTATTTCACCTGGCTGTTTTCGGCGATCCCGGGCTTCCTGCTGGCCGAGCAACTCACCGATCCCAGAAAATACGGCGTCGATCTGGTGATGCCGGCCTTCTATGCCGCCATGCTGGTTCCTGCATGGAAGGGCCCGCGCCGCGCTATCCCGTGGGTCGTCTCGGGCGTCGTGGCCCTGGTGGTGCATTGGTTGGTGCCGGGCTGGTGGTTCATCATCGCCGGAGCGCTGTCCGGTGCGGTGAGCGCCGGGCTGATGGATGAGCCCGAGCCGCAACGTCCGACGGATGTACCCGCATGACGGAATTTTTGCGCAGCGATGTCATGATCGCCTTTGCTGTCATGACAGCGATCACAGTGGCCTCGCGCCTCGGTGGCTACTGGCTCATGGGTTACGTCAATGTGACACCGCGGGTGCGGCGGATGCTCGACGCGTTGCCGGGCTCGATCATCGTCGCTGCCGCGCTGCCTGTGGCCGTCAACGGCGGGCCGGTGGTGGTATTCGCCATTCTGGCCGCGATGGTAGTCACCATCATCCGCCGCAACGACTTCATTGCCGTCGTCACCGGCATGGCCGTGGCGGCCGCCGCCCGCGCGCTCGGATTTGGCGGCTAGGGTCTACCCGAAAAGTTGAATCCCGCCATGCGCAAAACACCTTGTCAACGAGTCTGAACTAGTGTTCAGTTCTTATCGCGAGCACCTCGGAGTTCGCTCAAAACCTTGAAGTTACGCACCTTATTTGTGACAGCCGTCAGGTTGGCCAAGGGGTGCCGGGGACGAGAACGCTCATGGTTTACCGACGGACCCATCAAGTTGTGAAGCGGCTTGCAGCGCGGCGCAGCGCCATTCTGGCGGCAGCACGCGAAACATGCGCCGAAGGTGGCATGGCGGCCGTTCAGATCGCGCCGGTTGCGGTTCGCGCCAATGTCGCGGCGGGCACGGTCTACCGGTATTTTCCGTCTAAGGCGGACCTGATTTCCGAACTCATCGCTGACGTGTCGCGTGACGAACTCGCGGCGATCCGCCGTGCGGCGGATGCTGCGCCGGGACCTTCATCGGCGCTCGCCGCCGCGGTCACCACGGTTGCCGTGCATGTCGTGTCACACCGTAAATTGTCATGGGGCATCCTGGCCGAGCCGGTCGAGGTCGATGTGACGGAGTCGCGACTGGCCAGCCGCCGCGAGATCGCCGGCGAGATCGAATCCCGTATTGCGGCCGCCATTCGCGCGGGTCATTTGCCGGCGCAGGACACAGCGCTCGCAGCCGCCGCCTTGCTGGGCGCGCTGCATGAAGCGCTGGTCGGGCCGATGGCGCCCGACAATCTCGAAGATCAGGCCAAGCTGCGTGACGCGGTGCAGACTGTCACGCTACTGGCCTTGCGGGCTGTGGGCGTCATGGATGCCCGCGCCCGCGGCCTCGTGGTGCAGGCTGTGCTGCCGACCAAGATGGCGGCCGGCGCCTAGCGCGTTTTCAAGCGAAGCGGGTGCCGCTTCGCGTCTAGAAAACGCGCCAGAACAAAAAGCTTCAGCGCTTACGGCTTGATTTTGCCGTCCTTGTCGAACTGCGCGAGGAAGGCCCAGAGGTCGTTCACCTCGGATTCCTTCTTGATGCCGGCAAAGGCCATCTTGGTTCCCGGGATCTTGGCCTTCGGATCCTTGATGTATTCCTTGAACGTCGCTTCATCCCAGGTGATGCCGGAATTCTTGTTGGCGTCCGAATAGGAATAGCTCTCGGCGGTGCCGGATTTGCGGCCGTTCAACCCGTTGAGTTCCGGACCGACCTTGTTCTTGGCGTTTTCGCCGACGGCGTGGCAGGCAAGGCACTTGTTGAAGGAGGATTTCCCGGCGGCGACGTCCTGTGCAAGTGCGAAGGAGGAGGCGGTCGAGGCGGCGAGGACGATCAGGGCGCCGAAAGTGACAGACTTCATGGATGGCTCTTCTTGTTGTGGCTTTCCAGCTTAGTTTGTTGCACACGCTCCGAATAGTCCACAAGTGCGATGACGGTCGCCGCGCGTTCCGGCAACATGCGGCGAGTCATGCTTTGGTAAGCTACCCAAAGCCGCCCGGACGTGGTTGATTCATTGCAAAGCAGCCGAGTGATCGCTGCGATCTTCGGGAGTGCGCGTTCAATGACCATCATGATGCCTGCGGCGGATCAGGCTGTCCTCGCAAGGCGCGAAGCCATTATCGCTGCATTGCGAAAGCTGGTTCCGGGCGAGGGCGTGATTTCCAGTGCAGCGGAAATGCTGCCCTATGAGTCGGACGGGCTGATGGCCTATCGCCAGCCGCCGATGGTCGTCGTGTTGCCTGATACGACCGAGCAGGTCTCCAAAGTTCTCAAATATTGTCACGAGAACGGCATCAAGGTGGTGCCGCGCGGTTCGGGCACGTCACTATCCGGTGGCGCGCTCCCGCTGGCCGACGCAGTGCTGCTTGGTCTCGGCAAGTTCAAGCGCGTGCGCGAGATCGATTTCGACAACCGCGCCGTGGTCGTCGAGCCCGGCGTCACCAATCTCGCCATCAGCCAGGCGGTGGCGCATGCGGGCTTCTACTACGCGCCGGATCCGTCATCGCAGATCGCCTGTTCGATCGGCGGTAATGTCGCGGAGAATTCCGGCGGCGTGCACAGTCTCAAATACGGCATGACCACCAACAACCTGCTCGGCTGCGAGATCGTGCTGATGTCGGGCGAAGTCATTCGCGTTGGCGGCAAGACCGCGGAGACATCGGGCTACGATCTGATGGGGATCATTACCGGCTCCGAAGGTCTGCTGGGTGTCATCACCGAAATCACCGTGCGTATCCTGCAGAAGCCGGAGACGGCGCGTGCGCTGATGATCGGCTTTGCCGAGGTCGAGCACGCCGGCCAATGCGTTGCCGATGTCATCAGCGCCGGCATCATTCCCGGTGGCATGGAGATGATGGACAAGCCGGCGATCCATGCCGCGGAAGCCTTCGTTCATGCAGGCTATCCGCTCGATGTCGAGGCACTGCTGATCATCGAACTCGATGGTCCGGGCGTCGAGGTCGACGAACTCATCAAGCGCGTCGAGAAGATCGCACTGGGCTGCGGCTCGACCACCTGCCAGATCTCGACCTCCGAACAGGAACGCCTGCTGTTCTGGTCCGGCCGCAAGGCGGCTTTCCCTGCCGTGGGTCGTATCTCGCCGGATTATCTTTGCATGGACGGCACGATTCCGCGCGCGGCCTTGCCTCTGGTACTGCGCCGCATGAAGGAGATGTCTGCCAAATATGGCCTCGGCGTCGCCAATGTGTTTCATGCGGGCGACGGCAATCTGCATCCGTTGATCCTGTACGATGCCAACAAGCCCGGCGAGCTGCAGCTCGCGGAGGATTTCGGCGCAGATATTCTGAGGCTGTGCGTCGAGGTCGGCGGCGTGCTGACCGGCGAGCACGGCGTCGGCATCGAGAAGCGCGACCTGATGCCGGAGATGTTCAGTGAGGTCGATCTCAATCAGCAGCAACGCATCAAATGCGCGTTCGACGCGCAAGGTCTGCTCAATCCCGGCAAGGTGTTTCCGACATTGCACCGCTGTGCCGAACTCGGCCGTGTGCACGTGCATGGCGGCAAGCTCGCTTTCCCTGATTTGCCGCGATTTTAGTTGGACGCTTCCGTGGATATTTTGAAAGTACGAGACGCTCAGGACGTCGAACAGGCGGTGCGTGCGGCAATCGCCAGCGAGCAGCCGCTGGAGATCATCGGTCATGGCAGCAAGCGCATGGTCGGCCAGCCCGTTGCGACCAATGCGGTGCTCGATCTGTCGGCGCTGAATGCCGTGACGTCCTATGAGCCGAACGAATTGATCCTCACCGTACAGGCTGGCGCGCCGATGGCCGACGTGCTGTCGCTGATCGATTCCAAGAACCAGCAGTTCTCCTTTGAGCCGATGAACACGTCGCAGCTTCTGGGCACGCCTGACATCGGCACCATCGGGGGCATGATCTCCGCAGGCCTTGCCGGGCCACGGCGCATTCAGGCCGGCGGCGCGCGCGATCATCTGCTCGGCGTGCATGCGGTGTCGGGCTTCGGCGACAGCTACAAGGCCGGTGGCCGCGTGGTGAAGAATGTCACCGGCTACGATGTTTGTAAGCTGCTCGCCGGCGCGTGGGGCACGCTGTCCGTGATGACCGAAGTCACGCTGAAAGTAATGCCGCGGGCAGAGAGCGAGCGCACGCTGGTACTACACGGGCTCGATGACATTGCAGCCAACAAGGCGATGACCGCGGCGCTGGGATCGCCCTTCGATGTCTCGGGTGCCGCGCATCTGCCGGGCTCGGCCTTGCGCACCACGCAGGGGACGCTTGGCGAGATCGCGTCGCCCGACCAGTCGGTCACGCTGATCCGCCTTGAAGGCATCACCGCGTCCGCGTCGCAGCGCGCGGTGTCACTGAGTACGACGCTGAAGTCATTCGGCGTGGCCGAGATACTTGAAGACGCTGCATCCGCGGTACTGTGGGCGGCTGTCCGTGACGTGACGCCGTTTGCGGCCAGCGGTCCGCGTGCGATGTGGCCGGTGTGGCGCATCGTGACGCCGCCGGCATCCGGTGGTGCACTTGGCCAGGCCATCGCCAAGGGCTCGCAAGGCGAGGTCATCTATGACTGGGGCGGCGGCTTGATCTGGGCGGCACTCCCGCCATCGGCCGATGCGCAGGCAGCGCAACTCCGCAAGCTGGTCAATGCAGCCGGTGGCCATGCGACGCTGATCCGCGCGCCGGAAGATGTGCGCCGCGCCATCGATGTGTTTCACCCGCAGCCTCAGGGCATCGCTGCCCTCGGCGAGCGGGTGCGCAACAGTTTTGATCCAAAGAACATTCTCAATCGCGGCCGGATGTCGCGTGGACTTGGTACTTGAAAGACTTGCGACATGAAGACCGAATTCACCCCGACCCAGCTGGCTGATCCGGATATTGCCGAGGCCGACAAGATCCTGCGCAAATGCGTGCATTGCGGCTTCTGCACGGCGACCTGTCCGACCTATGTGCTGCTCGGCGACGAACTCGATAGTCCGCGCGGCCGCATCTATCTGATCAAGGAGATGCTGGAAAAGGACCAGAAGCCAACCCAGGAGGTGGTCAAGCATGTCGATCGCTGCCTGTCGTGTCTGGCCTGCATGACAACCTGCCCGTCCGGCGTGAACTACATGCATCTGGTCGATCAGGCGCGGGTCAAGATCGAGAAGGACTACACAAGGCCGCTCTCCGAGCGGTTGTTGCGTGACACGCTGGCCTGGGTGCTGCCACGCCCCGGTCTGTTTCGCCTGAGCATGACGATGGCCCGGCTGGTGCGACCGCTGGCGGCGCTGCTGCCCTCGACGAAGAAGCAATCCAACCCGAACCTGCTCAGCCGCGTGAGGGCGATGCTGACCATGGCGCCGGCACAGCTCCCTGCTGCCGGCCCGTCTGGTGGCAGCGTTTTTCCCGCTATCGGCGCTCGCCGGGGCCGGGTCGCATTGCTGCAGGGCTGTGCCCAGCAGGTGCTGGCGCCGCGGATCAATCAGGCCGCCATCAGCCTTTTGACCCGACACGGCGTCGAGGTCGTGCTGGTCCGGGACGAACAGTGCTGCGGTGCGCTGACCCATCATCTCGGCCGCGACGGGGATGCGCTGGCGCGGGCCAAGGCCAATATCGGCGTCTGGCTCGGGGAGGCAGACCGCGGCGGTCTCGATGCCATCCTGGTCACGGCGTCCGGCTGTGGAACCGTCATCAAGGACTATGGCTACATGCTGCGCGAGGATCCGGAGTTTGCCGCGCCGGCCGCGAAGGTCTCCGCGCTGGCGAAGGATATCAGTGAGTATGTCAGCGCCATGGATCTGCCGAAGCCCGACAAACAAAGCGACCTCGTCGTCGCCTATCACTCGGCGTGTTCGCTGCAGCATGGGCAGAAAATCACACAGGCTCCCAAAGAATTGCTTTCCAAGAATGGATTCGTGGTGAAAGATATCCCAGAGAGCCATTTGTGTTGCGGTTCGGCGGGGACGTACAACATTCTCCAGCCTGATATTGCGAATAGGTTGCGCGATCGAAAGGTCGCCAACATCGCGATGGTCAAGCCGGATATCATCGCTGCCGGCAACATCGGCTGCATGGTTCAGATCGCCGGAGGGACGTCAGTCCCGGTCGTACATACGATTGAGCTACTCGATTGGGCGACAGGCGGTCCCAGGCCAGGATTGAACTGATCTAATTGTGATAACGGCCCCGCGCTGGCGCGGAAGACTTGAAACGCTGGTCCCTTTTGGATCGGCGCCAACAGGAGGACCACGATGGCTAAAGGCAAGAAATCGAAGAAAGACAAGAAGGACAAGAAAAAGCAGAAGAAGCTTTTGACGGCGGCAAAGCCCGCGAAGAAGTCCTCCAAGAAGTCGGTCAAGAAATCCGCGAAGAAGGCTGTGAAGAAAGCGGCCAAGAAGGCTGCGAAGAAATCAGCCAAGAAGACGGTGAAGAAGGCGGCCAAGAAAGCCACCAAGAAGACCGTCAAGAAAGCCGCGAAGAAGGCGCCGAAGAAAGCTCCCGCCAAAAAAGCGGTGAAGAAGGCCGCGCCGAAAAAGGCTGCAAAGAAAGCAGCACCGAAGAAAGCGGCCAAGAAGGCCGTGAAGATTCCTGCGACGCTCCTGACAAGCACGGCGCCCGCGCCGGCCGTGGTCGAAGCCTCCGCGCCGGTTGCCATGCCGCCGAAGCCGCCGCGCAAGCCGCGTGTCCCCAAGCCGAAGCCGGTCGAACCGCCAGTCGCCGAGACACCGAGCTGGGCGACGCCGGAGCCCGATCCGTCACCGGTCGAAGGGCATTCTTCAGGCGAGACGACGGCGATCGAATCTCCTGGCGATACGTCGCCCGATCACGACGAAAACAGATAGTCGAACCGGATTCAGTCCGCGTTTCTGACGCACGAATAATCTCCGGAAAACCGCAGCGCTCGCCGCTGCGGTTTTTGCTTGGTGAAGGTCCATCCGCGAACGGCGCGTCTCAATCGATGGCGGGGGTGTCAAATGTGCAGGCGATTCGAATGACCCTGTTTAGAGCGCTCCAAAGGGGCGATCGACCTCCTGTCGGATCGCATTCCACAATTCCCGGCCACCGAGAATTCCTTGTCGCGGTAATTTTGGACTGGAATCTCTCCAAAAACGTTGTGCTTTTGCAACACCCCGCCACAACCTCTCACGGAAACGTCAGAACGCCTATTTAGGCGGCACTTGCTCGTTTTTTTTCCTTCACCGCTCCGGCTTTGCGCCTCAAAGTTGCGTTCAGTCGATGAATTTCGCGGTCTCGCCGTCTTTCGGACACGGAACTGCCTCTGGTTTCAAAAGTGATGGGGAATGTCATGAAGAAGATTGTTGTCGCCTCTGCTGCGGTGCTCGCCATGGGGATGAGCTCGGCTTCCGCAGCTGATCTGGGCGCGAAGATGTACAAGAAGGCGCCCCCGGTTGTGGCTGCCTACGATCCTTGGGATATCGCATTCGGCAGTGCGATCATGAGCAACTACGTCTTCCGCGGTATCACCCAGTCCAACGGCCAGAAGGGCTCGGTCGCCGCTTACTTCGAGCCGCGCTACAACATCACCAAGGACGTCCAGCTTTACGTCGGTGTTGCCGGTGAGAGCATCTCCTTCACCAACCGCGCTTCCATGGAACTCGACGGTTACTTCGGTATCCGGCCGACCTGGGGCGCTGCTGCGTTTGACTTCGGCTTCTGGTACTATGGTTATCCGGGTGGCCAGTGCATCGACTCCGTCGTTGGCGGCGGCGGCGTGTGCCCGGCCGGTTCGAACGTCGCTGGTCCTGCCTTCAACGTCATGAAGAAGGACGTCAGCTTCTACGAGGGTTATGCGAAGGTGAACTACACCTTCAACGACTACTTCTCGCTCGGCGGTAACGCGTTCTACTCGCCGAACTTCCTGAACACCGGCGCTGATGGCACCTACGCTTCGATCACCGGTAAGGTGATCGCACCGTCGACCTGGTTCGGTTCGACCGGTATCGGCTCCTACGTCTCGGGTGAGTTCGGTCGTCAGTGGCTGGGCACCTCGGATGCCTTCTACGGCACCGCTCAGTTCCCGAACGGCATCAAGTATGCCGACTACAACACCTGGAACATCGGCATTGGCTTCACCTACAAGGTCTTCACGCTGGACCTGCGCTACTCGGACACCAACCTGTCCAAGGGTGATTGCAACGCCTTCACCTCGGACTTCACGGCTTCGGGCACCAACAACGTCACCGCGATCAATCCGGGCGGCGCTGGCTCCAGCTGGTGCGGCGCGACCGGCATCGTCAAGCTGTCGGCTGACCTGACCGCGATGTCGAACCTGAAGTAATCGACTTCGACTGAGATCAAAGGGGCGGCAGAGTAATCTGCCGCCCTTTTCTTTTGGGATAGAGCTTCTATGAATCGGGACTGGTTGCGGCGCGCAGCGAAGACGATCCGTCGTAACAATCATCGCAATGCGTTGGCTGGTGCCGTTGCCGGGCTGGGGGCGGGGATCGCCATCGGTGTGATGGAGTTCTTCTCGGCCGTTGCGCATTATCCGCTGGTCATCATCCCTTTTGCGACCTCGATCGTCCTTGTGATCGGTTCACCTGAAGCCGAGCCGGCGCAGCCGCGCGCGCTGATCGGGGGGCACCTGATCGCGACGCTGGTGGGGCTGGCCGTGCTCAAACTGACAGGGCCGCATGCCTGGGCGGCGGCCATGGCCGTCGGCCTCGCCGTGCTGGCGATGTATGTCACCGGCACATTCCATCCGCCTGCCGGAATCAATCCGCTACTTGTTGTGTCTCACGGATTGCCGTGGACGTTCCTGCTCGCGCCGGTGCTGGTTGGCGCGCTGCTGCTCGCGAGCTTCACCTTCGTCTGGCATCGCTACGCCGCAGGCCGCGACTGGCCGCGGCACTGGCTTTAGAGCGTTTTCGAGCGAAGTGGGTACCGGTTCGCGTTTAGAAAACGCATCAAACAAGAAGCTGGAGCCCGTTTCGATTCCGTCGGACCGGAAAAGGCTCCAGCAGGGCGCGCCACTTCTCAGGCGGTTTCTGCCCCGGCCTTTGCATCTCTCAGCGCGAAGTGATCGCCGGACCGCGTCAGGGACACTTTGCGCTGGTGCAAGTCATCGAGCGTGTTGCGATGGCCGATCGATACGATGGTTGTGCCCGGCAGTTTGTCTTCGAGCAGCCGATAAAGTGCTTCTTCTGACGGCTCGTCGAGCGATGCGGTAGCCTCGTCAAGGAAGAGGTATTGCGGCTTTTGCAGCAACGCGCGGGCGACGCCGAGACGCTGTTGTTCACCGAGCGACAGCATGCGATTCCAGTGGGCATCTTCGTCAAGCCGGGTCGCCAGCGCAGGCAGACCTACGGCCCTGATGGCATCGGCGATTTCCTGTGGGCTGAACGCGTCGGTCTCGGCAGGATAGGCCACTGCATCCTGCAGCGTGCCGACCGGGAAATACGGCCGCTGCGGCAGCATCATGATCGCCGCATTCGCGGGGATGGAGATCTTGCCCTTGCCGAACGGCCATATGCCGGCGATGGCACGAAACAGCGTGGATTTTCCTGCGCCCGATGGACCGGTGAACAGCGTGCGTTCCCCGCGACGGAAGCTGAAGCCTGGCGTCTGCACCATGGCTGTGCCGTTGGGGAGCGCCAGTGTCAGATCGCTCAGCGCGATGTCGCCTCCGGCGGCCTCGCCGACGTGAACGATATCGGGCTTGGTCGTCAGCGCCTGTGCGTTGGCAATGGCTGTCTCGAAGCCATCAAGGCGCATCACGCCGGACTGCCATTCCGCCAGTGTGCGATAGGCCGTGACGAAGAATGAAAGTGCACCCTGTACGGTGCCGAAAGCATCCGCGGTTTGCATCACGGCGCCAAGCTGGACCTTCTCCGCAAAATAGGCAGGCGCGACCAGAACATAGGGCAGGATGATTGCGATCTGCTGATAGCTGACCGTGAAGGATGTCAGCTTCTTGGTGCGGCGCATGATGTCGATCCAGTTGCCGACCACCAGCTGGAAGCGGGTCGAGAGACGCTGGCGCTCGACCGGCTCGCCGCGCAGCAGAGCGATCTGCTCGGCATTCTCGCGCGCCCGCACCAGATTGAAGCGGAAGTCCGCTTCATAGCGCTGCTGCTGGAAATTCAGGGCCATCAACGGCGCACCGATATAGTGCGTCAGCGCAGTGCCGATCACGGCATAGATGAGCGCACCCCAGACGAGATAGCCGGGGATCGGGATTTCCCGACCGAACACATGCAGCGGCGCCGCGTCGGACAGGCCCCACAGGATGATCACGAAGGAGAACAGCGTGACGACTGAACTCAGCAGGCCGATGCCGATGTCGAGCGTCTTTTCGACGAACAGCCGGACGTCTTCCGCGATGCGCTGATCCGGGTTGTCGGCAGCGTCGCCCTGCAGCTGCATGCGATAGTGGTTGGCATCGGCGAGCCAGTTGCCGAGATAGCGCTCGGTCATCCAGCGCCGCCAGCGGATCTGGAGCCACTGGTTGAGATAGAGCTGATAGACCTTGAGTGCGATGTTGATCGCCGCAAGCACGCTGAAGTAAGCGAGCTGATAGGTGAAGACGTCGAGGTTTCTGTCCTGCAGTGCGTTGTAGAAGGTGTTGTTCCAGCGATTGAACAAGACGCTCAGGCCGACCACCGCCAGTTCGATCGCGATCACCGCCGTGAGGAGGCCAAGTCCCGCCCATTTGTCCTCGGAACGAAAATAAGGAACCGCGATCCGCCAGACGGTCGCGAGCGTGGAGCGGATGTTATTCACAGATCGTCTCCGGGAAGAGGGCCCTAAGCCCTTAAAATCAGAAATGAATTCCAGCGTTTAGACTAAAGTAGCTGGTTTGATGGCCTGCGACGCCTTGTCGCGAAACTGTGATTCACCCTAGCATGACACCAAGGCGAGGCATGGGGGCCTCCCATCGCGTAGCCAGATCTTGAAAGCCATGGGTATTATCGGCTTTGACCGATCCCGGATGCCCTCGCAAGTGAACAATCAGCAATTTGCCGATCGATAACGATCGAGCCGCTGCAATAATATAAAGGGGGAGAACGACCATGTGGAATCAGGTCTACAATCCATTCAATAACAGCGCGGTCTCGACGCTCGTCGCCGCGATACCGGTGGTCGTCCTGCTGGTGCTGATCGCCACCAACAAGGTCAAGGCGCATATCGCCGCGATCATCGCGCTGGTGCTGGCCAATCTTGTAGCGATCTACGCATTCACGATGCCCGCCAACATGTCGCTTCGCGCATCTGCGCTCGGCATCGTCACCGGCTTCTTCCCGATTGGCTGGATCGTTCTCAACGTCATCTTCATGTATCGCCTCACAGTGGACAGCGGCCGCTTCGAGGTGTTGCAACGCGCCATCGGCGGCGTGACCAATGACCGGCGACTGCAGATCCTGCTGATCGCGTTTTCGTTCGGTGCATTCTTCGAGGGCGCGTCGGGCTTCGGTACGCCGGTAGCTGTCACCGGCGCCGTGCTGATCGGTCTCGGCTTCTCGCCGCTGGCGGCGTCTGGCCTGTCGCTGATCGCAAACACCGCGCCCGTCGCCTATGGCGCGCTCGGCACCCCGATCCAGGGCCTAGCCACCGTCACCGGCTTCGATCCCTTCGTTCTCGGCGCGATGGTCGGCCGGCAATTGCCGATCTTCTCCATGATCGTTCCATTCTGGGTGGTCTGGGCCTTCGCCGGCTGGAGGGGCATGAAGGAAGTCTGGCCTGCCATCCTCGTGACCGCGTTGTCGTTTGCGATCCCGCAATTCGTGATCTCGAACTTCATCAATCCGTGGATCGTCGATATCGGCGCTTCGCTGATCTCCATGGGCGCGTTGATCCTGTTCCTGAAGGTCTGGCAGCCCAAGACGATCTGGACGTCGGCTGCGCTGCGCGTGCATGACGACTCGGCGTCGACCGTGCCGCCGGTGAAGCCGATGAGTACGGAGAAGCTGACCTCGGCTCAGGTCTGGAGCGCGCTGACCCCGTGGATCATCCTCTGCGTCATCCTGCTGATCTGGGGCACCAACTGGTTCAAGGGGATCGTCAACCCGATCTTCTCCTGGAATTTTCCGGTGCCTGAACTGCACAACATGATCAACAAGGTGCCGCCGGTGGCCGCCAAGCCAACGCCGGAAGGCGCGGTGTTTGCGTTCACCTATGTCTCCTATACCGGCAGTGGCATGTTGCTGGCTGCGATCATCTCCGGCTTCATCATGGGCTTCTCGCCTGCGAAGATGATTGTGGAATATGGCCGCACCATCAAGATCTGCGCGTACTCGCTGATCACCATCTCGGCGATGCTGGCGATCGGCACGCTCACGCGTTTGTCGGGTGTCGACGCGACGCTCGGTCTGGCCTTCGCTGCGACCGGCGTGTTGTACCCGTTCTTCGGCACGCTGCTTGGCTGGCTCGGCGTGGCGCTCACCGGTTCGGATACCGCGTCGAACGTGCTGTTTGGCAACCTGCAGAGGATCACATCCGAACAGCTCGGTCTGTCGCCGATCCTGATGAGCGCGGCGAACTCGTCCGGTGGCGTGATGGGCAAGATGATCGACGCGCAATCGATCGTTGTGGCCTCCACCGCGACCAACTGGTTCGGACATGAGGGCACGATCCTGCGCTTCGTGTTCTGGCACTCGATCGTACTGGCCTGCATGGTCGGCCTGTTCGTGATGCTGCAGGCCTATGTCTATCCGTTCACGCTGATGGTTCTGGCGCCCTAGGGCGTACGCAATAAATCAATGACGAATCCCCGTGGCTGCAAGGCCGCGGGGATTTTTCGTTGTCGCGCCATATTGTTTCCCGACGGTTCTGGTCAACCAGCGCCGCCGCGCGTAGAACCGCGGCCATTGTCGCCGATCCCATCACGCCGAGAATTCATATGACTGCCATGACCACTTTGCTGCGGGCCGCTCTTGTCGGTGCTGCGTTTCTGATTGCTGCCCCCGTGCATGCCGCCGACGAGTTTCCATTCGGCATGGAGATGACACTGGATGCGCAGCGTCAGCCCGGCTCGAAGCGAATTCCCAACCTGGAAATCGGCGAGGCTGGCGAGGTGCGGGTGGAGTTGTGGTGCAAGGGTGGAAAGGGCCAGTTCTCGGTTGCCGGCAACACGATTGTGTTTGTTGCGGGCGCAATGGAGCAACGCAGCTGCTCGGATGCGCAGGCCACGCTGGATGATCAGCTGCTGGCCGATCTCGGCGCGGCCACCAACTGGCAACGACGGGGTGACAGTGTGACATTCGTCGGTCCGAAGTCACTGCGGTTTCGGCTGAACACGAACTAGAGCGGCGCGCGTAGGATGGGTAGAGCGCAGCGAAACCCATCGCCTTCGACACATGTAGATTGATGGGTTTCGCGAAGGCGCTCTACCCATCCTACGCGTCCGCGTTGCCGGTGACGTCTGAGCAGACTGCTGTCACCTACTTCCAGTTCGAATTATCTGCATCCCAACGCTGGGCCTTGAACTCCGTCGCGACGGCTGCAACCGCGCCGTTGTCATCGCGCGGATCGCTTTCTTCATCGGCCGTCGGCGAATCCGCGAGAGCCAGCTTCGCACCCGAAGTCTCATCCGCGGTCGTCACCGATGGCGTGCTGATCCACAGGATGAGCTTATCCGTCGTGCCGGGCTTGTCGGGAGCGATGATCGCGCTGACCTCGACCGTCTCCGTCAATTCGAGCGCGGGCAGAACCTGACTCGGGCGCTTGAAGCTCAGCTTCAGCTTTCCGGTCTCGTCGTCCCATGATGTCGCGGCAGGTTTGCCCGACATGGTCTTCGCGAGCACATTCGCCAGCGCGGTCGCAATCTTGTCGCGATTGATCTTGTCGCCATCGCGCCAGCCGGCGGCCGCAAAGCGCACGGTCCGATCCATGTCGATGGCGCCTGTGGTCCAGCCGACATTGACGACGCCGGGATAGGTCTTGGTCTTGGCGACGAAAGCGGCCGCGCGTTCCGGATCGATGGCGAGGCTGATGACCTGCTCGCCGGCGCGCAGTGCATCGCACGACACCGCAAGACTGTTGAGCGCAACTTCAACGCTCTGCCCACGCAGTGTGCGCACGAAATCGAGCGCAGCTTCGAGCTTGATCTTGACCGCGATCGCTTCGGGCGACACTTCGGTGAAGTCCTTTGGCGCGGGCGCGATATTGTCGTCGGTGGACTGGTTATCCTGGAATTCCTTCTCGCTCTGATCGGAATTGTCCGAGGATGTCACGTTGTTTGTGGTCTGGCCGACCGAGATCTGTCCCTTGAATTCGAACGTGTCGCCGGTCGGCCGGCGGTTCAGCTTGATGGTCACCGGCAGCTTGTCGATCTGGGTCTGCGTCGCGCCGGTCAGCGTCGAGCCGCTGACTGTGAGATTGGCGACGAAGCGATCCTTGCGATCGCTGCCTTTCTCGGCGGGATAGCAGACATCAAGCGTCGCGGCGGTGACGGCCTTGCCCTGCCGTGTCTCACGCAAAATGACGTCGGCATTGCCGTTCATGACGCCGTCGATGGATGTGAAATAGCGCGTCTCGGGGCCGTTTACCTGGTTCTTCGGGGCTGCCTTCATCTGCGCCGAAGCGAGATTGATGGTGGCAACCGAGGCCGTGGCTGCAAGGCCGAGCAGGCAATAACGAAGCGCGCGCATTTCCAAATATCCCTGGACGTTCCTCGGGGGGCGACTGATTCCACCCGCAAGCTTAAAGCGCGATTGAATCAGAACCGCGACCGCCGCGAAAGACCGGAAGCCGGAGCCGTATTGGCCAAACGGCAAAAAAGAAGGCCGCCCGGAGGCGGCCTTCGATTACAAAGCGCTTGAGCGAGCAGGGCTTAGAAGCCCATGCCTCCCATTCCGCCCATGCCACCCATACCGCCGCCAGCGGGCATCGCCGGAGCGGCGTCGCGCGGCAGTTCGGCGACCATGGCTTCGGTCGTCACCAGCAGGCCGGCAACCGAAGCGGCGTCCTGCAGTGCGGTACGCACCACCTTGGCCGGGTCGATGATGCCCTTGGCGACCATGTCGACATAGGTCTCGGTCTGGGCGTCGAAGCCGAAGGTCTCGGACTTCTCTTCCAGGATCTTGCCAACCACGATCGAGCCTTCAACGCCGGCATTCTCGGCGATCTGGCGGATCGGAGCTTCGAGCGCCTTCAGCACGATATTGATGCCGGCCTGAACGTCCGAATTGGCGTTGGTGATCTTGCCGACGGCCTTCTTGGCGCGCAGCAGAGCGGTACCGCCGCCGGGGACGATGCCTTCCTGAACGGCCGCACGGGTCGCGTTCAGCGCGTCATCCACGCGGTCCTTCTTTTCCTTCACTTCGACTTCGGTCGCGCCGCCAACCTTGATCACCGCAACGCCGCCGGCCAGCTTGGCCAGACGTTCCTGCAGCTTTTCACGGTCGTAGTCCGAGGTGGTTTCCTCGATCTGCGCCTTGATCTGGTTGACGCGAGCCTCGATGGCGGGCTTCTTGCCGGCGCCATTGATGACGGTGGTGTTTTCCTTGTCGATCACCACCTTCTTGGCGCGGCCGAGCATCGCCAGCGTGACGCTTTCCAGCTTCATGCCGAGGTCTTCCGAGACGAGCTGACCGCCGGTCAGGATCGCGATGTCTTCCAGCATCGCCTTGCGGCGATCGCCGAAGCCCGGCGCCTTGACGGCCGCAACCTTGAGGCCGCCGCGCAGGCGGTTGACGACGAGGGTAGCGAGGGCTTCGCCTTCGACGTCCTCAGCGATGATCAACAGCGGCTTGCCCGACTGTACGACGGCTTCAAGCACCGGCAGCATAGCCTGCAGGCTGGAGATCTTCTTCTCGACGAGCAGGATGTAGGCATCTTCGAGCTCTGCCGTCATCTTCTCGGCATTGGTCACGAAATAGGGCGACAGATAGCCGCGGTCGAACTTCATGCCTTCGACGATGTCGACTTCGGTATCGAGCGACTTGTTCTCTTCGACCGTGATGACGCCTTCGTTGCCGACCTTCTGCATCGCCTGGGCGATCATCTTGCCGATGGCGCTGTCGCCGTTGGCCGAGATGGTGCCGACCTGGGCGACTTCAGCGGAGGAAGCAACCGGCTTGGCGCGCTTCTCGATGTCCTTGATGACGGCGGTGACGGCGATGTCGATGCCGCGCTTGAGGTCCATCGGGTTCATGCCGGCAGCGACCGACTTGGCGCCTTCACGCACGATCGCCTGGGCGAGCACGGTGGAGGTGGTGGTGCCGTCGCCGGCATTGTCGTTGGTCTTCGAGGCGACCTCGCGCAGCATCTGCGCGCCCATGTTCTCGAACTTGTCCTCGAGCTCGATCTCCTTGGCGACGGTGACGCCGTCCTTGGTGATGCGGGGAGCGCCGAAGCTCTTCTCGATCACGACATTGCGGCCCTTCGGACCGAGCGTGACCTTGACGGCGTTGGCGAGGATGTCGACGCCGCGCAGCATGCGATCGCGCGCGTCTCCGGAGAATTTAACGTCTTTGGCTGCCATGTGAGATGACTCCTTGTGAGAACCCTCATCCTGAGGAGCGGGCACTTGCCCGCGTCTCGAAGGATGAGCTGATGGGGTATAACTTGCGGCTCATCCTTCGAGACGGCGGCTGCGCCGCCTCCTCAGGATGAGGGAGAGTGTGTGGCGGCTTAGGCGATCACGCCCATGATGTCCGACTCCTTCATGATGAGGAGTTCTTCGCCGTCGAGCTTGATCTCGGTGCCCGACCACTTGCCGAACAGAACCTTGTCGCCGACCTTGATGTCGATCGGGATCAGCTTGCCGGCTTCGTCGCGGCCGCCAGGGCCGACGCCGACGACTTCGCCTTCAGACGGCTTTTCCTTGGCGCTGTCCGGGATGATGATGCCGCCCTTGGTCTTCTCGTCGGCGACGATGCGCTTGACGACGACGCGGTCGTGCAGCGGGCGGAATTTGGTCTTGGCCATGGGAGTGTCCCTTTGGGTTTGCGATCTGGGTGCCATCACGGAGGCGGGCAGGGATCCAGCCGGACCGCTCGGGGCGGCCGGCTCATTCCCTTAGCAATCGCGCTCCGGGAGTGCTAATTGAGCGTCCGGGAGATATGGCCAGACGCTTTTTGAGTCAAGCGAGGCCTTAAGGCCTTGGTGAGGCCAATATAGGATGATCTGGAAACCATAATGGAGAGTCGGCGTAATTCTGCCGACCTCATTGCGCTGTCAGGTGTTTTGCGCTTGGCTGCCGGGATGGGCAGCCGGGGAATTTGCTCTAGGGGATGATATGATCAGGTCACGCTACGCCCGCACGGTCGCCAATCTGGCGATCGCCTCATCTTTGGCGCTGTCGCTGGGCGGGTGCGGCTCGTATAGCGGCTTCAGCGGTTTCAGTCTGGGGAACTCGCAGCCGACACCACCGCCGGAGCCCCCGCCGGCGCCGGAGCTGCCAGCCTCGATCCGCTCGGAAGAACTCGTCGGTCGCTGGGGTCTGGCGTCCTACATGAACCCCAACGATCGCGTTCGCACCGAGAACGCCGCGCGCGGCCAGTGCAAGCAGCCCTATATCATCGGTCAGGGCGCCACCGGTGGCGTCATCATGCATCTCGCCGACGAAGCGACGCCGCAGGAATTGCGCCTCAAGGGCTCACAGAGCGGCAAGAACTATATCGGCCCGGCTGGTCCCGCTGGCGGCGAGAAGGATCGCGAGATCGTCTCCTTCGATGGCCGGATTCTCGTCACGCGCTTCATCGACAAGGACGCAGCGGTCCGCTACGGCAACATGGTCTATGTCCGCTGCGCACCGAAGGCGTAGGGCGGGTCCCGCTATTCTGCTGACAATGTGAGATCATGCACCGACTGCGCGACCTTGTTTTCGGACCGGGCCGCGCGGTCCTCGTGCTGGCATTCACCCAGATCCTGACCTGGGGCATCCTGATCTATCCACCGGTGCTGACCATGCCGCATGTCACGGCGGCACATGGCTGGTCGCTGGCCTTCGGCATGGCGGGCTTTTCGCTGGGGCTGATCGTATCGGGACTGCTGTCGCCGGTGGTTGGTGGGTTGATCGACCGTCACGGCGGCAATGTCGTCATGGCATCGGGCGCATTGGCCGGCGCCCTGGGTCTCGCTCTGTTTTCAATCGCCGATCATCCCGCGACCTATCTGGCCTGCTGGCTGTTGCTCGGCGCTGCAATGTCTGCGTCGCTCTACGATCCCGCCTTCGCGACGCTGACGCGGATCTTCGGGGCTTCGGCGCGGCGGCAGATCACCTTCGTGACCTTTGCCGGCGGCTTTGCCTCGACGGTCGGCTGGCCTGCCACGCATTTGCTTCTGGAGAATGTCGGCTGGCGCGGGACCTATCTGACCTTTGCAGCCGTCTTCGCCTTTGTCGTTGCGCCGCTTCATGCCTTTGCATTGCCGCGCCATGTCGCCGCCGCACCTCTGCCCGTGGCGGACGCCGTTGTCGTCCCCCAGCAGGCAACCCTGCGCCCGGAAGGCTGGCCATTCATCCTGCTGGCGGCGGCCTTCTCGCTTTACAGCTTCATTCTGTCGGGCGTGACGTCGAACCTGCTGGCGCTGCTGGAGCGCGGCGGGCTCAGTGCTGCAACGGCGGTGACCATCGGCGCGATGTTCGGCCCGGCGCAGGTGGCGTCGCGGCTGGCTGACTTCATGCTGGTGGGACGCACCCATCCGCTGTGGATCGCGCGCGGGGCGGTGGTGCTCGTGGTGTCGGCCTTCGCGATGCTGGCCTTTGCGGGGATCTCGTTTCCGCTGGCGGCCTTGTTCGCCATCGGCTTCGGCGCGGCCAATGGCGTCATGACCATTGCGCGGGGTGCGCTGCCGCTTCTGATGTTTGGTCCGGCGGGGTATGGCCGCGTCATCGGCCGTATCGCGCGGCCGGCTCTGTTCGTGCAGGCCTTTGCGCCATTCGTGGTGGCGTCCGCGGTCGAGACACTGTCCGACCGCATGGTGCTGCTGCTTGGGACTGTGCTGGCGCTGGCGGTGCTGCTCTGTTTCGTGATGATAAAAACGCCGGGCACTGCTGCCCGGCGTTAAGCGATCTCTAACTGTGGTCGAAAATTATCTTAGCCGAACATCGCGTCGATATCGTCCTGCGAGGCATGGCCGATATCGCCATCCAGCTTCGGACCGTTCAGCAGCTTGTCGTCTTCGCTGCGCTCATCGATCCTTGCCGGCGCGTGGGCCTTGATTTCGTCGACGCCGCCCCAGATGTCCATCATCGCGGTGATGCGATTTTCGATGAACTTCATCGTGGTCATCACCTTGCTGATGCGCTGTCCGGTGAGGTCCTGGAAGTTACAGGCTTCGAAGATCGCGACGACGTTGTCGCCGATCTCTTCCAGCATCTGCTTCTGCTGATCGGGCGAGGTCACCTTGCCGAGCGCTGTCGATGCATTATCGATGGCTTCAGCTGCGGCGAGAATCTGCTGCGTGGCTTCTTCGGTGCCGCCGACGACGGCGCCGAGTTCGCCGTTGACCTTCGCCATTTCGTCGCCTTCGAAGCTCTTGCCGTGAAGAACTGCGATTTCCATCTTGGTGCGGGTAATGGCGTCGTGGATCAGATCGAGTTCGATCTTCAGCTTCTCACACTGTTCGATCTGAGCGCGGTAGGTGGCGAGCAGCGCCTGAGCTTCCGCAACCTGCTGATCGGCAGCGGCACCGACCTGATCTGTCACGGCGTTGCGGGCCGGCGCTCCCATCTGCGCGCGGATCGCGCGGAGCTCAGCCATGATTTCGCGATGCATCGGCATCGGCTCGCTGGTGCCCACCACTTCATTGGGCATAGGTGCGGTACCGAAAACTTCTTCAATGCGAAATCGCTTGCGACGAACAGACATCAGGTCCCCCAACGTTCAATCAATCCCCCGTTCGTATACGCATGAGTTTAACGTGAAGTTCACGCGGGAACATCGCACCGATAGTCAATAGCTGCTGCGAGAACTGTTAGTTAACCATGGGGCTTTCGCGTTTATTCAAAATAAACGCTACTCGGCAGAACAACGCCGTTTGACGACGTGGTGAATCCAAACGGCGATTGTGTTTACCAAACCGAGGCAATTTTAACCTTAAGTCGGAGTGTGCAAGGCGCTTCTCAGGTGAGAATGCGCACGACGAAACAGTGCAGAGTACGTCGATGTTCAAAAAGTTCTCTCTCACACTTCTTGCCAGCGCATCTTTCATCGCCGCTGGATCGCATCAGACGCTGGCGGTGGAAGCCGCAGCGCCATTCGCAGAGCCTCCGGTGGTGTATGCGCAGCAGCCGCAGCGCCCGATGCAGCGCACGGCCTATGCCGAGCGCTCGCGCATGGGCGGCGGCTTCATCGAGTTTCTGTTCAGCGATGGTCCGGCACAGCAGGGCCAGCGCTATCAGCAGCAGCCTGACTACACTTACGAGCCGCGGCGTTCGCTGCTGCCGCCGATGGATCCGCAACAGCGAGTCTATCAGCAGGAGGAGACGGCAGATGCCGCGCGCCCTGCGATGGATCCCAAGTATCAGCCGCAGATGGTCGAGTATCACGGCAGCGAGGGCGCGGGCACCATCGTCGTCGATACGCCGAACAAGTTTCTGTTTCTCGTGCAGGGCGGCGGCAAGGCGATGCGCTATGGCATCGGCGTCGGCCGACCGGGCTTCACCTGGTCCGGCGTAAAGACGATCACGGCGAAAAAGGAATGGCCGTCGTGGACGCCGCCGAAGGAAATGCTGGCGCGCCGTCCCGATCTGCCGCGTTACATGGAAGGCGGTCCGGAAAATCCGCTCGGCGCACGCGCGATGTATCTCGGCTCGACCCTGTATCGTATTCACGGCTCCAACGAGCCATGGACGATCGGCACCAATGTTTCCTCAGGCTGTATCCGCATGCGCAACGAGGACGTCATCGATCTCTATGGCCGCGTCGGCGTTGGCGCCCGGGTGGTCGTGATCTGATCATGCTTAACCTCTCCCCGCTGTGCGGGGAGAGGTCGGCGCGCAGCGCCGGGTGAGGGGCGGGGCAGGCGCTCTCATCACGAAGGGACCGTCGGATCCCACCGTTATACGTCGTGCCATCTTGTGTGTGCTGTTAAAATCCGATCCGATAGTTGAACGACCGGGGCCTGTATTGCGCGATGCCCCTCACCCGTCCGGCTTCGCCGGCCGACCTCTCCCCGAAAAGAACGGGGAGAGGTTAAGGCAGCATCTCCCGGCGACTACGCGAAATCGCTGTCGTCGGAATCCATGTCCATCGCGTCGTAATCGCCGTCGTCCTGGTCTTGATCCTGGTCCTGATCGGCATCGGCTTGCGCCTGATCGAACGATCCGGCGCGGGAGCCGCTGGACGAGCCGATGTCATTGACGCCGGCCTGATTGCCGAGACTGCCGCCGGACGAATCCGAACCGGAGCTCCACGGGCTCCTGCTCTCGCTGGCATTGGCGGCATCGCCGAAACCTTGCTGGTGGCTGCCGCCCATCATCGAACGGATGCTGCCGAGCAGAAGCGAGCCGCCGACCACGCCGGCTGCGGCTGCCGCTGCGGTACCCAGAAACGAACCGCCGCCGCCACCAGCCTGAGGCTGCTGCTGGCCGAACTGGCCCGGTCCCGGACCTTGGCTATAGCCGCCCTGGCCGTATCCGCCCTGACCATAGCCACCCTGTGGCTGCGGCTGGCCGAGGACCTGCCCGGTGTTCCAGGCAGCACGGCTCGGTTCGGGCGGGCGAACACTTGGCACGGAGCCGCGCGGCTGGTTCGGGTTTTGACCCTGACCGAACAGGGCATCCCGCATCGAATCGAGGAAACCGCCCTGAGCGGCCTGTTCGGGGGCGCCGTTGCCTTCCAGTTGCTGGATGCGCTCATGGGCGCGCTTCAGCGCTTCGTCCTGCAGCAATACGGTCTGCACCAGCGCATAGAGCGCATTGGGTGCGCGCCGCTGGCCTTGCGCAATGGCGTCGAGCGCGTCCGGGTCGCGTGGCGCGCCTTCGACCTTGCTCAGTCGGTCAAAGAGATCGTCAACCAGTTGGCGTTCTTGCGGTGTCATGGCGTCCTCTGTCTTCTAAGCGCACTTGTTTTGCGCGCTGGAAATGTAGTGACGCTTTGTGTCGCAATAAGTGCCGCCCGGATTAAATTTAATTATGCGACAAAACGACCGGCGGGTCTTGTCGTGCATCCTCTTGTCATGCTTCCCGCGCGTAGCGCGCCAGATTGGCCTTCAGCATGTCGAGGAGCTGATCCCGTGCAGGATCCTGGGTGCCCCGCACCCAGGCGGCAGCGAGCGGCAGTTTGTTCGTCGCCGACGTGCCCAGTGGCATATAGCGAACGCCGCGCGCCGGCATGCGGGAGGTCCAGCGCGGCACGATCGCCAGCCCGATTTCGGCGGCGACGAGATTGACGATGGTCTGTTTCTCGTCGGCGATCTGCACCACATTCGCCTGCAGTCCGGCTTCCGCAAACAGCTTCATCGTGAGGTCGTGACTATGCGGCCGGGAACGCCGCTCCGGCACGATCAGCGGCTCGTCGGCGATATCGGCAATCTTCAGGCGCCTGCGAGATGCGAGCGGATGCCGTTCGGAAACGGCCACGACCGCTGTTTCGTGAAACAGGAACATGAATTCCAGTCGTTTGTCGGTGCTTTCAGGTGGCCGGACGAAAGCGAGATCGAGCCGGCCCGAGAGCAGGCGAGGCAGCAGTCGGATCGTCTTGTCCTCGACGAGCTTGATCGCAACATCCGGGGCGCGCTCGCGATGATCGTGAAGCAGCGCTGGAAGAAGCCCCGCGGCCGCGCTGTCGATGGCGCCGAGGCGGATCGTGGCAGCGCGGGCACGCACCCGCGCACGGAATGACGATGCGATCTCGTCGGCGCGGGCAAGGAGGTCGCGTGCCCGTTGCAGAAACTCGGTGCCATCGTCGGTCAGGGCAACGCTGCGTGTCGTGCGCGTCAGCAGGCGTGTGCCGAGATCGTCTTCCAGCATGCGGATGGTACGGCCGAGCGCCGACGGCATCATCTCGAGCCGTTGCGCGGCGCGGCCGAAATGCAGCTCGTCCGCCGCCGTCACGAAACAACGAAGCTGATGCAGATCCATGGGGGCTCCTCACACTCCCGTCATGGCCGGGCTTGTTCCGGCCATCCACGTTTCGCCCTGCACGCCAAAAGACGCGGATGCCCAGCATGCGTCGGGCATGACGACCGAGAGAACGATCATTATATCATTTATTTGTATAATTAAATGCGATTGAGCCGGGCGCTGCCCGCCTGCAGGGTGGGGATAGCTAACCCAACCCAGCAGAGACTCCAGCATGCGTGAATATTCCATCGCGGCCATTCCGGCCGACGGGATCGGTCCCGAAGTCATTGCCGCCGGCACCCGTGTGCTCGAAGCCCTGCAGAAGCGCGTCGGCGACATCGCCTTCAACGTCACAACGTTCGATTGGGGCTCGGACTATTATCGCAAGCACGGCGTGATGATGCCGGCCGACGGCCCGGCGCAGCTCAAGAAGTTTGACGCCATCTATTTCGGTGCCGTCGGCGCGCCTGATGTCCCCGACCACATCACGCTATGGGGCCTGCGGCTGCCGATCTGCCAGGGCTTCGATCAATACGCCAATGTCCGCCCGACCAAGATCCTGCCCGGGATCACCTCGCCGCTGCGCGGTGTCGAAACCGGCGATCTCGACTGGGTGATCGTGCGCGAAAATTCCGAAGGCGAATATGCCGGCTGCGGCGGCCGCGTGCATCGCGGGCTGCCGGAGGAAGTCGGCACCGAAGTGTCGGTGTTCACCCGCGTCGGCGTCCAGCGGATCATGCGCTACGCGTTCAAGCTCGCGCAGTCGCGTCCGCGCAAGCTGCTCACCGTCGTCACCAAGTCGAATGCCCAGCGCCACGGCATGGTGATGTGGGACGAGATCGCTGACGAAGTGTCGAAGGACTTCCCGGACGTCACCTGGGACAAGATGTTGGTCGACGCCATGACCGTGCGCATGACGCTGAAGCCGCAGAGCCTCGACACCATCGTGGCGACCAACCTTCACGCCGACATTCTCTCCGACCTCGCCGGCGCGCTGGCCGGCAGCCTTGGCGTTGCGCCGACGGCGAATATCGATCCGGAACGGCGCTTCCCGTCGATGTTCGAACCGATCCACGGCTCGGCCTTCGACATCACCGGCAAGGGCATCGCCAATCCTGTCGCCAGTTTCTGGACCGCCGCGCAGATGCTCGATCACCTTGGCGAACCCGATGCTTCGGCGCGGTTGATGCGCGCGGTGGAGAAGGTCTGCGAAGCCGGCATCATCACACCGGATGTCGGTGGCAAGGCCACGACGAAAGAAGTGACCGACGCTGTGGTGGACGCAATCCATAGCTCCAACGTCTGACGCGATTTCCGAACGCCCCGGCCTCACCGGGGCGTTCGCCTTCAATCAATCAAAACAATATTCAGGGAGGAACTCATGAAAGCCACAGCTACACTTGCGTTTGCGATTACGCTGGCAAGCTCCGCTGCCTTCGCGCAGGGCTATCCCAACAGGCCGATCACCATGCTCGTGCCGTTCGCGGCCGGCGGCGCCACCGACACCGTTGCGCGCGTCACTGCCGCGACAATGTCAAAGATCCTCGGCCAGACCATTATCATCGAAAACGCCACAGGCGCCGGCGGCACCATCGCCGCCGCACGCGCGGCCCGCGCCGAGCCGGACGGCTACACGATCCTGATCCATCACATCGGAATTTCCACGGCAGCGACGCTGTATCGCAAATTGCCTTACGACACCAAGACCGCTTTCGCTCCCATCGGTCTCGTCACCAATGCGCCGATGACCATCATCGCGCGGCCGAACCTGCCGCCGAATTCGCTCGCCGAGCTGATCACCTATATCAAGGCCAACGGCGACAAGATGACCTTCGGCAATGCGGGCCTTGGCGCTGCGTCGCAGCTGTGCGGGCTGATGTTCATGAATGCCGTCGACAAGCAGATCCTGTCGGTGCCCTACAAGGGCAATGGTCCGGTGATGAACGACCTGATCGCCGGCCAGATCGACCTTACCTGCGATCAGACCACCAACACCACCGGGCCGATCGGGTCCAAGCTGGTGAAGGCCTACGCCATCACCACCAAGACTCGTCTGTCGTCGATGCCGGATCTCCCCACGGCCGATGAGGCTGGTCTGAAAGGCTTCGAAGCCGGCGCCTGGCACGGCATCTACGCGCCGAAGGGAACGCCGGACGATGTCGTGCAGAAGCTGGCGAAGGTGCTGCAGGAATCGCTGCGAGATCCCGAACTGATCAAGCGCTTCAACGACATCAATACCGATCCGGTGCCACAGGATCAGGCGACGCCGCAGGCGCTGAAGAAGCAGCTCGACAGCGAGGTCGATCGCTGGGCGCCGATCATCAAGGCGAGCGGACAGTTTGCGGACTAACGCGCCAGCGTGACGTTACTCGCTGCTAGCAACTGCGCGAAGGCATCGCTTGCCAGATACTGATATTCGCGCTCGCGCTGGTCGGTGAACGGATCGAGATCGATCAGGACCTCGTCGACATGGCCGGGATGGCACATCACCAGTCCGCCATCCGGGAGGCTGTGAAGGAAACCGGCCATCAGCGCGCCGAAGTCGGCTTGCCTGGTGAAGTCATAGGCGCCGGCGAAGCCGGGATTGAACGTCACGCCGGCGCGCGTCGCGCGTCGACGGAACGTGGCGCTGAGCGTGTCGAGCAGCAGCGCTTTCGGATTATCGAGGCGTTGGCCTAGCGGCAGCACGCGGCCGGATTGGCGGACCCAAGCCTTCGGCGCATTTTTCTTCACTGCGGCGAGGAGCGCATCGCGCACCTGCGGGAACGTCTGAACATGCTGGTGCCCGTCGACATAGTCGGGTGCACGCCCGAACAGGGTCACGAATTTCGCGATCTGCGCTGTGAGCTCGGTCTCGATGGCCTCGCGATCAAGTTTTCGCAACAGGCTGAAGCGCAGCATCCTGCCGAGCGGCAGGAACAGTTCGTCGAGCAGCGGCCGGTAGTGCATCGTCAGCGGATGAAACGGGGCGGACAGCGTCGCGTGGAGCCCGATCTCGCAATTCGTATTCTTGGCAACGGCATCCTGCAACGAACTCACGTCATCACGCGAGATCGCAGGGCCGACCACCATCACGGATGTGGCGTTAAGGCGTCCAAGCGAGATGAGTTCGCGGATGCCCTGATTGACGCCGGGGCTGATGCCGTAGTCGTCGGCGCAGAGTGTGATGCGGCGCAGGGCTGCACCGGTCATTCGGCGGCGGTCCGGTCGGTGGTTTGCACGGCGCTATCGGGGGCATTGCGCTTCACGCTGTGCTCGGCGACGAAATAGATCGGCCGCGCCTTCAGTTCGGAGAGGATCTTGCCGATATATTCGCCGAGCACGCCGATCATGATCAGCTGCACGCCGCCGAGGGTCATCAGGCCCACGACCAGCGATGGATAGCCAGGCACCGACTTGCCGGAGACCCATGTCTCCCACAGGATCGACAGACCGAACAGGAACGCGCTGAAGGCGAGCAATAGTCCGAGCAGGCTGGCGAAACGCAGCGGCGCCACCGAGAACGAGGTCAGGCCTTCGATCGACAGGCCGATCAGCTGCTTCGGATTAAATGATGTGACACCGTGTTCGCGAGCCGCGGGTTCATAGTCGACGCGGAGCTGGCGGAAGCCGATCCAGGTCGCCAGTCCCTTGAAGAAGCGGTTACGCTCCGGCAGCTGGCGCAGCGCTGCCGCCGCGCGCGGCGACAGCAAACGGAAGTCGCCGGCGTCTTCCGGGATCTTCTGCCGCGCGCCCCAGTTGATCAGGGCATAGAAGCCGCGCACCGCCTGGCGGCGCAGGAAGGACTCGTTGTCGCGATGCGCCTTGGCGGTATAGACGACGTCATAGCCTTCGACGATCCAGTGGTGCACCAGCTGTTCGACCAGTGCCGGTGGATGCTGGCCGTCGCCATCCATGAACAGCACGGCGCCCTTGGTGACGTGATCGAGCCCCGCCATCAGGGCGGCTTCCTTGCCGAAATTGCGCGACAGCGATACGACCTGAACATCGAGCGATGTGGCCTGCAGGCTGCGCGCAACTGCCAGCGTACCGTCGGAGCTGCCGTCATCGACATAGACGACTTCGCAGGGGAGGTCGTGACGTTCCTTTAGCGTTGCCGCGAGCGCCACGAGGCGCTCGTGAAACAGCGCGAGGCCGGGCGCCTCGTTGTAAGCGGGCACGACGATCGACAGGCCTTGTGCGGCTGCATTCGAAGCATTGGTCGACAGGCTCGAAACGTCGCTGCCCAGCATCATCGATCAGATTCCGATATCCAAAATATGCCCATGAATCATATGGTACTCAGCCGGTGCGTCCGCCAGCAAGGCGAAACGCCGCGCTGCGCATTACCGCCGCAGGAAGGCCTCAAGTTTGGCGAACAGCGGATTCTCGCGGTCCATCACATAGTCGAGCGAGGCCACCGAGACAGTGTCGGCGCCGTTGGCTCGCAGGAAGCTGCTCAGCGCGTAAAGCTGCGCCGGCGGACAATGCAGCGTGATCATGCCCGACGAGGTCGGGCCGCCGAACGGCGACACCACGCCGAAACGGCTGTGCGCTTCGTCGAGGAGCGCCTGATTGCAGCCGGCGAAGCGGGTGCGCACTTCCTTGTATTTGCTGGCGCGGGCGCGCGCGGCAATGTGGTCGAGAATGATGCGCGCGGTTTCCAGAGACTGCGGCGACCAGTCCGCGGCGCGCGAGGCGACGAGATTGGCCTGGCTACGCAGGATGACGCCGTCATCGAGTACCTTGAGGCCGTTGGCGACGAGGGTCGCGCCGGTGGTGGTGATGTCGACGATAAGTTCGGCGGTGCCGGTGGCGGGCGCGCCTTCGGTGGCGCCGGCGCTTTCGACGATGCGATAGTCGACCACGCCATGGGACGCGAAGAAGTTGCGTGTCAGGTTGATATACTTCGTGGCGACGCGCATGCGGCGATTGTGCTGCGCGCGGAAGCCGGTGGTGACGTCATCGAGATCGGCCATGGTGCGGACGTCGATCCAGGCCTGCGGCACGGCAACGACCACATTGGCGCTGCCGAAGCCCAGGCCCTCGATCAAGGCGACCTTCTTGTCGGCATCGGGGATGCTCTCGCGCAGCAGATCTTCGCCGGTGATGCCGAGATGTACGGCGCCGCGCGCCAGGTTCGAGGCGATCTCGCTGGCCGAGAGATAGGCGATTTCGACATTGTCGAAGCCGGCGATGGTGCCGCGGTAATCGCGCACGCCGCCCGGTTTCGCCAGCGTCAGCCCGGCGCGGGTGAAGAAGGCTTCGGCGTTTTCCTGCAAACGGCCCTTGGAGGGAACGGCGAGAACGAATGGTGCGGTCATGACGCGCTCCCGGAAACGAGCGCCGAGGAGGCGTGTTGGGTCAATGTTTCGATCCAGACCGAGAAACCAACCGCGGGGATTGGCGTGGCAGAGCCGAGCTGCGTCAGCAGCCCGTCATAACGGCCGCCGGCCACCAGCGGTTCGGTGCCATTGCCCTTGCGGTGCAGTTCGAATTCGAAGCCGGTGTAGTAATCGACGCCGCGGCCGAACGACGTCGAGAAACGCGTCTTGGTGGTGTCGATGCCGCGCGCCGCCATGAAGCCGATGCGGCTTTCAAATTCGTCGATGGCGGCCGTGATGTTGAGTTTGGCATCCGAGGCGAGCTTGCGCAGTTGCTGCAGGGCATCGTCAGGATCGCCTGAGATGGCGAGGAAGCGCTTGATCAGCACCAGCGCATCCTTCGGCAGTGCGCCGCCTTTCAACGTCGACTGTTCGAGGAAGCGATCGGCGATTTCCGCCACCGAACGGCCGCCGACATTGGTGGCACCGGCGATCGACATCAGGTCGGTGACGAGCGCCAGCGCCGCCTTGCGGTCGGAGCCGGCGAGCGCTGCGAGCACGCCTTCATATTCGTTGCGCACCGGCGATTCCGCGAGGGTCAACCGGTCGAGATCGTGGGTCAGGCTGACCTTGCGGTTGAAGTCCTTCATCAGCCGGCGCTTCCACACCGGATACAGATTGAGCGCCTCGATCAGCGCCGCGAACAATGCGACGTCGCCGGTGCGGATCTCGATGTCAGAGAGACCGAAGGCTGCGGTGGCCTCGAGGCCGAGCGCCAGCATTTCGGCGTCAGCGGCGGCGCGGTCCTGACGGCCGAAGGATTCGATGCCGGCCTGCTGGAATTCGCTGGGCGTGCCATGCCGATAGCGGAACACGGGGCCGAGATAGCTGAAGCCGGCCGGCTGGCCGGCCTGCGGTGAGGCGAGATAATCGCGGGCCACGGGAATGGTCAGATCCGGCCGCAGGCACAGCTCTTCGCCGGAAGCGTCAGTCGTCAGATACAGGCTCTTGCGGATGTCTTCGCCGGACATGTCGAGGAACGGCTCGGCCGGCTGCAGGATCGCCGGTTCGGCATGGGCGTAGCCGGCCTCGGCAAACGACAATAGCAGCGCATCCGCCCAGGCGGCGGATCCGGTCGCGCGAGGGGCGGCGGGTTTGGTCATCTCGAAGTCCAGCAATCTCAAAGAGTGGTCGTTGGCGCAGCCCATAGCATGGCGGTTGCGACGTTTCGACCATCATCGCCCGGCGGGCTTAATGTTGGGTCATGGCAGCGGGTTATTTGCCTACTTGGTTACCATTCCAGTCACCAAGTCCCGTTTGCACCAGCGCCAGCGCCGCCACGGCCGCCGTATCGGCCCGCATGATCCGCGGACCCAGCGCCAGCCGCAGAATATTGGCCTGTTTCAACAGGAGTGCCCGTTCCTCGTCGGCAAAGCCACCCTCCGGGCCGATCAACACGTCGATTCCACTGGATGCGGCCTCCCGGGCGCCGGTCAGCGCGGCCACGGGATCGGCCACTTCGGCGGCCTCGTCGCAGAAGATCAGCAGCCGTTTGGCATCCCGCTGGTCGAGATATTTGGGCAGGTTCAGCGGCTCGGCGACCTCAGCGATGCTGAGAATCCCGCATTGTTCGGCGGCCTCGATCACATTGGCGCGCATCCGCTCGGTATTCACCCGGCTGGCCTGCGTGAATCGTGTCATCACCGGTTGTAGCGCCGCCGCGCCCATTTCGATGGCTTTCTGGACCATGTAATCCAGCCGGGCATGTTTCAGCGGTGCGAACACATAGGTCACGTCAGGCAGGCGGTCCTGCGGCCGGACCTGCGCCAGCAGGGTCAGGCGGTCCGCCCGCTTGCCACCGGAAATCGCCGCTTGCCATTCGCCATCACGGCCATTGAACACCAGCACCGAGGCGCCCGCGCCGAGCCGCAACACGTTGCCGAGGTAATTGCTCTGGTTGCGGTCGAGCGAAATGGTCGCGTCGGCTGTAAAAGGCGCATCGACAAACAGGCGGGGACTGCGGAAATCGGCTTGCGGCATCGTTCATGTTCCATTCAGAGGGCGAGCTTTAGCCCAACTGCGACGAATTATCATGCGAGAACGCGGGTTTGCGCCGTGCTGTCGCCCGAATCCAAGGGTTCTTGGTGGGTTGTTAAGGCTTGGCAGGAATCGTAGAAAGTCCTGAATCAGGATGGGCTTTGCTCCGACATATCGGGAGCATTGAGCTGCCGGAGGAATATCTGTGATCATCCGTCGTTTGTTTGTGCCGCTCTCCAGCGCTTTCTTTGGTGCTGCGGCCCTGTTCGCCATGCAGGCTGTCGAAGTTCACGCCCAGGGCGCGTTTCCCGCGCCGTTGCCGGGCAACAGCGCGGCTGCGCCTGCGAGTTCGTCGCCGTTCCCGCCGGTGAACGGCGCACCGGCAGCCTCGCCATTTCCGCCGGTCAATGGCGCAGCGGCTGCACCCAGCCCGTTTCCCTCGAATGGCGCTGCGCCGATCGGTGGTGGCGGCTTCGGTGCGCCTCCGCAGCAGCAGGCGGGCCCGCCCGGCGGCGAGGATTGCATGAAGGGCTTCCTGCCTCTGCGCCAGGACGCCGAAAAGAAGGGTGCTGCCATTAAGGCTGCAAGCGAGCGTCGCGCGCCTCCGGACGAGGCCTGCAAGCTAATCACCTCCTTCTCGCAGACCGAAGTGAAGATGATCAAATATATCGAGGCGAATGCGCAGAAGTGCGGCATCCCGCCCAATGTCGGCGAGCAGATGAAGACCGGCCACAAGAACACCGAAGGCATGCGCCAGAAGGTCTGCAGCGTCGCGCAGCAGCAACGGAACGGTGGCGGCGGTGGCCCGGCGGCTGCACCGCGTCTCAGCGACGTGCTGGGATCGTCTGCGGCATTGCCCGAGGCCAACGCCAAGCGCAGCGGCGGCACCACCTTCGATACGCTGAACGGCAACGTGCTCACCCGATGATCGGGTGGCAGACCATTCTGTTCCAATGAGCGACGCGGCAGCCCGCGTTGCGGATGCGACCGGCAACTGGGTCGATCGCTCGGCGCCGTTGTGGTCGCGGCCCTATCTGCGGCTGTCGCGCTTCGACCGTCCGATCGGCTCATGGCTATTGCTGATGCCGTGCTGGTGGTCGGCGGCACTCGCCTCCGGCATGGCGCATGACATTCATCAACTGCCCAAGATGATCGCGCTGTTCTTCATCGGCTCCTTCGTGATGCGCGGTGCCGGCTGTACCTGGAACGACATCACCGATCGCGATCTCGACGCCAAGGTGGAGCGCACGCGCTCGCGGCCGATCCCGGCCGGGCAGGTCACGGCCAAGAAAGCTTTTGCGTTTCTGGTGCTGCAGGCACTGATCGGTCTGGTGGTGTTGCTGCAGTTCAATAGCTTCGCCATCGCTACCGGCATTGCCTCGCTTGGTATCGTTGCCGCCTATCCCTTCATGAAGCGCATCACCTACTGGCCGCAGAGCGTGCTGGGACTTGCCTTCTCATGGGGCGCGCTGATGGGCTTCGCCGTGGTGTTCGGGCGCATCGATGCGACGGCGCTGGCTCTCTATGCCGGGTCGATCTGCTGGGTGATCGCCTATGACACGCTCTACGCCCATCAGGACACTGAGGACGATGCACTGATCGGCGTGAAATCGACCGCGCTGCTGTTCGGGGAACGCACGCGCCAGGCATTGATGGTGTTCTACGGCCTGGCCGTGGTGCTGATCGGAGCGGCGGTGTTGATGGCCGGTGCACGCTGGCCGGCATGGCTTGGCCTCGCGGCCTTCGCAGTACATCTGGCCTGGCAGATCACCCGCATCGACATCCGTGACTCCGCACTGTGTTTGCGGCTGTTCAAATCCAACCGCGACGCGGGGCTGCTGCTGTTTGCAGGATTGCTCGTGGATGCCATCATGCGGGCGGCGTAATCGCCTGGACCGTTAGCTCTGGTGAACCACGCCAATGGACGTCGCACAGCTCAAGACACTCATTCACGTGGCCGAATTGGGCAGCCTGAGCAAGGCAGCCGATCGCCTTCGCATCGCGCAGCCGGCCCTGAGCCGGCAGATCAGATTGCTTGAAAAGGAACTCGGCGCCGTGCTGTTCGAGCGGCACGGGCGCGGCATGGTCATCACCGAGATTGGCCGTGAGGTTCTCAACCACGCCACCCGCGTGATGACCGAGCTCGATGCCATCCGTAATGTCACATCGGAAGAGAGTGCCTCGTTCAAGGGCCTCGTCTCTATCGGTACCACGCCGACTGTAGCCGAGGTCGTCACCGTTCCCCTGGTCAAGAAGATCAAGGATGCGCATCCGCAGCTTTCGATCCGGCTGTCATCGGCTTTCACCGGGCATCTGCTGGACTGGCTGCAGCGTGGCGAGCTGGAGCTCGCCGTGTCCTACGATCCGCAGCCGTTGCGTTCACTGCGCATCGTGCCGGTCATGATGGAGAACCTGTTGTTCGTCGGCGCGGGCAGCAAGGGATTGCGCATGGATCGGCCTGTGCCGTTCGCCGCGCTGGCCCATGAAGAACTGGTTCTGCCGAGCCTGCGCCACGGCCTGCGCGGAATCATGGAAGAATGTGCGCGGCAGGCCGGCATTCAATTGCGCGGCAGCGTCGAGGCGGATTCCTTCGGCGCGATGATCGATCTGGTGCGCAACGGTGTCGGCTCTACGGCTTTGCCGCTCGCGCCGATCCATGCGCTGGTCGAAAGCGGCGTGCTCTGTGCGGCGCCGCTGGTCGATCCGACACCGGCGCGGAAACTGGTGCTGGCCTATCCGGCAGATCGTTCGGTCAGCCCGGCGGCGCGCTTCGTCGGCGATACATTCACGGAGATCGCGGCCGATCTCGTCGCCCGGAATATCTGGGTCGGCCACATGATCGATCCCGGGAAAGTATAGCTGCGTCGCACCATTCGCGCGCTGCAACGCCAGAGATCAAATCTCGGCATATCTCTTCGAGCAAATCGGTATGCGTCGGGCTGTCTGCTTTGGGCTAAGCGTGAGTCAGCGCTATGCTGCAAGCAACGGAGACTGGAATGTCAGATGCAGGGCCCACGCCCGGTTCACAGGTGGATTGGCGGCACGACGTGTTCCGCATCCTGAAGGAGGCCGACGTCAAGCACGTGGTCTATGTGCCCGATGCCGGGCATTCCACAGCGATCCGTCTCGCCGACGAAGACAACGCAATCAATTCCGTGGTGCTGACCACTGAGGAAGAAGGCATCGGCTATCTCGCCGGTGCCTGGCTCGGCGGCGAGCGCGGTGCATTGCTGATGCAGTCCAGCGGCGTCGGCAATTGTATCAACACGCTGGCGCTGCAGGCTTGCACGCGCTTTCCTTTGCTGATGGTCGTGACCATGCGTGGCGACTGGGCTGAATTCAACGCGTGGCAAAACCCGATGGGGCAGGCGACCGAGAAGGCGCTCAACCTGATGGGCGTGCTGACCTGGCGCGCCGATGAGCCGCAGGATGTTGCGCCGCTGTTGCATGGTGCTGCATCGATGGCATTCAATGGCGATGCAGCCTGTGCATTGCTCCTGGGGCAGCGTTTGATCGGAGAGAAGCAGTGGGTCAAGTAAACGCAACCGGCGCGCTCGACCGCCGCGAGGTCGTGCAGAAGCTGCTGGCGGGCCGCAAGGATCTGCTTGTCGTCACTGGCTTGGGCTCACCGTCCTATGACGTGATGGCCGCGGGCGATCACGACAACAATTACTATCTCTGGGCAGCGATGGGCAGTGCCGCCATGGTCGGCCTGGGACTCGCCACGGCGAAGCCCGATCATTCGGTGCTGGTGATCACCGGAGATGGCGAGATGCTGATGGGCATGGGTGGGCTCGCGACCATCGCGACGCGCAAGCCGGCCAATCTCACCATCGCGGTTCTCGATAACGGTCACTTCGGCGAAACCGGCATGCAGGTCAGTCACGCCGGGCTCGGCGTCAATCTCGATCGCGTGGCGCAGGCCTGCGGCTTCGGCTGGACACGCGAGATTCACGACATGGCCGGTGTTGAGGACCTGCGCGGTCGCCTGTCGTCGCGTGATGGCGTCAAGCTTGCGACCATCAAGGTGAAAGCGGAGAACCCGCCGCGCGTGCTGCCGCCACGCGACGGCGTTTATGTGAAAAATCGCTTCCGCGCGGCGCTCGGACACGCACCGCTCTGAACAAACGGAAGGGCGCTCGTCCCCATGGATGCGGCGCCCTTCTGACGATCGTTGGACGACCCAATGCTGGAAAACCAGTGTGGGAAACAAAAATCATCAAGGGTAGGGAAACAATGGCGAGCAAGATCACGCGCCGCACGTTCTGCCGCTCGGCAGCCGTTGCGGCGTCCGGCATGATGATTCCGCGGACGAGTGCCTGGGCGCAGGCCGAATTGCCGAAAGGTCCGATCACGCTGATCGTGCCTTTCGCTGCAGGCGGGGCAACGGACATCGTCAGCCGGCATGTCGCCAAGAAGGTTTCCGATCAGCTCGGACAATCCATCGTCATTGAAAATGTCGGCGGCGCCGGCGGTGTGGTCGGTGCGACGCGGGTGGCGCGCGCGAAGCCCGACGGGCTGACGCTGTTGATGGGCACGATCTCCACCCACACCATCAATCCGCTGATGGCGAAGGTGCCGCCTTACGATCCGGTCAAGGATTTCACCGCGATTTCGATGCTGGTCACGGTGCCCAATGTGCTGATGGTCTCCAAGCAAGTGCAGGCGACCACGGTCAAGGAACTCATCGCGCTGCTCAAGGCCGATCCGGCCAAATACAGCTATGGATCGTCCGGCGTGGGAACGCCGCCCAATCTCTCCGGCGAATTGTTCAAGGTGCAGGCGGGCGTGAAGATGGAGCACGTGCCCTATCGCGGCGGTGCGCCGGCCATGAACGACCTGATGGGCGGACAGATCCCGGTACTGTTCGACGTGTTGAGCGGCGCGGCACCGTTCATCAAGGCGGGCTCGATCCGCACGCTGGCCGTCACGACCAAGAAGCGATCGCCGTCCTTCCCGGATATTCCGACCATCGCGGAGTCCGGCCTGCCTGATTACGAGACCTATACGTGGAACGCGGTCTTCGCCCCGCCCGGCATGGCGCCGGCGCTGGCCGAGCGGTTGAGTTCGGAATTCCGCAAGGCTGTGGCGGATCCGGAGGTGGCGAAGAGCCTGCGCGAGTTGAGTGGCGATCCGGTGGGCTCGACCGGCGCCGAGCTTGAGGCACAGGTCAAGGCCGAGGGCGTGAAGTGGGCCCCGATCATCCAGGCCGCGGGTCTCAAGTCGGAATAGACAGTCGAAAGGATCGCCTCTTGCCTCTTACGGACTTTGAGCGCGCCGCATTTCTGCAGGCGCTGGCGGCAATCATTGGCGACAAATATGTGCGAACCGGCACGGATGCCGAGCCATATCAGCAGGACTGGCGTGCGCGCTATCGCGGCGTGGCTGTGGCCGTTGCCTTGCCTGCGAATACGGAGGAGGTGTCGGCGGTGGTTCGCCTGTGCGGCGCGCGCGGTGTCGCCATCGTGCCGCAGGCCGGCAATACCGGTCTGACCGGCGGCGCGATCGTTCCGGATGGCGTAACGGCGCTGATCGTCAATGTCTCGCGGCTCAACCGCGTGCGTCACCTCGATCCACTGAACAATGCGGTGACGCTGGAGGCCGGCTGCATTCTCGCGGATGTGCGGGCACTGGCAGACCAGCACGACCGGCAATTTCCCGTGCTGCTCGGCAGTGTCGGCAGTTGCGAGATCGGCGGCTTGATCTCCACCAATGCCGGCGGCACCGGTGTGCTGCGCTATGGCAATATGCGCGAGCAGGTGCTCGGGCTGGAAGTCGTGCTGGCCGACGGTCGCATCTGGAATGGCCTCAAGGCGCTGCGCAAGGACAATACCGGCTACGATCTCAAGCAGCTCTTCGTCGGCGCCGAAGGCACGCTAGGCATCGTCACTGCCGCTGTGCTGAAACTGTATCCGAAGCTCGCCGTCTCGGCGACGGCGATGGTGTCGATGGATGAGGTCAGCCAGGCGATCGGGCTATTGCAGTATCTGCAGCGCATCACCGGCGGCCGTGTCGAGACGTTCGAGCTGATGTCGCAGAGCCAATTGCAGATCGTGCTGCGCCATGGCGCGGCGAGCGGCAGTCCGATGGCGGGTGACGCGCCATGGTATGTGCTGCTCGAACTGGCCGACAGCGCCGCGGACTGGAATGCCGTGGAAAGCCTCGAGACCGCGCTGGCCGCAGCGATGGAGGACGGGCTCATCGGCGATGCGGTGATCGCCACCGATCAGGCCAAGGCTGACCGGATCTGGAACTTGCGTCACACGATTTCGGAATCCAACAAGCGTGAAGGCTTCACCGTGTCGAACGACACATCAGTGCCGATCTCGGCGCTGCCGGAATTCATCACCCGCGTCACGCGCCGGCTGCAGCGCGAGCTGCCGAATGCGCAGGTCGCGCATTGCGGGCATGTCGGCGATGGCAATGTGCATGTAATCGTCGTGTTTCCCTACGGCATCGGCGATGCACAGGTCCGCGAGGCTGCGGCGCACGAGGCCAACACCATCGTGCATCAGGAAAGCGTCGCCTGTGGCGGCAGTATCAGCGCCGAACACGGCATCGGCCGCATGCATATCGATCGGCTTCCGCTCTATACGTCGGAGGTCGAGCTCGATCTGATGCGACGCGTGAAACTCGCGCTCGATCCCGACCGGATCATGAATCCGGACAAGATCTTGCGGTTGCCTTGAGTGCAGCGGCAGGAGGCTCCTGCCGGCTCCCTTATACGCGGCGCCGGCTGCACCTAAAACGACGTTACCGACAGGGATATTGACGCCAAGGTCGCGCGCAGGTTCGCGGCCGATCCCGACCGGTCAGGTCACGACGAAGCAGCCGTTTGCATTTCCGCTGCTGCAGGCGCAGGATTGGCGTTGCTCAGCCGATGCATATGCGCCTGAGCGGACCTCGAACATGTCCGATGCCGCAATATTCGAATGCCATTTGCCACTCTGCGCATCGACCGACTGAAGAGTTGCGCTTTCCTTGGAATGTAGCTAGCCTTTTGTAATTGCTTTTAAATTTGAGCTATCCTTCCCAGTTTTCGTATTTTATTTTGGGGGATTGGCATGATGTTCTCGAAAATTACGTGCGCTTTGCACATTGCGACATTTTTCTTTTTAGCTTTGATTTGTCCCGCATCGGCGCAGATCGTTGCCATCGGTGGAAGTAACACTCAGGGGCGCGGGGTGAGTTCTTCCGAGTCTTATCCGGGGCAGCTCCAGACCATGCTGGAGGCCAAGGGCTCCAGAATGCGCGTTGTGAACGCCGGCATATCGGGCGACACGACGGCTGGAATGTTGGCTCGTCTGTCGAGTGACGTGCCCGAGGGCACAAAGATTGTGATCTTGCAATTTGGCACCAACGATTTTCGTCGCGCGAATTTCGATCCGGCCGTGCGTCAGGCGAATATGGCCAGCATAGAGCAGCAGTTGCGCGCGCGGGGAATCAAGATCGTTCACTCCGATCGTCTCGTATGGGCGGCGCTGGCGGCTGGCTTGAAACAGTCGGATGGCAGCCATTTGACAGTGGAGGGCCATCGACGGGTTGCCGCTCAACTGCTTCCGTCGATACGCTGATCGCCGTTGTGGTGCCCGTCCGGTCGGTAAAAGCCGCGACATCGAAAACGGCGCTGCCGAGGCAACGCACCGTTGCTTCAAAAAAGAACTTTCTGAAATCTCAACTGGAGAAACGCACGTTCGGCGAGCTGGTGATCGCCGTAAAGGCCATTGCTGTCGTTTTTATAACGGTCGTTCCTGCGGTGCTTGCGATAGTTGTCGTATCGAACGCGATACGCGATGCCGGCGTCGTGATGTCATACCTTCGCGTACCGCAGTCGTTCGAGGCGATCGGCTATTCTTCTGAAACGGCCACTCAGCAATTGCTTGATGAGATATCGATCCTGAATAAGAGTTCAACTGCGGCCAAACCGAAAACGCAAATAGGCGACGCGCATCTTCTGGAAGCTTTGTCCTCGATCGAAACGCCGACCGGCAACCTCGATATCAAGTCGGTTCAGTCATTGATACAACGTGTGCTGGGCAAGACTCTCATTCAGATCTCGGGAGAAATCACGACCCGCAAGGAAGACGGCCGCGAGCTGACGCGTTTGCGTTTGCGCCAGACTCCCGGTCGCGAGACTCTGATCGATGTCGAAACATCGCAAGGCCCTGACGGTCTGTTCAGAAAGGCTGCCTTGAACCTTCTTGAACATATCGATCCTGAGATCGCGGCCGGGATCTACTTGCGGGAGTATCGCGACGAAGAAAATGCGTTGCGGCTGATAGCCGTAGCCCTTGCGGGAGGATATCCCGACGCTGAAAAATACGCGATCAATCTGAAATCATTCATTCTGGCATCCCGCGGTCAGGCCGCTGAAGCCCTGCAGGCGTCGGATCAGGCAAGAGCGATGGACGCGGCTTTCGTCGGGGCTGAGTACTCCAGGACGTTTGCCCTGCTTGCCGCACGGCGATTTGACGAAGCTCTGGTGGCTGCCAAAGCGGGTGTGGAGCGCGCTCCGGGTTCCGTCAACAGCTTCACCACGCTGGGATTCGCGCTTCGGGCTCTCAACCAGAATGACGAGTCGATCCAGGCTTTCAAGGAGGGCCTGCGCCTCGACCGCTCCAACGTTTTTGCGTATCGCGCTCTGGCAAATATCTACAGCAGCCTGGGCCAATCCAAGGAAGCAAGCGACACGCTTTTTACTGGCGTGGCGACTGTGCCACGAAGTGCGGTCCTGCAATTCGATTACGGCGAGAATTTACGCAAGAATGGGCGTCAGCATGACGCTATTGGACCCTTGAGAAAAGCCTACGGGTTACAGCCCGATAATTTGATGTTTCTCATTGGACTGGCAGAAGTTGAACTGGGTGAAGGTCATGACGCCGAAGCGCTTCGGATGGCCTCCATCGTCAAGATGCGCGTCAACAGCGGCGAGAAGGTCGCGCAGAACTTCAAGCAGCGGGCTGACGCACTGATCTCACGCCTCGGAAATGCGCCGTAGTCGGGCCTGATCTATCGCAACAGCGCATTGGATTGATCAGGTCCGATCCGATCGTGCTCTAGTGACGCGCAATGATCTCGCGTTCGCCCTTATACATGCCGGCTTCGCCGAGCAGTCCGCCGGGACGACGGCGCACAAGGAATTTCGGGCGGCGTTCGCGGATCGCGTTGCGACGACGACGACGCTGCGATGGCTCATAGGTTTTCTCTTCCGGCAGCTGCGGAAGCGCGAAGATCTCGCTCCACATCTGCCAGGCCATGTCGATTTCCTCGCGATCGGAACTGACCAGCAATGGAATCGACAATGAGGGATCGCGATGCGCGAGCATCAGCATCTTGCCCTCGTCGAGACCGCGCAGGGTGACGCCGAGAAAATCGCTGACGCGCACATTGATCGCCATGCGCATGCCGCCGACGGCACGATGCAGGACGACGCGTTCACGGTGCAGTTCGATATGGCGGATCGCTCCGTCGGCGCGGGTATCATGCGCCTCGAAACGAACCGGAAGTGAATGGGGATCGAGCCGCAATGCGCTGCTCGATCCCGGGGCATGGGCCCCACCTGTCGCTGTTTGATGCCTCACGGCTTTTTATCTCCCCGCCGGAATTATGTTCCCGGTCGATGGGGAGACCTTGCCAGAGCGCGTTCGGAATCGGCTTAAAAAGGCTGGTTAATCGAATCCGACTGGCCTTCATGATTGACAGAAGCTTGGCAGGCATGATTGACGAACCGTTGCGAGAGCCCTGAAATTCTTTCCTTTTCGGCCCGGCAAATGCTTGAAGTCCCTGCGAAATAAGCACATCTCTAGCAGCGGCCATCGCCGCTTCGGACCTGTTGAAATCGTCTCTCAATGTTGGGATTTTGTTCGTGAACTCTTCACCAAACGCGTCGTCGTCTGTCTCCACGAAATCCGACAATTCCGATCTGCTCGATCAGTCAGTGTTGTCCACGCTGGCGCAGCGTCTCGTCGAGGCCGCGAAGAAGGCCGGTGCGGATGCCGCGGATGCGGTGGCGGTGCGTGGTGTGTCCCATGGCGTCGAAGTGCGCGACGGCAAGGTCGAAGCCTCCGAGCGTTCGGAAGGCGACGACATGGGATTGCGCGTGTTCGTCGGTCGCCGTCAGGCGGTGATCTCCACCAATGACATGTCCGGCGACAATGTCGCGCAACTGGCCGAACGTGCTGTCGCAATGGCCCGCGTTGCGCCCGATGATCAATATGTCGGCCTTGCCGATCCGGCGCTGCTCGCACGCGACTTTGCAAATCTCGATCTGCTCGATCCCGTCGTGCCGTCGGTGAGCGAACTCGAACGCCGCGCTGTCGAAGCCGAGGAAGCTGCGCTCGCAGTGAAGGGCGTGACCAAGTCCGGCGGCGCGTCGGCCTCGACCGGCATCGGCGGCATGGTGCTGGTCACCTCGACGGGCTTTCAAGGTTCCTATCTGCGTTCCAGCCACGGCGTGTCGATGACCGCCATTGTCGGCGATGGCACCAATATGGAGCGCGACTACGCCTTCACCTCGGCGCTGCATGCATCCGACCTGGAGTCGCCGGCCAGCGTCGGCAAACTCGCGGGCGAGCGCACGGTGGCGCGGGCCAATCCGCGCAAGGTGCCGACCTGCAAGGTGCCGGTCGTGTACGATCCACGCATCTCGAACTCGCTGGTCGGTCACGTCATCGGTGCCGCCAATGGCGCGTCGGTCGCGCGCAAGACCACCTTCCTCAAGGACAGTCTCGGCAAGCAGCTGTTCAGCAGCAATATCCGCATCATCGACGATCCCTTGCGCGTGCGCGGTTTGCGATCGCAGTCCTTCGATGCGGAAGGCGTCGCCACCAGCAGGCAGGCGATCATCGATGGCGGCGTACTCACGACCTGGCTGCTGGATTGCGCGACGGCGCGCGAACTCGGCATGACCACGACAGGCCATGCGCATCGCGGCGTCTCGTCGTCACCATCGCCCGGCGCCTACAACCTGCATATGGAAGCGGGTGACGTCAGCCCCGAAGACCTGATCGCCGATATCAAGGAAGGCTTCTATGTCACCGACCTGATCGGTTCCGGCGTCAACGGCGTGACCGGCGACTACAGCCGCGGCGCCGGCGGATTCTGGATCGAGAACGGCAAGCTGACCTACGCCGTCAGCGAGATCACCATCGCCGGTCATCTGTTCGAGATCTTCAAGTCGATGACACCGGCCAACGACCTCACTTTCAAATACGGCGTCAACGCGCCGACCGTGCGCGTCGAGGGGCTGACGATTGCCGGACGCTGATCTCGACACCGACAAACGGCTCGCGCACGATGTTGTCCTGATGGCGGACACGGTGCGGGCGGCCGGCGAGCTCGGCCTCGCAATGTTCGGCACAGAACTCAGGAAATGGACCAAGGGCGAATCCTCCCCCGTTTCCGAAGCGGATATCGCCCTCAACGATCTGATCGAGAAGCGGCTTCGCGCCGCGACGCCCGATTATGGCTGGCTCTCGGAAGAGAGCGCCGATGACGAATCTCGTCTCGGCAAGCGGCTGACATGGATCATCGATCCGATCGACGGTACCCGCAGCTATCTCGCCGGTCGCGAGGACTGGTGTGTCTGTGTCGCGCTGGTCGAGGACGCCCGGCCGGTGATGGCCGCGGTATTTGCGCCATCCACAGATGAATTTTTTCTGGCGATCCGCGGGCAGGGCACCACCTGCAACGGTGCTCCGGTTCGGGCCACGACCGGTTCCGCAATGGATTTTTCGCGCGTGGCGGGCCCGAAGCCGCTGGTCGAGCGGATGGTCCATCCCCGACAGGACATTACCCTCTATCCGCGAATCGGCTCGCTGGCGCTGCGCTTGTGCTGGATCGCCAATGGCCGGCTGGATGCGGCCTTTGCCGGAGGGCAGAGCCGGGACTGGGATCTGGCCGCTGCAGATTTGATCGTGCACGAAGCGAATGGTAGGATGACCGAGCTTTCGGGCGATCCCATCCTCTATAATCGCCGGGAAGTCACGCACGGGTTGCTGGTGGCAGCGGGGGCCGATCGCCATGCTTACATCGTCGAGCAATTCCAGAATCGCCGGGTTTAACCGGCTGCACCATTATCTTTGACTTATCGGATCGCAGCCGGCCGCTGCAGGAACAGGATTCATGTCGGACACACCACAGCAACTGCTTCATCTGGTCATCGGCGGCGAACTCACCGATCTGAAGAGCACCACGTTCAAGGATCTCAGCCAGGTCGAAGTCGTGGGCGTTTATCCGAATTACGCCTCGGCTTTCGTGGCCTGGAAGGCGAAGGCGCAGCAGACTGTCGACAACGCGCATATGCGTTACTTCATCGTCCATCTTCATCGGTTGCTCGATCCCGGCCAAGACGCGAAGCCGGCCGCTTGAAACGACTGCTCCGAAACACGCTGCGCAGCAGCTGGGTTCAGCGCGCCGCGGGTTTTCTCGCGGCCGAATTCTTGCGTCTGGTCTGGAAGACCAACAAGTTCACCTTCGATCCCGTCGATGTCTATGACATCGTCGAGCCGCAGATGCCGGTCATCCTGGCGTTCTGGCATGGCCAGCACTTCATGACGCCGTTCATCAAGCAAAAGGACTATCGCGGCGCGGTCTTGATCTCGAAGCATCGCGACGGTGAGTTCAATGCGCTGGCGGCCCAGCGGCTTGGCATCGCCACGGTTCGCGGCTCCGGCGATCACGGCGGCGCGTTTCACCGCAAGGGCGGTGTCGGTGCGTTCAAGGAGATGGTGCGGGTGCTTGAGAAGGGCATCAACATGGCGCTGACCGCCGACGTGCCGAAGCGCTCGCGCGTTGCCGGCATGGGCATCATCATGTTGGCGCGCGAGAGTGGCCGGCCGATCATGCCGTTCGCCATGGCCACCAGCCGCTATATCCAGCTCAACAACTGGGATCGCACCACGATCAATCTTCCGTTCGGCCGCGGCGTGCTGGTCGGCGGTGAACCGCTGAGCGTTCCCTCCGATGCCGACGCTGCCACGATGGAGGCGCTGCGCCTGCAGCTCGAGGCCACGCTGAACGATGCCACGCAGCGCGCTTATGCCGCGGTGGGGCGGCCGGAAGGTGCGGGTCGTGCCTGACGCGCTGCCGATCACGCTGCGCGCCTATCGCAGATTGTCGGCGGCGCTTGCGCCGCTTGCGCCGGTCCTGATCAAGCGGCGTCTGAAGAACAACAAGGAAGATCCCGCGCGCCTCGACGAGCGCCGCGGCATTTCGCGGATCGCGCGGCCCACCGGGCCGCTGGTCTGGATTCACGGCGCCAGCGTCGGTGAAGTGCTCGCGGCGGCGGCGCTGATCGAGCGGCTGCGCGCGGCGGGCATGCGCATCCTGCTGACCTCGGGCACGGTGACCTCGGCCGAGATCATCGCCAAGCGCTTTCCGCCCGATATCATCCACCAATACATTCCCTATGATTCACCGCGCTTCGTGGCGCGCTTCCTCGATCACTGGAAGCCGAGTCTTGCGCTGTTCATCGAGAGCGATCTCTGGCCGAACCTGATCATCTCCGCCGCCAAGCGGCGCGTGCCCATGGTGCAGATCAATGCTCGGATGTCACAGCGCTCATTTCCGCGCTGGCAGAAATTTTCGGCGACCATCGGCGCCTTGCTCGGCCGCTTCGAGATCTGCCTGGCGCAGTCCGAAACCGACGCCGAGCGCTTCAGCGCATTGGGGTCGCGCAGCGTCGTCGTCACAGGTAATCTCAAGCTCGACGTGCAGGCGCCCCCCGGCGACGCCGTGAAGCTGGACAAGCTCATGGCGGTGACGCGCGGTCGCCCCATCATCGTCGCATCGTCGACGCATCCCGGCGAAGAAGAGATCATCTTCGAGACCCACAAGACGCTGACCAGTTTCTTCCCGAAATTGCTGACGGTCATCGTGCCGCGCCACGCCCATCGCGGCGCGGATATCGCGCAGATGATCACGGCGACCGGTGCGCAGGTCGCCCTGCGCTCCCGCGAGGAATTGCCGCATGCAGGCGCCGATATTTACGTGGCCGATACCATGGGCGAACTCGGCCTGTTCTATCGGCTGTCGCCGGTGGTGTTCATGGGCGGCTCGCTGGTGCCGCATGGCGGGCAGAATCCGATCGAGGCCGTGAAGCTCGGCGCGTCCGTGGTGCATGGTCCGCATGTCTTCAATTTCACCGACGTCTATGAGGCGCTGGATGGCGCCGGCGGTGCGAAGCTCGCCGACTCCTCGGAGCAAATGGTGAAACAGCTCGGCCAGATGCTCGGCAACGAGGCGGCACGTGCTGCCGCGATCGAGGCCGGGCATCGCGTGGTTGAGCGGCTTGGCGGCGCGCTCGACCGCACGCTGCACGCGCTGGAGCCTTATCTGATGCAGCTCCGGATTGAGGCGGGAGCCTATGATGCGTGAGCCGGCATTCTGGCGGCCGCCATCGACATGGCTGTCGCGTCTGCTGATGCCGCTTGGCGCCATCTATGGCGAAGTCGCAGGTAGCCGCATGGCGCGCAAGGGCGTCGATGTCGGCATTCCCGTTCTCTGCGTCGGCAACTATCACGTCGGCGGCGCTGGCAAGACACCGACGACGCTGGCGCTCGTACAGGTGCTGCGCGATCTCGGCGAGACGCCGGTGGTGCTCAGTCGCGGCTATGGCGGCAGGCTGCGCGGGCCGGTGAAAGTCGACCCAATGAGGCACGTGGCGGCAGATGTTGGCGACGAGCCGCTGATGATGGCGCGGCGGGTGCCGGTCGTGATCTCCGGGGATCGCGTCGCCGGCGCAGCGCTGGCGCGCTCGACCGGCGCCAGCGTCATCGTGATGGATGACGGCTTCCAGAATCCGGCCATCGCCAAGGACGCCTCGTTCATCGTGATCGATAGCAATCGCGGTCTCGGCAATGGCCGTGTGCTGCCCGCGGGACCTTTGCGCGCGCCGCTCGATCTGCAGATCGCGCGCACCGATGCACTGGTCGTGATCGGCGATGGTGTTGCGGCGACGGGCGTTGCCGCGCTGGTCGCAGGCCAGGGCGGCCCGGTGTTGACGGCGCGCCTCGTGCCGGACGAGATGTCAGTGGCGGCCCTGCGCGGCAAGCGCGTGCTGGCCTTTGCGGGAATCGGCGATCCCGAGCGCTTCTTCCGTACGTTGCGTCATGCAGGTGTGGACGTGGCTGTGGAGAAGGCTTTCGCCGATCACCATCCGTATACGCCCGGCGAGATCGATGCGTTGGTCGCGCAAGCGAAGCATGGTGGGCTCACGCTGGCGACGACGGAGAAGGATGCCGTCAAGCTCAGCAGCATGCCGGCCGCGACGGAGATCGTCCCATTCGCCGTCACGCTGGCCTTCGAGGACAAGACGGCGCTGCAGGCTTTCGTGATCGAACGGCTCAATCAGGCGAGAGTGAAGACGCTGAGAACGTAGGATGGGTAGAGCGTAGCGAAACCCATCTCTTTGTGCCTATGAATGATGGGTTTCGCGAAGACGCTCTACCCATCCTACGGCCTTACTTCTGACCCTTCACTGCGTCCGGATAATGCCGCGCCAGCACCGCATTCGGCACTGCATAGGCTTCCTGCCGATCGACGCTCCAGTACTTCAATTCATCCAACGGAATGCGCTCGCCTGTGATGGCGCAAGTCACATAGGTGCCGGGCGACACCACGCGAAAATCGCCGTCGAGATATTGCAACTGGGCTTCGCCGTGGCCCGAGGGGCCAAATTTGTTCAGCACGGCTGGTCTCCTGGATCGTCACTAGGTCGTCTTGCCGGATCGGTCACCGGCCCTGAATGTCGTCATCTCGTAGCATAATAGGGCCGCAGCGTCGCCCAATAAAGGCGGCGCGCGCAACCTCTAGAACAGGCTGCCCTGATCGATTTTCGGCGCCTTTTTCGGCGCGGCCGGCGCCGCAGGCTTTGCGTCACGCGCTGCAGCGGCCGGGCGGTCGCCATCGGCGGTCACGCCGACGCGGCCATCGGCGAATTCGATGCTCAGGCGGGCGCCGGCTGCGATATTGGCGGCGGCATGCAGCGCTGCACCTTGCTCGTCGCGCACCAGCGCAAAGCCGCGGGCCAGCACGCTGCGATAGGAGAGGGCACCGAGCAACTGGCTCGATGCCTGCACGCGCGCCTGCTGGCGTTGCACCAGTGTCATCAATGCACGGCGCGCGCGCTCGGTGAGGCGCAATGTGCGCTCCCTGTCGCGTATGATGGCGTTGCGCTGGGCCTGCGCATTGGCGAGCTTGGAGGCCTTCAATCGGGCTTCAAGACCAGTGAAGCGATCGCGGCGCTGCCGCAGCAGCGCACGCGCGGAGAGGCTCAACCGTTCGCCCGATACCGTCAGCCGCTGTGTGGCATGGGCGATCTGTGCGCGCAGCACGCGCAGCGTGAGACCTGCGCTGGCTTCCGCGAAGCGCCGATGATGCGCGTGGGTATTGGCCTTCAGCGCACGCGGCAGCGATGCGGTTGCGCCATCGAGACGCTGGCGCGGAATGGCGAGCAATTCGCTGAGGTCGGGCAGGGCACGTGCTGCGGCGCGCAGCTCGTTGCGGCGGGATTCCTGTGCGCGCTGCCAGCACAGCATCATGCGGCGCTCGAAGCCGGAGATCTCTACCATCAGTTCGGCGCGCACCGGCACCGCCATTTCGGCAGCCGCTGTCGGCGTCGGCGCGCGCTTGTCGGCGGCGAAATCGATCAGCGTGATATCGGTCTCGTGGCCGACGGCCGAGATCAGCGGGATCATGCTGTCGGCAGCGGCACGCACCACGATCTCTTCGTTGAACGACCACAAGTCTTCCAGCGAGCCGCCGCCGCGTGCGACGATCAAGAGATCCGGCCGCGGAATTGAGCCGCCTTCCGGCAGCGCGTTGAAGCCGTCGATGGCGGCGGCGACCTGTTCGGCCGAGCCTTCGCCCTGAACCTTCACCGGCCATACCAGCACGCGGCGCGGGAAGCGGTCTTCGAGGCGATGCAGAATGTCGCGAATGACCGCGCCGGTCGGCGAGGTCACCACGCCGATCACCTCCGGCAGCCATGGCAACAGTTGCTTGCGCGCCTCGTCGAACAGGCCTTCGGCGCCAAGTTTGCGCTTGCGCTCTTCCATCAGCGCCATCAGCGCGCCGACGCCGGCGGGCTCGATGGCCTCGATGACAATCTGGTATTTCGACGAGCCCGGATAGGTGGTCAGCTTGCCGGTGGCGATGACCTCAAGGCCTTCCTGCGGCTTGAAGCGCATCCGGCCATGGACGCCCTTCCAGATCACCGCCTCGATCTTGGCGCTCTCGTCCTTGAGCGAGAAATAGCAGTGGCCGGAGGAATGCGGCCCGCGAAAGCCGGAGATCTCGCCGCGCACCCGCACGTTTCCATAGGCGTCCTCCACCGTCCGTTTCAGGGCTGAGGACAGCTCGGAGACGGTGAATTCGGTCGAGTTTGTCAGTGGGGCAGCGGCAGCTTTGGGCATCGAATCTCGGCTTTCAGGATCGTCGCAAAGTAGGGATGTCGGTCGCAAAACGCCAATCAGATATTGAATTGCAGATTACTCTGTTGTACAGAGTTATCTGTTCTCAGAGGGTGACGGTATTATGGCGCGGATATTGACCTTCACGGTTCGTGGCATTGTTTGGCTCCTCGCCGCAGCGGGCCTGGTGACCCTGGTTCTGGCCGGCATGATTGCGGTGCCGGTGTCCCGGCCCAAGGCGCTGGCCTCCATTGCAGACACGGCGCGCAGCGCAGATCGCAGCGGCACGCCGCCCCTTCAGTATTTCCAGGCCAGAGACGGTTCGAATCTGGCCTATCGGCGCTACGCGCCAGCGGGGCCATCCGTGGGCCGCGCCGCGCTGCTCATTCATGGCTCGTCGGGATCGAGCATGGCGATGCACGCTTTGGCGAAAGCGCTTGCCGCGCGGGGCGTCGACAGCATCGCGCCCGACATGCGTGGCCACGGCGCATCGGGGACCCGCGGCGATATCGCCTATCTCGGCCAGCTCGACGATGATCTCGCAGATCTTGTCGGCCATTTGCGCGGGCAGGGGCTGGCACTGCCACTGACGCTTGTTGGGCATTCGTCGGGCGGCGGGTTTGCGCTGCGCGTGGCGGGGTCCGTCAATCAGGGGCTGTTCACGCGCACCGTGCTGCTGTCACCCTATCTCGGCCTGAAGTCGCCATCCACGCGCGAGAACGCAGGCGGATGGGCCAGTCCGAGTGTACCGCGCATCATCGCGCTCAGCATGCTGCAGTCGGTCGGGGTCACATGCTGTTCGCAGCTCCCGGTGGTTGCCTTTGCCGTGCAACCGGGCATGACGCGCATTCTGACCTCCGAATATTCGTTCAGGTTGTTGCAGAACTTCGGCACGCATCGCGACTATCGCCTGGATCTCGATCCGGCGAATGGGCCTATATCGGTCATCGCCGGGCGCGATGACGAGCTGATGTTCGCGGACAAATATCGCGAGGCGATGCAGTCAAAGGCCAATATCGACGTGCGGGTTCTCGACAATGCCAATCACATGGACGTCGTCAGCACGGCAGGCGCCGTCGCCGTCGTCGCCGACGACATCGCAACGAGGTGAGACCGTGATCGACAGCAAGGAAGCCAGCGCGACACTGCTGGAGATCGACAGCCTGACGCGTGTGGTCCGGCAGTCGGTGTTCTACCGGCACGCCAGCACGATGCTCATTCTATGGGGCGTTGCGACCTTTATCGGTTATCTGCTCTCGTTCTTCGCGCCTGCTGCGGCTCCCGTCATCTGGTCGGTCGTCATCGTCGCGGGTGTGATCTGCGCGATCATCATCGGGGCACTCAACAAGAAGCACGAAGGTGTCAGCACTTTCGATGCCCGCGCAACGGCAGCATTCATCGCATTCGTGGCCTTCGGCTGTCTGTGGAGCATGGTCTTCGGAACGATGACGATCCGGCAGATCGCGGCGTTCTGGACGACTTACTTCATGTTGCCTTACGTGATGACAGGATTCTGGTTCGGCCGCGTCTTCGTCGTGATCGGCCTGAGCGTGATCGCCCTGACATTGCTCGGTTACTTCCTGGCCGGACCGTGGTTCACGCTCTGGATGGCGGTGGTCAATGGCGGCGGCCTGCTGCTGGGCGGCCTCTGGATGCGGCGCAGCTGACATGGCGGAACTCGACGACATCATCCATCAGCCACTGCGGCTCAAGATCATGGCAGCGCTGAATGTTCTGCAACCGGCGCAGGGACTGGATTTCCCGCGATTGAAGAAACTGACCGGCGCCACCGATGGCAATCTCGGCGCGCATATCGAGACACTGGCGAAGGCCGGCTATGTCAGCGTCGAAAAGGCCTTTGTCGGCAAGAAGCCGCAGACGACGGTGACGGCTACCGCGACCGGACGTGCCGCCTTCGCGCGGCACGTCGCCACCTTGCGTGAAATCATCGCGGCTGCGGAAGGCAAGTAGAGCAAAGCAAGTAACGTCAAGCTCGGGAGATTGTCATGGACATCGCGTGGCGCATTCTGACCAACACGCCGATCTGGGTATTCGCGTTGCTGGCGCTGCTGATCTGGCTCGGAAGTCTGTCGCTCCGGCCGCGCAAGACGCCGCTGCGCCGTTTGCTGATCGTTCCGATGGTGTTTCTCCTGATGGGGCTGTCGCGGCTGATCTTTGCCGGCGGCCAAGTGCATCTGATCGGGGCATGGCTGGCAGCGGCCATCGTGATGGCGGCTGTCGCTCTCTTGATCGGTCCCGGCGAGATGGTGGTCGATCGGCAGGACGGCACCATTCTGCGTCCCGGGAGCTGGCTGCCGCTGATCCGCAACCTGTCGGTCTTCCTGCTGCAATATGCGGTGGCGGTCGCGACCGCGATGAAGCTGGGTTCGAGTGCAGCCGTCCCGCTGATCGGTCAATTGGTGTCGGGGGCGTGCGCCGGCTATTTCCTTGGCTGGACGGTGGGTTTGATCCGCCGTTATCGCGAGGAAACGCGCGCCGACGCAGTTGTGGCGGGCAGCAACCTGACCGGTTGATTACTCAGACCACTGATTGCCGCGTCGACGCGTCGTGCTAAACGGTGGGCGTGTTTGATTGCAATTGGTCTGGCTGGTTATGAACATTCTCCTCATTGGTTCCGGTGGCCGCGAGCACGCGCTCGCCTGGAAGCTCGCCGCCTCTCCGCTGCTGACCAAGCTCTGGTGCGCACCCGGCAATGCCGGTATCGCCAAGGAGGCGGAATGTGTCGCGCTGGATGTCGCGGACCATGCCGCCGTGATTGCGTTCTGCAAGGAGAACAAGGTCGATTTCGTCGTGGTCGGCCCCGAGGCGCCGCTGGCGGCCGGCATCGTCGACGATCTGGCTGCCGCCGGTATCAAGTCGTTCGGGCCGAGCAAGGCCGCCGCCCGGCTCGAAGGCTCCAAGGGTTTCACCAAGGATCTCTGCAAGGCCAACAACATCCCGACCGCGGCCTATGAGCGCTTCAGCGATGCGGATGCCGCCAAGGCCTATATCCGCGCGCAGGGCGCGCCGATCGTGATCAAGGCCGATGGCCTTGCTGCCGGCAAGGGCGTCGTCGTCGCGATGACGCTGAAGGAAGCCGAAGACGCTATCGACATGATGCTGGGCGGCGGCTTCGGCGCAGCCGGTGCGGAAGCCGTGGTCGAGGAATTCATGACCGGCGAGGAAGCCTCGTTCTTCGTGCTGTGCGACGGTGAGCATGCGTTGCCGCTGGTTGCGGCGCAGGATCACAAACGCGCCTTCGATGGCGACAAGGGGCCGAACACCGGCGGCATGGGCGCCTATTCGCCGGCGCCTGTGTTTACCGATGCGATCCGCGATCGCACCATGAACGAGATCATTTATCCGACGCTGCGCGCCATGAGCGCGATGGGCTGTCCCTACAAAGGCGTGCTGTTCGCCGGCCTGATGATCACCGACGAAGGTCCGAAGCTGATCGAATACAATGCCCGTTTCGGCGATCCCGAGACCCAGGTGCTGATGGTCCGGCTGATGTCGGATCTGCTCCCGGCGCTGATCGCCTCCTGCGACGGGCAGCTCAACCATTTTGATCTGCGCTGGTTCCCGGATCCCGCGCTGACCGTGGTCATGGCCGCCAAGGGCTATCCCGGCGACTATGAGAAGGGCACGCGGATCGCGGGTCTCGACCGGGCCGAGAAGATCGAAGGCGTCGAGGTGTTTCATGCCGGGACCAAGGCATCCGGTGACTGGATTCTCGCCAATGGCGGCCGCGTTCTCAACGTGACGGCCTCGGCCAAGACCGTCGGCGAGGCTCAGCGTCGCGCCTATGAAGCGATCGGCCTGATCAACTGGCCCGAAGGCTTCTGCCGCCGCGATATCGGCTGGCAGGCGGTGGCGCGGGAGCGAAAAGGCAAGTAGTGGTAATCCGGGGTTCCCTTCGGGGAACCGAAGGTTGCGTGGCGCGTTGATGGGCCAGTGAGGTGCCCATGGCGCGTTACTATTTCGATCTCAAAAATGGCACGACACAGCGCGATCACGCTGGTCTGGAGTTCGGCAGCGATGCCGAGGCGATTGCGCGGGCTTATGCGATGGCCGATGAGGCCAGGATGCGCCCTGCGTCCCATCACAGTCATGAGCGCCATATCTGCATCATCCACGAAGACGGGCACGAAGTGACCCGCGTTCCCGTGGATGTGACGGCCAGCAAGGCCTCAACGCCGCGCTTTAAAAAACTCCCGTAACAGCGCTGCAGACTGGGTTTCCCCCACCGAGGAATAGACCTCCGGCACATGGTGGCAGGTCGGCGACGCAAAGAAGCGCACCCCGGAATCGACCCCGCCGCCCTTGGGATCGGCTGCCCCGTAATACAGCCGCCGGATCCGGGCGAATGAGATCGCCCCCGCGCACATCGTGCAGGGCTCCAGGGTCACATACAGGTCGCAGTCGATCAGCCGCTCGCTGCCGAGCTTGGCAGCGGCTTCCCGGATGGCCAGGACTTCGGCATGGGCGGTCGGGTCGCGGTCCCGGAGGGTGCGGTTGCCGGCCGTGGCGATCACCTCGTTATTCCCGACGATGACGCAGCCGATCGGCACTTCGCCGGCATTTCCGGCGCTTTCGGCCGCTTTCAGCGCCAAATCCATGAAAGAAGGTGCGGTCAACGGCTCGTTTCCTGCGCAAAACTCTGCTACGGAGTTGCATTCAGCAAAAGTGGATACTGGTTTTGCGTGAGAATGCGCCCCAATGAGCGCGCATTTTCGGCCCGCGAACCGTTCCGCACCGCTCAACCCAATTCAGCTTCCGCTGCAGTGAGACCCTTCATGCCCCGCGACAACAACAAAAACAACGGCCCCTCGCGCGGCCGGCCACCCGGTGGCAAAGGCGGAGCCGGCAAAGGCTTTTCAAAGGGCGGCCGTTCTGGCGCAGCGCGCGGACCGGAAAAGAAATTCGCCAAGCGCGACGGCACCTACACACCCAAATCTGCAGATTCGAGGCCGGCTCGTGCCGGCGGCGGCGAGAAGCGGTCCTTTGGCGAGAAGTCGTTCGGCGCCAAGTCTTTTGGAGCAAAGCCTTACGCCGGCAAGCGCGACGACACCCGCGCGCCGCGCCGCGACTACGGCGATGCTCCGCGTCGCGATCGTGACGATGCGCGTCCGGCTCGTTTCAACAGGGATGACCGTCCGGCGCGCAGCGGCGGCGATCGCCCGGACCGTGGCCCGCGCAAGGATTTCGGTGACCGCGAGAAGCGTCCCTATTCGCCGCGCGGCGAACGTCCGAATTTCAACCGCGATGACCGCGCCCCGCGGGGTGACCGCGGCGACGCGCGCCCGGCCGGACGTTTCTCCGACAAGAAGTTTGGCGACAAGAAGCCCTATGCGTCGCGTGGCGAAGGCGGTGAGAAGCGCTCCTATACGCCGCGCGGCGAAGGCTTTCGCGGCGATGGTGACCGTCCGCGTCCGCGCTTTGATCGCCCGCAGGCGGATCGCAACGATCGTCCGCGGGGGGATCGCAGTGATCGGCCGCAGGGCGATCGTCCGTTCAGTCCGCGTCCCTCGCGCGATGGCGATCGTCCGCGCAGTGACCGGCCGTTCAGCGCCGAGAAGAAGTTCGGCGGCGACAAGAAATTCTCGCGCGGCGCGCCAGATCGCGGCGGCCCGCGCAAGAGCTTTGGCGATCGTCCGGATCGTGGCGAACGCAATTTCGATCGCCCCGATCGCGGGGAGCGGAAGCCATGGCAGAACCGTGAGGATGGCGATCGTGGCGATCGCGGTGGTCGCGATTCCCGTCCGCCGCGCGACGGCGCGCGCAATTTCGATCGGCCGAAATTCGACAAGCCGCACTTTGAGCGTTCGCGCGATGATCGCCCCGAGCGTAGCGAGAGCGAGCGTCCGCGTTTCTCGCGTCCGCGCGAGGACCGTACGAGCTTCGATCGTCCGCGCGAGCCGCGTGGCCGCATGGACTGGCAGGAGCATGGACGCAGCGAGCGCCGCGATGGTGATGAGCGTCCGCGCCGTGACAATGAAGACGACAGCAAGATCTTCAGGAAGCGTCCTGCCTTCGGCGGCCGCGGCGAATATCGCGAACGCGATCCCGAAGCGCGCCGTCCGGCGCGTCTGCCCGCCGCAAAGAAATCGGGCGGCGAGCGCGTCGCCAAGGTCGTCGCGCGTGCCGGCCTGTGCTCGCGCCGCGATGCCGAGGAGTGGGTGACGCAGGGCCGCGTCGCGGTGAATGGCCGCGTGATCAATTCGCCCGCGCTCGATGTCTCGACCAACGATGTCGTCACCGTCGATGGCAAGCCGTTGCCGGCGCCGGAGCGCACGCGCCTGTTCCTGTATCACAAGCCGCGTGGCCTGATGACGACCCATGCCGATCCCGAAGGGCGGCCGACGGTGTTCGATCATCTGCCCGAAGGCCTGCCGCGCCTGATCTCCATCGGCCGGCTCGATTTCAACACCGAAGGTCTGCTGCTGCTGACCAATGACGGTGGTCTCGCGCGCACGCTCGAATTGCCGGAGACTGGCTGGCTGCGGCGCTATCGCGTCCGCGCCCATGGCGAAGTCACGCAGGCGCAGCTCAACGAGCTTAAGAACGGCGTCGAGGTCGATGGCGTCAAATACGGTTCGATCGATGCGACACTGGAGCGCGACAAGGGCGCCAATGTCTGGATCGTCTTTGCGATCCGCGAAGGCAAGAACCGCGAAGTGCGCAACGTGCTGGCGCATCTCGGCCTCGAAGTGAACCGCCTGATCCGCGTCTCCTACGGTCCGTTCCAACTCGGCGAAATCGAGGAAGGTGAGGTCGACGAGGTGAAGACCCGCGTGCTGCGCGAGCAGCTCGGCGAGAAGATCGCCGAAGCCTCTGGCGCCGATTTCGGCCGGCAACTGCCGAGCAAGGGTGACGTCTCGCTCGATCCGGTGGTCGTGAAGAAGCCGGTGCTGAAGCGCTCGACGGTGGAAGACCGCAAGGGCCGTCGCGTCCTGGTGCAGCGGTCTGGCTCGGAAGAGTCGCGCGCCCGCAACGAAGCCGAAGCCCTGTTCGGCGGCCCGCCGAAGAAGCCGAAGCGCGGCTATCACGGCAAGCGCGATCTGAAGCCGCGGGACGAGTAGGCCATGCGTGTCGTCGGTGGCCGGCTGAAGGGCCGCAACATCGCATCGCCCACGACGCAGGCGATCCGTCCCACGGCGGATCGGCTGCGCGAGTCGCTGTTCAACATCCTGATCCACGCTTACGAGAATCCGATCGAGGACGCGCGCGTGCTCGATCTGTTTGCCGGCACCGGCGCGCTTGGCATCGAGGCCGTATCGCGCGGCGCGAAGTTCACGCTGTTCGTCGACAACGGTTCCGAGGCGCGCGCACTGCTCCGCAACAATGTCGAGGCGCTCGGTCTTGGCGGCGTGACCAAAGTGTATCGCCGCGATGCCAGTGATCTCGGCCCCGCCCATCCGGTCGAGCCGTTCTCGCTGGTGTTTCTCGACCCGCCCTATCGCATGAAGCTCGCCGAAAAGGCGCTGGCCTCGCTGCGCGATGGTGGCTGGCTGACGCCGGGTGCGCTGCTGGTGGTGGAAGAGGCGAAGAATGCGGAATTTGCTGCGCCCGAGGGCTTTGAAGAGCTCGAGCGCCGCGCCTATGACGATACCGAATTTACGTTTCTGCGCGCGACGTAAGTAGGATGGGTAGAGAGAAGGCGCGTTAGCGCCGATCGAAACCCATCAGCCCAAGCACCGCAAATGATGGGTTTCGCTGCGCTCTACCCATCCTACAAGATGAGGACCATGCCGATGTCTGCGATCGAATATACTTGGGATCACGTCCATATCCGTACGCCGGACACCGAAGCGACCGCGCAGTGGTTTGCCGACATGCTTGGCGCCGAGATCCTGCGCGCGCCCGGTCGCATCGATATCAGGCTCGGCGGCGGCATGATCTTCCTCGCACCGGTGACGCCGGAGATGGGTGTCAATCCGCCGCCGGTCACGCCCTATCAGGGTCTCGACCATTTCGGCCTGAAGGTGAAGGATATCGACGCCGTGGCGGCGTCGCTGAAAGCCAAGGGCGTGGAGTTCACCAAGGAGCCGCATACGCTCAAGCCCGGCCTGCGCATCTGCTTCATCCGCGCACCGCAGGGCGTGTCGATCGAACTGCTGGAACGTGATCCGAAATATACGTGAGACGCGTCAGCGTCTGCCGAACAGCTTCTCGATATCGCTGAGCTTCAGCTCGACATAAGTCGGCCGGCCGTGGTTGCACTGGCCGGAATTCGGCGTGTCTTCCATCTCGCGCAGCAGCGCGTTCATTTCCTCGGGCCGCAGACGGCGGCCTGAGCGGACCGAGCCGTGGCAAGCCATGGTCGCCGCCACATGCAGCAGGCGGCGCTCCAGCGGCAGCGCCTCGTCCCATTCCGCCATATGTTCGGCGAGATCGCGCAGCAGCGACGCCGCATTGGTCTTGCCGAGCAGCGACGGCGTCTCGCGCACGGCAATGGCGCCGGGGCCGAAACTGTCGATGGCAAGGCCGTAGCTCGCCAGCTCCTCGGCGCGGTCGAACAGTTTCTCCACGATGGCCTCGTCCATTTCGACGATTTCCGGGATCAGCAGGATCTGCCGCTGCACGCCATTCGCGGCCAGCGACGCCTTCAGCCGCTCATAGACGATGCGCTCATGTGCGGCATGTTGATCGACCACGATCATGCCATCGCGGGTTTGCGCGATGATGTAGTTCTCATGCACCTGCGCCCGCGCCGCGCCGAGCGGGCGGTCGATCAGGTCGATTTGCGGCGCTTCCTCGAAGCGGACATCGGCGGTGGGCGTGCCGACATCGAAGGTGGCCTGGCTGGGCTCGGCAAGCGCAGCCGATCCATTAAATGCCGGCATGGGGCTGACCGGAAAGGCAGGCGAGCGCTTCCAGTCCCAATTGGCATTCGTGCGCGGCGCGAAATTCGGAGCGAAGTTGGGGCGGAACGAGTCCAGCACCGCGCCGTCGCTATTGGCCGCGGTGCGGCGTCCCTCGCGCGCGAGACCTTCCTTCAGCGCATGCACGATCAATCCGCGCACCAGCCCGGCATTGCGGAAACGCACTTCGGTCTTGGCCGGATGCACATTGGCATCGACCTCCGTTGGGTCGAGCGTGACGAACAGCGCGACGATCGGATGGCGATCGCGCGGCAGATAATCGGAATAGGCTGCGCGCACCGCACCGATGATCAGCTTGTCGCGGACAGGACGACCATTGACGAACAGATACTGTCCAAGCGCATTGGCGCGGGTCAGCGATGGTGCTGCGGCAAAGCCTTCGACCACGACACCTTCGCGTTCGCTGCGCACTTCGATGGCGCTGAGACGAAACTCAGGTCCGAGAATGTCGCCGAGCCGCGTCAACTGTCCGGCCGGACCGGGCAGCGCAGCCGCCCATGTCACCGGCGCGCGTTCCTCGCCGGCCATGGTGAAAGCGATGTCGGGGCGCGCCATCGCAAGGCGGCGCACGACTTCGCGGATCGCTTCGGCTTCGGTGCGGTCGGTCTTGAGAAATTTCAGCCGGGCAGGCGTCGCGTAGAACAGATCGCTGACTTCGACGCGGGTGCCCTGCGACAGCGCGGCCGGCGCGATCGGCGACTTCTCGCCGCCATCGACGGTGCGCGACCAGGCATGCGGCTCCGAGGCGTGTCGCGTGGTGATGCTCAGCCGCGCGACCGAGCCGATCGAGGGCAGCGCCTCGCCGCGAAAACCGAGGGTGCGGATCTGCAGCAGGTCTTCGTCATCGAGCTTCGAGGTGGCGTGGCGATCCACCGCCAGTTGCAGGTCGGCATGGGTCATGCCGCCGCCGTCGTCGGTGATGGCGATCTTTCGCCGTCCGCCGCCATCGGTGAAGATCTCGACCCTGGAGGCGCCGGCATCGATGGCGTTCTCCACCAGCTCCTTCACCACGCTGGCCGGCCGCTCCACCACCTCGCCGGCGGCGATGCGGTTGACGATGGTTTCTGGCAACTGGCGAACGGGCATGGATCTCGGGGCGCGGTGACGGGTCGGGGTTATGTAGGGAACCGGAAACGCCATTCTATGGCCCCGGGCGCCTGATGTCCCCGCCTCAGCCCCAGTTTCCCCCGGCCTTTAAGCGAATCGGCCACCCTTCTGGATCACCTCGATCTTGTAGCCATCGGGGTCGGTGGCGAAGAAGAACTGCGCCAGCGTGCGGCCCTCATGCTTGAAATCGCGCAGCGGCCCGGGCGCGAGCTTCTCGCCCTCGAAGCGGGCATGTTCGGCAGCGACGTCGTCCACCACGACAGCGAGATGGCCGTAACCGTCACCCAGCACATAGGGCTCCTTGCGGTCGAAATTCACCGTCAGTTCGAGCTCGAAGGGCGAGGAGGGGTGGCGCAGATAGATCAGCGCAAAATCAGAAAATGCGATGCGCTCGGCGATCTCGAGGCCAAAAGCGCGCTTGTAGAAATCCAGCGCGCGCGCCTCGTCCAGCACGCGGATCATGGAGTGAACGGGTTTGGCCATCGGGAAATTCCTTGAAGAGGGGTCTGGCTTGTTGTGCGGAGGCGCCGCTCAGTGATCGAAGCGACCGCTGCGGCCCGCCTTGACGTCGCTGCGGCGCTTCTTGCCGTCGAGGCGGCGCATCTTCGAGCCGAGCGTCGGTTTGGTCGGCCGCCGCGGGGGCTCGCGATAGGCGGCTTCCTTCACCAGCTCCACCAGCCGCTCGATGGCGTCGGCCTTGTTGCGCTCCTGGGTGCGGAAGCGCTGGGCGTGGATCACGATCACGCCATCCTTGGTCATGCGCTGGCCGGCGAGGGTGCGCAGCCGGATTTCCATGTCTTCGGGGATCGTCAGTCTCTTGCTGTCGAAGCGCAATTGCGCGGCGGTCGAGACCTTGTTGACGTTCTGTCCTCCCGGGCCGGACGCGCGCACATAGACGATCTCGATATCGTCTTCCTCGATGGCGATGGAGCGGGTGATCCGGAGCAGCATTCTGTCTCCGTAGCACAGGATACCGCGTTTTGCTCGGTGCCCCGTGCGCTTGATCGCAGATCGCAAAGATATGCCCGGGACATGGCGGCAATGCTGGAACTGGCGCCCTGCCGAGGCTTATCGTTGCACCATCAGTCAATCCGGACGTCTCATGACCAAGACCCCCCGCAATATTCTCACCATCGATATCGGCGGTACCCATGTGAAGGTGATGACCAGCCGTGAAGGGATCAAACGCGAATTCGAATCCGGTCCGGACCTGTCCGCGAAGGAAATGGTGCGCAAGGTCAAGGCACTGACCAAAGACTGGCGCTATGACGTCGTCTCTGCCGGCTATCCCGGTCCGGTGGCCGGCAATCGTCCGCTCAAGGAGCCACATAATCTCGGTGCGGGCTGGAAAGGGTTCGATTTCGAGCGGGCATTCCGTAAGCCCATCAAACTCGTAAACGACGCCATGATGCAGGCCGTCGGCAGCTACGATGGCGGGCGCATGCTGTTTCTCGGCCTCGGCACCGGGCTCGGTGGGGCCATGATCATCGATGGCGTGTTGGAGCCGATGGAGCTGGGCCACCTGCCGTATCGCAACAAGACATTCGAGGATTATGTCGGCGCCGCCGGCCTCAAGCGATTGGGCAAGAAGAAGTGGCGCGACCGCGTGGCCGAGGTTATTGCCGATCTCACGGCAGCGCTTGAGCCCGATTATACGGTGCTCGGCGGTGGCAATGTGGAGATGCTCGACAAACTCCCGCGCAAGACCCGACGCGGCGACAACGCGAATGCGTTCAAAGGCGGCTTCCGGCTCTGGGATCCAGCGAAGCCGGTGAAGCGCCGCTAGGCGCGGCGCGATCCACTGCGTTCGACCAGCTTCACCATGACCTGCAAGGCATGGTTGGTTGGCGTCGGGATGCCGTGTTCTGCGCCCTTGCGGACAATGAAGCCGTTGAGGAAGTCGATCTCCGACGGTTTGCCACGGCCGAGGTCCTGTGAGGTCGAGGATTGCTGGTGCGGCATGGTGGCGGCGAGGCCAAGCGTCTTGTCGAGCAAATCGTCCGGCAGCGCCACGCCGCAGGCGCGCGCCACCGCCAGGCACTCGGTCACGGCATTGGTCACGATGTCAGGCACGCCCTGGACCTTGAACATCTCGCCATAGGCGATCCCGGCCACCGCCGAGAGCGCGTTATAGGCGCAGTTGTTGATGAGCTTGGACCACTGTACGGCATCGATATTGTCGGCGACGGTGGTCGGCACGCCGGCGTCGCACAGCAGCTTCGCCAGCCTTTCGCTCTCGGGCGACGCGCCGATGATCAGTTCGCCGCGGCCATTGTGCTTCACATGACCGGCACCCGGCATCTCGGAGGCGACATAGACCGCTGCTGCGATCACCGGCTGGCTGAGAATGGCGCGCAGGCGCTGGGGATTGTCGACGCCGTTCTGCAGGCTCAGCACGATGGAGTTGGGCTTGAGCACAGGCTTCAGTGCTGTTGCCGAACCGTCGGTATCGCCAGACTTCACGGCGAACAGAACGAGGTCCGGCGGTGCGAGATCGGCGATCTGCGTCACCGCCTTCGCCGGAATGAAACCGTTGAACTCGGCGCTCTCGAACCGTAGGCCGTTTGCATTGATCGCATCGACATGGGTCTGGCGTCCGACCAATGTCACGTCATGGCCGGCGCGCAGCAGCTTGGCGCCATAGTAGCAGCCGACTGCGCCGGCCCCGATCACCGCAATCTGCATCGTACCCCCCGGAGATGTGGCCTCAGTTCGCCCTCGGCGCCGGGGCCACCGGCGCTGCGGCCGCCTGCGGCGCGCGGCCGACGACCACGGTCAGCAGCCCGTCCGCCCACAGCTTCTTCGCTGCCGCCTTGGCCTGGTCCAGCGTCACGGCATCGACGATGGCATTGCGCTTCTCGATGTAATCGATCGGCAGTTTGTCGAGCTGGTATTGCAGCAGCGCGCCGGCCAGTTTCGACGAGGTGTCGAGCGCCAGCATCTGCGACCCCTTGAGATAGGACTTCGCCTCATCCAGCTCGCGCTGGGTCGGACCCTGCTCGGCCATGCGTTTCACTTCGCTGGTCACGGTATCGACCGTCTCGGTGGCGCGGTCGGCGCGGGTTGCGGTGCTGCCGATATAGATGCCGGAATGCTGCATCCACAGCAGCGAGCCACTGACGGAATAGACCAGGCCGCGCTTCTCGCGCACTTCGTGATACAGCCGCGATGACAGCGTGCCGCCGCCGAGAATGTGATTGACGATATAGGCAGCCATGAAGTTCGGGTCGTCGCGTTTGACGCCGGGGCTGCCGAAGGTGATGACCGTCTGCGGCACGTCGAGCGTCACGGATTCTTTCTGCGGCGGCTTGGCCGCAGTGACTTCCGCGACCGGCGTCAGCGTGGCCTTGACGGGCAGGCCGCCGAAGGTCTTGTCCAGCAATGTCGCGAGCGTGTCGGGATCGACATCGCCGACCACGGCAATCTTCAGCGTGTCCTTGGCGACGATACGTTGCTTGTAGGCCTTGATGTCATCGACATTGATGGTCGGCACATCGGTCAGGCTGCCATTGGATGGCCGGCTATAGGGATGGTCGCCGAATGCCATCTGCAGAAACTTGCGCGTCGCCAGCGAATTCGGGTTCGAGGTTTCGCGGCGCAGGCCGGACATGATTTGCGCGCGGATGCGCTCGACGTCGGGTGCGTCGAAGCGTGGTGACGTCAAGGCGAGGCGGGCAAGGTCGAACGCCTCGTCACGATGTTCTTTCAGCATGCGCAGCGAGCCACGCAGGTAATCGCGCTGGGCGTTGAAGTTGAGCTCGATGGCGCGGCGTTCCATGCGATCGCGGAAGGCCGAGGAATCGAGATCTCCCGCACCTTCGTCCATCAGGCTGGCCACCATGTTGGCGGTGCCGGATTTGTCCTTCGGATCCTGTGCCGCACCGCCGCCGAACGCATATTCCATCGCGATCAGGGGAACGGTCGCATCCTGCACGAACCAGGCTTCGATGCCGCCTGGCGTCACGAGCCGCTGTACCTTGGCTGCGGCGAAGGATGGCGTCACGGTCAGGGTGACGAGTGAGAAGGCGGTGGCGACGGCAATGCCGAGACGGCCGGCGTTGAAGATGATGCTCACGACCGCTTCTCCTCGCGCTTCGGCGCAGATGTATCCTTGATCAGGTAGCCGGTGACCGAACGCTTCTTGTCGAGCCAGGTCTGTGCGGCTGCGCGCACCTGTTCGGCGGTAACCGCCTTGATGCGGTCAGGCCAGCTACGGATGTCCTCGACGCTGAGCCCCGTGGTGAGTGCCGCGCCGTACCAGCGCGCCAGCGAGGCCTGGCTGTCCTGCGCATAGGTGGCTTCGGCGACGAGCTGCGTCTTGACGCGTTCGAGGTCGGCAGCCGGCACCGGATTGGTCGCGAGGTCGGCGATCACGGCGTCGATGGTCTTTTCGATATCGGCGAATTCGGCGCCCGGCTTCGGCGAGGCCGAAATCATGAACTGTGCGCTGTCGAGTGCAGTGCCCTGGTAGCTGGCACCGGCATTGACCGCGAGCTGCTTGTCGACGACGAGAGCGCGGTAGAGATATGAATTCGCGCCGCCGCCGATCAGCTGGCCGAGCACATCGAGCGCCTGGCTCTCGCCGGCCGCAGCGGTGGTGGCCGACGGCACCTGATAATAGCGGCGCAGGCTTGTCTGTTCGACGCGCGGATCGGCCAGCGTCACCGTGCGCGGCGCAGCGGGCGTCGGCTCCTGTGGACGCATGCGCCGTTCGGGGATCGCCGGCTGCGCCGGGATCACGCCATAGGTACGCTCCACCATCGGGCGGATTTCCTGCGGGTCGACATCGCCCGCGATGATCAGCGTCGCATTGTTCGGAGCATAGAAGCGCTTGTAGAAGGCGAGTGCGTCCTCGCGGTCGAGCTTCTCGATCTCCTGATGCCAGCCGATGATCGGGCGGCCATAGGGATGGTTGAGATAGAGCGCGGCCATGATCTGCTCGGACAGCCTTGCATCGGGGCTGTTGGCGACGCGCATATTGTATTCTTCCAGCACGACGTCGCGCTCGGGCAGCACGTTCTCGTCCTTCAGCACGAGACCGGTCATGCGATCGGCCTCGAACTCCATCATCTTGCCGAGCTGGTCCTTGCTGATGCGCTGGTAGTAGCCGGTATAGTCGGTCGAGGTGAAAGCGTTCTCCTCGCCGCCGACGCGCTGCACGGTCTGCGAGAATTCACCGACCGGATGTTTTGCGGTGCCCTTGAACATCAGATGTTCGAGGAAATGCGCGAGGCCCGATTTGCCGGGCGTCTCGTCGGCGGACCCGACCTTGTACCAGATCATCTGCGTGACCACGGGCGTGCGGTGATCCTCGATCACCACGACCTGCATGCCGTTGTTGAGCTTGAACGTGGTTGGCGGCTTTGCTGTTACCGTCTGCGCGCGGGCGCCCGATATCGCAAAGGTGGGAGCCAGCAGTAAAGCGACGACTGCGACGGATCGTGCGGCAAGTCGGAATGATGAGGTCATGGCGGGGCTAACAGCTCCAAAGCATGGGGAAAGGCGTGACCAGGCAATCGCGCGGGACACATCCGCGCGTGCAGGCTGATCGCAGTGAAAGGACGTCTTTGAAATGGCGGCGCAACGCCAGCGCCGCGATCAGAACTTACCCGTCATCGGGTTGATGTTGTAATCGTTCTTCATGGTTTCCTTCGGCCCGGTGCCATAGGCATAGCCTGCGGCAGGCGTCTGGTAACCGGCAGGCGGCTGGGTCAGCGACTCACGCGTGGGCTCGCCCTTGAACTCGGCGGTCTCACCCTTGTTGCCGCCGAACATGTTCTTGAACAGGCCGCCTTCATAGCCGAGCTGTTTCGGGCTCAGCACGATGTTCTTGTTCGGGTCGCCCGGCGAGGAATTGTCCACGGCAGACGACGCGCCACGTGCGCGCTTCGGCGCCATCTCGCGCGGGGTCAGTGGCCGCGCGGCTTCCAGCACTTCTTCGGGGCGTCCGGTCTTCGCGGCAGCGGCAGCTGCGCGGCGCTGCTGCACGTCCGGATCCTTCGGCCAGTTTGCGACCGGCGCGGCACCGGCGGCGGCCGGCGGTGGCAGGTCGATTCGCGGCGGGACCACCAGCGGCGAACGCTCGCGGTAGTCGATGCCGGTGTTTTCCATGTTGGTGCCGCCGAGACCGGTCATGATCTGCTTGATGGCCTTCTGTTCGAAGGTCATGTCCTCTTCATCGGCATCCTGCGCGCGTGCGGCGCCTGCCGACATCACGAGGCCAACGCTAAGGGCAACGGCGGTAAGGCGCAGGGCGCGCGTCCAGGCGCCCGATGAAGTGTGCAGAGCCCAACCGGTTTCGGTCTCGCGCATCGTGTTCATCCTGTTCAAATATCTGGCGGATCGGCAAGAATCCGAGAATCCTGGTGCGGTTCCGCTGGTATCGCCCTTGCCTTGCGTATCGGCTGGGATCAGGGCGCTTTTGCGGCGGGTACCGTGAAGAAAGAGTCATACAGCAGGGCCGCTACACCGGCAACAATAGCGACATCAGCAAGGTTAAACACGTACCAGTTGTAGGTCTTGCCGGCGATTTCGACGTGCAGCAGGGCGAAATCGACCACGGCGCCATAGGCGAATCGGTCGATGGCATTGCCGATCGCGCCCCCGATGATCAGGCCCAGCCCGATCGTGGCCAGCCGGGTCTCCGATTTCGCCATCCAGACCGCCAGCGCCACCACCGCGATCGCCTTGATGGCCACTAGCAGGACCTGACCGGTCGGGCCGGAATCGGAGAACCAGCCGTAGCTGATGCCGGTATTCCAGGCCAGAACGAGATCGAAGAACGGCGTGATCCTGACCAGGCCGCGATGGCCGAGATCGAAGCCATAGAGCAGCCACAGCTTCGTCGCCTGATCGAGGATCAGGACGACGATGGCTGCGATCAGCCCGGAGCGGACGGCTGGTTTCAAACAGCCACTCCCAGCGCCTTCCACTCCCGCAGCGCCTGCGCATCGCGCGGGGTGACGTCGGGATAGTCCTTGTCCTCACCCACGGTCGGCAGGATCTTCCAGGAGCGGGCGCATTTGGTACCCACAGCCTTTTCGACCACCACGGCGACGCCCGGCACGTCGTGAAGCTTGAACGCATTGGCCGGCGCCTCGCCTTCACGCACTTCGTAGCTCGACGTGATGCACACTTCGGCGAGATCGACATCGAACAACGTGGCGATCAGCGCCCGGTCAGCAACATAGATCACCGGCGAGGCTTCCAGCGACGAGCCGATGTTCTTCGCAGCACGCTCGACTTCCAGCGCGCCGGTGACCACGCGGCGCACATTGCGGATGGTCTCCCACTTCGCCGCGAGCGCCTCGTTGCGCCATGCCGGCATCGTCTTCTGGAACGGTTCGAGATGCACCGACACGGCCGCGCTGCCATAGCGCGACAGCCACGCCTCCTCGGCAGTGAAGCTCAGAATGGGTGCGAACCAGGTCACGATCGCGCGGAACAGGTAATCGATCACGGTCAGCGACGCCTTGCGTGCCAATGACGACGGCGCGTCGCAATACAGCGTGTCCTTGCGGATGTCGAAGTAGAAGGCCGACAGTTCGGTGTTCATGAAGGCGGCGAGTGTAGCCACCACTGTCTTGTAGTCGAAATCGACATAGGCCTGCCGCACCACCGCATCGACTTCCGAGAGACGATGCAGCATCAGCCGCTCGAGCTCCGGCATGTCGTCTGCCCTGACGCGCTCCTCGTCGCGGAAATGCGCGAGGCTGCCAAGCATCCAGCGTACGCTGTTGCGCAGCTTGCGATAGGTCTCGATGGTGTTCTTGATGATCTCCGGGCCGATGCGCTGGTCGTCGGCATAATCGGTGGCGCAGACCCACAGGCGCAGGATGTCGGCGCCGGAATCCTTGATCACCTTCTGCGGCTCGATGGTGTTGCCGATCGATTTCGACATCTTGCGGCCGTTCTCGTCGAGCGTGAAACCATGGGTCAGCACGACATCGAAGGGCGCGCGGCCGCGCGTGCCGCAGCTTTCCAGCAGCGACGAGTGGAACCAGCCGCGATGCTGATCGGAGCCTTCGAGATACATCACGGTATCCTGGCCGCCATCGACCTTGCGCTTGATGCCCTTGAAGCCCGGGAAGTGCACGGGGTCTTCGAGGACGAAGGCATGTGTCGAGCCCGAGTCGAACCAGACGTCGCAGATATCGTCGACCTTCTTCCACTCTTCGTTGGAGAGCGAGCCGAGGAAACGCTCGCGCGCGCCTTCGGCATACCAGGCATCGGCGCCTTCCTTTTCGAAGGCATCGGCGATGCGGGCGTTGACGGCCTCGTCCTGCAGGATCTCGGCGGAGCCGTCGCCCGTTTCGCGCACGAACACGGCGATCGGCACGCCCCAGGCGCGCTGACGCGAGATCACCCAGTCCGGGCGGCCGGCGATCATGCCGGTGATGCGGTTCTGGCCCATCGCCGGCACCCATTGGGTGACCTTGATGGCTTCGAGCGCACGATGACGCAGCGTATCGCCGGACTTCGCGGTGCCATCGTCCGTGATGTCCTTGTCCATCGCGATGAACCATTGCGGCGTGTTGCGATAGATGACCGGCTTCTTGGAGCGCCAGGAATGCGGATACTGATGCTTCAGGCGCGCGCGCGCCACCAGCATGCCGCGCTCGACCAGTTCCTTGATCACGGCCTCGTTGGCGTCGCCCTTCTCGCCCTTGTCGTTGATCACGCGCTTGCCGGTGAAGCCCGGCGCCTGTTCGGTCAGCGCGCCGTTCTCGTCGACGGTGTAGGGGATCGTGGTGGCGATGCCGCGCTCGGTGAGCTGGCGGCCATTCGACATCCAGATGTCGAAGTCGTCCCGGCCATGGCTCGGCGCGGTATGCACGAAGCCGGTGCCGGCATCGTCGGTGACGTGATCGCCATTGAGCAGCGGCACGATGAAGTCATAGCCGCCGCCGAGACCCTTGAGCGGATGACGGCACTCGAGATCCTCGAGGATGTCGGACGACAACTCGCTGCTCTTTTTCCATGACGTCACGCGCGCCTGCTTGAACACGCTTTCGGCCAGCGCGTCGGCGAGGATCAGCAGGTCGCCGGTCTTCAGCCAGTTGTCCTCGGGCGCTTCGGTGACCTCATAGAGGCCGTAAGCGATCTTGCTGGAGAACGAGATGGCGCGGTTGGCCGGCAGCGTCCAGGGCGTGGTGGTCCAGATCACCACAGCGGCCTTGGCGAGACGGCCGAATTCGGCGGCGACCGGGAATTTCACCCACACCGCATCCGACGTGTAGTCCTCATATTCGACTTCGGCTTCGGCCAGCGCGGTCTTCTCGACCACGCTCCACATCACCGGCTTCGATCCGCGATACAGCGTGCCATTGGCGGCGAACTTCATCAGCTCGCGCGCGATCTGCGCTTCGGCGAAGAAGTCCATGGTGGCATAGCGGCCGGCCCAGTCGCCGATGATGCCGAGGCGCTTGAATTCCTCGCGCTGGATGTCGAGCCACTTGCTGGCATAGGCGCGGCATTCCTGGCGGAACGCGATCATCGCCGCGCCGTCCTTGAAGTTCGGCTTCACCCTGCCCTTGGAGCGGTAGTTCTCTTCCTCGATCTTCCACTCGATCGGCAGGCCGTGGCAGTCCCAGCCCGGCACGTAGTTGCTGTCGAAGCCCAGCATCTGCTGGCTCTTGGTCACGACGTCCTTGAGGATCTTGTTCAGCGCATGCCCGATATGGATCTGGCCGTTGGCATAGGGCGGGCCGTCATGCAGCACGAATTTCGGCTTGCCTTTCGCGGTTTCGCGGAGCTTGCCGTAGAGGTCGATCTCGTTCCACCGCGCCAGCATTTTCGGCTCGCTGGTCGGCAGGCCTGCGCGCATCGGAAATTCGGTCTGCGGCAGGTAGAGGGTCTTGGAATAGTCGTGCGTATCGGATTTGGCGGGCTTGTCGGACATAATGGCTCTGGCTTGCTCGAATGGCGCTGAAACGCGTGAAAACGCGATGAAAACTGGACGGTCCCGGTCTTGCGCCGAGCAAAGCTCAGGCGGAAGCCGGGCCGATAATGCTTATGATGGGGCGCCGTGCAGACATCCGGCACTCAATAGCAGCCGGGGAGACGATCGCAAAGCCCATCCGCGTCATTGCGAGCGAAGCGAAGCAATCCAGAAAGCCACAAGCAAGAACTGGATTGCTTCGTCGCCAAGAGGCTCCTCGCAATGACGCCCTAGGGGTTTGAACCTGAATTTCGTCCGTTTTAGCCCTTCGGCCGCATCATCCGGGCCGGATTGCCTGCCACGGTCTGGTTCGGGGCGACGTCCCGGGTCACCACGCTGCCAGCCCCGATCACGGCGCCGTCACCAATGGTGACGCCCGGCACGATGATGGCGCCGCCACCGATCCAGACATCGGCGCCGATTTTGACTGGCCGGCCGAATTCCAGTCCGTTGCGGCGGGTCTCGGCGTCCCGCGGATGGTCGGCAGCGTAGATCTGCACGGCCGGGCCGATTTGCGTCCGGTCACCGATGGTGACCGCGACGATGTCGAGAATCACGCAATTGAAATTCAGGAAGACGTTGTCGCCGAGATGGATGTTGTAGCCGTAGTCGCAGAAGAACGGCGGCCGGATCACGCAATCCTGGCCGACAGCTCCGAAATGAGCGGCGAGTAGTTCGCGCCGTTCGGCCACGGGCCGGTCGAGCTGCGCATTGTATTTCGCGAGCCAGGCCTTGTTGGCCTTCTCGTCGGCGACAAGCTCAGGGCTGCCGGGGCGGTAGAGTTCGCCAGCGAGCATCTTCTGCTTTTCGGTCCTGGTCAGTCGATGTCTCCCAGCTTCGGAAACGCATCCGGTGCAGCCGCCAGCGCGGCCCGCGCCTTGGCGCTATCGTCGTCCATCTGGCGGATCAGCGGTTCGATGCCCTCGAATTTCATTTCATCGCGGATGAAGGCAATGAAGGCGACGTCCAGTGTCTGGCCGTAGAGATCGCCCTTGAAGTCGAACAGGAAGACTTCGAGCAAAGGCGCGCCATTGTCGAAAGTGGGACGGCGGCCAAAGGATGCAACGCCGTCGAAGCGCTCGTTTCCGCGGCCAACCCGAACGGCGTAGATGCCGTGACGGAGGCCGCAATTGGGATGCAGGCGGATGTTGGCGGTGGGATAGCCGAGGTCGCGGCCGAGTTTCGCGCCGTGGATGACCTCTCCAGTGATGAACCACGGCCCGTTCAGCATCTCCGTGGCCTCGGTCACCTGGCCCTCGGCCAAGGCCATGCGGATGGCTGTCGATGACACCGGCCGCTCATCGATATCGACATGCGGCTGGATGTCGACTTCGATGCCGAGGCGCGGCGCTTCGTTGGCCAGCAGGCTGGGAGAGCCGACGCGGCCTTTGCCGAAATGAAAGTCATAGCCGACGGCGATGCCGCTGATGCCGAGGCGCTCGATGAGATCGTGGTGAATGAAATCTTGCGCCGTGGTGCTGGCGCGTCCCTTGTCGAAGGTCATGACGACGGCGCCGGCGAGGCCGGTTCCTGCCAGCAGGCGCAGCTTGGCGGCTTCGTCGGAGAGCCGGAACTGCGGCGTGTTCGGGCTAAAGAAACTGCGCGGATGCGGCTCGAAGGTCACCGCCAGAGCGCTTGTTTTATGCAATTCCGCCATGCGTAGCGCAGCACCGATGACCGCGCGGTGGCCGAGATGGACGCCGTCGAAATTACCCATGGCCACGACGCATCCGCGCGGGATGGCATTCGCAGGCGTTGTGTCGCGGATCACGGTGAAGGCAGTCGTCATGATTGGATTCGTTGATGGTTTTGGCGGGTAGGGGACCGTGGCGCGCCCGCCGCCTCGAAGTCAAGCGAAGGTAAAATCGGCCTTTTGCTCGAATTTGTCCAATTTCGCGCCACGAGGCGGTTAACTGGAAATTTAACCCACCCTGCTAATTCTCGCTCCAGGCCGCGGACAGCACACTAGCCAATCCCGGCTGGAACGGTTTGCCTGACGGCAGATATCGTTTTTTGCATTTGCGTATCGTGCCTCAGGGGGGAATGAAGATGGCGGTTGATTTGTCGATGACGGTGCTGGTGGTGGACGATTACAACACCATGATCCGCATCATTCGCAATCTTCTGAAGCAGCTGGGTTTCGAGCACATCGACGATGCCAGCGACGGTTCGATGGCGCTGGAAAAGATGCGCACCAAGAAATACGGCCTGGTGATTTCCGACTGGAACATGGAGCCGATGACGGGCTACGACCTGCTCAAGGAAGTCCGCGCCGACCCCAACCTGTCGCAGACCCCGTTCATCATGATCACGGCGGAATCCAAGACCGAGAACGTGATTGCCGCCAAGAAGGCCGGCGTGAACAACTACATCGTCAAGCCGTTCAATGCGGCGACGCTGAAGACCAAGATCGAAGCGGTGTTCCCGGACGCCGTGCCGGCGTAAGCCGCGCAGCTTCGTTCTTCAGAGCTTCCGAGTTTCGTAATGCCCGGCCTTGCGCCGGGCATTTTGCGTTTTCGGCCTCTACCGTCATTCCGGGGCGCACGAAAGCGGCGCAGCCGCTGAAGTGCGAACCTCAGCCACTCCACTTGGAGTGGCGGGGAATCCCGGAGTGTTTGGCGCTGACTAGAGACTCCCATGCTGAGATTCCGGGTTCGTCTGCGCGAAGGTGCGCAGCCGCCCCGGAATGACGAGTGTGGGGTCGCGCTGCCCTCTCCGCGTCATCCCCGCGCAGGCGGGGATCCATAGCCACGGTCAGTGTGGTTAGAGCGGCAGAGTTACAACGGACGGCGCTTTCACCAGTTCTCCAGCGTGTATGGGTCCCCGCCCCGCGCACGCCTTCGGCGTGCTAGGCGGGGACGACAGCGGAGAGGTCCGGACCAAACATTTTTTCCTATTTGCGATTGACAATATCCCTGACATGATTATATTCCCCATCGTCCTGCCCCACTGAGAGGGGCGATCGCGATCGTCACGTTCGCGGGGCAGGGTGCGGTGGACGCCGGAGATGCGGCGTTACGCGGTTCACGGGTGACGTCTGTCTTCGGGCAGGACGGATCTGCGCCAGCACTGCCACTGGCAAGGAGACGGCCGACCTTGAGATGGAAAGAGCCCTGGACAGTGTGACGGACGACCAAATCGAAACGCGTCCGGCCTAAGTGCTTGAGGCTCCCTTCCCATCGCCTTGGGACTTTAATTTGGTGATCGGATCGTTCGCTGAGGCAAAGTGCAAGCAAGTCGAAAAAACACCGCAGGCGGAACGTCGGGCACTTGCTCGGCGCGTCCGAAAGTCCTGATGCACATTACCCTTGCGGAAGACCGCATCGCATCAGGCCCAAGGGTGCAACGGGCACCCGGCGTTCCGCACGCCCTCTTTCCGGAGGGTGGGAATGCAAGAGACGACGGCGCCCCCGCGCCGCTAACAACAGGGGTGATGACGCATGTCTGAGGCGCAGTGGCTGTTTGACAGTTGAATCAGGAGAGACGTGGCTGAATCAGGAGAGACGTGGCGCTCCGTGGTCACGACATACTCAGTCGTCATGCGCGGGTTTGTCCCGCGTATCCACGTCTTGGCGACAAAGGAAGGCGTGGATGGCCGGAACAAGTCCGGCCATGACGACCGAGAGCGTTACGCCATCCTAAGCTTAGTCTACCACTTCAATTCACGCATCAGCGCCTTCGGTGGATGGCCGAACAGTTCCTTCACTTCGGCGGCGCCCATCTGTTCGATGCCTTCGAAGTCGCCGGCATGGATGCCGCGGGTGACGAATAGCAGGTCGATGCCAAAGCCATGCGCGCCGGTGAGATCGGTGCGCACGGAATCGCCGATCGCCAACACGCGATCCAGCGCCGTGTCCTTGCCGCGCTTCGCCTTGGCCAGCGCCATCGCCTGATCGTAGATCGGCCGATGCGGCTTGCCGTAGAAGATCACCTCGCCGCCCATCTCGCGATAGAGTTCGGCGACCGCGCCGGCGCAGTAAATCAAGCGGTCGCCGCGCTCGACGATAATGTCGGGATTGGCGCAGACGAGCGTCAGCTTGCGCGCCAGCGCCTGGTCCATCATGTCGCGATAGTCGTCGGCGGATTCGGTCTCGTCGTCGAACAATCCGCTGCAGACGATGTAGTCGGCCTGTTCGAGCTGGGTGAGCTTCACATCGAGGCCGCGATGGATCGAACTGTCGCGATCCGGCCCGATCAGATACATCGCCTGACCCGGCCTGCCGGCGACGAAATTGCGCGTGAGGTCGCCGGACGACACGATCGCATCATAGACGTCGTCGGCGACGCCCAGCTTGCGGAGCTGCCGCTGCACGGAGTCCGCCGGGCGCGGCGCGTTGGTGATCAGGATGACCGTGCCGCCTTGGGCGCGAAACGTATGCAGCGCCTCGCAGGCTTCGGGGAACGACTCGAGGCCGTTATGGACGACGCCCCAGATGTCGCTGAGGACGACGTCGACATTGCCGGTGAGATCGCGCAAGCGCTCGGCGAAACGTAGTGTGGTCATTGGATTGAAGGCCGTTCAGTTCGGGCCGGTGGCGCGGCGCGCCAGCGCGGCATTGCCGGTGGAGCGCGGCGGCTCAGGCCGCGGAGGCGTGGTTGGGGCAGATCTCACCGGGCCATTGGGGTCCGTGGCTGCCTTGGCGGATTCTTTGGCGGGTTCCTTGATAGCAGGATTTGGCGCACCGCCATTGGCCGGAACTTCCGGCCGGAGCGGACGTGGCGCCGCGAACAGAAAGCCTTGCCCGAACCGAACGTCGAAGTCGAGCAGGTCGACCACGGCCCGTTCGCCCTCGATCCGCTCGGCGATCAGGTCGATTCCGAACCGGCCGAGCAGATCGGAGAGATCGGCGGGGTGAATGTCGGAATTCGAGCTGTGTTTGGGGTCCAGCAACAGCGACGCCGGTACCTTGATATAGCGGACGCCGCGATCGGCGAGTTCGCGCGGCTCGATCCGCAAATCGGTCACGTGATCGATCGAGAAGCGATAGCCGCGCTGCGCGAGTGCGGCGAGGTGCTCGCTTTCGAGCGGGCCGAGATTGCGCAGCACGCTCTGCTTGAATTCCAGCACGAAAGACGGCGCCAGCGCACGATTGGCTTCGAGGAAGTCGATGCATTGCGCGAAGGTCTCGGCATTCGAGAGGGTCGCGCCAGCCATGTTGCAGAACACGCCGACATCCTTGTTGCGCACCATCAGGCGGCGCAGCACCTGCATGCAGCGCAGCAGCACGATGTGATCGATCTGGCCCATCAGGCCCGCGGCTTCTGCGGGGCCGATGAAATCGTCAGCGGCGATCACCTGGTCCTTGTCGTCGCGCAGCCGCGTCATCGCCTCGTAGAAGCGCACCTTGCGCTGCGGCAGTGTGACCACCGGCTGCAGATAGAGGTCGATACGATTGTCGACAATGGCATTCTTCACCATGACGATGAGCTGCGCATCGTCGCGTGCAGGCACAGGCTCCGGCCTCACGACGATCACAGGTGCCGTCGGTGTCGCGGTGTCCCTGGCGACGTCGGCAGCGGTCACGGGTTTGACCGGCGGCGATGGCGGCGCGATCGCTGCAGGAGCAGTCGCTGGCGCAGGCATCGCGGTCAGCATGTCCTCGTGGGCGGCGACCGAGGTGGCGAGTTGCTTCACCAGCGCGCCCAATTCGCCGATCTCGCCGGCGACGGTCTGGATACGGTCCTGATTGGCGGTGCCGGCGGAGGCGATCTTGCTCTCGACCACCGCGAGGCGGCGGCCGAATTCGGCGACCTGCCGGGCGAGGTCGGCGGTGCCGCGCGACAGATCGCTGATCTGGCCGGTGGATTCGGCGCGGTCTTTGATGCGCATCGACACCGCGTTGTAGAGGATCATCACGGTCAGCGCGGTCAGTGCGACGATGGCCGACTCATAGCCGCTGACGCCGGCGATCGCATAGAGCACCATGCCGAGCGACGCCGAGACAAGCACCATGCAGATGCCGACAAAAATCGTGGAGATGCGGATCATAACGCGCGCAACATCCTCACATCCAAACTCCTGAACAGCGCGGCGGAGGCACGGCCGCGAGCGCTCCCGCGCTAAGTGTCCGGGGAAGCTTAGCATTATTGTTGATTCGGAAAGCAGGGCCGGGACAACTTGCCCACCGGTGCTTTTGCACCTCAGGAGCTGGCGCGGCCCAGCGTATCGGCCATGGCAGCGCCGCGCATGCCCATCGGTCGGCCCGGCCCGACGGTGGTATCCACGGCGGTCTGATGCTCGATCTCGGAATTCAGTTCGGCCCCACACAGAACGATAATGGCGGACATCCACATCCACATCATCAGGCCGATGGCGGCACCGAGCGAGCCATAGGTGGCGTTGTAATTGCCGAAATTCGACAGGTACCAGGACAGCAGTGCCGAGCCGGCGAGCCAGAGCAGGGCAGCGGCGAGGGCGCCGATGCTGAGCCATTCCCAGCGCGCGCCGGGGCGGCTCGGCCCGAAGCGGTAGAGAATGCCAAGGGCCAGCACGACGACGAACAGCAGAAGCGGCCAGCGGGCGAGGCTGATGATGACCTTGCTGTCGGTGGCGAGGCCGATACGGTCCAGCGTCAGTGGCAAGGCAACGACGGCGCTGACCATCACGAGGAGGGCGGCGATGGCGCCGGTGGTGAAGGCGAGGGACAGAAGATTGAGCCTGATGAAGCTGCGCTTCTCGCGCTCGCCATAGACGACGTTCAGTGCGTCGATCACGGCCTTCACCCCGGCATTGGCGCTCCACACCGCCAGTGCGAGGCCGAACAGGAAAGTGAGGCCGAGCCTGGCCTGGCCCTTGGCCAGCACGCGCGTGATCTGGTCCTGCACGATCTGGAACGAGCCATCCGGCAACATCAGCGCCAGTGACTGCAGATTGCCGGAGATCGTCGAGGCATCGGCGAACAACCCGTAACTGGAGACCAGCGCGGTGATTGCCGGAAACACGGCGAGCAGGCCGAAGAACACGACGCCAGCCGCAATGGCCAGCAACCGGTCCTCATTGATCTGCTCATAGGTGCGCCACAACACGTCCTTCCAGCCCGTCCATGGAATCTGCAACGGGCTCGATGAATGGCGGCCGCGGCCGTGTTGTGCGAGTTCGCGGGTGAATGTCTGTGGCAGCGGGACATCCGTGTCGCCGATCGGTTGCGGCTCGGCAGCCACCGATCTTTCGGCATTGCGTGTCGGCAGGAAGCTCTGCAGCGCAAGCACTGCGAAGGTCGTTGCTGCGATGAGCAACAGGCTGTCCGTGTCGGATCGCCGGACGGCCATCAGGCGTTTGCTTTGCTCGCCGGTCTGCGGGCAGGAGCCGGCTGCGCGAGGCTGCGGCGCCGGGCGAAGGCCCAGCCGGCAAGCGTCGCGGCGAGCACCAGTCCAGCCTTAGCCGAGCCGCTGCTCTGCAGGGGCTGAACGGGACGCGTGCTCGGCCTGAATTCATTGGGCGCGGCCACGCGGTGGGGTGCTGCCGAGATCGTCTGCTCGTGCTTGCCGGGGCTCGCATTGATCGCGACGCGTAAGCGGCTGCCGAGACTGGGAAACTGTTTCGCCGGGCGCTTCAGCCGGCTCGCGGCGAGGACAGCGAAGAGCGCAGCGAGCACCAGCAGCAATCCGCCGGTTGCGCCAAATGCCTGAAACAGCCCGTAGCGCAGTTCGACCCAGCGAAACAGTGCGGCGGCGCCGACCAGCAAGGTGGCGATCAGAAAGACGCCTGCGGCCGCATAAAGTCCGGCAGCGACCGCATAGGACACCGCGATGCCCTGGGTCTGCTCGCTGCGGTCACGGATATAAGACGACGTGGCGCGCTTGACCTGATTGAGCTTGAGCGTCAGCCCTGTTCGCACGAGGGCGCTTGCGAGCGGTGGCATAGGGGAGCCTCGTTCTGCGACGGCCATCGGTGGCCGCCATATCCAGAGGAACGGGGAGGGCTGATGAAGGTTCCGCCGCAGCGGATTTGAAGGCCTCTCGCATGGCCGATCCTGCGTCATAGCGGCCCGAACGCTTGCCGGTTCCTGCCTGCGCTGGTACGACCCCGCTCATGACCGACAAACCCAAAAAACCGCAAAAATTGCGCGCGCGCCTGCCGCGCGGTCTTGGCGACCGCGGACCGGCAGATATCGCCGCGACCCGGCGCATGACCGACACCATCCGCGAGGTCTATGAGCGCTACGGCTTCGAGCCGGTCGAGACCCCGACCATGGAATTCACCGACGCGCTCGGCAAATTCCTGCCCGATCAGGATCGGCCGAACGAGGGCGTGTTCTCGTTCCAGGACGATGACGAGCAGTGGATCTCGCTGCGCTACGACCTGACCGCGCCGCTGGCGCGCTATGTCGCCGAGCATTGGGACGCGCTGCCGAAGCCGTATCGCAGCTACCGCGCCGGCTATGTCTATCGCAACGAGAAGCCGGGCCCCGGTCGCTTCCGCCAGTTCATGCAGTTCGATGCCGACACTGTCGGCTCCGGCTCGCCGGCGGCGGATGCCGAGATGTGCATGATGGCAGCCGACACGATGGAAGCGCTCGGCATTCCGCGCGGCAGCTATGTGGTGCGCGTCAACAATCGCAAGGTGCTCGACGGCGTGATGGAGAGCATCGGCCTCGGCGGCGACGACAATGCCGGACGCCGCCTCACGGTGCTGCGCGCCATCGACAAGATGGATAAGTTTCCAGAAGGCGAGATCAAGAAGCTGCTCGGTCCCGGACGTTGGGATGGCGGCGAGGAAGGCAAGGGCGACTTCACGAAGGGGGCCGGCCTCTCGGCGGAAGATTCCGAAACCGTGCTGCGCAGCCTCGATGCTGCGAGCGAAGCAAAGCCGAAGCTCAATAGCTCGGAAGCCTACAAGCAGGGTCGCGCCGAACTCGATGAGATCGCGAAGCTGATCACCGCAGCCGGCTACGGCGAAGATCGCATCAAGATCGATCCCTCCGTCGTGCGCGGCCTCGAATACTACACTGGCCCGGTCTACGAAGTTGAACTCACGCTCGAGACCAAAGACGAGAAGGGCCGCCCTGTGCGCTTCGGCTCGGTCGGAGGCGGCGGTCGCTATGACGGTCTCGTCTCGCGCTTCCGCGGCGAGCCGGTGCCGGCCACCGGCTTCTCCATCGGTGTCTCGCGTCTGCAGGCGGCGCTGACGCTGCTCGGCAAGATCGATACCAAGCCTGACTTTGGTCCGGTCGTCGTCACCGTGTTCGGCGGCGAGATCTCCGGCTATCAGGCGATGGTTGCGCAGCTCCGTCAGGCCGGCATCCGCGCCGAGCTTTATCTGGGCAATCCTAAGCATGCGCTTGGCCAGCAGATGAAATATGCCGACAAGCGCAATTCACCCTGCGCCATCATTCAGGGGTCGGACGAGAAGGCCAGCGGCAAGCTCTTGATCAAGGACCTGATTGCCGGCGCCGGTCTTACCGAGATCAAGGACCGCGAGGAATATCTCAGGAAGCAGGCCGAGGCGCAGATCGAGATCGCGGAAACCGATCTCGTCAGCGCAGTCCGCAAGATTCTCGACAAGCACGGCGTGAAGTGGAATTAATCCACGCGCCAAAAATTGGCAGAGCAATGGGAGACATCAATGCCTGAGATCACGATCAACCTGGCCGCCGGCCGCACCGACGAGCAGAAAAAGGGCATGATGCTCGACATCACCCAGGCGCTGGTGAAGAACCTCGGCGTCACCGCCGATGCCGTTGTCATCCAGATCAACGAAGCGCCGCTCAACAACAAGATGAAGGGTGGCCAGACCTTCGTCGAGCGCGCAGCCGCTGCGAAGAAGTAAGTTCTACCCGAACACTGCAACATTCTGACGGCTGGCCATGATTGGCTGGCCGTTTCGATTCCACAGGGTCATTGCCTGGCTCGAATAGCCGTCGGCGATCTGCTCGGCGACGTTGTGGATCAGCCACCAGCCATCATCCGTCGTGGTCTTGTCGGTGAGCATGTCGATCGACCATGTCATGGTCGAGATCGGCGAGGGCGCCTTGGAGCGCGCCGAGGCTGCCGGCGGCGGCGCATCGGCCAAAGCAAGCAGGGCGACCAGCGAAGGTTTGATCGCCGGCTCGCGGTGCCGCAGCCACAGCGTCATCTGCGGATCGTCGCTGCCGCTGAATGGCGGCGAGCCGCCGACGTAGCGGCCGTCGATATGTTGCACGAAGCTCAACGTCGCCGGGGCATTGCGGAAAAAATTCGGGCAGGTCTCGGGATCTTTCAGTTCCGGCGTCCCGATCGCAACATGCCTGAAAGCGGATTCCCGCGCAGCACCGAAACAGAACATGGCCCGCGTCGCGAGACCCGCTTCGCCGATCAGATCGACAGTCGCGAACAGCGTCGACTTGCCCTTGCGCAGCATGCTCGCCTTCAACTGCAACTGCCCCGATGCCGGGCCGATGAAGGCGATCTGTGCGGAGCGCAGCGGTGGCACATCGCCGAATTCATTCAGTGCGGCCTGCATGCATAGCGCAGAGGCCAGTCCGCCATAGACAGTGCGGCCCTGCAGCCAGTCGTCGCTGACATGGACGGTCCAGTCAGCGCCGGATTTGGCCATGCCGGCCATCAATGCGGTAAATTCGGTCATCGCGTGTTCCTGATGTTTCCTGTCGCCGGCGTCGTAATGCGCCATTGGGATGATTACCATCATCTATAGCGGGGAACGCAGCGGCGGGAAACATCGAGTCAGCAGGCGCGCGGCTCTATTGCGGCCGGTGCATGCCCTTCATCTTCTCCATGTCCTTGATATTCATCTTGATGCCGCCGGGCATCATGATGTCGCCGGGCTTCTGGTCCGGCTTGCAGGCGCCGAGCCATTTGGCCTCCAGCTGCGTGGTGCTGTCGCCTGCATTGGCCTTGGCGCCGCCCGAGCTCTGCGACGTGATCTTCATCGTATAGGCGGAGTTGAAATCGCCGGTGATCTCGGCATGCGACGTGCTCGTGGTGCCGCCGATCGTGCAGACCGAATCCGTGACATAGCCCGTCGCGGTCTTCTTCATCTCGTTCTTCGAACACATGTCCTTCGCCATCGGCGAGAAGGTGGTGTTCATGGACTTGTCGGTGGCTTCGTCAGTGCAGTGCTGCATCGTCATGCCGGGCATCCCGGCGCCGCCCTGCATCTTCATTTCCCAGAGCCCGGCCTTGCGTGCCGGTAACTCGATGGGATCGGCGATGGCGGGCATTGCCCATAACATCGCGGTCGCGCTCAAAACGGAAATATTCAACAATGAAACACAGCGTCGCATCATGCCTGGTTCTCCCCAAGCCGATGAGACGCTGCGTCGCGTGAAAAGGTTCAGTAACGAGCCAAAAAGGTTCAGTAGCGAACGCGGAGCGGCCGATCCGAGGCGCCATAGGGCACCCAGCGGCAGGCGAACGAGACGTAGGCGCCATATTCCTGCGGGGCGCTCAGGAATTTCACGACCTTGCCGTAACGTGCGCAATGGTCGATCGCCAGGGCGCGAATATCGGTCTGGCTGATCAGGGACGTGGAGATGATGCCGCCGGTGTCATTGCCCTTGAATGGCGGCACCCAGTCGGCCTTGGCCGCGCTGCTCATGATCGCACCGCTCAGACCTACAGCCAAAATCGCCAACCGAATCATTCGCATCACCGTCTCCATCGTCTTTGTGGGCACCTTAATGGGCATCGGCGACGCTGAAAAGAACGCCGGCCAGGTTCTGACGGAGTTGTGCGCTGGGTGTGGCCGCGGTGCACTTGACCCTGCACGGGCTTCGCGGCACGTTCCGGGAACAATCATCAGACGGCGGATTCCCCATGCGCGACCTCATTTCATCCTGGAAGAAAGCCGTCCTGGCTGCCGTTACCGGCGCCGTTCTCGGGCTTATGACCCTGGCTCCGGGCGCACAGGCCGCGAACCCGCTTGAGCTGAACTTCTGGCTGTCCGGACCGAACTACGAGGGCCGTCTGGCCGATTGCGAGGCTGGTCTCTCGACGATTTCGTCGCAGTTTCAGGACAAGGAAAGCACCTTCTGGAATTCGGCGCTGCAGATCACCGGCTTCAGCCGCGTCCACGAGACGGCCTTCCGCCCCTGGACCTCTGACAACATTCCGCGCCGCTATTGCACCGCCGATGCCATGCTGACCGACGGCAAGACGCGTCAGGTCCATTACTCGATCATCGAGGATGGCGGCTTTGCCGGTTACGGCCAGAGCGTCGAATGGTGCGTCGTCGGTCTCGACCGCAACTGGGCCTACAACCCGCGCTGCCGGGCGGCGAAGCACTAAGCTTCGTTTGCCGATCCAATCCATTTTGTTCTTGAATTGTTCTTGATGCCTGACTAGGCTTGCCCTTCTCAGGGGTGGGGCGCGTCATGGTTCAGGCATTTCGACTTGTCATTTCGCTTGGGGTCCTCGCGCTCGCGGCGCTGACTGCCTATCCGGCCTCGGCACAGGACCGCCGGCAGAATGCGCCGGGCGAATTCGACTTCTACGTATTGTCGCTGTCTTGGTCGCCGAGTTTCTGCGAGGCGGCCCAGGAGCGCGGCGGTAACAACCGCTCGGCCCAGATACAATGCGGCGGCCGTCCCTATTCTTTCGTGGTGCATGGCCTGTGGCCGCAATACGACCGCGGCTTCCCGAATTATTGCGAGCGCCCAGCGCCCCGGCTGGCGCGCAATATCATGACGTCCATGCTGGATCTGATGCCGGCGCCCGGCCTGATCTTCAATGAATGGGACAAGCACGGCACCTGCTCTGGCCTTGGCCAGCGCGGCTATTTTGAGGCCATCCGCAAGGCGCGCGCCGGCGTCAAAATTCCCGACGAATTTCTCGATCTGCAGCAGGCCAAGACGATTGCGCCGGACGCAATCGAGGAAGCTTTCATCAAGGTCAATCCGGGCCTCAGCAATTCGGCCATCGCCGTGACCTGCGATCGTAACCGCCTGACCGAGGTCCGGCTCTGCATGAGCAAGGATCTTCAGTTCCGCGCTTGCGAGGAGATCGATCGCCGTGCCTGCCGCCGCGACCAGGTGGTGATGCCGCCGATGCGGGGCGGCTAGCTCAAACCGCCATCGTAGCGTACTGCTGGCGCATGAATTATCGCCACGCCTTCCACGCCGGTAACTTTGCCGATGTCATCAAGCATCTCGTGCTGGTTCGTATCCTGACCCATCTGCATGAGAAGCCGTCGCCATTTCGTGTCATCGACAGTCATGCCGGCGCGGGCCTCTACGACCTGACCGGCGACGAGGCCACGCGCTCCGGCGAGTGGACCACGGGCATCGCCCGCGCGCTGCAGGCGCGGTTCACGGAATCCAGTGTGCCGCTGGTCGCGCCCTATCTCGACATCGTCCGTTCGTTCAATGCGCTGCGCGAGCTCAAGGCCTATCCCGGCTCGCCGCTGATCGCCCGCGCCTTGCTGCGGCCGCAGGACAGCATGGTGTGCTGCGAGGTCGAGCCGCAGGCACGCAAGAAGCTGATCTCGGCGCTGCGCAGGGACGAGCAGGCGCGCGTTGTCGATATCGATGGCTGGGTCGGCCTGCCGGCCTATGTGCCGCCGAAGGAACGTCGCGGCGTGGTGCTGATCGATCCGCCCTATGAAGACAAGAACGAGTTCGCGCGGATGGCTGCAGTGTTCGAGCAAGTCTATGCCAAATGGGCGACCGGCATTTACATGTTGTGGTATCCCGCTAAAAGCCGGCGCGCCACCGATGAGCTGGCGCAGCATGTTGCCGCGACGGCTGCTGCATCCGCGACACCCGGTAAGTGTCTGCGCGTCGAATTCAGCGTTGCACCGCAAACGGCGGATGGTCCGCTGACCTCGACCGGACTTTTGATCGTCAATCCGCCGTGGAAGCTTGCTGCCGAGCTCAGGGAAATTCTGCCGCAGCTGGAGAAGCCGCTCGGCCTTGGCGGCGCTGGACGCTTCCGGCTCGAGACGGCCAAGCCCTGACGCTTGCAGGTAGCAGGTCGAACTACGCAAACTCCAACTACCAAACGGCGCTGCCAAAAACGGTAGTCAATCCCGGCGGAACCGTATTAAGCTACGGTCATTATGACTGGCTTTACGTTCCGCTTCCGCGAATGGTTGCGGCGGAGTGACGTGGCCCAAATCGATCATTGAAACAAGGCCAAGCTTCCGTGGAGTGAATGTCCGGTCGGTCGCGGCGCGCATGCGCCGCGGCGGAGCATTGCGGGGAGGGACCCGATGGGCATGAGCGGTACGGTCAAGTTTTTCAATGGCGAGCGTGGCTACGGCTTCATCAAGCCGGACGATGGCGGACGGGACGTGTTTGTGCACATCACCGCAGTCGAGCGCGCCGGGCTGAAAGACCTGATCGAAGGACAGCGGATTACCTTCGAGGTCGAGCCCGACAAGAAGGGCAAGGGCCCCAAAGCGGTCAATCTGGTCATCACAGGATAGCGGCGGATCCAGCTTGGGAATGGGCCATAAAAAAAATCCCGACCGCAGCGCGGCCGGGAGTGGATGGCGATGGTTTCTTGTACCTGGAGCTGAAGTACTTGGAGTCGACGTATCTGGAGACGAAGTACTTGAAGCAGAGCTCCGGACGCGAAGCGTCCGGAGCCGGGCTTAGAAGTGATAGTTCACGCCGATGCGCACGGTGCCGAAGCTGAGCGCGCTGTCGGTGCCGGTGAGCGTGTAGGTGTTCTTGGACAGATCGACATAGAGATATTCGATCTTGGCAGTCCAGTTCTGGTAGATGCCGACTTCGGCGCCGACACCCGCGGTCCAGCCGACCGACGTTTGCGACTGCTGCAAGCCATTGAGCTCCGCTTCCAGGCTGCCGAAGGCGAGACCGGCGGTGCCGTAGAGCAGCACGTTGTTGAAGGCGTAGCCGATGCGGCCGCGCGCGGTGCCGAACCAGGGGTTCGAGAATTTGTAATTGGCGAAGCGGTCATCCGCGCCCGTGCCCTGCAGATCGCCTTCGAGACCGAACACGATGTTGCCGCTCTGCCAGTTGTAGCCGCCAGTGACGCCGCCGGCGATGCCCGAGGGCTTCGCGCCGGTGTTGGAGACGCTGCCCCATTCGTAGCCGAGGGTGGCGCCGAGATACGGGCCAGCCCAGCTATAGGCGTTGAGCGGCTGCGCGACCGTATAGGGTGCGCGAGACCGGTAAGGCATGTCCGCCGCATGTGCTGTTGTCGCACTTGCAGCCACGAGGGCGACTGCCGCGAACGCAAACTTACTCATCTCAACTCTCCAAACTACGCGTTACCACCGGCCCACGGGAGCGCGCTCGGGATCTGCCGAACGAAGCCTTAGGGTTACGGAATTCCATCATTTATCGAGACGATTTATCGAGAGTTTTAGATTAAGCGGTCCTTAACGGCCCTGAGCGGCGCCGTATTGGCGTTAAAAGAGTCTTACTTTGGGCAATCCGCGAATTTCCCGGGTGGACAGCCGAAAACCCTCCGCTTGCCGCAAACACCGGGAAACCGGCTGTGGCGGGGGCATTTCGGGGCGCTCGAATGCTGGCGATGGCCCGCCGCAGCGCCTAAATTGGGCTCATGATTCAAGACCCCACCGAGCCGCAGCACGAGACGTCACCCGAGCCCGCGGCAGAGTCAGACTCCGACAGCCGTGGTTCCGAACTGGGCATCCAGTCCACCCTGCAGGCGCCACCCGATCTCGAACCGGAACCGGCCGCGGCCGACGACGAGGAAGACGGCGCGCTCCCGGATGCCGGCGATGACGATTCTGGCGACGTGGTCGCCGAGGGACCGCTGGCGATCGGCCGTGCCGCCATCGAACATGCCGTGCGCCATGCCCCGACCTCGCCGGGCGTCTACCGGATGCTGAATGCGGCCAACGATGTGCTGTATGTCGGCAAGGCCAAGAACGTGAAGAAGCGGCTGTCGTCCTATGCAAGGCCGACCGGGCAGGTGATGCGCATCGCACGCATGATCGCGGCGACGGTGGTGGTGGAGATCATCTCGACCTCGACCGAGACCGAAGCACTGTTGCTCGAGGCCAATCTCATCAAGCAGCTGCGTCCGCGCTTCAACGTGCAGCTCCGTGACGACAAGTCCTTTCCGTATATTCTGATCTCGGGCGATCACTGGGCGCCGCAAATTCTGAAGCATCGCGGTGCGCAGTCGCGGCCTGGCCGCTATTTCGGTCCATTCGCGTCGGTGGGCGCGGTCAACCGTACCATCACGGCGCTGCAGCGCGCATTCCTGGTGCGGTCGTGCACGGATTCCTTTTTCGAGAGCCGTACGCGTCCGTGTTTGCTGTATCAAATCCGCCGCTGCTCCGGTCCTTGCACCGGAGAAGTCGACTTTCCCGGCTATACCGAACTGGTGCGCGAGGCGACGGACTTCCTGTCCGGTCGCAGCCGCGCGGTGAAGCAGCTATTGGCCGGCGAAATGGAGAAGGCTTCGGAGGAACTCGCCTTCGAGCGCGCCGCACTGTATCGCGACCGTCTTGCGGCCTTGTCTGCGATCCAGTCACAGCAGGGCATCAATCCGCGCACGGTGGAGGAGGCCGACGTGTTCGCCATCCATCAGGAAGGCGGCTATTCCTGTGTCGAGGTGTTCTTCTTCCGCACCGGCCAGAACTGGGGCAACCGCGCCTATTTTCCCAAGGCCGAGAAGTCGTTCACGCCGGAGGAAGTGCTCGGCTCGTTCCTGGCGCAGTTCTACGAGGACAAGCCGCCGCCGAAGATGGTGCTGCTGTCGCATGCCATCGAGGAGAGCGAGCTGCTGGCCAGCGCGCTCAGCGTCAAGGCAGGTTCCAAGGTCGAAGTGCTGACACCGCAGCGCGGCGAAAAGAAAGAACTGGTCATCCACGCGTTGACCAATGCCCGCGAGGCGCTCGGCCGCAAGCTCGCCGACACGGCGACGCAGGCGCGTTTGCTGGAGGGCATGTCGAGGATGGCGGGCATGTCCACCGTGCCGAAGCGCATCGAAGTCTATGACAATAGCCATATCCAGGGCACCAACGCGGTCGGTGCCATGATCGTGGCGGGGCCGGACGGCTTCATCAAGAATCAGTACCGCAAGTTCAACATCAAGTCGGAAGGGCTCACGCCCGGCGACGATTACGCGATGATGAAGGAGGTGCTCCAACGCCGTTTCAAGCGACTGCTGGCGCCGCCGGTTGAAGGGGAAGCGGCCAAGCCAAAGGACGATGACGTGCCGCTCTGGCCCGATCTGGTCATCATCGATGGCGGCCGCGGCCAGCTCAATGCGGTGAAAGAGATCTTCGACGAGCTGAAACTGACCGATGTGACCCTGATGGCGGTAGCCAAGGGGCCGGATCGCGATGCCGGCCGCGAGACCATGTTCATCCCGGGCCGCGATGCCATCAAGCTGGAGCCGCGGGACCCGGTGCTCTATTTCATCCAGCGGCTGCGCGACGAGGCGCATCGGTTCGTCATCGGATCGCACCGCACTCTGCGCAAGAAGGACATCCGCGAGGCCGGATTGCAGGAAATTCCGGGGATCGGCCCGACCCGCAAGCGCGCACTCCTGCACCATTTCGGAACGCTGAAGGAGATCGAGCGGGCCTCGGTGGGCGACCTTGGCAAGGTTCCCGGCATCTCGGCCGAGAGCGCCCGCAAGATTTTCGACTTTTTTCACCCCCAGCCAGGGGCTAGATGATCGCCAAGATGAACGAGACGTAATCTGGCTGTCGCATGCCCCGGGACAGTTTTGCGGTAAACTAAGCTGCTCCAGCTTCTCTGGCGGTTGACCTCTGCGCTCTGGCAGTATTGGTAAGACGGATGACAGTGACCACGAGACGGGCCGCGAATTCCGCGATGTCCCTGCCAAATATCCTGACCATGGCCCGCATTGCCGCCATTCCGGTGGTGGTCGGCTGCATCTATTCGCAGTCGATCATGGATGGCCCGCTATGGCTGCGCTGGGTCGCGCTGGCCGTCTTCATCGGTGCCGCGGTCACGGATTTTCTCGATGGCTATTACGCCCGGATCTGGAATCAGCAGTCGGCCTTTGGCCGAATGCTCGACCCGATCGCCGACAAGCTGCTGGTGGCCTCCTGCCTGCTGATGCTGGCGGCCGATGGCATCATCCATGGCTGGACCCTGTGGGCGGCCATCGTGATCCTGTGCCGCGAGATTCTGGTTTCGGGCCTGCGCGAATATCTCGCCGCACTCCGGGTCAGTGTCCCGGTCACCAAGGTGGCGAAGTGGAAGACGACGGCCCAGCTGATCGCGATCGGCTTTCTGCTGGCCGGCGAGGCCGGCGATCAGGTGATCCCGATCACCACCCAGCTCGGCCTGCTGCTGCTTTGGATTTCAGCGCTCGTCACCATCTATACGGGATATGATTATTTCCGTTCCGGCATCCATCACCTCATCGAGGAGGATGCATGAAGGTTGTCTACTTTGCCTGGGTGCGCGAGCGGATCGGCAAGGCCGAGGAGACGGTCGAGCCGCCGGCGGCCGTGCGCACCGTCGGCGATCTGATCGGATGGCTGAGCACGCGCGGCGACGAATATGCCTATGCGTTCGAGACGCCGAAAGTGATCCGCGCCGCCATTGACCATACCCATGTGCGGCCTGACACCGTCATCGCTGGCGCCCGCGAGATTGCATTCTTCCCGCCGATGACTGGCGGCTGATTTTGCCAACGACTGCGTTGATCTCATGACCTCCAACGTGACCATCCGCATCCAGGATGCCGATTTCGACGTCAACCGCGAGATCGCGGCTTTGACGGCGAGCCGGACGGATATCGGCGCGGTGGTGACATTCAGCGGCATCTGCCGCGGAGGCGAGGGCGCTGGCGATGCGACGACGGCGCTGACGTTGGAGCATTATCCCGGGATGGCCGAAGCGGAGATTGCGCGTCATGCTGACGAGGCGATGAACCGCTGGCCGCTGACGGGCGTAACGATCGTTCACCGTGTCGGCCGCATCCTGCCCGGCGAGAATATCATGGTGGTGCTGACCGCGTCGGCGCACCGCCAGGCGGCGTTTCAGGCCGCCGAGTTTTTGATGGATTACCTCAAGGCGCATGCTCCGTTCTGGAAGCGCGAGGAAACCGCCGGTGGCAGCAGCTGGATTGCTGCGAAGACCGACGATGACGACGCCGCGGCGCGCTGGGATAAGAACTGATGGCCAAGAAGACTCAGAAGCAGACTGTGAAGGCAACTGCCAAGAAGGCGGTCAAGAAATCTGCGAGCAGGAAAACTGCAGCCAAGGCTTCTGCAAAAGCAAAGAGCTCCGTGAAGAAGATCGCGACGGCGACCCTGCCGAAGGTCGCGCCGGGCGAACTCGCGACGCTACTCGACTATGTGCGCTATGCCACCAGCCGCTTCATCGAGGCGAAGCTCGCTTTTGCGCATGGTACGACGGATCCCGTGGCCGAAGCCGCCTTCATCGTCTGTGAAGTCCTGCATTTGCACCCAGACCAGTTCGAGAATTTTGCCATGGCGCGGGTGACTGCGGCCGAAGGCAAGCAGATCCTCGACGTCATTCATCGCCGCGTGACCACACGCAAACCGGCAGCCTATCTGGTCAACAAGATCTATATGCGCGGCCTGCCGTTCTATGTGGACGAGCGCACCATCGTGCCGCGTTCCTTCATCGGCGAATTGCTGGATTCGCATTTCAGCGGTGATGACGGTGAAGGCGGGTCGCTGATCGACGATCCCAGGGAGATCGAAAGCGTGCTGGATCTTTGCACGGGTTCCGGCTGTATCGCGATCCTGGCCAGCCAGTCGTTCCCCAATGCGCAGGTCGACGCCGCCGATTTATCCCCCGCGGCACTCGCCGTTGCTATGCGCAACGTCATTGATTACGGGCTCGACGAGCGACTGACGCTTTACAAGGGCGATCTATTCGAACCGCTCGGCGATACCCGCTACGACCTCATCATCACCAATCCGCCTTATGTCGATGCGCAGGGCATGGCGGATTTGCCGGATGAATGTCTGGCGGAACCCGCCATGGCATTCGATGGCGGCGATGATGGGCTCGACATCGTCAGGAAGATCATTGAACAGGCTGGCGATCACCTGAATCCGCATGGCGGTTTGCTCTGCGAGATCGGCCGCGGCCGCGCCAATGTCGATGAAGCCTTCCCTGATCTGCCATTGATCTGGCTGGACACCGAAGATTCCGAAGGCGAAGTGTTCTGGGTGTCCGCTGCTGCGCTGCAAGGTCGCGGCGCTGGCTAGTTCGGCATCTGGTCAAACACGCTCGTAGCGTTTATCACGGCATCCTCACGCGAATTTTGATGTGTGAATGTCCGACATCGTTGTCGGACGGATTTTGACGCGACAGCCCTTGCAGCCGCGTCACTCAAATCGAGTGAAGGATTCCATGCTGCTGGCTGTGGGTCAGAAGGCTTTGACGCGCGATCTGTGGCTCGCCGAGTTACGGGCGATGCTGGCGCTCGGCTGGCCGCTGATCCTGACCAATCTGGCACAGATCGCACTGACAACGACCGACGTAATCATTCTCGGCCGCGTGAGCGCGGAGGCTTTGGCTGCGTCGGCGCTGGGCGTGAATCTCTACTTCGCGCTTCTGATTTTCGCCATCGGCCTCGTCACCGCGACGTCGCCGATGATGGCGGAGGCGATCGGCCGCAAGCTGCATGCGGTGCGCGATGTCAGGCGAACATTTCGGCAGGGTTTGTGGACGACGCTGATCGTCTCGATACCCGCGTGGATCATTCTCTGGCATGCCGAGGCGATTCTGTTGCTGTTCGGTCAGGAGGCGCAGGCCGCTGCCGACGCCCAGAGCTTCGTGCATATGCTGCAATGGGGCTTCCTGCCCGCGCTCGGCTTCATCGTGTTGCGCTCCTTTGTCGCTGCCGTGCAACGTCCGCTCTGGGCACTGCTGGTGACGGGCGTCACCATTCTGTTCAATGCTGCTGCAAACTGGGTTCTGGTGTTCGGCCATCTCGGATTTCCGGAGATGGGTCTGCGCGGCTCTGGCCTTGCGACCACTCTGTCGAACATCTTTCTGTTCGCAGTTTTTGCGCTCGTCGTCGCATGGCATCCCAAGTTTCGGCGTTATCATTTGTTCGGCAACTGGTGGCGCGCCGATTGGCCACGCCTCGCAAAGCTATGGCGCATCGGTCTGCCGATCGGCGCAACGCTTGCATTCGAAATTACCGTCTTCAATGCGGCGGTGTTCCTGATGGGGCAGTTTGGAACGGCCGCCATCGCGGCGCATGCGATTGCGATCCAGATCGCATCGATTTCCTTCATGGTGCCGATGGGACTGAGCCAGGCGGCAACTGTCCGCGTTGGATTGGCCAAAGGCGCCGTGGACCGCGATGGCATCACGCGAGCGGGATGGACTGCATTCGGCCTTGCGGTGGCATTCATGGCGTCGATGAGCATGTTGTTGCTGGCTGCGCCGCGTATTCTGATTGGCGCCTTCATCGATCTGAGCAATCCCGCCAATGCCGTCGTCATCGATACGGCAATGTCGTTTCTGTTTTGTGCGGCGGTGTTCCAGATTGCGGACGGCGCGCAGTCGGTTGCTGCAGGGATGCTACGCGGGTTGCAGGATACGCGCGTGCCGATGATCTTTGCCGCATTGGGTTATTGGGGCTTCGGCATGGGTCTCAGCCTGCTGTTCGCATTCAAGCTGGGCTTCGGCGGCGTCGGCATCTGGATTGGGCTGGCAGCGGGTCTGGCGGTCGTTGCACCGGTCATGCTCTGGCGCTGGACCCGGCGCGAGCAACTCGGGCTCATATTGGCGACTTAACAAATAAAAATGCCGCAGCCTCGAAAGGTTGCGGCATTTGTCGTCTTGAAGCGCTCGTGCTTACAGAACCTTGCGGATCCAGTTGTGCGGGTCTGGCGCGCGGCCGTACTGAATGTCGACCAGCTGTTTGCGCAGTCCCATCGCAACGGGGCCTGCGGCGCCGCCATTGATGGTAAAATCACCGCTCGCAGAGCGCACCTGGCCAATCGGCGAGATGACTGCCGCCGTGCCGCAGGCAAAAGCCTCCTTCAGCTTGCCGCTGGCAGCGTCGGCGCGCCACTGATCGAGCGTATAGGGCTCTTCGCGCACCTGCGTGCCCTTATTCTTCGCCAGTGCGATGATCGAATCGCGCGTGATGCCTGGCAGGATCGTGCCAAGCGGCGGTGTCAGCAGCGAACCGTCTTCGAACACGAAGAAGATGTTCATGCCGCCAAGTTCCTCGATGTAACGGCGCTCGACCGCGTCGAGGAAGACGACCTGATCGCAACCGTGACTGATGGCCTCGGCCTGCGCACGCAGGCTGGCGGCGTAATTGCCGCCGCACTTGACGGCGCCGGTGCCGCCGATCGCAGCGCGCGTGTAGTTCTCCGAGACCCAGATCGACACCGGGGCGGGTCCGCCCTTGAAATAGGAACCGACCGGCGAGGCGATGACAGCGAAGATGTATTCCGCGGACGGCTTCACGCCGAGGAAGATCTCGCTCGCGACCATGAAGGGGCGCAGATAGAGGCTGCCTTCGCCTGATGGAATCCAGGCGCGGTCGATGCGCACGAGTTGCTCGACTGCTTCGATGAACACGGCCTCGGGCAGCGGCGCCATGGCCATGCGATCGGCCGAATTCCGGAAGCGCTTGGCATTGGCATCGGGACGGAACAGATTCACGCCGCCGTCTTCACGCACATAGGCCTTGAGGCCTTCGAAAATCTCCTGCGCGTAATGCAGGACGGCCGCGGCCGGATCGAGCGGGAAATTCGCGCGGGATTCGACGCGCGCGCCATGCCAGCCATCCGTCTGGTTGTAGCGGACGATGGCCATGTGATCGGTGAAAACCCGGCCGAAACCCGGATCCTTGAGCTTCGTCGCCCGGTCCGCATCGGACACAGCATTCGCTGCGGGCTGTACGTCGAACTTCAGCCAGGTCGCGCCATCGACTTTATCGAACGAAATTCCCATGACCTTACTCCTGGCTTGCGACGCGGCGGCTAGCGGCGTCGTCGATGTTCTACGTCAAGTCCGGACCCACGGCAAAAGCGTTTCCGGCCCCGGTGGATGCCGAGGACAGGCTTTAGCGCCATGCCGAAGTCCGGTATGGTTCTCAGATCGGCCCTATTGGGACCGTGCGGCGAGAGTTCTAATATTTCGTCGCGATGGTCAGTTTTGTAAGATTGAACCCAAGATATGTCAATATGGCTGACTTAAATTCCAAGGATGCGGTGTCACGATCGCTTGAGACAATCCAGCGGCAAGCCAGCGGCGATCCTGCGAAACCGCCCCGCTGGGACATCATTGAGCTGTTGTTCTTTGCCTATCGCGACTTCGTCGGAGATCCCGACGATGTGCTCGACCAGTTCGGCTTCGGGCGCGCCCATCATCGCGTCGTTCACTTCGTGCATCGCTATCCTGGCCTGAAGGTCGCCGATCTGCTCGATGTCCTGCGTATCACGAAGCAGTCGCTGGGCCGGGTCCTCAAGCAATTGCTCGATGAAGGGTATATCGTGCAGAAATCCGGTGAGGCCGACCGGCGGCAACGGCTTCTTTTCGCCACGGCCAAAGGCGAAGCTCTCGTTGCGCAGCTCGCGGGCTTGCAGACCGATCGTATCAACCGCGCGCTCAAGGATTTTACGCCGGTCGAAGTTGAAGCGATCGGCAGGTTTCTCTCGGCGATGATCGACCGCAATGATCCCGACAAGGTGCTGCAGGTCATCCTGGGCCAGGCATCCGCCAAAACTGACGGCAGGACAAACAAGACATGATGTTAGCTCAGGCCGCCAAACGAATGCCGGTGCCATTGGCCGACGATGCGCCGCATCTGCTGCTGGTCGATGACGACCGCCGTATTCGCGATCTGCTCTCGCGCTTTCTCTCTGGCGAAGGCTACCGCGTCACCACGGCGCCGAGCGCCAAGGAAGCACGCGCCAAGCTGCTCGGTCTGCATTTCGATCTCCTGATCCTGGATGTGATGATGCCAGGCGAGACCGGTTTTGAACTCGCGCGCTTCATTCGGACGTCTTCGGCCGTGCCGATCATCATGCTGACGGCGCGGCACGAGGCGGAAAGCCGGATCGAGGGATTGCAGATCGGCGCCGACGACTATGTTGCCAAGCCATTCGAGCCGCGCGAACTGGTGCTGCGCATCGCAAACATCCTGAAGCGCAGTGCGCCTGTGCCGGTGGAGCGGGCGGAGTCGCTGCAGTTCGGGCCTTATGTGTATCACCTCGCGCGCGGTGAATTACGCCAGGGCGACGAGATCATTCATCTCACCGACCGCGAGCGTGACATGCTGCGCGTGCTGGCCGCGGCGCCCGGCGAGACCGTGCCGCGCGGTGAACTCACCGGAGGCGGTGGCACCGTGAACGAGCGTGCGGTGGACGTGCAGATCAATCGCCTGCGCCGCAAGATCGAGACCGATCCGGCCAATCCGCTCTTCCTGCAGGCCGTGCGTGGCATCGGCTATCGCCTCGTCGCGTCGCCATAGTTCGATGAAGTTGGCGCGATGAGTACGCTCGACACCGGCATTACCATCCTCCGCTCTGCGGCAGGCCGCGTCTCCGCGGCGCACAGTCTGATGGGCCGGCGTTTCAAGAGCGTGATGCCCACGGGGCTCTATGCTCGCACGCTGCTGATCATGATCGTGCCGATGGTGCTGCTGCAGTCGGTGGTCGCCTTCGTGTTCATGGAGCGGCACTGGAACACGGTGACCCGCCGCCTGTCGCAGGCCGTGGTGCAGGACATCGCGACGCTGATCGACGTCTACAAAGTCTATCCGCAGGATAAGGACCGCACGCAGATCAAAGCCATCGCTCAGCAGCGCCTTGGCCTCGTGGTGGATTTCCTGCCGCTCGGCGATATGCCGCCGCCTGGTCCGAAGCCGTTCTTCTCGCTGCTCGATCAGGCGCTGTCGGTGCAGATCGGCCGGCAGATCACGCGGCCGTTCTGGATCGACACGGTCGGCCGCTCCAATCTGGTGGAAATCCGGATCCAGCTCGATGATGCCGTGATGCGCATCTTTGCCCAGCGCAGCGCAGCTTACGCATCGAATTCGGAAATCTTCCTGTTCTGGATGGTGGGGACGTCCTCGATCCTGCTGATCGTCGCGATCCTGTTCCTGCGTAACCAGATCCGCCCGATCCTCAAACTCGCTGACGCCGCCGAAAGTTTCGGCAAGGGCCGCGAAGCGCCGAATTTCCGGCCGCGCGGTGCACGCGAAGTTCGCCGGGCCGCCAACGCCTTTATCGAAATGAAGGCGCGTATCGAACGCGCGATGGAGCAGCGCACGGCTATGCTGGCCGGCGTCTCGCACGATCTGCGCACGATCCTGACGCGCTTCAAGCTGGAGTTGGCGCTGATCGAGGACGGTCCGGAAGTCGATGGCATGCGCAAGGATATCGACGAGATGTCGGGCATGCTCGAGGCCTATCTCGCCTTTGCGCGCGGCGACAGTGGCGAGCAGGCGCAGCCGACAGACATGGCAGCGGCGCTGGAAGAACTCCGCAGCGATGCCGAGCGCAACGGCCACAAGGCGACGGTCACGTTCCACGGGTTGCCGATCGTTACGGTGAAGCCGGCGTCGTTCAAGCGTTGTCTCGGCAACCTCGTCTCGAACGCCGCGCGTCATGCGAACGATATCGCCATCACCGGGCATCGCGATCATCGCTATCTTACGGTCACGGTGGACGACGACGGCCCCGGTATTCCCGCCGACATGCGCGAGGAAGTGTTCAAGCCGTTCCTGCGGCTCGACGACGCGCGCAATCAGGACGAAGGCGGCACAGGTCTCGGCCTCGCCATCGCCCGCGATATCGCGCGTTCCCATGGCGGCGATATCACGCTGACGGATAGTCCGATGGGTGGCTTGCGGGCGGTGGTGCGGGTGCCGGTTTAGTTACTTCGCCAGTTCCTTCGACCGCGCGGTTGCCGCAGCAATCGCGCGAGTCAACAGCGGCTCGAAGCCGTCGTCAGCCATCAGGACACCGAGCGCAGCGGCCGTTGTGCCGCCGGGCGAGGTGACGTTCTTGCGCAGCGTCGCCGCGTCGAGATCGGACTGACGGAGGAGCTCGCCGGAACCGGACACCGTCTCGCGGGCAAGCTTCATCGCGAGTTCAGGGGGCAAGCCCGCAGCAATGCCGGCGCGAGCCATTTCTTCGGCCAGCAGGAATACATAAGCAGGTCCCGAGCCGGAGACGGCGGTGACGGCATCGATCAGGCTCTCGTCCTCGACCCATTCGACCGATCCGGTGGCGCGCAACAGCGAGTCGGTCAGGCTGCGTTGCTCCTGCGATACGTCGCTCGCGGCAACCGCCACGGTGATACCGCGGCCAATGGCGGCGGGCGTGTTCGGCATCGCGCGCACCACCTTGCCGCCGCAGGTCCTGGCGATGCCGGCGATGGTCGTGCCGGCCATGATCGAGACCACGAGGGATGATGCGGCGATCGTGCGCAGCGTCGGCCCGACCTCGGCGAACATCTGCGGCTTCACGGCGAGGACCAGCGCGGCGACAGCGCCGATGTTCTTCACATCCGGATTGAGACGGACGCCCTTGGCCGCAAGCGCCTTGATCTCGTCGGAGACATACGGGTCGATCACAACGGCGCGTTTGGGATCGAGCCCGCCGGCGATCCAGCCCGTCAGCAGCGCGCCACCCATCTTGCCGGCTCCGGCCAGCACGATGTGGCCGTCGATGTCGTTGAGCGTGTGTGAGGTGGAAGTCATCGTAAGGTCCCGGCTGTCAGAATGGCTGGGACCATATCATTGCGGCGCGGGCTGCACAGCCTGAAGCCGTCTAGACGAGACTCTTTTTCAGGAAGTAGCGCGGACCGCCGCGCGGATAGTCCGGGATTTCGCCGAACACTTCATAGCCCTGCTTCTCGTAGAAGCTCCGCGCCTGAAACCAGTAGGTATCGAGCCACAGACCGATGCAGCCGCGCTCACGCGCGATCTCTTCCGCCTTGGCGAGGACCTTCGAACCGATGTCCTGGCCGCGAAATTGTTCGGGCACGACGAACAGCTCGACGAAACACCAGTTGAACGCGGTCTTGCCCCAGATGCCGCCGATCGGCTCGCCGGTCGCTGGATCGTGGATCAGGATTGAGAGCGGCTGGTGATTGTTGGGGCCAACGGTCTTGGTATTGTAGGCCAGCAACGCATTTGCGACCACCAGCCGTTCAGCCTCGCCGGGCGCATCCGGCACGGTGATGACCGGCGCGTTGGTCATGCTTCGCCGGCAGTGTCGAACATCGCAGCAGACATCGCTTCGGCTGCGGTCTTGCCGGCCCACACCACGAACTGCAATGCCGGATAGTAGCGCTCGCAGGAATGGATCGCCGAGACGAGCATTGCTTCGCACTGCGCGGTTGTCGCGGTGAGGCCATCGGGCAGCACCAGTGCCTGCCGGTACATCACCATGCCCGAGTTGGTCCAGATATCAAAATGACCGACCCACATCTGTTCGTTGATCGCGGCGATCAGGCGCTGCACTTCGGCGCGGCGAGCGGGGGGAATCTTCATGTCGAAGGCGCAGGCCAGATGCAGCGCCTCGATCTCGTTCATCCAGGTGAAGGAGAGCTGGTAATCGATCCAGTCACCTTTGGAAACAATTGTGACTTCGTCTTCGCCGGAGCGCTCGAACGCCCAGTTATGATCGGCGGCGATATCCTCGACAACGGCGAGCGGGTTGAGCCGTGAATCGATAGTGCCTTCGAGGAGTGACATGCCGTCGCGACCTTGCTCTTGAAATGTGATGATGCAAACAGCTGGCCGGTACGCGAAAATGTCGGAGCGTCGCTGCAGGCTGCAAGTTCTATTCGTCCAGACCTTGCGAGTTCGAAGTGATGTGATTTGCGGAATCTGCGCAACGGCACCACGAATCCATCCACAGACAAACCGTCCCTCATCCACAGGTCATCTGGTCGCAACGAGAACAAACCGGAATCGGATTCCCGGATTGCGAGTCTGTGCGGTGCGCCCTCGCGCGTCACGAGTTCGGTTGGGTGGTAACTATTGATTCCGCCGCGGGACCTGCAAGCTTTCCCGGCCTCGCGGGAGTCCTGTTTGGTTCCGATATAGCCTGTGGATGGCCTTGCTGGGCCGGTTCGGTTTCGGCATAGTTTTGGCCTTAACGAAAGTATCAGGCCATGAACGACACGACGTCCGAGTCCTCCGCAATCCAGCACCCGCGCTTCGCCAAGCCACAACGCGTCGCCTTCGTGCAGTCATCCTGGCATCGCGACATCGTTGCGCCCTGTTGGGAGGCGTTTCTGAGTGAGATCGAGGCGCGCCATATCAGCCCCTCACAGGTCGATCTGTTCGAAGTGCCCGGCTCGTTCGAGATCCCGCTGCATGTTCAGGTGCTGGCCAAGACGCGGCGTTATACGGCCATCGTCGCGGCCGGCCTCGTGATCGACAGCGGCACCCGCGGCTTCGTGGCTGACACCGTCATCCGTGCGCTGATGGATGTGCAGCTACGTACCGAGATCCCGGTGTTCTCGGCCGTGACGGCGCCGGAGGATTTCCACGAGACCGAAGAGCGCGCGGCATTTTTCCGCAAGCACTTCGCGGAGAGCGGCCTCAAGGTCGCAGCAGCCTGCGCCGAGACGCTGCTCAGTCTGGAGCGTCTGCGCGGGCAGGTGGCGGCGGGGATCGTGTAGAAGCGCGAGCCTTAGTCGAACAGGCTCGATACCGACTCTTCCGATGCGGTGCGGCCGATCGCTTCGGCGATCAGCGAGGCAACCGAGAGCACGCGGATGTTCGGCGACTTGATCACGGCTTCCGTGGGCTGGATCGAGTCGGTGATCACCAATTCCTTGAGCCTGGAATTGGCGATGCGTGCCGCGGCGCCGCCGGATAGCACGCCATGGGTGAGATAGGCGGAGACGTCCTTGGCGCCGTATTTGAGCAGCGCATCGGCGGCGTTCACCAGCGTGCCGCCGGAGTCGACGATGTCGTCGATCAGGATGCAGGTGTAGCCGGCGACGTCGCCGATCACGTTCATCACTTCGGATTCACCGGGGCGTTCGCGGCGCTTGTCGACGATGGCGAGCGGCGCGTTGATGCGTTTGGCAAGACCGCGGGCACGGGCGACACCGCCGACGTCGGGCGACACCACCATCACATTGGCGAGATCGAACTTCTCCTTGATGTCGCGCACCATCAGCGGCGCGGCATAGAGGTTGTCGGTCGGGATATCGAAGAAGCCCTGGATCTGGCCGGCATGCAGGTCGAGCGTCATGACGCGGTCGGCGCCGGCATGGGTGATCATGTTGGCGACCAGCTTGGCCGAGATCGGGGTTCGGCCACCGGCCTTGCGGTCCTGGCGAGCGTAGCCGAAATAGGGGATCACCGCGGTGATCCGGCGCGCGGAAGCGCGGCGCAGCGCATCGGTGATGATCAGCAATTCCATCAGATGGTCGTTGGTCGGGAACGACGTGGATTGAAGAATGAAGACGTCGGAGCCGCGGACGTTTTCCTGAATCTCGACGAAGATTTCCATGTCGGCGAAGCGCCGGACACTGGCCTTGGTCAGCGGGATATTCAGCGCGGTTGCGATTTCCTGTGCGAGGACAGGATTGGAATTACCGGCGACCAGTTTGATCGAACCGTTCTTGGCCGACATCGACGCGTCTCCCCGCGGCTTGGTGGATACAACGTTCAGCATATCGGATTACCCACAAGAACTCGTCTAGCTGAGCGAGGTGATATCAAGGACGGCCATCCGCTGGCAACCCGTGGGCCGCTGTTTTCCTGCGTAAAAACGGGCCTCTACTTAATGTGAACTGAAGTCAGCGCGTCTCGGCAAATGCGGTGGCTCGCACAGGCAATTCATCGGTGCTGGCGATGGCGGGTCCGTCGCCACGCGGCGCGGACGGCTGCTCGCCGGGCGTGGTGCCATTGATCATGCCATTGAGGCCGGTGAGCCCCGCCTGCGCGATCCGCCGCAAGACAAGGTCATCGGCAGTGGCCCAGGCATCGCGGCCGCCTTTGCCGGCCTGTTCCTCGCCCGACAGGCGTAAAGCGCGATTCTGGTCGCGGTCATAGACATCCCACACCCAGGCGATCGAGGTCTGGCCGCCGCGAACCTGGGCCGCGAGATAGCTGCGGACCCGGAAAGCCGCGCTGTCCTTGCGCGACACAACCGCAAGGTTGCGCAGGCGCGCTTCACTATCCAGCAGGTTGACCATGCGGTCGAATACCTGCGGCGGGGGCCCGTCGATGGACTCGAATGCGACCGTAGGGCCGGTGGGGGTGGAGAGGCTGGCCTGCGCATTCATGGCGCCGCCTGAATTGGGGACATTGGCGCAGCCGGCAAGCCCGAACGCTACGGTCAGCAACAGCGCAGCCTGGATCAGGCGCGGTCTGGCTCGATCGGTCGTAAGGGCAGAAAATCGCATAGGGCGTCCCGACTACCGTCCGTTGGCCGCAAGCGGCACCGGACAGGTCGAGCGATATCGTTAAAATGCGTTAAGGTCTAGGGCAGCGCGGCCACAGGTCTTTCCAGGGTGACCGAAATGGTCACCGCTCCCCGACAATTCACGTTCAGTTTGAGGCAGTTCGGCCGCGTTAAGGATAACGGCGCGTCAACGGCGGGTTACCGCTCGAGCACGATGGCGTGGATCTGGCGGCCATAATCCGGCTCCTTCCGATGCACCGACCGGCGATAGCTGAACAGGTTGTCGTCGGGATAGGTGTCGATGCCGGTGTCATCGATGAGGGCAATGCCGGCCTGCTCCAGCCGCATCCGGATGAATCCGCCGAGGTCGAACATGGCATGACCGGCGCGGGTCGAGGGAATGAAAAACCGGGCGAAGCCAGCGTCGGCCTGTGTGAAGCGCTCGACGAATTCTGCGCCGACCTCATAGCTTGGCTGGCGGATCAGCGGACCGATGGCGACCACAATGTCGGAACGATCCGCGCCGAGCTTTTCCATCTCCGCGATCGTGGCTTCGAGCACACCGGTGAAGGCGCCCTTCCAGCCGGCATGGGCGGCACCGATGACGCGGGCCTTGGGATCTGCAAACAGCACCGGTCCGCAATCGGCCGTCGTGACGCCGAGCGCCAGGCCCTCTACCTTCGTGACCATGGCATCGGCGCGCGGGCGCGATGCGCCGTCCCACGGCACGGTGGCGACGGCGACGTCAGGCGAATGGACCTGATAGGCGGTGAGGAAGTGCAGGGAATCGACGCCCATCTCTGCCGCCATACGCCGGCGGTTCTCCGCCACATGCGCGGGATCGTCGTTCGATCCGAGTCCGCCATTGAGGCCGGCATAGATGCCTTCGGAGACGCCGCCGTCGCGTGTGAAGAACGCGTGGCGCAGGCCCGGAATGGCTGACAACAGAGACGATGTGAAAGTCATGGTTTCGGGGCCTCGATGCCGGTGTCGTCGCTCAGCGCTACCAGCGTGTCGATATTGGGATCGGAGATGCCGACGACCTTGAACATCGAGCCCATGCCGCCGCGGCCGCTGTCAATCAGGCGTTTCAGCGCGCCGGAAACGGTTTCCGATACTTCCGGCGTGGCCTTGGCCATAAGGGTAAGCGCGCGTGTCTCGATGCCGAGGCGCTTGAGGAACTCGCCCTGCGTCACCGGTCCATGGACGCGTGCGCCGATATCCTCTGCCGCGCGGCTGAGCGCCTGGAAATCCACATGCGCGGTGATATCGGCCTGGCCGGGATTCTTCAGCGGATCGGCATAGCTGTGCTGCGCGATAGCCTGCAGGGTGTCGCCGGCATCGCTGCGCACATGGCCGTAATCGATGATCAGAGCCGCGCCGCCTTCGTCGCGGACGCGGCTGGCAATCTTCATCATCTCGGTATCGGGACGCCATTCGAACACGGCGCCGACCGGTGCTGCACGCACCAGTGGCGGCAGCAGCACGTCGAAGCGCGGCAACGGATCGATGGACGCGCTGAAGATCAGCTGTCCAGTGCTGTCGATATCCACCATGCGCTCGTGCCAGCCGTTTTCGCGTTTCACGGCCTGATGGATCGGCAGCACGTCGAAATATTCATTGGCGAGGATGATCGACGGCCCCGCGGGCACGGTCTCGATACTGTCGTGCCAGGTGATGTTACGGGCGCCGGACAGCGTCGCCTTCTGCTTCTCGCGCAGCACCGGATTGATTTCGATAAGATGCACGTTGAGCGCCTGATACAGCGGCGGCAGCACGCGCAGGGCACGGAGCGCGTCGGCCATCATGGTGCCGCGGCCGGGGCCAAGTTCGACCAGGTGCAGGAAGGGCGGTGCGCCGATCGCGCGCCAGACCGAGGCCGACCACAGGCCGAGCAGCTCGCCGAACATCTGGCTGACTTCGGGCGACGTGGTGAAGTCGCCCTCGCGGCCGAGCGGATCGCGGGAAATGTAGTAGCCGTGTTGCGGATGGGTCAGGCACAGCTGCATGTAGCGCCACACCGGCATCGGTCCGGTGGACTTGATCAGGCGCTTGATTTCATCCTGTAGCGGCGATTGGTCGGTCACATCAGGCCTTCTTGCCCGGACTCAATTCGAGCGATGCCTGCGGCTTTCGCCAGGCGCGCACCATCAAAACGAGTCCCACAAATATCATCGGCACGGAGAGCAGCATGCCCATGGTGAGCCCACCCCACAGAAATCCGAGTTGCGGGTCCGGCTCGCGGAAGAATTCGCCGATAATGCGCGCGACCGCATAAAAAAAGATGAAGGCGCCGAGGATCAGGCCAGGCCGCTTCAGCGCACCAGCCCGGATCATCAGGGCCAGAATGAGAAACAGCCCGATGCCTTCGAGGCCAGCTTCATAGAGCTGGCTGGGATGGCGTGGCAGCGGCCCGCCATTGGGGAACACCATCGCCCATGGCACGCTGGCGTCGGCGTGGCGGCCCCACAATTCGCTGTTGATGAAATTGGCGAGGCGTCCGAGCAGCAGCCCGATCGGGCCGACGGCGCAGGTGATGTCGCCGAGCGACAGGACTGACAATCCGCGCTTCCAGCAGAACAGAAACACGGCAAAGACGCAGCCCATGAAGCCGCCATGGAACGACATGCCGCCCTTCCAGAGTTCGAAAATCTCGGCGGGATGGGCAATGAAGAAATCCAGATTGTAGAACAGCACATAGCCGGTGCGGCCGCCGACAATGATGCCGATCGTCACCCACAGGATGAAGTCGTCGAAATCCAGTAGCGAGATCGGCGACGGGCCGCCCCACAGCTTCGTGCTTTTGATCAGTGCACGGGCATAGATCCAGCCCAGCACGATGCCGCCGATATAGGCCAGCGCGTACCAGCGAATGACAATCGGGCCAATCGCGATGGCGACCGGATCGAAAACGGGGAAGGCGATGGTCAGGAATGGCATGTGGTGGGCTTACGGCTCCCGATGCCGCCAGTAAAGCATTGGCTTGTGACGAATTAAGGGACTTCCGCAGTTGTGAACGCGAAACGCAGGCGATACTTGAACTGCGCGGCCGGGATCGCCATTGTCGATCCCGGGGATCGCCAATTGCGATCCAGCGTGTTTGTTCATCCGACCGGAGTTCTTGCCATGACCCAGACCAACAATCGGTTCTTCGACGAGATCGGCCGCCTGATGAACGATGCCGCCGGCGCGGCCCAGGGCGTCAAGCGCGAGGTCGACACGGTTGTGCGTAACCAGGCCGAGAAGATCCTGCGCGACCTCGATATCGTGAAGCGTGAGGAGTTCGAGGCGGTCAAGGACATGGCGCGGCTTGCCCGCGAGGAGAACGAGGCGCTGAAGGCCCGGATTGCGGCGCTGGAAGCCAAGCTGGGCGGATAAGCGGAGTTCCTGCGAGCGGCTAGGCGGCTGCCGGTTAACACCCGGCCTGCATATGACGGTGAAACGGCTCCTGGGCGGTCCGGCAGGCGCAGAAAAAGCCTGTCATTTCCTTGTCTTTTTGGCGTTTCGGCGGTAGAAGCCGCTCACGTCCGCAGCCCCCGCACCCCTGGAGGCTTGCTGCAACGTGAAAACGGGCCGCATTGCGGCCTTTAACTTTTTAGAAAACAAGGACTTACACGATGGCGACCGTCAAGGAATTGAAGGCGACCGCACGTCCGGTGAGCGGCAAGGGGGCCGCACGGGCAGAGCGTCGCGCCGGCCGGGTTCCGGCTGTGATCTATGGTGACAACAAGCCCCCAGTGGCGATTTCGCTGGATGACAAGGAACTCCGCCTGCGCATCCAGGCTGGCCGGTTCCTCACCACGATCTGTGACATCGAACTCGAAGGCAAGAAGCACCGCGTGATTCCGCGCGACTTCCACCTCGATCCGGTCAAGGACTTCCCGCTTCACGTCGATTTCCTGCGCCTCGGTGAAGGTGCGACCATCCGCGTCAGCGTTCCGCTGCACGTGAACGGTGGTGAATCCGCTCCGGGCGTGAAGCGTGGCGGCACGATCAACATCGTGACCCACACGATCGAACTCGAAGCCGAAGCCGACAGCATTCCTCAGTATCTGGAAGCCGACGTCAGCCAGCTCGATATCGGTTCGTCGCTGCACATCACCGACATCAAGCTGCCGAAGGGCGTGAAGACGCTGGCCCGCGATGCCGACCTGACCTTGGTCACCATCGTGCCGCCGTCGGGCTACGGTGAAGAAGCCGCGACCCCCGCAGCTGCTGCCGCGGCTGCTCCGGCTGCTGCTGGTGCCAAGGCTCCCGCTGCCGGCGCGAAGGCTCCGGCTGCCGCCGCCGCTCCGGCGAAGAAGAAGTAATTCGGCGCGGAGCTCCGCGTCATGCTTCTCTTTGTTGGACTCGGAAACCCTGGCGCCAAATACCAGGGCAACCGGCACAATATCGGGTTCATGGTTCTCGACGATATCGCGCGGCGTCACGGTTTTGGACCGTGGCGCCGTCGCTTTCAGGGCGAGACCTCGGAAGGCACGCTGGCTGGCGAGCGCGTCATCCTGCTGAAGCCGATGACCTTCATGAACGAGTCCGGCCGCTCCGTACAGGAAGCGTCCGCCTATTTGAAGATTTCACTCGGCGACATCGCCGCGTTTCACGACGAACTCGAACTGCCATTCGCGAAAGTGCGCGTGAAGGTCGGCGGCGGCATTGCCGGACATAACGGTTTGCGCTCGATCTCCGCGCATGTCGGCAACGACTATCGGCGCGTTCGTCTTGGTATCGGACATCCCGGTGCCAAGGAGCTGGTGCATAATCACGTGCTGAGCGATTTCGCCAAGGCCGAACGACCTCAGCTCGAAGCGTTCAACGATGCGGTGTCCGACCATGTCGGTCTGCTGGTCGGTGGTCAGGACTCGTCGTTCCAGAACAAGGTGCATCTGGCGATGCAGGCCAAAGGTTTCACGTCGAAAGACGACAACGGCTCCGCTGAGAAGCCGTCGAAGAATTAGGACAGGGTCATGGGATTCAAATGCGGGATCGTCGGACTGCCGAATGTCGGCAAATCGACGTTGTTCAATGCGCTCACGGAAACCGCTGCTGCGCAGGCTGCGAACTATCCGTTCTGCACCATCGAACCGAATGTCGGTGAAGTCGCTGTGCCAGACAAGCGGCTCGACAAGCTCTCCGAGATCGGCAAATCGCAGCAGATCATTCCGACGCGCCTGACCTTTGTGGACATCGCGGGCCTGGTGAAGGGCGCCTCGAAGGGCGAAGGTCTTGGAAACCAGTTCCTCGCCACTATTCGCGAAGTCGATGCTGTCGCCCATGTGGTGCGTTGCTTCGTCGATGACGACATCACCCATGTCGAAGGCAAGATCGATCCGCTCGCCGATATCGAGATCATCGAGACCGAGCTGATGCTCGCCGATCTGGATTCTTGCGAAAAGCGCATCGACAACCTGACCAAGAAGGCCAAGGGCAACGACAAGGATGCCAAGGAGCAGCTCGATCTGGTCCAGCGCGCCCTGGTGCTGTTGCGTGACGGCAAGCCGACGCGTGGCCTCGAGCGCAAGCCGGAAGAGGAGCGTGCGTTCCGCATGCTCGGCCTGTTGACGTCCAAGCCTGTTCTTTATGTCTGCAACGTCGAAGAAGGCGCGGCCAGCGAAGGCAACGAATATTCGAAGCGGGTTGCGGAGCATGCCGCGAAAGAAGGCGCCGTCGCGGTCGCGATCTCAGCCAAGATCGAATCCGAAATCGCTACGCTGTCTCGCGAAGAGCGCACCGAATTTCTCGAGACGCTCGGTCTTGAAGAAGCCGGTCTCGATAAGCTGATCCGTGCCGGCTATGCGCTGCTGCACCTCATCACTTATTTCACCGTCGGCCCCAAGGAAGCGCGCGCCTGGACCATCACGCAGGGCACCAAGGCACCGCAGGCCGCGGCCGTCATTCATACGGATTTCGAGAAGGGCTTCATCCGCGCGGAAACCATCGGCTATGACGACTATGTCAGGCTTGGCGGGGAAGCTGGCGCACGCGATGGCGGCAAGCTGCGGCTGGAAGGCAAGGAATATGTCGTCGCCGACGGTGACGTGCTGCATTTCCGCTTTAATACCTAAGTGTCTTGGCCCCGCTCCTCACATGATCGAGGAGCGGGGCTCAAGCGCTTAATACTGCTGGTGCTGACCCAGCGTCTGCCCCTGATCCCTTATCGCGCCGAGATGTTCGTTGATGCGAAACACGATCAGAACGAACTCAGCCGCAATGCGCGCGAAAATGATGCCGACGATCACGCTGGCGAGGCTCGACATCACGAGGATGAAGCCGCCGAACGGGCTTATGGCCATTGCGGCGAGACCGGAGAAGATCCCGGAGATGCCGAACAGAATGATCAGTGCGATCACCAGCCAGTAGAACGTCTTGATGATTGTGGGTGTGATGAAACGGTCCCACTGAAACAAATCCCGAAATTCGAACATCGGTGAAATCCCCCGCCCGGTAGATGTATGACAAATTCAATCGCATCGATAAACGGCTTCAAATATCCCGGCCCGACCACGTTGACGGGCAGGATCGCGGGAAAGCCATGCAAGCGACCGGGTTGAGATTGCTGCAAATAACGGCCACAATCAGGCTTCCTCGACGGCATCCCCCATTATGACCCTGACATTTGAAGATTTTAAGCCCGGCCATTTCGGCACATTTGGGCCGCGTCACATCACCCGCGACGAGATTGTTGCATATGCGCGGGAATATGACCCGCAGCCGATGCATCTTGATGAGGATGCGGCGAATGCCTCGATGCTGAAGGGACTTGCCGGTTCCGGCTGGCACATGTGTTCGTTGATGATGCGCATGATCTATGACGGGTTTCTGCACAAGAGCGCATCGATGGGATCGCCAGGGGTCGAGCAGATGCGATGGCTCGCGCCATTTCGCCCTGGCGACGATCTGACGCTGGATGTCCAAGTGGTCGAAGCGCGCGCATCACAAAGCCGACCGACTTTGGGCATTGTGAAATTCAAGTTCAGCATGCTCAACGCCAAGGGGCAGACGATTTCCGAGATGATCACGCCCATCATGATCGGGCGGCGTGAAGCCGCCGCCGGGAATTAGGGTCGCAGCATGCGCTATCTGGAAGACATCCAAATCGGTCATCGCCGCGAACTCGGTTCGTTCACGTTCACGGCCGAGTCGATCAAGACGTTTGCCGAACAATTCGATCCACAGCCATTCCATCTCGATGAAGAGGCCGGTCGCAAGTCACTGTTCGGCGGTCTCGCAGCGTCGGGCTGGCACGTCGCGTCGGTCTGCATGAAGTTGCTGGTGGCCGACGGCCAGCGCGCAAAGGCGGAAGCAGAGGCGCGTGGCGAAGAGCCTCCAGTCGGTGGCCCATCGCCCGGTTTTCGCGATCTGCGCTGGATCCAGCCTGTTCTTGCGGGCGACACCCTGACCTATAGCAGCGAGGTTGTGTCCGTGCGGGCGACGGCGACGCGTCCGGGCTGGGGCATCTTGCAGTCGAAGAACGTTGCCGTTAATCAGCGCGGCGAGGAGGTCTACAGCTTCCTCGGTTCGGTCTTCCTGCCGCAACGGGGCGACGCGGCTTAACCATTTCAAATTTTATCGAGGGAACCCTGGCTCTGTTAAGGGGTTCTGAACCTTGTGAGCGTGATCTGCGACACACGGGTATGACGACTGAGACGACACTTCGCAGGACGATTTTGGGGACGACAATGGCTGACCGCACCGGATTGAAATTTGTGGGCTTCATCTTTGCAAGCGTGACGCTTGCGGTGATGCTGGCCACTTGCATGGTGGTCAAGGGCTATGCCGATGGCGCCTATACGCTCGAGAGCAGCGCGGTCGTCAGCGAGTAATTTTTACGATTTGCTAACCAGACCCGCGCCGAACTGCGCGGGTTTTTTCGTGAGTGGGGTCGATGATGATGACCTCAGCGACTCCAGGCCCAGGCGAGCAGCGCCACAGCCACCAATAGCAATCCGACAAAACGCAAGATAATAGTCCCCATCCTGGGCGCGTTGCTGCGCGCCGGAATGGGATCGGTTTTGTTCGGCCGAATGGTCTCCACGGATTGATTCCCCCAAAAGCAGTTCACGGATGCTGCGTAGCCGTTGGTCGGGAACAAAACGAATAAAGTTCAATTGAACGGGGTCACGAAAAAGCCGCCGCCCTTTCGGGCGGCGGCTTGTGATTCGGGCGATCCAGTGCGGATCAGTCGTGACGCAGACCGTCAGCGGTACGCTTCCACTGAGCGACATTGTCGGCGATCAGGCGGGTCGACTTCATTGCGGCCTGGCTGAGCTGGGCGTAGCCAGAGATCTCGCGCTGAACGCGCTGGCCTTCGGCGTGGAGCAGGTCGCGGAGACTCTCCAGTTCGGAAACCAGTTTCTCGATCTCACCGAGCGAGGTGCCGGCGACACGCTGGATCAGCGAGTTGACGCTGTTGACGGTCGCTTCGGTGGTTGTTTCCAGCGGCGCATCGGTGCTGCTGCTGGTCTCGCTTGAATTGTTCACCATGCCAGGCACCGGACGACGGAGGTAAGCGATATCGTTGCGCACGAAGTCGCGGATGCCCGCTTCGACTTCAGACACAGCGGCGAGGTTGCTGTCGTCATCTTTGGCTTCTGTCTGTTCTGAACGAATGGCACTCATCAGCTCTTCCTTGTTTGCGTGAAGTGAACTTCACAGTGAGCGAGCGCGGTCCCCCGCATGACAAATTTACGTGTACATCTGCGCAGTGGATTTTGACGAGATCGCGGCGAATATGCGGCGGGGCGCCGATCTTTGCCGGCAATCATCTGGCAAAGTGTATTAAAACTTACTTACCAACTATGCTTGAAGCCGGCCGAGAACGTTTTGTTGGTCACGCCCTGAACAGTCTCGCTGATCGATCCGGAGACGTTGACGCCGCCAAACAGCTTCTGCTCGGCACCGAACTTGCGCAGCCATTTGTCGTCGGTGGTTGCGAGCGATTGTCCGGCGATGAAGCTGGTGCCGGTATCGGTGATGTTGAAGCGTGCGAGCTGGTCGGTCTCATAGCTGCGCGTCGGGCGACCGTTGTAGCCAATGGCCGGAATATTGCCTTGCTGAATCACGTTGTAGCCGCTCTGCAGCGTCAGTGAATACTGATCGCCGGCAATGGGTACCGATTTGCTGAGCGAAGTGCCGAGTTTGGTTTGATCTGCACCCGGATCGACGCGCGCTTCGATCGCCGTCTTGTCCCAGATCGAACCCACACCGGGAGCAGTCGCTGCCGCCCAGGCGGTGCCGCCTGATTGGGCCTGCGCCGTGCCGTCGCCGAATTGATTGCGATAGGCGTCAGCTGCGCTGCGCGGCGCGGTCTGCCGCGCCACATTGATGTCGGCGCCGACGCGGGTATCCCAGAATGGCGTGACCGACTGCTTGACCGAGAGTGCGGACGCGCCGTTGCTCTCATTGTTGGTCCAGCTCGACGACGGGCTGCCGACGATCAGTGACGAGCGCTTTTCGCGGAGTGATGCCTTCGCCGTCGGCGAATCGTCGGTATTCAAGAGGCTCCAGTCGGGTTCCGGGGTGTCAGCAGGAGGAGTGGCGGCCGTGTCGACCTGCTCTATTTCGCCGGGAGGCGGCGCAACGTCGACGAGACCGCGCCACGGATTCTGCGCGTGAGCCGGAAAGGCAAACGCGGTTCCACCGAATGCTGCGATGAGCGCCCAATATGCCGGTTTGATTGAAGCCATCGTGCCACTGCCCAGCAAGATCGCGGATCGATTGGCACATAATACCATCAGGCCCGGCGGAATTGTGGCGTCGCAACATTTCGCTGGGGATGAACGTGGCGATGGGCAATCGCCGCGCTGATCAGGCGATCTTCGGCAGATGGATGGGGCGGCCCAATGCCTGTTCGACGAGGTCGAACGTATCCACGACCACGCGCATACTGGTCAGGCGCCCGGCCTTGAACTGGGCGAATTGCGCCAGCCGCAGGCTGATGGGGCGGTTCGAATCCAGCGCGGTCAGCGAGAAGCGCATCATGGCGGAGCCAGACTCATCGCCGAGGATCATCGACTCCCGCTCGAAGCGATGCACCCGTACATTGTCGGCGATCTGCTTGCAGACATCGAGCACCGCGGCTTTGCCGTGGCGCGCACCGAGAAACGGAAACATATCGATCGGCCCGTAGACCGCCCACTCGATATTGTCGTCGATGATGTCAGCGAGGTGGTCGAGCTGGCGTTCGTTGATGGCGCGATGCAACGCGCGTGAGAAACGCCAGAGGCTATGCTCTGTCATTGGGATAATCCTGAAATGGCTGAAAACTCTTGCGCGCCGGGGCAACGTCGCCGGGGCGGTCCGCACAAATTGCTTGGTGCGTTGAGTAATATAATTTCGCTAAAATTCAACCGATTATTTTGCAATGCACAAATGTTCGTGGTGAGGATCTGCTCACCAAAACGTTAAGCTGCATTATGGCGCCGGCATAACCTTACCGGTAGGATTGATCGCGCTCTTGCAGGGACAGCCGCTCGACGGCGATATCGGTGTTACGGGCGGCCATGATGCCAAACAGCAGGGCCCCGCCGACGGCGCCGAGAAGTGCGCCAATGGGCATGAAGGTGAAAAACACCAGCATGGCGCTGTAGCCCTCGAAATTGCTGGTCTTGAACAATTCGACCCAGGCGACGCCGGCTCCGATCCCCACAGCCGCTCCACCGAGCAACCCCAGAACCAGACCCAGCAAGATCAGCAACGCGATTTTCATGCAGCGCCCCCACTCAACATTGTTTTATGCGTCAAACAACGGCGCCAGAAGGTTCAACGGCGGGCGGCGATTTCATGTGTCGGGGCTGGTTAAGGAACGCTGTTTGAGCAGCTGCGTTGCTCTCGACCTGCAAGGGGAGATTCCCGATGACCAAGCACATCCAGCCCGTTCCCGAGGATAACTGCAGCGACAAGGGACCCGGCAGCGCGCCAAAGGTCACGCTCGATAACACCAAGGGTCATCGCGACGACGAGAAGCACAATATTCGCGAGCAGGCCGCGCACGGCAATCTCACGCAGAACACCAGCAACCGCCGTTCGGGGTGATCGCAATGCGGCGGGCGGTGTCTATATCAAAGGAATGCCAGTAAACCCGGCCACGCTGATGCCGGATCGGGTGTCCTGAATAGAGCGATCAGGCGGCCGATTTTTCCGGCAGTTCTTCCAGCGGGCGGTGCTCCATCTCTTCGCCGAAATCGATGGGATGCAGCAGCGCCTCGTGGAGCTGATGGCGATCGAGTTCGCCTTCCCAGCGGCTGATGACGATGGTGGCGACGCCGTTGCCGATCAGATTGGTGAGCGCGCGGCATTCGCTCATGAACTTGTCGATGCCGACGATGATGGCCAGCGCGGTGATCGGAATATCGGGGATGATCGACAGCGTCGCGGCCAGCGTCACGAAGCCCGCACCTGTGACGCCCGATGCGCCTTTCGATGTCAGCATCGCGACGCCCAGCACCGCGGCCATCTGGCCGACGGTGAGATGCGTGTTGGTGGCCTGCGCCAGAAACAGCGTGGCGAGAGTCATATAGATATTGGTGCCGTCGAGATTGAAGCTGTAGCCGGTCGGGATGACGAGGCCGACCACCGGCTTCGATGCGCCCAGGGCTTCCATCTTGGTGATCATGCGCGGCAGCACGGTCTCGGACGACGAGGTGCCGAGCACGATCAGCAGTTCGTCCTTGATATAGCCGATGAAGCGCAGGATCGAGAAACCGAAGGCGCGCGCGATGCCGCCGAGGACCAGCAATACGAACAGCACCGACGCCAGATAGAAGGTGAAGATGAGATAGCCGAGATTGACGAGGGCGCCGAGGCCGAACGAACCGATGGTGAATGCCATCGCGCCAAAGGCGCCGATGGGCGCGAGCTGCACGATCATGCCGATGATGCGGAAGAACATCTTGCCGGCGAGATCAACGCCTTCGGCAATCTTTTCGCCGGGTTTCCCCATATGCGAAATAGCAAAGCCCGAAAGGATCGCGACCAGCAGCACCTGCAGCAGATCGCCTTTGGCCAGCGAGTCGAAATAGGAGGTCGGAATGATCGCCATCAGATGGGTGACAAAGCTTTCCTCCTTGGCGCGGGTGACATAGCTGGCGACGGATTTCGCGTCCAACGTGGAGGGATCGATGTTGAAGCCGGCGCCGGGCTGCAGGAAGTGGCCGACCAGCAGGCCGATCAGCAGCGCCAGGGTGGAGACCGTCTCGAAGTAGAGCAGCGTCTTGCCGCCGATGCGGCCGACCTTGCTCATGTCGCCGATCGAGGCGATGCCGTGAACGACAGTGCAGAAGATCGCCGGCGCGATCATCATCTTGATCAGCGCGATGAAGCCGTCACCGAGTGGCTTCAGGGCCTTGCCGGCATCCGGATAGAAGTAACCGACTGTCACGCCGATCGCGATCGCGATCAGCACCTGGATATAGAGAACGCGATACCAGGGTTGCTTGGCCATCGTGGTTTCTTCCCTTGAAAAGCGCTCATCACCATCGACAGCCGCGCTGGAAACATAGGGGTGGTTAGCTGTGGCGTAAAGTCACGGCTTGAACAGAGCTGCGGTTAAACCGCGGCGCAGCCCCGCCATGTCCATCGTGCATGCGGCACTTGCGGTGGCGCGCGCCGGGCCCATTTGAATCACAAAGGAACCACCGTCATGCTTGATATCACCGAACATCCCTTCGATGACGATTCCGCGACACCGGTCGCTGCTGCAGCGCCGAACGATGCGGCGCTGCTCGATGCCTATTCGAACGCCGTCATCGATGTCACCGAACGCGTCGGCCCGGCGGTCGTGCGCGTCGAGACCGGAGCGAAGGCGCCCAACGGGCGTGAGCGCGGCGGGCTCGGCTCGGGCATCGTCATCTCGCCCGACGGCCTCGTGCTGACCAACAGCCATGTCGTCGGTAATTCGAAGCATATCCGCCTGCGCGATACCGAAGGTGTCGTCACTGATGCGCGCGTGCTGGGCGCTGACCCCGATACCGATCTCGCTCTTTTGCGGGCCGATGGCGCGCGCGACCTGCGTTATGCCGGGCTCGGCAATTCCAAGAATCTGAAGCGCGGCCAGCTCGTCGTTGCCATCGGCAATCCGCTCGGCTTCGAATTCACCGTGACGGCCGGCGTAGTCTCGGCGCTCGGCCGTTCGATCCGCTCGGTGAGCGGGCGCTCCATCGAGGACGTGATCCAGACCGATGCCGCGCTCAATCCCGGCAATTCCGGCGGCCCTCTGGTATCGTCGGGTGGCGAGGTGATCGGCATCAACACCGCGATCATCCAGGGCGCGCAGGGCATCTGCTTTGCGGTCGCCAGTAACACCGCGCAATTCGTGCTGTCGGAGATCATCCGTCACGGCCATGTCCGCCGCGCCTTTATCGGCGTGTCCGGCCAGACTGCGCCGATCCCGCGGCGCCATGCTCTGCTCGCCGGTGTGGAGAACACCATGGGTGCGCTGCTCGACCAGATCGATCCCGATGGTCCCGCGGCGAAAGCTGGCCTGCTGCCCGGCGATGTCGTGATCGCGCTCGATCACGTGCCGGTGAATGGCGTCGATGATCTGATCCGGATTCTGGATCGTGATCGCATCGATCGCGCGATCGAGATCGATGTGCTGCGGATGGGACGGTTGCGGACGATCGATGTCCACCCCGTCGAACGCAGGATGCTGGCGCGCGCCTAACGACGCGTCAGGCTTTGTGCAGCAGCGACAGCGTAGCCTTCAGGCGCAGGCTTCGCTTGCCGGCGAGCGCGGTGGCTTCGAATGCCGCGCCGCTGTCGTTGCAGCTTCCGGAGAAGCCGATGCCGACTTCATAGCCTGCGAAGATCGACGTCTCGCCGGCCAGCGGCGTGTGCTCCTGATTGACGATCTCGCCCTTCCAGCGGCCGTCGGCCGAGCCATAGGCGCCGAGATAATAGAAGCGCGCGTCGCCGCCGAGGATGCGCCCGTCGAACAGCAACATCACGCCGGTCAGCCCGTCCTCGACGCCGTCCAGCGTCTGCAGGCGAATGGAATAGAGGCCGTTGACGATGCCGCCTGCGCCCACGGCGCCGGTGGCGGGGAAGTCTTCCTCGTCGAGCCGCGTCATTTTCGACTGGAAGGCTGGCCCTTGGCCTTGCGCATCACCGCCGGTGAACCTGTAGTTCTTGCCGTCGTACACGCCGCGGACGCGGATCGCGCCGTCGTCGTTGCCGTAGAGCGTGCGAAACTGCGATCCGACCTGATGGCGCTGGCCGTGGATCACCGCGTGGATGGCGTCGCCGATTTCCTCATAGGTGCCGACATGGGCAAAGGCGGTGTTGCCGCCCAGCATGCGGCCGTCCTTGCAATACATGACGCTGCGGCCGACCACGTCGCCCGCCTGGTATTCGCATTTGTAGAAACCGTTGAACACTTAAAGCCACCCGTTGCGCCAACGGACATGAGTGTAGACGGTCGCGCAGTGCGGGAGAAGGAGTTCCCCGGATCGCATAACAGCCATCCCGTCCGCTGGCCGAACGCGGGTTAGCATACCGGGCCGATCACGCTGTCGTTGGCGGGGCAGGTCGCCGATTGTCGCGCGGCGGCTTTGCGGGCATGGTCGCGCCGAAATCGGGGAGGCCGGCGATGCGATTATTGCGATGGATGGTGCTGTTCATGACGGCCGCGTTGCCCACTTTCGCCCAGTCCGCGCCGCCGCCCGAAGTGCTGCGCGATCTCGCGCCCACCGGAAAGCTCCGCGCCGCGATCAATTACGGCAACAGCGTCCTCGCGCAAAAGGGCCCGGACGGCGCGCCGCGCGGCGTCTCCGCGGATCTGGCCGCCGAGCTGGCGAAGCGCCTCGGCGTGCCTGTCGACTACGTGCCTTATGAAGCCGCTGGCAAGGTGTTCGAGGGCGCCAAGGCCGGCGCCTGGGATGTCGGCTTCATCGCCATCGAGCCGGTGCGCGCGCAGGAGATCATCTTCACCGCGCCCTATGTGATCATCGAGGGCACTTACATGGTCCCGGTCAATTCGCCGCTGAAGACTGTCGATGACGTCGACAAGGACGGCATCAAAATGTCGGTCGGCCTCGGTTCGGCCTACGACCTCTATCTCACCCGCACCATCAAACATGCCACCGTGCTGCGCGCCGATGCCGGCGGCGGCAGCGCGATGATCCGCAAGTTTCTCGACGAGAAGCTCGATGCCGCCGCCGGCGTGCGCCAGCAGCTCGATGCCTATGCCAAGGATCATCCGGAGATGCGCGTGATGTCCGGGCATTTCCAGGAGATCCAGCAGGCGATGGCCATGCCGCGCATTGCCGACAGACCGCGCACGGCTGGTGTCGCTTTTCTTGCCGCCTTCGTCGAGGAGATGAAGGCGTCGGGCTTCGTCGCCGACGCGCTGAAGCGCAGTGGCCAGGTCGCCGACGTCGCGCCGCCAGCGGGGAAGTAACGACGCGTGAGAAGCCCGCTATCGTTCGCTCGGATGTACATGTCAAACAGCCACGCGACATCGTTCTCGTGGGCGAAAGCCCCGAGGTGAGCTGTCGTTGTCCCCTCGAAAACTGAGGGGAATGGAGCGCCGCAAGGCGCACCTTGGGTAGTGTCGCCACATCCGGCTCGGCTGCGACGCCTCGCCTTCTGCAGCGCAACGCCTTGCGGCGCTCCATCACGGCGATTTCTGTTCCAGGGACCGTGCTTCCGGGTACTGGGCAGGACTAATAAGTCCTCCGTTCCGGACAGGCTTTCGCCTGCCTTCACCCGCACCCGTCCAGCCGTTTCCGGCGCAGCCCCGTAGTGGGCCAGGACGGTGACCCCGGACCTCCCGAGTCCGTGCTTGCGAGGCACGTCCGCAGGCGCCGTATCCTGCTCCACTCCGAAAGCGCCCTCGAGAAGCGCCCCTCATGAGCAGGACGGAGAGGGGTATATAGTCTTATAGGAATACTGTCAAGGCGGACGTTCGAACGAGGCCAGCATCGTCGGCCGCGAGTATGAGAATGCGGCTGGCTTCACCACGAACAACGTCGAAAACTTCTTCGGCGTGTTCAAGCGCGGTATGCGCGGCACGTACACGTTCTGCGGTGAACAATACGTGCAACGCTACTTGACCGAGTTCCAGTTCCGCTACAACAATCGCTCAGGCTTGGGCGTTAGCGATGGAGAACCGACGGCGAAGGCTCTCAAAGGTATCGAGGGCAAGCGCCTGACGTACCGGCCAGCTAACTAAACTTTCTCATAAGAAGCAGGCTGCAAAGCGCTTCAGGGCTTGGAGGAAGCGTTATGATAAGCGAAGCGATGGCGGGAGCTAGCGCGCTCAAGACTGCGTTCGACATGGCGAAGGCCTTGAAGGACATCAGTGACGCGACCATCAGGAATGCGGCTGTCATAGAGTTGCAAGAAAAGATCCTCTCCGCACAAGAGGCGCAATTTGCGCTGGTTAAGCGCGTAGACGAACTTGAAAAGCAGGTGACTTCCTTCGAAGGAAAGAGAAGCCAAATGCAGCGATACCAGCTTAAGGATTACGGAGCCGGTTCGTTCGCTTACGAACTGAAAGAATCGGACGCAAACGGCGAACCAATTCATCGCGCGTGTGCCGCTTGCTATCAACAGGGACATGTAAGCATCCTGCAATTTTCGCATAATTCAAACGGACAAGACTGGTACGACTGCAAGCAGTGCAAGAACAACCAGCACTTCGGCGCTCGCATTCCGTATCGAAGCCATTATTCCGGCGGCAGCGACTTCTGAGGACGCGGAGTCTGTTTCTTCTTAGGGGGCTTTTTCCTTACCTTCATATCCTCATGCGGCTCTGGCTTCATGCGCACGAGCGAACCCATCAGGCGCTTGGTCATGTCTAAATCGTCTTTAGAGCCCCCTATTTTGCAAAACGATCCTCTTTGGTTTCCTTCAAGAAATCGGTTCGACTTTAACCCCGCCGTCCCAGATCGCCAATTATGGGCTATCGGAATGGTGGCAGTTCAATGGGGGATGCTGGAAACCCTCATTGACATGGAAATTCGAAAATTCATCGAGGGCGACGACGAACTACTGTCTCAATACAAGAAGGTAAGAAATCTGAGAGATACGCTAGACCTCTTTCAGAGCCAGATTGAACTCAAATCGCCGGAGCCGTTGCGGTCAAATGCAGCGATCTTCGTCGGTCGCATTCGAAACGTCGCCTCCCAGCGCCATCAGGTCATGCACCGGCTCTGGGGTGGCGGGATGTCGGAGGATTCTTGGAACAACCCAGGCAACCTTTACCCCGAGACGGATGGAGCGCTCCTACGCCAAAGCGGCGATAAGCCAAAAAAGACAAAATCAGAGGATGGCCGAGCCAACATCCATTGGGCGCTAACATTCAACGGGATCAGGAAAATAGCGACCGACATAGCGACGCTAAACCGCGACATTTCTATGCTTTTTTCGCCGCCGCTTGAGCCGCCGCCCGCCGCATAGCGACGTAAATATCAGACACCATATCGAATTTGGAAAGAGTCGCGTCTGTCTTGCTCTGTTCCTTGTAGTCCGAGAACGCCATCACCCCAGCCATCAGCACCGCCTCCGTAGTCTCCTGACGGATCGTTGCTTCATCTATGGAATCCGCGCTGCCCTGTCGGGTTAAAAATTTCTAGTTGGCCTGCGTTCGCGGCTCGCCCCTCTGCCGTGAGGGGGAGGGGATATCGCTGTCCGCTTGTGTGGCTAGGAGAAGAGCGTAGCTACCGCTTCTTCCATCCACCCCGATGCCCCGGTGCGCCGCCTGAGCTTCTCGGCGCCGGCCCGAATTCCGGGCCGGACTCGCGTGAGTTGGTGGGCTGGAAAATCTTGCTCTCCACGCCCGGACCCATCTCGTCCAGCGTCGGCTTGCGCGCCTTGCTCGCGTATTTGCCGCGCGCCTTGCCTTGCGCGGCCTTGTCGAGACGCGCGGGCAGGTTGGCGGCATCGCCATATTTCTTCTCACCTTTGTAACCGCCGCCGCGTGCGGTGACGCCGCGCTGCTTGACGGTGGGGTCGTCGACTACGGCGAGTTCGGTGGCGCGGAGGCGCTTGACCTCGTCGCGGAGCCTTGCGGCTTCCTCGAAGTTCAGGTCGGCCGCGGCCTCGCGCATCCGCACTTCCAGATCGGCCAGCACGGTTTCGAAATTATGCCCGATGGTGATGGCGTCTTCGGCCATGCCGCCGCCGATATCCACCAGCACGCGGTCACCTTCATAGACCGAGTTGAGGATGTCGCCGATCGACTTCTTCACGCTTTCCGGCGTGATACCGTGCAGCGTGTTGTATTCCATCTGCTTCTCGCGGCGGCGATCGGTTTCGGCGATGGCGCGCTGCATCGAGCCGGTCATCTGGTCGGCATAGAGAATGACGCGGCCATCGACGTTACGCGCAGCGCGGCCGATGGTCTGGATCAGCGACGTCTCCGAACGCAAGAAGCCTTCCTTGTCGGCGTCGAGCACGGCAACCAGCGCGCATTCGGGAATGTCGAGGCCTTCGCGCAGCAGGTTGATGCCGACCAGCGCGTCGAAGGCACCGAGGCGGAGGTCGCGGATGATCTCGATACGCTCGATGGTGTCGATATCGCTGTGCATGTAGCGCACGCGGATGCCCTGCTCATGCAGGAACTCCGTGAGGTCTTCCGCCATGCGTTTGGTCAGCACGGTGATCAGCGAGCGGTAGCCCGCGGCCGCGGTGGCGCGGACTTCGCCGAGGAGATCGTCGACCTGGGTGCGGGCCGGGCGGATATTGATCGGCGGGTCGATCAGGCCGGTGGGGCGAATGACCTGCTCGACGAACACGCCGCCGGATTCCTGCAGCTCCCAGCCGGACGGCGTTGCCGACACCGCGATCGATTGCGGGCGCATCATGTCCCATTCCTCGAAGCGCAGCGGGCGGTTGTCCATGCAGGAGGGCAGGCGGAAGCCATATTCCGCCAGCGTCGCCTTGCGGCGGAAGTCGCCTTTGAACATGGCGCCGATCTGCGGCACCGAAACATGGCTTTCGTCGGCGAAGACCAGCGCATTGTCGGGGACATATTCGAACAAAGTCGGCGGCGGTTCGCCGGGGCGGCGTCCGGTGAGATAGCGCGAATAGTTCTCGATGCCGGCGCAGCTACCGGTGGCTTCCATCATTTCGAGATCGAAGGTGGTGCGTTGTTCGAGGCGCTGGGCCTCGAGCAACCGGCCCTGATTGTGCAGCTGGTCGAGACGCCACTTCAGCTCTTCCTTGATCGACTTCATCGCCTGGATCAGCGTCGGCCGCGGCGTCACGTAATGCGAGTTGGCGTAGATCTTGATGAATTCGAGTTCGTCCTGCTTGTGGCCGGTGAGCGGATCGAACTCCTCGATGCTCTCGACGGTGTCGCCGAACAGGTTCACGCGCCAGGCGCGGTCTTCATAGTGGGCCGGGAAGATGTCGATGACGTCACCGCGGACGCGGAAGGTGCCTCGGGTGAAATCGTGCTGGGTGCGCTTGTATTGCAAAGCGACGAGGTCGGCGATGAGCTGGCGCTGATCGATGCGCTCGTCCTTCTTCAGCGCGAAGGTCATCGCGGTATAGGTTTCCACCGAACCGATACCGTAGATGCACGACACCGAGGCGACGATGATGACGTCGTCGCGCTCTAGCAGTGCACGCGTCGCCGAATGGCGCATGCGGTCGATCTGCTCGTTGATGGACGAGTCTTTCTCGATATAGGTGTCGGTGCGCGGAACGTAGGCTTCCGGCTGGTAGTAGTCGTAATAACTGACGAAGTACTCGACCGCGTTGTCGGGGAAGAAGTTCTTGAACTCGCCATAGAGCTGCGCGGCGAGCGTCTTGTTCGGCGCCAGAATAATGGCCGGGCGCTGCGTCGCCTCGATCACCTTGGCCATGGTGTAGGTCTTGCCGGAGCCGGTGACGCCGAGCAGAACTTGAGTCCGGTCGTTGCGGTCGATGCCCTCCACCAGTTCCTTGATCGCGGTGGGCTGGTCGCCTTTCGGCTCATATTCGGATTTCAGCTCGAAGCGCACGCCGCCTTCGGACTTCTCCGGGCGCGGCGGACGGTGCGGCGTCCACACTTTCTGCTCGCGGAATTCCGGACGGCCGTCGCGGATCAGCGCGTCAAGCGCATCGGCCGTCGCAGCGACGCCGAGCGCTTCCATCTTGTTGCGCGGCGGCCGCGCCGTCAGCGCTTCGGCGTCTTCTTCCTCGGTGGTGAAGCCAAGCTGCTTGGCCAGTTCCGGATCTAGCGTCGGGATCGAGGCCGAGGTGTTGTAATTGGCCTGCGGCGCTTCCTCGAGACCCTTCTGCTCGCTCAGCCGCGGCGCATAGGGCGCGACAACCGGCTGTGGAAACGGCTGCAATGGCGTCGGGCGCATGCCCTCGTCGCCGTCAAACTTCTTCGGCGTCGACTTGCGGGCGCGATGCACCGCGGCCTCGCCGCCGGAGCGGCGCTCGAAGGAATTGGTCGGCGGTGGCTGCAACCCGGTGCCCGAGCCCATGCCGGCATCGCCGCGATTGATCGCGGGATTCAACAGCTCCGCCAGCGCAGGCCCGATCGGTTTGACCTCTGGACGGCCGGCGCTAGGCTTGGCGGCGGGTGTCTTGACTGATTTTGCGGGCTTTTTCGGAGAGTCGGGTTTCTTCGCCATGGGTCGAATATGGGGCGAGTCCGATGGCGATAAAAGGGCCCTACTTGAGCAGCTTCAACAGCTTCTTGCCCGCTGGCGTGGCGAATTCCCTGGCATCGATGGTGCCGTCATTATCGGGATTTGCCGCGCGGAACCGCGTTTCCACCACGGCGAGATATTCCGCCTTGTCGAGCGTGCCGTCATTGTCCGGATTGGCAGCAGCGAATTCGCTCTTGCTCATGCGGCCGCGTAGTTCCCGGGCGTCCAGCGTGCCGTCCTTGTCGCGGTCGAGCAGGTCGAACAATTTGCCGGCGGCGGCCTTGGCCTCGGCCATGTCGACGGTGCCATCCTTGTCGGGATCGAGCCTGACGAGGAAGCTGGCAGCGTTGGCTGGCAGCACGACGGCAAGTGACAGGGCCAGCGACAACAGAACGGTCCGACGCGACAACGCCATGGCAGCCTCCCTTGAATGCTATCCTTGATTGCAAGGATGCCTGAAGGGAATGGTCGGTTCAAGGGATGAGACTTGCCGTCGTGCTTTCTGCCTGCAGGGCCGGCCTCGTCAAACCTGTCCGGCGACCGGTTCCGCCCGCAGCCGCTTGAGCGCTTCGGGCAGGCGCGCATCGACCCAGGCGCCGATGGCGTGCTGGTGGCGATGGACATACAGCCCCAGCGCAATGATGCCGATGCCGATCAGCGACAGTGCGAACGGGAACAGCATCGAGTCCTTGAAGATCTTCTCGGCGAGGTCGCCGAGATAGATCGCAATGCCAATGGTGCCGAACACCGCGAATACCCGCCGTGACAGAGCGACGGAGATCAGCAGGAAGCCGATGTTCAGCAGGCAGTATAGCGCCTTGTCGAGATTGGTGCCGTTCGACGTGGCGCTGATGCCGCCCCAGAATGTGAGCACGCCGAACAGATAAAGCCAGAATGCGAAATCGCCGCTGCGCTGGCGCAGGTTGACGATCACCGCAGCAACCAGAATGCCGAGGCCGAACCAGATGGAAATCTTGCGCGACATTTCCCAGCTGCCGTAGCTGGTGCCGGTGATCCACGGCACGACGTCCATCGACAGGAACCACAGCGCGACCGCCATGATGAAGACGATGAAGGGAAAGCGATAGAAGTGCAGTGCCACGATCGCTGCGGCGATGGTGGCAAGCTCCATGAAGACGAAGCTGCCCTTGATCCAGATATAGAAATCGCGCATCGCCGCCGGCTTGCCGAACTCAGTCCATGCGCCGTAAGCATCCTGGATGCCGAACACGGCAAGCGGCGTCATCGCCACGGCAACCGCGATCAGCAGTCCGCCCGGCGTGCGCAGCTTCTTGACCGTCCAGAGATAGTGTCCGGCAGCGGTGAACAGGCCGGCATAGACCAGCGCAGTGGCGGTCAGCGCCGCTCCACCCATTTGCGAAAACGCCAGCGTCGAGAACAACCCCATCGCTGATATCACCACCAGCGCGCCGGCATACCAGAGCAAATGCACGACATCGAATTTGGGCCCGGCAGCCGGCTGTGCCGGCGCACGCGCAGCGAGGAAAGCCAGCAGGGCGTCGAGCTGCGTGGAAGGAAGCACGCCGGCTGTCACAGCCGCGCGCAGATCATCGGTCGAATATCGCATGCATTCTCTCCGCAACGCGCCATTCGACGCCGAATACTGGCCGTTTGTCGCTTCCGCAGGCCGAAGCGTTCAATGGCCAAAACCGATCGCCGCGAGACGACAACGCCCGCGCGGCATTGCACTTGAACAATACAGGCCCGGTCGGTGAGTCGTCTTCCTCGACGACGCGAGGGGCGCCGCCGCGCTGCTTTCGGCGCGCAAATGGACATTCAACCCAAGGGCGATTGATGTGGATAAATCAATCAAAAGAAATGACCTGATAAATATCAACTACTGGATGCATCGCGAATCTGGCGAGCTTTACCCCATTACAAATCGAAGATTTGCTTGGGGGCGATCATGTTTTCAAGATTCGCGACGCGCTTTACTGCGCGAATGATGGCGCTTGTTCTGGTGGCGTCAATGCTGACGGGGTGTGCGGAGATCAATCGAAGAGGGGGGATCGTCGCGCAGGGCGAAGATTATGTTCTCTTCGTTGCAAACACGAAAAGCCACAGGTTGTTTCGGTCATATTTGTTGGTTGGTGTGTTGCTGGCCGCCGCGCGGCAAGCCGGTCATAACGAAGCTGACAAGCTCGCTATCGAAGCAAATATGAGGGCTGCGGTGGAAACGGCCTATGAAGCCTACCATTGCCTCTATCCCGATACGAGCACGAAAGTCGTGGTAACGGACAACACGGTTGCAGCGATCGGTACGCTTGAAGCCGCAAGATTTACACTGCCGGCGGTTTGCCAGTTTTTCGATGAGAAGATGGCGAGATTGGACTACGCGCTGTTCAGACTCGCGCTGACGACGCTCTTCAATGCCGAAAGCAACGCATCACTTTCCGAAATTCGTGACAAATTGATGGGGAAGATCCCGGTCGTTTCGGACTCAGTGAAAGCCGCCATTCACGCAACCAAGGCAGTCAATCAAGCAACTTCCCTGGTCGATGATCTTCTTAGTCTGAGCTTTTCCAGCGCTGGCCCGGTTCTCACCTTGCTGCCACTTTATCGAGACTCGCTTGAACTCAACATGTGGCTGATCATCGACAATCTTACGAAGCGGTGCCAGCTGACACCGGTGATCGTAACTCCCGGGCCTGATGGATATTATCCAGCCAGCTATGCCATGGCGCCCGGCGAAGTTTGCGGCACCCTGGCATATGCGCTGCAAATTATGAACAACGGGAATGGAGATCTTCGCCTATGGCGCGACTTCGTGTGGAACATGAACTACGCGACACTCGCCATTGAAGCATACACTCCACATTTCTTCCTTGTGACGAAGCTGATGTGGCGGTCGTGTCAAAACTTGCTGGGCGATACGACCGAGTATGTGGTCAATCCCACTTCAAAGAACAAATGTCAGACTGCGTTGAATCAAGCTTTGGCCAAAGCTGCGTTTGAGGCTGACCTTGTGCCGGGCGAGGGCGGACGGTTGTACAGCGCGTCGCTTGAACGCCGACAATATCTTGCCCGACTACGGTCCCCAAGAAATCCTTCGCTGTTGTCCGGTCGACCTTCAAATACGCCCGATGTGCGTAACACGGCAAAGCCTGCAGAAGGAGATTTGAGTCCAACTGGATCTATCGGGAAGCCGAAAGAGGTGGAATCTCGCTAGGCGTGAACAGACCGGTCGATCCATGGCGATATTGCCGTGGATCGGCTTTTGCAATTCACAGCGCCCGCGCCGCATTGCCCTTGAAGAGAGTCGGCCCGGTCGGTTGCCCGATCGGCGAGCCGCCTTCTGGCTCAAGCGTGATCTCGAACTGCTGATCCGGGACGGCTTCCGGCAGCTCTTCGAGATCGAGCTGCAGGGTGCGCGACTGGCTGGTGACGGCGATGGACTTCGGGCCGATGCTGCGATCCCACAGGGTCCAGACCTGCAGCGTGCGGCCGGCGGGGACGTCGATCGGGCGCAGCGGGATCAGTTCGACGCGGCCGTCGGAGAAGGTGTTGACGATGGCGCCGGCTTCCTTGGTGGCGTCATTGACCAGCACGGCGACATAGATCGGCTTGCGCTGAGCCAGCGCAATCAGCTCGCGGCGCAGCTGGCGCGACGTCGCGAGCGCGCCGATAAGCACCACCACAAGCATCAAGGCCGTGAACACCCCGCCGATGCCGGCGCCGCGCCAGAAGCTGATATTGTCCCACAGCGTTGCGCCGCGCAGCGCGGCGCGGGCGCCGGGCAGCGGGATCTCGGGTTTGATCCTGGTGGAGTCGGAGATGCGGTCCCACAGCCCAGCACTGGGGGCGAGCGCTTCGGCGGTGGCGTCGAGATCGGCCAATCGCTCACGCCAGACGCTGACGGCCCTGGCGAACTCGGCATCGTCGGTCATGCGCGCTTCGGCAGCGGCAAGCTCCGCGCCTTCCAGCAGGCCCATCACATAGTCGGCCGCAAGATCGTCGGTGGAATGCGTGTTGTCGTCGCGCATGCTCATCCCATGCACTCCTGCAGCGAGAACAGACTGCGGCGGACCCAGCTCTTCACGGTGCCGAGCGGTACCTTCAGCCGTCCGGCCATTTCGCCATGGCTCATGCCATGGACATAGGCCAATACCACGACATCGCGGCGCGGCCGGTCTATACCCTCTAGGCATTTGCGGAGCGCCGATGTCTCCGGCATCCGCGTCACGGTCGCCTCGCAGTCGATATCGAGCGCGCTGTCGTCGGACGCATCATAGCGATGCTCATTGCGGTGAATGCTGAGCGCGGGCTTACGTACCACCGCATGGAGCCAGCCGCGGGCTGAGCCGCGATGCGGATCGAACGAGGCGGCGGCGCACCAGATCCGCACGAAGGCGTCGTGCACGGCTTCCTCCGCGAGATCCTGCCGGAACAGGATGCGGCGGGCGATGCCGATCATCTTCGGGGCTTCGCTGCTATAGATCATCTGCAGGGCCGCATGATCGCCGGCTGCACAGCGCGCCAACGCCGCCGAGAGCTGCGCCTCGTGCGCGTGGTCGAGACCCGCCTCGTCGCGCTGGGTCTCGGTGATGGTGCCATTCCCAGTCATGTCCATGCCCTTGCATGGTCAGTCTACCTTGCCGCGCGGAAATTGGATGTACCCGGAGGAATTTATTTTCAGGGGCATGGCGCGCCAGGCGTGGTCGATCTTGCCACCGGCAAAGCGACCGAAGCTGCCAGGATCCCCGGCGCTACCGGAAAGACGACGGGTATCGCGATCACAGGCATGCAAGTCGCGCGCTGCTGATTTACGACTTCACATACCACCGCCAGCGAATACAGCGCTCCGCAGGAGCCCGGCATTCGTGTTTTGCAGGACGGTTCAACGTCCCGGCATGGCGATGCCATTGACTTCATATGGTCGATCTGGCGAACTCGATGCAATCGCATTCAGTTCGGATGCGCTTCATCCAGCATGCGCAGGAACGCCCGATGATCGACCTTTACTACTGGAGCACGCCGAACGGCCACAAGATCACGATCTTTCTTGAGGAGGCGGGGCTGCCCTACAAGATCATCCCGGTGAATATCGGCAAGGGCGACCAGTTCAAGGACGAGTTTCTGGCGATTGCGCCGAACAACCGCATTCCGGCGCTGGTCGATCATGCGCCCAAGAGCGGTAGCAAGCCGATCTCGGTGTTCGAGTCCGGCGCGATGCTGCTCTATCTCGCCGAGAAGACCGGGAAGTTCCTGTCGGGCGATTTCGCTGTGCGCTATGACGCGATCCAGTGGGTCTTCTGGCAGATGGGCGGTCTCGGGCCGATGGCTGGACAGAACCATCACTTCCGTAATTACGCCCAGGAAAAGATCACTTACGCCATCGATCGCTATGTGAACGAAACCAACCGTCTCTATGGTGTGCTCAACAAGCGCCTCGCAGATCGCAAATTCATCGCCGGTGACTATTCGATCGCCGATATGGCGAGCTATCCCTGGATCGTGCCCTACAAGAACCAGAGCCAGGACATCAACGATTTCCCGCATCTCAAGCGTTGGCTCGAAATCATTGCCGAGCGTCCCGCCGTCAAACGCGCCTATGAGATCGCCAAAGAGGTCAATCCCAATTTCGGCCAGCCGCCGATCCGCACCGAGGAGGAGCGCAAGCTGCTGTTCGGCCAGACGTCGGCCGTGGTAAAGAGTTAGCTCAGAATAACGAGAAGCAATCATGGCACTGCAGCTGTTCGAACTGGTCGGCACCGAAGAAGATCGTCCCTTCAGCCCGTATTGCTGGCGCATCCGGATGGCGCTGGCGCATAAGGGCCTCGAGGCAGCGACGATCCCGTGGCGCTTCACCGAGAAGGACGCGATCAACAAGCACAAATCGGACAAGGTGCCGGTGCTGCTCGATGGTGAGCGCGCGGTCAATGATTCCTGGGCGATCGCCAATTATCTCGAAGACACCTATCCGGATCGCCCGTCACTGTTCGGCGGCGAGGGTGGCCGCGCCATGGGGCGGATGCTGAACTGGTGGGGCGACACGGTCGTGGTCGCCGGCATGTTCCCGTTCATCGTCGCGGACATTCATGGTCATCTGCGTCCGGTCGATCAGGTCTATTTCCGCGAGAGTCGCGAAGCGCGGTTCAAGAAGTCGCTGGAAGAGGTCGCATCCAATCGCGACGCGGGCGTTGATACCTTCCGCAAGTCGCTTGATCCGATGCGCCTCACCCTGAAGACGCAGCCATTCCTTGGCGGCGCCGCGCCAAACTATGCTGACTACATCGTGTTCGGTCCGTTCCAATGGGCACGTGCCATCTCGCCGTTCAAACTGCTGGCGGAAGACGACGCGATCTATGCGTGGCGCGAAAAAATGCTTGATGCTTTTGACGGCATGGCGCGGAACTCGGCCGGCTATCCGGTCTGAGCTAATGGTGAGCTAACAGTGGTGGCGCGTTGAACGGGCAGTTGCTGGTATTTAAATCCCGCTTGAGCGGTTCCCACATGCCCGCTTCGAAATCCGGCAGATATTCTTGAGAACTCTCGCTATAAGGGAATACCTCAACGATTCACGCCGTCTTTCGCGCCAAGGTCTCCATGTCCGTTCCACCTACCAATCTCGCCGACGACGCCATGATGTTCGACCTTGCCCCGGTCTCGCTCTGGATCGAGGACTACAGTGATGTGAAGGCGCTGTTCGAGCAGTGGCAGGCGCAGGGTGTCGACGATATCGAGACATTCCTGCTCGCCAATCCCGAACGGGTTCGAGAGTGCTCGCAGCACATCCGCATTCTCAAGGTCAATCGCAAGACGCTGTCACTGTTCGGTGCGCGCGACCTGTCCCACCTGACGCTCAGTCTCGGCCTGGTGATGCGCGATGATACGTTCAAGAGCCACGTGTCGGAACTGGCGCAGCTCTGGAGCGGCCGGAATCATTTTTCCAGCCATACGGTCAACTACACGCTGAAGGGCGAGCGTCTCGACATCCAGCTGCACGGTATTGTTCTTCCCGGGCATGAAGAGCGCTGGGATCGCGTGATGATCGCCATCGAGGACGTGACCGAACGCGAAAGCGCGCGTCGTCGCCTAGCGGAGAGCGAGAATTATGCGTTCGGTCTGTTCGCGCATTCGCCGGTGTCGCTGTGGGTCGAGGATTTTAGCGGCGTCAAGCGCCTGGTGGACGACGTCCGCGCGCGGGGCATCGAGGATTTTCGCGTCTTCACGGACGTGCATGAGGAATTCGTTTTGCGCTGCATGAGCGAGATCCGCGTGCTCGATGTCAACAGCCGTACGCTGGAACTGTTCGGCGCGCCCGACAAGGACACGTTGCTCCGTCAATTGTCGGATGTGTTTCGCGACGAGATGGAGCCGCATTTTCGCGAGCAACTGATCGACCTGTGGGACGGCAAGCTGTTCCAGCAACGCGAGGTCGTCAACTACGCGCTCGACGGCACCAAGCTTCATCTGTTGCTGCAGTTTTCGGTCTTACCCGGACATGAGCGCGACTGGTCACAGGTGCAGGTCGCACTGACCGACATCACCGCGCGCAAGAAGGCGGAAGCCTATCTGGAATATCTCGGCACCCACGACGTGTTGACGCGCACGACGAACCGCTCGTTCTTCGTGGACGAACTGAACCGGCTCGAACGCAGGGGAGCGCATCCGGTCACCGTGATCGTGGCCGATCTCAACGGGTTGAAGACGGCCAATGACGACCTTGGCCATGCTACCGGAGACGCATTGCTGCGTCGTGCCGGCGAGGTATTTGGCGAGCTGGTCGAGAAGCCGGCCACTGTCTCGCGGATCGGCGGCGACGAATTCGCTGTCGTGTTGCCCGGGACCGATGCCATCGGAGGCGAAGCGGTGCTGGCGTCGTTAGCCGGGCTGATTGAAGTCAACAATCAGTACTATCCCGATCTGGCGCTGAGTCTCTCCACCGGGATTGCCACTGGCCGGACCGGCGAACGGCTCGAATCCGTGGTCAAGCGTGCCGATATGGAAATGCTGCAGGCCAAACGCAGCTACTATGCGCAACCCGATCGCGACCGGCGCAACGCGGGCATGGTGTAAGCGGTTGCTGTAGCCGATGCGCAATTGTGCGCTACGCGGTCAGGTATGTCCGTCAGGTCGTGGCAGGCGCCGCCACTGCCGCCTTGGTGCGCAGGCAGTCGCGACACAGGCAATCGCCGCCTGTGGTCGGTATCGGCAGTTTCGCCGTTTCCTCGGCGCACCAGCAATTGCCCGACAGGTCGCAGCCGAATTCGGTCCCGCAATCCGAGCAGGTGAGGCGGCGGCTGAGCGGCTTTAAGCTTTCTGTCGGATAATTCATGAAAGCAACCCAAATTTCAGCGCGATTTTCATGCCGGGTTCATCTGCTCCACCCGTATATCGGGTGTGGCGCCTGTGATGGCCAGATCCATCATAGGACGAAGGCAGAGTGAGGGAAACCCGATGGCCCGCGACCCGCAAGGCGCGCTGATTGCGCTGAACCGATTCGGCTTTGGCGCGCGGGGCGGCGCCTCCGGCGATATCGTCAATGCGGCCTCCGATCCCCGCGGTTTCGTGAAAGCCGAGCTCGCGCGCGCTAATGCGGCGCTGCTGGAATTGCCCGGCCTGCAATCGACGACGGAGCTGGGGCAGGCGATGTTCGCCTATCAGCTCGAGGTGAAGACAGCGCGCGAGGCGGCGCTGAAGACACCGGGGCTGGTGCCTGTCGAGGCGCCGCCGGCTGCCATGGACAAGAAGCCGGAAGCGCCGGCCAATATGAATAATGCCATGACCGGCAACACCACCATGACCGCACAGCCTGACGCGCCGAAGCCGCCGCCGGCCGTCGCGCTGCCGCCCAATGTGGTGCAGAAAACCTACCGCGCAGAAGCGCTGGCGCGGATCCAGCGCGCAACCATTGCCGAGGGCGGCTTCGTCGAGCGCCTCGTGGTGTTCTGGTCGAACCACTTCTGCATCTCGGCCAGCAAGGGCGATCCGGCGCGGATGTGGGCGGGTTCATTCGAGCGCGAGGCGATCCGTCCCTATGTGCTCGGCAAATTTGCCGACATGTTGAAGGCCGTCGAACAGCATCCGGCGATGTTGTTCTTTCTCGACAACCAGCAATCGATCGGCCCGAATTCGAAAGCCGGCGAGAGGGGCAAGCGCGGACTCAACGAGAACCTCGCGCGCGAGATCATGGAGCTGCATGCGCTCGGCGTTGGCGGCGGCTACACGCAGGCCGACGTGACATCGCTGGCGCGCATCATCACCGGCTGGACCTTTGCCGGCCGCGAGGGAAAGATCGGCACGCCCGGCAGTTTCGCTTTCAAAGCCAATGCCCATGAGCCCGGGCCGCAGCAATTGCTGGGCAAGACCTATGACGACACCGGGGTGACGCAGGGCGAAGCCGCGCTGGCCGATCTCGCACGCCATCCATCGACAGCGAAATTCATCGCCAGGAAATTCGCGCAGCATTTCGTGGCGGACGCGCCGCCGCCGGCATTGCTGGCGCGGCTGGAAGGCGTGTTCAAAAAGACCGACGGCGATCTGAAGGCGCTGGCACTCGCGCTGCTGGACTCCAATGAAGCCTGGCAGATGCCGATGGCCAAGCTGCGCACGCCCTATGAATACCTGATCTCCACCGGCCGATTGCTGGCGCGTATCCCGGAAGATCCCGGCCGTTACTTCGCGGGCCTGCAGACGCTTGGCCAGCCGCTATGGACGCCGCCGGGGCCGAACGGCTTTCCGGACGGCAATGCCGCATGGGCGGTGCCCGAAGGCATGAAGCTGCGGCTCGATCTCGCCGCACAGTTATCGACGCGGCTGCCCGACAGTATCGATCCGCGCGAGATGCTGGATGTGGTCGCCGGCGAGGCGGCGTCATCCGAAACACGACAGACGATCGCGCGTGCGGAGACGCGGCAACAGGCCTTGACGCTGTTGCTGATGTCGCCGGAATTCCAGAGGAGATGACGATGGACTGCTGTGAAAGCCGCATGCTCGGCCCCACGCGCCGCTCGCTCTTGCTATCAGGCGCAGCCTTTGCCGCCTGGGCCTATCTGCCGAAGTTTGCCCGCGCCGCCGACGCGCGCGATCCGCGCCTCATCGTCGTGATCCTGCGCGGTGCGCTGGATGGCCTCGCCACAGTCGCGCCGCTCGGCGATCCCGATTACGCGGGCCTGCACGGCTCGATCGCGCTGGCGAAGGACGGACCGAACGCAGCCATTGCGCTGGACTCGTTCTTCGGCATGCATCCGGCGATGCCGGAATTCGCGCGCATGTATCGCGACAAGAAAGCGGCCGTGGTCCATGCGGTTGCGACGTCCTATCGCGAGCGCTCGCATTTCGACGGACAGGACGTGCTGGAGAGCGGTTATGCCGGCCCCGGCCGCGTGCAGTCCGGCTGGCTCAACCGCGCCATTGAAACGCTGCCGCGCGGCGAACGCGTCTCGTCCGGTCTCGCGATCGGACCGACCACGCCGCTGGTGCTACGCGGCGCCGCGCCGACGGTGGGCTGGGCGCCGGTCAATCTGCCCAATGCGGCCGATGATACGGCGATGCGGCTGATCCAATTGTATCAGGATCGCGATCCCGCTTTGGCGACGGCGCTGTCGCAGGGCCTGAAGCTCGACAAGATTGCCGTGGGCGATGCGATGAAGCCGAAAGGCGGCGGCAATCCCAATGAGGCGATGCGCCAGGTCGCACGCGGCGCGGCGAAGCTGATGGCTGCTGATGACGGCCCGCGCATCGCGGCGCTGGCCTTCGATGGCTGGGACACCCATGCGCAGGAAGGCGGCCCGGTCGGGCGCCTCGCGCAATTGCTCGGTGGTCTCGATGGCGCGCTGGCGGAATTCGAAAGCGGGCTTGGCGCGCATTGGCGCGACACGATCGTTGTTGTCGCCACCGAGTTCGGCCGTACCGCCAAGATCAACGGCACCGCAGGCACCGATCACGGCACCGGCACGATTGCGTTGCTTGCTGGCGGCGCAGTGAAAGGCGGACGCGTGATTGCGGACTGGCCAGGCCTTGCGAATGGCAAACTCTATGAAGCCCGTGATCTCGCCCCGACCACGGATTTGCGCGCGATCTTCAAGGGCGTGCTGCACGATCACCTCGGCATCAGCGAGCGCGCACTGGCCGAGCAGGTGTTTCCTGATAGTGCGCTGGTGAAGCCGGCAAAGGGATTGGTGGGGTAGCTACAGAAGAACTCGTCATGCCCGGGTTTGTCCCGGGCATCCACGCCTTTGTTAAATCGACAGTGGTCAAGACGTGGATGGCCGGGACAAGCCCGGCCATGACAGAAATTGTAGCGACGTGCGTTGCTGGGCTACGTTGCCAGCGTAATCACGTCGATCTCCTTCATCTCCTCCGCCGTCAGCTTCCACTCGGCGGCTTTCACATTCTGCTCGATCTGCTCCACGCGCGTTGCGCCCGCGATGACGCTTGAGACCTGCGGCCGTGCCGCGAGCCAGGAGAAGGCGAGTTCGAGCAGCGTGTGGCCGCGAGCCTTCACGAAAGCATCGAGCTTCTCGACGATGGCCTGATTCCGCGGCGTGGCCGAGCGATCGCGCAAGGCAGGCGCCTTGGCGAAACGCGAGTCGGCTGGCGGCTCGGCGCCGGGCTTGTACTTGCCCGTGAGGAGGCCGTTGGCGAGCGGGAAGAACGGCAGCAGGCCGAGGTTGAAATGCTGTGCAGCTGGCAGCAGGTCCTTCTCGATGTCGCGGACGACGAGGCTGTATTCGTCCTGGCAGGACACGAAGGGCGCAACGCCCATCTGGCGCGCGGCCATCTCGGCTTCAGCGATGCGCCAGGCCGGGAAGTTGGAATTGCCGATATAGCGCACCTTGCCCTGGCGTACGAGGTCGTCGAGGGTGCGCAGTGTTTCCTCGATCGGCGTCAGCGCATCGTAATCGTGCTGCTGATACAGATCGATATAGTCGGTCTTCAGCCGCTTCAGGCTGGCCTCGACGGCGCTCATGATGTAGCGGCGCGAGGCGCCCTGCTTGCTGCCGTCATTGCTCATCGGCTTGCAGTATTTGGTGGCGAGCACGATGTCCTTGCGGCGATCGCCGAGCACTTCACCCAGCACCGTCTCGGAGCCGCCCATGCCGGCATAGATGTCGGCGGTGTCGAAAAGTGTGATGCCGAGATCGATCGCCTTGTGGATGACCTTGCGTGAGGTCTCCAGATCGGTGCGCTGGCCGAAATTGTTGCAGCCGAGACCGACGGCAGAGACGCGAAGGCCGGAGCGGCCGAGATTGCGGATTTCCATGATGAGTATGCCTTGTGAGGGAAGCGCGGACCGAGGTTATGGCGCGCGCCTCGTCGCGCAGCAAGACGCGCTGCATCATGGCAGTCGCGCGGGGTGTTCAGGCGATGGCGGAGGCGGGCGTTTGAGCTCCCGGCGCGGGCAGGGCGGCCGGGGTCTTCAGCGGCGGGCCGGCGCGCAGGGCTGCGGATGTCATGCGTCGCACGGCGTTTTCCGCATCGCGCGTGATGGTCTTGCGGTCGGTGGACATGTCATAGGCGACGGCTTCGCCCCAGCTCACGACGACGTCAATGGCGCCCGACGACAGGATGCCGATGAAATGCGGGATCAGGTCGATGTCGCCATACCACGCCACGTTCTCGCGAAAGGCGCGGCCGACCGGCAATCCGCCGAAGCCGACATAGGCGATCGACATCGGCTGCACGGTGATCTTGTCATGATGCGTGGACTCGCCGAGCGCGTGATGCACCGAGCCGATCAGCGCCGAGCGAAACGGCAGCACGCGCATGCCGTCGCTGGAGGTGCCCTCCGCGAACAGCACGACGGCATCGCCGGACAGCATGCGGTCGCCGATTTCCTGCGCCGTCGCGCCGGTCTTCTGCCGGCGTTCGCGCTCGACAAAAATCGTGCGCTGCAATTTGGCGAGCCAGCCGAACACGGGCCATTTGGCAACTTCGCTTTTGGCGACGAACACCACGGGCGCCCTGGCACCGATGACGATGATGTCGAGCCATGAGACGTGATTGGAGAGGATCAGCACCGGCGTGTCCGATGTCCGCTTGCCGACCTCGTGAATGCGCACACCGATCAACGCACAGAGCAGGCGATGAAACAGATGCGGAATGCTCTGCTGCCAGCGCAGGCCAAAGGCCAGTGCGATCAGCTGAAACGGCGCCAGCAGCAGCGTCAGCACGGTCAAGGAGAGCAGGACGGCGGCGAAACGGATCATGGAGTTGTTATACCGGGGCCGGCTTCCGCAGGCAAAAAGAAGCGGTCCCGGTCAGCGCGGCAACTGACGGAGACCGCTGGGGAAGCACCCGATTGGCGACGGGGGGAAGCAACCGGCTGCATGGGGGAGCCTAGCCGGGGCGAGTGACATCGCCATGACAACCCGGGATATCCACAGGTGGCGTTACGCCCTATTCGGCTGCGTCCAGCCGGTGTGGGCCGAACACGTCGCCCTCACGCAGCGCCAGATAATAGTCGCGCTCCGAGAGGTCGTCGGTGTGACGAATGAGGTCGGTCACCGGAGTGTAGCTCAGCATCCGCCCGCCATCGGGTAGCACAGCGCAACTCAGCCGTAGCACCCGGCCATTGGCGAAGCGCAACATCGTCGGCGTGGGATTGCCTGCGCGGATCATCTCGACGCGCTTGGCGATGAAGCTGTCGACCTCGTCGTCGGGGAGGGCGTAAGCGTGGGTATCGCGTGCATGATACATCAGCGCGATCAGCGGCGGCTTGCTGTCGGCCTTCTCGTCGGGGAGTTTGAAGTAGTCGCGGAAGGCGCGGTTGATGAATTCGGCGCGGGTGTCGGCATTGAGAAGAACGATACCGATATCGATCCGATCGAGCGCGGCGGAGAGACGCTGGGCAGTGGCGTGCTGCTCGTTCTCGCGGGCCCGGGCCGCGCGTCGCAGCCGAAAGAGGCGGATTGCCAAAGTGATACCGACGGCTGCGATCACGACGATCGCCGTTTCAATTCCCGGATCGAGAATCAGTCGCCAGTCGTGCTGCATCGGCCGTACCTGTGTCCGTACAGAGGTAAGAAACACAGGTTGGCCGCTGGTTGCAGAAAGGCCCACAGTTTCCTGCTGGTATAGCTAACGGTGCGTGAAGGGCCCCCGGCATCATTTTCCGTTTGTTCGTTTCAAATGCTATCGGTGCCACCGGAACCGGCGGCAGGCCCCGAATGTTAGCGCCGCGATTTGAAAAAGGATCCCGATCGAATGCCCTTCACCATTCCGCCCCTGCTGCTGCCGATTTTGATGCTGCTGGCCTCGAATATCTTCATGACCTTCGCCTGGTATGGCCATCTGAAATTCAAGGACCATTCGCTGCCTCTCGTCATCATGGTGAGCTGGGGCATTGCCTTCTTCGAATACTGGCTTGCGGTGCCCGCCAACCGCTGGGGCAGCGAGGTCTACAATGCCGCCCAGCTCAAGACGATGCAGGAAGTCATCACGCTGGTCGTGTTTGCGGCATTTTCGGTGCTGTATCTGAAGGAGCCGCTCGGCTGGAATCACGCGCTGGGTTTTGCCTTCATCGCGCTCGGGGCGTTCTTCATTTTCCACAAGTGGTGAGTTTGCGGGACCGCTTACTTCCCCGCCGGTGTAACGCGTAAAATCCGCCCAGCCGAACTATCCGTCAGCAGCCAGAGCGCACCGTCCGGTCCCTGCCGGACGTCGCGGATGCGTTCGTTGAGATTCTGCAGGATGCGCTCTTCGGAGGTGATCGTGTTTCCGTTGAGCTGCAGCCGCACCAGCATCTGGCCGGCCAGCGCGCCGCTAAACAGGCTGCCGCGCCAGCGCGGGAAGAGATCGCCGGTATAGAACGTCATGCCGGACGGGGCGATCGACGGCACCCAGTATTTCACGGGCTGCTCCATGCCGGGCTTCGACGTGGTTTCGTGGATCTTCGCGCCGGAATAGTCGACGCCATAGCCGATCACCGGCCAGCCGTAGTTCTTGCCCTTGCCGATGATGTTCACTTCATCGCCGCCGCGCGGGCCGTGCTCGGTCTCCCACAAGTCGCCGGTCGCCGGATTGATGGCGAGGCCCTGCTGGTTGCGATGACCGTAGCTCCAGATCTCCGGCCTGGCGCCGTCGCGGCCGACAAACGGATTGTCCTTCGGTACCGAGCCATCCGGCGCGATGCGGATCAGCTTGCCGAGATGATTATCGAGACTCTGTGCCTGATCGCGGCCGCTATAGTGTTCGCCGAGCGTGACAAACAGGTTGCCGTCAGGGGCCTGCACAATACGGCAGCCGTGGTGATTGCCCGATGACAACGGACCGTCCTGACGAAAGATCACCTTCATGTCGTCGAGTCGCGGCACAGGGCCCTCGACGAGCTTGCCGCGCGCGATCGCCGTGCGAGCGCCGCTGCCCGAACGTTCCGAGTAGCAGAAGTAGATCGTGGCGTTCTGCGCATAGTTCGTGTCGGTGATGACGTCGAGCAAGCCACCCTGACTGACGGCCATCACCTCGGGCACGCCTTTCACTGCAGGCGACAACTGTCCCTGCGGCGAGACGATACGGATGCGGCCGGGCCGCTCGGTGACGAGCATGCGGCCCTCGGGCAGAAACGCGAGGGCCCATGGATGAGCGAGACCGGAGGCGACGGTCTGCACTTCGAGCCTGCCGGCCGACGAGCCGAACGAGGTATTTTCGCCGCGCGTGGTCGTGGCGATCAGAAGGGTCGTGGTCACGACGATAGCCGCCGTCAACGTGACGGTGACCCAGATTACGGGCCTTTTCATCGGTATGGCTCCATCACGGAGTCGCAGATTGCAGAAGCGATGCGCGGCATCGCGGCCGGGTGTTTATGAATTGTGAGACCGTCAGAGCGGCATCGCACTCGCCACCGGGATCGACATCACGGTCAGGGCGAGGATAACGCAGAGCGATAGACACCCAACCGCGAGCGACGCCGCAACGGCGTGGGTCAACCGGGTGGATGCGATGGACGTGGGGCGCGCCTGAAATCCTGCACCCACGCGAAGCGACCGTATCATGGCCGTAAATCCTTCAAATCGCGGGCGAATCACCCGCGTGCTACAAATTCGCAGCTGCGGCAGGCGAGATTTGGGCGGGTTTGGCCGTAACTATGGCGGGAAAATGGCATTCACGGCGATTATGCCCGCTATTTCAGGGTTTAAGCGTCGGCGACTACGTCCAAAGTATCGTATTCCGACGAGGTCGGGTGCCAGTCCATGGAAATAAAGCCCGGCTGGGTTTCCACCAGACGCAGCCAGCGACGGATCGACGGGAAGTTGGACAGGTCGAAATCGCACTTCTCGGCGACGTGGGTGTAACCGTATAGCGCGATGTCGGCGATGGTCAGCTGGCCCGCGGCGAAGAAGTCATGGGTCTTGAGGTGATTCTCCATTACCTGCAGCGCGGCATAGCCACGCTCCATCCAGTCTTCCAGTGCGTGGGTCTGCAGGTCGCGGCCGCCGCGCACCAGGCACAGCCAGAAATAGGCGGCGCCGAGATTCGGCTCCAGGGCGTGCTGCTCGAAGAACATCCACTGCATGGCCTCGGCGCGGTCCATGCGCGATTCCGGCGCCAGAGACGTGCCGACAGCGACATACCAGAGAATGGCATTGGACTCGGCGAGATAGCGGCCTTCGGCGATCTCGAGCAACGGCACCTGGCCGCTGGGATTCTTAGCCAGAAATTCCGGGGTACGGCTCTCGCCGCGCAGGATGTCTACTTCGATGGCGCGATAGGGCGCGTCCAGGAACGCCAGCGCGAGGCGAACCTTGTAGCTATTGCCAGAGCGCTGCATCGAATAGAGTTTGTACATTCGCAGGTGTTCAATTCATGTCAGGTCAAGGCAACTGCGCGATTGGCCAACGCATATCGCGGTTAGACAATGATGCTGATGCGAGCCTGTCGCAAGGCCCGGACACTGGAAAAAGTCGAAAACGGCTGCGGCAGTCTGGATTGGGAAAAATGTATGTCCGGCTGCATTCCGCAATGGAAGATCACGCTGCCGCGATCTGGGTGTGAAGGTGCGGCGATGTACTGTTATCAGCAAGGATGCGCCGCAGCACGATGAGATAGAAAGCGATCATCACCAGGCAGCCGAGCGGCAGTTCAATGGTGCCTGCGATGCTGCGAGTCAGTAGCGGCATGATCCAGGTCAATGCCAGCAGGCTGATCTCATAATCGCGAAATCCTCTGCTGAAACCGGTTACGACCGTGAATGCAATGGCTGGACCGAGAAGCATCAGATCGTAGTCGAGCACGTGCGGCGAAGCGAGAAGGGTTGCGATCAACAGGATTGCGGCCTTGAGATTTGTGTCACGTGCGACGCGCCACGCCCAGACTGCGCTGGAAATCACGGCGATCGAGACGATGCCCTGGACGAGATACGCGGATGCGATACTTCCCCTCCACATCCGTATGGCCGCGAATGCGCTCTGCAGTTTCTCGAATCCGACCTGCCCCTGTTCGAGCAGGAGCTGACGCGATGTCTCGGTCACGGATGCGAAAGCGATCCAGCAGTCGATGCCGAACAAGGCGCTCGTGATACCCGTGAGGGCGATGATGGTGATGGTTGCTGCAGCGATGCATCGCCATTGGCCCGCCGCGAATAACGCCAGCGGAATGACGATGGCAAATTGCGGCTTGTAGGCCATCAGCGCAAACAGGACGCCTGCAAGATAAGGGCGCTGCGGAAGTGCGAGCAGGGCGCTGCCGAACAGGCCCGCGGTCAAAAAGCCGTTCTGACCATGACCGAGATTGATGAATGCCGCCGGGAACGCCATCGCTACCGGGAGCCATAGGCGATGGACCGCATCAGGCAGGGCGGCTCGTTTCAGGATCGCCGAGATCACGAGCAGGTAGAATACGAAGCTGCCACCCTGCCAGATGGCAAGCGCGAGCGGGTAAGGGAGCATTGCCAGCGGAGTTGCGACCAGCAGAAAAATCGGCGGATAGAACCAGGCGTAATAGGGGGTGTCGCTGCCGAAAAGTTGCTGCTGGCGCGCGTAGTGCGCCGCTGCCGTATAACTATCGAGGGCTTTACCCTCGAGGGCGAGCGCTCCCGCGGTATAGAAGCTCGAGAAATCGGTCCCGATCGGCTTGCCATTGCGGTCGATCGCGCCGTCCGAGATGGCAATCCAGCCAGCGAAGGCCAATGTGCCCAAAGCGAGCCCTATCAGGCTGTAAGCCCGCACGCGTTCGAGGGTCAGCCATGCGCCGCTCTCAATGTGCTGCCAGATCCGGGTCATCTTAACGGTGCATTTTGGCTCAAATCGTCGATTGCGGCCTGGGATGACGCTATCGTTCCCCGTTTAACGGTTGCTGAATTGCATCACTTCCAGATGTGTTTTTGCCCAACCTTCTTGCGATGCAAGATCACACGCACTAGGGTGCGCCGATCCCAGCAGGATCAGCCATTTTTGACGTCGCCGACCGCGGGTCCGCGACCTTTCCCAGGAGAAGATGATGTCGTTTTTGTCCGCTGCGCTCGACCGTGTGAAGCCGTCCGCGACGATCGCGGTCACGGATAAAGCACGTGCGCTGAAAGCAGCCGGCCGCAACGTCATCGGCCTTGGTTCGGGCGAGCCCGATTTCGACACCCCTGCGAACATCAAGCTGGCGGCGATTCACGCCATCGAGGCCGGCAAGACGAAGTACACCGCCGTGGACGGTATTCCCGAGCTGAAGGAAGCCATTATCGGCAAGTTTCAGCGCGAGAACGGCCTGACCTACAAGCCGAACCAGATCATCGTCGGCACCGGCGGCAAGCAGGTGCTCTACAACGCGCTGATGGCGACGCTGAACCCGGGTGACGAAGTCATCATCCCGGCGCCGTATTGGGTGAGCTATCCGGAAATGGTGGCGCTGGCTGGCGGCACGCCCGTGTCCGTGGTCTGTACCGCGGAATTCGGCTTCAAGCTGCAGGCGTCCGCGCTGGAAGCGGCGATCACGCCGAAGACCAAGTGGATCATCCTGTGCTCGCCGTCGAACCCGACGGGCGCCGCCTACAAGAAGTCGGAGCTCAAGGCGCTCACCGATGTCCTCGTGAAGCATCCTCACGTTTGGGTGATGACCGACGATATGTATGAGCACCTCGTCTATGACGACTTCGAGTTCACCACGCCGGCGCAGATTGAACCGTCCCTGTTCAATCGCACGCTGACCGTGAACGGCGTCTCCAAGGCTTACTGCATGACCGGCTGGCGCATCGGTTACGCCGGTGGTCCCGCCGAACTCATCAAGGCAATGTCGACGATCCAGTCGCAGTCGACCTCGAACCCGTCGTCGATCGCGCAGTGGGCAGCCGTGGAAGCGCTCAACGGTCCGCAGGACTTCATCCCGAAGCACAATGCTGTGTTCAAAGAGCGCCGCGATCTCGTGGTGGCGATGCTGAATCAGGCCACGGGCATCAACTGCCCGCGTCCGGAAGGCGCGTTCTACGTCTATCCGTCTTGCGCCGGCACCATCGGCAAGACTGCGCCTTCGGGCAAGGTTATCGCCAATGACGAGGACTTCGTCACAGAACTGTTAGAAACCGAAGGCGTCGCGGTGGTGCAGGGTTCGGCCTTTGGCCTTGGCCCGGCATTCCGCATCTCCTATGCGACGAAAACGTCGGATCTCGAAGATGCTTGCAAGCGCATCCAGCGCTTCTGCGGAAATCTTCGGTAACAAAAACTGCTCCGAAACTTTTGACGATTTCGGGGCTTATTTCAGGAAGCGCCTTGTTTTCGACACGGCGCTTCCTTCTTGTCCCCTCGCTATCAAATCCCCAAGGTGGAGTAACACTATGCGACTTTCCAAGATGTTCGGCCTGACGGCCGTGGCCTTTGCGGCGTCGGTTGCGACCGCAAATGCACAGCAGCCTGGCAGCGTTCAGGTTGGCGTGCTGGAGTGCCGTGGCGGCCAGAACGTCGGCTACGTGCTCGGTTCGAATGCGCATCTGAACTGCGTATTCCAGAGCGCCGGTGGCCGCGCCGAAGGTTACGTCGCGAACATCCGCCGTTTCGGCCTTGATCTCGGCTTCACCGAAAACACCACCGTGCAGTGGGCTGCTTTCGCTCCGACCACCCGCGTGCCGCGCGGCGCGCTGGCTGGCAGCTACGGCGGCGTCGGCACCAATGCATCGGTTGGCGTCGGCTTCGGCGGCAACTTCCTTGTCGGCGGTGCGGGCAACACCTACTCGCTGCAGCCGATCTCGGTGCAGGGCCAGACCGGCCTGAACGTCGCCAGCGGCATCGTCCAGCTCGAGCTGGAAGCGACCGGTCCGGTCAGCGGTCACCGCTACAAGAAGCGCCGTCATCGCAGCCATCGCTAAGCGATCGCTACGATCGCCGGCGATCGCTACGATCCAGCGATCACTGTGATCGCGTAAGCGATCGGCAAGGTTAACGAAAAGGCCCGCGCGAGCGGGCCTTTTTTGTTGCGCGCGTGACATGCGTGACGCTGTCATTGAGCGGTATCATTGGCTATGGATAGTGAATCGACATCCTCACTTCCGTTCATCACCCGGAGTTTCCCGATGATCCGTCTGCCTTCGCTTGTTCTCGGTATTGCTGCCACTGCTTTTCTCAGCGCATCGCAAGCGCAGTCACAGCAGGGCGTGCAGCTCGGCGTATTGAACTGCCGTGGCGGTGCCAGCGTGGGATTTGTCGTCGGCTCGGTGACCAATCTCGGTTGCGTGCTCACTGGCACCGGTCGTCCGGACCAGCCTTATGTTGCCACCATCCGCAAGGTGGGCATCGATCTCGGCATCACCGAGCAGACCGCGCTGTCCTGGGCCGTGTTTGCGCCGGTGAACTATACCGGCCCCGGCGATCTCTCCGGCAACTATGCTGGCGCACAGGGCAGTGCGTCGGTTGGAGTCGGTGTCGGGGCGAATGTCCTCGTCGGCGGTTCGCAAAACGCCTTCTCCCTGCAGCCACTAAGCCTGCAGGGTTCGGTCGGATTGAATGTCGCGGCCGGTTTGCAGAGCCTGGAACTGCGCCCGGGCCGCTGATCGCCACAACGGTCGCTTGAACGCGTCTAATCCGGCTTCGCCATATGCGGAGCCGGATTTTTCGTATCGTGATCCCACATTTGATTGCGCCTGCCGCATCGCAGCGACGTTTCCGTCTTGCCAAATGTCCGGACCGGGTCGAGCATCGATCGCCGACCCAATCATGGGCCGAGCTCCAGACAAGGAGGCGGCAATGGGACAAGACGTGAGAAGTCCCCGCGGTCCACAAGGCAATGCCACAAGGTGCATTGCGCTGGTGGGCCCTTTCCAGAGCGGAAAAACCACACTGCTTGAAGCGATCATGGCCCGCACCGGGGCGATCCCGCGGGCGGGCAGCGTCGATAACGGTACGAGTATCGGCGACGCCAATGCGGAAGCCAGAGCCCACAAAATGGGCGTCGGCCTCACCGCGGCGACCACCACTTTCATGGGCGACAGTTACACATTCATCGACTGTCCGGGCTCGGTGGAATTCGCGCATGACATGCGCGCGGCATTACCCGCCGTCGATGCAGCCATTGTGGTCTGCGAAGCCGATGCGCGAAAATTGCCGCAGCTGCAATTGATCCTGCGCGAACTCGAAGACCTCGGCATTCCCAGATTTCTGTTTCTCAACAAGATCGACCGCGCCCACAGGCGTGTGCGCGAGACGCTGGCCACATTGCAGCCGGCCTCGCGGGTGCCGCTGGTGCTGCGGCAGATCCCGATCTGGAACGGCGATCTGATCGCCGGCTTCGTCGATCTCGCACTCGAGCGCGCTTTCGTCTATCGCGAGCACAAGGCGTCCGAAGTCATCAAGCTCGAGGGCGGCGATCTCGATCGCGAGAGAGAGGCACGTTTCTCCATGCTGGAGAAGCTTGCGGATCACGACGACGCGCTGATGGAGCAGTTGCTTGACGACATCGCGCCGCCGGCCGATGCCGTATTCGACGATCTCGCACGCGAATTGCGCGAGGGACTGATCTGTCCGGTGCTGCTGGGCTCGGCGATGCGCGAGAATGGCGTGCTACGGCTGATGAAGGCGCTGCGCCACGAGGCACCCGGCGTGGCCGAGACGGCGAAGCGTCTCGGCGTGCCCGACAGCAAGGATGCGATCGGTTACGTGTTCAAGACCAGCCATCTGCAGCATGGCGGCAAGCTGTCTTACGCGCGCATGCTGAGTGGTCATCTCGATGATGGCGCAACATTGCTGTCCTCGTCCGGCGAAAGCGGACGTCTCTCCGGCATTCTTGCGACGAACGGCGGACATGACAGCAAACGCACATCGGCCGAAGCGGGCGAGACCGTGGCGCTCGGCAAGCTCGATCATGTCAGGACCGGCGATACGATCTCGACCGGCAAGACCGCGCCAGCGTCTTTGGTGAATGTCGTCGCTGCGTCTCCGGTGCTGGCCATGGCGCTGGCGTCCGCCGATCGCAAGGATGACGTCAAGCTCGGCCAGGCGCTGTTGCGGCTGACCGAGGAAGATCCGTCGCTTACGGTGGTCAATAATGCGCAGACCCATGACGTGGTGTTGTGGGGCCAGGGCGAGATGCATCTGCGCGTAGCGATGGAGCGCCTGCATGAACGCTTCGGCATCAATGTCAAATCGCATGCGCCGGTGATCGGTTATCAGGAGACCATCCGCAAACCCATCACTCAGCGCGGCAGGCACAAGAAGCAGTCCGGCGGTCACGGCCAGTTTGGCGACGTTGTGCTGGAGATAGGTCCGTTGCCGCGCGGTGAAGGCTTTACTTTCCAGGAAAAGGTGGTCGGCGGCGCGGTGCCGCGCAACTACATTCCCGCGGTGCAGGAAGGCGTCGTCGACGGGTTGCAGCGTGGTCCGCTTGGTTTCCCCGTTATCGACGTGACGGTAACGCTCACCGACGGTTCCTATCACAGCGTGGACTCATCCGATCAGGCGTTCCGGACCGCCGCCCGTATCGGCTTCACCGAGGCGCTGCCGCAATGCCAGCCGGTGCTGCTGGAGCCGATCCATACGGTGGAGATCGTCTGTCCCAGCGAGGCCACGGCCAAGGTCAACGCGATCCTGTCAGGACGGCGCGGCCAGATCCTCGGCTTCGATACCCGTGACAACTGGGCGGGCTGGGACACGGTGCGCGCGCTTTTGCCGGAAGCGGAGATCGGCGACCTGATCGTCGAACTACGTTCGGCAACCGCCGGTGCCGGCAGCTTCACCCGCAGCTTCGACCATATGGCCGAAGTCTCGGGCCGCACTGCAGAGCAGATCGTTGCAGCGCATCGGGTGGCGGCTTAGTACAGTGGCCCATGACGCTTGGACCGCGGGTTGTGATCATCGGCAATAGCGGCTCGGGCAAGAGTACGCTGGCGCGGCAGCTTGAAAGCCGCGTCGGCGGCGAACGCACCGATCTCGATCATATCCATTGGCTGGACAGGGTCGGTGTGAAGCGCGACGAGGAGGAAGCAAAGGAGCGGGTTGCCGCCCTTGCCGCCAAGCCAAACGGGATCATCGAAGGCGTCTATGGCTGGCTGGCCGAAGCCGCGTTTCCGCGCGCGACGACGTTGATCTGGCTCGATATGAGCCCGCAGGTCTGCCGCGAGGGGCTTGCCGCACGTGGCCCTTGGCGCGGCGCGACATCCGAGGAGCATGCCGACTTTCTCGGATGGGCGGAGGACTACTGGCAGCGAACCACGTCCACATCCCATGCCGGACATCAGGCATTGTTCGCGCAATTCCCGAACGCGAAGATCAGGTTCGGTGACCGAGCCGCCGTCGATGACTTTGTCGCGAACCTGGCCGGGATCGGTCCTTAGGTACACCTTTTCCGTTCCCAGCACATGCCTGCCTGTCCCGAACGCCCTTTGCCCATCTGGTACCGTTCTTGAACGGCTTTGGTGATGTTTTATACATCATTGAAGCCGTTTTATATTTGATATAAGACTCTCTAAACAGGAAGATTAGCTTGATCACATCGTTTCAGATGCGCGCAGCGCGGGCGCTGTTGGGGATCGATCAAAAGCGGCTGGCGGAACTGGCCGGCGTGTCGCTGCCGACGATTCAGCGCATGGAAGCGAGTGACGGCAACGTCAGAGGCGTGGTGGATTCGCTGATCAAGGTTGTCGATGCCTTGGATCGCTCAGGCGTCGATCTGATCGGCGAGAACGTTCGCAGCGATTCCGGCGGACGAGGAGTGAGGCTGAAGCAGCCCGGTCCACCGCCGAAACTTGATGAGCCAAAGCTGACGGATTGAGAACGGGCCGCGGCCTCGATCGAGACCCGCGGCGGGTGACAGGGGCGAGTCGGGAATGGACATGTCCAGAAATCGCGCGTGGAGGGCGCATCAGCCGACCTTCGCCGAATTGTTCACGCCGAAACTGATCACGGTGCTGCGCGAAGGCTACGGTATCGCCGATCTGCGTGCCGATATCTTGTCTGGTTTGACGGTGGCGATCGTAGCGCTTCCGTTGTCGATGGCGATTGCCATTGCCTCGGGGACGTCGCCGGATCGTGGCCTCATCACCGCTGTGATCGGCGGCTTCCTTGTGTCTGCGCTGGGTGGAAGCCGCTTCCAGATCGGCGGCCCGGCCGGCGCCTTCATCGTGCTGGTGGCTGCCACCGTGAGCCGCCATGGGATCGATGGGCTGATCCTCGCCACCATGATGTCGGGCGTTTTTCTGATGGCGGCCGGCTATCTCCGGCTCGGCACCTACATCAAGTTCATTCCCTATCCGGTCACGGTCGGTTTCACAGCCGGCATTGGCGTCATCATCTTCGCCAGCCAGATCAGGGATCTGTTGGGGTTGACGCTGGCTGGCAAGGAGCCGGGAGATCTCATTCCCAAGCTGCAGGCTATAGGTCCCGCACTGCCGACGATGAACGCCGCGGCCGTTGCCGTGACCATCGTCTCGCTCGTGATCATCGTCGGGCTCCGGGCGCTGCGGCCATCGTGGCCCGGCATTCTGATCGCGGTGGTCGTGAGCGCCGTCGCGGCAGCTTTGTTGGCGCTGCCCGTGGAAACCATTGGCACCCGCTTCGGAGGCATTCCGCAATCGTTTCCGCTGCCGACGCTGCCCGCGATGTCCTTCGCCAAATTGCAGGCGATCCTGCCCGATGCCATTGCCTTCGCGCTGCTCGGCGCCATTGAATCGCTTTTGTCGGCGGTTGTTGCCGATGGCATGACCGGGCGGCGGCACCGCTCGAATTGCGAGCTGGTGGCGCAAGGCGTCGCCAATATCGGTGCAGCCCTGTTTGGAGGAATCTGCGTGACCGGTACCATCGCGCGGACCGCGACCAATGTCCGGTCCGGCGCGCATGGGCCGATCTCGGGCATGCTGCATTCTGTGTTCCTGCTGGCGTTCATCCTGATCGCAGCGCCACTGGCGAGCTATATTCCGCTCGCGTCGCTGGCCGCCGTGCTGGCGGTGGTGGCGTGGAATATGGCGGAGAAGCATGAGTTCATCATGCTGCTGCGTTCGTCATGGGGCGATGCGCTGGTCCTGTTGGCGACGTTCCTGCTGACCATTTTTCGCGATCTCACCGAGGGCATCCTGGTCGGCTTCGCGCTTGGCGCCGTGCTGTTCATCAACCGCATGGCGGAGATTACGGGGATAGAGGCGGATGGGCCGCTGGTCGCTGCCGATCGTGCAGACGATGCCAATGGCGATCGCGCACCATACGATGCAAAACTGGCGAGCGATCCGGATGTGCTGGTCTATCGCATCACCGGGGCGTTCTTCTTCGGCGCTGCCTCGACCATTGGTTCGGTGCTCGACGGCTTCTCGGATCGCCACAAGGCTTTCGTGATCGATTTTGCCGCGGTGCCCTTCCTGGATTCCACTGCTGCGAATGCCATCAAGGGCATTGCCGAGAAGGCAAAACGACAGGGCGTCCGCGTCATTCTCACCGGCACCTCGCAGGGTGTGCGTCGGGCGCTGCTGACCCACGGTGCGCGACCGCCGCTGGTCAAATATCGCGCTGACGTTGCAGCAGCCGTCAGCGAGATCAAGACCCGACGGGCTGCAGCGGTCCAAGAGGCGGCGAGCTTGCACTGATGGCATCGCCTATGGCTGTTGCTGCTGGCGGAGGCGCTGTTGCTCGCAGCTGCGGTATTGATCGTCTGATGGTTGTCGGACTTGCTGTGCGCTGCAAAACCGTCTGATGATTAAGAGCCCCTGGATGATTTTTATGCTAGGCACGCTTCCGCTTGAAGCGAAGGATGGATGATGCCGAACGAGACCAAGCCCCGCGCCGCCTGTTTGATCGGTTGGCCTGCCGCGCATTCGCGCTCGCCGCTGATCCACCATCACTGGCTGCGCAGCATGGATATTCCGGGCGGTTACAGTATCGAGTCGATTCCACCGGAAGGCGTGGCCGAATTCGTGATGAACCTGTCCAAGCATGGTTACATCGGCGCCAATGTGACGATCCCGCACAAGGAACGCGTATTGAAACTCACCGCGCCGGATCGCCGCGCACGCGCGGTCGGAGCCGCCAACACGCTATGGTACGACCACGGCACGTTGCGCGCGACCAATACGGATATCGAGGGCTTCATCGACAATCTCGATCATTGCGCGCATGACTGGGACCATGCCGATGACGCGCTGGTTCTCGGCGCTGGCGGCTCGTCGCGTGCCGTGGTGTTCGGATTGCTCGAGCGCGGAATCAGGCATGTCTACGTCGCCAATCGCAGTCTCGATCGCGCCGAGGCGATGGCCGTGCAATTCGGTTCGCGGGTGGTACCGCTGGCGTGGGAGAATGTCACCAACCTGTTGCCGCGCGCATCCCTGCTGGTGAACACGACCTCGCTCGGCATGAACGGCCAGCCGCCATTGACCATCGATCTCGATCTGTTGCCTGACCATGCGGTCGTTGCCGATCTCGTTTATGTGCCGCTCGATACCCCGCTGCTCGCCGCAGCCCGCGCGAGGGGCCTCCGTACCGCGGATGGTCTCGGCATGCTGCTGTATCAGGCCGTGCGCGGCTTCGAATTGTGGTTCGGGCAGCGTCCGGAGGTGACACCGGAACTGCGTGCCATTGTCGAAGCCGATCTCACAGTGGCGTGAGGCGGGAATAGCTATTTGGCCCTGGGGTTTCCATCTGCGGCGTTGGGCGCTGTCGTCAAAGGAAATTCCTCCATGATTCAGATCGTATCGACTTCGGTTCGCTTGTTCGCGGGCTCACTTCTCGCTGGTTCGTTGCTGGTCTCCGCTGCATCGGCGCAGCAGCCGCAGCCCGTCCGCATTCGCGGGGCTATCGAAGCCGTCGATGGCGCGGTGCTGACGATCAAGACCCGCGATGGCGACGAACGCAAAGTGAAGATGACGGACAATGTCAGCGTGACCGGCATTGTCAGAACGACAATGGCTGAGGTGAAACCCGGCTCCTATATCGGCGTGACCGGCATGCCGCAGGCCGATGGGTCGCAGAAGGCCATCGCGATCCATATCTTTCCGGAAGCGATGCGCGGCACCGGCGAAGGCTCGCGCCCCTGGGATCTGCGCCCCAATAGCAGCATGACCAATGCCACCGTCGATCAGAAGGTCGAAGCCTCCGATGGCCAGACGGTGACGGTGAAGTACAAGGACGGGGAAAAGAAAGTAACCGTGACGCCTGACACGCCGATCGTGACATTCGTGCCGGGCAACAAGGATGAACTCAAGCCCGGCGCCAAGATCATCATCATGGGCGCAACCAAAAAGGATGACGGCACTTTCGAGACGGCGCGGGTCAATGTCGGGCTGGATGGCCTGACGCCGCCGATGTGAGATTGGTGTGCGGTAAGGCCCATCAATATGTCGTCCCCGCGAAGGCGGGGACCCATAACCACGGTCGGCGTAGTTGAAACCACAGAGCTACGCCGACAGTTCTCTTATCTTCTCTCCAGCGTGTATGGGTCCCCGCCTTCGCGGGGACGACACGCGGAGAATGCGTTTTTCATCCCACCAGCACGTGCTTGTCGATCTCGGCGATCGAATTCACGCCGCACAGGCCCATGGTGACGCTGAGTTCGTTGCGCAGGATGTTCAGCGCCTTGGTCACGCCAGGGCCGCCATAGGCACCGAGACCGTAGATATAGGCGCGGCCGATCATGCAGGACTTCGCGCCGAGGGCGAGCGCGCGCATCACGTCCTGCCCGGAGCGGATGCCGCTGTCGAACATCACCTCGATATCCGAGCCGACCGCATCGACGATCCCCGGCAATACCGAGATCGACGACGGCGCGCCGTCGAGCTGACGTCCGCCATGGTTGGAGACGACCATCGCCTGCGCGCCGACCTTCACCGCTTCGCGGGCATCCTCGACATCGTGAATGCCCTTGATCACGATCTTGCCGGGCCAGATGCTGCGGATCCAGTCGAGGTCCTTCCAGTTCAGCGACGCATCGAATTGCGATGCCGTCCACTCCGCCACGGAGCCGAGATCGTCGGTGTTCTTCACGAAGCCGGCGATGTTGCCGAAGTTGCGCCGCTTGGCTTTCAGCGTGCGCACCAGCCAGCCGGGCTTGCTCATGAAATCGATCAGGTTCTTCACATTCATGATCTGAGGCGGCACCGACAGGCCATTCTTGATGTCGGCATGGCGCTGACCGATCACCTGCAGGTCGACGGTCAGCACCAGCGCGCTGCACTTCGCCTTGATGGCGCGCTCGATCAGCTCCTTGATGAAGCCGCGATCCTTCATGACATAGAGCTGAAACCAGAACGGCTTCTCGACATTCTCGGCGAGGTCTTCGATCGAATTGATCGACATTGTCGAGAGTGTGTACGGGATTCCGAACGCCTGCGCCGCCCGGCAGGCGTGAATTTCGCCGTCGCCATATTGCAAGCCGGTTGAGCCGACCGGCGCGCAGATCAGCGGCATGGTGGCCTTTTCGCCGAGGATGGTTGTCGAGGTGTCGCGGTTGGCAATGTCGACCAGAATGCGCTGACGGAATTTCAGCTTCTGCAGATCCTCGCAATTCGCGCGGAAGGTGTCTTCGCTATAGGAGCCATGGTCGACGTAATCGAAGAACGCCTTTGGCACGTTGCGCTTGTGCTCAAGACGAAGATCTTCGATGCAGGTGATATGCTTCATGAGATGTCCCAGCCGTCCTTGTCTTTGCTTGTATTTGCTTGTTTCGGTGTCATCTAGCATGGTTAGGCGGTCCGCCATATCATCCTTGTCATCGGAATGTCGTCGAAATTGAAGGAGGGCAGAATGTCCGGCTCCAAAACAAATCCAACGACAAATCCAGCGACAAAACCGGCGGCTCATGGAGCCGGCAAGGCAGCCACGGATGAAGAAAAGCGACAGCTGGAAGTTGCGCTGGACGAAGGGCTGGAAGAGACTTTTCCGGGCTCCGATCCGGTCAGTGTGACCCAGCCTGCCCATTCAAAGGCGGACGCGCATATCAAGCGAAAGGGCTGAGCCGGCCGGTTCCATCAGCCGGCGCTCCATCGAAGGTATTACCTCGAAGGTGATAGACAAGTAATATCAATGGATTGCAGTTGATTTCCCGCTTCGGGCTTGGTAATGATTCATCATATTTTTTGAAGCGATTTTAGGGGCCGGAGCCTTATAAGTCCGTCACATGTATGGCGCCGCCAATGGTGAGTTGCCTGAGACGGGTTTTTGAGCTTTCGCGCAAGGCGCGAGGGCATTGGGGGTTACCATGAGCCGTAAATATTTCGGGACAGACGGCATTCGCGGCCGCGCCAATGGTTTGATCACGCCGGAGCTGGCGCTGAAGGTCGGTCAGGCGGCAGGTCTTGTGTTTCAGCGCGGCGAACACCGCCATCGTGTCGTGATTGGCAAGGACACCCGGTTGTCCGGTTACATGATCGAAAATGCGCTGGTGGCAGGCTTCACGTCGGTCGGCATGGACGTGCTGCTGGTCGGGCCGATGCCGACGCCCGCCGTGGCGATGCTGACCAAGTCGATGCGCGCCGATCTTGGTGTGATGATTTCCGCATCGCACAATCTGTTCGAGGACAACGGCATCAAGCTGTTCGGGCCGCTCGGCTTCAAGCTGTCGGACGATGTCGAGAAGCAGATCGAGGAATTGCTCGACGACAATCTCGACAAGAAACTGTCGCAGAGCGCCAGCCTCGGTCGCGCACGCCGCATCGACGGGGTGCATGATCGCTACATCGAATTCGCCAAACGCACGCTGCCGCGCAATCTCAGCCTTGATGGCCTGCGCGTCGTCATCGATTGCGCCCATGGCGCCGCCTACAAGGTCGCGCCGGAAGCGCTCTGGGAGCTCGGTGCGGACGTCATCTCCATCGGCGTCGAGCCGGACGGTTTCAACATCAACAAGGAATGCGGATCGACCGCGCCGGAAGCGCTGAGCCGCAAGGTGCGCGAGATGCGCGCCGATATCGGCATTGCGCTGGATGGCGACGCCGATCGGCTGATCATGGTCGACGAGCGTGGCCATCTGGTCGATGGCGACCAGTTGCTCGCGGTTATTGCGCAGAGCTGGAAGGAAGACGGGCGGCTGGCCAAGCCGGGCATCGTCTCCACCGTGATGTCAAATCTTGGTCTGGAGCGCTTCCTGAAGGGGCAGGGCATCGACCTCATCCGCACCGCGGTGGGCGATCGCTATGTGCTCGAGCAGATGCTGCAGCAGGGTTACAATGTCGGCGGCGAACCCTCCGGCCACATCATCATGTCGGATCATGCGACGACAGGCGACGGTTTCGTGGCCGCGCTGCAGGTGCTGGCCGTGGTGACCAAGCTCGGTCGGCCGGTGTCGGAAGTCTGCCACCTGTTCGATCCGCTGCCGCAGATCCTGAAGAATGTGCGTTATCGCAGCGGCAAGCCGCTCGATGATGCGGATGTGAGGTCCACCATCGCCGCCGGCGAACAGCGCCTCAACGGCCATGGTCGTCTCCTGATCCGCCCGTCGGGCACGGAGCCGGTCATCCGCGTGATGGGAGAGGGCGATGACCGCGTAATGGTCGAGGAAGTGGTGGATGCCATCGTTGACGCGCTGGGCCACGCAGCCGCGGCGTAAGTGCAACTCTCTCAGTTAGTCCGCAGATCTCTCAATTGTCGTCCCCGCGAAGGCGGGGACCCATAGCCGCTGTCGAAGCAATAGTGACGCGGTCGTTATAGCTCTGCCGTTTGAATTGTACTGACCGTGGTTATGGGTCCCCGCCTTCGCGGGGACGACATGCGGCGCGTGATGTGCTCGCGCAGTCCTGTTTCCAGTTTGTTATAGTTTGTTAACCGATCGGTCGCCCACGTTAACACCTGGCGCCGCCGCGATGCATTATAGCGCGTTTTGATAGCAAGACATTGTTAGTAACTGTGGCGACGCAGCGGCGTGATGGGACTTGCGTGCATTTTCGTCACCAAATATCAACCTTAAAAGTTAGGGTTAAGTGCCGCTTAAGGAGTTGGTGTCATCGTCCGATTGTGAGTTTCCGAGTGTGAGGCCTCCATTAGTTGCCTCTTTGGCCCAAAAGGACGAAGCCAATGCGTAGCGTTAAATTCATTCTGGCCGCCGGCGCGGCTTCCCTGATGTCGACCGCTGTTTTCGCTGCCGACATGCCTATTGCCCCGCCCCCGCAGATGTATGCTCCGCCCCCGGTCGAAGATTTCGGTGGCTGGTACCTGCGCGGCGATATCGGTTTCAGCAATCAGCGCGTCAAGAACATCGAGATGGGTGACGGTCGCAACGCCAGTCTCCTCTCGCTTCAGCAGACCACCGCCTTCGATACGGCTGGCATCTTCCAGCTCGGTGTCGGTTATCAGTTCAACAACTGGTTCCGCGGTGACATCACCGGCCAGTATCGCGGCAATTCGAACTTCAAGGGCACCGATCACGTGACGTTCCCGTCGAGCGGTCTCGTTGGTACCGGTGTGAATAACTACAACGCCACCAAGTCCGAATGGGTGGTGATGGCCAATGGTTACGTCGATCTCGGCACCTGGTGGTGCGTGACCCCGTTCGTCGGCGCCGGTGTCGGTATGGCGCGGGTCAATATCGGGAACTACACGGATAACGGTGCTATCAATGTTGGCTCCGCCGGCGGCGTGCCCTTCATCGGCGGCCCGTTCCCGAGCTATGCCAGCGCACCGGCAGCATCGAAGTGGAACTTCGCATGGGCCTTGCACACGGGTCTGGCCTACAAGGTCAATCCGGCAATGACCGTCGAACTCGGCTACAGCTACATGAATCTCGGCGATGGCCAGACTGGACCGGTCTCGACCTATGACGGCTTCACCCGCGGCGTGGCGATGCAGTTCAAGGACATCACCTCGCATGACCTGAAGCTCGGCGTGCGCTGGAATCTCGACAGCCCGCCGGCCTATGCGCCGCCGCCGCCGTTGATCCGCAAGGGCTAAGCGAGCGCTCATCGCCTCAACTATCTTAAGACATCTTAACGGCGCGGGAGCTTCCCGCGCCGTTTTGTTTTGCGCTGATGGTATGATTGCAACCAATGATTAAGGTTAACAGCGGATGATCGGGACAGTTCGGTGAGTTGAGGAATTGTCGTGATGCGTAGACTTCTGATCGCTGCAGCACTGCTGGGCGCCGTGCAAACCGCTCAAGCGGCCGACATGCCGGAACTCCCATTCTTGCGCGGCTCCCTCCAGGACGGGCCGATTGCTCCGCGGCCGATCTGGGAGGGCTTCTACATCGGCGGCCAGGCCGGATACGGCACTTCCGACGAGAAGTTCACGGGCTCGAATTCGAACATGACGGGGGCCCTGCTCGCCAATACTCTGGTCGAAAACGAGATGGGCGTGTCGCAATGGCCGCTAAGCTTCTCGAAACAGTCGTCACATGGCCACGGCTATGGTGCCTTTGCGGGTTACAATTCGCAGTGGGATGATGTCGTTATCGGCCTTGAAATGAGCTATCTGCACGGCAAGTTCGGCGGTTCATCGACGGGCACGATGTCCCGCATAAGCTCTCAGCCACTGTCGGATGGTGACTATCATTCCGTCACGTCGTCGGCGACGAGTTCGATCAACATCACTGATATAGGCACCTTCCGCGCACGCGCCGGCTACGTCTGGGGCGGCTTCATGCCCTATATGTTTGGCGGCCTTGCGCTCGGTCAGGCTGATACGGTCCGATCGGTCAGGATCGACGGGGACGTTACCGCGGGGCCGGCATCGACCACCCCGCCAAGTCTGCTCGGGCCAAGGCAGCCATTGTCCGCGACCAGCGGGCAATATAACCGCCTGATCTATGGATACACTGCAGGCCTCGGTGTTGACGTCAATCTCGTCGGCGGTCTGTTCCTGCGCGGTGAGTGGGAATACATCCGCTTCACATCCGCGGTTGATACCACCATCAACACCGTACGCGCAGGCGTCGGCTACCGGTTCTGATATTTGGCGAGGCCGCGTCCCGCGTGGCTTCGATCTTGTTGACATCATTCGATCCAGATGCTGCTTTTCCGCTTCAAGAGCGGGGGCAGCCATCATGAAAATCTACGGTGACCTGAATTCCGGCAATTGCCTGAAGGTGAAGTGGGTGAGCGATCACCTCAAGCTTCCCTATGCGTGGATCGATGTCGACACCAGCAAAGGCGAGAGCCGGACGCCGGAGTTTCTGGCGCTTAACGGCGCCGGACAGGTGCCGACCATCGTGCTCGGCGACGGCCGCCCGCTCGCGCAATCCAACGCCATCATCCGATATCTCGCGCGTGGCAGCGATCTGATCCCGACCGATGCCTATGATGCCGCCAAGATGGATGAATGGCTGTTCTGGGAGCAATACAGCCACGAGCCCTATATCGCGGTGTGCCGCTATCAGATCGTCTATCTCGGCAAGGCCATTTCGGATCTCGACCCCGAGAAGCTCAAGCGCGGCTATTTCGCGCTGGCGCGCATGGAGCATCATCTGACAACATCGCGCTTCCTTGTCGGAGATCGCGTTTCGCTGGCCGACGCGTCGTTGCTGGCCTATACGCGCGTTGCCCATGAGGGCGGCTTCCATCTCGATGGTTACGCATCGATCAGGCGCTGGATCGCTGACAGCGAGAAGGCATTGGGTATTTCGTGAAACCGCAGATCAAGCTACGGCCTGCGCGCCGCGAGGACGTCGTCGCGATCGTGGCGATGCTGGCCGATGATGCGCTCGGCCGTGGCCGTGAGCGCATCGAGGATCCGTTGCCGCAATCCTATTACGAGGCCTTCGACAAGGTCGCGCGTGATCCGAATATCCAGTTGATGGTTGCAGAAGGCGGCGACGGCAGCGTGGTCGGATGCCTGCAGCTCTGCATCCTGCCGGGCTTGAGCTCGCAGGGCGCTTCGCGTGCGCTCATCGAGGATGTTCGTGTGTCGACGACGCTGCGCAGCCAGGGCATCGGCGAACAACTGGTGCGATGGGCCATCGGCGAGGCGCAGGCGAGGGGATGCAAACTCGTCGAACTGCTGACCCATCAGACCCGGGTCGATGCCCAGCGATTCTACAAGCGGCTCGGCTTCGCTGACAGCCATGTGGGCATGACGCTGCGTTTCAACGGACAATGATCCTGCGTCAGGCAGCGTCATCCGGCCATCAATCACGCGTGATAGGCCGGAAGTCGCTTGACGCTCCGGATTGGTTCCCATATCCACGCCAGCGGGACACCTCCCCCCAACGGGAGGCTAGCTATCTGGAAGGATAGAATATGACTGCAGCGAAGCCCGCTTCGCGGCCCAACGTGCCGCATTTCTCCTCCGGCCCCTGCGCCAAGCGCCCCGGCTGGACCCCCGAAAAACTCACCGACGCCGCTCTTGGCCGTTCGCACCGCGCGAAGATCGGCAAGAACAAGCTCAAGCTCGCGATCGATCTGACGCGTGAAGTGCTTGAAGTGCCCGCAGATTACCGCATCGGTATCGTGCCGGCATCGGATACGGGCGCTGTCGAGATGGCGCTGTGGTCGCTGCTTGGGGCGCGTCCCGTCACCACCATCGCCTGGGAATCCTTCGGCGAAGGCTGGGTCTCGGACATCGTCAAGGAGCTGAAGCTCAAGGACGTCACCAAGCTGCACGCCGGTTATGGCGAGCTTCCCGATCTGTCGAAGGCCGATCCGAAGTCGGACATCGTCTTTACCTGGAACGGCACGACTTCCGGCGTGCGCGTACCGAATGCCGACTGGATCAAGGCCGACCGCGAAGGCCTGACCATCTGCGACGCGACCTCGGCCGCTTTCGCGCAGCCGCTCGACTGGGCGAAGCTCGATGTCGTCACCTTCTCCTGGCAGAAGGCGCTGGGCGGCGAAGCCGCGCATGGCATGCTCGTTCTGTCGCCGCGCGCCGTCGCGCGTCTGGAGAGCTACACGCCGCCGTGGCCGCTGCCGAAGATCTTCCGCATGACCAAGGGCGGCAAGCTCAACGAAGGCATCTTTGTCGGCGAGACCATCAACACGCCGTCGATGCTGTGCGTTGAGGACTATCTCGATGCGCTTGGCTGGGCCAAGTCCGTCGGTGGCCTCAAGGCGCTGATCGCGCGTGCCGATGCCAACACCAAGGTGCTTGCCGACTGGAAGGCAAAGACCCCGTGGGTGGATTTCCTCGCGGCCGATCCCGCGATCCGTTCCAACACGTCGGTGTGCATGAAGGTGATCGATCCTGCGATCACCGCGCTCTCGCCGGACGCACAGGCTGACTTCGCCAAGAAGCTGGTCGCGGCTGTCGAGAAGGAAAATGCCGGTTTCGACTTCGCGCATTATCGCGATGCGCCGGCTGGTCTGCGCATCTGGTGTGGTGCCACGGTTGAAGCCAGGGACGTCGAAATCCTCACGCAGTGGATCGACTGGGCCTTTGCCGAGACCAAGGCCTCGCTCGCCAAGGCGGCTTGACCTCATAATCTCTCCCCGTCCTTGACGGGGAGAGATCGCCGCGTCTTCGCGGCGGGTGAGGGGTATGGCACGTCGTCTCCTCACATCTGAATTCCAGGGGCCGAAGCGGCCCCTCATCATAGCCGCCGCTTTGTGGCGGCGTTCTTCGAGCTAAGACGGCGACCGGAGGTCGCCGATGCCTTCCCCCCGTAAGTACGGGGAGAAGGAGCCTGCTGCGTTTGTCGCGCCTATACCGGCTCAAATTTCGAGGATCACATCCCATGACCGCCCCCAAAGTTCTCATTTCCGATGCTCTCTCTCCCGCCGCCGTCCAGATCTTCAAAGATCGCGGCATCGACGTCGACTTCCAGCCGAACCTCGGCAAGGACAAGGACAAGCTCGCCGAGATCATCGGCAACTATGATGGCCTCGCCATCCGCTCGGCCACCAAGGCCACTGCAAAGATCCTCGAAAAGGCGTCGCGCCTGAAGGTGATCGGCCGCGCCGGCATCGGCGTCGACAATGTCGAAATCCCTGCGGCGACCGCCAAGGGCATCATCGTGATGAACACGCCGTTCGGCAATTCGATCACGACTGCCGAACACGCAATCACGCTGATGCTCTCGCTCGCGCGCGAGATCCCGCAGGCCGATGCCTCGACACAGGCCGGCAAGTGGGAGAAGAACCGCTTCATGGGCGTCGAGATCACCGGCAAGACGCTGGGTGTGATCGGTTGCGGCAATATCGGCGCCATCGCCGCCGACCGCGCGCTGGGCTTGCGCATGAAGGTCGTCGCCTTCGATCCGTTCCTGTCACCGGAACGTGCCAAGGACATCGGCGTCGAGAAGGTCGAGCTCGATGATCTGCTCAAGCGCGCCGATTTCATCACGCTGCACACGCCACTCACCGAGAAGACGAAGAACATCATCGACGCCGCGGCGATCGCCAAGATGAAGCCCGGCGTGCGCATCATCAATTGCGCCCGCGGCGGTCTGGTCGACGAGCAGGCGCTGGTCGATGCCTTGAACTCCAAACACGTCGCCGGCGCTGCCTTCGACGTGTTCGTCGAGGAGCCGGCCACCAAGAACGTGCTGTTCGGCCATCCCAACGTGATCTGCACGCCGCATCTCGGCGCATCGACCACCGAGGCGCAGGAGAATGTCGCGCTGCAGGTCGCCGAACAGATGTCGGATTATCTATTGTCGGGCGCGATCTCCAACGCGGTGAACTTCCCGTCGATCACCGCGGAAGAAGCGCCGAAGCTGAAACCGTTCATCGAACTCGCCGAGAAGCTCGGTTCGTTCGCGGGTCAGCTCACCGAGACCGGCATTGTCAAGGTGCAGATCACCTATGAAGGCGCGGTGGCCGAAATGAAGACCAAGGCCCTGACCTCTGCAGCACTGAGCGGATTGCTGCGGCCGATGCTCGGCGACGTCAACGTCGTCTCCGCGCCCGCCGTAGCCAAGGAGCGTGGCATGGTGGTCGATGAAGTCGTGCGCGCGGCGCAGAGCGATTACGAAAGCCTCATCACCGTCAATGTGATCACCGAACGACAGGAACGCTCGGTGTCCGGCACCGTCTATCATGACGGCAAGCCGCGGCTGGTTGATATCAAGGGTATCCGCGTCGATGCCGAATTCGGGAAGTCGATGATCTATGTCACCAACGAGGATAAGCCGGGCTTCATCGGAAAGTTCGCCTCGCTGCTCGGCGACGCCAAGGTCAACATCGCAACCTTCCATCTCGGCCGCAACGAGCAGGGCGGTGACGCCATCGCGCTGGTGGAGATCGACGGCGCTGTGCCGGCCGATGTGCTGAGCAAGGTGCAGGCGCTGCCGCAGGTGAAACAGGCCAAGGCGCTGACATTCTGAAACTCCCGCTCCTGAACTGACATTGCCAAAATCCCCGCCCGAAAGGCGGGGATTTTTCGTTATGTAGAAAATCTTAACGTTCAGCTCGGCGCGACAAGTTTACCCACCCGCAGGTGTAAGGATTTGGGAACACTACCCCGGTACGTTTACTCCGAGGAATCAGCGATCGAAAATCGCACGCTCGGGGGAATACAGCCGTGAAGCTCGCCAACATCCGTATTACGTACAAGCTCGTCGTTCTGGTGGCGGTCACCATGATCGGCCTCTGCGCCGCGGGCATCCTGGCCGCCTATATGGTCAAGAGCGAGATGCTCTCCGCGCGCACCGAGCAGCTGAAGTCGATCGTCGAAATCGGGACCAACGTAGCGGCCAGCATCCAGAAGGATGTCGCAGCAGGCAAGCTCACCAAGGAGGCCGCGACTGCCGAACTGGTACGCCGCATCGAGCCGATGACCTATGACAACGGCAACTATCTCTTCATCTATACGATGGACGGTGAGGTGGTTCATCTGCCGGGCTTCAAGGCGGGATCCAACCGGCTGGACGTCAAGGTCAGTGGCGTTGCCATTACGCGTGAATTTCGTGACGGCGTCGCGGCCAACGGCACCAAGATCCTGACCTACGAATTCCAGAAGCCGAACACGACGGTGCCGTCGCGCAAGATGGGATATGCGGCAGCTCTTCCGGGCTGGAACATGTTCATCGCCACCGGCGCCTATCTCGACGATCTCGATGAGCATCTGAAGCCGATCATCTGGGCGCTCGGCCTGGCGATGCTCGCTATCGCCGCCGTGGCAGGCGTGATCGCCTGGCTGATTGGACGCAGCATCACCAGGCCGCTCGGCATGCTGGGGTCGCGCATGGAATCGCTGGCCAATGGCGCGCTGGATGAGGATATCCCCGGCGTCGGCCGCGGCGATGAAGTCGGCGCAATGGCCAAGACGGTTCAGGTGTTCAAGGACAATGCGTTGCGTATCCGCTCGCTCGAACAGGTCGAGGCGGATGCGCAGGGCCGTATCGCGGCCGAGCGCCGCGCCGCCATGGAAGCCATGGCGACCGATTTCGAACGCAGCGTCACCGGTATCGTTCGCTCGGTTTCGACCGCGGCGGTCGGCATGCAGAGCACTGCGCAGTCGATGACGGCGACGGCAAGCGATGCAAGCTCGCGCGCCGCGACGGTGAGCGCGGCTTCGACGCGCTCCTCCGATAATGTCAGCACGGTTGCGTCGGCTGCGGAGGAATTGTCCGCATCCGTCAGCGAAGTTCTGCGTCAGGTGTCGGCCTCCAGCGAGATCGCGAGCAAGGCGGTGAGCGATGCTGAACGTACCAATGCGACCGTTCAGATCCTGTCGAGCGGCGCTGAGAAGATCGGCGAGGTCGTGCAGCTGATCCACAGCATTGCCTCGCAGACCAATCTGCTGGCGCTGAATGCGACCATCGAGGCCGCACGCGCCGGCGAGTCCGGTCGTGGTTTCGCGGTGGTGGCATCCGAAGTGAAGGCGCTGGCCAGCCAGACTGCCAAGGCCACCGAGGAAATCTCGGCGCAGGTTGCCGCCATGCAGGCATCGACCAGCGAGGCGGTGGCGTCGATCGGCGCCATCACGGGCACCATTGCCCAGATGAGCCAGATCACCAACACGATCTCTGTGGCGGTGGAGCAGCAGGGCACGGCGACACAGGAAATCGCGCGCAACATCCAGTCGGTGTCGGCGGGTGCGAACGAGATCAGCAATCATATCGGCGGCGTCAGCAGCGCAGCAGAAGCAACCGGTTCGGCGGCATCGCAGGTGCTGTCGAATGCGCGGGAGCTGGAGAGCCAGTCCGGCATGCTGCGTACCGCAGTCGACGACTTCCTCAGCAAGGTGAGGGCGGCCTAAGTCAAATCTTCCTCCCGGGTGCGGCTTGCCTGCGCCCGGGAGAGATGAAGCTGGCACATCGCTTTAGCGATCTACAATCGCAGCTGCATTCCCGGTGCGTCGTATGGCAGCACCGCCAATTTATTTTGGTTCGTGATAGGTCGGACCGGTGCAGGGCTACCTGCATCGCCAGTATTTGCCCGCTCAAGGTAACCTATAACCGCGGTTGCAGAAGCGGAACAGTACACCACTTCACGGACTGGCAACTACACCCTGCGATGGTGATGCGCTTATTTCAGCGCACCCTACAGGGATACTTCCCATGAATCGTTTGAAGATTTCGATCGGCCTTCGCCTCTACAGCATCATTGGCTTGAGCTTCCTCGGCCTTGCCGGGCTGGCCTGGATGCAGCTGAATACTCTCGGCGACTCCCTCAAGCAGCAGCGCCAGAGCGAGCTGACCCATCTCACGGAGCTGGCGCTCGGCATCGCGCAGGAAGAATACGCGACGATCCAGCGTAGCGGTGTGTCGGACGAGGCCGCGCGCAAGACCGCTGCGGCGCGCATCGGCAAACTGCGCTACGGCAATGGCGATTACTTCTGGATCAACGACCTGCAGCCGCGCATGGTGATGCATCCGATCAAGCCCGAGATGAACGGCAGCGATCTCTCCGGCAACAAGGATCCGAACGGCAAGCGGCTGTTTGTCGAATTCGTCGATACCGTGAAGAAGCAGAAGGCTGGCTTCGTCGACTATCTGTGGCCGAAACCCGGCAAGGACGCACCGCAGCCGAAGCTCTCTTATGTCGTCGGTTTCGAGCCCTGGGGTTGGGTCATCGGCACCGGCGTCTATATCGACGACTTGCAGATACAGCTCTGGGAAAGTGCGCGCAGCGTGATGATCGCGGCACTTGCGGTCATTGTCATTCTCGGTGCACTCGCCTGGATGATCGGTCGCAGTATCACTGTTCCGCTGCGCCGGCTCGGCGCGCGCATGCGTGGTCTCGCCGATGGTGCGCTGGACGAGGCCATTCCGGAGGTCGACCGTAGCGATGAGATCGGCGCCATGGCTGCAACGGTTCAGGTGTTCAAGGACAATGCGGTGCGTATCCGCGGCCTCGACAAGATCGAGGCGGAATCCCAGGCCCGCTCTGCGGCCGAACGTCGTGCGGCGATGGAAAGCCTCGCCGATGATTTCGAGCGCAGCGTCAACGGCATCGTGCGTTCGGTTTCGGCCGCTGCAACTGGCATGCAGAGCACCGCGCAGTCGATGACGGCGACGGCCAGCGACGCGAGTTCGCGCGCATCGACAGTCGGTGCGGCATCGGCACGCTCATCCGATAATGTCAGCACGGTTGCGGCCGCCGCTGAAGAACTGTCGGCATCGGTCAGCGAAGTGCTGCGTCAGGTGGCGGCGTCGAGCGACATCGCCAGCAAGGCAGTGGGCGATGCGGAGCGCACCAATGCGACGGTGCAGCAGCTCTCCAGCGGTGCGGAGAAGATTGGCGAGGTCGTGCAGCTGATCCACAACATCGCATCGCAGACCAATCTGCTTGCGCTCAACGCCACCATCGAAGCGGCACGCGCCGGTGAGTCCGGCCGCGGCTTTGCGGTCGTTGCATCGGAAGTAAAGGCACTGGCGAGCCAGACGGCGAAGGCGACCGAGGAAATCTCGGCGCAGGTTGCGGCGATGCAGGCCTCGACGCAGGAGGCTGTGAACTCGATCAACGCCATCACTGGTACGATTGCGCAGATGAGCCAGATCACCACGACGATCTCGTCGGCAGTCGAAGAGCAGGGTTCGGCCACGCAGGAGATCGCGCGCAACATCCAGTCGGTTGCCGCGGGCTCGAGCGAGGTCAGCGCTCATATCGGCGGTGTCAGCGCAGCGGCGGAAGCAACGGGGCAGGCGGCAGGCATGGTGCTGTTGAATGCGAAGGAGCTGGACGGCCAGTCGAGTATCCTGCGTGCGGCAGTGGACGATTTTCTCGCCAAGGTTCGAGCAGCGTAAAGTTGTAGAGTCGTTTTCCTTCCTCTTGTGCGGAAGGATTTTTGTTGTGCTCCAATCATGACGCAAGACTTGCCATGCAGGACAAGACTTGCCCCGCAGGATTTGAAGTTCTGCGGGGCATGGTTTGTAAGAACTAAAAAAGGTCTCTTTGGTACTCTTCTCCCCGATTGGTATCGGAGCACGCCAGACCTTTTTTGGAGACATCATTGTGAGAATAAATAATCTGACGATCACACCCAAGCTCGGTATTCTGGTGGGTGTCATGTTGCTTGGCCTGTGCGCATCTGGCGTTCTCGCGGGATATTTCGTTCAGCGCGAGATGATGACCTCGAGGATCGAGGAGCTTCGCCACTTCGTCGATGCCGCGCGCAGCGTGGCGATCGGACTACAAAAACAGGTCGATGCCGGTCAGCTCACCAAGGAAGCCGCGATGGCTGAATTCGGTCGCCGCGCAAATACGATGACCTACGACAACGGCGCGGGCTACCTGTTTGGCTCCATGATGGACGGCGTGACGGTGTTGTCGCCGGATGCGAAGCAGATTGGTCAGAACCGTCTCGATGTGGTGACCAATGGCAAGGCGATCGGTCGCGAGTGGCGCGACAGTGTTGCTGCCAAGGGCGAGCACACGATGTTCTATGACTACGTCAAACCCGGCCAGACGGAGCCGCTGCGCAAGGTTGCCTATGCCGCTGCGATCCCCGGATGGAACATGTATGTAGGCGCCGGGGCCTATCTGGAAGACCTCGACGCGAGGTTGAAGCCGATCATCTGGGCGCTCGGTTTGGCGATCCTTGCCATCGGTGTGGTCGCGGGCGGCATCGCCTGGGTCATCGGTCGCAGCATCAGCCGCCCGCTCGGCCAGCTCGGCGCGCGGATGCGCACGCTGGCCGATGGCGCGCTTGAGGATGACATTCCCGGGGCCGGGCGCGGCGATGAGATTGGCGCGATGGCATCGACCGTGCAGGTCTTCAAGGACAACGCGGTCCGGATTCGCGGGCTCGACAAGATCGAAGCCGAGTCGCAGGCGCGTGCGTCTGCCGAGCGGCGTTCGGCCATGGAGAGCATCGCCGATGACTTCGAACGCAGCGTCAACGGCATTGTCCGCTCCGTTTCGACGGCGGCGGCAGGGATGCAGACCACGGCGCAATCCATGACGGCAACCGCCAGCGATGCCAGTTCGCGTGCATCGACGGTCGGCGCTGCGTCGGAGCGATCTTCGGACAATGTCAGCACGGTTGCAGCTGCTGCGGAGGAATTGTCGGCCTCGGTAAGCGAAGTCTTGCGGCAGGTATCGCAATCGAGCGAAATTGCCAGCAAGGCGGTCGGCGATGCGGAACGCACCAATGCGACCGTTCAACTACTGTCCAGCGGCGCTGAGAAGATCGGCGAAGTGGTTCAGTTGATCCACAGCATCGCCTCCCAGACCAACCTGCTCGCGCTGAATGCGACCATCGAGGCGGCGCGCGCAGGTGAATCCGGCCGCGGCTTTGCGGTGGTCGCCTCCGAAGTGAAGGCGCTGGCAAGCCAGACCGCCAAGGCTACCGAGGAGATCTCCGCCCAGGTCGCAGCCATGCAGGCATCGACCAGCGAAGCCGTGCTCTCGATCAGCGCTATCACGGGCACCATCGCGCAGATGAGCGAGATCACCACCAGCATCTCCACGGCCGTCCAGGAGCAGGGCGAGGCCACGCGGGAAATCGCGCGCAACATTCAGTCGGTGGCGGCGGGCTCCAGCGAGATCAGCGAACATATCGGCGGCGTCAGCAGCGCAGCAGAAGCGACCGGGACGGCGGCCTCGCAGGTGTTGTCGAATGCCAGGGAGCTTGACACCCAGTCCGGCATGTTGCGGACGGCGGTGGACGAGTTCCTGACCAAGGTCCGTGCTGCGTAGCGGCTCTTCTTCCCCTCTCCCGCAAACGGGAGAGGGGACAGCAAAAAGCCCTCCCTTGCGGGAGGGCTTTCGTCGTTTCGGGCGGAGCCTGCTCGCGTTGCTTACTTCGCCTTCAGGAAGTCGGCGACTTCGAGCAGCACGAACTCGTTGTCGTCGGCCTTGTTCGGCTCGCGGCTCGACGAGAACGGCAGGTTGTTGTCGTTGCCGACGATGATGTGGGTGGCATCAACCTGGTCGACGTTCTCGATGGTGAAGAACGGGAAGGTCAGCACGCCGTCGTTGAGCGGCTTGCGGGCCAGCTTGTTCGGGTCCTGGATCTTCATCAGGTCGATGAAGCCGACCTTGCGCACCGGCTTGCCGACATTGGCGTCGTTCAGCTCGATCTTGTAGACGCGCTTGAACTTGGCGAGATCCGGGAAGCAGTCTTCACCGCGCTTGCCCTCGGCGCAGGCCTTGTCCTTGGTGCCTTCGCCGTTGTCGCGCTCGATGATCAGGCCGTTGTCGGCGGTGATCATGTTGAAGTCGCCGATGGCATTGCCGTTCTGTTCGAACACATACTGCCAGTAGCGACCGGTGAACTTCTCGTTGGCGACGTCGAATTCCAGGATGCGCGATGCTTCCTTGCCGTCGACCTTCTCCCAGTCCTTCTTCTCGGCATCCCAGATCGGGCCCTCGAGTAGGCCGTAGAGGAACTTGCCATCCTTGGAGGAGGCGAAGCCTTCATAGCCCTTGGAGCGGCGCAGGTTGACGGTGGTGTAGGTGGCGCCCGGTGCGCCTGGCGACTGCACCGACCAATGATCCGGCGAGCGCACCGGCTTGCCGTCGGCGACGGTGTCGAACACGGCCAGCACCTTGCCGGTCTTGTCGGCCTTGATGATGTAGGGGCCGAATTCCTCGCCGATCCAGAAATTGTCGCCGATGATCTGGAAGCCTTCAGTGTCGACATCGGCACCGGTCAGATAGCGCTTGGCGGTGTCTTCATGGACGATGCGGAACGGCACCTTCTTGTCGGGATCGTGCAGGAACACGGTGGCCTGCTTCTCGACCTTGCCGTTCTTCCAGTCGATCTTGTGGTGGTTGAGATAGATCATGTAGTCGGCCGAATTGTAGCGCGAGCCGGCGCCGTTGTCGGTCAGCACCCAGAACGAACCGTCGGGCATCACCTTGATGCCGGAGTGGCCCTGCAGCGGCTGGCCCTTCATCGGCAGCGAGATGCCGGTCGGGCGCTCATAGGATTTGCCCATCACCGTGCCGAGCGCGTCGACGCGCTTGCCGGTGGTGTATTTGCCCGAGGTCTTCAGGTCGTTCGGCGCATCCGCAGGCGCGTCGATGGTCGACGTCGCCGGCAGCACGGCATGGCCGGCGAGCTTGGCAGGGAATTCGCCTTCCGACTGCGCAAAGGCTGCGGTGGAAAGCATGACGAGGGAAGCGACGGAGCAGAGGAATGTGCTGCGCATGGTTGTCTCCTTTGTGGTGACCATGCGGCGTGTTCTGGGGCGCGGGCGTTACGCTGCGCTGACAATTTCATGACAAGGAAATGACGAGAGGGGAAAACCCTGCGACATGCAGTCGCCGAGCCTGCGGGTTAGGCTATCGCTATCGTCATCCTGCTCAGGTCTCTCCCAGTCGTCCCCGCGCAGGCGGGGACCCATAACCACGGTCAGTGCTTCGACACTCTGCCGCGAGAGCTTCTTTTGACAGGACTGAGGCTATAGGTCCCCGCCTGCGCGGGGACGACCCGTTGAAAGGTCACGGCCAAGTTACAAGCCATTCGCCAGCAGCGGCGACAGGTCGCTCCATTCGGGATTGTCCGTCTCGATCAGCCGGATCTTCCAGTCACGATTCCACTTCTTGAGCTGCTTTTCACGCGTGATGGCATCGCTGGGTCGGTCGTAGCTCTCGACATAGACCAACCGGAAAATCTTGTACTCCCGAGCGAACTTCGAACCTTTTCCCGTCCGGTGCTCCATTATTCGCCGAGCCATATTATTAGTTACGCCGATATACAGCGTACCATGACGACCGCTGGCGAGAATGTAGACGTAGTACATGCACGCCAGCCCCTCCACGTCGTCCCCGCGAAGGCGGGGACCCATAACCACGGTCAGTGCGTCGACGCTGCATTGCTGGCGCCGAGCTTCTTTTGACAGGACGGAGGCTATGGGTCCCCGCCTTCGCGGGGACGACTCGTTGAGAGGGCGTTGCCAGCCGCCTACTGCTTCTCGATCCCCGCATCCGTGATCAGCTTCTCCCACACCTTGAGCTGATCTTTCAGGAAGGCGTCGAATTCTTCCGGCGTACCGGAAAAGGCTTCCATGCCGCGGTTGGCGAGGTCTTTCTGGATCTCGGGACGTTCGACGATCTTGCGGATTTCGGCGTTGAGCTTGACGACGATGTCCTTAGGCATGTTGGCCGGGCCGAGATAGCCCTGCCACGAGGTGATGTCGAAGCCCTTCACGCCGGCCTCGTCCATGGTCGGGAGCTCAGGCAGCAGCTTGGAGCGATATTTCGTGGTTACCGCGAGCGACTTCAGCGCCTTGGCATTGACATGCGGCAGGCCGGTCGGCACGTCGACGAACATCATGCTGACGCGGCCGGCGATGACATCGGTCAATGCCGGCGGCGAGCTCTTGTAGGGCACGTGCAGGAGATCGAGCCCGGCGAGGCGGGCAAAGGTCGCGCCCGACACGATCGCCGACGAACTGCCTGATGCGTAGGAGTACTTGCCCGGCTCCTTTTTGGCGAGCGCGACCAGCTCCTGGACCGAGTTGGCGGGAATGTCCGGATTGATCACCAGCATGAAGGGCAGGTCGCCGGTCCGCGCGATCGGGGTGAAATCCTTGATCGGATCATAGCTCATGGTCTTGAGCAGATAGGGATTGGCCGAATGCGTCGTGTTGGTCGTCACGAACAGCGTGTAACCGTCGGCGGGAGCGCGGGCGACGAAACTGGCGGCGATCGAGCCATTGGCGCCGGCCTTGTTGTCGATCACGGTGTTGGCGTTCAGCGCGGTGCCGAGCTCCTTGGCGATCAGGCGCGTCGTGGTGTCGGTGCCGCTGCCGGCGGCGAACGGGAGCACCAGCGTGATCGCCCGGTTCGGATAGTTCGCAGTTTGTGCGATGGCGTTCGGGGACGCTAACAGCAGCGCTCCGATAAACGATGCGCTCGCCACACCGCGAAGAACTGAAAGTCCGTGCATTCCGCTTTTCTCCCTGAATCGGCCTTGGTAGCCCGTATTTGTTGCGGGCAAACTAGCGGAGGTCGGTGACGCACGGAAGCGGAAAGGTATGTGCTTCAGGTGAGCATACTGTCGATGGTGCTCGCCATGCATGGACGTCTGCGGCACCAGGCCGACTTTATTGCATTCGTTAGCGACAGCACTCTCAGACGGCCGCTGATCTGCAGCATCTCCACGTCGGGCGCAGTGTGAATGCCGGGGGCGACCTCTGGAGCACGCATGGTCGTGTCATCACGGTCCTACTCGCCGCCGTTATTGCGTCCCGACCCGCGAGAGGTTCAGCGCCGCGCAGGCGCAAAGCTCTTTGACAAATGCAGAGCAGCTCCTGTATATATTAGAATAATTCTAAACTAAGCAAGGCTTTGATATGAAGGCGTTTTCGGAGCTCACCGAACGCGAGGTGCTGGCGGTTGCGATCTCCAGCGAGGAAGAGGACAGCCGGATCTATCTCAGCTTCGCCGAGGATCTGGCAGAGCGCTATCCCGATTCCGCGAAAGTCTTCAGCGAGATGGCCGAAGAGGAAAAGGGCCATCGGCATCTGCTGTTGCAGATGTATGAGGAGCGCTTCGGACCGAACCTTCCGCCGATCCGGCGCGAAGACGTCAAGGGCTTCATTCGCCGCCGGCCGATCTGGCTCACGCGTAACCTGTCGCTCGATACCATCCGCAAGGAGGCCGAGAGGATGGAGTTCGAGGCCGAGCGCTTTTACGCCAAGGCGGCCGAGCAGGCGACAGATGTCGGCGTTCGCAAGTTGCTGGGCGATCTGGCCGAGCTGGAAAAAGGACACGAACATCTCGCGGCCAAATTATCGGATGCCATCCTGACGTCCGACGTCCGCACGATGGAGGACAACACCCGCCACCGGATGTTCGTCCTGCAATATGTCCAGCCAGGTCTTGCGGGTTTGATGGACGGCTCCGTATCGACGCTGGCGCCGCTGTTTGCGGCCGCGTTTGCAACACATCAGAACTGGCAGACATTCCTTGTTGGCCTCGCCGCGTCGATCGGCGCCGGCATCAGCATGGGTTTCGCCGAAGCGCTGTCGGACGATGGCTCCATGACCGGACGCGGCTCGCCGTGGCTGCGCGGCGGCATCTGCGGGCTGATGACGACGCTGGGTGGTCTCGGTCATACTCTGCCTTATCTCGTGCCGGATAGCTGGCCGAATGCATTCTGGATCGCGACGGCTATCGCCAGTGTTGTCGTTTTCTTCGAACTCTGGGCCATCGCCTATATCAGGGCGCGCTATATGGATACGCCATTCCTGCAGGCCGTCTTTCAGGTGGTGCTTGGCGGCGTCATCGTTCTGGCGGTGGGGATATTGATCGGAGGCGCGTAGCGGGTGGGGAGGCGTCAGATGGCGTCGTTGCGCGGGATGGCGTAGGTTCTATGCGGCGGGAAACCCTGCTGCTCGTCCCGCCGATGATGAGTGTGTGCGATGCATGATCGCGGCAGGTGCGATCGCGGGCAGCTTACGGGTGAAGGAGCGTCCCATGTATGCTGCCATTCGTCAGAGCAAGGCAAAGACCGGCATGGCTGAGGAACTGACGCGCAGGATCAAGGAAGGTGCCATTCCGATCATCAGTGATGTCGAAGGTTTCATGGCCTATTATGTGGTCTATGCGTCCGACGATACGGTGACGGCGATCAGCATCTTCAACAATTTCGCGGGCGCGGAGGAGTCGAATCGACGCGGGCTCGCGTGGAGCGAACAGAATCTGGCGCCCTTGCTGATTGGACCAGCCACAGCGATAGCCGGGCCGGTTATCGTTCATACGTTGGCATAACGCGCGCGGGACAGGCGCTATGCCGGGCGGTGGCATGTGCGCGTAGATGACTCGCTGGATTCTCAATCTCCCAGCAGGCGCTTCGCGCCGGCGATTGCGCGGCGCGCGACTTCTTCGGGGCCGCGCTCCCGGGTCAGCGCATCCATCGGCACTTCGAGCGCGACCGGAATATGCTTCGGCAGGTGCGCGACGATGGCGCGGAGGTCGATGCCGCCGTCGCCGGGTGGCAGCCGTTCAGCGCGCGCGGTGTGCAGCAGTCCTTCCACCGTGCCAGGCTTCTCCGCCGGAGCATCGCAAAAATGGAAAAACGGCAGCAAGCGCGATGGCATGTCGTCGAGTTCGGCGAGGCTGCTGTCGGAGCGGTCGAAATGCAGCGTATCGACAAGGATACCCGCATTGGCGCGGCCTGCGGTCTCGACGATGGCGCGCGCCTTGTGCAGGTTCGACACATTGGTCCAGGGAAAGAACTCCATCACCGGCATGATGCCGTATCGCGCCGCAAGATCGGCGATGGCCGCCAGTCGGTCGGCGAGACGGGACAAGTCGGGTTCATAGGGCGCGACGATGACATGGCGGGCTCCGAGCTCCGCGCCGGCGACGAGCATCGGCTCAAGCGCCGCGACGTCGATCCCGGGCGTGATCTTGATAAGTTCAATATCGAGCACGTGCAGTCCGGTGTCGGCGAGACACGCCTTGGTTTGCCGCATCATCGCCTGGTCGTTCATCAGCGGGTAGCCGGGGCTTTCCGCGGTCACGGCGATCAGTCTCAGTCCGACACTCCGGTAGCCGCAGCGCGCGGCAACGTCGATCATCTCTGGCGGCGCCAGCGATAGCACGGTGAGGTGGGCGAGCGAGAAAACGGTCATGAGATGTTTCTACTCCCGTTGTCTGGCTGGCCGGACCGGATGTTCGGTCTATCGCCGTGATGCGATGAATACGCCCGACAGTACCAGCACGTAGCCGATGAGGTGAAACAGTTGCGGCTGCTCGCCGAGAAACGCGATGGCCAATACCGAGCCGAACACCGGCATGAGATGCAGAAACGGTGCAGCCCGGTTCGGGCCGATCAGCGCGATGCCGCGATTGAAGAACAGATAGGCCAGCGCCGACGGAAAGATCATGGCATAAGCGAGCGTCAGCAATGTCACGGTGTCGAAGATCAGCGGCGATCCCGAGTTGAGTTCCCAGATGCTGACCGGCAGGGTCAGGATCGCGCCGCCGGCGGTGGTGAAAGCAATCAGCGAGATCGGGTGGGTCACCGGCCGCCGCAGCATCAGCGCCGAATAGATACCGAACACCAGCAGCGCTGCGAACAGCATCGCGTCGCCCTTGTTAATCTGGATACTGGCCAGTGCGGTGAGATCGCCACGCAGGATGATGATCAGCACACCGGCCATGGAGACCACGATGCCGAGCAGTTGCGCCAGCGTCAGCCTTACGCCGAACAGGATCAGCGTCCACAGCGCGACGCAGAGCGGGCCCGACGACTGGATCAGCAGCGCGTTCAGGGCCTGCGTGTATTGCAGGCCCCAATAGGCCAGCACCGTATTGGCGGCGAAGCCGGTCAGCGCCAGCATGGTCATGAGGGAAAGCTGCGCGCGGAAGACCGGCCAGTCCGTTCGCAGATGCGTCCAGGCGAAGGGCAGCAACAGGAAAAAGGCCCCGATCCAGCGCACGCAGGCCAGCGTCACCGGCGGGACATGACCGGCAACATAGCGGCCGAGCACAATATTCCCGGCCCAGAACAGCGAGGTGAGACTGAGCAGGAGATAAGGCTGGTTGGCGAACCAGCCGACGATCGTTTGTCGCGGCGGAGCGGAAGGGGTCATCGGCTCGATGGTCAATGCAGCCTTCCATAGGCGGCAGTTCGCCGGGTGGCACAAGTCACGCTGGCGCTCGGGCTCCATGCGCGGCAGCGGAGCGAGCATCGGTACATATGTCGAATGGGCGCTCCGAATGGGCACCAATTAAGGTATCAAGATGCCGAAATACCTGAAAAATCAGACAATTATACCGTTTCGCCTGGCGAACATTAACTGCTTCCCAATGGCTTCCGGATAAAAGTGAATCCAAATGATGGAACTTGTTTTGCTTTGAGTGCACAACCGAGGGGTTGGTGCGCGACAGGAGATTGCAATGTCGTTGTCCGACTCCCAACCCAAATCCGGCCGCCGCCGGGGTCTCGGTCTTGGCCCGCGCATCATGTTGATGACGGTCTCCGGCATTCTCATCCTCGGCGTCTGCATCACGTTGGTTGCCAAATATGTGCTCGAACAGGGTGCCGCCAAATCCGCGACGGAGCGGGTCGAAACCAACATGCGCGTTGCCTGGAACGTGCTGCGCGAGAGCGGCGACAAATACAGTCTCGCGGATGGCAAGCTGCTTGCGGACGGCAAGCCGCTGAACGGCAATTTCGCTGCGGTCGACAAGATCAAGGCGCTGGTCGGCGGCACCGCCACGATCTTCATGAACGATACTCGCATCTCGACCAATGTGATGAAGCCGGATGGCACGCGTGCCATCGGCACGCAGCTCGCGAAGGGGCCGGCCTATGACGCGGTCTTCAACGGCAAGACCGCATTCCGTGGTGAAGTGGCCATCCTCGGCGAGCCCTATATGACTGTCTACGATCCGATCTTCGACGCCAGCCGCAACGTGATCGGCATTCTCTATGTGGGCATCAAGAAGGTCGACTTCCTCGAGACGGCCAATGACACGTTGTGGACCATCGTCTATGCGACCGTTGCGGTCATGCTGCTGGCGATCGTGCTCAGCTATTTCGTTGCGCGCGGCACCATCGTACGTCCGCTGAAGGCGAGCATCGCCACGATGAACAAGCTCGCCAAAGGAGACCTCACCGTCGACGTTCCGGCCAGCAAGCGCGCCGACGAAATCGGGGAGATCATGACGGCACTGAGTATATTCAAGGAGAACGGCCTCGAAGTCGAACGCATGAAGGTCGCGCAGATCGCCACGGAAAGCCGCAGCGCCGAACAGCGCAAGGCAGAGATGATGAAGCTCGCCGCCGATTTCGAAGGCGCCGTCGGCCAGATCGTCGAGACCGTGTCATCCGCCTCGAAGGAACTGGAAGGTTCGGCCACGACATTGACGGCAACATCGGATCGCTCGCAGGCTTTGGCGATCGCTGTGTCTGCGGCATCCGAAGAAGCTGCGACCAACGTGCAGTCGGTTGCATCCGCCACCGAGGAAATGTCGTCGTCGGTGCACGAGATCAGCCGTCAGGTGCAGGGTGCCGCGCGCATCGCCAGCGAGGCCGTTACGCAGGCTGACAACACCAACAACCGCGTCAGCGAACTGGCGATGGCCGCAGCACGCATCGGCGATGTGGTCGAGCTCATCAACAACATCGCGGGCCAGACCAATCTGCTGGCGCTCAATGCAACGATCGAGGCCGCACGGGCCGGAGAAGCCGGGCGTGGCTTTGCGGTAGTTGCCGCGGAAGTGAAGGCGCTGGCCGAGCAGACCGCGAAAGCCACCGGTGAAATCAGCCAGCAGGTCAGCGGCATCCAGAAGGCGACCGAGGATTCGGTCTCGGCCATCAGGGAAATCTCGACCACCATCGGCCAGATGTCGGAGATCGCCTCCGCCATCGCATCGGCCGTTGAAGAGCAGGGCGCCACCACGCAGGAGATTTCGCGCAACGTGCAACAGGCCGCAGCGGGCACGATGCAGGTGAGTTCCAACATCACCGACGTGCAGCGCGGTGTCGAGGAAGCAGGTTCCGCATCAACGCAGGTCCTGTCCGCAGCGCAGTCACTGTCGAGCGAAAGCACGCGACTGAAGCATGAGGTCGGGAACTTTCTGCGCTCGGTGCGTGCCGCGTAACTATCCACCGCCACAGAATCGCAGAGCGAAGGCGTCCCAAATGTTTCCGGACAGAAATAATCGTCGCGCCTTGGCTGTATCTCGCTGAGAAAAGTACCCGCTGAATTTAGAACCGTTAAATTCTGCGACAGTGTTGTCACACTGCCGCAGAATGCTTGTTGTTTGGAACGCTTCTATTGGCGGTGACGCTGCCGTCCCTTTAACCCCGACCCATCACATGAGGGCATCCGCCATCGACTATGTCGATGCGGATGAGATTTCGGGGATCACCTTGAGCAACACCATTCGTCTGTCGCGTTTCGCACTTTTGTCGTCGGTCTGCGCGCTCAGCGTCATCACGCTTGATTATTCGCTGGCGCAGTCCAGTTCTACGCAGAGCGGGGCGCAACCTTTGCCGCCGGTGGTCGTCAATCAACCCAACCAACAGCGTCGCCGTGCGACGGCCGCTCCGAGCCGGACGCCGCGCGCCCGCACCGCCGTTGCGCCGCGCCCGGTAGCGCAGCCCCCGCGCAGCAACGTATTCGTGGAGAGCCCGCGCGGTCCGATCCAGGGCTATGTCGCCAATCGCAGCTCGACCGGCACCAAGACCAACACGCCGATCAACGAAACACCGCAGTCGATTTCGGTGGTTGGCGCGGAGCAGATCCGCGACCAGCGCCCCCGGAGCTTCGACGACGTCCTGCGTTATGTGCCGGGTGTTGCGGCGGGTACCTTCGGCTCCGACTTCCGCAACGACTGGTTCCTGATCCGCGGCTTCAAGTCCGATGACAACAGCGTGTTCCTCGACGGTCTCCAGCTGTTCTACACCTCCTATGCAAGCTGGAAGCTGCAGCCCTTCAACATGGAGCGCGTCGAAATCCTTCGCGGTCCATCGTCGATTCTCTATGGCGGTTCCAGCCCCAGCGGCCTCGTCAATGTCGTCAGCAAGTCGCCGCAGGCCGAACCGATCCGCTACATCGAGACCGGTGTCGATAACTTCGGCAATGCCTATTTCGGCTTCGACATCAACACGCCGATCAAGCTGGCGCCGGGCAATGGCGAGCTTTACACCCGCTTCGTCGGCCAGGTGCAGAACGGTGGAACGCAGACCGACTTCACGCCGAACAACAATTACTTCATCGCGCCATCGGTGACCTGGAAGCCGGATGTCGACACCACGCTGACCATTCTCGGTTCGGCGTCCTATAACGAGACCCGCGCAGCGCAGTTCCTGCCCTATGTCGGCACGGTGACCAACGCGCCGTTCGGCCGCATTCCGACCAGCTTTTTCGGTGGCGAGCCGAATTTCGACAAGTTCAAGCGCGAGCAGGAAATGCTCGGCTATCAGTTCGAGCGCAAGCTGTCGGATAGCGTGACCTTCCGCCAGAACGCGCGCTTTGCCCACGTCGATGTCAATTATACCGGTATCACCGGCAATGGTTACGCGAACCAGACGACCGGCGACTTCGCACGCTATGCTTTCGGTACCCGCGGCATCGCCGATCAGGCGCAGATGGACAGCCAGGTCGAGTACCGGTTCAATACCGGCATCCTCAGCCACACCACGCTGTTCGGTCTCGACCTGAAATACTACTCGATCAGCGATACCCAGGCCTTCGCCTTCGGTACGCCGTCGATCAACGTGCTAAATCCGGTCTATACCGGTGCTCCGCCGCTGACCGCCGCGCCTTATCGCGATACGCAACTGACGCAGCAGCAGCTCGGCGTCTATCTCCAGGATCAGATCAAGCTTGATCGCTTCACCCTGGTTCTGTCGGGTCGTAACGACTGGGTCGATGTGAACGACGTCAGCCGGATCACCGGGACGGCGCCGCTCGGCCGCAGCGACAGCAAGTTCAGCGGGCGCGCCGGCCTGATCTACAACTTCGACAGTGGCGTCGCGCCTTACGTGTCGTATGCCACCAGCTACAATCCGATCATCGGCACCAATTCGTCCGGTCAGTTGCTGCTGCCCGAAACCGGCGAACAGGCCGAGATCGGCGTCAAGTATCAGCCCGCCGGCTTCGACGGTCACTTCGGCTTCGCCTATTTCGACCTGAAGCGGAAGAACGTGCTGACGACCGATCCGAACAGCATCCCGCCGAATCTGCAGATGCAGAACGCCGAGGTGACGTCGCGCGGCCTCGAACTCGAAGCTGTCGCTAATTTGGCTCCGGGCCTCAAGGTCGTCGGCTCGTTCACCACCTACAACCTGTTCAACAGTTCGAATGCCGATCCGACTTTGATCGGCAAGGTGCCGACCAACACGCCGCGCCAGCTTGCGTCGGGCTGGGCCGACTACACATTCCAGGACGGCATCCTGCGCGGCTTCGGCTTCGGCGGCGGCGTGCGTTACGTCGGCGGCTCTTTCGCCGATACTGCAAATACGCTCGCCGTGCCGTCGCGGACCCTCGGCGATCTCGCTGTGCACTACGATTGGCAGAACTGGCGCTTTGCGGTGAACGCCAACAACGTCACTGACGAAATCTACGTCGCCAACTGCTCGACCGCGAATGCCTGCTTCTATGGCGACCGGCGCCGCATCACGGGCAGCATCGGCTACAAGTGGTAACGGTACGGGTGAGCGGGCCGGCTCGACAATAGGTCGCCGCCCGTACCGCTCGCCGCACGATCGCCACGTCAAAATGATCTGCCAATATCGTCTCCGGCTTGCCGGGGACGATATTGGTTATTTCGGCCTGGCGAATGAAGAAGGACTGATCCCCTGAAAGCGCGTACGGCTCGCATCTGGTCGCTTGTCCATAAGTGGACCAGCTTGATTTCGACAACGTTTCTGCTGCTGCTGTGCCTCACCGGCCTGCCGTTGATCTTCCATCACGAGATCGACGAGGCGCTCGGCTATGCGCCCAAGATGGATGTGCATGCGCCCGGTGCGGCGAAGCTCAGCCTGGATGCCATCGGCCGCGCGGCGATCGCGGATCATCCCGGCAGCGTGCTGCTCTATATGGCCTGGGACAAGGACGAGCCCGGCATGGTCTCGACCTTCACCAACACATCGGTGACCTCCGATCCACAGACCACGGTGGTGAAGGCATTCGATGCCTATACGGCGAAGCCGGTGGGTCTGCTCGGCACCGGCCCCATGCTGGTGATGCTGCGGTTGCATACCGACATGTATCTTGGTCTTCCCGGCAAGTGGTTCATGGGCGTCATGGGCTTCCTCTTCATGATCGCCATCGTCTCCGGCGTGGTGCTGTATTGGCCATTCACCCGGCGGCTGAATTTCGCAGCGATCCGCAAACAGAAATCGCGCAGGGTGTTGTGGCTCGACTGGCACAATCTGCTCGGCGTGGTCACCATCATCTGGGCGCTGGTGGTCGGCGGCACCGGTGTCATCAACGCCTATGCCGAGGTCATGCTCGGCATCTGGCAGCGCAACGAATTGGCTGCCATGGCCGTGCCCTATGCCGGCAAGCCGACACCGACGCAGCTCGCGTCGCTGGACAAGGTCCTTGGCAATGCCATGAAGGTCGCGCCGGGCATGGACCCGGCCTTCATCGCATTCCCCGGCACGCCGTTCACCTCGACCCACCACTTCGCCGTCTTTCTGCGCGGAGATACCCCGCTGACCTCACGGCTGGTGAAACCCGTGCTGCTCGATGGCGAGACCGGTGAGGTTTCCGACACCCGCGAACTGCCGACCTATCTGAAAGCGGTACTGGTCTCGCAGCCGCTGCATTTCGGCGACTATGGCGGGATGCCGCTGAAGATCATCTGGGCGCTGCTCACGGTCTTCACCATCATCGTGCTGGGCAGCGGGCTGTATCTGTGGGCGGTCAAGCGCAGCAAGGTCAGGCGCGGGGCGCGGTTGTCCGCCGGCGCTCAGGCAGCGATCGGGTCATCGTCATGAGCGAGGTGCCGCAGCATAGGGCGAACTGGTGGCGCGTGTTCGGCGCGCCGATCGTCATCGGCGTTCTATCGCTGGCAGGCTTGCTGTCGGCGCTGCTCGTCGGCGATCCCGGCCGCTATTTTGCGTGGTTCGGCGTCGGGCTGCCGATTGCGATCGTGGCATGGGCGTGGTGGCGGAAGCCGTAGGATGGGTAGAGCGTCTTCGCGAAACCCATCATGACAAAGTTTGAGGTGATGGGTTTCGCTTCGCTCTACCCATCCTACGGCTACGCGCTGGTACTGGCCACCGCGACGCTCGCCAGCACCAGCGCATAGCTGATCACCTGATACGGATGGAGGCGCGGTGCGTTACCAGCGCCGATCCCAATTATTATTCCAGCCGTTGTTCCATCCATTGTCCCAACTGTCCGGCTGACCGCGCATAGCGCGGCTCTGGCCGCGGCGCTGGTCGCCATAGGCCAGCATCGGGTTCTGCATGCAGTCGCCGCGCTGGCCGCTCACAGTGGCCATGCACTGGTTATAGGAGGTGAATGTGCAGCTCGGATTGAAGCCGGTGGCCGAGGTGCGCGAGCACCATGGATATTCGCGGGCCATGGAGGGCGTGGCGCCCATCACGACCAGAAGTGCAGCTGCTGCCAGGATTGAGCGCATGACGGTTCTCCCTTTGCGAAAACTACGATGCCGATAATGCACAACTTACATCGCCGTTCCCGCCTGCGACAGCGCGTCATGATCACGCCGGCATGCCCGAGCTTCAAACAGCAGTGATGCGCGTCAGTCCGTCAGTGTGGCGGCCATCGCATCCAGCGCCGCGCGCGCGGCCTCCGGCGCAATTTCGATCTGCAGCCCGCGCTGGCCGCCATTGAGATAGACCGTATTTTCCGACAATGCCGCCTGCTCCATGGCGATCGGCACGCGCTTCTTCTGTCCGAACGGGCTGATGCCGCCGACGTGATAGCCGGTCATGCGTTCGGCATCGGCCGGGCGCATCATCTTCGCGCTCTTGCCGCGAAAGGCCGCGGCCAGCTTCTTCATGCTGACCTCCTTGTCGGAAGGCACGACAACGCAGACCGGCTTGCCATCCACCTCGGCCATCAATGTTTTCAGCATGCGCTGCGGTGCAATGCCGAGCGCCTCCGCTGCCTGCAGGCCGATGCTCTCGGCGTCGGGATCGTAATCGTAGGTATGCAGGGTGAACGCGGCGCCGAGCTTGCTCAGCGTCTGCGTGGCGCGGGTGGTTTTTGACATGTGAGACTCAAGGGAATTGGAACGCGCGAGAGAATGGTGAACTCAGACGACCTCGGATACGGGCTGCATGTCGATAGCAAAGGTCTCGAGGAATTTCGAGGTCATGATGTAGAAGCCGACCGAGAGCTGCAATTCCACCAGCGCGCCGGGTGTCAGATGCGCAGCGATGGCCTTGAACGTCGCGTCGGTCGGGCGATGCAGTGCAACGGTCTCGTCGGTGAAGGCAAGCGCCGCGCGTTGCACATCGGTGAAGCAGCTCGCTGTCTGCCAGTCATCGAGCGCGGCGTTCTGTTCGTTTGACACGCCGACATAACCGCCGATGCGCTTGTGCGCAGCGACTTCATAAGGCGCCTCGCAGAGAATGCCGGTGCGGGTGATCGCCAGTTCGCGGATGACGGGATCGAGCTCGCCTTTGTTGCGGATGGCGCCGCCGAGCCGGCAATATTGTTCGAGGTAGCTCGGCGAATGCGCCATCATGCGGAAGATGTTGGCATTGCGGTTCTTGCCGAGGATCTCGCGGGTGCGTTCGCTGGCTGCGGCGGGATCGCTGTAGTCGATGCGGGCCATGGGTCCTCCCTTGAGATCGCCGTCGCGCCTCCTGATGGGGCGCGTTCGGACGAATGGCCGTGCCGTTGTAGCCGAGCAGGGATAGCTCTGCCAGATCGCGATCGTCAGGCCGCGTGGCGTATTCAACATTGCAGGCGCCTGCACATAGTGTTCAAAGGGGGCGTTCGCCATTCTGGCAGAGCCGCGCGTTGGTCCCGTTTCAATGACAAAAAGAAAAGACCCAAAGGACGTTTCGAGCGACGTTTCTCCTCGCAAGACAGGTATTCGACTATTCGTTCCCATCCTGGCGGGGGCGCGGCTCGGCGAGCGCATGATCGCTTGCCTGGGCGCACTGCTGGGCATCGTGCTCACGGGATTGATCTGCCGAGCTGTGTTGGGCAACAGCTCCAGCCTGCCGTTGATCGTGGCGCCGCTGGGCGCTTCCGCTGTCCTGCTCTTCGCGGTTCCCACCAGTCCACTGGCCCAGCCCTGGGCGATCATCGGTGGCAATACTATCTCGGCTCTGATCGGCGTTGCTGTCGCGCATATCGTACCCGATCAGATTCTGGCGATCGGCTTCGGCGTATCGCTCGCCATCGCGGCAATGTCCTTTGCCCGCTGCCTGCATCCGCCCGGCGGCGCGACGGCGCTGACGGCCATCATCGGCGGGCCCATCGTGACCGCGTCGGGCTATCTGTTTCCATTCGTGCCCGTCGGTCTGAACTCGGTGCTTCTGGTCGGGCTGGGCTATCTGTTCCACAAGATCTCGCGGCGGACCTATCCTCACAGGGCGCCGGTGCCACCGGCAAATCCGCATCAGACATCGGATATCAGCCCGGAGTTGCGGGTTGGCTTTCGCGCCGAGGATATCGACAAGGCGCTGGAAGCGCTGAGTGAAAGCTTCGATATCAGCCCCGATGATCTCGAGACACTGCTGCGGCAGGTCGAACTGCAGGCCATGTTGCGCTCGCACGGCACGATCCTGTGTGGGGACATCATGTCGCGTGATGTCGTCACGGTTGGATTGCGGGATAGTGCCGAACTGGCCCGCTCGCGGCTGCTGTTGCACAATGTCCGCACGCTCCCCGTCCTGGGCATGCAGGGACAGCTCGTCGGAACGGTCGGCCTCCGCGAGCTGATGAAAGAATCGGGCGATGTCGGGAAATCCATGTCGCCCGCAGCGACGGCGACGATGCAGACGCCCGCGGTGACTTTGCTGCCGACGCTGACCGATGGACGAACGCACGCCGTCATCATCGTCGATCAGGATCGCATGATTCAGGGCCTGATCACCCAGACCGATTTGCTCAGCGCGGTCGCGAAGCTTGTTCCTGTTGCCGTATAGGCGATCGCGCATCTGCAAGTCCGCGGACGACGGAATGAAACCGCAATTCGGTTGAACAATCTGTAGCTGTGGATATGGTTCTCGCGCAGCGTTGAAACTCGCAGCGAGGCCGTTATGCGATATTCACGAATTCCCATTCTGAAGCATGTGCTTGGCCTAGCCATGTTTGTGGCCTTGCTCGGCAGCGCGGTTGCCAGCGAAGCTCCAGCCCCGGTGTGGCCGACCCACGGCTGGCAGACATCCACGCCGGAAGAGCAGGGCATGGATCCGGCAGCGCTCGCGACATTGTTGGAGCTCGGAAGCCGCAACGATTTCGACAGTCTGCTGATCGTACGTCATGGCAAGATTGTTCTTGACGCCTATTATGCGCCGTACGCGGCGGACCTGCCGCATGTGGTGAACTCGGTCACCAAGGTGGTGGTGGGTACGCTGACATCGATGGCATTGCAGGACGGTCTCCTGAAAAGCACGGATCAGCGGATGCTGGCATTTTTCAGCGATCGTAGTGCTGCGAATCTCGATGACAACAAGAGGGCGATCACGCTGCAGAGTTTGCTGGACATGACGTCCGGACTGGCGCGGGACGGACGGGCTGGTGTCAATGGTTCACTGGAGTCGACGGTCGGCATGGAGCGGAGCCGGGACTGGATCCAGTACATTCTCGATCGTCCGATGGCTGCTTCGCCGGGAGAGGGCTTCAACTACGATAGCGGAAATGCGCATTTGCTGTCGGCGATCCTGACCAAAGTGACCGGGACGAGCACAGAGGATTACGCGAAAGCGAAGCTGTTCGATCCGTTGGGCATCACCGCGTGGAAATGGCGCCGCGATCCACAGGGCATTGCGACCGGTGGATATGGTCTGGCGCTGCATCCGCGCGATATGGCGAAATTCGGCTATCTGTATCTGCACAACGGGATGTGGGAGGGCAAGACGCTGGTGTCGCCCGCCTGGATCGACAGAGTGAGCCACGCCACGGTGGACATGAAGCTCTCTTTTGCTCCGGAGTTTCGCTACTCGAATTTCTTCTGGGCGCGACCCGACCGCAATGTCTATTGGGCGAGCGGGCTGCACTGCCAGTTGGTGATGGTTTATCCAGCGCTGGATCTCGTTGCCGTGACGACCGGCCGAGACAGTTGCCCAGTGACCGATATCGTGGACTCCATCCCAAAGGCTGTCAGATCCGAGACAGCGATACAGCCGGACCCCGCAGGCGCTGCGCGACTCGCAAGCGTTCTTCGCGCCATTTCAACCGAGGCGCAGGCGGAAGTTAAGGACGCGCCTCCGATCGCCTCTGCGGTATCAGGCAAGACCTACGCCTTTTCGTCCAATCCCCTCGGTGTGAAGTCGCTGTCGCTGACATTCGTAGGGCCTAATCCGCACTATGATTTCGAAATCTATAGTCGCGATCCCACGAGAGGGGCTGAGAAAATCAGTGGTCCTCTCGGGCTCGACGGGCGCTACCGCAGGGGAACCCCAACGGGTTTCGGGATTATTGCCGTGAAGGGGAAGTGGCTCGACGAACATGCGTTCGAGGTCGAGCGCAGGACTCTCGGAGAAGATGGCCGTACGCGCAAATGGACGCTGTCATTCGATGGCGACAAGGTCCATTTACGCGGCAAGAACTATGAAGGCGTCGACGTTGCGATCGACGGACAGTCCGGTGGTTGATCGCCGAAAGGCACGGGAAGTCCTGAGACCTCCCGTGCGGTCCTGCCGCGTCAGGCCGGCATGATGCCTGGCGCCCGGCGGGGCCATTTGGCGATGACCTCCGGTGCCACGTTGAGATGTTGCGCGACGAGCGCCGGCGGCGTGTGCGTCAGCCAGTCGGAGAGCGACACTTCCTCGTAATGCGCCGTGCGGAACACTTCGATGAATTGCAGGTCGGTGTCGCCGGTGTTCTCGATATAGTGGCCGAAGTTGCGTTTGACGTAGCCGACATCGCCCGGTGTGAAGTCGATGGTGGTGGCGTTCGGGCCGGAATTGAACAATGTCATCCGCGCGCGGCCCGCGAGATAATACTGCCACTCGTCGGCATTCGGATGCCAGTGCATCTCGCGCATGCCGCCGGGCTTCACCGTGACCAGCGCCACCGCGATCGTCGCCGAAGCGGTGAAGTTGCTGGTGTCGGCAATCCGGATCTCGCCGTTGCGTGTCGATTTGACCGGCTTGGACGATCCCAGCGAATAGGTGAACGGATAGAGCGCGACATCCGCATCGCGATAGGACGAGGCCTGATCGGCCGCGAGCGTGCCGGGCACCGTGCCCTGGAAGATCCAGAGATTCTGTAGCGGGATTTTCGCGAAGCTTTCGACCGGCACGCCGAAATTCTTGGCGAGAATTTCCGGTGGTGTGTGCGCGATCCAGTCCGACAGCAGCAGCGTATTGAACTCGTTGGCCTGGCCGTCATCGAAGCAGATCACGAATTCGCAGCCATCGGGGCCGAGGCCCTGCAGCGAGTGCGGCGCGCCGGACGGGAAGTACCAGAGGTCGCCCGCGTTGACATCGGCCACATAAGGCCGGCCCTGATTGTCGAGCACCGTCACCCGGCACGAGCCGTAGGTCATGATCGCCCATTCGCCGGCCTGGTGCCAATGCATCTCGCGGATGCCGCCGGCGGTGAGCCGCATATTGACGCCGGAGATTGTGGTCGAGATCGCAAAATCCGCCTGCGTCACCTGCCGTGCCCAGCCGCCGTTCTGGATCCGCCGCGGTGCATTGTTGAACGTGGCCCAGGGCAGCGCCATGCCGCCAACATCCGTGGCCGGCGGCAATTGCGAGGATGGGAACTGGCCGGCGATGATTGGGTTTTGTGGGCCGGGATCGCTCAGATTGTTCGGCCCCCTGGCGTTGACCGCGCCCTGCGGCGGCAGATCCGGATTGCCGAATGTCGCGGCCTGTGCGGATGCTGCGGCGGTCATCACGATGCCCGATGCTGTTGCTGCCATGAGATCTCTCCGTGAGAACATGGGACGTCCTCCTGTTGCGACGCGGTTCTGCGTCATGGTTTTGAATCGATGGAAGCGATGCGCGCCGGGTAACACCCGACGCGCGCAGTCAAGGGGGAAGAGGCAGCTCTACTTCTTGACGCCTGCGGCGGCGAGGATCAGGTCGGCCACTTCCTTGGGATGCGAGACCAGCGAGAGATGGCCGGCATTGAGCTCGATCGTCGTCGCATTCATGCGCTTGGCCAGGAAGCGTTCGAGATCGGGATTGATGGTCTTGTCCTCTTTCGAGACAGCATAGAATGATGGCTTGTCGTGCCAGGCCGCTGCTTTGGTGCGTCCCGCAAAGATCGACGCGGCGGTCGAGCCCTGTACGGCATAGAGCACTTCGGCCTGTTTGCGCGGAACGCCATTGGCGAAGTATTTCAGGAAAGCGTCTTCGGAGAGCAGCGTGTAACCGTCATTGGTCTGGATGCCGGCGCGGACTTCGCCCGTCGGGAATTTGCCGGACAGCGCGACAAAATCCTCATTGGCGTCTGGCGCGCGGGCGGCGACATAGACCAGCGCCGAGACCTTCGGGTCGGTACCGACGTCGCTGATCACGGTGCCGCCCCAGGAATGCGCGACAAGGACTGTCGGACCGTCCTGCAGGGCCAGAGCGCGGCGCGTCGCAGCATTGGAGTCGTCCAGCGAGCTCAGTGGATTTTGCACGGCCGTCACATGCAGGCCTGCCTTCTGCAACAGCGGAATGACGCCGGCCCAGCTCGATCCGTCGGCCCAGGCGCCATGCACGAGCACCACGTTCTTGGCTTTCACGGGCGCTGCGGTTGCAGCCTGCGCCATCGGTGCCGTCAGCAGGCACATGGTCGCCATCAGCATCGCACGAAGCGTCGTCTTGGAGAGGGAGTTCATCAGCATGATATCACCATTCGGTTGCCCGGCGATTGTTTCAGCCGGAGGACAAGGGAAGCATGGATGTTGCACTTGACGGGCTCGCGCCGGTCAGCTCGAACGGGAGCGGATCGGCATGACATTATCCGATTTACGGGATGGCGAGGCTGCGGTGAATCGGACGGTGGTGTGCAGCAGGCATACCTAGGTTTATGGCTACGAATACGCGGGGTTGGCGCCGACTGTTACGTCGGCGATACCGGCGGTAACGGAATGGTGAGGGCTACAGGATGATCGACTATGTCACCGTGGATGTGTTCACGGACCAGCGTTTCGGCGGCAACCCACTCGCGGTTTTTCCCGATGCCCGCGGCATCGACGAGGGACTGCTGCAGAAGATCGCCACCGAGTTCAACTATTCGGAAACGACCTTCGTGTTTCCCCCGGATGATCCCGCGCATACTGCACGCGTTCGCATCTTCACGCCGACGACTGAAATCCCTTTTGCCGGTCATCCTAATGTCGGTACAGCCTACGTGCTTGGCCGCCAGAGCACGGCCTTCGGCAGGCCTGTCGGCGATCACATGGTGTTCGAGGAGAAGGCGGGCCTTGTCCATCTCGATCTGCTGCGGGATGGCGACGCGATTGTCAGCGCCGGCTTCGTCGCGCCGCAGCCACTCGCGATGCAGGGTGAGATTGATCGCACCTTGATGGCCGCCTGCATCTCACTCGCGCCCGAGGCCATCGTCACATCAACGCACGGGCCGCGCATGGTGTCCGTCGGTCTGCCTTTCGCGGTGGCTGAGCTGGCCAATCTCGATGCGCTGGCATCCGCGCGGCCGAACACAACGGCCTTCGCGCAGGCCGAGCAGAAACATCACTCTCCCGACGATCGGTTCTCGGCCTTCATCTATGTCCGTGCCGGCGATGGTTTCGATCACCTGCGCGCGCGGATGTTCGCACCGCTCGACAACGTTCCGGAGGATCCTGCCACCGGCAGCGCCTCCGCGGCGCTCGCGGCCTATCTCGTCACGCTCGATCCGCGCCGTGACGCGGTCTGCAACATCACCATCGAGCAGGGCGTCGAGATGGGGCGCCGCAGCCTCATCGAGGTCGAGGTGCAGAAGCGCGACGGGCATGTCGACAGCGTTCGCATTTCTGGCCGCTGTGTGCCGGTGATGCAGGGACGTATCGACCTGTAAGCTGAATTCACGTCCCGTCCGGCAGGTCGCTCACGCGCCACAACGCGAGCGACTTGTCGGCATAGTCACCACCGGCTTCCGTACAGCCTTCGTTGATCACGATCTCAGGCGCGGGAAACAGGAACGGCGCGTATTGCAGATTCAGCACGCGCCAGTCGCCGTCATCGATGTCGCGATTGGCTGATGCCTCGGGGAATGTCGTGGTCAGCAGCCAGCAGGCTCCGGAGCGTTTCAGATTGGCAATGGCGCGCTTGATGTTGGTGAATGATAGATGCACCAGACAGTCGCGGCATAGCACCAGATCGACAGCGGGCAAGGGATCGCTGACGAGATCGAGCTGGCGAAACGCGATCTGGCCCGGACGCCCGTAGCGCGCATCATTCGCTGCGATGATCGTGGGCACGATGTCGGCACCGAGATAGGTGATGCCTCTGAGATCCATCTGAGCCATCCAGGTGAAGTCACCGCAGGGCAGATCGAGGAGTGTTGTGATCTCGAGGCGCTTGAGAAGCTGTGACAACTCTCGTCGCAGCGATGATGTCGCGTTCAGCTCTGAGCCGAGACCGGATTGGGAGGTTTCTGCGCCCCACAGATTGGTGCGATGGATCAGCGCGAAGCGTTCCGCGAGGTCGAGGCCGTCGAATTCACGCTGTCGTTCGGCGAAGCGGAGTTCGGCCAGAACCGGCAATCGTGGCTTTGGTGTGTTCACGCGCGGGCTCCTTTCACTGCGTTAGAGACGTGTGAAATCAGCTGGTGATCATTGGCCTTGCTAATTAGATGAGTATCACTTATATTACGGTTATTCGAATATATGCTCTGCCTTGTTGACCGCGCCGGTATCGGCTCCATTCCCCAAGACATCGTTGAAATCGGATCGGGCTCACGCGATGTCGCGTAGGGTTCGCGCATTCGCGCATCTTGGAGAATAGTTATGACAGTCGGTACAGTTAAGTGGTTCAACGCGACCAAGGGTTTCGGTTTCATTCAGCCTGATGACGGCGGCCAGGATGTGTTCGTTCACATCAGTGCAGTCGAACGGGCCGGATTGGGTTCGCTCAATGAAGGCCAGAAGGTTTCTTTCGAAGCCAAGGCTGACAAGATGCGCGGCAAGACCAGCGCGGAAGATCTGCGCGCCATCTGAGATTGAAGATCGGCCGATTACCACGGATGTACTGGGATCTGCTGATCGACATATCGCGCTCAAGCGCATGATATTTGGAAGTGATGAAGCCCGTCGGTGATGTTCACCGGCGGGCTTCGTTGTTGTTACCATATGTCGGCGTCCGATCAGGAGATGAGGCCATGATGAGTGAACGTCTGGATACGCTCAAGGCTGCTCGCGCGCGCATGGTTGAAGACCGCGATGCGCATGCGAAAGTTCTCGCTGCACCGTTCAATCGCGACAATGCGGAACGGGCGCGCATGAAGTTTATGGAGTTGCAGAACGTGATCGACGCCATCGATCGCGCCATCGCGAGCGAGCAGGCTGTTTCGTAGCGCTGCCGTCTCCCCACTCAGTGCACGTAATTGCGGAATCGTCTCGGCGACAATCCACGATCAAAGGTGTGCTGGGCTTGAGCTATCAATCCAGAGTGGCTGATAAAATTTCGCTTTGATACTTAGGCCGGACTCACGCAGGACCTCGCATAAGGTGTATCGCGTGCCAACAGGCGACATCGCCGGCTTTGCGCGCCGATCGTCGAACAAAGGCGGATGACTGGATCTGATCCCCGCAAGACTTTGTTAAGCGTCTTTCGTTGCGCAAACGGCACACGCCGCGTGTTTGTTCGGGATGAAGACGTTTCGATTGTTGTCTGATTGTTTCAGCTCATTTAGCTTCGCAGGTGTTCTTCGCAGACTGCACGGCAACTAACATCCGCATCCTCGAACGGTGTGGACGCAATCGAAACTGGAATAGCGCATGCGCGAATGCATCGGGGCTGTGACGGTCAGGCGACAGCCAGATGACGTGCGCCACAAGACTCCGGATCGGCCTCGGCGATCCGCGCCTGACAGCCACGGAACGCGATTGCTTCGCTCGCTCTTGGCAAGTGCGTCGGCGATGGTGCTGATGGCTCTGTCCGTCGGTTCGGTCGCCGCCCAAAGTTGGACCGGAACGACAAGCAACGACTGGACGGCCGGAGCCAACTGGTCGGGTGGTGTGGTCCCGATCGCCGGCGGTGTCACTATCGACACGACGTCGCCAAACCCGACTGTGCTCGGCGTCACTGGTCCCGCGGCCGGAACGACCGGAAACATCTCCGTCGGCGTGAACACTGGTTCAACCGGCAGCCTCACCATTCAGAACGGGAGCACGCTGACGAGCAGCGGCGCGAGCCTTGTGATTGGAGTCGCGGGCGGAAGCAACGGCACCGTGACGGTCACGGGAGCCGGATCGCAGTGGATTACATCCGGCAGCCAGATCAACCTCGGCGCCAGCGGCAATGGTACCCTTAACATTCAGAACGGCGCTGCAGTAGTGGCCCAATCAGGGGTCTCTTTGGGGACCTTCGCCGGCGGCACAGGCACGCTCAACATCAATGGAGGCAGCAGGCTCGAGACTAATAACCTCGCGCGCGTCGCTGTTGGAACCGGCCAGGTCAATTTCGATAATGCCATTCTGCGAGCCAGGATAAACAACAACTTCTTCATCAGCGGATTTTCGCCAGGCAACCTCAATATTGCCGCGGGCGGCCTGACCATTGACACCCAGGCTTTCACTGTGGGCGCGGGCTCCGGGTTTTCCGGTGTCGGTGGATTGACCAAGATCGGCGCCGGCACATTAAATCTCCGGGTATCCAGCGATTATACGGGGCCGACGATGATCCAGGTCGGCACTCTTGCGCTTGCCAGTACTGGCTCGATTAGCGCATCGAGCCGGGTGGTCGTAGATGCAACCTTCAATGTCTCGGGTATTACTGCGGCGGGCACGAGCATTCAGAGCCTCGCCGGCAGCGGCGCCGTCACGCTCGGCGCAAAGAATCTGGCCATCACCGATGCGAAGAGCGATGTGTTCGCCGGCGTGATCTCCGGCACCGGCGCACTGACGGTCAGCGGCGGCATGCAGACCCTGGCCGGCGTCAACACCTACACCGGTGGAACCACGGTGAGCGGCGGCACGCTCAGCGTCAACGGCAGCGTGTGTGGCGCCATGAACGTGCTGGCCGGCGGCACGTTGCAAGGCACCGGGACGGTCTGCGATACATCGAACGCGGGTATCGTGGCACCCGGTAACTCCATCGGAACGCTCACCGTCGCGGGCAACTACACCGGCAATGGCGGCACGTTGCAGATCGAGACGGCGCTGGGTGGCGATTCCTCGCCGACGGATCGGCTTGTCGTCACGGGCAACACCGCAGGCAGCACCAATGTGCGGGTGATCAATGTCGGCGGCACTGGTGCTCAAACCGTCGAAGGCATCAAGATCGTCGATGTCGGCGGCGCGTCGAACGGCGCGTTTTCGTTGCTCGGTGATTATGTCATTCAGGGCCAGCAGGCAGTGGTCGCCGGCGCCTATGCCTATACGCTGCGCAAGAACGGCGTCAGCAATCCCGCCGACGGCGACTGGTATCTGCGTTCAAGCCTGATCGATCCGCCGACCGCAGCACCGGGCGCCACGCCGGTGCCGGCCGCGCCGCTGTATCAACCGGGCGTTCCGCTCTACGAGAACTATGCGCAGGTGCTGCTCGGCATGAACGATCTGCCGACTCTGCAGCAGCGTGTCGGCAATCGCTATTGGGGCGGCAGCGATGCCATGGCGCGCGCCGGCGTCGCGCCGGTGCCGGGTGAGACGTCTTCGGCGCCGACGGCATTCTGGGGCCGCATCGAAGGCGGGCATTCCGATCTGCAGCCCTCCAACGCCACCGGTTCGACCACCAAGGCCGATCAGTTGAAAATTCAAGCGGGCCTGGATGGCCTCGCGCTGGAGAATGAGCGCGGTCGGCTGATCGTTGGTCTCACGGCGCAATATGGCCTGACGACCGCCAATGTCGCGTCGACCTTCGGCAATGGTCGTATTCGCGTCGAGGGAGCCGGCGTCGGAGGCACGCTGACCTGGTATGGTGACAACGGCGTCTATGTCGACGGTCAGGCGCAGTCGATGTTCTATCGCAGCGATCTGTCGTCCGCGCTGGTCGGTAGCCTGACCCACGGCAATGAAGGGGTCGGCTATGCGTTCAGCGCCGAAGCCGGCAAGCGGTTCTTCGTCGGCAACGGCTGGTCACTGACGCCGCAGGCGCAGCTGTCCTATTCGAGGGCAGAGTTCGATAATTTCACCGATCGGTTCGGTGCGCCGGTGTCGTTGCGCAATGGTGACAGCCTGCTCGGCCGCGCCGGACTCGCGCTCAATCATCAGAAGACCTGGAACGACGGCACGGGCATCATGCGATCCGACGTCTACGGCATCGGCAATCTGCGCTACGAGTTCCTCAACGGCACCAATGTCGATGTTGCCGGCACCAGCTTCGCCAATGCGCAAGACCGGCTGTGGGGCAGCATCGGCGGCGGTGGCGCCTATAGCTGGGCCAACGGGCGCTACGCTATCTTCGGTGAGCTCTCCTACAATGCCAGCCTCAACGGCAGCTCGAACAGCCGCAATTACAAGGGCACCGGCGGTTTCCGCGTTGTGTGGTGAATGATGCGATCGGCTCGGCGGTGTGACGGGTCATCTGGACCGCGTCACGCGCCGCCGTTGACGATGTAGCGATCGATCGCCTGCATGGGCTCGCTATTGCACCAGAACCACGCACTCACGCCAGTGCTGCGGCCGCGGATCTGAACTTCTGTCGGGCCGGACAGGGTGCCGGTGGTCAGCATCGGGCAGTCGTCACCGGCGCGGCGCAGCAGGTCATCGCTGACGGCCACTTCAGCGCCGTGACCAGCCGCGACCTCCATGAGCCGGCTGGCGACATTGACGGTGTCGCCGGTCGCGGTGATGTGCTGGTAGCTCGCGCCGCCGAGGCGCGATGCAACGATATCGCCGAAATGCGCGCCGATCTTGAATCCGATCTGGCTGGCGATCTCGGGCGGAAGACCGGCTATCCATGTGCCGGTGCGCGTCGTGAGGTCGATACAGCAGCGAGCGGCACGGGCTGGATCATCATCGGCCACGACAGGCAGTCCGAACAGGATCATCGCGCCGTCGCCCATGAAGCTTGTCACTACACCGCCATGGGCGAGGGTCCCCTGATCGATCAGCGCATGGAAGGACTTCAGCAGGTCGCGCACCACGTCTGCACCGAGCGTCTCGCTGAGCCGCGTAAAGTGAGAGAGATCGATGAAGACGACGGCGGCATGCTGATGCACCGGCTGCAACAGGTAGTCCGGATTCTTGATCAGCCATTCGCGCAGGCCCGGCGCCTGGAACTGGCGCAATAGATCGCTGCGGGCGGCGAAATGCTGCACGCTGCGCCGGCTGCTCCAGATCTGCAGCGCGCCGAATGCCATCGCCGGCGGCATGGCCGCCGCCAGCGGCAATGCAGCACTCATCCAGATGCCGTGGCCATAGGCGATGGTGTTGATCACGGCCCACAGCGCGACGACGGCGACGATCGTAATGAGGCCGACGGCATTGCGTCGCCAGGCGAGCAGGGCGATGCAAAGGATCGCCAGGACGATTGCGAAGCCGGCATCGAACATCCGGATGGATGTATTGCGCAGCAACGTGTCCTTGGCGAGCAGATGCGTGATCGCGGTCGACACGACCTCGACGCCGGGCATCACCGGATCGAACGGCGTGGAGAAGAAGTCGCCGCCGCCGCTGACGGTGACACCGATGGCGACGACGCGATCCTCGACATCGGCGCGGCGGAGTTTGCCCGCCAGAACCTCCGATGCGCTGATCGTCCGGATCGTGCCGTGCGGCCCATAGAAAGACATCGGCAGCAAATGGCCGACATCGGTCGGAACATGGCTGCCGGCGAGGGAGAAATTAGACTCGCCAATCTGGGTGTCGTCGCGCGAGGCGGCGGATGCGACACGCAGCGGCATCGACACCATCACACGATCAGCCGAGCGCATCAGCATCGGCATCGAGCGCGGCACGCCGCTGCTATCGGTGTTGAGATTGACCACGCCGACGGTGGCCTGATCGGCGAAGACTTTCAGCGGCAGCAGAAATCCCGCCGCCACCGGCAGGTCCGCGAGCGGCCCGGCCTCCTTGGTGGCTACGGTCTGTTTGGACTCACTGAACAGCGCCGCCGCGGCGATGACGGTGTTGGTCTTGCCGAGCGCCTGTGCCAGTGCGGCGTCGGTGTCCGCCGCGCCGGCATCGACCAGCAGCAGATCGAGTGCGAGCACTTTCGGTTTGTAGCGCGCGATCTCCTCGACGATCTTCGTTAGCGTAGCACGGGGCAGCGGATAGCTGCCTTGTTCGCGCGCGACCTGATCGTCGATGGCGATGATGGTGACGAGATCGGGCGGTTTCTTCACGCCGCGGATCTGGATGCGCAGGTCGGTCAGCGTCGCTTCGAGACGATCGAGAAAGCCGACATCGCCGCGGTTGTGACCAAAGGCCAGCGCTGCCGCCCACACCCCCGCCAGGATCATGGCGAGCGGTGTCTGCAATATGCTGGCCTTCATCATCGTCGTGTATCCGGGCCTCTTAACGTCCAAGCCTCTTTAACGACCAAGCCTTGCCATCAATGCGGCGACACGCGGCGCGGGCCAGCGCTTGATCTCGAGCGGTGTCGCCGATGCATCGACATCGACGCCTTCACCGGGGCTGAGAGTCACGCTGCCGCGGCCGGTCACACGCCTGACGCCGACGCGACCGGTCTCGACGAAGACGGAAGTCTTGCTGCCCTCGGCGTCCACCGCCCAGCTGGTGCCACGCACCGCGGCAATCGCTTGCGGTGTCATCACCTCGAAGGTTTTGCCGGCTTTCTGTTTGGCGGCGTCGATGAAAACCGCCTTGCTTTGCAGGTCGACGCCGTCGATACGGCCGTTGCGGTCGCGATCGAGCAGTGTGAAGCGCGCGCCGTTTTCAGCAATGATCGTCACGCCACTGCAGCGCAGGGTTTGCGGGCCGCCGGTTGGCTGGCTCGATGTGCAGCCGGGGCCGGCCTGCTGCGCCGATACAGCACTGCCATACAGGCACGCCGCAGCAATCATGGCCGCCGCCAGCCTGATTGAATGGGTCATGATGGTCACTCCTGAACGCCCCATAGGTAAGGCGGGCGGCGCGGGATTCCGTTCAACGTCTGCGGGCGAGCGGTGTAATTAACGCTCGGAGGTACCCATATAGGGCGACGCAGCGGCACAACGAGGGCAGATTTCCATTGATAGGCCTCATCTCACGACCATGTGAGATTGAGAGGCATTCTCAGCAATCGGGCCGCGAGCGCTGCCGCAATCTCGCCACATCGCCCCGGATTTTCAGGGGATATCAAAGGTTTGCATGGGGCCGACGAGGCCATTTTTGGGGCGTTCGTGCTTGTTTTCCCCCCGCGCTTCCTTTATTCCCGTTTTGCATCGCAGACAGCGTCCTGGAAGGCTTGGGCAACCAAGATCATTGGCCGCGTTTAGGCAGATGCCTGGGCGTGATCCGGCAAACGGCAGACCGTTTTCCGCGCTGATCACGCTTCGACGCGTGTATTTTTCAGAGGACTAGCGCCAAATGGCCAATGTTGTCGTCGTCGGCGCCCAGTGGGGCGACGAGGGTAAGGGCAAGATCGTTGACTGGTTGTCGGACCAGGCGGATGTCGTCGCCCGCTATCAGGGCGGCCATAATGCCGGTCATACGCTGGTCATCAACGGCCAGACCTACAAGCTGGCGTTGCTGCCGTCGGGCGTCGTGCGCCAGTCGAAGCTCTCGGTGATCGGCAATGGCGTGGTGTTCGACCCGCAGGCCTTCGTCGATGAAGTCGCCAAGCTGAAGGGCCAGGGCGTCGATGTCGGCCCGCACAATCTGCGCGTCGCCGAAAACGTCACGCTGATTCTGCCGCTGCATCGCGAGCTCGATGCGCTCCGCGAGAATGCCAACAAGGCCACCGCCATCGGCACCACCCAGCGCGGCATCGGCCCGGCCTATGAAGACAAGGTCGGTCGTCGTGCGATCCGCCTGATGGATCTCGCCGATCTCGCCACGCTGCCGCACAAGGTCGATCGCCTGCTGACGCATCACAATGCGCTGCGCCGCGGTCTCGGCCTCGCCGAATTCAACACGGCCGATATCGTCAAGGAGCTCGCCGCCTTCGCGCCGGTGCTGCTGCCTTACGCCGAAGCCGTCTGGCGGCTGCTCGACGGCAAGCGCCGCGAAGGCAAGCGCATCCTGTTCGAAGGTGCGCAGGGCGCGCTGCTCGATGTCGATCACGGCACCTATCCCTATGTTACCTCGTCCAACACCGTGGCGGCGCAGGCAGCGACCGGTACCGGCATGGGCCCGGGCGCGGTCGGCTATGTGCTCGGCATCTGCAAGGCCTACACCACGCGTGTCGGCCAGGGGCCGTTCCCGACCGAACTGCTCAACGAGATCGGCGAAGAGATCGGCCGTCGCGGCAAGGAATTCGGCGTCAACACCGGGCGCAAGCGTCGCTGCGGCTGGTTCGATGCGGTGCTGGTGCGACAGACTGTCCGCACCTGCGGCATCAACGGCCTGGCGCTGACCAAGCTCGATATTCTCGACGGCTTCGACACCATCGAGGTCTGCGTCGGCTACAAGCTCGACGGCAAGGAGATCGACTATCTGCCGGCCGGCGAGGGTGCCCAGTCCCGGATCGAGCCGATCTACGAGACCATCGAAGGTTGGAAAGAGCCGACGGCCAATGCCCGCTCCTGGGCCGATCTGCCGGCACAGGCGATCAAATACGTGCGCCGGATCGAGGAATTGGTTGGCTGCCCGATTGCATTGCTTTCCACGAGCCCGGAACGCGAGGATACTATCCTGGTGCAAAACCCGTTCGAGGCTTAACGGACTGTTACCGGATAGCCTCCAAATTGATGCACCCGCAACATTGAGTCGAGATGGCTGATTACTACCCGTTGATCGCCCGTGCCATCGCCGGACTGGACCCCAGTGCTCCCGGTGAGCAGCGGCGCGCGCTCTATGAGCGCGCCCGCACGGCTCTGATTGCCCAGTTGCGCAGTGTCGAGCCGCCGCTCAGCGAGTCGGAAATCACTAGGGAGCGGCTGTCGCTCGAAGAGGCCGTCCGCAAGGTCGAGTCCGAGGCGGCCCAGCGCGCCCGCGATGCTTCGCGTCCGCCGTCGGATGGCAAGCCGCGCGCCGGCGATGCGTTCCGCAATGCCGGGCCGCGTGCCGGTGCCACGCCGGCCGAGCCGTCGCCGCGCGGCCGTCAGCCGATCACGCCGACACCGCCGTCTCCGCGCGCCCCGGAAGAGCCGCGTCCGCCGCGCACCTTGCGCGTCGATCCGCCGCCGATTCCAAAGCAGCAGGCACCCAATGCCGGTGCACAGGATCCGAACGGTCCGCCAGCCCGCGAACGGTCAGGCACGCCGCGCCGCTCCGATAACAATACGCCGCCGCCGGCCCGCAATGATCGCGGCGACCAGGGCGATGCCGCGATGCGCGGTTTCCGCGACGTCACCGCCGATGTCGATGATCTCGGCCGCGCCGCCGCCCAAGCCAACCGGGCCGCGCGAAAAACCTACGCCAACGTGCCGTCGCCGACGCCGGAATTCGATCGTCTCGAACCCAGCATGGAAGCGCGCAGCGAGGCGTTCGGCTACGACGAGACGGCTTACGACGAGCAGACCGGCGACGAGTCGCAGGTGCCGCCGTCGCGCATCAAGGATTCCAAGGGCAAGAAGGCGAAGCCGCCCAAGCCTCCGAAGCCGAGGCGCGTCAGCGGCGGTTTCCCGTTCAAGACCGCGCTTCTGATCGGCATCGTGATGATCCTGATTGGCGCCGTGATTCTGGGCTGGCCGACGATCAACAAGATGGTGCGCGGTTTCGCCGGTGGTTCGGCGCCCGTCGTCACCGACAACAAGGATGCGCCGCTGGCGCCGCGGCCGAAAATCGCCGATCGCGTCGGTCAGCCGTCGTCATCGGATCAGATTGCGCCGGTCGCGCAGCGCGTCGTTCTGTATGACGAGGATCCGGCCGAGCCGAAGGGCCGGCAATATGTCGGTACGGTGGTCTGGCGCACCGAGCAGATCAAGGGCACCGGCGGCAAGCCGGCCGACATCGCCGTGCGCGCCGACATCGAGATTCCCGAACGCAAGTTCAAGATGACCATGTCGTTCCGCCGCAACACCGATACGTCGCTGCCCGCCAGCCACACGGCCGAACTCACTTTCGTCCTGCCGCCCGATTTCGCCGGCGGCGGCATCGCCAATGTTCCGGGCGTGCTGATGAAGTCGAACGAGCAGGCGCGCGGTACGCCGCTGGCTGGTCTCGCGGTCAAGGTCACCGACGGCTTCTTCCTCGTCGGTCTCAGCAATGTCGAGAGTGATCGCACACGCAACCTGCAGCTCCTGAAGGAGCGGTCATGGTTCGATATCCCGCTGGTTTATACCAACCAGCGCCGCGCCATCATCGCCATCGAGAAGGGCTCGCCCGGCGAGCGTGCCTTCAACGAGGCCTTCGCGGCCTGGGGCGAGTAAGCGCCAGCCTCTCGGCCGTCATTGCGAGGAGCGAAGCGACGTGGCAATCCAGAGCCGCAAGCGAAGACTGGATTGCTTCGTCGCAAGTGCTCCTCGCAATGACGGCAACGAGTGACAGCTACTTGCAGCCAAAGCTTCCCGCGTCCGTCACCGCTCCACCATTCCACACCGTGCGTAGCGGATAGACGCAAGCCGGATAGCTCAACTTGCTGTCGCGTGACGTCAGTGCGATCTCGCCAGGCGCGACTCCCTTCTCGACCCAGTCCGTCAGCGCCGTGAAGAACTGATCCTGCTCGCGCGTCGGCGTCTGGTTGGCATTGCCGGGAAGCTTCGGCAGCGGCACGGAATCGTTCTGGCCGCCGACCGTATAGGCGCGGCCCTGCGAACTGTGGGCCGAGCCGGGCAGCAGATACATCCGCATGAACTTCTGCACCTCGGCGTGGCCGCCCATCTGTGCGACGACGCGCTCGTGATAGTTGACGTTGCCGGCGGGCGGGATCGCGTCGTCGACGAGGCCGCTATAGACGATGACCTTGCGGCCGAGATCGCGCAACTTGCCGAGATCCGCCTTGTCGGTGCCGAGATTGCTGAACAGGGTGGGTTGCAGGGCGACAGACTTGCTCACCGTATCGGCGAGTGATGCGTAACTGAGCTCCTGCCATTTGTTGCGCTCGGTGGTCGCGCGCGTCGTGAACGGAATGTTCGACGGGTTGGTGGCACTGGCATCGGCAGCGTAGCGAACATCCTGCAAGGCGAGAGCCGCGCTATCGGCGGACGCGCCGGTGATCTGCCCGGTGATCGCCGTGGTCCTGGTGAAGGCCCACCACACCTGCTTCGTGCCGAGCGCCTTGCCGCTGCGGCTGTCGGTGCTTTGCGCAGCGTCGTAGCTGCCATCGGGCGTCGCGCCGAACCAGATCCGGTCGAGCGCCATCGCTTCCTTGAGGCTCATGCAGGTTGCCCCATCGGTATTGCTGCCGGTGACGCCCTGGCCGGCTTCGCCGCTGCAGAGGGCCGCGGCATCGCGCGCGGGATCGTAATCGCAGGCGAACGGATCGAGCAGGAAGCCGATCCCGGCCTTGTCGCAGGCCGCAAGCGCGCGCTTGTTGGCGGCGTCGATCTTGGCGGCGAAGGCGGTGGCTTTGGGCTTGTCGAGTGCGGTGAAGCCAAGCTCGGTCTTCATCACGATCTGCGGATACAGCCCGGCCGTGCCGAATTGCGGGATGTTCAGCGCCGGCTGGGCGATCATGTAGCCGTCATAGAGCTCGGGATAGTCCTGGGCGATCTTCATGCCCTGCCGGCCGCCCTGCGAATGGCCATCGTAATAAGTGTAAGCCGGGGCCTTGCCGTAATAGAGCGTGGCAAGTGCTTTCGTTTTCACGGCCTGCTCGACCATGGCGCGGATCGAGAAGTCGCGAAACCCTTCGGTATTGACCTTGCCGTCGGAGAGAAAGGTGAAGGAGCCATCCTGATACCAGGGCTGTCCCGCGTCGGTGGTGCCCGACGCATAACCCATATTGGCGTTCACAAGAGCCGGTACCTTGCTGCCGATCTTGTCGGCGGTGCGATGGCCGCCGCCGACCCATCCGCCGCCGCCGTAATTGCGGATGCGCGTATTCCAGTTCGCCGGAGCGGGCAGCCAGACCTCGATGCCGATGCCCTCGGACCAGGAGCGCGCAGCCTTGTCCTTTTCCGCCGTGAAGCCTGGACCGACCAGAAGCTTCACCAGGCACATGTCCGCCGCCATGGTGATCGGGCGAGGCGAATCCTGCGCGACCAGTTCCTCGCCCTTTTTGATCGCCCGCACAGCCACCACGGTGGTGGCCTCATCGGGATGAAATGCGGCCTTGATACCGTCATCACAGGCAAGCTGTTGTGCGGAAGCGGGGACCGTGGTGCCGCACAGTGCAGCCAACAAGGCCATCGCCGTCACGACGGCACGCGCGCGGTTGTCATCACGGATGATGTGGGGGGCAGTCGACATGGCGTTTCCCGTTTGTCCTGTTTTTTGTTGGGGTGAGTTCTCCTCACTTCGTCTCTGCGATCAACTACCAAAACGAGGCTTGAGCGTAACATTATGTTAAAAAAGCCCGCGTGGACTGGACCTACAGCGATGTGATTTGACCCTGTAGGGTCGCCTGCTATCCACAATGATCCGCTCTTCTGCCATGGACCTCCGCATGACCACGCGCCGACAGGTGATGAAGCTCGCTGCCTTTGCTGCCAGCCAGGCCGCGCTGATGGGCGCGGTGCGTGCCGAGGGCGGCGTCGCTCCCGGCGCGGCCTCGTCGTCACCGCTAGCGGTTGCACCGCTGGCGGTCGCACCGCTGCCCTTCGCGCAGCAGACGCCGATGCGGATCGGTGCGGCCGCGCTTCGTGTCCGCGACCTCGGCAAGATGCGCAGCTACTACACGGATCTGCTGAAGCTCGGCACCATCAGCGAGAGCAAGACCGAGGTCGTGCTCGGCGTCGATGGCGTGGCGCTGTTGCATCTGATCCATCGGCCCGATGCGCCGCTGGAAGCGCAGACCACGGCCGGGCTGTTTCACACCGCGTTCCTGATGCCGAGCCGCGCCGATTTCGCACGCTGGCTGATCCATGCCGCGCTGGCGCGCACGCCGTTCGACGGTTTTGCCGATCATCACGTCAGCGAAGCGTCCTATCTCACCGATCCCGAGGGTAACGGCATCGAGGTCTATTCGGATCGGCCGCCGTCAGCGTGGAAATGGACCGGCGACACGGTCACCATGGGGACCGACCAGCTCGACATCGACAATATCGTGGCGCAGACGGATACGACCCGCGATCAGTATCACGCCGCGCCGAAGGCGCTGCGGATCGGCCACATGCATCTGCGCGTTGGCGACGTCGCGCGCGGCCGCAATTTTTATGAGGGGTTGATCGGGATGGAGCCGACGCGGCTCGGCCGGCCGGGTGTCGCCTTCCTGTCGTCAGGCCGCTATCACCATCACATCGGCATCAACACCTGGCAGAGCGCCGGTAGCGGTCCGCGCAATGCGCAGGAGACCGGGCTCGCCTGGTTCTCGCTCCGTATTGCCGATGATGCCGTAATGGCCGACCGCAAGCGCCGCCTTGCGGCAGCGGGCCTGTCAGGCGAGTCGATCGCGGATGGGGTTGCGATCGCCGATCCCTGGGGCACTCAGGTACGGCTCGTGAAGGCGTAAGGTCTAGTCGTCCCCGCGAAGGCGGGGACCCACAACCACGGTCAGTATGGTTGAAACGGCAGAGCTATATCGACTGCTCTAAACTATTTCTCAGGCGTGTATGGGTCCCCGCCCCGCGTGCGCCTTCGGCGCACTAGGCGGGGACGACGGCGTGAATCGCGCCCTACGCCTCAGCCAATTCGAAATACCGCGGCGCGTCGCGCCAGCCCTGCGCTGCGGCATGGAGCGCCTTGGCGCGATAATCCAGCTCGAGATCGCAGAGCATGCCGCGCATCTCCAGATCGCTTTCCTCGCGGGCGAGGCGGTTGCAATCGTCCGCACGGTCTCTGAAATAATTTTCTGCCATAATCATCAGTGTGGTTTTCCATCGGCTTCGATGGAACTTCGCTGCCCGGTTTGGCGAAGACGTGGCGGCATGCCATCAAATACGTGGCAGGTTCCGTTCTTCGCGTTGCGAACGATTGCGCAGCAATGTTACGGCGCGCCGTTCGCGCCTGCGGTCACGGCATGCGACACGAGCGCATGGGCATCGGTGATACCGCCGGCCGCATGGCGCACGATGGTCTCCGCCATCATCGCCTTCGTCGCCGGCGTGCGATGCTGCACGGCGATCTGCTGCACGGCGATATCCAGTACCTGGCGCAGCGTGGCCACATAACTTGCGTCGAACTTCGGTGTCGGGTCGGTCGTCATGATACACTCCGTCGTTTCGAGCTGCGCGGACCGTGCTGGCGCATTGGGGCGTATCTTGGCCCGTCCGATGAAACGTCGATGACGGCTAATGACATTGTTTTGAAGCGTGGTCTTGAACCTTCATGCGGTGTTGCGCGACATCGCGCCGAGCGCATTGCGCTGCACACGAGCGCGCAAGAAGAGATCGATACAATCTTTAGCAAATGTGAAGCCGCGATGACGTCGCGTGCACATTTGCGCGATCGATAACCCCTGCGATTTCGCTGAATAGGCAGCTTGATAAAGCGCTATTCCCGAATGCGCTTTATCGCGCGCCGGCGCGTCGGTTCGCGGATATGTGTTTGCGCGGGCGCCTTGCAGCAAGGCGTCCGTGCTCCGCTTGAGGGTTCGCCGCTTATTTCAGAGAGATGGCGAGGCCCGAGAGATCGGCATTGACCATCAATCCGGTCTGGCGACCGCTCAATTCCAGCAGCGCGCCTTTCTCGTTGGTGAGCACGATGGCGCTAACGCCGCGGCCGACGGCAGCACCTGCGCCGCCTGCGCCATAGACGCCGGCCACATCGCCGGGGCTGTTGATGCGGCTGACGCGGCCGGACAGATAGGTCTGCGATGCGCCGAAGACGAGGCCCGCGCTCAATCCGCCGATCGACAGCGGATAGGTCCGCCCGCGAAAGGTCAGCGTGCCCGAACCGCCCGATGCGCCGATGAACCAGCCGCCCTTCAGCACATTGATGCGGATCGTGCCGCTATCGGCGAAAGCTGCAGAGGAAACGCTTGCGCCGATCAAAGCGAGAGCGGCGACGAGGGTGGTGCGGAAAAGCGAGCGCGACATGAAGGGGTCCTCTGAAGAATGATTCGTTGGGCGCAAGGACGGCACAATCCAGCAAAATGGCCACGGGGTCCATGGGCCTTCGGCGCCACGTGGGCGGCGAGGGTGCTGCAATTGACAAATGCAGGCCCGACAAAACACACTCGGCCATGGCCAGGACCGTCCTCTTCCTCTGCACCGGCAACTACTATCGCAGCCGCTATGCCGAAGAACTCTTCAATCACCTCGCGCCCCGCGCCGGTCTGGACTGGGAGGCGACGTCGCACGCCCTGGCCATCGAGCGGGGCAAGGACAATGTCGGCCCGATGGCATGGCAGACCATCGACGCGCTGACGATCGATGGCATCTCGCCCCTCGGCGCATCGCGCATGCCGGCGGTCTGCACGCATGATGCGCTTGCAGCATCCGATATGGTGGTAGCCGTGAAAGAGGCTGAGCACCGCACCTTGCTGGCGGAGCGTTTTCCGGGCTGGGAAGATCGCGTGACCTATTGGCATGTGCATGACATCGACGTGGCGCCTCCCGATGTCGCGCTGGGTGAGCTGAAAGTGCTCACAGAGGCCCTGGTGCAACGACTTGCCAAAGTGTGAGTGGGCAGCCGTGTCGGCGCTGCTCAATTGATGCTGTGAAAGAACCACTTCACCAGCAACACGCCGCTGCCGATCGTTGCCACGACGATCCCGTAGCCAGTCAGAACATCGCCCGGCGTACCGCCGAACGGCCATAGCGCAGCAATGGCGATGCCGACGGTAAATGTCAGTACGACGTAAAACAGAATGCCTCGCTCTTCCGGCCTCGATGCCAGCGCCTGCATGATGAATTCCAGAACGGGGCTTGGCTCGGACATCGACATGGCTCCTCGTCCGATGAGACGCGGGACCAGTATGGCGGGTTCAATGATGGCCTGTGCCCGTTCGGGTCCAGAAACAGCAGCAGATCGAACGGCTTCGGCCCAGCAGCGACGCGCTCGGCGCTTCACGTGAACGTGCGCCGTTCGGCGTCCAGGCAATCATTTTCGAATGAAAACTGCACGTCCGCGCAGCGATTGCACAAGAAGCCAAGGAAAACTCAACGGCAATTCAAGATGCCTGCAAGGCTTTCCCGCCCGCAGGCGCGCATTCTGGCCGTGCTTTCAGGAGCAAGGCCACGGATGGCCCGAACAAGCGGGGGAAAACTATGAGGATTTTCGTCTTAGGCGAGACCGGTCTCATCGGACGCACACGAACGCCGGATGCGGGTGCATGTCCATGACCAAGCCCCACGATCGTTTGAATGACCCGGCAGCGACATCTGAAGCGCCCCAGGAAACTCCATCCCATGCCGACCGGCGTTCTGCCGATGCGGAGATGGCCCGCGTGCTCGGGACCACACCGTTTCACATGGCTTTGGATTCCTCCGGTGCCGGAATCGCCCACTGGAAACACGAGCCCTTGCACGACGTCGTTGAGCCCATGACCCATCACGTCATCATGGCGTACAACGGTTCGATGCAGCGCATGGAGCGGCGCTCAGGAAGATCGGTTGCGATTGGAACGTTTCGTCCCGGGGTTGTGATCATCATTCCAGAAGGGTCGAGCTCCCGATGGGATATTCCGAAACCTGTTGATGTCGTTCAGCTCTATCTTCCGCACACAATACTCGAGCGCGTTGCCAACGAAGCCGACATGGCAGCTCCTGGTGACCTTCTGGAGCGAACGGCGCATCCCGACCCCATCACATCGCGGCTGCTCATAAGTGCGGCGGATGTTCTGGAGGGCAACGCGGCCCTGGACGCCCTGTTCAGGCAACAAGTGACGGATCTTCTGGCCACGCGCCTGCTGGCTGCGCATACCGGCGCGCCAGCCGCGTTCCAGCAGACCGTAGGCGGCCTGGCGCCGAAGACGCTGCTACGTGCCATCGAACGTTTGCGCTCCGACAGCGATACGGACGTCTCTCTCTCCGCTTTGGCCTCGGATGCCGGCCTGTCGCGCTTTCACTTCTGCCGCGCTTTCAAGGAAAGCACCGGGCTTTCACCACATGCCTGGCTGCGCCAACACCGGCTCGAGCAGGCCATGAACATGCTGCGCGACACCGACGCATCGGTCGTGTCGGTGGCAGCGGCGCTTGGCTATGCGTCGCAGACAGCCTTCGCAGCTGCGTTCAGGAAGCTGACCGGCGAAAGCCCAAGCGATTGGCGACGACGGACGCGTTAGCAGCAATCTCTCGACAGGTACGTCAATCGCTCTGGGGCAGTTGCAGATCCGATCAGCTAGATCATCACCGTGCCCACGCCAATAACGGACGGAGACAGACAATGGCCTGGAAGACCTTCGTCGACCCACTTGCAATGATACCGCGACGGAGAGTCGTCACGAGCTCTCTGATATATGGACTTTCACTGACCATTCGACTGACGACATCGACGGGCGAAGAGGCCGAGAAGCCAGCGCAGACCGCGCAAGACAGCACCCCTTCGTTGTCCATCATCGTGAGCGACGACATCCAGGCTTTGAACGACCGGCTGCTGACCTCCGCTCAGCCGATCATCTTTCACCGTGACCGGCCGCTGGTTCCGCGAATCTGCCGCGCCGAATGTGAACGTCCCATGCAACTGGCGTCGATGCTGGACTGTTCCCCTCCATAGGGGCTCACCTCGTCGTTTCCCTTCTTCGCGTCATCGTTGATCGCAACAAATTTGCCGCAGGTGAGAAGCGGCGGCGCTGACGCGCGTACTGCCGAGCAACTTAAACCCAAGGAGAAAATCACATGCGAATAGTCATCATAGGGGCCGGCTTCGCCGGCATGTACGCCGCACTCTCCGCAGCCCGCCTGCGCGACATCAAGGGCGTGTCGCCCGAAGAGCTTGAGATCGCGCTGGTCGCACCCGAGCCGACACTGGTCGTTCGTCCGCGGCTCTATGAGCCGAAGCCCGAAACCCTGACGGCGCCTTTGCTGGATGTCCTCAAGGCTATCGATGTCGTCTATATCAAAGGCAGCGCCGAGACGATCGACACCGCATCCCGTATCGTGCAGGTCGCGACCGCCAACAATAAGCGACAGTCGCTCGCCTATGATCGGCTGGTCGTCGCGACCGGCAGCCGGCTGTTCCGTCCGAATATTCCCGGTCTCGCGGAGCATGGCTTCAGCGTCGACAATCTCGACGATGCGATCGCGCTCGACAAGCATCTGCATGGCCTGGCCAAACGGCCGGCGTCGAACGGACGCGATACGGTCGTTGTGGCCGGCGGCGGCTTCACGGGAATCGAAGCGGCGACCGAGATGCCGGCGCGGCTTCGCGCGATCCTCGGCAAGGACGCCAGGCCGCGCGTTATCATCGTCGAGCGAAACAGTGCGATCGCTCCCGACATGGGCGAGGGTCCGCGTCCCATCATCGAGGAAGCGCTGCGCAAACTCGGTGTGGAGACGAGGCTCGGTGCGGGCGTTGCCTCGCTGGATAATTCCGGCATCACGCTCTCCGACGGCGAACGCATCGACGCCGAGACCGTGATCTGGGCGGCGGGCATTCGCGCCGCGCCGCTGACCACGCAGATCCCTGCCGAGCGCGACAATTTCGGCCGGCTGCTGGTCGATCGCGATTTGCGCGTCCCCTCGGTACCCGGCGTCTTTGCCACGGGCGATGCCGCCAGAGCGGCCAGCGACGATGTCGGCAACTATGCGCTGATGTCGTGCCAGCATGCGACGCGCATGGGCGCCTTTGCCGGCAACAATGCCGCCGCCGAACTCCTGCGCATGTCGACCAGGCCATATCACCAGAAGGCCTATGTCACCTGTCTCGACCTCGGCGAAGCCGGCGCACTGTTCACGCGCGGCTGGGATCGCAAGGTCGAGATGGTTGGCGACGTCGCCAAGAAGACCAAGCAGGAAATCAACACCGTCTGGATTTATCCGCCCAAGGCCGAGCGTGCCGCCGCTCTCGCCTCGGCCGATCCCGAGCGTGTGACCGATCTCTAACCGCCTCACCCAGGAAGAACCGCGCTCCAGACCGGAGCGCGGCAAGATCTCGCAACCCACCAACCAGGAGGACTTACAGATGACACAGACGATTCAAGCCACTCGGCAAAACACCCCGCAAAATAACCAGAAGGAGAAACACATGAACCTTGCTACGACATCGGCCCCCGTCAGGTCGGGGCGCAACGAACTGGTCCCCTCGCGCTATGCAGTGAAGATCGGTGACATCGACGTGCTGGTGGTTAGCGATGGCGTGCTGCCGCTCCCAACCTCCATGTTGGGACATAACGCAGACCCCGCCGTCCGGGCCGCTTGGATGCGCGACATGTTCCTGCCGCCGGACGCTTTCGACTGGCCGCTGAACGTGGTCGTCGTGCAGAGTGGCGAGCAGACTATTCTTGTCGACGCCGGGCTGGGACTGGACCCGGACCTGCATTTGCCGCGGGCCGGACAGTTGATCCAGCGATTGGCAGCTGCCGAGATCGATCTTGCATGCGTCACGGATATCGTGCTGACGCATTTGCATATGGACCATATCGGCGGACTTCTCGTCGAAGGGGTGAAGGACCAGTTGCGTTCGGATCTGCGGATCCACGTCGCTGCCGCCGAGGTCGAATTCTGGAAAGCGCCTGATTTCTCTCACACCCAAATGCCACCGGGATTCCCGGACGCGCTGCGGGCGACCGCCAAGCGGTTCATGGCCGAATATGGAAAGCATTTTCGGACATTCACCGACGAGCACGAACTGGCGCCGGGAGTCATCGTGCGTCGGACCGGCGGCCACACGCCCGGACACAGTGTGGTCCGCCTGGCATCCGGCGGCGACGCGCTGACCTTCGCCGGCGACGCCGTGTTCACGGTCGGGTTTGACCAACCCGATTGGCACAACGGTTTCGAGCACGATCCCGAAGAAGCTGCGCGCGTGCGGACCCGTCTGTTGCGGGAGCTGGCGGCCAGCGGCGAATTACTGGTCGCGACCCATCTGCCGTTCCCGTCCGCCGGCCACGTGGCGATCGATGGCGACGCGTTCCGCTGGGTTCCGATCTCCTGGGACTACTGATCGCTTGTGAGGTATATCGTGAAGTAACGCCAACGGGCCTGCAGACGCGTCGCGTGCTGCAGGCCGCCTTTTCTCGATGATCATCATTTCCCTTTGTCGCTTGGCAGGTCGGTTTTTCCGGGAACGAGATGGGCTGTTCCACCGTTTTCAAAGATACCGGGCCGGCTCGGTTCCAGCGGGACCGGCTTTCCCTGGCTGGGAAAAATCGGGAGACAGCAAATGATGTCCGAGATGCAAATCCACACCATCGCCCGCCAGATGCTGGATCGGCACGGCGGCGAGGCCATCGCTCATGCCGCTCAGAATGCACAGACATGCGAGCAAAAAGGTCAGGTGGAAGAAGCCAACGAGTGGCGCCACGTGAAGGATGCCATGAAGATGATGCAGGGCCCGCATCAGAGCTAAAGGTTGCGATGCCGCCTTATCGGGACGGCGTCAGCTTTTAGTTCAGTGCTGCCGCGGCAAGCACGGTAGCGCATCCTTGATGTGTTCGCGGCAACGCTCCGCCAGCCGATAGTAGTCGGCACGTATGACCACATCGTCCGTCGCACGCGCAAGCGCAGTCAATCGCTGAAAGTCTTGCAGCGATGTCTCGCAAATGATGATTTTCATGGTTACCTCGTCACCGGCGCGACTGCGGGGTGACATGGAGCAATTCGCCACCACCAAGTTCGGAGCCCTGTCGGACCCGAGCGGTTTTGTGAAGATCGAATGGAAGATCGACCAGGCATCGGAAAAACTGTCTCTAAGCTGGATCGAGACTGGCGGCCCGCTCGTCAACCCGCCCAGTCGCCGCAGCTTTGGCACACGCATGATGGAATCGTTGGGACAGCAACTCAGTGGTACCGTGCGCCTGGCATATCCGCGCTCGGGATTTACTTACACTCTGGATATACCCGTCGGTTCGCTGAACAAATAACCGCTTGGACGCCTCGCCATATGGCGAGAACGGTCAAGCCCTTTCACGCAAACACCTTCAAAGTGGACGGTTCGCTTTGCTCCGAAGGCCTGCAAGCGAACCTTGTGACGTGTGTACGGACGTTGAGAATCAATCGGCCTGAAGATTGTAAAGCTTACGAAGCCTTTGTTGCGTTCCCTCAATTGCCCGCACGGTATGCAATTCTGCTGTAAGCCGTAGTTGAACATCGCTTGCCCGTTTAATCGATAGAATTGACCAGTTTGTTTCAAAACGGGGGTCGGCGATTTCATCGACGAGAACGGACGTCACGTCTTCGCACCCGTAACAACTACGGATCTGTAGAAGTGCCGCGCGTTCGAGGTCGTGTCGGGAAAGGAGTGTTTTCAAGACGTGTCCTGATCATCATGCGATTTCAAGATCGACCTCGCCGTTGAGAGCGCCACGCTGCTCAACCTGATTGCGCGCCATTTGCTCGATCAGCGGTCTATTGGTGTGAAAGTACCGCTTCGCCAGCTCTTTGGTCTGGAAATTGGTGGTGAGCGAGCATGAGATGCGTCGTGTTCCGTAACGGATGTCGAACGCCACTCGCAGATGATCACCATCGATCGGAGTCGGTTTAGAGATTGCTATCACCCATGGTCCATCTCTGCTCAGAAGCGTCCGAGCGATTCAAATCTGTTTCGGAAACGCAGCGCTGCAAGCGTCTTGATCAGATCAACTCTTCATCGCCCAGGCCGGGCGATCTCCCTGCCAGGCTGGTAGAGCGTCCCACTCGGCGGCTCTCATGCGACGTTCCTCGCCACCGACATTGATGAACACGAAGGGCGCGTCCTCCCGGCCGGTTTTAGATCCTGCAAAAATAGCTGGAACGCCATAGGCATCTCGAATCGCAGCTTTGTTGGACATCGATCTCCCTTGATCCTCAAGATTTTCATCTCGCGATTTTTCGATTACTGAACGTCGTCGGGAAAATGCGAAGTCGCTGCACGGAAAGCAGCGAGTATCTCGCAATACGCTCCTGCTACTTCTTCTTGGCAGCACCAAGCGTCGGCATTACCTTCGGGCCACCGCCCTTCATACTTTCAGCAGCAGCGATCGTCTTTACCGCAACCTTCTTGGGCTTCTTGGCTTCGCGATTTCCTTTGGCCATTTTGTGCTCCGTGTGTGAACAAGAGCAGTAGCACGTTGCAGCCTGACGAAGGGTTTTATTATATCAGCCTGCTCGCAAAGATAATGATGGCTATTCCCGGATAAAGGGCGCACGCTTGATCAAGTGCATTACCGGCCGTGCTTGGCCGTGCCTTAATTCAATGATCCGAACGGAATAGCGTTAAGTGACGCGGCCTATGCTGCGTCGCGCATTTCGTCGTTTCGGCATCTGTCCATCACATGACGAGGCTGCAGATTGACGGTGTTCAACCGTATCGCATTTATTGGAAACTCGCTTCCACGCCGATGTGGAATCGCAACTTTCACCACCGACTTGCAGAGCGCAGTCGCAGCTTCGCGGGCGGATTCCAAAACGGTCATTGTGGCGATGACTGATCACGGTCACGTCTATGATTATCCGACGAGCGTCGGAATTCAGATCAATGATGGTTTGATCAACGATTACATCCGCGCCGCTGAGTTCCTCAATGCGGGCCGCTTCGACGTCATTTCACTGCAGCATGAATTCGGCATCTTCGGCGGAGAAGCGGGAGGCGATATCATCCCGCTGCTCTCGCTGCTCAAGACGCCGATCGTGACAACCCTCCATACGGTTCTTGCAGAACCAAGCACGGTTCAAAGGGACGTCTTCACCAGGATCATCGAGCTGTCCTCGAAGGTTGTGGTCATGGCGGAGAAGGGCAGGGAGCTGCTGCGGACCGTCTATCAGATCGCCGAAGAGAAGATTGAGGTTATTCCCCACGGAATACCCGACTTCGCATTCGTCGAGCCCGACAACGCCAAGAATAAACTGGGCTTCGCCGACAAGTCCGTCATTCTGACGTTCGGACTGCTGTCGCCCAACAAAGGCATCGAATTCATGATCGATGCGATGCCTTCCATCCTGAACGCCTGCCCCAATGCGGTCTATGTCGTGCTTGGCGCCACCCATCCGAATCTGGTGCGGGATGAGGGGGAGGCCTACCGCGAGAGCCTCATTGCAAGGGCGCGCGACATCGGCGTTGCCGATCACGTTAAATTCCTCGACCGCTTTGTCGACCAGGACACGCTGCTCGACTTCATCTCCATGTGCGATGTCTACGTCACGCCATATCTGAATGAAGTCCAGATGACGTCAGGCACTTTGGCCTACAGTTTCGGGTTGGGAAAGGCTGTGGTCTCGACGCCCTATTGGCATGCACGTGAGCTTCTCGCAGACGGTCGGGGCATCATCGTCCCGTTTTCAGACGCGGACGCGATCGGCTTCGAGATCGAGAAGATTTTGACGAATGCGCCCCTGCGCCAGGCGATGCGCAAGCGGGCCTATGCCAGCAGCCGCTCGATGACGTGGGAGCGGACCGCCGAACGATATATTTCGGTCTTCGAGAATGCTGGTCGCCGTCACAGGCTCAGGACCATCGCAAAGTCGGACACGACCACGCTGCTGCGTGACAGTCGTGCGCCGCCGGAAATGCAGATTGGTCATTTTCTGTCGATGTGCGACGACACCGGGCTGTTCCAGCATGCGGTCCATTCCGTGCCTGACCGCTCGCACGGCTACTGCATCGACGATAATGCGCGCGCCTTGCTGCTGGCATGCGCGCTGAACACGCCCGGCGAGTTGCGCCTGCCGGAGGTGCTGACATCGCGTTTCGCTGCGTTCGTCCAACATGCCTGGAACCCGCAGACGCATCGATTTCGAAACTTCATGGCCTTCGATCGCGGCTGGCTCGAAGACAGCGGATCCGAGGACAGCCACGGCCGTACGCTCTGGGCCCTTGGCGTCTGCGTCCTTTCAGACGCCAACAGGTCCCGGCGCGCCTGGGCCGCATTATTATTCTCTGAAGCGCTGCCGGTAATCGAAGAATTTCTTTCCCCGCGCGCCTGGGCATTCACGCTGCTGGGACTGGATGCGTATTGCGCGGCCGTTGCCGACGATGACCGCGCCGAGACAATCCGGGCGTTGCTCGCTGACAAGCTTCTTGCCCTTTTCCAGAAGGCCGGGACGGCCGATTGGGTGTGGTTCGAGGAAGGCCTTTCCTATGACAATGCAAGGCTCTCCCAGGCCCTCATCATCACCGGGACAGCATTGCGGAGACAGGATTACCTGGACGCCGGGCTGAGAAGCCTGCGCTGGCTGCTGGCACAGCAGACCTCTGCCAGCGGGCAATTCAGGCCAGTCGGAACCGAAGGATTTCACGACGTCCGACGGCAACCCCGCAATTTCGACCAGCAGCCGGTCGAAGCCGCCGCGACGATCGCGGCTTCCCTCGCGGCATGGCGTGCCGACCAGGATGCCGATTGGAAGGCAGAAGCCGCCAAAGCATTCGCCTGGTTTCTGGGAAGCAACGATCTGTCGATTCCACTCGTCGACCTGGAAACTGGAAGCTGCCGTGATGGGCTGCATCCCGACCGCGCCAATGAAAATCGGGGCGGCGAATCCGTCGTTTCGTATCTGCTGGGCCTTTCCGAAATTCGGCATATGGCCCGTATCGCCGAGGACCAGTCGAAGTCCGCGCCGCGCGTGGCCTGATGCCATCCCTTTACCTTTCACTGATCGAGATTCCCTTGTCCCCCAAATCGCCCTTACTTGATCGCCAGATGCTGTACCTCCGGCCGGACGCATCACGCGTCATCGTCCGCCCTTTCAAGCCCGCCACAGAGCCGCGCGATCTCAATCCGACGGACAAAACCCGCGCCAATCACATCGTCGATCGGATCCTCGCGCTGGACGCGCCGACGGCAGAGGCGCAGTTGGCGGATGTGTTGGAGAATTTTCTGGGCCGTCACCGCAATTTGCTTCAGACCTTCGAAGCCCGCGCCGATGATATGGAGGACGCGCTTCGGGACCACACCCAGTTCACCGCGGTCCAGCGCCAGCTCGTCGGGGCTTACTTTCTGAGCGAATATTCGTTCGAGGCGTCAGCACTGTTCAATCCCAGCATCGTCCCCCATCCTGATCAGTCCGGATTGGCCAGTGGTGCGCTTCGCTTCATTCTCAGCCTGCGAGCGGTCGGTGAAGGCCATATCTCGTCGCTGACATTCCGGACGGGCCTCATAGCAGAGGATGGCACGGTCAGCATCGATCCGACGACCCGTCTCGCATCAAACCCGATGGTACGCCGCCTCGACTCTGGTCCGAACGGCGAGGATATCGACGTCATATTCGATCGCGGCGAGGATATCAGCGAACGGGTCATCTTTCCGATCACAGCCTCGCAATCGAACGGCATCGAGGATGCACGCTTCGTCAAATTCAGCGACGCTGAAAAAGACACATACTACGCGACCTACACCGCATATAGCGGGCGTGCGATCCGATCGGAGATCATCGAGACGTCCGACTTTGTCTCGTTTCGCTTCTCTGCCCTTCGCGGCACCGCAGCCCAGAACAAGGGAATGGCGCTCTTTCCCCGGAAGATCGACGGCCGGTTCGCGATGATCGCGCGACAGGACAACGAGAACCTCTATTTGATCTATTCGGACGATCTGTACACATGGGATGGCGGCACAGCGATCTTGACGCCTGCCGCCCCCTGGGAATTCGTGCAGATCGGTAATTGTGGATCGCCCATCGAACTGGATGAGGGATGGTTGCTGCTGACACACGGGGTTGGTCCGGTCCGCAAATACTCGATCGGCGCAGCGCTTCTCGACAAGAACGACCCAACGAAGATATTAGGCCGCCTGCGCGAGCCTCTGCTCCGGCCCGCACCATCCGAACGCGAAGGCTATGTCCCGAATGTGGTCTACACATGCGGCGCAATGCGCCATGGCGACAGGATCATCTTTCCCTATGCGATCTCGGACAGCTACTCGAATATCGCAACGATCGATATAAAAAGCCTGCTGGCGGCAATGGAGCCTTGATGTCCTGCGATGGCACGAACTCCCTCCGATTTCAGAGTCAAGAATCATGAATCACGAAGACCTCGAACTGATCCGAGAAATCGTCTCGCATGGAGGCGCAAAGTACACGGCCGGCAATATTGATCGCACCAGGTATCAGCGCCTCGTCGATCTTGGCTGGCTATCGCCCGTCGTCATGAACAAAACGGATATCGCCTACGAAGCGACCGAAGCGGGCAAATCCGCTGCCGAGTGACGCAATTCCGGCGAGAGCGTCTCGACGTCAGTACCGTGCAACGGTGTTGCCGGTCGCAAATTGCTCGAGCGCGTGGAGAGCACTCTCTTCATACGTCGCTCCCGGCAGCGGTTTCGCGACCACCATGAGCTTGTCAACGACCGAAAGGTGGATCATTTCATCCACGATTTCATACCGGGCTTCGTACTTCACGCCAGCCAGCACCAGTTCGACGTGACCCAGCCAAAATCCCTTCAACTTCGGCTCCCGGCTATGTCGATGAATTTCTGGAGTTCTGCAGAGAAGCGAATCGCTTGATCCACATTCAGCCAAAGCTTGGTTGTCGACGTCGGCGAATGTTCAAAGACGATCCCGAAGCCGCCCGAGTTGGGCACGACCTGGGCTGACCAGTTCGCGACTTCGCTTACAATCTTGCGATCATTAGGTCTTGCCGTTTCCTGAATGTGGCTGATCTGAATCTTGAACTCGATTGCATCGTCGAACGACAGGGAAATCGGCTCTCCACTAAATTCGAGGATCAACCAGCAATCTCTTTGCTTCGATTTGACGTCCGGGATGAGTTTGAAAGGCATCGTTCAACCATGCGCTCATCGCTGCCGCGGTCAATCAAATTCGCGGAACCTGCCGTGTTCCGGCACGCGCAAGGGATGATTGTCACCATTGCCGTGGATATCTGCTGCCTTCACCGCGAGTTCCTTGTGGCGCTCCGGTCTCCCTCCCTCTAACTGAGACACCGCGGGCTTGAGTCGAACGGACTTTGTCGAAGGATCTACAGAATGAGCGAAGGTTGGCAGCCGATCAGCACCGCACCGAAGAATGATGAGCGGATCATCGTTGCCGGCGGGACCTGGATAAGGGGCAACAAGGAAAAGCTGCCTCAGGAATTCCCTTGCCTTGTGATCTGGGACGAGACCGAGTGGCTGATTTGCGACAATGAAGGACCGAGGGCGCTCATCCGCGGCCCCAAAGTCTGGATGTCAATTCCACCCGTTGAGCTGCCGCCGGCGTCCGAGCTGCTTGCAGCCACGATGTTTCGTTAACCATGCGATGCTACCTCTGTTAGCTGCGGACCTTGTCTGGAGTACCGCATCCAATCTGGAGCGCATATGCAGGTCATCGAAATCACCGACTTCGTCGAAGCTAGGCGAGCTCGGCTGGCCCAGTACCATGGGTTACCGCGTGCGCTTCAGCTCAACGGCCAGACGCTCACGGGATCGGTCAAGTCAATCGTCATGGATGCGTCTGCGACCAAATGGACCGTTCGGCTCATCGCAGCGCCACCGATCGTCGATAAGAAATATAGCTTGCGCGCCGGATAGCCCCGACGCAGGTCGCCGCAAAAATATAGACCTCGTGCTTCGCGTCGGAAGTTTAGGTTGCCGAGATTGAGCGACCACTTTCTGAACCCGGAAACTCATTGCTTCAATGATATCTGAGGCCGGGCCGCCTCTCAGGCCAGATAGGCCGCTCCATGATTAATGATCGTGGAATTGAAGCGCAGCCAATCAATGACGACCGACAGTACATTTTCGACGCTGCCGAACGGCCCGACTACGCAGAGGCAAAGATCGCGTCAGCAGACCATTCCAGACCGAGAAAGCAGTCCGGGAAAGTGCATTGACCGACAGGCTGATGACCGAAGGACCGGTCGCAACTGAAACTGGCGGACAAAATCTCTGGCCGGCTGCCACATTGAATAGGTCGCTGAAGTCCGGCGGGTGTCTCCGAAGATTTATGAAAATAATCCTTGACGTTGTTTTTGAGGAGATTATATTCCATTGCATCCCGTCCCACTTTGAGGGGCGTTGCCAGGGACGCTTGTTAGCGCGGGGCGGGATGTGGCGCCTGCGGGCGGGAGGAAGACGTTTCCTCTCGCACTCGGGAGGCCCTGGGTCACCGTCCGGCCCCACTACGGGGGTCTGCCACTCATGCTGGCTGGACGTGGCATTGGTGAACGGCGGGAAATCGTCGGGATAAGCGGACTGCGGAGGTCTGCGCCTTTGCCCGGAAGAACGGTCCCGGGGACAGAAATCGCCACGATGGAGCGTCGAAAGGCGTTTCCGCGGCCTCTGATGTCCGGAGATCCGGACAGCATGCTGCGGCACTGATACCAAGTCGCGCCTTTCGGCGCTTCATCTCCCTCGTTTTGAGGGAGAACAACGGGACTGCCACTCACGCGCACAGGCGCGGGCAAGGACGGCGCGTGGCCGTCACCCAAGTCACTCATATCCAATCATCATCGTCACAACGGGAGTTCACATGATCATCTCGCAACACGATGCCTGGCATCTCGCGCAGCGCGCCAGGGACAAGAGCGACCTGGCGGCCAAGCGGTTGTCGGATATGATCGTCGCCGCCTGCATCGAGGAGATCGAGCGCGGCAATGCGAACATCCTTCGCACCCATCGCACTTGCGTCATCAAGGCCTGTCGTCGTGCACACCATTGCACAGGAAGTCGGCCGATCTGTCTGCTGTTTCAGCGACGGCGCGTTCTGAATGCAGAACAACAGCAAGCGATGCTGGACGAGATGTATTGGCGCGTCCTGGAGGCGCTCGTCGCCAGCGAGGCGGCGTGATGAATTCGTTAACCGGCATCGCGCGCCGCGGCGGCGCTGTCGTGACACCGCATGCATGGGCCGGTATTATCGGCGCAAACAGAGCGCGGCGATGCGCGCTCATAGCCGGGGTTTCGCGACATGCGCGCAGTGACGATGACGACGCTTTCCACTTTGCGCCCGCGCAGCATGGCGCTCGCTGTCATCACGGTGCTGGCGTTGCTCGATGTCACGCTGCTGGTGGCGCGCGAATTGCCGAGCGTGCCGGTGCTTCAGAAAGTCGGCTTCGACATGGAGTCTGCCGGCTTCAAGGCGCGTTTCGCCAACGATGCCGCAGGGAAGGTGGCTTTGAGCAAATTGCCGGCCTATCGCTTCGTCGTGCACAACACGCCGAACGGCCCGCGCTATCTCTATGCCGATCCCGCCAAATGCATGTGCACCTTCGTGGGCAATCGCGACAATTATCTCAACTATCAGGATATCGTGCGCCGTGGTCTGCCGCAGGCGGATTATGTGGCGCCGGACTACAAGACGCAGGCGAGCGCATTGCTGTCAGACGATCCGATCGCGTCGGACCAGATCGACTGGCAGCCCGACAGTCTCGCGGATGCGTTCCGGGATTATTATTGATCTCGATCTCTCCCCGCCTGGTGAAGCTTCGCTTCAACCGGGGGCGGGGAGAGATCGGAAATTCAGCCTTCGATCTTGCCCGCGATGATCGGGCCGAACAGCTCCCACTTCTCGCCCTTGAAGCGCTGCATCTGCAACTGCTCGATCGGGTAGAAGTCGGTCGGCGAGGTCGAGATCGTCACGCCGGGCAGCAATGTGTCGGGCGCGAAGTTCTTGAGGTTCGCCGCTTCCTTCATGATGTTCGCGCGGGTCAGGTTGTCACCGGCCTGCTTGAGCACCTGCACGATGGTCTGCGCCTGGCCGTAGCCATAGACGACCGAGCCGTCGTTCTTGTCCATGCCGGGGGCGTATTTGGCGAGGAAGGCGTAGAATTTCTTCATGCCTTCGTCATTGTCCCAGCTGGAATCGGCGCCGTCCTTGGCGTAGTTCGCCGACAGGATGCCCTGGGCGATTTCATAACCGGCCGGCTTCATCACGCTGCCGACGGACGCGCCGACATTGCTCTGGATGTAGGTCGGCTTCCAGCCGAGCTCCGCCACTTTCTTGATCGCCTGCGCGGCGAATTTCGGCGTGGTGAAGCTGACGAAGGTGTCGGCATTGGTCGCCTTCACCTTGACGATGTGGGACTCGATGGTCGGCTCCGACACTTCATAGCTTTCCTCGGCAACGATCATCGATGCCGCCTTGGCGCCGAGACCATCCCTCAGACCCTTCAGCATGTCTTTGCCGAAATCGTCGTTCTGATACATGATCGCGATCTTGGCCTCGGGCTTTTCCCTCAACAGATAGGCCGCATAGATCCTGGATTCGCTCTGATAGGCCGGCTGCCAACCCATGGTCCAGGGGAAGTCCTTGTAGTCGCCGAACTTGGTCGCGCCGGTAGCCACGAACAGCTGCGGCACCTTCTTGGCATTCATGTATTTCTGAATGGCGGAGTTCGATGCCGTACCGAGCGAGCTGGCGATGAACAGCACCTCGTCGGATTCGACGAGCTTGCGTGCCTGTTCCACGGCCTTCGGCGGCGAGTAGCCGTCGTCATAGGTGATGTAATTGATCTTGCGGCCGTTGATGCCGCCCTGATCGTTGATCATCCTGAAATAGGCTTCTTCCATCTTGCCGATCACGCCATAGGCCGAGGCCGGGCCGCTATAGGGCATGATGTTGCCGATCTTGATCTCGGTGTCTGTCGCGCCGGTGTCGTATTTTTTCTGGGCGAAGGCAGTACCGCCAAGGGCCGCACTGAGGGCTGCGGCAACCGTGAACGTCATTGCACGCGAGCTGAACGAAGGCATTTCTGATCTCCCTGATCTCTTGATAAAGCCGCGTCTGTTGTTGCTATTATTGAATGCTGCGGCGCGCCGGATTGAATACTCTTCCGCTGCAACTATCAAGAAAAAGCCCCTCACGACTTTCGTCGTAAGGGGCTGTTTTATTAAGCAGTTTTAATGTTCGAGCGCGATTTGTTGCAGTGCAGTTTTGTCGCTGTTCTATCAGCCGTCATGCCCGGGCTTGTCCCGGGCATCCACGTCTTGGTTGCGCTTTAGACAGGCGTGGATGGCCGGAACAAGTCCGGCCATGACGGAGTGTAAGACGTTCGCTTTCTTGCGGACGTTTAGCCGCCGAGCTTGCTGTCGATCGGCGGGCCGAACACGTCCCACTTCTCGCCGGTGAAGCGCATCATGCGCAGCTGCTCGATCGGATAGAAATCGGTCGCCGAGGTGTTGATCTTGACGCCCGGCAGCAGTGTGTCGGTCGTGAAGTCCTTCAGGCTGGCGGCCTGCTTCATGATATTGGCGCGGGTCAGGTCGTCGCCGGCCTGCTTGAGCACCTGCACCACGGTCTGTGCCTGACCGTAGCCATAGAGTGCGGAGCTTTCCGCCTTGTTGGCGAAGGGAGCGTATTTGGCCAGGAAGTCCAGATACTTCTTCATGCCTTCGTCATTGTCCCACTGCGGGTCGAGCGCGTCCTTGGCGTAAGCCAGCGACAACACGCCCTGGGAGTTCTCGATCCCGGCGGGACGCATCACGGCGCCGACGGAGGAGCCGACATTGCTCTGGAAGAACATCGGCTTCCAGCCGATCTCGGCCACCTTCTTGATCGCCTGTGCGGCGAACTTCGGCGTCGAGATCGAGATGAAGATGTCTGCGCCCGAGGCCTTCAGCTTGACGATGTGCGAGTCGATGGTCGGCTCCGACACTTCGTAGCTGTCTTCGGCCACGATCATCGAGGCCTTGTCGCCGAGGCCATCCTTGAAGCCCTTCAGCATGTCCTTGCCGAGGTCGTCGTTCTGGTAGAACACGGCGATCTTGCCGTTCGGCTTCTCGGTGATGGCGTATTGCGCGAAGATGCGGCCTTCGCTCTGATAGGCCGGCTGCCAGCCCATCGTCCACGGCGCGGTCTTGTACTCGCCGAATTTGGTGGCGCCGGTGGCGACGAACAGTTGCGGGATCTTCTTGGCGTTCAGATACTTCATGATTGCGGTGTTCGACGGCGTGCCGAGCGGACCGAACACGAACAGTACTTCGTCGGATTCGACGAGCTTGCGGGTCTGTTCCACGGCCTTGGCCGGGCTATAGCCGTCGTCATAGCTGACGAAGTTGATCTTGCGGCCGTTGATGCCACCCTGATCGTTGATCATCTTGAAGTAGGCTTCTTCCATCTTCCCGATGATGCCGTAAGCGGATGCGGGTCCGCTGTAGGGAATGATGTTGCCGATCTTGATCTCGGTATCGCTCGCCCCGGTGTCGTACTTCTTCTGGGCATTCGCGGAAGTTGAGAAGGCGAGAAACGCAAACGCCGCGCTCGAGAGCGCGGCGATGCGCAGAAAGTTTCTGCAGTTCATAGGTCCTCAGTGTTTACGTAGTTTGCCGATCAGGCTTTGGGCCCCATAGGCGAGTTGCCTGGCCCCGTTCGGGAGCAGGAAGATGATGATGATCAGGATGACGCCAAACACGGCGCCAGACAGACCCTTCGAAATATGTTCCGCAATATTCGGAACGAAGACGATGAAGGCCGCGCCGGCGAGCGAGCCGGGAAGCCAACCGACGCCGCCGACCACCATGCCGAGAAACAGCGCGATGGCGAGCTGGATCGTGTAACCATCCGGTGCCACGAACTGCACGGCGATGGCGCCGAGACCGCCGGCAACGCCGGTAATGCCGGCGCTGACGCCGAAGGCCAGCGTCTTGTAAAGCGACACGTCCACACCCATCGCCGAGGCGGCGATTTCGTTGTCGCGGATCGCCATCATCGCCCGGCCCGACCGCGACTTCAGCAGATTGACCGAGAGGAGATAGATCACGATCGTGACCGCGAGGGTGAAGAAGTACAGCCACATGTCCTGCGACACCTTCAGGCCCATCGAGGCGAAGATCTCCGGTGCATCGGGCTTGGTGACGACGAGGCCCTGCACGCCGCCGGTCCAGTGTTCGAACACGCCAAGCTTCAGAAGCTGCGGCATCGCCACCGCGAGGGCGAAGGTCGCCAGCGCGAGGTAGATGCCGGACAGCCGCAGCGCGGGCAGGCCGAACAGGAAGCCGGCGATGAAGCAGACAAGGCCAGCCACAGGGAGCGTCAGTGCGTAGTTGACGCCGACATGTTCCATCAGGATTGCCGACGTATAGGCGCCCAGCGCATAGAACGCGCTCTGGCCGAGCGAGAACTGGCCGCTGGCGCCGGTCAGGATGTTCAGTGCGAGAACTGCGATGGCGTAGATCAGCCACATCGTCATCTGGAAGATGATGAAGTTCTTCACGAACAGCGGGGTGACGATGAGCAGCGCCAGGATGATCAGCGATGCCAGCGGGCCGAGCGCCATTGCTTTCTTGGGAACGGCAGCGACCGCAGGAGCGGCGGAGACGTCTTGAACGGTGCTCATGATCAAACTCGCTTCACGATGGTACGGCCGAACAGGCCATTGGGCTTGACGACCAGCACGGTGATGATCAGCGCCAGCGCGATGGGCAGCTTCAGCTCGTTACCGACACCCGGGATATAGGTGCCGACGAGGTTCTCGAAGACGCCGACAAGGAACCCGCCAATGACGGCGCCGAGCGGGCTCGACAGACCGCCGACAACGGCTGCGGCAAATCCGTAGATCAGGACGCCGCCCATCATGTTGGGCTCAAGGAACACCACAGGTGCGATCAGCATGCCGGCGATCGAACCGATCGCGGCAGCCATGCCCCAGCCGAGTGCGATCATCCATGACGTGTTGATACCGACCAGCCGTGCCGACTCGGGCAGGGTGGCGGCCGCACGCATGGCGAGACCGACGCGGGTGTATCGGAAGAAGATGAACAGCAGGACCAGCAGCACCAGCGTCACGCCGATCATGCCGGCCTGATGCGTCGAGATCAGCTGGCTGCCGAGGAAGGGCGACGAGCCGAACGGCGACGGGAATTGCTTGATCGTGAAGTCCCAGGTCAGGCCCGCGACGCTGTTGATGATGGCGAACAGCGCGATGAAGCCGGCCACGTGGGTCAGCACCGGCGCCTTGGCGAGCGGCTTGAACAAAGCCCGTTCGATGATGATGCCGCCGACAAAGGAGAAGATCAGCGTGAGCGCGAATGCGCCCCAATAGGGCATGCCCCACTGCATCATCTGCCAGGCGACGAAGGTGGAGAACATCGCCATTTCGCCTTGAGCGAAGTTCAGGTGGTCGATCGCCTGGTAGATCATCACGACCGCGAGCGCCATACAGGCGTAGATCGCGCCGGTGGCGATGCCAGCCAGGACTTGATTGGTAAAGAGCTCCATGGCTGTTTCCTCAATATCCCAGATACGATTTACGGACGTCTTCGTTGTTCGCGATCTCGTCGGCGGTGCCGGACATCACGATGCGTCCTGTTTCGATGACATAGGCCTTGTCGGCGAGTTCGAGCGCGAGCTGTGCGTTCTGTTCGACGACCAGGATCGAGACCTTGTCCTCACGGTTGATCTTGCCGAGGATCTTGAACAGATCCCGCACGATCAAGGGCGCGAGGCCGAAGGATGGCTCGTCCAGCAGCATCAGGCGGGGTCGCAGCATCAGCGCGCGGGCGACTGCGAGCATCTGCTGTTCACCGCCGGAAAGCGTGCCGGCCTGCTGGGTATGGCGCTGCTTGAGCACCGGGAAGTGGGCATACATGCGCTCGATGTCGTCAGCGATCGCCTTGATGTCCTTGCGGCTGATCGCGCCGAGCTGCAGGTTCTCTTCCACCGTCATGGTGGTGAAGGTGCCGCGGCCCTGCGGAACATGGGCGATGCCCAGCCGCACGATGCTTTCGGTCGACTTGTTGTCGAGCTTCTTGCCTTCGAACTCGATCGAACCGGTCGAGCGGATCATGTTGCAGATCGAGCGCAGCGTGGTGGTCTTGCCGGCGCCATTGGCGCCGAGAAGTGTGGTCAGGCTGCCTTCCTGCAGGTCGAATTCGAGGCCGTGCAGCGCCTGGACCTGGCCGTAATACGCACGCAGGTCTTTTACGTGAAGCAGCGCGGTCATGAGTCTTTGTCTCCCAGATAGGCCTTGATCACAGCAGGGTCTTTCTGGACGGCAGCAGGTGTGCCTTCAGCGAGCTTCTTGCCGAAATTCAGCGCGACGACGTGGTCGGCGATCGACATCACGAGACCCATGTGATGTTCGACCAGCAGAACCGTCACGCCGCGATCGTCGCGGATGCGGCGGATCAGGTCGCCGAGGATGTAGACTTCTTCGTGGTTGAGGCCGCCTGCGGGTTCGTCGAGCAGCAGGATCTTCGGTTCGGCCGCGAGCGCGCGCGCGAGTTCCACGCGCTTCTGCGTACCGAACGGCAATCCGCTGACGATCGTATCGGCGACACCGTGCAGATCGAGATAATCAAGGATGTCGTTGACGTCCTTGTTGATCGCAGCTTCGCCTGATCGCACCCATGGCAGTTTCAGCGAGTCGCTGATGATGTCGCTGTTGGTGCGCGCATGCTTGCCGACGCGGACATTGTCCCGCACCGTCAGGTTCGGAAACAGCGCGACGTTCTGGAAGGTGCGGCCGATACCGATCTCGGAGATCTTGTGCGCCGGGCGATTCAGGATCGTCTGGCCTTCCATCAGGATGTCGCCCTTGCTCGGCTGGTAGAGCCGGCTGAGGCAGTTGAACAGCGTGGTCTTGCCTGCGCCGTTCGGTCCGATGAGTCCGAGGATGTGACCCTTCTGCATGTCGAACGAGACGCCGTTCAACGCGATGATGCCGCCGAACACGACGCTGACGTCGCGAACCGAAAGCAGCGGAGCCGTTGATGTAACAGGCGCGCGCTCTGCAAGTTGTGCCTGCATCATGTGCGGCGACCCTCGATCGTCTGCTGCGGCGAAGTCTTGCGCAGGTCACGACGATGAAGGTTGTCAGAGTCCTTCAACAATACGTGCAACTTTCCCTCCTGATCTGATTTTTTTGCCGTCGAGTTTTTTTGATTGTGGCGCAGCTGCTCCCCCGAGCGCCGCTTCGATGTTCCTTACCATCGTCAACAGCCGAGGTCCAATGTCGTTGAGCAAGCGCTCTTCCGTGAAACGAAACGCGGGCGCGCCGCAATTAAAGGCATAGGGACCGGTGCCATCATTTAATGTCATCGCGACACCGGCAGCGTGCACATCGTCCTGCCACTCGCCAGCGGAGATGACGAAGCCGTGGCGCGCGACCATTTCGCCCGCGCGTTCGAGGCCGTCACGCATCTTCGACCAGCGATGCCCGTAGTGCTCGCGGAATTCGCGCAATAATTGGGCACGTTCTTCCGGCGGCAACGCCCAGAAATACGCACGGCCCATCGCCGTGGTTGCAATGGGAATGCGCGAGCCGACGTCGAGTTGAACGCCGACAGTGAGACTCGATCGGCTCTGTCCAAAATAGATCATGCTGAGGCGATCGCGTGCGCCGACTGCGCAGGCACCGCCGGTCTGCCGCATCAATTCGTCACGAAACGATTCCGAGAGATGCTTAACGCCCAAGTTCGCAAGTGCAGCATACCCCAGGGCCATAGCTGCTGGCGCGAGCTGATACTTCTCGAAGCGTGGCACAGGTGTAAGGTAACCCAACTTCGTGAGTGTATAAGTCAATCGCGAGATGGTTGGCTTCGGCAATTTGGTGCGGGCGGCAATCTCCTGATTGCCGAGAAGCCCGTCATTGGGGCGAAATGCACGCAAGACATCCAGGCCGCGGGCCAGCGCGACGACGAAATTGCGATCTGTCGCCACATTCTTTGCTGGACGTTTCATGCTTCCCGGAATTTGGTGTTGTCAGTTTCATACGATTGCGCCACGGCCCTCGTTGACAAGGGACGCTCTTCAAAATAACCCTCCGTGTCAAGATGTGGAATTAAATTTCGCAGTGCGAAACTAAGAAAATCAGACCGGTAAACGTAGCCAAGGAGAATGCCGTGAGCGATGTCGTAAAGCTTGAACGTCATGATGAAGTCGCCATCGTCACGATCAACTCTCCCCCTGTGAATGCCCTGAGTGCGGCGGTTCGCCGCGGCATTTTTGAGAACGTCAAGGCTGCTGCTGCCGATCCCGCCATCAAGGCGATCGTCATTGCATGCGCAGGCCGAACCTTCGTTGCCGGCGCCGACATCACCGAATTCGGCAAGCCGCCGCAGTCGCCCGGATTGGGCGAGGTCATTGCGGAAATCGAGAATTGTTCCAAGCCGGTGATCGCCGCGATCCACGGCACCGCGCTCGGCGGCGGCCTCGAGCTCACGCTCGGCTGTCACTTTCGCGTGGCCACAAAAGACGCCAAACTCGGTCTGCCCGAGGTGAAGCTCGGCCTGCTGCCCGGTGCTGGCGGCACACAGCGCCTGCCGCGCGCGGTCGGCCCCGAGCTCGGCGTCAAGATGGTCGTGACCGGCGACCCGATCGGCGCATCCGAAGCCTTGAAGAACGGCCTGATCGAGGAGATCGTCGAGGGGCCGGCCTCCGGCGCCGAAGCCTTCGCGCGCAAGGTCATTGCCGAGAAGCGTCCGCTGCGCCTGCTGCGCAACGACGATTCCAAGCTCGCCGCCGCTCGTGCCGATCGCACCATCTTCACCAATGCCGCCGCAGCCGCCAACAAGAAGAACCGCGGCATGAATGCGCCGCTGGCTTGCGCCGAAGCCGTGAGCTGGACGCTGGATGTCCCGTTCGACGAGGCGCTCAAGAAGGAGCGCGAGATGTTCCTCAAGCTGGTCGCTGACGACCAGTCGAAGGCGCAGCGCTATGCGTTCTTCTCCGAGCGCGAAGCCGCCAAGGTCCAGGACGTGCCGGAAGGCGTCAAGCCGCGTCCGGTCGAGCGCGTCGCCATCATCGGCGCCGGCACCATGGGCGGCGGCATTGCGATGTCCTTCGCCAATGCCGGTATTCCCGTCACGCTGATCGAGACCGGCGAGGAGCAGCTCAAGCGTGGCCTCGGCATCATGCAGAAGAACTACGAGGCGACTGCGGCCCGTGGCGGCATTCCTGCCGATGCGCCGGCCAAGCGCATGGCGCTGATCAACGGCGTCGTCGGCCTTGAGAACGTCAAGGACGTCGATCTGGTGATCGAAGCCGTGTTCGAAACCATGGCGATCAAGAAGGAAGTATTCACCGCGCTGGACAAATACGCCAAGCCGGGCGCGATCCTCGCCAGCAACACGTCCTATCTGAACATCGACGAGATCGCGACCGTGACCAAGCGTCCGCAGGACGTGCTGGGCATGCACTTCTTCTCGCCGGCCAATGTCATGAAGCTGTGCGAAATTGTCCGCGCCGACAAGACCGCGCCGGACGCACTCGTCACCGCCGTCGCCGTCGCCCGCAAGATCGCCAAGGTCCCGGCTGTGGTCGGCGTGTCCGACGGCTTCGTCGGCAACCGCATGCTGGCCGCCCGCTCCAAGCAGTCCGAGAAGCTGCTGTTCGAAGGCGCGCTGCCGCAGCAGGTCGATGCCGTCGTCACCAAGTTCGGCATGCCGATGGGTCCGTTCGCCATGGGCGATCTCGCCGGCCTCGATATCGGCTGGCGCTCGCGCAAGGATCGCGGCATCACCTCGCCGATCGCCGACGCGCTCTGCGAAGCTGGCCGCTTCGGCCAGAAGACCGGCAAGGGCTATTACAAGTATGAAGCCGGCTCCCGCGCTCCGATTCCTGATCCGGAAGTCGAGAAGCTCATCGACGACACCTGCCGCAGCCTCGGCCTGACCCGCCGCGCCGTCAGCGATCAGGAAATCCTGGAACGCATGATGTATCCGATGATCAACGAGGGGGCCCGCATCCTCGAGGAGAAGGTCGCTTCGCGTCCGAGCGATATCGACGTGATCTGGCTCTATGGCTATGGCTGGCCGATCTATCGCGGCGGCCCGATGTTCTATGCCGATCAGGTCGGTCTCAAGCAGATCGTCGAGCGCCTGCAGTTCTACGCCAAGCAGACCAACGATCCGTCGCTGGAGCCCGCCGCGCTGCTGAAGAAGCTCGCGGATGAAGGCAAGACCTTCGGGTCGTTGGCGAAGGGCTGAAAGTGATGAGTGCGAGCGCATCGATTATGTCGGTCGCTCGCGCTGTCAATCTGTCGTCCCCGCCTGGTGCGCCGAAGGCGTGCGCGGGGCGGGGACCCACAGCCTCCGTCCTCTCGATGAAGCGCCGTGGAACTAATCGTTCTTCTTTTCCTCTGCCGTGGTTATGGGTCCCCGCCTTCGCGGGGACGACACGCGGAGAGGGCGAACAGCAGGCCACGCCATGACCCATCCCGGCGAGCAGCACTACCCACCGGGCGTCACCTGGGACGCGCTGATCGCGCGTGGCACGCTGCCCGGGTTGCTGGCGGACTCGGTGCAGAAATTCGGCGATCGCACGGCTATTGAATTTCGGGATCAGCCGATCTCGTTCAACGACCTGCAGGCACGTGTCGATGTTATCGCCGCCGCGCTGATGCGCGCCGGCTACGGTAAAGGCTCGACCATCGGCATCTTCCTCGGCAATACGCCGGATCATCCGGTCCATTTCTTCGGCGGCCTCAAGGCCGGCGCGCGGCTCGTGCATCTGTCGCCGCTCGATGGCGAGATCGCGCTGTCGCACAAGCTGAAAGACTCCGGCGCACGCGTGCTGGTGACGAGCAATCTCGCCGCGCTGCTGCCGATGGCGCTGAAGTTTCTCGACAAGGGTCTGCTCGATCGCCTGATCGTCTGCGAGGACGATGACTGGGGCGCGGTGAACAATCCGCAGCTGCCGCTGCCGGAAAATCCCGCCATCGTCACTTTCCGCAATTTCACGGCGGGCGTGACGCCGCCGGCGCAGTGGCCGGAAATCTCGCCGGACGATGTTGCGCTGCTGCAATATACCGGCGGCACCACCGGTCTGCCGAAGGGCGCGATGCTCAGCCACGGCAATCTGACCTCGGCCGTGTCGATCTATAATATGTGGGGCGCTCCGGCACGCGCCGCGCGCAACCGTGTCGAGCGCGTCATCGGCGTGCTGCCGTTGTTTCATATCTATGCGCTGACGGTGATCTTGCTCTCCCGCCTTTCCCTCGGCGATACGATCTCGCTGCATCAGCGCTTCGATGTCACCAATGTGCTGAACGATATCGAAAAGAAGAAAGCGACCGTGTTTCCCGGCGTGCCGACGATGTGGATCGCGATCGCGGCTGATCCGACGCTGGAGACGCGCGATCTGTCGTCGCTCGCTTCGGCTGCATCGGGCGGCGCGCCCTTGCCGGTCGAGGTCGCGCGCTTGTTCGAGCGCAAGACAGGCCTCAAGCTGAAGAGCGGTTGGGGCATGACCGAGACCTGTTCGTCCGGCACCAGCCATCCGCCCGGCGGGCCGGACAAGCCGGGCTCCATCGGTCTGGCGCTTCCCGGCATCGAACTCGATGTCGTCGCGGTCGACGATTCCACGAAAGTGCTCGGTGTCGGCGAGACCGGCGAGATCCGGATCAAGGGCCCGAATGTGACCCGGGGATATTGGAACCGCGAAAGCGAAACCGCGGAGGCCTTCGTCGGAGATCACTTCCTCACCGGCGATGTCGGCTACATGGATGAAGACGGCTTCTTCTATCTGGTCGATCGCAAGAAGGACCTGATCATTTCGGGCGGCTTCAACGTCTATCCGCAGATGATCGAGCAGGCGATTTACGAACACCCCTCTGTGCAGGAAGTGATCGTGATCGGCGTCGTCGATCAGTATCGCGGCGAAGCGGCCAAGGCCTTCATCAAGCTGCGCAGTGGCGCGGCGCCGTTTACCATCGACGAGCTGCGCGCATTTCTCACCGGCAAGCTCGGCAAACATGAATTGCCCGCGATGGTGGAATTCGTCGACGATTTGCCGCGCACCGCGGTCGGAAAACTCTCGCGCCACGCCTTGCGTGGCCTGCAACCCACGCCCATCATCAGTCAACAACAAACCGCCTCCGGAGGATCTCGCACATGACCGAAGCCGTTATCGTTTCCACCGCCCGTACGCCGATCGGCAAGGCCTTTCGCGGCGCATTGAACGCCACCGAAGGCGCAACGTTGCTCGGCCATGCGATCGAGCATGCCGTCAAGCGCGCCGGCATCGATCCCAAGGAAGTCGAGGACGTGGTGATGGGTGCAGCCCTGCAGCAGGGCGCGACCGGCGGCAATATCGCACGCAAGGCGCTGCTCCGCGCCGGCCTGCCGGTGACCGTTGGTGGCACCACCATCGATCGCCAGTGCGCTTCGGGCCTGCAGGCGATTGCACTCGCCGCGCGTTCGGTGATCTTCGACGGCGTTGAGATCGCGGTCGGCGGCGGCGGCGAGTCGATCTCGCTGGTGCAGAACGAGCATGCCAACAAGTTCCACACCGTCGATCCCGAACTGATGAAGATCAAGGGCGACGTCTATATGCCGATGCTCGACACTGCCGAGACAGTGGCCAAGCGCTACGGCATTTCGCGCGAGCGTCAGGACGAGTATTCGCTGGAGAGCCAGCGCCGCACCGCGGCCGCGCAGCAGGGCGGCAAATTCAATGACGAACTGGCGCCGATCTCCACCAAGATGGGCGTCGTCGACAAGGCGACCGGCGAAGTCTCGTTCAAGGACATCACGCTGTCCAAGGATGAAGGTCCGCGTCCGGAAACCACTGCGGAAGGTCTCGCCGGCCTGAAGGCTGTGCGCGGCGACGGCTTCACCATCACCGCCGGCAATGCGTCGCAGCTCTCGGACGGCGCCAGCGCCACCGTGATCATGAGCGACAAGCTCGCCGCGCAGAAGGGACTCAAGCCGCTCGGTATCTTCCGCGGCTTCGTTTCTGCAGGCTGCGAGCCGGACGAGATGGGCATCGGTCCGGTGTTCGCCGTGCCGCGCCTCTTGAAGCGTCATGGCCTCAAGATCGAGGATATCGATCTCTGGGAACTCAATGAAGCCTTCGCCGTACAGGTTCTGTACTGCCGCGACAAACTGGGAATCGATCCGGAGAAGCTCAACGTCAATGGCGGCGCGATCTCGGTCGGCCATCCCTATGGCATGTCGGGCGCACGTCTCGCCGGTCACGCATTGATCGAAGGTCGTCGCCGCAAGGCGAAATACGCCGTCGTCACCATGTGCGTCGGCGGCGGCATGGGCTCCGCCGGCCTGCTCGAAATCGTTCAATAATTACTAATCTGCTCACAAGGAGGATCCGATGGATCTGAGCTTCAGCAAAGAAGAAACAGCATTCCGCGACGAGGTGCGCACTTTTTTCCGCGAAAGCCTCGACCCGGTGGTGCGCAAGAAGCTGCAGGAAGGTCATCACACCAGCAAGGAAGATCTGGTGAACTGGCAGCGCACGCTCAACAAGAAGGGCTGGGCTGTCCCGCATTGGCCGCAGGAATATGGCGGCACCGGCTGGAGCGCGGCGAAGCAATACATCTTCCTGGAAGAACTGCAGAAGACTCCCGCGCCGCCGCCGCTGCCATTCGGCGTCAACATGGTCGGCCCGGTCATCTACACTTTCGGCAATGAGCAGCAGAAGAAGCACTTCCTGCCGCGTATCGCCAATATGGACGACTGGTGGTGCCAGGGCTTCTCGGAGCCGGGCTCGGGGTCGGACCTCGCCTCGCTGAAGACCACGGCAAAGAAGAAGGGCGACACCTATATCGTCAATGGCCAGAAGACCTGGACCACGCTGGCGCAGCACGCCGACTGGATCTTCTGCCTTTGCCGCACTGATCCCGACGCCAAGAAGCAGTCGGGCATCTCCTTCATCCTCATCGACATGAAGTCGAAGGGCATTACCCGTCGTCCAATCCAGACCATCGATGGCGGCGTCGAAGTCAACGAAGTGTTCTTCGATGACGTGGTGGTGCCGGCCGAGAACCTCGTCGGTGAGGAGAACAAGGGCTGGGATTACGCCAAGTTCCTGCTCGGCAACGAGCGCGTCAATATCGCGCGCGTCGGCATGTCGAAGGAGCGCATCCGCCGCATCAAGGAACTCGCATCCAGCGTGATGTCTGGTGACAAGCCGCTGATCGAGGACCCGCAGTTCCGCCAGAAGCTCGCGGCCACCGAGATCGAGCTCAAGGCGCTCGAACTGACGCAGATGCGCGTCGTCGCCGCCGAAGGCAAGCATGGCAAGGGCAAGCCGGATCCGGCCTCGTCGATCCTGAAGATCAAGGGTTCGGAAATCCAGCAGACGCTCACCGAACTGCTGCTCGAAGTCACTGGCCCGTTCGCGCTGCCCTTCATGCCGGAAGGCGAGGGGCAGAACGAGGAGGGTGACTGGGCCTCGCCGATCGCGCCGACCTATTTCAACTACCGCAAGGTGTCGATCTATGGCGGCTCCAACGAGATCCAGCGCAACATCATCGCGAAAGCGGTGCTGGGGCTGTGATGTCTTCAGCCCTCGCGGGAAGCGGCGAGGGCACTCACTCACAACACGTCATGGCCGGGCTTGACCCGGCCATCCACGCCTTCCTTCGATGCTGAAGGCGTGGATGCCCGGAACAGGTCCGGGCATGACGACGGAGAGGGGCGCAGGCACGGCCACGCTTCATCCGTTCATCGCGACAAAGAGTTTTGGAGAGAAAGACCATGGATTTTGATTTGTCGGAGGAGCAGCGCCTCCTCAAGGACAGTGTCGACGGCCTCTTGAAATCGTCCTACGAATTCGAGGCCCGCAAGAAGTATCGCGCCGAGAAGGGCGGCTGGAGCCGCGATGTCTGGGGCAAGTTTGCCGAACAGGGTCTGCTCGGTCTGCCGTTCTCGGAAGATGACGGCGGCTTCGGCGCCGGTCCGATCGAGACCATGATCGTGATGGAAGCGCTGGGCCGCAATCTCGTGGTTGAGCCCTATCTCGACACGGTGGTTCTGGGCGGCGGCTTCCTGCGCCGCGGTTCGGCCGAACAGCGCGCGGCGCATCTGCCTGCCATCATCGACGGATCGAAAACACTGGCCTTCGCGCAGCTCGAAAAGAACTCGCGCTACGATCTCGGCGACGTCACGACCTCGGCCAAGAAGAGCGGTTCGGGCTATGTGCTGTCCGGCGAGAAGTTCGTCGTCGGTCACGGCGACACCGCCGATACGCTGATCGTCACCGCGCGCACGGCTGGCGGCCAGCGCGATGCCAAGGGCGTCGGCGTGTTCCTGGTGCCGGCCAATGCCAAGGGCGTCGACATCAAGGGTTACGAGACGCAGGACGGTAGCCGCGCCGCCGATATCAAGCTGAACAATGTCGAGGTCGGCGCTGACGCCGTGATCGGCAATGCCGAGGATGGCCTGTCTGTTGTCAATCAGGTCGTCGATGACGCCCGCATAGCGCTCTGCGCCGAAGCGGTCGGCGCGATGGAAGAGGCGCTGAAGATCTCCGTCGAATACATCAAGGAGCGCAAGCAGTTCGGCGTCGCCATCGGTTCGTTCCAGGCGCTGCAGCACCGTGCGGCCGACATGTTCACCGCGCTGGAGACCGCGCGCAGCATGTCGTACCTCGCCTCGATGGCCTCGAGCTTCACGGACCTTGACGAACGCACCAAGACGGTCGCCGCTGCCAAGGTGCAGATCGGCCGCTCCGCGCGCTTCGTCGGCCAGGGCGGCGTGCAGCTGCATGGCGGCGTCGGCGTGACCATGGAGTACAAGATCGGCCACTACTTCAAGCGGCTGACCATGATCGAGCAGCAGTTCGGCGATGCCGACTATCACCTGCGCCGCGTGGCGCAGGCGGGCGGGATCACGGAGTAGGGCTTGCCTGCTAACCTCTCCCCGCTTGCGGGGAGAGGTCGTCACTTACATGCGAAGCGTGTGAGTGACGGGTGAGGGGGGCTCTCCATACGCTCCGAGCTCGCTGAGAGTCCCCCTCACCCGTCGCGGTCTTCGTCCGCGCCACCCTCTCCCCGCAAGCGGGGCGAGGGGACTGCGCGCCGCCGTCACTTCAATCAACAACCAAGGAGACCGCCCGTGAAAAATCCCTTCGATCTCACCGGCAAGGTCGCCGTCATCACCGGCTCCAGCCGCGGCATCGGCAAGGCCTCCGCAGAATTGCTGGCGCAACTCGGAGCCAAGGTCGTCGTCTCCAGCCGCAAGGCCGATGCCTGTCAGGCCGTGGTCGATGGCATCAAGGCCAATGGCGGCGATGCCCATGTCATTCCCTGTAACATCTCGCGCCGCGATGAAGTCGAAGCGCTGATCGACGGTACCGTGAAACATTACGGCCCGATCGACATCCTCGTCTGCAATGCCGCGGTGAATCCCTATTATGGCCCGCTGCTCGATATCGCCGATGAGGCCTTCGACAAGATCATGGGCTCCAACGTGAAGAGCAACATCTGGCTTTGCGCCAAGGCGATCCCGGCCATGGCCGAGCGCGGTAAAGGCTCTGTGGTCATCATCTCGTCCATCGGCGGTCTGCGCGGCTCCACGGTGATCGGCGCCTATGGTATTTCGAAAGCCGCTGACTTCGCGCTGTGCCGCTCGCTCGCCGGCGAATGGGGACCCCAGGGCGTCCGCGTCAATTGCATCGCGCCGGGTCTGGTGAAGACCGACTTCGCGAAAGCGCTGTGGGAAGACGAGGTCAATCTCAAGCGCCGCACTGCGACCACGCCGCTGCGCCGGATCGGCGAGCCCCATGAGATTGCCGGCGCCGTCGCCTATCTCGGCTCGGATTCCTCCACCTTCATGACCGGCCAGACCATCGTCATCGACGGCGGCGTGACAACTGCATCGGTGTAGGCGTCCTCGGCATCTTCTCCGCCGTCATTGCGAGGAGCGCAGCGACGAAGCAATCCAGAAAGTCACAAGGCAAGAACTGGATTGCTTCGTCGCCAAGTGGCTCCTCGCAATGACGTGGAGAAGATTTCGCCCGATGGCACCCCCGAAACAATTCTCCCGCGGTAACTCCCCACCGCATGCCTCAATCCTTTCCCGTTTTTTAACATTTCGGGCGCACGGATATCCGCAGCTGGAGAGTTCCCGTGCGGCAGACGGATATCGCGATCATTGGTGGCGGCCTCGCCGGGTCGACGGCTGCGGCAATGCTTGGTCGTGCCGGTGTGTCCGCGATCCTGATCGAGCCGCATCAGGTCCATCCGCCTGAACTGCGCTGCGAGAAGATCAGCGGCGGCGTCCAGCTCGAACGGTTGCGCAAGACAGGTCTCGTCGATGCGGTGCTCGGTGCAGCCACCCATGACGACGAGATCTGGATCGCGCGTTTCGGCCGCGTCATCGACAAGCGCCCGAGCCAGCAGCACGGCTTCCTCTACGACACGCTGGTCAACACGGTACGCGGCGAGATTCCGTCATCCATCGAGACCATCCATGCCAAGGCGACGTCGATCGCCACATCGGATAATCGCCAGACCATCGGCCTGTCCAATGGCGAGGAGATTTCCGCGCGCCTCGTCATTCTCGCTAATGGCGCCAGCGTTAGCCTGCGCAATCAGCTCAATATCGGCCGCCCGGTCATCTCGGCCAATCATTCGATCTCGGTCGGCTTCGATATCGCGCCCGTCAACCGCGCACGTTTCGCCTTTCCGGCGCTGACTTATTTTGCGGAAACCACGGTTCACCGCACCGCCTATGTCACGCTGTTCCCGATCGGCGACACCATGCGCGGCAACCTTTTCGTCTATCGCGAGACTGACGATCCCTGGATTCGCCAGATGCGGCGCATGCCGGAGGCGGCGCTCGATGCCTGCCTGCCGAAACTGCGTGCGCTGATCGGTGATTACAAGATATCCGGCGATATCAAGATCCGCCCGGTCGATCTCTATGAGAGCGACAACGTGGTCCAGCCTGGCGTCGTGCTGGTCGGCGACGCCTTTGCCTCGCCATGTCCCGGCAGCGGCTGCGGTACCGACAAGGTCTTTACCGATGTGGCGCAGCTCTGCAGCGTGCATATCCCGAACTGGCTCGCCACTGATGGCATGGATGCGGCCAAGATCGCGCAATACTATGCCGATCCGTTGAAGCTGGAATGCGATGCCTGGGCCACCGGCAAGGCGTTCACGCTGCGCTCGGTGACAACAGAGAATTCGCTGTACTGGCGCGCGCAGCGCTGGGCGCGTTTCTTCGGCCGGCTGGGCGAGGGCATGGTGCGACGGACCCGCGAGACGCTGCCACGCGAGCTTGCGATGATCACGTCTGCTCTGGTCATGATGATCGACTCCGCGATCTGACCGCCGTTGCCGATTGGCGCACCGCTTGACGCGCCCGCGCTAATCCGGTTGCCTGCGCCTCCCAACACAACGCGACCACAATCTTTCGGGAAGAAACGCCTATGTCTTTCGTGATGGCCATCGATCAGGGCACCACATCCTCGCGCGCGATGATCTTTCGCGCCGACATCTCGATCGCGGCCTCCGCGCAGCAGGAATTCCCGCAGCATTTTCCGGCCTCCGGCTGGGTCGAGCACGAGCCCGAGGATATCTGGACCTCGACGCTGGCCGTTTGCCGCGAGGCGATGAAGAAGGCTGGCGTCACCGCGAAGGATATCGCGGCGATCGGCATCACCAATCAGCGGGAGACCGTGGTGGTGTGGGACCGTGTCACCGGTCAGGCCGTGCACCGCGCCATCGTCTGGCAGGACCGCCGCACTGCCGAAATCTGCGCGCAGATGAAGGCCGACGGCCATGAGCCGCTGATCACCCAGAAAACCGGTCTGATCGTCGATCCGTATTTCTCCGGCACCAAGGTGGCCTGGATTCTCGATCACGTGCCGGGGGCACGCGCCCGCGCCGAGCGCGGCGAATTGCTGTTCGGCACCGTCGATTGCTATCTGTTGTGGCGGCTGACGGCGGGGAAGGTGCATGCTACCGACGCCACCAATGCCTCGCGCACGCAACTGTTTAACATCCACACGGGCGAATGGGATGACGAGCTGCTGAAGCTGCTCCGCGTGCCCAAGGCGATGTTGCCGAAGGTGCAGGACTCGTCGTCCGATTTCGGCAGTACCGATCTGTTCGGCGGCTCCATCATGATCGGCGGTATCGCCGGGGATCAGCAGGCTGCCACCATCGGCCAGGCGTGTTTTGCGCCGGGCATGATCAAGTCCACTTACGGCACCGGCTGTTTTGCGCTGCTCAATACCGGCACCACGCCGGTGGTGTCGAAGCACAAGCTGCTCACCACTGTCGCCTATCAGCTCAACGGCGTGCGGACCTATGCGCTGGAAGGCTCGATCTTCGTTGCAGGTTCGGCCGTGCAGTGGCTGCGCGACGGTCTCGGCATCATCAAGAGCGCGGCCGAGAGCGGGCCGCTTGCCGACAAGAACGATTCGTTGCAGTCGGTCTATCTGGTGCCGGCCTTTGTCGGTCTCGGCGCGCCCTACTGGAATCCCGACGTGCGCGGCGCGCTGTTCGGTCTCACGCGCAACACCGGCCCCGCCGAACTCGCCCATGCCGCGCTGGAAAGCGTTTGCTATCAGACGCGCGATCTCTATGCGGCGATGCGCGCCGACTGGCCGGATGTCTCCGCCGCCACTGTTGTTCTGCGCGTCGATGGCGGCATGACGGCGTCGGACTGGACCATGCAGCGCCTCGCCGATCTCTTGAACGCCCCTGTGGATCGCCCGATGATTCAGGAAACCACTGCGCTGGGTGCTGCCTATCTCGCCGGTCTCAAGGCAGGCGTATTTCCGGAACCTGCCAAATTCGCTGACAACTGGCGCCTCGAACATCGCTTCCGTCCGGTGATGAGCGAAGCCACGCGCACGCGCAAACTGAAGGGCTGGGCGCAGGCCGTGAAGGGCGTGCTGGCGAGCGATCCGGGGAAGGATTGAAAGTTTGCTCGCGAAACAGAAAGAGCCGCCTGTGCGGGCGGCTCTTCATGATGTTCATGTCAGGTTGATCGCGTCTGCTGCTGTTCACCAGCGCCAGCCGTGATGCCGTCCGCGCGACCAACCATAGTGATGGCCGCGTCCGCGGCCCCAGCCGTAATGATGTCCACGCCCGCCGCGATGCATGCCGTGATGTCCGCCGCCATGGCCACCACGAACCTGGATGATGTCGCTGGCTGAGCTCGCAGGTGCAAGCCCGCCGACCGGCATGGCGTTTGCTGGAAGCATCAAGCCCAGACCCAGAAGTGCCGCGGCGGCTGTCGCGATCATGGTACGTTTCATTTCAATTCTCCAAACGCAAACATTGCGCATGCAACAAGCTGCGGTCATCCGCTTTGTTCCAATGCCGCGCAGTTGAAACGATCATTTTGCGGCAATCATAAGGAGTAACTGCGAGATGTGTGGTGACGCGGATGGCGACAGGTGAGGCTCCCGCTCGTCATTCCGGGGCGCACGAAAGCGGCGAGGCCGCTGTAGTGCGAACCTCAGCCATCCACTTGGAGTAGCGGGGAATCCCGGGGTGTTTTGCACTCGCTGGAGATTCCCATGCTGAGATTCCGGGTTCGCGTCCTGCAAAGGCCGGCCACGCCCCGGAATGACGAGCGCGGGCCATGCTGACCTCTCCGCGTCGTCCCCGCGCAGGCGGGGACCCATACACGCTGGAGAACTGGTAAGAGCGCCGTCCGTTGTAGCTCTGCCGCTTCTATCACGCCGACCGTGGTTATGGGTCCCCGCCTGCGCGGGGACGACAGCGGGGAGGTTTAATTTAAACATTTTTTCCTATCTCCCGTTGACAACATCCCCGCAAGGACTATTATCCCCTCCGTCCTGCCCCACCGAGAGGGGCGATCGCGATCGTCACGTTCGCGGGGTGGGATGCGGTGGACGCCGGAGATGCGGCGTTACGCGGTTCATGGGTGACGTCTGTCTTCGGGCAGGACGGATCTGCGCCAGCACTGCCACTGGCAAGGAGACGGCCGGGTTTGAGATGGAAAGATCCCTGGACAGTGTGACGGACGACCAAATCGAAACGCGTCCGGCCCAAGTGCTTGAGGCTCCCTTCCCATCGCCTTGGGACTTTAATTCGGTGATCGGATCGTTCGCTGAGGCAAAGTGCAAGCAAGTCGAAAAAACACCGCAGGCGAAACGCTGGGCACTTGCTCGGCGCCTCCGAAAGTCCTGATGCACACTCACTTGCGGAAGACCGCATTCGCATCAGGCCCAAGGGTGCAACGGGCACCCGGCGTTCCGCACGCCCTCTCACAAGGGGCGGGAATGCGACAGACGACGGCGCCCCCGCGCCGCAAACAATGGGGGCGATGACGCATGTCTGGAGAGTAGTGGCTGTTTGACATTCACATCAGCGATGGCGCGACGGCGCCGGAGAATTCCCTCCCTCAAGCAGCGAAGCTGCGCAGTGGGGAGGGGCGGCCGAACGAGGCGATGCGAAGCATCGACGAAGTGGAGGCCGGGGTGGGGTGCCTCCGCGAACTCGACGCGTGTGGCACCACCCCCGCCCGACCGGCCTAACGGCCGGCCACCCTCCCCACGCAAGCGCGGGGGAGGGAAAAGGAAACGCTACTTCGCACCGACCTTCTTGCCGCGATACATCATATGCACCGCGCAATTGCATCCCGGCGGGTGCGTCGCGAGTTCGTCATTGGCCGGCGCAGGCACGGTGACCGATGTGGGCTCTGCACCGGCACCCGGAATGTAGTTCAGGATCGGCGCCAGCCAGCGTTCGACTTCCGCCACGCTCATGTTCTTGCGCGCGGCATATTCCTCGACCTGATCACGCTCGATCTTGCCGACGCCGAAGTAATAGCTCTCGGGATGGCTGAAATAGAGTCCCGACACCGACGAGCCCGGCCACATGGCGTAGCTTTCGGTGAGTTTCACGCCCGCCGTGTTCTCCGCATCGAGCAGTCTGAAGATTGTCGCCTTTTCGGTGTGATCGGGCTGCGCGGGATAGCCGGGGGCAGGGCGGATGCCCTGATACTTCTCCAGGATCAGGTCGTCGGTCGAGATATCCTCGTCCGGCGCATAGGCCCAGAACTCCTTGCGCACGCGCTCATGCATCCGCTCGGCAAAGGCTTCGGCGAGGCGGTCGGCGAGCGCCTTGCACAGGATCGACGAATAGTCGTCATTGGCGTTCTTGAAGCGATCGGCGATGACGTCCTCACCGATCCCCGCGGTAACGACGAAGGCGCCGATGTAATCGGGCACATTCGAGGCCTTCGGCGCGATGAAGTCGGAGAGCGCGGCATTGAAGCGGCCTTCGCGCTTTTCGAGCTGCTGGCGCAGCGTATGCAGCGTCGCGATCTCGGTTGAGCGGCTGTCATCGGCATAGAGGCGGATGTCGTCACCGTCGGCATTGGCCGGCCAGAAGCCGACAGTCGCCTTGGCGGTGAACCACTTCTCGTCGACGATCTGTTTCAGCATCTTCTGCGCGTCGGCATAGAGCGAGGTCGCGACTTCGCCGACGACACTATCGGTCAGGATGCCCGGGAAACGACCGGCCAGTTCCCAGGTCTGGAAGAACGGTGTCCAGTCGATATAGCGGGCGAGCTCTTCCAGCGAGTAATCGCTGAAGGTCTTGATGCCCAAAAATGCCGGCTTGCGCACGGTCTTGCCGAAGTCCGCCACATGCGCATTGGCACGCGCAGCCGTTAGCGAGAGCCGCTTCTTGTCCTGCTGTGCCTTGAAATGCGCCGCAGAGATCTTGGCATAGTCAGCACGCACATCGGCTGCATAGGCTTCGCTCTTTTCCGGCGACAGCAGCGACGACGCAACGCCGACCGCGCGGCTGGCATCGTTGACATGCACGACGGCGCCGGCGCGGTAGTTCGGGTCGATCTTCACCGCCGTATGCACGCGGCTGGTGGTCGCGCCGCCGATCAACAGCGGCATCTTCAAACCCTGCCGTTCCATCTCGCCGGCCAGGAACGTCATCTCGTCGAGCGACGGCGTAATCAGGCCCGAGAGACCGATGATGTCGGCGCCTTCAGCCTTGGCGGTTTCGATGATTTTCGATGCCGGCACCATGACGCCGAGATCGACGACTTCGAAATTGTTGCACTGGAGCACGATGCCGACAATGTTCTTGCCGATGTCGTGGACGTCGCCCTTCACGGTGGCGAGCACGATCTTGCCGGCGGACGAACGGCCGCCTTCAGTGCCGATGCCTTTGGCGAGATTGTCGGCCTTCTCCTGCTCCATGAACGGCATCAGGTAAGCCACCGCCTGCTTCATCACGCGTGCGGACTTTACGACTTGCGGCAGGAACATCTTGCCGTCGCCGAACAGGTCGCCGACGACATTCATGCCATCCATCAGCGGGCCTTCGATGACATGCAGCGGCCGCGCAACGGTGAGGCGCGCAGCTTCGGTGTCTTCGTCGATATATTGCGTGATGCCGTGCACCAGCGCGTGGCTGAGGCGCTTCTCCACCGGCCATTCGCGCCAGGAGAGATCCTGCTCCTTGGCCTGCTTGGTCTGGCCGCGGAATTTCTCGGCGAGTTCGAGCAGGCGTTCGCCGGCGCCCGGATCGCGGTTGAGGATCGTGTCCTCGCAGACCTGGCGCAATTCCGGATCGATATCGTCATAGACGATCATCTGCCCGGCATTGACGATGCCCATATCCATGCCGGCCTTGATGGCGTGATACAAGAATACGGAGTGCATCGCCTCACGCACCGGCTCGTTGCCGCGGAACGAGAAGGAGAGGTTGGAAACGCCGCCTGAAATATGCGCATGCGGCAGGTTCTGGCGGATCCAGCGCGTGGCCTCGATGAAGTCGACGCCGTAATTGTTGTGCTCTTCGAGGCCGGTGGCGATGGCAAAAATGTTGGGATCGAAGATGATGTCTTCCGGCGGGAAGTTCAGGTCATTGACGAGAATGTCATAGGCCCGCTTGCAGATATCGATCTTGCGCTCATAGGTGTCGGCCTGACCGACCTCGTCGAAGGCCATCACGACGACGGCGGCGCCATGACGCTGCGCGATCTTTGCTTCGTGGATGAACTTCTCGACGCCTTCCTTCATGGAGATCGAATTGACGATGGGCTTGCCCTGAACGCATTTCAGGCCGGCTTCGATCACGTTGAACTTTGACGAGTCCACCATGACGGGGACGCGCGCGATGTCCGGCTCGGAGGCGACGAGATTGAGAAACTCGACCATCGCCTTCTCGGAGTCGAGTAGGCCCTCGTCCATATTGACGTCGATGACCTGCGCGCCGTTCTCGACCTGATCGCGTGCCACCTGCAGCGCGGAGGCGTAGTCGCCTTCGGTGATCAGGCGACGGAATTTCGCCGAGCCGGTCACATTGGTGCGCTCGCCGACATTCACGAACGGGATTGCCGAGGTCAGTTCGAACGGCTCGAGGCCGGAGAGACGCAGCAGTGGTGCGATCTCGGGCACAATGCGCGGCTTGTGGGGCGCGACAGCCTTGGCAATGGCCGCGATATGCGCCGGCGTGGTGCCGCAGCAGCCGCCGACGATGTTGACGAGGCCACTGGCTGCGAATTCGCCGATCAGGCGCGCCATATATTCGGGGCTCTCGTCATACTGGCCGAATTCATTGGGCAGGCCGGCATTCGGATAGGCGCAAACAAGCGTATCGGCGACGCGGCCGATATCGGCGATATGGGCGCGCAGGTCCTCCGCGCCGAGGGCGCAGTTGAAGCCGATGGTGGCGGGCCGCGCGTGCTTCACCGAATTCCAGAACGCTTCCGGCATCTGGCCCGAGAGCAGACGGCCGGATTTGTCGGTGATGGTGCCGGAGATCATCACGGGCACGTCGATGCCGCGCGCCTCGCAGATTTCCGCGATCGCGTAGAGCGCCGCCTTGGCGTTCAGCGTGTCGAAAATGGTTTCGACCAGCAGGAGATCGGCGCCGCCGTCGAGCAGGCCGTTGATCTGTTCGCTATAGGCGATGCGCAGGTCATCGAAGGTCACGGCGCGGTAGCCGGGATTGGCGACATCCGGTGAGATCGAGGCGGTGCGGTTGGTCGGGCCGATGGCGCCGGCGACGAAGCGCGGCTTGCCGTCCTCGGCAGCGACCTTGATTGCGGCGTTCTTGGCCAGGCGCGCGCCGTCGCGGCTCATCTCGTAAGCGAGATCGGCCATGTCGTAATCGGCCTGCGCGATCGAGGTCGAGGAGAAGGTATTGGTGGCGACGATGTCGGCGCCGGCGCGCAGATATTGCGCGTGGATGTCCTCGATGGCGTCCGGCTGCGTCAGGATCAGCAGGTCGTTGTTGCCTTTGATGTCGCGGTGGAAGTCCTTGAATCGCTCGCTGCGAAACGCCGCCTCGTCGAACATCAGGCCCTGGATCACGGTGCCCATGGCGCCGTCGAGCACGAGGATGCGTTCGGAAGCGGCTTTGAACAGGTCGGTGCGGGTCGACGATACGGGTACGCTCATGGGATCAGGCAGCCTTGATTTAAGCAGCTTTGCGCGCGCCATTCGGGCGGAAGCCCAACAGATGACTGATCGCGAAGACCAGATCGGCGCGGTTCATGGTGTAAAAATGGAAATCAGAGACGCCGTGCTTGGCGAGTTTCTGCACTTGGCCGGCCACAACGGTGGCGGCAACGAGCTTGCGGGTCTCGGCATCGTCATCGAGGCCATCGAACTTGGCGGCGAGCCAGTCGGGCACGGTGGTGCCGGCGCGGGTAACGAAGCTGCGTGCCTGCTTGAAGTTATGCATCGGCATGATGCCGGGCAGCACGGGGATGTCGATGCCGCGGGCGCGGACCTTGTCGAGATAACGGAAATACAGGTCGTTATCGAAGAACACCTGGGTGATCGCGCGCGTCGCACCGGCATCGACCTTGGCAGCAAGCACGTCGATATCGGCATCGAAGTCGGCGCTCTCCGGATGCTTTTCCGGATAGGCGGAGACGGTGACGTCGATGTCGGAATAGCGCTTGCGAATGCTGGCGACCAGATCGGCGGAGGTCTTGTAACCATCCGGATGCGGTATATATTCCGTGCCGATGCCCGTGGTTGGATCGCCGCGCAGGGCCACGATGTGGCGAACGCCGGCCTCATGATAGCGGGTTACGACATCGTCGATTTCGCTCTTCGGAGCGCCGACGCAGGTGAGGTGCGCCGCCGGGATCAGGCTGGTTTCTTTCAGCAGGCGGACGATGGTGGCGTGCGTGCGTTCCCGGGTCGAGCCCCCGGCGCCATAGGTCACCGAGACGAAAGACGGGGCAAGGGGGGCCAGACGCTCGATGGTGTCCCACAGGGTGCGGTCCATCTCCTCGGTCTTCGGCGGGAAGAATTCGAAGGAGATATTGGGAAGCTTGGTGGGGGTGGCCGGGTTGATCTCGGTCATCGCATCGAACTCCACCGCCCCAAGGCGGTACCGGTTGTTATCTGGCGCCAGGTCTTCAGAAGGTTGGATCCGGAGATTTTGGCTGCACTGCACAAAGATAGGTTAAGGCTGCGGAGTGGAATAGCCCATCCTGAGTACTTATGGGGTGGGAATTGGCCCAAAGGACGCCGAAGCGTCCAGATGATCTCGCGGAAATGAAGGTGGGTGGGCAGGAACGGTTCTGCAACGAATTAGACCATAAATAGCTAATTATATTGATATTTATCCATATTATCTCGTTTGAGACAGTTCTTTTGGAATGTGGGCAGATACGATAAAATGGAATTTATGTCTCAATTTATCCCATCGATAGGGGCCTGCTGACTGCCGGACATCGAGACGAGCCATCGGCTGGCCAAAACGTCCTTTGCCCTCCCGAGCGGACGCACTAGCTTGGCCCCATGATCCCGTTGTCCATTCTCGACCTCTCGGTCGTCACCTCAGGCACGCCGCCCGCGGCGGCGCTCCGCAACAGCATCGATCTGGCCAGACATGCCGATGGTCTCGGCTATGTCCGTTACTGGCTGGCCGAGCATCACAACCTCGCTTCGGTCGCGAGCCCGGCGCCGGAAATCATGATCGGGCAGATCGCGGCGGTGACGCAGCATATCCGCGTCGGCTCCGGCGGGGTGATGCTGCCGAATCACGCGCCGCTGATGGTGGCCGAGCGCTTCAAGATGCTGGAGGCGCTGTTTCCCGGCCGCATCGATCTCGGCCTCGGCCGTGCGCCAGGCACCGACGGCGCGACAGCCTATGCGCTGCGCAACCGTCTCGCCGGCCGCGAAGGCGACGACTTTCTTGAGCGGCTGAGCGAACTGGTACTGTGGGAGACGCGGCAATTCCCGGAAGGTCATCCCTATAACAACGTCGTGGCGATGCCGAATGATGTGCCGCTACCGCCGCTCTGGCTACTCGGCTCCAGCGACTACAGTTCGGATCTGGCTGCGCAGGTTGGTATGGGCTTCGCCTTCGCCCACCATTTTGCGTCCCACGATGCTGCTGACGCGATGGTGCACTATCGCGCGCGCTTCAAGTCCTCCGGTTGGCGGCAGGTGCCGCATGCGATTCTTGCGGTCGCCGTGATTTGCGCCGAGACGGACGCCGAAGCCGAACGCCTTGCCGCATCGGCTGACCTTAATCGCCTGCGCCGCGACCGCGGCGAATATGCGCCGCTGCCGAGTGTCGAGGAGGCGCTGGCCTATCCCTATAGCGACGCCGAGAAAGTGAAGATCGCACGCAATCGGTCGCGGTTGTTCGTGGGCAGTCCGGCGACGGTGATGGCAAAACTGCAGCCACTCATCAGCGACTGCCAGGCCGACGAACTGATGGTCATCACCGCGATGTATGATCATGAGGCCCGGAAGCGGTCCTATGATCTGCTGGCGGATGTGTTTCAGTTGCAGACAGCGGCAGCCTAGGCGCAGCGAGATCAGTGAGCGCCGCGACAATGGGAGGGGATGATGGCGCCCCTGGTGACACCGCGTGGCCTTGGCGAAGTCGTTTTGCGCGTCAGCGATATGCCGCGCGCGATCAGCTTCTACCGAGATGTTCTGGGCCTTAGTCTGCTCCGCGCCTTCGACGATCGGATTGTATTTCTCAAAGTGGAGGACGGCTTTGAAGGCCATCATCGAATCGTCGGTCTTTTCCGGGCCGATCAGCCGTCCAATCGTGATGACACAGAGTGGTTGGCCCCGATTTGCGTGCGCCCACTCTGCATCACTTTGCGTTGGAGATTGCGTTATCGGACTATCAGCCTGCTCTCGATGCCCTGACAAAAGCAGGTTTCAAGCCGAACACCTACGAACACCGATGGATCGGCTGGCGCTCCATTTACGTCACCGATCCGGACGGCAATATCGTCGAACTGGTTGCGGTGGATGCGTCGATCTGCGAGGCGTCGTAAGGTTTCGAGAGGAATGTCGGAATCGGGACTGCAGAAACGTCCTTGAGGCGGCGCCACCAAGAAACAGAGGATAACCCATGCTCTATGCGATCCTAGCCTATCACGTCGAAGATGTTGTCGTGTCCTGGACGGCCGATCAAGACACTGCCGTGATGGCTGGTCTTCACGAGATTCACGAGAAACTGACAGCCGATGGCCAGATGGGTCCGGCTGCGCGGCTCGGCGGCACCAAGGGCGCATTCACCCTGCGCGGCCCCGGTGCCGGCGTGGTCATCGATGGGCCCTTTGCGGAGACCAAGGAGCAGTTGCTCGGCTTCTATGTCGTCGATCGCGCCACCCGCGAGGACGCCATCGCGACCGCGCGCGATCTGCGCCGCGTCAATCCGACTGCGGTCTATGAGATCCGGCCGGTTCAGTTATTCCTGCCGGGATCGCCGATGGCGGCGACGCACAGTTTGGAAGATCACGTTCGGCCAGCGTCTTAAAACTCGTCATGCCCGGCCAGCGCGAAGCCGCGCTTCGCGCTTTGTCCGGCCATGACGGACAGCAAGATGTAAGTTTAACTCGTCGGCTCGCCGAAGGTCGCGCGGAACGGATGCGCCGGATAGACGCCGACGATCCTGAATTCGCGTGAGAAGAACTTCAGCTCTTCGAGCGCGAAAGCGAGGCTCCGGTCATCGGGATGGCCGTCGACATCGGCATAGAACTGCGTGGCGAAGAACTCGCCATCGACCATGTAGCTTTCCAGCTTGGTCATGTTGACGCCGTTGGTGGCGAAACCGCCAAGCGCCTTGTAGAGCGCAGCGGGCAAGTTGCGGACGCGGAATACAAAAGACGTGACGAGCGGTTCGGAGCCCTGCGGTGCCCACTTGGCGTCCTTCGACAGCATCACGAAACGCGTGGTGTTGTGATCCTCGTCCTCGACATCCTCGGCGAGAATTTCCAGCCCGTAAATATCGGCGGCGAGGCGCGAGGCCAAAGAGGCGCAGCTCTTGTCGCCGCGTTCTGCAATCGCGCGGGCCGAGCCGGCCGTGTCTGCGGCAACGATGGCCTTGATACCGAGCTTGCGAATGATGCGGCGGCACTGGCCGAGCGCGTGGACGTGGCTCTCTACCGTCTTGATGTCGGTGAGCTTGGTGCCGGGCAGCGCCATTAACTGGTGGTGAATGGGCAGAAACCACTCGCCGACGATATGCAGGCCGGATGCCGGCAACAAATGATGGATGTCGGCGACGCGGCCGGCGATCGAGTTCTCGATCGGGATCATGCCGAGATCGGCTTCGCCCGAAGTGATCGCGGCCAGCGCATCCTCGAAGGTGGCGCAGGGCAGCGGCTCGGCATTCGGGAACGCCTCGACGATGGCGATATGGGAATTGGCGCCGGGCTCGCCCTGGAATGCGATCTTCATGATCTGATTTTTGGGAATGGTCATGGCGGGCCTTGTATCAGTCGCTCAGGTTTTTGCCAGCAGGCGGCGGGCGGTTTCGAGATCGGCGGGGGTATCCACACCGAGCGGAACGCTGTCGACAATGGCCGCGTCGATCCGCATGCCGGCTTCGAGTGCGCGCAGCTGTTCGAGCTTTTCGCGGACCTCCAGCGTCGAGGGCGCGAGCTTGACGAAGCCTTCGAGTGCGGCGCGCCGATAGGCGTAGAGTCCGATATGATGGTAACGGGGCCCGTCGCCATAAGGCGCCGTGGCGCGGGTGAAATACAGCGCGCGCAGCCGGTTAGGCCCGGCCGGCGAGCCGATCAGCTTCACCACGCTCGGATTGGTGTGTTCCTCGTCCTTGTGGATCTCGGTCGCCAGCGTCGCGATGTCGATGGTGGGGTCGTTGAGCAGGCGCACCGCGGCGCTTATGTCGCCGGGCGGAATAGTGGGCAGGTCGCCCTGGACATTGACGATGGTCTGGACCTGTCCGCCCGGATCGAGTTTGCACAGGGCCTCAAAAATCCGGTCGGAGCCCGACGGATGGTCCGGGGAGGTCATGACGGCCTCGAACCCACGGGCCGTGACGGCCTCGGCGATGTCTGCGGTATCGGTGGCGATGGCGACACGGCCCAGACCGGCCTCTTTGGCGCGTTGGGCCACATGCACGATCATCGGTAGCCCGCCAATATCGAGCAGCGGCTTGCCGGGCAGGCGGGTGGCGGCCATCCGGGCAGGAATGAGCACCAGGGTGCGTGGGTCTGTCATGGCAAAATCGGCTTGGATTCCAGTGATCTTCCCCCCGAAAAGTATGATGCAGATCAAAGGGCGCGGCGTTTATACGGGTTGCCAGAGGATGGGCAAACCGTTATCTCAAAACGGCAGGCCCAAGGGCCGCAGGAACGTGATTCCTGAGTGTGTCGAGGCCGTTGGAGCGGCCTTCCAATGACCTAAAACGGCGTGGGGCTTTTCGACTATGGACTCCTTCGAACTCAACAAGATTATGGGCGCCATTCTCGGCACCTGCCTGGTTCTGATGGTGACGAATTTCACCGCCCAGGCCGTGTTTTCGCCGAGGCATTTGGAAAAGCCCGGCTTTGATATTGCCGTGAAGGAAGAGGCTGCCGGCGGTGCCAAGGCGGCTGCTGCGCCGTCCGAACCGATCGAGAAGCTGCTGCAGACCGCTTCGGTCGAGAAGGGCTCAACCGCGGCCAAGAAGTGCGCCGCCTGCCATACGTTCGAAAAGGGCGGCCCGAACCGCGTTGGCCCGAACCTGTTCGGCGTCGTCAATGAGAAGGTGGGCGAAGGCAAAGCCGGGTTCAACTTCTCGGCGGCCATGAAGGCCAAGGGCGGCACCTGGACCTTCGAGGAGCTGAACAAGTTCATCGCCAATCCGAAGGGCACCGTGCCGGGGACGGCCATGGGCTTCGCCGGCATTCAAAAGGATAGCGAGCGCGCCGACGTGATCGCCTATCTGGCAACTCTCGCCGATAAGCCGGTGCCGCTGCCCACTGCGGCGAAATGAGGACGGCGTCGTAACGCTGTTTCTTGGTAATTTATCATCGATTAAACGGCCAGGCTCAGCCTGGCCGTTTTCGTATCTGCATTACCAAAGCTTAAGCGGGACGTTTGGCCGCAAGGCGTTAGGATGCAACCGGCGTGACGGGTGGTATCCTGCGGAAAAGCCGGCATAATCGGTCGAACCCTCGCCTTATATGGCCGTTCTAATAGACTGCTTCGGTTCACAGGATTCAGCACATTGACGATTTCCCGACGCCGCCTTCTCCAGACCAGCGCCTTCGCCGCACTTGCCCCTGTCATCGGTGGCGTAGGCAGCCTCTCCGTCATCGGTACAGCAAGTGCCCAGTCTACGGCTAGAGGTGCAGAATGGCGCCATGCGCTGTCGCTGTTCGGCGAGATCAAGTATCCGGCGGACTTCAAGCGCTTTGACTACGTCAATCCGGAAGCGCCCAAGGGCGGCACCGTGCGCCAGATCGCGATCGGTACCTTCGATAATTTCAACATCGCGGTGGCCGGCGTGAAGGGCAACATCGCGGGCGCCGTCGGGCTGATCTACGAGTCGCTCACGACAGCGTCGCTGGACGAGGTCTCGACCGAATACGGCCTGCTCGCCGAAGCCGTCAGCCATCCCGAGGATTACTCTTCGGTGTCCTACCGCCTGCGCGCGAATGCCAAATGGCACGACGGCAAGCCAGTGACCCCCGAGGACGTGATCTTTTCGCTGGAGTCCTTCAAGAAATATCACCCGCAATATTCGGCCTATTACCGTCATGTGGTGAAAGCCGAGAAGGTCGGCGACCGCGAGATCAAGTTCACCTTCGACGCGCCCGGCAACCGCGAATTGCCGCAGATCGTCGGCCAGCTCACGGTACTGCCCAAGCATTGGTGGGAGGGCACAAACGCCTCCGGCGCCAAGCGTGACATCGGCAGCACCACACTGGAAGCGCCGCTCGGCAGCGCCGCCTATCGCATCAAGGAATTCGTGCCGGGTCGTTCGGTATCCGTTGAGCGTGTGAAGGACTATTGGGGCCGCGACCTCAATGTGAATATGGGTCGCAATAATTTCGATGAGTTGCGCTACGAATATTTCCGCGACGGCACCGTCGCACTCGAAGCCTTCAAGGGCGATCAGGTCGATTGGCGCACCGAGAACAGCGCGAAGAACTGGGCGACCGCCTATGACTTCCCCGCAGTGGCCGAGAAGAAAGTGCTGCTCGAGGAATTTTTGAATCGTTCGTCCGGCATCATGCAGGGTTTTGCGCTTAATATTCGCCGCGACAAATTCAAGGATCCGCGCGTTCGCCGCGCGCTGAACTATGCGTTCGACTTCGAGGAGATGAACAAGCAGATCTTCTTCGGTCAGTACAAGCGCATCTCCAGCTATTTCGACGGCACCGAGCTCGCGTCGTCTGGTCTGCCGGAAGGCAAGGAGCTGGAGATTTTGGAAACCGTGCGTGCCGAGGTGCCGCCGGAAGTATTCACCAAGCCCTATACGAATCCGGTCGGCGGCAGTGCTGAAAATGTGCGCGGCAATCTTCGCGAAGCGCTGCAACTGTTCAAGGAAGCGGGCTACGAAGTTCGTGACCGCAAGCTAGTCAATGCCAAGACTGGTGCACCGTTTGAGCTGGAATTGCTCGGCGAGGATCCATCCTTCGAACGCGTGATGCTGTTCTTCAAGCCATCGCTGGAACGTCTCGGCATCGGCGTGTCGGTTCGCACCATCGACGCCACGCAATACGAGAACCGGCTGCGTAGCTGGGATTTCGACGTCGTCGTGTCGTCCTGGCCGGAGTCGCTGTCGCCCGGTAACGAGCAGCGTGAATTCTGGGGCTCGCAGGCTGCCGATATGGCTGGCTCGCGCAACATTGTCGGCATCAAGAATCCCGCGATCGACAAGCTGATCGATCGCGTGATCTTCACCAGGGACCGGGACGACCTGGTGGCTGCGACCAAGGCGCTGGATCGCGTGCTACTGTGGAATCATTTCGTGGTGCCGCAATGGACCTACAACAAGGTTCGCACGGCGCGCTGGGATCGCTTCGGTCGTCCGGCCGAGCCACCGAAATACGGGCAGTCGGGTTTCCCCGCCATCTGGTGGTACGACGCTGACAGGGCCGCGAAGATCGGCAAGCGCTCTTGAGGAGCACATCGCGCATGGCGCAGCTCAATCGTCGGCACGTGCTGGGTCTCGGGATCGGCGCCATCGCGGCGTCACGCTTCAGTCCCGCACTGGCGCAGGCTCCAAGTGAATCGCACGGCATGTCGGCCTTCGGCGATCTGAAGTATCCCGCGGATTTTCCGAATTTCGACTACGTTAACGTCACGGCGCCGAAAGGCGGCGCCTTCTCGACGGTGCCGTCGAGCCGCGCGTTCAACCAGTCGTTCCAGACCTTTAACTCGCTAAACGCCTATATTCTGAAGGGCGATGGCGCGCAGGGCATGGGCATGACTTTTGCGCCGCTGATGGTGCGCGCCGGCGACGAGCCCGATGCGATGTATGGGCTGGTCGCGAAGACCGTTCAAATTTCCGCCGATGGTCTGACCTATCGTTTTACGCTGCGGCCCGAGGCGCGCTTCCATGACGGCAGCAAGCTCACCGCGCGCGATGCGGCCTTCTCGCTGACGGCGCTGAAGACCAAGGGCCATCCCATCATCACGCAGCAGATGCGCGACATGGTGAAGGCCGAAGCGGTCGATGATGTGACGCTGGTGGTGACTTTCGCCGAGAAGCGTGGTCGCGACGTTCCTCTGTTCGTGGCCGGGATGCCGATCTTCTCGCAGGCCTATTACGACAAGCGCGCGTTCGACGAGTCCTCGCTGGAGGCTCCGCTCGGGAGCGGTCCCTACAAGGTCGGCCGCTTCGAGGTCGGGCGTTACATCGAGTTCGACCGCGTGAGGGATTGGTGGGCAGCAGACCTGCCGGTCAATCGCGGTAGCTATAATTTCGATACGGTCCGGTTCGATTTCTATCGTGACCGCGACGTGGCTTTCGAAGGCTTCACCGGCCGCAATTATCTGTATCGCGAGGAGTTCACCTCGCGCATCTGGAATACGCGTTACGATTTCCCTGCCGTGAAGGATGGTCGGGTCAAGCAGGAAATGTTGCCTGACGATACGCCGTCCGGTGCGCAGGGCTGGTTCCTCAATACACGCCGCGCCAAGTTCAAGGATCCGCGCGTGCGTGAGGCGCTCGGTAACGCATTTGATTTCGAATGGACCAACAAGACCATCATGTACGGCGCCTATGTGCGCACGGTGTCGCCGTTCCAGAACTCGGACCTGATGGCAGTCGGTAAGCCGTCGTCGGAAGAGCTCGCATTGCTGGAGCCGTTCCGTGACAAGGTGTCGAGCGAAGTGTTCGGTGATCCCTATCTGCCGCCGACATCGGACGGCTCGGGTCAGGACCGTACGCTGCTGCGCAAGGCGATCCAGCTCCTGAACGATGCCGGCTGCGTGATGAAGGACGGCAAGCGCATGACCGCGCAGGGTGAGCCGTTCAAAGTCGAGTTTCTGCTCGATGAGCCTGCTTTCCAGGCGCATCACATGCCCTATATCAAGAATCTCGGCACGCTCGGCATTGAGGCCAGTGTGCGCCTTGTCGATCCCGTGCAGTTCCGCGCACGCCGCGACGATTTCGACTTCGACGCGGCCATCGAACGCTTCAGCTTCTCGACCATCCCCGGTGATTCCCTGCGTTCGTTCTTCTCGATGCAGTCGGCAGCCACCAAAGGCTCGAACAATCTCGCCGGCATTTCCGATCCCGTCGTCGATGCGCTGATGAACGAAGTCATCGCCGCCGATACGCGGCCGAAGCTCGTCTTCGCAGCGCGGGCGCTGGATCGTGTCATTCGTGCCGGCCGCTACTGGGTGCCGCAATGGTATTCGGCGTCGCATCGCGTGGCCTATTGGGATGTGTTCGGCCATCCCGCCAATCTGCCGAAATATATCGGCGTCGGTGCCCCCGATCTGTGGTGGGCTTCCGCAAAACCTTCAAGCGAGCAGGCCAAATAGCATGGGCGCATATATCGCACGGCGCGTGCTGCTGATGTTTCCCACGCTGCTGGGAATTCTGTTCGTCTCGTTCGTCGTGGTGCAATTCGCGCCGGGCGGTCCCGTCGAGCGCGTGATCGCGCAGCTCAGCGGCGCCGACACCGGCGCGTCGCGCGTCTCCGGCTCGTCTGGCGGTGACTTCGGCAACCGCGCGCAACCGGGCGCTGCTGGCGACGCGGTGAATTCGAAATATCGCGGCGCGCAAGGCCTCGACCCGGATTTCGTCAAGAGCCTGGAGAAGCAGTTCGGTTTCGACAAGCCTGCGCCGGAACGCTTCGCGCTGATGCTGTGGAATTTCGCCCGCTTCGATTTCGGCAAGAGCTATTTCCGCGACACCACTGTGTTGCAGCTGATCAAGGAGAAGCTGCCCGTCTCGATGTCGCTCGGCATCTGGATGATGCTGATCACTTATCTGATTTCGATCCCGCTCGGCATTCGCAAGGCTGTGCGGGACGGCTCCCGCTTCGACACCTGGACCTCCGCTGTCATCATCGTCGGCTTTGCTATCCCAGGCTTCCTGTTCGCGATCCTTCTGATCATCCTGTTCTCGGGCGGATCGTTTTGGAGCATCTTCCCGTTGCGCGGACTGACTTCCGATGGCTGGAGCCAGTTCCCGTGGTACTGGAAGATCATCGACTATTTCTGGCACATGACACTGCCGCTGGTCTCGATGGTGCTCGGCGCCTTCGCCACCATGACACTGCTGACCAAGAACTCGTTCCTCGATGAAATTCGCAAGCAATATGTGATGACCGCGCGTGCCAAGGGCTGCAATGAGCGGCAGGTGCTCTACAATCACATCTTCCGCAATGCCATGCTGATTGTCATCGCCGGCTTCCCCGGCGCATTTATCCACGCCTTCTTCTCCGGCTCGCTGCTGATCGAAACGATCTTCTCGCTCGATGGGCTCGGCCTCCTCGGTTTCGAGAGCGTACTCAATCGCGATTATCCCGTGGTGTTCGGCACGCTGTTCATCTTCTCGCTGGTCGGCCTGGTGGTGAATCTGCTGTCCGATCTGGCCTATATGTGGATCGATCCGCGGATCGACTTTGAGGCGCGAGACGTCTGATGACCATCACCGCGCCCCTTCCCGTGGAGAGCACCACACAATCGCCGCTCGGCGAAGCCGTGCCGCCGTCGCGTCATCCGCTCGGCATATCGCCGCTCAACCAGCGCCGCTGGCAGAACTTCAAGTCCAACCGCCGCGGTTACTGGTCGTTCTGGATTTTCATGGCCCTGTTCTTCATCTCGCTATTCGCAGAGGTGATTGCCAATGATCGGCCGTTCTTCATCAAGTTCGACGGCAAGATGTATTTCCCGGCCTTCGTCACCTATTCGGAGACGACCTTCGGCGGCGATTTCGAGACGGCTGCGGACTATCGCGATCCGTTCCTGCAGAAGCTGATCGCCGAGAAGGGAGGTACGATCCTCTGGCCGCTGATCCGTTATTCCTACGACACGCACAATCTCGATCTGCCGACGCCGGCGCCCTCGAAGCCCACCTGGATGCTCACCGAGGAGCAGTGCAGACCGGTGGTTGAGAAGAAGGGCCTCAAGAGCTGCCGTGATCTCGAATATAACTGGCTCGGTACCGACGATCAGGGCCGCGATGTCGTTGCGCGGCTGATCTATGGCTTTCGCATCTCGGTGCTGTTTGGCCTCGCGCTCACCATTGTCTCGTCGATCATCGGCATCGCCGCGGGCGGCGTGCAGGGCTATTTCGGCGGCTGGGTCGATCTAGCCTTTCAGCGCTTCATCGAGATCTGGAGTGCGATCCCGTCACTCTATCTGCTGCTGATCCTGTCGTCGGTTTTGGTGCCCGGCTTCTTCGTGCTGCTTGGAATCCTGCTGCTGTTCTCGTGGGTAGCGCTGGTCGGCCTCGTGCGCGCTGAGTTTCTGCGTGGCCGCAACTTCGAATATATCATGGCGGCGCGGGCGCTCGGTGTCTCCAACGCCAAGATCATGATCCGGCATCTGCTGCCCAACGCTATGGTCGCGACGATGACCTTCCTGCCGTTCATCGTCTCGTCTTCGGTGATGACACTGACTGCGCTCGATTTCCTCGGCTTCGGCCTGCCGCCGGGCTCGCCGTCGCTCGGCGAGCTGCTGTCGCAGGGCAAGGCCAATGTGCAGGCGCCCTGGCTCGGTTTCACCGGCTTCTTTGCGGTGGCGATCATGCTGTCGCTGTTGATCTTCATCGGTGAGGGCGTCCGCGACGCCTTCGATCCGCGCAAGACGTTCAGGTAGGGCCGCAGCATGGATGCCATCAACCAGCCGCTGCTCGATGTCCGCGATCTTTCGGTCGCGTTCCATCATGGCGGCAATACGTCGGTCGCTGTCGACAGGGTGTCGTTCGAGATCAAGCGCGGCGAATGCGTGGCCCTTGTCGGCGAGTCCGGCTCGGGCAAATCCGTCAGCGCCATGTCGATCCTGCGGCTACTGCCATATCCAACGGCGTCGCATCCGACCGGCCATATCCGTTTCAAGGGTCATGAACTCCTGGGCATGTCGGAAGGCGAGATCCGAGAAATCCGCGGCAACGACATCTCGATCATCTTCCAGGAGCCGATGACCTCGCTGAACCCGCTGCACACCATCGGTGCGCAGATCGGCGAAATTCTGCAGCTGCATAACGGTATGCGCGGCAGCAAGGCACGTGAACGAACGCTGGAGTTGCTGACTCAGGTCGGCATTCCCGATCCGGAGACACGTCTCGCCAGTTATCCGCATCAGCTGTCTGGCGGGCAGCGCCAGCGCGTCATGATCGCGATGGCGCTTGCGAACGAGCCCGATCTTCTGATCGCCGACGAGCCGACCACGGCGCTTGACGTGACTGTGCAAGCGCAGATCCTCGCACTGCTGGCTGACATTCGTCAGCGGCTCGGTATGAGTCTCCTCTTCATTACCCACGATCTCGGAATCGTCCGCCGCATCGCAGACACCGTCTGTGTGATGAATAATGGCAAGATCGTCGAGCAGGGGCCGGTGGAGCAGGTGTTCACGTCACCACAGCACCCCTATACGCGCGACCTGCTCGCGGCTGAACCGAAACCGGATCCCGCGCCGCCGCGCCCGGAAGCGCCGGTCGTGATGTCGACGGACGATCTCAAGGTCTGGTTTCCGATCAAGCGCGGGCTGCTGCGCAAGACGGTCGGCCACGTAAAGGCAGTGGACGGTGTCAGCCTGAAGGTGCGGCAAGGTGAGACGCTTGGTGTTGTCGGCGAGTCCGGTTCCGGCAAGACGACGCTCGGTCTTGCGCTGTTGCGCTTGATCTCCTCGCAAGGCCCGATCGTGTTCCTGAGCAAGGATATCCAGGGACTGCAGTTCAAGGACATGCGGCCGATCCGGCGCGATATGCAGATCGTGTTTCAGGATCCGTTCGGTGCGCTGTCGCCGCGTATGTCGGTCGGCGATATCATCGCCGAGGGTCTGAGCGTGCATCAGCCGTCGCTTTCTGCGGAGGATCGCGAGGCGCGTGTCGTCAAGGCGCTGCAGGATGTCGGCCTCGATCCCAAGACGCGCTTTCGTTATCCGCATGAGTTTTCCGGAGGCCAGCGGCAGCGCATTTCGATCGCGCGCGCTGCAGTGCTGGAACCGAGCTTTATCGTGCTGGACGAGCCGACCAGCGCGCTCGACATGCTGTTCCAGGCGCAGATGGTGGATCTCCTGCGCGAGCTGCAGCGCAAGCGGGATCTGACTTATATGTTCATTTCGCACGATCTGCGTGTGGTTGCTTCACTGGCCAGCCATCTCATCGTGATGCGCCATGGCAAGGTGGTCGAAGAGGGGCCCGCCGCGGAGCTTTTCAGGAATCCAAAGACCGACTACACCCGCGCACTGTTCGCTGCGGCGTTCCGGATCGAGACGTCGCCGGGCGGGGCTGCAACGCAGTAAGAACAATGACGAAAGACAATGATCGCCGTTCCGCTATCGCAGACCGTGCTGCCGATGTCGCAGTCTCGGCTCCGACGGTTGTCGGACGCGGCTTCATGACCTATGAGCGGTACGATATCGCGATCATTCGCGCGGACGATGGGACGTTGCGGCAGCAACGTGACATCTTGCGTGCCAGCAAGGTGGCTGCGGTTCTTCCAATCGATCTTGCGCGTGGCGAGGTCGCACTGATCCATCAATTCCGTCTGCCGGCGCATCTGGCTACGGGGCGTGGTGAGATGGTCGAGATCGTCGCCGGGCGCGTCGATGAGGATGAATCGCCGCTCACGGCCGCTGCGCGAGAATGTGCGGAAGAGATCGGCGTAACGCCGCAGCGTTTGTTTGAACTCTATAGTGTGCTGCCGACGCCGGGTTTCACCGATGAGTATGTCACATTCTTTCTCGGCTTCGTGGACAGCAGCAAGGTAGCCGCGCAGGGTGGTCTCGTCGGGGAAAACGAGGATACGCGGCCCTTCGTAGTCTCCATCGACGACGCGATCGCGGCATTGGACAGCGGTGCAGTTCACAACGGCCTGATGGTGAGTGCCCTGCAATGGCTGGCGCTGCATCGTGACCGGTTGAGGGACTGCTACGACCGAGCTGTACCTAGTCCAGCCGTCTGATGCTCGTTACGTCGCTGCCGGCAGCCTTGATCCGCGCGATGGCATCCTTTGTATCTTCAATAGCCGTTGCCATGTGATGCGCATTGGCATGCACGATCGTGTCGGCATCGCGGACGATGGCGACGTGGCCTTTCCAGAAGATCAGGTCGCCGCGCTTCAGATGTTGCATCTCGGCGTCTGACAGGGCGCGGCCGAGGCCGCTCTCCTGCATGTCGCTGTCGCGGGGGCACCCGGTTCCCGCGGCGGTCAGTGCGATCTGCACCAGCCCCGAGCAATCGATACCGAGGCTGCTCTTGCCGCCCCAGAGATAGGGCGTGCCGACGAAGCGTTCGGCCACGGCAACGAAATCGGTCTCGAACGCATCGATCTCCGTGACATGCCGCCTCGGGACGCAATGTCCGGCGTTTGTCATTGCAAACGCATCGGTCATCTTGATGATGGCCAGGCGCGCGCCGAGCGGTAGCGTATCTGTCGGCGGCAGCTTGATGGAGGGACCAGGAAAAACGAACGTCCGGAGCGCGGTCACCTTGTGCGTCGGTGTCGGTCCAGGTGGATAGAGCGCGAGATCCGAGAGCCAGCCGACATAGCCATCTCCATTGAGTTGGCCCCAGGCCCAGCCTTCGTCATTGCGGTCGTAAACGGTGAAGCGCTCCCCTTTCAGGGCTTGCGTGTCCAGCATGGCGCCGGCGAATGGCTCGCGTCGCATCGCGGTGACACCATCGACAATTTCGAATTCTTCGCCGTCAACGAAACGGGAAGCCTCGACCAGACCTTCAAGATAGCGCGCGGCCACGTCTGGCCGTGCGGGCGTGAGCCTTGGGTCGCGTTTATCCATAGCGTTGGCTCAATAGCTGATAGATTGCGCGCGCAGCCTGACATTCGCCGCCTTCGGGGCGCGCCGGTTTCGCCGATGGCGTCCAGCCATAGATATCTACGTGAAGCCAGCTCTTTGCGGCTTCGACGAAACGCTGCAGAAACAGCGCGCAGGTGATCGAGCCGGCAAAGCCGCCAGACGGTGCGTTGTTGATATTGGCGACCTTGGAGTCGAGCCAGGCATCGTAGGGAGCCCAGAGCGGCAGTCGCCAGAGCGGGTCATTCTGCTCCTTCGCACAGCGCGCGACGTCGAGCGCCAGCGTCTCGTCATTGGTGTAGTAGGGCGGTAGATCGGGCCCGAGCGCCACGCGTGCAGCGCCGGTCAGCGTGCCCAGATCGACGAGCAGGTCCGGTTTCTCCTCGTCGGCATAGGCCAGCGCATCGGCCAGCACCAGGCGGCCTTCAGCGTCGGTGTTGCCGATCTCGACAGTTGGCCCCTTGCGCGACTTGAAAATATCGAGCGGACGAAAGGCATTGCCCGCAACAGCGTTTTCAACGGCGGGAATCAGCACGCGCAATCGCACTTTCAGTCTGGCGTCCATCACCATCAGCGCCAGCGCGAGGACATTTGCTGCACCACCCATGTCCTTTTTCATGATCAGCATGCCGCTCGATGGCTTGAGATCGAGACCACCAGTGTCGAAGCAGACGCCTTTACCAACCAGCGTCACCTTCGGATGCGATGGATCACCCCAGGAAAAATCGATCAGTCGTGGCGCACGTGTCGAGGCCATGCCCACGGCGTGGATCAACGGGAAATTCTGCTGCACGAGGTCATCGCCCACGATGCATTTGAAGTCTGCACCAAAACGCGTGGCGAGATCCCTGGCGGCCGCGGCGAGTTCTTCCGGTCCCATATCGTTTGACGGCATATTGATGAGATCGCGTGCCAGTGCTGCGGCCTCGGCCATACGGCTGATGTCGGCGATATCGACGCCATCCGGCGGCACCAGCTTCGCCTTGGGCTCATCATTCTTGCGATAACGGCCGAAACGATAGCTGCCGAGGGCGAAAGCGAGCGCGGCGAGGCGGGTGTCGTGTGGTGCGTTGGCGAAACGGTAGGTGCCCGGCGGCAGCAGGCCGGGCAACTGTCCGGGGCGGAACAGGTCACGGTGGAGCGCGCTGTCGTCTTCCAGTCCGAAGATCACCTGGGCGATTGCACCGTCCTCTGCCGGCAGCGCTAGCCATACGCCGGGCTTCGCCGCAAAACCGTTGGCCGCGGCAAAGGCTTTCGCCGGCGCGGGGAGCGTCGCGCTGATCTCGGGCCAGGTCGTCTTGGTGGCGAAGGTGATCGGAATGGCCGATGTGGCGGACGTTTCGAAGGCGGAATGCATATGCAGAATCTCGCAAAAGGGAACGGCAATGACACCTGAAGCGCAAAGGGCGTCAAGCGACGGTATGGGAGGATATGGCGCTCTCCAAGCCGATTAACCAGCCATTAGGGTTAACACTCTATTGCTGAAGTCCTCCGGCCCGCCCGTTCGCTCCATTGTTGAGTCAAGCTGCCATGCGTCAGTCCCCTTGTCTTGCCCGGCTTCTGGCGACAGCGGCAGTAACGGCAATCCTGGCTACAGGCCTTGCCGGCTGCAAGACGGCGGGCATGTCCGAAATCACCGGTTCCCTTGGCGCTCGTGCGGAAGCACCAGCCGATGCAGATCCCGCCCGTGCCGTCGAAGTCTATGGCGAACGCTACCGTGCCAACCCGAAGGACGCCGACATGGCCTTGCGCTACGGTCAGGCATTGCGTGCCAATGGCCAGCGCGCCCAGGCCGTGTCCGTGTTCGAACAGGCGACCCTGAACAATCCTGGCAACAAGCCGCTACTGGCCGGCTACGGCCGTGCGCTGGCTGACACCGGCAGCTTCCAGCGCGCCTTCGATGTTCTGACCACAGCGCATAGCCCGGCCAATCCGGACTGGCGCATCCTGTCGGCACAAGGCGCTGTGCTGGATCAGATGGGCAAGCATGACGAGGCCCGCCGCTACTACGGCAGTGCGCTGAAGATCAGGCCGGAGGAGCCGTCCGTGCTCTCCAATCTCGGTCTGTCCTACATGCTCTCGAAGGATCTGCCGCAGGCGGAGGCGACGCTGCGCCGCGCGCAAGGCCGCGGCAATGTCGATCCTCGCGTTCGCCAGAACCTCGGTCTCGTGGTCGGCCTGCAGGGCCGGTTCGGTGAAGCGGAATCCATCGTCAAGGCTGACCTGCCGCCGGACGAGGCGGCGGCGAATGTCGCCTATCTCAAGGAAATGCTGAGCAGCAAAGGCACGCCGCGTCTGGGTGCCCAGGACGACAACGCACCGCGGCGGTCGTAAGTTTCTACACGCATAGACTCAAAGCCGTAGTGATGTGCCGCAAGATCGGAGCTCAACCCGGTCTTACTGCATCGCTGCAACCTTGATGCCCGTCGGGCCGAGAATGACGACGAACAGCACCGGCAGGAAGAACAGGATCATCGGCACGGTCAGCTTTGGCGGCAGTGCCGCAGCCTTCTTCTCGGCTTCGTTCATGCGCATGTCCCGGTTTTCCTGCGCCATCACGCGAAGGCTCTGACCGAGCGGCGTGCCGTAGCGTTCAGATTGCATCAGCGCCAGACAGACCGATTTGACACCTTCAAGCCCGGTGCGCTTTGCGAGGTTCTCGTATGCGATCTTGCGATCCTGGAGATAAGACAGTTCGGCCGTGGTCAGCGTGAATTCCTCGGCCAGCGCCACCGACTGCGATCCGATTTCGATGGACACGCGACGAAACGCGACTTCGATGGACATGCCGGATTCGATGCAGATGAGCAGCAGATCGAGAGCATCCGGAAATGCGCGGCGGATCGAGAGCTGGCGTTTGGTGATCGCATTCTTGAGAAAGATCATCGGTGCCTGCAGGCCAAGATAGGCGGCACCAAGGCACATGCCGATCTTGATCGGCATCGATTGCTCCATCCGCGAGATCACGAACACGTAGAGGATCGCGAAGACGAGGAACACGATCGGCGTCACGGCCCGGAAGAACAGGAAGGTGATATAGGGCGCCTGGCCGCGATAGCCGGCCATGACCAGCTTGTCGAGCGCGGCTTCCTGCGCCAGCCACTTGCCGAGGTTGAAGTCAGTCACAACCTTGGAGACAAGCTGCTTCGGTGTCTGGCGCAGCGACACGCGCTCGCCTTTGGCCATGCGGTCCCGTTCGCGTTGCCGCAGCCGCTCCCGCTCGCTCGCTACCGCCTTCATGCGTTTGGCGAGGCCATCGCCGGCAAACAGCGGTGTGAGCAGGCTGTAAGCCGTTGCCGCAACCGCGATCGCGGCCAGCAACATCGTCATGAAACGGACGTCGTGGAGCTTTGCTATCAGGATGTCGACCATGTCAGCACCATCAGAAGTCGAAGTTGATCATGCGCTTCATGACGAAGATGCCGCAGGACATCCAGACGACGCAGCCTGCCAGCATCAACCGGCCTGTCGGATGGGTCCACAGCAGCGAAATATATTCAGGCGTGCTGAGATAGACGAGCAACATCACGATTGGCGGCAGGGAGCCGATGATGCCGGCGGACGCCTTGGCTTCCATCGACATGGCCTGGATTTTCTCGGCCATCTTCTTGCGGTCGCGCAACACCTTGGAGAGGTTGCCAAGAGCTTCCGAGAGATTGCCACCCGACTTCTGCTGAATCGCGACGACGATGCCGAAGAAGTTGGCTTCCGGAAGCGGCATGCGCTCATAGAGCCGCGCACAGGCCTCGCCGAGCGGCATACCAATCGTTTGAGTTTCGATGATGGCAAGAAATTCGCTGCGCAGGGGTTCCGGCGCGTCGGCGGCGACAACCTTGATCGAATCGAACAGCGGGAGGCCGGCCTTGATACCGCGAACGATGACGTCGACGGCATCTGGCAGCGCCTTGAGAAAGGCGGCTTCGCGCCGCTTCTTGAGAAAGCCGAGGACCCAGCGCGGCAGGCCGAAGCCGGCGGCGAATCCGAGACCGGCCGCCGCGAGCAGACCGCCGCCAAACATCATGGTCAGCAGGAAGCTTCCGCCGCCCAGAATGCCGGAGATCACCATGAATTTCTGATCGCTCCAGTCGAGACCGGCTTGTGCGATCCGGATTCCGAGCGGGATCTTCTTTTCCTTCTGGAGACGTGCTTCGACTTCCTTGAGAGATCCTTCGACCTGCTCGCGCCGGGAGCGCTGATTTCTGTCGACCTGGCGCGCCACGGGCTCCGTCCGCGCGACCGATGCACGGCGGGTTTCGGCCTTCTTCTCGCCGGACAACAGCGGATAGAGAAAGACCCAGGCCAGACCGCCGACAGCGATGCTGGCCATGAATGCCAATGCGAGCGCCTGCATGTTCATCATTCGCTCCTCAGTTCGGCGCTATGATTTCGGCAGCATCGAGCGCCGCCGCGAGCCGCTTCTCCTCGCCGTAATAGCGCGCACGATCCCAGAACCGCGGGCGGCCAATGCCAGTCGAGCGGTGTCGTCCGATGATGTTGCCGTTGGCGTCCTCGCCGACCATGTCGTAGATGAACAGATCTTGCGTAATGATGGTGTCGCCTTCCATGCCCATCACCTCGGTAATGTGCGTGATGCGGCGCGAACCGTCGCGCAGACGGGCGGCCTGTACGATGACGTCGATCGACGCGCAGATCATTTCGCGAATGGTGCGCGAGGGCAGCGAGAAGCCGCCCATGGTGATCATGGATTCGCAGCGTGACAGCGCTTCACGCGGATTGTTGGCGTGGAGGGTACCCATCGAGCCGTCATGGCCGGTATTCATCGCCTGCAACAGGTCGAATGCCTCGGGTCCGCGGACTTCGCCGACGATGATCCGCTCCGGACGCATACGCAGACAGTTGCGCACCAGTTCGCGCATCGTGATCTGGCCTTCGCCCTCGATGTTCGGCGGCCGGGTTTCGAGCCTCACCACATGGGGCTGCTGCAGCTGCAGTTCAGCGGCATCCTCGCAGGTGATGATGCGCTCGTCGTCGTCGATATAGTTGGTGAGGCAGTTCAGCAGCGTGGTCTTGCCCGAGCCGGTACCGCCAGAGATCAGCACATTGGCGCGGCAACGGCCGATGATCTGGAGGATCTGGGCGCCGTCCGGCGAGATTGCACCGAATTTGACCAGCTGCTCGAGGGTCAGCTTGTCCTTCTTGAACTTACGAATCGTCAGCGCAGGACCATCGATGGCCAGCGGTGGTACGATGGCGTTGACACGCGAGCCGTCGGCAAGACGGGCGTCGCAGATCGGTGAGGATTCATCGACGCGGCGGCCGACCTGGCTGACGATGCGCTGGCAGATATTCAGCAGCTGCTGATTGTCGCGGAAGCGAATGCCGGTTTTCTGGATCTTGCCCTGGACTTCGATGAACACCGTGCCGGCGCCATTGACCATGATGTCGGCGATGTCGTCGCGCGCCAGCAGCGGTTCGAGCGGCCCGTAACCGAGCACGTCGTTACAGATATCGTCGAGCAGTTCTTCCTGCTCGGCAATGGACATCACGATATTCTTGATCGCGATGATCTCGTTGACGATGTCGCGGATTTCCTCGCGCGCGGATTCACCGTCGAGCTTGGCAAGCTGCGCGAGGTCGATCGCCTCGATCAGGGCGCCGAAAATCGTCGCTTTGACCTGATAGTAATTTTCGGAGCGGCGCTCTGCGATGACAGGGGCCGGTGCGGCGCGCGCGGGTGACAGCGGCGGCGATGAAACAGCCGGTGGCGCAGACGCAGCCATCCCGCCCGCAGAAGGCTCGGGCGCACTGGCGGGCTTGACGGCCCGGACGTCGATATCTGTTCCGCTACGCTTACCAAACACGACAACACTCCATGCGGTGGATTACTTCGACCGCAACTTCTCCAGGAACGGACCCAGGAAGGATCCTCGTGGCTTCTTGGCCTCGCCGCGGCCCGTCAGCCGCTGCGCAATTTGCAGAAAGAGCTCGGTGGTGCGATGGTTGGCCGCAATCTCGGCAATCATCTGGCCATTATTGGCGGCTGATCCGAACATCTGCGGATCGAACGGGATCGTGACGATCGGCGGTGTCTCGATCGCCTTGGCGAATTCGCTGGCGCTGATTTCGGGCCGCTTTGGAATGCCGACCTGATTGAGGCAGTACAGCGGTGCGCGATCATTGGGGCGAGAGGCCTTGATCAGATCGTACATGTTCTTGGTATTGCGCAGGTTGGCGAGATCGGGAGCCGCGACGATCAGGATGTCGTCCGCGCCGATCAAGGCCCGCTTGGTCCAGCCCGACCATTGATGCGGCACGTCGAGCACGATGCATGGCATCGTCGACCGCAGCGTGTCAAAGATCGAGTCGAAAGCCTCGCTGCCAAAGTCGTAGACGCGCTCCAGCGTGGCTGGGGCGGCCAGCAGACTGAGATGATCGGTGCACTTCGACAGCAGTCGGTCGATGAAGGCGGTATCGACACGATCCGGCGAGAACACTGCGTCAGCGATACCCTGCGGGGGATCCTGGTTGTAGTCCAGCCCGGCGGTTCCAAAGGCGAGATCGAGATCGGCGACAACGGAGTCCAATGCCAGATCGCGCGCGATCGCCCAGGCGACATTGTGGGCGATGGTGGACGCGCCGACGCCGCCCTTGGCGCCGACCACGGCAATGATGCGGCCCACCGCCTTGGCTTCCGGCGCCGAGAACAGTCCGCAGATCGAACGAACGACGTCGATCGTCGCGACAGGCGCGATCACGTAGTCGCTGACGCCGCGACGAACGAGCTCGCGGTACAGCGTGACATCGTTGACCTTGCCGATCACCACAACGCGGGTACCGGCATCGCAAACCGTCGCGAGCTGATCAAGACCAGCGAGAATGTCGCCGCGCGGCTCGGTCTCGAGAACAATGACGTTCGGCGTCGGTGCCGACCGATAGGCCTCGATGGCCGCAGGCATGCCGCCCATCTGAATCTTGATGTGAGCCTTGCCCAAGCGCCTGTCTTCGGCGGCCGCCTGCACGGCGGCAGCGGTTTCCACGGTCTCGCAAAACGCCTGCACCGACACCCGCGGTGCCGGCGCAATATGCTCCTCTGCTGCGGGTGTTGCGGCAGTGGGTTCTTCGTCTGCGGTTTTCTGCGCGTAGCTAATCATTGGCCCACATTGCTGATTTTGGTCTTGTCTTCGGGATAGGTCGTCGCAGTGCTTTCACCCTTGCGATACTTGTCCAGCACGACGGTACGTCGGCCGGCATAGACAGGGGTTTCGGCGCGCGGCTGAACCAGATCCGAAGGATTGGCGACCATGGCGGCAAGATTGCGCTGCTGGGAGCAGCCGAGGTTGTGATACGGCTTGTTTGCGAGATAGCCCTTGTTCTTGATCGACGACGCGAGGTCGTCGGGCCAGGTGCCGCACGGACCGACCGAAGCCGCAATCAGCGAGTAGCTGACGCGGATGGTCGGCAACATACGCGGATCGCCCGGTTGATAGCTGCGCATCAGGACGCCGTTCTGCGGTACGCCGACCGCCATCAGGAGCGAATGAACCTCGCGATAGGACTCTTTGGCGGCACGTGCATTTGGCGTATTGACCGGAACTTCCGCGGTGATGACGCCGGTGCCTTCGCGCAACCAGTTCTGACCGAGCGATATGACATCCGCGCGCTGTGTTGCCGACAGGCCGCCGCGCTGGCTGCCGACAAAGACCTCGGTGGTCTTGGCCCGTTCTTCGACAACGATGGGATGCCGCAGCCGGTAATCGTCCGGTATGGCCGACGTGGTGTCTTGCGCAACGGTCTTGCAGCCGCCGAGCGCAAGCGCCAGGAACAGCAGCGCGCCAGTGGCAATCCGCGTGCGCGAAGAGTGTATTGCTGTGTGATTGATCATGGTCATCGGATACATGTCCCGTCTCAATCCGTGATGAAGCCGAAAGCGCCGCGATAGCCGCGCGTTGCCGGCGCCGACTCGGCACGTTTCGGTGCGCCATAGATGCGGTTGACGTTGCCGAGCAGATCGGCCTGCGGATCGGATGCATCCACGAAGCCGTCATCCGGACGCGAGAGATCCTTCTGCGCGACGGCGCGGACCACATAGGGCGTGACCAGGACCATCAGCTCGGTGTTGTTGTTGACGTAATCCCGACTGCGGAACAGCGTGCCCAGCACAGGCAATTGCGACATGCCCGGCAGGCCGCTGATAGCGGCTTTGGTCTGCTGCTTGATAAGGCCGGCCATCACCATCGAACCGCCGGACGGAATCTCAAGCGTGGTGTCCGCGCGGTTGACCTTGATCGCCGGGATCGACGTTCCGCTGATCGTGACGGAATTTTCCTGCGACAGCTCGGAGACTTCGGTGCCGACACGCAGGCTGATACGACCTTCGCTCAGAACCACCGGCGTGAAGCCCAGCGAAATACCGAATTTCTTGAAAGTGATCTGTGTCGTACAGATCCGCGTCGTGGGATCGCAGGTATTGCCGCCGGGGACCGGGAATTCGCCGCCCGCCAGGAAATTGGCGGTCTCGCCGGAGATCGCGGTCAGCGTGGGCTCGGCGAGCGTCCGGATGACGCCGGCGTTTTCCATCGCTTTCAGCGTCGCCGTGACGGAGGGCGTCGATCCGAAGGATCCCTTGAGGAAGTTTTCGGGGACCAGGGCGCTGCCGCGTGCCGTGAACGGGTTGGTATTGTTGAAGGTGACGACGGACGTGCCGTAGCTCATCGATGCCGACAGATCGACGCCGAGCTGCTTGACGATGTTGCGCTGGACTTCCGCAACGGTGACCTTAAGCATGACCTGATCACGCCCGCGCACCGAGATGCTGTTCACGACCTTGTCCACGCCGCCGACGAGGCGCGCCGCGAGATCCGTGGCCTGCTGCGCTTCGACCTGGCTCGATGCCGTACCCGACAGCATCACGCTATCGCCGAGACCTTCAATACGAATATCGGCATTGGGCATGGTCTGCTTGAGCGCGGCCCGAATACCGTTCAGGTCGCGCGTGACGGCGATATCATAGGCGGCGATCTGCTGGCCGGTGACGTCGAAGAATACGATGTTGGTCTGACCTACGGTCGCGCCGATGATGTAGGCGCGCTGCGCCGAACGTATAACGGCGTTGGCGATCTTGGGATCGGCGACCAGCACATCCTTGATGTCGCGCGGCAGGTCGATGACGATCGACTTGCCGATGCCGAGCGGCAGGAATTTCGCGTTCAAGGCGCCGGCGCTGCCGGCTTGCATGGAGGCGGAGTCGGCCGCGAAAACTGGCGTCAATACGGGATTGATCGTGAACGCCGTGATGGCGGTGAGCGACAGCGCGCGGGCAGCAAGAGCCCGTATCGATCCGCCTGTTGTGATGCGCCTCATTGCGTGCGTCCTCTCGATCACTTCGTCACGGTCGCGGTCGACGGGATGCCGTAACGCACGATGTTAATGCTGTCGCGCTTGCCGCCATTGGGATCTTCAACCGGCGCAGGCGCGTTGGCGTCGACCAGCGCGCGCAATGCCAGCGAGATCGTGCCGCTCTGCCGCGCGCGGGCGAGCAGTTCGGCCTGTTCGGGCTTCAATTCGAGCGTTGCGGTCTTGCCGACGACTGAGTTCTGGCCGTCCTTTTCCTTGGGCGCCTGATCGATGGCGAGAACGCGGATATTGTTCAGGATGATCTCGGAGTTGATGACCTCCGTGCCGCCGCGATCACCGCCGCGTTCGCGCTTCGACAGGATCACGTCGACGCGGTCGTTCGGCAGAATGAAGCCGCCGGCGCCGGTTTCCGGCGAAATTTCGGTGGAGACAGCACGCATGCCGGTCGGCAGAACAGCGGCCATAAAGCCAGCGCCATTGGCGCGCACCAGCTTCGGTTCACGGATCGGTTCGCCGGCGATAAAGCCCGAACGCGCGATGGAGCCGGCGATTTGCACCGCGGCGTCCGGGCGGCTGTTACGGCTGATGACATTGCTGCTCGCCGCTGATGCGGGCCAGGACTGCCACTGGACATCATCGGGACCGAGCGCCTGACCGAGCGCGATATCGGCTTTGGCAACGAGGACGTCAGTTGTCGGGGCTTCGGCGACCTGAGGGGGCGGCGGTGCGTCCGATGTGCTCGCAAGATATAGCGCCACACTGCCAGCGCCGAGTGCAATGGCGAGGACCACAATGCGTGCGGTATTCATACGCTTCACTTTCCACATTACGCCGCGACGCTGCCGCCGCTGTAACGGGAGTTGACCAGTTATTCGTCAAAGCATGGTTAATGAGCGGTATCTAAATCGCGTTAATAGAAAGTTCCGGCCCTAGTGAAGCGCGAAACGCGCGAGGTCGATCGTCTTCACCCACCCAGTGTCGGGGTAAACGAGCAGTGCGCCGAGGGCGAGGGCGATACCGTAGGGGATGCCGGTGTCCTTGTGATGCAGACGCATCAGCCAGGCCTGGCCGCCGAGCGCATAGGGTAGCGGCCATTGCCGGAACTGGAGCAGCAGCAGAGTGAGCGCGCCACCGAACAGCGAGGCGTAAACGAGGTAGTTCAGGAGATGGTCGAAGCCGAACCACAGTCCCGCCGCCGCGGCGAGCTTGGCATCGCCGCCGCCGATCCAGCCGAAGGCGAAACAGGCGAAAGCGACCACCAGCACGGTCGCCCCCGCGCCGAGATGCGACAGCGCATCGTGAAGACCCATTCCGCCGAAGATCGCCAGTACGGCAAAACCCGCCACGAGCAGCAGCGAGATGCGGTTCGAAATCGTCATCGTGAAAAGGTCGCTGATCGCTGCATAGGCCATCAGGCCCGGGAACAGCAGGAGGCGCGTCAAATCGAGGATCATGGCTTCAAGGGCCTGTTGCGGCGACGACGGAAAACCTAGCCAGCAGAAATGAACAATCGGACAACAAGAAAGAATTTACCAAACGCTGGCGATCCGAATCGCAACCGCGACCAGCGCGAGGACCAATGCGGCGCAGACCAGACCGGCGGGGTCGCGCAGCGAAAGCTGCAGTCCTTCCAGAACGGAGCGGGGTGTGCCCGGGTGTCTCATACGCAGAACGATCCTGGCGGCTGGCGGTCAGCAGCATTTGGAAACAAAAAAGGCTCCGGACACCGGAGCCTTTGATGCACTCGTAACAGTCGCTTACTTGAGCGAGGTGTTGATCGAGCTGAACTTGCCATTCAGGTTCGAGCCGAGGCCGTTAACGACCGCGATGATGGCCAGCGAGATGCCAGCAGCAATCAGGCCGTATTCGATAGCGGTGGCGCCGGACTCGTCCTTCATGAAACGCGAAACGAGGTTCTTCATAATACAAAACTCCATATGTGCACGTGGCTGTCGATCGTGATGCCTGGTCTCCCCGGCGTTCTCAGCACCGTGACCATGAGCGAACACTAGGAGTGGGGAATTGCAGTGCGGTTAATTCGATTGATGAAAGTCGGTCGCATTTGTCTCTTCTTTTGCACGGTAAATACCTACTTAAGGCGATTTTAGAATGACTTGGGTGTGATGACACCAAGCATGTCCTTTTCGCTTCATCGCTCCTTAAGCATAGCGCGGTAACTCTTGGCCTCCGAATACCGCGAGGCCGCGATGACGACACTCCCCATGGAAGTCCTGAACATGTTCGGCGAGACCATCATGAAGGTGGTGCCGATCACGCTGGTTCTTGCGGTGGTCTTTACGGTGCTGACGCATTTCTGGGCCTGCAATCCCGGCAAGCACTGGTGGCGCAAGACGGAGATCGTGACCGACGTGGTCTACTGGTTCTTCGTGCCGCTGATCACCCGCGTGGTGCGGATCGGGCTCCTCGTGGTCGGCGCTGCCGTTGTCTTCAATATTCACGATGCGGATGAGCTGATCGCCTTCTACGACAATGGCCACGGGCCGCTGGCGCAGATGCCGCTCTGGGTACAGGCGCTCTTCTTCCTCGTGGTGTCCGACTTCATGCTGTACTGGCTGCACCGGATGTATCACGGCGGCGGCTTCTGGAAATACCACGCGATCCATCACTCCTCGGAAGAGGTGGACTGGATCTCCGCGGCACGGTTTCATCCGGTCAATCTGTTTCTCGGCACCGTCGCCGTCGACGTGCTGCTGCTGATGGCGGGTATCTCGCCGAACATCATGCTGTGGGTCGGACCCTTCACGACCTTCCATTCGGCTTTCGTGCACGCCAATCTGAACTGGACCCTCGGACCGTTCAAATATGTGCTGGCGACGCCGGTGTTTCACCGCTGGCACCACACCTCGCTGGAGCGCGGTGGTAACACCAATTTCGCCGGCACGTTTCCGATCTGGGACATCATGTTCGGGACCTTCCGTATGCCGGCGGGCGAGCTGCCGGACAATTACGGTGTCGATGGCGAGCCGTTGCCGACCGAATTCACCGGCCAGCTGGTCTATCCGTTCAAGCAGTAGGGCGCTCGTTCTGCTCATGCGCGATGCATCCTGCGATCTCGCGCAACGCTCTCAGTCGTCATGGCCGGATGGCGCGAAGCGAGCTTCGCTCGATGTCCCGGCCATCCTCGTCTTCCTTCGTGTGTGGCCAAGGCGTGGATACCCGGCATTCGCCGGGCATGACGGCGGAGTGTGGGGTGACGACGAAGCGTCACGTCATTCACGGATTCAACTGTCAAACAGCCACTGTGCTTCAGACATGCGTCATCGCCCCCATTGTTAGCGGCGCGGGGGGCGCCGTCGTCTGTTGCATTCCCTGCCCCCTGTGAGAGGGCGTGCGGAACGCCGGGTGCCCGTTGCACCCTTGGGCCTGATGCGAATGCGGTCTTCCGCAATGGTGAATGCATCAGGACTTTCGGAAGCGTCAGGCAAGTGCCCAGCGTTCCGCCTGCGGTGTTTTTTCG